>NZ_FCOQ01000039.1 GCF_900021165.1 Paenibacillus phocaeensis | reverse complement strand
TGGTAAGGCTAAATACTCCCTAGTGACCGATAGTGAAGCAGTACCGTGAGGGAAAGGTGAAAAGCACCCCGGAAGGGGAGTGAAAAAGAACCTGAAACCGTGTGCTTACAAGAAGTCAGAGCCCGATCTATGGGTGATGGCGTGCCTTTTGTAGAATGAACCGGCGAGTTACGTTTGCAAGCAAGGTTAAGCCGAGAAGGTGGAGCCGCAGCGAAAGCGAGTCTGAATAGGGCGAATGAGTTTGTAGGCGTAGACCCGAAACCGTGTGATCTACCCCTGTCCAGGGTGAAGGTGCGGTAACACGCACTGGAGGCCCGAACCCACGTACGTTGAAAAGTGCGGGGATGAGGTGGGGGTAGCGGAGAAATTCCAATCGAACTCGGAGATAGCTGGTTCTCCCCGAAATAGCTTTAGGGCTAGCCTCGGTGGGATAGTCGTGGAGGTAGAGCACTGATTGGGTGCGGGGCCCGCCAAGGGTTACCAAGCTCAGTCAAACTCCGAATGCCATAGACTGAATAACCGGGAGTCAGACAGTGAGTGCTAAGATCCATTGTCAAAAGGGAAACAGCCCAGACCATCAGCTAAGGTCCCCAAGTGTGTGTTAAGTGGGAAAGGATGTGGAGTTGCACAGACAACCAGGATGTTGGCTTAGAAGCAGCCACCATTTAAAGAGTGCGTAATAGCTCACTGGTCGAGTGACTCTGCGCCGAAAATGTAACGGGGCTAAACACACCACCGAAGCTATGGCTTGATGCATTGCATCAGGGGTAGGGGAGCGTTGAATACGGGTTGAAGCTAGACCGGAAGGACTGGTGGACTGTATTCAAGTGAGAATGCCGGTATGAGTAACGAAAAGATCAGTGAGAATCTGATCCGCCGAAAGCCTAAGGGTTCCTGAGGAAGGTTCGTCCGCTCAGGGTAAGTCGGGACCTAAGGCGAGGCCGAAAGGCGTAGTCGAAGGACAACAGGTTTAAATTCCTGTACCACCGTAATCCGTTATGAGCGATGGGGTGACGCAGTAGGGTAGTGACGCGGGGCGATGGAATGCCCCGTCCAAGCAGTGAGGCTGGTGTGTAGGCAAATCCGCACATCGTAAGGCTGGGCTGTGATGGGGAGGGAAAATTTACAGTACCGAAGGTCATGATCTCACACTGCCAAGAAAAGCCTCTAGTCAGGAGAAGGTGCCCGTACCGCAAACCGACACAGGTAGGCGAGAAGAGAATTCTAAGGCGCGCGGAAGAACTCTCGTTAAGGAACTCGGCAAAATGACCCCGTAACTTCGGGAGAAGGGGTGCCCCGGTAGAGTGAATAGCTCGAGGGGGCCGCAGTGAAAAGGCCCAAGCGACTGTTTAGCAAAAACACAGGTCTGTGCGAAGCCGCAAGGCGAAGTATACGGGCTGACGCCTGCCCGGTGCTGGAAGGTTAAGGGGAGTGGTTAGGGGTTTACCCCGAAGCTATGAACCGAAGCCCCAGTAAACGGCGGCCGTAACTATAACGGTCCTAAGGTAGCGAAATTCCTTGTCAGGTAAATTCTGACCCGCACGAATGGCGTAACGACTTGGGCGCTGTCTCAACGAGAGATCCGGTGAAATTTTAATACCTGTGAAGATGCAGGTTACCCGCGACAAGACGGAAAGACCCCATGGAGCTTTACTGCAGCTTGATATTGGACTTTGATACGATTTGTACAGGATAGGTGGGAGCCTAGGAAGCCGGAGCGCCAGCTTCGGTGGAGGCGCCGTTGGGATACCACCCTGATCGTATCGGAGTTCTAACCTGGTACCGTGATCCGGTATGGGGACAGTGTCAGGCGGGCAGTTTGACTGGGGCGGTCGCCTCCTAAAGAGTAACGGAGGCGCCCCAAGGTTCCCTCAGAATGGTTGGAAATCATTCGAAGAGTGCAAAGGCAAAAGGGAGCTTGACTGCGAGACTGACAAGTCGAGCAGGGACGAAAGTCGGGCTTAGTGATCCGGTGGTACCGCATGGAAGGGCCATCGCTCAACGGATAAAAGCTACCCTGGGGATAACAGGCTTATCTCCCCCAAGAGTCCACATCGACGGGGAGGTTTGGCACCTCGATGTCGGCTCATCGCATCCTGGGGCTGAAGTAGGTCCCAAGGGTTGGGCTGTTCGCCCATTAAAGCGGTACGCGAGCTGGGTTCAGAACGTCGTGAGACAGTTCGGTCCCTATCTGTCGTGGGCGTAGGAAATTTGAGAGGAGCTGTCCTTAGTACGAGAGGACCGGGATGGACGCACCGCTGGTGCACCAGTTGTTCCGCCAGGAGCACAGCTGGGTAGCTAAGTGCGGACGGGATAAGCGCTGAAAGCATCTAAGCGTGAAGCCCCCCTCAAGATGAGATTTCCCAATTAGTAAGACCCCTTGAAGACGACGAGGTTGATAGGCCTGAGGTGGAAGTGCAGCAATGTATGGAGCTGACAGGTACTAATCGGTCGAGGGCTTATCCAAAAAAACTAACACGCAAACTACGTTTCGTATCCAGTTTTCAGGCGATCAAAACGCTTGAACCGTTTGGTGGCGATGGCGGAGGGGTTCCACTCGTTCCCATCCCGAACACGACCGTTAAGCCCTCCAGCGCCGATGGTACTTGGACCGAAGGGTCCTGGGAGAGTAGGACGCCGCCAAGCAAAGACAAAGAGCACTGCCGTTGATCCGGTGGTGCTCTTTTAGTTTTATCCATAAGTGCGGAGCTGCAGTTAATTTCGGAGAAACCGCCGCTTTTGGGGAATTAGTTGTCTGTATGCAGTTATTTTCGGCGATTCAAGCGAATTAAGGCTGTTTGAGCAAATTTAACTGCAGATGGGCAACTATTGAGTCCGATTTGCTGAAAAGGTGAGAATTAACTGCACAGACACAACTATTACAAGTAACTTCTACTTCGTCAAGGAATGCTAAAGAGCACCGAGAGCACTGATTGAACATTTGATGGGCATCGATAGCAAGGCGCGTTACACAGGTCCGGCACAAACTTGAGAGTTAAGTGCGGAGCTGCAGTTATTTCTGAAGAAACCGCCATTTTTGGGGAATTAGTTGCCTGTATGCAGTTATTTTCGGCGATAATCGGGGAATGGGGCTATTTGAGCAAATTTAACTGCATGTGGGCAACTATTGAGTCCGATTTGCTGAAAAGGTGAGAATTAACTGCACAGACACAACTATTACAAGTAACTTCTACTTCGTCAAGGGATGCCAAAGAGCACCGAGAGCACCGATTGAACATTTGATGGGCATCTCGGCGGCGAGGCGAGGCGTTACACAGGTGTCCGGCGCAAACTTAAGAGTTAAGTGCAGAGCTACAGTTAATTTCGGACAATTCGCTGTTTATGGGGAATTAGTTGTCTGTATGCAGTTATTTTCGGCGATTCAAGCGAATTAAGGCTGTTTGAGCAAATTTAACCGCATGTGGGCAACTATTGAGCCAGATTTGCCGAAAAGGTGAGAATTAACTGCACAGACACAACTATTTCAGTAACTTCTACTTCGTCAAGGGATGACCAAAGAGCACCGAGAGCGCCGATTGAACATTTGATGGGCATGGATAGCGAGGCGTTACACAGGTCCGGCGCAAACTTGAAAATTAAGTGCAGAGCTGCAGTTAATTTTGGAGAAACCGCCGTTTTTGGGTAATTAGTTGTCTGTATGCAGTTATTTTCGGCGATTCAAGCGAATTAAGGCTGTTTGAGCAAATTTATCTGCATGTGGGCAACTATTGAGCCCGATTTGCCGAAAAGGTGAGAATTAACTGCACAAGCACAACTATTACAAGTAACTTCTACTTCGTCAAGGGATGACCAAAGAGCACCACCGACCCAGCGGCAGTGCTCTTTGGGATTGAGATGCTTAATTAAGGATGATAAGCTCTAACGGTGTTTCCGATCGCTTGCAGTAAGCTCTTGCTGGAATCGGTCGTATCTTGGCTTATTTCCCAAATCATGATGCCGCCCAAGTTCTCCAGCGCGTATTGCGTTTTCTTCTGAATGGTCGGTATTCCATTGTAGTAGGCTTGCATGCCGTTTATCATCGAAATGTCGGTATTATACGCGTTAGGGTTCGCTTGCAAAATCGCGGCGTAAGAAGCCCAGGAAGGTCTGCCGTAAAAAGGAACCCCCAGCACAACTTTATCGGCCGGCATCTTTCGCGTATCCTTCCAATACTTCCCGCTAAGCACGGCAAAATCGTAGGAGGAATGCCGATCTCCGTCTCCGCCGTCATAAGCCATGACGTTAAACCAGTCTACGGCGCGGATGACTTTGTCGGTATGAGCCGCCGAGTCCCAATAAATGACGCCATCCGGTGTTACGCCGCTCAGGACCGCAGCGGTCAACAGCATATTTTGCTTCTTCAGCTCCGTGCTCAAGTAGACCATCAGATCCTCATATTGCTGCTTGCTTGAGCCGTCGGTTCTCGGGTGCTCCCAATCCATATCTACGCCGTCAAATCCGTATTGCTTGGCCATCGCGATGATGGCGTCGCCGAATTTCTTGATCTTATCCGGTGTATTCGTCGCTGCCATGAAGGTGCTCTCCAAAGGAGTGTCATTATAAGACCAACCGCCTACTGCGAGCAGCGCCTTCACGTTGTTTGCATGAGCCGTCCGAATAATTTGACTGGCGGCGTCCGGATTGCTCAGCGGAAGCAGCGAGCCGTCGCTGGTCGGAATAGCAAACGCATAATTAATATGCGTCAGGTTCTGATACTGGATGGTGTTAATTTTGCCGGGTTCCCAGCTGGGATAATAACCGACCACTTTAAAACCACCCGGAATGGGATTTGTCGGATCTGTCGGGTCCGTCGGAGTGGTTGGATCCGTTGGATCAGTCGGGTCTGTCGGATCCGGGTTGCCCGCCACCAGCTCCCAAACGGCTGCGGTTCCAGGGGTTTCCCCTTGGGTCCACCATTTCGCTTTATACAATTGACCATTGTAGGTGACAATGTCTCCTCCTACATAGGCTTTCCCGCTGTTCCAGGCGGGATAGGTGCCATCGGACGACGGCACATGCTCCCAGACATCCGATGTGCCTGGTGTATCGCCTTGGGTCCACCATTTTGCCTTGTAATCCTGGCCATTATACGAGACCATGTCTCCGCCTACATAGGCTTTCGTGCTGTCCCATGCCGGATAGGCGCTGGATAACTGGATCGAACCGGCATCCATTTCCACTGCGGTGTTGCCGCTTGCTGTCGGGGACGCTTTGACATCAACCGAAAGCGGAGCAAATAAGGTAATCAATAAGGCAAATACGGCTAAAAAGGCAAATCTCTTTCGAAGAGCTTGCATTCAAATTCCTCCCTCTCTCCAATAGGATCGATTAATAGTGCAACCCGTTTTACCAACCTACTCTTACGATGAGACCTTTCGGATCGCCCACCTCCAGATAGGCGGCTTGTCCGTTGACGTCGTCATAACAGAAGCCGTAAGCTAATCCATCGATGCTGTGATCATGCCAGAATTTCGCGTAATAGTTCGCGGGTGCGGCTTGATAGTATTTCTCGGGTTGATTCCAGCTCCCGGGATCCGAGTAAACGTGGCGGTTCAGCGCGGCACATACTTCAGCATTGCTGGCGCCGCCAACTCCCAGCAGAATGTCCTGGGTAGAGATGTTGGAGTATCCCGCAAAATAGTTCTCATAAGCCCCTCCCTGCTTAAACGGCCCTTTCATAGGGCTGAGTATGCGGTAAGGGGCTTGCAGGGTACCTAGTGACTTGAATTCCTTGGGGACTTCATTTTGATATTTCGCAAACAATCCGGAACGGGTTTCCGATTCCAGTTCGCCGACGGTGCGATCGTAATTCCCCGCCCGGTTAACCAGACGGTGTTGAATTGGAAAACCAAATTGATCGACCCTTGTCGTATTTCCGTGATATCCGCTATCGTCAACGGTGAATTCCACAAAGTCGAAAATGATATTCAGGTTGGGATCGGTTGGATTGTTGAGATCCGGACCGGCAAAACCGTCGTCAAACGTTTTCATGTACAAGGGGCTGTCCACGCTAAGGAACAATCGGCCGGAAGTGATTCGGGGGAGATTGACCCAAGCGGCGTCGCTAACCTTGTGATAGATGTTGGCATAATTGGCACCGTTTTTGGTTAAATGTCCGGGGGCGTCGTTTAAATTCGACGAGATCGGAATAAGTCGTCCGGACAAATCCAGATAACTCCATTTGCCATTGGCCGGATTGATGCCAATCACTCCCCAATAAATTTGATGATCCGCATAAGCTCCCCCCGTACCGTTCATAACCTTGAGACTAACACCGCCATCGGAAGGGGTGGGAATGGAGGAGGCCGGAATCGAATAAATTGAGCCGGACGTCGGCACCGAGCCGGGCTGGCCTGTATAGGTGAACGTTGTCGTGTCATAGGCAGGCAAGCCGTTATTATAAGTAAAGGAATATTCAATCCTGGCTTGAGCTGCTGAATTGACCGTTTGCTCGTATCGGCCAGCACCCGCGTTGTAGGTCATCCGTAGATTTTGCTGAATACCGGGATCCACCTTATAGTGGACATCCACCCATGTCGTGTTGACGTTTGACTTGAACCATAAAGTGACGTTATTGCCGGATACGTCCGCTCCCTGAGTGAATTCCGCAGCCGAAGCCGAGACATTTACGGACAGGGACATGAGAAACGCGATAAAAAACAAGCTAAAGCCCCGCACCCATTTCGTTGTCATAAATCTACTCCTTTCTTGCACAATCGTTAGCTTAAGAACTCTACGAACACTGCCCCCTTTCCGGGATATTGTATATTTACCTCAAAAGCTAGAATTATAGGTAAAATATACATAATCTACTTTACTCTATATGTTATATATTGCCAGTGACTTTTGATATATTTTCCATTCCCCACTCACACAATGGGGGGCGTACGAATTCCGTCACGCATAGTTCCCTCTCTTTCATGTACAATAAGAAATGAAATTTTTAGACAGGATTTGCATGAGGTTTTACAAGAATGAGATAGATGGAGGTAGCGGAGCGGAATGAAGCCAATATTGGAAGTGGCTGCGTCCTTTGGCATTGCCGAAGAGGATGTGGAGTTGTACGGACGGTACAAGAGCAAATTGGATCCGGGGTTGCGGAGCAGGTTGGGGAGTCGGCCTGATGGAAAATTAGTGCTGGTGACGGCGATGAATCCGACACCGGCCGGTGAAGGCAAGACCTTAACGACAATTGGGCTGGCGCAATCGTTGAATGCCATCGGGGCACCGACCATTGCGGCGCTTAGGGAGCCGTCGCTCGGTCCTTGCTTTGGCATGAAGGGCGGCGCAACGGGCAGCAATAAAGCCCAGCTGCTTCCTTCGGAGGAGATCAACCTGCATTTTACCGGGGATCTGCATGCGATTACGTCGGCGCATAACCTGCTCGCTGCGATGATTGATAATCATATCTTTCAAGGGAACGCCCTGCAGATCGATACGAACCGGATCTTGTGGAAACGCGCGATGGATATGAATGACCGGAGCCTGCGGCAAATCGTTGTGGGTCTTGGTGAAGGGAACGGAAGCGTACACGAATCCGGGTTCATGATCACAACCGCTTCCGAAGTGATGGCGGTTCTCTGTCTCAGCGAGGATGCGCATGATCTCAAGGAGCGTCTGGGCCGCATGGTCGTGGCCCGTAATATGGCCGGAGAGCCGGTCACGGCTGTACAAATCGGCGCCGTTGACGCGATGACCGTATTGTTGAAAGAGGCGATCAAGCCGAACCTGGTACAAACGGCCGAGGGAACCCCGGCGATTGTGCACGGCGGCCCGTTTGCCAATATCGCCCACGGGTGCAGCAGCGTTATCGGGACGAAGACCGCGCTGAAGCTGGCCGAAATCGTTGTGACCGAAGCCGGGTTCGGGGCCGACCTGGGGGCGGAGAAGTTCTTCGACATCAAATGCCGGCAGGCCGGCCTGAAGCCGGATGCGGCTGTGTTGGTCGTGACGGTGAAGGCATTAAAATATAACGGCGGAGCGGCCAAGGCGGAGCTGGACCAACCGAACCCGGAAGCGGTGCGGGCCGGGTTGCCCAACATGAGGCGGCACCTGGAGAACCTCCGGAAGTTCGGGGTTCCGGTGATGGTCGCGGTGAACCATTTTATCAGCGATACGGAAGAGGAAATTTCGCTTGTGAAAGAGGAATGTACCCGGTTGGGAGTTAAGGCAGAGCTGTCCGATGTTTGGGCTCAAGGCAGCGAGGGCGGCAAAGAAATGGCGACAACCCTGCTCGGCATTTTGCAGCAGGAAACCGCACGATATACGCCGCTCTACTCCGACGAGCTGGATATTAAGGCCAAAATCGAAACGATCGTGGGAGAAATTTACCGCGGGGACGGCATCAAGCTGAGCGCCAAAGCCGCAGCCCGTATTGAGGAGCTTGAACGGCAAGGCTTCGGCCACCTGCCGGTGTGCATGGCCAAGACGCCGTATTCCTTCTCCGACCAGGCGAATCTACGGGGAGCTCCCGAAGGATTTACCGTGCAGGTTAAGGACGTTACGTTATCGGCAGGCGCCGGCTTCGTCGTCGTCCATACCGGCAACATCGTTACGATGCCCGGCCTGCCGAAGGTTCCGGCTGCGGAGCGAATCCATCTGGACGAGCGCGGGGAAGTCGCCGGTTTGTTATAATAAATACGTTAGAGGATCATGATCATCAATTGATGAAAGAGGTGGGTTTGTGGAGATCAGACCGTTACGAGCCGATGAGTTTGACGCCAGCTTGAGCCTGTCCGAGTATGCCTTTCAGTACAAGGTGAAGCAGGAGGAGAGGGAGGAGCAGCGGAGCCGCTTTGTTCCCGAGCAATCCTGGGGAGTCTTTGAGAACGGCGAGCTGCTCGCCAAGCTGATGCTGTTGCCCTTGCATCTGTATGTACAGGGACGCCCCGTTCCCATGGGAGGCATCGCCGGCGTGGCGACCTGGCCGGAGCATCGGCGGGGCGGGCTCGTCAGGGAGCTGCTGTCGGCCGCGCTTCAACGCATGAACGAGCAAGGACAGGTTGTGTCCTGTCTGCATCCCTTCTCGATTCCTTTCTACCGGAAATTCGGCTGGGAAGTGTATACGGATTATAAGAAGTATACCGTGAATATCGACAGCTTCCCGTCGAAGACGTACGCCTCGGGTTCCGTTAAGCGGGATGTGAGGGACATGGAGCTCCTGGATGGAATCTATCATTCATTTGCCCGGCGCTATAACGGAACGCTGGCCCGGGATGAAGCGTGGTGGAAGCGGATGGTATTGGGCGATGAAGACCACACCGCCGTTTACTACTCCGAATCGGGCGAGCCTGAAGGATACCTTATTTATCAGGTGAAGAACAGGGAGCTTGTCATTGACGAGTTCGTCTATTTGAACGAACCGGCCCGCCAAGGTCTGTGGGCGTATCTGGCCAACCACGATTCCATGGTGACCCAGGCGATCATCGACCGCGTGCCGGCGGATGACCCGCTGCCGTTCTTGCTGCGCGATCCGCGCTGCAAGCAGGAAACCGTGCCTTACTTCATGGCCCGGATTGTGAATGCGGCGGCTTTCATCAAGGACTATTCGTTCACCGCATCGGCTTCCGCCGGTCCCATTCGCCTTAGCCTGCGCATTGAAGACACGTTTGCCCCCTGGAACGCAGGGGATTGGCGGCTGGAAGTGTCCCCGGAGGGAAAAGGGAGCCTGACGCCGGCCGATCCGGCGCATCCGGCAGATTCCGGGCTCGCCTGCGACATTTCAACGTTGACGGCGATATTGCTGGGCTATAAACGGCCGCGGGAGATGTTCGCTTGCGGCAAGTTAACCGGTGCGGCAGCCGATGTCAACACGTTCGAACAGCGGATCCCCGTGAGTCAAACGGCGTTGTTCGACTTCTTCTAACCCCTGTCCTCGGAATCCATGGCCGATTCTTCGCTGTTAAGGTGGAGAATCGGCTTTTTGTGGTCTGCGATCAGAAAAATTCCAACCTGAAATCGCAATTTTGCCTCCTCAAAAACCAACCCCCTTTTCGCTAGACTTAAAGTATAAATTCGGATGCAGGAAAGGATTCAACGGCAATGAAGAGAGGAAAATGGTTGGCTGTTCTGCCGATTGCCGCCATGATGATTTCTTTGCTGGGCGCTTATGGCGTAATCAATGCGGCGAATAACGAGGAGAATCACGTTCCGGGTACGACCGAAGGCAGTGCAGGTTCCCCCGTCGTATTAACTTTCTGGGCGCTGGGAAATACCCATTATGTGACCCTGGCTCAGGAGTATATGGCGATGCATCCCGAGATTCGGATCAATCTCAACATCATGACCGATACATTTGTGCATCATGACCGCATGGAGTCCGCTTTGTCCGCAGGAACGGGCACACCCGACATTTTCATGCTGGATCAGGAGTTTATAGAGCGTTTCCTAGACGCACAAGATCATTTTTATAACTTGTATGATCTCGGGGCGAAGGGCATCGAGGTGGATTACCTGTATTGGTCCTGGAAACAGGCAACCTCGGCGGACGGTTCGTTTCAGTTGGGCTTGCCGGCCGGGATCAGTCCGACCGTTATATACTATCGTACGGACCTCATGGGGCGGGCCGGACTTCCGACCGACCCCGAGTCATTTAGCGCCGCGATCTACAAATGGGACAAATTTGCCGCGGTGGCGAAGCGGTTTACGGAAGCAACCGGAATCCCGTTTGCCGACTCGGCGGATTTGGTGTACAACGGCCTTCGGGATCAATCGACCGACCGGATTTACTTCAACAAAATCGACGGGTCCTTCATCGGGGATACCAATCCGCAGGTGAGAAAGGCGTATGATTTTACGGTAAAAGGCATTCAGGAAGGGTGGATCGGCAACCGGACATTGGGGTCTCCGGAGTGGGAGAAAGCGATCCGCGAGGGGGACGTAGGCGTCGTCCTCGGCCCGACCTGGATGGAGGACACGATCCGCAGCGCCAGGGAGACCGCCGGAAAGTGGCGGATTGCCCAAATTCCGGAGGGTTCCGGCAGTTGGGGCGGCTCCTTCTTGACGCTGCCGAAGGAAGGGAAGCATCCGAGGGAAGCTTACGACTTCATGACTTGGTTAACCAACAAGGAGAATCAGTTGAAGTCGTTTCAAGCGAGCGGGCAGCTGCCCTCGATCCCGGCGGTGTACAACGAACCGGCATTCCAAGCCGATCCGGATGACTTTTTTGGAGGACAGGTGATCTCTGAGGCGTACGCAAGGTCGGCGCAACGCGTAATACCGGCTTACCGCGGGCCGCGGTTTGAGCAAGTGGATGCGTTGATCAAGAAGGCGCTCCGGGATGTGCTTGAGAACAAGGCAGATCCGCAAGCTGAATGGAATGAAGCCATCAAACAGGCGCAAAACGCGGCTTGATCATAGATCTTGGAAGGATACGATAAACCTGATTCGCAAGGGGGCCGGGCCCCCTTGCGATTTCGCGTTGTTAGAAGCGGCAAGGAATCAGCCAGGCCATGAAGAATAATAGAGTAGGAGATGCATAGGAGGAACGAAATGAAGCTTCGTCGAAAAATCTTGCTGGCTATTATTCTTCTCGTCTTTATTCCCGTCATTCTGATGGGTTCCATATCGTATTACAGCTTCTCGCGGGCTATGGAGAACAAATCCAACAATTTCTACTGGGTTTCCTTGCTGGAAACCGACCGCAAGCTGAAGTTTGCGCTGAACGAGGTTACGACGGTATCCAACTCGGCGATCGCCCAGCCGTTCATTCAGAAGCTCGTGAAGCAGGCGAATTTTACGGTGACCTACGAGCAGAAACAAGACATCAACAATCTGATTAACCACCCGATGATCACTTCATTCGGGCTGTATTCGAAGGACAAACTGCAGTATCAATTCAATGAGGCCATGTCCATCCGGGAACTGAAGCGGCAAAGCTGGTACGGGGCCATGGAAGCCGCCGAAGGCCGCCCGGTCTGGGTGGGCCCGGGGGAGAACGGCTCTGCCGCGGCGGGGAAGCCGGTGCTGATTCAGGCCCGGCTGATTAAGGATTATTATTCGCTGGAGGATATCGGCGCCTTGGTCATCTATGTGAAACCCGATATTTTGGACCAAGTGTTCTGGGATGCCGCGACCTTAAAGCAAGGGGATATTCTGCTCGTCAACAAGCTGGGGAATATCGTGTTCGACAAATCCGGCTCGCATATCGGCGAACGCACGGAATTTCCCTTTCTAACCCGGGAGGAGCCGGAAGGAAAGGGATACTATACGGCCAAATATCAAGGGGAACAATCGCTGATCACCTACTTGCCTTCGCATAACAAGGATTGGTATCTGGTGGCTATTACGCCCAGCAAGCTGATCGCTTCGGAGTCCATCTCGATTCGCAATATCGCGATCGTACTGGTGCTGGTCTCGCTGATTTCGGCCTTTCTGTTCGACCGGTTCTTCGTCCGCCGGCTGGTGCGCAGCATTATCGGTGCGGTGAACGGGATGAAGCGGGTGCAACAGGGGATTTTCGTGCCGATTACGTCCGCGGTGCGCAGTGAAGATGAAACGGATTTGCTGGTGGATGGCTTCAACCGGATGAGTACGCAAATTTCCGAACTCATCGATCAGGTGCAGACCGAGCAGGCGCGCAAGAAGGAATTCGAGCTGCAGGCGCTGGTTGCCCAGATTAACCCGCATTTCATCTATAACTCGCTGGAGTCGATTAATTCGCTGGCCGTTTTGCAGGGGAATAAGGATATCAGCAAAATGGTGGTTTCGCTGGGCAAGCTGCTGCGGATCAGCATTAGTGAAAATCAACAGCTCATCACGCTGGCAATGGAAATGGAGCATGTGCGGCATTATCTGGACATTCAGAAGTTCCGCTTCGAGGACCAGTTCGACTACCGCATCGAAATCCCGGAGTCGCTTAAGTACCATTTGACCCAGAAGCTGATCGTGCAGCCGATCGTGGAAAATGCGCTGTACCATGCGATTGAGCCGATGGAGGAGAAAGGGCTGATCTTGATCACGGCGAAGGAGGACGACCGGGATATCCTGATCGACGTGACGGATAATGGACCGGGCTTCAGCGCGGATACGCTGATGAATTTGTGGAGCAGAGAGGGAGGCAACAAGAGTTACCGGGGAACTGGCGTCGGGCTTAAAAACGTTCACGAGCGGCTTCGTCTCCGGTTTGGCAGCCGCTACGGCATCCTGATCTGCTCTTCTCCCGGACAAGGTTCCACCATCCGCCTCCGCATTCCCAAGATCCTCCACGATGCGGAAGCCATGAAACGATAGAGCGGACCAAAGGAGGCGGATGACATGAGAAAATGGTTTTTGAACTGGGGCTGGATCGCGGTCTACGCCGTAGTGCTGGCGCTTTCCGTGCTGATCATCGCTGCCGGCGGGCACGAGCCGATTGAGGAGAAGCAGACCGAGAAGGTGACCTTGACCTTCCGCCACTTCTGGATTAAGGAGCATGACCGGCAGATGCTGAACATCGTCGAAGACGTCGTTGCCCAATTTCAGGAGAAGCACCCCAACGTCAAGGTGAATTTCGAGGGCATGGACCAGACCGTTCATCGAGAGCAGAAGTTGAAGAGCGAAATGGTGACCGGGACGCCGCCGGACATGTTCGTCCTGTTCGGGGGGGCTGAAATTGAGCCTTACGTTCGCTCAAATCGGCTGATGGATTTAACCGAATTCGTTGAGAAGAACGGGCTGAAGCAGGAGTTTCAGGACTTGCATTTATGGACGTTCGATCAGCATATTTACGGTTTGCCGATTGAAGGCAACGCCGAGCCGCTGTTCTACAACAAGGAAATTTTCGATGAACTAGGCCTGGAACCGCCCCGGACACTGGAGGATTTGAACCATGCTGTGCGCGTCTTGACGGACCATGGCATCACGCCGTTTGCGCTTGGGAATGAGGAGCGCTGGCCGGCGGCGATTTTCGCGCATTATCTGATGGACCGGTACGCCGGGCCCGGGTTGATCGATGAGCTGGTGAAAGGCGATGAGTCGTTGAGCTTTCAGAACCCTTATTATTGGAAAGCGTTCAAACAGTTCAAAGCTTGGATCGATGAGAAAGCCTTCTACGAGCCGGCCAACGATCTTTCCACTGAGGAGGCCATCGAGCGGTTCACCAGCGGCGAAGCGGCGATGTATCTGAACGGAAGCTGGGATATCAACCTGTTCCATAACGAGAAAGCGCCGGCGGATTTTCAAAATCAAGTTGGGGTTCTCCCGTTTCCCTCGCTGACGGAAGGGGGCAGCAAATCGATTGCCGGGGGGTACACGATCGGAATCGGCTTGTCCTCCAATCTGGAAGAAGCCAAATGGGAAGCGGCGCAAGAGCTGCTGAAGGCTTTTTATACCGAGGAAGTGCAGCGGCGTATTGTTTACGAGGCCTTGCGTATTCCATCGATGAAGATTACGTATGATTCGGAGAAAACCGGGCCGGTCTTCGCGCAGGTCGTGGACATGATGGAGAGAAGCAGCCAAAGCTTCGTCCCCTACGACAACGTGCTTCCTCCGGAGGTGAACAAAACCTTTCTGAAGGTGCTGGAGGAAATGATCAGCCAGCGGGCGACGCCCGCAAAGGCGCTGGAACAGATCCAACAAACGTCGGAGCAATACTGGCGGCTGCGGCGAAGCTCATTGCCGAGTGAAACGGCTGGAGGTGTGGAACGGTGACAAAGGGAGAGAAGTACCGGGTTATTTTGGTGGACGATGAACCGGTGATTTTGCGAAGCTTGAGAGTGGCCGTCCCCTGGGAGGAGCTGGATCTGGAGATCGTCGGGGAGGCGCGGAGCGGCGAAGCGGCGCTGCAGCTCGTTCACGAGCTGTCGCCGCATATGATCATCAGCGACATTCGCATGCCGGGAATGGACGGGATCACGTTGATGAAGGAAGTGCTGACGGAGAATGCGAATCGGTTGTTTATTTTTGTCAGCGGCTATGGGGAGTTTGAATATGCACGCGAGGCGCTGCGGGAAGGCGCATTCGACTATCTGCTAAAACCGATCGACCATGATGAGCTGATCGAGATGATCCGGCGGGCCAAGAAAACCCTGGAGAAGCAATCGGAGAACGACAAGCTGCTGCATTCGGTGCAGGTGTTGTCGATGCTGGCGAGGGAGCGCATGTTTGCCGAATTTATTGAAGGCAATCAGAGTCAAAGCCATCTGCAGCATATGCGCTGGCTGGAGAACAGCGAGCTGAGGCAGGATTATTTCATGGCGGTGATCCAACTGGATCATTTCGTCNCCATGATGAGCTGATCGAGATGATCCGGCGGGCCAAGAAAACCCTGGAGAAGCAATCGGAGAACGACAAGCTGCTGCATTCGGTGCAGGTGTTGTCGATGCTGGCGAGGGAGCGCATGTTTGCCGAATTTATTGAAGGCAATCAGAGTCAAAGCCATCTGCAGCATATGCGCTGGCTGGAGAACAGCGAGCTGAGGCAGGATTATTTCATGGCGGTGATCCAACTGGATCATTTCGTCAAGCTGAATGAGCAGTGGTCTCCGGAGGAGCGGCGGCTATGGCTGTTTGCGGTGCGTAATATCCTGGGGGAATGGTCGATGGCGCAGGGGGCGCTCACGATGTTTCCTTTTCACAGCGGGGAATGGGTCTTGCTGTTTCCGAGTCTGCTCCTGAATCAGAGGGAAGAGCTTGGGAGCGATGTGATCCGGCAGATCCAGCTCTATACCAAATTGTCGTGCTCGATTGGGTTCAGCCAAACGGCAGCGGGGTTGGAGCGCCTGAGCGAGGCGTACCAAAGCGCCGCCAAAGCGTTATATCAGCGCTTCTACAGCGATCGGGCGGGCGTGTTCATCGATCAGCCGGGCCGGGAGCCCGGGGCCGACCGCGAGGCCAAATATCCGAAGCCCCTGGAAGCGGTGCTCCTGGACAGTATCCGGACGCTGAACCGGGAGCGGCTGTTGTCGGCCTTGGATGAGACGAAACAGTACATTGAGGAGCAGTCCTTCTCGAAAGAAGCCGCCGAGCGGGTTATCGTGGAGCTGACCGTGGTGATGTTCCGGCAATACGAGCAAATGAACCTGTTGTCGGAATGGTCGCTGGAGGGCTTGCTGCAGGAGCTGCAGTCCCTCGGGACGCTGCATGAAATGATCGGGCTGCTTAAGGCGAACTTCGGCCGGTGGATCAGCGAAAGCCAGGACAGCCAGTTCAAGGACAATGCGCAGACGGTGATCGCCAAGACGCAGGAGTATATCCTCAGCAACTATCATAAGGACCTCAGCATGGAGGAGGTCGCGGAGCGGGCCGACTTAAGCATCAGTCACTTCTGCCTGCTCTTCAAGCAGGTGACCGGCTACACGTTCCTTGAGTATTTGACGGAATGCCGGATCGAGAAAGCCAAATACATTCTGAAGAACAGCCATGTCAAGGTGTATCAGATAGCCCCGATGGTAGGTTACCAGGACCCGCGTTACTTCACGCAAGTGTTCAAAAAAGTGACCGGCATGACGCCCACCGAGTTTCGGGAGATTGGGGCGTAGATGCGGAGCTGATCTGGGACCGCGCCAGGCCGATTCGCCTCGGCCTGGGGCAAATGGCGGCGGTGAGTTATCCGCCGCGCGGCCTCAGAGGCAGATCTGCGAATAACTGCATAGCTGCAGTTATTTTTATGCATTCTGGCGGAAATGGCTGATTAGTTGCCGAGATGCAGTTATTATCTGCGATTGGGCCGAGATCGGGCCTTTTCTGCGGAATTAGATGTATTCTCGTCCTTATTTGCACCCAATGCTGATTTTACGGAAAAATAGCTGCACCCCCACCACTAATTCTCCGAGATTGACCCGCCGCTTAGGCTTAGGCTCGGGCAACCAATGTATTCGATAAATCGAATAGAATCCAGCGTGATTCGCGATTTCGATGGGATGTATATGAAAATTCATATACATTTGCGCTGCAAAGGGGTATAGTTCCAGATTCTATATGAAAAATCGAATAGAAATCGGAATTGAGGTCATCGCCACCAATTTGTACGCGAAAAATCAAATACAATTTGGATTTAGTGCCGTTTGCGGCGATAGAAGGCAATGAACTCGGCGGCGGCTGCCGGAACGGCCTGCTCGTACTCGCCGTAAGTGCAAGAGGCCGTCGGAGCGGCCTTCGCATAAGGCTAAGGCCTAAGGCGAGATCTGCTCCGACAGCGCCGTTACGCGTGCGGAGAAGGTGTCGTTCGCCAAGCAGCCATCGCTCGTCGGCTGCAAGCATTCCATGGTACTGCGCCGGGTATTCCGCTGGTTTATACGCGATACGTCGGCGTACAACGTGTACGGCGGGAAGCTAGACGAGTTTACGCCGCTCACGCTCACTCGTTAATGGCTGATGCTTTCCTTGCCGGTGATTGATTGGGCCGTTTCTTGCGGTTCGTCCTTGGCCGGACGGTTCCGCCGCAGCAGTAGTCCCAGCACGGCACCGCCCATCGCCATGAACATCATGATGAAAAACGTATCATCGAACCCTTTGGCCAGCGCCATCGCTGCCCCTTGCCGCATCGCTTCAGCCGAACCGGCTGCAGCCTGGGTCAGGTCGCTGGCCGTTTGGGCAGCTTGCGCGGCTGCGGTTCGCATTTCATCCGCGCGGAACGTCGTTCTGGAGGTTAAAATGGTCACCAGCGTGGAAATCGCCAGGGAATTGATCACCTGCTGCATGGAGTTCGTCAGCGACGTGACGCGGTTAATTAGCGGCTTCGGCGCTTTGTTGAGCAGATGATTATTCATCGGCATCGTAATCATGCCCATCCCCGCACCGCACATGATCAACGGGAGGATCAACTGGTGGCTTTCGGTCGTCAGGTCGACATGCGAATATTGGAACAGCGCGCCGGAGACCAGGCTGAGCCCCAGCACAACCAGCCAGCGCACGCCGATCCGATCGAACAGGATCCCGGCGATCGGCATGATCAGCCCGGAGGCAATCGCTTGCGGCAGTAAGGTCAGTCCGGTGTCAAACGCACCGAAACCTCGCGCTTGCTGCAGGAATTGGGGCAGCAGGAACAGTGCTCCGTACAAACCAAATTGCCCCACCCACTGGACGAAAATCCCGGCGCTGAAATCAACCGAACGGAAGATGCGCAGCTCGAGCAGCGGGGTGCGAGTTTTGAGCTCCGTGATAACGAAAGCGATCAGCGCAACGCCGCCGATGGCGAGGCCAAGGATTGTTTTATTTGCGCTCCAGCTTTCTGCGCCTTGGCTGACGCCATAGGACAAGGCCGCGAAAGCCAGCGGCCCGAGAAGGATGCCCCACTTGTCGATCCCGGCGACCGGGTTCCGTTCCACCTTCGGCAGCTTGAAGATCCCGATAGCCAGGCAAAGGATCCCGACCGGAATATTAATCAGGAAAATTAAACGCCACGTATGATACTCCACCAACCAGCCCGACAGGACAGGGCCGATGGCTGGGGCGAACAGCACGGGAATCCCCATAATCCCCATGACGACGCCCACCTTGCTGGCTGGGCTTAATTTATACACATAAGCCATCGCTACCGGCAGTACGCAGCCGCCGCCCAAGCCCTGGATGACCCGGAAGACGATCAGCCATTCCGCCTGATTCGGCGTCGCGCACAGCAAGGAACCTACGGTAAACAGCACAACGGCGCTGAGGAACACCGTCTTCGCTCCGAAGCGGTCGGATAACCAGCCTGATAGCGGGATGACGGAAGCCTGCGCCAGCATGTAACCGGTGACGACCCACTGCAGGGTCTTGAGGTCGGTTCCAAAGTCGGTGGCCAGCGTCGATAAAGCAACGTTCATCGCCGTGTTGTCGAGCACGACCATGAAGACCCCTGCGATGATGGCCAGAAGCGGCACAAGGATACTTCTTAGCTTGAAATTCGCAGGGGATGGAAGCGTCTGCTCCATGATTTTCTCCTCCTAATTGGCCGATTCGGGCAACCTCTGTTCTGATGAAAATCAGCGATCGGATTGCCCCTCGGCCGGTATCTCTGTATAATGGATATAGATACGGACAATTGTCCGTAGATTTACGATACTTAGTTTACGGACAATTGTCCGATAAGTCAAATGCGTTTTTGGAATCGCGCAAACAGAGAGGAAGGTAAGTGATGAATCAGGACAGGCGGAGGAGCGACTCTTACCGGGAACGCATCCTGAAGGCAGCTCGGCAGCTGTTTCTCGAACACGGCCTGGATGGCGTCAGTATGTACATGATCGCCCGTACGGCGGGAATCGGACAAGGCTCCCTTTACCGGAGATACGCGGACATTGGGGAGATCGGATCGGACCTGCTGAGAGACAATACGGAGAAATTGCTGAGCGGTTTGGAAGCGCTGGTGGCAGGGCCAATCACCCAAGGAGAGCGGGATAGCCATTCTGATGGGGCCGATCAGGCCGATGAGGAGGGATTGCATCTGGAGAGGCTGCGGAGCGCGATTGCCCAGGTCGTCGATTTCACCGATGAGCATGCCGAGCTGCTGCTGCGCATCAAGTCCGAATTTACGGGCAAGAAGCAGCTGACCCAATTCGAGCATCCTATTTTTGAAAAGCTGAATGGCATCTTGACCGGTTTGTTCCGGCAAGCGGCTCAGGCCGGGGAGATTCGCGAGGTGGAGCCGTCGTTTATGGGCAGTGCCTTGACCGCTGTATTAAGCCCCGATTTGTACCTCTACCAGCAAAAGGTTCACGGCAGCACCAAAGCTGAAATCCAGCGAGGCATCCTCACGCTCGTGAATGCACTGGCTTCTAAATAACACCAATCCCCTCGAAACCACGGATGATGGGTCTTCCGTGCTCCGAGGGGATTGGTTTGTGCGCTGGGCTTAGTTCATGCGCTTATACCGGCACTTGCCCATCCCGCACCCGTGTACCGGCCAGTTCCGGCAGGGGCTTGCGCTCCGGTTCCGCGCCGCAAAGTCCAGTGCATTCGCGGAAGGCGAAATGGCGGCAGCCCCGGCAGCTGTCGGCGTTGAGCAGGGCCAGCGCATGGGTCAAGGCTTCGCCGGTATTCTCGAAGAAGTTCGCTTCGCCGATCATCCCGTAGCAGCCGGTTTTCTCCATCAGCTTATGCGGCTGCGCGCGAAGGCCGGAGACGACAACGGTGATGCCGGCCTGGTGCAGCCGTTTGATCAAGGCGGCGAAATTAGCCTCGCCGGTCGTATCCATAAACGGCACCTTGCCCATCCGGATCAAGACGACCCGCAGCAGGCCGCCTTCGATTTGCGAGGCGACCCGGTCAAACGCCTGCGAGGCTCCGAAGAACAGCGGCCCGTCAACGGTAAAAATCGAGACCTGCGGGCAATCGTGATCTTGGGTCACCATGTGCGGTTGTACCTTATCCTTGCCGGAAGCCAGGTCGGGCAGCACTTTATCGACGGTGAGCAACTCGCCCATTCTTTTGACGAACAGCACCACGGCTAGCACCAGTCCCACTTCTACGGCGGTCGTGAGCGTGGTGAACACCGTGAGCAGGAAGGTGACGAGCAGGACGAGCGTGTCGCCGGTCCGCGTCTTCAGCATGTGGGCGAACGCTTTGCGCTCGCTCATATTCCAGGCGACGACCATCAGGATCGGAGCCATGCTGGCGAGCGGAATGTTGGATGCGTAAGGCGCGAGCAGCGCCACGATCAGCAGCACGACGACCCCGTGGATGATGCCGGAAAAGGGAGAGACCGCCCCGTTCTTGATGTTCGTCGCGGTGCGGGCGATCGCACCGGTCGCCGGGATGCCGCCGAACAGCGGGGCGGCCATATTGGCGAGGCCTTGCCCGATCAGCTCGCGGTTGCTGTTGTGGCGGGTGCCGGTCATCCCGTCCGCCACCACCGCCGAGAGCAGCGATTCGATGCTGCCGAGCAAAGCGATGATCAGCGCCGGCTGCAACATCGGCACGACGTTGTCCCACGACAACGTCAGCGGGTGGAGGCTGGGCAAGCCGCCGGGAATCGCCCCGTAAGCGGAGCCGATCGTCGTCACCTTGCCGGGGAACAGCCAAGCCGCGGCGAGCGTGGACACGAGGATGCCGACCAGCGAACCGGGGATTCTCGGCAGGAATTTCGGTGTCAGCAGCAGCGCCGCCAAACAGAGGGCAGCCGTTAGGAGACTATAGACGTTCAAGGTGTGAAACTGAAGGGCGATCTCCTTCATATTTTCATGAAAATACTCATGCCGCTTCATGCCGGTCAATCCGAGAAAATTGCCGATCTGTCCGCTGAAGATGGTCACCGCGATACCGGCGGTAAACCCGATCGTAACCGGCCGCGGGATGAACTTGATCAGCGTTCCGAGCCGGAGCAGCCCCATCAGCACCAGGAAAATCCCGGCCAGAAAGCCGGCGATCAGCAGGTTTTCATATCCGTATTGCAATACGATGGCAAGCAGAATCGGGATAAACGCCCCCGTCGGCCCCCCAATCTGGAATCGCGAGCCGCCCAGCAGCGAGATCAGAATCCCGGCGATGATGGTCGTATACAGTCCGTATTCCGGCTTGACGCCGGACGCGATCGCGAAGGCCATTCCCAGCGGGATCGCCACGATGCCGACGATACATCCCGAAATCAAATCTTTGCGCAAAGCTGCCGCGCTATAATTCCTGAATCTCCCTGTCCACTTCATCCGTTAAACCCTTCTTTTCTTTAGAAATCTGCAGTTCCTGCAGCGTGATTCATCCCGATAAACAAAAAAGATCCCCCGCAGCCCGGCGGGGAAACTGGGGGTTCCTTATGGTTGTTTGCGGATCCCTTGCAGCAATGAAATCGATTCGACCAAATGGTTATCGAAGATTTGCCGGGCTACCGCGAGCAAATCCTTCAACAGCGGATCTCGCAGCGAATATACCACCGTTGTGCCTTCTTTGACCGTGTTGACGAGATTTTTGGCGCGAAGAACGGCCAGTTGCTGGGAGACAGCCGACCCCTCCGATCCGAGGATCGCCTGCAGCTCATTGACGTTCCGCTCGCCTTCGCTCAGCACCTCCAAAATACGAATTCGCATCGGATGGGCGAGCGCTTTGAAAAATTCCGCCTTAAACTGTTGCAGGTTCGCGTCCATCGACTAAACTCCTTAAAATCTGAAATTTCATATCTCTGAATCTTTGCATATTCAACACCATAGCATAGCGCTTGGGAAGGGAGATAGGAATAATGTCACTGCCGCAGTTGTCCACTGCAATCGGGGCTGAGGGGTGCAGACTTTTTCCAATTGAGCTTGGGCGGCTATGCATGGTATACTTAATAATGATAATCATTATCATTATTAATGATGAACTCTCCAGTTGAAGCATGGAGATCTTTTCATAAATAGCAGCAAACCACGAGATAGGATGATAGAGAAAAGGAGTCAAGATCCCATGAAGCATTTACTGGAAGTCAAAGATTTGGCCATCTCTTTTAACACTCGCGAGGGAGAGGTGCAGGCGATCCGCGGTGTCAGCTTTCATGTCGACAAGGGTGAAACGCTGGCGATCGTGGGGGAATCGGGCTCGGGCAAAAGCGTCACTTCCCAGGCGGTTATGCAGTTGGTTCCTCGGCCGCAAGGCGTGTATAAACGCGGGGAAATCTGGTTTGACGGGCAGGAGCTGATCGGCAAGACGGAGAGACAAATGCAGCGGATTCGCGGCAAGGAGATCGGGATGATCTTTCAGGACCCGATGACTTCGCTGAATCCGACGATGAAGGTGGGCAAGCAGATCACCGAGGTGCTCCATACCCACGAGCAGATGCCCAAGGACGCCGCGTATCGGCGGGCCGTGGAACTGCTGGATTTGGTCGGGATTCCGTCCCCCGAGCGCCGGTTTCACCAATATCCGCACGAGTTTAGCGGAGGGATGCGGCAGCGGGTGGTCATCGCCATCGCATTGGCGGCGAATCCGAAGCTGCTGATCGCCGATGAGCCGACGACGGCGCTGGACGTGACGATTCAAGCGCAGATTCTGGAACTGATGAAGGAGCTGCAGCGGAAGATCGGCACTGCGATTATTTTCATTACGCATGATCTTGGGGTTGTGGCTAAAATGGCCGACCGCGTGGCGGTGATGTATGCCGGGCAAATCGTCGAAACCGGGACGGTGGAGGAAATCTTCTATGATCCGCGGCATCCGTACACCTGGGGGCTGCTGGCCTCGATGCCAAGCCTGGAGGGGTATGGCGGCGGGAAGCTGTCGGCTATCCCCGGCACGCCGCCGGATTTGATTCGCCCGCCGAAGGGCGACGCCTTCGCGCTGCGGAGCTCGTATGCGGTGAAGATCGACTTCGAGCAGGAGCCGCCGCTGTACCGGGTGTCGGATACTCACGCGGTGAAGTCGTGGCTGATGCACCCGCAGGCGCCGGCGGTTCAGCCGCCGGACGTCGTGAGCCGGAAGCGTCGTGCGCTGCCGGGCGTCTACGAGGTTCCGGTGTTGGCGGAAGCATAACAGAGCCGCATGGGGGCGACCGATCGCCGTCATGCTGTGAAAACCCCAGGACGATGATTGTTGAGAAAGGCAAGAGCGGCATGGTGTTCGCGCGGTTTAGCGCGGAGAGCCCGATCGACCAAATGGAAGGCCTGGTGGACATCAGTGTGATGGTTAACCGAAAAAGCCGGGAGGACCCGAGGAGGTCGTCGTTGTCATCCGCTGGGAGTCCCAGAAGGCATGGAAGAATTGGGAGAAAAGCGATGCGTGGCACATCCAAGGCCATAAGAACAGCCGGGGACAGCTGCCGCCTGCGTTCATCCTTAGCACGACGGTCAATATGTACGATGCGCAGGTTTTGAAGAAAGGGAAGGCTTTTTTGAACGGCATGGGACGTGATACACTGGATTCGAATGGTTGGGCGATAGATTGCTAGATTCCGGCGATTCGCGATTACTTTAAGGCAAGGGGATTTGAAATGAAGCTGGTTTCATGGAACGTGAACGGACTGCGGGCCTGCGTGGGCAAGGGGTTTTTGGACTATTTCAAGGATGCGGATGCGGATATTTTTTGCCTCCAGGAGACGAAGCTGCAGGGAGGCCAGATTGAACTGGACCTTGGCGGCGATTATGAGCAGTACTGGAATTATGCGGAGAAAAAAGGCTACTCCGGCACCGCGGTCTTCACGCGGATTACACCGCTGTCCGTGCGCTACGGCATGGAGGAGGATTCCGAGCCGGAAGGGCGGATTATCACGCTGGAATTCGAGGAGTTCTACCTCGTGACGGTATATACGCCGAATGCGAAACGCGACCTCTCCCGTCTGGACTACCGGATGGAGTGGGAGGACCGGTTCCGCGCATACCTGACCGGGCTGGATGTGGTTAAGCCGGTGATCGTTTGCGGGGATTTGAACGTCGCTCACATGCCGATTGACATCAAGAACGCGAAGTCGAACGAGGGCAACTCCGGCTATACGCCAGAGGAGCGCGGCAAAATGACCGACTTGCTGGCGGCGGGGTTTACCGATACGTTCCGGTATTTCTACCCGGATCGCGAAGGGGTGTACAGCTGGTGGTCGTACATGCCGAAAATTCGCGAGCGCAACGTCGGTTGGCGGATCGACTATTTCCTCACTTCCTCCCGGCTAGAGCCGCAGCTGCGGGATGCGGGGATTGACTGTCACATCCTGGGCAGCGACCATTGTCCGGTGTCGTTGACGGTTGAATGGTGATATAATTTGGGTATTGACGAAGAACGTCCTTATTGCCGCACAAGCTGCGGCGCTAGGGGCGTTTTTTTATTTTTCTCAAAGGGAGGCGGTTTGGAGGTATGGACTTTGATCAGGCGCATCAGGTATTTCTGGAGAAACATTTGGCTGGGAGATCGGGAGAGCGGAAGGGGAGGCTGCAGCGCGGGCATCAATATGCGGAGAAGCTGCTGCTGCAAAATGTATGGTGGCCGTTGTTCGGCACGTTGGAGCATCTGCATCCGGAATATGAGGTGTACGATTGGAATCGAAAGTCGCAGTTTCTTGACTTTGCTTTTTTGCCGCCGTATGGCCGCTTCGGTATCGAGTGCGACGGGTTCCAGAGCCACGTGAAGGACATGGACCGGGAGAAATTCAGCTACGCGTTAAATCGGGACACGTTCCTGACCGGCATGGGGTGGAAAATGCTTCATTTCTCCTTCGACGATATCCAGTCCCGGCCGGAGGTTTGCCGGATGCTGCTGAATTTGGCGGTTGGCCCTTATTTGCTGAGGGCTCCATCCGGCAGCCCGGCGGGTTCGGCGTCTCCGCTCGAGAAGGAGGTGCTGCGCCTCGCCTGGCATCTCGGGGGTTCGGTTCGCCCGAGGGATGTCGCCGTGCACGAATCGGTTAGTTTCCGTACGGCGCGGAACCGCTTGAACCGTCTGGTGCACAAGGGATGGCTGCGCCCCGTGGCCTCCGGCACATATATCTGCCGCTATGAGCTGACGGATCGATCCGTGGAGGGGTTGGCGTGAGGATCGGCTTGAGGATCGGCGTGAGCGGGTTGGTGTAAGGTCGAGCCACGGTTGATCGGCCGTGGGGGGCAGGGGGGCGCTGGCCAGCGAGCAGCAGCACCGAGTTGCCGCCGTCCAGCCTGGGGCGAGCCCCAAAATGCTGCAAAGTGTGCAACATTTCTGGCTCC
This sequence comes from Paenibacillus phocaeensis, assembly GCF_900021165.1. Taxonomy (GTDB): domain Bacteria; phylum Bacillota; class Bacilli; order Paenibacillales; family Paenibacillaceae; genus Fontibacillus; species Fontibacillus phocaensis. The sequence continues at coordinate 96,412 of NZ_FCOQ01000039.1, read as the reverse complement.
GACGGCGGCGAAAGCGGGGAAATGTTGCATTTACTGCAGCATTTGCTCGGGATCTCGCCCCGATCGTACGAAAAAGCTGCACTATTTGCAACATTTTAGCTCTCCGGGCTCGCTGCGGCGCTGAAATGTTGCAGTTTTTGCAGCATTTGCCCCCGCCGTGGGGGGCTGGCCAGCGAGCAGCGACGCCGAGTTGCCGCCGTCCAGCCTGGGGCGAGCCCCAAAATGCTGCAAAGTGTGCAACATTTCTGGCTCCGACGGCGGCGAATGCGGGGAAATGTTGCATTTACTGCAGCATTTGCTCGGGATCTCGCCCCGATCGTACGAAAAAGCTGCACTATTTGCAACATTTTAGCTCTCCGGGCTCGCTGCGGCGCTGAAATGTTGCAGTTTTTGCAGCATTTGACCCCGCCGTGGGGGGGCTGGCCAGCGAGCAGCGGCACCGAGTTGCCGCCGTCCAGCCTGGGGCGATCCCCAAAATGCTGCAAAATGTGCAACATTTTTGGCTCCGCCGGCGGTGAAAGCGGGGAAATGTTGCATTTACTGCAGCATTTGCTCGGGATCTCGCCCCGATCGGCCCGAAAAAGCTGCACTATTTGCAACATTTTAGCTCTCCGGGCTCGCTGCGGCGCTGAAATGTTGCAGTTTTTGCAGCATTTGCCCCCGCCGTGGGGGGCTGGCCAGCGAGCAGCGACGCCATCTAGTCTTCGACTGGGAAGTATAGAGGAGGAGGAAGCGCTAGATCGCTCTAATCGTAAAAATGAGTGATTACTCACTTGACACATCAGCCGCAAGTGGAGTATCTTTATCTCATCAGCAACGAGTGAGTAAGTACTCACTTTTATTGAAATCTCCCCACAGAGGAGTGAACTCGAACATGAACAACAAACCGGAAATTTGCATCCGAACCCATGAGGTTACTCGAGCCTTCAACGGTAAAGAGGTGCTGCATGGGATTACTCTGGAGGTCCATCGCAGCGAGATCTTCGGACTGCTGGGGCCATCGGGCTCGGGGAAAACGACGTTCGTGAAAATGATCGCCGGGATCGACGAAGCGACTCGCGGAGAGGTCGAGGTGCTGAGCACGCAGATGCCGAAGTTGGCGATGATGAGCCGTATCGGCTACATGGCCCAATCCGACGCGATGTATGCCGAGTTAACGGCCAAGGAAAACCTGGAGTTTTTCGGGGCGTTGTTTGGTTTGCGCGGCGCAAAATTGAAGCGGCGGATCAATGAGGTTATGGCGCTGGTGAATCTCACCGAACACCTTAAACGCCCGGTTGGTGCGTACTCCGGCGGGATGAAGCGCCGGCTGTCGCTGGCGATCGCCTTGATGCACGAACCCGAGGTGCTGATTCTCGATGAACCCACCGTCGGCATTGACCCGGTCCTGCGCAAGTCGATTTGGGACGAATTTGAAAGCCTTAGCCGCCAAGGTACAACGATCCTTGTGACGACCCATGTCATGGACGAAGCCGATAAGTGCCACCGGCTTGGCATGGTACGTGACGGCAACCTCATCGCCGTAGGAACGCCCGAAGCGCTCAAGCAGGAAACCGGGAGCGGGTCGATCGAAGAGGCCTTTCTCTTTTACGGAGGTGTTCGTGCATGAGAATCCGGGCTTTAATTGTACGCATTATTCGTCAGTTCATCCATGATAAACGAACGATGGCTTTGTTAATCGTCGCGCCGTTGTTAGTCCTATCTATGATGTATCTCGTATTTAACGGGGATGCCTATCAGCCGAAAATCGGCACGGTACAAATCCCGGCGATTCTTGCCGACAAACTGAGCGATACCGATGCTGAAGTGATCGCATTCGAGACGGAGGCAGCGGCTGAAGCGGCGTTAGCCGATCAGGAGATCGACGCGATGATTCGCCTCGATCAAGGCGTGCCGCATATCGTGCTGGAAGGCAGCGATCCTTCTAAGAACCGGGCTGTCATGCTGCTCATCCAGAAAACACTGCAGGGACAAGGGGCTTCAGGTGCTGCAAACGCGACGCTGCAAGACCAAAACCAGGATGAGAGTGCCCTTGCCCACTCAAGCGGATCGGCAGCAACGGCAGCAACCGGCCCGGCAGGTAGCCCTGACAGCAGGACAACAGCGGCGCCAATCGGCCCGACAGTTAGCCCTGACAGCAGGGCAGCAACGGACCAAACCGCCCCGGCAGCTAGCCCGAATCGCACTGCACGGCAACAGCCGACGGCGCAGGCACCGGTGTTCGAGTATTTGCACGGCGGGGCGGAGATGTCTTCCTTTGACAGCTTAAGCCCTGTGCTGATCGGCTTNTTGCACGGCGGGGCGGAGATGTCTTCCTTTGACAGCTTAAGCCCTGTGCTGATCGGCTTGTTTGCTTTCTTCTTCGTATTTCTGATCGCCGGTGTTTCTTTCCTGAGGGAGCGAACAAGCGGTACGCTGGAGCGGCTGCTCGCTACGCCGCTGCGCCGCTGGGAGATCGTCACCGGCTATACGGCGGGCTTCGGCATCTTTACGAGCCTGCAAGCGGTGCTAATTGCCGGATTCACGGTCTATGCGCTCGGCAGCCTGATGGTCGGCTCCTTCGGATATGTGCTGCTGATCATGCTGCTGCTGTCGCTCTCGGCCCTTAGCTTCGGCACACTCTTGTCGGCTTTCGCCAATTCGGAATTCCAGATGATTCAGTTCATTCCGATTGTCATCGTGCCGCAGGTGTTCTTCTCCGGATTGTTTGACCTGGAGAGCATTTCACCGTGGCTGCGCTGGATCACTCACATCACGCCGCTGAAATACGGCGCGGACGCGCTGCGCGGCATCATGATCCGCGGCGAGGGCTGGAGCGGGATCGCGCTTGACGTCTACGTGCTGGCCGGGCTGTCCCTTGTGTTCATGCTCGCCAATGTACTCGCGTTGCGCAAGCACCGCAAAATATAGTACGCTGGACTGGAGAAGCATACGATACGAAGAAAGAGGGGAGGGGCCTCTATGTCGAACGAGAGAGAGCAGTGGCTGGAGGACTTGATCCGGTTAACGGAAGAAGAGGACACGGAGAAGAAGACGGAGAAGCAGATTAAAATTTTGGAGGCAGCGACGGAGATTTTTGCAGAGAAGGGATATGCCGCAACGTCCACCAGTGAAATTGCGCAAAAGGCCGGGGTGGCCGAAGGAACGATTTTCCGTCACTACAAAACCAAGAAGGATCTGCTGTTGTCCATTGCCGGACCGATTGTCATCAAGCTCGTTGCCCCCTTCCTGTTGCGGGATTTTGCCAAAATGCTCGATCTGCCGTATGAGCGGGCGGAGGATTTTTTTCGCGCGCTGGCCAAGGACCGTTTCAAGTTTGTCCGTGAGAATATGCGGATTATCAAAATCTTAATTCAGGAGGTCCCGTTTCAGCCGGAGCTGCTGGAGCAGGTGAAAGGGTTGGCGTCTGAGATCGTTTTTCAGCGGATCAAGCGAGTGATTCTGCATTTTCAGGAAAAAGGACTGCTTGTTGAAGCGCCGCCATGGCGGATCGCCAGAACCGGTGCGAGCGTGATGATTGGGATGATTTTGGTACATGTGCTGATCGTGCCGGATTTCCCTTTTGATGAAGAGGAAGAAATCGAACGCACCTTGGACCTGCTCATGTACGGCATCGCCGGCCGTCCTCAGTAAATCGGCATTATATAACCCGTTTCAGGCTTAGCCTGGGGCGGGTTTTCTTATTGAGCGGCGGTTTTGTAATACTTTCGTAAGGCTTTTCTAATGGTTTCGCAAGCGGATTGTTCTTGGATGGTTAGCATTGTTCGTTAAGATAGGGGGCGAACGAAGTCCAAATCACGAAAGGAAGAAGATGAGCATGAAAAAAATCGGAATGATCTTGATGCTGGGGGCTATGCTGACGTTAGCCGCATGCGGTGCCAAAAACAACGACATGATGAACCAAGGGAACATGAACGACGGGGCCAACACTTCAACGGAAATGAGCGGTACCTCCGGAAATGGCGAGATGATGAACAGCGAGATGAGCCAGGACATGATGGGTGGGGAAATGAAGGACGGCGAAATGAAGGATGGAAATATGGACGATGAAATGGGCAAATAATCCAAAGGTCGTAACCTCTCTAGCATCACGGTATAATGTGATTAATGATACAGGGAATACTTTCCACTAGGCAGGGGGCCATACTTGTGAGCGCCAAAATTGTAGTTGCCGACGATGAGCAAAATATTACGGATGTCTGCCGCCGTTATCTGGAACGCGAGGGCTGGATGGTTTGGGTTGCTTCGGATGGGGAGGAAGCGCTGCGCCATTGGGAAGAGCATCAACCCGATTTGCTGGTGCTGGATCTTATGATGCCGAAGCTTGGCGGTCTGGAGGTATGCGATCGGATCCGTCAGCAGGAGGATACGCCGATCATTATGCTGACGGCCCGCGGCGAGGAAGCCGACCGGTTGCTGGGGCTCACGATGGGAGCGGACGATTACCTGACCAAACCGTTTAGTCCACGCGAACTGGTGCTGCGTATCAAGAACATCCTGCGGCGAACCGGCGTTCAAACGGGTGCTGCCGCAGCGGCGGCCCCCCCGAAATCAGCGGCTGAAGGTGGTGAAGGGCCGGCGATTGCGTTTGACGGCCTGGAGATTTTTCCGCAGGAGCGGCGAGTATTGATTCGGGGAGTAGAGGCGGATTTGACGATGAAGGAATTCGATCTTCTACACCTACTTGCGAAGTACCCGGGGAAGGTGTTTTCCCGCAGCCAGCTGTTGAACCAGGTGTGGGATGTGGCTTATGACGGTGATACGACAACGGTTACCGTTCATATCCGCCGGCTGCGGGAGAAAATCGAAACCAACCCGTCGACCCCGGAATGGATCAAAACAGTCTGGGGGATCGGCTACAAGCTTGAAGCTAGGGGGCAGGAGCGATGAAGCTGCGGACGTACCTTCTGCTGGCCAACTTGGTCAGCATCGCGATGATCATCCTGCTGCTGGTGGCGTTTTATCGATATATGCTGTTGAGCAAAGAGCAGTTTGTTTGGCTGACGCTCGCCTCGATTGGTGCGGGGCTGGTATCGGCGCTGCTGCATTTCGTGCTGGTGCGTCCGCTGGAAGCTTCGGTTAAGCGAATCGGCGATGGGGCGAGACGTATTGCTGAGGGCGATTTAAAGGCACGGGTCGAGTATACGGGGTTAAAAGAGTTCCGCCAGTTGGCCGATCAGTTTAACCATATGGGAGACAGCCTTGAGACCAGCTTCAAGCAGGTGTCGGTGGCGGAAGCCGCCCAACGCGAGTTGGTCGCGAATATGGCCCATGACTTGAGGACGCCGCTGGCCTCGGTTCAATCCTACGTTGAGGCGCTGGAGGATGATGTCATTCAGGATGAGGCCGCGTTCCGGCGATATTTAGCCACCATCCGCACCGAAACGGTGCGGCTCGGGGAGCTCATTCAAGATTTATTTGAGCTGTCGACGCTGGAATCGGCAAGACAGGAGACGAAGGAGCTGCGAATGTCGATTGCGGAAGACGTCCTCATCGAGCTGCTGCCGCGTTTCGCCAAGCCATGCGAAGCGAAGTCGCTGCAGTTGAAGGTAGAGCTTCCTGATCGTCCGCTTAAGCTTCGAATGGCGCCCCGACATTTGGAACGAGTGCTGCAAAATTTACTGGAAAATGCCATAAGGTATTCCCCGCAAGGGGGCACGATTACGTGCTCGGCGATGGAAATCACCGACGATCCGGAGGGCAGGAAAACCCGGTTTTCGATCGTTGATCAAGGACCGGGCGTCCCCCCTGAAGAGAGAGTGCGCATCTTCGAGCGCTTTTATCGTTCCGATCGGTCTCGCAGCCGGGATAGCGGAGGCGCCGGTTTAGGTCTGTCCATCGCGAAGCGGTTGGTGGAGCAATACGGCGGTGAGATCGGGGTGGAGGAAGCCCAGGCGGGAGGCAGTACGTTTTGGTTCACGGTACTCGAGGTGGCTGATGGCAGACATGCTGAGGAGTACTCCATGAAATAAGGAGGTGGTAGAGGGATGAAGGGAATGCTGGAGCGCCTGCGTAAGGGATATGGAAAAAAACTCGTCACCCTGCATACCTGGAACGGCTGGATTGTCGTGATCCTGGCCTTGACGGGGCTACTGTTGGTTGGCGGGTTTTGGCGCGGGCTGCTGGGCGAGGGCCGAGTTTGGCTGAAATGGCTGCATATCGCGGTGGGTATCGCTTCGATCCTCCCGGTCATTTATTACTTGCTGCTAGCCGGGAAGCACTGGAAGCAGTTGCGACAGAAGCCCTGGCAGCGGTTTAATGTCCTTGTGGTCCTTGCTTTGCTGTTGGGCTGGTTTGGTTCGGGCGTGCTGCTGTGGCAATTCAAGGCGGTGGGGCCGAGGGTGTCCAATGCGGCGCTGACCGTCCATGATCTCTTAACCTGGATCGGTCTGCCATACATCATTTACCATTCCTTAACCCGGACCCAATGGTTGAAGGAACCGGCCCGACGGTCGATTAAAGCCGAGGTTCGCCCTGCCGCCGCAGGCAAGGTGGCGGAAGCAGGAGCAGAGGCTTCGGCTGCGGCAGAGGCTAAACTGCCCCAAGGCCCCACCTCTCCCCAGCCGGTCTATACCCGCCGGGCGTTTATCCGCGGGGCGATTGGCATAGGACTGGCGGTGACGGTTGGACCAACCTTTCTCAAATGGCTGGGCAGCTCCTTCGGCAGCATCGGCGGAACAAAAACGGTGGACCGGCTGCTGGAGGAGAATGCCAACCGGCTCGTTCCGAATCCGGTGCCGCTTCCGGCTTCCGCAGAGGTGGTTGGAGGCGGGGCGCAGGGACATTTTCGGGTATACACGGTCACGGACATCCCGTCCTTCTCCAATGAGAACTGGTCGTTTACGATCGACGGTCTGGTGAACAACAAGTTCAAATGGAGCTGGGAGGACTTCCTTAAGCTGAAGCGGAAGGTGCAGGTTAGCGATTTTCACTGTGTGACCGGCTGGTCGGTGTACAATAATACTTGGGAAGGCATCCCGCTGCGGGAGCTGCTCCAACAAGCCGGTGTCAAACCCAACGCCAAAACGGTGAAGTTCTATTCGGGGGACGGCGTTTATACGGATACCCTCACCCTGGAGCAAGCGGAGATGGAGGATGTGTTGGTCGCGGTGATGCACGACGGTAAGCCGATTCCGAGCGATTTGGGCGGACCGGTAAGACTGATCGTGCCGAAAATGTACGCCTATAAGTCGGTGAAATGGCTGACACGAATCGAGTTGATCGAAGGCGAGCATGTCGGTTACTGGGAGCAGCGCGGTTACTCGAACGATGCGTGGGTGGGACTGAGCTGATAGATCGTATAGCTAAAAGAAGCCGGATACTCCATTCAGGGGGGTCCGGCTTTTATGTTGATTTGAGCTATCCGCTCCCTTCTTTTGAGGATTATCCCGTTGCATCAGGCAGATCGTGGGGAAGTCATCGATCTCCGTTTCCCATTGTAAGGATTGCCCAGGCAGGCAACGCCTTCTTGATCCCTCCCGTTCTGAACGAAGGGGATAATCGTACATAGGGGCGTAAGAATTCTGAACGAAAGGATAATCGCACATAGAGGTGTACCAATTCTCTGAACGAAAGGGATAATCGTGCAAAGGTGGTGTGAGAAGATACTACCCTCTCTTTTATTGACAATGATAATCATTATCAATTATACTTCGGTTATCAAGTCACGTTGCTTGAAGGGAGTTGGAGGGATTGAGCAAAATCATCATCGTCTATGCCAGCTTGACCGGGAATACGGAGGAAATGGCTGAATTGATCGCTGAGGGCGTCCGCAGCACCGGAGCCGCCGCGGATTTGAAAATGGTAGAGGACTGCAACGCCGTTCATCTACTGGAATATGACGCTTGCTTATTGGGGGCTTATACTTGGGGGGATGGGGAGCTTCCCGACGAGTTTTCCGATTTCGTGGATGAAATGAAGGGGTTGAATCTGGTAGGCTTCCGGGCTGCTGTCTTTGGCAGCGGAGACACCTCTTATCGTCTGTATTGCGCAGCCGTGGATGAACTGGAGCAACGGCTAAGAGAATTCGGAGCCATCATCGTTCAGCCCCCTTTGAAGGTGGAATACGGTCCGAATCCGGAAGAGAAGGTGCTGTGCCGGGAATTCGGGGCAAGCTTCGCGCAAAGCCTGGGAGCGCTGCACCAGCCATGACGAAGCAGCTTATTGATTATGAGTTGGAAGAATGGTTGCGTTCGCTTATGGCGGACTCAACTGATCCGGCGGGAGCAAAGAGCCCTTCCCCTTCGAGCGGAGGGCCTCTTATCTCTTGGCAGCAACGCGTGCAATACGCCGTTGGCCATGCCATCAACGATTATTTCACGCTGATCCCAGCGGTTCGGATGCATACACCGATCCAGGTGCTGCTGAACCGGCGTTGGCCGCGAAATCAGAGTGATTTTCCGGATGCGATGTTCTACTGGCAGGTTTACAACCGGATGGTATCGGAGTTGACTTTCATTACGGGGACGAGAATTTATGATTATCCCGTCGCTTTATATGAGAAATGGGGAACGCACGCGGCGGAGCTGGATCTGCATTTGGGTATTATTTTTCAAACGGTATGGCAGGAGCGGGGGAACCCGGATAGGGTGACGGTGCAGAAATTCTTGGTGGAGGACAATGAGAGCATCACGCAAGCTTTTATCCATATGGTCAACGTGTTTTGGCACTGTGCATTTGGTTGTCCGCCCAGTGAGATCGAGGTTCATACGTTATTGGAGGGCCGGAGGCAGGTTGTCCCGGGAGAAACCCTAGATCTGCAGGAGTCTCTGGATTATGTGCGGTTATTGCAGGAAGTTTGGGAAGGCGAATGTCGACATCGCCAGACCGAGGAACCTGGCGATGCAACGAAGCGTTCCGGAGGCTGCGAACCGTGGAGGTTGGGCGTATCATAAAAATATGAAATGCTGGAGCGAAGCCCCGCGATGCGGGGTTATTTTTATGTGCGCAAATAAATTTGGGGCCGGTGCTTTATGTTCCGCCCATGGACGGCTACAATAACAGAAAAGAGAGAACGCGACAAGGAGTGCAGGAACCATGAACATACAGGAACTGCGGGAGCACCGCCAATATCCGGACAATATCGGACACGAAAATAACCGGGCTACCTTCGAACGCGATTATTCGCGGTTGATCCATTCCCCAACTTTCCGCCGCCTGCAAGGGAAATCGCAAGTGTTTGGAGCCGGTACAGGCGATTATTACCGGACGCGGTTGACGCATTCGCTGGAGGTCGCGCAAATTGCCCGGGAAGCGGCGCGAAGCCTGCTGCGGGCGTATCCCGAGTTGGCGGTGGATCGAGCTGGCCACCCGGGCTTGGTGATCGACCCGGAGGTGGTGGAATGCGCCGCAATTTGCCATGATTTCGGGCATCCTCCGTTTGGACACAAGGGCGAAGAGGTGCTGGATCAAATCTTGGAGAAGCGGATTGAGGAGAAGGTGCGGACGGCCCTGAAGGGCAAGCAACCAACCCCGGAGGAAGAACAGCGGACCCGGGAGGCGTACCGGCGAAAATACGAGCATTTTGAAGGCAATGCCCACAATTTCCGGCTGATGATGTTCCTGGAGAAACGGGAAAACATCGACGGTCTGAACTTATCCGATGCGGTGCTGCTTGGGACGAATAAATATCCCTACCCCGGTACGATCAACAAGAAGGGGCTGTATCTCCACGAATGGGAGTATATCTCCTCCATTCGCGAGCGCTGGGGGATTCCGCAGGGTAAGAAGACGTTCGAAGCGCAACTGATGGACCTGTGCGACGATATCGCCTATTCGGCCCATGATCTCGAAGACGGCATCAAGGCGGGAAAAATCGAGGTCCACGAGCATTTCCTCAAAGACTCGCATATTCAGCGATTGATCGTCGAGAAGATCATGACGCTGGAGGATTCGTTTTGGGCAGGGTGGACGCCGGACAAAGTACAGGTCAAGGTGGCGGAAGTGCTGGACGAATTCCTGCACATCTGGAACGCCAAAATGCCGATCTGCGATCAAGACTACTCCCGGACGCGCCGGGAGGTGAAGGCTTATTGGGTCAGCCTGTTCGTCGGCAGCCTGGGCGTTATCGATGACGGTGATTGGCAGAAGGTCACATTCGTAAAAGAAGGGCAAGAGGATGAAGACATGCTGCGGACGGTAAGCGTGCTGAAGAGCTTCGCTTGGGTCACGATGATTCGCGATCTGCGGGTGCAGCGGCTCCAGAAACGCAGCGCTTGGGTGATCAAGCGGCTGTGGGACGCCTTCGTCGATCCGGAGACGAGCAAGTCGATCATTCCCGGCGACTGGCTGCGCCGCTTCGATCGGGATCAGGCCAAAGCGAAACCGATCTGGACTTGGGAGCATATGATCATCGACTATATTGCCGGCATGACCGACGCCTACGCGGAGAAAATCTACAACGAGCTGTATGGACTAAAGGTCGGCACGATTTACGATATGGATTGAGATGAACAAAAGCACGATGGATAAGGAGAGGGCAGTCCCGTCTCCGGCCATCGTGCTTTTGTTGTAAGGCACCGCTTTACAGCGGCGGGTTAGCGTGACATTTCCGGCACACCGGGTAATACGACTCGTTGCCGCCGATTTGAATCTGCTCACCGGTGTAGACGGGTTTGCCGTTCTCCACCCGCAGGTTCATCGTCGCCTTGCGCGCACAGAACCAGCAGATCGTTTTCATTTCCTCGATTTTATCCGCATAAATGAGCAGCAGGCGGCTGCCCTCGAACAGTTGGTTCTGGAAATCATTCTTCAGCCCAAACGCCATGACGGGAATGTCCAGCTCGTCGACGATCCGGACCAACTGCTTGATACTGTCCTCCCCGAGGAATTGGCATTCGTCCACCAATATGCAGTACAGGCGCGGCTTATGATTTTTGACGATATCGAACAGGTTCGTATCCGGGAAAATAGGAATAGCCTGCCGGCGCAATCCGATCCGCGAGGAGACAAAGCCAATCTCATCTCGATTATCGATCGCCGAGGTGAAGAGCAATACCGGCTTGTTTTGCTCTTCATAATTATGGGCGACTTTCAAAATTTCAATGGACTTTCCGCTGTTCATTGCTCCATATTTATAAAATAACTGTGCCAAACGATGACGTCCCTTTCTGTGAGTTCTATCGCAATCATGATGCTCTTTATTCTAGCATACTTCAGTCCGGTTGTTGGATAGGCAAGCGCGAAATTTGGAGAAAATCATCGCCAGTCCAATCTTACATGGCCGCTTCTGCCGCCTGGCTGCGCGCCTTGCGAATTTGCATCGCCATGACCGCAGCTACGAAGCAGACAAATCCGGCGATGACGAAGGCTTGAGAGTAGCTGCCCAGCCAGTCTCTCAGGACGCCTGCACCGTATGCGGCTGTAGAGGCACCGATTTGGTGGGCGACGACGATCCAGCCGAAGATCATGCCGGATCTCTCTTTCCCGAACGTTTCGCTCGCGAGCTTGGCGGTTGGCGGAACGGTAGCGATCCAGTCTAGGCCGTAGAAGACGGAGAACACGACGAGCATGGCCGGGGAGGCCGAGTTAAGCGCAAACGGCAGGAACAGCAGGGAAAGCCCGCGCAGTCCGTAATACCAGAACAGCAGCTTGCGGCTGTCGAACCGGTCGGACAACCAGCCGGAGATCGTTGTGCCAAACAAATCGAAGATGCCCATCATTGCCAGGAGCCCGGCAGCGGCAACCTCCAGTATGCCGTGATCCCCGCAGGCGGCGATCAGATGGGTGCCGATGAGGCCGTTCGTCGAAAAGCCGCAGAAGAAAAAGGTGCCGGCCAGCAGCCAAAACGTCGGGTGTTTCACCGCCAGCCGCAAATTTTGCAGCGGCGCGATAAAAATGTTGCCCCGGAAGGGCTCCGGCTTGATCCGCTCGGATGAACCGTAAGGAGCAGCGCCAACCTCGTAAGGGTGATTGCGCATCCAGATCGCGACGGCCGCGAGGACGACGACAATGCTGGCCACGGCGACATACACGGCGTATCGCCAGCCAAGGTCCGACGTGAGCTTGGCGAACAGCGGCAGAAACAGCAGTTGGCCGGTTGCCGCACTTGCGGTAAGGAGCCCGATAATCAGGCCCTTGCGCTTGACGAACCACTGATTGCTGACCGTGACGCCCAGGACGTTGGCCATCATTCCAGTTGCGAGTCCCGATACCACACCCCACAGCAGCTCAAATTGCCATAAAGCATGGATGAACGGGGTCAGGGCCAGACTCAGCCCAAGCACGGACAACGAGCAGATCAATACCTTGCGGAAGCCAAAGCGCAGCAGCAGGGAAGCCGAGAAGGGCCCGACCAGGCCGTATAGAAAGATCCCGATGGAGATCACACTCGAGATGCTGCCCCGACTCCAGCCGAATTCGTCCTGAAAGGGAAGAAGAAGCACGCTTGGCAAGGAGCGAATGCTTGCGGAGATGAGCAAAGTAACAAATGTAAGCAGGACGATAATCCAGCCGTAATAGAAACGTGATTTAGGCTTGTTTTCAGGCGGAAGGTTCATTTCATTCATCGCAGGTTTCTCCTCTATTTATAATTTTGCTTGTACATACAATTATATATCAGAAGGAACTGAATTATCGTTCCAACTGCTCGCTGGCCAGCTCCTGCTGCGTGGTAAGCAAGTCGGCCAATTCCTCGCCAAGCACGGCGACGTACGAGGCTTTCAGTTTTTTCGAAGCTTCGCTAAGGGAGGGCTCGAGGGCGCAACCTTTCTCGGTTGGGTAGACCAACACGGTTTTCCCTTGAACTTGACGTTCCACCAGCCCCTTGGCTTGCAGCTTGTCGATAAAGCGCGTCAAGGTAGACGGTGTGATGTACAGTTTCTCGGACAGCTCCTTTTGCGTGATGCCGGGCTTCACGATGACCAGGCGGATGAGGTAGCCGTAAGCGGGAGCAAGCCCGGTCGTTGCAAAGGCATCATCGGCGATCCGCGTGATCGCCCGGCTCAGACGGTTGGTGGTAAAATACATGCAGCTGTGCAGGAAAGCATCGTCGGCTTCGATCGAAGGCTCCGGGGTAGCTTTTGGTTCCTTTGGCATGTTCAAGTCTCCGTTTCATCCAATATTTTGTATGTACAACAAAGATATCTGATGCGGCCCTTGTTGTCAATACCCGAACCCGTAATCTACTGCCCCAAAAGCGTTTCGATGGCCGGGCCCAGCGCCTCCGGCTCCGTCGTTGGCTCAAAGCGAGCGGTCACCTTCCCGTGGCGGTTGATCAGAAATTTCGTGAAGTTCCATTTGATCCCATTGCCTTCATAAATTTCGGGATAGGATGCAAGGAGGAAGTTCTTCATCCAAAGCTCCTGTTCGTTATTCGGGTCAAACCCTTGAAACGGAGCCTGCTCGGTCAAATAGGCAAAAAGAGGGTGCACGCGCTCGCCGCGAACTTCGATTTTTTCGAACAGCGGGAACGTGACGCCGAAGCCACCTCGGCAAGCTTGTTCGACTTCAGCATGGTTACCGGGTTCTTTGCCGTTAAACTGGTTGCAGGGAAATGCGAGAATCTCGAATCCGTGCTTCCGCCAGGCGTTATACAGCGAGTGCAAGCCGGCAAACTGCCTGGAGAAGCTGCATTGACTGGCGACATTGACAATCATAAGCACTTTCCCCCGGTATTCGGACAGACGAATCGTACGTCCCTGGATCAATTCAGCTTCAAAATTATAAATCGTCACGCGTGTTCCTCCTTCGTGCTGAGAATGGATAGCCTCCGGTTAAGGCAGGGCTTTTGCCATAAGCATAATGCTTGAAGATGAGGAACGGAAATACTCGAATGCAATAAACTCGATAGGAATAACCAATGAGGGCGAAGCTTACCCGGCCTGCCTGGCAGGTGTATAATGGAATTGGCTGAAATGCCCAATGAAGGGAGAGGTGGAAATGTCCGTACGCACGGAGAAATCGCTGCCTAGAACAAGCCTGAAGGAGCTGGGAATCTCGGCTCGAAACGTCATTGATTTTTTGGAATATATGAAAGCGCATTCGATCGAGCTGCACAGCTTGATGCTGGTACGGCATGGATCTGTCGCAGCGGAGGGCTGGTGGGCTCCTTATGGACCTGATCTGCCGCATATGTTGTTTTCCCTTAGCAAAAGTTTCACCTCCACAGCCATCGGGATCGCCGTACAGGAAGGCAAGCTGAGCGTGGAAGATCCGGTTGTCTCCTTCTTCCCGGAGGACGCGCCGGAGGAGATTTCACCGAATTTGGCCGCGATGCAAATCCAGCATCTATTGATGATGGGCACCGGCCACGCCTTGGATACGATGGAGCCGCTCGCCAAAGCGAAGGATGGCAACTGGGTGAAGGCGTTCTTGGAGCAGCCGGTGGAGCATGAGCCGGGAACGTTCTTCCTGTATAACACCGGGGCCACCTACATGTTGTCCGCGATCCTGCAGAAAGTCACCGGGGAAACGCTGCTGCAGTATTTGCAGCCGCGTCTGTTCGAACCGCTTGGCATTGCGAATCCCACTTGGGAGAGCTGCCCGCGCGGTATCAATACCGGGGGATTCGGGCTGAAGGTCACCACCGAGGATATCGCCAAATTTGGTCAGCTGTACCTGCAGAAAGGCTTATGGCAAGGTAAGCGATTGCTGGATGAAAGCTGGGTTGATGCCGCAACCTCCAAGCAGATCTCAAACGGCGACGGCGGGGACAGCGACTGGGCGCAGGGCTATGGATACCAGTTCTGGCGCTGCCGTCACGGGATTTATCGGGGCGACGGGGCGTTTGGACAATTCTGCATCGTGCTGCCGGAGCAGGAGGCGGTTATCGCCATGACAGCCGGCACCAACGATCTGCAAGGCGTGCTGAACGGAGTGTGGGATCATCTGCTTAGCGCTTTTGCCCCGAGCGAGGGGAGTCTGCCTCAGGAGGATCCCGCCGCGGAGGAAGAACTGCGCCGATGGTTGGAGGGGCTGTACATCGAACCGCCCCGGGTTCATCCCCAGTCGGAGCGGGAAGCTGAGCTCATCGGCAGACAGAGCTGTCTACTGGAAGCCAATAAACTGGAATTAGAAAGCACAAGGATTACGATTCATGGAGATACCGCCGTGCTGGACATCAAGGACAAACGCGGGGACCACCGGGTTGAACTGGGGCGGCAGGCGTGGCGGCTGGGCCGGACAACGTTGTTCGAGGAGGAACGGATTGCGGCCTCCTTCACATGGAAGTCGCCGGATACGCTGCTCCTCAGCATTCAGCGGATGGAGACCCCTTTTCGCGTAAGCTTTGAAATTATGCTGCAGGAGGACGGCATCGAAATCCGTATCGCCCAAAATGTCTCCTTCGGCGAGCCTGGGCTGGCTCCGATCCGGGGCCGTCTCGCGTAAGCGCCGCCTCCTTACCCGGGGAAACGCTCGGCCAACAGCCGGTTCACCAATTCGCTCATGCCCTCCCATGAATCCCTCATGAGGAATTGCTCCTGAATCGGGGCGTTCCACGGGCGGGGGATGCCGATGGTTAATCTTCCGGCTTCTTTGGCGGGCAGCAGGTTATGGGGACCGTCATCGATCAACAGGTCGAAGCCCAGCAGGGTTTTTCGCTTGGCGACGAAGAAGTTCTCGAACGGGATGAACGGCATCCAGCGCTGCAGCCAGTTCCATTTCTCCGGAACGGATGACGGCCGGGCGGCGGTGACGATGATCACGTCGTGGTCCTGCGCAATCTTGCGCACTTCCTCCACGGTATGTTCATCAAAGATCTCCAGCTCTTCATATAAGCCGGGGCGCCCAAAGAACAGGTCTTCATTGCAGTCGGGATGCCAGATCCCCGTCATGTCGAAGCTGATCATTTGGTCCATGGTCAACGGGCGGTCGGGAAATTGCAAATTGTGATAATGGATAGCCCTAGGCACGAGATGGCAGAGGGTATCGTCCATATCGATCGCTACGATGTGTTTGGGCATAGAAGGTAATCTCCTGATTGTAGTTGGGATTGAAAATACATGACTTCTTCTAAGATATCAGAAAAGTGCGGTTTTGGGAGTCTTGAGGTATTCTCAAGGCTCTTTTTCTGCCCTGAAAAAAGTTAGAAAATTGATACAAAAGTTAAATGATCATCATGGAAACACTTCCCTGAATGACCATAAAATGAGGGTACGCTACGAACGATATGCTTCTTCCAGGAAAGGAGGGAAATAGGGGTTGCTGTGCCACGCAAGGATCAACGTTCCTGTAGCGGTTATTCATTTAATTAGGGAGAGGTGTTCAAATGAAGAAAAGATGGCTGGTTATCCTTTGTTCTTCACTGGTTCTCTGGATTACATGGACCGTTACCACAATGGCGGCCACCGTGTTCTGGGAACCATTAACGTATCATAACACACAAACCTGGGAGAAGGCCGACGGGTATTCAAATGGCAATATGTTCAATTGCACCTGGCGGGCAAACAATGCATCTTTTACAAGTGATGGTAAGCTGCGGCTTGCACTAACCAGTCCCTCCTACAATAAATTTGATTGCGCGGAGTATCGCACCAAGTTTAAGAGTAGTTACGGACTCTATGAGGTGAACATGAAGCCTGCAAAAAATGTGGGGATCGTATCCTCCTTCTTCACTTACACAGGGCCGTCGGACGGTACGCAGTGGGATGAAATCGATATCGAATTTTTAGGCAAAGATACGACCAAAGTGCAATTCAATTACTATACCAATGGGGTTGGCGGTCACGAAAAGGTAATCGATTTGGGCTTCGATGCATCCCAAGGCTTCCATACCTACGCTTTTAACTGGCAGCCTAATTCCATCACATGGTACGTAGATGGTGTAGCCAAACACACCGCAACTTCAAATATCCCCAAAACTCCAGGAAAAATCATGATGAATCTCTGGAACGGCACCGGAGTGGACGGCTGGTTGGGCAGCTATAACGGGGCTAATCCGCTGTACGCCTACTACGATTGGGTTAAATACACCAGTAATTAAGCAAATACCAGGGCTGGGGAATTCCCCAGCCCTGGGCGAGTTATAATTTGAAGTGGACTTGGTTCGCAACATTGAAGCTTGGAAACCAAGGAACACAACGTTTGAAATCGCTCCTATTTCTTCAGATAAACGAAAGTCCCCCAATTTACTTTTTATTTGAGATCGTTCTTGAATAAAACTATACCAGAAATTCAACTTCCCTTAACTAATCTCAACCTATTGTCGAATCAAGCAAATCAGATATTAAAATTTTGAGCAAACTTTTCATTTTTTTATTACTATGGAACTAGATTGGACTTTGGGTGATGATGGTGGTGAATCTAAATAAGATGAAATTTAAGTTTACGCTGTCCATAAAGTTCACGATCGTTCTATTTGTATTATTAAGTATTGCAGTTGCGCTCAATGGTCGCTCCTATAGGGTGAGCATCCATACTATTGAAAACGATATCCAAGACTCCTATTACGAGCAATTGCGTTTTCTTCTGCTTCAATTGGACAACCAGGTGGATAATCTGGCTGCAAGCTTATTGGAGTTGGAAGAGGACTCAATCATGAAGCAATACATTAACACGACGGCACCCGAAGATCTGTTTGATAACAATATGCTCAGGTTCAATATGCATGAGAGAATCAAGCTGCAAAGCGCCGCATCGAACTGGCAAATGGAGATCAGCGTCTTTCTTAAACCCAAAAAGGAAGTGATCTCCACCCGGCCGGACATGGTTTTTGAAGACATGGTCTCCATCCCGCGGGTGGATCGCACCAAGGGGTTATGGAGCTACGAGCCGGGTCTGAGGAATGGCATGAACTATTTTACCTTGGTTCGATCTGCACCGGGATACACCATTCTGGCCCGCTTTCCCGACACCTATATACGCGATATGCTGAATAATTTCCAACAAAACTCCAATCGGTATACCTTGATGTATCATCCGAGATACGGCTTCATCGGTAATGATCCTCCGGACTTGGGGGACTGGGAGCGGCAGCTCGATTGGAAATCCATGCATCAGCCAGGCAAACGAATTCTGAATCTTGATGGACGCCGTGTGCTTTTGAATTACGTACCGGTGGAAAGCCTAGGTTGGGTCATCCTCGATCTAGTCCCTCTGGAGAAGGTCGTGCTGCCTGTGAAGGAAAGCAACCGTTTCTTCGTGCTTGGAATTATGGCGATGTTAGCGATCGGTGTGATATTCACGGTACTTCTTTACAAGCAAATCCAGCATCCGATCAACGAACTGGTGCTTAAATTACAGGATATCCGTACGGGCCATTTTGATGCTCGCTTGAAAACGAAACGTCGGGATGAATTTCAAGAAGTTTTTGCAGGGTTTAACAACATGGCCGAGCGCATTCAGGAGTTGATTGAGAAGGTGTATGAAGAGAAGCTTCGATTGAAGGAAGCCGAGCTCAAGCAACTGCAGTCGCAAATCAATCCGCATTTTTTGTACAACTGTCTCTTCTATATCAAAAATATGGCGAAAATGGGTGCGGATGAGCAAGTTGAAGCAATGGCCCTGAATCTTGGGGAATATTACAGGTATACGACCCGGCTCGAAAATCCTCTGACCACCGTACGGGAGGAGGTTAAATTTCTGAAAAACTATTTGAACATACATAACTTCCGAAGACCTATGGTCTACGAAATTAACATTGAAGATGAACTTATGGAAGCTTCGATTCCTCGGTTGTTTATCCAGCCTTTGGTAGAAAATGCGATCATTCATGGCATTGAAAACAGTGACCGGGAAGGGATAATCCGCATCCAGGGATGTAATATTCCAGACGGTTTCATGATCAGTGTCGAGGATTCCGGTGACGGCCTGGGTCCTGAGGAACTGAAGGATCTTCGTGAAAAAATGAATCGTCCGCTGTCCCCTGAGACGGGTTGCGGTTTGTGGAACACCTACCAAAGAGTAATTAATCAGTATGATCCGGGGTGCGGCATGCATTTTGAACATTCCCTCTTAGGTGGATTGAAGGTATCCATCTGCTGTATCACTAAACATCAGGAGGAACCCCATGTTAAGTTTGCTGATCGTTGATGACGAACCGACGATTGTGGATACGCTGGCTTACACGATCGATTGGGAGAAGCTCGAAATTATGACAGTGTACAAGGCCTACTCGGCCAAGGAGGCATTGTTGGTCTTGGAAGAGCACGCGGTTGATCTTGTCATCGCTGACATTAACATGCCCCGGATGACAGGCATTGAACTGGTGGCGCAAATCAATCAGAAATACCGTCATGTGAAAAGCGTGTTGCTCTCAGGATACGCCGAATTTGCATACGCTAGACAAGCGATCAACTACGGGGTGTCGGACTATTTGCTCAAGCCGGTTTCCGACGAGGACTTGATCGCAGTGATCGGCAGGCTCGTCCAAAGGATCAAGGGAGAATGGCAGGAGGTAGTCTCCCAAAGACGGGTCGTCCGTACGTTAAAAGAAAGCTTGCCGGTATTGACGGATAAGCTTCTAAATGAGCTGTTGGTCGGGAAGTTGAAGGATGAATCCTTGCGTTATCTTCTGGATTTATACGAGATTCCTTTCCGTTTTGGAGATGAAATCTGCATTATGGTCATTCGAATGGAAGAGGGGCTTCCGGAATTTAACGAACAGGATATTTTCCTATTAGAATATGCGATTATGAATATCGCCGTTGAAATGTTCGGGAATTCTCACGATCTATGGCCCTGCAAGGATTCTAACGGATGCCTGGTTCTGCTTGTTCGGAAGAAGACAAGCGGTCATTCAACCGGCAGTGTGGAAGAACATAGAAAATTCGATTCTTTAGCGATGCAGCTGCAGCGGAATATTGGCTTGTACTTGAAACGGGTCGTTTCCATTATTGTGAGCAAATGGGGGATCTTCCCCGAAGAAATCGGTAGATTGTACAGCCATACGACGGAGCAAATTCGCAGCAAACTGGCAAATGAATCCGGTTGCTTCTTGTCTGGCGAGCTGACGGAAGCGGTAGCGGTGCAGCAGCCCTTACATCGTTTATATGAAACCCCCACGCTGCACCACTTGCTTGAAAACCGACGGTGGGAGGAATATCGGGAGAAGCTGGCGGCGGTGATCGAAGATATGAAGCAGGCAGGAAATTTGTCCGAAGAGCATGTTCGGGAGGCATATACCGTTGTGGTCGGTTCGTTTTACTTTTACGCACACAAGCATAATCGCCTGCTAAGCGACCTTGTGGAAGGTACAACGGTTCTGGACCGAATCATTCATTCTGTTCAGCAATTGTCGGAATGGGCGCTTTTCATACTGGATAAGATCCGATACAGTGACCAGACCGAACAGAGAACGTCGAGAGATAAATTAACGATAAAAATAAGAGACTATATTGACCGAAATTTGAGCACAGCTTCGCTGCAAACGATCGCGGATGCGGTGTATCTCCATCCCGTTTATTTGTCCCGGCTTTACAAGGCCGAAACAGGGGAGGGGATCAGCGAGTATATCCAGAAGCAACGCATGTTGAAAGCGGCGGAAATGCTGAAGGACGAATCGTTGAAAATTTACGAAATATCGGAGCAATTGGGCTTCAAAAATGCGGCTTATTTCAGCAAAGTCTTTCGGGAGGAGTATGGGAAGACGCCCAATGAATTTCGCGAACAATTATAAAGGTTATAGTGGAGCTTCTCCCTGGCGACAGCAGGTTGAGAAGCTTATTTATTTTTTTGCATAATCTTTGTTTATTTATTAGTGTGTTTATGGTCTCAGAGAGAAGCCGCGATAAACCGATGACTGGATGGTCAATAAATCTGCAGGAATGTTGAAAACGAGTTATTTTCGCCCTCCGTGATGCTCTTTACAATAAAAATACAGTGCATGGGGGTTTGGGATGAACCAACCTATGCGCTGGCAATTATTAAATACGGGGGGAAGAAAATGAGTCAAAGACGCATTAGTTTTGTTCTGTTGTCACTCGTATTGGTGATGAGCATGTTCTTATCGGCCTGCGGCAGCAGCAACGGTAATAACAACGCTTCTGGGAATTCAAGCCCTGCTAATACGGACACGAGTGCGGGCAATACGGCTGCAGAGACGTCGAAAGAAGACGTGACGCTGACCGCGTGGATCATGCCGAACAGCCCGAAGCCGGATAAAGACTTTCTGGAAGTTATGAAGCCTTACCTGGATCAAAACCCGAATGTCAAACTAAATGTAACGGTGCTAGACTGGGGCTCCGCATGGACTAAGATTACCACGGCTGCAACCAGCGGCGAGGGTCCGGACATTCTGCAATTGGGTACGACTTGGGTGCCGGCTATAGCGGCGATGAACGGGATCGAGGATTTGACCGATCGCGTCAACGATGTTGGTGGAGAGGGCAACTACCTTCCGGCCAGTTGGGAAACGACGAAAATCAACGGTCAATCCGAAGTGTTCGGAATTCCTTGGTTCGTGGATGCCCGCGCGCTCTTCTATCGCACGGATGCCCTGGAGAAAGCAGGGTTAGATCCAGCGACTGCGTTTAAGGATTGGGACACTTTCAAGCAAACGTTAACTAAATTAAACGGCGTTGAGATCGAAGGACAGAAAATGACGGCCTTTGGCGTTCCGGGGAAGAACGACTGGAACGTTCCGCACAACATTTTCCCATGGATTTGGGCTGCCGGTGGCAACGTGCTTAACGAAGATAATACGAAGGTTGCGTTTAATGATAAAACTGCTTTGGAAGGCGTCATGTACTACACTGGACTCGCTCATGACGGGCTTGTGGACAAAGCTTCCCTTGAGAAGAACTCTTCCCAAATTGAGAGCGACTTCTCAGACGGTAAAACGGCGATTATGGTGAGCGGGGCATGGATGATTAAGAACTTCGCAACTCCAGCGGAAGACGGGGGCGTAGGCGATAAAACGGCATCCCAAAATTATGGTGTTGCAGCGCTTCCGGCTGGTCCTGCCGGACAATCCACTTTTATTGGCGGCAGCCACTTGACGATCTTCAAAGGATCTAAGCATAAAGATGCGGCTTGGGGCGTGATCAAGTATTTGTCCGGCGACGAAGCGCAGCTTGCTTATGCGCAAGCATCCGGCCAGTTGCCTGCAAAGAAGAACGTGATGGATTCGCTGACATCCGACCCCGGATATAAGGCATTGGTCGAAGCTACAAATTACGGTAAGTCCTACCCGGCCATTCCGCAATGGGGACCGTGCGAAACGGCGCTCGTGAAATATTTCGGTAATATTTGGGATATCGTGGCTGGTGTTTCTGGAACGTACAGTGAAGAATCAATTCAGAAGCAGCTTGATGATGCGGCTAATGAAGTCAGTGCGATCTTGAATCAGTAAGGCCTAAACTACAAGGCTTCATCAATATGTTAAAAAGTGTGCTATCAAGTGCCGACTTGATAGCACACTTCATTAGAAGGAAGTGAGATTCCGTGGAAGCATCAAGGATTCCCGAACGGCCGGAAACCCGAAGTACTTATGCAATGCGGTTCAAGAAAGGCTTTAAGGAATATCGTGTCGCTTATTTTTTTATTCTACCGACCTTTTTGTTTATGATACTCGTTCATATCTTCCCTATGCTTCAAGGGATCTGGATGTCCTTTTTGAAATTAAATCAATTTACGCTGAGCAAGTTTTTAAAGGCTCCGTTTATTGGGCTCAGTAACTATGTGGATCTGTTAGTTAATGAATCCAATCCGGTGCGTCAAGGTTTGGGATACGCACTGCGTAATACGGCGATTTATAGCGTAGTCGTAACGATTTCAGTTATGGTCATCGGTTTGCTGGTCGCGATCCTTCTGAACCGGGATTTTCCGGGAAGGGGCATTGCCAGAGCGGCTATGCTTCTTCCATGGGTCGTTCCTTCCTATGTGGTAGGGGTTCTCTGGGGGTTTATGTGGCAGAAGGATGGGATCATTAACTATATTCTGGTGGATATCCTGCATCTCATGGCGGAGAAGCCCTTCTGGCTGATCGGTCAAAATACGATTTGGGCGATCATTATCCCCACGGTATGGAGAAGTTGGCCCTTCCTCATGGTCATCTTTCTGGCTGGACTTCAAACGATTCCAGAAGATCTCTACGAAGCGTCAAAAATGGACGGCGCCGGCAGACTGCGCCAGTTTTTTTCGATTACGCTTCCGATGCTGAAGCCAATCATTGCCGTACAACTACTGTTCCAAATTATCAACAACGTATATTCCTACAATATCGTCGCTATGATGTTCGGCAACGGTTCCGGATACCCTGGGAAGTGGGGCGATCTGCTTATGACCGCCTTGCAAAGACAAACCTTCGGATACTGGTCCTTCGGGGTCGGGGCGGCGGCATCCTTCCTCTTGATGGCTGCTATGCTGATCATTGTAGGGGTATGGTATCGAATCTTTAGATCGGAGTTGAGAGCGGAATGAGCAGTCGAATCAAGAAAAGGCTAGAGTACCACTCGCTGAACGTACTCACATGGCTGATCGTAGCGTTTGTCGTATTCCCCATCTTTTGGATGGTTAAGGTTTCTCTCCATACGAATGGCGAAATTCTGCAGGGAATTACCAGCATCGCCATTCCTGATCCACAATGGATGAACTACAAGAATCTTTGGGAAACGGTCAATTTTGGCCAATTCTTTAAAAACAGCTTGATCATTTGCTTCGCGACGATGCTCGTCTCCTGCTTCCTGGCTCTATTGGCCGGGTATGCGCTGGCCAGGTACAAGTTCCCGGGCTCCGGATTGTTCGGAATGGGGATAATCGGGACGCAAATGATTCCGGGAATTATGTTTTTGCTGCCGATCTACTTATTGTTCCTGAAAATCAAGGATACCCTCGGTCTTCCCATGGTTGATACGTATTGGGGCATGATTCTGGTCTATTCCGCCTTCTATACCCCTATGAGCATCTGGATTATCCGCAGCTTTTTTGTCGCCATTCCGAAGGATCTTGAGGAATCGGCGCGAATCGACGGCTGCAACCGGATCCAGGCTTTTGTGCGGGTGATTCTGCCTCTCTCGCTGCCGGGGATTATTGCCATGTGCGTCTATATTTTCTTGACAGCTTGGGATGAACTGTTGTTTGCTTGGGTTCTGACGACAACCCCAAAGGTTCAAACGATCCCGGTAGGGATCAGATTGTTCGTCGGCCAATATACCAACCGTTACGATTTGTTGATGTCTGCAGCTACAGTCGTAACACTCCCTGTCATTATCACGTTCTTTATGACTCAAAAGTACTTTATTAGCGGGATGACGGCCGGGGCCGTGAAAGGTTAATTCGGAAAATCGCGGAGCGAGTCGGAGAGTCCACCTACCATATCGAAATCACGAAACCCGCCGGTTTCTATCGAGTTTTGGACAGAGCCAAAGCCAACCATGTTGTGAAGATGCAACTGCAGTAAGGAGAAGTAAAACGAAGCAGCTTAATTCCGGTAAGGAGATAAGCTGCTTCGTTCTTGCTGTTACAGGTTTGAAGCTATTGCGGATCTTCCGGGTAGGGAGTAAACTTTACCCACTCATATTCGGCGGTGACCGGGGAAGCCCCATCGTATGGACCCAGCCATTCATCGACGCCGGTGCCGTTCCACAAATTCATCATGATCTTAGCCGGGGTTACGGGAAGATTGTCCGTTGCTGTATGCACCAGCTTCCCGTCAACGTACCAGTGGATGGCATCTTGCTTCCATTCAAAGGCGTAGTTGTGGAACTCCTGAGAGGCATCATATCCGAGATCAATGAGCTTCTCATGCCCCCCCTTGCCGTCGGCGTAATAATTCAATTGGACCTTCGTTGTATCCTTGCCTAGGAATTCAATATCGATTTCGTCCCAAGGCGTTCCGAAGGAAGGGCCGGTGTATATGAAAAATGAGGATACGATTCCCGTATTTTTGGCTGCTTTCATCCGGACCTCGTATTTTCCGTAATGGTAGGTATCCAAGGTTTTGTATTCGGCTCCTTGTACAAGTCCCCCTTCATTTTTCGTGAGCGAGAATTCCATCGCCTTGCCGTTAAACCGAATGTTGTCCGCAGACCATTCGCAGTCGAAAGGGACTCCGTTGGAATAACTTGTTGAGATCTCCCACTTTGCAGCATCGTGTTTCGTAAAGGCATGTTTCCAAGTTTCCCCCGGGTCCATCTCCGCTTTCGCCGCACAACCGGAAGCTATTATAGCGAACAGAACGGTCAAAGCAGCGACTTTTCTCTGTTTCATCTCCGTGTCCACCCCATTTTCTAGTTTTATTTTCATTCTAGAAGGAGAGTAGGGGGGGATAAAGAGCAATCTTTTAATAAAATTATTCTATTATTTACTTTTTGATTTTGGCGGATTGATACCAATCGTTGACTTCCTCGGTGATCTTGTCGCCGCCGTTAGCCTTCCAGTTCGCTACGAATTCATCGAAATAGTCTACATCCTTCTTGCCATAAATGATTTGCAGGAACGTTTCATGCTCCGTTTGCAAAAGAGGGTCCCCCTTCTCCAGCATCGTCGGGGTTGGAGGGCCTTGAAATTCATTAAGCAATCGGCTGGAAAATAATTGGGTGAGTACAGGTTTTTCGGTATCCGCCACCATTCTAGTCCAATGGGACGGAATTCTTGCACCGTCGTAAGTGAGGGTATAGGCCGATACATCGACATAACCGTCAGGAATGAGATTACGGTCGTCGGATGGTTTGCCGTCAACCAACGTATAGTCATAGTCCCGGGCCATTCCATATTTGAAATCGCCTTCTCCCAATCCTTGCGTTTCATAAAGGTAGTTCATGTACCGGAAGAAAATCTGTGGATTCTTAATGTTCTTGTTGATTAATACCGCCCCGTTTCCGGGCAGGGAGGCACGATGGTACGATTTGCCTCCGGGTCCTTTGGGCAGCGCAATAGAAATAAACTTGGCCTCCGGGTTGTGCTCCGTCAACATATTCAGCGGCCAGAAACGCATCCAATGCGGGCCGACAACAATCCCAGCCTTTTCCACAGAGAACAAACGGGCTGCCGTTTCTTCATCTTGCCAGAGCGCTTCGTTCGGAAAATACCCGGCTTCCCTCCATTCCCTTAACTTAGCCAGACCTTGCTTGGCTGAGTCCTGGACGGATCCGAACTCCAACCGTTCCGGGGTCCCGTAAAGATTCCACTGCTCCGGCAAAGAACCGTACATGCCGAATACCCAACTGATATCAGCCATCCATGTGCTGACCGTGTTGCCTAGGCTGACGGCCAGACCATAGGTATCGTTGATTCCGTTGCCGTCGGGATCTTCGTTAGTGAAGGCATCGAGCACCTTTTCAAATTCCGCCAAGGTCGTCGGAGGAGTTAACCCCACCTTGTCTAACCAATCTTCCCGGATCCACATCACAGGATCGGAATTGTAATCATAATCGAGTATGGGAATGGCGTAATGCTCCCCGTTCCGCTCGTAAGGATCCCAGACGGAAGGTTCCTCGCTCATCGCCTTCTTCCACACCGGGGAGGCATATTGCTCAAATAAGTCGTCAACGGCCATAAATTGCCCGGAGTCGATTAATTGATGGATCACATCGGTTCTAACCGGGATAATGTCGGGCATCTCGCGCTTATTCAAGAGTTGGAGTTTCAGTTTCGTCGAGAACGTGTTGTCAGATGCGGTCCAAATATAGCGAATGTCGATGCCTAACTGATCCCGCACCGAGCGGATATGGACATTATCTTCTATATTTTCGCCGTTTTTAAAGCCCAGGGACGGCCGTAAACTAAATACAGTAGTCAGCACTTCGGTTTGGTTATGGTGGTCAGACGGTTCATGAGACCGCGCCCATGGGCCAAATTGATAGAATCCGTATAGCGTAACCATCGCGAACAATATGGTTGGAATAAACCATATTTTTCTCATAGCTATCCCTCCGCGATCATTGTAACACGAATTTTGCCGAGCTTGTCCGCGAAGCTCAAACAAGTTAATGGATGAACAGAAAAGCTAAATAGTAGTTATATAACCGGTTATAGCGCTTTCATATAATGAAAACATATTAGGGTTAGGGAGAGTGAAAAAAAGATGAAACGGCTCATGACAATAGGGCTAATCCTGAGTATGATGTTTAGCAGTTTCATGATACCGGGTTATGCGAGTCCGACGGATCAAACGGAGGGAAGCGATATCCGGGGCCACTGGGCCGAGGCGTCGCTTCGGCAGTGGTCGGATTCTGGAATTTTGACAGGGTACCTCGACGGCACCTTGCGCCCCGACGAGCCTGTGACCAGAGCGGAGTTTAGTGCGTTGCTGCAGCGGGTGTTTGGTGTGAGCGGAACAGGTCGAACCGCGTTCACCGACGTATCGGCGAATGCCTGGTATGCCTCGTCGTTGGCGGCCGCCCTTCAAGCCGGCTATATAACGGGATACGAGGACGGAACATTTAAGCCGAACCGCCCGATTACGAGAGCGGAAACGGCCGTTATGCTGTCCAAGGCATTTCAGTTGTCGGAAATCGTAGGTGGAGCGACAGCCGACGTCATCGGGACATTTAAGGATAAGTCTGCGATCCGTACCTATTCCCTGAACGCGGTGAATGAGCTGGTCATGACAGGAGCAACTCAGGGATACCCGGATGGTACCTTTCGTCCTGAACAGTTTGTTACCCGCAGCGAGGCGGTGACCCTGTTAGACCGGTTGGCCGGCAAACTTTACAACAGCGCAGCCACGGATGAAAGAAAGGAAACTTTAACCAATATGGTCATCAATTCGGATGGCGTCATCCTTCGCAATAAGGAGTTGACGGGGAACCTTTACTTCGCCCCGGGGATTGGCGACGGAGATGTTACTGTAGAGAACATGGCAGTCGCTGGCGTAACATTTATTAACGGCGGCGGGCCAAATAGTATCCATATCAAAAATACAAAGTTAGCCAACGTGGTATTGGCTCGTCAGGATTCCCCCATTCGCGTTGTTGTTGACGGTCACACGGTGATTCAACGTCTGATCTTGCACAGTCCGGCGACAATCCAAACGGCTGAAGGGGCTTCCATTCAAAATCTGGAACTTCAGATCGGTTCCAGCGGGAGCATTATTGCAGGGAACGGATCGATTAATCGGATAACCGCCTGGGAGGGAGGCATCAAGGTAAACGGCCAAGAGTTGGAGCAAGGCAAAGCACTTGCTTGGTCGCCGACCCTGGGCACGCTGGTCCCCGTTGACGAAAAGAAGGTTCCCGAGAGAACTCCGGCTTCGGTAACGATCACACCATCACCGAGTACGGACGGCACTGCGCCCCCGCGCCCGTCAGAACCAGGCTCATCCCTTGCTGCACAAGGAAGCTTGCCTGGCACGACGAAGGTGACCACTACGGTGTCTAGCGGAAATCATCTGGCGGTCCTGGTATCCAACAAAGTGATTTCCCCTCCTCAGGCCGGGAGTCCTTTGCTGAAGAGCCATCTGTTGACGAACCCCTACACATCTGGAACCGATATTTCGGGGGTAGACCCGAAAATCAACAAGTATCTTGGTGTTTATGAAGTCGACGGAACCGATAAAGTTGTGAAATTCCAGCAAATTGCCTTGACCGAGGCTAACATTAAACCAGAGGCTTGGAACATGGTATGGAACGATGAGTTTGAAGACGCTCAGATCGATCCTGCCAAATGGAACTTCATCCAAGGCGGTGGCGGTTACGGGAATGAAGAGCTTCAAAACTATACTAACCGGTCGGAGAATGCCCGGATTGAGAATGGGCATTTGGTCATTGAGGCCTTGAAGGAAAAATACCAAGGGAATGATTATACCTCTGCGAAGCTGACTACTCAAGGCAAAGGAGACTGGACCTACGGGAAGTTTGAGGTTCGCGCTCAAATGCCTAGGGGCAAAGGAATTTGGCCGGCCATTTGGATGATGCCGAGCGATGAAGGCTTGTATTCCAGCTGGCCTGCCAGCGGTGAGATCGATATTATGGAGCTCCTTGGACATGAGCCAAACAAGATCTACGGCACCTTGCACTATGGACAGCCTCATGAGCAATCGCAAGGCAGCTACACTCTAGCTGACGGCGCTTCGTTCGCCGACGGTTTTCATACCTTTGGGGTCGAATGGGAGCCCGGAGAGTTCCGTTACTACGTAGATGGCGTGTTGTACGCCAAGCTGAACAATTGGTTTAGCCAGAACCCGCTGGAAGGCGGAGAATATACCTATCCCGCCCCCTTTGACCGGGATTTCTTCCTGCAGCTGAATCTGGCTGTTGGCGGCAAATGGCCGGGAAATCCGGATGATACGACGGAATTCTCGCAGAAAATGCTTGTGGACTATGTCCGCGTCTATGAACGGGAAGGCCTAGCCTATCGTCAACCGGTATTACCCGCAGCGAAATCTGGGGTAGTCAGAGAACCGGGAGAAGACGGCAATTATGTTGAGAACGGATCGTTTGAAAAGGGGCTGAACAACTGGGTATTCCAACCATTTGCTCCTCCTGCCAATCTCTATGGGGGCGAAGGAACTGTCGAAGTCGACAACGGCTCGCTGAAAACGACGATCTCCCAAGAAGGTACCGTTAATTACGCCATCCAGTTGGTGCAGAGCGGGTTGCCTGTCATTAAAGGGGCTACTTATAGGCTTTCCTTTGATGCATGGTCAACAGGGAACAGAACGATGATGGCGTCCTTGTCGGGTCCAGACCGAAGTTATACCCGTTATATGGAAGACAAATCGGTTTCCCTTACCGATGCACAGAAGACCTATTCGTACGAATTTACAATGAATTCGGATACGGATGCAAACGCCCGGCTGGAATTCAATATGGGGCTGGCAGGGACGCTGCCGGTCTGGGTCGATAACGTGCAACTGATGAAGATAAAGGATCCCGACCCTAATGCACCGCGGGAGCCCTTGCCTAGCGGAAACTTGATTTATAACGGCACGTTCGATCAAGGCGTGAATCGCCTCGGCTTTTGGCAGATGGAGGGTCCGGGCAGCGCGGATGCGGATTATTATGTCGGCAGCGCGATTAACGACCGAAAGCTGTACGTGAAACCGGCCGCCACTGGACAGCCGGATGCGCTTCTACTTACGCAAGATCGACTGAATCTGGCGGGAGGGAAAACGTACATTCTGTCCTTCAGTGCCAAAGCGGATACGCCTGTATCCATAGCGACTCAAATCGGGAACAAGGAACAGCCTAATGCGTATGCGGATAAGACCTATACCATCGGTACTGAGCTGCAAAACTATTCGTTAATCTTTACAATGGATTCGACAGATCCGTCGGTTAAGCTTCATTTCGGGTTAGGCGCGTTGACAGCCCGCCTGGAGTTGGATAACGTTTCGTTGAAAGAAATGAGTCCGCCTGTGGAAGTTAAGGCAAGCAAGCGGATCGAAGCGGAAAATTACTCCGATATGCAAGGGGTGCAAAAGGGCGATGACGGTTTGAGCGTCGGTTGGATCGACCCGGGCGACTGGATGCAATACATTATTGATGTCAAACAAGCGGGTGATTTCAAGATCAACTATTTTGTCGCTTCGGGTTACGATGGCGGCGGATCTTTAACTCTGCGCGGGAAACAGGGCAGCGTATTTACGCACAATTTACCTGTAGGTGAAATCCGGGAGGACGAAGCGGACTTCAATTTTACGATGGATGTAGCTAATACGGGAGACTGGGGCATCTTCAAATTGGTGGAGCAAACCCCAACGGTTCACCTGGGGGAAGGAATTTATACGTTGCAGTTGTATGCGCCTCACGTGAATGTAGACTACTTTACGTTGACTGATGTGAACTACCGGGCTAACACCGGCAACCTCATTCGCAATGGAACGTTCGATGCTGGCGTTACCGAATGGCAGACGTATCAAGCGGGTGATTTCCCCGAGAAGCTCTCCATCTCGGCGGCAGACGGCGCGCTGCGTATCCATCTTCCTGGGATCGAGGAGAACACTTGGGAGCAGCAGGTGTACCAAGAGGGTCTCACTTTGGAACAAGGGAAAATGTATACGGTAACCTTTGATGTCTATTCAACGGTGGAGCGTCCGATTCAGTTGGCCGTTGGGACTGTAGGTTCGCCACCCGATTATGAGTATACGGATTTCCTGAACGGAAATAAGCCTGTCATTTGGCTGACCGATACGATGAAACAGCATCAATTTTCTTTTGTGATGACGCACCCGACGAATACGAACGCGAAGCTGGAATTTGACTTGGGTCAAATGACTGTTGATGGAGCCGTCTATAAGGAGCCAGGGGATATCTTCTTCGATAACATTCGTCTCAACAGCAGTTTGCTAGAGAATGGGGCGTTTGACGAGAGTACGGATCACTGGTCGCTGAAGTTGGGGGATCAATGGAATGGTATGGCCTCCGCAAGTCTAACCTCAACAAACGGAGAACTGGTTATTAGGATCGATACGTTCGATGAGAAAGCTATAGCAAACGAATTGAATTGGATTCCGCAAGTTAGTCAGACGGGGTTACGGCTTGAAAAAGGGAAAACTTATCTGTTCTCCTTTGATGCCCGGGCCAGCGTAGCGAGAAAAATCGATTTTGGTTTCGGGAAGAGCCTGCCCGATGAACCTTATTACGACTCTTATTTCGGAGATAGGGCCTCATTGACGACGGAAATGCAAAGATACACTTACACATTTACGATGGGGAAAGAGACGGAAGAAAATGCACAACTCGATTTAAACGTGGGCATGATCGAAGGAATCGGGGCGAATACGGAAGTCATTTTGGACAATGTAGTATGGATTGAGCTAGATTAACATTTGATTGCATAAAAATAAAATCGATAAGGGCATTATCGACGGATAGACCCTCTAGGGGAGATATCGGGATAATGCCCTTTCGTCTGCTGATTATTTTAGGATCTCCTCGATCCGCGTCAGCACGTCTTCACTGAGCTTGATGCCGGAAGCCTTGGCATTCTCGGTCACTTGCTCCGGACGGCTGGCCCCGACAAGCGCGCTTGCGACATTGTTTTGACGCAGGATCCAGGCCAGGGCCAGATTGCCCACGCTGATACCAAGCTCGGCGGCAATGCCCTCCAGTTGCTTCACCTTTGCGATGTTTTCTTCCGTGATCCCTTTGCGGACCCAATCGAGCTTGGCCGCGCGGCTGTCCTGCGGAATGTCGGAAGCCGACGTATATTTGCCGGTCAACAAGCCTTGAGCCAGCGGGGAGAAGACGACCTGACCGATGCCGGAGCGTTCGCTGACCGGGATCACTTCCTTCTCGATGTAACGGTTAAACATGTTATACACCGGCTGATTGACCACGATGCGGTCCAGCAGATAACGGTCGGCGAGCCCGACCGCTTCCGCGATTTGCGATGCCTGCCATTCGCTGACCCCGGCGTACAGGATTTTGCCTTGGCGAATCAGGTCATCGATGGTGCGCAGCGTTTCGTATAGCGGTGTCTCCGGATCGTGGCGGTGACAATAAAAGATATCGATATAATCATGGCCTAGACGCTTCAGGCTTGCATGCACTTGCTCCATAACGTGCTTGCGCGATAAACCGCGGTCGTTGGGTCCCTCGCCCATCGGCCAGAACGCCTTCGTGGCCAGCACGTAGGATTCCCGCGGATAAGCCTTAAGCGCTTTGCCTACGAGCTCTTCGGCTGCGCCTTTTTCGTATACGTTGGCGGTGTCGAAGAAATTGATGCCCAAATCGTAAGCCGTTTTGATCGACTTCTCGGCATTTTCGCGCTCGACGTACCCGCCGTAGGTCAGCCAGCTGCCCAAGCTAATTTCGCTCACTTTGAGACCGCTTCCGCCCAGTCTTCTATATTCCATGTGTCCTCATCCTCCTGATCTTTTTGGGTTGTAACCATTTTCATTTTATTAAAGTTCATATACAATTTAAAGAAGTGAAAACTCCTTCACTTAATTATATCGATGATACTTACTATACATAATATAGCTGTAATAGCTGCATCCAATTGGGAGGTTAAAGGGATGACCACCGTACGCAAAGCAAGCAATTATATTCCGAAAACGCCGGAGCATATCGAATGCAACATTGAAAAAACACTGGACGTGCTCGGGGGGAAATGGGCGTTCCTCGTCATCCGCGAATTGTTTGGCGGCACGCTTCGTTTCGGGGAGCTGCAGCGCCGCATTCCGCAGGTGAGTCCACGCGCGTTGACCAGCACGCTGCGCCATCTGGAGGAGAAAGGAGTGCTGGAGCGGACGGTATACCCCACCGTTCCCGTGACGGTCGAATATTCGCTCACGCCGAAGGGCATGGACCTGCACGTCATTTGCCATGAAATGAAAGTTTGGGCTGCGCGGTGGACCTGACGGGCTGGGGGCGGGGGTCCATGCTCAAGTTGATCGGCAGAAGCATCCGCGACTTCCGCAAATATTCCGCCAAGCTGTTGTTGTTTCAACTTCTGTATATGCTGCTCACGAGCGTCGTTATCCTTCCGGTCACCACGCTCTTGTTCAACCGGGTTCTTCGGGTGGTCGGTTCCGGCTCCCTGCTCAACGGGGAAGTTTACCGGATCGGTCTAAGCTATAAAGGCATGGCAGGATTGATTCTCATCGGGCTTGTCGCTTCCTTCACGATGCTGATCGAATTGCTCGTGCTGATCGTGCTTATTCAGCAGCGGTTCTTCGGCAAATCCATCGCCATCTCGGACGCGGTGCTGACCGTGCTGCGCAAGATGCCCAAACTGTTTGGGTTTGGCGTATTCCAACTGCTGCTGTTGCTTCTGCTTCTGATTCCGTTTGTGGATTCCCCTCTGTCGGCTTCCTTTTACGCGTTGTTTAACGTGCCGATCTTCTTGAATAATCAAGTGCTGGATGCTTCCTTTACCATGACCGCCGCTTACCTTGTGCTGATTGCCGGGCTGCTGTATACTGCGCTCCGGTGGATTTTCGTCCTGCATTGCATCGTGCTGGAGGATATGAATCTGCGGCAGGCGGTGCGTCAGAGCCATGCTCTGACGCAAGGCCGGCGTTGGCGGCTGTTTGGATCGCTGCTTCTGTTTAACGGTGTGATCCTCGGGATAACCTCTGCTGCGGTATCTGCACTCGGGCGCATCCCCGCTTGGCTGGACCTGGATGTGTTAGCGCTCGTGACCCAGCATTATTCGCTGACGTTCTCTACCGTACTGGCCTATTTGCTGGAACTTCTGCTGCTGCCGATCAACCTGTTCGTGCTGACGAGGTTATACTATGCGTTTGGCCGCTTCAGATGGATTCGGGCAAGGGATCAGCTTCATGTGAGCCCTAGCAGCTTGGGCCGTTTGGAAAACCATATCGTCGCCTGGTGGAAAGGGCTGAAGTGGAAGAGGAGCGCCTACGTCCTGGGCGCGGCCATATACATTACCCTGGCGGTGCTCATCGGTTTGCGGGCGAATGAGAGTCTGGTCTACGCCAAATGGAACGTACAGATCGCGGCGCATCGCGGAGATACGTCAAATGCGCCGGAGAATTCACTGCCCGCCCTGATTGCGGCAATGGATAAAGGCATTCAGGTCGCCGAGGTGGACGTCCAGATGACCAAGGACGGCGTGGCGGTGTTAAACCACGATTCCGATCTGAGACGGATGACAGGGGTGCGGAAGCGGATTGCCGATATGAACTTTGCGGATGTGCAGCAAATGTCCATCGGCATCGACGAGAACGGTTATCCGATCCACATTCCTTCGTTAGCCAGCACGCTTGCCGAAGCGCAAGGGCGAATCAAGCTGCTGCTGGACCTGAAGCCTAGCGGCTCCTCCAGCGAAGCGCTGGCCGAGGAAGTCGTTCGCCTCATCAAGGAGGCCGGGGCCGAGGAAGAGGTAAGGGTGCAGTCCTTCGACGGGGAGGCGCTGGGTCGAATCCGGGAGCTGGCTCCCGAGATCAAGATCGGGAGAATTTTGTTTTTTGCACTCGGGGACTTGTCGAAGCTTGATGTGGACTTCTACACGATTGAGCAGGTCATGCTAACGGATTACCTCGTTGACAAGGCCCACGCCGATGGGCGCGAAGTCTGGGTCTGGACCGTTAATACCCGGCGGGACATGAAGGAAGTTCTCAAGTACCCGATCGACGGGATGATTACGGATTTTCCCGAGACAGCGCAGTCGATGGTGGAGGTGGATTTGTAATCGGTGTTCTATATCCCCCGTCAACCCTGTTGACAGGAAAGCCCAAAGAAGGCTGCAACAGGTCATTTGCTCACTACCTGTCACAGCCCCCAACACCCGCGTCCGACGCGGTCTCTCGGCTCTTACTCGTCCCTCGTCGCGATCGGATTGTCCTCATAGCTAATCCAGTCGCTCCAACTGCCGGCGTACAGCTTGACCTGCGGGTAGCCGAGGCGGTAGAGGGCGAGCACGTTCGGGCAAGCGCTCACGCCGGAGCCGCAATAGACGATGGCCTCGCGGCCTTCGTCCAGGGCGGCGATGACCGGCGCCAGTTGCTTGTGCAGCTCGCCCTCGCTCTTCCAGGAGCCGCTGTCGTCCAGCACCTGCTTCCAGAACCGGTTGATCGCCCCGGGGATGTGGCCGGCCTTGACGTCGAGCGGCTCCTGCACTCCGGCGTAGCGATCCGCGGCGCGCGAGTCCACCAGCAGGACGCCGGGATCGCCCAGCGCCCGGCGGATGTCCTCGACTCCGGCCAGCAGCTGCGGCCGGAGCGAGGGGGTGAAAGCGGCGGGGACGACGGTCCGCCGCTCGGCGGTCACGGGATAGCCGCCGGCCTGCCAGGCGGCGAATCCCTCGTCCATGACGCAGACATCGTCATGGCCCAGCCAGCGCAGCAGCCACCATAGGCGGGAGGCGTTTAAGCCTCCCTGGTCGTCGTAGGCGACCACCCTGGTGGCGTTGCCGATGCCGGCGCGAGCGAAGCGCGCGGCCAACGCGTCCGGGGCGGGCAAGGGGTGGCGCCCGCCGTGGGTGGTGACCGGTGCCGACAGATCCTGTTCCAGATCGAGATAGACGGCACCGGGAATATGCGCGGCGTCGTAGGCCGCGCGCCCGGCCTCCGGCTGGCCCAGCTCGAAGCGGCAATCGACGATGACGAGATCCGGCTCATACAGGCGAGCCAGCAGCCATTGTTTCGAAACGATCGGATTCATGGGGAGTACCTCCAAGTTATGGGATGGGATATAGTCCGTTTTCAGCCATACGGCCAAGTTATCCCAAATGTAGCACAGGGGGGAGACGGCGTAAAGAAACCGATTGAGGAACCGCCCTAACTCCGCTATAATGAAGGGGTTTGCAACCCAATGCAACCGACAAAATCAAACGGAAAGCTGGGACCCGGCCACTTATGCATACCAACACCAAGTCCATGGGCAAATATGAGATTCTGTATGTGATCGGCATTATCGCCATCTCGTTTTCTTCTATTTTCATCCGCTGGTCCAACGCTGAAGTTTCGGTGATTGCGATGTATCGGATGTATTTGACGAACTTCTTAATGCTGCCTCTGCTGTGGAGCTATCGGGGAGAGATTGCGCGCCTGACACGTAAGCAATGGGGGCGCCTTTTGTTTTCCGGGCTTATGCTGGGGCTGCATTTCCTGTTATGGATGGGATCGCTTCGCCTGACGACGGTTGCGAGTTCCACCGTCATTCTGACGCTGGAGCCGATTATCGTGATGTTCGGGTCGTTCTTCCTGTTCGGGGCCAAAATGAATAAAGCGATGATTCTCGGCGTCGCGCTGGCACTGATCGGCTCGATTGCCATCGGCTCCGGGGATTTCACCTTGTCCGGCGCAGCCGTGACCGGGGATCTGCTGTCACTGCTTGGGACGGTCGCGGTCGCAGTGCACATCCTGGTGGGCAAGCAACTGCTGCAGACGATCAGTGCATTTGTCTACAATTTTCTTGTGTTCGCGGTAGCCGGAACATCGATGGCCGTTTATAACGTTGCCGCGGGCATCCGATTTACCGGTTACGAGCCGCGCGAATGGGGGATTTTCCTGCTGCTGGCGATCGTGCCGACATTGTTTGGGCATTATTTGTTCAACTGGCTGATGAAATACCTCAGCGCATCGGCCGTATCGATGGCCGTCCTCGGCGAGCCGGTGTTTGCTTCGCTGTTAGCCTGGATGCTGCTGAAGGAAAGCTTGACCCCGCTGCAGCTGTCGGCGGGCGTACTCATCTTATGCGGTGTGTGGATCTTCATTCGTTACGGCAAAGAGGCGCCCCCGCTTGAGCCTGAGGTACCCGCAGTGTTTGCAATGGAGCGGGAGGGGAAGACGGAGGGGACGGCGCTTTGATGGGGCAGCTTTTCGCCACATTATTATCCGACGATAAAAAGCATACGGGGCCTTCAACACCGTGAATACGGTTTGAAGGCCTCTTTTGTATGTCTGTCTCCCGATCATAACGCCTTTTGACAAAGTCGGAGGGGATAGTTCACTGGCATGGAGCAGGGGGATTATCGTGTCATGTTCATGTCATGTATGTGAAGATAGAAATGCTTTCCCCTCTATAAAACTCAAAAAAGATGCTATGATAGACAAAATAAAATGTCGAAAGTCAATTATATGTAATTTTTTCTCACATTTAAAGTATATTGGTAGCGCATACATAAGATGAATGGGGGAATTATTATGGGGCGTTTTTTCGGCCGTTCTTTGAAGCATAAACTTTCGCTGATGGTGATGGTGTCGACCGTATTGCCGCTGTTGTGCTTTGGTATTTTTTCTTACCGGATCGCCACGGGAATTTCAGAGGACAAAGCGAAGCAAGCCGGCATGAATACGCTACGGCAAATCCGCACCCAACTTGAATTGATGACCAAAGACGTAGAAAATATGTCGATTTTTCTGATCGGGGATGACACTATTCAGGATTACCTCAGCGGTACGCGAACCGGTTCGTTGGTACAGTCCTCCATTTACGGTTTCCTGATGAACCTGGCCTATACCAAAGATTACGTCGCCAATATCGAAATTCGTTCCTTTGATCAAGAAACGACCATTGCCCAGACCACCATCTTAAAGAGCGGTTACCCGACAAAAACCGGTCATTCGACCATGATTGGTGGAAAAACCTGGACTTCGCTATATGAAGACGTGACGGCAACAGGCAGAAAACGGGTGATATCCTTGATGCGTCCAATTCAGCAAATCGGCAACTACCGGTACATTGGAGAGATGACGATCAGCCTAGACGAGACGGTCATCGCCAAAATGCTCGGAAGCTCGGATTTGGAAGGAAACGGTTATATCCTTCTTCTGGACGAAGCCCAGAATATCATTTCCAGTACGGATACCGCGAACCTTTATCGACCGATCAACAGCATTTTGCCGGATTTTCCAGCCCAGACATCCGTGGAGGGAGCATTTAACAGCGGTGGGAAAGAGAACACTGTGCTCTATTATAAAATTCCGTCTATGAACTGGACGCTGGTGGGTGTCATTCCATTTGATGAATACAGCTCCCAGAATCGCTACGTGTTGTCCTTGACCGGTTTTGCGGTCCTTATCGCTATTTTGCTGTCCTTCGCCTTTTTGATACTACTCGTTTCAAGGGTAACCAAGCCGTTATCCGCGCTGGTCAAATATCTGAATTCGGCCAATCCGGAGAAGCCGATTCCACTGCTGCCGGTTTCGGCTATGGACGAGGTAGGACAACTTATGCGCAGCTACAACAGGCTAACCGAACGGATCAGGAATCTGACCGATCAGGTCAAGCGCAACGAAGCATTGAAGAAGGAAGCGGATCTATTGGCCTTGCAGGCGCAGATCAATCCTCATTTTTTGTACAATACGCTGTCTTCGATCAATTGGCTGGCTTTGATAAATAAAGATTATAAAATAGCAAGAATGGTAGGTTCGCTCAGCAAATTTCTCCGCTTTAGCCTGAATGGCGGAGGTGAATACTGCACCATAAGGCAGGAGATCGAACATGCACAGTGTTATATCAATATTCAATCAACCCGCTATTCTGACAGGTTTGATTTCCAAATCCGGGTAGACCCGGTTTTAATGGATCAAACGATGCTTAAGTTACTGCTGCAACCATTGATTGAAAACGCCATATTGCATGGCGTGCTGAAGAAAGAAGGGCCGGGACGAATTGATGTTCAGGTCGAGAAATTCGAGACCGGCATCCGGTTTACGGTGTCCGACGACGGTGCCGGGATGGATGAAAGCAAACTATCCGAACTGAGGCGGCTGCTGTTGGAATCTAATTTGGAACGTGAGATTGTCATCAATCAGGGAAGCTATGGGCTGCGCAACGTCCACCAACGTTTAATGCTGCATTACGGAATCGGGTGCGGGTTGGAGCTAAACAGCCGCGCCGGTGTGGGGACAAAGGTATCCTTTGTCATCCCGAACCCAAAGGAGGCGGAATCATGAAAGTGCTAATCGTTGACGACGAATTGATCATCCGGGAGGGCATCAGATTAGCCGTCGATTGGCAGGACAAGGGTTTTGAGTTGCTGATGCCGGCAGAATCGGCAGAGGAAGCGCTGGGACGTATTCCGACGGAACGCCCGGACATTATTTTCACCGATATTCGGATGAACGGTAAAAGCGGGCTGGAGCTAGCCAAAGAAGCTAAAGCATCGTATCCGGAAATGCAGGTTGTCATATTGTCGGGTTACGACGAGTTTCAGTATGCCCAGCAAGCATTGCGGGACGGAGTGAGCGACTATTTGTTAAAGACATGCCAGCCGGAAGATATTCTCGAAGTGGCCAACCGAATGCGGCAGGTTATTTTGGACAAGCAGAATCGACGAGGGGCCTCCAAGCTGTTGGAGAAAGCCCTGCTGACCAGGGCGGTGCTTAAGCCGGAGGAAAAGAGGACCCTGCTGCAATGTTACCCTTTCTTGCAGGAAGTTGCCGCTGGAGGAGCCGCCTTGCGGGTATTGATCGTATCCGTAGACGATTCCTTCGAAATCAGCTCCGCCGAAATCGGTGAACGGCTCAAACACACCTTTGGAAATATAATGATCGAGGACGCGTATCAGTGGGTGATGGTTGTGCTGGCTTTGCCCGGAGAGGAACTTCCGGGAAGCAAGCTGGCCGAGCTGGAACGAGCGCTGCATGTCCGCTTGATTTCAGGTTCGGGCGGTGTCGCCTATGACCTGGAAGCCTTAAATCGCTCTTGGAGCGAAGCGGCCGCCGCTCTGGAGTTCAGATGGATTTTGAAAGGGGAACGACATATCGCTTTTGAACAAATCGAGGGGCGCAAGGGGGGCAGGACGCTTTGCAGCCAACAGGAAGAAGCCGGGCTCATCGCGGTGCTGAAAGGTAGAAACCCGCAGGAAGTTGGGCGATGGGCGAAAGAACTGTTGGAGAACCTTCGAAGCGATGCGCAGCTTACGCCCGCTTCGTTGCAAACCTATCTCCAATCGGTGGTCATTGCTGGTTACCGCTGGCTGGAACGGGTGGCCGATTCCTTGGGCAAGTCTGGACAGGTCGGTGTGAGCAAAGACGAGTCCGAAACGACAAACCGTCCATTTACGGGAGAGACCTTTACCGGACAATTAGTCCGGATTATGGAATTGTACATGGCGCTATTTTCCGGGAAAACCTCCCATATTCAAAAGGCGATCACGTACGTACGGGATCATTTGGATGGAAATCTTTCCCTTGGCGAAGTATCCGGTCATGTGCATATCCATCCCAACTATTTGAGTGAAATGTTCAAGCGGGAGACCGGCGAGAACTTTAGCGAATTCGTGGTCCGCGAGAGAATGGAAAAGGCCATGGCCATCCTTCGGGAAACTCCTGCCAAGATTGGCGATGTTGCTAATCAGGTCGGCTACAGCGATCTGAAACATTTCAAACGGCTGTTCAGGAGGCATACCGGACAAACACCGTCAGGTTTCCGGGAACAAAGCTGAAAGATGCCCCCCCTTGATCTTGACATCCGCCCCTTACCCTGGCTCTTTGCCCATCTTAAAATAATCATTGTAAAGACATTCAAAAGGAGGGCAAGAAATGAGAAAAACGATGTTCATTTGTCTGACCGCGATGATGGTTGTCTTATTGGCCGCTTGCGGAGGGAAGAACGCAGAGAATGGCTCAAGCAACTCCTCAGCTTCGGGCAGCGGCAACGAGCAAGTCTCTCTTTCCATCTGGCACAACTTTTCGGGCGACGACCAACGTGCTAAAACGATGAGAGGCTTGATTGATCAATACGTTGCGGCACATCCTGAAGTGAAGTTGGATATCCAGGCCATTCCAGCCGACGGCTACAAGCAAAGGCTGAAGACGGTAGCGGCGGCTGGGGAATTGCCAGACGTGTTCCTGACCAATCCCGGAAGCATGATTGCCGAGTTCTATAACGGTGGCTTGATTCAGCCGATTGACGATCTTTTCGCCGCGCATCAAGCGGAGTGGACCGACCATTTCCTTCCCGGCGCGTTCGACGCACTTACATTCGAAGGCAAAGCTTATGCTGCGCCGGTCAACTTGTCTCCTTCTTCCATTCTTTATTACAACATCGAGTTGTTCGAAAAGTATAACGTGAGGGTTCCTGAAACCTGGGATGAACTAATGGCGGCGATCCAAACGTTTAACGACAATGATATTATCCCGTTTGCGCTAGGCAACAAAGCGAATTGGGTGGCCAACTCCACGATCTTGTCGACCTTGGGCGACCGGGTGACCGGTTCGGAGTGGTTCCTGAACGCGGTTAAGGGGGAAGGAGCATCCTTTACGGATCCCGATTTCGTCCAAGCCCTGACGTATTTTAAACAGCTTGTGGATGCCGCTGCCTTCCAGGATGGAGCCAACTCCATCGATAACGCCCAAGCCGAGCAGTTGTTCTCGCAAGAGCAAGCGGCGATGACTATGGGCGGAAACTGGACATTGACGAACCTCGCTTCGACCGCTTCCGAATCGTTCCTGGATAAAATCGGCGTTACGGTATTCCCAGCCATTCCGAACGGCAAGGGCGAAGCGAAGTCGCTATCCGCATCGACGGGTACCGGTTTCGCCTTGAACAAAAACGTTGAAGGGGCAGCGCGGGATGCTGCGCTTGATTTGATCTACGCGATCAGTGGGCCTGAGGCGCAAAAAGCCATCGCCGAAAGCAACATTTTGGTTAACTATAAAGTGGATATCGACGCTTCCAAAGTAACGCCGTTGTTTACGAAAGCATATGACTTGGTTTCCAGTGTTCCGTTTAGTCCGGTATATGA
The DNA here is from genome assembly GCF_900021165.1 of Paenibacillus phocaeensis. Classification (GTDB taxonomy): domain Bacteria; phylum Bacillota; class Bacilli; order Paenibacillales; family Paenibacillaceae; genus Fontibacillus; species Fontibacillus phocaensis. The sequence goes on along the minus strand of NZ_FCOQ01000039.1, from coordinate 54,487 downwards.
CGCCTACATGTCCTCCGCCACGACGGAAGCCCTGAACAACGGGTTGCAGGAGCTAATGATGGGGGGCGATCCGGCCGCGATTGCCGATAGTGTGCAGGATGCGCAAAAGTATTAAGCTGGGACTTTAGTTAATCTGTAAAACCGCAATGGAAGTTATGAAATTAGACTAGACTACCGTTTGTCCCAATATGTTAGAGGGGGATTCCCATGATATCGACCATGCATTTCAAACGCTTTGTGACCCTGGCGCTTCTCCCCTCCCTTCTTCTTTACGCTTTTTTCGTGATCATCCCCGTGTTTTGGTCCATGTACTACGGTTTCTTCGATTGGAGAGGGATTGGCCCGCTTAGTTATGTCGGGTTGGAAAATTACCGCGAGGCGTTAAGCGATCCCGTGTTTTGGAGAGCCCTTAAAAATAATCTGATCATCGTTGCGGCTTCCATTCTCGGCCAGGTGCCCATCGCGCTGGTACTGGCATTGCTTCTGCGCAAGAACACCACGCTCCACCGCTTCATCCGCAGCGCCGTATTTATGCCGATGGTGCTCTCCACTGTAGTTGTCGGTTTAATTTGGGGCTATATCTACCATCCGCAATTTGGACTGGTCAACACTGTATTGGAGAATATCGGGCTAGGTTCCTGGACGCGGCCTTGGTTGTCCGACCGGTCAGTGAACATGCTCGCCGTATCCGTTCCGATCATTTGGAACTTCATAGGTCCGTACCTCATTATGTTCATCGCCGCGATTCAGAATATTCCGTCCGAGATCGAGGATGCTTGCCAAATCGATGGCACGAAGCCGTACCAGAAGTTGTTCTATGTGACTTTGCCGATGATCCGCGGCACCGTCAACGTGGTGATCGTCATGTGCATCGCGGGCAGCCTAAAGGCGTTCGACCAAGTCTTTATCATGACCGGCGGCGGACCCGCCCAGTCTACGGAGTTACTTGCGACCTATATGTATAACAACACCTTTAACGTGTACCGGTATGGCTACGGTTCGGCAGTGTCCACCGCCATCGTGGTGATCAGCGGGGGCTTGATCGTCGTAAGCCAGTTGTTGTTCAGAAACAAGGAAGCTTAGAAAGGAGAAAGGGAATGCCGGATTCCATGTTGTCCGAACCCAAGCCAGGTCTGCTTGGACCCCGAAGCTTAGAGGAGAAGTCTTTCCTGGCTAAAGGATTGGAATACCTCATCAACCTGTTGATGGTCGCTTATGCGCTGGTCACGTTATATCCACTTTATTGGCTGTTTATCAGCGCGTTTAAGACGAATCAGGAATTTTATGAGCACCCATTTGCTCTGCCGAAGGCGATTAATTTCGAGAATTTTTCCCGGGCCTGGGAATTGGCCGGGATGGGAAGAGCCGCTATTAACTCGAGTATCGTAACGGTCTCGGCGATTCTGCTCACCCTGTTTTTGGGAGCTTTGACGGCTTTCGTCTTGTGCAGATTTTCGTTCCGCCTTCGAGGATTGATCAGCGGATTATTCGTGGTCGGAATGCTGATCCCGATACACAGCACCCTCGTTCCTTTGTTTATCATGATGAAAAACGTCGGGATTCTCAATACTTACTGGGCCTTGATTTTGCCTTATACCTGTTTTGAACTGCCGATCGCCATATTTGTCATTTCGGCTTATATGTCCACGATCCCGAAAGAAATTGAGGAAGCCGCCATCATGGATGGCGTCGGCTATTGGGGCATTTTCGTCCGCATGATGCTGCCTCTTACGCTTCCGGCTTTATCCACAGTGGCCATACTTGGATTTTTACGTTATTGGAACGACTTTGCTTTCGCTCTTGTGTTCATCAACAAGCAGTCCCTAAAAACGATTCCGCTCGGTTTGTCGATCTTTTCGGACGGATTCGGCACAGATTACGCCTTAACGATGGCGGCCATGGCCACTTCCGTGTTGCCGACGATCGTGGTTTTCCTGATTTTTCAGGAGCAAATCATGAAGGGCATGGTGGCTGGTGCCGTTAAGGGTTAGGCTTGGCCTGAACCCCATGATGGATGTAAGGCGGAAAAGCACAAATTTAAGGAGGACGCATGAAACACCTCATTTTTTATGATCCGCAATTTCCTTATCCCGGAGAACGCCCGCAGCCGGGAATCGTCCGCCAATGGTCCCAAGGAATGACGCCGGTGGATGCGGCGGGATTAAGCGAGGCGCTGGAGGATAAGCGGACGGCCAGCCTTGTTTATCTGCATGGCCCATATTTTCCGAAGGCGGCTTGGCCAGCGTTGCTTGGCTTTTTACGCAGAGGCGGCGGCCTGGTAAGCTTGGGCGGGGCTCCCTTTAAAAATCCGGTGGAGGACCGGGAAGGAAGTTGGACTGAACTCGGGGAGATGACGGCCTACCACCAGCAATTGCTGATCCACGAAGCGCTTGCTGTAGACTCCGCGCCGATTGATCGGCTGGTAGGGACGGAGGAACTGCCGCTGTTTGTCGGCAAAGAGCGACTTTTTAAAGTGTCGGCCACTTACGGCCTGGTCCTGCACGTCTCTAAGAGCCGAGACATCCCGGCGGAGAGTGGCTCCAACGGCCCGATGGACGCGCGCATTTACCCGCTACTGAAAGGGGTTTCCGCCGCAGATCGTGAGGTCGCGGCTCCCGCAGTTTTGCTGGAGCATACGAACGGCAACTTTGCCGGCGGCCGCTGGATCATGATCAATCAGCAGGTGGATGATGCTTTCTGGAAGGAAGAAGGCGTTGCGGCGCTCGGCGAATGGGCGGAGTTTTGCGCGGCGGGCGTGACCGAGATGTGGCTGAAACCGACCTATGCCTCCTATCAACCAGGGGAACGCGCCGGGTTGCGGCTGCAATTGCAGCGCATCCGGCAAAAGGGCTGGGAAGACGTCGACCGATCGGTCGCTTGGCGCTTCAGCATTGATCTGAAGAGAGAAGGCGATCATACGGCGGTGTGGTCCACAGAGCTGGTGTTAGAAGCCAATGTTGACGTATCTTTCAAGGTTTTGACACTTCCTTTCGACGTGGAGCCCGGAATGTATCGGATTACGACGGAGGCCGTTTCTTCCTGCGGCGAACGCCGCGTCTTGCGCCAGGGTTTTTGGGGCTGGGACGCGAAATTACTGCGGGAAGGTGCGCCGCTTGTCAGGGACAGAGATTATTTCCGAAAAAACGGCCGTCCATTTCCGGTGGTCGGGATGACGTATATGACTTCCGATGTTTCCCGTAAGTTTGTGTTTTTGCCGAATCCGGACGTTTGGCATCGGGACATGGCTGCCATGAAGCGGGCGGGCATCAACTGGATACGTACGGGGCTATGGACGGCTTGGCGCAACGTGATGTTTGCGGACGGGCATGTGTCCGAAGAGGTGCTGCGCGCAATCGATGCGTTTATTTTGACCGCCAAACGGTGGGATTTGGAAGTGACGTTTACGTTTTTCGCGTTTACGCCGGAGGCTTGGGAAGGCGAAAATCCATACCTCGATCCCCGCAGTATCGAAGCGCAAAAACGTTTTTTACTGACTATCGTATCCAGACACCGGTTAAGCACGAACGTCAATTGGGATCTCATCAATGAACCTTCTCTGTTTGATCCGCGTCGGATTTTTGCCGGGCCACGTCGCATCGGTGATCGGTTTGAACGTGCCGCCTTCCGGGAGTGGCTGGAACGCCGCCACGGCCGGATCGGGACGCTGCAAGATCGTTGGAATATGACGCCGGACGAACTGTCGGATTTTGCCGACGCTACGCTGCCGGAGCCGGAGGAAATCAGCTTCGATATCGAGAATATGCGTCTGCCGCGCAAAAACAACCGCTGGATCGACTACACGCTGTTTACGATGGAGATGCATAACCGCTGGATCAGGGAGTTGAAGCAGGCGCTTACCCGGGCGGTGCCGGGCCAACTAATCACGGTAGGCCAGGATGAAGCGCTCGGCCGGGGGCCTAGGCCTTCGCCGTTTTTCTATGCAGGGGAGACGGATTACACGACAGTACACACCTGGTGGCTGAACGATCAGCTCGTTTGGGACAGCGTTTTTGCCAAAGCTCCAGATCGACCGTTGCTGGTACAGGAGACCGGCATCATGTATTTGGAGATGCCGGACAACCGGGCGAAGCGGAGCGAAAGCGAGCTGAAAAGCATCCTGGAGCGTAAATACGCCTACGCTTTCGCCACCGGCGGAGCGGGGGCTGTGCAGTGGCTTTGGAATACCAATTATTTCATGAATAATGTGAACGAATCAAACATTGGCGCGTTGCGCGCAGACGGGACGGAAAAACCGGAAGCCGACGTATCCTATGATTTTGGAGCTTTCATGGACCGCATTTCCGGTGTTTTCGAGGATCGGCAAATGGAGGAGATCGCTGTCGTGTTTCCTTACAGCAACGATTTCTCTAATCGGCGTTTCGCCTGCGAAGCGACGGCAAAAACGGCCAGGGTTCTGGCTTACGAACTGAAGGTTCCGTTTAGGGGACTTGGCGAATACCAGTTGGATTCTCTGGACACCTTTGCCCCCAGACTGATCATCGTACCCAGCCCGCACAATTTTTGTGACGAGGCGTTGGAACGTTTGATCGCCCATATCGAATCCTATGGAGGAGTGCTTCTGTTTACGGGACCGCTGGGTTTGGATGCGTATTGGAAGCCGACAGACCGTCTGTCAAAGGTTACCGGACATCGCAGGCTTGTCAATGTTCAGCGCGAAGAAGAATTGCTTTTGCAAGGACAGACCTATCCGGTTTCGTTTGGGCAAAAGCGAATCGGGGAAGTGTCGGCGGAGGTTGCATTAGGCTGGGAAGGAGCAGCATCTGAAGCAGCGGTATTTGAGATCGGCAAGGGCAAATTGCTCTGGTGCCCGTTGCCGGTCGAACTAGGTGATCGTTCGGAACCAGTCGCAGCGTTATATGCCGAAGCTGTGGCTTTGGCAGGGGTGGCCGGCAATCTGCGTTGGCTCGAAGGTGGACAACTGCCAGGAGTTTACGGCTCATTGCAGAGGTTTGCCGAGGGTTACCTGTTTACGTTCGTGTCCGAATACGGGAGGGATGCCGCGGTTGAAGTAGAGAACCGAGTAAACGGGGTGCGTTACCGCTTCAACCTGGATCGGGGTCGATCTGTATTGTTCGCCACGGACGAAAAAGGGAACGTGACGGCTTCCTACCGTAACATACCGGTGGAAACCTGAAATAAGGAGAGGATCGTATGTACGAAGGTTGGATTACGCCTCAACCGATCATCGATTTGGATATCGTAGACCGCAATATTGCGGCGATGGCGAGACGCCTGAAAGAGCACGGCCTCAGACATCGTCCGCATATCAAATCATCAAAGTCGGTTTGGCTGGCCCGAAAGCAGATCGCTGCGGGTGCCATCGGCATCACGGCTGCCAAGCTTTCCGAGGCTGAAGTATTCGTGAACGCCGGCATCGGCAACATTCTGATCGCCTACTCCATTGTCGGCGAGGTGAACCTGAAGCGGTTCGCCAAACTGCATGCGCGGGCGGATCTTCTGACGACAGTCGACAGTCTGGCCGGAGCGGAAGGTCTGGCCAGTGTCGGGAGGGAGAGCGGCAAGCCGGTGCGCGTACTGGTGGAAGTGGACGGCGGTTTGCACCGCGGCGGACGGCAGCCGGGTGAAGACGCGGCATCGTTCGCCAAAGCGGTGCATGCCATGGATGGCCTCGTCGTGGAAGGCATCATGAACTATGCCGGGACGATTTACAAAAATACGAACCGGCAGGGGTTTATTGATGCGGTAACTGTCGAATCCGCATTGCTTAAGAAGACTGTGGAGCGGATGAAGGCCGATGGAGTCCCGATCGGCATCGTCAGTAGCGGCTCAACCCCATCGGCCCTGTTTTGCGATTACTTGCAGGACGTTACGGAAGTGCGTGCCGGCAATTATATTTTTTTCGATGCCAGTGGCGTCGGTATGGGGCTGGCTGCCGAAGAAGATTGTGCTCTGCGCATTCTGACCACGGTTATCAGTGTTCCCTTGCCCGGCATGGCCACAATCGATGCGGGTACCAAAACGCTGACCAGCGACAAAGCGCATGGCCGTCCGGGCTATGGTATTGTGGTCGGCAGGCCGGGCATCGAAGTTTCCGGGCTCAACGAGGAACATGGCTTTCTGACGTTTGATCCGGCGAAAGAACAGCTTGCCGTCGGCGACAGAATCGAAATTATTCCGAATCATTCTTGCGTGATTCCTAATCTGTATGACGAAATCCAGGGGGTAAGGCGAGGGGAGGCTGCCGAGCGGATTTCCATTGATGCCAGAGGTTGTAATTACTAGAGGAAACCGGAGGTAAGGAGAATGGATTCGTATTCGGCGTTATTGCGCCCTGGCCGGGTCTCGGAAGTGCTGCGGGAGCTGGTCCAAATCCCCAGTGTGAATCCGGGATTTCCCGGTGGGCACGGAGAAGGTGAAGCGGCGGCTTACGTAAAGCGTTTTTTGGAGACACTCGGCCTGGATAGCTTTTATCAGTCCGTGGAACAGGAGAGAAAAAATGTGCTCGGATTGCTGCCTGGAGAGGATGTCGGAAGACGGCTACTGCTGGAAGCTCATATGGACACGGTTCAGGTGGAAGGCATGATCATACCGCCGTTTGCGGGCGAAATCCGTGGTGAGAGGCTGTACGGACGGGGCGCCTGTGATACCAAAGCTTCGCTTGCGGCGATGCTGGTTGCGTTCGAAACGTTGAAGACCAATGGCCTGGTACCGCCGCTTTCCGTGTGCTTAGCCGCGGTGGTCGACGAAGAAATTCATTACCGGGGTGCGTCTGCGCTGGCCAAATTTGCTGCGGGCGAAGCCGTTCGCTACGAGGGGGCCGTCGTCGGGGAGCCGACCGGCCTCAATATCATTACGGCCCATAAAGGTTGTATAAGGTTTCATATCGACGTACACGGCAAGGCTGGGCATAGCTCGAATCCGGCACTTGCCGACAACGCTGTCGAACGTGCCTACCGGGTAATTGAGGAACTACAGGTTATGGAGCGGGAGGACTACCCCCGATCGGAGCACCGCCTTACCGGTCCGCCTACCCACTGCATCAGCATGATTCAGGGCGGCGTGGCGCCTAATACGGTGCCTGAACTATGCCGCCTAACATTGGACCGGCGGACGGTGCCGGGAGAGGAGCCGATGGAAGTGTTCGAGCATATCCGTTCACGGCTGCTCTTGCTTGCCGAACGGGAGCCGGGCTTGCGCCTTAGCGTGCGGGAGCCGTTTATCGTCGATTTTGCCCTTGAAACCCCGGAGGACTCTGCGTTCGTTCAATCGATGCTCTTCGCAGTGCGAGAGCATAGCTCCGGAGCAAGGGTTCTGGGAGCTCCCTACGGCAGCGACGCCAGCAAATTGGCGCGGGCTGGCATTCCCGCAATCGTATTTGGGCCGGGAAACATTGCACAGGCCCATACGGAGGATGAGTGGGTCGATTTGGGGGAAGTGGAGCAGGCTTGCAGAGCCTTGATCGATTTTTTAATGAGAGGGCCTGACGAAGGCCAGGCAAAGGGTGGCAAATATTCAAGTTGAACGAAGCCATCAATGAAATTTGAAGGGAGATATTACGCGTATGGGAAAAACAGAGCAAAGGCTGGAAAAACTGGGGATCACCCTGGAGAAAGTTCCTGTACCGGTGGCCCAGTACGTGCCGGCCAAGACCGCGGGCAAATTGGTATACACTTCGGGGTGCGACTGCCGCAAAGGCGGGGTGCTGAAATACAAAGGCAAGCTCGGTCGGGAATTGACGATCGAAGAGGGGGTTGACGCGGCGCGTCAGGTGATGATCAATATCCTCGCAGTGCTGAAGGAACATATCGGCGAACTGGATCGGGTGAAGCAGGTCGTGAAAATGCTGGCTTTCGTCAACTCGGCGGATGGGTTCGTGGAACAGCCGTATGTGATCAATGGGGCTTCGGAGCTGCTGGTGGAGGTGTTTGGAGAGAAGGGGAGGCATGCCCGGTCCGCGATTTCGGCCAATGAGCTGCCCTTTGACACACCGGTGGAAATCGAACTTATCGTGGAGTTGGAATAAATGGAAGCATGAGGCCTCTTAATTTTGAAAAAAGTTTCTCAAGGACGTTAGCTTCTCCGTAGCTCGAAAAATTGGCATTCCCGGCGCGGGTGGTAGGAGAGTTCGCTCACTCCAGCTTGGGTGATGATCGTGTCATCCGTGAAGCGGATGACGATGCTGCCGTTGTCGATCATGTGATCGTCACGGAATACACGGATGCGAAGCTTCCGGTCCAGCGCTTCCTGAAAATCCAAATCGGTAAACAGTTCTCTGAGGGTAGGCATATTGCTAAACTCCTTATAGGCTTAATAGGCTTAATAGGCTTAAGATGGGGGGCGCTTGCGGAAGTTTGACTCTAGTTATTGTAACCGGAACGCTGCGGGTTGAAAAGAGAACGGCCAGGCCAACCTGATTGCTTTTGCCCGACGCTTTGTACCATTATCCCGCTTAGTCAGGCGGCGGCAAAACAGGCACCCCCCGTGAACCCCTCGGGGAAAGATTGCCCGGGGTTTATAAACCGACGTAAACGACCCGACCCTATAACAGAAGGTACGCATTAATGCAGATCGGTCGGGGATCTAGGAGCCAAGCCAGCACCTGTTCCCTTATCAAAAGGGATAATCATGCAAAGAGCGGTGCAGACAGATGGGGCGCCAACCGGCCAACCGGTAATTTTTAAAAAGAGTCGATCAGGAGTTTGGGTTCCTGATCGACTCTTTTTATGATGGGGGAATTAGGACAAGTTCGGTACGCCCCAGCGCAGGATTAATCCGGCATGGGTTAAGCCGCTGCCAAAGCCGTACAGCAGCACGCGGTCGCCGAATTTCAAGCGGCCCGTGTCCACGCCGGCCTGCAACGCCAGCGGGATGGAGGCGGAGGAGGTATTGCCCATATCCTGAACGCTTTGCAGGGTTTTGGCGAGCGGGAAGTCCGCTTTCTCGCAAATCGACTCGATCATGCGCAGATTGGCGCTATGCGGTACGAGCCAATCGATGTCCTCCCGGGTGAGTTCGGCTTGCTCCAGCAACTGCTCGATTCCGGCAGTAACGGTGCGGACGGCCCACTTGAACACCTCGCGGCCGTTTTGTACAAGTTTGCCCTTCCCCTCGAGCGGTTGACCGTCCATCTGATCCGCCAGTCCGGAGCGGTACACATGGATGCCCCCAGCTCCATTGGTTCCGAGGATAAACGATTCGAACCCGGGCTCTTCGGGATCCAGCTCGACGAGCACAGCTCCGGCCCCGTCGCCGAAGAGGATGCAGGTGCTGCGGTCGGTGTAGTCGGTGATCTTGGACATCGTTTCCCCGGCAACCACCAGAATTTTGCGATGCAGGCCGGAGCTGATCATGCCGTTCGCTAAATGCAGGGCGTAGGCGAAGCCGGCGCAGGTCGCGTTCAAATCAATCGCGCCGGCCTGTTCCATGCCAAAGTGCTGCTGAACCCGGCAGGATACGGTTGGGAAGGAGAAATCCGGTGTCGTAGTCGCCGCAATGATGAAATCGACATCGTCCAGATTAACCCCGTACGTGTCGCGAAGCCGTTCCGCAGCCCGGATGCAGAGGTGCGAGGTGAATTCGTCCTCGGCGGCGATATGCCGCTCTCTGATCCCTGTGCGCTGCACGATCCATTCGTCGCTCGTATCCACAAGCTGCTCCAAATCTTCATTGGTCAGGATTCGTTCGGGGACATAGGTCCCCAGAGCGGTAATGCGGGCTTTCGAAAGGGATTTCGGTGTGATCAACCCTATCAGCTCCTTTGATTTGGTGTGGTTATATTTTTTATGATCAGGTGTTAGTACCAGGTGCTAATCAAGAGTATATCAGATTTAAAATAACTTTCAATAGCGGTATTGCAACGGTATCTGAAACGGGGATCGCCAGTTGAAGCGTAAATGAACGGCCAGGATGGATGCGTTCGGATGCCGTTAACGCGTTGGCTTCGCGCGACCGAGATGGTGGATGTTATAATAGTTCAGTGGAAAGGAGTGTTGGAACGAACTTATGAAGACATTGGTATTAGCGGAGAAGCCGTCGGTCGCCAGGGAAATCGCGCGTGTGATCGGCAGCCGGGATAAGCATAAAAGTCATTTTGAAGGGCCGAAGTACGTGGTGACCTGGGCGCTGGGCCATCTGGTCGGGCTGGCAGAACCGGAGGATTATGATGCGAAATACGCCACGTGGGCGTTGGAGGACTTGCCGATCTTGCCGGACCGCATGAAACTGAAGGTGCTGCGCGAAAGCAGTCATCAGTTCAAAGCCGTGCAGCAGCTAATGCGGCGCCAGGATATCAGCGAGCTGATCGTAGCGACCGATGCCGCCCGTGAGGGCGAGTTGCTTGCCCGCTGGATCATGGATATGGTCAAGTGGAACAAACCGTTCAAGCGGCTTTGGATCTCATCGCAAACCGATAAAGCGATCAAGGAAGGGTTCGCGGCGCTGAAGCCGGGCAGCCAGTATGAACGCTTGTACCAATCGGCGCGCTGCCGGGCGGAAGCCGACTGGATGGTGGGCCTGAATGTGACCCGGGCGCTCACCACCAAGTTTGGTGCGCCGCTTTCGGCCGGACGGGTGCAGACGCCGACGCTGGGCATGATCATGCAGCGCGAGAACGAAATTCTCCGCTTTCGCTCGGAGGAATACAACGTGCTGCGTGCCGACTTCGGCAAGTTTGAAGCGGTTTGGCGCGGCGGGAATGGCGATGCCCGGATTTTTGAGGCAGAGCGGCTGGATGCGCTGAAGCGGAAGCTTGAAGGAGCCTCCGGCAAAATCGTCAAGCTGGTCAAGCACGAAAAAACGGTGCCCCACCCGCTCGCTTACGATTTAACGGAGCTGCAGCGGGACGCAAACCGGCTGCTTGGTTTTTCGGCCAAACAGACTTCAAACGTGCTGCAGCGGCTCTATGAGCAACATAAGTTAGTCACCTATCCGCGGACGGATTCGCGTTACCTGACATCGGACATGACGGAGACGCTTAAGGAGCGGTTGACGAGCGTGGCCGTTGGCCCTTACGCGTCGCTGGCCCGACCGCTGCTTCGAGGTTCCTTGAAGTTGAGCAAGCGGATTGTCGACGACAGCAAGGTGACCGATCACCATGCGATCATCCCGACGGAGCAGACGGTGCTGTTGAACGCGCTGAGCGCGGAGGAACGCAAGCTGTATGATTTGATCGTGCGGCGGTTTATCAGTTTGTTTTATCCGCCGGCTAGGTTTGATCAGGTCAGCGTGACGGTGGAGATCGCCGGCGAGACGCTGCATGCGAAGGGGACGACGATCAAGGACGCCGGTTGGCGGGCCGTCTACGACGGGCAGGCGTTGGAGGACGAAGAAGGCGGCGAGGACGATACAGAGAGCGGTGCGGCGCTGCCGGAGCTGAGCCAAGGCGAAGCGGTGAAGGTACAGCGCTGCCGTGTGACACCGGGGCGGACCCAGCCGCCGAAGCGCTATACGGAAGCGGCTTTGCTGACCCAGATGGAGAAGCACGGGCTGGGCACGCCGGCAACGCGGGCGGATATCATCGAGAAGTTGGTCAGCTCGGATACGATCGAGCGGCAGGGGAACTACCTGCATCCGACCGGTAAAGGCAAGCAACTGATCGAGCTGGCGCCGGCCGACCTGCGAACGCCGGAGTTGACGGCCCGCTGGGAAGCCGAACTCGAGCGGATCGCCCGCGGACAAGGCCAGCCGGGTCCGTTCCTGGGCGGCATCCGCGAGATGGCGGTCAGCCTCGTGCAAGGCGTGAAACGCAGCGAGGCCACGTACAAGCCGCATAATGTCTCAAACAGCCATTGCCCGGAATGCGGAACGCGGCTGCTCGAGAAGAAAACCGGGCGCGGCCTGATGCTGATCTGTCCCAGCGAGGATTGCGGGTATCGCCGTTCCGGCGAGAAGCGCCTGTCCAACCGCCGCTGTCCGCAGTGCCACAAGAAGATGGAGCTCAAGGAAGGCAAGGCGGGGATGTACGTGCAATGCTTGTCCTGCGGCATTACCGAGGTGCTGGGAAAAGACAAGGATAAGCATATGAACAAACGCGAGCAGCAGCGGCTCGTCAAGCAGTATTCCCAGCAGCAGGAGTCTGGCGGGATCAATCTCGGCGAGCTGCTGAAGGCGGCGCTGGAGAAGAAAGGCGATCATTAACGGACCGCTGCGGCGGGCAGCAGGCAGCCCCACCGGGCCGCATAAATCGGCAGCCTTTACGGGACGCTAAGTACCGGAGGTGATGAGGGTGCCGCATCATAAAGCGCGGAAGACCGAAAACCAGCAGAACAAGTCGAGGCTGATGGAGCCAACCATGGCGGCCAAGCCGAAGAAGCAGGCCGATTTCCCGCCCAATTTGAACGAGATTCCGAAAAACGAAACTTGAGGTTTTTATGTTTTTGTTTGGCAGCTCCCCGTACGGGGGGCTTTTTTATATGGATGCGATGCGCGGTTGTCGAAAAGATGCTGTCGTTTCGCTGTTGAGGTATAATGGAGTTAGGAACGTCGACATTCGAACGCAGAGCTCGAAAGGGGGCGGCGAAGACGAGAACGGGATTGTTGGTATGGTTTATATTTATTAATGCGGTTGCCTATTTGGTGATGTCCGACGATAAAAGACGGGCCAGACAGAGGCGCGAGCGGGTCCCCGAGCGGACGCTGTTTCTGCTGGCAGCGCTGGGCGGTGCCCTAGGCGTACTGGTGGCCATGAATACGAAGCGCCATAAGACGAAGCATTTCAGCTTTCGGGTGGGGATTCCGCTGCTGCTTCTTTTCAACGCCGTGCTTTATGGGTATTTCTTAATATAAACAAACTCTTGGGACAAGTGAGGTGCTTTCCATGCTATTTAATAAAATCCTTACCGCTTACGACGGTTCGAAAGCAGCAAACAAAGCGCTGGACAAAGCCATCGAGCTGTGCAAATCGGCGCCCGGTGCCAAACTGGAGGTGCTGCATGTGTACGACTTCCCGCGGTTTTACGTGGCTGAGGGCTTTGCGCCGGTACCCTCTTCGATGAACAAGGATTTTTACGAGCTGGCGGAGAGAACGGCTGAGGAAGCCAAGAGTCGGCTGGCGGCCGCAGGGCTGGAGCCGAATGTGAAGATGGACCAAGGGGCGCCGGCGGAAACGATTCTGGAGTACGCTCAGACAACCGGGGCAGATCTGATCGTCATCGGCAGCCGCGGACTGGGCGGCATTCGCGAATTCGTGCTCGGCAGCGTCAGTCACAACGTCGTTCAGCATGCCCGAATCCCGGTGCTCGTTGTAAAATAAGAAAAAAGAGCTTGGTTGGATAAGCCTGGTCGTAACGTAATGTTGCGGCCGGGCTTTTTTGCGTGCGCTGGATTTGCTCGGCTTGGAGGGGCGAAGAGGTGCGGTAGGTGGGGGAGTAGAGTACGGGAGTGGTTTAGTCTGATGGTGTGGTGTGGTGAGATACGGTAAGGCATGGTAAGGCATGGAGCGTCGCGGTGTCGGGCTAGTGAGTCCGGTAAGATCGGGAAGGTTAAGTACCTCGGGGGTGAGGCGGTACGTTATAGTGCGGGACTGGTTTGGTCGGACGGTATGGTGTGACTTGGTTCGGCGCAGTTCAGTTCAGTCGGTTCGATGCGCAGCAGTGCAATGTGATAGGATCTGATGGGGCCCGGACTTGTCTAACGCTTGCCACAATGCTTATTTGGTCAAAAAGCCGAGAATTTAAATTCTAACGCTGATCAGCGTTCTTATTTGGGCGAGAACTGCCCTTTTTGGGGTGAAATTCGGGCAATAAGCTCTCTCATAAGCGTTACAGTTTAAAAGCCCTGATTTTGGAGCGAATAGCGTGTGCTACAAGCGTTAGAGAAATGCAGAGTTTAGAGCATCGCAGCAGTCAGCGCATTGCAGCGGTTGCGGCTAGAGCATCGCAGCAGTCAGTGCATCGCAGCAGTCAGTGCATCACAGCGGTCAGTACATCGCAGCAGTCAGTGCATCACAGCAGTCAGTATATCACAGCGGCTAGAGCCTTGCATCACTTCCGGTTCGAGCATCCTAGCGGCCAGCGTTACTCAAATCTAGGGGAGATCGCTGTGAGAAAAACTAACGCTTGTCCGTTAGGATTGGCAGAGAGGCGAATAAATTTTGGGCTATTTTCGAGTTGTTGCGTAGGAAAATGTAGTTTTTTATAGTCGACGAAGTAAGGTTATGTTCAAATGTTACGATTACTCACATTGTCCCGAGGCTGGAGCGGTTGAGGGACACATCCGAGAGAGGCGCCCGCGAGAGACAACGGAGGGACACATCCGAAGGGAGCCCCCGCGCCCGTGGCGGACAGCCGAGGGGACGTCCGATGGAGACATCCGAACGCAGAAAGGAGGGCTGCCGTTGATCCGCTTTCACCAGGTGGAAAAGCATTTTGGTCAGTTTCATGTGCTGAAGCGAATTGATCTTCAGGTTGAGGAGGGGGAAGTCGTGGTGGTCGTTGGCCCGTCCGGTTCGGGGAAAAGCACGATGTTGCGCTGTATTAACCGGCTGGAGACGATCACAAGCGGAGAGCTGACGGTAGGCGGTCTCCCGGTCCACGATCGCAAGACGGACATCAACAAGTTGCGGCGGGACATCGGGATGGTTTTCCAGCATTTTAATTTGTATCCGCACAAAAAGGTCATCGACAATATCACGCTGGCGCCGATCAAGGTGCTGGGGATATCCAAGGCCGAGGCCGAGCAGACGGCGATGTTCTACCTGGAGAAGGTGGGCATTGCCGACAAGGCATCGGCGTATCCGTCCCAGCTGTCCGGCGGCCAGCAGCAGCGGGTGGCGATCGCCCGCGGGCTGGCGATGAAGCCGAAGATTATGCTGTTCGACGAACCGACCTCGGCCCTCGATCCCGAGATGGTCGGAGAAGTGCTGGACGTCATGCGAACGCTCGCCCGGGAAGGCATGACGATGGTGGTGGTCACGCACGAGATGGGGTTTGCCCGGGAGGTGGCGGACCGGATCATTTTCATGGATCAGGGGCAGATCGTAGAGGAGGCCGGGCCGGAGGAATTCTTCGCCAACCCTCGGGAAGAGCGGACGCGTACGTTCCTCAGCCGTTTGTTGAGCCACTGAAAATTTCGGAAACCAAGGGGAGGAAAAGAAGATGAAGGTGAAGAAACGTTGGAGGTTCATCGGTATTGCAGCGGTATGCGCGTTGGCGGTATTGGCGGGTTGTGCCAGTAACGGGGGAGGCAGCAATGCGGCCGGCGACGGCGGAAATGCCGCTCCGGCGGCCGGGGAGAGTGCGACCGGTGCCTTGGGGAAAATCAAGGAGCGCGGCAAGCTGGTGGTCGGTGTGAAATACGATACGAAGCTGTTTGGCCTGAAGGATCCGGCCAGCGGCAACGTTGAAGGCTTCGATATCGATATCTCCCAAGCGATTGCGAAGCATATTCTCGGCGACGAAAACGCGCTGGAATTAAAGGAGGTCACCTCCAAAACGCGGATTCCGATGCTGAACAACGGCGAGATCGATATGATCGTGGCCACGATGACGATTACCGAGGAGCGCAAGAAGGAAGTCGACTTCTCCGACGTCTATTTCCAGGCGGGACAATCGCTTCTGGTGAAGAAGGGCAGCGCGATCACGGGTATCGAGAGCTTGACCGCCGATTCGACGGTGCTGGGCAGTAAGGGCTCGACTTCGGTGAAAAATATCCGTGAGAAAGTAGACGGCATCAAGGTGTTGGAGTTCGACAACTATCAGGATGCGTTTAACGCCCTGAAGGCCGGGCAAGGCGACGCGCTGACAACGGACGATTCGATCCTGTACGGCATGGCGGCCCAGGATCCGGGGTTCGAAGTGGTTGGCAAGCCGTTCACCGACGAACCTTACGGCATTGCCGTGCAAAAGGGCAATTCGGATATCGTGCAGGCCATTAACGACACCTTGAAGGAACTTCATGACAGCGGAGAGTACGACAAGATCTACGAGAAATGGATTGGCAAGAAACCGGGTGAATAATTCGTTCCTTGAACAAGCGAAAGGATGGAACAGGCGGTCCGCCTTGCCATCCTTTTGTGCTTACGGAGCGGTGGCGAGGCGGCAGCACGGATCTGTCCGCTCAGCAGAAGCTCCGGTTCTGGAGGAAGGAAGGGGGGATCCCAAATGGATATTTCGATTTTGACCGACTATTTCGACGTTTACCTGGAAGGATTCCGCGGCACAGTGCTGTCCAGCCTGCTGGCGTTGGTCGGCAGCTTCGTGCTGGGGGCACTGATCGCGGTGTTCCGCATCGCTCCCGTCCAGCCCCTGCGGTGGTTCGGAACGGGTTATGTGGAATTTCTCCGCAATATTCCGCTGCTGTTGGTCGTATACATCTTTTATTATGGACCGTCGGCTCTGGGTTGGCCGCTTGACGGGTTTACGTCAGGGACGATTGGGCTGGCCGTGTATACCTCTTCATTTATCGCCGAAGCGATCCGCGCCGGAATCCTGGCGATCCCGAAAGGGCAAACGGAGGCGGCGCGCTCGTCCGGGTTAAGTTACGCGCAGACGATGCTCCATATTATCCTGCCGCAGGCGATCAAGCTGGTCATTCCGCCGCTCGGGAATCAGTTTATCAACTTAATCAAAAATTCGTCAGTCTTGACGATTGTTGCAGGGCTTGACCTGATGTATTTTGCCGACATCGTGAATGCAGAAACGTACCGGACGTTTGATACTTATATTTTTGTCGCGTTGTTCTACTTGGTGTTGACCTTGCCCTTGAGTTACGGGGTGAGGGTATGGGAGCGCAGGCTCGAAAGAAAATACTGAGTGTTAATGGATCGTTGGAAAGAAAGGAGGGGTTCGATGGATTTTGCCGGAGCGTACAGTGCGGAGAATTTGAGTTTTTTGGCGGAGGGGCTTTACGTGACGCTGATCGTCGCGGGGGCGTCTATCGTGCTAAGCTTCCTGTTCGGCTGCATCGTAGGCGTGATTCGGTATACGAAGCTTCCCGTATTGTCGCCGATCCTGCTCGTGGGAGTCGAACTGATCCGCAATTTACCGCTGCTCTTGATCATCTTCTTCATGCGGTTCGCATTGCCGGAGGTCGGGATCAAGCTGGGGCTTGTGGCCGCGACAGTGACCGGATTAACCATCTTCGAGGCGGCGATGATCGCGGAAATCGTGCGCGGCGGACTCGCCTCCATCGATAAGGGACAAATTGAAGCAGCCCGGTCGTCGGGGTTGAGCACTATGCAAACCCTATGGCATATCGTTCTGCCCCAAGGGCTGCGGCGGATGGTGCCGCCGCTGGTCAGCCAGTTCA
Organism: Paenibacillus phocaeensis; assembly: GCF_900021165.1. Classification (GTDB taxonomy): domain Bacteria; phylum Bacillota; class Bacilli; order Paenibacillales; family Paenibacillaceae; genus Fontibacillus; species Fontibacillus phocaensis. The sequence goes on along the minus strand of NZ_FCOQ01000039.1, from coordinate 37,261 downwards.
TCTCGCTGCTCAAGGACACTTCGCTGGCGGTCGTCATCTCCCTGCCGGAGCTGATGCATCACGCCGGGATCGTGATCGGTCACGGCTACACCTACACAATTCCGATTCTGCTGCTGGTGGCATTGATCTATTTCTCCGTCAACTTTGTGTTGTCGATCATTTCCAGGCGATTGGAAGCCCGGCATGCTTAGGCATCAGCTGACATAACCCTTACATATAATGGAATATAAGGTATGGGCATCCTTCCCTTATTATGGTACGATAAGGGGCAAAATAACTCACGGGAGCCGGGTGAGTGGGGATGGGGAGCGTGCTTTTCAAGGCCTTATATAGATCCGTTTACGTTCAGGTCGGGGTTGTAGCCATCGGGACGGCATTGGCCGGGGAGCTGAAGATTAACCCGTTTGACGGCGATATTTTTCGAATAGGACTGGGGAGCAGTGCGTTTTTGCTCTTCTTGCTGCTGCTGCGACGATTGCCGTATCTCGTTACAGGCGTCATCGCTGGAGCGGTGGTGTTGCTGTTTCGTACCGGGCTGGATCAGGCGCTTGGCAACGGCTTGACCTTGGCCGAGAGCGTGACGAGGCATTGTTCGGCGGCGGTGTATTACATCGTGTTCGCGTTAGGGATGAGCTTGATCAAACGGCGGTTGGACCGCTTCTATCCCTTGGCGCTGGGGGCGGTGACTGCAGTGGTCGACCTGCTGTCGAATGAAGCGGAGCTGTTAACTCGGCTGCTCGTGACCGGCACGGCCACGTTTAAGCTCAATGAGTGGGCGTTCTTGATGGCGATTGCCATGCTGCGTACGTATTTCGTCACCGGGATTTACAGCAGCATATCGATCAGCCGGATGCGGATCGTGCAGAAGGAGCAGAACCGGAGAATCGAGCAAATGCTCAGTTTTAGCTCCGGACTGTACGGGGAAGTATTTTACCTGAAAAAATCGATCGCCACGCTGGAAAATCTGACCTTGCGCAGTTATGAGCTGTACCGCAGGTTATCGGAGGAGAGGCAGGAGGAGCACAAGCATCATGTTCTGGGGATGACGCAGCAAATCCATGAAGTGAAGAAGGACTCGCAGCGGATTCTGGCCGGGCTCATCAAGCTTACGGACCGCGAGATTCCAGGGGATATGCCGTTGTCGGGCTTGCTCCAATTCACCGTGAACAGCAATCAGCAGTATGCCGAAATGTTGGGGAAAAGCATTGTTTTCACGCAGAAAATCACTTCCGATTATACCACCGCCAACTACATTCCACTCCTTACGCTGCTGGGCAACCTGACGGCTAATGCAGTGGAAGCGATCCAAGGCCGGGGGCAAATTCATCTGGAGCTCCGCGAGCAAGCGGGATGGACCTTGATGACGGTGAGCGACAGCGGGAGCGGCTTCCCGCAAGACGACCAGGAGATCGTGTTCGAACCGGGATTCACGACGAAATTCGATGAGGAAGGCGTTGCAGCGACGGGGATCGGTTTATCCCATGTGCTAGACATCGTGTCCCGGCTTGGCGGGGAAATCCTGCTTGGGACGGCACCCGGACTCGGCGGAGCGCTGGTCCATATTCGCATTCCGACGCAGACGCTGAAGAACCCGGGGGGATCCAACACAGCGTTAGAGTGGCTTCAGAGTTCCGGGTAAAGTGCTACTAACCAAACGTTGAGGAGGGTGTACGATGCCGCTCTCTTTTTGTATCGTAGACGATGATGCCAGTGCGCGAAAAATGCTGCAGCATATTATCGAGGACAGCGGCCTGGGGGAAGTCGCGGGGACGGCCGGCGGCGGGGCGGAAGGCGTGCGGCTCATTTTGGGGGAATCGCCGGACATCGTGCTGATGGATCTGCTGATGCCCGACCAGGACGGGATCGAGGTGATCGATGCACTGCGTGTCCAGGGCTGTCGCTCGCGGTTCGTGATGATATCGCAGATCGAAAACCAGGATATGGTCGGGCGAGCCTACCGGAGTGGAATTGAATTCTTCATCCGCAAGCCGATCAATCGGATCGAAGTGGAGACGGTGCTCAGGAAAGTAAATGAGCGGTATGCGATGAGCCACTATTTGGATGAGATCAAATCGAGCCTAAAGAAGCTGGAGGGCTTGCGCAGCGCGCCGTTGGCTGCGCCGGGCAAGCGGACGGTCCGCGAGGCGATTCAGCCGATTCTGATGAATCTGGGGCTGATCGGGGAGAGCGGCAGCCGCGACATGATTGCGATCATGGAGCTGCTCTTGGAGCGGGAAGCCGAAGCCGGAGGGAATTTGCCGCCCTTGAAGGAGCTGTATCGCCGGACTGCGGCGACCTACAGGACGAGGCCCGAGGATATCGTCAAGGAAGTCAAGGCGATCGAGCAGCGGCTGCGGCGCGCGTTGACGGCGGGATTAACGAACCTGGCTTCCCTCGGCCTGACGGATTACGGCAACCCTCGGTTTGAGTATTATGCCCCGCTTTATTTTGACTTTGAAGATGTGCGGCTCAAGATGAAGGAGATTGAGGAAGGACGGGAGCCGGGCAACAGCAGAGGGAAAGTGAACATTAAGAAGTTTCTGCAGGTGTTGTACATCGAATTGCAGGAGCAGTTGGGCGGATGAGGAAGCAATCCGGGATTTTCATGAACCTGGTCGATTTTTGCGACTAGGTTTTTTTGTTGCCGCGGAAGTTCATATATTTCAGAGACATTGTTCAAAAACGAACATTCGGTTTTTACATTCACTTAATGTTCGGATTTGAGTTGACATGTCGTGTCCGCCATTGGTAAACTAGGAGAGGAAAGGCGGCTCGCCGCCGAACCTCATAATCTCGTATAATGCCGGGGATAGGGCCCGGAAGTTTCTACCCGAGAACCGTAAATTTTCGGACTACGAGCGAATACGTGATGAAGGTAAGGCTACTCCGCACGGAAGGCCTTCTTTTTATGAGCCTGGGCTTGCAAGCACCGGGCTTTGCGTTGCCGTCGGCGCGGCCTTTGGCTGCCCGTATGCAGGTTTCGTATTCCTCAGGGTCCGCGAATTTCGGGAAATCTTCGTAATTTTCCAGGAAGTTCGGGGCCCTTTTCCGTATTCGGCCATCTATAAATTACCAGGTTCAAAAAGTTAAGTATGGAGGTTGAGGCATGACAGCACAAGTCGCCGTAATTATGGGCAGCACATCGGATTGGGAGACGATGTCTCACGCCTGTGCCGTTTTGGAAGAACTGCAGATTCCTTACGAAAAAAAGGTCGTATCCGCGCACCGCACCCCGGATTTGATGTTTGAGTTCGCGGAGCAGGCTGCAGACCGCGGACTCAAGGTCATCATCGCGGGAGCGGGAGGAGCGGCTCACCTGCCGGGCATGGTCGCGGCAAAAACGACGCTGCCGGTCATCGGCGTGCCGGTCAAGTCGGCTGCGCTGAACGGGCTCGACTCGCTGCTGTCGATCGTGCAGATGCCGGGCGGCATCCCGGTGGCGACGGTGGCCATCGGCAAGGCCGGAGCGATCAACGCCGGGCTGCTTGCGGCGCAAATCCTGGGCGCATTTGCCCCTGAGGTGATGCGCCGGGTGCAGGAACGCCGTGACCGGATTCAAGCCGAGGTGCTGGAGAGCGGCTCGGAGTTAGGAGCGGCCGAATGAGCGGCAGAACATTGGGCGAAGCGAGCGGCGCTAGCGGCGGTCCGGTGATCGAGCCGGGCGCGACGATCGGCGTGTTGGGCGGCGGACAGCTGGGCCGAATGATGGCGCTCGCCGGGAGCAACCTCGGCTACCGGTTCGTGGCGATGGACCCGACGCCGGATGCGCCTTGCGGCCAGGTTGCGGGGCAGATCGTGGCCCGCTATGACGACCAGGCCGCGGCGCGTGAACTCGCGGAGCGGGCCGATGTGATCACGTACGAGTTCGAAAACGTAGACGCGGGCGTCGCCGCGCTGCTGGAGGAATCGTCGTACGTGCCTCAAGGCAGCCGATTGCTGTACACGACCCAGCATCGGCTGCGCGAGAAGCGGGCCATCGAAGCGGCCGGCGTCAAGGTTGCGCCGTACGCGGAGATCGGCAGCGAAGAGGAACTGCGTACGGCCGTGGCCCGGCTGGGTCTTCCGGCCGTGCTGAAGACGGCCACCGGCGGGTATGACGGCAAAGGCCAATGGGTGATCCGCAGCGAAGGCGAAATAACGACGGCGTATGCGGAACTGAGCCAGGCCGGGACGGAGCTCGTGTTGGAGCAATTCGTCCCGTTCGTCAAGGAGCTGTCGGTCATCGCGGCGCGCAGCCCGCGCGGAGAGATTAAAACGTTCCCGGTGGCGGAGAATATCCATGTGAACAATATTTTGCATGTGTCGATCGTTCCGGCCCGCGTGGCGGAGCAAGTCCAGCGGGAGGCCGAACGGCTTGCAGCCCGGATCGCCGAAGGCCTGGAGGCTGTTGGCCTGCTGGCGGTGGAGATGTTCCTAACCGCAGAGGGCGAGCTGTTCGTCAATGAATTGGCACCGCGGCCGCACAATTCCGGCCACTATACAATGGAGGCTTGCACGACCTCGCAATTCGAGCAGCATGTCCGGGCGATTTGCAATTTGCCGCTCGGTCCGGTGGAGCTGTTGACACCGGTTGTGATGGTGAACGTGCTGGGCGAACATCTGGAAGATGTCCGCAATGCGGTGGCAACGGGCCGCTGGTTTGACGAGGGCGAGGGGACAACTGGATTCGCGGCGATCCCCAAAGTACACTTATATGGTAAACACGAAGCTGCTCCGAAGCGGAAAATGGGGCATATCAACCTGCTCTGCCGCAATGTGGAGGACGGGCTTCGCTGGATAGAGCAAACCAACATTTGGAGGAATGAACGCAAATGATCGAACGCTACAGCAGACCGGAAATGAGAGCGATCTGGACGGAGGAGAACAAATTCAAGGCCTGGCTGGAAGTGGAGCTGTGCGCCTGCGAGGCTTGGGCCGAACTCGGCGTGATCCCGAAGGAAGACGCGGCGCTGCTGCGGAAGAATGCTTCGTTCGACATCGACCGGATTTATGAAATCGAACAGGAGACACGTCACGACGTCATCGCGTTTACCCGCGCTGTCTCGGAAAGCCTGGGCCCGGAACGGAAATGGGTGCACTACGGCCTGACTTCCACGGATGTGGTCGACACGGCTTTGGGTTATTTGCTGAAGCAGGCGAACGCGATTTTGGAACGGGATATCGTGAATTTTATTGAGATTTTAAAGGATAAGGCTCTGGCCTACAAAGATACGCCAATGATGGGGCGTACGCACGGGGTGCATGCCGAACCGACCACTTTCGGTCTGAAAATGGCGCTTTGGCATGAGGAAATGAAGCGGAATCTGGAGCGTTTCCGCCGCGCGGCGGATAACGTCCAGTTCGGCAAAATCTCCGGCGCGGTGGGTACCTACGCGAACATCGATCCGTTCGTGGAAGAATTCGTTTGCCGCAAGCTGGGCACAAGCCCTGCGCCGATTTCGACGCAGACGCTGCAACGCGATCGTCACGCGGAGTATATGGCGACGCTGGCCTTGGTCGCGACATCGCTCGACAAGTTCGCTACGGAAATCCGCGCCTTGCAGAAGAGCGAGTTCCGCGAGGTGGAGGAGGCCTTCGCCAAGGGGCAAAAAGGCTCTTCGGCGATGCCTCATAAACGCAACCCGATTGGCTGCGAGAACATCTCCGGCTTGTCCCGCGTGATCCGCGGCCATATGATCTCGGCTTACGAAAATGTCACGTTGTGGCACGAACGCGACATCTCCCACTCTTCGGTGGAACGGGTGATTTTGCCGGATGCTACGATGCTGCTGAACTATATGCTGAACCGTTTCGGCAATATCGTGAAGAACCTGACGGTATTCCCGGAGAATATGAAGCGCAACATGGGCCGCACGTACGGCGTACCGTTCTCCGGCCGCGTGCTGACGAAGCTGATCGACAAGGGCCTCAGCCGCGAGCAGGCTTACGATACCGTGCAGCCGCGCGCCATGCAGGCTTGGGAGACACAGCGCCAGTTCCGCGACATTATTGAGGAAACGCCGGAAATTACCGCGGTTTTGAGCAAGGAAGAAATCGACGATGCGTTTGATCCGTCCTGGCATCTGAAGCATGTGGATACGATTTTCCGGAAGCTGGGATTGATCGAGTAGAGTTTGTATTGGGGGAGGAGAGCTTTATGGCGGTACCGGCAATATCCACGGCGGCGGATTTGGTGAACGCCCCGCTGCTGTACAAAGGCAAGGTCCGGGAGCTGTACGATCTCGGCGAATATTTCCTGATCGTCGTGACCGACCGGATCTCCGCGTTCGACTACGTGTTGGAGCCGGCGGTGCCGGATAAGGGCAATGTGCTGAACCGGCTGAGCGCGTTTTGGTTCGACAAGACGAGGCATCTGCTGGAAAACCACGTGATCCACACGGACGTAGATCGACTGATCGGAGACGTGATTCCGGCAGAACACCGGGAGGCGCTGCGGAACCGGATCATGGTGACCCGCAAGGCCGAACGCATCGACATCGAATGCGTGGTGCGCGGTTATGTTACCGGCGGCGGCTGGCGGCAGTATGAGCAGAGCGGCGCGATCAACGGCATTCCGTTGCCGGAGGGGCTGCGCAAGAACGCGAAGCTGGCGGAGCCGATCTTTACGCCGGCGGCGAAGAACGACGTCGGCCACGACGAGGACATCTCGTTCGCAGAGATGGCGGACAAAGTCGGCCGCGAGTTGGCCGAACAACTGCGGGATCGCAGCCTGGAGATGTACGCCTTCGCCCGCGATTACTGCGAGGAACGCGGGATTCTCCTCGCCGATTGCAAGCTGGAATTCGGGCTGGTGGACGGCAAGCTGATTTTGATCGACGAGATGTTTACGCCGGATGCTTCGCGGTTTTGGGCCAAGGAGAACTACGCGCTGGACATCGAGATCGACAGCATGGATAAAGAGCCGGTGCGCACGTATTTGGCCGGTTCCGACTGGGCCAAAAACAGCCGGCGCGATCCGCTCCCAGCCCATGTCGTCGAAGAGACGACAAGACGTTATCGCGACATCTACCGGCGGTTGACCGGAGCGGAGTTGGAGTAGGAAGCACAGTAGAAGAGAAGTTGGAGTAGAAGTAGAAGTTGGAGTAGAAGTTGGAGTAGGAGTAGGTAGTAGGGTAAGAAGCAGAAAGCGGGAAGTAGGAAGTAGGAAGTAGGAGTTGGACAGGTTGGCCATGTTGAGTGAAACTACGTTTGATGCTGTGCGTTTAGCTTGACTTCGGCACTCTAACGGAACCTAGAGCCGCTATTGTATCGATTAGGTGTTGTCCCCTTTTCTAACGGAACCAGGAGACCTTATTTAGGGGAGGCGAGGCTAAACTTCGACGATTTAAGCCGAATAAGGTCTATGGGTTCCATTACAGCGGGAAATGGTCGGGAAATGAGTGAATAAGGTCGCTACGTTCCGTTAGGAGTTTGAGGGACCAGGCAAGAACCTGCCCTTTTGGCGGCCTTTTGAGGAGTATCCCTTTCGGTCAGGAGAGGGGCAGTAATCAGATTCAAGCAGATTCAGACGCATTATGGAGAGATCAGAAATCCAGCGAGATTCAGACGCATTTATGGAGGGATCCAGCCAGGTCCTGCAGATCCAGGCGGCCGGGCCTGGAGGGATCCAGCCAGGTTCAGCAGATCCAGGCGGCCGGGCCGCATAAGTCCAAAACTTAGGAGGAACACGAGGAACATGATGAAAGCGAGCGTTTATGTCACGATCAAGCAAAGCGTACTTGACCCGCAGGGGGTTGCCGTCCAGGGGGCGCTTCATTCCATGGGATTCAGAGAAGTGGACAGTGTCCGCATCGGCAAATATATGGAGCTGACGCTCGACACGAACGATCGCTTCGAGGCGGAAGCCCGGGTGAAAGCGATGTGCGAGAAGCTGTTGGCCAATACGGTGGTAGAAGACTACCGCTTCGAATTGGAGGACTAACCATGAAATTCGCGGTACTCGTATTCCCCGGTTCCAACTGTGATATCGACTGTTACAAAGCGGTGGAAGAGACGCTGGGCGAGCCGGTTGATTATGTGTGGCACACGGCCACCGATTTGTCCGCCTACGACTGCATCCTGGTTCCCGGCGGGTTCTCCTACGGCGACTATCTGCGGTGCGGGGCGATTTCCCGCTTTGCGCCGGTGATGGCGGAAGTGGCCAAGGCCGCGGAGGAAGGCAAATACGTGCTGGGCATCTGCAACGGATTCCAGATCCTGACGGAAGCCGGACTGCTGCCAGGCACGCTGCGCCGCAACGCATCGTTGAAGTTCCGTTGCCATGACACGGAGCTGCGCGTGGAGAACAACGACAACCCGTTTACGTCGCAGTATGCGCCGGGCGAAGTCATCACGATCCCGATTGCGCACGGCGAAGGCAACTATTATTGCGACGAAGCTACACTGGAGCAGCTTAAGAAGAACAATCAGATTATTTTCCGGTACGTTCAAAATCCGAACGGCTCGGTGGACGATATCGCCGGCATTTCCAACGAACGCGGGAACGTCGTCGGCATGATGCCGCACCCGGAGCGGGCAGTCAGCTCCCTGCTTGGTTCGGAGGACGGCAAGAAGATGTTTACATCCATTTTGAAGGCTTGGAGGGATCGGCATGAGTCAGCAAGTGTCCGCTAAGGAACCGAATGCAGAACAAATTGCGGAGCAGAAAATTTACAAACAGATGGGCGTTTCCGACAGCGAATACGAACTGATTTGCGGATTCCTTGGGCGCAAGCCGAATTATACGGAAATCGGCGTGTTCAGCGTCATGTGGTCCGAGCATTGCGCCTACAAAAACTCGAAGCCGCTCTTGCGGCGGTTTCCGACCAGCGGCCCGCGCGTACTGATGGGGCCGGGCGAAGGCGCCGGGATCGTCGATATCGGCGACAACCAAGCGGTTGTTTTTAAAATCGAAAGCCATAATCACCCCTCGGCTGTGGAACCGTACCAAGGTGCGGCGACAGGTGTGGGCGGGATTATTCGCGATATTTTTTCCATGGGGGCCCGACCTGTGGCACTGCTGAACTCCTTGCGATTCGGCAAGCTGGAAAGCGAACGCGTGAAATATTTGTTCGAGCACGTCGTGTCCGGGATTGCGGGATACGGCAACTGCATCGGCATTCCGACAGTCGGCGGGGAGGTCGTGTTCGACGAGAGCTACGAAGGCAATCCGTTGGTGAACGCGATGTGCGTGGGATTGATCGATCATGACAAAATCCAGCGCGGCGTCGCCAAGGGCGTTGGCAACCCGGTGTTTTACGTGGGACCGCCAACGGGCCGGGACGGCATCCACGGTGCGACGTTCGCCTCGGAGGAGCTGACGGAGGAATCCGAAGCCAAGCGGACGGCGGTGCAGGTGGGCGACCCGTTCATGGAAAAGCTCGTAATGGAAGCTTGCCTCGAATTGATCGACACCGGCATCGTACTGGGGATCCAGGACATGGGCGCGGCGGGCTTGACCTGCTCCAGTGCGGAAATGGCCAGCAAGGCCGGCAACGGTCTTGAGCTGTATCTCGACCAGGTGCCGCAGCGCGAGGAAGGCATGACTGCCTACGAGATGATGCTGTCGGAGTCGCAGGAACGGATGCTGTTTGTCGTCGAGCCGAAGGATGAGGCGCAGGCACGGGAGATTTTTGAGCGTTGGGGCGTCATCTGCGCGAAAGTCGGTAAAGTGACGGACGACGGCCGTCTGAAGCTGTTCCATCACGGGGAACTGGTCGGCGACATGCCGGTCACAGCGCTGGTGGACGAATGCCCGATTTACGACAAGCCTTCCGAAGTACCGGCTTATTTTGAGCAGAATGCATCGGTGGATACAACCCGTTACGAAGAGGTGCGCGATTTGGGCGCGGCGCTGGAACAAGTGCTGGCCTCGCCTTCCGTCGCGAGCAAAGCGTGGGTATACAACCAATACGATTACATGGTGCGTACGAGCACGGCCGTTCGTCCGGGTTCGGACGCTGCGGTGGTAACGGTTCAAGGCACGCGCAAGGCGCTGGCGATGACGACCGACTGCAACGGGCGGTTCGTGTACCTGGATCCGGAAATCGGCGGGCGGATCGCGGTCAGCGAAGCGGCGCGCAATATCGTCTGCTCCGGCGCGGAGCCGCTGGCGATCACCGACAACCTGAATTTCGGCAGCCCGGAGAAGCCGGATATTTTCTGGCAGATGGAACGGGCGGTCGACGGGATGGCGGAAGCTTGCCGCGTGCTGGATACGCCGGTCATCGGCGGGAACGTCAGCTTGTACAATGAGAACGCGAAAGGCGCGATTTATCCGACGCCGGTCGTGGGCATGGTTGGTCTGGTGCATGACACCGACCATATTACAACGCAAGGCTTCAAGTCGGCGGGGGACATTGTGTTCCTCTTGGGCGAAACGAAAGCGGAGCTGGGCGGCAGCGAGCTGCAGGCTGTCGTGCATGGCGTCGTGGAAGGACGTCCGCCGCAACTGGATTTGGACGTGGAGAAAAAATTGCTTGGCGCGGTGCTGGAAGCGATCCAAGGCGGTCTGGTGCGTTCGGCGCACGACTTGTCCGAAGGCGGTCTGGCCGTCGCCTTGGCTGAATCATGCATCAGCGGCGGGCTTGGCGCCAAGGTAGATGTCGCAAGCAATCTGCGTCCCGACTTTGCGTTGTTCAGCGAATCGCAGTCGCGGATTCTGCTGTCGGTGTCGCCGGAGAAGGCGGAGGCGCTGGAGAAGCTGCTCGCGGAGCGAGGCGTCCCTGCGGCGCGGATCGGGGTCGTGGAAGGTTCGGAACTGAACGTTGCCGTAAACGGAACGGGGGTTCTGAGCAAACCGGTAGAGCAGTTGACACGCGTCTGGGAGGATGTCATTCCATGTCTGATGCAATAATGCCAGCGCAGAGACTTTGGACCGGAGACTACTACAACGAAGGGGCGGGGCACGCGGATCCGTTCGATACGTTGCGCGAGGAATGCGGCGTGTTTGGCGTATTCGGCCACGCCGAAGCGGCATCCCTCTCCTACTATGGACTGCACGCCTTGCAGCACCGGGGGGAAGAAAGCGCGGGGATCTGTACGACCGACGGTGCGGACTTCAATTATCACCGCGGCATGGGATTGGTCAAGGAAGTGTTCGACCGCGACAAGCTGTCCTCGCTGCAAGGCGACCGCTCGATCGGCCATGTCCGCTATTCGACGAGCGGAGACAGCAAGCTGACGAATGCGCAGCCGCTGATTTTTAAATACCGCGACGGCGATTTGGCGGTGGCGACCAACGGCAACATCGTGAACGCCCCGAAAATCCGCCGCCAGCTGGAGCAAAGCGGCTCGATCTTCCAAACGACCAGCGATACGGAGGTCATCGCCCATCTGATCGCCCGCTCGCCGAAGGATTTCGTCGAGGCGGCGAAAGAGGCGCTCGGGCAACTGGTCGGAGGCTTCGCCTTCCTGCTGCTGACGAACGACAAGCTGATCGCCGCCAGCGATCCGAACGGCTTGCGCCCGCTGGTCATGGGCCGGCTCGGCGACGCGTACCTGTTCTCGTCCGAGACATGCGCGTTCGAGGTCGTTGGCGCGGAGACGGTTCGCGAAATCCAGCCCGGCGAAATGCTGGTGCTGGACCGGGACGGTCTCCGCGAGGAGCGTTACGCCGAGCCGGAACGCAAGGCGCTGTGCGCGATGGAGTATATTTACTTCGCGCGTCCCGACAGCGACATGAACGGCTCGAACCTGCATGCCAGCCGCAAGCGGATGGGGCAGGTGATGGCGCAGGAGTCGTTCGTCGATGCGGACGTGGTCACCGGCGTTCCGGACTCCAGCATTTCCGCCGCCATCGGCTATGCGGAGCAGACCGGCATCCCTTACGAGCTGGGCTTGATCAAAAATAAATACACCGGCCGCACGTTCATTCAGCCAAGCCAGGAGCTGCGCGAGCAGGGCGTGAAGATGAAGCTGAGCGCCGTGCGCCGCGTCGTGGAAGGCAAACGCGTCGTGATGATCGACGACTCGATCGTACGCGGCACGACCTCGCGGCGGATCGTCAATCTGCTGCGCGAGGCCGGCGCGACAGAGGTGCATGTCCGCATCACCTCGCCGCCGTTCAAGAACCCTTGCTTCTACGGCATCGATACGCCGGATCGCGGCGAGCTAATCGCCTCGTACAAATCGGTGGAAGAGATTTGCCGGGAAATCCATGCGGATTCGCTGGAGTTTCTGAGCCCGCAGGGGCTGATCCAGGCGGTTGGCGGGGAGAATGCCAAGGACTATAAAGGCGGGCTGTGCATGGCTTGCTTTGACAACGATTATCCGACCCGGACGGATTTTGACGGGGAAGAGAAGTTTGGCTGTACGTGCTAGCCGACAGCACCGAGCTAGTAACGAGTAACGGAACTACACGCTCCTATTTGGTGTGAAAAGCCGTGTTTGCCTCGCTAACGGAACCAGAAGCTCTTATTGGCTCCAAACGAACCGAAAACGTGGATTAAGAAGCCCAATAAAGGCTCTGAGTTCCGTTAAAACTGGGAATAACCTGATTTGTCGTCAATAGCGGCGCTCAGTTCCGTTAAGTATGAACGAATCAACTGTTTCATCCTATTAATTATTCTGGAGTATTCCTGAAGGAGTGGGTCCCTCTCGTGTCTGAAGCATACAAGAAAGCCGGCGTCGATATCGCGGCCGGGAATGAAGCGGTTGAGCGCATGAAAAAACACGTCAAACGGACGTTCCGCCCGGAAGTGATGACCGATTTGGGCGGCTTTGGCGCTTTGTTCGGTTTGAACAAGGACAAATACGCGGAGCCCGTGCTTGTGTCGGGAACGGATGGCGTGGGCACGAAGCTGAAAATCGCCTTTGCCATGGATAAGCACGATACGATCGGGATCGACGCGGTGGCGATGTGCGTGAACGATATCGTTGTGCAGGGGGCGGAGCCGCTCTTCTTCCTCGATTACCTGGCGTGCGACAAGGTTGTGCCGGAGAAAATCGAAGCGATCGTCGCCGGCATCGCCGAAGGCTGCAGCCAATCGGGCTGCGCGCTGATCGGCGGAGAGACCGCCGAGATGCCGGGCATGTACAGCGAAGGCGAATACGACATCGCCGGCTTTACGGTCGGCGTCGTCGACAAGAGCAAAATCGTAAACGGCAGCCGCATCGCTCCCGGCGACACGGTGATTGGACTTGCGTCCAGCGGCGTGCACAGCAACGGGTTTTCGCTCGTTCGCAAGCTGCTGCTGGAAGATGCGGGTTACGCCTTGACCGACAAGCTCCCTGAGCTGAACGGCGAGGTGTTGGGCGACGTGCTGCTGACGCCAACCAAGCTGTATGTGAAGCCGGTGTTGTCCTTGCTGGAGCAAGTAGACGTGAAGGGAATGGCCCATATTACGGGCGGCGGGTTCATCGAGAATATCCCGCGCGTGCTGCCGGAAGGCGTTAACGTCGAAATTGCGTACGGCTCTTGGCCGATTTTGCCGATATTCGATTTGCTCCAGAAGCGGGGGGACGTCAGTCCTCGGGATATGTTCACGACGTTCAACATGGGCATCGGGTTGGTGATCGTTGTGGCGGCGGATCAGGCGAAGGCGGCGGTTGCCGCTTTGGAACAGGCGGGCGAAACGCCTTATGTCATCGGTAAAGTCACCGAAGGACAACGGGCGGTGACCTTTACGGGGGCGGACGTCTAATGGGCGCTGCGAAATACCGGATCGCCGTGTTCGCTTCGGGGCAGGGCAGCAATTTTCAAAATTTGCTGGACGCTTCGCGGGCGGGCGAGCTGGGTGCCGAAATTGTGCTGCTCGTTTGCGACAAGCCGCAAGCCTTCGTCGTCGAACGGGCTCGCCGGGCCGGCGTCGAATGTTATCTGTTTGACCCGAAGGCCTACGCGCGCCGGGAAGACTATGAGGCGGAAATCGCCGCCGAGCTGGAGAAGCGTAGCGTCGATTTGGTGGTGCTGGCCGGTTACATGCGGCTGCTGACCGCGACCTTGGTAGAGCCGTACGCCGGGCGTATGATCAATATTCATCCTTCGTTGTTGCCGGCTTTTCCGGGCAAAAATGCGATTGGCCAGGCCTGGGACTACGGCGTAAAGGTAACGGGGGTCACGGTGCATTTGGTCGACGGCGGGATGGATACCGGGGCGGTCGTTGCACAGGAAGCGGTGGAGATTGCGCCGAACGATACGCTGGAATCGCTGGAAGGCAAAATCCATGCCGCGGAACAGCGTTTATATCCGCAGGTCGTGTCGTGGTTCGCTAAAAACCGGGTGCGCGTCGAAGGCAGAAAAGTTACCATTCTGTCGGAATAGGAAGCGCTGCAAGGCGCTTGATTGCGGGATTTTCGCAGAGAATGGATCGGATGAGGAAGACGTGCAGGGGTTTCGATATTTCCCGAGAAATATCGGGGGCATGATTCGCCAAAATAAAGGAGGAGCCGATTGTGAGTATAAAAAGAGCGCTCGTAAGCGTGTCGGATAAAACGGGCATCGTGGATTTTTGCCGCGAGCTGTCGCAGCTGGGTGTGGAAATCATTTCGACAGGGGGCACGAAAAACCTGCTGGCGAAGGAAGGCGTACCGGTCATCGGGATTTCCGAGGTTACCGGGTTCCCGGAAATCCTCGACGGACGCGTCAAAACGCTGCATCCTGCGGTACACAGCGGGCTGCTGGCGGTGCGCGACAGCGAGGAGCACCAAGCGCAGATGAAGGAGCTGGGACTGGATTATATCGACCTAGTGGTCGTGAATTTGTATCCGTTCCAGGAGACCATCGCCAAGCCGGACGTCACGTATGAGGATGCGATCGAAAATATCGACATCGGCGGACCTACGATGCTTCGCTCAGCCGCCAAAAACCATGCGTTCGTCAGCGTCGTTGTCGACGCCGCCGACTATGGGACGGTGCTGGACGAGGTGCGTGCGGGCGGCGATACGACGCTTGCGACGCGCAAACGGCTTGCGGCCAAAGTTTTCCGCCATACGGCGGCTTATGATGCCCTGATTTCCGATTATTTGTCGAAGGTGACCGGCGATCCGCTGCCGGAGCGTTATACGGTAACTTACGAGAAGATCCAGGATTTGCGTTACGGCGAAAATCCGCACCAAAAAGCGGCATTTTACCGCAAACCGCTGGCGGCTGCCGACACATTAACCGGCGCGGAGCAATTGCACGGGAAAGAGCTCTCCTACAATAACATCAACGATGCCAACGCGGCGCTGCAAATCGTCAAGGAATTCGACGAGCCGGCGGTCGTGGCGGTCAAGCATATGAACCCTTGCGGCGTTGGAGTTGGCGCGAGCGTGCTCGAAGCCTACCAAAAAGCGTACGAAGCCGACCCCGTGTCGATCTTCGGCGGGATCGTGGCGGCCAACCGCATCATTGACGCCGATACGGCGATGTTGCTGAAGGAGATTTTTCTGGAGATTATTTTGGCACCGGGCTTTACGGATGAAGCGCTGGAGATCCTCACGAAGAAGAAAAATATCCGCCTATTGAAGCTTGGCGGCCTGGAGCTGGGCGCAAGCCGCAGCAGCCAGTTCGTCGTTACTTCGATCGACGGCGGTATGGTGGTGCAGGAGAGCGACGTGCATTCGCTGAAGGAATCCGACTTGACGGTCGTGACCGATCGCAAGCCAACCGAAGCGGAGTTGAAGCAGTTGTTGTTCGGCTGGAAAGTCGTTAAGCATGTGAAGTCTAACGCGATCGTGCTGGCGAAGGACGATATGACCATCGGCGTTGGCGCGGGGCAAATGAACCGCGTGGGCGCAGCCAAGATCGCCATCGAACAGGCGGGCGAGAAAGCGAAGGGCAGCGTTCTGGCGTCGGACGCGTTCTTCCCGATGGGCGATACGGTCGAGGCGGCCGCCAAGGCCGGCGTTACCGCGATCATCCAGCCGGGCGGCTCCGTGAAGGACGAGGAATCGATCAAGGCTGCGAACGAATACGGGATCGCCATGGTGTTCACCGGCGTGCGGCATTTCAAGCACTAGGCCAAGGCCTTACGGCAGGATCGCTGCGGCGGCCCTGCCGTTTTTTCGCGGGATTGCGGCGGAGTGTTGCAATGGTGGGCTGACAGGTGATTTGAGTTCCCTGAAACGAAGGAGGAGACGATGGATATTTTGGTGATTGGCGCCGGAGGGCGCGAGCACGCGATTTGCTGGAGCCTGGCGAGAAGCCCCAAGGCCGGGACGATTTACTGCGCTCCGGGGAATGCGGGGATTGGAGAGATTGCCGAGCTGGTGCCGATTCAGGTCAATGAATTCGCCAAGCTGGCGGCTTTTGCAGAAGAGAAGCAGGTTGGGCTGGTTGTGGTGGGTCCGGATGATCCGCTTCCAGACGGGATTGTGGATGTGTTTGAGGCGAAGGGGATTCCGGTCTTTGGTCCGCGTAAAAATGCCGCCCAGATCGAAGGCAGCAAGACGTTTATGAAGGATCTGTTGAAAAAATACAACATCCCTACCGCAGCATACGAGAAATTCGACAAGTACGAGCAGGCGCTGACGTATCTCCAAAGCCGTCCGGTGCCGATCGTCATCAAGGCGGACGGCCTTGCCGCAGGCAAAGGGGTAACGGTCGCCTTCACCCGTGAAGAGGCGGAAGCGGCGCTGAAGAGCATTATGGTCGACAAGGTGTTCGGCGACTCCGGCAGTCAGGTCGTAATTGAGGAGTTTCTCGAAGGGCAGGAAATGTCGATTTTGTCGTTCGTCGACGGGGAAACCGTGCGCCCGATGGCGGCGGCCCAAGACCACAAGCAGGTGTATGACGGAGACAAAGGCCCGAACACCGGGGGGATGGGGACGTATTCCCCGCTGCCGCATATCGCGGATTCGATCATTGACGAAGCGATCGAGACGATCATCAAGCCGACCGCCCGAGCGATGGTCGCCGAAGGCCGGCCGTTCCGCGGCGTGTTGTTCGCCGGGTTGATGATCACGCCGGACGGCAAGCCGAAGACGATCGAATTTAACGCTCGCTTTGGCGATCCGGAAACCCAGGTCGTTTTGCCGCGGCTGCGGAGCGATCTGCTCGATATTTTCCTGGCAGCGGTAAACGGGACACTGGATCAAGCGGAGATCGAATGGAGCGAGGAGGCGGCGGTATGCGTCGTGTTGGCGTCCGGCGGTTACCCGGTCTCGTATCCGAAAGGCTTGCCGGTTCACGGGCTGGATGAAGCTCAAGCTGCCGGTGCACTGGTATTCCACGCTGGCACGGCCACGGGCTCCAACGGAGAACTGGTGACGAACGGCGGCCGGGTCCTCGGCGTGGTGGGTTTGGGCCAATCGATTGCCGAAGCCAGGGACAAAGCTTATGAGGCAGCGGAACGCATCCGGTTTGACGGTAAGCACCAGCGTACGGATATTGCGGCGAAGGCGCTCGTATAAGTTTGCAGGGATGCCGGCGGTTAAGGATAAACCGCTTCCGATTCGCGCATGTTAAGGGATATTGGGGAGATGGCATTTCGGATTCCCCGCAATTCTCTATCGGGAGGCGGCATCATCATGAGCGACAAAATGAAGGAAATGCTTCCGGTCTCGCGCGAAGAGGTGGAAGTCGAAGGCGTATACCGGGACGAGCTGGGACGGGAAGTGTATTTGCAGAAAGGCGAGGAATTCCCTTCCGATCCGGTCTACGGCACGATGGAATGGGAACTCAGCGAGCTGTCCCAAGAGAAAAATTCCAAAGGCCATACCGACGACCGTCTCATACCGAAGAAATAAAGGTTGATCCAGCGCCCTTCCATAGGAGTTCCCCTCCGATGGAGGGGCGTTTTGGCTTGTGGCATGCAAAAGAACTTGAACCGGAGGCGGTTTCAGGTGTACCTTTATTAGAATGAGAGAATAAGAGCTAAAGCGAGGAGAAATAGATGAACCAGGCGGAACGACAAACGGTTGGCATGGAAGACATCGTCAAAGCGCATCACGTCCTGAAGGAAGTGGTGATCCGAACACCGTTGCAGTTGGATGCGACGTTATCGGCCAGATATGAATGCAGCGTTTATTTAAAAAGAGAGGATCTGCAGGTCGTGCGTTCCTTTAAAATCCGCGGGGCGTACAACATGATTCGCAGCCTGCAACCCGAGGATTTGGAGCGGGGCATCGTGTGCGCGAGCGCCGGTAACCATGCGCAGGGCGTGGCCTTCTCTTGTAATGCGTTGGGGATTCAGGGGAAGATCTACATGCCAAGCACGACGCCAAATCAGAAGATCAAGCAGGTCAAAAGATTCGGCGGGGAGCATGTAGAGGTTGTTCTGACCGGTGACACCTACGATGACGCATACGCAGAGGCCATGAAAGCCTGCCGGGAGGACGGCATGACCTTTATTCATCCGTTCGACGATCCGAAGATCGTCGCCGGCAACGGGACGATCGGCATGGAGATTATGGAGAGCCTGACTGCACCGGCTGACTATGTGTTTGTAACGATCGGCGGCGGCGGCCTGGTGTCGGGCGTAGGGACTTACTTCAAGACGGTAAGCCCGGAGACGAAGCTCATCGGCGTAGAGCCGTCCGGTGCGGCTTCCATGACGGAAGCGTTAAAGCGAAAGCAGGTCGTGACGCTGGAATCGATCGATAAATTTGTCGACGGGGCGGCGGTGAAGCGAGTGGGCGACTTGAATTACGAGATTTGCGCGAAGGTGCTGAACGACATCGTTCAGGTCCCGGAAGGCAAGGCCTGCACCACGATATTGGAGCTGTATAATGACAGCGCCATCGTGGTTGAGCCGGCAGGAGCACTGCCCGTATCGGCATTGGACATGTACCGCGACCAGATTCGCGGGAAGACGGTCGTCTGCGTGATCAGCGGCGGCAATAACGACATCGACCGGATGCAGGAGATGAAAGAGCGTTCGCTCATTTACGAAGGGTTGAAGCACTACTTCCTGATCAACTTCCCGCAGCGTGCCGGCGCGCTTCGCGAATTCCTGGAAGAGGTGCTGGGACCGAACGACGACATCGCGCGGTTCGAGTACACCAAGAAGCATAATAAGGAGAACGGCCCGGCCCTGGTTGGCATCGAGCTGAGCGACAAAGCGGATTATGAACCGTTGATCAGCCGCATGTCCGCTAAAGGGATCGTCTATACCGAGCTGAACCGGGATTTGAATTTGTTTAACTTGCTGATCTAATAAGGATACCGGGAAATACAGCGATTCATGAGCTGGCAGCCCTCTTCGATTTCGGTCGAAGAGGGCTTTTTTGCGTGATGTGCGTTTTGAGTTGGGGATCGGGGCGGAAGCGGGGGGGTGACGGCCGGAATTGTCAGTTGCCGATAGGTGGCTAACGGAACGTACCGACCTTATTTGCCGAGACTGTACACTCGCCGGATGCTAACGGAACATAGAGGCGTTATTTGCTCCAAAACCACAGGGTTACGCCGGTTTTTCTGCCAATAAGGTTATCTCCTTCCGTTAGCCTGGGAAATCACGCGGGAAATTACGAATAACGTCGCTACGTTCCGCTAGAGTTGATTGAGTTGATTGACGAACAGACTAAGGTGGTTTCGAGCGGCGATAGGGGGGAGCGTGGAGATACGAGGCTATAGTTGGCAAATTAGGCGATAGTGTGTGGAGATGCGGGAGCTGTGAGCAGCAATGGGAATGGAAGGGGTGGGAGTGGCGGGGGTTGCCGCGAGCGGCGACGATAGGTGATGAGCGCTAGGGCCTAGGGGCGGCGACGGCGCACGGGGAAAGAACTGGGGACTCGCTCTAAACACTTGTTGAAAACGTGCTTTACAATATCAATATACTAGTGTACTATTTAACTATTACACTGATACATTGAAGGGGACGCAAGGCGATGTATGTAACACCCGTCCATTGAACGCGAACCCAATGCAATGCAACCTAACCTAACTGCCAGTGTATTGAACATGACACAGATCTATTGAAGGAGTGAATCGAAGTGAACGTGCAACTTGAGCATATGGAAAGCGGAGCGGCGGAAGCGGCCGCGGCTGCGGGTGTGGCTAATGCGGCAGGGCGGGAGCCGGTCGTATTGTCGGTTCAACAGGTGACGAAGCGCATCGGCAGCAAGCGGATCGTCGATACGTTGTCTTTTGATATCCGGCGCGGGGAAATCGTGGGGCTGCTGGGACCAAACGGCGCAGGGAAAACAACCACGATCCGCATGATCGTCGGCCTGATCGGTATGACGGAGGGCGATGTCCTGGTGAAGGGGACCAGCGTCCGGGCACATTTCTCCCAAGCGATCGCCCACGTGGGTGCAATCATTGAGAATCCCGAGTTCTACCCGTATATGACCGGATATGACAATCTGAAGCAATATCAGCGGATGAGCGAGGGGATCACGGAGGAGCGGATTCGGGAGGTAACCCGGCTGGTCGGGCTGGAGAAGGCGATGGATAAGCGCGTGAAGGCTTACTCGCTGGGGATGCGCCAGCGGCTTGGGATCGCGCAGGCCTTGTTGCATCGCCCGTCGATCCTGATTCTCGATGAGCCGACGAACGGGCTCGATCCCGCAGGAATTCGGGAGATGCGCGACTACCTCAAGCGGATTGCGGCGGAAGAAGGCATCGCCGTACTCGTGTCCAGCCACTTGCTGGCCGAGATGGAGCTGATGTGCAGCCGCGTGGTTGTCATTCAGGAAGGGAAGCTCGTGACGGAACGCGTCCTGGGAGCCGCCGCTGAGAAAGCCGAGGAGCGGGTGAATGTGACGTTCCGGGTCGGCGATGCGGAAGCGGCGAAAGCCCGGCTCATTCGGATGGAGGAGATCCGCATTCTGGGGGTGTCTCCGGAGCGGGGAGAAGTGACGGTTTCCGTGCGCGACAGCTATATTCCGCGCGTCGTCGGCGCGCTGGGCGGCGAAGGCATCGCCATATACCGGATTGAAGAAGTTAAGGCGTCGCTGGAAGATGAATTCTTGAAATGGACAGGAGGAAACCAAATTGCGTAGTTTTACCAGGCTTGTCGGGAATGAATGGCTGAAGATGTCCAAGAAACGCAGCTTTTTCGTCCCTTACGCGCTGATCGCCGCAGCTATCACCGGGATGATTTACATGATATATACCTTCTCGGAGCAGTCCCCCGCGTTTCTCGAGTTCGCCATGATGGCGATGTCCAGGAACGGCTTAGGTCAAATGACGACCTTGCTGGTCATTATTTGCACGGCAGGCATTGTAGCGAAGGAGCACAGCCTCGGCACGATCAAGCTGCTGCTGATCCGTTCGCAAAGCCGCAGCCGCATTCTGGCCTCCAAATACGCGGCGGTGCTGTTGTTCACCTTGTCCATCTTCGCCTTTGCTCTGGCGTTGGCTCTGCTCGGCGGCGGACTGGTCTTCGGATTCAGCGGCGCGCCGGGAACAGGCTGGGGCGATGTCCTGTACAGCGCTTTATATCAACTTATCTACACCCTCGTTTATGTTACGATCACATTCCTTGCCGGCATTCTAACGCGCTCAACAGGCGCAACGATCGGCATCGGCATGTTCCTCGTCGTGCTGGAAGAACTGGTAGTGGTTCTGCTCTCGAGATATGCTTTTGCGAAGTATCTTATTTTTGCCAACGCCGACTTATCGGTCTACCTGAACGGGAATCCGCCGTTCCCCGGCATGACGTTAACCTTCTCCGCCGTGGTGATTGCCGCCTATTTGGCCTTGTTTCTCGCAGTTAGCTTTGTTACGTTTAAAAAACGGGATGTCGCTTGACCGATTTAATCTAGACCTGCGACATACGGCGGAAAGGAGCCATGGGATGTGACCATCGAATTCGACAATAATCTGCCGATCTATTTGCAAATCATGAACTATTTAAAACGGGAAATCGTGACCGGCAGACTTAAGGCTGGCGATAAAATTCCGTCGGTGCGCGAGCTCGCGGCCGAACTGCAAATTAACCCGAATACTGTACAGCGGACTTTTCAGGAATTGGAGCGTGAAGCCATCGTGGAAACGAAACGCGGACTCGGAAGATACGTGACCAGCGAGGAGTCGAAAATTATGACCATCAAAAAAGAAATGGCCGGCGAGCTGCTTGACCGCTTTATCGGCGGGATGCAGGAGCTGGGCTTCAGCAGTCAGGACATTGCGGCATTGGTTGCCGACGCCATAAATATGGACGATCAACACTAGAGAGGGGGCAGCCATCAATGGAACAGTTACTGGAAGTAAAGGGCGTATCGAAATCGTACGGCAGCAAGAAGGCATTACAGGGGGTGTCCCTCGAAATTGGCAAAGGGAAAATCGTCGGCCTGTTGGGGACGAACGGCAGCGGGAAGAGCACGCTGATGAAAATCGCTGCCGGCCTGATCCATCCTTCCGGCGGCAATGTGACAGTGAACGGAATGCCGGTGGGGTTGGCCACAAGATCGGCGGTTTCCTTCATGCCCGACCGTCCCCTGACGGAATCCTGGATGAAGGTCCGGGACGCAGTAGGATTTTATCGCGATTTCTACCCGGACTTCGATGAGCAGAAAGCCCGCATGATGCTGGAATTTATGAATCTGCATGAAAAAGAGAAGGTCAGCGCCTTGTCCAGGGGGATGAACGAGCGGCTTCAACTGACGCTAACTTTGTCGCGTAATGCCAAGCTGTATTTGCTTGACGAGCCGATCGGCGGGGTGGACCCGGTGGCCCGGACCAAAATTTTGGATGCGATCGTGGAGTTTTACAATGAGGAGAGCAGTCTCGTGATCTCCACCCATCTGGTGCGGGATATCGAGCGGATTTTCGATGAGGTCATCTTCATCCGCGGCGGCGAGATCGTGATGCAGGAAGAAGTGGAGAACCTGAGGATGCGGTATGGCAAAAGCGTCGATGACATGTTCAGAGAGGTGTTTGCGGAATGATGAAACTACTGAAGTACGATATCAAACAAAACGCCAATACCGTGCTGGGTTTGATCGCTGTCCTGGTGATCGTGCAAGGCTTGCTGTCGATGGCGGGTCGTCTTCGCCAATGGGATACGGGGGCGATTCTCGTCTTAACGATCGTGCTTTATCTAGCGGCTGCGATCATCCTGCTCGTGCAGGTATGCAAAACGTTCGCCTACAACATCAAGGCCTACCACCGCCGTTTGCTCCCGCTGCATCCGGTATGGACTATCGCGTCCTCGCTGCTGTTCAGCTGGCTGGTTGCATTGGTGATGGCCATCCTCATCAGCGTACATGCGGCATTGTACGTTCGGACCGGCCAGATGCCGTTCGATTTGATTCAAATCAGGGTGTCCGGCATCAAGGATATCGCGTTGATTGCCTTCAGCCTCCTCTGGATATACACGCTGCTGGTGCTGACGATCTTCCTGTCTATTGCAATCGGGGCGAGCGTCAGCATCCGGGGCAAAGCCGGGACCTGGGTCGGCATCGTGACCTTCTTCGTGATTCAGAACGGATTGTCCTGGCTGGAGGACCTGCTCTTTGGAGAAAGCGACACCGCGATATTGAAATTTGGCACTCTTCATGTCGGGAGCTCCGAGGAGATCAGTTCAGGGACGGCGAAGGCCGTCCAGTTGATCCCGCTGGGACCGTTTCTCCTTGAAGCGGCGGTTGCAGCCTTGATGGTATACGCCACCACGTATTTGCTGAAGAAACGAATTGAGATCTAAGCCCATCCGTGAAACCGCAGAAGCCGGCGCCTGTTCTCATAGGAAGGCTGCCGGCTTCTCGCGGATTTCTTCATAATTACGACATTACGACTTCGAGCGACGTCCAAAGAAGAAGATTTGCCCGGCCAGACCTACAGCAAAGAGGATCAGGCTGTCCCAGGGCGATACGGTGAAGGCGGGCATGATCCGGTTGAGCAGGGTGCCCACGATGATTAGCACGGCGGCCACGGCGATATAGGTACCGAAGGCCCGCAGGTTAAACCCGCGGGAACCGGAGGCAGAGCCGGCTCCCGGTGATTCGGACTCCTCCTTGCCTTCACCGGCTTTGGAGCTGTTGTCGAGGAAGCGGGTGACCAGCTCGATTAGCACGATGGACAGGCCTGCGATGATCAGCAGGGAGGAACTGCTGATCTGCGTATATTCCAGCTCCCCGCCAAACCACTTGCTGAAAAAGCCGGTGATCATATAAATAAAGAAGACCCAGGTCAGGGCTACCCAGGGGATCATCGTATAATATTTGACTTTGTCTTTCAGCGTCCGGGGCTTTCGCGTCTGTACGTCCTCCGCCAGCTCCGCACAATAGGCCTTCGGATCGGCTCCGAACTGTTCTGCGGCCGAGATGCCCTTGGCCTGATTCTTGACGATTTGCCGGGCCAGATCCAGCAGGATCTCTTCTCCCTTGGCTTCACTTAGCGAGCTTGCGCCGGAACGGAAGTACAAGACCATTTCCCCGAAATACGCTTCGTTATCCGGCGTCATTTGCTGCCGCAGCCGTTTGGTTTCGCCGATCATTTCGTGGATGTACATGGTAGTATCTCTCCCCCCAGTTTCTTCCGTAGTATACTGCATAGGTTGTCCGATTCGCAAGGGACCATAGCCGGGCTTAACCCGCAGCCGAACGGAACTCCAGGATTATGAACATTCCTTGAACAAGGAATAAAAAGCGTCCCTTGCTCCCAAAACTACAGCATAAGCAAAAACGGCAGCGCCGGCGGTAGGCTGCATCCGTTGCCGATCAGCGGCCTGTACATGATAACAGTTGCGGGAGGCAAAGCCAGTGGGAAAATATGAATCGGAGCTGACCCGGAGGTACTTGCTGAACAGCAACTCCCGGGGCAGCCTGGAAGAAGTCGTCATGAATGATACCGCCGAGGATGGCGGCATGTTGTGCGGAGATGATGAGGCCTGCGACGAAGGTCATATGGGCAATCACCAGTTTATGAAAGAGTGGGAAGGCCGGGTTACCACCCACGCCTATTTCCGTCAATCCTACGAATAGGAAGGAGCCGAAGGCTTCCCCGAAGCTGTCCGAGATCCGATTGACACCCCGGTACCGGTAATGATAAGATGAGTTTAAATCACATTAAACTTATCGGATTTAAATGGTATATAGATTCGTTACCGGAGTACGGGGAGGAGACGGGGATATGGAAAGACAGATTGTGATCCATCATGGGGAAGAACAACTTGCGGCCAGTATACATTACCCGGCCGAGAACAAATCTGGGGGGCGCTGCAATCGCGCTCCCCTGGTCGTGATCTGCCACGGATTTGTGGGCAGCCGCATCGGCGTCGACCGTCTATTCGTCAAGACCGCGAGGGAGCTCGCTGCGGACGGGTTCCTCGTGCTCCGCTTCGACTACCTCGGCTGTGGAGAGAGCACCGGCAATTATGGGGAGCACGGCGTCGAGTCGATGGTCGCTCAAACGCGGTCGGTGCTGGACTATGGCTTAAGCGCCTTTGACGTTGATCCCACGCGGGTATCCCTGATCGGGCATAGCCTAGGCGGGATGGTTGCCCTCCTGACCGCGAACCGGGACCGGCGTGTGAAGAACCTGGTCCTGTGGTCGGCCGTGGGGTATCCGTTCAGCGATATCGTCAAAATTACCGGACGCGATATATACGACCGAGCGGTGAAGCACGGTACGGCGGATTATCTCGGTTTTGGGCTGACGCCGAAGTTCTTCGATTCGCTTGGCGAATTTCAACCGTTCCAGGAAGCCGTCAAATTTACCGGCGATGTGTTTGTGGTCCACGGGACCTCGGACGATACCATA
This sequence comes from Paenibacillus phocaeensis, assembly GCF_900021165.1. GTDB lineage: Bacteria > Bacillota > Bacilli > Paenibacillales > Paenibacillaceae > Fontibacillus > Fontibacillus phocaensis. The sequence continues at coordinate 11,715 of NZ_FCOQ01000039.1, read as the reverse complement.
CCGGCGGATTACGCCTTCTTGTATCAGAAGGTGTTCTGGATGCGTTCGGAGGGGCGTTGCGATAAGGAGATTATTTTTCAGGGAAGTCACACCTTCTCTTCCGGCGAGCATCAGCAACAGGTTATCCATAAGACAAAGGAATGGCTTGGAGGGCTGGAGGCCAAGCACACCGAATGGCAGCATTGGATGATTTGACGCCCTGAGGAAAGCGGCTCACGAACAGGATACACAAAAACTGGTAAAATCCTTCTTGGATGGATACAATGAAGGTGTAACCATTTTTTGGCGTAGGGAGGTTTGGGAGCTGATGTCTCAGCCTGCATTGTTTATTGCACACGGATCGCCTACTTTGGCCATCGAGCAAAACGCCTATACGGAGTTTCTTCGCCAACTGGGCCAGGAAACGTTAGAGCCCCCCAAAGCTGTCGTGATCTTCTCGGCTCACTGGGAGGCGCCGGTCCAATGGATCACAACGGATATGAAGCATGCGACAATGCATGATTTCTACGGGTTTCCCGAGGAGATGTACGCCATTGAATATCCGGCTCCAGGCAGTCCCGAGCTCAGCGGTGAGATCGAGGCGATCTTCCGTGCGCACAATCTGCCTTACAAGACATCGGCAGGCAGAGGACTCGATCACGGGGCTTGGGTTGTGCTCAAGCAATTATATCCTTCCGCCGATATCCCGGTCGTCGCCTTATCCGTGGATGCCAAGCGCGAACCTGAAGAGCAGTATGCCATCGGCAAGATGCTTGCGGAACTGCGGCACCAGAATATTCTGGTTATCGGCAGCGGCGGCCTGGTTCATAATCTTCGCCTGCTGGATGGGGAAGCGCGTGAGCCGGCTTCATGGGCGGTCGAGTTCGACGATTGGATCGGGCAGCAACTGCAAAGTTGGGATTTGCGGCAGCTGTTTGACTATGATCGCAAAGCCCCGCATGTACGGATGGCCATCCCTTCCTATGGACGGGAACACTTCGCGCCGCTCCTGTATGCCATGGGAGCCGCCGATGATGATCGGCGCGCGGTGAGACTCTTTCAGGATTATCAGTTTGGCAGCCTTAGCTTAAACTGCTGGAAATTCGGCGGCTGATGACGGCGAGAATTTCCTTCCCGTGCGTTGAACGGCCGGTCAACATAAATCAAGCGCAGCACCCATAAATGGGGACTGCGCTTTCGTTATTATTGGGCTAACCCTATTAGGCTAACCTCGCTCCGGTTTCGTCTTGTTTGCATATACTCGATTTTTCACATATAAATTGCCGCTTATGGGCCAATTTGCGAATTCTATTCGGTTTTTCATATAGATTCAGGACATTTGCGCCCGATTGGGGCGAATAAGCATGAAATTTCATATATATGGGGTCCAAGTGCCCCGACATGGGTGAAATGTATTCGAATTTTCGCATACATCTGGCAGAAAGTACCGGCAGCGAGCAAATTGCATTCGACCAAGCTGAACATGAGGGCTATAAGGGGATCGGGTGTGTCCGGCTTATGAGGGAGGTTCTGCAACAAATCCTCAGCAGCAACACCGTCACCGTAGAAAATCATCCGGGAAGCCGCCGACTCTTCACGTGGGAGAGGTGTGGATTCCCGCTCCGGTTCAACTTGTTTGCATATACTCGATTTTTCGCATATAAATTGCCGCTTATGGCCCAGGCTGCCGAATTCTATTCGGTTTTTCATATAGATTCAGGGCATTTGCGTCCGATTGGGGCGAATAAGCATGAAATTTCATATATATGGGGTCCAAGTGACCCGACATGGGTGAAATGTATTCAAATTTTCGCATACATACGGCAGAAAGTACCGGCAGCGAGCAAATTGCATTCGACCAAGCTGAACATGAGGGCCCTACAAAGTCTAAAATACCATATTTATCCGCAAACATCCGCGTCAACGGAGGCTTCTAACGAATTAACGCCGCCGCCCGGAATTTCTGCGGAAGTACGGCTGGAGGAAATAGTCTAAACCAATCCGGCCCGCATTCGTACCGGCAACGACGATAAAAATTTGGAGCAGCAGCAAGAGCGGGTTGGTGCTTACGGTCCCTGAGAACAGGAAGGCGAAGTTCATGACCATGCCAAAGAAGGCGGCCAGCCATGTAAAGGTCCCAAGGATGAGGCCAAGTCCGACGAGCACCTCGCCATAAGGTACCAGGATATTAAACAAACCGACATTGGGGACGGCAAAATGCTCCAGGAACGCGGCCCACCAACTCGACACGGCCGGATGCTCGCCGCCGCTCTTCGCCAAGGCTCCCGTCAGAAATCCAGCGGCATCAAAACCGCCGGTCACTTTACTCCATCCGGAGGTCAGCCATTCGTACCCCACATACAGTCTGAGCAGTAAGAGCAGCCAGGAGGCAATCGCGCTCTCCCTTAACCATGTTACGATCATTTTTCCATCTCCTTTCCGCTGATGCGGTGACAAGATTCGGTTTTTCTCGAGGAAAATTTCTCTTTGCTTAGTATTCATATTAGGGACAAAATTTAAAACATTCAATTTTTATTTAAATTGAATCTTCATTTGATCAGCGTGAGATTCCGGCTTCCCCCGAATCGGGAATTCAACGTATAATGTAGAAAACCCAGGAATTATGACGGAGGATATGCCTTTGAAATCATCGAAATTGAGTTGGTTGTTGCTCGTATCATTGCTTATCGTTGTGCTCTCCGCTTGCGGCAAGGATCAAGAGGCGGCCCCGCCTGCGGACGGCATTGCACCGCCGCAGTCGGTCGTCCCGGAGGAGCCGGCACCGCCCGAACCGTCGACGCCCGCCTATACGGCCCCGCTGACAGGATTGCCGCTGGAGGAGCCGCTGACCGGCAGACCGCTCGCCATCATGATCAACAATGCGCCGGCGGCTCGTCCGCAATCGGGATTAATTGATGCGGATGTTGTCTACGAAGTGTTGGCTGAGGGCGGAGTCACGCGCTTGGTGTCGATCTTCCACAGTCAGGCGGAAAATGCCAAAATCGGCCCGATTCGCAGCATTCGCCCGTACATGATCGATTTGGGCGAAAGTTATCATGGTGTACTGGTGCATGCCGGAGCGAGCAATGACGCTTATGCGATTTTGCAAAGACAGCATAAGGAGGATTTGGACGAGATTACGAACGCCGGTTCTTTCTTCTGGCGGGACAAGTCCCGGAAAGCGCCGCACAATTTGTATTCCAACGTGGAGAAGCTCATGGAAGGGGCCGTCAAGCGAGGATACGCCACGGAGGATGAGACGGTGCCCGCGTACGTTTTTTATAAGGAAAACGAACATCCCGATTCGCTGGAGACGGCCAATCATGTGGAGATCAAGTTCCAACTGGACAATTACAAGGTTAGTTACGATTACGATGCCGCCGCCGGACTGTACAAGCGCTCCGTGAATGGCAAGCCCCACACCGATCTGGAAACCGGTGATCCCTTAACCGCGGCGAACGTTGTCGTCATGGGGGCGGATCATCGGGTGCTCGACGACGTTGGCCGTCTGGATGTGGGGCTGTCGCTGGGAGGCGAGGCCGTCTTGTTCCAGCAGGGCAAAGTGATTCGGGCCGATTGGATCCGCAAGGACGGCGATATCATCCGGTTTATTAAAGACAACGTAGAGCTGCCGATGGTGCCGGGCCAAACCTTTATTCACGTCGTCCCCAATTCTCCAGATTTCGCCAGCCATGTGAAGGCAGAGTAAAGGCAGATCCTGTATTTTTATGGCGACGAGAGGATAACTCTGGGAGATTCAGGGGAAATATAAGCCCAAGATCGTGAAATGTTTGCGACATTATTTCCTATCTGTTAAGCAGTTGTGATAAGATATTCACGGTTGTGTAAAACCGACCGGAAGAATTACCTTATGGAGAGAAAAGGGGATACTGATGCGAGTGAAGAAGAAAGATATCTTTTTCCAGACGTTAGAGGAGATGGCGGATACGATCGTGCATTCGGCGGACTATTTCGCCCAGCAGGTTGCGGAATTCAAGGATGTTGAGGCCTTCGCCAAGAAAATGAAGGAATTCGAATCCAAATGTGATGAATACACGCATCGAATCATCGTGGAGCTGAACAAAACGTTCATTACCCCAATCGAACGAGACGACATAATGCATCTGATCACGGCGTTGGACGATGTGATTGACGGATTGGAAGCTTCGACTTCCCGATTCTTCATGTATCATTTGACCGAACCTGACGAATATATCGCCCGTTTCGCGGAAATTCTGCGCAATTCGGCTTACGAAATCCAAAAGGCGGTTCACTTGCTATCCCAGAAAAAACTGCTTGCGATCCGCGAATATACGATCCGTCTGAACGATCTGGAGAATCAAGGGGATGAATTGCTTCGGATTTGCATTAAGGAGCTGTTCGTCAAGGTAACCGACCCGATCGAACTGATCAAGAAGAAGGAGATTTACGAACGCTTGGAGACGACAACCGACGCCTGCGAGAAGGTCGCCAATATGCTGGAATCCATCATCATGCGTAATTCTTAAGAACTTCACTCTATATTTGATATTCGGGAGGTTGGAATTGCGCGGATTTACATAGAGAACACCATCTGTGCAAAAAGAAGCTATGGATACGAGTTTACTGATTATACTTATCGTTATCGCACTGGCGTTGGCGTTCGACTTCATTAACGGGTTTCATGATACGGCGAATGCGATTGCGACTTCGGTATCAACGCGCGCGCTGAAGCCGCGCACGGCGATCATGATGGCGGCCGTGATGAACTTCCTGGGCGCGATCATGTTTACCGGCGTTGCCAAGACGATCGGGGGCAGCGTGGCCGATCCGGCGAAGCTGGACAACGGTCTGGAAGTGCTGATCGCAACGTTGCTGGCCGCCATCATCTGGAACCTCATTACGTGGTGGTTCGGAATTCCGTCGTCTTCTTCCCATGCGCTGATCGGCTCGTTGGCAGGGGCCGTTTATGTTGGCGCAGGACCGGACAAGCTGAACTGGAGCGGGTTTACGACAATCGTCGAAGGTCTGGTTTTCTCTCCGGTGATCGCTTTCGTGATCGGTTATATCGTCATGTTTATTTTAAAATGGATCTTCGCCAGACGCAGTCCGCATACCGTGAATAAGGGCTTCCGTTCAATGCAGATTGTTACCGCCGCGCTGCAAAGCTTCACGCACGGCACCAATGATGCGCAGAAAGCCATGGGGATTATCACGTTCGCCCTGGTCACGGCCGACTTCCAGGATCACATGGAAGTGCCGCTCTGGGTGAAGCTTGCCGCGGCAACGGCGATGGCGCTCGGAACGTCGATCGGCGGCTGGAAAATCATCAAAACGATGGGGACGAAAATTTTCAAAATCGAGCCGATCAACGGCTTCGCTGCGGATATTTCCGCCGCATCGGTCATTTTCGGGGCAACGCTGATCCATTTGCCGGTCAGTACGACGCATGCCATTACCTCGTCCATCCTTGGCGTAGGTTCGGCGAAACGGTTCTCCGCCGTTCGCTGGTCGATGGCCGGGCGTATTGTCGTTGCCTGGGTGATTACGATTCCGATCGTGTTCGTCATGGCCGGAGCCATCTACAAGCTCCTCTTCTAGAGGCAGTTCAAACAGTCGTCTTTTGATCACGAAGTAAAAGCAAGAAGTTTATTCGGCATCGAATCTTGAATTCAGCCGGGCCAAGTCTATGGTTCCGATGCATGTTTCCTTCGGAAACATTTGAGTTGCTCACCTATTTGAACCTTTATTTTAAGGAAGTTTAACCGCGATTTTAAGGAATATCGACGAAAGCCAATCTGCTGAGGATTGGCTTTTTTTGAGGAGGTGGGGTAGATGATCAGGATCATGGGGATGACCCGGGACCATCAGGTCTTGACCAACCTTCCGCTGGAGCGGGTCAAGGACGGATCGTTCGTATGGACCTGGGTGGATCTGAACGCTCCTACGCCAGAGGAGACCGAGGTGCTGGCGAGCTTCTTCCATTTCCATCCGCTGGCGATCGAGGATTGCCTGCATGTCCTGCAGCGGCCCAAAATGGACTATTATGATGACTTTCAATTTCTGGTGCTGCATGCGATTAACGAAAATACCTTGGATACCGTGGAAGTGGATCTGTTTATCGGAGACGATTGTCTCGTTTCGTTCCACCAGCAGCGGCTGGACGAGATGGATGAGGCGTGGGACAGCATGCTGAAGCGAGCCCATGACCGCAAGGTGTGGGTGCACGGGCCGTATTCGGCGGCTTACATGGTGATCGACAGCTTGGTGGATCATTATTTTCCATGCGTGTATGCCATTGAGGATGAACTCGATGCATTGGAAAGTAAAGGAAGCCGCGAGTCGGTTGAGCAGCTGATGAACCAGGTCTTCGACCTGCGCAGCCGGCTGCTCAAGCTGCGGCGGACGATCGTGCCGATGCGCGACCTCATGTACCGCATCCTGAATTCGCAGCATGTCCAAGGCGACAAGGAGCCGCGCGCCTATTACTCGGACATCTATGACCATCTGCTTAAGCTGTCGGAGATGATCGACGTCGACCGGGAAATGACCGCGGATTTGCGCGATTCCTACATTTCGCTGAACTCCAATCGGATGAACGGGATCATGAAGACGCTGACGGTGATTACCACGGTCTTCATGCCGCTGACGCTGATCGCCGGGATTTACGGGATGAACTTCGTTCATATGCCGGAGCTCCACTGGAAATACGGATATTTTGCCGTCATCGGCCTGATGGCCGCACTTGGCGGCTGGATGATCCTCTGGTTCAGTAAACGGGGCTGGTTCAAGTAAAGCCGCCGCCGGTTTAGCGGCGGCGTTTACCTGATTTACCTGATTTGCCGGTCGATGACCGCTTCCCGCTGCGGTTGGAGCCGGTGCGGCTGCCGCTTTTCTTGCGGGTGGATTTCCGCCGGCGGGGACGATATTCCTCCATCCGTCCGGCGCGGCCGCCAGCCGCAGATTTGCCTTTCCCCCCGGGCAGGAGCGTGGTGAACAGCTTCGCCATTGGCGCGAATTGCTGCACGGTTTGCATCACTTTCTGCACCTGGCCCATCGTGGACAAGATCCCATCGATCCCGCCCATCCGATCGACGATGCCTTTCAGGTCGCCTAGGCTCGGCAGCGATAAGCCGCCGCCGGACTTCGGTGTGGCGGAAGGTGTCGTCGTCTGGATTGGCGTGGGGGTCGGCGGGGAGTAAGGGACCAGGGAGGAAGCTTCCGCTTTGATCTCGTACGGATTTACCCCCGGGTAGTAATGGGTGTACGGATAGAACGGGGGCACCGGACCTTGGCGTGAATCATTGTTTTGGGGCATGGTATCACGTTCCTTTACGGATATTTTGTCGGGCAGGCGGATCGGAAGGCCCGTTTCCTTCTTGTCCGCCCATCCGAGACAAGACCTAGGTGTGGATTGGATACGCCGCAACATGGGACCCGCGCGAGTGGTGTCGGCGTGATTTTCCCTGGCTAGGCGTTTGTATTACTATACTGTATGTGCCCGCCCTGTCTTGTGTATGGACGAATGTCCCGGTTCTGGTGGGCGTTCGCGGAATTTAGGCGTTCTTTCTGTGATGCGTGAAACCGTTAATGCTTGAAAAGGAGTACACCACTCAGGTACAATGAGGGTGTGGTACAGTAACGGTAGGGGATGATAATTCAGTGCAGCTGAAGAAATTAAACGACAAAACGATCGATCAATTATTCGAAGCCATCTTAACGTTAAAAGACATCGAGGAATGTTACGTTTTTTTTGATGACCTGTGCACCGTAAATGAAGTTCAGTCTATGTCGCAACGGCTGGAAGTTGCCCGAATGTTGGGCAAAGGCAACACATACAACCAGATTGAAGCGGAGACCGGCGCCAGCACGGCGACGATTTCGCGGGTAAAGCGCTGCCTGAATTACGGTAACGACGGCTACAAAATGGCGTTGGATCGTTTAGGGCGTTAAGCCTATGACGGAGGAAATACAAGCGCAGTCGATGATGACGGATCTCGGGAGAGGGACTTGCCCGACGGGGGACTTGCGGAATCCGGGAGTACTGGTGATCAGTCACGGTTCCCCGGACGAGCATTGGGTTGCTCTCGTGGAGGCGGCGGTCGCGGAAGCGGCGGGGGACTTGCCCGCCGGGCTTCCGCTGGCCTGCGCTTTTCTCGAAACCGTGGAAGGCCGCCTGATCCAAGACGGCATCGATCGGCTGGAATCCCAGGGAGTGACGGACATGATCGTCATTCCCTTGTTCGTGTCCTCGGGGAGTACACATATCGATGAGATCGCCTATGCGCTGGGCGTGAAGGAGGCGCCGGAGAAGGAAACCGACCTGGAACGTTTTCGGGTTTCCGCTCGGGTGTTTTTTGGCGATCCTATCGATGACGGTCCGCTGGTCGCCGAGATGGTGTGGGAGAAGGTGAAGGGGCTGTCGGTTCGGCCGGAGCGCGAGGTGCTGCTTCTGGTCGGGCACGGCAGCCGGCATCCCGGCTTCCTGCAGCGGTGGGAACGCGGGATTTCCTCGCTGGCGGCCCAATGCGGAGAGCTCGCCGGATTAGCGGGCGGGGCCGATTACGCCTTGCTGAATCCGGACAGCGTTCGTTCGAAGGTCCAGTATTGGACGGAGGGGCGGGGGATGGATGTGATTGTGGCGCCGCTTTTTTTGAGCGCAGGGTATTTCACCAAGGTTACGATCCCGTCGCGGCTGGAGGGGTTGCCGCATCGCTATTCGGGTGAGGCGCTGCTGCCCCATCCTTTGGCCTCTCGCTGGATGTCACGGCAAATATTGAATATAATGGGATCATTGACATGTTGACATTTTGAGATCGGGTGGCGTTTGTAGAATGAAAAGAGCTAGGTTGATTTATAATCCAACCTCGGGGAGAGAAGAGATGCGGCGCCTTCTGCCGGACGTGCTGGAGCGTCTGGATCAGGGCGGCATCGAAACGTCGTGCCATGCGACAACCGGGGAAGGCGATGCGACGCGCGAGGCCGCTCTGGCGGTAGAACGCGGATATGATATCATTATCGCGGCCGGGGGAGACGGGACGCTGAACGAGGTCGTGAACGGCATGGCCGGGAAGAGCAAATTGCCACCTCTGGGGGTGTTCCCGTTGGGCACAACCAACGATTTTGCTCGCGCGATGGGAATCCCCCGGCGCTGGGAGGATTATTGCGACCTGGTCATCGAGAATCAAACGAGACCGATTGATATCGGCCAGGTAAACGGCCGCCATTTCATCAACATCGCCGGCGGCGGCACGTTGACCGAGCTGACGTACGAGGTGCCGAGCCGGCTCAAGACGATGATCGGACAACTGGCCTACTACATGAAGGGCATCGAGAAGATGGCCAGCCTATCGCCGACCAAGCTGATCATTCATGCGGAAGGCTACGAGGTGATGGAAGGCGAATTCATGCTGTTCCTGATTGCCAACAGCAACTCGGTTGGCGGCTTCGAGAAGCTGGCGCCGGATGCACGGATCGACGACGGATTGTTCGACGTGATCGCCGTCAAGAAGTGCAACCTGGCGGAATTCATCCGCCTGGTCACGATGGCGCTGCGCGGCGATCACTTGGGCGACTCGCATGTCGTCCACTTCAAGACGCGGCGCATGGAAGTCACCTCGCCCGGCCGCGTGCTGCTGAATCTCGACGGCGAGCTCGGCGGCGAGTTGCCCGGCGTGTTCGAGATTTTGCCGCAGCATTTGCGGATTTTTGCTTAGGCGGGGATTGAGGGTTGAAAGTAAAGATTAAAGATTAAAGATTAAAGATTAAAGATTAAAGATTAAAGAGGCTGGTTGAGACGGTCCCCCGCCGGGTTGGCGGGGGATTTGGCTTGGTTGGGGCATGTGAGGGGACGTTGCTGGTAATCGAAATTTCATACATATTAGGGGGGTGAACGGGCGACGGACGGGATTATGTATGAAAAACCGAATAGATTACTGTACTTTGGGTCCTTCGCGCCACATTGTATCTGAAAAATCGAATACATTCGAGCGGATTCAGCTGCTTTGGCGGAATGTAGTCGAAATTTCATACATATTAGGGGTGTGAACGGGCGACGGACGGGATTATGTATGAAAAACCGAATAGATTACCGCACTATGGGTCCTTCGCGGCACATTGTATGTGAAAAATCGAATACATTCGAGCGGATTCAGCCGCTTTGGCGGAATGTAGTCGATATTTCATACATATTAGGGGTGTGAACGGGCGACGGACGGGATTATGTATGAAAAACCGAATAGATTACCGCACTATGGGTCCTTCGCGGCACATTGTATCTGAAAAATCGAATACATTTCGGGTGGGTTCAGCCGCTTTGGAGGAATGTAATCGAAATTTCATACATATTAGGGGTGTGAACGGGCGATGGACGGGATTATGTATGAAAAACCGAATAGATTACCGTAATTTGGGGTCTTCGCGGCACTTTGTATCTGAAAAATCGAATACATTCGGGCGGGTTTAGCCGCTTTGGAGGAATGTAATCGAAATTTCATACATATTAGGGGTGTGAACGGGCGACGGACGGGATTATGTATGAAAAACCGAATAGATTACCGTACTATGGGTCCTTCGAGGCACATTGTATCTGAAAAATCGAATACATTCGAGCGGATTCGGCCGCTTTGGCGGAATGTAGTCGAAATTTCATACATATTAGGGGTGTGAACGGGCAACGGACGGGATTATGTATGAAAAACCGAATAGATTACCGTACTATGGGTTCTTCGCGGCACATTGTATCTGAAAAATCGAATACATTTCGGGTGGGTTCAGCTGCTTTGGCGGAATGTAGTCGAAATTTCATACAGATTAGGGGTGTGAACGGGCAACGGGAGGCATTATGTATGAAAAACCGAATAGATTACCGTACTATGGGTCCTTCGCGGCACATTGTATCTGAAAAATCGAATACATTTCGGGTGGGTTCAGCCACTTTGGCGGAATGTGTATAGTTCACTTCATGCGTGCAGGGAAACTGGGTTAAATGGGGCGAAGTAGCTGTAGGATTTTCAGTTCATTTTGCGAAATCGGGCCAAACGGGGTAAATTAAAGATAGCGTGGATGGAACCGCAATAACGAATGTGTAGCCTTTCTTTGATAGGGAAGGATTATCAGGATATAAGCAAGACCGCGTTGGATGGAAGCATTGTTGGAGTAACCGGTTCAGTTGAGCCTAGAAGGAGAAAGAGATGAAGAAACAACGGAGTAACACGGGCCGTCCCGGCGGCGGACGGATGAGCGGAGCCCGGCGGCAAGGACAACAAACGGCCAGCGGTTCGGAAAGCAGCCGTGGTGGGCGAGGAGATGCTGCCGGATCGCAGGGACGTACAGCTGTGGCGGAAGCGGCGATTGCTGGTCTTCCCGTGGCGAAAAACGATGAGGTCATCGTCGACATCATCGGGATGAACCACGACGGGGAAGGCGTGGGCCGGGCCGAAGGCTACACGCTGTTCGTGGCAGGCGCCTTGCCGGGCGAGAAAGCCCGGGTCAAGGTGCTGAAGACAAAGAAGCAGTATGGCTATGCCAAACTGCTGGACGTGGTTGAGGCAAGTCCGGACAGGGTGGCCCCGCCCTGTCCGATCTTCGACAAGTGCGGCGGCTGCCAGCTGCAGCACATGAGCTACGACGCGCAGCTCGCATGGAAGCGGCAGCACGTCGTAGACGCGCTGGAGCGAATCGGCAAGCTGCGCGTGGCGGGGGGCGCGCCGGGAGCGGGCGCGCCGGAGGGCGCCAGCGGCGAAGCAGGCGCTGCCG
>NZ_FCOQ01000038.1 GCF_900021165.1 Paenibacillus phocaeensis | reverse complement strand
GCCAGCGCCGCGGGGCGCGCGGACGACGGGGCTGCCGTCGTCGTGCGGCCGACGCTCGGCATGGCCGAGCCTTGGCGCTACCGCAACAAGGCGCAGGTGCCGATCGGCGTCACCGACGGCGCGCTGGTCGGCGGCTTCTACGCGCGGGGCAGTCACCGCATCGTCGATATGGAGACGTGTCTGATTCAGCACGAACATAACGACGATGTCGTATCCCGCGTCAAAGCGATCGGCCGTCAGCTCGGCGTCACCGCCTACAACGAGGAGACCGGGCGCGGTTTGTTGCGCCATGTCGTGGTGAAGAAGGCGTTCCGCACGGGCGAGATGATGCTGGTTCTCGTCACCAACGGGCGTGAGATTCCGCATGCCGATGCCTGGATCGGCCTCATTCGGGAGCAAATCCCGCAGGTGGTTAGCATCTGCCAAAACGTAAACACGAAGCAAACCAACGTTATCTTCGGGGACGAAACGCGCGTCCTGTGGGGGCGTGACGTGATATATGATTATATCGGCGAGGTGCAGTTTGCGATCTCGGCGCGATCTTTTTACCAGGTGAATCCGGTGCAAACGGAAGTGCTGTACGGCAAAACGGTGGAGTACGCCGGTCTGACCGGCCAAGAGACGGTCATCGACGCTTATTGCGGCATCGGTACCATTTCCCTGTTTCTGGCGCAACATGCCAAGCGCGTGTACGGCGTGGAGATTGTCAAAGAGGCGATCGAAGACGCCCGCGTTAACGCTGAATTGAATGGGATGAATCATGTCACCTTTGAGGTTGGCGCTTCCGAAGACGTCATCCCGGCCTGGAAAGAACAGGGCATCGAAGCCGATGTCATCGTCGTCGACCCGCCCCGCAAAGGCTGCGACCCGCGCCTGCTGGACACCATCCTCGAAATGAAGCCGGAGCGCGTGGTGTACGTATCGTGCAACCCCGCCACTCTAGCCCGCGATCTGCGTATTCTGGAGGATGGCGGGTACCGGACAGTTGAGGTCACTCCGGTCGATATGTTCCCGCATACGGTGCACGTTGAGACGATAATTATGATGACGAAATGTGGTCGAGACAAGTAATAATGGGGTACGACCACAATATGTTGTGGTTTTTCAGCCCAATTTTTTGGGGTGTTTTATAGATGACATTGTATATGTAGTGCAAGTGCAAGCCAAGAGTGGTCAATGTCCACCATATATCCGTATTACTTATAACCGAAGCAACCTTCTGGGAATGGTACCAGTTGATGTATTCTATTCATGAAAAAGCCCGTGATGAATGGAAAAAAGGAGATAAGCATAATGTTTGAAAATAAGACGCTAGAATATTTGGGTTGTTCTATTTTCTATCGTATAGAAATAAAAGAAAATGCGGATAAATGGGTCGTTTTCTTGCATGGTGCGGGAGTTGACCACAGAATGTTTGACGAACAAGTAAAAATAGTGCCTAAAGAGTATAATATACTCATGTGGGATGCCCGTTCACATGGGAAATCTGTGCCGAATACAGGGAAATTCTCAATGAAGCAGCTGCTGGATGATTTGCTTAAGATAATGGATGCAGAAAAAATCAATAAAGCAGTGTTTATCGGGCAGTCCATGGGCGGTAATCTTGCTCAGGATATTGCCTACTATTATCCGGAAAAAGTTCTTGGTCTTGTGTTGATAGATTGTACGAATAATACAGCAAAATTGAGCCGAACAGAAAAACTAATGCTCTCTTTTACTAAACCAATGTTTACGCTTTATCCATGGAAGACACTGGTCAAACAGAGTGCAGATGCATGCGGTCTACGACAGGAAGTAAAAGAATACGTTGCAGAATGCTTTTTAAAGGTTGGAAAGAAAGCTTTGATTGAGATATTAATTGAGGTTACAAAATGCTTACACGAGGATGCTGCATATAAAATTAAAGTTCCATTTCTGTTGCTGTGCGGTGATAAAGACGCATCTGGAAATATACGTAAGATAGCAAAACCATGGGCAGATTCAGAACTAAACTGTACATTTTATATGATATCAAATGCAGGTCATAATTCAAATCAAGATAATCCGGATGAAGTAAATGCACATATAAATAACTATTTAAACAACCAGTAGTTATTTTTATTGACATGTAGTCTAATTAGACTATAAATCTCAAGTTATAAGCAGTTCCTATTGAGTTCGTGTAATTGCTTAGAATGGAGCGTACGATGATAAAATCTTTTTTGATGATAGGGCAATCCAATATGGCCGGTAGAGGCTTTTTGCACGACGTACCCCCTATTATAAACGAACGGATACAAATGTTGCGCAATGGCAGATGGCAAATGATGATGGAACCTGTGAACTATGATCGGCCTGTTTCTGGCGTAAGTTTGGCGGCTTCATTTGCAGATGCATGGTGTTCAAAGTATCCGGAAGGTACGATTGGCCTAATACCATGTGCCGAAGGTGGAAGCTCGCTAGATGACTGGTCTGTTGACGGTGAGCTTTTTCAGCATGCCATCAGCGAAGCCAAATTCGCCATGAAACATAGCACCTTGACAGGTATTCTGTGGCATCAAGGAGAAAGTGACAGTTCAGATGCCAAATACAAAGTGTATTATGACAAGTTATTGGTAATCGTACAAGCGCTTAGAGATATTCTTAATGTTCCGGAAATCCCCTTCATCATTGGCGGCTTAGGGGACTTTTTAGGTAAAACAGGATTTGGGCAGTACTGCGTCGAGTATGATCGTATAAACGATTGCCTTCAAAAATTTGCTTTTGAGCAAGAACATTGTTATTTTGTGTCTGCGCAGGGGTTGACAGCGAACCCAGATGGTATTCATGTGAATGCATTATCTCAAAGATATTTTGGTCTGCGCTATTTTGAAGCGTTCGATAAAAAAACTCACATTTTAGCACCACTAAGTCACGAGGCTGAGCTTTTGGATAGACTTATTGCAAGAAAGCATACACCAAATGAATTGATGTTTGTGAAACAGATGGACTTTGCGCTTGGGAAACTTTCTTTCGAAAAACTTATCAGCGAATAGTGAGGCATAGAATGATTCCATTACTGATTTTAGGACTATTAATGCAAAATCCGGGATCCCATGGATACGAGCTCCTGACACAAATGGAAGAAAGGCACTACAAATATATTGTAAATTTCACGAAGGGGTCATTTTACTATAATCTTCAGCAGTTGGAAGAGAAAAATTTAATTAAGCAGGTTCTTCAGTCGGAACAAAGCCGGGAAAGTCACCATTATGTTATCACAGAACTTGGGAAAGCCGAGTTTCAAAAATTGATGTACCAGTACGGCGCAAAAACGGAGTATGTTAACCTGTCCTTTTATGCAGCACTTTTATTTGCTAAGGAATACAAAAGCGATAATATGGTCAAGCTTATTAAAATTCAAATTGAGCAGACTGAAGCGAAAATTCAATTATTAAAGAATGCCTTGGAAGGTGAACATCAACACCCACTATATTTTAGAAAGATGCTAGAGAACTCGGTTTCACACCATTTGGTAAATTTAGAATGGTTTACTTCACTCTTAGAGGATATGGATTGTACCCAGTAATTTTAACCTGAGTGTTTACTAGGGATTTCTAAAGTGATACCAATGTTTGATAATAGTGAAACAGAGATTTGAAGGGAATTATGGCATACTCGAGGGTCGCTCCGCTTGGCGCGGCGCAAGCGATTCAAGAGAAAGGCCTGCAAGGCCAAGTGGCGCTCGTCGGCGCCCGCCGACCGAATTTACGAAGGAAAACGTCGAACAATTTAATTTCTAATGAGCAAGCAGAAGCGGATCGCCTGACAGTTGGCGGTCCGCTTTTTAACATTTTAGTCTGAGGCGTTATCCGCTTCCTCGATGATCGAATTTTCACGAATCATTAACCTTTTGTCGATATAAGTCGATAAAATAATCAGGGCCTATATACATAAATTCCTATATTAGAACATACCTGGCAGTGAATTTGAGCCCTGGCGTAAAATCCTTATCTAAAAAACAAAATTCATTACGGGAGGTAAGCAGTGGTGAGAAAGAGAACAGGCATTAGATTTTTAGTTGTAATTATGGTGGTTTATGTATTTACTTTTCATCTGGGTGGGGAAACTGTAAAGGCAAATTCCGTATATTATGTTTCTACAACGGGGAATGACATCACTGGAACGGGTACATTATCAAATCCATGGAGAACCCTACAAAAGGCAGCGGATACCCTGACAGCCGGAGATACCTGCATCATACGAGGCGGTACATACCGGGAAACAGTAACACTTCATACTTCCGGGACTTCTGCAAATCCCATAAACTTTAAGGCTTATCCAGGAGAGGACGTAACGGTATCCGGTGCTGATCCGGTTACGGGGTGGAAAAATTACTCCGGATCCATCTATTATGCAGAAATGGCGGATTCCCTTGGAACAAAGGATCAGATATTTGTTAATAAGCAAATGCAATTTGAAGCCAGATGGCCCAATTCACCAACACTTGATCCCTTAAATTCAACATATGCAACGGTTGATTCCGGTTCCACTACAACCATCAAGGATGGGGACTTAACTCAGGCACCTGGATACTGGGTTGGCAAGATGGTTTGGAGTGTTCCGGGAACAGGCTACAAATCTTATAAAAGTACTATCACCGGCTCAAGTAATGGCTCAATAACCTTTGATCAAATGGCTACTGCAGCGACAGGCGGTAACAGCTATTATATTACTGGTAATCTTGAAGATCTTGACAGTGCGGGAGAATGGTATTATGACAGCACGACCGGCAGACTTTACTTATGGGCACCTGGTGGAGTTGATCCGAATACTTTGACAGTAGAAGCAAAGAAGCGGATTTATGCATTTGATTTAAGTTCCCGCTCTTACATAAATATTACCGGAATTAATATCTTTGCCTCCAGCATTAAAATGGCCGATTCTAATTACTGTAAAGTTTCTAATATGATTGCGGAATATGTCAGTCATGATACGGATGTCACCAGCCAATACAGTACAGGAATATTTATGTCCGGTACCCATAATGAGCTTAGAGATAGTACTTTGACCTACAGTTCCGGTAATCTGGTAAGTATACAAGGAACAGGAAATAAGGTAATTAATAATCTTATTCATGAAGCCAATTATTCGGCAGCGGATATTCCGGCAATCTATCTTTTGGGGGCAAACCATCTAATCAGTCATAATACGGTGTATAACGCTGGACGTCATCTGATCTTTATGCCTACCCAAAACAGCCGGATACAATATAATAATCTGTACAATGCGGGAAAGCTGACAAAAGACTGTGGAATACTCTATGAATTTGCCTGGGATGGGCAAGGGACGGTAATTCATCATAATTACATCCATGATAATCTAGCAAAGAATTATTCCGGTACTGGGATCTATCTGGATAACGGGAGCAAGGGCTATATTGTGCATCATAATGTTGTATGGGGAAACTATACAGGGATAAGATTGAATACGCCCAGTAATTTTAACCTGATTTATAACAATACCACCTACAGTAACGGTAATGTAGGGCATTGGGGAAGTCATTTTCAGTCGGATATGTATGGCGACCGAATTTTCAACAATATCTTTACTACAGACTTTACACTGCCTGGTACTCATATCGAGGGAAATAATATGACGTCAGAAACCAATCCGTTATTTGTGAATCCGAAAGCATATGATTTCAGATTGAAGTCTGCTTCTCCAGCTATTAATGCAGGGATTGTAATCTCAGGAATCACGGATGATTATGTTGGTGCGGCACCGGATATTGGAGCATATGAGTTCGGTGGAACGGACTGGACTGCCGGTCACAATTTTTCTTCACCTCCGGACCCGGTTTTTGAAACCGTCAGCTTACTTTATGTTAATAAAGTAAGGCAATCTGATTTTGAGAAAGGAGTAGTCTCACCATGGGCAGCAACACATTCGGAAACTGCCGCCAGTGTATCGGTACCAAGAAGCGGCTCTAAGAGTGCTAGATTGGGACCCGGAGAAGATGGGATCGAGCAGGTCCTTACGGGGCTAAGTTCTAATACCAGCTATGTGTGTACCGCTTGGGTCAAGGCAGACATAGGCGAGCAGATTCAGATTGGCGTTAAGGACTTTGAAGGAACGGATGCATCTGTAACTTCCGACAGCACAACCTGGACAATGGTAAACATTCCTTTTACAACCGGAGCAGACGCGACCAGGGCAACGGTGTATGCTTACAAGAATCCTGGTACAGCATATGTTTATGTGGATGATTTTGGGGTAGTTGAGCAATAAATTATTTTACTGGTTTTATGTTTGCCCAAGTGAGCCCGTGAGGGGTTGAATTGAGGGACTATACAAAAAAATTGGCGACTATACAGCATTGAACAATCTTTCGCTTTTCTCTTATTTAGACGTTCAAAAATGAGCGTCTTTTTTTAACCCTGAAATTTGGTATAGAAATGATTCTATATTAGGAAATTCTTAATAATTTCTCATGCTAAAAATGATAAATAGGAAAGACTACTTTGATACAATAATAGGATACCTTGGGTCTATTTGAAAGGAGGAACCTATGATGAGTGATCACATTCTTGTTGTAGATGATGAACACGATATAGCGGATTTGATAGAAGTCTATTTGCAAAATGAAAATTATACAGTATTTAAGTTTTATTCTGCAAGTGAAGCCCTTGCTTGCCTAGAAACCACAGAGCTTGACCTTGCGATTCTGGATATTATGATGCCCGAAGAAAATGGATTTGCCCTTTGTCGCAAAATTAGGGAGAAGTATACTTTTCCCATAATTATGCTGACTGCCAAAGATGAAGAAACAGATAAAATCACGGGATTAACTTTAGGGGCTGACGATTATGTGACAAAGCCATTTCGACCACTTGAATTAATTGCCAGAGTAAAAGCACAGTTACGTCGGTATCAGAAATACAATACTTCTAAGCAGGAAACAGAAACAAGAACAGTTTGGTCTTACAGGGGATTAGAAGTAAACACGGAAACATATGAATGTCTATTAAATGAAAAGCCGATCTCATTAACACCCACGGAATTTGCTATACTTCGTATTCTGTTGGAGAACAAAGGAATTGTTGTAAGCTCCGAGAAGTTGTTCCATGAAATATGGCAGGACGAATATTACAATAAAAGTAACAATACGATTACTGTACATATCCGGCATTTGCGTGAAAAAATAGGCGATACCGCAGACGAAGCCAAATATATAAAAACAATATGGGGCGTGGGATATAAAATTTAGTTTAGGCGGTAACAGATGGAGGGCTGTGTGGCTGTTATTCAATTAAAATCCTGTAAGGATAGAGATGATAACTTTGAAGAAAAACGATATAGAAAAGAAATTGAGGATGAAACTTTACATCACCTTAATTCTTTATACCTTGATTGGTTATATCTTGGCAATGATATTCGACTATGGATTTAGTCAATTTTCAAATACATTTTTTCCGTGGCTTCATCTTAGAATTGAGGTTATCTATTTTTTATATTTGGTCGTTGGCCTGTGCTGTATCTTTCATCATTACTGGAAAAAACCTTGGGGATATTTACAGGAGGTCATCAATGCGACTAAAACCATATATCAGCCAAACGACAGCACCATTGAATTGTCGGAACCGCTCAAAGATATGGAAAAACAGATGAACCAAATTAAAATGGCTGTCCTGCTTAGCCAGCAAGCCGTAAATGAAGCAGAAAACAAAAAGAACGAATGGGTCATGTATCTTGCACACGATATTCGTACGCCGCTTACCTCCGTAATCGGCTATTTGAGCTTACTTGATGAAGCGCCGGATATGCCCGTAGAACAGAAAGAAAAATATATCAGAATCGCTTTGAAAAAATCTATGCGGCTGGAGAAGCTGATTAACGAATTTTTTGAAATCACAAGATACAATACGCAGCAAATTAAACTGACAAAATCAAAGGTTGACTTGTATTATATGCTTGTGCAGCTCATTGATGAATTTTATCCTGCCTTATCTGCTAAGGGGAATTCCGCTATCCTTAACGCAGATGATAACCTGACAGTCTACGCCGATTCTGAAAAGCTGGCAAGAGTGTTTAATAACATTCTCAAAAATGCGGTTGCATATAGCTACCCCAATACCGAAATTATGATTTCTGCAAAAGCGGACAAAGATACAACTACGGTTACATTTGAAAATCACGGTCCAACGATCCCGTCTGTTCAACTATCCTCTATTTTTGATAAATTTAACCGTTTGGACGATGCACGTAAATCAGACACCGGCGGAGCAGGACTTGGGTTGTCTATCGCAGATGAAATCATCCGTCTACACGGTGGCGAAATTTCCGCTCAAAGTGAAAATGATACCATTACATTTACTGTAGCATTGCCGGCATTATCATAGGAAAACCTCAATTGGATCTTAGGATTTCTTAGGAAATTATCCTGTTCCTATTAAAGTTTAAAACGTCCTTGTTCAGTACACTAAAACTGAACAAGGACGTTTGTCGTTGTAGTTTAGAAAAAGGAGAAGTGACATGGAACTGACCATTACAAACCTTAAGAAAAAGTTTAAGGATAAAACCGCAGTCGATGATGTTTCCTTCAGCCTTACACCAGGCGTATGGGGATTGCTTGGAGCAAACGGAGCGGGTAAGACAACACTCATGCGTATGATTGCGGATATTCTAAATCCAACCAGCGGAACCATTTCTTATGATGGCAAGGACATTCATATGATGGGGGAAGCCTATAGAACTCGATTTGGATTTTTACCGCAGGACTTTGGCTTCTTTCAAGACTTTACGGTAAAAGATTACTTGGAGTATGTTGCTGCACTGAAAGATGTTCCGGCAAGGGAAACCAGAAAAAAGATAGATGGCTTGCTGGATACCCTCACCCTTTCCAATGTGAAGAGTAAAAAAATAGTTAAGCTGTCGGGTGGAATGAAACGGAGGGTAGGAATTGCACAAGCAATGCTGAATGATCCTGAAATTCTGATGATGGACGAACCGACGGCGGGTCTTGACCCCGGGGAACGGGTGCGCTTTCGCAACTTTATTTCCGAATTTTCACAGGGGAGGATTGTACTCATTTCAACACATATCGTGTCAGACATTGAGTATATCTCTACCCAAAATGCCATTATGAAAGCCGGAAAGATTCTTGATGTAGGCACAACCGATGAATTGGTAAAACAAGTTGTGGGAAAAGTTTGGACTTGCGTGGTTCCTGCCGAAAAAATGCCCATGTATGAAATGCAACTGAGGATTATCAATCAACGCAGCGAGGGGGATCATCAGGTATCTATCCGCTATCTGGCAGAGGAAGCGAAAACAAGTGATTCTGTAATGGCTCCTCCCCGTTTGGAGGATTTATATTTATGGTTGTTCCCCCAAGAGGAAACCCGTGAGGAGGGAAAATAATCCATGCGTATTTATTTGCTTGAAGTAAAGCGCGTGCTTAAATCACGTCGTTCCATCATTTTATTGCTTATCGCACTGGTAATATCTGCGGTCATGGCATGGCTGCCCGTTATGTACGAGGACATCAATCAATATGACCCCAATGGCAACAAAGTCGCCGAATTAAATGGTTTGGATGCGATCGCTTATAAGAAGTCGCTACGCTCTGCGAATAACGGAGTGGTTACCCCGGATAAGCTCAAAGAAGCTTTAACCCTCTATCAAAGTGCTGTTCAGCCTTATGGAGAAGACAGTATTTACAGCGGAGAATTTCCGATAAAGCTTTACATGGAAAAAGTATTTCCGGTAGAAGCGCTTTTAGGCAGACTGCCCGAAGCCTATTCTGACCCCAAAACGGGTCAGGGAACGAGTTTAATGAAGATTTCTCCCGACAAATTAGACGGTTTCTATGAACAAACCGTACAGCACTTGAAAGACATTATGCAGATGGAGCAAAAAGGACACCCTGCTGCACAGAAAGCATCCCTGCAAAAATATACGGAGATAAAAACGCCCTTTCAGTTTTATCCCGGGTATTCAAGGGACGCCTTTGACTATATTGTTCTTTTAATTTTTATCCTTGTTATTCTATGTACCGCTGCCGCTACCCCGACGTTTTCCAATGAATATCAAACGGGTTCGGATAGTATCCTGCGCTGCACCAAGTATGGGCGTTCCCGATTGGCAACTGTAAAAATAATGGCTGCGCTGACCATTTTCACTGCAACGTTTATCATATGTATTTCGCTGCATTTGCTCATTTCAAATCTTGCATTTGGAACAGAATGCATGAAAACATCGATGCAGATGTTGTTTTCCGTTATCAGCCTGCCTGCATTTAATTTAGGACAACTTCAAATTGCCTTGGCAATCGGAGGACTTATTTCTTTGCTGGCAACCCTTAGTTTTACACTATTTCTATCAGCCCAATTCAAGGATCCCCTTTCGGTTATCCTGATTGCTATTGTAATGTGCCTGCTCCCAATATTTACCTACTCAGCCGGAGCCAATTGGCTTACCTTTCTCTTACCCTCAGGGGGAATCGGTATGCAGAACAGTTTGCTTTATCAATTGACAGGTTTTACTTACCTGCATCTGGGTCAGGCAAGTATATGGTCGCCTTATGTGACATTGGCAGCAGCAATAATTGAAATTCCTGTTTTTCTGTTCCTTGCTGTACGTACTTACTGCAAGCATCAAGCTCTATAAAAATAAAGGTGGACCGCCCTATGCGTTGGATCGAGCAGCCGTCCATTTGGGCGGCTCTTTTGGTCTAGCGGATTTCACGAGAAGCCAGCGGTTAATGACGGAGGATCCCCTCATCCTATTTTTCTTAAAATAGCGACATTTTGAATTTTAAATGATAGAATTGATCCAAAATCCGAGTCATAATTGCTCGAGTCAAGGAACAATTTATCCCAAATCAGTCTGATTCAGAGAGGGGTCATCCGGTTTGTACCAAAGAAGAATGAGAAAGTTAGGGTTAGGGCTTTTGATACTAGGACTGTTGTTGCCTTGGAGCCTAACCTCTAGAGCTTATGCCGCTTCGATAACGGCCACGATTGAACTTACGAAGAGCAGTTTGAAGCGTGGCGATCTTGCCACGGTGACAGTCAGATTCTCGGAACCTGTAACGGGACTTTCGATTAGCAACCTGTCAGCGACAAACGCTGACCTGAGGGACTTAGCTACCGATGACAACACGGAATATACCGCAACCTTAATCCCACATCCCAACACCTACGCCCCCACGAATAACATTACCCTGAACCATGCGGGAGTTGAACCTGCCCAATCCAACAACTATATCGTCGATACGGTTCAGCCAACGGTGCTGAGTGTGTCTGTTCCTGCCGCTGGCACCTACGCTGCAGGACAGGTCTTGACTTTTGCCGTGCACATGAGTGAGTCTGTAGACGTTACAGGGACTCCGAGTATGGGGTTGATTATTGGAGCAACGACTGTTAAAGCCCCCTATGCAGGCGGTTCGGGGAGCGATGAGTTGCTCTTCAGCTATACGGTGCAAGCAGGTGAAATGGATGCAAACGGGATCGCTGTTGGAGCCCTGTCACTGGATGGTGGGGCTATCACGGATGGCGTAGGAAATGACGCGGATCCAACGTTAAACAACATGAACAGTACCTCGGGCGTATTGATCGATGCTGTTGCCCCGACCATTACCGGTTACACTTTAGGGGCGAATAATGCCTATTTAGATTTAGGGTTTAGTAAAGGGATCTATACCGAGAGGAACGGCGCAGGTCCGGTGACTCCGAGCGACTTTCGGTTGAACTTCCAGCGGAATGAAGGAAGTGCTTCCGCCGTTTCGATCGGTTCCATCAAAAGAATGGATGACGGAGAGTTGACCGGAGGGGAAAATACCATTCGAATTACCCTGGATGTAACCGGTATTCCGGATGGGAATGAGACCTTTGAAATCCTGCCGGCAGACGGTGCATCCCTGTATGACCAGGTAGGGAATGCCGTCGATGCTTCACAATCGTCCGGAACGGTAACGCTAATCGATCAGCGTGTGCTAAATCCGACAAGCACAAGCTTTGACAAATTCGCCGGAGCCGCAGCGAATCGTGAGGTTACAACAACCATTATGCTGGTCGGCAACGCGTTGACCCGCATTGCTAACGGCACAGTGGCGCTAACGGAAGGAACAGACTATAACGTCGCGGGGAATGTGGTGACGATCCAAAAGTCTTATTTGGCGGAACAGCCGACGGGAACAACGAATTTAACGTTTACTTTCAGCGGCGGGGTGACGCACACGCTCGCGATCACCGTGATCGATTCCACACCGGCGCCAACACCAACACCGACACCGACACCAACACCGACACCAACACCAACACCAACACCAACACCAACACCAACACCAACGACGTCACCACCAACTACAACAACAGCAACTCCAGCGGCATCACCGCCTGACGTACCGATGATTGATCGGAACGGCGTGTTGATGGACCCGGCTTCCATCGATCTTACGAAGCCGTCTGTCGAGATTGCGATGACGCCAAGGGACGGCGTGGTTTATATGAGCATACCGGCCAGCGTTTTAAGGAGCTTTGAAGCGAAGAACGCGACATTTTTCTTTGAGATCCATGCGCCGTACGGCAGCTATCATATCCCGGTAAATTTGGCCTCCTTGATTCCGGGACTGCAGGATATCTTGGTCAAGAACAACTTGAACACTGCGGACATAAGCTTCAAAATCACTTTGACGGACAAGTCCGGCGACAAGAACATGCAATCGGCGCTTGCAACGGGGCTGCCTAACGGCAAGATGATGGGGGCGATGGTCGATTATCACATCGATATCCTAAGGACCCAAACAGGCCAATCGATTGGAACCGCAGAGAAGTTCAGCCAGGCGCTGACTCGGGTGATCCCAATGCCTAAAGACATCGTGGACATGCCGGAGCAATGGGGGGCCTTCCGCTTCAACGAAGCGGCGAAACGGTTCGAGTTTGTCCCTGCCAAGTCAGTACAGATCGAAGGCGTGTGGTACACGTGGATCCGTTCGTTCTCCAACAGCCCCTATGTTGTAGTTGAGAATAAGATGAGCTTTACCGATATGCAGAAGCATTGGGCGAAATCCTCCGTTGAACTTGCCGCGGCCAAGGGGCTTATAGATGGAGTCGGCGGAGCTAAGTACGATCCTGACCAAACGGTGACAAGGGCAGAGTTTGCCGCCATGCTGGTTCGCTTGCTTGGCCAAGGTGCACCATCCGGCAGTACGTCACCTTATGTCGATGTGAAGCCTGGCGCTTGGTACTTCGACGAGATCGCCAAAGCGAAGGAGCTTGGCTTACTGGACTTTGTTCCTAACGAGAGTTTCAAGCCGGACCAGGCGCTGACTCGTGAGGAAATGGCCAGCATGCTGGCGGGAGTGGTTGAACATGAGAAGTTGCCGATGACCCGGGAATGGGTTAGTCTGGATGGCTATAAGGATCTCGGGAACGTGGATGCGGCCCGTCTGGAGGACGTTCGCTTGATGGTCAAGCTGCAAATCTTGACCGGAACCGATCCCCATTTATTAAGCCCGAAAGCCGAAACGACGCGGGCACAGACGGCGGTTGTGCTCATTCGGATGCTGCAAGCCTTAGGCATGACGGATGAATCATGAACGGCATCCTGTCATGATCAATTCGTGAAAGTTGGCAGGCCCCCGGAATCTTCGCGGGGGCTTTCTTCAATGTGCTCCCTTAGAACCTGCCGGAAACTGGGGATGCTTAAGCAAGAGGGAGCCATTATAATAGAATGAGGTACAACAAGAGGATTGGAGTTTGAAAATGAACCATAATTTTTGGCGTGAGTTGCCACGACCTTTTTTTATACTTGCCCCGATGGAAGATGTGACGCATGTCGTGTTTCGTCATGTCGTCAGTAAAGCCGGAAGACCGGATGTCTTCTTTACGGAGTTCGCCAATACGGAGAGCTATTGTCACCCGGAGGGGAATCACAGCGTACGGGGGCGTTTGCTCTTTACCGAAGACGAACAACCCATAGTGGCCCATATCTGGGGCGATAAACCGGAGTATTTTGCCAAGATGAGTATGGATATGGCGAAGATGGGATTCCAGGGGATCGACATCAATATGGGATGCCCGGTCCCTAATGTGGCCATCAACGGGAAGGGGAGCGGCTTAATACTTCGCCCGGAGGTGGCCGCTGAAATCATCCAAGCCGCAAAGGCGGGGGGATTGCCCGTAAGCGTCAAGACGAGACTGGGGTTCCATCGGGTTGAGGAATGGCGGGACTGGTTAACCCATATTTTGAAGCAAGACATTGTGAATCTGTCGATCCATTTGCGTACGCGGGAAGAAATGAGCCAAGTGGATGCGCACTGGGAATTGATTCCTGAAATTAAAGCGCTTCGCGATCAGGTGGCGCCGCAGACGCTGCTTACGATAAATGGCGACATCCCGGACCGGCAGACAGGCCTGAAGCTGGCTGAACAATATGGGGTGGATGGAATCATGATCGGACGGGGGATTTTCAAGAATCCGTTTGCCTTTGAGAAAGAGCCGAGAGAACATAGCAGCGAGGAACATCTGGATCTGTTAAGATTGCAGTTGGATCTTCATGACCGGTATTCCGAACAACTGGAGGCGCGTCCGTTCAAGGCGCTCCATCGTTTCTTTAAGATCTATGTCAAAGGGTTTCGAGGGGCAAGTGAATTAAGAAATCGGTTGATGAGCACCACGTCTACTGATGAGGTGCATGGGCTTCTGGATGAATTTACCCAGCAGATGGATGAGGCATCAGAGTGTTAAATAAGGCCGCTTGTTCGATATCTTCGTGAAACGAGTTTCGGTATTGTACCGGGGCTCGTTTTTTCGATCTTTTCTCTATCCAAAAGTTCAAAAAAACGTCAAAAAAAGTAGGACCAAGGCACTATTGGAATTTTTTTCATGCTTCTGTATCATTTAAATTGTAATATTTTGTTTTATTCATCAATATATGAGAGGGTTGGGATTTGATGCGGTTACAAACTGCGGTTGGTCTAAGGACGAGTCGCAGTCAATAATTCAAAGGAGGCATAATAATGATGAGTAGAAAGGTCTCTTTTAAAGCCACAGCCTTGATGGTAGTTTTAGCCGTAATCCTGTCCACATTTAGCGCAGTTCTTCCGGCGAGCGCAGCGGCAAGAGGAGCATGGGCGCCTAATACCGCCTATGCAGTAAATGACACGGTCACCTATAGCGGAAGCACGTACACCTGTCTTCAAGCACACACTTCCCTCGTAGGTTGGGAGCCGTCCAATGCACCTGCTTTATGGCAGAAAGGCGGCGGCGGAACGACACCCCCCACACCGCCAGCTACAAACGGAGTCACCTTTTATGCAGATATAAACTATGGCGGAAAAGCAGTCACCCTTGGAGTTGGAAATTATACATTGTCTCAGTTGAATGCCAAAGGAATTCCGAATGACTGGATGTCGTCGCTTAAGGTTCCGAGCGGTTGGACAGTTGAAGTTTATCAGAATGATAACTTTGGAGGCACCAAATGGACTTATACTTCAAGTTCCTCCTGGGTTGGCGATGCCGCTAATGACAAAATGTCATCCGTCAAGATTTACACGGGTTCCCCTTCTACAGTAACGAAACCTGGCGAAGTTCCCAGCCATATCTGGAACTATGTGATGAATGTGGACAAAAAATTTAATAAAGGCGGAGATTTTGCCTTATTGCTAAGTGCCGTGATCAAGAAGGAAAGCAGCTTTGGAGCAGGCTTGCCAGGCAGTCCGTCAGCCGGGGATGGTTTGATGCAGGTAGAACCCAACACACGTAATGCTTATTTATCTCAATTCAGCTCAACCTATGGCCGCGCATATAATCACAGCAGTGAACAAGACCAGGTATGCATGGGTGCCATGATTTTAAATGAAAAGATTGCTAGATTCGGCAGCATCTATAACGGCTTACTCCACTATAACGGAGGGGACAACTGGTACCCGGGAGCCACGGACTCCTATGGCCGTCCGATCCTGGCCGATCAATACGCCAATCAAGTTTACGCTCAGTATAAGAGCTATGGCGGCAGAAACTAAAGAGTGGATGATAAGCAAGACCCATCAACGTCAGGTTGGTGGGTCTTGTTTTTTTCTTTTTTTCTTATTTTGTTGCAAGCCAGATCGTCCAAGCGTCCTTCTCTACGATTGGCGGCTTTACGTTCACTTCTGCTTCAACAGCGGTAAAACAATCTCATCCACGATCAAATGACAGGCCAGAATCAAATCCATACCCAAGCGGCGCTGAATACGGCTTATAATCATACCTTTATGTGGTCGGTGGGCTTCACGATTGTATCCCTTTTGTTTATTGCTTTCTTGCCTCATAAGAAAAGAGCTTAATCGCTAAGAAGATACCCGGAATCTCCCGTTTGAGAGTTTTTTGAGAGAGATGTGTGATATTTTGATAGTCGAAATAGGAACTATCTATCAAAATGTGGTGGTCACTAAATGACAGACGGGAGAGGCTAATGAAGAAAAAAATCATTTCAATGGCAGTGGCGTTCATGTTAACGATCACGAGCATGCCCATGGCGAACGCATTATCGTCGGTAGCGGAGGTTTATTACAATAACGGAACGAGTCCTTATGAGTCCGTTAATTTTGAAAGCAAGCTGAACGACGCAATCAAAGCCAAACTGGAAGCGGAAGGGATCAACCCCAAATATGTATCGATTATGGATGCGAGCGCGGATCCCGCTTCTGTAACGGATACGACGTACAATTACGTTCATTCCGGTTATGACAGCTGGTACATTGGAATCACGCCGGAAGTGGAAACGGCCGATTATAACCACGTTCAAATTTCCAACAACGGAAAGGCGTTAACCTTCTACGGTTATACCGCGCCGGGGTACAAGGATTTCATGCTCACGGAGGGAAGCCCTTCCGGCAAGAAGGTGATCACCTTTGACATGGATGAATCCAAGGTGAATTATCACAGTATGGAAGGCGGAGGCTTTCTATTCAATACCCGTATCGATAGGGATAATCAGCTGAGCGGTTACGCGATTTTGTACGTTTCGGGAGCCGTCAAGGTTTATGAGCTTAATCATGTTGACGTAACAACGCTTCACGATGACAGCGATTTTTACTTGCAAGATATCTCCGGCGTTTCCTTGATCAGTTCTTTTTCAAAGGGATCTGCCCAACAGCACAGCATCAAAATCGTCGCCACGGACACAACGTTAAATATGTGGGATAACGGGGAGCAATTGATCACCGATTTAGTCCTCGCGAATGTTTATGGGGATGAATTTGGTCCTATTGTCAGCCATATCAGCCACGGCTGTCAGATTATTTCCATTTTTGCTTATGATAACATGAAGCTGTTCTCGACTTCGGAGAAGAAATTGGATCGGGCGGTAAATGAAATTGTTTGGGAACCGCATGCTCCGCTCCGTTATCTGGTGAACCTTAATAATGAAGACCCTAGCGACATTTTGGTTCAACCTGAAGTAAGGCAGTTGTTTAGTGACAGAGATGTTCAATATGTCGGGGTAACTGACGCAACGTACAAGGAAATCGATGAAAGCTTCATTGAAGACCTCGGAAACGGCGGACTTCACATTGATTCCGGCGGATCGGTTGACGATATTGTGGAGCAAATTGCCAATCGTATCGTAGAGAACGTTAAGCTTTATAAGAATGACATCGAAGCAGTTGAAAGAGCCGAGGCAGAAGTTCAAATCGACTATGCTTCCGGTGAAACCAAAAGCGCGGTAAAAACGGATGTCTCGCTGATTCCAAATGATGACTCCGATGTGGTGTGGTCCTCCGATCAGCCATCGATTATCGCGGCAGATGGAACCGTGACGAGACCGGTTATAGATCAACAAGGAACCTACGTTAACTTGACGGCGACAATTACTAAAGGCGAACTGACCAGCGAGAAGACATTTACCGTGTATGTTCTTGCGGCGGATCCTGCTCCGTTGACGACGTTGTCGGCCGCGCCGGGGAATAGTCAAGTGACCTTGAGTTTCCCGCCATTGAGAGGCGCAGTAACCGGTGATATTGGAGTCGAGATATCGACGGATGGAGAAACTTTTGCGGCTGTCAGCCCGGCAGAAACTTTGGATGCGACCTCTACGAGTGCGACCGTAACCGGCCTAACGAATGGCACCAAGTACTATTTCCGTTTAAATATCGGATCGGGAAAATACCCTGGCATCTCCAATGTGGTTTCGGCAACGCCGATCGCCCCTGTTGTGCCGACTCCATCAACACCATCGACTCCATCAACACCATCAACATCGGAGCCTTCTGCACCATCGACACCGGCAGTAGAACAGCCAACCCTGAAGACGGACGTCATCGTTTCCGATCCAGCGAACGGGGGGAAAGTCGTTCAGGACAAGATTACGAAGCTCGTTGGAGACCAATTGAAGGTATCCGGAAGAATCAAATCGGCTGACGGTAAAGAATTGAATCTTCCGACGATCGTTATGAACCCGGATGGAAGCTTTAATTTACCGAAGGTTCCGCCAGGCGAATACAAACTGGCGCTGAACGTAATCGCGCCTAACGGAGAGAAGCTGGCTGGCCCCGCTGGTAAGCTTGTCGTTGACAACACAGGAAAAGCCAAATTGTCGGCAGATTTGGTCGATCCCTACGGAACGATCCTGGACACCGTAACTGGACAACCTGTTTCGGGTGTCAATATGCAATTGTATTGGGCGGATACGCAGCTGAATCGTTCCAAAGGCAGAACGCCGGGAACCGTCGTCGAGCTGCCTGAGCTGCCGGACTTCGCGCCGAACAAGAACCACAACCCGCAAACTAGTACGGACAGCGGTCAATACGGCTGGATGGTTTATCCGAACGGGGATTATTACTTCCTGGGCGAGAAAGACGGTTACGTTGTATTCGACAGCCGTAAAGACTCGCGTGAAGAACGTTTTGGAGATGACAGCTACATTAAAGACGGAATGATCCATGTGGGAGATACGATAGTAAAATTCAGTTTCTCCGCACAGCCGGAAGTTAAAGATGCAGGCGACCATGGCGCCTATATGGTAGGGTATCCGGACGGAACTTTCAAAGCAGGCCGAGGGATAACGAGAGCGGAAGTTGCTGCGATTTTGTCCCGACTATATCAACCCGAAGCGAGCGCCAATAAAGTAACGTATTCGGATGTGAGTGCCGAGTCCTGGGCCGCAAATGCGATTGCGATGGCAACGAGCAACCAATGGATGGTTGGTTTCGGCAATCAGAAGTTCAAGCCGCAAAACCAAATTACCCGCGCAGAATTCGCACAGATTCTCATGAATTTGTACAAGTGGGAAGCCGCAACGGGAAGCAATTACTCGGACGTAGCCGGACATTGGGCCGAGAAGGCGATTACTGCGGCTGAGAAGCAAGGCGTGCTTTCTGACTTCACGGAGCAGGCGTTTCATCCGAACCAGCCCATTACGAGATTGGAAGTTGTGCGTATCTTCAACGAACTGCTAGGCCGCAAACCTTGGGATATCAAGATTGCGCCGAAGTGGACCGATGTTCCGGAAAATCACCTGAATTATTCGGACATTATGGAAGCCTCGACTCCGCATTCATTTGAACAATATGAGACCGGAATTGAAGATTGGAAATAATCGGATAGATCCTTGACGAAAACCCGCTCCTGGAGCGGGTTTTTGCTTTAAATAAAATTTTATTAAAACGCTTCTTTTTGTACCTGAGGAGAGAAGGAGCATGCTATAATGACTTTGTCGTATTTTGTCGTTATTTAACCTTGTTGTGGGGAGAAAGCAGAGGGGCCGACGTTGATCAAGAATCGCAATCGCAACATCTTCATGATATTACTTGGGGTTGGAGTGATTGCTTTTCTCGCTCTTTATTATACTGGCCAAGCTAATATCTCCCGCAGTCATAACCCCAAGGTACAACAAGGCGTCATAGATTTGACCGGGTGGGATTTCACTAAAGACGGATCCGTCAAATTGCAGGGTTCATGGGAATTTTATTGGGATCAGCTTCTTTCGTCCGGTATGGAAGGGAAGTTGACGGGTTATATGGATGTTCCCGGACAGTGGAACAAGCGGCACTTCCCGGTTTTCGGCACAGCAACCTATCGTTTAGTTATTAAAGTTAATCCTTCCTCAATGATGTACGGGATACGCATCTCCAATGTGCAAATGGCCAGCGCTGTATATGTGGATGGCGTGAAGCTGGGGCACAGCGGCCGGCCTGCGATGACCAGGGAGGCATACGTTCCGGAGAATGCGCCCTATACCTTCTATTTTCCTATCCACGGAAATACGGCGGAGATCACGCTTCAAGCTGCCAATTTTGATTTTATCAACGGGGGCATCACGAACAATATTCATTTCGGAAGCATGAAGTCGATCGGCAACCTGGACAGAACGATTACAGGCATGGACATTGTGGTTGTTGTGGCGCTGGGAATGGTCGGTTTGTATCACTTGGGGGTATTCTTGAAGCGGAGACAAGATCAAAGCCTGCTTTATTTCGGTGCCTATTGCATCGTGGCGGGTTTTTCCTTTATGAGTCTAAGCGAACGGCTGTTCACGCAGCTGTTTTATACGCTGCCTTTCGAGCTTTCCCACAAGCTCCAACTGGCGGCGATCTACGGCTCCATGATTATCATTACATTATTTATTAAAACGATATGCTCCGGCCTATTTCCGGCATGGTTTTTCAGGATCGTATTTATGCTTTTCGGTTCCTTCATCCTGTTCGGCTTGATCTATCCTTTCTATACTTATTCTCACCTTACTTTCATCTTTAGCACGCTGCAGGTCCTTGTATATCTGGTTGTCGTTTGGAAATTATCCGTCTCCAAGGAAGAAAGTTACGGGAATTTTAGCAGACAAAGCATCATTATTTTGATTCTGGCCTTTTACTCCCTATTGATTTGTCTGATCGACAACTCCTTCTATGTTTTGGGACAGCTGCCCAACAATTATTTAGGCATCGTCAGTATGATGCTGTTTGCAATCCTGATTTCTTTGATGTTGTCTTTTCGCTTCTCCGATGCCTATAGAACGATTGAGTTGATGTCCCTGAGATTATTGGAGTCGGATCGGCTAAAAGACGAGTTCCTGATAAGAACCTCGCATGAGTTACAGACACCGTTAAACGGCATTCTCAATATATCTCAGTCCATGCTGGAGGGGGCGCCGGATCCTGTTCATGCCAGCGACAAGCAGCGGATGAATCTGATGGTGATTCAGGAGATGGCGAGAAGGTTATCGTCGCTGGTGGGCGATATCCTGGACATGGAGAGAATTAAAAGAAATGATTTGCCCTTGCATTTAACCGCCGTCGACCTCAAGGTAACGGTATCGATCGTCCTGGAGGTGTTGGACTATCTAGCTTCCGGCAAAGAGATTGAGATCATGAACCGGATTCCGAACGGGCTTCCACCGATTTATGCAGATGAGAACCGTCTGAGTCAGGTCCTGATGAATTTAATAGAAAATGCCATCAAGTATACGGAGCGTGGAAGGATCGAGATCCGAGCCGAACAAGCCGCCGACCAAATCAAGGTGGTTGTTGAAGATACCGGTATTGGCATTGATCCTTTCGACTGGCAGCGAATCTTCGAACCCTTCACTCAAGCAAATGGAGAAAGGGCGCAAGGATATGGCGGCGTCGGCCTGGGCTTGAGCATTTCCAGCCGGCTCGTCCAAATGATGAAGGGTCGCCTATTTATTGAAGAGTCCACGCCGGGACGGGGAACGAGAATGGCATTTACATTACCCGGCGCCCGTGAATCGAAGGAGCTATCCGCGAATATGCGGATGTCCCGTAGACAGGGGGCACTTGTCCAGGACTACGCGAGAACCGAAGCCGCGAACTCGAAATCCCCTGGGCCGTTAGGATTCACGCTGCTCGCCGTCGATGATGAACCCGCGAATTTGCAAGTGCTGCAGAATCTGTTTCCAAGAGGGAAGTACAACCTCCTTACCGCGACTCATGGCCGTCAGGCCCTCCGCCTGTTAGAGGAGAATCCCGATATTGACCTGGTTCTGCTGGATGTTATGATGCCGCAGTTATCGGGGTATGAGATCTGCCGGGAAATCCGCAGTCGCTATACGTTATTTGATTTGCCCGTCGTGATGTTAACGGTGCGAAATACGCCGCAGGATATCGCGGCCGGCTTCGCGGCCGGAGCCAACGACTTTATTGCCAAACCCTTTCATACGCTGGAGGTTAAGGCAAGAGTGAAAACCCTGCTTGAGCTGAGAAGATCCGTTCGCGAAGCGCTGGATGCGGAGACGGCTTTCCTGCACTCCCAGATCAAGCCTCATTTTTTGTTTAATGCCTTGAATGCCATTCTTTCAGTGGGGTATACCGACAGCCATAGGGCGGCGCAGTTGATTAACCATTTGAGTCAATATTTAAGAAGCAGCTTTGATTTCTCAAGCCATGACCGGTTTGTCAGCATTCGTGATGAGCTTAAGCTGGTGAAATCCTACGTGGAAATCGAGAAGGCTCGGTTCGATGAGCGGTTGGAAGTTGAGTATGACATCGACGAGACGCTGCTGGAGAGCCGGATACTGCCCTTAACGATTCAGCCATTGGTGGAGAACGCGATCCGCCATGGCATTATGCAAAGAAAGCAGGGGGGCAAGCTCCAACTGATCATCCGCAAGGGCACCCCGCACTCCTTAGCCAGCTCCAATCCGGCAGAGAAGATGATCAGCGTAGAGATCCGGGACAACGGGATCGGCATGAGTGAGAAGAAAATCGCGGAACTGCTCGATCTTCATCAGTACCGGGCGAAGCGCGGAGTCGGATTGATGAACGTCCATCGACGGCTGCTGTTGTTTTACAGGGAAGGCCTGCGCATTGAGAGCCTCGATGGGGAGTGGACGAGTGTGCAGTTTCAATATCGAGCTTCAACGTCAAGCGAGTCAGTTTCTTAGTGGGGTGTGGGATGCGCGATGCTAAAAGTAGTATTGCTGGATGACGAAAAACCGGCATTGAGGGTGCTTGGCCAATACATCGGGGACCGGAACGATGTGCAGGTTGTCGGTGCTTACACCGACCCTACGGAGCTGCTGAATGAGGTGAAGCATCTAATGCCGGATCTCGTTTTTCTGGATATTGAAATGCCTGAAATGAATGGGCTGGAGATGGCTGCCCGCCTCAGGGAGCTTCATGATGACATCGATATCGTATTTGTTACAGCCTATCAGCAGTATGCGTTGGAGGCCTTCCGGGTCAATGCGGTGGATTACTTGCTGAAGCCGGTAGACTTGGATAGGCTGCATCGTACCCTTGATCGGATATGGAAACGGAGGGAGCGGCGTACTCCTGAGCCGGAAGTCCGTTCTAAATCCGGGATCGTTTGCTTTGGGGGGTTTGAAATTTTCAAGGAACAGCGAAGCCCCATTCGTTTTCCGACCGCCAAAGCCGAAGAGCTCTTCGCTTATATGCTGTTACACCGGAATACTACGATTTCCAAATGGACGATTTGCGATCGCCTTTGGCCGGACATTCTCTCCCCGGAGAACGTGAAGCATAAATTGCATGTGACCATGCATCGAATGAAGAAAACCCTGCACGAGGGAGGGATTCAAGTCCGTATCTCTTCTCTAAAAGGATACTATCGGATGGAATGTGACGAATCCTGCGATTATATCCGGTTTGAACAAGCCGTTGCCGAGGCATTGAACGCCGATCAAGGGAACCCCGAAGCTTTAATGAAGGCGCTGGCTCTCTATAAAGGCCCGCTTTTTGCCAATAGGGATTATCCTTGGTGCGAGGAGGAGCGGGAAAGAATGTTCCGGTACTTTGCCGCAGCCTCCAAAAGATCAGCCCGATGGAATCTGGAAAGAAACCGATATCAGCAGGCATCCGAAGTTCTGCATTCCCTGATCTTTTACGATCCGGTGGATGAAGAAGCCCATGAGATGCTCTTGCGAATTTATCAGGAGCTTCAAGATAAGACCTCGTTCCTCATGCACTATGAGAAAGTGAAAAAAGTTTTCAGGGAAGAGCTGGACACCGTCCCTCCTGAAGCCTTAAGACGCTTGGCTGAGCACCTGCGTTAAATGCGGTGTTCATTTTGTTGGTGAAAAATGTCATATCCCTATTTGCTGACATTTTATTTATAATAATAAGATGTATAAAAAAACTGGGGGATCAACATGAAAACAACGCAAAATAATCTGGGCCAAGGCCGGAATGAAAGGTTTTCTTCTGCCGGTTTTATCTTGGCCGCCATCGGCAGTTCCGTGGGACTGGGGAATATGTGGAAGTTCCCATATATTACGGGGGAACACGGCGGGGCTGCTTTCTTCCTGCTATTCATCATCTGTTTAATCCTGATCGGATTGCCTCTGCTGTTAGCGGAGTTGGCCATTGGGCGGGCGGGCCGAGGCAGTGCGTCGACGTCCTTTGTGAAGGCCGGCGGGCCAAAAGTATTTGGCCGCCTCGGGTTGCTGCAAGTGATCGCACCTTTTCTAATCCTGAGCTTCTATGTCATCGTCGCCGGTTGGACGCTGCACTATGCTGTACAGTCCTTCGGTGGAGATCTGTATGCCAATTCCGACTACAGCGGGCAATTCGCCACGTTTACCCAAGGCTACCTGCCGCTCGTATGGCAAGCGGTCGCCGTGCTGATTACCGGCCTCGTGGTGGGGAAAGGGATCTCCGGCGGCATCGAGAAGTTCAACAAGGTGCTGATACCGGGGCTGGTTGTTCTGCTGATCATTTTGATGATTCGGGCTTTAACACTACCTGGTGCCGGAGCGGGCGTATCCTTCTTCCTTCAACCCGATTTCTCGAAACTCAGTCCGGAAGCGGCCTTGGTTGCCTTGGGACATGCCTTTTTCTCGCTGTCGCTGGGGATGGGGATTTTGCTGACCTACGGTGCTTATGTGGACAAGCGCCAATCCCTTGGCACGGCTACCCTGGCCATCGGGGCAGGGGACCTGATCTATGCGTTTATCGCGGGGCTTATCATCTTCCCGACAACCGCTTCGTTCGGGTTGGAGCCGGATGCGGGACCGTCTCTGGTTTTCATCGCGCTTCCTGCCGCGTTCTCGGCGATGCCGTTCGGGGCGTTCTTCGGCGGGTTATTCTTCATTCTGCTGGCGATAGCGGCTTTGACCTCCGCGGTTTCGTTGCTGGAAGTTCCGGTCTCCTACGTCATGGACCGCTGGGGATGGGGCCGCGGAACATCCGTGACGATCGTCAGCGTACTGGTCCTGTTGGTCGGGTTGCCTTCGGTCTTGTCCTTTGGTGTCGTACCGGCATTCACGGATATGGGCGGAAAGAACTTCTTCGACTGGCTCGATTTCATCACCTCGAATATTTTGCTGCCGCTGGGCGGCCTGATTACTACCGTCTTTGCGGGATACTTCTGGAAGAATGCCGCGGATGCCGCGGGCCTCAAGTCCGGATGGTTCCGGATCTGGCTGTTTATGGTACGGTATATCGCTCCGGTACTTGTCGTGCTCGTGCTTCTGCACACTACTGGGGTCATCAAGTTTTAAGAACGAGAAAACACCTGAGTTGCCTCAGGTGTTTTCTTTTTGCCCAAGCGGGATAAGCGATACGAACGGGAGAACAAAAGTTAAAATTTGAACATTTGCAAGCCAGCCCCTGCATAAAATGAATGCGAAGCGCTTACATATATTGGGTGATCTTCAAAGTTCATCATTTGGAGGGTGAAGTATGGGTGCGAAAGCCGCGAAAGGTGCAAAAACGGTGAAGGCTGCGAAAGGGAGGAGCTACACCGAGGTGTGGCATTCCGCCAAGTTCAAGACGTTGATCTCTCACAAGAAAAGGTTCATTATCCCGTCGACCGTGTTTTTTCTGCTGTTTTACTTTGCGCTTCCGATCATGACTTCGTATTCGGAGGTGCTGAATCGGCCGGCGATCGGCCCGATTTCCTGGGCATGGGTGTTTGCGTTTGCCCAATTTGTCATGACATGGGCGCTCTGCATCCTGTACTCGCGTGTGGCGAGACGGTTTGACCGCTTGGTCGATGAAATTCGACGGGAAATGGGGGCGTAACGATCATGGCGTTCACCTTATTTTGCGCGATTGTGTTGCTGACGTTGGTCATTACTTTTTTTGCCGCGAAAAAAACGAACAACACCAGCGAATTCTACACCGCCGGCGGCGGGCTGAAGGGCTGGCAGAACGGGACCGCCATCGCCGGCGACTATATGTCGGCCGCGTCGTTTCTCGGCATCGCCGGGTCGATTGCCTTGGTTGGCTTCGACGGCTTCTTCTACAGCATCGGGTTTCTCGTCGCTTACCTCGTGGTGCTGTATCTCGTCGCCGAGCCGCTCCGCAACCTGGGTAAATATACGGTCGCCGATATGATTGCCGCCCGCTTTGCGAACAAGGAAGTGCGTGGCTTCGCGGCGCTGAATACGATTGCGATCTCAATCTTCTACATGATTGCGCAGCTCGTTGGCGCGGGGGCGCTGATCAAGCTCTTGCTGGGGCTCGATTACGTCACCTCGGTGTTGATCGTCGGAGTGCTCATGACCATCTATGTCGTCTTTGGCGGGATGCACGCCACGAGTTGGGTGCAGATCACCAAAGCGGTGTTGTTGATGGGCGGCACCTTCGTCATTTCCGTAATGGTCTTCGCGAAGTTTGATTTCAGTTTGACCGGCATGTTCGAGCAGATGAAGACGGCAACGCCCTTGATGGAAAACTACTTGAACCCGGGCAACAAGTACAAGGTTCCGCTGGAGACGATATCGCTTAACTTGGCGCTGGTACTGGGCACCGCCGGGCTGCCGCATATTTTAACCCGTTTCTTTACGGTCAAGGATGCTCGTACGGCCCGCAGCTCCGTTGTCTACGCCACCTGGATCATCGGCATCTTCTACGTCATGACCATCTTCCTCGGATTTGGAGCCGCCGCGTTTGTGGGCACCGGGGAGATCACCGCCGTTGACAAGGCCGGCAATATGGCCGCTCCGCTGCTGGCCAAGGCGCTTGGCGGCGACTTCCTGTTTGCGTTCATCTCGGCGGTGGCGTTCGCGACGATCCTGGCCGTCGTCACCGGTCTCGTTCTGTCTGCCGCGTCGGCCTTCGCGCACGACTTCTATGGACAGATCGTTCGCCGAGGCAACGCGACCGAACGGGAGCAGCTGCGCATGGCTCGCTGGGCTTCAATCGGTGTATCCATCATCTCGATTCTGCTCGCCTTGTTCGCCCAGAAGATGAATGTGGCCTTCCTCGTTTCCTTGGCTTTTGCCGTCGCGGCAAGTGCCAACCTGCCGATCATCCTGTTCACCGTCTTCTGGCGAAGATTCAACCGCACGGGGGCGATCTCCGGCATGCTGGTCGGCTTGTTCAGCACGGTCCTTCTCGTAGCCTTAAGTCCGAACGTATGGGACCCGGAACCGGGCAAGGCGATTCTGACCGGAACGGCGCTCTTCCCGATGACGAATCCGGGCATTATCTCGATTCCGCTCGGCTTCCTCGCCGCATTTGTCGGGACCCTGCTGTCCCGCGATAAAGATGAAGCGAAATACGCCGAGGTGCTCGTCAAGGCGAATACCGGGGTGTAATGGCGGCCCCCCTCATAAGAATACCAACCAATCAGACGACTCCGCTGGGGTCGTTTTTTATTTTTTTCCCTCATGATTCTATTATTCTATGAAAAAAACAAGATAAATCCTTTAATTTGCGAAGTGAATTGTATGCGCTTTCCTTCTATAATTTTCTAACAAAGGGGGTGATAGTTAAATGTTTCTAGTTTATGACACAGGGTAGGTGATGCCCCGCAAAAACAAAAGTCGCATCTCGGTAAGAAGCAGAAGCAGGGAGAAGAAACGAAAGACGATTCTAAAAAAAGTGTTCTGAGGAGGAATTGGTCATGAAGTTGAAAAAGAAAATGTTTACAATACTCCTGGCGGCTTCGATGAGTTTCGGTTTGTTTGGGGCAACCTCAAATGCAGCAACGGATTATTGGCAAAATTGGACGGATGGCGGCGGGACGGTGAATGCGGTCAACGGATCCGGAGGCAATTACAGCGTCAATTGGTACAATACCGGCAACTTCGTAGTTGGCAAAGGCTGGACCGTCGGTTCTCCCAATCGGACGATCAATTATAATGCCGGCGTATGGGCTCCTTCGGGGAATGGGTATTTAACGCTCTACGGATGGACAAGAAACTCGCTGATCGAATATTATGTCGTCG
Organism: Paenibacillus phocaeensis; assembly: GCF_900021165.1. Classification (GTDB taxonomy): domain Bacteria; phylum Bacillota; class Bacilli; order Paenibacillales; family Paenibacillaceae; genus Fontibacillus; species Fontibacillus phocaensis. The sequence goes on along the minus strand of NZ_FCOQ01000038.1, from coordinate 174,193 downwards.
ACAGCTGGGGCACGTACCGGCCGACCGGTACCTATAAGGGTTCGGTGAATAGTGACGGAGGTACCTACGACATCTATACGACGATGCGCTACAATGCGCCTTCGATCGACGGCACACAAACGTTCCAACAGTTCTGGAGCGTTCGTCAATCGAAAAGACCAACCGGCAGCAATGTCGCGATTACCTTCAGCAATCACGTGAACGCGTGGAAGAGCAAAGGCATGAATTTGGGAAGCAGCTGGGCTTACCAGGTCCTGGCGACGGAAGGTTATCAAAGCAGCGGCAGCTCCAACGTAACGGTATGGTAATCGGTTAATCGCTGAACATTGTGACTGGGGCCGTTCGGTACACTGCCGGCGGCCCGACTGATCCTTCATTAAAAGGAGAGCTAACCATGAGGAAGCGATTCATGTTACTGTTTATCCCCATGCTGTTGCTGGTCTCGGCCTGCTCGCAGGTTGCTACGGGGAAGTCGGAGCGGCTGAACGATCACTTCGTGCTGGTTCAAGGCGGGAGTGTAGTGAACACCCTGTCCAATTACTACGGCTCGAATATCACGCTGGCTGATTTTTATATCGGAAAATATGAAGTCACCCAGAAGGAATGGGTGGAAGTGATGGGAAGCAACCCATCCCAGTTCCAAGGCAGCGATTTGCCGGTGGAAATGGTAAGCTGGTACGACGTCATTGCGTATTGCAATCAGCGGAGCATAAAAGAGGGTTTGGAGCCCTTTTACAATATAGATCAGAGTAAAATCGACCCGAATAATCAAAGCGAACACGATCAAATGAAATGGCTTGTCTCGATTAATCCGGAGGCGAACGGGTACCGTCTGCCAACGGAGGCGGAGTGGGAGTATGCAGCTGGCGGCGGCCAACAGAGCAAGAGCCACAAATACAGCGGAAGCTCCCGCGCGGATGATGTAGCTTGGTATTGGCGGAACGTTGGGGATAAGTATCTGACAGGAGATTGGAACTGGCCGATCATCGAAAGCAATCATGGTCAACCTAAGCCCGTCGGCGGCAAGAAGCCCAACGAGTTGGGGATTTACGATATGTCCGGCAATGTGAGGGAATGGTGCTGGGACTGGTACGGGGACGATGTGAATCAGGAGCAGGAACGCGGGGCGTTTCGGGTGGTGAAAGGCGGCGGCTGGATCGGCGATATCAGCAGCAGCGAGGTGGCGTTTCGCGGCAAGTTTGAAGCGAACGGCTTTGGTCCGGATCAAGGATTCCGCTTGGCACGAAGCAAGTGAAAGGCGGGCAGGGGCTTGACCGGATTGGAATTTGAATCAAACCCTTCAGACGTAGTAAGCTAGACGATAGAAACCAAGCGGGATGAAGGGAGCGGCTTATGATGGAGCTGGAAACGGTAATGCAGGAGCTTGAGGCACTCGGCAAAGAACGGCTGAAGAAGATGTATCTTGGAAACGGTGCGCGGGAACCGCTGTTTGGCGTAGCGACAGGGGAAATGAAGCCGTTGTTCCGGCAGATCCGGATCAACCAGCCTTTAGCCGAAGAGCTGTATGCGACGGGGAATTACGATGCCATGTACTTTGCGGGGATCATTGCCGATCCGAAAGCGATGACGCATGCGGATTTCGAGCGTTGGATCGAAGGGGCTTATTTCTACATGCTGTCGGACTATGTGGTGGCCGTCACCCTGGCGGAGACGGACATCGCCCAAGAGGTTGCCGACAAGTGGATCGCCAGCGGGGACGAGCTCCGAATGTCGGCGGGCTGGAGCTGTTATTGCTGGCTATTGGGGAGCCGGCCGGACAGCGAATTTGACGAAGGCAAGCTCGCCGGCATGCTGGAAACGGTGAAGGACTCGATCCATCATGCGCCCGAACGAACGAAGTCCGCGATGAACAACTTTGTTTACACCGTCGCGGTTTCTTACAAGCCGCTCCACGTCCAGGCGGTGGAAACCGCCGAGGCGATCGGTCCGGTCGAGATGAAGCGGGAGAACAAGAAGAGCACCTTCCTGAACGCTTCGGGAAATATTCAAAAAGCCCTGGATCGAGGACAATTGGGCTTTAAGCGGAAATACGTGCGGTGTTGACGCGTCTCGCGGATCGTTGGGCAATGCGCCTTATCGGGGGATTCCGGGGATTCCGGCAACATGTATTCGAAAAATCATACAGAATTGGGCCCGTTGCGGCTGAAATCGAGCAATGTGTATGAAAAATCGAATACAATGCGCCGAATCCGGGGATTCCGGCCATATGTATTCGAAAAATCATACAGAATTGGGCCCGTTGCGGCTGGAATCGAGCAATGTGTATGAAAAAACGAATATAATGCGCCGATTCCAGGTGATTCCGGCGATGTGTATTCGAAAAATCATACAGAATTGGGCCCGCTGCAGCTGAAATCGAGCAATGTGTATGGAAAATCGAATACAATGCGCCCAATCCAGGTGATTCCGGCCACATGTATTCGAAAAATCATACTTTTTCGCAGCTACATCGGCTTCCCATTCAACGTCGGCGGAGCCTCCGGTCTCATCTCCGGACCGAATTCATCCTTCGCTGCGGCGGGGTTGCCGTCCTGGTTCCAGGCGTCTTTCGTCAAGAAGGCGCCTTTTCGACCTTCATCGGTGGAATCCTTGGCTTTGGCCTGTTCCAACCGTTGCTTTGTGTTGTTCTCCTGATCGCTCATGTAGGAGCACACCTCCCTTGGGCTTCTTATGTGGTTGCTTTTCAGTATTTCCCAAAGTCCTCTCATTCATAGGCGGCAAAAGAAAACCCGCCAAAGCTCAAACTCCCTGGAGTCCAAGCCCTGACGGGTCCTTACATAGCGGTCGTCCGCTTATTGCCCCTTCACGAACTCGGCCGCCTTAACGCCGGCTTGGCGGCCGAAAATGATGATGTCGGCTACGGAGTTGCCGCCGATCCGGTTGTCCCCGTGCAACCCGCCGGTCACTTCGCCCGCAGCGAACAAGCCGGGGATCGGGTTGCCGTCTTTATTCAACACCTCCGTGTTGGTGTTGATTTTTACGCCGCCCATGGTGTAGTGGATGCCGGGAGCGATTTTGATGGCATAGTACGGCGCGCCGGACAAATCGTGATCCATCCCGGTCGTTCTGCCGAATTCGGCGTCATTTTTATTCTGAACGGCTCCGTTCCAGGTTTCCAACGTCTTCGCCAAAGCCTCTGCCGGTACGCCCATCGCCTCGGCCAAAGCTTCGATCGTGTCGCCTTGAAGCACGAAGCCCATCTTCTCGTATTGCTGGATCGCCTTCGCCCGGGATTTCACGCCGGAATCAAAAACAAGGTAAGCCGACTTCTCGGGAAGGGCATTGATCGCGGCGGTCACCTTATCCCGCGTATCCATTTCATTATGGAAACGATGGCCTTCACTAGAGACGAGGATCGCCCCTTCGCCGCGCACGGCTTCGCCGATCAGATACGATTTCTCTTGTTGAACCGTCGGGTGAACCTGGATCTTATCCATATCAACCGTAACGCCGCCCAATTTCTCAATCATCGTAATGCCGTCGCCGGTGCTGCCCGCTTGGTTCGTCGTGACGTATCCTTTTAAGTCCGGTCTAAACTGGGTGATCATCTCCGGATTAGCTCCGTAACCGCCTGTTGCCACGATGACGGCTTTGCCGGTAATCGTCTTTTCTTCGGTGTCGTTCAGGACGACCTTCACGCCGTGAACCTTGCCGTCTTGCTGAATAATCTCCTTGACATTGGCGTTGACGAACAACGGAATGCCTTGCTCTTCAACGTTTCGGACCAGACCGTCCACCAGGTATTGCCCCACGGCGGAGCCGTCTTCCGGACGATGCGTGCGTTTTTCGCTCATGCCGCCCGTGATTGTAAGGTTATTCAACCGGATTCCGATGGAATCGAGCCAATCGATCGCACCAGCGGAATGGTCAACGAAGAAACGCAGCAGGTCGGGATCATTGGTATTGTGGCCGCCTTTGAACGTTTCTTCATAGAATTTGTCGTTGCTGTCTTCAATACCTTGTTCCTTTTGAAATTTCGTCTGTGAGGCATTCATCCCTGAGGAGGATTTCGTTGTATTACCGCCGGCTACCGGCATTTTCTCGAAAATCACCGGGTCCATGCCGTTGGCTTTCGCTTCAAGCGCCGCGGTCATGCCGGCTCCCCCTGCACCGATGATAAGGATATCGTAGCTGTCCTTTAATTGATCATAAGGCGTATAGCTTTTTGCGGATGCGCCGGATACGGCTTCGTTCTCTGGGGACTTGTCCGTCTGTTCGCTAGCTTGCGTCTGGTTCTGACCTTGCGCCTGGTTCTGAGGCGCATTCCCGTTGTTACCGCATCCCGCAATGACGAGCATCAGGGATAAGACGAGAATCAGTGCTGCTGTTGCTTTCTTGTACATGATTTACCCTCCACTAATAACTTTATAGGGGAGCGATTTCTCTTTTTTTTGTTCCCCCTCTGAGAGGATAACATAGGTTCTCATTAGAATAAGTGAATCATTTCACAAAAGGACTAAGGATTTCCAGTGGAAAAGAACAGCATTTTCTAGATAAATGACATGAAGCCTGTTTTTTAGTCTATAATGGAGTTATAGGTACATCCCTAGGGTGATATATAACAAACGGCGAAGTTATCCGGCACCGTTTCACTCCAATCGAGTGAGCGGTGCTTTTTGGTTGTAGTGTCCAGGTTAGAGGCTCTCACGAGCACCACAGTACAAGGGAGGAAGGCACATGTTTGCGGTAAATGAGTATGTGATCTACGGAAGCAACGGGGTTTGCCAAATCAAGGACATTTGCACACCGCCGGGCGTCGAGGGGGACCGTAAGTATTATCTGCTCAACCCGGTTTATCTGAAAGGGACTACCATTTACACGCCGGTGGACAATCTTAAAGTGATCATGCGGAGCATTCTGTCGCGGGAAGAATCCGAGCGTCTGATCTCGCGGATTCCGAGTATTGATGCGACCTGGATCAGCAATGATAAGGCACGGGAAGCCAGTTGCAAGCAAGCGATCAACACAGGGGATCATGTAGAATGGATCAAGGTGATCAAGACGATGCGGCAGCGCAAAACAGAACAAAATAGCCTGGGCAAAAAACTGCGCCAATCGGATGAGCGCTTGCTATGTTCAGCCGCCGAGAATCTGCACGGCGAGTTGGCTGTCTCCCTAAACATCCCCAAAGAAGAGGTTGAAGAATACATCCAGAACCGGATCGGCCCAAGCAAATAACGGACGGAAGACCATACGCCGAAACGTTCACCAATAACCAAAAGGCAATTCCAGAGTCATGCAGCATGACTTTGGAATTGCCTTTTGTGTTTTTTTGCTAAACGGCTTCCATCTTCTGTGCGGTATACAAGCGGTAGTACAGACCGCGTTTAGCTATCAGCTCGTCATGCGAGCCGGACTCGGCGATCCCTTTGTCCGAGACGTACATGATACGGTCGCAGTTCTTCACGGTGGACAGGCGATGCGCGATGATAAACGAGGTACGGCCTTTCAGCAGCTCGTTCAAGCCTTGCTGGAGTAAGCGCTCCGTCTTGGCGTCGATGGAGGAGGTCGCTTCGTCCAGAATCAGGATGCGCGGATCGGCCAGCAAGGTCCGGGCGAACGAGATGAGCTGCCGCTGGCCTTGGGACAGCTTGGAGCCGCGTTCGTTCACCTCGGTGTGGTACCCTTGCTCGAACTCGCGGATGAATTCGTCGGCGCAGACGGTTTTCGCTGCGGCGATGATCTCCTCTTCCGTCGCGTCCAGCTTGCCGTAACGGATATTGTCCATAATCGTGCCCGAGAAAATAAAGCTGTCCTGCAGCATAATGCCCATCTGGCTGCGCAGCGACTTCAGCGTCACCTGGGAGATATCGTGACCATCGATCAGAATCGCGCCATCGCTCACATTGTAGAAGCGCGAGATCAGGTTGACCACCGTCGTCTTGCCCGCGCCTGTCGGTCCGACGAGCGCGATGCTTTCCCCGGCTTTCACGTCGAAGTTCAGATGCTCCAGAATATTAAGCCCTGGATCATAGGCAAACGTGACATCGTCGAACTTGACGTTACCTTTCACCGACGGCAGTTGCGTTGCATCCAGCACATCGCTGACCGTTACCGGCTCATCCAGCGTTTCGAAGATCCGCTCGAGATAAGCGACGGCGTTAATAAAGTTATTATACAGTTGCGACAGGTTGAGAATCGGCTGCCAGAACCGCGCCGCGTAACTGCTCATTGCGAGGATAACCCCGAAGGTCACGCCTTCCGGACCCATCGCCAGCAAGCCGACCAGGTAGATGAGCGTTGTCACGATCGTCGCCAGGTTGTCAACCGTGAACGGGATCAGGGCGTTGTAGCGCAGCGCCCGCATCCACTCCTTGCGGTAATTGCCGGCCAGGCGGGTAAAGATCCCTTCGTTATGCTTCTCGCGGGAGAAGATCTGCGTCACGCCGATCCCGCTGATGCTCTCCTGCAAATAGGCGTTCATGTTGGAGCTTTTGTTCGATACAGCCTGCCAGGCTCGGCGCTGCCGGGTTTTGATGAGCAGCATGACGCCGAGGAATACCGGCAACCCGGCCAAGGTGACCAGCGACAGCCGGACATCGACCGCAAACATAAAGGCGGCGATAAAGAGCAAGTTGACGATCTCGAGAATGAAGTTGATAATCCCGTTGGACAAGACATCCGATACGGCGTTGACATAGTTGACGACGCGGATCAGGATTTTCCCTTGCGGGCGGTCATCATAATATTTAAAAGGCAGCTCCTGCAGATGCTTGAACAAGTCCGTGCGGATATCGAAGATGATATCCTGCCCGACCCGGGTCATGATCCGGGAGCGGATGGTCGCCAGCACGACGCTGGCCACGATCGTGATCAGCATGAGCGCGGACCACCCGATCAGGGCTCCGAAAGCCTTCTCCGGAATCGTCACGTCGACGACGTGTTGAATGATGAGCGGTGCCGACAGCGCGATCGCTGCCGACAAGGCGCTTAATACGAAGGCGACGATCATCGGCTTCTTCTGTTTCTTGATGTACACCATGGCACGTCTAAAGTGCTTAATGTCAAAAGGCGATTCCAGGTTCTCGTCGACATCGAATTTATTCCTGGCCATGAGCGCTCACCGTCCTTCCGATCCCTTCGTTCTGAAGCATAAATACTTCGTAATAATAGCCGCGTTTGGCCAATAATTCGGCATGAGTGCCTTCCTCGATCAGACGGCCGCCGTCGAGAATCAGAATGCGGTCAGCTTCAGCTGTCGTGGACACACGCTGGGCAATAATCAGCTTCGTGCACGGGAAGTCCAGCTCCCGTAAGCTCTTCTGAATATGCTCCTCCGTTTCGAGATCCACCGCGGACGTCGTATCGTCGAGAATCAAGATCGGGCGGCGTACCGCCAGGGCCCGGGCCAACGCGATCCGCTGCTTCTGACCGCCGGATAAGCCGACGCCGCGTTCCCCGACGATGGTGTCATACCCTTCGGGCATTTTCGTAATAAAATCATGCGCCGCGGCCAACCGGGCATACTCGACCGTCTGTTCTTCCGGCAGCTCGGGATCGCCGTAAGCGATGTTCCCGTCGATCGTATCGGAGAACAGCAGTACGTCCTGGGTCGCGATGCCGATGTTGCCTCGGAGCTCGTCGAGCTCCAGCTTGCGTACATCGACGCCGTCAACCCGTACTTGCCCGCCGGAGACGTCGTAGAAGCGCGGGATCAGGTTGACGAGGGACGTCTTGCCTGAACCCGTCGAGCCCATGATCGCAACGGTTTCCCCGGGGCTAACCGAGAAGCTGATATCATGCAGCACTTCGCCGCCATCGTATTTGAAGCTGACGTGGTCGAATTCGATCCGTCCTTCGTAACGGCGTTTATCGCCCGCGTTGTGCTCGTTTACGATACGGGGTTTGGCATAGTAAATTTCTACGATTTTACTTAAGCTGGCGAAGAAACGCTGAATATCGTTAATGATAATCCCGATGTTGCGCATAGGGTTGGATACGGCCCAGATAAGCGCGGAGAACGCGGAGAATTCCCCGAACGTAATCCGTCCCTGCATGACGAAATAACCGCCGGCCAGCATCAGGATCACGTTAAACGCCTGCGCGAACGTCTCCAGATACGGGAAGTAGTCCAGCCACACGAGCGCCGCCTTTTTGTTGGCTTGGGAGAAGTGGATGTTCTTGTCCGTGAACTTCTCGATTTCAAATTCCTCGCGGGCAAAGGCTTTAACGACGCGGTTCCCCGAGATATTCTCCTGGGTGATCGTGTTCAGTTGGGAGAGCCGCTCGCGCAGGTCGATGTACATGGGACGGACCTTTTTCGCAAAAATAAAAGCTACGACGAAAATCGGCGGCGCCAGAACCAGCAGCCACAACGTCAATACGGCATCAATCGTGAAGAAGTAAACGACGGCCGCAATGAAGATCGTCACCGATTCGATGATCGTCTTGATAATCCACGCCATCGAGTGCCGCACCATGTCCAGGTCCCCGGTCATTTTGGTCATTAAGTCCCCGGTCCGGTTATGGTCGTAATATTCCATATCCTGGCCTTGGATCTTGTTGTACAGATAGATGCGGACCTTGTACAACATATTTTGCGAAGCCTGCTCGTATTGCATCGTTGTCAGATAAGCAAGCCCCGTGCGCAGCAAGGAGAAGCCGATCATGCCGAGACAGAGCATGATGAGCAGCCCTCGTTCCTGCGTTAAATTTTGCACCGCATTCTCACCCGTGATAAACGTGTCGACAATGCGTTGGCCTATGTACGGATTGATAATCATGAGCGAAGAGCCCACGACGGAGAGCACTAGCGCCGTAATGTACCTGGCCCGGTTGCCCTCCAAATTCTGCCATAGCCATTTGAGTTCGAACATCTGATCACCCGTTTCCGTTTGTTCTTGCATGCAAAGCTGCTGGATGGACCTCTTTTTCGCAAATCATCGTGATTATACCACAACCACCCACAGGTAAAACCCGCGTATTCCAGCTTGTTGTGACGTATGTTTGCGTTTTCTCGGAGGGATCGCCCCTTTGCTTTTATTTCGGTAAAATCTTTAGAATATGAAGTGAATATCTCGGCTTTTGCAGTAAGACTCGCAAAAATGTGAAGGAGGATTGCAATGGTTGAAGATATCGTCATCGTTCCCTTAGTTCACGCAGATCGGGAGGGGGCGTGCCGGGTGTTCGAGCGGACTATCCCGGAGGCGTTCGCCGGGGAAGGGCTTGAACATTTAATAGAAGAAATCCGCGAAGAAATCGAAGGGAAGAAGAGGCTAGTGGACGCGGCGCTTCGGATCGCCGCAGGCTTGGATCCGCCCCAGCCTTGGCATCAAGCGGCGGAAGAAGCCGTCTTTTTCCTGGTTGCGAGGTCGGTTCGGGAGGTGGTTGGCACGATCTCCTTTGGTCCTTGCGGGAAGGAAATCGCCGAATGTACCCGGCACGCTCTGGACGACGTTGGCGAACTGGGAAGCTTGTACGTGCTGCCTGCTTATCAAGGTCAAGGCATCGGGGCGGCTTTGATCCAGGCGTTGGCGGAAGAGCTGAAGGGGCGGGGCATCGAGCGGTTTTGCCTCGACAGCGGCTATAAGAGGGCACAGCAGAAGTGGCTTCGCAAGTTCGGCGAGCCATATGCCGTGGCCAAGAACTACTGGGGGCCGGGGCAGGACCATATGGTTTGGCTGTGCAGCGTGGGGGATTACCTGGGTGGGCACGGATTGATGAACGTTAAGTGGTCCCCGGTCCCCGGTCCCCGGCCGCACTCGGCGGATATAAGGGTAAAAAGTGTCCTTATTTCTCGAAAAAGCCACGTGTTGCGGTAAATAGGGACATAAAATGGCCTTATTTGATTCGGAATCGGGTAGAAGCAGGACATTTTAGTCCCTCAACCTAAAAATAAGACCCTAAAATGGCCTTATTTTCTGCATGGAGGGCAGCAAGGTGGAAAATAAGGCCAAAAAACGGCCTTATCGGAATGTCTAGTCCGCTCCCGATTTGCCGGGGCATCCGCGCCGTGTTATATTGATATGATCGGTGACCGTATACGATGGCCGCCGAAATTAGCGATTTTCGGCAAGGAGTTATCATGTTATTTAAAGAGTTGAATTTGATCCCCTCGATCTTAAAAGCATTGGAACAGGAAAACTATACGGCACCCACGCCGATTCAACAGCAAGCGATCCCGCCCATTCTGAGCGGCAAGGACCTGCTGGGCTGCGCGCAGACCGGTACGGGGAAGACTGCGGCGTTCGCGATTCCTACGTTGCAACTGTTAAATAAGGATTATCCCGCTCAGTCCGGGCGGCGCAACATCCGGGCGTTGGTGATCACGCCTACCCGCGAGCTGGCGCTGCAAATTCACGAGAACTTTTGCGCTTACGGCAAATATTTGCCCCTGAAATGCGCCGTCATTTTCGGAGGAGTCTCGCAGAGACCTCAGGAGATTGCGCTGCAAAAAGGCGTAGACATCCTGGTGGCCACGCCCGGCCGGCTGAATGATTTAATCCAACAGAAGCTGGTGGACTTGAAGGACGTGAAACTGCTGATTCTGGATGAAGCGGATCGCATGCTGGATATGGGCTTTATCCACGACGTCAAGAAGATCATCGCCAAGACGCCGTCCCAGCGGCAAACCCTGCTCTTCTCTGCAACCATGCCCGGGGCGATCGCCCAGATGGCCGATTCCATCCTGAGGAACCCCGTCAAGGTGGCGATTACGCCGGTATCCTCCACGGTGGATGCGATTGGTCAGCAGTTGTATTACGTGGACAAGGGGAATAAAAAGGATCTGCTGCTCCATCTCCTGAAGGACAAGTCGATTGAATCCGTCATCGTCTTTACGCGGACCAAGCATGGGGCCGACCGGTTGGTCCGCCACTTGACGAAAGCGCAGGTCAGCGCCAAAGCCATCCATGGCGACAAGTCGCAGGGGGCTCGGCAAACAGCCTTGCAAAACTTTAAGAATCGCACGTTGCGCGTCCTGGTTGCAACCGATATTGCGGCGCGGGGCATTGACATCGATGAATTGTCCCACGTCATCAACTATGAACTCCCGAACATTCCCGAAACGTACGTTCATCGAATCGGACGAACCGGCCGGGCGGGACAGAGCGGCGTCGCTATTTCGTTCTGCGATTTCGATGAGAAGGAATACGTTGCAGCGATCGAGAAGTTGACGGGAAAACGGATGAAGGTCGTCAAGGATCACCCTTATCCGATGCAACAAACGGCCCCGGCTCCTAAAGTGGCGCCTCCGGCAAGGGAGCCTCGAAATCGGCCGAAGGTAAAGAAAATATGACACCGTAGGATAACGAGAAATTCATCCGGAAGCAGTCCAATGCTTCCGGATTTTTTTGCATTTCACAAAAATATCTTTCCCATCATTTAGGAGATGGAAGGCATGGTTTTACACAGGGCTAACAGTGAGGACGGAGGTGACACGAGACTTACGCCAGCTGTAAGGGAGAATTTGTGAAAGCGATTAACACCAATGCGGTTACGAAAAGAGAAGTCTGAAAATCCAATCTCCCGCCTTGCTCAAAACATCCATATACACCCATTTGATTACAAATAAAAGGAGAAGTGGGATTATTAAGATGTTGTTAATCTGCTCCTCGATCGGAAGGTCCGGACAAGCGTTCGGGACATTTACAGAAATTTAATTTTCCCTTAACGGTAGATGAATTGAAGGAAACACGGACAAATCGTATGATGTCCTACAATGTCAACACTTCATAATCCAGAGGAGGGACCTAGGGAGTGAAAAGAAAGATTGCACCGGCAAGACGAGTGCTTGCGGCGGTGATGTTGTTGTCCATGCTGTTTTCGGCGGGATACGTACCGATCCAGCCCGCGAAAGCGGAGCCGACGGCGGATATCAACGTATTTGCCGCACCGGGGGTAACGGCAACGGCCATTGGGGAAATCGCGGGCGGTTTCGTCCCGTCCCAAGCGGTTGACGGCAATGCCGCAAACAGCAAATGGGCATATGAAGGGAATACGCAACCGCCGGATGCCCAGAACCCTTATTGGTTAAAGATTGACGCGGGCGCCGAAGCGACGGTGCACAAGTTTGTGCTGGCCCATGCGGGTTCGGCAGGCGAGGCGGATGCATGGAACACCCGTGCATTTTCCATCGAGACAAGCCAGGATGACGTGACCTGGACGCCCGTTGCAACGGTGACGGACAATACGTACGGCGTCACGACGCATGAATTGGCCGAGCCGGTAACGGCCCNAGATGGTTATAAGAGACAGGTGCACAAGTTTGTGCTGGCCCATGCGGGTTCGGCAGGCGAGGCGGATGCATGGAACACCCGTGCATTTTCCATCGAGACAAGCCAGGATGACGTGACCTGGACGCCCGTTGCAACGGTGACGGACAATACGTACGGCGTCACGACGCATGAATTGGCCGAGCCGGTAACGGCCCGTTATTTTAAGCTGAACATCACCGATCCGGGAGACATTAACGATAACGGGAACTATCAGGCGAACATTTATGAGTTTGAGGCCTACGGTACGATGGCGGCCCCATCGGAATCCGATCCGGAGACCCACCCGGAGCTCGTTCCGGTCACCGGCATCACGCTGGACCAGTCCAGCCTGGAGCTGGCTGTCGGGGAAACGGCGCAATTGAGCGCTGCTGTATTGCCGGAGAATGCGACGGATGCAACCTATGCCTGGACAAGCGATGACTCCGGGGTGGCAACGGTCAGCCCGGACGGTTTGGTCACGGCCATTGGATCCGGCACGACGGGCATTACGGCAACAACGACGGACGGCGGCTACAAAACCTCGGCGCTGGTCACGGTCGTTGATCCCGCTGCGGCCGCGGCGCTGGCCGACCCATCGGCGTTGATTCCGCGAGGCAGCGAATGGAAGTATCTGGACAACGGTTCGGATCAAGGAACGGCTTGGCGGAACAACGGTTTTGACGACAGCGGCTGGAATCGAGGGGTTGCCTCGCTGGGTTATGCCGGCAGTACCAAACCTCAGCCGACGTCCGTGATCGGCTATGGGCCGGATGACCGCAATAAATATATTACGACCTACTTCCGTAAGGAATTTGAAGTATCGGACGCTTCGGCGATTCGAGAATTGGCGGCGACGCTGATCCGCGACGACGGCGCGGTGGTTTACTTGAACGGGGAGGAAGTCTTCCGGACGAATATGCCGGGCGGTTCGATCACTTATACGACCCGGGCTTCCGGCAACGTCGCAGACCAGCGGGAGGAGTATCCGTTTGCGATCGACCCGTCTCTTCTGGTCAACGGGGCCAATGTACTGGCGGTCGAAGTGCATCAGGATAGCGTCACCAGCTCCGACTTGTACTTTGACCTGGATCTCAAAGGCGAAGCAGCAGGGCCGCCGGTGAGCGGCAGCGAACAGGGTTTGCTCGCGCAATACTACACGGGGAACAGCGATTTCAGCTTTGGCGAACTCCAATCGACCACGGTGGATACGCAAATCAACTTTTCGAACCTCGATCCGGTCCTGCAAACTTGGACCGGCGGGCAAGATCACGCCAACGTGCGCTGGACCGGCCAAATCCTGGCGCCGGAAACCGGCGACTACACGTTTTACATGACGGGCGACAACGGCTTCAAAGTGTGGATTGACGATCAAGTAGTGATCGACCACTGGGTGAACGATTGGGACGTAGAGCAGACCAGCGCTCCGATCTCGCTGCAGGGCGGGGTGAAATACAGCTTCAAGGTCGAATATTTCGAGGACTTCGGCGGTTCGAACCTCTATTTGCGCTGGGAGACACCGAGCCGGACTAAGGAAATCGTACCGTCGTCCGCCTTTTTCCTGCCGCCAAACTACAACGGGCCGGTCGCGGGAACGGTAGCGGCGAGCGGCCTGGAAGTGACACTGAAGCTTAAAGCTGAATTGGCTGACGCACCTATCGGGCTAAAGGATCATCTGCGCGTTCAATCCGGGGGAAGACGACTTGCTGTGGCGAGTACGGCGATCGGCGCGGACCGCTCCGTATTGGCGTTGACCTTAGCAGAAACAGTCAAATCGAATGAAATCGTCAACGTGACGTACGACGGCCAAGGAGGTTTGGCCTATGCCACGGGCGGAGCGGTTTTGAACGGCTTCACGTTCAGTCCGGCGAATCGAGCGGGAAAATATGCGCCGATCGCGATCGCGATGTCTTTTTATAAGGACCCCAAAACGAAACGCTCTTTCGCCTGGTACACGAATTACGACAAACCGGAGAACGCTCCGGCGAACGCGACGGACAGCATTGTGGAAATCGTTCCGGCTGGACAAGCCTTCGGCTCTCCGGGCGTCATGCGCTTTGTGGGCAAACCGGAAGATACGCGAATCTTGAACCTGAAAATCACGAACTCCACCAACGGCTCGTTCATCAGCCATAAGGTGCTGGCGGAGGGCCTCATGCCAGGCACTTCCTACCAGTTTCGGGTTGGCAGCGACGGGAACTGGAGTCAAACGGGGACGTTTACGACCGAGGGGAACCAGGAGAATTCTTTCGAATTTCTGTATTTGACGGATTCGCAAGGTGCGAATACGCATGACTACGAGGTCTGGGCGGATACGCTCGGCCAGGCGATCAACCATTACCCGAAGTCTAAATTCATGATTATGACCGGCGACCAGGTCGATGCCGGCGCGCTGGAAAGCCAGTGGCTCGATTACTTCGGCAAACCGCAGGATATGCTGATGCACCTACCGATCATGGCCGCCGTCGGCAACCATGAAGGGCCATATAACGATAACTATTATTATCATTTCTATTATCCGAACGATTCCATCGACGATCCGCTCCCGCCGGGCAGCGTATACTCGTTCGATTACGGCGATGCCCATTTCATGGTCATGAACACGATGGACATGGGTTGGGACAACCGGCAACGGGAATCGTTCAAGCAGCAGATCGAGTGGCTGAAGCGGGAAGTAGCCCAGACGGACAAAAAATGGAAAGTCGTCGCTTTCCACAAAGCGATCTACTCCGTCGGCGGTCATTCCGCAGAAAATGAAATTTATGAGCTTCGGGACATGTTGGTTCCGGTGTTCGACGAGCTTGGCATCGACGTCGTCTTGCAAGGTCACGACCACACTTACATGCGGTCGTATCAGATGTACAACGACACGCCGATCAAGGATCCAAAACGCGACGAGAACGGCAACTCGCTCAATCCCGACGGCACGATGTACATCGTCAACAACGCGGCGGGCACGAAGTATTACGACGTAAATAATAATATTGACAAATATTATGCGGCGTATTTTGAGCAAAAGAAAACCCCAATCTACTCCGGTATCCGGATGACGGAAAACAGTTTTACGATCGATTCGTACCGCTCGGGCGAGCAAAACCCCTTCGATACGTATACGATCGTGCGGACGGACACGAAACCGAATCCGGTAAAAGGCCTAAGCGCCGGCAAGACCGGAAACGGGAAATGGGCGCTGACCTGGACGAAGCCGGAGAGCGGCAACGCGGACGACGAAGTCCGGGGCTTCCGGATCTACGAAACGAGCGGCAAGCTGGGCATGAACTGGAGCGTCTACGTTTCGGCGGAAAAAGGCAAGGACATGTACCAGTATGTCGTTGAGAAAGCCGATCCTTCGTCCGTATATGAATTTGCCGTCAAAGCCGTAGATAAACGGGACAACTCGGAGGCTGTGACCGTGAAAGCGGAAGGCAATGCGGCGGCGTCGCCATTGAACCCGATTGTGGATGATGCAGCGAATACGTTTGGTTGGACGAATGCGCCAGGCTTCACCGCCCCTTCCGATTACGAGTACAGCGTGGACGGCGGGGCAACTTGGCAAGCGGTCGAGGCGAATCCGCAACTGATCGGGGCGGGCGAATATCCGGCCGGAACGGTCAGCGTGCGCGTGAAAGCGAATGCCGTTCCGGGCATCGAAGCGGGGGTACCGCTGCCGTCGGACCATGCCTTTACCAACGACACGTATTCGCTTTCCGGCAAGCTGACCCGCGACGGCAAATTGAAAGTCGATGTCACGGTGAAGCAACTGGACGATTTCAGCGGCGAGGCGAACGTTGTGTTCCAATTGCTGCAAGGCAATACCCCAGTGTTGATCAACGCGATTCCGATCAAGCCAAATCAATTGCAGGTCTCCCAATATTTCAACGTGAGCGGAGACAATTACAAAGTGAAGGTGTTTGTCTTCGACCGGTTTGACAGCGATCCGAACGTGCCTGCCGGCCTGGCCAGACCGTTGGTGCTTGAGTAATGGATAGAAAGAAGGGACATCACTCCGTGAAAAAAACTTTGGCAGCCTTGCTGGTGTTGTGGTTCGCGCTTGGGCCGGCATCCGTCTTCGCGGCGGATACCTTTACGCTGAGGTTAAGCGCGAAAGAAGTTCGCCGCGGCGGGGAGCTGACGCTGTCCGGCACGATCCCGGGCGAGACGGGCGGAAATGTGACCGTCAAAATCGTCAGCCCGGCGCAAACGGTCTTGTACGTGGATGCAATTCCTGCGGTGAGCGGCAGCTATTCCGCAACGGTCGGCATTCCGGCGAGCGAGGATCTTGCTCCGTTGGGCCGATACACCGTTGTTGCCGGGAGCGGGAGCGAAACGAAAACCGATACGTTCTCCATCGTAACGGGCGGGGGAACCTCGGGAGGCGGCTCGATCGTGAGTCCGACGCCGACGCCTCAGGCGCCTCCGACCGATGCGAGCGACATCCCGGCGGGAGCAGGACGGGCCAGCGGTTCCATTGCCCGGCCGGAGCTTGCCGCGGACGGGCGGTACATCGTCGGCCGTGACACGCTGGCGGAGGCCGCGCAGCAAACCGAGAGCGGCGAGGCCGTAACGATCGAGCTCCCGGCGGCGGCCGGGGAAGCAGGTACCGCTATGGAGCTGCCGGGACAAGCTTTAAGCAAGCTTACGGAAGAGGGCAAGGGCCTGATCATTACAACCGGTACCCGGACGGTGGAGTTTCCGGCAGGCGCTTTTGCGTTATCGGGCGAAGCCTCGTCGAGAGTACGAATCGTGCTCAACGCGGCATGGTCCGCGGAAGCGAAATCGACGGTGGAGCAGTCCATTCGCGCCGATGCCGATTATAAGCCGACCGGTGTCGTTCTTTCGGTGATCGTCCAAGTCATCGTAGGCGACCAAGTAAAGGAAATCCATCAGCTCGATCGGCCGGCTACGGTGAGTATTCGACTGACGCCAGAGCAGGCGAAGCTGATTTCGAATGAGCTGGCCGGCGTATATTACGTGAACGGCCAGGGGGCTAGATACGTGCCGGGCAAACTGGAAGGCGGCGTATTCACTTTTACGGCGGAGCATTTTTCCTACTACGCGATTTTGGAATATAACAAGACGTTCCTGGACTTGGCCGGGCATTGGGCGGAACAAGCCGTGAAGGCGCTGGCGGCGAAGCATATCGTCACCGGCGTGGATCCCAAGCATTATGCGCCGAACCGTAGCATTACCCGCGCGGAATTCGTGACGCTGGTTATGCAGACGGTCGCTGAGGTTCAAACCGCAAACGGAGAAGGCAATCCGCCGAGCGTCGGGTCCGAGAGCCCGTTTAAGGACGTGGCTCCGGGGTGTTATTACGCTGAGCCGGTCGCTCAAGCCGCTCGGCTTGGGATCGTGTCGGGCTACAACGGAGCGTTCCGGCCGAACGACCCGATTACGCGCGAGGAAGCCGTCGTTTCGCTAGTAAGAGCGGCGGAAACGATGAACACGGCAGCGGCCGCAGACGAGCAGAAGCCGCCGGCTTTTGCCGATGCGCAAGACATTTCGGCATGGGCCGCGAAAGCGGTGGATCAGGCTTGGTCGCAGGGCTGGATCCAGGGCGACGGCAGCCGCTTTAATCCGCGTCACGACTTGACCCGGGCGGAAGTGGCCGTCATGCTCCGGCGGTTGTTATGACCAAAGCGGATGGTTCATGGACTAGACGAAAGCGAGGGGGACAAAAAGCGATGGGGAAGAGGATTGTCTCGGTATTCATGACTGCGATGCTGCTTTATGGTTTGGTGGAATCGCTGTTTGCCGGCGGCGCCGTTTCGGCTGCGGACCTGCGGGCGATTTCCGCCGCGGCGGGGGGAGGATCGCCGACCCGGAACGTGGCGTTAAACGCCAAGGTAACGGCTTCGGGCCAATGCAACAGCAGCGAAAGCGCCAAATTTGCCGTGGACGGCAAAACCGATACCAAATGGTGTGACAACTCGGCGGCCAAGATCAAATGGATGAAGCTCGATTTGGGCAAGCCGTATACCATTAACGAGTGGGTCGTCCTAAACGCCGGCATCAACGAAACCAACAGCAGCCCGTTTTGGAACACGAAAAATTTTCGTTTGCAAAAAAGCGCCGATGGCGTGACCTGGATGGACGTGGACGTCGTGCAAAACAACGCGCAGACGATCGTCGACCGTTATTTGCCGGAACCGTTTACCGCTCAGTACGTTCGGTTTTACGTCAGCCAGGGCGCTTACGATTCCAATACGGTGCGTCTTTACGAGCTTGAACTCTACGGGGTGGATGCGGGGCAAACGCCGGCTTATCCGCCGGTGAACCTGGATCCGGTTGATTACGTCGATCCGTTCATCAACACGCTGGGCGACAACGGCCAGACGAATCCCGGGCCAACCATGCCGTTCGGGCTCGTCTCGCTCGGACCGGACAGCGACGGTGGGGCCTTCAGCGGGTATTATTATCAGGACAAGAACCTGAAGGGATTTTCCCATCTGCGGTTTAGCGGCGTCGGCTGCAGCGGGGCGGGCGGCAGCATCTTGATGATGCCGGAGACCCGCGACTTCACGAACAACAGCAACGAATACAAGCAGCCTTACGACAAAAGCAGCGAGCAGGCGTCCGCCGGCTATTACGCGGTAACGCTGAACTCGGGCGTAGGAGTTGAGTTGACCGCGTCAGATAACGTGGGCTTCCACCGGTATACTTTCCCGGAGAACGCCTCAACTACATCTGTTCTGGTCGATCTAAGCAATAACTACAACGGGGCTCCGCTGGATACGAGCCTAACGGTGGAGAACAACCGCGAAATCTCCGGCATGGTCAAAGCGCAAAACGTGTGCGGTAACGGATACTACGTCATGTATTATTCCATCCAGTTCGACCATGATTTCAACTCGTATACGTCTTGGCAGGGCGATGCAACAGGAACCGTGGCTACGCGGACCGGCCCGAAGACCGGCGTATGGGTCAACTTCGAGAACGCCGCGGGCCAAGCCGTGCAAGCGAAGGTCGGTTTGTCTCCGATCAGCGTCGAGCAGGCGAAATACGAACGCGACCACGATATCGCCGGATGGGATTTCGATGCGCAGCACGCGAAAATCCGCGGGGCCTGGAGCGATTTGCTCGGCAAAGTGGAAGTGACGGATGCGGACGAAGAGAACAAGAAGATCTTTTACACCCAGCTGTACCATACGTTTCTCCACCCGAAAAATGTGACCAGCTCCGTCGGTACCTTCAAGGCGGGACGGGACGAAAATACGATCCGCCAGGCTTTGGAGCTCGGCAACGACTTCGAGTATTACAACGGCTGGACGACCTGGGACGATTTCCGTAAATACGCCCTGTTTTCCGTGCTGACGCCAAAGGAATACAACAACATGGTCAAATCGTTGGCCGATTTGTACAAAACAAGAGGCACTTATACGCAGTGGGGCAGCGGGTACTGGCCAAGCCCGACGGTACGGAACGAATTTAACGGGGCGGTTGTTCTGGACGCCTATGCGAAAGGGTTCAAGGACTTCGACGTGTACACGGCGCTGCAAGGGATGGGCGTCGACGCGGACAATTTCGGAGATCAGGACAAAGTATCCGGCCAACTGGAAAAAGCGCGAAGCGGCTATTTCCCGATGAAATTAGCCGAACTGGTCGGGGATAAAGCAACGTACGAGAGATACAAGCAGGTGGCATTGTCCTACCAAAATTTGTGGAATCCGAAACAGGCCGACGAGAAAGGCCGGAAGATCGGCTTCTTTACGCCGAACGGGATGGACGTGAGCGGAGCGGACGTCACGGCGGTGGACCGATACGCTTACCAAGGCAACCTGTGGCAATATCGCTGGTCCGCGATGCAGGACATGGAAGGACTGGCCGAACTGATGGGCGGCAAAACGGAAATGGCCAAGCAACTGCTGGACTTTTTCGAGCGGGACGAATATATGGCCATCAACGAAACGGACCTGGATGCCCCGTATCTGTTCAATTACCTGGGGTACCCTTATCTGACCCAATATTACGCCCGGGAGTTCACGACGGAAGTGGTTACGCAAAAATATCACAACCACGGGGCTTACTCCTATCCGCTCAAATCGCGCGTGTACCGGGCAGACCCGGAAGGATACTTGCCATCGATGGATGACGATGCGGGCGCGATGGCTTCCTGGTTCGTCTATAGCGCATTAGGCTTGTTCCCGGCCAATCCGGGCGATGCCGCTTTCCTGATCGGATCGCCGATCTTCTCGGAAGTCAAGCTGCACTTGGACGGCGGGAAGACCTTGACGATCAAGGCGAACAACGTTTCCAGCCAAAATCGCTTCATCCAATCGGCGCAGTTGAACGGCAAGAAATTCGACCAGGCCTGGATCAGCTACGAAGCGATCATGGCCGGCGGCACGCTGGAGTTCGACATGGGTTCCCAGCCGAATATGGCATGGGGGGCTATGGCCAAATCGGCTCCGCCGATGACCGATTTCGGCGCCGGGGTCGACGATGCGCTGAGCCGCCAGGAGCTGATCGCCCTCGGCTCGGAGTGGAAGTATTTCGATAAAGGACAACCTCCGGGCGGCAGCTGGCAGGGCGCCGGATTCGACGACAGCGCCTGGAATACGGGAGCGGCTCCGCTCGGCTACGACAATAAGGGGTACGCCAAAACGGTCGTCAGCTATGGACCGGACGGCAACAACAAGTATCCGACGACCTATTTCCGCAAAACGTTCGAAGTCTCGAACAAGAAGGATATGCTGGAGCTGGACGCCAAGCTGGTTCGCGACGACGGGGCCATCGTGTATTTGAACGGGCAAGAGATCTTCCGTACCAACATGCCGGCCGGCCCGGTGAGCTATAACACGTACGCCAACGCGACCGTCGGCGACGAGCGGGACCGGGTCTCTTTCCGGATCGATCCGTCGCTGCTGGTTGCAGGAACCAACGTGCTGACGGCGGAGGTTCACCAGGTGAATGCCACCAGTTCGGACATCGCCTTCGATTTCGGCCTGGAGGCCGTGATGCGGATGACGGTTCCCCCTGCGCCGACCGTACCGGTCGTCGATGACAAAGCCAACACCTTCGGCTGGACCTTTGTTCCGGGATTCGAAAGTGCGACGGACTATGAATTCACGACCGACGGCGGGAAAAACTGGTCCGCAGCCAGCGCCAATCCGCAAATCGTCGGACCTGGCGCGTACGAAACGGGCCAGGTGCAGGTACGGGTTAAAAGCGACGCAAGCTTAGGGAGAGCTCCCGGCGAGCGATTAGTCTCGAAGCAAACCTATACCTCCGATATCGTGTGGGACGTGTTCGATCTGAAGGCGGACGTGAATCGAAAAGGCAATATGGTTGTAAGCATCGACGGTAACTTGAAAGGCACCTACGTCGATGAGGCGGTTGCCGTCATCCAACTGATGAACGGCAGCGGCCAGGCGATGTTGTCCAGCGCCGTGCCCGTGGAGACGGGAGCGTTCGATTTGTCGCAGACGTTTAACGTCAATTCGAGTCGTTATCAGGTGAATATCTACCTTGTGGACGATTATAACGGCAATATCTACGAATCGGTTTGGCTGGCTGAACCGATTATCTCCCAAGCTGAGCCTGCCCCGGAACCTCCGGAACAGCCGGGTGATGATGGACTGCCCGAACCGATTCCGGTTCCGGTCAAAACGCCTGACGTGCCGGAGCCTGCCGTGGAACCGGAACCGCCGGCAGTTGATCCGAAAACGATCGAATTCGAGAGTTATACGGCTATGTCCCCGGACGTGAATACCTTTAACAACAAACCGCTTGGAACAGAAGATGGAAACAATGGAATCGTGGTGAAAAATACGTTTAACGGCGCGTGGTTGTCGTATAAGGACGTGGATTTCGGTACGGAGGGAGCCAATCGGGTCACTGTGGAGTATACGGCACCATCGGATAAGGCTCCGACCGATGCGGCGTTGGAATTCCGTCTAGACGGTACAACTGGAGAGCTTGTTGGCGCGGTGACGTTACTAGACACCGGAAACGGCTGGGATAACTATGCGACCGTCACGACCGCGTTCACCAAAACGGTCACCGGCAAACACGATCTTTACGTCGTGATGAAAGGGAGCACGACCAGCAGCCGGCCTTATATCGGGAACTTCGACCGCTTCACATGGGGGTATCAGAAGACGAGGAACGATTTTGCTCCTCTGGAACTTGAAAAATTCGATGCATGGTCAACGGATCCCCACCCAGTGAAAGGAACCCCGTTAAAGGTCGAGGGGGCATCGGGAGGGATCAACAGCCAGCAAGTCGCCAATACGTTTAACGGGGCCTGGTTAGCTTATAAAGGGATGGATTTCGGCGTGGTTGGCGTAAACCAAATCTCCATCACATACGCGGGGAATACCGGAAACACGGCCGCAGACGCAAAGGTAGAAATCCGGCTCGGCGGGGTGAATGGGGCTTTGGTCGGCACGGTGGAAACACCGCCTACAGGAAACGGCTGGGGGACCTACAAGACCGTAACGGCCGACTTGAACCAAACGATTACGGGAGTCCAAGATCTTTACTTCGTTTTAAAGGGAACTATAGACGGAACGTACAGTTACATTGGCAATTTCGAAAAGGCTGCATTTTCCATGAAGCCTCAAACGCCGAATTTCGAGCCGGTCGACGGAAAGCTGTCGATCGATTTCGAAGCCAGAACCGAATGGACCTCCGCCTTGAATACGTTTAATCAAGGCGGGCTCGGTACGGAGCCGGGCAATGGAGGAACTGTCGTCAAGAACACCTTTGACGGGGCTTGGCTCCTGTACCGCAACGTCAATTTCGGGACGGCGGGCATGAACCGAATCGAAATAGTTTACGATGCGCCTGCAAATCGGGTTCCGGCCGGGGCAAGGGCAGAGATCCGACTGGGTGAGGCGGACGGCACTCTGGTCGGGACCGTGGCGCTTCCGAACACCGCCAGTAGCGGATGGGGGACTTACCGCACAGCTGCGGTCAACCTGGATACCACGGTGACTGGTTTGCAGAACGTGTATATCGTTCTGAAAGGAGCCACGACCAGCTCATTGCTTTACATCGGCAACTTCGACAAATTCGCGTTCAGCAAAACCCGAAGCGATTATGGCAAATTAGAGCTGGAGACCTTCGATGCCTGGTCGACGGCCAACAACCCGGCCAAAGGTACGCCGCTTAAGACGGAAACCAGCAATGGTCGAACTCAGGTCGCAAACACATTCCAGGGCGCCTGGCTCGCTTATAAAGGGTTGGATTTTGGCAGCGACGGCGTTAACCAGTTGTCAATTGAATATTCCGGTAATAGCAACAGCTGTCCGCCGGATGCCGCCATTGAGGTACGCCTGGGCGGGGGCGACGGTACGCTGGTTGGCACGATTCCGGTTCCACCGACGGCCGCTTCCTGGACCACTTATAGGATCGCATCCGGCGATCTGAACCAGAACTTGACCGGAGTTCAGGACGTATATTTTGTTCTGACCGGTACGTCGGACGTGAAGTATATCTACATCGGCAATTTCGATAATGCTTCCTTCACCAAAAAGTAAGACAATAGAAAGAGACGTCCTGGCAGACGTCATATCTTACGACATGGGTGTATATTCTTGAAGGTGTTTTAATTTGTCTCACGCTAGGGGGTCAGTCCCCAGAACTAGGACGGCTCATTGTTTACGTTTTGGGTCATTCCCCGCCCGACAGCAACTTCAGCAGATTCTGCGGGATGTTGAACTTCTGGTTATCGATGAGCAATTGGAATTCCTCGGAGGCTTCGGCTTGGTGCGCGTGCTTGATCTCCTCCATTTCCTGCTGGAGCTGCTCCATTTTCAAATCCAGCTCGTAGGCGGTGTCTGCGGCGTTCTTGAGATCTTGCAGCAGCCGATCCGGTACCGACTCGTTATATTTGTAGAAAATTTTGTGCTCCAGGCTGGCCCAGAAATCCATGGCGATCGTGCGGATTTGGATTTCGACACAGACCAGCTCCTCGCCGTCCGACATGAACACCGGGACCTCGACCAGCATGTGCAGGCTTTTGTACCCATTGGGCTTGGGATGTTTGATGTAATCCTTCACCGTGAGGATGTTCAGGTCCTTCTGGGCTTGCAGCATTTCGCTGATCCGGTAAATGTCCGAGATGAACGAGCAGGTGATGCGAATGCCGGCGATGTCTTGGATATTTTGCTTGATGTCCTCGAGCGAAGTGGCTCCGCCCTTACGATACAGCTTCTTCATAATGCTTTCCGGAGATTTGATTCTCGATTTCGTGTGCTCGATCGGATTATACTCATGCAGAAGCTGGAATTCCTCCTGCAAGATTTCGATTTTGGTCTCCACCTCGTGGAGCGCAAATTTGTACATCATAATGAACCGCGTCAGCTTTTTTTGCAACGCCTTCATCTGCTCCAGAGGGTTAACATAGGAATTATCGATCATAGGGATGGGTTCCGTCCTTTATCTTTAGATGTGAATAGAGTTGCCTACTCTATTATACCTTAGGGGGAACCGGGGATGCCAGAAACGGGCGCCGAGCCGCTCAGACACTCTTCTGCAGCAGAGGCAGCGCGAGGCGGTCCCGAGCTGAACCAAGAATTGGCAGCATTGTATTCGATTTTTCGCATATATCTGTGGCGTGCCCCAAAAGAGCAAAAAAGCAAAAAGCTTCCCGCATCCGTTAAGATTGCGAGGAAGCTTTTTCGCGTGCAATCGCCGGTGAGATCCTCAGCTGCCGAGCTGCGACTTCACTTGTTGCACTTCCTGGTCTTGTGCCATCATCGCAGGCTGGTAGAAGCCTTTGGACTCGGCCAGCCTGAACAACTCGTATTGGGATTTCTCGCAGTTATCCCGGATTTGCTGAACGGTTGATCTCAATTGGAGATTGGCGCATTCCGAAATGACGCTGCTGTACGTGTTCAGGCTGCTTTTGACCATGGACAACGCGTCGTTCACCATTTCTTTATCCTGCATCATCGTGTAGAGAACCTCCCTAATTTAAAAATGACATCAGCTGTTGCTTGGTGTTCTGCGCGTCCTGGGCCGATTTTTGGAAATAGGCTTTGACTTGCGGGTCGACGGACTGTTGCGCGTAGGCGAGCATTTTCTGATGTGCGGTTTCGTGGGCGCCGATCAGGTGCCGCAGGCTTTGCAACTCCTGTTGGTTGATTTGGGCCATGCCATCTGCTCCTTTCATCTGGTATTCACTGGTTATTGTTTGCGGAACCGGGACAAATATGCGGCAGATTCCACTTCCCCCAGAGATTGGGGCGGATTGGTGAAGGAATTGTGACTTGGATAACCCGTGTCCGGCGTTTTGGGGGTTGTACTTAATGTCATTAGGACGAAGGGACTCTCTTCCACCTTATGTAAACTATTAAAATAGTCACTGTGATATTTTTGATTTTAGATAAAATAGGAAGGCAGCTTCATTTGTATTTATTGACAATGAACATGTGCTGCCGCAGTGCTTCAATAGGTGAAAATTCATTCAAAAGGTGGAATACTTATGCCCAGGCTAGGCAATCCCTTCCGAAGGATTAAGAGACGCAGATTCCGTTCGCTTACCGGCAAGCTGGTGGGATTGATCGTGTTGTTGATCTCGTTATGCGCCGTTTCGTTTACGCTGATCTCCTATTACGAAGTGCAGCGATCGATGACCAGCCAGATGAAGAGCGACGGGACTACCCTGGTGACGAATATCAAACGCGAGATCGTGAGCAGCGAGCTGATGGACATCAGCCAACTGCAGAAGGCGTTCCAGACGATTAAAGAGGAAGGGGAAGGCAATATCGTTTACATCTCCCTCTCCGATGCGCAAGGCAATTTGATTGTGGCCGACGATAGCCAACTCGGCGAGGACAGCCAAAAGGAGGCCACCGACGCTACCGCTTCTGCTTCAGTCGCAGCGACGAACCTGGATTTGAGCACCGTCATTGCCAATCAGGAAACCCAAGGCAGCATCCTGGAAACGGCAGGTGGTGAGCGAGTCTATAACGTCTCGACGGATTTTGCTTACAGCCAGGAGCTGTCCGGCGCATTGAATGTCGGGATCTCGCTGGAGAGCATGCACGATCAGATCGGGGAGGCTCTGATCGAGACAATCGTCATTTCGCTCGTCATTCTGCTGCTTGCGGTTGCTTTGGGCTTGCTTATGGGACACCGGATCATCCGTCCGATTACGATGATGTCCAAACGCATCAAGAGCTATGCTGGCGGGGATTTCACGGGGGAATTCAGCCATAACAGCCAGGATGAAATCGGCAAGATGGCGGAGGATCTCGCCCAGATGCGCAGCAAGCTGGGCGGGATGATGGAGAACATCCAGCTTCGCGCCGGTCAGGTCACCTCCGGTTCGCAGCAGCTGTCGCTCATGATCGGGGAGAGCTCGCAGGCGGCCAAGGAAATTTCGACAGCAACGGATGCATTGGCGGCGGGGTCGGGAGACCTTGCGGGAAATGCACAGGAAGGGCTGGAACGGCTCCAGAGCTTGGCGAAGGAGATCCTTACGCTAACCGCGCGGGCGGATCAGATGAAAGCCAGCATCGAAGAATCGCAGGAAGCGAACCGTACAACGATGAGCAGTATGAAAGAGCTGCAGAAGGCGATCCGCGAGAACGCGGAAGTGAGCATCCATATCGAGCAGCAAGTTAATGATCTCAGCGACAAATCGGAAGCCATTACTCAGGTCACAACAGTCATTAAAGCTATCGCCGAGCAAACCCATCTGCTGGCCCTGAACGCTATGATTGAAAGTGCGAGAGCCGGCGAACAAGGAAGGGGCTTCGCGGTGGTGGCGGAGCAGATCCGCAAACTGTCGGAGCAAACGACAGGCTCGGTTCAGGGCATTGAGGATATGGCGCGGGAAGTGGCTGTCGCCGTGGCGAAGACCCGGGAGTACATGCAGCAAGGAGCCGAGGTAATCACTCGAACGAGTGAGGTGTCACGGGAGACCGGCCAAGCGTTTCGCTTAATCGATCAGACGATTCACCACATGATCTCGGGAATGCAGGAGCTGATTCACGGCATCACCCAAATCAACCAGGACAAAAATGAGGTGATCGGCGCCATCGAAAACATCTCCTCGATCGCCCAGGAATCCACGGCTTCGACCGAGGAAATCTCCGCTTCGACCGAGCAGCAGCTGGCCAGCATGGAGCAGGTGTCTGCCTCGGCGGTTGAGATGAAGGGGATTGCCGACGATTTGAATCGGATGGTGGGGCAATTCAAATTTTAGGTATATCCAATACACGACACCCCGTTTTCCCTGCGAGAGCGCGGTTCCGTTCGCGGAGGCGGAGATGCGGGAAATAACGCCCAAATAGGGCGCTATTTTCAAGAACGAAGGGGACTCGGCCGAAATAGAGGAACTTTTGGGCGTTATTTTCGTCGGAAGGGCGTAAAAAGCCGGGTTTTGTGGGAGCAGCGGACAAATAAGACCATAAATTACCGCTATCTTCGCGATAGAGGGGATGATTTCCGAAATAACGCCATTTTGTACCGCTATTTCCGCCAAGGAGGCAGAGGTTTGCCAAAGAAACCGCCAGAAACTTCTTCTTCTGGCGGTTTCTTTCTTTTAGTCGATAAAGCCTGCTTCTTGCAGCAAACGTTGTACCAATACAGCGCTCTCTCCTCGAGTGAGGGAGTTCCGCGGCTGAAGGCCTGACGCCGAGCCTTGCAGAATGCCGAGCTTCAGCAAGGCTAACGCGGCGGGTTTGGCCCATTCGGCCAATTGGTCCTGATCCTTAAATTTCGCCAAAACCTCGCCGGATTCCGCAGCATTCAAATCGCCTTCGATGTGCAGCAACGTCAACGTACGGGTGAGCATCGCAAGGGCTTCTTGGCGCGAGACGACCTCGTTCGGCCGGAAAGTCCCGTCCGCATAACCTTGCAGGATGCCGAATTGCTTGGCTGTGGCTGCCGCGTCGGCGTACCATTCCCCAGGGACCGTGTCGGCAAAGGCCGCCTCCGGCTTCGAGGCCCCTCCGCCAAGACCTAAAGCGCGAACCAGCAGCACGGCCAATTGAGCCCGGGTCACGCGGTCATTCGGACGGAACTCGCTCGCGTTGTCCGCCTCCCCGGCCGGGGGCGCGGTGTCGCCGGCAAATCCGCCGAGCATCAGCCGTCCGGCTAAATCTTCGACAGCTTGTGCGGCGAAATGATCGGCAGGAATGTCGGCAAAGGCCGACGGCTTGCGGATTAACACCAAGTTTCCTCCGGCCATGCTGCGGAGGACGGCGACGAATTTCCCCTCGGCCTCCCCAATCCGCATCGCAACCGGCACGAAAGAACCGTCATCCAGGATGGCCACCGCTCCCGTAATGTCGGACGGTGCGATTCCCTGATCCAAAGGGATATTCCGCTCCACGTACGACTTGAACCCGTCCAGCAGTTGGATCTTGCCGGCATCGTAACTTGCGGTAATCCGGAAATCGACGGGGGGCTGGACCAGCTCGAACCGTTGTTCGAGCGCCGCCGCCTCTGCCTTCCGAAGGGCTTCAGCCGTGTTTCTGGCAATCTCCACGATCATCGTCAGCCGTCCTTCGGCAACGTTGGCAGGCGGCTCTTGTCCGTTCATCGCGGCTGCTTGCCGCCAACCGATTTCCTTCGCCGGCAGTTTGATACTTCCGGCAGTCGAACGGATCTCAACCCATCCCCCAAGATCCTCCAACGCCTGAATAGTGCTTCCCGGCAACTCAACGGAGACATCGTCCGCCTCTTGTTGCAGGGTAATTGCGAGGACAGGCGGCTCTGCCGTCGCACCTAACAACCCCGTCAATTGTTTCGTATCCAGCTTCACTTCGATCCGTCGCCGTCCGTCCATTTCCCGAACCAGCGCGGTTCCCGCTTGCTCGAGGGCCTGTCCGCCAAGCTCCACCTTGACCGCGGTTGTTGCCGGACGGTTTGGACTAGGGGGCGGAGCGGATCCTCCGGCAGTCGAACTAGCTTCACGATCCAGCGGTTCCGGTGTCACAGGAGGTTCTGCAGGGGGATTGGGATCTTCCGCGGTTTTACGCTGAATCATCACCGTGTACTTGTGCGGGGCCCCGTTCTCCGCAATAACTTCGAGCTCGATCCGGTTGCTGCCCGTCTGCAGCGGGAGAGCGGGCCCCGCTTCGCCTGGAACGAGCGGGACCGGGCCAAACGTCAAACGGGGGCTTGCGCCTGCATCGTCGTATACGCTGGCCGTTACCGTTGCCCCGCTTTGGTAGACTTCCGCGGTTACAGTCACCGCCGCCGCAGCATGGGGAACGACGGCCGAATAGCCGAATTTGTCCCTGGAGAAAGCGGGGGTTAAGGCAACCGGCGCTCCAGACTCGGAATAGACGGAGAGGCTGCTTAATGTGGTATCCGGTGCAGTGGGCTCGTCGATGCTCATCCACTTGGCGTACAGTACCCGATTCTCCGCATCAAAGGTCAGGAAGCTGCCCGCCGGATAATCCGTCCCGCTGCCGTCCGGTGCCGTATTCCAGCCGGCGAAGACATTCCCTTCGCGGCTTAAGCCCGTCCCGTCCAGGACAAGGGCCGTATCTCCGGGCGCATAGAGCGCCGGGTCCACCGGCGCTTGCCCGTCGGTTTGGCCGTTGCCGTCATACGTCAAAGTATAAATCGCCGGCCATTTGGTAGTGGCGGACTGCATGGCATACGCGCTTTTATTGCCTGCCCCGTCTTGAACGATCACGTTAAAATAGTAGGTCGTTCCTTCGGTTAATCCCGTGACGAGCTGGGTACTCTTGTCCGGTTCGAAGCCCCCGTACGGTATCCCGTTCTTCTCAATCCGGGAAACCGTACCCAGATCCCCCACCTCGGACACATAGAGCAGGTACGTCAACGCTTCCGAAGCCAGCAAGTTATCGCTTGCCTTGGTCCAACGGACCGTTGCTTCCGTGGCGGTGATACCGTTGATGCTCAGCTTGCCGTCCGTGATCTGCGGAGGGGTCGTGTCCAGAACCGCCTTTGTGATTACGGGAACGGTTTTACTTTGCCTCGTACCGTCCCCCAGCTCGCCGTAGCCGTTGTAGCCCCAGCCCCAGACCGTCCCGTCCTTCTTCATGACGTGGCTGCTATATCCACCTGCCGTGATTTGCATAACGTCATGGAGGCCGTCTACTTTCAGCGGCGTGTTGGTGGAGGAGATGCCCTCCAGGCCTAACTGCCCTTGGCTGTTGTACCCCCAGCTCCACACCTCTCCGTTATCATCGAGGGCAAGGCTGTGGTAGCCGCCTCCGGCGATCGCCACAACCTTCGCCGGAATGGCAACTTGCACCGGCGTGTTCCGGCTTGTTCGCGTTCCGTCACCCAAAGCGCCGTATCGATTATCGCCCCAGGCCCAGACGGTGCCGTCTTCCCGGATGGCAAAAGCCTGGGAACCGCCGACTGCGATGGCCGTCACCTCGCTCAATCCGGCGACTTGAACGGGCGTTGTTCGCCGCGTATGGGTGCCGTCCCCGAGTTCCCCGGTTCCGTTGTAGCCCCAGGCCCAGACGGTTCCGTCGTTTTTGAGCGCCAGGCTGAAATAGCCGCCTGCCGCAATTGCCTTAACCTCCTCCAGCCCGACAACCTGCACGGGAAGAGTTTGCTGCATCGTCGTTCCGTCGCCCAATTCGCCGTCATCGTTTTTTCCCCAAGTCCAGACGGTTCCATCTTGACGCAACGCCATACTATGGTAGCTTAGTCTGCCGGACACGGCCGTGACGCCGGTCAAGCCGGGAACTTGTCCGGGCGTTGAGGAATTGCTGGTAGATCCATTTCCCAGTTGACCGTTGCTGTTGCTTCCCCAAGTCCAGACGGTCCCGTCTTGCTTGATGGCGATGGAGCCTCGGACCCCGGCGTCGATATCAACCACATCACTTAGGTTCTTGCCCTTCACGGGGTAATACCTGTAAGCCGTCGATTCGTTGCCTAACTGACCGTGGTCGCCCCTTCCCCAGGACCAAACTTCTCCGCTGCTGGTGAGCGAAACGGTGTGGTAATAACCGGAGACAAGCTTGGGTGCAACTGCGGGATCGGGACCGCTATCCGCATATGCTGGCTTAGCTTGCATGATGGGCGATGCCAATTGGATCGCCATCATCAGGCAAAGTACGGCTTTGCCGAAACTTCTCATCGTTTATCCCCCTTCGATACACCGGACTGCCGCTGAGCTTCCCGCGTGCTTGAATAACAACGACATCCTATCAAAGGACCAGGCGGAATACGATTGACAAACGTTAACTTTCCAAGCACTTTTTCGACGAATTTTATATAATGGAATTTAAATAGTTTGCTAATGCGAGAGGATTATCGGATGAAGATGATAGAAAGCTCCGCCGATTCGTATATTCTGAAAATGAAAATCACCCGCCCCTTGCCCAAAGAGAATTGGGTGGCGCGGGACAGGCTGATCGAGGCGATTCAGGAGGGAACCCAAGGGAAGGTGACCGTCGTCAGCGCCCCCGCCGGTTTCGGGAAAACCACGCTTCTCGTCCAATGGGCTCACGTCAGCGGAAGAGCGTGCTCCTGGATTGCGCTTGATGAGAGGGATAACGATCCCGTCCGTTTTTGGCGTTATGTTGCACATGCTTTGGCTCTCGGTTGCCGCAGGCCGCAGGCGGAGCGTTTGCAGCGGCTGGCCGCCTTGATGCCGGGCTTGTCGCGGGACTCGTTCTTGGATGCGCTGCTTAACGAGCTATTCGAGCTGCCGGAAGATTTGACTCTGGTTATGGATGATCTGCATCTCATCACGGATGAAGGGATTCATGACGGACTTGTGTATTTCATCGATTATTTGCCGCCGCAAGTCCATGTGGTGATCGCTACCCGCACGGAGCTTCCCTTCTCCGTGATCAAATGGAAAGCCCGGGAGGAGAGCCGCAACATTTCCGCAGCCGATTTGCAGTTTACGGGCGAGGAAGCCTTGGCCTATTTCGGCCAGGTTGATAACGCAGCGGCGGCGGTGTTGCCGTTAGCGGCGGAAGCCCGAACCCGGCGGCTGGCGGAGGCGGCGGAAGGGTGGATTGCGGGGATGCAGCTCATCGCTATCTCGCTGCGTTCGGGAACGCCGGATGAATCGTGGCTGCTGGAGCCGGTTCAAGCCGGAAGTTCCGCCAATGTGACCGAATATTTGCTTCATGAGGTCGTCTCCAGGCTTCCGAAGGAGATTTATCGTTTTTTGCAGAGCAGTGCGGTATTATCCCGGATGAATGCCACGGTTTGCGATGCCGTCACCGGCAGAGGGGACAGTGCGGAGAGGCTGGAGCAGCTCCAGCAGTTAAATTTGTTCCTGGTTCCCCTGGATGCAAGCCGGGAGTGGTTCAGATATCATCATCTGTTTGCCCGGTTTCTGCAGGAGCGGCTGCGTAATGACCTTCCGGAGGAGTGGATTCGGCTGCACCAAAAAGCGGCGGAATATTTCACTCGGCAGGGAGATCTGGAGGAAGCGATCTTTCATGCTTTGGCTGCAGGCGACTTCGCACGGGTCGAATCCGGCCTGCGAACACAGGCACCCCTTCTGCTGGAGCGGGGCGAATTTGCGACGCTGCTGGGCTGGTTCGAAGGGTTCCCCGCAGATTACCCGTTGTCCTTGGAATTAGCCTTGATTCATGCGTTTGTACGCGTATTGTCGGGGGAGTTGCCGCAGGCCGAACGGATGCTGGCGCGAGTCGAGGCGGCGTGCGGCGAGGTGGCGGACCCGGTGAGGCGGGGGCAACTGCAAAGCGGCTTATTGTTCGTACGCTCCAACTTGGTGTTTCTAAACGGCGATTTCGCTCAGTGGTTTAGGTTCAGCGAAGGCATCCTGCAGGATATTCTTCCGGACGATCCGTTGTACTACAATTTCGATTACAATTGGCAGGAAGCCTGGGTTCGGCGTACCCCGTTCGGCATGCAAGGAGTACTGTCCAAGGAGACGGAAATGATCGGCCGCCGCTTTACCGAAGTGCTGGAAGCCCACGGCTGGAAGGGTTCGCTGATTCATTTGTATGTGAAGCAATCGCTTTGCGAGGGATATTACGAATGGAACCGCCTGGAGGATTGCCGCCGTCTCCATGACGAGATCGGACAGGCACCGGCAAGCGCCCGGGTTCCGGGCCTTCTGATTCCGCACCGGCTGGTGGCCGTTCGGCTGGATGTGGCGGAGGGGAAGCTCCCGCTCGCGCTCGATCGGGTGGAGGAGGCGATGGCGGAGGTCGAAGCGATCCGTGCGGAGGAATGGCTTCCGGCGTTATGGGCGATGCGGTGCCGCATTTATATCCGGGAAGGCAAGCTGGCGGAAGCGAAAAAAGACATTGCCCGCCTGGGCGTTACCGTAAAGGATCGGCCCATGTACAACCGGGAGTTCCCTTATCTGTCCCTGGTGCGCTTGCTGGCCCGGCAGCGGAAGGAGGAGGAGGCGATGCGCCTGCTTGAGCTGCTGAAGCCGCAAGCCCGGCGGGAGGGGCAGTTGTCCAGCATCGTCGAACTGTCGCTGCTGCAGGCGATGCTCGAATTCAAACGGGGCCGGCGTTCCGCGGCGCTCGGGTTCCTTCACGAGGCGCTGGTGCTGGCCGAGCCCAACGGCTACATCCGCAGCTTCCTGGATGAAGGGCCGGAAATGGCGAAGCTGCTGCAGGCCTACCGCACCGGCCTGAAGGAAGGCGCTCTGCCCAAGGAAGCCGAGTTCGGTTCGGTATCCGAGGTTTACCTGGCGAAGCTGCTGGCATTGTTTCCACCCGGCAACGGTGTAACGAACCGGCATGCCGGTTCGCAGCAGGCTGGCAGCGGCAGGGATTTGGCCGAGCCGCTGAACCGCCAGGAGGTGGAACTGCTTGAGCAGCTTCGGCAGGGAGCGACCAACAAACAAATCGCCCAAGCGATGGCCTTGTCGGAAGGCACCGTGCGGATTTACCTCTCCCGGCTGTATGGAAAGCTGCAGGTGTCTTCCCGCACGCAGGCTTTAATCGCCGCGCAGGAAATGGGATTGTTTAACGAATAAGCGAAGAAGGCGGTAATGGAGCTTCAAATGAAAATAAGCAACCTCGAGTCTGAACAGACCCAAGGTTGCTTCTTCGTGCCGTATCGTCCTTGCGGTTACGGCAAAATATTGCCCGCCGCACGGTAAATTTCATACCATTCCTCACGGGTCAAGCGGATTTCGCCGGCCCCGATGCAGTCCTTCAAGCGATCGATATTCATCGTGCCGATCACCGGCTGCATTTGGGCCGGGTGACGCAGCAGCCACGCGACGGCGATGGTGGTGTTGGTGACGTTGTATTTTGCAGCGATTTCGTCGATCTTCTGATTCAACTCCGGGAATTTCTCGTTGCCGAGGAAGACGCCTTCGAAAAATCCGTATTGGAACGGCGACCACGGTTGGACCGTGATGTCGTTCAAACGGCAGAAATCGAGCACGCTGCCGTCGCGGTTGACGGCCGCTTCATTTTCCATATTTACATTAATGCCGGCTGAAATCATCGTGGCGTTCATAATGCTTAATTGCAGCTGATTCGCAACGATCGGTTGTTTGACGTATTTTTGCAGCAGTTGGATTTGCATCGGATTCTGGTTGGAGACGCCAAAGTGACGTACTTTGCCCGCGGAATGCAACTGATCGAACGCTTCAGCCACCTCTTCGGGTTCCACCAGGGCATCCGGCCGGTGCAGCAGAAGCACATCGAGATATTCGGTTCTCAGACGTTTCAAAATGCCGTCCACCGAAGCTAAAATATGCTCTTTCGAGAAGTCGAAGGAGCCTTGGCGAATGCCGCATTTCGATTGAAGAATGATCTTCTCCCGAATCTCCGGGTTCATGTGGATCGCATCGGCGAAAATCTCCTCGCAGGAGCCGCCTCCATATATATCCGCGTGGTCAAAGAAGTTAGCGCCTTCTTCCAGAGCGGTTTGTACGAAACGTTCCGCACCGGCTTTGTCCAGCGAATTGATTCGCATGCAGCCGACGGCGATGACAGGGACTTCCAGCGTGCTCGTTCCAAGCTTGATGGTCTTCATTAGTCGGATCCTCCTCAGTCGAATAGGAATAGATGAATGGTCACCCGGGCCGCTATGTAAATGGAGCCCCCATCATTGTGACATAGAAGGACAACGGTTTCAAGAGCAGTGCGGGAACTGGGGGACGAGTTTGTCATGCGGGGGAAAAGTCACTTGTGCAACCGGACCCTGAGCGTATAATAGTTACTGTGATTTTGATAGCCCTAAATTCTAACGAAAAGGACTGCGAGCGAACATGAATCTGATTGAGAAGAAACGCGCCGAGGATTGGCTGAATGCTTTTGTCGGATCGGACGTGTACCTGCATAGTGAAGCCACATCCTATCTGTTTGTCCGCAACTTCAAGGTGAAGTTGACCCATGCCTTTATTGCCGGAGAAGGACCGTATCGCGCGGCCTTGCGGTTTGACGGCCAGGGGTGGCTGCGGATCGAAGGGCTGACACATATGGAGCTTGATACGCAAGGACGTCTCCTGCTGGAGGGCTTTGACGATCGGGGACGTATGGAAGTCGCCTTGCATTTGGGAAAGGAGCCGTTTCCAGAATGAATAAATTAAATGCACAAACAACGACGGGGCGCAAGCTGCTGGCGGTATTCGCCCACCCTGACGACGAGTCGTTTATCTGCGGGGGCACGCTGGCCAAATATGCGGCCGAAGGTGTGGAGGTCACGGTGGTGAGCGCTACCCGCGGCGAAATGGGGCGGCGGATGGGCAATCCGCCCTATTTGAACCGGGAGACGATTGCGGCCGCCCGAGAGGTCGAGCTGCGTCAAGCGTGCGAGGCTTTAGGGGTGCATGACTTGAAGTTTCTCGATATCCGCGACAAAACGGTGGAGTTCATTGACGAGACGCTCCTGATCGGACGGATTGAAGCATTGATGCGAGAAATTCAGCCCGATGTGGTGCTCACGTTCCACGAGACGTTGGGAGGACACCCGGACCACTGCGCGATCGGCCAAGCAACCACTGCCGCCTTTCGCCGGTATGGGGAAGGTTTGCTGTATTTTGTCTCCTTCGGCGACATGATGCTGCAGCCGGACGAGTACGGCTATACTGCGGACGACATCGCTCGTGTGGACGTCCAAGAGCATCTGAAGGCCAAGCTGGCCGCCTTCCGCGCTCACCGCTGCCAATCGGAGCTGATGGAGTGGGTATGGCAACGGGATGATAAGGCGATGCGGAGCCTCGGACGTTATGAGTATTTCATCCGGGGCAGCCAGTCGCAGTCGGGGACGGATTCTTTGTTTGCTTAAGAACAAAACAGCAATCCGGCTATATTTTCGATAATAATGATTTTCATTCTCAATTAGATATGGTACGATGGTTCCATCTTAGTGAAAATTCACTTCTTCAGCGCGATGCGGATGATAAAGGAGAGGTTGCGACGATGGAACAAAGGGTATATGATGTCACGATTATCGGAGGGGGACCTGCCGGATTGTATTCCGCCTTCTACAGCGGCTTGCGGGAGATGAAGACGAAGCTGATCGAGTATCAGCCGTTTCTTGGCGGCAAGGTGAATGTCTATCCGGAGAAAATGATCTGGGACATCGGCGGTCTGACGCCGGTTACCGGGGAGCAGCTGATTCGGCAGTTGATCGAGCAGGGGCTGACTTTTCAGCCGGAAGTCGTGCTTGGGGAGAAGGTGACTTCGATTTCCCAAAATGAGGACCGTATTTTTACATTGCATACGGCTTCGGGAGCCCGACACTTTTCCAAAACGATCATTCTCGCCATTGGCGGCGGGATCCTCAAACCCACGAAGCTCGACATCGAGGGAGCGGAACGGTTTGAAGTGACCAACCTTCACTATACGGTGAAATCGCTGGGGCGGTTCAAAGGGAAAACCGTGTTGATCTCCGGCGGGGGGAACACGGCCATCGATTGGGCCAACGAATTGGCGCCGATTGCGAAGAAGGTGTATTTAACCTATCGCAAAGAAATGCTGAAGGGCCACGAAGCGGAAATCTCGAAGCTGATAAAGAGCCGGGTGGACTGCCTGCTGAATACCTCGATTGTGAAATTGACCGGGGCG
The DNA here is from genome assembly GCF_900021165.1 of Paenibacillus phocaeensis. Classification (GTDB taxonomy): domain Bacteria; phylum Bacillota; class Bacilli; order Paenibacillales; family Paenibacillaceae; genus Fontibacillus; species Fontibacillus phocaensis. Next base: position 137,058 of record NZ_FCOQ01000038.1, on the reverse strand, counting down.
AAAGGCGGGGAGGCCATCCGGAGCGTATGGCTGCAAAATCTGGAGGACGGCGCCATCGTCGAACTGGAAGTTGATGAGGTCGTCGTCAGCCACGGGTATGAACGGGATAAAGCTCTGCTGGAGAACAGCGAAGTGCCAATCGTGATGGCGAACGAATACGGCATCGCCGGCACGGCCCTGAGCGAGACCTCGGTGGCGGGGATCTTCGCGGCGGGGGATATTTTAGCGTACGAAGGCAAGCTCCATTTGATCGCCGGGGCTTTCCAGGATGCGGCCAACGCGGTGAATCGGGCCAAACAATACATCACGCCTGAAGCGGAGGCTTACGGAATGGTCTCTTCGCATAATGATCTGTTTATCGAGAGGAATCGTGAATTGAAGAAGCAACTGTTCGCGGCAATGGTAGACTAGAAACCAAACCTCTCAAATGGATACGCTTACCTTATATGGGTGGGCGTATTTTTTTTATCCTATTTATTCTTTCTTACCATGAAAATGGGAATATATCGAAACCTCACCAATAGATATAAAGGTATCAGCTTGTATAGGCTCCTTGAAAACGATGAATGGTGAGGGAGATGAGAGTTTGAGCAAGAGAGTCGTCGCAGGAATCTTAAGCTTCATCCTGGCGTTTACGCTGCTTCTGCCGGTGGCAGGAGCAGAAGGCAACGCTTTGGCTGAATCCGATGGAAGGAGGGACGGCGTTCCCCGGTTGAATCAGGATGCGGTTACGCAGGACACGCTGCGTACAAGTGTATCGGACGTTCAACTGAATGGTAGAGAGAAACGGGAAGCATCGGGTCAAGCCTCACCCGTGGACAATGGGCTCACCCTGGAGCGCCGGGACGCCGAGGCGGCTGCGGTTCAGCCGCAGAACTTCGTTCCGCTTACGGATGGCAGCGAACCCACAACGGTGATCGTCGAGCTGCAGGAAGCGCCTGTCAAGGTGTTTGAAGCATCGCAGAGCAAGAACCGGGTGAGCTCGTCGCTGAGCTCCCACAGAAAGGCGATCGATTTGCAGCAGCAAACGTTCAAGATGCAAGCGGTCGACAAGTTGAAAGCGAAAATTCATCGCGAGTACGAAAATATTTTCAATGGATATTCGCTGACGATTCCGGCAAACGAAGTAGAAGACCTGCTGAAGCTTCCGGGCGTCAAGGCGGTTTATCCGAACGAAACGGTCTATGCCACGGAAGAGGAAGAAGCTCCGGCAGCGCCGCAGGACAGCGTGTCGTTTATCGGCAGCGGACAGTTCTGGGAGAACGGGGTGAAGGGCCAGGGGATTAAGGTCGGCGTGATTGATACCGGCGCGGCCAAGGACCATCCCGATCTGGCGGGAGCAATTCCTGACGGATATTGGGGTTATGACTTCGTCAATGAAGATCAGGAGCCGTATGAAACCACGTACGATGATTTCTTGAAGTCCGGACAACCCGAATTCAACTCGGACGGCAGACCTTACTATACCTCGCACGGCAGCCATGTGTCGGGCATTGTGGCCGGACGCGGGATCGGGAAGGACGAACTGGCGGGTGTCAAAGGGGTTGCGCCTGAAGCGGAGGTTTACGCTTATAAGGTATTAGGACCTTACGGCAGCGGTTCGACAGAGGACGTCATCGCCGGGATCGAGCGGGCGGTTGAGGACGGCATGGACGTCATTAACCTGTCGCTCGGTTCCGAGACGAATAACCAACGCTCCGCCGATTCGATTGCGGTGAACAATGCGATGAAAGCAGGCGTTGTGGCTGTTGTATCGAGCGGTAACTCCGGTCCTGGAGGAGCCACCGTCACCGATCCGGGCAGCTCGGAGCTGGCGATTACCGTTGGCGCTTCCAAGCCGCCGCTGATCACGCCGATCCTGCAGATTGCGGAATTGGGCGAGGAAGGCTTCTTTATGGATACGTTCGACAGGTCAGCCGGGATCGAGGATCTGACCGCGTCTTACCCGTTGATTGATGTTGGACTCGGCAAGCCGGGGGATTATACGGGGAAGGATTTGACCGGTAAAATCGCCTTGATCAAGCGCGGCGAAATCTCCTTCGCGGAGAAGGCACAAAATGCCCAAGCTTCAGGGGCGGTGGCCGCCATCGTGTTCAACAATGCACCGGAAGCATTGGAAAGCGGCACGTTGGGGGATGCGGAGGTGAACATCCCGGTTTACGCGTTGTCCGGCGCTTATGGTGAACGAATTCGGGCCGCTTTGCAGAGTCAGGAGTTGACTGCCGAATTCAGCTCGACGCTGGAAGAGGATATTATGGCAGGTTTTAGCTCGCGGGGGCCAGCCAAACCGGGATATGACCTCAAACCAGACATCTCCGCGCCGGGGATGAGCATCCGCTCCAGCGTTCCGGAGTATGAGGGCTGGTATGAAGCCCAGAACGGCACCAGCATGGCCGCGCCGCATGTTGCGGGGGCAGCGGCACTTGTCGTGCAGAAGTATCCGAACCTGACGCCTTATGAAATCAAGTCCTTACTCATGAATAATACCGTGAAATTGAGCGATCGAAACGGCGACCGCTATACGCACATGGATCAGGGAGCCGGTCGGATTGCGTTGGATCAGGTGATCGAGGCCAAAGCGGTAGCGATGACGGAGGATTCGACGACTTACGTTGATGGAGAGGTTCCAGAAACTTTTTACACGGGCAGCCTATCGTTTGGGTATGTCGGTAACGGCTTCTCCGCCGAACAGCAAGTCATCGTGAAGGACATCGCAGGAGCGTCCTCGAACTACACCATCCGCTCGCAGTGGTACGGGAATTCGCCGATTGATCTGAACCTGTCAGCGGCTGAGGTGGCGGTAAGCGCCGGCGGGGAAACCAGCTTCGACGTTGAAGTTGAGGTGCCGGAAGAAGCGGCAAACCAGCGGTACGAAGGCGAAGTGATCCTGACTGAAACGGCGACCGGGCATGTGATCAACCTGCCGGTTTCGGTCTATGTCGGCGATACACCGCAGTTGAATGTGGTGACGGACGTGAAGTTGTCGAGTAATCCGCTTTCGCCGAATGGCGACGAACTTTTCGATACCACAGCTATCGCGTTTACGGTGAACGAATACACGGAATATCTCTCGCTGGAAGTACATGATATGAACGGGAATTGGCGGGGCGTGGTCTTTGAAACGGAGGAGGGGGTTGATCCGGGCAGCTATACTTTGGACGGATGGGATGGAAGTATTGGCGAGGTAGCGGCTCTTCCCGATGGCGCATACCTGCTTGTCCCTTATTCCGGTCCGTCCATGTTCGAATCAGTTCCTTCGGAAGACTCGGCTTACGTCTTCTTCATCGACACTTCGGCGCCGGTCTCCAAGCTCGCCGAACCGGCACTCAAAGTGAAGAGTTCCGGCCAGACCGGGGTGATCTCCGGGGAAGTGACGGAGGATATGCTGATCAATTATCTGGTGACCTTCGGCGGGCTGGAGATGAGCGAGGTGATCGGCGTCGAGGCGTTGTTTGAGAACGCGGCCGGCGATGTCGAATTAAGTCAGGGGACCCTCGATAACGAGGGGAACTTCAAAATTGACGTTCCTGTCGTACCTGGAGATAACTATTATGAAGTTTACATTTACGACTTGGCCGGGAATGGATATATGGAACCGGCTCATGTTGTAGAGTACAATCACGTTGCGCAGGCGGAACTGCGGGTGAACCCGGAAACGCTGACGCTTCAAGCCGGCGAGAGCCAGACGCTGGCTGTGACCTATAAAGCGGTAGACGGCACGGAAAGCGATGTAACGGCAGCGGCGGAATACCGCGTAGCGGACCCAACCGTCGCGACCGTTGACCAAGGCAACGTGACGGGGGCAGCCGAAGGGATAACGACGATTGAGGCGGTGTACGGGGGTCTCGCGAAACTCGTTAACGTCACGGTCATCGTCAACGTCCCTGAAGAACCGGGAGAGCCGGGAGAACCGTCGTTAACCGTCACACCGGCTTCCCTTTCCTTAAAGGCCGGGAACCATGCGCAGTTAACGGTTATTTATAAGGATGCGGAAGGCAGCGAAACAAGCGTGACGGATGCGGTTTACGAATCGCAGAATCCGCAGGTTGCTGCCGTTACAAATACGGGCTTGGTCACAGCAGTGAAAGCAGGCTCTACTGCGATCAACGTGACCTACCAAGATGTGACGGAGCGCGTGCCCGTCACGGTCATTCCGGCAGACCCGCCTAACAACGGCGGCGGTGGTGGGAATGGCGGCGGCAGCAGCGGTGGTGGCGGCTCTAGCTCATCGTCAACACCTGCGCCAACGCCGCCTGCTCCGCCGGCAATACCTAAAGATGCCGTGGCTATCAAGGCAGGCGAGCCTACAGAGGTGAAGCTGCCGGACGGATTTACGTTGACGATTCCCGCAGGCGCAATTACAACGCCGGAGGCTGCCTATGTTCAGGTCGCGCCGGCCACCGAGGAAGAGACGAAGAAACTGCTGGAAAGCTTGAAGCTGGCGGCGGGGATCCAACCGTTTGGAGTCTACTATGATATTCGTATTTTGACGAAGGACGCGAAACCGCTGGACAATATCACGCTGAGCAAGCCAGCTGAAGCAGCGATTCCGCTTAAAGCCTTGAAACCCGGGGCGATCAACGGGGAGAAAATCAGCTTCTTCAAGCTCGGGGACAAAGGGGAACTAACCCAGTTCTTCGGACGATTGAAGGAAGGGAAAGTGGTCGCTAGTTTGTACGGCTTTAGCCGGTATATGTATCTGGCCCAAAACGTAACCTTCTCTGATGTAACCCCGGCGAAGTTCCCGTGGGCAGTGGATGCCATCGAAGTCCTGGCGTCGAAGGACATTCTCGCCGGATCAGTTGGGAACAGCTTCCAACCTGAATCGCAGGTGACCCGCGCCGAGTTCGTCTCCATGCTTGTACGAGCGCTGGAATTGAAGGCTGATCCGGGTGCAGCCGGCGCGGTAACTTTCAGTGACGTTTCTGCGGGAAGCTGGTACGAGGAGGCGGTGAAGATTGCGACATCGAAAGGCCTCATCAGCGGCTATGCCGACGGTGTTTTTGCACCGGATCGACCGATTACCCGCGGTGAAATGGCGGTTGTGTTGTCCAAAGCGCTGAAAGTTTTGGGCCAATCCGTATCCGCAGGGGCAGCCGGGGAGTCGGTCGCCTTCGCCGACCATGCTCGTATTCCAGCCTGGGCCACCGAGGCGGTAGCCAATGTTACGGGGCTTGGCATTATGAAAGGCAAGGCGGGGAACCGCTTCGAGGCCAACCTGCCAACAACCCGGGCTGAAGCCGCTGTCGTAGTATACCGGGTCTTCAAGGATTTGACCGAATAAGATTTTGATCCAACCGCTGTCGGTGCGCATGATGCCGACGGCGGTTTTCATATACATCAGGTAAGGTTTTGATCTTACCGAAGGAGTGTGGCCCAATGGAACAGAAGGTGCGTCGTTATCACGAACTGAAGCAGATGCAGAAAGAAACGGAGCAGGAGTTAGCTGCTTTGCGCGAAGATATTTTGGAACATCTTAGGGAACAGGGCATTTCCGAGCTGGACGTGGAGGGCTACCGGGTAAGAACCATCCATCAGGAACGGAAAGAATATGATGACCATAAGCTTTACGAAGCGCTCCCCGATCCCGGCGTGTGGCGGCTGATTTCCAAGACGGATGCCCAGAAGGTAGCCGGACTCGTCAAGCTGAACGTGATTCCCGAGGACAAACTGAGGGATACATTCACAGTCAAGAGCATTACGCTGCTTCAGGTGGATAAGAAGTAGAGGCAGACGCCAAGCCGCTCAGCAAGCCGCCCAGCAACCCGCTACAATAGGAATGTGGGTTGGCAAGGTGTTGACAATCAACGGCTTTGAAATTATATTGAGTATACAGTCATTGAGTAATAACTCAATGGAATGAAATTAGTTTTGCAATCCGGAGAATGAAGTCGGGTTGCGAGACGAGGGAAAGGGAGAAGGCGGCGAATGAACAAACTAACCGATTCAAAGAAAAGGACCGAGCCCGGTGAAGGCGCCGCCTTGATACGCGAGGACAACGGGCAGCCGGCCAGGACGCAACGGCAGCAGCAAAAAGAGCAAACGCGGTTGCGGCTGATTGAAACGGCGCTGTCGCTGTATGCCCGGAACGGGCTGCTGGCGACCCGGACTGCGGATGTCGCCCGGGAGGCGGGCGTATCGCACGGGACCGTGTTTGCCCACTTCGCCACACAGGAGGCGCTGTTGGACGCGGTCATCGGGGAGTTTGGCGCACGGGTGACCGTCAGGCTGCATGAGCTTGCTTACCGAGGGGGCAGCTTGCGCGAAGTGCTGCAAGCCCATTTGGCCGGGCTTCGAGAAGCGGAGCCCTTCTACGCCCGGCTGGTCAAGGAAAGCCGGCTGCTGCCGGACGGTGCGCGGTATGTCTTGACCGCGATTCAATCGGTCGTCTCCCATCATCTTTGCGAGGCTGCCGTACGGGAGATGGAGGCCGGCACGATCCGGCCGGTGCCGCTGCATTTGCTGTTCAACACCTGGGTCGGATTGCTTCATTATTACCTGGCCAACGATGATCTTTTTGCCCCGGAGGGCTCCGTACTGGAGCGTTGCGGGGAGGAACTGCTGGAGCATTATTTAAGCTTGCTCGCAAAGTAAAATCCATGATGACGAAGGAGCGTTGAACATGAAAACTTGCATTGCCTGCGGCATGCCGCTGCAGGAGCCGGGTGAATACGCCATGGGCGACACGAGCAAAGATTATTGCGTGCATTGCTCTCGGCCGGACGGCTCGATGCAGTCGCTTGAGGAGAAGCTGGACTCCATGACCGCTTTTATTGTCCGGACGCAAGGCCTTGACGGGAGCGCGGCCAAGTCCGCCGCCCGCAGCATGATGTCGCGGCTTCCGGCCTGGCGCGATCAACTGCGGGAAGGATAGGGGAGCGCGATGGACGAACTGGACAAGCTCCCTAACATCGGTACGGTCGCCGCGCGCAAGCTGAGGCAAGTCGGCGTGGAAACGCCGGAGCAATTGGCGGAAATGGGCAGCCGCGAAGCTTTTATGAGATTGAAGCTGCTGGATCCCGGGGTTTGCTTGCATATGCTCTATGATTTGGAGGGGGCCGTTCGCGGCGTCCGCAAAAATCAGTTATCCGATGAGACTAAACGGGAGCTTAAAGGCTTTTTTGAATCGTTAAAATAGGAGGAGTATACGGTGCAAGTAAGTGATTCGTACATGACGTTTGCCCAAGAAGCGCCCGAGCAGTACGCCGAGTGGCAGAATATGGCGGTAGCGATGGGGGCGGCGAACCCGCTGGATGCCAAAACCCAAGCGCTCGCCTATTTGTCCGTATTAGCGACGGCTCGGCTGCATAGCGGCATCCCGTTCCACGTGCTTCAGGCCAAGCAATCCGGCGCGTCGAGGGAAGAAGTGATCGGCAGTATTTTACTGGCTCTTCCGGCGGCCGGAATGGCTGTGCTGCAGGCTCTGCCCATCGCTCTGAGCGCGTTTGATGAAGAGGAAACAGCGGCGGAAGATTCCCGTTAACGATCGAGAGACCATCCATCCTTGGGGGTGTTCCTGGAAACCACGGAAGATCAGCAGCAAGCTATCGGCATGTATACCAAGGCGGGATACGGGATTCGTCAAAGTCGCGGAGCATCCGAACGACGCCTGGGGCAAACCTTTGCTGGAAAGGGCGGATGTTCCTCGCATCCTGCAAAGCAGGTCAATACCGTGCCATCCGGCATCTTTGCATACCATCCGGCGGCTTTGCGTGATTATCCCGATGGATCAGGTTAGGTTAAGAGCAAGAGCCAAACTCGTAGGAGAACGAAGCAACTGGATGATAGATCTCGATTGTTAGATTGGTTATGGAGTAATTATGTTGGTCAGCAAACTTCCCCCCTGCGAACACGAATCCTTACTCTTAGGCTGCAAGCGAAAAGGGGTTATTCGGTTGGCATGCGACCAGGTGGGGGTAAGGGATCGTCGGAGTCGCCACACACATGTGCAGCAATTTCCGGTGCATCGTCTCTTGCGCCCCAGACAGGTGCAGACGCCGGCGCACGGTGTACTCGTTCAGGTACGCCTGAAGATACTTCTGTCCCAAGGCTACATAGGTACTCGTCAGTGATTTCCGTGCCTCTCTCACCACTTTCCGCAAAGGCAAATACAGCCGATAGGCCAGAGGAAACAATTGCACTTCAGATGTGCACACCTCCACATGATTGGTGACGAACTCGGCAAGGTCGCGGCGGCTCGCCCTTCTTCTGTCCCCTCTATCCTGCGGCACCAAACGAATTTTGACCTGCTCCGGCTCGCCCGTTTCCGTTACCGCGCATCCCGCCACAACCGTTAAGGCATAGGGATCCGAAAAATATCCCCTGGACGGATCGAACCTATACTGATCGCTGTTCACCTTCACCTCTCCGATTAACAGCTCCCGTGCATCCGTTTCCCCAATGGCATGGCGAATTTTGTGCAGCACCAGCCATGCGGTCTTGTAGGTGACCCGGATCACCTGGCACAGCCGCGTCGCCGAGATGCCATCAGGAAGTAGGAACAGCTCCAGCGCCTGAAACCACTTCAATAGAGGCAGATGCGTTCCTTCAAAAATTGTGCCGACCAAAGCCGAAGTTTGATGTGAGCATTTACCGCACTCGAACAAGGGGAGTCGCCGGGAAGTCACACGGCTGCAACGCGTATAAGCGCAACGCGGGCAGACAAAGCCGTTTGGCCACTTCATCGCAATCAACGCCTCCATGCATTCCTCCTCGCTAGAATAACGTCCGCCGAATGGTTGAAGAATCGATTCCGTAACTGCCGCCATAGTTCTTCCCTCCCGAAAAGATCTCGAACATATGTTCGACTCTTGCTAAATTATACCAAACAAACGTTCTCTTTTCAAGTCATTTATTGAATTTTTTGATTATCCCACACCTATGAGGGGCCCCTGAGCGAAGGGGATAATCGTGCAAAGGCGGGCGGGGAAGGGGCCGAGAGCTAGCTTATTTCTTCCGCCAGGCCAGAAGGTACAACGGGCGTTTCCCAAGAACCGAAGGGGTATGCAGCCACTTGACGATCCGGGTGGACAGCCATTGGCAGAGCAGGGCTTGGATGATGATTTTCCAGTCGATAACAATCGCTGTAAGGAGGAAGATTCCGCCGTTCATCCAAAACAACGCAGAGCCGGGGTTAAAGTGCTTCCGCTTGGCGATGGCGAGCGCCACGAAGCCGATTCCGCCGTTTGTCACCCGTTCCCTAAACAGGATTGATATTCCGATGCCGAGAAACAGGGAGCCGGCGAGCAGGTTGACCCATACGCTGGCAAAGGGGGTATGAATGTACACTTCGAAATAGTTGACGGAAACGGAGGTTACCGTAATCACCATAATTGTACCGATCGCGCTGATCCGCCCCAGATAGTGGACAGCAAACAGGAGAAAAGAAATGTTGGTCAGCCATAACCCGAAGCTCATGGGCAGCCCGAACCAGTAGTTCAGCAGCACGGCGATGCCTGCACCGCCGCCGGAAGGAATCGAATGGGGAAATAGAAATACGCCCATGGCAAACCCCTGGATCAGGGAGCCGGCGAAGATATGGGAGCTCTTTTGCCACAAACGGCGCAGAAAATAAGCCCGGTGCGGGGAGCGTTTCAACGACACAAGAATCATCCTTCAAAGAAGATAGATTGGCAGGCTAGTCCTGCTTCTACAGCCTATGCGCCGGAACAAGCAGGCATGCCAAAGACGCTCCGCATTCCACGTTTTATTGCCGGAGAAAAAGGGTTTAGAGGGTGAAATATGGAATTAAAGGATAATACATAACAGGGTGTAACCCAATCAGCCGATGAAGGGTGAGCGCACATGACCATTCTTAAGGATATTATTCTTCAGCTGTTTTTTGCCCATATGCCGTTCGTCATGTTTAGCGTATACTACCGCGATCAATCCCGGAACTACACGCAGAAATTTATTGTATTTACCAGTATGCTTTGCTTGTTTCTATCGATGACTTTTGGGACCAGTGTGGTTGATGGCTATTTTTATGATATTAGGTATACCATCATGTTTTTCGGCATGATTTTTGGCGGGTTGCAGACCGCGTTCGCCCTCTTGGCGGAATTTCTTTTATACCGTTTATATATTGGGGGCGACGGGACGTTCAGTGCAATGATGATCATGCTGGTGACGTTTCCGGGTTCGTATTTGCTGTACCGGATCTACCGGAAGTCTGAACGGAAGTCGCTGCTTTTATTGCTGGCGGGGGTGTTTTTCTCTGTGACGCCGCTTCTCATCGTGTATCTGGAAAATCCGGAATCGGTCATCCGTAATTTAAGCTTTCATCTGGTGGTTATTCCGATGCAAAATCTGGTTGGCTGCTGGTTGCTGATTACTTTGTTTCGAAAGGCGGTCACGGATAAGGAGCTGTTCATCAGTTATGGTCAAAACGAGCGGGTGCGGGCGATCAGTCATGTTGCGGCTTCGCTGGTTCATGAGGTGCGGAATCCGTTGACCGCGGTCAAGGGATTCCTTACGCTGATTCGCGATGGGGCTGCGGATCGGGGGCGAATTGAACGCTACATTGAAATTTGTATGAGCGAGATCGCCCGGACGGAATACATTCTGTCCGAGTATCTGGCCATCTCCAAGCCGATCGGGGATAAGCAGGAGCCCACCGATCTCGAGGAACTGCTGCGGATTACCAAAGATGTCATGAGCCCGTATGCCAACATGCATAACGTGCTGCTCGAAATCAGCCACCCGCCGGAGCCGGTATGGATACTCGCCAATCCCGATAAAATGAAGCAGGTGCTTGTGAATTTCATTAAGAATGCGGTGGAAGCCTGCGCTGAAGTGCCGCATGTCCGGGGCAAGGTCACTTTACGACTGCAGATGGCTGCGCGGAAGGTTACGTTAACGATCCAGGATAACGGGGTCGGCATGACCGAGGAGCAGGCCAAACGGCTGGGTTCGATCTATTTTTCCACCAAATCTTCGGGAACGGGGCTAGGTATGACCTTCTCCTATCAGGCCATCCTCTCGTTCGGCGGTACAGTGAACGTACAAAGTGAACCTGGAGCAGGGACGAGGTTTACGATCAGTTTGCCGATTTATACCCGAAATGAAGAGGAAAGGGGGAGGATTGAAGCATGAGCAAACGAGGCGGAGAGCTTGCGGTGAAAATCATATTGTACCTCCTATTATCCGGAGTGATTTTGGTTGTTGGTTTTTTTGCCGGTGTGATCGTCTCCTTGTCGGGCGGGGCGATTTTCTATGCGCCCTTGGTATTGGCGGTATCGGCCGCAGGGGTCGTCTTTCTTGCCCTGTTCCTGTTCTTGCCAAGACGTCACCGGCGCAAGTTGTATATGACGCTTCTTGTCGTCGTCATTCTGGGAGGGTTAACGACGGCGGCTTACGAGACTCGGGAGGCCTATCGTAACCGGATTCCCGTCGTAAGCGACCAGGAGGTGAATATGGAACCGTATCAGCCGTTTGGAGATACGGGCAAGCTGGCGGTGCTGCCGGAACCATCGGAATTGACGTTCCTGAAGGAGCTCCCGCGGCTTGACGGGGCAACGGCCCTTTATCCGCTTTACGCCGCGTTTGCGCAGGCGGTATATCCGCGTCAGGAATATGACCTTTATCAAAGTGAGGTCATGGTGAATACGACGCCCGTGGCTTACAAGAACCTGATTGAAGGTCAGGCGGACATTATCTTCGTCGCTGCCCCGTCAGAAGGGCAAAAGGCCGCCGCTCGCAAGCAAGGCAAGGAGCTGAAGTTCACGCCGATCGGGCGCGAGGCATTCGTCTTCTTCGTCAATGCGTCGAATCCGGTGACCGGGCTGACAACGGAGCAGATCCGCAGCATCTACTCGGGGGAAATCACGCGCTGGAGTGAGGTGGGCGGCGGCAATGAGCGCATTCGTGCGTTCCAGCGTCCGGAGGACAGCGGCAGTCAGACGATGCTGGAGCGAGTCATGGACGGTCTGGGGCTGGCTGAACCCCCGAAGGAAGATGTCGCTACCGGGATGGGCGGCATTATATCGCGGACCGCAGATTATCGTAATTACAAAAACGCGCTGGGTTACTCCTTCCTCTTCTATGCTACCGAGATGGTCAGGAACGGAAATATCCGCCTGCTGGACATCGACGGGGTGAAACCGGAACGATCGACGATCGCCAGCGGCGAATACCCGTTTGCGGCGGAGTTTTACGCGGTGACGGCGGGCAGCGACAACCCGAACGTGGAGCAGTTGATCGAGTGGATTTTATCCCCGCAGGGTCAGTATTTAGTAGAGCAAACGGGATATACGCCGATCTCCCCATAGAACGTATTGACACTCGATGGGAGGATCGATAAACTAAAAAATAGGAATTAGCACTCTGTCCTTCAGAGTGCTAATATATTGTTAGACAAGGATTTCAAGCGGTGAAAGGAGACAGGTTTCATGGCGAAAAAGCAGTTTAAAGCCGAATCGAAAAGATTGCTGGAAATGATGATCAACTCGATTTATACGCAGCGGGAAATTTTCCTGCGCGAGCTGATCTCGAACGCCAGCGATGCCATCGATAAAATTTATTATCGGGCGTTAACCGATGACCAGCTGGTATTTAACAAGGATGATTATTTCATCAAGATCAAGGCGGACAAAGAGGCCCGCACCTTGACGATCTCCGATACCGGCATCGGCATGACGAAGGATGAGCTGGAAAATAACCTTGGCATTATCGCCAACAGCGGTTCGTTTGCGTTCAAGAACGAAACTGAGCTGAAGGATGGGCATAACATCATCGGACAGTTTGGGGTCGGTTTCTACTCTGCGTTTATGGTCGCGGATAAGGTGACCGTCCTCAGCCGGGCGCTGGGCTCGGATGAAGCCTACAAGTGGGAGTCCAAGGGCGCTGACGGGTATACGGTAGAGCCGTGCGAGAAAGCGGAGGTCGGCACGGAGATTATTTTGCAGATCAAAGCGAACACCGAAGACGATCAATATGACGAATTCCTTGAGGAGTACCGGTTGAAATCGATTATTAAGAAATATTCCGATTTCATTCGTTATCCGATCAAGATGGACGTCACAAGCAGCCGGCCGAAGGAAGGCAGCGAAGGGGAATACGAGTCGTATACGGAAGAGCAAACCATCAACAGCATGGTGCCGATCTGGCGCAAAAACAAGTCCGAGCTGACGGACGAGGATTACGAAAACTTTTACATGGAAAAACGCTACGGGTTCGACAAACCGGTTTCGCATATCCACATCAAGGCGGATGGGGCGGTCGTGTACAATGCGATTCTGTACATCCCCGAGAAAACGCCGTTTGACTATTACACCAAGGAATATGAGAAAGGGCTGGAGCTGTATTCGAACGGCGTGCTGATCATGAACAAATGCGCCGATTTGCTGCCGGACTATTTCAGCTTCGTCAAAGGGATGGTGGATTCCGAGGATCTCTCGCTCAACATTTCGCGGGAAATGCTGCAGCATGACCGTCAATTGAAGGCGATCGCGAAGAATATCCAGAGCAAGATCAAGAGCCAGCTGCAGACGCTGCTTAAGGACGACCGCGAGAACTACGAGAAGTTCTACGCCTCGTTTGGCCGCCAACTGAAGTTCGGCGTTTACAACGACTACGGCATGAACAAGGACGTGCTGCAGGATCTGCTGCTGTTCACTTCGTCCAAGGAGAAGAAGCTCGTTACGCTGGATGAATACGTCTCTCGGATGCCGGAAGATCAGAAGTATATTTACTATGCTGCCGGCGAATCGGTGGAACGGCTGGAGAAGCTGCCGCAAACCGAGCTGGTGTTGGACAAAGGGTATGAAATCCTGTATTTCACCGACGATATTGACGAATTCGCGATCAAAATGATCCTGAAATACAAGGACAAGGAATTCAAGTCGGTGTCGAGCGGCGATCTGGGGATCGAAGCCGAGGCCTCTGAAGAGAAGGCCGATGCGGATGAGAACAAGGAACTGTTCGCTGCGATGAAGAACCTGCTTGCGGGCAAGGTGAAGGAAGTCAAGGCGTCCAAGCGCCTGAAATCCCATCCGGTCTGCCTGTCGACGGAAGGCGAGCTGACGATCGAGATGGAGAAGGTGCTGAATTCGATGCCAGGTGCGGACGGCCAGTCGGTTAAGGCGGACAAGGTGCTGGAGCTCAATGTGAACCATGAGGTATTCCAGTCCCTGAAGAAGGCTTACGACAGCGATAAGGAGAAGTTGGCCTTGTACACGAACCTGCTCTACAATCAGGCGCTGCTGATCGAAGGGCTGCCGGTCACCGACCCGGTTGAGTTTACGAACGATATTTGCAAAGTGATGGTGTAAGCGGGCAGGAGCCCGAGAAGACGAGAACCACCTTCTTCCGAAAAACGCGGGAGGGTGGTTCTTTTATTTTTGGCCTGGAATATGCCATCATGAGGATGGGGGCGATACAGGATGTTTAATGAGTTTAAGCTCGCGGCCGAGACGCCGGTTTATGTGCAGGTGAAAAATTATATCAAGCGGCTGATGATGCAAGGGGCTCTACAGGCCGGGCAACGGCTTCCCTCAACGCGAGAGCTGGCGGAGCTGCTGGGCGTCAGCCGGGGCAGCATCATCGCCGCTTACGAGGCTTTGAATGATGAGGGGCTCGCTTATGCCGTCACAGGTAAAGGAAACTTCGTCGCCGAGGTGTCAGCGCCGGGGGCGCATACGATCCCGACCTGGCGGATGGATTGGCGCGAGCGGATGAATCGGCAAGCCCGGCTGTCCGTAGAGCTCGACCATATGAAACGCGATCGGCCCGGCCTGCAGGCGGGCCAAGGCAAGATTTGGTTTACGAGCATCGCCCCTGATGAGCAGCTGTTTGATTTGGAGAACGTGAAGCGTGCATTTTTGGATCGGATGGCGGTGGAGGGCCGCGTTCTATTGAACTATGGTTACGCCAGAGGGTATAAACCGCTAATTGAGTTCTTGCTCAAATATATGGAACGCAAAGGCGTCGATCTGACGGGCAAGGATATGCTGATCACCAGCGGGTTTACGGAAGGGTTGGACATCGTGCTGTCGGCCATTGGCCCCGATGGCGGCAGTATGGGCGGGAGGATGTTGTGCGAAAATCCGACGCACCAGACCGCGATCAAAAACCTGCGGCGGCACGGGTTCGAGATCACCGGCATTCCGATGGAACCGGATGGCCTGGACTTAGCCGCATTGGAGCATGCGCTTAAGGAGCAGTCGTTTGACGGGGCATTTCTGGTGCCCTCCTATCATAATCCGACCGGCATCGTGACGTCCGCCGAGAAACGTCTGGCTTTGCTGGAGCTGCTTGGCCGCTACCGGGTACCGGTTATCGAGGATGGATTCAATGAGGAACTCCGGTATTCCGGTTCCCACGTCGCCCCGTTGATTGCGATGGCGGGGCAGGGGAACGGAGTGGTGTACCTGGGAAGCTTCTCGAAGGTGTTGTTCCCGGGCATTCGCGTTGGCTGGGTGCTGGCGGACCGGGAGCTGATCGAGGTGCTGGAGAGCGTCAAGCGGGCGCGCAGCATTCATACGTCAACGCTGGATCAGTCGCTGTTGTATCAATATTTGCTGAACGGCAACCTGGAGAAGTATCTGAAGCGAGCCCGAGCCGAATATCGCCGGAAGTACGAATGGACGAAGGCCTGCTGCGAACGTTATGTGCCGGATGCCCGGTTGTCGGGCGGCGGGGGGCTGCATCTGTTCCTGGAGTTCCCGAAGGGCTTCGATACGGCGAAGCTGCTCGAGCGTTGCGCGGAGCAGGGCGTATTCTTTACACCGGGGGATATGTTCTTCGTCGACGGCGGGGGACGGAACACGATGCGCATCGGATTCTCGCGCGTGCCCGAGCAGGACATCGAGCAGGGGATTCGCGTCATTGGCGAGATGGCGGCGATGCTGCTAGCGGATAAGCGTTAGCCGCGGATGGTTGGAGGGCGGTTTGAATTTAAACTTGAATTTAAATAAGGGTTGAAGGAGAGGAATCGGATGAAGGTGGGCGTGATTATGGGCGGTGACTCCTCGGAGCGCGAGGTGTCGCTAATGACGGGCAAGGAAATCGTGAGCCGGCTGGATCGGAGCAAATACGAAGTGGTGCCGATTGACGTGACGAAGAGGGAAGAGCTGATCGACCAGGTGCGGGGCCTCGATTTCGCTCTGCTTGCGCTGCACGGCGCGTTCGGCGAGGACGGCACGGTGCAAGGGGTACTGGAGACGCTGGGCATCCCGTATTCGGGCAGCGGCGTGTTGAGCAGCAGCTTGTGCATGGATAAGAACCTGACGAAGCGGCTGCTGCGGGCCGAGGGGGTTCCGACGCCGGACGGTGTATATCTGGATCAGGCCATGTTCGTTGATGGAACTTGGGAAACCGAGGTAACGGGGCTGGCGTATCCGCTGTTCGTCAAGCCCAATGCAGGAGGCTCGAGCATCGGGGTGCAGCGTGTCGACCGGCCCGAATGGTTGCGCGAGGCGCTTGCGGAGGCGTTCCGCTGGGACGTGTCCGTGGTCGTCGAGTCGATGGTCTCCGGCCAGGAGATCACGTGTGCGATCCTGGGCGGGGAGCTGCTGCCGGTGCTGGGCATTCGGTCGAACGGGGCGGAGTGGTTCGACTACGAGGCCAAATACAGCGACGGCGGGGCGGAGGAGCGCCCGATCACGCTGCCGCCCGATGTGGAGGCGCGGGTACGGGGGGCGGCGCTGGCCTGCTACCGTCTGCTCCAATGCTGCGTCTACGCGCGGGTCGATATGATCCTCAAGGAGGGAGTCCCTTACGTGCTTGAGGTCAACACGTTGCCGGGGATGACGGCGAACAGCCTGCTGCCGCGCAGCGCCGCGGCGGCAGGCATGAGTTACAGCGACCTGCTCGACCGGATCATCGAGCTGTCGCTGGCTGCGCGGCGCGGGGACGGCGCGAGGGACGGCGCGAGGGGCGGCTCGAGGGACGGCGTAAGGGACGACGCAAGGGACGGCGTAAGAGACGGCGTAAGCGAAGCCGGCCGCGTGGTGCTGGCCGCGCAGGAGTAGCGCGCTCCGCGAAGCCGGGGCGCCGGAACGGTCGAACCGAGAAGGGGCCGCGGATAGAGGGGCCGCCAGGCTCACGAAGATGGAGGAAGGAGGTCGGCTGGAGCTGTCGGCGATGGGATGCCAGACCGAAATGTTGCATTTTGTGCAGCATTTTGGGCTGCTTCCCCACCACAAGCGGCAGATTGTTGCATTTTGTACAACAATTTACGGACTCTGAGGCTTTAAGCCTCAAAAATGTTGCACAGAACTCAACAATTGTGCCCATGACGGCTAATTTCGCGGGAAAATGTTGCATGAAATACAACAATTTTCTACGTTCCCCAATTAAGGCGAGCTGCACGTGAGCAGATAAGTGTCTGATTCCGGACAACGAGGATGAAGCGGAACGGGATTCGTTATGCGCGGAAAACGGCAAAGTTACTATAACGAGTCCGGGTACTCCATGCGTATGCTCGGGCGGAACTTGAACCTAGTCACCACAGCAGCACCGGCGGCAGGCGGCACAAAAAAAGAGGTCCGCATATGCGGACCTGCAGAGGGAACTGCAGAAGGGGACCTGCATATGCAGACCCGCAGAGGGAACTGCAGAAGGGGACCTGCATATGCGGACCTGCAGAGGGAACTGCAGAAGGGGACCTGCATATGCGGACCTGCAGAGGGAACTGCAGAAGGGGACCTGCATATGCGGACCTCCAGCGGGAACTGCAGAAGGGGACCTGCATATGCGGACCTGCAGAGGGAACTGCAGAAGGGGACCTGCATATGCGGACCTCCAGCGGGAACCGCAAGAGGCGGCCCGTACATGCAGACCCGTAGAGGGAACCGCCCATGCGGACCCGCAAAGGCGGGGCGGTGCATTACTATGGATCGGCTCGCCTAATTGGCGAGGCCGCGAGCCGGCTCCAAATCCAGCGCTTGCTCGACGGGGACGTACTCGTAGTGCAGGTCCCGGGCGACGGAGGCGTACGTGACCGCACCGCCGGCGATGTTAACTCCCTTGCGCAGGGCCGCCCGCTCACTAAGCGCCGTGTAAAGGCCCTTTGAGGCGATCTCCAGCGCGTAGGGCAGCGTCGCGTTGGCCAGCGCCAGCGTGGAGGTGCGCGGCACCGCGCCAGGCATATTCGCGACGGCGTAATGGACGACGCCATGCTTCACATAAGTCGGATCGGAGTGGGTGGTGATCCGGTCCACCGTCTCGAAGATGCCGCCTTGGTCGATGGCCACGTCCACGACGACCGAGCCGGGGCGCATCGCCTTGACCATGCTTTCCTTGACCAGCTTCGGCGCTTTGGCGCCGGGGATCAGCACCGCGCCGATGACCAGGTCGGATTCCCCGACCGCCTCGGCGATGTGCTGCGGATTGGACATCAGCGTCTGCACGCTTGCGCCGAAGATGTCTTCCAACTGCCGCAGGCGATCCGCGTTCAGATCGAGGATCGTCACGTCGGCGCCCAGGCCGATCGCCACGCGGGCGGCATTCGTTCCGACGACGCCCCCGCCGATGATCGTCACCTTGCCGCGCTTGACGCCGGGCACGCCGCCGAGCAGGATGCCTTTGCCGCCGTGCGGTTTCTCCAGAAACTGCGCGCCAATCTGCACGGACATCCGCCCGGCAACCTCGCTCATCGGCGTCAACAGCGGCAGCGTTTGGTTCACTTCGACCGTTTCGTACGCGATGGCGGTTACGCCTTGGTCTTTTAACGCTTGAGTCAGCTCCGGTTCCGGTGCCAAATGCAAATACGTAAACAGGATCAGACCTTGGCGAAAAAAGCTATACTCCGACAGCTGCGGTTCCTTGACCTTCATCACCAGGTCCGCCGACCACGCCTCTGCGGCGCTGCCAACCACTTTGGCCCCGGCGGCCGTATATTCCAAATCCTCGAAGCCGCTGCCGGCTCCCGCCTGGGTCTCCATCCACACTTGATGCCCTGCATTGACCAGGGAGTAGGCGCCCGAAGGGGTCAGGGCCACCCGGTTTTCATTGTTTTTGATTTCTTTAGGGACTCCTACGATCATAAAGCTTCCTCCTTCGTCAATTTAGCTGACGCGAATTCCGACATAAAGCCTATTTTGTCCAGAAATCGGCCGAACCTGTCAATAGATTTGACATCAGTATAGGACAGGAACGGCAGGTTTTGTTTGTGGAGTTCGAAGAAAATAAAAGACCGCGTTTGTGAAATTTCACAAATCGCGGCGGCTGCCGAAACGCTCGGCTTTCAGGTCCAGGTACAACGTGACTTTCTGCTCCATACTGGCCAGGTCAATCCGGCCGATCTCGGCGATTCGCTTCAGCCGGTAATTCAGGGTATTCGCGTGAATGTGCAGCGCATCGGCGGCCGTCTTGGCATTGCTGTCATGGGTCAAAAAGACCTCCAACGTATGCAGCAACTCGCTGTGGTGCTCCAGATCGTACGCCCGCAGCCTGGCCAGTTGGCTGTTAACGCTGCCGTGCTTCCGCATCTCCTGCCAGATGAGCGGCAGATAGCGGTAGTAGCCGAGATCGCCGTACATTACCAGATCGCCCGTTTCCGAAGGAAACTGACGTTTTACCTGAAGCAGGAGCAAAGCTTCGCGGTAGCTGTCCTCCAGCCGACCGTATTCGGTATAGAGGCAACCGCTGGCCAGCTCGTCATAATCGGTTTTGAAAAAGGAGCGCAAGTTCCGCTGGAGAAGCAGGAGCTGGCCGGCCATCCCCACCGTCGTATCCGGCACGACCGGGGCGCACAGCAGGATCAGCTGGTTCTTATCGACGGCGCGCAGCACGATCCGGCTGTAGCTGCAGACGGAGGCGAATTTCTCCAGCGCCTGCCGCTGCCACGTTTCTTTCACCTCGGCGGCAAACTGCAGCACGACCACGTGAAAAGAAGCAGGGAGCGGCAGTCCGATGCGGTTCGCCTGTTCGCGGATCGCGGGTTCGCCATGGAGGTGACCCGTCAGCAACTGCCAGAAAAAATCCCGATGCGCCTCGTCTTCTTTATGGCGCTGGAGCTGCCATTGTGCCATTTTCGTGCGGACAGCTCGCGCAGCTTTCATTAATAAGGTCATTTCCCGGTCTGAAAAAGGCCTATCGGTCTCCAGCACCCAAATGAATCCGACAACCCGGGTGCCCGACCGGATCGCGGTCGCGACCCGTTCGCTCAGCCCCACCTCGCGGATCGCGGCGATGCGGATCGGCGTTTCGCTCTCCAGCAGGCGGGGGATGACGCCGTCCCGCCACAGGCTGCCGATGACCTGATCGGGCACGCGGCGGCCGACGATGGTGGCCAGCCGCGCCGCGTCGGTCTCCGGTACATGCGAGCTGTAGGCGACCAGCCGGTGATTGGCGTCTTCGATCGTGACCGGACGCCCCAGCACGTCGCTGATTTTTTCCGCCAGCAGTTCCAGATTGTCGGAGTAAGGTTCGAACGGATCGTCTTGATCTTCTCGCATAGGGGCACCTCCGATACAGATGTTGTGCGGCTGCACAAGAATGTTGCGCATTTTTAGGTGAAGAAAGACAAACCCCGGCCGGATCGGCCGTTATATACTTAGTTCCAAAATCAAAATCGATCACGGAAAGAGGTTAGACGCGATGACGACAACGCAAACGAGGGAATTCTCATCCATCGGGTACCGCGAGACCTGGGCGGACATCTCGCTGGACGCGATCGCCCATAATGCGGGCCTGTTCCGCAAGCAGGCCGCCGAGGGCTGCCGGGTAATGGCCGTGGTCAAAGCGAACGGGTACGGGCACGGAGCCGTACAGGCGGCGCAAGCGGCGATTCGCGCCGGCGCCGACTACCTGGGCGTTGCCCTCGTCGATGAAGCGCTGCAATTACGGGCAGCCGGCTTATCACAGCCTATTCTTGTGCTCGGCTATACGCCACCGCGCGGGGTGGAAATGGCCGTCCGGCACGGAATAACCCTAACGGTTTATACCGAAGACGTACTGCGGGAGGCGATCGCTTGTGCGAAAAAGCAACGGCGCGAGGCTCGCATTCATTTGAAATACGAAACCGGGATGACCCGGATCGGCTTGCCCTCCGTCGAGGCGGTGATCGGGATGGCCGAACAAGCCAAGGCCGCCGCGCCTTATGTCGTGCTGGAGGGGTTGTTCACGCATTTTGCCGATGCGGACGGTCCCGACCCGTCGTTCACCCGGGAGCAATTCACCCGGTTCGGTGAATGCGTTGATGCGCTGGAAAATCGCGGCCTGCACATCCCGATCAAACATTGCTGCAACAGCGCGGCGGCGATGCGTTTTCCGCAGATGCATCTCGACATGATCCGGGTAGGGATCGCATTGTACGGATTATATCCATCCGCTCTGCTGCGGCTGCCGGAATACCCGCTGCGACAGGCGATGCAACTGAAGACGAAGATCGCCTCGCTCCAGGTGATCGAGCCGGGCCGCACCGTCAGCTACGGCCGGACGTACCGCGCGGCATCGGAACGGATCATCGCCACCATCCCGATCGGGTATGCCGACGGCCTGTCGCGGGCGTTGTCCAATCGCGGCTGCGCATTGGTGCATCGGCAGCGGGTCCCGATCATCGGCCGGATCTGCATGGATCAGGCGATGCTGGACGTGACGAGGGTGGAAGGCGTCCGCGCGGGCGATGAGGTCGTCCTCTTCGGAGGGACTCCGGCGGAGGCTGCGATCTCGATCGACGAAGTGGCCGGATGGATGGATACGATCAACTATGAAGTTGTTTGTTTGATCGGGTCAAGAGTACCGCGCGTTTATCACGATGCTTCGGAATCGATGTAATAAAAGGTACCATACCTTTGGCATCATAATCCAAGTTTTGGGTTTCGTAAAGAGGTTCCTCTGGTTTTTTTCGTCATTTTCTTCATTTATGTAAGATTACCTAACACAAAACCCCTGCTCCGATCATCAGAGCAGGGGTTTTGTGTGATTGAAATACGATCAGGAGCGGCGGGTGAAAGACAGCACGATGTCCTGGGGATAATCACCAAAGCCGCTGCCGAACAGGTTGAGCCCGCGCGGATTGGCGGCATCCTCACGGACCTCAAAGCGGACGCGGATCGGCTTGTCGAACGCCAAGCTCAGCCCGGCGATCGCGGTAGGCTCGGCGGCCACGCCATTCACGAAGCTGCCTTCCCGAGTTACGCGCCATTCGGTAAGCTGCCCGTATTGAGTGCCGCCCTTCCACTTGTCGGGCGTCAGCTTGCCTTGGCGCTCACCGAAATCGCCGGGGCTCGTCCAAGTGCCGACCGGCAAGCCGTTCACGCTGACCGTAATGTCGGACGGCCAGTCTTCCCGGAACCCCGGGGCTTCGGAACACACCTCCGCCCGAATGCAGAGCTCCTCCAGTTCGACGCTCGGCGGCAGCGGGTTGGCGAAGTAATATTCGACGTAGCCCGCCTCGGCGAACCAGAGCAGCGCCGCTTCGGTTCGCTCCGGCCTATAAAACGCCCGCGGATCATCCGGGGACCCGATCGGGCTCGCGTCGCGCCCGACCATGCCGCAGGGCGGGCTCACGGAGCAGATGGAATACATGCCGATGGGCATGTGAATTTCCTCGACAGGGTGGAGCCCTTCTCCCGGCTGGGTCGGGAGCTCCAGGAGAATGGAGCGGCAGGTAACCGAGCAGATTTTCTCCCGGTTGGCGCCGGGGGCGGAGACGACCAGTTCGGCCTGCTCCAGAATCTGTACATTGATGGAAATAGTCGGCTGAGCGACGCCAAGCGCTTCGGCCAACTGGCTGATGCTCATCGGCTGCCGCCCCAACGCTTCAAGAATGCGGACGCGGACGTCCCCGGACAGCGCTTTGGCCACGTCGAGAATCCGGGAGGCCGGATAACGCAGGGGGTCCTGACGGTACAGTTCACTCATGTTCATATTCCTTTCTTCAAATGGGTTGCCTCAATTCAGTCAACCCCCGTATCGGAATCAAACCTGTAGCCAGTGTACCTCAAAAACAATGTATTGTAAATTTATAATATACATTGTGATTATATAATATATGTGCTATCATGGGGGCGAAATGATCCGAATAGGCAAGATCCAGTTGAAAATGAAAGGTGTGCAAACTTGATGACAAATCAAACGTTAACGGCGGAAACGGCCGCGATTCCGCGTCCGGAGCATCCCCGGCCGGATTGGCAGCGGACGGATTGGCTGAATCTGAACGGGACCTGGTCGTTCCGGTTCGAACCGATCGGCGAAGGGGCCGGTGCGTCCTGGGAGGATGGAGAAGCCAAGGATTTTCCGGAACGGATCGAGGTGCCGTTTTCCTGGTCCAGCCCGCTGTCCGGAATCGGCAAAAACGAAGCGGGGATCGGCTGGTATCGGCGGACCGTTGCCTGGCGGCCGGAAGCGGACGGGTCGCGGATTTTCCTTCATTTCGGCGCGGTCGATTATCGGTGCGATGTTTGGGTTAACAGCATCCATGCCGGATCGCACCGGGGCGGATACGGCAACTTTGAGTTCGAGGTGACGGAATGTTGGAACACGGGCGGGGAAAATACGATTCTCGTTCGCGCGGAAGATGCGGACGGCGATGATCAGGCGCGCGGCAAGCAGGGATACGGCGAGATCCGCGGCATCTGGCAGCCGGTCTGGTTGGAGGCGCGGCCGATCGTCTACCTGCGGGACGCGAAGTTCCGCACGTCTCTGGACGGGCGGGTGGAAGTGACGGCCCGCATCGTTGCCAAGGAAACCACATCGGCCATGCTCGCCTTGCGGTTTCAGGACGGGGCCGTTGAGCACGCGGAGGAACTGACGCTGGCAGCCGGGGAGAACACGGTCCGCTCCTCGTTTCAGGTGGCGGAACCCCGGCTGTGGAGTCCGGAGACGCCGCATCTGTACGAGGGGGAACTGCGGTTGACGGCTGCCTCCGGGGAGGACGCGGTCGCCACGTATTTCGGCATTCGCGAAATCGGCACCGCCCGTTTCGGGCAGCGGGATTACCGCTGGATCACGTTGAACGGGAAGCCGATTTATCTGAACGGCGCGTTGGACCAATCTTTTCACCCGACCGGGTATTTCACCTATCCGACCGACGAGGAGATGCGGGACGAAATTTACTTGATGAAGCGCCTCGGGCTTAACTTTGCGCGGATCCACATCAAGCCGGAAGAACCGCGCAAGCTGTATTGGGCGGATAAGCTGGGGCTGCTGATTATGCAGGATATGCCCTGCTTCTGGGGCGCGCCCGGCGAATCGGCGCGGACGGCCTACGAAAGCGAAGCGCGCGAAGTGATTGAACGCGATTATAATCACCCGTCGATTTTTTCCTGGATCATGTTCAACGAGACGTGGGGCTTGAAATCGGGGAAAGCGGCCGGCAGTCTGACCGGGGATGAATCCGGCAACATGAATTATTTGCCCGAGACTCAGGAATGGGTGCAGGGGATTTATCGCTGGGCCAAAGAGATGGACCCAACGCGCCTTGTGGAGGACAATTCCGCCTGCAACTGGGACCATGTTGAAACGGACTTGAACACGTGGCATTTTTATGTGAACGGGTATGAAAAGGTGCGCGAGCATGTCAGCCATGTGGTGGCCCACACCTATCCGGGATCGACGTTCAACTATATCGGGGGGCGAACGCAAACGGATGCGCCGCTGATGAACAGCGAATGCGGCAACGTATGGGGCATCGAGCACAGCGCGGGGGACAGCGATCTGGCTTGGCATTACCACTACATGCTGAACGAGTTCCGCCGCCATGACAAAATGTGCGGGTTCGTGTTCACGGAATTCCGGGACGTGACGAACGAATTCAACGGCTACTACCGGCTTGACGGGACGGAAAAAGATTTCGGCTACAGCGACTTCGTGCCGGGCATGACGCTCGCCGACCTGCATGCGCCGGACTGGATCGTCATCGACGCGCCTCCGTCGCAAACGGTCGCCGCCGGGGCGAAGGTGTCCGTGCCCCTGCTGCGCTCCAGCTATTCGGACCGCCATCACGGCCGCACGCTCCAACTCGCCTGGGAGCTGTGGTACGACGACCTTGGCGTTCGCGTAGTGGCGGACCGCGGCGAGCGCGCCGTCGCCTGGGAGGATTACGGCGTGGCGGAGCTGGCACCGCTTGAGATTGCGATGCCGAAGCAGGACGCCGTTGCGGTGCTGGCCCTGCGGCTGGTCGCCGAGGGAGGCGAGACGGTGTCGCGCAACTTCGTCGCGTTCGACGTGCGTGGCGATGGCAGCGTTCCCGAGCCCATCGGCGGCGATATCCGTACGGTGAGCGTCCCGGTGGGCAGCTACGCGCAGCAGACGTTTGCGGTGCAATGGGAGGCGATCCAAGGAGCGAAGGTTAGCGGCGCGGGCGCAGGCGCTTTCGCGTATGAGGTGCGGCTGCCGGAGCGGGAGGAGCTGGCGCTGATCGGCGACATCGAAATCGCCTTCGAAGCCGGCGCCAAAAGGGTGCTCGCCCGCAACCTCGAAGGCGCAAAAACGCGCGATCACGGGATCAGCTACATGCACGGGGCTCCCGCCGACGTTGAATACAACCCGAACACCTATTACATGACGGATGAAGAACGCCATGAATCTGTGGTGACGGTTTGCATCGACGGGGAACCTGTCGGAAGCGCGCATCTCCCCGACGATCCTGCGGATGCCCGCGGCGTCTTGTCCTGGCATTACCAGCGGGTGGACAACCGCTTGGACGAGGCCGGCTCGTACGGGTACCTATGCCGCATCAAAGTACCCGGGCGCATCGCCGCCCAGTTGGACCGCAGCCGCCGCTTCCGGCTGGAGCTGACCGCCTCTGAAGGCGGATTGGCGCTGTATGGCCGCAATGCCGGGCGGTATCCGCTGGACATTCAGGTGCGCTGCCGCTAAGCCAGCGCACTGCCGCTAAGCCGGTGTATTGCCGCTAACGGTACGTCGCCGCTAACATGGGCCCCTGACGGCCAACTGAAGGCCGCCTGACCTATAACTTGCGGGGCAAATAAAGGCAAAAAATACCCTTATTTGCCCCAAAAACCGGCATATCCGGAAAATAGAAAAAAGTTAAGAGAAATGAAGATTAATGAGCAACGGGGGGAGTTGCAAGGAGAAGTAAGGAATAGCAAGGAGAAGCAAGAAGTAGCAAGGAGTAGTATGAAGTAGTAAGGAGTAGTAAGGAGTAGTAAGGAGTAGTAAGGAGTAGTAAGGAGTAGTAAGGAGTAGTAAGGAGTAGTATGAAGTAGCAAGAAGTAGCAAGGAGAAGCAAGGAGTAGCAAGGAGTAGTTTCCGAGTAGTAACGAGTCTTGATGCGGAGGATTAATACTGAGTAATACGGAACAACAGACGGCCGCACAAGGTCCTATTGCGGTGAGCTTTCTCTTGTGTCACACTAGGAGTATCAGACAGCAACGTGAGGCAAAGCCTGCCCCGTTTCCTTTCCAGTTTGGAGAGGAGCGGGGCTTTTTGTTTTTTACTATGACTGTGGAGGGGATAGTATGGGATTTCAAACGGAACATGAGATCTGGATTCAGGAGCACATGAAACGAAGAAGTGGCGAGCGGCTTGATGCACTCCGAAGGGGGCATGGCTATGGAAACCAATTGTTCATCGAGCTGATTTGGTGGCCGCTGGTGGGACATTTTGATGGATTGCACCCTGAGTTTGAGGTGAGGGATTGGCGGGGGAGATCCTATTTTGTTGATTTTTTATGGAGGGTGGGTGCGTCGCGGATCGTGTTCGAGGTCATGGATTACGGCTCCCATGGTACGGATCGGACGAAGTATCGGATGGACTTGAACAGGGGGCTGTTTCTGCAGTCCCAAGACTGCTTGATCTACTACATTGCCTTGGACGAGCTGAAGGAGAACCCCACGTTTATTCTGTCTTCCTTGCGGAGTATTCTGTCTCCTTACTTGTCCGTCGTACAGGGGAGGTCGTCTATGCGGATCTATTCCAAGATTGAGAGGGATCTCATGCGCGCCTCGATTCGCCATGATCGGGTGCTTCGCCCAGCGGAGGTGGCGCGGGAACTGGAACTGCATCCGATGACGGTCATTAAGTATTGCCGGATCCTCGTGGAAAAAGGAAAGCTCCGTGCAATAGCAAAAGGGGCTTCCGGACGTATCACTTCTTATGAATACGTGGGCCCGGCGCTAAGCCCGGATTTGGTGTGACCACGAACCGTGAGCCGTGGTGATTATAGAGGAACCGATTTATATATGATATTTCATATATAAATCGGTCGCCGAAGGGCTCAATCGGCTCATTCTATTCGAAATTTCATATAGAATGGGCCAATTGGCGAGGATTCGAGGGAATGTATTCGAAAAATCATATACATTAGGTCCTCGGGGGAGGGAAGGCCCGATTTATATATGATATTTCATATATAATCGTTCGCCGAAGGACCCAATCGGCTCATTCTATTCGAAATTTCATATAGAATGAGCCAATTGGCGAGGATTCGAGGGAATGTATTCGAAAAATCATATACATTAGGTCCTCGAGGGAGGGAAGGCCCGATTTATATATGATATTTCATATATAATCGTTCGCCGAAGGACCCAATCGGCTCATTCTATTCGAAATTTCATATAGAATGAGCCAATTGGCGAGGATTCGAGGAAATGTATTCGAAAAATCATATACATTAGGCCTTCGAAGGGGGGAATGACCGATTTATATATGATATTTCATATATAATCGGTCGCCGAAGGGCCCAATCGGCTCATTCTATTCGAAATTTCATATAGAATGGGCCATTTGGCGAAGGTTCGAGGGAGTGTATTCGAAAAATCATATACATTAGGCCTTCGAAGGGGGGAATGACCGATTTATATATGATATTTCATATATAATCGTTCGCCGAAGGACCCAATCGGCTCATTCTATTCGAAATTTCATATAGAATGGGCCATTTGGCGAAGGTTCGAGGGAATGTATTCGAAAAATCATATACATCAGGTCCTCGGGGGAGGGAATGATCGATTTATATATGATATTTCATATATAATCGGTTGCCGAAGGGCCCAATCGGCTCATTCTATTCGAAATTTCATATAGAATGAGCCAATTGGCGAGGATTCGAGGGAATGTATTCGAAAAATCATATACATTAGGTCCTCGGGGGAGGGGAGGCCCGATTTATATATGATATTTCATATATAATCGTTCGCCGAAGGGCCCAATCGACTCATTCTATTCGAAATTTCATATAGAATGAGCTATCCGGCGAGGGTTCGAGGAAATGTGCTCAAAAAAAGCCCCCTTTTTTCCGAGCAGCAGCGCTCAGAGCACGAATAAGGGTACAAAGTCCCCTTATTCGTGCTCCTGGCAAAAAAGGGAGCGGCGCATCCTCCCGGAAATCGGCGCCCCTATCGACGTCCTGTCGGTGTCCCTGTCGGCGCCCCTATCGGCGCCCCTATCGGCGTCTCTGTCGGCGTCCCTGTCGGCGTCCCTATCGGCATCCCTGTCGGCGCCCCTATCGGCGTCCCAATCGGCGTCCCTATCAGCGCCCCTGTCGGCGCCCCTATCGACGTCCTGTCGGCGTCCCTATCCGCGCCCCTATCGACATCCTATCGGCGTCCCTATCGGCGTCCCTATCCGCGCCCCTACCCGTTCAGCAGCTTGGCGATCTCCGTGCCGGACAGCAGCTCGCCAAGCGATCGGTTCAGCGGCAGCGGCTTGTTGCCGAGGCAGGTCCGCACCGCGGTCAGCAGGACGCGCACGTCATATCGGCTGGGGTGCACGGGAATCACTTCCTTCTCCAGCTTCAGCAGCCGGTATACCGCCGTCATCGCTGTACGGACGGAATATTCCACCGTAAACACGCAGTCGTCCGGCACCTCGGCAAACTGTCCGAGGAAAGCGAGGTTGACGCTGCCCTCCGGCACGACCTGCGGACGGTCGCCGGCCACGCGCGGCATGAACTGCGAAGTGATATACGGCATCATACAGGGAATGACGTTGGTCGTATGGGCCAGAATTTCCGGTATGCGGTCCTTCAACCCCATATGGTAGCAGAGCTCTTCCAGCAGCTCGCGTCCGGTGCAATCGGCCATCTTCTTGCCGACGTAGTTGCCGACCGCATCGGGGAACAATCCATAGGCCCACAGGACTTTGACGTTGTCCGGCTGGTTGAGGAAATGCGGCTGCTTCGGTGCGGTCCACGACATCAGCCAGTTGGAGTCCTTGATCGTTACAACGCCGCCCATCCCCGGCAAATCGCCGGTCAGCTCCAGCAAATGCGGGAATACGATGTCGTCGTCGGTGAGAGTGACCGTAAAGGAGAGCCATTTGGTCTTGTCGATATCCCCGCAAAACACCTCCGGCCGGCCGAAATCGGGAGATTTGGCGGCCAGCTTCTCCCACAAGCTCCAGCAGCCGCGTTCCTCGACAGACCGATTTAAAACAGCGGGCCGGTTCAAATCGCCTTTCGTGGAGTTTTCCGTCATCGAGCCGTTCGTCACCATGACCAGATCGCCTCGGGAGACGGGGATCGTCTTGGCCGCCCCGTTCACCTTCAGATGGATGGCGGTTACGACCTTTTCGCCGCCTGTCATATCGAGCTCCAGGTCGACGACCTGATGCCCCTTGTCAAAGTGGACGCCCTGCGCTTCCAGCCATTTCACCAGCGGAAGGATCAGCGAATCGTATTGGTTGTATTCCGTATGCAAAATGCCCTTCAGCCGGTTCATCCCGGAAATCAGATGCATAAAACGTTCCATGTAACGCTTCACTTCCACGACGCTGTGCCAGTTCTCGAACGCGAACATGGAGCGCCAGAAATACCAGAAATTCGTCTCCAGGAAGCTTGCGTCGAAAAATTGCTCAATCGTCGTTCTCCCCAGCTTCTCCTCGGTCAGCATCGCCAGTTTGCCAAGCTGCAAAGCATGCGCGGTCGACAGCCCCAGCGTGGAAAAATCCGCTTGTTGTCCGGCGTTCTCCACCAGCCGGCAATGCGACTCGATCGGCTCCGCCAGGTTCAATTCGCGGAATTCGTCCAACACGGTCCGGTCGGGGTCGGTCAACGACGGGATGAAGCCGAACAGCTCCATAAAGCATTCGAAATGCTCTTCGATTTCGCGTCCGCCGCGTGCGCTGTAGCCGTCCTTGGCGTTGCCCGCCCCGTCCATCGAACCGCCGTATATAGCGGATTCCTCCAGGATGTGGATGTTTCTCCCCGGCATGTGTCCGTCGCGGATCAGGAAAGCCGCAGCCGATAAAGAGCCGATGCCTCCGCCGACCAAATACGCTTTTTTCGCCGCGATGCCTTCCGGAACCCGCGGATGAATTCTTTGATACGTTCCCATAAGTCGTCTTCCTTTCTCAATGGAATAGGTTCCCTGCTCATGAGCTGCTTCAACTATATCCCCCGGAAAAAAACAAAACCATGGACACTTGAAGGCAAATGTCCATGGTTTGCACATGTGGGAAACATTGTGTCGTTTGTGAGCAACGTGTGAATTCGAGCAAGCGAGGGGGAGGCGGGCTACCCGTGCCGGTAGTTGTCCAAACTGCGGGTCAAATTGCCGCCGAGGATGGTACCCACCTTATCGGCGATTGCAACCGGATCCGTGTTGGCCCCTGTTTTCAGCCATTCGACCACCTGCCCGCGGACGGCCAGCGCGTAAAAATCGGCAACCTCCTGTTCCGCGCGCTGGCTCACGTCCCGCTCTTGCGCCAATTCCCGCACGACTTCGATCGCAACGCCGTAAATCACGTCGTACAGAAATTTTTCCAGATGCTCGCGCCCCAAGGAATGGAAGGTGTTCAGGCACATGGTTTTGTGTTTCTGCGTATAGCGCAGCACGCTCAAAAACCCCTGCTTCCAGCCGGCGTAATTGCGGTACGGCTCCAGGCCTTCGATCACTTCCGTCTGGTACACCCAGCCGAGCAATTCGTAAATATCCTGAAAGTGATTGTAAAAAGTGTGCCGGGTGACGCCGCAGTCCGCCGTAATCTGCTGGATCGTGATTTTGTTCAGCGGAACGGTAAGCATCAGCTTTTTCAAAGAACGGGCCAGCGCATTTTTGGTGATTTGGGAGTATGACACGACATATCCCCCTCCGAGAAAATGTTATTATCAGGAATTAAGATAGAAATAATGGAAAATTCGTTTAATCAGTATACCATATTCCAGCAGGGAATTGCATTGCGGCTTATCGGAATTCGAGCTAGAATATGGGGCAAGAGTCACCGTTCAACCAATCCAAACATCGCAGGAGCGTGAGAGGATGAAGTACAGAAGGTACGGAACAACCGGCAAACCAGTGTCGGAAATCGGTTTTGGCGCATGGCAGCTTGGCAACAAGCAGGATTGGGAGGGGATGGAGGACGACGAAGCGATCCGTCTGGTGCATGAAGCGCTGGATCTCGGAGTCAACTTTTTTGATACCGCTCCCAACTATGGCCAAGGCAAAAGCGAGGTGCTGCTCGGCAAAGCGCTGGAACGAAAACGCGACAAGGCGGTCATCAATACGAAATTCGGCCATTCCCCGGAAGGGACGGATTATTCGGCCGCGCAAATCCGCAACTCGATCGAGCGCAGTCTGATGCGGCTGCAAACGGATTATTTGGATTCCGTATTGCTTCACAATCCGCCGTTCGATCACCTGGACGGCAAATACGGCCATTACCAGGTGCTGGAGGATCTGAAAGCCGAAGGTAAAATCCTGGCGTACGGCGTGTCCGTCGATTCCAGCCGGGAAATGCTGGAGGCGCTGAAGCATGCCCGGCTTGGCGTCATGGAAGTGATGTTCAACATCTTTTATCAGGAAACGGCACTGGCGTTCCAGGCGGCCTCAGAGCGGGATGTCGCGCTGATCATTAAGGTACCGCTCGATTCCGGCTGGTTGTCGGGCAAATACGACGGAACCCGTTCGTTCACGGGCGTCCGCAGCCGATGGTCTCCGGAAGTCATCCAGGCCCGGGCCCAGCTGCTGGAGCAAATCCGGTTCCTTGAAGAGGATCGGACCACGATGACGATGGCGGCATTGCGCTTTATTTTGGCGTACCCGGAGGTGACGACGGTCATCCCTGGCGTTCGGAACAGCGCCCAGCTTCGCGAGAATGTCGCGGCCGGCGATGCGGCGTTGCCGGAGGAATCGCTGCGGAAATTGCAAGACCTGTGGGAGCGGGAGATCCGCTTCAAAAATCTCGGCTGGTAAAACGCTCGAAGGCAAAACGAACACGGCGGATTACGGCAGCACGGAAAAGAAAGGTTGCCTGTCATGGGTTTATGGGTACGGGAAAAAGAGTTTTACCAAAGTTTTTTCAGACTGACCTCGATTATTGCACTGCAAAACGTTATTTCCTTTAGTGTCAACCTTTCGGATAATATCATGCTGGGCGGCTACAGCGAATCGGCTTTGTCCGGGGTGGCCCTCGCCAATCAGCTCCAGTTCCTGCTGCAAATGCTCGTTATGGGCGTTGGCGAAGGCGTGGTCATTCTGTCTTCGCGCGCCTGGGGCGCACGGGACATTCGGACGATCAAGAAGGTTTCCAGCATTGGCATGCGCCTCGCGCTGGGGCTTGCATTGCTGCTGTGGCTGGCGGTATTCCTGTTCCCGCACGGGTGTCTGTCCTTGTTCACCAATGAGGACAGCGTCATCGCGGAGGGGGCTAAGTATTTACAAATCATCGGCTTCTCTTATCTCTTCTTTGCGGCCACGAATCTGCTGCTGGCTTCTCTGCGCAGCGTGGAGACGGTCAGAGTCGGATTTATTCTCTCTCTGTCGACGCTGGTCATCAACATCTGTCTGAACTACTTGCTGATCTATGGGCATTTCGGGTTCCCGGCCTGGGGGGTGCGCGGCTCGGCTGCGGCAACGTTAACGGCCCGGGTCATCGAACTTGCGATCGTGGTAGGATACCTGAAACGGGTCGATCAGAAAATAAAGTTTGCCCTGCGGGACTTCTTCCAATTTAATCGGGAGATCTTCAAGCAATACTTAAGCGTCGGCTCGCCGATCCTGGCCTCCAATGCTCTCTGGGGGCTGGCCATGGCGGTGCAGTCCGGCATCCTGGGACATATGGGGGAAGCGGCGATTGCTGCGAACAGCATCGCAACTACAATCTTCCAAATCGTGTCGGTCGTAACGTACGCTTCGGCGAGCGCGACGGCCGTGATCATCGGGAAGACGATCGGTGCCGGACATCCGGAGAAAATCAAACCTTACGCCCAAACGCTGCAGATGCTTTATTTGATCATCGGTTTGGGAACGGGGGCGGTGCTCTTTTTGATCAAGGACGTGGTGCTGGGCTTCTACGCGATTTCCCCGGAATCCAAGGCGTTGGCCTTGCAGTTTATGACGGTGCTCTCCATTACGGCAGTAGGTACGGCTTACCAAATGCCGGCATTAACGGGGATCGTGCGCAGCGGAGGGGATACGAAGTTCGTGTTGTACAACGACCTTATTTTCATGTGGCTGATCGTGTTGCCCTCGGCTTTCCTGTGCGCCGCAGTGTTGGGGTTGTCGCCGCTGCTGACGTTCATTTGCCTGAAGTCCGACCAGATCCTGAAATGCTTCGTGGCCGTCGTGAAGGTCAACCGCTACCGCTGGATTCGGGCGTTCGGTTAGAAGCTTACGTTAACGCTGCTCGGGATGCTTATTTAGGCGAAAAGAGAGGAGTTTCACTTCTAACGCTTGCCGAGGTGCTTATGAGGGGGATCGCCTTTATGAACAGAAAACGGGGAAATAAGTGTCAAGCGCGATTCGGTCTTGAACTTCAAATGATTGCTGATAGACTGGGGCCACCCAGTCTTTTTTCATTGCTCCGTTTCCCAATCAGCCTGCGACTGTTCGTCGCTTTGTCAAAAGAAATTCAACTCAATTCCGGAAGAATTTAGACTTTACGAAGGTTGGATTCGAAAAATAAGATAAAGATGTAATATTTTGGCTTTTTATTCTAATTTTATCTTTTTATGAAAGCGCATACTTGTATTGGGAAAGGGAGGTGAAGATCGGCGGCATTTGACGAGAAAAGGAGGAGTTCGCCTATGCCCGTAAAGGGCAGAACCGTTAATCATCACTAATAAGGAGTGATCCCATGTTCTCGAAACTTTTTAAACGAACGACGGCGATGATTGCCGTTGCGGCCTTGGCGCTAACATTGCTGCAGCCTATCGGAGTACAAAAGAGTTATGCCGCCGAAGCTCATGTCGACAATCCTTTTTTGGGCGCAACGATGTACGTGAATCCCGATTATGCGGCGCTGATCGATACCTCCATAGCCCAGGTCAGCGATAATACGCTAAAGGCCAAGATGCAGACCGTCAAGTCGTATCCGACGGCGGTGTGGCTGGACCGCATGGCGGCCATTGCCGGCGGGGAGGCAAACGGGGGCCGAAAAAGCCTGGCAGAAACGATGGACGAGGTACTTGCCCAGAAGCAAGGAAGTACGCCGATCGTAGCCACCTTCGTGATTTACAACTTGCCGGGCCGGGATTGTCACGCTTTGGCTTCCAACGGGGAGTTGCCTTTGACTGCGGAGGGTCTGCAGACTTACAAAACGAGCTACATTGATCCCATCGTCGAAGTATTCTCCGATCCGAAATATGCCGATATTCGGATTGTCGCCGTTATCGAGCCCGATTCGCTGCCGAATCTGGTCACGAACCTGGGCGATCCGAAATGCGCGCAAGCCAATTCGACCAACATTTACCGGGATGCCACGCGGTATGCCCTCGAAAAGCTGCATGCCATTCCTAACGTCTACAACTACATGGACATCGGGCACTCCGGTTGGCTGGGCTGGGACAGCAACCGGCAGCCGGCCATCGACTTCTTTACATCGGTCGTCGCCGGGACGCCGGCCGGACTTGCCAGCGTGGACGGCTTTATCACCAACACGGCCAACACGACTCCGCTGGAGGAGCCGTATCTGCCCGACCCGAATTTGGCGATCAACGGGATGCAACTGAAATCCGCCAAGTATTATGAATGGAATCCTTATTTTGACGAGGCGGACTTCACTGCGGCGCTGTATTCCGGGTTCGTGGCCAAGGGCTGGCCGTCCAGCATCGGCTTCCTGATCGACACCTCTCGCAACGGGTGGGGCGGTCCAAACCGGCCGACCGGAGCCAGCGGCACGACGGTGGATGCATATGCCGATTCCGGACGGATCGACAAGCGTCTCCATCGCGGGAACTGGTGCAATGCCAGCGGCGCCGGAATGGGCCAGCCTCCGCAGGCCGCACCGACGGGTTATCCGGGCTCTCATCTGGACGCTTTCGTATGGGTGAAGCCTCCGGGCGAATCAGACGGCTCCAGTACGGACATTCCCAACAATGAGGGCAAAGGGTTCGACAGAATGTGCGACCCGACTTATACCAATGCCGACGGAACGTTGACCGGCGCGCTGCCGGGCGCTCCGATTTCCGGACACTGGTTCCATGACCAATTCGTTCAACTGGTACAAAATGCATATCCGGCCATTCCGACCGGCGGCGGCGAGACGCCTACCGTTCCGGCGGCGCCGGCCGGCCTGACCGCAACCGCGGGCAACTCGCAAGTTACGCTAAGCTGGACAGCATCAAGCGGCGCGACGAGTTATAACGTAAAGCGCGCCACGACTAGCGGTGGACCGTACACGACCGTGGCGACGGGGGTTGCCGCCGCAAGCTACACGGATACCGGCTTGACCAACGGTACGACGTATTATTACGTCGTCAGCGCGGCGAACGGCGCCGGGGAAAGCGCGAATTCGGCCGAGGTTGCCGCGACGCCAAGCGGCGGCGGAACCGGGAGCGGAAATTTGGTGCTGCAATACCGTACCGGGGACACGAACGCTTCCGACAATCAACTCAAGCCGCAGTTCAATATCAAGAACAACGGGACGACTGCCGTTGATTTGAGCACATTGAAGATACGTTATTACTTTACGAAAGACGGCAGCCAGGACGTGAACGCTTGGATCGACTGGGCCCAACTCGGCGCGGCCAACATTCAGCATACGTTTGGTGCCGTGTCCGGGGAGAATGCGGACACCTATATTGAGCTGAGCTTTACCGCAGCGGCCGGACAACTTGCCGCAGGCGGGCAGTCCGGCGACATCCAACTGCGGATGGCCAAGACCGACTGGTCCAATTTCGACGAGAGCAACGATTATTCGTATGATGCCGCCAAAACGGCTTACGCGGATTGGGATCATATCACCCTTTATCAAAACGATACGCTGGTCTGGGGGATAGAGCCGCAATAATGAAGGCGTCGCCGGAGCCCCTTTGCTAAAGCAATAGCATAGCATGCCAAAAGACGATTTCATCCCGCTCGACTGGCGGTGATGGAATCGTCTTTTGTTTGCGCGGAATTATTTCGATTGTGCCCCGATTACCGGTTGGTATCCTGACGGGATGTACGTGACAGCCTTCACCTCAGAGATCACCTGCGGATAAAATTGATCCGGCTGAGGGGGCAAGACGCGATAGTCGATGATGGCCTTGCCGTCCTTGAAGGAAATGTTGGAAACCTCCAGGCCGTAACCCGGATGAGGTGCCATCGCCGAAATCGTTACCTTCGTCACATCGCTGGAGATTTTGTCCGTGTTCAGTCCGAAATCGTACAGGTTGCCGGGAACCGGATCCACAGCGGGTTGGCGGTCTTTGATAAACTGCAGCGTTCGATCGAGCATGCCTGCGGCTTCGCTGCGAGAGACCGGCTGCTTCGGTCCGAAGTTCCCCTTTTTATCCAAGGTAACGATTTTGGCCTGAAGCAGCGGCTGGATGCTGCCCATATAAGCCTTGTTGATTTGCTTCTCGTCGTTGATGTTTAAATATTGCATCGTCCACATGTAATCGCCCTTTGTGCTCAAGGCTTTGAACAGCCAGTGGCTGAACTGCTCCTTGGTCACTTTGGCCGCCGGATTGATATCCTTCGGAATGTCGAGTCCGTAGTAGTTAGCGATGACGAAGGCTTGGGCATACCAGGCGTTATCGTTGACCTTGGTGTAATAATCGCTGGCTTTTGGCATTTGGATGAACCGGATCGTATCAAAGTTCAGGTCCAGCGTTTTGACGATCAGGGAGACGGCGGAAGCCCCCGTCAGCTTCTGAGCCGGATAGTAGCGGCCGTGAAAATCCCCTTTGATGATTCCCATTTTCTCCAGGCGTTCGATCGCCTTCTGCTCCTTGTCGCCTTTGATGTCGCTAAACGCCGAGGCGGTGCCGCCAAACATCAGGGTAAATACGATCACCATCAGCAGCGTCAGCTTCGGAATTTTGGATAAAGAAGTTTTCGTTTTCATTTGCAAGTCCCTCCCTGGAACAATTGTGAGTGAAACGCATCGTATCCGCCGGGTTGCACCACCTCTCGGCAGCGTCCGGCGCGGCAAAGCTATCCAAAGCTATCAATTCCCTCCTCCCGGATCCGGTTTGGTTTAACTCCTTGACGCAAGGAGCGTTGCAGATGTTTCACTTTTTAACCGATTTTTTGCGTGGCCGTTCAGGCTATCGAAAAAGAGGGTAAAAGCATCGCCGATCCCTCTTGTACAGAAAGCGTTGTCAAGCTATACTGTGAGCGATGACCCTGCGGCTGCTGCTGCAGCCAAGCCGGATCGGTGAAATCAGACCCTGTTGTGGAGAGAGGAAGAGATCAATGCCGGTTATCGACATGCCCTTGGACGAATTGCGCAAGTACAAAGGAATCAACCCGAAACTGCCGGATTTTGATGCGTATTGGGAGGTGGCGCTACGCGAGATGCGCGCCGTTGATCCGCAGGTCCGGATCGAGAAAGCCGACTATCAGTTGCCGGGTGTAGAGTGTTATCATCTTTATTTTACCGGAGTGAAGGGGGCGCGCATTCATGCTCAATATGTGCGTCCGGCGAAATTTGACGGCCCGGCGCCAGCGGTGGTGCTGTTCCACGGCTATTCAGCGAATGCCGGCGACTGGAGCGAGAAGCTGGGATACGCTTCGCTTGGCTTCCATGTGTTCGCTATGGACTGCCGCGGACAAGGCGGCAAGTCGGAAGATGTTGGGGGGACGATCGGGAATACACTGCAGGGCCATATTATCCGCGGCGTAGACGGAGATCCGCAAAACATGCTATTCCGCCATATTTTCCTGGATGCCGTGCAATTGACGGGAATCGTCATGGATCTGCCGGAGGTAGACGAGAATCGCGTTGGCGTAACCGGCTGGTCGCAGGGCGGCGGGATCACGCTGGCCTGCGCCGCGCTCGAACCGCGCGTTCGCCGGGCTGCTCCGGTTTATCCATTCCTGTCCGACTACCGCCGGGTCTGGGAGATGGATTTGGCCCGGAACGCTTATGAGGAGCTGCGCCTTTACTTCCGCCGCTTCGATCCGCAGCATGAGCGGGAGGAAGAGCTGTTCGCCAAGCTGGGCTACATTGACGTACACCATCTGGCTAGCCGCATTCAAGCCGAAGTGCTGATGGGGGTTAGTTTGATGGACGAGATTTGTCCGCCATCCACCCAATTTGCGGCGTACAACGTAATTTCCTCGCCGAAGAAGCTGGAGATTTTCCCGGACTTTGGTCATGAAGGATTGCCGGGGATGCAAGACAAGATCGTTCAGTTTATGCTTGGTTTGTAAAGCCGAAGGGAAAGCAAAGCTGTACGGTACATGCAGTAAGGAGGTTGTTTGGTTGCCGCTGGAAATTGAACGCAAGTTTCTGTTGCCGGCGTATCCGGAGCATTGGATTCAGAAGGGGGAGCTTATGGTTCGGTCGGAGCATGCGATCGACCAGACATATTTGGCTCTGCACGAGGATCAGGAGCTTCGGGTTCGCAGAATCGAAGATTTGCATACCGGAGAGGTTCAGTATACGCATACGTTCAAACGAGGATTTGGTTTGTCCCGGGAAGAAGTGGAGGTCTCCATCTCGGAAGGGCTTTATTCGCAGATTATCGGGATCCATCAGGCGATTCCACTGACCAAGCGGCGGGTGACCGCCGAATGGGACAAGCATACGGTGGAAATCGACCTCTATGACCAGATCGATTTTATCGTGCTGGAAGTCGAGTTCGGCTCGGAGGAGGAGGCGCAATCCTTTGTGCCCCCGGACTGGTTCGGGCCTGACATCAGTACCGATAAACGATACAGCAACAAGAAGGTATGGAGCGATCTGCAGCGCCGCAAAAAAGAGACCTGATCTCCTCAGGTCTCTTTCCTCATCAGGTCGATTATCGTCTACTCCAGCGCCAATCCGCCATTGCCGTCACGCAGCAGGAAGCGGTAATTACTGCGAATGAACTCAAGCACCTTGTCGCAGATGATCCGGTGTCCGTCTTCATTCGGGTGAATGCCGTCCGAACAGAGAAATTTCGTGTAATCGGGATGCTCCAGAAATGCGCCGCGCACGTCGATAAATTTGGTCTTCGTCTTCTCCGATACCTTCAGGATCGTTGAATTGTAACGTTCCTGCCACCAATAGATCTTCGTGACACTGCCGAGCCACTTCAGGATATTCTGCTCTGCTTCCGGGTCGTTCCGGCTGACCCATTTGAAATAGTTGTCGGCGTTCAGCGGTGGCAGGCTCATCAGAACCGGGATGATATTCTGGCTCTTGACGAATTGGATCGCTTCAGTCAACATCTTTTCAAACAGATTAAAGTCGGTTTTCGGGCTGTGTTCTGCGTCGGGACGTTCAGCAATCTCGTTCCAGTTGAAATCACAGTCATTGCCTCCGTATTCGATCAGAACGATATGGGGCTTATCCTTCTCCACGTCCTTCTTGAGGTTCGTGAGTCCCTTCATCAACGTGTTGCCAAACCGGGCGGTATTGTGAACCGCGCCCTTCAACTTCTGCTGCAAGAGCGAAACGTAATTGTTCTCCAAGACGACGTACTTACGGCGTTGTTCATCATAAATGACGCCTTTGGAAATGGAGTCCCCGCTGACCATATACTTGATTTCATTTTTGAAAAAAAACTTGCTGTCGTAGCTCACAGTTTCACCTCTTTCATGCCTCGAAACCTTTTTCATTTCGCTACATCTATTGTAGATTAGTTCTCGCGCCCAGCGCAAGTGCGTAAGTCCTATTATCGCAAGGTGCTTGATTTAGCGGTCGAAAGTGGACAAGGGTGACAGGGAATGAGAGAATACGGGTAAAGCGACCATGAACAAGGGGAGGAACTCACTTTGATACGTTTCGCGACGATTGGAACGAACTGGATTACGGAGCGTTTTATTCAGGCGGCTTTGGAAACGGAGCAATTTGCCTTAACGGCGGTATACTCCCGGACCGAAGAGAAGGGCAGGGAATTCGCCGCCAAATTTGGCGATCCCCAGGTATTTACGGATTTGCAGGCCTTGGCGTCCAGTCCGGACATCGATGCCGTTTACATCGCGAGTCCGAATTCACTTCACGCGGAGCAGGCGATTCTGCTGATGGATCATGGCAAGCATGTGCTATGTGAGAAGCCAATGGCCTCCAACGCAGCCGAGGTCCGGCGAATGATCGAAGCCGCTCGCCGCAACGACGTGCTGTTGATGGAGGCGCTGAAGTCGACGCTGATGCCGAACTTCCGGGCAGTCCATGACAATTTGTACAAAATCGGCCGGGTACGGCGTTACTTCTCAAGCTATTGCCAGTACTCCTCGCGGTTTGACGCGTTCAAGCAGGGCAAAGTGCTGAACGCCTTTAACCCTGCGTATTCTAACGGCGCCTTGATGGATCTCGGCATCTATTGCATCTACCCGATGGTGACGCTCTTCGGCAAGCCGGAATCGGTGCAAGCCTCCGCCGTGATGCTGTCCTCGGGCGTGGATGGCGAAGGCAGCCTAATCGTGCGTTATCCGGATATGGACGGCGTCATCATGTATTCGAAAATCACGGACTCCTATCTGCCAACGGAGATTCAGGGGGAGAACGGGACGATCGTGATCGACCGGATCAACCAGCCTTATGAGGCCAAAATCCTGTACCGCGACGGTACAACCGAGGAACTGACGCGCTCCCAGCCGCAGGAGTCGATGTATTATGAAGCGCTGGAGTTCATCGAGCTGATTCAGAGCGGACAACGGGAGAGCCAGATCAATTCGCATGCCCGTTCGCTGGCCGTTGCCGAGCTGATGGAGGAAGCGAGACACCAGTTTGGATTGTGGTACGCAGCAGACGAGGAATAAGGTTAACAAAATAGGAAAGCTAAATTTAAGCCCAAACCGCAGGAATCGGTTCGGGCTTTTTGGGCGGCGGGGTACTCTTCGTCCGGGCGCTTTGCACCATTATCCCTCTTAGTCAGGTCGGACGAAGCGGGCCGCCCGCCAGGCTAGAAAGCTGCCTCAAGAACCTCGAAGGCCTCAAGTACCTCAGAACTCAAGAATTTCAGGGGCGACAGGAACGTTAGGAACCTCAAGAGTATCAGGGGCATGAGGGGCATGAGGAGTACCAAGAGCACCAAGAGCACCAACAGCACCAACAGCACCACGAGCATCAAGAGCACGAAGAACACCAAGAGCACGAAGAACACCAAGAGCACGAAGAGCACGAAGAACACCAAGAGCACGAAGAACACCAAGAGCACGAAGAGCACGAAGAACACCAAGAGCACGAAGAACACCAAGAACACCAAGAGCACGAAGAGCATCAATAGTATCAATAGTATCAGGGGCATAAGAACCCAAGAACCCCAGAATCCCAGAACCCCAGAACCCAAGAACCTAGCAGGTAGTTCCTCTGAGCCCAGGCCTGATTAATAGGGATAATCATGCAAAGGGGGGCGCAGAGGACCTTGCCTTTACGCTACCCGGCGTGCGCTAACAGCGTACACTAACCTCTTGCACCAACAGGCTTACGCTAAAACCTCGAACGCAAAATTCTCATTGCAACCGTTTACACCCTAAGATAGGATAATCGAAGAGGTGAACAGGATGATCAAGGACAAAAAATGGCTGGCCGGCCTGATGATCTGCATCGTCGTCTTCGTCTATTTGTTTATCGGTTTTGCCCGCTATTCCGGAAAGATCGGCAGCATCGTCAAGGAGCTGCAAGGCGAACCGGCGAGCGGCGAGCCGCGATATCATATCGTCTTGATTGAGCAGGAGCGGTACCACCCCTATTGGGAAATGGTGGAGAAGGGAGCGGCAGAGGCCGCCGAAAAGTACGGCATCGACATCGAGTTCACGGGTCCGGTGCGTAACAATATGGAGGAGCAGTTGAACCTGCTGGAAAAAGCGATCGCCGCCCGCGTCGACGCGATTATCGTGCAGGGGCTGAACGAGGAGCGGTTCACGCCGGTCATCGACAAGGCGGTGCGGCGCGGCATCCCCGTCGTGACGATCGACACCGATGCGCCGGACAGCAAACGGCTGGCTTATGTCGGCACCGACAACCTGGCTGCCGGCGAGCGACTGGGCCGCCTTGTCGTCGAGACGACCGGCGGCACCGGAAAGATCGGCGTGATCATCGGCAGCGATCAGGCGGCCAACCAACTTCAGCGGCTGGACGGACTCAGAAGAATCGTTGCCGAGCACGAGGGGCTTGAGATCGTCGACGTCCGCAGCTCGAACATCTCCCATATGGAGGCGATCCAGCAGGCGGCCAACATGCTCCGGAACCACCCGGATATTAACATCATGGTCGGCACCAGCGCCACCGATGCCCTTGGCGTGCTGCAGGCCGCCAAAAACCGCAGCGACCTGACGATCATCGGCTTCGACAATCAGAAGGAGACGCTCGAAGCGATTCGCAAGGGCGAGATTGAAGCGACGGTTGCGCAGCAGCCTTTTTTAATGGGAGATATGGCGGTACGGCTGCTTTATGAGCATTTCGAGGGGAAACCGCTGAAGAAGGAATACTTCACCGAAGTGAAAGTATTGAATGCCCGCAACGTAGAGGAGGGCGAGAGCTTATGAGCATCCGCCGCAAGCTGTTTCTATTCATTCCGCTGCTGGTGTTGGTGATGAGCTCGGTGTCTTTTTTTCTATTCCAGAGTGGGAAGAATGTCCAGGAAAGCTACCATCTGATGATGAAGCGGATTCTGTTGTATAAGGAAATCTCCTATGAGGTAGGGGAAAACATGCGGTCGATGAACCGCTTCATTATGCAGATGGACACGGAAAGCTTGCCGGAAGTGGTCAAGCACTTGAACGCCGTCAAGTCCCTAAGATCTGATCTGGACGGGCTGCGGACGATCGGCGGAAGCGATCTGGCCCTCGCCAATTACCGCCATATTATCGATACGTTCCTCGAACAGGCCGAGACGATGATCGAGCGGATCAGCTATGAGGATTCCGATACGATGGCCGGGGCGTATATCGAAGCGGAGCAGACACAGCGTTATATCCGCGAGGAGGCCCAGGAGCTGGTCGACTTGGAGCTGGAGCAGTATAAGCCGATCTACGAGGATATGATGTTTACGACCGACAAGCTGAATCAGTTGGGCATTTTGCTCGTCGTGACCGCAGCAGCGTTCAGCATTTTGCTGGCGATATGGCTGTCGCGCAGCATCACCGGGCCGATCCGCCGGTTGGTTGCCACCGCCAAGCAGATCTCCAAGGGGCGGATGGACACCAAGGCGCCGGAGAGTGACAGCAACGATGAAATCAGTATTTTGTGCCGGGCGTTTAACGGGATGATCGACAATATCCAGCAGCTGATGGCCGAGAACATCCACAATCTGGAGAAAGACCGGCTGGTTAAAGAGCTGGAGCTAAAGACGCTGCAGAGCCAGATCAACCCGCATTTTCTTTTTAATACGCTAAACTCGATCTCCAAGCTGGCTTATCTCGAAGGTGCGGCCAAGACAAGCGATCTGGCTGTCTCGGTATCGCGTCTGCTCCGCTACAATCTGCAGAAGCTGGACCAGGCGGTCCCTCTTCGCGAGGAGGTGGCACATGTCACCGAATACATGAACATCCAGAAGGCACGGTTCCGCGATCGGATCGCCTTCGTTATGAACATCGACGAGCGGGTGCTGGATGCCATGATCCCCTGCTTGACCCTGCAGCCGATTCTGGAGAACGCTTTTGTTCACGGGATTGAGCAGATGGAGGAAGGGGCTGTGCTGGAACTGATGATCCGCCAAGGCAAAGGCGAGGAGGACCAGGTCGAGATCGAGATCCGCGATAACGGCGTTGGCATGAGCCGCGAGACGGTAAGCAAGCTGCTGCAATCGGTGCGCGGGGAAGCGCCGCGGTTCGGCGGGAAAGGGCAATCGACCGGGCTGGGCACGCATAATGTGTTTAAGCGGCTGCATTTATTTTTCGATGGACAGGAACGCATCGCCATCGACAGCGAAGAAGGGGCCGGAACGGCCGTCAGCTTCACGCTGCCGCTTCGCACGGGCTTGGAATAGAACGGGAAACGGAGGGAACCCATGTGTATACCTTGTTGATTGCGGACGACGAAGCCTTGGAGCGCGAAGGTCTGGAGATGATGATCGGTCATGCGATGCCGGACAGGTTCCGCTTCCTTCATGCGGAGAACGGCCGGCGGGCCATCCAGC
This sequence comes from Paenibacillus phocaeensis, assembly GCF_900021165.1. Taxonomy (GTDB): domain Bacteria; phylum Bacillota; class Bacilli; order Paenibacillales; family Paenibacillaceae; genus Fontibacillus; species Fontibacillus phocaensis. The sequence continues at coordinate 92,774 of NZ_FCOQ01000038.1, read as the reverse complement.
TGGCGGAGGAGGAACGGCCGGACTTTGTCTTTATGGATATCAAAATGCCGGGGATTCAAGGCTTGGAAGCGGTGCGGGAGATTATCGCAAGGCAGCCGGGGGTGAAGGTCGTCATGATTACCGCCCACGATTATTTTGCCTACGCGAAGGAGGGGCTGGCGCTTGGCGTACGGGAGTATCTGCTGAAGCCGGCGCGGCGGGAAGAGGTGGTCGAAGTGCTGAAGAGCTTGATCGCCGAGGCCGAAGAAGCGAAGCGGGCCCGCGACGAACGGCTGGCTCTGCAGGAGAAGCTGTCCCAACTGCTGCCGTTGGCGGAGAGCGAGCTGTCGCTGATGCTGATGCTGGAGTATGCGCAGGAAGTCGAAGCCGACCAATTGGCGGAGATGCTGAACCTCCAGTGGCGCAAGGGTTACGCGATGGTGCTGTCGTTCGCGAAGCACACGCCGAAGGAATGGGCCGGCTTTCAGGCCGCGAAGAAGGAGATTTACGACTCCGTCAAGCAATGGGTGAAGCCGGGGTTGTCCTGCATCGTCAGCCCGATGGTGGGCCATCAGATGGCGCTGTTTATCCCGTTTCCGCCGGGACGTCCGGGGTATACGCAGCGGGTTCTCGCGCTGGAATGGGGCGAGCGGCTGCGCAGCCAGGTGGAGGAACGATTCGGCCTGTCGCTGTCCGTTGGCATCGGCTCCATCCACGAAGGCTGGGACGGGCTGAGCCGATCGTATCGCGAAGCCGTACGTGTCTGCGCGGACGAGCAGGATATCGTCTGCGTTCGGCATTTCGATGACATCGCCGAAAGCTCGGGACGCCCGGCGATTCCGCTGGACGAGGAGAAGAAGCTGCTAGACGCGCTGCTGCGGCATGACAAGCTGGAAACGATCGAACGCTTCAGCCTGTTGCTTGAACGTCTGGAGGGGGCCGAGCCGCGGCACTTCCCGCGCCTGCGAGGGGATGTGATCGGGTTGCTCCTGTACCTGAGCCGCGGCGTGGAAGCGGGGGATGGCCCCGATTTGATCGAGGATTTAAGCGCCTGCGAGGATGCGGCGTCGCTGCGCGAATGCGCCTTGCGCCGGCTTGGCGGATGGATCGACGGCCTGCGGGAACGGAAAGAACGCAGCCGCTCGCATGTGCTGCAGCGGGCGATCCTGTTCATCGGCCAGCGGTTTAAGGAAGAGATCTCGATGGAGCAAACTGCGGAATACGTGAATCTCAGTCCGTATTATTTTAGTAAGCTGTTTAAGCTGCAGACGGGGGAAAATTTCAGCGATTATTTAACCCGTCTGCGCATCGAGGAGGCGAAGCGGTTGATCGCTGACCGTTCCTTAAGCTTGAAGGAGATTTGTTATGAGGTTGGCTATAAGGACCCGAATTATTTCAGCCGGGTGTTCAAGAAATCCGTAGGTATTACGCCGAGCGAATATCGGCAGCAAACCGAATAACGCTGCAGGACACCCAAGTCCTTGTCCGAGACAAGGACTTTTTTGTCTTTTTCGAACAAAAATATCCAGTGAAAGCTGCATTTATGAAAACCCTTTCAACCAGGAGCAAGGGAGTGCTGGCGAAGCGCAAAGAAGTGCAGGTATCGACCGGGCCGCGGTGCTGAAGGCGATGCTAAGATATTTCTGTAAGCGCAATCATTCCTTGCGATTTTGAAAAGAAGGGGCGTAGGCAGAGTGAAAATGAAAAAACACAGTCATTTTGTACGGTTAAGCTTGGCGGCCATTTTATTGGCTTCCTCCCTGGCGGGTTGCGGGGTTGTCTCGGACGGCAACGCCAACAGCGGGAATACGAAGAACAATGCGGGCAGCGCGGCTGAAGGCAAGGACGATGGCAAAATCGTCATCGGGATGTCGATGGACACCTTGAAGGAGGAACGGTGGCAGAAGGACCGGGATCTGTTCACTGCCAAGGTTGAAGAACTCGGCGGCGAAGTGAAGGTGCTTGCGGCCAACGGGGATGACGCTACGCAGTTGAGCCAAGCGGAACAACTGATTTCGCAAGGCGTTGACGTGCTGGTCGTTATCGCACATAATGCCGAAGCGACTGCGCCGATCGTGGAAAAGGCTCACAAAGAAGGCATCAAGGTCATCGCCTACGACCGGCTGATCAAAAACTCGGACGTTGACTACTACATCTCCTTCGACAACGTCCGGGTTGGCGAATTCCAAGCCCGCGCTGTCATCGATGCGGCGCCGAAGGGCAATATCGTTTACATCGGCGGCGCGGACACCGACAACAACGCACACATGTTTAAAGAAGGCGCGATGAGCGTGCTGAAGCCGCTTGAGGAGAAAGGCGACATCAAGATCGTATATGACCAGTTCTCCAAGGACTGGAAGCCGGAAGAAGCGCTGAAGAACATGGAAAACGCGCTGACCGCCAACAAAAATGACGTGCAAGGCGTCGTCGCTGCGAACGACGGCACGGCTGGCGGGGTCATCCAGGCGTTGACTGCCCAAGGCATGGCCGGCAAGATTCCGGTATCCGGGCAAGATGCGGACCTCGCCGCCGTTCAACGGATCGCCGAAGGGACTCAGCTGATGACGGTGTACAAACCGATCAAATCGATTGCGACCACGGCTGCAGAAATGGCGGTCTCCGCCGCTAAAGGCGAAGAAGTCAAAGCCGACAAGACCGTTAACAATGGAAAAATCGATGTGCCTTCCTTATTGCTGGATCCTATTCCGGTCAACAAGGACAGCTTGAACGTCGTCATCGAAGACGGGTTCCACAAACTCGAGGATGTGTACAAAAACGTGCCGAAGGATCAATGGCCTAAGCAATAAAAAGGTAAAAGCGGGCAGAAGCGGCGATAACCAAGGAGCGTTCGGCGTCTCCTTGGTTTCGTTCTTTTCGCCGATCCTTAGGCTAAAGAAGGAGAGCTAAGCCTATGCATGTATTGGAAATGGTGAATATCAGCAAGGAGTTTCCGGGAGTGAAGGCCCTTGACCACGTTAACTTCAAGGTGCGCAAAGGGGAAATTCACGCGCTTTGCGGCGAGAACGGGGCGGGCAAATCCACACTGATGAAGGTGCTGAGCGGTTTGTATCCCGCCGGCACTTACAGCGGAGACATCGTCATCGGCGGCGAGAAGAAGCAGTTCCACAACATTACCGATGCGGAAAAGGCCGGCATCGCCATCATTCATCAGGAGCTGGCGCTCGTGAAGGAGATGACGGTGGGCGAGAATATTTTCCTCGGGGCGGAACCGACGAAACGCGGCGTGATCCAATGGGATGAGTTGTATCACAATGCGGCCCAGTGGTTGAAGCGGGTCGGACTGCAGCTCTCCCCGGACACGAAAATCGGCAGCCTCGGCATCGGCCAGCAGCAGTTGGTGGAGATCGCCAAGGCATTGTCCAAGCACACACAGATTCTGATACTGGATGAGCCGACGGCCGCTTTGACGGAAAGCGAAGTGGCGATCCTTATGGACATCCTGAACCAACTGCGGAGCGAAGGGGTAACTTGCGTATATATTTCGCACAAAATGCCGGAGGTGTTTGCTCTGGCCGACTCGATCACGGTGCTTCGCGATGGCAGGACGGTGGCCACCCTGGAACGCAAGGAGACCAACGACGACGAGGTCGTGTCGCTGATGGTAGGCCGGGAGCTGACCGAACGGTATCCACGGGTGGAGCATCGCCCCTCGAATTCCGTGCTGGAGGTGAAGAACTATAACGTCTGGCATCCGGAGAAGCGGAATCAGAGGGTGATCAAAGAGGTCAGCTTCCAGGTGCGTAAAGGGGAAATCCTCGGCATTGCCGGGCTGATGGGCGCGGGCCGAACCGAGTTGGTCAGCAGCCTGTTCGGCGCTTACGGAGGGCGGACCACGGGCGAGGTTCTCATCGAAGGCAAGCCGGTGCGCATTCGTTCGGTTGCCGATGCGATTCGCGCGGGGATCGCTCTCGTCAGCGAAGACCGCAAACGCCAGGGGCTCGTGATGGGGATGGACGTCAAGACGAATACAACGATGGCCACGATGGCCAAAGTTTCGAAGCTTGGCGTGATTAATGATAACGAGGAAATCCGCTGGGGCCTGAAATATGTGCATGATTTGAAGACAAAAACCGCGTCTCTGGAGACGCCCGTCGGCACGTTGTCCGGCGGGAACCAGCAGAAGGTCGTCATCGGCAAGTGGCTGATGTCGGACCCCAAAATTCTCATCATGGACGAACCGACCCGCGGCATTGACGTCGGGGCGAAATACGAGATTTACCATCTGATGAATCAGTTGGTAGACCAGGGCGTCGCCATCATCATGATCTCTTCGGAGCTTCCGGAGGTGCTCGGCATGAGCGACCGGATCCTGGTGATGAGCGAAGGGCGATTCGTCCGGGAATTCGACTGGCGCGAGGCCACCCAAGAAAATATCATGCAAGCCGCTACGGGAGGGAAATAATCATGGAGCTTCAAAAGGAAATTGGAAAATCAACGGATGGCTCGGCCGTAAAGCCAACGCTTTGGGGCAGCCTGTTCGGCAAAATGGACGTGCGGGCCTATACGATGGTCGGGGCGCTGGTGCTGATCTGGGTGCTGTTCGGCCTGCTTGACCCGACTTTTTTGACGGCACGGAACTTGTCCAATCTGTTTACGCAAATGTCCGTAACCTCGATTCTGGCCATCGGGATGGTGTTGGTCATCGTCGCGGGGCATATCGACCTGTCGGTAGGCTCGATCGTTGGTTTGACCGGCGGGCTGGCGGCGATCTTCAGCAATTGGCTGGAGTTGCCGGCGATCGTCGTCATTCTCGGCACGCTGGCGGCCGGCGCCGTACTTGGCTTGCTGCAAGGCTGGCTGGTTGCCTATAAAATGATCCCGGCTTTTATCGTTACGCTGGGGGGAATGCTCGTATTCCGGGGAACGCTGATGGGGGTAACCGAATCGATGACGATTCCGGTCTCTGACAAGGTGTTGGCGCTGCTCGGGAATGCTTACTTCGCTCAGGGGTTCGGGATGATCCTCGGCGTATTGGCCATCGGCCTCATCGTCTGGAGCACGCTGCGTAAACGCCGTTCCCGTCAAAAATACGGCTTCGAGGTCTCTCCGTTCGCCGTGGATGTGATTAAGATGGCGGCGCTTTCTCTGCTGGTCGTTGCCTTTGTCATGGTGATGAACGCCTATAAGGGGATCCCGTTTCCGATTATTTTCGTTATCGTGCTCGCGGCCATCTTCTTCTTCCTGTCCACGAAGACGACTTTCGGCCGGCATATTTACGCGATCGGCGGCAACCTGGAAGCGGCTCGCCTGTCCGGCATCAACATCCGCCGCAAAACGATGTTCGTCTTCCTGCTCAGCGGCTTGCTGGCTTCGATCGCTTCGATCGTCCTGACGTCGCGCCTGGCCTCGGCGACGATCACCGCCGGGAACATGGCGGAGATGGACGCTATCGCGGCTTGCGTCATCGGCGGAACCTCGCTGATGGGCGGTGCGGGTACGGTGCTGGGCGCCCTGATCGGCGCGCTGGTCATGACTTCGCTCGACAACGGCATGTCGCTGATGGGACTGGAGTCGTTCTGGCAATACGTGGTGAAGGGCTCAATCCTCGTCTTCGCCGTATGGCTGGATATTTCGAACCGGCGCAAAGGGCTGAGATAAGAAGGAGTTCAAAAAAAATAGACGGCACTTCTTTGGAGACCGCCCCTTGCCTGGGGGATCTCTTCGGAAGTGCCGTTTTGCTGTGTTATTGGTAGGTGACGACTAATGCGTTGCTGATTTTGCGGCCAGGCTGGGTCAGGTATTTGCCGTTGTAGTAGAGGCCGCTGGAGGCGCCGCCGTCGAGGTTCATCGCCTGGTAGGCGCCGGCCTGCTTCATGATCTCCGCGAGCTGCGGGATCGTTGCGCCGCCGGAGGTCAACAGGATCAGCTTATGGTCGCGGGTGAGACCTAAGGCGCTGCGGGAGCCGCCTCCGGTGAGGATTTTCGGATCCCTGAAGCCTTCCGCCTTGACGTCCACCGCGACTTTGCCATTGACAACGAGGCGCGGCCCGGCTTGGAGCGCTCCCTCCATCGTGCCTGTGGCAAAGGCATTGTTGAAGTCCGCGCCGGGAATCAACTGTGCCAGCAGATTGGAGTCATAGGTGAAAATGGTGCGCTTGTCGCCGGAGGCCTTCATCTTCAGTTCGCCGCCGCTGACGATGTAGCCGTAGGGGGCTTTGTACGCATCGGCCGTATAAGCGTTGAAGAACGTGCCGTTGACGGCGACAACGGCCTTATGGCGCTTGGCGAGGCTGCTCAGCTCCTCGACCTTGCCGACCGTGTCCCCGGCGAGCGCGACCTTCAGGCGGACCTTCGGATCCATCAGCGAGATGGTGACCATCTGCACGGAGAAGGAACGTCCGCCCACCTTAAACGTCTTGCGCTCGCTGACGATCGCTTTCCCGGCGCCGGCGCTGCTTGTCGCGCCGCGGTTCGCATACGGCAAGGTCAAGCGGGTCTCGCCTTGACCGAGGCTCAGTGAACCGGCGGTTTTGTCCCATTCCGCCGGGAGTTGGAACGTGGCGCTGAGGAACTGCAGCGGCACGTAGGTTGCGCCGGCCTCGGTGAACGGCGCATCGGTCAGGGTGACCGGCTCGCCGTTCACCTCGGCTTTGGCGGAGCCGACCCGCAAGATGGCAGTGATGGCTTTGCCATCTCCATCGCCGCTGCCTCCACCCACGCCGTTGCCTTCACCATCGTTTTCGCCGCTGCCTCCACCCTCACTGTCTCCATCGCCGCTGCTTCCACCTTCACCATCGCTATCGCTTTGCGCGATGGTGAGCTGCTGCCGGGACGCATCCCACTGGATCTGGATGCCGTCCAGTCCGGCCAGCGCTCGGCTGGGCACGAAGGCATGTCCGCCGGCGGCATCCAGCAGGACGACGTTTTTGGCGGGCGCCGTGCCTGCGGCGGAGGTTGGAACAGGGGCGGCGGCCCAGCTGATGCCGCTGGAGATCACGCAAACTGCGGCAAGCCCTAAAGGGAGCAGGCGTTTCGCGAGGGTGCGAAGGGCAGTTTTTGTTCTGGTAGTAGTTGCAGTAGCTCTGGTAGTTTTAGTAGCTCTGGTAGTCGCAGTAGCTCTGGTAGTTGCAGCGGCTCTGGTAGTTGCAGCGGCTCTGGTAGTTGCAGCGGCTCTGGTAGTTGCAGCGGCTCTGGTAGTCGCAGTAGCTCTGGCAGTTGCAGTAGCTCTGGCAGTTGCAGTAGCTCTGGCAGTTGCAGTAGCTCTGGCAGTTGCAGCAGCTCTGGTAGTTGCAGTAACTTTGGTAGTTGCAATAGCTCTGCTAGTTCTAGTAGCTCTGGTAGTTCCGGCAGTCCCGGTAACCCTTGTTCGGTTCATCAAGATGGTTTCTCCTTTTATGTATGGTTGTGATGATCGTGTCTCTATGTAATATCGGAAATATATTCGATTTTTCATATACAAATTGGATCCAGCGACTAAAATTCCGCATTCTATTCGGTTTTTCATATAGATTTCGGCCAGAACTCTCGCTAGTGTGCCAATATATATGAAATTTCATATACATTCCGTTAAAAGGGCCGGAAATGTTGAATTGTATTCGATTTTTCGAATACATTTTGGAGGCCGCGGGCCGTGGGGGGGAAGCGGGAAGGGAGCATCACCGGTTTAGGGGGGAGTGCCGCAACCATGCGGCAAATAACCCGCCCAATGAAAGTGGCGTCATGTTCACGCTGCAATCAAACCGGGGATCGGAAGGGGGGCAACATTCGCGCCGGATATGAACGGTGCGATGGAAGCCGTGCCGCGTCCGCGCTCCTCATAAACACGGTGCGATGGAAGCCGTGCCGCGTCCGCGCTCCTCATAAACACGGTGCAATGGAAGCCGTGCCGTGTCCGCGCTCCTCATAAACGCGGTGCGATGGAAGCCGTGCTGCGTCGGCGCTCCCAAAAATTGCGGTGCGATGGAAGTCGTGCTGCGTCGGCGCGCCCAAGAACACGGTGCAAGGGCAACTCCTCACACCGCGTTGCATCTTCATCCGTCTCTCGTCACCGCAAAATACAGCTGTCGCCGCTTCTCACCGGAGTCCTGCATTCACTGCATTCACTGCATTCACTGCATTCACCACATATACAGCTTCCGATAATACTCCTCCAGCATCCGCCGGGTGGAGAAGGCCTCGCGGGTCGTTTCGATGCTGCGCCGCATCATCTGCACCCAGCGGGGGCGATCGTCGTAGTAGGTCGGCACGACCCGCTCCAGCAGCGTCTGGTAGAGCGCTTCGCCATCGTGCCGATCGAGTTCGTCCGGATCGTCCGACTCGAAACCGCCGCCGATCTGCCAGCCGTTCTCGCCGTCAAGACAGGCCTCCGGCCACCAGCCGTCGAGAATCGAGCAGTTCAGCACGCCGTTGACGGCGGCTTTCATGCCCGAGGTGCCGCTCGCCTCCAGCGGCCGGCGCGGGTTGTTCAGCCACACGTCCGCGCCGCGAGTCAGCTTGGCGCCGATCGTCATGTCGTAGTTTTCTAGGAACACGACGCTGCCGGGGTACCGTCTCATCATCGCCACGAGGTTGCTGATGATCTGCTTGCCGGTCTCGTCGTTCGGGTGGGCTTTGCCCGAGAACACGAGCTGAATCCGGCCGGACTCGAGGTAGGGCGCGATCAGATCCGGCCTGGAAAAGATCAGGTCGCTGCGTTTATACGGCGCGGCCCGGCGCGAGAACCCGATCAGAAGCCGTTCCGGATCCAGCTCGGCTCCCGAATGCTCGCGGATCCATTCAATCAGCTCGCGCTTCAATGTCATATGCACGGCCCATAGATCGCCGCCTTCATCATAAGCGCGGAGCATCCGGGGGTCGGCCCAGGTCGGCAGGTGGATCGCATTGGTGATCCCGATGATCTCCGCGCGGCCGGCCACATCCTTCCACATGCGTCCTGCGGTCTCGGCATGCAGTGCGGCCACCGCGTTAGCCCGGCGGGCGAGGCGCAAACCGGCGACGGTCATGTTAAACGGGTTGCCGCCGATCCGCTCCATTTGGTCGCGGCTTAACCCGTTAAACGCGGACATCGCTTCAAGCGCTTCCAGCGCATGGGCTTCGTTGCCCTCCTTGACCGGCGTGTGGGTCGTAAAGACAACGGTTTCGCGCGTATCCCGCCAGGCTGACTCGAAGGTGAGCCCGGCCTGCATTTTTTCGCGGATGAGCTCCGTGGCGGCCAAAGCGGCGTGCCCCTCGTTGAAGTGGTAGACGTCCACCGGGATGCCCAGCGCGCGAAGCGCCTTCACGCCTCCGATGCCAAGCACGATTTCCTGGGCAATGCGCTCCTCGCCGAAGCCGCCGCCGTACAAACGGGCGGTGATCCAACCGTTGCCGCTCTCCGGAAGATCGGTGTCCAGCAGATAGAGCGGGTTGTTGCCAAACTGTTCGGTTTTCCATACTTTGCAGGGGACCTCGGCGTTTTTGATCGTTACGGTGACGGTGACGCCGGTATCCTCAAGGAAATCGTAGTCCTGATCGGTAAATGTGTCGTAGGGACGTCCATCTTCGCCAATCCGCTGGTCGGTGTAGCCTTGCTTCCATTTGATGCCGATGCCGACGAGGGGAGCGCCGATGTCCTTGGCCCCTTTGATGAAATCGCCGGCGAGGATGCCAAGTCCCCCGGCGTACATTTTAAAATCGGAATGAAGACCGTACTCCATGCTGAAATAAGCAACGGTAGGGAGCTTCTGTTCGCTCATGGGAATACCTCCTTAATGGGAGAACAACTCCGAAATTATTTATCCTGATAAGATCCCGATATAGTATGCAAGATGTGACGAAAAATTGAGAAAGTCGATTGTGCACCGTTTTAGCCTTGACTCGGTTCATGAAAGCGGTTATATTTGATTTGTCAATAATACGTTATATAACGTTATATAAAAGGAGAGACCACAATGAATGTTTCCAAAGTCATTAACACGATCAGCGAAAAGACGGAAAACGGAATCACGGAAGTTTATCTTGTTGCTTGCGGCGGTTCCCTCGTCGATATGTATCCGTCGAAGTATTTTTTGGAAAGCGAGGCGAAAAAAGTCGTTACCGGCCTGTATACGGCTAATGAGTTCGTTCATGCGCTGCCGAAGCGGTTGAACGAAAATTCCCTTGTCATCGTCTGCTCCCACGGCGGCAATACGCCGGAATCGGTGGCGGCGGCCCAGGCGGCCAAGGAACGCGGCGCCCATACGATCGGCTTAACCCATAATAAGGAGGCCGCATTGCTTAAGCATTCCGACCATGCGTTCCTGTATGAGTGGGGAGAAGATACCGATGTGAAAAACAACCCGATGGCCATCATTCTGGAGTTGACGGTAGAGATTTTGAAATCCGTGGAAGGATACGCGCATTATGAAGCATTCCAGAACGGGATGCAGAAAATTAACGGCATCATCGGAGCCGGAAAAAAACTGGTAGCTCCACGTGCTAAGGCATTTGCAGACAAATACCGCTCGGAGGACCTGTTCTACATTCTCAGCAGCGGGGCTTCCTACGGCCACGCGTACGGATTCGCTATTTGTTCCCTGATGGAAATGCAATGGCTGAACGCCGCTCCGATCCATTCCGGCGAATATTTCCATGGTCCGTTTGAAGTGACGGATAAAGAGACGCCGTTCATTCTGATGATGAACGAAGGACGTACCCGGCCGCTGGACGAACGCGCGCTGGCTTTCCTGAAGCAGTACGCCGAGAAGGTGGAGATTGTGGACGCCAAGGAGCTGGGGATCGGCACGATTGCCGACGAAGTGGTTGAATTCTTTAATCCGGTGTTATTTTACAGCATCTTGTGCGTGTATCGCGAAGCGTTGGCCGATGTTCGCAACCACCCGTTGGAGACCCGCCGTTACATGGGAAAAGTGGCATATTAATTTAGAAAGTTATCGATAGGTTAGGCAGCAGATTCCATACGAAAAACCGACCGAAAGCAGGTGTAGAGATGAAAGTGCTAGGAATAGGCGATAACGTGGTAGACAAATATGTCCATTTGAAAACGATGTACCCGGGCGGCAATGCGTTAAACTTCAGCGTATTTGCCAAAAAGCTAGGGGCGAACGCCGCTTTTATGGGCGTTTTTGGAGACGACCGGGAAGCGCAGCATGTCGAGAGTACGCTGCTTGAGCTCGATATCGATATTTCGCGGTGCCGCCGCTGCGGCGGAGAAAACGGCTGCGCCCGAGTCACTTTGGAAAATGGGGACAGGGTGTTCCTGGGAAGCAACGAGGGGGGAGTCACGAGGTTGAATCCCTTGCAACTTGACGAGGAGGACAAGGCCTATATCCGCTCCTTCGCCGTGATGCATACCGGATTGTACAGCCACACGGGACATTTGCTTCCCGAGCTGTGGAAGCTGGGTATCCCGATCTCCTTCGATTTCTCCGACGATTTTGAGGATGAGCAGGTTGAGCGAATGATTCCGTACGCGGAGTATGCCTTCTTCTCCTGCAGCCATTTGTCGGAAGAGGCAACGCAGGAATACCTTCGTTCAAAATGGAAGGGGAGCGGACTGCTCGTCGCCACCCGCGGCAGCGATAGATCGATGGTCTATGATGGGAACACGTTCCACTTCCATACGACGGAAACCGTTGAAGCGGTGGACACGATGGGAGCGGGGGATTCCTACATCGCGGCGTTTCTGTTGAGTTATCTTCAGGACCGCGATATCCCGAAAGCCATGGCGGAAGGCTCGCGTTTTGCAGCGGCCAGCTGTTTGGTGGAAGGATCGTTTGGCTTCGGCGTTCCTTACGAATAAATAGGCGTAAAAAGTTTACAAGGCTCGCTTGTACAAATTGAAAACGTTTGATACGCTTTAAGAGAGAATATAACGTTATATAACAAGCGAGGTAACCATGTTAAATGCAGATCATCCCGAACCTTTATATATCCAACTGAAGAAAGCGATCCAATCGAATATATTCAACGGCACGTTCCAGCAGGGGGAGAAAATCCCGACGGAGACGGAGCTCAGCGAGCATTATAACGTCAGCCGCATCACCGTTCGGAAAGCGATCGAGGAACTGGTTCATGAAGGCTATTTAACCAAACGGCAGGGCAAAGGAACCTTTGTCAGCCATGCCAAAATCGGCCGGAAAATCGAGCATGTGATCGGATTTACGGCAGCATGCAAAGCAAACGGATATACTTCCCGCAGCGAGGTGACCCAAAAGGAAATCGTGGCTCCCGATCCTGAGCTCCAGCACGCTCTTCAGTTGGGAGAAGGGGAGAAGGCGATTTATATTCAGCGGAAAAGATACGCCGGAGACAGCCCGCTTATGCTGGAGAACAATTACTACCCGGAGCGGCGGTATTCCTTTTTGCTCGATGAACCGCTGAAGGGCTCGCTGTACGAGCTGCTGCGGAATAAATACGGGATCGATCCGAATCAGCCGGGAGAGACGACGCTGGAAATCGTGCTGGCGGATGAAGAACAAGCCAAACTGCTGGAAACCGAGATCGGGAAACCCCTGTTTTACATGAAAACGGTGATTTGCGATGATCAAGGGTTGCCCGTTCATGTCGGTAAGCAATATATCATCGGGGATCGTTATCAGTTTACGCTTTGACCGCTTCCGCCCTTTTGCCGAAGTCCCGCCTTTGAAGGTCTTTTATCAAATAAGCGGGGCAGTATCACCTGTATTATAACGTTATAATACGTATTAGAAAAGGGCGGATGCAATTTTTCATACCCTCATGTAAGGAGTTGTTACGTGGATGCAACAAGAAGGTGGGATAAGTATGGAAGCGATGAACGGCGCCTATGCCGATATCGTGTTAATATCAAACGCCGTTTTCACGGGAACGGAGGACGAGGCGGGTCCCGGGTTTGTAGCCGTAGCCGGCGAGATGATCTGCGCGGTGGGACCGAAGAACGCGGCGGCGGAATGGATTGGGCCAAAAACGAAGGTTTACGAGTTGGGAGACGGGCTGGTCATGCCCGGGATTCACGATAATCATGTGTTCTTTACCGGATACCTCTCGATGCATCGCGGTCTGGACTTATCGGCTTCGGTATCTAGCGGCGAGGCGCTGCTTATGCTGACCCGGTATGCCGAAACCTTGCCCGCAGGCGAAAATGTATACGCTTTCGGATGGGATGCCGATGCCTGGGGCGGCCTGCCGAAGCAAGAACCGTTGGATGCGGCTTTCCCCGACCGGGCGGTCATCGCGATCAACCGTTCCAAAAGCTATTGCTGGATGAACGGGCAGGCGATCAGCAAATACGGATTCGCGCCAGATCGCTGCAGTGCGGAGGATCGAGCGCTGCTGCTGCGGGATATGCTGCAAGACCGGGAACTGGTGGAGGCCGAGTTCCTGGCATTTTGCCGAATGCTCGCCGGGTGTGGCGTAACCTCGATCAAAGACATCGGGTTCGACGACTATGCCGGTTTGCTGCCCGTCTTAACGGAACTGGCGGAGTCCGGCCGGCTGCCGCTGCGTGTCCACTTTGCATTGGAGCCTGTTTTAGAGCCGCTGAACATCGCATTCGGGTTGAAGTGTAAAGCACGCTATAACGGCGACTGGCTGCGGTTCCAGGGCTATAAGGTGATGGTAGACGGCGTAGTGGCTGACCACACCGGAGACATGCTGGAGCCATATGCGGATATGCCGGGAGTGACGAACCTGAAGCCGATCGACTACGAGGCGATCGAAGCCGCGGTCATGGAAGCGGACCGCCACGGCATGAAATGCACGTTAACCGCCGAAGGAGACGCGGCGATTCGCAGGGCGGTTTCAATCCTGGAGAAATGCCGCAAGGTGAACGGAGACCGGGACATCCGGCATTCGATCAGCGATCTTGAGTATCCCCATCCCGACGATTTGACGAGGATGGCGGAAGCAGGGATTTTTGCCGAAGTATATGCCCAGATTTTGCTGCTCAACCCATCCCATGAGCAGTCCTATATGGCCGAAGTGGCGGGAAAAAGCAACGAGTCCCGCTTCTACAATTATAAAGCGCTGCTGGATGCGGGCGTGACGGTGACGATCGGCACGGATCTGCCGTTGTTCATAACGAGCGTGCCGGATTCGCTCTACGCCGCAAGCGCCCGTCTATTTCCGGATGCGTCACCCGAGGGCGGATGGTATCCCGAGAGGGGAATGCCGAGAGCGGAAGTGCTGAAAGCCTGGACTGTCAACGGTGCGAAGCATGGTTATATGGAAGAGAACACAGGGACGCTAACACCGGGAAAATATGCCGACATCGCTGTTTTCGACCGTAATTTACTGCTAACCCCGGTATCGGACTTGCGAAACGCTCAGGCGATATTGACGGTCGCCGGCGGTTTGGTAATTCACGACAAGGTGGGGCAAATCACGGATTCATGCCATTTTTGATAAGACGTCTTATAACGATACACAGAGCTTAAACCAATCCGGAATGAGGGATTAATATGGAAGCGGAAAATAAAAAACGGAAATGGTCTCTGCCCCATAGCTACACGTTGATCTTCGGCATCATTATCCTGATGGCCGCGCTGACCTGGGTCGTCCCAAGCGGGCAGTTCGAGCGGGAAGAGGTGACGGTGGACGGTATGACCAAATCGGTTATCGTTCCGGGAACGTACCATACCGTACCGAAAAGCGGGGATGACGGAGGCTTGCGCCAGGGGATTCCGCAGATTTTAAGCGCGCCGATGGAAGGCGTGATCAATGCGGTGGACGTTGTGGCGTTCGTGTTGGTCGTCGGCGGAGCCTTTGGCATCATTTTACAGACCGGTGCGATTGACCGGGCGCTGCTAGCCTTGGCCAGACGGCTGAAAACCAAGGGAATTCTCGTCATCCCGATCGCCATGGTGATCTTCAGTCTCGGCGGCTCCACGTTTGGGATGAGTGAGGAAACGATTCCTTTGTACGCGATTTTCATCTCGCTGATGTTTGCGCTGGGATTCGACTCGATGACCGCGATCTTGATCCTGTTTCTGGGCACACAAATCGGGTATGTCGGCTCCACGACCAATCCGTTTTCGGTCCTGATCGCCCAGGGGGTGGCCGGCGTACACGGGAATCCGCAGTTGTGGCTGCGGTTTATCGAATGGATCGTGTTTACGGGCGTTTCGATCGCGTTTACGATGTGGTATGCGCACCGGGTCAAGAAGAATCCGGAGAAATCGATCGTCTTCAAGAACGATTTGCTTACCCGCCCGTTGTTCCTCAAGGAAGATACCGGCGAGGCGGTCGTTTTTTCCGTACGGGACAAGTTGATTATTGGCGGATTTGTGGCCACTTTGGGCTTGATCGTCTGGGGGATTCTGGAGAAAGGCTGGTATATGACCGAAATTGGTGCGGTATTCTTTGCGCTGGGTCTGTTTGCCGGGATCGTGTCGAAGATGAGCCAACGCGAGATGGCGGAGAATTTCGTCAAAGGCTGCGGCGAATTCGTTTATGCCGCCTTCATTATCGGTCTCGCCCGCGGGATTCTGGTTATCGCGGAGAACGGCATGATCATTGATACGATTCTGAATTCCCTGGCGAATATGTTGAAGGATCTGCCGAGCTATGCCTTTACGACCATCATGCTGCTGATGCACAACATCATCACCTTCCTGGTACCGTCCTCTTCCGGCGAAGCGGCGTTGACGATGCCGGTACTGGCGCCGCTCGGCGACCTAGTTGGGATTAATCGCGAGGCGATCGTGACGGCATACCAGTTCGGTAACGGCCTGACCAACCTGATTTCTCCGACAGGCGGGGTGCTGCTGGCCGGCCTGGCCATCGCCCGCATTAATTTCGGCCAATGGTTCAAGGTGATCATCAAGCTCTTTGTCCTCCTGTGGATTATCGCGGCCGTGTTCGCGGCGATTTCCGCTTTGGTGGGGATGTAATCCGTATGGTTTTGGCCGCCAGCATCTAAGCAGGCGGCCAAATTCAGTAGTCCGAGCCGTATTCCGGGCTATCATCGATATCCACCGACTGTTCCTGTTCTTCATTTGCGATTGCCTGAATTTCTTCGGAGCCGATATTGAGGTAGACGTAGCCGTCTTGGGCTTGTTTCTTCAAGGCGCGTTCCTTGAAAAATTTCGGGCTGGCTTCCCCGGCATCTTCGTCATAAATGAGCAACAGCCCGTCCGTTTTGCGGAACAACAGCTCGTCCCGGGCGGTAAACTGCCAACGACCTAGGTACCCTTCCTTGCTCGCAGCCGCATAATGGTCGACCTGGCGGAGGATTTGTTCGTAGTAGCTTTTTTTCTCGTCGTTCCATTTCTCTTCTTGGTGACTATAGGCGGTGATGATCGAGCATTTCAGTTGCGGATACCGTTTCTTCAAGTCGAAGACAACCTCGCAAGCCCACAGGTCGACGCCGTATTGGCCGGGGGTGATAACCCACTCCAGCCCTTCCTCCAACAGGGGAATAAGGCGGCTTGCAATGGCTTGGCGAATATAAGGAATGCCGGGGTGCTTCTGGTTGTAGATGCCGAGCTCATGGGCGCGGTAACCGGTGACGAGCAGGTTTTTCAAGTTGAGAACTCCTTTGGTTCAGGTTGATGGGGGGATGATCGGGTCAAGTAACATCGTGTATTATTATACCCGGCTTCTCTTGTCCGGCCAAAAACAAAAACGCCGCTTCGCGCGGAAGGGGAACCCCACCGGCTAGGCGGCATGTATGCTTGGGACAAGGGTCGTTAACGTTATCGACTTAAGCGTAAGAACGGGAATTGACATTCTAGGCGGTGATAACGGTTACATCATTGAGCGACTTATTGACCGTGAATCGAGAGAAGGGTAAATACCGTGTAGAACACCGCATAAAATACGCCCAGACCAACAATCCACAGGAAAGCGTTGCCTTTCAATTTCTCCGGTTGCCACATGAGGATTCGCTCCTTTACATTTCACTGGTCAAACAAATTGTGAACAATTTGTGTCTGATTTAATTATTGAACATTTTGTGTCAAAAATCAAACAATTTAATGAACAAATTCAAACTTTTTTTGGCAACAGCAAAAAACCATGCCCCGGAAGGGCATGGCCGTGATGATTTTAGCTTAGCTATAGGGGTTGTCCGGTTAATTCTTGCTGGGGGAAAAACCTTCCTCCGCCAAATATTCCCCGGCCTCCTCGCGGGTTTCGAAAGCCATCTCCAGGCTCAGGCCGGAGTAGATATACCACAGGTCGTCTTCGTATTTGAGCGTCAGCTTCTCCCCCTTGGCATTGGTCCACACGCCTCCGGTCGATGCGTTCCGAGGGGGAGCTTCCGCGGGGGTCGCAGATCGCGATGCGCCGCTCTCTTCGTCCTCTCGAACGGACAATGCGTCAATCGACGCCCGAACCAGGCGGCGCAGCTCCGGCTCGGCCATTTCCCGAATGTTGACGAACCCTTTGTCATCCGTCTCATAACCGTCCAGCAAGCCGGCGTAAACATAACCGTTCCCGTTTGGGTGCAGGTGGTAGACGACGGTTTTTTTATCATAAGCGCTGTTTTCATAGTGAAAATTAACTCGCCCCAGCGATACGTTCCTTTGCTCCAGCTCGGGGAACGACTTGAGGACTTCCAATTTCTGCTCAAACGTCAGCATGCTGCCCAACCTCTCAACTAGCGAAATTGCGGGAGATGACAACGCTTCGTCCCGCGCTAATCGATTATACCATATTGGGGAGCCCAGCCCGAGCGCACGCAGCCGCTGATGCGGGATGGAATCAAAATGTTGCGATTTGTGCAACAAAATTACAGGGGCACGGGCGTTTGACACGTAATGTTGCAAAAACTGCAGGATTTTTGGAGCATCTAGGCTTTTTGTCTTTGAAATGCTGCAGTTTGTGCAACATTTCATCCCGATGAGCCAAAAGTGGGAAGGAAATTATGCAGGAAATGCAACATTTCAGCCGTCCCCACAAGGAACTGGCCCCGCGATTCAATCCAGGAAATGGTTCCGCTCCCATTCGCTCCGTTTCCTCAACTTGTGTTAAAAGGTATAATCAAGTTAAGGAAGGATTGCGACGAAGGAGGAAGGTCAATGGGAGAAGCGATAATCAAGTGGGGGATTATGGCGGCCGGCAGCATCGCCGAATCGTTTGCGGGGGATCTGGCTCATGCCAAGAACGGGGAAGCGTATGCCATCGGCTCGAGAAACCTGGAGAAAGCGGAGGCGTTCGCCGCGAAGTTTGGGATTCCGAAAGCGTACGGAAGTTATGAGGAACTGGTCGCCGACCCGGATGTGGATGCCGTTTATGTAGCGACGCCGCATCCGTACCACAAGGAGAACGTCATGACCGCGCTGCGGGCGGGCAAGGCGGTTCTCTGCGAGAAGCCGTTTACGGTAAATGCTTCCGAGCTGGAGGAGTTGGTCGCCTACGCCCGCGAGCGCAAGCTGTTCCTGATGGAAGCGATGTGGACGCGGTTCCTGCCGGTCATTCGCCGTGTGCGGGAATGGCTGGCGGCGGGACGGATTGGCGAGGTGCGGCTGGTCAAGGCCGATTTCGGCTTCGATGCCGGCTGGAATCCGGCCGGACGGCTGCTGAATCCGGCGCTTGGCGGCGGGGCGCTGCTGGATGCCGGCATCTACCCGATTTCGTTCGCCTCCATGGTGCTCGGCCCGCATCCGCAAAGCGTGCAAAGCTCGGCCCATCTCGGGGCAACCGGAGTCGACGAACACTTCTCCGTGCTGCTTACCTACGGGAACGGGGCAACCGCCTCTTTGAACGGCGCCGTTCGCCTGGCGATCGGCAACGATGCCTATATCCATGGGACGAACGGCAAGATTTACGTTCCCGGGTTTCTTAACGCGACCTCGGCCACGTTGTACGTCGATGGAGAAGAGCCTGAGACGGTTCGCGATGACCGGGTCTTTAAGGGATATACTTATGAAGCGGAGGCCGTTGGCCAAGCGCTGCATGCGGGGTTGACCGAGAGCAGCGACATCTCGCTGGATGAATCGCTGTCCATCCTGCGTCTGATGGATCAAATTCGCGGGCAGTGGGGTCTGAAATATCCGTTTGAATGAAATCAAGAAGGAGTCGTTTTGAAATGATCGATGTTACTCATCAAATGCTGGAGGAACACAATATAAAGCATGCCATCATTGGCGAAGCCATGCCGCGTTTGGCGGATATCCTGCCAAGCCTCGCCAAAACCAGGCTGGCCGTGTTGGCCTCGACCTATAACATCTCCGGCCGCTCGAAAATGAAGAAGGAGGAGCTGGTTGCCGCTGTGCAGGACCGCATTGAGGATCCCGAGACGCTTCAAGCGACCTTCCTCAATAGCCGGCCCAAGGAATGGGAACTGTTTCGCTCGCTGCTGGACGGTTCCTATCAGCCAAGCAACGCAACGCCGTTCGGATACTACTCTTACTTCCTGCACTATGGCATGCTGTTTACTTTCTTCGCGGACAACCGGCTGCACCTGGTTATTCCGGACGAAGTGAAGTCCGCCTTCCGGAAGCTGGACCAACCGGCTTTCCGGAAGGCGCTGCATCGAAGCCACGAGCTCTACAATTACCTGATGGCGGCGACCAACTTGTACGGGGTTATCCCCCCGGCCAAGCTGGTTGAGATCATCAACGCGCAGAACAGCGAGGATCCCGTATCGGAAGAGGAATTGCTGCAGCATCTAGAGCAATTCCTCGTTCGGAAGGATCAGTACTTCGAGCTGCGGCGAGGAGTTATCGCATCGTACGACATGGAAGTCAATGAGTTTGACGAACTCAGCAACAAAGTGCAGGAGAAACCTTATTATGTGCCGGACAAGCAAGAGCTCCTCAAATATGCGGACCCGGATTACTTCGAGATGACTCCGCAGCTTGCGGCGTTGAGGGACTTCGTGACAAAGGAGTTCCGCCTGGATCGGGAGATCGCCGAATATTTGGTCGACGACATTCAGCTTGGCTGCTCGATGGAAGCCTCCCTGGAGGATCTTCTCTACGAGTTCGAGAGGCGGAACCTGGAATTTAAGTCTCAGAAGCAGGCACAGCAAGCGGTTGCCCTTATTGCTGACGTCTACGACCACACCCGCATGTGGACTAACGCCGGTCATACGCTGGACGAGCTGCGCCGGTTGCAGGTGGACAAGCCCGGGAATCCTCCGGAGGCGACGCCTTTCATCCGCGGACATGTTGTCAAGCAGGCCAAATCAACCAAGATCGGCCGCAACGAACCTTGCCCATGCGGAAGCGGGTTGAAATACAAGAAATGCTGCGGTAAATCCTCGTAAAATTAGAGATGAACGTAGGAAAAGGCAGTCTAAGCGATTAAAGAAGCTTAGACTGCCTTTTTGGTACTGCGCAAGGCTTACCCGACGCCAGCCGAGTCCGACAGCGGCGGTTCGCTTGTCTCCGGCTGCGAGTACAGCTTGCGATACTGGCCCGGAGTCAGGCCGGTTTCCTTCTTGAACCTGCGGATGAAGTTAGGCGTGTCGAGGTAGCCGACCCGCTGAATAATGTCTTTCAGCGGATCATTGGTCGAGGTCAGGTCGTTCATGACCGCCATCAGTCTTTTTTGCCAAATGTACTGGACGAAGTTGATCCCCATCTGGTCCTTGAAGGAGCGGCTGAAATAGGAAACCGAAATCGAATATTTGCAGGAGATCGCCTCCAGGCTTAACGCATGGTCCATATAATTGCTGTCGATATAAGCGATGATCCGGTCCATCAGGGAGTGTTCTTCCTTGCGTTCCTTTTGCAGGGCGAGCTCGCAGATGCGGGAAGCAAGGCGGAGGAAGTGGCGCTCCAGATCCTGCAGGGAATTAAACGCGTCGGAGCCGGGAATATCAGGGGTCCAATCCCGCACGCCCATCTCCATCCCGGTGCGAAGAATCGTATTCAAGATGTCAAAGCTGATGCAGCGCTTCATCTCGACGGTGAGATCCGGAACCCGCAGAATAGGCATCGCCTCGCTGATCGTTTGGGCCGCCACCTCGTAGCTGCCTTGCTTCAAGCTTTGGGACAACTTCAGCAGTTCGTTCTTTGGCACCCAGGTGGTTTCTCCCGGGGCATGGGACAACTTCTCGAAGAACGTGATGCTGCCGTGCCCGGCAAACATCCGGGATTCGAAGGCCGAGCATGCCTCGATGAACGACTGGTTCAACTGATCGGGATCGTTGTAATAAGTCCCAACGCCGATCACAGGATCGATGCGGAACCGCTCCAGCAGGTCGTCGTGGATGCGATGTACGATCCGGCGGAACGGATCGGGCCCGGACCAGAAATCGCCTTTATCGAAGCCGACGATCAGCGCGATTTGTTCCGGCTTGGGCAGCTCGACACTATACAGGCATGCGCCGTATTCGGGGATTTCCGCTGCAGCCAGCCGGCCGATCATCGCCTGCCAGTCGTGGCTGTCCAGCCGGCTCTTGGATCCCTCATCCCGGCCGATCACCATGGCGAAGTAATGCGTTTTGTCCAGGTTGATCTCCAGCGAGCTTAACAGCTGTGGCACCAGGCTTCGGGCATTTCCGTATTTCAGCAGCATTAATAGGAAATGGTTGCGCGCGTACGGCTCCTGCAAATCGGCGCGCGAGCTGTATTCCTGCAGCGCCGTGCGGATCCGGTCCAGCTCATTGCCGGCCTTCCGCGGCTCGGCAGCCGGTCGGCCCGGCTTGGACTTGGAATCGGCGAACTCGACGAGATCGAGGATGGGATGGAACTGGCGCCGGGCCAAGATCAATGCAGCGGCGGTTCCAACGACAACCAGCACGGATAACAGCAGGATCATCAAGCTGCGCAGATGCAGCACGCTGCCGAGGAACTGCGAGCTCGGCATTAAGGTCACGTATTTCCAGCCGTTCATGTCCGACTTGACCGAAACGACCGAATGCGATACGCCGCCTAGATCCACGCTGTGGATCCCGTTTGAAAGCGTAAACAATTTTTGCAGGTCCGCTCCCTGAAGCCGTTGTTCCTGATTGTTTTTGGAGGCCATGACGCGGCCGTTGTTGTCGAAAATATAAGAGGACCCCTCGTAGTTGCCCAGAATCGTATCGATCAGTCCGGTCAATTCCGACTTCTGAATCAAGTACATCAACGTCCCGTGCGGACTCGGACTGTTGGGGGTAATGGGAACCAGGTAAGCCAGAACCGACTGCTTCATCGTGCCATTCTGGTTCAGCATCTCGGTAGGTTGAATGACGGGAAACTTCACGGAATTCAAATCCTGGACAAGCTGAGGGCCATCCCAGTCGAGAAAATGATAATTCTCGTGGAACACGTCCAGACTCGTCATCCCTGCGGTGGAATAAATCCTCTCATCCCCGTGGAAGTACAGGAACATCTCCCCAATGATTGGGCTGGTCGCCTTGTAATTCTTGAGCGCGTTGATCGCTTCCAGGCTGTAATACGGGTCGTGTACGCGGTAGCGGGCCAACTGAACGTCGTAGGCGACCCGTGAGGCGATATCGCTTAATTGCTTGACATGGGTGTCGACGATCGTCTTGGCCTGAGACAATTGATTCAGATGGGATTGTTCGATTTCGGAGCGGAGATTGCGGACCGCGCTGTTAT
The DNA here is from genome assembly GCF_900021165.1 of Paenibacillus phocaeensis. GTDB lineage: Bacteria > Bacillota > Bacilli > Paenibacillales > Paenibacillaceae > Fontibacillus > Fontibacillus phocaensis. The sequence continues at coordinate 70,380 of NZ_FCOQ01000038.1, read as the reverse complement.
AGATGAAGACCGATAACAAGGCAAGTGGAACCAGCAGCATGAACAAGTAAGACCAGGTGTATTTTTGAAAAAGTTTAGACTTGAAATAATTCAGCTTCACTTTGCGTCTGCCCCCTGTCCGCTCTATTTTTTTATCTAGAATGTAAAGGAGTTTGCCGGATAACGCAAGGGAAGAAAGTAGCGGGACCCCGGGGAGGAACATGTTATTTTTGCCTAACGGGGCATGTTCTTCGGAAAGTTTCGGCGCGGCTCCTGGCAGGGTCGGTAAAAAAATACATATTCCTGCTTCGGATTCAGGACAAGGTTATGTCAGGTTTGGTGACATGTTAATCGGCGGGTTTGTTAAATTTGTCTTGGCGATTTGTTAACGCAGCGCAAAATGACATATTTACGAAGGTTCGAAGGCTCCGGTACACTTCAGGGAAAAAGGAGGAGTCGTTGATGCACAAAAACGCGCCAACCGCACTTGACCCCAGGCCGATCCCCTCGTTCGCTCCGAAAAGGAAGCTCAGGACAAAGATCCTCCGGAATTGGCAGCTGTACATTTTTATCGCCCCGGCCCTGCTAAGCGTTCTGATCTTTAGTTATGTCCCGATGTACGGGATTCAGATTGCTTTCAAGAACTTCATTCCCGTGAACGGGATTCTGGGCAGTCCGTGGGTGGGTGTCGACCACTTCGTCCGTTTCTTTAATTCTTATTATTTCTGGGATCTGCTGTGGAACACGCTGGGCATCAGCCTTTACGGGCTGGTTGTAGGGTTCCCGCTCCCGATTATTCTGGCCTTGGCGTTTAACGAGGTGAAGGACGGCTTCTTTAAGCGGACGGTACAGACCGTAACGTATGCGCCGCATTTTATTTCGATGGTCGTCATGGCGGGAATGATCATCACGTTCCTGACGCCTTCAACAGGGATGATCGTGAATGTGATCGAAGCGTTTGGGTTTACACCGCCTAGTTTCCTGACGGATCCCCGCTGGTTTAAAACGGTCTATGTATTCTCTGACGTGTGGCAGGGCACCGGCTGGGGCACCATCATTTATTTAGCGGCGCTAACCGGGGTTGATCCGGGGCTGCACGAGGCGGCCATTCTCGATGGAGCTTCACGTCTGCAGCGGATTCGTCACATTAATATTCCGGCGATTCTGCCAACGATTACGATTCTGATGATCCTGAATATGGGCAGCCTGCTTGGGGTGGGATTTGAAAAAATCCTGCTGCTGCAAAACCCGCTCAACATGGAATCGTCCGACGTCATCTCAACCTTCGTATACCGATCAGGCTTGCTGGATGCGCAGTACAGCTTCTCCACGGCGGTTGGCTTATTCAACTCCGTTGTGAACGCCATTCTGCTCATTACCGTCAACCAGATCGTCCGCCGCACCAGCGAAAACAGCTTATGGTAGAGGAAAGGAGTGGGGAACGTGGTATCGGCAATTAAGGAAACCCGGCGGGATCGCTTATTTCTGGCTTGTAACTATGCGTTTCTGTTTCTGGCGCTGATCGTCGTCGCTTATCCGATTCTGTACATTATCAGCGCTTCAATCAGCACGCCGAAATACGTGGCTTCCGGGGAGATGTGGTTATGGCCGATGGGCCTCACCTTCGAAGGGTATCAACGGGTATTTCGGGATCCGCAAATCTGGACCGGTTATGGAAACACGATCCTGTATACCGTTGTGGGGACAATAGTCAATTTGGCGGTGACGATCCCGGCCGCGTATTCGCTCAGTCGCAGAGACTTCGTCGGACGCAACCTGTTCATGGGCATCTTCATGGTGACGATGTTCTTCAGCGGCGGGCTGGTGCCCACGTATTTGCTGATCAAGGATCTGGGCTTGGTGAACAGCATGTGGGCCTTGATATTGCCGGGAGCAACCTCCGTTTGGAATCTCATCGTCTGTCGGACCTATTTCCAATCGACGATTCCGAAAGAGCTGCAGGAAGCCGCGGAAATCGATGGCTGCAGCAACTTCCGATTGTTCTTCCGCATCGTGCTGCCCTTGTCGACGTCGATTGTGGCGGTCATGGCCTTGTTCTTCGGGGTGGGGCACTGGAACAGCTACTTCTCCGCGATGATCTACCTGAATGACGATGCGAAATATCCGCTGCAGCTCGTGCTTCGGCAAATTCTCGTCCTGCAAGAGATGTCGGCACAAACCGGCTCTATAGATGCCGCGACGGCAACGGCGCTGAATAATAGGGCGGAAGTGGCTGCATTGGTTAAATACGCGGTCATTATCGTGGCCACGCTGCCCGTCATCGTGGTGTATCCTTTCCTGCAACGTTATTTTGTGCAAGGTGTCATGATCGGTTCCGTCAAGGGATGATCTTGCCATACATCAATACCTTATTCAAAAGGAGGATTCATTCATGCAGAAGCTAAAAAGACGCGGAGCGCTAACCTTGAGCTTGCTCCTGCTGGCCTCGCTGCTGGCGGCCTGCGGTTCATCCGGCAATACGGCGGGCGGCAATGCGGCAGGCAATTCAGGAACTGGGGCGAACTCGGGCACGAACGCTTCCAAGTCCGAAACCGGAGGCGTCAAGAAAGACGGGTTCCCGATTGTCGATGAGCCGCTGACGCTGACGATGTTCGCTCCCGACGCCGGGATGGCGGATTGGAACACCATGCCCGTGATTCAAGAGATGGAGAAGCTGTCGGGGATAAAAGTGGAGTTCCAGACGTCGCCCATCGATAGCTTCAGTACGAAGAAGAACCTGGTCTTCGCCAGCGGCGACCTGCCGGACATGCTGTACGCCGCCGACATTACCCCGGCGGAGCAAGTCACCTATGGCAGCCAAGGGATTCTGATTCCTCTGGAGGATCTGATCGACAACTATGCGCCCAACCTGAAGAAGATTCTGGACGAGAACCCGGACGTACGCAAGAACATCACAACAACGGACGGCCATATTTATGCGCTGCCGTTTATCGATACCGCAGCGGTGTGGTATCGCGGCCCGATGTGGTATAACGGTAAGTTCCTGAAGGCATTGAATGCAGAGGAGCCAAAGACGACGGAAGAGCTGTACACGTACCTGAAGCGCGTAAAGGAAGAAGACCCGAACGGGAACGGCCAAGCCGATGAAATCCCGCTGTCGTCCGTCAAGCTGGACGATCTGCGGATGTTCTTCCTCGGCTTCTGGGGGATGTATGACCCGGTCATTTACGCCGATAAGGACGACAAAGTGCACTACTCGCCGCAAGAAGAAGGGTATAAAGGGTATCTGACCTTTATGAACCGCTTGTGGAAGGAAGAATTGCTGGATCACGAGACGTTCTCGCAAACCGATGATCAGAAGAAAGCCAAGGGGAAAAATAATCAACTCGCCTTGTTCAGCGACTTCCATCCTTACTTCACACTCGGCGGGGAACCCAGCGACGAGCATCCGCTGATGACGCCGGTCGCCAGCGAAATCGCCGGTACGCCGGTTTACGGCAAGCATCCGGGGATGTCGGCTAACGGAACCTTCGCGATTACGAAGAGCAACCCGAATCCGGAAGCGACGATGCGTTGGATCGATTACCAATACGGTTATGAAGGCGCCACTTTGTGGACCCAAGGGCCGGAAGGATTGTTGTGGCAGTATAAAGACAAAGAGAACAAAGTGAAGGAATGGCTGCCGGTGCCGGGCGGCAAGGACCGCGAGGAGTATCGCGGAACGATTACGCCGAACTATGGCATCTTGACGCCGGGCGTTAACCTGAGCGAAATGACGAATGGTCTCAAAACAGAGTTCGACAAATGGATCGAGCAGCAAACCCAGGAGAAGCTGGTTCCGATTGGCAAACCGCCGTTCCCGAACGCCTTCTTGACCACTGAGGAGCAATCCGAGGTTTCCGCCTTGCTGTCGGACCTGAAAACGTATGTAACGCAGATGGAAGCGAAGTTCGTAACCGGCCAGGAGCCGCTTGACAACTGGGATAAATACATCAGTCAGCTTAAGAAAATGGGCAGCGATCGCGTGGCCGAAGTCTACCAGGCCGCTTATGACCGTTGGAATCAAGGAAGCTAAAGCTAAAGCGTGAACCGTGAACCGTGAACCGTGAACCGTGAACTTACATTTTCGGACCGAAACAAGGAGGTATCCATGAGCGAGGAGCAATCCGCGACGAATCTGGAGCCATCGGCCGAGCCGCAGACCGAGGCGCCCTCCGGGGCGCCTTTGGCGGCTGAATCGGCGGTGGAGCAAGGCATACACCATTACAGCAGCGAACGAAACTGGGTGAGACCGGAGGATCCGGTGATCCTGGAGCGCTTGGAGTGGTTCCGGGATCAGAAGCTGGGCCTGATGATGCACTGGGGACCCTACTCCCAGCTGGGACTGGTGGAGTCCTGGGCGCTCAGCGACGAAGACGGGGATTGGTCCCGGAACGACATCGACTGGACGGAAGACATGGATCGGTTCAAACGGGAATATTTTGATTTGAACCGTACGTTTCAGCCGATTCGCTTTCAGCCCGAGTCCTGGGCGAAAGCCGCCGCCGAGGGCGGGTTCAACTATTTGACGTTTACGACAAAACACCATGACGGATTTTGCATGTGGGACACCCGTACGACCGATTACCGGATCACCGGGCCGGATTGTCCGTTCCATACGCACCGGTATGCGGACATCTGCCGGGAGCTGTTCGAGGCGTTCCGCGCCGAAGGCTTGGCGATCTCCGCCTATTTTTCCAAGGCGGATTGGCATACGCCGTATTATTGGGCGCCGGGCATGGAACGGGGCAGCCGCATGTGGCGGGGGCCTTCGTACGATCCGAAGCAATACCGTTGGCTGTGGGAGCGGTTCGTACAGTTTACCCATGAGCAAATCATGGAATTGATGACCCGGTACGGCCGCATCGACATGTTATGGCTGGACGCCGGGTGGGTGAACGCGCGCGGCGGCCAGGACATCCGGCTCGGCGAGGTGGTGGAGAAGGCGCGGCAGATTCAACCGTGGCTGCTGACGGCGGACCGCACGGTCGGCGGGCCGTACGAGAACCTGATCACGCCGGAGCAAACCGTGCCGGAGCGGCCGCTCACCGTCCCATGGGAGAGCTGTATCACCATGGGCCAATCGTTCTCGTTCAGCTACAGCGACAGCTACAAATCCGTCCGCGAGCTGGTTCACCTGCTTGTCGAAATCGTCGCCAAAGGCGGCAATCTGGCGCTGAACGTCGGCCCGCAGCCGGACGGCCGGCTGCCGAGACCGGCGCTCGAACGGATGAAGGGGCTGGGCCAGTGGCTGAAGGTGTACGGTGAAGCGATTTACGGTACACGGATCTGCGAACCGTACGCTTCGGGGAACGCGTATTTCACCCGCAAGGGAGAGACGAGGTACGCGTTGGTGTTGCTGCAAGAGGGCGCGGAGGCCATGGAGGAGGAGCTGCGGCTGCCGCTTCCCGCTTCCGGCATCAGCCGGATCGACCTCGTTGGCGGCGCCGAAGGGCTGGACTTCCACCCGTCACCGGAGGGCGGGGTGACGGTTCGGCTGCCGGACGCCGCTCGGCACGAGGAAGCGCCGATCGCCCGGGTGCTGCGCATCCGGTGAAGCCGGGGGCGTCGCCCCGTGCGGACGATGGGCGGCGGGGACCGCGCGGCGTGCGCTGGCGTGCTGCGCGACCGCCGCAGGTGCCGTGCGCTCACCGGCGTGCTGCGCCCCGACCGACCGTGCGCTCGTTCACGACCGCGAAGGGATGCGAAGTGTTGCCAGGCGATCGCTGGGTTGCATGTTGGCGTAACGTAACGGAACAGAGAGACCTTATTCGCCGTAAAAGCAGCCGTTTCAAGTTTTAACGGAACGTAGAGCCGTTATTAGCTTGTTGATGAGCCGAATTCAATCCAAACCTGCCCAATAAGGTCTATTGGTTCCGTTAAATTTTTTATAACGGCAGGTTACTCCGAAATAACGGCGCTGAGTTCCGTTAGAGTTGGCTGATGAGACTTTACTGCATCCAGAAAGGGTGAGAGAACGATGGCGAATTACAGCGAAGTGCCTGAACCGGCGATCGCGTTCGCGCCGAAAACCTACGTCTGCAAGCGGGCTGCGGCCGCGCCGCCCGCACTGGACGGGCGGATTGACAAGCCGTTTTGGAGCGCCGCCGCGTGGACCGACGACTTCGTTGATATCGAAGGCGATCTGAAGCCGAAGCCGAGCAAACGGACGCGAGTGAAGATGCTGTGGGATGACGAGTGTTTCTACGTGGCTGCCGAGATGGAGGAAGATGAAATTTGGGCGACGTTGACGGAACGGGACTCGGTGATTTTTCATGACAACGATTTTGAAATTTTCATCGATCCGGACGGCGACAGCCATTTGTATTATGAATTTGAAATCAACGCGATGAACACCGTGTGGGATTTGCTGCTGGTCAAGCCTTACCGTGACGGCGGCCCGCCGGTGAACGGCTGGGACATTCGCGGGTTGCGCACCGCGGTCTATATCGATGGAGAGCTGAACCGCCCGGGCGCGAAGAACCGCCTGTGGAGCGTGGAGATTGCCCTGCCGTGGGCTTCGCTGCGCGAATGTGCGCCGGAAGGTCGGCCGCCGGCGCCGGGCGAGTTCTGGCGGGTGAACTTTTCCCGGGTGGAGTGGCGGGTCGAGGTGCAGGATGGCCGGTATGTCAAGCTAATCAACCCCGCGACCGGGAACCCCTATCCCGAGGACAACTGGGTCTGGTCCCCGCAGGGGATCGTGAACATGCATTATCCCGAGCTGTGGGGATATGTGGTTTTTGCAAACGAAGGCGCCGATGGTGCGGAAAGCGAATCCGCTGGGTTCCCGCTACCGCAGGACGAATACGTCAAATGGGAGCTGCGCCGCCTGTACTACCGGCAGCGCAGCCATTACGCCCGCTTCGGCCGGTTTGCCGCGGAGCTCGCCGAGCTCGTTGGCCCGGAGGAAGCGGACACGTTCCACATCCGGCCGAAGATCGAGGCGGCGGGCGGGAGATTCGAGATTTCCGCAGCCGCTTCGGACGGGAAGGGGTATTTTTGGATTCGGGAAGACGGCAAGTTGGGGAAGGAAAGGAGCGATCGTAGATGAGCGTGGAGACACCGGTGTTTTCGCTGAGCGAACAGGAGCTGGAGCAGATTGAACGCAGGTTTGCGGAGATTCGGAAGCTGGGCCGGGGCCGGGAGAAGGCGCTGTTTGGCGTGTTTGACGGTCCGTTGACTGCCGAAGAGACATGGGCCTTGAAATTCCTGTATGTGCATATGCCGCTGAACGATCTGGCCGATTACGACGGCGCGTTGTTCTTGGCTCACGTCCGCCAGGCGCTGGCGGTTCGGAAGCGGGCAGCCTGGGGCGAGCGGGTGCCGGACCCTCTCTTCCTGCATTTCGTGCTGCCGGCTCGGGTGAACACCGAGAACCTGGAGGATTTCCGCGAAGCGATCTATGCGGAGCTCGGGCCGCGGACGGCGGGGTGTTCGATGGCGGAGGCGATTCTCGAGGCGAACTATTGGTGCCATGAAAAAGCCACCTACATCGGCAGCGACCTGCGCACGTTGTCGCCGCTTGGGATGATCCGCAACGCGCGCGGCCGCTGCGGCGAAGAATCGACGCTGGCGGTTGCGGCGCTGCGCAGCATCGGCATTCCGGCGCGGCAATGCTACACGCCGCGTTGGGCGCATTGCGACGACAACCATGCCTGGGTCGAGGCTTGGGCCGACGGCAAGTGGCATTACATCGGCGCTTGCGAGCCGGAGGCCCGCCTGGACCANTTCCGGCGCGGCAATGCTACACGCCGCGTGGGGCGCATTGCGACGACAACCAGGCCTGGGTCGAGGCTTGGGCCGACGGCAAGTGGCATTACATCGGCGCTTGCGAGCCGGAGGCCCGCCTGGACCAGGGCTGGTTCAGCGGTCCGGCGCGCCGGGCGATGCTGGTGCACACCCGCGTTCCGGCGAGCTATCCCGGACCGGAGGAGATCACCGTGAAGGCCGGGCCGTATGCGGAGCTGAATCTGCTGGCGAATTATGCGCCGACCCGCACAATCGCCGTGGAAGTGAAGGAGCCGGACGGCACGCCGGCGGCGGGAGCGAGGGTGCAGTTCCAGCTGTACAACTATGCGGAGCTGTTCCCGCTGGCGGAGCTGGTGGCGGATGAGCGGGGCGAAGTCCGGTTTACGACCGGATGCGGTGATCTGATCGTCCGCGCCGTACGGAACGAGGTCTGGGGCCAGCGCAAGCTTCGCATCGCCGACGGCGACCGATTCGAGGTTGTGTTGAACGGAATGCTGTCGAGGCAGCCGGAAGGGGTGGAGGATTTCGAGATGGTGCCTCCGCCGGAGCTGGAGGGGCCGGAATCCGAACCGCTCACTGTGGAGCAACTGCGGCAGCATGAGCAGCGGGTGGCCGAGGGAGCCGCCCTGCGCCGGGCTTACGAGGAGACCTTCCTGACGGAGGCGGAAGCGGAGCAGCTCGCCGCCCGGCTCGAATTGCCGGCGGAGCGGGTGTGGAAGGTGCTGGAGCCCGCTCGCGGCAATAGCCGGGAGATCGCTGCTTTCCTGGAGGCGCGCGTCCCGGAACATGGCGAGTGGCCGCTGCTCCTGCTAGAAAGCCTGCGGGAGAAGGATTTGACCGACACGATGCGGGAGACGCTGGACGACCACTTGACCGGATCGCTGCCTTGGAAGGATACGTATGAGCAAGAACTGTTCGTGTCGTATGTGATGTGCCCGCGCGTGTGGTTTGAGATGCTCTCTCCTTACCGGAAGGCGCTTCAGGCCCGCTTCACTGAAGCGGAAGCCGCCTGTTACCAAGCGGATCCCTCCCGGGTGGTCCGGCTGCTGAACGAAGGTTGGGAGCTGCATGAAGTGCCGGGGAACCTGCGCGGAAAAGCGGGGCCGCTGGGCACATTCCAACTGCGCATCGGGGACAAAGCCTCCCTGGACATCCTGTTCGTCGCGTTATGCCGGAGCTTCGGCATTCCGGCAAGGCTGAATCCCAGCGAGCAAAACCCGCAGTATTATGCGGGCGGAACTTGGGTCGACGCGGGAATCGGGCCAGAGCGGGAAGAATCGGGAGCGAATGCGGAATCCGTCCGCCACATCGGCAAGCTGCGGCTCCGCCGCGAGGAGGGGAAGTGTGCCGACGCGCCGACGGCCTCGTACATGGAGAATTTCACCCTCGCCCGGCTGGAGGGCGGGTTCTACAAAACGCTGCTATATCCCCACGGCAAAACGGATGTGTACGAGACGGCGTTCGAGGTGGAGCCGGGCGATTACCGGATCACTTCAGGCGTGCGCCTGAAGGACGGCACGGTGCTGGGGCGGCTGACCTACTGCCGGGTTGGCGAGCGGACGGAGACGGAGGTCGCGTTGACTTATCCGGCTCCTTCACAGCAGCTCCCGGTGTATGGTACGCCTGATCCGCATACGCCGCTCTGGCGGGCGGACGGGACGGCAACGACGCTGGGCGCGTTAAGCCATGGAGCCCACGGCGCGATGATCGCCTGGCTGGAGCCGGACCGGGAGCCGTCGAAGCATCTGCTGCGCGAAACCGGCGAGCTTGCGGAGACGTTTGAAGTCCTGGGCATCCCGGTCATCTTTGTGCTCGGCGGAGACGTAGGCCTGCCGTCCTCTGCCGTCCCAGATCCGCTTCCTGCCGGGTTGCCGTCAGGGACCGTGTTCGCGGGCGATCCCGATCACGCGGCGCTCAAGCGGTGGATCGCCGCCGGCATCCCGCTGGGGAGCGGGGGCTTCCCGCACTTGTTTGCGCTGGACCGTGAGGGGAACATCCGTTACATGCAGTCCGGTTATAAGCCGGGGAGCGGGAAGGAAGCCCTGCAGATATTAAGCGAACTATAGGGCGAGAGGCGGGTTTGCGCCGGACGCCGCGGCAGAAGAAGGAGGAGGAGCGCCAAATGAACCGAAGTTATGTGGTGGCGGGTTATGTCAGCGATCGCCATCTCCCCGAGTTAACGAAGGAAGAGTTGGTGAAGCTGACCCATATGAATATCGCCTTCGGACAGGTGAGAAACGATCGAATTGAAACGGCGCATCTGCAAAATTTGGGGCTGCTGCCTGAATTGAAACGGGAGCATCCTGAACTGACGGTTTTGCTGTCCGTAGGCGGCTGGAGTGCCGGCGGCTTCTCGGAGGCCGCTTCGACGGAAGCCGGCCGACAAGCGATGGCCGAGTCCGTTGTCCGGGCCGTCACAGCGCATGCGCTTGACGGAATCGACCTGGACTGGGAGTATCCCTGCTACGCCGAGGCGGGGATTGCTGCCAGCCCGGACGATAAAGTGAATTTCACGCTTCTGCTGCGAACGATGCGGGAAGCGCTGGACCGGCAAGGCGAACGGGACGGCCGCCATTATGGGCTGACGATTGCCGCCGGGGCAGATCAATATTACATCGACGGAACGGAAATGGCCGAGGTCCAGCGTTACCTCGATTTCGTCCAGTTGATGACGTACGACATGCGCGGAGGCTTCCAAACGCTGACGGGGCACCATACTAATCTGTACACCGGCACAGGCGATTTGTTCCGCATCAGCGTTGACGCTTCGGTTGGCTTGTTTGTTCGGGCCGGAGTGCCCAAGGAGAAAATAGTTATCGGCGCGGCGTTCTATTCCCGCATGTGGAAAGACGTGCCGAATCTTAACCGCGGGCTGTATCAAATGTCCCCCGGCCCGGGAGGGTACGGCCCGGACTTTACGGCGCTGGCCGCAGACTATATCGACCGCAACGGGTTTGTCCGTTACTGGGATGACGAAGCCCAAGCCCCGTACCTGTTCGACGGCCAAACGTTTATCTCTTACGATGACGAAATGTCCATCCGGAGCAAATGCGAATACATCAAGGCGCAAAAGCTGGCCGGGATGATGTTCTGGGAGTATGGCTGCGACCGGACGCATCGGCTGCTGAACGCCATGCACCAAGGGCTCGCTCAGCCATAGCCGAAACCCATCCCGCCGCAAGGCACCCAAAAAGCCTCATGCCCCGTCTGATCCCCTGAATGAAAGGGATAGCGGGGCATCATGGGGCTTTTTTTTCTGACATTAAATGTTCTAACTTTGCCGGGCCCGTCATAGATATAAATAGGGGTGTTTATCACCCGTTTCTGCGGTACAACCTCCCGTGCGGGGATTTTCACAGTTTCCTAGATTCCTTGCTGCCGGAGGATCCGGAGGGCTGCCGATCTTCGTCCAGAATGGCATCCAGCCGCTGCACCTCCTCGGAGAGGGCCTGCAGGGTAACCTCGATGTTGCCCAGTTTATCGCCGACGGTTTGCAGCACATATTTGATCAGGATGAAGCACAGCGTGACCGGAAAACCTACATTGGCAACCAACGACACAATATCCGCGACCTGCATAATTGTTACCTCCTTGAACTTTTTTTTGGGCCCTTCACAATATGGGGAAAAAAAGTTCGTCTAACGACAACCAAAATATAGAAAAAATGTTATAATAATATGCACCTATATAATTATGGTTGTGAAACCCCCCTGAAAATTTCCCTATACATAGAAGATGAAAATGAAAGGGGGAGGTAGTTTTGAAGGAACAACATACCGTGTACGAGCAATATCGGAAAGAAGTTTATCGGATCGCATGGAGGGTTCAATACAGAGCGAGAGTCGTTAGAAAACGGGAATGTTCATTCAATGGAGTCGAGCCGGCCGTAACCTGCTTCACCTCATCTTCTGATAACAAAATCGTTGTGAGACAGCTGATCAATGCGCTTCCTTCCACGACGGGCAAAACGATCATCTCCAAGATTTATCTGCAGGACAAAACCGAGAGGGAAGTCGCCCGCGAGTTGAATATGAGTCAGCAAGGGGTGAACAAATGGAAACGAAAGATGATCAAAGAATTGTCCCGGATGATGATGAGTTCCTGAATTTGCTTCAGAAAGCCAGGGAAAACGATCCGGAGTCGACGTTAAAACTAATCGAGCTGTTTAAGGGCGACATTGTGCATATAAGCAAGTATATTCATATGTCCGAAGAGGATGCCGTTTCCGATATCATTCTTGAGTTTCTGGAGATGATCAAGGAGCGGAAGGACTAAAGGACGCTAAGAACTGGAAAAGCCTGCATTTTGCAGGCTTTTTTCAATGCATCAGCAGCAAGCAGAAAAATGCCGAGCGAAGAGAAGAGGAATCTGCTTTCACTTTAGAGATGAAGATTCATTTTACGCTGCGAGGCCGGAGCGATTTTGGCTTGCGTCCGGTATTTGGCAACCGTTCTTCTGGAAATGGAGATCCCCCGTTCCTGGAGCTGGTCGGCGATGAGCTGATCCGAAAGGGGTTTAGTCGTATCCTCGCCCGCGATCAACTCGCGGATCATTTGCTTGACCGCGCTGGCGGCAAGCAGGTCTCCGGACTTCGCTTCGATTCCTCCCGCCAAAAAAGATTTGAAGCTGAAAACGCCCCAGGGCGTATCCAGCCATTTGTCTTTGAGCGCGCGGCTGACGGTGGACGGATGCATCCCCGTACTGCGGGCGATTTGTTCCAGCTTTAGCGGTTTGAGTTCATGGATGCCGCCGTGAAAAAAAGCCCGCTGCTTCCGTACAATCGCGGTTACTACTTTTAACAACACCGCACGGCGGTAATCGAGTTGTTGGGCCAGCGCTCGCGCCTCGTCAATTTGCTGCCTTAACTCGCCGGAGCACGCCTCTTTGAGGCTGTCGAGCTCGCCGCTGATTTCATCCAAGCTGATCTTGACCGAATGCAAGGCGATGATCAGCCGGCGGCCGTCTGATGTGACGCTGGCGGCGATATCCTTTGCCGCCGGAGCGGGCTCGGCGTCTCCGTATGCGAATCCCGGCCGGGGCTGCAGCTTGCGGATGCAGGCCAGGCTTTCCGCTACTTGCGCAAGATAAGCTCCGGTTTCCTTGGCAATGGCTTGCAGATCTCCCCGCCCCAATTCATCCATATAGCTATGTACCATGACATAGGCTAAGGAGTTTTCCCGGCCAGCGCGAATCAACTGCAGTTCCAGGCACTCCCGCAATGAACGGGCGCCGAGCCCGGGTGCACCTTCTCGCTGCAGCAGCCGAAGCGCCCTGGCGAACGCGGAGCGGGAAATGCCGGCCCGCTCGGCATGGCGGTCAATGTCCGGGGACAAGTACCCCGCTTCGTCCAAATTTCCGATCAGGAATTGCAGAGCTTTATTCACGGCAGGATCATCCACCCCGAATTTTAACTCCTCCCAGATCGCCTCTTCTCTCGTTGTTTGCGCTTTCAACTTATAGCCCAGCAGATCAGTGGACAAACCTGCGGCGGTTTGGCCGAACAGGCTGGCGGACGCGCGTCCGTTTGGACGCGGCGGCAGGATTTCGATAAACGGATTGGTCTGCGCCTTTTCGCTGACAAGGCGTTCCAACTCGCCATCCGGCATCGCAAGCAGCCGAAACGTCTGGAGCATTTGCGAATTGACGTTCAACTGCGCGGATGGGTTTGGCTTGGTCTGGATTTGGATGTGCACGCGGGAGAACTCCTTTCCCAATAACGGTGGTGATTCATAACGGGGAGCGTTTTTTTAATATGATACACCGCTTCGCCGCAAAAAGAAGTCAGCCTTTACTGTTTTAGGCAGGGGGATCAAGTTTTTCGGGCCAAAGTTCACATTGGATTCAAAAATGAGCGATAACGCTTCGTTTGCTTTCTTTTCTTCTAAATATCTGGGATTTCGTTATGAAAAGTTGGAATGCTTGCGCAGCCCGCAATCATCCTCGATGGGGCGGGAGCCATTCTAAATGTTTAGAAATCCCGCCTGTTCTTTTGATCCGGGTACACGTGTCCGGATTTTTATTTTTTGTTGGTATACCGGGCTTTTCCGTCGCTGACATCGGAGGTTGGCACGGTTTTTGCTTGTTCATTCAATGGGAACACATTTTAGCTGCAACGAGGTGAAAGGAAAGTTGAAAGACAAAGTAATTCAGCTTGGCGAGGCGCTTTCATTCCTTAAGAGCGGAATGACGGTCATGATGGGCGGATTCATGGGTGTCGGCGCCCCCGAGGGGTTGGTGCGGGCGATCCTGGACAACGGGCTGGATCAATTGACGCTGATCTCCAGCGATACGGGAACGGTCGATAAAGGCTGCGGACCGCTGATCGTCCAGCGTCGGGTGAAGAAACTGGTGGCCTCCCATATCGGCACCAATCCGGAGACGGGCCGGCAAATGATCGCCGGCGAACTGGAAGTGGAACTGACCCCGCAAGGCACGTTGGCCGAACGGATCCGCGCGGGCGGCGCAGGCTTGGGCGGCGTGTTGACCCGAACAGGACTCGGCACCCTGGTGGAAGAGGGCAAGCCGAAGGTGACCGTGGACGGCCGGGAATATTTACTGGAAATCCCGTTGCGCGCCGACGTGGCCTTGCTGAAAGCTTACAAGGCGGACCGGGCGGGCAATCTGGTGTTCCGCAAGTCGGCGCGCAATTTCAACCCGATCATGGCCTTGGCCGCGGATCTGGTGATTGCGGAAGTCGAGCAGATTGTGGAGACCGGCGAGCTGGACCCGGACAGCATTGTTACTCCGGGGATTTTGGTGGACAGAATCGTGCCATGCGGAGGTGAGCGGGAATGAAGGGAAGCGAAACAGCGGCGCTGACGGCCAAACAGAAAATCGCCAAACGGGTGGCGCTGGAAATCCGTGACGGGGATGTGGTGAATCTCGGCATCGGGCTGCCTACGTTGATCCCCGCCTTTTTGGACCCGCGGATCGATATCCAAATTCAATCCGAAAACGGGTTTATCGGCCTGACGGATGTGAACGAACAGACGGACAAGGATCTGGTGAACGCAGGCGGCCAGCCGACCGGCCTTCGCCCCGGGGGCAGCTATTTTGACAGCTCCGTGTCGTTTGCGCTGATTCGCGGCGGTCATGTGGACGTCTCCGTGTTGGGCGGACTTGAGGTGGATGAGCAGGGCAATCTGGCCAACTGGATGGTTCCCGGAAAAATGGTGCCGGGCATGGGCGGGGCGATGGATTTGGTCACCGGTGCCAAAAAAGTCATCATCGCCATGGAGCATTGCGCCAAGGACGGCGCGGCGAAAATCGTCAAGCGCTGCACACTGCCGCTGACAGCTGTCGGCGTGGTGTCCATGATCGTCACGGAGCTGGCCGTGTTCCGCTTTGCGGAGCGGGGGCTGGAGCTGATCGAACTGGCGGACGGGGTTGACCTGGACACGGTAAAGGCAAAAACTACGGCTTCTTTTGCCGTTAATTTGCCGCAGCTTTAAGCAACGAATCCGATGGGTCAGGTTTTCACCAGCGGGAAGAACAATCTCTTGAACGAAAGGAAGGAAGCGATTTGCACGAGGTAGTTATTGTCAGCGCCGTTCGTACGGCAATTGGAGCTTTTATGGGGGCGCTGGGGGAGGTTCACGCCGCGGAGCTTGGCGCTGCCGTAATCAGGGAAGCGGTAAGCCGGGCGCGGATTTCCGCGGACATGGTGGATGAAGTGTTTATGGGGAACGTGCTTCAGGCTGGCGAGAAGCAGAATCCGGCGCGGCGCGCCGCTATGCTGGCGGGATTGCCGCAGGAAGTGCCGGCGACTTCGTTGAACTTGTTGTGCGGGTCCGGGTTGAAAGCGGTTCACCTAGCTTCCCAGGCCATCTATAGCGGGGAGGCGGAGATCGTAGTGGCCGGCGGCATGGAATCGATGAGCACCGCGCCTTATGTGCTGCCCGGAGCGCGCCAAGGGTACCGGATGGGCGACCGGACGGTGGTGGACAGCATGGTGAGCGACGGATTGACCTGCTCCATGGGCGGTTATCACATGGGGATCACGGCGGAAAACATCGCCGCGAAGTACGGCATCAGCCGCGCGGAGCAGGATGCGTACGCCGCCCGCAGCCAGCAAAAAGCGGTCGAGGCCATCCGCAAAGGGGTGTTCGCCGAGGAGATCGTGCCCGTATCCGTGCCGCAGCGCCGGGGCGAGCCTGTGATTTTTGCCACAGATGAGAGCCCGCGGGAAGGGGTTACAGTAGAGAAACTGGCAAAGCTGAAACCGGCCTTTACCGAGGCGGGCAGCGTAACGGCGGGCAACGCGTCGGGCATCAACGACGGCGCGGCCGCGCTGGTGCTGATGAGCCGAAGCAAGGCCGAGGCGCTCGGCATCAAACCGCTGGCCGTGATCCGCGCCAACGCGAGCGCCGGCGTCGATCCGGCGATCATGGGCACCGGGCCGATCCCGGCGACCCGCAAGGCGCTGGCCAAAGCAGGCTTGACTGTAGCCGACCTTGATCTGATCGAAGCCAATGAGGCGTTTGCGGCGCAGGCGTTGGCGGTGGCTCGCGAGCTGGGCTTTCCGGAGGACCGCTTGAACGTCAACGGCGGTGCCGTGGCATTGGGTCATCCGATTGGAGCCAGCGGCGCGCGGGTGCTCGTAACGCTGCTGCACGAGATGAAGCGGCGCGGGGCCGGACGCGGCCTGGCTACGCTGTGTATCGGCGGCGGTATGGGCGTGTCCACGATCGTGGAGCTGGTATAGCGCTTGGGGCTTATTTTTTAGTACAGACTGTATCCGGAGGTTAGAATATGCTGGCTTTGCTAGGTGTTTTGACGATTGCGCTTTTTCTGTATTTAATCATGACCAAGAAAGTTTCGGTCATTGTCGCGCTGGTGATCGTACCGGTTCTGTTCGCGGTGATCGGCGGATTTGGGAATCAACTGGGGGAGGCTACTTTAAACGGCGTGATCCAGGTGGCCCCGACGGGCATTATGCTCATGTTCGCCGTTCTCTACTTCGGGCTGATGTCCGATGCCGGTCTGTTTGATCCTATCATTAAAAAAGTGGTGTCCGCGGTCAAAGGCGATCCGCTGAAAATTATCGTCGGCACGGCCGCCGTGACGATGCTCGTCCATCTGGACGGTGACGGGACCGCGACCTTCATGATTACGATCACCGCCTTCCTGCCGATTTACAAGCGCATCGGGATCAACAAGCTGATCTTGCCTTGCGTGGTCGCTTTGGGGGCAGGGGCGATGCATCTCGTTCCCTGGTCGGGGACGCAGGCGCGGGCGATGTCCGCGCTGCAAACCGATGCCAGCCAGATGTTCACCGCGATTCTTCCGTCCATGGCCGGCGGGATTATCTACGTGCTGGCGGTCGCTTTTTTCCTGGGCTTACGGGAGCGCAAGCGGCTGGGCGTCATTGATTTCAACTACAACATGGAAGATGAATTGACCGAGGAACAAAAGGCGATGCGCCGTCCCAAGCTGTTCTGGTTCAACGCGGTGTTCACGGTGCTGCTGATCGTGGGTCTGATGACGCATATTTTTCCGCATACGATATTGTTTATGATTGGGTTTGCCGTCGCCCTGCTGGTCAATTATCCCAACCTGAAAGACCAGTCGGCGCGTTTGAACGCGCATGCCAAGAGCATTGTGCTTGTGACCAGTATGATTTTTGCGGCTGGCATTTTTTCCGGCATCCTGAACGGCACGGGGATGATCGCCGCAATGGCCGATTCGCTCGTCTCGATCGTACCCGATTCGATGGCGCGGTTCCTGCCGCTGATTCTGGCCGTCATCAGCATGCCGCTGAGTTTGGTGTTTACGCCGGACGCCTTCTATTACGGGATGCTGCCGATTTTAGCCCAAGCGGTGGCCAACTTCGGGATGGACCCGATCGAAATCGGGCGGGCCGCCATCTTCGGACAAATGACCGTTGGCTTTCCGCTTAGCCCGCTGACGGCGTCGACATTTCTGCTCGTCGCCCTCTCCGAGGTGGACCTGGCGGAGCACCAGAAGTTTACCTTCAAGTGGGCTTGGGGCACGTCGCTTGTGTTCACCGCGATAGCGCTCATCACAGGAACCATATCGATATAAAGACAAAAAAAGTGGAGGACTGATAAGCAATGAAAGCAATTCGTATCGGCGCGGGAGCGGGGTACGCCGGAGACCGTCTGGAACCGGCCTTGGAGCTGATGGAGAAAGGCAACCTCGACTATATCATGTTCGAATGTTTGGCGGAGCGCACCATCGCGATCGCGCAGCAACAGAAATTGAAGGATCCGACGAAGGGCTACAACCATTTGCTGGAGCACCGGATGGTCAAAGTGCTGCCCCTTTGCAAGCGGCATAATGTGAAAGTCATTACGAACATGGGAGCGGCCAACCCGCTATCTGCGGCGAACAAAATCAAAGAGATCGCCGAGAACCTCGGCATTACCGGCCTTAAGATCGCCGCTGTGACCGGTGACGATATCGCGGACAACATCGACCGATATATCGACTACCCGACCATCGAAACCGGCGAGAAGCTGGGTTCCCTGCGTTCTTCCATCGTCTCGGCCAACGCCTATATCGGGGCCGCCGGAATCGTGGAGGCGCTGGGTCACGGGGCGGATATCGTCGTCACCGGCCGCGTAGCCGATCCGGCGCTGGCGATCGCCCCGCTCGTGTATGAATTCGGCTGGAGCATGGAGGATTACGACCTGCTGGCCGCCGGGACGGTGGCCGGACACCTGCTGGAATGCGGAGCGCAGGTTACCGGAGGCTACTATGCCGATCCGGGCTACAAAGACGTGCCGGAACCGTGGAACATCGGCTTTCCGATCGCCGAGGTCGACAGCGCCGGAAATATTAAGATCGAGAAGCTCCCGAATACCGGAGGCGTGGTTAATCAAGATACGATTAAAGAACAGCTGCTGTACGAAATCCACGACCCGGCCAATTATCTGACCCCTGATGTGGTGGCCGATTTTACGGAGCTGACCGTTGAAGAAATCGGATTGAACCAGGTTAGAGTGACGGGCGCCAAGGGAAAAGCCAAGACGGGCTTTTATAAGACGAGCGTGGGATACCAGGATTGTTACATCGGCGAAGGCGAGATGAGCTACGGCGGCAGCGGAGCTTACGAACGGGCCAAGCTGGCCGGAGACATCGTGGCGAAGCGGCTGGAGCTGCTGCAGGTGCCGATCCAGGAGCTGCGCGTGGATTACATCGGAGTAAATTCATTGTACGGAAATCAAATTTCCCGTATGATTAATGCTGATTTTGACGGACTAAGCGAAGTTCGCTTGCGGGTGGCGGGGAGAACGCTGGGGCGCGAACACGCGGTCGTGATCGGCAATGAGGTGGAGGCGCTGTACACCAACGGGCCGGCCGGCGGCGGGGGAGCCCGGACAGGCGTCAAAGAGATCGTCTCGATTGCGTCGGTTTTGGTGCCGGCCCAGGATGTTGAAATTGCGGTATTTTACGAGGAGGTATAAACGATGAAGCTGCGTGAAATTGCTCACTCCCGAACGGGCGACAAAGGCGATATCTCCAACATTTCGCTGATCGTGTATAAGGAAGCCGATTATGAAGCCGTAAAGGCGCAGGTCACCGCGGAGAAGGTGCAGGAATTTTTCGGCGATATTGTTCAGGGGGGCGTGGTCCGTTATGAGTTGCCCCGTTTGCATGCTTTAAACTTTGTCATGTCCAAGGCGTTGGGCGGCGGGGTGACCCGTTCGCTGGCGATTGATATGCACGGCAAAAGCCTTTCCTCGGCGTTTTTGGAGATGGAGATCGAGTTGGACTAAAAAGAGTTGCCGTGTGTATATTCAGAAACATGCTGTGCCGTGCGTATAACGGCAGAAGAAGCGCGGTTTGCGCATTGATCGCGCTTCTTTCTTTTTTTAAAATAGGATGAAACCGTATTCAAGGAGGCGTTATGTGGGATCAAAGGGGACAGTTTCCGTCCGGCGCGTTGGATGATTACTTTTTCGCCTTGCTCCGCTCGATTCAGGATGGGCTGCTGGTCATTGACAAGGAAGGCATCGTACTGTTCATCAATCCCGAATATACCCGGATCACCGGGGTGACCGAAGAGGACATCGTCGGCAAGCCGCTGCTGTCTGTTCGCCCCAACGCGCAGTTGGTGGAGGTGATGAAACAGAATAAGGTCGTGGTCGGCTTGCGGCGTAAGGAACTGAATGTCGAGTATGTCGTCGATATGGCCCCGATCGTCCTGGACGGACGGGTGGAAGGAGCGGTATCGATCTGCAAAGGCGCCGTCGAGGTTCATGAGCTGGTGAAGAAGCTGGAAAAGAACAGCAAGGAGCTCAAACGGCTGCAGCAAGGCATGACCAGCTTGAGCAAAGCCAAATACAGCTTCGAGCAGATCATCGGGGCTGAGGGAGACCTGAAGGCGGTGATCGCCAAGGCGAAAAAGGTGGCGCGGTCCGCGATTTCGGTCGTGATTTACGGGGAGAGCGGGACCGGCAAGGAGCTGTTGGCTCAGGCGATTCACAATGAGAGCGGCCGGAGCGACAAACCGTTCGTGGCCGTCAACTGCGCCGCCATCCCCGAAGCGCTGCTGGAAAGCGAGCTGTTCGGCTATGAGGAAGGCGCCTTTACGAACGCCAAACGCGGGGGGAAGCTAGGCCTGTTTGAGCTGGCGGATCAGGGCACGCTGTTTCTGGATGAGATTTCGGAGCTGCCTTACGATATCCAAGCCAAGCTGCTGCGGGTGCTGCAGGAATCGACTATCCGCCGGGTGGGCGGCGTTAGCGAGCTGGAGGTGAATGTGCGGGTGATCGCTGCGGCCAACAAGGATTTGGCCCAGATGGTGGAGAAGGGGCGGTTCCGGGAGGATCTATTTTACCGGCTTAACGCGGTTATGCTGCAGTTGCCGCCACTGCGCGCCAGGCACCGTGATATCGAGGCGATCGTAGATTCTATGCTGAAGCATGAGACGCGGGCCAATGGCCAGGATGGCGTAGCGTATGCCGTCGAGCCGGAGGTGATGGATATGTTCGCCCGGTATCATTGGCCAGGCAACGTTCGCCAGCTTAAGAACGTGATCGATTACGCCGTCTGCATGGCCGAAGGGAACACGATCACCCCGCGCGACCTGCCGGATTATATCCGCCAGGAGCACGCGGAGCGACGGCCGACCAGCCAAGGCGGCGGAAGCCTAAAAGAAACGGTCGAACAAGCGGAACGCGCGGGGATCGCCCAAGCGCTAAAGCGGACGGACAACACGCTCGAAGGCCGCAAACAGGCGGCGCAAATGCTCGGCGTCTCCCTCGCCACCCTTTACAATAAAATCAAAAAATACGACCTGGAAGAAATCTCATAATCAGTTTATGGTAAGGACCGGAGGATGCCGGTCTTTTGTTTTGGATTTAGCTCAATGAGGATAACTTCTGCCATAAACCACCTGATCGACTTTTTTTCGTAAAGCCGGTTGTAATCGGGCCGCCTGGATTTCCCTTATAGATGAGTGCGGCAAAAGGCTTTATCGGATAAAAGCATTGAGCGAAGGCAGCGTTAATCGGACAAAGTTTCGCTTTCGCGAAAGAGCTCCCGAAACGCCCGCTGCGCATATTCCGGATCCGCCAGTTTGTCTTGCACCACGGCTTTCCAAGCGGTGTTACTTGCGGTGAGGGACGAGAACGTATCCGTGTCATACCAAGCCAGCAGGTCCTCGCGAGTCACGCGGTATGCCGCGGAACCCTCGTTGTAAATCACCGCCTCCAGGTTATCGATATAAGCGAAAGCCGCCGTGGCGCTGTACAAGTAAGCCCGGTCTCGGTCCGCTCCCGCCCTCGGCGCCGAAGAATCCAGATTAATCTGCACCGTGAACACGCCGGGATCCATGGCAAAGGAGCGGATCGGTCCGATCGGCAGCGAGCCGAACAATCCGCCCACCTTGGACGCGTCGCCCATATACCGGGTTTGGAATTTCGCGGTGCGGGCGATGTCATGGGTTAACGGATTATTTTGAGCGGCTTGATACTCGGCCTCGCGCTGATTCTGACGCGGAAGCGCTACGCCTTCGACTACGCTAAAGCCAACCAGTCCGGCGAGGAGGAGGATGAGGATGCCGATATTCCGGCGTCTGATGCGCTGCCGTGTCGTCATTCCGGCTCACCCGCCTCGTGTTTCGATATCAGCGTGGCGCTCGCTTGGAAAGCCAGCGGGATGAGAATGGTGAGCAAAGGCTTGGCGTATTGGATCCCGAGTACGGCAAACTGGTACGGACCGCCGATTTTCACTTGATAGCCAAACCAAATATTGCTGGAGAATCGCAAAGCCGTGATGCCTAGCACGGTGATGACGATGAACAGGCCCCAGAGCAGCCAAACCAGCCGGCTTCGCCGCCGAGCAATAGGGATATTGCGCGGTGCCGTAACTTCAAGCGCCCTGCCGCGCCAAAGCGCGTTTAAGATCAGGTAGAGGCACCCGAGCAGCAGGACGAGGGCCAAGAACAAGTAACTGAGCGGCGTGCGTTCGATCATGCGTAAAGGAATGGTGAAGATCCACAGGATCAGGGTAAAAAGCAGCACTTTTTGCAGCAGCTCCAGCCGATAGCGGTTCACATAGATCTGCGGGTTCTCGTCAATCAGTCCGTCGATGCGGGTCAAGCTGGCCGTGGCTGCCTGGACGGCCTGTTCATAATTCATTCCGCCGGCCATGTAATCGGCGGTCTTGGCTTCCAGGTTGCCGAGGATTTCCTCTTTCAGCTCGCGGATGCGTCCGGTAGCCGGATATCCGGCGAATAAACGATCCACGTGTTTTTGCAGCGGATTCACGATGGGGATCCCTCCTGTTTCTCAATTAAGACATCAATGATCTCGCGGGATGTTTTCCATGCCGACAAATTGGCTTTGTACACTTCGGCACCTGCAAGGGTGACATGGTAATACTTGCGTCGCCCGCCCATACTGCGGTCTTCCCCCCAATAAGACTCGATCAACTGCTGGGCCTCCAATCGCTTTAAGCTGGTGTAGAGCGACGGTTCCTTCAATTCATAACGCCCCTGGCTGATCACGGAAATGGACTTCATGATCTCATAACCATAGTTGTCGCCCTCCAGCAGTACCCGAAGAATAATCGTATCAATATGGCCGCGGATTAAATCCCGGCTGATGGCGCTGTCGTTCATGTGTTCACCTCTTCGAAAACAATGTAATACATATTACTATGTGTGTCAAGGTAGTTGGGCAGACTACGGAGCACGCTGATCGATTTGTAGTTGCGGATGCCCCGGGGACCTGTTGTAAGATAAATAGACGGAAATAACGGAGGTGGACGAAGTGAACCGAGGCAACCCATCTGCTTTGCTGAATTTTGCGATCCGACCCGGTGAGCGAATGACCTTCGGCGCGTACCCGCAGACCGCAGATGGAAACGTGCGGCCCATCGAATGGCGGGTTCTCCAAAACACGGGCGGCGAGCTGTTTCTGTTGAGCGAGGAGATTTTGGAATGCAAGCGATATCACGGAAAGAGCGCGGATATTTCGTGGCGGGATGCGGTGGATGTGACATGGCGGGATTGTGATTTGCGGCAGTGGTTGAACGAGGATTTCTATTCGACCGCTTTTTGCAACGGGGAACGGGAGTTGATCAGGACCACGCATTGCGCGGATAATGGCGAAGGCAGTCCGGATACGGAGGATCACGTGTTTTTACTTAGCGTGGACGAGGTCAAGGCGTTTACGGCCGTCCTCGGCAAAACGTGGCTGCCCGCTGTCGGCACGGACTACGCCAAGTTGAAGAAGCCCGACGGCTGCAGCCTCTATGTTTACGATAAGGGCGAGAAAGCGAATTATGTGCTGCGAAACGGCCAGGAGGAGGGCTGCTCTTGGTGGTGGCTGCGCACACAGGGGAATAAGCCTTCAAGAGCCCATTTCATCGGTACTGGATGCAGCATCCGCAGCTATGCGAATGTCAGTCTGGCGCGTGACGGCGTGCGGCCGGCGATCAGGTTGGGATATTAAGTGTCCCGGCGCAATAAAAGAACACCAATCTGCATTAAAGGCATGGTGAAGGATACATGGGAGACATCAAACTGTTCCGCTTGAATGACGGGGGCGTTGAAGAGCTGCACGGTCAAACGGTAACGATCGAAAAATCACTGCAAACGTTGATGGAACGTCATTTGGAGGCTTTGCTCGGAGTTCGCTTTCTTGCGACCGAATACTCGACGGGGAAACGGCACGGGGGGCGGATCGATACGCTGGGCATCGATGAGAACAGCTCCCCTGTTATTATCGAATTCAAGCGGGCAACGAACGAAAACGTCATCAATCAAGGGCTTTATTATTTGGATTGGCTGATGGATCATCAGGGGGAGTTCACCCTGCTGGTACAGAAAAAATTTGGAGTTCCTGACGCTGAAGCGATCAATTGGGGTGCGCCGCGGCTGCTATGCATCGCCGGAGGATTTACGAAGTATGATGAACACGCGGTGCAGCAAATCAACCGCAATATCGAGCTGTACACGTACAAAAAATATGGGGAGGAGCTCTTGCTGCTGGATTTAGTGAATGCGACGTCGGCAAACCAACCTCAAGACCCGGTAGTCCCCGTATCCGGTGGAGCACCCTCAAACTCATATAAAACGGTATCCGACTATCTTTCGCAAGCCAATGCGGAGCTAACGGATCGTTACGAGGAACTGAAGGCGTTTATCCTCGCCTTGGGCGATGATGTTCAAATGAATGTGTTGAAGGACTACATCGCTTTTAAACGGATCAAAAACTTCGCTTGCGTGGAGATCCATCCCCAGAAGAAATCGATAACGGTATTTGTCAAAGTAGACCCCGACTCGGTTCCATTAGAGCCCGGGTTTACTAGAAATGTGAGAAACATCGGTCACTACGGCACGGGGGACCTGGAAATCGTCATCACCCGGGAGGAGCAGCTTGAGGAGGCGAAAGCCCTGATCCAGCAAAGTTATGAGATGAGCTGAGAGAGCGGGGGAATCGGGAGGTAGGAGCTGAGGTGCTAGGTACTGGGAGTTTAGGTAGTCGAAGAGCTAAGTATCGAGGTGCCCGAGTTTGGAGAGATGAGGAAGCCTAAAAGTTAAGTGTTGCGGTGCTGGGGTGCGAAGAACGGAGTCCGAAGAGCTAGAGTTGAGTTGAGGTGCTGAAATACGGAAGGCCGAGAGCCCGATGAGTCCGGTGAATCGGGGGAAGTTGAAGAGTCTGGAGGATCCTGGAGGACCTGGTGGATCTGGTGAGTCTGAAGAATCTGGTGAGTCTGGAGAATCTAAAGACTCTGAAGACTCTGGAGAATCTGGTGAGTCTGACGAATCTGGAGGGCGGATCAGGCTGAATAGTCTGTGAGGCAAAAATAGCCGAGATGGCTGTCTCTAACGGATCGTAGAGCCCTTATTTGGCGGAAAATCAGCTGCCCGAAAATCTAACGGAATCAGATGACACTATATGACCGAAATGGGCTGTAGTGGGCCTGGTTTGGTTCAAATAACGTCCCTGGGTTCCGTTAGAGTGGGAAATCATGCGAGAAATAGACTTTAACGTCATCTGGTTCCGTTAGAGTCAAACGCGATGGTATGGAGAGTGAAGCGGGGTGGAGTACAGCGCTGTCGCATGAGGGTGAGACGTGTTGGGGCAGCGCAGTCGTACGAGGAGTAAAGCGGAATGGAGCACAACACTGTCGTACGAGGAGCAAATCAAGTTGGAGCGTAGTAATGCGGAGGTATGAGGAGTGAAGCGAGATGTCCGTATAACGACGCTGCGCCAGAGCCCGGACTCAAAGGGATAATGGTGTAAAGAGGGGGGAAGAAGGTACATAAACCCACTATTTTTGTAAGCGCTTTAAAAAACTCTTGAAATTCAAAATATCCCTTGTTATAATCGCATTGAAAAGCTTTTCAAATCGAGGATACCCATGATGAACAAAAACGGAAACAAACCGACGATCCGCGATGTTGCCAAGAAAGCGGGCGTTTCCATCAGTACCGTCTCGCGCGTGATGAATGCGCCGGAGACGGTGGTGGAGAGCAAGCGGCAACGGGTGCTGGCGGCCATCGAGGAGCTGAATTATCAGCCGAATGCGTTCGCGCGCGGATTGATTTTCAAGAAATCTTTTACCTTGGGACTGTTGATCCCTGATATTGAGAACATGTATTACGCCGGAATGATTCGGGGGATGCAGGATGCCTGCATCAAGCTGGGCTACAGCCTGATGATTTGTAACACGGACCGGGATAAGGAGCGGCTGCTGTCCTATATCGATGCTTTTCATGAGAAGCAGGTGGACGGCATCGTGTTTGCCAGCGACAAAATGTTCCCCGAGTACTACGAGAAGCTGGTAGGCTGCCGTATTCCATTCGTTATGGTGTCGTCCCATTCGGATGACTACGAGATTCCCTGCGTTGAAATCGACGACGAGGCAGCGGCTTATGATGCGGCCGCTTACCTGATCGAGCTGGGGCATCGCCAAATTGGCATGATCGGCTTCAATCACGACAACTCGATCTCCGGGCCGCCGCGTTACGCCGGGTTTGTCCGGGCTATGACGGAATACGGGCTGACGTTCAATATCGCCAACGTGAAATTTGCCAGCCACTACTTCGAACATGCCTATCAGGCCGCGCACGAGCTGTTTACCGAGCATCCCGAGTTGACCGCCGTCTTCTGCGTTGCCGATGAATTTGCGATGGGCGCGATTTCGTACCTCCGGGATCGGCACATCCTCGTGCCGGGACAGGTGTCTGTGATTGGATTCGACAACCACCGTATGGCCGGCATGTATATTCCCAAGTTGACGACGATCTCTCAACCGATCTACGATCTGGGCTATCGAGCCGCCGAGAAGCTGCATGAGCTGCTGACAACGGGCAGCGTAGCGGTGCCCAGAGAAGTTCTCCAGCACAAACTCATCGTCCGCGAATCATCGCGGGAGAGAGCAACCACGATTTAACAACTGAACACCATCGCCAACGCAATGTGACGCCGGCCACGAATATGGATACCAACTAGCAATACAACCACGAACGATCACCACGATCACGAAGCAACCCAACCACCACCACGAAGCAACCCAACAGCGATCATGAAGCAACCCACAACCACCACGAAGCAACCCAATTACCATCATGAAGCGGAACCCCCATGTTCCATACGCATCTTTCGGAAGCTTGTCAAGTTGATGAGTGACGATTACCGCTGACCTTATTCGATTCTGAAAAGCTTTTCAAAAAAACGGAACAAATGGGCTTATGGGGTCATACACTTATACCAATATGAAAACGCATTCAGGGCCGGGGTTCGCTCGCTACGGAAAAGCTTTGCAAGGAGGTGATTCACCGGAGGCGATCTCGAAGGTCAGCCAGTTCTTCAAGCGACTTTTTATAATAAATTTCGAAGGGGATGTAGGGTCAATGAAAAAAAGATCAACATGGACTTCTTTATTGCTCGTCAGCGGGTTATCGTTCACGCTTCTCCTCAGCGCCTGCGGCGGCGGGAATAATACGGCAAGCAATGAGCCGGCTGCTCCGGCCAATAACGGAGGTGCGGCAGAACAAGGCACGAACGATGGCAACGCCACCAATGACTCCGGTGCTGCTGGATCACCGCTGGAGCTGGCGTTGAAGGGCGAATATAAAGGCACCAAGGTGACGATGTTTGGCCCGTTCGTCGATGCGGACCAGGTGAAATTCGAGACCAGCATCAAGGAGTTTGAGGAAAAAACGGGCATCGATATCCAATACGAAGGCTCCAAGGAGTTTGAGGCGACGATCAACGTTCGCGTGGACGGCGGCAATGCGCCCGACATCGCCGACTTCCCGCAGCCGGGTCTGCTCGCTGCTGTAGCCAAAACCGGCAAAGTGGTGGATCTGACCCACATTCTCGACCAAGAGAAGCTCAAGGCCAACTATAACCAAAGCTGGCTCGACATGGCGACGATGGACGGCAAGGACGGCAAAATCATGGCCGGCATCTGGAATCGCAGCAACGTGAAGAGCTTGGTATGGTACCCGAAGAAACAGTTTGAGGAAGCGGGTTACACCATTCCGCAGACCTGGGATGAGCTGATGGCGCTGACGGAGCAAATTGCCAAGGACGGCGACACCGCTTGGGGCATCGGCATCGAAAGCGGCGCAGCCACAGGTTGGCCGGCAACGGACTGGGTGGAAGACATCATGCTCCGCACGACTTCGCCGGAGAACTATGACAAATGGGTTAAGGGCGAGCTGCCGTTTACTTCCCCGGAAGTGAAGCGCGCGGTGGAAAAGATGTCGGAAATCTGGATGAACCCCGATTATGTCTATGGCGGAACGAAATCGATCGTCACCACGGCCTTTGGCGACTCGCCGGCTCCGATGTTCGATAATCCGCCGAAGGTATGGCTGCATCGTCAAGGCAACTTCATTACCAGCTTCTTCCCGGAAACCGCAAAGGTCGATGAAGACTATGACTGGTTCTACCTGCCGCCGATCGACGAGCAATACGGCAAACCGGTGCTGGTCGCCGGCGATATCTATGCGATGTTCAACGATCGTCCTGAAGTTCGGGCCGTGATCGAATTCTTTACGACCGGCGAATCGATCAAAACTTGGGTGCAATCCGGCGGCGTGATCGCGCCGATGAACGATGCATCGCTGGACTGGTATGCCTCTGAGGCTGACCGCCGGATGGCCCAGCTCGTACAGGAGGCTTCCACGCTGCGGTTTGACGGCTCCGACTTGATGCCGGGGAAAGTGGGTGCCGGTACTTTCTGGAAGGGAATGACCGACTACGTGAGCGGTACAGCTACGCTGGATGAAGCGCTGGCGCAAATTCAGAAAGGCTGGAGCCACTAAGCTTCGAACCCTGAAGTCGCTGCGGATGCGACAGTTAAGCAACGCCGGGAGGGGCGCGCGAGCCGAACGTGGGTTCCGGCACACCGCCCCTCCTTTTTTCGATTCAGCCGGTTAACCGGCCTTTTGTTCGAAGCTGATTCAGGAAGTAACGCTCACCAAACTTTTTAGGAGGGTTCATGATGAGCTCAGAAGCCAAGCGAACCGTCAGCGTCAAGGCCGTACTATTGACTTTGATCGTCCTGCTCGGGAATGCCGCCGGACACGGCCTGATCTTCCGCTTCTTCCGCGACTCGACGCTGAACCCGCTGCTGACCGCGGTGTGTGCGGTGCTGTGGGGCGTGCTCGGCGTTTATTTTCTTTACTTTACCTTGAACTTGGCGGTGGAGCAGTATCCGGAGCAGGTTCGCCGGAAGGTGCTGCCTTATATCTTCATCGGCCCGGCGGTCATTCTGCTCGGATGGCTGCTTGTGCTGCCTGCCGTCCGGACGCTTTACCTCAGCTTCTTTAACGCCTCCTCGGAGAAATTCGTCGGGCTCGCCAACTATGCGGCGATTTTCACCGATAAGCTGATGGGGACGGCGCTGCGCAACAACCTGCTGTGGGTGTTCCTCGGCACGCTGGCTTGCGTAGGATTTGGACTGCTGATCGCGATCCTGGCCGATCGCAGCAGCTACGAGAAGATCGCCAAGTCGATCATCTTCATGCCGATGGCGATCTCGTTCGTGGCGGCGGGGGTCATCTGGAAGTTCGTGTACTATTACCAGCCCGGCGACCAGCAGATCGGCTTATTAAATGCCATTGTCACCGCCTTAGGCGGGGAAGCGCAGGCCTGGACCAGCATGCTGCAGCCTTGGAACAACCTGTTTCTCATCCTGATCCTGATTTGGATGCAAACCGGGTTCGCCATGGTCATCTTCTCTGCCGCGATCAAGGGCGTTCCGGACGACATCCTGGAAGCGGCGCGCGTGGACGGGGCCGGCGAGATCAAAATCTTCTTCCGCATCATCATCCCGTTTATCTCTACAACGATCCTGACGGTGGCGACGACAATTATCGTGTTTACGCTGAAAATTTTCGATGTGGTTATGGTCATGACCGGCGGGCAATACGGAACCGAAGTGGTGGCCACGCAGTTTTACCGGCAGTTCTTTATGTACCGCAACTTCGGGTACGGCTCCACGTTGGCAATCGTTCTGCTGATCGCCGTCATGCCGGTCATCTTCTTTAATCTGCGGCAGCTCCGCAAGCAGGGGGGATTCTAATGGCGGCTATGAATCAGGGACGTACCGCAGGAACCGCAGGAACAACCGCACGCAAACGCGGCAAGACGATCGTTAATCTCGTTCTGGGCGTGATCTGCTTCGTATGGCTCATCCCGACGCTGGGGTTGTTGATCTCCTCGTTCCGGCCGGCGGCGGACATTTTGCAGACCGGTTGGTGGAACGTGTTCCCGCATCGGGAATGGACGAATGCCGAGACGATCCAGCTCTCCAAGGATATCGACCTGCGGGAACCGATCGAGGTGAACGGACAGACTTACAGCGACGACGAGCTGAAAGCCGGAGTGACGAGCGATGGACAACGGTTGATTTGGGAAAATCGCCGGGCTCGAACGCTCAACGTACAGGAGCAAGGCTGGGAGTTCAAGCCGGCGTTAACGCTGGAGAACTACAAGAACGTACTCTCCGGCAAGGAATACAAGCTGAAGCT
This sequence comes from Paenibacillus phocaeensis, assembly GCF_900021165.1. GTDB lineage: Bacteria > Bacillota > Bacilli > Paenibacillales > Paenibacillaceae > Fontibacillus > Fontibacillus phocaensis. The sequence continues at coordinate 40,184 of NZ_FCOQ01000038.1, read as the reverse complement.
GGGCGACGGCAGCGAGACGATCCAGAAAGGAACCGGGTTGTCCCAGGCGTTCTGGAACACGTTGACGATCGCCGTGCCGGCCACGGTGATTCCGGTGCTGATCGCTTCGTTTGCCGCGTACGCGTTCGCCTGGCTGCGATTCCCCGGACGTCAAACGCTGTTCGTGGTGATCATCGCCATGCTGGTCATCCCGCTCCAGGTGGCGCTTATCCCGGTGCTCAAGGATTACACCGCGCTGGGTTTGAACGGCAGCTACCTGGGGATCTGGCTGGCGCATACCGCCTTCGGTTTGCCGCTCGTGACGTACTTTATGTATAACTTCATCAGCCAGCTGCCGAAGGATTTGTTCGAGTCGGCCTTCATCGACGGGGCGAGCCATTTCACAATCTTTTCCCGGCTGATCCTGCCGCTGTCCGTGCCGGCGCTCGCTTCAATCGGCATTTTCCAGTTCCTGTGGGTATGGAACGATTACCTGGTGTCGTTGATCTTCATCGGCAACCAGCCTGACGTGCAGGTGATGTCGATGAAAATCGCCGACCTCGTCGGGTCGAGAGGCAACGACTGGCATCTGCTGACGTCGGCGGCGTTTATTTCCATGCTGATGCCGCTCGCGATCTTCTTCCTCCTGCAAAAATACTTTGTCAGAGGGCTGATGGGAGGCTCGGTGAAGGGATGAACAAGCGGTCTTACGAGCATCCGGCGCCGGCGGCGCTGCATTCCCCGCGGGAATGGAGCCTGGTCGAGGATGCCTACGACGAGAAGGACAATCAGCGCAAGGAGAGCCTGTTTTCTCTGGGCAACGGGTATATCGGAATGCGCGGACATTTTGAGGAAGGGTATCACGGGAAGGAAGGGGTCTCGGTGCGGGGCTGGTACGTGAACGGATTTTACGATACCGCGCCGATCCGTTACCCCGAAGGGGCGTACGGTTATCCGGCCGAAGGTCAAGCGATGCTGAACGTGACCGATGCCGGGATCCTCAAGCTGACGGTTGAAGGCGAGACCTTTCATCTCAACCGGGGACATGTCCAGTTTTACAAAAGAGTGCTGCATATGCAAAGCGGCGTGCTGCATCGGTTGGTCGAATGGGAATCTCCCACTGGGCACCGCGTGCTGATTCATATCCGCCGCCTGGTGTCGCTGACCCACCGGCATCTGGCGGCGATCCACTATGAGGTGACGGCGCTGAACTTCGACGGCACCGTGTCGATCTGCTCGGCGATGGACGGGGACATCGCCGAGGCGGATGCGCCGGACCGGGGCGGGGATCCGCGCCTGGGGACGCGCCGCGCGGAGCCTAGCCTCCTGTTCGAGGAGGCCGGGAGCGACGGACGCGGCGGCGGCTGGCTGAAGCAGCGTACGCGGCACAGCCGCTTTGCGCTGCTGACGGCGATGAGCCACCGGCTCGCCCTGCCGTCGTCCGCTTCGTTCAGCCTGTCGGAGAAGCAAGACGGGCAGCGGCTATCGGTGCAGTATGACGTGGCGCTGCGCCGGGGGGATGCGGTGTCGCTGAGCAAATTCATCAGCTATCACACGTCCCGGGATACCCGGGAGGAGGAGCTGATGAGGCAGAGCGAAGGCGCGCTGCGAATGGCCGAGAGCCGCGGCTTCGACGGGCTGGCCGAGGAGCAGCACGCTTACCTGGACGCGTTCTGGAGCCGCGCCGACGTGGAGATCAAAGGCGATCCCTCGCTCCAGCAGGGGCTGCGGTTTAACGCGTTTGGCCTGCTGCAGTCGGCCGGACGCGACGGGCGAACCAGCATGGCCGCCAAGGGACTGACCGGCGAAGGGTACGAAGGGCATTATTTCTGGGATACCGAAATGTACGTCTTGCCCTTCTTTACCTTTACGACGCCGGAGATCGGCCGGGCCCTGCTGGAGTTCCGCTATCGCACGCTGGAGCAGGCGCGGCAGCGGGCGAAGGTGATGGCGCAGCGGGGCGCGCTGTATCCGTGGCGGACGATCGGCGGCGAGGAGAACTCCGCCTACTTCCCGGCGGGCACCGCGCAGGCGCATATCAACGCCGACATCGCCTACGGTATCCGCCAGTACGTCCGGGCGACGGGGGACGAGGCGTTTCTTGTGCAGCAAGGCGCGGAGATTCTGTTCGAGACGTCGCGGTTTTGGGTTGACCTCGGTCATTATAATCCGGCCCGAGGCGGCGCTTTTTGCATCGACGGGGTGACCGGCCCGGACGAATACACGGCGATCGTCAACAACAACGCCTACACGAACTTGATGGCCAGGGAGCACCTTCGGTATGCCTGCGAGACGGCGAGTTTGCTGCGCGAGCGATACCCTGCGGAATACGCCCGGCTTGAGCGGGAGATCGGACTCACCGAAGAGGAAATCCGCGAATGGCAGCAGGCGGCGGACAAGATGTACGTTCCGTACGATGAGGAATTGGGGATCTGCGCACAAGACGATACGTTCTTGTCCAAGCGGAAGTGGGATTTCGCCGGCACGCCGCCGGAACACTATCCGCTGCTGCTTCATTACCACCCGCTCGTGATCTACCGGCATCAAGTACTGAAGCAGGCGGATCTGGTGATGGTGCTGTTTTTGCTGGGCGAGCAGTTTTCCCGGGAGGAGAAGATTCGCAACTATCGTTATTACGAACCGCTGACAACGCATGATTCGTCGCTGTCGCCGTGCATCCACAGCATCGTCGCCGCCGAAATCGGCGAACTGGAGGCCGCTTACGACTATTTCGACCGGACGGTGCGGATGGATTTGGACGACGTGAACGGCAACGCCAAGGACGGACTGCATACCGCGGCGATGGCGGGCTCGTGGATGGCGATCGTAAACGGGTTTGGCGGAATGCGGCTGAACGGCGGCGAGCTTCGTTTCCGTCCGGTACTGCCTCCGCAATGGGAGAGCTGCCGGTTTAAGGTGATGCACCTGGGCCAGCTTCTTGAAGTGTTCTTTGACCGGGAGCAGGTCGTTTATACGCTTCTAGAAGGGGAGGGCCTGAAAATCCGCAATGACGGAGAATGTCTTGCGATCCGTCCGGGTGAACCGGTTCGCCGCGCGTTATCGGCGGACCGCGAGCCGGCCGGTGGATACTTGGCGTGAGGTGCGCCGTGAACATGAGCGACCCCTTTGCATAAAACAAAGGTGGCCGCTTTTTTTACGAGTCTGAAAGGAGGAAAAAAGAACTTAAGGTGTTTTGTACCCTTACGCAGATGCAGCTGTGGCGTTATGATAGGAAAGGATAAACCAGGGAATTCAATTCCAAATCTGGTTGAAATTAACCTGCAAAGAAAGGAGGTGGGAACGTGATGTATATGAACGATTTGGACGTTGCCAAACAGCATATTCGGGATCTTCGCAAGGAGCTGGAACGGTGCAGATTGGCCGAGCAAATTCGGCGCAGAGAGAAGGAGAAGCCCAGGACCGAGAAGACGAAGGTCGTGCCGATCCGCTTGAAATCGGTACGGAATTCCATCCTCGCCCGGATGAGAAGACTGCTGTAACCCGGGCCTGCATCCTCCGGCAAGTTCCCCGAAGCGAAATAGACCGCCCCTCGTAAGAAACGGTCTACTCTCAAATCCCAAGTCTCTATTCTCTTCGCAACGTCATTTCATTTATCGTTGGTTTATGTCGTAAGTTCCCAACTCGCAGTTTCTTGTTCCCGGTCACCTGTGCTTATCTGGAGTCCCGCGTTCGGGAGGAATGATACAACTCTGCAATGAGCCGCAGCACTTTAAGGCCTTCTTCACCGTCAATCGCAAAACGCCTTCCTGTCCGGACGTGGTCATAGAAATCGGCGATCAATAACCGGTGGCTTGCGCCCCAATAAGATTTGCCGATGATTGCGCCCGTCTCGTCAACGCTGGCCGGCGGCTCGCAGACCAGGCTCTCGCGGCCGTTCCGGTTCAAATAAAGGTAATCGCCGCGCTGATACAGCGTGCCGCCCTCAAACACCAGTTCCAGTTCAACCGGCGTGTTGGCCAGGTAGGCATTGGTGGCGTAAAACAACCCGCGAACGCCGTCCGCAAACCGGAGGCTGGCATGCGCCGTATCTTCCACCTCGATCACGTCGCCCAGCGCGTCGGCGGTCACGCTCCCCTGTATGGAGACGACTTCGCCGCCGAACCATTGGAGCAGATCGAGCGTATGGATCGCCTGATTAATCAGCACGCCCCCGCCTTCGGTTGCCCAGCGGCCCCGCCAAGGGCTGTCGGTGTAATAAGCTTCGTCCCGGTGCCAGGTGACGATGCCTTTGAGGCAGCGCAGCCGGCCCAGCGTTTGCGTATCGAGGAACTCGCGGATTTTTCGGGATGAGGCGTTATATCGGTTCTGAAAAACCACACCCAGCTGTGCCTCGCTGCGCCGCGCTTCTTCCAGCAAATCTTCCGCTGCTTTCGGGTGATGCGCGAGCGGCTTTTCCGTCAGCACATGTTTACCGGCCCGGAGCAAACGCGCCGCCATCTCTGCATGCAGATGATGGGGCGTACATAGGTGGACGATCTGAATATCGTCGCGTTCCAATAAGGTCAGGTAATCGTTCGCCGCTTCGCAGGAATACTCCGCCGCTGCCTGCTCCGCCTTGGACGGATCGCGGTCAACGACGACCTTCAGCTTGACGCCGTCCAGCTCCTGCACGGCCCCGGCATGCAGGGGAAATATCGCTCCACAGCCGACAATAGCCACGCCGATCGGTTGTTGCATCGTATAGCCCCTTCCCGTCTTAGTAAGATGTGGTGATGCGCAGCGCCTGCTGTTGGGCTTTGAGGCAAAGCTCCGCCGCTTTGAAGGCGTGCTCTTGCGTCATGGCGTTTTCCGTACGGTTCAGGCAATCCAGGATCAGCTCGCCAAAGAACGGATAGCCAACCTGACCGCGCACGGCAAAATGCTGCTCGCCGTCCTGATTCACCAGGTAAACATGGTCGCCGTCCGTGCCGCGAGCCAGGTCGACGTATTTGCGCAGTTCAATGTACCCTTCGGTCCCCAAAATGAACGTCCGCCCGTCCCCCCAGGTGCTGAGGCCGTCCGGCGTAAACCAGTCGACGCGGAAATATTGGGTTGCCCCGTTATCCCCGACCAGCGTGGCGTCGCCGTAATCCTCCAGTTCGGGGTATTCCGGGTGATGATAGTTGGCTACCTTGCTGTGCAGGACCTCGGCATCCCGGCACCCGGTATAATACAGGAACTGCTCGATTTGATGGCTGCCGATGTCGCAGAGGATTCCGCCGTATTTCTCCCTCTGAAAAAACCACTCCGGCCGCGAACCCGCACTCAGCCGATGCGGACCAAACCCGGTCACCTGCAGCACGCGCCCGATCGCTCCTTGCTGAACGAGCTGGCCGGCATACACGGCGGATTCCACATGCAGGCGTTCGCTGTAATACACCATGTATTTGCGTCCGGTTTCGCGCACTTTCCGGCGTGCCGCTTCCAGTTGCTCGAGGCGGGTGAACGGCGTCTTGTCGGTAAAATAATCCTTCCCGGCATCCATCACCTTAAGCCCCAACGGGCCGCGCTCCGACGGCACCGCCGCCGCAGCGACGAGCCGTACCTCGGGGTCGGCGAGCACTTGCTCAAGGCTGTCTGCCTGGGCGGCCTGGGGGTACTGTTTCACGAAGGCCTGCACTTTGGCCGGGTCGGGATCGTAAACCCACTTTAAGGTGGCTCCGGCTTCGATCAGACCGCCGGTCATGCCGTAAATATGCCCGTGGTCGAGGGCTACGGCAGCAAATGAAAACTCGCCAGGTTTCACGACCGCATTCGGTCGTCCCTTCGGCGCATAGTTCATCCCGTCTTTGGCTTGAAAAGCGGGCTCTTGTCGATCCATCGTCATCGTGCCTACATCCTTTCTTTGATAAACTCGGCAAACTTGCGAAGCATCTCTTTCGAACCGTAATGGCCGCTGAAATCCTCGATCCCAAGATAGCCGTCGTAGCCGACGGACTTCAGGTCCTGGAGCAGCCGGCTGTAGTCGATGACGCCGTCCGCCAGGGGCGACCACTCGCAGCGCCAGGCTGCGGCGCCGTCTTCGCGCGCTGCGGTTTGCGACCAGGCGGCGTTTTTGACGTGAACATGAGCGAGGTAGGGGCCGAGCAGTTGGAAGCCCATTTTGAACTGCTCATACCCTTCATGCACCATGTTGCCTGGATCGTACAGGACGCCGATCTGATCGGGATCGCAGTGGCTGACCAGCCGATGGGCGAGGCCGGCGCTGGGTGCGATCGTCAGATGATGCGTTTCTACGACCCCTTTGACGCCGTATTGCTTGGCTAGGCGTTCCGCTTCTTTCAGATAACGCACCGTGTTGTCGTACAGTTCGGGATAAGGCGTCGATCCGTCATATCCGGCCGCGCCGACGCGGATCATCTTCGCGCCCAGCAGACGGGCGACGGAGAACACCCGCTCCGTCTCCTCGAGGTCCAGCGAGTTCAGGTATGGCGTGATGCTGGCGACCTCAAGCCCCTCGGCTTCGGTGATGCGTTTGAAGCGGAGCAGTTGCTCCTCCGTGGAAGCCGGATCGATCGAGCATAAATTGTTGCGCCAATACGACGGCTTCTCGCTGATTGCCTCGGCGGGAACCTCCTTGTATCGCCACTCCACGCCGTGGAGCCCGGCTTCCCGCGCAGCTTGTACCAGCTCCTCCGGCGTCAAATCCGGAGTGGATACGGTGAATACGGACAATTTCATGGGCTATCGCTCCTCCTTGAAGCAAAAGTTAAATAAGGGTAAAAAATGGCCTTATTTTGCATGTTCTAAACGGTTATGAGGAAATAAGGGACTTTTTTGTCCTTATTTTGATGGAGACTCATGCGAAACGGGCGAAACTTGCGAATTTCAGGAACATAAGGCCCAATTATGCCCTTATTCCGGCGCAAAGGGCGGTTTTGGAGCAAATAGAGGAAAAAAAGTCCGCTATTTGCCCGGAAGTAGCCATTGTGGCGGGACTTCCGCCGCGTAGTGCGTGCACGAGAGCCCCGCCCGGGTCATGCTCAGCTCCGTGCTTGCCAGGATCGTCCCATCCCGGTCCCACGCCGCTTAATGCGTGCCTGACACATCCAGCACTTTGCCGCCGTCGCCGTCCTTGCGGAACGAGGAGGTGCGGATCTTCTCCTGCAGCTTGGCGTAGAACAATTCCTCGTCCAGCGGCAGGTCCACCCAGTCGTCGATCCAGGCGGACAGGTGCATGGCGTTGGAGATCGTCAAGCCGTGGATGCCTTCCTCGCCCGGAGCCAGCAGCTTCTCGCCGCGCAGCAGCGCGTTCGTGAAGTTCTGCAAAATCCCCTTATGCTGCGGCCCGTCGCCGCTGCTCACCGGGATGTCGCATTTCCAGCATTCCGGCTGGCCGAAGCCGCCGGTATATTCGGCGTTGAACTTCGGCTCGGGCACGCGCAGCCGCCAGAACGTCAGCTTGCCGTCCTCTACGACGATTTTGCCGTTGTCGCCGGACAGCTCAAAACGGTTCGTGCCCGGCGTTTCGCCGGTCGTGGTGACGAACAGCCCGGTGGCGCCGTTTTCGTATTCCACGTAGGCGGTCACATCGTCTTCCACCTCAATGTTGCGGTATTTGCCGAAGTGGCAGAACGCGCGAACCCGCTTCGGCATCATCCCGGTCGTCCACTGCCACAGGTCGAGCTGGTGGGGGTCCTGGTTCAGCAGCACGCCCCCGCCTTCCCCGGCCCAGGTGGCGCGCCAACCGCCGGAGTCGTAGTAGCTCTGCGAGCGATACCAGTTCGTGATGATCCAGTTCGTCCGGCGGATCGTCCCCAGCTCTCCGGACAACACGAGGTCGCGCAGCTTGGCGTACAGCGGATTCGTCCGCTGATTGTACATGATGCCGAACTGTTTGCCGGACTTCGCGGCCGCTTCGTTCATCTCGCGAACCGCCTTGGTGAACACGCCCGCCGGCTTCTCCACGAGTACATGGTAACCGCTCTCAAAAGCCTGCACCGCCAGCGTCGGATGATCATAATGCGGCGTGGCGATCAGTACGGCGTCCGCTGCTTTCGATGCAAACAACGCTTCCGGAGTGTCAAAAGCCAGCACCGTTTCCGGCAAATGCTCCTTTGCCCACTTTAAACGCATAGGGTTGGTGTCGCATACCGCGGTCAACTCCGCGCCCTGAATCTCGCCGCCGCTGAGGTTCAGCGCATGCGACGTTCCCATATTGCCGATCCCGATGATAGCGAAACGTATTTTGTCCATTAAGTCGCTCCCTGCCTTTCCCTTTAAGGTTGTTCCATAAGTCATCTTCGGAACGGACCTTCATTTGAACTAACGTCTCATGATTTAGGTCGTCCTGTCGCTCTTAGCTTAGCTTGAATCGATAGGGTTGAGAATGGCACGAATTAAGACGGTTTTGCACAAAATTAAGGTGTATTCGATAAATGGGGATGGTACAATGAGATGAGAAACCTTGGAAGTGGAAGGGCTTACAAATCGAACAAGGGGAATGGGTGAACGATGAACGAAATGGATCTGCTCGCCGGGCGTCTGCCCGAGAGCTTGACCGTGACGGTGACGCATGCCCAGATGCGGGGCGGTTACCCCGGCTGGAACCGGACGGAGCTGGCTCCGAGCTTCAATCGGTTGTATTTTATCGCAGAAGGGGAAGGATCGGTCATCATCAACGGGGAGACTTATTATCCTCGGCCGGGCCAGCTGATGATTATGCCGGCAGGAACCAGCCAGACGACTTATACGAATCCGGACAACCCCTATACACGGTATTTCTGCCATTTTGACGCTCAGGTGGGGGAATGGCCGCTGTTCCACGCCGGGAGCAAGCTGTACATCAGCGATGCCGCCGATCCGGAGTACGTCCGCGTCACTTTCGACGGAATGATCCACCAGTTTCAATCCGGGGGGCCTTTTGCCGGGCTGCGCATGCAGGCTTGTCTGCTGAACCTGCTCGCCTGCTGCCTGGAGGAGGGAGGTTACCGCGATTATTTGAAGGATTATATGCAATTTACGGAACGGAACAAACTGAGCGGCGTGTTGAGATATATTCAAGAGCACCTGCATGAGCCGCTCGAAATCGAGACGTTGGCCGACATCGTCCATTTACATCCGAACTATTTTATTCCTTATTTCAAAAAAATCATGGGCGTCACCCCGATGCATTACGTGCAGCGCAAACGGATGGAGGAAGCCAAACGGCTGCTGACCTATACGGACGACAGCATCGCAGGTATCGCCGATCGATTGGGCATGCAGCTGGCCCATTTCTCCCGCCAGTTCAAGAGCCATGCGGGGATCTCACCTACCGCTTATCGCGCCTGTACGCGGTAGCCCGCTCCGCTGACGCCAACCAATTTCCGCCGAACCGCGAACCGCCCGCTTAACCGCGCTTAGATGTGCAGGGAGCGGGCTTTTTTGCGCCGAGTTGGCGCGAAGCCTTGATGTAAGGCGTTTTCCTGCATGAATCATTACTTTGCGGTATAGCTGCGGAACAGGGGCGGTTTCGCTGGTTTATGATCTGGCGCAAGGAACCGGCAGCTTGTCGTGGAACGGACAGCCGGGGAGGCCATAAGGATAAACAGCATGGGGGAGGGCTGTTAGGTCGTCCCACTGTTTGTTTTTGATTTGGTGACCATCTACTGATCCGATATACTGATACCAAACCCATTTCGCCGGTCGGTCCATACGTAGTCCCCTGCAAAATCGGTGCGCGGAATGTCGGATGGGGCAGGAGGAAGCTTGGTATGCTGGGAACCAGAGGAGGTGCAAACGATGGATGTGCTGACAAATATGAACGAGGCGCTGAACTACATCGAGCGGAATTTGACGGAGGAACTGAATTACGGGGAAGTTGCCCGGATCGCCGTTTGTTCGGAGTACCATTTCAAGCGGATGTTTTCGTTCCTGGCCGGAATTCCCCTGACGGAATACGTTCGTCGCCGGAGATTAACGCTGGCAGCGTTTGAGCTGCAGCAGGGGCCGGTGCGGGTGATCGATCTTGCGGTGAAATACGGCTACGGTTCCGCCGATGCATTTACCCGGGCGTTCCAAGGCCTCCATGGCATCACGCCGTCGGAAGCCAGAGATCCGGGAGCGCCATTGAAAGCTTATCCTCGGATGACCTTCCAACTCACCATACAAGGAGGAAGCGAAATGAATTATCGGATCGTGGACAAGGAAGCTTTTCGGATCGTCGGCCTGCACAAACGGGTGCCGATCCAATTTCAAGGGGTTAATCCGCATATCGCGAAAATGGCGCAAAGCCTAACCCCGGAGATGATCGCCCAGTTGAAGGGGTTGTCTGGCCTCGAGCCGGCCGGGATGATCAGCGCGTCGGCCAACTTCTCGGAGGGGCGCATGGAGGAGCAAGGCGAGCTGGATCATTACCTGGGCGTGGCAACGACGAAGGATTGCCCGGACGGCTTTGCTTCGCTGGAGGTGGCGGCTTCGACGTGGGCGGTGTTCACCGCGGTGGGTCCGTTCCCGGAAACGCTGCAGAACGTTTGGGGACGGATTTATTCGGAATGGTTCCCATCCGCTCATTACGAGCTGGCCGAAGGGCCGGAACTTCTGTGGAACGAAAGTCCGGACACATCGCTGCCCAACTACCGAAGCGAAATCTGGATTCCGGTGGTGCGCAAAGCCTGAAGCTCCGGTTGTTCTCCGGCTTAACCTATAGTACTATCTGCTAAGAGAGTGTTGTAGTGTAGATAGGTTATAGGAAGAAAGAGGGAGAACCATGGATAACGACAAACGCAAAGTGGGAGTTTTGTTTGTATGCCTGGGGAACATTTGCCGTTCGCCCATGGCGGAAGCTGTTTTTCGGCATCTGGTGAGCGAAGCGGGATTCGGCGAACGGTTTGTGATCGATTCGGCGGGAACCGGCAATTGGCATACGGGCAATCCGCCGCATCACGGTACGCGCCGCATTTTGGACCAGTACGGTATTTCCTGCGAGGGGCTGAAGGCGCGACAGGTCGCGCAGGACGATTTTGACAAATTCGATTATGTGATCGCGATGGATAACCAGAATGAACGCGATTTGAAGGCGTTAGCCCGGCAAGCCAATGCTCGGATCGTGAAGCTGCTGGATCTGGTGCCGGACTCGCAGCTCAAGGAGGTTCCCGACCCGTATTACACGGGGAACTTCGAGGAGGTCTACGGCCTGGTGCAGCAGGGCTGCCGCGCTTTGCTGGAGTTGATCCAGCGGGAACACGCGCTTGGGTAAGGCTAAGGGGCCGAGTTGACCTAGGCGAGTTGGTCTGGATGAGCTAGCCTAGATGAGCTGGTCGAGTCGGGTGAACTTAGCCGGTGAACAAAGCGGGTGACGCTTGGTAGTCAGAGCGTGCAGCGGATAAGTGGGAGGAGGGCGAGAGGAAATGTTGCCGAAAGTGCAGTATTTCCGGGGCATATCGGGCCGGTGCGGCCGAAATGTTGCCAAAAGTGCAGTATTTTCACCGCGAAACGGCGGAAGGAGCCGAAAATGTTGCATAAATTACAACACTTCCGCCCTAATCCGCCTGGCGAGCCGCAAAATGCTGTACAAAATGCAACATTTTGCCCTTCGGCGATGGGTGAGAGAACGTCAACCCGCTCACACAAGCGCAAATTTGCCCGCAAGCAAGTAAGTGTGCAGTTACGCAAGTTTGCCACTACGCACGGAACACAAGTTAGTTGTTAGTAAGCAAACAATCGAGCAAGTCGCCAAGCACGCATGTACGCACCAAGCGAACAGCCAAGTAACCAAGCACGCACGTACGCAACAAGCGAACAGCCAAGTAGCCAAACACACATGTACGCACCAAGCGAACAGCCAAGTAACCAAGCATATACAAAAGCAAGTTAGTGGGTGAAGTCCGCACACATGCAGGCCTGCACGGACACACGTATGCATACACGATCACTCGCCCGCATACGTACAGGCACACACATTACTATCAAGCTCCATAGCACCTTTCACTACACACAATACCCCCAACCTGCTGAAGGTGCAGGTTGGGGTATTGTGTTCGTTTTTTCGAATACAACATGCGGACGACGGCTAAAATTCCTCATTCTGTTCGGTTTTTCATACAGATTCTGCGACTAACCCTTGATAAGGTGAGAATGTGTATGAAATTTCATCTACAATTCGTTGATATCGCCAGAATCACCCAATTCTATTCGATTTTTCGCATACATTTATTGTCCAAGAGCTTGGCTGGATGCAATCGATCTATCTATTGATCGCAATCTATCTATCGATCGTAATCGATCTATCGATCAATCTATTCATCGTCCAGGATGGCGAGAATTCAGGAACATAACGCCCACAGGGAAAATTTTCTTGCCACCTCTCGAAATTTACGATATGCTAGTGACCTTCTTTCTAATATTCGCCTTGTCTGAAGTGGACGGGATATCCGTCCGGGAGAGCGATTCCGTTCGCTCTAAACATGCTTATCGGAGGTGTCAAACATGATTCATCCCGGGCTTTATCTCACCCTGGCTTCCAAAGCCTACGCCCGCAATGTACAATACCGCGGAGCTCATCTGGTGCATAATCTGGCGAGCGCCATGTTCGGCTTCATGTACGCTTGCATCTGGATCGGGCTGGGCCGGGACCACTCGCTGGGCGCCTACGGAACAGAAGGCATGGTCGCTTACATCGCCTTCACGCAGGCCGCCCTCTGGATTACCAGCTTCATTACGAACGGACTTGGCATTCCGCAATCCGTCAGGACCGGGCAGATCTCCCTGGATCTCATGCGGCCCATTCACCTGTTCCCTCATATGATGGCTAAGGAATGGGGGCAGATTGCCTATCAGTTCGTGTACAAATCCATCCCGATTTATCTCCTGTATTTTTTCGTCTTTTCCCTGCCGCTTCCGAGCGATGGAGCCGCCGTTTGGTTCACCGCCGTCGGCTTGCTTGGAGCCTCCTATTTATCCATTTGCATCAACTACCTCATCGGGGTCAGCGCTTTATGGACCACCGAGTCGTCCTGGTTGTATTGGGGCCATCACGCGCTGGTCAATTTGCTCGCCGGCTTCTTTATTCCGCTGGAATGGCTGCCCGGCTGGCTCGAATCCTTCGCCTGGCTTACGCCGTACCCTTATTTGCTGTATGTACCGACAACGTTATATCTCGGAAACGGCAGCGTCTCCGCGTTAGGGGGGACGTTATTTTGGTGCGCCTTGATGACGGTGTTATGCCTCTTGGCGACGCGGCTGCTGCGGCGGAAGGTGGAGGTGCAGGGGGGATGAGTCGAGCAAAGTTACGATCCTGGCTTAGACTATACGGACTGCTTGTTCGCACGACTATCCGCAGCCGAATGCAGTACAAATTCAATTTTGTTGTCGGCACCTTGCTGGCTGCGCTGGTTCAAGTTTCCGAATTCCTGATGGTGGCGATCGTATTAGACCGGTTTGGTGCGATCCGGGGCTGGTCGGTGTACGAGATAGGCTATCTGTTCGCAGTCATGACGTTATCCAAAACGATCTACCGCACGTTCGCCGACGAAGTGCATCATCTGGAAAAATACCTTGTCGGCGGCGAACTCGACCAACTCCTTACGCGGCCGATGCCGGTGCTGCTGGCGCTCATGCCGCAGAAGTTCCGGCTGATGCCCGCCGAGCTGCTGCAGGGCGGCTTCATTCTGAGCTGGGCGCTGGGAGCGATGATGCGCAGCGGACAAATCGGCTGGACCGCCGTGATCGCCACGTTGTTCATTATCCTCACGGGGGCGGTTATCCTGTTCTCGATCGGACTGGCTACCGCAACGCTGGGCTTCTGGACAACCCGGATCGTCGAGCTGCAGAACATTACGGAGGATGCGGCCCGCACGGCAGCGCAATATCCGCTGACCTTGTATCCGAAATGGATGTCTTCGCTGCTGCTGTTCGCCATCCCCGTCGGGCTCGTCAACTACGTGCCGTCGTTGTATCTTTTGCGCGGCGAGACGGGACCGTGGGTGCTCGCGGCAACGGCGGGGATCGCCGCCATCTGCTTGTTCGCCAGCCTGCGCTTTTGGCGTTATGGCATCACCAAATACCAGAGTACGGGAAGCTAAGGAGGTAGGGGACGATGATGATTGAAGCCCATAACTTAATGAAGGCGTTCAAAACACCCGTCGTGCGCGAAGGGAAATTTTCCGGAGTTCGCACGTTATTTTCGCGGGAATATCGGTTGAAGGAGGCCGTGCGCGGGATCAGCTTTCAGGTTGAGCGCGGGGAATTCGTCGGATACATCGGGCCAAATGGGGCGGGCAAATCGACAACGATCAAAATGCTCACCGGCATTCTGCACCCAACTTCCGGAGAGGTGAGGGTCGGCGGCGTCAATCCGCACCGGGACCGGCGGCAGGCGGTGCGTCAGCTTGGCGTCGTATTCGGACAACGCAGCCAGTTATGGTGGGATCTGCCGGTGAAGGATTCTTACGATATCCTGGCCGAGATGTACGGCGTCAGCGGAGCGGAAAAGGCCCAGCGGCTGGATCAGTTCGCCGAGCTGCTGGATCTGCGCGAGTTCTGGTTAACCCCGGTTCGCAAGCTGTCGCTGGGTCAACGGATGCGGGCCGACATTGCGGCGGCGATGCTGCATGATCCGGACCTGCTGTTCCTCGACGAGCCGACGATTGGCCTGGACGTGCATGCGAAGCGGAATATCCGGCAATTTTTGCAGAAGCTGAACCGGGATTTTGGCAAAACGATCCTGCTCACCACCCACGACATGGACGATATTGAGCAGCTCTGCAACCGCGTGATGGTGATCGATCAGGGAAAGCTGACTTACGATGGCACGATCCCGGCGCTGCGAGAACAGATCGGCTTGCCGACGGAGATCCGCGTCAAGTTCCGCGGCCCCTTTCGGATACCCGACGAAACAGAGGCGGGGCGGCTGCGGTTCCGGGTGGCGGGCATCGAAGAAGACACGGTGGTCGTGGAGGCGAACCGGCATGAGATCAGCACGATAGAGATCATCCGCGCGCTGGGCGACTGGGGCGACATCGATGACGTCGATATGGCCGAGCCGGCGTTCGAAGAGGTGATTCGCAGGTTTTCGGCTTCCTGATGAAAGGTGTGGTTGTGTTTTGAAGCACGATAAGCTATTTTATAGGTAACTTATCAGATGAATCGGGGAACAAGGAGAGATGGGGGATGCGGCAGGTGAATCTATCGGAACTGATTCGACCGGCAAGCCGGCGGAAGCAAAAGGAGATCATCCGTACTTCGGTATCTTTAAAGCCTGCGCGATCGGAGACCGAAATGAAGCTGCTGGCGCGAAGCGTAAGAAGCCGCTTTTTGAAGAGTCTTTCGGAAGGACGCATCCAAATCGACAGCGAGCGAGATTGGACCTTGCGCTAAAAACCGGGGAGGGACGTCATTGTCTACCATATGGGAAAGTGAAGGGTTTCGGGAAAAATTGATCGAGGCGAAACAACGACTGCATGATCTTGCTGCCGATCCTGAGCGAGCAAACTGGAAAGAGTTTTATGCTATGGGGATATTAACTCCGCTGCTCGACGAGGTCGGGGCAGATCCCGCCGTGATTGTGGGAGGCCATGCGGTGGAATTGTATACTTCGGGCAGCTATAAGACGGCGGATATCGATTTGGTGATGATTCGGGACGATTTAGCGCGCCGGTTATTTGAGTTGCTGGGTTTTGAGCGGACATCTGATCGCAGGCATTATTATGCGCAGGAACTGGATATGCCGATTGAGATTCCAAGCGATACGCTGGCGGGCTCCAAGGATAAAATCATCAAGCTAAGCACGCCCGAAGGCTATTGTTACGTGATCGGGATAGAGGATTTGGTGCTGGACCGGCTTAAAGCCGCCTTATATTGGAGTGACAAGCGCAGCGAGGAGTGGGCAATTTACTTGCTGACAGCACAGCAGGAGAATGTTGATCAGGAATACCTTTTCTCCGCAGCTCAACAAGAGGATCCCGAGTTGGCAGGTAAACTGAAACATATATGGGATCAGGTCCTAAAGCTTTCTTAATCTTAATTAAAAAATCGGCCCCAAGCGAACATCTACCGCTTGGGGCCGATCTGTTTCCGGATCGAGTCCGAGGATTAACGGATCACGATTTTGTGGACCACGCTGCTCACCGCGCCATCGTCATCGGTCACCGTCAAGGTGACGGTATACCCTCCGGCGGCGGAGAAGCGGTGTTTAACTTTGGGGCCAAGCTCCGTGCCGCCGTCACCGAACGACCAGCTGTAGCGGACGATCCGGCCGTCGGTATCCGAGGAGGCCGACCCGTCAAAGTCGACTTGCGTATTCTTAGCCGCGCGCTCTACAGCATGGATCGCGGCCACTGGCGGGACGTTCGAGGGGGTTCCCGGATCGCCCCCGGGATCTTCGCCCGGTGCGCTGACGTACAAGCGGCCCGGCGTCTGGAAGTCACCGCTGTTCCCTGCCGCATCGCGGACCGTAACTACGATCAGGCCGCCTTCCAGAACAAGCGATGCGGGCGTCGTATACGTTCCCTCGTAATGCCCCGGCGTCGTTTCTGTGAGCGGAATCCCGTTGCCCGCGCCGCCGGATAACGACAGCGGCAATTCGATGCGGAACGAAGCCGTTAGTCCCGGAACGCTGTCAAAGGAGACAGTCAGCGCCTCTCCCGCTGTCAGACGGACATCCTCTGCCGGCGACAGATTGGCGACTTCCGGCAGCTCGGTGTCCACGTAGACGGACCGGGTGACCGTTGTTTCGTTCCCGGCCTGGTCCGACGCGGTAACGGTGATCCGATTCTCGCCGGCGTTCATCAGCATGCGGTATGCAAATGCGCCGCTGCCTTCCAGCGGAACCTCTTGTCCGTTGACGGTCAGCTTGCTGAGGAACTCATCGAGCGCAGAACCCGTCACGTTCAGCACCTCCGAATTTGTGCGGAAGCCGTCCACCGGGGAAACGACCTCCAGTTCCGGAGCGGTGGAATCCAGCGTAACGGTGACCGGGAGCGAGCGATCCGTTGTTTTCCCGTTCACGATCACTTCGGCGGACAAAACGTTGGCTCCCTCATGAAGCTCGATCGGCAGATGGAACAGTCCGCTTTCGACCGTGGTTTCGCCCGCCAGCTCGGTCCCGTTATACACCTTAACGCCCGCGTTGTTTGCCGGCGAGGTCCCGGATACGGTGAAAGCGGATTGATTCGTGTAAGAACCGTCCGCAGGAGCCGTAATGACCGGTGCGTTCACCGGATAACGCACGGTTGCGCGAATCATAAAATTGCCGTCTTCTTCGTCCGTCAGGCTCCATGCCCCGTTGATTCGATTCCAGCTGCGATGGGCGTTCGGGCCGGTTTCGTCGGCGGCTAACCCCGGAGCGCTTGTTCCGGCCAAGGTTTGAATGTACACGATATAGAAGTCGCCTTCAACGGTGACCGGATCCGGCAGTTCGAGCACGGTCCATTGGTCGTTGCGCAGCGCGGTGCCGTCAAACGGACCGGCTAACGACCGCCCCGGCGCTCCGTCCGGACCCGATGCATCGTAGACGGCATATTGGAAGGCGGTTCCGCCGGGGATCGGCCATTCGGTGTTCCAGAATCGGATCGACGCACCGGTGACTTGCGCCGCGCCGGCGTCCGGCGTCATGCGAACCGCCCAGGCGTTGTTGGCCGCGTTGAATGCCCAGGCATTTTCCGCTGTGCCGTCATCGTAGGCGATTTCGCCCGGCAAGCCCACGAACGGCTTGAGCGCCAACGATCCGTCGGCGGTTCCATTCGGCGGTACCGTAACGGTTAACGTATTCCCGTAATAATCGTTCGCTCGGACCGACAATGTATACGTGCCTTCCAGCACCTCGAACGAGAAGCTGCCATCGGCTGCGCTCGATTGAGGCGCGATCGTTGCATCTTCAAGCACCATCACCGCAGCGCCTTCAATCGGCTCTCCGGTGCGTTCATCGGTGATCGTCCCGCTGAGAGTTCCTTTCGGAATCGGCTGCAGGCTGAAGTTCGCCTTGGCGTTCACCTGATCGGCGATGGTGACCTTTGTCGTTTGCGGATAATACCCGTAGGCTTCCGCTTTCAGCGTGTAATCCCCGGCGACGTGGTTCAGGCTGTACCGTCCGGTGGCGGGATCGGTCTTCGCCGAGCGCCCGGTTTCCAGCACGGTCACGGTTGCGCTGGCCGGCAGGCTGCGGATGCCGAGGTCATCGGCAGGCTTCGCTTGCTTCATGAGCTGTTCGTATTCGTCTTTGCTCGTCCGAATCAGCTTATAGGCAGGTCCGGATTTCACCGCCTTGTCCGCTTTCGGATCTGCTTCGCCAAGCACGTTTCTCGTAACCAGAGATTCCGGCGTCGTTGTGCTTAGCACTTGAACGTTGTCGATGTACCAGCCGGCTTTCACGAGGCTGTTGTCCGTCGTTAGTCGGAACCGGACCTGGACTTGTTCCCCGGCGTAGGCATCGAGATTGTAGTAAACCGGGCTCCACTGCTTGCCGCTCGTGCTATGCGAGAATTTGCCCAGTTCGTTCCACGTATTCCCGCCATCGGAGCTGATCTCGACGTACCCCTTATCGTAGTTGGTTTCGATTTCGAACCAATGATCAAATACCAGCGTGGCCTGATCGACGGTGCTCAAATCGATCGTCGGGGAGACGAGGGAAGCGTTCGCTCCATTCTCATAGCTGTTGTCGAGATCGGTTCCCCAAACGTTCGGCGCGGAAACGGCGCTGGCCGGTCCGGGTGCAACCGGGGTGCCGCGTTCCCATTCGTCCCGCGTGCCGCTGTGTGTCCAACCGTTGTCGTTACTGCCGTCGAAGTTGTCGCTGAACACCGTCGCCGGACGGACGACCGTCAGCTCCAGCTCGTTGGACTTGGCGCTTTCGTTCCCGCTGTAGTCCATAGCGGTGACGGCGTAATAGTAGGTATGGTCCGTTTCGGTTGCCGTGTCGGTAAACTCCGTCTGGCCGGTTGTTCCGATCGCCTCATAACCCGAGCCCGAAGTGGTCGAGCGATAGACCGTGTACAACTTCACATCCTCATCGGCGGACGGGGACCAGGACAGCTCGGCGCTGCCGGTAAAGTTCACGGAACCGGTCAGATCGGCGGGCGCCTCCGGTGCGGTGGCGTCAGGGGCTTGCAGCGACAAGTCGTCCAGGTACCAGCCGGCCTTCTGCACCGAGCCGTCGCTGCTCAGTCCGAACTGCAGGTAAATCTGTTCGCCGGCATAATCGCGCAGGTCCAGGTATTGCGTTTTCCACCCGCCGCTCGCGCCGGTGAATTCCGCCAGCGGCACGAAGGCGTAGTCGGTGTCCAAGGAAGCGATGTACACTGTGCCGAAATCGCGGCCCGCTTCCAGGTCATACCAATGTTTAAAAGAAAGCAGCGCCCCTCGCGGACTATCCGTCAAATCGATCGGCGGCGTCAGCAGATACGAGTCGGCCCCAGAGGCGTAACTTCCGGTCAGATTGCTGGCGTACACCTTGTCGCCGGAATAAGCGCTCCCCGGTCCGCTGACCGGCGTTCCCCAAGCCCAGGTGTTGCCGGTTCCCCCGGATTGGTAGCCGAGGGGCTCCGACTCGAAGTCCTGCAGATATCCGGGCTCGATACCGGCCGAGACCGTTACGACGTACGGTTTGCTGTCAAACCCGTTGTTGCCGTAGTCATTTACCCGAATGTAATACTCCAGTCCAGCGGTTCCGATCAGGAAGGCGGGGACGGTTGCTTCATATACGCCATCCTTCTCGTTCCCGGAGACCCGTTTGGCCGGAAGATATAAATAATGGCTGGTTCCCGCTTCCTTGGCGTAAACCTCGACGGAAGTGACGGCAACCTGATCGCTCACGCGAGCGGATAACGTCACGTCAAATCCTTCATATACTAAGGCAGGCGGCGTATGCTCGAGAACCGGCTCGTCCAGGTCTTCTCCGCCGGTCACCACGCGACCGGAGACGGTGCCGACCCCTTCGAGGACGGAGCCGACGGCATCCAGTGCGTTCACAATCCCGCTCCCGTATCCATTGTTGGGCGATGCGGGATATTCGCTGTCCGTCCTCGGCGTGGCGGTGCTGGTCAGGATCTCCTCCAACTGATCTACCGTCAGAGAGTGGTTGGCCTGCAACAATAAGGCGGCGATCGCCGTCGTATGCGGACCCGCCATCGAGGTGCCGTTCCAGCCGCCTTCGTAGGCTCCGCCGGGAACAGAGGAGCGAATGTTCACGCCCGGTGCGGACACCTCCGGCTTGACTTCATCGTAAGGAGAAGGTCCCCGTAAAGAGAAGTCAGCCAATTGGCCCTGAATATCCGTAGCGCCGGTGGCGAACGCCTCGGGATAGTTGGCCGGCGCAGCTACGGAGCCGGGACCGCCCGGGTTGAACTCATCGACATTGCCCGCTGAGAACTCGGGGAAGATCTGCGCACTTCTCCAGGCTTGCACGATCGGGCGGAACCATTCGTCGATCCCCGATCCCCCGCCCCAGGAGTTGTTGACGACATCGGGGGCCAGTTCGGGATGGAGATTCCCTTCGGCATCCACCGGGGCGAGCAGCCACTGGCCGCCGTCCAGAATGATTGCGTCCGTGGTGGAGGGGTTAAAGATGCGGACCGCGATCCATTTAGCTCCGGGCGCGACGCCGATTTGATTCGAGCCGTCCGGCTCCGAGCCCACCATCGTTCCCATGGTGTGCGTGCCGTGGCCGTGGCCATCCGTAGGGAGCGAAGCGTGGCTATGCGGATCGTACCAGCTGAGCTCGGGATCGACGATATTGCCCGAGGCATCGAACCCGCGCCATTTGCTTCTCAAGGCTGGATGGTTCAGCTCGACGCCGGTATCAAGGTTGGCAACAACGATGCCGGTCCCGTCGATGCCCATATCCCAAACCTGGGGAGCATTGACTTGAGCGATATTCCATTCGATGCTGCTGGGCGAGACGTTCGATGAGGCCTTGCTTGCGCCGTCAAGCGGAGACGTCCGATCGTCTACAGGGTTCGCGGAAGGCGTCTCTACGGCAGGCAGGGTTGCCGGTTCTTTATGAACTTCGACCTTTTGCAGATGGCGTTCTTCATTCGGAAGGATCTTCTCCACTTCAGGAAAAAGGGCGATTTGCTCCAGTACCTCTTTTGTACTTGTCACAGCCATGGCATTTACGATAAAGTAGCTTTGGTAGTCCTTCACTTCTCCGGACGACTGGGCTTTCCGCAAGTAATCATCCAGTGCAAACTGGGTGCGGGAGGCCGTCTCGCGCAGTGCGCTGACGACGGAAGTCCGGGCGGAGAGCTTAGCAGCGGAAGGCGTTGCCTTCTCCAGCTTGGCTTTCTGGAGGGCGAGCTGGGCGACCGAGGTCGTATCAGTTTGCTCCTTGAGTTTGACCAGGTAGGTGACGAAGTCGTCCTGCTTAAACTGAGTCTGCAATTTGGCGTCGATTTTGGCTTCGGCCACGTGGGGCGCGGTCGACTTCAGACTGCTTTTGCCCGATACTCCGCTGCTGTCGGCGGAGGCTGCGGGTACGAGGGTCAAGGCTAGAAGGATCGACATGCCAAGTGAGAAAGGCTTGCGAAATCTCTTGAGACTTATCAACTTCTTCACTCCCTTTTATGAGGTTTTAAATTTGGCGGCCGCCCGGAGCAACGTTCAGCAAGGTCCGGACACGTTATGTCTGGTAACGGATCGAGCAAGAGCAAGCGTCCTTTTGTTCATCACCTCCTTAATCGAAGTCAGGGATGCAAATGCGGGTAAGCCATGGTGGATGAGAAGTTGAAGCCGGCTGTGAAGGGTGAGGGTAACGGATAAGCAAGTCATCCTGATGTGAAGGAAAGCTGACACGGAGTGCACTTATTTTCAACCATTTATCGCTCGAAAGGTAAAATCTGGAGTTATTGGAGATAGTATATATCTGTAAAATTAAGGATACAAGTGGTTCGATATGAAAAATAACCATATTTTCACATAAAAATAGGAAAATAGGACTAGAATAGATTGACGAAATACGTAATGTTATGTAAGTTATCTTGACATCTTGCTAACTTCGTTTTACATTAATACAATTCATACAGGCGAATGAGGATGATGGGAGAGTCCGCAGGTTCGGCCGGAAGGACGAGCCAAAGAGCGGCACCGAAGGAGCAAAGGGTCGGCCCTGCAAGCCGGCAGCCGAATCTCTCAGGTACAAGGACCATGATCGGACGCCACTCTGGAGAGAGCGATCAGCCACCCAAGAGGTACATGGATCCCGGATCAAGGCGTAACCGGGAACATTAAACTTTCAGGTAACGGGGACAGAGCGAAAGGGCAGCGGCCTTTTTGACCTGTCTCTTTTTCCGTCCCGGGCTGGTGGGTTATCTTGTTTCCGAACAAAAGGAGAGGTGAATCCATGCGTTTCAAAAATGTATTCTCCATTATCGGTCCCGCGATGATCGGGCCTTCCAGCTCGCATACGGCCGGCGCGGTGCGGATTGGACGATTTGCCCGGCAACGGTTTGGAGGCCTGCCGGCCAAGGCAGCGATTTGCTTCTACGGCTCTTTTGCCGAAACGTACAGCGGACACGGGACCGACCTGGCTGTGGTCGGCGGCATTCTCGACTATCAAACGGACGACGAACGGATCCGTCATTCGCTGCAGGACGCTGCCGAGCAGGGGATAGAGGTGGTGTTCTCCACGGGGGTTCTGCCGGGAGCCCATCCGAATACGGTGAAAATCACGCTGACCGGCTCTGATGGCCGGCATACGGAGGTAACGGGCGCTTCCATCGGCGGTGGAACGATCGTGATCCGCAACATCGACGGCTTTGAGGTGAAAAGCTCGGGCGAGCTGCCGACACTGGTGATCTTCCATGACGACCGCCAAGGGGTGTTGGCAGGAATCACCGCCTTGTTCAGCCGGGAGTACGTCAACATCGGGTACATGATCACCGACCGGAAAGGACGCACGGGCGAGGCGCTGACCGTGGTGGAAGCCGACTCGTCGATTCCGCCGGAACTCGTGCAGGCGATTGAATCGCTGGAGCATGTCAACCAGGTGGTCTCTATTGATTTGACACGATAGGAAAGGAGAGAGCGGGATGCGCTTTAGCAATTTACGGGAGTTGGTCGCGTTGTGTGACCGGGAATCCCAGACCATTTCCGGAATTATGATTCAGGACCAGGCGGCGGAGAGCGGGCAATCGGAAACGGAAATTTTGGCTGTAATGGGCGAGTACTATCAAATCATGAAATCGGCGGTACGCAAAGGTTTGACGGAGGATATCGTCTCGACAAGCGGCCTGACGGGCGGTGACGCCAAACGAGTTGAGACCTATCGCGAGCGCGGGGAGGCTTCCGTCGGCGATATCGCCTGCCAGGCCATGGCTTACGCACTGGCGGTGTCCGAGGTCAACGCCTCGATGGGCCGGATCGTGGCCACGCCGACGGCGGGCTCCTGCGGCATCATTCCGGGCGTGTTCGTCAGTGCCCAGGAACGCTTCGGCTGGGAGGATGAGCACCTGGTGCGCGGGTTGTTTTGCGCCGGAGCCATCGGCTACGTGATCGCCAACAATTCGTTTATTTCCGGCGCGGAAGGCGGATGTCAGGCGGAAATCGGGTCGGCGATCGGGATGGCGGCCGGGGCGATGGTCGAGCTGCGCGGAGGGACGCCGGAGCAGGCGGTGCATGCCGTCGGCCTCGCGCTGAAGAATACGCTAGGGTTGATCTGCGATCCCGTCGGCGGCCTGGTGGAAATTCCCTGCATCGTGCGCAACGGCTTCGGTGCGGTGAACGCGCTGGCCGCCGCCGATATGGCGCTGGCCGGCGTGCGCAGCGCAATTCCGTCGGACGAAGTCATCGACGTGATGCTGGAGGTCGGCTCGGCGATGCCCAGCCGCCACCGCGAGACCGCGCAGGGCGGGCTGGCACAAACGCCAACCGGCCGCAAGATCATGAAGGAGCTGCGGAACCGGAAGAAATAATGAACAACTCGTCTAGCTTAAAAACGCCGCTGCCTGCACACAGGTTTGCGGCGTTTGTTGTTATCTTTGTCATCGATGATACATTGTTTCGGGGGCATGTTCATGTATAATCGGCATGTAGGAATGACCGGAAGAAGGGAAGACCTGAGATCATGACGAGGATTCTGATCGTAGAAGATGACGCGGGCTTAAACAAAGGGATCGCGCTGACCTTGGCGCGGGACGGAATGGCCGTGGAACAGGCTTATGATTTGGCGGGGGCGGAAGCAAGGCTTGCGGCGGGAGGGATTGATCTGGTGTTGCTGGACGTCAGATTGCCGGACGGGAGCGGCTTGGATTTCTGCGCCAAGCTCCGGGAGACTTCGCGGCTCCCCGTGATCTTCCTGACCGCCAATGACATGGAGTCCGATATCGTGATGGGCTTCGAATTGGGCGGGGATGACTACATCACGAAGCCGTTCAGTCTGATGGTGCTGCGGTCTCGGGTGATGGCCGTGCTGCGGCGCTGCGATCCGGAACGCGAGGATAAAGTGAATATCGGCGCTCTGGCGCTGGATTTCGGAAAAATGGATTACCGCAAGGGGGGCGCCCCCCTGTCGCTTAGCGTGACGGAGCAGAAGCTGCTGAGAGCTCTGGTGAACCACCGTGGACAAATCCTGACGCGAGATCAATTGATCTACCTTGTCTGGGGGCAAGAAGCCCAATTTGTGGATGAAAATGCGCTAACCGTCACCATCAAGCGATTGCGAGCCAAAGTCGAGGACGATCCCTCCGCGCCCAAATGGATCAAAACGGTATACGGTTTAGGTTATGTCTGGACCGATGCGGCGGAGGTGCAGGCATGACAACCGGCGAGGAATCCGTTAGCGGGAGCGGACGTGTCGATGCCGCAGGTCGCCGCCTCCTTCTGCAATCTGAGGGACAAGCCGGCATCGCGGGGCGGAACCCCTTGGCCTTCGGGAAATTATATGCGGCGTACGGAGCGTTGTTTGTCCTCCTAGTGCTCGGCTATCCGCTGGCGGTCTGGGCTTGGTCCGGGGAAATCTTTGCCCCGCCGCTGTGGCTTCCTGTAGGCTTCGGCGCAGCGTTGCTCTTCGTTGCCGGCTCTTTCGTCCGGACACTGCGGGTGAGATCCGCAACTGCTATTCGGGCAGCGTATGATATCGTCGATACGGCGATCGCCGGTCACCCGCGTCTCACCGGCTATGAGGAGACGGAGCTTTCCGCGCTCGAGAACAAGGTGTTCCGTTATGTCGAGCTCGCCCGGGCGCGCGAAGGGCAAGTCGAAGCGGAGCGCAGCCGGCTTCAGACGCTGCTCTCCGATATTTCGCATCAGACGAAAACGCCGCTGTCCAGCATCATACTGTACGGGGAACTGCTGACGGAAATCCCGGAACTGGACGAGGAGGCCCGCCAGTATGCGGCGCAGATCAAGTCCCAGGCCGCCAAGCTCGATTGGCTGATCGGGTCCCTGGTCAAAATGTCTCGGCTTGAGACGGGGATGATCACTCTGCAAACCAACGTAACGCCCCCGCTGATCCCAACGATCACGCAAGCGGTCTCGCAGGTTTATGCGGCTGCAGAACGCAAAGGCATTGAAATCGCCTTGGATTGCGATCCCGAAGTCTCGGCAAGACATGATCCCAAATGGACGGGGGAAGCCTTGTTCAACCTGTTGGAAAATGCGGTCAAATACAGCCCCGCCGGGAGCGGCATCCAAATTTCGGTGCTTGCGGGGGAAATGTTCGTCCGCATCGATGTCGCCGATCAGGGGATGGGCATCGCGGAGCAAGAATGGAACGAGATCTTCAAGCGATTTTATCGCAGCCCGCAAGTCGCCCAATACGAAGGCGTTGGGATCGGATTGTATCTGGCCCGGGAGATCCTTGCAGCTCAGGGCGGATACATCAAAGTGTCGTCCAAGCCCGGCGAAGGTTCGGTTTTCTCTTTATTTTTGCCCAGCCTGTAAGGGATCGGGGATTATGTCGAACCTGTTATTTTTCGGACATCCGGCCGTAAGATTGTTCTGCTACATTAAGTCCTGTACGAAACAAGTACAGGATTTATATATAGGGAGGTAGAAACCGGCATGCCGATCCTGCAAGTTGAAGGGTTGAAGAAAAGATATGGCCAAGGGTCGAACGCCGTCCAGGCGCTGAACGGCATTACGCTGAGCGTGGATAAAGGCGAATTCGTCGCGATCGTGGGCACAAGCGGCAGTGGAAAAAGCACGCTGCTCCACATGCTGGGCGGGCTGGATCGCCCTACTGAAGGCAAGGTGCACGTGGACGGAAACGAGATTTATGCCATGAATGACGAGAAGATGACGATCTTTCGGAGACGGTCGGTTGGCTTCGTGTTTCAAAGCTACAATCTGATTCCCATTTTGAATGTGTACGAAAATATCGTGCTGCCGATTGAGCTGGACGGCGCTCGCGTGGATCAGGAGCATGTGGATCAAGTGATCGCGGCGCTTGGGTTGTCCGATAAGGTGCATCATCTGCCGGCGAATCTGTCCGGCGGACAGCAGCAGCGGGTGGCGATCGCCCGGGCGCTGGCTACCAAGCCTTCCATCGTATTGGCGGACGAGCCGACCGGCAACCTGGACAGTAAAACGAGTCAGGAAGTGATGGTCCTGCTGAAGCTGATGAACGAGCGGTTCCACCAGACGATGGTCATGATTACGCACAATGAGGAGATCGCGCTTACCGCGGATCGAATCGTGCGGATCGAGGACGGCCGAATCGTCAGCCGTTCAGGACAAGCCGGAAGAGAGGCGGGGGCGCCGGATGTCAGCGACTAACCGAACCGGGGTTACGACGATCGTCAATCGAAGTCTGAAGGCGAATCTGCCGCGAAATGCGATCATCGTCAGTGCCATTGTGCTAACGACGCTGCTGCTCACTTCGGTGTTTACAATGGCATTCAGCATTAATGAATCGATGCAGTTAACCAAGATGAAGACGGCCGGCGGGGATTATCACGGCAGCTTCAAATACCTTACCCCCGCCGAGGCGGAGAAGCTCCGGCAGCATCCGTTGATCAAGGAATACGGCCAATCCGTATTGGTCGGCCGAGCAACCAGCGATGTCTTTCGCGGCACGGCGCTGGAAGTTGATCAAATCGACGAGAACGAGGCCAAACACAGCTTCATCCGATTCGAGGAAGGCGGTTTGCCAACCGAGGGAAAAGGGATTGCGACGAGTACCTGGGTGCTTGATTTGCTGGGTGTCCCCCATGAACTGGGGGCCCGGGTGAAGCTGGATCTGGATATCGACGGACAAGCGGTGACGGAGGAGTTTGTGTTGGCAGGGTATTTTCCGGCGGACCGAAACTTGTCGATGGCGGGGATGGCATTCGTATCGGAAGCTTTCGTCCAGCAACACCTATCCCGGCTGGATCCGGAGCAGACTCGGAAAACGGGCAGTTACGTGAATACGATTCGGCTGGATGTCATGTTTGACCATTCCTTTGGGATTGAGAAGAAGCTGCAAAAGGTACTGTCGGATACCGGAATAGATGCTCCATACGGGGTGAACTGGGCCTATAGCAGCGTCGGCCTGGAGGAAGATCCGACGAGCGTAGCGGCTTTCCTCGTCTTAATCCTCATCATCATGGTCAGCGGTTATTTGCTGATCTACAACATTTTTCATATTTCTGTCGTACGGGACATTAAGTTTTACGGTCTCTTGAAAACCATCGGTACCACTCCGCGCCAGCTCAAACGTGTCGTTTCCAAGCAAGCGAACCTTCTCTATCTGGTGGGCCTTCCCATTGGATTGGCTCTAGGATACGGAACGGGGGTGTGGCTGATGCCGCTGATCGGCGGATTATCCAGCGAAGCAACGGAGGAGACGGTGAGCTCCGGCAACCCTTTGATCTTTATCGTGGCGGCTCTCTTTGCCTATCTGACCGTACGGATCGCTGCCAGTAAACCGGGGCGCACTGCGTCGCGAATTTCCCCGGTCGAAGCCGTGAAATATTCGGGTCTCGCCGGGAACGAGGGGCGGGGCTTGGGCCGAAAGGTAAAACGTTCGTCGCAGGGGGCTAAGCTCACGCGTATGGCTTTCGCGAATCTGTTTCGATCCAAAAAGAAACTGCTGCTTATGCTGGCCTCCTTGTCGTTAAGCCTGATTTTGTTCAGCGTGATTCATACGGTCATTTCTTCGTTTAGCGTCAATAAATATTTAAACAGCTTTATTACGGGGGATTTCGTGATCAAGGAGGAGGTCGGCGGCCGAGGGGATGTCCCGGCTCCCGATAACGCCGCCTTGACGGAAGAGTTCGCACGGATGTTAAGTCAAATCGATGGCGTAATGAGCGCGGACAAAGTGTACTACCGTATGGCTTCACTGCCGTTGAACGAGAAGATCCAACGTGTCATTGAACCTCTGTCGAAGACGGAAGCTCCCGAGGAGTCCCCCATGTCTTGGATTCTAAAAAATAAGGCTGTCGATTTGCAACTCCATGGCCTGGATCCCGGGTGGTATGAGGTGATCGAACCTAAGGATATCGTCGCCGGGACGTTTGATCGGGACAAGTTCGCTTCAGGCGATTATGTGCTGGTGTCGGAAGCGTTGCTGAGCTCCGATCATTATGCCCGTTATTATCAGCCGGGCGACCCAATCCGGTTCGACGGAATCCACAAGAGCTACGAGGTGATGGCGGTATTAAGTTCGGATGCGCTGTATGCAGCGGGGACCCAATACTACACCGTTGGGGGCTTTAAGGTGTTTTGGCCGGCGGACGAGTTCGTGAAGTCGGTGAAGGATCCGATCCTTTTGTCCGTGACCCTCCACGTCGATCCGGCCAAACTCGGTGAAGCGGAATCGGCGGTGAAATCCTTCACGGCGTCTAGTCCCAGCTTAATTGTGAAGTCGCGGGAGGACTATAAGGAGGAGATGCAAGGTTTCATCCGCGTCTTTCAAACGATCGGCTACGGCCTGAGCGTGGTGATTGGCTTGATTGGAATCCTAAATTATATCAATACGGTGATTACGGGCATGTGGTCAAGAAGGGGCGAATTCGCCATTTTAGAGAGCGTTGGCATGACCCGGAAACAACTCAAATCGATGCTCGTGCTGGAAGGCCTCTATAGCATATTGCTGACCGGCCTGATCGTGGGTACGGCGGGCATGGGATTAACGTATGGGGTAGCCAAGGGGATCGCTAACGGAATGGCGTTTACGGATTTCCGAATGAGTCCGTTGCCGATGGCCGGTATGTTGGCGCTGCTCCTTGGGATGGCTATGATCGTGACCTTGTCCTCTTACCGGAGGATGTCTCAAGCCACGATTGTGGAGAGATTACGGGAAGCCGAGTAAGTCCGGGATGTCCTTGAACAACAGCAAAACCCCTGGGGTGGCTGCGGAAAGCATTTGTTCCGTTTGCAGCCCCAGGGGGTTTCATTATATTCAACCAGTTTACACTTCAAAAGAGGTGCCTTGCTGCGATCTTCCTTTTATGGCCATGCTGCGCAAATAAACAAATGACGAGCCGAGGGCGAGCAGCGCCATCACCATGAGTCCCCAGAAAATGTTGGAGTAGGCTGCAGACAGCGAGAGACCGTGCTGCCATTCCATTGCACTGGAGGCCATGGCAACGCTAAAGGCGCCGCTGAAGAACTGCAGAAGCTGGTAAAGCCCCATTCCCGAACCCACCTGAGATGCCGGCAAAATACGGGAGATTTCGTTGGATACGCTGCTTGAGAGCATTGTAAATCCTAAGCTGATCAGCATATAGATGAACAGGATGGCTAACCAGGATTGCCCGCTGAACAAGGCGAACAGGATCATGGAGCTGAGCACGAGCAGCGGAACGTACCGTAAAATCGCGCCGTTGCCGTGACGATCAATGACGGAGCCGACTCTGCGCGAAGCGACCATCGCGAGGATTGAGCCCGGGAAGATGATCATTCCGGCATGGCTGGCGGTTAATCCAAACTGATGCACCAAAATTTGCGGCAGCAAAAACAAGGTAGCGAAGCTGCACAAATAGGCGGCGATGCCGACGATCGACAAGGCGAGGTAAGACCCGTTGCGGAACAACGCAGGGGAGACGAACGGGTCGGAGGCAGTGCGGATTCTCCAGACGAACAGGATCATTGCCGCCGCGCCGAAGGCCAGTGCCAGCCAGGAATGTTCGGTCAGAAACAGCAGCAGACCGGTCGTGCCGACCGCCACAAATAGGGCGCCCGGGGTGTCGAACGCCCCCCGAACCGGCTGTTCCCGCGGGATATGCCGAAGAAACAGCGGCACTAATAACAGCGTGAATGCCGTGATCACGAACAGATATCTCCATCCGAAGTATTCAACGATTGCGCCGCCGGCAACGGGGCCGAGGCCCAGACCCAGCGAGACGGCCGACATAATCAAGGCCATCGCTTTGCCGCGTCGTTCGATAGGCACGTAGCGGGATAAGGTCACGAGCGACAGTGAGACGACCGCACCTGCACCCGATGCCTGAACCACGCGAACCGCGAGCAGCATCCAGAAGCTCGGGCTGAACAATCCGGCGACAGCGGCGATCCCAAGCGTCGTAAGTCCAATTGCCAGCAACCGGCGAATCGGCAGGAAGTCCGACAGACGGCTGAACGTGATGGACGAGATAGCGAACATGATGGAATAGCCGGTGACGATCAGGGATGAGATCGCTGCCGATAAATGAAAGGATTCCGTGACATCCGGCAGCGCCAGGTTAAACATCGCCGTGTTCATGATGACCAGCACGACCGCAACAGCGAGCAATGCCGTTAACAAGCCTTCGTTGGCGAGGGGAGGCAAGGAAGCCGGCGCGGCGGGATTTTCAGACTTGGTGGAGATCGGACGCATGGTTTACTTTCACTCCCTCTTTCTCTGTTCTAATGTTCGAATGTTATCGAACGATTGAAATATAGCATGCTTTCGCTTATGATGTAAATAGGGGATCCTTAATTTATCACAAATTTTTGAGATAAAGGAGTTATCCTGATGAAAGTCCTGTATCACCCCGACCGGGATGAAATTCAGTTATCTTCCGTATTGTACGCTTTAAGTGATCCGATTCGGCTCAGCGTAGTGGCTGAAATGCGCCGCGGCGGCGAACAGCCCTGCAATTATTTCGAGGTTCCGATCGCCAAGTCAACATTGTCCCACCATATCCGCACGCTGCGGGAAGCCGGTGTCGTGTTCACCCGGATCCAAGGCACGCAGCGGTTTATGTCGGTGCGGGAGGAGGATTTGGCCCTTCGTTTTCCCGGCTTGCTGGATTCGATCCTGCGGGCGTATGAGCAAACGGAGCGGACGAAGGAGAGCGCTCGCCCCGAGTAACGCAGCCCCGGACCTTAATGCCGACCAGGCCCGGAGCGGCGGTGGATAGTAACGCTAAAACGGTCGGATTCTCGATTGCGGCAAAATCGCCGTAAGTTGCCCTGAATCTATCCCGATATGCGAATAGCCCGGCCCAGGAGGTTCGTCTCCCGCCGGGCTTTTTGCGGTTCGCTTTTCCATGGGCAGCAGGGTAAAACGGGCTGAAACGGCGGGGCGAAGATCAGGATATTGCCAATGTCATGCCAACTATTTAGTCGAAGGTTTACGATGAGAAGGAATCCGTCGCTTTTATAATAATTAATCTAAATTAGTGACACAGTGTAATTAATGGTCTATAATCAACTGGTGAAAGTACAATGTAACAGTGCATATAAATAAGTAATACAGAAGATGGAGCGAGAGGGGGAACGCTGTATCATCACTTTGGAGCATGTCAGCAAGACCTATGATTTGCAGAACGGCCGTTTCGAGGCGGTGCGCGACGTATCCCTGCGGGTTTCGCAAGGTACGATCCACGGCATCATTGGCCCCAGCGGGGCCGGTAAATCGACATTGCTGCGGATGATGAACGCCCTGGAGCTGCCGGATGAGGGGAGTGTCACGGTATTGGGCAGGGAGCTTACTGCGCTTCCCGAGACCGCCCGGCGTGAGGTGCGCAGGTCGATCGGAATGATCTTCCAGCAGTTTCACCTGCTGAATAACCGAACGGTCAGCGGCAACGTTTCGGTTCCGCTGGAGCTTGCGGGCATGCGGAAGCAGGAGCGAACCGACCGCGTCCGGGAATGCTTGCGGTTCGTCGGTCTGGAAGACAAGGCCCGCCAATACCCGGCCGCCCTGAGCGGCGGACAGAAGCAGCGGGTAGCGATCGCCCGGGCACTGGCGAGCCGACCGGACCTCCTGCTGTGCGATGAGCCGACCTCCTCGCTTGATCCGAAGACGACCGCCGAGATTCTTGAGGTGTTGCTGCATGTCCATCGAACGCTTGGGGTGACGATCGTCATCGTGACGCATGAGATGGATGTCGTACGCAGCATTTGCCAAGGGGTGTCCGTGATGGAAGAAGGCCGGCTGACCGATTCGTTTACGATCGAACGAAATCAAGCGAAGGCGGGAACCGCCGGGATCGCGGGCTACAGCGCTTCGTATCGGGAACAGTTGCTTGGCGAAACGGGGGTGTGAGGGTGTTTGATATCTCTCTGATGTGGGAGGGCTTCATCCAATACCGCAGCCAAATCGGCGAGGCGGTCGGAGAGACGTTCGCCATGGTGGGAATCGCGCTGCTGGCCGCGATCCTGCTCGGATTGCCGGCGGGAACGGCGTTGTACCTGACCGGCAAAGGCCAACTGTATGAACATCGCCTGGGGTATGGTCTGTTGAATGGAGCGGTCAACGTCATCCGCTCTTTTCCCTTCCTGCTGCTGGTTGTGTTCATGATTCCTCTGACCCGGCTGATCGTGGGCACGGCAATCGGGACTCTGGCTGCCTCCATTCCGCTGGCAGTGGTCGCAATCGCGATCTATGCGCGGTTCGTCGAACAATCGCTGCTGGAGGTGCCGCGAGGTGTGATTGAGTCAGCGCGATCCATGGGGGCGTCCAGGATACAGATCGTTCTGAAATTTTTATACGTGGAGGCCCGTTCCGGTCTAGTGCTGGGGCTGACCTCCTCGACCATCAGCTTCATCTCTTATTCGACGGTAATGGGCGTGGTCGGCGGCGGCGGGGTTGGCGACTTCGCGATCCGCTACGGCTATCAGCGGTTTGAAACGGAGCTGATGGCGGTGGTGATCCTGCTGATGATCGTTTTGGTACAAGGAATTCAATTTATAGGAAATGCGTTGTCCCGATGGTTGGATAAACGTTAAATCTGGAGGGAGAAAACCATGCTAAAAACAGGAAAATGGATGATGACGCTCGCGCTGCTGATGCTGGTGCTGAGCGCCTGCGGCAACAACGGAAACCCTGCGAATACTTCGAACGCGGCGCAATCCGGTAATTCGGGGACGGGGGTCGAGGCACCGGCAGCGGCGGGGTCGGATACTTCGGAAACAACCACGTTGAAGGTGGCTTCCTTGATTCCGCCAATGACGGATATTCTGGAGCTGATCAAACCCCAGCTCAAAGAGGAAGGCATCGATCTGGAAGTTGTCGTGTTGTCTGACAATGTTCAGCCTAACGATGCGCTGGCGAACAAGGAAGTGGATGCGAACTTCTTCCAGCATGTGCCTTGGATGGAGGAGTACAATACGAACAAAAAGGCCAACCTTGTCCCGGTTCAACCGGTTTACCACGCCGTTTATGGCGCATATTCCAAACGCTATACCTCGATGGACGAACTCCCGGACGGGGCGACGATCGTGATTGCCAACGATGCGTCCAACGGCGGCCGTTCGCTCGATATGCTGGATGAAGCCGGCGTGGTCAAGCTGAAGGAGGGGGTTGGCATCCATGCGACCGTTGCCGATATCGTAGAGAATCCTCACAACTACAAATTCGAAGAAGTTGACCTGTTGATGTTGCCGCGGATGTTGGATGACGCCGACCTGGTGCTGATGACTCCAGCCTATGCCAGCCCGCTGGGACTCACGCCGAAGAAGGACGCCTTGCTGACGGAAACCGTGGAATCGGCTTTTGCGATCACTTTGGTGGCCCGCGAGGATAACCGTGATTCGGAACCGATCCAGAAACTGGCGAAAGCCATCTCCAGTCCGGAAGTCAAGCAGTTTCTGGAGGACAACTACGACGAGATCGCGCTTCCGGCGTTCTGACGTAAGTCCCGCCGGCACGAATAGGCCAAACCAGCTCCTTCATAGGATGGTAGTATGACGATCCATATGAAGGAGGGGGAGCAGATGCAGATTCATCTCGTCCAGTCGGGCCAGACGATATACGGCATCGCGGAAGCTTATGGCGTACCCTATGAAGATATCGTTGAAGCCAATGAGCTTCCGAACCCGGAGCGGCTTGTGGTTGGACAAACCTTGGTCATCCCGATCATCGGCAGCTATTACTGGGTCCGGTCCGGGGACAGCTTGTGGTCCATCGCCCGGCGATGGGGGATCAGCTATCAGGAGCTGGCTCGCGTCAACGCCATTGCTGAGGATCAGCCGCTGTCCATTGGACTCCGGCTCTACATTCCGCCGCGGCCGAGAAGAAGCGCCGAATTTAACGCCTATGTAGAGCCGCGCGGGGGCACGGTTGCTCCGGCTCTGGAGGAAAGCGCCCGGGAAGCGGCGCGGCATCTGACCTATCTGGCCCCGTTCAGCTTTCAAGCGCAGCGGGACGGTTCGCTTCGGGAGCCGCCGCTGAATGGGTTTCCCGAAATTGCCCGGGCGAACCGGGTGGTGCTGATGATGGTGATCACGAATCAGGAGAACGACCGGTTTAGCGACGAGCTGGGGCGGATCCTGCTGAACGATCTCCCGATCCAGGAACGATTCCTCGACAACATCGTTGCGACAGCAAATCAATACGGATTTCGGGACATCCACTTCGATTTTGAATTCCTCCGGCCGGAGGATCGGGAGGCCTACAACGCTTTTCTGCGCAAGGCCAAAGCGCGCTTTGCGCAGCAGGGCTGGCTGATGTCCACCGCTCTGGCACCCAAGACAAGCGCAGACCAGCAGGGCTTGTGGTACGAAGGACATGACTATCGGGCGCACGGAGAAATCGCCGATTTCGTTGTCATCATGACCTATGAGTGGGGCTACAGCGGCGGACCGGCCCAGGCGGTATCGCCGATCGGTCCGGTCCGGCGGGTGCTGGAATACGCGTTAACCGAAATGCCCGGCTCTAAAATCATGATGGGGCAGAACCTATATGGCTACGACTGGACGCTTCCCTTCGTGCAGGGAAGCACTGCGCGGGCGGTCAGTCCGCAGCAGGCGATTGAGATTGCGGCGCGGCACGGCGTTGCCATCCAATACAGCGAGCGGGATCAGGCGCCGTTTTTTCACTATTGGGATGAGGAAGGACGGGAGCATGAAGTATGGTTTGAGGATGCCCGTTCGATCCAGGCCAAGTTTAATCTGATCAAGGAGCTGGGGCTGCGGGGGATGAGCTATTGGAAGCTGGGCTTGAGCTTCCCGCAAAACTGGCTGCTGCTCGAGAACAACTTCGAAGTAGTCAAACGGGGATGAGATGAAGAATTGGAACCTCGGGCTTACATTGTGATTTTTGTAACAGAGTCACTTGACATCCTGGGGTATGATAGAAACAACTTAAGTTATCAAAAATTTAAATGAATAGAGATCTTCGGGGTAGGGTGAAATTCCCGACCGGCGGTGAGGTTTTCTTGTAGGAAAACTGCAGCCCGCGACTCGCCTGCGGCTTCTAACGGCCGCGTGCGACTGACTTGGTGCGATTCCAAGGCCGACGGTAAAGTCCGGATGGGAGAAGATCAATCAAGCGCTAGTTTGCTCAGGTTCCGGCAGGGAGCCTGACAGGCTTCTTTGGTCAGCCCCCGCATACCTTTCCGAAGGTCAATGCGGGGGTTTTCTACTTAGACCCTCTATTCAAGAAGGGGATTTACACGATGGATAAAGCAAAAGCAAGCAGCGGGCTCCGGATTCAGGCCGGAGCGGGCGCGGGGGCGCTGGCAGGCGCATCCGGCCAGGTTAATCCCTCCTCCCGGACGGCGGAGGCTCGGAAATCGCGAAGCGGGTTCTGGCTGGTCGTATTGGGCGCGGCGTTGTGGGGCGTAGACCCGCTGTTTCGGGTCATTCTGCTGAAGTCGCTCACCTCGGCGCAAATCGTACTGATCGAGCATCTGATTATCGCACTGATCGCCATTCCGGTCTTGTGGAAAAACCGTACCGAGCTCAAAGGGCTCGGCTGGCGTCAAGGAGGCGCGCTGTTGTTTATCTCTTGGGGCGGTTCGGCCATCGCCACGATTCTGTTTACGATGGCGCTGTCGAGCGGGGATCTGAACGCTGTCCTGCTGCTGCAGAAGATGCAGCCGCTGTTTGCCATCCTGCTGGCTGGTTTGCTGCTTAAGGAGAAGCTGCCGCGCCATTTTTTCGGCTTATTGCTTATTGCGCTGCTCGGGACGTATTTGTTGACCTTCGGGTTTACGATGCCGATCGGGCACTGGAGCGATTTCGTGCAGGTCGGCAGTCTGCTGTCGCTGGGTGCCGCTGCGCTATGGGGCGGTTCCACGGTGATGGGGCGGATGATGGTTGGCCATCTGAAATATGAGACGGTGACGTCGCTGCGGTTTATTTTGGCGCTGCCGCTGCTGCTGGCTATCGCATGGAATGAAGGGGCTGCCTGGAACCTGCCGGCGGGCACTTCGCAAATCGCCGCGCTGTCGTTGAATATGCTTGGACAAGCGCTCCTGCCGGGGCTGCTCAGCCTGCTTGTGTATTACAAGGGGCTGACGACGACGAAGGCCTCTGTCGCCACGCTGGCGGAGCTGAGCTTCCCGATGGTTGGCGTCCTGGTGAACTGGATCGCCTTCCAGCAAATGATTACCGTCGCCCAGGTATGCGGTTTTGTACTGATTTGGGGCACGTTGTTCCTGATCTCCCGCCAGGGAGCAGCCAGGCAATAATCTCGATGGAACCTATCACGAAGAAGCGAGTTTTTCCCTCCCGATTCCAGGGGGATAAGCTCGCTTTTTTTCATCTTGCGTCCCTCTTTGGCGAAATTTGTTGTATGATAGATAGAATCGTTCCGACGAGGAATCCTATGGCGGATGGAGATGGTGGGAAGTTTCATGATGGATCTGAATTTGGATATGAAGACCGTGTTCGTCTTGCTCGTGCTAGGCCATCTCCTCGCGGTCATTCTCTTTAGCGCATACAAGTTTCGTAATTCCAAGGAATCGGCGATCGACAAGTTCTATGCGTCCAAATGGCTGCAGGCCATAACCTGGGGCTTATTTATCGTTGCGGAAAAAACACCGGGGATGGCCGTGATCGTTGCGGCCAACCTGTTCTTCCTGCTGGGCGTGGCGCTGGAAACGGCGGCTCTGCTGCAGGTAGCCGGCGGATTCGGTGCCAGAGCCAGACGCTTCTACACGGCTTGGACAACAGGCAGTATGGCGGCTTACTTGCTGGTAGTTCTCCTGCATAATGCGGCCCCGCTTCGCATCGCCGTTGTATCGCTGTCGATCGCGGTGATGATCGCCGTTCCCGCCGGCCGATTAGCGTCTTCCCCGTCCAAGCCCCCGCTGTCGCTGCTGCTCGGTTACATGTATTTGGCGATCGCGGCCGCCCTGATCCTGCGTACGCCGCTGGCTTTATTCACCGCGGTGCCGGTGGACATGCTGGAGCCCGGCATTTACCGCACGTTATCCTTCCTTACCTTGTATGCGATTATGATGCTGGGAAATATGGGCTTCTTTCTGTTGACCAAAGAGCGGATGGACCGAGAATTGTTAAGATTAGCCAGCTATGACGACCTGACCGGCGCCCTAAACCGCCGGGCCTTCATGCACCATACGCGGGAGACGCTGCGCCGATGTCGGAAGGAAGCGGTGCCGGCCTCGTTTATCCTGATAGATGTCGATCATTTTAAGACGATTAACGACTCCTTCGGACATCATGTCGGGGACGAGCTGCTACAGGAGTTCGCCGGGAAGGTTCGCCCGCGGCTCGGGGCGGGGGATTTGTTCGGTCGCTACGGCGGGGACGAGTTCGCCATCTTTCTGCCGGGGGCGGATGAGCCGGCGTCGGATCAATTTGCCGAATCTCTGCGTGCAGCTGTGCTTGAGAGCGAGGGAATTCCGTGGCGTCCCGAATACACGATCAGCATCGGCGTCGTGACCGTACGCGCGGGCGCTGTAATCTCGTTGCCAGAGCTGTTCAAATCAAGCGATGAAGCGTTGTATCAAGCGAAAAATGCGGGCCGCAATCGGGCGGCCCGAAGCGGAACTTAAATGAAAAGAGGGTGTCCCAAAAGTCATCATAGATGACTAGGGGCGACCCTCTTTTTCATTTCGTCAAACAAAAAGAAACCACTCTTTGGTAAAATGGAGGTACCACCCAACCATAAACCAAAAGGAGACGGTTTCTTTGTACATTCAATATACCATGGATCAACTCTGCTTACCAATGGATTTAGAAGAAGATATCCCCGCCAATCACCTCGTTCGTGTGGTCAACGCCGCCGTTAATCGTCTCGACGAAGCCATCTTCGACGCAGCTTACCCTGGAGGCGGACGAGACAGCTACCACCCTAAAATGCTCACCAAAGTCATCATTTACGCCTACACGCAGCGTATCTACTCCTCTCGCCAGATCGCCAAAGCGATCCGTGAAAACATCATGTTCATGTGGATCGCGGCCAGGCAAAAGCCGGATTTCCGCACCATCAACCGGTTTCGTTCAGAGCGAATGAAAAACGTACTGGAGACGGTGTTTACCGCCGTTCTTCAGTTTCTGGCCGAGGAAAACTACGTGCAGCTTGAGCATTACTTTGTGGATNGTTTCTTTGTACATTCAATATACCATGGATCAACTCTGCTTACCAATGGATTTAGAAGAAGATATCCCCGCCAATCACCTCGTTCGTGTGGTCAACGCCGCCGTTAATCGTCTCGACGAAGCCATCTTCGACGCAGCTTACCCTGGAGGCGGACGAGACAGCTACCACCCTAAAATGCTCACCAAAGTCATCATTTACGCCTACACGCAGCGTATCTACTCCTCTCGCCAGATCGCCAAAGCGATCCGTGAAAACATCATGTTCATGTGGATCGCGGCCAGGCAAAAGCCGGATTTCCGCACCATCAACCGGTTTCGTTCAGAGCGAATGAAAAACGTACTGGAGACGGTGTTTACCGCCGTTCTTCAGTTTCTGGCCGAGGAAAACTACGTGCAGCTTGAGCATTATTTTTGGACGGCACGAAGATCGAAGCGAATGCCAACCGATATACGTTTGTATGGGGGAAGGCGGTAGTGAAGCATAAAGCCAAGCTCCAAGAAAAAGTCCAAACCTTGTTCGCCGCCATTGAGGAAGCTGAGAAACAAGAAGAACGTGCTCACGGGGGCCAGGATCTTCTTGAACTGGGCGAGTCCTCTGCCCTCACCGGTGAAAAGCTGGAGCAAGCCGTCAAACAATTAGAGGAGCGTCTGCAGGAGAAACCAAAGGACAAGCCGCTCAAGAAGGCGATGCGCACGCTCCGCAAAGACTTGCTTCCTCGCCTTCAGAAGTATGAGACGCAGGAAGCGATTTTAGGCACGAGAAACAGCTACAGTAAAACAGACCCGGACGCCACGTTTATGCGGATGAAAGAAGACCACATGCGAAACGGCCAGCTAAAGCCAGCCTATAATGTTCAGATTGGCACTGAAAATCAATTCATTATCGGTTACAGTTTGCACCAGCGGCCAACCGATACGCGCTGCCTCATCCCGCATTTTGAGAAGATAAAATCGCAGTTCGGCAAGCTGCCAAAAAAAGTCATCGCCGATGCAGGCTATGGCGGTGAAGAAAATTACGACTACTTGGAGCGAAATGAAGTCGAAGCCATGGTGAAGTACAACACGTATCACCGCGAAAAGAGCAAGGCATGGCAAAAAGACATCAGCAAGATCGACAACTGGACCTATAACAGTGAACAAGATACATGGACATGTGCGGCCGGACAAACGCTCCATTTTCGAAGAGGGAGTAAGGAGAAAACGGAAAGCGGGTATGAAATCGAATACCGACATTACCGAAGCGCCGGCTGTGAGGGTTGTCCGCTAAAACCGCAGTGTACCCAAGCCCAAGGTGATCGCGAGATCAAGGTGAGTATGAAGTATTGGCGGCTAAAGAACCAGGCCAGGCAAAAGCTCCGCAGTGAAGAAGGTCATGCCCTAGCCGTAAGGCGCATGATCGAGCCGGAGCCTGTGTTTGGCCATGTAAAGAACAACCGAGGCTTTAAAAGGTTCCTGCTTCGAGGCTTACCCAAAGTAAGTCTGGAGGTGGGGTGGCTTTCCCTTGCCCACAATCTGCTCAAGAAAGCAGCGGTGGACGCCAAAAACCAAGGAGCTAAGCGAGAACAGACCGCCTAGCTCCTTGGTTTTTTATGAATCCCATCCAATTTGGCTGCTGAGGGTGTCCCAGAGTTTACTTTTGGGACACCCTCTTT
>NZ_FCOQ01000037.1 GCF_900021165.1 Paenibacillus phocaeensis | reverse complement strand
GGCACGAAGATCGAAGCGAATGCCAACCGATATACGTTTGTATGGGGGAAGGCGGTAGTGAAGCATAAAGCCAAGCTCCAAGAAAAAGTCCAAACCTTGTTCGCCGCCATTGAGGAAGCTGAGAAACAAGAAGAACGTGCTCACGGGGGCCAGGATCTTCTTGAACTGGGCGAGTCCTCTGCCCTCACCGGTGAAAAGCTGGAGCAAGCCGTCAAACAATTAGAGGAGCGTCTGCAGGAGAAACCAAAGGACAAGCCGCTCAAGAAGGCGATGCGCACGCTCCGCAAAGACTTGCTTCCTCGCCTTCAGAAGTATGAGACGCAGGAAGCGATTTTAGGCACGAGAAACAGCTACAGTAAAACAGACCCGGACGCCACGTTTATGCGGATGAAAGAAGACCACATGCGAAACGGCCAGCTAAAGCCAGCCTATAATGTTCAGATTGGCACTGAAAATCAATTCATTATCGGTTACAGTTTGCACCAGCGGCCAACCGATACGCGCTGCCTCATCCCGCATTTTGAGAAGATAAAATCGCAGTTCGGCAAGCTGCCAAAAAAAGTCATCGCCGATGCAGGCTATGGCGGTGAAGAAAATTACGACTACTTGGAGCGAAATGAAGTCGAAGCCATGGTGAAGTACAACACGTATCACCGCGAAAAGAGCAAGGCCTGGCAAAAAGACATCAGCAAGATCGACAACTGGACCTATAACAGTGAACAAGATACATGGACATGTGCGGCCGGACAAACGCTCCATTTCCGAAGAGGGAGTAAGGAGAAAACGGAAAGCGGGTATGAAATCGAATACCGACATTACCGAAGCGCCGGCTGTGAGGGTTGTCCGCTAAAACCGCAGTGTACCCAAGCCCAAGGTGATCGCGAGATCAAGGTGAGTATGAAGTATTGGCGGCTAAAGAACCAGGCCAGGCAAAAGCTCCGCAGTGAAGAAGGTCATGCCCTAGCCGTAAGGCGCATGATCGAGCCGGAGCCTGTGTTTGGCCATGTAAAGAACAACCGAGGCTTTAAAAGGTTCCTGCTTCGAGGCTTACCCAAAGTAAGTCTGGAGGTGGGGTGGCTTTCCCTTGCCCACAATCTGCTCAAGAAAGCAGCGGTGGACGCCAAAAACCAAGGAGCTAAGCGAGAACAGACCGCCTAGCTCCTTGGTTTTTTATGAATCCCATCCAATTTGGCTGCTGAGGGTGTCCCAGAGTTTACTTTTGGGACACCCTCTTTATCTTAGTGATACGCCCTTAATGGGTTTCGTTCTCGTCCAACCACAAAATCGCCGTTACGCCGCGCGGATAATACCGGCTGCCGCAGATCACGCCGGCCATCATCTGGTCGCTCCAGCTCCAGAAGGCGTTCTTCTCGGAGGTCAACCAGGCGACGTGCGCCGCATCGGCCGCTTGCCCCTGTTCGTCCCAGGCGAGACCCATAATTCGGCGGGCGATGAATTGGCAGAGATAGATTTTGCTAAGCCAGGAATTGTTGCTCGTCGAGGACAGCTTCCAACCGCCGTCTTCGAACAGGCAGATGCCCGGCTGCAGCACGGTATCCAGATGTTTGGACAGCGCGGTGAGATATTCGCTGAATCGGCCGTTCTTGTCGAGCGCTTCCTCGCAGCCGGTGTACAGCGGGAAGATCAGCCCCTCGATTGCCGGGATGATCTTGGAGTCATTGTTCTCTTGAATGACCGCCGGAATATAGCCGCCCGGCAGCAGATGCGAGGCGATTGTCGCGGCGCACAGCTCGGCTTGACGGCCGGCCAACGATGCTGCCGTCTCGCGGCCGTTCGCGCGCAGTAGCTTCTCCATCGCGACGTAAGCCGCCCAGCTCTTGCCCGCCAGATAGATGTTGTTTCTTGCTTGCCCCAGCGAGACGTCCAGGCTGTCATAGGTGGTGATTTCCGCTCCGCCCATCGTGCGCGAGCTGTCGAGGCCCATGATGCCGGTCCGCTTGGCCGGTTCCGGATGGTCCCGGTTCACCATGCTCTCAAGGCATTGCTCCAGGATCGGCAAGTTGCGTTCCAGCCAATCGCGGTCGTTCGTCTGATGCACGTACACCGTGGCACTCAGCACCCAGTTGACGAGCTGTTCATGCGTCATGTGGGAGAAGCAGTCGTCGATCGCATGCAGCTCGTAAGACGAATAGCCGGGACGGGAGAATACGTTGGCAACGCCCATGTC
Source organism: Paenibacillus phocaeensis (assembly GCF_900021165.1). Taxonomy (GTDB): domain Bacteria; phylum Bacillota; class Bacilli; order Paenibacillales; family Paenibacillaceae; genus Fontibacillus; species Fontibacillus phocaensis. Next base: position 4,388 of record NZ_FCOQ01000037.1, on the reverse strand, counting down.
ATGCGTAAAGCTGATGCCGCCCGGATATTCGGTCCGATCCCCGGGAAGCCGAACCGTGTCCCGATAGCTGTAGCGGCTGGTGTACAGATCCAGCTCGTTTTTTACCGTCCACGGATTCATTTTCAGTTCAAAGAACAGCTGGTCAACCAGCAAATCGAAGGTATTCATCATCCGATACTCGCCTTCGTTCACGACCCACAGCGGTTTGCCCTCGTGCTCCAGCAGCTCGGTGGAACCGTAATAGCTGCGGATGGCATGCGCGAGCATAAACTTCTGATCCTCGTTCAGCTTGGCGTCGCTGACGAGCGCGTTGGCTTGACGGGCGACTTCCAGCTTGCGGTCGAATTCAGCCAGCGCGTAGGCGGCGACTTCCTCGATGTTGGCGAAGTACCGCGTATAGTAGTAGGACGCATCCAGCCCGGAGGTGACGTAACCGGCGCGATAGAAGCAGAGCGCAAAGCGGTAGGTGGCCTTCTCGCCCGCCGGGGTATCCATGAGCAGCGCGCCTACCGGACCCAGGCCAAAGCGCAGGTTCTCCGGCACCTTCGGCTTGAGGATCGCTTCCATGGTGAAAAAGCCGGCGCTCGTGATTCGCGGGTCGCTCGCCGCAATCGCGGTATGGCGGCCTTGGCCGATGCCGCAAATCCGGCCGTCGGTGACGTCTTCCAGGCGGCGGAGCGCGCTGAAGGCGTCGATGTTATGCAAGCCGAAGAAGGCTCTCCGCGCCGAAGTTCCCCGGGTGTTGTCGACGGTGATCTCCGCCAGCACCGCCGGCATGAGCGCGAACCGCAGTTGCTCTTCGGTGGCCGTCTCCGGATCGGGCACGCCTTCAAACGGCGAGATCAGGCGGAACGTTAAATCGCCGGCTTGCCATTCATCGATCGCCGCACCAAACCGGCGAACGATTTCGCTGCGGCCGAACGGGACGATGAGACCGCTTTCTTTTTGCTGAACAGAATGGGATGTGCTGGGCTCGTCACCGCTCTCTTCGGTCGTGTAACGATCCCGCTCGTCCAGCCCTTCGCCGAAGAAGGGCAGTGCCCGGTAACGCTCTTGCCCGTCATCCTGCAGACCGATATAGATGTTCTGCTTCGGCGGGCTGCCCAGCTCGAGGTCGAATCCGCCGCTGGGACCGGGATGTCCTAACGTAAAGCTGGCGAAGGCTCCCATCGGGGAGTGATGCGCGTTAAAAAATATATTTTTACCCAAGTTGATTACCTCCTGTTCAATTGGCTGCGGTTATGCTAGTTTGATTATAACAAGGCTTTGGGGGAACGCCCATGTCCAAACCGCCAAACGATTTATCCAAAACGATCAATGGCGGAGAGAACGGGAACCCAAAGGCGGCGAAACGGAGGGACGAGGGTGGCTCGAGAGCATCAGGTAACCGAATATATGCTGCCGGACATGGATTCGACGTTTAAGCTGTTTGCCGCGCATTTGCGGACGGTGACGAGCGAGTGGTCGTATCCGCGGCACAGCCACCCGTTGTTCGAGGTGAACCTGCTGCTGGCGGGCAGCCAGGAGATGATCGTAGGCGGCAGACGCTATGTGCAGCAGCCCGGCGATTTCCTGCTGCTGCGGCCTGAGGATGTGCACGAGAGCCGGGCGCTGGGGATGGGGCCGATGACGTATTATTGCCTGCATTTCAACGTCGACGAGCCCGTGCTCCGCGAGCTGCTGTGCCGCGGGGAGGAGCTTCTTCATGCCGCGGACAGCCCGCTAGCCGCGAGCATCCGGCCAAGCCTGGATCGGCTGATCGCGCTCACCTCGGACGGGGCGGGTGCGAAGCTGGCGGACAAGATGCGGGCGATGTCCGCGGTGTTCGAGCTGTTCGCCGGCCTGAGCGAAGGGCTGGCGGAGCGGGAGGCCGCTGCGCCCGGCAGCCGGATGAACCGGATCGCCGCGGAGATCGCCGCCGGTCTGGAGCGCAGCGTCGAGGAGCCGGAGGACTGGGGCGCGGCGGCGGTCGGCGAGGGCGGCGACAGCAGCGACGAGGTCGATGGGGATCGGTCGCGCGAGACCGTCGCGGCGGTAACCGCCGGGCTGGGGTACAGCGCCTCCTCCTGCAATCGGATTTTTCGCCGCGTCTACGGAATGTCGCCGCGCCAGTATTTGTCCGCGCTGAAGTTGAAGAAGGCCAAGCTGCTGCTGATGGAGCCGGAGCTGTCGGTGGAGGCCGTCTCGATGCGCCTCGGGTACAAGGATATCGCTCATTTCAGCCGGCAGTTCAAGCGCTGGACCGGGGAATCGCCCGGCAAGTTCAGAGCCAGATTTCATATTTAACTTTATCGGAAAGGGGTTGGCTGTGTTGACGATTGAAATTGAAAGCGCTGACTTGCTGGCGTTGCCGCATCGGAAGCGAATCGTTTTTTTGGGTGACAGTATCACGGATAATGGGACGTATATCCGAAATTTGGAGGCTTTTTTCCTGAAGCATCTGCCGGAGCACCGGCTGGAGTGGATTAACTTGGGGGTCAGCAGTGAAACTGCGGCGGGAACCAGCGAATCGGATCATCCGTTTCCGCGCCCCTGCGTGCATGATCGCCTGGAGCGCGCGTTGACGGAGGTTCGGCCGGATTGGGCGTTTATTTGCTATGGAATGAACGACGGCATCTACCATCCGTTCGGAGAGGGGCGCTTCGAAGCCTACCGCGACGGGGTGCGCCGGGCCGTGGAACGCGTACGTGGCGCGGGAGCCCGCGTGATCCTGATGACGCCGCCGCCGTTTGACGTCGCCTCCTTCGGCGGGGAGGCCCTGCCGGACGGGATGGACGATTACTCATTTGAGCGGCCGTATGTCGACTATAACACGGTGCTGGAGCGTTATGGGGCCTGGATCCGGGAATACGGGGAGGCGGAAGGGCTCACGGTAGTGGATCTTCGCAGGCCGCTAAGTGAGTTGATCCGTGTACGCCGCGAAGCCGACCCTGGCTATCGCTACGGCGATGGCATTCATCCGAATGAAGACGGACATTGGGTCATCGCGCGAACGATTCTGAGCCGCGTCTTCCATTTGGAGCTGGAGCGGATGCCGGATTGGGCGGAAGGCGGCGACCGCGAGTTCATCCGGCTCGTCGGCGCTCGCCGCGCCGTGCTGAACGCGGCATGGCGGGAGCATGTCGGGCATACGAACCCGAACAAGCTGGAGACGCCGCCGCTCGCGGAAGCGCTGCAGCAGGCCGAGGCGATGCTGCCGGAGATCGAGCATGCCGCTGCAGCGGAGGGCGGTGCGGAGAATGCTGAGGCGAGCGAATGGATGGGGTATGCGCGCACCGACTTTTACTTCGGCGGCCGCGAGTGCGTGCTGGTCGCTCCGAAGGCGGCCGCCCCCGGGCGGCCGTGGGTGTGGCGGAGCGAGTTCTTCGGCGCCTTCGCGGACGCCGACCTCGCTCTGCTCGAGCAAGGCTGGCATCTCGCCTATTGCCGGCTGAGCCATCTCTACGGCTGCCCGTTCGCGGCCGGACAGATGGAGGCTTTTCGCGCCGAGCTGACCGCGAAATACGGGCTCGCCCCGAAGCCGGTGCTGTTCGGCTTCAGCCGGGGCGGCCTGTACGCGCTGCGGTACGCCGCGCTGTACCCGGATCGCGTCGCGGCGTTGTACCTCGACGCGCCGGNCGAATCGCCTGCCATAGCTCCCCTGAACCGTCCGATGGGAATCGGACGGTTTTTTTGCTGTGAGTGGCGGGCGAGGGGTGGCGGCAAGGGGGGGGGAGTCCGGGAGCCGTGTGCCAAAGGGGGGCGGTAAGGAGGAGCCCGGGAGCCGTGTGCCAGGCGGAGGCCGTTGGGATTGTATATGAAATTTCGAACATAATCGCCGGAATCCCGCTGAAATGGAGGATTGTATATGAAATTTCATATAGATTGGGCGCTTGCGCTGCCAAACGTTGGGATTGTGTATGAAATTTCGAACATAATCGCCGGAATTCCGCTGAAATGGAGGATTGTATATGAAATTTCATACAGATTGGGCGCTTGCGCTGCCAAACGTTGGGATTGTGTATGAAATTTCGAACACAATCGCCGAAGTCCCGCTGAAATGGAGGATTGTATATGAAATTTCATATAGATTGGGCGCTTGCGCTACCAAACGTTGGGATTGTGTATGAAATTTCGAACACAATCGCCGAAATCCCACTGTAATGGAGGATTGTATATGAAATTTCATATAGATTGGGCGCTTGCGCTGCCAAACGTTGGGATTATATATGAAATTTCGATCCTATCATCTCATCCGGCGAACATAGCTGGGCCTGAATCTCATACGGAAAAACTAGCTAGTTGAATCAACCAACAAACATTATCAAGCTCCAAGGTCACTCAACCGCCTGCAGTTACTCCAATGTGCTTCAAGTTACTCCAACTGGCTGGAAGTCACATAACCCTGC
>NZ_FCOQ01000036.1 GCF_900021165.1 Paenibacillus phocaeensis | reverse complement strand
AACCCCCAAGGTCACAAAACCGCCTGCAGTTACTCCAATGTGCTTCAAGTTACTCCAACTGGCTGGAAGTCACATAACCCTGCTCTAAGGTCACTCAACCGCCTGCAAGTTACTCCAATGTGCTTCAAGTTACTCCAACTGGCTGGAAGTCACATAACCCTGCACCAAGGTCACTCAACCGCCTGCAGTTACTCCAATGTGCTTCAAGTTACTCCAACTGGCTGGAAGTCACTTAACCCTGCACCAAAGTCACTCAACCGCCTGCAGTTACTCCAATGTGCCTCAAGTTACTCCAACCGCCTGCAAGTTACTCAACCCTGCACCAAGGTCACTCAACCGCCTGCAGTTACTCCAATGTGCTTCAAGTTACTCCAACTGGCTGAAAGTTACTCAATCTTGCTCCAAGGTTACTCGACCGTCTGCACTTACCCAAATGTGCTTCGAGTTACTCTAGCCGCCTGCAAGTTACTCAATCGTGCACCAAGGTTACTCGACCGCCTGCACTTACCCAAATGTGCTTCGAGTTACTCTAACCGCCTGCAAGTTACTCAATCGTGCACCAAGGTCACTCAACCGCCTGCAGTTACTCCAATGCGCTTTAAGTTACTCCAATCGGCTGCAGCTTACTCACCGTGCTCCAAGTTACTTTTACAAATTACTCCTGCAGGAGGGGGCAAGCGGTGGGGTGAGTTGGGGATACGGGGACGGTATACATCGGGCGGACAAGCTGTATGTTATTGGTTACATGTTGTGAGTTGAGTTATACGAGTTACCTTTTTGTTCTTCAAGTTTCAATTGGTGGGTTATGAGTCACAAAAGTTGCGCCGTGAGTTTGCGAATTTCGAAGCCAAGCTGCGAGCCTGTGAGTTTGAGTATTTTTGTTACGATCTGCCAACTCCCTGCTTTTTCCCTCTCCCGTGCAGCACCCTGACGGCCAGCATACGAACTCCGCCCAAAAAAGACGCGCACAGGCGCAATACAATACCTGCGGCGTCTTTTGATTTCATTTCACAAACTGCGATACGACGTATAGGGTTGGCGAGTTCCAGTAGATCGTCACTTCGTTGCCGGCGTAGCTTAATTCATGGTCGACGAAGCATCGTGCCGGGGGTTGGCCCTGCAGATGCTCCTGCATATACTCATCGTTAAGATTGCGGTTGGGCCCTCCGGAGACGAGACCGGGAACGGCTGCCTCGATGTCGTCTGCTACGGACGGGCGGTAATGCAGGCGATTGACCGGGCGGTCGCCGAAGCCGGACACATAGCTGATATCAAGCACATTGCGGCCCAGGAGATAATGGAGATGTTCCAACGCGAGCTCCCGGAATCGTTCTTCACCGCCAAGCCGTCCAGCGATCAAGAGGAGCATCGCGTTATTCATTAGTACCATGTTGCTGCCCCAAATGTAATCCTCAGGGCGCATGGAGGTCAGGTAGCCGTCCTCCGCACAGCGGCGGGCCAGTCGTTCAGCTTCGTCCAAAAGTCCTTGCCGCAGCGAAGTGACCCAAGCGGCATCCGTCTCGGCACCCGCCTCTGCAGAGAGCAGGTATGCGATTGTTCCATACCCGCTCATATTGGTCCAGCCCAGCTCGTATTTGGCGAAAGACAGGGCTGCCAGACGGCGGAATACCTCGTGGTATTGTGCAGCGCCGGTGGTACGGAACAGCTCGGCTGCAGCCCAGTACCGTTCGTCCAAGTCGCTTGAGTCGCCGTATTCGCCCGTCCCCACATCGGCCGGATTCTTGAAGCCGGGCCCATTCGGATGAGGCGGGGTGCGCTCCAGCCAAGCCCAGGCGCGTTCTGCCGTTTGCAGGCACCGTGTCGCAAAAGCCTCGTCGAACGGCCTGTACATTCGGGCTGCCATCGCCATAACTCCGGCCAGACATGCCGTTGCCGTGGCGGACACAGGCAGAAAATATAGATCGGCCTGGTCGTCTTCCGGCATGACGTCCAGCGCCGGGAATTGCTTGGTCGTCAGCTTATGGAAGGCGCCGCCGGTACGCGGATCCTGCATTTTGAACAACCACTCCAGCTCATATCGGCATTCGTGCAGAACATCCGGCATCCGGCCGTCACTTTCCGGCAGAGGGATCGCTTGATCAAAGGCCTGCGGGTTGCCCTCATAAGCTAATAGCAAATCAGCAACCGCTTTAGCCCCAGGGCCTGTATATTTCCCATAATCGCCAGCATCATGCCAACCGCCCCGGCTATCCAGACGGAGGGATGGATCGTCATATACGATGCCTTGGGAGGTATGGCAGGCGTGATGCTTCCATGGGCCGGCGAAAGCTTCGTCCAGCTCCATGCCGCAGCGCAAATAATAAAAGGCTTTTTGCAAACCCTGCTTCAACTCGGCATAGGGATTGCTGCCGATTACAAATGTCGCAGATTTCTCACCGTTCAGGCTAACTTGATAGCTTCCCGGCAAACGGAGATCATCGAAATCGCCCCGGCAGACCACCATTCCCGATGCTTCGTCCCGTTGCGCAGAACTGGTCGTCCCCCGATAGACCACTTCACCCGAAACGATGTTGAGAATTTCAAATTCGCCGCCCGAACCGGCGTACACAAAGGATTTAGCTGCCTCAGCCGGGTATCCAAGTTGGTTAACGGCGATGCTCCGGCGGAGCGATTCAGGCATGCTGGATACTTGATTCATTACGATCCCTCTTTTCAATAGTATAAGTAACCGCTTACAATCGGCGGATCTACATGTTCCACCAGTTTCACCACGGACTCCCCACGGCACCTCGACGAAATGCCTACGGCCACTCCGCGCCTCCCCGCGGCACCTCGACGAAATGCCTACGGCCTCTCCGCGCCTCCCCACGGCACCTCGATGAAATGCCCGCGGCCTCTCCACGCCTCCCCACGGCACCTCGATGGAAAGCCTACGGCCTCTCCGCGCCTCCCCACGGCACCTCGACGAAATGCCTACGGCCTCTCCACGCCTCCCCACGGCACCTCGACGTATCGCCCTCGGTCTTCCCCGACCACCTAACGCTACAGATTAGTTCCAAGCCAGCCCCGGGACGCCCACGTTCAAATTGCCACTTTAAGGGTTCTCCTTCTATCCTTGCATGTTCCTCTCCTAATGACAAGCCTCGAAACTTAAGGATTAATCGTCATTATTTTAACGGTAGGGGAGCGTTCGAAGAACTGTCACAATACTCGGGAGATTCTGGCAAACCTCTAGCATCCTATCGACTCTTCTTTGGTAGTATGGTATCATGATAGTCTGATAACGTATTAGCGAACTAAAGCAATATTTCACAAGAGCTTGCTCACATTGAGGCTAACTTCAGGGGGAGAGAGACAAATGAAAACGAACAAAAAAATGGTCATGCTGGGCCTGGTTATGGCGGTTGTCTTAACGGTGTTGGCGGGGTGTTCCGGTTCGGGCTCCGGTAAAGAGGACAACAAGCTGGTGATCGGAATTGACGATAAATTTGCACCGATGGGCTTCCGCGACGATAATAACGAAATTGTCGGCTTCGACATTGATTATGCGAAAGCGGCGGCGGAGAAGATGGGAATGGAAGCAAGTTTCCAGCCGATCGACTGGTCGGCGAAGGAATCCGAGCTGAACAGCGGACGGATTGACTTGATCTGGAACGGCTATACGATTACGGAAGAACGTAAAGGGAAAGTGTTGTTTACGAAGCCTTATTTGAAAAACAGCCAGGTCGTCGTTACATTGGCCGACTCGGAGATTAACCAATTAAGTGATCTGGCCGGCAAGGCGGTGGGCCTGCAGTCGTTATCCTCCGCAGCGGATGCCTTGAACGCAGCTCCGATCAAAAGCGAGATCAAATCCGTTTCCGAATTCCCGGACAACGTACTGGCGCTCAGCGATCTCAAGACGAAACGGTTGGACGCGGTCGTTATTGACGAGGTCGTGGCGCGTTACTACATGTCCAAAGAGGAAGGAACGTTCAAGCTGCTGGACGAATCGCTGGCGCCTGAAGAATACGGCATCGGCGTCAAGAAGGGCAACGAGGAACTGCTGAACAAGCTGCAGCAGGCGCTGGACGAGCTGAATCAGGACGGTACCGCGTCGGAAATTTCGCAAAAATGGTTCGGCGAAGACAAGGTGTTGAAGTAGGAACGAACTCGCGAAAACCGGATTGCTTCGGAATCCGGTTTTTTGCTGGCCTTACGGTCGGTAGTTAGGCCTGCAGAGCGCGTTGCCGTACAAGACGAAATCGAGGAGAGCGACAATGAGTCTGGAGTATTTGTTGAAAATTCTGGGGCCGATGCTGGAAGGAACGGAAACCACGATTCTGCTGTTTTTACTGGCGATCGTAACGTCGATCCCGCTGGGCTTTGCCTTTACCTTTATGGTCCGCAGCCGGGTCAAGCCGGTTGCTTGGTTTGCCGGAGCGTACATCTATGTCATGCGCGGTACGCCGCTGCTGCTGCAAATGCTGTTCGTCTGCTTCGGACTGCCGGTCATCCCGGTTATCGGCGAATATCTCGTAATGGACCGATTTGCGGCGGCATGCCTTGCTTTTACCTTGAATTATGCGGCTTACTTCGCCGAGATTTTCCGCGGAGGATTGCTGGCGATCGATAAAGGGCAATACGAGGCGGCCAAAGTCCTGGGGCTCAGCCGCTGGCAGACTACGACGCGGATCGTGTTGCCGCAAATGCTGAGGATTGCCTTGCCTGCCGTCTCCAACGAATCGATCACCTTGGTCAAGGACACGGCGCTGCTCTATGCGGTGGCCGTCCCGGAGCTGTTGCATTTTGCGCAAACGGCGGTCAACCGGGATTTTACAATCATCCCGTTCGTGCTTGCCGGCGTACTCTACCTGTTGATGACACTGGTGCTTACCGTGCTGTTCAAGGCGCTGGAACGGAAGTTCAAATTCGAATAGAGGGCTGGAATCATGGATCAAGCAATCGTAGAAGTCGAGCATTTACGAAAATCGTTTGGCGACCTGGAGGTACTCAAGGACGTGACCTTCCACGTTGCTGCCAGCGAGGTTCTGGCGGTGATCGGGCCGTCCGGCTCAGGGAAGAGCACGATGCTGCGTGCCCTGGCACATCTTGAGGAGATTGATGGAGGCCGTATTCGCATTGGCGGCGAGACGTTAGCTGACGAGGGGCGGTATGCCGCTGGTGCCAAGCTGAAGGAGATCACGGCCCGCATGGGCATGGTGTTCCAGCACTTCAACCTGTTCCCGCACCTTACGGTACGGGGCAACCTGGAGCTGGCCCCCAAGCTGGTCAAAGGGCTCTCCGCCGCGGACATCCGTGCCAAATCCTTGGAGCTCCTGGAGAAGGTAGGTCTTTCCGACAAGGCGGAGGTCTACCCGTCGAACTTGTCGGGCGGGCAAAAACAGCGGGTCGCCATCGCCCGAGCGCTGATGATGAACCCGGAGATTTTGCTGTTCGATGAGCCCACCTCAGCGCTTGACCCCGAGCTGACAGGCGAGGTGCTGCAGGTGATGAAGCAGCTGGCTGAAGAGCGGATGACGATGATCGTCGTCACGCACGAGATGGGCTTCGCGCGGGAAGTGGCCGACCGCGTCATCTTTATGGCGGACGGCGAAATCATTGAATCCGGACGCCCGGAGCAGTTATTTGGTGCTCCGCAGCATGAGCGGACCCGGTCATTCCTGCAGCGGGTCCTCTGACGTATCCCCCCAAAAAACAGCGGCAGTCTTTAACTTCCTGTTTGGAAGTTCCGAGACTGCCGCTGTTTTTTTTTGTTTGATCTTTTATTTCACCGTAAATACGCCTTCTTTGTACACCAGCGTATAAACGACGCCGGAATCCGTCAGCAAGAACTGGTCTACGCTGTCTTTGGACAAGCGGCGCTGCTTGCCGCCGGGGGCGATGTGATAAATCCCGGGCTCGTAGCCGTACGATACGTAATAGACGCCGGATGAGTTAACTTCGAAGGTCGTATCGGCCGTTGCGCCGGATGCCAGGGAAGCCAACTCCTGCTCTTGGCCGCTCGCCGGGTCAAACCGGAATAACTTCATCTCTTTTCCGCTGTTGACCGTATAGTAAAATACGCTGCCATACATCCGGATCTGAGCGATCTTCCGTGACGATGCGGCGGTAGCCGATTCAGGTTCTCCGCCATTCAGGCCGGTTTGCATCAAGCGCCCCGAACTTTCCTCCAAGTAATAGATCCGTTCGCCAATCAACCAGAATTGACGGGCGTCCGCCGCCAGCTTCACATGTTTCCGGCCGGTCGAGTCGATCCGATACACGGCGTTTGCATCCTTCGGATCGCTGTTATTGAAGCCGATCGCATAAAGTGCGCCGTCCTTCAGAACCAGGGTCGAGTCGATGCTGAATCCGATTCCGCCTTGATCTTCCACCGAACGGGTCGCTCCGTAAACATAACCGGGCTCGCCCAGCGGCGTTACCTTGCCGGTGGTCGCATCGACCCGAGATAAATTGTCCTCGGTTTTGCCCATAAACCGGAAGTCAGTGTAATATACGGCTCCCTGGTCACGGGTGAAGCCAACCAGTTCTTTGGCCGATAAAACCTCTTTCAGCGTTCCGTTCTTCACCTGATACAGCGTATCGCCGCCCATCGTTAGATCCCCGACATGAAGGTTGACGAATAAATCGTTCTCCCATTTCCGCACGTCCGTCAGCCAACCGTCTTCCGGCCGCCAGTCTCCCAGTGCCGCGATTTTCCGCGTCTGTTGCTTCTTGAGGTCATATGCGTACAGATAAGCTTGCTTGCTCACCGTGGACACGTAATAAAACTCATCGCCAATCCGTTTCCCCGAATGAAATACCGGTTTGCCGGGCACTTCAATTCGGGTTGCCTTTTTCCCTGCCGTTTGCCGGAATAGCTGCTCCTCCATGGAAGCGCCGTTGTCCCGGTACACGGTTTTCAGATAATACACATCGGTTCCGAATTGGGTCAACGGGGTTGAGAGATGATCGTAGTCCACCCGTTTACGCCGATCAGTCAGCTGTGTTCGAATGGAATCCTTCACCGCCAGCGTTTGTGGGTGCTTGAGATCCAGAGCCGTATCTCCGATCAGGATCAACCCATCCAGCCAATCAATGCGTTTGCCGAGCGCCGTCGCGGCATCCCTCAGCGGCAGCATAACCCGCCCGCCGATCTTTTTCGGCGGAACGTCGAGCTTCACCGATTTGCCGTTTACGACCATCGTTGTGCTGTCCACTTTGAATTTCACCGTTCTCTTTAACGTAAGGTTCTGGATAAGCACATCGTCGGGTGTCTTTGCGTTCCAGACCACGTCCCAGTAGCCTTGATCAGAACCGGTGGTATGTTCGGCCAGATATCCCATCAGACGAATCGGCACGAGAACGCGCCCGTTTCGTTGTACAACCTCGTAATCGCCGCCTATATCCGTCTTCTGTCCTTGCATAAAGGCTTTGCCTTGATAGTCGTAAGGGATAATGGCCAGCTCGCTGAACGCATCCTTCAGGGATTTGCTGTTGCTCCCGGCGGTGTCAGCCTTCTCGGCAGCATGAACCCCGGCTGTTCCCAGCCCAAGACATGCCGTCAACAGCAGAAGCATCAATTTCTTCTTCAAGTTAAACTCTCCCTTCAATAACCTGGTTCTAAGAACTAGACGCTTCTACTCTTGTAAAAGTTTCTGAGCACCAGGCAATCGGGAAGTAACGCGGCCTCATCCTTAGTCGAAATAAGTTCCGAAATTTTTCATGTAAAAGGAGCAGTGGACGCGTACAGGCATTTGACCGAACATTTCGTGCCAGGAGGTTTGTTTCCATTCTGCGTGCCCCATTTTGTTTCGCACGTATTTGCCAAGACCGATGTTATCGGTTTTGTTCTGCTGCATCGTCTTGATGATCCGCTGCGCTTCCGTGGCGATGTGCTGGCTGACCAGCTGTTCAACCTTTGCCCGTTCGGGCGTGCTAAGTTTTGCGCCGCCGATATACTCCTCTACGCCTCCCTCTACTTTAAGATAAATATCCGCTTCGTATTCGCCGGACGAACGTTTCGTAACTTCGATCCGGCGTTTGCTTTTGACGGCCCGGAAAGAGATGGTTTTCAGATCGGGATCATCCGACGATAAGCTGAACTCGCCTTGCTGCAGATTTTGATACAGAAACGAGAACAGAAAAATGTCTTCTCCAGGCAGCTTGTCGATCATCCGGTCTCCCCGGAACAAGGCGATGCCGCTGATGGCAATATCCTTGCCCTGCTCCTTGACCATGATGGCGATCGGGTCCATGCCGTCGTCATAATAATCGCGGGTAAATTGATATAACGCGGTGCGGGGGGTCGACTGTTTATTAAATTCCTTTTGCAGCAGCTTGTTAAGGTAGTTGGCTGTTTTGGTGTGGCGCGGATATTCGTGCCCGATGACTTCACCGGCTTTCCCATCGACGACGACGATGGCGGTCCGGATGGAAATGCTCGGATCGCGCAGGAACGTATCCATATGCGCCCAGAGACCCCGGCGGGCCAACGCTTCCCCGAACAAGATCGTGCGAATCTGTCCGCTGACGATGGTTCGGCTGGTCCGGAAGGATAAAGACGATTTCGCTTCCTTGTGGCTTGAGCAAATCGTTTTGAGCAATTCATCCGTCGTTTCGCCGTTTCTGGCAAACTGCGTGACCAGCGGCATACTGATCGTGACTTGCAGCTTATTCTCGGGCGCTGCGTCAAATGCGGCGGTTTCGATATAGCCGATCCGTTCCAGAACGCGCTGATCCTGACTGCAGCCGGCGAGCAGGAAGCAGAGGACAACGGTCAGAAATAGGCGTCTAGGCATGTTTCTTGAACCTCCTTTGCACTAGAAGGAGCAGGAGCAGCAGCATAGGAAAGCCGAAGGAGAAGCCCAGCTGTGCGATCGTCAAATATTGAAACCAAGTCTCCACCTCGATCAAGGATTTCGGGATCATTCCTACACAGGCAGTTGCGACCATGGACAAAACTACGATCATTTTCCAGGGGATGCGGCGAAAGACCTGCGACATCACCGCCTGGCCGGACCAATAGTACATCGCCCCCGTATGCATGATCGAAAACAGGAACAGGCTGAACAGAAAGTTCTGAATGCGCTCGATGAACGGAAACCGCAAATAGGCATACATGTCGAGGATCGGAAAAGACGAATGGATCAAAGCTTGATGGCTGAAGAAGCCGTAAGCCAAAAAGGTGACCAGCAGGTAAATGAACATAGTGATCCCGTTACCGAGATGGATGTATTTCAGCCATTTTTTGTTGTTTTCCGCATAGGGGAACAGAAAAAGGCATAGCTCGTATCCCATATACGCGCCGTACAGCCGGATAAATCCCTCTTTCATATCGGTTCCCTCCTGGAGCAGAAACGGCGTCAACCGAGCAAAATCGAATTCGCCGAGGAAAAAAAAGGCGAGCGGAATTTGCAGCAGCAGCAACAACGAGAAAATGACATTTGCCTTGGACATGGCGTAGATTCCTTTAGCAACATAGAGAAATACGAGTATGTCTACGAAGATCTTGAGCACCACATCCGAGGTTGTCGGAAAGATCAGCATTTGATAGATCAAGGCATACTGCTTGATAACGAGACAGCCGATCATGCTGAACAGCCCCCATAGCAGCACATACAGCGGGATCAGAAGGAACCGCGGCAGCGAGGCGCCGAGAATGTCAAACACGGATCTTCCCCCGCCCATCTTGTAAACTGCGGAGATCAGCATAATGTTCAGCGCAACGAACAGGAACATCGGAACAAGCATCAACCAGCCGTTGGTTCCCAAGTAGCGCGCCGTGATCCGCGGCAGGGTGAACAGGACGATCCCGCTTTGGGTGTTGAATACCATGAGGGCGATATGGAAGCGATTCAGTCTCTCCCGATCCAATTGGGTCACCTATTTCTTCATTTTGTTGGTTGTTGGATTAGTTGTACGGGACTGCTTCGGACGCTTGGAAAACATCCAGAACGGCCCCCGGATAAAAATGTCCTTCCAGTCCGTCGGTTTGATCGGCGCGAGCGGTAACATGTACGGTGCTCCCAGGCTGGTCAGCTTGGACATATGGATGATCACCAGTCCCAACCCGAACATGAAGCCGAAATTTCCGAGCATCCCCGACAGGATGATCAGAGCAAACCGTATGAGACGGATCGACCCGCTCATCGTGTAGCTGGGAATGACGAACGAAGCGATGGCGGACATCGCCACGGAGATGATCAGGATGTTGCTGGTAAATCCGGCTTCCACCGCCGCCGTGCCGATGACGATCCCGCCGACAATCCCGATCGTTTGCCCGATCTTGGACGGCAGACGGGCGCCGGCCTCACGCAGCAACTCGAGGGTGGTTTCCATCAGCAAAGCTTCCAGGACCGGGGGAAAAGGGACGCGGCTGCGCGATTCGGACAACGAGGCCAGCAAATTTTGCGGAATCATCTCGTAATGGTATGTCGTGATGGAGACATACATCGAGGTGAGCGTCAGCGTAAGCACAAAGGCGACATACCGCATGACCCGAAGAAACGTGCCGACGGCCCAGCGGCTGTAATAATCGTCGGGCGAGGTAAAAAATTCGAAGATCGTCGTAGGCCCTACGATGACCGAGGGGCTTTGGTCCATAATCACGACGACCCGCCCTTCGTTCAGTTTGGATACGGCAACGTCGGGACGCTCCGAGGTCAGGAACAGCGGAAAGATCGTGGAGGGAAAATCCTCGATCAATTGCACCAACATGCTGCCGTCGAAAACCGCGCTGTATTCGATGCTGCTAATCCGGTCGGACATGCGGTTGACGAAGTCCATATTGGCGATTTCGTCGATATACATTAAACACACCTTGGACTTGAACACTTCGCCGACCTCGAATTGCTTGACCTTCAATCGGCTGCTTTTCACCCTGCGGCGGATGATGGACAGATTGGTGTCCAGCGATTCAATAAATGAGTCATGCGGGCCGACAATCGTGGACTCCGTTTGTGACGATTCGATCGGCCGTATCTCGGGTCCATAAACGGAAACGAGATAGACCCCTTGCGGCACGAACAACGCGGCATCCCCGTCCAAAACGCCGCGGATGACCTTCGTTATATCGACCTCGCGGGCGAATTGGGACTGCTGCAGGAGCCCGTCCAGATCTTCACGACGGATGTTTTCAAGCGGAATCACCACGTTATTGATAAACTTCTGCTTGTCGACCATGTGATCGAAGTATAAGATATCGGCCTGGATCACCGGGTACGTCCGATGCTCCAGATCGGAGCAGCCCCGGAATTCATCCAGCACGCGGTTCAGTGACAGCGGGCCCGGTGCCTGGGGTTCGGATGTATGGGGTGTTTGCTGCCTGGTTTTTTGATTGGCTATCGTGAAGATGGATTTCATTAGTCGGGAGAACAAGGTGTAATTCCTCCAGTTGAGGTAGTTTCTTCTATTGTGTGTAGCATGGGTCGAACTATGCAGGGATGGCGAGAGATTGATTCGGATGCAAAAAAGGAATGCCGCATCCTATCGCAGCATTCCTTGGAGTTTCATTGTCTTTCATTCGATTCGCCCAGCAACAGCCGGGATAATTCGGTATAAGTGACAGCCGGCGTATAAGGAAGGGAACCCTCCGATTCGGGCCGAACACCGCGGTGATTGAACCAGATCGTCTGCCAACCGGCACCGGCTGCTCCAACGACATCGTTGCGCCAGGAATCCCCGATATAACAGCATTGCTCCGGTGCTTTGCCCAGCTTCTCGGCAATCAGGTGGAACAGCCGAATGTCCGGTTTGGTGAGGCCAATCGCTCCCGAGATGAACACCCGCTCGGCGGGGATCCGCCGGTCCACCCCCAGCGCTCGGATTTTTCGCCACTGGTGATCCGGCGGCCCGTTCGTAATAATTCCGACGACCACGTCCCGCGCCTGCAGCTCGCCGATGAGCTCCAGGGCTCCGGGGAACGGATGAATGTCAAATTGACGGCTCAGATAGGCGGCCTGAACCGCTGCGGCTTGTTCCGCGGACAGCGGGAGGCCGAACTCCCCCAGCGAGCGGATGAAACGCTCGGTACGCATCGACTCAAGCGCCTGACCTTGCGTTGGCGTGCCCCCAGCTTCGGCAGACAGAAAATCACTGTAATAGCGCATCCTGTGATAAGCCGGCTCGTACGGAAAGTCATTCCCGGTATTCAGTATTTCTTCCAGCGCGGCGCGGAAAGGCTGCAGGTGGTCATATAACGTATCGTCAACGTCAAAAAATACCGCATGGTTTGGCGTGATTGGCTTCATTGCGATGTTCCTCTTCTCCCTCTTCCAGCCGCAGTAGAAAACCTTGGCCTTTTCCATTAAAATGCTTATGTATTGTACTGACAGCAGGAGCTGACATCTTCTCATTATACGGGACAGGTTCGAAAATACATAGTTTCATCCGGCCTTTTCGTTATATGATGGGATCGGGTTGTACATTTTGGACGGAAAGGTTAGGACCGGATGTGAAAAAGCCGAAACGATGGTTTACCTTAAGAAATCAAATCTTCCTCAGCTTCATGCTGCTGATGATATTTGTCCTGGGGATTGCGAGCGTTCTGACGTATTCCCGGGTGTCTGCGCTGCTGAAAACCAATGCCGAGAAGCATATCAGCCAGACCGCGCTTCAAGCCAACGGCCGGTTGGATGCGCTGATTGCCCAGATCAACACGCTGACGACTCAAGTCGCCACCGATGATTATGTCCAGCAGCTGCTGATGGCTGAGGTGCAAGGGCAGGAGACGCCGTTCAGTTCGCGCCAGTCGTTGCTGCCGTTGTTCAGTGACTATCAGGCCTACGTAACCGGCATTAAATCGCTGGAGTTATATACGAACGACTACCGCCGGTTGTTCCCGCTTAACGAAACCCAATTGATAGACACGATTGACTCGCAGTGGATCAATGCAGCCAATTGGGGCAAGGGGGCGCTCGTATGGATTGGCATCGATCCGCGCGACCCGTCCTCCGTGCTGGCGCTGCGCCGAGTCAGCCTGCTCGACCGCTGGTTTTCGTCCGGGGGATATTTAATGGTGCGGATCGACCGAGCTTATTTTCAAATTCATGAGCAAATCAACGGGGAAGGCGGGGAATATATCCTGTTGGTGGATGGGAACCAGCGTCCGGTGGCAACGAACTTCAGCTTTCCGGCGGAAGATTTGAATTTGAAGGAGCTGCTGGGCAATCCGGGGAGAAATATCACCATCGGCGGACAGGAATTTATCGAGGTGAAACAAGCTTCCAAAGCGACGGGGTGGACGCTGGTCTTCTTCACGCCGGTCAGCTATGTCACCAGCGGGATCTCTGCGCTTCGCACGGCGGTCATTGCCTCGGGAGCAATCGGTGTGCTCCTGTTCCTGATCATGTCGCTGTCGCTGTCCACGATGATTACCCGGCCGATCTTCCGGCTGATCAAGGCGATGCGCGGGGCGAGATTTGGCGTGCTGCAGCCGAACCCGATGTTCTCGAAGACGATGGAAATCAATGAGCTGAACAATTCCTACAACCAGATGGTCGACAACATGAATGAATTGATCCGCGTCGTCTACGAGAAGGAGCTACTGCAAAGCCGCACCGAACTGAAAGCGCTCCAGGCGCAAATCAACCCGCATTTCCTGTTCAATACGCTGGAGGCTTTCTACTGGTCGCTGGAGGAGAAGGGGGAAGAGGAACTGGCTAATCTGGTGGTCGGCATGTCCAGCTTGTTCCGGTATACCATCAGCAGTTCGAACCAGGATGAGTGGGTGACGATGGAGGACGAGCTTGAGCATGTGGAACGTTATCTCCAACTGATGGATATTCGCCTTGCAGAACGGTTAACCTGGTCCATTGACGCCGGCGAGTTCCGCCACGTCAAGCTTCCGAAGCTTCTGATCCAGCCGTTGGTGGAGAACGCGATCTTGCACGGGGTGGAGAAGCAAGTCGGCCAGGGCAAAGTCAGTATAGCCGTCGAATCGGCGGAGCGGGAAGGTTACGTAAAAATCACCGTACGGGATAACGGTCCCGGAATGGATGAGGGAACGCTGAACGGCTTAATGCAGGCGATGGAAGGGGGGCCTTCCATTTCCTCCAAAGGGACCGGCGTTGGGATTGTAAACGTGCAGCGGCGGCTGCGTTTGTATTTTGACGGGGAGCATGGGGGAAAACACGGACTGCAGGTCGCCAGCCGTCCGGGCGAAGGAACGTCTGTAAGCTTTGAAATACCTAGTGAATTCGGGGGAACGGGATGAAGCAGCCAAAAACGATTCTTGTGGTGGAAGATGAACCGAGGACGAGACAAGGGTTTACGAAAACGCTGGAAGCGTGGTCTGCCGGGCGGTATCGCATCGAAGCGGCGGACAGCGGGCAGGCGGCGCTGGCTTGGCTGGAAGACCATGTCGCCCATCTGATGATTACGGACATCCGCATGCCCGGGATCAGCGGGTTGGAGTTGATTGAAATGCAGCAGCGTCACAAGCAGTTCAAGCCGGTCGCGATCATCATCTCGGGATATGCGGAATTCGAATACGCGCAAAAAGCAATGCAGCTCGGCGTCGTCAACTATTTGCTCAAACCGGTGGACAAGCACAAGCTGGTTCAAGCAGTGGAGCAGGCGCTGCTGGTGGAGGACGACCGGCATCGGATCGAAACGATGGAGAAGCTGGTCGACCCGCGACTGCTGGAGACGAAGGAGACGGATACGCAATATACGCCGCAGGTGCGTGAGGCGTTAAGCTATCTGGATGAGCATTTGCACGAACCGATTACGATGCGCCAGGTGGCCGACCGGCTGCATTTGAATCCGAGTTACTTCAGCGTGTTGTTCAAGGAACAAACGGACCTCACCTTCAGCGAATATATCAGCCGGCTGCGGGTGCTTCGCGCCAAGGAGCTGCTGTTGCGAACGACGCTGTCCGTCGGGGAGATCGCCGAACGCGTGGGTTATCAAAGCGATAAATATTTCATCAAGGTGTTCAAAAGCTATGAAGGGATGAGCCCCAGCAAATACCGCAGCAAAGCGAAAGAGACGGAAGAGAACGCCTAAATGCGAGAGGATTCGAGATTTTTACTGCGGCAAAAGGCGTCATGCCCTACAACTGGTATGGAAGCGGAAACATCAACGTGATAAACTTGGGTTGAAGCGGTTACATCAAGTGGCCGTGATAACTAGGGGGATCAAGCATGTCCAACCATAAAACAATACCCATCCTGTTGATTGCGCTTCTCCTGCTGCTGGGACTCTCCGGCTGCACCGGCGGTAAGGCAGCCGGAGGCGGGAGCGCGGAGGACCAGGCGGCCTCGGCGACAGGGGGGAACGTAACGATTCAATTCATGCACCTGTGGCCTGCAGGCGCTTCACCGCAGCAGAATAAACTGGTAAACGAAATCATCGACCAATATCAATCCGAGCATCCGAATATAACGATTCAGCAGGAAGTGATGGAAAACGAGCAATACAAGAATAAATTGAAGATTTTGTCCGCGGCCAACGAACTTCCTGACGTGGGCGTAACCTGGGCGGCTGGATTCATGGATCCGTATGTGAAGGGAGATCTGTTTGCTCCGCTGGATGATTTGCTGAGCAGCGGATTGAAGGATCAATTCGTACCGGGGGCGACGGATGCTTACGCCGTGCAGGGAAGAACGTACGGCTTGCCGATCGAGCTGAACATCTCGCCGATTTATTATAATAAAGCGATATTCGAGAAATATGATCTGAAGGTGCCGCAAACTTACGATCAGTTTCTGGATCTGGTTAATCAACTGAACCGTGAAGGGGTAACCCCGATTGCACTGGGGAACCGGGACCGATGGACGGGATCGATCTGGTACATGTACCTGGCCGACCGTCTCGGGGGACCGGAAACGTTGAAGAAAGCGATCGACCGTTCCGGGACCTTCGAGGACCCGGCATTGATTCAGGCCGCGGCCGAAATTCAGAAGCTGGTGGACATGAACGCTTTTAATAAAGGCTTTAACGGCCTGTCCAATGAGGAAGGGAAATCCGTCTTCATGAAGGAGCAAGCCGCGATGTTCCTGGCGGGAACCTGGGAGGTGCCGAACTTTACGAGCAACCCGGATGTCCCTCAGCAATTTAAAGAAAATGTGGGCTTCTTCAAATTTCCGACCTTCGCCGGCGGCAAAGGGGATATTAACAGTTGGGTTGGCGGGCCGGGGGTAGGCCTGTTTGTGGCGGAAAACTCCAAAGTCAAAGACGAAGCGAAGAAGTTCGTGGAATACTTCATCGGCAAATGGGGGGCCGAATCGGTCAGCACAGCCGGGGTGATCCCGGCAACCAAGGTGGACACTTCCTCTTCGGATTTACCCCGGCTCTACATCGATCTGCTGGATGAGCTGAACAATGCCAGCAACCTGACTTTATTTGCCGATGTGCAAATGAAATGGAATGCCGCGCAGACGCATCTGAACATGATTCAAGCGTTGTTTGGCAAAGCGGTGACGCCGGAACAATTCGTGAAGGAGCATGAAGCCGCGCTACAAAAGGGCGATTAATCCCGGTAAAAGAAGTCTGTCCAGTAAACCTGGGCAGACTACCAATAAAATACATAATATAGAATTAGTAAAAAATAAAATGTTAGACTAAGTGTTCCACAAGCCAGTCCTGCAAGTGCTAAGCCTTTACCGGAATCATTGGACCTAGTAATTTCATTTGATGCCTGTCTTGCCAAAATAATTGAAATTACTGCTAAAAGAAAACCTAAAAATGGTATTACTAAAGATAAAACACCTAAAATTAGAGAAGCAATAGATTTAGAATTAATCCGTTCTGGTGAGCTTCTAAACATTATTCATATCCTCCTTTTATAACTAACATTATGATAAATTGTGTATTTATGTAAAAAGTGATTTATATAATATAACGTAAGCTCTGTTCAATGGTCAAGACCCCGTTTAGTGGACATTGAAAAAACATAGACAACAAGCTGGTTTCTGTATTCTCAGAGGGGGTTAGTTTGTTTCTTCGGGTACGGCAGTTGTTATAAAAAAGTATATTCTCCAACCCGATTTTTCTCGAATCCATACGAAACTGCTTTTGAATTTCCTTCAAGAAAACAAGTATTGTCTTGAGCTGGTATTTCCACCGCCTTATAGTCCAGAGCTTAATCTTGTTGAAGGATTTTGGAAATGGTTGGAAGCGGATGCGATCAACAACGTCTATTACTACACACTGCTGAAATCCTAACCAATGTCCAAGCATTCATGGTCGGTTACTTCCGGTTAGCCTCAGCCAAGGGCTATTGAGAGAAATTCGACCAGTGGATTCAAAGAAGACTCTAATGTACCTCTGGAATCAATGTAAACGAGTATGGACTCGTTTTCTTGAACTTCGAGCACTCGAAGTCCAAGATTAGGCTTGCAAAGCAATGGCAAGCTCCCGCTGGGGGCATGAGAAATGGCTGTAACACAAATAAAGCCCTCCCGACTTCCTACTGGGAAGCGAAAGGGCTGAAAAGTTTGCTTTCTGGTTACCTGGAACTTCGTTAACCTTTTCTGGAAATGCCGAGTACGTACCCACATGCTAGGTTTTGTGAGAGGACAGGGATGCCGCCGCCTCCTACTCAATATTGTTTATTACTTAAAACCAAGGATTAAGTCGTTTCAAACTGTGCCGTGACTATATTAGCTATTGTGGAAACATATAAGTAAAGCCCATAAGTGTTCTGAAAGTATCCGAGCACAGTTGCGTCAAAAACAAGAGATGCTCTAGCAGGTCTCCCATTAACTCCAGAAGTTTCCTGCGGATTGTCAACCCCAAAGTAAACCCGGTTATAACTCCCACCTGCTACACTAATATAAGGATCGTAAACATCGTTAATGTAAGAATATCCATAACCAGATGCTACTCGGACATAATCGGCTTTATAGTTGCACTTAATAAGTGTAGAATCTTCTGCTACGGTAACATTTCTATAAATTGTATACCCAGTACCAGGTGTCGATGTTCCTCCTCCTACCGATGCAAATGGAGTAATTTCTTGATCCTCAGCATCTTCTACTTCAATTATTTCTATTTCCGCCTCAGTACTGTCGATTTTTGACTGTCTAACTGATCCGTCTGGATATGTGGTTCTTATAATTGTTTCTTTATCAGAAATCTTGATCTGCTCAGTAACACCTTGATCTCTCATTGCAGGATTATCTGAATCAATCATTTGACCTGACTCAAGTTTGCTAATTAGAGCCAATTGAGTTTCCCTCGGAATTCCAAGCTCGTCCATTTTTAAAGTCAACTCCGACAAAACCTCATCAGAAATCCCTACAGGTTGGACTACTTCATTTGCAAATGCTGCGGGAACAGATGAAAATACTAGAACTGTCGACAAAACAATTGAAGCCAATGCCTTTTTCATGAAATTCTACCTCCTTAATTTTGGGATATTTTACAAATAAAATGTTAGTATGTTATATTTTATTTGTCAACCAAAATATAGTAAAGGTGAGATAATAATGAATTTTAAATTACTTTTACATGAATTATCGATTTATCTACTACTAGCAAGTGAAGTATTATTGTTTTTCGTTTTCCTTCTTCTGTTTTTTTATCTATTTAGCAAGAATAAAATTGATAGGGAACTACAAAATGTTTTGGGGCTAATAAAGAAAAGATAAGGGGGATCTCACATGGGCTCTTGGTCATTTTCTGTTCCAATCATCTATTTGTTTACTATCATCAATTCTTTAGTTTTTTTTATTGTTATAGCTTTTATCGTAAAAATCCATAAACATAAAAAAACTATGTTAAAAACAATAGCAACTTTAAAAGAGTATCTGGGGTATATGGGGTATACAGGGAAATAATAGAGTAGGACGGGGGCTAGCCGCCCCCGTCCTACTCTATTTATCCGACGTATTGGGATAAGGAAATCAGCGCCGTCATCGTAATGATGTTCAGCAGCGTCGAG
Source organism: Paenibacillus phocaeensis (assembly GCF_900021165.1). Classification (GTDB taxonomy): domain Bacteria; phylum Bacillota; class Bacilli; order Paenibacillales; family Paenibacillaceae; genus Fontibacillus; species Fontibacillus phocaensis. The sequence continues at coordinate 47,498 of NZ_FCOQ01000036.1, read as the reverse complement.
ATCAGCACGGTTTGCGAGGCGAAATCCGGCTCGTTGTCGTACTCCTCCGCCAGAATCGTACTGTTCACGCCGGTCGGCATGCCGGAAGCGATCAACAGAGCTTGGGCCGGAATCCCCTTGAGGCCCAGCGCCAACACCAGCGCGAATCCGATAGCCGGTCCGATCAGCAGGCGCAGCGCTACGCTGACATAAACGTCGATCCGGTCGAGCCGGAGCGGATATTTGATGATTTGCGCGCCCAGCGTCAGCAAAGCGATGGCGACCATTGAATCGGCGATATACCCGAGCGGCTTAGCCACGAAATAAGGAATCGGCCACCGGAGCATGTGCAGCGCCATTCCCAGCACTAGGGCGTAAGGCACGGGCATCTTCAGGAAGCCGATCAGCGCCGCTTTCAGCGTGCCGCCGGATTTCGCCCTTTGAACGGACATCACGCCGAAAGTAAACGTGACCAGGCTCTGGAACGTCATCACCAACGCTTGGACCGAAGTGGCCAACGGATCGCCTTTGAAGGCCAATTGGTTGATCGGCAGTCCGTAATTGCCGGAGTTGTCGAGGATCAGGCTGTTGGCAAAGGCGGCCCGCATGCCCGGCCCGAACTTCAGGCGCCGGCTGACAAGCAGACTGACCCCGTACAGCAGCAAGACGTACAAAATGTAAAACCCTGTAACGCTCCCCAGCAGTTCCGCCGACATTTCCGATTCGTACATGCTCATGAATACGACTGCGGGCGTTACGAAGTAGAAATTGATCTTGGCCAGCGTGTACAAATCCAGTCTGAAAGCGCGCTGCATCAAGGCCCCTAATCCGATCAAGACAAAAATAGGCAAAACGACATCGAGCACAATATCGCCGATCATCTCTAGGTGTTCACTTCTTTCTTATTCACAGTTGCTTGTTATTATATCACGCTCGCCGCCGTATAGAAGATGTAAAATGCACTTTGCGAACCGGGTGTGTTAAAATGGCTTCACAGCAAACTTGCCCGTCGCTTGAATTAGGGAACCTATTTCCTGCGCGTGTGTACAATAAGGAGGGAACGCCGATGGGAAACGCCTCCCCGCAGAACCATCCCATCCTGAACGATGTGGAGCGAATGATTCACCTGGAGACGGAATTGACTCAATTTAATCATGAGCGATCCTTGTATTTGGCGGAATCCGCCCGACTGACGGTGACGCGGATCGGCGGGACCACGCTGCTGCTGGATGCGTCGTCCCCCGCGTCCAGCTATTATAATCGCGTTATCGGCTTTGGCCCGGCAGATTTGGATCGGTTGCCTGAGATTCTCGGGACATATACTGCGGCAGGCATCGATCCCTGCTTCGACATGAGCCCGGACCGGCAAACCGGCGAAGTGGCGGAAGTTTTGGCGGCACGGGGGTTCGTGCCGAGGCTGCAGCTTGCTTTTCTCAAACTGGAACGAATTGGAGAGAATCTGGAGCAGGCGAAGCCGGCACAGGCTCAGGCCAGGAAGGACATCGCCGTCTCCCGGGTTGCTGACGAGGCAGGGGCTCTCTCATTGATCCAACTCATCGAGCGGTCGCGCGGCGGAGACGGTTCCGCCTTGGAGGAAGCCAAGGTACAACAGAAGAGCCGGTATTTCTACCGGGCGGATTTTCAAAATTACGTGGCTTGGATTGGAGGAGAGCCCGCAGGGATCGGGTCACTATTTATCCGCAGGGAAACGGGGTATTTGGCTAACGACTTCACGTTTCCGGAGCACCGGAGGCAGGGCGTCCAGACCGCCTTGATCCGGCACAGACTGCAAGCCGCCTCAGCGCTGGGGCTGACGCGGGTGTATACCGATGTTGAGTTTGCATCGGCCAGTCATGTGAACATGTTGCGATGCGGGTTTGAAATGGTTTATATGAACACGTTCTGGATGAAATCGGCGTCGCCGCTATAAGCGGATTGGCGCTGTTTTTTATTTGGCCGTTCGCCTGCGGAGGCGCGGTACCCGCCGGATCAGAAGTTGACCTAGCACTTCGGACAAGACCAGCCCGATCGCGATCGACCCGGACAGGAGAAAAGCTTTGGCGGCAAGCTCGACCGCAAGGTCGTATTCGTTCTCCACGAAGCGGCGCATGGCGTCGTACGCCAGCCCGCCGGGAACCAACGGGATGATGCCGGCTACGCTGAAGATAATGACCGGCTTCTTGTAAATCCGGGCAAACAGCTGGCTTAAAGCACCCACCAGAAAGGTCGCGGCAACGGTCGAAAATACGCTGTCCATCCGCGGCTCCAGCAAGAGATAGACCATCCAGCCGACCATGCCGGACAGGCCGCATTGGAGCAGCGTTCGCTTGGGTGCATTAAAGAGGATGCCAAAAGCCCCTGAGGCGATAAAACTGACAAGCAAATGCACGAGGATATACATCGGACGGCAGGTCTCCTTCCGCTCTAGTTACAACAAGGTAAACACGACGGCAATCCCGGCCCCGATGGCAAAGGCGGTCAGGAAGGCCTCCGCCCCGCGCGACAACCCGGACACGAGATGACCCGCCATCAGGTCCCGGACCGCATTGGTGATCAGCAAACCCGGTACCAGCGGCATGACGGAACCGATAATGATCTTATCCAACTCCCGGCCGATGGATAACTGTACAAAACCCAGGGCCAGCAAACCGATCAGCAAAGCAGCGGTAAATTCGGCGAAAAACTTCACCTTGACCAACCGATGGAACAGCAGGTACGCGGCGAACCCCAAACCGCCGCATAATATGCCCGGCAGGAAATCGGTCAGTTGGCCGCGGAACATCAGCGTGAAGCAGCCGCTCGACAAGGCCGCCGCCGCCATCTGCAGCGGCATCGGGTAGGCGTGCTTCTCCTTCTCGATTCGCAGCAGCGAGGCATAGGCCTCCGCCGCCGTGAGATCTCCGCTGCCCAGCCTCCGAGAGATGTCGTTCACCGCGGATACCTTCTGCAGATCGGTTGTCCGCTCCACGATGCGAATCAGCTTGGCTGATTCCGCTTCACCGGATTGGAAGACGATCCCTGTCGGCGTCACATAACTATGCGAGCCCGGCAGCCCCAGCGCCTCGGCCATCCGGGTCATCGTGTCCTCCACGCGGTAGGTTTCCGCTCCGCTTTGAAGCATGATTTTTCCCGCCAATAGGCAGACCTGTACAGGCTCCTGTCCCTGGACCGCAGCCGTGCTATTCATCACCGTCACCCTTTCAAGCATCTGACGCCATTATATCACGCTGATCCGCGCAGAGAAATGGACTCGACTAGATATGTCATATATTGTCGAATATAATCGAAATATAGCAAAAAAATCTTATTATTTTCCATATAATATGTTATGCTATCCCTATTCACCAATGCACCTTACATCAGAGAGGAACATGGGATGCTGCAAAGCTTATTTAACAATTTTACGCTGCTAACGACTGCGATTTTTTTGGGATATATGATTAGAGACAAAATACCGGATCGAGTGGAGAAGGCGTTAGGTTCCCGGCTCCTGTTGGGCGGCGCTCTGGGGTTGTTAGGTATTATTCTGATGTATTACACTTTTCCGGTTTCGGGGCATGCTGTGGCCGATTTCAGGCAGCTGCCTATCCTGATTTCGGTCTACCTGGGCGGCGGCATTTCAGGGACCGTTACTACTTTATTGATCGCACTCTACCGGATGTTATTTCTGCATGGCTTCGGCATTTATTCGGCGATCGCCGCAGTGAATGGCCCCGTGACGCTCTTGATCGGGTTCTTGCTCCTGCGCAGGCGAAAAACAACGGTTCCACGCCTGGTCCTCGTGTTTACGCTCTGCGCCGCGAGTACGTCGGTGATGATGACGATTCTGAGCGACGGCCGTCCCTTCAAGGAGATCGGTTTATATCTTCCTTTGCTGATTTGCGCCGGGTTATTTACGTTTTCCATGCTGGACTATTTACGCAACAAGGACGATTCCATTCGTACCATGAGAGAGGCGGCGAACCGCGATTTCTTAACGAGCCTGTACAATTCCCGGGCGTTCGAGATGAAGATGGAGCACAAGGTCGCCGCCGCCCAGCGCAACAACATTCCTTTCACTTTGCTGATCGTTGATATCGACCATTTTAAGCGGGTGAACGATCAATACGGCCATCCGGCAGGAGATGCCGTGCTGCTGCAGATCGCCGATGTGATGAGGGAGACGTTCCGTCCCCGGGATCATATCGCCCGCAAGGGCGGCGAGGAGTTCGTGATCCTGGTTGACCATTGCGATGCCGAACAGATTAAGGTGGTCGCCGAACGGCTGCGCAGCAACGTGGAGAATCATACCTTCGTGCTGCCGGATGGGGAGGAGCTGAAGTTGACGATTTCCGCGGGAAGCGCCACTTACCCGAACATTGATGAAGAGGAGCTGTTCGTTAAGGCGGATCAGGCGCTTTATCAAGCAAAGGAGAAAGGCCGTAACCGGGTGTACCGGGCCGCAGACCTTGACTAGCCGTGAGATTCAGAAGCCTTCCGTACGGTGCGGAAGGCTTCTTTTCGTAGGGTTTATTCGGTTTCGTCGCCGTCAAAGCCGTTCAGCAAATCGGTACCGTGCATGGCATCCGGATCGGGGGCAACCGGATCGATCGGGCTGTCCTTCTGAATAGCGTCTGCATCCGGCACATCGGGGAACGGATCTTCCGGGTCCATTAACGGGGCGTCTTCTTCGCTGATGCCCTGGGCGACTCGGGTATCATGAGGCAGCAGGTCATCCGCGGGGATATCGTTCTCGCTCCGATATTCCTTGAGCAGCTCGTACCGCTCATATTCGAAGTCCGCGGAGGTTTTGTCATCATATCCATCCATGGTTCGACGGCTCCTTTCCACTTCATCATCATGATTCTTCAAAAGTTTACCCCAAATGAGTCAGGGAAATCCGGGTTGACTTCCGGCACACCTGCGGCTACAATGGCCTGTGAATCCCGGTACGAGCTGGTTTGGACCCGGGCAGAGGAGATGAGAGCTTGATCACGATCTATGATATTGCGCAAATCACCGGCTTTTCGCCAACGACGGTATCGAAGGTATTTAACGGATACTCCGACGTCAGTGAGAAAACACGCCGTAAAATCCTGGACGCAGCCGACCAACTCGGCTATGTGCCTAACGCTCATGCGCGCTCATTGACAACGAAACGCTCGTGGACGATCGGCGTGCTGTACATCGAAGCCTCCGGCGCAGGGATTCTCCATCCCTACTTCGGCGGCGTTATCGAGGGCTTCAAGCAGGTTGCCACTTCCAAGGGGTATGACTTGATGTTTCTGTCCAAGGATATCGGAGGCAAGCGAAGCAGTTATCTGGAACATTGCAAAATCCGCGGCATCGACGGCGTTGTGGTGGTCCTGCCGGATGCATCCGATCCTTATTACCAGGAGTTGCTGAATTCCGACATCCCTTGTGTCCTGCTGGACCAGGAATCCCGTCTGAAGAGCACCATCTATTCGGACAATGCGGAAGGCGTCCGGCAAGCGGTGGCTTATTTGCATTCCCTCGGCCACCGGAAAATTGCGCACATTGGCGGCGGCCCAACCTTTGCGGGCGAGCAGCGTTTGAGCGGGTATAAGCAAGCGATGCAAGAGCTGGGACTCCCGATCAACCCGCAGCATGTCGTGCAGGGCAGCTACGATTATACCGTGGAGAGCGGGAGCAAAGCGATGGAAGCGTTGATGAGAGCGGACGAGCTGCCTACGGCCGTATTCGCAGCCGGCGACAACCTGGCGGTTGGAGCTATGATGGCGATGAAGCGCCACGGGCTGCGCGTCCCCGAAGACATCTCGCTGATCGGGTTCGATGATATAGAAATGGCGAAATTTCTAACGCCCGCCTTAACGACAGTACGCCAAAACACATATGTACTTGGCAGCCGGGCAGCCGACATGTTAATCTATTCGATAGAAGGCGGGGAAGACGTGCAACAGGGCGTAATCCCGGTGGAGCTGGTCATTCGCGATTCTTGCCGATCGCTGTAGGCCGCGAAGGCCTCTATTTTTTTGCAAGAGACCGAAACCGGTTTCGATGCCCGTCGTTCTTATGAATTTGAAGTCCCGGCGTCCGCTGCCGGCGGCGCTAAGCCTGCATGAAATGTAATCGATTCCAGGAAGTCAAAATGAAACCAAGGAGAGGATTTACGATGGCAAAATGGTTAAAGGTGCTTACTTCGCGTGATTCTGCAGACCGCCTGCAGCCGCAAGGGGAAGTGGCAGTGCAATCCGGCGGTGGCGCCGGCGCGGGGCGGAGATTGACACTGGTGCCGGAACAAATCTACCAGACCGTGATGGGGTTCGGCGGCGCCTTTACGGAAGCCGCTGCCTATACGTTGTCCCGGATCAGCCCGCAGAAGCGGGATGAAGTGATTCGCCGGTACTTCGACCCGCAAGAAGGGCTGGGCTATACGTTAGGCCGCGTGCACATCCACAGCTGCGACTTCGCGCTGGAGAACTACACGTATATCGAGGACGGCGACGTTGAATTGAATACGTTCGATATTTCTCGCGATCACAAGTGGGTGATCCCGCTCGTTCACGATGCGGCCAAAGTTGCCGGGAAGGACATCACTATGCTGGCCTCTCCTTGGAGCCCTCCGGCCTGGATGAAGACGAACGGGGATATGAACCACGGCGGCCAACTGAAGCCGGAATACCGCGAGGTCTGGGCGCGCTACTACACGAAATTTATTAAAGCTTACCGCGAAGCGGGAATTCCGATCTGGGGCATCACGGTGCAAAACGAGCCGGCGGCGGTTCAAACTTGGGATTCCTGCATTTACAGCGGTGAGGAGGAACGCGATTTCGTACGTGATTATCTGGGGCCGGTGATGCACCGGGAAGGGCTGGCGGACGTGGAGCTCCTGATCTGGGACCATAATCGGGACATTATGATCGAACGGGCTTCCGCCGTGCTGAGCGATCCTGAAGCGGCCAAATACGTTTGGGGCACCGGCTTCCACTGGTACGTCAGCGAAGCGTTCGAGAACGTCGGCAAAGTCCATGAGCTGTTCCCCGACAAGCATCTCCTGTTTACGGAAGGCTGCCAGGAGGGCGGCGTGAAGCTGGGCGAATGGTTTACCGGCGAGCGTTACGGACGCAATATCCTCGGCGACTTGAACAATTGGAACGAAGGCTTCCTGGATTGGAATCTGGTGCTGGACGAAACGGGCGGCCCGAACCATGTGGGCAACCTGTGCGACGCTCCGATCATCGCGGATACAACTACCGATACGCTTCATTACAACAGCTCTTATTACTACATCGGTCATTTTAGCAAATACATCCAACCTGGGGCTGTTCGCATCGGACTGGATACTGAAATTCCATCCTTGCTGGCTGCGGCGTTCCGCAATCCGAACGGCAGCTTCGCAGTGGTTGTGCAAAATGAAAGCGACGAAGCGCAGCCGTTTGTTTTGGAACTGGGCGGTGAAGCCGCAAGCGAAACGCTGCCGGCCCATTCGATCGCGACCTATATCATCCAAGCCTGATCATCACTTTTACTTAACGGAGGGATAGGACTTATGCCTAATTATGCTTTTGAGGAAAATGCGTTCGTCATTGAACAATTTGACCGGGCGAAGCCGTTCTCGAGCTTCCTCCCCGGTCTCGCCGGTTTGAAGGGGATTCCGATGTGGACGTTTTACGTTAACCGGGGGCAGGCGGTTAGCAGCTTTGGGATTCGGGACAAGAACAGCCCGATCATGGAATTCTCCCCTGCCAGCATTACGTACCAATCGGTTGCGATGAAAGGCTTCCGGACGTTTATCAAAGCTGCGGGGAGAACCGGGATTTATGAGCCCTTTCAAAGCGCCTTCCCCGATCCATCCGCCGCTCGCCGCATGAACATTCTGGCCAACGAGCTGACGATCGAGGAAACCAACGAAGCGCAGGGGCTTCGGGTGAAGGTGAGTTATTTTCAAGTCCCCAACGACGACTACGCAGCCCTGGTACGCCAGGTGGAGATCACGAATATTTCCGGAGCTCCAATACAGTTGGAGATATTGGACGGCATGCCGGAGATTCTTCCGTACGGGGTGGAGAACGCCGGCTATAAGGAAATCGGCAACCTCCTGCGCAGCTGGATGGAAGTCGAAAATGCGGAGCAGGGGATCCCGTTCTACCGGGTTCGCTCCAGCACTCACGATGAAGCTGAAGTCAGCGAGGTGCAAAGCGGCCATTTCTATTTGTCCTTCGGCGAAGACGGCAACCTGCTGAAGACGATCGCCGACTTTGCGGTTATTTTTGGCGATAACACGTCATTGGCTTATCCCGATCGTTTCGCCGAGCATCTGCTGTCGGCGCTGACTGCTGAACCTCAATATTGCACCAATAAGGTTCCTTGCGGATTTTCGGCTCTGGCGACCGAGCTGGCTCCGGGGGAAAGCCGCCGCATCTTCACGTTGATCGGGCATATCGACAGCGTGGAGCGGCTGAACCGCAAAGCGGCCGAGATCGCCAGCCCGGCCTATATTGCCCGCAAGCACGCGGAAGCCGGTCAACTGACCGAGGAACTGACCGCAGACATCGCCACGAGAACGGCGCTGCCGCTGTTTGACGCTTATTGCCGCCAAAGTTATCTGGACAATTTCCTGCGCGGCGGATATCCGTTTATTTTCGAGAACGGCCGGGAAGGGTTCGTCGTCCATCTCTATTCCCGGAAGCACGGGGATCTGGAGCGGGATTACAATTTCTTCTCCATCGCCCCGGAGTTTTATTCGCAGGGCAACGGCAACTTCCGGGATGCCAACCAAAACCGGCGCAGCGACATCTATTTCAACCCGCGGGTTGGAACGTTTAATATCCGCACGTTCTTCAGCCTGATTCAAGCCGACGGCTACAATCCGCTCGGCGTAGAGGGCACGACCTTCCGCGTTCCAGCGGAGCGGGCCGGCGAGTTGTCCGCTTTCCTGCAGAAGGCGGTGGCGGATCATCGGGAGGAGCTCGCTGCACAGTGTCTGGGTTCTTTTACCCCGGGGAAATTGATCTCGCTGGTGATCCACCGCGGCGTTCAGCTTCTTGTGGAGGAGAACGAGCTGTTGATCGGCGTGCTGTCGCTCGCCGAGCAGCAAATCGAAGCTTCTTTCGGGGAAGGGTACTGGTCGGATCACTGGACGTACAATATGGACTTGATCGACAGCTATCTGGATATTTTCCCGGATCGCAAGGAACAGTTGCTGTATGGAGAGCGGGAGTATACGTACTTCGACAGTCCGGCCCGCGTGCTGCCGCGCAGCGAGAAATACGTGATCAGCGGCGGACAGGTTCGTCAATACGGCGCGCTGATTCATGACGAAGAGAAGATGGCGAAGCAAGGGCTGACGCTGAAGAGCACCCACTGGCTGAAAACGGGACATGGCAGCGGAGAAATCTACCGGACGACCTTATTCGTCAAGCTGCTCTCGCTGGGTCTGGTCAAGTTCGCCACCCTGGATCCGTTTGGCATGGGCGTGGAGATGGAAGCGAACAAACCGGGCTGGAACGATGCGATGAACGGATTGCCCGGGTTGTTTGGCTCGGGCATGAGCGAGACGTTCGAGTTGAAGCGGCTGCTGCGATTCGTCGAGGAAGCTTGTGCGGAAGCCGCTGCCGAAGGCCGGGCCGTGTCCGTGTCCGTGCCGGAGGAAATCGCCGTCCTGCTCAGCGAAGTAGGGGAGCTGTTGGAAGCGCGGTTAGCCGGGAAGCTGGAGCCGTTCGCCTACTGGGATCAGGTGGCAGCCGCGCGTGAGCGGTACCGGGAAGCCATTCGGTTCGGGATCAGCGGGACGGAAACCGCGCTGGAGCTTAGTGCGGTCGGCAAGCTGGCGACACGCATGCTGGAGCAAATCGAGCGGGGCATTCAGGAAGCGATCAGGCTGGGCAACGGTGTGACGCCGACGTATTTCGCCTTCGAAGCGGTGGAATTTGAACCGGTGACTGACGCCCAAGGCAAGCCGGTCATCAGCGGTTACGGGCTGCCGAAGGCGGTCGTGAAGAAGTTTGCCGTTCGTCCGCTGCCGCATTTCCTGGAAGGCCCGGCGCGTTGGTTGAAGACGGTGGAGGACCGGGAGGAAGCCAAACGAACCTACGAGCAGATCCGCAACAGCGACCTGTTCGACGCTCGGCTTCAAATGTACAAAACCTCGGTCAGCCTGGACGCGGAGACCCACGAGATCGGCCGAATCCGCGCCTTTACGCCGGGGTGGCTGGAACGGGAATCGGTATTCTTGCATATGAGCTACAAATACCTGCTGGCGCTGCTCAAAAGCGGCCTCACCGAGGAGTTCTTCGCCGAGCTTCGAACCTCGTTGATTCCGTTCCTCGATCCGGCCGTGTATGGCCGCAGCACGCTGGAGAATTCGTCGTTCATCGCTACGAGCGTCAATCCGGACCCGGATACCCATGGGCGCGGTTATGTCGCCCGTCTCAGCGGATCAACCGCCGAATTCCTCAGTATGTGGATGACGATGATGGCCGGGAAGCGGGTATTCCGCCTGCACGCAGGCCGGCTTCGGCTGGCGCTCCAACCGCTCCTGCCGGGATGGCTCTTCGATGAGCAGGGCGAGGTGTCGTTCCGTTTCCTGGGAACGACGGAAGTCGTCTACCGGAATCCGCAGAAGAAGGATACCTACGGCCCCGGTGCGGCGGCGATCCGCCGGTTGCTGGTGCAGAAGCAGGATGGCACGAACCTTGTGGTTGACGGCTCCGTCCTCGACGGCGACCTGGCCGAGGAGATCCGCAGCGGTGCGGTGCGGCGGATTGAAGCGGAATTGGCCTGACGGAGAATAGAATTCACGTCGATAAGACGTCCCATTTTCCAAGTGAGACTTCGGATAGGCGCGGGCAGCGATGCCGCGCTTGTTCGGAGCCTTTTTTTTAAGCGCATCGATGTTATAATTAGAAATCATTCGCGGGGAAGGAAGGAACACCGATGCATCTGGAAATCAATGGCGAACGGTATGAAGTGACCGCAGAAGGCCTCACGGTGGAGCTGTTGCCGAAGGAGTTCGCTCTATTTCAATTCCTGTACCGCAACGCCGGCAGGACCTTTAGCCGCGAGCAATTGCTGGACCGCGTGTGGCCGCTGGAATATCCGGTCGAACGCACGGTGGACGACCATATCTATCGGCTTCGCAAAAAGCTAAATTCTATCGCCGGGCTGGAAATCCGGACGATTCGGGGACTAGGTTACAGCCTGATTTTGCCGGCCCCCCATAATCCGGAAGGAGCCATCCCGACCTTGGCGGATCCGGAGCTGCATGAAACGATGCGCGCGATCTTCGGTAAATATCAACTCTACGGCCAAGGCCGGTCGATGTTGGCCCTCGCGCGCCAGCAGGACGTGCTTGGCTATAAACTGGACCCGTTTTATGCGGTATATATTCATTTCGTGCAAGGCGACCTGGATTGGCTGTTGAATCAGAGCGAGGCGCCGTTGCGGGATCGGCTCTACTACCTGATGCTGTTCTTCTGCCTGTCGGTAAACCCCGGGCAGGCCTTGCCGGTATGCGAGCGCATGCTCGCCCAGGAACTGCTGTCGCCCTTTCAGCACCAGGAGATGGAGATTCTGACGATCCTGGATATCTATACTCTTGCCGGCGAACCGGCTAAGTCGTTGGATCGCCTGCGCTTCAGTTATCGCGTGATCGACGAGCTGAATTACGATAATTTCATCCCGCAAACCGCCATCGCCGAGTTGCTGGCCCATCTGGTGGCCCGCTCGCCGGAGCGCAAGCTCGAGAAGCTGGCGCATGACATCGAAGACGGAATGTTAACCGACAAGCCTTTTTTAAGGGAGATCGGCGGATATAAAGTGGTTAAAGGGTTGTGGATGCTGAGGCGAGAGGACAGCGCGATCGCGGAAAAGCTACTGGATGAGGGGCTGTCGGTGTTGGAACAGTCTGGCTTCGTGCCGCTCCGATTGCTCTCTCTGTACCGGATCGTTCATTATTTTGCGATGTTCCCGCCCCCATCGGCGTTGCATCGGAAATATGAGGCCTTATTCCAAGCGGAGCTGGACCGAGTTGGCGCAGACCGGTTGGCGGGCGACCTTGAGGCTGTCATTCGCGGCGAATTGGAGCGTTCTGAAAGACCGCTCTGATCATCCTCTGACATTCCTCCGTTACATTGAGCTTAGCGTTTCGAAACTAGGTTCGTATGGAGGAATTAGAATGACGGGGAATGGACTAGCCGGGCCAGGCGGCCTGCTTCGCAACAAAATTTTCACTCGCGTATACACCGCTTATACGGCGGCGTCATTCGGCGATTGGTTTGATATGCTGGCCATCCAGGTCTTGGTGGGCTACCGTTGGGAAGCCGGTCCACTTATGCTGGCGTTGATTCCCGTGACCAATGCCTTGCCGGGCGTTCTGCTCGGTTCCCTTGCCGGCGTAGTCGCCGACCGAATCAACCGGTTGACGCTGATGCGTATTTGCGATTTGCTGACGGCAGCATTGACCTTGCTGATTCTGCTGGTTCCGAATATGTTCTGGCTGCTTCCGGTATTGACGCTGCGCGCCACCCTATCCACCTTCACGATTCCCGCGCAGCAATCGTTGACGCGCAGCATCGTTAGGGAAGACCAGCTGTTTCAAGCCACCTCGCTGAATGGCTTTGTCAATCAGGGCTCCAAAATTGCCGGTCCGCTGCTGGGCGGCTTTGCGCTGGCCCTGTTGTCCCCGGAATGGTGCATCTTGCTGAATGCCTGCTTTCGCGCGGTTTCTTTGCTGATCTTGCTCACGGTTCAAAAAGCGGAGGTCGATGGCGGGAATTCGGGCCTCCGTCCGACCGATCCTTCCACTGCCGCACCGGAAGCCGCCGTCCCAACGTCCTTGCGCACCATGTGGATCGAAGGTTTGCGTTTTATGGTGAGAACCCGGCTGCTGCTGGCAACGCTGCTGTTAGGTTTTATCGCGACACTGGCCATTCAGATGATTGATTTTCAATTCACCAGTCTGTTCCGGGAAATCGCTCCGCATCAGGAATCCTATCTTAGCTGGATGGTTACGGCGGCCGGTGTGGGAGCCGTTCTGGTTATTGCGGCATTAAGCCGCTGGAATGGGGAGAAGGCGGGATACGTCTGGAAATTCGGGGTCGGATACGGGTTGATTGGCAGCGCGGTTGGCGGCCTGGGTTTGCTTCCCTCGGGGGTTACGGCAGTACCGATCCTGTTGCTGGGGTTCGGATTAGGCGTTGGCAATGGATTGGTGATTGTCACATTCAATTATTGTCTGCAGAAAGAAACACCGCCGGAGATGGTCGGCCGCGTCTTTGGCATCCAAACCTCCTTATTGGGGATGGTGATGCTCGTCGCCCCGCTGCTTGGAGGACTTCTGGTGGAACGGATCGGCCCCGGCGTCACGTTCGTTCATTTAGGAAGCATTATCGCGGCACTCGGGCTCGCGGTTCTCGGATTGGGGAGAATAGTGTGGCGGGGAGCAGCGGCGGCTTCGGTCGTGCAAACCGATTCGAGACAACCTTCAGAGGGAGTTTAAACCAGCATTTTCTTCTTTGAATAAGAACGTATGTTTGGTATAATAGGTGCCAAATTCAGTTCTTGGGTTATGGCCCTGCAGAGGAGGGAAGAGCGTGCCGGAAACCCGTTTCGAACGAGTCCGCACCAAAGCGGCATTAAATCGGGTGAAGGAAGAGACGATGCCGTTTGAATGGTCGATCAATCCTTACCGGGGCTGCGGGCATGGATGCCGGTTCTGTTATGCGCGGGCGTTTCAGACGTTTCTCGGGAAAAGCGCCGAAGACGAGTTTCAATATCGGATCTCCGTTAAGGAAAATGCCGCCGAAGCGCTGGAGAAGCAGCTCTCTGCCTTGGCGAGGAAATACGCTTTCGATATCGAGGCGGTCAGCCGGCATGTCGGCCGCGTGGCGATCGGCACGGCGACGGACCCGTACCAGCCGGCAGAAGCGAAAGAGCAGTTGACGCGGGAATGCCTCAAGCTGTTGGCCAAATACCGGATCAGCACCAGCGTGACCACGCGTTCTCCGCTTGTGATGCGCGATCTGGATATCCTGCGCGAAATGCGGGATGTGACCGTGAACGTCAGCATCAATACGCTGGATGCGGAGCTTATCCGCAAGCTGGAACCGGCTTCGCCGCATCCGTCCAAACGGCTTGAAACCGTGAGTTATCTGGCGGATCACGGAATTCGCGCCGGCATGTTCGCCGCGCCGGTGTTGCCTTACCTGACCGACTCGGAGGAAGTCCTGGACGCGCTGTTGCAGGCCGCCAAGGATAGCGGCGCCCGGTTTGCCATGATCTCGCTGCTGCGCCTGTCCCCGGACGTGAAGACGGTGTTTCTGCGCACGCTGCAGGAGCATGCTCCCGGGCTGGTCCCGAAATATCGGGCCCTGTATGCCGGCGGCGCCTATGCCGATCACGGCTACCGCGAGGCGTTCCAGCGCCTGGCAAGCGAACTGCTGGCCAAATACCGGCTCACCGGTTCCGCTCCGACTTGGGAGGCGGAGGCCGATCGCAGCCAGGCTGTCCCAATTCCGAGGAACGTTCCCCAGCCGGCCCGCCCGGTTTCGGCGCTGGAAGTGACACCGGAGATCGAGCAACTCTCTTTTCCTATCTAAATTTTCCTAATCCAGGATGGCAAGATCATAATCCAAGTTGAACCGCAGGGGGAAGCCCTTGCGGTTTTTTTTGATAGAAATGCAAACTATTCATAGATAAAACAACATATAAACGGTAAAATAACTGTGGTGCTTGAATCCTAAAAATATTTATCACTATTTCCATAAATTGAAGGTTTTCGCGGTGATTGCATCGAATGCTACTAGGTAGCCTAATAATCATGGTGTATATACTTGAAGGCATCAACCGGGTTTACACTCCATAATATCTGCAGAGGTGCTGTATGAAGGCTTTGGTTAAAGGGTTTGTCATTTTTTTCGTAGTAATAATAGTAGTTCTTTACGGTTTTATATTCAAAAATTCAACCCCTAAAGGTTCGGATAGCCTTCGGATCAATCATTGGCAAATCGCTTGGACAGATGAACTCAATCCGCAACCCAGTAAAGAATGGCTTGAAAAATTGGATGGATGGATCGATGTGGAAGTTGGCGAGGATATCCCGGTAATGCCGCATGCGGGAATGTCCCAATGGATCAAGATTCAGCTCCCTGAACTGACAGGCAATTCTCAGGTTCTATTGATCGAAAAGATATATGGCAAACACATTGCAGTAAATATTGATGGTGTTCAAGTTTACGAATCCCATCGAAAGTTCAATTACAATCTCAACAGCCTTTTGGTCCCGATCAGTGCAGAAGAATCCAAGCAAACGGTATATATCGGAGTTTCGGCAAACAACAAAATTGGGATTTTCGATACGATCAAAATCGGTGATTATCAAGGTTTAATGAAAGACTTTATTCGAGAAAATATCACGGATCTAATTCTAGGCAGTACGCTTATTTTTATCGCTGTCATCATGCTCTTCTGTTCTGTATTTTTGAAATATGTAAATATGCCGATGTGGTTTTCGCTCTGCGCAGTTATTTTTTCCAGCGGCTTGCTGGTTCTGACGTATTCACCTTTTGTTTTCTGGCTGTTCGACTATACGTCGGCGGGCAGGATTTTGGTGGTGCTTTTTGACGTTGCGTTGTTTATTCTGCTCCCTTCGTTTATCTTTTTCTTTGAAAAGATATTTGGTCCCGGCTATTTTGATTTGATTCGATGGTCGCGGAAAATTTTGGTTGGTTATTCCACTCTTTGCTTACTTATTCTATTTATCAATGAGCTATCGGCCAATCGCTTCTATAAAATTTACTCGCTCATTACCACTCAATTTGCAGGATACGTCATTATTACTCAGTTCCTTATTCTGATCTGTATTCTGACAATGTATATGATGAAGGGGAATAAAGAGGCGTTCATCTTTTTTGTGGGAGTTTTATCTTTTACGCTGCTCTGTGCAGGTGAACTAATCTGGTATTACTACAACGACGGATACTACAAATTGTTTTTATGGAAAATAGGCGTTGTCTGCTTCATGACGTCGCTGATTATCATCTTAGGTCGAAGATTTGCTGAAAACCATGAGCAGGTGGTGGAGTACTCCAAGCAATTGGAGATGTTTAACAATGAGCTGCAGCGTTCGGAGAAGATGGAGATTATTAGCGAGTTGGCCGCTTCCGTGGCCCATGAAGTTCGGAACCCGCTGCAGGTCACTCGCGGATTTCTGCAACTGCTGGTCGAGAAGCAGCAGCACTCCGATAAAGTCTATTTAAGTATGGCCTTGGAAGAACTCGATCGCGCCTCGGCGATCATTACCGATTTCCTTACCTTTGCCAAACCTGAAGGCGGCAAGGTAACGTCGCTGAATGTCCTGGATGAATTTGTTCATATCGAAGGCATTTTGATTCCGCTCGCCAATTTGCAGGGAGGCAAAATTTCTGTCCATATCCCTAAAAATCTTTATGTAAAGGGCAATTCGTCCAAATTCAAGCAAGCCTTCATCAACATTATCAAGAATAGTATCGAAGCGCTGAACGGCGAAGGTGATATTCAGATCTGGGGTTATGAAGAGGAAGATCAAGTGGTAATCCATATCAAGGATAACGGGGAAGGGATGGACGAGAAAGTGTTAGCCAGATTGGGCGAACCCTATTTCTCCAACAAAACGAAAGGGACCGGCTTGGGGTTGATGGTGACGTTTCGGATTATCGAGGTGATGAACGGGGAAATTAACTTCACCAGCAAAAAAGGAACAGGGACCGAAGTAGTTATCCGGTTTCCCTCCGTGAATCGAGAGGATTATGCAACAGGATAAACATTCGGTCCCTACTCGGTTTGGCATTGCCCGATCGAGAAATGCCCTAGTTGATTAATTCAGGGTTATTCCCAAATCCCAGCCGGTTTGATTTCGCTCTTTACCACGTTTTCCGGCTTCGGTGGCAGTACAACGTAAAACTCGTCAGAGCTTTCTTCGATGGTTTTGATTTTGATGTGATCCGGGAGAATTACACCCAGTGCCTCCTGGATTGCGGCTTTCGGATCGGCAAGCAGTTTCGCTTTGAAGCTGGGGTCTTGCCATGCTTTCTCGACGACTTGCGATTGAAGGAGAGCTCCTGTTGTCACTAAGATCACCCTTTCCTATAAAAATAGTTATATTTTCCTTATTACTATAACATGGAATTCGACAAAGCGCTAGGAGAGGTTCATATTTTTCGACAGCCAATACGTCAGTCCGCCATGAACCAATAAATTTCGTTCTTCCCGCAGACTTTGCGCCCCTTCCACTAGATTTTGCCGTAGGTACTCGTGAAATTCCCGTAAATGGGGAAGATCGGGAGCGTTAGCGTTCAAGACGGCGGCGTTGTGATCCGTTTGTTCTGCAAAGGTGAATAGGATGTCCCGAACATATAACGCGTGTTTGATTTCCTCCGAGGTTGGCCTGCGGTCCGGAAGAATCTGCATCTCTTGTTGCACGGCGGAAATCAGAGAGTTGTAACTGCCTTCCCGAAGATCCTTCTCCCAGTCCTCCCAATCATCCAGCATTTGTAGCGTAACCAGCACCGCGTCCACGGCGGCCTCAATTGCGGAGATTCGCCGATCCTGGCCAGTCAGCAGCAGCATGCCGGCAACCGACAGTTTTACCGGGGAAGCCTTATGGGCGATCCGAACGGGGTTGTCCCGAAAGAAATCGCTTCTGTTCTCCAGCGCGACCGCCTCTGCCCACTCCGAGGTATATTTTCGGTAATAAGTCCAAAACGGGGAGGAAACGGGATAATAACTCCGATAGATTTGTCCAAATTCAAGTAATAACAAATTCGCCAGCGGCAGCTTCCGTTTATCATCCGCCTGCGGATCGTCCATCACTTCGTCGATTAAATGGTAATACATCATGGCGAAAATCATGGCTACGGTCAGCCGTCGGCTGTCTTCTGATTTGACGCTGGCAGCCTCCTGGAGCCAGAAAGGTAACAGATAGCTAATGTAGTTTTGGGAGCCGCCCCTTTTCAGCGCGTGAAATCTGCCAAGATAGGTGATGGCTTGATCCCGAAACGTCTCCGGCAATCCCGATAAAATACTTTCCGCCTCGTCGAAAGCGATCTCTAAATCTTGTTCAAAACTTGTGAACCAGTTCACAAAAATGACCCCCCTTATCCTAGGAAACCTCATTTTCATTATATAGGAGATTTTGGGGATAAGGTAGTTTAAGAGTAATGAGCCCCTTTCTTGAAGAAAGAGGCTCATTGAAATTCTGAAGGATCAGCTAGAAGAGCTGATGAATGCCGATTAGAATCAACAGCAACCCGGAGACGACGGTGGCGTGATTTCCGAATTTCTCCGCGGCAACCTTCTCGCCAAACCCGGCGCATGCGGCCAGCAGAAGATAGCTGAACAAACCAACAGATAACGAGGTATACCAGACGTTGAGCTGGGTGATTCCTGCGTTAAAGCCCCCGGCCAGCGCATTCATGGCCAAGGCGATTCCCAGCAAGATCGATTCCCCCAAACTGATGGATTTGGAGCTGTCCTTATCCGCCTCTTCCGGGTTGCGCAGCAGGCGGGTTAAGGGATTCGCCTCCTCCTCCTCGACCGGCACCATCTTCTTCTCCAGAAACGGCTGCAACAGCACCCATACGCCTACCCCAACGATCACAACCGTCCCCAGCAACTGCCCGATCCACGGATGGATCCAGGAGGATAACCAGCTTCCGAATAACCCCGACACCAGAGTGGCCAAAAAAGAAATGGCGGCGATGGCCAGATTGGAGTACCATGGAATGCGGATTTTTCGTACCCCGTAAGCAATGCCGACTCCCGCATTATCCAGGTTGGACGCGAGTCCAATGGCGATGACAGCCAACAGACTGTAAGAACCCATGATGTTCGCTCCTTTGTAATCCATGATGACACAGCATATGCCCAGAAGATGGAATTGGTTTATGGGGCAAGCCGTCATCTTGTCCGCAGGAAAACCGGAGCTGCCGATAAAGGGTTTCCATTACATCCAATAAAGTAGTATAATGACCACAAAGATAATGTTTGGGAGTGATAAATGTGCTTGAAAACTTGTTGCGTCCGTCTCATCTGCTGCTTCTCGTGATCGCGGCGCTTTTGCTATTTGGTCCCAGCAAGCTTCCGGAACTGGGGCGCAGTTTCGGCACGATGCTCAAGGAATTTAAGAGAGGCGCGCGCGGGGATATCCTCGAAGACGAGAAGCCGCAGGCGGCGGAAATCCAACCCTCCGCTGAAACGAATAAATCTTCCTGATGCCAGTAGACAAGACGCCTTCGGGGGTCTTTTTTTTTCTTGCGATGTTAATCGCTGCCATAAAAAAAGCGCGGGCTTCCGGGAATTCGGAGCACGCGCTTTTTCGATTTAAACATCGGGATCGCCGTTTCGCTAGACCGAAAGCAGCAGAAGAATAATGGACGATAGCCCCAGACAAGTACTGATCAGGTACAGGAACATCACAACCTGCTTCTGATTCAAGCCTGCCCGAAGCAACCGGTAGTGGACTTGGCTGGCATCGGCCACGTAAGGCGATTTCCCTTGAAGCATCCGCTTGATGACGACAAACAGGTTGTCAAAAATCGGGACGCCAAGGGCAAGCACCGGGATAAACAGAGACAAGACCGTCGCTTGCTTGAAAGCACCGTCCAATGCGATCACCGCCAGCATAAACCCAAGGAACGTTGCCCCGGCATCGCCCATAAATACCTTGGCCGGCGGCTTGTTGTACCGCAGATACGCGAGCGTCACCCCGATCAGGGCGATCGACAGCATCGCGGAGTTGGTTTGCCCTTTAGTTAACGCTACCACAAACAACGTTACCGCCGAGATGGCGGACAATCCCCCGGCCAATCCGTCCAATCCGTCCGAGAAGTTGATCACCGTGGTGACGCCAAAGATCCACAGGATCGTTAATACGAACTGGAGCCACTCCGGCAGCAGGACGTAGTCGCCGCTGAACGGGTTGACGAAGCCGCTAAAGGTGATGCCTGCCGCATAGACCAGGACGGCAGCGGATACCTGAACGATCATCTTCGGCAGGGCCGGAAAGTCTTTGCCTTTTGTTTTGTACCAGTCATCGATCGTTCCGATGGCCAGCAGCAGCACGCCGCCGGCAAACAACGCGCCCGTCTCCCAGGAGAAGTTGCGCGTAAACAGCAGATACGAGATGAAGAACCCGGCGAATATCGCATAGCTTGCCGTCAGCGGGATCGGCTGACGATGGATTTTGCGCTCGACGTCTGCACGGGGTTTGTCCACGAAGTCAAGGCGAAAGGCCAGCTTGCCGAGCGGAGGAATCAGAACATACACGATCAGAAACGATAACAGAAAAGTTAATAAGTATAAAATCGCTATTCACCACCAGATGTTAGACTCAGGCTAAGGACTATTATAAAAAGAAATTCGGACAATGTCGAATACTTGTATCACCCGCTGCATACCGTGAAGATGAACGTAAGGCCAATAATGTGGTACATTATAGAAGATACGAATGCTTTTGCAGGTAAAATACGCTTTATCACCTTTATAGGCAGGTACACGGAGGGATTTGGATATGCAAGACGATTATGCGCGCAAGCTGGAAGATCAGAAAAACCTGTTTCGGCAGTTAGGGATCAAGCTGGATGCGCTCTCCATTCACGAAAAAGATTTTGACGCGAAAATGCGGGGCTACGATAAGGAAGAAGTCGACCGGTTCCTGGACGACATTATCGTCGATTACGAGCGCTTCTACGATATCATTACCGATTTGCTGGACAAATATAAAGAGATCCAGCGCCGGCAAGCCTATTGGGAAGAAGAGAAGAAGGCCATGGCCGTTCGCAAGCCGCAGTTTGATCTGGAGAATGCCGTGGATCGCAAGATGGTTGAGGACGGCATTCGGCAAATGGAACGCAGCCTGGAGCAGTTTAAGCTGCTTCTCCGCGGCGAGCGGTAGAAAGCGAAAGGAACCGATCCGGAGGATTTGATCCGGGTCGGTTCCTTTGCATATGGAGGACGGAAGAGGTGCAGAATAGACCTGATGATTTGTTGGATATTCATGTGATGTTCATGAAGCAAATGGTTGCATCTCTGAAAGTGAAGTGGTATGATATAAACAAGATTTAGATTTAGTCTAAATTTAAGACAATTCGTACAGGAAGCACTAGACAGACCGCTTCTTCAAAATTTTGATATGGTGAATGGAGGAATGAAACATGGCAAACCCAACCCTGACTCAAGCAGATCAAGAACTTCAAAAACAACTCAACCTGCAAATCGCAAACTGGACGGTGATGTACACGAAGCTGCACAATTTCCACTGGTTCGTGAAAGGTCCGAATTTCTTTACGCTTCATGAGAAATTTGAAGCTTTCTACGATGAAGCGGCTGGATATCTCGATGATATCGCCGAACGCCTGCTGGCCATTGGCGGTACGCCGGTGGCAACTCTGCGCGATGCCTTGGGGCTGGCCAGCATCTCCGAAGCCAGCGGCAAGGAAACCGCCGATGAGATGGTGGCAGCGATCGTAGCCGATTTCGAGAAATTGGACAGCGAGCTGAAGGAAGGCATGGAAGCAGCCGCAAGAGCGGAAGATGAAGCGACGAGCGATCTGCTGCTCGGCATCGTCTCCTCGCTGGAGAAACATCGCTGGATGCTGAACGCCTATCTTGGGAAATAAGAAATTGGCGGTTACAGGAAAGACCTTGCCCAAGCCGAATATAAGGCTTGGGCAAGGTCTTTTTTTGCGTGCAGCTTCAAACCACTTTGAAGCGTTCGATCAAGGTATGAAGCTTCTCCGATAACCCCGAGAGGAAGCTCGCTGAAGCGTCAACCTCTTGCATGGCGGCCAGCTGTTCCTCGGAGGACGCCGACATATTCTGTGCGCTGAGCGCCGTATGGCCGGCAAAACGGACGATTTCGTCAATCGACTGCACCAGTCTTTGCGAGTTGTCCGACAAGAGCCGAACCCCTTCGCTCACATCGGCAATGGACGCAGCGGTGAATTGAGCAGAGGCTTTGATGTCCGCGAAGGAGGCTCCGGCGCTGCGCACCAGCTCGGCACCGCGTTTCGTTTCACGGACGGTCTCGTCCATCGCACTGCCGGTGAGCTCCACCTGGCCCACGATATGAGTGACAAGCTCGCCGATTTGCTGCGCCGAAGCTGCGGATCGCTCGGCCAACTTGCGGACCGAGGAAGCGACGACAGCAAATCCGCTGCCGTATTCCCCGGCCCGAGCAGCTTCGATCGAAGCGTTTAGCGCCAACAGATTCGTTTCGGCTGCGATGTCCGCCATGATGTCAAGGATGCTTTGCACCTCTTTGGTATGGCCGCCCAGCTCTTCAATGATCGCGGAAAGCTGAATGATTTTCGCTTCCATCGTTGCCATCTGTTCCACGCCGGATTCAATAGCTTGTCCCCCTTGGTTTGATGCAGCGGAGACCTGCTGCGCCGACGCGGAGACGTCTTCGGCACGGCGTGCGATCTGTCCGATCCGTTCAGACATGCTGCGCAGCATGGCCGATTCGGATTCCAGGGTCGCAAGCTGCCGCTCGGCGCCTTCGGCAAGGGACAAGGTGATCTCTACGGTTTGCTCACTGGCCTTTCCGGTTTGCTGTGCGCTGGCGGACAGTTCCTGCGAAGAAGAAGCCACGTGCATCGAGGTTTCGTTCACTTCGGTGATCAGTTGCCGCAAGTTGTCAACCATCTTCGTGAAATTGCGCGTTAATTTCCCGATTTCGTCCTGGCTGTGCAGTTGACCTGTCTGTACGGTCAAATCGCCGTGAGCAACCTGCTCTACCTGGCGGGACAACGTTTCCAGCGGACGAATCATCCGGTGGATGAAGAAGTACACGAAGACGACGGCGGCGATCAGGACGCCGGCTCCGATGAGGAAAGGCAGGAGCAGGATGTCGCGGGTTCTCTCCCCGATAATGGAAGCATCGAAGTTGATGACCATCAGTCCGATGATTTCTTGATTGGGGTCGTGATCTTTGTAGATCGGGCCGTATCCGCTGAGCAGCTTCACCCCGTCATAAGAATACACCTTGGTATATACGGAATGCTTCATCTGGAGGATCATGTCCCGGTCCTGTTCGCTGAAATAAAAAGCGTCTCCGGCCTGATATCCCCGGCTCTGCAGGTTCTGATCTGCGGCGAGGATGGTGCCGTCCAGCGACATGAGGAAGACTTCCTTAAACAGCGGCTTGTGTTCAACCGTCCAGTTTAAACCCTTCTCGAGCTCGGCAAGCTCCGAGCGATCTCCGCCGGCAAGCCGTGCAACGGCATCCGGCGCAACGAGTCCGGTCGTAATGTTGGCGCAGCCTACCGTCTCGACTCCGACGGATTTCTCCACCTGGCGATACGTCATTTGATAGCCAAATAACCCGATCAACGAACCGACTAGGAGCAGCAGTCCAATCAGTACGGTAGTAATTTTTTGTGCAAAGCTCATGTTCCAACTCCCTCAATTCACTTGATGACTGTATATGCCAGCAGCACTAAGACACATTATATAGAGAATAAATTAGCGGGATGTAATCTATCGCACATGATTTTGTCGAAAAAGATGAATAAAGAGAGAAAAAAATCACGGAAGGTGACGAAATATGTCAGGGAATGAAGAGAAATGGCGGTTGTTTATCGCGGTGCCCCTTCCACAGGAGATCAAACAAAAGCTGGATGCCTGGTGCAAGGAACAAACCGCGCGGCTGCAGTTCAAGAAATGGGTACATGCCGGGGACTATCATATCACGGTGCAGTTTCTGGGAGATACCTCTCCGGGACGTTTAGACGATCTGACGGCTTCAATAGAGCAAGCGGCGAAAGGAGCAGCACCGCTGAGCTTGGAGGCGGCGGGAATCGGCACTTTCGGTCGTCCGGCAAGTCCCAGCGTGCTTTGGGCGGGCGTTCGCGGGGAGGTGGCCGGGCTGGAACGTCTGCACGGCCGGGTTACGTCGGAGAACCGTGCGCTGGGCTTTGTGCCGGAGGAACGGCGCTTCAGCCCGCATATTACGCTGGCCCGGAAGTATCGGGAAGGGGCCCGGCTGGATCCGCAGGCGCTGCAGGTCTTGCCGGAATTCGGGACCTGGACGGCTGACCGCCTGGTCATTTATCGGACGCATATGCACGAGCGTCCGATGTATGAAGTGGTTGGAACGGCGCTGCTGTCTTAATTGGCGCGCTGTTCGGCAGAAGCGGCAATCTGCAGGCGTACGCGCGCCGGAGCGGCTGACGGATGCAGCAGGCTGATCACAGCTCCTGCGCAGCGGTCGGGGCGATAGCTGTGTTGCCGCTCGGCCGCTTGTAGCACGGTTCGACCGTGATCCGCATTGCGACCCAGGATGTTGGCAAACCAGCTGTCCAACACCTCCGGTGAGTCCAACTCGACGCCGAAGCCGCGCTGAACGAAGTATTCACGGTTTTTCTCCTCCTGGCCAGGGATCGATTCGAAGAACAACATCGGAATGCCTTTGGCCATTCCTTCGGTGCAGGTCATGCCGCCGGGTTTGGTGATGAGCAGATCGGAGGCATCCATCCATTTGCCGATCTCCCGCGTGAATCCGATGACCTTCATGTTCGGATGTTGAAGGGCCGGGTGCATACGCAGCTTTGCGGCCAGCTTCTCGTTGCTGCCCATACAGAAGACGATCTGGACTTTCTCGCGCCAGGCTGCCAGTTTGGCCAGCAGCTCCTCACTGAACAATAATCCCCAGCCGCCTCCCATGACGAGGGCGGTGGGCATATCTTTTAACCCCAATTCCTCCCGAGCGGACGTTTTCTCTTGCTTGCTCCAGAAGTCCGGGTGCACGGGAATGCCCGTAACCTGCACCTTGGAAGGGGCTACGCCGCGCTGCACGAGCAGGGCTTTCACCTCCGGCGCAGAGACGAGATACCGGTCCACGCCGGGACTCATCCAGGATCCGTGTGCATCATAATCCGTAATAAGCGTACAGAGGGGAACGTTCAACCCTGCAGTCACCTTGAGGTAGGAAACGATCGCGCTTGGGATCGGATGGGTGCAGATGATGAGATCGGGATGAAGCTGGGCGATGACCTCGGCGGTGTGCTGATAGAACATTTTGTGCAAAGCCAACCGCGTCAATTTCCCCACGGGTTTCTCATATTTGTGCTTATAAAACAGGCCCACCAATGCCGGGCTGGCGTTCACCGTCATCCGGTAAGCGGACAGGATCAGCGGTGCGACGGTTGGATTCAGGAACGAACCCAGCTCCAGCACCTTCGTCCGGATCTGCGGATCCATTTGCTTCAGTCCAGCCGCCAGCGCATGTCCGGCTTGCGTATGTCCGCTTCCGAAGCCCTCCGATAAGATTAACACTCTTCGTTTACGCATGAGAATTCACCTGCTCCCAAGGATAGTCCGATTCAATGCTCTTGATACTAAGTGTATGTGGTTTGTATGCCGGCTTGAAGAGGCTGGGGACGGGTGCGCCAACTGGACTTAGGTCGGGGAGGCGGCCGGAATGATCCAAGGTTGGGACAGGCGGATGAAAATGAATGAAAAATCCTGAAAAAACATCTTGCAATTGTTAGGCGGGAGGAGTAAAGTAGGGATTGACCAAATGACCGAAAATGAATTTTAGTCATTTTTCGGTACGATCGACAATTTCACGCAGGGAGGTGACAAGGATGGCTGTGGTAGATCGCCGTAAACTCGTAGTCGAAGCGGCAGAGAAGTCTTTTGCATTATTCGGCTACAAAGCAACGACGATGGACCAAGTGGCGAGAATTGCGAATGTGGCCAAAGGAACGATTTACACCTTCTTTACGAACAAGGAGGAGTTGTTCGATGAAATTTTGCGTTCCGTCATTACGGAAATGAAGCAGGTCATCGAACCGGAGATTGATGAGGAGAAACCTTTCTTCGAGAACTTGCACCGGGCAATGGACGGGTTGTTGGAATTCCGAAGCAGGCATGAGCTCCTGATCAAGTTGTCCCAGGAGGTTCGCGACTTCGGCACCCCCAAAGCCCAAGAGGGTCTGGAGCAGATCGAAAATGCGATCCTGGAGTATCTGGAGCGTCATCTCACCCGGGCGGCTAACCGGAAGGAAATCCGCTCGTTTGATCCTAAGCTGGTTGCTTTCGTTGTGTTCAAGCTGTATATCGCGATTACGTCGGATTGGAACAAAAACAATAAGCCTTTGTGTAAAGAACAAATCAAGGAGTTTATCCGTGATTTTCTGGCGGGAGGCTTGCTTCTGCCCATGGAAGCCTAAACGATTTACATCAACTATAGAGAGAGAAGCCACTAAGGGGAGAGAAAGCGAAAATGAAATCATTAAGCGTATTTTTCAAAGATATGGGGGCCACCTTCAAGAATCCTAAAGTGTTCATCCCCATTCTTGTCGTGCTGTTCATTCCCGTACTGTACAGCGGCATGTTCCTGACGGCCTTCTGGGATCCGTACGGGAAGATGAACGAGCTGCCGGTTGCGGTGGTGAATGAGGATCAAGGGGCGCAATACGAGGGGAAAGAGCTCAAGGTCGGTGAGGATCTCGTCACCGAGCTGAAGAAGAGCGACGATTTCCAGTGGAAATTCGTCACCCGTCAGCAAGCGGAAGCCGGGATGAAGAACAACGATTACTACATGACGATCGTGATTCCGGACAATTTCTCATCCCAGGCAACCACGCTGATGGATGAGCATCCGACGCCGGCGCAGCTGATCTTCGAGCCTAATGAAGGTTATAACTTCTTGGCCGCACAGATCGGCGGCACGGCGGTGAAAGAAATCAAATCCAAGGTCTCTGCCAAAGTGACGGAAGCCTATACGGAAACCTTGTTCGACCAAGTGGAGAAAATTTCAGGCGGGCTCAGCGATGCGGGCAGCGGTGCCAGCACCCTGAACGACGGAGCGGCGAAGCTCGACGACGGCGCGAAGAAGCTGAAGGAGAATCTGACCAAACTGGTCGATGGCACGATGAAGCTGGAGAACGGCGTTGTGCCGCTGGAGAAGGGCACACAGTCGCTGTACCGGGGCATCAATGAAGTCAAAACCGGGGCCAGCAGCTTGGCCGGCGGATTGACACAGCTCGAAGCCGCCAACCAGCAGTTGGAGAATGGAGCCAAGCAGGCGCATCAAGGCGGTACGCAACTGCAAACAGGCCTTCAAGCTTCGCTGGAAGGCGCGAAGAAGCTGGAAGCCGGCTTAACGGCGTCCGAGCAAGGCAGCGCTGAGCTGCAAACCGGCCTGGAATCGTCGGTTCAAGGCAGCGCGAAAGTAGCCGCAGGGGCGAACAGCGTAGCGCAAGGTTTGGAGCAGCTTGCCCAAGCCAATCCGGAACTGGCGAAGAACGCGGCGGTTCAGCAACTGATCGCCGCCAGCAAAGCGGTAGCTCAAGGCAGCGAACAGCTGCACCAAGGGAATCAGCAGTTGCTGCAAGGCAGCCAGAATCTGCATAGCGCCCAGGAACAGCTGGTCCAAGGCGGGAAGCAATTGACGGCAGGCCAAGAGCAGTTGCTGCAAGGCGCGACGCAATTAACGGCGGGCCAAGAGCAACTGGCGAGCGGCCTTGAGTTGTTCGGCAGCAAGTTGTCGGAAGCGGCTGCCGGAGGACAGAAGCTCGCAAGCGGGGCCGGTCAGCTTAGCGCGGGCGCTAAACAACTGCTTGGCGGCGTCGAGCAATTGTCCGGCGGGGTAGGCACGCTGGCGGACGGCTCGAAGAAGCTGGATGCCGGTGCGAGCGAGTTGAAGAACGGCATGGATCAACTGACGGACGGCTCGGGCGAATTGGCTACGAAGCTGACCGATGCTGCGGAACAAACGTCCGGAGTGAAGAAGACCGATGCGCTCGTGAACATGTATGCCGAGCCGATCCAAATCAATGAGCAGAAGGTGAACGAAGTGCCGAATTACGGCACGGGCTTTGCCCCTTACTTCCTGTCGCTTGGCCTGTTCGTAGGGGCATTGATCTCGACGCTGGTCGTGCCGGTTCGAGGCACCTCGGTGGCGGAAGCCAGCGGCTGGAATCGCTTTGTAAGCCGCTCGATGGCTTTTGCCGGCATGAGCCTGGTGCAATCCTTGCTGGCCGTCGTGCTGGTTCTGTACGGACTGGGGCTTGCGGTCAAGAGCGTTCCGCTCTTCTATCTCTTCGCCTTTATCACCAGCTTATGTTACATGTTCATCATTCAGGCCCTGGTGACCTGGCTGGAGAACCCGGGTCGGTTCCTGGCGATCCTGATGCTGATCTTCCAACTGACGACCAGTGCCGGGACCTTCCCGCTCGAGCTGATTCCGAACTGGATGAAAGCCTTCAACCCGATCCTGCCGATGACGTACAGCGTCAAAGGCTTCAAGGCGGTCATCTCAACCGGCGATATGCCGATCGCTTGGGAGAATATCGGCTTCCTGGCCGCGTTCGGCGTCGTATTCCTGGCGCTCACGCTGGTCTACTTCCTGCGTCACGAACAGAGCGCGGATATCAGTCCCGAAGCCAATCTGAGCGTACAATCACATTAAGAGTATTCCTAACAGATCCGCTCCCCGGTTTATCCGGGGGCGGATTTTTTTGCGTTGGGGCGCTTCGTCATTTTTAAGCGAGGGATTAAGGGATGCCGCGCGGTATGCGGATAGAACGGTTTGTCCTGTCCGGACGCTTTGCATGATTATCCCGTATGATCAGGTCACCGGGAGCACAGGGTCACAGGGTTATGGGGTCACGAGGTCACGGGGTTACGAGGTCTCTGGGCCCCCCTCTTGATGAGGTTGAAATGAGAGTTGTTGACGGACTTGGGTTCCGATCTTCGAACCTTCCTCCCCTTAACAAAAGGGATAATGGTGCAAAGAGTCCTGCAGAGACAACAACCCGGCTTCATATGGTGACGCTTTCGTGGCAAAACCGCCCTGGCAGAGCCAGAAAGTTCTAATCAATAGTGCAAAATAAAGAGAATATAATGCAAAAACAGACGTGACATTTTCCGTTAGAATAGTAAGAAAGATTGAACCGGGCTTATCCGGCATAGTGGCAGGGCATGGGCAATGATCCGCTTATCTTCGTTAATCAAGTTGCGAACTACCTCTAAATAGAAAGGTTGCGTCAGATGATGAAACATACCGTTATACCTCCCAAGCAGGGACTTTATGATCCCGCCTTCGAAAAAGACGCTTGCGGCATGGGTTTCGTGGCCCATATCAAAGGGAAGGCTTCCCATGATATCGTCAGCCAGGCGCTGACCATGCTGGCAAATATGGAGCACCGGGGTGGTCAAGGCAGCGAGCCGAACTCGGGGGACGGCGCAGGTATTTTACTGCAAATCCCGCACCGGTTTTTTGCCGCCGAAGCGATGAAGCTGGGATTCACTCTGCCGGATGCAGGACAGTATGGTGTGGGGATGCTGTTTCTGCCTCATGACGAGGCTGCTCGAGCCAAGCAGGAAGAGGAGCTCGTGCGCATCGCCGAGGCGGAAGGACAACGCGTTCTCGGCTTCCGTACCGTGCCGACTCGCGATGAGATGCTGGGCCAATCGGCTAAAGCGGCGAAGCCGTTCGTCCGCCAGGTGTTCATTGAGCGATCCGCGGAGCTTCAGAACGATTTGGACTTCGAGCGCAAGCTGTACGTGATCCGGCGCCGGGCTGAGCTTGCGATCCGCTACAGCGGAGCGGAGCAGGGGGATGCTTTTTACGTATCCAGTCTGTCGTGCCGGAAAGTTGTATACAAAGGGATGCTGACCACGGAGCAGGTGGGGCAGTTCTATCTGGATTTGCGGGACGAGACGCTGGAGTCGGCGATCGCTATGGTGCATTCGCGCTTCAGTACGAATACGTTCCCAAGCTGGGAGCGGGCGCATCCGTACCGCTTCATGATTCACAACGGCGAGATCAACACGCTGCGCGGGAATGTGAACTGGATGCATGCCCGTCAGTCGATGTTCAAGAGCGAAGCGTTCGGCTCCGATTTGGAGAAGGTTAAGCCGATCATCAATCCGGACGGCTCGGATACGGCGATGTTTGACAACACGTTTGAATTCCTGTACCTGAGCGGACGTTCCCTGCCGCATGTCGCCATGATGATGGTGCCTGAGCCTTGGGTCGGCCGGGAGGACATGGACCCGGATAAGCAGGCGTTCTACGAATATCACAGCACGATGATGGAGCCGTGGGACGGGCCTGCGGCCATGGGCTTTACGGACGGCATCCAGATCGGGGCTATCCTCGACCGGAACGGCCTGCGCCCGTCGCGTTATTATGTGACGAAGAACGATTTGATCGTCCTGTCCTCGGAGGTCGGGGTGCTCGATATCCCGGCGGAGGATGTGCTGTACAAGGATCGGCTCCGTCCGGGCCGGATGCTGCTGGTTGATACGCAGGAAGGCCGGATCATATCCGACGAGGAAGTGAAGTCGGCGATCGCCAAGGAGCACCCCTACCGCGAATGGCTCAACGAGCATCTCGTTGAACTGGAAGACTTGCCGGAAGCGAAGGAGCTTCCGCTGGAAAGCCATGAAGATATTGCGCGCCGCCAAATGGCGTTTGGCTATACGTATGAAGACCTGCGGAAAGTGCTTGAACCGATGGCTTTAACCGGCCAGGAAAATATCGCCTCGATGGGCTACGACGCGCCGCTCGCCGTATTATCGGAACAGCCGCAGCGGTTGTACAACTACTTCAAGCAGATGTTTGCGCAAGTCACGAACCCGCCGATCGACGCGATTCGTGAGGAATTGGTCACCTCGACCGCGACGACGATTGGACCGGAGCGCAACCTGCTTCAGCCGGAGCCGGAGAGCTGCCGGCAGATTCGATTGGATTCGCCGATCCTGTCCAATGAGGATTTTGCGAAAATTCGTCATTTGCATCGTCCGGGCTTTAAGGCGATCACCATTCCGATCCTGTTCCCGGCCGCAGAAGGGGCGGAAGGGCTGCGCAAAGCCTTGGATACGTTATGCGAAGCGGCCGACCGGGTCATCGCCAAAGGCCACAACATCCTGATCTTGTCCGACCGCGGCACGGATGCGGAGAATGCGGCCATTCCGGCGCTGCTGGCCGTGTCCTGTCTGCATCACCATCTCATCCGTGAGGAGACGCGGACCAAGGTCAGCCTGCTGCTTGAGTCGGGCGAACCGCGCGAGGTGCACCACTTTGCCTTGCTGCTTGGTTATGGTGTCAGTGCGGTGAATCCTTATCTTGCGTTCGAGACCTTAAAGGACATGATCGAACAGCGTATGCTGCAAGGGATTTCGCATGAAAAAGCCGTGTACAATTTCATCAAGGCCGCGACCAAAGGAGTCGTCAAAACGTTGTCCAAAATGGGCATCTCGACGATTCAGTCCTATCGCGGAGCGCAAATATTCGAAGCGGTTGGATTGGAGCCGTCGTTTGTGGACCGCTACTTCACGTGGACGCCTTCGCGGATCGGCGGCATCGGCCTGAAGGAAGTGGCGGCGGAGACGCTCGCTCATCACTTCCGGGCCTATACCGACAAGGACGGCAGCGACAAGGTGCTGGATTCCATCGGGGAATACCAGTGGCGCAGCGGCGGGGAAGAGCATCTGTTCAACCCGCAGACGGTGCATTTGCTGCAGCAGTCGGTCCGGACGGGCGACTATCAGCTGTATAAGAAGTTCGCCGCGCTGGTGCAAGGCGAGAACGAGAAGCACTTGACCCTGCGTTCCTTGCTGGATCTGAAGCCGGTCGGACCGAAGGTGCCGTTGGAAGAGGTGGAATCGGCGGCATCGATCCTGCGCCGCTTCAAGACCGGGGCGATGTCCTTCGGTTCGATCAGCAAGGAAGCGCACGAGACGATTGCGATTGCGATGAACCGCATCGGCGGCAAGAGCAACACCGGCGAAGGGGGCGAGGATCCGGCGCGTTATGTGCCGGATGCGAACGGCGATCTGCGCCGCAGCGCAATCAAGCAGGTGGCTTCGGGACGTTTTGGCGTCACCTCGAATTATTTGGTCAATGCCGACGAAATTCAGATCAAGATGGCGCAGGGGGCTAAACCGGGCGAAGGCGGACAACTGCCGGGAATCAAGGTGTATCCTTGGGTTGCGGAAGTACGCGGCTCCACGCCGGGGGTTGGTCTGATCTCGCCGCCGCCGCACCATGACATCTATTCGATCGAGGACCTGGCAGAGCTGATTTACGATCTGAAGAACGCCAATCCGCGGGCCCGCATCAATGTGAAGCTGGTCTCGGAAGCCGGTGTCGGAACGATCGCCGCCGGCGTTGCCAAAGGCCGCGCCGATGTCATTCTGGTCAGCGGTTATGACGGGGGAACCGGGGCCTCGCCGCAAAGCTCGATCCGCCATGCGGGTCTGCCTTGGGAGCTGGGGCTCGCCGAAACGCATCAGACGCTGATGCTGAACAATCTGCGCGACCGCGTCGTGCTGGAAACCGACGGCAAGATTCTGAACGGCCGCGACCTCGCCGTTGCCGCTCTGCTTGGCGCTGAGGAGTACGGCTTCTCGACCGCGCCGCTGGTGGCGGTAGGCTGCATCATGATGCGGGTCTGCCAGCTGGATACCTGCCCGGTTGGCGTCGCAACGCAAAACCCGGAACTGCGCAAAAACTTCAGCGGCGATCCGCAGCACGTCGTCAACTTCATGACGTTCGTCGCGGAGGACCTGCGCGAATGGATGGCGGAACTGGGCTTCCGCACGCTGGAAGAGATGATCGGACGTACCGATTGCCTGGATACGGTCAAGGCGGTCGATCATTGGAAGAAGTCCGGCGTCGACCTCAGCTCGCTGCTGCATATGCCGGAGCTGCCTGAGGGAAGCAGCCGCTACTGCACGAAGCAGCAGAACCACGGGCTGGAAGAGACGCTGGATCTGACGCAGCTCCTGCCCCTGGCTCTCCCCGCATTGGAGCGCGGCGAAGCCGTCAGCGCCCGGCTGCCGATCTGCAACGTGAACCGGGCGACCGGGACGATCGTGGGCAGCGAGGTTACCCGCCGCTATGGACAGCAGGGGCTGCCTGAAGATACGATTACGTTCCACTTCGAAGGTTCGGCGGGGCAAAGCTTCGGGGCGTTCGTACCGAAGGGCATGACGCTGACCGTCGAAGGCGACGCCAATGACTATACCGGCAAAGGGTTGTCCGGCGGCAAGGTTGTCGTGAAGCCGTCGCCGCGCGCCACGTTTGCGGCGGAGGAGAACATCATCATCGGCAATACGTCGTTCTACGGGGCGACAAGCGGAGAGGCGTATATCCGCGGGATTGCCGGAGAGCGGTTTGCGGTGCGCAACTCAGGAGCCAACGTGGTCGTTGAAGGCGTCGGCGACCACGGCTGCGAATATATGACCGGCGGACGCGTTGTCGTCCTGGGCGGAACCGGCCGGAACTTTGCGGCCGGGATGTCCGGCGGGATCGCTTACGTTCTGGATGAAAGCGGAGATTTCGCCAGCCGTTGCAACCTGGAGATGATCTTGCTGGAGGCGGTCGAAGACCCGGCGGAAGCGGATCAGCTGCAGACGTTGATCAGCCGTCACATTCTTTACACGGACAGTACGGTTGGACGCCGGGTGCTGGATCGGTGGAACGAGTACTTGCCGAAGTTCGTCCGCGTCATTCCGAAGGACTACAAGCGGATGCTGGAGCAAATCCGCAAAGTGGAAGACGAAGGATTGAAGGGCGAAGCGGCCCTGCTGGCCGCCTTTGAAGCGAACGCACGCGAGCTGGCTCGCGCCGGCAACAATTAAACCGTTCGACTCTTTCAGCAGGTTGAGACTGCCCCGTTTGTCTATGACGACAGCGGGGCAGTTTTTAGTATGAAAGAAACAGGTTGTACGAACATATGTTTTTGTAATACAATATTTTGGAGAATCTTAGAAACCGGACGTGGAAGGAGAGGGTCCGCCCTTGTCAGAACAAACCTATGCCCCGCAAGGCGGCAAACGAAGGACGAAGCCGCTGGGGCATTACCGCGAGATGCTGGAGAAGTACGTGTTCGCGCAGCGGAAGCTGCTGTTCAAAATGGCCGCGCTGCTGTTGATTTCCATCGCGTTGCAACTGATCAATCCGCAAGTGATTCGTTATTTTATCGACACGGCTCAAGGGGAAGGAAGCCTCAAGCCCTTGTATATTGCGGCGGGACTCTTCATCGGCTTCTCCTTGACCCAGCAGATCGTATCGGTCTGCGCCTCCTTCTTCAGCGAGAACCTGGGCTGGACCACCACCAACAAGCTGAGGGCGGACCTTGTGAGGCACTGCTTGTCGCTGGATATGTCGTTTCATAAATCGAACACTTCCGGCGCTCTGATCGAAAGAGTGGACGGTGATGTCAACGCGTTGGCCAACTTCTTCTCCAGCTTTTTGATCCATTTGCTGGGCAATTTGCTGCTCATGTCGGGGATTCTGGTGCTGCTGTTCCGCGAAAACATCTGGATCGGCGCAGCGATGAGCTTGTTCGTTGTCGGGGCGATCTTTATCATTCGCCGAATCCGCCAATTCACCGTTCCGGTCTGGACTAAATGGCGGGCGCAAAATGCCGAGCTTTACGGGTTTATCGGCGAACAGCTGGAGGGGACCGAGGATACCCGGGCGAACGGAGCCGCCGGCTATGTGCTGGAACGCCTCTATGCGATGTCCCGGCGGATGCTGCCGGTACGCATTCGCGCATCACTGGGTTTCGGCATGATGTGGGGAACTACGATCCTGGTGTTTGCGCTGGGAAACGCCGCCGCTTTTTTGGTCTGCGCCTGGTTGTGGAGAAGGGGCGAGCTGACGATCGGTTCGATCTACCTCGTCTTCTATTACACGGAGCTGCTGGCGCAGCCGATCGAGAAGATCCGAACCCAGCTGGATGATCTGCAAAAAGCCGACGCCAGCCTGATCCGCGTCCGCGAATTGCTGAACACGAAGCCGAAAATTACCGACGGGCCGGGGGCGCCGCTGCCGCAAGGGCCGCTGTCCGTAAAATTCGACCAACTGACCTTCGCCTACGAAGAGGAGGGGGAGCCGACGCTGCACGATCTGGATCTGGTGCTGAAGCCGGGCGAAACGTTGGGTCTGCTGGGCCGCACCGGCAGCGGCAAATCGACGCTGGCCCGGCTGCTGCTGCGCTTCTATGATCCCCAGCAGGGCAAGATCGAGCTGTCGGGAATCGACATTCGTGAGTGCAAGCTGCAGGAGCTGCGCAGTGCGGTGGCGATGGTGACGCAAAACATCGAGATTATGGAGGGCACCGTTCGCGATAACCTGGCTCTGTTCGATGAGCGTATTCGGGACGAGGATATTCTGTCCGTGCTGAGCGAATTGGGGCTCCAGGAGTGGTATGCCGCCTTGCCCGACGGGCTCGACACGGTCCTCTCCTCCGGAGGAGGCAGCCTGTC
Organism: Paenibacillus phocaeensis; assembly: GCF_900021165.1. Classification (GTDB taxonomy): domain Bacteria; phylum Bacillota; class Bacilli; order Paenibacillales; family Paenibacillaceae; genus Fontibacillus; species Fontibacillus phocaensis. Next base: position 12,290 of record NZ_FCOQ01000036.1, on the reverse strand, counting down.
GGCCGGCGAAGCGCAACTGCTTGCTTTCGCCCGCGTGTTCCTTACAAACCCGGGGCTGGTGATCCTGGATGAAGCCAGCTCGCGCCTTGACCCGTTGACGGAGAATCGGATCGAGGCGGCGATCAGCCGGCTGCTGGAATCGCGGACGTGCATTATGATTGCGCATCGGTTATCGACGGTACAACGCGCGGATCAGATTCTGATCCTGGAGGACGGCCGGATCGTGGAATACGGGCCGCGGGCCGATCTGGCCGCTGATCCGGCGTCCCGGTTCAGCCGAATGCTGTCCGTTGGCCTGGAGGAGGTGTTAGCATGAATACGCGGCATTTCTTCTGGAGGCTGCTGTTGTATCGCCCGGCTTATTATTTGGCCAATTTGTTCTCATGGATGGTCATCCATATGGTCCCGCTGCTTCCCGGTCTAATTACGAAGGCATTCTTCGACGATCTGGAAGGCCGGGTCGACTTCCCGTATGGAGTCGAGGGACTGATGGCGCTGTTCATCGGCGTAGCGCTGGCGCGCATCATGCTGATCGCCGTTGGCTGCTGGACGGATGGCGGCTATCGCTTCCGCATCAGCATGCTGCTGCGGCGGAATATGTTGGCCCATGTGCTCAAAGAGCCCGGCGCCAAGGCCATCCCTTGCTCGCCGGGGGAAGCGATCAGCAATTTCCGTGACGACGTGGACCAAACCGAGGAAGCCATGAGCTGGTCGGTGGATATGTTTGGCCTCATCGGATTTGTTGCCGTCTCCAGTTATATCCTGATCTCCATCGATGCGCAGCTGACGTTTTATGTTTTTGTCCCGCTGATTCTGGTTGTCACGGCAGCGCAGATTGCCACGGCGCGCATCCAGAAGTACCGCGCTGCCAGCCGCGCGGCTACGGCCAAGGTCACCGCTTCGATCAGCGAGATGTTCGCGAACGTTCAGGCCATTCAGGTCGCCGGGGCGGAAGGGCGAATTGTGCGCCGGTTCGAACGGCTGAGCGACGAACGCCGGAAGATGATGGTCAAAGACAAGCTGATCACCGAGTCGCTGTCCTCCGTGTTTACGAACTCCGTCAACCTCGGGACGGGACTGATCCTGGTGCTGGCCGGCTATAAGATGCGCAGCGGATCGTTTTCCGTTGGGGATTTGTCGTTGTTCATCTACTATTTGACCTTCGTCACTCAGTTGATTTCGAACGTCGGCAACTTTATGACGTTCTATAAGCAGATGGCGATCAGCTTCACCCGCTTGAAGCAAATGCTCCAGGGCGCGCCGGCCAAGCTGCTGACGCTTCCGGCATACATCGGTATCGGCAAGCCGTGGCAGGTGGACGGCGATCCATCGCTGGGGGCTTCTCATGAAACGTCCGCCGTCCGGGGGCTGGAGCCGTCAGAGCTATCCGGCAAGCTGGAGGCGGAGCGGTCGGTGCCGCCAGCCGTTCATCCGGTGGAGCCGCTTCAGCTGCTGGAGGCAAGCGGGCTAACGTACCGCTACCCGGAGACCGGCCGGGGGATCGAGAACGTCAGCCTGAGCCTTCCGCGCGGCTCGTTTACGGTCGTCACCGGGATGATCGGCTCCGGCAAAACCACGCTGCTGCGGGTGCTGCTTGGCCTGCTGCCAGCGGAAGCCGGCGAGATCCGCTGGAACGGACGCCGTGTCACCACGCCGGCAGACTTCTTCGTTCCGCCGCAAAGTGCGTATACGGCGCAAATCCCGCGCCTGTACAGCGACAAGCTGCGGAACAACATCCTGCTCGGGCTGCCCGAGAGCGGGGGCAGCCTGACGCAGGCGCTGCACGTCGCCGTGCTGGAGGACGACGTGGCGCAACTGGCGCATGGCCTCGACACGATGGTCGGGCCGCGCGGGGTCAAGCTCTCGGGCGGCCAGGTCCAGCGGACCGCGGCCGCCCGGATGCTCGTGCGCGAGGCACAGCTGTACGTATTCGACGACCTGTCGAGCGCGCTCGACGTCGAGACCGAACGTAAGCTGTGGGAGCGGTTGTTCCAGACCCGAGGCCAGGCCACCTGCCTCGTGGTGTCGCACCGCAAGGCCGCGCTCTCGCACGCGGACCATATCCTCGTGCTGAAAGACGGCACGATTGAAGCCGAAGGCACGGCGGAGCAACTGCTCGCCTCAAGCGCAAGCTTCCGCCAGCTGTGGTACGGCGAAGATTCGCAAGCAAGCGGAGTGTGAACCAACCAATCAACCGCCCGCTCACGGCTTCACCCTGGCTTGCAAGCCGGGACAGAAACAGGAACAGGAACAGGAACCGAGCTTCCGACTCCCAGTACGAAACCGCCCTTGGCCGCTCCGGGGGCGGTTTCGTATGCTCAGCGGGCTCGATTCATCCTGCATGTCATCCCGTTTCATCAGCTCTCCATCAGCGGTGCGTCATTCCTGAAAGCTTTAGCCGGCGGGCGCCTTATGGTAGAATAGGATAAATTATCCTGACTTAACGGGATACAGTTCGAAGAGAGAGTAGGGGAGTATCCATGGAGATGACGCAGGAACCGGTCGTGCGCATGCGGGACATCAGCAAGCGCATCGGCGGCAAGACGCTGATCGACCGATTAACGCTGGACATTCCAAGGGGTCAGGTATACGGCTTCCTGGGACCCAACGGAGCCGGGAAAACGACAACGATCCGAATGATGGTCGGATTAATGTCGATTTCGGAAGGTGACATCCTGATTGAAGGGGCCAGCATCAAGGACCGATTTGAAGAGGCGATCTCGCATGTCGGCGCCATCGTGGAGAATCCGGAGATGTACAAGTTCCTGACCGGGTATCAAAATTTGCTGCATTATGCCCGCATGTCTCCGGGGGTTACGAAACAGCGGATCTGGGAGGCGGTCGAGCGGGTAGGCATGCAGAACCGCATCCATGACAAGGTCAAGACGTATTCGCTGGGCATGCGCCAGCGGCTTGGGGTTGCGCAGGCCATCCTGCATCGGCCGAAGCTGCTGGTGCTGGACGAGCCCACCAACGGGCTCGACCCGCAGGGCATCCGCGAGCTCCGCGATTATCTGCGGGCGCTGGCGCGGGAGGAAGGCACGACCGTGTTCGTCTCCAGCCATTTGCTGTCGGAAATGGAACTGATGTGCGACACGGTCGCGGTCATCCAGCAGGGACGGCTCGTGGACGTCAAGTCCCTGCATCCGGAGGCGGGAGAAGGCCGGGAGCGGGAGACGGCCTTTGAAGTGAGCGATCCGCGGCGTGCGGCGGAGCTCATTGAAGGTGGCCGCATCGAAGGCGGCCGGCTGATCGTATCCGCCGATCGGCAAGCGGCGGCGGACATGAACGCCAAGCTGGTCATGGCGGGCATCGACGTATACGCCATCCAGACGGTGACACGCTCGCTGGAGGATCAATTCCTGGAGCTGACGGGAGGGAAGCACATTGAATAATTTTCTGGCGTTGGTCCAAAACGAAAACATGAAGATCTACCGGCGGGTCCGCACCTGGATTATGTTCGGGCTGCTTGTCCTGCTGACGATCTTGTTTGGACTGCTGTTCTCACTGGACGGGGGCGGCCGCCGCATTAGCGCCTGGGATGCCCTGGATCAATTAAGCTTCCTGTATTATCTCGTCAGCATTTACGCAGCGGTCGTAGCCGCTGACATCGTGGCCGGCGAATTCACCTGGGGGACGATCAAGCTGCTGCTGATCCGGCCTTGGACGCGGACGAAGGTGCTGCTCTCCAAGCTGCTGGCCGTGCTGTTGTTTACGCTGGCGATGAGCGTGGTATTTTTCGCCGCCGCCTGGGCTGTCGCGTTTCTGATTTTCCCGAATGTGCCTTCGCAAATTTTCCTTCCGGGGGAAAGCCCGCTGGGCCGGATCCTGGAGAGCCTGCTGTACAGCTATATCGATCTGCTGGTCATCGCTGCGTTTTCGTTTATGCTGTCGACGGTCTTCCGCTCCAGCGGCATTGCGATTGGGTTGTCGATCTTTATCCTGTTTGCGGGCAACATCTTTACGATGCTGTTTAACCCGATCCGTTATCCTTGGGCTAAATATCTGCTGTTCGCCAATATGGACCTGGGGCAATACCGCGGCGGTCAGATTGGTCCGGCCGGCATGACGTTGGGTTTCTCCGCAGCCGTGCTGGCGGCCTACGTATTGTTGTTCCTGGCGGTGGCCTGGCTGGTGTTCAAGAAAAGGGATGTCGCGGCTTAACTATACGCAAAAAAATAAAGTTCCCGTTTGCCTCTTCAGGCGGGAACTTTTTTACGCTCATTTCGCCTTACCCGGCTTCAGGACGCGCCGCTTTCTTCACCTTTCCTTTGCCGGAAGAGGCCGAGGGTGAAGGGGCGGGGGCAACCCGTTCCATTTTGCTCGATCCGTTCAGCAGACCGCCTTCCACGATGATCAGCTTGGCAACCTCTACGTTGCCGTCGATCTGGCCGCTTGACGTGATCGTTAATTTGCCTGTCGTGGATACGTCTCCGACGACTTTGCCGGCGACGATGACCTCGGCGCCTTTAATGTTGGACATGGCTTCCCCGGTTTCGCCGATGATCACCTGCCCCTGGCAGTCAATCTCCCCGTGAATTTGACCCTCCACGCGCAGATTGGATTTGCATTCCAGTTTGCCTTCCACCAGGCTGCCTTGACCGATTAAGGTGTCGGTCAGACGGGGGGCTTTCTTGTCTTTGAACATAACGGTTCATCTGCCTCCTTTCCACATCAGGATTACTTCAAATAAGGCATCGGATCGATGGCTTTGCCGCTTTTGACGATTTCAAAATGCAGATGGGGTCCGGTGCTGCGCCCGGTATTGCCCAGATTGCCGATGCTGTCGCCTTTCTTCACCTCATCGCCGACGGAGACGTCGATATCGCTCAGATGCATGTACCAGCTTTGCAGGCCGCCCGGGTGCTCGATCACGATGTATTTGCCGTGAGAGCTGTCCTGCTTGGCGGTGATAACCTTGCCTGCGGCTGCGGCATATACGGAATCGCCTACTTTGCCGGCAATATCGATCCCCGCGTGAAAGGCCGCCCGGCCGGTGAACGGATCGGTCCGGTAACCGAAATTGGAGGTCAGCCGCGTGGACAGCGTAGGCCATTCCGAGGGTGTGCCGGAGAGGGAGTACTGCGTTTGTCTCGCTTTCTTTAGGGTGAGCGGAACATGCTTCTCCATCTCGTCCAGCATGTCGTTCATCGCCGCGAAGTTGTCCCGCGTGTCCGCTGCCAGCGCTTCAATCTCGTTCTCGTGGACCGCGATGAACTCGCCGCCAACGCCGCTGTCTCCAAGCTCATCCCGCGGATCGTCCCAGGGTAACGAAGACAGCTTGCCCAGGTTCTTCGCATCGCCGTCTCCGTATTTATCGATAAATTTCTGAAGCTCCGCTTCGAGCTCGGCTACCCGCTCCATCCGGTCCATCATTTCCTTGGACTGGCCTGATAAGGTGATCACTTCGTTCTGCAAACGTTGAATCGCTTCTTCTTTGTTGGTGACCACGGCTTCAAAGGCCAGGGTTTGCTGCTCCAGCTGTTGTTCCAGGCGGGAAACGGTCTGGTCCGAATGAACCTGCAGGCTGACGATGAGCCCGGAAATGGACAGCAGCGCCAGCAAAGGCACAGCAACAACAAGCGGCTTGGACACTTGCACCTGTTTGACGGGCCGGCCGGCATCCCGAAGGACAAGCAGCGTCATCCGATTCGGATTCGGTACGCTTACGCTCCTCATGGCATCCCCTCCCTACGCTTCGTTGGTTCTATAACTTATCTATTCCTATGATTCTTAAATCATGTCAAAAAACTGGTCCTGTCTCATATAAATGGCGGCAGAATCTGCCTCATTCAGAGAGTTCCGATGAATAAACCGCCGTCCGAATGGTTAATGCTGATGGCAGGGAGGGTGGAAGGCATGATCTGGCTGATCGGCATCTTACTTATTTTCATCGTACATCTCGCACTCATCCTGCTGCTCGAATTCCGCAATCCCGGCAAAGCCGTTGCCTGGATGTTTATCTTGTTCTTGTGTCCACCTGTGGGGCCTGTTCTCTACTATCTCATGGCGCGCGAATACAAGAAGCGCAAAAGACTCCAGCACCGCGGACCGGTCCCGTTTCGAGCTCTTCGGTCGCTGCTCCGCGCCCGGTCGTTGACCGCGGATACGCTGGAGAAGATGAGCAATCCCGAATTTGTTCAGCAGGAACGGCTTTTCAAGCTATTGACGCATCAGGCGGTCAACCCGATTACCTGCGGAAACCGGACAGAGGTGTATTCCTCCGGGGAATCGGCTTTTGGAGCTATGCTGGAGCAAATGGAACAGGCGCGGGATCATATTCACCTTGAATTTTATATTTTTCGCAGCGATATGATCGGGTCGGCCTTTGGCGAAGTGATGATTCGCAAAGCCCGGGAAGGGGTCAAGGTCCGGATGCTCTGCGATGGGCTCGGGAGCTTCAAGCTGGCGCACGCGTTCGTTAAACGGCTGAAGGAAGCCGGGGTGGAGGTCTATTTCTTCCTGCCGCCGCGGGTTGCCGTGTGGAATCGCCGGGTCAATTACCGCAATCACCGCAAAATTGTCGTGGTGGATGGAAGAGTCGGTTTCGTAGGCGGATTGAACGTGGGCGACGACTACCTGGGTCTCTATGAGAAAATGGGGTATTGGCGCGATACGCATCTGCAGCTGGAGGGAGATTCCGTGAATGATCTGCAGCTCGCCTTCCTGGAGGATTGGCTGCTGGCCTCGGGCCAGGATCTCGGGGACCCTGCCTTGTTTCCGGCCCGTGAGGGTCCCGGGCGGGAGCAGGTGCAGATCCTGACGAGCGGCCCGAATTTGCCGCGGAATGCGATTCAGGAAATGATCTTTAATTCTATCGCGGTGGCGAAGCGCCGAATTTGGATTGCTTCGCCTTATTTTATTCCGGACCCCAGCGTGTATTCGGCGCTCAAAACGGCGGCATTAAGCGGGGTCGAAGTGATTGTGATGATGCCTTATCATTCGGACAGCCGCTTGGTCAAGCTGGCTTCGCTGTCGTACGTTGAAGAGCTGCTGCAGGCCGGGGTCCAGTTCGTTCAATATACCAAGGGTTTTCTCCATGCCAAAGTGATGTTGATCGACGGCCTGCTCGCTTCCGTGGGAACGGCGAACATGGATATGCGCAGCTTCTTCTACAACTTTGAATTAACCGCCCTGCTGTTTGACCCGGAGGCGATTGCCCGGCTGGAGCGGGATTTCCGGCAGGATCTGGCGGATTCGATCCCGATTCGGCCGGAGGAATTCGCCGGACGGTCGCGAAGGCAGAAGGGGCTGGAACTGCTGGCGAGGCTTCTGGCTCCGCTTCTGTAGCCGATGGACCGAATCCTTGTCATCCTTAAGCGCGAGTCGGTGCCTTCAGATGCTGCAAAATCAGCTTCAAGGATTGCGGGGGCACCGCCTCCAGCAAATCGCCGCGTTCCTTCAGCCGCTGGCCGATATTCAGCAGGTTGAAATCGGCGGGCTTGGGGTTCTTCCGAACCTCGTCCCAGGCAAGGGGCGTCGAGACGCTGGCGGCCGTCCGGGCGCGCGGTGTATATGGAGCTGCCAGGGTTTTGCCGCCGTAATGTTGCAGATAGTCGAAATAGATTTTATCGCCGCGGTCTTTTTTCAGCCGTTCGATGGTGAACAGGTTCGGGTGCTTCTCCGTGACGTAGCGGGCTACGAAATGGCCGATGGAACGCAGCTCGTCGAAGGTTACGCCGTATTCGATCGGCACGATGATCTGTACGCCGGTTGCTCCCGAGGTCTTCGGCACGGACTGCAAGCCCAGCGAGGTCAAGATGTCCCCGACCAAAGCCGCTGCCTCCATCATCCGCGGTTCGTCTTCCAGCGTGGGATCGAGGTCGATTATCCATTCGCAGGGCAGTTGCTCCCCGACATAATGCAGGGAGGGATGGAATTCGATGCAGGCGAGGTTGCCGAGCCACAGCAGCACCGGCAGCCGGTCGAGTACAACGTAATTGATGTTCTCGTAGATGGCCGTGCGGACGAAGGGGGGCAGTGGATCGGGCGCATTTTTCTGATAAAAAAATTTGCCGTGAATGCCGCCCGGATAACGAATCGTCGTCAGCAAACGGTTGCGGCAATACTTCAACAGGTAAGGCGATAGCTCAGCCAGCTTCTCCAGATACATCAACTTGGTGATGCCCGCTTCGGGCCATAACAGCTTATCCGGGTTGGAGACAGGCACCTCCTCGCCTTCGATTGAGATCGTCCCTTTGATCGGTCGGGGCATGGCCGCTCCTCCTTTCCTCATCGGATGGGTTTGGTGTTAGGCTTGCCTGGGGGACGGGAAACTATGAGCCCCGATCCGGCTATGCCGGAATGGACCCGGAGGCGCGGGGGCAAACTTGGGAAGCAGGTTGAAATGGATTGGAGCTTAAGAGGAGGCAAGAGGTCTGTATGGAACTGAAGCCGGTCGCACCGTTTGAACCGATTCGCAGCGATACGATTCCGCAAGGAGAAGAATGGGTGGCCCAGGTGAAGTGGGACGGGGTACGGATGTTGACGTATCACGATGGCCGCGAGGTGAAGTTGGTCAACCGCAAGGGAAATGACCGGACGCTGCAGTATCCGGAGTTTCTGGATACGGGGGCCTACTGCCGCGCCAAATCGGTGATTCTCGACGGGGAAATGATCGCCCTCTCGGGGGGCAGGCCGTCGTTCCATGAGATCATGCGCCGCGACAGCCTGCGGCGGGAGCAGGAGATCCGTTTCGCGTCCGGGCGGATACCGGCGATCTATATGATCTTCGACATCCTGTACCAGGACGGCAAGTGGGTGAACGGCGAGCCGCTTGTGCGCCGCCAGCAGTTGCTGCAGGAGCTGGTGATTCCTTCGGAACGGGTGCAGATTGTCCCTAACGTGGCGGACGGCGAGCTGTTGTATGGCTTGATGAAGGAGCGGGGCTGGGAAGGCATTGTCTCGAAACGGCTGGACAGCGCGTATACGATGGGGGGCAAGGATGCCCGCTGGGTGAAGAAGAAATTGGCCCGCGATTTGTACGCGGCGATTGGCGGTGTGACTTACCGCGATGGCGGAGTCAATGCCATCCTGCTCGGATTGTATGACCCGGAGGGGCGGTTCATCTACATCGGGCATGCGGGGAGCGGCAACTGGAAGGTATCCGATTGGCGCGACCTGACGGAGAACGTGAAGCCGCTGATCCTCGCAAACCGTCCGTTTGCCAACGTCCCCGAACGCATCAAAGGGGCCGTCTGGCTTCAGCCGGCCCTGACCGTCAAAATTCAGTTCCTGGAATGGACGCCCGGCGGCACGATGCGCCACCCCATCATCCAGGGATGGGCGAACGTCCCGCCCGAGGCGTGCGACATGGGGCAAAGCATGTAGCGGCAGGAATGTTTATTTTGCCTTCGGCTTGGCGGCGCTGCGCCGTTTGGGCTTCGGTTTGACCGCAACGCTTGGCGTTGTTGGCGTTGCAGTCTCGGTGCCTGCCGACGCTGCGGCGGGGGCCGCAGCGGGCTCGGCCTTCGCTTTCTTGGCGGCCGATTTGCGCGTGCGCTTCGCCGGTGCTGCGGCAGCGGAACCCGGATCGGTGGCGACCGGCCCCACCGCCTCGATGCTCGCCTGTAGCGCCGCCATCAGGTCGATCACATTGGTTTCCGGCTTGGCCGGAGCCAGGCTGATCTCTTCGCCGGCGACTTTTTGCTCGATCAGGTGCAGCAGTCCCTCGCGGTAGTCGTCGGTGTATTTCTCCGGCTCAAACGGGGTGGACAGCTGCTCGATCAGCATTTTCGCCATCGTCAACTCCTTGTCGTTCACCTGAATGTTCTCCGGCAGATTGGGCACTTGGGAGATCGGTCGGATTTCGTCCGGGTAAAATATCGTCTCGATCGCCAGGCATCCTTCCATTACGCGGATGGCCGCGAGGCTGCTTTTGGAACGGATGGCGAGTTTGGCGATGCCGATTTTCCCCGATTGACGCATCGCTTCCAGCAGCAGTTGGTACGCGTTCCCGCCGGCCTGGTCCGGAGACAGGTAATACGTCTTCTGGAAATAAATCGGATCGATCTCCTCCAAGTCCACGAAATCGATGATGTTGATCGTTCTCTCGGCATGGGCGGACAGCTGCTCCAGCTCTTCTTTTTCAAAAAGCACGTACTTGCCTTTCTCATATTCGTAACCCCGCGAGATTTCCTCCCAATTCACGTCTACCTCGCAGGACGGGCAGCGCCTTACATAGGAGATCGGACTGCCGCAAACCTTATGAATGTATTTCATGGAGATGTCCTTGTCTTCGGTGGCCGAAAACATTTTGACCGGCACATGGACCAGCCCGAAGCTGATCGCTCCCTTCCAGACAGTATGCATGGTAGTAACCCCTTCCTTGTTCCTATGGATCCGCTTGGGGATCCACTTTGCAGATTCGCTTATTCGTAGTATGGTTTTAAACGTCGTTTCTATTTACGCTCTTTTCGCTCGGCTGCGGCCCCCCATTCGTTCCGGTGTTCAGCGGTTGCGGGGGGTGCGGTGGACCGATATAATGAGGACAGTGCCTAACCGGTGTCCGTGGAGATGATTGTGCGGTGTTGTAGCGGACGTCAGGGATTGAGTGATGAAAGGGAGCGGATCGTGAGAGACGTTCGGGATTGAGTGATGAAGGGGAGCGGATCGTGACGGACATCAAGGACGAGCTGATGAGTTTGAGGCGACCGCAACAGGCAGGAATGACGTAGTTGAAGGAGCGCGAACCGAACCGTAAGGTAAACCAGACGGTATAGGGATGCGTAAGGGTAACCAATACCAAGGGCGGAGTTGGTAACGGAACCCAGAGACGTTATTTGTCTGCAGGCGCGGGGATCCGGCCGCTAACGGAACGGAGAGACCTTATTTGCCTGGACTTCGGTGTTTTTACTGCCGAGAAGGCGGAATAGCGGCTCCTGATTCCGTTAACGCGGGAAATGTCCGGGAAATGAGCAAATAAGGGCCTCTCGTTCCGTTAGAGGTACTAGAACTGAGTTGATAACGGAACCCAGAGACGTTATTTGTCTGCAGGCGCGGGGATCCGGCCGCTAACGGAACGGAGAGACCTTATTTGACCGGATTTCGGTGTTTTTACTGCCAAGAAGGCGGAATAGCGGCTCCTGATTCCGTTAGCGCGGGAAATGTCCGGGAAATGAGCAAATAAGGGCCTCTCGTTCCGTTAGAGGTACTAGAACTGAGTTGATAACGGAACCCAGAGACGTTATTTGTCTGCAGGCGCGGGGATCTGGTCGCTAACGGAACGGAGAGACCTTATTTGCCTGGATTTCGGTGTTTTTACTGCCAAGAAGGCGGAATAGCGGCTCTTGATTCCGTTAGCGCAGGAAATGTCCGGGAAATGAGCAAATAAGGGCCTCTCGTTCCGTTAGGGGCACTAAAGCTGTGTTCGAGGTACTTGCGTGATCCCACGATAAAGGTGGTAAGCTAGAGTGAGTATGAGTATGAATATGGACAAGGGCACCCCCTCAGCGCAGTGGGTATATGAAGCCGAAGATCTGAAAGGGACGGAGCGGCTGGCGGAAGCGCTGGCGAAGCTGGCTCAGCCGGGGACGGTGATCGCCCTGGACGGAGACCTCGGTGCGGGCAAGACGGCGTTCTCCCAACTGTTCGCGAAGCACCTTGGAGTGAAGGATACGGTGAACAGTCCGACCTTTACTTTGATCAAGGAGTATGAGGGAAGGCTGGCTTTTTATCATATGGATGTGTACCGGCTTTCGCTGGATGAGGCGGATGAGCTGGGACTGGACGAGTATTTTTATGGAAATGGCGTCACCTTGGTGGAGTGGGCCAGCTTGATTGAGGAGCTGCTTCCGGAGGACGTGCTGCGCATCTACGTAGAGACGGTGTCAGCAACGGGGCGGCGCCTGCATCTTAATGGGCAGGGCGGGACCTATGAAGCGTGGGTATCCGCCCTGAAAGAGAATGGAGTATCCGAACCATGAACGAATATGAAAACAAGCGGCCATCGCAGCGGCTGCTGGTGTTTGACACCGCCACTTCTTCGCTGGCGGTGGCGGTGATGGAGGGCGGCCGCGTGCTGGCCGAACGAAATATCCATGCCGAACGGAACCATTCGGCATATCTGGTGACGGCGATCGGAGATTGCCTGGAGGCGGCGGGGCTCGCCAAACGGGACTTGAACGGGATCGCCGTCGGGATTGGGCCAGGCTCCTACACCGGGATCCGGATTGCCGTCACGACCGCCAAAACTTTGGCGTGGTCGCTCCGGCTTCCGGTCTACGGCGTCTCGAGCCTGGCCGCTTTGGCGCTGGGCGGCTGGGCCAGCGCCAGCGGGCAAGACGCCGCCG
>NZ_FCOQ01000035.1 GCF_900021165.1 Paenibacillus phocaeensis | reverse complement strand
CGCGCGGCGCGGCCAGGCCTATTCGGCGCTGTTTGGCGTGCCAGCGCCGGGCGGATGGCCGGAGCGTCTCGAACCCGACGCGATCCGGCTCATGGACGGGTGGGCCGGCGAGCTGATGCGGCAGCTGGAGCAGCTGCCGCCGGACGAACGGCCGGCCCGCCTCTGGTTCGTGGGCGAGACCGAGAAGCACGAAGCGGCGATCGCGCCGCTGATCGCCGCCTTCGGCGAGCTCGTCCAGCTCGTGCCGTACGAGCTGGAAGGCGCATGGATGGGGATCGCCGGCCTAGCGCGCACGTGGCTGCCGGCGGACGACGTCCATGCGCTGGAGCCGAATTATACCCAGCTGGCCGAAGCCGAAGCCAAACGGCTGCGGAACGCGTAGGCAAGGGGGCGGCGAAGCTGGAACAAGAGATCGTATTCCGCAACATGACGCTTGCGGATCTGCCGGACGTCATGGTGATCGAACATGAGTCATTTTCACTTCCGTGGAGCGAGGAAGCGTTTCGCAACGAATTGACGCATAATCATTTTGCCCGTTATCAAATCATGGAGGCTCAGGGCCAAGCCATCGGGTATGCTGGGATGTGGACGATCCTCGATGAAGCTCACATCACGAACATCGCGGTGCGAACCGCTTACCGCGGACATCATCTGGGGGAGAAGCTGCTGCGCCGGATGATGGAATGGGCGGTGGAGTTGGGGATGGTCCGGATGACGCTGGAGGTGCGGGTGTCCAATGCGGTGGCCCGCGCGTTGTATGAGAAGATGGGCTTCGCCCCGGCGGGCGTGCGCAAAGGGTATTATTCCGATAATCATGAAGATGCAATCATAATGTGGTGCGAGCTGCCAAGATCGCAGTCGGAAACCGGGGAAGGAAGCGAAGGTTTGTGGTAAAGCAAGAACAGGATGTTTATATTTTGGCGGTGGAGACGAGCTGCGACGAAACCTCGGCCGCCGTGGTGAAGAACGGGACGGAGGTGCTGTCCAACCTCATCGCCAGCCAGATCGAAACGCATCGTGCGTTTGGCGGCGTTGTGCCGGAGGTCGCTTCGCGCAAGCATGTTGAGAGCATTACGCGGATGCTGGAGGAAGCGGTGCAGGAAGCCGGGATTCCGCCGGAATCGCTGTCGGCGATCGCCGTGACGGAAGGGCCGGGTCTCGTCGGCGCGCTGCTCGTCGGGATTATGGCCGCGAAAAGTCTCGCCTTTGCGCTGGACAAGCCGCTAATCGGCGTGCATCATATCGCCGGACATATTTATGCGAACCGTCTGGAGGCGGAGATCCGGTATCCGTCCATGGCGTTGGTCGTTTCGGGCGGCCATACGGAATTGGTACTCATGGAGCGGGAGGGAAGCTTTCAACTGCTCGGACGGACGCGCGACGATGCCGTCGGCGAGGCTTACGACAAGGTGGCCCGGGCGCTAGGCTTCCCCTATCCCGGCGGCCCCTTTGTGGACAAGCTGGCGGCGGAGGCGGCGGAGGCGGAAGAGTTGCCGCGGGCGTGGCTGGAGCCGGATTCCTACGACTTCAGCCTAAGCGGACTCAAATCGGCCGTATTAAATGCGGTGAACCAGCACAAAATGCGCGGCGAGGACGGCTATCAGCCGGCGATTGCCCGCGGGTTCCAAGAGTCGGTCATCGAAGTGCTGGTAGAAAAAGCGATCCGCGCCGTCAAATCCACCGGCGCCCGCCAACTGCTGCTTTGCGGCGGCGTGGCGGCCAATCGCGGTTTGCGCACGGCGCTGGCCGAGCGCTGTGAGCGCGAAGGGATCGCGCTGCTGATCCCGCCGCTGAAGTACTGCACCGATAACGCGGCGATGATCGGCGCAGCCGCCTATTTGAAATGGAAGAGCGGCGAGTTCTCCAATCTCGAGCTGAAAGCCGAGCCTTCGCTGTCGCTGGAAGGCTGGTCCGTCAGCCCAAGCTAACGCTCCATCGCAGGCGAACGCCGTAACCAAAAGGCCGGACCAATGGTCCGGCCTTTCCGATTTCTTTATTCACCACGTTTTATACACCGCATCGTTATCCTGCTTGGCGTCATTCTTGGCTGGCGGCGCCTCCTCGGCTTCAGCCGCAACCGCCGTTTCCTTCAATCCCGTGTTGTTGGGCTTGTCCGAACCGCCCATCTTGCTGGTGCCTTCGAAGATGCTACCCTCCTCAATGGAGAGAGAAGAGGCGACCATGTTGCCGTACAGCTTGCCTTTGGAGGTGATCGACAGCTTGTTCTTGGCATGCACGTTGCCGTTGACGGTGCCGGCGATAATGATGTTGCGGGCCAGAATGTTGGATTGGACTACGCCTTTCTCCCCGACTGTCACATCTCCTTCGCATTCGATGTCGCCGGTAATTTGCCCTTCGATGCGCACGCCGGCGTCCGAGCGGATTTTCCCTTCGAAAATACTGCCTTCCCCGATCAAAGTATCGGTGGTGTTCGGATCCAGCTTGACGGGTTTTGCGTTATTCCTTAATTTCATGATTACTCTTCCTCTCCGGGTTTTCTAAGGTAATTGGCCGGGTCGACCGTACTGCCGTTCTTGATGACTTCAATGTGCAGATGAGGTCCGGTGCTGCGTCCGGTGGAACCCAGCTCGGCAATGGTATCTCCTTGTTTAACGGTCGCGCCAACCTTCGTCAAAATTTTGCTCAAATGCATATAGTTCGTTTTTAATCCCGAAGGATGGGAAATCGTGATATAGTTGCCGCGCGCGCTGGTGTATCCGGTATCCACGACCTTGCCGTTGGCTGCGGCATAAACGGGATCGCCCACGGTCCCCCCGATATCCATGCCGGCATGTCTGGTCAACCGCCCGTTGAACGGGTCTTCCCGTTCGCCGTAGTCGGATGTGATCCTAACGGAATCCGTAGGCCAAAAGGTCGGCAAGATGGCCATCAGCGCTTTGTACTCCTGGATGGAAACTTTGGTTTGCTCCAGCCGTTGCTGCAATTCCGGCATTTCCTGCAGCGAACTGGTGATGCTCTCCTTCGTTTCCTTAACGAGCTGCACCACGTCCTGTTCGGTAAGCGGGATCGCTTCTCCGCCGACGCCGCCTTCCGTTTCCGTTGCGAGGGAATCCATCGCCGCCTTTGTGCCCCGGGCCGCCGTTTTGTCCTTCGCTTTGCTTGAACTCCCGTCCGTAATCGCTTGAAGCTCGGCTTCCAACTGCTCGAGCTCGCTCATCTTCGATTCGATCGTTTTCGATTTCTCCGACAGCTCGATCAGTTCATTTAACAACCGGTCGATCTCCTGCTCTTTGTTCACGACGGTGTTCTTAAATCGATCGGACGAATCCGACAGCTGGGCTTCAAGCGTTCCGATCCGGCTCGTATGGGTGCGGTTAACGGCATATAAGACCAACACGGAGGTGAGCAGCACGGCTGCAGCAACCAGGATGGCCAATAAGTAGAAGAAGCGGAATTTAAAGCGGAACACGGGACTTGTGCCTTCGGGCACAATCAACAGCGTGTAGCGCCGGTTTACGTTTTTTTTGAATCTGAGCTTCATAACTTCCTCCTGATCATCTTGAGTTGAACATGTCACTATGTAGGACCAAGGTCATTCCTTTTTACTGCCAATACAACTATTTCGGCAAATTGTGGCAAATCCCTTTTTCATTCAAAAAAAATTTGTAACTATTTTCACGCCTTAAGCAGGAATTTGTCGAAGGGAAGCGAAATGAGAAATAATTGGAAAAGTGTCTTCTTTCCTATATGTAAGGAGGTTATTATGATCAGAATTGCCGGAATCGACGTTGGCAACGACAGCGTTAAGGTAGTGGTTGACGGTTCACAACGACCGATCATTATTCCGAGTATCGTTTCTCCCGGATATGATAGACATGTGCTGCAAGAGGAGGACTCTCCGCTGAAGGCGTTGGATGTTCGGGTCTATAGCCCTAAGTTAAAGAGAAATAACCAGCGGTATTTCGTGGGTCTGCTCGCCATGGAAGATCAGGACAACTCCGAGCTGGAGGAGACGGACAACAAAGCCACTAGCGACCAGTCTCTGGTCGTGGCGCTGACGGCACTCGCTTATGCGGCTCTTTCCGGACAAGCCTATGCAACGGCGGGAACCGGGGTTGAAGAGGCTGAATACATAATCGGGACCGGGCTTCCGGTCCGTACTTACGTGGCTTTTCATCAGGCTTTCGAGGAGCGGCTGACCGGGGAACACGAGGTCACGTTCCTGTCCACTCCGGAGCTGCGCGGGCGAACCGTTCGCCTTAACATTCGCCGTACGATCGTGTCGGTGGAGGGGGCGGCGGCCTTGTTCCATTTGGCGACGAACGATACGCTGCAAGTGCGGAACGAAGAGCTGCATAACGGCTGCATCGGCATTTGTGAGATCGGCGCTTTGACCACCGATTTTCCGGTCGTGAAGCGGATGAATATCGATAATCAGTTCAGTACGGGCGAGCAGTTTGGGCTGGCGACGTATCTGGATTCGATTATCCGCGATGTGGAAGACCAGTTCGGATACCGCTTCCCGAGCCGCACGAAGCTGATCGGGCGGATCCGCAACCGCGAGTTTGTCATCCAGCGGGTAGGCGAAGGTCAGGCGGACATTCGTCCGATCGTCGACATGTATTTCAGCCGGGCGGCGCAGAAGCTGGTGGACTTGATCCGCAAGCGGTGGAAGAAGTACCCGGATATCGAATGCTTCTACGTGCTTGGCGGTGGGGCCGCGGCGCTGAAGTCTTATCTGATCGATGCGGCCGGCTCAATGCGTCTGCGGTTTGAAGAGAATAGCGAGATTCTGAACGTGCAGGGCTACCTGAAGCTGGCCAAGAACAAAGCCGGCCAACAGCCGAACCCGGCGTAAGCATCGGAAGCAATGGTTCCGGCGGTGAATGCACCGCCGGTTTTTTTTGAGTCCCGTCGTCTCAAGATTGGGCCCAAGTCGGCGGTAATGTACACGAAAAATCGAATACAATCAGACGATTTCGGCGGTATCTACGAAATGAGTATGAAATTTCATATTCATGTGCCCATCGGGCGAACGTGAACCCCCAATATAGATGAAAAACCGAATAGATTTCGGTTTTTTTGGCTTCGGCACCGTTTTTTATGCGAAATATCGAATACAATGGGGTGGCGCCGGCGCATCGGTTATATTCTTAAAATTTAAGACTTCAGGTATAATAAGAAAAGAAGAAAGGGGGACGGGGTTGTGAGCTACAAAAATACGTTCATTCGTGTGTCCGAGGATTGCCCTGCGGACCGTGGGATCGTTCCGGTATCGACAAGACCGGCGAAGCCTGCGCACGTTATTCAGTACGAGCTGCTCTCGCAGGCTCCTTACCGGTACAACCATGAAGAACTGCTCTTTGGGGTGCATATCCGCCATAAGCAGATCCCGGAGGAAGTTGTGCAGGAACGGCGGCAGGAGCTCTGGGAGGAGCTGTTCAGCAAATCGCACCCCTGCCTGCGGGCTTCGGCTTTGCCCAAGAAGTACGGATGGGGCGTGCATTATGACGAACAAGGGAAAATCGCGATTTATGGCATGGATTCGCCGGAATATCAACAGTTCGTCACTTCGACCGACGTTCAGCTGCTGAACGGGATGAGGAGCAGCCGCAAGAGAAGCTAGGCGATTTATTCGGAAGCTCTACATTAGGGGAGGGGCAGGAAATGGGAAAACTATTTGATGCAATGCTGCCGGAGCATGAAGCATTTATTCGCCGGCAGCATCTCTTTTTTGTCGGTTCCGCGCCGTTAAGCGCGGAGGGGCATGTCAATCTGTCGCCAAAGGGCTACGATGCGCTGCGAATCCTCTCGCCTAACGAGGTCGCTTATCTGGATCTGACGGGCAGCGGCAATGAAACGGCGGCTCATCTTGCGGAGAACGGGCGGATCACCGTGATGTTCGCTGCCTTTGAAGGGCAGCCGTTGATCCTGCGCCTCTATGGCAAAGGCCGAGTGATCCTCCCGGACTCGGCGGATTGGGATCGGCTCGAAGGGCTGTTTCCCAAGCTGATCGGAGCGCGTCAGATCATTCTGGTATCCATTTATGCCGTCCAGACTTCTTGCGGTTTTGGCGTCCCGCTGTTCAGCTATGAGGGGGATCGGGAGACCCTGGTCAAATGGGCCGAAAATAAAGGCGATTCGGGCCTGGTGGAATATCGCCGCCAGAAGAACGCTAAAAGCCTGGACGGCTTGCCGTCGTCGTTTGCGGAGCAGGAAAGGCAAGGAGAGTTATAGATGATAGAAGAAATTCAAGGGGAATTGTACACGGTGGAGACGCTGCGGGCGGATTTGAAGGCTTTGGGCGTCCGGGAAGGCTCGACGCTGCTCGTTCACTCCTCGTTTAAAGCTCTGGGGAAATGGGTGTGCGGCGGTCCAGCGGCGGTCGTCCTGGCTTTGGAGGCCGCGCTGGGCGAGCAAGGCACTTTGGTCATGCCCACGCATTCGGGCGACGTTGGAGATCCGGCCCGATGGCAGAATCCGCCGGTGCCCAAGGCGTGGTGGGATACGATTCGCGCGCAAATGCCGGCTTATGATCTCGAACTGACGCCGTTATGTTACATGGGCGTCATTCCGGACAACTTCCGCAAGCAGAAGGGCGCTGTGCGCAGCGGACATCCGCAGGTGTCTTTTGCGGCCAGAGGCCCGCAAGCGAACCTTATTACGGCAAATCACGGTCTGGAATTCGGACTTGGCGAGCGCTCGCCGCTCGCGCGAATTTACGAGCAGCGGGGGGATGTCCTGCTGCTTGGGGTTGGTCACGGAAACAATACGTCGATGCATTTGGCGGAGTGCCGGGCGAACTACGCGAAGAAGGAGACGTACACCGCTAAGGCACCGATGCAGGTGAATGGGGAAAGACAGTGGGTGGAATTTACCGAGCTTGAATACGATTCGGAGGATTTCGAACAGCTGGGCGCCGATTTTGCGCAGGAGACGGGCTTGATTAACCAAGGACAGGTTGCCGGGGCAACCGCGCTGCTGATGCCCCAACGGGAATTGGTGGATTATGCGGTGAGATGGCTGGAGCGCCACCGTGTTTGATGCAACAGTCTTAATCATCAGAAAACCGCCTTTGTGAAAAGGCGGTTTTTGAGTTTGGGCATGTTCCGCTGGGTCTTGTTCTTATTGGGATGAATCATCATCCAGCCCGGATTCGACCTCGAGATCCCAGCCGAGCATGCCGCCGAGGAAATTGTGAACCCGCGTGAAGCCCTGCGCCTGCAGATAACGGGCCACTTCGTAGCTGCGCGAGCCGCTGCGGCACACAAATACGTATTCCTGCTCCGGGTCGAGCTCCTCAAGCCGATCAGGGATTTCGCCCATCGGGATCAATGGAACCCCGGGGATATGTGCGGCTTCGTATTCAAACGGCTCGCGGACGTCGATGACGACGGTTTCGCTGGCAGGATCCTGAAGTACGGCTTGCAGTTCAGCCTTGTCGAGATGGGAGATGCCTCCGATCATTTGGGGCATAGTGTCATTCCTCTTTTCCGAATAGAGTAGTTTTCCTCTTGCGTTTATCCCTTTGCTATTCTTCTGCGCCTGGCGGTTCGTCGAAGATGCCCATGCTAAGGTATCTCTCCCCGGTGTCCGGAGCGATGCATAATACGCGTTTGCCTGGGCCTAGCCGCCTGGCCAAACGGAGGGCCGCCCAGACTGAGGCCCCGGACGACGGTCCGACCAACAGGCCCTCCAGCGCAGCCAAACGCCGCATGGTCCCCAGCGCAGCCTCATCGCTGACCTGTACGATTTCGTCATAAACCGCGGTATTCAGTACGGGCGGGATAAAGCCGGGGCTTGTGCCCACCAATTTGTGCGGACCGGGTTCTCCGCCCGAGAGGACCGGGGAGCCCTTCGGTTCAACGACGGTGATGGTGATGCCCGGGATCTGTTCACGCAAATATTCGCCAGTACCCGTAATCGTTCCACCCGTGCCCGCCGTAGCCACGAACCCGTCCAGCCGGCCTTCCATTTGCCGCACGATTTCCGGTCCGGTGGTGAGTCGGTGAATTTCCGGGTTGGCGGGGTTCTGGAACTGCTGGGGCATAAAGCTGCCGGGGATTTGATCCAGCAGCTCCCGGGCTTTGGCGATCGCTCCGGGCATGCGTTCTGCGGCCGGCGTCAGCACGACCTCGGCTCCATACGCTTGCAGCAGGGTGATTCGCTCGCTTGTCATATTGTCCGGCATGACCAGAATCACGCGATAGCCCTTAGCTGCAGCGTTCATGGCCAACCCGATCCCGGTATTCCCGCTGGTCGGCTCAATCACCGTGGCTCCCGGGGCGATCAGCCCCGCCTGTTCTGCCTTCGCAAGCATGTGGGCAGCGGCCCGATCCTTCACGCTCCCGCTCGGGTTGACAAATTCCAGCTTGACGTAGACGTCGGCCTCTTGCTTGGACACCAGCTTGTTTAATTTGACAGCCGGGGTCTCGCCAATCAGTTCAGTGATGCTGCGGACCGCCTTGCGATTCATACGGCCGGGCCCCTTTCTCTTAAAATTTGAAGGTTTTGTTCTATTCTACTCGGGAATCTCCTCTTCTTTCAAGCCGCCCCCTCTGTATGACATTTCAGCGTTTTCAACTAGGGCTTCCTGTGTTAAAGTAGCACTAACAACGAAGATGAGCCGAAATAGGTCTCCTCTTCTTTTTTTATGTAAATGGGTGAATTGAATCACAAACAAGATGCGTAAAAAGGGGTGGGGGAATGGCAAAAACGATCGGACGACCCGTGGCCTGCGGACTATTGATTGGGTTGCAGGGCTTGTTGGGGATAGGTGCCGTGTTCGGTGGCGGCGCGTTGGTGCTGGATCCGTCCGGCGGCTTGCTCGGGATGCCGAGAGACCAGATGCAGGTTGCTTTGTTCCCGGATTACTTGGTTCCGGGATTGATTTTGCTGATCGTTTTTGGCGTACTGTCGCTGGCGGTCACGAGTGGACTGGTACGGAAATGGAGCTGGGGTTGGGGAGAGAAGCTTAATCTATTTAAGGATCGGCATTGGTCTTGGGCTTTTTCCCTTTACATTGGCTTTGGATTAATCATCTGGCTTTCGGTCCAAATCTACATTTTGGGCGGTTCGTCGGTAGTGCATCTGGTTTACACTGCTTGGGGGTTGGCGATTCAGGCGCTGACTGTGCTGCCTTCCGTTGCGGGTTATTATCGAAAATCGTCAGATGCTGCCTAGGATAGGAGGGGGGATATGGAAGGTAAAATGAAGCCGGGGATTCCTGCCCGATTGCCCGGCGGAATCCGGCTGTTTCTCGTCTGGCTGTGCACGGCAACGCTGCTGATTGTCCTGAACGGCTGCAGCCTGGCTACGGAGCGTCAAAAGCAGCTTTATGACAATGAGTCGGAGATCGCCAAGGAAGGTGACACCTTTACTTATGTGAAACGGGTTGGGGTCACGAATAATGCCTCGAACTCCGTCTCCTTCTCTTCTTTCTACGGGATGGAGACGATCTGGCGCATTCAAACCTCGACCGAAGGCCAAGTGAACTTCCTTCATCAGCAGGAGATCGACGGCGGCCGGTTCAAGCTGGTGGCCATCGGCCCGGATCTCCAAGTGACGACGCTGGCCGAAGGAACCAGCGAGGGCAAGATGGAGCTGAAGGTCCGTCCCGGAACCTATCGGATCAAATTTGTAGGCAGCAACGCCAAGGGGCGGGTGAAAACGGAAATTCAGGCGGATGAGGGAATCCGCATCACGGCCGACGATCATTGATTCTTGGTTACCAGCTGGACAATGCGGTCCGTTTCCAGGTGTCCTTAGCGACACAAACGTATACATAGTTCTCATCCCAAGCGATGTCTCCGGGATTCCCGGGTGAATGGGAGGAAGCCGGCGTGCGGGATTCGCGGATGCGGATGCCGTCCCCGTTGATATCCAGTGCAC
Organism: Paenibacillus phocaeensis; assembly: GCF_900021165.1. GTDB lineage: Bacteria > Bacillota > Bacilli > Paenibacillales > Paenibacillaceae > Fontibacillus > Fontibacillus phocaensis. The sequence goes on along the minus strand of NZ_FCOQ01000035.1, from coordinate 6,906 downwards.
TTTGCGGATCCTTCGTGCCGACACCGACTTGTCCATTGTCCCGTTTGACCGTCAGCGCACTGTCGATGGCTTCTCCTTCATCCGAGTAACGGATCAGGTTGAAGTCTGCTCCGGCATTGCCGCCCTTTAGCTCATCGCCGTTGGCGCGCAGACTCCAGAGCGGGGAGGTGGCGTTGTCCTTGCCGGTGCGGGCAAACTGCACATCCCGATTGCCTTCGGCGGCGACCCGCAGAAGGCCGTCCATGACATTGAAATTGGAGGAGTGGGTACGAATCTCGGCAACATCGGTATCGTAAGGAATCTCCAGGCGGGTAAACAGCTGATCCTTGTACTCCCCGGTTGGCGACATCGTCGTCTCGATCGAAATATGCTTATGATCATGTTGTTCCGGATTGTTGGCTTTATCATGCGAAATAATGGCCGTTTTGTCTTTTCCTTGCTCATCGGCCCAAGCGATCGCGGGTTTGGCGCGTTCCCCCGTCCACTGCAGGCGGATCAGGTCGGATAAATGCCCTTCTTTTTCGATCCATTGTTGATCGGTGGACAGGTGGATTCGTTCGTTCTGCGGGAGGGCCAGTCCCCCACCGGGCAGTTTGGATTCCGTAAAAGAGGAAGCCGTGGATGTAGCGCCTTTGGATGAATCGAACATTTGGCATCCTCCTACAAAGACGAGGCTGGTGCTCAGTACGGCGATTGATGCGGCTTTGACAAATTTCATGCCATTCTCTCCTTTTTGGGGATGATTTGACGGCCTCTGCATGTTTGGCCGCAGTTCTATAGAGATCATAATGATTTTAAAAAGGGCAGGGCAATAGGCATTTCGAATGGTTTCAGGCGCGCTTGGCAAACGGCAGTGCGAAATGGAAGAAAAATGGGAAAGAAGTATCAGACGAAATCAAGGAGGGATTTACGATGAGTGAAGCACCATCTTTTGCGGAATTTCAGAGGTATGTGATCCTGTTATCTTTAAAACCGGGCCGGCGCTTGGATGGGGAGTTAATCCGCGAACACGTTGCTCATTTGAGAGAATTGGACCGAAACGGACAGCTTGTGATGTGCGGGCCGTTTATCGATTACAAGGGCGGAATGGTCATCATTCAATCGGGCAGTCTGGAGGAAGCGAGGGAAATTGCAGAGCGGGATCCGTTCGTGAAATCGGGAGCGGAGAACTATGAGCTTCGGACCTGGGCGATTTCTTGCGAGGAGAATCAACACCTGGGAGCAGGTTAAGGAGTGGGACTTAAGACGAAAGATTTGTCAAGTTGTGGACAAGGTTATCCACAGCTTGTTGGCTATCCTTGTGAAAAACAGATGAAAGCTTGTGTGCCAACTTGTTCAGCAAGGTGGAGAAAAACAGGCACCTGGTTTTCAGAAAACTGTGGATAATGTGAATAAGTTGGTGGATAAAACGAGATTATGACAAAAAACGACGATATCCCCATGAAAAAACGGCCCAACGGGCCGTTTTTTGGTCGATTCGAGTCTGTATTTTGGGGATAAAGTTGTGTATAACCTGGGCGAAAAAAAGATGGAAAGTTCCAAAATATTTTATGAACTAGATCCTTCTGCCAGGGATTCCCACTCCTCGTAGGCGGTGGATAACTGTTCTTTCCGCTGGTCAATCCCGTCCTGCCGCTCCTGAACCGCGGTATAGTCCTGGTATACTTCAGGCAGCGTCAGTTCGGTTTCCAGTTGGGCGATTTCGTCTTCGAGCGTGGAGATCACCTCCTCCAGCTGTTCCATCCGGCGTTGGCGATTCCGTTCTTCCCGTTTGGCCTGTTTATCGGCTTCATAGGAAGCGGCGCCGGTCTTGGCGGTTGCCGTGGCCTCCGGCTCAGGCGGCTTGCCTGCTGCGCTTGCGGATGTTTTCCCTGCTCCGGCATTTGCCTGTTCGGCCGCGAGTTCGGCAAGTTCCTGCTTTTTCGCCAAATAATCGTCATAATTACCCAGGAAATGTTCCGCACCGTACGGATGCAGTTCAACGATCCGCTCCGCCATCTTGTTCAAGAAGTAACGGTCATGGGAAATGAAAAGCAGGGTTCCGTCGTATTCGATCAAGGCGGATTCCAACACTTCTTTGCTGAACAGGTCCAGATGGTTAGTCGGTTCGTCCAGAATCAGCACATTGGCCTTCTGCAACATCAGCTTGGCCAGGGCAACCCGGGCTTTCTCTCCGCCGCTTAACGCCGCAACCTTCTTGAGCACGTCCTCACCGCTGAACAGGAAATTGCCCAGCACGCTGCGGATCCGCGCTTCTTCGATGTGGGGGAACGCGCCCCAGACTTCCTCGAGCACGGTGTTTGCCGGATTTAGATGCGTTTGCTCCTGGTCATAATAACCCACCTTGACCTTGGCTCCCCAACTGATGGTTCCTTCCGACGGGCGCAAATCGCCAGTCAGCATTTTCAGCAAGGTGGATTTGCCAATCCCGTTAGGGCCGATCAAGGCTACCGTTTCGCCGCGGTACAGATCGAAGTTGACGTCCTGGAATAACGGTTTGGGTTTGTCCGCAAACGTGTAAGAAAGGCCGTTAACATGAAGGACTTCTTTGCCGGTCATCACTTCGGCCTCGAAGGAGAAAGTCGCCCGTTTCAAGTCGCCGAGCGGCCGGTCCAGGACCTCCATTTTCTCCAGTGCTTTGCGCCGGCTCTGCGCTCGCTTCGTCGTGGACGCCCGAACGATGTTCTTCTGAATGAACGCCTCCATCCGGGCGATTTCATCCTGTTGTTTCTCGTATTGCTTCAATTGACTTTCGTATTCCGCCGCCTTCAGCTCGATGAATCGGCTGTAGTTCCCCGTATAGCGGCGCGACTGATGGCGTTCGATCTCCACGATCGCCGTGACAAGCCGGTCCAGGAAATAGCGGTCATGCGAGACGACCAGCAAGGCCCCGGAATAATTGCGCAAATAGTCCTCGAGCCAGGTCAACGTTTCGATATCAAGGTGGTTTGTGGGTTCGTCCAGCATCAGCAGGTCCGGTGCCTGCAGCAAAATGCGGGCGAGTGCAAGCCGGGTCTTCTGGCCGCCGCTGAGCGTGGCAATCGGGGTGTCTGGCGCAAAATCCCCGAAGCCCATGCCGTGCAGCACCATCCGGATGCGGGTTTCCATTTCATAACCGCCGTGGTCCTTGAACCAGTCGGATTTCAGCGCATAGCGGTCGAGCAGCTCCTGATGCGCCTTCTCGTTCCGGGCCAGCTCCGGATCAGCGATCTGCTCCTCCATCCGGCGCAGCTCCCGTTCCGTTTCGATCAACGGGGCGAACACGGCCAGCATCTCTTCCCAGATGGTGCGGTCCGATTGCAGTCCGCTGTTTTGTGCGAGATAACCGATCGTTGTCTCTTTGGCTTTGAAAATTTGCCCTCCGTCGTAAGACAGTTCGCCGGCTAAGATTTGTAAAAACGTCGATTTCCCCGCGCCGTTAACGCCCACGAGACCGATGCGGTCCCGTTCGAGCACCTGTAAGTTGATCCCCTCCAGCACAGGGGTCACGCCGTATAATTTCGTAATGTTCGAAGCTTGAAGCAGCATAACCGATTCGATCCTCCAAGAAAAAAATTTGCATTCTGTTCATCATGAACGATGAGTTCGTTGTTTCTCGTACTTTCAGTGTACATGAAACCCGGCCGAATTGCATCGCTGAATGCTTGGAAGACCGCGCTTTGCAAGCCGGGTGCTTTGGTTTTCATTTTCATGCAACAATGATACACTAAGGAGGAGATGAGCCGGGCCCTCCGTTCTTCGGATGAAACCCCGGCGACCCGGGACGGAACGAAGGGGAGGATGGGATGGAATTTGCGGATGCCAAGAAGGAGCTGCGCCAGCAGATGCTGAAGGTGCGCGCTCAAATTCCGGAGTCCGCCCGAACGGAGCAGTCGCTGGCGGCCAGCCGGGCGGCGGAACGCGAGGTGCTGCGGCCCCTGCGTTCCCTGCGCGGCGGGAAGCTGAACCTGTTCTGCTACGTTTCGTTCCGGGATGAACCGGATACTTGGCCGCTGCTGACAAGCTGCCTGAACCAGGGGGATCGGCTGCTCGCACCGAAGATCGGAGCCCGTCGCCGCCTGGCATTGCATGAGCTGTCCGGAATGGCAGACCTTGCACCCGGCGCCTGGGGGATCCCGGAGCCGGCGGAGCATACGCCGGTCTGGCCGCCCGAGCGCTATCCCGAGCTCGACGTCATCGTCGTGCCGGGGCTGGCTTTTGACCTGCAAGGGGGACGCATTGGATTTGGTGCAGGGTATTATGATCGTTTGATCGATGAATTAGCCCGCCGCAGCGGCGGCACCCGCCGGGTCGTTCTGGGGGCGCTTGCTCTGGAGGAGTTGATCCTGCGGGAGGCGATTCCGATGGAGCCGCATGATGTCCGGCTGGACCTGCTGTTTACGGCAAAAGGGATTATATATATGAAAGAAAGTAGTGATAAGCTTGGCAAACTCGGAATCGGGTCAAGGAATGACGCATTTTAATGAACAAGGCCGCGCCCGGATGGTGGACATTTCCGGGAAATCGGCAACCGTTCGTGTAGCCGTAGCGGAGACGAAGCTCTCCATGCTTCCATCGACCCTCGAGGCGATCAAGGAAGGGCGGGTTGGCAAAGGCGATGTGCTTGCCGTGGCCCAGGTTGCAGGAATTCAAGGGGCTAAACGGACGTCCGACTGGATTCCGATGTGTCATCCGTTAGCGCTGACCGGCGTCAACATCACGTTTGGTGACAATGGCCGGGACGAGCTGTATATTGAAGCAACGGTGAAAACGGAAGGCAAAACCGGCGTGGAAATGGAGGCGCTCACTGCGGTATCCGCCGCAGCGCTGACCGTGTATGACATGTGCAAGGCGCTGCAGAAGGACATGATCATCGGCCCGACGCTGCTGCGGTCGAAGTCGGGCGGCAAAAGCGGGGATTACGTGCGTTCGTGACATTGCGGCGGGTACTGGATTTTGATATAGATAAAGTAAGCCATTTGCCATTAAAATTCAGCATGAATCGACATGATCCGGCATAACGTTGGACTCCGGAAGGGAGTTCCTATATGGATGAGGAGGGTGACTTCATGGTTTGGAAAACAGCGATCCTTACCGCCAGCGACAAGGGAGCCAGGGGAGAACGGGAAGATACAAGCGCCCAAGTAATCCGTGAGCTGGTGGAGGAGGAACTGGGCGGCGAGATTGTGGAATATCGGATCGTCCCCGATGAACCGGATGAAATTATCGCTGCATTAATTGAGATGACGGATTATTTTCACGCTGACCTCGTGCTTACGACGGGGGGGACGGAGCTGGCGATTCGCGATGTGACGCCGGAAGCCACCCGGCGAGTCATCGAACGCGAAGTGCCGGGGATGGCGGAGGCGATGCGATACCGATTGATGCAGAAGAACCCTGCAGCGATGCTGTTTCGGGGAATCGTCGGCATTCGCGGGCGTACGCTGATCGTGAATTTGCCGGGAACGCCCAAGGGCGTTCATGAAAATCTAGCGGCGATTATGGATCAGCTGCCGGAAGCGTTATTGATGGTTACGGGGCAATTCCGTTTATAATTTGTGGTATTCGTTCTTTCGGGCCTTATTTTCTCTTTCTTTGTGAAGTTGTCAAATAAATAGACTGTAACTGTGATATTCGTTATGGTATGATGTGGGCGAGTGTAGTTAACGGTTCCACGTATTATTGCCTATTTAGTTGCCGTAACGAAAGGAGAATCAACCATGAGCGCAGGCGGATTTTTGTTGATCGTCATCGCGGCGTTGCTGCTGTTTGGTCCGAATAAATTACCTGATCTGGGGCGGGCGGTTGGCCGCACGTTCCGTGAATTTAAAGAGGCGACCCGGGATATCGTGGACGATTCACCGGAAGTCAGAAGAACGGAAGCCGCACCGCAACCGCAAGCTGTAGAGAGCTCCAAACCGGAAGACCGCCGTCTTCCCGAATAACCGGAAGCGGCAGAGCCCATTGCATAGGCGAAACCTTGATCCCTTCCTTCGCGGAGGGATTTTGTTTGAGATTGGACGGAAGCCCGGCAGGGAAAGGAGAACATGCGATGTCGGAGAAAGACAATGCACAAAGTCTCGTGGATCATTTGACGGAGCTGCGGCGGCGCCTGTTCGCTGTCTGCGCGGTGTTCGTCATCGTGCTGGTGGCGGCCTTCTTCGTCGTCGATCCGATCTATCATTATTTGACGAAAAATGCGCTTTCCGGCGTAACCATTGAATTGAACGCTTTTTCGTTTTGGGATGGCGTGGGCGTCTATATGAAGATCGCCATGTTGGTGGCGCTTGGAATCACGCTGCCTTTTACGCTCTACCAAGTGTGGGCGTTCGTCAGCCCCGGCCTGAAGGCTCAGGAACGCAAAGCGACCGCGAGGTATATTCCTTATGTGTTCGTCTTTTTCCTGGCAGGTCTAGCATTCGGGTATTATGTGGTATTCCCGCTGGCCATGACGTTTACCGGCTCGCTGAACAAGGAACTGGGGCTCGTTGAGACTTACGGGATGGCTGACTATTTCAAGTTTCTGACCAATATCGTGCTGCCGATCTCGTTGTTGTTCGAGTTGCCGCTGGTCATCTTGTTCCTGACGCAGCTGCGGATCCTGACGCCGCTTCGGCTTAAGAAGATGCGCCGGGTTGCGTATTTCGCGCTGGTCGTCGTGTCGGTGATGATTACGCCGGCCGACTTCTTCTCCGCCTTCCTGGTGCTGATCCCGCTTGTCCTGCTTTATGAGCTGAGCGTGATCCTGTCCAAACGGGTGTACGCGAAGCAGCAGGCGGCGGATGCGGTGCGGGCGGAGATGTATAAGTGAGGGGACGCGCCTTTCGCGAAGCGAGGCGCGTTTTTCTTTTGCCCGCCATGCCCCGGGGGAGCGGGCCGCATCGGGCGGGGCAGGGGCAGGCCGCGGCGATCGCGCGAAGGCGGGGC
>NZ_FCOQ01000034.1 GCF_900021165.1 Paenibacillus phocaeensis | reverse complement strand
GCCCCAGAATGAGCGCGAAATGCTGCAATTTGTGCAACAAAAGTAGCCTGTTTGGCCTGAATTCCCGAAAAATCCTGCAGAGAATGCAACATTTCCGCTCTGAACAGGCCAAAAGCCGCAAAAATGGTGCATAAAATGCAACATTTACCCGTTCACACTGCGCTCAGTCTAGTGGTGGTTCATCCGCCCCTGCCGTTTGCCGGAAATGTTGCATTTCCGGCAACATTTCCGGGCCGTTGCCCCAGAATGAGCGCGAAATGCTGCAATTTGTGCAACAAAAGTAGCCTGTTTGGCCTGAATTCTCGAAAAATCCTGCAGAGAATGCAACATTTCCGCTCTGAACAGGCCAAAAGCCGCAAAATGGTGCATAAAATGCAACATTTACCCGTTCACACTGCGCTCAGTCTAGTGGTGGTTCATCCGCCCCTGCCGTTTGCCGGAAATGTTGCATTTCCGGCAACATTTCCGGGCGTCGCCCCAGAATGAGCACGAAATGCTGCAATTTGTGCAACAAAAGTAGCCTGTTTGGCCTGAATTCCCGAAAAATGCTGCAGAGAATGCAACATTTCCGCTCTGAACAGGCCAAAAGCCGCAAAAATGGTGCATAAAATGCAACATTTGCCGAATAGGTGAGGTTCATTTCAGCAGAGGTGAGCGAACCGGTTAACAAGATGAGAAGGTTTAGTTCGAGCACACGCGGACCAGACTAGCCAACCTCGGACATTTACACACACGCACCAACTCCGCACCAGGCACCATCCCCACCGCACACGCTCCACGCACATGCCCGCCGCATGCACCATCCGCACATCCGTACAGAGCTCCACCCCCACAACACACATTACTCGCCCACCTGCGTTACTTGCACGCACACGCTGCACCCGCACCCGCGCCAACTCCGCATCACGCACCACCCTCTCCACATACGCTCCACGCACATGCCCGCCGCATGCACCATCCGCACATCCGTACAGAGCCCCACCCCCGCAACACATATTACTCGCCCACCCGCGCTACTTGCACGACACACGCTGCACCCGCACCCGCGCCAACTCCGCATCACGCACCACCCTCTCCACATACGCTCCACGCACATGCCCGCCGCATGCACCATCCGCACACCCGTGCAGCCCCACCCCCACAGCACATATTACTCGCCCCCCCGCGCTACTTGCACGACACACGCTGCACCCGCACCCGCGCCAACTCCGCATCACGCACCATCCCCACCGCACACGCTCCACGCACACACCCGTCGCATGCACCATCCGCACACCCGTGCAGCCCCACCCCCACAGCACATATTACTCGCCCACCCGTGCTACTTGCACGACACACGCTGCACCCGCACACGCGCCAACTCCGCACCACCCGCACCGTACACACTACTCGCACCACCCATGCTACATGCACTCCAACACGCACCCACCAAACCCTTATTCCCCATACAACCGCTCGTCAGCCTGTCCGTCCCAGCCGGAATATTTATCCAAACGCAAGGATACAATGGGAAGGGCACAGCTAGGACCTATAAAACAAACAAAAAAATTTGTACAAAGGAACTTGAAATCTACTCGCAACTTGAGTAATATAAAAGTGGTTGTTAGCACTTGAGTAGATCGAGTGCTAATACATATGACAAACATCTACCCATAACACCACATATTTAAAGGAGGCTGTTTTTTCATGATCAAACCTTTAGGTGAACGCGTACTCGTGCAACCGATCGAGCAAGAGGAGACAACGGCATTTGGCATCGTGCTTCCAGACACGGCCAAAGAAAAACCGCAGGAAGGTAAAGTCATCGCCGTTGGCAGCGGAACTTTGAAAGATGGCGTCCGCGTTCCGTTGGAAGTGAAAGAAGGCGACCGCGTTCTTTTCTCCAAATATGCTGGCACTGAAGTGAAATATGAAGGCAAAGAATATTTGATTATGAAAGAAAGCGACATCCACGCCATCATCGGCTAAACCGCCGAAGGGCAATTGAGAGCAAAGAACGAACACACAACTATTATGGGAGGTAATTGAACAATGGCAAAAGAGATCAAATTCAGTGAAGACGCCCGCCACGCTATGCTTCGTGGGGTTGACGCTTTGGCAAACGCAGTAAAAGTAACGCTCGGTCCGAAAGGCCGCAACGTTGTGCTGGAGAAGAAATTTGGCAGCCCGCTCATCACGAATGACGGCGTAACGATCGCGAAGGAAATCGAACTGGAGAACGCTTTTGAAAACATGGGCGCCCAGCTCGTTAAAGAAGTAGCTACCAAAACGAACGACGTAGCAGGTGACGGTACGACAACCGCAACGGTTCTGGCGCAAGCGCTGATCCGCGAAGGCTTGAAGAACGTTACAGCCGGCGCTAGCCCCATCGGCCTGCGCAAAGGGATCGACAAAGCGGTTCGCGCGGCTGTCGCTGAACTGAAGAGCATCTCCAAAGCAATCGAAGGCAAACAATCGATCGCTCAAGTTGCCGCGATCTCCGCTGCGGACGAAGAAGTAGGCGAATTGATCGCCGAAGCCATGGAAAAAGTGGGCAAAGACGGCGTTATCACCGTCGAAGAATCCCGCGGTTTCGCTACCGAGCTTGAAGTGGTTGAAGGGATGCAATTCGACCGCGGTTATGTATCTCCTTACATGATTACCGATACGGACAAAATGGAAGCCGTACTCGATAACCCCTATATCCTGATCACCGACAAGAAGATCAGCAGCACACAAGAAATCCTGCCGCTTCTGGAGAAAATCGTACAACAATCCAGACCGCTGCTCATCATCGCTGAAGATATCGAAGGCGAAGCGCAAGCGATGCTGATCGTCAACAAGCTGCGCGGCACGTTCAACGCGGTAGCCGTTAAAGCTCCTGGCTTCGGCGACCGTCGCGAAGCGATGCTGCAAGACATCGCCGCTTTGACTGGCGGCCAAGTGATCACCGAGAAACTCGGTCTTGATCTGAAGAGCACGACGGTAGATCAACTCGGTAACGCGCGTCAAGTTATCGTTACGAAAGAAAACACGACGATCGTAGACGGCAGCGGCGACAAAGCCGATATCAACGCTCGTGTGAACCAAATCCGTGCGCAACTGGAAGAAACTACTTCCGAGTTCGACAAAGAAAAACTGCAAGAGCGTCTGGCTAAACTGGCTGGCGGCGTAGCGGTGATCAAAGTCGGTGCGGCAACGGAAACCGAACTGAAAGAGCGCAAACTGCGCATCGAAGACGCGCTGAACGCAACGCGTGCAGCTGTTGAAGAAGGAATTGTATCCGGCGGCGGCGTTGCCCTCGTGAACGTATATAGTGCAGTAGCTGGCGTTGAAGCAACCGGCGACGAAAAAACCGGCGTCAACATCGTGCTTCGCGCTCTGGAAGAGCCGGTTCGCACGATTGCAGCGAACGCGGGCGAAGAAGGTTCCGTTATCGTGGATCGTCTGAAGAAAGAAAAAGTCGGCATCGGCTACAACGCCGCTACCGGCGAATGGGTGAACATGATCGAAGCGGGTATCGTTGACCCGGCGAAAGTAACCCGTTCCGCATTGCAACATGCGGCATCCGTTGCAGGTCTGTTCCTGACGACCGAAGCGGTCATCGCCGACAAACCGGAACCGGAAAAACCAGCCGCTCCAGACATGGGCGGAATGGGCGGTATGATGTAAGATAGGCTGTCAAGCCGATCTTTATAAAGATTTCGCGACAACAGCAGGGGTCTCTCCTAAGTTCATCGAACTTTGGGGAGGCCTCTTTGCTTTTTTATAGCGCAGATTACAGCTAGGTCTCGGCCGGCAAAAATAACCCCTTTCTCAAACTGGCCTGGACTTGCAGCTTGCAACTTAATCCCCACCAACCAAGTTATAAAACCTAATGCCACGATCAGGTAACCTAACCACCGCATTCGCATTCGCATTCGCAAGTACAATTCCCCCTTCAAGTTGATGTTAAAATAAGTAAAACATAGAATCGTTTTCTTATCTTCGCATGTCGTCAATTTGTAGTTTAAATGGCACGAAAACTCATTATAATGGCTATAAAAGTGGTGTAATCTGTCTATGTTGTCGTATAATTTAAGTCAAATGGCCAAGGAGGCTACTTACGAATGATTCGGATCGGCAAAATCAGTTATTGGCATGTCCATGCGGAAGATTACACGAAGCAGGCACTGGAGCATCCCGAGACGGAACTCGCCGCGATCTGGGATGAACTTCCCGAGCGCGGGCAGGCCAAAGCGGCGCAATACGGAGTGCCGTATTACGCCTCGCTCGACGAGATGCTGGCGCAGGACGACATCGACGCTGTCATCGTAGACGCGCCAACGAATTTGCATCGCGACGTTATGGTGAAGGCGGCGCAGGCCGGTAAGCACATTTTTACGGAGAAGGTCATTGCCCCAACGGCGAAGGAAGTCGCGGATATTCTCGCTGCGGTCCGGAAAGCGGGGGTGAAGCTGATGGTTTCCCTGCCGCGCCTGTACGACGGTTATACGCAAACGATCGATCGCGTACTCCAGGCCGGCAAGCTCGGCAGGCTAACCATGGCGCGGGTTCGTCTGTCGCATAACGGAGCGACCGCGAACTGGCTGCCCGCGCATTTCTTCTCCAAGGAGCAGTGCGGCGGAGGTGCCCTCATTGACCTGGGCTGCCATCCGATGTATCTAGTCCGGCGTTTCCTGGGGATGCCGGAGAGTGTCAGCGCGAATTTCGGCTATGTGACGGGCAAGGAAGTTGAAGATAATGCGGTCGCCGTGCTGCGTTATGCGGAAGGTGCGCTGGGCATCGTCGAAGCAGGTTTCGTGAACAGCCACTCGCCGTTCTCCATTGAGCTTCACGGAACCGAAGGCACGCTGCTGTACGGGTTCCCGGATGAGGTTCCCGTTGTTCGTTACAACGGCGGGAGCGGACAATGGGAGAAGCTGGAGCTGGAGGACAGAGTGCCTTATGCGTTCAGCCAATGGGTAGAGCATATCAAGCAAGGTACCGAGGCGACGGAGAATATCGCGGCGGCGGTTGATCTGACCAGACTTATGGAAGCTTCGAATCGCTCGGCGGCGGAAGGCCGGCCGATCCGGATCGACGAGCTGGCGGAATAGCGGATGACTCCAGGAAAGGGAGGGATCAAGATGCGGGCGGATCATCGCGAACCGACGGGGAAGAAGCCGGCGGACCGTAGAGCGGCCGGAAGCGCAAGCCCTTTTCCGTACGCCAGAATGGCGGAACGGCAGGATGCGCTCGACCGGCTAGAGCTGCAATTCCGCTGGGGAGGTTTCGGAATTCGCGTGCTGCGCTGCCATCTGGCCTCGTTTCCTCCTGGACATATCATTCATTTTCACAAGCACTCGGGTTATGAGTTTCATTATATTCCGAAAGGCAAGGGCAAAGTGATTCTCGTCGACCAGGCGTACGATCTCCACGAGGGCATGTTCTATTTGACCGGGCCGGATCTGGTGCATTATCAGGAATCGGACCCGGAGGATCCGATGTATGAGCTTTGCCTTCATCTGGAGATTGAGCCGCTGGCGGCGGATGCCGAACTCGGCGGCTGGGGAGACGAGTTGGAGGCGGCGGAGGCGAGGGAATGCCTTACCTCGTTGGATCGTTTGCCGATCGCACCGGTCGTTGACCGGTTCCATGCGATGAGCGGGTTTCTGGAGGCGTACCGTATTTTGGAGGAGCAGCCCATCGGCTTCTACACGCTGCTGAAGCAGGAAATCGTGCAGATTTTGCTGCGTACCGTTCGCGTGCTGGACCGGGCTAACGACAGAACGGGGATTCCGGAACGGGATATGAGCTTCCATCGTTACAAGTTGGCCACGCAATATATTCGGGATAACGAGAGCATGCCGATCTCGCTGGAGCAGGTTGCCGAGGCGATCGGGACCAGTCCCCGCCAGCTTCAGCGTATCTTCCGCAGTGAAGGGCGGACGACATTCCGCGATTATTTGGAGCATACGCGGCTGACGGCGATCTGTTCGGACCTGCTCCTTACGGACAAAGCGATCGAGGAGATCGCCATTGCCCACGGTTACGCGAATCCCAATTATCTGTATCCGGTATTCAAGAGCAAATACGAAGTGACGCCAAGCACATACCGCAAAATGCATGCGGGAGAGCATTCGGCGCCCCATTCCAAACGAAAGAAGGAAGCGAGTAGATGAGCAAACATGTACGCATCGGCATTATTGGAAGCGGTGGAATCGCCAAAGCCCACGTATCGGCTTACCGCAAGCTTCCATTCGTAGAGATCGTGGCCGTTGCCGACGTCATTCCCGGCAAAGCCGCGGATTTCGTGGAGGCGCTGCAATTAGACGGAGCGGCAGCCTATGACGGCCACCGGAAGCTGCTCGAGCAAGAGCTGGATGCCGTCAGCATTTGTACGCCAAACGTCTCGCATCATGTAACGACGGTTGATTCGCTTAAGGCCGGCAAGCAAGTGCTGCTGGAGAAGCCGATGTCCGTCACTTTGGCGGAGGCGCTCGAGATGACGCAAGTCGCCCGCGACACCGGCAACATGTTGACGATTGGGTTCCAGCCTCGCTATGACCCGAATATGAAGCTGCTGCAGGAAATCGTACAATCCGAGCGGTTGGGCAAGGTTTATTACGCCGAGACGGGCGGCGGCCGTCGGCGCGGTATGCCGGGCGGCACATTTATCAGCAAGAAGCTGGCCGGAGCCGGGGCAATGGCGGACATCGGCTGCTATTCGCTGGACATGGCGCTGAATACGTTAGGTTATCCCCGCCCGCTCACCGTATCTGCGTTCACGTCGAACCATTTCGGCCGCAACCCGCTCTACCATCCCGAAGCGTCCCGATTCGAGGTGGAGGACTTCGGCGTGGCGATGGTCCGCTTTGAGAACGATCTGGTGCTGCAGTTCAAAATCTCCTGGGCGATGCACATGGATACGTTAGGCGCAACGATGTTCCTCGGTACCGACGGGGGACTTAAAATCACGCCGGCAGGCAGCGGTCCGTGGTCCGGCGTATGGGACGGCGCGATCGGTTCGATCACGCTGTACCATGATGAATACGGCCGCAACACCCAGACGCCGATTCCGCTCATTGAGCACAAGCTGAACCTGTTCGACGAGAAGGTCCGGGATTTTGCTGAAGCAGTTCGCGACGGACGTCCCGCTCCGATTCCCGGCGAGCAGATTCTGATTCAGCAGGCGATCATCGACGGCGTATTGCGTTCCGCGGAATCAGGCCGCGAGGTGTCGGTGGAATTGCCGCGAAATGATTAAACATCCATCCATAGGCATGCTTGATCGAAACGGTCCCTGCTCCTTCCGGCAGGGGCCGTTTGCTAGTAAGAGAAGAAGATCACCCCGAAGGAATCGAGCTGCCTGTGCGCTGCATGAACTCCCGCGGCGAGATGCCTTCCACTTTTTTGAACACTTTGCTGAAATAAAAGGCGCTTTCATATCCGAGCTTCTGCGAAATCTCGTAGATCCGGCCTTCACCGCGAACCATCATTTCCTTGGCGGCGGCGATTTTGGTCTCCGTGACGTATTCCACGAAATTGATTTTGGCGGTTTTGGAGAAAAGATGGCTGAGGTAATTCGGACTAAAGTTGAACACGTCGGCGACTTGGTTCAGGGAAAGCTTGCGGCTCAGATTCCGTTTGACGTAATCCTGCACGTTCCGGACGATTTGTTCCTTGTAGCTCTGCTTGCGCGACGACAGGATCTCACAGCACCCATCCCGGAATTGAACCAGCCAGTCGATGACGCCCTGGGTCGTTTGCTTCTTATAGATCGCGCGGTAGCCCTCCGGCTCGTTCTCGAAAATTTGCTCGACTACGTTCTCGCCGTCCGCCAGCAAGGAGGTGGCCATGTACAAAATATTGCAGGCCGCATCGGTGGCCGGGACTAGGAGCTCGGGCCTGCCGTCGAACCGGTCGATCACATTCGTGATCATGGCGTACAATGCGCCGGTATCCAGCTCCTCGAAGGCGCGGCGGATGTCCGAACGGGATACGGAAACGTCTTCCGCCGGGGAAGCGAGCTCGGCTGCGTTGCTTTGGGCAAAAAAGACGAAGGATTGCTGGTCAAGCGCCATCGGCAGCGCCCGGCGGGCGGCCAGGTAGCTTGCGTGCAGCAAATAAGGGTCTTCCACGGCGTAACCGGCAGCGCCGATAATGTTCACGTTGAAATAGGAGTGGAGCACGGCGGCCATATTATGAAGCAGCCCTTCGATCTCCGGCATCCAGCGCTGCGGGTCTTTATCGGCAAGGGGCAGCACGATGGCGAAATTCCGCAGATCCAGGCTGGTGACGAAGCAAGGCCGCACCGACGCCAGCGTCTCCTTGGCCATCTGCACCGTGCTGGTGCATAAAGCAACCAGCTTATCGCCGCGTGGGGGGACGCTGTCCGGCCCTTGAATCCGGCAGGTGCAGACCAGATAGGCGGGAGCCGAGAGATCCAGCTCGAGATCGTCCCTTTGCAGGAGGTATTGGTGCTTGTTCTCGAACAGCTGGTTAAACAGGCGGATAAAGAACTTATCCCGCAGCGCATGCAGATTGCTGCGATAGAGCATGTTGGGATAGCTCTCCACGGTTTTGTAATCCTCCAGCAGGGTGACGGCTTTCCTCACGGATTCGGCGAGCTTCTGCGGCGTCAGTTCGAGCTTGACCAGGTAATCCGCCGCCTGCAGATGGATCGCGCTGCGCGCGTATTCAAATTCCTCGTAGCTCGTCAGGAAGATGAACAGCGGTATCCGCCCATACTTGCCGCGAACGGATTCGGCGACCTGCAAGCCGGTTTTGACCGGCATTTTGATGTCGGTAATCACGAGGTCGGGACGCAAAACCTCGATCATCTCCTCGGCCTGGGCTCCGTTATGGGCGATGCCGACGATCTCGATTTGATAATCCTCCCATTTCAGCATCGATTGTAGGCCGATGCAGACCAGCGCCTCATCATCGGCGATCAGCAATTTCATCATAGCATCACTTCCTTGCGTGGTTTACGTTAGCGAAAGGCTGAAGGACGGAGTTCGTTCACCTTTTCCGGCAGGGCAATAACAGGTTCATTCTCGTATATTGGCCGAGCTCGCTTTCGATGGAAAGGCCGTAACGCTCCCCGAAGGTCAGGCGCAAACGGTCATGTACACTGCGCAGACCGACATTTTCGAACAGGCCTTTGGATCCCGGCTCCTGCCGGGACAAGATGGCGGCGATCTGTTCCTCGCTCATCCCGACCCCGTTATCCTCAATCGTGATCCGCATGTCGTAACCGCCGCTTTTGGCCACGGACACGGTAATTTCTCCCCGCCCTTTCGGTTCGATCCCGTGGAAAATCGCATTCTCCACCAGCGGCTGCAGCGTGAAGCGGGGAATCAGGCCGGAGAGCAGCTCCTCGTCTTCAATGTGCTGGATCATCGCAATCGTGCTGCCGTAACGATATTTCTGAATGAGGAAATAATCGTCCATCAAGCTGAGCTCCTCGCGCAGCGGGAGCAGTTTGCGATGATCCTTGGCGATACTGCGCAGCAGCCGCGACAAAGAGGTTGTCATTTCCGCGATGCCCGTGGCGTTCTGGAGCGTGGCCATCCATTTGATCGAATTCAGCGTGTTATAGAGGAAATGGGGACTAATCTGGCTTTGCAGCATCCGGTATTCCAGCTCCTGCTTCTGCTTCTCGTCCGCCACGCGGGAATCCATCAGCGTCAGGATATCGTGGGACAACCGGTTGATGCCTCGTCCCACGTCCCCCAGTTCGCTGTTCCACTCGATATTCCGATCGATCAGGAAATTGCCTTGGGCAATCTTGTCGATCCGCTTCCGCAATTTCTCCACGGGCAAGCTGATGGTCCGGGTTAAATAGAGCGTAATAAAGCCGCTTAATGCGATCACCAGCACGGATACGCCGATCATCAGCAGCAGCCAGGCGTTCAACTGCGGAGCGAATTGCTTCTCGTCCAGCGTCTGCGACAGCACCACGCCTTCCCGCACGGGATAAGACACGGAGATCCGGCGCTCGCCGTCCAGCTCCATCCACGCCAGCCGGGTCAGCGCCCCGGTGGCTTCTTTTTTGTCATACGGCGACATGGCGTAGGGACCGGAGAGCGGCTGGACCTTGTCCCCTTCGATCCGATACTTTCGGCTGCCCAGCGTGACCAGCAGTTCGGAGCCCTCCGGAAGGCTGTAGCCCTTCAGCTTGTCGGTAATCACGGAGGTGTTGGCCAGAAGGTAGACCGTCCCGATCCGGGCGCCGCGGTCTCCGTAGATCGGCAGCACGAACGGGATGCCGCTCGAACGGGATAACGGATCCTGGATCACTCGTTCCCAAGCTTCCTTCGCGTCGGCGGACAAACCGGGGAATTGACTGAGATTATGGATATTTAACGGAGCTGAAGCGCTTCCAAAATTATCGACCTGAAGAAACTTCGTTTGATGATCGGTGATGATCAGACGGCGCACGTAGCCGTAAGACCGATTGATCCCAAAGTCCTCCTGCATGGCCGAGAAGACGTTCAGCCCGTCCTTGGCGCTGGCGTCCGGCGAGGCGAAATAGTCCTGAATCAAGCGATTGGTCGGGGAATTCGTGCTGCTGGCCATAGCCAAGGTGGACAAGTTCATAAGATCCTGGTCAATGATGTGCGAGACGAGCTGCAGGTTGAATTCCGTCGCCTGAATCGTCGTTTTCCGCTGGAAATACGAGATCAGTTCATAGCTGAAGAAGGATAACATCCCCGCAATCAGCAAGGCAAACACGGTCATGATCAGGATGATGCGGCTTTTGATGGTGGCTTTTCTGGCGCTCGTGTCGATCACCTCGTCCGTAAGTAAGAATTCCGTTTTTGTAGACCGATATTATTTACAATAACATGACTTGGCTTCACAGGAAGCGGCAAGGGTCATAAACAACCATTTTTGCATCTTTTGCGTATGATTTTACAGCTTTCCGTCCGTTTCTTGAAGAAGCGAATAGAAAAGTGTAGGAAAAGAACGTAAAAATGTATGCCCTTTCATTTGAGGTTTCGTTACCATGAATCTAAGGATTCGGCCATGCCGATCCGGGAGTAGAATCCAGGAGGAAAAGGGGTTTGTACATGAGACGAAAGAAAATATTCGGGTTTACCTTGGCGGCGGTTCTGCTCGTAGGTCTGCTTGCCGGATGTTCCGGCAATAACGGAAATGCGGGCAAAACGGCGACGTCCGATTCTCAGACAACGAACAATTCTGCAACCGTTTCCAACGAGAAAAGCGACGAGCCCGTCACGCTGAAGTGGGCGTTATGGGACTGGGAAGCGACCGCCTATTATCAGCCTTTGATCGACGCTTATCAGAAAGACCATCCGAACGTAACCATCGAATACGTCGACTTGGGCTCCACCGACTATATGACGATGCTGAGCACGCAGCTCTCCGGCGGCGCGGACCTGGATGTCTTGACCATTAAGGATATTCCGGGCTATGCCAACCTGGTGAAGCAGAACCATCTGGAGCCGCTGAAGAACTTCATTGATTCCCAGAGCATCGATACTTCCCTCTACGGCGGAACCGTGGAGCAAATCCAAGTAAACGGCGACGTGTACGCGCTGCCTTTCCGCAGCGACTTCTGGATTGTCTACTACAACAAGGACTTGTTCGATAAAGCCGGGGTGCCTTATCCGACCAACGATATGACACTGGATCAATACGACGAGATCGCGAGAAAAATGACGTCCGGCAGCGGTGCGGAGAAAGTGTACGGCGCCCATTATCACACTTGGCGCAGCGCCGTGCAGCTATTCGGCATCCTGGACGGAAAGAACACCATCGTCGACGGGAAATACGCGTTCCTGAAGCCGGTGTACGAACGGATTCTGAAGCAGCAGGACGACGGCATCGTGATGGACTACGCCACGCTGAAAACCTCCAGCACTCACTATTCCGGCGTCTTCTACAATAACTCCGTTGCCATGATGAACATGGGCAGCTGGTTTATCGCCACGCAGATCGACAAGGTGAAGAGCGGCGAATCTCAAGCGACGAATTGGGGGATTGTGAAATATCCGCATCCGGACGGCGTAAAAGCCGGTACGACGCTGGGAACGATCACCTCCCTGGCCGTGAACCAAAAGTCGGCTAACAAAGAAGTCGCCTTGGACTTCCTGAAATTTGTGACGGGTGAAGAAGGGGCGGCGGTCATCGCATCCACCGGAACGATTCCGGCGATCAAAACGGATGAGGTCGTCAACTCCATCGCTTCCATCGACGGCTTCCCGACGGACGAGAACAGCAAAGCGGCTTTGACGACCGAAAGAACCTACCTGGAAATGCCGCTGCATGAGAAGAGCGCGGATATTGAAGTGATCCTGAACGAAGCACACGATAACATCATGACGAAAAATGCCACGATCGACGAAGGTCTGGCGGACATGGAGAAACGGGTTCAAGAGGCGCTCAATAACTAATCGCTGAACTCGCATTCGATTGCGATGCTGCCGGGGGCGGGCTTGAGAGCCCGCCTTTTTTTCCGAATTCTCTAGCACAAGTTGGTTTGGAGGAGAGAAATCATGCAGAATGAACCCGCCTTAGGAACCGCAGCGGTCAGAAGAAGCGCTTTGTCCAAAAGCGTGAAGGATCATTTGGTGGCCTACAGCTTCATCGCCCCCAATTTTATCGGCTTTGCCGTGTTTACGCTGGTGCCGATGATTTATGCGTTTGTTCTCGCGTTCGTGAAATGGGACGGGGCCAACCCGATGGAGTACGTGGGGCTGCGGAATTTTGCCCGGCTGCTTCAGGACAGCACCTTCCACAAAGCTTTTTGGAACACCATTATTTATACGATCGGCGTCGTGCCGTTCACGATGGTATGCGCGCTGGCCTTGGCGCTGCTGCTGAATCAGAAGCTGCTGGGGCGCAACTTCATGCGGACCGTGTTCTTTTTCCCGTATGTTGCTTCGCTGGTCGCGGTCGCTGCTGTATGGAATTTCGTATTCAGCCCGACCCTGGGGCCGGTCAATAACATGTTACATGCCATCACCGGGATTCCGATCGAGGATTTGCCCCGTTGGGCCGCGGATAAAGACTGGGCGATGTTTACGGTCGTCCTGTTTACCGTATGGAAAAATATGGGTTATTATATGGTGATTTATTTGGCGGGGCTGCAGGGAGTGAATCCCGAGCTGTATGAAGCCGCCGAGCTGGACGGGGCCGGCCGCTGGAGAAGATTCCGCAACGTGACGATTCCTCAGCTTGCACCGACGACGTTCTTCGTGCTGATGATTCTGATCATCAACTCGTTTAAGGTGTACGACATCTTCATCAACCTGTTCGCCGGGGCCGATAACCAGTTGAACAATTCGACCCGGGTCCTTGTGTATCAAATTTACAACACCGCGTTCCGCTCACTGGATTACGGGTATGCCAGCGCCATGGCGATCGTGCTGTTCCTGCTCGTTCTGGGCATTACCTTGGTTCAGTTCCAGGGCGAGAAGAAGTACGGACAATAGGAGGAGGCAAAAATGACAGGAGCCAACAAACAAGTCAAAACCGTCGTTAAAATTTTTGCGTACCTGGTGCTCGCGGTGGTCGTTTTGTGCATGCTTGTTCCTTACGCGTGGATGCTGTCGTCCTCACTGAAACTGAATAAGGACGTCTTTTCGTTTCCGATGCAGTGGATCCCGGATGCTGCCCGCTGGCAGAATTATGTGGAGATCTGGACGCGGATTCCGCTCGGCCGCTTCATCTACAACACGGCCAAGCTGTCCGTTATCGTCACCGTGCTCCAATTGCTGACGTCCAGCTTTGCCGCCTATGCTTTCTCGAAGCTGCGTTTCAAAGGGAGAAACCTGTTGTTTCTCGGCTATATCGCGACGATCGCCATTCCATGGCAGGCCTATATGGTCCCGCAGTTTATCATGATGCGTTCCATGGGGCTGAACAATACCCATCTCGCGATTATTTTTCTGCAAGCCTTTTCGGCGTTTGGCGTCTTTCTGATGCGTCAGTTCTACCAGAGCATTCCCGATGAATTGTGCGAGGCGGCCCGCATCGACGGGTTAAGCGAATACGGAATCTGGGGAAAAATTATGCTTCCGCTCTCCAAGCCGGCCTTGTCCACGCTCACGATCTTCACGTTCGTGAATACGTGGAACGATTTTCTCGGACCGATGATTTATTTGACCAAGACGGAATTGAAAACGATCCAAATCGGACTGCGCATGTTCATCACGCAGTATTCCGCCGAATATGGCTTAATCATGGCGGCCAGTGTCGTCTCCATCATTCCGGTGCTGATCGTCTTCCTGGCGCTGCAGAAATATTTCGTGCAAGGCGTGGCGGCGAGCGGGATCAAGGGGTAAGATCAAGGGGAGAAGGAGTTGAGGAAATGAACGCGACAGTCGGCCACCCGCTCCAAACGCGGAGCGACATGGTGAACGCGTTAGAGCAGTTGGTGCGTCCGCTCCGGCCATTTTACAGCAAAGGCGGCGCCCGGCTGGCGCTGGGTGGGACCGGGGTGTCCTATCCGGCGGCCGTGGCGGAGATGGAAGGATTCTCCCGGGTGCTATGGGGATTGGTGCCCCTCCTAGCAGGCGGAGGCGCCCATGAGTTGTGGGATGTCGTCCTAAACGGCATTCGCTGCGGCACGAACCCGGAACATGAGGAATATTGGGGCGAGGTGGGCGACTATGATCAGCGGCTTGTCGAGATGGCGGTCTTCGGCTACGCGCTGGCGCTGATCCCGGAGCGGATCTGGGAACCGCTTCGCCCGGAAGAGCGCGACCGGCTGCACCGCTGGCTGAATCAAATCAACCGTCATCCTTGTTATGACTGCAATTGGCTGTTCTTTAACGTGCTGGTGAACGTGGGTTTTCGCAAAGCCGGCTTGCCCTATGATGCGGAGCAACTGGAGCGGAATTTGAACCGGCTGGACGCTTTCTACCTGGAAGACGGATGGTACAGCGACGGCATCGGGGGACACAGCGATTATTACGTACCGTTTGCCTTCCACTATTACGGGCTGCTCTATGCGCGTATGATGGAAGAAGAGGACCCGGAACGTTCGCGAACCTATAAGGAGCGCGCCGCGGCATTCGCCGGCGATTTCCTTCACTGGTTCGCGCCGGACGGCGCGGCCCTGCCGTACGGGCGCAGCCTGGCGTACCGCTTCGCCCAATCCGCCTTCTGGAGCGCCCTTGCTTACGCCGGCGTCGACGTGCTTCCGGCCGGCGTGCTGAAAGGGCTGGTGCTGCGCAACCTACGCTGGTGGTTAGACCGGCCGATTCGGAGTTCCGACGGGCTCCTCACGGTCGGTTACACTTATCCGAATCTGGTCATGGCGGAGAACTACAATTCGCCGGGCTCGCCGTATTGGGCGCTTAAAGCGTTCCTGCCGTTGGCCTTGCCGGAGGCGCATCCGTTCTGGACGGCGGAGGAGCTGCCGCTGCCGGAGCTTCCGCCGCTGTCGATCCAGCGCTCGGCCCATCTCGTGCTGGCCCGCGATCCGGCGTCCGGCCATGTGGCGGCCTTCAACACCGGCCATCGCGGCACGAACGAACATACCCATACCTCGGCCAAATACGAGAAGTTCGTTTATTCCACCGGGTTCGGGTTCAGCGTCCCGCGCGGGGAATGGGGCTTGGCCCAAGGCGCGTTCGACTCCATGCTCGCGCTCAGCGAACGCGAGGACAACCTGTACCGGGTCAGACGCCGCAACCTTGAGACGTCGATCCGGGATAACGTGCTGCATGCGTTATGGAAGCCTTGGCCCGACGTGGAGGTGAGCACCTGGATCGTTACGGGACTCCCCTGGCATGTACGGATTCACCGGGTTGCAACCGGGCGTCCGCTTGATGCTGCGGAGGGCGGGTTTGCCCTGGGGATGGAGACGGAGCTGACGGAACGGACGGAAGCGGGCCGGGCGGCGGCCGGGGCGGCAAGCCCTTATGGTGCAAGCGGGGTGCTGAACCTGCTGGGCTATCGGACGGCCGAACTGATCCGCCCGAATGCCAATACCAACGTGCTGCATCCGCGCACCGTCCTGCCGACGCTTCAGACTTCCCTGGAGCCGGGAGTTCATCTGCTGGCGGCGGCCGTTTACGGCGACCCGTCGCCGGGGGCAGCTTGGGAGCCGGTGACGCCCGAATCGCTGGGCGTTGTGATCGGGGAGCGGGCAATCGTCTTGCAGACATGCCGAGGGAACGAAATCCGCATGGAACTAGGGTAGTTGATGCCGCATCGCGCTGCGGCGGAAGGAGGAGAACAGATGAACGAGCATGAAGAATGGGAGAAGCTGGCCGAAGGCCTGTCCCCCTTGAAGGCGGACGATTATTACCGGGGCGGCGACGGGGCCGCGTTCTGGAAATCGCTGCGCGAGGCTTCGGCCGCACAGGCCGAGATAGCGGCGATCCGGGCCGAGGGGGAGAGGCTGCTCACCTCCCCGGCGGAGGAATTGACCTATTCGCTGTTTTCCTTGTTTGCGGTGCGGGGGTCGCGGCTGGAGTACGAACGGGTTTATTTTGAAAAACGGCGGCGTCTTAACACCTTCGCCTTTCTGTCGCTGCTCGAACCGGAATCGGAGGCGTACGAAGCGGCGCTGTGGGAGGCGATCTGGGCGATATGCAGCGAGTTCACCTGGTGCCTGCCCGCACACGTGGACGGAAAGCGTCCGGTCTCGGAAACGATCGACCTGTTCGCGGCGGAGACGGGGTTTGCGCTGGCCGAGTCGTCCCTGCTGTTCGCCGGGCGTCTGCCGGAGCTGCTGCGCGTGCGGGTCGCCGAGCTGGTTGAGGAGCGGCTGTTCCGTCCTTTTCTTGAGCAAGGTCCGTACCATTGGGAGGAGCTGACGAACAACTGGTCGGCCGTTTGCGCCGGCTCGATCGGTTCGGCTGCGCTGCTGCTGATGCAAGAGGGACAGGAGCATGTCCGGCTGGCCCAAATTCTGGAGAAAACCGAGCGCAGCATGACCTTCTATTTGCAAGGCTTCGGCGAGGACGGCGCTTGTCCGGAAGGGCTGGGGTACTGGAATTACGGGTTTGGCTATTTCGTTTATTATGCCGACCTGCTGCTTACGCGAAGCCGGGGCCAGCGGGATTGGTTCCGCGAGGACAAGGTGCGGCGAATCGCCGGCTTCCAGCAAAAAGCCTTTATGGGCGGCCGGCTGGTCGCCAACTTCTCCGACACGCAGCCGTACGGAAGCGTCCACCCCGGGCTGTCGCATTACCTTGCGGAGCGGTACGCGGAGGTGGAAGCACCGCCCGCCGCGCTCCATGCGGACTACCGCGAGGATCATTGCAGCCGCTGGGCGCCGGCGCTGCGCAACCTGATCTGGCGGGACCGGGCTGCGTCTCGGGCGGCGGAGTGGAGCGACGGCGACTTTGTGTTCGAAGACGCCGCCTGGCTGATCTCGCGATTCACCGCCGCGGGGAGAACG
The DNA here is from genome assembly GCF_900021165.1 of Paenibacillus phocaeensis. Classification (GTDB taxonomy): domain Bacteria; phylum Bacillota; class Bacilli; order Paenibacillales; family Paenibacillaceae; genus Fontibacillus; species Fontibacillus phocaensis. Next base: position 256,733 of record NZ_FCOQ01000034.1, on the reverse strand, counting down.
TTTGGTTTTGCCGCGAAGGGCGGACATAACGGCGAATCGCATAACCACAACGACCTGGGCCATTTCATGCTGGCGGGCGGGGGAGAGTTTTTCTTGTCCGATCTCGGGTGCGGGGAATATACGCGGGATTATTTTGGCGAGGCCAGGTATACGTATGACTGTAACGGTTCGCAAGGGCATTCCGTCCCGATCATCGATGGCCGCTTGCAGCAGGCGGGCAGGGAGAGAACCGCTTCGGTGTTCCGGTGCGAGACGTCGGAGGAAGCGTGCGGTTTGGAACTGGAGATGTCCGGGGCTTATGGAGACGACAATCTGCTTTCCTTCAAGAGAAAGTGGGATTGGAACAAAACGGACCTGCCCAGCCTATCGCTCCGGGACGACTTCAGGTTTGCGGAAGCGCCGGGAAGCCTGACGGAGCGGTTGGTAAGCCCGATTCGGCCGGAGGTTGCCGGCTTGGGGCTGCTGCGTTGGTCCGGCGGCGATGCGCTGGATGCGCTGACGCTGGAGCTGCATTACGATCCGCAGCGGCTGGACTTCGAGGTTGCGGAACGGACCTACCGGGATCATTACGGGAACGACACGGTCTGGTACGCGCTGGATTTCCGGGTGCGGCAGCCGGAGGCCGGGGTTGAGCTGGAGTTTCTTTTTCAATTCGTCACGCATGAGAAGTAGGGGATGGAGGAGCGAAGTCATATGGAGAACGGAAGGGCATGGGTAGATGAAGCCTGGGTGAAGTCGCTGGATAAAACGCTGCGGAATGCGGCCAGAATCGGCTCCGGATTTCCGCACGCCAGTAAGGGCGGGGTTTATGAGCTGGCCGAGCCGGCCTGGTGGACGGCGGGATTCTGGCCGGGGCTGCTGTGGCTGCTGTACGAGGGAAGCGGCAAGGAGGAGCTGAAGGCGCTGGCGCAAGCCTGCGAGACCCGGCTGGACGCGGTGCTGGACGGCTATGTGCGGCTGGATCACGATCTGGGATTTATGTGGACGTTGACCAGCATTGCTTCCTATAAGCTGACAGAGAGCGGCGACTCGCGGATTCGCGCGCTGAAGGCCGCAAACTATTTGGCGGCGCGTTTCAATCTGAAGGGGTGTTATATTCGGGCCTGGAATCCGTGGAAGGACGGGGAGCGGAACGAAGGGTGGGCGATCATCGATTGCTGCATGAACCTGCCGCTATTATTCTGGGCGTCCCGCGAGAGCGGCGATCCCCGTTTCGCCCATGTGGCCGAAGCGCATCTCGATACGGTGCTCGAGCAGTTTGTCCGCGAAGACGGCTCGGTTTATCATATCGTGGTCTTTGACCCGGCCACGGGCGAGGTGGTTGGGCCGCAAGGCGGCCAAGGTTACGCGCCGGAATCGGCGTGGTCGCGCGGCGCGGCCTGGGCGATTTACGGCTTGACGCTGGGCTACCACCACACCGGCAAGCGGGAGTATCTGTCCGCCGCGCAGCGGGTGGCGGACTTCTTCCTGAGCCAGCTGCCGGAAGACGAGGTGCCGGCTTGGGATTTCCGCGCGCCGGAAGCGCTGCGCGATCTGCGGGACTCGTCCGCCGGAGCCTGCGCGGCCAGCGGGCTGCTGCTGCTGGCGGAGAAGCTCGGCGGCACAGACGGGGCTGCGGGCACGACCGCGAACGCGGCGAAGTACCGCGAGGGCGGCGAACGCATCCTGAAGTCGCTGTACGATTATTACGGCGCCTGGGACGATCCGGCCGAAGAAGGCCTGATCCTGCACGGGACCAGCAACTACCCGCAGGGGACCAACATCGACGTGCCGCTGATTTACGGCGACTATTTCTTCGTGGAAGGCCTCGCCCGCTTGAAGGTCGGCAGGCCGTCGTATTGGGAATAACGAGCGGAGGCGGGAAATTGAAGCGAAGGCTCTGATCCAGGGATAGGATCAGGGCTTTTTGTCATGCATCTAAAGCCCGGAAGCATAGGTTGCTTTGTATTCCGAAGGCGTCATTTTCATATAAAACCTGAACCATTTGGAGAAGTAACTGACATGCTGGTAACCCGACTCCAGTGCGGCTTCCAGAACGTTGTATGTCCCTGTGCGCAGCAATCCCGCGGCTTTATTAATCCGGATGAAATTTACATATTCCATCGGCCGCATCCCCGTCTGCGTTTTGAAAAAGGTGCAAAAATGGGAGCGGCTCAGCGATACTACGGCTGCCAGTTGGTCCAGCTCGAGCTTCTCGTGGGAGTGCTCCTCCATATAAGCCAATACCCGCTTGATTTGCTCATTCTCTTCCCGTCTGCGGCGATTTCCGGGAGAATCGCTTTGTTCCAGCAATCCGTGCCGGCAAATATCCGCAATCAGTAACAGCAGATGGCCTTTCAGACTCAATTCGTAGGCAGGCGACCGCTCTTCAAAGCGGATCAGAAGCCGCCGTACAGATTCCAGCAATTCGGAGGGCGTCCCCCGGGAAGCGGACAACAAGGCGGGGAGCCGGTCTGTTCCTTGAAGGAGCGGTCCGAGGAAGAGCTCCTGGATCCGGTCGTTTTGCTGCGAAGAGAGCCAGGATAATTTGAACACGATGGAGTAATAACAGACTCCGGCATCATGATTGTTGATCCCCGAATGAAGCTCGCCGGGGTGAACGATGAGCGCATCTCCCGGGCCAAGGGCATACTCCCGGTTTTCAAGGCGAAACAGGGCGGTTCCCTGAGCCAAATAGATGATTTCCATCTCATTATGCCAATGGATGGGGAGAATGGAAGGAACCCCGGCAGGGTGTTCTACCCGATAAATGTCGAGCGGAAACTCGGGGACTCCGTGCCGCTTGTGTTCCCGGTAACGATGTTCGTACATGGCGCCTCCTGGAAATCGTAATATTGTGATAGAAATTCCGGATTATCTGCTAGATAACAGAGAAATGCAACAATATCATTATATTAGATGAAAATCAGAAGGAAAGGTTGCGGTGATTCTGAAGTTAACGCAGTGGCAGGCCGAAAGCAACGGCATTAGGTTGAATACGACGAATGGAATCATGCGAATCGATTTTTGCACGCCGGGGATCGCCAGAATTCGCTATACGCTGGATCCGGAGTTTACCGGGAAACAGAGCCTGATGGTTGTGGAACGCGCGGGGAGAGGACAGGTGCCATTTACGACGAAGGACTCGCCGGGTTATCTGGAAATCTCAACAGAACAGCTTACGGTCCGAGTGGACAAATCGACTTGCGCCTTCAGTTATTGGGATGCACACGGCAGATTGCTGGCGAAGGAACCGGCCCGAGGCGGTAAAACGCTTGAACGCATCGACGTCTACCGAACGGTCTTCGACGCTTTCTCAGGCGAAGTCGAAACGGATCGCGGGGCGGACGGGTTCCGGGCGCGGGCAGAAGGAAGGAACCGCATCATCGACAGGTCGGCTTATCATACCAAGCTTGAGTTCGAATGGCAGGCTGATGAGGCGTTGTACGGGCTTGGTTCGCATGAAGAGGGGATGATGAATCTTCGAGGCCGGCATCAATATTTATATCAGCAAAATATGAAAGCGGTTGTCCCGGTTCTTTTATCGACAAGGGGGTATGGAATCTTAGTGGACAGCTACTCGCTGATGAGCTTTCACGACGATTCGTTTGGGTCGTATATTTGGACCGATGTTGACGATGAAATGGATTACTATGTGATCTACGGCCCGGAGTTCGATCAGATTGTCGCAGGGGTTCGCGAGTTGACGGGGGAGGCGCCGATGCTGCCGAAATGGGCGTATGGCTATATTCAATCGAAGGAGCGTTACATTTCTCAAGCGGAGCTGATCGATACCGTACAGGAATATCGTCAACGCGGGTTGCCGATCGATGGCATCGTATTGGACTGGCAATCATGGACGGGCGAATTATGGGGGCAAAAGACGCTGGATCCGCAGCGCTTTCCGGCTCCTTCGGATATGATGGACCAATTGCATGCGCTGAACGCCAAGCTGATGGTGTCGATTTGGCCGATCATGAAAGAAGGCGGCGACAATCATCGGGAGATGAGCGAGCAGGGATATCTGCTGGGGAACCAGGCTACTTATGATGCCTTCTCGGATGAAGCTCGGCGATTGTATTGGAAGCAAGCTTATACCGGCCTGTTCTCCCATGGGATAGACGCTTGGTGGTGCGACTGCACCGAGCCGTTCGAAGCGGATTGGAAAGGCGCGGTCAAGCCGGAGCCCGAACAGCGCATGCGGATGAATACGGACGAAGCGAAGCTTTATCTCGATCCCGAATATCTCAATGCTTACTCGTTGCTGCATTCCAAAGGCATTTATGAAGGACAACGCTCCGTCACCGATCGTAAACGAGTGGTGAATTTGACGCGTTCCGCTTATGGCGGTCAACATCGTTACGGGACGATTACTTGGTCGGGAGATACTTCCGCCAATTGGGAGACGCTTCGAAAGCAGATTGCGGATGGCCTTAACTTTTGCGCGACGGGGTCTCCATACTGGACGTTGGATATCGGAGCGTTTTTCGTCCGCAACCAGGAGAACCTCTGGTTCTGGAACGGTGATTACAACGAAGGGGTTGCCGATCTGGGGTATCGCGAGTTGTATGTCCGCTGGTTTCAATTCGGCGCTTTCCTGCCGATGTTCCGCTCCCATGGGACGGATACGCCCAGGGAAATTTGGCGATTCGGCGAACCGGGCGAACCTTTCTACGATGCACTGGTCAAATATTTGAAGCTTCGCTACAGGCTGCTGCCCTACATTTACTCCCTTGCCGGGGCGGTCGCGCATCGCAGCTATACGATGCTTCGGGCACTTGCCTTCGACTACCGCGAGGATCGGAGCGTGCACGATATCGATGACCAGTTTATGTTCGGCCCTGCATTTCTGGTTGCACCCGTCACTACGGCGATGTATTATGGACCCGATTCTTGCGAGCTTCATGGCGTCGGCAAATCCCGGAGCGTCTACCTGCCGGGAGGGAACTGCTGGTACGATTATTGGACTGACGAACGATACGAAGGCGGCCAAACGCTGGAAGCGAAAGCCGACTTGGAAACGCTTCCGCTCTTTGTCCGCGCCGGCTCTATCGTTCCCCTGGGGCCGGACGTGCAATTCGCGGAGGAGCAGCCGGACGCGATCCTTCGTCTGAAAGTGTATCCCGGCCAAGATGGCGCATTCACGCTTTATGAAGATGAAGGGGACGCCTATGATTATGAGACCGGGGCCTATTCCTTGATAGAGCTAAGCTGGAGCGAAACGAACCGCACGCTGACGATAGGGGAGCGGACCGGCAGCTACGCAGGGATGCCCGGGCACAGATCATTCGCCGTGGAGATTGCCGGGAAGTCCGGTTCAAGGATCGTTTCCTACCCGGGAGCCCGAGTTGTCGTCAAGGAAGAAGAAATAGAACTGCATGGGAGGAATGATGAGTTATGAGAAAACAAGGATTCAACCCCTACCTTCCGTCCTGGGAATACGTCCCGGACGGGGAGCCGCATGTATTCGGCGACAGAGTGTATGTCTATGGATCGCATGACCGGTTTAATGGACACGTGTTTTGCTTAAACGACTATGTAGGCTGGTCGGCCCCCGTGGGGGACCTGAGCGACTGGCGGTATGAAGGCGTGATCTACAAGAAAACCGATGACCCGCTTAATCCGGACGGCCGGATGTGCCTGTATGCGCCGGACGTCACCGCCGGCCCGGACGGGCGATATTATCTCTATTATGTTCTGGATAAGGTTTCCGTTGTTTCGGTCGCCGTCTGCGACACGCCTGCCGGCCAATATGAGTTTTACGGGTATGTCAGATATGCCGACGGTCAGCGGCTCGGCGAACGGGAAGGCGATGAACCCCAGTTTGATCCCGGCGTGTTGACGGAAGGCGAGCGGACCTACCTGTATACCGGCTTCTGTGCGGCGGGGGATCGAACAAGACACGGGGCAATGGCAACGGTGCTTGGACCGGACATGCTCACGATTGTGGAGGAACCGGTATTTGTCGCGCCGAGCGAGCCTTACAGCAAGGGCACCGGATTTGAAGGACATGAATTCTTTGAGGCGTCTTCGATCCGCAAAAAAGGGGATACCTATTACTTTGTGTACTCTTCCATTGCGATGCATGAGTTGTGTTATGCGACGAGCCAATCTCCGACGAAAGATTTCGTCTACCAGGGCGTGGTCGTCAGCAATAACGATCTGCATATCGATGCTTACAAACCGGCGGAGAAGCCGATGTATTACGGCGGTAATAACCACGGCGGCATCGAGCAGATCAACGGGAAGTGGTACGTTTTTTACCACCGTCACACCCATGGTACGGCATTTTGCCGGCAGGGCTGCATAGAGCCGATTTCCTTTCGGGAAGACGGAACGATCTTACAGGCGGAGATGACTTCATGCGGTCCGAATGGAGGGCCGCTTGCAGGTCGGGGGGAATATCCCGCGTACCTGGCATGTAATCTGTTTTGCAAAGACGAGGCTTTGTATACGGGCGGTTTCGGTGCAGGGGCATGGATGGACAGCCGCTTTCCGAAGATTACCCAGGACGGGAAAGACGGGGATGAAGAAATCGGATATATCGCCAATATGACGGATTCCGCCACGGCCGGGTTCAAGTATTTCGATTGCCAGGGCATCGTGAAGGTGAAAATCAAGGTGCGGGGATATTGCCAAGGTGACTTCGAAATCAAGACGGCTTGGGACGGTCCGGCACTCGGGAAGATCCCGGTTCACTTTACGAATATCTGGACCGAGTACTCCGCGGACCTCTCCATCCCCGACGGGATCCAGGCGTTGTATTTTACTTATAAGGGCGCGGGGAGCGCAAGCTTAGCCTCCTTTACACTGGAATAAAACGGACCTAACCCTCTAAGAGACTCCTTTTCGCAAACGGAAAGGAGTCTCTTTGTATCCGATCATCGAAAGTGGATATTAAAAAATGACAACGCTTTCTTAAGAATGTTGGCTTACGCCGCTCCGCTTCCAAAGGGTAACCTATATACAAGGGAGGGACACTTATGGATGTAGATACACGATTGGCAGGACCTGCCGGAATAGCAAAGAAGAGTTCTCAGTTTTGGAAGCGGTTTAAAAAGCAAAAGGTGCTGCATCTTTTCGTTGGACTCGGCATGATCTTCTTGCTGATCTTCTCCTATACGCCGATGTTCGGCATTATCATGGCGTTCAAGGACTATTCCATATCCACGGGCATCAAAGGCATCTTCACCAGCGAATGGGTAGGCCTTCAACATTTCAACGAGTTCGTGACCGACTATCAGTTTGGAACCATTGTGAGGAACACGCTAGTCATGAGCTTCTTGAAAGTCATCTTTTCCTTTCCGGCTCCGATCCTCTTGGCTATCTTGCTGAACGAAGCGAAAAATCTTAGATTCAAACGGGTGGTCCAAACGGTAAGCTATTTGCCGCACTTCATCTCGTGGGTGGTGGTTGTCGGCATCGCTTTTTCCTTGCTCTCTACGGATATCGGAATGGTCAACAAGGTGCTCATGTCCCTTGGGATGATTGACAAGCCGCTGGATATCCTGACGAATCCGAACTATTTCTGGGGATTGGCGGTCACAAGCGCCGTTTGGAAGGAGATGGGCTGGTGGACGATCATCTTCCTGGCCGCGATCGCGGGCATCAACCCGGCGCTCTATGAAGCTGCGCAAATTGATGGCGCCGGAAGGCTGGCGCGCATTCGCCATATCACCTTCCCAGGTATGAAAGGAACGATCGTGGTCGTGCTCATCCTCACGATCGGAAGTATTCTGGGCGGAGGTTTGGTCGGCTCCAATTTTGAACAGGCTTATCTGTTCGGAAACAGTATTAACAATGCTACATCCGAAATCGTACAAACCTATGCATTTAAGGTTGGGCTTAGGGATGGCCGGTTCTCCTATGCCGCAGCCATTGATTTGATCCAATCCGTCATCTCGGTCGTTCTGATCTTCTCCAGTAACTTCATCGCTAAACGAACGTCCGGATCAAGTCTATTCTAGGAAAGGAGAGGTCGGCATTGACTCTGAGCCAAAGACAAAAGGACCGGATCATGGATACCGTGGTCACCCTCATCTTATTGATCATCATGCTGTCCATGCTTTATCCGTTCTATTACGTTCTGATCCTTTCATTCAACAAGGGGACCGATTCGCTGCTGGGGGGGATTTATCTTTGGCCCCGAACCTTCACGTTGGAGAACTATTCCCAATTCTTGAGTGATCCGCATTGGTATCAGGCTTTTCTGGTGACGATCGCGAGAACGATCTCGGGCACCGTACTGGGCGTACTCTTCACTTGCCTTGTGGCGTACGGCTTGTCCCATCGAGATCTTCTCCTCCATAAAGTGTATTTCACGGTTATCATCTTCGCCATGTATTTCTCCGGCGGTCTGATCCCGTATTACGTGGTGCTGCGCTCGATCGGGCTGCTCAATTCGTTTGGCGTATATATCATTCCGTCCATGTTAAGCACCTTCTTTCTGCTCATTGCCATCTCGTTCTTCCGCGAAATTCCCGGAGAGCTTAAAGAGTCGGCCCATATCGATGGAGCGAATGAGTTCGTGATTTTCTACCGGATTATTTTGCCCGTGTCGAAGCCGCTCATCGCCACCGTCGCGCTGTTTATGGGGGTCGGTCAATGGAACTCCTGGCTGGACTCCGCGTACTTCGTCCAATCGGAGAATTTGCGGACGCTTGCTTTCCGAATGATGGAGGTTATCAATAAAAGCAATGCGCCGATGGACGCGATCGCCGTGGCAAACAGTGCGTCGGCAGGCGTCACCAGTTACTCCCTGCAGGTCGCAGCCATGGTGATCTCCATCGCGCCGATCGTGTGCGTATACCCGTTCCTGCAGAGGTTTTTTATTCAAGGCATCATGTTGGGTTCTGTTAAGGGTTGACGATTCACTTGATATTAAAGCGTTAGGCTTTAATATATATTACAAGCTTGGAGGGGTGTTATATGAAGAAGAACAGGGGCAAGAAAACCGCGCTTGTATCGCTGGCCGTCGTATTGGTCATGACGTTGTTGTCTGCATGCGGCAAGGAGAACAGCAGCCAACCCGAGAACGCTTCGACCAATACATCGTCATCATCGGCGAATCCCGGAGAAGTCAAGGAACTTTCGTTGTTCATTGACGCATCCTGGTATCCGGTCAAGGAATGGAAGGGGCCGGTGGCGGAGAAAATCACGGAAAAAACGGGGGTCAAGCTAAAAGTAACCGTCGCAACGGACGACAAGCAACTTCCGCTGATGATTTCTTCCGGCGATCTCCCGGATCTTGTCTTTACCTATTCCCAGATCGATCGGATGTCGGATTCCAAACTGTCTTATCCCTGGAACGAGCTGATCGAGCAATATGCGCCGGATTTCAAAATCGATGATACCCGCATTGCCATCCATACGATGGACGACGGGAATTTCTATACCGTGCGAAATTCTTTTGCAACGCAGGAAGAAATGGCTCAGAACAAATACGCGATCGGCAGTGACGGAAATCCAGGGATTGCCGTTCGGGAAGACATCATGAAGGAGTTGGGCAATCCGCCGCTTGCATCGGTGGAGGATTTCGCCAAAATCCTGGGCATGGTCAAGGAGAAGTACCCCGACATGGTGCCTATGATTATGGACAAAGACTGGATCGAGCAGTATTTCCTGCAGCAGTTTGGTGTCGAGGCGCTGTTGGACGGCTGGTATGAGCGGGACGGAAAAGTGGATTATGCGATCAGACAGCCGGAGATGCTGGATTTCTTCAAATTTATGAACAGCCTGTATCTTAACGGATATGTTCTGGCCGAAAATTATGCCTATACGAACGATCAGATCGATGATCAATACGCCTTGAACGGAAAGGCATTCGCCCACAGTCATACCGTCAGCGTAGGGGATACGGATAATATCAAGGCCAAAAGCAGCGGTAAACCTTACACGTTCAAAATGCTGCCAAGCGCTTTGTCGGATCGCACCAAAATCGTCAGCACGGGACTTGGGTTTGCAGGCACTTTTATTACAAAGAAAAACAAAGATCCGGAGGCGTCGATCAAATTCTTGCAATATTTGGCCAGCGACGAAGGCAAGAAGTTGACCATGTTCGGCGTTGAGGGTGAGCATTGGACCTGGAATGAAGAAGGATACCCGAATCTGAAGTACGACCCGTCGGACGCCGATTTTATCAACAGTAACGGCATCAAGTGGTGGTATTTGTACAATGACGGCGTGATGGAAGGATTGCAGGGATATGTTCCCGGCACGCAAAAGACCCAGGCGTTAATGGAACGGAAAGCCGTCACGATCTACAAGCCGGCGATCGGGTTGATTCAAACGCAGCCGGATTCCAAAGAGAAGACCATCAAAACCAAGATAGACGAAATGGTTAAGAATGAAAAAGTGAAGATTTATCTCGCCAATTCCGAAGAGGAAGCCGTGGCCAATTACGAGAAGATGATTAAGAATGCCGAAGCGATGGGCCTTCAGGAGCTGGTTGATTGGGCGAACGGGATTTATCAGCAGAAGAAAGATTTGTTTAAATAACAGAGAACTTTCGGTAGGGACCCTTGGGGTCTCTATCGAACTTTTATCTGCTGCGCGCTTCTTCCTGAAATGGATGGCTCATGGTAAGGTAACTAACATACAGCTCCACAGCTTGAAGGGAGAATTGTGCCATGAGCATCATGCGAAAGATCCTCTTCGGTTATGTCGTTTTGATCTTCATTCCGGTCATCGCCTTCGGCTATCACTACTATTCGCAGATCTACAGCAACTTGACGAAGCAGTTCGTTGAAAGCCGGCAAAAAATACTGGAGCAAGCTTACGGGAATCTCAAAACGGACTTTGCCCGGATCCAATCCGTACAACGGATGCTCCAATACAGCCCCTATGTCACGGATTATCTGGATGGGGCCTATCCGTCCGATGCCGAAAGCGTATACGTGTTTCTTCGCTATATCCGGCCGTTGTATACCCAGCTGTTTTTTGCCCATCCGGAAATCAAATCGCTTGTGATTTATAAACTGAAGAACAATGTTTTTTCCATTTCGGATCATTTTGTGGATCGGTCGCGACTAGACCCGAAGATGGAGGCGGTCGTCCGAGACTTGAAACCCGGCAAGGGCGCATGGGTTTTTGCGGATTCCAGCTCCTCGGAGTTAGTTTATTATCAATATTTATACAACAGTCAGTATACGGAGCAAATCGGACTCCTTGAGATGCGGGTCAGTGACCGCTTAATCGCAAATTTCTATCAGGCGGCAGGGGTTGAAGGGAACTGGAGGGCGATCCTGCTCTCCGAGGAGGGCAAGCCGCGGATCGCGAATGGGATGGGCATGGAACTGGATGAGAAGACGTTGCAGCATTGGCATGCGGAGAGCCAGCCGTTCTTCATCAACCGGAAGACCATTGTGAATCAACTGGAAATCAAAGAGCTTGGGATGAGTCTGCTGATCACCGGGGAGGTTCGCAACGTCTTCCACTCCATCAAACAGAGAGAAGTCGTGCTGGTGACGATCATCGTCTTGTTGCTTCTCGTTTTGTCGATTGTGTATTATGTCCTGGCCTCGACCATCACCAAGCGCATTCTGAGATTGGCCAGACATATGCGCACCTTAAACGACGATAATCTGAAGCAGCGCATGATCAAGTCTGATAAGTTAAACCCGAAAGATGAAATCGGTTTCTTGACAGAGACTTACAATTCGATGCTCGAGCGGATGGATGAGCTGATTAATAATGTCCATCGCGCCGAGTTAAGAAATAAAGAAGCCGCCTATAAAGTGCTGCAAGCTCAAATCAAACCGCATTTTCTCTACAATACGCTCGAAACGATCCGAATGATTGCCGAATCCAACAACGACAAGGAGGTCGCCGACATTTCCTTCTGGTTCGGGAGGCTGATGCGCTACAGTTTATTGTCCGAGCAGGATGTAACCGTTCTGGCGAAAGAGATCGAGATGGTCACCTTCTATCTCAACATTCATCAAATGCGGCTTCAGAGCAGGCTCACCTATGAGATGGAGATCGCTGTCAACGCGGAGATCCTCGAGTGCCCCCGGTTTATTTTACAGCCGCTGATCGAAAATTGCGTAGTCCACGGGGCTTCGGCCATTCTGCGTCCGGTGCACATTCGCCTTCAGGCCATCGAAAACGATCAGGAGATACGGATCGTTCTTCAAGACAACGGGAAGGGGATTCCTGCGGAGAAGCTCGCGACCTTACAATCCCGGCTTCTGGGTCATCACGTGGCCAAAGAGGCGGAAACCGAAGGCGGGGTAGGGCTCATGAACGTAAACGAAAGAATCAAGTCTTTCTTCGGCGGTGATTCAAGGCTTGAGATTGCCAGTGAGCCGGAGAAGGGGACGAGGCTTTGCATCTTCATCACCAAAAAGATGGGGGTTCACGATGAGAGTGTTGACTGTTGACGATGAACCGTTAATTCTGAGCGGATTGGTCAAGATCATCCGGGAAGCGGCACCTGCCGGAACCGAGGTTCGTGAAGCGCTGAACGCTTATGAGGCGCTCGAGTTGATGAAGGACTATATGCCGGATGTCACCATCACGGACCTGAATATGCCCGAGAAGAACGGATTCGAGCTCATTGAGGAAGCCCGGCAGGGCGGATGCTGCGATCGATTCATCATTTTAACGGGGTACGACGAATTTGAATATGTACGTAAAGCGCTGCGTTGCGGGGTGGTTGACTACCTGCTCAAGCCGATCGACAAGAATGAAATCGCCTCGCTGCTTGAGCGGGTCCGGGGAGAGCTGCCGAACGAGGCCGATTCGGAGTACCCTTGCCATGTCAAACGCATCCTTGCGTACATGGAGACCCACTTCAGGAAAGATCTTTCGCTGGATCATCTTGCCGATCGGATGAACCTTCATCCGAATTATATCAGCAGCTTGTTTAAGAAAGAGACCGGCCGTACCTTCGTGAATTATCTGAACATGCTGCGAATTCAGGAGGCTCGGAAATTGCTGGTGGCCAAGCGCGAACTTCCCGTTAGCGCTATAGGGCAGCAGGTCGGCTACGACAACAAGCATTACTTTACGAAGGTGTTCAAGAAATATACGGGCACTACGCCGGGCGCTTATCGAAATGGCGAGAACAACTTGGCTATCGAAGAGGGGATGGAATCGTGAACTGGATAGACCACACATTCGGCGATATGATCGCGCGCTACGTGAGGGAGGAGCACACGGGGCATGTGGGGCTGGTCTTATTGCCTAAGTCGACGGTGTCGCAGGCAGTTCCTAAGAAATTCAAGGTAGATCCTTTAGTGCAGCTCAAATTGATCGGGGATGCGTATCCCGGCGGATTTGCGCACGGCCATTCCATGCGCAACAGCGGGACGACGGATGCGCTGTCCTTTGAAGCGATTCGTGAAGTCGAACGCGCTGACGGCCTGACGGTTGTAACCGCCTGGCGCAGTCCGAATTCCTGCAGGATCGAACATCATTTGATCGGGTATGCGGGATATCATGCCGTAGAGTCCTATACGGTTATCCGGAATGAAAGCGAACTTCCCGTTACCTTGGAAATGCTCTCCTCCTTCTCTATGACGGGGCTTACCCCGTATACAGAAGAGGATGCGCCCGACACGCTGATTCTTCACCGGATTCTAAGCTCGTGGTCTGCGGAAGGACGCCTGGTGTCCACCCCCATCGAGGATTTGAATCTTGAACCGGCTTGGGCGCCGTTTGGCACACGCTGCCTGCGGTTTGGGCAAATCGGTTCCATGCCGGTACGGGGATATTTCCCGGCTGCATTTCTCGAAGACACCTGTGCGGGCGTGACCTGGGGGGTTCAGCTCGCTCACCCCGCTTCTTGGCAGATTGAGATCGGAAGAAGGGATAACGCCTTATCCCTGTCAGGCGGGTTGGCGGACAGGGAATTTGGCCACTGGACCAAAACGCTGGGGCCTGGGGAAGAATTTCAAACCCCCAGCGCCTATCTCACCACCGCGGTAGGCCATGTGGATCGTGCCGCAGAACGATTAACCGGGATTCAGGCGCGGGCTCTCCGGCACGTTCCGGCGGTGGAAGAGGATTTGCCGATTCTTTTTAATGAGTATTGTACAACCTGGGGTTCCCCGTCAGCGGCCAATCTTCACGAAATTGCCGAGCGGCTGAAGCACAAGGGGATTCGTTATCTGGTAATTGATAGCGGTTGGTATAAGCAAGAAGGGACGAACTGGTTCAACAGTATGGGCGATTGGGAAGTCAGCCTGAATGATTTTCCCGAAGGACTGAAGCCCACCCTGGAACATATTCGACAATGCGGGATGATTCCCGGGATCTGGTTTGAGATGGAGGTATGCGGCGTGGAATCCGCGGCGTTCCATTGGGTCGACCATCTGCTCAAGCGGGATGGATTGCCGATTACAAGCGGCGGACGGCGGTTTTGGGACTTCCGGGATCCTTTTGTCGTTGATTATTTGAAGGAGAAAGTGATTGGTTTCATTAAAAATCATGAATTCGGCTATCTGAAAGTGGACTACAACGATAATCTGGGCATCGGATGCGATGGCGCGGAATCGCTTGGCGAAGGATTGCGCCAGCAGATGCAAGCGGTCCAGGACTTTTTTCGGTTGATTCAGCGCGAAGTGCCCGATCTCGTCATCGAAAATTGCGCCTCCGGCGGACACCGGTTGGAGCCTTCCATGGTGGGACTTACCAGCATGTCGTCTTTCTCGGACGCGCATGAATGCGAGGAAATTCCCATTCTGGCCGCCAATATGCATCGGGTGATCTTGCCGAGGCAAAGTCAGATTTGGGCCGTACTGAGGAGGGATGACTCCCTGCAGCGGCTGGTGTACTCTCTGGCCGGCACGATGCTCGGCAGAATGTGTTTATCCGGCGACATTCATGAGTTAAGTGAAGAACAGTGGAACAAGGTAGATGAGGCGATTGCCTTCTATAAGCGGGTGTCTCCGATCATTAAGGAAGGCACGACGCAACGGTTCGGACCTTCGGTGCACAGCTACCGCCATCCCGTAGGGTGGCAAGGGATCGTGCGCGCATCCCTGGACGAAGCCCGGGTGATGGCGGTTGTACACACGTTTGGAGGCGACACTCCGGAGGAGATCCGGCTGCCGCTTCCTGCATCCGGGCGCTATCAAATCACGCAGGTCTTCTCGGATGGCCATGCGGAGGTCCAAGTGGAAGACGGGATCATCTCCTGCCGTATGAATCAACCGTTTTCTGCCGTATGCCTGCTTCTCGCGAAGGGGGAAGTTCGGCACACGATAAGTTGAATGGAGGCGATGGGATGCGTATTGACGCCCACCAGCATTTCTGGAAGATCGACAGAGACGATTACGGCTGGATTACGCCGGAGCTTCCGGTGCTTTTCCGCGATTACGGGCCATCCGATCTGGAGCCGCATTTACAAAAGCACGGCATCGGCAAATCGATTTTGGTGCAAGCGGCGCCAACTCTGGAGGAGACCGAATTCATTCTGGAATTAAGCGAACAGGCCGATTTCATCGCCGGCGTCGTTGGCTGGCTGGATCTTGCGGACTCCTCGTACAGGAAGCAGTATGAGCGGTTGTGCGAGCATCCGAAATTCATTGGGTTCCGCGTGATGATCCAAGAGATGGAGGACCCGAATCTTGTGTTATCCTCCGCCTATGTAGAAGCGCTCTCTTATTTTGCGGAACAGGATGTGCCGATCGATTTGCTGGTCCTGGCGAACCAACTGCCGCAGCTTGTCCGGTTGCTGGAACGAGTTCCGCAGCTTCGGGGCGTCGTCGACCATCTGGCGAAGCCGCCGATCGCTTCCGGGGTCATCGAGCCCTGGAGAAGCCACATGTCGGAAATTGCCCGGCATCCGAAGATTTACTGTAAGCTTTCGGGGATGGTGACGGAGGCTGGCCGTCAGGGTTGGAAAAAGGAAGATTTCACGGCATACGTCCGTGAGACCCTTGATTTATTCGGCCCGGAACGGGTGATGTTCGGCAGCGATTGGCCCGTTTGTCTTCTGGCGGCAACCTATGACGAGGTGGTGGATTTGTTCCGGTACACCGTGCAAGACCGGCTGTCTCCGGAAGAGACCGAAGCGGTATTCGGCAGCAACGCTGCGAAATTTTACAAGTTGCGATGAACCTAGAAAGGGGATGAACGCGTTGAAATACCGAAAGTTGGGGAACACGGGGCTGGACGTATCGGTGTTAAGTTTTGGAGCGTCTTCGCTGGGAGGCGTATTTCGGGACATTCAAAAAGAGGAGGGAGTCCGTACGGTTCATACCGCCATCGAGATGGGAATCAACCTGATCGACGTTTCTCCCTATTATGGCCTGACCCAGGCGGAAACGGTGCTGGGCGAAGCGCTGCGGTCGATTCCCCGGGACCGGTATGTGTTGTCCACCAAAGCGGGACGTTATGGACAAGACGAGTTTGATTTTTCGGCAAACCGGCTGAAGCGAAGCGTGGAAGAAAGCCTGCGGCGGCTGGGGACGGATTATCTCGACATCCTGCTGCTGCACGACATCGAGTTCGGCTCGCCGGAACAAGTGCTGGAAGAAGGGATCCCTGCGCTCGAACAGTTGAAAAAATCCGGAATCATCCGTTACTTTGGCGTATCCGGTTTGCCGCTGAATATATTCGATGTGGTGTTGTCGCGCACCGCGCTAGACGTCATTTTATCGTATTGCCATTATTCCCTGAACGATTCTTCGCTGCTCGGGCTCCTTCCGCTGCTGGAACGGCAAGGGACCGGCTTGATCAATGCTTCGCCGTTGTCCATGGGGCTGCTTAGCAACCGGGAGGTGCCGGAATGGCATCCCGCGGGCGAGGACATTCGGGCGGCATGCCGACGTGCCGCCGAGTACTGCCGGAGCCAAGGGGAGGATATCGCCAAGTTGGCGATTCAGTACGCTACGGCGAATGAACGGATCCCGACGACGCTGGTCAGCACGGCGACTCCGGGTAATATCCGCAACAATATTTTGTGGACGGAAGAGCCCGTGGATGAGTTGTTGCTGAAGGAAGTGCTGGAGATCTTGAAGCCGATCGACGGGGCGACATGGCCAAGCGGACGTCCGGAATGGGAAGGGACGCCGGCGTGGCGGAACGGGGGGCAATCCTCATGAAGGGGATCATTTGCGAAGAAATCGGACGGTTTGTATTTCGGGAGGATCTGGAGGAGCCCCAAATGGGGGAAGGCGAGGCGATCGTGAGGATTCGGCGGATCGGCATTTGCGGAACCGACCTGCACGCGTATCGGGGGAATCAACCTTACTTCATCTATCCGCGCGTGTTAGGTCATGAACTGGCCGGAACAATCGAACGGATCGGCGATAACCGGGAGGGGCTGCGGGTCGGCGATCCGGTCAGCGTGATCCCGTATCTCCATTGCGGCCATTGCCGGGCCTGCCGCAGCGGCAAAACGAATTGCTGCCAGCAGATGAAGGTGCTCGGCGTCCATCTGGATGGAGGAATGCGCGAGAGAATGGCCGTCCCCGTATCGAATCTGATCCGCACGGAAGGGCTGACGCTGGAGCAGGCGGCGATGCTGGAACCGCTGGCGATCGGCGCGCACGCCGTCAGACGTTCGGGGCTGCAGTCGGGCGATCAGGTTCTGGTTATCGGAGCCGGACCGATCGGGTTAGGTGTGATGGCCATGGCCGGATATGCCGGGGCGAAGGTGATTGCGATGGATGTGAACGAGGAACGCCTTGAATTTTGCAAGGTTTGGGCCAAAGCCGAACATACGGTGAATGCGCTTCAGGAGCCGAAGGAACGGATAGCCCGGCTTACGGAGGGCAGCTTTCCGGCATTTGTCATCGACGCCACAGGCAATGCCTCATCGATGGAGAACGCTTTTGAGCTGGTCGGCCACGGCGGAACCTTAACCTATGTCGGGTTGGTAAAAGGTACGATCACCTTCAAGGATCCCGATTTTCACGCTCGCGAAATGACGGTGCAGGGCAGTCGAAACGCTACGCGGGAGGATTTTGAGCGCGTGCTTGCGGCTCTGGCGGGAGGCAGCATCGACCTTGGCAGTTACATCACGCATCGCTGCGCGTTCGAAGAGATGATCGGCCAATTCGAGGAATGGCTCCTGCCTGAAACCGGAGTGATTAAAGCCCTGGTGGAGCTGGACTAACTTCAAACTCGTATTTTTCGCCCATTCGGCGGACAGGAGGAGAAATATGACGAGCATGGTCAGCACGGAGAAGAAGCACCGATTGTGGTACGGCAAGCCCGCTTCGGAATGGAACGAGGCATTGCCGATTGGAAACGGCCGGCTGGGCGCGATGATTTTTGGCGGCGCGGCCGAGGAGAAGCTGCAGCTTAACGAGGATTCCGTATGGTACGGAGGGCCCCGCAACCGCAACAACGAAGACGCTCTGCCTCATTTGCCCGAAATTCGCAGACTGATCTTGGAAGGCCAACTGCAGAAGGCGGAGGAGTTGGCGGCGATGACGATGGCCGGGCTGCCGGAAGCGCAACGGCACTACTTGCCGCTTGGCGATTTGCTGCTGTCGTTCGGTCATTCTGGGCAGCCTGTCCGGGACTACATCCGTGAGCTCGATTTGGAGTGCGGCGTATCCCGGGTCAGCTATCGGATTGGCGAGGTCCGTTATACCCGCGAGATGTTCGCCAGTTATCCGGATCAGGCGATTGCCGTCCGCATTTCCGCGGACAAGGCGGGGACGGTGTCGCTAAAAGCCCGATTAGATCGTCGGGATTGGAGATACCTGGAGAAGACGGAAAAATGGGAAGACAGCGGCCTGGTCATGCGCGGGGAATGCGGGGGAAAGGGAGGCAGCACCTTCTGCGCTGTATTGAAGGCGCTCCCGGAAGGCGGGACCTGTCGGACCTTGGGCGAGTATTTGCTAGTGGAAGGTGCCGATGCGATCACGCTGCTGCTCGCCGCCGGGACGACGTTCCGGCAGCCTGACCCGGAGCTTGACGGCAAACGGCAGCTGGAACAGCTGAGCCGGGTTCCTTATGCAGAGCTGCTTGCCCGGCATGTTGCGGATTACCGGGAGCTGTATGGGCGCGTCAGCCTGAAGCTGCCGGAGAGTCCTGACCTCGGCCTGCTGCCGACCGATGAACGGCTCGAACGGCTGCGGAAGGGCGAAGAGGATCACGGGTTGATCGCGACCTATTTCCAATTTGGCCGATACCTGCTCATTTCCTCCAGTCGGCCGGGGGCGTTGCCCGCCAATCTTCAAGGCATCTGGAACGACAGCTTTACCCCGCCTTGGGACAGCAAATTTACGATTAACATCAATGCGCAGATGAATTATTGGCTGGCTGAAAATTGTAATTTGACCGAATGCCATGAGCCGCTGTTCGACTTGATCGAGCGGATGCGGGAACCCGGGCGGGTGACGGCTGGCGTGATGTATGGCTGCCGGGGATTCACGGCACATCACAATACGGATATTTGGGCGGACACGGCTCCGCAGGACACCTACCTTCCGGCTTCCTTCTGGCCGATGGGCGCCGCTTGGCTGTGCCTGCATTTGTGGGAGCATTACCGGTTTAGTCAGGACCGTCCGTTTCTGGCCCGATCGTATGAAACGATGAAGGAAGCGGCGTTGTTTCTGCTGGATTATTTGATCGAAGACAAGGAAGGACGCCTGATTACTTGTCCATCCGTCTCACCGGAGAACAGCTACAAGCTGCCGAACGGGGAGGTGGGCGTGCTCTGCGCCGGAGCTTCCATGGATTTTCAGATCATTGAAGCGCTGTTTGAAGCCTGCATCCGCAGTGCGCAGCTCCTTGGGCGGGATGAGGCGTTCCGCGAGGAGCTTGCGGCCGCCCTGCAGCGATTGCCCCAGCCGCGGATCGGCAGACATGGGCAAATCCAGGAGTGGATGGAGGATTATGAAGAGCCGGAGCCGGGACACCGCCATATCTCTCACCTGTTTGCGCTTTATCCAGGAGAGCGTTTTAGCGTGGACCGCACGCCGGAGTTGGCGGCAGCCGCAAGGAAGACACTGGAACGCAGGTTGGCGAACGGCGGGGGACACACCGGTTGGAGCCGGGCATGGATCATTAATTTCTGGGCCCGATTGCGGGACGGTTCCAAAGCTTACGAGAACGTGCAGGAGTTGCTTAAACACTCCACGCTACCCAACCTGTTCGACAATCACCCTCCGTTTCAAATCGACGGCAATTTCGGCGGAACGGCGGGGATTGCCGAGATGCTGCTGCAAAGTCACGATGGAGTGATCCGTCTATTGCCTGCTTTGCCTGCGGAATGGGATGAGGGGCGGGTTACGGGACTCCGGGCTCGAGGAGGATTCACCGTGGATTTCGCCTGGTTCGCAGGCCGGGTTACGGAAGTGAAGGTGACCTGCTCGGTTCAAGGGCCTTGCCGTTTCGTTGCTCCCGGTCTTGCGCCCGCTGCGTTTGAAGGGGAGGCCGGACGCACTTATACGTTTCGTCCGTGAGCCGATTGGCGGAGCCGGGAATTCCGCGGAATTCCCGGTTACTCTACGTAGAACACTTCTGCGCTCGGATGCTCGCCGTAATTGCCGAAGCCTTTGCCGAACAGGGTCAAGCCGCCGGGATAGCGGGCGTCCGGTTCAACGGACAATCGGAACGTCCACTGTTTCTGCCGGATGTCGATGTCGCGAAGGCTGACGTCCGACAGTTTCATACCGTCCATATACGTCCCGTCATCCGAAATGCGCAGCCGTTTCAACAGTCCGTATTGATTCGCCTGCCTTGGCCACCAATCGGGGGTATACTTGCCAGGCTGATCCCCGTAATCTCCGGGGCTTGTCCAGGTACCGAGCTGCTTCCCGTTTAAGGTGAACGTAATATCGGACGGATAGTCGTCCTTTGTACCGGGAGCTTCGGACGCAAGTTCCATCGTAAGCACCAGCTCCTCCGGCTCTTGGCTGGAAAGGAGATAGTTGGGGGTTTTGTATTCGATAAAACCCGTGCCGAACCACAGAATCGCGGCATGAATTCGCTCCGGATCCCAGAAATACCGAGGGTCGTCAAAGCTGCCGATAATGTTGCCGGTTGTTGCGATGCCGCAGGTCGGCTCGATGTGAAAATCGGAGTAGTGCCCTACCGGGATCTCAACCCGGTAGCTTTTGCGCTCGGCGGTCGCCTGCGTGGGGAACTGAATCTCCGCGCCGAAGACCGCAAGCGAGCAAATTTTCTGCAGCCCGCTCTTGCCGGGGGCCATTTGGGTGGCGACGAGACCGCATTCGGACAACTTGCGCACATGCATGGTCATAATCGCGCTGGATAAGCCGACCGCGGCGGCCAATTCCTTAATGTTCATCGGGCGGTTGGCTAGCAGCCGCAGGATACGCAGACGAACGGGACTCGACAGCGCTTCGTATACGGGCAGCGATTGTTCAGTTAAATCAAGTTTCACAGTTTTCCCACCTAACCCGAAGTTTAATTAGTCATTATATTAACGAAAAGACAGAGTTTTGACAAGCGCGCCCCCGGCTTCCTGGATTATATAATCACCGTTTGACGAATCGGTCATTCGCCGCCTATAATATTAGTAATATAGTTATTTAATTAATATATTTATTAACTAAGGAGTGAAGCAACGGATGTCATTACGAGGTGTGCTGAACGCCGATTCCGGCAAAGGAACAATTAACCGCCATATTTATGGACATTTCTCCGAGCATCTGGGTCGTTGTATTTATGAAGGGATTTGGGTGGGCGAGGATTCTCCGATCCCGAATACGAATGGGATCCGCAACGATGTTGTGGAAGCGCTTAAGCAAATCCGGATTCCGGTGCTGCGTTGGCCGGGCGGCTGCTTTGCCGATGAATATCATTGGAAGGACGGTATCGGGCCGAAGGAAACGCGCAAACGGATGGTCAATACCCATTGGGGCGGTGTGGTGGAGAACAACCATTTCGGGACCCACGAATTTATGGAACTGTGCCGGCAACTGGAGTGCGAGCCTTACATTAACGGGAATCTTGGCAGCGGGACCGTTCAGGAAATGTCTGAATGGGTGGAATACCTGACCTTTGGCGGCGTATCGCCGATGGCTGAACTTCGGACCCAGAACGGGCGCAAAGCGCCGTGGAAGGTCACTTACTTCGGCGTCGGCAACGAGAACTGGGGCTGCGGCGGCAATATGCGTCCGGAATATTATGCCGACGAATACCGCCGGTATCAGACCTATGTCCGCAACTATGACGACAACCGGATTCACCGGATCGCTTGCGGGCCGAACTCGGACGATTACAACTGGATGGATGTGCTGATGAGGGAAGCGGGCCGATTTATGGATTCCATCACGCTTCATTATTATACGCTGCCGAACGATAATTGGCAGGACAAAGGATCGGCGACCGGATTCGATGAGCGCGCCTGGTTTACGACGCTGCAAAAAGCGCTTCGCATGGACGACCTAATCACCCGCCATCGTACGATCATGGATAAATATGATCCGGAAGGCCGGGTAGGGCTCATCGTAGACGAATGGGGGACCTGGTACAACGTGGAGCCGGGGACGAATCCGGGATTCCTGTATCAGCAAAATACGATGCGGGACGCGCTGGTCGCCGGCTTGACGCTGAACATCTTCCACAAGCACAACCAGCGCGTGCGCATGGCGAACATCGCTCAGACCGTCAACGTGCTCCAAGCGGTTATCCTGACGGAAGGCGAGAAAATGATTCTGACGCCAACGTATCACGTGTTCGACATGTATAAGGTGCACCAGGACGCCGAGCTGCTGGATCTGTCGCTGGATGCAGGCAGCTACAAGCAGGACGGCAGCGAAATTCCGGCGGTGACGGCCACGGCATCGCGCGATGCGCAAGGGAAGATCCATCTCAGCTTCTGCAATCTGCAGCATCATGCCGAAGCGCAGGTGGAGATCGACGTTCGGGGGATGAATGGGGGCAGCCTGTCGATTACGGGCTCTACTTTGACGGGGGATCGAATCGATGCCCATAATACGTTCGCGCAACCGGATGCCGTGAAGCCGCAGCCGTTCGACTCTTTCCGGCTGGATGGCGGCAAGCTGGCCGTGAATTTGCCGGCGATGTCGGTCACGACGCTTGAGCTGGCGGCAAGGGATTAAGCTCGGATGGCGGATACCTCCTGCAAAGCGTGTCGGGACGATTACCGGGTCACGGACGAGCAAATCCGGCGCCTGCTAGGAACGACGGCGTTTGCACCTGAGCGAAGGGTGAGCGAGGAGCAGTATCAGGAGCGGCTGCGCGCTTGCGGAGCCTGTCCCAAGCTGCTGGACGGGATGACCTGCACGGCCTGCGGCTGCATCATCCCGGTGGTCGCCTGGTTGAAGGGGCGGACTTGTCCGCTGCCGGGCGGCGGGTTGTGGGCAGGCATCAAGGAGTGAATGAGGAATAGGGCTTCGACTTTTTCGCGGGGCAGGGCGGGGAACCTTGCGCGCATAAAGGCGAAGCCTTATTTTTTGCGGGATGGACAGATCAGATTATTTGACTTCCTCCAGCAGCTCTCTCGTATTGTTGCGTACATTCCCAACGGCCGGCGATACCGGGTAAGCCCGCATCTTCGCGGATTCAAAAGGTTGCAGAAGCTGGAGTAACGATGGGGAATCGGCATTGTTCCGCGCCAGCCACTCGGCTTCGTGCTCCGGACGAAGGATGGCGGGCATCCGGGTATGGATTTCGGCCATCAGCGAGTTGGGCTCCGTGGTAATGATGGTGCAGGTCGCCAGCTTGTTCCCTTGCGGGTCCGACCAAATGTCGTACAGCCCGGCGAAGGAGAAGAGTCCCCCGTCCTTCATGACGATCCGGTAGGGCTGCTTGCCGCTGGCTCGCTGCTGCCATTCATAGAAGCCGTCGGCCGGGATGAGGCAGCGCCGAGAGGTCAGCAGCTTGCGAAACGCCGGCTTCTCTGTTAGCGATTCGGCGCGGGCATTGATCATGCTGCCGCCGATCTTGTCCTCCTTGGCCCAGGAGGGCACCAAGCCCCAACGCAGCTCGCCGAGGCGGTTGCCTTGCATGCCCGAAATGACGGCGGGGATGAATTGCATCGGCGCCACGTTATAGTTCGGGGCGAACTTCGCCAGCCGATTCTCTAAGATCAGATATCTGATGATCAGCTCGTCCAACGGAAGCGTAATCGTAAAACGACCGCACATGGGGAAACCTCCCTCGTATCGTATTCACATACATCGTTGTATTATAGTATTGTAGCAATTCATGTTTTGTTGCAACCATTGTAATCGATAGGCTTGCTGGTATGCCAGTCCACTAATTCCCCCCGTTTACGTTAGTCAGATGCATATGTGCAGTTCATTTTGCTCGAAAAATAAATTTTTGCCAACTCAGGTGCAAATGTGCAGTTCATTTACCTCCATTGGGGGCAATGTCCCGAAGTTCCTGGAAATTAGATGCACTTTTACATCTCGAGGAGAAAAATAGGCGGACTCTCCGCTTACCAACTGCACTTTTGCACTTCGCGAATCATTTCGGCTCTTGTCTCTGAAGAAGAAGGGAGCAAAACTCTCTCAGATCAGACATTGTAACTTTTTGGAATCTCCTTTCTTCCAATAAATCCATATGAACTCTATTCACGCCTCAGGTCGATCTTCCAGCGATTCGGGGCGTTATGCATGGGCGAGGAGGAACTTCCGTCAAAGCTGAAGAATATGTATTTTTAGTAAAAGAACGACAGACGGGGAGATTGGCCATGGAGCAAGTGGGTTTGGTGTTAGGCGGCGGGGCCGTACGGGGACTCGCTCACTTGGGCGTGCTGAAGGCGTTTGAACGGCATGGGATTCCGGTGGATGCGATTGTAGGCACCAGCATGGGCGGCGCGATCGGAGGCTTGTATGCGGCGGGAATTCCGGCGGGCGACATCGAGGATCTGCTGCACCATACGCCGAAATACCGGCTGATGGATTTGGGCATCCGCCAACGGGGGCTGATCGGCGGGAATAAAATCCACCATACCGTCAACGAGCTGTTGAAGCAGCATGGCAAGGACGAGCTGAAGATCGAGGATTTTCCGATCCGCTTCAAGGCGGTTGCCGTTGATCTGATGCAGGGCAAGCAAGTTATTTTTGATCAGGGGGATTTGGGGACGGCGCTCCGGGCAACGACGGCTTTTCCCGGGGTATTCGCTCCGCTGGTACGGGGGGATCAAATGCTGGTGGACGGCGGGGTGCTGGACAATTTGCCCGTACAGGAGCTGAAGCGGGGGAATGTAGGGCTGATTATCGCGGTCGATGTCACCCGAGAGCATGAGAAAAAACCGCCGCGCAACATGATCGAAGTGGTATACCGCTCCTACAGCCTGATGACCGCCGAGCGCAAGCATACCAGCCTGCGATTGGCCGACATCGTCATCCGACCGGATGTGGGGCATGTCTCCGCATTTGATTTCTCCAAAATGCCCGATTGCATCAAAGCCGGCGAAGAGGCGGCCGAGTTGATGATGGAAGAGCTGATGGCGGCGGTGAAGCGGGTGAAGCCTGGTTTTGGTGCAGGAGTGAGACCGGAGAGAGAAAAATAAAGACCCCTCAAAGGAATCTTTATTTTTTTGCATTATTCACCCTGTCATTTCATAAGAATTTTCGCGTTGTATCGATGATCTTGTCTTTCCACGCAATTAAGTCTGATATATTCTCTAAGTTAATGGTTGTTTTGTTCTCGTCGTTAAATTGCACGGATTTATTATTAGAATTTAAATATAGTCGGCAAATCCATTTCCGTATATTGTTATCCAGTAGGATATTGAAGTAACTCAAATTATCACGATAATGAACCCTAGTTGGATCAACCAGTTCTCTAAGTATTACTCGAATTGTTATGTATCCCTCTAATTCCTCAGGCGTAGTAATGACTTCGGGAGCACCTTCGGTTTCGTCTACGATAGGAGTAACTTCCTTACTGTTTGGGACATCCGAGTTCGTGTTTGCTAAAGCCGTCTGTAATTTATCGTTAAGCATATCGTTTACAAATTCTTTAAAAGAACGTTTGACAATGCCATTGAATTTTTCAATTACTTGTTTAGTTTTTTTGCCAGGATACACTTCAGACAAGATCGCGGTAACGAAATCATCCGTGGGGCTCTCCCATTGAGTTTTAAGGAATCGTTTGATTTCATTGGTATACTTCAGTTCAGCTGCGGTAGTGTTAATGCTCTCCACATCAAAAGTTTCTTTTTTGAATTTGCTCAATTCAGCTAATTGATGATCTCTGATATCAAACAAATTAAATTCAAAGAAAGGAGTTGCATCCATCTTATTCTGTTCTTCAAGATCGGTATAAAACCTGTAGATGACTCCGTTGGTAAGGATCGCAAACTTCGCTTCAGTAGTTCCGAAATACCTAAATAGTTGGGAGTCGTGTTTGGTCAACTCTTCATGAATTGATTTTGCCTCAATCAGAATCATAGGCTTTTTGTCTTTCATGATAGCGTAGTCTACTTTTTCTCCCTTTTTGATGCCCACGTCTGCAGTAAACTCGGGAATAAACTCTTCAGGGTTAAAAACATCGTAGTTAAGCGTTTGAAAAAATGGCATGATAATCGATGTTTTAGTGGCTTCTTCGGTTTGGATATTCTCCTTCAGCTTTTGCACTCTTTTGGCTAATGCTCTGATTTGATCTTGAAACTCCATCGAAATTACCCCTTGGTACTTTTCCCATCGGCTGAGAGATTTTGCTTATTTTTTCAGCGTGGTTAAACATGACCCTATCTTAATCATTATACTTCTTAGTAAACTTGATGAGAATAAGAACTAGAAAACATCCGCCGAAAATTCATATATAATGAAAAACATGGGAGAAAGAGGAGGATATCATGCGCTGCATCACGATACGACAACCCTGGGCGACGCTGATTGCGATTGGGGCCAAACGGTTGGAAACGCGAAGTTGGAGAACGAATTACCGCGGTGAGCTTGGGATTCATGCCGGCAAGCAGGTGGATCGGAAGGTTTGCGAGACGGAGCCGATTCGATCACTTTTGGCATCGCACGGTTATAAGTCTGCGGACCAACTGCCGGTTGGCGCGATCGTGGCCGTCTGCCGGTTGAATGATTGCCTCCCCGTACTGCAAGACAACGGGGAGACGGCATGGCTGGGCGGAGGGGATAGAAGGTTGGAAGCCGCCGGGCAGGAATACCGGTTCGGCGATTTTGCGCCAGGCCGATATGCTTGGGAGTTGACCGAGATGCGCTGGTTCCCGGAGCCCATTCCTGCCCTCGGCAAACAAGGCCTATGGAACTGGGAACCGTAGCGGTTTTTCGGGAAAATCACAAATTTCTCAAATTTTCCTAAAGAGTTAAGTGATTTACAGGTTGTCCGACACCCACTATAATGAAGTGATCTGCTTGATATAACAGATTGATTTCAACAATAAGGGAGAGCAACATGAACCGCAGCTATGACGACCCTAATCGCATTTACGTCTCGGTGAGGCAGAAATTTTGGATCAGCCATGCGGCGGCAGGGCTGTGGATGCTTTTTTCCATCGGGGTATCGATGCCGTGGCTGCACGATTTTGCGAAGCATGTTACTTTGCCTGTGGCGGTTCTCATCATCGCGGGGATCTCGTATATTCCCGGATACATGAACGCATTTATGGTCGTCAGCCTGCTGTTGGACCGGCAGCCGCCGCTCCCGGCACGCTCCCCCGAGCGGCCGGTGACCGTGCTGATCGCTTGTTACAATGAGGAGCGGGGGATACGGACCACGCTGGCATATCTGGCCGATCAGGAGTACTCGGGGCAGTTGAAGGTCATCGTGATCGACAACAATTGCTCGGATCAAACGGTGGAGCGGGCTATGGCTGCCGGCAGGGAGCTGGGTTTGGACCTGCTGGTGCTTGAGGAGAAAACGCCGGGCAAAAACCATGCGCTCAACGCTGCGTTGCCCTTGGTGGAGACGGAACTGATGATCACGCTGGATGCGGACACACTGCTGCACAAGCTGGCGGTCAAGCATATCGTGTCTCGCTTGGAAGCGGCGCCGCCGGATATTTGCGCGGTCGCGGGAGCGGTACTCGTTCGCAACAGCCGCCGTAATTTCTGGGCCAAGCTGCAGGAGTGGGATTATTTCCTCGGAATAGCCAGCGTAAAAAGACTGCAAGGGATGTTCCAAGGGACGCTCGTTGCGCAGGGAGCTTTTTCGCTCTACAAAACGGATGCCGTGCGCTCCGTTCAAGGGTGGCCGGATGCGATCGGCGAGGACATCGTGCTGACGTGGAAGTTTTTGGCCCGGCGTTGGCGGGTGTATTTTGAACCGATGGCCGTCGCTTTTACGGAGGTTCCTGAATCGTTCCGACATCTCGTAAGACAGCGGAGTCGCTGGGCTCGGGGCATGATCGAAGCCTTGAAATTGCTCAAACCGTGGAACCACCCCTCTGTTTACGCCAAATATTTAACCGGCTGCAATTTACTGATGCCGTATTTGGATTTGGTGTACACCTTCTGTTGGCTGCCGGGTTTGGTCCTCGCTTTTTTCGGCATCTTCTGGATCGTCGGGCCGGCAACGCTGCTGGTGCTGCCGCTGACCTTTATCCAGAACTTTATTTTGTATCGGTACCAGAGCCAGGTGTTTCGCTCACTCAATCTGCGCATCCGCAAAAACCTGTTTGGCTTTATTGCCTACGTACTATTCTACCAAATGGTGATGAGCCCGGTTTCCTTCTATGGTTACGTGCAGGAGGCGCTGCAACGAAAACGAATTTGGAAGTGAAATTTTAAGCTGTTCTTCAGGTTTCCGTAATGTTCCTTTAAGGAACCGGTGGTATTCTTTAGATACTCCCTCTTCTTAATTGATATATACATGAAGAAGCCGTCCCGAATAAGGGGCGGCTTCTTCCATTCTTTCAAGGTTGTTCACAAAGTCATCTTCCGATCACGAAGTAACTTCAGGGCTGGAGATTCGGTATCGAATCTTGGACTTACTTAGCCCGGGTCTTCCGTTGCGTTGATAACGTTGTGAGTGTTAACGGAACCAGGAGACGCTATTCTACACTTTATAGGTGTTCTCCCTTGATAACGGAACTAGAAGACCTTATTTCGGGTAAAGGTAGCTCATTCGCTGGCATTAGAGCCAAATAAGGTCACTGGGTTCCGTTACAGCGGGAAATAGCCGGGAAATGGATAAATAAGGTCTCTGAGTTCCGTTAGACAGAGAATTGATCCAGAGAGTCGACCCAAGATTACTTCAAATCCTCAATCGAGTTGATGTTCATGTAAACCGGAACGACCAGGCCGGTTTTGACGCCGGTCATGTTGGCGCCGAGGTCGTCCAGCTGTTCGCCGTATTTGTCCCAGTAATCCGCATGGGTGAGCGGCAACCAGGCAGCGGCAGTTGCATCGACATCCCCGCTGGCGACGCCGGTCCACATCGGGCCGGCTTCGACTTGCAGCGACTCGACGTCGTAACCGAGTTTGGTTTCGAGCACGTACTCCAGCAAGTTAGTGCTGGCGATCTCCGAATCCCATGCGACATAGCTCAGCTTGAGCTTATCGCCGTCCACCGGCGTCAAGCCTTCAGTCCAAGAATCGACGCGGTCCGGATTGGCATCTGCCCAGGCTTTGGCGGCCGCAGCCGGATCCTCGCCTTCCTGGATCGCGGTCATGATCGTTCCCATTTCATCCGAAGTCCATTCGAAGCGGTCGAGGAATTCATAGGCGGTCGGATGGTCTTCCTTCAAGCCTTTCCGAGCTACCGTATGGATTTCCTCTGCTTCGCCGTAAACCTTCTGCGGGTCCTCCAGATACTTCAGATCGTATTTGGCGAACATCCAGTGCGGTGTCCAGCCGGTAATAATGATCGGTTTCTCGGATTTGACCGCCTTATCCAGCATCGCGGTCATGGCCGCACCAGAGCCTTCAATGAGCTTCCAGTTCTCCAAACCGTAGGTTTCGATCGCCTGGCTTGTCGCTTTCATAATCCCGGCGCCGGGATCGATGCCGATGATTTCGTAGTCGACTTGCTCTCCTACCGCTCCGGTCGAAGCGTTGCCCGCCCCGTTCGCCGAAGAGTCCGGCGCGTTGTTTCCGGCACCGGCCGTGGAATTGTTCGCTTGCCCGCAGGCGGACAAAGCCAATACGCCCACCAATCCAGCCAGCACCATCAGTTTCCTCGTCTTCTTCATGTTCATCTTAATCTCCCCTTTGTGGTTTGGATTTAAACAAATTTTGTGTAAAGCGGTCGAGCACGATAGCCAGGACGACCACGGCCAGACCGGCCTCAAACCCTTGCCCGATCTTCAGTTGGGTAACCGCCCGGTAGACGGTAGCCCCGATACCTTGCGCCCCGATCATGGAGGCAATGACGACCATCGACAAGCTCAGCATGATCGTCTGGTTCACCCCGGCCATCAACGTAGGCATGGCGAGCGGCAGCTCGACCTTGAACAACTTCTGCCAGGACGTCGAGCCGAAGGCGTTAGCCGCTTCCGTCAACTCGCCGGACACCTGCTTAATCCCGAGATAGGTGAGCCGAATGGTTGGCGGGATGGCGAAGATCACCGAAGCGATGACCCCAGGCACGACACCCAGGCTGAAGAAAGTGACAGCCGGCAGCAGATAGACGAACGCCGGCATCGTCTGCATGAAATCCAGCAGCGGTGAGACGATCCGATGGACCACCTTGCTGTAGGCACTCCAGATTCCAATCGGAATCCCCAGCAGAATGGAGATTAATCCGGACGTGATCACCAGACCTAACGTGTTCATGGTTTCGTTCCAATAACCGAGGTTATCAATCAGAAGGAACCCGATAACGGTGAACAGGGCCAGCTGCCATTTCCCGATCAAATAAGCAAGGATTCCGATGATGACAATAAAGAGCAAGGGATGCGGCAGCAGAAACAATCCGGCGAACAAGTCAACGATCGCTTTGATCGCTGTGGACAACCCGTCGAAAAACCCGCCGAGCGACTGTTCCATTGCATCGACCAGCGATTCAATCCAATCGGCCAGCGGCAATTTCGGTATGGACTTCATCTGGATTCACCTCCTTGGGTTCGTGATGCGTTTCTCCGGCGAGAGCTCCGAGTACAGCCCCGCGCACAATAACGCCGAGCAGGCGTTCCTGCTCGTCTACGACCGCCAGCGGTACCTTGGATGAACTGGTAACCTCAAATAAGTCGCTCAACACTGTGTCCGGGGACACACGCGGGCCGTCTGTAATCAGGATTTCCTCCAGGCCGGCTCCGTCTTTGGCGGCGCGGGAGGCGTCTTCAGCTGTAATGACGCCAAGCAGACGTTTGCCCCGGCCAATAACGAACAAATTGGAAATGCCCCGTTCGCGCATTAATTCGAGGGCTACCCGCGGCCCCCGATCCAGGGTGACGCTCTCCGGCCGGCGCATCACGCGGGCCGCGGTCAATACCTTGGACAGGTCCACGTCCTCGATGAATCGCTCGACATAGCGGTTGGCCGGGTTCATCAGCATTTCCTCCGGCGTGCCGATTTGAACGAGCGCGCCGTCTTTCATCAAGGCGATCCGGTCGCCGAGGCGCAGCGCTTCATCGAGATCATGGGTAATGAAGACGATCGTCTTCTTCATCTTCTCTTGCAGTTCCAACAGTTCGTCTTGCATGTCGCGGCGAATGAGCGGGTCGAGCGCGCTAAACGCTTCATCCATGAGCAGGATTTCCGGGTCATTGGCGAGGGCGCGGGCCAAGCCAACCCGCTGCTGCATGCCGCCGCTGAGCTGATCCGGCATTTTGAGCTCCCAGCCCTTCAGGCCAACGAGCTCGAGCGCTTGCATCGCTTTGTCGCGGCGATCTTTTTTCGCAACCTTCTGAATTTCCAGTCCGTATTCCACATTCTGCAGAACAGTTCGGTGCGGGAATAAGGCGAACTTCTGGAACACCATGCTGATGGATTTGCGCCGCACCTCGCGGAGTTCGGATTTGTTCATTTTACGAAGATCACGTCCATGCAGCAGGATTTCACCGGCCGTCGGTTCAATTAACCGATTGAGCATGCGAACCAGCGTCGATTTGCCGCTCCCGGACAAACCCATGATGACGAAAATCTCGCCTTCCCGGATGTCCAAGCTGACCTGTCCGACGCCGACGGTAATGCCTTTTTCCTTAAGCAGACGTTCTTTGGAGTAACCTTGCTTCAATAAGGGAATGCCCTGCTCGGCATGCGGGCCAAATAATTTACTGACTTCACGTACTTGCAATAAGGGTTGCTGATTCATAGATTCACTCCTTTTCTATATCCTTGAGTTCCCCCTTCGATATCGACTTCGCTCAGCACGAAAATAATCAAGCGAGGCGGTATCGCATCGATCCGTGTTGTAAGTGTAACAAATCCCTTTCAAGGAACGCAAAGACGAAAACCGTACGTAAGGAACGTACAGAAAAAACTGAACGTAACGAACCACCAGATAACTCCGTAATCCTCCCAAATGCTACCTAGGCTGCTTCTTTACTTTTGGGCTTGACTTTCTTAAGATAGAATAAGCGTTGAGCCGCGTGATCACGTGGGGTTTCGCGGAGATGCGCGTGACAGCCGAAGAGGTTTTTTTGCAAATGGATAGGAGGTTGCAAGCATGAGCTTGGACCAGCTCACCGATGAGCAACAGGCATTATTAATGAAGGTACGCAAGCGCGTGATCGAGGCGATCGGCCGAAACATGGACTTATACGGGGTCTCCCTATCGACGGGGCACCTGTACGGGCTGTTGTTCTTTGCCGACAAACCGATGACCCTTGACGAGATGGGCATGGAAATGAAGATGAGCAAAACCAGCATGAGTACGGGAGTCCGCACCCTGTTGGATCTCAAAATGGTCAATAAAGTGTGGGAGAAAGGCTCCCGCAAGGACTTATATGAAGTAGAATACGATTGGTATCAGACGTTTACGGACTTTTTCGCAATTAAATGGAGAAAAGCGGTGGAGAGCAATATCCTGGTGCTGCGCCGCTCGATTGAGGAATTGACCAAAGCGATGGCGGAGGAGGCGGATGGACCGCTGCGCCGGGTGCTGGAGGAAGATGTTCGCAAGATGAGAGAAACCGTGAAGTATTACGAATGGCTTGACCGGCTGATCGATACGATGGAAAGCGGAGAGATCTACAAGCTGGTCCCGAAGGAAACGGAATAATTTATCAGGTCAGCCAGAATTTCTGGCTGGCCATTTTTTTAGTTATCCGGCCAGAAAAGGATAAAATTCGAGGGACGCAGGCTGGACGGACGTTTTGCAGGAGGATCCCCTTTGATCAGATCGCCGAGAACCGGGGAAGAGCCGCGGCCTTACTCCAAGCCCCGGCTTCTGACTGAAAGGGATCATCGTGCAAAGGCAGCACGAGGGATAATCAAGGTACGATCGTGCGCGTCAGTAGACTCCGATATCGTCCAGCATCAGCTTGGCGGAGCCGCCGCTTAGGCGGAAAGCCAGCCCCCGGATCCCGGTGTTCGGGTCAAAGTCCGGATTGGCGGCAGCGAAGTCCGCCAGGGACAGCCGGTACGTCTGGAATACGGCTTCCGTCGGATGCTTGTATTTGCCGCCCGACAGGTGGCGATCCAGCCAGGGGTGGATCGTAAACGAGGTAACGGGAAGCGGTTCGGCATCCCTGAATCGTTCCAGCGGCACCCGGACGGAGATGCCGTTGCCATCAATAAGCTCTATGTCCATCGCTACGGAACCGGAGGCTAGCGCCGCATCGGGCGTAACGCCGTCCTCCAGCTCATAACTCCGGTCGGTCAGCGAAAACGCCAGCCCCTCCGGCTGACCGCTATTCGGCAGCGGAGCCCCTTGCTCCCAGCTTAATCCGTAGGCAGACGGCTCGCCGCCGTTTAACCGGCGTTCCAGGACGATTCCGCGGGAGGGCTTAACCCCGTTCTGCCGGTTTCTCGCATCTTCTTCCTTCCAGGCTAGGCCGCTGGCCGCCGCTTTCCCGCCCCCGGGCAGCGTTACCCGGTCCGAGTCCTCATCGTAACGGGCCCAAGCGGTAAACGCGCTGCTCTCGAACCGATTGTAATACGCGGTGTCCGGGAGCCAGGCCAATCCGGTGCGGTAATCCTGCAGCAACGGGAGATAGCGGCCCGGTGCGGAGGTTGTGACGGAAGCCTCGCCGGTTGTGGAAGGGGCGTCCGAGGCCGCCGCTGACGGTGACGATACCGCTGAAGATGCCGCAGATGCTGACGAAGCGAACACCGGCACCGCGCCGCCCCCGAACCTCCTGCTGCGGAGCGTCTCTTCGAAGAAGGCCGAGAGATACACTTTGGCGATGCTTCGCTGTTCGGCAGGCGACAACATTCCGTCCCGACTGAGCAGGATCCCTTTCGGATAGCTGACGTCGCGGCCGCCCCAACTGCTGTTGAACTGGCTGTGGTTGGCGTCTTCGATGTACAGCGAAGCCTTGAACCGGCCTTGGCCTGGCGAATAACTCGTCCGCATGTACTGGCGGTCGCCGTCGAAGTCGCTGACATCGCCGTCGCGCGCGCCTTGCAGCGTCAGGTAGCTGACATCCTTCAGATGGGTGACCTTCCCGTCCACCTTCTTGTCGGTTGGGGCTATAGCGGCGATCGCCTCAATCCGGAAGGCGGATAAACTCTGGATCAGTTCGGCGTCGCTTCCGAACCAATCCTTGTAAGCTGCGGCCATCGCAACCGCCTGCCCTCCGCGGGAATGGCCAACCAGTCCGATGCGGGCCAAGTCGATTTTGCCGTATAACGGGTTGCCGGGCTCATCGGCAAAAGCGCCGAGCTGCTGCAAATGCTTCAATAGAATCCAGGCCCGGACCTTCATATCGTTATCGGGAATCCCCGTCCACACGGAGTAATTCAGGAAATTCTCATCGATTGACACGGTGATAAATCCGCGGCTGGCCAGCAGTTCCCCGAGATAAGCGTAACCGTCGTCGGAGAAATCCTCCATCAGGTGATTGCCGTGAACGATCAGCACGAGCGGAAACGGGTTTTGGCTGTCGCCGGTGGATTCCCCCTCAGCCATCGCCGGCATCCAGACTCTTCCGTTCAGCGGCAATGCCCGCTGATTAAATCCCCAGTAAGCGGTCCGGTAGACCGACCACTTCTTGATATAAGCCGAGGCGTCCACCGACTCGGACTTGACGTCGACCGCTTCGCCGTATTCCGGCTGCCAGGCATCGTTCCCGCTGCCGTAGGTGAAGGTCGACACGGCGTAAGGCCCGGGTTCGGCGGGGCTGTCAAGCTGATCGGCCAAGCTCGGCACGGCCGCAGCGAGGGCTTCCTCGGCGTCGCCGCCGAGCGCGAGCCCGCCGCCCTCATCGACTCCGCCGGCTGTCTCGACCCCGGCGCTTTGCGCGCCTTGGTAAGCCGGCACGGCGGAGTCATTCCCCGCCGCGAACGGCCAGATCGCGGCGGCCGCAACGAGCAGCGCCGCCGTCAGAGCGGCTGCGGCCTTATGGCGCAGCCGGAGGCGCCGGCTGGCGAGCGCTCCGGCCAGCAGCCCGGCGGCGACTCCCGCCAGGCTGATTCCTGCGGCAATCACCGCAGCCGCGGGGATCGAGACCTCGTTATAGTTGAATATAACGAAAACGGCGGCAAAATCGAACAGAACCGCCCCCGTGAACAAGCGGGGGATCGGTACGCCGATCAAGGCCAGCACCAGCGCGGCGGCGTGGGCGGTCAGGTATAGGCAGAGCGTTCCCGCCAGCAGGAACAGCAGCAGGTCGACCGGGCTTCCGAGCCCGGTCGGCATGCCCAGCGCCAGCAGGCCAAACGCGAACATGCCGGCCCCCCAGGGGCCGGCAACTGCGGATCGCCAGAAGGCGGTATCGTATCGGTATGCGTTCCGAATGCGGCGTGCCATTCGCTGACGCAGTGTTGGCTTATGCAGTGCAAGTTCGGTAATAACCTGAAGATCCATAGTTTCCCCCAGAAAACAAATTTCTCTCCTCTCCCCTCATTGTAACATGGGCAGGGAAGGGGATAAACAGGGGAATCCAGGCAGGGCATAAGGCCGAATCCAGCTCCGTCTAGCGGGGATCGCCGGGGCGCGAGCGGAACCGCACGAACGACCAGACGATCAGCAGGACCAGCACCGTCAGGCATACCCCGATGCTGATGCGGTTCTGAGCATCGAACAGGAACAGCAGCGCAATGACGGTCAGACCGGCCACGGCCAGTGCCGTAACATAAGGGAACCCCCAAACCTTAAAGCTTGGCTCGGTGGGATAACGCCGGCGCAGCTTCAGTTGCGACAAGCAGATCGTGATCCATACGAGCAGCACGACAAAGCCGGGAACGGCCATCAACAGACGGAACAATCCGGCTTGATTCAACACGGCAAGCATGGAGCCGAGGATCAGGACGATCCCGCTTAAGATCAAGCTGTTGACCGGCACGCCCTTGGATGAAATCCGCGCCAGCTTGGCTGGCGCCTCGCCGCCGGCAGCCATCGAATGGAGCATCCGCGTCGCGCCGTAAATGCCGGAATTCGCCGCGGACAAGACGGCCGTAATCAGGATGAAGTTCATGAGATGCGCCGCACCTTGCAGCCCTGCCGACGTCAGCACCTGCACGAACGGGCTGGTCTGCTCGTTGAGGCTGTTCCACGGGATCAGTCCGCAAATGATCAGGATCGGCAAGGTATAGAAGAGCACCACGCGCAAAATAAAGCTCTTGACCACGCGCGGCAGCACCTTTTCCGCGTCCTTGGCTTCGGATAAGGTCAGTCCGATCAGCTCGGAACCGCCGTAGGAGAACATGACGACCAGCAGCGCCGAGAAGATGGCCGTCCATCCGTTCGGAAAAAAGCCCCCATAGTCGAGGTAATTGCGCGGAAACGGAGCTTCTGCCCCGGGGAGGAGGCCAAACAACATCGCCGCGCCAAGCAGGATGAAAACGACGATCATCGCAATCTTGACCCCGGCAAGCCAAAACTCGAATTCGCCGTAACCGGCCACACTCATCATGTTGACGGCAAGAATAAAGACCGCACTGGCCAAGCTGAGCGCCCAAAGCGGCACGTCAGGCAGCCAGAACTGCAGGAAGCTGCCGGCTGCGATCACTTCGATGACGCAAACGGCCAGCCACATGAAGCAGTACAGCCAGCCCAGAATGAAGGAGATGCGTTCGCCAAACGCTTCGCGGATGAAGTCCTTCATGTTCCGGCCGGGATATACGGTCGCCATCTCGGCAATGGCCCCCATTACGATAAGCAGCAGCAGTCCCGCAAAGACATATGAGAAGATGACGCCCGGCCCGGCCAGGCTGACGGTCTCCGCACTGCCTTTGAAGATACCGGTGCCGATGACGCCGCCCATGGCCATAAAGCTGATGTGACGGGGCAGCAGTTTTCTCTGCAGCGTAGAAGAATCGGATTTCACGGTAAATAAAGCCCCCTAAACCAATAAGTTCATTCCATTGAATGTTTGGATTTGCAACACGGACTTATATTACACCAATTCCCCTGACGAGGAAATGAAATCCTTACCCGGCCGGATTCGGGATTCGCAACATCGACCACGCAACATCAACCATACCTTGACATTTATTTACTTCGCAGGTTTAATAGGGAGATAGTTTTGAACAACTCGTGAACGAAGAAGGCGAAACAGATGAACGCACACCTCAAGAATATTCATCCATTATCGTGGACCATCATTGTGGGAACGATCTTTGGACGCATGGCTTCGTCCATGAGCATCCCGTTCTTATCCATCTACCTGATCAAATCGCTTGGAGCATCCCCGTCTGAGACGGGAATCGTCGTTGCTGTCAGTTCGCTGATCGGGGTGTTCGCCAGCTTCTACGGCGGATACATCTCGGACGTCATCGGACGCAAAAGCGTGCTGTACATTTCCATTTTCGGCTGGGTGCTCGTATTCATCGGCTTTGGGCTCGCCAACCAAGTGTGGCTCTTCTTTATTATGAACGCCTTAAACGGGTTGTGCCGGGCGTTGTTCGAGCCGACCTCCCGGGCGCTGCTGGCCGATATTACGCCGCAGGAGAGCAAGATGCTGGTATTTAATCTGCGTTACGCTGCGATCAATCTCGGGGTTGTCGTCGGGCCGATTCTTGGTTTGCAAATGGGGGCTTCGGATTCGGGGATGGCCTTCTATTTCGCCGGTCTGGTCTATTTGATTTATGGGCTGGTTCTCGTATTCCAGTTCATGCTGCACAAGGAGATCGGCGTCGCGGATCAGGGAGCCGGGGAGCGGTTGTCGCTGAAAGGCGCGCTGCAGGTGACCGGACGGGATCGGACCTTCCTGTATGTCCTGCTGGGCATGATCTTCTGCGTCCTTGGATACGGGCATTTCAGCTCCACACTGGCGCAATACCTGGAGATGTCGCCGGACCTTCAAGACGGGGCCAAGCTGTTTGGCTACATGCTGTCACTGAATGCGGTTGTCGTCTTGGCGGTGCAGTTTCCGATCGTCAAATTCGCCGGCCGTTTCTCGCCGGTTGTGCCGCTGATCGCGGGCAATTTGTTCGTCTCCGGCAGCTTGCTGCTGTTCGGCACGGTGCACGCAGTCTGGGCGTTCCTGCTGGGCGTCGTTCTCTTTACCATCGGTGAGGTGCTGATGTTCACGATGACCGACGTGCTGGTCGATCGCATCGCCCCGGCGTCGCTGCGCGGTACGTACTTCGGCATGTTTGGCTTCAACCAATTAGGCAACGTGCTTGCGCCGCTGATCGGCGGCTTCCTGCTGGATGCCTTTGGCGCTTCGCAGTCCCTGCTCATCTTTGGGGTCATCGCGCTGACGACCGCCTTCGGCGTCCCGTTCCTGCTGCTGGCGAACCGCCATTTAACGGCACGGGAGGCGAGTGCCGGAGAGGCTGAGGCGGGAGTG
The DNA here is from genome assembly GCF_900021165.1 of Paenibacillus phocaeensis. Taxonomy (GTDB): domain Bacteria; phylum Bacillota; class Bacilli; order Paenibacillales; family Paenibacillaceae; genus Fontibacillus; species Fontibacillus phocaensis. The sequence continues at coordinate 218,086 of NZ_FCOQ01000034.1, read as the reverse complement.
CCCGGCTGACCAATAAGAAGGTTTGAACGCAATAATCGCTAGGAACCGGATCGGGCCATTTACGCCCGGTCCGGTTTGTGTTTCGGCTGCTTCGGCCAGATGAACGCAGAGAGCATGACAAGACCGTCGATCCCGAGCACCAGGCACCAGATACGCAAAATCCCGCCCAACGCTTCGGTTCGGCTCGGATCATGGATGAAGGTGATCATGCCGAGGAGGAGCGCTCCGCCAATCGCGAAAGCGAGCAAATGGCGAAGGAAGCCCTTCAGCTCGTGCTTGGCATACTCCAGACCGTAACGTTTCGGCGGTCGGGCGTCCTTCTCTCCGGCGATCAAGTAGCGGAACCAGCGGTCAGCCCAGTCGATCATGCTCTTGCCGAAGGCGATCGAAACACCGATATAAACGGCTGCGATTCCATGGGCCGTTGTGGCTACGGCGCCGTTGTACAGATCCACGCCGGTGATAACGAACAGCAATAAGTCAATCACCGGGGTCAGCGCTAACAGCGCCAGCCCCAGCTTGGGCCGCTTGAGCCCATAGCGGACGGCCAGGCCCGCGAGAATGACAATCCAAAAGGCAATTTCACAGGCGACAATCATCCAGGCCACTAAGTTCATATTTACCTCCTGCAAGGGATGGATTTACTTAAAAGATCGAGTGTATTGTAACATCCGTTTTTAATTAACACAACTGTATTAAATAAATTGTGTGTTTGACTATAGAGGTGGTAAACTAAAAGCATGCCAAAACGAGTAGATCATGAACAAAGAAAACAGAGGATCGCCGAAGCAACCTGGCGGGTGATTTTAGAACAGGGCATGGAAGGGGCGACGGTGCGCAATATCGCCCAAGAAGCGGGGCTGTCGCCGGGCGCGCTGCGCCATGATTTTCGCTCTCAGGAAGAGCTGCTGTTCTATGCGATGAACCTGGTGAAGGAGAAGGCGGCGGAGCGGATCATCGAAATCACCGCGCTGGAGCTGCCGCCGCAGGAGAAAGTTCTGAAGATCTTGCTGGAGGTCGTGCCTACCCGCGAAGAGACCCGGGCGGAAATGGAGGTGTGGATGGCGTTTACCGCCTATTTCAGACACAGACCCGCGGAATTCGATGCACAGCATGACGGGTTATACGATTTGATGCAGCAGTTGATCGTGTATATGGATCAACACGGCCTGCTGCATGCCGGGGCGGATCGGGAGCTGGAAACAGAGCGGCTCTACGCGCTGATCGACGGCATTGCGCTGCATGCCTTGCTTGATCCGGTGCGGCTTGACCCGGACAAAATCAACCGCGTACTGAAAGCCCATTTGGACTCGATCACGAACGCGGTTGAGGAGCATTGATTATTTGCTTTTGCGCGATACGTTTAGCAGGGACAAGCCGAAGAACAAGACTGTGGTCGCCAGCAAAATAACGATGCTTAACCAAGGCTCTACCTGGTAGCTGCCGAAATGATACACGACGCCCATGTTCTCCGCAAACTCCGCTTGTGCACCGGCCGGTGCGCCGTTAAAGGACACCTCCATCGGATGCTCCAGCATCACGCTGCGGATCAGCACGCCGGCATGGGAGATCGGGAAGATTCTAATCACCCCTTGCACCGCCTCGGGCAGGCTGCCCATCGGCACGTAGATACCGGTCAGGAAGCCGATCAGCGTCCCGATCACCGTACTGGCTGCCGAGAAGGCGTTCTGGCTGCGCAGAAACGTCGTGATGAAGAAGATGATCGAGCTGCTGGCGAGCACCGACAAGACGATCAGGCCAAGCACCTTCAAAATACTGAGCAGCGGCAGCAATTCCCCGTCCAGCATCAGAATGTACAGCTCCCCCAGGACAAAGGTGACTGCGCTCATGATGACGCCTACGCAGCAGGCGCTGAGGATATAACCGCCGGTCAGCCGGCTTCTGCGGAGGGGGGAGGACGTAAAATCCTTGAGGATTTTGCGCGAGCGGTCCTCAACCATGATCCCGAAAGCCCCCATCGTCGAGGTCACGGAGGTGACGGCCAGAATGCCGGCCAGCACCCAGCTGTTGATCAGAACCGACACGCCGTCGATCACCGGCAAACTGTCCGCAATCGTGTCCCCCAGGAAAACGACATACAATCCCAGAATGATAAATACGGCCAGCAGGGAAAATAATACCGCGGCGCGGTCCCTGAAGAAAATTTTCAAATTCCGGTTTGCCAGGCTTAACATCAGCTTCGGACCTCCGTTCCCGTCAGGTTAATGAAGACATCGTCCATCGTGCCGTTGACGATTTCCAGGTTGGCGATGTTGTCACGGCACCGGTCAAGAATCCCCAGCGCCTCCACGGTGTGATTTAGCGGAATGTGATAGATGCCCGCGCCATCCCGGTCGAAGGCAAGTCCTAACTCCTCCAGCAGAGCGTCCAGCGCGGCGCTGTTTACCGGTTTGATTTTCAACCTATCGGAAGCGTACCGGTTCTTCAGCTCCAGCGGGGTACCTTGAGCCAACACCTCGCCGTGGTCGATGATCGTAATGAAATCGGCTTGTGCGGCTTCTTCCATATAATGCGTGGTCAAGAAGACCGTCATGCCCTGCTCCCGTTGCAACTTCAGCACCATCTCCCATACCCGCTTGCGCGTCTGCGGATCGAGTCCGGTTGTTGGCTCATCGAGGAACAACACCTTCGGCGTATGGATTAAAGCCCGGGCGATATCCGCCCGCCGACGCTGCCCGCCGGACAATTTGCCGTATGGCCGTTTCAGAAATTCAGCGACGCCCGCCGTCTCGGCCGCGGCTTCGATCGCCGCTTTGAGCTCGGGGCGAGACTTCCCGTACAAGCGGCCCCGCGTCTGCAAATTCTCCTCTACGGTCAGCAGCGGATCCAGCAGGCTGTCCTGGAACACGATGCCGATGGAGGAACGAATGTTGTCATCGTCCTGCCCCAAGCGGTACCCGTTGATGATCACCTCGCCGCCGTCCGGCTGAAGCTGGGTGGAAATGATATCGATCGTCGTCGATTTGCCCGCCCCGTTAGGTCCCAGAAAGGCAAAGAGGCTGCCTTCCTTCACTGTAAAATCTACCTTTGCCACGGCCTGCAGTGAACCAAATGATTTCTTCAGGCCGCTGACCTCAATGATGTTTCCCATAGTTGCTCCCCTCCGGCTTCAACTCTTAATGGTGGTTCTGCTTGGCTTGAATTTGCTGATTGATCTTATCCGCATCCACGCGGTCTTTAAGAATCAGTACGCCGTATACGGCAAAATACACCGCCACCGACATACCGCCGATCACCGCGATATTGAAGCCGTTTAGCGGAAAGATGCGGAACAGCCCGCCGATGCTAAAGACCGAAAACAACACGGTCACGATATCCATGAGGATGGATGACCACAGGCTCTTCCAGGCAATTCGGTCGGTGAGCGTCATCAAGAAGGCGACGCACGTCGTCATGGCGAACATTTGCAAGGCCAACTGGGTCGTAAGGGGAGGGAGGACATCAAGCAGGGACAGACCCGAGAATATCAAAATAACAAACGTAAACGAGATACAGTCTATCGTGATGTAGGCTTTTAATTTCGTCATTATCTTCCCTCCTAAAAATTGAATTTCTCCTTAAATCCCGGAACATAGTGGCGGTTGATGATCAGTTTCTCCCCGTTTTGGAGACGAGCCTCGAAGCGCCCGTTCATCAAGGCTCTGACGTTGGACAGCTTCGCGATATTCATAATGCAGCTCTTGCTGATCCGCACGAAATCGGCCTTCGCCAACTGCTGCTCCAGTTCATAGAGCTTCAGGCTGCAGTCGAAGACTTCTTTCTCGCAATAAGCAAAAGTCTTGTCGTCGATGGATTCGAAATAGTAGATCTCTTCCGGACGCAAGGGATGGATGGCGCCGTCCTTCTTGCCGATGATGGCGAAGCCGTACAACCGAATCTGGGCGATCAGCTTCTCTAGATCCGCGTCGATCTGCTTGCATTTAATTGTAATTTCTACATCCTCGTAGTCGCGGGATTGATCGATGATCAGTTTCAAAGGATTCACTCCTCGGGTTCCTGGATAAGCGGGCTTAACCTTAGGCTTGGTTGGTGAGTTAACCATAGCACGCCGTTTTTTGCAGACGCAATACCGTCATCGGTAAACTGCATTTGCGGCAAGGTAACCTGCATTTGCAACTTGTCTCCCTCGGGCAAGGGGCTAGTCTGCATAATCGGCCAAGTTCCCTCATAGACATGTATCAGTTTAGGAAATCAAACTGCAGAGGGGATGATCTCATGCGCCGTTTCACGTGGATGCTGACCATCGTGATAGCCTTAAGCTTCGTGCTGGCTGCATGCGGGAAAAAGGACGCCGACGGCGTCGTCAAGGATTTGGACAAAGTGGTTACCCAGTTGGAGAGTTATCAGGGATCCGGCACGATGACGCTTTATACGGGTGACAAGCCTCAGGAGTACAAGGTAGAAGTCTGGTACCAAAACCCGTCGTTCTACCGGATCGCGCTCACCAATGCTCAAAAGGACGTCACGCAAATCGTCCTCCGCAACGAACAAGGGGTCTTCGTGCTGACGCCAAGCCTCAACAAGAGCTTCCGCTTCCAAAGCGACTGGCCGGAGAATCAAGGGCAGGTGTATCTGTATCAAACGCTGGCCCGCAGCATCTTGAGCGACAGCGCGCGGCAATTTGAAAGCGACAAGGAGAGCTACATTTTCGAGGTGGCGGCCAATTACAACACCCACGCCTTAGTGCGGCAAAAAATCTGGCTGGCCAAGGACAACTACGCACCGAAGCAAGTCCAGGTATCGGACGCCGAAGCGAAGGTCGTTGTCGAAGTGAAATTCGATAAGTTCGATTTTGACGCCAAGTTTGACAAGAACTCGTTTGATATGCAGCACAACCTGGATACGGCGGCCCAAGATTCTCAAGGCACATTGCTGGAAGTCGATGAGAACGGCATGCTCGTAGAGAAGACGCCAACCGATGAAGCTGCTGGCGCCAACGGCGATCCGGCCTCCGGGGAGGCCGATGGGGCAACCGTACCGGCTACACCGGCTTTGACGGAACCTTTTGGCGTCATCATCCCGACCTACCTGCCGGACGGCGTCTTGTACCAGGACGACAAAGCTGTGGAGGGCACCGATCGGACGACCGTAATGCTGCGGTATGACGGTACATATCAGTTTACGTTGTCGGAGACGCGTTCACCGGACCGCAGCGCTTCGCTTGTGCCGGGTGATCTGGTCGACATGGGCTTTACGTGGGGGCTTCTGACCGGCGATGCGCTGCGGACGCTCACCTGGACGGTAGACGGTTTGGAATTCCGGATTACGAGCGAGAATTTGCCGGTGACTGAAATGGTCAAAATCGCTGCCTCGATGCAAGACCAAACCGGTAAATAAAATAGGAACAGGCGGATTGCGGCAGTGCCGGCGGGAGGCTTCTCCCGACGGCCCCNTGCCGGCGGGAGTGTTCTCCCGACGGGCCCGACGATTCGCCTCTTTATTCTATATGGAGGTTGAAACAGGAGTACGGGCCTTCTCGGCAATTGGGTTCTTTTGCAGAATTGACAGTCGCATCCATGAACATTACCATTAGATTATTGCTCAGATATTTGAACTCTCAATCTTTGGAGAAGGTGACCCGAAAGTGCAAGGAATGTATCGACCTACCCGTGCGGAAATTGATTTGGACGCACTGCGCAGCAATTTCGAGGAATTGCGGAGAAGACAACCGGCGGACATGAAAATGCTGGCATGTGTAAAAGCTAATGCTTATGGGCACGGCGCTGTGCCTGTAGCGAAGGAATTGGAACGGATCGGCGCGGATTACCTCAGCGTTGCGTTCCTGGATGAAGCGCTGGAGCTCCGGAGAGCCGGCATCCGGCTGCCGATTCTGGTGCTCGGGTATACGCCGCCCCACGGGGTTCGCACCGCGTGGGAACAGGAGATTACCTTGAACGTATTCAGCATGGAAGTGCTGGAGGCGATCGAAGCCTTGAATCCCGGCGAATTCCCGCATAAGCTGAAAGTCCATATCAAAATCGATTCCGGCATGGGTCGCGTCGGACTGCTGCCCGGAGAAGAGGCGGTCGCCTTCATACGCAAGGCCACGCAAGCGCCGCAGGTGGAAGTGGAAGGCTTGTTCACCCACTATGCCACAGCGGACGAGGAAGACAAAAGCTATACATTGGAACAATTCCGCCGGTTTCAGGGCGTGGTGGACGCGCTGCGGGAGCAAGAAATTCGCATCCCGATCATACATACAGGGAACAGCGCAATCGCCATCGATATGCCGGAACTGTCCGTACAAATGGTTCGCATCGGCATCGCTTTGTACGGCTTGTATCCGTCCGACGAGGTCCGCCGCGATCAAGTGCGGCTCACCCCGGTTCTCTCCTTGAAGACCGAAACGGTACGGGTCAAGACGCTGCCGCCTCATTCCGCCGTCAGCTACGGCGCGAAATACGTCACCCGGCAGGAGGAGCGCATCGCGACTCTGCCGATCGGGTATGCCGACGGGTATTCGCGTCTCCTGAACGGCAAAGCACAAGTACTGATACGCGGCCGCCGCGTTCCTGTAGCAGGCGTGATTTGTATGGACCAATGTATGGTATCGCTTCAAGCTTTGGCTGAGGAAGCCGAAGAAATTCAAGCCGGCGAAGAGGTTGTGCTCATCGGTCGGCAAGCCGGCGAGGAAGTGACCGCCGGGGAGCTGGCATCCGCCATGGGAACGATCCATTACGAGTTGATCTGCATGCTGGCCCATCGGGTCCCCCGAGTCTATAGACGGAAGGGAGAACCGGACTTCCTGCTCAACCCGCTGCTGTGACAGAATGGTGCGGCAGACAAAATTCAACAAAAACTTTACCCTGAGGGAAGGAATTTATGCCGGGTCTATCGAATACTAAAGATGGAAATGATCAGATATGTACGGCACTGTCATTTTTGTTTATAATGATATGCAGCATACTTGATATACTATCGGCATATATTTCTTTTGTATAAATTTCCTTGAATAATGCTATACTGATATCAGGAAACAGGGTCGAGTAGGTTTTGGGGGTGGAAGTTTTAAAATGGCCAATATGCACAACACCAAAAGAATCATGATCAGTTTGCCGGATCATCTTTTGCAGGAAGTCGATGGAATCGTGGCGATGGAGAATTCCAACCGCAGCGAGTTGATCAGGCAGGCCATGAAGCTGTATCTGAACGAGCGGAAGAAACGATTCATCCGGGAATCGATGCAGCGCGGCTATATGGAGATGGCCAAAATCAATTTGTCCATGGCCTCCGAAGCGTTCCACGCGGAAGAAGATGCAGACATCACTCTGGACCGCCTAGTAAGCGGGGTGTAAACATTGATCGTAAAGCGCGGCGACGTTTTTTTTGCAGACCTCTCCCCTGTGGTAGGTTCCGAGCAGGGCGGGGTCAGACCGGTGCTTATCATCCAGAATGATATCGGAAATCGATTCAGCCCAACGGCCATTGTTGCCGCTATTACGGCGCAAATCCAAAAGGCGAAGTTGCCAACCCACGTTGAGATTGACGCGGCTACCCACGGATTTGACAGAGATTCCGTCATCTTGCTGGAGCAAATTCGAACGATCGACAAACAAAGATTAACGGATAAAATTACGCATTTGGACGAGGAGACGATGAAGAAAGTGAACGATTCGCTGCTCATCAGTCTCGGTTTGATTGATTTTTGAGAATTCCTAAACGAATTCATGCGTGTTCAGCCTGATGGTAAGCGCTCCGGACTTTGCTCCGGGGCGTTGTTTGTTTTGCCGATAATTTTGATAATAGGATCTTATGATTTTGCTACATCGAACGCGGGCAAATCGAGTACGATAGGAGTAATCATGGAGAGAAGGAGAGGTTGCCGTTTGAGCGCTCAATATGAAATCTATGACGATCCCTTCAAAATGTTGATTTTGCTGGCGACGTTCGTGGCAGAGCAGCAAGGCAGCAAGCTGGATTACGAAAACGTTGTGCCTTTTGAGAACGACAAATTTTCACTGACGAACGGCCGGTTCCTGTACAAAAAGGATCAGGTCGAGATCACCTGGTACCAGTTCCTGGGACGCGATATTCAGTGCAACCGGGATTTGACCCGGCAGGAATACAACCGGATGTTCGTCGATTGCATGGCATCGGTTTACGGCGTGAACTAAGCATTGGGAGTAAAGTGGAAAGTGCAAGCGCAAGGGAGGTCCCTGGCGGCTTGCACTTTTCATTTTAGCGGAGGAGTTGGGGGAGGCTCGCACCGCATGGTGTGGTGGGATGGTGTGGGGGATGCGGTTTGGTGAGGCGCGTGTGGCTTGGTATGGCGTGATACGGGCTTGGGTGAGGTGCGGTTTGATGGAGGGCGGCGGAATATACTCGATTTTTCATATAAAATAATGTTGATAACGGGCGTAATGGTGGATTCTATTCGATTTTTCATATAGAAAATTCGATTCCGGCGCCCGTAGGGGACATTGTGTATGAAATTTCATATAGATCTCGCCGGAATCGGGGAATGGGGTGAATTCTATTCGATTTTTCGAACACATTTGTTGTCTTGAACGGCTTAATCGGTCCGCAGCGCGTAAATCGGGCGGAGCTTCGCCGCTTTGTTGGCCGGAATCATCCCGAAGACGACGCCGATAAACAGCGAGAAGCCGAAGGCGATCAGAACGATCGGGAACGAAACGGTCGTCGTCAGCGCCGAGTAGCGGCCGATTAATGCGCTGGCTCCGTAGCCCAATCCGATGCCGATCAAACCGCCGAAACCGCTGAGCGCCGTCGATTCCACCATAAATTGCATTAGGATATCGCGTTTCTTTGCACCGATCGCTTTGCGTACGCCGATCTCGCGGGTCCGTTCGCTGACGGAGACCAGCATGATGTTCATGATTCCGATCCCGCCAACGAGCAGCGAAATGCCGGCAATGCCGCCAAGCGCGAGCGACAGCATCTGGGTGGTCGAATTTAACGTATCCAGCATTTCTTGCGAGTTAAAGATACTGTAGGCGTTGTCGGCGTTCTGGAACTTTTTGTCCAAGGCAGCTTCCAGCAAGGTTTTGACCGATTCGATCTGCGACGTGTCCTCCACTTGTACCGTAATCGTTCGCACGCCGCGGCTTTGCAGGAAGCGCTCTGCCGTAGCGATCGGGATCAGCAGCTTATTGTCGTTGGAGGCGGTCAGGCTCGAGCCTTTGGACTCCAGCAAACCCACGATTTTGAAGCTGCTGCCGTTCAACTGAATCGTCTGTCCGACCGGGTTCTCTGTGCCAAAAAAGGTACCGGCCGCTTCGGTGCCGATAAGCGCGACCTTCATGCGGAATTCGTTGTCCATGTCGATGATATATCGGCCGGCTTGGACGTGGAAGTCCTGGACCTCCTCGTACGAAGGCGCGATGCCTTCTACAGTAAGGCTGTCGTTGGTCGTGCCCTTCTTGGCGGTCACGGAGCCGTTGATCACAGGGGACACGGCCTTCACTCCCTCGATTTCTCCGAGAGCCATCGCTTCCTCGAAAGAAAGTGAGGTTGCGCTGCCCCGGCCCATGATATTCACCGTAAGCAGGTCGGTCCCCAGCCCTTCGAGCTGGTCGGTGATTTGCGACGTGGTGCCTTGCCCGACCGAGACGAGCGTAATGACAGAGGAGACGCCGATAATAATGCCAAGCATCGTGAGAAAAGAGCGGATTTTCGCGCCGGCGATGCTCTTCCAGGCCATTTTGGTGCTCTGCAGCAGGTTCATACCGGGTTCCCCCGATCTTCGACGATCCGTCCGTCCTGAATGCGAATGACCCGTTTGGCCTGCTCGGCGAGGGACAGATCATGGGTGATGAGGATGATCGTGTGGCCCAGCGCGTTCAGCTCCTTCATCTGCTCCATCACCTCTACGCCGGTTCTGCTGTCGAGGGCGCCGGTTGGTTCATCCGCGAGCAGCATCGGCGGCGCGCCGGCGATCGCCCGGGCGATTGCGACGCGTTGCTGCTGCCCGCCCGACAATTCGGATGGGCGATGGTGCATCCGGTCGACCAGGCCAACCAAGCGGAGCGACTCCTCGACTGACCTCTTCCGCTCCTTGTGCGAGACACCGCGATAAATGAGCGGGAGTTCGACATTTTCGTAGGCGGTTAATTTGGGCAGCAGATTAAACTGCTGAAAAATAAACCCGATCTTCTCATTGCGGATCGCAGCCAGCTTGTTGTCGGACAGCTTGCGAACGTCCTGGCCGTCGAGCAGATAGAGCCCTTCGTTCGCCACATCCAGACAGCCCAGCATATTCATCAGCGTCGATTTGCCGGAGCCGGACGGCCCGATGATGGCGACGAATTCGCCATGCTCGACCCGAAAGCTGATGTCGCGAAGCACGGTCATCATCTCCCCGGCCATGCGGTAGCCGTGGCCGAGGTTCTGCACGTCAATTAATGGGGCGGTAGCCGTGGACATTATCTGCCACCTCCGCCGCCGAATCTGCCGGTGCCGGTCGGGGCAGCGCCGCCTCCGCCGGGTGCCGATCTCCCGCCGAAGCCGGCGCCGCCGTTGCCAAACCCGGCATCCCCGCCGCCAAACTCGACACCGTCGAATCCACCCTGCAATCTCGTCTGCTGCTGGGCCGCAGAGCCCGAGTTCGTGCTGATGACGGTCGGGATTACAACCTCCTGGCCTTCAGTTAACCCGCTGACGATTTCGATCAGCGTCTCGTTATGCACGCCGACCTCCACGGCTTGCATGCGGCCTATTGTGCTGCTGGCTGCTCCAGCCGCCCCGCCGCCGCTTGCGCTAGGCGCCTCGCTCGCCCCGGCGCTGCCCGTGCCCGGACGGCTCGCAGCGTCCGCCTCTAAGTTGGCCGCCCCGCCCGCGGCGTCTGCGTCGTCGGTTCCTGCACCCGGCAGCAGGACGAAGTACCGGCCGCCCCGCTGCTGAACCGCCTCGATCGGCAAGGTCAGGACCGCCTGCTTCTCTTCGGAGATGATCGTCGCCTCCGCCGACATGCCTACCCGAACGCCCGCGGAATCGTTCAGCGCGATCGTGACGTCGAACAACGACACGCCGCCTGAAGCCGCGCCTTCGTCGGCGATGTCGGAAACGACGCCTTCCAAGGTCTGGTCCGGCAGAGCGTCGACCTGCACGGTCGCTTTCATGCCTTCCTCGATGCTGGGGATATCCAGTTCGTCAACCTGGATTTTCGCGCTCAGCTTCTGATAATCGTTAATGACGAACAGCTCAGTACCGCCTTTGGCCTGTTCGCCGGCCGTGATGTTCACGGCGGTAACCGTTCCGTCAATTGGCGCCGTTAACGGATCGGGAGGAATTCTGTCCTCTTGCAGCTTGGCGATCTCCGCCTCGGTGTTGCTGATGGCAAGCTCCTGCTTGGCGATTGATTTTTTCGTCGCATTAAGCGTTTGCTCGTCAGCCCCTTCCTGCACCTGCCGCTTGAACTGCTCCTGCAGATCCGTGAGATCCCATTTTTGCGATTCCAATGAGGATTGCTGCGCTTTGAGGTTATCGGTGATGTCCGTCCCTTCAAAAGTAAGCAGGACTTGGCCTTTTTTTACAACGTCGCCCGTCTTTACATGGACCTTACTGACTTTGCCCTCGTCTTTCGTACGGACGCTTTCGCTCTCCGTTGAGACGATGGAGCCCGAGCCGGAGACGCTGACGGTGATGTCGCCCTTGCTGACCCGCGTTGTATTCAGAACAGGCGCCGAAGCTTGCTTCGGTTTGTTCGGAATCGTCAGGATCCAAACGAGGGCGATGGCAACGACAACCACGCCTCCGGCCCCGATCCACAACCACTTTTTGTTCAATCGAATCCCTCCAGCTTATGTATTTCGCCTGCATGCGTTGGGGCTTGTACGGCACTTGCCCGCTAAACAAGTCAGGCCTATTCTATAGGATGAAGATGAGGCCAACCTGAAGCACAGCTGAAAGTTTTCTGAATGAATTCGGGTCGGGAACGAGCGGGCGGTAAAAGATTTCATGGCATCATCGGGTATGATCAAGTACAATAGATGTAACATTTTCTGGGGAGGACTTCTTTTTCATGGATCAACGTCCGTCTGAAACACCTTATTCCTATTCGACTTTCGGTCAATACCCGCCGCCAGCGGCTCCGCCGAAGACGAACGGGAAATCGATCGCATCGCTGGTGCTCGGTATTTTATCAATCGTGATTCCTTATGTGGGCTTTATTCTGGGGATCGTTGCGATCGTGTTCTCCAGCTTGTCGTTCAAAGAGATCAAACGCACGGGCGAGCAGGGCAAGGGTCTCGGCGTTGCCGGCCTCGTTTGCGGCATCATCGGCACGGCGCTGTACGGTATTATTATCGTGCTCGCCATTATTGCGCTTTTGATGTTTGCTACATGGGATTCAACGTACAGCACCTTTTAAACTAAGCTGAGAACGAAGCACCGCGGCCTTGGGCGCGGTGTTTCTTCATTTTTTCTGGCGCGTATCGGTTTGGACAAGCTGGAAAAGGCGCGAAAAGTTTGTGATAATAGAAACAATCGCAATTTTTGAATGAAAGAGGGATTCTGCCATGGCGCAAACGGAGACGAACGGAACAGCGGTACAAGGGGGAGCCGACGCGGGGGAGCAAGAACGAATCATCGCTCAAATCGCCAAGGAGCTGGGGCTAGCTCTGAAGCAGGTGCGGACGACGATCGGGCTGCTGGATGAAGGCAACACGATTCCGTTTATCGCTCGATATCGGAAGGAAATGACCGGGGAATTGGACGAGAACCAGCTTCGCAGCATCGAGGAGCGGACGCAATATCTCCGCAATCTGGAAGAGCGGAAGCGGGAAGTTGTGCGGATCATCGAGGAGCAAGGCAAGCTGACGGACGAGCTGGCGGCCGCGATTGCCAAGGCGGTGAAGCTGCAGGAAGTGGAGGACCTGTACCGGCCTTACCGGCAGAAACGGAAAACCCGGGCGAGCGTGGCCAAGGAGAAGGGACTGGAGCCGTTGGCGGAATGGTTGTTGTCACAGCCGAAGCAGGGAGAGCCGCTGTCGGAAGCGGCGAAGTTCACGGCGGCGGCCGGGATCGAGGACGGCGTGGAAACGGCCGAGGAGGCCCTGCAAGGGGCGATGGATATCGTTGCCGAGCAGGTTGCGGATGAAGCCGCCACCCGTGCCTGGGTCCGCAAATATACGATGGATCACGGGCTGATGGTGTCCGAGGCGAAGACGCCGGAAGAGGAATCCGTCTACGAGATGTATTACGACTACCGGGAAGCGGCGAAAAAAATGCCGTCCCACCGCATCCTCGCCATGAACCGCGGCGAGCGGGAGAACGTGTTGAAGGTGTCGCTCGAGGTGGACGCCGAAGCGATTTGCCGTTACATCGCCGGCCAGGTCATTCGCGGACGTTCCGCGACGGAAGACGTGCTGCGCGCGGTGATCGAGGACGCTTATAAACGCCTGATCGCCCCGTCGATCGAGCGGGAGGTGCGCGGCGAGCTGACGGAGAAAGCGGAAGCGCAGGCGATATCGATTTTCGCCGGCAATTTGCGCAGCTTGCTGCTGCAGCCGCCGGTTCGCGGCAAGAACGTGCTTGGCGTCGATCCGGCTTACCGGACCGGCTGCAAGCTCGCCGTTGTCGACGACACCGGCAAGCTGTTGGAGGTGGCGGTCACTTATCCGACGCCGCCGAACAACAAGAAGCGGGAAGCGGCGGCCAAGTTCCACGAGCTGATCGACAAATACAGCGTCGAGCTGATCGTCATCGGCAACGGTACCGCTTCGCGGGAGACGGAGCAGTTCGTTGCCGAGGTCATCGCGGAACGCAAGGGCAAAGACCGCGAGCTGGCGTACCTGATCGTCAACGAGGCGGGCGCGAGTGTGTATTCCGCTTCCAAGCTGGCGCAGGAGGAGTTCCCGGATCTGGACGTCGCGGAGCGAAGTGCGGTGTCCATCGCCCGGCGATTGCAGGACCCGCTGGCGGAGCTGGTCAAGATCGAGCCGAAGGCGATTGGCGTCGGGCAATATCAGCACGACGTGTCCCAGAAGCATCTCGACGAGAGCTTGAAGAACGTCGTGGAATCGGCCGTGAACCACGTCGGCGTGGACGTGAACACCGCTTCGCCGGCGCTCTTGTCCTATGTATCCGGCGTGAATGCAACGACGGCGAAGAACATCGTCAAGTTCCGCGAGGAGAACGGGCGCTTTAAGAGCCGCAAGCAGTTGCAGAAGGTACCGCGGCTTGGCGCCAAAACGTTCGAGCAATGCGTCGGCTTCCTACGGATCGACGGAGGCGAGCACCCGCTCGACAAGACGCCGATCCACCCCGAGTCTTACGATGTGGTGAATCGACTGTTCACCGAGCTCGGCGTATCTCTGAATCAGCTTGGTTCCAAGGAGCTGAACGAGAAGCTAGCTGCGCTGGAGCCTAGCGAGCTGGCACCGCGCCTGGAAGTTGGCGTTCCGACGCTGCGCGATATTCTCGAAAGCTTGCAGCGCCCGGGACGCGACCCGCGCGAGGAGCTGCCGCTGCCGATCTTCCGCACCGATGTGCTGAAGATCGAGGATCTTGTGCCAGGCATGGAGCTGCAAGGGACCGTGCGGAATGTGATCGACTTTGGCGCTTTTGTCGACATCGGGATCAAAAACGACGGACTTGTGCACATCTCCCAGCTAAGCAACGGGTACGTGAAGCATCCGATGGACGTCGTCTCCGTCGGCGACAACGTCACCGTCTGGGTGCTGAACGTGGACATCAAGAAAGGCCGGGTTGGCTTGACGATGCGAGGTCCGGCTGAGGTCAAGGCCCAGTAAGGCGGCCGGGATAAAAAAGAGCCGTAAGCTGCGGAATATCCCGCGGTTACGGCTCTTTTTCTTGCGTCTTGGGGAGGGTCATCCCTGTTTCTTTCAGACGCCCTGGGCCTACTCGTGGTCCAGAACGAGCAGTTTTATGCGATGGTCATCGGCAGTGATTAATGGAATGGGGGATATTTGACCCTCGCAAAAGGTGGAAATTCGGGGCTGTTCCAAGCAGGCGCAAGTGCTGCTGCGGGGCCGCCCCTTGGGTTTATGAGCAACTGCTATTGCATCGAGTTGGTGTTGTCCGTATGAGTAGTTCGGCGGCTATAGTAGAAGAACCAACAATCATTGAGCAGACGAATCTGACGACGGTCTCTCTTGTTAAAGGCACGCATGATCTGATTGCTGAGCCAATTCGGCAAGCGTATCCCCTCCTCCGGTAACCCATTGGTATGGTTAGGGTATGGGGCATTCCCCCATTCCGTGCAAGTCCTCCCGAATTCGAAGCCGAAAATTCCGGCGATCCGTTACTCCGATGCCGGGTTCTAGCCTGGCCCTTGTCTAGCTCTTGCTGGTTCTGCCTGGCTTTGCCTAGCTTTGCCTAGCTCTGTCTGGCTTTGCCTGGCTCTGCCTGGCTCTGCCTGGCTCTGCCTGGCTCTAGCCTAGCTCTAGCCCGGCTTTGTCTTGCTCTAGCCTGGCTCTAGCTGGTTCTGCCTAGCTCTAGCCTGGCTCTGTCTGGCTGTGCCTGGCTCTGCCTAGTTCTAGCCTGGCTCTAGCTGGTTCTGCCTGGCTCTAGGCTGGCTCTGCCTGGTTATTGCCTAGCTCTAGCCCGGACTTGCCTGGCTTTTGCTGGTTCTGCCTTACTCTGCTTTGCTTTTGCCTGACTCGTGCTTGACTCTTGCCCAGATGTTCCCGTCTCGTTGTCCGTTTGAGTCTCGGTTCATTTCGTTCCCAAGGACACGGAATATTTCGTTGCGTTTGCAACACATTGGCCCACCGCCGCAGCTCCCGCCATTCTAACGGAACCTAGGGACGTTATTTGCCCGACCTGGGGGATGATCCGATTCTAACGGAACGAGGAGACCTTATTTGCGGCCGAAGCCGGGAAATGGCTGCCGAAACCGGCAAATAGAGGCGTTACGTTCCGTTAGCGCGGGAAATCCCCGGGAAATGAGCGAATAAGGGCCGTACGTTCCGTTAGAGCGGCGCGACCAAGAGAAGCGGACACGGACTTGCGCAGAGCGACGCGAACAAGGGGAGTGGACACGGACTTGCGGAGAGCGACGCGGACCGGGCCCCATTGGACGGGAACCCGGCCCTGCCAACCCGGCCTTGCCGGAGCGGTGCCAGGGCGGGCCCGGCCAGCTAAAAAGCCGGCCCGACCAGCCTCTCTTGCGGAGAGGAGCTAGTTGGCCGGCTTTATTTTCCACCCCTAGAAGTTACGCCCCTTCTTCCTCGTACCACTGCTCCAGCTGAGCCTGGAGGGCGCGGATTTCGGTGAGCAGCGAAATCAGGGGGTAGTTCTCCTCGCGGATTGCGGAAAAGGCAGACTCCAGTCCGTTGATATAATCCAGACCGCTTGTGATCTTCAGCGATTCTTGGAGGAGATCGAGCTGGTCGCATTCGGCAATTGCACGCGGCAGGGACGGAATTTCAGCAGCCGTCAGTTTGTCGATTTCCTTGTTCAGCCGCAGGTTTAAGGCGCTGAGTTGATAGGCATAGTCGCGGGGCATTTCTACGAAAACCAGATTCGAGCCTTGCTGTAAAATAACGTATCTCATTAGGGACATGCTTGCGATTCTCCTTTTCTATCCATCCTACTTGACAGTGTAGCGTAAGGAGAAGTTAAAATTCAAGTAATGAATCTAGCAGATATTCCGTGTGCGAGACAGCAGGAAGGGGAGAGGACGATGACGGATGAGCAGTTGCAAGCCTGGATCGAGCAAATTTCGCTGCGTTCCTTCGGCGTGCCTTTCCGGCACCAAGCCCGGTTTAACAACAGATTAAGAACCACCGGGGGACGCTATTTTATGAAAACCCATCATATCGAAATTAATCCCGCGCAGCTCGCGGCTTATGGGGAGGAGGAAGTCGAGCGCATCATCAAGCACGAATTGTGCCATTACCACCTGCATCTGGCGGGACGAGGGTATCAGCATCGCGATGCTGACTTTAAGGCCTTGCTCCAAAAAGTCGGCGGGAGCCGCTACTGCCATGCTTTGCCCGGAAGTCAGCAGCGAAAAACCTTGCCGCACCGCTACAAGCTGGTATGCGCGGATTGCGGAATGGAGTACTTGCGGAAACGCCGCGTCGACCCGAACCGGTACCGCTGCGGCAAATGCGCCGGTCGACTTCGATTATATGCGTTATCCGAAGGCTAAGGATGTGCTATACTTGACTCAAACCCCATAAGGAGTGATTTGAAGATGGCCCAATCACAAGCCAAAAAACAGCGGCAAAAACTCATCCGCGAAGGAAAACGCAGCCCGGAACTCAGCCGCAGCCCATTTGCCTTTCAGGACTTGCGAACCCGCAAGACGAAAACGAAGCAGGAACAACTCCAGCGGCAAAAATATAAGAACCACGCTTCCATTTACGGAGACGATGGTTCTTTTTTATTTTCAATCCTCGGTTTCGCTGCTTTTCGACAGGGTGACAAAAATCTCGTACGGCTTGCTGTCCTCGGACGTTCGGGTCTGGTGGTTTTTGAGAAAAGCCGTGACCCACTCCTGAAATTCTTCAGCTTCCTGCGGGGTCAGATACACGTGGTCGCTGCTCAATTGCCCGGAAGACGATTCGGAGCGAGAGGATTTCAAAAACCGTTTCTTGCTTTCGTCATATAAATTGCTGAGCAGCTTCTCGGTTTCCGTCAAGGCGACCTGCTTGAGCGAATCGTCGAAATAGCTCTTCTTAATATGGATAGCGCCGTCAAAGGGCTTATAATACTTCGCGGTAATCCCGTTAATCACCTTCGTGTCCGCGAGCTGCAGGAGACCGATGCTCTCCAGCTTTTTGGCATGATAATAGACCTTGGCCGGAACCTCTCCCATCGTATCCGCTACTTCCTTCATCGTCGCCGGATGATTCAATTGCTTGAATGTATCCAGGATTTGAAGGCGATACGGGTCGGAGTAGATCCGAATGTCCTCCAGCGTTTTCAATTCCATCGCGTTACTCACCCCTGCAAGCCCCCTACCCGAACATCAGAAGTTGATTATCATTGATTTAAGTATAGCTTGGGCCTGGAAAATGCGCAAAGCATGACGCATGAAGCATGAAGTAAACTCGATAGCGAGATCAGATTTCCATAAAGCTTCGCTGCTTGAGCAGCAACAAGACGGGAATCAGCAGAAGGAGCCCAAAGCCCACATACAGCAGTTGGACCTGCACCCATTCCCCCAGGATTCCGGCCAGAGCGCTCCCCGCCGGTATAGCGGAGGTACAGACCATCCCGTATAACGCTCCGACACGGCCAAGCAGCTCCTTCGGTACAGTTTCCATGAGATAGGTAGTGGAAGGCGTGCTGCATAATGAAACAGACAACCCGATGCCAAAACAGAACAGCGTGGCCAGGCCAAGCGGTTGAATCGGTATGATCGCAGGCAAGTACATCAACGCATAATTCGCACCAAGCAGCAGGTAACCGGTCAGGATGAGCGTGCTTTTTTTATAAGCTGCGCCTCTTCTTCCAATCCATAATCCGCTGACAATCGTACCGCAGACCAGGCTCATCCCCATGAGGCTTAAGCCGGTAGGTCCCGAATGCAGGATTTCATCGACATAGACGGTATTCAGCACGTTAAACGGCGACAAGCAGAAGTTTACAAAAGCCGCAGCGATGACCATGGTAATGAGCAGTCGATTGGATTTGAGATATCGAAACCCTTCCTTGAGGTCTTGAAAAAAGCGGGTGCTGTCTCGGGCGGAGTTGGGAGGGGAGGCAGGTGCAGCCGGATCGGTTCCCCGGATGAGCATGATGAAACCAGCGGCAAGCGTGAAAGTTAATCCATCGATCAAAATGGCCGTGGAGATACCGAAGGCTGCGATGATGCCGCCGACTGCCGCCATGCCCGCTAATTCGGCTGCCCGCGAAGCGGAGGTGCTGAAGGAATTGCCGCTGAGCAATTGATCCTTGGGCAGCAACTGAGGAACCAGGGCCAACTCAGCCGGAGAAGCGAAGCATTCCAGCGTGGAGGTGAGCAGCGTCAGTACATATAGATGCCAGGGAAGCAGCCAGCCTTGCCAATAGAGAAAAGCCGTGAAGCAGACGATCAGGCCGCGCCCCAGATAGGTGAGCGCCGCAACATGCTTCTTGGACCAGCGATCCACCAGGGTTCCGGCGAAAAAGCTAAAGGCAAGATTCGGAATAAAATTGAGTGCAAACAAGGTGCCCATCATCAGTTTGGAGCCGGTGAGCATGTAAACCATCCAGCTGTAGGCGATGGAATCCACGGAATCCCCGAAGCGGGAAATGACGCGCGCCAGCAATAGGTACATAAACGATTTATACATCGCCAATTCTCTAAACCCGGTAAAGGGTTGACTTTTAACCCGTACTTCTTGGCTCATAGGCACCTATCCTTAAAATAAATTTATACGTTAAAATTATTTTAACGATATGTTTATTTTATAATCTTTTTTCGAACGGAATGCAATTCTTTTTTGGGGTGGCTTGTCCTTATGGATGCCAACGGGGGGGTTCTGCCCCAGAGCGGGTTGGGGAAAGAAGGCAGCGCTTCGGAAGCGCTTCGAATCTTGACTTCGCCGCGGAAGCGTGATAAATTAAATGGTGTTCTCGTTAATTTTCGTTCCCCGATAGCTCAGTCGGTAGAGCACTCGACTGTTAATCGAGTTGTCACAGGTTCGAGTCCTGTTCGGGGAGCCATTTCATTTTTGGAGAGATACCCAAGTGGCTATAAGGGGACCCTCTGCTAAGGGGTTAGACTGCGTAAGCGGTGCGAGGGTTCGAATCCCTCTCTC
The DNA here is from genome assembly GCF_900021165.1 of Paenibacillus phocaeensis. Lineage (GTDB taxonomy): Bacteria > Bacillota > Bacilli > Paenibacillales > Paenibacillaceae > Fontibacillus > Fontibacillus phocaensis. The sequence goes on along the minus strand of NZ_FCOQ01000034.1, from coordinate 198,389 downwards.
TCCGTTTTGAATTACATCGATAGGAAGAACCTCCCGGTCATCCGGGAGGTTCTTTTTGCAACAACTTCTCCAAAGTTCACGTTAATCAGATATAAGTCAATTCACATTCGTTCTGAGGGAGAAGTTGAAATGAAAAGATCTGTTCCTATTACAGCAATAGTTGGACTCCTATTTTTAATACTTGTTGGATGCGGCGCGGGGGTTCATGGTGACGAAAAAACAGCCGAGCAATTTGTGGAACAACAAGGTTATAAAGTAACTTCTCGCATGGGTGAAGTTCATAAGTACATTTTGGACAAAAGCAAACTTTACGGAGGCACCGGAACAATACCGTATCAACAAAGTTGGGGGGTTCAAACTACGGAACCTGACGAATATTTTGGCAAAGAGATAACTATATACGGATTTACCGTATCAAATCATCCTTTGGAGCAAACGTATAAAGCCAAAACAAATGTTTATGTCATGCTTGCCGATGGAGGCGTGATTGGCGGATATTCGTTTCCGGATCTCGAGGATTTGACAGGCAGCGTTTATTCATGGGACGGCAAAACATTGGAGGAAATAACCGGACTTACTTTTAAAGAATGGTCCGAAAATTGGAAAGGGAAGTACGCTCCAGATGATGCGGAATAGCAGCATGAATCGGATTGGCGGGGGCGGCGTGGATGTTTGATATCCGCTACACACTCCCCAACGCCGGAGAAGTCATACAGGCCTTTTATGAGAGATTCGCAGGCCGGCTGCTGATGAGTGCGCGGGCACCGTATTGGACGGCGAAACGGCGAGGCTGGCCATACTGGCCGGCACAAGGTTTGTGATCGCGCCCAATCTGAGCAAAGAGGTTGCCACCATGTGCAACAGATACCGAATTCCGTTTGCGCCAGGCTGCGCGACCGTCACGGAAATGGTGCAAGCGCTGGAGTTGGGAGCGTCTTTTGTCAAAGCGTTTCCTATCTCCAATTTTTACGGCGTGGCGACGCAGGACTCGCTTTTTTCATTTCCTGCTTGAGCTAGCGGATCTGCTTCGCGATTGCGGTGAGCCAGTGTCACTGCCCTTCCGCATTCGTCCGTCATATGTCCGCTAATGATTTTCTCCACCACGACAACCTTCTTCAATTCCGCTCTGTTCATTATCACTGTCTCCTGTCCCATAGTGACATTATCTCAGAACAGTTATAGGGTGACATTATCACAGAAGAACAACATAGTCTAAAATTCAGGGTTGCAAGGCGCTTCGCTTTTTGCTATACTCAATTTTGTCGCTGCCTCAAGGCGACGTTGATGTTGTGGCCCGTTGGTCAAGGGGTTAAGACACCTCCCTTTCACGGAGGTAACAGGGGTTCGAATCCCCTACGGGTCACCATTTATTTAACTGAATATGCGGTAGTGGTGGAATGGCAGACACGCTATCTTGAGGGGGTAGTGGGCGTATGCCCGTGGAGGTTCGAGTCCTCTCTACCGCATCCCAGAAAGGAAAGAACCTTGCGTTTAGCAAGGTTCTTTCTTCTTGCCCTGAGGTTGCCTCAGTCAGATTTCGAGCAAATGGCGAATCGCGTAAGCAACTCCGTGATCGTTATTGGTACGGGTGGTTGCCGTCGCCAGTTGTTTGATCTCGTCCACGGCATTGCCCATGGCGATTTTGGTTCCTGCCACTTGAAACATCGAGATGTCATTATAGCTGTCCCCGATGACGACGGTATCGGACATGTCGACGCCCAAGTGGCCTGCCAGGAATCGCAAGGCATTTCCTTTATCGGTTGCCTTCGCGATGATCTCCACGATATGGTTGGCGGAGGAAGTGGTGTGCACCTGCGGCTGGTTGTTGAAATGCAATGTGATTTCGTTCAGCTTCTCCTCGTTGAACGTGCAGACCAAGAGTTTATATACAGGACGGCCTTGCTCGATCAGCTGCAGCGGGTGATCGATTCCCCGGAAGCCAAATTGGACGAATTGGATCTTGGCGCTCTCCCAAAGCCGTTCCCGATCCGTGTCCGGATTGGCGCTGACCAGAATATCCATCTCAGCCCGCAGCTTCTGCTCACCGTCGGAGGGGGAATAAATGGCTTCGGGGCAAAAGATTTCGAAATATACGTGATGTTTCAAGAGATAACGAATGGCTTCTGCGGCTGTGTCAGGGTCGATTGGCGTCTCCTGCAACAGCTGTCCTTCCCGGTCGAATACTTCCGCTCCATTGGAAGCGATGATCGGGACGGACAGTTCTCCGGTTAAATGTCTGGCGTCAAAGCTCGCCCGCCCGGTACAGAGTGAGACGATATGACCTTTACTTACGGCATGCGAAATGGCGTCCAAGCCTTGAGAACTCGGACGACTGTCCGCTGTGAGCAGCGTCCCGTCCAGATCCACGGCAATCAGTTTCATGGATAGTTTCCTCCTAGCCCATCGTTTGATGGGTGTTGTCTGTTTTTTTTGAGTATAGAGTATGAAATGCATTTCAGGTCAAGGAGAGATCAAGACGTGGCAACCCCGCTTTGGATTATTATTCTGATTGGAGCAGGAACTTATTTATTACGGGCGGGTTCCTTAGTTTTAGGGAGCCGGGTCCGATGGTCCGAGACGACGAAAGAATGGCTGTCCTACGTATCTCCTGCCGTGCTCGGCGCGCTGATCGGACCGCTGCTGCTGCTCGAAGACGGGAATTGGATTCCGCTGGAGGATAATTCCATGCTGTTTGCCGCCATTCCAACGATGATCCTCGCTTGGTGGTCGCGGCGGCTTCTGTTATCCGTAGCTGCGGGCGTGGTGTTCTATGCCGGCTTCCATGCCTGGTTAGGGTAGAGGGCACAAGCGACAAATCAAGAGGGGGATAGCGCACTTATGAACCGGGTGGATCGGTCGAATCGAAGGGAAGAAATACAGATGGCTCTGCGGGATGCGCTCCCGATCATGTTGGCTTATTTTCCATTATCCATGACTTACGGCGTGCTTGCTTCGGCGGGCGGATTGCCTGGGGGACTGGCGGTGTTCAGCTCGGTGTGGATCTTCTCGGGGGGAGCTCAGTTTATGCTGCTTGGGATGTTGGCTTCGGCCGCTGCTCCCGTTACGATAGTCACGACATTGCTGTTGTTAAACATGCGTCATGTTCTGTATGGCGCAACCCTGGGGCCATATTTGGCCGATTGGCGGGAGTCCCGGAAATGGCTCGCGGCCATAGGTCTTACGGATGAAGGGTTTGCGGTGACTTCAAGCCGGGCGGCACAAGGGGAGAGACTGCTGCCTTCCTATTATATAACCTTCGCCTTGGCTATTTACGGTTCCTGGATTGCCGGAACCGCAGCAGGCACGGGGCTTGGCAACTTCGTCACGGCGGAGCAGGCCGAGGTGCTTACCTTTGCGTTGCCGGCGCTGTTCATCGCTTTGCTTGCTGGCGGAGAACGTTCGCTGCCGTTTATGGCCGCCGCAGGCTGCGGGGCGGTACTGGCTACGCTGGCAGGGATGCTGGAGCTTGGCGGGGTTGGCCTGATCGCCGGAGGTTTGGCCGGCGCTACGTTAGGGCAGCAGATCAGCCGGCAGCGTTCCCGCCGTAAGGATTCTGCCCGGAACCATGCCGACAGAACATTGCACTAACCCCTGCCTGGATTATTCCGGCTCAGGCGGCAGGTCCAGAATTGAAGAGTATTTGGGATACAGGGCCCTAATGCAATCGGGACAAATGTCGTGCGTGAACTCCGCATGGGTATGCTTGATCAGGTAAGCTTCGATCGTGCTCCATACCTCGCTTTCGTCCTTAATTTTCTTGCACACCGCACAAATCGGCAGCAGCCCCCGGAGCGTGCGAATATGGGCCAAATCATGCTGCATTTGCATTTGCTGTCGTTTCAGCCGGGTGATGTCGGTGCAGGTGATCACGATGCCTTGGGGCGGGGCGGAGGGCTCTTCGGCATAAGGGGTGATTTCAGCGAGAAACCAGAGCTCTTCATCGCGGCTTGGACTCTTAAATTCAAACTCGAAGATCTTGAGGTCACCGCTTAAGATCCGCGAAAATTGCTCCAGCAGCTGGTGAACGTTAAAATAGGTAAAGCGATGCGGCTCATGCTGAAAAAAATGAAAGACATTAAATCCGGGGTGCTCCCAACAAGGAGCAACGCCCAAAATCGCGGCCCGGGTTATCCAGGTCCGATTGACGGAGACGATCGTCCCGTTCGGGTCTAAAATCGCCACGCTTTGATTCAAAGAATGGAAGGGGTCCTTCCAATGGGGATTCTCATTCACAGCGGGTGCGCTCCTGTCATGAAATAAGGGCAGTCTTTCCGACCTATTAAGTACTTGCCGGCCCTGTGTTAAGATATAGGCGTACTTTTACACAGGCAAGGGCCTTTCTTTAAACCAAAATACGCATGATACAGTATCGCAGTATTTCATTCTATTATATACGTATATACGTCACTACACAATGGCCAAATTACTTAAATGCGTCATTATAGTTTTTGAGGAAGGTTGGAGAAAAGTTGTCGATCTACGAGCGTATTGAACTGCTGATCAAGAATGCCGGAATGACGAAAAAGGCGTTTTGCCTCGAATTGGGGATCAGCACCGGAAACCTGGGGGACTGGAAGCGTGGCAAATCCACGCCGAGCACGAATAAGTTAATTGAAATCGCCGCTTTTTTTGATGTCAGCCTGGATTGGTTGATGACTGGGAGAGAGAAACAGCCCGGATTCGTGCAGGATCAACGAGCGGATTACGTCTCCACCGAGAAAGACTGGGGCTCATTTGTAAGCTCGCTTTCCGAGTCCGAGCGGGCTTTCGTTCGGGAATACATAGAGTTTATCCGCTATCGGAGGCTGAAGACGGGCAGAAGGGACAAATAATTCCACTTTACTTTTCATGACCGCAAAGATATAATAATCCATGTTCGTTTGAACGCTGTTTTACAATCGCGGTCGTGGTGGAATGGCAGACACGCTATCTTGAGGGGGTAGTGGGCGTACGCCCGTGGAGGTTCGAGTCCTCTCGACCGCATCCTAAATAGTAGTGAAGAGCTCCTGAATTGTCCTTATGGATGGTTCAGGAGCTTTTTGTAGGTTTGGAGGAAAATAAAAGGAACTCTACCTAGTTTAAAATACTCCACTGCAAGAGTTTAATTTTGTCCAGTGAAGCGGAAGGATTTTTCTAATACTATGAAAGCGTAAACAATTGCATTAGAATTAATTTTACACCTGAAGGATTTGCCTACTATTTTGATGAAACTCCGGGAGGTCTTTATGGACAAAATATTATACGGTGTCGCTTATTATGACGAATACATGCCTTACGATCGCCTGAACGAAGATATCCGCATGATGAAAGAGGCGGGGATTAACGTGGCTCGGATCGCCGAATCGACCTGGAGCACGCATGAGCCGCAAAACGGAGTATTTGATTTCACCTCGGTAGATCGCGTTCTTGATGCGATGCATCGGGCCGGAATCCATGTCATTGTCGGAACGCCCACTTACGCCGTACCGACCTGGATGGTCAAGGAGCATCCGGACGTGTTGGCAACGACGGCAAATGGACCCGGCAAATATGGGGCGCGTCAAATTATGGACATCACGAACCCGACTTATTTGTTTTATGCGGAGCGCATCATCCGCAAACTGATCTCCCGGGTTAGCGAACATCCGGCGGTGATCGGGTATCAAACCGATAATGAAACGAAGCATTATCATACCGCGGGTCCGAATGTCCAACTGTTGTTTGTCAAATACGTTAGGGACAAATTCAAAACGCTGGAGGAATTGAACAAGGCGTTCGGGCTCGACTATTGGAGCAACCGGATCAACAGTTGGGAGGACTTCCCGTCCGTCATCGGGACGATCAATGGCAGCCTGGGAGCGGAGTTTGCCAAATTCCAACGGAAACTGGTCGCCGATTTCCTGAACTGGCAAGTATCCATTGTTAACGAGTACAAGCGAGCGGATCAGTTTGTCACGCAAAATTTCGATTTTGAGTGGCGGGGGTATTCCTACGGCATTCAGCCGGATGTGGACCATTTCGAGGCTTCCCGTCCTTTCGATATCACGGGGGTGGACATTTATCATCCATCGCAAGACGATTTGACGGGCATTGAAATTTCCTTTGGCGGCGATGTGGCGCGATCCACCAAAGGGACGAATTATTTGGTGCTCGAGACGGAAGCGCAGGCTTTTCCCCATTGGACCCCGTACCCGGGGCAGTTAAGATTGCAGGCGTTCAGCCATCTGGCTTCGGGAGCCAATATGGTGGCCTATTGGCATTGGCACTCGATCCACAATTCCTTCGAAACCTATTGGAAAGGCTTGCTCAGCCATGACTTCGAACCCAACCCGGTTTATGAGGAGGCCCGAACGATCGGCCGGGACTTTACCCGTTTGTCCCCGCATTTGGTAAACCTGAAAAAGGAGAATAAAGTCGCCATTCTGGTCAGTAACGACTCGTTAACGGCGATGGAGTGGTTCAAATTTAATTTTTTCAGTGCGAAAAAGTACAATGATGTCGTTCGAATGATGTATGATGAGCTGTACCGGATGAACATTGAGTGCGATTTCGTGTCTCCCGCGACCACGAATTTTGAACGGTATGATCTGCTTATCGTTCCTGCGCTTTATACGGCTTCCGATGTACTTCTGGAAAGGTTAAACCGGTTTGTATATGAAGGTGGGCATATCGTTTATACTTTTAAGAGCGGATTTACGGATCAAAACGTCAAGGTCCGTTCCGAACGGCAACCGGGAATCATCGGCAAAGCCTGCGGCATTTCGTACAACATGTTCGTCGAGCCGAAACGGGTGACGTTAAAAGACGATCCGTTCCGGGTCGGTGAAGACCAAAACCAGGTGCACACGTGGATGGAGCTGCTCACCCCATCGACGGCGGAGGTGCTTGCCTATTATGATCATCCGCATTGGGGGAAGTATGCCGCGGTCACGCAAAACGGGTACGGCAAAGGGCGGGCCGTGTATATCGGTTGTATGACGAGCGAGGCGGTTATGGGCAAAATCCTGGAGCATGCCGTGAAGGAAGCGGGTTTATGGGGACCGGATCAAGAGATTCGCTTCCCGCTGATCACAAAATCCGGGGTTAACGGGCTGGGCAAAACGATCCGGTATTATTTTAACTATTCTGAAATGCCGGCTTCGTTAGACTATCGTTATCGTGAGGGGATTGAACTTCTTTCGGGCCAGCCGATAAGCTCGGGGCAACCCCTCCAGCTTGAGCCATGGGGCTTTACCATTATTGAAGAACAATAAGCTATAGAACGAGTTGCTATAAAATAGACGCCTCCCGCATCCGCGAGGCGTTTTCTACTATATATGCGGCATCACAGGGGGGGAGCGAATGTTTGGCAGGCTGCGGCAGAGGGTCATCGACCCGTTCAGAACGAGTATCCGCAATAAATTGATTTTGACGATGATTTTGATCGCGATCGTGCCCATTGTCGTCGTTACCGCACTGGCAGCGGAGAACAACAGCGCTTCGATGGAGAAGCAAGTGATCGGCACCAATCTCTCCAATATGAAATGGACGGGGATTTATTTGGGAGATCAGTTTGCCAGACTAAACAACTTGGTCTATTCGCTCCAGATCAGTCCGGGGTTGGCCAATTATCTAAATCGGCCCGAAGCGGAAACCCCGGCCAGCCAATTTGCCGCGCAGCAGAATGTTTTTAATTCGCTGAATAGCGTGTATTACAGCGGAGGAAATTACCTGGTCGGCGTCGTTATGTACCTGCATGAAACCGGGACGTTGTTTACGATCAATTCGATGCAAAGCGAAGTGGAAGAGATCAGCGGCATACCGCGCGATTACCGGGACTTACTGCGGGAGAACAAAGATTTTATCGTGGAGACGGATTCGTCGGACCCCGGCAAATTTCGCTTGATTCGCAGCATCAACCGCTTCGAAAACCAGGAAAAGCTGGGCTATATCTCCCTGGAGGTGCTCTGGTCCTATTTCGATCAAACGATCCGTTTGCTTGGCGAAGGAAAGGAGCAATCCGTGTTCGTTACGGACATGAGCGGCCGCATACTGTACGGCGATGGCGAAATCTCTCCGGATGTGACGGCGGAGCTGCAAGCTTCCAAGGGTGCCGGGCCGGGCCAATTCAGAACGGACCAGGAATTCGTTTTTTACAATACGGTGGATCCCGTCGACCTTAGATTGGTGAAGATAATCCCGGTCGCCACGATCAACGAAAGCGCCCGGGCGACGATGAACTATGGTTTGATCGTCGGGATGATCTCCACGATCGTATCCGCTTTAGTTGCTTTTTATTTTGCCTGGAAAACGACCAAACCGATCATCGGCTTGGCCCGGGCGATGCGGAAGCTCGATCTGACCAAGGAGCAGATGATTCCCCGAAGCAGGCGCAAAGATGAAATCGGGCTCCTGGAAGCCAATTTCGCCACCATGGCGCAGCGGATCAGGGACCACATTAATACCGAGTACCGGATTCGCCTGGAAAAGAAAACGGCGGAACTTAAAGCGCTACAATCGCAAATCAACCCGCATTTCTTGCAAAATACGCTGCAACTGATCGGGGGAATGACCTTCTCGCAAAAAACGGCGGAGAGCTACGGTATCATTCGTTCGCTTAGCGAAATGTTCCGTTATATTGTGCGGGATCCGGATACGCTAGCGACGCTTCGGGCAGAGCTTGAACATCTGAATCATTATATGAATATCCAGCAGCAGCGCTTCGGCAAACGGCTCCATTACGAGCTCAACATCGACGAAGATGTGCTTGACTGCCGAATCCCGAAACTGACGCTGCAGCCGATCGTCGAAAATGCGTTTGCTCACGGGCTGGATCATAAAATCGGAGAGTGGCGGCTGGAGGTAACGATCCGTCCCGATTCCGGGGGCGTACTGGTTCTAATCCGGGACAATGGGGCGGGCATGGAAACGGCGCAGCTTCATCGCCTGCGGTTGCAGCTAAACCGGGATCTGGAACAAGTATGGGCCAAGGGGACAAGCATCGGACTGATCAATGTAGCCTCCCGGATCCAAATGTATTTTGGGGCAGATTACAAAGTGAGTCTAGATAGTGAAGCGGGCAAAGGAACCAGCGTAGCTTTGCATCTTCCCGATCAAAAGGAGGGTTAAGGCATGTTCAAAGTATTGATAGTGGATGACGAAGAGTGGAACCGGGACATTATCAAAAATTTGGGCCGATGGGACGAACACCGTATGGAGGTCGTGGGGGAGGCAGAGGACGGTTTGGAAGCGATGCGGATGATCGAACGGCTTAATCCTGAGATCATCATTACCGACATGCGCATGCCGGGTGCCGACGGAGTAGAATTGATGCGGGAAATGAGCGACCGTTTTCCCTACAAGCAGATCATCGTGGTAAGCGGGTACGACGATTTTCACTACGCCAGGCAGGCGATTCGTTATAAGGCGGTCGACTATTTGCTGAAGCCGATCGACCCGCAGGAACTGAACGCGGTGTTGGCCAGATGTTGCGTAGCTCTTCGGCAACGCACGAGGCGGCAGGAAATCGACCTGGAGTTGTCTTCGAGATGGGCCGCTTACGAAAAGCGGTTGGGTTCTTACTTTAATGATCTGAATGGCGAGGGACTCCGGAAAGTATGCCGTGAACTGCAATCCGATACGGAGCTGGAAGCTGCCTTGAAGCCGGAAACGATCCGCTATCTGGTAAAAGATACTTTGCTGTACTTGAGAGAGCTCTGTGCGGCGAACGCGCTGGCTGGCGAGACGGAACGCTGGGCTGAACTTACGGATATGCCAAACTCCTTCCAGGAAGGGGTCCGTTTGATATCCGAGTGTTATGTGAACGCCCTGGAAGAACTGATCAAGCAGCGGAAATATAAAAATAAGCTGCATTTGGGGGAAGTCAAATCGTATCTTGATCATCATTACGCAGAACCGATCGGTCTGGAGCAGCTGGCCAAGCTGTTTTTCGTCAGCAAAGAGTATTTGAGCAAGGCGTTTAAGCAGGAATACGGCTTAACGGTCACGGATTATATCGTGGAATCGAGAATGAATAAGGCGATGGAATGGCTGAAATCGGACGAAGAAGTCGCCATCAAGAGGGTAGCCGAATTGATCGGATATGAGGACGTATCCTATTTTCACCGGGTGTTTAAAAGGCACTTCGGAATATCGCCGGGAGAGGCGAGAAAGGGAGCACAAGGTTTAAAAATATCCAATCGAAAAGTCTAATCCTGTCCAATGAAGCGCTTTCACAAATAAATTAGAATGAAAGCGTAAACAAAAACCAATGTTCTGGGGGGCAACTCATATGAAAATTTGGAAGGGTCTAGCAGGAATCGCATTAATCGCCTCTTTGCTTGCTGGCTGCGGAGCGGCTGGCGGAATTCAGGCGGGAAACAACGAATCGGCAGGGGGCGAAAGCTCCGGCGGGAAAACCGTCAATTTGAAAATGTTTATCGCTCAGCCTCGCTTGAAAGAACACTATGATAAGTACATCGATGCCTTCGTGGCCAAAGAAAAAGCGGAGAAAAATATCGATGTGTCGGTTCAACTGGAAATGCCGCCGGCGGACACCGCCCCGCAAATTTTAAAAACGAGACTGGCTTCCAACGACGCACCCGACGTATTCGCGATCCATGCGGTCAACGAAATCCCTCCATTTTATAAAGCCGGGTATCTGGAGGATTTGTCCGATCAACCGTTCGTCGGCAAGCTGCTGGAGAGCGTGAAGCCTTCGGTCATGACTGAAGACGGGAAAATTGTTGCGGTTCCGCTCGAGACACTGTCTTGGGGTTATTTGTACAACAAGCAGATTTTTGAGGAGCTGGGACTGACGCCCCCTACGACCCTGTCGGAAATGAAGACGGTCGTCGAAAAGCTGAAACAAAACAACATCACCCCGTTTATTTTGTCCGACAAAGAGGCCTGGATTCCGCAGTTATTCCTGCCGCTTTTCGTAGGTCAATTGGTCAATACGGAAAATCAGGATTTCATTGAGCGGATGAACCAGGATCAAGGTTCCTTCACCGAAATGAAAGGGATGTTCGACATTATCGATTTGGTTTACGCGAACGGTACCAAAAACGGTCTCGAGGTAGGCGGTGACGATGGTGCGGCGATGTTTGCGCAGGGGAAGGCGGCGATGTGGGTACAGGGCCCCTGGTACGCGGAGACGATTTTGAAATCCAATCCCGACCTGCGTTTTGGCGTAGCGGCTTTGCCGATCAACGATAATCCCGACGCTACGATGATCAACTTGAGTACGTCCACCTCGCTGGCCGTATCCAAGACGAGCAAAAATAAGGAAGTGGCCCTTGATTTCGTAAACTACGTGCTGGACGACAAGGATTCCAGCGCATTCTTCCAGGCGCTGAAGTTTAATCCGCTCGCCACGGTACACGACTACAGCAGCTATCCTTGGGTTGACGATGCGATGGTTTATGTAAAAGAGGGCAAATCCTATCAAGATCCACGGATTCCGCCAGCGGTAAAAGACGAATCCGGCAAAGCGCTGCAATCCTATATCGCCGGGCAAATCTCGCAGGACGATGTGCTCAAGGCACTCGACAAAGCGTGGAAATCGTTTAACAAGGTCAACAAGTAACCCGGCTGTCCTTGAGGAAGGAACGAGAAGTTCCTTCCTTCTCAATTCATAGACAAACGAAAGGGGGAGGAAGAACATGCCGTCATCCAGGCTCTTTAAGAAGTATATCTCTTTGCTGGCGTTCACAGCCCCGGCACTCGTTATTTATACCATCTTTCTGCTCATCCCGACATTCGGCGGAATGTATTACACGTTTACGGACTGGAACGGTTTGAACCAGAATTACAGCTTCATCGGATTTGCCAATCTCGTCGAAGCGCTTACGGAGGACCCGGATTTCATTAATGCGTTATTATTTACGCTGAAATATGTCGCATTCATGGTTGTGTTGCAAAATGTAATCGCCTTGCTCCTTGCCGTGCTCATCGAGACGCGGACCCGGAGCAAAGGATTTTTTCGCACGATATTCTTTATGCCGAATATGATCAGTTTAATTATCAGTTCCTTTATGTGGACCTTTGTTTTTTCGCAAGTGATTCCGCAGCTCGCCGAAAAAGCGGCGATCACTTTTCTTGACCAATCCTGGCTGGGCAATCCGAAATTTTCTTTTTACTCCATCCTGATCGTGTCGCTGTGGAACGGGGTCGGGTATATGATGATTATTTATTTGGCGGCTCTGCAAGGCGTGCCTCAGAGTTTGAAGGAAGCGGCCATTATCGATGGAGCCAATTCGTTCCAAACGTTAAGAAGCGTGATCCTTCCGATGATTACGCATGCCGTGACCATTTGCTTCTTCCTGACGCTGAACGGCGCATTCAAAGTGTTTGACGTAGTTTACGGACTTACCGGCGGCGGACCGGGACGAAGCACGCAGGTAATTACAATGAACATCTATGAAGAGGCGTTCTCCAATAACTTTCGCTACGGATACGCCAGCGCGAAGTCGCTCATTCTTTTTGCCATCGTATTAATCGTTACCCTAATCCAAATGAACGTCATGAAGAGAAAAGAGGTGGAAGCATGAGAATGAAGAGAATCCATTCGCTCTTGATCGGGTTGATTTTGTCCGTAGGCGCCCTGTTCACCTGTTTCCCCATTTATATGGCGGTCGTCAATTCGTTTAAGACGCAAGCGGAAATGTTCGAATCGTTCGTCGCCCTGCCAACGAAACTGCACTTTGAAAACTACTCACAAGCGTTTGAGAAAATCAATCTCCTGAACAGTTCTCTGAACTCGGTGATTGTTTCCGTGATCGGGATCGGGGGAATTGTCTTCTGTTCCGCTTTGGCGGGCTATAAGTTGTCCCGAACCCGGGGCAAATTAAGCAATTTCATTTTTCTGCTGTTTGTCGCCTCGATGCTCGTGCCCTTTCATTCGATCATGATTCCGCTCACCCGGATGGCCAAAACCATGCAAGTACAGGGCAGCACTTACGGACTGGCGCTGATCTATATCGGACTTGGCGTCAATATGGCCATTTTTCTGTATCACGGTTTCGTCAAGTCGATCCCGCGGGAGCTGGAAGAGTCCGGACAGATCGACGGCTGCAATGAATTCCAGACCTTTTTCCGAATCATTTTGCCGCTGCTGCTGCCCATCACCGTAACGATCGCGATTCTCGACTTTCTGTGGATTTGGAACGACTTCCTGCTGCCGTTGATGATGCTGACAGACGTAGACAACTATACGTTGATTCTGTCCACCAACATGTTGTTCGGGGAGTATAACAAGGAGTGGTCGCTGATTCTGGCTTCGCTGGTACTCACGGCGATTCCGGTGGTGATGATTTACGCGTTTTTCCAAAAGTTCATTATGGAAGGAATTGCCGAAGGGGCCGTGAAAGGTTGAGCAGTCGCATAAATCATGTGTAAGGAGGGAGTTCATGTTACAACCGAAACGATGGATATCGAGCACAAGGGGGCGGCCATGGGAAAAGAAAGGTCTGCCTCATTTATTGACAAACGGGGGAACGGCGGAGTTGACGCTGACGGATGCCGTTTATCAAAACGTGGAAGGGTTTGGGGGATGTTTTAATGAACTCGGGGTTGTGGCGTTAAATCTGCTTCCTGAGGAGGAACGAAAGCGGGTATTGTTCAACTTGTTTCATCCGGACGGGGAACAGAAATTCAGCATTTGCCGGATTCCGATCGGAGCCAGCGACTATGCCCTGGAGTGGTACAGCCACAATGAAACGGATGGAGACTACGCGATGGAGCATTTCTCCATCGAACGGGATCGGAAATACCTGATTCCTTATATCAAGGAAGCCTTGGCGTTGAATCCCGAACTCAAACTGTTCGCCTCACCTTGGAGCCCGCCGACTTGGATGAAGTTCCCGAAAGCTTATAATTACGGAACACTGCGCTGGGAGCATGAAATTCTGGAAGCCTACGCCCTTTATTTCGTGAAGTTCGTGCAGGCCTACCGGGAAGAGGGAATCACGGTCCACCAGATCCATGTCCAGAACGAGATAGTGGCTGATCAGAAGTTTCCCTCCTGCGTTTGGACCGGCGAGCAGCTTCGAGAATTTATCCGCGATTATTTGGGACCGGCCTTTGAACGGCATGGACTTGATACGGAAATCTGGCTGGGCACAATCAATGCGCCGGAACCGTGGGACGAATGGCTGAAGAAGAAAGTCACCGACCACGACGCTTATGCACATACGGTGTTAAGCGATCCTGAAGCTTATAAATACATTAAGGGCGTAGGTTATCAGTGGGCCGGAAAATGGGCGATCCAGCGTACCGTCCTGAGCTATCCGGAACTGCGGTACATGCAAACCGAGAACGAATGCGGCGACGGCACGAACACTTGGGAATATGCCCAATACGTATTTAATTTGTTCCAGCACTATTTCACAAACCGGGTGAACGCGTACATTTATTGGAACATGGTGCTTGAGTCGAAGGGGCGAAGCACGTGGGGCTGGGAGCAGAACTCGATGGTCACGGTCGATAAGGAACAACACAGGGCGGTATTCAATCCCGAGTATTACGTAATGAAACATTTCTCGCATTTCGTGACGCCGGGCTCAAAGCGGATCGGCCAGCAAGGGCACTGGTTCGGCAACGCGGTCAGCTACGTGACACCAAACGGCGAGCGCGTCGTGGTGATGGCGAATCCGTTCAAGGAGACAAGAACCGTGCGGATTTCGGACGGAACGGGAATGTACGGCTTCGAACTGGAGCCCGAGTCTTTTAACACGATGTTATTTGATCCCGGCAGGCCCAATGAATGAGGACGGCTCATCGGGTGTAGGCATCCGCTATCGGATATTTGCCGATGTTTGGGGTATGGGGCGGTGAAAAGATGCACATTCTAACAGACATCTTGCACAAAGTGCGCCAGATCAGGCCAGTTGGGCGGGTTTTCAAGTTGACATGCCGATCAAAATTAATTAATATGTCTAAGTACTAAAAGAGCTGCGCTCTGGAATGAAATTTGATAATACGGGTGATAACATGTCCTACAGACCGAATGTTGTAAATGTAACCAAGGCCGGCAGCAACAAAAATGACGGATTGTATGAGTTTATCGTTAACATGGCCGATGGTACGGCGTGCCGCGTGTTTTACCACCGTAATCCCGAATGGCGGTTAACCAACGTCAGCAGGCTGCAAAAGACACCTTGTCCGGTCTGCCGGAAAGACTTCATTTGCCAATGCATGGAGAAATTTTCGGGTGAAATCAACCGTCAGATGGTAGAAGGGCAATGGCTCGACAAGCTCGCTTCCGAGTAATACGCATTCGCCAGCTGGCGACAGCAAGCACGGGATCTCCTCCCGTGCTTTTTTCTTAAGATTCGTATAAGGTCTTTCTTATAGATGAAGAAATGGTGTCCAACCCACGGGGGGAGGGGCTGAAACATGCCAGGCAAACCGGATCCAAGGAATGAACACGTCATCTTGTTCGACGGCGTCTGCCATTTATGCCAAGGGGCGGTCAAATTTATCATTAAGCGGGACCCGGTCGGGCGGTTCCGCTTTGCCTCCCTGCAGTCGCAGGCCGGCAGCCGTCTGCTGCAAACTGCCGGGTCTCAGGAGGAGTCGCTGGACAGCGTCGTTTTGATCGAACAGGGCCATTATTATACCCGATCGGCGGCGGCTTTACGTATTGCGAGAGGACTGCGTTATCCCTGGCCGCTGCTGTATGCCTTCATCCTCGTACCGCGGGGACTCCGGGACGCGGTGTATCGATACGTCGCCAAGCATCGTTACCGGTGGTTCGGCAAGGACGAGACCTGCCTGGTTCCGACCCGGGAGCTGAAGGAGCGGTTTCTGGAGGAGGGATAGCAGCGGGGAGTTTCTATCTACTCCCCAGCGTTCTCCCGGCTTTTGATCGCCTCCTGCTCGCGGAAGGCGGAAGGAGTCAAGCCATATTTTTTCTTGAACAGTGTGGAGAAGTAAGTGATATTGTACATGCCTACCGACTCACTGATTTTGGCTGCCGTCTCATGAGTGGAGGCCAGCAAATCCTTGGCTTTCTCCAACCGGGTGTGATTCAGGTATTCGCTGAACGATTGCCGGGTTGCACTTTTGAACAGTTTTCCCAGATAGCTCGGCGACAGGCCGGCGATGTTGGACACCATCTCCAGAGATAAGTTCGGCTCGGCATAATGCTCCTGAATGTAATTCTGCACCTTCTCAATGATTACATTGTGCTTCTGGGCGTTCATCCAGAGATTCTTCTCTTCGATTAAAGCGCAGATATTGAAACAATATCGATGGAAAATGTCCTGGATTTCTGTTAGGTGTTCAGCGGATTCAATATCGGTCACCGCGCCCAGATATTCGTTGAAATTGGAATCCGGCACATGCTGCAAATACTCAAAGTGTTTAAGCAAAGACAACATGAGCTGGATGCTGTAGGTGATCACCTGGTTGATGGAGCCGTTTGAGATTTGTTCGACGAATTGACCGATGGCCTCCCGGATCGGCTCCGGCTTGCCGGACTGCACCGCATCGATCAGCTTCTTCTCGTAGGCGCTCGGATAGCTCAAGCCCGTCATCATGTGGGGCCGCGTCACTACGGCATCCAGAATCGATTCCTTCCCGTAGATCAGCCGATATTTAACATATTGCTGCGCCGAAGTATAGGACGCAGGGATATGCTTCCTGCCATAGCTGATATCCCCTACGCCGATGGATACCGTCACCTTGAAGTAACGGTTCAGGAAGCTCTGAATGTTGCGCAAGGCGGGTTTGAGCTCCTCCGGCGTTTGGTTTATCTCGCATTGCAGAATCACGACGCCCTCGTTCTCCTCCGTAATCAGGTAATCGCATGCCCCGATAGGCTCCAGCATCTCTTTCGCAATATTCCCCAGAGCGAAGCGCAGCAGCGGTTGCTGTGCCGCCTCCATTCCCTCTCTCGCCGGCTCCAGCTCGTTGACCTTGAAGACCAGCACGCAAAAGTAGGGTCCGGCCACGTTCTCATCGATATCCCGAATCAATTCGCTTGGAACCGAATATTCCAGCGGATGGCCGCGGAGCAAGGAATGCAGATAATGCTCGCGGATCGTTCGGGAAGAGCGATTGAGCACGAATTGCATGGTTTTCTCCCTTTCCTCCAACGAATGGAAGACTTCGGCCATCATTTTATATTCATCGATGAACAGCGAACCGGAGGATGGAGAACCCGTGTCCGGCATGATCTTCTCAAACAACGTCGATAGCGGCCTGTAAATGCTCCGGGTCAAGAATATCGAGACCAGCAGTCCTGCCAGCACGATCCCGGCCGTCACAAGCAGCGTAATGTTGCGAAGCCGATCGATGTTGGAGATCAGCCCGGAATAAGGGGAAACGCTTACAAAATACCAGTCCATGGCCTCCGATTTCACATAAGTGACCAGGTGCTTTTTATTCTGAATCGTTGCGGTGAAGCTGCTCTCCTGCTTGTCCTGATTCAAAATTTGCTGCACATACCGCTCCCCGGACAAATCTTCCAGGAACAAGCTGGAATCGGTGTGGGAGAGCACCTTGCCCTCATTGTTGATAACAAAAACGTTATTGGCGGCATCCGCTTTGCTGATCTTGCGGATCGTCGTCAGAATCGACTGCTCTTCTACATTGATATAGATGAGCGGGTTGTCGGAAGTCCGAAAGGAGAAGCCCGGGTACAGCAGAAAGGTTAGGAGCTGCAGCGGCGCTTCGTTGTTGCGGCCGGCAACGGTCAGACTGCGCGGATAAAACTCCATGTACCGCTCGGAGCCGAGCGCGTTGAGCGACGGGTCGAACGGAAGGTTGGCCGTATCGACGGTTGTCCCCGTAGAAGGCCGGTAGATTCCAACGCTGTATATATAAGGATACACACTTGCGATCTGGGACATCTGTCGAAAGATCAGATAATTATTGGTCTTATCCTCCGTCGTACCGTTCAGAAAGGAACTGATTTCCGGCTGGATGAGCAGCGCGTTGCCGATGGTCATGACCTGGTTATAGACCACGTCCGAAGCGTAAGTGACTTGGGACAACATGGCTTTGGAATTGCGGTCGATCTCCTTGACGGCGCTTCTGGAGAAGAGATAGAAGAGGACGCCGGACAGCAGGCTCACGGTTAGAAGTAAGAGCAGGAAATATGAGACGGTAAGTTTCTGAAATGCCTTGTATCGTGCAAGCCGATTCATGGTGGTCCGCATTGAAGAATTCCTCCCATTTGCTGCGAATGTAACCTCTTCACTATAGAGCATATTCGGGTGAAAAGGTACTCCTTCGCGTAAAAATGAAAGCGAGTTCGTTTATTTGGAAGCCCTGTGCTGCATTGTGGAAGGGTTCTCCGGATTTTAAAATAGACGCCGCCCGGAGCTCCGACTAATCTGGAAACATAGCTTCGGCTGCCGGTGAACAGCGGCGGAAGCGGCGGAGGAGATATCGAGCAGAAGCATACCAAATGGGAGGAACGAAAATTGGAAAAGAAACGGCGACGGGGGTTTGGCATACTGTCCGACATTCGCAGAAACGGTACATCCTATTTGCTGGTTCTGCCTGCAATGGCATACGTGTTTATTTTCGGGTATTTGACGTATCCGTATATGCTCATTGCTTTCCAGCGGTTCAATTATACGAAGGGGATCTTCCGTAGCGAATGGGTTGGATTAGAGAACTTTGAATTCTTCTTTCGGTCGAACAAGGCGTTTACGGTCACCTTTAACACGATCTTTCTGAATTTGCTCTTTATCGTTTTCGGCACGCTGACCGCGCTGGCGATTTCCCTGATCCTGAACGAGCTGCGCAAGAAGCTGTTCGTCAAGATCAGCCAATCGATGATGCTGTTTCCGAACTTCATATCCTGGATCGTGATTAGTTATGTGCTGTACGCGTTTTTTTCAATGGATATGGGGATTGTGAATCAAATGCTGAACCAGTTCGGCGTTGCTTCGGTCAACTGGTATACCGAACCGCAGACATGGCCGGCGATTCTTACCGTGATGCATGTATGGAAGGGAGCCGGGATGAGCGCCGTTATTTATTTGGCTACGATTACCGGGATTGATGAGACGTTATATGAAGCGGCCGGGATTGACGGGGCCAATCGGTGGCAGATGTGCATGCGCATTACGATTCCGCTGATGATGCCTACGGTGGTCATCCTGACGCTGCTCTCGGTCGGTAAAATCATGTACGGCGACTTCGGGATGATCTACGCCTTGATCGGCGACAACGGCACTTTGTATTCGACTACGGATATCATCGATACGTACGTCTTCCGCTCTTTGCGCCAGATCGGCAACCCTTCGGAAGCGATGGCCGTCGGCCTGTTCCAGTCCATCGTCGGGTTTATCCTCGTCTTCGGCACAAATACCATTACCCGGAAATTTTTCAAAGACGGCGCGTTGTATTAACCATTCGGTTCAGGCTGCCGCTTACCGCAGGAAACCTTTAGGAGGAATAGAAATGAAGGCGTTTTCGATCAGCAAGGCGATAATGTATGCTTTGATTGCGATTTATTCGGCGCTGTGCTTGCTGCCGATGCTGCTGGTGCTGATGATCTCGATCACGGATGAAGATGCCCTCTTGAAGAATGGCTACAGCCTTTTTCCGGAGAAGTTCTCCCTGTATGCCTATAAGCTGATCTTTACGGGCGGCTCTCAGGTGATACGGAGCTACGGCATTTCCATCTTCGTCACGATCGTCGGCACGGCGCTGGCGATTCTGATTACTGCCATGGCCGGCTACACGCTGGCGAACAAAAATGTGAAATACCGCAACTGGCTGGCGCTCTATTTCTTTATCACCATGATTTTCTCCGCCGGGATTGTGCCCTGGTATCTGATGAATCGGTCGCTAGGATTGACCAACAACATCCTCGCTCTGATCATTCCGTCACTGCTGTTCAGCCCGTTCAACCTCTTCCTGGTGCGCAATTTCATGAATGGGGTTCCGGATTCGCTGCGAGAGTCGGCGACCCTGGACGGGGCCAACGATATTACGATCGCTTACCGGATCTATCTTCCGTTATGCAAGCCGGTCCTGGCGACGATCGCGCTCTTCTACGGACTGGACTACTGGAACAACTGGTGGAATGCGATCATGTTGATCGATAACAAGGAATTGTACCCGCTGCAATTTATGCTCCTGCAACTGCAGTCGGAGATCAGCATGCTGAACGAGATGACAATGCTGGCCGGAACAAGCGAAATGACGCTTCCTTCGGAGTCGGTTAAGATGGCAACGGCGATCGTGACGATCGGGCCGATTGTATTCCTCTATCCGTATTTGCAGAAATACTTCGTGAAAGGCCTGGTTATCGGTTCAGTCAAAGGCTGATCCTCCCCTGCGGGGTTAACATAGATACAGCAGCATTGTAGGAGGTCACATTCTAACTTAAGGAGGTCAAAATGATGATGAGAAAGTATTTCGCATTTGTATTCGCCGCGGTGCTTGCCCTTTCAGTATTGGCGGGCTGCGGCGGGGGTTCCGGATCGGCCGAGAAGGAAGGCTCGTCTTCAGGGTCGAAGTCAGAGAATGGCGGCAAGTCTGGCGAAACGGTCAAAATCAAATATTTGGTTCCCGGTACGGAGCCGAAGGACTACAAGGAAGTGTTCCAGAAAGTCAATGAGAAGTTGGCTGCGGACGGAGTAGGCGTAGAAGTGGAAAAGGTCTATATTCCATGGGATGCGTGGGATCAGAAGTTGAACCTGATGCTGTCTACAGGCGAGGATTTCGACCTGTTTCACGTCATGCAGGACCGCACGCCGTTCTCGAGTTATTACAGCCGCGGCGCGTTGGCGGATATCACGGAGGCGATCGATAAGTATGGACCCAACTTGAAGAGGTATATTCCGGAAGATATTTTCGACGGCGCAAAAATCGACGGCAGCTATTATGTCGTTCCAACGTATTGGGTTGAAATGGCGAGTGAAGGCGAGTTCAATATTCGCCGCGACATTCTCAGAGAGAATCAACTCGTAGAACCGACCACACCGGCAGAATTGATCAGCGCTTGGGAGGTGGTCATGAAGAATTGGAAGGGAAGCAACAAGCCTTATCTGGGCACCCGGGCGGACTTCGACCCGATTTCCCTGCATACCTCTATCCTGCATCGGTCATATGACACTTTCCCGTTCACCGTGAAGGACAAATTCTTCTATGTGAATCAAAACGGCGAGATCAAGTCCTGGATTGAAACCGAAGAGTTCAAGAAAGACGCGGCGTTCATGCGCGAACTGTACACGAAGGGAATTACCAATCCCGATATCCTGATCATGAAGCAGGAGCAGGTGGATGCGCAACTGGACAGCGGGGAATGGTTTGTGCGTCTCGGGACCGGCGGAAGCCTTAACGGACTCAAGAAGTACAATCCGGAAGCTACCGTGGAAGATATCGGCGTCGTTTGGTTTAACCCGGAGAAAGAATACCTGCGTCCGCTTGCCTTCAAGAACGGAAATGCCGTTCCGGTGAACAGCAAGCATCCGGAAGCGGCCGTCAAATTCATGGATTGGATGCTGGCAAGCCAGGAGAACTATGATCTGGTCCAATACGGCATCGAGGGCAAGCACTACACCAAGGACGGCGAGAAGGGCTTTAAGCCGATCAAAGATCCGAATAACAATAACAATCCGGGGTATAGAGGATCCGATTCGCAAAACGGCAACGTCAACTTCATGCGCTTTGACTTGGAGAGCAGCATTCCCGAGAACAACCAGGTCCTGTTTGAGCCGAATCCGGATGCGATCAACAGTGTCGCGGCGAACTTTACTTTTGACCCGACAAATGTAAGAACCGAATACACCAATATTTTATCGGAAGCTTCGGCCAGTATCACTCCGATCTATATGGGGGTTCAGGAATACGATAAAGCCTTCCCGGCCGCGCTCGAAAAAATGAAAAAAGCCGGTTTGGATCAAGTCGTCGCGGAATACAAGAAGCAATTCCAGGAATATCAGGCGTCTCTGAAATAAGCGAATCGAAACCCAAAGGAAGGTGTGGAGAACCTTGACCCTGAAACAGCGAAGAATGGAATTTGAAGCGGCAAAAACGATCTATGAAAGCGCAACTCTGAAATTTCACGGCGTGAACGGTTTTGATGTCTACAATATTTCGATTCCTTTCAAACGGGACGGGAAGCGGTATTTGTTCGGGCGCGTAGAGCGCCGCGAGGAATGGGCCCGCTCTTGGGTTCGCCTGTTCGAGGAAACGGGACAGGACGAATGGACGTTGGTGAAAGACAGCATGATCTATACGCTGGAAGACCCTTACATCAGCGAAATCGGTGACGAGCTTGTCATGGGCGGAACTCATGTGCAATATCAGAGCGGAAAATACAGCACGTTTTTCGGCTATTTCTTCCGGGGCACCGATCTTCATGATTTGTACTACTTCACTACCGGCCCCGACAAAATGAAGGATATTCGCCTTGTTCCGTTGGCGGACGGCAGGATTGGCGTCTTCTCGCGTCCGCGCAACGCCGAGATGAGGGGCAAATTCGGGAGCGAATCCATGATCGGCTTTACGATCATTGACCAGCTGGAAGAGTTGACGGCGGAGGTTATCGGGAACGCCCCGTACATTCACGGCATCTTCGGGGAAGGCGAGTGGGGGGGCGTGAACCAGGCCTATCTGCTCGACAGCGGTAAAATCGGCATCATCGGCCACATTTGCTACCCGGATCGGGATGAGCGCGGAGGGGAAGTGAAGGTGTATCTGAACATGGCCTTCGTCTTCGATCCGACAACCCGAGAATCCACTAACCTTCATCTGATCGGAAGCCGCTCCTGCTATCCGCCGGGACCTGCCAAAGCGCCGCAATTGATCGACTGCGTCTTCTCTTCGGGCATTGTGATGCGCCCGGACGGCAAGGCCGATCTCTACAGCGGTATCGGCGATTGTCAGGCAGGCCGCATCACGATTGACGATCCGTTCGCAGGATACGGACGCCTGGTTTAGAGGGGAATCGCAATGTAATGACCGTACCCTCGCATCATGACGATGACGCACCAAGACTACTAAGCCTATGCTTCCGAGGCGAGTTTGGCTCGAAGCTGCTGCCTGGAGCAACGCGCACAACACTTTTAGGAGGATGCTAATCGATGAACACCACAAATAGGCCTATGATTGGAGCGCTGGCGTCCAGCCCGATCATTCGCCGCCATCCGGCCAATCCCGTACTGGACGCGGCTCGCGTGCCGTATCCTACCGCGCTCGTCTTCAACGCGGGCGTCGCCAAGTTCGGCGGCCGGTATTGTATGGTATTCCGCAACGACTACGGTTCGCTGGAGAAGCAGACGATCGAGCCGAGTCATACGACGGATCTCGGCATCGCCTTCAGCGACGACGGCATTCACTGGACGGCGGGGCCGAAGCCGATCTTCAAGCTGCAAGACGAAGAGATCGTACGCGCTTACGATCCGCGTCTGACGGTTATCGACGGCCGCTGCTACATGTGCTTCGCCGTAGATACGCGCCACGGGATCCGGGGAGGCATCGCGGTCACGGACGATTTGGAGTCCTTCGAAATCTTGAGCTTGTCGACGCCGGACTTACGAAATATGGTACTGTTCCCGGAGCGCATCGGCGGCAACTTCGTCCGGCTGGAACGGCCGTTCACCGTCTACAGCCGCGGCGGAGTCGACCGGTTCGACACCTGGATCTCGGAGTCGCCGGATCTAATCTATTGGGGCCGCTCTGATCTGCTGCTTGCGGTGGAGCAGGTGCCGTTCGCCAATGACAAGATCGGGCCGGCCGCACCTCCCGTGAAGACGAGCAAAGGCTGGCTCACCACGTTCCATGCGGTGGACATCGATCCGGCCAGAGGGAAGAACGGCTGGGAGCCGTCCTGGAAGAAGCGGTATACGGCCGGTATTATGCTGCTGGATCTCGACAACCCGAGGAAGATCCTCGGCATGAGCGCATCGCCGCTGCTTGCGCCGGAAGCACCCTATGAAACGGACGGCGGCTTCCGTAATGACGTTATTTTCCCCGGCGGCATGGTGCTGGAGGAGGACGGGGAAGTGAAAATTTATTACGGTGCCGCCGACACGGTGGAATGCTTGGCTACCGCTCATGTGGACGATCTGATCAAGCTTTGTTTGGAGGGGTGACGGCAACGGTGAGGGCAACGGCATATTCTATTCGATTTTTCGAATACAATTCGTTGCTAACGATGCCTAGGTGCGAATTCTATTCGGTTTTTCGTACAGATTTCAAGCCTTCCCCTTCCGGAGCAGCAAATCAGCATGAAATTTCATATATATTCCGCTGAAATCGCCGATAACGGCATATTCTATTCGATTTTTCGTATTCATTTTTCACTTGTTCTTTTCGGCAGTCTGAATTTGGGATAGCGAGCGAGCTTTCTCGTTGCCGATATTCCGCTGTCTGCGAAACAGGGCTAGATCAGCCGATTATTGGTGAAGATCATGACGTTTCCGAAACTACTAAAGAAGATCCAATTGAGTAGGGCCTCATCGCTACATGCGGTGAGGTTTTTTTCATATATTTTCTGTTACAACGGATGCCCATGCTTTCCGGTATCTGCTTGGAGAACCGGTTGTTTTCAAGGTTTTGAGTAATTTTGACAAACATTCGAATGGGTATAATTTACTATTTAACATAACTGTCCTTTTCTTTCCAATATATCATTCCGATAACACTTATAAGACATAAGATATAGAAATAGGATCTTTGTCTCATGAAGATGGGAGGTATTACGAAGGAATGGGTGAACATGGCAAGAGAAAAAAACCGCGAAGCTGGAAGAGAGCAGGGTTGCTCTGGGCGGCGATTTGCCTCGCGGGAAGCTTCGGCGGATCTGCCGCGGCCCCGGCTAAAGCTGCGGGAGAAAGTTTGACCGCACCGGGTGCAGTAAGCCGGTCGGATTCCAGCGTGTCCGGGGGAACCGTCGTCTGGTTGAATACGGCGGCGGACGGAGAGAGGCAGATTTACGCCCGCGACGAATCGACCGGTGAGATCAAGGCGCTCACCACCCGGAATACGGCGAAGGATGTGCCTTATATCAACGGGACGACGATCGTTTGGGCGGATAAAGGGGAGCAAGACCCGTCGTCCGCCAATTGGGACATTTACAGCTACGACCTGACCACGGGGGTTGAACGGAAACTGAACAACAAGGCCGGGGAATATGCCCATCCTTCCGTAAGCGGGAATGGCGTCGTTTGGGCGGATAACCAGAAATACGGCCGGATGATTTATCATGATACCGCCACCGGGGCTGAAGCCTCGCTCGGCGAAGGGCGCTATCCGGTGCTGACCCAAGGACGGGTCGTGTATCAAAATGCCCGTGACGGCGGACTCAGCATGATTGAGCTGAGCAGCGGCGTGAAGCGTCCCCTGGTCAGTCTGGGAGGAGGCCATTACGTCGATTGGTTTGTGACGAACGGCGAGTACGTGCTTTTTAAACAAAAGAACAGTCAACTCGAAAGCAAGTATGGGATGGTTTCCCTTCAGAACCGGATGTCCGATCCGCAGGATCTGACAGGGATGAGCGCCAAGGCCGAAGAATATGCCTTTATGTCGGTGGGAGATACGCAGGCGGTCTTCATGATGAACGAAGGCGGACAGGCGGTGTTGAAGGGGGTAGACCTGGCAACGGCCAAAGTATACCCGCTGGGTGAAGCCGGATCCGGCAAAACATACATAGGTTTGAGCGGCGACCGCCTTTTCTACACGGGGACGGATGGTTCGCTGGGTTCACTGGACTTAAGCAAAAATAACACCGGACCGGTGACGGGCGGGGGATCATCACCGGGTTCGGGTTCAACCGGATCCCACTCCGGTGCGCAGAACGACGGAAATAAGGCCGCGCTAGCTTCCGCCAAATTCGTCGTGGGAGCCGAAGGCGGGACGTTCAGTCTCAAGGATGGCCGGGTCAAGCTGGAAGTGGGCCCGGGGACTTTTGCCAAAGAGACGGAAGTGACGGTGTCCGAGATGGACAAAGACAAAGCGGGCTATCCGTTGAAAGACGAGAAAGGACGCGCGCTGGAAGCGGCCGGAGCGGTATGGAACATTCAGGCCGCCGCCGAATTCGGCAAAAAAGCGCAGCTTACCCTGGCTTATGAAGATGAGACTTATTGGACGAACCACCGCGAGAAGCTGGGCATTTACCGGTACGATGATTCGCTCGGGTATTGGACTTATGTTGGCGGGAGTACCGGCGAACTCAATGGACGTTACGTCCGTACCCCGATCGGCCTGTCCGGTACGTATGCCGTTCTTCTGCGGAAAGTGAGCTTCAATGACGTGAACGCCGGCCATTGGGCCGTGAAGGAAGTCGAAGTGCTGGCCTCCCGCGGCATCGTGGACGGTACGGGCGCAGATACTTATGCGCCTAAGGACATGTTGACCCGCGCCCAGTTCAGCAAGATGCTGGCCGGCGCGCTTGGCATCCCGCCGATCACCCCGGCGCAGCCGACTTTCCGGGACGTCGCTTCCGGCAAATGGAGCTACGGCTGGGTGGAAGCCGCCGTCGCCGCAGGCATAGTGGAAGGCGATCAAGGGCTGTTCCGGCCGGAAGACGCGCTCAGCCGGGAACAAATGATGGCGATGCTGGTTCGTGCAGCCCAAGACCGCCTTGGAGAAAGCCAGGCTCAAGGCCAAGGACTGGACCGGTTTAAGGATCGTGAGAGCATCAGCGCATGGGCCTTGCCGCTCGTGGAGCAAGCGGTATCGTTGCGGCTCGTGGAGGGCAGCGGCGACGCCATAAACGCCCGCGCCACCACCACGAGAGCGGAGGCCGCCGTGGTCATCTATAGATTGCTTGAGCGGTTCGGACAATTGTAATTTCATAGATTTTAGGGAATGGAGAGATACAGGTCAATGAACGTAATGAAGAACTTATTCCAATCATGGCGCGCCGTTCGGCCCAAAGCCGTGCTGTTGAGCATGCTGGTCCTCGTAATGCTGGTGACCTCGGTTCCATGGGTTCCCGGCTTGAACATCCCAACGGCGAGCGCCTCGACCAACCTGCGCATCTCGCCGAGCGAGATCAACACGGATCTGGGAGAAAAGACCGTCATCAGCTTCAGTTTCAGCGCCGCGGACAGCGGCAAGGCGGAGCATGAAGTCAACATTAACTTGTGTACGCCCGGCATCAACGGAGGACCGCCCAAACTCGGTCAGTTAATTGCGAGCGGCAAATACCGCACCAAGAATGCGCAAGGCGAGTATATCGTGCACGAAGTGGAGTGGGACGGAAAAATCGGGGGCGTCCCCCTGCCGGAAGGAAAATACTATATCGCCGTATCTCCGGCCGACTATAACGGAATCGGCGTGTATTACGGTCAGATCGGCAGTTTCGAGATCGTGAACGGCACCCGGCCGAAGCCGCCGGCTTCGATCATGCTGGAAGCGGGCGCTTCCGGATCTACGGTGGTCAAGGGGACGGCTGAAGCCGGATCCACGGTCAGTCTGGAAATGCGCGACGCGAGCGGCAAGCTGGTGGACAGCCAGGCCGGAATTACGGTGAATGGGCAGGGGCAGTGGAGCAAGGCGGTGAATCTGCCCGCCGGTCAACTGCTTCAAATCGCCGCCCGCAGCCACCGGGGCGGACAAGATTCCAGCTATTCCGAGATCAAGGAAGCGCTGCGCTACACGATGCCGGGTTTCCCGGTCACCTGGCGGGCACTGGCCGGTTATTACTATAAGGCGGATTCCTCGGCATCCGTTCATGCCAAGGTACAGGAGATAGCGGCCTGGAACGGGCTGGGTACCGTTAAAGAGGACGACAACGTGTCCGGTTCGTCGATCCTGCTGATTCATCCGCAAACGGCCGGGCAAATCACCCAAGCGGATTTGGCGCAGTTTACGGCCGAGGCGATCCAAAAGCGGCTGCGCATCGTCAATCCGTCCTGGAGCGGGATGGTGGAGCCGGCGCGGGGGGACTTCGCCTATTCCACCGATGTACTTGAATTGCAGGCGCTCATGCCGCTGAGCTTCGGCTTATCTTATCTGAGCCGTGACCCGTACACCGGGGCGAGCGGCTTGGGCTGGCACCATTCCTATGAATGGCGCCTCACGCCGATTGATGGGAAGCAAGAACTGATGCAGCCGGACGGAGCGCGCTTTGAATTTGTTCCGTTGGCGGGCGGCAAGTATTTGACTCCGGCGGGAACGGACTGGATTTTGGAGCAAAGCGGAAGCGGACATGTCCTCAAGACGCCGCAGGGCCTCAGCTACCAGTTTGACGGTAACGGACGGCTGGCTTCCATTCGGGATTTGAACGGCAATGAGATTGCACTAACGTATCAAAATGAGCTATTGCAAAGCGTAACGACGGACGGAGCGTCCTTCACTTTAAGCTATAACGGAAGCGGCCAACTGGAATCGGTCACCGATCCTACGGGCCGGAAGCTGGCATACGGGTATGACGGCGCCGGGGATCTGGTTTCTTTTACCGATGTGGACGGTTCGGTGACGAAGTTCGGCTATGATGGGAACCATCATGTGGTGTCGGTAACGGATCCCGCTCAAACGGCGGTCATGAGCGTGACGTATGACCCGTATCAACGGGTGACGAGCCTTACCGATTTCTATGGCGCAACGGAGACGGCGGAATACAGCGGGAAAGTCGCTCCGGTGGTGCGTGAAGCGGAGGAGCCGCAGCAGCCGACCGGTCCGGTGTCGATCAACCCGAACAACGGGCGGGATATTCCCGAATCGGACATCGTGATTTTGTCGGGAACGATGCATAATTTGCGCAATGCGCCTCCTTATAAAATCGTAGAGGGTTTGAAGCCTGCCATTACGAGCTACCTGGATGGTTTGGCGGCAGGCATACAGAACAAGGCGGATGCGTTTGAAGCGGCGGCGGGCTCGGGAACCGCAGGGGACATCGACGCCGTGAAGAAGAAAATTTCCGCCGCAAGCGGGGGAAGCGGTCCGGTGATCGTCCGGGCAGGGCAGTTGAATGTGGAAGAAAGCGTGACTTTCGGCAGCTCGAGCAAGCCGGTGATTTTGATCGCGGACGGAATCAACACGAATCAGGACATCACCGTCACCATTTACGGTACGCTGATTTTGAAGCAGGGGCTTAACGCCAATACCAAGCTGAAGCTGAACGCTTATCAAGTGGGCGGGGCTTACGGAAACATTTGGGCGAACGGTACGATTCACTTGAACAATGATTCGGCGGTAAAAGTCGACGATACGCTGTATGCGGGAGTTTTGACGTATAACAGCGGCCAGTTGACGGTGGACGCGCAGACCGTGATCGTCCGGGGCGACCTGTCGATCAATACGAAAGTCATCATGAACATCGCCAAGGAGATGACGCTGGGCGGAATTGTCTCCAACAACCAGCTTGCCGATCTGAACATCCCGGGCGGCGATTTGTTCGTCCGCGACAATGTCCATGTCAACAATCAAATGTCCGTCGTCGCGGGCGGGGTGTTCGCCATCGGCGGCGATATGGTGCCGAACCAGACGCCGAAAGTTCGCGTCGGCGTCGGGAGCGGCAAGACGATTTTGACATATCCTGAAACGCCGCCTATGGTCACAGCGGACGGGATGAGTCGTGCGAAGGCTGCAACTGCAAGTACAGCGACTGCCACGTCTGCCGGCGTTTCGGCCGCGCTCCTGACGGTCGGCGAAACGAAGCGTACGGATGCGCTCGGCCATGCGACGACTTACGTCTGGGGAGACCGGTTTTTGCTGTCCGATTTGCGGCTGCCGGACGGTTCCAACTGGCAGTATGAGTATGACGCGGGTCACCGTCTGGCCGCTGTCACCGACGGCAACGGCTATAAAACCACGGCAAACTACGATGCCCGGGGCAACAAGGTGCTGGTCGCCGACGGAAACCGGCAGTCTACGGTGATCCGGTATAATGATCTGAACCTGCCGGAGGAGGTTGTGGATCCGCTCGGCCAAGCCGTGAAGTATACCTATGATGCGTCAGGGAATATGACCGCTGAAGAGGATGCGCTCGGTAATCGTGTGGAGATCGCAAGAGACGCGCGCGGCGTGCCGACGCAAGTGACGGACAAGCGCGGGAAAACAACCCGGTATACGCTTGACGCGGCCGGATTTGTGGAATCGGTGACGGATCCGTCCGGGTATGTTTTGGAGATCGAGCGAGACGAGCTTCACCGCGTTACGTTAACCCGGGATAGTGAAGGAACGATTGAGGAAATCACTTATGACGCTAAGGATCGGCTCCAGTCCAGCAAGGACGCGTTGCAGCAACGGGCGGAATGGACGTATGATGACAATGGCAATCTTTTGACTTACAAGGATGAGGCCGGTTCGGAAACGTCTTACGGCTATGAGGTATACCGAATGGCGTCGGTAACCAACCCGCTCGGTCATCTTAGCGAAAACGTGTACGATGCGACCGGAAATGTCGTGGAGGAGAGCGACGGGAACGGCGGTGTCAACCGTTATGAATACGACGGCATGGGCCGGGTCGCCAAAATGACGGATGCCGACGGCAACAGCACTGCCTACACGTATGACGGCAATGGCAATGTGGCCGCCATCACGGATGCCGAAGGCAATACGACGGAGTACACGTATAATCCGCTGGGCCAGGTTTTAACGATCAAGGATGAACTTGGAGCGGTAAAACAGTATAAATACGATGCGGCAGGAAGGCTTATCAAAGAAACCGATGCGCTTGGCAACAGCACTTGGTACAACTATGACGTGGCCGGCCGAATGATCGAGAAGACGGATGCTTTGGGTTACATCACCCAATATGCGTATGACGCCGCCGGGAATCGGGTGGAGACCACGCTGCCGGACGGCAGTACCTGGACGACCCAATATGATGAGCGCGGGTTGGAAAGCGGCACGGTCGATCCTTTGTCCCGTGCAACCTCCGCCGTACGAGACGGCCGCGGGCGGTTAACCTCGTACACGGACGCCGAAGGAAACGCTACGTCCTACGAATATGACGCGCTTGACCGTACGACCTTGATCCGCAATGCGCTGGGGTATGAAACCAAATATACGTACAACGCGCTCGGACAAGTGGCGGAACTGACGGATGCCAAGGGACAAACGACGAAATTCAGCTATGATGCGTTGGGGCGGCTGACCGAAGTTACCGACGCGGCAGGCGGCACATCGTCCTATACTTACGATGCGCTGGGCAACCTGCTGACCAAGACGAACCCGCTGGGCGCGGTTACAAGCTACAGTTACAATAAACGCGGATTGGTGGAAAGCACGGTGAACCCGCTGCAGGAAGCTACGTCCATGACTTATGACGGCAACGGCAGCGTAAAATCGGTCATCGCTCCCGACCATACGACAACACAGTACGAGTATGACCGTCGGAACCGGTTAACCGAAATCCGGTACGGGGACGGTCAGCAAGTCACATTCGGCTATGACCTTGCCAATCGCCGTTTGACGATGGATGACGCTACAGGCCAGACCCGGTATAACTACGATGCGTTGGGCCGTCTGACGGAAATGATCGACCCGCGCGGCCGCAACGTCCGCTATGAGTGGACGACAACAGGCCAGCGCAGCCGAATCATTTACCCGGACAACACCTCCGTGGTCTATGACTATGACAAGGCGGGCCAGATCACCCAGGTTACGGACGGCCAAGGCCGGAAGACCGGCTATGGCTATAACTTAAACGGCCAAGTCACCAGCCGGATCTTGCCGGGCGGGGAGACGAGCAGCTATCAATACGATCCAATCGGCCAATTGGTCGGGATCGAGCACCGCAACGCCGGAGGGCAACTGCTGGAGCAACTGAAATATGTGTACGATCCGGCAGGCAACATCACCCGCAAGGAACGGCAGGAGCAAGGCAATGATGAAGACCGGCCGCTGGATGAGCCAAAGCCGGCGGACATTGAGGATTACACGTACGATGCTTTGAACCGGTTAATCGAAGTTCAGAATAGGAACGGTTCGACCGTCTCCTACACCTATGACGCGGCAGGCAACCGTCTTAAGAAGACGCAGACCGTTCAGGGCGTGCCGCAAGTGGAGAGTTATACGTACGATCTGGCCAACAAACTGACCCGCTGGGAAAAAGGGACCGACTTCAAAGACTACACGTATGACTTACGCGGCAACCTGCTGCAGGTAGAGGGCGTCGACCGCGCCGCGGCGATGATGCGCATCGCCCCCAAGAGTGTGCAGCAGGATGTTTATGGTAATGGTGACACGGACCCGCTGCTCCCGGAGATCACGGGAAAACCGGATGTGCCGGATACCGTAAATCCATTGGCGGACGCTTATCCGAAGTTGTTGGATCCAACCCTCAACGACCCGTCTCAGATGGACGCAACACAGGCCGCCTCGACTGAAATGGATCCGGCTCCCTTGGAACCGGATCAGTCCGGCGTAACGGACCAAGTCTACGGACCGGATGCTTTTGACCCGGTGACGGCTGCGGCGCTTGCAGGACCTGGCGTGCTGGAGACGTACACATGGGATGCGGCAAACCGTCTGATTGGTCACATCAACCCGGCGGGCGACCAGTCGGTATACCGGTATGACGGGGACAACAACCGGGTATATATGGGCGAATCCGTCGGAAGCGGAAGCCGGCAAGACCGTTATCCATCCGGCCATCCGGCAGGATCGCGTGGCGGCTGGGAACCGCAATTCAAGAAGCAGCAGAGCGAAGTCTATTTCACCTACGACTTGACCCGTCCATGGCCGGAGCCTTTGTATGCGACAGATGCCAGCGGCACGAAATGGGAGCAATCTTACGTTTACGGAGCAGCCGGGGAACGGCTCAGCATGAGCTATCTGCCGAGTGCGGACAGCAACACCGACTGGGAGCCAACTCCTGGGGCAAGTGGAGCCGCACCGAACACGGCGCCTGAAACTTTGTACTATCTGAACGACATGCTGGGCAGCCCGCTAGCCTTGCTGAACCGAAGTGGAGAGGTAGCGCTTCGCTATCATTACGACGAGTTCGGCACACCGAGAGAACCGGAGAAGTTCGATTTGAACTATCCGGGACCGGACAACCTGTTCGGCTACACGGGGCTCGGCTATGATGCCGCGAGCGGTCTTTCTTACGCGCGGGCGAGATATTTTGACTCTGAAATCGGGCGGTTTGTGAGTCAGGATACGTATGAAGGGGAAATTACGAATCCGCAGAGCTTGAATTTGTATACGTATGTAAGTAATAACCCATTGAGATATACTGATCCTAGTGGGTACAAGCAATATGAGGGAGCTGGGACTGACGGAAGGTTTCAAGCTCCAATTAGAAATAAAAGTATAACAGAACTTACATTAGGCGAATTAAGGCAACAGCTTCCTAATTTTTATTTTGAGAAACATACCGAGCTTTTGTATGAGGCGCAACAATATCAATCATTGTGGTATAACGGTTCAAAAGCGTTTGATCGACTAGATGAAGCATCTTTAAGTCATAGTTCCTATCTCGTCGCCAAGTTATATTTACTACGAAAGGATGGTCAAGATTTATCTAAGCTGACGGTAGGGCAGTTAGATCAAATGAGTTTTGAATTATCAAGTACCTTTTTTAAAATCGATTCAATCGCTCTCGGAATTTATGGTACGTCCTATGGGGTTAAGGGTGCGGGGAATGTTGCTGCTAAACTAACTGGTAAAGATATCACATTCAGCGATAAATTCAGTAAACCCGCGTATAAAAACCAAGTAGCTGATCGTGGGTGGACGAATGATTCTATTGCTGATGCGAGAAACAACCCAGTAAAGACAGGAACATCGAAGAATCCATACACAGGAAATGATGTTACACTATACTATGTTGATGATGTTCATTATGTAGCAGTTGATAATGGGACAGGCAAAGTAATACAAGTGGCGGATTTAAACAAAGCTGATTGGAAAATGGATCTAACAAAGTAGAGGTGATCATATGGAGAAGAAAGAAGGAATCGTAAACGGAATTATTTATGATAACACTGCTTACCACAACGGGAAATATAGGTACTATCCAACAATTACAAATTTGAAAAAATTGATTCGTGAAATAATAGAATCAAATTCTACAACCAACTATATTAGATTTACTCCTTTTTACGTGAACGAAAGGATAGACCGTCAAATTGAATTTGATGACTACATGTTTTATATGGAATGTAGAGATCAGTTTGATGATAACGATTTAAAAGAGCATATTGGGGCATGCGTTGGTAGAGAGTACACAGACATGAGTAGTGAGGAAGTTACGTATGGTCATGTTTTATATCCATTGTGTAAACATGAGGATGCATCTACTTTCAAAAAGGCACTAGAAGCATATTTGGAATTTTTAGACGTGTTAATTCCGAAACTAATGGAGATATCTAGATCGAAAATGGCATTAGTGGAGGACGACTTAGCCTTTGGGTACTTTTGTTTTGAGGTTCATTCGGGGTAGTATACGGTTAAACCTTGATTGGCTTCATGCCTTTCAAGGTTTTCTTTTTGGCGGGGCTACCCAGTGCCGAATGAATCTATCATTCAACCGATAACACATCTAACCCATGTAATACCCATATAAAGATTTCATGAATTTGTTGTACGTACGTCAATGCTTTACTTTTATACCCTAAATATCGCTATGCCGATACATCAAACAGGTCGATTATGGTCAGATACCACCATGATTGACCTGTTTTTTGTTATCTTCGTTTTCTTGCGTTTTTTCCAAAATCCATCGCAACCGAACAATACTTCATCACGATAGGGACATTGGAAAGGCAGCCTGCCGAAAAGTCATCGCAACTAATCGGAGGGATAGCCCGACTTTTATACTGTCAGGACGCAACAGAACATTTTACAACGGGAAGGTCATGTGTAAAGGCTAGCCACCGACTCCCTCATTCCTATAATACAAGCGGCAAATCCGTCAAAAGTTTTGCCAGTGGGGGAACGCATGAACAACGTACAACTTTCCATTGATAAAGTTGCTGTCGAGTATCATAACGTAACGGTGGATTTCTACAACCGAATAGCATTGTCATTCCGAGACTGGTTTGATATTAAGCCCTGCATCAAACACAGAGGGTACGTATATCATTGGCATCTCGTCCTAGGCAATGCTTACCTTTATCTAAGGTATCAACCTTGGTATCAGAAAAAAACATGGAAGTACACGCTTCAAATCGAAACGCATCCTGACCACTTGGCTAAGTTTCAACGTTTGATAGATGCCCTTTACGCTCACACACAGCAGGTTCATTTCTCCCGATGCGAGTTGGCATATGACTTTCCGTATCCGATGAGCAATGTATTCATTGCTTCCAATACGGGGCGGAATATGAACATCTACGAAGGTAGTCGATATTATGGGATGAAATATGAAAGCAAATCCCATGCCTTCTGCCGTAATTACGATAAGAGGGCTGAACGAATCAGTAAGGGGGTGGAAGAAGAGGGTGATTGTACGAGAGTCGAACTGGTTTACAGACCTGCTGAGAAGATTCCGCTAGAGAACATCATCCAATACCCGCCCAAGTTCAATGACTTCTACACATGTAGCGTCATTACTGACTTGCAAGCCGTTCGAGCGGAGAAACGAGCCATGATATTGGCTATACAGCATGGCTTAATGACACCTGATGAACTGAGCAAGCATCACCGAGCGTCGATTAAAGAACTGATGGCATTGCAACAGCCAGTTGACTTCGATGCCTTAGCATCTCAACACTGGGCAGATTTAATGACCGCTCCATGTGCTTTGATATGCGGTAAGGTCAGTCATCTTCCAATACAAGAAGTTCGTTCAGGCTGATGTTGAGTGTCCTGCAAATTTGCTCTAACGTGTCGAAGTAGGCTGAGTTTACATTGTCGGAGCAGAGATGGCTTATCGTATTCGGACGGATGTTCATCAATCGGGCTAGTTCCCGTTGAGACATCCCCCGCTCATCTAATATGGCTTGCAATCGTACTCGGATAGGCATTTACTATTCCCCCGTCTTTTTGCATCGCATTACCGTTACGGCGATAGACTAAGTATTTCTTAGAATATAGCATCGTAACCGTATTTACTGCAACGGTAATGCGATATATAATTGAGTTGTAGCGGCGTAGCGTTACAATAATCACAATTTCTGTAACGGCGGGGGAGGAAACAGCGTGAATGTTATCGGTTACGTCAGAGTATCGACGCAAGGACAAGCAAAAGACGGTTACAGTCTAGCGTACCAACAAGATGAAATCCGCTCCTATTGTCAGGAGCAGGGATGGAATCTGATTCACATATACAGTGACGAAGGTATCAGTGGGGCAAAGGTCGATGAAGAAGCCCTTGAGGTGGACAGAATCGGCTTTCAGAGCATGTTGGTTGCTCTATCCACTCACAGAATTGATGCCGTTGTCGTGCTCAACACAAGCCGTTTATGGCGTTCTGACATCGTGAAAGTGCTAGTGCATCGAGAGTTTAAGAAACATGGGGTGGACGTTCGGAGCATCGAGCAGCCCACCTACAGCATCCACAAGAAAGACCCGAATGACTTCCTGATTAACGGCTTGATGGAACTGCTTGACCAATACCAACGGCTCGAAATCGCCCTGAAGCTAGGTCGGGGGCGGAGCAAGAAAGCCCAACAGGGCGGCTATGCAGGAGGACGAGCCACCTTCGGATACAAAGCTAAGAAAGGTCAGAAGTGTATCCAAGTGGACGAGAAGCAAGCTATGACCGTTCGTAGAGTATTTCAGCTAAAGGAACAGCATCCTTCATGGACACTAACGCAAATTGCTGAATCCCTGAACGAAGAAGGCTTTACGACACAGCAAGGCAGCATGTTTACGAAAGTGCAAGTCAAACGAATCTTGGACAGACGTGATTTTTATAGCGGTATTTATCGCTATGGAGATATATCAGCGGAGGGCTTACACCAAGCCATCCTTTGACGGAGAATTGAATGGAGATGCTTGCGCACCATTGCGAATCGAAAGATTAACGCTCGAACTGAGGTTGCACCCATTCTTTACCCACCGTCAGACAGAAATACAAATCCGTATACAGGGGTGAATCCTTTTGTCACAGCACTATAAGCAAACGTACATCTATGTCGGAATGGATTTACATAAGGCTCAGCATACCGCAGTCATCATTAACTGTTGGAACGAGCGTCTTGGCGAAATCCAAATCGAGAATAAACCGTCTGCGTTCGATGAACTGATGAAGTTCGTCAAGAAGCATACGCCAAAAGGCTTGACCCCTGTCTATGGCTTGGAGGATACGGGCGGGAACGGCAGGTCAATAGCCGTTCACCTTGTCGAGAACAAGCAAATCGTTAAGGAAGTCAATTCCGCTCTCTCTTATAGCGAGCGTATGAGCAATGCGACTACGCAAAAGAGCGATAGTTGGGATGCGTACTGCATCGCCAAAGTGCTTCTTGCAAGACTAGACGAACTGCCCGATGCGAACCCGCAGGACATTTACTGGACGCTCGGACAAGTGGTGGCAAGGCGAAATTCTATCGTCAAACATGCCGCTATGCTCAAGAATCAGCTTCATCAGCAGTTAAGTTATCATTATCCATCTTACAAGAAGTTCTTCTGCGACATCGACGGAAAGGCTGCCCTAGCCTTTTGGGAAAAGTACCCCGCTCCGCATCATCTATCATCGGTGGGGGCGGAAGAACTAGCTGAATCCCTTCGCAAAGCAAGTCATAATACTTGCTCTACCCGTAAGGCAGCAGCGATTCTTGAACTAGTGAACGAAGACGGAGCAACCAAGCGGAATCTTCAAGAGCAACGAGATTTCTTAGTCGTCAATATGGTTCACGACATGCGGAGAAGTCGGGAACTTATCAAGGAGATTGAGGAACAGCTTCGGCACTTGTTAGCCATGACCGACTACAAGCTAGAATCCATGGACGGAATCAGTACTGTAACAGCGGCAGAACTCATTGCAGAAATCGGGGACATTAACCGTTTCGCCAATGCCGATAAGCTAGCTTGCTTTGCAGGAATTGCCCCGAAGTTTTTTGGTTCGGGCGGCAAGGGCAAGCATGAAGCGAGTGGACAAGGCAACCGAGTGCTGAACAGCATCTTCCATAACCTAGCCGTTCAGCAAATCCAAGTCGCTAAGGGAAGCAATAAGAGGCAGCGTAATCCGCTCATGTACGAGTTCTACCAACGGAAGCTGTCTGAAGGCAAGACGAAGAAGCAAGCCCTCATATGCGTCATGAGAAGACTCGTAAACATCATCTACAGTATGATGAAGAACAAGAGCGAGTATAGGGCGGCCAGTCCTCTAACGGAACGCCAAGCAAGCTGATATAATGGTGACAATTGGTAAAACGGTTGTCGCCTTTTTTATGCCCAAGTTTAAGATTACAACTCAGGGTGCGAGAGAAGCAGAAACTAAAATTTTCAGTGCAGGAGGAGATGCTGAATTAAGAGCAACTAGGCGCCCTGCATTTGACAATTGGATGGAGAATGGTGTGAAAGTCAATGGCCAAGATTTTAAGATGAATCAACATGCCTACAACAGTCTCTTTAAGTCAGGTCGCAAAGATATTATGCCTGATGACATAACAACAGCACTAAGTAAAAAACCTACTCCGGGTGAACCGGGGAGCGTGGTTTACACCAATCCGTCGACTGGTACAAAGGTCTACGTCAATCCAACAAGTAAAGAGATCGTTGGTGTTCAGCCTGGTAGCTTCAAATAAAGTCGGAAAGGAGTGTATGTAGTGCTATTGCTAAAAGAAGTTTACTTGAATCATGAAGGTTCCACTGTTTCATGTACGTATACTCCGTCTGTAAAAACTTATAATATTATTACGGAGAATATGAACGACGATAACAAGCCAGTTCAATTTGGAAACGGGTGTTGCATTTGGCTGAATGAAAAAGGGCAGATTGGTGAAGCAGAGTGCATCTATCCAAAACTTCTTGATGAAAAGGGTTCATTTTATGAACAGCCAAAAGTGTTGAATGAAGGCACACCTTCGTTTATTGTGACATCATTTGATGCTGATGTAACTGTTGAACCGATTGAGAATGGATTTATTATTTGGTTCACGAAAGAGAAAAGGGTTGAACAAGAAATATCACAGGATAGATTAAGTTATTTACTTTTAGAAAATAAATTAGTGGGATTAGTAGCTAAGAACGTTGGAATTATCGAATAACTGTGCAACCTTGATTGGCTTCGTGCCTTTCAAGGTTTCTTTTTGTGGTTGGAATTAAGTGTAAATCAACACTACTTAATTTATGCTTAACGAAGATGATTGCCGATTCTGTTAAAGTAATATCGTTTCTTAACTGGTATACCTGTTGTTGTTCCAGTAAAAATACTTTCGCCCGACTCGACTGTGTGGGAGTCGATCTTCATAAACGAACACATACAGCAGTCGTCATTAATTGCTGGAATGAGAAATTGGGCGAAATTCAGTTTGAAAATAAGCCCTCTGTTTTCGAGGAACTTACCGTCTACGTGAACAAGTGCTTGAAATCTTATGAGAAGAACTGTGGCTTGAACGGAATGACTCCTATCTATGGACTTGAAGATACAGGTGGTTATGGAAGAGCGTTAGCCGTATATCTAGTGGAGCATAAACAGATCGTCAAGGAAGTCAATCCAGCACTGCCCTATTTGGAGCGAAAAAGCTATCCGACAACGCAAAAATCAGACAGTTGGGATGCAGAAGCCGTAGCCAAGATTGTGCTGCAAAAGTTGGATACCTTACCGGACGCAAATCCGCAAGATATTTATTGGACGATTAGCCAACTTGTTGGTAGACGAAATACACTTATGAAGTCTCATGCGATAATTAAAAATCAACTTCATTCACAATTGAGTTACCATTATCCAAGCTACAATAAATTCTTTTGTGATTTGGATGGCAAATGCGCTTTGGCATTCTGGCACAAGTACCCTGCACCGTATATGCTAGATGATGTAAGCGCGAAAGAGCTTGCTTTATTTCTGCGGCAAGTCAGCCATAACACATGTTCCACTCGGAAAGCGGAGCAAATATTGCAGTCCATAGCCGCAGATGGTGAGACCAAGCGAAACTATCAGGAGCAACGGAACTTTCTGATTCAAAGCCATGTGCGAGATTTGCGGTTCAAGAAGCGAGAAATCAAGAAGGTAGAAAATGAACTGCAACAGATCATGCAACAACTGGATTATAAATTAGAATCCATGCCCGGCATTGATCTGGTGAATGCTTCGTCGATCATAGCCGAAATCGGCGATGTTCATCGTTTTTCCAGTCCAGAAACTCGCAAGATTTGCAGGAGTCGCACCTAAGAAGTTCAGTTCAGGTGAGAAGAAGGGTAAGGAGAAGAAGAGTGAGCAAGGCAATCGAATCTTGCATGGATTGTTTTATAATCTGGCCGTACATTGGAGTGCTACGATAAAAATGCAGTCGAAAAACACCCTCGTATGAAATAAAATGAAAGCTAATGAGGGGATGAGCGAGAATGAATCGGTACGACAAAGCATTCAAAGAAGAAGCGGTAAGGTTAAGCGATGAGATCGGGCCCAAGAAAGCCGCCGAGCAGTTAGGTGTAGCCTACCACACCTTGCAGGACTGGAGGAAACGAAGAACCCTGCACGGTGATGGAGCGCATATCGGAAGTGGCCGCGCTTATGCATCTGCCAATAAGACTGCGCGTGAAATCGAATTAGAAAGAGAAATAGGCGAGTTGCGGCGCGCGAATGAGATTCTCAAGGACGCACTTGGTTTTTTCGCAAAAGACCGGAAGCGGTAAAGGCATGCCAGCTCTATGGTTACATCCGTGAACGACGGGATCGATGGACCGTCAAGGAGATGTGCAAAGTACTTGCTGTCAGCGAGTCAGGCTATTACCGCAGCCTGAAGCCCACACCCAAACGAGAGCGGCAAGAACGCCTTCTGGTCAAAATCAAAGAAATCATCGAAGAATATGAAGACAACAGCAATTACGGTGCCCAGCGGATTATGCTGGCTCTAGCGCAAAAAGAGATCGTGACCAGCTACAGCACCGTCTATCGCATCATGAAGAAGCACGGTCTGCTGAAGAAAGTGAGGCGTCATCCAAACGGCATTACACGTGAGGATGCTACAGCTCAAAAGAGCGAGAACCTGATCCAGAGAGACTTCAGCGCCTCAGCCCCCAACCAGAAGTGGCTATCGGATATCACAGAAGTACCTTGTTTAGACGGTAAGCTGTATGTGTCCGCCGTATTGGACTGTTTCAATGGGAGATCGTGGGTCTGGCCATGGATGACAACATGCGCAAGGAACTCTGCATCCAAGCTTTTGAGAACGCCTGCAAGGCCAGAAATGCTCGTGGAATGATTTATCACAGCGACCGGGGCAGCCAATTCACGAGCCAGGCATTCCGAGCGTGTCTGGCTAAACGAGATGTCGTTCAAAGCATGAGCGGCACAGGGCGCTGCTATGACAACGCAAGAATGGAAAGCTTCTTTGCTACGCTAAAGAAAGAAAAGCTATATAAGATCAAAACCGAGCAATACCCGATGGCCTATATTAAATCGGTCATCTTCCGATACATCATGGTCTATTACAACAGACAGAGGGTCTACACCTCTAATCCAGGGGGCTGGCCCCCAACTATTTATCGCGAAAGAATGCTGTCACAGGCAGCTTAATCATGGGGTTCTCATGAGTGTGTTTTCAAACTGCACTTTTTTGACAACTCCAGAATATATTAAATAATGAGGTGTTGTTTACTTGGATAAATCAAATGTCATGGTTGAATTTATCATTACAGGCGACGAATTAAATCCAAATCTAGTGACCAAAAAATTAGGAATGAATCCCCACAAATACTGGGTAAAAGGAGAAGCTATACAGGGAAAAAGTATCACTAAAAAAGATTCTTGTTGGATTATCAGTACGGGATATGAAGAGTCTTTAGATATTAATGAGCAACTGGATAAAGTAATAGAACAAATAAGTTCTAAAACTCAAGCCTTAAAAGAAATAAAAGCTATGAATAACTTGGATTTTTTATTTGCAATAATAGTGAATGTAGAAAACAACGAGAAACCTTCAATGTACTTTAACAGCAAGTTTATTGAATTTGCTAATGATATTAAATCTGAGTTTTATATTGATTTGTATATTTATTAAATTAGTTGCGGTTGTCCCTTACAGGACGACCGCTTCTTTTGTTGGGGGCTACCCAGTGCCGAAATGAATCCATCATTCAACCAATAACACATCTAACTCATGTAATACCCGTATAAAGATTTCGTCATTTCATTTGTACGCACATAAATGCTTGATTTTTATCACCTAAATAACGGTATTCCGTTATATCAAACAGGTCGATTATGGTCAGTTACCACCATGATTGACCTGTTTTTTGTTATCTTCGTTTTCTCACAGTTTTTTAAATCTAATGCAACTTTGCGAATAGATACCCCAATGGATATGGTGTAGGGAGCATCACATCTAATCACTTGGATAGACCGACTCTTATATTGTCAGGACTTAACTGAACATTTCACAGCGGGAAGATCATGTGTTAAAGGCTAGCCACCTGCCCCTCTAATTAAGCCCGAAATTCATCAAAAAAATCGGGAGGGGGCGGCACATGAAAGGTATCACTGTATCCATTGACCGCATTGTCATAGATTTTACAGGCGTTCATTGGAATTTCTTCAATGAGTTCCATAAACGTATCTGCCACTTCTACGGGGTCGGGATGGCGGTGGAGGAAAGAGGATTTCAATACCGCATCAGAATCAATACAGGAGAACACTTCCTGCATATCTCCTACAAGTTGATTTATGCTCCAAGAACTCAGAAGAACACGCTGAGGATTGAAGCCTATCCGAAGTCTCTTGTTTACTTCCGTCATTGGCTCGAACAAATCCGAGACTATGCGAAGCAAGCGCTGTTCGTGCGATGTGATGTTGCTTATGACATCCCTGCGCCTATCCAAGACGTGTTTACGATGTCTAAGACGAGTCGAAAGTGGCACTCGTTATTACAATGGGAAGCATACCTGTTCGGCTACACGGGGCTCGGCTATGATGCCGCGAGCGGTCTCTCTTACGCGCGGGCGAGATATTTTAACCCGAGTCTTGGGCGGTTTGTGAGTCAGGATACGTATGAAGGGGAAATTACGAATCCGCAGAGCTTGAATTTGTATACGTATGTGGAGAATAATCCGCTGATTTATACGGATCCGAGCGGAAAGTATAAGTCGGTATTGGATGTTGAGTCTTTACTTAACGATGCTATGCAATATACATCCCCTAATAGTAATTTATATTGGTTGTATCGATCAAAATTAGGTTCAATTTTTCAACCCGTTTATAATGAAGAGGATAACAATCAATTTAAATTTTTATACGGAAAGCTAACCCAGACCAGTGCCTATGGTAATAGTGAGAAACAAGCATACTGGGCCAAGGGCGAGTTACTTAAAAATTATAGTGAATGGCGGAAAGATCAAGGAACTATAAATGGCATAATAGCGCTAATAACGGGCGGGATAGGAAGAGGCCCCAAAAAAACTGTGGGTGTCAAAAAGCCTGTTAAGGGGACGGGAAATGGTGCTAGTTCCTCAATTAAATCTGTAGATGATATATTGGAAGGGGCTAGTCCC
Organism: Paenibacillus phocaeensis; assembly: GCF_900021165.1. Lineage (GTDB taxonomy): Bacteria > Bacillota > Bacilli > Paenibacillales > Paenibacillaceae > Fontibacillus > Fontibacillus phocaensis. The sequence goes on along the minus strand of NZ_FCOQ01000034.1, from coordinate 154,967 downwards.
GGTCGGGCTACCAAAGGAAAAGCAACACAATACGGTAAGTCAGGAGGCTACAACCAAGCATTAGATGATTTTAATAGCATGGGTGTAACCGAAGTAAAAGATATTCCGGGAGGCAAGGTAGGGAAGTTACCTGATGGAAGAACGGTCAATGTTCGAGAAAAAAGTTCTGATGGACGACCTACACTTGAAATTTATGATGGGAAAAAATCAACTAAAATACGTTATGATGATTAAGGAGGGCTACCTTGGAAGAATCTTGGGGAATTTGGGAAGTCGGAAATGACGTGACATCAAAATATTATGTTGAATCCATAAATGATACTATTGAGGGATTCCGCATATTACTTTCTGATGCTAACGATGAGTTTAAGAAAGTGGAGATATTATTCGAGGATTCGGTACATGCCTATAGAAGTACTGATGAAAGTTTTAGGCAAAGTACAATAAACAAGCTTGATGAGCAATACGGGACTGAGTTCTATAAAGACCGTACTTTTTTCAAGGTGACAAATTCGGAATACATTCAATGGCTATCATTACAGTCTTTCGGTATAGCTGACTCAGAGCAAGTACATCACTTTTCTATCTTAGCAGTTGATTCTATCGTGGATATTATTGCCGCATACGAACCGAAAGTTTCTAAGCTATATTGATGTGTGGGCGGTTACTCATTACGAGTTAACCGCCTTTCTTTTGACGGGGCTACCCAGTGCCGAATGAATCCATCATTCAACCAATAACACATATGACCCATGTAATACCCGTATAAAAATTTCGTCATTCCGTTTGTACGCACACATCAATGCTTGAATTTTATACCCTGAATAACGCTATAGCGTTACGCCAAACAGGTCGATTATGGTCAGATACCACCATGATTGACCTGTTTTTTGTTATCTTCGTTTTCTTGCGGTTTTTTCAAATTAAACGCAACTTTGCGAATAGATACCCCGATGGATATAGTGTCGAGAGCATCGCAACAAATCCAAGGATACCACGACAACTATATTGTCAGGACTTAACTGAAAATTCTACAACGGGAAGGTCATGTGTTAAAGGCTAGCCACCTGCCCCTCTAATATAGCCCGAAATTCATGAAAAAATCGGGAGGGGCGGCATATGAACGGGGTCACTGTATCCATTGACCGTATTGTCATTGACTTCACAGGAGTATACTGGGATTTCTTCAATCCCTTCATGCTCCGAATATGTCATTTCTACGGAGTCAGGATGTATACGAAGGAGAAGGGTTTTATCTATCATATCAACATCAATACCGGAGAACATTTCTTGCATATCTCCTATCAGTTGGCTTTTGCCCCCAAGTCTAGGAAGCACACTCTACGAATCGAAGCGTACCCTGAGTCATTGGCATACTTCGAGGATTGGTTGATGCAGATTCAGACAAAAGCCAAGGAAGTCCTTTTCGTTCGGTGTGATGTTGCATATGACATTCCTTACAACATCAAGGATGTGTTTACCTTGTCACTGACAGGGCGCAAGCTAAGGCTATTTCGGGGAACTCGTTACTACAACGGGGGACACCAACGGAGGGAGAACGGCTATTGTCGGGTGTACGACAAGAAACGTCAGTTGTCGGAGACAAGGCGGCAGGAAATTATAGGGGAGCAAACGAGGATGGAGATTGTATATGCTCCGAAGGGGGTTAGGATACCGCTTGATTCACTAGTCCAGTATCCGCCGCAGTTTAACACTAAATATCTATGTGCTGTGCTGACGGACTTGTCCGAGTTTGCCCCGAAGGTGGGGCAACTTGTTCAGGAGATTCAGCAAGGCGAACTTCTACCGCAGGATACGACTCCTTATTACCGCAAAAAGATTCAAGAACAAATGAAAACGCAGGATGTTATTGATTTGAATGAAGTAGCGGCGGAGCAATGGCAGGAAGCAATAAACCCCTGTGCCGTTCTATCAGGTAAGGTTAGTCATCTTCCAGTACAAGAAGTTCGTTCAGGCTGATGTTAAGCGTTCTGCAAATCTGCTCCAACGTATCGAAGTATGCCGCATTAACTTTATCGGAGCAAAGATGACTGACCGTGCTTGGTCTTATGTTCATCCTTCGTGCAAGTTCACGTTGGCTGATACCCTGTGCTTCTAGGATTTCCTTTAATCTTAACCGGATTGGCATAGTGTCCCCCCATAACAGAGTATCGGGCGGCAACTCTAACAGAACGCCAAGCAAGCTGATATAATGGGTGGTAATTGGAAGAACCCGATTGCCACCTTCTTTATTCCCAAGTTTAAGATTACAACTTAGGGGACGGGTTATTCTGGTAAGTTACCGAGTCAAGGTACGGTTGACGCAGGTATAAAAGGGGCACCTAAGGTGGATGCAGGAAAGCAAGGTAAGCATGTTCCAGGTCATGGGAATAACGTCTCAACCAAGTCGCAGTGGCCTTCAGGCCAAAATGGTGTACAGTTAACACAGCAAGCATGGATGAAGGGTACTCCAGTAAAAGCCGATGGAAGTGTAAAAACTTATGATTTTGGTAAGCCAGTTGGACCAAATGGAGAAACTAGAGTTAAAGTTCACATTGATTCAAAAGGTAATATACACGGCTATCCTGTACAATAATGGAGGGGCATATGAAAGAAATTTTGCTAAATACAATTAACAGATTGTATGGGAAAGGTGACTTTCAATATATTCTAGCGAAATATATTGATAAGGGGTGTTGGATTAGTAAGTTCAATGATGAGATAGAACGGATTTTCATTGACAATCTTACTGACTTTAGTTATTCAACATGCTTTTCTTAATTCATTCAATCATCGCTGAGTCCAAACTTTAGAATAGGTAGCGATGAATTTAATGATTATTTAAAGGAAATGCACGAGATAACGGGGGTCATGGTTTTAATTTCAACAATTGCTCCATATTCAGTGGTGAAATATGTTAGGTACAACTACAGTAATGGAGCTGTACAACTACATGAAGAATATTCTCCACTTAATAATGAAACAGAGCGAATTGGCAAAAGGACTATAGAAATTTTAAATAATAATGGAATTCAAATCCTGGACGAAACAATTCTTAATGTGGTTGTGCCAAATATCTCATTAGAGTTAAAAGAAGAGGATGTTACCATTTTCAATTGTCTTTTTGAGGATAGTTATTGAGTTGTATAACCTTGATTGGCTTCATGCCCTTCAAGGTTTTTTTCTTTGTAGGGGGCTAGCCAGCGTAGAATGAAGCCATTAGAGCCGACCGTAAGGTAATTTCTCCTGAAAGTCAGCTTAATGAGCAAAGATAAGTTTTTCTTTGAAAAATAGCGAGCATGTGCAGGACTCATTCTTCCTAGTATAGAGATAAATCTATAGTGAAGTAACCGAACCCGGTATTATTATGATGAGAACGCCAAGCTAATCGCCGAGGTCAACGTCAACGGCGGCACGCCAAGCGTGACGTATACTTATCTTTACGACCTGAGCGGACGTTTACGGTCTCGCGTAGACCAGGCCACGGGCGAGGTGCAGTATTACCAGCTCAATGACCACGGTGACGTCGTTGGCCTGACCGACAGCCAGGGCAACCAACTCAACACTTGCACCTACGACATCTGGGGCAACCCGGAAACCGAAGAAGAGACGGTTCCGAACGTCTTCCGTTACTCGGGAGAGTATTGGGATAACGTGACGGATCTGCAGTATCTTAGAGCTCGTAAGCTTATTGGATGAGGCCCGGGAGAAATCAGGGTTCAGCACGAAGAATAAATATTATCGGGTATACAAAGATTTCATCTGGGATCGCGACGATTTTGAATCCTTCATGGATGAAAATCAATATAGTTACTTATACGGTCTGGTTACGGGGACGAGTGCCTATACCAATAATGCTGGTACTGCAAGTTAGGCGAGAGAACAACGGGTAGATGCGTATTTTGAATCGAAAGAGGCAGAATATGTCGCATTATTTGCTCTTGGAATGGCGGGTGGCATAGGTGGAAGGTATACCGGTCCCAAAAGTGGTGCTAAGGGGATAGGTAGTGGTGTAAAAATTGGCGATAGTTTCGGGAAAGCCGGAACACTCGTGAAAAATCTCGGCACTAAAATTGATTGGTCAAAAGTCTCTACTCATGCTTTAGAAAGAATGAATGAACGTGGTGTGACGAAGAAAATGGCTGAATCTTGGGTTGAAAATGGTAAGGCCCTTTCTCAGAATAATGGCAGTAAGCATTTATTCTTTTCAAAGGAAGGAGCAGCTGTCGTTGCCAATGATGGAACACTTGTAACCGTAATTCCCAAGAGTAAGTATGACGATGCATACAAGGCACTGTCTCAACTTTTATTTGGAGAATAAGGAGGTAGCCAATGGGGAATAAGATTATCAAAATAATTAACGAGTGGAATCCAGTAGAAATATATCCATTGTTAGAGGATGAGTACTATTTTGAATCAAAAAAAATAGTTGAAGCAATGGGGAAACTCAATTTAATTGAAGAATTAGCAGATGAAGTTTTTAGTATTTTCAAGAATTCCTTTGGCAAAGAATTTACCAAGTCCATCGAAGAATGTAAGGTTATAGCAGAAAAAATGATAAAGTATCAATAATCAACAGCATGATTCCAACCTTGAAGGTGCTTACCTTCAAGGTCAGAGTGTCGAGAAACCCGCGTCTTTGAGACGTTGGGTTTCTCTTTTTTCATTCGTAGTTGCATGAAAACCAAAAAAAGAGGGGGTTACCCCCGCTTATCCAGGGTGTGTAAAATTAACTGTGTAAACTCTCCAATCTATCTATTAAACTAACAGGAAAGGTTGGATTGAAAGGATGAGCACAGTGGCTCCGAAATTCAGCAAGGATCAAGTCAAGGCCTTCATCAAGGACAACGAACTGAAGACAATGGCGGACGTTCAATCCGCTCTCAAAGAGTTGTTTGCCGACACATTGCAGGAGATGTTGGAGGCGGAGTTAGACCACGAGTTGGGCTACGAGAAGCACGACGTAGCAAACAAGCAAACCCCCAACAGCCGTAACGGAAAAAGCAAGAAGACCATCACCGGCGAGTACGGAGAGCAAGAGATTCGCGTCCCTCGCGATCGCAACGGTGAGTTTGAACCGATGATCGTGAAGAAGCATCCATCGAACGTAACCGGCATTGAGGACCCGATTATCGCGATGTACGCCAAGGGCGTAAGCACCCGTGACATTCAAGATCACCTGAACCATCTGTACGGGACTGAGGTCTCTCCGACGATGATCTCGAACGTGACGAACAAACTCATTCCCTTGATCAAAGAGTGGCAGAATCGACCGTTACAAGGCGTGTATGCCGTTGTCTTTATGGACGCGATCCACTTCAAGGTCAAGCAAGACGGCGCCATCGTGAACAAGGCAGCTTACATGGTCATCGGCATTGATCTCGATGGAAACAAGGACGTCCTCGGCATGTGGATTGGCGAGAATGAGTCCTCGAAGTTCTGGCTAAGCGTGCTCAACGACCTCAGAAACCGAGGCGTGGGCGACATTCTCATTACCTGCGTAGATAACCTCACGGGCTTCTCTCAGGCGATTTCGGCGTGCTTTCCGAAGACGGAGATTCAGAAGTGCGTGATTCACCAAATCCGCAATTCCACTCGCTACGTTTCGTACAAAGATCTAAAGAAAGTAACGGCTGATCTAAAGCCAATCTACAAGGCTACTACGGAGGATATGGCCCTCGTTGAGCTGGACCGGTTTGAAGAGACCTGGGGATCCCGGTACCCGCTGATCGTGCGTTCTTGGCGTACGAACTGGGACGAGATTGCCACGTTCTTTAAGTACCCTCCGGAGATCCGAAAGCTGATCTACACGACCAATATGATTGAGAGCTATCACCGCCAGCTCCGCAAGGTAACGAAGGGAAAGAGTATCTTCCCGACGGATGAATCCTTGCTCAAAATGCTCTACCTCGCGACAATGGACGTTACTCGCAAATGGACAGGCCGTGTTCAAAACTGGGGACAGATCCTGCTTCAGCTCTCGGTCTTCTTTCCCGACCGCATCGGCCCTCATCTACCTTAAGTAGGATGTAGGATTTCTCTAGGAGTGTTTACACAAAATTCTTGACAGACCCCTTTTCCAGGCGATCCAGGTGGATCGCCATCTTCTTCATGTTCTGCACAGCGACCGTCATCAACGCCTGTTCCCTGACGTTTGAGAGTCCACGCAAACGGCAATAGCGAAACCCATGGAGCTCTTTAGAATCCGCGAAGCTTCGCTCAATCGTTTCTTTTCGTTTTCGGTATAGCTGCTTGCCATCTCGGCTTAGCCGGTTGTTTCGGACCTCATCTTTGCAGTCTTCCCAGACATGCCGAGTCAGTACCTTCAGGTGGTTTCTGGAGTGAGTGCAATCGGCAAGCATCGGGCAAGTCTTGCAATGCGTCGGGTCTGACGCATACTGCCGGTAACCCTTCCGGTCGGTTGTTCGGTATCAGTTGGTGTTTTTCCGGGCGGGTATAAGAGTCACTTTCAGCTTTGTAAGTAAACTTCCATTTGGCAAACAAACCTTACTTCGGATGAAATCTCCGGTGAGCAATAACGGAGAAAATCTTTCGCTTCTGTAAACCTCGGCAAATCGGCATTGTCAAATAACCCGAATCCAGGGCTACAGCTTCAACCTGGAATCCAAACGTTCTCTTTGGCGGTCTAATCGGGACAAATACGGAACCGAATCATGGACATTTCCCGCGTGACATGGACATCGGTAATCAGGTTGTATTTCAGATCCACCGTCCGGTGATCGAGATAGAAGAACCCTTCCGGTTTGCGTCGCGAATCATATAGTCGCTATCCGGGTCGGTGGTGCTCACTTTTATTTCCTTGGTTTCGTTCACTTCCTCTCGTGCTTTTAGAGCTTTTTTCCGTGCGCTTTGCGGTCCTCCGCCACAGCCTCATTGAGTTCGTCTATGTAGTCTTTCGTGTTTTGCAGGACTTCCTGCTTGGTATAGTGGTGTTTGTTGGCATTGGCTTTGACGTGAGTCGAATCCGTAATGAGTACACGTCCACCCACCATTTTGTGCGAAATGGCTTGAAGGACGATTTCGTCAAAAATCTCCTGAAAAATGTCGGTATCCTTAAACCGAGTATGCCGGTTCCAGCTAATGGTGGAGTGATCCGGGACTTTGTCGGTTAGACCCAGACTTAAAAACCAGCGGTAAGCGACATTGGTTTGAATCTCGCGCTCCAACTGGCGTTCCGAGCGAATGCCGTAAAAATAACCGAGGAAACTCATTTTAAACAGAACAACTGGATCGATGGCCGGCCGCCCGTTATCTGCGGAATATAGAGGACGAACCTTGTCTTCAATAAAGGAGAAGTTAATATATTTATCCACTTTCCGGAGCAAGTGATCCTGCGGAACCAACTCCTCGATCGATACGAATTCATAGCTTTGTTGTTTTTCTCAGATCTCAGCATTCCAAAACACCTTCCGTTCATGAGTAGTTACCTGTATAATACAACATTAACGCGGTGTCGTCTTAAAATAAATATACATAAAGCAGGCTGTCGAGACTTTCTCGACAGCCTGTATGTTTAATCAATATCTTTATAAACGGTACCTTTGTAGTAAACTCTAAGCCCTCCTCCAGGGAGTGCTACTGGTGCAGGGTCATTTGTTCTATAAAGGGTCCCACCCCATCTCCCTTGGCTTCCATTATCCTCTGAATATACAATGGATGAGGGAATAGTTTCATTTGCTGAAAAGTCCCTTGAAACTGTAACATTCTTTTGTTGATTAAGAACTTCAAAGTCTTGAGAAACTACGGTCAACTCACTTGGTAGAATTTCAGGTGTTACAGAATTTTTTAAGCCAGCAGAAAGACGAACATTAGGACTTAGAGATTCTCTTTCACCATTGTTCGTAATCACTGCATCTTCAGCAAAAACGGAACCGGTGATCGATAATAACATAATAGGTACCAACACTGCTGTTTTTAGGCGACGTTTCATTTACAAAATCCTCCTTGGAAAAATGATATTATTCTTCCATATTATACATTAGTGATAGATTATGTAAAGTAAATACCTGTATAAAGATTTCTCAAACTCTCTGTACGCACATCAAATGCTTTACTTTTATACCCTATATAACGGTATTCCGTTATGCTAGACAGGTCGATTATGGTCAGATATCACCATGATTGACCTTTATTTATCTTCGCTAATACGCTTCCCCGATAAGGAAGATGGAAAGGTAAAGTATTTGTTGAGATAAATAGCCCGACCATTAATATTGTCAGGAATTATCTGCAAATTGTCCGCAACGAGTGGCTACTTGCCGCGATCGTTATCGTGAACGAAAAATCTGGTGACGACCAGTTGACATAGAGAGTAGGTCGGCTTTATATATTTCAGGAGGGAATTTAAGAAAATCGAGAATTAGGTAATATAGGATTATTTCACCTACAAAATGTGATGGGTAGAACACGAATTTATACGAAAAATTCATTAATCTAAATGAGAATGTATGAGGCCGAGAAACAGGGCTGTCAATCGTCTGTGAAAATGTCATCTTAACTGTGCTATGAAAATGTCACTTTATTTGTCGGAGTCTCCTGTCTACCAGGAGACCTCCGAATAGCTATTATGCTGCGAATACATAGCATCTTGGAATGAGCTTTGTTTTGTGGTACGCTTTGTTTGGTTTCTGCCATACGTGGATTTCCACGGATGGTTTTGGGCGGGTTTGCGGGGCTGCGCAGAACTCGCCCTTTTTGTCTCTTCAGCCTTTCGCCCAGGCTTTTCTGTCACTTTCAAGGGCAAGGCTTGCTCTTGGTACCACAACAGCAACTCGCCATTTAAAGTCTCACGCACTTCGACAGTGGATTTTGCATCGAGTCGGAGTGGACCGGGTTTTGCGAGGGTATAGATCTTTCCGTTGTACGAAAGTGTATTGCCGGTACCCATCTGGCGGTGTTCACGAATGGTAAAGATATGCTCAAGATTGACGGAAGGATCCGCCGGGATATAAGCGGATTGAGCCTCTGTCGGCAAGACAGCAAACTTTTTGTTGTGCTTGTCAAGTAAAAGGGGAAGCTCGCTATTTGCTTCATCCATCGACTTTACACCCAGGAGTCGCAGTTCAATCACCAGACGATCCTGGAACGTTTTCCAGAGTCTTTCTATACGTCCTTTCGCTTGAGGTGTAACGGCCTGAATATGCTCGATATGTAGGTCTGACATAGCCTTACCAAAGTTGGAGAGGGGCTTGGACACACCTGCAAGTTCCTGCTCTATCGTAAGTTTCTCGTTAGGGGATCTGAAGATGGTATGCCGATCACTGTACAGACCCAGCGGCACGCCGTAGTTCTGGATGCCTTGCTGCATCACAAGAGAGTAACCTTCGCGACATTCGTTCTTGTGGAACATAGCGCCAACAACAATTCCTGTCGCATTGTCAATGGCAGCGTGCAGCGCAAAGGCAGGGGCTCGGTCTTCAAGCCAAGCATAAGGAGTCGCATCAATCTGCCACAGCATGCCTGCCTGAGCTTTACGTAGACGGGGTTGATGAGCCTTTGTACGCCGTCTTTGTTTAGCCTGCTTGATTCCCTGATCCATGAGGATTCTTCTTACACTCGAAGCACTCAATTGGATCCCTTCATGTTCCTCCAATAACTCGGCATAATGACAATGATTACTCCCGTAATACTTCTTCTGATATAATTCCGTCACCTGTTTCTTTCGTTCATTGTCTAAGGCATGAATCGGTTTCCTTCCCCGGTTCTTATGAACCAATCCTTGCGCTCCTCCCTCAGCGATATACTTCTTCTTTAATCGAATCACCTGCCGTTCAGTCAGCCCTAGGGCTGCTGCTCCTTCCTTATTCGTCATATGTCCCCCAAGGATTTTTTCCACCACAACTACCTTCTTTAATTCTGCTCTAGTCAATGTTAATGTCTCCTGTCCCATAGTGATTATCTCAGAACAGTTACAGGGTGACATTATCACAGAAGAACAACAGGCCGAGAAACAGGGCTTGCCCAATATCCAAAACTGTGATATTCTAACTGTAAATTTCAGGAATACGGGAACGGTAGCACCGTCCATGATCCGACTATATGTCGGGTTTTGGGCGGTGTTTTTTTGTTTTCGTTCCCTAGAAGGAGGGCGGATCGTGGTTCCGATCAAATTGGTGTTGGCCGTGCAGGAGGAGGAGTATATCGCCCCCTTTTTGCGCTATGTGCATGCAAGCGAGTTTGACCGGCGTGTGACGGTGACGGCGTTCAGGCGGAAGGAGGCTTTGGCTCAATATGTACAGGAATCCGGCGGGGAGATTGACGCGGTATTGGGTGACCCGGCATTTCTTGAGACGGTGGATTCCTTGAAGCAGCCGGGACTTTGCTTCATCAAGCTGGGGGAGGGCGGGGAAACGCAGGATTCCGGCGGCCTGACTGTGGGGAAGTACCAGCCGCTGCATCAGTTGCTCTCTGCGGTGATCGAGCTCGTTCGGGGAGGGATGGGGAAGACGGTGCGGCCTGGGGGGCAGTCGCGGGTCATCGGGGTTTATTCCAGCGTTGGAGGCTGCGGCAAGACGACGGTTGCCCTCCATTTAGCCCGGCAGCTGGCAACGGAAGGGGGGAAGGTGTTTTACCTTAACCTCGAGACGATCAGCAGCGAACTGCCATCTGCCGGGCAGGGATTAAGGGAGGGGCAGTCGGGGCTGGCCCGGCTGCTGTATGACTTGAAGGCAGCGGATGATCGGCGGGAACCGCCCCGGTTTCCGATTTCCGCATATGCTTACCGGCATCCGGTCTTACAAGGGGATACGCTAGTTCCTCCGGATAATCTCAACGAGCTGTTGGAGATGGAGCGCAAGGATACGGCGGAGTTACTCGACTATATCGCCGGCAGCGGACTGTACGATGCGGTGATCGTTGATATGGACTCCTTTCCGGATGGCCGGACGGAAGCGGTGATGGAGCGGGCGGACCGCATTGTCTGGATCCTCACGGATGACTGGGGGGTGATGCGCAAGACCGGGGGTTGGCTGACACATCTGGAGCGCACCCGTCCCGAGGTTTACCGCTTGCTTCTCGGGAAGTCCCGATTTGCGCTTAATCGGTACACCGGCAAGCGGTCGGCGGATTTACCGAGGCCGGAGCTGAAGCTGCAGGCAACGTTATCTTATATTCCAGCCTGGAGCCAGGGCAGCCGACACGGGGAATTGCTGCATTCCCCGCTTTACCAACGCGATATCATTCGGCTCTGCCGAGAGCTTCAGGGCGAGGAGATGGTTCCCCTGGCGATGGAGGGATAAGAGATGGAGGAAGCGGACTTTGCAGCGCTGCGCAGTGAAATTCGTCAGGGACTGGATGTCACCTCCGTTCTGAACGATGACCAGCTGCTGGAGTATATCGAGCGGCGCGTGCTGGAGGACCGGCGGTTGCGCGAGGCAACCGCAGCCGAGAAGCGCAGATGGGTGCGCAGGCTGTACGATTCGTTTCGCGGGCTGGATGTGCTTCAACCGCTCGTGGAGGACCGCAGTGTGACGGAAATTATGATCAACAGCCATGAGGAGGTTTTTGTCGAACGAGAAGGTCAGGTTCAGCAAATGCCCGTTCGCTTCGAATCCCGGGAACGCCTGGAGGATATCATCCAATCGATCGTGTCCGGCGTGAACCGGGTGGTGAACGAATCGTCGCCCATCGTGGACGCCCGGCTTCGGGACGGCTCGCGGGTTAATATCGTATTGCCTCCCATCGCTTTGAAGGGACCGACGATAACGATCCGCAAATTTCCGGAACGTCCGCTGACGATGGAGCAACTGGTAGCGATCGGCTCCATCAGCGAGGAAGCGGCAGATTTGCTGCAACGGCTGGTGCGGAGCAAATACAACATCTTTATCAGCGGCGGGACGGGCTCGGGGAAAACAACGTTCCTGAACGCCTTATCCCAGTTCATTCCCCCCGACGAGAGGGTGATCACGATTGAGGATTCGGCCGAGCTGCAGATCGTCACGGTGCCTAATCTGGTGTCGCTGGAAACCCGGAATGCCAATACGGAAGGGAAGGGCGAAATTACCGTGCGCGACCTGATCCGATCCTCGTTGCGGATGCGGCCCAATCGGATTGTTGTCGGGGAGGTGCGGGGGGCAGAAGCGCTGGATATGCTGCAGGCGATGAATACCGGCCATGACGGCAGTCCATCGTGGGTATTGTGGTAGTGAATTAGACATGGAGTCGTTAGTTGAACGAGATCTCTTGGATGTAAGCATCAAAAAACTTGTTTTTCACACCTTTAATTTTTCGTAAGTCGGTGTTTACTACAATCTTATCAAAGACAGTATGAATAATTTCTTTTTTCTCTTGATCATCGAAATACGCCCAGCCTTCTGCTAGTCCAACCAGTTCTTCAATTCGAGGTATGCCAGAAAAAGCCTTTTGTTCTTGTGCAATCCGTTGGCGAATCTCCTTCTCACGCTTATCCTCTTCAGCCATTCTCTTACGGATTTCCTGCTTCCCAATCAAGCCTTCAACAAACATGTACTGCCACTTTTCCCTACGTTCAGCTACCTTTGAAAGCTCGCGTTTGGCGCTGTCGATTGCACTTTTCTTTTTTCCTTCATCAGCAAATATTTTCATAGCCTCTTCATTAAGTTTTTCCATATCTTCTTGAATTTGATTAATGTACTGGAACACCAAATGTTCGATGTGTGTCTGGCGAAAGATAGGGAGATCACACGTCTTACTGTGATGACGGTTAGAGCAAATATAGTATTGAGTACGGACAATCCCTTTGGTTGTTGTTCTTTTTGTTGTCAATCGTCCAAACATAGCTGCTCCACAACGACCACAACGTAAAACGCCACTAAACCAGTATTCACCAACTTTGCTGAATCCGCCTTGAGATTTCCGTTTCATGTATTTCTTGAGTTCTTCATACTCCTCTTGAGTAAAAATAGGTTCATGTGATCCTTTACCATATACGCACTTTACCCTCTCATCTCGTTTGCTGTTAACGTATGTACCAGCAGGGGTCTTTGAACCAATCCTAATGATACCTGCGTAATATGGGTTCTCTAATGTGTAGGCAACGGTAGCATCAGTCCACTCTCGCCCTCTTCGAAGCTTACCCGAGCGATTCATAATCATAGCCACAGATTTATAACCTTTACCACTCATATACAAATCTCTGACTTCACGAATCAGTGCAGCCTCTTCAGGAATGAGTTGCTCGTCCTGCGTGTATCCATAGGGCACTACGCCACCTGGACGTCGCCCCTCCGCAACCATTTGCTCGACTCCGAAGCGTACACGCTCTGAGATCGTCCCACGCTCCCACTCAGCCATTGCACCGACAAGGGTGATAAAGAACCTCCCCATTGCTGTCGTCGTCTCAAAAATCTCTGTAGCGCTCTTAAACTTCACGCCATAAAGATCAAATGTTTTAAGTAGGGAGTGTAGGTCGCCTACGGAACGAGTAAGGCGGTCGAGTTTGTAAACGAGAACAACATCAAACAGTTTCTTCTCCATATCTTCCAACATACGCTGCATATCTGGGCGTTTTAAGTCTTTTGCTGAATAGCCATCATCAACGTAAAAGTCGTGTATGACCCAATCCTGTGATTCTGCAAAGCTGATTAAACGACTACGTTGCCCCTCAATGCTAAAACCTTCTTCTGCTTGCATGTCTGTTGATACACGAATATAGATAGCAACACGCATTTATACATCGCTTCCTTAAACATTAATGTTTTGTGCATTCCAGGCTTCCCATCTATTTTTGGCTAAGTCGAGTGGAACGACAAATTCTTCAGCAATCCAGCGAATACCTTCATCAAGGTAATTGATGTGTGCAATATCGTCATGATTGATCATGTGAAGGGGTACAAGCAGATACTCTGCGAAATGTGCTGCTTGTATTTCGTGGCGCTGGATATGTAAGTTCGATATTTCTAAGTGGGAGGCTACATGTAGAACATGATGACACAACTCATGGGCTACGGTCTGTCGCCATTCAGGCAGAGATAACTGATCGTTGATATATAAACCGCTCCATCCTATTTTTGTGGGATGGGCGATACAATGACTGCGGATTGAAGTTGGAAAGACTTCGGCTTTACAAGCATAAGCGATGGCTTCGATGTCGATTTCGTGTGGGTAGTGGATATTGAGATAATTCAAGAGTTTATTCACTTGCTGCTCTAAGTTTAAGTTCATGAAACATCGTCCTTTTTCTTGGTGATTATGGTGTTCTAAGCTTTGAAAACACGTTTAAACGGAACGTATGTTCTGTTTAAACTGTAAAAGAAAAGCCCTAAAGGGCTATAGAATTATTTATCTTTCAAATCCCAAGCGGATTCGTCAGTGTCTTTTTCTGTAGGAGGTACTTTCTTTTTCTTTTTGATTTCTTCATGCCAGTAGCGAATAATTTCTTCCTTTTCTTCGTTTGAAGCCTCTAAAAAACCATCGAAAAAAATTTGTTCAAGAAGTGGTGGTTTTGTAGAATTAGTGATTGAATTCTTCAAGACTTGTCCGGAAATAATGGGTGAATCAACAGAACGTACATCTGATTTTCCTACGAGATAATCGATAGACACATTAAAGACGTTTGATATTTTTATGAGGGTGTCCATGTCAGGAGTTCTATTTCCATTTTCATAACCTGAAATGGAAACTTTAGTTAGGTTCAGTTTTGCACCTAGCTCTTCTTGTGTCCACTTATGCTCTTTTCTAAGTTGCTTTAAACGATAGGGAAAAGACAATTTAATCACTCCAGAACAAGTTCAATTAACTTAATAATAAGTTAACAAGCGGCTAACTTCAATGTAGTTAACTAAATAGAAATTATTCATTGACAATTCACTAAACGCTAACATATACTGGGTATAGTTCACTAATGGTTTATTCAAGGAGGTGCTGCATAGTGCTCTTGACTTTAAAGCAAATAAGAAAAAATAATAATAAAACTTGTCAGGAAGTCGCTGATGCTGTAGGGATAAGTAAGGTTTACTACTGGCAAATCGAGAACGGTAAAAGGAAACTTTACTATGATCTTGCAGTAAAAATAGCAGCATTTTTTAATATGTATCCTGATGATATTTTTTTACCTCAAAAGTAAACTAAATGAAAACATAATTTCAAAAAAGTATTCTTTATAGAAACTTTGTTGGAGGCGATTATTAGAATGCAAATCTCAAAACCATATAACCCTGGTTTATCTGAAAAAGCTTGGAATAAGCTGCACAAAATGCTGGCAGCTTTAAATATCAAATACGCTGCTGAGATTCAAGCTAGCCGAAAAGCAAAGCAAGAAAAAGCTATGTAGTGAGTAAAACGATGAAGGAGGTACTCTGATGGGAGCTGCATTTGCAATACAGGTTATGACTGGTAAAGAGAACAATGTTAAAAAGCTGATGGAGTGGGCGTTTGCTCGAAATGAATCCGCTCAAAATTGGATCAAGGCAGTACATACATTTACAACAACTACTCGACGATTGCTCGGTCAGGGAAAGCTTGGAAAAGAGATTAAACGTGCTATTATGCCCGGTTATATTTTTATTGAAATGAATTACTCAGTCGATGAAAATAATTGCTCGGCGCATTTACCTGCCGATGTGTGGCATCTCATCAAGAGTATCCCCGGAGTAATAAAACAATTTACTGGCTCTGGACAAGTTATCGGAGCCGAAGAGTTTCAAAAGATGTTAGGGCTTGAGCCAGAGGAACAACAAGTTGAAGTTGCAGTGCCTATTCAAGAACAAGAGGCACCTGGATCTACGGAAGAAAAGGTTCAAGTCGATGAAGTTGAGAAAAATATGAAGAATGCTCTGCATGAGGTCAATATGGCCAAGACTAAGGAAGAGCGCGTACAAGCACTAAAAGCTTTGGATGTTGCAATTTCAGCCATCCACAAACTCACAATGAGTGCGATACAACAGCTTGAAAAGGGGGCTGAAGAGCCGGTTGGAGTAGTGGCAAGGGAACTGAAAAGCATTCAGCAACATAAGAACCGAATGGCTGAAAGGGTGCGAGCATTTGTAAGAAATAACAAAGAAATTGTGAGTTTTCCAAGAACCTTTTTGGACAAAATTATATACTCTGTTGATCTTCAAAGCAAATGGCTGCAATCACCGCGATCATTGATAACTTTATTGTTTAAATATCTTCGTGAGCCAGGTGTTAGCTGATGGAAGCACCATTACTAGAAACGAGCACAGGCCATGTGGTGTACTTTATTCATCCGCGTAACGGCAGCTTGAGCGAGGAGAACAACTTCGGTATAGCTCGTTGGCAACCGGAAGACGGTGGTGAGCCGTTTGCTATCAAAGGTAATCTGTATGGAGTTAATAAGGGCGAACGAGTTGCTGTTTTTGGTAAGTGGGAGACTCATCCGAAATATGGATTGCAATTTGCTGTAGATCATTGGGAGCGGCCCCTACCTAAAACCAAAGATCAAATTGTTTACTTCCTCAGTTCAAAATTTGTGAAGGGATGCGGGAAGAAGACGGCTGAGCTGATTGTTCAGAAGCTTGGTGATCAGACGCTTGAACGGATTATGCATGAAGGTGCCGCTTGTCTAATGGGTATTAAGGGGATTGGCACGAAAAGTGCAGTGAAAATTGCAGATAGCATTAAAAGCAATTTTGAAATTCAGCAGATTATGATGACGCTGTTGCCCTACGGAATTTCTGCGGATACTATAACGAAAATGTATAAGCAATGGGGGAACGAGTGTGTTGATATTGTGCGGCGTAATCCATATCGACTCACGGAGATTCATCTAATCGGGTTTCTTAAGGCTGATGAGATAGCTATGACAATAGGCATTAGTACAGACTCGCCATATCGCTTAAATGCAGCGTTACAGCATGTTCTTAACGAGACATGCTATAAGGGTGGTCACTGCTTTGTCTTTGAACAGGATCTAATTGATCGGACTAAAGAGCTTTTAAGTGGCGTTTCAGAACAGGATATTGAAACAGAACTTCAGTTAATGGCAGCTCATGAACAAGTAATATGGGAAGAAGATAAGATTTATCCGAAGCACCTGTATATCTATGAGAATAAACTTGCTCATAAGCTGGCTTGCATGGCAACCCGGAGTGGCGGAGCTATGCCTTCTATAGAAAATTCAATCAAACAGTATCAGATGAAGCATGGTATAGTTTTGGCTGATAAGCAACGTGAAGCCATTAGAGAAATGTTTCGTCAGCAGATTCTAATTGTTACAGGAAATCCAGGCACAGGCAAAACAACTGTGGTAAAGGCTATGATCGACATATATAAAAAGCACTATCCCGAAGCATCCGTTGGGCTATGTGCTCCTACAGGCCGTGCAGCTCGTAAGCTTGGAGAACTGACGGGAATGATCTCTTCTACTATTCACATGATGCTTGGCTTCCGACCAGGAGCAGAACCAGAGTATGGGGATGATATGCCGTTGCCGTTTGACCTGATTTTCACGGATGAAGTGTCGATGAAGGACTTGCAATTGGCTTATCATCTATTTCAGGCAATCGGGCCAAATACAAAAGTGGTCCTTATAGGAGACACCGATCAGCTCCCATCTGTGGGGCCGGGTAATGTCCTGCACGACATGATTACAGCAGGAATACCTCATGTTCGTTTAACAGAGATATTCCGTCAGGCGCAAGAAAGTCAAATCATTATGAATGCTCATCGCATAAATAATGGAGAACAGGTCGTCATTGATAAAAATAAAGACGATTTCTTTTTCATCGAGCAGCCTGAGCCTGAACGGATTGCTCATCTGGTTGTGCTCAGTGTGCTGAGATTTTTGGACAAGGGGCATAAGTTAGAGGATATTCTAGTTCTCAGCCCAATGAAGAAAGGTGTAATTGGCACTGAGGAACTGAATAATGCACTCCAAGCGGCGGTGAATCCTCCGGCATTAGATAAAGCCGAGATGAAGACCGTTGGGCGTATATATCGTCAAGGAGATAAGGTTATTCAGATTCGTAATGACTATAAGAAAAAGGTTTTAAATGGTGATATTGGCGTTGTCATAGGTACAGCCTTAGTAAAGGATGAAGAAGGCGAGTTGACGGATGAAATAGGGCTTGCCTGTGATTTTCAAGGAAAAGTAGTGGTCTATAGTAAGCATGAATTAAAAGACTTACTCTTGGCCTATGCCATTACCATACACAAGGCTCAAGGTGGACAAGCCCCTGTAGTTATTATGCCTGTCTCTACCAGCCATTACGTTATGTTGGCTCGAAATCTGATCTATACTGGCCTGACGAGAGCTGAGGATGTCTGTGTCATGATTGGAACTCGTAAGGCACTTAGTAAGGCTATAAGCAACAACAAGATGGTACAGCGTAATACAGCACTAAGGGAGCGGATTGAGAGTAATATGCAGAGTATTCCTACAGGGCAGAGGAAGGTATATGGATAAGATTGGGGCGTTAAAGCAGACACTTCAACAGGCAGAATTGAAGGCGAAAAGGCGAACTGAGATTGATCTAGGTAAGGTCAATGATGAAGAGGCCAAAGCCAATGAACAAGGGTTCATGATTGTACGCAAAAGGCAGAGAGCAGTAAATCAAACAAGATTCTCTCAAACCATTGATGAAAATATAGCCTATTTATGTCAGACTCAATATTTAACTAGTGCTGAGTTTAGCTTCATCTTTACACTGGCTCCTATGCTTAAAATGAACGTTAATGCTATTGTTGATCCTACATCGGGGCAATATTGTTCCGTGTCGGAGATTGCAACGTATCTGAAGCGAAGTCGGCAAAAGACAAGTGAGATGATTTCTGATTTAATTAAGAAGGGGATTATGTTTGAGTTTGCCAATATTCATGAACTTAAAATTCACGGCCGCCATGTCACAAGGCGGCCATTTTTCTTGAATCCAGAGATTATATGCTGTGGAGACAAAAATAAACTTCAAAGCGGGATTGTTCAACTGATGATTCATTACAACGTTTTGGAAAAGGCTGGTGTGAAATTGCCGATCAAAGCCGTTGTTGATCCGCATGGACAATATGGGAAGTTGGTTAAGAGGAAAAAATTTTTGGAAATGCAAAAAAGTAAGCGGATCAAATAATTATCATTCAAAAAGCAGGCGTTCTGTGAGTAGGGGGTGTCACCAAAAGGAGACACATGTGTCACGAAAAGGTGACACCCCAAAATGCTGAAAAATGCTTATGTATCAAGGGTTTCCTGACTTCAGCGGGTGGTCTTCTTTCTTAATCTATATAAATTACAGTGACCATGGATTTCAGGGGCTAAGTTGCTAAAAGGAGACGATGAATGATAATCACAAAAGATGTGCGTATTCAATTTATCTTTGGTGAGCTAGATGAAGATACATACGATGTTGATCTGCAAATATCATGGGAAGCGTCAAACTCAACAGAAACAGAGGTCAGGACGTCGTTGGATGAAGCTGTGCAAAAATGGATCAAGGAGAATGTGAGTTATACATGGGAAGAGATTGAAGTTGAGGAGGATGATCCTTAAATCTCAGAGCATGCGCGTGCGCACTATGAACAGTCTTTGAAGCACCGGCTGTGGTGAGTGTCACTTTTGGCGAATGGGCTGAGGGGCACTAGGGGGAGGAACGGGGAGCGCTGAGCAGGCATGGTGGTTTCAGGCAGATATGGAGCAATCCCCTCCCTAGTCCTATCAGCCCAATATCTAAAAGCCTATTTTTGCACTGATGACACATTTAACTCAGCAGTTAATTACTTCCTTTTCCAGGCACCCCAGCGATGGAGTTACTAAAGATTGCAATGTTGACGAACAATGTGATGACTTGAAGAACTATCAGGATACCTTTGAGACTCGTAAACATTTCTTTCATAACAACCACTCCCTTTTTAATGATTTTCGCTGGGATATCACTATGGACCAAGACCAAGACGGACTCCGGGAGCGGAGCCTGGAAAAAGAAATAATTAGTAGTATTATTATATCATATTTGATCAAATTAGTGTTTCGAAAATTTAATGTAATACAATTAGGTAGCCTTTGACTGGTTAATCAGGTCAGAGGCTTTTTGTATTTTATAGAGAGTGAGGAAACTCTAAAAAAGTCAAATGGAGGAACTTAATATGTCTGAAAATGTATTTAAAGTGTCTTCAAAATCTTCGGTAAATGCACTAGCTGGTGCTGTGGCTGGTGGCATCCGCGATGGAAAGGTGAAGCTGGAATTACAAGCCGTTGGTGCAGCAGCTGTCAACCAGGCGCTTAAAGCTGTAGCTGTAGCTAGGGGGGTATGTATCATCCCAAGGTATCAATCTGACTTGTATCCCTGCTTTTGTGGATGTGATGATTGAAGGAAAGCAGAGAACTGCCATGAAGCTAATTGTCGAGTCTGAGAGCCATTGATCAATGACAAACTTTCTGGAAAGTGGAAAGGGGTGGGAAGGATGTACTTTGCTAACGAACAACACAAAATTAATTTTCAACGTATTGCAGCGAAATTTCCTGACGTAAAAAAGGCAAGAGATTATTGCGCTGCTTGTTACATCGGAGCATATCCTGAAATTTTCAAATGTTTCGCTTTGGAAAAACAAGTACATGGGCCATTTGACTGGTATTTTGATTATTTAGTTGACCCGTGTAATTTTGTCATACGAAGAGATTGCGGGGAAACAACTGGTGATACAGCTCCGCTTACCGGACAAACTAGATGCTTGTTGGAGCTTGGCCTGAACCTTTGGAATGGTCGTGATTTTGATTTATCCGTGGGTCTGTGCTCTTGGGATAGAGAGCTATACCTTGTGGCGCTACAGGCCATAGATTTGCGCCGCTCTTCTCCAATATTGTCATTAACTCAATAAATAGCCTGGAGGAATCGTTCATATGAATACATTAACAAAGTCTGAACGAATTCGCAGTAGAGAAAACATCCAGACCATACGTGAGGAATCTGGACATACCTGTGAGTACATTGACTCTGCTACTGGAGAACGTTGTAGTCATCCAGCAGAGGGGGAGCCACATCATATCCGCACTCGTGGATCTGGGGGAGATGATCGCAGGGAGAATCTGATTCATTTGTGTGGTTGGCATCGCCGATTGTTTCATGACGGAAATTTGGACAGAAATGAATTAATTACAATCGTCGCTAAACGTGAAGGGCTGACACCAGAGGAAGTGGCGGATATCTTGAAACTGAGCTATCAGCCGCCTCCAGCTCAGCTTGCTCCCCAGCCCAAAATAGAGGAACTACTGCAAGCCTATATTCAGATCGATGAACAGGAACAGGAAACGAGGTTTGCTAAAGGGCAGCTTCTGGATGCAATGCTAGCTGCTGGAGCCAAGCAAAAATTCTTGTCTTCGCAAATTGGAATCAGCCCTGCGCAAATTCGTGAACTTGTTCATGTGTACCGTACATTCCCAACTCCAGAATCTCGTATCCCTTCACTCAGTTGGTATCACCATCGGGTAGCTAGCCATTCAAGCGAACCGGCTGCCTTATTGATGAAGGCAAATGACGAAGCCCTGAGTACAAGGGATTTGCGCAAGGTCATTTTAGAACAGGAAGGAGCCAATAACATTGTTAAGCAAGATGAAGATCAGGAACAAAAGAAGGCTCAACGACTATTGGTATCTGTACAAAAGCTCTTGGATACCGGAAGCGAGGCTGCCAAGTGGTTTGAAAATGAATTGAAACAGTTGTTCGAGGGGGAAGAAGATTGATTTTAGAAAACGTGCTTAATATGCTTGATCGTGATCATGCCAGACGAGTCAGTCATCTTTCAATGTCACTGGCTCGTCAGTTGGGGTTAGGTGAACATGAGGTTTCCCTTATTGGTCAGGGAGCTTTGTACCATGACATTGGTAAAATAGCTATTCCTACGTACTTATTGGATTCACAAGAAAAATTTAATGAAGAGGAACGTAAGTTGATGCAACGGCATGTAGAGTACGGATTATCCATTCTATCTGTACATACAGGCGAAGAGATTGAAGCGGCGAGGGAGATTGTCGCTTCACATCATGAGCGTTGGGACGGACAAGGATATCCTCACGGTCTTATGGGCGAAGAAATCCCGCTGTATGGTCGTATTGTTGCGGTATGTGATGTATTTGATGCCCTATGTTCAAATAGGCCGTACAAGGCAGCGTGGCCTGTAGATAAAGCGCTAGATTATATTAAAGAACAAAGTGGAGAGGCGTTTGATCCAAGAGTGGTTGAAGCATTCTTGCAGATGATGGCAGAGGGTGTAGCGGTATGAATGGGGCTTCTCATCTAGTTGGTGGAGTGACTGCCGCAATGGTGCTTGGCATCCACTCTCCAGCCCAGCTTGCCGTTGTAGCGGTATCATCCTTATTGCCGGATATAGATCGTCAGAACAGCTTACTAGGGCGTTTTATTCCTGTTTTGCCGAGTGTCATAGAGGCTACTTTTGGAAAGAGAACATTGACACACAGCATCATTTTTGGAATTTGTGTATGGTTATTGCTTAGCATTCATTCAAGCTGGCAATGGCCTTTTTTAATTGGTTACGTATCCCATCTGATGTTGGATGTAATAACAGGCAAAGTTGCCTTGCTATGGCCGCATCGTTGGAAATGTGGTGTTCCGTTATTTGGAATCCCACCTGTTTTTGTTGAGACTATTGCAATTGCCGCTTGGGGAGCATGGATGGTACTAGGTGGTTATAGTCATTTTTATATCGCTTAATATAATCAAAAGCTTCTACACACTGTTGTGGGAGCTTTTTTGCTTTTATCGAGAACATATGAAGGGAGGGGATTGCATGTTTGCAGGTTGGATTAGCAAAAAGTATGGTATTGCGTGGTCGGTAAGTGAGTTCCGGAAAGACAAACGAGTAGGAGTATGCAAATAGGGAGGTCATTCACTTGAAAAGGTTAAAGCAGATTTTAGTTGTTATGATGGCAGGTTTATTGTTTATGTTCAGTGCTACCCCTCTTCAGAATTCAGTACATGCACAGAGCATCAAGGAGAGAATTCAGGGTAGCCAAGGTAGCGAAGTATCTAATTTGGAGAAAAAGGTAGATGAATCAACCACTGCGGGGGTTGATATGGCGCGGCGCATTTTTGTGACACTCACAATTATCTTCGGGCTGTGGCTTGCTATCAGCTATTTCCGGGCAGGTTTTTCCCCGGACACTTTAAGAGAGACGAAAGGGAAAATTGTGTTTTTCCTTGCTTTCTTAGTTTTGTCGTTTTGGACAGAAGATATCTTGGGCGCGGTCTTCAAATTATTTGGCATAGACCTATCCAAACTGTGAGGAATTGGCTATGTGGGGACAATATCATCCGATACCGTACAAAAGTGCGATCAAAGAAAAGTTCATTACAATCTTTGGCATTGGCCTAAGTCTCAGTCAAGCGGCATGGTGGACAGTTGGAGGGTATTTGTCTGTTCAAATGTCCAAGGTGGTTCCGCGCATTGGGACAGACTGGTTCTATTCAAGGCTCCACTATTCTATACCGTTCTTATTCTGCATGTATCTTTGCTATTTCAAACATACCGGGACTAACCTCCCGGTATGGAAATATTATTATCTGATACTTCGACTGAGATTGCGTCGAAGAAGATATTTGTACAAGAAAGGAGGAGCATGATATGGTCCTGATGCTCATTTTAGCTTTAGCGGCAGCAGTGCTCTATTTTATGAACTATCAAAAAAAAGAGAAACCACTTACCGTTCAGGAACTAATCGGAGCGAATAAATCCAATATCACATGGGATGGGCTTGCTCAAAACGGCAATAAATATCGCTTAGTAGTTGAAGTCGAACCTATTAATCTGGATAATGCCTCGATTGAGGAAAACAAAGCTGTATGGCTTAACTTTCTTGGCCTCATTAACACGATCTCATTACCGGTTACATTTATCACGCAATCCCAACTGTTTGAGATGAAGGATTATACGGATGCTTACGGACAATCGGTTCAAGAGCTTCCTGATGAATATCCTGACCTGAAGAAAACGGGAGGATTGGTAAGACAATATTTGATAGAGAGTTTGGATCAAGGCACGATCAGAAATTATCACGGATATATTATTTTTGAATACGACCCTTTGAAGGCAGAGACAGGTGTGGCAGGGGCAGGGAGAATGAATGCGATTTTGGACAAAGCCGCTCCTAAGAAAAATAACTTATCGGAAGAAGAGCAATCTGATCTGGCATTGCAAGTATTAGAAGAGGTAGAGAACATCTTATATGGCTTCTGTGAACAAGTAGGAATGCGATATCAGCGTCTGGATAAGGCGGGAATATGGAACTATACCTACCAAACCTTACAACGTGAGCTGGCTCCACAAGCGCGGATGATTGATGCAATACGATCAGATTCATTCAAAAGATCAAAGCACTCTTTAACACAGGAAGAGTTGCAAAATGCGTAAAGGAACCTGGTCAGATGCCGTTAAAAAGGTCAGGCAAAATGAAATTGATCAAGTTCCAAGTAGGCCCGGAGTTTGTCCTTGTGGGAGTGTAAGATTTTCACTGAGCTATTTAAGCGGTCAGCTTGTCCGTACATGTAAAGTTTGTGGAGATAAATTAGCGGTATAAGAAGGTGGAATGGAAGTGTTCAATTTTATAAAAAGGAATAAAAAAGGTGAGGGGCTGGGAAATGAAACCCAGTCTCATCTTGATACCGGGAAAGCTAGTGGAGCTGACTTCGCTGCCCCTTCATTTATTAGAGAAACAATTCCGAAAGATAAAAGTGCTAACCAAATTAAGCTTGATGACTATGCGGTAGAAGTCGGTGGAACAATTACACCAACTCGATATTTTCGTAGTTTTTATGCTGAGATTTCTTCGGGCAATACCTGGGCAGGGATGCTGGATTCCTTAATTCGAGCAGATCATGGTAAAGGGGATGTGGACTTAGCGATCCATGTTCAGCCGTCATCAAATGATCGAGAACTAGATGAGATCGGCAGACGGATAGCAGGATTGTTATCAGATTTGGCTGATGAAAAAGATGTTCGTAAGATTGATGCCATGAGAGACGAAATTGCAGACTTGAAAGAGCGACAAAAACGCATTCGATTGAATGTTGAACGAAGTTTTCGAGTGTCTATTCAGGTAATCGTCAGCGCCCCTGAATGGAAAGAACTCATGAAACTGTGTCGCTCACTTGTTCAGCGCTTTGCTGGGAAGTCGATCTATCTCCGATCAGCCGATGGTCAACAACTTGCAGCGCTGCAATCCGTATTACCTACTGCCGAAGCTACGGCAGTTCAAAAAGAGCACATTCTATCATTGGAAAGCTCTAACGTGGCTGATCTTTTTCCATGGGGTGGAGGTAGCTTAAATCATCGTAGTGGTGTTGTAATTGGTAAAGATCGTATGGGACGTCCGGTGTGGCTGGACAACTGGCATCCAGAACTAGCGAATTATAATATGTGCATCATTGGACGTTCTGGTGCCGGGAAAACGTTTGTGACCATGTTAGTTACACATCGTTCCTCACATCTAAGAAGGCAAATTGGAATTATTGATTGGAAGGGAGAGTACGGCGACTTTCTTCGTGCTTTGGGCTGCCCATTTATTGAACTCCACGAGCATTCTAAGCATCGTATCAATCCATATGATGTTGACATTACAGAACTTGCAGACGGGACAAGATTTGTTGATATCGAAGAAGCGGCGAATTCTGTACAGGCATTAGTCTTTAAAATGATTTCTGTTTATGACCGAAGTGTATTAACCGGCGAAGTGAAAGTATTTATTGGTCGAGCTATAAGACAGCAGTATGCGGAGTACGAGATAACTACAGACCCTGAGAGTCTGTACACGACGGATCAGATTGTACAAGATGGCATTTTTCGGACTGGGAAAGTAAGAAAAGCAATGCCTGAACTAGTTGGGCTGTATGATAAGATGAGCAATCATAAAAGCGAAGCCATTAGAAAGGCGAGTGAGTTATTACAACCATTTACCCGCAAGGGTGAAATGAGTTCATACGCTATTTTTGATGGTCCTTCTACAGTAGAACTGAAGAATGCACCAATCTTTGGTTTTGCGATTAATCGCCTTGATCCAGAAATCATGCGTCCTATCGGTTTATTTGTTACTGAACGCTGGATGATGGAACGCTGGGCGAAGAAACATCCAGAGGTTAAGAAACTCCTCATCATTGAAGAATGCCAGAATATATTTCTTGACGAAGATTTTGGAGCTGTTTGGGCAGAAAGTGCGTTTCGTGAAGGACGCGCCACTAATACAGGGATTGTTCCTGTTACTCAGGGGTTGGAGGTGTTTACTCGCTCTCAAGCTGGAATGGCTGCCATTAAAAACAGCCCGATTAAGATTATCGGCATTCAGGAGGCGCTGGATATTGATGCTGTGCGCGGAAAACTAGCGTTAACTGAAGGAGAAGCCGACTTCCTTGTTTATCAAGCTCGCAAGGGAGATATGCTCGTCAAAGTTGATAATCAATCGGCTATCGTACATGTAGATGCATCCCCATATGAGCATATGTTGTTTACCACAGACCCGAACGATCCGTTATACGCGGAGCGTAAACGATATATCAAGGAAAGAACTAGGGCTGAGGGAACAGCATAGGAAGGGAGAGAATAAGCTTGCGCCGCATTACGATCATTTCGTGTTTATTTCTAATGCTGGTTCACAGTTTTGCCCTTGCAACTCCTGCCTTTGCAGCCGAAGAAAAGGGTATTATAGGTAAGCAAGTCGAGGAATATTATTCGGACGAGGATAACAAGCCGGGATTGATGGAGCGAACCCTTTCTGATGTCCTCATTGGAGCGGCTAATTTTTTGATAAAAAAATTTAATATGAAAGATGTAACTTTGCTGGTATTCGGCAAAAATCCCGAAACATCCAATGATGGGTTCTTGCAGGGGGGTACGGAAGACCTTCGATCAAGTTTATACCTTGGAGTATTTTCCGAGGGAATGATGGATGCGATAGACGCGATCTATACTGCTTTGGAACGTTTTATACCGTATCCTATTTTTATTGCTCTTATACTGATGGCTTTTTTACTTCTCTGGCACGGATACACTGGAGAAGGCAGAACAAAGGCCAAAGATTATGCAACAGCCTTTGTTGTTGGACTAATATCTTTAAGATTTGGTGTGTATTTGTGGAAGTTCGTTGCTACGATTGTTAGCTGGTTTACGGATTTAATCTGGGCGGTTATGGTCGATTACGGACTTCAGCCAGGACTCTTCCTCAATACGATTTGGGGGACAGGTGAAGCTGGGTATGATGATATGGTTAGCTATCGGGGATTTATCGTTTCCATTTTGGTTCTGATGGCTGCGCTTATGACAGCAAAACTAAACTATGACTATACCATGCGATCTATTAATCTAATGATCCTACTAGTAACGTTTGTTGCATGCTGTATGTTGACCTTGTTTCCTCGTTATCGCAACGCTTTGCAAACATGGTGGGATCAATTTGTTGCCAATATGATATTGCCCGTTGCCCATGCTTTGGCATTAGGGCTATTTTTTTTCTTGCTCTATTTTAGTAGCGATGGTGTATCTAATTGGGTGATTGTGGCGTACTTATTTGGCTTTTCCTCCATACAAAATCTTGTTCAACGTCTCTTGGGAACAGAGCAACCAGATACCAAAATGGGTCGAGCATTAGGTTTTGGTACGTTACTTGCAATGGGTAAAATGTTTTCTGGAAAGAAATCGGGAAAAGCACAGTCGGCTGGTGGCGGCTCATCTGAATTGATGGGCGATACGTCTTCTGGTGATGTTGCGTCCGCTGGTACAGCAGGAGCTGTTTCTAGCGGCTCATCATCTAGGGTAATGTCTGGTGCAAAGCCGAGTTTCAGAAATAGGGCGACGAATATAAGTAAGAAGGCTGCTGGATTTGCTCTAAATCAAGGAGCAAAAGGCGTTGGGGCCGCTTTAGGAGCCACAGTTGGATTAATGGCGGGTAAGCCATTAGAAGGAGCATTTGTAGGTGGGGCTGTTGGAGGAGGAGTTGGAAAAAGTGCTCAGTTGGTAGGAAAAGGCGGTATGTGGTTAGGCAAGAAAACTTACTCCGGTGCACAGAAGGTCGCAGATTGGGTTAACAGCGGTAGAGAGGAAGCTATAGAGGAACCCATACTTGTGACCGATCAGCCGTATGAAGAAAAGCCTATGCAACGTTCGCTAACTGTTGTAACTGAACAGCCTGAACAGCCCTTTAGAACAAAAGCAAAAGGTGTAGGTGTTATCAACGAAGGTATAGCTATAAATGGCGGGAAGTTTGATGGGGATAGAACAAAGACACAGGGTAAGTCCAACTTTGCTGAGACTGAGCCGACTCGTGCTCGTGGATCCGGAAGTGCTTCTGGAAATGTTGCCGTAAACCGGGGTGTTAGAACCAACGGTGAAAATTTTAAAGGTAACATTATTTCAGATGGTGGAGAAGTCACAGGAGGGGTCATGGATGCCAATAAAATCAAGAATGCGAATGGTGAAACTGTAAATTCATCTTCAAGAGAAAATATTCCGTCTCCAAAATCAGGGCCTGATAAGTCTCCATCAACTGGAGGTAAGCACTATAATTATTATGTTTAGGGGGAAAGAATGGATATTGAAAAAATGCTAAAGCAAGGAGGACGAGTACTCCTTAACAAAGCATTAAAGCCGATATTGAAAGCTATCCTTCCTTATGTACTGGCTATTGGAGGGATTGCACTACTGCTGTTTTTGCTCTATTTTATGATCTTTGAGCTTCCGAAGCAGTCAGTGATAGGGACGTTCGATACAATCAAGGATCGTACATCTGGTTTTTTCTATGGTACCAAAGAAGACTCAGATGAACAGTTGTTTGATGAGTATCAGGCTATTGCTGACCGCTGGCATGAAGAGTTAACAGCAGAGCAAGAATCTCAAGTCCAAACCTATGCATTGAATTGGCAGTGGCTGGCTCAGGTGGATCGTTCACTCAACGATCCATCTTTTTTTAACACATTTTTAGATGAAAACGTCAAGGAAGTAGTGCTGAAACCAGAGGAGACTTTTAAAGAAGTACGCCCCAAGTTCACATGGAAAAGTTCTGAGATTGTTACGGTGAAAGAGGTTTGTCTTCGAAATGAAGATGAGGATGGTGAGGTTACGTACGAAAAGTCAACAGTGACTGAACGTCAGCCCGTTCTTCTTCTGAAAAAGGCAGAGACGATTCAAAATGATTATGTCTATACTTATGATTCAGAAACAACAACTGAAACTTCCCCATCTCCATGCGGTGATCTGACGACAACTGTAACCCAAGACAAATTACAACGGATTGAACCGATGTACAGCGAAGATTGGGAGCCATTAAGAGAAATCCTTATTGCTCATGGTGCAAAGAGAGTAGAAGATCAGGACTTTCTTTTAGAATACTGGCTTTCATATCTTTCTGATGGTGATGGCGAAGGAGATCCTCTAGTTGGCTGGTCTCCAGTTATTGGGGAAATAGTTTGGCCAACAGAGGGAAGTAAGATCACATCAACTTTTGGAAGCCGAGTTCATCCAATCACAGGACTAATAAAACTGCACGCGGGCGTTGATATTGGAGTACCGATTGGTACACCTGTTTATGCTGCGAAATCCGGTAAAGTGATCTTTGCTGACTACTTAGGCACCGCAGGTAATGCGGTTATGATTCAACATGATGGCGGTATGGAGACGCGGTACTATCATCTGAATAAGGTTAAGGTGGAATCAGGACAAACGGTAAAGGCAGGGGAAGAGATTGCAGAGTCGGGGAATACTGGCGGTTCAACGGGACCGCATTTGCACTTTGAAGTACGGGTAAATGGAGAGCCTGTGAATCCGCTGGTTTATTTCGGTTATGAAGAATCATCCGATATATTGGTTTACCGCCCTTTGGATATACCTGTATTACTTGAATGGTTAGGCAAACGAAATTCAATGTTGGCTACAAAAGAGATATTAACCATGATTGATGATGCGGCAAAAGCTCAAGGAATTGATCCTTATTTGCTAATTGCTATCACTGGAGCAGAACAATCTTTTGTTCCAAAAAGCAATAAGTATGCGGATAAGATTGTGAAGAATCCCTGGAATGTCTTTGGAAGCTGGAAAGAGGGGAAGGGAGCTGAATTAACCACTAAGGACGCTGCTATAATTGCAGCCAAGACGATAGTAAAGCTTTCGAGGGGGAAACCATCTGCAGTTAGTCCTATCGCATGGTTGAGCGATCCTGAAAATCCAAACGGGGTATATGCTACCGGTTCAAATTGGGTTAGGAACGTAACCAGTATTTATGAACAATTATCCAAATTAGGGGATTGACGGTTATCCAAAGTCGAGATAAAATAATAGTATCCTTAGCGAAGCTATATTCTTTTAATTGTAAAAATATTCCAAAACAACAACCTCTATATTCAGGGGTTGTTTTTGTTTTGCTATAAAATGGAGGGGTACAGATGATATTAAAAGTACGGGCGTTGTTAATGGCGATTATTTTACTGGTCAGCCATGTCCCTTTAAATACGGCTTTTGCTTCAAATAATGCATCTATTGAAGCATCTATAACTCAGGAGATCAAAGACAATTCTAAGACATTTGATCCTGAGGAAGTGGGGAATCGCTTAAATGAAAAGGGGGAAGAGCTTTTTTCTGCCGTTCAATCAGGAAGTAACTTTTATGTATATCTTGCACTTGGCATTTTCCTAATCTTGCTTATCGGTGGTCTCTTCTATAGAAAGCTGCTTTCAGTTGCCTTTCTACTCTTGTTTTTATCCATTATTGGATATCTAATCATCAATTTCTGGCCGCAGATATTTGACGGGGTTATGTCTATTTTGAATTGGTTGTTTGATGGGAGGAGCGAACAGTGAAACTACACCTGGTGTTTGATTTGTCCATTCTGACGCCACTTGCTGAAGCTTTAGAAGCACAAGGTTATTCTATTGCTGGTACGGATGTAACGCTTGAGCAGTTTGCGGTTGCTGCATCAGCAGGGCAGGTAGATGCGGAAATTGCAATTGTTGATGGAGGGCTAGGAGTAGTACATAGACAGGACTGTGTGAACTTCCTGAAGGAAGTGCGCATGCGCGTACCAGATACAAGACTGATTGTTATCTTGCCAGAAGTAGATAGCGAGTGGCAAAGAAGTTTAGGGATGTACGGTATATATGATGTTTATGCCGCCGAACAATTCGGAGTAGAGGATATACAAAAATGGATTCAAACGAAAAAAACATTGGCGGATATTCCTGGCTTTAATTCTGAATTACCTGCGTCTTCTCAAAAGAAAGTCGAGAAGAAAGTTGGATTCTCTTTAGAGAAGAATAAAGGGAAGGTTCAGGCTCTGTTATCCGACTGGACAAGGGGGTTTAAACGGGCTGAAAAAGTAACTGTACCGGTAAATGATGAAAGCAATGAGAGAGAAGCCCCTGAGTTAACAGATCATATAGAGAGTCCTGTGACTATAAAAGAAAAACAGGAATATGTAGGCAGGGATATGCAGAACAAAACCGATTCTCAACCGGAGAAGTTGCCGATCTATCATGTATCCCAGCCCTACATCGTTGCAGTTGGGGGACTAGCACGTAGGAGTGGTAATACACACACAGCCCTCCAGATTGCCTATGAGACAGCGAGTAAGGGATTGAAAACGGCTTTTGTTGAATATAGAAATAAGCCCAGACCATCAGACATCGTGAGTTTTGCTACAGATTTTGACGGTTTAAAGTTCAAGCGACACGGTATTGATTTCTTCCCTAATCGTTCACCATTTGATGTAGCCGAAGTCTACACGCTCGGATATGACTCAGTTATTCTTGACCTTGGTGTATTGGTGGATGAAAACGAAGGAAGATTAGTGATGAATTCGGCTGCGCAAGAATTTTTGCGTTCTCAATTCCAATTCATTACCCTGTCGGCTGCACCATGGGATTTGCATTATATTGTTCAACATTTAAATGAACTCTCTGTTCTCTTGAGAAAATCATCATTCATTATCAATTATGCAGATGAAGACATGATCAAGGAATTTAGAGAGATGTTACCATCTATAACCTCTATTATGAATCCTTTAGAAGCCAATCCATTTACGGATTCAGGGGAACTTGCTTGTTGGCTACGGCCCAAGGAAAAAAGAAAACGATGGTTTGTACAGTAATTGAAGCCTCTACTCTTAATTTGGAGTGGAGGCTTTTTTATTAAGTGTGAGGGGAACGTCTATTCTCCCCTAAATATACATGGAGAGGAGAAATGCTTCGGATGTTTAGAAGGAAGAAAGAAAAAGAAGCAACGAACTCAGCAAAAGGTCTTATGGTCGCACTGTGGAACCCGGCGGGAAGCGATGCATCTTTGCTGCTTGAAAAGCTGTTGAGTCATGTCAAAAAGCGAGAAGAAACGGCCGTAGTCGTTGAGCTGCCGTGTCTTGGGCTACCACGAGTCGCTTATCGGTTGGGGGTATCGGAACTCGGGCATGGACAAACGGTAGATCAATTACTGATTGACTATGATCGGGGCATGTTGCAGGGGATTCACCAGTATTTGCAGCATTTTGATGGGTTTGATGGATTACTGATTCAGCCCAAAAGTAAGCCGGACAGTCCAACACTGATTAAGCTTCAACAAGAGGCGACATTGAGTGAATTGCCAGCGTATTTAAAAGTTCATTTGTCAGGCTATCACTACATCTTTGTGGTGTTACAAGGTCAATTGATTCATCCAATGACTTTCTTCGCATTACGGGAAGCAGATCATGTAGTGCTCGGCATGAATGAGCCTGTTGAAATTATTCGCTCCTATGCAACCTACAAAGCTCTGAGACAAGATTATAACGTACAGCGTATCAATTTATTTAGCAATGAGTTTAGAAATGGTGACTTTAAAGAAGAACCTATTCTAAGCCGTCCAGAACAACTATTTGCAAGATGGGAGGGTGAAGAGAATGGCTATCGGGTTGATCAATCCGGCAGAGTTCGTACAGTACCGTCGGCCTGAAATTAAGGCAACCAGTACTCGCAGCAAGACGGACGACGAAAACCTAAAGACTTTGCTGGAGCGGACGCAGCAATACCTTATCACAAACTACAATGATGAGTTTGTCCGGGCAATCATTGATGAGCAAGCACGGAACAGGGTCAAATACCATATCTCAGACTTTATCCGGGATCAGCGAGACTTGAAATTTAGCATGGATATTGGCGAAGTTATTGACTATATCCGTACTGAAATTACGGAGATGGGCGTGTTGCAGCCGGCACTAGATGATCCGGCAATTAGCAGTATTGAGATTAACGGTCCCGCAGAAGTGATCGTAGAGCGAAATGGGTTTCCTGTGCATATGACCGAAATCCGTTTTCGTGATAACGATCATATTTATCAGACCATTGATAAAATGCTAATGCCAATTGGTAAGACGCTTACTGCAAATGAGCCTGTTATTGACGCGAATTATCGCGGATTCCGTATCAATGTAATTATGGATGTGACTAGGGGAGGGGTCAGTACCCACAGCCCAATCATCTCTATTCGCAAATTTCCGCCAGATGTATTTTCAGACGATGAATGTATTTCTTATGGCAACCTGTCAAGGGAAATATCCGAATTCCTTAAGGATGTTCTCCCCTATGGGGTAAACTGCATTATCGCGGGCGGAACGAATAGCGGGAAGACAACTCAACTCATACGCTTCCCACAGTACTACGATCCATTGACCCGATTTTTCTGTATTGAGGATTCCGAAGAAATGTTACTCAAAGCTAAGCTTAGCTATCAGGATTATCCCAATATTGCTTCCGTAATTGTAAAGGAACATGAGGATGAGCGAAAAGCTTATCCAATTCCGAAACTTGTAAAAACGAGCCTTCGGCAAAATCCCGATGTTATTTTGATCGGTGAGGTACGGGATGAATTTGCTGCCAGCCAAGCCCTTGTGGCTGCGAACACAGGACATATTGTCCACCTAACGATACATGCTAATGGAACAGAAGAGGCTGCTGTGCGGTTTTTACAACTTTCAGGAAATAATCCTATGACTGCATCACAGATCGTCATGTCTTTTGACCTGATTTTGTTTCAGAAATATGAAGCGAGTACTGGGAAAAGGGTGGTATCTGAAATTGGTGAATTGATTGGTTTTGAAGGTGATAAGCCTATCATTCAACCAATATTTCAATATGATCCAGTTCATCGTCGATTTAATCAGACGGGAAAGCTGACAAAGCTAAAACGAAAACTGATTGCCGAAGGCGCTCCTGAAGAAACAATATCTCGTTGGTGTGAGGAGGAGTGAGTAATGTCATTATGGGTCAGTTTCATTTACTTTTTTGCTTTGTCTCTTGTAACATTGCTACTGGTCATTCCTAATGCCAATGCAGGTAAGGGATTCACACTCTCCAAGTTTCTTGGTTATGAGCAGGTGCGTAAGGAAGCGGAGACGGTTGGGTGGTCACTCACCTTTCGGGAGTTCGCTTTCCTGGTTATGTTTTCCGTTGGTTTGATCGGCTTGATTGCCTTGTTCACAGGAAACTACTTTTTTATTGCCTTGGGAGCCGTATTGTCTTTTACATTGCCAAGAACGATTGTCCTGAAAGTGAAACGAAAAATCAGACAAAACGTCCTGTTCGATCTTCCTTCAAACTTGCGTCTTTTTATCAGCAAGCTAACTGATTTTCCGAACGTCCAGAAAGCATTAGAAAATGCAGTGCTTGATATGGACGGTGTGACTAAGCCGATCTTCGAAAAAGCATCAAATCAATTACGCGTGGGGCTTCCGATTGATCGAGTTTTTGAAGAGATGTTAAGTGAACTGAAGATCAGAAAGATGGAAGACTTCTTGGATAAGCTCAGAATGGCTCAGATGGAAGGATTTCATCCTCAGTCATTGGATAGTTTGAAGGAAACCGTGGATGAGATTGGAGAGGATATCACTCAGATTCAGGAACTGGACATTGAAGCTAAAAGCAAACGAAAACAGCTCTTTACTGTCATCGGTATGGCGTGGATGATGCCAGTCATGATGTCCTTTATGAACAATGGCAATGCAAATGTCTTTTTAAATACTTTGCATGGTCAGATTTATATAGTTTCCTTTGCAGCCGCAACGCTGTTTTCTATAGGAAAAGGCGACGATTACCTGTCGCTTAATCTCGACAAAGTTTAAAAAGGGGGGATGTCCATTGATTGTATCTAATATCTTGCTGTTTCTGTCCGTCATGATTATTTCCGGACTGGCATTAAAAGTTTTGTTGCCCAGTTTCGATATGGAAAAGCGCTATGCGAATCAGGCAGCGTTACTTCAGAAAAATCACAGAGAGTTACGGCAACTGAAAATGGACCCAATCACGGTTATGTTTGCAGAAAGGCTCATGCCGAAGTTACTCAATCTTCGGCTGCCAATTTTTAATGGGAAGCTTCGTCGGATGTACAATCTGCTTGGAAAAGAAAACACCTTTGAGGAAGAGCTTGCTGACAAAGCGGTTAAATCGCTTGCCGGGAGCCTTCCTTTTTTAGTGCTTCCTTTTCTGCTCGATCTTCCAGTTCTGTTTTTAGCCATACCGTTGGCAGTAGCTGTGTTCTTTTTTGCGCAACTTGGTGAAATAACCAAGGCCTATAAGCGCAGGCAGGAAGAGATCACAAGGGATTTGCCGCAGCTCATAAGCAAAATGATGATCGCTCTCGAAACAGGTAAGTCATTCATGACGACAATTCAGAGGCTGGAGGAAACGAGTGGTCCCCGGATGAAGAAAATGCTGGCACGGCTCAATGCCAACATCCGCATTATGAAACTCACCGATGCCGTAGATTTGTTTGCAGCTGAAACCGATGTTCCCGTCATGCGGGACTTTGCTGCTGCGGTAAAGATTGGGATTAATAGCGGTTACGGAGAAGCCAAGAAGTACTTCGACAGCATTAAGGGGGATCTCCGGAAACTCCGGCTTGCTGCGCTAAAGGAAGTCACCCGTAGCCAGCCAGAGAAGATTAAGACGCTATATATTCTGGTGGCTCTTCACGCTTTTGCAGCCGTCATTATTGCTTTTATTGATATTTTTTCACAAATTCAAAACTTATAAAATTCAGGAGGTAATTGGAATGAAAAGATTTATGAACAAAGTGGTAACTTGGAAAAATGGTGTGGCTGAGAAGTTGGTAGTTCGTACTGAAACAGTTGTACTCAGACTGGCAAGACCTTTACAAAATCAACAGGGGGCTTCAATCGTAGAAATTTTGGGTTACGCCCTGTTAGCTGTACTTGCTATTGTGGTTGTATGGGGCTTGATCAAAGGCTGGCTCCCTACTTTCTGGCAATCCATCACAGGGAAACTTGACAACCTTTCTTAATGATTAATACCAAAAAAAGCCACGGGAGGGGAGAGAAGTTCGGTGCTTAAAACATGGCTAGCTCCGCTCAGGAATAACCGTGGAGCTGTAGGTTCCATTCCACTCATGTTTTTCACGCTGGTCGCAGCCATTTTTCTCTATCTTGGTATCGACCTGTACGGTTACATCGTACAGCAGCAGAAATTGACTGTTGCTACAAATGAGTTGCTTGAAGTTATCAAGGCCGAGAATGGTTACGATAGTGCGAATCGCGAGCAGTTCAATAGGCTTATTCAAAAGACTGGTATTGATCCGGCTAGAGTAACTCTCACGGCTACTCCGAAACTTGTGGAAAGAGGAAATACCGTTGAGGTTGAGGCTAGTATGGAATATGAATGCATCGGTCTAAAACCGCTGGGAAAGACGGTAAAGCTCCCGATACGCGTAAAGCAAGATGGTTTAGCTCGTACATTCTTCCGATGACAGGGAAGTGATCTAATATGTTCCGAAATCTGGCGCTGATATTATTCGGCGCCTTTGCTTTGTTTTTTCTCACTGATTTTCTGGTAGTCTACAACGCCCATATCAAAATTGAGAAGGCTGTGGAACAAGCGCTTGATGGAGCGATTATTGCTGGTGTCGAAGAAATAGAGCACCAGAGAGGGAGGTTGGAACTAAATGAATCTATAGCTCAAAGAACGGTTCATAACATTTTGAAAACTAATTTGAAACTAAACACCGACCTAACCAATGATTTTTTTTCGAATAGTCACTTGGTGACAACAATTTCCTACCTGAACACAGCATCAAAAGTGCCAAGAATTGAAGCTCAGTTTGATACTCGTGTGAAACTCGTTGCGGGTAGGATTTTAGGATTTAATTCTTATCCATTAACTATCAAGCGCCACACACCTTATCTTGGAGAATTTAAGTAACAGGGAGTGAAATGTATTTTGAAAAAATTATGGAATAAGGCCACACGACGATTGCTCATCGTATTTGTCGCCTTAATTTTGGCTGGAGTAGCCGTTGCTATTCAGAGCAGCATCGTCAATAAGCAGGTGACAACGGAATTGGTTTATGTAGCAGCAGATAATTTAACTCCGTATAGTCTGGTGAAAGGTAAGCTCGTACAACGCAATGTTGTAAAGAGTGAAATTCCAGATGATGCTATCCGGGATTTGAAGGAGCTGGAAGGCGAATCTTGGGTAACAACTGAGGTTGGAATTCCTAAAGGAATACCAGTTCCCAAGTCGATGCTTATCCCAGCTAAGGAAAGCAAATTTGGAGAGAGTCTTGAATTAAAAGACGGAGCAATGTTTGTTGGTGTCAAGACGGACCAGGTTAAGAGTGCTGGCGACATGATTAAGCCGGGAACTATAGTTGATGCTTATGTGTACATCAAGGGACAAGATCGACAGCCATCCGAGTTGGTCACTCCTGCTGATGATCCTTTGCTTAAAGGTCTACTCATTAAAGATAGACAGAACCAGAACGGTTATGAACCTCAGAGGGAAGGATCGGGGAATCAGAATCCGATCCCAGCCATTGCCGTCGTAGAGACTACTAATCCAGATGTGGCAGCAGCACTGATTAAGTATCAGGAAGAAGGAGAAATTTATTTTACTCCGACTGGCGTGGAGATCAGTGGTGAAATGAATCTCAACAATCAAGAAGTAGAAGAACAAAAGTTTAACCCTGTTCCTACGGACACAGAACCTCCTACACAATGATTAGGAGGTTATTAATTTTTGACTGAGCAGAAGGCAGGAGGGATATAAGGTGAATTGGTTTAAGAAGGTAGCGTACTTGATATTCTCGTTTGCAATCGTACTTTCGGGGATGACTTTCGTTGGAGCTGGAAAGAGTGATGCAGCCGTTTATTATTACTACAATAAGTACAATGTAAACACAGCCGGGTGGTCACTTATCAATGATGGTACTGCATCAGGGCAGGTGTACAAGTCTTGGATAGATTCAGGTGTCTACAGCGGTGATTGGTTGCACTCAAATGAAGCCTATTACAGGATCTACAATGATTATTGGAAAGACGGGTATGGTTATATATCAGTGGATGGATCGGGAAATTTCAATGTATATGGATGGGGCGGAGGACTAAATTCCAGATACTCTAACACCGCCTATTACAGGGATAATGTTTATTATACCCCAGTCCGAATCGAGTTCTATAAACCATACGAATCATCTAACGAGGGATCAAGTTACAGTGTATATCAACTAACAACCAACCCTCCTAAAACACGCGGGACATTGGTAGCCTCAGATATAAAAGCTATCGATGGTACTTATCCCAATGATGGTATCCATTCGGATGGTTTCTGGTATGTAAAAGGTGCAGAAGTTCCTAACTCTTTGCCTCAAATTGATGTGATTCAATCCGGAAATAAAAGTATAAATTTGAAATCTGGGTTTGACACATTTACTATCGCCGGTACGGCAGTTGATTCGGATAATGATACTCTTTCAATAAGAGCAACAATCAATGGCGTTCAAAAGCAAGTTTTCGTTTCGAATACTTCATCGGCTAAAAATTGGTCATTAACCTGGCGGACGGCGGAGTTTTCAGCCACAGGAACTTCCTCGAACATTATGATAACAGCAGATGATGGGCGTGGCGGTGTAGTAACAACTAGTTACAATGGCTCTCTGACTATAGACAAAACACCCCTATTTTTTTGGGATAAGTATACTGTATCAAAAACTCATAATTATATAGAGACTGATTGGGTTTATGAGGGTGATGAAGATCTTAAATATGGTTTTATATGGACTGGGCCAATAACGTATAACTTTGACCCGATTAGTGGCAGGTACACAGTACCGGGGAAGGAAAGTTACATTTACACAAGTCGAGATGATAAATTATATACTTTGTACGCGACAGTAGATAACCAAAATATTCACTACTTAAGACGATGGGATATTACTTACTATCAGCCACCAGGGGAATTAACTCGTACAGGTACTTATATCAAGGTATATAACAAATATGTCAACAGTGTTGATGTACCTACTAGGGGGGCGTTAGTACAATCAAATGTCGTAGATAAAGAGGGAACATACCCGGATAACGGAATTCATTCAGATGGTTATTGGTATGTCCGAAAGTCCACATCTAATATGTTCCCGGTGCTTACGGTGGATTCCTCTGATATTACGGCGAATCAGTCTGCAAGTAAGATTAGACTCAAAGGCACAGTCAGTGATTCAGACGGAGATTCGGTTAGGATTACCGCTGCATTGGCAGGTATCACTAATTCAACAAGTGTAACTGCTTCGGGGGATTGGCAGTTGGAGTGGTCAACAAGTGAGATTCCAGAAGGTATGTATACCGGCATTTCAATTCAAGCAGATGACGGTCATGAGGGAATCGACAAGATAACCTATACCGGCACCATCATTCTTGATAAGACAGCACCGATTATTTCAACCGCACCAGAAAAGCAGGAGTGGACCAGTTATCCAATAAGCTTGACTTTTCGGTGGTCGGATCAACTCTCTGGCCTTAACGTAAATGAGCGAAAGTATAAGTTAAGTAACTCCCAATCGGCTCCTACTAGTTGGGAAACAGCTGACTCTGATCAATTACAGTTGAGCATTCCCGGCGAAGGTGAATGGTATCTTCATACAAAAGCAGCAGATTTAGCAGGAAATGAAGTAACTACAGTATCCGGGCCGTATCAATATCAGAAGCAACCAGTAACTCCCACACTACATTTGAACTCAGTCGGGGATGATTGGGCTGAAATCGGATGGTCACTGCCAAGCGGTTCATTTGGCGGTGGATATCGTTACGAAATTGAGAACACTGTAACTGGACAATCTTGGACGTTGGATTATCCGACAGACCGTATTAGAGAAGATGGTTTGGCTGCTGGAACAACTTATAAATACCGCATTAAATCGACTAATTATGTAGGGACGACGGAATGGAGTGATCAGTTTGAAGTGCTCACTCTTCCGGCTCCTGTTGATGGTTTGAAGGTATCATTTGTGCCAAATAACAGTGGGAAGGTCAATGTCTCGTTTGATGATGTTGAGTCCGCTGTAAGCTACCAACTCACTATCAAAGAGGGATCTGATATTGTTTATGAGGAGGAGCTTAACACCGCTGGAACACATCAAGTAACAGGACTAGAGGGAGGCAAGCAGTATACTGTAATTGTAACTGCTCATAATGCAAGTGGCGCTGGTCAGAGTAGTGTACTTGGCTTTTTATCTCTTCCAGCAGCTCCGGGCGAATTCC
The DNA here is from genome assembly GCF_900021165.1 of Paenibacillus phocaeensis. Taxonomy (GTDB): domain Bacteria; phylum Bacillota; class Bacilli; order Paenibacillales; family Paenibacillaceae; genus Fontibacillus; species Fontibacillus phocaensis. The sequence goes on along the minus strand of NZ_FCOQ01000034.1, from coordinate 114,529 downwards.
AATCCGTTCAGATCAGAGAAACAGAAGTGGAGTTGTCATGGACGGCATCGCCAACCGCAGCGCTGTATGAAGTGCTGCGTGATGCAGTAAGTCGATATAGCGGGTCTGATCTATCCTTTACTGACACCGGTCTGAAAAGCGGAACAGAGTATGATTACTCGATTTCAGCTAAGAATGAATCTGGGTTCGGTGATATCGCTTATCTTAATGGGGTTTTGACGCTTCCGGGCAAGACGAAGATTACTGTCGATGAGATTGGTAAAGATGTGGTCAACTTTTCAATTGATACGGTTCGTGGTGCTGAGAAATATGTGGTGCTGGTGAACGGAGTGAAGGAAAAGGAATTGGCTCCTGAAACAAAGCAATTTGAAATCGATTCTCTTAATTCAGGCACTGAATACACATTTGAAGTCTACGCTGAAAACCGGAGCGGTACTGGCGTAGCCAACAGAGTAACAGTCCGCACTTTGCCTGACAAACCGGGTGAATTATTGATTACAGACATTTCCGATACAACGGCGAAGCTTAGTTGGCAGCCAGTAACAGGAGCGGATAAATACAAAGTTACAGTAACGGATGACGTGTATTTTGAGACATCTGGGACTGACATTTCGCTCAGCGACTTACGGGCTGGGGAAACTTATCAGCTGAAGGTGCAAGCCGGTAATGCTTCGGGGTATGGGGAGGCTGCTGCTGAGACGTTATTAACATTGCCAGCCAGCCCCGATGTGCGGATAAACAATGTTCAAGCCACTCAGTTTACCTTGGCTTGGGACGAGGTCTTTAGCGCAACGAAGTATGTAGTTCACAACGAGCAGGATGAAATCATTGGAGAGACAAAAGAAACTAGTTACACTATCACAAATCTGAAGCCTGGCTCCACTCACACTGTTTACGTATCCGCCGTGAATGAGACTGGCGAAGGTAAAAAATCCAGCTTCACGCAACGCACTCTTCCGGCAGAATGGGGAATCGATCCGAACGATCCGGAATCGAGTCAACCAATCACTGTTGGAGACCGAGGCGAGCACTCTGTAGTGATCGTTGTCGATCCAGTTGAAGGTGCTGATCAGTACAAGGTCGTCGATGGTGATGGCAATGTTATTGGCATTATCACAGCCCCGGAAACGGCCAAAGAGATCGGAGGCCTGGAAAGTGCGAAGGAATACAATGATTGGATAATCATCCCGATTAACGATGCTGGAGAAGGTCAAGCAGCCCCGATTCCACCGTTTGTAACGCTGCCGTCCTCTGACTTTGCTGTGTCGGTTGTTGACCCTACACAGCAGACGTTGACAATTAAGATTGATAGTCAACTTGTAAACGAAACCTTCGTCTATACGCTGAATGGTAAAGAGTTACATCGTGGGAAGGACAAAACCTTCACTGTTCGAAATCTCACGCCCAACGAAAGTTATACCTTTAAGGTGTGGACGGAAAATAGTGCTGGGGATAAAACAGAGCCTAAATCGGCAACCAGCCAGACACTACCTGTACCATCATCTGGTGGATCAGGTGGTGGAAGCAGCCCATTGAAACCGGAGACACCTGTAGATGAGAACGAATCTACGCTTCCGAATACAGGGAGTGATTCCCAAACTGGTACGAGCCAGCCAGGCTTTCAGGACATTGACCAGAGCTTTGCTAAGGACGAAATTCTTGCCCTTTACGAAAAGGGAATTGTCAAAGGGGTATCCGAAACAAGTTTTGAACCGGACCGCCAAGTGACTCGCGTGGAGTTTGCTTCAATGCTCGTACGAGCTTTGGAGTTACAAGAAGCCTCTGATGCAGCCCTTACCTTTGAGGACGTACAACGGACGGCGTGGTATGCACCAGAACTATCCGCCGCTGTGCTAAATGGCGTCGCCAAAGGGATCAGCGCGAAGGAGTTCCGGCCATTAGACCCAATCACACGGGAGCAAGCGGCTAAGATGATCGCTAATGCGGCATATCAAGGCAATGTCCCCGCGGCTCAAGCCAACTATAAAGACGCGAAGTTAATTGCTTGGTGGGCGAAACCGGAGGTAGCTGCTCTCTCTACTGAACGAGTTATAACCGGTTATCCAGATCAGACGTTTAAGCCAAAGCGCGACTTGACGCGGGCTGAATGTGCTGCACTAATCTATCGTGCATTGGGCATACTGGATTAGTTGACATCTGATCAATAATTGGCTACTACATCAATCGAATACTTCAAAAGCGGAAGCACCGCTTCAGTAATGGGGAGACCTCTTATTGAAGCGGTGCTTGTCGCACCTTACACAGGTGCGTGGATTGAAATGTTGCCAACAGTATATATACAAGTTAAGCGACCATAAATGACATCGCAAAAGTAGATGAAGAAAAAGGAGCCAGTGAATCGGCTCCTTATTTCAATTGTTTTGTTGTAACAAATGTAATCTTTTTACCATCACTCACCGCTGTAATAGTGCCTTGTTTATCGGTTCTGTAGGCTACAGCATTTATATTTTTTATCCTAGCTAGGATGCCCGAATCTGGATGGCCATAGTTGTTCTTTCCAACTGAAATGATCGCATATCTGGGACTAACAGCATCAGCAAAAGCCTTGCTCGTTGATGTTTTTGAACCATGATGTCCTACTTTTAGAACATCTGCCTTTAGATTGCTGTTTCCAGCCAACATGTCTTTCTCAGCCGAATATTCTGCGTCTCCAGCAAATAGAAAGCTTGTTTCCTTATAAGTTACCTTCAGTACAGCGCTCCAATCGTTTAGCTCATCCCCGTAATCATTAATAGGAGAGAGGAATTCAGCATTTATTCCTTCAAGTTCAAGAGAAACTCCAGCTTTCGCTGTCTTGATAGTACGTCCTTCATTCTTTACCGCAGTGAGAAAGTCCTCGAAAGTCACTGTGTTATGACTCACTTTAGGGGCATATACCTCCTTTACATCGAATGCCTTCAGTACATCGTCAAGACCTCCGATATGATCTGCATCTGGATGAGTAGCAATCATTACATCAAGGGTTTTAACACCAAGGTGAGTCAGGTACTTCACCACATTTTTTCCCTGATCGTTATTTCCAGCATCAATCAATATGTATTGATGCTTGGGGGTTACTATTAATGTGGAATCCCCTTGGCCTACGTCCAAAAAGTATACCTGTAAGGTTCCGCTTGCTTGTTTCTTGGGTAATACAATTTCAGCAGCCTTTGAATCTGTTTTCTTGGTAGGTGTCTCTTTCTTTTGAGTTGTAGTGCTTTTGGCTTCATTTGTAGTATTTGTCCGTTTTATCGTTCCATCCGAGTTATGATAATGATATTCCCCATCTTCAAGGCCCCATTTGGCACAGTTTGTTCTGCAAGTATGCCCGCCTTTGGAATCGGTTCTTCCTGGATGAGCGTCAGCCCCTGCCGGAATGAATGAAACAATCAATGCTAATAGCAAGAATAATGATGTGAGTTTCTTCTTCATAATCATCCTCCGTGAATGATCCTTTTGACCTAAGTCTATCAAATAAAGGAAGATGTATCCAGACATTAGTTTGAAGCTTCTTTTGTAGCATATGTATCAGATGTAGTGCAGAAGTTAATTATGGTTGTAACATGCACGATTTCATTTAACGGTATCCAGATTGACCGTTCATCTGATTTAATCTTAATTCTACTGCGATCCTCCCCCCAACTTGGTAGTCCCGAAATTTTGGAATTGTCTTTGAGTGTAAGGATAACTTCTTTGTTCTCCTTTATTGCCTTAGCTATGTAAGTCAGCATTATTTCACCTCCCTGTAACTTCATTCCATATATTTGCATGAAGTCCTTCTTTTTGGATGTTTTATTGATTAACTTTCTATCATCTCATTGAGATAGTCTCGAGGTCTAAAAATAGGTATATAGACTCATTAAAACAGCAGGAAAATGGTTCCTTATGGCGAAAATACATACTGAGCGTCAGATAATGTTGATTTTTGGTAGGATATGTTTTCTTGGTGAGCATACATGAATTGGAGTAGATACAGAAATGAGTAATTCTCTTTTATCTAAGGACAACCTATCAGAGGCATATAAGAGAGAACTGAAAGAAATCAGGAATATCGTTGGAAATTCCTTAGAGCAACGAAGGTATACCATTGTTGCTGAGGTTAAGTTTATTAATGAGGGTAGGTATGGGACAAGCTTTGTTACTGTTTTTGATGAAGATGGTACAGAGATTCAAATGAAGGTGGCAGAACAACTTGCTAATGAACTTGAGCGTGAGAAAACCTACATATTCACTGGTCACTTTGAAGTCGGTTACTCAGAGAAGTTTGGTGCTCTACAATTTAAACCACAGCAGATTGAAGTATTTGGGAGCAGTTTTAGGACAATGCAGCAGCAGGCTGCTTCAAGAGAACTTATTGAAAGTCAGTACCTGAATAAGTACAAAGATGATTTTTCTTCTTTTTTGGGAAGGCAGGAATGCCACGTGGCTCTAGTTACCTCAGCCCAATCAAAGGCAATTCATGATGTAGAGGAAGTATTAAAAAGGCGGCAAGGTGTTGTGTACAGCTTATATGAAGTGAAACTTAACAATCCCAAGAGTATTGCTGCAGGAATATTTGAAGCATCAGAATCTGGTTGTGATGTGGTAATGCTCGTTCGCGGCGGAGGTAGGGATACTGACTTTCTTGTGTTTGATAGCATTGAGGTCTTACAGGAAATTTATAATTCCCCAATACCAGTAATTACCGGCTTAGGACATACGAGCAATTTTACACTTGCTGACCAGGTAGCGGATCGCTGTGAAACAACTCCGACTAAGGCAGCACAGTTTCTAGTTGATAAGTTGGGGCAATACAGGAATGAGACTAGATATGTGGTTCGTGAGCAAAGAACACCATATATATCAGACAAGGAAACAGTGAGCCATTATATTGGATCAAAGAGTAACGGGAAAGGTAAAATAATTCTATTAATTGTTGTAGCAGCAGTCATTTTCATCGTAATGATGACTATATTTATTAAATACTTCTAAAATTTTCTGCAACGGGCAACGGGGGGGAGAACATTCCAGTAAATCTGATTTAGAAGCGAATGATAATGTTTTGGTGAAAGTGTACCTAGCACTCTTCTTAAAGAGATATAGCTATTGTATATCAAGCAAATATTGATTGAAAATATTAGTGCAAAAAAAATGTTAAGGAGAGAATTTCTTTGAACATATTATTTTTACATTTGAGTGACATTCATCTGGAAAGTAAATTTAGTTTAAATCATTTTCATTTGAAGAAGATTATCGATGCAGTCAGATCCCACAAACCGTTTGAGTCAATATTTTTAATATTATCTGGTGATGTAGCTAATTCAGGTAAAGCTAATGAATACGATGTTGCTTACAAAATGGTTGGAAGACTGATAAGCCTTATAAAAGATGAATGTGATTATCATCATAAGATAAACATCTTGGTGGTTCCAGGAAATCATGATGTTGACATGTCAGATTCTCCACTTCGTACTAGTGATCTTGTTGAATTGAGTAGGAGTGGTGGATACACTAAACAGATTGATGTTGAATTGCAGCGTCAAACTCATTTCTTCAATTTCGCAAAGCGCAATAATTTATTTTTAGAAAACAAGTTATACTGTCAGAAATTGTATAAACTAGATACAAACTTTACTGTAGAAGTTAATTTGCTAAACAGTGCTATATTCTCTACTTTGGAAGAAGATAAGGGGCTCCATTATCTTCCACCGGATGTTATTCAGAGCATAAACAATCCTACTGGGGCTGATTTCGTTCTTACTGTAATGCATCATCCAACTGATTGGTTTCTTGATCCAACAATGCAAGAGTTGGAAAATGTTCTTTATACTAAAAGCAGCTTGATTTTTTATGGTCATAAGCATTATCAGGGTGCTTCAGTGGTATCCAATCAACATGGAGGAGGGGCACTTTTACATGCTGGAGGTTGTTTAAGTGAAAGGAGAGATTGGAGCAACAGTGAATTCCTAATTGGAAAATTAAGTGTAAAAGGAGATGGAGAGAAAGAGCATAACTATTCCTTGAAAAACTACAAATGGAATCAGCAACAAAGACAATATGAAGTTACTTTTGGGAACGATTATAAACTTATTAATAAACCATCTAAAGAACGAACACTTGTTATGAGTTCAGATTATCGTTTAAAACTGCTTAATGATATCAAACAAGAATCGTCTAATGACTTTACAAAATACTTTGTATTTCCACGGATTGAAAGCGCTGAATTATCGACTGGCCAAAGTAATGAATTCTTAACAGATGAAGAATTCGTAAATGAGATATTAGTTAAGAAGAAAGTAATGATTTATGGCCAGTATAATACTGGGAAAACTACGCTATTAAAATGGTTGTTTCTATCTTTATCCGAAAAAGGATATACGCCGGTGTTTTGCGGTACAGAGAATTTGAAGGGAAATCCTAGACGAATTTTGAAAAACTGCTTCGAGGATATTTACGGTGAAAATCCATCTGATTTTCAAAGATTCCAGCAGATACCTACTGAAAAAAAGGTGTTTATAATTGATGATGTAGATCTTCTTGTGCCGGATCATTTTGAAAGACTAATTGAGGCAGTACAAAATGAGTTTTCTTATTTTATTTTTTCCTCGAAAAAAAACTACAACTTAGATGTTATTGAGCAAATGAAAGAATTTTTGAAAACATCTGATTCCATTTTCAAATATGAATTAACATTGTTTTATGCAGACAAGAGAAATGAATTAATAGAAAAATCAGTGGCTTGTCATATAACAGAACCTACATTAAAAAATAAAATAGTGCGTAGCATTTCTGATACAGTAAACTCTCAGAAAAGACTTATCAGACTGGATCCCGATTTTATTTTAAAATATGTGTCGTATTATTGTAAGAATGTTGGAGACGCTGCTTCACGAACTACAAATATTTTTAGTAAGGTATTTGAGGCTAATTTGGTAAATGCACTTAGTAGATTCAAGACGAAAATTTCCGTTGAAAAAGCATTTATGTTGTTATCGGCAATAGCATATAATGTTCATTTTCAAAAACAATATCCAATACCAAGCGAAATGATCTTTAGATGTATTGAAAACTATAACCAAGAATATGGTACTAATGTAAATGTAAATGAAGCACTTGATTTGTTTATAAAATCACAGATATTAACGCCTCTAGTTGATGATGAAAATTCATATGTATTTTCCAATAATAGTTATATAGCTTTTTTTGTAGCACGTCATCTAAATATTCAATATCACGAAACAGGTAATGATAAAGATTTACAATACATCATTAAGAATGCTTGTTTCGGGATGAACGGTGACATATTATTGTTCTTAACCTTGATCACTGATAATGTTCGTATTCTTAGATTCATATTAGAAATGGCTAATAATTTTACCGAAAGTTGGATCGAATTCAGATTAGATAACATCCCTGACTTTATGAAGTGGAGTAAAGATCATAAAGTAGAGCTTCCTGCTGCTGATGCGACTACACAACACCAAAAGTCTGTAATTAAGGATGAGAAATCAGCGCTGAGCGAAATTGAGGTATTAAATATATATGATTATTCCGAAGAGGAAGCAGAAGAGTTTGGAAATAAATTGATAAGAGCAATCCAATTGTTATCTATTGTTGCAAGATGTCTCCCAATTTTTGAACATCTGATGAGAAAAGAGGAAAAGGAAAACTTTGTTAAGCAAATCTATGAATTACCTAATAAGATATTCCATGTTTGGGTTACTAAAATAGATGAAGAAGCTGAGAATTATGTAAACTATTTCAAATACCATTCTGATAAGCAATATATTAAACAAAAGCCTGCTAAAACTAAGGATCTTGTTCAGGGTCTTCAGTGGATAGCTATGTCTTTCTTATTGGAGTTATACAAAGTATCAATGAAACAAGCTGTTAAGGAGCACACATTTAATTATATTGCTATTTACCCGGAAAGATGCGAGACTAACCATCTATATGAATTACAAAAACTTTTTGCATTAGAGTTTGAGGGAAGTGCTAACGATTTTGTAAATGCTGCGATAAAAATGAATGATGCTGCTAAGGAGCCCATACTTAAAGTTATGATAAAACGACTGGTTGCGAATGCAGCCATCTTTAAGGAAATGGATTATAAAGAAACTCAAAGACTTAACGAGGCGTTTTTTAAAAACAACCCTGCCTATCGTACAAAATCAATAATAAGTCGTCAAAGATACAGAAAAAGAAGGGGTGAATAACATGTTGGTCCTGCCCCAACTGGTCGTTCCCCGTTGTAAAAACGACCTATTTACAACAGGGGGAAGGCATGTCATCTAGCCACGCTGATGTTATTCACCAATTTATATTATTCACTTCAGCATGTACCATATACACGGATATTATGTTCACAATCATCTCGGTTCTAATATGCGAACAAACGATCTTGCATTTTCTCGTCACAAGGTATACAATAGAATTAAACTAGTAGCGAAGCTGTAAATCAAAATATGGAATTATTTTACATTTTAGATATCCTCATTTTTGGAGGGTATTTTCTTTTAGTGACCAAATGATGATACAATGAGCGAGATGTTAAGTAATGAAATGATAGGACTACGGTGGCTCGTAAAGGGATTTGTACAAATTGATTGATCATCTGAATGAGCAAGATCAGAACACTGCATATGATTTCCTTCGATACCTAATTGACCGTTCTGAGAATAAAATGGGTTGGGATGAAATAAGCAGGTTGGAACCAGATAATGAACCGTTGAGCGACGAAGAACTGAGACAACTAAAAGCTTTGACTGAGTTTGTTTCAGGGGAGGAAGCTAAGCGTGAATTCGGGCTACAGGTTGACTTACCATAAAGAAGCAATCGTCGCACTCCTTGTGAGTGCGTGGATTGAAATACGCGGCGACATTTACAAATGACAAATCTTTAGGCTCCACTGGCTTAGGTCCGGTGGAGCTTTTCGCATTTTATAGAGGCTTCAATATAGAGGAGGGAGAATTAATTGAAGGTAATTGAGTGATATTGTCGTTTGGATTATAATGGAATCTATGTTGTGTATTCGGAGTTTTTTAGAAATCAATAGGGTATGCGTATGCCCCTAAATGTGAAAGGGAGATGATGATTTTGAAAAAGAGAGTATATTTAATATTGATGAGTGTACTTATGGTATTTAGTTTTGCTGTATCCTCTGTATCAGCAGCTAAAGTAAATGTAACCGTGCAGGTTGACGGGAAGACAGTAAAGTTTCCGGACGAAAAGCCTTATTTTGAAAACAATAGAGTGTTGATCCCAATCCGTTTTGTATCTGAGGCATTAGGTGCAAAAGTTGACTATAAAAAGGAGACAACAGGTAGTCGGGTAGAGCGAGTGGTTTACGTTGAACTCAACGGAAAGATGATTCGCATGCCGGTTAATTCCGATATCGTATTGGTTGGAGACACAATCGTTAAATTGGATGTACCAGCCCGGCTTCAAGGTTCCCGGGTGTTTGTACCGCTTCGCTTTGTCAGTGAAGCACTTGGCGCCACAGTTAATTGGAATCAAAGCAATAAGTTGGTTAGCATTAGTACAGGAAAAGAAGTGACCGATCCAGATCCGGTTCCGAGTGATGATAACATGTACAGCACGGACTTTAAGTGGAAGGCTGGATATACAGAGCTAGCAAAAGAGTTGTTTATTGATAATATGAAGGTCGAGAATGGAAAGCTGACTTTTACCCTTCCACAAGGAGCGCAAGGATATGCGGGGAATACTAAATTTGTTCCTGGGAAAACGTATTCCTTTGATATTGGAAAAGGGAAGGGATACATCATGCTTACAAAAATATATCCGGGCAGAGATGAAAAAGAAGGATATATGATAAGTTTAGATAGTAGTGGAAACGAAGATTTGGAGGCATTGTTCAGTAATGTCAACGATGCCATTGTAGTAAATACTGGTGATGGTTCTGCGGCGCCATTGACCGAAGTACAGAAGCTTGCACAGAAATTAGAATAAGCTAAACGATTCAATTTACATTTTGAGTCTGCGATTAAAAGTCGTAGGCTCTTTTTCTTTTCAGTTTTTGGTAGAGGAGAATGTGAATGAAGAAAAAAGTAAGCATTGTAATACTACTAATAAGTATGCTGATATCAACAATAGTCTACGCTGCTGGAATCCCAATGTTACAAAAGCATGTAAATGACGCCTTTGGATTATGGGAATACGGTAAAACCGGAGATAGTTTTGTGGGGTTTGTTCCGGCATTGGGTAGAGATGCAAAAGATAACCTCTGGAAACTTTATCAATGGCAAGCTGTTTTTAATTTTGCAAACGGTCAAAAGAAAACTATAGATAACTACGATGTATTCGCGGTAAAAGAAAAACCGGGAGATCCTGAGTTCTCGGATAAAAACGGCTTTGGCCTAACATACAAAAGTAAGGCTGCTGTAGGTGAACTATTCGATGCTGTATGGTCAGGTAACATGAATGTATCTAAGAAGCAACAACAGTACTTTCGAGATACTTTTACTGTACGCGGAACGGATTATGATTCTGATCATGATTACTACTATGTTTTGGAATGGAATTACAGGTTTCTGCGCACCTCTGGTATCGTCAGCCGAATGGGTGTCCAGTTTGACCGCACCCAAAAGGTTGATGGCAAAGGCCATGCCTATTTCAATGTTACTGCTTGGCCTATCTTGAAAGTCACGAAAGGCGAGGAACTAACAGTAAGCTTCACAACTGCTGGGGTTAATAACAGTCTGCGCCAAGTTGATGTATATGCGTTGCCCAAAGGTGCATTCCCTGACATGACTAAGCGTGTGAAGCTTACATCAATCACCACAACCGATACAGAGTACAGCAATACCGTTAAGATCGCCAGTAAAGAGCTGTCACGTGTACTTGGAAATGAGGTAGACATTATCGTGGACGATGGCTACGGACGTACTCAGATAGAGAGTGTGACACTGGCAGATGATATCAATATGGACTATGTTCCGACCAAGCTCACGCTAACTGAAGGTGGTCAGCTTTGGGTCAAGTTCCGTTATGACGGCGATGAAGACATTATCTCCGGTGACTATGCAAGTGAACGTGGAATGCCAATGACAGCCAAGGTTACTATCGGCGGTGCGGTTTCTACCAACTTTAACCTCTCGTCCATGTACAAGGATTTGCCAGAGCAATTCACTGTAGGGAAAGAGTACAGTTATATGCTTGGCAAGATCGAGATCAGCGATGATCCAGGCACATATTACATCAAAGCTGATGTCACGATAAACAACCCAAATCATCCAGACAGAGCGCTGGAATCACCGAATGAGGCGTACCATAATAACGAGATCAAAGGTGGCTGGACGATCGAGCGCAAGGGGGCGGCGAACGATCTGATCGCCCAATCCATTACCGCCAGCCCATCGGCGCTGACTGTAGGTCAATCGTCTACCGTGACAGCAAAGGTGAAGAATGTAGGGACTACGGATGTTTCCAATGTCCTGATACGCTTCATGGAAGATGGCAAGAAGACCATCTATGAAACCAGAAAGAACATGCCTGCTAATACGCCGATTACTGTAGGCGGCTTCAAGTGGACAGGAAATACGGGTATCCATACCTTAAGCGTTCATGTAGACCCCGAGAAGGAAAAACAAGATAAAGATCGTTCTAATAACGTAGCCGTTACTGGTTGCTCTGTAACCAAGAATGGCGGCGATGCTTATTGTGATACCACGAAGCCGGAGGCAACGTGGGATGTGACATATCCATTGATTACAGGCTATCCAACCAAGACCAGAACGGTGTCTTGGACGGACTCAGAAGGTAAACGACATACTTCTACGGAAAGCTACACGGATTACAGCGACCCGATTTGGGAGAATCGAAAAGTAACCTATAATGAAAAGCTTACCGTTTCGGCTGAACTGAATACAAAGCAGGGAATTCCTACAGCCCCGCCTTGGAAGCCGGAAGAAGAGAAGGAATCAGATCGTGAAAGCCGAGGTTCGTGGGAAATCATTCCTTGGGCTGAGGAAAATGGCTTGAATCCAAATGAGGTTACGCGTGCCGGTTATGGTGTAGAGATCAAAGCAACGACAAAATACACCACAGATTGGGAAACCAAAGTCCCTAAAGGCTTAGAAGGGACGGCTAAACCCATTGGGGGTGAGCTAAAAGGGCCTACTGAGGTTAGGGTCTATATTTGGGACACCAACGGTGATTATGTGACCAGCATTGGTCTAGTTAAGACAAGTGGAAATGATAAAACAGCAACATGGGAGCTTCCAGAAGAACATTTCAAATCGAAGTTTCTTGACATCTATGAACGAAAATTCTATACGGATGTCAAAGCCCCGGATGGAGAGTATACGTTTAAAATTGTAGCCATGCACGCTGGACAGAATGACTTATCCTCTTGCATCATCAAGAAAATAACCATTTACGGTAGCATGTATGATGATTGGCAGACGAAGCGAGATACATCGGAGTGGTACAAATAAGGGCATTGCATGTATGTAATTTCAGATTTATAATAAAAATAAGAAAGGGGCGGCGGTAACCGTCCCCTGCAACAGCCGCTTTTAAGGGCGGTTCGGCATTAAGAAAAGATAATGCTTATTAAGAAATAAGACCGAAACCTTTTCTCAGGAGGGGCGGTCTATTTCTTTTGGTTAAGGATCGCTAAAACAATTGTAACTACCAGCGTCAGTAGCGCGATAATTAGCGAACTGAAACCGATCATAATTGTTAAAGCGTCTTTAACTTCCATGGCATCACCTCCCTTCCGAGAGGTTAGCCGACCGCCCATATAGCCTTTCTGTTGCATCTTCAATTATAGCATGAACAAACATCAGCAGTCTCTTCGGAGGCTGCTTTTTCTATTAGTAGAGGGTTAGGAGGAAGAGCATGAACAATTTACTGGAGTCGATTCTGCTATTAATTATTCTAGGAATAGCTACGTATACAGATTTGCGATATAGAATCATACCTGATTGGTTGAGTGGTATAGGGATTGGATATTTCCTTATATTTCGGCTATTCCATAATGAACAACCTTTTTATTATTACTTGCTAGGTGTTTTAATTGGAGCAGGCTTGCTTTATATATTTGCTGTCTTAAAAACTGATTCATTCGGCGGTGGAGATATTAAGCTAATGGCAGCCGTAGGTATGGCTCTTGGCTGGCAGCAAGCAATGTTGTTTCTAATGATTATGCTCACGTTTGCTTGTCTATTTGCTATAATTTTCAAATGGGCTGGTGAAATGGAAAAACTTCCATTAGCACCGTTCTATTTAATGGCATATTTTCTATTTATAATTGGAGGAATATGAGTTAGTAAAAAAAAGAAAGCATTCTATTATGGGAACATATGATTGCACTTTCAAGTTTCTAATGCTATAATACACTTGTAATTATTTTTTACCTCTATACTCCCGATTTTGCTGGAGACAAGAGTTTAGTCCCTTAGGGACAAATAAGTGTAATGCCTCACCTACAGGCTTTCAAGCCGAGGAAAAAGTAGGACAGTATATTATTTCCCGAAATCTACATTTGCTTAGAACAAGGGAAGAAGGGTACCGAAAGGCTCTGATAAAAGATTTATCTGTGCTTTTATATGCACCTATGGAAATTCTGATTTTAGTTTATAAAGCCGATTTTTGCATGGATCTTCCGTGTAGAGATCGGCTTTTTATATTTAATGAAAGGAGTGTGCGCCATTCGTATTTGTTTGATGAGTTATCTGAGGAGGTAATTCATTTGCTGTTGCACGTCAAAAGTGGAGAACTGTATCCGGTTGACTTTCTTCCCTTGCAACCTGTAGATGTAAAACGAGGTATGAAAAGCTGGGATCAGGCATTTAATTGGAGTATTTATTTTAGTTACCAGAACGTAGAATTATACAAATTAGTAATTCGAGGGAATAATGACATACAAGGAGTCATTGCGTTGGAACGAAGAGTAGATCATGTGTATATTCATTTGATCGAAAGCGCACCTCATAATCGCTTTGACAAGATATTCGATTTTGTAGGAGAGACTTTAGTTGCCTTTGCATGTCAACGTAGCATTGATCTTGGCTTAGAGGGGTTTGTAGCATTTGATGCTAAGACACATTTGATTGCCTATTATGCTCGAAATATGCTGGCAACGCCTATAGGCAGTGGTCGAATGATTATTAATGAAGATAACGCCAGAAAACTGGTTATGTTATACTTAAGATAAGAGGTGATGATCATGGAAAGAATGAAGTATCCAGAGGAGAGTATTGATGAAGCAGCTCGCCGTTTAACTGATGGACACTATGTTGTCTCGTCGGTTCCTGGTGACAATCTAGAACGTGACAGAACCATCAGTGAAGCCATCGCTAAAATGAAGGTTGAACGTTCGGCAAAGGCTCGTTCGTAAGTCGAAAACTTATAAATATCTGATATTTTGTTTTTTGAAAGTCGATGTACAGGAAACCTCTGTAATCATTGGCTTTTTCTATTTTTACAAAAATAAATTTCGCCCTTCGCCTGGCGTAAAATGGCGGTGTTAATCCTACACCGCCATTGGCGGCAGGATTAACGGAGAGGAGAAAAAAATGAGTATTTTAGAAACGTCAATATTTGATGGGTTAAACGATTTAAAAGATAATGCAGAAAACCTGTACTTACAGCACGAAAAGCTTAAAATACAACGGATGAATGCTGAAGCCAGACTTATCAATGCTCAATTACGTGCTCAATTGATGAGTAAGGAAGAAAAGAGTCTGAACGAGCCTTTACATGATAATGAAATGAAAAGATTACTTGAAGAGTACGCTATGCTGGAACAGATGGAGCAGAGTATTGAAGCCAAAAAGGATGAATTACAACTCAGTATCCTGAAATATAAAGAGCAATCCGGTAAAAAACTTACGCTGTCAGACCGATATTTAAAACGATATTACTTCCAACATTTAAGAGATGTAGTATTAAAACGCAAAATGTTACCTGAACCGGATTGGTCTGATGACATGAGTGTTTTACTTTGGTGGAATAAATTGTTACCCATGTTGGATGCAGATACAATAGAAGAACTTTGGATGTATTTCTTAGTAGATGAAAAAGATCGTGTAGTAGAGCAAACCATGCGTAAAATGTTAGAAGAGCAACGTAGAAGATTGATAAGAAGATGAACAAATACCGTTCAATAGCCTCTGCCTTCGGGTAGAGGCTTTTTTGGTTTTTGCTAATAGGTGAAGGGAGGTGAACAATCTTGATGAGCAGAGAAGCCATTTTGGATGCGCTACTATCGGCTACCGCTGAGAACGAAAACATGATGTGGATGTTGGCAGCTCTCAGGATGGCAGAACGACCTGTACAGAAGGAGCAGCTAAGGGATGTAACCAACGCCTTGTACAAACAGATACATCCTGATGCGGGGCAAGAAAAATTGCCGATTAGATCAAGGCATTTGCTGGATGAAGCAGCAGCGATGTTAGAGGGAGCATCGCTGGTCAAGGTAGCTGAAGTAGCAAAATCCAAACGATACACATTATCCCCGTTAGGGGAAGAACTACTCAACTATAGGCAATATAAGCTGATGCAAGAACGAATCAAACGAAAGGGAGCGGAGCAATGAATATCAGTTTGAAGTATGGATTTCTGGGGTTAGGGATGGGAGGTACTTCTATTGCTCATGCATGTGCTGGAATGCGGTTATCTGCCAAAAGTGAGCAGCGTCCTTATACGGCCTTGTTGATCAACAGTAATGAGATGGATCTTCTCAAACTGCCAGATTATCCAAATATCAAGAAAATCAAGCTGCCAGGATTTGAACGTGGAGTAGGTCGGGATATTCAGCTTGGGCAGGAAGCATTCAATGTTCACAAGGAAACTATTACAGAGACTGTGCAGAGCTACTTTAATGACCGGGATTACATTTTCATCTGCTGTGGTTTAGGCGGCGGTACAGGAACAGGTGCGGTTATTGAAGCTATTCGCCTGCTTCACGGAAAGGGCTTTGCAGGACGCTTTGGTTTGTTGCTTACGTTGCCACGTCGAGACGAGGGCCGGAAGGTTCTAGACAATGCCTTGCAACGTCTGCAAGTGATTAAGCGGGCTATGCAAGGCTTAGGAGCTATTGTTGTAGTGGACAATGAAAAGCTGTTCCAAACTGGCTTGAATAAAAATCAGAGTGTGGAGGATTTCATGAATTCATGTAATCGCCATGTGGCACGGCTGCTCCACGATCTGAACACTGTCACAGCCAGCTACAAGCCATATGGTAGCTATCACTTTGATGCTTCGGAATGGTTGAACATGCTTAAGACAGGTGGCTGCTTACACATCGGTAAGTGCATTCTTTCCGCTCAGTCTGTTGACCTGGCTTCTCCAGTAACATATATGGAAGCGATCAAGCAAAGTGTGCTAAACGGAGAGTTGTCAGCCGGTTACGATCTTCAGGACGCAACAAGCAGCGCAATTAGTATTGTAGCCGATAGTTCTACGGCAAAGCGCTTGTTCACTCATGCTTTTGTGGAGCAGATTCAATCATTCCTGAAAGAGAGTACTCCTATTTTGGATGAGAACCCTGTGGCTACCTATGTTGGAGATCAGCCTGGGCAAGTAACAGTCTATAGTGTGTTTGCAGGGTTGAATTTTCCCGATAGCGTGAAAACACTGACGGAAGAGCTGGCCGAACTGGAGCGCAGAGCGGAAGAACGTAGCCAGAAGACGGATACCATTGCAGAGGCGCTAGCACGAGTCAAGTCTAGGGATAAGAAAGCGGTAGTTGATCTGGAGGCGTTGCTTGAAGAAGAACCTGCACCAAAAACAGCCCAAGAGAAATCCGATCCCTTTGATTTTTTAAACAGCCTGAAGTGATACGCTTCAGATGTGCCTATGTGCAGCAGATAATGCGGCAGATAAAAGTGATAAGTGATGCACATACAATTTAGTACCAAAATGGAGAGTGAATCAGATGTCGTTTTGGGAGCAGCGTACTCGAAAAAGAACTGAAGAGTTGGAGGAGATGTACAAACAGGCAGTAGAGCTTTCTTTCAAATTAGGAACGGCTTTATCAGAATGGAGGACGATGCTGCCAGAAAGTACCTCTCCTGATCCGAAGGCGTATCCACCATGTATCTATAGAACGTACATGCTGGGAGATAATCCAGTTTATCATTTCTCGTATCAAGGGATGCTGCCGCTTTATCTGAAAGACAAGTATTACGGCAATCAAATTAAGGACTACTACACTCAAGCTACTATTCAGGCCACAATGGAAGCAGTAGCGGCTTCCCAAACAGAAACTCCTGTTCTGAGTTCGGCCTTTATTTATATCTGTCATTTTTTTGAGGATTTATTGATTCGTGACCTAGACAATCGTAACCGTAGCGCAATAATAAACGCGATTCGATATGCTGGATTGATCAAAGATGATTCGTGGAAGGAAATAGAAATTATGGAATCGGGATTCTTGGATGTGAAGCGTAAAAACCATGTTCAAGTCTTTGTTACACCTTCCCAAAATGCTATGAAAATGATTGAAAATATTCGTGAAAAGTATCGGGCCGGCCATGATTTTTCGGGTATGTTTGAACCCGATAAACACCCCCTATGAGTTGAACCCGTTATTTTCAGAAAGAACTTCTTAGAAATAAGTGCTGGATATTGGATTGTACCCGATAAGAAATCAAGGCTGGAGCGGAAAGGTGGGAAGAGGCTACCGCGAAACGCAGTTGAGCGTTAGACTCTGAGCACCCCGTCCTACGCCTCCCGTTCATTAACCCATAAACCGTCCCTGACAAGACGATGTGCCTTAGAAAGCGGGGCAGTGAATTTCCAGCAGAAAGGAGGTAAACATGCCAAGACAACGTGAATGGACAGACCGAGACCTGAGTATATTGCAGGAACTGTATGAATTACGGGAAATGACGAAGAAGCAAATTACGATGAAGCATTTTGCCAGTGAGAAGTACGCACATAAACGGTTATATATCATGAAGAAGGAAGGACTCATAACTACGAATGTGTACGGTAAGAGAACCGCAGGTCGAACAGTTACGGCGGCGTATGTTCGATTAACCGAAGCGGGAATGGATTTGTTAATAGAACGTGGCTTATTGGACAGCAAGAACTATCGAGCAAGGGATTTGGGGCTGTCAATTCAACAACGGCAGTACATTACCGATGCGAACGAGCTATTCGTGCAGATCCCCGAAGTGCCGTATATGGACTCTCGCCAGATCAAGCGCAAATACAATCTCAACCGTGGTAATCTAACGGTCGGTGGGTTCAGAAGTGACAAAGGGGATTATATGATCTACATCCTAATGCCCGATGCCAGGGAACAAACGTTAATCAAGATCATCAACGAGATCAAAAAGCACATGAAACTGCGAGGATTCCTGGTTTATTACAAGAGCGAGTCCGTTAAACATGCTTTTGAAACCATGAGTGAGAAGCTAAATTTAGTTACAGGTGGTATCCCGGTTCACTTGCTGCCGTTCAATGAGTGGGGGATTCAAATCACGAGGGAATACATCCTGACAAACACGTTTTTAAAGCTACAGAAATTGCTTGAACCATACGGAGAACTGAAAGAAGTTGGCCATTCCAGCAAATACGGATTTGAATACGGACTGGTGCAAAAAGAACGGATTGGTCCGTGGAAAGACCCCTATGTCATCGAACTCCTGACGATGAACATGATGACTTTGAAACGATGTTTAACCAACTACTCCATAGGTGTAAGCCAGACAGTAGGACGAAGAGTCCTTCTTTTTTGTTATGAGGAGGAAGTTGAACACTACAAGCAGGAGTTATCAACCGCAGCACATGTGGATATTGTGGGTATTTCAAAGAATTCCCTTTGAATTCATTTGAACGAAGATTTGAAAGGAAACTTATATGCCATGATCAGATTCGTAAGCTTATTGCTCACTCTTGGCGGGTGGGCTTATTTGTATTGGCGCTTACCGGGTTGGCCGTTATTTATTCCTTGGTCACTTAGCATCGTCGGTTTAATCATCTATTTATACGGTTGGGTGTTAGAACGGGAGAATAAGCTAATTTACTTCTTCACCAGCCTGCTTTGGATTGGGATAGCGTTGTGTCTCAGACTGAAAGAGGAGATTATAGCGACTCTATCCTTTCCGTTTTCGATAACAGGAACCGTGCACACAGCCTTTATAGCAGCACTCATTTTGTCCTCGTTCCTTACTTTTGCCAATTGCAGACTCGAACACAATTTGAAAAACCGTCGAGGCAATGTGAGCAAGCAACAACTTGTCCATGTCAAACCTACGGCAGCCGATCGTTGGAAAAGTTTTAAACGTCTATTTATTTCCTCCAAGACAGAGATTCGGCTGAATTTGGGTGAAGAAATACCTATGAAGGATTGAGGTCATAAACCACACGGCTAAAGCCGTGAGCTTGCAGCTAGAATAAATCTGCCGCGTTTGGCTATATGACAGTAGCCCTGCTCGCAATGATACGAGCAGCCACATTGTCGGCTGGAGCAGCGTACCCACAGCATTGACAATGGAATGTATCTCTGGTCGCTCGGTTCTTTTTGTCGATCAGTCCGCATTCCGGACATGTTCGGGATGTGTTGCGCGGATCAACCAAAACCACTGGTACACCAGCCAGTCTAGCCTTGTACTCGATAAACTGGCGAAGCTGATAGAACGCCCAAGAAGAATGTTTCGCACGCTGAGCCTTTTTAACCGTCTTCTCCGTCCGTTCCCGAATACCTTTGAGGTCTTCGAGAGCAATCATAGACCGAGTGCCTTTGGCTTTCTCAACAATCTTCTTGGAAATGCAGTGGTTTATATCGCGTACAAAACGCTGTTCTTTGCGGCGACGCTTTTTAAGCAAGCGTTTAGCAGATTTGGTGCCTTTCGCTTGCAGTTTCTTTCGCAAACGACGATGACGAGCGCGAATGCTGTTAACCTTTGAACCAGAAAATACTTCGCTCGTGGAATCAACAGCGATATTCGCAATACCAAGGTCAACGCCAATTACGCCTTCTGGCTCAAACGGTGTTCCGTCCGGCAAATCAACCACAAGGAGGAGATAAAATGATCCGTCTTGTAAAATCAAGTCGGCTTGCCCGCGAACCCTGCGGCCCTGCAATACGCCTTTGTGGTAGGCGCTAATAATCATAGGGACGTCAATGCGTCCTTCAAGTGTAAGTATAGATGCGTACTCCAGCCCTTTGAAGGACAGAATACGCTGGTCATACACGACGGCCCCAAATTCGCGGAAGGCATGGACGGACTTGCGTTCAGTTTTGTAACTTTCTGCAACCTTTCCGATAGAGCGGACAACCAACTGCGCCGACAGACCGAAGCGCTCGCGGACGTCGTAATAACAAAGCTTTTGGATACCAATTTTACCGAACGTTTTGGATTCAAAAGAAACTTTGCTGATGTAGTTACACGCTTCATTGAATCGTTTCATGGTGTCCAATAACTTTCGATGTTGTTCACTATCCGTCAACAGTTTGATCTTCATCGTGCAAAGCAAGGAAATCACCCCCCTTTGCAATCTATTATACCACAATTATTGAATAAATTAATCAATAGAAAGGAAGGTGAGAGCATGATTCAATGGGGAGGCAGTGATATGTTCACGCATATGCTTGTTGTTGGCCCTACCCGCTGTGGAAAGACAGCCACTTTACTCAAGCCAATGATTTATCAGTTGCTGCTTCTGAAGAAGAAGGGGGTTCCACTAGGACTTTCTGTTGTGGAGCCTAAAGGTGATGTTGCGGCAATGGTAGTAGAAATGTGCGGTGAGATGGATATGCCCTGTGTCCATGTTGATCCCACAATAACTCATAGCGCGCGGTTTCCGGTGATGAAAGGCGACGAGGACGACGTAGCAGAAGCTACGGTTACTGTCCTTAAATCTATGTTCGGGAAACAGGAAGCATTTTTTGCTACAGTGCAGGAGCTAGCCGGACGGAATATTACCAAGCTTTTAAAACGTCTTTACCTGGATGATGTTAACCTGGGCGATGTACTCCGAACGATGCGAGATCAACGGTTGTTGGAGGATAAGGTACAGGAACTTCGTTTTAAAGAGGGTGAATCTGATCTGGTTCAGTTTTTCCAATCGGAACTGCTTGGAGCGCAAAAAGAAAAATACCAGCAATTTGTTATCGGGCTTCGCGCCCAGCTTGAGAACTTAACGTCTAACCGGCATTTGGAGCCAATCTTGACCGGACAATCCGATTTCGACATGGACAAGCATTTTGCTTCTGGCGGTGTATTAGCTGTAAATACGGCCATGGGCAAATTGCGGAAAGCCGGGGATGCCTTTGGTCAGTTCGTCGTGATGCATTTGCAGAGCGGAACATTCCGCAGGCCGGGCACAGAGCGCACGCGCGTACCGCATTTTATGATCGTGGATGAGTATTCCCGATATATTAATCCTGATGTGGAGTTGTTCTTATCCATTGCAGCCGAATATCGAACAGCCGGAATATTTGCTATCCAGTCTCTGGGACAGCTAGAAGTCGAATCTGGCAAGATCAATGCTAAGGCCATGAAGCAATCCATTATGACGAGTTGCCGAAACAAAATCGCTTTTGGCGGTCTATCTTATCAAGATGCTGTTGAATTTAGTCGGGAATTTGGGAAGAAACAAATCATAATGCGTCAAAGCACATTTAAACAGCAATTATTACTCCCTAACTTTTTGCCGGAGAACTACCGGGACACGGAAAAAGAAGAAGACCGTATTTTTTACACGCAGATGATGGATGGACTACCCAAATTCCATTACGTGGCGAAGCTGCTGGACGATGGCACACCTTTACCGCCGAAAATAGGCAAAGGTTCATTTGTTCCGAGGGACTGGAAAGAGCGGCGGGAATGGGAAGTAAAGCGGCGATGGTGGAGAGGATTTGGTGCCGTAATCAAGAGCAGGGGCGCTAAACTTGAACATGGAAATGTGGCATTCGATGCGCAGCCTAATCAAGAAACTTTTACTTCTCGTTTGAAATTTATATCTGACCCTATCCAAGATGAACCGTATGTAGACGAAGATGATTTCGATTACACAACGACAAACACAGAAGAAGATCCATTTGAGTAAGAACCTCAGCGCTAATTGTGTTGAGGTTTTTCAAATATCCAAAAACATCCAAAAACAAATTTATGGAGGTAATGAACATGAGTGAAGAGTTAAAGAAAGTGTTGATTGAAGGTTATAACGAGGAAAAGTTGGAGCAGAGCAGCTATGATGAAGGCTGGGCACAGATTTATAGTGCCCGGCAGAATGATCTTGTATTGCAAGCTGAACTAATTGGTCTTGAGCCAAAGCTTAACAAGCTGTGTGGCGTGGTATTAGTCGGTGGAGTCAGAGGATATATCCCACAGGATTTCTCTGGTACGAAGGATGCCCATGAATTTCGGCGTTTACTTGGAGAACCAGTTGCCTTTAAAATCCTGAGCTATGATCGTGATGGAGATACCTTCATCGCATCCCGTCAAGCAGCCCTGGAACATATGGAAGGTTTGACGTGGAAATGGCTGGAGCAAGATGCGGTAATTACAGCGGTAGTACGTAATGTTACTCCCAAGGTATTGATGCTGGATATTGGCGGTATTACAACGGAACTGCCGGTTCAGGAATATGGTTATGGATGGGTAGATGATCTTCGTGAAGAAGTTACCGCCGGGGATCACCTCAAAGTAAAGGTGGTAGAACTGGATAAAGAAAATAAAATCGTGAAGGTTAGCAAGAAGGCAACAGAGAAAAGTCCATGGCCGGATTGCGTAAAACGATATGTATCCAAAGGAACCTACAAAGGTAAGGTATCCGGTGTAATGGAGTACGGCATTTTCGTTAATCTTGAGCGCGGAGTCGATGCTCTGGTTCCGCATATCCGGTTTGGAAAAGTGAAGCGGGGCGACACAGTCTATATTCGGGTCCGCGGGGTTGATCCAAAGCAAGAACGGATTTATGGACGGATTATTCCAAAAAAGTGAAAGGGGCGATTCTCGCCTCTTTCCTTACTTCAGTTTTAGAAAGGAGCTTTGTATGAAAACATCACCATTCTCGATTACACATGAATGGACGTTTAAACCTGCTTCATTTCCGGAGGAGCTTGTACCGGGATATGCTCCATTACGAGCTGCTACCGAAGCAGATGGTCTCAGATCGCTTGGTTTAATCGGCTGTATGGGAAGTGTACAAATGGGCCGTTTATTCCAATGGAAGCGGCATCAGATTCGGCGCATGTTAGCTGAGAAGAAGCTGATTCAGCACCTACTTCTCAAGAACAAGAATACGATACCCGTCTATACGATTGGCCCGCGAGCTGCGCAATTACTCAACTTGGAATGGTCACATGAGTTCTGGAGGACATGGACATTGGAACAGATTTTGTCCCATTTAGTGTTTTTTCAGTTTTGCTGTGCCATGCGGGATAAACAAAAAGCGTTTCAAATTCATGCCGCTCCTTATCCCTTTACGGGGAGGGTTGAGATTGGAGCGGAATCCAGAAATGTATTGGTGATCCGTGGTGATACCAGTCACTTGCATGCTTCATTACGGCACTCGTCGTATCCCATTATCGCAATATCAGAATCTCTTGAAGCAGTTATGCCGTTGAATGAACTTTTGAAGGAAGCGAAGTTACTACTGGACACTGACCTGAAACAAGATTATCGTTTCTACAGGCAGATCAAGGGAGAATGGGTAAATAAGTAAATGTCTTGGTAAAATTCTCCTTCCCTATTGAAATGCGAACATATGTATGGTAAATTGTTCCTATAAGTAGGAACATACATTCGCATTATAGGAGGGAGTTTTAGACTATGGACAACCAAGAAAACAGACATGCGGCACTAGAAAAGGCTTTAAAGGAAATTGAGAAGTCTTATGGGAAAGGGGCTGTCATGAAATTAGGGGAGGCGTCCCATGTCCAAGTTGAAACCGTTTCGAGCGGCAATCTTGCTCTTGATATAGCTTTAGGTGTAGGAGGTTTTCCAAGAGGACGAATTATTGAGGTTTATGGTCCAGAATCCTCCGGTAAAACAACAGTGGCGCTTCATGCAATTGCAGAGGTTCAGAAGCTGGGCGGACAAGCTGCCTTCATTGACGCGGAACATGCACTTGATCCTCTTTACGCTAAGAATTTAGGCGTAAACATTGATGAATTACTGTTGTCCCAGCCCGATACCGGTGAACAGGCGCTGGAAATTGCAGATGCCTTAGTACGAACCGGAGCGGTAGAAATTTTGGTTGTTGATTCCGTAGCGGCCCTTGTTCCTAAAGCAGAGATCGAGGGAGAGATGGGGGATTCTCATGTAGGACTTCAAGCCCGGCTCATGTCTCAAGCGATGCGAAAATTATCCGGTTCGCTTAGTAAATCCAAGACGATCGCTATTTTTATTAATCAACTCCGGGAGAAAGTCGGTGTATCCTTTGGAAGTCCGGAAGTAACTCCTGGGGGCCGTGCGTTGAAATTCTATTCATCGGTTCGTCTTGATGTACGTCGTATGGAGACAATCAAATTAGGTAATGAGACGGTGGGGAGCCGGACTCGTATTAAGGTCGTTAAGAATAAGGTTGCACCGCCGTTTAAGCAAATTGAGGTTGATATGATGTATGGTGAAGGCATTTCGAAAGAAGCAACCCTTCTTGATCTCGGAGTTGAACTGAATGTGATTGAAAAGTCAGGCTCGTGGTTTTCTTATGCCGGTGATCGTTTAGGGCAAGGCAGGGAGAATGCCAAGCAGTTTTTAAAGGAGCATCCGGAGGTAGCTTTCAAAATCGACAGTGAGATCCGCGGATCTGAGGTAGAACTGAAACCGGTACTGAAAGAAGATGAAGATCAGGAAATTGCAGCTGGATAGTATGAGAACGTATGATTGCATTTCGAAAATCACAATGCTATAATATTCCTGTAATTATATTTACCTCTACACTCCCATTTGCCGGAGAGAAGAGTTGCCTGTATAGGCGATAATTGTTGTACCTCCCCTACAAAGCTTTATAGCTGAGGATAAAGTAGGATAAAGCAAATAACCCGACATCTCCTGTGCTGAGAACAAGGGAAGAAGAGTACCGAAAGGCTCTGATAAAGCTTCAGCCGCACGCGCATGTGTAATTTAATGTACTGATAATGTGAATTAAAGCCGATTTTTGCATGGATTATTCTGTGCAGAGATCGGCTTTTTTTATTTTCTCAAAAAAATGAAAGGGTGATCGAAGCGTGTTTAAACACTGGTTTAAAAAGGGCAAGCGGCAAGATTCATTAGTTTCACGTCATAAGCTGGTTCTGCCTAATGAGAGCGAATGGACGAAGTTGAAGCTAATGTGGGAGAAATCCAGAAATGAGCATAGCTCTTTAGAGCAAAGTCTTATTCAGGCTGAAGCAGAAGCCTTTGACCGAGTTAAAGGGATGCTTGAGGAGGCTCTATCGTTATTGGATGACGCCTGTGTCGAAACAGATGGAATGCTCAAAGTGAGGCTCCAACAAATCTGGAGTGATCTGGATGAGCTTGTGAAGAGCTATACACTTTAATAAAAATCAGATTCCCATTTTCCAATAGCATATTGAGTAAGCGGGGGAATTACCAAAAAGCAAATGAACGGCAGGAGGGGCGGAATATTAGGACATCCCTTTCTGACAGTAAATCAACTTCATGACACTGTCGTGATCCTTAAAATACCCATGTAGATTGAAGCAAACAACAGTAAAAATGGTGAACAAACGTAGTTCCTGATAGAGGAAGGACGTTTTTTATTTTACCTTTCTGTGCGGGTATAAACAGCACAGGCGTCAATTGACGGGTGGAGGTTAAAAAATGGACTTGTCGATTATGGAAAAGGTAGTAGTTCAAGGTGATCTTTCTTCATTGAAACCTGAGGAACGTTTGATCTACTACACGAAAGTTTGTGAGAGCGTTGGACTTAATCCCCTCACCAAGCCGTTTGATTATCTGAAACTGGATGGAAAGTTAGTGCTTTATGCTAAGCGCGATGCTACGGATCAGCTTCGTAAAATTCACAAAATCAGTATCACAATAACCAGCCGTGAACGCATTGGTGATGTTTACTGTGTGACAGCTCGTGGAACGACTCAAGACGGTCGTGCTGATGAATCCATAGGTGCTGTTTCCTTAATGAAAGAGGAGAAGATCTGGGACGAGATGCGTAGATGCAAAGTCCCTACAGGAAATATTCTCCCTTTGACAGCAGACGAACTTGCTAATGCCATTATGAAAGCAGAAACAAAAGCGAAGCGGCGGGTAACTCTGTCACTATCCGGCCTTGGAATGATGGACGAAAGTGAGATTGAAACCATTGAAGGTGCTGAACGGATTGAAGTGGGTGAGCTTGCTCAAACGAACAATCAAATTCAGAAAAAGTCGTCTTCTGATAGCGCTCCGTCCAATCCTGATTCAAAGACTATTGAAAATAAAGGTAAGAAAAATAATTCGGGTGGAATGCCTTCAAGCTTGAATCAAAAGAACTCAGGAGAAGTATACAAGATGCTGGATATGGCAACAGGAACCTCTCCGGGTGGAGTAACATTCGCCAAGTTGAAAGTAGTCAATGTGGGTACTGGTGAAGAATCCATTGTGCTTGCTAATACAGCAGAAACGCTTGATCAGGTCAATGCGATTTCAAACAATACGCAATTTAAAATTGATTTTGAAATGAGCAATGGCTTCAAAATTGTGAAATCGATTCAGTTAGTAGGTGAAGCTGCATGAGTCTGACGACCTTTACGGATGGGAAGGCGCTAATCTGTGCGTTCCCATCCAGTAAGCAAAACGGTGTGTATCTCGTGAAAGTGGAGCCTCATTACAACGATTTGATTATTACGCATGACTGCCCTGCATGTCATTTTGGACACAAGCAATGCAAGCATGTTCAAATGGCTGCGGAAGCTTACGAGCGTTGGCAGTGGTGGGAACCTAAAAAGCAGATTCACACGGTTACGCGCAAAATTGTTCTTTCGTCGGAGTGGGAGCAGATACAACTTCCACCTAGCCAAGAAGAACAATTAAGGGCAGTGATCGACCATGCTTCCTGACATTCTGGACGTTGCAGACCAGAACGGACTTATTATTAAGCCTTCCTCTCAATCGAGGGAGGAAGTTCTCTGTAAATGTCCATTTTGCCATGAGGATTCTAAACCGGGAAAAAAGCGAAGATACTACCTTTCTCTCAACACCAAAGACCAGGTGTTCAAATGTTGGTTTTGTGGGGAGAGTGGGGGAGTACTTCGCTTTATTTCTCTTTTGGAGGGAGTTCCGGAAGAACAGGTCCGGCAGAGATATCGTAAGCGGAAAATTGTGCATCCAGCTGAACGACTCAGCCGAAATCAACGAAAGTTATTGAGGCAACACACAGGAGGCAAAGAGCCTAATTGGAAGCTAATGAGAGAAAGAGATTTTGCCTATTACATGCGTTCTATGGATCTTCTTTGGGAGCAGTGGAATGAGTTTCTGGAAACAGAACGGCAAGGCGCTTATCTCTGGCTGATCATCGGGATAAAGAACTTTAAATATCAAAAGTACATTGAGCGTATCCGACAACGCGAGAAAGAAATTGAAGCTCCCTTATTGGACGATGTGCTCCAAATTTATTCTTGTTCAGTACGTCCTAAGTGGACGGAAGACGCTGAAAGATCTGTCTGCAATTTTAAATCTGTAAGTCCTGAACCTGAAAGGGCAGGCATGAAGACGGAGGATAAAAGATGAGCTTGAACCAAGCGGTATTAATCGGAAGACTGACAAAGGACCCTGAGCTACGTTATACACCTTCTGGTGTAGCAGTGGCACAATTCACATTGGCTGTAGATCGTCCCTTCACGAATCAAAATGGAGAACGCGAAGCAGACTTCATTCCTGTTGTAGTATGGAAGGCAGTCGCTGAAAATGTAGCTAACTATGTGAAGAAAGGCCACCAGGTTGCAATTACGGGCCGAATTCAGGTTCGTAACTATGAGAACAATGAAGGCCGTCGTGTATATGTAACGGAGGTGGTTGGACAGTATGTTCAATTCCTTACTAACACATCTAACGGGACTTCTCAAACCGGTAATGGTCGTCAAAATTCGACAAATAATCAAGGGACCAATTCAGCCGGAGATGGATGGAACATCTCTGATGACGATTTGCCATTCTAATGCTGTACTCTTATTCCCGGCTCTCGCTTTATGAAACTTGCCCTTATCGATTTTACCAAAAGTACATTTTAGGTAAAAAAGAGCCAGTTACTAAACCACTAGCTCTTGGAAAAGCAGTTCATAAAGCGATTGAGCTAAAGATCAATGGAGTATCTGAGCATGAAGCCATTATAGAGGCAATTATTGAATCAGATTTTCATCCCGAAGTGACTTATGAAGAGATTGCTTCATTGGTGCAGCGTGCTCCGGAAGTCAGGGGACAAACGGAAGTTCATTTTGTACTTCCACTTGGAGACGGTATTCAACTTCAAGGCTACATTGATCTTCTGGAAGAGGAACGATTTTGGGATTGGAAATCGAATTGGCGGCCGTACCGAGCAAATGATACAAGGCAGCTTGCATTATATGCTTGGGCAATTATGAAAATGAGAGGACTCCGGCAAGTCATGGGGACATTGTACTTTCTACGCTTCAGGAAAGCAGAATCGTTTGTATATAACGAGTCTGATGCCAATGAAGCTAGAGAATGGGCGCGTGGTTTGGCGGAAGAAATTGAAATGAAGAAGTCTTGTCTGGAATCATTCCCGGATATGGCTTCTTCTTTGTTTCCGCCTACTCCAGGCAGCCAATGTAAGCATTGTCCGTTTGTGCTGGAGTGTTATCAAAATTCGAAGAATTAAGTTGAGAGGATGATATAAATGAGTCATTTTACAGTTGCGGTGATTACAGAGTCATTGGATAAAGTTGAGGATTTGCTGGCTCCTTATCAAGAAAACTACATGGGAGATTGTCCGAAAGAGTATCTGGAATTTCATGATGTTGAAGAAGAGTACCGCAAGATTTATGAAAATGAGTCTTCAGAACGAATTCAATTGGAAGACGGGCGTATCGTATCGCCATATGATAAGGTGTTCAGAAAAGTAACTCCAAGTGGCAGTGTAATCGGATATGAAGTGCCGGGTCACTTAAAACGAGTTCAGATTCGGCATACGGAAGTGTATCCTTCTTTTGATGATTTCATGGTCGAATACGGAGGATACACATCACGTGATGAAGAAACAGGAAAGTACGGTTACTGGGAGAATCCTAATGCTAAATGGGACTGGTATTCCATTGGTGGCAGATGGTCAGGTTCACTTTTGCTGAAGTCGGGAGAACGAGCGGATGCTGCTCAAATTAAGGATATCTTCTTTATTGAGCAAACCGATCATGAGGGCCTCACCGTAGAGGTTGAGGGGTATCAAGTACCAGCATCTCTTGCACCAAAATTCGAAATTATGGTGGCTGAGGCAACTAAAGCTTGGGAAGAAATGCTGGCTGGAAAAAGCCTTTACCGTCCGGAATATATCTTTGAAAGATACGGAGATAAGCAATCTTATATTCGTGAAATGTTGAGTTTTTCAACCTACGCGGTGATTACACCGGATGGAGAGTGGCATGCCAAAGGGGATATGGGATGGTTTGGTATGGGTTCTGAAACGCCAGAAGAAGCGCGCAATTTCAACAAGTCATACTATGAAACGTTTATTAAATCCTCTAATCCTAACCACTATCTGGTCGTAGTGGATTGCCACATTTAATTACTGATACATTGATGTTCTCCTTCCGTTTGGTTACAATGAGCTTAACAATACCGAGCGGAAGGAGGATCGTCATGAACAAGGAGGAAAAGTCAGTGGAGAACACGGGCAACGTTGCTAAGAAAAGTGCACCTATTCCGAAAGATGTCACTGTATTAGGACCAGGCTATGAGTGGTGGTTTGAAAATACTGAGGACGATGTTTATGACGAGAAGTATCGGGACTAGGTATTGTCGTGGAGATATTTGGGTGGCTAAGTTTTCGTACTATGAAGATCCAACTCAATATAAAATGAGACCTGTAATTATCATTTCAAACGATATGCTAAATGAATCGGACGATGTTATTATTTTAGCGCCGATCACCAGTGCGCGTCCTCGAAATGATTATGATGTTGTTATAGATTATTGGGAAGACGCTGGCTTGGATCGCGCTTCGTGTATTCGTGTTTCTAAGCTAACTTCTTTTCATAAGACATTTTTAAAAGTGAAGATAGGTACATTGCAATCCACTGATTTAGAAAGTGTATTGCGTGTAGCAAGTTCAATGTTTGTTTGACTGTATAATTTAAAAAAGACGAACAATTTCCTTCAGGGGATTTGTTCGTCTTTTTTCTTTTTATTTTATTAAGCAGGCCAAAAATGAGGAGAGTGTATTAAATGACTACAGGAGTAATTGAGAAGTTGACAGAGGAAAAAGCAATCGAGTTGGCACTGGAAATAGAACGTACTGAAGCAGCGCTGAAGAAAATGAAAGAAAATTTAAAGGCTTATGTTGATGATAATGGGCCGCTTCATGCAGGAGACAAAGTTTGGGGATACAGCATTTCGACTTCTTGGCAGTTTGGAGCCGATAGTTTGAAGGAACTGGCCGTAGCGATTACAGCAGAAGGAAAGAATGCTTGGGAGTTCCTTAGTCTTCCGGCTACTTCGATTAAGAAGCTCGGCTGGGATGAAGCTACTTTGTCCCAATATGGCACGTTGAAAGAAACGAAGCGTTTCGATTCGAGAAAAGTCTAATTGCATCTTTAGTTCTCAGAGTAAATTATGGTTCGAGATAGTTATAAATAATTTCGCCTCTCGCCCGGCGTTAAACGGCGGTGTTTATTTCCGACACCGCCGTAAGGCGGCTCGGGGTAAACGGGAAGGAGTAAAAATGAAAGATTTTATGGTGATGGAATCTCAGTTGAATGCTTTGCCACCTAGAAGACGCAAACAGGCTGAGAAGTTGCTTGAACTGATTCGAAAAGTAATGGAGGGGGAGAAAGATCACTATATCCATACACCAGCCGATGTTTTTCAGGCTGTGGCTACCGATTTAGTTGGATTAGATAAGGAACATTTTATGATCCTTATTTTAAATACAAAGAACCGAATTTTGTCTAAAGAGGTTATCTCTATCGGTACGTTAAATTCTGCAATCGTGCATCCTCGTGAAGTCTTTAAACCTGCAATCATTAAAGGAGCTGCATCCATTATTTGTGTGCATAATCACCCTTCAGGTGATCCTGCTCCTAGTTCTGAAGATAAGAAATTGACCGAAAGACTAATACAAGCCGGTGAAATAATTGGCATCGATGTCCTGGATCATGTTGTTATCGGAACGGAAGGATATGTTTCTTTAAAGGAGCAGGGCATGATATGACAGCCAAGGATCGCTTTTTAAATGAGCTTTTGAAGAGGGATGGTAAGGAACGGTGGGTAGCTGCGTTGTTGCTTGCAGCCCCTCCTGAAGTTTTGAGTACAGTTACGGTGAAAACTTTGCGCAAGGATGGAAAGATGGGTATGAATGCTTCAAGTAGCTAATGAAATTAAAATACTTTCTACGCACTTTTCATAAAAAATTGATAAGCCTGTGGCATCCATTTCGTCCACAGGCTTATGATCTTAACATGACACAAACTTGTCTACATTAATATCTACTGTCCAATTAGACTTATCCCAAACAACACTGGCTCCGATTGTCTCACTGATAAAACGAAGTGGTATTTACATGCCCCCCTCAAGTACATTCATCTTTTCTACAGAAGAGCGACAAATTTCACTGTTTAATAAGCCTTATATTTTCCATAAAACTACTAAACCTGAATTTCGAAAGTACAACTCTTTGAAAACATGAAAAGTGCCCCAGATCCTTGGTATAATGGTGTTTGCGAAGACAACATCATCCCAAGAGAGGAGCACCCTTAAGGTGAAGTCTACCACAATCATGAGCAAGATCAAGAGCGAATTTTCGCTGAATAACGCCACGAGTTTTGGCGGTGTTAACATATTTCTGGCCTACCTTGAAAAAATCAAGCTTTCGGAGGCGATGAGATATCTCTCCGGCGGCAAAGCGATCAATGCGGTTTTCCCTATTCAGCGCATTGTGTTGTATCTCATCATAGGATGGATGCTCGGATGTGAGCGGATCTTCCACTTTCGCAAATTGCAGCAAGACGTCCTGTTACGCCGTTTTCTCGGCGGTCGCTGTCCCCATCATAGTTTGTTATACAAGGAATTGGTTCGATGGGGCCGAACCTGTCCGACGCTGCCAGCCGAGCTACGGGCACTGAATCAGGAGATCCTTCGTCCCGCCTTGCCTGTCGGCTTGATTCTCGATTTGGATTCATCGGTGGAAACCGTGTACGGCAATCAAGAAGGCGCAGCCAAAGGAACCAACCCGCACAAGCCGGGACGGAACAGCTACCACCCGTTGCTGGTCTTCGAAGGGCAGACACGGCTGAATCTGAATGCGACGCTTCGGCCGGGCAACACTCACTCATCTACAGATGCCGCCGCGTTTCTGGAGCAAACCTTTGAACTCCTTGGCGATCGCCGCGTGAAATACGCCCGATTTGACAAAGGCTTTGGCGGCGAACACTTTTACAGCTTGTGGGAGAACAAGGGAGTCGGCTACGTCGGCAAGCTAAAGTGGACTCAGCGGCTCGCCAGAGAAGTGCAGGCCTGCCGCTATTGGACGCGCTATGTCGACGAAGACTGGATCATCGAAGGCATCACGTTGATTTACAAGGCGACCTCCTGGGAAACGTCACGCCGTGTGGCGGTGATTCGCAAAGCGCAAATCTTCGATGATGGGCAAGGCCGGATCGTATTCGATTCGGACTGGACGTACGAAGCAATTGTAACCAATCTGGAGTGGGAACCGATAGATCTGTTGCGCTTCTACAATCAACGCTGCTGTATGGAAAATTACATCAAAGAAGCGAAACAAAGCTTTTCCATCGATCGGATTGCAACCGGCGATTTCAAAGCAAATGAATTGGATTTGCTGATTAAGCTGCTGGCCTATAATTTGTTCGAGCACTTTAAACGCAACGTTTGCGAACCGATGCATATCGGGTATACGATCGCCCGATTCCGTTTGGAATTCTTTCATTGCGCGGCGACGATTATTCGGCACAGTCGCTCGGTCGTCCTCAAGCTGATGAAAGACTTTTCCAACCGACACGCATGGAAACGAATAGAAGAGAGAATCGCCGTCTTGGAATGATAACTGGTAAAACTTTACTTGGAAATCCCGCTAGCCCGCTCTGTGGGGAGGGGGGACGACTATTCAACGAAGACGGATTCCATCGAATCGTTTGGGAATTCTCTCAATAGTTTACAACTCTGTCTACGCGGATTTGCAGCATGTTTACTGTAAAGACGGGCTTTCGAAATTCAGGTTTATAAAATTTCGAGGTGGAAGCAGGTCTTCCGCCTTATTTCTGTTTTTGGTAAGGTTAGGATATGGAGACGAACATCTTGAAACGAATCTTCTTTGATGAGCGAGGGCACTGGGATCGGTTTGTGGCAAAACATGGTGGCAAGCTGCGTGCCAATGTGCGGAAAGAAGTAGAGAAATTCCGTCGATGCGGGGATCCCAGAAACGGTTTTAAGCTGATGGTATGTGAAGGATGTCATGACCTACGGCTCGTTCCGTATCGTTGTAAAGGAAGATTCTGTACGACCTGTTCATGCGGAGAAACAGAGGAATGGGCACGTCTCCTGGAACAAGATGTATTCCAAGTCAACCACCGCCATGTCGTCTTCACGATCGACGAAGGATTACGGGAAATCTTTCTGCTCCATCGGGCAAAATTACTCAAAGAATTTATGGATGAAGCGGTACGCTTAGTCAAAGAACATTTTGAGAAGAAACATAAGGTAACTCCCGGAATCGTAGCCGGGTTGCATACGTTTGGGGCACGGCTTAACTTCAATCCTCATGTACATATGCTTGTAACGATGGGAGGAATGAAGAAGACCGGCGAGTGGAAAACATACGATTTTATTCCGTTCGAGATGCTGCGTAAGCAATGGCAGACGGTTGTTTTGAAGCTGATTCGACGAAAGTTAAGTGAACAAGAGAAAAAGCAAGTGCAGTCCCGTTTGCAAAAAGCTTACTGCGAGAACGGAGAAGGCTTTTATGTGCATGCTCCGAAACAGAAAGGGAACGTCAAGCAGCAACTCGGGTATATCGGGCGATACATGAGAAGACCAGCGATAGCGGTTAGCCGGATCGAAGCGTATGACGGAGAAAAGGTGACATTTCGTTACCGGGATAAGAATGACGGGGAAGAGAAGACCGAGACGATTTCGGTAGAAGAATTTATGGGTAGACTTGTGCGGCATATTCCGGATGAAAACTTCAAAACGATCCGTTACTACGGGGTTTATTCGCGGCGGATCAAGAGCCTGTGCAAGAAGTTAGTCAGTGAGTGGCAAAAAGCCGCGAGAAGATGGATTGTCAAGGCAAAGCGGATATTAAAACGCAGAACGTGGAGTGAACGGATCAAGGAGCAGACGGGGAAGCCGCCATGTTGCCCAAAATGCGAAAGTTATTACGAATACAAGGGAGAAGCCTGCCTTGAGGATGGGAAGTTGAAGGTGAAGTACGCGGTGTGCTCCACCTCAAAGGCATGTCTGGAGAGGATGATACGGGATGTCGCCGGTGTCAAAGAAACGAAAGGTAGCGAAGAAAAAGAAAAAGCCGCAAAGCGGGCTGCATAGCAAAGCGAAAGTAACCTACATCTGTCTTCAATGTCATACAACAGAAGAGATTCCGCTGAATGTCGTTCGAAATTTCGATGCGATGGATGATGGAGATCCAACCGTACCTCCGCAATTCAGCTGCGAAGAATGTGGAGGAGGCATGTACCCGGAATATTACGAGGGAATTCATGGTTACGAGTACAGGATTAGCGATGTAAGAAAATAGCCGGGTATAAGTTTTTCTCCCACACCCGGCCATTTTACACGTATGAACTCAGTTGAACGAACTTAAAAGGACGCCAGGCGTTTTTCTTATTTTAATCAGATAAATCACATGAGTTAACTGAAAATTAGATAGAAATTACATATTTTCAAGAAGCGATACTTTCGAACTTCAGGATCATTTTTTTATTTTCCCGTGTTTTCATGTCGAAAAAAACAGATTCACCCATTATTTAGTGCTATTATAGAACTAAATGGAAATCAATATAGGTCTGCAGTACTGAGAAACAAGACAAGAATTATAGGAGGATGTGAAAGTGGAGAACAGAATCTCATGCGAATGGTCGTACAGTGAAACCGTGAACTACGCTATGCAGCAGAACTATGTTCCTGTTATGAAGAGCATCATCTTAACGAATACAACGGGTGAAGATATCAAGGGAATTACGGTGAAGCTAGAATCTGAGCCGCAATTTGCATATGAATGGAAGAGGGATTTGGACATACTTCCAGCAGGGCAATCCTTGGACATGGGGATGATTGATTTACATATGTCGACCTCATTTTTGGGGGATTTGTCGGAACGTATATCAGGTACATTGACATTGACGGTATGGCAGAATGACACCGAATTGTTCAAGCAGCGCGGCTCGATTTCCGTCCTTGCCTTTGATGAATGGAGTGGGCTTGCCGTATTGCCTGAGATGACCGCTGCTTTTGTCACGCCGAATCATCATCAAGTGGCCGAGATCGTACGGGAGGCGGGCACCATTCTGGAGCAATGGTCAGGAAGCCCTTCGTTTACCGCTTATCAGAGTAAGGATCCCAATCGGGTACGTATGCAGGCGGCTGCGATCTACTCGGCTTTGCAGAATCGCGAG
The DNA here is from genome assembly GCF_900021165.1 of Paenibacillus phocaeensis. GTDB lineage: Bacteria > Bacillota > Bacilli > Paenibacillales > Paenibacillaceae > Fontibacillus > Fontibacillus phocaensis. The sequence goes on along the minus strand of NZ_FCOQ01000034.1, from coordinate 78,807 downwards.
ATTTCCTACTGTGTAGCTCCTCCTAGTTTTGAGTTAATCGGTCAGCGTATTCGTCTTCCCGAGACCATTTTCACGCATGGACTGGGAAATTGTCTGGATCTTTCCATGTTATATGCTGCTTGTATGGAGGCTGTGGGTCTACATCCTCTGATCATTTTCACGACAGGGCATGCGTTTGCCGGAGTCTGGCTTGTAGAAGAGACGTTCTCGGAAACGGTTCAAGATGATATATCGTTATTAACGAAAAGGCTCGCAGCGGGAATAAATGAAATCTGTGTGGTTGAGTCTACGGCTATGGTGAAAGGGGATCGGATTCCATTTGACCAAGCGGCTATGCTAGCCGAGGAGCATCTGCGAGATCCAGATTCATTCGATGGCCTGGTCGATATTCGAAGAGCACGTGCAGCAGCCATACGACCTTTACCACTGCGTACGAAAGCGACAAATGGATGGGTCATTGAGGAGACACGTGACACGAAGAGCTATGAAAGTGCTGCTCCGGAACTGCTGGAGGTGTTGGAAAAACCGTTGGAAGTTGATTCGTTGCATCCGGCAACGAGGCAAAAGCAATGGGAGCGTAAGCTGCTGGATTTGACGCTTCGTAATTCACTGCTCAATTTTCGCTTGACCAAATCGTGTATTCCGGTCATTTCTGCCCAGTTGGGAGATTTGGAAGATGCGCTGGCTGATGGCGATGAATTTCAACTGTTGGCAAGGCCCAATGACTGGGAGGATAACGGGCGAAACGCCAGCTTGTATCAAAGTGTGAATACCAATCACCCCATTGTTAAATTGTTACAGGAGGAATTCGTCCGGAGACGGCTGAGAGCCGATTTGAATGCTCAGGACCTGGAGAAAAGAATTGTACATATTTACCGTTCTGCCCGAACTTCATTGGAAGAGAATGGGGCTAACACGCTTTTTCTTGCTTTGGGTCTCTTGAAATGGTATGAATCACCGGTTAGCGAACTTCCCCGGTATGCCCCGATTGTGCTGATTCCTGTAGATATTTTGCGAAAATCTTCACGACAAGGATATGTCATTCGGGCGAGGGATGAAGAGCCTCAGATTAACATTACACTGCTGGAGATGCTAAGGCAGGATTTCGGTATTGGCATTGATGGTCTGGATCCACTTCCGAGGGATGAGAAAGGCATTGCCTTGAAACAAATCTTTAACGTTATTAGACATGCATTAATTCAAGTATCCCGCTTTGACATCGAGGAGACGGCTAATCTCGGGTTGTTTTCGTTTGGGCAATTTGTAATGTGGAATGACATTCGCACGAGAGCTGATCAATTGGCGGAGAATCAGGTGGTGGCAAGCCTTATTCAGGGACAACTACAGCTAAAGGAATCGGTGGAAATCAAGCTCGAGCCGCTCGATGAAGAGCATCCGGCTCATTCGTTGATTCCGGTCAGTGCGGATTCTTCACAATTGTCGGCCATTCGCGCGGCGCTTAAGGGGCAAAGCTTTGTGCTGCACGGCCCTCCAGGAACCGGGAAGTCTCAGACGATTACGAATATGATTGCTGGTGCTCTGGCCGATGGAAAAAAAGTGCTGTTCGTAGCGGAGAAGATGGCAGCGCTGTCTGTTGTTCAGCGAAGATTAGAACAAATCGGATTGGGCCCTTTTTGCCTGGAACTTCACTCTAACAAAAGCACAAAGCGAGCAGTCCTTGACCAATTAAGCCATGTGATTGATGTGCAACGGATCCAGTCTGGCGAGTCCTGGAAAAGACAAGCAGATCGTTTGTTCCAGTTGAGAGAGACGTTAAACGGTTATGTAAAAGCCCTTCATCGAAAATATGCTTTTGGCTTATCTTTATTTGAAGCGATATCGGAGTATGAGAGGGCGGGTGAAGCACCGGATGTCGTTACGTTCAATGACGCAGCAATTGAAGGACTGAACCCGGACACCCTGGTTGCATGGAATGACACGGTTGCTCAATTAATCGCAGCCGGGACTGCGATTGGCAACCCGGGCACGCACCCTTGGGCGGACTCTAAGGTTACATCCTATACACAGGAACTGAAGGCAAACGCAGAAGTATTAATAAAGAGCTACATTGTAGAGCTTGAGGGACGTCAGAAAGCGATGAATGAAGCGCTGAAGCATTTCAAGCTTGGAGTTCTTCCGATGACTCAAGACAAAATCTCCATACTTGCACAGTTGTGTGAGCTGGCTAGCCGTGTACCGGATATTAAACCTGCTCTCATGCAAGAGATCAATGTCGAAGAATCAGTCGAAAGGCTAAAGGCCGCAGCACTTCAGGGCAAACGCCGAGACGAGATTAGAGGTAAGGTTTCCAAATTGTTCATTTCAGAGGCTCATCGTTTAGATGCCCAAATGATGTTATCTACTTGGGATAGTTTGGAGCTGAAATGGTTCCTTCCGAAATGGGCTGGGCAAAATCGCATTTTTAATATGCTGAAGAAAATGACGGTTCCCGGTCAAGGGATAGCCAGGCAGGATGTCAAATCTCACTTGCGGGATATCATTTCCCTGCAGGAAGAGGAACAGAAGTTAAATCGGGCAAGGGAGGAAGCCACACCATTCCTTGGTTCCTCGCTGATCTGGGATGACGAAGGCAAGTGGGACGACATCATGGAGACTTGCGAGTGGCTGAATCGATTGCATGCAGCGTTAACGGCTTGGTTTGAAAATACTACCGATGCTTATCACGCAAGAACACAGATTGCAGATTTTATGGTTGATCTTCGTGGGAATGCTGCTTTGAACAAATCGATGCAGTCTGTATTCCGTAGTCATGAACAAGTGAAGAATCAGGAGAAGGAACTCCGCGATCTGTTACAGATTGACTTTGAGCGCATGGCCCATCAGTCACAAGATTTGGACTGGCACGAATATCTCCTGGAAAAAGCAAATGGTTGGATATCCTATCTGGATGTACTGAGAGATTGGTGTACGTGGCGAAGAGTACGATTGCAGGCGGAGGAGCAAGGACTTCTGCCACTTGTCATTCCATACGAAGAAGGGCGTCTATCTAATGGTCAGTTGAAGGACGCTTTTGAACGTGGACTCTATAAAAAAATAGCGAATTACATCATTGCGCGTGATGAGCAATTCGTGTCATTCTCCGGCAATGTATTTGAAGAGACTCTTCTTCGTTTCAAGGAAGCCGACGAGGAGTATATGAGACTGACTCAACAAGAAATTGTGGCCAGGCTTTCTTCGAGGGTTCCTCAAATGACGCAGGAAGCATCGCAAAGCTCTGAAGTTGGCATTCTTCAGCGGGCGATTCGCAGCGGCGGTAGAAATATGTCGATTCGTAAGCTGTTTGAACAGATTCCGAATTTGCTGCCGCGATTAGTGCCCTGCATGTTGATGAGTCCGATTTCTGTAGCGCAGTACCTCGATCCTGAACGATCCTCATTCGATATGGTGATATTTGACGAAGCCTCTCAGGTACCAACGGCACAAGCGGTTGGGGCATTGGCACGGGGACAACAGTCTGTTATCGTAGGTGATCCGAAACAGCTGCCACCAACGAGCTTCTTTTCGAAGAGTCGTCAGGAAACGGAGGAAGAGGAACCGGCACTGCAAGACATGGAGAGCATATTGGATGATTGTTTGGCGCTTGGAATGCCGGAGCGACATCTGATCTGGCATTATCGCAGCCGGCATGAAAGCCTGATCGCTTTCAGTAACGCTCATTACTATGAAAATAAGTTAATGACCTTCCCATCTCCGGATGAACCCGTTTCGAGTGTGAGATGGTGCCCTGTCGAAGGATATTATGATCGGGGACGTACGAAACAGAATCAAGCCGAGGGTGAGGCTGTCGTTGCTGAGATTGTCCGCCGCATCAAGGATCCGGTCTTGCGCCAACAGAGCTTGGGGGTTGTCACGTTTAGCTCCATTCAGCAAACCTTGATTGAGGATATGCTTGAAGATGTACTGAAGCAAGAACCGGAAGTGGAAATGCTGATGACGCAAATGCCGGAACCCCTATTCATCAAAAACCTTGAGAATGTTCAAGGGGATGAACGGGATGTTATTTTGTTCTCAGTAGGATATGGGCCTGACTCAAACGGTAAGGTAAGCCTAAATTTTGGTCCATTAAACCGGCAGGGAGGTTGGAGACGGTTAAATGTTGCCGTATCAAGAGCCAGGTATGAAATGCTGGTCTTCTCAACACTGCACGCCCATCACCTGAATGCGAGCAGGATCAGCAGCGAAGGTGTACTAGGCTTAAAAGCGTTCCTTGAGTATGCGGAGAAAGGAAAACGGATCTTGCCTGCAAGCGAGGCGTCATCTCAAGCACTTCAGGTTTCGCATGTTCACCGAAGTCTGGCCGCTGAATTGAAAAAGCGCGGATACCAGGCAGATCTCTATGTCGGGGCATCGGGATATCGCATTGATTTAGCGGTATTGGACCCTGAATCCGGTCATTATGCATTAGGGATTCTCCTTGACGGACCGATGTATCAAAATGCAGAATCTGCCCGGGATCGTAATATTCTGCGGGAAGAAGTGCTTAAGCAGCTTGGCTGGAATTTGATGAGGGTGTGGAGTCCGGATTGGTGGGACAATAGAGAAGCCGTAGTGAGCCGTATTGTGGAGGCTGTTAAGCGAGGAAGAGAGGTCAGGAAGCTACGGGTTCAGTCCCAAGCTGAAGCGGCAGCGACTCATGAACAAGTGACATTTGATCGTTCACAGAATCCTCCGATAAGCATGGATAAGGATCAACATGTTCAACCTGCACAGCCTCAGAAACCGAAAGAGGTGCAGCCTTACCATGTCTGCGTTCTGGACGCTGTTTCTTTAGGGGCGGATTGGTTTCATTCCCCAGAATCGACCGAGCTCCTTTTGGATCAAATCCGAAAGGTCATTCAAGAAGAGGGACCTATTAGCCGGAGTTTGCTTACAAAACGCATTTTACACGCATGGGGCATTACCCGACTTGGGGCACGATTGGATCAGAGGTTTACAGAGTTGTTGATGAAGATACAACCTGAACATACGGAAGTGAACGGAATAACCTTCTTCTGGCCAGAGGGAATAAAACCATCCGAGTATGGCATTTACAGGGTAGCCACAGATGACGCTCAGCGGCGAATGGCCGAGGATTTACCGCCGGAAGAAGTAGCGGTTGCCGTGAAATCCATTCTGTCTTCTCAAATTAGTCTTCCATATAATGAGATAACGAAACAAGTCGTTAAGGCGCTCGGATACGCCAGATCCGGGAATGCTCTGGAGAAGTCGATTAAATCGGGGATTCAAAGTGCTATTGAGCTTGGCTTCGCTTATGAAGATGAAAACCAGCGGGTGGTAGTGAAGTAATTAACTCAAGTTATTCTCTGTGTAAGGATAAGCTATCAAAGGCTGCTCAATGGACGGAGCCATTGCAGTGAAAAAACGGGACTTTCTCGGGAAGTGTACATTCGGACACAGATCAATGGGGATATTCTCAAAAAAAATGGCGCAGAAACAGTCAAACTTGAAACTTGATGTCCTGCGCCTTTGTTATCCGTTAATATGTAAACTCTTCCATCTCCGCCTGTGCCATCAATTCAGCTTGCTGAAGCACCAGATCAATGGCCATCTTTTCCAGATCCGGCGGGTAACCGTATTTCTTCAACAGCCGCTTGACGGTAATTCGCATCTGAGCACGTACATTCTCACGAAGCGTCCAGTCGACTTTGATGTTGCTTTTGATCGCTTGGGTCAGTTCATGTGCGATCTGCTTCAGCATCAGATCTCCCATCAGTTCCTTGGCCGATTCATTCGAAGCGAGCGCATCATAGAAAGCCAGCTCTTCCTTGATCAGACCGAGATCTTCGCCGCGCTTGACGGCTGCGTTCATTTCTTTGGCCATCTGGATCAGTTCTTCGATAACCTGCGTCGTCTCGATGGTGCGGTTGTTGTATTTCCGAATGGCTTCCTCCAGCATCTCGGAAAATTTCTTCGATTGCATAATACTGGTTCGGGAAACGGCCTTCACTTTCCCCTGAAGCAGCCTGCGGAGAAGTTCCACAGCCAGATTTTTCTGCTTCAACCCGCGCACATGTTCCAGAAACTCATCCGAAAGTATCGCAATGTTCGGTTTCTGCAAGCCTACAGCTTCCAGAATATCGACAACTTCATCGGATACGACCGATTTCGAAATGAGCTGATTCAACTCGGCATCGAGTTCTTTCGTCGTTTTTCTCTTGTTTTCGTCTGTTATCAGCTTAATTATACCAGATTTAACCGCTTTGAAGAAACTGATTTCGACATTGACTTCCTCCGCGGCGGGAGTCGTCGCGCAGAGCGAGAAGGCTCTTGCCAATTCCGTCGTCCAATTCAGGAAGTTCCGCTTGCTCTCTTCACCTAATCCAAGTACGTAATCGACCGTCTCAACAATGGCCTTCATCCGTTCAGCTGCTTTCTCCGAAGCGAATTTACTGTAGTCATACCCATGAAGCAATTCGCGGATGAGCTGCAGCCTTTCCAGCATAAAGTCAACGGCTTGGTCTGTATCGATACCAGCAGTTTTTCGGTCATTTTCCGTATATTGTTGAAGCGCCGATTTCAGCAAGTCCGCAATTCCGATATAATCGACGATCAGACCGCCCGGCTTGTCGCGGAATACCCGATTCACGCGGGCGATCGCCTGCATCAGATTATGGCCTTTCATCGGCTTGTCGATGTACATCGTATTCATGCTCGGCACGTCAAAACCGGTCAGCCACATATCACGGACAATGACGATCTGAAGCGGATCGTTCACATCTTTCATCCGCTTCGCGAGATGTTCGCGTCGCCGCTTGTTGCCGATAAACGGTTGCCACTCCTCCGGATCGCTGGAACTTCCGGTCATGACGATTTTGATTTTGCCTTCGTTATCATCATCGCTGTGCCAATCCGGCCGGAGTGCAACAATCGCTCTGTACATATCGATGGCGATCCGCCGCGACATCACAACAATCATCGCTTTGCCGAAGCCGGCTTTCTGCCGTTGCTCGAAATGTTCGACGACATCCTGCGCGACTTTCCTGACCCGTTTCTCTGCACCGGCCAACGCTTCAAGCCTGGCCCAACGCGACTTCAGACGCTCCCGCTGCGTGTACTCCTGGTACTCCGTAATATCCTCATACTCGCTGTCAATGACCGGGCGCTCCGCCTCCGACAAATCCAGGCGGGCAATGCGGCTTTCATAATAAATTCTGACCGTGGTTCCGTCTTCTACGGCTCGGGTCATATCGTAAATATCGATGTAGTCACCGAAAACGGCAGGCGTATTTTTGTCTGTCAGTTCGACCGGCGTTCCGGTAAAGCCAATATAAGAAGCGTTCGGCAACGCATCGCGCATATACTTGGCGTAGCCATACTTAATGGCCGCTTCGTCTTCCCCGGCGACCATTTCCGCCTGAAACCCGTACTGGCTGCGATGCGCCTCGTCTGCGATCACGATCACATTGCGGCGTTCCGTAAGTACAGGATACTTGTCTTCATTTTCATCAGGAGTGAACTTGTGAACCGTTGTGAAAATGATCCCGCCCGACTCCACCGACAAAAGCTCACGCAAATGAGTCCGATTTTCCGCTTGCTGAGGCGTTTGCCTGAGCAAGTCCTTCGACTTGCTGAACGTGCTGAACAACTGATCGTCCAGATCGTTCCGGTCCGTCACCACGACGATCGTCGGGTTGTTCAGCGTCAGAACAAGTTTTCCCGCGTAGAAAACCATGGACAAGCTTTTACCGGAGCCTTGCGTATGCCAGATGACGCCGATTTTGCGATCACCTTCGTCCATCGTCGCACGTTCCGTACTTGCAATTGCCTTGTTGGTGGCATGGTATTGGTGGTATCCCGCCAATATTTTGAACAGATGCTCCCCATCGGTCTGAAACAGCACGAAATGCTTGATAATGTCGAGCAACCGACTTTTCTCGAACATCCCTTTCACAAGCACTTCAAGCTGGGGCAGGGAGGAGGGCGCCACGTCATCGCCGTCGATCGTGCGCCACATCATAAACCGATCTTCATTGGCGGTCAACGTGCCTACCCGCGCATTCACACCGTCACTGATGACCAGGAACGAGTTGTACGTGAACAGGGACGGTATCGCTCCTTTATACGTCTGCATCTGATTGTAGGCATCGCTGATCCCGACTTCTTCGTTGGAGGCGCTTTTCAATTCAAATACGGCGATCGGCAATCCATTTACGAACACGACGATATCCGGGCGCTTCTCTCCCTGATTTTCAACGACGGTAAACTGGTTGACGACCAGAAAGTCGTTGTTGTCGATCCGGTCCGGGTCGGTGTCGAACAGCCATACTTTCTCTGTCGGATATTCGCCGTTGGCGGCTTGATACTGCACATCGATTCCATCGGTAATCATCTTCTGGAACGCCTTGTTATTGATCAACAAGCTGGGACTGCGCGGCACTTCAACGACCCGAATCGCTTCCTCGATGGCTTCGCGCGGCACATGCTTGTTGATGCGAATAAGCGCCTCGCGCAGCCGGTCTTTCAGGATGACGTCATGGTAAAATTGCCGTTCGGGGTACTCCCCTTCGGGAGAAATATCCGGACCGTAAGCTTTCTCGTAGTTCAGTTCTTCGAACCATTCCAGCGCGGCCTGTTCAAGGTCGCTTTCGGTGTAGGACGTCGTATAGTAGGCCATCGTTGCACCTCCTTTGGATTAGGGTTGATAGATTGCATTGCTCTCCGCAACCTTAGGCAGATCGGTAGCGCTGTTATCCCGCTCGACAGGGACACGGATCTCGCCGGACATGAGTTTGGGGAGAAGGGTGTCGCGGAGTTGCCGTAAAGTTTGGGTTTCATTTGCCTTTTCAAGTAACAATGAATAGAGTCCATTGACTAGTCCATCAAAATGTCTTACCAGTTCAATATCTGGCAGAATAGTTTTCAAATTTTGAAAAGTTGAAACTGTTATTGCATCAAATACGGCTCCACTGGCACTTTTTCGCAAAGCATTAATAAGTTGTTGTGTCAGATGAAAGACGTACTTCTGGGTATAACCACTTTTAGCGACAAGGGCATAGCAGGATTGGTTCATTGCCATGTCTCTACCTGCGAGTGCGACTTTTCCAACCGTTCCCCTTGCGGTAATAAAAACAGTATCAGTTTTGTACAACTTGCTGTTGCAATTGTTCAACCCATCTTCAGTAATGGTTTTCTCTGTTTCGATTACATAAAAGGAGTTCGAACAATCTTTTGGAGTAAAGAAGGGGATTTCACCATTCCAATATTCGGATGTACTCGTTTTCGGTGTACCTCCACTCTGTACATCGAATATATCGGTTGCTCTCCCAACCCTCCATCCCCTCGGAATCAACCCCAACTCACTTTCCTCAAACTCGCCGCCGCTTGACTTATACGGTTCGCCGTTTTCATTTGGAAACTCGAAGTCCACAAACCACCGCTTAAAAAGGGCTTGAGCCATTTCTTCAAGGTTTTTGTTGATGGCGTTGTTGAGCTCGATTTTTTTGTCAAGGGATGATAAAAGTTTGGAGATTGCCACCTGCACATTTAATTCCGGTGCTTGAATCTCAAGACTAGACATGATTTTAGTGTTTAGTGAAGGCATTGTTGCACCTACTGCTATGCTACGAACATACTCTCTAAAGCTTTCAAGACCAAAATAGTAAGATAAATATTTAGGGTCGATCTTATCCTTTTTGTTAACCCGAACTCTTAGACATCTTCCAGAAAAGAGCCAGCCATGTTCTTTTTTTGAAACATAAGCTCTTCTGTCAACAGACCCAACACGACTAAAAACGATGTCACCTTCGCAGAGGCTGTACTTCGATAATCTTAACGCATCATCATTTGAAACTTTGGGGGTGTTCTCGTGAATAGTAAAATTCTCCCCTAGGTGCTCAACGGTGATTATCGGGGTACCATGGGGCACGTAATCATCTTTATGCAATTGACTACCAAAGGGACCAGTCTGAACATCAGCAATTTCAGCAAGTTTATATTTTTTCAGTTCAAAACTCAAACCCGATCCCCCCAAGCCGCTTGCGAATCTCGTCCTCCAATTGCCGGGACTTGGCGAACTGCTCCGCCAGCTCCGATGTCAGCCGTGCCATTTTATCCTCGAACGGTTCTCCGTCTTCTTCCACATCTTCGATGCCTACATAACGCCCAGGTGTCAGGATATACTCGTGCTCTTGTACCTCTGCAAGTTTCGCCGCTTTGCAGAAACCTTTCACATCTTCATACTGTCCAGCATCCATCTGTCCCCACCATGCGTGGTACGTATCGGCGATCTTCCGGATATCCTCCGTACTCAACTCGCGATGTGTCCGATCCACCATATGGCCCATTTTGCGAGCATCGATAAACAGGATTTCACCACGGCGGTCCCGAAGGCCCTTTGGCGCTTTATTTTTGGCAATGAACCAAAGACAAACCGGAATTTGCGTAGAATAGAACAATTGCCCCGGCAAGGTCACGATGCAGTCAACCAGATCGGTATTAACCAGCTTGCTGCGAATCTCGAACTCCGCCGTCGTACTAGTCGACATGGAGCCGTTCGCAAGTACAAAGCCTGCAACGCCGCTGGGCGCTAGTTTGTTCACAATATGCTGAATCCACGCATAGTTGGCATTTCCAACTGGAGGTACCCCATACGTCCAACGAGCATCCTCTGTCAGCCGTTCACCGCCCCAGTCGCTGATATTGAATGGCGGATTCGCCAAGATGTAATCGGCCTTCAGATTTTTATGTAAATCGTTATGGAACGTATCTGCATGATGCTCCCCAAGGTTGCCGTCGATGCCGCGAATGGCGAGGTTCATTTTGCACAACTTCCACGTCGTCGGATTCGACTCCTGCCCGTACACCGCGATATCGCCAATGCGCCCCTGATGCTCCTCTACAAACTTCTCGCTCTGAACAAACATGCCGCCGGACCCGCAGCAGGGGTCATATACGCGGCCCTTGAACGGCTGGATCATCTCGACGAGCAGGCGCACAACGCTGTTCGGGGTATAGAATTCCCCGCCGTTCTTGCCTTCCGCGCTGGCGAATTTGCTAAGGAAATACTCATATACCCGCCCCAGTACATCCTTCGAACGGCTTTCTTCATCGCCGACTTTGAACGAGAACAAATCGATCACTTCGCCAAGACGGGTTTTATCGAGCGCCGGGCGGGCGTAATCTTTCGGCAGCACGCCTTTCAGCGATGGATTTTCCTTCTCGATGGCAATCATCGCATTATCAATGATCTGCCCGATTTCCGGCTTTTTCGCGTTATCCTTGATATGGCTCCAGCGCGCTTCTTTCGGTACCCAGAATATATTTTCTGCCACGTATTCGTCCCGGTCCTCCGGATCGGCATACGGTTCATTTTTCAATGCTTCATATTTTTCTTCAAATGCATCCGACACATATTTCAGAAAAAGCAGGCCGAGAGCTACATGCTTATACTCCGCTGCATCCATACTGCCGCGCAGTTTATCGGCCATGCTCCATAATTTTTCCTCGAATCCAATGTTCGCTGTTGCCATGATCCTAATTCCTCCTCAGTAGAGTTCCTCGTATAACTGGCTCTTCACTTGTTCCCAGCGATTCGTCGCTTCCCGAACAACTTCTTTATATCGTTCTTTTTCCCGTATATATTGCTCTATTAACTCGTGCTGCTTATCTTCCGGTACCAGAGGCAATTCCATTTCCGCCACATCCGCCGGGTTCAGATTCATTACAGTCGTCCCCCGCTGGAAGCTTTGAATAAGGGCTGTTCCGACAGGGCTTTCCAGAAACATTTTGGCAAAATGGCTCTTGATGGCCGACTTGAATCGGATCACGATCATATTCGAGGAAGCGATGACCATCCCTTGAGCCTCCGGAAATACAGCCAGCTTGTTCACGGTGCCGCGGCATGTCATGACCAGGTCACCCGGGAGAATCTCGTAACGCTTCACTTTCCGCTCTTTCTCGTCAATCGTTTCAAGCTGATCCAATCGCACTTCGCCGTCATCCAGATTGGATATATTCAGCACCTTAATGTTCCCAGGCTTTAGATCCTGCCTAAGAATCGATTTTCCCCGAAAAATGTCTGCCACATCGCGCAGCTTCACCTTCGGGGTTGCCGCCTGTCGGAAGGAACGAAGTGTATCCTGATCTTCATCCAGCAGCAGTTCAATTCGCCAATAATCCAGCTCTCGGAACCGGTCGGGATGGATGGCAATCTCCCGTTCCGCCACAAGCTTTGACTTCTCCATATGGAGCCGCCCGAGGATCACTTCTTCTACAGGTGCTTTGCCGAAGTCAACCTGACAGGTCTTGATGGAAGTGTAGGGACGAAACAAGCCGTCCGGAAGCGAATAGATCGTTTGCACCGGCGCCTGTTCATTCATTTGCTTCCGCCAGCTGGCGATCGCGCCGGATTGAAACAGCATTCGCGCGGGCAAGGTCAAGCTCAATCTCCCGTCGTCTTGCAAGAGTGGAAGCAGGTAGCTGGCCGCCGCGCCCTCGGATTCCCGAACCGCGACATCGACATCGTTCATTTTCATCCCGAAATTCGGCATCGCCAGGATCGCGTCGAATTGATGTTCTGCGGGCAGCGGCTGATAGATGGACCCTTGCACGATGCGGATATTGGAATAGGACTCGAAATACGTTCTGAACAATCTGCCTACGATGTAGTTTTCCGTTAACAATGTGATGGTCCATGGTCGATGGTAACATTTCGTTTCGATGAGTCCTTTGATATACTTTTCAGCTTCTGCAAACAGAATGTTCGTGCAACCATGTCGCTCACACTGATCGACAAACCGCTCGACGATTCCCGGATGGACGACAATGCTCCCTGTAACCCGATCTTGTTGGATGGTTAGCATGGCGTATTCCAACAAGTCCATGTCCTTGCCTGCATGGTATAATTTATAAAATAAATCCCGATCGCCGGGAAAATGGCCTAATTCTTTGTCTAAGGCTCGTTCCTTCATCCACTGAAACAGCTTCTCAGGTTCTGTCATTAGCTCCGTTTCGGCCAACTGTTGTTGTTCCAGAAGTTGTTGCGTCCGTTTCACTCGAATGGCTTCGCGAAGCAACTGATCACGTGTTGATATATCATGGAGCAGACAGATATTCCAGAACGATTCAATCAATTCATCACCTTCTTTCGCTGCCAAAAGCCAACTAAATTATACCATCAATGAATTAAGTATTGCAATACTAAAGACGAGACCATTCAAAGGAGCTATTCCTGTAATGAATTATATTGAACTTTGAAAAAGAAGACTACCTCCAGTATTATGGGGTTCGGTCGATTAAGCACAAGGGATTCGGGATTTGTATGTCGAAATCATATGCAAAGGAATCTTCGGAAAACAGCCCAAAATCCTTGCAGAAGGAGCGATGAAAATGTTCAAGCCGACCGCGCATCTCGACAATCAATTGATCCTGCCTGATGATTTCTTTCTTCCCTTCGGCGGAAAACTGGATGAAGGGAATCGCTGGGTTCAGTTGGCTCAGTTGGTGTCGTGGGCGGCGGCTGAACAGAAATACGATCGTTTCTTCAAAGACACCTTCCGCGGTCAGCAAACGATCAGCCTGCGGATGGGCTCGGCGCGCTGATCATTCAGGAGCGCATGCAGTTGACCGATAGAGAAACCCTGGCGTCGATCAGCGAGAATCCCTATATGCAATACTTCATCGGTTTGTCCGGATTTGTCATGAAGCCGCCGTTCCACCATTCCATGATGACGCATTTCCGCAAACGTCTGACGGATGTGCTGGCCGAGCTGAACGAGATCATCGCCACCGAGGGCGCGAAGGAAATGAGAGACGATGACAACGATCCAAGCAACGTGAGCGGCGGCGCCACCGGAAGCGTCCGAACTTGAGACCGATGAGGCCATCGATTCCACCGTGGCGTCGGAAACGCCAGAACAACCGAATCAAGGGACACTGTTGGTGGACGCCACCTGCGCCCCGGCGGATGTGGCGTATCCGACCGATCTGAATTTGCTGAATGAAGCGCGGGATAAAAATCGTTCAGCAAGCCCGAATCAGGGCCCCAAGTCGCTAATGCCGTAGAAAAGTTATTTGGGTACGAGAAAAGAGGTACGGTGTGGAACGCGGAAGGTATTGCGCCGGTCGACTTTAATATGAGTCCAAAAACGCCCTGATCTGTACAACTTGCTGCCTCGCTTTTATGACACAACGAAAGACAAAATCATCGTTAAATAAAGCGAGATCCCTTTCTCTACATGGGGCTCGCTTTTCGAGATTCGCAGCTGAGCAAAGTTCAACGATCGTTATCCGTGAGGAACTTAATGCTGCTACTGCCGCCTGAATATTTGCATCTCCTCGCCCCATGCGTTATTATATTTTCATCGACAAATTTGCAGGTCTAAACAAGGAGGTTCATTCGTCCATGTGCCCCCGTACCAAAGAACAAAATGAGCTGATCCGCATACAGCGCAGAGAACAGATCCTGGACGCCGCCGCGCACGCCTACTTCCGCACGGGAGGCAGCTTTGATATTCGCGACATCGCCCGCGAGGCCAAACTCGGTTACGGCACGGTATACCATTATTACCCCAACCGACATTTATTAATCGAAGATGTGCTGGATAGCGGCTTCGAGCGATGCGAGCAAGCCTTGGCAGAATGGGCGCACGCCAACGGCGGCCGCTCGGATGACAAACAGTTGTTGACGTATTGCAAGGCGTTGCTCCGGCTGTGGCAGTCGGATGCCCGCGCATATCTCGTCTACAAAATGGCGGCGGAACATTATGCAGGCTTGCCTGAGAAGGATCGGCACCTCGCCAAGAGACGATTCATGGAACGTTTGTACGTCCCGCTCCAATCGATCGCCCGGCGCAAAGACGACAGCGTCGACTATATGCTTGTCGTGCTGGTCGGCTGCAGCGGGCTACGCTACTATACGGGCGCTTCCGGGTTGGACGTCGATCGAATCGCCCAGCTCGCAATGCAAGCTATTACGAAGGAGTCCTGATACGAACATGATTATCCTAAAAAGCAAGCATGAAATTGAGGCCATCCGCAAGGCATGCCAAGTGGTGGCCGAATGCCATCGCACGATCGCCCCGCTCATCAAACCGGGCATCACGACGAACGAGATTGATCGCATATTCGAGGACATTATTTTGAAGCATGGCGCCAAGCCATACGAGAAGGGCTACAAGGGCTATCCATATGCGACGTGCGCCTCCGTCAACGACGTGATCGCGCATGGATTTCCTAGCGATAAGCCACTTGAGGAAGGCGATATCGTGACGATCGACACGGTCGCCGAGCTCGACGGCTGGCTCGGCGATTCGGCCTGGAGCTATGCGGTCGGGAAGATCTCGCCTACGGCCGAGAAGTTGATGCGCGTCACGAAGGAATGCCTTGACCTCGGCATCGCGCAGGCGCAGCCCGGCAATCGGCTCGGTGACGTGACAAGTGTGATCCAGCGGCATGCGGAGTCGCACGGCTTCGGCGTCGTGCGCGACCTTCTCGCCCATGGCATCGGTCGTGACCTGCACGAGGAGCCGACTTATATGCATATCGGCAATCCCGGCAAAGGTCTCCGCATTAAGGAAGGCATGGTGTTCACGATCGAGCCCATGATCACCGAAGGCACCTATTACATGACAATCGATCCGGACGGCTGGACCGCGCGGACGCTGGACCGCAAGCTTGCCGCCCAATACGAGCATACGATCGCCATCACGGCTGAAGGTCCACAAATCCTGACGGCACAATAGAATAATTTGAATATCAAGTTGCTTCAGCAAACCCTTCACATGTGAACGTTCGTTCGATATACTGGGTACAAACGAATGTTCGGGAGTGGTTGTCATGGCCCAACAAGAAGCGATGACGTTAAAGAGATTTCAAGAGAAGTTTCATTCGGATGACGTATGCCGCGAGCATCTGTTCCAGAGCCGCTGGCCGAACGGCTTTCGATGTCCCAAATGCGCGCACGATGCGTTTTACTTTCTGGAACACCGCAAGCTGTATCCATGTACGCGCTGCAAGCATCAGGCTTCGGTGACCGCTGGCACCATTATGCATAAATCCCATACGCCGCTATTGACCTGGTTTTGGGCGGTTTTCCTTGTGGCGCATGATCAACGCGGCGTTTCACGCTCTCACCACTGTACGGCTAAATGGACGCCGAATGACTGAAACGGGATATCATGCAGTAGTTATCTTGCCAGATTACCACTATATTGATCTGTTCATTCACTCGTCCTCGGCCAGCCGCCAGTTGTCCATGTTTTCTCCAAGTATCCGACAACCGCCCACGCCATCAGACTGCTCACAATCGTGAACGGTGTTTCCGGGTACAGACTGATCAAAGTAAAACTGACCGTATTGTTCAAGGCATGCAACACCATCACAAGCAGGATGGAGCCTGATCGTTCAAAGATAAAATTCGTGATATAGTTCATGGCGACGATGGACGCTGTAAATCCAATCAGAGAAGGCACAAGAACAGCCAGCCCCGCGTCCGCATACAAAATAAAGAGCAGCGGATAATGCCATAATGCCCAGATGAAGCCCCCCTTCCATGCAGCGCGCCAGAAATCTTGTTCCCTCGTCTTCAAATAAGGATACAGATATCCGCGCCAACCAAACTCCTCGGTTCCGCTTGTCAGCACATTTGAAATGAAATATCCGATTACGGATAACGCAACCGCTTGCCAGGTTGCATCCGCCAAACTGCTGAGCAGGATGCTGAGTACGAACGTCGGAATTGCGATCACGATCGGAATAGATAATGCGAAACGGATATCAGCTCGATCCGGACGTCTGAACAGTATAACTCCCTCACGGGTACGGATCGCAAGGAATCCGAGCAAGGGGCCGAACACGCCTAGTGCGAATAACAGTTGAACCAGGGAAAAATTGCCGGCAAGATGAAAAATCGTCATATCCGTTCGTAAAAAATGGTCTGTCGATCTGCTCCACCAATAAGCTGAAATCCAACACCCCCATGTCCAACCGAAAGAAATGATCAGATACACAATCAATGCTGATTTCCGAAGCATGTTTATTTCTCCTTTTCTGTTCATCTACAATGAAAAGCTCTCAGGATCTTTTCCCAAGAGCTTCATTGCAATGGTCATTACCGATGGCAGGAAATCTCAACCTTTCGGGAACGATTCGTGTTGTTCAAGTTATTATAACATGAGCGGGAACTGCGTCCAAGACAGAGGCTCCATGGCTAATTGTAATTCTTTTGGTATCATGGCTTTCCAATCAGGGTATTTGAGGTATGCCTTTTATCCGCTGGCGCTATCCCACAAAGCAAAGAACTTCAGGGGATGTTTCCTTATTGTGATTAGGAAAATTGTCCGGTAACGTTCGTTCTTCGATTTTAGCTTGGATTAGTTACAGGTATCCAACCCGTTAGCAGCGCTCCACCTTCCGAATGGTTACCTGCGGAAAGTTCACCTCCGTGTAGCCTTACAATTCTTTGTGAAATGGTCAAGCCTAATCCGCTACCTCCAGTTGAACGATTTCTAGATGCTTCACCACGATATAGAGGTTCAAAAACTCGTTGTAGTTCTTCCGAGGAGAAGCCCGGGCCTGTATCACGGATCATAAACTTTATTTTGTTACCTTCTTTATAACATTGAACAACAATTTCACCATACGAGGGTGTGTGTCTGACGGCATTATCCAACAAATTGTTCATCGCTCGTTCCAATAAATGCACATCACCGTTAATGAAGCAGTCGTCTTCAATATGGGTCGAAATCGAGATGTTCTTTTGGCGAGCTAGCGGACTTAAACTGTCAATCGATTTCAGGATGATGAGTTTAAAATCAATCTTCTGATTATGAAGATCCATCTGCACATGCTCCATCTTTGTAAATGTGAAAAGGTCCTCTACCAACCGGTCCAATTGCGCCGATTTTTCCTTACAAACGGCCAAATATTTGGTTATTTTATCCGGGGATTGGGCAATGCCTTGTTCCAGACCATCCAAGTAACCTCGTAAAGCGAACAACGGGGTACGCAAATCATGAGCGACAGCTGTAATGACGAATCGGCGCTCTTCTTCCAATTCTGCTTGTATTTGAAAAGCTTTTTGCATTCCATTCACCATCACTTCGAATGCATCGCGTACCTCAGAGATTTCGGTGATATAGGATTTAGGCAACTCTACGTCCCAATCTCCTGCAGCGATTTTTCTAGCTGCAAAGCTCATCTTTTCGAGAGGCTTAAGAAGAAACCTTCGCATTTCAACACCGACAATAAAAAAAGCTAACAATAGCCCGGTAAATATCGAAATGAACTTAGCCGCATTTGACTTCGGAAGATAAATAATGACCTTTCCAAGTAAATGACCGTCCTCTATAATGGAGAACCGTTCGGTAGAAGGCAATATGCCATGGCTCTGCGGATTAGAACGGTAAATTTCTTGATCTGATGCAGATAGAATAGCCGCTTCCATTTTCGCTTGTTGCAACTCATGATGCAATTGGTTTTGCCAATTCGGATCCCTCCAATTGTCCGAATTGGTTTCGATCAGCTGTACGATCTTCTCGATCCATTGTCCTTGCAGAATCTCGGCTTGAGCTCCGTTTTTTGCGAAGCTGAGCGTTTTTGTCTCTATGAAGTGTGTTGTCACATAAAAGATCCACGGCACTAACATTAAGAAAAAGAAAAGCAGTATAGTAAACGAACGAATACGAAGTGTTCTCATCTTAACCTCCCTCGAAGCGATACCCTATTCCCCATACGTTGACTAGGTATTGAGGATGGTTCGGATCGGATTCAATTTTTTCGCGAAGTCGACCGATGTGCACCCGAATCGTATGCCTGTCACCTACCCCATTCCAAAATTTCGAAAGTATCTGTTCATATGAAAAAACATGCCTAGGGTGTTCGGCAAATAATCGCAATAATTCATATTCCCTCGGGGTGAGCACTACACTCTTCCCATCCACGAATACTTCTCTTGTGGATAGATTTAGCTTGATGCGGCCAAAATCCAAGATTCTCTCACTCATTTGCAGTTGGGAAACAGAACGCCGTAGTACAGCTTTTATCCTGGCTACGATCTCGCCAGGTGAAGCGGTTTTTACGATATAATCATCGCCGCCGAGCGTCAAGCCACGAATCTTGTCTACATCGTCGCTGCGTGCGCTCAAGAAAAGGATCGGAACATTACTCTTCTCACGAATCCGGCGACATAACTCAAACCCGTTTTGCCCCGGCATCATGATGTCAAGAACAATACAATGAATGGAATTCCGCTCAAACAAAGTCCAAGCTTGAACAGAATCACAAGCGGTTATAACGCGAAAATTTTCATACTCTAAAAAGTCGCTCAATAGTTCGACAATGCTTTGATCATCGTCAACAACCAGTATGGTACTGATTTCACTCATGATATCCCACCTTTGAAAACTAGTTTATCATTTAACCCCATGCAACAAACAGAACCACCTAATTTGTGATGATTTGTTTATTGTTTTGTGACCTTTATACAACTTCATTTGAGATACTCGTTTGTTACGATACTTCTTGCCGAGTCGGACAGCAAATATCGCGAGTTAGGGCCCGTTCTACGCAAAAACGGATGAAGGAGGTTGACATAAACTTGGAATACGGAAGTTTCTCATTTTTTCCATTCGGTGCTCTATTTTGTCTTACACTTTTTTCTTTTATGGTAGTTCGAATTTATGCGATTAATCATCGCTACAGAGTTTCCAATCAAAAAGACCGTGACATCACATTGATTCTAAAAGGCCGGATGGCTAGTGGTGAGATCGACGAGAAGGAATATCACAGGCTGAAGGATTTTCTGACAAAATAATTTTTCCCTGATACGATCCGCAGGTTCGAGGATCAATCTACTGACTTTGAATATGAGGAGGTTTGTGGATGTTAACGGTTCAAGTCGTGCTTTTTGATGGCTTTGACCTTCTGGATGCCATTGCGCCTTACGAGGTTTTTTGTGCCGCGGCAATGTATGCTGAAAACGCGTTAAGCGTAGAATTCGTCACCGCTGAAGGGCCGAGAATCGTCACCAGCGGCATCAACGGGTTAAAAATTGAAGCGAGCGGCAGACTGAACCCGGAACGTACGGGCATCATTCTCGTACCTGGCGCGTCGGGTGACGTCGAAGGAGATGGGCCGAATTCGCCCCCAGCCATTCTGTCTTGGGCATTGAATACGGAATTGGCTGGATTGATTGAGCGAGCACTCGGGCAAAAAGACATCATCGTTGCCACGGTTTGCGGCGGTTCCCTGTTACTGGCCATGGGGGGGCTCTTGGAGGGCAGACCGGCGGTAACGCATCATCTGGGCATGAATGTACTTGGAGCAACCGGAGCCATTCCCGTCCCGGCACGCGTAGTGGATAGCGGCGATCTGGTTACTAGCGGCGGCGTTACTTCGGGACTCGATGTAGCGCTGTATCTGGTGGAACGCGAGCTTGGACCGCGTATCGCGCACGCGGTAGAGCAGCTGTTCGAATATGAACGGAGAGGAACGGTCTGGCGGGAAGAAGGAAGGGCGCCTAGCTCTCACAAGGCAGAGACCGACGAAGAAACGAACATCGCGACGAACAATACGGGGATGATTTATGATACCTCGGAAATCAAATTACCCGGAGAATCTGAATTCGACGGGGATTGGGATACGACAATTGCTACGCCTGTTGGGAAACTGGAGGTCAAGCTCTCCATTTCCATAAGGAATGGGTTGATCCAAGGCCAGGCCACACAAGGGGATGAGACGGTCGAGTTTATAAACCCCTTACTTCAGGACAATAAGCTTACCTGGTCGCTGCGCGTCACGAAACCTATGCGGTTAAATCTAAAATTCGAAGTTATCGTGCGTGGAGATGACATGATTGGATTTGCCAGGGCAGGCATACTGCCTGCATCCAAATTAACAGGCAAGCGTGTTACCTAACCCATAAATGCGAATTGGTCATAAAAATGAGGGGATGGATCGCATGAAGGAATGGAAAATAACATACGGACTTTTGGCCTGCATCAGTATTCTATTTATCCTTTACGCTTTGGTGGCCAATTTTATTATCGATCCTGGAGCCAAGGCGTTTTTAAGCCATAAAATCGGCCTGAAGCGCGAACTAAATCTTCCAGTCTGGATCAACGTTATGCACGTTCATGTTGCGTTTGCCTGCATCGCCATGGCGACGGGGTTGCTGAACTTCTCCAACCGCGTCTTTGAAAAAAGCCGCAAGCTCCACCGTATAAACGGCTACGTTTATTTAGTATCCGTCCTTCTTGTCGTGATTACTTCCGGATATATGGCTCCTTATGCTACTGGAGGAAAAATAAGCAGTATGGGGTTCAATGCTCTTAATATAATATGGCTGTTTATCACCATTATGGCGCTTGTACAAATCAAAAAGAAACGTATCATTCGGCACCGGAACTGGATGATCCGAAGTTACGCCTTTTGTTTTACGAACATGACAATTCATCTCATCACCTCCCTTTTTTATCAGGGATTTGGTCTCATTTACGCTACCAGCTATACAATTGGCGTTTACGGCTCTATTGTGCTGCTGTTGATCATTCCTAACATCATTATCAGAAATATCAATCGATCCAGAAAGGCAGTGTAGGATGAAAAAAATTATAGGAGTACTCATGTCGTTTGTACTAGTTCTATGTCTAGTTACCTCTACAGCAAGTGCGAATTCAAAAGAAAATAATGATCCATTCAAAGACAAAAGGATGCATGTTCAAATCGTCTTGTTCGATGGTTTCGATCTGCTGGACGCATTAGCACCATACGAAGTATTCGCTGCTGCGGGAATGTACTCAAAAGGAGCAGTTACTGTGGAATTGGTTTCCGCAGAAGGCAAGCGTTCTGTCCCGAGCGGTCTGAACGGGCCCGCTCTCGAAGCGCAAGCTGCATTAGACCCAAAGCGTCCGGGAATCATTTTGGTGCCTGGGGCTTCGGGCAAGCCAGCGGGAAATTCGGAAGATGCCATTCCAAATATATTAAAGAAGGCCATGAAGACAGGCTTGTCGGAAAAATTGAAACAAGCTTTTAACAATGAGGATGTTATTGTAGCTACAGTATGCGGTGGTACACTACTGCCTGCGATGGGAGGTTTGTTGAAAGATAGACATGCGGTTACCAATCAAATAGGCATGGAAGCGTTAGGATCTCTCGGTGCAATTCCGATTGAAGCAAGAGTCGTTGAAGATGGTCCTCGCTTCGTAAGCGGGGGAGGCGTGACTTCGGGTCTTGATGTGGCCTTGTATTTGGTTGATCGTGAGTTAGGTCCCCAAATCGCAAATGCTGTAGAAAAGTTATTCGAGTACGAGAAAAGAGGCACGGTGTGGCGAGCGGAAGGCATTGCGCCGATCAATTTTAACGAAAACTAATACCGATCCGATAAGAGCAACAGCGGCAGACTAGGATGCAAAAGACCCTAGCCTGTCCGCTGTTGTTGGCTCGATCACAGGCCAAAAGAATGCAACTGGCCTTGGTTTGGCTAAATTTTCATGAGACTGACTTGCATCTTATCCAAAACAAAGTTATCATAGATACATAAAGTCTTTAATTTGAAATGGAGGAGTACTATGAAAATTCACAAGCAACTGATTATGCGTTTGAGGTGATGTTCTATTTTTTAGTGGCAACAACGCCGGACAAGATTACAAGACCCATCTTATGACAAATTAAAGATATTATATATCCATAGTATATTTAATTGAAAGGAAGATCACGATGGCTATTCAACATGCGAAAGATTCTACTTTTAAAGAGATGGTGCAAACGGAAGGTATAACAGTAGTGAATTTTTGGGCTGCTTGGTGCGGTCCATGCAGAATGTTTGCACCTGTATTAGAGGAGTTTGAAAAGGAAGCAAATGATTCCATTAAAGTCGTTAAAGTTAATGTAGACGAAAATCCGGTAATCTCTTCACAATTTCAGATTATGAGCATACCGACAACCATTATATTCAAAGATGGACAGCCTCTATATAAAGAATTAGGCATATTGCCGAAAGGTGCCCTGCAGCAGCTTGTTGCCTCCAAATAAATCAACACACAAAAGCCGACATGTATCGCTTTAGCAAGTGGGGCCTGAATTGATGGACAATATGCGGATGCAGGCGAAACGCTTTGGCGCTGAATTTCTACCGATGAGTATGGCTACATTATTGTGAATCCGGGGTCTGCTGAGACGAATATTCCGGGTGTCTTTGCTTGCGGCGATGTTCAAGA
Source organism: Paenibacillus phocaeensis (assembly GCF_900021165.1). Lineage (GTDB taxonomy): Bacteria > Bacillota > Bacilli > Paenibacillales > Paenibacillaceae > Fontibacillus > Fontibacillus phocaensis. The sequence continues at coordinate 55,633 of NZ_FCOQ01000034.1, read as the reverse complement.
TCACAAATATCGTCAAGCGATTACAGCGGCGGGCAGTGGATGTATGGGGAAATAGTTTCTTAGAGAGAAGGGCATTTTTTCAAAAGTCATAATTGAAATGGTTACATATTACAGAAAGGGATGAGGAGGATTATGACGAACGATTTTTTTAATGATGCCGTTTGGGAAAAGGCTTGGAAGAGTGATCCAGATACAGCAGTCAGCAAAATGAAAAAAGCCGGAATTGATCCAGCACACACTTTTGACCACAGGGCAAAGTCATTTAACGAGCAGGCGTTTAACGAAGAAGGCAGGCGAAGAACAAAACGGATAATGAATTGGCTGGAAGGGCAGGGTGTGACATTTAAAGATACCTCCATATTAGACATTGGAGCGGCCTCAGGCGGATTTACAGTGCCATTTGCGGAGAGAGGGGCTAGTGTTACTTCTGTGGAGCCTAGTCTTCCATTAGTTGAGCTATTGAAAAGTAATATAACGGGATTAAAGAACGGGAATGTAGAGATTGTGGCTGAGCCTTTTGAAGACATTGATATTCAAGCAAAGGGGTGGGAAAAAGCCTTTGATTTCGTATTTGTCTCCATGTGCCCGGTTATTGTCGATTGGGACAGTGTGGAGAAAGTGCTGAGCTGCGCACGACAGTATTGCTATATCAGCCTGTCTGTCGGCTCCAGGGAGCACAGTCTGATAAAAGAGATTTGGCCTCTGGTCACTGATCAGCCCATGAAAACGGAACATTTGGAGATGGCTTATTTGCTCCATTTGCTGTATCTCAAAGGGTATTCCTATGAGTCGCTCGTAACCCGGGAAATGAAAACCACGGAGGTATCTAGAGAAACGGCGCTCCAGGAGGTTATGGAATGGCTGAGAATTTTCGGTTTGCCTGCGGATGACCAGAACAGGAATATCGTAGCCGATTATTTGGAACGGACTTATCCGACGGATAAGGTGGTCATCCAGCAGGGTGGGCGTTTTGGCAAGGTGCTTATTCAATTGAAGGATCAGAGCATGTACACCGGTGTCCAAGAATTTCCCCATAAGTAATTTCTTTAACTGTATAATGGATAAAAAATATCTGTAATATCTACAAACTGTTAAGGGATGATTATATTCATGGCATTTCTACACGCAACAGATTCTACATTTCATGGGCTGGTTCAGACAGAAGGAGTGGTCGTAGTAAATTGAGGAACGTTATGAAAAGAAAACCTGTAATCATTGTCGCATCTCTAATCGTCGCGAATTTTTTGGCACAACTCATGCAAACCATGCTGAACACGGCTTTGCCACAAATGATGCTTGACCTTGGAATCCAGGTTAATCGGGCGCAATGGCTGATCACCGTCTATCTTCTGGTTTCTGGAATTGTCATCCCTGTGACGGGATTCCTGATCGGAAAATACTCGACGCGAACCCTGTTTTTCGCATCCGCTGGGGCCTTTACGACAGGGACGCTAATTGCCGGCTTCTCCGTCGACTTCACATTGATCCTAAGCGGACGAATTATTCAGGGGATTGGCGCCGGATTGCTGGTACCGGTGTTCCTGAATACGATTATCCTAGTGTTCCCAAAGGAAAAACTCGGGGCAGCGATGGGACTGGCCAGTCTCATTGTGGGACTCGCCCCTGCACTGGGGCCGACGATTTCCGGCTTCGTGATTCAACATCATTCTTGGAGAATCTTATTCTATGGGGTGGCGCCCATAGCGATCGCGAACCTGTTTGTCGCCTATTATTGCTTGGAAAACGTTTGGGATACGCATAAAGCGAAATTGGACTGGAGATCGATTCTTTATTCAAGTTTGGGCTTCGGCAGTCTGTTGTATGGATTTAGTATCCTTAGCGATCAGGGAAAAGGGATTCAGCTTGCGCTGACCTTCCTTATCGTGGGATTCGCACTGTCGTTTCTGTTTGTGAAGCGCCAATTCAAACTGGCCGTCCCTTTGCTTGATTTCAACGTATTTCGTTACCCGAGATTTACTTATGCATCGATTATAGGCGTAGTCCTGTTCATTGTGATGGCCGGGGTGGAACTGCTGCTCCCGATATATGCACAAAATGTCAGGGGACTACTGCCTAGAGAATCGGGGCTAATGCTGCTCCCAGGTGCATTGCTGATGGGGGTGTCCGGAGTGGTATCGGGTAAAATCTACGACCGTTATGGCGGTCGCTATTTGATTCGGATCGGCTTCTTCGGGATAGCCGCCGTAACGGCTCTATTAACGATAGCGCTATCGATTCACGCTCCGTATGGTCTGTTGGTAGGGTTATATGCGTTGCTTATGACCGGGGTCGGTTTTATGATGACCCCAATTACTGCTTTTGCCATGGCGAGCTTGCCGAATTCGATGATGAATTACGCTTCGCCGATGACCACGGCCATACGTACATTGGGCATGTCAATGGGCGGGGCACTGCTCATCACCCTGGTGACAATTACCGCAGATTATAGCTCATTCTCTTTTCCGATCAATATGCATCAAGGAATTCAAGCCGCGTTTTGGTCACTAGCCCTCGTTGCAGCGAGTGGTTTTCTTCTTACTTTCTTTGTTCCATATGGTAAAGGTTCAGTGGAATCGTAGGTCTTGGAGTGTTGCCAGTTACAACGAATAAAGGAGTAATAAGGGAGGCGATATTTGACATAAGCCAATATAAAAAGTTATTATGGGCACATAAAGTCCATAATTGAGGTGAACATCACGTTATGAAATTTTCTAAAGCGACAAACTATGCTCTTCATACGATGCTCTTTCTTGCCGCATTCCCGCCGAACAAACTTATCGGCGTACAGCAATTGGCGGAGAGACAAGAGGTTTCTCCAACGTATTTATCCAAAATCCTTACCAAGCTGGTCAAGGCAGGAATGATTGAATCGACTTCAGGAGCCAATGGTGGATATCGCTTAAAACGGAATTGGGAAGAAATCTCGTTTCTCGACGTGATTCATGCCATTGAAGGCTCCGCCTCCTTATTCGACTGTGAAATGAATCATGGATCAGAGTGTTTAGTTCAGAAGGTGATGGTATCGGCTGAAGAGAAAATGGAGGACTTTTTAAAAAACCAAAAATTATCTGAGATTGCTAAGAAAATGACGGTAGTTCTTTGAAGAAAAACTGTTTTTATGAGAATGGTTTATTTTATTAAACCGTTTGGGAAAAGCATGAAAGGAAGATATACAAACGGCATTGAACAAGATTGTGCTGCGTTAGATTGATACCATTGTCCTCTCGACCGCATCGATGTCGCGAAGAAGAGCTCTCGATATACCTTAATGGTGAATCGAGAGCTCTTCTTTTGCATATTCGGAAACTTGTCGAATGCAGGAGCCTGGAGGGTCTGGTTTAATTCGTGAAATGATGGGTCAGGAATCGGGATGATGGACTGAAAAATAAAGTATTAGACTAGGAAAAATAAGTTGTAGACTGTGAAATTAAGTTTTAGACTCACACGGTGGTGCTGAACGGGCAGTATAACACGACAAAGACTCTGTGGTGTATATAAGCTGGATGCTTATATGAATGGGCTGAAGAAAAAGGAAAATCTAAGCCAAGGGACTTATTCTAAACTGTCTGTTATTCCGTCAAGTAGGTTCAGCATTAGGCTTAGCAGCTGGCGGCCCTGCAGCAGCCGTGATTATTCCGGGTGGCGATTAGCTGCAACAAACAAACTTCCTGAGGAACGAAGCTCACTGCTCTGCTCTTCAGGAAGTTATTCAGCAGACAGTCCCCTCAGCTAGAGCCCAGTCAATGATCATTTATTCGTGAGGGCTAAGGGCTAACAAGCGTTTCAGGTTATCATCAATAAACAGATTATCCGCACTGTTGATTCCACGGCCGGCAAAATGGCCCCAGATGGACGGAATTGGCTTAAAGTCGGCATTAGGCATAAACTTGGCTTCGTATGCATTATCGTCGGCTGAGCAGAAGAGGTCCGTGCTCCCCGGCATGATGCAGGCTAGGGCTTTAATGCTTTTAAGCGCCTTCTCAAAATCCCCGTTGTATGAAGGGTTCGCACTAATATCTGCATGCTGGCCTGTTTCTAACATGGCCAGTACATTATGCGGATCCATCTTCATGAAGCTATGTTCCCAGACCTCGGTCACAAAGGCCTCCAAGGAGTCAAAGCCTAACTCCCGGTACAGCTCCTCCCTATAAAACGCCTGCGACAGTCCCCATCCGGCATAAACCCGGCCAACGGCGCGCATGTCTTCGGAAGTCAGCTGGTTTAGCTTGCTTGAATCAAAGCCTACTCCTGCCAGTAGCGCGGCCTTCAGACTGTCCAGCACCACAAAAGTATGAGGCCAAGTTTTGGCAATTCCCGCGAAAGGCGCAATTCGTTCCACCATCTCCGGGTAACTTGCCCCCCACTGAAAGGCTTGAATGCCGCCCATGGACCAGCCCACTACGAGTGCGATCTTTTGAATGCCAAATTGTTCGGTCACCAGCCGATGCTGGAAACTAACGTTGTCATAGAGGGTTACCTTGGGAAAATGAGCTCGGTCAAACGGAGGGGCTGTGTTGCTGGGAGATGAAGATAACCCGTTGCCCAGTAGATTGGGAACGATAATAAAATATTTGTCCGGATCCAGGGCCATTCCGCTGCCAATCAGCCATTCATTCTGAGTATGCTGGTCACCAAATGCAGTCGGATAGACGATAACATTATCTTTTTGTGCATTTAGTGTCCCATAAGTCTTATATGCTAGAAAAGCGTTCGGCAAAATCACTCCTGATTGCATGGTGACATCACCCAAATTAAAAATTTCATAATCCATCCTAGAGGCCTCCCTTCTAAATGAAACCACATGTTCAAGGTCAGATGTGATTTCTTGTGTTTAGTATAGAGTCGTGATACTCTCAGGGAAAGTGAACATAATTCACAATAGTATTCAATAATTTTGAAGGTATGGGGGATCGATAAATGGAGCTGCGTCAACTGAATACGTTTTGTACGGTTGCGTCAACCTTAAATTTCACTCGGGCCGCAGAGGTGCTGAACTACGTACCCTCTAACGTTACCATGCAAATAAAAGCCTTGGAGGAGGAGCTGGATGTTCGTCTCTTTGACCGCTTGGGCAAGCAGTTGGTTCTCACCGCAGCGGGTAAACGTTTTTTGATACATGCCCGGAGCGTTCTGGACAAATTGGACGAAGCACGCAGCGTTGTTCATGATAACGAGTCTTTAAGCGGTACTCTGACGATAAGTGCCAATGAGGTTATTTGTGCGTACCGGCTTCCTGCTGTCTTTCGGCACTTTCGTTCGCAGCATCCCAGCGTTCGTCTGATCTTCCGCTCCGTTCCCAATCAAGAGCTCAAACAATCGCTTTTTGAGGGGAACTCAGATATCGTCTTCATGCTTGACGAGCCCATTCGCTCGAGCGGACTTGCCGTAGAACCGCTGCTGGAAGAAACCTTCCGCCTGTTTGCTGCTCCGGATCACCCGCTTGCTAGGCAAAAGGAGCTGCAGCTGGAGGATTTTCACGGAGAAGTGTTCCTGACGAATGAAAAAGGCTGTCCTTATAGAACCATGTTTGACCGGTCATTTGAGAAAGAGGGCATTGACAGCATTACGTATTTAGAGTTTCAAAGTGCAGAAGCCATTAAACAATGCGCCATTTCGGGAATCGGTATAGCTTTTCTCCCAGAAATCGTAACGGAAGCCGAGGTAGAGCGCGGTGAACTTGTTGCCCTTCCCTGGCAAATTCCCGATCTGCGTGTGTATACACAGATGTTGTGGCATAAAGACAAGTGGCTTTCACCCATCCTGTTGTCTTTCATAGAAGCGGCGAGAGAAGTTATGACTTACCCCCCCTGTCGACTTAGTGTCCACTTTTTATTCTAGCTCTATGATTACTATTTGCAGAATTTCTACTCATTCCAATCCAGTTGACGCAGCCCAGCGAATCGCAAATGTAATTCGCAAGTGTGGCGTGATCGAACTGCAAGCCGTAGGAGATAACGCCATCAGTAAGGCTGTGAAAGCTGTAGCTATTGCTCAGAAATCAATTGTGCATAATGTGGACATGGTCTGTACCCCTTCTTTTATGGTTGCAGATTCGAAGGGTGACAAAGTCGCTGGAATGAAAATAGTCGTAGAGAATAGATAATTCAAAGATGAAAGCAGCTTTCCATGGAATTGGAGAGCTGCTTTTTTCACATGAGAGGGGAATGGAGAATGAACAGCAGTATTGTTTCTTACCCTAACCGTGGTCCGTATGGAAGCAGCAAATATCGAGGAAACTTTAATCGCCGATTTGTTGGATTATTACCAGCCAAAGCGCTTTGTTGAAGTCTTCGCCGGTGGGGGTACAGGAGCGGATGTGGCTAAATCTAAAGGTATCCGCTCAATTCCTTGGATTTGAATCCTCAATTTGGTGGATGGAATGCACTAACGGACGATATTCCTACTGGAGCCGACCTCATCTTTTCACATCCACCTTATCATTCGATGGTTGTATACTCCGGAAATATGTGGGGCAAACCTCATCCGGATGACCTATCCCGGTTTGAGACTCCCACGGCTAAAGCCGCAATCTGATACCTTCGGTATCAGCGGGATTCTTGGGTGGTAGTTGGAAGTGCATTTCTGCTATCCGTAGTTCCCCAAGTTCAGGGCTGTCTCATCAGCCCGTCCTAAGACAGTGCATATAGCATCTTAGGCTGGCAGACTGTTACCATCTGCCACAGGTTGACGCATGATATTGATGGCTCCAACCCGATCGCGATGAGCGTTGAATCCGCATGAACATTCGTATCTCCGATCTTTAACTTTATTGTTTCTCCCACAGGCAGGGCATGTTTGGGAAGTGTAAGCAGGGTCAACCTCCACAACCCTTATGCCTACAAGATTGGCTTTGTAGGCGATAAATTGTTGCAGTTGATAGAACGTCCAACTATGCAGATTATTTGCGTTTTTACGGCTTGTTCTTGCCGTCTTGCGAATATTCTCCAGTCGTTCAAGCTTGATGACCGACACGCCTTCTTGAATGGCTGTATTGACAATTTGACGACTAATCTTATGGTTTTGATCTCGCATCCAACGGCTTTCCTTATTGCCCAGTTTACGAATAGCAGTCAACTTTTTGAGTTCACCTAATTTTCTTCGGCGAGATTGGTATTTTCTACGAACATACTTAATCATTCTCCCGTTACCGAAGAATCGAGTTTTTCCTGTGGAAGTAACCGCAACAGCAGGAACTTTTAGACCGAGATCAATCCCCATCATGCATTCACCATTCGATTCGGTTGTTGGAGCTTCTAACGATATTTGAGCGTACCATTTTCCCGATTTTTCAACGATTCGCATCAGCCCAAGTTTAGCTTTCGCTAACAGCTTCATGTCTCGATTCGTTGGAGTAGCAAGAAATGTTGTCTTCTTTGTCTTACCATCAACGATGATGGGAAAAGACACCGTATTATCGGTAACTGTGTAATTTTGGTTGTTAACAAAATAAACGGGCTTTTTTAGAATTGGTCGCACTCCAAGTTTCTTGCTTCTGCTGAAAACACTTCTAGCATCTCGAATGGCTTGATTACAGACCGCAGAAGGAAGAGAACATACGATGTCCTTTGTAGTGACTTTTGGAAACTTGCCAATCTGTTGGGCATGTTCGGTTAGTTGATTGACGACACGGATATATTCTTTTCCAAGTCTCCGTAAATCGTCAGGACAACTTGGAAAAATGCGAATCTTAACAGTCAAAGATTGCATCAAATCACCTCCCACTATAAATATAGCCTCTCGGAATTAAAAACTCCGCACCGGCTTTGGGGGACTGACCCCCTAACGTAAGACAAATCAAAACACCTTCAAGAGAATCCCAAAACATCTTATGATGATAGGGACAACTTTGGAGGTGTTTTTGCGTTGGCAACTAGAGTAAGCTATCCCATTGAAATCAAAATGAAGGCTATCGAGATGAGATTAGCAAATGTGCCCGTTAAGGAGGTCATGGAGCAACTTAACATAAGGAATGTAACGCAATTGAAAACGTGGATGCGTTGGTATCGAGCGGGTGAATTACACCGCCTTGAGCAGCCTGTCGGCAAGCAATACAGTTATGGCAAAGGACCGGAGTACGAATCTGAGATTAAGAAATTACAAACAGAAAATCGCTTCCTTAAGCAACAGATAGAAGTGTTAAAAAAGTTCAAGGAGTTGGAGAGGAGCTGTCGCCTGAAGTTGTAATTCCATGGATGGAAAGTATTCGAAGCTTAACCACAGTACAGCAGGCCTGTGTGTGGATCGGCTTGCCACGGTCTACGTACTATCGCTGGAAGAAGCAAGGACTACCTACAACGCCTGACACGCTTGTCTCACGCGTCCAGGAGCTGTGTGAGAAACATCGTTTTCGTTATGGGTACCGGAAGATCACCGCTGAGTTACGGCGCCATGAGACCGTCAATCACAAGCGCGTACAACAGATCATGCAAAAGCACGGTTGGCAATGCCGTGTGAAGGTAAAGAAACGGAAGCATACGGGACAACCTGCGCACGTAGCAGAACATCTACTGAAGCGGCAATTTCATGCAGAACAGCCCCTGCAAAAGCTAGTTACCGATATTACGTATCTACCTTACGGCAGCACCATGATGTACTTGTCGAGCATTTTAGACCTGTACAACGGCGAAGTTGTCGCCTACAGTATTGGAGATAAGCAAGATGTTCAGTTCGTCTTGGACACGCTAGAGCAACTGCCTGAAGTGAACGGAGCGATGCTACACAGCGACCAGGGCTCCGTTTATACGTCTAACGACTATCAGAAAGCAATCAGGGAAAAGGGCATTACCATGAGCATGTCCCGTAAGGGTACACCCGCTGATAATGCCCTCATCGAATCGTTTCATTCCACTCTAAAGTCTGAAACGTTCTACCTAGATAATCTCACTCGTACGACGACTGCAATCGTTGTACAAACGGTACAAGAGTACATCCATTACTATAACTCAATTCGTATTCAAGCGAAACTAAACAACCAGTCACCGATTGAATTTCGGCAACTGGCTGTATAGTAAATAAGGTGTTTTGATCCCTGTCTCACAAACGGGGGTCAGTCCCTGGCCCTTGGCCAAGGTCTTTTATTGTTTCACCCCCAAAACAGGAGTGCGAACAAACATTCCTCTTGACATTTTAAAACACCCCAATAATCGCCGAGAAGGCATTTTCGTGCAAACTACGATTTGTTCTTCATCCACAATTCCCTGATACATAATTTTCTTCCCCTTAATCATAGAGAAGGAACAGCCGTACTTTTTCTCCAACTTGCTAACGACAATTTTCTTATCTGGAACAGGCATTGTGATACCCCCTTATCCCGTATTTTCCATATCATTGCATATGGTTCTGTAATCTGCAGATGATTTGGCATGGCTAACAGCATATTGTTAGTCTGCCGCGGCTAACACGGCTACACTACTTATTTCTGTCCCCAGGCACAAAATCATTTCTACACCATCTGACAAAGTTGCTTGAATGGGTTAGGTATGTCTTAGCGGTGGTATCTTTAAGAATACCCGCTTTCAGCTTCTCCGTTACTTCTTGCTCATACTGTTCATACAATAACTCCAATTGCTTGATAAAGTCCTGTGATGCTTTCATCCGGTTAACCCCCTTAGAATATTGTCATAAGCTCATTATACTGAACTGGAAGCATTTGCATAAGTAATTGGAGATATGTGATTCACAGATGTGATTGAATATATGAGTCGAAGATTGGGATTAAATAAAGACCTCAAGCTGCCTTAACGACAATAAAGCATCCATTACAAAAGAAATAGCTGCCGATTTTCACGACAGCTGTGGAATATATCTCTCTAGTGACTTCTTGCTACAATATTAAGATTCCTTGTTCATCTTGTCGATCTTGTCAGTTAGTTCTCTAATCCCCGTTCTTCCTACGTGATTCAACTCATAACTCAGATTATTCAAGTCAGATCGATTTAACACAAACTCTCTATCGACTACTTTATTGAGGAATGCGTCCAGAAACTCTATATCAGCATATGTTGCGATCGATCTGAAAAAGGCGTCCTTCCACCAAATCTTCTCCAATATCTCATGAAATAACTCAGGGCTAGAAAGTAAATGCTTCTGAAATAACTTAAGACTCCTCGCTATTGGCTTAAAGCCACCTTTAATCAAATCTACAGCAGAGTTCGACGGATATGAGCCACCAGCTGCCTTATAAATGTAAGTGATTAATTCAATATGATCATCATCGGTTACATGGTCGAGAAGTGTTTCATCCCACTCCAGTAACAAATCGATACCCGCATTTTGGTCATTGAAGTATCCGCTTCTAATTAACATAAGGATCTTCTCGAAACATATCCTATGCAACCCACTGTCAACATACTCCCTTGAAGGAGCAAGGTACTTCCTAATTTGGGCGCTGTTCGAATAGGATGCTTTACCGTCAAGCTTAAACGAAAGCTGAGAAATTTCAACCATAAGCTTCTCTGCTTCAACATTCACCGCTTGGTCTAGTCTCCTGAACAGAGTCGAAGCAAAGTGAAGCAGCTCTAATGCTTCTTGTTCTGATGGATTTGCCTTTTGATCATGCGCTAAGACATTCCGAACTCCCATAATTGCTCCCGAAAATAGTAACATCGCACCTAATTGCGCGTCTGGAGCATCACTTAACTTTAGAACAGGACTATTTTTAGAAAATGCATTATCCATTAAAGCTTTACCTGTAGCGGTAAGACGGCTCTTCCTTTGAACATCATTATCCAATGCTACATACGTATCGAGGACAGCTGAACGGAAATGTCCATCTTGGAAAAGCTTTTGGGCGACCTCCAGCACTCTTGGGTGAAGCCCCTCCAATTTACTCGGTTGAACAGCAACTTGAGTTGGCTCTTCAATTACAGGAGCCTTAGGTGCTGGAAGGGTAACTACTGGTGCTGTAGAAGAAGCTTGAGCTTCTAGCTGGGATACACCTTTTACCGTTACTGTGAGATGAGTTGGGAACTTTGCGTCACCTGTAACCAGACCTTCACCGACCAATGTTTTCATCATCATTAGGCAAGGCTGTTCATGATTTACCTCAGGGTAGAAAACAGGGTAGTCTTTGGTTTCGATCAAAACTGCATCGCCAAAATATTTTGAAAGTCCTTTAAGATTACTCAGGGCTTTCCACTTACGATCTGTAATGGATGGGAACTGGTCAATGATTTGTTGAATCGAATACCCCTCGGAATGATCGCCTGGATCATCAATGAATAATGTGGGTATAGGATCTTTATTGATAGCTCGGGATCGGATAAATGCCGAAACCTTCATCAACTGCGGCTGAAGTTTACGTTCAGCTGGTAAATCATCAAAGCAATCTTGGGTAATATTAAACTCACCGCAACTCGGACAATTTATCTGGTATACCTCAGAACCGTCTCTTTCTAGTACTGCATAATATCCGCATAACGGACATTGTATCTCCGATGTCATATCGATCAATCACTCCAAACCTTGAATTCACTAGCATTTGTAAAAATTCACCAACAAAGGTCTTAACTCCTGCTCCAAAAGTACGAATCGACAAAAAACACGTTCGGGAAAAGAAAGATTGACTACCCATCTAGGATAGCCACTTCTATTGAATTTCGTATCAATTCATTGCTTATCCATTACTCAATGCCGGTTAACTAATTTCAAGATTTATCGATGGGGGTCATTTTGCATTGAAAGTTATGATGGCTTAACCGCATGCTTTTTGAACAGTCCTTCGAAGAACTCTTTAACGATCTTTGCTCCCGCTTCCTCGTCCATCAATTCATACCCGCCGAATCGATAGACCTCATACCCATTGAGTTTTAATTCCCTGTCGGCTTGCACCATCTCGGCGTACTTTTTGGGACTTGATGTATCTTCATCAGAATAATGTTGCTTTCCATCTACTTCAAGTACAATACGCTGCTTGTTTGAAAACAGTAGGAGAAAGTCCATACGCTGTCTTGGTAAATACGCTTTTCCTGCTCGCTGTTTTATCGTGTAGGGATCATAATGTAAATAGACTTGAGGTATTAGTGCAGGGAAGTTCTTATCGAACAAATCCTTAAAACATTTAAAGTAACTCTTAAATAGCAGCTTCTCTGGTGGAGAAGATAATGTTTGAAATAAACGCACATAGAGCTGTTTTTCGGTCTCTAAATTTGGCTCTGATACCCCATTCATTTCAGCCCACCACGATACTAGGTCAGCCCAATACAGACCTGTATTCGGAATAGTGCGGTCGTAGACTAAGCAATTTTTTTCATGCTTTACAATTCTTATGTCGTTATTGATCGAGTCACTAATTACAATTTCAGGCTTCTGACCCACCGCGGCGAATATCAAATTTTTCACATTACCTTTTACCCCATCAAGCACTTTATCGATACGGTAAACTGGAAACCCTGAAATATTGTCCGCCAGACTAAACTTATATCCATCATTTCCTAAATGCTTATTGATGAATTCAATGTATTCATCCTGCTCGTCTTGCTGTCGAACCAATGGATGTACGACCTGTTCCAAGAATTTAATAAACACATCATCTGGCGCTATCATTAGCTCTAAGTACTTCTCATATAAGTAGACTTCATCCCAGTCTGAATTGTTGATCATATGTTGCCATATATCACCTGAAGCAGTCTTAAAGCGGGAATCAGTTGAAGGCATGCTGTCCAAATCCCATACCCGATTCAAGAAGTCGACCAATTCGTATTTACCTGGGATATTATTTCTGGCATGGAGTTCATCCATGATATTTCGCCTTGTGATCTCACTGATTGTATAAAGTCCCGTTGGATTAAGTCGAAGAACCAACTTTGATAATGAGTTTGCCTTTGAGCCGTAGTCGTTTATAATCCGCTTAGCTAAGTCCAAGAGGAATAATTGATCCTTACCTTTGAGCCTCTTTTGGACGTAAACCCTTCTACTGCTAAACGCCTCAGACTCATCTCCGCTTTCCAATCCATATTTAGTGCAAACAGTCGGTATGTCGTATGCCTTTTCCTCAAGTAGTACCTGAACTATGGCATCTATGAGTTCGTTAATACTCGCCATCGAATACCCCCTTTTCAAATAAAACGATCAAGGATTCCTATAGATACCCCACAAGAGCATTTCCCACTCGATATCGAGCGCCTGACCAATGTTGTATTCCATTGCAAAGAAACTGTGATCTCGTTCATCACAAAATCTCTTAACACTAGAGTTACACAATTCCTTAATCCTCGCTGCGCTACCGAATTTATTAAAAGATTTATTAATACGCTTGATCTCCTTGCAATCCTTACTGAAAACACTGTACTTATTAGGAATTCTGCTCAAAGGATTTACACCGATCAAAATATTGTAACAGGGGATCTTCTCTGAATATGTAGCCTGTTTATTGGTAAGCGTCAAATAGTCCCCACCTAGCGATCAGATGGGGATTTCGTTATCCTATTTGGTAGAAGAAAACACGCGGCAGATGATAGGTAGCGATGGCGACCAGGGAAGCAGCATATCCAGCGCCTCGGGATCTTGTGGATTGGATAACTGCGGCAGCTTCTCCAGCAGGTACGTCAGATAATAGAACGGATGCAACCGATTTTCTTTGGCTGTCTCTACAAGGCTGTAGATTGTTGCGCTCGCTTGGGCGCCCCGCGGCGTGTTGGCGAACAGCCAGTTCTTCCGCCCGATGACGAACGGCTTAATGGCACGCTCGCTTCGATTGTTGTCGATCTCCAGTCGTCCGTCCAAGATATAGCCCTTCAACCGTTCCCACTGATTCAGGCAATAGGTGATGGCCGCCCCGGTCAGACTTTTGGGCAGCATCCTTGGTTGTTGCTCCTGTAGCCATGCCAAAGTCCAATCCCTCTTGCGCCGCTGTGCCGGCCGCCGGCACGTTCTTCGGCAGCGTCTGGACCGCCTCAACAAACTTGCGCCGGGCGTGCGCCCAACAGCCAACGCGCGTCACGCCAGCGACTTTATCATAGCTGTCGTATCCGTCCGTATGCAGGTAACCGGTGAAGCCCGACAGGAAGCGCTTCGGATTCTCACCTGCCCGCGTCGGCTGGTATTCGTACAGGACGATCGCCGGACTCCATGGGCCGGTTCGGTACTGCCACAAGTACGATTTCTGCTCCGCTGTTCGTCCGGGCTCCCGCAGCACTTGCAGCGTCGTCTCGTCAGCGTAGACGATGTCCTGCTGCAGCAGATGCGCCTTCATCCGTTCGTACACGTGACCCAGCCACTGAGCGCCGTGAAGCATCCAGTTGGCCATCGTCTGCCGGGACAACTGAACGCCGAAACGGGCCCAGTGCTGTTCCTGACGGTAGAGCGGCATCCCTTCCACATACTTCTGGCTCATGATGTACGCCACGCTAGAAGGCGAGGTAAGGCTGCCCGGCTGGACGGGACGAGGCATCGACGCCGTGACGATCGGCGTCTCGATGCCATTGCGCTCGCAGTGGCGGCAACCGTAGACATAGCGAACATGTTCACTTCGGCCGGGATGACCTTCAGCTCGCGCCGGACTTCGGTGCTCATCTCGTGCATTGCGCCCCCGCAGCAGGCGCACATTTGCTCCTCCTCCGGGAGACGATACTCCACCCGCTCGGTGCGCAGGCCCTCCAGCTTGACTTCACGCTGGTTCTTACGCTTTTTGCTAAATGACAGTCTTGGCCCGAACCATCGGATGCGCTTTACGTTGTTCCAGCGCCAACCCGTCCAGTAGCCAGTGCAGCTCGCGGCTGGAAACGGTGACCGTTCCCTCGTGGCCGGTCGGCCATTGAAACGTTCCGCGCTCGATCCGCCGATACAACAGCCAGAAGCCGTTGTGATCCCAGAGCAACATTTTGAGCTTGTTGCGCTGGCGGTTGCAAAACACAAAGAGGCTGGGCGAGAACGGATCCAGGCCGAAGCCCTACTGCACGAGCGCGGCGAGGGAGTCGATGGACTTGCGCAAATCTATGGGGCCGCAAGCCAAATAAACGTTCTCGGGATTCGGGATCGTCAGCATGGCGCAGCCCCCGCCAGCGCTTGCACGACTTCGCGGAGCAACTGGGGTCGAAACCGGCGTGAAGCTCGATCTGTGCCGGGCCAACGCGGAGGATGAGCGAAGGACTTGTTGCTTCATTATCCGTCACGGCCAGTGGGATGAAGCGCGCCGCCGCAGAAAGCGCAACGGAAGATGTCGCGACGGAAGATTCGCGTTTTAAGATTTGAAGATCCAATATTTCATTTGATCGACCTTACAGCCATTGGACGCACACCAAGCTTTCAGGGTTAGGCCGCTGGCCCGGTACTCGGCGATGCGTGCGTACCACTGCTGTCGCAGCTGTTCGCTTGTCGTCATGAGACAACCTCCTTGTGATTTCGGTTATCTTCATTGTCTCACGCATCTTCTGCTGATTGAAGGTGGGGGCAGTTTGACGCTTACATTGAAGGGTAAACTGGATCGTGATAGACTTTTTCATGGCGTTGTTACCTCACCTTTAGGTTGCGTTTGTAGGGGTATAATCATTTTATCGAGTTACGGGCTCTTTTTCTACCATTTAGTGGTTAATCATCAGGCGTGATACATTATAAAAGTAATAACTGATATTGGTTTCAGTGGACTTTCTAGCGAACATACGATTGTATTTCTGAAGGGCGAATGTTATAATAATTTTGTAATTATATGTACCTCTATACTCCCAATTTTGCTGGAGACAAGAGCTTGTTGTCCCGAAAGGACAAGTAGTTTTATTACCTCCCCTGTAAGCTTCTATTTGGAAATTCCAGATATGAAGAGAGGAAAAATGCAGGACAATTTCACTTGATCCGTCACTTCCGTTTGCAGAAGAAAAGGATTGAAGAGTACCGAAAGGCTCTGATAAAAGTTTTATTTTACGCATTCACATGCGCCTTTAGAAATTTGGATACTGTTTTTAAAAGCCGATTTTTGCATGGATTATTCTGTGCAGGGATCGGCTTTTTTTGCTTTTTAATAAAAATGAGAGGATGAATGAACCCATGTTCAAATTATTTAGAAAAGGAAATTGTGTTCAATCCGAATTCACTTAACTTATAACCGAAATGGCTAGTCTGACACAGCAGATGAAAAATAGCCTCATTATCTCTGATTTGAATGAGAAAGTATTTCGGGCGTAGGCCATTAACCAAATTAAATGTTAAGCAAAGGCTGGTTCCTTACTTTTAATTTTTTAGGAATTGGTCTTTTTTTATTAAAAAATGAGGAGGTTTTTTCTTATGAGTACCATTTTAAAGGATGTAGTTGCTGTACCATCCAGTAAAGACAACACGATTGGATTTTTAACCTGGAATTCTCTATCCAACATGCTGATTACCCCGGATGAGCTAAAACAAAAGCTTGTTGATTCTGGATTAGGGGCTGGTTGGATGCCGAAGGATATCCGACTCCCGGATGCCTTCAGAAGAGCTACAAGCGAAAAATTCAAGCGTGAAGTATCACCCGGAGTCTATGAAAACTACATGTTCCGAGAGGTGGCTTCTACCAGCACTTTCGTTCAACGAAACCTAGTTTGCGAAACCAAGGATACAAAAGGTAGAAGATTAAAATATGTTCCAGACGTAGGAGCGCTGGTATTAGATCGAAAAACGGAGACAGTAGAGACCAGCTATATTTCATCAATGGCGCAGCAACTAGTTAATAATGCTGCGTTGCAGTTTGAAATTTATCGAAACAATTATGGATCCACTACACTACGCACGCTTATAACCAGCGTCTTAAAGAGCATGTCACCCACCCCAGTCAGACCATCTGGCGGCGTGTACTTCATACCGGCACAGTTTGAAGGCAACTTGGATGCATTGGTTCAATTCGTTTCATCTCTTGAAAAAGGGGAAGCGGAGAAGGTTCCCGTAATGAACACCATGGATATGAAAAACATGGTTACACGGAAGCTTTTAGATCATCTTCGCGGCACTCTTGCTGCATGTGAAAATGGGGTAACTAATCAGCTTAAGAAGAATGAGCTAAAGGCCATCCTTGAGGATGCTAAGGCGGTTGTATCCAATGTGAAAGATTACGAGGCGATTGTTACTGGGGATTTGCAAGAGATGAAAACATACGTTGCGCTTATCCGTAAAAAGATTACGGATGCCCTTACAAATATGGCTGATTAAAACAGGAGTGTTTAGGCAGTAACTGAGGATTTATAAAACGAAGAGCTGATGACTTCTTTATAAAGAAGAATCGGCTCTTTTTGTTATATCTAAAATGGAGGGATCTAAATGAAAATTAAGGATATCCAGTTGGCATTAAATAATCAATATGCTGAGCGTGAAGAGGTGATAGAAGGGCTGATGGTAGCAATGATCGCCCGTCAGCATGCTTTGTTGATCGGGCCGCCTGGAACTGGAAAGAGCGCCCTTGTAAGTGATCTGACGAAACGAATAACAGGAGCAAATTATTTTCAATGGCTGCTGACCCGCTTTAGTACACCGGAGGAATTATTCGGCCCTGTTTCGCTTAAGGAACTGGAACAAGGCGTGTACAAACGGAATACGACAGGAAAGCTGCCGGAAGCTCACACTTCATTTCTTGATGAGATATTCAAGGCCAACAGTGCAATTTTGAATGCATTGCTGACTCTCATCAATGAACGAGTGTTCTACAACGATGGCGCCCCGGCACAGGTTCCCTTAATGTCCTTAATCGGAAGTTCAAATGAATATCCCGAAGAAGGTGAAGGACTAGAGGCATTGTTTGATCGTTTCTTGCTCCGATATGAAGTGGACTATATAGGTGAAGATCAATCCTTTATTTCGATGCTGAAAGGTTCTGCACCATCTACAGCCGACATGAGCATTGATGAATTATTTGAACTCCAGTTCTTCAGTGATACGGTCACTATTCCTGATGAAGTTTTCGAAGCGCTGAGTAAGATCAGACGCGAGTTGATGGATGAAGGTATTCGTCCTTCAGATCGGCGTTTCAAGCAAGTACTAGCCGTGATTCGTGCTAAAGCTGTATTGGCTGGCAGAGATTACGCAGAACTTGAAGATCTAATAATTCTTAAACATAGTCTGTGGGAGAAGCCAGAGCAGCGTGATAAGGTCGCAAAGATCGTTCGCAATCATGCTCAGGATGCGGTGAAGACACGTGTTGAAGAGATTGAAATTGAAGCTGATGATATTTTGAAGGGACTTGAACAGTCCAACAACTCTACAGATATGGCTGTAGAAAGCACGAAAAAGCTTAAGAGCTTAGTCAGTGAACTTAAAAAGCTACAGAAGGATAATCCGAACCGGACAGAAGTTGAGCAAGCTGTTGCTCTTGTCCAGAAGTCGTTAACTGATATCGCATCCCAAGTGTTGGGAGTGTAGAAGATGAAGGAGATTAAAGGTTCTGTTTTAAACACTGATTCATATGATCGGAGACGTTTTGGGCAACTCTTGGAGATGTCTGAAAAGCTCAAAGAAGTTGGTAAAGAGGGAAGTAATATATTTCCCTCTTTCCAGCCTTTAATGGGTGACATGTGGGCAGGTCTATTTAAAATGAAGCCTGAGTTGCTGGAAGAGGTTCCAGAAGGGCTAGAGATGAACCATCAACTTATGGAACGAGTCATGTCAGACGAAGGCTATCAGGAGTTTCGTGAGTTTACTCGTCTGGATGATCTGGCCGCTGCACTTGGCACGACGAAGTATAGTGAGACTGTTCTTGGCTGGGTGAAGGAACAAGCGCAAAGGGATCAGGACTTAGCGGATGCGCTGCAAAACTACATGAATGGAAAACCAGGAGCCTCACAAGAAGCGTCAGCAGCGTTATCATCCGCCTTGAATCAAAGTGGCAATGAACTATCTAAGATGCTGGTGAAGGCTGCACAAGAAGCAACAGAAGCCAAGGAGAATGTAAAATCTCTTTTGGGGGGTATGCAGGCAGGAAGTGGCGATAGTGAACTGAAAAAAGTTCCGTTGAAAGATCAACTCATTCTAGCTGAAAGGTTGAGCCACGATAGAAAGATGAAGGACATTGCAAGGTGGGCTGGTCGTATGAAAGTGATTGCTAATCGGAAGCAGCGTTCGAAGCATAAGGATGCCGTTAACCGTAATGGCATCAAGCAAGGGAATAGTGTAGAGCAGCTACTGCCGATGGAACTTGGCAGTTATGCCAGCCCAATAACTAAAATGGATTTCCTACGGCGTTATGTCGAGGGTCAAACGCTTCAATATGATACAAAAGGGCCTGAGCAGCTTGGTAAGGGGCCAATCATCTTGTGTCTAGATCAATCCGGAAGTATGAGTGGACAAGATACCATCTCCAAAGGATTTGCTCTTGCCTTGATGAGTATTGCCCGTAAGCAAAGAAGAGATTTTGCATGGATTCCCTTTTCTTCACATGCTGCTGCCCCAATAATCTATGAGCGTGGAAAAATTTCCGTTCAGGATATGATACAGCTTGCCACTATTTTTTTGGGTGGAGGAACAAGCTTTGAGCCTCCGCTTTATGAGGCCAGTCAAATCATCCAACAGAGCCGTTTTAATAAAGCGGATATTGTGTTTGTAACAGATGGTGAGTCACATGTGAATGAGCATTTTCTACAGTCGTGGAATGAATTGAAGCACAGGAAGGGATTTTCAGTCTTATCTTTACTGCTTGGAAGGGAGTCTATTCAAGGAGTAGAAGGTTTTTCAGATCGGATTGTAAGAGCATCAACTTTTGAAGATGAGTCGGTATATCAGGCGTTTGAAATTTGAGGTGAGCAGGGCAGATTATTTCTGTCCTGTTCTTTATTTTAGGGAGGGTTATTTAAATATGAAAAGATCAAGTATTCAACGTACAACAAAAAGCCTTTTGAATATGCGGGATCGAATTCGTTTTGATCTTCCGTTTCAACGTAATAGCGTCTGGAAAAATGATCGTCGTTCATATCTGGTTGATTCTGTTATTCGAGATCGCTACGTGCCAAACATTCTGGTCTGGGATAACGGAGACGGATATATTTGGGTCATTGATGGGCGACAACGCCTTGAATCTCTTTTCTTCTTTGCTGTCGGTGACTACAAGCTCAGTAAGGGAACTGCTGATTTCAATGGAGAAATCATTGCTGGGAAGAAATTTGAAGAACTATCTTCTGATACGCAGTTTGAGTTTCTCACATACAATTTCACGGTAACAGAATTTCGAGAATGTACCTTTGAAGAAGTGGAAGAGATGTTTTATCGGGTGAATCAGTCGGTTCCGTTGACCTCAACAGAGAAGACTAGAGTCAAAGTGAGTCCTGCTGTGCGCGAAGCTGTACAAGAGTTGGGACAGCATTTATTCTTCGAGAAAATTGCTTTTACCAAGGCGGATCGCAATCGGTATGTGGACGAACAGCTAATTTGGCAATTCATTGCTTCAGCGACAAAGCAGGATATTGATTTTGGGGGAGCCAGTCTGAATAAATTTATATCCGGTTTGGATGAGGTTCAAGCCCATATTGTGGAACTTATTGAACAGAAAATTGACTATATGGACGCAGCATTCAGAAATTGGGATCAATCAAAGCGTAAAGTGTTAAAAAAGGTTCATGTTGGAAGCCTGTTTCAAGTTGTTGATCATGCCATTGAGCAAGGGTGGACAGAAGAGCATTTTGGTGAATGGGCAGAATCGTTTCTAATAGATCGGTATTCCGTGGATAGTCCATATGGACAGTTATGCCAGAAAGGGGCAACGAGTAAACAATTTGTTTCGAATCGTCTTGATTACATGATTAAAGACATGGAACAGTTTGGTTGATTACTTTATAACTGCATAATTGACAAAAAAATATGTAATAAGCCCAGTTTGGGCTTACATTATGAAAGGTGCAATTGTATTGGACATTAAACGCATGATTTCTACCTGCTTGTCCCAAATCAGCCAAAAAAGCCAGTGATTTGAGAGAATCAGAAAAACTTTGATTTCGATTTTTCGAATCATATTCATATAGGGATCACTCCTTTCATTTTGAAATTCCCTATATCGTAGATTCGATATGAAAGTTTATTTGAAATCAGATGTCGAACTATCTTCTATAAAGATGAAATAATCAGTAAATGAACAATCCGGTTACTGATATGACACAAAATATGAAATAGAGAGGGGTTAATACATGAAAATCGAAGTGTCTCTTAAAGGATGGCTTATTATTTTTCAAACACATATTTGCAGGAAATTACCCCAATTTGTCGAAAGTTGATGAGCATTATAAATAATGGGGGCTTTTTATGAATGACTGGATAGGGTTTATAGGGGCGCTTTTAGGGGCAGTAATCGGTGGTGCAGCTTCTTATTTTGCTACAAAAATGCAAATAAATGCGCAGCAGGAGGCCTCATCCCAAGCGTTACAAGAGAGGAATGATCTAGCAATCGATGCCATTCATGCCTTTTTGAGTGATGAAATATCATATAACGCTAAAAAGGTGAGGTATCTCAAGACATATCTTGATAAAGGATATCAAGTATTTAAAACAGAAGGTACAATAGTGTATTTTACTAAGGAACTAAAATTTAGTGAGTATGATGTGGCAAAAAAGGAGTTATTAAGAACAAACAGTATTTTGGTTATAAGAACCATACAACTTTATCAGTCTTTTAAACTTATTGATCGTTACAAGGATGAGCAGTTAAGAGACTTGAACGAAGATGAGTTCAATTTTTTAAGATCCTGCGCTCCAGAGTGGGAAAAGATCTCTGAGAGTTCGTTCACAAAGTCGTTTGTCAGCAAAAAAATAAATGATGCTGTTAATACAATCAGTCGCCAAAAATAGAAGTGCAGGACGGGGCCTCAGTTTTGCTGTACGGCCCTGTTTTTGCATGGTCGTGCGGGAAACCAATTCAACACAAAAGAGGCAAGCAAATCATATGAAAGTATAACGCACATAAAAAAAGCTTCAGCTAAATAGCTGAGGCTTTTTTTAATACCACAAAACCCATGATAGTTCCCCATCATGGGTATTGTGGAGGTCAATTTAATCAAGAAAATGATATACACAATATCAATGATAGGAGTCTCTCGACCGGGCATGCGAACAGTACGGCGGATATGATCAGCCGGCTGGAGACGATGGTGCTGAGCGGAGCCGAATTACCGCTTCCGGTCGTGCGGCAGCAGATTGCCTCTTCCATCGATGTGTTTGTGCATTTGTCACGTCTGCGCGACCGTTCGCGCCGGGTGATGGAGATCTCCGAAGTCGCAGGTATGCAGGAAGGGGAGGTGGTGCTTCGGCCGCTGTATACGTTTCGGGAAGACGGGGAGCAGAACGGCCGGATCGTTGGTGCCCTGCAGAGCAGTGGGGGCGGGCTCATCCATACGGATAAGTTGCGGATGGCCGGATTGTCGATCCCCTGATGGATAAGGAGGAGATGCGGGTTTGTTGCTGAAAGAGAAGGCCGATTTACAGCGCTGGAAAGATAGGCTGAGGGCCGCGGATCCACCGGTTCAGCTGGCGGACTATCGGGTATATCCCTTGTCCCTGCGGCAGAAGGGGATCTGTATGTTGGTTGGAGGCGCGGCTTTTTTTGCTTTAGGGTATATCTTCTTCCGGGTTGTTCCGGTGGCGCTCCTCCTGTCCCTGGCCGGCATGTATACGCCGAAATATTGGAGCAGGTATTTGCTTCGCCGGAGAAGGGAGAACTTGAGCGTGCATTTCAAGCAGGCGCTTTACTCATTGTCTTCCTCCCTGGCGGCTGGCCGCTCAGTGGAGAACGGATTCCGCGAGGCGGTCGACGATTTAAAGCTCCTGTACCCGGATGGGGACAACGATGTCATGCGGGAGCTTGCCGTGATCTGCGCCCGTATGGATTACGGCCAGCCGGTTGAGGAAGCCTTGCTGGATTTCAGCCGCCGGGCTGCGCTGGAGGATATCGACAATTTTGCAGATGTGTTTACGACTTGCAAGCGTTCCGGCGGAGACCTGGTGGAAGTCGTCCGGCGGACCTCCAGCCTTATCGGCGAGAAGCTGGAGATCAGTCAGGAAATCAGCGTGATGATCGCCCAGAAGCGGTTCGAAGCCAAGGCGATGCTGGCGGCCCCCGTTCTGTTTCTCGTATTTATGCAGACGACCTCACCGGATTATATGCGTCCGCTGCATCAAGGAGCCGGGTTGTTGATCTCAGCCATTGCTTTGGCGTTATATGCGGTCTGTGCCTGGCTGATGCTCAAGATTATCGATATTCGGATATAAGGGATAAGGGGGAGGTAGCGGAGTGGATTTATACCAGTTGTTATCGGGCGTACTGTTATTCGCATTAGGCGGAGGCTGGCTTTACGCCTATCAACAATCCCGTCCGCATCATCGCAGGGATGCAGGACTGACGATGGATGGTTTAAGGCTCGTCCGCCTCTCGCCGCCGATGCTGCTGCTTCTGGAGCGAGTGAAGGTATCGCAGCGATTCCCCGGCTTCTTCTTTAAGGTCCAGCGCGCCGTGCAGAAGATCGGCGGCCCCCGGCGCAGCGGTGAAATGGCGCTGTTATGGTTGGCAGAGGCGCTCACGTACGGTTATCTGTTTCTCCTCTTTGGATGCTTGATGACGCTGCTAAGCAATGGCGCTGCCGGTCTGGTAATCGGCGGCCTGCTGGCCGTACTGATGCCGATGGCGCTGCTTAACGACCTTGCCCGCAAGGTGCAGCGGCGGGAGCAGGCTATCTTGCTGGAGCTGCCGGAGCTGCTGAACAAGATCGTGTTATTGGTTGGCGCGGGCTCCACGGTCCAGCAGGCGATCAAGCTGTGTCTGGAGCGCAAGCGGGAGCAGGCCAGTCATCCGTTATACCGGGAGCTGCTGCAGATGCAGAAGGAGTGGGAAGGGGGCGATTCGTTTCAGCAAGCGATGGAAGGGTTCAGCAAACGCTGCGGAATTCAGGAAGTATCGGCCTTTACGACGTCGGTTCTGCTAAACTACCGCCGCGGCGGGCAGGATTTTGCCTTGGCCTTGCGGGACTTGTCCCATTCGTTGTGGGAGAAACGCAAGGCCGTCGGCAAGACGCTGGGCGAGCAGGCTTCGTCTAAGCTGGTGTTTCCCATGGTATTGCTGTTCATGGCCATACTCATCCTGGTGGGGGCACCGGCATTTATGATGATGAATTTATAACTCAACTTGAGGAGGAGTCCACATGTTAACTGTATTACGTAAGGAAATCAAAGGGTTTTGGCGGAATGAAGAAGGGCTTGGAATGCTTGAAATGATCCTGATCATCGCGGTGATCGTCATTATTGCCGTAATTTTCCGCAGCCAATTGAAAGCCATCATCGAGAGCTTGCTCGGGAAGGCCAAGTCAAAGACGGAAGATTTCATGGACGGGAACTAGGAATGGGTTCGTTGCAAGATCAACGAGGGGCCTTTACGCTGGAAGCTTCTTTGGTGCTCCCGTTGATATTTTACACGGTGCTGATTCTCCTTTTCTTCTGCCTCTACCTTTACCAGCAAACGTTGTTAGGGCAGGTTGCCGCCGTCGCTGCCGAACGAACCGCTTATACCTGGGATAACAGCCAGCGGGATGTCATCACCGGGGCTTTTGCCGAAGAGGAGCGCGATTCCCTCTATTGGCGAATGGGGGACGACGGGATGCTGCAGGTCATTTTTGACCGAAGCGGCGAAGGCGGCACCGCCCGACTGGATTTGCCGGCGGGTGCCGGGGAGGCGGGGCAGTCGCTCCCGTATCAGAAGCTGAGCCGAACGGGGAGTGAAATACCTGAGGGAATTCGCGGGGAACTCCGCTACGACAACCGACTGCTGTTGCGCAAGGTAAGTGTAGCTCTGAATCGGCTCATCCCGCTGGCGCCCCTGGAGGGTTGGTTAGATAATGTCAATCAGAACGGGCGCGCAGAAGCTTATATCGTTGAGCCGGTGGAATGGATCCGGACCGTCGAGCTTGCGCGTTATTACGGTGAGAAATTCCGAAGCAGCGGGGCTGCCGGGGGGATGAACAAGCAGGAGGCGCAGGAAGCGCTAAAGCGATTTGGTAAATAGCCGCAGGGCGGAGAGGGGGCGAAAGATTCAGTGTTTCAACGGAAACGTGCGGAGCAAGGTGCGGTTACGGTATTTTTCATCGTCATCTTTGCTGCGGTATTTGCCTTCGTAGCTCTATTTATCGATTTTGCCCGAATGTTCGCGCTGCAGGCCCAAGCGGAAACCCTGGCGCATGCCGCATCAAGATCGGTTTTGTCCGCTTATGACCGCGAGTTGGCGAAGCGGTACGGCCTGTTTGCTTATGGACAAACCGACGGGAGCTATATCATGTCCAAGGTGCTCCAGGACCAGTTCGAGCTCGCTCAGCGAAGCGAAAGGTTGCCTCTGCTGGCGGCTCGATTGGACTCCTCTTCCGTCGAATTGCTGCGTCCCATTGGAACTTATTCGGTGTTCGAGCAGCAGATTCGTGAACAAATGAAATACCGGGCACCCATCGCCGTTGCCATCGAGCTGTTAAATCGCTTCAAGCCGATGGCCGGGGTGATGAAGGAAGCTTCGAATACGGTAGATCTGTTGGGGAAATTGCAGAAGCTGTACGATCAAAGGGAGGCCAAGCTGGACGAACTTCTGGAGCAGCAGCGGCAAGCAGCCCGAAGGGTGGAGCCTATCGCGAATGTCCTGTCGGCGGGAAGCGGCGTAACTTCAGGCGGAGCCTGGAGCGGCAGCCTCTCGTCGCTGGGCGATGCCGCAGCCGGGTATTCCGATTATGTCAGCTACGTTGAGGCGGATGCGGGCAAGGAACCCGAAGATCGGATGTATACAGCGGAAATCAGCCGCTACCGCTCCGAGTCAGGGCGGCTCTTCACCCAATTGGAGTGCGATCAACGCAGCGCGGAGCAGAAGCATGCGTCGCAGCTGCCACAGGCGCGGATCCTCCTTGACGAAGCGCAGCGGATCAATGAGCAGATGCGGCAGACGATCGCCGAGGCGAAGCAGCGCCCGGAACAGGCGGGCTATAACGAAGTATCCGCCGGGACGCGCACCGCGAGCGGCAGCTCCGATCCTGTCGGCGGGGGCGAAGTGATGGCCGATCTCCGTGCCCAAGCGGATTCCCTGCTGTTGTCCGAGGAGTTGTTTGCCGGATTCGCCGCGGATATCGACCGACAGTCGGCGGCGTTTGCCGAACTCCGAAGCGTCGGAAGCTCACTGCTGGCGCAAAGCGGTTCTGTATTGTCGGCAACCGCCTCGTCCAGTTCCTTCACCTCGGGCGTGAGCAGCACCGCCCGGGCATGCGACACCTATCTGCGGCAATTTGTCGTCCCCGGCCCAGGCAATGTCCTGGAAGCGAGTGCCCGCAGGCTGGAGGCCCACCGCGCTTCCGACAAGGAGCGGAAAGCGGCGGAACAAGCGGCAAGCGCCAAGCTGAAGGAGGCAGCCGGATGGATTCGGGAGATGGAACAGCTCAAGAAGGGCTTGAAGGAGCAGCAAACTCAATTTGATCAGTTGGAAACGAAGATGGAAGCGAATCGCGCTTTTAACCAATCGGTTGCCGATGAGGCATCGGTCGCCGTCGCAATTCATGATGATCCGAGCGAGGCGGGGCGGGCGTCCATGGCCGGCATGGACGGTTTGTACGGCGGTCTGGCGGGGATGATGGGCGGGATGTCGGATTCCGTCTTCCAAATGGAATACGTCTCCAGTTATTTTCGATTCCTGGATGTTAGCGTCCTGAACGGCCTGCTTGAAGGCAAAGGCTTAGACGATAAGCTGGAAGCGATCCGCGAGCAACTGGCTCCGGAGCATCAAGAGGTCGAGTATATTCTGTACGGGGCGCACAACCCCGGGGGGAACATCGCCGCTGCGTTCGGGGAGATTTTTGCCATGCGGCTGGCGATTCGGACGATGGAGGGCTTTGGCAAGCATGCGGCAAAAGGGAACCCGCTGCTGGTGTTTGCCTCCGCACTGCTCTACGGAACGCAGCATGCGCTGCAGGATATGATTGCATTAACCCGAGACGGGAAAATCCCGTTAAGCGACTATCTCAAGGTTGATCTGACGTATCGGGACCACCTTCGGTTATTCCTGCTGCTGCATGGCCGCAGCGAGAAACGGTTGTCACGCATGCTGGCCGTCATTGCGATGAATACCGGAATCGATCCGGCAGAGCGGGCCACTTACGTCAAGGGAGAGGTGACGGTGGCGTTGCCGTTATGGTTCTTGCCCGGAGTATGTAAAGCGCTGGGGAAGGCCGGCGTATTGAAGGGAAACGTGGAAGGAAGCCGGTATTATGCTGTCAAACAAGCGGACTTTTCCTATTGAGCGATTGAAGGCCCGCAGTTTGCGGGAGAGGGAATCGGAGGGAAGCATGACCCTTGAGGCTGCTCTGATCACTCCCGTATTCGTGATGGTCGTATTCTGGTTTATTTTTCTCGTCCATATGACACTGCTGTCCGGTCAAATGCATGCGGCGGCAGCGAATGCCGTTAAGCAAATCTCCGCACACATCTACCCGGTGGCGTTGGCGGTCGAGGCGCAGAGCAGCGGGCGGCAAGAGACGCAGACTCCAACGGCGGAGGCGGGCCAAGTTCCCGCGGTTCAGCACGAGGAGGGGGGAGCCGGCAGCAATGGGAAGGGTTCGGGAAACGGCCCGTTCTCCTGGCGGATGCCCTCCCTGTCGCTGGCGGAATGGGCGGAACAATATGCCGCTACCTTGCCGGCGCCTCTGTCGACATGGGTGACCGATGCCGCGAGGAAAGGCGAGGAACCGCTACAGGAGATAAAGGCAAATGCGACGGAGGCCGTCCTGGACCCGTTGATCAAGCCGCTGCTGGGTCCTTTTCTGCAAGGAACCTTGCTGGAGGAAGAACGCTTGCACGTCAGCCGCGTCACAGTTCCGGATTTGAAGACAGGCAAACATCCTTATTTCGGGCTGGAATTGAGTTACGAGCTGCCGCTAAAGGTTCCGTTTACCGGACGGCAACTGGTGCTGCAAACGAGAGCGGAGGAGCGGCTGTGGATCGGCGATACCGGAGAGCTGAATCCTGGGACCGGAAGCGGTCAGGGGCAAACGGGGCAAGCGGCGGTTGTGACCGCCAAGCCTGATCCGGCGTACGCCGGGCATCGGGCGACGATCCTGGCGCAGGTCGCTCCGGGGACAAGCGCCAAACTGACCGTTTATTACAAAAGCGGGGTCAGCCAGGCTAAATATTTGGGAGAAGCGACGGCAGACAGTCAAGGCAGGATCTCCTGGACCTGGTTGGTTGGAGGAAACACCACGCCGGGGACGTGGAGTTTCGTGATTGAGACAGAGGAAGGTTTGAAGACGACAGATGTGTTCGAGGTGGCCAGTCCGCATTCGGAATAGAAAGGGGAATCAAGGATCGATGATCGCGATATGGGGATGTTATTTGATGCTGCTTGCGGCGTTTGTCACAGATCTGCGAACGATGAAAATCCCTAATGTCATCACCATTACGGGGATGTGCTCCGGACTCTCCTATCACCTGTTGATGGAGGGATGGAGGGGAGCGTGGTTTGCTGCGGGTGGGGCAGCGGCGGGATTTGGGCTGATGTTTGTCCTGTATTTGCTGCGCGCAGTCGGAGGCGGCGATGTGAAGCTGTTTGCAGGAATTGGGGCCTGGATGGGCATCGGCCTGACCTTATCGACGATGATGTATTCCATCTTGGCTGCAGGGTGCATTGGCGTTATTCTTCTGATTTGGCGCCGGGAAACCGGAATCCGTCTGCGCCGGATCGCAGGCGGTATGCTTGGAGCGGCCGTATTGCGCACTACGGCTCCCCTTAAGACGGTGGCCAAAGGTCAACTGCAGTTTCCGTTCATGTTGGCCGTAATGCCGGGAGCCATGCTGGCGATCTATTATATGTAACGAAGGGGAGGGCGTGATATGCCGGAGCTGGTTGCTGATTTTGTCAGGGACGGCGGGACCTTCATGATCCTGGAGGACAAGGAGGGGCTGCGGCCCGAAGATTTGAACCGCGTCCAGCGCTCCATGCTGACGGCGGTGGCGGTGCCGAATTTGCTGCGGCTCGACATCTGCGAAATCGATTATCGAATCAGCTTGCATTACGACATCACCGGAAAGAGAATGCTCTCACAATGTCTTCGCAGCGATCGGATCAGCATGCCGGAATTTTATGGGATTTTGCTCCAGATTGTGGGTGTTCTTGAGGACAGCAAGAGGTATATGCTATCGCCGTCTTGTTATTTGCTGGATGAGGCGCATATTTTTGTGGAAGAGCCTTTGTCCAGCGGGACGTTGTATTTTACTTATATCCCTTGGAAAATAGCTCCGTCCGCCACCTCGCTATCCCAGGCGCTCTTATCGCTGATTACCCGGCTGCTGACCTGCGTCGCCCGGGTCGAGGGGGAAGGAATTCCGCAATTGGTTAGGCTGTGCGGAGACGAGCTCTTTTCTTTGGGAGAGCTTAAGAAAATGCTGCTGCGTTTGTTGTCGGACGATCCGGATGCCAAGCCGGGGATGCAAGAAGCGGCAAGGGAGGGGCATTCCGCTGGAAACGAGCCGTCACCACGGCATTCCGCTTCGAGGCTTCCGGAATCACGATCTTCGGAACTACTGGGAAGGACTCCTCGCTCGGCTGTCGTGAAGGAATATTTACCGTCACGAGAACCGGCGGCGGCAGGGGCATGGGCGAGCGCCGAATCCCCAGAGCTCCCTGAAATACGGGAGAAGTGGCCCGGTCTGGACGAGGAGACGATGCCGAACAAACCGTCGCTGAAAACGACCTACCTTGTGCTCAGCTTCCTCCTTGTGGATGCTTTGTGCTGGAAGCTGCTCTACTTTGATCGTACCGGCGCCTTGGGATTAGCGCTTTGTGCGGCGATTACAGCGCTGTTAGGGGCAGGTGGATTCATGTTGTGGCGCAAGCTTCGCAGCGGTTCCGCCAACCTGGAAGAAGGAAGCCCAACCCTACCGGAGGAAGCTCCGGAGCTGCTCGGAGTTTCGGGACTGCTGGGCTTATCCGAGGGGCGGGAAGTGGGTGCCGCATTATCGAACAGATATCCTGACGTCTCGGAGCGTTTGAATCCGAGGCTGGAGCCGAGCGTTGCGGGAATTCCTGATCCCGCTCCCGCATCTGAAGCGGAGATATCGCCGCCGACGATGCTGCTGAGCCGGTCTATGTTGCAGGGAAAGGACAACCCGCTTCCCGACCGTGTCCCGCGTTATTACTTGGATCGTTCTGAACCCGCCGGCGGCGCGACGGAGCGGATTCCGCTGACACCGGGCAGCTTCGTGATCGGTCGTTCCGAGGACATTGCCCAATATGTGGAGAGTACTGCAGGTGTCTCCCGTGCCCATGTGGAGATATTGGTTACTTCGCAGGGTTGTGTATTAAAGGACCTCGGTTCGAAGAACGGAACCCGGCTGAACGGAGAAAATGTGGCGCCTTATAAAGAGTATCCGCTGCAGGCAGATGATGTGTTCATTTTAGCGGAAACAAGCTTTAAGCTCGGTGCGGATGCCGCTTGACTTCGGAGGTTGTCGGGAGTTCGACGATGAGGTTGGATGGCCATTATCAATCAAATTTGAACTAGGCGTAGATTCTCACGGGAAAAGCAGGTATAATAAACGAGAATGATTCTCAATTACATCTCACAGGCACTGATCAACTGCAAAAATGATTAAAGGATGGTTCTCGACATGTCTGCATTAACCCAATCTACCAAACCCCGCTTCCGCTCCCGTCCGATTGCGGCAACCTTGATCCTGTTCGGCGGCGCGGCGCTGCTGCTGTTTGCCGTCTGTCTATCGATTTCCGTAGGGGCGGCGGATATTAAACTTGCAACGGTCTGGGATGCATTGTTCCATTTTCAGCCGGAGCTAACCCAGCATCAAATCATTCTGGAGCTGCGGCTCCCGCGCGCTCTGGCGGCTGCTTTGATCGGCGCAGCGCTGGCGGTGGCCGGAGCGATCATGCAGGGGATGACCCGCAACCCGATGGCCGATTCCGGCTTGCTCGGACTGAACGCCGGCGCTGGCCTGGCCTTGGCCCTCTGTTTTGCGCTGATGCCGGGGACTTCATTCCTGCTTACGATGTTTTATTCGTTTATTGGCGCCGGACTGGGAGCCGGGCTTGTATTCGGCATTGGCTCCCTGACCAAGGGAGGCATGTCTCCGGTTAGGCTCACCTTGGCGGGTGCGGCCGTCAGCATGCTGTTGACGGCGATCAGCGAAGGGATCGCGATCTATTTCAAGATCGGACAGGATCTTGCCTTCTGGTATGCCGGTGCGATCGCCGGCGCCAACTGGCTGCAGATCAAGCTGGTCTCCCCCTGGGTGTTCGCGGGGCTGCTTTGCGCCTTACTGCTGTCGAAGTCCATTACCCTGCTGAGCCTTGGGGAAGAAGTGGCCACCGGTCTAGGCCAGAGAACAGGATTAATCAAGACGCTGGGCATGATCATTGTGCTGGTCTTAGCCGGCAGCGCCGTTTCGATCGTTGGTGCGATCGGGTTCGTCGGCTTAATGGTCCCGCACGTCGCTCGTTTCCTCGTCGGGGTCGATTACCGTTGGGTGATTCCTTCTTCGGCCATCCTCGGCAGTTTGCTGATGGTGTTCGCGGATATTCTCGCACGGATGGTCCATCCGCCGCATGAAACACCGATCGGTGCATTAATCGCTGTCATCGGGGTGCCGTTCTTCCTCTACCTCGCCATGAAGCAGAAGGGGGGATTGGAATGAACCGCATCGAAGCCCCGTTGCATTTGCGGCAAAGAGCCCGTAGGGCTTATCTCGTCATGACCGTGTTTGCGCTGCTCATTCTCGCGGTATTTATCTTTAGCATGAATACCGGATTTATCCGACTCTCACCGCTGGATGTCTTCAAGACGCTGATCGGTTTCGGGACGGATAAGCAAGAGTTGATTCTATACGATTTTCGGTTGCCGCGGATCGTGATCTCCGTGCTGATCGGGATGGGGATGGCGGTCGCGGGCGCCATCTTCCAGGGGATCTCCCGCAACCCATTGGCCGATCCCGGGGTGCTTGGCATCAATGCCGGAGCAGGCCTGGCGGTAACGTTGTTTATTTCGTTTTATCCGACAACGGCCAGTGCGCCCGTGTATCTGATGCCCGTACTGGCGTTGCTTGGTGCGGCTGGAGCGGCGACCTTGATTTATGTGCTCTCTTATAAGAGAAATTACGGCTTGCTCCCGATCCGAATGGTGCTGGTCGGGATTGCGGTGGCCGCCGGCATCAATGCCGCCATGATTGTGCTGCAGCTTCGGCTGCGTCCGGAGAACTTCCAGATGCTGCAAATCTGGCTGGTCGGGAATATCTGGGGAACGTCGTGGAAATATGTCCTGGCTCTGCTGCCTTGGCTGATCGTGTTGCTGCCTTATGTGTTCCTGAAGGCTCGCGCTTTGAATGTGCTGAACCTGGGCGATCAGACCGCAACGGGCCTTGGCACCCCGCTGGAACGTTCGCGTCTTGGCCTTCTGGCGGCGGCGGTTGGATTAACCGGCTCCTGCGTCGCCGTAGGCGGCGGCATCTCCTTCGTCGGACTGATCGCACCGCATTTGGCCCGCCGTTTGGTCGGACCCAAGCACGAGTACTTGCTTCCAGCCTCCGCGCTGGCGGGGGGGCTGCTCGTTATCCTGGGGGATACGCTGGGCCGCTGGATCTTGCAGCCGGCCGAGATCCCGACGGGGATCGTTGTGGCCATCATCGGGGCGCCTTATTTCTTGTATCTATTGACGAAATCGCGGATCTGAATGCGCAAATGACAATAAAGACAAAAGCCCGGAGAGTTGGATTTCCATGGAATTCCAGTCTCCGAGCTTTTTTATTTCAAATCGGCGACGGCCGAATTCAAATCGGGGAAAGTGAAAGTGAATCCGGCGTCAAGCATAACTCGAGGAACGACCTTCTGACCTTCGAGGAGCAACAGCGACATCTTGCCTAACGCGGTTCGGAGTACGGGAGCGGGCAAAGGCAGCCAGAAGGGGCGGTGATGGATACGGCATACCGTACGGCCAAACGCTTCGTTCGTCACCGGCTGCGGACTCACCGCGTTCACCGGGCCGTGGACCTCTGGATGCGTTGCGCAGTAATCGATCAGCCTCACCATATCCCGGAGATGAATCCAAGGGACCCATTGCTTGCCGCTGCCGAGGCTGCCGCCGATGCCAAGCCGATAGGGGAGGCGCATCAACGGATAAGCGCCTCCGCGTTGCCCCAGCACGACCCCGGTGCGAAGCTTAACCAGCCGAACGCCGCGGAACTCCCGGTCCGCCGCTTGCTCCCAGGCTGCCGTCACTTCGGCGAGAAAGTCGGAGGGAGGGGAGAGAACGGCCGAGTTCTCGTCAAACGTGTTCGTGAACGAGGTCCCATAGATTCCAACTGCAGAGCCCTGCAAGACGACCTCCGGCTTCTGACTCATCCGCTCAACGGCGCGGGCAACCGCACGGGTTGATTCCAGCCGGGACTCCAGGATCCGTCGTTTGGCCTGCTTCGACCACCGCTGATTCAACGTCGTTCCGGCCAGGTTTACGATCGTCGAAATCCCTTCCAGCCGCGAGGGATTCCTCTCCAACTCCGTCCACGTTACGGACGTAAGCCGAACCTCGGAAGCCGCCGCGTCTCGCAGCCAACGATGTCTCCCGGCATCCCCTCGCGTGACAATCATCACTTCATACCCTTGGTCCAGCCAAAACCGGGCCAACGCCCGGCCGATAAATCCCGATCCCCCGAAGATAGCCGTCTTCATGTCACCGCAATCTCCTTTACGTAAAACATCCAGCTACCTAGTGTAGGACAAGGGAGCTGGATGTCATCCATGCGCGAAAGAACTTACTTATTCATCAAATGCTGATAAGGACGGTAATCGATCTGGTTCTTCTCCAGAAACTTGACGAGGAACTTGTTGTCGCGTTTCGGCGTGGCAACGATATAACCTCGGATGCAGTGTTCCTGCGTGACTTCGGAAGCTTTCTCCTGCAGCGCGATTTTGCCGATCTCCGCGGCGATCGAATGCTTGGCGATATCCCGGAACGGGCCGGGCACAGGCTCAACCAGCCGGTCGAGGAACGCTTTGGCTTCGTCCGTCCAGAGATGGCGGCTTTGCTCGACCCAATGGTTCTGCCAGTCCAGCTTCGACATGCCGTCCGCCTTCGGGAGCACTTTCAAAAATTTGCGGAACATAAAGAAGCCGCCGATCGCCATCATGCCAAGCAGCACGAAGCCCCAGAAGGCAATGCTGTTCATAAACCAGCGATTTGGCCCTTGAGCGGTCAGTATGTAAACGGTAGTTTGCAGCACAATTCATCACCTCGGAACAGATTTCGCTTTTCGTTAAAAATTCAGATATTATGATAGAAGAAATTGAATCTTTCAAATTCAAGAGAATCAGCTAAAATTATACCTTATTTCTTTATTTATTTCAGCATTCAAGCTAAAATAGGTTTGTTTAGCGATTTAATGTCTAAAAGGGGGAAAACATCTTGCTGAAAATTGGTTCCCATGTTTCGTTCTCGGACAAGGGTCTGCCCAGCGCTACGGCCGAGGCGGTAACCTACGGCTCCAGCTCCTTCATGATATACACCGGGGCACCGCAAAATACGCGGCGTAAACCGATCGAATCGATGAATATTGAAGAAGGCAAAGCGGCGATGGCGCAAGCCGGGATCGGCGAAATCGTCGTCCACGCGCCTTACATTATTAACCTGGGTTCATACAAATCCAACACGTACCAGTTGGCCGTCGACTTCCTGCAGGAGGAAATCCGCCGGACCCACGCGCTAGGCGTGCGCAATATCGTGCTGCATCCCGGCGCTTTTACGGATAAGGATGCCGAGTACGGGGTAAACCGCATTGCGGAGGGCCTGAACGAAGTGCTGAACGGAACGAGCGAAACCGAGGTATGCATTGCGCTGGAAACGATGGCCGGCAAAGGAACGGAGATCGGGCGCAGCTTCGAAGAAATCGCTCAGATCATCGATAAAGTCCAGCACAACGAGCGCCTGACCATCTGCCTCGATACTTGTCATATCCATGATGCCGGGTATGATATCGTGAACGATCTGGACGGCGTCCTGAAGAAATTCGACGATACGATCGGATTGAAGCGAATTGAAGTCGTTCATATCAATGACAGCAAGAACCCGGCAGGTGCGGCAAAAGACCGCCATACGCCGATCGGCTCCGGCTGGATCGGGTTCGATGCCATCCATCGCGTTGTGCATCACGAGGCACTGCAAGGCCGGCCGTTCATTCTGGAGACGCCTTGGGTCGGGAAAGATGCGAAAACCCAACGTCCGATGTATGAAGTGGAAATTGCGCTGCTGCGCGGGAATGTTGTCGAGCGGTTCGGTGAAGGATTCCTGAGCGATGTGGAGCGATTGGGTGATTTTTTCACCAAACAGGATATAGACTCCCGTTCCTTCGTGCTGGATACGTGGAATCTGCTCAAGAATGACGCCAAAGCCAAAAAGGCCGATCCGCGCGAGCCGATGGAACGGCTGTATGACCTCGCGATGGAAGCCAGCCTGTTCCCGGAGTTGACGGAAGAGCAGGTGAACCAACGCCTGGTAGCCTGGTTCGCCGGCGCGGGGAAATAACAAAGACATCATCATTCGGCAAGGGGAATGGAAGAGAAATGGATATGCACATCAAAACGGGGGGACAACCCGCCAAACCTTATGAGAGCAACCGCGCGCGCATGCTGATTTCCTGCCCGGACGGGCCGGGGATCGTCGCCGCGGTATCCCGCTTCCTGCATGAGCATGGAGCGAATATCGTGCAATCGGACCAGTATACGATGGACCCGGAGGGCGGCATGTTTTTTATGCGGGTGGAATTCGATCTGGATGGACTGGATGGGCGAATTGCGGGATTAAGAAGCGACTTTGAAGCGATCGCCTCGCAGTTCCAGATGCAGTGGAATCTCTATCAGCTAAGCCGGAAGAAGAAGCTGGCGATCTTCGTATCCAAGGAGGACCATTGCCTGGTCGAGCTGTTGTGGCAGTGGCAAGCCGGGGACCTGGACGCCGAAATTTCCATGGTCGTGAGCAATCATCCGGATATGAAAGAATACGTCGAATCGTTTGGAATTCCGTATTATCATATCCCAGTTACTCCGGAGACGAAACGCGAAGCCGAACAAAAGCAGCTGGAGATCGTCGGCGGCAACGTCGATTTGATCGTGCTGGCAAGATACATGCAAATTGTATCCCCGGCACTGATCGAGCCGTACCGCAACCGCTTGATCAACATTCATCACTCGTTCTTGCCGGCGTTCGTGGGGGGCAAGCCGTATGCGCAAGCGTATGACCGCGGAGTCAAGATCATTGGGGCCACCGCGCATTACGTCACCGAGGAGTTGGATGGCGGGCCGATCATCGAGCAGGACGTGCAGCGCGTCAGCCACCGCGATGACGTGAACGAGCTGAAGCGAATCGGGCGGACCATCGAGCGGGTCGTATTGGCCCGGGCTGTGAAATGGCATATCGAAGACCGCATTTTGGTGCATCAAAATAAGACGGTCGTGTTCAACTAACCGGCCTTAATCGACTGC
Organism: Paenibacillus phocaeensis; assembly: GCF_900021165.1. Taxonomy (GTDB): domain Bacteria; phylum Bacillota; class Bacilli; order Paenibacillales; family Paenibacillaceae; genus Fontibacillus; species Fontibacillus phocaensis. Next base: position 19,221 of record NZ_FCOQ01000034.1, on the reverse strand, counting down.
ACTCCAAGAATAAACCGGCATCCCGGACGACGCGTCAGGGTGATGCCGGTTTTTGATTTTATTCGGCTCCCCGGTAAGCGACTCCGTCGATCATCAACAGGCAGTCGCCGTCGATAAACTCCGTGGTGGAGGTCATGCGGGCGGGGAAATGGTTTTGCTCAAAATATTCGAAAAACACCTTTTCCATCTCGGGCAAGTCCTGAATATACTTCCGGTTGGGAATAATGGAATAATGGAATAATGGTATGGAAATGGGGAGTAGGAAGTGCTACAATAGATAAAGTCAAAATGATTTTTTCAAAGTGATTGTTTTGTAATCGGAACGTTAAAAGTTTCATGGTTTTCAATGATTTTTTCATAATAAGGAGGAAACACGAATGCCACTTGCAGACAACAATACGATCGACAATCTCTCGATCACCACCATTCGTACGCTGGCGATCGATGCGATCGAGAAGGCGAAATCCGGCCATCCGGGCATGCCGATGGGTTCGGCTCCGATGGGCTATCAATTGTTCGCCAAAACGATGAACCATAACCCGGACGAACCAACCTGGATCAACCGCGACCGGTTCGTCTTGTCCGCGGGCCACGGCTCCATGCTGCTGTACAGCTTGCTGCACCTGTCCGGTTATGATCTCCCGATGGAGGAAATTAAACAATTCCGCCAATGGGGCAGCAAAACCCCGGGTCATCCGGAGTTCGGCCACACTGCCGGCGTTGATGCCACAACGGGTCCGCTTGGCCAAGGTTTGGCGATGGCCGTGGGCATGGCGCTTGCGGAAACTCAACTGGCAGCGACTTATAATAAAGGCGATCTGAAAGTGATCGACCACTACACGTACGGAATTTGCGGCGACGGCGACCTGATGGAGGGCGTTGCCAGTGAAGCGGCCTCGCTTGCCGGCCACCTGAAGCTCGGCAAATTGATTTTCCTGTATGACTCCAACGATATCTCGCTGGACGGCAAACTGAACCTCAGCTTCTCGGAGAACGTGCGTCAACGCTTCGAAGCTTACGGCTGGCAAACGCTGCGCGTGGAAGACGGCAACGATCTGGCGGCGATTGAAGCAGCGCTCGAAGAAGCGAAACGCGACACCGAACGTCCGACCCTGATCGAAGTGAAGACGATTATCGGCTACGGCAGCCCGAACAAGCAAGGCAAAGGCGGCCACGGCGGTACGCACGGCTCCCCGCTGGGTGCGGAGGAAGCGAAGCTGACCAAAGAGAACTACAAATGGGTTTATGAAGAGGATTTCTATGTTCCGCAAGAAGTGCGCGAGCATTTTGCCAAAGTCAAAGAACGCGGGATTGCCGCTTATCAAGCTTGGCAAGAAACGTTCAATAAATATAAGGCGCAATATCCCGAGCTGGCTACGCAATTCGAACGGGCCATCGCCGGCGATTTGCCTTCCGATTGGGATGCGAAGCTGCCGAAATACAGCGCAACGGACAAAGCGGTATCTACGCGCGTAGCTTCCGGCAATGCGCTCAACGGTCTTGCACCGAACGTACCTCAGTTGCTGGGCGGCTCCGCCGACCTGGAGAGCTCGACGATGACGCATTTGAACGACCTGGCGATGTATACGCCGGAAACCCGCGACGGCCGCAACCTGTACTTCGGCGTGCGCGAGTTCGGCATGGCAGCAGCGATGAACGGCATCATGCTGCACGGCGGTTTGAAAGTATTCGGCGGTACGTTCTTCGTATTCACCGACTACTTGCGTCCGGCTGTACGTTTGTCTGCGTTGATGAAGCTGCCGGTGACTTACGTATTGACGCATGACAGCATCGCGGTCGGCGAAGACGGCCCAACTCACGAGCCGATCGAACAGCTGGCTTCCCTGCGTATCATTCCGGGCTTGACGGTCATCCGTCCGGCGGACGGCAACGAAACGTCGGCGGCCTGGGCATATGCGGTGGAAAATAAATCGAACCCGGTCGCGCTGGTGCTGACTCGTCAAAACCTGCCGATTCTGGAGAAAACAGCGGAAGCGGCCCGCGAAGGCGTGAAGCGCGGCGGTTACGTCGTCTCCGATGCGAAGGACGGCAAACCGGTTGCGCAGATTATTGCCACTGGCTCCGAAGTGCAGCTCGCGGTGAAAGCGCAAGCGGCTTTGGCTGAGGAAGGCATCCAGGTTCGCGTCATCAGCTTGCCAAGTTGGGATCTGTTCGACAAGCAGGATCAGGCGTACAAGGATTCGGTCATCCTGCCGGATGTCAAAGCCCGCGTTGCCGTAGAAATGGCGCATCCGTTCGGCTGGGAGCGTTTTGTCGGCGAGAAAGGTTCGATCATCGCCATCGACAAATTCGGGGCATCCGCACCTGGCGACAAAGTGATCGAAGAGTACGGCTTTACAGTTGAGAACGTGGTTAGCCACGTGAAAGCCCAATTGAAGTAAATTTTTCAAAAGACGACTTTTTGAACAACCTTTAGCGGGGAGAGGGGAACGTGACACAGCAATTGCAAAACGTGACCGTAGAGAAGCAAGCCAACATTTATTTCGACGGCAAAGTCACGAGCCGGACCGTCTGGCTTCCGGATGGAAGCAAGCTGACGCTGGGGATCATGCTCCCCGGGGAATATGAATTTGGCACGGATTCGCTGGAAGTGATGGACATTTTGTCCGGAGACCTGAAGGTGCTGCTTCCGGGCGAAACGCTGTGGCGGGAAATCAGCGGGCGCGGAACGTTTACCGTTCCCGCCAAGTCTTCCTTCAAGCTGGAGGTACGCAGCGTCACCGACTACTGCTGCTCTTACGGGGCGGGAGCTTAAGGCGCGGCGGCCTCTTGGCCAATCCAAAAAGGCAGGTATCAGCGATTCACCTTCGCTGTACCTGCCTTTATGTTCATTTCTCCGCGGCGTCCGCTTTCGCTTACTCGCCGATTTGCTTGCCGATCCAGGCTTCATATACTTTGACGATCGAGGAGAGATCCTCATCGCCGAAGCCTTGGGTTTCCCCCGCCTGGAACAGGCTCTTGGCCAAGCTCAGCATCGGCGCCGGAATGCCCGAGCCGTCGGTCAGCGCGGACGCGAGCTTCAGATCCTTCAGCATCAGCGCCAGCGAGAACTGGTTCGTGAAATCATGCTCGATGATTTTGCGACCCTTGAGCTCTGCGGCCTTGCTGCCGGCGGAACCGAGCTGCACGAGCTCCAGGAAGCGCTCGGCCGGCAAACCCGATCTGGCGGCGATGGCAAACCCTTCAGCCAGCGCCAGGTTGTTGATGCCGACGATCGTGTTGTGGGCCAGCTTCGCGATGGCGCCGCTGCCGTTGTCGCCCATGTGCAGCACTTTTTTGCCCATCGTATCGAACAAGTCCATGACCTGCTCCAGCGCGTCGGCAGCGCCGCCTATCATAAATACGAGGGTTCCGTCGATCGCGGCCGGCGAACTGCCGGTGACCGGGGCGTCAAGGAACGCGCCTCCAAGCGCGGTGATCTGCGCGGCCAGCCGCTTGACGAGCGCCGGCGAGATGGTCGAGCAGTCGATCACGGCGGTTCCGGGCCGGATGCCGGCTAATAGGCCGTCCGCGCCTTCGTACACTTCAGCGATGGACGCATCATTGCTGACCATCGTGATGACGACGTCCGCCGAAGCGGCGGCTTCTCTCGGCGAAGATGCCGTGGCGGCTCCCTGCTCGGCAAGGGGCGCTGTTTTGGATGCGGTTCGGTTAAACACGGTCACGGGGTATCCTGCCTTCAGCAGGTTCGAGGCCATCGGTGCCCCCATCGTCCCGAGGCCGATAAATCCGATATTTTTCAAGTTCGTCACCATCTTCCAAAAGAATTGAACATCATTTAATTATTTTAGCACGGCGCGTGGAAACGTGTATATTGTGCCCTTGTCATTGCCGGGAATTTACAGTATCCTAGTTTTAAGTTGTTTGAGGCGGCGTTCAGACCGGTTTTTTTTACCAAACAGCAGCATTTGAACGTTTCCTCTTGGATAGGTCAGTGTGATAAATATTAGACGGAGGAGAGTTTCAGCAATGTCCAAAAAAGTGACGTTTGACTACAGCAAAGCCCTGCAATTCATCGGGCAGCATGAGGTCGATTATTTGGCGGAGCCGATTCGCGCGGCTCATGAACAGCTACATAAAGGCACCGGCGCAGGCTCCGACTTCTTGGGTTGGATCAACCTGCCGACGGACTATGATAAAGAAGAATTCGCCCGCATCCAGAAAGCGGCAGCCAAGATTCAGAGCGATTCCGACGTCCTGATCGTCATCGGGATCGGCGGTTCCTACCTGGGCGCGCGCGCCGCAATCGAATCGCTGTCCCATTCCTTCTACAACCTGTTGCCGAAGGACAAGCGTAAGACGCCGGAAATTTACTTCGCCGGCAACAACATCAGCTCGACCTACGTGAATCATCTGCTTGAGCTGATCGAAGGCAAGGACTTCTCCGTGAACGTGATTTCGAAGTCGGGAACGACGACGGAACCGGCCATTGCTTTCCGTATTTTCCGTGCGGCACTGGAGAAGAAATACGGCAAGGAAGAGGCGCGTAAACGGATTTATGCGACGACCGACAAAGCCAAAGGGGCGCTAAAGAAGCTGTCCACCGAGGAAGGTTACGAAACGTTTGTCATTCCGGACGACGTGGGCGGACGTTATTCCGTCTTGACCGCCGTGGGTCTGTTGCCGATTGCGACCGCCGGGATTAATATTGAAGAAATGATGCAAGGTGCGGCCGACGCGGCGAAGGAATTCAGCAACCCGAACCTCGCCGAGAACGCCAGCTACCAATACGCAGCTGTCCGCAACGCATTGTATCGCAAAGGCAAAGTGACGGAAATCCTCGTCAACTACGAGCCTTCCCTGCATTACGTATCCGAATGGTGGAAGCAGCTGTTTGGCGAAAGCGAAGGCAAGGATTACAAAGGGATCTACCCGGCTTCGGTCGATTTCTCCACCGACCTGCACTCCATGGGGCAATTCATCCAGGAGGGTAACCGGAACATTTTCGAAACGGTCATCCAAGTGACCGAGGTGCCTAGTCACATCACGATCGAATCCGATCCTGCGGATCTGGACGGCCTGAACTTCCTGGCTGGCAAAACGCTCGACTTCGTCAACAAGAAAGCGTTCCAAGGCACTCTGCTGGCGCATACCGACGGCCAAGTACCTAACCTGGTTGTGAATGTGCCGGATATGACGCCGTATTCCTTTGGTTATCTGGTTTATTTCTTTGAAAAAGCCTGCGGCATCAGCGGTTACCTGCTAGGCGTTAACCCATTCGATCAACCGGGCGTTGAAGCTTACAAGAAGAACATGTTCGCGCTGCTCGGCAAGCCGGGCTACGAGAAAGAAAAGGCCGAACTGGAAGCCCGCCTCTCCGAATAAGGGCAGGCCCATTTCGTTCAAGTTAGTTTGCCAGGAAGCAGTTCGCCGGAACTACCGGAGGAGCTGCTTCTTGGCACATTCATAAGGATGGTCTCATATGCTGGAAAAGTACAAGACGGTCAGGCAAGCCGGAGAACAGGAAATCGTCATCAAGAAGTCAAGGTTTATCGGACACGTGAAGCCGGTGTCAACCGAAGCCGATGCGCTTCAGTTTATCGAGGAGATCAAGAAGAAGCACTGGAACGCCACGCATAACTGTTCCGCGTACATGATCGGGGAACGGGATGAAATCCAGAAGCAATCGGACGACGGGGAGCCAAGCGGAACAGCCGGCAAGCCGATTTTGGAGGTGATCAAAAACCAGGGCCTCAAGAACGTCGCGATCGTCGTAACCCGGTATTTCGGGGGCATTATGCTGGGGGCGGGCGGCTTGATCCGCGCTTATACAGACGGAGCCGTTGCCGCAATCGAAGCGGGGGAAGCCATTACCCGCGTGCTTCATCAGGAAGTGTTCGTGGAGCTGGATTACACCTGGCTGGGTAAAGTGGAGAATGAACTGCGCAACCGCGGCATCCGTACGGGAGATACGGGGTTTGCGGATAAGGTGACTCTATGCTGTCTGCCGCTTCATCCGGAGGCGCAGGCCTTCAAGGATTGGATGACCGATCTGACGGGAGGGCAGGCCGTGATGACGGAAGGTGAACAGGTTTATTTTATTGAAGGGGAATAATGCCTATGGCAAGAAGAGCAGTTGATCAGGAGTTGTCGAGAGAAAGAATTATGGAAGCGGCCCGGCATTTGTTCATCACCAAAGGGTATCGCGGGATTTCCATGAGGAGCATCGGTCAGCATTTGGGATACAGTCACGGCTCGCTTTATTATCACTTCAAGGAAAAGGCCGAGTTGTTTTACGCCATCGTGGTAAAAGACTTCGAGTCCCTGACCCATCTGTGCGAGCAAGTGACCAAACGGCCGCCAACCGACGGGCTGACCAAAGCGGAGCAGCTCATGCTGGAATTTATCAAATTCGGCTTGGATCATCCGCATCAATACGAAATCATGTTTATGCTCAGGGATGAGGAAATATTGGCATACTGTCGCAGCGAACAGGCCAAATGCTTCAATATGTTCGAGTCCATCATCCGCAGTTTTCTGCAGGAGGAGAGGCACCCGCTGGAGAATAATCCGTCTCTTCCGCTCAGTATGTTTTTGGGTATGCATGGATTTATCTCTTACTACATCCAGGATCGGCTGACCTTTGAAGAGATTAAGCCGGCCGCTGTCGCGCACGTCAAAATGTTAAGCCACAGTATTTACCGCATAACGTCATAAGGCGTTTTTGTTTTCACTTTACGCTTTATCCAATTACACCATCATAGCATCAATACTTTATAACACTAATTGACAAAACCGGCCATCCCGTATTCAGACGATCGGGGCAGGCCGGTTTTCGCTCATTGTGCAGTGAAAAAAAACCGAAAATATCGAAAATACCGCTTGGCTCCTGCTTGTTTTCAGATTGACGGAAGGCTTACGGTTTGATAATCTATTCGTATAAACAATTCCAAGTAAATTCATCAGAATAAATAATATTTTCTTGACTGGGGCTTTCGAAACCGGAAAGGATGAGTGGTTTGGCATGCATGTAGAAGTGCGGAATTTGGATAAGCATTTTGGCAGCTTCCATGCCGTCCAGAATGTTAGTTTTGGCATCGAGAAGGGGCAATTAATCGGCTTGTTGGGGCCAAGCGGCGGCGGCAAAACATCGATCCTTCGCATGCTCGCCGGTCTGGAGCAGCCGGATCACGGGGAGATTCTGTTTCATGGGCAGCGCGTCAACGAGCTGGCGCCGCAGGATCGCGGGATCGGGTTTGTTTTTCAAAGTTATGCCCTCTTTAAGCATATGACCGTATTCGATAATATTGCCTTTGGTCTGCAAGTGAAGAAGGTGTCCAAGGCGGAGATTCGGGAGCGAGTGATGAAGTTGGTCGAGCTGACCGGCTTGCGGGGGTTCGAGAACCGCTATCCGCATCAGCTGTCGGGGGGGCAGCGCCAACGGGTTGCCTTTGCCCGAGCATTGGCGCCGCAGCCGCAGCTGCTGCTGCTGGATGAGCCGTTTGCCGCCATCGATGCCAAGATTCGTCAGGAGCTGCGTTCGTGGCTGCGCGAGTTGATCGAGCGGGTGGGGATCACCTCGATTTTTGTGACCCATGACCAGGATGAGGCGATCGAGGTGGCCGACGAGATTATGATCATTAATCAGGGGCGGCTGGAGCAAAAAGGGACGCCCTGGGATATTTATAAGGAGCCGGAGACGCCGTTCGTGGCCTCGTTCATCGGGCAGTCGACGCTGGTAGAGCATGCCGCCGACCTGAAGGGCTTCGAGGAGGAAAGCGGAGGGCCGGACACGAAAGCCTTGGTTCGTCCGGAATATATCGAGGTGGGCACCGAACACGAATTTACGCTGTTGTCCGCAACCGCCCCCGGCGTGGTGAAGCACCTGCATTTCCGCGGCAGTGAGTGGCTGGTAGAAGTGGAGGTTGGCGGACATACGCTGACAACGTTCCGCTCGCTGGAGAAGGAGACCTTGAAGGCTGGCCAGGAGGTTCGCGTCCTGGTGCACCGCGCTTATCTCTTCGATCAAGAGCGGAGCTGGATTCTCGAAAATCCGTTGAAGCGCAACCCGCTGAGCGTGATCATTTAATACAGGAGGGATATGTCCGGTTCGGCCTCTTTTCACGATTATCCCTTTAGTTCAGGAGTCTGTGGGGAGATTGTTGAAAGTGAATAATATCGCTTCCTCGGGAATCAAGGTTGCACCTTCCTCTGTGGGGGGGACGCAGCCTCGGAAGTTCATGGGGCCCATGTGTGCTGCAGCCTGTGCTGCAGCCTGTGCTGCAGCCGCTTTACGCTGTAACCTGAACATACGGGATAATCGTGTAAAGGGAGCCGGAGAGAGGGGTACCCGGCGAACCCGGCGGACCCGCAGGAAGCTGTTCCAGCCGGCGATGAAGGTCAGGATCCACGGCGATTTGGTGGGGAGGGGGCTTTAGGGTAAAAAGTACCGCTATTTTCCGGTAAAGCCGAATTACCTGACAAATAGCGGTATAAAATGGCCTTATTCTCCGGTAGTGAGCCGATTTACCCGCTCAGAAGGGCCGTTCGGCGAAAATAAGACCCTAAAAGGGCCTTATTTCCTCGAAAAGGGACGTTCAGAGCGAAATAAGGCCCAAAAGTACCGTTATTTGAGTGAAAATCAAAAGAAGCCGCTGACAAACCGTTCAGCGGCTTCTTTGCAATTAGGCTCTCGACCGGACTTCCTGGCGCATGAACAGGATGTAGGACAGGCCGAAGCAGATCATCGTGGCGGCCAGCAGGCCGGTCAGCTGCGGCCAGACCAGCAGCAGGCTTTGACCCAGCGACAGCGGGCTTGCGATCGCTCCGACGAGCTGGTCCATCGTCAGCGGCCCCAAGGCGCGAACGCCGGGGGAGAGCATCGTCGAGATCGTCTCCGAGAACAACTCCGTTGGGGACAAGCGGTTGAGCGTCAGCACGAGGTTCATCTGCCGCAGCTGCGCCTCCGGCGAAGCCATTTGCGATACGGCGGTCGCGCTGTCGATCATGTTGATGATCATGCTGTAGAAGATCGTGAAGAACAGCCAAATGGCGATAGACGACAACGCCGACGTCGCCGCCTGCCGGAAGCAGATGGAGAACAGGATCGACAGGCAGAGCCAGAAGCCGATATAGACCACCGCAATCAGCAGAAAGATCAGAATGCGGGCAAATTCCTCCGGCGTCGGCGGATAGCCGATCGTAAACAAGCCCAGCCCCATCACCAGCAGGCCCAGCGAAAATACGACGACAGCGATAACCGCCAAAGCGGACACAAACTTTGCCTTGATAAAATCGTCGCGGTAAATCGGCTGTGACAACAAGCGGCCCAACGTCCCTTTATTCCGTTCCGAGTTGACAGCGTCGAAACCTAAGGTGATCCCGATCAGCGGTCCGAGCCAGGACAGGAACGTGGCAAAGGAGGGAACCGCGAGGGCGGAGCTGGTTAAAGTATACATTTTCAGGAACAGGAACATGTCTCCCGCTCCGCCGTCCGCCGTGCTGCCGCCTGACCGAATTGCCGAAACGGCCGAATAAATCGAGCCGATGCAGGCCAGCACGATGATGCCCATCAGGATCCCGAAGCGCCAACTGCTTAAGTGATCCCCGATCTCCTTCTGCACCATCACCCAAAAGGAGGTAGAGGAGCGTTCCCGAGGCCGGTCCCCTTCAGAGGCGGGACGCAGCTCCGCCCATAGCTTGGCTGCTCGCTTCCGCCATTCGTTCAGGCGCAGCAGCTCCCTCAGCGAACGCCTGTCAGCTGCTTTATTAGGCTGCATCATTGCTCACCCCTTCTCTCGAAATAGCGATGATAGATGTCGTCCAATCCGTATTCCTTCCGGCGGATGTACACGAGCTCCGCGTCTCCATGAATGACGGCCTCCGCGATCTGGGCGGTGAGGTCGCGCTCGCAAACGACCGTTGCGGTCACGCCTTGTTCCAGCTCATCGTCCCCTTGATTCGGGTAACGGATGTCGCGGACACCGTCCAAACTTGAGAGATGCCGGGCCAACTCATCGGTCCAGCCCTTGGCACCCACCTCGACGTAAACGTTGCCGTCGGCATCCAGCTGTTTGGACAGCGACCGGATGTCGCCGCAGGCGATCAACCGGCCTTGGACGAACAAGCCAACGCGATCGCAGATCTGCTGCACCTGATGTAGATGATGCGAGGACAGCAGCACGGTTAGCTTCTCATCGCGGCTCAGCGAGGAGATGAGGGCAAGCAGCTCTCGCACCCCTTCGGGGTCGATCCCGAGCGTAGGCTCGTCAAGGATGATGACCTCCGGGTTTTTGATGAGCACATCGGCCAGGCCCAGGCGCTGCCGCATCCCGCGGGAGAACGCCCCGACCTTTTTGCCGGCATTGTCGGCCAGCCCGGTTTTCTCCAGCAGGGCTTTGGCACGCTGCAAGGCCTCTTGTTCCGATACGCCGTTCAGCCTTGCCGTGTACACAAGATTATCCAGCGCCGTCCGATCCTCATAGAATCCGACATCGTCGGGCAGATAACCAACCTTCCGCTTCACCTTGAGCGCCTCGCGCGTCGGGTCGAAGCCGCAAATTCTCGCCAGTCCTGAAGTCGGCTCGGTCAACCCCAGCATCATCAGGATGGTTGTGGTTTTCCCCGCGCCGTTGGGGCCCAGTAAACCGAATATCTCCCCGCGGGCGATGCTCAAATTCAGATGATCAACGGCCGTAGCTTCCCCGTATTTTTTTGTCAATTGAACCAGTTCAACGACGGCACCTTCGCCAGCAGCCGATGGGGTGGGAGTCATGCCGATTTCGCTCATCATGGATTATCTTCTCCCGTATTTCCGGAACAGGTAATAGATGCCCCCGCAGACGGCCAGTATGATGAGAACCCCCACCCATCCCCATAATACAGACGATTTCACAGTAACGCGCAGATCGGCGTTGGCGCTTTTGTTCGAGGAGGAAGCGGTCAGGCTGACCACGTAGTCCCCGGGAAGCGACTTCTTGCTCGACTTGATCGTGGCTTGAACCTGCTTGCTCTCACCCGGCGCAAGTGTCGTGATCGACGAAGGTTCAAAGGATACCTCCCAATCCGTCGGGGCGGACGAGGAGAACGAAAGATCCTGGAGCTCGGCCGAACCGGTATTTTGGATGACAAAGGTCAACTTGCGCTCGGAGCCGGCTCCAACGTCTGTGCTAAGCCGGTCATCGGTCGTGGAAAACTTCATGTCGTACGTCCCGGTCACAACGGCCTCGATTTTGGCGTTCGCCGTCGTATCGCCGCTTGTTGCTGCAATCGGAATTTCGTACGTGCCGGCCTTGATTTGCTCCGGCGGTTTGACTTCAAGGGTAACGTTCTTCTCGGCATTAGGCTCCACTTCGACCGAAGTCACGCTGTTGCCGTCGGCTTTAAAGCGAACGTCCCAGCCCTGTTCGGCTTGGGCGCTGAAAGCATAGGTCTGCTTCTGCGTTGTTCGATTCCGCAGCACTGCGCTGTACGTGAAAGTGGAATCCGAATGCCCTTCCATGTTGGACTGGTCCAACGTCAGCTCGGTTTTGAAAGTGCCCTGTTCCGAAACGTTGACGACGAGCGGTAATGTGGCATCATCCGCTTTGAGGTTAAATACGTACCGACCTTTATTGATTTGCAGAGGGACGTCCAGGTCGAGATTGAAAGTTTGGGTCTCCCCAGCCTTTACGGCCAGTCGCGACACCTCGCGTCCGCCTGCGGTCAATTCGTATTTCCAATCCTTGCTTTGCGTCTCCAAAGAGAGGTTGGCCGAAGCCGTACTACCGCCATGATTGACGAGATCGATCGTATAAGACACGGATTCGCCCGGTGCGGCGGACCATTCTAAGTATGGCGTGTAGAGCTCCAGTGAGCCCGCCGCCGAGGCGCTGCCCCCTCCAGATAGAGCCCCGCCTAAGGCTGTGACCAGAATGAGCAGCAGGAACGCCGCTTTTCGATAGGTTTGACGCATCTCTTATACCCCCTATGAAATATGGATGTTCATCAAGGGTACGCATGAAACGCCATCTTGGATTTATCCGGTCAAAAATTTTTTTGGGGGTTTTCAATCGAAATTATTTCTGATAAAACGGGAGGTAAGAAGAGGAGAAATTTTGCGGGAGGGACAAACATGGACCTGCAAAATGAAGAGATGACCAGGCAATTGAATGAAATGTGCGACGGTTCGGTGCAAGCGTTCGATGCGTTTTATGCCTGTTATTCTCCCTTTGTCATGCAGGTGGCCGGCCGTCTGGTAGGGGAGCGGATGGAGGCCGAGGATATTTGCCATGAAGTATTCTTGGAGGTGCTGCGGCGGGGGCGGGACTACGATCCGTCCCGCGGCTCAATCAAAGCCTGGCTGGCGGTGATGACCCGCAGCCGCAGCCTGGATCGCCTGCGGCGCAAAGCGCGGCTGCACTATCCGGGCGACGAGGCGCTGCACAGAGATACGGTGGATGAAGTCGGCTCCGGCGAAAACGAGGCGTTATCGCGGTTGGAACGGGAGGCGCTCCGTACGGCGATTTATGCATTGCCGGAGTCGCAGAAGAAGGCGATTATGGGCTCCTATTTCACTCTGCAGACCCAGCGTGAAATGGCGGAGGCTTGGAGCGTGCCGATCGGTACCGTCAAGTCTTGGGTGCGTTATGGATTAACGAATTTGCGTAAGCAGTTGGAGAAGCAAGGCTGGGGAGAACCGCTGGAAGGAGGGAACGAGCATGATCGGGCAAGCCGGTGATCGTGATCGCAAGGTTGGCGGTGCGGGACAAGAGAACCTGTGCGTTCGGATGTATTCTGAACAGGAGTGGATCGATTGGCTGCTGGGCCAGCACCCGGAACCCAAGCGAACCGAAATGGCAATGCATCTGGACACCTGTACGATTTGTGCGGAGCAGAAGTCGTATTGGAGCGATGTCCTGGGGATCGGCAGCGAACACGAACCGCTGACGGAGGTGTCGGACAGCCCCGGGGGAGCAGCCCTCAGTGAGTCGGCATGGAGGCAACCGCTGACGCCAGCGCAAGGGCAGGGAGTATCGCGCTTGCAGATGCCTACGTCCGAACCTTCCGGTCCCACCTTGCAGCGGGGCGGTCTGTGGACAGAGGCCGTACCTTCCGAGCGGATTCGGCGCAGCTTGCGGCGCCGGGTAAGAAGAATCGGATGGCAACGCCGGGCGTTGCGGCTGCTGACGGCTCGTTGGAAATGGACGGTGTCGCTGGCCGCAGCTCTTATGGTGCTGATCGGCATGGGGGTTGCGATCGATCGCCTGAATCAACCCGCAGCTGGCTGGGACCGCTATGTACAAACGTATGAACCGGAGGCGCTGCCGGTGCTGTTCAAGCCGGATACGATCTCTTACCCTCTCGCCATGGGCCGTAGGGAGCCGGAGAACGGGAGGGTATGGTACAATGCCGCCACCCGGGAGATGCTGATGCTGGTTGGCGGGCTCGTTCCGGACAGAGGGCAGACGATTCGCGTCTGGATCGTGAAGGAGGGCGCTCGCGACAGTCTGGGATTGCTGCAATATCACGCCAATCGGGCGCATCTCTATGTCAAGGACAAGACGCTGGGGTATGGCGACAGCCTGGAATTGACGATCGAACCGGCCTATGGCGCGCCGGATCTCGACAGGGCCCTGAACTCTATCTCGTTGGATTTGCTGGGGCGGTAAGTATATCTCGCAGAAGTAGGGTCTACCTCCAGACTGGATGCAGTTGGATGGCGGGAGATTTCGTAACTTATAGATAGGCGGCTAGATAGGCAGCTAGATAGGCAGCTTGTCGGGAGGGAGACTTTTCGGAATGGATCAACTTGAATTTATCGGTACCGGGGACGCCATGGGGGTTCCAAGGGTGTATTGCGATTGTGAGATATGCGGGGAAGCGCGGAGCACCGGCGGTGTGAACCGGAGGTATCGTGCTCTGGTTGCGGTCGAGAGCAAGGAAGGGGGCTTCCTGATCGATTGCGGACCGGATTGGCGGTCCGGCATGGAGCGGCGGGGACAACGGTTTGCGGAGCGGATCCTGGTCACGCATGCTCATTTCGATCATATCGGGGGATTGCCCGAATGGGCAGACGCCTGCCGCTGGCTGGGCAGAAGGGGGCAGCTCTACGCGCCGCAGGAGGTGCTGGAGACGATCATCCGGCAGTATCCGTGGCTGGGCGGCCATTTGGACTTGCATGCTGTTGGCGACGAGGGGATTCGGCTGGCCGGGTGGCAAATCCGTGCGTGGAAGGTGTTCCACGGCAAAAACGGATTTTCGTATGCCTACCGCCTGGAGAAAAACGGCTTCACCTGGGCTTACTGCTCGGATTCGATCGCTTTGCCTGAGGAACAAAAACAGCCGTTGCACGGCCTCGATCTGCTCGTGTTGGGCACGAGCTTCTATCATGAGCAGGCGGAGTTTGCGACCCGTTCGGTGTACGATGTGAGGGAGGCGCTGGAGCTGCTGCGCGAAATCCGCCCGGCGCGGACGCTGTTTACGCATCTGTCGCACGACATCGACCTTCGCCGTGATTACGGATTGCCGGAGGGCGTGGCGTTTGCCGCGACGGGCATGAGGGTGCCGCTGCAGGCGGGGGAATAATGGCGGAGGATGGCGTCCGAGGGAGCACTCGAGCAGATGTGTGATCGGATGTCCGGTTGGACTTCCAAGCCGAGGATTAAGGAGAGTACCGAGCGGATGTTCGAGCGGATCTCCGAGCGAGCGGTTCCGAAGCGGGATCTATGGGGAGTACTTTCTGCCGAATGTATGCGAAAATTCGAATACATTTCACCCATGTTGGGTCACTTGGACCCCATATATATGAAATTTCGTGCTTATTCGCCCCAACCGGGCGCAAATGCCCTGATTCTATATGAAAAATCGAATAGAATTCGCAGATTGGGCCGTAAGCGGCAATTTATATGCGAAAAATCGAGTATATGCAAAAAGACTAACTGGAAGAGCTCCGGTTAGTCTTTTTTCGCGCTAAACCTTCAATACAAACTTGTCGATCACGTGCTTCACGCCATCCTCATTGTTGCTCAGCGTGATGAAGTCGGCGATCTCCTTCAAGGCCGGGATGGCATTGCCCATCGCTACGCCCAGGCCGGCAGCCTCCAGCATCTCATGATCGTTCCACGAATCGCCGATGGCGATCGTTTGCGATAAGTCGCAGCCGAAATGGGCCGCCAGGAATCGCAGGGCGTGGCCTTTCGTGCCTTCCGCATGCATGATTTCCAGAAAGTTCGGCTTGGATTTGGTAATATGAACGCCGTCCCCCAGCAGCTCGCGTATCTCCGGCGCGATTTGGTCCAGGTAATCGGGCTCGTCGATGATCAGCATTTTCGGGGTCAGTTGGGCCACCAGCTTGGCGAAATCCGGCTCCACGTAATACCGCGTCCGGTTCAGCGTGGTGTAGTCGATCAGCTTCTGATTCTCCTCGCGGGCGTACAGCTTGTCGTCGATATACGTTTGCAGGTGCAGGTTGCGTTCGATGCAGTATTCGAACAGCTTGCGCGCTGCATCCATCGGGACGTAACGCTCGTAGAGCACTTTTTCGTCCATCAGGTTCTTGACGAGCGCCCCCTGGTACGTAATGATCGGCACGTTCAGCCCGGTCTGACGGGCGATCGCTTGGGCCGATGCGTAGGCGCGGCCGGTAGCCAGGGTTACGACCACCCCTTGGGCCACCGCTTGCTCTAATGCCTGCTGCGTCGCAGGTGTCACTTCCTTGTCGTCATTGATCAAGGTGTCATCGATGTCGATGGCAATCAGTTTATACATGGTTTCTCTCCTTTGAGGTTGAAAATCTCTCTCTATCCGGCGGATTTCAATTCCGCCAGCAGCATGTCGCCCAGGATGCACAATGAGGATAACAGCTTCCCTTCCCGCCGATAAAATACGGAAATGATCAATGCCAGGAGCAGCGCCGCTCTGATAAAGCGAATGCCGTTAAAGGCCAGGGCGGGAGCACCCGCACGACATGCTGTACGATCAGGAAGGTGCAGCCCCACCACATGAAAGCCACGGACAAAAGCCCTAAATCGGCCAGACGGATCCGGTTCACGGGAGGTTTTTTCCAAGATAGCGCCGCCTCGTTATTCTTCAAGGAATACCAATCCGATAAAGTCGTCCAGCTCCAAATTGCCAAAGTAATGCTTGATATCGATGGCGGCGAGCGCTTCCCTAACCGCCGTTTCCTCGTATTTCGCGCCTCTCAGCTTATCTTCGATATCGACCACGTCGCCGACGCCAAAGAAATCGCCGTAAATTTTGATGTCCTGGATATGGCCGTCCTTGATATTCATGCGCAAGTCGATAATGCCGACCGGGAACTTCTTCGCGTGCTTGACATTGCTCTCCGGCGACAAACCGTAGTTCCAATCCCAGTTCTTATAGCGCTGCGCGGAAATTTCATGGATTTTCGTCCAATCCGCTTCCGTCAATTTATATTGGGGCACCGCATGAGGCTCCATGCCAAAAATATGCCGCAGCAGCTCGGCGCGGAATTCCTCGATCGTCATTTTGCGGTCCAGGAAGTCGATGATGTTGGCGACCCGGCTGCGCACGGATTTGGTGCTCTTGGATTTGAATTTCTCCGGATTGGCATGCAGCGAGGCCTGTACGTTGTCAAGGTTCAGATTGAACATCAGCGTACCGTGGCTGAACATGCGGCCGCGCGTGGCAAATTGGGCGTTGCCGGAAATTTTCTGCTCCCCGACTTGAAGGTCGTTGCGTCCGGTCAATTCCGCGTTCACGCCCAGCGATTTCAAAGCTTGCACCACCGGCTCGGTGAACTTGCGGAAGTTATGGAACGACTCGCCGTCATCCTTGGTGATGAAGCTGAAGTTCAGGTTCCCCAAGTCGTGGTACACTGCACCGCCCCCGGATAGACGACGCACCACCTGTACGCCGTTCTCCTTGACGTATTCCTGATTGATTTCTTCGATCGTGTTCTGGTGCTTGCCGATAATGATGGAAGGAGCGTTAATATAAAACAGCAAATAGCTGTCGTCCTCCAGCGGCAAATGTCTCAGGGCATATTCTTCGATGGCCAGATTGACGGACGCATCGGTAATGCCTTCGTTATCGATAAACAGCATGGTTCTCCATCCTCCTGTTTGCGGTCGGCAGCCTGATTCTCAGGCCCCGGTATGTAGTCCTGCACGCCTCTCATTTTATTGTAAACCAATTGGTGTCGAAACCAAAGGGGCAGCAGGTTTTTTTGCCGAAAAAGAACGTTTGCCCTCCTTATTGACGGAAGGGGAGCGGGAACAGATAATGGGGACACCTGAACTTTTTTGGAATTGATGATGAATCCGCGTAAGGTTGTATGGAACAGAAGAAAAGAGGGATCGGTCATGGAGTTGGAAGTTTACGGCCACGGCGGCGACCTGTTGACGGCTTCGGCCAGGTACGGTGTGGCGGCGGGGGAGTGGACGGACTTTAGCGCGAACATCAATCCGCTGGGGCCTCCGCCCGGGTTGCTGGATGCGCTTCGGGAGGCGCTGCCGGGGATTGTGCGGTATCCGGATCCCGGGCACCGCAAGCTGATCTCGCAATTGGCCTCCCGCCTGCAAGTGGAGGAGGGGGCGCTCGTTGTCGGCAACGGGGCGGCGGAAAACATGGCGCTGGCGCTGCTTGGACTCGCCCCGGAGAAGGTTGGGATCGTGGAGCCCTGCTTCTCCGAATACCGGACGCTCTCGGAGCAGTTTGGCGCCCGGGTGCGGTCGGTGTTCGGAACGGAGGAGGGGGCGTATAAGGCTGCGCCGGAGGAAGTAGAACGGTTGATCCGGGAGACGGATTTGACGTTCATCGGTCAGCCCAACAACCCGAACGGGGTGCAATACGGCATGGACGAGCTGCGGCGGTTCGCCGCGGCCGGGGAGCGTTACGGCACGTATGTGGTGGTGGATGAGGCGTTTATCGACTTTATTCCGGAACCGGAGCGCCGGACGCTGCTGCCGGAGCTTGGAAAGTATCCGCATCTGGTCTTGATCCGGTCGATGACGAAGTTTTATGCGATCCCGGGGCTTCGGCTCGGGTATGCAATCGCGCATCCCGAGACGGCCCGGCGCATGCGGGACAAGCAGGTGACCTGGAGCGTCAACACGTTGGCGTTGCTGGCGGGGGAAGTATGCCTGGGGGCGGAGGTTTCGTACGAGCAGGCGACTTTGGCGCTGGTGAAGCGGCAGCGTGAACGGCTGATAGGCGAGCTGACGACGCTCGGCTGCCGAACCTGGCCGGGGGAAGCGAACTTTCTGCTCGTTCGGCTGCCGGAGCCGTGGAAGGCGGAAGCGATGCAGACCGCGCTCGGGCGGCGCGGGGTGCTGGTGCGCAGCTGCGCGATGTACCCGGGACTGACGGAGCGGGACATCCGGCTGGCGGTGAAGGATGAAGCGGCCTGCAGCAAGCTGCTGCGGGAGCTGGAGGCTGTGCTAGGCAGCGGCGATGACCGGAGAGATTTGCTGAAGGGGAATTCGAATACATGAGGCAGGGGTTGGGTCATGGCCTGTGTAAATTTCATGATAATCGTAACTGGATAAATGAAACCTCATCAGCGTGAGATAGGATAAGGGGAGGAAGGGGAAAATGACGATGGAAATGCCTTTTATGGTGGCGAAGCCGGGCGAGGTTTATGCCTCCGAAGTTTGGCCTGGCCTGAAGTTGGAGTTCGGGGAGCGGCATTTGATGCTGGAGGCGCCGCAGGCGATGGACGGTTTGAGCAGCGCGGTATACGGCGGCGGCTTTGGCAAGCTGCGCCGGATGGTTAACATCTACGTAGACCGCCATTACCGCTGCGACGATCCGGTCCGGGATATCGCGGATCTGCTGGGGCAGTGGGGGTACCCGGCCGAAGAAACGGCCGGGTTGCTGACGGCGGTGCCGATGCGCTACGCGGCGGTGGCGGAGGAGCGTGGCGACGATTTCGCCGTCTTCTGCTGCGCGACGGCGGGGGCGTCGAACGCCGCGCGGGCCGGCGTTCGGCGGACGACGTTCCCGGCTTCGTGGACGCCGGGAACGATCAATGTGCTGCTGGCCGTGGACGGGCGGCTGACGCCGGCGGCGATGGTCAACGCCGTGATGACGGCGACGGAGGCCAAGACGGCCGCGCTGGGCGATCTCGGCGTGACGGACGCCGAGAACGGGCTTGCGGCCACCGGCACCACGACCGACGCGGTCGCGCTGGGCGTGAGTCAGCGGGCCGACTGGCCGCTGCTGCACGCTTACGCGGGCACCGCGACGGACCTGGGCGGCACGGTGGGCCGCCTGGTGTACGCCGCCGTAGGCGCGTCG
>NZ_FCOQ01000033.1 GCF_900021165.1 Paenibacillus phocaeensis | reverse complement strand
CGCCGCCCGCCGCGCGCTCGGCATGATCGTCGGACGCGACACGGCGCACCTGGATGCGCCGGAGATCACGCGCGGCGCCGTCGAGACCGTCGCCGAGAACATCGTCGACGCCGTCGTGGCGCCGCTCGTTTTTGCACTGCTGGGCGGCGCCCCGCTGGCGATGGCGTACCGGGCGGTGAACACCCTCGATTCGATGGTCGGCTACAAGAACGACAAGTACATCGATCTCGGCTGGGCTTCCGCCCGGTTGGACGATATCGCCAATTACCTCCCCGCGCGGCTGACGGCGCTGCTGCTCTACGTCGCAGCATGGGCCTTGCGGCTGGATGCCCGCGGCGCTTGGCGGGCGGTGCGCCGCGATGCCGCCAAGCATCCGAGCCCGAACAGCGGCTACCCGGAGGCGGCGGTAGCCGGTGCGTTGGGCGTGCGGCTGGGCGGGGAAAATTCCTACCACGGCGTCGTTTCGTTCCGTGCCTATATGGGCGACAAAACCCGGGAGCTGGTGCCCGGGGACGTGGCGAAGACGGCGAAGCTGATGTTTTGGGCAGCGAATGCTACCGTCATTGCAGGAACGGCAGCATGGATCGCGATCGTCGGCAGCTGGAGTTGGATTTAGTCGGATACGGTTCGCTGTATCAACAAACGGGCTTGAATTTGGGCTCGAGGCATTGGCCGGGAGGTGAACGAAAATGAACGCGGAATGGTGGCTGGTTCGTCATGGTCTCACGGCCTGGAACGCCGAACGCCGATATCAGGGCCACAGCGATCTGCCGCTGCTGCCGGATGAGGCGTCGGGTTTGGCAGAGCTGCGCCGGGAGTTGGCGGAGGTGAACTTCGCCGCGGTATATGCCAGCGATTTGCGGCGCTGCCGGGAAACGTTGGCTTGGGCCCGTCCGGACCTGCTGGACGGCGCGCAACTGGACCCCCGTTTGCGGGAAATGAATTTCGGCCGGTGGGAAGGCCAAACGTATGAGATGCTGAAGGATGACAAGCGATACCGCGCCTGGATCGATGATCCGCAGGCTGGAACACCCCCCGGGGGCGAATCCTGGCAGGCTTTTCAAGCACGGGTATCCGAAGTAGGCGAGGAGCTTCTGATGCAGACGATGGCGTTAGCGGGAGAGGCCCCTAGCTCCAACTCCGACTCCAGCTCCGGCAGCTTGGCAATCGACCCGTTGCGCAAGCCGGCGTTCCTGCCGCCAACCTTGCGATTGCATCCGCCTTCGCCGCAACCCGCTTCACAACCCGCTGAGTCTGTACGTTTGCTCATCGTGACCCACGGCGGCGTGATCTCGATGCTTTGCTCGCTGCTGCAGCCGGGTCTGGGTTTCTGGGACACCCGGGTTGGGCCGGGCGGAGTTCAACGTTTGTTCTTTCATGGAGAAGTCGAACCTGAGAAGGAGAAGGAGGGGCATGATGAAGGAGTCTGAGTTGAAGCTGAAGCTAAAGCTTGGCGTGCTGGATTTGGTGCCGAAGCTCCCGGAGACAACGGCAGAGGCGGCGCTCGAACAAGCAATCCGGTTGGCGCGGCAAGCGGAAGAACGGGGATATCTGCGCTATTGGACGGCGGAGCATCACGATATGGAAGCATTGGCCAGCGCAGCGCCGGAGGTGCTGCTGTCGGCGATTGGAGCGGCTACCCGCCGGATCCGTCTGGGGTCGGGCGCCGTATTGCTGCCGCATTACAGTCCGCTGAAGGTCGCGGAAAACTTCCGGCTGCTGGCGGCCTTGTATCCGGGGCGCGTCGATCTCGGGATCGGGAGAGCCCCCGGCGGGGAGGCGCATGCGTCAATGGCGTTAAGCGGCAATTTCCTGGAGCGGGTCGGGCGTTATCCGCAGCTGGCCAAGGAGCTCTCCGACCTGCTTGCGGACCGTTATCGCTACGAGGACCATCCCGTAACCGCAAGGCCGGTTCCCCAGCTTCCGCCTGAACTCTGGCTGCTCGGCACGAATGTCAAAAGCGCGGGTTATGCGGCCGAACTCGGAACGGGGTACGTCTTCGGCCAATTTATGAGCGACAGTGACGGAGCCGAAGTCCTGCGGGCCTACCGCGAGACCTTCCGCCCCTCCGTTCACCGAGCCAAGCCCTCCGCCATACTTTCCGTCAGTGTGATTTGCGCGGAGACCGAAGCCCGGGCGGAGGTTTTGGCGGCGAAGGCGGCGGAAGGATTCCGGGCCCGCGGAGGGGCGCCTTTTCAAGGATTTTCCGGGACAGCCAAGCAAGTCTGCGAACAGTTGGGAAACCTGCAACAGAAGTACCGCAACGACGAGTTCCTGATCGTATCGCCAATTCCTGATTATGAGGAACGGTTGCTCTCCTATCAGCTTCTGGCTGAAGCGTCCCAAGATGAAATGTTGTAAATTTTACAACATTTTCCCCTGATCTTCAGGGGTTCTGACCATAATGTTGCAGAAAGTGCAGCATTTTGATGGGGGGAGGGCCCCTATCACTGCGAAATGCTGTTCGAAATGCAACATTTTGCCGTTAGCAGCCCCCCTTGGACCTCAAATGCTGCATAAAATACAACAATATGAGTTCGGCACCCAAACATCAAACGCATCAAACGCATCAAACGCGTCAAACGGTCTCGCCGCCACACACTTTTAATCCCCTGTGACAGAAGTAGGGGACGCATCTGTCGCTCGACCGGACTTCAATCCGGAAGCGAGCAGCAGGAGCAAAAATCCCGCGGTGACGCCCCACAAAACGAAGGCGTTCGAGCCGGCCGCGTCCAGTCCTCCGAAGTACATCACTTCCCGCAGCCCTCCTGCCGCAAACTGCAGCGGCGTCCACGAATAGATCCAAACTCGCGCCGTCTGCGACAAGAACTCCGGAGCCATGTTCAACAGCGGCATGGAGAAGAACATCAGCAGCACGAGCAGGGGCATGGCCCGGAATCCGATCCAATTCAGCAAGGAAGATTGCAGCAAGAAGAACGCCGATCCGGCCAACCATAAGAACAACCCCGTCTCCCTCGCGTTTGCCAGTTCCATGCCGTACCAAGACGAAGCCATCCATACGGTGAAGCCTGACGCGATGCCAACAATCACAAGTCCCCCGATCGCTTGCAGCGCGCTTACCGCCCATCTCCTTGAACCCGCGGCGACCGCCTTCCGGCTGGCCAGAAACAACATGATCCCGGCCACCAGACTGCCGATCCACAGAATCTGGATCAACAACCCCGGCGCATTCCCCGATGCATTATTCACTCCCGGTGGATGCACGGTTTCCTCCTGCACGGTCACCGGCGTCATTAAAGCCGCAG
This sequence comes from Paenibacillus phocaeensis, assembly GCF_900021165.1. Lineage (GTDB taxonomy): Bacteria > Bacillota > Bacilli > Paenibacillales > Paenibacillaceae > Fontibacillus > Fontibacillus phocaensis. The sequence continues at coordinate 135,564 of NZ_FCOQ01000033.1, read as the reverse complement.
CCGATTCAACCGGAATGTGCTCCGTTTGCTGCCCGATCTGCTCAAGCAGCGACTGAAACAGTTCCTCGTTTATCATTTGCATCGCTTGCCTCATTCCCTGTCTTACGACCAACGAGGCTTGGCTGTTCATCCCTTCGTTGGCGATGATCTTCACATTAGGATGAATCGGTGAGGGAGTGGCTAACGAGAGTAAACCGCTGCTCAGATCGGCCGGCATCACCATTGCTCCGTAATATTCGCGTTCATCCATTCCTTCCCGAGCCGTTTCTTCGGAATCCACGATATGCCAGACGAACGGCATGGCCGGGTCCGACACCAGCTTTTCCCGAATCATTTCCCCAACCGTCTTCAATCCCCCTGTCGGTAGTTCCGCCGGCTGATCCAGGACAACGAGGGCGACCGGGATCTCCTTTGGCTTCGATCCAACCACCGATCCCATCATCGCTACCCCGAATACGGTCAACACGATCAGAACGAGCGCTAATCCCAACCACGTCATTTTTTGTGTCAGTATTTTCATGATTCTCCCCGTATCTATTGGATTATCAAATTTTCCATTCAAGTACATTCGTGAAGCGAAAGACATCACCGTAATTCCATTCGGCGATGTCTTTCTTGCGATTCAGCTACACAAACTTCAAAATCTACGGTTCGAATTATTTCGTTTTTCTTCCGGCAGAATGGTCTCGATAACGTCCCAATGCTCGGCGATCTTTCCATCCTGTACGCGGAACAAATCGTAGAATGCGGTAGGTTGACCGTTAAATTGACCTTCACTCCCGGTAAGCACAAAATCGCCTTGCCCGATGACTTGATGGACATGAGTATATTGAAACTCGACATTTCTCTCCTTCAGTGCCTGCAATGCCGCGTGAAGGCCGGAAAGGCCGTCTGCAATATGCGGACTATGCTGAATGTAGGTATCTCCATCAAAGTAAGAGGCAAGCAGATCAGGGTTCTTCCCGAGCAAGATATTCTCAACATAGCTTTTGACTAATGATTTGTTGGCCTCCGTCTTATCGATATCCTGAATCGTAACCGGTCCGTCAATCATCGTATGATGGCTTGGTGTTTTCTCCACCATCTCTTGCAAATTGTCCCAATGTTCAACGATGAGGCCATTCTCAAAACGGAAGATGTCAAAAGCGATCTTAGGGCCGTGAAAATGATATACCGAATGAAGAGCCACCACATTTCCGTCAACTAAAGCCCGCTTAACGCTTACCTTTGTCCCTATTTCCTTTAAATGATCCAGTGCGCCAAGCATAGCATCACGACCATCGAGTAAAGCCTGGTTGTGCTGAATATATTGATCCGGATGAACGTAAGCCGTAATCGCTTCGGGGTTGCCGCTCTCAAAACTTTCCAGCACGGCGATGGCCTTACGAACAAGCTCATTTTGAGGGTTGAATGTCATTGAAATATCCTCCTTGGATTTTTGGTCATTAGATAAATAATGAACAATTCGTTGTTTATTTATCTATCGCACATTATAATTGAGGTTAATCTATCACTCAATATTTAATATTTTTAATTTTGAAGTATAATAGACAACTCGTATTTACTTTGTCGCTTAACGATCTAAATCAATAGAGATGGAGGAAGAACGAAACCCATGAATAAGAAAACCGACCTAAGAATACGGCGTACGAAACAATCGATTCGAAAAGCGTTTTATGAGCTTATTCAGGAAAAAGGATATGAAGCGATCACGATTCAGGATATTGCCGATCAGGCGATGATCAATCGAAACACGTTCTATCTTCACTACCAGAACAAGCCCGATTTATTGGATACATGTATGAATGAACTGTTAAGCGAATTAAAGGAGGCGGTCGTTCTTTGTCCGATCAGCATGAGTCCGTTCAGCCTTTCTTTACTCGAGACCGTCATGCAAACGGTACTGGAGCATATTTCGCTAAATATAACCTTTTACCGTTCCATGCTAATTGAAGAGAATCGAATCTATCCGTTTCAAGCGAAAATGGAGAATATCATTAAGGATAAATTAATGGAGGGGTGGAAACCTGCTCAGGACAACTCCGTATTGGCGATATCCAAGGAATTGCTGATTGAATACCTCGGAGCGGCTTTCATGGGGATCGTAATTTGGTGGATTAAAAACGATAAGCCCCTTCCTGCGGATGAGGTTTCGTCTCAATTTAGCCGAATCGTTGCCTACGGGCATCTAAGAGCTGCCGGCATCGCTGTCGAGGAATAAGACCATATTGACATATCGCAAAATGTAGATATAATACAAAACATGGATCCAATTGAAGTGTTCAAGGCGTTGTCTAACGAGTCGAGGTTACAGATTTTACAGTGGCTTAAGGAACCCGAAAAGCATTTTGTGCCCCATGAAGGAGTGGATATGAGGGAAATCGGGGTGTGTGTCAGTCAAGTGACGGACAAGCTTCACATGACGCAGTCGACAGCGTCGCAATATTTGTCCATTCTGCAGCGGGCCGGACTGATTCGAACCGAGCGAATCGGCAAATATACGTACTACAAACGCAACGAAGAGAAAATAAGCGAATTAGCTGATTTCTTAAATCAGAAACTCTAATCTGAACTGAATACCTCACACGTATTCAGTTTTTTTTCGGCCCAACAGATCGACATATTGCGATATATGAATTTATCAAAAGGATCCTCATGTCGGTAACGATTCATACAACAAAAAGAAGGAGAAGTGAACGTATTGTCTAGCACGTGGAAAGTTTATTTATTGGCATTAGTTACTTTTTTGGTGGGTACTTCCGAGTACGTTATTTCCGGCATCTTGGATAAGATCTCGGATACCCTGGGGATTTCCGTTACCTCTGCGGGGCAGTTGGTCACGATTTTTTCCTTTGTGTACGCCATTGGCACCCCGATCCTGATGGCGCTGACTGCCAAGCTGGAAAGACAAAAACTGCTGGTTTGGGCGCTCGGGATCTTCGTGATCGGGAATATCCTGTCTTTCGTTTTACCTGGCTATGCCTCGTTTCTCGCAGCTCGCGTCATCATGGCTCTGGGTGCGGGAATGGTTGTGGTAACCGCATTGGATATCGCCGCAAAAATTGCCGCCCCCGGCAAACAAGCCAGCGCGATTGCTACTGTGGTGATGGGCTTTACGGCCTCCTTGATTATCGGTGTGCCTCTTGGACGTATCGTTGCAGCACAACTCGGATGGAAATCGGTTTTTGGCATATTGGCACTGGCCGGTCTGGTGGTGATGTTCGTTCTGTACGCCATCCTCCCTCGAGTTCAAGGGGATAAACCGATGCCGTTGTCCAAGCAGCTTGCCTTCTTGAAAAACGGAAATGTAGCGCTGGGGCTTGCGATTACCTTTTTCTGGCTCGGCGGATACTCGATCGCCTACACCTACATTTCACCATATCTGCTGGATGTTGCCGGATTGAAGGAAGGGGTATTGAGCGGAGTGCTGTTGGCCTTCGGTATCGCCAGCCTGCTCGGATCCAAATTCGGCGGTTTCAGCGCGGATAAATGGGGGGTGTTCCCGACACTGTCAGGGGGATTGCTCTTGCACATCATCGCGCTGCTTCTCCTCTCTCTATCCGTTGTTTATACACATTCGTGGCAGCTGATTGTCATCCTCCTGATCTTGTGGTCGTTTGCGGCATGGTCCTCCGGTCCAACGCAACAAGTCAATCTGGTTCGGATTGAACCGAATTATTCTGGAATCATGCTGAGCCTGAACCAATCCATGATGCAGTTGTCCATGGCGGCGGGCGCTGCAATCGGCGGCGTCATGATCGAACGGGTGTCTCTGCCCTCCATCACCTGGGTCGGGATGGTTGGTGTCGCTGTTGCGATCGTGGTGGCGTCGTTCTTGAGAATGCGAATGAGCGCCGGCAGGGAAAGTATCGGAGAAATGAATTGAAGTTGCACCTGATAGCAGATGACGTCATGCCTCATCCTCCAATTTTCGGAAGATGAGGCATGACCCATGAATAGACCCGACAAGCCCCGCCCCTCAATCCCAATTCCAAGGAAAGAGGGGAAAATTCTACATACCTAAAAAAAACCTACCGGATATCCAAAGTTCGCGCCTTGTTGAAAGCGCTTAAAGACATAATAATGAGTTTATCCTAAACACAGGGGGCATGATTCGATGGTCAATAAGAAGCTATGGAAAAGAACCTCGGCAATCGCTTTAACCGCCGTGCTGGCGCTGAGCTTGTCGGCTTGCGGAGGAGGCAACACGGCGAAGAACAACGCGGCGGCGAACGAGCCGGCCGGAAACGGGGCAAAGAGCGGGAGCGGCGGCGAGAAAATCACCATCACGTTCCAGAACATTTACCCGGACCCCGCAACTCCGTCCTATAAAACGATCCATGCGCTGGTCGAAGAGTATGAAGCGGCGCATCCCAACATCCACATCGAGCTCGACACGCTGAATACCGACCAGCAAAAAATCAAGCTCAAAACGCAAGCGGCCTCCAAAGAGGTGCCGGATATTACGATCGTGAACCCGGCGGCGCAAATGAAACCGTTCGTGGACGCCGGCTTACTGGCGCCGCTGAATGACATGCTGGACCAAAACGGCCTGAAGGACACGTACCAAGCGGGCCTGCTCGATTACTACAGCTTTGACGGCAACGTGTATGCCCTGCCGGACGGCAACAATATCGAAGTGGTTTACTACAACAAGGAACTGTTCGAGCAAGCCGGCATCACCAAAACGCCGGAAACGTTCGACGAATTCCTGGCTGATGTGAAGATCTTCAAAGAGAAAGGCATCACACCGCTGGCGATTGGGGAGAAGGATTCCTGGACCGGTTCGTTCCTGTTCATGAACATCCTGCTCCGCACCAATGGCGGCCCGGGCTTCCTGCAAGACGTAATGGACGGCAAGAAAACGTTCGAAGACCCGGCCTTCATCGAAGCCGTCGACAAATTCCAAGAGCTGGTGCAAGCCGGCGCGTTCCCGGACGGCGCGACTTCGATCGACGCAACGGCAGGCGGCAACATCTTCAAATCCGGCCAAGCGGCCATGTGGGTGATCGGCTCCTGGGAGACGGGGGCGATCGACGCTTCGTCCGTTGCGGGCAAAGTCGGCGCATTCCAATTCCCGACGGTAAACGGCAAAGGCGATCCGAACGAGTTCATGGTGGCGCCGGGCAGCGCATTTGCGGTGTCGGCGAACAGCGAACATCTGCAGGAAACGAAGGACTTCCTGAACTTCTTCACCCTGAACTTCCCGAAGAAGCAGTTTGAGAACAAAAATGCGGTGGGTCTCGGTCAGAAGGTGGACGGCGACCTGAAATCCGCCGGCTACTCCGATCTCGCCATCAACGTGGCTGAATTGTTCAACCAAGTCAAGGGCGGCGACCTGGCGTTCGATAATACGATGAATCCGGCAACGGCGCAAGTCCACCTGAGCAGCATCCAGAACCTGTTCGTGCAGAAAGTGGATTCCGCTCAAGTGGCCAAGGAGCATCAAACCGCCTTTGAAGCCAACAAGCAGTAGGCCTAATTCGATAGCCCTTATCCAAGAACCACACCTGATATTCTAAAAAAAGTTACCTTTCCATCGATGCGAAGTAGCCTTTGGAGCATTCGTGCCGGAGCGCTTCTTCGCATCGCATTTCTATTGGGGGGCGGAGAGATGAAAGTACTGAAAGTGCCCGCACGCACAATAGCCGTCTTCGTATTGCCTTGTCTGTTGTTGTATGTGTGCCTGGTATTCGTTCCGATTATCGTATCGTTTGGAACCAGCTTATTGAATTGGGACGGGATTACCACCGCGAAATTTACGGGGTTGTCCAACTTCCGCGACATGTTCTGGAACGACCCGGTCTTCTGGCCGTCGGTCCGGAGAACGCTGCTTTATGCGGTCGCCTCCATGCTGGAGATTCCGCTTTGCTTGTTTTTTGCGATTTTGCTCAGCCGTTATGTGAAAAAGGGAAATACGCTGGCGTCGATTTATTTTACGCCGGTCATTCTATCGGTCGTTATTATCGGACAACTCTGGAAAACGATCTATAACCCGACCTCAATGGGCGGGATGTTGAACGGCGTGCTCATTGCCCTCGGACTGGACAACTGGACGCATAACTGGCTGACCGAACCGAAGATCGCCATGTTCAGCTTGTATTTCGTATCGCTGTGGCAGTATTTCGGCTACCATTTGCTGATCCAATACACCGGGGTGCAGAACATTCCGGACGAGATTTATGAAGCTGCGAAAATCGACGGGGCGGAAGGTTTCAAAGCAGACCGTTACATCACGATGCCGCTGATCGTCCCGATTTTTAAAATATCGATCGTCCTGGCGTTTATCGGCTCCCTGCAGGCGTTTGACCTCGTGATGGTCATGACGGCCGGCGGTCCGGCGCATGCCACCGACGTCATCTCGACGCATATGTACAACAGCTCGTTCCTGTCTTTGAAGTACGGGTACGGCAGCGCGATCGCCACGTTCCTGGTTCTGTTGTGCCTGATCTGCACGGCGATCATCAATTCCATCTTCAATAAGCTTGAGAAGAAATACAGCTAGCCAAGGGGGCGAGGTTCATGCGTAAAATCAAAAAAGGAATCGTATACCTGCTTTTTGCGATTCCGGTTGTTACTCAGCTGTACCCGCTGTTGTGGCTGCTGCTGTATTCCTTGAAGACGAATGAGGAGATCATGAGCGGGAGCTTCTTCGCTTTGCCGAAGGCGCTGCAGTGGCACAACTACAAAGACGCTTACGAGTCCGGCAGCTATTTGAAATATTTATCGAACAGCGTGATGGTCACCGCGGTCACTATGATCTGCGTGATCCTCCTCAGCTCGATGGTGGCGTACGCGATTTCACGGTTCCGCTGGAAGTACGGCGGCTTGGTGATGACCGTGTTCCTGATGGGGATGATGATCCCGATGCAGGCCACGCTGCTGCCGCTGATGGTCATTTTCAAAAACGTGGATATTCTGAATACCCACCTGTCGCTCATTTTGCCGTATATCGCTTTTTCCACGCCGATCGCCGTGTTTATCCTCAGCGGGTTCATGAAGAGCATCCCGGCGGAAATCGAGGAGTCGGCTTTTATCGACGGGGCGAGCATTTACCGAATCTTCCGCAGCATCATCATCCCGGTATCGGTGCCGCCGATGATGACGGTGTGCATTTTGACTTTTATTACAATTTGGAACGAATACATTTTGGCCGCGACGTTTATTTCGTCCGAGAAGCTGAAGACCTTGCCGTTTGGGGTATACACCTTCGTCAGCCAATACTCCGTGAACTACGGGGCGATCGGCGCCTTCCTCGTTATGGGCGCGCTGCCGGTCATTCTGATCTATTTCTTCCTGTCGAACCAGATCACGAAAGGGATGGTAGCCGGGGCCGTCAAAGGATAACGGGTTCATCTTGCAAAATAGGGATGCGGACTTATAATGGAGGAGCAGCAAGACGCGAGGTTGGGAGGGAGAAAACAGTTGCGAAACAGCTTTCATTCCATAAACCATCGGTTGTTTTTGCTGTTTCTTTTTTGCATGTCGGGCATTTTGCTGATCGTCAGCCTGCTTTACTATAATCGGACCACGGAGCAATATCACGAGAAGATCAGCGACCTGTCGCAGAAGAACGTGGCCCAGACCGCCGGGCTGTTCAGCCTGCTGTACGAAGGGTACGACAGCTTGTCGAAGTCGATCACGAACAATTTCGAAATGATCCGCCTGCTGAACGAGAAGACCGACGAGCCGGCGGTAGCTTATATCAACGAGCAATCGATCACGAATATTATCGGGGCGATCTTTTATTCGCGCGACGATCTGGTGGGCATCCACGTCATCACCAACCGGGGAAAAATCTACAATTACGGCAACTCCATGAACGTGCTCGATTCGGAGTATCCCCGGGAAGAATGGTACCGGCAGCTTCGCGATTCGTCGGGGAAGCTGGTATGGCTTGGGGTTTATGCCCAATCCCTGATCGATTTGAACGAGGACAGTCCGGTGTTCGCGTTCGGACGGCAAATCTACGATTTGAACGAACACAAGCCGATTGGGATTGCTCTTTTTGAAGTGAATCCCGGTCCCGTGCTGGAGGCTTTGGATAATCTCAAGCTGGGAGAGCACAGCGAGGTCTATTTGATCAACCAGCAGGGCAAGGTCGTCTCCTCGCTGACCGAACCGGCGCCGCTGCTGCCGAACCTTCCCAAGCTGGAAGGGGTCGGCGATTTGGTGGTGGAGCAGAAGGATTCCGGAATCACGGTTGCCTCCCGGCTGCCTTTCTCCGACTGGTCGGTCGTCAGCTTGACGCCTCGCCAGGATTTAAACGTCGAACTGGTGGAGACCAAACGCTATTTGCTGATCGTCATTTCGATCCTGATCATCGTCTCCGCCGTCGTGGCCAGCCTCGTGTCGCGGACGATCGCCAATCCGCTGAAGAAGTTGATCCGCGAGATGAGGCAGGTCGAGGTTGGGAATTTCCGCGGGATGGTGAACGTGTCTTCTTACCAGGAGATCAACATTCTCGTCGCTTCGTTTAACCGGATGGTCAGCCGGATCGAGGAGCTGATCGAGCGGATCAAAATTTCCTCGGTCAGCGAGAAGAACGCGGAGCTGCAAGCGCTGCAGTCGCAGGTGAACCCGCATTTTTTGTATAACACGCTGGACATGATTTACTGGCTGCTCGATGAGAAGGGGAACGACCGCTTGGGTGAACTTGTCTTATCGCTGTCTTCAATGTTCCGCTACAGCAGCGAGTGGAAGGATGGAGCGAAGGTCACGCTGCGCGAAGAGCTGGAGCAGATTCACCATTATTTGACGATCATCTTGATCCGGCTGGAAGGCCGGCTGCGGGTGGAAATGGATGTTGATGAACGTTGGCTGGACATCCGGCTGCCGAAAATGACCCTGCAGCCCATCATCGAAAATGCCGTAAAATACGGGCTCGAATCCCTGAAACGCCAAGGCGTGCTGAAGCTATATACGCAGGAGGTTGGGGACCTATTGAAATTCGTTGTGGAGGATAACGGCAACGGCATGGAGGCCGAGCGGCTGTCCGGATTGCAGCAGACCTTAAACCGGCAAATTTCGAAGGAGTCCGGTACGGGAAGCAGCGGCATCGGGCTGCAGAACCTGCATCGCCGGCTGCAGCATATGTTCGGCGAACGCTACGGTCTGGAGATTGAGAGCATTCCCGATGAAGGAACGAAGGTAGCCGTCATGCTGCCGCTTCCGATGGAAGGAGACGTTTCGAAGTGAATATTCTGATTGCCGATGACGAACGGGCGATTCGCGAAGGAATCAAGCGGACGATCAAACGGATCTACCCGGAATATGCGGTAGATTTGGCGCAGGGGGCGGAGGATGCGGTTAAGCTGATGGGCGAGAAGCGATTCGACATCGTGCTGACCGATATTTTGATGCCGGGGATGAACGGGTTGGAATTCATGCGCATCTCCAAACGCAAATTCCCCCAGGTCAAGTGGGTGGTTATCTCGGCCCACAGCGAATTTGCCTATGCCCAGGAAGCGGTGCGGCTGGGGGCCCGCGATTACCTGCTGAAGCCGATCGGGAAAACCCGGCTGCAGGAGATCATCGGCGACCTGGCGGCGGAAATTCGCGAGGAGGGCGAGCTGATCAAGGAAGAGGAACTTTTGAAAGCCAATTTGAAATATTTGCGCGAAGGCGTGTTTCAGCGGCTGGCCTCGGGCCTGGATATCGGCAATCTGGACCTGACTCCGTTTATGGAGGACTATCTCAGCTTTTATTTGATGATGGTCCAGATGGATGCCGGGGATAAAAGCGTGCGGCTGGAGCATTTTATCGTGGAAAATGTGCTGTCCGAGCTGATCGAGCGCCACGGCCGGGGGTTTGTCGTCAGTTACGACCGTCAAAGCTTGCTGGGGCTGATCACGCCGCGGGAGCCGGAGCGGATCGAGCGGTTTCAGGAAGAAGTGAAAGAGTATATGAGGCATTATTTGAAGGTGCCTTTTCAGATCGTCCATTCGGGCCTGAACAATGACTTCAAAGCTGTCCCGCAGGTGGTCATGCGCATGAAGCAGGCTTCCGATGCGCCGGTGACCTTGCTGGATCCGCCGAAGGGCAGCGGGGAGAAAGCCATCGATGTCGCTTTGCAATATATCAAGGAGCATTACAACGAGGACCTTTCCCTGGAAAAGGTCGCTTCCCTCGTCTATCTGAATCCGGCCTATTTCAGCCAACTGTTCAAGCAGAAGGTCGGGCTCGGCTACAAGGAGTACGTCACCTCGCTCCGCCTGGAGCAGGCGAAGCAGCTGCTGCTGAACCCGAAGCTGAAGGTGGCGGAGATCGCCGAATACCTCGGCTATCAGGACATCCGCCATTTCGCGCAGATGTTCCGCAAGAAGTATCACGTCACGCCCAATGAATACCGCCAGCAACAGAATATCAATATTTTGCTGACCAGCGGCGGCAAGCCGGAGTAGTTTGTCAAAAGGGGGAGGCTGCAAAGAGGGACGTCTACGAGAAGCTTGCGCTGCCGGAGGCGGGGGGACAGGAGCTGACGTACCGCCGGTTATGGAAGCGGTTTTACGATACGATGGCGATCCGGGAACGGCTTAATCCGCGGGCGCAAATGTCGCATATGCCTAAGCGCTATTGGGCGCGGTTGACGGAAATGCGGAAGGTGTGAAGGTTCTGGTACAATGGGGAGACAAGCCTTCAGAGAGGATGTCGCCCGATTGAACCCGAGCTATAACTTGAATTCACCCCCCATCACGTATATATATCCTTTTGCCAGCCATGAGAGCGAGCGGGAGCTGTGCCTGATGGAGCAGCGCAGCTTGTTTGGGCAGGCTTCGGAGGGAGCGGCCTATCTCGAGAGTCCGCTTCGGCTGCCGCCCAATCGCAGCCCGTTCGCGCAGCTGCGGTTAGACGTATTGTTTGCTGCGCCTACCCTGGCTGAGCTGGGTGAACGGGCGTCGCTACTGGATTTGGAGGGGCTTTCCTTCAAGGTCCGGTATCTCAAACACGGACGGCGGCAAACGTATGAAGGGGAGCGCGAGGCGGAACGCCGGATCGGCGCCCGGATTCGCGGCATCGCGGAGATGCGCGACCCTGAGGTGACCTTGGGTCTGTTGGCGCGGGAGGAAGACTGGGTGCTCGGAATAAGCCGTGCGGCGGAACCGGTCTGGCTTACGCACAAAGAGAAGCCGAACAATTATTCCACCGGCTTGACGACCGTGGTGGCCCGGGCGCTGGCCAATATCGCCGTACCCGCCCCGGAAGGCAAGCGGGCGATCGACCCGTGCTGCGGCATGGGCAACGTGTTGATCGAAGCATTGTCGATGGGCATCGATATCGTCGGACGGGACATCAATCCGGTGGCGGTCCGCGGCGCCAGAAGCAACTTGCGCCACTTCGGTTATGACGATTCGAAGCTCGTGGAGATCGGGAACTTAATCGAGCTGGAGGGGGCGTACGATGCCGCAGTCGTCGACCTTCCCTATAATTTGTGCTCGGTGCTTCCTACTGCGGAGCGGCGGCGGATGCTGGACAGCGTGCGCCGAATCGCCGCCCGGGCGGTGCTCGTCTCCACGGAGCCGCTGGAACGGGATATCGCCGAAGCGGGGCTGGCGATTACGGATCGCTGCACAGTTCGCAAGGGCCATTTCGTCCGGCAGGTTTGGGTCGTTCATAGAGAAATGTAACGTCATGCGTTATATTTCTCTTTTTCTATTTATAGAAATCCGTCGATTATTTGCACAGGGGATCGAAATGCCCAACTTTTACCTTTTTATGACCCTGGTCCTATTTTATAATGTTAGCAAAATTCACACATAGGGGTGGGGACATGGAGGGGCTCCGTTGGTTGGGGAAACATGCTGCCTGGTTTGGCGCAGGCTTGGCGGTGGTTCTTGTGGTTTCAGCGTTAGGCGGGACAGCGCCATGGTACATTACGGTTTTAGCGTTATTGATGCTTCTCTGCTGGGGGTATTTGCTGCTTCCCCGGGGAGCCGGCCGGGAGACTGCACCGAAGGCCGGATGGCTAGGGGACAAGGGACTTGCGGCAGAGACCGGTGAATCTCGGCGGGAAGAGGCCGAGTGGACGGCGGTCTTCAACGAATCGCGGGTGGCGGCAGACCGGCTGCAGGCGGCGGTGGGCGAAGTGAACGAAAGCCTTGAGCAACTGCAAGAACTGGCTGATACGGCGGCGGAGGAGGATTTGAAGCTGAAGTGCAGCAGCGAGCGTTCGCTGGAGCAGGTTCAGGAGAGCCTGGCCGCGATGGAGGAGGTTGCCGCTTCGGCTTCCCAAATCCAGGACGCCGCCGAGCATCTGCTCAGCCGCAGCGAGCACACCCGGGCTGAAGCGGTGCGCATGGCCGGGGCGCTGGAAGCGGCGGACGGGACGATGCGTTCGCTGGCCGACGCCCAGGAATCGATTGCCGGGCCGATGGAAGAACTGGAGGGAAACACGCGAAAGCTGGGGACGTTGTATCGGAGCCTGGAGGAGATCGCCGGCGAGGTCGCTTTGCTGGCGTTGAACGCGTCGATCGAGGCGGCTCGCCTGGGGGCTCAGGGCAAGGGGTTCGACGTCGTTGCCGTGCGCATGCGCCAGCTGGCGGACCAAAGCACCGAGGCGATCAGCCGCTCTGCGCCGTTATTTGGGCAGATCGCTGCGGATGTTGAGCGAGTGAAATCCTCGCTGAAGGGAGGCCGGGATTCGGCGATGGAGGGCATTGCGCAGATGAAGCGCATGGGGGAAGATATCCGTCTCATCGCGGAGGAGGTTGCCGGGGTGAACGGGCTGGTCGCCGAGACGGGACAGCGAAGCCGGGAACAAGCCGAGCTGACGCGGAACATGGAGGCGATGCTGGGAGAGGTGCATGAGGCTCTGAACCGCAGCATTATCCATGTGGAAGGCGCACTGACTCGAATGGAATCCGAGCGGGTGCATATCTCGAAGCTGAAGACGGTGGTCCTGGGCCTCGACCGGGCCCAGGGCGAATTGATGGTCTCGCTCAAGTCCGTCCATTCCGCCGCGGATACCGCCGCCGGGGGCGAAGACGCGGCGGCGCTGGGACAAGCCTATGCCCGGAAGCTGCTTGCGGCAGCCGAACTACCGCGGTTTCTGGCGATGGACCCGCTTGAACACCGGGCGGCGCTGGAGGAACTCCTGGCCGCAGAGCCCGGTCTGGAAGCGGCCTGGTCGAATCGGGTGGACGGTTCCTTTGTCGTGTCCATTCCGGAGGCCGGCTTGCTGAACGCTAAGGGTCGGGACTGGTTCCGCCGGGCGCTGGCCGGGGAGACGGTCGTCTCCGAGGTATATATCTCGGCGATTACGAAACGGCGCTGCATTACGCTGGCCGTGCCGATTCGCCAGGGCGGCGAAGCGATCGGCGTCCTGGGAGCCGACCTGTCCTTGGAGTGATGTCGAATCCATGCCGGTACGGATTGGATATTGTCAGTTTTCCGCTTTTCCCCTATAATCCAAGAGAGAAGAAAGCCTGAAGACAAGCGTACAAATTGTGCCCGTAGGTCCTGAAGCAGCGGTGAGGAACACCGCGTGCGCTTCGGGTTAATAGGGAAGCCGGTGCAAATCCGGCACGGTCCCGCCACTGTAAACAGGGACGAGCTCACGATGCCACTGTCGCCCGCGAAGGGGGATGGGAAGGCGAGCTTTCGTCGATACCTGGAAGTCAGGAGACCTGCCACGGGAATTCAAGACGGTCCTTCGAGGAAAGGATAACGTTCTGCTGAGAGCATCATGACTTGGCGCCGGATCGTGGAGCCTCTCCACTTCGAAAGCGTACGGCATGACTTTGTAGACGTAACCCCATCCGCCAGGATTGGGGTTTTTCTTTGTTGCCGGGAGCAAGTTCGGCGGGGCTTGACGTCCCGCTGCACGACGTACCGCTGGAGCGCAAGGCGAATCTTTTCTTTACCGAAAGAAGACAAAAAGGGGAGATCCGGAGATGAGAAACTGGAGAAGAATAGGAAGCCTGGGGCTGCTGGCACTGTTGCTGGTGCTTGCGGCCTGCGGGAACAATAACGCGGTCAACCAAGGAACAGGGAATGCTGCGGAAGCGGCACAGCAAACGCAAAATGCCGGAACGAACGCGGCGGCGAATCAGCCGGCGGCAGGGGAGACGACGTATCCCTATACCGTGACGGATTCCGCCGGCAAGGCGTTTACGTTTGAGGCGGCGCCGGAGCGTATCGTTTCACTGGCACCGTCGGAGACGGAAGTGCTGTTCGCGCTCGGGCTGGATGAGCAAGTCGCCGGGGTATCAGATTTGGACGACTACCCTGAGGCCGTCAAGGACAAACCGCGGATGGGCGGGTTCCAGGTGAACGTTGAAGCGATCGTGGCGGCGCAGCCGGACTTGGTCCTCGCAGCCAGCCTGATCGATGAAGCGACGGTCAAGAGCTTGACGGATATGGGGCTGAAAGTGTTCCAGTCCAATCCGAAGACGATTACTGCGGTGATGGACCATATTCAAACGATCGGCGAAATCACCAACCATCAGGCCGAAGCCGCCGAGGTGGTCGGGAAGATGAAGCAAGAAGTCCAAACGGTGACCGACGCGGTTGGTTCGTTGAGCGAGGACCAGAAGAAGAAGGTTTACATCGAATTCTCCCCGGGTTGGACGGTCGGCAAAGGCGAATTTATGGATGAAATGATCACGCTGGCCGGCGGCCTCAATGTGGCCTCCGATGTTGAGGGCTGGTCTGAAATCAATGAAGAACAGATCATCCAGGCGAATCCGGACGTGATTTTATACGCGAAAAGTGTAGTTGATGAGAACAACAAGACGTTGGCGGACATCATCAAAGGCCGTTCCGGCTGGGACCAAATTACGGCCGTGAAGGAGAATCGCATCATCGCTCTGGACGATAACCTGCTCAGCCGTACAGGTCCCCGTGTGACGCAGGGATTGATCGAAGTGGCCAAGGCTGTGCATCCGGATTTGATCCAGCCATGAAGCGCGGCAGATTAGCCGGGTACGGGGCAATGGGGATGGTGCTGCTGGCGGTGACGCTGCTGTTCTGTATCGGCATCGGCTCCGTCAATGTGCCGGCTGGCGAAATCGCGGCCATTCTTCTGCATCAGATGCCGGGCCTTGACCGTCTGATCACGCCGGATTGGAGCACGGCGGCCGAGCAAATCGTCGTTCAGGTCCGATTGCCCCGCGTGCTGCTGGGGATGCTGGTCGGTGCTTCGCTCGCTGTGGCGGGCGCCGGCTTTCAGGGCGTGCTGCGCAACCCGTTGGCGGATCCGTTTACGCTGGGCGTATCCTCGGGTTCGGCGATCGGCGCGGCGGTGCTGATTTTTTTCGGATGGCAGTTTTCTCTGCTTGGCATCTTTACGTTGCCGATGGTCGCCTTCGTTACGGGGGCGGTTACGTTATGGATCGTCATCTGGCTGGCCCGGGAGAACGGGAAGCTGCCGATCGAGAGCCTGGTTTTGTCCGGCGTTGTGATGCAGTCGTTTCTGGGTGCGGTGGTCTCGTTTTTAACCGCGATGTCGAAGAAGACGATCAATGAGATTTATTATTGGACGATGGGGAGCTTAAGTTTGCGCGGATGGTCGTATACGGCCATCCTTTTGCCGTATTTGGTGCTGGGGGCCTTGTACCTCTGGAGCCGGGCCAAGCATCTGAACCTGCTGACGCTTGGCGAACGTCAGGCCTCTCACGCCGGGATGGCCGTGGAACGAACCAAACTTACCGTGCTGCTCGTCGCCACGCTGATGACGGCGGCCGCAGTGTCGGTGTCCGGCGTGATCGGATTTGTGGGTCTGGTTGTTCCTCATATGATCCGCCTGATTACCGGTCCTGACTACCGGTTGATTATACCGTTGTCCGCGTTGGGCGGGGGGATCTTCATGATGTGGAGCGATCTGGCGGCCCGTTCGCTGCTGGCTCCAACAGAGATTCCGCTCGGTATCGTCACCGCGTTCGTGGGAGCGCCGTTCTTTGGATATCTGCTGTATCGGAAGAAAAAGCAGAGGGAGGAGGAACTGCGTTGATCGAGACGTTGGGAATTGCGAAGTCATTTGGCCGGCTTCAGGTGTTGAAGGACGTGAGTTGGCGGGTTGGCAACGGCCAGTTTTGGGGTTTGATTGGACCTAACGGAAGCGGCAAAACGACTCTGATCAACCTGATCTCAGGCGTGGAGCAGCCGGATGCCGGTTCGATTGCGCTGGGCGGACGCCCTCTGGCGTCCTACTCGCGTAAGGAGTTGTCGCGCAAGGTCGCCGTTCTCCAGCAGGACGGGCTCCCGTCCGTGGCTTTTACGGTTCGCGAGGTCGTGGAGATGGGCCGGTTTGCTCATCAGGATTGGCGCGGCAGGGAGATTGGAGGGGCGGCGGCGGGACGCCGATTAATCGACGGAATTATGGAACGCCTCGACCTGAAAGAACTGGAGCATCGTCCGCTGAGCGTGTTGAGCGGAGGGCAGCGGCAGCGGGTGGCGCTCGGAAAAGTGATGGCCCAGCAACCCGAACTGGTACTGCTGGATGAACCAACGACTTACCTGGACCTGCGCTACCAGATGCAATTTATGGAGATGGTGGCCGATTGGCAGCGGGATGCCGGTCTCACCATCGTTTCGGTGATGCATGATTTGAATTTGGCTGCGCTGTTTTGCAGCCATTTGCTTGTGATGAGCGGCGGACGAATTGTGGAGCAAGGTGCGCCGGAAGAGATTCTGTCGCCGGAGCTGGTCGCCGCGGTGTTTGGGGTTCAGGCGCATCAAGTCATGCATCCGGATTCGGATGTCCCGCAGCTGCTGCTGCGCCGGGATCGATCAAGATCAGGTCATCACGGACGGAACTGACCGGCAGAAGGTTGAACATCGTCATACGGATGGGCAATAGCGAGGTTAAGAAAGGGGATTAACGGTTATGGGATACGATTCAGTTGAGCAGCTCGCTCAATCGATCACTCCGCTGGATGAAGCGGCGATGGAGGCCGCCCGGTTCCATCTGGACCGGTTGACGAAGCCGCCGGGAAGTCTCGGCAAGCTGGAAGGCTTGGCGGTGAAGCTGGCGGGCATTACGGGGGAGGTTCGGCCGGCTTTCCCGAATCGTTCGGTGATCGTGATGGCCGCGGATCACGGCGTCTGTGAGGAAGGGGTTAGCGCATTTCCGGCGGAAGTAACGCCGCAGATGGTGCACAACTTTCTGTCCGGCGGCGCGGCGGTAAATGTGCTGGCGCGTCAGGCGTTGGCCGACGTCGTATGCGTAGACATCGGAGTGAACGCGGAGCTGTCGCACCCGGGGCTGGTTCAGCGGAAGCTACGTTACGGTACGGGGAATATGGCCAAAGGACCGGCGATGAGCCGGGAGGAAGCGGAAGCGGCCATCCGTGTCGGTGCCGAGGTGGTAGATGACGCGTTCTCCCGAGGCGTTCGGCTGTTCATCACCGGGGAGATGGGCATCGGCAACACCACGGCCAGCGCGGCGATTATGAGCAGCCTGACGGGGATCGCGCCGCAGCAGAGCGTTGGACGCGGAACCGGAGTCAACGATGAGCGGCTGCGGCATAAAATGGCCGTCGTGGAGCGGGCGCTTGAAGTGAATCGTCCAGATGCGGGCGATCCGCTGGACGTGTTGGCCAAAGTGGGCGGACTCGAGATCGCCGGATTGACCGGCGTTATCTTAGGGGCGGCCGCCCGCCGCTGCCCGGTCGTGATTGACGGCTTCATTTCGACCGTCGCCGCGCTGCTGGCGGTACGCCTGCAGCCCGAAGCGGCCGGTTATCTGATCGCTTCACACGTCTCCCACGAGCAAGGACACCGTGCGCTTCTGCAGGAGCTTGGCCTGAACCCGATGCTGGAGCTGGACATGCGGCTTGGGGAAGGCACAGGCGGCGTGCTGGCGCTGCATCTCGTCGATGCGGCTTGCCGCATCGACGCCGAGATGGCGACGTTTGAAAGCGCCGGTGTCACGGACGGCGGACACGGTGGGCACGGCGGGCAAGCTGCTGAAGACGGGAACGACAAGGAGTCAACGCGATGAAGATCGTGGTGACCGGCGGCGCCCGCAGCGGCAAAAGCACGTTTGCCGAGCGCTGGGTGATGAAGCAGGCGAAGTCTGCCTGCTATATCGCCACGGCGCAAGCGTTCGACGATGAAATGAGGGCCCGAATCAACCTGCACCGTCTCCAGCGGGAGCAAAGCGGGTTCGCCTGGACGACGCACGAGGCACCGCTGGGGCTGGCCGATCTGCTGCATCAGTTGGGCGAACGGCCGGTTGATCAGGCTGGAGCGGTGGAAACCGGCGAATCGTTCGTGCTGATCGATTGCTTGACCTTATGGCTGTCGAACGTGCTGCTCGGCGCAGGGGATCAGCCGGGGGAAGCGGATGCGGTCCTGGCGAAGGAAATCGAGCGGTTGACCGCCGCTGTTGAAGCTTTCCCCGGCACATTGATCATGGTAACGAACGAGGTAGGCAGCGGGATCGTGCCCGAATATCCGCTTGGCCGGCAATACCGGGATTGGGCCGGCCTGCTGAACCGTACAATGGCGTCTATCGCAGACCAGGTTTTTCTGGTTACAGCCGGAATTCCTATTGAGCTGAAAAGCCGGGAGTATCGCTTATGACCGCTAAGCCGGATCGCGAAGTCCCCTCACGGGCAGACAAGCCTGGAGTAATGCAGCCGATGCTGGCTGCTTTTCAGTTTCTGTCCCGCTTCCCGGTGCGGGCCGAACTGGATTTTACCCCGGAATTGCTGCGGCGGAGCATCCCCTATTACCCGCTGGTTGGCCTGGCGATTGGCGCCTCCATTTTGGCGGTCAGCTTGCTCACCTCGTGGCTGCTTCCTCCGCTTCCGGCAGCCGTGATTGCCTTAATTCTCTGGGTTTGGCTGACCGGCGGACTGCATCTGGACGGTTGGATGGATACAGCCGATGGGTTGCTTAGTTACCGACCGCGCGAGAAAATGCTCGAGATCATGAAAGACAGCCGGGTCGGCGCCATGGGCGTGTTGGCCTGCGTCCTTCTGCTTCTGCTCAAGGCCTCGTTGTTGGCATCCCTCTTCCAAGGGGGGAGCCTGACGATGGGGCTGGCGCTGTTGCTCGCGCCACTGTGGAGCCGCTGGTTCATGACCCGGGCGATGCATCGATGGCCCAAAGCTCGGCAGGGTGAAGGGTTAGCCGCACAATTTCATGGCTTTGGCGAACGTGACGCCTGGGGGAGCACCATCCTGGCGGTGACCTTATCCGTTATGGTGCTGTTGATGACCTTGCTCCTGTCGCTGCGAGGAGCGAATGGATCTGCTCTGCTGCTGCGCTCCTTGCTGTATATCGGCTTGGCGCCTTTCATTGCCTGGGCAGTGGGGACCTGGGCGGCCCGGCGGATCAGTGCCAAGCTGGGAGGGTTGACCGGCGATACCTATGGAGCGCTCGGCGAAGGGCTGGAGGTAGTTTTGCTGCTGCTTGCCGTGTTGATCCTGCAGTAATGAACTGAAGTTCAGCATCAATAGGAACCGGCCAGCCGTTTGTTGTTTTTGCGGCAGGGAGGGGGAGGGGGGCTGTGGATGTTTTCGGGCGCCTTTTGCACCATTATCCCATTCAGTCAGGTTGCAGAGAAGACGAGCTGGGTCGGATTGCCGAGGTGGATAGACTGGATCAGGTTGACGAGAGGGATAAGCTGATCAAGTTGCAGAGAAGAGGAGCTGGGTCGGATTACCGAGGTGGACAAGCTGGATCAGGTTGATGAGATGTTAAACTGAGCACATGGACGAGACGGGGAAGTGAATCAGGGTAACGAGATAGATAAACTGGGGCGGTTTGCCGAGATGGGTCAGCTGGTCAGGTTGCCAAGATGGAGAAGCGGAGCCGGATTACTGAGGTTGGAGTGAATGAAGCTGTTGAGAAAACGCATGCCTTCTTGAGCTGAGGTAGACCGACAAATTTGAGAAATTGAAACTGGAGTGACGAGGGGATTTGGGCTGCGGACGATCCTTATCAAAAGGGATAATCGTGCAAAGCGGCCCGCAGAGACAACAACCCAGCACATGATTCGGAACGAATGGAGTGGGGCACGGGATGAACGAAAATCAGAAGCAGCTCCTTGAGAAGAACAACCCAAACATCAGCGGCTTGGGAGCCGTGCTTATGATTCAGGGTACAGCGTCGGACGTGGGAAAAAGCGTGATCGTAACGGCGCTGTGCCGTATCTTTGCGCAGGACGGGCTGCAGCCGGCTCCGTTCAAGTCGCAGAATATGGCCCTGAACTCGTATGTCACTGCGGATGGCTATGAGATCGGCCGGGCCCAAGGTATTCAGGCAGAGGCTTGCGGCATCGCGGCTACGACCGACATGAATCCGGTGCTGATCAAGCCAACCGGTGAGATGCATTCGCAAATCGTTGTTCACGGCCGCCCCTATGAGCATCTCAGCGCCTCGGATTATCGCGAGCATTTCCTGCCCCATGCCAAACCGTTGGTGATGGAATCCCTGGGCAAGCTTCGTGCAAAGCACGGGATCGTCATCATCGAAGGGGCGGGCAGTCCGGCTGAAATCAACCTGAAGCAACGGGATATCGTCAATATGAATTTGGCCGGCTGGGCGGATGCTCCGGTGATTCTGGTAGGCGATATCGACCGCGGCGGCGTATTCGCCTTTCTCGTAGGCACGCTGGAACTGCTCGAACCGCAGGAACGCGCCCGGGTCAAAGGCTTCATCATCAACAAGTTCCGCGGTGATCTGTCGCTGCTGCAGCCCGGGCTGGAATGGCTGGAGCAGCGGACCGGCATTCCTGTACTCGGGGTGCTTCCGTTTCTGCCGGATCTGGGGATCGATGCGGAGGATTCCGTTGTCCTGGAGACCTATGCGACCCGTCCGGCGGAAACCTCATGCAAAGAACTGGATATCGCCGTCATTCGGTATCCGCGGATTTCCAACTTCACGGACTTCGATCCCTTGACCGCCGAGCCGGACGTATCGCTTCGTTACGTGAGCAAGCCGTCGGAGCTGGGATGTCCGGATGCGGTTATTTTGCCGGGGACCAAGGATACGATCGGTGATCTGGAGTTCCTGCGGAGCCAAGGGTTGGAGGAAGTTATCCTCAGCCTGATCGAAAGGGAGACGCACACCCAGCTGGTCGGCATCTGCGGCGGGTATCAGATGCTGGGGGAGCAGCTGCACGACCCCGAAGCGGTAGAATCCGCTGAACCGAGGTCGGCGGCAGGTCTGGGCTTGCTTCCCATAGCGACAACCTTCCTCCCGGGCAAACGAACGGTACGTGTAGTTGGTCAAACGATCGACGGCCAATTACCGCTGGAGGGATATGAGATCCATGCCGGCTCCACTCGGCAGCTTCGGGACATCCGTCCTTTGTTTTCCCTGCAAGCCGACGTGCCGGACCCGGGAGAAGCTGAGGCCGTCCCGCATCCGGAAGGCGCGGCACGCGCCGATGGGAGAGTGTTCGGAACGTATCTGCACGGGTTGTTCCATAACGATGCCTGGCGGCGTGCGTGGCTGGACGGCTTGCGGATGAGCAAAGGTCTGAACCCCTTGGGCGTCACCTTTGATTCCTCCTTGCGGAAGGAAGAAGCTTTCGACCGGCTGGCCGACGAGGTTCGCAGCCATTTGCGGATGGACCTGATCTACGAATTGGCCGGAATTCGGGCTGAGGGTCGAAGCTAATGATCAGAAGCGATTCCGATTAAATCCGGAATTTTGCTATCGATTCCTGCAGCGACAACGCCTGCTCATGCAGCGAGCGCACCGTGCGGGCGTGAGACTCCATTTCGCTGAGCTGCTGCTGCGAGTAGTTGGCGATTTGCTCCACATTAACGAGCGACTTGGCGGTAATGTTGGCCGATTCCTCGACGGAAGCGGTCACTTCCTCGGTACCGGCGGATACCTGCTGCGTGGATGCCGAGACGGATTGAATCGTCAAGTTGATGTTCTGGATCAGTTCGGTTAATTGCTCGAACGCTTGCCCGGCTTGCTTAACGCGTTCCGTACCGGAGATGATTTCCTCGCTTGCCCGCTGCATTGCGCTGACGGAGTTTTCCGACTCCTCACGGATGCTGAGCAGATTCTCGCCGATTTCCTCCATCGCTTGGCGGGATTGCTCAGCCAGCTTGCGCACTTCCTCGGCGACAACGGCGAACCCTTTGCCATGCTCGCCGGCCCGCGCGGCTTCGATCGCGGCGTTAAGCGCCAAAATATTAATCTGTTTCGTAATTTCCGTAATCGTTCCAACAACATTCGAGATCGATTCCGAACGTTCGTTTAAGGTACGGATACGATCGAGTGTCTGGTTAGCGGCTGCCTCGACATGCTGCATTTGCGTGACCGCGGTCTGCGCCAAGGTATTCCCGGTGCCGGCTTCGTCGGCGGCTTGTCCAATTCGTTCGGTGACTTCGGCGGACGAGGCGGCGATATGCTGGACCCCCTGGGAGATTTCTTCCATCGCCCGAGCGTTTTCGGCTGCCGCTGAAGCGATCGTCATGCTGCCGGTTTCAATTTCCTGTGTGGCTGCATTGGATTGGGAGATCAGATCCTCAAACGTCGTGACCGAGCGGGACAAGTCTTCCGAGCCGCCCACGACGGCGTGCGACGTATGCATGACGGCAGCGAACATGTCCTTGAGCTGTTGGGTCATCGTCCGGAAGCTGCCGGCTAATTGGGCGACTTCGTCATTTCCCTTCACCTCGACCGTCTGGCGGAAATCGCCGCCGGCCATTTTTTCCGTGATCGCCACCAGCTTCTTGATTGGTTTCGTAATCCGCATACTGACAAAGTAAGCCGCTGCCATCCCGGCGATAATAACAAGCAAGGTGATTCCAATACATATGTATAAAATTTGGTCCTTCTTCTGTTCGATGAAGGTGGCGTCAAGGCCTACCGCCAACATGGCTTGACTGCCGGGAATCGGGATGAATGCCGTTTTGTGCGAGCCGAACTGGTCGGAATAGAGCTCGCTGATATGGACTCCGCCTTTGCTGGCTTCGGTCATGGCTGACTGGAGCTCGAGCTTATCGCCGGGTTTCATCACGGAATTCTCGTTCGTAGCCAAGACGACAGCCCCGTCCTCCTGAATCTGAAGCAGATAAGCATTGCTCAAGTTAAAGTCCTTGGTGCTTTTCGTCAAATACGTCTCCACCGCAAACCGCGAATTATCCTTGCCGCTGAGTAACTGCAGGGCTTGGGTCGTATCCAGCCGTTTGAAAATGTCCTGCGTACTGGTCTGCAGCACCTTGTCGAACTGTGGCAGCACATTTTGATTCATAATCCCCATCGAGATGTTATAAAAGCTGACACTAAACAAAAGTGAAGATACGACAATGATCACCGCATAGGTACTCATCAGCCTGCGGCTTATGGAGCGATTAATGACCTTAAACACGAAAATCCTCTCCGTTCCCCTTAAATAATAGATTCTTTATCGATGCATAGGTCGAACCGTCGGCTTCTCTTTTTTTAACCAGTGGTTCATTAGCTTCATTTTATAGGAAAAAATGTCCTTTGAAAACGAGAAAGTCGCACTTTTTTTGGTTTTCGCAAGAATTTTCACATAAATTACCCTAAATCTATCGGAAAAAGTCGAAAAAAAAGAGCCCTGCGGCTCATTTTAGAATCGCAAGGCTTCCAAAAATTTAAAGTAACATCCCGTGTTAGATATAAGTTAACTGTTTCGGATAGGTCGTGAGGACCTCCACCCCGGTTGCGGTGACCAGAACATCATCTTCGATGCGGACCCCGCCGACTCCCGGCACATAAACGCCCGGTTCAACTGTAAATACATGTCCCTCCGCGAGGAGAACTTGGTTCTCCCCATGAACGGAAGGGAACTCGTGGACATCGATCCCCAGCCCATGACCCAGGCGATGGATAAAATAAGGGCCGTAGCCGGCAGCTTCGATCACCTCGCGGGCAGCGCGGTCGATGGAGGCGAAGGTGACGCCCGGCCGGATGGCAGCTATCGCGGCTTCATTTGCGGCTAGCACGGTTTCATAAATGCGAATCAGCTCGTCAGACAACTCGCCGACTCCGAAGGTGCGGGTGATATCCGAAGCGTAACCGCCTGCGTAAACGCCGATATCAAACATGAGCAGGTCGCCGCGGCGGATTCGCCGATCGCCGGGAACCCCGTGAGGCAAGGCCGTTTTCTCCCCCGACAGCACCATGGAATCAAAGGACGGACCGTCTGCCCCCAGCTTGCGGATTTGGTATTCCACTTCCGCGACGAGCTCGCTTTCGCTCACGCCGTCTTGCACCTTTTGCAGCGATTCGCTGAGCACCTGCTCGATCAAACGTACGGCATGTTTGATTTTGTCCACCTCTTCCGGGCTTTTGCTTACTCGCATGTCCCGAAGCCAAGGTCCTACATCCATAGAGCTGGAGAAGGACAGTTTCTCCTGCAAGCGCTCGAAGTTGGCCACGGATACCTGCTCTTTCTCAAAGCCAATCGTTCCAAGCTCTCCGGCAAGGCGCTGCTGCAGCAGGGCGTAAGGATCGTCCGTATCGCCGTGCGTCAGAATCTCCGTAAGGTCTGCCGCCTTGCGGGCGGCTTCCTCATCGAGCGCGGGGACGACCAGGAAAGGCTCGCTTCCGGCCTGCAGGACGGCGCCGAGGAACCGTTCATGCGGATTGCTGAGGAACCCGGTCAGGTAATACACGTGCTTCGGATCGGTAATCAACAGGGTGCTGACGCCGGATTCACGCATTTTGCGTTCTAACTCAGTCCATTTTTCATTCATTTTGCAAAAACTTCCTTTCGTACGATCTCTTGTTCCATTATAGGGCAAAGCTTGCGGGAACGATAGTTGCGCCGGGTGAGGGAGGGGGCGGGCGAAATATTTTAATTTTAAAGTTTTACATTTTAAATATTTTCAATAAAATAGAAAGAGATGAGTTATTCAAATTTGAATAAGAAACAAAGGGGAGAAGATCTTGGTTACAGAAAAGAAAGACCCGACCCGGCTCATCTTGATCGGGTTGATGCTGGCGATCTTGATGGCGGCGATGGATAACACGATCGTGACGACGGCTATGGGGACGATCGTCGCTGATCTCGGCGGGATGGAGCAGTTCGTTTGGGTCACTTCGGCCTATATGGTCGCGGTTATGGCGGGAACGCCGATCTTCGGCAAGCTGTCGGATATGTACGGCCGGAAACGCTTCTTCCTGTTCGGCATCGTGATGTTCCTGCTTGGATCCGTATTGTGCGGGCTCGCCGGCAGCATCGTTCAGCTCAGTATCTACCGGGCGATTCAAGGGATCGGCGGGGGGGCGCTGATGCCGATTGCTTTCACGATCATTTATGATATCTTCCCGGTAGAGAAGCGCGGGAAAATGACCGGACTGATGGGCGCCGTATTTGGCACGTCCAGTATTTTCGGTCCGCTGCTAGGCGCCTTTATTACCGATGCGCTCAACTGGCATTGGGTTTTCTATATCAACGTGCCGATTGGGATCGTGTCGCTGGTGATGATTGTCGCCTACTACAAGGAGTCGCTGACGCACGCGAAGCAGCAGATCGACTGGGGCGGGGCATTTACTTTGGTGGGTGCTGTGGTATGCCTGATGTTCGCACTGGAGCTGGGCGGAGAGAAATATGCCTGGAACTCCGGTGTGATTCTGGGATTGTTTGCGGGGTTCGCCGCCCTGTTCGTCGCATTTCTGCTGCTCGAGACGAAGGCGCAGGAGCCGATCATTTCATTTGCCATGTTCAAAAACCGGCTTTACGCGACAAGCTGTTTGCTGGCTTTGTTTTACGGGAGCGTGTTTATCGTTGCTACGGTCTATATCCCGATCTTTGTGCAAGGCGTATATGGCGGTTCGGCAACCAATTCCGGCATTATTCTGATGCCGATGATGATCGGCTCGGTCATCGGCAGCATGCTGGGCGGTATGCTGGCTTCCCGGATCCCTTACCGCACGGTGATGGCCTTGTCGGTCGTTTGCTTTGTCGGAGGTATTTTCGCGCTCAGTACGCTGACCCATGATACTTCCCGTCTGCTGCTGACGCTTTTCAGTATCCTGACGGGCTTTGGCGTCGGATTTTCTTTCTCGGTGCTTAGCATGGCGTCCGTGCATCACTTTGACATGCGGCAGCGCGGAGCGGCAACGTCGACGAACTCGTTCCTGCGCTCGCTTGGCATGACGCTGGGGATTACGATCTTTGGCATCGTGCAGCGCAATCTGATGTCGGGGGCGATGAGCGATGCATTTGCCGGTATGGGACAAGGCGGGGGAGATTTCGGGGATACCCGGGAGGTGCTGAGTCCGGAGAAAAGAGCGTTGATTCCGCCCGAGATTTTGGATAAAATCACCGAGGCTTTGTCCTCCTCGATCGCCCATACCTTCATGTGGGCGCTGGTTCCGGCCGTCTGCGCGGTATTGGTCGTGATCGCGATGCCGAAGGACCGTATCGAGCGAGCGGCAGCAAAGCCCGCCAATCAGCAGGGTTAAGCGAACATGAAGGGGTTGGCAATCCGACTGTGCATCCTGGGTTTGCTGCTTGAGGAAGACCAGCATCCTTATGAGATGCTCATTCGCATCCGGGACCGGTTCCTCGACCAGCACGGCAACTTCAAAATCGGCTCGCTATATTACGCCGTTGATCAGTTGGCCAAAGCTGCTTATATCGAAACGGTGGAGACGATTCAGAACGAGGGGCGTCCGGACAAGACGGTATACCGAATTACGGACAAGGGCCGGGAGCATTTTCACAAGCTGCTGATCGATCGGTTCCAGGAGGAGGTCTCCGCCTACCATCCGCTGCATGTTGCCTTGGTGTTCGCCAAATATGGGGATCGGGATAAGGTAACCGCTTTGCTGCAGGCCCGCATTCGGGAAGCGGAGCATCAAGTCAATTTGAGCTACCAGGTCTATGAGGAGCATCGAGGTGTTGTGCCGCGGAGCGTGCTGCACTTGATGGCCGGCCGGTACGAGCATGCGCGCATAGAGCTTACCTGGCTGCGCCGGCTGCTTGCGGATGCTGAAGCCGGAAGGCTGGGCGACCGCGATCCGGCCGATTTGCTGGACGAAGACAAATAAGAAACTCCCCGGGTGCGTAAGCAGCTTTCGCACTCCGGGGAGTTTTTGGTTGGGTTATTGACGAATATTCAGTCGGCTTGCTTGAAGCGGTTGCGGTTCCACTTAGGCTTGGGTCAGTCCGGTCGCAGTTCCTTGACCAGGCCCGGCGGCGTTCGGCCTTCGAGCGCGGCGACCAGGTTCTCGGCGGCCCGCATCGCCATTTGCCGGCGGGTTTGGTCCGTGGCCGAACCGATATGCGGCAGGGTCACAACGTTTGGCAGCTTCAGCAGCGGATGATCCGGATCGATCGGTTCCTTCTCAAAGACATCGAGACCTGCGCCGTAAATTTGCCGCTTCTGCAAAGCTTCGGTCATCGCCTGCTCATCCACGGTCGCCCCTCTTGAGGCGTTGATGAATACCGCTGTCGGCTTCATCAGGGCGAATTCACGGGCGCCGATCAGCCGGTGCGTCTCCGGTGTCAGCGGCGTAATGAGCACGATGAAATCCGCTTCCTGAAGAAGCTTATCCAAGCTGCAATAAACGGCCCCCAATCGGGCTTCCGTCTCCGGTTTGCGGCTGCGGTTGTGATACAGCACTTCCATTCCGAAGCCAAATTGGCCCCGATGGGCCACAGCTTCACCGATCTCGCCCATCCCGATGATGCCCAGCTTCTTGTGATGGACATCCAGCCCGAACAGATTCTGGCCATCCCCGCGTTTCCATTGTCCGGCCTTGACGTACCGGTCCAGCTCCGATACCCGGCGGGCGACGTCCAGCATCAAGGCAAAAATGAGGTCGGCGACCGTATCGTTCAAGACGGCCGAGGTATTGGTGCCCAGCACGCCGCGGGCTTTCATCGCTTCGAGGTCAAAGTTGTTGTAGCCCACGCTGATATTGCTGACAACTTTGAGCTTCGGGGCATGATCCAGCAGTTCCTGATTGATGCTGCGGTCCGCGGTCAGCAGGCCTTCAGCCTCGTTCAGGCTGGCCAGCAGTTGGTCTCGGCTGATCGGCCCGTCGCCTTCCCATTTGTGGATTTCGCAATGTTCGGCGAGGTAATTCTCGACTTCCGGGGGAATCGGACGGGAGATAAACACTTTCGGTTTCATGAGGTTCTCCTCTCTCGGGTGGTAAAGTTCGCTTCCGCTCACGCCAGGATGAGATTAGCGGTTATCGATCTTTTCCGGATACATATCGTGATTGAGCAGGCGGTGTTCGGCCATCGCTTCGTATTTGGTGCCAGGACGGCCGTAGTTGGTGTACGGGTCGATGGAAATGCCGCCCCGCGGCGTAAATTTGCCCCAAACTTCAATGTATTTCGGATCCATCAGCTTGATCAGATCGTTCATGATGATATTCACGCAGTCCTCATGGAAATCGCCGTGGTTGCGGAAGCTGAACAGGTACAGCTTTAACGACTTGCTTTCCACCATTTTGATATCGGGAATGTAGCTGATGTAGAGGGTGGCGAAGTCTGGCTGGCCTGTGATCGGGCAAAGGCTGGTAAACTCCGGGCAGTTGAACTTCACAAAATAATCGCGGTACGGGTGCTTATTGTCAAAGCTCTCCAGCACTTCCGGCGCATAGTCAAAAGGATATTTCACGCCCTGGTTGCCCAGCAGCGTGACGTCCTGCATTTCTTCTGGTTTTCTTCCGGCCATGGGAGGCCCTCCTTCTAAGTATATTCAAATTGCGTCATTCGCGGTATATTTTGGCGGTGGAGTCCGCGCAGTGCGTGGCTGCTGCACGGTATTGATAAAACCGTTACAGATCCACGTTAGGGATCCACGTTAGGAATACACACGTTACGGATCCATGTTACAGATCCACGTTAGGGATACAGTTGCTGATGCGCGTTACGTTACGTTGCATGTTACAGAAGCACTTTACTGTCGCGTGGAACTGCTAGCGCGGTACTTGTGAATGGTACGGATCCACGCCGCTGAACATGTTGCTGATGCACGTTACTGACAAACCTTACTGGTAAGCGTTACCGGTACACGTTCCTAATTATACGCTATTGTTACACACGCTATTGTTACGGCACTGCAGGGTGTTACCGTTTATGTCCACTTCACACTTGGGCCATTAGAAGTTGAACATTAACTTGTCGCACCGGTTTAACGGACTAGCGGATCGTACAGCCCTTATTTGCCGATTTCCCAAGTATTTCCCGCTTTAACGGAAAGCAGCGACCTTATTTGGGCATATTGGCGGTCATTTCCTCGCCATACCACGAAATAAGGTCTCCTCATTCCGTTAGAATCGGCAAAGCCCCTCGGAGCGTCAAATAACGTCCGTGGTTTCCGTTAGCCGCAGGGATGAGGCAAGAAACAGGCTAGTTGTGGCGGTTAGGAGTTGAACGTTAGCTTGTCGCACCGGTTAAACGGACTAACGGATCGTACAGCCCTTATTTGCCGATTTCCCGAGTATTTCCCGCTGTAACGGAAAGCAGCGACCTTATTTGGGCATATTGGCGGTCATTTCCTCGCCATACCTCGAAATAAGGTCTCCTCATTCCGTTAGAATCGGCAAAGCCCCTCGGAGCGCCCAATAACGTCCGTGGTTTCCGTTAGCCGCAGGGATGAGGCAAGAAACGGGCTGGTTGTGGCGGTTAGAAGTTGAACGTTAACTTGTCGCACCGGTTTAACGGACTAGCGGATCGTACAGCCCTTATTTGCCGATTTCCCGAGTATTTCCCGCTGTAACGGAAAGCAGCGACCTTATTTGGGCATATTGGCGGTCATTTCCTCGCCATACCTCGAAATAAGGTCTCCTCATTCCGTTAGAATCGGCAAAGCCCCTCGGAGCATCAAATAACGTCCGTGGTTTCCGTTAGCCGCAGGGACGGGGCAAGAAACGGGCTGGTAACGCGGCCAAACGAGGTTCTGTCCACCGGCGTTCTCCCGAGAACGGGCAATGCGGCGTAACTTAAGGCCTCGTGAGAGGTAGCGGAAGTCTCGGTTGAATCCAAGATTCGAAGCCGTCTCCTCGCCTCCGCCTCCTCGCCCTCCCGCTGCGTGATCGAAGGCCGATGTTTGAACATCCGCTTACACGCCGCGTTTGTTACCCCAGACGAGGGCGTGCAGCTGCGGCAACACCCGGACATCGTTCAGGTCCGGCGTGGCGACGACCTTGTCGATCAGCGCCTCGTAACGGCGCAGCAGGTCGGATGCATGCTCCCGGATATCCATCCGCTTGACGTCCGGGTTGCCGACCTGCACATACATCGGCACGTCGGCATACCGGCGATGCACCCGCTTGGCGTAGGCCAGATCGTCGTCGTCGAACACGACGACCTTCAGGCTGACGGCGAGCGGGTGAGGGCGGGCTGCCAGCTTGGCGACGATGCTGTCCAGCACGTCCCAGTCGGTGTCCATGCCCGAGCTCGGCGGCTTCGGCGACAGGGTCACCTGGTCGACCGCGGCCAGCCAGTCCTGCCAGCGGGAGCCTTGGGTCTCGACGGCAACGGCGATGCCCTCGGCGTGGAGCAGCTCGACCAGGCCGGCCAGCTGCGGCAGGAGGGCGGGGTTGCCGCCGGACAAGGTGACGTGGGAGAAGCGGTCGCCGCCAATCCCGCGCAGCTCGCTCACAATCGCCGCCGGGGACAGGCGGCGGATCATCTCTTTCCCGCTGCCGTCCCAGGTAAAGGCGGAATCGCACCAGGCGCAGCGGTAGTCGCAGCCGGCGGTGCGGACGAACATCGTCTTCTGCCCGATGACCATGCCTTCGCCCTGGACGGTAGGGCCGAAGATCTCCATGACGGGGATCGGCAGCTCGCTAGGGTCCCGGGTTTCCCTTGTTGCCCGGGGTTCTCCGGCTTCCCGGTTATCGTGGATCAACGCGGATGACTCTGGCGTCACGATCCGTGCAGCCGCTTCTTTACTCATCCCGCATCCACTCCCGTCTCGCCTCGGCGTAGCTGGTCGGCGTTTCATAGAGACGGACGAACTCCGTGCGGGCCTCCAACGCCGGATTCCGATACGCTTCGGATTGCAGCGCCGCCTCCATTTTCTCGAACAGCCATACCACCATATTCTCTGCGGTTGTATTCATCGGCGGCAGCGTTTCGTTGATGTAACGATGGTCCAGGTATCCTTCGATTTCCTTCTTCCAGATCTCCTTGATCGTGCCAAAATCGACGGTCATGCCGATTTCATCCGGCCGGCCGCTGATGCCAAACACCACTTTGTACGTGTGGCCGTGCAGGTTCTTGCATTTGCCGTCATACGCATGCAGGTGATGCGCGGCATCGAATGTGAACTCCTTGCTGACCAGCACCCGGCGGCGGTGGTAACGGAGTTGATCCGGGCGGATGTCCTGGCCCAGCTGCTGCAGCGCTTCAACGATGCGAAATTCTCCGGGTGTCCGGTTCATCGTAAATTCGCCTCCCGGCGCTCCAGTAAATATTTATCCAAGCCGGCTTTTCTCAGCTTGCACGCCGGGCATTCGCCGCAGCCGTCCCCGAGGATCCCGTTGTAGCACGTCAGCGTCCGTTCGCGAACGAACTCGAAGGCCCCCAGTTCATCGGCCAGCTTCCAGGTGTCCGCCTTGTCGATCCACATGAGCGGGGTATGGATCACGAACTCGTAATCCATCGCCAGGTTCAGCGTCACGTTCAGCGATTTAATGAATACGTCGCGGCAGTCGGGATAACCGCTGAAGTCGGTTTCGCAGACGCCGGTGACGATATGCTTGGCGCCCACGCCCTTGGCTAATACGGCGGCAAAGCTGAGGAAGAGATGATTGCGGCCGTCCACAAACGTGCTGGGCAGTTCGCCTTCCTGGTGTTCGATGGCGATGTCGCTGCGCGTCAACGCGTTTTGCGTCAATTGACCGAGCAGGCTCATATCCAGCACGGTATGCTTGATCCCGAGTTCGGTCGCAATCGATTTCGCGCAGTCGATCTCCAGCTTATGGCGTTGACCATAGTCAAAAGTGACAGCCTCGACCTCGCCGAATTGCTGGATCGCCCAGAACAAGCAGGTGGTGCTGTCTTGACCGCCGCTGAATACGACAACCGCTTTTTCGTGTTTAAGCATAAAAAAACCCTCCGTCTTCTTTAATTACTGAAACGGGAAAACGCAGATTCCCGGCCCATTCGGATTAGAAGAAAGAGAGTTCTTGAACTGGTCACAAAAAAACAAGCCCGTTCAACCGGCAGGGTGCTCCTGACGCAAGCAGCTCGGATCAAGGTCATCGAGCGTGCAAGCGCGAAAGAGCCCGCCAAATCAAGGCAGGGCATTTATAGTTTTTTATAGAGGGAGTTCACGAACCTCTCCCATGCCCCTCAAGGGATGGCATGGACTTCTTCTTCAATTCAAATGCCTGAAAGGACCAAGGCCCTAGGCACAAACTCCATTATAGCATATTTATCTCGCAGGGAAAGAGAGGGATGGGAACGAACAGATGATATTTTTTAACGAAATTAAGGAATTTCAGTTCACAAACCCGACGATCTATCCGATAATGGAAGAGATTAACTAATGGAGGGGATACCATGCGAAAAATCAAATGGCTGGCCATTCCGCTGGCGCTGATGCTGGTGGCGCTAACCGGATGCCAGGCCGTCGGCGGGTTTGACGTGGCCAAGGCGCTGGCCAGCAGCGCGAAGACGACCAGCAGCGAATCGAAGCAGACGGTGACCGTTAAGTTGGTTCCGGCGCCATCCGCTAACCTGACTGCGGAAGACCAAAAAGCAATTGATCTCATTAATTCATTTTCTCTGAATATCGACAGCGCCAAGGTGCAGGATACGAAACATGTCTCTATGAAAGGCTCCGTTGGGTTGAAGGGAGAGAACATTCCGTTCCTCTTCTCCATGGATGACAAGGGCCTTGCGCTCCAGGTTGAAGGCGCAAAGCAGCCATTGTACATATCCCAGCAGCCATCGGTCGTTCCGGGCTTACCGGATATGAGCTCTATGGAGGCCGGGGCACAGGAGCTTTCCGTTAAACTTGCGGAATTCGTACTGAAGCATTTCCCGAATCCATCGGTGTTGACCGTGAAGCAAACCTCGTCGCAGGTGAACGGGGAATCGCTGAGCCTGACGAATTTGCATGCGGAGGTGCGGGGCGACGAGCTGTTCGGGCTGTTCAAGCCGTTCCTCGCAAGTGCGGTGAAGGATGAGCAAGGGCTCAAGGATTTGATCGCGGGCTACTACGATTTGTTGACGCCGTTCCTGAACACATTGGGCGACCTTCCCGAGGAGGCTGCAATCACGCCGGAATTGGCGCAAGAGACGAAGAAGCAAGCGATCGATGAGCTGTATACGGAACTGAAACAAGCGATCGATGAACTGCTTGCCTCTTATGACAAAGAGGTAGCCGGATTGTTCGCGGATACGCCGGAACTGGCGACCGTATTTGGTAAAGATACCGTGTTGAAGCTGGATCTTTATTTTGACAGCAAGCTGAATATTCGCAAACAGGCGATGGAATTAAATGTCGCGCTCCCGGCTGCGGAAGATCTTCCGATCTCGGCGATCCAGGTTCGCAGCGACAGCGAAATGTGGAACATCGGCGGGACGGTAACGATGGATCAAGTGGATACGCGTGCAGGCGTGATCGACGTCACCGAATCGGAGCCGACTCCGGGACAAATTTTGCGCAATTTTCAGGATGTCGCCCCGCTGTACAAATGGTTGAAGGAAGATCTCAACTTGGGATATAAGCAGGTTGTCCTGGATTCCCAAAGTGAGTATTACGGGGTGATCACGAAGAACGGTACTTCTTTCGTACCGCTGCGTTACTTGTCCGAGCAGCTTGACGCCGAGGTCAAATGGGCGCCGGGTTCCAATCAATTGGTTGTCATTGACGACCTGACGGGCAAAGAGATTGTCCTCCAGGTCGGCGCCAAGCAAGCGACGGTGGATGGAAAGACGGTACAGCTTAGTCAGCCTGTGTTTGTGCATCAGGACGGCTCAACCTATGTGCCGCTGCGATTCCTGACGGAAGCGCTTGGTGCAACGGTGGACTTCGACGCGGACGGCTGGATTACCATCATTAGAGAGTAAATCGGCAGAGAAGCAACTGAATACGGGACCTTCCAAGTTATCCGGGTGATGGCTTGGGAAGGTCCTTTTATTTTTTGCGCGGAAGATTGATTATTTAGTTTGCTCTTTGTATAATGATAATCATTATCAATGAAAAAATTGGGGGAACAAGACAGATGAAGATGTTCAAACATCGCTTTCTCACTTTGGCAGCGGTTCTGTTGCTGACGGTCGTCCTTGCGGCTTGCGGCCAAAATGGCGGGAATACAGGCAATGCGTCCAACGATACGGCTGCTTCCAACAATGGCGCAGCGGGCAACACGCCATCCGGCAACGGAACGAACAAGACGGATGAGGGACAAGCCGGAACGAAGCTCTATAAGGATTTCACCGGGCAAGAGGTGGAGATCCCGACGGATCCGCAGCGGATCGTATCGATTACGCACTTGGGTGACCTGCTTGCCTTGGGCGTGAAGCCGATCGGGGCGGGGTCGCTTGCTCTGGAGAACTCGGTGCTGCTCAACCAAGAGCTGGAAGGCGTGGAAAACATCGGCGATATCTCCGTCGAGAAGGTGCTGGAGCTTCAACCGGATTTGATCATTGTCCCTACTTACACTCCGGCCGATATCGTCGAGCAATTGAAGAAAATCGCTCCGGTTGTCACGCTTGCGACTGCGGGTTGGGAAGGCATTGATCCGCTGGAGGAAGTGAAGACGGTTGGCGAAATGCTCGGCCGCGAGCAGCAAGCGGAGGATTTCATTGCCCGGTATAAGCAAAAAGCCGAAGACGCGAAAGCCAAGCTCAGCGAGATCATCGGACCGGACGAAACCGTCGGGACTTATTCGATCTGGGCGAAGAACTTCTGGGTGTGGAACAAAACGCGGGATGCCGGTTACAACCTGTATGAAATGTTCGGCCTCAAGCCGCAGGAGAAGATCGAGAAAGAGGTGTTCCCGACCACGGGCGTAGATATCTCGCTGGAGGTGGTTCCGGAGTATGCCGCGGACCACATGTTCATGACCGTGTATGAGCCGGACGGCGGGAAGGAACGGGCAGAGGAAGTCATGAACGGACCGGTATGGAAGAACATCCCTGCGGTTCAGAAGAACCACGTGTATCTGCTCAACTATAAGGAGTTCTGGATGGTGGACGGATTGAATCTGGAGAAGCAACTCGATATTCTCGTAGACCTCGTGGTCAGCCAAAACCAGAAATAATAGAGAAACGAAAAAGGGGCCGTTCCCCGCATCTATCGCCGATGCGGAGAAACGGCCTTTTTGGCGCTTGGGACCCGTGACGCGCCTAAGGGTGGAGCAAAGCCCATTCCTCGGGGATCATTCGTGCGGGGAGACGATAACCGATCAGCACGAGATCCAGCGGCCCGTCACCGAAATGGATCATTGACAAGAAGGAAGTAAATTCATAAGATATGCCTATTCGTAAACATTACGTTTAATGCAGAAATAGGAGGATACAGATGCTCAAAATCAAACGTGGCGACGTCCTGCTGATTGTGATCCTGGTTGTGTTGGGCTCGGCGTGGCTTCTCATCCGCCAGGGCTTGGAGAGCCGGGAGATGGTGGATCCGGCCACCCTTCGCGCCGAGATCCAGGTGGACGGCAATCCGTATCGCAGCGTGCCGCTGGGCGGCGGGGAGGAGACGATCGAGATCCACACCGAATACGGCAACAATACCTTAAGCGTCTTTAACGGAGGGATCCAGATGATCTACGCGGATTGCCCGAAAAAAATCTCCATGCAGATGGGCTTCATCTCCCGGCCGGGTGAAACGATTATCTGCGTACCGAACCGCGTGTATGTAGAGATTGTTCGCAGCGGATCGTCAAGTCCGGATGAATCCGGTGTAGACGCCTATATCCGCTAATTTTGTTCCCCCGACAGGTTCTCCCCGCCTTCACCGAATCTTCGCCAGGGTGAGTTGTTTACCGGTTTTTCAGTTGACAAAGCCCAGGGAGGAAGATATAGTATGGATTATTAATCGTAATAATTACGAATAAGGCCGAAATCAGAGTGATGCGCGAATCGGTCTAAATAAAGAAAGGAGTTGGGCTAACGTGAACGAATCATCAACACGCAGGATTCCGGTGACGGTGTTGTGCGGATATTTGGGCTCGGGCAAAACGACGCTGCTCAACCATGTCCTGAGCAATCGCCAGGGCTTGAAGGTAGCCGTGATTGTCAATGACATGAGCGAGATCAACATCGATGCGGATCTGATCAGTGCCGGGGGCAGTTTATCCCGGACGGAGGAGAAGCTCGTGGAGCTGTCGAACGGCTGCATTTGCTGCACGCTTCGCGATGATTTGCTAAGAGAGGTTCAGAAGCTGGCGGAAGAGGGGCGGTTCGATTACATATTGATCGAGTCGACGGGCATCAGTGAACCGGTGCCGATCGCCCAAACGTTTACTTATGCGGATGAAGAGTCGGGGATTGATTTGACGAGCCTGGCCAAGCTGGATTGTCTGGTCACGGTGGTGGATGCCTACCGGTTCTGGCATGACTTCTCCTCCGGCGACACATTATTGGAACGCGGGCAGTCGGCGGGCGACGGGGATACCCGCGATGTGGTGGATCTGCTGATCGATCAGATCGAGACATGCGATATTCTGATTCTGAACAAATGTGACCTGGTTGATGAGACGGAGCTCCGCGAGCTGGAGGGAGTCTTGCGGAAGCTGCAGCCAACGGCCAAGCTGATCCGTTCAACTATGGGCCGCGTCGATCCGCAGGAAATCCTGAACACAGGGTTGTTCAATTTCGAGCAAGCCAGCCAATCAGCGGGTTGGATCCAGGAGCTGCAGATGGACAGCCATACGCCCGAAACGGAGGAGTACGGTATCGGTTCGTTTGTCTACCGGCGGAGACGGCCGTTTCATCCGGAGCGGTTAGCGCGTTTTATGAGCGAGTGGCCGGAGGAAGTGGTGCGGGCGAAAGGTCTGGCCTGGATCGCGGCGGATCACGATGTGGCGGCGAACTTGAGTCAGGCAGGGCCGTCGATTCAATTTGGTCCGGCCGGCTATTGGCTCGCCTCACTGCCTGAATCGCAGCGGGAGGAGCTGTTTGCCGAGGAGCCCGAGCTGCGGCTCCGGTGGGACGATACTTGGGGCGACCGGATCAACGAGCTGGTGTTTATCGGAATTGAGATGGACCGCTCCGGGATCGAACGCGAGCTGGACGCCTGTCTGCTTGACGAGGAAGAAATGCAGCTGGATTGGGCGGCTTTCCCGAACCCCCTGCCTTGGATTTCGCCGGAAGGATCGGCGGACGCCGTATAAATAGAAGGAGGGAAACACGTGAGAGTAGTGGTTACGCTGGCTTGCACGGAATGCGGAGATCGCAACTATACGACAACGAAAAATAAAAAGACGCATCCTGAACGGCTGGAGCTGCGGAAATATTCGCCGCGTCTGCGTAAATATACGATTCATCGGGAGACGCGATAAGGAAGTTTTGGTACGTTCAAGGGCAATCTGTCGTCTCAATTAATCGTAATAATTACGCTTTAGAAAAAAGAAGGGATTCTATGATTTTATCAACGATGAAAAACGTGGTGTTTGGTTATGGGGATAAACCGGTGGTTGACGGGGTGTCCCTCGACATTGAGGTCGGCGAGTTTGTTGGCATTACCGGCCCGAACGGTGCGGCCAAGACGACGCTGCTGAAGCTGCTGCTCGGCTTGCTGAAGCCGTGGAGCGGGGAGGTCTGGATCAACGAAGCGATGCGGGTTAACGGCCGATTGAACGTGGGTTATGTCCCGCAGCAGGTTGCCGCATTCAACAGCGGGTTTCCCAGCCGGGTGCTGGAGCTGGTGAAATCGGGGTGTTATCCCCGGCTTGGCTTGTTTCGGCGGATGGGGGCGGAGGAGCAGCAGCTTATCGAACGAAGCTTGAGGCAGGTGGGCATGTGGGAGCACCGCTACCGGAAGATCGGCGAGCTGTCGGGCGGTCAGAAGCAGCGCATCTGCATCGCCCGCGCCTTAGCTGGGGAACCTCAGGTGCTGGTTCTGGACGAACCGACGACGGGGATGGACCGGCAGAGCCGGCAAGGATTTTATGAGCTGATGCGCCACATGGCGGACCAACACGGCTTGACGGTCATCATGGTCACCCATGGCGCGGAGGAGATGGAGGCAGTGCTGGATCGTCTGATTACCCTGGAGCAGCAGGAAAGTGAGGAATGGCAATGTTTGACTACGCGTTCATGCAGCGTGCGTTTTGGGCCGGTGCTTTAATCGGGAGCATCGCCCCCGTGATTGGCGTCTACCTGATGCTGCGGCGACAGGCCCTGATGGCCGATACGTTGTCCCACGTCTCGCTTGCCGGCGTAGCGCTCGGGGCAGTGCTGGGCTGGAATCCGGCCGTAGCTGGCTTCGGAGCGGCGATCCTCGGCGGGCTGTTGATTGAGCAGTTGCGCCAGAGCTACCGGGCTTACAGCGAGATGCCGGTCGCGATCGTCATGACCTCGGGGCTGGCGCTTGCTGTTGTGCTGATGAGCCTCCGAAGCAGCCTGAGTCAAAGCTTCAGCTCCTACCTCTTCGGCTCGATCGTGGCGGTGAGCGACACCCAGTTGGTGCTGATGGCGGGCGTGGCTTTGGTTGGTGCCGCGTATTTCACGATCCTGCGGAGACCGCTGTACAGCTTGACCTTCGACGAGGAGACGGCCCGGATCGGCGGAGTCCCGGTGAAGTGGCTGTCCTTCTCCTTCGCGGTGTTCACCGGGATGGCGGTAGCGGCGGCGATTCCAGTCGTCGGTGTCCTGCTGGTGTCCTCGCTGATCGTCCTGCCAGCCTCGCTTGCCCTCCGGCTCGCCCGGGGGTTTGTCACAGCGATCGCTATATCGGTTGCGGCGGGGTTAACGGGGATATTCAGCGGGTTAACCGCCTCCTATTATCTGGATATGCCGCCCGGCGGTACGATTGCGCTGATCTTGCTGCTGTTTTTGCTGGCCGGCATCTCGGCGCAGAAGATCCGGAGCGGATGGGCGCGGAGAAACGGGCGGGGCAATCCCCGCGCTGTGCGAAGTCATGAGGAACTTAATGTAGATTTGCCTGTCCAAGACGGCGGGAGATGATCTTGAAATAAGGGAGAGAAACAAGGATGAAGATACGAAAGGTTAAACGGACGGCCGCTGCAATCGGCCTGAGCTTGATGTTGGTGCTTGCCGGCTGCGGAGGACAGGCCGGAGGGAATGCGGCCGATTCAGCAAATGCTGAAAAATCCGCAGGTGCAGCGGGCGGCAACGGAGGAACAGGAACGGGGGAACGTTCGCTGCAAATTCAAACGAGCTTCTACCCGATCTATGAATTTACGCGGCAGGTTGCCGGCGATCTGGCGCAAGTGGAGCTGCTGGTTCCCGGCGGCGTGGAGCCTCACGATTGGGAGCCCAGTCCCCAGGATATTCGCAAGCTGGCGGAATCCGATCTGCTCATCGTTAACGGTGCCGGGATGGAGAGCTGGCTGGAGCAGGTGGAAGCCTCCGCTGCGAGCGGCAAGCTGGTGATCGTTGAAGCGAGCGAAGGGATCACGTTGCTGGAAGGCGGAGAAGAAGAGGAGCACGGACACAACGAAGAAGGGCATACCGACGGGAAGGAACCTGCCTCGGATGCCGATGCCGACGCCGGGGAAGCTGCGCACAACCATGAACATGACCACGACCATGAGCATGAGCATGAGCATGGTCACGATCATGATCATGAGGCTGAGCACAGTCACAACCACAGTCACAACCACGGCCACGACCATGACCATGGCGGGCTGGACCCGCATGTCTGGTTGTCGCCGGCGCTTGCGGTCCAAGAAGTTCGCAGCATTGAAGCTGCCTTGGCCAAAGCCGACCCCGAGCATGCGGCCGATTACAAACAAAACGCCGACGCTTACGCCGCCCAGCTTGAACAGCTCGATCGGGAGTTCGCTGAGGGGTTGACGAACGCCAAACGGAAGGACTTCATTACGCAGCATGCCGCGTTTGGTTACTTGGCCCGAGAGTACGGACTGACCCAGGTGCCGATCGCCGGGTTGTCTCCTGACCAGGAGCCGTCGGCGGAGCAGATGACGGAGATTGTGAAGTTCGCCAAAGAACATCAGGTGAAGACGATTTTCTTCGAGACGCTGGTCTCCTCCAAAGTAGCCGAGACCATCGCCCGGGAAATCGGGGCGAAGACGGCCGTGCTTAATCCGATCGAAGGGCTGACGGCGGAAGACGAAGCGGCTGGCCGCAACTATGTGGCATTGATGCGCCAAAATCTTGAAGCTCTGAAAGCGGCGCTAAACGAGTAAGCTGCCGCCTTAGATCGCATTTTAAAATTCATAGAACAGCCCTCGCCGGACGGCAAGGGCTGTTTGATTTTTACACCGTGTCTCCCAACGAACCGGAGGCGATATTTTTGCCATAGAAAATTTCATCCATCTCGGTCACGAGCATCGCGGTAATCGTCTTCTGCTCCTCGGGAGTCAGCTCGTCCTTCGTATACCCGAACAAATAGTTGTTGAGGTCAAACTGCTTCAGCTTGCATTTGGTATGGAAAATATGCTCCGGATATACATTGACGTCAATCATCTGGTATTGCTCGATGACTGCGTCGGGAATGTAGTTCTGGATGGAACTGATATCATGATCGATGAACAGCTTGTGGCCGTTAATGTCCCGGGTGAACCCGCGAACGCGGTAATCAATCGTCATGATGTCCGCCTCGAAGGAATGGATCAGGTAATTCAGCGCCTTCAGCGGCGAAATTTCCCCGCAGGTCGATACGTCGATGTCCGCGCGAAATGTGCTGATGCTCTCGTTCGGATCGTATTCGGGATACGTATGCACGGTGATATGGCTCTTGTCGAGCTGCATCACAACGGAATCCGGCAACGGACCGGGGGATTCGTCAAACGACTCGGTGGGCACCTCCACCACAGGGCCCTCGGAGATCAGCATGGTCACGCTGGCCCCCTGTGGAACGTAATCCTGGTTTGCGATATTCAAAATATGAGCGCCGATAATTTCGGAGACGGTGCTGAGGATTTTCGTCAGGCGGTCGGAGTTGTATTGGTCGTCGATATAGGCGATATAGGCTTCGCGTTCCTCTTTGGTCCGGGTGTAGCAGACGTCGTACATATTGAAGCTTAACGTCTTGGTCAGATTGTTGAACTCATGCAGCTGGATGCGCTGTGCCGGCGTCAACTTCATCAGGGAATCCCCCTTAGGATAGGTGTACCCTATTGGTTATTCCCTTTTCTTCCGGAAAAAAAACGTCCCGCTATTGCAGTTCATCCCATCGCTTCCACTGCTCCGGCGGATTCAAAGTGTAGATATCCAACTCCCGGCTCATGAAGCGATGGATGATCCATTCCCGGCGAATCGTGGCATAATCCTCGTCAAATGCTCGGATATACGCGTTAATCTCGGGTTCGGTGTAGCTTCGTCCGGACTCCAGACCGGCGGCCAAATGCTCCAGGACGATCAGCTTCTTCTTGAGCTGGGCGGGCAGATGTTTTAAAGTCCCTGTTTCCGTGAAAAAATTGCGCAGTACGTTCTCCGGCAAAGGCGTGCGCGAAATGGTCATCATCGTTCCCTCCTGAACAGAAATAAATTAGTCTAATATCTAATTAGATATAAATGTAATTAGATGATAAACGAAGGTTCCTTCCTTGTCAACGGGCTGGAGGCTGGGGGCTGGAGACGCGGCCAACCCTACCTTTCCTATCATTCCCACCCTATGTTAGTTTGACAGAATAGAGTTCATATTGTATCCTACAAACAAATTGAATCAGACCTCACGTTCTTCATGGTGAGGTAGAGGCGCGATATTTAACAGTTTCCGGCGGAGCTTGAGCAAGCGAAGAGGTCGGGGAGAAGGAAATGTCGCCGAAGCGGGGTGCAGGCTCACTGTACGCTGCTGGGTCTGCAGTTAAGAGCTGCAGGACTGTCTTGATGGATGACCCGATCTATCAAGTTGTGCTATCTCGTCGAGGGGAAAGTGGGTGTCGGAACGGAAATGAACCCGGCAAACGGCCTCGGAGTATACCCGAAGCCGTTTTTTTGTTTCTGTGATCATCGATTAATCTATATGGAGCGTGAAGAAAAATGAGAAAAACCTGGTCCTTATCTATCCTGATGCTGTTGTCGGCGATTCTGATCCTCGCGGGGTGCAGCTCCGGCAGCAAAGACGATAATACGTTCAAGGTAGGGCTTGAAGCGGGGTATCCTCCGTTTAACTGGACGCAAAGCGGAGATGTGAACGGCGGCGTTCCGATTGACGGCAGCGCGGAATACGCAGGCGGCTACGACGTGGAAATCGCCAAGAAAATCGCCGACGGCCTCGGCAAGAAGCTGGTCATCGTCAAGACCGAATGGAACGGTCTGGTTCCGGCGCTGACGTCCGGCAAGATCGACGCCATCATCGCGGGGATGTCCCCGACGGAGGAGCGTAAGAAGACGATCGATTTCTCGGATAACTACTATAAATCCAACCTGGTTATGGTCGTAAAAAAAGGCAGCTCCTATGAAAACGCCACTTCTATCCAGGACTTCAGCGGCGCGAAAATCACAGCCCAGCTGAACACGTTCCACTACTCGGTCATCGACCAGATTAACGGTGTCAACAAGCAGCCGGCCATGGACGACTTCCCGGCGATGCGCGTCGCCCTGGAATCGGGGGCCATTGATGGCTACGTCTCGGAGCTTCCAGAAGGCGTGAGCGCTGCGGCGGCCAACGGGAATTTCGCGTACATCGAATTCGAGGAAGGCTTCACCACCTCGGACGATGACACGGCTATCGCGGTTGGAGTGGAGAAAGGCAGCGAGCTGACGGAGAAAATCAACGAGATCCTGGCCGGCATTTCCGAAGATGAACGGGCCGCGATCATGAACGACGCCATCAAGAACCAACCTGCGGCAAATTAATTAAAGCATCTGTCATAAGCCGGCTGCAGCGGGATTGCAGTCGGTTTTATGCGGTGCGGGAGGAAAGCAAATGACTTACGAGTGGATGATCCAAATTATCTCCGATAACTGGCCGATGTTTCTGCGCGGAGCGGCGGTCACTTTGTACATCTCACTGATCGGTACGATCATCGGTGCGGTCATCGGTCTCCTGGCCGGCGTGGTCCGCACGATTCCGCTCCCGGAACGGGGAATTCAGCGCTGGCTGCTCAAGATTGTCAACGGTCTGCTGACCGTGTACATCGAATGCTTCCGCGGCACGCCGATGATCGTTCAGGCGATGGCGATTTTCTACGGCTCGTCCATGCTGTTCAACTACGATATGGACCGGATGTTTGCGGCTGTCTTTATCGTCTCGATCAATACGGGAGCTTATATGGCCGAAATCGTCCGGGGCGGCGTTTATTCGGTGGACAAAGGGCAGTTCGAAGCGGCCCACGCCATCGGGATGACGCATTGGCAGACGATGCGGAATGTGGTGCTGCCGCAGGTCATCCGCCATATTTTGCCGGCGACGGGCAATCAGTTTATTATCAACATCAAAGATACCTCGGTATTGAACGTGATTTCTGTATCGGAGTTGTTCTTCATGACCAAATCGATTGCCGGCAACAACTTCCGGTTTTTCGAATCGTTTTTTGTCGCGAGCCTGTTGTATTTGGTCATGACGTTGACCGTAACGAAGATTTTACAGCGTATCGAGAAGAGGCTGGACGGCCCCGAAAGTTATACGCTGCAGCGCTAGCAGAAAGCAGGAGTGAGGATGGAAAAGGTCATCGAAATTCGGCATTTGAGCAAATTTTTCGGTACCCACGAGGTGCTGAAGGATATCAATCTGTCGGTCAGCAAGGGGGAGGTCGTCAGCATCATCGGCTCCTCCGGATCCGGCAAATCGACGCTGCTCCGCTGCATCAATCTGCTGGAGAAGCCAAGCGGCGGGGAGATTGTCTACAACGGCACCAATATCCTGGGGGATACGCACAAGGTCTCGTCGTATCGCCGGCATTTGGGGATGGTTTTTCAGCAGTTTAACCTGTTCAACAATCATGACGCGCTCAGCAACTGCGTCGTGGGCCAAGTCAAGGTGCTGAAGCGCTCCAAGGAAGCGGCCACCGAGATCGCCATGAAATACTTGCGGGATGTTGGCATGGAGCAATATATTCACGCCAAGCCGAAGCAGCTCTCCGGCGGACAGAAGCAGCGGGTGGCGATCGCCCGCGCCTTGTCCATGGACCCGGACGTGCTGCTGTTCGACGAGCCGACCTCGGCGCTGGACCCCGAGATGGTGGGCGAGGTGCTGAAGGTGATGAAGGAGCTGGCCTTCTCCGGACTGACGATGATC
This sequence comes from Paenibacillus phocaeensis, assembly GCF_900021165.1. Classification (GTDB taxonomy): domain Bacteria; phylum Bacillota; class Bacilli; order Paenibacillales; family Paenibacillaceae; genus Fontibacillus; species Fontibacillus phocaensis. The sequence continues at coordinate 91,357 of NZ_FCOQ01000033.1, read as the reverse complement.
GTCGTCACCCATGAGATGGAGTTCGCTCGGGAGGTGTCCGACCGGGTTGTGTTTATGGACCAGGGCGTGATCGCCGAGGAGGGAACGCCGGAGCAGATCTTCAATGAACCGAAGACGGAGCGGACACGGGAGTTTTTGAAGCGGACGTTGAAGTGAATTGAAAACGGCCCGGCAGAAAAAGTGCCGGGCCTGGATAATTTGGACAACTCTCTATTTCTTGAATATCGCTTAAGGTTCAAGTCCCCAAACCAGTGTGCCGTTCAAATACGCCGGAACGCGCTCCCAATCGACATACGAAGTTTTGGTCCCATCATAAGAAAAGTCGTCCGATTCGCTGTAATTCGACCAGTCCGTCTTATTGAAGCGAACCTGAATTTCTCCGCTGTCCGTGCCGGGGGCCAGACTGCCCGCACCGGGGTCGAAGGATACCTCCAGATAATAGTCGGCCCCCGGCAAGCCCTCGTCCAGCTTCGCGAAGCTGCCGTTCACATTGCCGCTGCCGATGGCCGCATAATCGCAATGGAACTGCTGGGGTTTGTCGCCGTCGACCGTAAAATAATAACGCAGCCTCACATCCTTGAGGTCCACGCGTTCCTCCCCATCGTTGACGATCCGGAATTGCGCCCGGATCTGATTGTCGCCGGGGTTCGTGTCATTCGTGCGATACTGAACCTTCAAATCGCTGTCCGACGGAATCGGGGTCGTGTGCGGCTTGGCACTGACTTGAGCCGAAGAGACGCTCTCCCCGACGCTGTTCCTAGCGGCAACGAGGTAATAATACGTCGTATCGTTAACGAGCCCAGCGTCGGTGAAGCCCGGTACGTCCGATGTTCCGACGGTCTCGTAAGGGCCGCCACCGGTTATCGATCTTTTGATCACATAATCTTCGGCCCCGCTGACTGCGTTCCAGGACAGTTGCACAGTGCCGTCGCCGGCCACGGCCTTGACGTTCCGTGGCGCCGCCGGTACCGTCGGTTCTCCCGGATTTCCGCCCCCGGCAGGAAATTCTCCAAATACAAGTACCCCGGCGTCGAACACCGGCATATACGGTGTTTTCACCGGAGCCGCTCCGCCTGTGGCCACGCCCTGGAACGAGAAGTCATTGGCGTTGTTCCAGAAGTTCGTGTTCAGCGGCGCGGCGATGCGGAACTGCACTTCCTTGCGGAAAGCGGATTGGCCGCCGGGATAAATGCGCGTCCCGGAAAAGTCAATCGTTGTGTAATAGATATGATTGTTCGCATCATACGGCCGCAGCTCGGATACCGTTGCTCCTTGATTGTAGCCTCCAGCCGTCACGGTAATGTCCTCGGGACCGTAACCGGCTTCGATCGCTTCGCTGAGATCCAGGTAGTAGTGAAAGGACAGATTTTCGCTGGCGCGCGCCGGCCAGCCGGAGCGGTTGTTCAGCAGTGCGCGGATTTCCACGAAATTGCTGCCGCTGGCATTGACCGAAGCCTCGACGAACATTTCATCCTCGCGCGTCTCCGGAGCGGGGAACGTGGGGAGAGGCTGCCGGCCCTGGCCGTGCAGGATCATCATTTTGGCCAAAGCGCCGGTGAAGCCGGCGTTATAGTCGGTCGCAACTTCATTGGAGACGTAATCCCCGATGGAATCGGTGTAAGCATCGGTACTGGAAGGACCACCGACGAGTGCGCCGTACAGGATGTGGCGGTGATTCTCCGGCACGTTTTGGCTGTCGGCCCAGGAACCGTGGGAAGTGCGGTGATGCGGGTGCTGCGGCGGATTGTTGCCGAATCCGATCACGTAGCTGCTGTTCCGCGGGTTGTCGCCAAGCATGTACAAAATTTGCTTTTCGGCGAATGAACGCGCGTTTTTTTGCTTCGCGGGATCGCTCACCCAATCGGAATACACAAAAGCGAGAAACGCCTGGTTGGCGGCATAACGCAGCGCGCCCCATTGATCGAGATGGGCCAGACCGCCCGGCGTATACGTGACGCGTTCTCCCGTTCCTGCAACCCCGGTCGTCCAGAATTCCATGTTTCGTTCCGTCGACTGAACGAACTTGGCATCGCCGGTGATCCGGGCCAGCAGCAATTGCGCGCCGTAATGCTTGTCGTCCCAGGCATGCGTCCATTTATAGTCCCAATCGCCTTGTTGATTGGTGCCCCAAAGCTTGCTGGCGGCGACGGCTTTGTCGAGGTAGGCTTGATCGTTCGTCGCCAAGTACAGCCAAACGGCGCCCCAGCTTAGCTCATCTGCGTATCCGCTCCAAGAGTTGTAGAACTGTTTGGCATCGGTGATGCTGTCGGAATAATTCCCGCGATATTGGTCGGCAAAATCGTACAATTCCTTCGCATGCCGAAGCAGCTTGTCCGCATAAGCCGAATCGCTGTCCCGAAAAATAATCGAAGAAGCGGCAAGCGCGGCGGCCGTCTCCCCGGCCAGATCGGAGCCGGGATGGGCGGTGTCGATTTTGTAGGCCGGACGCTGCATCGGCATGACTTCCGCCGGACCCCACCAGTTGTGGTCCGCGGTGCCGTTCCCAATCTGGCCGTACAGCTCGTTTGGAGCCGTGTGGGCTTTCATGAAATAATCAGTTGCCCACCGGATGTTGTCCAAAATTTCTTCGAGTTGGCCGGACTGTTCATATCCTTCCCTGTACTCATAAACGGACCAGGCGAGCATCGTCGCGGTCGAAGCCATGGGAAATCCGAATTTGACGTGGTCCCCGGCATCGTACCATCCTCCCGTCAGATCATGGTGGACATCCGCCCCGTCCTGGAGCCCGGAGTCGCCGCGCCATTCCACGCGGTTGTTATCCGGGAGATCGCCGGAACGCTGCGATTCGTAGAAATAAATCGATTTTTGCAGCGCCTCGGCGTAATTGTAATCGGATGCCGCCGCGTTCGCGGCGGGAGCAAAAGAGCTCCAATAACCTGTAAGCGCTAACAAAAAACTGAAAGACAAAGCTCCGCTTTTCTTCATCCATTTGCCCATAGCCGATTTCATCCTCCTTTTGAGTGATTCTAGTAAAAACAAACGTGCCTTAGCGATAGACAAAAAACAGCCCGTTCACCTCGCCTTCAGGAAAGAGTGGAGGACGCGCTGACTGGGGATAGAGGGTAATAAAAACATCGCCCTATTCACAATATACCCAAAAATGTATTTATCTTCTATAATTAACAGTAAAGTTTCTATAAAAATACATATATATATCAAAAAAGATGCAGAGGACCTGCCCGATTTGCAGGTTGCTCGGGTCGAGGCCCGGATTCGCCGCCAGGATGCGCATGACGCTATCGATTGTCGGACCTATAAAGGCGGCTGGCGAAAGAAGAGGGGTATCAGTTGATCCTCGTGATTGACGAGATCGATAAGCAGGATCATTTCTATTTAAGGGACTTATTCTCCAAGTATAAAAATCTCTTTTTAAATTCCCATTTCATCAGCTTTTTTGTGGTGGATCAAAATCAATATCAGGAAATTGCCTTCAGCAGCGACCTGGAAGACAGGTTGAAGATTTATTTTACCAGGCTGTTTTACCTGCTCGGAAATATAACGTGAAGCATCCTGTTTTAACGAAGACGCTCTACCTATTAAACCGGAATTTCTTCCAAATCCTCAAAAGTTATTCCAGTGGCTTGTTGGATCACGAACGGCCGCTTTTTTGGATGCTGTCGAGGACTACGGGGTGCAGCGATGCCGCAGTTATTTTATCGAAAATCATAACCAAATTTACAAACATAAATTTACCCAAGTCCGCGTAATCAGGGCGGAAGTATTGAAAGATTTGCCGTATTACGAGCATCAACTGGCGAATACCCTCAAGACGTTTACGGAAAATCTGGATCGAAGGTTTATCATTTGAACTGCCATAGTCATCGACTGATAGGTTATCTCCTGTGGCTTTAGGCAAGAAATTAATCCTTAGGATAGGGCTTTTTTCTATTGGTTCGGTTCAAGAGATAATAGATACTTGTCTAGTGAAAATCTGCCAGTTTAATTAAAATTAACATGACTTTTTCCAGTTATTTCGATACATGGCTTCCTGTTAAGCCTATATGCCGGGTTTTCGGCGGATGAAGTGGGTTCGAGTCTTGTTGTCTCTGCATGCTGCTTTGCACGATTATCCCTTTCGTTAAGGGAGTAAAGGTCGGGGGCTAGGAGAAGTGCAGCAGACCGGGGTGGAGATCCATGACAAGAGGCAGTTGAAACGAAAATACTGTGATTTTGCTGCAGTCTAAACCCCCAATATTTTCTTCCCTTTCTCCGAGGCTTGTCGGTTTCCCTGTTACCTGATCAAATGGGATAATGGTGCAAAGCTTCCGGACGGCAAGTGTTGATCTAACGCCAAAAGGTGCTGGCTTAACTTGAAACCTTTAATGCAACGCTAGTGCTTAGTTTCTGATTATTGAGCTAAAGCGGGCTAACTAAGTGTAAGTTGTAAAACTAGCGGGGAATCGGACGGCCATGACCATTCATATCGCGCTGCTGCGGGGCATTAACGTCGGCGGCAAAAATATCGTCAAAATGGCGGAGTTGAAGCGGAACAGGTCATCCGCCAGGATTTTGGTCTGAACGTCCCGGTCGTGCTAAGAACGGCGTCAGAGCTGCGCGCCGTGGCGGCAGGCTGCCCGTTTACGGCGGAGGAGGTGTCCGCGGCGGAATCGGCTTCGGCGGAAGCGTTGGATCGTTTTGCTCCCTACGCGAACGAGAAGGAGCAATTCCGCACGGCTGGCAGGGAGGTGTATCTGCTGTTCTCCGACAGCGTCCGGAACTCCAAGCTGGCTGCCAACATGCATAAGCTGGACGCATCCGCCACCGTGCGCAATTGGAAGACGGTTAACAAGCTGGTTTCGCTGGCGGAAGGGATGGGCTGAGTAGGAGTCAGGTCAGTCGGGCGAAGTAGGGTTTGACCTAAAGAAGCTTTTTCGGTTCAAGTCGAGCTCCCGAGAGGTCAGATGGATTAATAGTTCCTCCGCGGCGGCGAGACTGGATACGATACATACGATACGAAACGCCGAAGCGGCGTAATGCGGTGAAAATATCATCAAAGGAGCGAAAAATACGACTAGTCCGGTTGCCTTGTTTCCCAGGGTATGAATCATGGCTAAAGTTCGATAGCGGTAAGCGGCGAAGAGAAGCGCCGCGATTCGGATGGCGATGGCGATGCACAGGTACGGCCATACGCTCTTCATTCCTTCGCCCGTCCAGATGATCAACGCCGAAGCGATCACGCCATACATCAGCATATCGGCCAGCGAATCCAACTTGGCCCCCAATTCGCTGGCCGTATTCGTTTTGCGCGCAATCTGCCCGTCCAACACATCGGTTAGTCCGGCCAGGCAATAGGTGATAATAAAAAGGATCGGTCGGTTCATCATCAAAATCAGCAGCAGTGAAAGGATCATTCGGCTTAGAGTAAGGCTGTTGGCTAAATGCTTCATGCCTTTGTCCCCTTTTACAAAGAAATGGGTTTACGTCAGGAACTTCTATGTGCTTATGTTACTTTAAAGTGCGTACTGTTCGTTTTGAGCCCCAAGGTGCATAATAACATAACTGATGGAGAACTTCCGAGGAGGTATTGAACATGGATTTGCAATTGAAAGGGAAAATAGCGCTCGTCACCGGTTCCACGGCCGGCATCGGCAAAGCGATCGCCGCCTCGCTGGCGGCGGAAGGGGCGACCGTGCTCGTCAACGGCCGGAGCGCGGAGAAGGTCGAGCAGGTGATTGCGGAAATCCGGGCGCAGCATCCGGCTGCCGTTCTGAAGCCGGCGGCCGCCGACCTCGGCACGGAGGAAGGCTGCCGCAAGGTGATGGAAGAACATCCGGACCTGGACATTTTGATCAACAATCTCGGCATTTTCGAACCCGCCGAATATTTTGACATTCCCGACGATGAATGGTTCAGGTTCTTTGAAGTCAACGTGATGAGCGGGGTCCGGTTGGCCCGCGGGTACTTGAAGCGGATGCTGGAGAAGCAAACAGGCCGGGTCATCTTTATCGCCAGCGAAGCGGCGGTCATGCCGTCGCTGGAAATGGCGCATTATAGCGCCACGAAAACGATGCAACTGTCGTTGTCCCGCAGTTTGGCCGAGCTGACGAAAGGAACCGCCGTCACGGTTAATACGGTCATGCCCGGCTCGACGTTGACGGAGGGGGTTGAGACGATGCTGAATACGCTCTACCCGAACGAGCAGTTGACGATCGAAGAAGCGGAAAAGAAGTTTATGGCCGAAAACCGGCCGACCTCGATCATCCAGCGCCTGATCCGGCCGGAGGAAATCGCCCATTTCGTCACCTATCTCAGCAGCCCGCTGTCTTCTGCGATCAACGGGGCCTCGCTGCGGATCGACGGGGGATTGGTCCGAAGCATCGTTTGAGTTTATTTCAGGAAAACATTCAGGCTCCGGCTAGAGTGCTTGAGCATGGCCAAAGCTTGGGACAACCGCCGCTTACGCACGTATTCCTTTACCGAATGCCCTGTTGCGCTTTTGCGATATTCAACTCCTCGAACAAATTCCGTTCCAGCTCCTCGATGGCGGCAAAAATACGGTTTTCGGGTCCCAAGCGAAATCACCTTTCAGTCACCGATTACAAATCGGGAATCTGCCAATCGATTTCGGCCAGCCCTTTAGCACGCAAAAATTGGTTCGTTCGCGAAAACGGCTTGCTGCCCAGGAATCCCCGGTGGGCGGACAGCGGGCTGGGGTGCGGCGTTTTGATCAGGTGATGGTTGCGGTTGGTGATCAGCGCCGCTTTTTTCTGCGCATGGCTGCCCCACAGCAAAAATACGACCGGATCCTGCTTTTGGTTCAACGTTTCGATCACCTTGTCCGTGAAATTTTCCCAGCCTCTATCCTTATGGGAATTCGGCGTCTCGGCTTGTACGGTCAGCACGGTGTTGAGCAGCAGTACGCCTTGCTTCGCCCACGGAACCAAATAGCCGTTATTGGGAATGCGGCAGCCCAAATCGTCCCGCAGCTCCTTGAACATATTTTGCAGGGAAGGAGGGGCTTTCACGCCCGGTTTGACGGAGAAGCTGAGCCCGTGCGCCTGCCCCGGCCCGTGGTAAGGGTCCTGGCCCAGAATCACGACTTTGACGTCGGCGAAAGAAGTATAATGAAGCGCGTTGAAAATATCGTACATATCGGGATAAATCGTCTTAGTTCTATATTCGTTCGCCAAAAATTTACGCAGCTGCAAATAGTACGGTTTCTCGAATTCGGCCTCCAGGTAAGGAGCCCAATCGTTTTTCAGGATGATCAATCACTTTCACTCCTCAGTTTCGTCGAGATTAGTAAAGATTCGACACCGATGCGTACAGTTCCTCCCGTATTCGTTCAACCTATTTTTGGAAAACAATGGAATAATAAGTATCCGCCCATTGACGCACGGACAAAACGGTAGATGGCTGCAAAAGACGCTCCATCTCTGTTAGCGATATGCGGTGTCCGGGTTTGCCGTCCGGACGGGGATGCAGCCATTCCACGACGAGTCCTTTGGCGCCGGGCTTCATCACGCGCCGTATTTCCTTTATTCCGGCTGCCGGATCTTCCAAAATATGCAGGATAAGCGAAGCGATCGCGGCATCTACAGATGACGAAGCCAGCGGGACATGCTCCAAGTCCCCTGCAAGAATCTCCACCTGTGGGGTTTCATAGATTCGGCTGCGTTCTTGCAGGATGTCCAACATGAACGAATCATTATCGACCGCGTAAACCTTGTTCTCCGTGCGGCGTGCCGCGGGGAAGGTGAAGTATCCGCCTCCCGCCCCCAGGTCAAGGACGGTGTCTGTTTCCTTTAGGGCCAACAGATCCAACAACCGCTCAGGAGGAAGCTGGCGTATTCGTTCCGGCTTTTCCAAGTTCTGTAGCCTAGCTTGATTTGAAGCCAGTTCATTCCGGGATTCTTTCGATCTATTACAATGATCTGCGTAAGCCATCCGTATAACGCTCCTTTCAAGTTCGATGATTACTCCCTATTCCATCACTTCCTGCGAAGTCCCTGCCTAATTTCACAAAAGGACACGAAAGGTTCAAACAACGGAAAGCCGCGAGGAAGATCTCGCGGCTTTCTTCATAATGAGATGAACGGCCGTCGGACAAAGACGAACCCGTTATTTATCCATCCATTGAAAATGGAAGCTGCCTTCCCGGTCAACGCGCTCGAACGTATGGGCGCCGAAGTAATCGCGCTGTGCTTGCAGCAGGTTGGCCGGCAGCCGCTCGGAGCGGTAGCTGTCGTAGTAAGCCAGAGCGGAGGAGAAGGCCGGAACCGGAATGCCGCGGGTCACGGCGGTGGCAATCACTTGTCTCCAGGCCTCCTGGTAGTTCTCCACGACGTCTTTGAAGTAATCGTCCAGCAGCAGGTTTTTGAGCTCCGGATCGCGGTCGTAAGCGTCCTTGATATTCTGCAGGAAGCGGGCGCGAATAATGCAGCCGCCGCGGAAAATCATCGCGATCGCACCATAATTCAGATCCCAACCGTATTCCTCGGAAGCGAGTCGCATCTGCGCGAAGCCTTGGGCGTACGAAGCGATTTTGCTGGCATACAGCGCTTTGCGAACGGCTTCGATGAACGCCTGTTTATCGCCTGTGTACGGCTGGGTGGCCGGTCCATTCAGCCGTTGGCTGGCGGCAACACGCTCGGCTTTCATCGCGGAGATGAAGCGGGCGAACACCGATTCCGTGATGATGGACAGCGGTACGCCGAGATCGAGGGCGCTTTGGCTGGTCCATTTGCCGGTGCCTTTCTGTCCGGCGGCGTCGAGGATAACATCCACCATCGGCTTGCCGGTGTCCGGGTCTCTTTTGCCAAAGATGTCGGCGGTGATTTCGATCAGGTAGCTGTCCAGCTCGCCGTTGTTCCATTCGGTGAAAATATCATGGAGTTCTTCCACGCCAAGTCCCAGCACATCTTTCAGCAACTGGTAGGCTTCCCCGATGAGCTGCATGTCGCCGTATTCGATGCCGTTGTGAACCATCTTCACATAGTGGCCGGCGCCGTCCGGACCGATGTAGGTAGAGCAAGGGTCGCCGTTCACTTTGGCCGAAATGGCCGTCAGGATCGGCTCGACCAGCTCATAGGCATCCCGTTGTCCGCCAGGCATGATCGCCGGTCCCTTCAGCGCGCCTTCTTCGCCGCCGGATACGCCGGCCCCGATATAACGGAAACCTTGGGCTTCCAGCTCCTTGTTGCGGCGCTGCGTATCCGGGAAGTGGGCGTTGCCGCCGTCGATCAGGATGTCGCCCTTTTCCAGATAAGGGATGAGCTGATTAATCGTGTCGTCCGTCGGCTTGCCGGCCTTCACCATAATCAGAATTTTACGTGGGGTTTCCAACGCCTGCACGAATTCCTCAACACTGTAGGTGCCGACGAAATTTTTGCCCGGCGCTTCCTCCAGCAGCTCCTTGGTTTTCTCGGCAGAACGATTATACAAGGCCACGGAGAAGCCCTTGCTTTCGATATTCAGCGCGAGGTTCTTGCCCATGACAGCCAGGCCAATGACCCCGATTTGTTGCTTTTTCATTTGAATATACCTCCAAACCTATCCTTTGTGTTTATAGGGAATTTCTTCTTTCATTTCACGGAGTTCTTCCAGTCGGCTGCGAATTTCTCCAGTCCTTGATCCGTAAGCGGATGTCTCGTCAATTGCTCGATGACGCTGTACGGGATCGTGGCGATATGCGCTCCGGCCAGAGCCACGCGGGTGACATGGTCCGGGTGACGAACGGAGGCAGCGATGATCTGCGTATCCAGCCCGTGAATGCGGAACAACTCGGCTACTTTCGCAACCAGCTGTACGCCGTCTTCCGAGATATCGTCCAGTCGGCCGAGGAACGGCGATACGTAGGTGGCGCCTGCACGGGCGGCCAGCAAAGCCTGGTTGACGGTGAAGATCAAGGTTACATTGGTCTTCACGCCTTTTTGAGCGAGATATTTGGTCGCTTCGAGGCCCGCAATCGTCATCGGCAGCTTGATCGTAATCCGCGGATCCCGATTATTGATTTTGATCAGTTCGTCGGCTTGGGCGATCATCTCTTCGGCGGTGAGCGCATCCGGCGTCACTTCCGCCGATACGGATTCCACGTCGGAGATGGCCTGCAGGATTTCGGCGATACGGTCTTCAAACTTGACGCCTTCCTTGGCGACCAGGGAAGGGTTGGTGGTTACCCCGGACAAAACGCCGATTTTATAGGCCTTTTTGATGTCTTCCAGATTGGCTGTGTCAACGAAAAACTTCATCGCAAATCCCTCCAATTTGTAAAGTTCAGATTTGAACTATCGGGGCGAAAAGGCTGGTGCTCCCCGTTACTTGACGGATAAAGGCTCTTGATCCGATGATTTCCCTGCGTTTTCTCTTGCAGATGGGGCTTCGCTTTCCCGGTCGAACCACCACTCGAAGCCGTCTTTGGCTAGCAGCTCATGGGCGGCTTGCGGACCAAAACTGCCCGCCGGATATTCGTACAGCGGAACCTCGTTGGCCGCATAGGCGTCCAGGATCGGCTGCACCCATTTCCAGGACAACTCGACCTCATCCCAATGGGCGAAGAAGGAAGAATCGCCGCGGAGGGCGTCATAAATCAGATTTTCGTAAGCTTCCGGCACATCGCTGCCGCTCTTGTGCGAGCCGATCAGGACTTTCGTGAGATCCTGCTGCTGCGCTTCGCCTTCTGTATTCAGACGCAGATAGATGCCTTCGTTCGGGCTGATTTCGAACACGAGCAAATTCGGAGCGCCGCCGTTGTTGGACGCGGTGACCTGCTTCACCGGCTCTCGGAACTCGATGACGATTCGCGTGGCTTTCTCTTTCATCCGTTTGCCAGTGCGGATGTAGAACGGAATCCCCCGCCAGAAATCGTCTTCGATTTGCAGCTTGGCAGCGATAAACGTGTCGTTCTGGGAATCCTGCGGAATTCCGGCTTCGTCCTTGTAGCCGACGACCGGCTTCCCTTGAATCGCCCCGCTCGCATATTGACCGCGCACCACCTGGGTTGCGACGTCCTGGCGCAGCAACGGCTCCAGCGATTGCATCACATGCTTCTTCTTATAGCGGACCTGCTCTGAATCATCGCCTTTCGGCAAATGAGCAGCGAGCATCATCAGCAATTGCAGCATATGATTCTGGAACATGTCGCGCAACGCCCCGGAATGGTCGTAATAACCGGCTCTTTCTTCGACCCCGACGATTTCGCTGGCCGTAATCTGCACGTTAGCGATATAACGGTTGTTCCAGGAAGCCTGAAGCACCGGATTTGTTTGCTGCAGCAGTTGGAGCTTCTGTACCATCGGCTTGCCGAGGTAGTGGTCGATGCGGAAAATTTCCTCTTCGGTGAAAGCTTTGCTGAGCTGCGCGTTGAAATCCCGAGCGGATTGCAGGTCGCGGCCAAACGGTTTTTCAATAACCAGGCGTTTCCAGCCTGTCGTCTCGCCCAGCCCGCTATCCTGGATATGAGCGGCGATCGTCTCGAACAGCTCCGGACCTACCGACAAGTAGAACAGTCGATTCGGGGTAATCCCCAGGGCTTGCTCGCGTTCTTCAACCAGCTTGAGCAGGCTTTGGTAATCTTCCTTGCGGTCGACGTTCAGCACATGGTAGCGGAAGAAGCCCAGGAATTGGTTGACTGCCTCCGCATCGCTTGCTTCGCGCCGCGAAAAGCTGTGCAGAGACCGCTCGATGTTAGCCTTAAAGGTCTCGTCGGACCATTCTCTGCGGCCCAAGCCAATCACGGAAAAGGTTTCCGGCAGCTTTCCATCCAAAAATAAATTAAACAGGGCAGGGTAAATTTTGCGTTTCGCCAAATCCCCGGTTGCCCCAAACAATACAAATGTATTGGCATCCATCCAGGTTCTCTCCTCTCGGCATAGCTTTTCATTTATGTGTTCAGGGGAGGTGGCCCGTAAAGCTGTAGGGTATACACCTAAATCCCATCTCTAAGCTATGGATTATTTTGACTGATTCCACTATAATACGAATATCTCCATAGGTGAAATTAATATATTTGACAGGAGTTATAGACTGCATTTATGACAAACAATTATGAATTATATAAAGTGTTCTATTGGGCGGCCAAAACCGGCAGTTTGACCCAGGCGGCCAACGCCTTGTTCCTGACGCAGCCGAGCGTCAGTCATGCCATCAAGCAACTGGAGGAAAGCTTTGGCCTGACGTTGTTTTACCGGAATTCGAAGGGGGTGTCGTTGACGCAGGAAGGCGCGGTCCTGTATTCCTATATCGAACAATCGCAGATCCTCATCTCCCTGGCGGAGAAGAAGATGGCCGAGCTCAAGAGCCTCGAAACCGGCGTACTGCGGATCGGCGGCAGCGACTCGTTGTTCAAGCATTACTTGCTTCCGTATCTGGAGGAGTTTCACCACCGTTATCCGGACGTCGGGATTCAGCTGCTTCACGGCACAACCCCGGAAATCATGGGTTATCTGAAGGAGGGGAAAATTGACCTTGGCGTTGCCCGGATGCCGATCGTCGATTCCCATATCGAGGTGCGGGAAGGCATTCAACTGCAGGATTGCTTTGTAGCCGGCTGCGCGTACGCCGATCTCAAGGACAAAGTGATCTCACTCGAGACGCTGCTGCAGCATCCGCTTATCTTGTTCTCGCGCAACAGCCGGGCCCGCATGGCGATCACGGAGCTGTTCCAGGAATACGGCTATGAGCTGAAGCCGGAAATCGAGGTGGGCAGCGTTGACCTGCTGATCGAATTGGCGCGCAAAGGATTGGGGGTTTCCTACGTGGCTCGGGAGTTCGTGTCGAAGGAGCTGGAGGAGGGTTCGCTGTTCGAAATTCGGCTGGACGTGGAGCTGCCGCCGTCCCAGGTCGGGATCATGAATATGCGGAACCTGCCGCTCACGAGCGCGGCGCAGAAGTTTATTGAGGAGTTCAGGTAAGGTAACTGCGGTAACTTCGACAGATGAGGTCTGATCGAGCATGTAATGAGCAGATACGGCCGGCTACGGCTGGCGATTCTATGCGATTTTTCGAGTATAATTCAATCGATAACGGCAAAATGCTGCATTCTATTCGATTTTTCATACACATTAATGGGTTCCATCGGGCTGCGGCACAAATCTGTATGATATTTCATATACATCGCGTCGAAATCGCGGGAAGTAGCGAATTCTATTCGATTTTTCATATATAATTGCCCCTAAAGAACGGAGAGGGCCTTTAACAGAAGCCGGACGATGGGAATTCTCTCCTCTCTCCTCATGCATAAACCGTCTGCAAGAGACCGCAGGCGGTTTTTTGTCGGGTTCTGTGTAGTGTCCCCCCGACCCTAGCTGTGTGTGAGATTTGCATGAGCTCATTTCCAGCATAAAATATACCATAGTGAGAGAGTCAACACGCCGACAGAGGACGAGGGGATGCTGTATGAAAAAAATATTGATCGTCGAAGACGACGAGACGATATCGTTCGGCCTGTCCGCTGCGCTGCGCAAGCACGGCTTCGAGCCGCTGGCTTGCGCGTCGCTGGCGGCGGGGGAGGCGGCGTTTGCGGAGGCCGGCGACATTGCGCTCATTTTGCTGGACTGGAACCTTCCGGACGGGACCGGGTACGAATTCTGCCGCAAGGTGAAAGCCATTCGCGACGTGCCGGTGATTTTCCTGACCGTGCGGGACGAAGAACAGGACATTGTGCGCGGACTGGATCTGGGGGCCGACGATTATATCGTCAAGCCGTTCCGGCTGTCCGTCCTGCTGTCCAGAATCAACGCCGTGCTCAGGCGGACGAAAAATGCGGGACAAGCCGTGCTAAGCTGCGGAGCCATCGTGCTGGATAAGCGGAAGGCTGCAGCATGGCTGGCGGGGCGGGAGTTGTCCCTTACGGCGGGAGAGTACCGGCTGCTGTCCGTTCTGCTGGAGCACAAAAACCAGACCCTGACCCGCTCGCAGTTGCTGGACAAGCTGTGGGACGCGGAAGGCAACTTTGTCAACGACAACACGTTGACCGTGACGATCAAGCGGCTGCGCGAGAAGCTGGATCACACCGACTGCCTCAAAACGATCCGAGGCATCGGCTACCGGATGGAGGAGTTGCCATGAACGCCGGAACGCTGCGGCAGGGGCTGGCGATTTTGGCCGTCTGCGTCCTGATCGGGACGGTGTTGGGGCTGATCGCGGGCCAGGTGTCGGCCCGGCAGGAATACCGGACCGCCTCGCAAATCCTCGGCGCCGCGGGGCGAACGCATCCGCAAGCGGAGGATGCGTTGATGCAGGCGCTCAAGGCGAATTCCCCACGGGACTTCGCCGAGGGTGATCCGCTCCTCCGCAGCTACGGCTATGCTCCGGAGGTCTTCGCAAGGCGGCATACGGCCGAACTGGTCGGAACCGGCATTTCGCTTATGCTTGTACCGGGAGCGGCGCTGTTTGCCTATACCCTCTATCGCTCAAGAAAAAGACAGGACCGCATTCGCGGGTTAACCGCCTATCTGGAGGACATCAATCTTGGCCGGGATACGCTGCTGATGCGCCGGGAGGATGAGTTCTCCCGCTTGGAGGATGAGCTGCACAAGACGGTCACGGAGCTGCGGCAGACGCGGGAAACCGCCGTGCGGGAGCGGCGGTCGCTGGCTGATAATTTGGCCGACATCTCCCATCAGCTCAACACACCCCTTACCTCCATGTCGCTGATGACGCAGCTGCTGGCGGAGACCCGGGACGGCGAAGATGCGGATTACGTGGACAATTTGAGCCGGCAGCTGTATCGCCTGGAGACGCTCGTTTCCGCGCTTCTGAAGCTGTCCCGGTTGGATGCGGGCACCCTGGAATTCAAGCGGGAGCATGTGGATGTGTACGCCGTGCTGCTGCGCGCCGCCGAACCGCTTGATGAGGTGCTGCGCCGGAAGAGGTTGCAGCTGGACATCGAAGGCGAAGCCGGAGCGTGCTTTAACGGCGATGCGGCCTGGACGGCGGAGGCGCTATTGAATCTGCTGAAAAACTGCAGCGAGCATACGCCGGACGGAGGCCGGATTGCCGTCCGCTACGCGAAAAACCCGCTGTACACGGAAATCGTTATCGAGGACAGCGGCGCAGGCTTTGCCAAGGAGGAGCTTCCGCATCTGTTCGAGCGCTTCTATAAAGGCCGGAATGCTTCGAAGGACAGCGCGGGCATCGGCCTGGCCATTGCCCGCTCGATCATCGCGAAGCAGAACGGCAGCGTCCGGGCCGGCAACGTCCCGGACGGGGGCGCGAGGTTTACGGTGAAGTTTTATGCGTAAGGGTCGCCGCTGTCACCGAAATGTCATTTTGGGTTGATACCATGGGGCTGTAAGGGAGGTTATACCTATGCAGCTATTAAAATGTGAAAATTTATGCAAAACGTACGGCACCGGCGACACGAAAGTAATCGCGCTGGACAACATCAATTTTTCGGTAAACAAAGGCGAGTTCGTGGCGATCGTTGGCGCATCGGGATCGGGGAAGTCCACGCTGCTGCATCTGCTGGGAGGCGTAGACCGCCCGAGCAGCGGGAAAATCCGGATCGAGGACACCGACATTTCCGCGCTGAGCGAGGAGCGGCTGGCGGTATTCCGCCGCCGCAAAGTCGGACTGATCTACCAGTTCTACAATCTGATTCCTACCTTGGATGTGCGCAAGAACATTCTGCTTCCCCTGCTGCTGGACGGCAGGACACCGGATGAGGACCGGTTTGCCGAAATCGTCACGACGCTCGGCCTGGCCGCCCGGCTGGGCCATTTGCCCGGGCAGTTGTCCGGCGGGCAGCAGCAGCGCGTGGCCATCGGCCGCGCCTTGATCTACCGTCCGGCCATCCTGCTGGCCGACGAGCCGACGGGGAACCTCGACCGGAGAAATTCCGAGGAAACGATCGAGCTGCTCAAAATCTCCAACAGCCGCTTCCGGCAAACGGTGCTGCTGATTACGCACGATGAGAAAATCGCGTTGGAGGCCGACCGCATTATTGCCATTGAAGATGGGAAAATCGTCTCCGACGAGGCGGTGAAACGATGAACATCCTGGCCGAATATACGCTGGATTATGTGCGCCGGAACAAGAAAAGCAGCGCCGCGATCATGATCGCCATTCTGATCGCCACAACGCTGCTCTCCGCGCTCAGCGGAATTCTGTATACGATGCATACGGACAATATTCGCCTGACGATGCTTGAGCGGGGTAACTGGCATGCTGAGCTGTTTGACGATACGCCGGCCGAGAAGCTCAAATACGTCACGGGGCACCCCAATGTGGAAACGGTTATGATCAAGGGCGCGTGGGAGACCGCCAAGATCGACGATCCGCGCCGGCCGTACCTGATCATGCGAGGGCTCACCGGCAACTACTGGCGGGATATGCCTGAGCATCATCTGATCCTGGAGGGACGCATTCCGGAGAAGCCGGGGGAGCTGGCCGTCTCGAAGCAATATTTTGAACACCATCCGGAGTTCAAAATCGGCGATACGGTTCGTCTGCCGGTCGGCAGCCGCGTCATGGGGGAAGAACGGTTGGAGCCCCGCAACGTTTACAAAGACGGCGAACGCTTCGAACCTGTGGAAGTGCGCAGTTACAGGGTGGTAGGGAAGCTGGACATCACCACCAATTCCACGACGCCGGCTTACCTGGCCTACGGTTATATGGAGGAAGCTTCGATCCGTCCGGAAGACAAACTTACTATTTACATGCGATTCGATCATCCGCGGGCGGCGTATAAGGATATCGTCGAAATCGCCCGGTCGGCAGGCTACAAGCCGGACGAATACGGGGAGTATATGGTGAAAACGAACGACAGCCTGCTGTCCAAATATTTGATTTTCCCTTCCGGGAAGGCGGGGGATTTCTCTATCGAGCAGCTTTCCTTGCCGCTGATGTTCGGGACCCTGGCCCTCATGGTTGCCGGCCTGTTCGTAGTTATTATCAGCAGCGCCTTTGCGATGTCCGCGAACGCCCGGTTGCGGCAGCTCGGAATGCTGCGGAGCATCGGCGCCTCGCCTAGGCAAATCCGGCGTTCGGTCGTGTTCGAATCGCTGATTTTGTCGGTCATCCCGATCCCGCTGGGCATCGGCTTAGGCTGGCTGCTGGGCTACGGGCTGTTCGCCTACATCAGCGCTGCCGAAAAATTGCGCGAAGTCGAGGATATCCGGTTTACGTTCGGCCTGCCCGCCGCGCTGCCGTCCGTCCTGCTGGCGCTGCTGACCGTGTGGCTGTCCGCTTCCATCCCGGCGCGCAAGATCGGTAAATTATCGCCGATCGAAGCCATCCGTCAGGGTGACGGGCTAAAGATCAAGAAGCTGCGGCAGCCTTGGCTAATCGGTAAATGGCGGGGCCTCGAAGGAGAGCTCTCGCAAAATGCCCTGCGCGCGCGACGAAAATCTTACCGCACGGCCGTGATCTCCCTTACGTTGTCCTTTACTTTGCTGTGCGTGTTTTTGAATATGATCTCGATCACCGAGGTGGCAGGCGCTTTGTTCAAGGATGAACTTCATCCATCCGAAGAAAATATTTCGCTGCGCATCCAGGACGGCCAGGTCATGGATCCGCAGGCGGAGGCGGAGATCCGGTCCGTGCCGGGTGTGCAAAGCGCCATGTTCGTCAGCTATTTTTCGGCGTCCGTATGGGTGGAGGAGGAACGGCAAAGCGAAGCGCTTGCGGAAATCGGCGGTCTCGCGCGGATTGCCGGTGACGGCAAGTACTCCGTCTATGCGGAGGACGGCAAATACCGGCTGCAGACGCGGATCGTCGCGCTGGATGACGAGAGTTTTGCCGCCTACAGCAAGCGGATTGGCGCGGACGCCGGCGCTTTTTACGGCTCGGGCGGCATCCCGCGCGTGATCGTCTTCAACCAGGCGCAGGACGACATCCACGGCAACCGCCGCCACGACGTCCCGATCCCGTTTCTCAGGCTGAGCCCGGGGGACCGGCTGCAAGCGGAGGAGAAGGTCTATTCCGAAGATGAAGGGGACTATACGTTTTCCACCGAAGTCGGTTACGTAACGGACGAAATGCCGCCGATCGGAGAGCGGTTCGGCCATTTCGAGCTGGTGCAGATCATGCCGCGCACCGTTTATCTGGACATTGTCTCCCATTTGGAGGAAAACCGCGCCAGGGTTGCACGTTACGTATCGATTCCTATCGTGGCGGATTCCCCGGAGCAGATTGAGCCGGCGACCGTCGCCTTAAGAACTGTGTGCGATTCCTGGTACGGTTCGGGGGATTATTCCCTTTGGAATATTGTTGAAACGAGCCATATCAGGGAGGAAAGCCAGCGCTTGATGAAAACGGTCATCCTCTGCGTAGCCGCCTTTTTGGCGCTGATCGGCATCGCCAACGTATTTTCCACCGTGTCCGGCAATTTGCGGCAGCGGCAAAGGGAGTTCGCCATGCTGCGTTCCGTGGGGATGGAGCCCCGGGGGATCGATCGCATGCTGCGGCTGGAAGCGATCTTGTTCGGTTTGATCCCCATCTTACTGAGCGTACCCGTAACCGTCCCCGTCGTCTGGGTATTCCTCAGAAGTAATCTGGTGTATGTCCGCGAGTTCATCCCGCATTTTCCGGTGCTGCCGATCGCCGCTTTTGCTGCGGGGATTCTGCTCTCCATTAGGCTGGCCTACGCGCTGGGCGGCAGAAGACTGAAGCGGGCGACGATCGTCGAGGCGTTGAAGGATGAAACGGCGTAAGGTATGGGGCCCGCGAGTGAACCCGCGAGTGGGACCGCGACCGCTGCCGACTTCGCGGACGGCTACGCCGCTTTCCGGCCGGTACAGGCAAGGCATGGCATGGGATGGAGGGCAGGGGGGGGCCAACTGCAAAACTGCAGTTCATTTCCGGACAATTTCCCGTTTCGAGCCAATGAAATGCAAAAGTGCATCTCATAAGAGCCGATTCGGGAAAAAGAGAGACGTATGAGCGGAAATCAACTGCACATATGCATTTGAAGGCCGCTGTCAGAGCCTTTTGATGAAAATCGCCTGCACTTTTGCATTTGATGGAGGGTGAGGTGTTAAGCCTCTCCCCATGCTCAAGCCGCCGAACGGATTCGGGCGCTAGGCTACTTCAAGTAACATTGAATCGATTTCTCAATCCAATACGAGAACTTCATTCCGGGATGTTGTCTTTCGATTTGCTTCATCTGAAGATACAGGGCCATCCCGTCGGAAACGTCATGCCATAAATCGGTGAAGACGTAGTCATAAGTTTCTTGGGTCAGATGGGTACGAGCAAATTCGAAGGCATCCGCATGGACGATCCGAATCTTCTCGGCCTGCTTGAACTGGGGGAGGATATGCTGTTTAAACAATTGAATCACATCCTCGTTGATCTCCACGATCGTGACGCTGTCCACATTGTCCTTCTCCGAAACCATATAGGCGTAGTAGCCAAGGCCAAGTCCAAACGTCAGGACCCGTCCAAAGGCGGCGGCGACGGGTTCCTTCATCGTTTCGATTTCGTTGGGCGTTACCGTCATCCAGATGCGTCCTTGCTCCAAAACTGCCGGATACGTAAATGCCGTCTCGAAAAATCCGATCTGCGGGATCTGCCTGCCTTCCGCCGTCAGGAGGATGTCATTGCAGACAAAGCCTTCGAACGGCTTATAAGCTTCATATTTCAATTCGCTGTTGCCGAGGCGAACGTCCGGGAGGCGGATGTTCCGGTAATACGGGTTCCGCTCGTAATCGCCGGCGTCAAGCTGATGGATCATCGGGTGAAAATAGGCTTGAAACAGCGCTTTATCCGCTTCGCTGTCGACGATATCCAGCCCGAACTTGGCGGCGAGCAGCAGCTTGAAGGCGTATTCAACCGACACGCCGCTCTGGGCGATCTCGGCAATCTCAGCGGCCTGAATGAGATCGGGCGCATGGTTCAAGTAACTGCTCAGCAAGGCAAACAGCATGCCATTCTCTTCATGGACAGGCCTCTTAAAGCCCTTCGCTTCTTCCATCATCAGACCTTGAGCATGCCGCGGAAGCCTCTCACGCCGTAGTAAGATTCCGCGCCATTGTGGTAAACAAAGACCGTATCGTAACGGCGGTCGCAGAAGAGGGCGCCGCCGAGCTTGCGGATGGAAGGCGGGGTTTGGACCCAGCTTGACGTTTTCGTATCGAAAGCGCCCAGCTTCTGCAGCTCCCGGTATTGCGCTTCCGTTAACAGCTCAATGCCCATGGCGTCCGCCATATTCATCGCGCTGTCCGCCGGCTTATGCTGCTTTCTCGACTCCAGCGCTGCATGGTCGTAACAGATGCTTCTGCGGCCCTTAGGCGTTTCCGCCGAGCAGTCGAAGAATAGAAATTCCCCCGTTTGCTCCTCTTGCGCAACCACATCCGGCTCGCCGCCGGTCCGTTCCATTTCATGGAGCGACCACAGCTTCTCCGGCTGAGCCTCCAACTTGGCTTGGATCGGGGCCCATTCCAACCCGGGGTGGCGGGTCATGTTCTTCTCGAATCGTTCCTTCAAGGCATGGAGCAGCTCTTCACGTTGTTCCGGCAATAAGCCAATTTGTTCTTTACTCATCATGAAGCCTCCTTGGCGTTATGGATGCTAAACTCCTACAGTTCTTCCGTGTTAAGCGTAAATCCTTCAATCACCGCATCTTCGTCAACCTCGATCAGGATGCATCGCTTGCCGTGATAATTCACCTGCTTCACGTACTTTAAGTCCTGCGGGCTGACCGAAATCGTGGCCACCTTCGTATCGATCTTGATCGACTTGGAAGTGAATTTCGGCACGACGCTGCTTGCTTTGAGCTCATAGTTCTTGTCGTCGACCACCGTTTGGTATGCCCACTCCACCTTTTCCGTCGTTACGTTCTCCACGCCGCTTGCCGTCAGCACACGCTCGACGTCTTTGTAATCCAGCTTCGGCGGTTCTTCTTCCTCGTGGGTTTCGATCACCTGCTGAATTTCTTCGTATACGCTCGCAATCGTGGAGGCGTCAAGCTGATCCCCGGCGATTTCCTTGACGATCTCCTCGAAGATCGCTCTCTCTTCCAGGGCGGTTACGGTCTTCTCGGCATTCAGAACCTGATCGATAAAATGCTGATTCGGATCGTTGACTTTGCCCGCGCAATACAGCACCCGGTTCACATCGGAGAACCCGTCCGTTACGCTAGGGTAGAAGAAACCTTGCTCCGGCGTACGCAGCTTGATGATCGGATCGACGATGACGTTGTATTTGAATTCGCGTTCGACATAGTCGAACATGAGCGTTTTGCGCTGCGGTTCCGTGGAATTGATGCTGCATAAAATAAACGGGTTCGCGAACATCTCGTCGTTTTCGCTCTCCTCGGCTTCCTCGTTGCGTTCCTGGGTTGGCTTGTAGTATTGACCGCGAACGAAGGTGATCACCGTATCCCGTTCGTATTTCGTATCCTCCAGCATCTTCTCGACCAAGAGGAGCATCAGCTCATGCCATTCCTCGGCATCCCCGGTGACTAGCGCTTGATGGAGGAGCGCCTGCGACGGCTTGTCCGATTCCGGCTGCTCCTGGAACTTTAACTCGAACAGCTTCTGGTCCAATTCCCCAGCGAGCAGCTTCTTGAAATTGCCCATATGCAGCTCTTGCTTCTCCCGCTCCAGGAGCTCGAACGGCGTACGTTCAAAATGATAGATTTCATTCGTTTCCTTCATAATATAGACATTAAGGATGTCGTAAATGCTCAGTCTTTCATGATCCAACTTGAACTGTTTGCGGATATAAGCGACTTCTTTCTTTATCAAGATAATTCCCCTTTGCAAGAAATCAATATTTGCATTGTACTACAATGCACGTCAACTGTCATGATACGCAAAAAACCTTTGGGGGAATCGAGAAAGCAGGTTCACGGTTTTAAACTTTCCTTTGTATCTGCACATGGTACGGTTTTATCCCGTTGGCGAATAGGCTATCGATCAGCTTGACCAATTCTTCCGACGACAAATCTTTGTCGTTGCGTATCCACAGGCGAAACAAAGAGATTAGCGTTGATATGTAAAACTCAATCAGGTACGACGCCAAGAGTTCAGTGGTTGGAAGGTCCACAATCAATTTTTCAAAGGGAATTTCTCGCTTCAGGCGCTCAACAAAATGAACCGAACCATAGTCACCCAAAAGGGCTTTTAGGACCGAAATTTCTTCTGTATCCTCCAAGCACTGAAGCGCGTCCTGGAAAGTATGCGTAGAAAACTCCCTGCTTGCGATTTCCTCCTTAATGGATTTCAAAACCTTCTCTTCCACGTAGTTCAGCAAATCATAGATATCTGTAAAGTATTGATAAAAGGTGCTGCGATTATATCCTGATCGGTTGGCGATCTCTTGAATCGATATTTTTTCAATAGGCTTTTGACTATATAAATCACAGAACACATTGACAAAGGTTTGCCTTGTTTTGTCCGTCAGTTCAGGCTGTTTCTTCATGTTTGGCCTCCATTGCCGGTTCAATCGGATGATCCGACAGATATTAAAAATCTGGTGGTTGATGACCGTATCGGGAATACATACAATATCATTATACAACACGTTGTTGGATCATCAACAAGGATGATCCACTATTTTTTAAGGGGGCTAACATGCGAATTTTATTCTTCGGCAGAGGTTTAATATCGACCCAATATGCGTGGGCTTTTGAACAGGCAGGGCATACCGTGGAGTTTTACGTTAGGAAAGGGAGAACAGAAACCTACGGAAGCAGTATAGAGCTTGAAATGTGGGATGGACGAAAAGGGAAAAAGCTCATCAAAGAAAGCTGGAACATCAAACTTCATGAGGAAATCCTTCCCCAGTATGACCTCATTATTGCGAGCGTCAACACGGAACAGCTTCCGGGAGCGGCACAATTGCTGGCAACGGCTGCGGGCCATACTCCGATCCTCATATTCAATAACATCTGGCAAGACTTGAAATCATCGATCGCACCCTTGTCTATGAATAAGGTTGTCTTCGGTTTCCCCGGAGCAGGGGGCGGCATCGCGGACAATCGGCTTAGAGGCGGCTTTTTGAAAATGGTATTCCTGGAAAAACCACGGGCAGGCACGGAACAGATTAACAACAAGATCAAAGAACTATTTGAAAGTGCCCATTTTAGAATTAGCTGGATCAAGGATATGCAAAACTGGCTATGGAACCACTTTGCCATGAATGCGGCTATGGAGACGGAGGTGATCAGACGGGGGAGCTTTCCAGCGGTAATGAACCATCGCGACTCTTTTTCCAATGTTGGGCTGAATATGAGGGAAATGATCCCTGTACTGAAAGCAAGAGGTGGAAAGCCGGATGCCATTTCTCTCCTGCTGACTAAAGTTCCTCCGGGACTTCTGGGCATCTTGTTTAACAAGGTCATTTTTGCAAAAGGCAGCTTGGCGCGGCTTTTCATGGAACACAACAACAGCAAAGCAGGTTTTGCGATACTTGAAGTTGTAAGAGAAGCCCAAAAGGCAGGCATTCCTTTGCCACGGCTTACAGCGGCACTTGAAAACAGTGAATATCACAACGCTATTCTGCCAACTATCTAGCCCCTCGTGCTTTCGATTCGTCTTAGGTTCTCAGTGTCCCGGGCTGGAGATGAACCGAAGAAGCGAGAGTACTCGCGATTAAACTGTGAGGGGCTTTGATAACCAACTTGATATGCGGCACTTGCTACTGGATAGCCCTCGAATGCTATGAGGTTTCTAGCCTCCAGAAGCCTTAATTGCTTTTGAAATTGAATTGGACTTAAACCCGTTGCCCTTTTGAACTGACGGTGAAAAGTATTTACAGCCATACCAGATTTTGATGCTATCTCGCCAATATCTATTGGCCTCATAAAGTTATCACGAAACCACTGAACAATATCGGACATTTTCGATAAATTACTTTCCCGCAGACCAAGCTGTCTCAGATACCACCCTTGTGGTCCCATTAGAACGCGATATAAGATTTCACGCTCATAAGCCGGTGCAAGAGCCGGAATATCTTTTGGTGTTTTCGATAATCGTATTAAGCGCAGCCATGCCTCCATAAATTCAATGTCCATTTCACAAGCTGCGAAATGCTTGGAAGCTGTCGGTAATAGATCTTCAGGAAGATCTCTTAATAAACTTTGTAGAACATTCTGATTCAACTTGAGACCAAGGGACATGTAAGGACGGCCATGACGGTCCGGATGTACGCTTGCCGTTGCAGGAACATGCACGGGCAACACGTAATATGACGGCCCTTTCAGATCAGTGTTATGTCCCCCGATTGAAAGAATCTTTGTTCCTTGAACCGTAAAACCAATCATCGGCTCGTAGAGCGCTGCAAGCTGATGAGCGGGGATATCTCCCTTAATCATACTTAGCCCCGGTACTCCGGTTTCAGTCTGTCGAGTTCCTGCGTCTTTCATTAGATCAATAATTTCATCAAGGACGTTATTCATGCGCTTATCTTATCATACGATTTCATATCCCTCAACACAGTTCTAAGATTCTTTGATATTTTTAGGCTATTTGCTCAACAAATATAAAGGGTGTTCCGGGTTCGTCGAAAAGTAAGGTGGTGTTTTTAGGCAATCAAAAGGCATTATTAGGTCTATATTTCTTCAATAGATACAACTAAAATTGAAGCCAGAACGAACACCAAACAAGGAGGATCTTATGAAAATTGCAATTGTAACAGGTGGAAGTAATGGCATTGGGAAAGCGACGGCGCTTGAGCTTGGCAAGCGCGGAATTAGCGTCATTCTCACATACAATTCCTATAAGGACCGGGCAGAAGCTGTCGTTAAAGAAATTGAGAAGAATCAAGGCGTTCGGGCATATGCGCTGAAGCTGGATTTGACTCAAATATCAACATTCGAAGGTTTTGTTCTAGAAGTGAAAAAGAGCCTCCTGGACATTTGGAACAGAACGACTTTTGATTACCTAGTTAATAATGGCGGGGTCGGGGCCAATGATGTTAACTGAGATGAGCCATGAATACTTCGACAAGATCCTTAATACGAACTTCAAAGGACCGATTTTTTTATCCCAACAACTTGTCGAATTCATGGAGGATGCGGGAGCTATTGTAAATACCACGAGTTCATCCAAAAACCAGTCATTTCCGGGGTACTCCGTCTACGGCTCGTTAAAAGCAGCATTCTCAACCTGGACCCGTTACATCGCCAAAGAACTTGCACCTCGCCAAATTCGGGTCAATGCCATCTCGCCCGGTCCTACGCACAGCAATTTTGGCGATGGAGCATTCGATAAACATCCTGAATTCATCAAGCCGCTGGCTGAGCAATCTGTATTTGGCAGAATCGGCCAACCCGAAGATATGGCGAAGGTCATTGTAAACTTATTGTCCGATGATTTCGGCTGGGTTACAGCCCAGGATATCGAAGTGTCCGGCGGACATTTACTTTAAGAAAGCTATGTTCCGCAGGTCATTTGGCGAGATTCTCGGGATTCGCCTGCCTATTGCTCGGCCCGTTCATCTCTAGTAGCTTCCTTTGAATTCAATGACCAGACTCTGGTACTTCATCTGTGTATATTGATTTAACTTTGCCTGCTCTTTTAGAGTTGAACCGATGATCAGCAATTTACCGTTGTCCGGGCTCCAAACCATTTGGTAGGGTACGATTCCCTTATAGATTTGTTTCATATTCAACACATTGTTGCCGTATATACTGCCGGCATAAACCGCATCGCCGTCGTCCTGTGTATAGGCAATAAATTTGCGGTCACTCGACAGGCGGAATTGTTTGATATCGTTCAGCAAAACCGAAAGGGCATTATTGCGCTGATCGTAAGCATACAACATTCCGTCTGTCCCAACAAAGGCGATTTGTTCTTGATGAATCCATTCTACCCCGTCTTCATTGCTTATGGGATGACAGTATTGGCTGATGAATTTATTTCCCTTCAATTCACCCAATTCCAGCACAGAGTCTTGATCCATTCGCTTGACAATGACTGCGGTCTCGCCATCATCCGAAACATAAACCGAGGAGACGAGTTCATTCTCATGCGCAAGCGGAAGAGAGTACCCTCTTGCGCTTCCTTCTATCGTATCGTAGACATGCAGCTGAATAGTCTTTTCCACCTCGTTGTCAGTTGTATAACAGAGGAAGCGGCCGTTGCTTGACCACGATATCCGTGCATTTAAGAGTTGCTTGTTTTTAGTGGTTTCAATGCGTAGATTCCCGCTGTTATCAAGAGAATGCAAGTTTAGTTGCAATACGTTGCCGGTCAGACTTATATAAGCGACCTTTCGCCGATCTGGCGAAATGACGAGGCTGTTCTGGGGATAGGTGAATACGTCTATATCCGACAATTTCTGGCGGGAAGTATATGGCTGGCTCACTCGATCCAAACGAGACCGGGACGGATACTCGGGCGTAAATGCGAGCAGCGCATCGGCGTCGATCCATCCAATCGGATAGATGTCTTCCCCTTGTCCATCCAGTACGAAATAGGTCGTTTGCACCGTAAAAGGCGAAGCTTCTTCGCCAGACGGCTGCTGCTCCGCATCATTCAAAATAATGGTTTCCGTTCGCGGCGCTCCCAAGCAGCCGGTCAGCAAGAAGCAGACAGCAAGTAATGCACACAAGCAGAGTTGTCTTTTCATCGTCATCCCCTCTTAAGCTTTCGCGAGCGGAAAGTCCATATCCACATGCGTATGCCCTTTATCGCTTAATATCCGAATGCGGCCCCGGTGCTCATCCACAATGCCTTTGCATATGCTGAGACCGAGTCCGACACTTGCCGAATCCGTGTTGGCCTGTCCTGCCCGATAATAAGGTTCAAAGATTTTCTCCAAATGGTCTGCGCCATAAGAAGAGGGTAGCTGGTACTGACCCTATCGAACAACAAAACTTCCGGTGCTTTTGTAACAAGCGCGTACTTGTTGCCTTCCAATTGGGATAGCGCCTTTCCTGTGTCGATGAATTGATTCCAGGTCCAGGTTTTGTCGTCAAATTTCACGCCTGACTTCTCCAATGCATCCTGATCTCCCAACCATGCGGACAAGGAGAACGATAACGGCACGGCATACAAACCGCCATCGCTTTCTTTCAAATTGTTCAATATGTTCTGGAAATATTGCTCTGTCGGGAATGCAGGGTCACTGCTCATCATTCGGCCCACATCCGCGAGCAAACCTTTACCGACATATTTACTTGAGGGCAAGTTGTCCATCACAACCATGTCGGGGCCTTCGCCCTTCAGAAAATCCGCAATCAAGGTGGATTGAAATTGCTCCTCCTTAACTCCGGAAACGTCTTCGCTTCCATTTTTAATGGTGTATCTCAAATCAATCTTAGTATTCGGGTGCTTTTTCTCGTAAGCATTCTTCGCATCCTGAAGGTAGGGATCGTATTTATACATGGTGAAAACAAGGGTGCTCTGTTTGTTAGGATCCGGTGGGGGCATTGCTGTCGGGTGTTCCGGATTTGCCGGAGCCTCCGTTTGCGTTCCCTGCAATCCCTGTCCTCCAGTTCCGCTGCTATTCCCCGCACGGTTGTTGCCGCTGCACCCGGCCATCACAACGATAAGCAGGCAGGTTATCAGTACAATCATTCTTTTCATTTTTGTCATCGTGATTTTTTCCTTTCTGGATCATTCTGATTGATACTCTTTCGAGTATAGAGGACACATGTCAATACGAGCCGTCTAACTTGTAAACAAAATGTCTCCGCGAGGCCATTTTCGAAACGCAAAAAGACACGGAAGAACAATTCCGTGCCTTTCAAAAGCAAATCAAGTTATTTGCAAAACTGAACATAAATGAATTATTGCAGGGGGCTTAATCGTTAGCCCCTTTCCATTTTAGCAACACTGTACACTCTACATGACTCGTCTGCGGGAACATGTCTACCGGCTGAACCCATTCGATGGCGTAACCGCCGTCCAGCAGCACTTTGCAATCCTTCGCCAAGGTAGACGGGTTGCAGGAGACATAGACAAAATGCTTGGGCTTGGTTTTCAGCACCGCTTCGAGGAAGCGGGGATCGAGGCCGGTACGCGGCGGGTCGGCAACGATGACGTCCGGCTTGAATCCGGACTTCACCCAGCGGGGAAGAAGCTCCTCGGCAGCCCCCGCGTAGAACGCGGCGTTGCTTCGCCCGTTGCGTGCGGCATTGGCCTTGGCATCCTCCACGGCTTCGGGAATCGACTCGATGCCGCGGACTTCCTTGGCGTAAGGGGCCAGCCACAATCCGATTGTGCCGGTGCCGCAATACGCGTCGACGACCGTTTCCCGGCCGGTTAAACCGGCAGCCGCACGGACGGATTCGTACAGCTTGATCGTCTGCAGCGGATTCAGTTGGAAGAAGGCGCGGGGAGATAAGGTGAATTCCAGGTCGCCCAGCGATTCCTGAATGCTGTCCGCTCCCCAGAGAATCTCCGTCCGGTTGCCGAACACAAGCGAGGTGTTCTTCGGATTCACGTTCATCGCCAGACTGGTCAACTCCGGCATGGCCAGTCGCAGCTCCTTAATCAACTCTTCCCGGCGCGGCAGCTTGTCGCTGGCGGTCACGAGCGTGACCTGGAGTTGACCGGACTGGTAGCCGACGCGGACGACGATCGTGCGGACGAGCCCTTGGCTACTCTTCTCCTTATAAACTGGAATCCCCAGGCGCTGCAGCACGTTTCGCGTCTTGTCCACCGCTTCGTTCACCTTCGGATGCTGGATCGGACAGCCGGTTATATCGATCAGCTTGTGGGAGTCGGCCGCATACAGACCGGCGATCATGCCTTCCTGGGCCATGCCTAATTGAAGCTGCGCTTTATTGCGGTACCCCCAGGGATGGTCCATGCCGAGCATCGGTTTGAGGCGCACGTCCTGCAGGCCTGCATAACGCGAGAACGCCTCGCGGAGGAGGTCTTCTTTGCCGGCGAGTTGTCCCTCATAGGACATGTGCTGGATTTGGCAGCCGCCGCAAATGCCGAACACCGGGCAAGGCGCATCAACTCGATGCGGAGAGCGCTTCTCGATTTCCCGAATTGCGGCGGTAATGAATTTATTCTCTACGCGGGTGACTTCCGCTTTAATGACTTCGCCGGGAATTCCCCCTTCGACGAAAACGGCTTTGCGCCGGTAATAACCAACGCCCTCGCCATTAATGCCCAGCCGCTTGATCGTGACGACAATGCGGTCGCCGGAACGCACCTCATCGGCCTGTTCCCGCTTGGCGATGGCGGGCTTAGGCCGTGCCTGCATTTTGTTTCCCGGGCGGCTCCCGGAATTTTTGCGTTCTTTCATGAATCCTGATTCTCCATCCTAATGAGGTTTGTACTAGACTCAATATACCATGTGTAACCCGGCGGTACCATAACCGGCCTTGGCCAAAGCCTACAGTTCCAGCAGCAGATAAGCCAGAAAAGAGGCACCCGCCAGGGACAGCTGGGTCCACCCGAGAATCCGGGCTAATGTCCGCTCCTTATCCATGTGCTGGATCTTGTAGATCAAGCTGTCTACCAGAAGCAAGATCAGGCCGGACACCAGGAACAGGGCAGAGGTATAAGCGAGCGCGCGAATCATGACAATCCCTCCTACTTTGCTTTTAAGCCGGTTCGGCGAATGGTTATGTTCATGTGGATGGATAACGGGAGATCCGCGTACATGCGTTCCCAGTCCCTTTTCTCATGGATATTTCGTTTCCAGAAGCCGGGGTGGAGGGCCCTTACGTATTCGCCGAAACCAAAAATATCGGATTGGTCGCGCTGGGTTTGCTTCAATAACTTTTGGATCACGGCCGTCGCTTTCTGATCAAACACTTCCTCAATCCGGTCGATCTCCTGCTCGGAGTTCATGTCTTGTCCCGAGTCGTAGTGCTCGTCCAGCAATCCTTCTACGTGCATATTAAGGTAGACATGGGGTTTCCCCTCTTCGATGCGAACATCGGTTGTGGCGTGCCGCTCCGTAATTTTGACCACAACATAACCTTGTCCGGGAATCGGCAACAAGACGGAGTATCCCCCGGGATTAAACCCTTTGATCGCCATGTATCCCCCGATTTCAATCGCACTGCAGGTTCCGACAAGCCGCCCCCCGCTGAAATAGGCTAAACCTTCGATGAGGATATTCTCCTCGCCGTGAATGGTCACGTAAGGTAAATACCCGTCCTGGCCCCAATTTGATTCTTCAATCCAGAATTCCCCTAGATAATTGGGCGGCAATTTCCCCATATTCACGGCTTTCTCTACCATAGCTTGAAGGTATAGCGTCGGCACACGTTCGAGCGGGGGGGCCACCTTCATGAGCTCGGCGGCTTCATGTTCGGAGACGAGCAGCCAAGTGCGTCGGCGCACTTCCGGATTCCGCCGCAGATAA
Source organism: Paenibacillus phocaeensis (assembly GCF_900021165.1). Lineage (GTDB taxonomy): Bacteria > Bacillota > Bacilli > Paenibacillales > Paenibacillaceae > Fontibacillus > Fontibacillus phocaensis. The sequence goes on along the minus strand of NZ_FCOQ01000033.1, from coordinate 61,174 downwards.
TCGCTTAATTCGTCCAGTCCGTCCCGGGCTACCCCCTTGCTGATCACGATGACCCGCAAGTGAATGAGATATTTGGGATCGGCAATTTCCTGCTGCAGATTATTGAGCGCATCGTCCAGGCTGTGCCCGTAAACCTGAACAACCCAAACCGGACTCTCCCCATCGTTGCCGCTTCCCATACCCCCGCCGCTGGGGCCAAGGGGAACCCGGCCGGGAACCGCGATTTGGGCTGTGACGCGAAGCATCCTTTTCGGCAGCTTTTCCGTCGTGTCATGCGTGACCAACGGCTCCTTCTTCACACTTTCGGGAGGTGCCTCATCAATGGCCAGGCCAAGCACGAGGGCACGGTTCTCAATTTCGACCTGATCCCAGCAGCCCGTGAGTTGAAGCGCCATGGCTAAACTTAGCCATCCAAGCATCCAACGCTTGAGTGGTTTAGGATCCATGCGGCGACACCCCCTTGCGCCGGATGACCGATACGACCCACAGAAGAAGCGCGTAGCCGGTCAGAAACAAATAGCCGGCTCCGTCGGTGATACGGGAAATGGCGTACAGTTGGAACTGATCTTGCGGAAGCAGGGAAACGCCAAACGAGAAGGGAATCAGCAACGTCGTCACGAGACGGTGGTCCTTGAGCTTGAACAGATGGCTTAAGGACACAGAAGTCAGGTAGTAACTGGAAAACAAGGTTGTGTATACGTTAACGACCCACAGGATAATGAAGATCGCGTCCAACCGCTCGATCACATCGCCGCCAAACGCAATGGAACGCGCCATTTCCAGCGTCGGATAAGACAGCAGGAGGGTCTCCTGCACACCGAAAATGCCGATTGTCGTCAGGACCAGCAACAGGTACAAGCCCCCGCTGACCCCAATGCCCAGCATGGCTCCCCGGAGTGCTCGCCGCGGCTTCTCCGTCACTGGCAGCAGAATCGTGATGATAAAGGAGCCCAGGTAGAGGGAGGCCGGAAAGATCAGCGACGGCAGCCATTTTGGTGTTGTATTGCCGAGCAGGGGGAGCAGATTTAAAGGCTCTAACGCTTTGGTGGATACCAGGATGACGAACAGAAAGGGCAGCATCACGAAGGGCCAATAAAACAAGTGAATATAGGTGAATTTCACCCGATCCCTCCGGCAGGACAGAGCCACTAGGATCACGATCATCAGGCTGCTTACTTCAATGGGGGTGCTCCGGAAGACAACGGTAGTCAGCACCTCGCCGAACTGGCGAAACAACATGGCCGAAGTGATGAAGAAGCAAGCCATCACCAGGAAGTTAGCGAAGAGGGCCGGCACTTTCCCGATGACGGTCTGGCTGTACTCAAATAAATTCTGATCGCTGAACCGTTGGCTAACCCGGGTGAAGACGAACAGACTGAAGGCAGCGCAGCAGGTCCCCGCCATTGTCATGAGCGGCGCGCTAGTCCCGGACACCTCGGCGATGATTCGGGGAAGGGTTAACACATAGGGCCCGAAAACGGTGCTACTGATGACGAAGGCCAGTTGAATCGTGCTGATTTTCTTCAGGGTTGGCATCGGTTTTATCCTCCGGCTGAAAGATCTTATCAAAATTCGCTTGGAACGTGCCTTCGGCGCGTCGTGTATCATCTACAGCGTTGATGTAGCTTGGGCGTTTCCCCATCCACCACAGGGGGGCCCGAATCAGGGTATCCATGAAACCTGCTTGTTTCGTCAGGATGGATTGCAGGAAAGGTACCCCGAACGACTCCAGATATAATAAATGGTTGACGATGAATATACTGCCGATCATTACCCCGTATAGTCCAAATAATCCGGCCAGCACAATCAGCGGAAAGCGCAGCATTCGCATGGCGATGGCCGCATTATAGGCCGGGGTTGCAAAAGAGCCGATCGTCGTCAGGGCGACAATCACCACGGTAATCGGGCTCGATAGTCCAGCGGAAACGGCAGCTTGTCCGATGACGAGAACGCCAACGATGGACAGCGCGCCGCCAATCATTTGCGGCAGGCGTATGGTGGCTTCTCGCAGCACTTCCATCGATGCTTCCATAATCAGCACCTCCAGCATGGCGGGGAAGGGAACCCCCGCGCGTCCCCCGGATATCGCTACCGCAAAGTCGGTAGGCAGAAGTTCGGGATTATAGGAGATGACCGATACATACAGGGACGGGAAAAACACAGAGAAAATCAAGGCGATCAGCCGGACAAACCGCAGCAGGCTGGCGATCAGGAACCGTTCGGAATAGTCGTCGATGGTTTGAAAAAACTGGTCGAACAAAGCCGGAACAATCAGCGCAAAGGAGGAGCCGTCCACCAGAATGGCGACCCTTCCTTCGAGCAGGGCGGCGACGGTTTTGTCTGCCCGTTCCGTATTTTGAATTTGCGGAAACGGCGAGATCGGTTGATCCTCGATGAACTGCTCGATGTAACCGGCGTCGATGATACCGTCGATATCGATCTTGGACAACCGCCGCATCACCTCGCTGACCAGNCGATGTACCCGGCTTCGATGATCCCGTCGATATCGATCTTGGACAACCGCCGCATCACCTCGCTGACCAGATCCGGATTGGCGATGCCCTCGATGTAGCAGACGGCGGCTGTCGATTTCGTGCGGGCGCCGAGCTCGCCCGTTTGGATGATCAGATCGGCGGTTTGCAGCCGATAGCGGATCAGCGACAGATTCGTATCCAGCTGTTCGATGAATCCATCGCGCGAACCGCGGATGACCTGCTCCGTTTGCGGCTGGTCAATCGACCGTTTCTCGATTTGGCGAGTGTCGAGGGTCAGCGCTTCGGCATAACCGTCGATGAGCAGCAGGGTCTGTCCCTTCACCAGCGAATCCAGCAGGATGCTCCAATCGGAGCTGCGCAGTCCGAAGTTTGCGTGCACCCGTTCCAGATACACCCAGGCAAACGGATCCGCCGGCTCACCCCCCGTCTCCTGCTCGAAGAAACTTAACGAGCCTTGCAATTGGGCGACGATCCCTTCTTGAATCAATCGTTGGTCCGTCAGCGACGAGAGGAACAGCAATGCGGCACTGCGCGGGCCCACCTGCACCCGGCGGATCACCAAATCCGCGTAGTTCTTCATTTGGCTCTGCATCCGCCGCAAATTGCTGTCCAAATCGGCCTCAAGCTGCCGCGGCCACCCCCTGCTGCCGGACGGGCTGCCCGGGGAGGACGGCGATTTGGAGGGGGATGACGGATGTTTTTTCTTGAATGCTTCATAATTGGCTTTCCAATCCAGCAACCTTTTCGCCTCCGATCTTATGCGGATGAGGATATAGAGAGTGTTGGTCTTTTTGGAAAAGTTTATGTAGCCGTTGCCACGGTTGCCCATTTTCCCAAAGCCCGGTAAACTTAAGAGTGCATAGAGCCGGTCAGTCCCGGATCCCGGGAGGACGACGGCCTAATGGGAAGTTAGGAGATATGTCGAAATGAGCACGGAAGTCCTTACAATGGAACATGCGCAGCAACTGCTGCAGAAATATTACGGGTATCCCGATTTCCGCGAGGGGCAGCGGCGGATCGTCGAGAGCGTGCTCTCCGGTGCGGACACGCTGGGAATTATGCCGACGGGCGGCGGGAAATCGATCTGCTACCAAATTCCGGCCTTGATGCTGCCGGGGCTGACGCTGGTGGTGTCCCCGCTGATCTCGTTGATGAAGGATCAGGTGGATGCGCTCACGGCGATGGGGGTCTCCGCGGCTTACATTAACAGCACGCTGTCGGGCAAGGAAGTGAACGACCGCATTCGGGCGGCGCGCCGCGGCGAGATTAAGCTGCTCTATGTCGCGCCGGAGCGGCTGGAGCTGGACTGGTTCCGCGAGGAGATGGGCGGATTGACCATCTCCTGCGTCGCCGTTGACGAAGCGCACTGTGTCTCGCAGTGGGGACATGACTTCCGGACAAGCTATCTGGCCGTCTCTCCGTTTGTGGAGTCGCTGCCCCGGCGGCCGATTCTGGCGGCCTTTACGGCCACGGCAACGCCGGAGGTCATGGACGATATGGTCCGTCTGCTGCGCCTGGCGGAGCCGTCCGTGTTCGTCACCGGACTCGGCCGGGACAACCTGGCGATGTCGGTGCTGCGCGGCGAGAATAAGCGCGAATTCGTCCTGAATTACGCGAATACGCATGCCCATCAGCCCGGCATCGTCTACGCCGCGACCCGCAAGGAGGTCGACGATCTGTACGAGCGGCTGCGCCGCGCCGGTATTCCGGCCGGCCGTTACCACGCCGGCTTGTCCGACAAGGAGCGGGAGGAGAGCCAGGAGGCTTTTCTCTATGACGATATTCGGGTGATGGTAGCGACAAATGCCTTCGGCATGGGGATCGACAAGTCTAACGTTCGTTACGTCATCCATTACAATATGCCTAAGAATATGGAAGCTTACGTGCAGGAAGCCGGCCGGGCCGGGCGGGACGGTGAGCCCAGCGAATGTATCCTGCTGTTCAGTCCGCAGGACATCATGACGCAGAAGTTCCTGATTGAGCAGAACCCGCAGGACGGGGACCGCAAACGCAACGAATACCGCAAGCTGCAGCAGATGATTGAATACTGCTACCAGACCCGCTGCCTGCGCTGGGCGATGCTGGATTACTTCGGCGAAGCTCATGACCATACGCCTTGCGGCATTTGCAGCTCCTGCCGGGACGAGCGGGAGCTTGTCGATATGACACGCGATGCGCAAATCGTCTTCTCCTGTATTCACCGGATGCGGGAGCGGTTTGGCGTATCGCTGGTCGCCTCGGTGCTGAAGGGATCGCAGAACAAGAAGGTGCTGCAATACGGATTTGAGCAATTGCCAACCTACGGCATGCTGCGTACGCGGACGGAGAAGGAGATCTCCGAGCTGATTAACGTGTTTATCGCCGAGGGGTACTTGGCCCTGTCGGAAGGCCAATACCCGGTCGTCCGGCTGCAGCCGCTGGCCGTCGAGGTGCTGAAGAGCCGTCACCAGGTGATGCTGCGCGCGCCGGAACCGACGGCTGCCTCCAAAGCGTCTGCAGGCTCGCGGCGACGCGGGTACGACGAAGGCCCGTCCGCCGTCAACGAGACGGTGTTCGAACAGCTGCGCCTGATCCGCCGGGATTTGGCCGAGAAGGAGCATGTGCCTTCTTATATTATTTTCAACGATGCAACGCTGCGCGAAATGAGCGTGGTCTGTCCAACCCGCGAAGCGGATATGCTGAGAATCAAAGGCGTTGGCGAAGTGAAATACCGGAAATACGGAAAGCCGTTCCTGGAGTTTTTTCAAAATATGGAGTAGGGTTGTGAGCTTGTGAAAGTCCTATTGGCGACGCTTAACGCAAAATTTATTCATACTTCGCTGGCCATCCGGCTGCTTAAGGCCTACAGCGGCAACGAATTTGACATTGAATTGGCGGAATATACGATCAAGGACCCGGTCATGAACATCGTATCCGACCTGTTCGGACGGAAACCCGATGTGATTGGCTTCTCCTGCTACATCTGGAACATCGAGGAGACGATCCGGCTGGTGGCCTTGCTGAAGAAGGTGCTGCCGGAGGTGAAAATCGTGCTGGGCGGTCCCGAAGTCAGCTATGACACCCAATACTGGATGGAACGCGTTCCTGAAGTTGACTTTATCGTAATGGGAGACGGAGAGGAGACGTTCCACCATCTGCTGCAGGAGCTGTCCGGCGAGCGGAAATTCCATTTCGTCTTTGGCGCGGCCTACCGTAAAGGGGACGAGATTGTGCTGAATCCGGGACGGCCGAAGTCCGATTTGAACTCGCTGCCATCGCCACATCGGTTCCCCGAGGACATCCCGAATTTGGGCAAACGCATCGTTTATTTTGAGACGAGCCGCGGCTGCCCGTTTAGCTGCCAGTTCTGTCTCTCGAGCATCGAGGTGGGCGTGCGGTATTACGATATTGAGCGGGTGAAGGTGGATATCCTGTACCTGATTGAGCATGGGGCGAAGATCATCAAATTCCTTGACCGTACCTTTAATATCAACCGCAGCTATGCGATGGAGATGTTTGAGTTCCTGATCAACAACCATCAGGGCTGTGTGTTCCAGTTCGAGATCACGGCGGATATCATGCGGCCGGAGGTGTTGGACTACCTGGCGGAGAATGCGCCGCCCGGCATCTTCCGCTTCGAGATCGGCGTACAGTCCACCAACGATCCGACCAACGAGCTGGTGAAGCGCCGCCAGAATTTCACGAAGCTGACCCGTACAGTAACCAAAATCAAGGAAAGCGGCAAAATCGACCAGCATCTCGATTTGATCGCCGGGCTGCCGGAGGAGGACTACGCTACGTTCCGCAAGACGTTCAACGACGTGTTCGCCCTGCGCCCCGAGGAGCTGCAGCTCGGCTTCCTGAAGATGCTGCGCGGGACCGGCCTGCGGAACGATGCCGCCAAATACAACTACGTCTTCATGGACCATGCGCCATACGAAATCCTGGGCAACGATGTATTGCCTTTTACGGACGTAATCCGGCTGAAGCGGCTGGAGGACGTGCTGGAGAAGTATTGGAATGCGCACCGAATGGACTATACGCTGGAACACTTGGTTACCCGCGAGTTCGACTCGCCGTTCGACTTCTTCCAGGAGTTCGGCGATTACTGGGAGGAACAGGGCTGGCAGCGCATTGGCCATCAGCTCGAGGATTTGTTCACCCGGCTCCATGCATTTTTAAGTCAACGTTCCCTGAAAGAGCCGGACGTGGTGCTCGGCTTGATGAAGCTCGATTACCTGCTGGGACATAAATATAAGCCGCGCAAAATCTGGTGGGAGGACCGGATGGACAAGGACCGCCGCAGCAGCTGTTTCCGGGCGCTGGCAGAGGCGCCGGCCGCTCTGTCCGAGCGGTTCGCAGGGTATGGACTGGACGAAAGAGAGCTGCAGAAATACGCTTGTGTCGAAGAGCTGCCGTTTGCGCTGGGCGATGTGCTGCCGGAGGGGAGAACGGAGGGAACTGCTGTTCCGTTTGCTGCAGAAAATGGGCCGCAAGGAACGCTGCTCGTCGTCCTCTACCAGCAGGAGCCCGACGAGCGGCCGGTGTTCTTCCATGCGCCTCTCAGTTCGGAGGCCCTGCAGCACCGAACCCTGGCGAAGTGAGGAGCTGACGGAAGGATGTTCAAGATCCTGATTGTCGAAGATGCTGCCAAGATGGCTACACCTTGCCCGTACTGACGGCTACCGGCGCTTTTCTGGCGGCGCAGCTGCTGTATTATGCCGTGGTGCGCTCGCGTTATGTGGTGCAGCTCAAACGGGTGATGGTGTAAGGGGAAACGAAAAAGCGAGCCTGCGTACCGGTCTCCTCCATTTGAGGCTCCGGTGCGCAGGCTCGCTTTCATGGTTCTGCGGCTGCTGCCTCCGACGAAGGCATGCGACTCTCCAGCCAACCGAGCACATCCGACATCACTTCATCGCGGTTGATTTCGTTCAGCATTTCATGTCGGCCGCCGGGATAGAGCTTCACCTCAATGTCCCGGAGCCCCAGCTGATCGTACAGCTCGGCCAGCCGGCGCACCCCTTTGCCGTTGCGGCCGACCGGGTCGAGATCGCCGCCGAAAATATAGACCGGCTTCTCCTTCGGGATCATGCGCATCTTCTCCGTCCGGTGAATCTCCTGCAGCAGTCCGAAGAAGCCGTAAAAAAAGCCGGCGCTGCACAGGAAGCCGCAGTGCGGATCCGCGATGTACTTGTCGACTTCCTCCGCGTCCCGGGAGAGCCAGTCGAACGGCGTTCTCGCCGGGAGGAAGTTGCGGTTAAAGCTGCCGAAGGTCAACGCGTTCATCAGCAGGCTGGGATGGCTGTCGCCTTGCAGCAGGGACTGCAAGCGGGCGAGGCTGCGGCCGAGGCCGAGCAGACTGCGGGGGCCGTTCGTGCCCGAGAGAATGAACCCGGCGTAGGGTTCAGGCTCCAGGTACATGACTTTCTGGGTCAGAAAAGAGCCCATGCTGTGACCGAGCAGAAACAGCGGCAGGTCCGGATGCTCCCGGCGAATGATCTTCGAGAGCCGGATCATATCCTGCGCCATGCCGGTAAAACCTTGCTTGCCCGGCCAGCCCAGCTCCTCCGGTTGGCTCGCGGTGCGGCCGTGCCCGCGGTGGTCGTTCGCGTACACGATGAAGCCGCGGGCGGTCAACACCTGAGCCAGGCGTTCGTAGCGCTTCGCCGTCTCCGCCATGCCGTGGGCGATTTGCAGCACGCCCCGCGGCGGCGTATCGGGATCCGCGGCGCTCCATCGGTATGCGAAGACGCCATGGCCGGTGTCGTTATCGAAGGTAAACGTATGCTCTTCCACGCACAGCCCTACTTTCCTAGAATTTAATAGAGGTAGTTCAATAAGGCGTTGAACATGCACTAATAGAGGAGATCAGGCCAGGAACGCTGGCTGGAAAAATTCGATCCGTTCGCCGTCCGGGCCGTTGAAGAAGAAGAACCGGCAGCCGTTCGGCAAGCTGCGGATTTCCGGATCAAGCCCCGACAGTTCGAGTGCTGAAATGCGGGCATATTCTTCTTCGATATCGCTGGCCGTAAAGGCGATATGATGCACCTTGCCTTCATTCGCGAGCTCTTCTCCATCGCGGAGATTGATCAGTTCCACCTCGACCGATTCCTGCCCCGGGAAGGTCAAGAAGGCCAGGCGCAGCGGCTCCCCAACCTCGCCGATCGTGGACAGCAGCTTCATGCCGATAATGCGTTCATAAAACTCGATCGAATCCTCCAGTGCCGAGACGCGGATTCCGATATGCTCGATTTTGCGAATTCCCATAGCAATGCCCCCCAAACGTCTATTATTTATTGTGATTATTTCTTCTCCATTGCAATCAAATAAGGGGCAGCCGGCCTTTGCGGCTGCCGGTAAAGAATCGTCTGGCCAACGGAAGCTGGCAGCGCCGCAGCCCAGGCTTCGACCGCCGCCGCTTCGGCGTCGCCGCCGGGATGGCCAGGGTAGAGCACGGCCGTCAGGATCCCCCGCGGCCGCAGCAGGCGAAGGCCGGCCTCCAGGGCCGGCAGCGTGCTGTCCGGCAACGTGATCAGCGCCGGATCGGCCCCCTCGGCAGGCAGATAGCCGAGGTTGAACATCACGGCGCCCAGCCGGCCGTGCACGTCCGCCGGCAGGGCGGCCGCCATGTCCGCGTGGCTGGCCTGGAGCAAGGAGACGCCGGCGAGGGTATTCGCCGGCTCCTTGTCCAGCCGAGCTTGCGTGAGCGCCAGCGCCTGCGGCTGGATATCGAAGGCGAAGACCCGCCCCTTCGGCCCGCAGGCTTTGGCCAGGAACAGCGTGTCCGCGCCCGTGCCCGCCGTGGCGTCGACCGCGGCATCGCCGGGTGCAAGCCGCTCGGCCGCCAGCTTATGGGCATAGCTTAATACCGAGAGGAAGCCCATGATGGATCAGCGTCCTCTCCAGGATTTGCCCTGCCAGGAATCGCGGCGCTTCAGCTCCGCGTCGATAGCGTTGAGCACTTCCCATTTTTTGAGGCTCCACATCGGTCCGACCAGCAGATCGCGCGGAGCATCCCCGGTCAGCCGGTGCACGATCATTTCCGGCGGCAGGAATTCTAACGTATCCACGATCAGCTTCACGTATTCGTCCTGTTCCAGGAAACGGAGCAGACCTGCTTCATATTGCTTGACCATCGGCGTTTTGCGCATGAGATGAAGCAGGTGGATCTTGATGCCTTGTACGTCCATGTTCGCCACAGCGCGGCCGGTTTCCAGCATCATTTCATGCGTCTCCTGCGGCAGGCCGTAGATGATGTGCGTACACACGCGGATCCCGTGTTTGCGCAGCTTCTCGACCGCGTCGAGATAGCACTGCGTATCATGCGCCCGGTTGATCAGCGTGGAGGTGGATTCGTGGATCGTTTGCAGACCCATCTCGACCCACAGGTAGGTGCGCGCATTGAGCTCGGCCAAATACTCGACGACATCGTCCGGCAGGCAATCCGGCCTCGTGGCGATGGACAACCCCACGACGCCCGGCTGCTCGAGGATCGCCTCGTAATATTCGCGAAGCACCTCTACCGGCGCATAAGTATTCGTATAAGCCTGGAAATATCCGATGTATTTGGCTTGCGGCCACTTCAAATGCTGGCGGTCGCGGATCGTGTTGAACTGCGTGACCAGGTCGTCCCGGCGGCTTCCGGCAAAATCGCCGGATCCCCGGGCACTGCAGAAGGTGCAGCCGCCCTTCGCGATCGAGCCGTCCCGGTTGGGACAAGTGAACCCGGCATCCAGCATGACCTTGAATACCTTGTCTCCGAACTCGCGTCGCATCTCGGTATTCCAGGTATGAAATCTTTTGTCCCCCCACCAAGTAGGGGTGTCCGTCATCAGTGTACTCATTGCGGCTCCTTCAATTTGTCACAAAAAAATTTATGCATATTTATACAACGGCGAAAGCCCCGTCCGTACGCCGCTTTCGCTGGATTCATTGTATCAAATTTGACGCGAAAAGGGGAGAAATGCTTGCCTGTTTCCTTGCGGCAGGTTGCGGAATATGTTATTTTGAAAGTATCAAATTTGTTGGACCCCAATTCCAAAATATATCGAAAAGGGAATCACTCGTCTCGTCTCCCCGGCGAACGGCTGGTTCCTTTTTCATTGCCTGCTTTACATTTGCGGCGATCTTCGGCACAATATTGCAAGGAATGGATACCAAGAAAGCGGAGGAATAACATGCGTTTACGCGGCAGAAAAGGAATAAGGGAGCATTTGGAACAACAGCAGGAGCTGGTTGTGCTGAATCCTCGCGACTATAAAGGACGCTGGGCGGAGGTGTTTGGCAACGACCGGCCGATCCATATCGAGCTGGGCATGGGCAAGGGCCAGTTTATCAGCGGAATGAGCGTGAAAGATCCGGGCGTCAATTTTATCGGGATGGATATGTATGACGAACTCATCCGCCGGGCCAGCGAGAAGGTGCGCGCGAAGTGGGACGAGCAGGGAGGGCAGGAACCTCAAACCGTTCGCTTGGCGCTCGGCAATATCGAGATGATTGAGGACTTCTTTGCGCCGGGGGAAGTGGAACGCATCTATTTGAACTTCAGCGATCCGTGGCCGAAGAAGAAGCATTGGCGCCGGCGGCTGACCCATCCGCGGTTTCTGGAGAAATACCGCAGGCTTCTCAATGACAACGGCGAGATTCATTTCAAGACGGATTCGCGGGTGCTGTTTGAATTTTCGCTCAACGCCTTTGCCGCTGCCGGCTTGCAGATGAGTGACATCTCGCTTAGCCTGCATGAAGGCGGGATCAACGAAGCCCATGTCATGACGGAATACGAGAGCAAATTCGTTGGACAAGGCATGCCGATTTACCGCTGCGAGGCGATGGTCGGCGAAGCCGCCCTCCGGCGTTACCACGCCCGGAAGATGGAGATGTTTGAATAGCGAACAAAAGCGGAGCAGGATCCATATCCTTTGCTCCGCTTTTTTTTGCGACCAGCCTGGTCTGCAGGCCGATTATTTTCTGATGAAATTCGTATTTCCAAGAAGATCGATAATAGCTTGAGCACTTTGCATCGGCCGGAATCGGGCGATATGGTTCAAGACCTCTTCCCGCTTGCGGACGACTTCGTCGTATTGCCCGGTCAATCGTTTGATCCAATCGGTAATGTCGGCCAGCGAATTGATGGGCGTTCCCCATCCCTGTTCGGCAAAATAATGCGAATTTTCCTCTTCCTGGCCGGGAAGGGGCTTATGGAACAGCATCGGGATACCTTTGGCCAGCCCTTCAGAGCAGGTCATGCCGCCCGGCTTGGTGATGAGCAGGTCGGAGACCTCCATCAGCTTGTCGATTTCCTTCGTGAATCCGAGCAGATGGATGTTCGGATGAATGAACCGGGGGTCCTTCTTCATCTTCTCCAGCGACTTCTCGTTGCTGCCAAAGCAGAAGATGATCTGAATGCGCTCCCGGTACAAGGCGAGCAGGGAATTAACCGCCTCGTCCTTCATGAACCCCCAGCCTCCGCCCATCACCAGCACGGTCGGTATCGCCTTTAAACCAAACTGCAGGCGAATGTCCTCCTTGCGGTGGCGCTCCCAGAAATTCGGGTGGACCGGAATGCCGGTGATCCGGATTTTCTTCTTATCAACGCCCCGCTCCATCAGCTTATTCCGAACTTGATCGGTGGAGACGAGGTAACAATTCACTTCGCGGCTGACCCAAGCCCCGTGCACATCGTAATCGGTAATTACCGTGCAGAGCGGGACATCCAGCATGCCCAGTCGTTTCAACCGGGAGATGACCGCGCTGGGAATCGGGTGGGTACAGACGATCACGTCGGGATGAAGCTGACGGATGATTTGAATTGTACGCGTATAAAAAATCCGATGAAGAGCCAAGGTCGTCAATCGGTTTAAAGACTTCTTATAATTGCTGCGATACATCATACGGATAAGCCGAGGCTGCGAGGACACCGTTTTCTTGTAAGCGGTGATGATAAGCGGCGCCACTCTAGGGTTTAAAAAACTGCCAAGCTCCAGGACTTTAGTCTGCACGTTTGGCGCGATCTTTCGTAAACTGCTGGAGAGCGCGTAGGCCGCTTGCGTATGACCGGCTCCAAACCCCTCGGATAAAAGCAAGACTCTCTGTTTTTGCACTTTGGTTTCACCTTTTCCTGCAAGGTTTTCCTACTGTCTACAATATCCCCTTTATGCCCATAATGCAACCGTTCCAAGCGCTACGGAGGAGCCGATGACGGCTCCCGCCAGGGTGTCCGAAGGGTAATGCAACCCTAGATAAATCCGCGAAACGGCGACGAGCAGAGCCACCGGCAACAGGACGAGGATAAGCCCGGGAGCGGCCGCCATAAACGGCACGGTGACGGAGAATATCGCCGTCGTATGCCCGGATGGAAAGGAGTGGTCCGTCAACGGATTTCGGAAGGTGTTCGTCCCCGGCAACGTTAAGTAAGGCCGAAGGCGCGGGTAGGTTTTCTTTACCAGCGCGACCGGAAGATGACTGATTGCCAGCGCAGCGCAGGACTGCAGCCCGATTTTGCTCCAAGGCTGCGGAGCCGCTAACCAGATGAGCAAGGACGAAAGGATCGTAAACCAAGCTCCTCCTATATGGGTTAAATGATACAGCCAGAAATTCAAAAAGCTGCGGTGCAGGCGGCCGTTGATCCCTACAAAGAGCTGCCGGTCGAGTTGTTGAAGCTTATGGAATAAACGAGTCATGAAATCCCTCCGCACGATGTTTGGCCGCGTTCTATCCGCCCGAAAACTGCCCGTCCAAGGGCCGCCCGTTTCAAATAGCATGGCATTTTCAGGTTAGACTTATCATATTTTTAATCCATGGCCTTTTCAAGGACGTTTTTTTCGTTGCAGGCCGTGCTCTTTTTTGACATTCTGTTCTTCGTCCCTGTACAATGATTCAAATCATAGCAAATAAGTTTAAAAAAAAGGGTGCAGAATTGTAAACTTTTTGCTGGGTTCTCCCGTTTATGTAGATGAAAGGCCAACGGGTCGTCAGCCGGTTGATCACAAAAAAGAAGAAATTAGAAATAAAAAGTGCCAAAAGTGATGAAAATAAGATGTAACCGTACCTGAAAGCAGGATGCGGGGGTCCTGTATGCCAAATTTGCCGGACTTCAAGGTATTTGAGCAACAGCGGGGCCATAGTCGTTTTGACAAAAACAGTCAACTCATGGAAAATCGTAATGGTTTAAAAAAAAGAGCCGGCCATCGGATCAGAGAAAAAAAGAAATGAAAATCTAAAGGGTCATTACAACTAAAAAACTCCGAAACAAAGAAAAAAACATCGGGGAAAAAGGGGGCAAGAAATCATGTTGGATGTCATCTTGGTCTCACTGCAGGTCGTGCTTGCGGTGGTAGGGGTGTATCAATTTGGTTTGGCGTTATTTGGGATGTACAGGAAGAAGAACAAAGTTCAGCACGCACCAAGCAAGTCCTTTGCGGTGCTGGTCGCGGCGCATAACGAGGAAAAAGTCGTTGGGGCTTTGATGGAGAATTTGAAGCAGCTCAACTATCCGAAAGATTTGTACGACGTATTTGTCATTTGCGATAACTGTACCGACAATACCGCGAGCATCGTCCGCAGCCACGGCATGAACGCTTGCGTGCGCAGCAACCCGCATCTTCGGGGGAAAGGCTACGCGATTGAATGGATGCTGAAGCAACTGTGGAAAATGCCGCGCCAATACGACGCGGTCGTCATGTTCGACGCTGACAACCTGGTTCATCCGGATTTCCTGCGCGAAATGAACAACGATTTGTGCTCCGGCGCTCGGGTCATCCAAGGCTACATCGATACGAAGAATCCGGAGGATTCCTGGATCACCGCTTCTTACGGGATCTCCTACTGGTATTGCAACCGTCTGTGGCAGCTGTCCCGGACGAATCTGAAGATGGCGAATTTCCTCGGGGGCACGGGGATGTGCTTCGAAACCGAGCTGTTGAAGGAGATCGGCTGGGGTGCGACGAGCCTGGTCGAGGACCTGGAGTTTACGATGCGCTGCGTCGAACGCGGTGTGTACCCGGTATTTAATTATGACGCCAAGCTGTTCGACGAGAAGCCGTTGACGTTCAAAGCCTCGGCGCGCCAACGCTTGCGCTGGATGCAGGGGCACTTCACCGTGGCTCGCCGCTACTTCTTCCCGCTGCTCTGGAAGAGTATCAAGGAGCGCAACATGGTCAAGCTGGACATGGCTCTCTACGGCGCTAATGTATACGTCGTGCTGCTGACCTTCCTGCTGACGGCATTTATCTGGGTTGACCAGTCCCTGCTAAGCGGACCGCATATCGACACGCTGTACGGTTACCTGCCGATGTGGGTATCCTATGTGGCGATTGTCGCCAACGTCTTTATTTTCCTGATGGCGATGTTCCTGGAGAAGGTGAAGTCCAAGAAGGTGTATGCTTACCTGATCCTGTTCCCGATTTACCTGGTTTCCTGGTGGCCGATCACGTTCTATGCCTTCTTCACGCAGAACAACAAGCAATGGAGTCATACGCAGCATACGCGTGTGGTACGCCTGGAAGAAGTCCAAAGCAACAAGGTAAGTTAAGGATAGTTAAAAACCGACTTTTGAAGATATAAGGATGAATCATTTTCGTAGACAAGGCATCCTTATATCGCAAGAAAAACTTCTGCTTAAGGCGGTCTGGCTCCTAAGAATTACATCGATAAAGTTTTTCTTATCACGAAGTTATAGCTGACGAAGCGGGCTCGGCATCGAATCTTGAATTCAGCCGGGCCCTGCGTGTGGCGGATATAGGCCTTTTGGGTCTGCCGGCAAAATAGCGGTAAAACATGGCCTTATTTAGCGCGAATCACGAGTTTGCGGCAAAATAGAGGAATTTATTTCCCCTATTTTTGAGAAAAGGCGCTAAAACAAGCGGTTTTGGTGCGGTTTTGCACAAATAAGGCCATAAAATGCCCTTATCTTCATCCGCTAAGCGAGTGGCGGCCAAATAAGGGTATAAAAGTCCTCTATTTAGCCTAACGTAGCTCGGTTGGCGGCGGATGGCAGGATGCAATTCGCGGTCCCACCTTTTTTGCTGTCCGCCCTTGACTTGGTGGATCCCGCATGATATAGTATTTGAGGTTGCAAGAAGTTTTTGGATTGCAAGCAGAGGCCCCGGCTTCTCACCTGACCGACGTTTGTGTTGGCTGGTTTTGATCCGTTGATTTATGAATGAATGTTCATGAAGACTAACGATGATCAATGAGGGATGCGGGTGAGGACCTGCATCCTTTTTATGTGTGTGAGTAGTACCGGTCCAAGTCATGCCTTAAGACCATTTGGAGGTGGAGAATTATCAGTAAGGAACATTTGATCAATGATGAGATTCGTGCGAAAGAAGTCCGTCTGGTGGGTGCTGAAGGGGAACAAATCGGCATCAAGCCGCTGCGCGAAGCACTGCAGATGGCGATCGACCTGAATCTGGATCTGGTGAACGTTGCGCCGACTGCCAAACCGCCGGTATGCCGGATTATGGACTATGGCAAGTTCCGTTACGAGCAGCAGAAGAAAGAGAAGGAAGCCCGCAAGAATCAGAAGATTGTGGACATCAAGGAAGTGTGGTTCCGTGCGAACATTGAGGAACACGATTTCCAAACGAAACTTCGCAATGTGATCAAATTTTTGAAAGATGGCGACAAGGTAAAATGCTCGGTTCGCTTCCGCGGACGGGAAATCACCCATGCCGACATCGGGAAGAAAATTCTCGACCGCGTCAAGGAAGAGGTTGCGGAAATCTCGAACGTAGAGCGCGTTCCGAAGCTCGAAGGACGCAGCATGATCATGATTCTGGCACCGAAAAACTAATCGTTTGTTTTCTATATAGAATCATTCCGATGGCGGGATGACTCGGAAGAGAAAGCGGACGTTACAAACTTTGAGGGGGAAGTACAATGCCTAAAATGAAAACCCACAGCAGCCTGAAAGGCCGCTTCAAAATTACCGGATCCGGTAAAGTAAGACGTTACAAAGCGAACCGCAATCACTTGCTGTCCCATAAGTCGAAACGTGCAAAACGTGTTTTGGCCAACAGCCCTGTTGCATACGCAGGTGACGTTAGCCGCATGAAACAACAACTGGCAAACCTGAAGTAATTTCCGAGGAACAATTAACACAACTTATTGGGAGGTTTTTTAAATGGCAAGAGTAAAAGGCGGATTCGTCGTTCGTCGTCGTCATAAAAAAGTATTGAAACTGGCTAAAGGTTATTTTGGTTCGAAACACCGCATCTTCAAAACCGCTAACGAGCAAGTGATGAAATCCTTGCTGTACGCATACCGTGACCGCCGCACGAAAAAACGCGACTTCCGCAAACTGTGGATCGTCCGTATTAATGCAGCAGCACGCATGAACGGTTTGTCCTACAGCAAATTGATGCATGGCCTGAAGCTCGCTGAAGTGAACATCAACCGCAAAATGCTGGCTGATCTCGCAGTAAACGATCTGAATGCCTTCAATTCTTTGGCTGCTGTAGCTAAAGAGAAAATCAACGCTTAAGTACAAACGATAAAGGCGCTGTTTCCGGTTGGTTCCGGGGCGGCGCTTTTTTTGGGGATACGGGTCAGCCGGGATCCTTAAGCGGAGCAGATGTGCTTCTGATTGACTGGAAAATCATGGGCGGACACACCGGATGATCCGGGCGTCTTTAGCAGAAAATCCGCCGGATTAGCATGGAAATGTGGAAATTTAGGAATGCTATAGGTAAGCCGCATAACCTGCCCCAGTCAATTCGGAAGAACCCGGGAGAACGCCAAGGTTAACATGTGAGCCGGGGGCGAAGAGTTGAAAAAAATGTTGCTGCCGGAATAACTTTACATGATGCGAACATTGGATGATACGTTTGTCGAAAGTAAGCGTTTTATTGAAAATAAAGGCGAAAATTATTTAACCCAGGGTTATTAAAGGTATGGATTTTAGCCTATTTTACAGGTATAATCGGTCTGTGTGGTCAACTTAGACAAGGCTCACAAAATATTAAGGGGGATTAACCGCAATGAACAAAGCCTTCAAGCTATCTTTACTCATGGTGCTCGCATTTACTCTGATTTTGGCGGGATGCGGCAACAACAAAGCAGCGAACAACGGTGGAGCTACAAATACCGGCAACGCTGGCAATACGGCCGACAACACGCAAGCGGGTAACGGCGGGAACACAGCCGATGCATCGAAGTTTAAGATCGGTCTGGTAACTGACGTAGGCGGCGTAAACGACAAATCCTTCAACCAATCCGCATGGGAAGCGCTCGAAGCGTTGCATGAGGAGCAAGGGATTCAAAACAAATATCTGCAAAGTTCCCAAAGCTCCGACTACGTTCCGAACTTGACTCAATTTGTGCAAGGCGGATATGACCTCACTTGGTCCATCGGTTTCGACCTAGGCGATGCTACGAAACAGGTTGCCGATGCAAATCCAAATGCGAAAATGGCGATTATCGACAACGTCGTTGACGCTCCAAACGTAGAATCTGTAACATTTGCTGAAAACGAAGGTTCCTTCCTGGTTGGCGTAGTTGCAGGTCTGACGACGAAAACGAACAAAATCGGCTTCATCGGCGGTGCCGAAAGCCCGGTTATCAAACGTTTCGAAGTTGGTTTCCAAGCAGGTGTCGCCGCAGTGAACCCGGATGCTAAAGTAACGGTTACTTATGCAGGGGCTTATGACAAGCCGGATATCGGGAAATCCTTGGCAACCCAATTGTTCAACGATGGCGCCGACATCATTTTCCCGGCTGCAGGTCAAACAGGGAACGGCGTATTTAACGAAGCGGCGGCTCGCAACCAAGCCGGCGGCGCAAACAAAATGTGGGTAATCGGCGTTGACAAAGACCAATCGCTTGAGTTCGGCGATGAAGTTACTTTGACTTCGATGATGAAGCGCGTTGACGTGGCGGTTAAGAACGTAACTCAACAAGTCATCGACGGTACGTTCAAGGGCGGTCAAGTCACGAACTTGACGTTGAAAGATGACGGCGTAGGCTTGCCGGATGAGAATCCGAACCTGAGCCAAGAAGTTCTGGACAAGGTAGAAGAATTTAAGCAAAAGATCGTCAGCGGTGAAGTAACGGTTCCTGCCGAATAATATCGCGGACAGAAGCGTTTACGTCCGTATGGACAGTGGAATATAATAGAGTCATTCAAGCGGGCAAGGCCAGTGGATCAACTGGCCTTGTTGCTTGCGTTAATCCCATAATGGTGAGGGTGGTTTCATGAACGCTGCGGCTCCCGTAGTCGAGTTGAAGCAAATCACAAAGCGTTTTCCCGGTGTTGTCGCGAACGACTCCATCAGCCTGACCCTGCGCAAGGGCGAAATACATGCCTTGCTCGGCGAGAACGGTGCGGGTAAATCGACGTTGATGAACATTTTGTTTGGCCTCTATCAGCCGGATGAAGGCTCGATTGAGATGAACGGCCAGCCGGTGACGATCGACAATCCGAATAAGGCGATTAAGCTGGGAATCGGGATGGTTCACCAGCATTTCAAGCTTGTACAACCTTTCACGGTCACCGAGAATATCATTCTTGGCATGGAACCCTCAAAGGGACTTAAAATCGATTATAAATCGGCGTCCGCCCAAGTGGCGAAATTGTCGGAGCAGTACGGCCTTCAGGTCGACCCTAACTCGAAGATCCACGATATCTCGGTCGGGATGCAGCAACGGGTCGAAATTATGAAGATTCTGTTCCGCGGCGCGGATATTCTTATATTTGACGAGCCGACCGCTGTGCTTACGCCTCAGGAGATCGAGGAATTGATGGCGATCATGAGACGGTTGGTAGCGGAGGGGAAATCGATCATTTTGATTACCCATAAGCTGAAGGAAATCATGGAGATCTCGGACCGGGTGACGATTATCCGCCGCGGTAAAGTGATCGATACCGTGGAGACGGACAAGACGAACCCGAAAGAGCTCGCGGAGAAAATGGTCGGCCGCGGCGTCTCCTTTAAAGTGGATAAACAAGAACCTCAAATCGGACAACCTGTCCTGCAAGTGCAGGATTTGAAGGCGAAGGGCAAACATGGCATCCATGTGCTTAATGGACTGAACCTGGAGGTGCGCGCAGGTGAAATCGTCGGCATCGCCGGAGTGGACGGCAACGGTCAAAGCGAGTTGATCGAAGCGATCACGGGACTGCGCAAAATCGAATCCGGATCGATCAAGCTGTCGGGCAAGGAAATCTCCCATTTGTCGGCGCGGAAGATTATCGAAAGCGGGTTGTCGCATATCCCGGAAGACCGCCACAAGCACGGTCTGGTTCTGGACTTCTCCATCAGCGAAAATATGGTGCTGGAGACGTATTACCAAGCGCCTTACAGCAAGGGAGGTTTGCTGAACCAGAAGGCGATTGACGAGCATGCCAAGCAATTGGTTGAAGCGTTTGACGTGCGAACGCCAAGCGTGGAGACGAAGGCCCGCTCTCTGTCTGGAGGGAACCAGCAGAAGGCGATTATTGCTCGGGAAATAGACAAGAACCCGGATCTTCTAATCGCGGCCCAGCCGACGCGGGGACTCGATGTCGGGGCGATCGAATTCGTTCATAAACAGCTGATTGAGCAGCGGGACCAAGGCAAGGCGGTATTGCTGATCTCCTTCGAGCTGGACGAAATTATGAACGTGTCTGATCGAATTGCCGTCATTTATGAGGGACGGATCGTCGGCGAAGTGCTGCCGCAGGAAACCAACGATCAAGAGCTTGGCCTAATGATGGCGGGAAGCCTGGAGCGGGGAGGTCAAAGCGTTGGATAAATTGCGAAAAATATTTACATTGGACAGCGTCATTCTTCCGCTGGTTGCGATCGTACTCGGTTTGTTGGTTGGTGCGGTGGTCATGCTGATCGGGGGATACAATCCGGTCGTTGCCTACAGCGCGCTTCTGCAGCGGGTCGTAGGCAATCCGTACGACTTCGGGGAAACCATCCGTCAGATTACGCCGCTCATGTTTACCGGCTTGGCGGTGGCGTTTGCCTTCCGTTCCGGCATGTTCAACATCGGTGCGGACGGTCAGGTTCTGATCGGCATGACGGTGGCTACGGCGGTGTCGTTGTCGTTCTCGGGATTGCCCTCCGGCATCCTGGTTCCTCTGGCGGTGATTGCCGGAGGGCTCGGAGGCGGCCTCTGGGCAGGGATCGCAGGTTATCTGAAGGCGAAACGAGGCATCAACGAAGTTATTACCACGATCATGCTGAACTGGACTGCGCTTTATTTGTCCAATTACGTGATCCGCAACTTTTACTTGCTTAAGGGTCAAAACCGTTCGGAAGACATCGCGGCCTCCGCGTCCATGACCTTCCTGAACGACGTATTTAACGGTGCCCGGATCCATTGGGGAACCGTCATTGCCCTTCTCACAGCGGTATTCTTCTTTGTTTACCTCTGGAAAACGAAGCAAGGTTACGAAATGCGTTCCGTAGGTCTGAACCCCAATGCGGCGGAATACGCCGGGATGAACGTCAGCCGCAATATCGTAAAGGCGATGTTCATCAGCGGGGTGTTTGCCGGCTTGGCCGGGACCTTTGAGGTGCTTGGCGTGTTCCACTACCAATCTGTCTTCGCCGCTTCTCCGGGGTACGGCTTTGACGGCATCGCCGTCGCGCTGCTTGGGATGAACCATCCGTTTGGCGTGGTGCTCGGCTCGATCCTTTACGGCGTGCTGACGTACGGCTCTGCCGGGATGAGCTTTAGCGCCGGAGTCCCTCCGGAGTTGATCAAGATCGTCATCGGTTCGATCATATTCTTCATTGCCGCTCAAGGCATCGTGAGAATCGTGCTGAAGCCGTTTTACCTGAAGCGCAAGAAAGAGAAGGTGTCGTAAGATGGACGTACTTACACTGCTTGGTCAATTGCTGAACTCTACCCTCGTGTTTTCGACGGCGTTGATCTTCACCGCGCTGGGCGGCATTTTCTCCGAGCGTTCCGGCGTCGTCAACATCGGCCTGGAAGGCTTGATGATCTTTGGCGCTTTTGCCGCCGGCGTAGGGACTTATTATGCCCAGGAAGCGGGGATGGGGGCTTTCTCGCCGTGGGTCGGCGTCATTGCGGCGATGGTCATGGGGGCTATCGGTGCCCTGATCCACGCTGTCGCTACGATCACGTTTAAGGCGGATCAGACCATCAGCGGGATCGTTATCAACTTTTTGGCGGCCGGTCTGACGGTATATATCGTCAAGTTGCTGTTTGAAGGGGCAGCCGAAACTCCGCTCATTACGGTGTTCCACAAAGTCCCGATTCCGGTATTGCGGGATATACCGATTATCGGGGAGGGCTTCTTCAACTCGTATCCAACGACGTATCTGGCGTTGATCCTTGTCGTTGTCATTTACTTTGTGTTGTTTAAGACCCCGTTTGGGTTGCGGCTGCGTTCTGTAGGTGAACATCCGAGCGCAGCGGACACATTGGGTGTGAACGTTACGAAAATGCGGTATATCGGCGTGCTTCTCAGCGGCGTCCTCGGCGGAATTGGCGGTGCAACCATCACGTTGACTACGACGAGTACGTTTGCCCATAACACGATCTCCGGCCAAGGCTTTATCGCCATTGCGGCGATGATCTTCGGAAAGTGGAACCCGCTCGGCGCCTTCGGCGCGGCCGTGTTCTTCGGCTTCTCGCAGGCGATCCGCAACTACGTGCAGCTGTTCGAATGGTCGAGAAGTATTCCGCAGGAATTTATCTTTATGATCCCTTACGTGCTGACGATTATCGTCCTTGTCGGCGCGGTAGGTCGTTCCTCGGCGCCAGCGGCGCTGGGTACGCCTTACGATCCAGGCAAACGCTAATCCTCAAGCAAGGATGCTGCCATCGGCAGCATCCTTTTTTTTTGTGAGATCAGATATTAACACATCTAGCCGGACGCTTCGTATGATTATCCCCTTTGATCAGTATAGTCGAGAACTGAAGAAGGACTCGCCGCATTCCGCCCGTTGCCTCCCCCTGAATGAAAGGGATAATCGTGCAAAGGCGGGCAAGAGGGACATCTAGGCACGATATCGTACTGGATAGAGGCCTGTTTGTCGGCAGGTCAAGGCGATGGTGCAAGCAAGCGCGAAGGCGGGTGAATAGCATGGGGTTGAACACAAAATAGCCGAGTCAAACGGTTCGGCCAGAGCGGTTTTCACGGCTATGGGATCTCACCCGACAGGAGGAATTAGGATGGGCAGAACGGTTACGAGAAAAGAAGCCGAGAAATGGCTGGGCAAACAGATCGCGGCTTATAAAAAAGACGGTACGGTAGTAACGGGGAAATTGGTAAAAATCAGCGGCAATCGCTTGATTGTCCGCCAGGCCCCCGGTAAGAAGGTCAGAACAAAAGCGATCATCCCGCTTGTTTTGTTCGATCTGCTGGCGATCGGCACCGCTCCCTATGCCTATGGGGGTTACCCTTACGGTTATCCGTATGGCGGCGGCGTTCCCTACGGCGGCGGCTACCCTTACCCGTATTTCTGGTAAATGCTTAGCTGCGGCCGGGCAGCCTTTTTTCCAGCTCATAACATTGGGACAGTGGAACGTAACGCAAAGTCCGATACCCCAATTTGCGGTAAAATAGGTGGGCCCGGGTATTCTCCCGGTCCACCATTACTTTTGCACGCAAACATCCTCGGGAGGTGGCAAAGTTTTCTGCATGGGCCATCAAGGTTTTGCCGTGACGCTGCCGTTGATTCGCCGATGCCACCGCCATCATGTCAATATATAACAAATCACCATGAATGAGAAAATGGATAAAAGCGACGGGATCCGCTTCGTAGGTGGGCGAGACGACCAGGGAGACGCCGCGCGACATCCGCTGCGGGAGATCCTTAAAGACGGCTTCGATGTCCTGAGGAGGCATATGGGAGAAGGGGACAAGCTCCCTGCGGATCAAATCATAGATGACGGGATCGTCCTGTTTGGGCCTTCTGTAACGAATCATACGCGAAACTCCTCCTAACCGTGCATAATTTTGGGCGCTATCTTTTATCATATGAGGAGGAGGAGGGAAAGGGTTCCTTTCAGAAACTTTAATTCTTTAGGGTATTGACTCGTGGTGTGAACTAATCATATAATGTTCCTAAACATTTTAAGACATATCTTGCAAACGGCAATGAAGAGGACGAAGCTTTAAGGGCTCTTTGCTCAGAGAGTGGATGGATTTGCTGAGACCACCACCAAAATCCCTTAACTGCGAGCTCACCTCGGAGCTGTTTCCCTGAAAAGCTGCAAGCCATCCGCGGTGGCGCTTGCGATCAAGGCTTAGTAGGGGGAATCGTCTGGTCCGCGTTACGGACCACGAGTAGGGCGGCTCACGCTTTTACTCGTCAAGGCTTGGCACTGCGAAGTGCTGGGTAAAAATGGGTGGTACCACGGAGGATCAAACCTTTCGTCCCTCGGAGCAGGAAACTGTTCCGGCGGGCGGAAGGTTTTTTTAGTTTAGGTAAGTTACTGGGGTTTGAAAAAAGTTAGATCAAGTTCAAAAAGTTTGATCGAAAGATGACTTTTTGAACATCATTTGGAAGGAGGATGACTGATGAGCGCGCAAATTCCAGAGATGCGGTCCACAGAACAATTACGAGAGAAATGGATGAAACCGGAAGTCATTACAGGTTCCGAAATCCTGCTTCGCAGCTTGCTTTTGGAAGGTGTCGAGTGTGTCTTTGGTTATCCGGGAGGAGCGGTGTTGTACATCTACGACGCGCTTTACGGGTTTACCGATTTCCACCACCTGCTGACCAGACATGAGCAGGGCGCCATCCATGCGGCGGACGGATACGCTCGGGCTACCGGCAAAGTCGGCGTATGCATCGCCACCTCCGGCCCGGGGGCGACCAACACGGTGACGGGGATCGCCACTGCGTTTATGGATTCCGTTCCGCTGGTTGTAATTACGGGAAACGTCGTTTCCAGTCTGATCGGAACGGACGCATTCCAAGAGGCGGACATTACCGGCATTACGATGCCGATTACGAAACACAGCTATCTCGTCCGGCGCGTTGAGGATCTGCCGCGGATTATCCACGAAGCGTTCCACATCGCAAATACCGGACGGAAAGGACCGGTCCTGATCGATATTCCGAAGGACGTGTCCGCGAACAAAGCGTTGTTCGAACCTTCTCAGGTCATCAACCTGCGCGGCTACAACCCAACGGTGGTGCCGAATCGGCTGCAGTTGGATAAATTGGCAGCGGCCATCCAGGAAGCCGAACGTCCGGTGATTATCGCGGGAGGCGGTGTCGTCTACTCCGGCGGACATGAGCAGCTGTTCGAATTCGTGAACAAGACGCAAATTCCGATTACGACGACGCTGCTTGGCTTGGGCGCTTTTCCAAGCGGTCATGAGCTCTGGATGGGAATGCCAGGAATGCACGGCACTTATACGGCGAACCAATCGATTCAGCAGTCCGATTTGCTGATCAGCATTGGGGCACGCTTTGACGACCGGGTAACCGGCAAGCTGGACGGATTTGCACCGAAGGCCAAAATCGTGCACATCGACATTGACCCGGCGGAAATCGGCAAGAACGTCCATACGGACATTCCGATTGTCGGCGATGTCAAGACGGTGCTGGAAATGCTGAACCCGATCGTGTCCCGTGCGGACAAGGCGGATGCGTGGAGAGCGCAGATCCAACGCTCCAAAATCGAGAAGCCGCTGAAATACATCGATTCGGATATCGAACTGAAACCGCAGTGGGTCATCGAACTGCTTAACGACACGACGGGCGGCGAAGCGATTATCACGACCGATGTCGGACAGCATCAGATGTGGACGGCCCAGTATTACAAATTCAACCAGCCTCGTTCCTCGATTACTTCGGGCGGTCTCGGGACGATGGGCTTCGGATTCCCGTCGGCCATCGGCGCGCAAATGGGGAACCCCGGCCGGCTGGTCATCTCGATCAACGGCGACGGCGGCATGCAGATGTGCGCCCAGGAACTGGCGATCTGCGCGATCAACAACATCCCGGTTAAAGTTGTCGTCATCAACAACCAAGTGCTGGGCATGGTTCGTCAATGGCAGGAATTGATCTATGATAACCGTTACAGCCATATCAATCTCGAAGGCAGCCCGGATTTCGTCAAACTGGCCGAAGCCTACGGCGTGAAAGGTTTGCGGGCGACGAACAAGGAAGAAGCCAGACGCGTATGGCAGGAGGCGCTTGACACGCCGGGACCGGTTCTGGTGGAATTCGTGGTCTGCAAAGAGGAAAACGTCTATCCGATGGTTCCACAAGGTTCCACCATTGATCAAATGCTGATGGGGGACAGTGAATGATGATGAAAAGCCATGCGATTTCCGTTTTAGTGAATGACCAGCCGGGGGTTCTGCAGCGCGTGGCCGGCCTGTTCGGCCGGCGCGGCTATAATATCGAAAGCATCACCGTAGGCCAATCGGAGGAAGCAGGATTGTCCCGGATGATTATCGTTACGCAAGGCGATGACAAAACGCTTGAGCAAATCGAAAAGCAGCTGTACAAACTGATCGACGTCATCAAAGTCGTGAATGTCAGTTCCAAACCGATGGTTGCACGCGAATTAGCTTTGATCAAGGTGAAATCCGAGCCGGCGGAGCGCCCGGAAATCATGGGCGTCGTCGAAACGTTCCGCGCCGCAGTTGTCGATATCGGGACGAACAGCATGATGGTCCAAGTCGTAGGCGATACCGAAAAGATCGACGCGATGATCGAGCTGCTCCGCCCATACGGCATCCGGGAGCTGTCGCGCACCGGCGTCACCGCCATGATTCGCGGCAACGCCTAGGCACCTGAACCATTTCGGATTCATGCCGCAGTCTGCGGCTTCACCCCTCCGCCAGACCACGGGCGGGTGTTTGAGGGGATCGATTTAGTCAAGAAGCCGCTTTATCGCCTTAAGGCGTCGGTCCGCTGAAACACCCGCTCGTCACAGGCGGAGGGAACCATACTTATTTTAATCAAGGGCACAGCTTGACTGTCCCGCAAATCTTAGGAGGGCATAAGAAATGGCAGTTACTTTGTACTATGAACAAGATGCAGAACTCAGCGTATTGAAAGGAAAAACGATCGCGATCATCGGTTACGGCAGCCAAGGACATGCCCATGCGCAAAACCTGCGCGAAAGCGGACTGAACGTCGTCATCGGCCTGCGTGAAGGCAAATCCTTCAACAAAGCGAAGGAAGACGGTTTTGAGGTGTTGTCCGTTGCGGAAGCGACCCAACGTGCAGATGTTGTGCAAATCCTGATGCCGGACGAAACGCAAGCTGCGGTCTACAACAGCGAAATCGCACCTAACCTGAAGAAAGGCGCTGCCTTGCTGTTTGCCCATGGCTTCAACGTACACTTTGGCCAAATCGTTCCTTCCCCGGATAACGACGTATTGCTCGTTGCTCCGAAATCCCCGGGTCATATGGTTCGCCGCACGTATGTGGAAGGCTTTGGCGTACCTGGCTTGATCGCCATCCACCAAGATGCGACCGGCAAAGCCAAGGAGATCGGCCTGGCCTATGCGAAAGGGATTGGCTGTACACGCGCCGGGGTTATCGAAACCTCTTTCCGTGAAGAAACCGAAACCGATTTGTTCGGCGAACAAGCGGTATTGTGCGGCGGCGTAACGGCCTTGATCAAAGCCGGCTTCGAAACGCTGGTAGAAGCAGGATATGCTCCGGAAATGGCGTATTTCGAGTGCTTGCATGAAATGAAGCTGATCGTTGACCTGATCTATGAAGGCGGGATGGCGACCATGCGCGATTCCATCTCCAACACAGCGGAATACGGCGATTATGTTACAGGACCGCGCATCGTAACCGAAGAAACGAAGAAAGCAATGAAAGAAGTGCTTTCCGATATTCAGCAAGGCAAATTTGCTCGTGACTTCATTCTCGAGAACCAATCGAACCGTGCGTTCCTCACGGCAACTCGCCGCAACGAAGCGAACCATCCGATCGAAGTGGTTGGCCGAGAGCTTCGCGGCTTGATGCACTGGATCAAGAAATAATTCGGAATATCCCGGATCTAGCATGACGTAAAGATGAGTAAGAACCTGAATACCCAATGCGGCCGTGCCTAAGGCGTGAGCCGCATTGGAGCTTTTCGGAGGAGGTGCTTGGAATGCGCAAAATCTACATTTTCGATACAACGCTTCGGGATGGCGAGCAGTCCCCCGGGGTGAACCTGAATACTCGCGAAAAGCTGGAGATCGCCTATCAGCTGGAGAAGCTTGGGGTTGACCGGATTGAAGCGGGTTTTCCCGCAGCTTCGCCGGGGGACTTGGCCGCCGTTAACGCGGTGGCGCGTGCGGTCAAGAAGTCGACGGTGATCGGCTTGTCTCGGTCGCGCACGCAGGACATCGATGCGGTCCGTGAAGCGCTGCAGGGGGCGGAGGATCCTTGCATCCATTTGTTCCTGGCTACCAGTCCGATCCACCGGAAGTATAAATTGAAGATGGACAAAGAGCAGGTGCTGGAGACGGCGCAAGCCGCGCTGCGGTATGCGCGCAAGTATTTCTCGAAAATCGAATTTTCCGCCGAAGATGCGGGCCGCACCGAGCTGGATTTCCTCTGTGAGATGACGGCCATGGCGATTCGCGAGGGGGCATCAGTGGTCAATATCCCGGATACGGTCGGATATTTGTACCCCGAGGAATACGGCAACATCTTCCGCACGTTGAAGGAAAAGGTGCCCGGTATCGAGAAAATCCAGCTCAGCGCCCATTGCCATGACGACCTGGGTCTGGCGACGGCGAACTCGCTGGCGGCAATCCTGGGCGGCGCCGACCAAATCGAGGGGACGATCAACGGCATCGGAGAGCGGGCAGGCAACACCGCGCTGGAGGAAGTGGCGCTGGCGCTGGAGACCCGTTATGATTTCTTCGAGGCCAAGACGTCGCTGGAGCTGTCGGAGATCGCCCGTACGAGCCGGCTGGTCAGCCGCTTGACGGGGATGGTCGTGCCGGGGAACAAAGCGATCGTGGGCGCGAACGCTTTTGCCCATGAATCCGGCATCCACCAAGACGGCATGCTGAAGGAGAAAACCACGTACGAAATCATGTCCCCGGAAACGATTGGGCTCAAAGAGAGCAAATTGGTGCTGGGCAAGCATTCCGGGCGTCACGCGTTCCGCGAGAAGCTGGTGGATATGGGTTATACGCTGGACGACGAGCGCTTGAACGAAGCTTTCGCCAAATTCAAGGCGCTGGCCGACAAGAAGAAGGAAATCACCGACGAGGATTTGCTCGCGATTGTCGAAGAGAAGCTGATCGATACGCCGGAGGAGTTCCGCCTCGAAACGATCTTCGTCTCTTACGGCAACGAAGCGACGCCGGCGGCAAAGGTGCGGCTCGTTACCCTGAACGGCGACATCATCGAGAAGGAAGCCGAAGGCAATGGTTCGGTTGACGCGATCTATAACGCGATTGACCAGGCTTCCGGCGAAGAAGTCAAGCTGGCCGATTATTCGATCAAAGCGGTTGGCCACGGCAAGGATGCGCAGGGGGAAGTACATGTCGTTCTGACCCAGAACGGCGTATCTGTCCAGGGACGCGGCGTCAGCACGGACATCCTGGAAGCCAGTGCCCGCGCGTATGTTGATGCCATTAACCGGTTAATCGAGAAGAGAAAATCCAACTCCGCGATTCGGTCGTAACCGAACGGGGAGTTGACTGCAGCGGGGCTGAGTTATTCAGCTCCGTTGTTTTTTTGACGGCTTATAGCTAATACCTATGACCTTAATAGATTCTATATCTTGGTTTATCCTAACCCGGTATGTTACAACAGAGGTAGAGGATGTTTACGAAAGGGAGCTGGAAGTTATGGCAGAAGTCAAAAAAATCGCGGTCATCGCGGGCGACGGCATCGGGCCGGAAGTTGTGGCCGAAGCGGAGAAAGTGCTGAAACGGACGGAGGAGCTGTTCGGGTACGCGTTTGAAACGGAGCATGCGTTGTTCGGCGGGATCGCCATCGATGAGAAAGGAACGCCGCTGCCGCAGGAAACGCTGGAGGTGTGCCAGAAGGCCGATGCCGTCCTGCTCGGGGCTGTAGGCGGTCCGAAATGGGACAACAATCCGAAGGAGCTGCGTCCGGAGACCGGACTGTTGGGCATCCGCAAGGCGCTGGGCCTGTTCTCGAACCTGCGTCCGGCGGTCGTGTTCGACTGCTTGAAGGACGCTTCGACGCTGAAACCGGAAGTGCTTGAAGGCACCGACCTGATCGTGGTGCGCGAGCTGACCGGCGGCATTTATTTCGGTGAGAAATATCGCCGCGATACGGAGCAAGGTCAGGAAGCGGTGGATACGTGTGCGTATAACGTCAGCGAAGTGGAGCGGATCGTGCGCCAAGCGTTTGAAATCGCCCAGAAGCGCCGCAAGAAGCTCGCTTCCGTCGATAAGGCCAACGTGCTGGAGACATCGCGTTTATGGCGCGAGGTTGTGAACCGCGTCGCTCCGGAATATCCGGACGTAGAGCTGGAGCACGTGCTTGTTGATAACTGTGCCATGCAGCTGCTGCGCCGTCCGGCCAGCTTCGACGTCATCGTGACGGAGAATATGTTCGGCGACATTCTGAGCGATGAAGCGGCGATGCTGACCGGATCGATCGGCATGTTGTCCTCCGCTTCCCTGGGCGAAGGCAGCTTCGGGCTGTATGAGCCTGTACACGGCTCGGCGCCGGATATCGCCGGGCAGAACCTGGCGAACCCGATTGCGACGATCCTATCCGTCGCGCTGATGTTCCGCATGACCTTCGGTTATGCCGATGCCGCGGATGCGATCGAAGCCGCTGTAGCCGACGTGCTGAATGCGGGTCATCGGACCGGTGACATCGCCGTCGACAAGAGTCAGGCGATCGGTACGAAGGAAATGGGCGATCTCATTGTCGCCGCAATGAAGAAGTAGTTGACACCGGGCTGTATAATAATTGACTTTGGATTTGGCCGGTGTTACCATATGTAAAGATATGAAGATGGACCCCCTGTTTGAGCGTGGCTCAAATCGGGGGTTTTTTGCCCCACGGCTGGATCTGTGGGGGATTGCCCGGGGTTCCAGGAATTACAAACCCCACGCAGGAATTTGAAGCAAGCTTCACGAATAAATTATATGAAATCCCAGCTCAAGCCAGAGCCGGAGACGTCAATGAACCGAACGCGGGAAAGGGTGAAGGGGAATGAGTTTTTGCTGCGGAGCCAGCATGCTGGGAACAAAGGGGACTTTAAAGCATTATCGTACGCAGGTACATAATGTACCCCTGTTATTTTGCCCGGTATGCCATCGGGTTGAGGTTCATTATAAAGTGGAGAATGAATACGAGATATTAGCAGAATATGCGCATGGCGATGGTGTGGCGGAGATTGATTTTCAGGATTTCGTGATGGAGGACGATGAGTCCATTTTCGGAAACTGCGTGAACCGGGAGGATGAAGATCCCATGGTGATCGTGCAAAGCCAAATCGATATTTCCCTGGACCTCTTGTCCGTTGCCAAACAGATCGGCGATGAGAAATGGACCGAGGAGCTGAAGAAGAGGTTGGCGGTGATGAGCCGGCGCCGGGCCCGGCTTCAACACAACAATAGTTGAATCATGAGAAATAGTCTTCCAGAAGGGAGGCTATTTTCATTTTTTTGGGACTATGGTCGTCGTTTTGCGTTCATCCCTCTTTTTTCGACAGTATCTCTGGTTGACGGTATTTGGAAAACTTGACTATGATTGAAACAGGTGGCTTTTGACTTATTTCATTAGATTTATGGACAGGCATCCTTCGTCTTTTTAGAAAATTGACATAGATTCGGATCGAAAGTTGAGTTAAGCACGCCGAGTCAGGGTAAGTTCTTCTAGGTAGTGATCGTATGTTGTCTTGTTAGGCAAAGTACGTCATTTGAGTAAAGGGGGAACCAAACTTGTTGAGTGAATTTCAAGAGACATTGCTCCAGTCCGTCAAAGCATATCAATCGACCCAGCTCGTCAAAAACAAGTATGAGAACGTACTCCAACACCTGGACAGCGGAATTATGCTGTTCGACAGCGATGGGGTTCTGACCTTTATCAATGTACAGATGGCCAAGCTGCTCGAAATGCCGCGCCAATCCCTGATCGGCTGCAACTTGCTGCAAATGCTGCGGCATCCGCATCTCAATCAATTTAAGAAGCGCAAAATTATACGAATTTACCGGGAGACGATTTTTCACCGTAAGAAATACCACGAATTAATCGACGAGTACGGCAGACATTGGCTGATCACAGTTACATACGGAGATCAAATGGACGGGGATTTTTTACTTAGCGTGAAGGACGTCTCTGATTTCAAAAGAATTGAACAAACCGCTTACCAGAATGACAAGCTGGCGATGCTCGGGAAGATCTCGGCAGCCATTGCGCACGAAATTCGTAATCCGCTGACGGCGATTCGCGGGTTCATTCAATTGCTGCGGCCGCATTTGCTGCAATTGGGCAAGGACGAGTATGCTCGAATTATCTTGACGGAAATCGACCGGGCGAATGACATTATTCATGAGTTTCTCAATTCGTCGAAGCCTTCAGCCCCGCAGAAATCGACGGTTAGCGTCTCGTCTTTGCTGAAGGAGGTCGTGCTGCTTACGGAGAGCGAGGCGGTGATGAAGGGGTGTCAAATGATCCTGCACGCCCCGGAGGAGGAGTTGTTCGTCTCCATTGACGCTAAGCAGATCAAGCAGGTTCTGCTCAATATTATCAAGAATGCGATGGACGCGATCGCGGAGGTCGGCAGCGATCATCAAGGGGTGATCGATATCCGTGCAGAGATGGAAGGCAAGTCGGTGAACATCTCGGTGCAGGATAACGGAGGCGGGATGGATAAGGGAATGCTGAGCCGCCTGTTTGATCCCTTCTTTACGACGAAGGAGAAGGGGACCGGATTGGGATTGTCGGTGAGTTACCGGATCATTCGGAATCATCGGGGGAACATTTCCGTGGATAGTTTAAAAGGCGCGGGAACGATCTTTGTCATTTCGCTCCCGCTGGCCTTATAGAAGAGTATAGAATTATTCCCTTTGGCCTTTGGCCGGAGGAACCGAAGAGGACGCCGCGTAACTCCCGCAAGCCGCAGAACAGGATTTCTGCTGCGAGCAGGAGGCGCAGGCGCCTTTTTTGCTCTTCTTGAAGCTGCGGTATAACGCGAAGGCGGCATAACCAAATACGGCCGTAAGGATCACAATGTCGATCATCAGGGGGAACTCCTTTCGTTTATCGGTTCGAAACTTAAGCCAGACCCAACCCGAGTCGCAAGCCAACCTGATAGATCAAGAGGGACACAAGGTAAGCGAGCGTCAGCGAATAAGCGATCGAGAATAACGTCCATTTCCAGGAGGCCGTTTCTTTGCGGAGGACGCCTACCGTTGCGAGGCAGGGGGTATACAGCAGAACAAAAGCCATAAAGCTGTAAGCCTGCAGCCCTGTGAAGGAGGCGGCGATTTGCCCCTGCAGCCCGGCCATGTCCGGTACGTGGTAAATGATGTTCATGGTCGACACCACGACCTCTTTCGCCATAAACCCGGTGATGAGGGCGGCTCCGGATTGCCACGTGCCAAACCCGAGCGGTTGCAGGATGGACGCGAACCAACCGCCGACCGCGGCCAGGAAGCTGTCGTCCATGTTCTCGGCTACGCCGCCCGGACCAAGGTAGGAGAGCAGCCAGATCATAACCGAGCCGCCGAGAATGAAGGTGCCGGCTTTACGCAGGAAACCTTTGCCTTTCTCCCAGGTGCTGCGAAACAAAGTGACGCTTTGCGGCATCCGGTAAGGCGGCAGTTCAACCATAAAGAAGGAACGTTCATTTTTGAACAGGAACAGGGAGAATACTTTGGCCAACACAAGCGCCATGACAATCCCGAGCAGATACAGCGAGAGGACGATCAGGCCTTGCGACCGGGTGAAGAAGATCCCGGCAAACAACGCGTAAACCGGCAGCCGGGCGGAGCAGGACATCAATGGAATCAACAGCATGGTCAGCATCCGCTCTTTCGGTTGTTTAATGCTGCGGGAGGCCATAACGGCCGGTACATTGCAGCCAAAGCCCAAAATAAACGGAATTAGCGCTTTGCCGTTTAGGCCGACGATTTCCATCAATTTATCCATCATTACCGTGATTCGGGCCATGTAGCCGGAGTCCTCAATGAAGGAGATAATCAGGAACATGATGAAAATCTGCGGGATAAAGACCAATACGCCGCCGACGCCGCCGATGATGCCGTCTAGGATCAGCGCATGCGTGAAGCTTGAAGCCCCGGCTACCGTCAGCAGCGTCTCGATGCCGCTTGTCAGCGGTCCCGTAATGAGACCGTCAAGCAGGTCGGAAAGCGGGTTTCCCAGCCAGTCGAACGTGAGCTGGAAAGTCAGGAACATAAAAGCGATAAACAGAGGGATGCCGAGAACCGGGTGAGTGACGATACGGTCGATCCGTTCCGTCATCGTATGCGCCTTCTTCCGGGTCGCGTCGACTGCCTCGCGGCAAAGCTCCCGAATCAGCCGGGTGCGGACGGTGCGGATCGTCTCTTCCGCAGACGCAGGGTTTCCGGCTGCGGCCAACTGTCTTTCCGCTTTGGCGCGGATGCCCTGCAGTTGATTCAGGTCGGTCTGCGGCGGGAGTGCGGCGATGACCGCCGGGTTATCCTCCAGCACCTGAAGGGCCAGCCAGCGCAAGGTCGGGCGCCCTTCCTCGCGTCCGGCGTCAAGTACCCGGGAGATATCGTGGATGGCCTGTTCGATGACTTCCCCGTAGTTGATCGTAAAGCGCGGAACAGCAGCCGATCCCGGAGGCAACTGCTCGATCGCACGCAGCAGTTCCTTGCTGCCTTTCCCGGTACGGGCGATCAGAGGGAATACCGGAGTTCCGAGCCGATCGGCAAGCTTCTCCGGATCGACCTGCAGTCCGTTCGCGCGGGCGACATCGATCATATTTAGCCCGATGATCACCGGTTTGCCGTATTCAAGCAGCTGCAGGGTCAGGTACAAGTTGCGCTCCAGATTGGAGGCGTCAACGATGTTCACCAGGACGGAAGGAGACTCGGTGGCCAGGTATTCCGCCGCAACCCCTTCATCCCTGGATAGAGGGCGAAGAGTATAGATCCCGGGCAGGTCGGTCAGCAGGCCGGTCTTGTTCCGCAGTTGCCCGACTTTCTTCTCGACGGTTACGCCGGACCAGTTGCCGACATATTCATAGGAGCGGGTTAATGTGTTAAACAGCGAGGTTTTCCCCGTGTTCGGGTTCCCGATGAGAGCCGCGTTGTTCATGAAACCGCCACCTCGATATAGGCCGCTTCTTTCTGGCGGATGCCAAGCAGTTGGCCCGCGCATTCCAGCGTAACCGGGCCGCCCCACAGGCAGTATCTTTTGACAACGACTCGGGTGCCTTCCTGAATGCCGAGATCGGCAAGACGCCGCTTCAGGACCGGGTCCATATTTCCGATTTGCGTGATGGCGCAGGAAGTTCCGGGTTTCAAACCAAGCAGGCAACATCGGCAGGGTGTCATGGGCATTCCTCTCCTTCTCTGAATCAATTGCAATGCAGGGGCTCGTGCTATATGCAAGCCAAAATTGGCTGAAGTCCCTAATTGAGTAATTGGTATTGAGAATCAATCTCAATTGAATTTCAAATGTAATATATCACGCTCGGTCGTTCCGTACTGTGATCAATCTCATATCGGAGAATCAAATTCTTCGTGATTCGAAGATGACTTTTCGAACAACCGTACAAATGAAGGTTCGTAAAGTCAGGTTTGAAGCACCGAGAAGGTTGGATGAAGCCAGGGATTGAGTAGCGGAGCGTAGACAGATCTACGTGAGCAACGGAAAGCCCGGCTGAATTCAAGATTCGACGCCGAAGAAACTTCTTGAACTACTTCGTGATTCGAAGATGACTTTTCGAACAACCTTTAGTAAGATGGATAGTAAAACGATGGAGAGGAATATGCGGGTATGAAAGCCAACCAATGCAAAATCGTCGATTGCACCATACGTGACGGGGGACTGGTGAACAACTGGGACTTCAGCGTGGAGTTTGTCCAAAAATTGTACGCAGGCTTAAACGAAGCCGGCGTGGATTATATGGAAATCGGCTACAAAAACTCGCCCAAGCTGCTGAAGGGTGCCGATGAGGCGGGACCTTGGCGTTTTTTGGACGATGATTTCCTGCGCAAGGTGATCCCTCAAAAAGGAACAACCAAGCTTTCCGCCCTGGTCGACATCGGACGGGTGGATGAGAACGATATCTTGCCGCGCAGCGAAAGCTTGCTCGATTTGATTCGGGTCGCCTGCTACATTAAAGATGTAGATAAAGCGCTGCAGTTGGTTCAATTGTTCCATGACCGCGGATATGAGACCACGCTGAACATCATGGCGCTCTCCAACGTAATGGAAAATGAGCTGTTGGAAGCGTTCGAGATGATCAAGGAGAGCGTTGTCGACGTTGTCTACATCGTTGACTCTTACGGAAGTCTCGACTACAAAGACATGGAGTATCTGGTTAACAAGTTTAAGAAGCATTTGCCGGGGAAGCGGCTTGGCGTGCACACCCATAACAACATGCAACTGGCGTTCTCCAACACCTTGGTGGCCGCCGATCACGGGGTCGAGCTGCTCGATGCTTCCGTGTACGGCATGGGGCGCGCGGCCGGCAACTGCCCAACCGAACTGCTCGTAACTCATCTGAAGAATACGAATTATAACCTGCGGCCTGTTCTGGAGGTCTTGGAGGAACTGCTCATCCCGCTTCGGGAGAAAGAAGAGTGGGGCTATCTGATTCCTTACATGATCACGGGGACGCTGGATGAGCATCCGCGTTCCGCGATGGCTCTGCGGGCCTCGGAGGACAAGGATAAAGCCGTCGATTTTTACGACAAGCTGACGACGCCGGAAATCACGGTGAATCGTCCGAAAAAATAAGGATTTCCCGCCCGGCGCGTTGCGCACGGGCTTCTTTTTTTCCTCGACAAATTTGGGGAAAAGGCAGGAAATAAGCGGAATATGTTGAATTAGTAGTTTCATAACGGAAGACAGAATTTACCTCCGGAGGTTGATACACATTGAGGATCAGGGCAGAGGAACAAACGACAATCATCCAAGGGGTAATCGGGTTGGTGGCGATGGTCGGGGTGGTTCAGCTGTCGGCGTGGAGCGCTTTTCCACCGGGGACGGGCGCGCTCGTTCAAACGCTTCATCTTCTGGCCGGTCTAATGTGCCTGGCTGTTTCGTTTGCCATCTTTGCACAGGGATGGATTCTGTTTATTGACAAGCTTTCCAAGCAACGGCTGTATACGGCCGTTTTATTTTCGATGATCGGAATACTGGATATCCTGTACGTCGTCTCGCACGGCGACATCACGCTGCTCGGCTTCGAGCCGGGCGGGAATCTGGCAACCTGGTTCTTGATGATCTCGCATCTTCTGGGGGCTATAGGGATGCTGCGGATATTCGTCACGGCGGATCAGGAGGTGTCCGGTCAGCAGAAAATCACGATGTTTGCCTGCGCCGTCTTGTTGACGCTGGTGGGGTTGCTCGTATTAAACCGATACCAGGACAGCCTGCCTTCGTTACTCGAATTGGCTTCCGGGCAGTTGGTCTTGCGAGTGGGGATACCGTTGTTATACCTCATCGTGGCGTTCGCCATCTTATACCGGCACCGCGCGGAGCGTCCGCCGGCGATCATGACGGTGACCCGGGCCCTGTTGTTTATGGCGATGGGGCATGTGCTGCTCACCAGCCCGCCGGGGCATGCGGGAGGCTTGGCACAGGCAGCAGGTCAGTGGTACATGGGGATTTCCTATTACATCGTATTAAAAGGCGTTTACCGGCTGACGATCGAGGAACCGATGCGCGGCAAGCAACAGGCGGAAGCTCAAATGAAGCATATGGCTTACCATGATGATTTGACCGGACTGCCGAACTTGCGGCAGATGAAAGAACAGCTGGGAGAACTGCTGGTATTTTCCCAGGCCTGCACTGGCGTCGCCGTGATTAATATCGACCGGTTTAAGGCGATCAACGACTCCCTGGGGTATAGTGCGGGGGATAAGGTGCTGACTGAGCTGGGGAGTCGGCTGTCGGCGCTGGAAGGACCGCAGCAGCAGGTGTA
Organism: Paenibacillus phocaeensis; assembly: GCF_900021165.1. Classification (GTDB taxonomy): domain Bacteria; phylum Bacillota; class Bacilli; order Paenibacillales; family Paenibacillaceae; genus Fontibacillus; species Fontibacillus phocaensis. Next base: position 23,678 of record NZ_FCOQ01000033.1, on the reverse strand, counting down.
TCGAATGGGCGAAGACGAATTTGCCGTCATCTTCCCGGAGCTTCCCGATTATGCGGCAGCCGAGGAACGGGCCAAGCAGCTGTTGGCTTCTGTGGATCCGGGGGTTCTAATCGACGATACCGAATATCATATTTCACTGAGCATGGGTTTATCCGTCTTTCCGGACGACGGGGAGTCGGTCAACCAGATGATCCAATATGCAGATATGGCGGTTCACCATGCCAAGGAGCATGGGGTTGACTTCATGCGCTACAACGCATCGATGAAGCAGCGTACGCAATCGAAGGTGGAATTGGAGAACGATATGCGGAAGGCGCTGGAGCGGGAGGAATTTTTCCTGGAGTTTCAACCGCAGATCAGTCTCGATACGGGCAAAATGGTCGGGATGGAGGCGCTTGTCCGCTGGAACCATCCCAAACGGGGGCTGCTGCCGCCAAGTGAATTTATTCCGCTGGCCGAGGAGAGCGGATTGATCGTTCCGCTTGGAGAGTGGGTCCTGAAGACAGCCTGCCTGTACAATAAGAAATGGCAGATGGACGGCTTTGAGCCGGTCTGTGTTTCCGTCAATCTATCCATGCGCCAGTTCCGCCAGTATAATTTGGCGGAGCATGTAGATGCGATCTTGCGCGAGGTCGGGTTGGATCCGCGTTATCTGGAGCTGGAAGTGACGGAAAGCATGACCTACGATATCGACACCGCGCTGGATCAGCTCCACCGGTTGAAGCGTTTGGGCATCCATATCAGCATCGATGATTTCGGCACAGGCTACAGCTCGCTTTACTATTTAAAAAGCCTGCCGATTGACCGCCTAAAAATCGATCGCGCCTTCGTGAAAGAAGTGATGTACGACGGGAACGATGCGGCGATTGTCTCCACCATCACGACGATGGCTCACCACTTAAAGCTGAAAGTGACGGCCGAGGGTGTGGAGAACGAAGAGCAACTGGAGTTCCTGAAGCTGCAGCGGTGCCACGAAGGACAAGGATATCTGTTTAGCAAGCCGGTGTCTGCCGGCGTACTGGAAAGCGAATTCCTTAGCCGGTTAGCCGGCTAAGGTTTTTTGGCCCTTACAGGGATTCAAGCCGCCTCGCAGGACCCCAAGCGGACCTCCAGCAACACCTTCAGCAATTCCTGCTTGCTTCGGCTTCGGAAACGTGGTATATTAATTTTTGCCTTCCCAAAAGGGCCTGCAATTACTTCGGGACGTAGCTCAGCTTGGTAGAGCACCTGGTTTGGGACCAGGGGGTCGCATGTTCGAATCGTGTCGTCCCGATCAATTTCATCCTCTGCGGGTGTAGTTCAATGGTAGAACTCCAGCCTTCCAAGCTGGTAGCGTGGGTTCGATTCCCATCACCCGCTCCATCTTAACGTAACGTGAATCCTTACTTCGAGTAAGGATTTTTTTTGTTTTTCAGACCACTGAAAACCTTTAAAAATTTAAATACACATTTTTTAATAATTGTGATTTAAATCACATATAAAGTGAAAAATATCACATATAATAAAGACATCAAAGATGATCATCCAAAAAAAACAAAAAGAACGATAAACCAAAGGAGTGGGAATCATGTTTAACAATTTCCTGAGAACCAACAAAGTTGCGATGTGGATCTTGACCGTCATCCGCGTGTACCTCGGCTATCAATGGATCGAAGCCGGCTATCATAAAATCACCGGCGGCTTCGATGCCGCAGGCTTCCTGAATGGCGCGATCGCGAACAGCGCCGGCGACCACCCGGCCGTGCAAGGCTGGTGGGCCACCTTCCTGCAACACGTCGCCCTGCCGAACGTCGATCTCTTCAACGTGCTGGTGCCTTACGGCGAATTCCTGGTCGGCCTGGGTCTCATACTCGGTACCTTCACCACCTTCGCCGCACTGATGGGCTTCGTGATGAACGCCGCCTTCCTCTTCTCGGGTACGGTAAGCACGAACGCACAAATGCTGATTCTTGAAGTCCTGGTTCTCGTCGCTGCCGCCAATGCCGGTAAAATCGGCCTCGACTACTATGTACTTCCTTACCTCCGCAAGCTGTTCCACAAGAAAAACGAGGCCGGAACGCACACCCCGGCACCTAAACAACCGCTGGACGTGAAACGCACGGCATAACGAACGCAACCACAGAAGGGCCCTCCTTGGAGAGAGCCCTTTTTTTATTTAATATGACATGGCTATGTCTCATTTATCGGGTATACTGGATGGCAAAGGAGAGGGGACCCGTGCAGATGAACCGGCTGTTTGAAATCGTATATTTGTTGCTGGAGCGCAAGACGATGACCGCCGCCGAGCTGGCGCAGCGGTTCGAGGTGTCTACCCGCACGATCTACCGTGACATCGATGCATTAAGCGGTGCGGGCATACCCGTATATGCCAGTAAAGGAAAAGGCGGCGGCATCGGCCTGCTGCCCGATTTTGTGCTGAACAAGTCCCTGCTGTCCGAGGACGAGCAGAAGGAGATCTTGTTTGGGCTGCAGAGCCTGGCAGCTACCAACGCCTTGCAAACAAGTCAGGTGTTGTCCAAGCTGAGCACGTTATTCCGCAAGGAGGAGGTCCACTGGATTGACGTCGATTTCTCCGGCTGGAACAGCGGGGAGGCAGAGCGGCGTAAGTTCGGACAGTTGAAGACGGCGATCCTGGAACAGCGGATCATCAAGTTCGTTTATTATAGCTCGTACGGCCAAAGAACAGAGCGGCAAGCCGAGCCGATGAAGCTGCAGTTTAAAAACCGCTCCTGGTATTTGCAGGGGTTCTGCCTGCAGAGCCGGGAGCTGCGCACTTTTAAAATCAGCCGGATTGAAGAACTCGAAGTTACCGATACTTTGTATAAACGCCGCGACCTTGAGGTGATGCCGCTGGGTGTCGCCACGACGGACGACCGTTCCACTTCTGTTGTCCTGGAGCTCCGGTTCCCTCCGCAGATGGCGTATCGAATCTTTGATGAGTTTGAGCGGGTTCATATCCGCGAGCAGGAAGACGGAGCTTACCTGGTTACGGCCAGCTACCCGGAGGATGACTGGGTATACGGTTATCTGCTGTCCTTTGGCGAGCAAGTGGAGGTCGTGTCTCCGCCGCATATTCGAGAGATTCTACGAAACAAAGCCAAGAAAATAGCAGAAATATACGCCAATCCTTCTTAATATGACAGACAGATGTCCTATTCACATTGGTACGATGGGGACATCTTAACGAAGGAGGAATGGGTCATGAACATGAATCAAATGGAGAACAGCACATTTTGCCAAAGCTGCGGAATGCCGTTGTCGAGCGAAGAAGTGCGAGGCACGAATGAAGACGGCGGCAAAAATCAGGAGTACTGCGTGTATTGCTACGAGGGAGGCCGGTTCACCAGCGATGTCACGATGGAGGAAATGATTGAGCAATGCCTGAAGTACGGCGGCGATTCCGGGATGTTTGCGGATCAAGCCAAGGCGAGGGAAACGATGCGGGCCTGGTTCCCGACGTTGAAACGCTGGAACAGGGCGTAACCCCAAGGGAGGCGGCGGCGGATTTGGCCCGGTGGCCCGGCCCGGACGACCGCATTCCTTGAGGCGAACGGGGTTTAGTTGGCATTGTTCGGGAGAATGGCTTTGACCCGGCCTACCTGACCGTCCTGCAGCCGGACCTTGATTCCGTGCGGATGGGTGGCGGAGTTGGTCAGGATATTTTTGACCACGCCGCGGGTTAGCTTGCCCGTGGGCTGGTCTTTTTTTAATACGATGTCTACGGTGAGGCCGGGGGTGATGTTCTTACGTTCGTTGCCGTTCATGGGGGAATTCCTCCTTATCAGTTGGGTGAGGCTGCGAATAACCTCTATACGATACCATAGTTTGACACCAGCTTGCCAACGGCAGCCGGTTTAGCATATAATAACAGGTAATTATGACATGAAATGAAATGCATTGATGGAGAAGAGTAAGCAGGAACCGGCCTACAGGGAAGGGACGCCGAAGATTGAGAGCGTCGCTAGGGAAACGGTGCTGCCGAAGTTCGCTCCGGAGCAGTTCCTTGAACTGCCGCTGTACAGGCAACGCCGCAAGGCGGATTGCTGCAGGTCGGCACACTAGGGGATACCGGTTACGAGCCGTTATTCGTTCAAGTGAGAGCAGTGCGCAGCCTGCGAGCCCAGCGCTTGGGCGAAGGGATGCGGCGCTTTAACAAGGGTGGTACCACGGTCTTTTCGTCCCTTACGGGAGAAGAGGCCTTTTTTGTTTTGTCTTAATAGAGGTTGTTCAAAAAGTCATCTTTTGATCGCGAAGCAGGTCAAGAGGCGGATTCGATTGAACTCGTACTACAAAACTTTTAGGAGGAGCTATTCATGAAAGAACGTCTGGAAGCACTGAAAGCAGAGGCGCTCAAAGAGCTGGCGGAAACGGTTGACGCCGGGCATTTGAACGAGCTGCGGGTTAAATATTTGGGCAAGAAGGGGGCGTTAACCGAAATCCTGCGCGGGATGGGAGCGTTAAGCGCGGAGGAGCGCCCGGTGATCGGGCAAGTCGGCAATGAGGTCCGGGCCGCCATCGAAGCGGTGATCGAAGAGAAGCAAGCCTTCTTCCAGCGCCAGGAGACGGAAGCGCGTCTAGCTGCCGAGAAGCTGGACGTTACGCTGCCCGGCCGTCCGCTCAAGCAAGGGAGCATTCATCCGCTGAACCAGGTGATCCAGGAGATCGAGGCGATTTTCATCGGCATGGGCTACCGGATTGCGGAAGGTCCCGAAGTGGAGACCGACTATCATAATTTCGAAGCGCTGAATTTGCCGAAGGATCACCCGGCCCGCGATATGCAAGATTCCTTCTACCTGACCGAGGAGCTGTTGATGCGTACGCAGACGTCGCCGGTCCAAGTGCGGACGATGGAAGCGATGCAGGGCGAGGTGCCGGTCAAGATTATTTGCCCGGGACGCGTATTCCGGCGGGATGACGACGATGCGACCCACTCGTTCCAGTTCCATCAAATCGAAGGGCTGGTTGTTGGCAAAAGAATCCGGATGAGCGACCTGAAAGGCACCTTGCTGGAGTTCACGCGCAAAATGTTCGGGCCAAACACGCAAATCCGTCTGCGCCCCAGCTTCTTCCCGTTCACCGAACCAAGCGTTGAGGTTGATGTGACGTGTATGAAATGCGGCGGCGAAGGATGCCGGGTGTGCAAACAGTCCGGCTGGCTGGAAATTCTCGGAAGCGGAATGGTGCATCCGCGCGTTCTGGAGATGAGCGGCTACGATCCTGAGGAATACAGCGGCTTCGCATTCGGGATGGGCGTAGAACGGATCGCGATGCTGAAGTACGGCGTTGATGATATCCGCTACTTCTACAACAACGATCTGCGTTTCTTGCAGCAGTTTGCCAGAGTTTAATTTATCGTAAAGAGGGAAGGGAATTGACTATGAAAGTATCAACCGAATGGTTGTCCGACTATATCTCCCTGGACGGGGTCAACGTGGAAGAGCTGGCGGAGCAAATCACCCGATCCGGGATTGAAATCGATTCGATCGAGAACCGGAATCAAGGCGTCACGAACATCGTGGTAGGATTTGTGAAAAGTAAAGAGAAGCACCCCGATGCCGACAAGCTGAACATTTGCCTCGTGGATGCCGGGCAGGAGGAGGAACTGCAAATCGTATGCGGTGCCAAAAACGTTGCCGCAGGTCAGAAGGTGCCGGTCGCGCTTGTGGGCGCGAAGCTGCCGGGCGGGCTGGAAATCAAGAAAGCCAAGCTGCGCGGCGTCCTGTCGCAAGGAATGATCTGTTCGGCCAAGGAGCTTGGCATGAACGACAAGCTGCTGCCGAAGGAACAGCAGGAGGGGATTCTGGTACTGCCCGAGGATGCGGAGATCGGCGCGCCGATCACAGCTCTGTTGGGTCTGGACGATAAGGTGCTGGACTTTGATCTTACGCCGAACCGTTCCGATTGCTTAAGTATGCTTGGGGCCGCTTATGAGGTTGGTGCGATTTTAAGCCGCGAGGTGAAGCTGCCGCAGCCGGAGCTTGGCAATTCCGGCGTCTCCGCCAAGGAGCGGATTCAAGTGAAGATCGACGCTCCCGAGTTGTGCAGCCGCTATGCGGTACGCTACATCGAAGGCGTGAGAATCGGGCCCTCCCCGCTGTGGATGCAAAACCGGCTGATGGCGGCGGGAATTCGCCCGATCAGCAATATCGTCGACATCACGAACTACGTGATGCTCGAGTATGGGCAGCCGCTGCATGCATTTGACGCCGACAAGATCGCCGGCGGCACGCTGGGCGTGCGCCAGGCGAAAGCCGGCGAGAAGCTGGTGACGCTGGACGGGCAGGAGCGCGAGCTGGAAGCCGGGGCCCTCTTGATCGTGGACGGCGAGGATCGTCCGGTAGCGTTAGCCGGCGTGATGGGCGGACTGGATACGGAAGTTACGGATCAAACGGTCAATATCGTGCTGGAGTCGGCGAAATTCGCCGGCAGCAGCGTTCGCAGAACCTCGCGAACATTGGGTCTTCGTTCGGAGGCTTCGTTGCGGTTTGAGAAAGAGGTGGATCCGGCAGCCGTGATTCCGGCGCTGGATCGCGCGGCTGCGCTGATGGCTGCTCATGCCGGGGGTCATGTGGCCCAAGGGGTTGTGGAGAGGGTTCATCACGAGCCGGAAGCGAAAGTGATCGCTTTGTCGCTCCGCAAGCTGAACGATTATCTGGGGACAAGTATTTCTTCGCTGGAAGCCAAGGCGATTCTGGGGCGGCTCCGCTTCGAATGTGCGGGCGCCGAAGACGTCATCGAGGTGCGCGTACCTACGCGCCGCGGCGACATTACGCGCGACGTTGATTTGATCGAAGAGGTGGCGCGGCTGTACGGTTACGACAACATTCCGACGACGATGATGGAAGGGACCACCACGGTCGGCGGGTACACGAAGCCGCAGGCGTTGCGCCGTACCCTCCGCGGTCTGCTCGCCCATGGCGGCTGGCAGGAAGTGATGGGCTACTCCTTCATTCGCGAAGGGGTGAGCGCCAACTTCCCGCAGCTTGGCGAAGGGGATCGGGAGATCCGCCTGGCCATGCCGATGAGCGAGGATCGCAGCGTGCTGCGCGGCAGCCTCCTGCCGGGGATGATCGACATCGCGGTCTATAACCGCAACCGCAAGCAGGATAATCTGGCGCTGTTCGAAATCGGCGGCATTTTCCGGACTGCCGAGGAGAAGCTGAGCCAGCAGCCGAGAGAGCTGCCGGTGCTTGCCCTGCTGCTGACCGGCGAACGAACGGAGAAACGCTGGAATGCGCCGGCGGAGAAGGTTGACTTCTATGATCTCAAAGGCGCGCTGGAGAGCTTGTTCCAATACCTGGGTCTTGCCGACCGGATTTCGTATGAAGCGGACCGGCCGCAAGGCTTCCATCCCGGGCGTTCGGCGTCCGTCTTCCTGAACGGTGCTGCCGGCAAAGAACGGATCGGAACGCTGGGCCAGCTTCATCCGGAGCTGCAGCGGGAGCTGGACCTGGAGGACACGTACGCGGCGGAGTTGCTGCTTGAACCGCTGTACCGATACGCCGGTGAAGCCTATGTCTACCAGGAGCTGCCGCGGTATCCGGCGATGCAGCGCGATATCGCCGTTGTCGTCGGCGCTGAAGTGGAAGCGGGGGCGCTGATCGGAGCGATCCGCGAAACGGCCGGCGAGCTGCTGGAATCGGTGGGGGTATTCGACGTATTTACCGGCGCCAAATTAGGCGAAGGCAAGAAGAGTGTGGCTTTATCGCTGGTGTATCGTCACATGGAACGGACGCTGACGGACGAAGAGGTTGCAGCAGTCCACGACCGGGTGGTCGAAGGACTGTCGCAAACTTTTGCGGCTGAGCTTCGAAAATAGCAGGAATTGGACGAAGTCACATCGAATCATTTGTAAGACGACCGATTCGATGTGACTTTTGTGCAAATATCAGCATCTATGAGACGACATACAGGAACAAAGGAGGCACATACCACTTGAGTAACCAAGGCCGAATTAGCGTAAACGTGGAGATCTACGGAACTTCTTATAAAATCGTCGGCAGCAGCGCGGAATACATGAAGCAGGTTGCGCGCCGCGTGGATGAACATATGCGCAGCATCTCTCAGGCCTATCCTCATTTGGACACGCCGCGGCTGGCCGTACTGGCGGCGGTGCGCATGGCCGAGGAAGCGATCAGGGTAGAGCAACTGCAGAACGAACTGCAGAATGCCAAGCAGGAGAAGACCGTACTACTTCAGGAGAACTCCGTCCTGCAGGACCTGCATGCCAAGCAGGAGAACATGTATAAGGCGCTGCAGGAGGAACAGCAGCAACTGAAGAATGAGAAGCGACAGCTTGCGGGACAAGCGGAGAAGCTGGAAGCTTCCCTGCTCGGGCAGGAAGAGGAAGCGCGCAAGCTGCGCAGCCGGATGCAGGAGCTGGAACGGCAGTTGGCGGAGCAGCGGGGCAGCCATTCGCAGCTGCAGGCCAAGCTGCGCCAAGCCGAGCAGTTGGCGGCGAAGGAGAAGGAAGAGGCCGCCAAGCTGCAGAAGCAGGTCAGCGAGCTGCAGCGGCGCGAGCAGGACGCCAAGGCGGCCGAGCAACGGGCGCTGCAGCAAAGCGGTAAGCTTCAGGAGCAGGCGAAGCAGCTCCAGGGGACGCTCCAGACTGCGGAAGCGGAGACGAAGCAACTGCAGCAGCGGCTGCAGGAAGCCAAGGGGCGCGAGGACAAGCTTCGTGCCGAAATATCGGCGGCGCAGCAGAACGAGAAGTCGTGGCAGAAGCTGGCCGAGAAGCGCAGCGAGGAAATCAGCCGCCTGGAGATCCGCTTGCTCGAGGCTGCAGACCAGGGCGAGCGGTTAACCGAGCAGTTGGCGGCCGAAGCCAGCCGGCTGGAGGAAGCGCGCAGCGAGCTGCAGACGGAGCGTGATAAGGCTGCCATCGCAGCAACCGAGCGGGATACGCTGCGTTCCCGGTTGGAGCAGGCCGCAGAGGAGCGGGAGCAAGCTCTCCTGGCGGCGCAGACGGCCGGAGCTGAGAAGCGGCAGCTGGAGCAAGAGCGAGACGAGCTGAACCTGCGGTTGCTGGAGCTCGAAGAGGGCCGCAAATCGGTTGCCGCGCTGGAGTCCGAGCTGGAGAGCTACCGAGAGGCCGCGGAGGAGCGGGAACGGGAATGGCGCAAGCAGTGGGCTTCGGCGGAACGCGAGTTGAGTTCTTGGCGCGAGAAGGAAGCCGAGCTGCAACGCCAACTGGACGAATGGCAGCAGGAAAGTGCAGCCGGCAGCGAGCGCCTGTTGACGATAGCCGGGGATGTAGAGACCATGGAGGAAGAGAAGCGCCGGCTAACGGAACAGTTGCAAGAGATCACGGACAGTTACGAATTGATCTCCCATCAATTCCGGCTCCTGCAACTGGAACGGGAGAAAGAGCAGGAGCAGCAGGCCGAACGCGAAGAGGAATACCGGCGGCTGAAGGACGATTACGCCAAGCTGCAATCGGAATATAACGAATGGATCGAATTGCTTGAACAGGATCAAAGTTAAGCCGCGATCCGAGATCGCCCATGCACAAGAGCCCGCAGCATTGCGCCGCGGGCTCTTGTTGCGTAAGGTTAAGGTTATTCCACGATAATCTTGGAGACCATGCCGCCGTGGCCGGAGCCGCACATGACCGAACAGGCCATTTCGAACTCGCCGGCTTCGGTCGGGACGATCACTGCGGAGTCGTTCTTCCGGTCAAGCTGCAGCTTCAGTCCCGGAATGAGCACCCCGTGATTGCCGGAGGCATTCTTGAAAACGATCTTCACCGGAACGTCCTTCTTCAAGTGGTATTCGGCTTGATCGAATTGATAGTTGCTGGCTTCGATGACCAATTCGGCCTCCGGTTTGATCTTATTTTCGGCAGCCGCTCCGTTGGTCTCCGCTGCTTTTCCCCCACTGCAAGCGGTCACAAGCAGCAATAACACAGAACTTGCTACGATTGCTATGTTTTTCTTCACAATTATCCCTCGCGATACAGTATATTTGTGACAAATTTAAGAATATCATACCGTATTTCGCAGGGACTGGAATGCTCGAGGTTTGAAGAATTGTTGAACTTCTGCTGAAGCAGGTCACGGGCTGTCCTTAGGTGCCCTATAAGGAGCCGAGCTTTCTGGCGCAAATCAGATCTCTTCATGCAGAAAGAGACCGTTCCTGCGGCGGCTGAATCGCCTGCGGCAGGAACGGCCTCTAAGCCTGGAGCACCGCCATTAACGGCTCGCTTTGTCTTTACCTGCGTCAAAGGGAGTTGCCACAGGGATGAACAGGTCGATAATCCCGATCACCAATGCTGCAAGCAAAGCGCCGATAACGGAGACGGATACGCCGGAAATAATGAACTGGGCAAGCCAGATCACGAGCGCACTCGTAAGAAAACCGACGATTCCGCGCCCAAACGGGGTAACCCGCGTTCCAAAAATGCCTTCAATAGCCCAGCCTAACAAAGCGATAACCAAGGCGAGCAGCAAGGCACTGCCGAATCCGCCAACGCTGAATTGCGGTACAAGCCATCCCACAACCAGCAGAACCAAAGCGGAGACGATGAATCGTACGACGTGTCCCAGAAAATGCATGGTACATAGCCTCCTTTTAGAAGTAAGTACGTTTGGCTATACGCAATTATCATGTTCCGCAATTCGCATTCTTATGTGTGCGTTGGGGCAAATGGCGAAAAATGAATGGTTTCGCTATAATGGGATCATAGCCCGAGGGGAGTTGTGAACGTACTTGGACGAGAAAATTATCAAAACCATGGAATACCGAAAAATTATAGAGCAGCTATCCTCTTATTCCCAAACGGCGCTTGGCAAAAGAACGGCGGAAGCGCTGCAGCCTGCCACCGATTTGGAAGAGGTGAAGCGGCTGCTGCAAGCTACGGACGAAGCGTTTAAGGTGGACCGCCTGAAAGGTGCGCCGGGATTCGGCGGGATTGTGGATATCACCCCGGCCGTCAAACGGGCGCGGATCGGCGGGACGCTGAATCCGCACGAGCTGCTTGGCATTGCGACCACGCTGGAAGGCTCGCGCCGGATCAAACGGTATATCGCGGCGATGCAGGAAGAGCATGAGATCCCGCTGCTGTATCACTTGAGCGATGCTCTAAGCGAGCAGAAGCCGTTGGAAGATGCGATCAAACGCTGCATCGACGAAAGCGCAGAGGTGCTGGATTCGGCCAGTTCCGAGCTCGCCGCCATCCGCCGCGAGCTGCGGGGCGGGGAGGTGCGAATCCGGGAGAAGCTTGACGCGATGATCCGTTCGTCTTCCGTCTCGAAGATGCTGCAGGATCAGCTCATTACGATTCGCGGCGACCGGTTCGTCATTCCGGTCAAAGCGGAATACCGCGCTCATTTCGGCGGGATTGTACACGATCAATCCGGATCGGGGGCCACGCTGTTTATTGAGCCGGAATCGATCGTGGCGATGAACAACAAACTGCGCGAGACACGGCTGCGTGAAGAACGTGAAATCGAGGTCATTCTGCAGAAGCTTACCGCTCAAGTCGGGGAACAGGCGGAGTTGTTGCTGTACGATGGGGACGTTCTGGGGCAATTGGATTTTATCTTCGCCAAAGCCCGGCTGGCCCGGGAACTAAAGGGAACGCTGCCCCGCATGAACGACCGTGGCTTCCTCAAGCTGAAGAAGGGCCGACATCCGCTGATCCCGGCCGATCAGGTTGTGCCGATCGATGTGGAGCTGGGGAATCAGTATTCGACGATTATTGTCACCGGTCCGAACACCGGGGGGAAAACCGTTACGCTGAAGACGATCGGTCTGCTCAGCCTGATGGCGATGTCCGGACTGTTCGTGCCGGCGGAGGACGGCAGCCAACTGTGCGTGTTTGATGCGATCTACGCCGATATCGGGGATGAACAAAGCATTGAGCAAAGCTTGAGTACGTTTTCCAGCCATATGACGAATATTATTTCGATCCTGCGCCGGATGACGCCGAAGAGCCTGGTATTGCTGGATGAGCTGGGTGCAGGTACCGACCCCGCGGAAGGCTCGGCACTCGCCATTGCGATTCTGGAGCATATCCATTCGCTGGGTTGCCGGATGGTTGCGACCACCCACTTCAGCGAATTGAAAGCCTATGCCTATGAGCGCAAAGGTGTCATTAACGCCAGCATGGAGTTCGATGTCGCTACGCTGAGCCCCACCTACCGGCTGCTGGTGGGCGTTCCGGGACGAAGCAACGCATTCGCCATCGCCGAACGTCTGGGTCTGCCGGAGCGAATTCTGGAGTACGCCCGCGGCGAAGTGACCGAGGAGGATATGCGCGTCGAGAACATGATCGCCTCGCTGGAGCAGAACCGACTTGGAGCCGAGCAGGAGCGGGAAACCGCCGAGCAGCTGCGGCGCGAGCTGGAAGAGCTCCGCAGCCGCCATGCGGCAGAGCTGGAGAAGCTGGAGCAGCAGCGGGACAAACGCCTGGAGAAGGCGGAGGAAGAAGCGTCGGCGATCATTGCCAAGGCACGGCAGGAGGCGGAGCGAATCATCAGCGAGCTGCGCCGGTTGGCGATGGAGGAGGGAGCTGCGGTCAAGGAGCACAAGCTGATCGCCGCCCGCAAGGAGCTGGACGAAGCCGAGCCGCAGCGCCGGAAGAAGAGCGCTGCCGCGCGTAAGGCTGCGAAGCCGCCTCGGCAGATCGAACCGGGCGACGAGGTGATGGTGTACAGCTTGAATCAGAAAGGCCATGTTGTGGAGCTCTCCGGCAGCAAAGAAGCAGTCGTGCAGCTCGGCATCATGAAGATGAAGGTGAGTCTCGACGATATGGAGCTGATCGCTGCGGCACCGGCAGCCAGCAAGCCGGTACAACGGACGGCGCCGAACGTCAAGCGTACGCGCGACGAGAACGTGCGCAGTGAGCTGGATTTGCGCGGCGCCAATCTGGAGGAGGCGCTGATTGAAGTCGACCGTTTCATCGACGAAGCCTACTTGAGCAATTTAGGTCAGATTTATATTATCCACGGCAAAGGCACGGGGATTCTGCGAACGGGAATTGCCGAGTATCTTCGTAAGCATAAGCATATTAAGAGCTATCGCTTGGGGAATTATGGGGAAGGCGGGACCGGCGTTACGGTAGCCGAGCTGAAGTAAGAACGAATCGCCTCATGGCAAAAAGGGAGAGGGCGCTATGAAGGAAAGCATTGATCCGCTCTTGGAGCAACCGCTGGGGCAGATGATCGGATATTTTTCCGTAGCGGTGTTGGAATTGATCGTGTTTCTTTCCTGCTTCGAGCTGTTTGCAAGGTACCGCTGCTGGCAGGAGATTAAGCGCGGCAATCTGGCCGCCTCTCTGGCTACCGGCGGGAAGATCTTCGGGCTGGCTAATATTATCCGTTATGCGGCGGGGCATCCGTCCATCTACGATTTTATGATCTGGTCATCGGTCGGAGCCTTGCTGCTGTTTGCTGCATATTTGCTGTTTGAATTCCTGACGCCGGTGTTCCGCATCGACGACGAGATCGCGGCGGGGAACGCCAGCGTCGGCTTTATTGCGATGGCCGTTTCGGTTTCGGTGTCTTTTTTGATCGGCGCTTGTATCGGATAGGGATCTAAGTTGAAGGAGTAGAAATGACGTGAAAAACCTGGTCAAGGTGTTATTTATCGCCTCTATTCTGTTTTTAGCCGCGGGCATTATTTATTTGTGGAATGCTTAATTTGGGAACGAAAGGACGAACGGAGTATGGAAACGACGATATGCCCATGGTGCCAAACGGAGATCGTTTGGGATGAAGAGCTGGGGCCGGAGGAGGAATGCCCGCATTGCCACAATGAGCTGAAGGGCTACCGGACGCTGAACATTACGCTGGGCTCGGAAGAAGAGTTCGAGGAGGAGGACAACGACCATCCTTTTCACGATCGGAAGCATCCTCAAGATGAGGACGACGAGGAAGCGGAGGGAGATCCGTTCTGGGAGGATGAAGGAGCGGCGCATCTCGGTGCCGTTCGTCGGCTTGAGGCGTTTACGGCTTCTGGCGGCGATTTGCTGAAGTACGAAACCGGCGTGGAGAAGCTGCTGGACGGTCAGGACGAAGTGCCGGAATGCCCGCATTGCCGGGAATATATGGTCTATGCCGGAAAGCAGAAGTTGATTGCGCAAGGGAGTGGGTTTGAGGCGGCTGTCCCGGCCCCCGGGAATTCTCCGCTCCTTACGGAAGAAGCCGAGCTGAATGTATACGTCTGCTCCGCATGCTTTCACGTCAGCCGGTTTTTGGACGAGGCTGCCCGGATTGCCATGATCCGCACCCTATCCGGCGAAGAAAACAACGCGTAACCTGTTTTAAAATTTGGCAGCGACAAGCCCTGTCCGGGATGGACGGGGCTTTTTCACGTTCAGGGACGCTCCGGACTCATCAATTAACCTCATGCTTCGGCCATTTTTGGGTATCTTACAGTTGCAAGTTCAAAAAGTCGGTTTTCAGGCCGAGAAGTTAGGGAGAAAGTAGCGGGGCGTACGTTTTGGGTACGTGAGCAATGGAGGGCCCGGCTGGATTCAAGATGCGACATCAATCCACTTCACAAGCTCGGCTTCGTCATGGAAGATGCCTTTTTGAACAACCTCTTACAGGGGGAAACTCGAAGTTTGGCGGGGGAGCGAATTCATGAAAAAACACCTGAACAGCCAATCCGTTCTGCTGCTGGCAGTCAACGGCCTATTTGTACTTGCCGGCGCTTTGTCGGGCACGTTCCTGAACGTCTATATCTGGAAGGTCAAACCGGATTTCAACCTGATCGCCTGGTTCACGTTCAGCCAGCAGTTGGCGCTGGGACTTGTTTTTTGGATGGTCGGGAAATGGGTGAAGGAACGCGATAAAATGATGTTTCTACGGCTTGGCATCATCGTCTCGGGGATCTTCTATTTGCTGGTGCTCTGGACGGGCAAGCATACGGTGGATTACATATGGCCGCTCGGATTGTTGTTTGGAACCGGTTCGGGCTTGTTTTGGCTGGCCTTCAACGTCGTGTATTTCGAGGTGACCGATGTCGAGACCCGGGACCGATTTAACGGCTGGGTCGGCATTTTAGGTTCGGTGATCGGAATCTTCGGTCCGTGGATTTCGGGCTGGCTCATTTCCATGAAGCACGGGGAAGCGGGTTATCGACTGATCTTCACCCTCTCGCTGATCGTGTACGGGGCCGGGATTTTGCTTAGTTTTTGGCTGAAAAAAAGAAAAACCGGCGAGCCCTACAACTGGTTGGCCCCCGTTCACCAGCTGCGAAAGGGCAGTCCCTGGCGTCAGGCTGCTCCGGCTTCAGCCGCCCACGGCTTGCGCGAAGGCGTGTTTTCGTTCCTGATTAACTTGCTGATCTTCATCAGCACTTCGGCGGAGTGGCGGATCGGGCAGTTCTCGCTGATCACGTCCCTCGTGTCTCTGGTCAGCTTCTGGGCCGTAGGGAAGTGGTTGAAAATTCGCGCGCGCTATACCGGTATGCTGATTGGGGCGATCCTGCTTACCGCCGTCATCCTTCCGCTGCTCTGGAAGGTAAATTACGCTACGTTGATGGTCATGGGGATCGGCACCTCGCTGTTTTTGCCGCTTTATCTGATCCCGGTCATTTCCTCGGTCTTTGACCTGATCGGGAACAGCCCGGAAAGCGTCGAGCAGCGGGTTGAACTGATCGTGCTGCGCGAGCTCAGCATTACCGTCGGCCGTTTGGGAGGGACGCTGCTGTTCATCGCCGTGTATTCCCTGATTCCGCGAATGGCGACGATTACCTGGCTGATGTTCGCCTTGGGGGCAACGCCGGTGCTAAGCTGGCTGGCGCTGCGCCGGCTGTTAAAGCGGGCGCCTAAGGCCACTGAAGCCCGCTAGCCTGACGGGCTGGCACAGGCTTGGAGCTGCGCAGCAGCGAGGCGGAAATTCATTCTGAGATCCACCGTTGCAGCCTGAAAACAGTGAAAATCGGTACGGGAAACATATCGTATCTGCAGCGGGGCATACTACCGGAAGAAGGATCATTCACCAGGAGGGAAAATCGATGTTCTATACTCAGATGCAGCCAATGTCCATCAAAGAACTGGACTACATCGCCGACTCGATCTCCAATGAGGAGATGCTCGGCAAGCTTTGCGCCTACGGGGTTGCTATTTCGCAAAATTTTGAAATCGAGCAGGCGATGCAGGAGCATGTCCGCATACATGAACATCATCTGCACCTGTTGACGGAATCGCTGCGCCAGCATCAAATGGCGGCGCCAGCGTCGGATCATCATTAACTTGCCTAGAGGAGGAACAGCCGATGAATCAGATGGATAACCAGGAACTCTTGCCTCAGAACGATTTGCTTAAATCGATTTTGGCCGATTTACGGCGTACCGTCCGGGAATATACGACCGCTACGACGGAGTCGTCCTGTCCAGCCGTCCGGCAGCTCTTTACGGAACTGACGAACAGCACCTTGAGATTGCAGGGAACCCTTTATGAATTGATGAAGCATCAAGGCATTTACACGGCTCCGGCGCCCGCGCCGCGTTCGATGTTGGACAAGAAACTGCAGGAGGCGGAGAGAACGCAGCAGGAGCTGCGGCAGTTTACGGAACAGCGGGCTTCTCGCTGGACGCCTCATGCCCATCAGGCAAATGTGGAAGCGCATCAGCCGAATGTGCTGCCGCCTTACTCGATCTAATAACCGAACCGTCTCATTCCGGAAGCTTACCTGGGATGGACGGTTTTTCTATGCAGACGCTCGAAATTCATGTAATATAAGTATTAAATTTATTTCGCACGTCGCTCGAAATCACGGGAGGCATGCGGAAGCATCGCTGGAGGATGAGGGATGAAACAACTAAGCGAATTGAAGCTCAAACTGCTGGACCTCCTCAAAGAGGACGCCCGCCGGGATGCGAACTTGCTGGCGACGCTCGTGGGTGTTTCTGCGGAGGAAGTGGCGGAGGCGATTCGGGAATTGGAAGAGGACCACGTGATTGTCAAATACGCGACCGTGGTGAATTCCGGCAAGCTGGACGACGAGAAGGTTACGGCGTTAATCGAAGTGCAAATTACACCCGAACGGGGGCGTGGCTTCGATACGATCGCGGAACGGGTTTACCTGTTTCCCCAAGTCAAATCGGTATTTCTGATGTCCGGCGCGTACGATCTGCTGGTGGAAGTGGAAGGCCGCAACCTGAAGGAAGTGGCGGGGTTCGTATCCGACAAATTGTCCACTCTGGAATCGGTATTGTCGACGAAAACGCATTTTATTTTGAAAAAATACAAGCAAGACGGCATCATCTTCGAGGATCCCGAAGAAGATCGCCGTTTGTTGATATCTCCGTAAAGGAAGTTATGTTATGAGCATTCAATCACAACGTGCTGAGCAATCGGATAAGACGATGACATCGTATTTGGCTCCGCGGGTTCGGGAGATTCAACCCTCCGGCATCCGCCGATTCTTCGATCTGGCCAGCGGGAGCAAGGATATTATTACGCTGGGCGTGGGCGAACCGGATTTTATTACGCCATGGCATGTGCGGGAAGCCTGCGTCTATTCGCTGGAACGCGGGTATACGAGCTACACGTCGAACGCGGGGACACCCGAACTTCGGGAAGCGATCGCCGAATATTTATATACGAGCTATCAAGTGAAATACAATCCTAAGGATGAGATTCTCGTCACGGTGGGAGGCAGCGAGGCGATTGATCTGGCCCTGCGGGCATTGATCGAACCGGGCGACGAGATTCTCGTTCCGGTGCCTTGCTATATCTCCTATTCGCCGATCGCGTCGATCGGAGGAGGGGTGCCGGTCGAAATCGAAACCTACGCCAAGCATGAGTTCAAGCTGCAGGCGGAGGATCTGAAGGCCAAGATCACACCTAAATCGAAGGTCCTCATCTTAAATTATCCGAGCAATCCGACCGGTGGTATCATGACGTACGAGGACTGGTTGCCGATTGCAAAAATCGTGGAGGAACATGACCTGATCGTCATTTCCGATGAAATATACTCGGAGCTGACTTATGGCCAGAAGCATGTCAGCTTCGCTTCGATTCCGGGGATGAAAGATCGGACGATTCTGGTTAACGGGTTCTCCAAGGCGTTTGCCATGACCGGCTGGCGTATGGGATATGCGTGCGGACATCCGGACCTGATTTATGCCATGCTGAAAATTCATCAATATACGGTGATGTGCGCACCTGTTATGGGGCAAGTTGCCGCGCTTGAGGCGCTGAAGAACGGGCTGGAGGAGAAAGACCAAATGGTCGAATCTTATAACCAGCGGCGTCGGTTGATCGTTCAGGGCTTGCGCGACATCGGGCTGGAATGCCATGAGCCGCAAGGGGCGTTCTACGCGTTTCCAAGCATAACGTCAACCGGACTCAGCTCGGAGGAGTTCGCCCAACGTCTGCTGCTGGAGGCGAAGGTCGCCGCAGTTCCGGGGAATGTGTTCGGCGCCGGCGGGGAAGGCTTCCTGCGCTGCTCCTATGCTACGGGAGTGAGCCAGTTGAACGAGGCTCTTAATCGCATGGAACAATTCATTCGCAAAGTGAAGCAAGGTTGATTCGTGTCGGGAAAACTCGAAAACCCTCGAGATTTGGAGTTTATTAACATTTCTTTCATTTTCTAATTGATTTAAGCTTTGTGGACATGGTATAATTTGATTTTGGAAGAAGGTTTTAGTTTCTCAGGGAGGGATTTCTTTTGCGCGGTGAATACAACCTGCCATACGATAATGCTTTAATCGCTGAGGGCCGCGAAATACATCCATGGACGGATGATCCGCATCAGCCAAATTCACCGCAAGCCGTAACGCTGGAGGACGAAATTCACTTGCTGCGCAGCAAGATGGAACGGCTCTTCCTGCAGGAAAAATCCTTTACATCGGACATTGTGATTGAAATCAGCAGCTTATTGGATCTGAAAATCAATGAGTTCATGAAAACGATGAAAACCTATCCAAAATCAAATCGGCGTTAGCAACGTTTTTACCATGTCTTGCATTTTGAAGGGGATCCGCTTGCGGATCTCCTTTTTGCGGTTCCAGCAGTTCCATGACCAGTCGGTCTTCGATTTATGGTAAGATGGTACGAGAGTATGTCACGGGGAGGAATTCGAATGTCGATATATACGCGTTCTGGCGATCAAGGTCAAACCTCGGTCATCGGCGGAAGAGTTACGAAAGATGATGCGCAGGTTGAAGCCTACGGCTCGATTGATGAGCTGAATAGTTTCGTCGGTCAGGCGGCCAGCTTGTCGGACGAGGAGCAGTTGGCCGACCTTCGCGAGCAACTGCTGGAGATCCAGCAGGAGCTGTTCGATTGCGGCTCGGACCTTGCTTATGTCAAGCTGTCGGAGAGCCGTTATAAAGTGACGCCGGAGATGGCGGAACGCCTGGAGGTTTGGATCGACCGCCATCAGTCGGAGAATCCGCCGCTGGAGAAGTTTATTCTGCCGGGAGGTACGCCGCTGGCTGCGGCGCTGCACGTCTGCCGGACTGTTTGCCGACGCGCCGAACGCCGTGTGGTTACGTTAGGCCAGGTCAAGGAGATCAATGCCGATGTGCTGATCTATCTGAACCGGTTGTCGGATTATTTCTTTGCCGCAGCCCGTACGGCCAATCATCGCCAGCAGGTGGCTGATGTTGAATATGTGCGAAGCAAGAAGGTGTTTGGCAACAAGTGAGATCCGAGTATTATGATCCGATTGAATATCAAGTGGCTGCGGCGGAAGACGGTTGGACGGTCAAAAGCGTGCTCCAGCGCCGGATGGGCATCTCCCGGAAGCTGCTGTCGCGGATTAAGCTGACAGAGCGCGGGGTGATGCTGAACGGGCAGCGGGTGTTCATCAGCGTCCCGGTCAAGGCCGGAGATACGGTAAGCGTCTCGCTGGAGAAGGAGACGTCCGTCGATATCCTGCCGGAGCCCATTCCGTTTGAGATTGTCTACGAAGATGAGGCGCTGCTGATCGTCAATAAGGCAGCGGGAGTGATTGTGCATCCGACGCATGGGCACTACACGGGGACACTCGCGAATGGGGTCGTGCATTATTGGCAGGAGAAAGGCGAACGATTCCGTTTCCGTCCCGTGCATCGTCTGGACCAAGAGACGAGCGGCTTGATTGCCATCGCCAAAAATGCGTACGTTCATCAGCATATTTCCGAGCAGTTGATCGCCGGCGAGGTGAGTAAAAAGTATACGGCGCTGGTGCACGGCTGCCCGGCGGTATCGGAGGGAACGATCGACGGTCCGATCGACCGCGATCCGGACGAGCCTCATCGCCGCATCGTCACCCCGTCGGGGTATCCGGCGTTGACTTATTACAAGGTGGCGAGAGCCTATGGCGCCGGGGCTCGCGTTGAACTGCGCCTCGGCACGGGGCGGACGCATCAGATCCGCGTGCATATGACGTCGATCGGCCACCCGCTGATCGGCGACAAGTTCTACGGACTGCCTGGTCGGACGGAGCTGCCGGAGCCGGAGCGCGAGCGTATCGCGCGGTTGGACGGAGCGATCGGACGGCAGGCGCTGCATGCTTCGGAGCTCGGCTTCCGCCATCCGCTGACCGGTGAAGCGCTGACCTTCAGGTCGGAGCTGCCGGCGGATATGCGGGAGCTGGAGGAGCTGCTGCGCGAAGACGGGTTCTTTTCAGCAAACGGTTAGGAGGAGTTTGGAACATGAGTAAACTGACGGTATATCATTATCCGCAATGCGGCACCTGCCGCAAAGCGATTCAGTCGCTGCAGTCCAAAGGGCATGAGCTGGAGTTGCATCATATTAAGGAAACGCCGCCGAGCGCCACGGAACTAGACAAACTGGTGAAGCTCAGCGGGCTGGAATTGAAGAAGTTTTTTAATACCAGCGGTGAGGTCTATAAGGAATTGGGCCTCAAGGACAAGCTGGCGGGAATGACGCGGGAAGAACAGCTCGCGATGCTGTCATCGAACGGGATGCTGATTAAGCGCCCGATCGTGACGGATGGGGAGAGCGTGACCGTCGGATACAAGGAAGAGACCTACGAACAAGTGTGGGGCAAATAAATATTTTGAAGTGAAAGGTGGCTTGGGTGAACCGTGAATTTGGTGCAAAGCAGTAAGGATACGATTCTGCTGGTGGACGGGATGGCGTTGATGTTCCGCGCATTCTATGCTTCGGCTGCTACGGGCTATATCCGGCGCACGAAAGCAGGTGTTCCGACCAACGCGGTGTACGGGTTTATGCGTTATTTTTGGGACGCGGTACAGAAGTTTGGGCCGACGCATATCGCCTGCTGCTGGGATTTGGGCAGCAAAACGTTCCGGACCGAGCAGTTCTCTGACTACAAAGGCAATCGGTCGGACGCGCCGGAGGAGCTTGTTCCGCAATTTTCGATGATCCGCGAGGTGATGGACAGCCTGGGCATCCCCAATATCAGCTCGCCGGGGTATGAGGCGGATGATTGCATCGGAACGCTGGCCTCCCGCTTCGGCCGAGAGATGGACGTGCTGGTGCTGACGGGCGATCACGACATGCTGCAGTTGGTCAACGAACGAACGAGCGTGATCATCATGAAGAAAGGCCACGGCAACTACATGGTGTAT
The DNA here is from genome assembly GCF_900021165.1 of Paenibacillus phocaeensis. Taxonomy (GTDB): domain Bacteria; phylum Bacillota; class Bacilli; order Paenibacillales; family Paenibacillaceae; genus Fontibacillus; species Fontibacillus phocaensis. Next base: position 2,180 of record NZ_FCOQ01000033.1, on the reverse strand, counting down.
ACGCCGGAGGCCTTGATGGAGGAGAAGCGATTGACGCCCGGACAGATCGTTGATCTGAAGGGCTTGATGGGCGATACGAGCGACAACTATCCGGGCGTGCGCGGCATCGGCGAGAAGACGGCCCTGAAGCTGGTGCAGGAGCACGGCTCGGTCGAGGGCATTCTCGCCAATCTGGACAAGCTGTCCAAATCGGTCCGCGCCAAAATCGAAGCCGATCTCCAGATGCTGCATCTCTCCCGGGAGCTGGCCACGATCCGCTGCGACATCGAGCTGGAGTGCGATGTGGATGCCTGCCGGCTCGAGCTGAACGCGGCCCAGGTGGTTTCCAAGTTCGAGGAGCTGGAGATGGCCAGCGTCAGCGCCTGGATGGGTGTCGTGTAACGGTAAACTTAACGGATCCTGGAGACGTGAATGACCGAACTTTAACTTAATCGGTGAAGTAAGGCTCGCCCAGGACCTGATACAAAAACGTGCGAAGCTCGGTACCTTCCTCCTCATTCAGCTGATAAATATGCTCGAGGTACCCTTCTTCTTCCAGGTCGTCCGTGCCGAGTATGGCCGTGCGGCCGTTATGCAGGTCGGTGACCAGCTTTTTCCCATAAAAGCGATTGGTGGTCGTGACCGCGAGGTCAAAGCGTTTCAGCGATCCGCCGATAAAGGTAACGAATCGGGTCGAGGTGTTTTCGGTGCTGTCGGACAGGAAATCAAGCTCTTGATGCGGGTCGCTCATCTGGGTTGCCTCCTTAATTGGGATTCTCTCTAGTTATTATACTGGAAAACGGGAGGCGATGGGGAAAATGAAAAAATCCGCATTGACAGCCTGGGTAATCATGGTATTATTAGGGATAACAGGTTACGTTTGGGGGAAGCACCTCTTTTGCGAATATATTCGCGGAAGAGGTGCTTTTTGCGTTTGCGCCGGATTTTGGGGGAACTCCTTCGTAGCTGAAATTTTTAAGGAGGGTAAGGTTGATGCGGATCGTATTTTTGAACAGTCTGGAGAAGAAGGACGACGGGGCCATGCTGCGGGGAGCCCAGGTGTGGATCGGTGAGGAGGAAGGCGTTTGGCGCATGGGCTGGAATGAGCTGAGCGTCGACGGGGAGAAGGAGGATCTATGGTACGAAGGAGCGTCTTGGTCGGAGATGCTGCACATCTATCGCCACCGGTTGGCGGCCAAGCTGGGGGAAGGGTTTCGCCCCGTAATGGAAGGCATTTGGGACGAGAAGGAGGCGTTGACCGGGCGCGGGATGGCGGCGCAGAAGCTGATTTGCTACAGCGAATTCAACGGCAACGAACCGGTATACAACGAATTGACGGCATGGCGCCGGAAGAAAGCCTCCTCGGAGCGCAAGGCGCCGTACTTGATCGCCAGCAATCGGCTGCTGCGGATGATCAGCGTGTTCCTGCCGCAGACGGTCGATGAGTTGTTGCAACTGCCGGGCGTCGGAGAGAACAAAGCCGGTGAATACGGCGCCGAGCTGCTGGCGATCACCCAGGCGGCGGACCGGAATCACGGGTTCCCGCTGGATTGGGTCGAGCAGGAAATCGACGACGAAGTGTTCCGTTCCTGGCTGTATAAGCAGAAGGAGGTCAAATACCGGGCCGAGATGGAGAAATTCAGCGTCCGGCGAGCTGTGCTGGAGGCGTTGGCCGAAGGGCTTAAGGTCGAGGAGATCTGCATGCGGACGGGGATCGAGCGGCGGGATGCGGTCGAGTTGCTGGAGAATTTGGAGAAGGAAGGCTACAATACCGACGATTTGGTGAGCGCCGAGCTCGAGGAGATGCCCGAAGCGGAGCAGCAGGCCGTTTGGATGGCCTACGAGGAACTGGGGGATACGCTCTTGAAGCCGGTGCTGCATAAGGTGTACGGGACTGAAGCCGCCGAAGGCGGCAACCTCGACACCTTGTATGAGCGCCTTCGTCTGATCCGCATCCGGTATCGCCGCCACCGCGAGAGTGTCCGGCACGCGGGATAAGCCGGCGGCTACTGAAGCTGCCATCAACGGTACTTAACAGCAGTGGCAGGGACGGCAGGGGTTGCGATGGCGGGAATAGCATCTGTAAGCACAACGGCAAAGGTCGCAACATCAGGAACTGGAGTAACGGTATCAGGAACTGGAGTAGCGGTATCAGGAACTGGAGTAGCGGTATCAGGAACTGGAGTAGCGGTATCAAGAAC
>NZ_FCOQ01000032.1 GCF_900021165.1 Paenibacillus phocaeensis | reverse complement strand
ATCAGGAACTGGAGTAGCGGTGTCTAGAACTGGAGTATCTGTATCAGGAACTGTAGTAGCGGCTATCAGAATCTGGAGTAGCGGTATCAGGAACTGGAGTAGCGGTAGCAGGAACTGGAGTAGCGGTATCAAGAACTGGAGTAGCGGTAGCAAGAACTGGAGTAGCGGTAGCAGGAACTGGAGTAGCGGTAGCAGGAACTGGAGTAGCGGTATCAAGAACTGGAGTAACGGTATCAGGAACTGTAGTAGCGGCTATCAGAAGCTGGAGTAGCGGTAGCAGGAACTGGAGTAGCAACTATCAGCAACAGCTAGCAACTTCCACAACAGCAGCGATGGCCGCAATTGCAGTAACGTAGGTGAGTGTGAATGATGAGTGTGAATGCAACGCCAACAACTTAGTGAGGCTCTAAGGGGGGCATCCTCTAAAGGTCGAATGAACTGCAAAAATGCAGTTCATTCGGCCGATAGGGCCGCCAAAATGCAAATGAACTGCAAAAGTGCAGTTCATTTGGGGGTATTTTAGGAGAATTTCGAAATTTGGCCGAAATGAACTGCATTTTTGCAGCTGATGGCCACGATATGAGGATTTTACGGCAAAATAACTGCACTTTTGCAGTTCACACACTCTTATCTATCCCAAAAGGCCAACGCGGATGCTTAACCGCCCGCGCTGGCCTCAAATTTTAGGGGGCGGTGAGGGGAACATCTGCAACCTCCGGGACGTCACGTCACCCGCAGAATCCGCAGATCTCCGTAGCATCTCCGTGGTATCTCTGCAGCATCTCTGCAGCATCTCCGTGGCATCCCGTCATCCACAGCATCCACCTCATCCGCCACACGCCGCGTTCTTATATCCAATCTCTCTTCCGGAAGATGAAATACATGCCGAGACCCAGCACGCCCATAATCCCCAGCACGATAAAGTAACCGTACCGCGAGTGCAGCTCCGGCATATTGTCAAAGTTCATGCCGTAGATGCCGGTAATCAGCGTCAGCGGGATGAAGATCGTCGTAATCGCGGTGAACACGCGCATGATTTCGTTGGCGCGGTTGGCGATGGCGGCCTGGTAGGCCTCGCGCAAGTTGCCGACGAGCTCGCGGAACGTATCGAAGTTCTCGGAGATCTTCACGGCGTTTTCGTAGATATCGCTGAAGTATTTTTGCAATTGGTCGTCGATCAACCGGAGGTCCTTCTTGTTCAGGATGTTGATAACTTCCTTCTGCGGCCCGAGCACCTTCTTTAGCCACAGAATTTCGCTTCGCAACCCAATGATTTCGTTCAGGTGCGAACGTTTCGTATGCATCAGGATATCTTCTTCCAGCTTCTCGATCTTCACTTCGATCCGGTCGCCGACGGTGAAATAATTATCGACCACCAGGTCGACCAGCAGGTACAGGAACCGGTCGGGTTCGCTGACCTCCTGCTCCCACAGGATCGGCTTCACGGCGCGGAGCTCATTGATTTTCTGTTTAGTAACGGTGATGATATAATGCCGTCCCAAAAAAATATTCAAAGCGCGCAGAAAAATTTCCTCATCATCATACCGAATGCTGTTCACAACGATAAAATAATGATTATCGTAGGTTTCGATCTTCGGACGCTGCTCCTCTTCGCTTAAGCAGTCCTCCACAGCCAGGTCATGCAGCGAAAATAAAGGCTGCAGCAAGGCAAGGTCGTCTACGTCCGCATCGATCCAATAGAAGCCATCTTCCGGAGCGGTGGTCGTCAGTTCTACGTCCTCGACGGGGGTAAATACGCCGGCTTGGACATGACGGATTTTCATAAGCTTTCACTCCCTTTCCCCAAGCCTGACGGGCCTGGGATGCTCTTGGTTGAAGCATAGGAAAGGGACCTGCCGTGGTTTCGCCCGGAACGATCAAATAGGCGTTTATGCAAACACCGGGAAACGAAAGTGCCCAAATCGTTCCACAGGCACCCAGCGGGTCGGTTTCCTATGCGATTGGTTTTCCTGGGTGGTCCTCTGCGGACTCGGGTCGCCTTCCATTCTCGGTTTCACCTCGCTATTTTTAGGTTGCCTTCACATTCGTTCTCCCCTAGGCCCGGCGGGGCCCAAAGGCACTTGTCTAGTATAACGCCAGCGAATGAAATGTTTCAACCCAAAAGTATACTATGTGAGCCGGATCAAAAGCGCTCCATGAAGCTCTGTGTGATTTTTCTCGCAGGTTCTTGACGGAATGCCGTCGGATACTTTAAAGTGAATGTCAGGGAACAGGCGCGATGCCCATGCCCTGCAAGTGAACTAAATATAGCGAAATCTTATCAAGAGCAGGTGGAGGGACTAGCCCGATGATACCCGGCAACCGGCGATTCTTCGTAATCGCAGCGGTGCTAATTCTTGCAGAACCGTCAGCTTCAAAACGCTGAACGGCTTCTGAGAGATGAGAGAGGCGCATACCGGATACGTAATGACCTTTCTCCCCGCGAGAGAGGTCATTCTGCATATATGGCCCCTCGAAACGGATGATTTAATGTTAGAAACCAGGATAAAAGGAGTGAAACCCCATGCCGATTAAAGTACCGGATCATTTGCCAGCCAAGGATGTCCTGACTAGCGAGAATATCTTTGTCATGGACGAAAGCCGGGCGTACCACCAGGACATCCGCCCGCTGCGGATCGCAATTCTCAACCTGATGCCCACGAAGGAAACCACGGAATCGCAAATTTTGCGATTGCTTGGGAATACGCCGCTCCAGGTGGAGATCGTCCTGCTTCATCCCAGCACCCACACCTCGAAAAATACGTCCGCAGAGCATCTGGAGATGTTCTACAAAACGTTCGACGAGATCCGTAATCGCCGCTTTGACGGCATGATCGTCACCGGAGCGCCGGTGGAACAGCTGGAATTCGAAGAAGTGAATTATTGGGAGGAACTGCAGGAAATTTTCGAGTGGTCCAAAACCCATGTCACTTCGACCATGCATATCTGCTGGGCCTCGCAGGCCGGCTTGTATTACCACTACGGCGTTCGCAAAATTCCGCTCGCAAAAAAATGCTTTGGCGTATTCTCCCATACGGTAAACGATCCGAAGGTGAAGCTGCTGCGGGGGTTCGACGAAGTGTTCCAGGTGCCGCATTCCCGCCATACCGACGTGGAGCGGTCGGACATCGAGCGGGTGCCGGAGCTGCAAATCCTGGCGGAATCGAACGAAGCCGGAATCTATCTGGTCGCCACCCGCGACGGCAAACAGATTTTCGTGAGCGGGCATTCGGAATACGATCCGGAATCGCTCAAATGGGAATATGACCGCGACGTCGCCAAAGGCATGGAGATCGAACTGCCGGTGAACTATTATCCGAATGACGATCCGACCCAAACCCCGCGCTCTTCCTGGCGGGCCCATGCTAACTTATTATTTTCCAATTGGCTAAACTACTATGTGTACCAAGAAACGCCGTACGACATCGATCAAACGGCCGATTTTGTATATGAGATCTAAAAGTGGAGGGATCGCAGGTGGGGGAGCAGAACAAGGAATGGCGCATTGAGAGCAGACTGGTGCAAATTGGATCCATAGAGGAGCCGGTTACAGGGGCGGTGAATTACCCGATCTATCAAGCCACGGCGTTTCGTCACCCGCGCCTGGGACAAAGCACAGGGTTTGATTATGCCCGAACGAAGAGCCCGACCCGCAAAGTGCTGGAAGACGCGGCGGCCGCCCTGGAGTCCGGGGATGCCGGGTTTGCCTGCAGCTCCGGAATGGCTGCGCTGCAGACGGTGTTTACGTTATTTTCGCAAGGAGATCACCTTATCGTATCGCTTGATCTGTACGGGGGGACGTACCGTTTGCTGGAGCGGATCATGTCCAAGTATGGCGTAACCGCTTCTTATGTGGATACCAACGACCTGGATGCGCTGGAGCAAACGCGCCGGCCCAACACGAAAGCCGTCATTATCGAAACGCCAACCAATCCGCTGATGATGATCACGGATCTTGAAGCGGTATCGAAATGGGCGCGGACCCATGGGCTGTTGACGATCGTCGACAATACGCTGATGACGCCGTATTTCCAGCGGCCGATCGAGCTGGGTGCGGATATCGTCGTGCACAGCGCGACGAAATACTTAGGCGGCCATAACGATGTTCTGGCCGGACTGATCGTCACCAAAGGCGAGGAGCTGTCGCAAGAGATGGCCATCCTGCACAACTCGATTGGCGCGGTGCTCAGCCCGTCCGATTCCTACCAGCTGATGCGGGGGATGAAGACGTTGGCGCTGCGGATGGAGCGGCACGAGAGCAATGCGCTGGCCATCGCCAAATTCCTGCAGTCGCATCCGCAGGTAGCGGAAGTGTTTCACCCGGGACTGGAGGATCACCCGGGGTACGCCATCCAGCGCAAGCAGTCGAGCGGCAACACGGGGATCTTCTCTTTTAAAGTGACGGATGCCCGTTACGTGGAGCCGGTGCTGCGCTCGTTGAAGCTGATCGCGTTCGCCGAAAGCCTCGGCGGCGTAGAGTCGCTGATGACGTATCCGGCAGTTCAGACGCATGCGGACATCCCAGAGGAGATTCGCAATGCGGTGGGGGTGGATGATCGCTTGCTGCGATTCTCGGTCGGCATCGAGCACGTCGATGATTTGATTGCCGACTTGGGCGGAGCGCTGGAAGCGGCAAGGCAAGAAGTCGAAGGGGGACAAGGCGCATGAGCGGGCAGGAGAAACGGGAGAACAAGTTCGAAACGAAACTGATCCATTTCGGCAGCGAAGTGGACGAGGCGACAGGCGCATCCAGCGTACCGATCTATCAGGCGTCGACGTTCCATCATCACGATATTTACAACCCGCCGCAGCATGATTACAGCCGTTCCGGGAACCCGACGCGGCAGGCGCTTGAGGATTACATTGCCGTGCTGGAAGGCGGGGTGCAAGGATTTGCGTACGCCAGCGGGATGGCGGCGATCTCGAGCACTTTGATGCTGCTCTCGGCCGGCGACCACCTCATCGTGACCGAAGATGTGTACGGAGGTACATACCGGCTGCTGTCGACGATTTTGAGCCGGATGAACATCGAGACGACGTTCGTGGACATGACGCAGCCGGAGCAGGTGAAGGCGGCTCTTAAAGCCAACACCAAAGCGGTATATATGGAGACGCCGTCCAATCCTACGCTTAAAATTACCGACATCGCGGACATTTCCGCCTGGGCGCGGGAGAAGGGGCTGCTCAGCATCGTGGACAACACGTTCATGACGCCGTATTATCAGCGCCCGATCGAGCTTGGAACGGATATCGTCCTGCATAGCGCGACCAAATTTCTCGGCGGGCATAGCGACGTACTCGCCGGCCTGGCAGTAGCGCGGACCGAGGAGGTGGCCCGTCAGTTGAAATACGTGCAGAACGGGCTGGGCACCGTCCTCGGCGCGCAAGACTCCTGGCTGCTGATGCGCGGCATGAAAACGCTGGGGGCCCGAATGGCGCACAGCGAGATCAGCGCCCGCAAGCTGGCCGATTGGCTGAGCCGCCGCGGCGATATCGACGCCGTCTACTATCCCGGCCTGCCGGATCACCCCGGCCGCGAGGTGCAGGAGAAGCAATCGACCGGCTACGGCGCGGTCGTTTCCTTCGACGTCGGTTCGGGCGAACGGGCCAAGCGGCTGCTGAACCTCGTGAAGCTGCCGCTGGTGGCGGTCAGCTTGGGTGCGGTTGAGAGCATTCTCTCATATCCGGCGATGATGTCGCACGCCTCGATGCCGCCCGAGGTTCGGGCCGAGCGAGGCATTACCGACGGACTGCTGCGTTTCTCCGTTGGGCTTGAGGACATCGACGATCTGCTCGCCGATTTGGACGAGGCCTTACGGAACAGTTAATCATCGGAATCGGGATAAATGGGAGGGTGTCCCCTACGTCAAGCTAGATGACGTAGGGGACACCCTTAACTATATTTATTCCCTTTTGAGAATGAAGATTTCTGAACATTTTTGAATGAAATTGATTGATTTTAGTGAAATATGTGTTATGATAAAAACGGTTGGAGGTATTATATGCTGACAGAAGAACGTTACAATTTGATATTACAGCGCTTACATGAGCGAGGAATCGTGAAGCTGCAGGAACTTGTAGATCTCATAGGAGCTTCTGAATCCACGATTCGCCGGGACCTGGTGGATTTGGAAAGCAGGCATTTGCTTAAACGGATTCACGGCGGAGCCAGCTTGCCCGGGGAAAGAAGCAAAGAACTAGGCATGGAAGAGAAAACGTTCAAAAACGTTCAGGAAAAGGAGGTTATTGCCCGTTTGGCTGCGGCGCAACTGCGGGACGGGGAATGTATTTACCTGGATGCGGGGACGACCACTTTGGGAATGATCTTCTATATAGAGGCCAAAGACATCACCGTTGTGACGAACGGTTTGTCGCACGTAGAAGCGCTGGTAAGCAAACAGATTCGCAGTTATTTAATCGGCGGGATGATGAAAACGCATACGAAAGCCGTTATCGGCAGCATTGCGCTCCAGAACCTGGACAACTTCCGGTTTGACAAATGTTTTCTGGGAGCCAATGGAGTGGACCCGGATATGGGTTACACGACGCCGGATCCTGAAGAGGCCCTGATTAAACGGAGAGCCCACGAATTGTCCGGTCAATCTTTCGTGCTTGCCGATACCAGCAAGCTTGGGGAAGTGACCTTTGCCAAGCTTTTTGATCTGGAACAAGCCGTGTTGATTACCGACAGAATGCCGGAACGCTGGCGTACCTCCATCACGCAGAAAACGAAAGTAATTGCGGAATAACTATGATGTAAAGCTGGGGGATAAGTTATGAAAATTACGGACCTGATGATCAAAGAAACGATGATTATGGATTTGAAGGCAGTTACTAAAGAAGCGGCGATCGACGAACTGATCGCCAGTCTGGTCGCCAACGGACGGATTAACGATCAGGTCTTGTTCAAAGAAATGATTCTGAAACGGGAAGCGGAAGCAAGCACCGGCATCGGCGGAGGCATTGCGATGCCTCACGCCAAAACGAAGGCGGTTAACGAGGCGACGATTGTTTTTGCCAAAAGTGCCAAAGGTGTCGATTACGATACGCTGGACGGAGAACCGGCCACCCTTTTCTTCATGATTGCGGTTCCCGAGGGAACCGGCAATGTTCATCTGCAAACGTTGGCTTCGCTGTCCAAGCTGCTCCTTGACGAAGGTTTCATGGAACAGTTGCATGCGGCTTCAACACCGGAAGAGGTAGTTGCTCTATTTGATGAGAAGCAGCAGAAGGAGAACCAACCCAAGGAAGCGCAGCAGCAGCCGGATTCGAAGGCAAATGAAGGGCCAGACCAACAACTCGGAGCAGAGCAGACCGCTGCCCAATCCGGGAACTTTGTAGTCGCGGTTACAGCCTGCCCGACAGGCATCGCCCATACCTATATGGCCGAAGACGCGCTGAAGAAAAAAGCAGCCGAGCTGGGCGTCGAAATACGCGTCGAAACCAATGGTTCAGAAGGCGCGAAAAATGTGCTTACCGCGGATGAAATCCGCCGCGCCAAAGGCGTCATTATTGCCGCCGACAAGCAGGTGGAGATGAACCGCTTCGACGGTAAGCCGCTGCTGCAGAGACCCGTCAGCGACGGTATCCGCAAACCTCAGGAGCTGATTGAGAAAGCAGTCCGGGGAGACGCTCCGGTGTATCGAGCGTCGGGGGTCAAAGCGGAGGCCGGCGGCTTTTCAGATGAAGGAAAGACCAAAATCGGCAGCAAAATCTACAAGGATTTGATGAACGGTATTTCGCATATGCTTCCGTTTGTTGTGGGAGGCGGCATCCTGATCGCGATCTCCTTCCTATTTGAACAGGTGGGCGGAGCAGATGATCCGATTTACAAGCTGCTGATGACGATTGGCGGCGACGGGGCGTTCCATTTCCTGATTCCGATTTTGGCGGGTTTCATCGCGATGAGCATCGGCGACCGTCCGGCATTAATGCCCGGGATGGTCGGCGGTCTGATGGCCGTAAATTCCAATTCCGGTTTTCTCGGCGGTTTGGCAGCCGGTTTCCTGGCCGGTTATATCGTTATTGGCCTGCGAAAATGCTTTGCCGGTCTGCCCAAAACGTTTGACGGCTTGAAGCCGATTCTGCTGTATCCGGTCGCAGGGCTTCTGATTACCGGCGTTATCATGTATTACCTCTTTGACCCTGTCTTCAGTACGATCAATGACTGGGTCGTTTCGGGACTAAACAATCTGGGCACAGGCAATGCGGTGCTGCTGGGTCTGGTCCTTGGGGGCATGATGTCCATCGACATGGGAGGTCCTTTCAACAAAGCAGCTTATACATTTGCCATCGGCGTGTTTACTTCAAGCGGCAACACGAACGGTACCATGATGGCCGCCGTTATGGCCGGCGGGATGGTTCCTCCGCTTGCGATTGCTCTTGCCACAACGCTGTTCAAACGGAAATTTACCGAAGATGAACGGAAATCCGGCATTACGAACTATGTGCTGGGGTTATCCTTTATTACGGAGGGGGCGATTCCGTTTGCGGCCGCAGACCCGCTGCGCGTGCTTACCTCTTGTATCTTGGGTTCGGCGGTAGCTGGCGGTTTGACCCAACTCTGGCATATCAACATCCCGGCTCCGCACGGCGGTATATTTGTAGCGGCATTGGCGAACCACGCTTTGCTGTTCCTCCTCGCGGTAGTGATAGGGGCGGTATTCTCGGGTCTTATTCTGGGACTCTGGAAGAAGAACCTTGAACCCAAGCGGAACGGGGCTTTGTAAGTGAAGGCAGCGAAATATGAAATAGGCAATAACCAATAAGAAGAGCGAGGCCAGCCAAGGGAAAGAGCACTGCCGATGATCCGGTAGTGCTCTTTCGTGTTGGCAATAAGTGCGGAGGTGCAGTTAAATTAGCGAAATCCGCCATTTTTCAGGGATTAGTTGTCTGTATGCAGTTATTTTCGTCGATAATCGGGGAATGCGGCTTTTTGAGCAAATTTAACTGCATGTGGGCAACTATTGAGCTTAATTTGCCGAAAAGGTGAGAATTAACTGCACAGACACAACTATTTCAGTAACTTCTCCGAGAGCGGAGGAGAGGAAGAGCGAAAGAGAGGAAGAGCGAAAGAGCGGAAGCGAGAAGGTGCCCTAATTCTAGATGACGCAGGGATGCCCTTCTTTTCATTCGTCAGTGTCACCAAAATTTGACTCGCGGATCACGACTCCGCGCAATCTGGTCCAGACAGATGCCGACGGCGATCATAAGCAAGCAGACGGCGACGCCCGAGAAGGAAGCGACATTGCCAACGTAGATCAAAGCCATGGGAGACATGACGAACAGGAGAAGCGCGCCCATTTTGAGCAGCCTGTTCTTCTTGTAGGCTTGATAACGATTGACCGAAACTGCCGGGAAATAGATTCTGGCCAGCTGGTCAAAGATCAGTCCGAGGCTGATGAAGCAGAACATGACCAACAATCCGTAACCCGGGGCGTACCAATCGACGATAATCAGCGCAGGAATCGCCGCAACGAAGGAATAAAGCGCCCCTCTTCTTAACGGTTTGTCATCTTTCATCATTCTCATCTCCTAGAAACAGGTTGAGTTGCATATCGATAAACGCATGACGCTCAGCGGTGTCCCGAATGTTGATGCCGCTGTACTTGAAGAATTCGTCAGCCCTTAAAAATACCAACTGCATAAAAGCGACGATCTGATACGCAATAACCCTGCACTCCGTCTCGTTTTTTTGACCGGCAAAGTATTTTTTGAGGTAAGGCAAAATTTCCAAAGGGTGGGAGATCTCTTCCTGCAGCAAAATGAAGGGAACCGAAACTCTGGAAAATCGATCATATTGCACGGTGGTATCGCATAGGTGATACAACATGCTTCTTAATTGTTCTTTAGGCGAACCTTCATCCGATACGGCAAAGCTCTTCGCTTGTTCGGAGATCATTCTCTGTACCGCAATGTTCATCAATTCTTCTTTGGATTTAAAGCAGTAGTTGATCATCGCGAGGTTGGTTTGGGCGGCTGCGCAGATTTGACGGGCCGTAATTTGTGCGGGATCCGCACTCGTTTCCAGCAGCTTGATCGTTGCAAGGATCAACCGTTCTTTGGTATCGTCGTTTCTCATAATCGGGCGTTCCTTCCTCGTCTATTAAAATTTAAACATGTTTAATACGTGTTTAAGGAAATTGTAGGCGTTACCCGCGACTTTGTCAATCCGCAAATGGCTGAAGAGGCAATCGCAACCCGAACAAGCTCCGAACAGGGTGCTGTATTTCTGCCCGTATTGTGTTACGATTAAATTATCATTTCAATTTTCAAGTATTCTTGGGTATTCATTTATTGTTCTAAGGAGGCAGTGATCATGACTGCAATCGACGATATATTAAACAAAGCGCTGCAAGGCGAACGCCTGGATCTGGAAGACACGGTTCGGCTGTTCGAGTCCGACGAGGTCGAGAAGATGGGGCATACCGCCAATATCCTGATGGAGCGCAAGCATCCCGAACCGATCACGACATTTGTCATCGGACGAAATATTAACTACACGAATGTTTGTGATGTGTACTGCCGGTTTTGTGCGTTCTATCGCCGGCCGGGTTCCGAAGAAGGATACGTGCTTCCGGACGAACTGATTTTTCAAAAAATCCAGGAAACGATTGATGTGGGCGGCACGGAGATTCTGATGCAAGGCGGCACCAACCCCAATTTGCCATTCAGCTATTATACGGACTTGCTGAAAGCGATCAAGCAGCGGTTCCCGGACATCACGATGCATTCCTTCTCCCCAGCGGAAATTATGAAAATGAAAGAAGTGTCGGACGGCCTTTCGCTGGAGGAGGTCGTGCGCGCGATCCACGCGGCGGGCCTTGATTCACTGCCTGGCGGCGGGGCCGAAATCCTGGATGATCGGACACGCCGGAAAATCAGCCGGCTGAAGGGCTCCTGGAGAGATTGGATGGACGTGATGCAAACGGCGCATAAAATCGGCATGAACACAACGGCCACGATGGTGATCGGGTTCGGCGAATCGATGGAAGAGCGGGCGCTGCACCTGCTTCGCGTCCGTGAAGCCCAGGATGAATGCCTTCAAAACGGCTATCCGTCGGAAGGGTTCCTGGCCTTTATCCCATGGACATTCCAGCCGGATAACACCAATCTGAAGGCGGAACGCCAAACGCCGGAGTCCTATTTGAAAACNCCTTCAGCCGGAAAATCAGCCGGCTGAAGGGCTCCTGGAGAGATTGGATGGACGTGATGCAAACGGCGCATAAAATCGGCATGAACACAACGGCCACGATGGTGATCGGGTTCGGCGAATCGATGGAAGAGCGGGCGCTGCACCTGCTTCGCGTCCGTGAAGCCCAGGATGAATGCCTTCAAAACGGCTATCCGTCGGAAGGGTTCCTGGCCTTTATCCCATGGACATTCCAGCCGGATAACACCAATCTGAAGGCGGAACGCCAAACGCCGGAGTCCTATTTGAAAACGGTGGCGATCAGCCGAATCGTCCTGGACAATATCAAGAACCTGCAATCCTCGTGGGTGACGATGGGACCGGAGGTCGGCAGGCTTTCGCTCCAATATGGCTGCAACGACTTCGGCAGCACGATGATCGAGGAGAACGTTGTATCGTCCGCCGGCGCGACGCATAAAGTCAATATCGAGTCGATTCTGTCGATCATCCGTTCGGCAGGGAAAATCCCGGCCCAGCGCAATACGAAATACGAAATTTTGCGTGTCTTCGACGAAGAAACTACGGTCGAACGCGATTTTGTTATGCAGAACTAACGCTTTCCTGCTGGAAATTTACTTACAGATCTGCCTTTCATTCCATGAACCGTTTCCGTATATCCGTTTCCTTCCCGCCATATACTTGGAGAAGGAAGCGGAAGGGGGCCAGGTTCATGGATTTTTTTACCGTACGCGTCAATTGCGGTTCTTCCCGATCGGAGGAACGGTTCAAAAGCCTGATACAGGATGCCGTAAACAGCTTACATAACCGCGAGGTTCAGCTGGAATTCCAGGATACTGAAGGCGGGATGCTGGAGGCTGTGGTGATCGGACGGCCGGACATGACAGGCGGACAAGATCACCTGGGTCAACGACTGATCGACCTTATCTCGCTCGCATTGGCGGAATACGTTGTAGACGTGAAGGAAGAAGAGCTGGCTGCTCGAGTCATGAAACGGGACTATAGCTTCGAATCCCGGGACGAGGCGCTGCAGGTGCAGCAGATGGTGAATCGTATGCTGGCCGATGGCACGGAGACCGGGGGCTCCCGAGAGACCCGCAGGTCGTTGGTTCAAGAGGCGCTGAGCGAGTACTTGCAGATTTCCTCCGAGCTTCATCTGGATGGCTTCGCCTTGTTTCGTTTGAAGACATACGAGGACAAGCTGCGGGAAATCGTGGATTTTGCCGTGGACGAGTATTTGCTCGACAAGCAGTATGAGGAATTTATCGGGCTGCTGCAATCTTTCGTTTACTTCCAGGAGCCTCTGACGCCGTTGGTTCATTTGATGCATAAGCACGGTCATGAATTTGCCATTCTGAGCGAGCAGTTTACTCCGGTTCACATACCGGCATCCGGCGGGGTCGTTGCGCGAATTGCCGATCAGGAAATGCAGATGGAGGACGTGATCGTCAGCACCTTAATCTCCTTATCCCCGGATAAGATCCTGATTCATACGCAGGATCCCGATGCGCAGGTGATTACTACCATCTCGCGGATATTTGGGGAACGGGTGGAAATCTGTTTGCGATGTCCGCATTGCAAGCCGTTCCATCAGGAATTCCGCCGCCTGGATCAAGGCAGATAAGATTAGGGGGTAGGGGTTTCTTGACGATCCGACAAGTTAGCTTTATAATAACTTGCAAGTATTCAGCATCTTGATTAGCATCGTGATCACAAGCTGATTATTGAACATCACTAATAGCGTTGACAAAGACATGAGCCGGAAGTCTTGAACAGTACAGAGAGAGGGAACTTGGCTGGAATTCCCTTCGGTTTCGCTTTTGGTTTACCCCTTTGTAGCTGTATTCCTGAACCCGAGATGAAGTAAGGAATACCGGTTCATTGCCGTTATCGAATGCCGAATTAAGGGCCGTTTCCGTTTATCGCACACATGGGTGCTGCGGATAAGGCCGAATGAGGGTGGAACCACGGGTATAACGCTCGTCCCTTTCCGGGACGGGCGTTTTTTGATTTGTCCGCTCCGGTCAATTTCAACCACATTTGGATAGGGAGGCACACAAAGTGGCAGTATCAGTTATTTTGCCGGACGGTTCGGTTCGGGAGTATGCGGAAGGCAGCAGTTTGGAGGATGTGGCAGCTTCGATCAGCAGCGGTTTGCGTAAAAATGCGCTGGCCGGAAAAATCAACGGCGTCACGGTTGATTTGAACACGAAGCTGGTGGACGACGCCAAAGTGGAGATCATTACAGGGGATTCTCAAGACGGCCTGGAAATCATGCGTCACAGCAGCGCTCACTTGATGGCTCAAGCGGTGAAACGCCTGTTTGGCAATAAGGAAGTGAAGCTGGGGATCGGTCCGGTCATTGATGACGGCTTCTACTATGACATGGATCTGGAGCATCCGCTTAATCCGGAAGACCTGCAAAAGATCGAAAAGGAAATGGAACGCATCATCGGCGAAAATCTGCCGATTACACGCCGGGAAGTAAGCCGCGAGGAAGCGGTGGCGATCTTTACCGAGCTGGGCGATCCGTACAAGCTGGAACTGATTCGCGATCTGCCGGAAGACAGCGTCATCTCGATTTACGATCAGGGTGAATTTTTCGACTTGTGCCGCGGGCCTCATGTGCCTTCGACCGGCAAGATCAAAGTGTTCAAGCTGCTGAGCGTGGCCGGTGCTTACTGGCGCGGCAACAGCAACAACAAAATGCTGCAGCGGATCTACGGCACTGCGTTCATGAAGAAGGCGGATCTGGATCAGCACCTGCATATGCTGGAGGAAGCGAAGAAACGCGACCACCGCAAGCTGGGTAAGGAATTGAATATTTTCACTTTCAACAATCTGGTGGGACAAGGCTTGCCGATTTGGCTGCCGAAAGGAGCGACGGTTCGCCGTACGCTGGAGCGTTATATCGTTGATATCGAAGAACGTCTGGGTTATCAACATGTGTACACCCCGGTGCTTGGGAACGTGGATTTGTACAAAACCTCGGGACACTGGGATCACTATCAGGATGATATTTTCCCTAAAATGGCGATCGATACGGAAGAATTCATTCTTCGTCCGATGAACTGTCCGCACCATATGATGGTGTACAAAAGCGATATGCGCAGCTATCGGGATTTGCCGATCCGAATTGCGGAGCTTGGAATGCAGCATCGCTACGAAATGTCCGGCGCTTTGACCGGCTTGCACCGCGTTCGCTCGATGACGTTGAATGATGCGCATATTTTCTGCCGTCTGGATCAAATCAAGGATGAATTCTCGCGGGTGCTCGACCTGATCAAGCAGGTGTATAACGATTTTGGGATCCATGAATATCGCTTCCGGTTGTCCTATCGCGACCCGCAGGATACGGAGAAATACTTCCAGGATGATGAGATGTGGAATACGGCGCAGCGGATGCTCCGCGAGGTTGTAGAGGAAGCGGGCTTGCCGTTCTTCGAAGCGGAAGGCGAAGCGGCGTTCTACGGTCCGAAGCTGGATGTGCAGATTAAAACGGCGCTTGGCAAAGAAGAAACATTGTCTACCGTGCAAATCGACTTCCTGCTGCCGGAACGCTTCGAGCTCGAATACGTCGGCGACGACGGCGCGAAGCACCGTCCGGTCGTCTTGCACCGCGGGATCCTCGGCACGATGGAACGCTTCACGGCCTTCCTGCTGGAGAACTTTGCCGGCAACTTGCCGCTGTGGCTGGCTCCGGTTCAGGCGAAGGTCATTCCGGTCTCCGGCAATTTCGACGCTTATGCGCGTCAGGTGGAAGACAAGCTGCGCGCTGCCGGCATTCGTGCCGAAAGCGATTTGCGCAACGAGAAGCTGGGCTATAAAATTCGCGAAGCTCAGTTGGAGAAGCTGCCGTACATGTTCGTCGTCGGCGAAAGCGAGCAAAGCGCCGGCACCGTCTCTGTGCGCAAGCGCGGCGAAGGCGACCTGGGTGCCAAACCCATAGAGGAAGTGGTTGCTCAACTGCAGGAGGAAATTCGCAACCACATCATCTAGTTCGGACGCGGATCTCGCGCCTCCTGTCCGCGACGCACTAAGGATAAATGCTGCATTTTATGCAGCATTTTACACGCACGCGAGGGGATGAAGGCCAAAATGTTGCATTTTGTGCAGCATTTTGGCCTTTTTTTGCGCGAAGCCCTCAAAAATGTTGACGTTGTTGCAACATTTGGGATTTGGAGGGCGGGAGGCGGGCCAAAGTGCTGCACTTTTTGCAACATTTCCGTCCGGGCGGATGTAGCTGGGGGCCGGAAAGCGAGGATGTATAGAATTGGGCGGATGTGGAAACCCTTTCGGATAAGGGGGAGGTTTTCACATGCAACAAATTCATTTCTGGCAAAGAACAGGGAGACGCTGTTTGCTTGCAGGGCTGCTTGTTTTTACGATGGCGGCGGATCTGCCGGGGAGCGGCATTCATCCGCAAAATCTGAACGCGAACCGGCAGGCCCGGAATTTCGCAGAGTGGCTGGAGTTCAAGCAAACGCAGCAGCTGCAGGAAGCAAGGGCTGCTCGGCAAACTCATTATCAGCGGTTCATGGTCATGAACCCGGAACATAAACAGGCCCTGCCTGAACGCAAGAAAAAAACGGTGGAAACGGTCAAAGTTCTGGCGACCGGGTATACAGCCGGCTACGAATCCACCGGCAAGAAGCCGAATCATCCGCAATACGGCATCACGTATTCGGGCGTCAAGGTGCGGCGCGATAAAGATACCATTTCAACGATCGCGGCCGATCTGAAGATTTTTCCGCTTGGCACGATCCTCTACATTCCCGGATACGGTTACGGGGTTGTCGCCGATAAAGGCTCGGCCATCCGCGGCCACAAAATTGACCTTTATTTTGATACCATTAAGCAGGTTTATAAGGAGTGGGGGAAAAAAGAGGTCGAGGTTCAGGTGGTGCGCAAAGGGGATGGCAAACTGACCGAAGCCATGCTCAAAGAGCTTGGCAAAGTGATGGAAGTCAGCAAGGAAATTCCCGAAAACTTATGGGATAAGGCGATTTGATCTTCACCTTGTCCGCTCGCATAATTCGCCATCCCGGTTCGCATAATAAGGGACGTGGTCAACAACAAGAGAGGCCACGTAAAACGCCGGGCGATTCGCTGATTCGGCGTATGCGAGAGGGAGGTGAAATTCATGGCAAATCAAAAGAAAGCAGCTTCTCCAGGTTACAAAACACCTAATGAGAAGTTTAACGAGGAATTTGCTGAGGAAAGCACGGCAACTGTCGCTCAAAAAGCGAAAGCTTCCCGTAATGCTACAACTCCAGTGAACAAACAACAATAATGACCGCGTGAAGCGCAAAGAGCGTCCCTTTAGGGGGCGCTTTTTTTACATATATCCCCAGGGTTCTCGGTCTCGGGACCGAGCTGCCTTTCCATCCCGCGCCGCTGTTCACCGTTCCCGACTTCAGGTAAACTGACATTAGTAAGAGGCAGTCCATTGGAGGTAGCAAAATGAGAAACGGATTATTTGGAAGATTCATCGGCGGGATGGTGCTGATCGGGATCGGGGGAGTTTTTCTTCTGAACCAGCTCGGAGTGACCGATTTCAGCATCGGTGAGATGTTCTCGACGTATTGGCCCGTGTTTCTGATCCTGGGGGGCCTGGTGAATTTGAGCAACGGCGGCTGGCGAGGTGGGAATTTTGTCGGCAGCACCATATTGATTCTCATCGGCGGTTATTTTCTGGGCCGCAACCTCGGGTTGATTGATTTGGCTCCGGGCGAATTTTTTCGATTCTTCTTCCCGATGATGCTGATCATCGGCGGGTTATATGTATTGTTTAAACCGCGTGATCCCCATCGGCGCAAACGGCATGAGGATTTTCCGCCTCCTCCGATGCCGCCGCTGGATCCGCCCCCTCCTCCGCCGACATTCCATCCGGAGATGGAGTCGCCGCTGGATTCGATTTTCGGTTCGATGGAGAAAGAGAAGGAGAAAGAGAAGGAGCAGGGGCCTAAGCAGGAGAAAACGCGCTTTGATCATCCGAAATTCGGGCACTTCCATGGGGGAAGTGTTCCGGGAGATCAAGGAACGGTGATCCAGAAGGCCGGGTTTATCGGGGATGTGCATTTGGGTCAGGATTATTTTCAACTGAAACCAATGAATATCTCTCATTTTATCGGCGACACGATCATTGACCTGACCAAAGCCCAGATTCCTTATGGGGAAACGAAAATCAACGTATCGTCGTTCATCGGCGACGTCAAGGTGTTCGTTCCCGACGATATGGATATCGGCATTGTAACCACTTCGAGCGCCTTCATTGGCGATTTGAAAGTGCTGACGCAGAAGCAGGGCGGATTCATGACCAGCGTCACGGCTGAATCCCCGTATTACGGGGAAGCAAGCAAACGCGTGAAGCTGATCGTCAGCGTGTTTGTCGGCGACGTCAAGGTCAACATGGTAGGTTGATTCCATGATCGTACAGCGGATTTTGAAAAATACGAAGTGGGAGCTGTTGTGCTACTTTTTGCTCACCGGCAGCCTATCGGCGATTGCCTTCTATATCGGAACCACTACCGGCGTGATCGTGGTCACCAACCCGTGGATGTGGATTTACGATATCGCGGGCATCGTCGTTTTGGCGCTCATCATCGGCTATATCGCCGGCCGGCGCATCCAGGGGAAGATCGATCACTTACACCTGAACATGCTTCAGGTAGCCAAAGGCAATTTATCGGTACGGATGCCGGAAACGGCTGACCAGACGTTTAACGGGCTGTATCAGGAATTCAACAACATGGTGGATGCCATGGAGAAGAAAATGCAGCTTCTTCAGCAGTTTGGCGAGCAAGAGATCGTTGAGAAGGAGCAGGCCGCGGAGAAGGCGGTGCTGGAGGAGCGCAGACGGCTGGCTCGCGATCTGCACGACACCGTCAGCCAGCAGTTGTTCGCCATTCATATGGCGGCGTCCTCCTTGCCGAAGGTGTTGGAGAGCAATCCGCCCCAGGCGGAGACGGTGCTGAACCAGCTGATCCTGATGTCCAATACCGCGCAGAAGCAGATGCGGGCATTAATCGCCCAATTGCGCCCGATGGAGCTGGTCGGCAAGTCCTTGGCAGAGGCGCTCGATCAGTGGTTTCCCGACTATTGCCGGCAGAACGGACTGAAGGGAATCAAGGATATGGATATCCAGGGGGACATGTCGGAAGCGAAGGAGCATCAGCTGTTCCTGATCATCCAGGAAGCGATGGCAAATATCGTGAAGCATGCCGGAGCCGGCATGGTCAGCTTGTCGCTGCGTGAAGGGCCGCGTCAGGTCGTGCTGAGCATCAGCGATGACGGACAAGGCTTTAGCAGCACGTATCAGAAACAGGGTTCTTACGGATTGACGACGATGAAGGAACGGGCCGAGAAGCTGGGCGGCAATGCGGAAATCATCAGCAAACCGGGAGCGGGAACGACGATCCGGGTGCATATTCCGAAGTTTGAGGATGGGAAAGGGGAGGCCGCGAATGAGCAAAATCAAGGTGATGATCGTCGACGACCATGACATGGTGCGGATGGGGTTAAAGACGTATTTGATGCTGGATCCGGGATTTGAGGTAATCGCAGAGGCCGGAGACGGACAAGAGGCGGTTGATCTGTTGGAGCAAGGGCTTCCGGAGGGGCCGCCCGACATCATTCTGATGGACTTGATGATGCCGAACTTGAACGGTGCAGAAGCGACGAAGGAAGTGCTGAGCCGGTTTCCCGCCATGAAAATCGTTATCCTGACCAGCTTCCTCGAAGACGATCTCGTCGTGCAGGCGGTTGAGGCCGGGGCGGTCAGCTATGTGCTGAAGACGGTCTCCGCCGAGGAGCTGATCTATGCCCTTCAGGGCGCGTACCGCGGGATGCCGGTCATGACGGGCGACGTGGCCCAGGCGCTTACGCGCGGCCTCCGTCAGCGAACCGTGCAAGGGGACGATTCGGGAATGACCGAACGGGAGAAGGAAGTGCTGCTCCTGATCGCCGAAGGCAAAAGCAACAAGGACATCGCGGAGGAGCTCCACATCAGCATCAAAACCGTCAAGACGCATGTCAGCAACCTGCTGATGAAGTGCGAACTGGAGGACCGTACGCAGTTGGCCATCTACGCTCACCGCCAAGGTTGGGTGGCTCGTTAGTCCACTTTGAGAATAGGCTGTACCTCAGGGATAGCGCCATTTATGGGCGCTATTTTTCGAATACAGGATTTATGGCTATAGAACTCAAATCTAGCTTTTATCTCCTTTTTAATTGTTTTTAATGTACGTTTAAGGTTTCTGGTCCAGAATAAAAAACAAGAAAACAAGTTCCCCCTGGATCACACAGGGGAAGGAGGTCAAGCATACCATGGACGATCAAAAATACAAACCGGGCCAACCTTTTGAAGGAGACGCAAATGAACCTAAGCGTCAGGAATCTTCGGAGTCGGGCTCTTCCTATTATTATTCTTACGGCCCTTTTCAATCCTATGGGAAAACGAACGAGGAACCGGGGCATCCCCCTGACAACGAGCATCATCAAGCAGAGGATGTAGAGGTGACGCGGCCGCAGCCGCTTCGACCTTATCCTTCTTCCTATGATATGGTTCGCAGCGCGGTTGAACCTGCCAGCGGTTCCGATGGAGACGGGCGCGGCAGCCTGCCGGCGGCGAAAAGCACCAATTGGCAGTACAACAGCAAACCGCCGAGAAAAACCTCGGTCCGTTCGGTTATCGCCGGTGTATTGGCGGGGATGCTGATCATGGCCGGAGCGATGGTCTTTGCGGACCGGACCAACCTGTTTACGCCGGATCAAGCGGCCAACGCTTCCGTGCCGGCTTCGGGCAACGCGTCGTCGGCGAGCGGAGGCGCCGATTCGGCCGGCAAGGCAACGACCGCCTTGTACCCGGTAACGGATTCCGGTGAAGTCACGAAAGTTGTGAACCAAGCCGGGCCGGCCGTAGTCAAAATTGAAACGCTGACGGATGCCAGCAAGCAGAGAGGCAGCAACTCGTACGGCAGCGATCCGTTCTACCGCTACTTCTTCGGCGATGACGCCTTTGGCTTCGGCGGAAACAGCGGCAATGGCGACAACGGTGACGGCAGCAACAACGGCGGCTCCTCCTCCGGTTCAAGCCAATTGGTGCCAACGGGCATTGGTTCGGGATTTATTTTTGACAAAACGGGATATATTCTAACCAACGAGCATGTCGTGCATAACGCCGATGTAGTACGGGTCACAGTTCAGGGTACGGAGAAGCCCTATGAGGCGAAAGTACTCGGAACGAGCTATGAACTGGACCTTGCCGTTCTGAAAATTGATGGAAGCAACTTCCCTTCGATTCCGCTGGGGAACTCCGGCAACACGCAAGTCGGCGAATGGCTGGTCGCGATCGGGAATCCTAAAGGTTTTGACCACACCGTAACGGTCGGGGTGCTCAGCGCGAAGGAGCGCGGACCGATCACCATTCCTGGGGAGAATGGGGAGAAGGACCGGGAATATGAGCATTTGCTGCAAACGGACGCCTCGATCAACCCCGGGAACTCCGGAGGTCCGCTGCTGAACCTGAACGGCGAAGTCGTCGGGATTAACGTGGCCGTGAGCTCGGATTCGCAGGGCATCGGCTTTGCGATTCCGACCAGCACCATCTCCGAAGTCTTGGATAAACTGAAGAACAATGAGAAAATCCCGCAAAAACCGGTACCGTTTATCGGCGCTACCTTGATGACGATGACGGACGAAGTAGCGAAGCAAATGCAAACCGATGTGAAGGAAGGCTCGATTGTCACGGACATCGTCTTTAAATCGCCGGCTTACAATGCGGATCTGCGTCCTTACGATATCATTACGGGAGCGAACGGTACGAAATTTGCAACCAAGGAAAAACTGATTGAATACATTCAGAAGCAGCAGGTGGGGACGAAAGTGAAGTTGAACGTCGTGCGCGACGGGAAGAAGATCGACCTTGAGGTCATGATCGGCGACAAGAACGAGTTCCCCAACGTGAACTGATTCGAACGGGAGCAACCAAGGCGGTACAGGCGGCAGGAAGAGCCTGCCGCCTTTTTGGCTTATTGATGCGGGATGCGGGTTTACCTTCAGTTTTGGTACAATGGAGACAGTAGAGCTTGCATGAAGCAAGCGTAAGGCAAAGGAGAGGTTTTCGTGAGATCGGCGATATTGGTCATAGATGATGATGAGAAGATCACGTCGATGCTGCGGCGCGGCCTGGCGTTCGAGGGGTACGATGTATATACGGCCCAGAACGGAGCGGAAGGACTGTCGATGATGATGAGCGCCGACCCCGATCTGATCATTCTGGACGTGATGATGCCTAAGATCGACGGGTTTGAGGTGTGTCGGCGTTTGCGAGAAGGCGGAAGCACCGTGCCGGTACTGATGCTGACCGCCAAAGACGAGGTTGAGAACCGGGTGAAGGGCCTGGATATCGGCGCGGATGATTACCTCGTCAAACCGTTTGCCCTCGAGGAACTGTTGGCCCGGGTACGGGCCTTGCTGCGGCGCAAGGATTCGGCGGGGGAAGGCGGTAGCCAGCGTCTGATTTACGAAGATATCGTGATGGATCTCGATTCCCGTGAGGTAACGCGCGGCGGTCAGCGGTTGGAGCTGACGGCGAAGGAATTCGAACTGCTTCATTTGTTCCTGCAAAATCCTAAGCGGCTGCTCACCCGAGATTTGATCATGGATAAAATATGGGGGTACGACTACAGCGGGGAGTCGAATGTGCTGGAGGTCTATATTGCCATGCTGCGGCAAAAAACGGAAGAGCACGGCGGCAAGCGCGTTATTCAGACGATTCGCGGGGCCGGTTACATCCTGAGAGGAGAGGCTTAAGCATGTCGATCCGGCTGCGGCTGACTGCATGGTATACCGGGATTTTGGCCGTCACGCTGATCCTGTTCAGCGCTTCGATTTATGGATTTGTCAGATATAACACGTATATGGAAGTGAAAAACCGGCTGGAGGATCAGGCGAATCGGATCAAGAACTCTCAGAGCTACAGCATCACGCAGGGGCTGGACTTGTATTTGGATCCGATGCAGGCGAATCGGCTGGAGGATGCCCAGTTGTTTGTGCAAATTCACAATTATACGGACGGTCACACGCGGTATTCGCAAAATTTGCTGAATTGGAATATGAAGTTTCCGGTTCCGGACGGCAATTCGCTGAGCAAAATTGCGGGATTCAAGAAGGTTCAGCTGTATAACCAGTCCTTCCTGCTGTATCAGCTCCCGGTTACGCTCGATAACCAGTTGATCGGGTTAATTCAGCTAGCGGCCTATACCGGGGCTGAAGACAAGCTGATGAACCGCATGAGCACGGTCTTGTTGTTTGGCTCGGTTATTACGATTCTGGCGGCCAGCTCGCTGGGACTTTTTCTTGCGCGCAAATCGATGGCGCCAATCGGTAAGGTCATCGAGGCGGCAAACGGGATTCAGACCGGCAATGACCTGAGCGTAAGGATTGATTACGAGGGGCCTAACGATGAAATCGGACAGCTGATCGGGACCGTCAATAAGATGCTTGCCCGAACCGAAGGCTTCTATAAAGAATTGGATGAGGCATATTCCGCGCAGCGCCGGTTCGTATCGGACGCTTCCCATGAACTGCGCACCCCGCTCACGACGATTCGCGGCAACGTGGACCTGTTGAAACGGATGTGGACCCAGGATGAATCGCAGCGCGATCCGGGCGAGGAGGAGCGAGTGCGCAGCTTCTCGCTGGAGGCTGTCAGCGACATTGCCGCTGAATCCGAACGAATGAGCCGGCTGGTGAACGATATGCTGTCCCTGGCCCGGGCGGATGCCGGGCAGACGTTGACGAAGGAGCCGCTCCAGCTTGCGCCGGTCGTGGAGGAAGTGATCCGCCGCGCCCAATTCTTGCCGCGTAAGGCGGAGTGGGTTCAGGGGGATTTGCAGGCACTGAACAACGCGACGGTGAACGGCAGCAAAGATTATCTGCAGCAGATGCTGTTTATTTTTATTGAAAATGCATTCAAGTATACTGAGCAGGGCAACGTCACCATTGACGCCCTTCGTTCAGGCGGACAGATCGGGATCCGCATCGCCGATACGGGGATCGGGATGGACCGGAGCGAAGTGCCCCATATCTTTGAGCGATTCTATCGAGCCGATCCGTCCCGCGGAGTCATTCAGGGAACCGGACTGGGATTATCCATCGCCAAATGGATTATCGACGAGCATGAAGGCTCCGTGGAAGTGTTGACCAGACGCGGGGAAGGGACGACTTTTCTCATTTGGCTTCCCGCTGTCTTTAACGCCCTCCCGGAATAGTTTATAATAGAGAGGCTCCCCTCCGTCAGGAAAACTGGGGGACGAGAAAGCAGGGATATCATCCATGGAAGTCATTAAAATCTCGCCGCGCGGTTATTGCTACGGCGTCGTGGACGCGATGGTTCTGGCCCGGCAAGCGGCGCAGAACCTCGATTTACCGCGGCCGATCTATATACTTGGCATGATTGTGCATAACAGCCATGTCACAAACTCCTTCGAGGATGAAGGAATTATTACACTGGACGGCCCGAACCGCCTGGATATCTTAAGCAAGGTGGAGAGCGGGACGGTTATTTTTACGGCCCACGGGGTGTCGCCGGAGGTCCGCAAACTGGCTCGCGACAAAGGGCTCACGACGGTCGATGCGACTTGTCCGGACGTGACCAAGACGCATGTGCTGATCGAAGAGAAGGTCGCCGAGGGGTATGAGGTGATCTACATCGGGAAGAAGGGACATCCCGAGCCCGAAGGAGCAGTGGGTGTCGCTCCGGACAAGGTGCATCTGATTGAGAAAGAAGAGGAAATTGAGCAGTTGAACCTTGCAGCCGACAAAATCGTGATTACCAATCAAACGACGATGAGTCAGTGGGATATCAAGCATATTATGAAAAAATTGCTGGAGAAATATCCGGGCGCCGAAGTGCATAATGAAATTTGTCTGGCGACCCAATTGCGCCAGCAGGCGGTTGCGGAACAGGCGAGTCAGGCGGATCTCGTGATCGTTGTCGGCGATCCCCGGAGCAACAATTCCAACCGGCTCGCTCAGGTGTCTGAGGAGATCGCCGGAGTGAAGGCGTACCGGATTGCCGATGTGACGGAGCTGAAGCGGGAGTGGCTGGAAGGAATCCGCAAAGTGGCGGTAACTTCGGGGGCATCGACGCCAACACCGATCACGAAGGAAGTTATTCATTACTTAGAGCAATACGATCCGGAGAATCCGGCGACCTGGGAGATGGTCCGCACGGTGAATCTAGCGAAGCTGCTGCCTCCGGTTAAGGCTGGAGCTAGAAATAAAGGAGAATAAGAGCTGCATTGCTGAATGAAAACCGCGTCGCACCGCGGTTTTCGCCTGTTTACCAACATTTGCGGGGTTCCGTACGAGGCGATTCATGTTATACTCGTTGTAGAAAGGTTACAAAAATGTAACTATCCTATCTACTACAACTAAGGAGATGACATGATGAAATCGACTCGATTGAAACGTTTGATGACAGGTGGACTTACAGCTATGTTGGCTGCGGCGGTCCTTGTACCGGCATCGGCATCGGCAGCCTCGAATACGACGACTTATAAAACTTATACCACTTATAAGACTTATACCACCTATGGTACGAACACTTGGACGAACTACTTTACGATTCCGTGGTATCAGACCGGTAAGACGCAAGTCCCTACACAAGGTACTACACAACAAGGGACTACGCAAAGTGGCAATACGCAAAACGCAGCGACGGACAAATCGCAATTTGCGACTGAGGTCATCACGCTGGTCAACCAGGAGCGTGCGAAGCAAGGTCTCAAGCCGCTTGCCGGTGACGCCGCGCTGAACAATATGGCATTGGCTAAAGCGAAGGATATGAGTGATAATAACTATTTCAGCCATACGTCTCCAACTTATGGGTCGCCATTTGATATGATGAAGAAATTCGGGATAAGCTTCGGCTACGCAGGCGAGAACATCGCCATGGGGCAAAAGACGCCGGCCGAAGTCGTAAACGCCTGGATGAACAGCGAAGGCCATCGCGCGAATATTTTGAACGCGAACTATAACCTGATCGGGGTTGGCTACTATAACGGGTACTGGGCGCAAGAGTTCGTTGGAAGATAAATAAGGATAGAAAAGCCGGGGAGCTCTCCCCGGCTTTTGTTACATACTCCCCGCGTGAAGGGGGGGAGAGCTTGCCGACACTTTGCTGTACGGGCCCCTTTTTAGGATTATCCCTTTTGTTAAGGCAGTGAGGAATTGGTGCAAGATGGCTTGTTCCAATTCCGACTTCCTGATTAAACGGGATTATCGTGCAAAGCGCCCCTCAACTACAAATCTTAACCCGACATTGGAGCGTAAATTCCGCGCTTAGCCTAGATGTGATGAGCCTAGGAGTGATGGGTTGACGAGGGAGGCAAATTCAGCTATAGTTACTTTAACGAATAAAAGCTAAAAAGCTTAAAAGCGAACAAGCGTTCAAGTAAAATAGTGCCTGTACGTTCGAATAGGAGATATCAGCCTGAAAGGATGGAATCGAAATGATCGTTATTACATCAAATCAAACGCCGGAGGAACGCGTTCAGGAAATCATTGCTGTGATTGAGAAGGAGGGGCTGCAGACCCATGTTTCCCGCGGAAAGGACCGGACGGTCATCGGGTTGATCGGTACCATTGAACCGAAGCTCGCCGAACATCTTCGTCAAATGAAGGACGTTGAGAATGTAATCAAAATTACGAAGTCTTATAAATTGGCCAGCCGGGATTTTCATCCGGAGAACACGGTGATTTCGATCGGCGATGTCAAGATTGGCGGCGGGGATTTGGTGGTGATGGGCGGTCCCTGCGCGGTAGAATCCCCGGAACAAATTGACGAGATCGCACGGCTGGTGAAGGCGGCCGGCGGGCAGGTGCTGCGCGGCGGCGCGTTTAAACCGCGTACCGGCCCGTACAGCTTCCAGGGCATCGGTGTGGAGGGCTTGATCATGATGGCCGAAGCAGGCAAGAAGCACGGCTTATTGACCATTACCGAGGTCATGACGCCGGAGTATGTGGATGTCTGCGCGGAGTATGCCGATATTCTGCAGGTGGGCACACGCAATATGCAGAATTTCGATTTGCTGCGCAAGCTGGGCACCTGCAATAAGCCGGTATTGTTGAAACGCGGCTTTAGCGCGACATATGACGAGTTCCTGAATGCGGCCGAGTACATTCTGGCGGGCGGCAACCCGAACGTCATGCTGTGCGAACGCGGGATCCGTACGTTCGAGACGTACACCCGCAATACGCTGGATCTGTCGGCCATTCCGGTGCTGCAGGGCTTAAGCCATCTGCCGGTTATCTCCGACCCGAGCCACGGCACGGGCCGCCGTGAGCTCGTGGAGCCGATGACCAAAGCCTCCGTGGCCGCCGGGGCGGACGGTCTGATCATCGAAATGCACACCGATCCGGACAACTCGATGACCGGGGACGGCGTACAATCTTTGTTCCCTGAGCAATTCGCGGCTCTGCTGCAGGATCTGGAGAAGTTGGCCCCTTTGGTAGGGAAACGTTTTGATACCCCGAAGGCAGTGCTTCACGTGTGAGGTAGAGCGATCTGAAAGTCCATTCGCCATGCGGCGAGTGGGCTTTTATACTTTTTGTCGATTAATTTGTACTATGCGTAATAAAAGCTTATATGTGATGTAAAAATACCTTACATAAGTATTGACGACTTTGCCTCTACCGTCCTATAATGACGACATAATCATACTAAAGGATGAACGTTAAACGCAAAAACGAGATTTAATGTTCGTGATTTGGGGAGGAAAGCGTATGTCAGCAGAGATCGTTTTAAAAACAATTAAGGAAAAGCAAATCGAGTGGGTAGATTTTCGCTTTGTTGATTTGTCGGGACGGGCACATCATATTACACTCCCGGCCAAAGAAGTGAGTGAGGAAACTTTCGTGAACGGCGTTGCTTTCGACGGATCTTCGATCCCCGGGTTCCGCGGTATCGAAGAATCCGATATGGTCATGATGCCGGACCATGGTTCGGTATTCGTCGATCCGTTTACGGCGCATCCGACGTTGAACGTATTTTGCGATATCTATACACCGGACGGCGATCGTTACGAGCGGGATCCGCGCAGCGTAGCGGTACGCGCGGAAGAATACCTGAAGCAAAGCGGCGTGGGTACGGCGGCCTTCTTTGCTCCGGAATCGGAGTTCTTTATTTTCGACGATGTCCGGTTTGAGAGCGGGATGAACAAAACGTTCTACTCGGTAGATTCCGAAGAAGCGGTTTGGAATACGGGCCGTTCGGAGGAAGGCGGCAACCTGGGTTACAAAGTGCCGGTCAAAGGCGGTTATGTTCCGGTTGCTCCAACTGACAAACAGCAGGACATCCGCAGTGAAATGTGCCGCTTGCTTGAAGAAGCCGGCCTTCGCGTGGAACGTCACCACCATGAGGTGGCGACATCCGGTCAAGCGGAAATCAACTTCCGCTTCGATACGTTGTTGAAAACGGCCGATAACCTGATGGTTTACAAATATATCGTGCACAACACCGCCGCTCAGTTCGGCAAGACGGCAACGTTCATGCCGAAGCCGCTGTTTGGCGACAATGGCAGCGGGATGCACGTGCATCAATCGATCTTCAATGGCGATACGCCGCTGTTCTACGAAAAAGGCGCTTATGCCAACCTGAGCGAAATCGCTTTGAACTATATCGGCGGGATTCTGTACCATGCGCCGGCGATCATCGCCTTTACGAACCCAAGCACGAACTCGTTTAAGCGTTTGGTTCCGGGCTTCGAAGCTCCGGTAAACCTGGTGTACTCGAAAGGGAACCGCTCGGCTGCGGTCCGGATTCCGGTTGCTGCAGTGACACCGAAAGGCTGCCGCATCGAGTTCCGCACGCCGGACTCCACGGCGAACCCGTACTTGGCCTTCTCCGCGATGCTGATGGCCGGTCTTGACGGCATCAAGAACAAAATCGATCCGGTGAAACTGGGTTACGGACCATTTGATAAGAACATTTATGAACTGTCCGATGAAGAGAAAGCGTCGATCCGCAGCGTACCGGGTTCCCTGGACGAAGCGCTGAATGCTTTGGAAAGCGACTATGAATTCTTGACTCAAGGCGGCGTATTCACGAAAGCCTTCATCGAGAACTTCGTAGAAATGAAGCGGGCCGAAGCGAGAGCCGTTGCCGTACGAGTGCATCCTTACGAATTTGGCCTTTATTACGATCTGTAAGCAGCATTAGCCATCATACGATTAACTCCCCATTCCAAAAGGATGGGGAGTTTTTTTGGGTTTCTAGATAATTATAGGTCTCTGCCGGCGCATGAGGCTCGTACTACCAGCTCTGGCTCGACCACCACGGAACTGGCCTCCGACTGGTTATGAATCAGATCGAAGAGCAAAGAGGCGGCCAGGCGTCCTAACTTCTCTTTATTCTGGCGAATGGTCGTAAGCGCCGGATGGACATATCTGCATGCTTCGATATCATCGCATCCGATGAGAGCCACATCCTCGGGAACACGGCGTCCGTGCTCCCGCAAGGCCCGCAGGGCCCCGATGGCGAGCAGATCGGAGGCGGTAAAGATCGCCCGGGGTAAGGGGCCGGCTTGCATCATCCGGGTCATGGCCTCGTAGCCGCTGGCTTCATAGAAGCTCTCGCCGCTGATCAACCATTCTTCCCGGACGGGGAGTCCGTAGCTCTCCAGGGCTTTCCGATAACCCTGCTCCCGCTGGCTGGAGATCTCGGATTCCACCGCACTGCCGATGTATCCAAGCTCCCGATAACCCAGCAGGTAGAAGTGCTCTACCGCTTTGGCCGACATGTTGGCGTGATCCGACATGAGATAGCCGGAGCTCCGGCCATGGAGCGGAAGATCAATGCCGATACAAGGGATTTCGCTTTGATCAAGCGCGTCCACTTCCGAGCCTACCTCTTGCCCGCTGAGGATGAAACATCCGGCTGTCTGGTGCTGACGGCAGCGGGACAAATAGTCGGCATTTCCCTTTCCCTCGTGATCCGGGTTTAGAAACAGCAGATCGTAACCGAATAGCCCTACCTGCTTCTGAAAGGCGTTTAAGACTTCTGCAAAAAAAGGATGGGCAAAGTCGGCATGCCGTTTACCCGCAAAGACGATGCCGATGAGCGGCGCTCTCTTCTGAGCCAGAGTCTTTGCCGTATGGGCGGGGATATAGCCGGTTTTCCGCATCACCTCAAGCACTTTGGCCCGGGTTTCCTCTGAAATATCGCTATAGTTGTGGATGATCTTGGATACGGTGGCCACCGAAACGCCGGCCAATTCCGCAATTTGCTTCAGATTCATTCGCTCCAGCCTCTCATGGGGTTGATATCCGAAAATATTTTCGTAAATTCATCTTACCGATCCTTCGCCGGATCGTCAAGAAAAGAAGAGTTCGAGTTGTTGGAACCCTTTACAAAGCTAGGAATACGAACGATAATAAGAATGTCGAAACCGGTTTCGGGTTGGTCTCTGAACGTTGCTTTGAAACCCTGCAGGTTTCCGATGTATCGAAAATTTTCGGAAAATTTCGATCCCAAACGAAAGGAAGAGAAGGATATGGCGACAATGGCTTGGACATTTCAAGGGAAAGAGGGCGTGTTCCGACTGGAGCAACCCGAGTTAAGCAGTTATTTGTATTTTCCTTTGGTCAACGAAGCGGGGATGATGTCTTCGGTATCCCCGAATTTGCACGGGCAATCGGCAACGGGGCATAATTCGTTTCTGCTCGAGCCGATCTCGGTCGAGAGCTTGCATAATTCCAAGGCGGCGCGAAATTTCTGGGTTGATCTCGAAGGGTACGGGGCCTGGTCGGCAACCGGGAATTCAGCGCGGCAAAATGCAGCTTTGTTTTCGGAGGAGAAGGAGAAAACTTGGCTGGAGGCAGGATTCTTATGGCATAAGGTGACCCGGGAGAACAACGTTTCAGGCTTGCGAGCGGAAACGACCAGCTTCGTTCCGGTTACGAACGATAAAATCGAATTGATGAAGGTTCGTTTGACCAATATCGGGAACGCGGAGCTGACCCTCACCCCGACGGCTGCGATTCCGCTGTATGCGCGATCAGCCGATGACCTGCGCGATCACCGGCATGTTACGTCCTTGCTGCACCGAATCTACACCTCCGTTCACGGTGTTGAGGTTCAGCCTTCGTTGTCGTTTGACGAGCGCGGGCATCGCGTCAACCAAACCACTTATGGAGTGTTCGGCGCGGTGCAGGACGGAGCGGCTCCCGTCGGATTTTTCCCGGTAACCGAGGATTTCATCGGCGAAGGCGGGGCGCTGGATTGGCCGCAGGCCGTGGTCGCAAATCGCCGGCCGGACGCGGTTGCAGGGGCTGAAGTCGAAGGGTACGAAGCGGTGGGGGCGCTGCGGTTCGACACAGTTCGATTAGCCCCGGCCGCTTCGGTGTCTTACGTCATCGCCATGATGATCGCGGACGACCGGATCGATACCCGGCGCATCGCCGCAGAGTATTTGTCGGAGCAACGGTTCGATGAGCTGTTGGAGCAAAACCGCGCCTACTGGTCGAGCAAGCTGGATACGCTCTCCTTTCAGTCTGGTGAAGAGCAATATGACCTCTGGATGAAATGGGTGACGCTGCAGCCTGTTTTGCGCCGGATGTACGGCAATTCATTTCTTCCTTATCATGACTATGGACGCGGCGGACGGGGGTGGCGTGATTTATGGCAAGACTGCCTGGCCCTGTTGGCCATGGAGCCGGATGAGGTAGGTCATTTGCTGTACAACAACTACGCCGGCGTACGGATTGATGGAAGCAATGCGACGATTATCGGATCAAAGCCGGGCGAATTTATCGCCGACCGCAACAATATCCCACGGGTATGGATGGATCACGGAGCCTGGCCGCTGTTGACCACGCTGCTGTATATTCATCAAAGCGGGGACCTTGAATTTTTGCTGAAGCCGCAGACGTATTTCCGCGACATTTTCACCAAACGCTGCCGGGAACGCGATCTTGCCTGGACGCCGGAGCAGGGGAACAAGCTGGTGTCGAATGATGGCCGCATTTATGAAGGGACTATCCTGGAGCATATCTTGCTGCAAAATATCGTTCCTTTCTTTAACGTGGGGGAGAACGGCAATATTAAGCTGGAAGGGGCGGATTGGAACGACGGTCTGGATCTGGCGCCGGCGCGCGGGGAAAGTGTGGCCTTTACGGCATTTTATGCCAGCAATTTGCTGGAGCTCTCCGAGCTGATCCTTCGTCTCGGGCAGTCGCCGGGCGCAGCGGACACGATCGAACTCGCCGAAGAGATCACTCTGCTGCTCGATAGTCTTAGCGCTCCGGTGAACTATGACAACATCCCGGCCAAGCAGGAGTTGCTGGCCCGTTATTTTGATTCGGTCGTCCCGTCCGTCAGCGGGCGGAAGCGGAAGCTTAGTGTTCAGCAGGTGTCCGAGGATCTTCGGCGTAAAGCCGATTGGGCCTTTGAACATCTACGGAAGCAGGAGTGGATCCGAAGCGAGGAAGGGTTTGAGTGGTTTAATGGCTATTACAATAACGATGCCGTGCGGGTGGAAGGAGATCATCCTAACGGCGTGCGCATGACCTTGACCGGGCAAGTGTTTACGATCATGGGCGGGATCGCCACCGAAGAGCAGGTCGGCAAAATTACGGCCGCGGTGGACCGGTACCTCAAGGATGAGCAGATCGGTTACCGCCTGAATTCGCGGTTTGGCGAAATTCAACAGAATCTGGGCAGGGCGTTCGGATTTGCCTTCGGCCATAAAGAGAACGGAGCGATGTTCAGCCACATGACGGTGATGTACGCAAACGCCCTGTATAAACGGGGGTTCGTCCACGCCGGCAAGCAGGTATTGGATTCCGTCTACAACTTGTCCGTCGATTTCCAGCGCAGCCGGATGTATCCGGGGGTTCCGGAATATATTAACGAACGGGGCCGCGGCATGTATACTTATTTAACGGGATCGGCCAGCTGGCTGCTGCTGACGCTCCTGACAGAGGTATACGGGGTGAAAGGTGAATATGGCGATTTACGGCTGGAGCCGAAGCTGGCCTTGGAGCAATTCGATGCGGCGGGAGATGCGTCCGTAACCACCAGCTTCGCCGGACGCAAGCTGCAGATCGTGTACCGGAACTTGCAGCGGTCGGAATATGGGGAGTATCGAATGGAGCAAGTCACGCTGAACGGAGCGGTTCTCGAATGCGACCTTGACCCTAAGCGCTGCCTCATTTCCCGTCAGGCGATCGAGGCGCTGCCGGAGGGAGCCGTTCACCGCATAGAAATTACGCTGAACGCGTAACGGATGGGAAGGAATCATCGATGGCTTATCAATTAAGGAACGACCGATTGACTCTTGAAATTGCCGAGCTTGGCGAAGCCTATCAAGGGACCCGGTTCGACGGCGCCGGATTTATCACCAGCGTTGTACTGGACGGAAAACATCAATTTTGCGTGCCGGAGAGCTTGTCGCCAGGCGCTGGCACGGGCGGCATCGGAATATGCAGCGAATTTGGAATCAAGGAAGCGCTGGGGTATGAAGCAACCCGGGTGGGGGAGCTTTTCCCTAAACTGGGCGTAGGTTTACTGACCCGGCCGGACGCCGCGGAATACCGATTCTACCGGGATTACGCCTGCGAGCGCTTTAAGACTCAGGTAGAGCAGAAGGATGCGCAGCGGCTTAGCTTTACGACCTTGCCCCAGGAGTGCCGGGGATATGCTGCTCGCGTACACAAAGACATTGAAATTTCCGGCAACACCTTGTCCGTCACCTATACGGTGGAGAATACCGGCAGCCGGGTCCTTGCAACCGACGAATACAGCCATAATTTTCTCGGATTGGACGGCTATGCGGTTGGGCACGAGTACGTCTTGAAGCTTCCGTTTGCTCCGCATATTTGGAGCGACGATCCATCCACGCTGGAAGGCCTGGTGTTCGAAGGCGATCGCGTAACCTGGGAACGTCGCCCGGAGAAGGACTTCTATTTCCGGATGGACCGTTTCGACGGGCGTGAGGTTCCGTGGCTGTGGGAGCTGCAACACCAGCCCAGCGGCCTGTCTGTGCGCGAGCGAAGCAAGCTGCCGTTAAGCTCGGCAGCCGTTTGGGGTCACGGACATGTCATTTCCCCGGAAATGTTCGTCGCAGTTCATGTGGTGCCGGGAGATCAGCAGAGCTGGACCCGAATTTATGAATTTTGCATCGAATAATTCCTCCAATCCTTTCCCTTGATGAAGCGTTAATGTGTCAATTCTGCAAAATAGTGAACTTTTACGAAATAACGGCTTGCTGGGAGATCGAATAGTTGCTATGATAATCGATAATTATATTCGAAACCAGACAAGGATTGTAAAGGGAAGGATGGGGAGAAATGAGTAACAGAGCTTATAATTTTAACGCGGGTCCAGCCGCCTTGCCGCTGGAGGTCCTGGAACGGGCACAGGCGGAGTTCGTTGATTTCCGCGGGACAGGCATGTCGATCATGGAGATGTCCCACCGGGGGGCCGTGTATGAATCGGTCCATAACGAAGCGGCCAGCCGGCTGCTGAAGCTGTTCGGCAACCCGTCCGGTTACCGGGTCCTGTTCCTGCAGGGCGGAGCGTCCACGCAATTTGCCATGTTGCCGATGAATCTGCTCACGGAAGGTAAGACGGCGGGATATGTGAAATCGGGCAGTTGGGCAACGAAAGCGTTAAAAGAAGCCAAGCTCATCGGTGAAACGTTCGTTGCGGCTTCCTCGGAGGAGGATAAGTATATGTCGCTGCCGGAGGTCAGCAGCTTGCGCCTGCCGGATAACACCGCGTACCTGCATCTGACCTCGAATGAAACGATCGAAGGCACGCAATTCCGCAAGTTCCCGGACACCGGCAGCGTTCCGTTGATCGCGGATATGTCGAGCGATATTCTGTGCCGTCCGTTTGACCTGACCCAGTTTGGCATGGTGTATGCGGGCGCGCAGAAGAATCTGGGACCGTCCGGCGTGACCGTGGTTATCGCCCGCGAGGAGCTGCTGCGCGAGTCGCCGAAGCATCTGCCGACGATGTTCCGTTACGATACGCATGCCGAGAACAACTCGCTGTACAATACACCGCCATCCTTCTCGATTTATATGGTGAACGAAGTGCTGAAATGGATCGAAGAGCAAGGGGCGCTTGAAGGCATCGAGAAGAAAAACCAGGATAAAGCCGATTTGCTGTATCAAGCGATCGATGCCAGCGGCGGCTTCTACCGCGGATGCGTTCGTCCGGATAGCCGCTCAACGATGAACGTCACCTTCCGCTTGGCCAGCGAAGAGCTGGAGAAGCTGTTCGTGAAGGAATCGGAGAAGGAAGGGTTCGTCGGGCTCAAAGGCCATCGCAGCGTCGGCGGCCTGCGCGCTTCGATCTACAACGCGGTTCCGAAGTCCAGTATTCAGGCCCTTGTCGACTTCATGGGACAATTTCAAAAGACGCACGGATAAGTTGCTGCGGGGCTTCCGCCGGAACGCCTCGTGATGCCGAAACCTCCAACCCGCCTGGTCTTAGGTGGGGGTTGGAGGTTTTTTGCGGGGGAAATTTGTTATAATGGAACAAGTACGGTCTTTCACGGACCGATTTTATTTTTTGGACGAGGAGTACGATCATCATGGCCTTACATATTGTACTGGTGGAGCCGGAGATTCCGGCCAACACGGGAAACATTGCCAGAACCTGTGCTGCGACAGGCATCCATCTGCATCTGGTGCGCCCGCTGGGCTTCCGGACGGACGACGCGACGCTGAAGCGGGCCGGCTTGGATTATTGGTATGCGGTGAATCTTGAATACCACGATTCGTTTCAGGAAGTGGAGGAGAAGTATGCGGGAAGCCGATTCTTCTTCGCCACGACCAAAGCCCAAAAAAGGTATACGGATTTCGCGTTTCAGGACGGGGATTTCTTCGTATTCGGCAAAGAGACGAAGGGTCTGCCGCCGGAAATATTGGCTGCCCATCCGGATACGGTGATGCGCATGCCGATGACCGACAAGGTTCGTTCCCTCAATCTGTCGAATTCTGCGGCTATTATTGTGTACGAGGCGCTGCGTCAGCTTGATTTTCCAGGGATGCAGTAAAATTCAGTGAGAAAGCGAGAGGACAGCATGAGTCTAGAACGTACTGAGACACAAAAGATGCTCGCCGGGGAATGGTACAACGCCGGTGATGCGGAACTGGTGGCCGCGAGGCTGCGGGCCCGCAGACTGACCCGGGAATATAATGCCACCCGAGAGGATGAGCAGGAGCGAAGATCGTCCCTTCTTCAGGAACTGCTTGGCGGCTGCGGGGACGATACCTTCATCGAGCCGACT
Organism: Paenibacillus phocaeensis; assembly: GCF_900021165.1. Lineage (GTDB taxonomy): Bacteria > Bacillota > Bacilli > Paenibacillales > Paenibacillaceae > Fontibacillus > Fontibacillus phocaensis. The sequence continues at coordinate 105,727 of NZ_FCOQ01000032.1, read as the reverse complement.
TTTCGCTGTGATTACGGCTCCAACATTTACGTGGGGAATCATTTTTACGCCAACTTCGACTGTGTGATTCTGGATGTCTGCGAGGTGCGGATTGGGGAATATTGCTTTATGGCGCCAGGGGTGCATATTTATACGGCTACCCACCCACTGGACCCGACGGCTCGCAACTCCGGTGCAGAATTTGGCAAACCGGTAAACATCGGCAACAACGTATGGATTGGCGGACGGGCGGTGATCGTTCCAGGCGTGACCATCGGCGATAATGCGGTGATTGCGGCCGGCGCGGTCGTGACGAAAGATGTACCCAAAGGAGCCGTTGTCGGAGGCAATCCTGCGAAAATAATTAAAAACGTGATTGCCTAGCAGGAATCCTGAGAAAAATAGCGAAATATAATAGATTAGGTATTTGGTTCTATTTTTACATAACTATTTGTCAGGAGAGGTGTACATTTTTATGAAACCTGCTGGTGTGGTCCGTAAAGTGGATCAACTCGGGAGAATCGTGTTGCCTAAGTCGCTTCGCAAGAGATATCAAATGAACGAGGGAGATCCCGTCGAGATTTTGGTGCAAGGAGATCACATCATTTTGGAGCGTTACCGGCCAAAATGCGTCTTCTGCGGGTCGATGGAAAGTGTGAGCGATTTCAAAGAGCGTTCCATCTGCAATCAATGTCTGGTCGAAATGAGCCAACTGTCCTAGATCCAATACAGGACATCGGATAAGTTTAATGGCACCAGAGCAAATAGATAAGCTTCCCGCGCGGGAAGCTTATTTATTTTGTCAGTTGGCGTCGATCGGGGTGGCGAGGGAGACCGCGAGGGCTCCCGGAGGAACTGTTGGAGGATCGTTGAGGATCTCGGAAGAGCCTGGGAGAGGCTCGGGAGAAGTTCAGAAGAACCTCGGGAGAACCTCGGGAGAACCTCGGGAGAACCTCGGAAGAACCTCTGGAGAACCTCGGGAGAACCTCGGAAGAACCCCGGGAGATCCTCGGGAGAACCCCGGAAGAACCTCGGGAGAACCTCGGGAGGAACCTCTGGAGAACCTCTGGAGAACCTATGGAGAACCTCGGAAGAACCTCGGGAGAACCTCGAGAGAACCCCGGGAGAACCTCTGGAGAACCCCGGAAGAACCCCGGAAGAACCTCTGGAGAACCTATGGAGAACCTCGGGAGAACCTCGGGAAGAACCTCGGAAGAACCTCGGAAGAACCTCGGGAGAACCTCGAGAGAACCCCGGGAGAACCTCTGGAGAACCTCGGGAGAACCTCGGAAGAACCTCGGAAGAACCTCGGGAGAACCCCGGGAGAACCTCTGGAGAACTCGGGAAGAACCCCGGAAGAACCTCGGGAGGAACCTCGGAAGAACCTCGGGAGAACCTCGAGAGAACCCCGGGAGAACCTCTGGAGAACCTCGGAAGAACCTAACGGAACGTAGCGACCTTATTTGCGTATTTCCCGACGATTTCCCGCCGTAACGGACTCCAGCGACCTTATTTGCCCATTTGTGCGGCGTTTGAACACTTTTTCGCGAAATAAGGTCTCCTGAGTCCGTTAGAATTCGGAGCCCCCCGTAATGTGTGAAATAACGTCTCTGGGTTCCGTTAGCCGCCCAGCAGAGAAGGATTAAGCGGGGGAGCAGCACCGAAAAGCTTGGATGAAGCGCAGAAAGTGGAGTAGGCGGAGTGTGGCCAGGGGCAAGAGCAAGAGCAAGGGTAAGGGCAGGGGCAGGGGCAAGAGCAAGAGCAAGAGTAAGAGTAAGAGCAGGGGCAAGAGCAAGAGCAAGGGTAAGGGCAGGGGCAAGGGCAAGAGCAGGGCAAGAGTAAGGGCAGGGGCTGGAGGAACAAAGGAAGGCCCGGCAGAATCCAAGATTCGCTGCCGAGCCTTCTTCATTGAATTGCTTTGCGATGGAAAGACGCCTTACTGAGTAACCTCTTAAAGGCCTTTGGTTTTATCCTCGTTGTAGGATGCCGTCAAAATCCCGCAGATAAACATAGCCAACACGAGTGCAATAATCCAGAACGTCAAAGAGAATGACAAAGCCGAACACCTCCACGTAGTACTCCTTCCCCTATTATACCCGGCAACGGCCTAAAAATAAATCAAAATGTGAAGTAATTCATAGACAATGTGTTTTGAGTGCAGGGACAGGGACTGAGATCAAGCCCGAGATCGATACCGAGATCAAGGCCGAGACCGAGAGCGAGACTGAGCCGGTGAGGTTCGCTGCTTATTTAAAAAACAGGAAATGCGTCGGCACGGGACGGAGCGCGCCGTCGGACGGTTTATTGATAACCCGGCCATTGACGACCAAGGAGGACGAGCCGCCGCCATCCAAATTGTAGGCATCCTGGACGCCCATCTTCCACAGCTTGGTTTGCAATTCTTCCAGCGTAGCGCCGGAACGGCCTTTCTCATTGTCGCCGTCCACGACCAGCACAAGCAACTGATCATCCTTGTAGTTGCCGATCACCGTGCGCGGTGCGCGCAGCGGGGAGGTTTTCCATTTGGGAGGGATGGGGAGTTTGACGCCGTTTTGCAGCAGAATCGGTACAAAGGAGGCACCGAACTTCGGCTGCAGCTTGTCCAGACTCTCCTTGCTTTGGAACTTGCCGCCAATCAGTTGGCCTGACCGATTCAATCCGACAAAAAACAAATCCTTGTACGTAGACTCAAATCCGTTAACATATTCGCCATTCATGATCGTGGTGCTCAGAGGGTACCGCTCCCCGCGCGAATCGGCAAATCCGCCGGCATTGATGCCCGCGACCGCACCGTGGCGCTGCACCGCTTGCTTTGTCGTTTCCGCACCTCCCAGGCGATCCTTGCCCATCGTCATTTTCATGGCATCCGGCGATTTGAGTCGAATCTTCATGGCATACCCTCGGTATGTCCCCGGGTTGATCTTGTATAATTCGATGCGAATCCGATCGCTTTGAATCGTCTCGAAGGGAACGCCTAATTTAGAAGTGATCCGTCGGTTGTAGATCGTTTCCGGCCGGGCGGATGCGGTTTTTGCGGTTTTGACAATCGTGCTCATGGTTTGAGTGGTTTTCTGGTACAGCTCGGCTGTTTCCCGGATGGAGGAAATCGTCGTTTTCGCATCTTTCTGCGCCTTCGTGAGTCCTTCCGAAATGGATGCGGTGGTCTGGAACACGTCGGCTTCAGGCGTGATAGGGTGCAAGGAGCGGTTCCACTCAATGGCGGCCCCGCTGATGAAGAGAGCGATAAGCATCCCGATCAGGGGGCCGGTAGCCAGCAGGAAAAAACGGTTGATTTGCTTCGCCGTTGTAATCATTTCAGCAGGTCCATCTTCTTCTGAAGCGCGGCCAGCTGCTGCTTGACCTCGTTCAATTGCGAATATAATTTGTTGCTGTTATCCGTTTTTTCGCTGGTATTGTCCTTGGTGAATTCGAGCAATTCGTTGAACGTTTCCACTTTGTTTTGCAAGTCCTTGACCTCGCCGGACAAGGCGGTGAGCTGGGCCGTATAATCCGCCTTCATTTGCTTGGCTTCGCTCTGCCATTTGGCGTCGAGCTGGTCGATCATCGACTGTTTCAAATGATTGCTATACATGTAAGCCACGGTGACTCCGGCGCCGATCAGCAGGATCCAAATCAATAGAATCAAGGCTACGGAAGGCCTCCGCGTTCTTCTGCTGCGACTCGTTTCGGCGACGGTTGCAGGCTCCGTAGAGTAAGGCATGGTAACTCACCTCAAAGAAATTAATAGATACTGTTCGTATGCAGTTCTCATTCTATCATGTCGACAAGAGGTTCGCAAAAGTGATAGATTTGGCAATCTTTCGACAAAATCAAGCGCGGCGCTAGGTTTGCCTCCGGTTGTCTGGAAAATTTGTCCTGCGGTACAATCGCAGAGACAGGTGATATGGAAGCGGGGGGGACATGTGGATACGGGATTGGAAATGCTAAAGCGTCGGCTGCCGCCGGCATTCGTCAGGGAAATAGACGCACAGCTGAGGGAAGGTCGCTTGATCTCGCTGGCGGGGCCGCAGGGGGACGGGGGCGGCGCGCACCTGGTTCGGGAGCGGAGCGCGTACAGTGAAGGGCAAGGCGGAAGGAAGCCGGGCCCTCGCGATGCCAGCGCGCTGCTGGAGTGGCTCGCTTCGGCTTACGAAGAAGCCGAAGGCCTCCGCATGGAGCCGCAGCAATGGCGGTTGGCGGAAAGCGCCGACGGGGCGCTTGACCTGCTGCTGCGGGCGCTCGTTCCTGGCGGCGGCACGGTGCTCGTCGAGACGCCTGCCGCACCGGAGGCGCTGGAATTGATGCGCCGCCGCGGCATCCGGGCGGTCCCGGTGGCGTGCGACCGGGACGGCATGCTGCCGGACGATCTGCGGCGGAAGAGCGAGGCCGCCGGGGGGAGGCCGGCTATGGTGTACGTGACGCCGCATTATGCCAACCCGTCCGGCCGGGTGTGGAGCCAGCAGCGCAAGCTGGCGCTGCTGGAGTGCAGCGAGCGGCTGGGATGGCCGATCGTCAGTGATGAATCGGCGAGCCTGGCGCCGTTTGTCGAGAGGGCCCCTGCCGCCGGGGGGGCGGGGGTGAGGGAGGGCCCTGCCCAGGGAGACGGAGCGGGCGCAGACATTGCGGACCCATTAGATAAACCACGGACTTGCGGGACGGAGGATAAAGCGGAAGGAGCGGAAGCCGGCAAGCGGCAGGAGGCGGCCGGGGACAAGAACCGGGCAGCGAGCAAGGAAAGTGAGGCTTACGGAACAAGCGAAGCCGGGCACAAGGCAGGAAGAAGGGCAGAGGCGGATACAACGCCGCTGCACGTGCTGCGCCAGCAAGCGGGCCTTTGGGGAGCCGNGTCGCGCTGCAGGATCGCGGCGGCGTTGCCGATGCCGCTGCGGTCGCGCGCGTCCCTCGGCGATGTCTCGCCGCCGGCCTCCTCGATGGCGAGCGCAATGCGCAGCGCACGTTCACGATAGGCTGTCACCAGCTTGGTGCCGGTGCTGCCGCCGATGTTGTAGTCGCCGCTGCGCTCGTGGAACTCGTGCAGCAGCTTGTCTGCCCGGCGTTTCACCACCTTCGGTCCCGGCGTGTACAAGGCTTCATTGCCCGGTGCGCACAGGATTTCCACGAACGCGGGTTTCGTCTTATATCGGGTCACCGCGATCAATCCCAGCCCCAGCCGGCGGCAGAGCAGCGTAATTTCGCTCCACCGCTGATTGTGCGCTCCTTTTTTGGCGCGATTGCGCTCCACGGCCAGATACACCTCGGAACTCAAGCGCTGGCGTTCCAACCCCTGCAGCAGCAGGGGGAGATTAAACGTCTTTTTCATCTCCACGATCAGCGGCTCATCGCTGCCGGGCCGAACCCCCACCAGGTCGCAATGCCGCACCTCGCCTTTGATCTCATACCCCCGCTCTTCAAAAAAAGCCTTCAGCGGAGCGTACAATTCCGTCTCATGCTGTACCGCCATGCCGATCCCCTTTTCCTTCCCATGATCATGATCCAAATTATATCATAAAGCTCAATTCCTACTTTTTCCATGCGAATATTTTCATCGGAAAAAAGGTCAACTTCTCCCGTCCCGGCGCATAGGAATGTAATACACTTTTTTATCGTGGAAGCTCCATATTCTGGTCACGTAAGTTCTAAAGATCGGGGACGCGGGAGAACCCCCAAAGCGGGAGTACAGGAGGTACCTAACATGGACATTTTTGAGCGTATAGCGGCTTACCGGGCGGAAAGCGATTCCTTGTCATGGAGCGGCACATTTAAAGATTATGTCGAACTGTTGGCCAAAGACCCTTCGCCGGCGATGACCGCCCATGCCCGGGTTTATGAAATGATTAAATCCTACGGCATTGAAGAGGATGACGGCAGGAAAAGGTATAAATTTTTTGAGCAGGAAATCTTCGGGCTCGATCGGGCCATCGAAAAGCTGGTCGAGGAATATTTCCACTCCGCTGCCCGCCGGCTCGATGTGCGCAAACGGATCCTTCTGCTGATGGGACCGGTGAGCGGGGGCAAATCCACGCTCGTGACGCTGCTGAAGCGCGGGCTCGAGAAATTCTCCCGGACCGATAAAGGCGCGGTGTACGCCATCGCCGGGTGCCCGATGCATGAGGACCCGCTTCACCTCGTTCCGCATGAACTCCGTCCGGACGTAGAGAAGACGCTGGGGGTCCGGATCGAAGGCAATTTATGCCCCGTGTGCCAGATGAGGCTGAAGACGGAATACGGCGGCGACATCGAGAACGTCAAGGTTGAGCGGGTGCTCTTGTCCGAAGACGACCGCATCGGGATCGGCACGTTCAGTCCGTCGGATCCGAAGTCGCAGGACATCGCCGATTTGACCGGCAGCATCGATTTTTCCACGATTACCGAATACGGATCGGAATCCGATCCGCGGGCGTACCGCTTTGACGGCGAGCTGAACAAGGCCAACCGCGGTCTGATGGAATTCCAGGAGATGCTGAAATGCGACGAGAAGTTTCTGTGGAACCTGTTGTCCCTGACGCAGGAGGGGAACTTCAAGGCGGGGCGATTCGCGTTAATTTCGGCCGACGAGCTGATCATCGCCCACACCAACGAAGCGGAGTACAAATCGTTTATCGCCAATAAGAAAAATGAAGCGCTGCAGTCGCGGATGATCGTTATGCCGATCCCCTATAATCTCAAGGTGTCGCAGGAGGAGAAAATTTACGCCAAGCTGGTCGGCCAAAGCGATATGAGCCACATCCATATTGCCCCGCATGCCCTGAGGTCTGCGGCGATCTTCTCCATCTTGACCCGGTTGAAGGAGACGAAGAAACAAGGCGTCGATCTGGTGAAAAAAATGCGCCTCTACGACGGCGAAGAAGTCGAGGGCTACAAGGATGCCGATTTGAAGGAGCTGCAGAACGAGTACCTGGAGGAGGGCATGTCCGGCGTCGACCCGCGTTACGTCATCAACCGGATTTCCAGCGCGCTGATCAAGCAGGATTTGCATTGCATGGGCGCTCTGGATATTTTGCGGGCGATCAAGGACGGTCTGGACCAGCATGCTTCGATCACGAAGGAAGAACGCGAGCGCTACCTGAATTTTATCAGCATCGCCCGCAAGGAATACGACGAACTCGCCAAAAAAGAAGTGCAAAAAGCGTTCGTCTACTCGTTTGAGGAGTCGGCGCGCACTTTGTTCGACAACTACCTCGACAACATCGAGGCGTTCTGCAACTGGACGAAAATCCGCGATCCGCTCACCGACGAGGAGATGGATCCCGACGAGCGGCTGATGCGCTCGATCGAAGAGCAAATCGGCATTTCGGAAAACGCCAAGAAGGCGTTCAGAGAGGAAATTCTGATCCGCATTTCCGCGTATTCGCGCAAAGGGCGGAAATTCGAATATAACCACCACGACCGGCTGCGGGAAGCGATTGAGAAGAAGCTGTTCGCCGACCTCAAGGACATCGTGAAGATCACGACTTCGACCAAGACGCCGGATGAAAACCAGCTTAAACGCATCAACGAGGTCAGCAAGCGGCTGATCGACGAGCATGGCTACTGCCCGGTCTGCGCCAACGAATTGCTGCGTTATGTAGGCAGTTTGCTGAACCGGTAAGCAGGGCAAAGGTTAAGGTGGAGGGGAAGCCCTCCGCCTTTTTGGCGTGTCTGTATTGTTCAGGAACACGCACTCGGCATTAGCAAGCAAGGGAGCCGAATTCAACTGCCGCCATGCCTCACCGCCCCCTGGGTATTCGCATACGATAAGTTAAACTTGAAAGAAACCTTGGAGGCGAAAACCGAATGAGTGTTCAACCATGGGGTCACCCTCAACAGCAGCGCATTGTTTATCAAGCGGATCAGCAATCCGCCCAGCATCTGCGGTCGATCCGCGACCGGGTGCAAGGCATCTGCCGGCAGCATGTCCATCAGCGCGTCCGCATCGAAACGATGGACGGTCATGTCCATATCGGCCGGATCGTGAATTGCCAAGGCGGGATGGTGCATTTGGCGGTTCCGCGTTACGGGAGCCAGCGCGCCTTTGGAGCTCCCTTCTGGGGACCCGGTCCCAGCGATGAGATGATTTTGACGCTGGTGCTCTACGAGCTGCTGGTCATCGCTTTGCTGTCCTGACGGAGTTCCGCCGACACAATATAAGCCGCCGAAGCTAGGGGGGACAGTCCCAGGCTCCGGGCGGCTCTTTTTGCGTTTTGAAACCAACAAGATACAAAACCATCGGATGCTCAGTACGTTTAAGACTCCGAAAGTTTGCTATTATTAAACAATCGTTCCAAGGCGTTGAGTGGTCCTTGAACTGATTTTAAACCGAATCCCCGGAGTGTCTCGATTAAAGAAAGAATGACGGCAGGGACAGGGGGGATCTTGTTCAGCTCATGATCGAGGACGAGCAAATAGGAATCCCATTCGTCCCGACGTTTCTTATCCAGTTCTATCTGCTCAATCAACTTATGGATTTGATCAAGGTACACTCTCCACTTGGGGCAAGCTTCACCTTTTCCGTGGATCGCGAAAAATCGTTTGATCGAGGCTTCATCTATCACAGGAGGATTATGCCTGCTCATCATTCCACTCATGCAATCATCCAGCCGTTCCATGACGAAGGGAAGGATTTGGTCTGTGGAGATTCCCATAGGATTCATCAGTATCGCATAATTTTCTGTGATTCCCAGTAAAAGCGTGGCGCAATCCCAGACATACGGTTCGCTGGATTTGCCATAAATATCGTACAGACTATTTGACAGCCAAGTTAGCATATCGTCTCGGAACCCCCATAGGAGCGGCGTTACTTCACTATTGATCAGAGCCGTCGATTCATGGACAAGGATCCAAAACACGTCATGATATTCGCGGCTTAACTCTAGTTGAATCCGGATCAGCTTTTCCACCTTTGCTTGTGCGGGCAAGCGGCCGTCGGACACGACAGTTCGGCATTGTTCACTGACTCGGTCCAGGACGAGCTGCAGGGCTGAAACAAACAGCTCCTCTTTCGATTTGAAATAAACGTATAAGGATCCCTTGGCAATGCCGATTTGATCGACGATATCCTGAATAGAAGTGGCACTAAACCCTTTTTGTGCGAACAATCTCAAGGCGGTATCCAGAATAAGTTGTTTTTTATCGTGCACGTTGACACTTCCCTCATTAATATGCTCCTGTGTACGCCGGCCGACCGGTCGATGCAGATCAAAGGCGAATCGTTAATGACCGGGCGTTCGGTTTAGCTTGAAATGGAGCTCTATTAAATTGATTTTACGCTGTCCTACCAGTATAATCAAGGATGAAACTGACCGTTCATTCATGGCTTTATTACGTTTTATCGAATTATTATACAATGATTTGGGGATAGGGGAGTGTAAAGAAACATGCAAAAGTTGATGAAAATAGCGCTTTTTTCCATGGCGCTAGCGGTGATGGCGACCGGCTGCGGAGCGGGCCAACCCTTAACCGGACAAACGGAAAACAAACAAACACCGGTACAGGTAATTCCCGTCGAAACGGGGTCGTTGTACCTCCAGAGCGACCTGATCGGAACGACTCAGCCTTCGGCGGAGAGCAGCGTCACGCCCAAGATGGGCGGCGAACTGGTGGAATTGAACGTCGAAAAAAACAAAACCGTCAAAAAAGGAGCCGTGCTGGGGCGGATCGACAGCGTCGATTTAAATTTGCAGTTGGAATTGGCCCAGATCAACCTCGAACAAGCCCAGCTCCAGTATAAAACTTTGAATATGACGAACGGCGACGACGTTCAGCTTGAACAAGCGCGTTCCAATGTCGAACAAGCCCGGATCCGCGTGAAGCAGGCGGAAATGGCTCTGGATAACGCGAACATTATCGCCCCGATCTCCGGCACGGTCGTGGAAGTGAATGCGAAGGTAGGGGAAATGGTCGCTGCCGGCAATCCGTTAGTTAAAATCGTCAACCTTCATCCGATTCAAATTAAGGCGAGCATCGGGGCTACCGATATGTTGAAACTGCAAAATAAAAAGGAAATGAACCTCTCGTTGCCGGATATCGGCAAAACATTGAACGCTCGAATGACCCATATTTCTCCGGTAGCGCAAAACGGCTTCTATACGGCGGAATTTGAAGCGGACAACGCGAATGGAGCGATTAAATCCGGCATGACGGCGATTCTGTCCATGGAGGAAGCGCTTGTTTCCAATGCGCTGCTTGTGCCCACCCGGTCGATTGTGGACAGAGGGAGCGAAAGCTTCATCTTCGTCGTTCGCGAAGGGGCTGCCGCCGAGGTGCCGGTCGAGGTGGTGAAGTCCCAGTCCGAAAAGTCGGCGGTTAAGGGGGACGTAAAGGAAGGCGAACAGGTCGTTGTCAAAGGGCAACTGACGTTATCCGACGGGGATCAAGTCAAGGTCATCAAGGAGGCGCAGTAATTTGAAACTTATCGAAGTATCCGTTAAGCGCCCGATCGGTGTGTTGATGATCGTAATTGCCGTCGTTTCCTTAGGTTTGTTTAGCTTAAGAAGTCTGGCGGTGGACCTGTTTCCGAAGATCGACCTGCCGATCGCCGTAGTTGCCACCTCCTACTCGGGGGCCGCGCCGGAGGAGGTCGAAAAACTCGTGAGCAGCCCGCTGGAGGGAGCGATGAGCTCGATCCAGGGAATTGACACCATTCAATCCCAGTCGCAGGTCGGCGCTTCGATGATCATTATGCAGTTTAAAACCGGGACCAATCTGGATAACGCTTTGTTGGAGGTTCGCGAAAAAGTCGATCAGGTCAAAGGAATGCTTCCGGAGGATGCCAACGATCCTTCCGTTTTGAGGTTCGACCCGCAGCAGATGCCGATTCTCACGCTCAGCTTGTCCGGCGAGGATGCGGCCATTCTACAAAATATTGCCGAAGATACGGTCGTTCCGTTCTTGGAGAGGCAAAAAGGGGTAGCATCCGTCAGCGTTCAAGGGGGAAAAACCCGGGAAATTCGCGTGGAGCTAGACCAGGCCAAAATGCAGCAATATGGCATCGGTGCGAGTCAGGTCATTCAGGCGATCGGCGCGGAGAATCGCTCGGCTTCTGTCGGATCGGTGCAGAAGGGCGCCGAGGAACAGCAAATTCGCATTCTGGGGGAGTACGCTTCCCTGGCGGATTTGGAGAATACAATCATTCACTTGCCAACCGGCGCTACGATTAAGGTCGGCGATGTTGCGGTCATTCGGGACACGTTTGCCGAGCAAACCTCGCTTTCTTACGTGAACGGCGAGCCGGCCTTGCTTCTGTCCGTTCAGAAACAGTCGGACGCCAATACGGTGGAAGCTGCGGAGGCCGTTACGGCGGCGCTTGAGAAGCTGAGAGCGGATCTTCCCCAAAACACTAAATTGAATGTCACGATGGATACCTCGGAGATCATCAACCAATCGATTAATAGCGTCGTGAATAATATGCTGACCGGCGCCTTGCTGTCCGTCGTTGTTTTGCTCCTCTTTTTGCGCAACGTACGATCCACGTTGGTCATTTCGCTGTCGATCCCGATCGCGGTCATCGCCACGTTTACGTTGATGTATTTTTCCGGACAAACGTTAAATATTATTTCGATGGGCGGTTTGGCGCTTGGTGTCGGGATGATGGTCGACAGCTCGATCGTCATTCTGGAAAATATATTTTCTTACCGGCAGCGAGGCTACACCGCAAAGGACGCGGCCGTCAAAGGGGCGTCCGAGCTCGGCTCGGCGGTGATTGCTTCAACGTTGACGACGCTGGTCGTATTTTTGCCGATGACGTTTGTCCAGGGGCTTGCCGCGGACATCTTTACGCCTATGGCTTTGACGGTTACATTTTCGCTCATCGCATCGCTGGTGGTCGCAATTACACTTGTTCCCACCTTGTCCTCCAAGATGCTGGCTCGCGTTAAGCTTCAAACGGAGAAAAAGGAAAGCGGGCTGGACCGTTTCGGCGGGCGTATCCTAGCTGCCTATAAAAACGCGCTTCGATGGGTGCTCTCGCACCGCAAAACCACCGTTAGTGTGACGCTTGTACTGCTTATCGGTTCATTTGCGTTAACTCCTTTGATCGGCGCGGAGTTTATGCCCGCAGCCGACCAGGGGCAATTCCAGATTACGGTGGAAACGCCAAACGGTACCTCGCTTGAGGAAACGAAAAAAGTCACGGATGAAATCACCGAGTTATTGACGCCTTACGAAACGATTTTGGAGAGCGTCAATGTTTCGGTCGGCGGCAGCAATGACGGTTTGGGCGGTAGCGCGAATACGGCAACCGTCTCGGTGGTACTCGTCCCCTCCGGAGAGCGGGAGAGCAGCACGACGGAGGTGGTTCAGGCCATCAATGCCGGCACCGACAACATCGCCGGTGCGGAGATTACGGTCAGCGAAGTGCAGACCGGATTGGGCGGAGGGGCCGCCATTCAGATCGGCATCTCCGGACAAGATTACGATGTGCTTAAGGAGCTTGGCGATCAAGTCGTTTGGTCGTTGGCCGAAATCAAAGGCATTTATAATCCGACCTCCTCAGCGTCCGATGGCGGCTCGGAGTTGAATATCGTGGTCAACCGCGATATTGCGGCGCATTACGGGTTGACTTACCAGCAGGTCATGAGTGAAATCAGCGTGGCCATGAAAGGCCAGGTCGCGACGCGATATCGTGAGGACGGAGATGAAATCGACGTCAAGGTAACGCTGCCGAAGGACACTTATGCCGATTTATCGGCATTAAACCGGCTGACCTTGCGAACGCCTGGCGGGGAGCTTATCCCGTTGTCGGCCGTGGCCGATTTTGAACAAGTTCAAGGCCCGGTCGTGATTCAGCGTGAGAATCAGCAGCGGCAAATCAACATCACCAGCGATGTCGTCGACCGTGATTTGGGCAGTGTGTCGAATGAAGTGACCCGATTGCTCGCCGGCATGAATTTTCCGGACGGCTATTCTTATTCGATTGGCGGGCAGTCCCAAGATATGGCGGAGTCGTTCACCGACCTCGGGGCGGCGCTGCTGTTTGCCATCGTGTTGGTCTATATCGTGATGGCGGTACAGTTCGAATCGCTGCTGCACCCGTTCGTCATTATGTTCTCTCTACCCACGACGGTAATCGGGGTCATCCTAGGATTGTTTGTCACCCGTACGCCGCTTAGTATCACGGTTCTGATCGGATTGATTATGCTGGCGGGGATCGTCGTCAACAACGCGATTATCCTTGTCGATTACGTCAATACGTTGCGGAACCGGGGGCTTGAGCGAGAAGAGGCAATATTGGAAGGCGCTCCTTCGCGGGTTCGGCCGATCTTTATGACCACGGCTACTACTGTGCTTGGATTGCTTCCGTTAGCTCTAGGAATTGGTGAAGGTGCGGAAATGCAGGCACCCATGGCCATAACGGTTATTTTTGGGTTGTCTTTCTCCACGCTGCTTACCTTATTTTTCGTTCCGGTCATGTACACGATTGCCGATAACATGAGCAACTGGTTGGGTCGCGCCGTTCTGCGCAGAAAGCCCGAAACCGACGTGCCGGCAAATCCGGGCGGCGGTAGTGCGGCATTGTAGTTTGTCATGATGAGATGATTTGGACACTGCAACTTCACAAGCTGCCAGTCATCGCTTTGCTGTCCTGAACGGTTCCGTAGGCAGAATAAGAACCGCCTGATCATTAGATCCGGGCGGTTCTTCTCTATCATGTGTTCAAATCATCTTCCGGATATGCTTCTGCCCGTCGTAAGAGAACATCGCCCGCTTCTCCTCGACCACGGTCTCCAGGTGAACGGGGCGGCCCCAAAGTTGGTAAACATGGGGGAGCGTATGCTCCAGGTATTTCAAGTCCAGCTCAAGCCCCTCATACTGATGCTTCAGCAGCAGCTCGCCGGAGCGCAGGTAGTCGCCGTCCTGGACGACGATGTACGGGGAGCCGCCGTTCACGCGGGAGGCTACGAGTTGGTCGCGGATGTTCTCCCAGGTTTTATCGGTGATTTTCCACTCCGGACCTTGCTTCTCGAAGATGTATAAGTCCAGGTCTCGGACCAGGTCTTTGGTCAAATAGCTGCGGAGGAAAGAGATGTCGGAATCGAGCTCGCGCACCTCGAAGATTTTCTCGCGGCCTTGCCCGGGTTCGCGGCCCAAGCGGCGGCACTCCTCTTCGCTGGGATGATCCCAGCGGCGCTCGATGTCCTCGAAAATCTTGAGCCCGAGATAATACGGGTTCAGACTTTGACGCGACGGTTGAACGACCGAGGCGTTCAGTTTGGCGAATTCCACCGTTTCGTCGCTGGTGAGATCAAGCTCGCGAATGATGCGCTGATGCCAGTAAGAAGCCCAGCCTTCATTCATGATCTTCGTCTCCATCTGCGGCCAGAAATACAGCATTTCCTCGCGCAGCATGCTCATGATGTCCCGCTGCCAATCCTCCAAAGCCTCAGAGTACTCCTGGATGAACCAGACGATATCCTTCTCCGGCTCCGGCGGAAATGACAAAGGGCTCTCTTTGGCCTCCGCTGTAGGTCCGCCCGATTTCTCGTCCAGCGACCACAGGTCATCGTATTCCCCCGCCTTCACCGCCCCATGCCGCCCTTCCTTGACCCGGCGCAGCTTCTCTTCCATTTGACGGCGCTTGTCGTACCGCATCGGCTTGATCAACTGCGGGTCGACATGCTCTTGGATGGCGAGTACGGCATCGATGAATCTCTCCACCGTCTCCGCACCGTAAGCCAGCTCATACCGGCTGATTCGCTCGGCGGTGGCGGACATGCTCTCGACCATATCCCGGTTGGTGGCGGAGAAGCGCACGTTGTTTTTGAAGAAATCACAGTGCGCCAGCACGTGGGCGACGATGAGCTTGTTCTGGATCAGCGAATTGCCCTCCAGCAAAAAAGCGTAACACGGGTTGGAGTTAATGACGAGTTCGTAGATTTTGCTGAGTCCGAAATCGTATTGCATTTTCATCTTGTTAAACGTCTTTCCGAAGCTCCAGTGCGAGAAGCGGGTTGGCATGCCGTAAGCGCCAAAGGTATAGATGATATCGGCAGGGCAAATTTCGTAGCGCATGGGATAATAATCAAGCCCGAAGGAATCGGCGATTTCCATGATTTCCGCGATGGCGTATTCCAGTTGCTCCATTTCGCTGCTCAACTTGCCGCACCTCCTTCGCGCTTGTGGAAGAACCGTTTTAACGCGTTATAGACCTCGCCTTTTTCCTTAATGACGTAATACATGAATTTCTCCTGCTTGATCGTCCGGTAGGCGGACATCAACGTACTGCCGCGGTTGTATTGGTTGACCTCCCCATACCCAAACAGATTGCTGCGATTCATCAGCTCGCCGATCAGCTTGACGCAGCGCTCGTTGTCGGAAGTGAGATTGTCGCCGTCGGAGAAATGGAACGGATAGATATTGTAGCTGGAGGGCGGGTAACGGGAATCGATGATCTCCAGCGCTTTTTGATACACCGAAGAACAGATGGTGCCGCCGCTTTCCCCGCGGGTGAAGAATTCCTCCTCGCTGACCTCCTTCGCCTCGGTATGGTGCGCCAGGAACACGATTTCCACCTTCTCATACTGCCGCCGCAAGAATCGGGTCATCCAGAAGAAGAAGCTGCGTGCGCAATATTTCTCGAACGCGCCCATCGAACCCGACGTATCCATCATCGCCAGGATCACCGCATTGGAGCGGGGGACGATGATCTCTTCCCACGTCTTGTAGCGCAGATCGTCCGGCGAGATGCCGTGGATGCCGGGGGTGCCGGCGGTGGCGTTTCGGCGCAGGTTCTCCAGAATCGTGCGTTTTTTATCGATGTTGGACATCAGGCCTTTTTTGCGGATATCGTTGAAACGGATCGATTCAGTCTCCATTTCTTCCTTGTCTTTATCCTGAATGTAGGGCAGCTCCATCTCATCGAACAGCATATCCTCCAGCTCCTCGATGCTGATCTCGGCCTCCACGTAGTCGTAGCCCGGCTGATCGCCGGCCTTGCCGCCTTTCCCGCCTTTTCCGCTCTCCTTGGGACTGTCCTGGCCAAGCACATCCCCGACCTCGCTGCTTCCGTCGCCTTGGCCGACATGCTTATGTTTCTGGTAATTATGGATAAAGCGGTACTCTTCCAAATTGCGGAGGGGAACCTTAATGATCTGTTTGCCGTCCGACATAATAATATTTTCTTCGGTAACGAGGTCGGGCAGATTTTGCCGGATGACTTCCCGCACCTTCTCCTGGTGGCGCTGTTGATCCTGATACCCCTTGCGATGCAGCGACCAGTCCTCTTTGGAGACGACAAAGTTGTATCGATCGGGCGTTGGCATGGATGAACACCTCCATATCGGGATTTCCCGGAACGCTATATTTGTGGATGTAAATAAAGTATATTCACGGAGAGGGGCGATATGTGAGGGAGCTTGCGCCGGTTTGGAAACAATAACGCTGGAAACAGGCGGAGATTCCCGTTATGCTAAATAAAAGGTAAGGTCAGGTTTGCGAAGGAGGTCACGTGTTGAAAGTGACGAATCAGGAATGGCTGGAATTATATGAAGCGGCAAGTCAATTCAAGAAGCTGAAGCCATGGGAATGGCTTTCGAACGTTCATTTGTTTGGCGTTCGCCATCCGCGAGGCGAGCGTACCGGTTATTGCTGCGTGATGGGAAGCGGGGGAGAGGTGTACGGGATGGCTGTATACCTGGGAACCGAAGGGCTGCAGACCGTGCTGGACATGCTGAACGGGGATTTCGAAGGCGATCCGTTGTTCGCTCAGCATTGTTATATGCTTTCTTTCGGCAGCCGGGATGAGCTGTACCCGGACGAATATGAACGTGCAAGGGAACTGGGGTTATCTTTTCGCGGCAAAACCGCCTGGCCGTCCTTTCGCCTTTACGAGCCGGGATACGTGCCCTGGCCGCTGACTAACCGGGAGGATGTCGCCTTCATGACGGAGATTCTCGAACAAGCGATGGAAGTAAGCCTTGCCTATCGGCAGGATCCCGATGCTTTGCTGGAAGGCAACGGGGAACGGTTTCTCGTGCGGGTTCCGGCCGCCGGAGAAGGAGCCGGGACGACCGAATGGATCAGCGAATGGCGGGAGCCGGATCCGGCGGATCGGCCGCTGGAGCCCTCCGGGCGGGCGGTCATCGTGGACGAGCTGCGTATGGCCAAAGCCAGACGCGCAGTGAATGGCGATGCGGGGATTTGGGAGATTGACAGTTTTTTTATCCCAATGCCTATTGAAGAAGAGGAACGTCCGTTTTATCCGACGATGAACGTGATTGCCGATCAGGAGACCGGGCAGCTCCTGCATTACGGTTTAACCAAACGGTCTGAAGCGTCCGACAGCCTGGCCGACGGATTGTTGATGCTGATCGAGTCGCACCGGGTGATCCCTCAGCGGGTGGTGGCCCGCCATCCGAGGCTGCTGGACGAACTGGGGTTAGTCCTTCAAGGGTTTGGTCTGGAAAGCCGGATCGAACCGCAACTGCCGGCAATTGAGGAGTTTCAGCAATCAGTGGGAGGAACGCTGCTTTAAATCCATCGGGACAGAGAAGGCCGGAAGACCTGCTGACGCGGGACTTCCGGCCTTTATTCCGCCTGCTCGTCAGGCGAGTTTCTTCGTATATAGAATCCCGATCGTTTTGGCCCCGCAGTGGCTGGAAATGACGCAGCCCGCGTTCGATACCGCGACCAAGCGGGCGCCCGTCCTCGATTCCAGCGCCTCCTTCAGCATCTTCGCGTCCTCATCCGCCAAGGAGTGCGTGACGAAGATCAGGTCGTTATCCATGTCGGACAAGCGGTTCAGAGCGTTGTTCAGCAGTTGATCCAGCGCTTTTTCCCGGCTGCCGCGAATCTTGTAGGCCGGCGTCATTTTACCGTCTTCGACCTTGATGACGGGACGGATTCTCAGCAGGCTTCCGACGATATTCTGCATGCCGGAGCAGCGGCCGCCTTTATAGAGATAATCCAGCGAATCGATGACGAATTCGGTCTCAACCTGCGAGCGTACGGCCGTCAGCAGGGGAACGATTTCCTCTACGCTCTTCCCTTCTGCCGCCGCACCAACGGCTTTCATCACCTGGAGACCGATGCCGGTCGACAGGTTCAGGGAATCAAACACGGTCACCATGCCCTCCGCGAATTCTTCCGCAGCAATCAGCGCGTTCTGATAGGTTGAGGATAACTCTGAAGACAAGCTGATGTATAGGATCCTCCGGCCTTCCTGGACATGGGGCCTGAACGCTTGAATGAAGTCCGCCGGTGACGGCGCTGCGGTCTTCGGCAGCTTGCCCGTCTCTTCAACCTTCCGGTACAGTTGGGGCACCGTCAAATCGATCCCGTCCTTATAAGTCTGCTCCGAAAACGTGACATACAGAGGTACGATGCCGATGTCATACTGCGCAATCCATTCAGCGGGCAGGTCGCAGGTACTGTCCGCAAAAATTTTAATAGAACCCATATGAATCCTCCTAAACGTTCATTGGTTATCTATGGGACGGGGAATTTATGAAGCCGGTTGTTTTCTCGTATACATGATCGCAACGGTATGGGGGCCGCAATGGCTTGAAATCACGCAGCCGGCCTCCGCTATGGCAACTTGGCGCGCACCGGTCTGCTCCCGCAAAATAACGGCCAGCCGATGAGCCTCTTCCTCCGCGAGCGTATGGGCAACAATGATCAGATCTTGATCCATGTAATCCTTGTCGGCCAGGGCATTGTCGAGCATTTGCTGCACGGCTTTTTCCTTGCGGCCCCGGACTTTATACGCCGGGATGATATTCCCGTCAACCAGCTTCAGCACCGGTCGAATTTGCAGCAGGCTGCCGATGAAGTTCTGCATGCCGGAGCAGCGCCCGCCTTTGTATAAGTACTCCAGGGTATCGATGACGAATTGCGTCTCCACCTGGGGGCGCATCGCGGCAACCTGTCCGGCGATTTCCGCAGCACTCCGTCCTTTCTCAGAGAGATGCACCGCTTTCATCACAAGCAATCCGATCCCGCTGCATAAGGTCAAGGAATCGACGACGTGAATTCGGCCTTCGGGAAATTCTGCGGCAGCGATTTGTGCGTTCTGGTAAGTGGATGAGAGATTGGACGACAAGCTGATATACACGATGTCGCGCCCTTGATCGATGTAAGGGCCAAAAGCATCCATGAAGTCTTTCGGGGACGGGGCCGTAGTCTTGGGCAAATTTCCCTCGGCCTCCACCCGGCGATAAATATCGGGCGGGGTAATATCGATCCCGTCCCGGAACGTTTCGTCGCCGAATACGACGTACAGCGGGACCAGGCCGATCTCATACCGATCGATCCAGCCGGCTGGAAGGTCAGAGGTACTATCCGCGAAAATTTTCACATTAGACATAAGCAGTCTCCTTGGTTAGTTGATACGAAATAGGATCTAAAAGAACAACTTCTCATTATTCTATCAAAAAGAACGAGACAAGGAAAAGCCCCAAGCCTGCGTGACCGAAACCCGCGTGGCTTGAGGCTGAAGCCGGCCTCCCGACGGGCCGCCGGAAGGCGAAGAAGGTGCCGGCACCGCAGTATTCAGGCGGCGAGGCTGCCCAAAATAAACAATACGACGAGCAGCAGCAAGGATAAGGCCGAGAAGACCGTACCCAGAATCGCAAACACTTTGCGCCGATTCTTGATCGCCAGGCCGATGATGCCGAGAATCAGGGCGATCAAGTCCAGTAAACCGGATAAGAGGAACAGCAGGATCCCCAGCAACGCCCCGGTCCGCTGCATCAAGTCTTCGGCGATTGCATTCGCAGGCTGATCCACGAGGTCCAGCACCGTGGACGTGATCAGCACCAGCGAAGTGATATAGCCGATGACGGCGAGCAAGCTGAGCACGAAGGAAGCGATTCCGGGGCCGGAGAATTTCTTCCGCTCCACCGGTTCGTAAGGCGCAGGGTAAGGTGAGACAGGGTCTTGCTCCGATTGGCGATAATCCATCTTCAAACTCCTTTAATATACGGTAATATAAACCTATTCAAGTTCATCTTCAAACATCCTTCGGAAAATTGCAAGGATATTTTTGGATGAAATCGCTGCGGTGGAAATCAGGTGAATCCCTGCGGTATGATGGACGTGAAGTTCGTGAACTAAATTGAGAGGGGCGGATGGTGTCGTGCAGCGAAAATATGCGGGAATCGGAGCGATTGTGATGTTTCTGGCCGTAGCGCTGGGCGCGTTTGGGGCTCATATCCTGAAAGAGCGGATCGGGGAGTCGGCGATCGGAACTTTTGAAACCGGGGTTCATTATCAAATGATTCATGGCCTCGCGATGCTGCTGGCAGCGTTATTGGCCGGGAAATGGGGGGAATCCAAGCGCCTTCGGTGGAGTGCGCGGCTGTTCCTGATCGGCGTCATTTTATTCTCGGGAAGTTTATATGGGCTCGCCGCTGGGGGCTGGCGATGGCTGGGGCCGGTGACGCCGCTTGGAGGGCTGGCGTTTCTGGGAGGCTGGCTGCTGCTTGCGCTGGAGGCCTGGAGGGGTTCCTCCCGGGCCGGAGCCTGAAGAACCCAAAGGGCTGGCGACACCTGTGAACCAGGGGTTCGTCAGCCCTTCATCTTCCTTCCGTGATCAAGTATCCAAAAAGTCGATGACCTCGCTTAGCTTAAGCGTGTAGACCTGCTTCTCATCGACGTGGTATACGTTCAGAGCGTAGGTTTCCGGAAGGAAATTCAGGATGCGGCAGGGGATGCTCGTTCGCTTGCCATTTCGATTCACATACAATCGAACCAGCTTGTTCGCCGAGATATAGTTTTGAATCCAGGCCTGGAATTCATCGCTGGCTGCGAGTTCCTTGAAATTGCTCGAGGCCGGTTCGCTTTTCTTCTTCTCCGCCGTAGCCTGCTGCTTGGCCGATTCCTTGCTGTTGTTCTTGGCCGTGACAGCATTGGCTTTGTCGATGCGGGATTGCTTGCGGGATGCCAGGGTCGATTCAATGATCTGTCCCAATTCAATTCCGGAATTAACGCGGTAATCTATGATGTCTGTGCTGCTGTTCAGC
Organism: Paenibacillus phocaeensis; assembly: GCF_900021165.1. Taxonomy (GTDB): domain Bacteria; phylum Bacillota; class Bacilli; order Paenibacillales; family Paenibacillaceae; genus Fontibacillus; species Fontibacillus phocaensis. The sequence continues at coordinate 84,815 of NZ_FCOQ01000032.1, read as the reverse complement.
AGCTTCAGCAACGCTTGCAGTGCCAAAGGGTTCGTTGTGCCCTTGATCAGAATTTCCACGTTGAACAAATAGCCTAATTCTTCTTCCTCATGTTGTTGTCCCGTCTGATTGTCCATAATTCCCCCAAAATATAACGTGTTAAGCAGAGAAGGGCGCTCCCTTTCTGTTGAAATTACCCAAATAATCATAGCACCCCTGCCTAGACAATCATAGATCAAATTTAAGAAAATTACACGGAGGATGTTGGAAATCGATTTTCTGTTTCACGACTATTGAATTAGGGTAAGATAATGACAACTTAATCCATAGAAGAAAGCAGGGGATAAGGATGGCCAATTCGGAAGCAAAATCTGCAGGGAACACGAAGAAGTCGAGCCTGGAGCAGCTGTTGAACGAACAGGTCGCCAACTTGAACGTGCTTTATGTGAAGCTGCACAATTATCATTGGTACGTGCAAGGAAGCAACTTCTTCCGGCTGCACGTCAAATTTGAGGAACTATATAATGAAGTTACAGAACAGATGGATGCCATTGCTGAACGGATGCTGACCTTGAAATGGGCTCCGGCCGCGTCGCTGAAGGAGTATCTGGAGCTGGCAACCATTCAGGAAGCCGCCGGCAAAGAGGAACCGCAAGCGATGGTGCAGCACGTGCTTGAGGATCTGGCAACGCTGACCGAGGCGTACCAAGAAGGGATCGCGCTGGCTGACAAGGCGGAGGATCCTGCCACCAGCGATCTGTTAACCGGCTACCTAGGCAAGCTGGAGAAGCAGATGTGGATGCTTCGAGCATTCCTGGATGGATGGAACTTGTCGAAATAAGAGCAATTTAAGCATCGCAAACCCGGAAAGGGCTTGGCCGCAAGCAAAGGCCAGGTCCTTTTGCATGAGGGGATCCCGGCAATTCTGACGTGTCTGTGACAAAGAGGGGACCTGTGAGTTTATATCCGCTGGCATACGTTGCTTATGCCTGTAAAGTAGGTTAGAATGTAGTGAGAATCATTGAGAATCACTTAGAATCATTCTAATGTGATAATAGTTATGATATAATGGCGAGAACAAGGGCGGCGTCCCTGGGCAAATAACGTCAATTTTCGTGGATGGAAGGAGCAGTTACATGGCAACTCATTTTGTAGTTGAAGAACTTAAGGCGACAATCGAGGAGAAGGAGATCCTGAAGGGGATCAATCTTGAGATAAAAGGCGGGGAAATTCACGCCATTATGGGACCGAACGGAACCGGGAAAAGTACGCTGGCTTCCGCGCTGATGGGGCATCCGAAATATGAAGTAACGGACGGCAAGGTTACGCTGAACGGCGAAGACGTTCTGGAGATGGCTGTTGACGAGCGCGCTCGTGCCGGCTTGTTCCTGGCAATGCAATATCCGAGTGAAATCGCCGGCGTAACCAACTCCGATTTCCTGCGCAGTGCGATTAATGCTCGCCGCGGCGAAGGAAATGAAATTTCCCTGATCAAATTCATCCGTCAAATGGAAGAGCAGATGAAGGTGCTGGAGATGAATCCGGAATTCGCGCACCGGTATTTGAACGAAGGGTTCTCCGGCGGGGAGAAGAAGCGGAATGAAATTCTGCAAATGCTGCTGCTGGATCCGAAGATCGTGATTCTGGACGAAATCGACTCCGGTCTGGATATCGACGCCTTGCGGATCGTCGCCAATGGCGTGAACTCCATGCGCAGCGAAGACCGCGGCTTCCTGATCATTACCCACTACCAACGCCTGTTGAATTATATCAAACCGGACTTCGTGCACGTTATGATGCAAGGGCGCATCGTGAAATCCGGCGGTCCTGAACTGGCTGAACGCCTGGAGGCCGAAGGTTACGATTGGGTCAAGGAAGAGCTGGGCATCGTGGACGAAACGGTTGGTCAAGAAGCCTAATCGGAAGGAGGAGTAGAGAATGACGACACAAACCGTACTTCCGGTTGAAGCGGAGCAACTCAGACAACTGTCCGCGAAGCGCGGCGAACCGGCCTGGCTGACGGACAGCCGGACGAAGGCGCTGCAGCTGGCGGCGGAACTGGAACTGCCTAAATTGGAAAAAACACGCCTGGATCGCTGGGATTTGAACAACTACGGAACGCTTGGCGAGACCCGCGGGGAGAAGCAGCAGCAGCTTCCCGAGAGCGTTCAATCGCTGGTAGACTTGACCGAGCAGAGCAATCTAATCGTTCAGCGGAATGCTGATACCGTATATACTCGACTGGCGCCGGAGCTCGCTGGCCAAGGGGTGATTTTCACCGACTTGGAAACGGCGGTGCGGGAGCATGGCGATCTCGTGAAGCCGCATCTTCACAGCGTTATTAAGACTGACGAGAACCGCATGTCCGCTTTGCATTCGGCATTGTGGAACGGCGGGGTATTCCTGTATATTCCGAAGAACGTGGAGATCGATACGCCGCTGCAGAGCATTTTCCTGCTCGACGATGCCGGATCCGCTTTTGCGCCGCACGTCTTGATCGTAGCGGATACGAACAGCCGCGTTACTTACGTGGATAACTATATTTCGGTTAACCTGAATGGGAACATTGTGCATAACGGGGCAGCCGAAGTGATCGTTAAACCGGGCGCCAAGGTCCAATTCGCCACGGTTCACCATTTGGGCGAGCAAGCGACGGATCTGACCTACCGCCGGGCCGTCGTTGAGAACGACGGCAGCATCGAATGGATTATCGGCGAAATGAACGGCGGCGATTCGGCAAGCGAAACGCTGTCGATTCTGAAAGGCAACGGCTCGACCTCCGATGCGAAGGTCATCGCTGTCGGTTCCGGCAAACAACGCCTGAACTATACGACGAAGGCCGTCCATTACGGCAAGAGCTCGGCGAGTCAAATGATCACCCGTGCGGTCATGCGGGAAGAGGCGACCGCCATCATCAATGGCATTACGAAGATTGAGAAGGGCGCCACCAAAGCGGACGGCCAGCAAACCGAGAAAGTGCTGATGCTGAGCCCGAAAGCCCGCGGCGACGCGAACCCGATCCTGCTGATTGACGAGGATGACGTATCCGCCGGACACGCCGCTTCCGTAGGGCAAGTGAATCCGGAGCAAATCTACTATCTGATGTCCCGGGGGATTACCCGTGCAGATGCTGAACGTCTGGTCATTTACGGCTTCCTGGCGCCTGTTGTATCGGATATCCCGCTGGAGCCGTTGCAGAAGCAACTGCAGGGTCTGGTGGAAAGGAAGTTAGGACAATGAGCATCCGCGCCGAAGAGCTCAAGCAGTTATTCCCGATTTTGCAGCAAGATGTCAACGGGCACCCGCTCGTTTACCTCGACAGTGCGGCTTCCTCACAGAAGCCGGCCGTCGTGATCGAAGCGATCAAGCATTATTACGAATGGGATAACGCGAATGTGCATCGCGGCGTCCACACGCTGGGCAGCCGGGCAACCGACGCGTACGAGAACGCTCGCGAGAAGGTTGCCCGCTTCATCGGCGCGGCGCGCCGGGAGGAGATCATCTTTACCCGCGGCACCACGACGGCGCTGAATCTGGTCGCTTCCTCCTACGGATCTGCGAACGTCGGAGAAGGGGACGAAATCGTCATCACTCCGATGGAGCACCACAGCAATCTGATCCCGTGGCAGCAACTGGCCTTGAAGAAGAAAGCCGTGCTCAAATATATTCCGCTGCAGCCGGACGGCCATATCGATCTGGCGGATGCGGAGAAGACGATTACCGCCAAGACGAAAATCGTGGCGACCGCTTATGTCTCCAACGTGCTGGGGGTCGTTAATCCCATCAAGGAGCTGGCGACCATCGCCCATCGTAACGGGGCTGTCATGGTTGTCGACGGAGCGCAAAGCACCCCGCATATGAAGATCAACGTACAGGAGCTGGATGCTGATTTTTATGCTTTTTCCGGCCATAAGATGTGCGCGCCAACCGGAATTGGGGTACTATATGGGAAGAAGCATTTGCTGGAATCCATGGAGCCGATCGAATACGGCGGGGAAATGATCGATGATGTCGGACTGTATGAATCGAGCTGGAAGGAGCTTCCGTGGAAATTTGAAGGCGGCACGCCGATTATCGCCGGTGCAGTTGGGCTGGCGGCGGCCATCGATTTCCTGGAAGGCATCGGGCTTGAGGAAATTCACCGGCATGAGGCCAAACTCGCCGCTTATGCGATAAACCGCCTGTCGGAGATTGAAGGGCTGACCCTATACGGACCGCGCGAGCGTGAGGTGGGCCTGATCACCTTCAATCTGCAGGACATCCATCCGCATGATGTTGCGACTGTGCTCGATGCTTCCGGCATCGCCATCCGGGCGGGCCACCACTGCTGCCAACCGCTGATGCGCTGGCTTGAAGCGAGCGCAACGGCCAGAGCCAGCCTGTATTTATATAATACGGAACAGGATATCGACCGACTGGCGGAAGCTTTAATCCAAACAAAGGAGTATTTTGGGTGATGCAACTGGACGATCTGTACCGCCGAGTCATAATGGATCATTATAAGAACCCGCGGAACCGCGGGAAGTTTGAGGAAGGCGCACTGACGGTCGATTTGAACAATCCGACCTGCGGTGACCGCATTTCCCTGCAGTTGATTGTGGAAGATGATATCGTCAAGGACGCCCGGTTTACCGGGGAAGGTTGCTCTATCAGCATGTCCTCGGCTTCGATGATGACAGAGGCGGTCAAAGGCCGGACCTTCGACGAAGCGATGGATCTGGCTGGACGGTTCTCCCGGCTGATGATGGGAGAATCGGTGGATTTCGACGATTATGAAGATCTTGAGGCCTTATCCGGCGTTAATAAATTTCCTGCCCGCATCAAATGCGCTACGCTAGCTTGGAACGCGCTGAAAAAAGGAATCCAAGCGGAACATTAATCCCCTAAGGAGGTAGCCGAACATGGCCAAAAAAGCACCGGAATTGGAAGAGTATAAATATGGCTTCCGGGATGAACACAAGGCGATTTTTCAATCGGGCAAAGGCTTGACCCGTGAAATCGTGACGGAGATCTCCCGTATCAAAGGCGAGCCGGAGTGGATGCTGAATTTCCGCCTGAAATCGCTGGAGCAGTTCGAGAAGATGCCGATGCCGCGCTGGGGCGGCGACTTGAGCGAGCTTGATTTTAACGATATTCAGTATTATGTAAGACCTTCCGAGAAGCAAGGCAAGACGTGGGAGGAAGTTCCGGCGGAAATCAAGGAAACCTTTGATAAGCTGGGAATTCCGGAAGCTGAGCAGAAGTTCTTGGCCGGCGTCTCCGCGCAATACGAATCGGAGGTCGTGTACCACAGCATCCAGAAGGACCTGGAAGATCAAGGGGTTATCTTCATGGATACGGATTCCGCACTGCGGGAATATCCGGAATTGTTCAAGGAGTATTTCGGGACGGTCGTTCCTGCGGCGGACAACAAGTTCGCAGCTCTGAACAGCGCTGTGTGGTCCGGGGGCAGCTTTATTTACGTCCCGAAAGGCGTGAAATGCGAAGTGCCGCTGCAGGCTTACTTCCGGATCAACTCGGAGAACATGGGGCAGTTCGAACGGACGCTGATCATCGCCGACGAAGGCAGCTTCGTGCACTATACCGAAGGCTGTACGGCGCCGATCTACAGCACGAACTCGCTGCATAGCGCGGTTGTAGAGATCATTGTGAAGAAGGACGCTCGCGTTCGCTACACGACGATCCAGAACTGGGCACCTAACATCTACAATCTGGTTACCAAACGGGCGGTTGCCGAAGAGAACGCCAATATGGAATGGGTTGACGGCAACATCGGCTCCAAGCTGACGATGAAATATCCGGCGGTGATCTTGAAAGGCCGCGGCGCGAAAGGCAGCGTGCTGTCCATCGCCGTTGCCGGCAAAGGCCAGCTCCAGGATGCCGGGGCGAAAATGATTCACCTGGCGCCGGATACAACGTCAACGATCGTGTCGAAGTCGATTTCCAAACACGGCGGCAAGGTCACCTACCGCGGTCTCGCTTCCTTCGGCCGTCAGGCGGAAGGCGCGAAATCGAACATCAAATGCGATACGCTGATTCTCGACAACGAGTCGACGTCCGATACGATTCCTTATAACGAAATCATGAACGACAACATCACGCTCGAGCATGAAGCGACCGTATCGAAAGTATCCGAGGAGCAGCTCTTCTATCTGATGAGCCGCGGTCTCACCGAAGAGGAAGCCACGCAGATGATCGTGATGGGCTTCATCGAGCCGTTCACGAAAGAGCTGCCGATGGAATACGCGGTGGAAATGAACCGGTTGATCAAATTCGAAATGGAAGGTAGTATCGGGTGAGAAAATGCTAAGCGTATCAACTATTTTCGGTTCGATTTCTGTATCGTGATACCGAAATGATACCGATTAGTCAAATACGCTCATTACTTCATGCTTGCGTTCAACGTAGAGATGGCCGTAAGTATTAGCGGTTTGCTTTATGTCATCGTGTCTCATTAGCTCCTTTACGAGATAGATGTCTACGCCTTTATTTATAAGATATGAGGCGTAGCTGTGACGCAAATCGTGAATTCTTAACTCTGGAAACACTTTTTTAAAATGTTTGTGAAAATGGGAGTAGTGGTATGGGGCCACTCCGCCAAAGACAAACATATCTTCATTGAATCCGTAGATTTTATCTGCGGATTCTTTTTTTATTTCCTCAAGCATGTCGCGTATAAATCCCGGAAAAGGAACATACCCCACGCTACCCTTCGTTTTAGGTGATGTAGGTTCTCGTGTGGCTATATCTAATGTTTTACTTACATGGAGCTGAGATTTATCCAAATCGATATCCGTCCATTTAAGTGCCATTCCCTCACCTACACGTAATCCCGTGTAAAACAGCAATCGAGCCAAATCCTTGTAATGCAGATGTTCGAGTCCGGCTACACGACGTTCAAAGTCATCTCGTCGAATAAAGTTGATTTTTGGGCGTACTCGTTGAATGGATCCGGCCGCAATGGTCGGATCGACTTTCAACCCGAAAAATTTAATGGCATGGTTGATTAGGACTTTGAAGTTACTGTAAACCGTCCTCGCACTATTTAGTGATTCTAGTTCATTCTCCAGGTACACTTTGAAATCAAGCACTTGCTGAAGAGTCACGTCTTTCACTTTTATGTGTCCAAATCTCGGCTTGATATGATGTTTATACTCGTTTGTTCGCCGACGGATAGTTTTTTCTTTGAGATTTTTATACTTGATGTTGTGTTCGAATAGTTCATCAAATGTGACATTATCGCTGTACTGCTTAACTTCATTAGTCAAAAATTCCGCTTCAGCTAAGATAGCATCCTGCCGCTTCTTAAATCCACGTTTTAGCTTCTGTTGTGGCCGCCCGTAAATGTCTTTGTACCGGACACGAAAATAATAAGTATTTCGTATCTTGTCTTTGTATACTGCCATATTTTTTGCATCACTCCAAACGTATGTTCTGCTTTGGGGTATATTTAAACAGCCTCGCGGCTGGAAAGCACAGGTTTATCCGAACATTTCTGCAACTCCAAGAGGTTCAAAATAAATTATGTAGTTTTCCCAAACGGTATAAGTTCCGTATTTATTGCGATATCGATCAATACAGGCCTGCAGGAACTCCTCGGTTACATCGAGGTACTCTGCAATCTCATACCTACCTTTAACTTTTGCCTTATAGGCTTGTACTATTGCAGACAACGGAACGAGCCGTTCATAGCCCCACTGCCGCGCTCTCAGCTCCTGTTGCTGATTCACGAGTTTGGATTGATCCGTAATATCGCCAACGGTCTTATATTGGTGGCCCATTTCCTCGACTAAGACGCATTTACGCTCTCGGTCGGTCCTTAGGTTTTTGTTAAGCAGGATCATATCACCTGCACCAGACTCGATATAAATTCCCTTGAGCCAATCAGGGAGAGCAGCTTTATCATCAAAAATGACGGTGACTTCTTGTTTTAATTGGTCATAGCTGATCATCCGGTCATCTCCCGTTGTAATTACTTATCGTTTTTAGCGAGAGCGATCTTCATGGCTAGTTTAATCTGTGCTAGTTGCTCTTCTGTAAGAGGTCCTTCGTGGCCGACTTGGTGAGCGGCAAGGGTGAAGATTTCTTCTTCTGATAAATTTTCACTGACTCCACTCGTGGATTGAGTAATTTCATCGAGATTTTCATCTTGAAATTCCTTTAATGCTTCTTTAGGGCTTACTGTCGGCCCGTCATACACAGGCGGCTCTTGGCGTGCGTACGCAGCTGCTAGTGTTTTGGTATCCATTTTTAGCGCTTTTGCGAGTCGATCAATCATTTCACCAGGTTCATAATCCCAAGGGGTAGGTGGTAATGTATCAATACCTCTTAGAAATGATGCGGGCAGTTCAGTTATATTCGCTAATTCTTCTATAGACATATTGAGTTCGGAAAGTCTGTCTTCAATTAAAGCGTAAATTGATTTGCCAAGTAAATAATCCAGAGAGACATTAAAGACTTCAGCCAATTTTATAGCAAGTTCCGCGCTTAGGTTTCTCCGTCCTCGTTCTATATTGTAATAATACTGAGTGGATATCCCCAACTTCTCTGCAACTTCAGCTCCAGTTAGGTCTAAATATCGACGAGTCTTTCTAATTCTATCTGACGGTACTTTCACGATTTTTTTTTCTCTCCTTATGAATTCATTTGCTTTATAATATCATCTATTTGGATAAAAATCAAACTTGATTAAGTAAAAAGTGGCGATATTCAAAGCAAATAGGAGATTATTTAGGGCAAAACCCTATGTTTTCTTTAAATATCACTCATTTTAGTTCTATATGGATACTTTTAATCCTTTACGAATACTATCCATATGGAATACAATATATCCAGAAAGGAGGTTGAGTATACAATGAACTTTTCGAACGTTATCAAGCATGTTTTAGTTGATGCGGGTATGAAGCCTTCAGAATTGGCGCGAAAAACGGGTTATTCGGCTATGTATATCCACAACCTATTGAACGGCCAGCGACGCTGGAATGAAGAATCTATGAAAAGGGTATGTGACGTTTTGGGCCTTGAATTGATAGTACAAACCAAGGAGGTCAGTTAAATTTATGCAATTATCCATCGTTAAATCTGAGCAATTTGGAAACGTGCAATGTGATTTTTGGCGTGACGAAAACGGCGAAATTGTCATGACCCGAGAGCAGATCGGTGCGGCACTTGAGTATGCCGAACCGAATAAAGCGATTGCCAAACTCCATGAGCGGTATAAAGAACGTCTCAACCGTTTCTCAAGTGTCGTCAAACTGACGAATGTTGAGGGTGGACGCCGAGTTGAAAGGGACGTTGTCGTTTATTACCCGAAAGGCATTTACGAAATCTGCCGATGGAGCCGTCAACCGAAAGCCAATGAATTTTACGACATGGTGTATGACATTCTAGAGTCCCTGCGCCGCGGTGAAACCGCACTTGTGCAACCGACAACTGAGGAAGCGAAGCTGAAAATCCAGCAAGCTCGCGCGGAAGCAATGCTCATCAATGCCCGGACAAGGCAAGCAAAATTGATTTTGGAGATGCAGAAGAACAAAACGCTTTCTCCGGTGGCCGTAGAACTGCTCAATGTCAACGCGCTGGAACATTTGACCGACAAGTCGACAGAATATCGGCCGGACATTGGCGGTAAGCATTATACCGCAACAGAGATCGGGAAAGAGCTCGGTATCAGCGCAAACAAGATCGGTAAAATTGCCAACGCACATGGTTTAAAAACCGACGAATATGGAATCATGGCGCTGGACAAATCACCGTACAGCGACAAGCAAGTACAATCATTTCGATACAACGAGAAGGGCCGGCAAAAGTTAATAGAGCTGATTCAAAAAGCCTAATAGGCAGTTTGTAACCACTGACCTCAAAAATGAGGGCAGTCAATGTCTCGGAGAAAGGAATGAAAATAGAATGAGTGATCAACTTGTTAAATCTACAGTAGGCGAGGCAATACACCTTTTCGAAATAATGCAAAAACACAACGTAAATTGTAGCTTGGAAGTAAAATCGGATTTACTTCTGGATCCCCTAATGGGCATTTCGCCGTCAAAAGTTAAGGTCGAATACTTTGTAAGAAGTGGCGGACCTGATTCGGTAATTGTGTCTCTCGGAGAGACTGAGCTAAATTTTGAACTCAATAACTTCTCGTACGCTAAAACCATTTCAAATCGCCAAATCACCATCCATATCTACGGGGTGAATTTACACTTTTGGTTCAACAGTGGATACATCCCGCCAGAAGGTATCAGAGAGGCAAAAAGTTACCGGGAAGATAGCTACCTTTAAGAGAAGGGAGTGAGTGCATCATGAATTCCCCTCACTATTACACTGCCAAGGAGGTTCAGAAACTTCTTGGACTAGGCTCAATCCGTACTGCTCAACTCCGCATCAAATCAATGAATGAAGAACTACAGGCAAGAGGTTATTGGATCGAGAGGGGGAAGATTCCGCGTAAATTCTTCCACGAGCGCTATCCTTATATTCCAAATGAAGGGATTGCTCGCTCATGATCCAGATCCACGTACCCCCACCACTCCGTCGCTTGGCGGAGCTGACCGAAAAGGCGCATCGTATCGGTGGCTACCCGCAGCTCAGCCCTATGGAGCTTTACGAGCTGTTTGAATGCCTGGACGCCAACCTGATCCAGATCAGAAAGATCGACGAGCTGAACGGCCTATTCACGGCGGCTTGGGCGGCCGGTGACTACAAATGGCTAGCAGAGCTGGAACAGCGGGCTGTAAGAACACTAAAAGGAGGATGACCATGAAAGCGTCTGAGTTAGTCGAAATGCTGCAGCATCTTGTTGATCAATACGGTGACCGTGAGATTATGTTTGTCAATTATACCAGTTATGACGGCTCGAACCTCATCGGTAGTGAGGTTGAGGACGTCACCGCCGAAGAAACGGGCGAAGGTAATCCGGTTTTTGTCTTATGGGACCGATAACCTTCCTGCCTAGTCGACACAAATAGCGAAGGAAAGGAGCAAGAGCAATGGCAGGAAAAGTCCATGAATTGAAGACCTGGCCGGAATATTTCCGCGCAGTTGTATCGCCAACCGTTCGCAAAAGAAAGACGGTAGAAATCCGCAAGGATGATAGGGGGTTCGAAGTAGGAGATACGTTGCGATTGCTTGAATTCGACCCTGAAAAGAGCGAGTACACCGGATGGGAAGCGGTTGTAACGGTGTCGCATTGCCTACGCGGTCAACCCTGGGTCCCTGATGACTATGTCGCGTTGTCTATTATTCTGGAAGACGTTAGCACAGGGTGAACGTGCTGCACATTTCGAAAATGGAGCGCCAGAAGGGAGGTTCAGTTTGTACCCGTCAATGTACGACCTTTACAACCGTAAAGCGGGCGTTACGCCATGCCGGATAGGTAATTGCGAAATATTCGTCAACTTCAATCGCTATAATAAGCCGTTTATCCGGGTAAATGTTTACCCTGAAAAATCTAAGACTTTCCCTTTTACGAGGCGGGGCTACAAGCAGGCGATTGAATTCTTGAAAGGTGGTGATGAAACTGAACGATCAGGATCTGCTGATCCGCAAATTTGATCTTATGCGGATCCGCTGGGGCATAGAAAACGGCCGGGTGCCATGCCGTGACGAAGCAACGCGTGACGGAGCGCTGTGGTGGTTGAATCAAGAAATCGAAGCCCTGGAAAAAGAAAAACAGCCTCTCGCGGGGTAGTAGCCCGGGAAGCTGCAAAACCAATCTCTCTGAGGTCAGTTTAGCTGACCGGAAAGGAAAAAGCAATGAAGAAATACGACTTTGCGAAAGCCAAGCGCCTGATTGAAGAGAACCAAGAACATATTCAGGATGCTTATCTCGGAATGTACGAGGACTGGTTCTGGACGGGCGAAGAGGTTTTCAACGATGAAGATGGGTTCACGGTGAATCTTGATTCCGTGGAGACGATTGCCGGTATTTCTGGTTCTTCATGGGCGACACCTTGCCTTCGCGTATCTTTAAAAAGCGGGGCGGATAAATGCATCGCTTGTTTCGTAGATGATGGGGCTCCAAAGTCAGGAGGTATTCCTTTTGCTTTAGGAGTTCTGTCGGGCCCGGTTCAGGACAATATGCCGCAGCTTGAGGAGGATTTGGTCTTATGAAATCTACCGGAATTGTACGTCGTATCGACGATTTGGGCCGTGTAGTCATCCCTATGGAGCTCCGCCGGACGCTAGGGATCTCAGAAGGCGATCCGCTCGAGATCTTTGTGGACGGGGATAAGATCATCCTTCGTAAGTATCAGCCTGGGTGCTGTATCTGCGGCAGTATTGAAGAATTGAAGTCGTTTCACGGTAAGGCCATTTGCGCGGAGTGCATCGCCAAAGCCGCTAAGCTTTAAGCTATTAATTTCATTATAGGAGGACTCATACATGTCTAATCTCGTACCGATTCAAATCACCCTGCAGGCTGCCACGGCAGCCGATGCTAAGCAGCTTGTGCAGGATCTAGCCGGCACTATGTCCGGCATGGCGGAAGCTCGTATTCCGGCATCGACTGAGGTGTCTACGATTGCTCCTGCCGTGCAAGAAACCATGTCACAACAGCCGCAGCAGTTCACGCCGCCAAGCGCACCGACGCAAGCTCCACAACAGAAATATGCGGCCCCGGCCGTGCCTATCGCTCAACCCGGACCGGCTGCGCCACCTGCGCCCCCGGCAGGAGCTGTGCCGACCTCTACACCAAGCTACACGATGGAACAACTCGGGGTCGCCGCACAGCCGCTGGTTGATGCTGGCCGCGGGGCGGAGCTGGTAGGTTGGCTGCAACAACATGGTGTCTCCGCGTTGACCCAGCTGCCTAAAGAGCAATACGGGGAGTTCGCGACATTCCTCCGGAGCTTGGGGGCCTCGATATGATCGAAATCGCACATGCTGAGCGAGCTCATGCCCTGCTGTCTCCCAGCGGGGCCCACCGTTGGCTCCACTGTACGCCGAGCGCCCGCCTTGAAGAGACGTTGCCGGACACGGAGAGTGAGGCAGCCAAACGCGGCACGCTGGCTCACGAAATCGCGGAGCTGAAGCTTCGGAAGGCGCTCACGGATAAGATGCCGACACGGACTTACAACTCCGCGCTGAAAAAATTCAAGGCTCATGAGCTATATGAGCCGATCATGGACGATCACACTGACATCTATCTCGAATATGTCCAAAAGGTGGTTCACGCGTTCCCTTCTCCGCCTTTCGTGGCGATCGAACGTCGCGTCGATATCTCCGACTATGTGCCGGAGTGCTCCGGTACCAGTGACTGTATCGTGATCGGGGGTGGCCATCTGCACGTGATCGACTACAAAAACGGTCAGGGCGTGCCGGTGGCAGCCGAGAACAACCCGCAGATGAAACTATACGCGTTAGGGGCAGTGAAAGAATTTTCCCTGCTGTTCCCGATCGAAACGGTCCACCTTGCAATCGTGCAACCGAAGGTTTGGGACCAGCCATCTGAGTGGACTTTGTCTGCCGCGGACCTGCTTGCCTGGGGCGAGTCGATTAAGCCGATTGCCCAAGCGGCATTTAAGGGTGAGGGAGAATATACCATCGGCGAACATTGCGGCTTCTGCCGGGCGAAGGCGACCTGCCGAGCTCGAGTTGAGCACATGCTGGAAGCCGGTAGCAGAGCCCCGCTCAAGCCACCACTGATCGGGTGGGATGAAGTGGGCGACGTACTCCGGCAAGCTGAAGGGATCGTCAGTTGGTATACCGATCTTAAGAAGCAGGCCCTTGCCGAAGTACTTAAAGGCGGCCGGGTCGCTGGCTGGAAAGCTGTCGAAGGCCGAGGGGGTCGAGATTATGCCGACTTGGATGCTGCTTTCGCTCACCTGAAGGAAAACGGTATTGACGAAGCCGTGCTGTATGAGCGCAAGCCGTTGACTCCGCCGCAGCTTGAAAAAGCTCTATCCAAGCCGGTCTACAAGAAGCTGCTCGAAGAACCAGGGCACGTTATCAACCGGTCGGGGGCTCCGACGTTGGTGCCTGAATCAGACAAACGGCCGGCAATCACCGACCAAGTTAAGCCGGAGGACGTGTTCCAGAAGGAGGCATAGGCGGTGGGCGAAATCGCTGAGTACTACACTGACATGATGGCATCTGGCCGCTGGTCAAGCGGCACAATTCGAGAAAAGGGGAAACGACAAATGGCAAATGAAGCGACAAACGTAACGACGGGACAAGTTAGACTGAGCTTTGTGCATCTTTTTCAACCACATGCAAACCAACCAGGGCAGGAGCCCAAGTACAGCACAACGATCTTGATCCCAAAATCTGACGTGGCAACGATGCAGCGAATCAACGCGGCTATCGAGGCGGCGGCCCAGAAGGGCGTGGCCGGTATTTGGAACGGTGCGCGTCCTCCGCAGTTGAAGACGCCAATCTGGGATGGTGACGGTGTACGTCAAAACGGGGAGCCGTTTGGACCAGAGTGCAAAGGCCATTGGGTTCTGACGGCCAGCAGCAAACAACAACAGGCGATTGTTGACGTGAATCTTAACCCTATCATTAACCAATCCGAAGTGTACAGCGGAATGTATGCTCGTGTGAATATTAATTTCTTCCCGTTTTCCAACAGCGGTAACCGTGGGATCGGTGCAGGGCTTGGTCCGGTACAGAAGCTGGCCGACGGGGAACCACTCGGCGGTCGGGTTACCGCAGAGCAGGCTTTTGGCGGTAACGGTGGCGGCGTAGGGTACGCCCCGGCACCGGCACCGCAGGGTTGGGAGCAGGCCGCGCCGCCGCAGCAGTTTGGTCAACAGCCACCGGTTGCACCGCCGACGTACCAGCAACCTCCACAACCGGGCTATGGGCAAACTCCGCAGCCTCCGGCTCAGCCGCCACAACAAATTGATCCTATTACCGGCAAGCCAATCAACGGTGGAGTATGGGGCATCTAAGAGTAGACAGAGGGGTTCTTTTAGAGCCCCTTTCTCTTTCTCAGAAGGGAGGTTGCCATGGGGCATTTATCAATTGACCTTGAAACATACAGTAGCGTAGGCATCAAGAAATCAGGCCTTTATAAATACGTTCAGTCTCCGGACTTTGAAATACTGCTATTCGCTTACTCTTGGGATGGGCAACCTGTGCGGATCGTCGATCTGAAGCGCGGAGAGACCATACCGGAGGAAGTATGCAGGGCTTTGTTTGATCCTTGGGTAGTGAAACACGCTTATAACGCTGCTTTTGAATGGTACTGCTTGAGTAAGCATTTCGCTGTTGCCGATCCGCTAGGCTGGCTTGCGCAGTGGCGTTGTACTCAGATCCACGGTCTATATCTCGGTTATCCAGCAGGATTGGCCGCTCTGGGGGAAGCCTTGGGCCTGCCGTCGGACAAGAAGAAGATGGGCATCGGCGGCGCGCTGATCCGCACATTCTGCGTGCCGTGCAAGCCGACCAAGGCAAACGGAGGGCGCACCCGAACGCTCCCGCACCACGAACCGGAGAAGTGGGATCTGTTCAAGCAGTACTGCGTCGGTGACGTCGTGGCTGAGATGGAGATCCTTAAGCGGCTGTCTATATTCCCGGTACCTGAAAAGGAATGGCGACTCTGGCAGCTTGACCAAAAGATCAATGTACGCGGAATTGCTTGCGATTTGGAGCTTGTGGAGGGGGCGTTGGCCGTTGACGAGCAGATCACCTCGGAGTTGATGACAGAAGCGGTGCAACTCTCTGGTCTTGATAACCCGAAATCCGTTCAGCAGCTCAAAAAATGGCTGACTGAGGAGATCGGGGAGGAGGTTGAGGACTTACGAAAGGACACCGTCTCAAATTTGATTAAGACGGTGGACGTGGGTAAGGCTCGACGTATGCTGGAGATTCGCCAGGAGCTCAGCAAGACCAGCGTTAAGAAGTATCAGGCTATGCGGACAGTTGCTTGTGAGGATGGCCGGGTGCGCGGGTTGCTCCAATTTTACGGGGCGAACCGGACGGGGCGCTGGGCCGGACGACTGGTGCAGGTTCACAACCTGACTAAAAACAAAATGGCTTTGGAATTGCTGAAGCTTGCCCGGCAACTTGTTCGGGAGCGTAAGGTCGAAATGCTCAAGTTGATTTTTGGAAGTGTGCCCGATACGCTTTCGCAGCTCATTCGTACCGCGTTTGTAGCGCCAGAGGGTAAGCAGCTCCTTGTGGCCGACTTCAACGCGATCGAGGCCCGCGTCATCGCCTGGCTGGCCGGAGAACAATGGAGGCTCGACGTATTCGCTTCTCATGGCAAGATTTATGAAGCATCAGCATCTCAGATGTTCGGCGTGCCAATCGAGTCTATTGGCAAGGACAGCGACCTGAGACAAAAAGGGAAGGTTTCGGAGCTGGCGCTAGGGTACCAAGGCGCTGCCGGCGCGCTTATCAACATGGGGGCCCTCGACATGGGCTTGAAGGAAGAAGAGCTGCCAGAGATCGTCATGCGGTGGCGTAACGCGAACCGGCGTATCGTCGATCTGTGGTTCAGCTTTGAAGCCGCGGCGATTGAGGTCATGGAAACCGGGCAACCGGTAGGCGTGCGTGGGATCATCTTCGCAAGAGAGAGTCATCACGAAAGTGGTCTGGATTTCTTCACGATCCAGCTGCCAAGTGGACGGAAACTCTACTATGTGAAGCCGTCACTTGCACAGAATGACTTCGGGAAGCAGGCGCTTCACTATATGGGGCCGGATCAAAAGACTGGCAAATGGACAAAGATCAGCACCTACGGGGGCAAGCTCGTCGAGAACGTGGTGCAGGCGATCGCCCGGGACTGTCTGGCTGAGTCACTGCTTCGCGCGGATCAGGCGGGGTATGAGACGGTACTGCACGTACACGACGAGATTGGTGTTGAGTCCGCTAAGGGAGAGGAGCTGGACCGCGTGCTGGATTTGATGGCCCAGCCGATCGAATGGGCGCCGGGACTACCGCTAAAGGCTGCAGGGTTTGCGACTGAATTTTATATGAAGGATTGATACCTTATGGAATATTCAATTAATGAAAGAGCTCGAGATGCATTAAGCCGTCTTGCTGCAATGCCGGGTATGGCTCAGGTTAAGGAGCAAGTCGAACAAATGGTCCAATACCGCCGGATCGCAGAGCTTCGTAAACAGAACCGGCTTAAGGCTCAACCCCAAACGAATCATATGGTCTTTCTAGGCAATCCAGGAACGGGAAAAACTACAGCTGCTCGTCTGATCGGGGAGGCCTTTGCCGAAATCGGCCTGTTGAAACGCCAGAATGGTAGCGTCCCATTTGTTGAAATCAGCCACGGAACCATAACTGACTCCCTTGTTGGCGCTTCTGAAAAGAAGGTGGCCAGCAAATTTAAGGAAGCCCGGGGTGGTGTCTTGTTTATCGATGAAGCCTATGCCTTTATCGGCAAAGCAGAACACCGGCATGATGACAAAGTGATCGCAACAATGGTGCAACTCATCGAGGATATGCGCGACGAGATCGTCGTGATCGCAGCTGGCTACCCAAAGAATATGGCTGAATTCCTTTCATTTAACCCCGGGTTAGCTTCTAGGTTCCCGACGACGATTCATTTTCCGGATTATGACGTGCCTGATTTGATCAGAATCGCTCATCAGATGTTGCTGGAGCAGGAGTATCAACCGTCGTCGGACTACTTGGAGGCGTTGGCTAGCGTTCTATGGATAGAGAAGTCCCGACCGGACTTCGGTAACGCTCGAACGGTTCGGAATCATGTCGAGCGATCGATCCGCCGGCAGGCAATAAGGGTTTCGAAGATGCAGCAGCCCTCGCGTAAGGACCTGGCCTCGCTAACCGCACAGGATCTTGTGGCCTCTCCTCATGGTCTCGCTGACTCCGAACGCGAAGCCCTGATTAAGATAATTCGAGAAGCCCAAAGCCGACTACTGAAATTGGATCTAAACGCAATCATAAGCGCTAATTAGGTGGTGAAAAGCGTGAAATATATCGCTCAATGCCCCCGATGTAACCAGAAATTCGAGATAGCACAACCGCCAAAGGATCGCATCAAATGCGAATGCGGCGCGACTATGCAAGTATACACCAGCTACACAATGACACCGGAAGAAAGGGCTAAATATCAGGCATTGCCAGCCCCGGACAAAACTGAGAAGCGACCTGTAGGGGTTCGCATAGCAGCTCAGGAGTTGCGAAACCGAGAAAAGCCAAAGGAGGCTAAGTTCATGGCACCAATAAAAGAAGGACCAAAATGCGGACTGACAAGGGAAATCCTGATTGAACAAGTAGCAAAGGGAGAAACCTTATCCAGCATCGAACGGGCTTGGGGTATGAAATACAACACGATCCACAACTGGGTGAGAAAATGGGGGCTGAAAGGAATCACGGCGGAAAAGGCGCGGGCCCTTCTTGATCAAAACACACAGCCCACTCCAGTGGAACCCGAGCCGGAACTGCTCCGGGAGAAGAATACTGTTCAACGGCCAGCAACAGAGCTGGAGCTGCTTAATAAGGCTGATCAGGAGATCGAACGACTGACAATGGAAGTGGAAAAGCTGACACACGAGCGTGACCAGCTTCTAACGAACCAAGCATCCTGGAAAGAACAAGAGGAAACCCTTCTCCGGTTGATTGAGGATCTGAAGGCTGAACTGCCCGATACCAAAGCTCCTGTCACAGCGACGCTTGAGAGCGATCCCGTTAATCATCCTCCTCATTATACCCGCGGCGGCATTGAGTGCATCGAAGCAATCGAGGCGGCGACGGTCGGACTTGATGGCCCAGAGGCTTACAGCACGGGAGCAGCGATCAAGTACCTGTGGCGTTGGAAATGGAAGAACGGCATCGAGGATCTCAAAAAGGCGCAGTGGTATCTGGACCGGTTGATCGGGGGCGCATCGTGATGAAATGGGAAGCTTTTGAGTGTGAGACTTGCAAGCAGCGTTTCGCGCTGGAGCAGAAGCCAGGAGACGAGATCGAGGAGCCGCTTTGCCCAAGTTGTGCAGGATGGTACTGTTCCCCTATCGAGGTCGAGGTAGAAGCACTGAAATAGCTTAGCAGGAGGCAGGCGTCATGCAATTTAACAGACAATTAACCGTATCCGCCGCCGGCAGCCGGCACAGCACGAATTGGCAGCCGCAGATGATCTACTGGTCCGAGCTGGTGGAGCGCCTGCGGACGGCGACACGTGGCACCGAGACGCTGGCGCAGTACCTGGCGATGCCAAAGAGCCAGCAGGACGATCTGAAGGACGTCGGGGGCTTCGTCGCCGGGGCCCTCGCCGGCGGCCGGCGGAAGGCCGGGGCGGTGACCGGGCGCGACGTGATTACACTCGACCTAGACAACATCCCTGCCGGCGGTACGGCGGACGTGCTGCGCCGGCTGGATGGTCTCGGTTGCGCTTATGCAGTCTACAGTACTCGCAAGCACGAGGAGGCCAAGCCTCGGCTGCGGGTACTGGTGCCGCTCGATCGGACTGTCACAGCCGACGAATATGAGCCGCTGGCCCGCAAACTGGCGGCAATCATTGGGATTGAGCTGTGTGACCCGACGACGTTTCAGGTTGCTCGTCTGATGTACTGGCCGAGCTGCTGTGCCGACAGCCAATACGTCTTTACTTATGGTGATAAACCGTTCCTATCCGCTGATGGCGTGCTTGCTATGTATGCGGACTGGCGCAACATCGCGGAGTGGCCACAGGTTCCCGGGACCAACCAAGCACATGTCCGGATGGCTGCGAAACAAGGCGACCCGACCACCAAGCCCGGTGTCGTTGGGGCGTTCTGCCGAGTTTACAACATCTATGCCGCTATGGAGAAGTTCTTGCCCGGGATCTATGTCCCGACCGATGACGGCAGCGGCCGTTATACGTACGTGGGCGGCTCCACCACGGGCGGTGCGATCGTGTACGATGACGGTCAATTCCTCTACAGCCACCACGCGACAGACCCGTGCAGCGGTCGCCTGGTGAATGCCTTCGATCTGGTCCGGCTGCATAAATTCGGCGACCAGGACGACGAAGCGAAGCCGGGGACGCCGACGAATAAGCTGCCGAGCTACGTTGCTATGACGGCGTTTGCGATGGAGCAAGAGGCAGTTGCAGGGCTGCTGATGGCTGAGCGGTATGAAAAGGCCGTCGCGGGGTTTCAGGACGCCGCTGCGGCGGAAGCGCTGGCGGCGCCGGATGATCTGGACTGGATGAAGAAACTTGAGATCAACAGCAACGGTATGTACCTCAAAACGGTCGACAACGTGCTGATCGTGCTAGAAAACGATCCCGCGCTGAAGGGAAAAATCGCTTTTGATGAGTTCGCAAACCGGGGGCTTGTGCTCGGCCCACTCCCGTGGGATGCACGAACAGAGCGGAGGCCATGGGGTACCAGCGACGACGCTGGCATTTATCACTACATTGAGAAAGTTTATGGTATTGCCGTTGAGACAAAAATCAATAACGCCCTGACGCTCGTTTCCCATAAAAACCGCTTCAACGACGTGCGGCAATACCTAGAAGGCCTGAAATGGGATGGAGTGCCTCGTCTTGATACGGTATTAACAGACTATCTAGGCGCAGAGGACAACGTTTACACCCGGGCAGTGGCCCGCAAATCGCTGACGGCTGCTGTCGCTCGTGCCATGCAGCCCGGAATCAAATATGACTATATGCCGATCTTGGCCGGTCCGCAGGGGCTCGGGAAGTCGACCTTCCTGCGGCTGCTGGGAAAGAACTGGTACAGCGACAGCCTGACGACATTCGAAGGGAAAGAGGCCTGTGAGATGATACAGGGCATTTGGATCAACGAGGTCGGCGAGCTGACGGGGATGAGTAAATCCGAGAGTAACGCCGTTAAGCAGTTCCTCAGCCGGACGGAGGACATTTACCGGGAAGCCTACGGGAAGCGCACCATGCCGTACCCACGGCGCTGTGTATTCTTTGGGACAACGAACGACAGCGAATTCCTGCGAGACCGGACCGGGAACCGGCGCTTTTGGCCGGTGGACGTCGGGATCTTGAAGCCGACAAAGAGCGTCTTTCGGGATCTGGAGTGCGAAGTTGACCAAATTTATGCGGAGGCCTTTGTACGTTGGCAACTTGGCGAGGCTCTATATTTGACCGGAGAGGCTGAAGAGCTCAGCAAACATCAGCAGGAGGCTCACAGGGAAAGCAGCGCTAAAGAGGGGATCATCCGGGCATTCGTAGAGCGGCCAGTTCCGGACGACTGGCAAAAACGTGATATCCCTTCGAGACTGATGTACTGGAGCGGAGAGTTTGGGAAGCCCCATGAAGGGGAGGCAGGGCCCCGGGACCGGATATGCGCCGCAGAGATTTGGTGTGAATGCTTCCGATCGGACATTAAATTTATGAAGCAGACGGACACCCGGGAGATAAATGGTATTTTGGCCTCGATACCCGGGTGGGAAGAGTACCGAGGAAGGTTTGGGCCTTATGAATTCCAGCGGGGATTTAAACGGAAATCGAGTTGACAATGTTGACAAGCAGGGCGTGACACTTTGAGAAGTGGCAACAAAGGCAATGTGACAGTTCCGATAAGTGACAACATCAGTGTCAACTTAAGTGTCAAAGCCAATAGGCCTTATAAAATCTATATTTACATTACTTAATTGACACTGTTGACACTTAATTAACTAAATAAGAATAACAAAGAGAATATAGAATTTAGGGACTTATATATAACGCCTAATCCGCCTAATTTATAAAAAAGTTACGCGTGTACGGGCGCGCACGCGTAACACATCTTGAGGAGGTTTGTCAAGTGAGAGAACGAGACATAGAAGCTTATTTGCGGGAGAGGGTCAAAGCGGTGGGAGGTTGGGCCCCGAAGTGGACATCCCCTGGGAACAGCGGAGTGCCCGACAGGATCGTGTTCTTTCCCGGGGGGTGTATCGTATTCGTTGAGCTGAAAGCCCCGGGAGAAAAACCGCGACCGCTGCAGCTGGCGCAGCATAAACGAATCAAGTCGTACCAGCAGGATGTCCGGGTGATCGATAGCCGGGAGCAAGTAGATGCTTTGATCCAGGAGTGTATGGATTTATGGATGCATTGAGCGAGAAAAAGAAGTTTGTCCCGCATGATTATCAGCGGTATTGCATTAACCGGCTATTGGCTGACGAGGCCCTAGGGTTATTTTTGGACATGGGCCTGGGCAAGACCGTCATCACCCTTACAGCTATCAATGATTTGAAGTATAACCGTTTTGCTATCCGCCGGGCTTTGGTGGTGGCGCCGAAGAAAGTGGCAGAGGCCACCTGGAGCAACGAGGCGGCCAAGTGGCAGCATCTGCAGCATCTTCGGATTATTCCGGTGCTGGGAAACCAGCAGAAGCGGATCCGAGCACTGAATACGCCCGGTGATATCTGGGTCATCAATAGGGACAACGTGGCTTGGCTGGTGGAATATTACCGGAACGCTTGGCCGTTTGACATGGTAGTTCTGGATGAACTCTCTAGCTTTAAAAACCATCAGGCGAAGCGGTTTAAGGTGCTGACCTGGGTACGGCCTCACATTCGCCGGATCGTCGGTCTGACCGGGACGCCGGCACCAAACGGATTACTTGACCTGTGGGCGCAGATCAATCTACTGGATCAAGGAGAGCGGCTGGAAAAACGGATCACGCACTATCGCGAAAAGTATTTCGAGCGGAATTATAACGGATTTGGGTATATCGCCAAGCCAGGAGCTGACGAAGTCATTCAACGCAAGATCGCAGACCTTTGCATCAGCATGAAAGCAGAGGATTACCTGGAGCTGCCGGACGCTATCACGAATGTGATTCCGGTTGTCTTGGACGACAAGGCACAAAAACAGTACAAGCAGATGGAGAAGGAACTACTGTTGGAGATCGACGAGGAAACTGAGATCACCGCAACGAGTGCAGCTGTGTTAACAGGTAAGCTGCTACAGCTTTGTAACGGAGCGTTGTATGACGGCGATCGAAACGTCCATGAAATTCACGATTGCAAAATCGAGGCATTCATGGAGCTGATCGAGCAGTTGAACGGAAAGCCGGCGCTGGTGTTTTACAGTTATCAGCATGACCGGGATCGGATCCATAAGGCGCTGGAGAAATCAGGACTCCGGATCCGCGACTTAAAAACACCAGAGGATCAGTTGGATTGGAACGCTGGAAAGATCGATATTCTCTTGGCGCACCCGGCCAGCGCGGCCTATGGGCTTAACTTACAGGACGGTGGAAATCACGTTGTTTGGTTTGGTTTAACTTGGTCGCTAGAGCTGTATGAGCAGGCAAATGGTCGTCTACATCGCCAAGGCCAAAAGCAAAAAGTAATTCTGCATCACCTGGTCGTTCAGGGAGGAGCGGATGAGGACGTGATGGCGGCGTTGGAAGCTAAAGCAACGACGCAGGATAAACTTTTGGAAGCCCTGAAAGTCCGAGCCGAGAAGATCAAGGCTGAAGGGAGATGATCCGGACATGAACAGAGCTGAAAAACGCAAAGCAGCCAAAGAGCTTAAGCGGCTAAAGCCTAAAGACTTTTGGGCAGCCCAGAATGAGATTCACACCCGGGCCTACGCCATGGCTGAGCGACATTACGGCGAAGCGATGGACATCGTTCTGACGCCGAAGCAGAAAGCGGCTGTCGTGGCGAAAGCCAGGGAAATCCGGGAACTGTGGGACGGGATCCACGCGGTGACGGTGGATGTAACAGAAGCGGAAGTGTTTGATTCAGGAGAGGGGTGATAGCTATGTCGAGCCAGACAAAACTTAGAAGAGGAACATTTCAGCATGTTGAATCAGAAATTTATGTCTACCACGAGACTAAAAAAGAGATTCTGAGGCTGAAAAATGAGATACTTCACAGTCAAGGTAAAAACGATGACGAGAACGTCGGTGGGGGCCGCAGCAATCTTCCGGGCGACCCCACAGGACGGACAGCAGTGCTTTTGACTAGCCATAAAAAGCTAGAACAGCTGCAGGCGATTGTGGATGCGATTGAATCAGTGTATGCCGCACTCCCGGCTGAGAAGCAAAAATTAGTTCAAGTTCGTTACTGGACGCGTCCGCAGCTATTGACTTGGGATGGGGTAGCAAAGGAATGTTATGTGAGCCGAAGAACAGCAATTAATTGGCGCGATGAAATTGTTCAATCGGTAGCTGCTAAAATTGGCTGGAGATAAGATTGCACGTCAGTTGCACTTTTCGCCTCAAAAATCATGATATTATGCTAGTGTGGAGAAAAAAAATAAAGACGCGGCTGACAATAACCTCAGGTTGTTAGGCGGTCGCGCCTTTAGTTTTTGTCTGAACAGCATTCTCTCCCGTCTCTCTATTTTGCCCCCAATGGGGTAGCAGCGCGTCGGTTCGATTCCGGCTCACGGCGAGAATGGGCGATGCTATCGGTGGTTCGAATCCACCTGGGGCATTTAATTCGCCTTTTGGTTACTCCTTCTTTAGCCGGTGCCTTCGGGTGCCGGTATTTTATTTGCAAAGAAATAAGCCCGAATGGGCTCGGGCTTATTTGGTCAATTAGAATCTTGGAAGACTTAACAGGTTGTCCGTCGTGGTGTTATTCGCTTTTGTCCGGATGTAGGCGGGTCTGCCGTATGGGTGAACGGTCTCGACATAGGCTTTAGTGTTCCAGGGTCCATGAGTATAAAAGTATTCATGGCCACCGTCGATGTAACGGACCACTTCCTCCCGCGTTTCTACAGTTCCACCGGAGAGCATAACATGAGTAATATGTTCAGTGTTGGAACCCCACGGGTCTGACAAGCGAATATGTGTAATTTGATACGATGCCATATGACTTTTCACCTCCTTCTATATACCTATACGGTATATTTTGGAAATAGTTTCGCTAGGCTAAGGGTTAAGGAGTGATGAACTGATGATTGTGGGAGATTGGGCCTTTGCCTTACACGAAGGGACTAAAATTACTGGATATGTCACGGGAATTAATTCCGGACAGGTGGATCTTTTTGTTACAAATCCTAAAGGATACGGGCCTGTTACAATGCCGGTTTCAGAGGTTGGGATCCATGGAGCTCCCGTTGTTTGGCCTGATGATATTCCGGCCATGATTGACTTATCACTCATGATTAGAGACGAAGATTGGTTTAGGCATTGGATGTATGAATTAAGTTTGTGGAAGCCGATAGAGTCGTTTATGAGTCGCCGATAGGTGGCTTTTTCTTTTTGCAAAACCAACACAACGCCGGGGGTGGTGATGATGTAGATGGCGGAAACACGCGTGTTAGCCGAACAGGATTATATGTCCGGTATGAAATATAAAGACATTGCCGATAAATACGGCGTATCCCTAAATACCGTGAAGAGCTGGAAGCAGCGGCATGGCTGGGACCGGAAAAAGGGTGCACACAAACAAAAAAGTGTGCGCACAAATAAAGGCGGCGCCCCGCCGGGTAACCAAAACGCCAAAGGCAACCGCGGAGGACCAGGCGGTCCGCCGCGAAACAGCAAGGCGGTTAAGCACGGGCTGTTTCAGAAGTACCTCCCGCCGGAGTCTTTGGAGATCTTGGAGCAGCTGCAGACCCGCTCCCCGCTCGACATCGTTTGGGACAACATTATGATTCAGTATACGGCCATCATTCGGGCGCAGCAGATCATGTACGTTAAGGATCGGGACGACAAGACGGTCGAGCGGGTTGAGGAAAAGAGCGGGAACGTCTTCGGTGAGCGCTGGGAAGTGCAGCAAGCCTGGGATAAGCAAGCGACGTTCCTGCAAGCCCAGAGCAGGGCTATGGGGACGCTGCAGAGCCTTATTCGGCAATATGACGAGCTGTTAAAAACAGATATGGCTACCGAGGAGCAGCAACTGAGGATTAAGAAGCTTAAAGGCGAGGTTGAGAAGATTAACAACGAATCGAATCCAGAAGTCGTTGTGTTTAGGGATGATCTGCATGAGTAAAGAAATTAGCTTGCAGCAGACCGTCGGAAAGGGATATTCCGACTTTTGGCGTTTCAAAGGTCGTTACCGTGTTGTTAAGGGTGGTCGCGGATCCAAGAAGAGTGTCACGAGTGCATTATGGATCCCATACAACATGATGAAGATGCCGCTGGCGAATACTCTCGTTCTCCGTAAGACATTTAACACGCACAAAGACAGCACCTGGGCACAGCTCAAATGGGCTGTTAATCGGCTGGGAGTCGCGCACCTCTGGAACTTCAAAAAGAGCCCCTTGGAGGCTATATACAAGCCTACAGGACAGAAGATATTGTTCCGGGGCCTCGATGATCCGATGTCGATCACCTCTATCACGGTGGACACCGGCTATTTGTGTTGGGCCTGGTTCGAGGAAGCCTACCAGATCATGAACGAGGACGATTTTGACAAAGTGGATATGTCGATTCGGGGCGAGATGCCAGATGGGTACTTCAAACAATTGACGCTGACATTTAACCCTTGGAATGAAAAGCACTGGTTAAAGAGCCGCTTTTTCGACAACCCGGATCCCGATACGTTAGCCCTGACGACGACATATCGGTGTAACGAGTTCCTGGGTGACGATGATCGCGCACGGTTTGAGTGGATGAGGGAATATAAACCGAAACGCTACCGAGTTGAAGGGGAAGGAAATTGGGGGATTGCCGAAGGAGCGATATTCGAGGATTGGCGTGAGGAGGATTTCGATCATCGCGCGATCGCTAAGCTGCCTGGCTACCGAGCGGTATTCGGCCTAGATTTCGGGTATACCAACGACCCAACAGCCCTGGTGGCAGCCCTAGTAAATAAGGACGAGAAGAAGCTTTATATCTTTGATGAGCACTATGAACATGGTATGACGAACAACGACATCGCTTCGATGATCAAGTCCAAGGGGTACGCCAAAGAACGTATAATCGCCGATTCTTCGGAGCCTAAGTCCATCGACGAGATTCGTAGCCTAGGTATTGGTCGGATTAGGGCGGCCGAGAAAGGCGGAGACAGTGTCAAGGTCGGTATTCAGTACCTTCAGCAATACGAAATCATTGTTCATAAATTCCGCTGCCCGAATGTCAGCATTGAGTTATCCAGCTATGTTTGGGATCAAAACAAGGCGGGAAAATTCCTGAACAAGCCGGTTGATGATTTTAACCATACGATCGACGCGCTAAGGTATGCCATGGAGCAGATCCGGCAACCAAGTGGTGTTTCGTTCGAGTAAAGAGAAAGGAGGAGCCCATGAACACCCTACATGAAATACTTGAGAACCTGGACCGCAACGCGCCGATGAGCATTGACGAGATCGTCCAGGAGGAAGTGAAGGCCTGGATGAGTTCCGATGAACGCAAGCTGATGCTGACTGGCCAAGCGTATTACCGGGTCAAGAATGACATCCTGAACCGGACGCGGAAGGCGATCGGCCCCGACGGTAAGCTGACGCAGGTGCATAACCTGGCGGACAACCGGATCCCGCACGGCTTTGTCCGGAAACTGGTGGATCAGAAGGTCGGGTATCTCCTGTCAAAGCCATTTCTGGCTCGTACTGACGAAGCCAGCTATCAGGCGCAGCTCGACAATTACTTTGACCAAGGTTTTAGGCGCCTGCTGAAGAACCTTGGCAAAAATGCGATTAACAGCGGTAAGGCGTGGGTGCAAGTTTACTATAACGAGGCTGGGGAACTGGCGTTTCAGCTGATCCCGAGCGAGGAGATCATCCCACTGTGGCGTGATTCCGCTCATACGGAGCTTGATGCGGTGATCCGGATTTATGATCAAATCGTCTATGTGGCCAAGACCAAGAAGACAATCGCTAAAATAGAGTTCTGGAACAAAGACGGGGTGCGTCGATATGAGAGCGAGGCCGGCGATTTCCGATTCATTGATTTTGCTGCTCATTTCTCGTTGGTCGCAGATGAGGAGCAGCCATACAACTGGGAGCGGGTGCCGTTTATTTGTTTCAAGTACAACGGCGAGGAGCAGCCGCTGATCGATATCATCAAGCGCCAGGTGGACGACTACGATAGCAAGATCAGCGACAATGCCAACAACCTGGAGGATCTACCCAATAGCCTGTATGTGGTCAAGGACTACGATGGGACAAGCGCGTCTGAGTTCCGGCGTAATCTGGCAATCTACCGTGTAGCCTTTGTGAAAGGTACCGGCGGCATTGAGTCGATCAGCCTTGATATCGACACCGAAGCACACAAGGCGCATATCGCGCAGTTACGCAAAGATATTTATGAATTTGGTCGCGGCGTGGATACGCAGTCGGAACGGTTCGGCAATTCGCCGAGCGGCATCGCGCTCAAACATCTGTATGCGGATCTTGACCTGGATGCAAACGACATGGAGTCCGAATTCCAGGCCTCTCTTGAACAGCTGCTTTGGTTTATCGATCAGCACATATATAACTCGACGGGTAAGGATTATTCCAATACACCGGTCGAGTTTATTTTTAACCGGGACATCACGATCAATGAGACCGAGGCGGTCACCAACGCCCGAAACAGCGTGGGGGTGATCAGCAATCGTACGATCTTGGCCAACCATCCGTGGGTTACGAGCGTCGAGGATGAGGAGGCGCAGATCAAGCAGGAGCGGGAGGCTGAGATGGAACAGTACCCGGAGCTGACCGGAGGCGAGGCGGGCGACGACGATGAAACAAGCTGAATACTGGCGGAAACGTGCTGAGATCAACGCCCGAGCCGAGCATGCCAAAGCGGACTTGTACATCAATCAGCTTACGAAGGAGTACCGCAAATCGGTTAATACTATCGTCAGGGATATTGAAGCCTTTTACGCTCGGTATGCCAACGAAAATCAGGTCTCGATGGTCGAGGCGAAGAAGCAACTGGAGAAGGGCGAGCTGGCGGAGTTTAAAATGACGTTGGAGGATTTCACGGCTAAGGCTAAGGACAACGCTGATGGGCGATGGACACAGCAGCTGAACAATGTCTATTACCGGACGCGGATCAGCCGATACGAGGCGCTGCTGACCCAGATCAGGCATGAGCTTGAAATGCTGACTGGACGGCAACAGGTGGGCTTCCGGGGGCTGCTGAGTGGCAATTATACGGATTCCTATTACCGTACCCTCTTTGACATTCAGCGGGGCACGGGTTTCGGAACGACGTTCGCCGCGGTGGATGATGAGCGGCTCGAAAAGGTGCTCTATACCGATTGGGCCGGAAGCAATTTCTCCAAGCGGATATGGGGAAACCGGGACAAGTTGGCGCGAGAGCTTCAAACTAACCTGTCACAAGCGTTTATCCGCGGGGATAGCCTGGATAAGGTGGTCAGGACCCTGCGTGACCGCTTCGAGGTTTCCAAGTCGAACGCCGCGCGCTTGGTACGCACCGAAAGCGCCCACATTGCCGCTGAAGGAACCTATGACGGCTACAAAGCCAGCGGGGTGGTTAAGCAGTATCAATTCCTCGCTACACTTGATTTACGCACGAGTGAGATTTGCCGGAGCATGGATGACCGCATATTTGATCTGTCTGAGAAGGAAGTCGGAATCAACTGGCCGCCGCTGCATGCGAATTGTCGCAGTACAACCGTGGCCTATTTTGATGATGACGAGGACTTGGGTGAGCGGATCGCGCGGGATCTGGACGGCAAGACCTACACAGTGCCGGGCGACATGAAATACGCGGACTGGTACCAGAAGCATGTTGTGGAGCGATACGGCGCAGCAGAGGCGGAAGCTGCGCAGAAGAAGATCACCAACGAGTCGAGTGATAAAGCGCAATTTGAACGATACAAGAAGATCCTTGGCTCCGACGCTCCAAAATCATTTTCCGCTTTCCAAGATTTGAAGTATACTGATGGTGAGGGATGGCGACGGTTAAATGCCGATTATCGTAAGCTGAATGCCTACGACAAGATAACGACTAATGAGCCACAAATCACCGCTGACCTGCAGGAGATATCGGACCGGACTGGTACCGAAATGGTCGGCTTGGAATATCGCCTTAAGACCAAAGCATCCTACTTGCGCAAAGTGAATTCGGACAGCAAGAACAGCCTTGACGCCAAGGTGATCGGAGAAACCATATCCGGGACGAATGATGTCATCCGCTACACTTACCAGGCTGCCGGCGACAAGCTGGTGCAATCCTATTTCAGCGTTGTACGCGAGATGGAGGCCAAGGGTTATTCAACCTTCAAGCTCAAGAATACCTGGAGGGATAAGCGTAACCCATACCGTGGCATCAATGTGATTTTCACAAGTCCAAACGGTCAGAGGTTCGAGGTTCAATTCCATACACCTGAAAGCTTCGAGCTGAAAAACGGGCCTTTGCATAAGCTCTATGAGGAGTTCCGTCTGGACAGCACGACACCGGAGCGGAGAGTCGAGCTGACAAGAGAGATGTTTGTTCTATCATCGAAACTGGTCGTACCGAAGGACATCGATAAAATCAAGTGAGGAGGCGGCGCCCATGCCGGAGGATTTTTATTTTGCATACGGATATGACGGTAAATCAGCGACCCGCCTGTACCGGTTTATAAATGGGAATTTTGAGCGATTCAATCCGGATACAAAGGTCTGGGAACCTGATCCCGGGCAGAGCCGAATATTCGTCGGTGAGGATCTTGATTATGAAGAAATCACCGAGGAGCAAGCAAACAAAATAATGGTTTTGGTATAAAAGCACTCTCCGATATGCGAGGGTGCTTTTAATTTGTCCGGAAAGGAGGGGGAGCGATGATTCAGCGGTATCGAGAGAAGAAGTTTATCGACGCTGTACAATTTGAAAACACCTACGAGCGCATCACGGAGATTATCGGCTTTGTTGGTTTGCCGGTATCGGTCGAATATACATCGACCGGGGTGCAGATGCGGATTGTCCGGACACCGTACAACGTGATTATCGTCAAAGTTGGCGAGTACATTGCCAAAGCTGATGACAGCACGTTAATCGTATTGACCGCGGCCGACTTGGCCGAAAATTACGACATGGTGACTGACTAATAGCCGCCCTGTCGCATGGCGTAAAACTAGGCGTGCTTTGGCCGGAGCATAGCGGCCCACTCCCTTAGCTGGAGAGCAGCTATAAAAATCTATGGAGGTCGAGATATATGGATTGGTTGAAAGAAATACTTAAGGCTGCAGGAGTCGATGAGTCGAAGCTCGACGGATTGATCGGCGATGTGAATAAGGAGCTGCCGAAGCACTTTGTGCCCAAGTCGCAGTATAACGAGGTGACTGAAGCACGCAAAAAGGCCGAGGATAGCCTAAAGGAGCGTGATAAGCAGCTTGAGGACTTGAAGAAGTCCAGTGGCGATGCTGAGGCGCTGAAAAAGCAGATCGAAACGCTTCAGAAGGACAACAAGGCGGCTCAGGAGAAATACGAGGCAGAGCTGAAGGATTTGCGGCTCAGCAATGCGCTGAAGCTTGCCTTAGCTGGTCAGGTACACGACGCGGATCTGGTCACGGGGCTGATCGACAAAACGAAAATCGAACTCGGTGAGGACGGTAGCATCAAAGCCGGCCTGGAAGATCAAATCAAAGCCCTGCGGGAAAGCAAGGCTTTTTTGTTTGCCGAAAATAAGCCAACCTTCAAAGGGGCAAACCCTGCCGATCCTGGAGCAGGGGCAGGGTCAGGTGCAAGCTCGCTGACCGACGCTGCCGCAATCAGTAGTATTTTCGCACAAAAATAATTTTGGGAAATGAGGGAATTGAACGATGCCAATTAACACATTGGAGTATGCAAAACTATTTCAAAACGAGCTGGATAAGCAAGTAGCACAACAGGCGACTTCCGGATGGATGGAGAGCAATGCCGGTCAGGTAAAGTACAACGGCGGTAATGAAATCAAAATTCCGGATATCGTGGTTCAGGGCTTGGCCGATTATGACCGCGACAACGGCTTTAACCAAGGTAGCGTGACGTTTAAGTACCAAACGCACACGCTGACCCAAGACCGCGGCCGGACCTTCCAACTCGACGCTATGGACGTAGATGAGACCAATTTTGGCACAACTGCGGCTAACGTGATGTCGGAGTTCCAGCGGCTGCATGTCATCCCGGAGATCGACGCTTACCGCTACAGCAGGCTGGCCGCATTGGCAGCAGATGCAGGCAACTCGGGGACCTATACGCCGGATGAAGCCGACATCTTGGATAAGTTGTATGACGACATCTTTGCTATTGCTGGACGTGGCGTAGACCTGGCCAATATGGTTATCTCTATTAGCTATCCGGCATACCAGGTGTTGACGAAAAATTCGCAACTCCAGAAAAAGCTGGATGTGACGCAGTTCGGACAAGGCGGGATCAATCTGACGGTGAAATCGCTGGAAGGCATTCCGCTGGTGCCGGTTGTGGCTAGTCGGATGAAATCCGCTTATGTGTTTAACGACGGTTTAACGGCCGGCCAGACCGCTGGCGGCTTTGTGCCGGATGCTGCAGCTAAGGACATCAACTGGATTATCTCGTCTCGTAACACGCCGATTGGAATCAGCAAAACGGATGTTGTGCGGATTTTTGACCCGCAAACCAACCAAAAAGCGAATGCTTGGAAACTGGATTATCGGAAATATCACGACTTGATTGTTCCGGACAACAAGCTGGCGACAGTGCAAGTCTCCCTGGGGGCGTAATCATGATTAAGCTGCAAAAGTTGAATGTGGTGAAACTGGTGGCGGAGGAAGTTGATGCGCAGGCTCTGGAGCGCAAGGGGTTTAAGAGAGTGGTTCCAGAGCCTGAGAAGGAAACAAAGGGCAAGGCTAAGAAACCGGAGGGCGGTGAATAACCGCTCTCTTTTTATTGGGAGGGGTTACGATGCTGCAGGATGATGTCGCTGCAATCATTAAGCGCCGCTGGAACCTGCCGGAGAGCCTTGACGCGCTCATGAAGTCGTACATCGACGAAGCTGGCGCTCATATTGCCAATTACATTGGCCGGGATACGGTGGAGGAGATCCCTGCCGCTTTGACTTTTACCTGGGCGAATATCGCCATGACAGCCTTTAAGGCTGAGCAGTCCCATCTCCCCGAAATGGATGAGATCCTCGCCGCGGGCATCGACCTTAAGATTGGTGACACGTCGGTTAAGGAGTCCGCCGTCGGTGGCGGCGGTACGGGCATGGCGACGTTGCTTATGCTCTATGCCTCCGATCTCAATCGATATCGCCGGATGAGGTGGTACCCGTGAACATTAGGCGGTATCGATTAGCTCTGGAGCGCACCTATACAGATCGGGTTACGGTGCAGCGGATCGAGAAGGTCAAAGTCAACGGGGAGACGAAGCAGCGGCTTGTTGTCGTCTATGAACAGCAGCCATGCCGGCTTTCCCAGAAGACGCTCGGGACCAACGGTCAGACCGAGTCCGTGAATCGGATTGCCTACGAAACGAAGCTGTTTGCCGCTCCGGAACTGGAAATCAAACAAGGCGATACGCTGACGGTGACGCGGGGACAGATCACCAGAACCTATACTGCCGGCGAGCCGTTTTTGTACGAGTCGCACCAGGAAATCAGTATCCAGCGAGAGGATAAGGCGTAATGGCGAAGTGGGGAAGCTTTGAATTTGGTGAGTTTGAGCGGTTGGCTAAGACGTTTAAAACGGCCCTTGACCAGCGGATTATCGAGCGCTGGATTCGGGAGTTTTTGCTTGAGATGGCCTATCGAGCTGAGCGGAAGGTCAAAAGGCGGACACCGGTAGACTCTGGCGAGCTGAGACGTAACTGGCAAGTCGGGAACGTTGTACGGAAGGGCAACGCATATGAGGTGGAGATATACAACAACACCGAGTATGCCTCATACGTGGAGTACGGCCACCGCGCCGGTAAGAACTCCACGCGATGGGTCGAGGGTCGATTTATGATGACGATCAGTATGAAGTTGGTTGAAAAGGAGATGCCGAAATTCATCGAGAAGAAGCAAGTCGAGCTGCTGGAGCAGCTCATGAACGGTAGAAAGGGATGATGCCGTGACAACGGTAAATAGTATCCGCAGCGGCGTTATTATCGCTCTGTCGGAACTCTTCCCGACGCTGGATATCTACGGGGAGGCGATCCGTGAGGGCTTCGAGGCGCCGTGCTTTTTTGTTAAGCTCCTGACCACGGCTCAAGATCGGGAGCTGGATCGGCGCTATCGCCGGTCCTATTCATTCGACCTCCATTACTTCCCGGGCGGCGCGGATCCCAACGAAGAAGCTCACGGGATGGCCGAACAGCTATACGATAAGCTCCGACAGATCGAGGTTGACGGGGCGCTGTACCGGGGTACTGGAATGAATCACGAAGTTGTGGACGGCGTGCTGCATTTCTTTGTGGACTTTAACTTTATGGTCTACTCCGAGAAGCCGCCGGGGGTTAAGATGCAAACTCTCAAGCAGGAGGGAAGGTTGAAAAATGGCAACTAAGGAAAAACAGGAGCTCGCCGCGGGCTTTACGAAAGATCAGTTTTTACAGTCCCGCCAGTGGCAGGGAATCGACAAGGATATCTTGTCCGTGGTGCTGGAGCCAAACAAAACATACACGATCGCAGAAGCCAAACGGCTAGTCGAAGAATTTAAGAAAGCGCAGGTGAAAGGGTAATGGCAGGAGGAACATGGACATCCCAAAATAAAGTCCGTCCTGGCGTTTACGTCAATACGGTATCGGAGCCGAAGGCACTTGGGGCGGTCGGCGAGCGCGGCGTAGTAGCATTGGCGCTGTCACTGCCGTGGGGACCTGAAAAGCAGATTGTTACGGTCGAGGCCGGAGCGGACACGATGGACGTGCTCGGCTTTGATATCAACGATCCTGCGCTCTTGCTCGTTCGTGAATCGCTCAAGCGGGCAAAGACGCTGCTGCTGTACCGGCTGAATAGCGGAGATAAAGCAACTGCAAACGCCGGGGACCTGACGGCAACGGCAAAGTATTCCGGGACGCGCGGCAATGCTATTTCGGTCGTGGTACAGGCCAATATCGACGATCCCGACAAGTTTGACGTCAAAACGTTGGTTTCGGGGGTCGTGGTTGACAGCCAGACTGTTACCGCGATCTCGGAGCTGGCGGCCAATGGCTGGGTTACATGGTCCGGCAATGGCGATCTCACGGCCACTGCAGGAGTCAATTTCACGGGCGGCACCGACGGCGCGGTGACCAATGCCGATCATACCGCGTTTTTGACGGCGCTGGAGCTGCTGGACTTTAACACGGTCGGCCTGACCGTAGACGATACAACGCTCAAGCCGCTGTATACGGCGTTCGTCCGGCGTCTGCGGGAGGACGAGGGTAAAAAGGTGCAGGCTGTCGTACCCAATTACCAGGCAGCTGATTATGAGGGCGTAATCAGCGTTAAAAACGGCGTGGTACTGTCCGATGGCACGACGCTCACAGCGGGGCAAGCGGTCGCCTGGGTGGCGGGAGCTACTGCCGGGGCCACCGTGAGCCAGGCGCTCACATACACCGCTTACGACGACGCTGTGGACGTGTCGCCACGTTACACCAACAGCCAGATAGAGGCGGCGCTGCTGAGCGGCGAGTTTGTTTTCACGCCGTCCAACGGCCGCGCGATCGTCGAGCAGGACATTAATACACTGCACTCGTTTACGCCGGAAAAGGGTAAGCAGTTCCGCAAGAATCGCGTGCTGCGGGTGCTGGATGGTATCGCGAACGATCTCAAGACAACGTTTGAAAACTTCTACCTGGGTAAGGTGGATAACAACGCTGACGGTCGTAACTTGCTGAAGAGTGAGATCATTGCTTACATGAATACATTGCAGGCGATCAATGCAATCCAGAATTTTGACGCGCAAACCGACGTTACTCTTGTGGCCGGCAACGAATCGGATGCGGTGTACGCCGAGATCGGGGCGCAGCCGGTGGATGCGATTGAAAAGATTTATATGAAAGTGCGGGTGAAGTAAGATGGGATTCTTTAAGGCTGGAGATGCGATCAGCGGTCAAGAAGGCCGCGCCTATGCAACGCTCAACGACCGGGTTGAGGAATTATTTTATGCTAAATCGATCGAAGCCCGGGCTGAAAAAAATAAGTCCGATTTTAAGGCGCTCGGTCGACGTGGCACTCAGTCTAAAGCGATTGGTTGGACTGGTACGGGTAGTATGACGATCTACTATGCTACACCGGTTTTCCGCCAGATGATGTTGGATTACATCAAGACTGGCAAGGACACCTATTTTGACCTGACTGTAGTCAATGAGGACCCCAACAGCTCGCTTGGCCGGCAGACAGTCATCTTGCGCAACGTCAACTTGGACAGCGTGATTATGGCCAAGCTCGATGTCGATGCTGAGTTTTTGGATGAGGATTGCGATTTTACGTTTGATGATGTCGATATGCCAGATAGCTTTGCAACGCCTGTATTGGGCTAAAATCACTAGGAGGGATAATGTATGAGTACATTGCAAGATTTTTTGAATAGCAATCCCGTTGATGGATTGACCGCTGAGGTCGTTGTATCTTCTCGTTTTAAAGGCCCCGATGGTAACCTGCTGAAGTTCAAGATCAAGGCGATGAGTGGGCCCGAATTTGAGGACATTCGGAAGCGATCCACGACGATCCTTAAAAAAGGCAAGGTAGAATTTAATGCCCAGCGATTTAACAATACGTGCGTGATCAACAACACCTTGGAGCCGGACTTTAAGGATGCTGAGTCTATTAAAAAGCTTGGTTGCACCTCGCCGGAGGAATATCTGAATAAGGTGCTTCTTCCAGGTGAGATTGCGACGCTGGCCGAACATATCCAAAAGCTGAGCGGCTTTGAGACGGATATGGAAGAACTGGTTAACGAGGCAAAAAACTAATCCGGGAGGGCGATAGTGACGCGAACTATGCGTACTACGCCCTCCACAAGCTTCACATGCTCCCCAGTGAGTTTTTAGCCCTGCCCAGGAGAGAGAAAGCATTTGTTATCGCCGCGATCGATGAAAGAGTTAAGGCTGAGGATAAAGCGGCTAAGGAAATGAAACAGAAGTAGGACGATCCCGTAAATATATGGTAATATTGTGGGTGATATTACTTATTACGAGGGAGGAAAAGAAGTGAAAAAACTCTTATATCTTGCAATTGGCGTAGTTATCGGTGCGTCTATCGGCTTTAGCCCGAATGCCTATGCAGCCGTAAAGCAATTTGTCTTAACAGAGTTTAATCGCCCGGTTGTAGTTAATGGGGTAGTGTATAAAGATGCCCAAAATCCAATCTTGAATTACAATGGGAAAACGTACATCCCACTTGCAAAAATCGGCGATTTGACAGGCGTGAGTTACAAATGGAACGCTGAAAAGAAGCAAGTAGAAATTGGCTCTGGGGTTTCGCAAACAGGAGATTCGTTGACTTATACAATCAATGACGGAAAATTGACAACCGTCGAAAGGGAACTCGCAGAGGAACAAGCGATTAGAGATTTTACCGAGAACATTAAAATCGAAAGTGAGAAGAAAGCGGGAGTGGTCATCGAAAACGGAGAACATGTATTATATCTTAAAAATAAGTATGGGTCTCAAGTGAGATTGACTAACTCGGATGATATTAAATATGTAATGGCAAAAATCAAAAAACAAGAGCTACCACCTAGCATTTCCGAGGGGTGGATTAGCGAAGAATTGCTAAGCAGTAATATACAAGGGTTTGATTATATATCCGATGTACCTGAAAATAAGCTTAGAGATATTGCCACTAAGAATTTCAACGGTACAGTTTATTATAACATTGACGATTTAATTGTAAGTGGTTTACTTAAAATCGAATAAATAAATAGGGCGCTGATAAAGCGTCCTATTTATTTTGCCTTGAAAGAAGGTGAATAAGTGGCTACTGTATCATCGACTGTCAAGATGTTCGATGCTATGTCGGGCCCGCTGAAAAGCATCACAAACGGCATGAATCTCATGATCTCGACGATGTACAAAATGCAACAGGCGACAAATAGCAATGTGAATATCGACAAGACCCTAAATGCTGCCAAGCAACAAATCGCATCAGCTGAAGCAGAGATAAACCGTCAGATTCAAAAAGCTACAGAATCACAAAACAGATTCAACCAATCTCTAAACAACGGAAAAGCTTCATCTTCTGGTTTAGCAAGAAGTATAACGGGGATCGTGGCTGCTTATCTGTCTGTTCAATCGTTAAAGTCTGTTTTGGACTTGAGTGACACTTATAGCAATACCACAGCGCGGTTAAATTTGATGAATGATGGATTGCAGACAACAGCTGAGTTGCAAGATAAGATAATGGAATCTGCCAATCGAGCCAGAGCCTCATATCAAACAACGGCAGATGTGGTTGCAAAGTTGGGACAACGGGCTGGTGACGTGTTTAAGTCCAATGATGAAACCATTCAATTCGCAGAAAACTTAAACAAACAGTTTGTAATCGCTGGCGCGTCACAGATGGAAATGGCCTCGGCTTCACTACAATTAACACAAGCTTTGGGTTCCGGTGTACTTCGTGGCGAAGAGTTGAACGCCGTATTCGAAGCTGCGCCTAATGTGATTCAAACGATTGCTGATTATATGAATGTACCGATCGGGAAAATTCGTGACATGGCTTCTGATGGGGAAATCACAGCTTCCATAGTTAAGAATGCAATGCTATCGGCGACCGACGAGATCAACAAAAAGTTTGAATCTATGCCTATGACATTCGCTCAAGTATGGGCACTTATTCAAAACATTTTAATAGATGCATTCGCTCCCCTGTTGCAAACAATCGGTAAAGGGGCGCAATTTATATATGACAACTGGTCTAAGATAGAACCGGTGCTTGCGGGGGCGGCTGCTGGAGCTGTTGCGTTAGCTGTTGGACTAGGAATACAAGCGGCGGCGACTTGGATCGCAACCGGAGCGGCAAGTGCATTTTTTGCAACATTGCTGTCTAATCCGTTGACTTGGATTGTGGTTCTTATCGGACTTGTCGTCATGGCTATCTATAAGTGGGTTAAGTCTGTTGGCGGGTTGAAAATCGCATGGATGATCGTGGTTGATGCATTACTCACGGGATGGGACTGGGTAAAATATGGGTTTTACGCAGGAGTTTACTGGGTAATGAATCTATTTAACGAATTTCAACTGTCATTCATGCGGGTGAGCACAAACATTCAAAATTTCATGGGCGACATGAAGGCTGGCGTTTTGAGCATATTACAAAACATGGTCAACGGGGCTATCGATATCATTAATGACTTCATCAACACCCTGAATAAGATACCTGGCGTAAGTATTGATCTGGTTGATAAGGTGACATTTGGTGCTGGAGCACAATTAATCAACGAAGCCCAGAAGCAAGCTAGAAATGCTGAGTTGGCTAAATATTCCGATAAAATCAACAGTCAAATATCAGCTAGAGCGGAATCTCTCGAAAAAATGGCGTCAGAAGCCAAGGCCGCAACAGCGGCTAGAAAAGCAGAAATAGCAGCAGCACAGGCGGAAAAGCTGGCAAAGAGTCAGTCCAAGAACGGATCGCTTGCATCTGGCAACATACCTGCGTTTAACGGTGGAACCATCGACAAAGTAAACAAAGTCGGGAAGATCGAGGACACCGTCGACATTTCCAGCGAAGACTTGAAGCTCATGCGGGAACTAGCCGAGATGAAGTCGATACAGAACTTTGTGACCTACACGCCAACTGTGCAAGTCACTACAGGACCCGTATCAAAGGATGTTGATATTGATGAGGTTGTGGCTCGAATTGAACAAACACTCGAGGAAGATCTGGCAGCCAACGCCGCGGGGGTATACGCATGACCTATTCATTAACCCTGTCATTTAACAACGAAGCCGAGGCGATAGAGTTTCCGGTCTTGCCGGAAAAAATCGAGGTATCGACGTCAAGTGGGAACAAGACTTATGATGTCTCGCAGCTTGGGGAGGTCAATGTAATCAAATCGACCAAGCTGGCCGAGATCGCTTTTGAGGGGATATTCCCTGCAAACTGGTTCCCCGGCTGCAATGTCGCTCAGTCAGCTCTATTCGTACCGTCTCATTATATCGTTGATCGGATCGAGAAGTGGCGTGAGGAAAAGCGGCCTGTGCGCCTTGTCTTTGTTGGATCAACCATGAATATTAATATGCCGGTCAGTATCGAACGATTTATCTGGTCGGAGTCCGGAGGCGCCGTCGGGGATATCGCCTATCAAATCACCCTGAAAGAGTACCGCTTTTACGCAGCACGGAAGGTACAGATCGCTAAACAATCTGGATCGGGTAGCGTGGCCATGCCGAAGCTGCTGAGTGCCAAAACTCCAGCCCGGGCGGATACGCGTGTGCAGCCTAAGACGTACACCCTCGTTGCCGGAGATAACCTCTGGAAAGTGGCTCAGAAGTTTTTGGGCGATGGCAGCAAGTATAAGCAGATTCAGACGCTAAACGGCATCAAAGACGCCGACCTGAAGCGGCTGCCGGTCGGGAAAGTCATCAAACTGCCGTAGGAGGTGCGATATGCTACAGGTAATCACAGATAACAAGCAGGGCGGCGTCTTTGACATATCGGAGCTCGTAACGAGCGCTACCTGGAAGACGTCCCGGATCGGCAAGCCTGGCAGCGTAGACCTCACTATCCTGCAAGATGCCAATTACATGATCAACAACGGGGACATTATCGCGCTTAGGTGGGATGATGTCCCTTTATTTTATGGTTATGTCTTTACGATTGGCCGCAGCGAAGCAGATACGCTGACCATCAAGGCTTATGATCAGATCCGGTATCTAGCTGCAACCGATACTTATGTATTCAAAAACAAAACCGCCGCGGCGATCGTCAAGCAAATCGCGGATGACTTCGGGCTCAAATGGGGGCATGTCGTAGACACGAAATATAAAATCCCATCCATGGTGGAGGACGGCCAGAAGTTGCTCGACATCATCGACAAGGCCTTTGCCCTGACCACGATTAACACCGGCAGTATTTACGTGTTTTACGACGACTACGGCAAGCTGGCCGTGCAAAACGTTAAGGACCGCGTGCTGGAGCTGGTGATCGGGGACGAGAGCCTCTTGACGGACTTTACGTATCAACAATCGATCGACAGTGACACGTATAACCGTATCAAGCTGGTACGGGACAACAAGAAGAGCGGCAAGCGTGACGTGTACATTGCCCAAGACAGCAACAATATCGCCAAATGGGGCCGGCTGCAGTATTACCAAAAGGTCGACGATAACCAAAACGAGGCGCAGATTAAGGCGCTCCTCGATCAGCTCTCTAAGCTGAAAAATCGGGAGACCAAGAGCCTAAAAATAACGGCACTTGGTGATCCGACGGTCCGTGTCGGCAGCTATCTAAAAGTAGAAATCGGTGAGTTGGCCATCGATCAGTTATTCTTGATCGAGGAATGCTCTCATATTTTTAACGGCGACGATTACACAGTATCGATAGAAGTGAAGGTGGTCTAATGACGCTAAGCGATACTATCAAGCGGCTGGGGGCCGGGGCGATAGAGGCCAGCAACCCGGTAGCGGTCATGTTTGGCAAGGTCACAAAGACAAATCCTCTTGAGATAAACGTGGATCAGCGTTTTACTCTCGACGAGGATTTTTTAATTGTCCCGGAGCAGTTGACCCGCTACGAAGTCGATCTGAAGCACAAGCATACCACAAGCAGCGAGGATACCGGGGAGGCTCTGACGGAGAAAGTCGTAATCCGGGAAGGGCTCAAGGCTGGCGATACCGTGCTGCTGCTCCGGGTGCAGGGTGGCCAGAAGTACGTTGTCTTGGATAAGGTGGTGGGCGAATGATACCGATTGGTGGATCTATACAGGACGCGGCGGAGACGCAGCAAACCAGCCGGACGTACGGCATTGACTTTGCTGCGGGCAAGGCGACGGGTATGGTGGATGGGCTGGAAGCGGTCCGGCAGGCCGTCTACAAGATTCTGCGGACAGACCGGTTTGCTCATCTGATCTACGATGCCAACTATGGCAGCGAGATCAGCAGCCTGCAGGGCAGGAGCCAAGGGTATGTCCGGTCGGAGATTGAACGAAGGATCCGGGAAGCCCTCCTGCAGGATGACCGTATATCTGAGATCGCGGATATGCAGATCAACATCACCGGTGATGAGGCCCTGGTAACCTTTACGGTGGTGTCTATTTACGGAGATTTTAAGGAGGAGGTAACCGCGAGTGTATGAGGGGCAAACCTTTGAAGTGATCCTTAATCGGATGTTGGCCCGGGTGCCAGACAGCGTTGACAAGAGGCCCGGGAGCATTATCTATGATGCTGTGGCTCCTGCAGCCGCTGAGCTCGCACAGCTTTACATGGAGTTAGACATCAACCTTAACCTTTCCTTTGCTGACACAGCAACAGGCGAGTATCTGGAGCGCCGCACGGCCGAGTTTGGCATTAACCGGGAGCCTGCGACAAAGGCAAGGCGCAAAGGCTTGTTTTTTGCGTCTGGTGACGTGCCAATGGATGTGCCTGTTGGTAGCCGGTTTTCACTCGGCGATCTCAACTATATCGCTATTAGCCGGATCGCTGCGGGCCAATGGTTGTTGGAGTGCGAGACGGTCGGCGTCATCGGTAATCAGGACTTCGGGGCGTTGCTGCCGATCGATTATATCGAGGGACTGGCGCGGGCGGAGCTGGCCGATGTGCTGGTGCCGGGGGATGATGCCGAAACGGACGAGTCGCTCCGGCAGCGCTACACGTCAGCCATCAACGAGCAGGCCTTTGGCGGCAACGTCGCGGACTACAAGCAGGAGATCAACGCGATTAACGGCGTCGGCGGCGTTAAGGTGTTCCCGACTTGGTCAGGGGGCGGTACGGTCAAATGCACGATCATTGCGTCTGACTTTAACCCTCCATCCTCTACGCTGATTGACGAGGTGCAAACGCAGATCGACCCGGTAGGTAACAGCGGTCAGGGTATCGGCCTGGCGCCGATCGGGCACCAGGTCACCATCACCGGTGCGCAGGCGGTTACGATCAATGTCGCGGCCACGCTGACGCTTACCGCAGGAACGACAATCGGCCAGGTACAGAGTGACGTGGAGGAGGCGATCCGAGCTTATCTGCTGTCGCTTCGGCAGGCTTGGGCCGACTCGTCAGCCATCGTCGTACGTACCGCACAGATTGAGTCGCGAATCCTGACCGTGCCGGGCGTAGTCGATATTACCGGGACGCAGCTTAACGGCGGCGCGGCCAATGTTGTACTGACGGACGAGCAGATCCCGATCATGGGGACGGTGAGCCTCAATGAATAGGCTGCTGGAATACCTGCCGGACATCTACCACGATGTTATCGATTTCGTGGAGCTGACCGACACGGAAGCTCAGGAGGTAATATCCGCCGAGCAGGCCGTAAAGACGCTGTTTGACGACCAGTTTGTGACCGATGCGTCCGAACAAGCGATCCGGCGAAGAGAGAAGCTGCTCGGCATCCAGGCGGATCCGACAACGGAGACGTTGGAGTTTCGGCGGAAACGGCTGATCAATCGGTACTCGACCAAGCCGCCTTTTACGGTACGGTACCTGCAGCAACGGCTGGACTTTTTGGTCGGTGCAGGGCTGACGATCGTAAGCGCGGATCCGCAAGCCTTTATCTTGACCGTTACCACAAATATCGACAACGCTGCCCTATTTAAGGAGGTCGAACGAACGGTGAAGGTCACAAAGCCGGCCAATATGCTCTATCAGCAGCATACCTCCCTGCAGGACACGATCGAGCTTAGAGAGCGAATCAAGATGCGGTCGGTGAGCTGGAACTATCGTTTGGACGGCAGTTGGCGGCTTGGCGAAAAACCGTTTGCCGACTTAGGTATGGAGGTGGTCTATAAATGATCGCAAGTACGCTTTTATCGGAAGTTGCCGACTTGGTAGATAGCAAGATTGCCAAGGTGGTCCTTAACGGGACTTACGAAATTGATACGTTCGAGGTCAAATCGGTTACCGGGGCCACGGTAGGGATGCAGTATATTGTACCTGCTAGTGCGGTGCCGGTGGTCACCAAAATCGAGCTTAAAAACAGCACCAATCATTTGATCAGCAGCAACGACGTGTACATCCCGATTACCTCGGATACGCTTATTTTGCAGACAGTTGATATTAAGGAGGGAGCCTGATGGCTAAAACAGATTGGGGATTAAATGACATAGTAAAGCCTGCAGACTTAAATGAGCTTGGTGGAGAGGTTAACCAACTCCGCGAGGACGTTGATAACATCGAGATCCCGCCCGCAAGTCTGACCACTCCAGGGATCGTGCAGCTATCCAGCAGCTCAAACAGCTCCAACGAAACCTTAGCTGCTACGCCGTTAGCAGTAAAAACGGTTAATGACGCGTTGGGTACACACGCAGCGTTGACAACGGCTCATGGGGCCGTATCTGCAGCTACTGCGAATCGTCTTATAATCCGCGACGCCGCCGGCCGGGCAAAAATAGCAGCCCCATCAGCGGCGGACGATATTGCTCGTAAGGATACCGTGGATAATGCGGTTGGCTCACTGCCTAGCTTGCTCACAACGGCCAAAGGCAATACGGTTGCCGCGATCAACGAGCTTTTTACAAATGTCAGTGATGGAAAAAACGCGGTCGCTGCCGCTATCACTGGCAAA
Organism: Paenibacillus phocaeensis; assembly: GCF_900021165.1. Taxonomy (GTDB): domain Bacteria; phylum Bacillota; class Bacilli; order Paenibacillales; family Paenibacillaceae; genus Fontibacillus; species Fontibacillus phocaensis. The sequence continues at coordinate 40,508 of NZ_FCOQ01000032.1, read as the reverse complement.
GGCGTACCGGCATCAGGCAGCGATACGTTTGGACAATTGGCGGGGAAGATTGGGCAGATAAAGCCAAGTCTAGCGGGCTCGGCTGCGGTGAATGCGTCTATAGGGCCACCTGTTCCTAACCCGTACTCCGGCAGAGTGCCGGTTTTGAACATTCCTGCAGGCTGCCGGTTTTTTAGTTTTAAGGCAAATTCTCTATCGGATAGCTTTATGAGATATCTTGGGGGTACAAGATACTCTTATGTATACATTCGGAATATAGATACAGGAGAAACGTGGAGTTACTACGAAACTGCAACAGTTTTTTATCTTTCGCTTATGACCTTTGACCTAGTAAATAGAACTGCGACAATTCGGGACGTGACTCTTGGTGTTTATCGTGCCTCGAATTTACCTCCGTTTATTGATCATCCTCTTGAGTTCGGGATAGGTGCTTTATACGAGTATGGCACAACTTATGACGATACAATTGCGGCAATAATAGGCACAATAAACTACGCATAAAAAAAAGATAAGAAGGGTGTTGACAATGATCAGAATGTTTAGAAGTAAAGACGTTACACAAATCAGCGCCTAACCGGCGTATTTTTTATGCCCTCGGAGCCGATCCGGGGGCTATTACATTTGAAAGGATGATAAAGGTGGATAACGTAATCAAAGGTGTCATCGCTATTGGCGGCTCAGCCGCATCATTTCTATTTGGGGGCTGGTCGTCATTGCTTAATGTATTGTTGGCTTTTGTTGTAATTGATTATATTTCAGGAGTGGCGGCAGCTGCCCAAGAGGGTAAACTAAGCAGCCGGATCGGAGGCTGGGGGATCGCCAAAAAGGTGATGATCTTTGCGATTGTTGCCGTGGCACACTTGGTAGACTCAGCCCTTGGTAACGCCCATTTATTTCGGGATGCAGCAATTTTCTTTTACCTCTCCAACGAGCTTTTAAGTTTGCTTGAAAATGCCGGCCGACTTGGTGCACCGATTCCACCGGGGCTTCGTAAAGCAATTGCTATTTTACAAGGAAAAGGGGGCGTAGAAGATGCTGACTCTGGAGTACGTAAAGAGTAAATCTGAATCCAAGTTGCGAGGGCTGCATCCCATTGTTCGGTTAGCTACGGAGAAGCTGATTGAGCGCTCATTTGCTCGTGGTGTGCCGATCCTGATCACGCAGGGGCTTCGGACAATCGCTGAACAGGACGCGCTTTACGCACAGGGCCGAACCAAACCCGGGCAAATCGTGACCAACGCCCGCGGCGGATACAGCTTCCATAACTTCGGCGTGGCGATCGACTTTTGCTTGTTGAAACCAGATGGGAAATCCGTGTCCTGGGAAGTTGGTCGGGACTGGATGATCGTTGTGGAGATTGCAAAAGCGCTTGGCTTTGCGTGGGGCGGGGATTGGACGAGCTTCAAGGATTACCCCCACTTTGAAATGTGCTTCGGCCTGACAACGGCCCAATACCGCGCAGGTCAGCAACCGACAGAGACGGCCATGGCGAAGGCGTTGGCGAAAATCAATAAGGAGGACGAGAGTATGACAGCAGCAGAAAAGGCGGCATTTGATAAGCTTGAAAAACGTGTGAATGAGTTGGAAAAAGCGGTTGAGAAGATCCCGGCTCCGAAGTGGTTTGTACAGGAGTTTGGCTCGGCGGACCTGGGCGGACTGATCAGTGAGCCGGAGTTTACGGCTGAGGGGTGGAGAACACTGGCTATTGGATTGCGGGCTACCAAAAAATAGGATATAATATTCTAAAATCCGGAAGCACCGGTAGCAAAAGAGCCTCGCTGGCCTTATGGGCTGGCGAGGCATTTTGTCATTTAAACATCTTTTTGATCATTTTGAAGATATCAAAAGTTGTCTTGTTATAGACTTTGTTGTAAGCAGCCTTCTTTGGATTCCTTAACCATCCGTAACCACGGGGCATCTTAATTCCAGCCCTATGAACAATCTGACGCTTGATGCTTGTGCGGGCGGAGATTCGTTTCTTAATACTTGGTTTACGCATTCCAAACTTCATAATACAGTACACTCCTTTAATTAATCATACTTTGATTTGTTGGTGTCCCTCTACTATGATTAATTCTGATTTACTCACCTAAATCCTTCCTTATATGTCTATCTCCGCCCAGCCAGGAGATATCGGGTCCGGCTCGACTCGCTCCAAGTGCTCCGGTGATACGATCAACAACCCAGCTTCACGGATATCGACTTTGGCTCCAATAAGTTTTCCACCTGAAAGTAGTTTAAAAGTACCTACTTCGAGGACACGGCCACTTCTCCCGGCGTGCGGGTGGGGTGGTGTGATCCGGACGAGTTGGCCGGGGGATAGGTCTTTAAGTTCCATTTTAATAGCTCCTCTCGATCCCTCTAATTTGATACCACTTGTGATACCGATTCATGCGAAAACGGAGAAAAATTACGTAAAATAAGAACGCTTGTTTGCGTTGAGTTGTAATAATTGTGCGATTTATGCGTTTAATTCGCTCATTTGATGTAGAAATGGAAGGCTCGATCGGGTAACAGAGCGGCAAAATCAAAAGGAGAAGACCTTAACGGGTCCTCTCCTTTTTTTAAGTTGCAAATCCGGCCGGCGTGGGGGATAGCGCAGGTTCACGGTTAACGGAACTAAGGGACGTTATTTGTTCTACCGGTCCTATTGCCGTATCGTCACACTTGTTCCGATCGGCACGATCCCGGCCAGTTCGATGACGTCCGGGTTGTACATTCGGATACAACCGTGGGAAACTTCTCCGCCAATCGAAGAGGGATCGTTGGTTCCGTGGATCCCGTAGTGGGGCTTGGACAAGCCCAACCAGTAAGCGCCAAACGGGCCGCCGGGGTTCGGGGCTTTGTTCACGATCGTATACGTTCCCTCCGGGGTTTGCGTGAGCATTTTGCCGATCCCGACCGGGAATCCGCGAACGACGCTGTTGTTGTCCAGCAAATACAGCATCCGATCGGATAAATCTACGATGATCCGGTAATTTGGCATGATTCCTTCACCCCTTCCGTTGTTTCTGCTAGTGTATGGCGGATAGGCGGCGGTTGGCTGGGCGGGCGTGGAGATGGAGGAATCGATATCCCAACTTCGGCGGCAAAAGTAAAACCCGGGTCCGTCCGGCCCGGGAGAATGATTTCGTATTATAGATAAACTTCTTCAATGGAGGTTTCGCGTTCCTTGGACAGGTCGACGAACCGGGAATCGGTTTTGACGAGCGGCCGGAAGAAGTCCGTTTGGTTGGTCATGACGATGGAACCCATCTCGCCGGAGTTCAGCATCACTTTCTTGCCGATAAAGTTCGGCAGCAAATGGCGGATCAGCGCTTGCGTAGGTTCCGGGCTGAGCTTGCCGAAGCTGAGGCTGTTGAGTTCGCGCAGCACCGATAGCAGCTCTTGCTTCGAACGGTACACCCGATTGGAAGTCATCGCCGAGTAGACGTCGGCAACGGCGGCAATTTTGGCAAACGGATGAATTTCCTTCCCGCGTAAGCCCTGCGGGTAACCGCTGCCGTCTTCCCGTTCGTGATGCTGGAGCGCCACCAGGGCGGAAAGCTCGTCCCCCGTCGAATTCAGAATAATCTCGTGGCTGTATTCGGTATGGCGCTTCACCTCTTCGAACTCCTCCGGCGTCAGCTTTCCGGGTTTGTTCAAGATGGTCTGCGGCACCCTGCTCTTGCCGATATCAATCAAATAGCCGGCCTTCCCGGCCTTGTAGGCTTCCTCTTTGGTATACCCCAGCCAGGAAGCGATATAATAGCATAACATGCCGACTTGCATGGAGTGATGGTACGTATAATTGTCATCATCGCCGATCATCAGCAGCAAGGAGACGACGTCCTTCTGATGATCCAGCTCCGAAATCATCGGTTCGAGGAGCTGATCCACTTTCGCTTCGTTGATCGTCCCTTGAGTTAGCGCTTCCAAAAATAGCTCCTGAAAGCCGTCGACCGCTCCGTCCAAGTAAGACTTGGTTCGGAAGGCAGGATCTGCAGGAAATTCGGCGTCCATGGTTTGCGGCTCGATATCTACATAGTCGATTCCGTGCTGCATCAATTTAACGATGGAATCGCTGCTCAATTCGCAGCCTTTCTGCAAAACAAAGACACCGAAATGATTAAATACGTCATGTTGGAGACGGTCGCCTGGACTGAGTTCCATAATATGTACTTTCAAGGACGATGACACCTCATACTCTTCCAATTTTCCTTAATCATATCAGGAAATAATTGGGTTGACAATGGAATTTCTGCGATGTCAATCATCCGAAAGGAGGTGTTCTCCCGGCACGCGAGGGTCCCAAGGCCCAAGTCCATGGCCCTTCCATTCGGAACCGTCTTCCCAAATCTCCTTCTTCCAGATCGGAACGATTTGCTTGAGGCGTTCAATCGCGTAGCGGCTGGCTTCGTAGCACCCGGCTCGGTGGGGGGCGGATACGGCGATGACCACGCTGATTTCAGCGATATCGACCTGACCGATGCGGTGGCTGATGGCACAGCGGGTACCTGGCCAGCGCTCCGCAACTTCAGCGCCGATTTGGCGCAGCTTGCTTAAAGCCATTGGCACATAGGCTTCGTATTCGAGATGGACGGTTCGCTGTCCCTGCGTCCATTCCCGGGTTGTCCCGGTGAACGTCAGCGCGGCCCCGTGATCGGGAGCGATGACCTTGGCTGTAATCTCTTCCACTGACAGCGGTTCGTCCGTGATGATGAACCAATCCTCATCCGACGCCGCGGAATGAGGGCGGGAGGTTGATTCTCCGCCGGATACCGGCGGGATCAACGCGACTTCGTCCTCCTCGTGGACTGGCGTATCGCCTGCAGCGTACTCCTGATTGACGGCTACGAAGGAGGCGGCGATCAACGCGGCTGCATCGGGATAGGCTTCAGCCAGCGCTTCCTTTAATGAAGCGGCCGTAACGGGCTGTTCCGGATACGGATAGGCAAAGTGAAGATGGGACGTACCGATCCGGTCCGCCAATCCGGCAAAAAGGGCAATTTGAATAAGCATAGGAGTCTCCTCGGAATGGTTTGTAAGTAATATACATTATAACAAGACAACGATCAATTTTAAGGTATATAATACACAATGAACTCTAAAATTTAGAATAGGCCGAATAGATTGAGAGAGCAAGGGGGCAGTTCAGATGCCGGAGACGAACCCGGAAACGTTAACGATACTCTACACCAACGATATCCACAGCCATTTCGAAACGATGGGGCGCATCGCGGCGATGGTCCATGAGCTGCGGAACGAAGCGCCGGCTTCCACGCTCCTTCTCGACATCGGCGACCATATGGACCGGGCGGCGATCGAAACCGAGGGAACCTTGGGACAGGCCAATGTGGACGTGCTTAACCTGACGGGGTACGATGCCGTAACGATCGGCAATAATGAAGGGTTGACCTTCACGCCGGAACTGCTGGGCCAAGCTTACGCCGGCTTGCATAGCTCTGTAGTCTGCGGCAATATCGTGGAACTGCGGACTGGACAACCGCCGGCCTGGATGCACGGCCGTCTGGTCGTGCACAAGAACGGCTTCAAGATCGGGCTGGTGGCGGCGACGGCTGCTTTTGCCGATTTCTACGAGCTGCTGGGGCTGGAGTCCTTAAACCCGCTGGACACGATCACCCGGGATGTAGAGCAGTTGAGGGGCGAGGTGGATCTCATCCTCGTCATGTCGCATCTGGGCCTGCCGATGGATCGGCAGTTGGCGGAGGCGGTCCCCGGGATCGACTTGATTATCGGCGGCCATACGCACCATTTGCTGGAGGAGCCGTTGCGAATCGGGTCCACGCTGATTACGGCTGCGGGGAAATTCGGCAATTACCTGGGCAAGGTTGAGGTCCGTCGGGATCTCGCGACCGGCCGCTTGGCGATGGACGCCGTATGCCTCCCCGTCAGGGAGGGGCCGAAGGAGAAGCAGGTGGAGACGGCCATCGCCCTGCAGCGGGAAGCGGCCAAACTCCGGTTGAACCGTACGGTCGCCGTGACGGAGCGAGAGCTTCCGGTATCGTATCAAGCGGAATCGCCGTTTGGCAATCTGCTGGCGCAGGCAGTTCGCCGTCATACCGGCAGCGAATTTTCTCTGGTGAACAGCGGCCAGTTGCTGGCCGGACTGCCGGCCGGCGAAATCAGCGAGGGAATGCTGCACGAGCGTTGCCCTTCTCCGATCAATCCCTGCACGATGCAGGTGTCCGGTGAGGATATTCTGGCCAGCCTGGAGGAATCGCTGCTTGAAGAGAAGACGGGCAAACCCATTATGGGATTTGGCTTTCGCGGTAAGGTACTTGGCGGCATTTGTGTTGACGGCCTGGAGATTGATTATGACCCCGGTGCGCCGCCCTATAAGCGAATTGTCCGGGCAAGCGTGGCGGGCGAGCGGCTGCGGAGCGATCGAACCTATCTCGTTGGCACGCTGGATATGTTTACGTTTGGCGTCGGTTACGAACGCTTGAAGAGCGGAACGGAGAAGCGTTATATGCTTCCTGAATTTTTGCGCGACCTGCTCCGCCTCGAATTGCAAACCGCCGGTGCGGTGGAAACGTGTTTTCAATCCCGGTGGAAAAAAGTAGAATAACTATAGCGCAACGTCATACTCGATCAGGAGGAACAAATGAGTCTTATTGTCTCGATTATTTTAGCGATAGTGGAAGGGTTAACCGAGTTTATTCCGGTCTCATCGACGGGACACATGATCTTGACGGCGAAGCTTATGGGGTACGATGATCAGTCGCCGGAAATGAAAACCTTTGAAATCGTTATTCAGTTGGGCGCGATCCTGGCGATGGCCTGGGTTTACCGTGAGCGGATTGCAAATTTGCTTGGCCTGAGCAAAAAAGTAACCGTGGTCGACCGCAACGCGCCGAAGGGTCGGCTCAATTTGATCCATATTCTCTTGGGGATCGTTCCGGCGCTGGGCATCGGGTATTTCTTCCGCGATCATATCAAAAGCCTGTTCAGCTCCCAAACGGTGTTGTGGGCGCTGGTGGTCGGCGGCCTATTCATGATCTTTGCCGAATGGTACAACAAGAACAAAGCGACGATCACCGCGCCTGAAATGGATCAGCTTACCTATAGACAGGCGTTGCTGATCGGCTTATATCAGTGTATCTCCGTCTTGTGGCCCGGCTTCTCCCGGTCCGGTTCAACCATCGCCGGAGGAATGCTCAGCGGCACCAGCTACAAAGCGGCCGCCGATTTCTCGTTCCTTATCGCCATTCCGATTATGTGCGCGGTTTCGGGTTATGAGATGCTGGACTCTTACCGCTATTTGACCTCCGATACGATCGGGTACTTCCTGATCGGATTCGTGGTCGCTTTCGTGGTGGCTTATCTGGTCGTATTGGCCTTCTTAAAGCTGATTCAAAAGGTGAAGCTTCGCCATTTTGCGTATTATCGATTTATTTTAGCGGCATTGTTCTGGATCTTCATCATGCGTTGACCCGCTTCAAAGGCAAGTGGTGTTCTATACCGACCGCTGATTCCAGATACATATAGAAAACCTAAACAGAGACGGATGTGGAAGTCATGCGGTTAATCCCAGTCGCCTCGCTGCAGGCTGGAATGAAATTAGGGAAAAAGATTTATAATGAGGACGGGATTATCCTGTTGTCTGAAAATGCGGAGCTGTCGGATGCGATCATCCGCAGGCTGAAAACCCATGGGTTGGATTTTGTCTACGTGGCCGATCCCCGCACGGATGATTTGGTGATTCCCGAGATGATCGAAGAGGAGACGCAGCGCCGCGCACTTAGCGAGATTCGGACAAACTTCCGCAAGTGGGCCGCTCCCAATGTGAAGAATGTCGCCTATCCTTATCTGGGCAAAGCCTTCTCCGGCTTGATCGAATCGATATTGGACGACCTCAGTGCCCGGGATGACGCGATGATCATGATGATGAATATGAACAGCATGGATCATTATTTATACCGTCATTCCTTGAACGTCTGTGTGTATACGTTGCTGCTTGGTCAGCTTCACGGGTATACGAAAGACGAACTGACCGTATTGGGCCTGGGGGCACTGCTGCACGATATCGGCAAAACCAAGCTTCCTCTTGAACTGCTAACCAAGCCGTCCCGGCTGACGGACGAGGAGTTCGAGATGATCAAGCGGCATCCCGACCTTGGCTTTAAAATGCTGAAGGATGAGCCGGGGATCCCGTTGATCTCGGCGCATTGCGCCTACCAGCACCATGAGAAAATGGACGGCAGCGGGTATCCGCGCGGCATCCAGGGCAGCGAAATCCATGAATATGCCCGCTGGATCGCGATTACGGACGCTTATGATGCGATGACAACGCACCGGACGTACCGGCAAGCGATGCTCCCGCATCAAGCGCTGGAAGTGTTGTATACCGGCTGCGGCCATTGGTACGAGAAATCGAAGCTGGAGCTGTTCCGCGACCGGGTGGCGATCTACCCGATCGGGATGACCGTGAAGTTGAGCACGGGCGAAACCGGCGTCGTCTCGAAGATCCACGGTCATATGCCGCAGCGGCCGGTTGTACGGGTTCTGTTGGACCCGCGGGGGCAAGAGATTTCCTCGCCTTATGAAGTAGATTTGTCCGTCCAGCTGTCCATCGTGATCGCGGAAGTGGACGGAATAGAAATGGTGGTAGGTAGATGATGAGCAAGCAGACGAAAATGATAGATCGCCCCGAAAAGCCGATCAGCCCAAGTTATGATCCGTGGGATCCGATTCGGTCCCTTCGTGAATACGGACGCCATGCCTTAACCAGCGTCGAGCTGACGGTGACGAATCTGTGTAATATGCGGTGCGAACACTGCGCGGTAGGCGACAGCCTGGTGCTGAAAGAACCTGAGCAGCTTCCGTTGCCGTTGATCTTGAAGGCGCTCGATGAGGTCGAGCATTTGCAGACGATCAGCATCACCGGCGGCGAGCCGACATTCCGGCGCCAAACCGTAGAGGAGAAGATCCTTCCGCTGCTGAAATATGCCAAGGCGCGGGGAATTCGTTCGCAAATTAATTCCAATTTGACTTTGGACTACGAACGTTACGAGCAGCTGCTTCCTTATTTGGACGTCATGCATATCTCGTTCAACTATACCAGTGAAAGGGACTTCCATGAGATCGGCTTCGCCCGCAGCGGGCACCCGGTGAAGCCGGAGGTCGCCTATAAAATGTACGATACGATGATTGAAAATACACGCAGGCTCAGCGAGGCGGGCATGTTCATCTCCGCCGAATCGATGATCAATTATCGCACGCACCGGAAGCTTGCGGAGATTCACCGGATGATCCTAGAAATGGGCTGCAAGCGGCATGAGGTCCATCCGATGTACGCGGCCGATTTCGCCGAAGGACTGCCCGTGCTGGCGTTAAGCGAGATGCGGGCGGCGATTCATTCGCTGCTGGACGCACGGGATCCCGAGGTGTGGATGCTGTTTGGAACGCTGCCGTTCTTCGCTTGCAACGGGAGCGAGGAAGACCTGGAGCTGCTGCGCCGCTTGCGGAGAGAGCCGAACGTGACAGTCCGCAACGACCCTGACGGTCGGAACCGGGTCAATGTGAACATGTTCACCGGGGAGGTATACGTCACGGATTTTGCCGCCATCCCGGCCTTTGGCAACGTGCGGGAAGGACGGCTGGACGAAATTTTCGACCGCTGGCTGACGGAGCATCCTTTGAACCAGAAGGTCAATTGTTACTGCGATGCAGCCGGCTGCTGCGGCCCGAATCTGCTGGTTGCGGACATGTATTATCCTGATACGGATTTTAAATCGCGAAAAGCCAAAAACTTATGATCAGGAGCCCATTCAATGCAGAAATTCGACGTCAAATCTTGAATTCAGTCGGGCCTTCCGTCCATTTACATTGCTCGGTGCTCAAACCCCGACTCTAATTTTTATAGGAAAGAGGCGTATGACATGCCTGTGTCACCCGATGGTCATACCGAATTTGAAATCGGCAAGCTGATCTGGAATTTGATGATCGTCCTTATCCTCGTTTTTTTGAACGGGTTCTTTGTGGCTGCCGAGTTCTCCCTCGTCAAGGTACGCCAATCCCGGCTTACGCAGCTGGCTCGGGAGGGAAATCGGCGAGCGAATTATGCGCTGAAGGTCAATAAGCGGCTGGATACGTATTTGTCAGCAACGCAGCTTGGCATCACCCTCGCGTCACTGGGGCTCGGGTGGGTCGGGGAACCGGCGGTTTCCGAGCTGTTGATCGAACCGCTGATGCATCAGTTGGGCGCAACCGATCCAACGCTGATCTCCACGATATCGGTGGCGGTTGGCTTTGCGATCATTACTTTTCTACATATCGTGATGGGGGAACTTGCTCCGAAATCCCTGGCGATCCAGAAGTCGGAGGAGACTTCCCTGTGGCTGTCGTGGCCGTTGCTGATGTTCTACCGATTGTTCCTGCCGGTGATCTGGCTGCTCAATACGGCGGCGAACGGCGCGCTCCGGCTCATCGGCATCGAACCTGCGGGCGAAGGCGAAGCGGCTCATTCCGAGGAAGAGATCCGCATCCTGATGGATCAGAGCGCCAAGAGCGGTGTGATCGACAAGGATGAGATGAAGCTGGTGGACAATATCTTTGATTTCTCCGATATGCTGGCCAGGGAAGTGATGCTGCCGCGGACGGATATGGACTGCCTGTACACGAACCTGAGCTGGGAGGAGAACATGAAGATCGTGGCAAGCACGAAGCACTCCCGCTACCCGGTCGCCGTTGAAGACAAGGATCAGATTATCGGGTTCGTTCATCTGACAGACCTGCTGCTGCCCGATCCGGAGAAGCCGCTCCATTTGGCGGATATGGTTCGCCCGATTCTGAATGTGCCGGAATCGATGGAGATCAGCCAGGTGCTCCGTCTGATGCAGAAGAAGCATTCCCAGGTCACGCTGGTCGTCGATGAATACGGCGGAACGGCCGGCTTGTTAACCGCCGAGAAGATTCTCGAGGAGATCGTTGGCGATCTGCACGATGAATTTGAGGACGAACGCTCGGAAATCGAGAAGGTGACGGATGACGTCTATTCGGTCGACGGCCGCTTGTTGATCGAAGAGGTCAATGATCTTATCGGCAGCGAAATCGAAGACGAGGAAGTCGATTCGATCGGCGGCTGGTTGTTTAAGGAGCTGGAAGGAACCCCGGCCAAGGGGAAAAGAAAGCAGGTCGACCGCTTCCTGTTCGAGGTCGAGGAAGCCAGCCGCTTGCGCATCACGCGCGTCAAGGTCATCCGCCTCGTTATCGAGGAGCCGGATGAGGAGATCGAAGCGGAATAAAATAAACGGACAAGCTAGGTCCGTCTGCATAACGCCGCCCCGGGAACAGGGGACGGCGTTATTTTTTTGTGAAATTGTGCCGTCTCCGGTTCATTATTTGGGCGATTGTCATATGTTAGTGGTAGGATGCAGGGAAAAATTGGCGATTTCGCCTGCATGACCATGTTTTTAAGAAGGAGGAAGTTTCTTTTGAGCCATCCTCAGGAACGTGTGTGGACCCCGTTTATTGGCCCGTTCGACCCTTGTCCGCCGATTACGCACAAAACCTACAGCACCCCTCCGCAGCTGTTTATCCACTTTCAGCCCCCGAATTTACCGCAGTTTAGTCCGATGGACGCCCTAAGACACGGCACGTTATGGCCAGCTTTGTACAGTCCTTATGAATCCAAATGGGGAAAAGGACGGTGATCCCATGACGACAAATCCCAACAAGCAACCGTTCGATCAGCAGTATTACGAGATGCTTGAGAAGCTGCAGGCGCTTGACTTTGTGCTGGTAGAGCTGAATTTGTACCTCGATACGCATCCGGATGATCTGGCGGCGATTCAGCAGTTCAATCAGCTGACCCAGGAACGGACGCAGCTGGCGAACCATTTTCAGCAGCTTTACGGCCCGTTGCAGAATTTTGGTCGAGCTTATTCGAAATTCCCGTGGGAGTGGTCGCAAAGCCCATGGCCTTGGCAGGTATAGTTCATGCCTGCCTTCAATCCGTGAGGGGAAGTTAAAGGAGGTTAAACAGGCGATATGTGGGTGTATGAGAAGAAGCTGCAATACCCGGTACGCGTCAGCAAATGCGATCCGCGGATGGCCAAATTGCTGATTGAGCAATATGGCGGTGCGGACGGGGAGCTGGCGGCGGCGCTGCGTTATCTGAATCAGAGATACACGATTCCCGACAAGGTGATCGGGCTCTTGAACGACATCGGGACGGAGGAGTTCGCCCATCTCGAGATGATTGCAACGATGGTCTACAAACTCACAAAGGACGCGACGCCGGAGATGCTGAAGGCGGCCGGAATGGACCCTTATTATGTGAACCACGATAAGGCGCTCTTCTACGAGAACGCGTCAGGGGTGCCTTGGACGGCGGCGTACATCCAGGCCAAAGGCGATCCGATCGCCGATCTGTATGAAGACATCGCGGCCGAGGAGAAGGCGCGGGCTACATACCAGTGGCTCATCGACATGACCGACGACGTCGATATCCAGGACAGTCTGAAGTTCCTGCGGGAGCGCGAAATCGTGCACAGCTTGCGGTTCCGCGAAGCGGTGGAAATCCTGAAAGAGGATCGGGAACAAAAGAAGTTCTTCTAATTGTTGAAATGAACTCATTCTGTCGTTGAAGGTGATAAGGAATGGCCAAAAATAAACGTGGCAAATCGCTCTGGCATCTGCCGTCACGCAGCCGCGGAACGTGTCCGGTGTGCGGAAGCACACGAATCAAGCTGTTATATGTCAAGAACACCAGTTCAGGGCAACAGCTAAAAGTATGCAAGAAGTGCTCGAACGCCTCGCAGGCTAGAATTGATGCAGCAGGCCAGCAGGCGGGTTAAGTGTTGGAAAATCAGGTGAAAAAAACAGGAGAGAAACGGTGATTTTCCGCTTCTCTCCTGTTTTTACGTTACTGTTGTTGGCGTTCATTTGTCTCGATTTGACGGAGGATTTTCGTCAACGAGGGAAACGCCTCCTATCAGATAATTCCTAATGCCCATGGTTGGCCCTCCATTCATCTGGACAGACGCAATCTTAAAATTTATAGTACCAAAAAATCGCCATTTCATTTGCTGTAGGAAAGTTTGAGTAAAGCATAGTATCAACGGCACCGATTACAAATTGATTTTTGGCATAAAAATGACAAGCTGAAACATTTATATCTTGGGTTTCAAGCATAAGACCACAATAGTTATTCTCCTTTGCCCACTCCATAGCTTTATTTAATAATGCTGTTCCTACCCCCTTTTTTCTATATTCTTTTGTAACAGCAATGTCCTCAATTAATGCATATCCATTCCAATTGGAACGAATCTTTATTCGACCGACACAATTGTTCTCAATGTATTTAAAAAAAACGATTTTATCTTCTTCTTCAATGTAACTAATGTCAATTTCATCATCTTCGTATTTCTTAAAATAAGGTTCAGGAAACATTTCCACTGTGTAATTCCAAACATTGTTTTTAAATGTAGGTACGATTCTCCCTGAAACAACGAAACTTTCATTTAGTTTACTAAAATCCTTCATATTAGCTGGATTCATTTTAATGATCATATCAATCTCTCCATTGTTTCGTGCTTTCCTCAATCGGGCTGCAGAGGCACTTGTGGGATTAACTCAAATTTTAAAATGAGCCATTTGATCCGTGAGCTCCTGAACGAGACGGCTCAGGTGGCTAGCTGCGGCCGCGATTTCCTGCATCGTGGCCAATTGCTCTTCGGTGGCGGCCGCCACCTGCGCAGCTTCGTCCGTCGAAGTCAACGTGATGCCCGACACGAGGCGGACCGCTTCCGCGACGCGGGCGGCCCCTTCAGCCATTTCCTGAACCTCGGCCGAAACTTCCTGCGCCCGGTTCCCCACCTCGCTCATTTCCTTCATAATCGATGCGAACAACTGTCCGCTCTCCGTCACGCTTCCGAGGCCTTTATCCACCTCGACCGCCGTGTTGCCGATCAGTCGTACGGCCTGCTCGGTGTCCGCGGCAATCTCCGCGATGCCGGCTTGCACCTGGTCTACCGCATGCTTCGTTTGCTCCGCCAGCTTGCGGATTTCCGATGCAACAACGGCAAATCCCTTGCCCTGTTCGCCGGCCCGGGCCGCCTCGACGGAAGCGTTCAGCGCCAAAATATTGGTTTGATTGGAAATGCCGGAGATCAGTCCGATCAGTTTTCCGATCTCCCCGGACCGCTCGCTAAGCCGAAGGATCGCTTCGTTCGATTCGTTCATGGACTCGGAGATCGCGTTCATCTGACCGACTGCCTGCCGCACGACCCGATCCCCTTGCCGGGTCTGCCCGATGACCTCATCGGCCGATCCGGACACCGCTTCGGACGAGGCGGCCACGCGCCGGACGCTTTCGGCCATTTCCCGCATCATCTCGGCGGCTTTTTCCGCTTCGGCATTCTGCTTCTTCAGACCGTCCGCCACATTTTCCACGGAGGCGGAAATCGATTGTGCGGCCAGCGATGTTTGCCCGGCGCTAGCCGTCAATTCCTCCGAAGTGGCGCTGACGGTAAGGGCGATGTCGGAGGTATGCCGCAGCATTCCCCGTAAACTTGCCGCAGTTTCATTCAGATGTTCCGTCATCTTCCCGAATTCGTCCTTCGACCGGACCGGCGCGGAGCGGGTTAGATCGCCGTCCGCCATAAACCGCAAGGAGGAGACCATTCGGCCGATATTGTTGATGACGATCATGCGCGCCAACACCCAGACGCCAAGGCCGAGAAGGAGCAGGGCGGCGAGCCCGATCACCAGGGATTGGTTGCGGTTTTGCGTATATGTTTTGAAAATCTCGCTTTTCGGAATAACCGTCTGTACGTACCATACCTCATCGTCGACAATCGGGATCGGCTTAAACGCGCGAACGACAGCTTCTCCGCCGGAATCCGCGCTTTCGTGGGACAGCTTGCCCTGTTGCACTTCTTCAAACACCCGCCGATGGCTATCGTCAGCGAGAAAGGAATGGCCGATCTCCTCGGGATTCTCGCCGTTAGCTATGTATAAACCGCCTTGGGACAGCAGGGAGACGTTGCCGCCGAGCGGATGCTCTTTCTCTGCGGACTGCTGAAAGGTATCCAGGAGGAACGCACTGCCGATGACCCCGAGAAATTGCTCGTTCTGATCCAAGATCGGGAGCAAAATCATGGTCAACAGTTCCGACTCCCCGTTATCGGTCGAAGCATTGTAAGGTTCCATTACGATCGCCCGTTTCTTCGCTTTGGCCTGTTCGTAGGCGGTGAAGGTATCCAGGCCGCCAAACGGCACCGGCATGATTTGGCCGTTGTCGAAGCGGATGGCCAAGGTCGCCAGCCGGCCTCCATTCTCGGCAAAGAGCGGATCCTTGGCATAATCGGCGTCCCGTCCGTATGCATCCGGCTCCCAAACCGTAAACATCGAGCTGGCGGAAGCGTTGTCGTTCAGCAGGTTCGCGAGATTGCGGATCAACCGCCCGCGATCCAGGTCTCCCTGCGAAAGCTCATCGAGAAAGATGGAGCGCAGCGAGTCCAGCGAGGCCACCGTTTTCTGAACCAGTTTGGCGTTTGCATCGGCATAGGTTTGTCCGGTACTCTCGGCCTCCAGCATCCCCCGATCGAGGCTTATTTTCTCGAGCACCTTCAGGTTCCAGCCGATCAGAACCGAGAAGGCGGCCACCAGGATAACGGAAGACAAGGCGATGAATTTGACGATGACTTTCAGATCTCTAAACCATTTTATCATTTGATTTCCTCCACGTTCGAATTGGCCTGCTGCAACGATCGGCTGCGGCCGGGTTCATAGATTTTCGATACTTCGATCAACCGAATTTCAAAAGGCTCCAGCACGGCGTGAATCGTCAGCCCTTCCGAGCAGGAGATCCGCTCCTTCTCGATCTTCGGAATCGATATCCGCCGAAGGTATTCGATGTCGTCGCGGGAGAGTTCTTCCGTTTGCCCAAGATTCAACGCGTTGTCGTAGGCGCTGCCGTAAGTGCGGTTCACAACGGAATGTTTGATTTCGAAATCGCCGGCCAGCGGAGAGAGCTCCAGCCGGAATTCGCGATTCGTTTTGTTCGGGAAATGCGCGTAACGTTCCTTGTGCGAGATGCTGATCGAGATCCCGTTCGCGTAAATATCGTCGTAATGATGATAGTTGTATAGGAGTATCTGGTAACGGTCCGCCTGTTTCGTTACGAAGTATCCGTCTCCCCGCTCCACAAGGAAATCCCCCAGTTTATTCAAAAAGCAAAAGGCGTGGTAAGCGGGTTTCTTGATGTTGTTGAAAGTAAACAATCCGAGGCCGCCATGAAACACTTGGCGGGGCAGCCGGTTCTCTTCGTGCAGATCGGTCAGGAGCCAGTAACCGAACGAGTCCAAACGGTCGTAATTTTCCGCAATATTCTTGATCACGTAAGAAGACTTGAAACAGGTGTCGCTCATCAAATCTTTGTGCGAAACCGTCGAATTCCATTCGGTCATATACACCGGCAAATCAGCCAATTTGGCTTCCCGCAGCCGATCCTGGAGCCGATCGATAAACTGCTTGAACGAATCGGTGACCGGACTCAGATTGAGCTGCTTGTCCATGCTGAGATGATTGTCATGGGAGATCAGATCAATGTCGTAATAATGAACCGTGATAAAATCAGGCAGGCAGCCGCTGCTTTGACTGAATGCAAGGAACGAAAACAGCCAATCCTCGCTTTTGTTATAGGTCGAGAAAGCGGCCGGGCCGCCGAAAGGGAGCGCGGGATCGATGTTTTTTACCGTCTCGTACGTGTTTTGGTACAGCGAGAAGAACGTTTCGTCCTGCTTGAAGCCAAACAGCAGGTTGGACGAGCTGGGTTCGTTCCATACGCAGAACAGCCAGCTGCGCACCTCTTCCGTGCCGTATCGGCCGATCAGGTGCAGCGTTAACGCCTCGACCAGCCGGTTCCATTTCTCCATGTCTTTGGGCGGGCTGGTGTTCATATTGGCGTAGAAAACAGTTTTCGACAAGTCGCTCGCCAGCTTCGCCGGCATGAACGAAAATTGCACAAGCGGCTTCAGGCCGACCGAAAGCAGGAAATCGAACGCTTTATCGATCAGCCGGAAATTGAACAGAGGTTTTCCTTCCGCATCCTCGTCGTAAACCATAAGATCGTCGTCCAGCAAGCCGTGCATCTTGATGTATTTAAATCCGATTTCCCGCTGCGCGGTACGCAGCGCTTCCTGAACATCGGCATAGAGAACTTCTTTGACGCGGCTGACCCCGATGAAATTCTTGAAATGATGGTTCAGCCGGTCGGCCGGGCCCGACAAGTCGATTTGAATCGTTGAAGTGAGACTGCGCAAAATTCTCTCCCGCGGAGCATAGACGGAAGGCTCCCCCAGATTGGATTCGATAAACCGGGAGATCTCCTCGTGATAGGAATGCGGCTCATCCTGATAGTAGTTGACCGACTTTTCCTTCGTCGCCTCGATGCTGCCCGATACCTCTTCCGCATGTTTCTTGCGCCACACGCTGGGAAGCTCCCCGTATTTCTCGCTGAAAGCCGTCACGAACGAACGCACGTTGGGGAAGCCGTTTTTGGCGGCGATTTTGTCGATCGTCAGCGATTCGTTCAGCAAATCGTTCACTGCGTAATGCAGGCGGAGGTCCTTTAGATATTCGCTGAAGGACAGGCCCAATTTCTTCTTGAAATATTTGGACAGGTAAGGTACGGACAGGAACTCCTGCTTCGCCACCTCCTGAAGGGAAATCGGTTCCCCGTAATGGCTGTTGACGTAGTCGAGAATCCGCCGCAGCCGGTCCAGACCTTCCTTCGGCTGCAGGGCCGCTTCCGGTTCGTCGCTGCTGAAATGGGCACAGAGTTCGTAGATCAATTCATACACGAGAGAGGCGTTCTTGAGATCAACGAACTCGGAAGCATTGATGTTGTGCTGCAAGATTTGGGCGACGATCCGTTTGATATTTTTGAAGGCTTCGGGGTCATTTGTGTTGGCGGTGTTGCAGTCGAAGTACATTTTTTTGATATCGACGACAACTTCCTTCAACAGCTCAAGCTTGATCTGCAGGGCGACCATGGTGGCGTCTTCGGAGTGCAGCTCATGTACCTCGTTGGAATTGATGAGAATGAGGTCACCCGCGCCCAATCGATAAGCAGCGTTGCCCACATTAATGTCGACCTGGCCTTTCATGGCCACGATCAGCTCCAAGGATTGATGCCAATGGCGGCTGACGTTGCCGATCCGGTGCAGGAAAAATTTGATGGGCAGTTTCTTGGGAAAGTTGATGATTTCATGACGGAACTCCAAGGTCAAGCACTCCTTGATGGGTGTTTTTTTAATTTATTGCTTTTTCCAGAGTGTACTAAATATTAATGTAATCCACAATACTAAAGAGTGAAATGTTGGAAAATCAATGTTTAGGTTAAAATTTTGCTCTACTCAGGTTAAAAACTATAGTTATTATTTGTCCTTCTCTATGCTAAAATGATTTGTCCCGAATTCGCGAAGGGGCACGGGCCGCAACGAGATGAACGTGATTTGACGCCGTGTTTTTTTGTTTTTCACGGCTTGTTCCAAGGTGGATTATTTAACTTTTTGCTTTGATTCAGAAGGTTTGGCGCAGAAGATTGGTTAAATATTTGCCCTAATGAAGATAAATGGATCAGTTATAGCCCATCCTTGAATCATGTTACACTGGGGCTGCGGGAAGAAAGCGATATCAAGGAATAGAGGTTGACTTTTTTAACATGGACTTTTGAACACGCACTTAAAGGAAGGTAAACATGGACAAACCCGTTTATTTAGAAACCAGAAACATCGTGAAGAGATTTAATGAGGTCGTTGCCGTGAATCGGGTCAGCATGAAAATTTATCGCGGCGAAATCCGCGGGCTGATCGGTGAGAACGGCTCGGGAAAATCAACCATCTCCGCCATGATCAGCGGTCTGCTTCCGAAGACGGAGGGGGACATTTATGTCGAAGGGGAGCCGTATGCTCCCAGAAACCCGCTGGATGCCCGGGCCAGAAAGATCTCCATGATCGTGCAGGAGACCGGAACCATCGGCCCGTTGTCGATTGCGGAAAATATTTTTCTGGGAGACGAGAGCCGGTTCGTCCGGAACGGGTTCGTCGATCGCAAGCGGATGCGTCAGGAGGCGGAGAAAGCGCTCGCGCTTGTCGAATTCGGCGAGGTGGACGTCTCGCAGCCGGCATCAACGCTAAGCTTCGAGCAGCGGAAGCTGGTCGAGATCGCCAGAGCCTTGTATCACGACCCGGAGTTGTTCATTGTTGACGAGACGACAACCGCATTGTCGCATGACGGGAGACTGCTGATCCATCGCTTGATGCGCAAGCTGCGCGATCGGAATAAGGCGGTTCTGTTCATCTCTCATGATCTTCCCGAGCTGATGGAGGTTTGCGATGCGCTGACCGTGATGCGGGACGGCGATTTGATCACGACGATCGATCGGTCCGATTTCGAGGAAAACCATATCAAACAGTCGATGGTCGGCCGGGTGATTGAAGGAAACTACTATCGAAGCGATACCGATTCCTCGCGCGGGGAGCAGGTGATGGTTCGCATGAACGGCGTCCATACCGACACGCTTCATGATATCAGTCTCGAGCTGTACCAAGGGGAAATCTTAGGTGTCGGCGGTTTATCAGGTAGCGGGATGCACGAGGTGGGCAAGGTGATCTTCGGCGAGATGAAGCCGGAGCAGGGGGAAGTCAACGTCTATGGGGAGAACGATGACGGGATCTTTCTGCCGCATGCGGTGAGAGACGTACAAACGGCGATCGCCCATCGGGTTGGTTACGTATCCAAGGATCGGGACCGGGAAACGCTGATCATGGAAGCTTCGATCAAGGAGAATCTCGTGCTCTCGGCCCTCGGCAAGCTGACCCGGTTCGGTCTTGTCTTGCCCGGAGCGGAGAAGAAATTCGCCCGGAAGCAAATCGAGGAATTGAACATCAAGGCAAGCGGAATGAATCAACGGGTCGGGGAATTGTCGGGAGGGAATAAGCAGAAGGTTTCCTTTGGAAAATGGATCGGAAACGATTCTAAAATCTTGATCCTCGACAGTCCAACCCGCGGCGTCGATGTCGGCGTGAAGACGACGATGTACCAGCTGCTCTATACGCTCAAACAGCAGGGATACGCCATTTTGATCATTTCGGAGGAACTCCCGGAATTGATCGGAATGAGCGACCGGATTCTGATCATGAAAGACGGAAAGATCAACAAGGAATTCCGGCGCGAAGAAAATTTGAGCGAATCCATGCTGATCGACTACATGATTTAGGCAAGGCGGTGAGAAAGAAATGAAATCATTTATTAGGAACCATCAGAGCGCGCTGATCCAATATGCAGGGCTGGTGCTGGTGCTGCTGGTGTTCGCGTTGATGACGGACGGAGCCTTGTTGTCCGAATTCAACCTGCGCACGATCCTTAAGCAGCTCGTCATTTTGTTCACGATATCGGTCGGCATCATCTTCATTTTCTCGCATGGCGGAATGGACGTTTCGGTAGGGGCAGTTCTCGCGTTAAGCTCGATGGCCGCCATTTACACGATGAATGCGGGAGCCCCATTGGCGGTTGGAATTCTTGTGGCGATCTTGGTCTCCGTCGTCTGTTATGGGCTGAATGTGCTGATCGCCAACCAATTCGGTCTGATGGCCGCCATCGCTTCGCTTGCGGTGATGATCGCAGGCAGGGGGATCGTGACTTATCAGGTGTCGACCTCGGTGACCAAAGTTGCTTTGGCCGACGCCGGCCCCTTAAGAGAGTTGGGGAGGAATGTGCCGCTGCTCGTTGCGATTATGGTGCTGGTGGGGGCGGTCGGCTATGTGCTGTTTCACTTGACGCCTGTCGGCAAACAAAACAAAGCGATCGGCGATAATCCGCTGGCTGCTTCGCAGAGCGGCGTGCGGGTGAAGCGGATCAAGGTGATCGCCTATCTGTTCGCGGGCGTTCTGGTCGGGCTCGCCTCGGTTCTCTCCTTGTCCCGCTCGGCGGTTATCAGCGAGAATACGGGGATGGGCCTGGAGATGGACGTCATCGTCGCGCTCATTCTCGGGGGAATGGCGTTAAACGGAGGGAGCCGTTCCCGAATGAGTTCCGCGTTTGTCGGCAGCATTACGTTGGTGCTGTTGAATAACGGTTTGGTTATGGTGGGCGTGCCGCCCGAAGTAGTTTCACTGGTTAAGGGGATGATTTTCCTCATCGTTGTGTTTTTGCTTCTGCGGAGGCCCGCCGGCGAGGTTATGCCCAGATAAACCAATCCAAATAAAGAAAAGGGGTAAAATCGATGAATTACAAAAAGTGGGGATTTGCATTGATCGCCATGATGCTGCTGGTCGGCGTCGTTCTGTCCGGCTGCGGAGGGAAGGGCAATGGAGCGAACGGCAACGGAGCCAAGGGGAATGAGGGCGGAAGCCAAAAGGAATATACCATCGGAATCATGCTGTACAATTATACGGATTTCCAAGGCCAGCAGATTAAAGCCTATTGCACCTATCTGGAGAACCACTTCAATGTCAAATTTAATTATGCCACAGTGGGAACCAGCGAAGAAGGGCATATCAGCGGCCTGGAGAACCTGCTCGCTTCGGGGGTCGATGCTGTGATCAGCGGCTATGACACCGCCCTGGAGCAGAGCGTCAGCCTCGCCGAAGAAGCCGGTGTATATTATGCGGTTGCGCTTGCCGAGGTTGATGAACAGGTATCCAGCGATTATTTTGTGGGCGGCATCAAGCAATTCGGCGAGAACCCGGAGGAGCTTGGGGCCAAGTATGCGGAACGGGCTTACGCTGCCGGCGCGAAACATATCGGGATCACGTCGTTCCTGGAATTCGCCTTCGTTGATGCTCCTGCCATTATCAAGGGATTTAACGATAAGATGAAAGAACTCGATCCCCAGGGAGAGGTAACAGTTTACCCGACCGAATTCCACTCGTTTGCTCCGGAAAATGCGGTGGATGCCGTTACCAAGGTGATATCCGATCACCCCGAGGTGGATGCGATTTTCGGGATGGGTTCCGGCATGGATTACGTATATCCGGCGATCCTGAACAGCACCAAGCCGGGGACGCCGCTGTTGGCGCTTGGCTATAACGACACGACGGAAGAGGGGCTGGAAAGCGGCAAAGTCCTGATGGCCGGGACGAACAACTACGGTCAGGTCATCGCCAATGCGTTCGCGCAAATTTACGATCGGCTGAACGGCAAAACCTACGCCGATTGGAAACCGAACGGTTACGTCAATTATGTAACCTTGACGTCGATCGAAGAGGCCCAAGACTTCAAAAACTATATCATTCCGGAGGATAAAGCAAACGGTCCGGTGACCGCCGACGAGCTGAAGAACGTCATGTTGACGTACAACGACGAAGCCACTTGGGCTTCGCTGCAGGAGCTGACGAGCCGGACGCTGGCCGAGATTAAGGCAGCCAGAAATTAAACCATGCTTGCTTGGGGAAGAAGTCTGACGGGCAAGCGGATAATGGAGTGAAACTATGCAAGTCATGATTAAGAAACAAGCAGTGAACCTGCTGAAAACCTTCATTTTTCCGATCGCGGTGTATGTCGTTATTCTGATCGTGACGCTTCTCATGGGCAAAATGGGTTACGTCTCTTCCGGCGCCTTCGACCGGATTGTGAGAGGCAGCGTGCTGACGACAATTACGGCCTATGCCATTGCGCTGCCCCTGTCCGGCGGAAGATGGGATTTCGCCCCCGGCATTATCATCATGCTTGCCGGCATTATCGGCAGCAATTTGACGATTGATCTGGGTCTGGGGCCGGTGATGTTGCTGGCGATTACCGTCGGTGTAGCGGTGCTGCTCAGTCTGGTGGAAGGGCTCCTCTATCTGTGGATTCGGGTGCCAACCCTCATCGTGTCCCTCGGCGTAGTGATGATGTACGAGGCCTTATCCGGCCTCGTCTACGGGGGTTCGGGATCCCAGTTGTTCATGCATGCCAACCTGACGATCTTCGCCAGACCTCCTTTGATCTATATCTTGCTTGCGCTGATTATGGTGGCCTTTTACTTCTTGCTGAGCCATACCCAATTCGGCTACGATACGAGATCCTTGTCGGCCCATCCTAAACTTGCGGTGAACATGGGCGTGAAGGAGAAGAAAAATATCTTGTTGACCTACTTGGTGGTCGGCGTACTCCTGGGCATCGCTGCCGTTCTCAATGCTTCTACCGTGTTGGTCTCGCCTGCCGGCAATCTGAGCTCCACCGCCTTGATGTTTTCCTCCATGGCGCCTGTGTTGATGGGGTTGTATCTGGCGCAGTTCACGAACTTGTCCCTGGGCATCTTTGCCGGAGCGCTCGGGATGAATGCCCTGTCCTATGGGATGGTCGTGCTGGGGATCAACAGTTCCCTGCAAAGCGTCGTGATCGGGGTGTTTATTGTCGGATTCATGGCCTTTACCACAAATCAGGAACGGATTCGGTCATTCTTGGGCCGGGCCAAAGCGGGGAGCAAGGCGAGCGCATAGAAGAGCGAACTTGAGGAGAGGGGAGAAACATATAGGATGAACTTCAATGTGCTGAGAGAGAAGCCGTTTCATTTGAGTAATGAGGATTTGGAGTGGGTGAAATCAACCTTGGACGGGTTGACGACGGACGAGAAAATCGGTCAGTTGTTTTTTATGGTTGGTTATCAACAGGACGAGCCGTTCTTAAAAAGACTGGCCGGGGAAATCGGCGTCGGCGGGCTGATGTGCCGCTCGATGGATAAGGACAGCGTGATGGCTGCGGTTTCCACGCTGCAGTCTTCCGCCCCAATCCCGCTGCTGATCGCGGCCAATCTGGAAGCCGGCGGCCAGGGCATTACGAAGGACGGCACGAAAGTCGGTTCGAATCTGGCGATCGCGGCCACCGACGACACGGAGCTTGCTTACCAACTGGGGCGGATTTGTGCCCTGGAAGGAAGCAGCGTTGGCGCGAACTACGCTTTCGCGCCCGTCGTCGACGTGGATTTTAACTTTCGCAATCCGATTACCAATACGCGAACCTTCGGCAGCGATCCGGAGCGGGTGAAGCGCATGGGCGCGGCTTATGTCAAAGGGGCTCAAGAGCAGGGAATGGCTGTATCCATCAAGCATTTTCCCGGGGACGGCGTGGATGAAAGGGACCAGCATCTGGTGACCTCCGTCAACACGTTGACCCCCGACGAATGGGACCGCACGTTTGGGGACATTTACCGGCATTTGATCGACGAAGGCGCCAAGACCGTGATGATCGGGCATATCGCGCTGCCCGAATATTCGAAGAAGCTGGATCCGTCGCTTCGGGATGAAGAGATCTTGCCGGCTTCGCTCGCCAAAGAACTGCTGAACGGCTTGCTGAGAGAACAGCTTGGCTTTAACGGCCTGATTCTGACCGATGCGACCACGATGGCGGGCATGAATATTCCGATGCCGCGGAACGAGCTGGTGCCGAAGTCGATCGAAAACGGGTGCGACATGTTCCTTTTCACCAAAAACCTGGAGGAGGATGTCGCCTTCATGAAGCGGGGCTTGGAAACCGGTCTGCTGTCAAGGGAAAGGCTGGATGAAGCCGTAATGCGGATCCTCGGGTTGAAGGCTTCGTTAGGTCTGCATCGGAAGAACAACCTCCCTTCCCCGGAAACGGCGGCGGCGGTTCTGAGAAACGAGCGGCATTTGAGCATCGCCGAGCAGGTCGCCGACCGGTCCATCACGCTGGTGAAGGAACAACCCGGCGTGCTGCCCATCACCTGCGACCGCTACAAGCGGGTGCTGCTCTACGATATTGAAAGCGAAGCGAACGCGCTTGGCTATAGCAAAGAGAATGGGCTGGCGGCGTCATTCATTCCGCTCCTGGAAGCCGAAGGCTTCGAGGTGACCCGTTTCGAACCGAGCGGCGTTTACGAAGGACTGCAGGGGTCGTTTACGGAGATGAAGGATCGATACGATCTGATCATTTACTTGTGCAATCTGGCGACCAAGTCAAATCAGACCACCGTGCGCATCGAATGGATCAATCCGATGGGGATCAATGTCCCGATTTACATGGAGTCGATCCCGACTTTGTTTATTTCCACGGAAAATCCTTATCATTTGCTGGATGTTCCCCGCGTGAAAACCTATATCAATACGTATGGGGTCAACGATTATACCTTGCCCCTGCTGGTGCGGAAACTGGTGGGACGGTCGGAATTCAAAGGCAAGAGTCCTGTCGATCCGTTTTGCGGAAAATGGGATACCCGATTATAGAAAGAAGGAACACCGATGATACATGAAACGATAAAGCTATTCGAACATTCCTCGGCCACCTTGACGACCTACGTCCAGGAAAACGGGGAGTACGAGCGGAAAGATTTGATCCGTCCTGCCGTTCTGATCTGTCCGGGGGGAGGATACGCCTTCGTCTCCCAAAATGAAGGAGAACCCGTGGCGCTGGCATTCGCCAGAATGGGGTATCATGCCTTTGTGCTGAGTTATTCCGTTAAGATCGAGAACCCGTTCCCGACGGCGCTCCGCGAACTGGCCAAGGCGATGTCGATCATCCGGGAGCGGGCCGGCGAATGGCTGGTGGATGCGAATGATATCAGTGTCGCCGGATTTTCCGCCGGCGGAAATTTAGCGTTAAGCCTCGGAATTTATTATCAAGATGCAAGGATTACCGACGAGATTGGACTTACCCCGGAGCAAATCAAACCGAACCAGTTAATTCTTGGTTATCCGGCCGTTACCTTGGAGCCGCGTTCGACGGAAACCCCGCCGTTTGTCATCGAGTTGATGGAAAAAGGCTTAATTCCGGATTTCCGCGGCCCGAACATCCGGGAAATCCTGATGGGCAAAGAGAATTTATCTGAAGAGGAAGAGCGGTCGCTTAATCTCCTGCAATATGTGAACGGGGATTTGCCCCGCACCTTTATCTGGGGAACTTACGAAGACAGCGTCATTTTGCCTACCGACTTGCTTGGATTGGCTAGTAAACTGTTTGAATATCAAGTACCGTGCGAACTGCATTTATTCGAGAAAGGGCCGCACGGCATGTCGCTCGGCGATGCGACCGTCAAGCCGGAGGAGCAGGTCAATTCGCTCAGCCTCGGCGCTTGGGTGGAATTGAGCGCCAAATGGCTTGAGCAAGGGAGAGGACGTTAAGGAACATGCAACCGAAGGCATTCATTTTTGACCTGGACGGCGTCCTCACGGACACGGCGGAGTTCCACTACCTGGCTTGGAAACAAATTGGGGAACAGCTCGGCATCCCGGTTGACCGCGCTCTGAATGAACGGCTGAAGGGAGTGAGCCGGATGGAGTCGCTGGAACGGATTCTCGCGGCCGCTCCCCGTCCGCTACGCCTATCCCCGGGTGAAAAAGAACAGTGGGCAACCCAAAAGAACGCGCTGTATCAGGAACTGATTGAAACGATCCGGCCGAGCGATCGGCTGCCGGGGATCGACGGGTTGCTGAACGAGATCCGGAGCGCCAATATTCTGCTCGCTTTGGGCTCGGCAAGCCGGAACGCCAAGCTTGTTCTGGAGCGGCTCGGCCTGGCCGATGCGTTCGATTATATCGTCGACGCCGGTCAAATCCGCTTCGGCAAACCGCATCCCGAAACGTTCGTCAACGCTGCGGATCATTTCGGGCTACCGTACGAAACGTGCATCGGCGTGGAAGACTCGGAGGCCGGCATCACAGCGATCAACGACGCAGGTATGTTTTCGGTCGGCATCGGGTCGCCGGATGCTTTGCGCGAAGCGAAGTACCGGGTCGACGATACGTCACGCCTCACGCTGGACGGGATTCTGGAAGCTTACGGGATTGGCTGAACATGAATATATCCGCTTCTTTTCGATCGTACCTAAGGACGTTGTCCCTGGGTACGATTTTATTTTCGGGTCGATTCAAAGTTATAATAGAGATATCGTATTCGATAATTCAAAAGTTAGGTGCTGATGTGTATGAATTTGCTGGAGAGATGGACCCGCGGAGCGAAATTCGTCTTGATTCTGCTGGCCATCGTTTATGTGTTTTCCCTGGTGAGGCCTTTCTTCCTCCCTATGCAGGCCGTGCTCGGAGCCATTCTGATTCCGATATTGCTGGCCGGCTTTTTTTACTATTTGCTTCGCCCCGTCGTTCAGTACATGGAACAGTATAGGATCAAGCGGGGGCTCGCCATCCTGATCCTATTTGTCATCCTGGCGATCTTGGCCATTGGATTTATCGCCGGGGTATGGCCGCTGCTGCAAACTCAATTGTTCAATTTGGTGCAAAACATTCCCCACTTTGTGAATCTGCTGGATGCCCAGTTGAAGGAATGGGGGGAAACTCCTTTCCTCTCGTCCATTATTCCATCCGATTCCGGGTTAGCCGCGAATTTCACGGAGTACTTGAGCAAGGGGATCTCTTTCTTGACGAATTACCTGAGCGGTTTTGTCTCTTTCGTGTCCCAATTTGCGATCGTGCTGTTCACGTTCCCGATTCTGCTCTACTACATGCTAAAGGAAGGGCATCACTTCAAACGCAGCCTCGTCAAGCTCTCTCCGATCCGCTACCGGAAGGAAGTGTTTCGCGTTGCCCGTGACATGGACAAAGCGCTAAACGATTATATTATCGGCCGGGTGATCGTAAATGCAGCGCTGGGCGTGCTGATGTTTATCGGTTTCCTGATCATTGGGCTGCCCTATGCGTTGTTGTTGACGACGATTGCGGTCGTTCTGAACTTTATCCCTTTGTTCGGGGCCATCATCTCCGCGATTCCCATTGTGATCATCGGTCTGATTCAGTCCCCCTCCACCGGTATTTGGTCGCTGATCATTATTTTGCTGTCGCAGCAGATTCAGGATAATGTCATCTCACCCTACGTGTTTGGAAAAAAGCTGGACATCCATCCGGTAACGACGATTCTGCTTGTGCTGGGGAGCGGGAATTGGTTCGGCATCATCGGTATGCTGGTCGTTATTCCGGTCTATATGCTGATCAAAATCGCCTGGAAGCGGCTTTACAAGCTGTTCTTCAGATCCCGATGGGAAACGTTGTAAACCAGCCCGAAAACAACCCGATCAAAAAAAGGCTATTTCGTCGGTATTAACACGAAATAGCCTTTTTGATTATACAATCAGCTCGAACCTGTCCCCCAAGATCAATTGTTTGGAACGATGGATCTTCTGGCCGTCCGTGCTGCTGACCGTACTCCGGATGCACAGCAGGGGATGGCCTTCTTCGATATTTAAGTAAGCGGCCACATCGAAGGAAGCGTATTCCATCACGATATATTTACGGGAAATGCCAAAGGTAATCTTGTGCTTGTTTCTTAAAATTTCGTACAAGGATTTATGATTCAAATCCTCCTGCAGCAAAAAGGAAAAAGCCGAAGGAAGCCGGGTATATTCCACAGACACGGGAACCTCGTCGGCAAATCTGATTCTTTCGATGTTAATGACCTTATCCCCGGGTTTTAAACCCAAATGCTCCTGATCCGCAGCGGTAGCCTCTTCAATCACGCACTTGATCACTTTTGCCCCAGGCACTTTGTTTTGCAGCTTACAGGTGTCGGTGAATCCAATCGTCTCCGTGACGTTTTTCTTGATCTTCTCTTTCGTAATAAAGGTCCCTTTTCCCGGGATGCGCACCAAATATCCGTCAGAGGTAAGCGAATCGAGAGCGGCGCGGACCGTGACCCGGCTCACGTTGTTGGTTTCGCTGAGCTCCAATTCCGTCGGGAGTTTGTCCCCCGGCTTCAGCGTGCCGTTATGGATGGAGTCCAAAATTTGATCTTGCAGCTGTTTATATAAAGGTGCGGATTCTGTATGATCGACCATGATTTATTTTACCTCCAAAAAGCTTTGTATTATAATGTGTTATTTCTTTGCCTTTATATTATAACAATATGTACAAGCAGTGAACAGCCTGTAAGCCGCTGTATTTGCAAGAAAATTTTACACGCCCGCCCGTATTCATCCCTTTTTTAATTCGATTTATTTAACCAGGGGACCTTGCCTAATGTATTACCATGTGTTATTATTTCATCAAGACATTCCAATACAATACACCGGTGGGGAATGGCAATAAACTAAATGTATCATACAAGGAGACGACAATGGACATCAAAGAGATCATTGGAGAAATTGTGGCGGGGAAACAAGAGGTCGGAGGAATTAAGCAGGTTTATTATGTAGCGTGCGGCGGCTCTTATGGCGCTTTTTATCCAGCCAAGACCTTCCTGGAGAAAGAGGCTAAAGACATCAAGGTAGGCCTGTATAACAGCAATGAGTTTGTGCACAACACGCCTAAAGCCTTTGGCGAAAATTCGGTGCTGGTGGTCGCCTCGCACAAAGGCAATACGCCGGAGACGGTGAAAGCGGCCGAGTTGGGCAAGAAGGCAGGCGTTCCGGTCATTGCGTTAACCTGGCTTACGGATTCGCCAATTACGGAGCACGCGGATTATGTGGTGAAATATACCTTTGGCGAAGGCAAGGATATCGCCGGTGAAAAAACCATAAAAGCCCTGTTGACGGCGGTAGAGGCATTGAACCAAACTGAGGGATACGAGCATTATCATCAATTCCTCGACGGCGTGGCCAAAATCGATCAGATTGTTAAAAACGCTTGCAAACATGTGGCCAAACGCGCGCTGACGTTCGCCAAAAATCACATAGAGGATAACGTCATTTACACCATGGCCAGCGGTGCCGGTTACGGGGCTGCCTACATGGAAAGCATCTGTATCTTCATGGAAATGCAGTGGATCAACTCCTCCAGCATTCATTCGGGCGAATTTTTCCACGGGCCGTTTGAGATTACCGATGCGGAAATTCCGTTCGTCATTCAGATTTCCGAAGGAAGCACCCGGCCGCTGGATGAAAGAGCGCTGAACTTCCTGAACCGTTATGCCAAGAGAGTGGAAGTGCTCGACGCCAAGGATTTGGGCCTGTCCACCATCGACGGTTCCGTGGTCGATTACTTCAACCACTCCCTGTTTAATAACGTCTATCCGGTTTATAATCAAGCTTTGGCGGCGGAAAGAGAGCATCCGCTTACAACTCGCAGATATATGTGGAAGGTTGAGTATTAATGGACAACTATAAGGTGATCGGCATCGGCGACAACGTAGTAGACAAGTATGTCCACCAGGGGATGATGTACCCTGGTGGAAACGCCTTGAACTTCTGCGCTTATGCCAGAATGTGTGAAATGGAAGCGTCTTATTTGGGCAAATTCGGCAACGACCCTGTCGCCCACTATATCCAGCGGGTGCTGGATGAATTGAAGATAGAGCATAGCCATTGCCGGAATTTTGAAGGGGAGAACGGGTATGCGCGGGTTACGCTGGAAAACGGCGACCGTGTATTTCTCGGCTCGAACAAGGGCGGGATCGCCAAGGAAAAAGCTTGGGATTTTACGGAAGACGACCTGAATTATATTAAGCAATTTTCCGTGATTCATACCAGTCTGAACAGCTATATCGAGCAAGATCTGGCTATTNTTTACGGAAGACGACCTGAATTATATTAAGCAATTTTCCGTGATTCATACCAGTCTGAACAGCTATATCGAGCAAGATCTGGCTATTTTGAAAACAAGCCGTGTACCGATCTCCTTCGACTTTTCGGTGCGTTGGAATGACGATTATTTGGAGCAGGTATGTCCGTACGCGGATATTTCCTTTCTTTCCTGCAGCCATTTAACGGAAAGCGAGCGAGAAAGAGAAATGCGGAAAGCTCAGGCATTCGGCTCCAAATTGGTGATCGGAACGGTGGGAGAGAACGGCTCATTCGCGCTTTACAAAGATCAATGGATCTACCAACCGGCCGTATTAACGGAAACGGTAGACACGATGGGAGCGGGCGATTCCTATTTAACCGCTTTTCTTATCGGGATGATCCGGAGCTCGGAAAACGGCACCCTATTCTCGGATTCGGATGAGGAGATGTTGCGAAGAATCAAAGCAAGTATGGAGCAAGGCGCTGCCTTTGCCGCGAAGATTTGCCGGATCAACGGCGCTTTTGGCTACGGCACGGCCATCGTATAAAGAACCCTCCGACTATAAAAGTGACACCTTACATCGGCATTTTGTAAGCGTATTCAGAAAAAGCGGCATTGCGCCGCAAGTGATCAGAAGTCGGCAAATTCACATAAGGAGGGCGAACCTTCATGTTTTGGTTTCAACTGCTCATTATCATTTTGCTTATCTTCTTTGGCGCCAGAAAAGGCGATGTATTTATGGGCCTGCTCGGCGGCGTGGGCGTGGCTATCTTTATCTTCATCTTTCACGTCCAGCCGGCGGCTCCTCCCATCGATGTCATGTTGATTATTTTGGCGGTCGTATTGGCGGCCTCCGCGCTGCAATCTTCGGGAGGGCTTCATTTTCTCGTCCATTTGGCGGAAAAAATGCTCAAAAAGTCGCCTAAAAATATTACGATTATCGCTCCAATCATTTCCTGGTTATTTACGTTCATGTCGGGGACGGGGCATGTCGTCTACAGTTTATTGCCGATTATCAACGAACTGGCCCTCGAGAACAAGATCAGGCCGGAGCGACCGATTTCAAACAGTATCATCGCGTCCCAGCAGGCCATCACCTGCTCGCCGGTATCGGCGGCGACCGCAGCCATGATCGGATTTATGGCCCCCCTTGGGGTCGGCTTGGGAACGATCTTGACCATTGCCATCCCGGCTACCTTGCTGGGCGTGGTTGTAAGCGCGGTGCTGACGATTCGCAAGGGCAAGGAGTTGGCGGAGGATCCGGAATATTTGCGGAGACTCGCGGAAGGCTTAATTGTCAAACCGGAACAGAAGACCGAGAAGCAAGCCGTTCCAAAAGGAGCGAAAGCTTCGGTTGTCCTCTTTTTGCTGGGGGTTCTGGCCATTGTCATCATGGGTCTGTTTAACAACCTGCGCCCATCCTGGGTGCAAGGCGGCGAGACGACGATCTTATCCATGCCGTATACGATTGAAATTATTATGCTGGTTTGCGCTACGCTCATCATTATCTTTGGCCGTCCGGCGATTGAAACGATCCTTAACGGTCCCATCTTCAGGGCCGGGGCGCTGGCGATGGTTTGCGCTTTTGGACTCGCGTGGATGAGCAGCACCTTTATCAACGGACAAACCGCTTTTATCCAAGAACATGTCGCTACGATCGTTAATAGTTATCCCTGGATGCTTGCGGTGATCATGTTTATAGTCGCCGCCCTGACGACAAGTCAAGGGGCCACGACATTAATTATGGTGCCGATCGCCATTGCGCTCGACTTGCCTGCCTACGTCATTATCGGAGCGTGGATGGCCGTCAATGCCAATTACTTCTTGCCGGTCGCATCGCAATGCCTCGCCGCGATCTCGTTTGATACCGCGGGCACGACCAAAATCGGCCGGTTTGTCCTCAATCACAGCTTTATGATACCGGGATTAATCAACACCCTGACCTCTGTCGTTGTTGCTACCTTAATTGGAAGCGTTTTAATTTAAGAATCAGGATATATAACGGGATAAAATGAAGGAGGCGTACGGACGATGATCCAACTGTCGCAAGTGGCTGCCGCGAACTATCATTACAAAAGGTATTCCCTGGATTATTTTTTGGATTCCGTTGCCGGGTTGGGCTTTCGGAATATCGAGTTATGGGCATCGGGACCGCATTTTCACCTGGACTATTTCACGTTGGATGAGGTCAAACAGTTAAACCAAAAAATCAAAGAACGCGGACTCAAGCTTATTTGTCTGACCCCCGAGCAGTTTGTTTATCCGATCAGCATTAGCCATCCCGATCCGGAATACCGCAAGCAAAGCGTGGAGTTCTTCCGCCGGCATATCGAAGCGGCGTCGATTCTGGAATGCGACCGGGTGCTGGTGACGACCGGGATCGCTTATTTGGACGGCGATGAGACGGAAACGTGGAAATGGATCCGGGAATCTTTGGGCGAAATCTGCAAAACGGCGGAAAAAGAAGGCGTCTACCTGCCTGTGGAGGCGTTCACCTCCTTTACCACGCATGTGTTTAACAGCGCGGCGGATATCGCCCGGATGATCCGGGAAGTCGGAAGCCCCAATTTGAAAGGGCTGGCGGATACGGATGTTATGGCGACGACCGGCAAGGATACGATCCACGATTTTATCCGGGAGCTTGGGGATGATTTAAACCATGTGCATTTCGTCGACGGCAATCCGGGGGGACATTTGGTTCCGGGAGAAGGTCAGCTCGACATGGCCGAGGCGTTACGGGCGCTGAACGCTATCGATTACAAGGGATATCTGGGTCTGGAACTGCTGGATCGAAGATACATTTTGGATCCGGATCAAGCGATGCGGGATTCGCTGGCCTGGTTTGAGAAGCACTTATCCTGATACCTATCTGCAAAACGCGAAAGGAATGGTAAACCGATGAAGGCGGATATCTATATTCATGAAGGCGAAGGCATCAAATGTGTGTACAAAAATGACAAATGGCTGGTTTGTATCAAAAATTGGAAGCCGGATAACGACATCAACGGCATCTATCGCCTTGAAGTTCACCGTGAAACGGATGAACAGTTCATTTTGATCCGCGGCAAAGCGATTCTGCTGGCAGCGGATCGGAAGGACGATCGGTTCGAGATTGAACTGATCGAGATGGAACCGGGGAAGGTCTACAACATTCCTCAGGATACCTGGTTTTATACGATTATGCAAAAGGACACGGTGATGACGTATGTCCAAGACGCCAACACCACAAACGAAAACAGTGAATATTGCAACATGAGCGAAGCCGAGTTGGCTTTTGTCAGAACAAAGGCGTATGAAATCCTGAATAAGTAAGATGAACCTCAAAAAGAGACGTTCGTGGTCGAACGTCTCTTTTTGGCGTGTATTAAGAGGCGACCCTCTTCCGATATTCGTTCGCGCTTACACCGGTATATGTTTTAAACCGTTTATAGAACCAGTCGAGTTCTGTATAACCCACGCTGCCCACCCCGCAATCTCGCATTATGATAGCGGCATTTTGGGCTGCTATTTCGCCCAGATATGCTTTTTCGGGAAAAATAGCGGCTAAAAAGGGCCTTATTTCTCTGGTGCGAGTACAGAAATCAGGTTTTGGCCCGATTTTTTTCAAAATAAGGCCCTAAATGACCTCTATTTCACACCAAAGGAGCGGATTCGACAAAATAGCGCCGTAAAAGGTTGTTATCCACCGGCCCGGTTTCAAGGGAGGCGCTACGCCATGGTGAAGAGTTTTAGAACTCCCACTACGATGGCTGATTGGCAACCTGAGATTGGACAGGTTAAATACCCTAAATTTTGCATATTGTTCCATAATAATGTAAGCGCTATTATAGAGTTGTAACCATTCGTGCCGGTGCCATCCCGGATCCCTCATCTCTAGCTCGAAGTGGAAAGGAGGTCATGCTTTGCATCGTATGCCGAAGGGGGGGCGATGGGCGGCAACGGCAGTGGCTGCAGGAAGTCGCTACCGCAACAAGGGAATCGCCCAAGGCGGACTGTTCGATACGCCGGATGGCAAGTGGTACGCGATGCTGTTCCAGGATCATGATGCCGTCGGGAGAATCCCGTGCTTGGTGCCGGTGGCTTGGGAGGAGGATTGGCCCGTGTTCGGCATGGAAGGCAAGGTACCGGAACGATTTGAAGTCGACTTGCCGCAAGCCGAAGCGAAGCCGCTCGTGATCAGCGATGAATTCGAATATGAATCGGATAAGCTGGCTCTGAATTGGCAGTGGAACCACAACCCGGATCATCGGCTATGGTCGGTGACCGAACGCCCCGGTTTCCTAAGACTGACGACGGGCAGTTTGGCTGCAGGCGTGCTTCAGGCGCGAAATACGCTGACACAGCGCACGGAAGGGCCGGCATGCTCGGGGAGTGTCTTATTAGACACGGGGCGGATGAATCCCGGCGATCATGCGGGGCTTGTTGCCCTGCAAAGCCATTTCGGCACCGTCGGCGTTAAGGTGGCGGGGAACGGCGACAAGTTCATCGCGATGGGTGTGAACGATGGAAATGGCGAAGAAATGGAGCTGGAAAGGGTTTCTTTTCGCGGCAGGAATGTATATTTGAAGATCGACTTTGATTTTGAGAACAGCAAAGATGTGGCTATCTTTTATTATTCCGTCGACGGGACGGAATGGTTGCCGATCGGAGGGGAGCTGCGCATGCGCTATACCTTGGATCACTTTATGGGTTATCGCATCGGGCTTTATTATTATGCGTCCAGGCAAATCGGCGGTCATGCCGACGTCCAAGCTTCACGTCAGCGACAACCAACTGGTAAAGGGGATTTACATCAGCAATGGCAATTAATCCATGTGAATTGACGAAAATTCAAGGAGGAGGCAGTCTCATGAATTTGTGGTTTAAGAAATCCATATACGTAGGTTTGTCCCTTGTCATTGCATTGTCGATCCTGGGGGCACCTGGTAAAATTGCCGCAGCCAGCGACGCCATCATAAATATTTCGGCGGAAAAACAAGTGATTCGTGGTTTCGGGGGGATCAACCACCCGGCCTGGATCGGGGATTTGACGGCGGCACAAAGAGAAACCGCCTTCGGGAACGGAAATAACCAGTTGGGCTTCTCGATTTTGAGAATCTATGTACACGAAGACCGAAATCAATGGTACCGGGAAGTGGAAACGGCCAAACGAGCGATTGCCCTCGGAGCCATCGTATTCGCGTCGCCATGGAATCCGCCCGCCGACATGGTCGAGACCTTCAACCGAAACGGCGATCCGTCGGCAAAGCGGCTCCGTTATGACAAGTATGCCGCGTATGCCCAGCATCTTAACGACTTCGTGACGTACATGAGGAACAACGGCGTGAATCTGTATGCGATTTCTGTCCAGAACGAGCCCGATTATGCCCATGACTGGACGTGGTGGACGCCGCAGGAAATGCTTCGTTTCATGAAAGAAAATGCCGGATCGATTAATACGAGAGTGATCGCGCCGGAATCGTTCCAGTATCTGAAAAATATGTCGGACCCGATACTAAACGATCCGCAGGCGCTAGCCAATATGGATATTCTTGGAGCTCATCTGTACGGGACCCAGGTCAGCAATTTCGCTTATCCTTTGTTCAAACAAAAAGGTGCGGGCAAAGATCTCTGGATGACGGAGGTATACTATCCGAACAGTGACAACAACTCGGCGGATCGTTGGCCCGAAGCCCTGGATGTGTCCTACCATATCCACAATGCGATGGTAGAGGGAGATTTTCAAGCTTACGTATGGTGGTATATCCGCAGATCGTACGGTCCGATGAAAGAGGACGGCACGATCAGCAAACGCGGTTACGCTATGGCGCATTTCTCCAAATTCGTCCGTCCCGGGTATGTCCGGGTTGAAGCGACGAAAAATCCGGAAACGAACGTTTATGTATCCGCCTATAAAGGTAATAAGAAGCTTGTTATCGTTGCCGTCAACAAAAATAACGCCGGGGTTAATCAGAACTTTGTCCTGCCCAATGCATCGGTTTCGAAAATCTCCAGATGGATCACTAGCGGCAGCAGCAATCTTCAGCCAGGAACGGAGCTTACGATGACGGGCGGAAATTTCTGGGCTCATCTCCCGGCCCAAAGCGTGACCACCTTTGTCGCTGATCTTGGCTAAGCTTCGGGTAAGGCAAGGGATCTAGGAGAGGTGAATTCATTTTTGGAGGAAATACGAAAGGAGAGAACGGAATGGGAACAACAGCGCCGGGAGGCTTCGATCGGTACCATTTGGTTTGAGGAAAGCGGGGGCCACGATTGGTTCGTGTGGAAAAACGATCTGTATCATTTCTCCCAACAGTTATTCAAAGGTACAAGATGAGAAGAGTGCCGCAGTTGATGAGGAGGACGTCATGAAATAAAACAGCAAGGATTAAATCCGTACCTGTCCTCATTTACATTACTTGGAGATGCATAGGAACACTATTTCAAAAAGCGGTCTCAGTCCAGGGATGCGAAGAGGCCGCTTTTTGTTCTTTTCCATGTGACCGAGTTTTTATTTCATACCGCGCTATTTTGACACGGTTTTGCGAATCACGATCCCCGGAAGGATCAGCAGCAAGATGATGGAGCTGTAGACGCCGAAGGTATAACTGGTTGCGTAGACGAGACCCAACCCCTGATGCAGAAGGGAAGTGATCAGATGAATGAACATATTCGTGAAGCAGAAGGCGTAACTTCGGATCATCCAGTTTCGGTGCTGGGCGATCCGCTTTTTTTTGATTTGAACGAAAGCCATAACGGTGATGAACAGCCAGATCAAATTCAGCGCATTAAACCCCATACTGCTTGCTCTGCCCCCGGTGGCGTAAGGCGCCATATACCCGGACGTCAGCACGACAAGAAGCACGGACGCCAAATAAACGTAACCGTTGATGCGATGGAACCTGCGGCTCCTTTCAAAGATGCGGTTGGAGAAATTGAGCAGTCCTGCCGCCATGGCGATGCAGGCAAACGCAACGTGAACGTACATGACATTTAACCACACCGGCTGATTCAACTCGCGTCTTAGGCCGGTCTTGCGGCTCAAAAACGCTGCGGCTTCGGGGTCGATCACATAGTTCTTCACCAAGGCATAGACGATAAACAAACTACCGACAACGGCCACCAACCCGTAAAATCTCCCGTTTCTCTTCATACAGTCCTCCCAGGGCTGGATAACCGTTGGCCGGATAATTTGGACGCAGGCAGCATGCCGGCTTTGGCGACGCCGGTCATTTGGTCCCCGTCGACGACCGTTTCAAATTTCAAATTCAAGCGCAGCGGCTTCGAGATGCGAAGCGACCAAGCCAGTGTGTTGCCTTCCAGGACGGGATTGAGGAACGGGACCGTCTCGTCGCCTTGAGTGGCCTTGCCATGGATAATTCCCTCGCCAGTGGATATCGAGAGCTTTACCTGCATCTTGCCTATAGGCGTAGCGATGGTCGTATCCCAATCCCCGTCGAAGAGAGAAGCCGGCTTGATTGGGGGGTGAAGAGGGGCGGGAGTTAGAGGAGTTTCTTCGTCTGCGGCATGGCTGGATTCGTCAACCGGCCGTGTTTGCTGACGACCGGGGGCCATACCTGCATTTCGCCAAACCGTCCCCCTCCGCTCAAATTCGAACAACTGCTCCACCTCATGCGCAATCCGAGGGCCAAGCTCGCGTTCCACCAAGTACAGCGCGACATCGAGGCCGGAGGTGACGCCGCCGCCGGATACCAGGTTGCCGTCATCCACGACGCGGGCCTGAACGGGAATCGCGCCGGTCGCTCCCAGGAATTCCATGCCTAGATGGTTCGTAACCGCGGGTCTGCCTTCGATTAACCCGCCCATTGCGAGCAATAGCGAACCGCCGCATACCGTAGCCACGACGATGCCGCTTTGTTCCAGCGCTTGTTCAATCAAGGGGGTGAGCTCCGTCGTCATGGCTCGGCTCAGGATCGCCGGGATCGAATCGGGTCCCTCTTGATCATTCACGTCGCCGGAAGCGCCGGGGACGAGAAGGATCCCCGGCGCTTCCGGGTTCAGCTTGCCGCCGGCTTCGATTTGCAGCCCGTTGGTACCGCTGGGTACGGATCTTGGCCCTTCCGCCGTAACGAATTCAACGTGGAGCGAGTTAGGGGCACACAGGGCGGCAGCGTAAAAAACTTCATATGGAGCAATGGCATCCAGCAGATCAAAGCCGTCAAACAATACGATTTGTACGTGCAGCATCGTTGCACCTCCTCAAGTAAAAATGGTGTCCACAGAATCATAGCAAGCGAATCTCTCGAACCAAGCTGCAAAAAGGTCACAAAACCATAAACAAATCCTCACAAAACCGGGAGGGTACGTCTGTTCGCGCAGAAAAGATGATAAACTGGGGGGGAGGTGGGATTTTGTGATGGCTGAAGTCACGAAGGTGCTCGTCGTGGACGACGACCCAAGCATCGTTGAACTGTTAAGAGACTTTTTAGAGAACGAAAGTTACCGGGTGTTCACCGCCGGCAACGCCGCCGAAGCTTGGTCTTTGATTGGGGAAAATGCCGTTGATTGCATCGTGTTGGACCTCATGATGCCCGGGGAGAACGGATTTGAGTTGTGCCGCCGGATTCGGGCGGTGAGCGACGTTCCGATCCTGTTCCTGAGCGCGCGCGGCGAGGATGTGGACAAGATCCGCGGGCTGACGCTCGGCGGCGACGATTACATTGTCAAAACCGCTTCGCCCGGAGAGATTGTCGCCAGGGTCAAAGCCGTCATGCGGCGTTCCGCTTCCCGCCGGGAAGAGACGAACGGAACGGTGCTGGATTACGGGCGCCTGCAAATCAACCTCTCCTCCAGGGAAGTGTCCGTGGCCGGGAATAACGTCGCCCTCACCCCGAAGGAATTTGATCTATTGCAATTATTCGCCGAG
Organism: Paenibacillus phocaeensis; assembly: GCF_900021165.1. Lineage (GTDB taxonomy): Bacteria > Bacillota > Bacilli > Paenibacillales > Paenibacillaceae > Fontibacillus > Fontibacillus phocaensis. Next base: position 1,244 of record NZ_FCOQ01000032.1, on the reverse strand, counting down.
CACCCGAGACAGGTGTTTACTTATGAGCAGCTGCTGGCCAAGTTTTGGGACAGCGTGGGCGACAGACATACGATCCGGGTGCATCTGAGCCGGCTTCGCGAGAAGATCGAATCCGATCCGAACCGTCCCGAATACCTGGTTAACGTATGGGGGGTAGGTTATCGTTTTGAGGGAGGGTAACATGAGGACGCTTCGCATTCGTGCGTTTACTTTGTTGTGCCTGCTACTGATTACGTTGTTGCCGTGGGTCTTTTTTGTCGGAGCGCAGTACCTGGAGACCCGAAGCTTTGGCCTTGCCCCTCGCGGAGCGCAAAGCGAAGTCCTGCAACATCAAATCCGGGAGGCCATCCGCTTGATCGAAACGGGGAAAGACCGGTGGGCGGATCCCGATTGGCAGAATCGGGCATACACCGAGCTTCGGAAAGCGAAGATGGATGTGGCCATCGAATCGGCATCGGGCCAAGAAATTTACACTTCAAACCCGGATCGGCGCAGCACCCGGTCCTCCGTCGAACGGATCTCCGTGATCGAAGACGGCCGCTTGGTTGGCCGGGCTACGTTGTTGTTGCCCAGATCCTATACGGTTCAGGCGATGATATCCGCCGCCGCCGGACTTTTGCTGGCTTTCTTTATCATCGGCGTGGAGATGCGCAGGTTTCTGTTGAAGCCGCTTGAGAAGATGAGCGCGGCGGCGAGGCAAATCGCATCGGGAGATTGGGACGTAAGGCTGCCCCGGTCCCGGATCACCGAAATCGCCGAGGTGCGCGACGGGTTTGACACGATGGTCAAGGGACTTGAACAGGCTCACCGGAAACAAGCGGAACTGGAAGAGGGCCGTCGATTCGTGATTGCGGCGGTCGCGCATGATTTGCGGACTCCGCTGTTTGCTTTAAGGGGGTATTTGGACGGCTTGGAGCAAGGGATCGCCAAGTCGCCGGAGAAAGTAGCTCAATATTTGGCGGTTTGCAAAGAAAAGTCGGCCCAATTGGACCTGTTGGTGGAAGATCTCTTTACCTATACGAAGCTGGAATATTTAGAGACGGAATTTCACAAGAAGACGTTGGATCTTGGGCTTATTTTACGGAAGTCGGCGGATAATCTGAAGGCCCGGGCGGCAGAAAAACAGATCGTCCTCTCCGTCCATCCCGATGGCGATGGCCTGGTTAGCGGAGATGCTCATCTGCTCGAACGGGCGATGAACAACATTCTGGAGAATGCCGTCAGACATACACCCATCGGCGGGG
>NZ_FCOQ01000031.1 GCF_900021165.1 Paenibacillus phocaeensis | reverse complement strand
AAAAAAATAAAGATTCGTTGATGGGACAGACGGCGGGAGGAGGCCTCGCCTCGCCCGCCTCATTTCTCGATCAAAATAAATGGATGTAATCAAAGGGGCGGCAACATGAAGAAGAAAAGCGTATTATCCAATGCCGGAACGTTCCTGCTGTTCGGCGGGCCCTCCATTTTTGCTTTCGCCGCCGTTGTGGTTATTCCGTTTCTCGTCGGCTTGTATCTGACGTTTACGAATTGGGATGTTCGAACGGCCAATAGCGAGCTTATTGGATTTGCCAATTACTACGAAGTGTTTAGCGATAAAGTGTTTCTGGGCCAGCTGTGGTTTACGCTCAAATATGTGTTCTTTACGGTCCTGATTGCCAACGGGGCGGCGTTCTTCATTGCGCTGGCGTTGACTTCGGGAGCGAAGGGGGAGCAGTGGCTAAGGACCGGCTTCTTTACGCCGAATCTGATCGGCGGGATTGTCCTGGGTTATTTGTGGCAAACGTTATTCTCCCAGGTGCTCCCTTATCTAGGCAATAAGTATGGATGGCCCTTGTTCTCAACCTCTTGGCTGACGGATACGAATACCGCCTTCTGGGCGCTGGTGATCGCGACGGCTTGGCAGTTGATCGGTTACTTGATGATTATCTACATCGCCGGCTTTTCCGGAGTTCCCGGGGATGTGCTGGAAGCGGCAAGCATCGATGGAGCCGATCGCTCGGCGGTCATTCGGAAGATCATTCTTCCGCTGTCCATCCCGGCGACCGTCATCTGTATCTTTATCTCCATTTCGCGTTCCTTCTTGACTTACGATATCAATTTAGCCTTAACCAAGGGAGGGCCGTTTAACTCCACCGAACTGGCTACTTATCATATTGTGCAAAAGGCCTTTCTGTCCAATCAATACGGGATAGGCCAAGCGGAAGCGGTAGTGTTNAACGGGCGATGAACAACATTCTGGAGAATGCCGTCAGACATACACCCATCGGCGGGGAAATCACCGTTCAATGCCATAAAGACGACGGCAAAATTAGGTTTGCGGTCCGTGATACGGGACCGGGGTTCTCCGCAGAGGAACTGAAGCACGTCTTTGAACCGCTCTATCGAGGGGAAGCTTCAAGAAACCGTTCGACCGGCGGCAGCGGGTTAGGCTTGACCATTTCGCAAAGAATCATAAGGCAACACGGCGGCGAACTTGCCGCAAGCAACCATGAGGAAGGCGGAGCGGTGCTGGCAGGCTGGATTCCCGCTCATGCCGCCGATCAACCGGATAAGTGAGCAAACCAATCGGCCCGGGCGCATGGGGGATTCGCTCGAGTCGATTTTTTTATGAAGGGGGAGGAGAAGGGGACGCTGGATTGGAGGCTGCGAAGGCGATTTATGATAACCGGTTGACACAATATATGTCAACCGGTTATCATAAAGGTGCGCAGATCATGAAGGCGCATACAAATGAGGATTAGGGGGAAGGGTCTTGAAGAAATCGAAAGGGTTAAAAATGACGATTTGCCTGGTTCTGCTCATGTCTCTGTTGGCGGCATGCTCCAAGGGCAGCGATGCTAACAGCAATACTCCAGCCGCGGCAAACAATCAGGGCGGTGAGTCGGCGCAGCAAACGGAGAAGGAAGTGAAGCTCACCTTCTTTAACACCTCGGCTGAAGTCAACGAAGTATTCGAGAAGCTGTTCCAAACGTATCATGAGCTTCACCCGAACGTTACGGTTGAACTCATTCCTACGCCGATCGGCGGGGCGCAAATTGAGAAATTCCAGTCTCTATTAGCTTCCGGCAACCCGGCCACCATTGCGAACCTAGATGCGGGCACTATTTTGCAGTATAAAGATTCCTTCCTGGACCTGGAATCGGAGAAAGCCAAATATGAAGGGCTGACCCAACCCGGCGCAGTAGAAGGGGCGCTGCTGGATGGGAAATTCCTCGGCATCCCGTGGACTGCGCAAGGCTACGGCTTGCTGTATAACAAACGGGTGGTTGAGGAAGCGATCGGGGGCGCCTTTGACCCGGCTTCGATCCAAACCCGCGATGATCTGGAAGCGTTGTTCCAGAAGATTGAAGCGGCAGGCAAAGCGCCGGTGATGATCCATGGTGCGGATTGGTCGCTCGGATCGCATTATCTGGGTCTGGCGTACTCCTTGCAGTCCGCTAGTGTCGACGACAACCGGAAATTCATGGAGTCCTTGCAGAGCGGTGAAGTGAAGCTGATTGACAACCCGCAATTCAACGGGCTGATGGATACCTTTGACCTGTTGAAGAAGTATAACGCCCGGAAGAATGACCCGCTCGTGGCGGACTATAACAAAGACAGTGCTGATTTCGCTAAAGGCGATGCCGCCTTCTACTTCATGGGCGATTGGACCTGGGCGGTAGTCGGGCCGCTTGAAGGACGCGATCAGGAATTCGGCGTGATTCCGGTGCCGATCAGCAACAATCCGGACGATTACGGCAACAGTCAAATCGCCTACAGCGAACCGAAATTGTTTGCGATCGATAACGCAGGATCGACGCCGGAGCAGCAGGAAGCGGCCAAAGCGTTCATCGAATGGATGGTCACAAGCGATCAAGGGCAAGAAGCGATCATTTCGCAGATGGGATTGTCCATGCCTTATAAGGATGTCAAAGTGAAGGGCAGCAACATCATCTCCGATGCGGTATCTCAATATGTCGATCAAGGCAAAGTGATGAACATCGGCGTGATCAACTACCTGCCGCAGGATTACTGGGCTAAGACAGGCGCGGCGATGCAAAAATACCTCGTCGATAAGGTCGATCGCAAGGGCCTGGCGGACGAAGTTCAAGAATACTGGGAATATCAAGGAAAAAAATAAAGATTCGTTGATGGGACAGACGGCGGGAGGAGGCCTCGCCTCGCCCGCCTCATTTCTCGATCAAAATAAATGGATGTAATCAAAGGGGCGGCAACATGAAGAAGAAAAGCGTATTATCCAATGCCGGAACGTTCCTGCTGTTCGGCGGGCCCTCCATTTTTGCTTTCGCCGCCGTTGTGGTTATTCCGTTTCTCGTCGGCTTGTATCTGACGTTTACGAATTGGGATGTTCGAACGGCCAATAGCGAGCTTATTGGATTTGCCAATTACTACGAAGTGTTTAGCGATAAAGTGTTTCTGGGCCAGCTGTGGTTTACGCTCAAATATGTGTTCTTTACGGTCCTGATTGCCAACGGGGCGGCGTTCTTCATTGCGCTGGCGTTGACTTCGGGAGCGAAGGGGGAGCAGTGGCTAAGGACCGGCTTCTTTACGCCGAATCTGATCGGCGGGATTGTCCTGGGTTATTTGTGGCAAACGTTATTCTCCCAGGTGCTCCCTTATCTAGGCAATAAGTATGGATGGCCCTTGTTCTCAACCTCTTGGCTGACGGATACGAATACCGCCTTCTGGGCGCTGGTGATCGCGACGGCTTGGCAGTTGATCGGTTACTTGATGATTATCTACATCGCCGGCTTTTCCGGAGTTCCCGGGGATGTGCTGGAAGCGGCAAGCATCGATGGAGCCGATCGCTCGGCGGTCATTCGGAAGATCATTCTTCCGCTGTCCATCCCGGCGACCGTCATCTGTATCTTTATCTCCATTTCGCGTTCCTTCTTGACTTACGATATCAATTTAGCCTTAACCAAGGGAGGGCCGTTTAACTCCACCGAACTGGCTACTTATCATATTGTGCAAAAGGCCTTTCTGTCCAATCAATACGGGATAGGCCAAGCGGAAGCGGTAGTGTTGTTTGCGGTGGTCGCCATCATTGCGCTGACGCAATCTTACCTGCTCAAGAAACTGGAGGTGGAATCGTAATGAAGGCTGGGTCGATTGCGCCAGGGGTGAAGACGACGCTGCTTTACCTGTTCCTGCTCCTCTTTCTGACGCCGTTTCTGTTAATCGTCATGAACTCGTTCAAGACGACCCAACAGTTCGTCGAAAATCCGTTATCTTTGCCGACCAACTTTCACTTTGGGAATTATGCGAGCGCGATCGGTAAAATGGATTTTCTGCACGGCTTCTTGAATTCCCTGATCATCACGGTCGTAGCGGTTTTTATCATTCTGATTTTCTCGGCGATGACGGGATATTTGTTTGTCCGGTTCAAATGGAAGGTGAACTCGATTATTTTCTTCGTGATGTTGGCGTCACTTACCCTTCCCTTTCAGGTCCTGATGATTCCGCTGGTCATGCTGTACGGAAATATGGATCTGTTAGACTCGAAAATCACCTTATTGTTCATGTATCTGGGATTTGGCGTACCATTTGGCGTGTTTACGTTCCACGGCTTCATCAAAGGCGTTCCCTTCGAGCTGGAGGAATCCGCGTTTATTGAGGGAAGCTCCCGGCTGCGGACGTTCTTTCAAATCGTGTTGCCTTTGCTGAAGCCGGTATTCGTCACGTTGATCGTCTTGGATATCCTCTGGATCTGGAACGATTATCTGCTTCCCAGCTTGGTATTGCTGTCTCCGGCGCACCGGACGCTGCCGCTGTCCACGTTCAACTTCTTCTCGTCCTATTCCGTGGACTTTGCGCCGCTGATGGCCGGGTTGATCCTGACCGTCATTCCGGTACTCGTGCTTTATCTGTTCCTTCAGAAGCAGATCATTAAAGGGATTACGGAAGGCGCCTTGAAATAAACCGAAGGCGAGCCTGGCTGAAAAAACGGAATAAACCGGGTATAATTGTTTATAAAAACGGCAAGGTGGGATTTCATGCCCAGAATCGAAGATGTGGCGGAACGGGCGGGGGTTTCCGTAACCACCGTCTCCCGTGTGCTTAACAATCGGGGATATATCAGCGAGAAGACGCGTAATAAAGTGCATCAGGTGATGAAGGAGTTAAACTATCAGCCCAATGAGATGGCGCGCGCCTTGTTTCGCAGAAAATCGAATATGATCGGACTGATTATTCCGGCGGTTTCCCATCCTTTCTTCAGCGAATTGGCTTATTACCTCGAATATTATGCCGATCAAGAAGGGTACAAGCTGCTGCTCTGCAACTCGAATCGCAACATTGCCAAAGAGCGGAAATATATCGAAATGCTGAAGAAAAATCAAGTGGACGCCATTATCATGGGCAGCTCGGGGTTGGAAATTGAGCATTATTTGAATTTAAATTTGCCAATCGTCTCTTTCGACCGCACCGTGGCCGAGGATATTCCGATCGTCACTTCAGATAACTACCTTGGGGGGAAGCTTGCGGCCAAGTTGTTCATCGATAAAGGCTGCCAACATCCCGTCTACATCTATCGCGGCATCGGTGGACCGCATCATGGCGCCTTGTTAGCCAATGCGAGAGCGCAAGGGTACGATGAGGAATTAGCCGTCGCCGGCCTTAAGCCGATTCATCTGCAACTGGAGATTACGGACGACGATCAGCCAAGCAATCCGAGCGAGGTGGTTCGTTTCCTGAGCGAACATCCGCAAGTGGACGGGATATTTGCCAGCAGCGACGTGATCGCCGCCGAGGTGATTCAAGCCTGCCGTCAGCTAGACCGGAACATTCCACGCGACCTTAAAATCATCGGCTATGACGATGTCAAAGTGGCCACGTTGGTTTCGCCGCAGCTAACCACGATCCGGCAGCCAATCCGTGAGATGGGCGAACGCACCATCGAGTTGGTCGTCAAACAGCTGGAAGGGGAGGAAGTGCCCAAGGTGAATTCGTTCCCGGTCCAATTAATTGAACGGGAGACGACATGAGGTTCAAAATTCGAGATGAAGCCGCCGGTTGCAACAGCGGCTTTGATTTTCATTCGATATGTCAACCGGTTATCATAACTTAGTAGATAAGAAAGGATACTTCCATGACAGTCACGAAATCATTACCGCGAAGCCAACCGGAGATGCAAGGAGTCTCTTCCTCCGGCATCTTGTCTTTCCTGGAGGAGATCGAGCGGCGAAAGCTGGAGCTTCATGGCTTTATGATCTTGCGTCACGGGTATGTTCTGGCCGAAGGCTGGTGGAAGCCGTATCATCCGGCGATTCCCCATGCCTTGTACTCGCTGACCAAGAGCTTTACATCGCTCGCGGCGGGCTTTGCCGTTCAAGAAGGCAAGCTCTCATTAGATCAGCGGGTTCTTGCCTATTTCCCGGAGTTGGATCACGGCGCAATAGGCTTAAATATAGGGGATATGAAGATTCGGCATTTATTGACCATGACGACCGGGCATGAGACGGATACGGCCCGCTTTGGAGTTGCCGGGGACTTTCTTCAGCACACGACGGCAGCCCGAGTAGGGGACCGGAGCGACCGCGACTATATTAGAGGGTTTATGGAGCATCCCGTGACCCAGGCTCCCGGCACTCATTTCCTCTACAACAGCGGAGCAAGCCATGTGTTGGGAGCAATTCTCGAGCGAGTGACGGGAAGCCGGCTGGTGGACTATTTACAGCCTCGCCTGTTTGCGCCTTTAGGGATTGACCGGCCGGCTTGGGAACAAGCGCCTCACGGCGAAAATACCGGGGGGTGGGGGCTCAAGCTATGCACCGAGGACATCGCCAAGTTCGGTCAGCTTCTTCTGAACAAGGGCGAATGGAACGGGCGGAGGCTGATCGCCTCCGAATGGATCGAACAAGCCGGCTCGCGCCAGGTCGATAACCGGCCGATCGTCCCCCCGGAGGGGCAGCCGATCAATATCGATTGGATTCAAGGCTACGGATACCAGTTCTGGAGATGCCGCCATAACGCCTATCGGGGGGACGGGGCATTTGGCCAGTATTGCATCGTCCTTCCCGATCAGGATGCCGTTATCGCTATCCATGGCGGTTTACAGGACATGCAAGGGGTGATGGACGCCATTTGGCAGCATTTGCTTCCTTCCATGAACGAACCTCTGCCAGAGCCGGATGCGGCAGTAAAGGATCGGCTCGCCAGCAAACTGAACTCACTGGAGCTTGGGGAACAAGACGGCCTGCGGAGTCTGCCCTGGGATACCTCCCGCAAGCGTTATTCCATCCAAAGCAATGAACAAGGTGTGCAGCGGATCGGCTTCATGTTTACAGAGAACCGCTGCATCTTTCAATGGTGGGATCATCAAGGGGAGCATCAGCTTATCGCCGGCATCGGGGAATGGGAGGATCATCACCGGGGCAGTGAGAAGGCGGCGGTACGGGGCGTATGGCTGGATCGCAGCCGATTTGAAATTTATGTCTACCCTCCCGACTCCCCGCACTACGACCGGCTAACTTTCCAATTCCAAGGGAACGGTGTAAGCCTGCAGCATGAGCATTTAAGCTTTACCCCCTTGAAACACGAATTTATCGGCGTTGAGGAGAAATGAGAGATGAAGATGAATTTTATTGATCAAGTAGCTCCGGAGTTGAAGCAGGGCTTGACGTTGAATCCGCCTTTTCAATTGCCGGAAGACCTGGCGAAAGCCCGGATGATCCCGCCGAACGATGCGCCCCGATCCCGGCACGTACGGATCGCAGATCGTCCTATCCCGGGGGCGGACGGACAGTCCATGTTAATGCGGGTATATGAGCCGGCGGATCAAGTTGGGGAAGCGCTTCCGGCCCTGCTGTGGCTGCACGGCGGGGGTTATGTGCTCGGCGATCCCGGCGTGGATGACGGGATCTGCCAAAGCTTTGTGGAGGCCGCGGGCTGTATCGTCTTCTCGCCGGATTACCGCCTCGCTCCGGAGCATCCGTTCCCGGCGGGGATCGAAGACTGTTATGCGGCGCTGGTCTGGGTGGCCGGGAATGCGGCCGAGCTTGGCATTGATGTTCAGCGAATCGCCATCGGCGGGCCAAGCGCCGGCGGCGGGTTGACGGCGGCGTTGGCGCTTCTCGCGCGCGATCGCCGCGGACCTGCCATTTGTTTTCAAATGCCGCTCTATCCGATGATCGATGACCGTAACGTCACCCCTTCCAGCTATGAAATCACCCATCCGGCTGTATGGAATCGGGCCAATAATCTGGCGGCTTGGAAGATGTATCTGGGCGAGCACGCCAACGGGGAGATCTCTCCTTATGCTGCGCCAAGCCGGGCTCAGAGCCTGGCGGATCTTCCTCCGACGTATACCTGCGTCGGCCAGTTGGACCCGTTCCGGGACGAGACAATCGAGTTTGTGGCGCGTCTAGCCCGGGACGGCGTTGACGTGGAATTCCAGCTGTATCCGGGAGGCTACCATGCTTTTGAGCATTCGGTCCCCGGCGCGGAAGTCAGCAAACGCACCAAAGACGGATACTTAAATGCTCTAGCAAGGGCATTCCGTCGCTAACCAGGAACTCAGGGAGGAATCAGTATGATCTATCTTGATGATCGATTCACGTTTGAAGCGGCACCCAACGATCTCTTAACCGTCGGCGAGCTGCTCGTAGACATGATAGCCAATGAGTATGGAGAGGAATCCCGGGGAGACGGATATACCCGGTTTCCCGGCGGCTCGCCCTCGAACATCGCAATCAATGCCAGCAAACTGGGAATTCGTTCCCGAATCGTCTCCGCAGTTGGACAAGATGGGCTGGGTTCATATTTGACCCAACGCCTGGAAGCCTGCGGCATGAACACTGACGGCATCCAGCGGGTGGATGCGGCTACCAGCCTGGTTGTATTGACCAAGAGTCAAGCCTCGCCGATCCCGATCTTCTATCGGGATGCCGATTATCGCTTGGCCTATGATACGAAGCTGGAGCAAGCCTTGGACCAATCCAAAGCGGTTCACTTCTCGTGTTGGCCGATTTCGCGCGAGCCTTCCCGGCGCGTCATCGAGAGAGTGATAGAGGAGGCCCGGAAGCGAGAGCGGTTGATCGGCTTCGACCCCAACTATCACAGGATGATTTGGCAACCCGGCGAAGACGGTGTGGAGTATGTGAAATCGATCCTCCCTAAAGTGGATATCGTCAAGCCTTCGGAGGATGATGCAGAGCGGTTATTTGGCAAGGCGGATCCGTTTAAGCAGATCGATCGTTTTTTAAGTCTGGGCGCGAAATTGGTCATTATGACGCTGGGGGAACAAGGGGCGATCGTGTCCAACGGGAACGAGACGGTCAGCTTCCCGACCCTGGCCACCGAGGTTGTGGATACGACGGGAGCCGGGGATGCATTTTGGTCCGGATTTTACGCGGCCTTGCTTCAGGGTTATACTGTCAGGGAATCATTGAAGCTGGGTTTTGCCGTGAGCGCCTACAAACTGAAGCATTTAGGCGCTGTGGTCGACCTGCCGAAGCTTGAATCCATTCAAGCGCAGTTTGGGTTATAGGAGGACATAAGCATGTCGCTGAAAAATAAAGTTCAATTGATCACGTATCCCGACTCCATGGGCGGGGATCTTCGGACGCTTAACGAAATGCTGACGCGGCATTTCTCCGAGATCTTTGCGGGCGGCGTTCATATCCTGCCCCCTTTCCCCTCGTCCGGAGACCGCGGCTTTGCGCCGCTGACGTATCTGGAGATTGAACCCCGCTTCGGAACATGGGAGGACATTCGGGCGATCGGGGAGAAGTTTGATGTACTGGTCGACTTGATGGTGAATCATATTTCCAGGCAGTCGCCTTATTTTCAGGATTTTCTGTTGAAGGGTCGGTCGTCCGAGTATGCCGATTTGTTTCTTACGCTGGATAAAGTGTGGCAGGACGGGGAGCCGGTTCAGGAGGACATCGACAAAATGTTTCTCCGCCGCCCGTTGCCTTATTCGACCTTTGAAGCCGGCGGCAACCAGGAGCGGGTGTGGACCACCTTTGGCAAGACGGATCCGTCGGAGCAAATCGACTTGGACATTCGTTCCCCGCAGACGCGGCAGCTCCTGCGTTCATTCTTTGAGAATTTCAAACAGCAGAACGTCAAAATCGTCCGGTTGGACGCCGTCGGATATGTCATCAAAAAGCTGGGTACCAGCTGTTTCTTCGTAGAGCCGGAGATCTACGAGTTTCTGGACGAGATCAAAGCGTTGGCGGATTCGCTCGACATCGAGCTGCTGCCGGAAGTTCATGCGCATTACTCGACGCAATTCAAACTGGCGGATCGCGGCTTCTGGATTTACGATTTCATCCTGCCTTACCGGATTCTCGAAGCGCTTCTTACGAAGAATGCCGCAGCGCTTACCCATTATCTGAACATCCGGCCGCACAAGCAGTTTACAATGCTGGATTGCCATGACGGAATCCCGGTCAAGCCGGACCTGGACGAGCTGATCGATACCGAATCCGCGCGCAAGCTGGTGGAAATTTGCGTGCAAAGAGGCGCGAACCTGAGTCTGATCCTGTCCGACGAGCATAAGGCGGAGGACGGCTTCGACGTTCACCAGATCCGTTGTACGTATTACAGCGCCTTGGGAGAGGACGATGACGCCTATCTTGCCGCAAGAGCGATTCAATTCTTCACTCCCGGGATTCCTCAGGTCTACTACACGGGATTATTTGCAGGCGCGAATGATCTGGACCGCGTGAAGGAGACGGGGGAAGGCAGGGAGATCAACCGGCATAATTATACCGTAGAGGAAATGAATCGGGCGTTGGGGGAGGAAGTTGTCCAACGGATCCTGCAGCTGATTCGTTTCCGCAACACCTATCCGGCGTTTGACGGAGAGTTTCAGGTGCTGGAATCGCCGGACCCCGAGATTCGATTGCGCTGGAGCCAGGGAGACAAGAGCTGTTTACTTCACGTCGATTTGAACACGAACCAATCGGTGATCGAGTACATCGATGAGTACGGGCTATGGACTGAATATCGGATTTGATTTCTTCAACAAAAACAAGGAGGAATAACCGTATGGCCATGTTACAGATCCAATTTTTCTCGCGATCCATGAGAAGGGAAGTCACGCTCAGCGCGCTGATTCCTTTGGATGCCCCGCCGATTTCGGGTCAACCTGAGGTGGAGGCCAAACCGTTAAAATCGTTATATCTGTTGCACGGATATTCCGGCAATCATACGGATTGGATTTATTTCTCTCGGATCCGGGAACTGTCCGATAAATACAACATCGCCGTATTTATGCCCTCGGGAGAGAATCACTTCTACCTTGACGACGAGGACAAGGGCCAGCTGTACGGGGAATTCCTGGGCGCGGAGCTGCTCCAGTTCACTCGCAAGATGTTCCCGCTGTCCGCAGAGCGGAAAGATACGTTCATCGGCGGACTCTCGATGGGCGGGTATGGAGCGATTCGGAACGGTCTGAAGTATGCCGACCAGTTCAGCCGGATCCTTGCCCTCTCCTCCGCGCTCATTCCTTACACCATTGCCGGGTTGTCCCCGGGTTATCAGGATGCCATTGCCGACTATAATTACTACAAGCGCGTATTCGGGGATCTGAATCAGCTTCTTGGCAGCGACAAGGATCCGGAAGCATTGGCCAAACAATTGAAGGAACAGGGGGCTCAGGTTCCAGAGATTTACATGGCATGCGGGAATCAGGACTTTCTGCTTGACGTAAACCGGCGGTTCCATGATTATTTAACTCAAGAGAAAATTCCTCATCACTATATTGAAAGCGCAGGGACCCATGACTGGAATTTCTGGAACGAGCATATCGGCCCGGCCATAGAGTGGGCCATTTCCGATCCCGAATCGGTCAACTGAATTCGTCTTCTGCCCTCATCTGCCCCTGAAGTGAGCTGCGGTCGGTCTCTCCGGTCTGCTCCCGCTTCGGGGGTCTCCCTTATACGAACCATCGCCCAGATAAAGGAAGAGGATGCTTGATGAAAGTCGGAGGATTGTTTACCAGAAAAAGCATCGTATTCAGGTTATTCGTTCCATTTACGATCATCCTGGCTATCTTGTTCACGGTATTGTTGCTCAGCAACATCTATTCGCTGGAAGTGGTTCGTACCCAATCGATCAGCAATTCGCGCAATACATTGGGCATCTACGTGGAGAACATTCACAACAAACTGAATCTGTATGCCAAGGACCTGACCGAGGTGTTCGAGAACCAGGTGGATGCAGCAACCGAATATGAGCGCCTGAACGGGAGCGACCGCTATTTCAGGGAAGTCGCTTTGCTGGACGCCCTGAAGGCCAAAGCTTCAAACGATGACTCCAGCGACGGGGTATTTATCAAATTGCCGGGAGACGGGGCGACGCTGGTTCAATTCGGGAAGCGCACCCGGATCGAAGACAAGCTGGATCTGATCGATTTTCTGAAGTCGCACGATTTTCTCCCCGATCCGGACCGGAACCTGGATGAATGGACGGATTTCGAAGTGCAAGGCGCGCATTATTTGTTTCGATCGATCACCTATGAGAAGGTCAGCTTCGGTACGTTCGTCAAAGCCGATTCCTTGCTGGCCGTCGCCAGCGGGGAAGGACAAGAGCGGGGCCCTACCCTTCTTAGCGCCCGGGATGGCGGCATTCTGGCTTCAACCGATCGAAGCCTGCTAGAACCGGCGTTGTCCCTGTCGGATTTGAGAGATCGGGATCAGAAGAGCTATTTGTTTATCTCGGAACCGATCGCCGAATTTGGCGACATCACCCACATGATGGCCAAACAAAGTATTTTCTCGGGGCTCAAGCTGATTCAATGGCTTATTATTTCCTTAGCCGCGATTTCGGTGGTGGCGATTCCCCTGATGGTAAGGCTTCTGGCCAGGGACATTTTACAGCCGGTGCTGGAGCTGGTGAAGGCGGCGAAAGACGTTGAAAAAGGGAGAACGAGCTTCCCGGAGCCTTCCGAGCATTTTTCCATCGAGTTTATGAAGCTGTTTCATTCCTTCGATTCTATGGTTCGGGAGATTACCGATCTGAAAATTCATACGTATGAGGAAAAAATCGAGCGGAGCCGCACGGAGCTCAAATATCTGCAAATGCAGATCAGACCGCACTTTTTCCTGAACGCGATCTCCACGATCAACAGCTTGACGTACCAGAACAAAAACGAAGAAATCCGAATGCTGATTCAACTGCTGTCTCAGCATTTGCGATATATGTTTAAGGGCGGACTTGTCCTGGTGCCGCTGGAGGAAGAGATGAAGCATGTGGTCAATTACGTGCGCATGCAAGAGATTCGGAATCCCGACCGGATCTTCTGCATGACGGATATCGACGAAGCTGCGGGGCGAATCCGTATCCCGCAATTTTTGGTTCAAACCTTCGTTGAGAACATCTTCAAGCATGCTCTGACGTACGGGGAAATGTTATCGATCTTCATTCGGGCCAGCCTGATCGAGATCGAGGACAAGCCCTATCTTCACATCTCGATTGAGGATAACGGCGGAGGATTTCCGCCAAGCGTGCTGCAGGCCGGGGAGGATTCAAGCCTGGAGCACGCCGAAGCGAGCGGGCAAGTCGGAATCTCCAATATTCGGCGAACGCTTCAATTGCTGTATAAACGCGAAGACCTGTTGAAACTGTCCAACGCCGAACCGCCGGGAGCGAGGGTTGAAGTTCTTATCCCGAGGGAGGAAGGCGAGGAATGGACTTCATAAGAGAGGTGTAACGATGCGCTGCTTACTTATCGATGACGACATTCCTACTGTCGAAGTGCTCCGGGATATCGTTCGTTGGGACGAATACGGCTTCTCGCAGGTCAGGGAGGCGCATAATATTCTGGAGGCCAAATCCTGTTTCGAGGCCGGCCCGCCGGACTTGATCATATGTGATATTGAAATGCCCCGGGGGACAGGCCTCGAAATGATTCAATGGGTGCGGGAGCAAGGCTGCGATTGCGCCTTTATCTTCTTTACCTGCCATGAGAGCTTCGATTTCGCTTCGACGGCATTGACCTACAATGCGGACGCTTATCTGATTAAACCGCTCGACGAGTCGAAGCTGGATGAAGCGCTGCACCGGTCGCTTGAGGCGTTGAAGCGCCGCAGAACGCTGGGGGAATACAGCAGGCACGGGTTAACCTGGCTGCGGAACAAAGATTTGGTGGAGAAGAGCTTCTGGAGCGATGTCTTGTCCTCCACGATCTCTACGAGAGCGGATTTGATCCAGAGGGAAATTCAGCGGAGGGATCTGTCCTTTCCCGTGGAGCAGAAATTTATCCTGGTTCTGGTCAGCGTCGAGACCTCCGAAATCGATGAACGTTGGAACCCCAGTGTGTTTCACTACGCCTTGTCCAACCTTGGATCCGAAATCATGTTCGATCGTCCCAACCCTGACCGGGTGATCGCCTATAAACAGGATGATCAGATCTACCACGCGATCATTCTGGACGGCGGGACGGAACTGCTCCAATTGAAGGCAAGCGGTGAGCAGCTTGTCCGGTTGTGCAGGCAGCACTTCAAATGCACGGCCACGTGTTATATCAGCGAGGAGAAGGAGATTTCCCAATTGGCCCAGTGCAAGTCGAAGCTGGAACAAATGGATGCTTCGAACCTCATCTTCAGGGGGAGCGTCCACTTCCAAAATGACCGGTTTCACTATAACACGACGGAGCCGTTCGCCCTGGACACCCGCTTGTATACGCTGCTGTTCGCCCAGAAGGATAAAATGCAGATCGTCAAGCGTCTGAAGCATACGCTGGAACGGCTGGCCGCGCAGAACATGCTGGATGCAGCTACCCTTCATTCGGTGCGTGAGGATTTTCTCCAGGTGGTATATGCCTTTTTGGCACAAAATAACATTCAGGCCCACCGGCTGTTCGCGGATGACCTCGCCAAACGCCTGCTCCAGCGGTCCGACCACAGCGTATTCGATTTCATGAAATGGGCGCATCTGATGACGGAGAAGGTGATTGAAACGCTGAAGGAAACGCTGCAATCCGAGGGGGTTGTCGAACGGGCGAAACGGTTTATTCATGAGAACTATCACTTGAATATCAGCCGGGATGATGTGGCGGCCAGCGTCTTCCTGACGCCGGATTACTTGTCCAAAACCTTTAAAACTGAAACGGGCATGTCGATTATCGAATATGTCAATGCCCACCGAATTGAAATGGCCAAGCGGATGCTGGCGGAGCGCCCGGTAAGCATCGGAACGATTGCGGCGGATACCGGATTCGACAATCTCTCGTATTTCTCGACGGTGTTCAAGAAACTGACGGGCGAGTCCCCCAATGCCTATCGGGCCAAATATAAGCCGGAGGATTAAGCAAAGCTCAGCTCAGGGAACTGAGCTTTTTTTTAAAAGTAAATGTCGGTTTATTGAAAGAGAAGCCCCGTTCAAAGCGATAAACTGATTACGAAAACCACATGAATGGGGGAAGCATGAAGAGATGAAGAGAAAACAAAGAATGGTTCTGCTGTTGTTATCCGTCATGTTGTGCAGCTCGATTCTGGCGGCGTGCGGTAAGGATTCGAGCGAAAGCAAGACAACGGCGGGCGATGGTGCCGGGGCGAAAGTGGAGAAGATTGTGTTCGCCATGATTTCTTTTAACCGAATTCCCGATAATCTGGATCGGATCACGAATGCGATCAATGAGATCACGATCCCCAAAATCGGCGTGGAAATCGATTACAAGCTCTATGGTCCGGTGGATTATGCCCAGAAAGTAAACTTGGCACTGCAAAGCGGAGAACAAATGGATTTGTTCACGACGCTCGGGCAGTTCACCAGCTATGTGTCCAAAAACCAGGTGTATCCGTTGGAGGATTTGCTCCCCGAATACGGCAAGGAACTTACCGCCATTCTGGATAAGGACTTCGGTCCCGATCTGTTGAAAGCGACTACATTAAACGGACATATCTACGGCATTCCGGTGAATAAAGGCATGTCGATCCCAACGAACTTCGTTTACAATGCGGACATGCTGAAGGAAGCCGGATTTACGGCTGACGATATCCGCTCGGTTCATGATTTGCCGGCGATTTTCGAAGCGGTCAAGCAAAAACATCCGGATGCCGTTCCATTTGGTCCGATTAACGTGAACCCGAGTGACACTTCGCTTCTGCAACTGCTCAAGGGCTCGCATCAGGTTGACTTCTTGTCGGACACCACCGGGATCGGGGTTGTCGTCGGCGACGAAGGCAAAGTGGTCAATTTCTATGAGACCGACTTGTTTAAAGAAGGCGCTCAAATGATGAGAGATTGGTTCAATAAAGGATATCTGGAGAAAGATGCGGCAACAACGTCGATTACGGCTTCGGACCTGATCGCTTCCGGGCGCGGCTTCTCCTATATGGGCGGATACGGCGGTTTGGAAGCTGCCAAAGCTTTAAGTGCTCAAACGGGGAAAAACCTGGAGATGAAGCGGATCGCTCCTTATTATTTTGAGACCGGGGCTGTAAATATGGTCAGCTGGATGTTGTCGAGCACGACAAAAGCGCCGGAAGCGGCGGTGAAGTTCCTGAACCTGCTGTACACCGATGAAGCGCTGATCAATACGATTCTCTACGGGATCGAAGGCGAAGATTATGTGAAGGTGGATGAGCACCACGTGAAATATCCGGATGGCAAGGATGCCAACACGGTGGGTTACACAGCCATGCTCAGCACGGGGGTTGTCGGCTCCGAGTCGATGCAATACCAACTGGAAGGCGTCGACTGGTCTGACGTTGAGCTGAAGCTGAAAGAGAACAAAGAGACCCAGAAATCTCCGTATTTTGGCTTCATCTTTGATCCGAGCGAAGTGAAAACCCAGATGAGCGCCGTCACGAATGTCGTGAATCAATACTTGCCGGGACTCATATGCGGTGTGCTCGATCCGGATACAACGATTCCGAAGTTTGTGGAAGCCTTGAACAACGCCGGTGCCGAGGATATTATCCGCAGCAAGCAAGAGCAGCTGGATCAATGGATCGCCGCGCAAATCAGCGGGAAGTAGATCGGGAATGATTAGGAGAGAACCGCTATGACAAACAAGACGATCCGGTCAAGAGGGCTGAAGAAAAATCTCCCGCTGCTGCTCTTAGCCGCGCCAGGCCTGCTGTATTTTGTCATCAACAATTACATTCCAATGGCCGGCGTGTTTATTGCCTTTAAGAACATCGATTATGCCAAGGGCATCTTTCGGAGCGATTGGATCGGTTTCGACAATTTCCGGTTCCTGTTTCAAACGTCCGATGCCTGGATCATGACGAGAAACACGCTGCTATACAACGTAGCATTTATCGTAATTGGAACCATTCTCTCGATCCTCATTGCGATTTTGATGTCGGAGCTGATCGGCAAGGCTTACGCCAAGCTGTTTCAATCGGGGCTGGTGCTGCCGAATTTGATTTCGATGGTCGTATTGTCCTACCTGGTCTTCGCGTTCCTGAACGCGGACAGCGGATTTATTAATCATTCGATCCTTCGTCCGCTGGGTCTGCCGGAAATCAATTGGTACTCCGAACCGAAGTACTGGCCGTATCTGCTCGTATTGATTCAGATGTGGAAGACGGCCGGATATGGCTCCATTGTTTACATCGCGTTTATCGCCGGAATTGACAAGAGCATTTATGAGGCGGCGAAAATCGACGGTGCGGGCAAATTGAAGCAGATCTGGACGATTACGCTGCCGCTTCTGAAGCCTACCGTCGTCATCCTGACGTTGATGTCGATCGGACGGATTTTTAATTCGGATTTCGGCCTTTTCTATCAAGTGCCGATGAACGCAGGCGCATTATACAGCACGACGCAAACGATCGATACTTATGTGTACCGGGCACTCATGCAGGTGAATGATATCGGGATGTCGGCGGCAGCCGGGTTGTATCAGTCGATTGTCGGGTTCGGGCTGGTGATGCTGGCGAATGCGATCGTCAAAAAGATCGACGCGGATAATGCGTTGTTTTAGGAGGAGAGACCATGATTCAAACGAAAGGCGAACGAATTTTCGTCTTGTTCTCCGCAGTCGCGATGGTGCTGCTAACGCTCTTTGCCTTTGTGCCGTTCATCCTGATTCTCGTCGCCTCGTTTACGGATGAATCGGCGTTGGTTCGGGACGGATACAGCTTCTTCCCGGCGAAGTTAAGTCTGGATGCTTACGCCTATATGGTCTCTTCGGCTTCGACCTTCCTTCGGTCGTACGGCGTGTCCTTCCTGGTGACGATTCTAGGAACGGCGGTCGGCCTTCTGATCTCGAGCATGCTGGCGTATCCGATGTCCCGGAAAGATTTCAAATATCATAACGTGTTGGCGTTTATCGTATTCTTCACGATGCTGTTCAGCGGCGGGATTGTTCCGTCTTACATCATGTGGACCAAATATATGCATATCAAAGATACGCTGGCCGCTCTGATCGTCCCGAATCTGCTGACGAACGGATTTTACGTGCTGCTGATCCGCAACTATTACAAGAACAACATTCCCGCGGAGCTGATCGAGGCTGCACAAATCGACGGAGCGTCGGAGCTGCGGACGTTCTTCCGGATCATGCTGCCGTTATCCGTTCCGGTGATGGCCACCGTTGGACTGTTCATGGGGTTGGCTTATTGGAACGACTGGATCAATGCGTTGTATTTCATCACGAAACCGCAATATTATGGCATTCAAAATATGCTGATCCGCTTGATGAACAACATTCAGTTTCTGAAATCCGGCCAAGCCGGCAGCGTTATAGGAGCGGGCACGGTCGAGCTTCCAAGCACGGCGATTCGCATGGCGATGGCGGTGATTGGCATCCTGCCGATCGTCATCGTGCTGCCGTTCCTGCAGAAGTATTTGACTAAGGGAGTCGTGATCGGCGCCGTTAAAGGGTGAAGCAGAAAGGAGATATCCGTATGAAAGTGCAAGAAATCATAGATCTGATTCTGGAGGATTCCTGCGGCGAGACCCGAGTTGAAAATTCGTGCGACCGCTTGGCATCGGGCGATCCGAACCAGGAAGTGACGGGAATCGTCACAAGCTTTATGGCTACCGTCGATGTGGTGAAAGAGGCAATCGCGGTCGGGGCAAATCTGATTATTACCCATGAGCCGACTTACTTCACGGGAAATGACGAGCTGGAGTGGCTGCAGCAAGATCCGGTTTATCGCGCCAAGAAGAAGTTGATCGACGATCACGGCATCGCCATTTGGCGGTACCATGATCATATGCATATGGCTGAAACGGATCGCATCTATGACGGGCTGATCCGTCAACTGGGATGGAGCGACCGCCTGGCGGAGGAGAGCAAGCCGTGGGTGTTTGTCATCGACCCGACAACCGTTGGGGAACTGGCGGTGTTTCTGAAGGAGAAGTTGTCGATGAACGTGCTTCAAATGGTAGGCCGGCCGGAAATGCCATGTTCGCGAATTGGCGTGTTGGTCGGCGGCGGGAGCCTGGGACTCGGAAGAGAGCAAATGCCGATGGAACTGATGCGGGATCAGAATCTGGACGTCATGATCTGCGGCGAGATTCTGGAATGGACGTTATGCGCCTATGTGAACGATGCTGCGATGCTCGGGATGAACAAGGCCATGCTGGTCGTGGGGCACGAGCGCAGTGAGGAATGGGGCATGAAGCATATGGCGGAATGGCTGCAGCCGATGGTGAGCGGGATCCCGGTCACGTTCGTGGATGCGAAGGAGCCTTTCCGATATCTTTAGACGGCGTGAAGCGGCAGGGAACCTTTGCTATAATTGAGTTATTCGAGCAGCAGCGAATAATTTCAGATGAACGAAGGGGTGCCGATCATTGAAACGGAAATCCATCTTGGCGGGGGCCGGGGTCATTGTGGTTGCCGTGTTGGGAAGTTATGCTCTGATCACGGGACAAGCCGATCAGCAAACGGAATCGAACGCTATCGATGCTCAGAGGATTAAGCAGATGGTTCAGGACTACAGCGTTGGCAAATTAAGCGCCAAGTCCGCGTCGATTACGTCGAGCCAACTGATCGTGGACAGCGATACGGCCGGCTCGAAGACGTATGATCTGCCGAAGGACGAATTTTTCGTCTCCATCGCGCCTTATGTAAACCAGACGCATCCTTGCGAGATTCACAGCTTGACCGGATGCCGCGGAGAGATGAGCGAGCAGGAGTTCCAAGTGAACGTTACCGATGCAGAAGGAAATCCCGTGCTGGATCAGAAGATGATGACCCAAGCGAACGGGTTTATCGACCTGTGGTTGCCGCGGGATCAAACCTACCGTGTTGAGGTCAGCCATGACGGGAAGACGGCCGAGTCGGAAATCTCCACGTTCGACGGGGATCAGACGTGTATTACGACGTTACAGCTCAGCTAATACCAACCACTTCAACAACAGCGGACCCTCCGAGGAGGGTCCGTTGTTGTTGGGGGAGACCGGCAGCTATAGCAAGAGGATCGCGCCGCCGATCATCGGGGTGAGCACCATGCAGGTTTTCAGCCAGATCTGCGGTACGCGCTTCGTGAACTTGGCTCCAATATAAGCACCGGTCATCGTACCGATCACCACGGCAACAAGCAAATGCACATCCAGGTACCCGATGGTGAAGTAGCCTGCCCCTCCCGCTAAGGCGATCGGCATAATGACCAGCATCGTTGTGCCGGCGGCGTACCGCATCGACATTCCCAGGAGCAGCATCAGCCCCAGTTGGATAAAAGGCGTCGACCCGATTCCGAACAATCCCGAGAGGGAGCCGGTAAGGAAGCCGATGAGCGGTGCAAGAAGCCAGAATCTCCGGTTTTGGACTGCGACAGGCCCCTGGTCGTCATCCGCACTCGGACGCCGGGACACATAAACCATTCGAAACCACAAGGCCAATCCGGAAGCGAACAGCATGCCGGAGGTCAGATATCCCAGCCGATCTTCGGGAATCAGCGAGGACCAGCCGGAGCTGATCCACGCGCCCGCCGCCCCGGTCAAGCCGACGACTACCCCGGAACGCAGCTCCATATTTCCTTCCCGGTAATGGCTCACCGAACCGGAGAAGGAAGAGAAGAACATCGCCGCCAGCGCCGTACCCAGCGCCGTATGGATCGGGTAACCGAAGACGACGGTCAGAATCGAGATGATAAACCCCGATCCGCCGGCCCCTACGAAGCCGAGGAGGAAACCAAGCGCCAACATGACCAGGGCAACTTCAAGGAGCGGGATCAAGCCATCCTCCATACCTGATGGGGAACGTCGATCCCGGCCGGGGCCGGCAAGTCCTTGCGCACGGAGCTAGCCAGATCCAGCACCAGGGTGGCATGTTCTTCTCCGTAAACAGGCCAAGCCGGCAATAGTTCGGTATTCGGATCTCCGCTATGGATAAATGCGCTCCAGGCCGCTCTCATTCCGCGCGCAAGTTCAATCTTCTCAGCCGTCACGGCATAAGGGTCGTCGGAAGGCGCGGCACACAGGGGACTTGGGGCCCCAGTGCTACCAGCGGTAAATGCCGCCTGGATCAAGCTGCCTTCATACCCGTGGATCGCGCCAAGCCTGCCGCCGCACCGAAGCCGGTACATCCATACCGGTGCGCCCGAGATCGCCACGGCTTCCGCGAACTGCATCGCCCCGATACCATACAAGTGCTCGGTTAAGGTTCGAGTCCAGGCAACGTCCGGGGACACGGAGCGGCGGTAATGCTGATAGGCGCTCCACACGGCGTTGGCATTCCTACCGAAGAATCCCTCAAGCACCTCCATGTTCGGGGACTGAAGCCGCGGATCATTTTGTATAAAGATGGCTGCTTCCTCCTCGTTGAACCCGATCAGGAGCGGCGGCAACCCTTGACTGCCTTGAAGGCTCCCCAGCGGATCCGGAGGGATGACCAGGCCGTCGGCCACAGGGCCAAACATGTGCAGGCTGTGCGAGGTATCGAAACCGACTGCCGATTGCGCTTCGATCAGCTTCTCTGCGGGAAGCTCGAGCAAGCGGTGCGAGTTCGCCGGCGTCAGTCCGAGCTTCTCTAGCATCCTCCGGCTAGTTACGCTCGCGGTCTGCGGATCTCGAATCGCTTGCGTTGCGCCGCTCTGCGCAATCGCACGGTGAAACAGGCCGCGTGCGCTTGGCATGACATACAGCGACGCGACACATTTGGCTCCTGCTGAATTTCCAATGACGGTGACGCGTGAAGGGTCGCCGCCAAAGGCGGCGATGTTGTGCTGAACCCACTGCAAAGCTGCGACAATATCAAGCATGCCATGATTGCCCGAAGTTGCGTATTCTTCCCCCAGCAGCTCTCTCAGCTCCAAGAAACCTAACGCACCCAGCCGGTAGTTGATCGACACATATACGATGCCTTCTTCAGAAGCGAACCTGAGGCCATCGCATTCCGCCCCGGTTCCGCCTACGAACCCGCCGCCGTGGATATAGACCATAACGGGCTTGAGCCCATCGCTCAAGTCTGCCGGCGTCCATACGTTTAGAACCAGGCAATCCTCGGACTGCGCCAGTTCCGACAAGATGCCCTCCTGTGCCGGAATCTGAGGTGCGATGGGACCGAACCGGTCGCATGATTTGACGCCTTGCCACGGAAGCGGGGGAGCCGGCGGTTTGAATCTTCGCGGTCCCCCTGCCGCAGAGGCGTAGGGAATGCCTCGAAATACGTAGGCCCCCTCTATATTCAAGCCCTCGACTTTGCCTGACAACGTCTGCACAATCAAGCGGATCGTCTCCTGTTCTATCCATGTTGTGTCTATTATAGCTTGCTTGATTTCATGAACCATAATATATATTTGAATATAAAGATCATAACTTATAGGTTATGAACCAAGGAGGACCAGCGCGTGGAGTTGTTGCAGCTTAAATATTTTCAGACGGTAGCTCGGATGGAGCATATGACGAAGGCCGCGCATAGCTTGCATATCTCGCAGCCGGCACTCAGCAAGATGATCGCATCGCTGGAAGCCGAGCTGGGGACCGAGCTGTTCCAGCGGGAGCGCAAGACGATTCGCCTGAACGAGCAGGGCCGAATGTTTCTCCGCCATGTGGATCTCGCGTTGGAAGCGCTGGAGGACGGAGAGCAGCGGCTGCGGGATACCAACGGATCCGCATCTACCATGGTCACGCTGGATGTTCGGGTTTCTTCGCACCTGCTTCCAGGGTTATTAGCCGCCTTTCGAACAGAATGCCCGAATGCCCAGTTCAACCTGCTGCAGCATGTTGCAGCAATGGATCCTCGAACGAACTTCGATCTATGTCTCTCGGACGGAGCGGTGCCGCCTCCCGGAACGGAGGCGGTCTCCTTGCTCGAGGAGGAGATTCTCGTCGCGGTCCCGGCCGATCATCCTCTCGCACATCGGGAGCGGGTTCGATTAAAGGAGTTAAGGGAGGATCCCTTCATTATGCTGCCTTCCGGCAAGTCTTTGCGCGAGACGACGGATGCCTTCTGCCGGCTCGCCGGGTTTACCCCCCGGATTCGGTTCGAGAGCGACGATCCGGCCACCGTACGGGGCTTGATTCGTGCGGGGCAAGGCGTCGCGTTCCTGCCCGCGATCACTTGGAGCGGCTCTACCGGTCCGGACGTCAGGCTGCTTGGGCTCGAGGAAAGCTGGTGCAAACGCTCGATTTCCCTGGCCTGGCCGAAGGATCGGTACCTGAAGCAGATCGCGGTCCAATTCCGGGATTTTACCGTTCAATACTTCGCAAGGTTGGCTGTAGAGGGAAGCGTCCTTTCCCTATAGCCCTATCGCGTAACGCCTAGGCGCCGAGGAACAAAGCCATGTCTTCTTCTACGCTTGTGATCCCGCCGATGCCGAATTTATCGATCAGGACCTGGGCCACGTTCGGCGACAGGAAAGCCGGCAACGTCGGTCCGAGATGGATGTTTTTGACGCCGAGATGGAGGAGGGCCAACAGGACGATAACGGCCTTCTGCTCATACCAGGCGATATTGTACGAAATCGGCAGCTCGTTAATATCCTCAAGACCCAACGCTTCCTTCAACTTGAGCGCAATGACGGCCAGCGAATAGGAATCATTGCATTGACCGGCATCCAGGACGCGCGGAATCCCGCCGATGTCGCCGAGCTCCAGCTTGTTATATTTGTATTTCGCGCAGCCAGCCGTCAAGATGACGGTATCGCGGGGTAATTGTTTGGCAAACTCCGTATAGTAATCACGTGATTTCATCCGACCGTCACACCCCGCCATCACGAAGAATCGTCGGATCGCCCCGGTCTCCACCGCCTGAACGATCTGGTCGGCCAGCCGGGTAACCGTATGATGAGCGAAGCCGCCGACGATCTGCCCGCTTTCGAGCTCGGTTGGCGGCGGGCAGCTGAGGGCGTGCGCGATCAGTTCCGAGAAGTCCTTCGGCTTACCGTCGGCACCGTCTGGAATATGCCGAACCCCGGGGTATCCGGTATTCCCCGTTGTGTAGATGCGATCCCTATAACTGGCTTTTGGCGGGACGATACAGTTGGTCGTCATCAGAATCGGGCCGCCAAAGGCGGCGAATTCCCTCGTTTGCTCCCACCAGGCGTTGCCATAATTGCCGACGAAGTGGCTGTATTTCTTGAAAGCCGGATAATAATGGGCCGGCAGCATCTCGCTGTGGGTGTAAACATCCACGCCGGTTCCTTCGGTTTGCGCCAGCAGCTCTTCCAGGTCCTTCAAATCATGGCCGCTGACCAGAATGCCAGGGCGATTCCGCACACCGATATTGACCTGGGTCACCTCCGGATGGCCGTAGGTGCTCGTATTGGCTTGATCCAGTAAGGACATGGCCTCCACACCATACTTGCCGGCTTCCAGAACCAGGGCGACAAGGTCGTCGGCAGTTAAAGTATCGTCTAATGTAGCAGCCAACGCTTGGCGTATAAAGCGATCGATTGCCTTATTCGTATAACCCAACTGATTCGCATGGTACGTGTAGGCGGCCATTCCTTTGAGTCCGTAGGTCAGCAGCTCGCGCAAGGAACGGATGTCTTCGTTGACGGTGGAGAGAACCCCCACCTGCTTCGCTTTGGCTGCAATCTGGATTTCGTCTTCCGCCTTCCAAAGCGCGGCATCGGGCAGGGAACGCTCATCGCCTGCATGCCGCTCATTCCAATAGTGTTGTACTGCATCGCGCATAGCGAGGGCCGTTCGGATTTGACCGACGAAGCTGTCGTGATCAAAATTGGCATTCGTAATCGTTGCAAACAAGGAGTTCATCGTAAACACAGAAAGCTGACGCTCGACGTCTTCCGGCAGATCGCTGCCCAGTGCGAGGAATGACATCCCTTTAAGAACATAGATGAGCAAATCCTGCAAATTGGCGACGTCTTCCGGCTTTCCGCAAACACCGACGAGCGTACAGCCTAATCCACCTGCCGCCTCTTGGCATTGGTAACAGAACATGGATGTCTTTTGAAGGGTGTCGGTCGTAGCATGGTTTGGGTCCATAGGGAAACCTCCTTGGTTAAAGTGGGATAGGGAGGCGCCAAACATAGGTGTTAAATTTCACGTAGAGGTTTGGGGCGAAGCGCCTCCGAGTATGCCAGAAGCATAGCGCCGGACCGCTCACGGAGGAGTGATTGCAGTCACAACCATTTCCACAAAATAGAAAACAGGTCATGGGGCGGTCGCCTTTCCTCGCATCTCCAACCCCTGAACGTGATGTACTTACTGGACTAAGAGGTTGTGAAAATTATACAATACGGTAGGTTACCCACGAGAGGTGTGGAATTTCATAATGAGGTGAAACGATGCAACGAACACAAAAATGGCGTAAACGAGCCATAATCTTCGGCTTGACGGCAATACTGACAACCCTGTTATCGGGCTGCGGGGGAGAGACGGAAACGAAGGGGAATCCGACGGCAACAGAGCCTGCCTCGAAGCAATATTATATTTTTGATACGGTCGTTAATATCAAATTGTATGAGGATCCCAAGGCCGAGGAGCATTTAAACCATATCGACAATCTGCTGAAATCCTTGGATGTAGAGCTCAGCCGCACATTAGAGACGAGCCAGCTCTACAAAGTGAATCAGGAAGCCGGCAAACAGGCGGTTGAAGTTTCCGAGGACACCATGAAGGTTCTGAAGCGTTCGCTTGACTACGCCGAACAGACGGACGGGCTATTTGACCCAACGGTAGGCGGTCTGGTCGATCTTTGGGATATTGGACATGAAGGGGCCCATGTCCCGGCTCCGGAGGATTTGCAGCGGGAGCTTAGCCTGGTTGGCTATAAGGACGTCGTCGTGGACGAAGCCAAGCGCACGGTCTTTCTGAAACGGCCGGGGATGGTGTTGGATCTCGGCGGCATCGGGAAAGGTTATGCAGCGGACGAAATTGCCGCATATTTGAGAGCAGAGGGGGTCAAGAGCGCGCTCGTCGACCTCGGCGGCAGCAGCATCATCGTCATCGGCAGCAAGCCTAACGGCGACAGCTGGAACGTCGGCCTCCAGGATCCCGACAGCTCGCGGGGCACGACCATGGGGACGATTCGATTAAGCGACCAGGTGATTGATACGTCGGGAATCTATGAGCGTTACTTCATCGAAGACGGCGTGATGTATCATCACATTCTGGATCCGAGAACCGGCGTTCCGGCACAGAACAACCTGAAAAGTGTCACAATTCTGGCGGACAACGCAACGGATGCCGATGCGCTGTCGACGTTTGTTTATGTGATGGGCCTGGAGGAAGGGTTAACCTATATGGAGGGATTGGACGACGGAACGGAAGGGCTGTTCATCACGAAAGACAACAAGATTTACGTCACGTCGGGACTCAAAGGCGGTTTTAAAGTAACCGACCCGCAATACACGCTGGTCGAATAAGGGCAGGCTGGAGACGTTCAAGCGATTGAGCGTCTTTCTTGCGATGCCCGGAACTTACGGGTGAAGGAGTTGGTTGTCCATGAAACTGATGATGATTTCGGATATCCACGGGTCGAGCGAATGGCTGGACCGGGCGTTGGTGAAAGCCAAGGAGGAGCAGCCGGACCAGCTTGTGCTGCTGGGGGATTTCCTGTACCACGGCCCGCGGAATCCGCTGCCTGACAGGTACGATCCAAAGCGGGTGGCGGAGACGCTTAACGGGCATAAGCATCACCTCATCGCCGTGCGCGGGAACTGCGATGCGGAAGTGGACCAGATGCTGCTCGAATTTCCGATGATGGCGGATTACGCCATGCTCTTCTGCGAGGGGCGCAGGATTTACGTTACTCACGGCCACGGCTGTAACATGGATCAGCTTCCGCCGCTCTCGCCCGGCGACGTGTTTATTCAAGGACATACCCATGTGCCGGTGGCGGATTGCAAGAACGGCATTTATGTGTTGAACCCGGGATCCATCGCTTTGCCGAAGGAGAATTCCCCGCATTCCTACGGCATTTTGGAGGCGGGGGCGTTTATCGTCAAGGATTTTGCCGGAGAGACTGTGAAACGGATCGAATTCAATTAACTTTCATGGAGTAACGGCAAGGTGCGAAGAGGCGGCGCAAATTCACAGGCAGCAAGGGAGTTTAACTCCCTCGCTGCTTTTTTGTGCGGATTCAAGTTTGTGAATCTACCGATAAAATTTGGCGATGTTGGGAATAACATATAAACATTCTTCTAAGCTTTCTCGGAAAAGGGTGGATGCATTGCTGAACCAGGAACGCTTGCACGACTCCGTCAATGAGAATATCGAATTATTCAAGCGGATATTTTCCGGGGACTCCACCGTGAAAATTCGCAAATTCCAGCATCCCGAAATCGGGTCGATCTCCGGCTGTTTGATCCACATCGCAGGCATGGTAAGAAGCGAGGCCATAAGCAATAACATCATCAAGCCGATCTTAGCCTTCAAAGCCTCCGGGGAAACTCCGGGTACTCCCCTAACGCAGCTGTTGATGGATCGGATTATCGATGCCCCCGAACTGCAATTATCGGACAACCTGGATCAGTTGCTGAACGAGCTCCTGTGCGGCAAAACGCTGTTGCTGGTGGAAGGCTCGCCTCAAGCGCTGATCGTTGGGACGCAGGGAGGAAAATACCGGGATGTGTCGGAACCGGGAACGGAGAAGGCCGTTCTCGGGCCAAGAGAAGGCTTTACCGAATCGCTGATCACCAACTTGACGCTCATCCGGCAGAGAGTCAAGAACCCGGAGCTTAAATTTGAATTTATGGAGCTCGGGGAGTCGACCCATACGACCATCTGCCTGTGTTATATGAAAGGAGCCGCCTCCCCAAAAATTCTGGACAAGCTCGTTAAACGTCTGGAGCAACTGAACATCGATGCGATCCTGGATTCCGGGCAATTGCAGGAGATGCTCCGCGATCATCCGATGTCTCCGTTCGAAACGGTCGGCAATACGGAGCGTCCCGACACCGTGGCCGGGAAGATCCTGGAAGGGCGCATCGCGCTTCTGGTGGACGGAAGCACGTTTGCCCTTACGGTTCCCTTCTTGTTCCTGGAATATTTTCAAGTGAGCGAAGACTATTACAGCAATTACTTCTTCGGTTCGTTCAACCGGGCGATGCGGTTTCTCGGCGAATTTCTCGCCGTCAGCATTCCGGCTATCTATGTATCGATGGTTACCTATAATCAGGAAATGATGCCGACTCCGCTGCTGCTCAGCATCTCCGCCGCAAGACAATCCGTGCCCTTGCCGACGGTGGCGGAATGTTTCCTGATGCTGCTCGTATTCGAGATTTTGCGGGAGGCCGGGACGCGGATTCCGAACTCCATCGGCCAAGCCGTAAGCATCGTTGGCGCGCTGGTATTGGGACAAGCCGCGGTTGATGCGAGAGTCGTGAGCGCCCCCATGGTGATCGTCGTCGGTACGACCGGGATTACGACGCTGCTTAACGTCAAGATGAAGGCGGCTTCGATCTCGACGCGATTTATTTTGTTAACCTTGTCCTCGTTTTTGGGGCTTTACGGTTATTTGTTCGGAATGATCGGGTTAATCATTCATTTGATGAGTCTGAGGAGTTTCGGAGTGCCTTACATGATGACGATCGGTTCCTTCAAGGAATCCGATATTCGGGATACGGTCATCCGCTTGCCTTGGTGGCGGGCGAAGAAAGGGGCCCCGAGCACGCAAGCCAAAAGGCGGATTCGAAAAATCGCGAGGTGAGCGGAAGATGCCGAACCCTTCGAGGGTGAAACGCCTAGCTGTTGTTGCATGCAGCAGCCTGATTTTATTATCGCTGACCGGCTGCTGGAATTACCGGGAGGTCGACAAAGTGATCACGGTCGCCGGAATCGCCATTGACAAAGGCAAGGAGGAAGGCGAGATCAGGTTGACGATCGAGATGGTCGACGGTTCGGGGGGAGAAGACCTGATGCATATCGGTTCCAAACGGGTTACCTTATCCGGGAGTACCATGTTTGAAATCGTTCGAAACATGATCACGGAGACCGGGATGCGACTCTACTGGGCTCATGCCAAGTCGATTATCTTAAGCGAGGAAATCGCCCGGGAGGGAGCTTCGAAAGTTCTCGACTGGTATGTCAGAGACACGGAAACGAGAGCCGACATCCGCGTTCTGGTCTCCGGCGAGAAAACCGCGGAGGAGGTGCTGCGTACCGGCGGGGACTCCGGCGGCCCCCTTTCCTTTAAAATCGATGAAATCCTTAAGAATGAGCATAGCGTGTCGAATTTTCCGGTGATGGAAATTTTTGATTTCGCCGACACGATCAATACGACCGGGCTCAGCAGCATCCTGCCGATGATCTACGTTAAGGGAAGCGATGGCAAACAGGTGGCTTCCATTGGC
The DNA here is from genome assembly GCF_900021165.1 of Paenibacillus phocaeensis. Classification (GTDB taxonomy): domain Bacteria; phylum Bacillota; class Bacilli; order Paenibacillales; family Paenibacillaceae; genus Fontibacillus; species Fontibacillus phocaensis. The sequence continues at coordinate 188,749 of NZ_FCOQ01000031.1, read as the reverse complement.
GGGCTGGCCGTATTCGATAAGGATAAAATGCTGGGAACGATGGATGCCAACCAAACCAAGTATGTGCTGTTTCTCCGAGACGAAATCAAAGGGGGAATCTTGCCGTTGGGCGGTTATCGGCGTTCGCCGAGCATTTCTTTGGAAATCTTCAAGAGCAAGACCAAAGTGGAGCCGGTACTTGTGAATGGTCAGGTTGAAATCAGGGTAAAGACGCATACCGTTGTTTCGGTAGATGAAGCGCAAGAAAACATCAACTTCTCTTCTAAATGGCTCGCGGATACGGAGAAAATCGCCGAGGACCTGCTTGTAAAAGAAATGGAGAGCGTCATCGGGATCGCACAGCAGCGCTATCAGCAGGATATCTTCGGTTTTGGCAACCGGATCCACAAGAAAATGCCGAAGGTATGGAAGTCGCTCGAAAAGGACTGGGACGAGCATTTCTCCAAGTTAAAGGTAACCGTAGAAGCCGATGTTGAAATCAAAAATACGGCATCCGTCAAAAAGCTGATTCAACCGGAGGAAGAGGATTAGTGATACTGTTTACGATCTTTGCTTTTGCTTTCATCGTGTTGCTGGATCAAGTCCAAACGTATAAAAACGGTTATATCAAGGACTTTTACGTCAGCTGCGCCTTGGGCCTTGTCTCTTTCGCTGCTGCTTTAGCGCTGGCTGCCGGGGCGAAGCTGCCGAGCCCTACGAGGCTGATCGAACAAGCGGTGCGGCTGTTGTTTGGCATATAACGGGGGAGGTGAATGGGTTATGAACAAGGATTTGATCAACGCAGGCGAGGCGCGAACCATCCTGATTCTGTTCATAATGGGCAGCACGATGATCCTGGGCGCCGCAGGCCAAGCCAAATCCGATGCCTGGCTCTCCATTATGTTTGCGATTCTCATCGCCATCCCGATCGTCCTGATTGCAGCAAGGTTGTTGACCCTTTTTCCCGGGCAGAATCTGTTTGAGATTTGCCAGCACGTCTTCGGAAAGTGGATAGGGAAAGCGTTCAGCTTGTTGTATATATGGTATGCGATTCATGTAGGCGCCTTGGTGCTCAGACATTTCGGAGAATTCATGGATACCGAGACGATGCCGGAAACGCCGATGATCGTGCCGATGTTATTTGTGAGCGCGCTCAGCATCATCGTCGTATTGTACGGCCTCGATACAATGGGGCGGAGCGCACGGCTGCTGCTGAACATCTGTATGTTTACGATTGTTCTCGTCTTGTGTCTTACCATTCAAAGACTGAATTTCAATCACCTTCTGCCGATTTTGGACAACGGCTGGGGGCCGGTTTGGGAGGGGACTTTTTCGGCTTTTTCCTTCCCGTTTGCCGAGACTTTTTTATTAACCGCGATCCTTGGCGGCGGCGTGAACGATCGGAAGTCGTTTTACCGGATTTTTCTCCATGGATTATGGATCGGCGGCCTCCTTGTCCTGTTCATTTCCTACCGCAATATTTTGGTCCTGGGGCCCAATACGATAAGCAACGTGTATTTTCCATCCTATACGGCCGTAGGCCGAATTAATATCGGGGATTTTATTCAACGCATCGAAGGAACGGTGGCCGTCGTGTTCGTCATTTGCGTATTTATGAAGCTCAGCGTATGCTTGCTGGCCGCCAGTCAGGGCATCGCGAAGCTGCTTCACCTGAAGAGTTACCGGAGCGTAGCGGTGCAAACCGGGCTTCTGATTACGTACCTGGCCTCCGCGCTGTTTAACAACATCATGGAGATGGATTACTTCGTCATGAAGATCTACCAGTATTATGCGTTTCCGTTCCAGGTTGTCTTTCCCCTGATCTTGCTGCTGGCTGCCGAAATCAAGGTGCGACGGGAACGCCGGGCCACATCCGGATAAGGCCTTCGGTTTACAAGGAATACCGACATGACATATCATGAGGCTATAACCTACATACGGAAGGAATGTGGAGATGAGGAGAGAGACCGACGGATGGGTGAAGCCGGAAGCGATGATCTTTGACATGGACGGGACGCTGTTCAAAACGGAAACGCTGCTGATTCCGGTGTTTCATCAGGTGTTCGACCGGCTGCGGGAAGAAGGGCTGTACACAGGGGCAACCCCGCCGGAAGAGCGGATTCTAAGCTGCTTGGGGATGCTCCTGCCAGATATCTGGCGGCGGGTGATTCCTAATCATGGCGAAGCCGTACATCGCCGGGCGGATGAGCTGCTGCTGGAGTACGAGCTGGAAGGCTTGCAACGTCTGGCCACTGAGCTGTACCCGCAGGTGCCGGAAACGCTGCAGCAATTGGGCCGGCGCGGCGTAAGGCTGTTCGTTGCCAGCAACGGACTGGAGCATTACGTAAAAGGCGTGGCCGAGGCACATCGTATATTCCCGTTGTTTGAAGGGATCTTCAGCGCAGGCGAGTATCAGACCGCGTCCAAAGTCGACTTGGTTAAGCTGCTGTTGGACAAACACGGCGTATCACGCGCGTGGATGGTCGGCGACCGCTCCTCGGACGTCGAGGCGGGGAAGAAGAACGGGTTGACGGTGATCGGCTGCGCTTATGCCGGATTCGGCGATGGCGATGAGTTGGCCGGCTCCGATGTGCTGATCCGCTCCTTCGAGGAGTTGGTCTCCCTGTATGACGAGGCGGAGCAAGCGTAAGCCATCGTTTTTTCAGATTTAGGTTTTTAATTATTTTGGAGGTGTTTTTCATGCGACAAACCTATCCCGTACCAGCCAACTTTGAGGAACTTATCAGGAACAAACAAGAACATCGGTTAGGCGGCTGCATGTTGCGGTTGGATCGCGAATAGATCTTATGACTTTCTAAACTGAGATGACGTGCCGCCTGCCTGAAAGGCGGAATCCGTTTTGCATAACAATCAATCGGCAAAAGTATTTTATTTGATGAACTGGTTCACTTCTCTTGCTAGCAGCACGATCTTTACAACTTACAGCATTTATTACGTGACTCAACTGGGCCTGAATCCGTTTGAGCTTGTCCTGGTCGGTACCGTTCTGGAGTTGACGGTGCTGATCTTCGAAGGAATTACCGGCGTGATTGCCGATACTTACAGCCGCAAGCTGTCGATTATTATCGGGATGTTCATTTTGGGCATGGGATTTATGTTCGAAGGCAGCATTCTATGGCTCCAGGAATTAGGCCCGTTGATCCCGTCGGTCGCGTGGGTGATGCTGGCCCAAGTGGTGTTCGGGATCGGCCACACCTTTATCAGCGGTGCAGACAGCGCCTGGATGGTCGATGAAGTCGGAGAATCGGCCGCCGGAGCCGTCTTTATGCGCGCCAAACGCGTGGCGCTGGCGGCATCGCTGCTGGGAATCGGCGTCAGCGTAGGGCTTTCGGTGCTGGCGCCCAATCTGCCTTATCTGGCGGGAGGGCTGATGTATGTTGCGCTTGGTTTGCTTCTGATCCGGAGGATGAAGGAGACGCGTTTTGTCCGGCCGCCGCGAGGCGGGAGAACCTCCCATTTCCGGGAGATGGGTCAAACCTGGAGAACCGGAGCCAAGGTGATCGCCCGCAGCCCGCTGCTGCTGCTGATCGTAGGCGTCACACTGTTTAGCGGCGCGGCTTCGGAAGGCTACGACCGGCTTTGGGAGATTCATCTGATCCGGGAAATTGGTTTTCCGGAAGGGATGCTGAAGGTAGCCGTCTGGTTTGGCCTGATCAGCGCGGCTTCTACGATTTTGAGCATGCTGGCGGTAAGCTTCACCGAAACCAAGCTGAACATGAACCGTGAGCAAACCGTTTCCGCAGCTATGTTTTGGCTGACTTTCATTCGCATTGCCGGCATCTTCTCGCTTTTTCTGGCGACGGACTTCGTCTGGGCGCTGGCCTCCGTCCTGGTCGTGAGCGTAGCCGTTGCCGTGAGCGAACCGATTTACGCGACCTGGCTCAACATGAATCTTCGCAGCGACAGCCGGGCCACGGTCCTGTCGATGGTCAGCCAATCGGACGCGCTTGGCCAGACCGCGGGAGGGCCGGCCGTGGGATGGATCGGAAGCCGGGTCTCCATCCGGGCTTCCCTGCTGGCTTCCGCAGTGTTGCTGTTGCCGATATTAGGCGTATTCGGCCGGATGCTGCGCAGGCGGCAACAACGCGGCGAATGAAGAATGAGCGCAAGTTGTGTTTGCAACAAAGCCGCTTCCCTCCTAACCGGAGAGAGAAGCGGCTTTGTGTTTATACAACCACAGCGCGTATTCCAGCGGTTTGACGATCGCTGCGCGGTACGCTTGGGGATCGCCCGACTGATTGAATACCTCGCGAGCCGGTTTGGGATTCACCTCAAGCAGATAGATCTGGCCATGACGATTGATCGCCAAATCCAGAGCGAGCTCGCACAAGGCCCCGAAAGTCTCCTCCAAGTAGGCGGCGACCTCCAGGCTGAGCCTCTCCGCCGATCGTTGAACCTCCTGCCGCCGTTCCTCGCCGGGAATCCACTGCTTCAACAGCGTACTCATCGCTACCGCATGGCCTCCGCCGTGGAGATTCGAGGTGACGCTGCGAGGAGGGCCTACACGGCCGGCACAGCCGGTCATCTCCCATTTGCCTTGGCCGTTCTTCTGAACGAGCATCCGGTAGTCGTGAACGCGGCCGCTCGGCAGCTTGATCTGAATGCCTTGCTGCGCGATAAAGCGGCCGCTTCCCTTCCACCCCAGCAGGAAGGCGATCAGCCGGGATTTGTGCATTTTCTGGGGAGTGATGATGCTCCGATTCTGCCGCCGCCCCTGAACCAGGAACAGATCGCCGCCCAGGCGCTCTACCCGCAGGATCCCCCGGCCGCCGGTGCCGTTAATCGGCTTGACGTAGACGGCGGAATGCTTCTTGAGCAGGCCCATCACGTCGCTGCTGCTCTGGAACAGCACGGTATCCGGCAGATTGTCCCGAAATCTGCTCTTTCGGGACAAGGTTTGGTATATCGTCCACTTGTTGCGCAGCGGCCGGTTGAGGAAGGTCAGATGACTATAGCGCGCCCGGAACCGCAGCAGCTGTTCGAACCGTTTGCTTCGCTGGATGCGGCAGCGATCGAAGATCAGGTCCGGGAAGCTGCGCCATTTACGGAACCACCTTTTGCCTTTCGGGTCATACTCAAGCGCAAAAATCTGCTTCTTCTGATCATAAACGTCCATCGGCGTGAACACAAAAATGTCCAGGCCGATTTTTTGTCCCTCGGTGATCATGCGCTGGTAGATATGCCGTTCCTCCAGCTGCTTCTTGTCATTGAGGTACAAGGTCAGGATGCCCAGGACGGGTTGTGACAACCGTATCACCTTCTTTGCTGTAATGGGCGGCCGGTTCGCTGAGCCCTGGGGAAACGGGCCGTGCCTCCATGAGGAGCATCGTCTGGCCGTTCCGGTTCCGGATCAGACCGGATGCGGTCAACCCGGCGCGAAAGCACATTCGCAGGCTGGCAACTTGGTTTAACGCAACCGGGCAACTGAACTCCTTCAGGCGGTGCAACTGGGCTTGAAGCAACTTCGTGCCCACGCCCCGGCCGCGATAGAGCGGATGGACGACAACAACGCAAAGCGTGCGTCCGTAATCCGCGGCGCAGGCGATGCCGGCCAGTCGTTCGCCGTCCTCCGCCCGGATCCGGGCGACGAGCAGGGAGCAGCCAGGCCGGTCAAGGTCGCCCGGGGTCAGCCGCAGCAGAGCGCGGAGGACGCCAGGCGGGACGCGGCCGGTGCCGTATTTTCGGATGAATGCCAGAATTTCGCCGTGCTGCAGTTCCCAAGGAACTCCGGCTTCTATGGTTACAGCCCTGATCTCCATTGCTGCCGCCCTCCTATAGTTTGCTGGATCTCCGTCTTACGCCTTGAACTTCGGTTGGCGGGATAGATACTGGCTGTATTGAAAAATCCGTTCCAGCGATTTCTTGCGGATATGCGGTTCATCGAATTTCATCGGCTTGGCATTGGCTTCGAAAAACCACAGGCGGCCGTTGGTGTCTACCCCAAGATCCATGGACATCTCCCCAAGGAGGAAGCCGGATTCCTTCTCGATTTGCTTGGCAATCAAGAGGGAGCTCGATTTGATCCGGCTGAGCAGCAGCGCCGTCATATCGGCCCCGAAGGCCGGAAGAAGCATCTTCTCCGGATCCTCGATGCTGCCGCCTTGGGGAACGTGGGTCGTGATCCGCTTCGGACCCGCCAGACGGGCGCCGATCCCGGTGACCATCCACAGGCCTTTGCCGTTTTTCTGCACGAGCACGCGCATGTCGAAGTGGCGGCCGCGATAGGATGTCAGTTCGATGCTCTCCTGCATGATATACGGCGTTGTCCCGGCCTCCCGCTTGATTCTCTTCCATAACAAGGGCAGCTTGGCGGTCTTATATACGACGTTCCGGCGCCGCTTCCCTTGGATCGTGAGCCGGTACGGCTTGAGATCGTCCGGGTCCAGCCGCAGCAACATGATGCCCTTTCCAGCTTTGCCGCTTTCCGGTTTCAGGTAGAGGCTGCCGTATTTCTCCAGCATGGCATTCAGGGTTTTGGGGCCCATCATTTTTTTGGTGTCCGGTACGAGCGTTCGGGTGGACCGGCCCTTCTTCAGCCATTCGAACAGGCGGCGCTTGTTGAAGAAGAATGGATTAAAGAGCTGGATCGATTCGTGCTGGAGCACCTCTTCGATTTTGCGGCGCACCTCCGGTTTTCGCTCATCCTCCCGCAAGGGAATGCGGTTGTAGATGACGTCAGGCAAAGGGAACCAATGCTTCTTCCACGTTTTCTCCTCCGAATGGAACAAATATCCTTGAACTCGTTTGGCGCCAAGCTTCAGGTCTCTGGCCGTGACGATATAGACGGGGCAATCCAGCTCCTGCCCGGTTTTGACGAGGTCTCTGAAGTTGTTGCGGTTACCGCGGAACAGCCTGTCGTTATCATCGACCGTCAGCACGGCGACGACCGGCTTCTTCTCGCTCAAGAGCGGATTGCTCATGAGCCATCCCTCCTCCGGAATTTGCTCAAGTAGAGGCAATGATCCAAGATGTGATCCACCGAAGCTTTCCCTTCTGCCCGAAGCGAAGGATGCTTGAAGATCGAACGGCCCGGCTTGGCGTTGGCTTCAAACATCCAGATCTTCTCGTCCCGGTCGATCCCGATATCAAACCCGATCTCGCCGATCAGATGTTGTTGGTGGGATTCGATCGCTTCGGCCAAGGTGATGGCGACGGATTTGGCGTTCCGCAGCACCTCGTCGGCCCGTGAACCAAACGCGCGGCTGAGAGCCTGCTCCGGCGTGAGCAAGGAGCCTCCGTTCTTTAAGTGGGTCGTCACGCTGCCTTTGCCGGCTTTCTTCGCCCCGATGCCAACGACAACCCATTGGTTCCTGCCGTTCTTATGCATATGGAACCGGAAATCGATTGGGCAGCTGTCGATTTCGATCAGGCGTATCCCTTGCTGGGCTACATATCCGCGAAGTGCGCGTCCGTGCCTGGCTTGCAGCGTGCGCATCAGGCTGGCGAAGGAAGTGAAGCGCAGCAGGGCGTTGCGTCCGTTTTTCCGATACCGGGCATAGTATCCGCTTCTCGGAATATAGGACAGGCGGTAAATTCCGTTGCCTAAGCTGCCGCTGTTCGGCTTGTAGTAAACCAGGGAATGCCTCTCCAGCATCTCCTTGATTTGCTCGGACGTCGGGCTCATGATCGACTCGGGAACGTAGCGGCCGACTGCCGCATCCTTCTCCAGCAATCGGTAAATATCGGATTTGTTAAAGAAGCTCCAGTTGAAAAAAGGGATCCTGCGGCGCACGAACCGCTCCCGCAGCTGATTGATCGAGCTTGTGGTTTCGGCCCGCCGGCTGGGAAGGCGGTTGTAAACGACGTCGGGCAGCGGCACCCGTTTACGAATAAACCGTCCGGCTTCGTTCAGGAAATAGCCGTTGACTGTTTCGTCCTCCCAGTGGATGTCCCTGGGGGTGAACGCGAAAATATAAGAGATCCGGCTCCCTTGCCTGAGCAGTTGCTTGATGAACCCGGTGCGCGAGCCAAACGGATTCGTCTGGGAGGAGGTGGGCCCATCGGATAAGACGCCGATGAGCGGGCCGATCTGCACTTCCCCCTCCTGGAGGCTTCGGAGGTAGACGCCGCCGGGCTTGGGGATTTTAATGCCCCTGCGAACGCCGCTGGCCAGATAGAGGTGTTTTCCCGCCTTGTGAATCCGTTTGATGGTGGCGGGAACCCGTTCCGCGCCGAGTCTTAGATGAACCGACTTTTTTCCGGACAACTTCAGATTCTTCATTAGAGCCCCTGACACGTAAACCACCCGCTCGGGGGCTTGCGTGAAATGGACGTTGCAAAAAGTCAAACTCATGGATTTTATCCTCCTAAAAGTGATCAGGGTTTGCTCAGCAGTAAATAGCGGGCATAGCCAATCGGATTTTCCAGCGACCTCCTGGCGGTTTCCGGATCGCCGATCCGAAGAAATGAGGAGCGTCCCGGTTTGGAGTTGACCTCCAGCACCCATACGCTTCCTTGGCGGTCCACCCCGAAATCCAGGCCCAGTTCCGCCAGCCTGCCGAAACGGGTCTCCAGGTAGGCCGGAATCAAGAGTGACAGTTTGCGGATCGCTGCTTCAGCGGCTTTGCCGCCAAGTTCCCCGAGTGCCCGAATGAGAAAAGGCCGTGCCGGGTGAGCGGTACCCCCTCCGTGCAGATTGGACGTCAGCGAATCCTTGCGGCCCACGCGGACCGCCATCCCGGTCAGGCTCCATTCGCCCTTGGCATTCTTCTGCATGAGCACGCGGACGTCGAACGGTTCACCGTCCGAGTTGTTCAACTGCAAATACGGCTGAATCAGGAACGGCCTTCTTCCGGTAAACCGGTCAACCCACTCCAGCCCTGCTTGCTTGGTGGGAAAACGGCGCCGGAAGATCGTATTCCGCCCGCTCCGGCCCATGATCTTGACTTCACCGCGAGGCGGATCCCACTTGACATGCAGTGTCCGCTTCCCATGGGTACCGTTCCGCGGTTTCAGGAAAGCTTCGCCGTCATGGGCTTGCAGCCATTCGTCCAACTGGGCCTGCCCTTGATAAAGCGCCGTCTCCGGCAAATGTGCGGCAGCCTCCGGGCATTGAAGCAGAGCTTGATAGACCGCCCATTTGCCCGCCAGTCCCCGAGCGAGATAAACGAAGGGATGCTCGGCAGTCAATCTTGCGAGCAGGCGATGCTTGCGGAGCTGCTGCTTGCGGTCATGGGTCAGGGCACGGTCATAGATGATGTCCGGCCGGGGGAACCATTTGCGAACCCAGGTCTCGTGTTCATAGGTGTAGCCCGGAATTCCGGCAGCGTTCCCCGATGCGATCCAGCCGAGGCAGAAGACGTATACCGTGAGTCCCTGCCTTTCCCCGATGCGGCATAATCTGCGGCAGAACGCCGCTTCCGCAAAGGGAAGCGGTCCGGCGCTTTCCGCGACGAGGATGGCAACGGTCCCCTGAGGTGTTCTGTTCATGGCGGATTCCCTCCTTCCCGAGGCTCTTGACCTGCCGTCTCTAAAAGCCGGACAAATAGCGGGTATATTCGATCACTTGCTTGACCGAGGGGCGGATCTTGCCTTCGCCCATCGGGGTATTGTCATTCTTGGACGGCTTGGAATTCACCTCCAGCAGCCATACTCGGCCGCTCGTCTCCACCGCCAGATCAATGCCGAATTCCCCGAAATGGGCCGGGATCTGCGCATCCACGCTTTGGGCGAGATCCAGGGCTGCCTTCTTCAGCCTTGGAGCCACTTTACTCTTGATGCCAGGCGGCAGCGAGCTGCGGGCGATCGCCTCCTTCACCGTGCTGAGCGTGCCGCCTCGGGCCAGGTTGGAGACGAAATGCTGGCTGCCGGCAATCCGTGCGACGATGGAGGTCGTGTTCCATTTGCCGGACAGATTCTTCTGAACCAACGCGCGAAAATCCACCGGTCGATGATCCACCTCGATTAAATGGAGACCTTGCTGGATCTGATAGCGGGTCGCCTTCATCTTGCCGGATAACGACGTAAACAGCTTGGTGAGGTTCGGATAAACCTGCCGCCGCGTGCCGCCGACCTGGGCGGTTAACGTCTGGTAAGCGCCGCCTTCCAGCCGCGAGATGCGGATAATGCCCTTGCCCAGACTTCCCTTGATCGGTTTCAGGAAGACGACCGGATATTTGGCGCACATCGCTTTCAGCATGGCGTAGTTGCGGAACAGATGCGATTCCGGCAGGTAACGCTGCACGGAGACGTCTCGGCCCAGCGCGTCGAACACTTCGGTTTTGTCGAGATATTTTTCATTGAAAAAATGGCTCCCGTAGCGGGATTTTACTTCTTTCATAAAATGCTGTACGCTAGGTTTGTTCTCTAACTTCCGCGAATTCAGCCGATTGTAGAAGACGTCTGCGGCGGGCAGCTGGGTTTGCTTCCACCCGTTGCCATAGACCCAGCCGGAGACCTGGCCTGCGTTGGTGCCGATGTGTTTCGGGGTGAAGAAGTAGACGAATACCCCTTGGCGTGCGCAGGCGTTCACGAGCTCCTTGCAGAACAAGGTCATTTGGCCAAACGGCCTTTCCGGATTCCCCGGGAAATCCTGGCTCAGCAGGATGCCGAGCAGAGGACCCAATTGAAGGGTTGAGGAATGCGGCCGGTAGATGAGTCGCAGCGGCGACCGCGGCTGAATTCCCATTTTCCTTGCAAGGCCAGAACTCATGCGAACTCCGTCGGATCTGGATAAGGGAATCACTTTGACACGGTGCCGGAATGATCCGAAGGCGAGCAGAAGCGGAAGATGCGTCGGGATTTTCCACTGTTTGATCAGCATGTCTCCGAGCACGAGGATGTCGTCTTCCAGAATGCCCGGACTCATGATTTGTACCGTAATTTTTTTGGAGGGCATGAATGCGGATCTCCTTCCAAGCTAAGCTAGAGTCTTGGATGCAAGTAAAGATCATCTGCGTAAAATGCATGTAATGCATCATATGAGGACATAGAATCCTTGGTGATTAACCTATGCCCGTTTTCGGCGGCCTCAGGGCGAAGGGATGGAACGTTCAATCCCTTGCCGGGCGCGGTCCGAAGGCGGATTTTGCGGGAGATAGTTAGGGCGGCAGCCTAAGAGAAAGAAGGTGGAGGAAGGATGCCCGATTGGCTTTACGTGCTGGTGAGCGTTGCTGTGGCTGCTTTTGTCGGCGGCGTCACCAACCATTTTGCGATTAAAATGCTGTTCCATCCGCGAACCCCCATACATATCGGCAAGTTTCACGTTCCCTTTACGCCGGGGCTTATTCCGAAACGCCGCAATGATATCGCCGTGTCCCTGGGCCAGGTCGTGGCGGAGTATCTCGTTACGGCCGAAGGGCTGCAGGAGACCGTGGAGCGTCCGGCGTTCCGGAACAAAGCGGAGGCTACCCTGCGCGGTTTCGCAGAGCGTCTGAGCTCCAGCGAATCCACGCTGCGCGAGGCGGCGCTTCGGGTGTGGAGTGAGCCTGAATACGAAGCGCTGAAGCTCCGTTTGGCTGCCGGTGTCCGAGACACCGCCCTGCGGGGGTTCGTCCGGCTGTGGGAACGCACGGATCTCAGCAGCCTGCCGTTGAAGCGGCTTGTTCCCGGCTGGTCCGAGGAGAGCCGCAAAGCCTGGAGCGCGGCTTTGGCCGGGGCGCTGCTGGGCGTAGTGGAGGAGGAGCTGCTGTCCGCGAGCGGCCAACGCATGCTGTCGAAAATGGCGGCAGGGATGATGGACAAGGCGGGCGGATTCCTCGGCACCATGGCCGCGATCTTTATGGACGAAGACAAATTGGTGCAAAAGATGACCCCGGCGCTCGTTCAGGCCCTGCGGGGGGAAGAGGCGCAGAGCAAAACGGCCCAGGCGATCGAAACGCGCCTGGAGCTGTACGGCGAGAAGTCGGTGGCGGAGCTGCTGGCCGCGTTGACCGGTGAAGAACCGGCGAGCTGGCTGGGCGCCAAGCTGGAGCAGCTGCCGCTGGAGCGGTGGCTGGAGCAAGCGGATCATGTGCCGCTCCGCTCGTTGATCGAACCGTGGAAGGCGCAGGTCATCGCCTTGATTCCGATCGTGACCGAGCGGCTGCTGCGCCTTGTCGCCAAGGGCATCCCGACGGCGATGAAAGCAGTGGACCTGCCCGGCCTTGTGGAGGAGCAGGTGCAGAAGTTCCCGGTGGAACGCCTGGAAGAAGTCATCCTCAGCGTCTCGGGCAAGGAGTTTCGCGCCATTACCTGGCTGGGCGTGCTGCTGGGCGGGATCATCGGCCTGTTCCAATCGCTGCTCATGCTTTGGATGGGATAGGTTGCCAGGACGGAGCCTCGTCTGCTGAACCGTCTGAATCCCAACTTGAGATTGAGGTTTGCCGTGACGAAAGCGTGGCGGTAGTAATAGTGGCGGTAGGTCGCTGTATCTCAGTGGCAGTGGTTGGAGTAGCAGCTGTGGCAGTGGTAGTGACAGTAACGAGGGCAGTGGCAGTTCAGTTGTATTAGAGTAACCTTAGTGTTGGCAGTAGCAGCTGTAGCAGTGGTAGTGGGAGTAACGAGGGCAGTAGCAGTTCAGTTGTGTTAGAGTAACCTTAGTGTTGGCAGTAGCAGCTGTAGCAGTGGTAGTGGGAGTAACGAGGGCAGTGGCAGTTCAGTTGTATTGAGTAACCTTAGTGATGGCAGTAGCAGCTGTGGCAGTGGTAGTGGGAGTAACGAGGGCAGTGGCAGTTCAGTTGTATTGAGTAACAGTGGCAGTTGCAGTCACAGAAGTTGTACCTATGACAGTTGCAGCGATGGCGGCGGTGGCGTTACGGAAGGGAATCCCGAGATTTTCGTCTAACGCTTATGAGGATCGCTATTTGGCCCAAAAAGGGAAAAAAGAAATTCTAACGCTTGCCATAGCGCTTATTTCCCGATTTTCACGTGAAAATGGGGGCTTTCTTACACAATAAGGTGTCTGATCAGCGTTACATTTGAAATTCGTTGTTTTTGGGGCAAATAAGGTGTCTCATCAGCGTTAGCGAAAGTTATATGCCCTTTGCGAAAGAGAGCCATATGCCCAGCAAAGCCATCAGCCCAGCAAAAGTCATCAGCCCAGCAAAGCCATCAGCCCAGCAAAAGTCATAAGCCCAGCGAAAGCATATAGGCTTTGGCGCAAGCCGTTACGACGTTAGCCAAAGAAATTACGGCGTTAACACAAGAAAGTACAGGACAGGCCAACCTTACCTGCATGCTTCACCAATAAAAATAATGGAGGTCTACAAATGAACATTTACGACAAAGCGCATGAACTGGCGGCAGCCTTGAAGGATAGTCCGGAGGTGGCGGAGATTACGGCCGCGATGAAGCTGGTGGATGCCGATCCCGAGAGCAAGCGGATGCTGGACGATTTTCGCGTGCGTCAAAACGAAGTGCAGCAGCGGATGATGACCGGCGAGATGCCTTCGCAAGAGGAAATGGAACGGATGGAGAAGCAGTTCGAGGTGCTGAGCCTGAATCTGAACATCCGCCGACTATTTGATGCGGAGCAACGCTTAAGCGTGATCATTCAGGACGTCAATAAGATTATTACAGACAGCTTGGCTCACTTGTACGGCGCGGGGATCTAAATCTGCGCTTCGTCCGCAGCGAACGAACCTCTCTCAAGTTTCTATCATATTCCTGCAGTTCCGCTCATAGAGATAGAAGAGACAAGGCACAGCAGACCAAATCTCGTATCTCGTAATCTATGAAATAAAGGAGCTGCGGAAGATGAAAACCGTAAAGAAACCAAACAAATGGAAGCATGCCGTTTATCTCATTCTGGCATTGGCGATGCTCGTATACGCACTGCCGATGATCTCTTTCGAGCCCGGGGCCGGCTGGATATCGCTGTTTGGGGCCGTGTGGGCAGGGTTTGCCTTTCTCGTGATCGGAGCGCATCTGCATTTTCTCCTGGGCGTCGGCGAGGAGAAGCAGCGCGAGCTGGACAGAATCCGGCGGGCCAAATACCGCGAATGGGAACTTCAATGGCAGGACGATGGCAAACGCGGCGAAAATGCATAAACGTTCAGGCCAAGCGGCTGGCAGCCGGCCTGAACATGGACAGGGACTGTCCGGGAAGCAGTGGTAAGCTTCCCGGTTCAGTTCCTTTTTTCGTCCGATGGGCAGCTCTACCCCTCGCCTTCGCCGGTCAGCATTTGATCGTTGCCTGCGCCCGGCGGAACCATGGGATACACGTTCTGCTCCTCCCTCACGTTAAATTCCATCAATACCGGGCCGGGGAGGGCCAGCGCCTGTTGGATGATCGCATCCGCTTCTTCCGGCGTTTGCGCCCGGAGGCCGGGAACCCCGTAAGCCCCGGCAAATGCAACAAAGTCGGGCGAAGTAATGTGCACGGAGGAGTACCGCCGTTCATAAAACAACTGCTGCCATTGCCGAACCATCCCCAGATAACCGTTGTTCAGGATCGCAATTTTGACCGGCAGCCCGTAGTCGACGGCCGTCATCATCTCCTGCAGATTCATCTGGAAGCTGCCGTCCCCGGTGATGCAGACGACCGGCGGGGCGGCGGAACCGCCCAGGGCAATCGCAGCGCCAATCGCGGCCGGGAAGCCGAAGCCCATCGTGCCCAGCCCTCCGGAGGTCAAGAAGGAGCGGGGCCGGGAGAACCGATAGTGATGGGCTGTCCAGATTTGATGCTGCCCCACATCGGTGGCCACCACCGCATTCCCTTGCGTATGCCCGTCGATTAGTCGAATGACCTCCTGCGGATTGAGCGCTCCTCCCTCCGTCTCGGAGTAATGCGGCACCTTCCTCTGCCAACCGGCCGTTTCCGCCGGCCACTCGGTCTTCCCGGATGCGCGCACGCAAGCGTTCAGCCTGTACAGCAGCTCCCCGACATCCCCGCAGAGCTTGAGGTCGACGGGAATATTCTTGTCCAGCTCGGCCTCATCGATATCCACCTGGATTTTCCAGGCATTGGGCGCGAACGATTTCGCATTGCCGGACAACCGGTCGTTCAATCGGGTGCCGAGGCAGATGAGCAGGTCCGCGTGATGGACCGCTCGGTTGGCGGCGTAGGTGCCGTGCATCCCCAGCATCCCTAGATATAGCGGATGGCGCGCCGGAAAAGACCCGATGCCCATCAACGTAGTCGCAACCGGAATCTGCGCGGTTTCCGCGAGCTGGAGCAGTTGTTCGGCGGCGCCGGGTGCCGCTGCGCCGCCGCCCGCCACCAGGACAGGACGGCGGGCGGTCCCAAGCTTGCTTGCGATGAGCCGCACCGCCGCCTCATCGATCTCAGCCGCGGGAACGTAGCCGCGGATGTTCGTTTCGCCAGCCGGCCCCAGGTTGGTGCGGGCGGTCATGAGGTTTTTGGGCAAATCGATCAGGACCGGCCCCGGCCGTCCCGTGACGGCGAGGTGAAAAGCTTCTTTGATAATTCTAGGCAGCTCGCGAAGGTCCATCACGGAATAATTATGTTTGGTCACATCCATCGTCATCCCGTAAATGTTGACCTCCTGGAAGCTGTCGCGCCCGATCAAATCGGTGGAGACTTGCCCCGTTAGTACAACCATCGGGACCGAGTCCATGTAGGCATTGGCGATCCCTGTGACCGCATTGGTCGCTCCCGGTCCGGAGGTGACGAGGGCGACCCCCGCCCGTCCGGCGACCCGGGCATAACCGTCTGCCGCATGCACGGCGGCTTGCTCATGCCGGGTCAGGATGTGACGGATCTCCGGGCAATCGTACAATGCATCGTAAATCGGAATGACCGCGCCGCCGGGGTAACCGAAGATCGTGTCAACCTGCTCGGCGCGCAGGCATTCGATCAGCAGCTCCGCTCCATTTTTTGCGGCGGTCAACGGAGTTCCCTGTATGTTCCTCATCCTTATGTACCTCCCGGTGGAATTTTGATCATTTTATCGCGATGGTCAGAGCCTCGGAGTGATTCCAGTCATAAAACGTCCCGAAAGCAAGCGTTACGATAGCTAAGGATCCATGATGAGCGGGCTGGATTCGCAGGACGAGTCACACCGCTTAAAGGAGGGCAAACCTTAGTGAAAAAAAACATCGCCGTGGTTGGCGGGGGGATAACCGGGTTGAGCGCGGCTTATTATGCTCGGAAATGGCTTCGTGAACGGCGGATCGACGCCGGGATTACGATCATGGAGGAAACGAACCGGTTGGGCGGGAAAATCCGCACTTTGCGCCGGGACGGTTTTACGATAGAGCAAGGACCCGATTCATTTATGGCGCGGAAAATGGCGGCGCTGGAGCTGATCCTGGAGTTGGGGCTGGAGCAGTTGCTGGTTGGAACCTCTCCGCAAGCCAAGAAGAACTTCATCTTGCATCATGGACGCTTCCACCCGATGCCGCCGGGGCTGATGCTCGGGATTCCAACACAGATGTGGCCGATGGTGAAGACGGGGTTGCTGTCCCCGGCCAGCAAACTGCGGGCGGGACTGGATTTACTGCTGCCTGCCCGAAGCGGAGGCGGCGATGAATCGCTGGGCGGGTTTATCCGCCGCCGACTGGGGCGCGAAGTGCTGGAGAACCTGACGGAGCCACTGCTGGCCGGCATTTATGCCGGAGATACGGCGGAGCTTAGCCTGCAGGCCACGTTCCCGCAATTTATGGAGATGGAACGTAAACATCGGAGCTTGATCCTCGGCCTGCTGGCAAGCAAGAAACACCCCTCCCCCAAGCTGCGGGAGGGGGTGCCGAGGGAGGCGCATCACAGTCTGTTTTTGACGCTGAAAGGCGGGTTGACCGGGATGACGGATGCCCTGGCTGCTGCGCTTCAGGAGGAGCGCGTGATCACGGGACAAGCGGTGACGAAGCTGACGCCGCACGGCAACCGTTATGAGCTGGAGCTCAGCAGAGGGGAGCGGATCGAGGCGGATGCCGTCATCCTGGCGGCTCCAGCTTATGCCGCTGCCCGCTTGCTCCAGGACCAGGTCGCTGCCGCGGCGGATTTGGATCAGGTCCGTTATGTTTCCGTAGCCAATTTGGCCTTTGCTTATCGGCGCGAGGAGGTTAAGCATGAGTTGAACGGATCCGGTGTATTGATCCCGCGCGGAGAAGGACGAATGATTACGGCAATTACGTGGACGTCCTCCAAATGGCTGCATTCGGCGCCGGAAGATCGGGTGTTGCTCCGCACGTATATCGGCCGCTTGGGCGATCAAGCCTGGACCCGGCTGCCCGAGTCGGAGGTCCGTCGCCGCGTGGCCGCCGAACTTAAGGAGCTGATGGGGATTGAGGCGGAACCGCTGTTTTGCGAAATGTCCACTTGGCCCGAATCGATGCCTCAATACCCGGTGGGTCATGTGGAGCGTCTGCACAAGCTGCGGATAGAGCTGGAGCGGACGCTGCCCGGCGTCTTGCTGTGCGGAGCGGGGTATGGCGGCGTCGGTATTCCCGATTGCATTCGTCAAGGCAAGGAAGCGGCGGAAGCGATGTTAACCTGGTTAGGAGATGAACGTTGATGCAGCAGATTCAGTTGAAGGATTATAACGTAAATCCCTTTATTGTCATCTGGGAGGTGACGAGAGCTTGCGCACTGAAATGCCTGCATTGCCGTGCGGAAGCCCAATATCGCCCCGACCCCAGACAGCTGACCTTTGAGGAAGGCAAAACGTTGATCGATGAGATCGCCAAAATGGACGACCCGCTCTTCGTCTTTACCGGCGGCGACCCGTTAATGCGCCCGGATTTGTTCGACCTGGCAAGGTATGCGATTCATGAAAAGGGCCTGCCCGTATCCATGACTCCCAGCGCCACGCCGCGGGTGACCTTCGCCGCCGTCAGCCAAGCCAAGGAGGTTGGATTATCCCGCTGGGCGTTCAGCCTCGACGGCTCAACCGCGGAGATTCATGACCATTTTCGCGGCACGCCGGGTTCTTATGACATGACGATGAAAGGCATCGGTTATCTGCAGCAGCTGGAAATTCCAATACAGATCAATACGACGGTGTCCCGATACAACCTGGACGATTTGCCGCGGATCGCGGAAACGGTCAAAGGGATGGGCGCCGTGCTCTGGAGCGTGTTTTTCCTCGTACCGACGGGACGGGGCATGGTCAAGGACATGATCTCGCCGGAAGAGCATGAACAGGTCATGGTTTGGCTGGCCCGCCTGCAGCGGGGGATGCCGTACGGGATCAAAGCGACGGAGGCGCCTCATTATCGCAGGGTTTTCATGCAGCAGCAAAGACGGGCTACGGATTCCGGGGAGAGTGCCGCAGTTGCGCCAAAACGCAAGGATGTGCTCGGCCGATCCCCGAAAGGAGTCAACGACGGCGATGGATTCGTATTTATCAGCCATATCGGCGAGGTGTATCCCAGCGGGTTCCTGCCAGTCAGCTGCGGGAATGTCCGGGATGCTTCATTGGTAGAGATTTACCGGAATTCGCCGATCCTGCGGGAGCTGAGGGACAAATCCTTGCTCAAGGGCAAATGCGGTGCCTGTGAATTCAAGGAGCTATGCGGGGGTTCACGGGCCCGGGCTTATGCCGTTACCGGCGATTATTTAGAGAGCGATCCGTATTGCGCCTATCTACCGCGAGGGGACCGAAGGGAAGGATGAGCGCACTCGCAAAATACAAAAAGGAGGCCGGGTGGCCCCCTTTTTATATGGGAGTTTCTTAGGATGGAATCGGTTCAAAGGTTACCTTCCAATGATCCTCTGCCAGCTGTTCGCAGACATGGCGGTAACCTTTGGTTTCCAACTTCTTGAGAAGCGGTACGGGCTTCATGGTGGCGTGCAGGACGAGGCTGTCGCCCTCCTCCAGCTTCTCGACCGTGTCCATAATCACGCTAAAAGGCTCCTCGCCTTGGCGAAGCAGCGGACGAACGTCGAGTTCAACGAGGCGGTTTGACATCAGGCCTTCACCTCCACATCGGGCCGTTCGGCCGTAAACGCTTGACACAGCCGCGCTGCCCCGCTAAGTCCCTTCATCCCGCCGTATAAGGTATAGAAGAACGAATCCGGCGCATCCAGCGAGAAAGACAAGTATTGCTTCGGATCGATCCCCAGCATCTTCTCAAACAAGGCGGAGGTGTCATAGGCATAGAAACAGAAATACGTATATTGGAATTCCGGCATTTTCTCGGCGATCGTGAGAATCTCGCCAGCATATCGCTCCAGGTTGCTCTCCGCCTCTTCTATCATGCGCAAAGCATCGTCCAGCTCGACGGCGATCTTGATCGTTTTGTCATCGATGACCGTAATGGTAGCCATAGGGCATTCCCCCCGCTTTAATTTTTGCCGATCTTCACCTGGAACATCTCGGGTCCCTGTTCAATGTACTCCCAAGTAAAACCGCCGGAATGCATCGCTTCAAATTGAAAACGGAGCGGCACCGGATCATGGTCGTTAATCAGCAGCATCGCTTCCCCCGGCTCCAGGGAATTGAAGGCGGCGAAAATCGTCTTATGCTTGAGCTGCGGCGGATATTCAGTGGCGTTGACGGTGGCTTTGAATTGACTCATGTGAAGTCCTCCTAAAGTTAAAAATTGAACGATTCGACCTCATTATATCAACGGAACCGGGAGGGATTGTGATATCAGTCACAAGTTATGCGGCGGCAAAAATTTCTCCGCAGATTTGTCCGGAAGCCGCCATGGTTCAAGTGATTCCTGTCACTAGGTCGCTTGGGTCGGATGCTTATAATGTCCGTAATTTAGATTGGATGATTGAATGAGTTGAGGAGGAACCCCTACGTGCGTATCCGAGATTATATCCCCAATCAACACGGAGCTTGGGCCATGCTCATCGTTCCGTTCCTGTTCGGTATGCTCGCCTCTACCCCCGGGGCGATCCACGGTTTATTGTTTGTTTGCTGGCTGCTGATTTACCTGTTTATGTTTCCGTTATTGCAGTGGGTTCGGATGGGTAAAGCCAAAGCCGCGCCCCGTTACCGCAAGCCCTTGCTGCTGTACGGCGCGCTGCTGGTCCCTGCGGCGCTCATGCTGGTTCTGCTTCGTCCCGAAGTTCTGGCGCTGGCGCTAGGGTTTATACCGCTGTTTGCGGTCAATGCCCTTTATGCCAAACGGAAACGCGAACGCGCCTTGCTGAACGACATCGCAGCGATCGTACAGTTCAGCCTGATGGTATTTATCTCCTATAAGCTTGGCGGAGGGACCGATCTGCGGCTCGCGTCGGAGTTGTTTCTGATCAGCGCGTTGTATTTTATCGGTACGGCTTTTTATGTCAAAACGATCATCCGCGAACGAAACAATAAGCGGTTCTACTGCTATTCTGTAGGCTACCATCTGCTGCTGGCGCTTCTGGCTCTCGGGCTCCTCGCACCGGCTTTGCAGATTGTTGCGGTGATTCTGCTGGCCCGTTCCGTGTGGTTCCCGCGGACGAAAATAACCGCGAAGCAATCCGGGATGCTGGAAATTGTCTATTCTGTTCTCGTCCTTGCCGCCGTCTGGATGACCTACGCTTGAAGGTGTATAATGGATACAGAATAGTACAGATTCGGTCAGGGGGGTATAACAGTTGGAGGGACCGGAGGAAAGCGTCACAAAACACGAGCAGCTGCTCCAGCATATCGAGGGACTCAAGATCGGGACGAAAATCTCCGTGCGCAAGCTGGCCAAAGCGCTGGGCGTGAGTGAAGGCACCGCCTACCGAGCGGTGAAGGAAGCGGAAAACCTCGGAATTGTCATTACGAAGGAGCGGATCGGCACGGTTCGCGTGGAGAAGAAGCCGCGGAACATCTCGGACCAACTCACCTTTGGCGACGTGGTTGACATCGTTGAAGGCCATGTGCTTGGCGGCGGGGAAGGATTGGACAAGACGCTGAACAAATACGTAATCGGCGCGATGAAGATCGATGCGATGGCCAGGTATATCGATGCCGGCAGCCTGCTGATCATCGGGAATCGGGACAATGCCCATTCGCTGGCCCTGGAGCAGGGCGCAGGCGTGTTGATCACCGGGGGCTTCGGGACGAGCCGGGAGGTCAAGACGTTGGCGGACCAGCTGTCCTTGCCGATTATTTCTTCGCGCCATGATACGTTTACCGTCGCTTCAATGATCAACCGCGCCTTGTTCGATCGTTTGATCAAGAAGAAGATTATGCTGGTGGAGGATATCGTCAGCCGCAAACCGCGAGTGAATATGCTGAAGGCGACGAGCAACATTTCCGACTTCGATCAACTGTCCTTGGAGACGGGGCATCAGCATTTTCCGGTTGTGGACGAATGGAACAGGGTCATCGGGATCGTCAGCCGCAAAAATGTCGAGGAGCTCAGCGGAGACCAGATGATCGAGAAATGCATGACCCGCCATCCGATCACGGTGGGGTTGCAGACCTCGCTCGCTTCTGCCGCGCAAATCATGGTATGGGAAGGGATCGACTTCCTGCCTGTCGTGGACCGCAATCGGAAGCTGGTCTCGTCGGTGACGCGCCGCGAGGTGCTGCAGGCGATGCGGGACGTGCGGAATCAGCCGCAATTGGGGGAAACGTTCGAGCATTTGATGTGGAACGGGTTTGCCGAAGAGCGGGATGAAGAGGGGAGATTGTTCTTCCGCGGAATGATTACGCCGCAGATGTCCACCGATCTGGGGACGATTTCGCAAGGGGTCTTGACCTCGTTGATGACCCAGGCCGGGCTCCGCGCAGCGAAGGACGCCAGCGGCGGCGACTTTGTCGTCGACAACATCACCACCTATTTCTTGCGTCCGGTGCAAATCGAAAACCCGGTCGTCATCGTCCCCGTGTTGCTGGAGATGAGCCGCCGGGCGTGCAAGCTGGAAATCATGATAACCTATCAGGAATCACTTATTTCCAAGGCTGTGATGACGCTGCAGTCGATTGACCACGCGTGAGCGGTGAGCGAGGCTGCGCAGCGCCGGTCTCCCGCCTTGGGAGATGGAGCAGGGATAGCTGCTGCCGGCCGAGTGGCTGGCTGGGCTATCCCTGTTTGTGTCTGGCATATAAGCCGTGGTTGCGGATGCCGGCAAAGATGTTAAACGCACCCAGCACCATAAACACTGCACCGATCACAACCCGGAGTGTGGAGCCGCTGAACAGGAACATTTGGATCAGGGCCAGAATGATCAGCATCACGCCCATGCTGATGTTCATTTTAGCGGCCGCCATCCCCCGAATTTGCGGATCAAGCGAACGCCGCGACCTAAAGCTGAAGAAGACCGAGCCTACGCAGCTGATGATCAGGATCGCGTAAAGGACATATTGGATAGTTTGGATCATAGGGAAGTTAGCTCCTTTTGCATGGTGTTGTCTAAATTGCGGTAAAGTGTGACTCCTTGGGGTAAAGTGTGACTCCCGCGCTTACGAATATGTTCGAAAAATCATACATAATCACGCGAAAAAGCGAAAAAATCGAAATTCTGTATGAAATTTCGCATTTATTTGGCCTTTTTATCGATTTTGGCCCATTTATAGATGAAAAATCATATAAAATGGTGAATCCAAGATTCGACGTCGCCTCCGCTTCCTTCGAATCCGCTTCGTGATCAAAATTCACTTTTTTAATTACCGTATTAATCAAAATTAAAAAAATGGATTTTCAGCACCGAGAAGGTTGGATGAAGCTAGGGATTGAGCAGCGGAGCGTAGGTGAAGCCTACGTGAGCAGCGGAAAGCCCGGGTGAATCCAAGATTCGACGTCGCCTCCGCTTCCTTCGAATCCGCTTCGTGATCAAAATTCACTTTTTTAATTGCCTCTATTTTAACATGATTTGCTAGGGACGAATATAGGGCCTCATATCCACCCAAACCTGCAGCACCCCATCGCTCACCAGCATCGTCTTGATCTGGATCGCGTATTCCTTGTCGCGGACGACGTAGATTTTGCGGTTTAGCAGCGTCCGGGCCATTTTGGAATCGGAATCGATATCGAAAATATTCCGCCCCCGCAGCACCTCCAACTCGTTGTGAAGCTGCTCGCCTACCTCCTTAACCGCCAGCGAATCAAGCGGCGGATCGCGTTCTTCCACGCGAACCTTGATCTCTTTGATGACGGTTGAGCGATTGTTGTATTTTTTTAGCGTACGAATATCCTCTTCGGCCTGGTGCAGCTGGATGGTAAGATCCTTGTTCTGGATCCACAGCAAATTGTAACTGGTCTGATAGATCACGTTGTAGACGATGCTGCCAGTAACCATGCCGAGGATAAACACGGCGGTGAACTGCATAAACCTGCGAAAGCCCGTAAGCTTCGGCCGCTTCGCTTCTTCCGTCATCCCCGGCCTCCCCCGCACATCCACCGCACCAGTTCCGAGCCCATATGCGCGCCGAGAAAGGCGAACAGCAGGTATAAAATCTGCTTAATTGCCGGAGACAGGTTCCCGTCAAAAAAGTTACTCTCAATGACCCGCATCGGGTCGATCGTGCCGCCTACGGCCGCGGCCAGCGCCCATATTTTAATGCGGTCGGCAATGTCCAGCATCGTATGCGTCGGGGGCTGCAGCGAGACGACAGCGCCGATACCGCCTACCATGGCGCCACCCACTACGATTCCGAAGGCGATAAAGAAATCCATGACCGCTTTCGTTAAAAATGTACTCATTTGCAATTGCCCCTTTCCGAGGTTTGTCCGGTCTTTCTACCAGTCTATGGGCGGGCCCTAGCCATGTATGATAAAATATTATGTAAATAGATCAATAGATCGAAAGGAAGGGATCGCATGGACAGCTTTGTTCATCTGCACGTACATAGTGAATACAGCTTGCTGGACGGGGCAGCCCGGCTCGAAGACCTTGTCGCCAAGGCGGCGGCCTCCGGCATGAAGGCGCTGGCGCTGACGGATCACGGGGTCATGTACGGCGCGGTTCCTTTTTATAAATTGTGCAAAAAGCACGGCATCAAGCCGATCATCGGCTGCGAGGTGTACTTTACGGCAGGCTCGCGCAAGGAGCGGGGGAGCCGGCAGGACCAGCCGATCCATCACCTGATTTTGCTGGTCAAGAACGAGACCGGGTACCGCAACCTGATGAAGCTGTGCTCCATCGGCCATCTTGAAGGCTTCCATTACAAGCCGCGAATCGACTGGGACGCGCTGGAGCAGCATCGCGAAGGCTTGGTTTGCCTCAGTGCCTGCCTGGGCGGCGAGGTTCCGTTCCACCTGCTGCGCGGACACTACGAGGAAGCGAAGAAGGCGGCGCTGCGTTATCAGGCGGCGTTCGGCGAGGATTTTTACCTGGAGTTGCAGGACCATGGCATTCCCGAGCAGAAGAAAGTGAATCCGCAGCTCGTCCAGTTGGCCGGGGAAATCGGAGCGCAGCTGGTGGTGACCAATGACGCGCATTATTTGAGCAAGGAAGACGCCGAGGTGCAAGATGTGCTCATTTGCGTAGGTACGGGAAAAACGGTGGACGACGAAGACCGGCTCAAAATGCAGACCAACCAGCTCTACCTGAAAACCGCCGAGGAAATGGCCGAGTTGTTCCCGCATTTGCCGGAGGCGTATGCCAATACGGCGAAAATTGCCGAATCCTGCGAACTGGAGCTGGAGTTTGATCGGCATATTTTACCG
Source organism: Paenibacillus phocaeensis (assembly GCF_900021165.1). Lineage (GTDB taxonomy): Bacteria > Bacillota > Bacilli > Paenibacillales > Paenibacillaceae > Fontibacillus > Fontibacillus phocaensis. The sequence continues at coordinate 164,326 of NZ_FCOQ01000031.1, read as the reverse complement.
GCATATCGTCCGATTCCGGAGGGGCAAACCGCGGGCAGCTACCTGGCGGAGTTGTGTCAGCAGGGCTTGGCCGAACGCTACGGCGGTCTGGATCTCTGGCAGGATCCAGTGGAACGGGAGCGGCTGGAGCAGCGGCTGCGTTACGAGTTGGAGGTAATCGCCAGCATGGGGTTCTCCGATTATTTCCTGATCGTTTGGGATTTTATCGCGTTCGCCCACCGGAACGGGATTGCGACCGGACCGGGACGGGGTTCCTCCGCGGGCAGCTTGGTCGCTTACGTGCTGCGCATCACCAACGTGGATCCGATCAAATACAATCTGTTGTTCGAACGGTTTTTGAACCCGGAGCGGGTGACGATGCCGGATATCGATATCGACTTCAGCGACGAGCGGCGGGATGAGGTCATTGCCTACGTGGTGGACAAATACGGGGCAGAGCATGTCGCTCAGATTATTACCTTCGGTACGATGGCGGCTCGTGCGGCGGTCCGCGATGTGGGGCGGGCATTGAATGTGCCTTTTGGTGAAGTGGACAAAGTGGCGAAGCTGATTCCCGGGTTCATAGGAATGACGATCGAGCGGGCTTTGAAGGAGATCCCGGACCTGAAAGCGATGTACGACGGTTCGGAACGGGTGAAAGGGCTGCTGGACATGGCGATGAAAGTCGAAGGCATGCCGCGGCACGCATCGACCCATGCCGCCGGTGTCGTGATTTCGCGCGATCCCCTGACCGACGCGGTCCCGCTGCAGGCGGGCAGCGAGCATACCGCGCTGACGCAATACTCGATGGAAAATCTGGAAGCGATCGGACTGCTCAAAATGGACTTTCTCGGGCTGCGCACCTTGTCCATCATCGAGCGCTGTATGAACTGGATCAAGGAGCAGACGGGCGACGCCCCCGACTTCCGGCATATCCCGGACGATGACCCGGCCACGTACGATATGCTGGGCCGCGGGGAAACGACCGGCGTATTCCAGCTTGAGTCCACGGGCATGCGGCGGGTGCTGAAGGAGCTGAAGCCGTCCGTATTCGAGGATATCATCTCCGTCAATGCGTTGTACCGGCCGGGTCCTATGGAATTCATCCCCAAATTCATCGCCAGCAAGCACGGGCAGATCGGCGTGGAATATCCGCACCGGGATCTCGAACCGATCCTGAGGGATACGTACGGCATCATCGTGTATCAGGAGCAAATTATGCAGATCGCTTCCCAGATGGCCGGCTTTTCGCTGGGCGAAGCCGATTTACTGCGGCGCGCAGTGTCCAAGAAGAAGCGCGAGGTGCTCGATGAGCAGCGAAGCCATTTTGTCGGCGGCAGCGTGGCGCAAGGCTATAGCGAAGCCGAGGCGAACGCGGTATACGACATGATCGTCCGCTTTGCCGACTACGGGTTTCCCCGGGCCCACGCGGCTGCTTACGGCGTGCTGGCCTTCCAGACGGCGTATCTCAAGGCGCATTATCCAGTGCAATTTATGGCGTCGATGCTGACCGCTGTCACCGGTAGCCACCGCAAGGTGGCGGAATACATCGTGGAGTGCCGCCGCATGGGCATCACCGTGCTGCCGCCCGATGTGAACGAGAGCAGCGTGTTGTTTACGCCGCAGGCGGGGGCGAGCGCCGGAGCCGCGGAGGCGGGTGCCAGCACGGCGGGGAGCACGGAGGCCGGCGGACTGCAGGCCGGGTCCGCCGCTGAACCCGGATCCGCACAGGAGCCGCAGAGTCTCGGCGTGATCCGCTTTGGCCTGGCCGCGATCAAAAACGTCGGGACGCAGGCGATTGAGAGTATTTTGAGAGAGCGAAAAGAGCGTCCGTTCGACAGTTTGCTCGATTTTTGCCGACGGGTGGATCTGCGTACTTGCAACAAACGGGTCATTGAGTCGCTGATTCAGGGCGGGGCGTTTGATTCCCTGCCGGGTCACCGTGCCCAACTGCTGGCGATGCTGGACGAGACGGTCGAGGCGGCCTTGAAATGGCGCAAGGAGCGGGATGACTTGCAGATCCAGCTGTTCGATTTCGTGGAGTCGCCAAATTGGGACATCGAATACCCGGATGTGCCGAAGTTTACGGCCGGGCAGCAGTTGGATTTGGAGCGCGAGCTGCTGGGCCTGTATTTGTCCGNGGCGCCGCTGCCCGGCCGGCGGGTGCGGCCGCGGCAGCGCAGGGAGCCGCGCCCGCGCCGGGCGCGCGGCGCGAACGCGAGAAGACGCCGGCGCAGCGCGTCTTCATCAAGATCACGGCCGCGGCGGAGAACGCGCGCCTGCTCGAGCGGCTCAAGCTGCTGCTGGAGCAGCATCCTGGCCCGGTCGCCACGGTGCTATTCTACGAAAGCACCGGGAAGCTCCTGGCCTTGACGGAGCGTTACAGCATCAAGCCTTCGCCGGCTTTGATCCGTGAAATGGAGCAGATGCTCGGCTCCGACACGGTCAAGATCAAATGACGGCGTTCTCTCTCTACCCGGCTCTGCACCGACTGCAGGGCCGGGTTTTATTTTGAACGCAGCGTAACGGAACCCAGAGACGTTATTTCCGCGGTATCGGTGGATCAGGCAAATTAACGGAACTGAGAGACGTTATTCTCGCACTAATCCCCCTTTTCTCCCGAATTGCGCCTAAATAAGGGCCGTGGAATCCGTTACGCCGGGAAATGACCGGGAAATAGCCGAATAACGTCGCTACGTTCCGTTAGCGCCGACCGGCCCCTCGTCCCCCGAGTCGCACAGTGCTTTAGTAAGGGGCGATCCGTCATCCCCTTCGATCAACTCCGAGCGCGCAGCGCCTGAGTAATCGCGAGTCGATCATCCTCCTCGGTCCCCTGAGCGCGCAGCGCTTTAGTAATCGCGAGTCGATCATCCTTTTCGGTCAGCCCGAGCGCACAGCGCCTGAGTAACTCGACCGGCAACTTTCCGTCAGTTTCAGACGTTCAGCCCCGCTGTCAACGCCAGGCTACCGTTCCCTCCGTCAGAATTTCCTCCCTCAGTACCACCTCAGCTGACTCCAAGCAAGCCGCCCCAGCCATGGTGACTCGGTTAACTTCAAGCTCCGTTCACGCAGTGACTTACACCCCCATGACCCGGGTTTGAGCAGCATTCTCCCCATTGTTTCAGCCGTCATGCCGAAAAATTGCAGTCCGGGTAGCCCGCGTTTAGCGCACGATGGTGACCTTCTGCTACAGGTTGCGGACAAGTTTGAACGAACATTTTTGCAGANCACCGCCCGGCCTCGCACCACCGCCCGGCCTCGCGCCCCCGCCCGGCCTCGTGCCACGCCTGGCCTCGCGCCGACGTTCGCCAACAACGGTTGTTCCGGAATCAAGGGAGGAAGATGCGTATGACTTTTGAATTGGCGGAAGCACAGCTGCTGCGCCGCGGAGTAAAGCTGGAGGAAATCGCACAAATTGTACATTCGCTGCAAACGGCGTATCATGAGGATTTGACGCTGGACCAATGCTTGGAGAGCGTCAAAGCCGTGCTGCAAAAGAGGGAAGTCCAATATACCCTGTTCACCGGAATCGCCCTCGACGAGCTGGCCGAGCAGAAGCGGCTCCCGGAGCCGCTGCAGGCGATTATGGAAGCCGACGAGCCGCTTTATGGAGTGGACGAGACGATGGCGTTGGGCATTACGAGCGTGTTCGGGATGATCGGCCTGACGAGCTTCGGTTATTTGGACAAGGTTAAACCGGAAATCATCGGCAAGCTGAATAACCAAGGCGACCGCATTCATGTTTTCCTCGATGATTTGGTAGCAGGTCTTGCCGCTGCGGCTTCTGCCCGAATTGCTCATCGGCATGAGCAGGCCGCGACTTATCCTCCCAGTTCCTCTTAAACGAAAATAAAACCCTGCCCCGCCCTCTGACGAGCTGTAGCCTGTTCGCTGCACGCAGCGCCTGGCCCTGCGGCAAATTCTTGCGCCGGGCCGCATCCGGCGCGGTTTTCCTTTTGTTGCGGGAATTTTGAAAATTATGTTATCATTACTCTATTATACGGGCTCAAAGATTAGGTTAGGGGGCTTTGAAAAGGGCATGTGGACTGTAATGTATATCGCGCCTACCGCAAAAGTTGCGGACATGATCAAGACGAAACTCACCGAAGAAGGCTTTCTCGTCCAAACACGTCCTGTTAATTTATCCAAACAGCAGTTTGAGATTTTGGTCCCCTCCGGGGAGCTGGAAGAAGTGCAAGAAGTATTGAATTCGATTTTGCATCCTTAGCAAGGGATTCGAGATTCCTAGTGCAGATAGGCCTGGAAGTGCGGGTTCATAAGGGTCGGATGGCTTTATAGACTTTTTGGAACGCCACGATAAATAAACGGCTGAAGAGGTGTAGTTGTGTTCAAAGATTTGTTTCAGAAGAAGAGGAAGTACGCGACCATTCCCTCAGGACGAACCGGAAGCGAAGAGGGCTCGCCGCAGGCAGATCGCCCGAAACGCGAAATTCCGGAAGGTTTGATGAATAAATGCGGCCGCTGCGGCGCGATTCAATACAGTAAAGAGCTGGAGAAGAATTTCATGGTGTGTCCCGCTTGCGGACACCATATGCGCCTGAACGCGTTAGAGCGGATCCGTTATACCTTTGATGAAGGCAGCTTTACAGAATACGATGCAGATCTGATCTCCGTCGATCCGCTGGAATTCCCGGGGTATGCCAGCAAGCTGGAGCAGCAAACCTTGAAGTCGGGATTGCGCGAGGCGGTCGTCACCGGCGAGGGGACGATTCAGGGCTACCCGGCCGTGGTGGCCGTGATGAGCTTTGATTTTTTCTCCGGAAGCATGGGTTCTGTGGTAGGGGAGAAAATTACGCGCGCCATCGAGGCTGCAACGGAAAAACGCCTGCCGATGATCATCTTCTCGACATCGGGCGGTGCGCGGATGCAAGAGAGCATCCTAAGCTTGATGCAGATGGCCAAGACGAGCGCGGCATTGGCCCGGTTAAGCGAACACGGCGGTCTCTATATTTCGGTCATTACGGATCCGACGACAGGCGGCGTATCGGCCAGCTTTGCCATGCTTGGCGACATTATTGTGGCCGAGCCCGGAGCCGTGTTCGGGTTTGCCGGGAGAATCGTCATCGAACAGACGATCCGTCAGAAGCTTCCGGACGATTTCCAGACGGCGGAATTCAACCTGCAGCACGGACAGCTTGATCTTGTCGTGCACCGCAAGGATATGAAGTCGACGCTGGCGAAATTGCTGGAAATGCACGGCGTGAAGGGAGGAGTATAAATGGCAGGCGAATTGCCTTTTGAGACGCCTCTTGTGAAGCTGCGCGAGAAGATTTCGGAGCTTGAGCAGTTCGGCAGCGAGAAGGGGATCGATTTTACGGAAGAAATCGCGCGTTTGGAAGAACGCTATCGTCAGTTGGAGGAAGAGATCTACAGCAGCATTTCTCCTTCGCAGAAGATGCATCTGGCCCGCCATCATCAGCGTCCGACGTCCCTGGATATGATCGGCCTGATCTTCGAGGATTTCATCGAGCTCCACGGGGACCGGGTTTTTGGCGACGACCTGGCAGTCGTTGGCGGACTGGCCAAGCTTGGCGGCGTGCCGGTCACGGTCATTGGGCAGCAGCGGGGCAAGGATACGAAGGACAATATCGCCCGCTTCTTCGGCAGCGCGCATCCGGAAGGCTTCCGCAAAGCGCTGCGGCTGATGCAGCAGGCGGACAAGTTCCGGCGGCCGATCATCACCTTCATCGATACGAAGGGCGCTTATCCGGGCATTACGGCGGAGGAGCGCGGCCAGTCGGAAGCGATTGCCCGGAATCTGAGGGATATGTCGATGCTGCGGGTTCCCGTAGTTTGCGTGGTTCTTGGCGAAGGCGGAAGCGGCGGCGCGCTTGCGCTTGGCGTCGGGAACCGCGTGTTGATGCTGGAGAACGCTATCTATTCGGTCATTTCGCCCAATGGAGCCGCCTCCATCCTCTGGAAGGATGCCTCCAAGGCCGATCAAGCGGCGGAAGCGATGAAGATTACGGCTCAGGATCTCTTGGAGATGGGCGTCATCGAAGAGATCGTTCCCGAGCCGCGCGGCGGCGCGCACCGGGATTACGAATCGACAGCGGAAGCGATCAAAGATTCGCTGCTCCGTCATTTGGAGGAGTTGTCCAACCTGCATCCGGATGAGCTGGTGGAAGACCGGTACCGGAAATTCCGCAAGATCGGTGAGTTTCAGGTGGCCGGCAAGGCGGCGGCGCCAGCGCCGACAGCAGCGGAAGGCATGGCTGAAGTTGCCGGAAGAATCGAGGACGAGACGCCTTCGGACGCGTCGGACGAATCGGCTGCGGCTGCAGAGACTCAGACCGCCGAGCAAAGTTAAAGCTCCAAAGCGATAACCTTACGGGGAGCCCACCGGGACCTGCGGCAAGGTTATTTTCGCTGTGTCCGGGGAATACTGGAAATTTAGGCGCCTGAAATGGGCGTGGTAGAACGGTTTACTACGCATGCATTGAAGGCATATTCGTTACAATATGATAAACTTCCTATACAAATCGACAAAACTATAGTAAATTTAGTTGTTGGAAAAGATTATATAGAGAGAACTATTTTAAACGGAGGAAACCCAAATGCGCAAAACAAAAATCGTATGTACTATCGGTCCTTCTAGTGAATCGTTAGAGAACATCAAGAAGCTGATGATGGCCGGAATGAACGTCGCTCGCCTGAACTTCTCCCACGGGGATTTCGAGGAGCATGGCAACCGGATCAAGACGATCCGTCAAGCGAGCGCGGAGCTGGGGAAATCAATCGCCATACTGTTGGACACCAAAGGTCCTGAAATCCGTACCGGCAAGTTGAAAGAAGAGCCGATCGAGCTGGTACAGGACGAGTTCCTGACCTTGACGACCGAAGAAATTCTCGGCGACAAGGGACGGATCTCCATTACGTACAAAGAGCTTCCCGGAGATGTGGAAGTCGGTTCGACGATTCTGATTGACGACGGTCTGATCGGTTTGACGGTCGTTGAGATTCAAGGTACGGAAATCAAATGCCGCATCGTCAATGGCGGTACCATTAAGAGCAAAAAAGGCGTTAACGTACCCGGCGTAAATATTTCCCTGCCAGGCATCACCGAGAAAGACGCTAACGACATCAAGTTCGGGATCGAGCAAGGCATCGATTTTATTGCGGCTTCCTTCGTTCGTAAAGCGAGCGACGTGCTTGAAATTCGTCAATTGCTGGAGCAACACAACGCAACTCATATCCAAATTATTTCTAAAATCGAGAACCAGCAAGGCGTGGACAACCTGGATGAAATCCTGGAAGTCTCCGACGGCCTGATGGTTGCCCGCGGCGACCTCGGTGTAGAAATTCCTGCGGAAGACGTGCCGCTCGTACAGAAGAAGATGATCGAGAAATGTAACCGCGTTGGCAAACCGGTTATTACGGCAACGCAAATGCTCGATTCCATGCAGCGCAACCCTAGACCGACCCGTGCAGAAGCGAGTGACGTAGCGAACGCGATCTTCGACGGTACGGATGCGATCATGCTCTCCGGCGAAACGGCTGCCGGGAAATATCCGGTGGAATCGGTTCTGACGATGTCCCGCATCGCAGAGAAAGCGGAATCCGCTTTGGAATACCGCGAAATCTTCGTGAAGCAAAGCAACGCGCAACAAACGACCGTAACCGAAGCGATCAGCCAAGCGGTGGCCAACTCGGCGCTGGAGCTGAATGCGAAAGCGATCATTACTTCGACGGAAACCGGTTATACGGCTCGGATGGTGTCCAAATACCGTCCGAAAGCGCCGATCATCGCCGTGACAACCGAAGACCAAACTTTGCGCCGTCTGGCTCTGAACTGGGGCGTTACGCCGGTGAAAGGCGCTACGGCCAGCACGACGGACGAAATGTTCGACAAGGCGATGAAGGGTGGCCTGGATTCCGGGCTGGTGAAGGAAGGCGATCTTGTCGTGATTACGGCAGGGGTCCCTCTCGGCCGTTCCGGTTCGACCAACCTGGTGAAGATCGGTCAAATTCGCAAGTAGTCGCAAGGCTCATATAGATCCGTGATCAGTTACACAAAAAGGCAATGGGGCCCGGTCGGGACCATTGCTTTTTTTGCCTCCAATTGAATGAAGCCTTACGATAAAATAAAGGAATATCCGGAAAGGAGCGGAGCACGTGTACGTATGCGAAGTGGCCATTGAGCCGAAATATTCGGAATTCGATATGATGGGGATTATTTACCACGCTCATTATCTGGAGTGGTTTGAGCTGGGAAGGCTGCAGTTGAGCCGAAATCTGGGCTTCGATTATCTGGAGATGGAGCGGGCGGGTTATATCTCGCCGGTCCACGAAATGAAGGTAGAGTACAAACGCGGCATCCGTTACGGTGAAACCGTGCTGCTGAAGACGCGGGTGATCGAGAACAGCGGGGTCAAAACGGCCTACGGATACGAGGTGTTCAATGGGGAAGGCACGTTGTGCGTAGAAGGTTCTTCCTCCCATTATGTTGTTCGCCGCGAGGACTTCAAGCCAGTGCAGTTCAAGAAGGTGTTCCCGGAATGGTATGCGGCGCTGGAGATAGCCCGAAAACCGTAAATTTTGCTAATCCGGCGCAGAGGCGGTAAAATACAAGTACAGGAATGGATAAAGGAGTCCTGATATGCGTAAATGGATAGCCGCTCTCATCGTGTTGATTCCGATCGTAGAGTTTTGGGGGTATATGTATGTCGGCGAACGGCTGGGAGTCGGCAAAACGATCTTTCTGACGCTGGCGACCTCGGTCATCGGCGGGTTGATGATGCAATTTGAAGGCCGCAAGGTGCTGGCGGATGCCAAAGCCCAAATGAGCGGCGGACAAATTCCGGGACGCATGGTCCTGGATGGACTATGCGTGTTTGCCGGCGGGATGCTGCTGCTGATCCCGGGCTTCATCACCGATATCATCGGATTTACGATGGTGTTCCCGCTGACGCGCGTGTTGTATCGGATCCCGCTTTTGAAATGGGTCAGCAAGAAGATGAAGGACGGGACGATCACGTACTTTCGTCGGTAAACGCCGTCCGAACTTATCAAGAAAGGCATCTCGTCTCGAAAGGCGGGATGCCCTTTTTTCAAATTAAACCGCATTTATCTCAATCGACCATGCAGGATATAGTTCCGCAAATCGCGGACAACCCCGGCGCGGACAGCCGCGCCCAGGATAACCAGCGTGACCGGACCGATAATCAGCCCTAACACGCCAAACAGCTTGAGACCCACGAACATGGCGATCAAGGTGGGCAAGGGATCCAGCCCTACGCTGCTGGCTAGGACTTTAGGTTCAATCAGTTGGCGAGCCAGCAGGATCACGCCGTACAATACGGCGAGCCCGATCCCCAAGGTGACGTCGCCGGTGGCGAACGCATAGATCAGCCAGGGAATCATCACGGTACCCACCCCTAAATAGGGCAATAAATCGACGAGTCCGATCAGCAGTGCATAAGTAAAGGCGGAATCGACACCTAAAATTAATAATCCCAGCAGGACGATAAACGCAGTGATCGAGATCATGATGAACTGCGCACGCAGATAACCGGACAACGCCCGTTGCAGGTCGCGCCAAATCGCGCCGACCGTCTTGCGAAACGGAGCGGGGATGGAGGCAGCCAAGAACCGCATATCCCGTTCCCAATGATTGCTGATAAAGAAGGTCGCCAGCAGGATCACGCCGAGAATAACGCCTAAGTTAGGGAGGGAGGAGAGTAAAGTAACGATGGTTTCCAGCACGTTATTAACCAGGTGCGAGACAAACGAGCCTACCTTCTCAGCGGTATTATCGATATTTTTGTGAATCGTATTCTCGTAACCGGGGTTATCGGCGATAAATCGGTTGATTTCGGTAATGATCGATTGAATGCCCTCGCTTTGCGTCCACGAGACAAACAGATTTCTCCATTCGGCGATCCTGAGATCAAAGGATTCGGCTAAATGGATCAGCTCCTTGACAAGACGCGTTAACGCTGCGGACACGATGATTCCCGCACTTCCAAAATAAATGAACAGCGAGAGCGTCACGGCCAGCCATTTTGGCGCTCGCAGGCTCTTCTGGAGCCAAAGGACAAACGGATTCATCGCGTAGGAGATCAGCCAGGCGATCAGAAACGGATAGACGAGCGGGAGCAGCCAGAAGATCGCCAGAATGGAGCCGATAAGGACGACGCATATCCAGCTGCCCCGCAGCATGCGCTTGACGATCACGTGATCCATGTGGCATTCTCCTTTTACTAAGTAACATGTCCTAGTTCTACTCTATTATTTGTCCGGCGCGAGTATTCCGCCCCGTGCATTTTTTGATTTATGTGATATAATTCATTGCACAACTGCAATCGTTTACAAAATTTCTTTATAGTTGTGATAAAATCATTTAATGTACCCGGTCGTGCTGAAGCGGTTCCCATGTTTTCGGAAATCCAGTATGATGAAGAAGTAAGCGGTGGGGCTATGTTTCTGCAATGCTAGGCCACTTGTTGGCTAACTTCGAAAATTTAAAACTTTCAATTTTGAAAATGTTTTCAGGGGCTTGTTTGCTCACAAAATGTTAACAAAGGAGAGATGGTTCATGACAGCTACGAAAGGCCTGGAAGGCATTGTTGCGGCAACCTCTTCGATCAGCTCCATTCATGATGGCGTGCTCGCCTATCGTGGAATTAATATCGACGAATTGGCGGAACGTGCGAGTTTTGAAGAAACGGCTTACTTGTTATGGTACGGCAGATTGCCCAATCAAGCTGAGCTGGAGAAGTTGCAGCGGCAATTGAGCGATTACGCCGCGGTTCCTGGAGCGGTCCTTGAACAGATGAAGCTGTATCCGTCGACTGCCAACACGATGGCAGTGCTTCGTACTGCCGTATCGGCTCTTGCTTTGTATGATGAGAACGCCAATGACAACTCCCGTGAAAGCAACCAATTGAAGGCGATTAAGCTTCAAACCCAGATCCCTACCCTGATTGCCGCATTTGCCCGCATTCGGGAGGGCAAGGAACCGGTCGCTCCGCTTAAGGACGTATCGGTCGCGCACAATTTCTTGTATATGCTGACCGGCGAGGAACCGGATCCGATCGCGATCCGCGCTTTGGATCAGGCGCTGGTGCTGCACGCCGACCATGAGCTGAACGCCTCGACGTTCTCCGCGCGCGTAACGATTGCGACGTTGTCCGATATTTACTCCGGAGTCACCTCCGCGATTGGGACCTTGAAGGGGCCGCTGCACGGCGGTGCTAATGAAGCGGTGATGAATATGCTGGCCGAGATCGGCACGCTGGAGCAAGCGGAACCGTATATTCAGAAGAAGCTGGCGAACAAGGAGAAAATCATGGGCTTCGGCCACCGCGTATACAAGAACGGCGATCCGCGCGCCAAACATCTGCAGAATATGTCGCGTCAGTTGAGCATTCTGAAGGGCGATTCCACCTTGTACGATATTTCCGTCAAAGTGGAGCAGCTCGTCACCGGTCAGAAAGGGCTGAAGCCCAACGTGGACTTTTATTCCGCTTCGGTCTATACGATGCTGGGCATTCCGCGGGATTTGTTTACGCCGATTTTTGCCATCAGCCGGTTGTCCGGATGGACGGCGCATATTCTGGAACAGCTGGAGGATAACCGCTTGATCCGTCCGCGTGCGGAATATACGGGCGTCACGAATCAGAAGTACATTCCTATCGAATTAAGATAAGCAGCCCTGCGGGAGCTCCAAGGAACATTGTGGTAAAATGGAGACCGTGAGATGTAGCAAACAGATTGAAGGAGGAAACCGTAAACATGTTGAAACTCGAGAAGTTCGCTCTTCCAACGGAAGGTGACAAAATTACGATTCAAGACGGGAAGCTTCAGGTGCCTAACCACCCTGTCATTCCTTTTATCGAAGGCGATGGTACCGGCCGCGATATTTGGAAAGCATCGAAACGGGTATTGGACGCCGCCGTGGAGAAAGCCTACGGCGGCGAGAAGCAAATCGCCTGGTATGAAGTGTTCGCCGGCGAGAAGGCCTTCAATACATACGGGGAGTGGCTGCCAGCCGATACGCTGACGGCTATCCGCGAATATATTGTGGCCATTAAGGGACCGTTGACCACGCCGATCGGCGGCGGCATCCGTTCGCTGAACGTAGCGCTTCGTCAAGAGCTGGACCTGTATGTCTGCCTTCGTCCGGTCCGCTATTTCCAAGGCGTGCCTTCTCCGGTGAAACGTCCGGAACTTGTGGATATGGTGATTTTCCGCGAGAATACCGAGGACATTTATGCCGGCATCGAATATAAGGAAGGCTCCGAGGAAGTGAAGAAGGTGCTGTCCTTCCTGCAGAACGAAATGGGCGTCAAGAAAATCCGCTTCCCGGAAACGTCCGGCATCGGCATTAAGCCGGTATCGGAAGAAGGATCGAAACGCCTCGTGCGCGCGGCGGTCGAATATGCGATCAAGCATGGCCGCAAGAGCGTTACGCTGGTGCATAAAGGCAATATCATGAAATTTACCGAAGGCGCGTTCAAAAACTGGGGTTATGAGGTTGCGGAAGCAGAATTCGGCGATAAGGTGTTCACTTGGGCCGAATACGACCGGATCAAGGAACAATCCGGTGCGGATGCAGCCAACCAGGCACAGAAAGCGGCGGAAGCCGAAGGCAAAATCATCATTAAGGACGCGATCGCCGATATCGCGCTGCAGCAAGTGTTGACGCGGCCAACGGACTTCGACGTCATCGCTACGCTGAACCTGAACGGCGACTACTTGTCCGACGCTTTGGCAGCGCAAGTTGGGGGCATCGGCATCGCGCCGGGCGCCAACATCAACTACGTGACCGGGCATGCGATCTTCGAAGCAACACACGGTACGGCTCCGAAGTATGCCGACCTCGACGTGGTGAATCCGGGTTCCGTGATTTTGTCCGGCGTTATGATGCTGGAGCATCTGGGCTGGCAAGAAGCGGCGGACCTGATCTATAAAGGTTTGGAGACCTCGATTAACAACAAGACGGTCACATACGACTTCGCTCGTCTGATGGATGGCGCAACGGAAGTGAAATGCTCCGAGTTCGCCGATCATGTCATCAAGAACATGTAATCGCTAATTCTAACCTTTTCATAGGCAACCTCCGTTTCTGTACACCCTCCCTAGCGTTTCGTTAGGGAGGCTTTTTTTGGCGCGATAAGGAGCAGGGCAAAAGCGGGAAATGATTGCGAGCAACAGCGATCGTAGGAACATTTCCTAGCGTTGCCCCACTCCTTATCAGTTGCTTTACTTAGGCCCGCCCTGATCAGACATTTCTTTTATTTCCATCCAAAGTGAGAATAGATTATAATAAATGTAATTGACGCGGAAAGGGTGGTTATGTTAATGTATCAAGTCATGTTATTCCTACATATTATTGGCGCGTTGGCACTCGGCTTCTATCTGGTTCTTCCGTTTGTGCTTGGCCGGATCGGCAAGTTGTCGCTGGCAGCCCAGGAAGGAACGGTATCGGCCGTAATCTCGCTGAACCGATTCGCCCAAATCGGGCTGATCGTCCAACTGCTGACGGGGGGCTATCTGATCGGTCAAGGCGATTACTCCGTGCCTTGGATGATCCTCATTGTCATCTTGTTTTTGGCGATTGGTGCGTTTAGCGGCATCCTGGCGAAACCGCTCCGTTTGGCACAGGAAGGGATTCGCCAGAACAAAACCGTAACGGCGGAGGAAGGGAAGCTTCGGACGTTAAGCGCCCTGTTATCGGTGACGGTATTGCTGATTTCGTTCTTTATGGTGTTCAGCACCATTATCTAATCGGAGCTATGCATCCCAAAGAAAGCCTGCCGGCGAGTAAGCCGGCAGGCTTTCTTTGTTGCTGCGCCGGGAATCGGCGCTGGCGCCTTGCTAGGAAGGATTTGAGTCCTCTTTCTTTAATTCATCCAGGTGGGTAAACATTAATTTCAAAATATCGAGCGCCAGTTGTTTTTCTTTCGGCGATCGATTCATCATGATCTGTTGGATCTGCTCCATAAAATGATCTTCGCTGATCTCAATCGAGTCGTGGAGCAAATAATCAACGGTCACGCCCAATTGATTCGCCAGTTTGACGAGTGTTTCCAGGGACAAGCTGCGCTCTCCCCGTTCGATTTGTCCTATGTATGCGTCCGAAACTTCGATGCGTTCGGCGAGTTTTTCCTGGGTCAAGTGCATTTTATGCCGTTCTTGACGCAGCCTTTTCCCCAATGCCTCGTAATCCATAACACCCCTCCTGTATTTACCTTAGTGAGAACCCGGAGGAAAGATAATAAACTACAGGTTTTGTTTGTATTTACTGAAAGTACGAATTGGGTTATTATGGTATCATAGGATTTACTGAAATGGTTCAATTGTTTATAATAACCAATTTTAAGGAGATCATGTATGCTTTCCGAATCTACTTCAGTTTCAATCATCATTACGGTTAAGAACAACGGAATCGATCTGTACACTACGATGGAATCGCTGAAAGTGTCGCACACGACATTTCCCTATGAAGTCATTATCGTAGATGAAGGCTCTATAGACGGATGCTGTGATTTTTTGATGAATTATCGGTTTGATCGGCCTCTTAAACGGGTCAAGGGCGAGCCGGGGATATCGGCCCGCAATATTGGCGCTGCACATGCCAGCGGCCATTATTTGATCTTCTGCGAAACTCATTTATATTATGATGACGGATGGATGGAGCAACTGCTGGAGCCGCTTATGCAGGGACAAGCCGACGGTGTGTCGCCTGCTTTTGCCAAGAGTGAACACTCCCCTGCCCCAGTGGCAAAGGAAGTCGGCGGGTTGGTTCGCTCGGTGCGCGCCTACCCGGTACGGGGAGCCGGTCAGAATGAAATCCCGTGGTTGTCCTGGGAATGCTTTGCGGTCCGGCGCGATGCGTTTCAGGCTATGGGAGGGATGGAAGACGGCTTGATCGGCAAGGACCTGGAGACGGCGGAATTTTCCTTAAGATTGTGGCTGCAGGGCGGAATCTGCCGCTATGTTCCGGAAGTGACCTTGACTCAGGTGTTCCGGCAGAATTTCCCTTGTGATAACAGTAGGGAACAGTGGGGCGCGGACTTGATGACCTTGGCTTATTTGCATTTCAGCGAGGAAGGGGTATCCGCCTGCCGCGAACAAGTTCGGCGCGAGTATCAGGGCGAGCCGGTGAATGAAGCGAAGTTAAGTGAATGGACCGCGGCACGGAGAGCGAAATACGCCTTGCTTCGCAAGCATGACGAGCAGTGGTTTTTCGACCGCTTCGGGATACATTGGGAGCAATGGGCGAATAAGGGATAAGCTGGGTCAGCCGGGCTATCCTAATAGGGGAGAAAACAATGAGGATATTTCACTCTCATTCCACGATCACCCTAAGGAGGATCAGCCATGGCAGGAAATGGACAAGCGAAGCAAACCTTGCCGCCCCAGCATCAAAACCATCAACCCGGCGTCGAAGCAGAGATGCATCCGCGCCCGGTCTATGAAGGAGATTACAAGGCGGCCGGCAAGCTGACGGGCAAGGTAGCGCTCATCACCGGCGGGGACAGCGGCATCGGACGTGCTGTAGCCGTAGCCTACGCGAAGGAAGGGGCCGATGTAGCGATCGTATACTTGAACGAGCACGACGATGCGAAGGTGACCCGGCAGGAGGTGGAGCAGGAAGGGCGCAAATGCTTGCTAATCGCAGGCGATGTCGGCGACGAGGCGTTTGCCGGGCAGGCGGTACAGCAGACCGTGCAGGAGCTGGGGCGTCTGGATATTCTGGTTAACAATGCGGCGGAACAGCATCCGCAGCCGGATATAACAGCGATTACGGCAGCTCAGCTGGAGAAGACGTTTCGGACCAATCTCTTCTCTATGTTTTATTTGACCCAAGCTGCGATGCCGCATTTGCGCCAAGGCAGCGCGATTATCAATACAGCCTCGGTGACGGCCTATAAGGGCAACCCGCAGCTGATCGATTATTCGGCGACGAAAGGGGCTATCGTCAGCTTCACCCGGGCGTTGTCGATGAACATTGTCGGGAGCAAGGGCATTCGGGTGAATGCCGTAGCGCCGGGGCCGATTTGGACACCGCTGATCCCGTCAACGTTCAATGAGAAGCAGGTGTCCGAATTCGGAGGAACGACGCCGATGCAGCGTCCCGGCCAACCGGAGGAGCTGGCCCCGGCTTACGTGTTCCTCGCCTCCGATGACTCGTCTTATATGAGCGGTCAGGTCTTGCATATCAACGGCGGAGAGATTGTGAACGGCTAGCATGAGGAGCCGCAGCGGGATCCGCCCCGAAAATCGTAGAACCCCCAGTTTCCGGCGGTGCCGGGCGAACTGGGGGTTCTCTGTTTCAAATAACTCTCTATCTGTCTTCTATGCGCTCCGACTCGGACAATTCATCCAGCGTCATTTCAAAGCTTGGGGCCAGGTGTTCCAAAAAATAGTCGACCTCCGGAAGTTGCAGCCGCTGCAATTTGTCCAGGAGCTGCGTCTTCGCAACGGCAAATTCACGGTTGCCGGAGGTGAGCTCCCAGGCGCATTTCAAGTAGGCGTCCAGGCTGTCCGCGGCTTTAACATACACCCTCAATGCGGTGTCCTCGGGCGAATCCGCAGTTTGGCCGGGCGAGAGCAGCGGGGCATACGCGTCTTCAAGGTCTGGCGGAACCATGGAGAGCAGGCGTTCTGCGGCGATCGCCTCCATTTCCCGGAAGCTGGACAGCAGCCGCGGATTATGATGCTTGACCGGCGTAGGGATGTCGCCCGTGAACACTTCGGTCGCGTCGTGGAACAGAGCCAGCGTTGCCGCGCGTTCGGCGTTCAACCGGCGCTCGTATTTAGCGTTTCCAATTTCGCACAGCAGATGGGCCAGCAGCGCAACGTGAAACGAATGCTCGGCCACATTTTCCGCAGCGGTGCTGCGCATCAGGCTCCAGCGGCGGATCGAGCGCAGGCGGTACAGATAAGCAGGAAAATGGTAGCTCATCAATGATAAACCTCGCTTCATATAGAGTGGATTTTGGACAGAAAATGTCAACCGAAACTAGTTCTTATGTTATTATAAGTCTGAAGAATGCGATATGGCTAATGAGGCGACAAGGCTTTGCTTTTTTTGGGCTCAAAGGTTAAACAAGATGACAGAGAGAGGGGATTCTCGGATCATGCACCAATTTGAAGAAAGCGTATACGAATTGATTGTGGAAGCTTCTACAAAATTGCCGGGGGACGTACGACGTGCGGTGAATCGGGGGCGAGCCCTGGAAAACCGGGCAACACGAGCCGGCTTGGCTATGTCGACCATCGCGCAGAACATCCGTATGGCGGAGGAGCAGGTTTCTCCAATCTGCCAGGATACCGGCATGTTGACCTTTATCGTGCATACGCCGGTAGGTGCGAACCAGATCGAGATGAAGAAGGCGATTTACGCCGCAGTGAAGCGGGCGACCAAGGAAGGCAAGCTGCGCTCGAATTCCGTGGACTCGTTAACGGGAGCAAACAGCGGGGATAATTTGGGCCCGGGTACACCGGTGATTCATTTTGAACAATGGGAGCAAGACGGAATCGATATCCGTTTAATTCTAAAAGGCGGCGGTTGCGAGAATAAAAATATCCAATACAGCCTGCCGACGGAGCTGGAAGGGCTAGGCCGGGCGGGGCGGGACCTCGACGGGATCCGCAAATGTATCCTGCATGCCGTCTACCAGGCGCAAGGGCAGGGCTGCAGCGCAGGATTCCTTGGCGTTGGCATCGGCGGCGACCGTACCACAGGGTATGAGCTGGCCAAGCAACAGCTGTTCCGCCCGCTTGATGATGTGAATCCGAATCCGGATCTGGACCGGCTTGAACGATATATTCTGGAAACGGCCAATCAACTGGGGATCGGCACGATGGGGTTCGGCGGAGAAGTGACCTTGCTGGGCTGTAAAATAGGAGCGATCAATCGGCTTCCCGCCAGCTTCTTCGTATCGGTTGCGTATAACTGCTGGGCGTTCCGCCGCCAGGGCGTGGAGATCGATCCGGCAACCGGGGCGATTCGCGAATGGCTGTATGAACGCGGCAGCGAGGTGCCGGTAGAGGAGCTGGAAGAAGCAATCGAAACGGGGGCGGCCTCCGAGGAATCGCAAGCTCCGGCCCGGCGGGAGATCATGCTGCATACCCCGGTGACAGAAGAGCAAATCCGCAGCTTGCGGGTGGGCGATGTCGTGGTCATCCACGGGGAGATGCATACCGGACGCGATGCTCTTCACAAATATTTGATGGATCATGACGCCCCTCTGGATTTGAATGGAGCGGTCATTTATCACTGCGGACCGGTGATGCTGAAGGACGATGAAGGCTGGCATGTCAAGGCGGCCGGACCAACAACCAGCATTCGCGAGGAACCGTACCAAGGGGATATCATGAAGAAATTCGGCATCCGCGCGGTGATCGGCAAGGGCGGAATGGGGCCTAAGACGCTGGCAGCCTTGAAGGAGCACGGCGGCGTGTATTTGAATGCGATCGGCGGGGCGGCGCAGTATTATGCGGAATGCATCAAGAAGGTAAACGGCGTTGATTTCATGGAGTTTGGCGTTCCGGAAGCGATGTGGCATCTGGAGGTCGAGGGGTTTGCGGCGATCGTCACGATGGATTCGCATGGAGACAGCTTGCATGAGGGCGTGGAGAAGGATTCGCTGATGAAACTGGCCGCTTTTAAGGAACCGGTGTTCAAATAAACATGAAAACCTTCCGTTCTCGTCTGACCTTGATCTTGATGATTCTGCTTGGCATTTCGATGATTGCCGCCGGCTTCACGATGGCCCAGATGTTTAAAAACTCGCATATCCGGGCACTGGAGGAAAATATGGCCCGGGAAATTAATCTGCTGGAAGCGACGTTTGATTTCATGCCTGTGGACGGGAATTCCGAGGCGAACGCTTATTACGAACGGGAGGCCAAACAGCTAGCGGAGTTGACCGATTCCCGGGTTACGTTCATCACACTGGACGGAATCGTCGTTGGCGACTCTGAATCCGATCCGGAGCGAATGGATAACCACGCCCACCGGCAGGAAATCGAATCCGCGGCCGGCGGGGATCTCGGCAGCGCGATCCGTTATAGCGACACCATCGGCGAGAATATGTTGTACGTTGCCGATCGCGTGACTTCAGGAGGGTTTGACGGATACATCCGTCTTTCCATGAGTTTGGCCGCCGTGGAGAAAGGTCTGGTTCAAGGCTGGACCTGGATGTTCGGCGGGATGCTTATCCTGTTTCTCATCGCCGGTCTCGTGAGTTACC
The DNA here is from genome assembly GCF_900021165.1 of Paenibacillus phocaeensis. Classification (GTDB taxonomy): domain Bacteria; phylum Bacillota; class Bacilli; order Paenibacillales; family Paenibacillaceae; genus Fontibacillus; species Fontibacillus phocaensis. The sequence continues at coordinate 145,118 of NZ_FCOQ01000031.1, read as the reverse complement.
GGGTGGCGGCGGGATTGACCAAACCGCTGGAGCAAATCACCCGCGTGGCTCACCGCATCTCCAGGTTCGATTACGACGCCCGGGTCAAGCTGGCCCGCAAGGATGAGATCGGTCAACTGGGTCTGGCGATCAACGGGATGGCCGATAGCCTGCAGCAGCAGCTTAAGCGAATTCGCGATAATGAGGATTTGATGCAGAGCGTGCTGGCGAATATGACCGGCGGCATTCTCATGGTGGATGCCACGGAGCATATCGCCCTGATTAACCGGGAGGCGGAACGAATTCTCCATATGAAGGGCGAGCAGTTGCTGGGCAAATCGTATCAGGCGCTCAAGCGCAACTATGAATTCATCAAATTCATGGAAGAAGGCATTGCCCGCAAGGAAGCGGTTCAGGAGGAACGGAACGTTTACGATCCCGAAGAGAAAATCCTACTGTTCGACAGCGTGCCGATGTTCGAGGATAACGGCAATTTCCGCGGGATGTTGTTCCTGCTGCAGGACGTCACCGAGATCCGCAAGCTGGAACGGATTCGCAGCGAATTTGTGGCCAATGTATCCCACGAATTGAAGACGCCGATCGCAGCGGTCAAGGGGTTCGCCGAGACGCTGTTGGCCGGCGGAGTGAAGGATGAGGAAACCGCTCGTTCCTTCCTGCAGATTATCTATGACGAAGGGGATCGGTTGAACCGGCTGATCGGCGATATTCTGGAGCTGTCCAAAATTGAATCGAAGCGGGTACCGCTGGAGTATGCGCCCGTGCAGCTGAATGAGCTGTTTGACAGCATTTATGAGGTACTTCTCCCGGCAGCGGGGAAAAAATCGATCTCGATGACCCACGAGGTTCCCGAGCATCTGTTCATTGAAGCGGACGAGGATCGGCTGCGGCAAATCTTCATGAATTTGCTGTCCAACGCGATCAGCTATTCCCTGGAAGGCGGAAAGGTCCGTGTTTCGGCAGGGATCGTAAGCGAAGGCGGGGACGAAGAGAAGGTACGCTTTACGGTTAGCGACACGGGGATCGGGATCCCTAAGAAGGATTTGCCGCGGATATTCGAGCGGTTCTATCGGGTGGATAAAGCCAGATCCCGCAGCTCCGGCGGTACGGGCCTAGGCTTGTCTATCGTTAAACATCTGGTGGAGCTGCATCATGGCACCATTCGCGTAGAGAGCAAAGTCGGCGAAGGGACGACGTTTATTCTGGAGCTCCCCTTGATGCACACCCTGGATGATTAAGATCGGCGCTGTTGACATACCAATAGAGTGTAAACTGTTTTTTATGAAACTTTACACCGCGTTAACAATGCCGTGATATGCTGGGCTTGTCATTAAAGTGATATTGGTTCAGATCATGAACTTGTACCGCAAACAAATGGGGGGTACTATGACACAACGTCTATTGGTTATCGAAGATGAACCGACGTTATCCCGGCTTTTATCTTACAACCTGACGAGCGAAGGGTATGAAGTTGTCGTAGAGGATCACGGGCAGACCGGTTACGAGACCGCACTGCAGCAGGATTTTGATTTGATATTGCTCGATTTGATGCTGCCGGGTATGAACGGTTTCGAGATCATGTCGAAGCTGCGGAGCGAAGGCGTGATGACGCCCGTAATTATCCTGACCGCCAAAAATGCGGAGGAAGAAGTCGTACAAGGCCTCAAATCCGGCGCTGACGACTATATCACGAAGCCGTTTGGCGTGGCCGAGCTGCTGGCGCGCGTCGCGGCGGTTCTCCGCCGTTCCACCGGTCAGGAGGAACGCGATAAGCCGGTCCAGCAGGAGAATTCGCAAATCGCGCTGGGGGCCTTGACGATTTACCCGGAGAAATACGAAGTTACGCTAAACGGGGAAGCGATCACGTTAAGACCCAAGGAGTTTGAAGTGCTGCTGTATTTGGCCCGCAAGCCTGGCGTAGTGATGACGCGGGACGATCTGATGAATGCCGTATGGGGATTCGATTACATCGGCGGGCAGCGGACGGTGGATGTGCATGTTAGCTCGCTGCGCAAGAAGCTTGAGCTGGATCCACAATCGGTGCATATCGATTCGATTCGCGGCGTCGGATATAAGCTTGTCGTTAATAAGAAGAAAGCGTCCATCATGTAATTCATGATGGGCATTCTTTTTACATAGGACTAAAGTCCCGAAAACATGAGCTTAACATTCTCCCACTATGATTCTAGTAGATAGAACCTAATGGATACCAATGGGGGAGTGGGTAGGTTGGAAAATCTGGCTATCGCCGTGCTGGAGCGTTCAGAGGAAGCGATGAAGAAGAGGACAGCGAATGAGGAAGGCGTGGATCGTTCAGGAGGGCTTCCGATAGAAAGGGGCCGCTCGGACGGGGAAGCCGTGATGGTATCGGCAGAGGCTCGCTTCGTATGCCGCAAGGTTCCGGTGATCGGAGTGGAAGTGACCTGCCGCAGCGTGCTGAAGCAGTTTCAACGTCAGCCGGAGCTGCCTTGCATTGTTGTATGTGATGATGATCACAAACCTTTGGGATTGCTGATACGAGATCGTTTCTTCCGTCATCTGGCCGGACGATTTGCCGCCGATTTATTTGATGAGGTCTCGTCGCTTCGGTTCGCCCAGCAGCAGCCGTTGATTTGCGAGCTCGATACGCCGCCCGGCGAATTGCTGGATCTCGCGTTGGGAAGGGAAGGCGCTTCCTTCTACGACGGTCTGATCTTAACCGAGAAAGGGAAATTTTACGGGATCCTGACGGTCCAAGATCTGATGCAGATGTCCCGGCAACTGCAGCGGGAGGCGGATGAGGCCAGGCAGGCGGCGGTTCGCGAAAGCCGCGACCGCATTGTCGAGATCGAGCGCTCGATCGCCGAAGTGGCGGAGTCGGCGAAACGAAGCTTGCAGGAATCTGAGCGAATGAGCGGGTTATCGGCGGAAGGGCGGCATGAGCTGGAGGCTGTAAAAGCATCGTTCGCCCGGGTGCTTGACATGACCCGTTCCCAGGAGAAGCAGATGGCGGAGCTGCTGGAACGGACGAAGCAGATCTCATCGGTTGCCGACCATATCCGCAGCCTTGCGGATCAAAGCGGCATGCTGGCGATGAATGCCTCGATTGAAGCGGCGCACGCCGGGGAACACGGTCGCGGCTTTGCGGTTGTGGCCTCCGAGGTTCGCAAGCTGGCCCTTCAGACCAAGAGCTTCTCGGAGGACATCGGCGATACACTGGGGGTCGTCAATCAATTAATCCGACAAACCGCGGTTACGACTTCTTCAACGGCCGAGGAGATGGCGGAAAGTCACGGCCGGGTCGGGAATGCAGACGAGACGTTCCAAGCGCTGGTGGAGTCCGCCCGGGCGGTGGAGCAGCGGGGACAAGAGATGTTCCGCTCCTCGGAAGCGGCAGCCGGCCGAACGAGAACGGTGCTTCATGAACTTCAGCATTTGGCGTCGTTGTCATGAGATTTTACACAGCGTTTACAATTTAGCTCATGTTCTTTTACATAAGTACGATAAAATGAAACTGTTTTACATGGAAGAATTCATAAAACGCGCATACTAAAACGAATAGCTGAAGCACCGGCACGGGCTCGCGGGAAGGCGGGTACCGTGCTTCAAGTTTGCCCGGCATTTCCCCGGTCTAACAGGCCCGGCGGCCGGAGGCGAAGATGTTTATTTATGAAGGAGAACTGTGATGGATAACATTATCCGGATTCAAAAGTTGAACTTGTACTATGACCGATTCCATGCGTTAAAGGACGTTTCTCTGGATATTCCGGAGAAGGCAATCACCGCTTTCATCGGGCCCTCCGGCTGCGGGAAGTCCACTCTCCTCCGCACGTTGAACCGGATGAATGACATGATTCCGGGCACGCGGATCGAAGGCTCCGTGCAAATCGCCGGCACCGACATTTACGGCGACGATGTCCAGGTCGAAGCGTTGCGCAAGCGGGTGGGCATGGTGTTTCAGCAGCCGAATCCTTTTCCGAAATCGATCTATGACAATGTTGCCTACGGGCCGCGGCTGCACGGCATCAAGAACAAAGCGGCGCTGGACGAAATCGTGGAACGAAGCCTTCGGCAAGCCGTGCTGTGGGACGAGGTGAAGGATTTCCTGAAACGGTCGGCACTCAGCTTATCCGGCGGGCAGCAGCAGCGTCTTTGTATTGCCCGGGCCATCGCCGTGCAGCCGGATATTCTCCTGATGGATGAAGCCACTTCAGCGCTGGACCCGATTTCGACCCTCAAGATTGAGGAACTGGTGCAGCAATTAAAAGATAGTTATACGATCGTCATGGTGACGCATAACATGCATCAGGCGGCGCGGATATCGGGCCGGACCGTCTTCTTCCTGAACGGGGAGATCGTCGAGGCGGACGATACGCAGAAGCTCTTCTCCACGCCGCAGGATCCACGCACTGAAGATTACATTTCCGGTCGTTTCGGATAATAAGGAGGCTGCAGCAAGATGATTCAAAGAAAGGAATTTGATCAGAACCTGGAGGATTTAAGGCAGCTGCTGAGACAAATGGGCGAGCATGTTGAGCATGCGTTGGCGGAGGCGATCAGCGCCCTGCAGACCCTGGACTCGGCCAAAGCGAAAGTGATCGTGGAGCGCGACGTGGAACTGAACCGGATGGAGGAACAGGTTATGGAGATCGGCTCGCGGCTGATCGTGACCCAACAGCCGGTCGCCAAGGATCTCCGGCGGATCATCGTGGCGTTCAAAATATCCAGTGACCTGGAGCGAATGGGAGACCTGGCCATCGATATCGCCAAGGTTACCACGCGGCTGGAAGGCCAGAAATTAATCAAGCCGCTGATCGATATTCCGAAAATGTCCGAGCTGGTCATTCTGATGCTGCGGGAATCGCTGCAATCGTATCTGGACGAGAACACCGACTTGGCCTATAAAATGGCGAAGGATGACGATGAAGTCGATCACCTGTACAGCCAAATGATTCACGAGCTGTATTCGTTTATGATCTCCAACCCGGAATCGCTTCAGCAAGCGATGCTGCTGACGCTGGTGGGCCGGTATATCGAACGGATTGCCGACCATGCGACGAATATCGGCGAAAGCGCCGTTTATCTGGTGACCGGTCATCGCCCGGATCTGAACCAATAAATTCAGCTATGCCTGCGTTCCGCCGGCTGCCACTTGCGAAATTTCGCGAGCGGCAGCCGGTTTTTCTTTTCCAGGACCGGCTTTGGTGTTATCGGGATGGCCCCTGTGTTATCATAAGAACAGGTAGAAAACTGTGGACGAGGTGTCGTATGGAAAAATTGATACTTATAGATGGGAACAGCATTATTTACCGGGCATTTTTTGCCATGCCCCCGCTTACGAATTCCAGCGGTCTTCATACGAATGCCGTTTACGGGTTCACGAACATGCTGCTGCGTTTGATACAGGAGGAGCGCCCCACGCATATGCTGGTCGCCTTTGATGCGGGGAAGGTGACGTTCCGGCATGAAGGTTATCAGGAATATAAAGGAGGGCGCGACAAAACCCCGTCCGAGCTGTCCGAGCAATTTCCGCTGATGCGCGAACTGTTGGAAAGCTTCGGCATCGCCTGGTTTGAATTGGCCGGATATGAAGCCGACGACATCATCGGCACCTTAAGCAAACGGGCGGAGGAAGCCGGTCAAGAGGTGCTTGTCGTGACCGGGGATAAAGATATGCTGCAGGTCGTCAGCGACCGGGTAAAAGTGGCGTTAACGCGCAAGGGCGTCAGTGAAGTCGAGCCTTACGATCCGCAGCAAATTCAGGAGAAATATGGGCTGAAGCCGCTGCAAATCATCGATTTGAAGGGGCTGATGGGCGATGCGTCCGACAATATTCCGGGGGTTCCGGGGATCGGGGAGAAGACGGCGCTGAAGCTGCTGCACCAGTTTGGTTCTGTGGAGGAAGTCCTGGCCCATACCGATGAATTGAAGGGCAAGATGAAGGAAAACCTCGTAAACCACGCGGACGACGCTCGCATGAGCAAGCAGCTGGCAACCATCTTCCGCGAGGTTCCTGTGGAGCGCTCCTGGGATGAGATGAAGTTTGACGGCATCCAGGAGGAGACCGCCGTACCGGTACTGCGCAAGCTGGAGTTCAAGTCGCTCCTGGAGCGGATGTCCTTTGCCGGGGGCGGGAATGCTGGCGGTGAAGCGGCTCCCGCAGAGCAGGTTGCCATCGAGGTTACGACGGTTGACCGGGATAACGTTTCCGAACTGACGGCGGATTTGCCCAATATCGAAGGGATCATCGTGGAGTCCTACGGGGATAACCCGCATCAAGCCACGTTGATGGGCATGGTGATGTCCACCTCAAGCCGACATTATTTCCTGCCGGTTGATATGCTGCAAGCGGAGGAAGCCGCGGAGGTCCGCGACTGGCTCGCCGACGAGCAGGTGCCGAAGCGCGGGTATGATCTGCATCGGGCGGACTTGGTGCTGTTCTGGCAAGGGGTCTTGTTTGCCGGGGCGGAACATGATGTGCAGCTCGCGGCTTATTTGCTGGATCCGACGGAAAATGATCAGACGATCAGCGGATTGGCGGCGAAATACCAGTTGCCGCCGGTGCCCGGCGACGATGAAGTCTATGGCAAAGGCGCCAAATTCAAGGTGCCGGAGCCGGAGGTGTTAAGCCGCCATCTGGCTCGCAAAGCGGACGCCCTGCTGCGGATCCTGCCGCTGCAACGGCAAGAGCTGGCGAAATATGAAATGGAGCGGCTGTTCTATGAGCTGGAAATGCCGTTGTCTCGAATCTTGGCTGACATGGAGAAGCAAGGCGTCGCCGTGAACAAGGAAGCCTTGAAAGAACTTGGCGTAGAATTTGAAGCTCAAATCCATAAATTGGTCGAGCGAATTTATGAAATCGCCGGCCTGGAGTTTAATATCAATTCCACTAAGCAGTTAGGGGAAATCCTGTTCGACAAGCTGGGGCTGCCGGTCATCAAGAAGACCAAAACCGGCTATTCCACCGACGCGGAAGTGTTGGAGAAATTGGCGCCTTATCATGAGATCGTTCAGTTTATTCTGGAATATCGGCAGTTGGCCAAGCTGCAATCCACCTATGTCGAAGGCCTGCTGAAGGAGATCTCGCCGAAAACAGGCAAGGTGCATACGTATTTCCGGCAGACGATCGCCGCCACCGGCCGCTTGAGCAGCCAGTTCCCGAATTTGCAGAATATTCCGATTCGGCTCGAGGAGGGCCGCAAAATCCGCAAGGTATTTGTGCCGTCGGAGGAAGGCTGGTTTATTCTGGCTGCGGACTACTCGCAAATTGAGCTTCGCGTGTTGGCTCACATTTCCGGGGATCCCGGATTGCAGGAAGCGTTCCTGCACGATATGGACATCCATACGAAAACCGCCATGGACGTGTTTGGCGTAGATCCCGATCAAGTGGACGCCAATATGCGCCGTTCGGCCAAAGCGGTCAATTTCGGGATCGTGTACGGGATCAGCGACTATGGATTGTCCCAGAACCTGAATATTACGCGGAAAGAAGCCGCCCGGTTCATCGAGCAATATTTCAATGCCTTCCAGGGCGTTCGACGTTATATGGACGATATTGTCAAGGAAGCCAAGCGGGACGGTTACGTCAAAACGCTGCTGGAGCGCCGCCGCTATCTGCCGGAGATCAACGCATCGAACTTCAACCTGCGCTCCTTCGCTGAACGCACGGCCATGAATACCCCGATTCAGGGCACCGCAGCGGACATCATCAAGCTGGCGATGGTGCGGATGGACGAGGAGCTGCACAAGCATGGGCTCAAGAGCCGTATGCTGCTCCAGGTACATGACGAATTGGTGTTCGAGGTCCCGCCGGAGGAGCTGGAGATCATGAGCAAGCTTGTGCCGGAGACGATGGGGAAGGCGTTGGAGCTCTCGGTGCCGCTTAAGGCGGAAGTATCCAGCGGACTTAATTGGTACGAAGCGAAGTAGTCGCCGCTGTGACGATAACAACTTAGATTGAGGTGAGGGGATATGCCGGAATTGCCGGAGGTCGAAACGGTCCGACGGACCTTGACCCAGCTGATTGTCGGGAAAACGATCCAAAGTGTCCAGGTGTACTTGCCGCGGATTATTCAACGCCCCGACGATATCCAGCGATTTGAAATCGAGCTTGCTGGACATACCATATTGGAAATCGGACGCCGCGGTAAATTTTTGCGCATCGTCATGGACGGGCTGGTGCTCGTCTCCCATTTGCGAATGGAAGGGCGTTACGGGGTGTATCGGACCGGTGATGAGGTGGAGAAGCATACCCATGTGATCTTCCGGTTTACAGACGGCACCGAGCTCCGTTATAAGGACGTGCGTCAGTTCGGCACTATGCATCTGTTTGCGCCGGGCGAGGAATTGATGCAGAAGCCTTTGGCGAAGCTGGGATTAGAGCCGCTGGCGGATACTTTTACGGTCACAGCCTTCCAGGAAATAATTTCCCGGCGAACCACGAAGATTAAGCCGGCGCTGTTGAACCAGGAATATATTGTGGGCCTGGGGAATATTTATGTAGATGAAGCGTTGTTCCGGGCGGGAATCCATCCGGAGCATCCGGCGGACAAGCTGACCCAGCCGCAGTTGGAGCGGCTGCACAACGCCATTGTGGAAACCCTGACCGAAGCGGTAGAAGCGGGAGGCTCCTCCATTAAATCTTACGTCAACGGACAGGGGGAGATGGGAATGTTCCAGCACGCTCTCCGAATGTACGGACGCCAAGGAGAACCCTGTCTGAATTGCGGACAACCGGTGGTGAAGACCGTCGTAGGGGGACGGGGAACGCATTTTTGCCCGAATTGTCAACCGCCTTACCGGACAAGCCGCAAGGCGGGCACCCGAGCCAAGCAAGAGGTATAGACCGAAGCTCCAAGTCAGAACAGTGAGGTGTTAAGGGAATGAACATCGGACTCACCGGTGGAATCGCTACCGGGAAAAGCACGGTTTCCCGCATGTTGGCCAGCCGCGGTGCCGCTGTGATCGATGCGGATGTGATCGCCAGAGAGATTATGGAGCCGGGCCATCCGGTACTGGCTGCGGTCCGCGAGCGGTTTGGTCCGGCTGTGCTTCACCCCGACGGGACGCTCGATCGCAAGCAGCTTGGCGAAATCGTCTTCTCGCATCCCGAGGAGCGCAAGGCGCTGGAGGCGCTCACGCATCCTGCGATCCGCTCCGAAATGAAGCGGCGCTTGGACGAACTGGAAGAAGCGGATCCGCAAAGGTTGGTGGTGGCGGATATCCCGCTGCTCTACGAATCGGGACTCGATCCGTTATATGAAGAAATTATGGTGGTATATGTGCCGCGTGCGCTGCAGTTGTCCCGGTTAATCCTTAGGGACGGGTTGTCCCGGGAGGCGGCCGAGCAGCGATTAAGCGCCCAGATGGATATAGAACTCAAGAAGGAGAGGGCGGATATTTTGATTGATAACAGCGGTGGACTTGAAGAGACGGAGCGGCAGATCGACGTCTTTTGGCGGGATAAGGGACTACGATGAGGTGGCTTCGCAAAAAGAGAGTCCTGCTTCTGCTGTTCATCGGTTTCATAGTCCTTATCTTTTTCAATTCGGCTTGGCTTTCGTTAATTTATCCGATTTATTATAAAGAGGAAATTCGACTCCATGCCAAAAACAACGGCCTGGACCCGTTTATCGTCGCTGCGATCATTAAGGTGGAGACGAACTATAAATCGGGGGCGGAGTCCCGGAAAGGCGCGCTGGGAATAATGCAGATCATGCCGGATACGGCGGAATGGGTCATTTCCAAAGCAAAGCTGCCCAATACGACGCTGGAGGACATCCGTAACGAGACGGAGACGAATATTCAGATCGGTACCTGGTATCTGGCCTCGCTCTCTGAGCAATTTGACGGCAATCAAATCGCCATGATCGCCGCCTATAACGCCGGGCCAACCCATGTGAAGAATTGGCTGAAGAGCGGGCGCTGGGACGGGCGGCTGGAGACGGCCCAGAACATTCCGTTTGGCGAAACCCGGCATTATGTTCAACGGGTCTCCCATTACTACAAGCAATATCTGAAAATTTACGACGAGTTTTAGGCGGTGTTTTGCGGCGGAAGGCAGACAAAAAAAGAAAGCATTGACCGGCTTAGCGCCAGCCAATGCTCTCTTTAGCTGATCGGTTTATTTGAATTGACCTGCCAGCTGTTGTTCAGCCAGGGTGACCAAACGTTTCGTAATGAAACCACCGATCGAACCGTTTTCGTAAGAAGTCAGGTTACCAGCATATCCGTCTTGTGGGAAAGAGATGCCAAGCTCCTGAGCGATTTCATATTTCATTTGATCCAAAGCTCCGGAAGCTTGTCTAACCACCAGGTCGTTCGAAGAATTATTATTTTGGGCCATGATTGTTCACCTCCTTGTGGTTGGTAACAGTATTATGTGCCGGACTATCAACTTCAATCCGATAAATTTAAAGTAATTTATTGCCAATCGGCAGAAAAGCCGTCAGAACGGCGGTTACGAGGGGAGGTGTTCTAGCTTGAAGTGTCCGTATTGCGACTATTTAGGGACGAAGGTGCTCGATTCCAGGCCGGCGAACGAGAACCGTTCCATCCGCCGCCGCCGCGAATGCGAGAAGTGCAGCCGGCGGTTTACGACGTTTGAAATGGTGGAGGAAATGCCGCTGATTGTCATCAAGAAAGACGGCAGCCGCGAGGAATTCAGTCGGGAGAAGATGTTGCGGGGGTTGATTCGAGCCTGCGAGAAACGTCCGGTCTCCGTGGAGCAGCTGGAATCGATCGTATCCGAGGTGGAGCGTTCCCTCCGTCACTCGGCGAACGCCGAGGTGGAAAGCCGGGGGATCGGCGAATTGGTGATGGAGCAGCTGTACCCGGTGGACGAAGTGGCTTACGTTCGGTTTGCTTCGGTATATCGCCAATTTAAAGATATCAACATGTTTATGAAAGAACTCAAGGGGCTGTTGTCCAAAAATACAGGAGTCACAGAATAGCTGCAACCATCGAGCACTCTTCGCCGTCTGGCGGGAGTGTTTTTTGTTTTTTTGCAAAGACTAAATGAAACCGGAAATTCGCCTCCTCATTTTACACAAAATTTACAAAACGAAAACACGGGATTGATCTTCGCTTTCTATAATCAAATTGTAAATCATATAAGGGGGATACCTAAGACAATGAAAAAGAGTATGCTATTGGTTTTGACTTTGGTATTAAGCTTAACGCTGGCGGCATGCGGTCAAAACAACAACGCGGCACCAAACAACACAGCCGGCACAAACGGCGGCACCACAGATGAGGCATCTGCGAACAACGGCGGAAACGCAGCGGCATCGGAACTGACGGGGTCGATCCTGGCTGTAGGTTCCTCGGCATTGCAACCTTTGGTAGACCAAGTTTCGAAAAAATTCATGGATCAAAATCCTAACGTTTCTATACAAGTTCAAGGCGGCGGCAGCGGCACAGGGTTGACGCAAGTATCCGGAGGCCAAGCGGACATCGGGAACTCCGACGTCTTCGCAGAAGAGAAGCTGGAAGCAGCTCAAGCCGGCGAATTGGTGGATCATCAAGTTGCTGTTGTGGCGATGGCAGCCGTCGTCAATCCGGACATCACCGTCGACAATCTGACGAAGGACCAACTGGTACAGATTTTCACGGGCAAAGTGACCAACTGGAAAGAGGTAGGCGGTCCGGATCAAGCGATTCAAATCGTCAACCGTCCATCGAGCTCCGGAACTCGCGCGACCTTTGAGAAATATGCGCTGGGCACGAAAACGGAAGACCTGCAGGGTTCGATTCAAGAGGATTCCTCCGGTACGGTGAAGAAGCTGGTCGGCGAAACGCCGGGAGCCATCGGATATCTTGCTTTGTCCTACCTTGACGATTCCGTAAAAGCCGTGAAATACGAAGGCGTTGATGCAACGGAAGAGAACGTGGCGAACGGAACTTATCCGGTATGGGCTTATGAGCACATGTACACGAAAGGCGAGCCAAACGAAGTCGTCAAAGCTTTCCTGGACTACATGGTTTCCCCTGACGTACAAAGCGACAACGGCGACGTCGTAGAACTTGGCTATATTCCGATCAGCAAAATGCAAGTCAAACGCGATGTTGACGGCAACATCACGAAGTAAGAATTAGCAGGACTCGATAACATCATATCGGCGCGGCAAGAGGCGGACTGTTCTGCCTCTTTCTGTGCTGTTATTAAAGGGAGAGGTTTCATGGCTCAGTCCGGCGGAAGAAAAAAAATACAACCGCATATTCTCGAGGAATGGACCGGCAAGATTTACGCATCATTTTGTATCGTGCTGCTGGTGGTCACCATCTTCTCGATGGTTTATTATGTAGCAACTAAAGGGTTAAGCACCTTTTTTCAAGACGGGATCGCATTCGGCGAAATATTCGGCAGCACGAACTGGAAGCCGGATGGGGAAACTCCGGTATTCGGCGCCCTTCCGTTTATTTTGGGCTCGTTCAGCACCTCGATTCTGGCGGCGCTGATCGCGGCTCCGCTCGGGATTTGCGCAGCCTTGTTTATGGTCGAAATCATGCCGAAGTTCGGCAAGAAGTATTTGCAGCCAGTGATTGAACTGTTGGCCGGCATCCCTTCGGTTGTTTACGGCTTTGTGGGGCTTAGCGTCATCGTTCCTTTTTACCGGGATATTTTCCCGGGACAAGGTCTGGGCATCCTGGCCGGCGCAACGGTGTTGTCGATCATGATTTTGCCGACGATTACCTCGATCGCCACCGATGCGCTGGCGGCTTTGCCTCCCGGTTTGAAAGAAGGTTCTTACGCTCTCGGTGCGACGCGTTGGCAGACGCTGTCCCGGACCGTCTTGCCGACGACCCTGCCGGCTTTGCTGACCGGGGTTGTGCTGGGGATGGCTCGGGCATTCGGGGAAGCTTTGGCGGTGCAGATGGTTATCGGGAATGCGCCGCATATTCCGCGTTCGCTCTTTGAATCCACTTCTACACTAACCAGCGTCATTACGTTGAGCATGGGGAATACGGTAATGGGCTCGACGCAGAATAACGTCCTCTGGACGCTGGCATTGATCTTGATGCTGATGACGTTTGTATTCGTCTTTATCGTCCGGTGGCTGGAAAGGAGAGCAAAACGATGAGCGCAAGAACCGTAGATAAGATCGCAACGGCCGTTATCATCGCTTTGGCCGGTTTGATCGTTCTCATTATGGCGGGGTTGCTCGGCTTTATTTTGGTTCGGGGGCTGGGCCATATCAGCTTTGATTTTCTCACATCGCCGCCCGAAACGATCAAGGAAGGCGGCGGGATCGGACCGCAATTATTTAATTCCTTGTTTCTCTTGGTCTTAACTATGATCATCACGGTTCCGCTGGGGATCGGGGCAGGAATTTACATGAGCGAATACGCCAAGCCCGGAAAGGTGACCGATTTTATCCGCTTGATCGTCGAAGTGTTATCTTCCTTCCCGTCGATCGTCGTTGGTTTGTTTGGATTGCTCGTTATCGTCAACCTGTTTGGCTTCGGCTTCTCCCTGTTCTCGGGGGCGCTGGCGTTAACGATCTTTAATCTGCCGCTGATGGTGCGGATCACGGAGCAGGGGTTGGCCAGCGTGCCGCAGGCTCAGAAGGAAGCCAGCTTGGCGCTGGGCTTGTCCAAGTGGAAGACCATTCAATCGGTCATGCTCCCAATCGCCTTGCCGATCATCCTGACCGGGACGATCCTGGCGGCGGGCCGCGTGTTCGGCGAAGCGGCGGCGCTCCTGTTTACGGCCGGCATGAGCAGCCCGCGGCTCGACTTCGGCAACTGGAATCCACTTAGCCCGACATCCCCGTTAAATCCGTTCCGTCCGGCGGAGACGCTAGCCGTTCATATCTGGAAGATCAATTCCGAAGGCTTGGCGCCGGATGCACCCGAAATCGCCGCCGGCGCTTCGGCCGTCCTGATTCTGACCGTGCTGGTATTCAACCTGCTGGCCCGCTGGCTCGGACGCGTGATGCTCAAGAAATTTACGGCGACGAAATAGGAGGACGAAGCCAGTGCCCAATATTGAACTATCAACGAAAGACCTGAGCGTTTATTACGGAGAGAAGCAAGCTGTTAAGAATATCTCGCTTGATTTTGCTTCCCGGCAGGTGACGGCTTTGATCGGCCCTTCCGGGTGCGGCAAATCCACCTTCCTGCGCAGCTTGAACCGGATGAATGATCTTATTAGCGGGGCGAAGATCACGGGGGAAATCTGGATCGGGGACGACAATATCAACGATCCGAAGACCGACGTCGTGCTGCTGCGGCAGAAGATCGGCATGGTCTGGCAGCGGCCGAATCCGTTCCATAAGTCCATTTATGAAAATATTGCGTTCGGGCCGCGATATCACGGCATTCGGAACAAGAAGAAGCTCGATCAAATCGTCGAGGAATCGCTGACCAAAGCGGCGTTATGGAACGAAACGAAGGACCGGCTGCACAGCTCCGCCCTCGCGTTGTCCGGCGGCCAGCAGCAAAGGCTGTGTATCGCAAGGTCGATCGCGGTAAATCCGAGCATTATCCTGATGGATGAGCCCGCGTCGGCTTTGGACCCGGTATCCAGCGCCAAAATCGAGGAGCTGATCGCCGAGCTCAAGCAAGATTACTGCATCATCATCGTCACGCACAATATGCATCAGGCGGCGCGCGTATCGGAGAAGACGGCGTTCTTCCTGATGGGGGAACTGGTCGAATACGACGATACGAGCAAAATCTTCACCAATCCGTCCGAGAAACGAACGGATGATTATATTTCCGGCCGGTTCGGATAAGCTCCGCGCCGATCGTTGGAATGACAGATCCAGGGCCAAACCGGACAACCTTGTCCGGCTTGGCCTTTTTTTCGCGACGACGGGACCAGCCGGACCAAGGTCGGGGGGGCGCCCCGTCTGCGGCCGCTTTTAGATTGGAAAATCTACGTATATACTGATAACATAAGAGAAAAGGACTTACTGGCGCGGGCGGCGCCCGGAATGACTAAAGGAGATTGCAGGATGAATATATTGGAATGGATTGAAAGGATGTTTGAGCAATACGGCTATTTTGTTCTGCTGCTCGGACTCCCCATCGATTTTATTGCGCTGCCGCTGCCGCCAGGTCAAACGACATTGACCTATACGGGATACTTAGCTTATAAGGACGTGCTTGATCTCCTGCCGGCGATGCTTGCCGCATATGCCGGATCGGTGGTTGGGGTGACCATCACCTATTTCATCGGGCATCGGGTTGGCGCGCCGCTGATTGAGCGGTATGGAAAGTGGATTCTGGTGAAGCCCTCGCATTTGGATAAAACGAGACGGGTTTACGAGAAATATGGCAATAAGATGCTGTTGATCAGTTTTTTCGTGCCGGGCGTGAGGCAGTTTTTCGGTTATTTTGTCGGCATTATCCGCATCCCTTTTCGTACCTTCGCTTTATACGCATACACTGGGGCAGCCCTATGGGTGGCCGCATTTGTAGGCATCGGATTTGTGTTTGGCGAACAATGGCAGGTTGCAATTGATCTCGTGGAGAAATATTTGAAGTACTTCTTTATGGGATTGGGCGCGCTGCTGGTCGTGCTGGTGTACATGAAATGGCGGCGTTGGAGGGTGAAAGTAGCCAAGCTCTCCCGGTAACGTCCAAAAGGCGCGGGATCGGATCCCGCGCCTTAGCTATTTTTTTCGTCTTTTTTTATTTTCGGGTTTGCTTCGGAGCAGCATGAATTGATCGATCAGCGTCTCCTCGATCTCTCCTTCGGAAGTCCCGTTGCCGATTTGGGCTTTTTCCTCTTTCAACTTCATCAGGGAGAGCAAATCGAAAAAGTCCCCTAGAACAGTGAACCCGGCACCGATAATCGCCAGGTCGTCCGAGGAGATGTCATCGTCTTGGAGTCTTCGGTATTGACGCCTCTTTTTTCCTCCCAAGAACACCACCCGCTTTTAAGATTGACTTGTTCCATCATATGCAAACCGCAAAAATCATGATTAGGCGGCTGCAACGAACAGAGGCTGGAACTATTCGTGAGTTTGGGATGCTGAGCCGCACCAACCCATTTTTGTTGCTCTCCGCGAATGTCCCGATCTTTCGCAGGCGGGGCGTAATATGATGTTCTATATTTAAAAAGGAGGGAAAATCAATGTCGGGATATGAAAATGGCGTAGGCAACGTAGGTTACGGTGGGTTCTGGACTTCCACAGGAACGATCCTGGTTCTGTTCATTCTGCTGGTCATCATCTCCAGAGCGCTTATCGTATAATTGAGGCGTACGTCTCGACAAAAGGCCCTGCGGCAGCAGGGCCTTTCTTTATTGGCTTTGGTCGGCCGGACAAGGTTCGGTGTCTAGAAAATGCTTGAGCGCGGACGGCATATGGGTGAACAAATCCTTGAGGGATGTTCCGCGATAAACATTACCGATCACAACGGGGTAGCAAAGTTCGGAAATCAGGATATCGCCATTTCCGTGAAGGTGAAGCTGCTTTCTGCCTTCGATGCAGCGGGAGAAATAAACGCCGGGCTGATCGGCAAACCCCAGCTTCTCGGCAAATCGATCCATACAGGTAAAATAGAGGGTGCTGTCTTCTCTCTTGGCGTCGATCAGTTGTTGAACCGCCTTCTTCAATGAATCGCGGGCGGTAGTGGCCTTCCAGCCGCTGTGCGCCATTTCGATGCCGTTCTGAATTTCATGGGTGCGCACGCCAAGCCGGTACACCTGATCGGCAATCTCCAGAAGACGATGCTCCGTTTCGGCAAACAGCAGCGTTTCGAGTACGGTATCGATGGCAGTCGTCGTGGAGTAGGCGATATTTTCCCGGATTTTGTGATACACCGATTCCGGCATTCCATAGTAGCGGGAGAAACTCGCCGCATCGGTGAAATTGAACGAAATATGTAACGTCGTTAAGCCGGCGTTGGCCAGTTGATCGATGCGCGCCGGACTCAGCAGGCTGGCATTGGAATTTAACTGCGTTTCGATACCGTTCGCCGCGCAGTACCCGACGATGTTCAAGCAGTCCTGGAATTTCAAAGTGACTTCCCCGCCCGACAGCCGAACCCGCCGGATCGTGCCGGCCTCCTTCAGGATGCGCACGACTTCTTCCCCGCCGATGCTGTTCCCGTCATTCCTTTCATAAGCGCAGCAATAATCGCATTTGAAGTTGCAGCTCGAGGTGACGCCAACTTCCAAAGCTTCCAGCCGGTATTCGGTCGGATTTTCCAATTCGAGAAATTTGTAGCTGTTCATACGGTNCCACCCCCGCCGGATCGTGCCGGCCTCCTCCAGGATGCGCACGACTTCTCCCCCGCCGATGCTGTTCCCGTCATTCCTTTCATAAGCGCAGCAATAATCGCATTTGAAGTTGCAGCTCGAGGTGACGCCAACTTCCAAAGCTTCCAGCCGGTATTCGGTCGGATTTTCCAATTCGAGAAATTTGTAGCTGTTCATACGGTAGAGCCTCCCGGTCCGTCAAAATCATTTTCATCCGTCTTAGTGATTATAAGCGGATGGGCAGGACTGAATTTATGACTTTTTTAACCTTTCGGGCTTCACCGAAATAAACACTGACCGGAATTGTCAGGGTTTATCCGCTATACTTGAGTCAAAATGATTTGCGGGAGGAATTTAGATGTTCATTCACATTGATGATTTTGTTAAGGCCTGGACGGAGGAGAGTACATTGACGGAACGAGTGATGGAGGCGCTGACCGATGCGTCGTTATCCCAGCCTATCGCGGAAGGACGCAGAACGTTAGGGCAAGTGGCTTGGCACTTGGTCGAATCGATCCATTATATGACCCACTGCGGTTTGGATTTCTCCGGCCCGTCAGGCGGAGCGCGCGTTCCCGCATCGGCGGTGGAGATTGCAGCGGAGTACAGGCGCATCAGCGGGGCGCTGATCGAAGCGATCCGTTCCCAATGGACGGACGAACGGTTGCTGGACACGACGGAAATCGCGGGTGAAATGTGGCAGAACGGCGCGTCCCTCCGGTTTACGCTGATGCACCAGGCGCACCACCGGGGACAAATGACCGTATTGATGCGTCAGGCCGGGCTGCGACTCCCGGATATTTATGGCCCGACTTATGAGTCCTGGATCGAGCAGGGAATGGAGCCGCTGGCCTAAACCGCCGGGGACGGTTACAATAGAAGCAACATTTTATCGGAAAGGGTTATGCGCATGTCCAAAGCGGATCATATGCTGTCGATTCTTTGGCTCCTTCGGTCCGGCCGGAAGATGACCGCCCGACAATTGGCCGACGAGCTGGAGGTCCATATCCGTACCGTATATCGCTGCATCGATTCCTTATGCGCCAGCGGCGTGCCGATCGTGGCCGATGCCGGGCCGGGCGGCGGTTATCGGA
Source organism: Paenibacillus phocaeensis (assembly GCF_900021165.1). Classification (GTDB taxonomy): domain Bacteria; phylum Bacillota; class Bacilli; order Paenibacillales; family Paenibacillaceae; genus Fontibacillus; species Fontibacillus phocaensis. Next base: position 126,836 of record NZ_FCOQ01000031.1, on the reverse strand, counting down.
TTCTCGGCCGGTTCGCGGAATCGCCGCTGATGTTCGACGCCGAGGAGCAGAAGGCGCTGGTTCACGCCTCGATCTTCGCCCGGGAAGCGGGATATCCGTTCAGCGAAGCATTAATCCGGGCGGTGGACAAGCTGAAGCTGTACACGAACGAAGAGCAACTCGAGCATATCGAGCGCCATGGCAGAGGGTTATCCGTCATTTATCCGCCGGTGGACGAGCGTCTGCAGTCTTTCCTGCAGACGTTAGAGCTGGCGTCAGCGGAGGGCATTTCGCTGGAGATGGAGTATGCCGGGGGCAAGGAAGCAGACGCAGTTGTCCGCATGTTCGACCCCTACGGCATTGTACACTGGAAGGGAAACTGGTATACCGTTGGTTACTGCCGGCTGCGGCAACGGCTGCGCAGTTTTCGAGTTGACCGGATCCGCCGGCTGGAACGAAGCGAGGAGCGGTTTGAACGCCCGTCCCATTTTTCCGCCAAAACGTTCCTGTTAGGCAATTTGCTGCCGGAATCCCTTGAGGATGCTTCCTTGCTCACGGTTAGAATCCGCGGTCCCGAACGGGCCTTAAATGAACTGCAGCGGCACTGGATGTTTGGTCATACGCTGGTGCGGCGAAAGGAAGAGGAGGCGGTTTTCCGGATGGAAAGCGCCTCCTTGCATACCTATGTGCCTTACTACTTGCTTCCGTATGGGAAAGCACTCTCGATTGTGGAGCCGGATGCCCTCCTTCAACGGATGGCGGAAGTCACCCGGCAGATGGCCGAACACTACCAACAAATGAAGGAGGCCGGGGCGGAGGAGAGGGAAGGGGGAACGAATCCCCCCTTCGCTTGAATTACCCCTTGGTTCCCCCTTGCAGACCGAACCCCTTGGACATAAATCGCTGGGACAGAATATAGAGCACGATGGAGGGGACCGCGTACAGGATGGAGAAGGCGGCAAGATTGCCGTATTCAATCATCCCGTATTGGCCGAAATATTGATACAGCTTCAGGGACGCCGGAAAGTTCTCCGGATTTTGCAGCAAAATGTAAGGGACGAAGAAGTTGCCCCAACTGCCGGAGAAAGTGAAGATCGCCACGGTGCAGATCCCCGGCACCATCAGCGGTGCAACGACTTTGCGAATGCCCGTAAATACGGAAGCTCCGTCGACCCAGGCCGCTTCCTCCAGATCCAGAGGGACGGAGTCCATGAAGTTCTTGAGCATCCAAATGCCGTACGGCATGGAGGAAGCTACATAGAACAGGATGACGCCGAAGATCTGGTCATACAGCTTCAGGCTGAGAAACAGCTGATAGACCGGGACCATCACCGCAGTGATCGGCAGGGAGGTCATGAACAGGATGGTCAGCATAAACGGCTTCTTGTATTTCATCTGGTACCGGGACAACGGATAGGCGGCGAGCAACGCCAGGATGACGACGAGTACCGCCTGCCCCAGCGACATGATCAGGCCGATAACGAACGCGCGCTGGTTCTCACGGCTGGTGATCACCTCGATGTAATTATCCGCCGTGACCCGATGCGGCAATTTCAGCGTCTGCATGGCATTGGCGTCAATGGAAGCAACCACCACCCATAACAAAGGCAAGACGAAGCAGATTCCGATGAAGGTCAGGATGGCATAGGGCATGATCCGGTAGATGATTTTCCGTTGTTTTGCGTTCATAAGGAAGTCTCCTTGCACTTGGACTATTTCAACGAGCGGGTATAGAACAAGCTGAGCACGACCCCAATCAGCAGCAGCAGCAAGGAGATCGCGGTCCCGTACCCCAGTTGATAGTTCACGAAGGCTTGGTTGTACATAAAGATCGGCAGCGTGGTGGTGGAGGTCCCCGGACCGCCGCCGGTCATGGCGTAAATTAATCCGAAGACGCCGAGCGTCTGCAACGTGACCAGCATCATGTTGGTCGTAAACGTCTCCTTAATATAAGGGATAATGATCCGGGTCAGCACCTGCCACCGCGAGGCGCCGTCAACCACCGCCGCTTCTTCCACCTCGCTTGGCACGTCGTCCAGCGCCGCTTGAAAGACGAGCATCGAGAAGGCCGTCCCGTGCCAGATGTTGGCGAGAATAATCGTCAGCATCGGCACTGTATACAGCCAGGTCACCGCCGGAATCCCCAGTGAGGTGATGATCGAGTTCAAGGTGCCCTCATCGCCGAAGAAGCTGTATAAGCACAATGCGCAGACAATTTCCGGGGTGACCCAGCCGGCCAGAACGATCGTGCCGATCACCCGGCGGAACGTCCGATTCTTGTGCTTCATGAGCAGGGCGATCAGGAAGCCCAAGACCTGCTGTCCGATCACTGCGGAGCCGAACAGGAAGATTAAGGTGTTCCAGATGCTGATTTTCACCGTGGGATCCTTGAACATATGGAGATAGTTGTCGAACCCGACGAATTTCAGCTCTCTGGCGGATTCTCCCGTTAAAGCGAGATTCGTAAACGAATAGAAGAAGGTCAGAAAGACCGGATAGATAAAAAACACCAGCATTATCGCAATCGAAGGGAGCATGAAATACAGCCACGCATACGTGTTTCGTTTATTGGAATAACCTTCAGCCGTTATGCTGCTCATGGTTTGTTCTCCTTCCGGAAGGCAATGCTTTGCCGCTAGTTATTTAGAATTCGGACGCAACCCGTCATTTCTGGATGACGGCGTCCTCGCCTGCGATACGGGTGACGTCCTGTGCGTACTTCTGGGCTGCGTCCGCAGGAGAGGTCCCTGTGGCTACGGATTCAACCATGGTCTGGATTTGCGTCGATACTTCCGGGTATTTATCCTGCGCCGGACGGAACTCGGCATTCTGCAGATATTCCGTAGCGATTTCGTTAAACGGCATTTTGGTGTATTCCGGGTCTTTGGCGACGTCGGCCCGTACCGTAATATTGCCCGAGGCCAGGACGAGCTTCTGGCTGTTTTCTTTGTTTAAGGCATATTTGATAAACTCCCAGGCTTCGTCTTTATGCTTGGCATTGCTTGGGATCGACAGCGCCCAACCTCCGGCGAGGGTGATCGAACCCGGCGCTTGCCCTTGGCTCGTCGGCATGGGGGCAAAGCCCAGCACGTCCTTGTACTCCGGCCAAGGAGAAGCGCCGGAATCGAGATAGTTGCCGGTGATCCAGGAGCCGTCGAGGGAGATGGCCAGCTTGCCTTGCGGCAAATATTCGCGGGAGGACGTATTCCCGGCCTGCCCGTTGAGAACCTTGGAAAGCGGTGGACCGAGCTTTTCCTTATTCACGGTTTCCACAAATCCTAACGCGTCCAATATGCCCTGGCTCTGGATGATCCATTTGCCGCTCGCGTCGTCATAGAGCCGTTCGCCGGTGCCGTACAAGAGCATTTCGTACGTCTGCATCGAAGTGGCCTCGCCGGTTGCCTTGCCCATGTTCATCCAGATCGGGACGATATCCGGCGCCTTTTCCTTGACCGTCCGGGCCGCATCCAGCACTTCCTCCCAATTCTTCGGAACCCACTCCTCGGGAAGGCCGACCTGCTTGAAAATCTCCTTGTTGTACCAAAGGCCCCGCGAATCGGTATTGTACGGTACGCCGTATACCTTGCCGTCGCTGGCGGTGACCCCCTTCTTCATCGCTTCGATGAAGGAGCCGTTCGTCCAGTCCTCCCATCCCTTCAGCCGCTCGTCCAGCGGCTCCAGATATCCGGCGCTGGCGTCGGAATTGAGAATAAACGTATCCTCCGTTACGATATCCGGCGCGGTATCCTTGGACTTCAAAGCCAATGCGATCTTGGCGAAGTAATCGCCTTCGGACGCTTGGATCGGCGCGGGTTTGATCTCGACCTCTTGGTTTGGATAGTCGGCGGCGATCTCCGTCAGCCAACGGTACAGCGAGCCCTTCTCCCCGGCGCCGTCATCGCGGTACGTCACCGTAATCGTCGTTTTCCCCGAACTGCCGGACTTCTCTCCGGAACCGGAGCACCCGGCCAGCAGTGAACCGACTAAAGCCGTGCACAACAAAACGGAAGCGATGGCCCAACTTCTTTTTTTCCTGAATGACATGTTGATCCCTCCCTGGTTTCGGTACCCGTTGGATTCGGAACTCTTTGCGGTTGTGAAAGACCTCACGTTGTATCCGCTTTCAATCCTTCCAGTAAAACATACTTGGCGAAGGCACAATTTATTCAAAATTTGCCCCGAAAAAATGGCGGGTGAATCGGTCGTGCTGAAGGCAGGATTCTCCGCTTGGCGCCTCGGACCTTTCGAATGCAATAAGGCACGGCCGGTTGCCCGGTCGCGCCTTATTACATTGCATATATAGGATTCGCGGCTTCGGCGAGTGCGCCATCCCTAACCGCGAACATCGGAAAGGGCTCGCGACAGCACATGTCCCAAGCGGTCCAAAGCTTGAAGCGTATGACGGTAGAACGTCGTCCGGCTCATGTGAAAATCGTCCGCCAGCTGGTTTTTGTTCCGGTTCTTTTGCAAATAAACGGCTCTAAGAATGCTCTGATCCAGCTGCGTCAGCGGATAGGCCGCGTCTGAGGCCGTCAAAATCTCCTGCACGCAAGTCTGCACGACGGCTGCGCTCATTCCCGAATCCCGCACAGGCGAGAACCGCTCCAATTCTTCGCTGTGAAACAGCAGCTCCAGGATTCGCTTCACCGCTTTTCCATCAAGTGCCGCAAGGGATTCGCTTCGCGAGATGGCCGCAACTGCCGCCGGTCCGGTTTGGCGGATAATTTCCTTCACCCATTTGTCGAACGCTTGGTGCCTGAAATCCAGCTCCCAACGCGTCAACTCGCCTTCCCCCTCGGTGCCGCTCGGCTTGATCCGTCCCGTTTGCTGAAAGCCAAGAATTCGGAAGAGCCCGTTCAACTGCGGATCGGCCGTAATCATAATTCCCCGAAGCCCGCTGGTCATCTCGATCAACCATTGCCGCATCAGCAGCGCGCCCAATTCCTCCGGTCCGTATAAGGGATGCCGGACGTCGACGGCGGCCAGCAGCACGCAGAGGGAATCGGCAGACTCTCGGGGGAGGGTTCGGAGTCCGTTCTCCTCCTCTCCCAATAAAGGAAGAAAGCCGGGAGCATACCGCTCCAGCAGAGGCAGAGTTGCGCCATGCAGCCAGAAGCCGGCGCAGAAAGCCAGCGGCGCTCCGGAATCGTCGCGCACGATACAGATGCCTTCCGGGCTGTGCCGGGCAATTTCGTCCAGCAAGGCAGGGTAATCTCCGGCGGTGACCAACTCCGATTGCCAGTTCGTTGGCGAAATCGCCGCCGCTAGCAGTTGCTGGAGGTCGCCGAGGTCTTCCGGGCGAAAAGGAAGATAAGTCCCCGGATTCAGCGCGGTAGAGAAATCGGCGTACGCATGGGCAGACGGCAGATATTCGCGATACAGCTCCAAAATGTGGGCAGCGATCCCTCTTTGCCGCCGGGGTTCCGCGGAATGGAATTGCTCCGCCAACAAGCGAAATGCTTGATGCCGCCGGCTTTGGAATCGATCCGCATCCCTCCGGGCGTAATCGTCCCGCATCAGCCCGGCGATCACATGATGAAGCGTCAACCCGTAGGCCGTTTGGCGAACGAACGATAAATGGCCGAGGGCATGGTAGCCGGCTGCATCCAGCGGCCGATCCAACAAACGATTAAGCGTCGCCTGGTCCGCTGCCGGCAGCAGCGATAATGCCGCCAAAGCCGGATATAAATCCGGATAAGCCGCTTCCCGCAAAATTTCGGCGCTTAATTTGCCCGGGAGCTCTGCGAAGTCGGTAAGGGGATTGTCCTGCCGGGAATGAAGCCATTCGACGGTCATCGCAAGGAGCAGTGGAAGGCCTTCGGTTTTGCGGGCGATTTCCTTCTGCAACTCCTCTTTCAAGCCGCTGCCGCGCAAATAGTCAAGCACTTCCTCGCGCGATAATAACGTTAGTGGAAACGTCCGGATTCGATGCCCCCAATAGGGACTGGTATGCCATTTGACCGGGAGGCCGTTGCGCGAAGCCATGACGAACAGAACCCCGGCGTCTGTCAGCCTCGGCAGGAAGCTGGACATCAGCCATCCCTCTATGCCTGCCAGACGTTCGCAATTATCGATCAGCAACACGGAGCGTTGCCGGGTCAATTCTTCGATCACGAAGGAGAGCTGGGGAAGTTCCGGCTTCCGTTGCCTGCCGTATTCGCTTTCCAGGCTGGTTTCGAGCCCGGATAAGAAACTGCCCGATGTCGCCAGCTCGCTTTGTCCGTCCAACCAAAGGGTAAGCACGGATGCATGGGACGCCGCCTGCGCCATTTCCAACAGCAACGTTGTCTTGCCGATGCCGCCGATTCCCGAAACGGAAAAAATACGCAAGGCCGGGCTGGGATCGGCCAGCCATTGCTTGAAGCCGGCCAGTTCCTTGGCGAAGCCGACGATTCGTCGGCCCGGTACGAACCGGTCGTTTGACGGTATCGATTGCAAAGCGATCACTCCCTGCAGGATGTTTATTAAAATTTGAAACATATATGAAACATGAGAGAGACGTTACTAGTTTACACTATAAATGGTTTCGGCAGTTGTTGTAATTCTTCTTTTCTAGTAATTAATATTTTGGATGATAGAAAGGAGCAATTCGCTCATGAAACGCCGCCTATCGCTTATCTTGTCCGCTATTCTGCTCGCCGTGCAAATCCTCCCCTGGGGGACGCCGTCGGCCCGGGCCGATGCCGCGCCCCCGCCTGTCGTAGACGGGTGGGTGCTCGTATCTACGGCGGAGCAGCTCGTCTATATGAATCAGCATCAGACCGACTATGTATCTCGGAACATCCGGTTAACGAGCGATATCGATCTCAATGGGTATGCCTGGATCCCGTTCGGCGGCAACGGAACCGCCCCCTTCAGCGGTACGTTCGACGGACGGGGGCACCGTATCTCCAGCGTGGAGATCAACGAGGCCGATTGGAGCGATCCCAAGCAATATGAGCTCGTCGGGTTCTTCGGGAGCCTTACCGGAACCGTGCAGCATCTGCGGCTGGACGTTCAAATTAACGGCGGGGCCAATACCGGCGGCGTAGCCGGCATTTTGACCGATGGAGGGGAAATTCGGTTTACGCATGTCACGGGATCCGTCGCCGGCACATCGGTGTGGGAAAACACCCATACGACCGGAGGTCTGGTCGGTGTCACGACCAATTCGACCATTTCCGGCTCTTCCTCGGCAGCTGCCGTTATGGGCGGGTATGGTGCAAATATTTATACGGGCGGTTTGGCCGGCTCGCTAGGCACGGGGCTGATTGAGCATTCGTACGCCACCGGCGCGATCGGGCTTCAGTCGTCAGCGGGCATGTATGTCTATTACTCAGGCGGACTGGCCGGTTTTATGATTTACGGCACGATCGCTGACAGCTACGCGACGGGCAAGGTATCCGGCGGACCCGGGGGACCGAATTCGTTTGTTGCCGGCGTTGTAGGGATGGCTTCGGAAAATGCCGGCGTTCTCCGCTCGCATTTCGATATCGAAAAGACGGAGCAGTCCGACGGCATCGCTGCCCCATACGGTGGCCCGGCCGAAGCCGAGGGGCATCCGACGGCGGAAATGGTCCAAGCCGCAACTTATGCCGGTTGGGACTTTGCGAGTACTTGGACGATGCATCCGGCGTTGAACGGCGGCACTCCTTATTTGCGTCCTGCGGTACTGACCGAAAGTTTGCCGGCGGTCGACCAAGGGAGGGCTTATGCGCAGCAGCTTGAGGCTTTCGACGGGGCGGGAGGCGGCTTGAACTGGCAAGCAACCGGACTGCCGGATGGGCTGGCCCTGGACGCAACGGGGATGCTGGAAGGAACCCCGCGGGAAGCGGGCAGCTTTGACGTTGAAGTTACGGTGACCGATGCTGGGGGAGCTGCCGCAGCGGCAATGCTTCGTTTAACGGTCGTCGAACCTTCGTTGCCAGGCTACGGCACGGTGACCGGTACCGTCTACGGCATCGGCAACAGCCCGTTATCCGGGGTAACGGTGACGGTTGATACCTACGGGATAAGCGAGACGACCGCCGCCGACGGCAGCTTCACGCTGACGAATGTGCCGGTAGGCGTACAGGCGGTGAAATTCCTCGCGTCGGGATATAAGACGCAGACGGCAAACGTGACGGTTGCGGCGGGAGGCGGCATCGATCTCGGCCGGATCGACCTGGAGCCGAAGGATCGGCCTAGCCCGCCTGCGGGTTCCGGCGGATCGGGCGGATCGGGCGGATCCGGAAGCTCGGGAAGCCCGATTGCGCCGGTGACGCCTCCGCCCGTCAACCAACCGGCAAAGGCTAAGATCAGGGCCGGCGGCCAGGATCTGCTCGTTACCGTCATCGATGAAAAGGCCGGCGATGGCCGGGCCGTGCAGCGATTCGTATTGGATGGAAGCGAACTGCCTGCGCTGTTTGCGGCCGCAGATGAGGTAGAGCTAGAAATCATCCAAGCCGCAGCTCCGATGATCAAAACGGATCTCCCGATGCAGACGCTCCGCGATATCCTGCAGGTACAACCGAATGCCGTCTTGCGGATCATCGCGAATCGGGGAAGCTACAGCTTGCCGCTGCGTCTGTTCGGGGAGAGTGGCGGATCAACCTTGACAACTACGATCGCGGAAGCGACGGAGGATGATCTCTCGGAAGTATTAACGACCTTCCGGGGGCACGGTTACGAGGGGCTCGCCGATCCCGTCGAATTTTCGCTGGACGTGGACGGTAAGGTGATCGCCGACTTCGGGGGCAATTATCTTGAACGGACGATCCGCCTGGACACGGAGACTGCCCCGGCAAACGCAACCGTGGTTTGGGTGGATGCGGATCATCACTTGCACTTTGTTCCTGCCGTATTTCGCAAGGAGCATCAAGCCGTTTACGCCGTTTTCTCGGCTCCTCACGACAGCCTGTACGCCGTACTTCGGATCGGTCATACTTTTGCCGATCTTGAGGGGCATTGGTCAAGAGCGGACGTCGAACGGCTTGCTGACAAATTGATCGTGGACGGGAAAGGGGGCGGCGCTTTTGATCCGGACGGCAGCGTGACCCGCGCCGAGTTCGCGGCGATGCTGGTGCGTTCGCTCGGGTTGGCCGCACGTCCCGCAGCAATCGCCTTTCACGACGTGTCCCCGGATGCGTGGTATGCGGACTCCGTAACGGCTGCGGTTCGGGCGGGGTTGGTCAGCGGTTACGCGGACGGCACGTTCCGGCCGGACCAGCCGATCACCCGCGAGCAGATGGCGGCAATGCTGGCGCGCGCGGCCCAATTCGCAGGTGAATTGCCGGTCGCCGGAGCCGAAGTGCTCGAACGTTTTCCCGACGCAACCAACCTGGCGCGTTGGGCTGAGGAGCCGATGCGGGGGTTGTTATCGGCGGGGCTGATTCAGGGCATGGACGAAACGACTCTCGCCCCGAAGGCAACGGCCACTCGGGCCCAAAGCGCCGTGATGTTGAAACGGCTGCTCGTTTACCTGAATTTCATCGATTAAACGCGTGCTCTGGCCGTTCCGTGGCAGTCGAGCGCTCCCCCCTCATCCGTCACTTGGCCGAGCAGGGAGAAGTTCGGCTGCCTGTTTGGCTTACATTCGATCCGGAGCCGGCCAACCGATAACATCGAGCGCATCGGCGAACGTTTCCTTGAACCTGGCGGTAAGCCGTAGACGGAACAGCTGTCGCTTAGGGGGCAACCCCCTTCTTCAGATCGGTTCTATTTTCGGTAAAAAAGTAGACCAGAGCAAGCAGCGGAACAAAGATGCCGATCAGGGAGGCGGTACTCCAACCGCCGTGGGCATAGGACCAGCCGCCTAATGACGATCCTATTGCCCCGCCAATGAAAAAGATGGCCATAAATAATCCGTTGAGGCGTCCTTTGGCTTCATTGCCCAGGGAATAAACCACCCGCTGTCCAAGCACCAGATTTCCCGAGACGGACATATCGAGCAAAATCGCAGCTAGTACGAGCAGGATAAGGGCGATCGTCGAATGGCCGTGAACGAAATGGGCCAGGACGAAAGATAAAGCGGCCACCCCTATGGCCAATCCGGTCAAGAATCGGGTCCAGCCTCGATCCGCGAGTCTTCCCGCAATCGGCGCGGCAACGGCGCCGCCTACGCCAGCCAGCGCGAACCAGGCGATCCCCTGCTGCGTCATGCCGAATTCGTCCGCCAAATGCAGCGGAACTACGGTCCAAAAGAGACTGAAAACGCCGAACAGGCAAGCTTGATAAGCAGCGCGGCGGCGAAGGGCCGGCGTGTTTTTCAATAAGGATCCCAAAGAGGCGATCAATTTACTGTAACTTAAGGAGGGTTCCGGCTTGCGTTCGGGAAGCACCCGGTACAATAAAATCGCTAAAAGCGCGATAGCCCCGGCGGATAAGGCGAATACCGCCTGCCACTTCCACAGGCCGGCAATGAAGCTGGCTACGGGACGGGCGAACATGATCCCGAGCAGAAGTCCGCTCATGACGTTGCCGACTACCCGGCCCTGATTGGGTCCCGGTGCTAAATAGGTCGCATAAGGCACCAGAATTTGCGCAACCACGGACCCGATACCGATAATTAAAGATGCGACGAGGAATAAAGGTGCGCTTGAAGCGAAGGATGCCGTCACCAAGGCGCAGAATGCTACGATCAGGAATAGAACCACGAGACGGCGGTTTTCCACGATGTCGCTAAGCGGAACGATGAACAACAGACCGAGTACATACCCGATTTGTGTGAGAGTGACGATTAATCCCGCGGCTCCGGAAGTTAATCCTGTGGCGGCGCTGATCGGTCCGACCAGAGTTTGGGAATAATACAGATTGGCAACGATAAGTCCGCAAGCGACGGCTAACAAGAACAGAATCCAGCTTGAAACCGGCTTGCTGGCAGCAGTATGATTTGTCTCCATAATAAAACCTCCTCTTTATACTACTAAATACTGAACGTAACGTTTATAAATTGTCGACGATTAAATAATATATTGAACGTATCGTTTTGTAAATAACAATTTTTATTTCCGGAATATTTAGTATAATGAACGTATAGTTTTTTTCGGAAAAGGAGTGGGTTCAAGTGCATGCCAAAAGAGGGCGTCCGCGCAATGTGGAAACGCAAAACGCCATTCTTGCCGCTTCCTACGATTTGTTGCTGGAACAGGGCTTTGGATCGGTTACGGTGGAGAAAATCGCGGAGCGGGCTGGGGTCAGCAAAGCCACGATCTATAAATGGTGGCCCAACAAAGCCGCGGTGGTCATGGACGGGTTCTTGTCGGCGTCTACGGCTAGAATCCCGGTTCCCGATACGGGTGACGTCAATCAGGACTTGGTGATCCATGTTACGAGATTGGTCCGATTTATGACAAGCCGGGAGGGGAGTGTCATTAAAGAACTGGTCGGAGAAGGACAAGTGGATACCGGATTGGCGGACACATACCGTTCGAGATACTTTCGGCCCCGCCGGGCGGAGGCAAGCCAGATTATTGAGCGGGGAATCCGGCGCGGTGAATTGAAGAACGATCTCGATCTGGAGTTATGCCTGGATCAGATCTACGGGCCGATCTTTTACAGGCTTCTGATCCTTAGTGACGAGCTGGATGAGAATTACGTGGAAAACCTGGTGAAGCGGGTATTGGAGGGACTCGCGGCGAGATGAACCCGGGGAAGTATCCGGGAAAGTGTCTTAGAAGGTATCCGTGAAGGTGTCGGGAAAAGTTCTGAGAAAGTATCCGTGGCAGTACCCGGGTACGGACCGCTTGTAAACCACGCCGATTCATGATACATTTTTTCCATAATCTATCGATTTTAGGTGTGAAGCACATACCGCTTGGATGCGACTTGCTCTGGGATGCAAGGGCGCATTGAGGCGGTTTTTTTGTGGATTCCAAGAGGGAGGGACATTCATGGGCGAGTTCGATGACGTTTATTTGAAATGGCTAGAACGGCAGATCGGCGAGGAGGGGAATCCAAGAAGGCGGGAGTTTTTGCGCAAGGGATTGAGTCGCGGTACAACGGATTTTTTGCGGTTCATTTGGTATCCTGCTGTTGGAAATCTGGATCATCTTTATCCTGAATTTGAGGTCCGTGACTTTAATAATGGGTACCGTTATCTCGATTTGGCCTATCTGCCGGGTCATGTGAAGGGGTGTATAGAGATCCAAGATTACCGGAGCCATGCCCGCGATATCGAAGCCGGGCGGTTTAAGGATTTGTGCATGAAGCAGGCCCTGCTGGCACTGGACGATTGGTTATTTCTGCCAATCGCGTATTTATCCATCCGGGAAGACCCGGGGGTCTGCAAGCAACTGGTCTTATCTTTCGTCGGCAAGTTTCTGTCCAGTGCCGTGCCTTCCGGTCTGAGTTGGGCAGAGGCGGAGATCCTGCGCTTTGCCCGCCGTTTGATGCGGCCCTTTACTCCAACTGAACTTGCAGAGCATCTCGCGTTATCCAATCAACACACACGAGCCATTCTACATGCGATGCATACCCGAAAGATGCTGGAGGTCGCCGACGGCAAGCAACGGTATCGCACATTCCGGCTCCCCGCTACCGACCGGAAGGGCGTGAGTGCCGGTTAGGCGGCAAGGGGGCTGGCACGACCTCTGGGTGGCACCCCTGGGGACAAACTCGAGGGCCGCCTCCTGAGTACCAACTATGGGTGAATCTCCGGGTGTCACCACTGAGTGCCACCTCTTAGTGCCGCCACTGAGTGCCGCCCCGGGGGGCAGTCTCCAGGTGTCACCACTGAGTGCAAACCTCTGAGTGCAAACCTCTCGGTGCCACCTCTGAGTCCACCACTGAGTGCCGCCTCCGGGTGCCACCTTAGGGTGCCGTCCACTGGGTGGCACCTCTAACGCTTGTGAGCAACGCTAATTGGGCAAAATCATGGCAAAAAAAATTCTAACGACGATGAGACACTCTATTAGCGGAAAAATCGAGTAATTTAGCAGCAAAACAAGGAAATAAGCTTCGTGGTAAGCGTTAGAATTGCAAAGTGCCATTTTTGGAGCATATAAGGTTTGTGGCAAGCGTTAGCGGTTTGGCGGATGGGTTGCGAAGGTCGCAAGTTACAAAGTTGCAGGTTGGCGGGTTGTTAGGTCATATGGTGCAAAGTTGCAGGTAGGCGGTTATTAGGTCACATGGTGCTGAGTCGCAGGCAGGTTGCTGGGTCGCGTGGCGCCGAATCGTGGCTGTGGGTTGCTAGGTCGCAAGTTACTAAGTTGCAGGTAGGCGGTTGTTAAGTCACATGGTGCTGTGCTGAGTTGCAGGCAGGTTGCTGGATCGCGTGGCGCCGAGTCGTAGGCTGCGGGTTGCAAAGGTCACAAGTTACATAGTCGCAGTTAGGCGGGGCGTTAGGTCATATGGAGCTGAGTTGAAAGTTGCTCGGTCAGTGGTGTCGCTAACTCGCAGACGGGGTGCGCCAGGTTGTAAGTCGCAGTTAGGCGGGGTGCTAGGTCACAAATTATTGAGTCGCAGGCGGTTGCAAACTCCCCATGTCGTCAGGTCCTCCGCAAATCAAGAGCTAATTTCGTCATATCAATCAGCTGTGCTAAAATAAAGCAGATGAACGAGATTCCTGTAAAGGTTCTCGCAAAGGAGGAAAATGATGAGCCAACCCATTATCGCGCACCTGTGGTTCGACAAAGAGGCACGAGAAGCTGCGGAGTTCTATTGCTCCGTATTTCCGGATTCCAAGATCGCGAACGCGACGACCTTACACGATACGCCCTCTGGCGATTCCGAGCTCGTATCGTTCACCGTGTGGGGATTTCCATTCATGGCGATTTCGGCAGGGCCGCTGTTCCAGTTCAATCCCTCCATCTCGTTTATCGTGAACTTTGACCCATCCCGCGATAAGAACGCGAGGGAATTGCTCGACGCGACATGGCACCAATTGTCCGATGGCGGCATCGCGCTAATGCCGCTGGATCGGTACCCTTTCAGCGAACGGTTCGGCTGGATCCGGGACAAGTACGGCGTCACTTGGCAACTGATGTTGACGAACCCGGACGGGGAGCCGCGGCCCGCGATTGTTCCCAGTCTGCTCTTCGTGGGCGACAATTGCGGCAAGGCGGAAGAAGCGCGCGAGTTCTATCTCTCGATTTTCCGCAACGCCAAACCGGGCACCCTTGTCCAATATGGACCCGGCCAAGAGCCGGACCAAGAAGGAACGGTGATGTTCGCCGATTTTAGATTGGAGAACACCTGGTTTGCGCTCATGGACAGCGCGCATGCGCACGAGTTCAACTTCAACGAGGCGATCTCCTTCCTGGTCAACTGTGAGACGCAAGAGGAGATCGATCATTATTGGGACAAGCTGTCCGCCGTCCCGGAAGCCGAGCAATGCGGCTGGCTCAAGGATAAATACGGTGTCTCTTGGCAAATTGCGCCGGCCCGGCTGGACGAAATGATGAGCCGGGGAACGCCGGAACAGCGGGACCGCGTCACGCAGGCGTTTTTGCGGATGAAGAAGTTTAACCTTGCGGAATTACAACAAGCCTTTGATGGGGAATAACGAAAAAGGAAGCTTCGCTCAAGCCGAGTGAAGCTTCCTTGCATTTTATGAGCCTTGGGGGGATCGCTGCGCTGATTTCACTGCCGCTTTACATGGCGAGATACAGCTTGTTCAAAGCTCCCCATGCTTTGCCGTCCGCTTCCTTCGCTTCATCAATGAAGCGGCTTATTTTTTCGCGCACTTCTTTTTTGGCAAAATTGCGCATCTGCGGTTCATTCCGCTCGTATCCGCCAAGAGCCTGCGCCATTTGCCATACGCAAGCTTCCACTTTTAAAAACTGCTCTTCCGCAGATTTGCACAGGGTCTTCACTTCCGGATTTCTTTCCGCCAAACTTCTCATAAACAAAGCGGCGTTATGCCTTCCTTCAGCCAGACAATCCATCGCGTCCCCTTGACACATCAACCGTTCGGCTAGAATAGGCAGTATGGCGTTATCGGGGAATTGAGCCGGATCGGTCACCGCCTTTTTCCAGGCATCGTAAGCCAGTAGCCCCTTCGCATAATTGCCGCATAACCGGCCTTCCATCACTTCGATCGCGTTTGCAACGATCTCTTTATCCGTAATCGGATTTCCGGTCTTATGGCCGAGCGAGATCACCGCCACGGTATCCGCATTCTCCCACCAATGACGGCTGATGAAATATCCCGACTCATCAAACTGAAGGTCTGCTGCAAACTCGGGACTGTCCTGAAAGAAATTCCATCCCAGCAAAACTTCTCCGTTTTCACGATATCCCGTGAGAATACAGGCTTCAGGCGGTCCTACAACACCGAGGGCAATGCAGGGCATCCCTTTGTCGATTTCAGACTTAATGAAAGCTTGGAAGTCCGCCTTATCTCCATTCATCCGAACGCCCGCAAATTTAGCCGGGTCGCTCACCGTTAGTTTGGATGTCCTGCCCAATAGCTTAAACTCCCGTCCCAGCATTTCAACGCCCAATTGATAAACCTTCACGGCATCATCAAAGGTAAAAATAACGTCCACATTCCCGCCGTTCCACGCGGTCGTATCCCAAGTCAGCCGAAATGCGGCGCCACACCCGGCCAGAATAGAATCGTAACTAACCTCCTGTCCCAGATAGTTCGCGCTTGCCTTAAGGCACATCGGAAATGGAGTGATGCCCGCAGCTCCGAATTCGACTCGCGGAACGCCGTACAGTATCGTCCCGTTTTTACTCGCAGATCCCTCTGATTTTTTATCCATTGCTAATCGTCCTTCCCGTCCTTCTGATTTAGAATCCCGATTCCATAGACGCCTGCGCAAAGTTTAATTCGGCCCACCGGACATCGCCGCTTCCGGAACTCCTGCGGAGTCAAGCCCGTGATGCGCTTGAACGCTCTCGTAAAGGTATCGTGGTTGGAAAATCCGTATTTCAAAGCAATTTCAAGGATACCCGTCTGGCTGTGGATCAGTTCAAAGGCTGCATTTGCGATTCTTCTTCCCAGGATATACCGCGACAGCGATTTTCCCGTATGTTTGGCGAACACATCTCGAATGTGTGCCAGCGAGAACCCCGTCGCTTGCTCAAGTTCGGCATAACTCAGATGGCTTTGCAGCCGATTCTCGACAAACACGACTACCGACCCAATCAAAAGATAACGATCCAACGGATCACCGCCTATGCTTCGGTTAAGCTAAGCATAGCATGTACGTTCATTTTTTCTCGATGTTTTTGAGGATATTTGCTCGGGTTCAAATAAACGAAAAAGAGGCTGATCCGTAAGGATCAACCTCTTTCCTCATCAATGGAGCCTAGGGGGATCGAACCCCTGACCTCATCGCTGCCAGCGATGCGCTCTCCCAGCTGAGCTAAGGCCCCGTGAGCGACTATTTCATTTTATTAAAATGCGACCAAGCTGTCAATATCCTTCTCTCGAAAAAAATCATTTTCCTCATTTACCGGCAACCGGGGTTGCCGGTAAGAGGCAACTGCATCCGCTGCTTAAAGGGTTACCGCTGTGATTCTTGAGGTCGGAACGATAACCTGCCGACCCGATTCATCCATCAATTCGAGGGCATCGCTCTGTACGGCCATCAGCGTCCCGTACAGAGCGGAGCCGGATGTCTCGACCGTGATACGGCGGCCAATCGAGGCTGCGATCCGCTGCCGGGTAGCGGAATCCGGGAAGGAGGCGGCATCGAGCGCTTCTTCCAGATGCTCCACCCGGCTGGTCAGCAGCTCAAGCTCGGCCTGCAGCAAGCGAATTCGCCTTCGCAGCGGTTCGTGTAGCAGTAAGTGCAGGAGGGTCACTAGGATTCACCTCCCTTCAACCTGAGTCTTGTCTCTAGCAAAAGAGACAATATATCATATGAAGCTAGATTGATAGAGTTCGGGTGGGGCTTACTTTCCGGCGAGTACCCTTTATGTTATGCTGAAATCAGTTACTGAATCGTTGCTTAAGGAGAGGGATTGCTTATGATCAAACATATCGTCTTGTTCAAATTAAAAGATGCGTCTCCGGAGAGTATTGGACGTACGGTTGAGGTGCTGCGCGGTCTTCAGGGCAAAGTGGAGCAACTGAGAAGCCTGGAGGTGGGCACGGATGTGATTCGTTCCCCTCGATCCTATGACATTGCGCTGATTGCAACCTTTGATTCGCTTGCAGATTTGGAAGGATACCAGGTTCACCCGGAACACAAGAAAGTCATTGCGCATATGAACGAAGTTCGTGAAAGCCAGGTTGCTGTCGATTTCGAATTCTAGGTTGGACTGAAGGAGGAGAACCCCGTGTATTATGTGAACCGGGAACAGATCGAACGCCGGCTGGAGCTGGTGCCGGAATTGCTGCAGGCGTTCCGCGAATCCGTACAGTCCGCATCGCCTTTATTGGGGCGGTACGCCGAAGAACGGGCACTGCATCTCGCCATTGAAATCGTAACGGATGTGGGCAGCTATTTGATCGACGGCTTCATTATGCGCGACGCGAGCAGTTATGAGGATATCGTGGACATCCTGCTTGATGAGAAAGTGGTGGATGCTTCGCTGCATGCCACGTTGATTGCGCTCGTTCGCCTGCGGAAACCGCTGGTGCAGGATTATTTTGCGTGGGAGCGGCAGGAGGTTGCGGCGCTGAGAGAGCAGCTGCCTGAGGCTTTGCAGGAATTTTCCGCAAACGTACTAAAGTACTTAGATCAGGAAGGCGTTTGATTTTCGGACGGACAAGCCCAAAAATAATTCCTACCAGGTGTGACCGGACAGACCATTACTGCTTATAATGCATTATCGATATGGGCATTCGCGGAGAGATGCCGAAAAGGAGAGATGAGTCGTGAGCAAAGGGAACAAGGGTTGGTTATGGGGTGCTGCCATCGGTACGGTTGCAGGTGCGGTAACGGCGCTGTTATTTGCCCCTAAAGCCGGGAAAGAGCTTCGGAAGGATATTGCCGACGGCGCACGCCAGGTTGGCGAGAAAACGCAGGAAGTTGCCGGCAAAGTATCGGAGCAAAGCACCGTGATTGTGGGCAGAGTGAAGGAAGCCGCTGGAGGCCTGATCAGCGAAATCCAAAACCTCCGATCCGCGAAGGACGTCACTGTAGTGGAAGAGGTTGCTCAAGTGTCTGAATTTTCGGATGAAGAGCAGCCTGTGATCGAAGAAGAGACGGTTGTTCTTAGCGTTGTGACAGGGGAAGAAGCAACAGAAGACGGCGAACTGGAAGTTGCAGCTTCGGAGGCAGCAGCAACGGCCGAGAGCGAAGAGAACAAATAACGCTCAGTTATTTGTTACCCCCAGCGATAGCCCGAAAAAGACCCTAGACGGGTCTTTTTCCCGTTTAATCGAACATTGCGGGTTTTCTTGCACCGCAAATTAGGTTAAGATTTAGGTACCCTTTGCAGACCGGAGTCATAAAGTAACGAGAGGGAATTTAAACTAAACATGAAGGATGCGGTATGTTCGTGCAGCAAGCTATCGCTATACTAGACTCGGGAGTGGGAGGCCTTACTGTCTGCAAGGAAGTGATGAGGCAGCTTCCCAGAGAGAAAATCATTTACTTCGGAGATACAGCCCGAGCTCCCTACGGTCCAAGATCGCCCGAAGAAGTCCGCTTGTTTACCGAGCAAATCGTCGATTATTTGATTCAATTTCAACCCAAAATGATTGTGATCGCTTGTAATACGGCGACGGCAGCTGCGCTCGATTTCATTAAAGCGAAGGTCGATGTCCCCGTGATCGGCGTGATCCACCCCGGTGCAAGAGCGGCGATCAGCGCCACGAAAACGGGGAAGATCGGGGTGATCGGAACGGTGGGAACGATCCGAAGCGGAGCTTATACCGCGGCGTTACGGGAGCTCAATCCGCAAACCGAAATCGTCAGCGAGGCTTGTCCCGAGTTCGTCCCCCTGGTCGAACAAGGGTTGTATGAAACGAAGGAAGCGCTGCACGTCGTGCAGCAGTCGCTGCGGGGGATGAAGCAGCATCCGATCGACTGCCTGATTCTAGGTTGTACTCATTATCCCTTCCTGAAAGACCCGATTCAGCAAGTGATGGGCTCCAAGGTGAAGCTGATCAGTTCTGCGGACGAAACTGCGAGGGAGATCAGCACGGTACTGCACCAGCGCGGTTGTCTGGCTCGCGGAAGCCGCCTCCCGGTGCATCAGTTCTTCTGCAGCGGGGATGCGGAGATGTTCCGCAAGATCGCCCGCCAATGGCTGGGAGAACAAATCGAGCTCACGCCGATCGTTTGGCAGGTGTCTAGCCCGGCAGGGTAGGGAAGATATAAAAAAACCTTTGGCGGGTTGCTCCCGACCAAAGGTTTTTTTGACCACGGCCTGACGGCTTTACGGGGTTTCCTCTGCGGGGCGCAGGATTTGGATGGCACCGGGATCCGCCGAAGCATTCAGCGGCGTGGCGGCAACTTCTTCCCCGTCACCCAAGGCGAGGCGGGGGATCGGACTGGAGACCGTTATATTTCGGCCCCTCAGCATCGTGACGAACGAAAACTTCGTATGAGCCCCAAACAATACGGTTGGAAATAATAGCAGCAGCTTCAGCTTCGAGCAATCGTGGACGACGCAAAGATCAAGCACGCCGTCCCCTGGCCTTGCGCCCGGGCAGATGGACAGTCCGCCGCCATAGCTGTCGACATTGTTGATGGCCGTCAGCCAGGCGGATTCGAATCGGTAGGCGATCCCGTCGCAATCAACGTTTAATGGACCGGGCCTATAGCTGAGCAGGGTGTGGAAGATGCCGATGATATAAGCCAGCCTGCCAAGACCCAAGGCATTGCATATTTTCTTATAGCGGCTGCGGTTGACGTTCCGGGCAACTTCGGCGTCGAATCCGACAGCCAATGCGGTCAGCGTGCTGCGACCTGAGACGGCGATCAAATCGGCCGATTCCGGACGGCCGTGCAGCATCACGTCCAGCGCGGCAAGCGGACGACGCGGGAGGCCGAAGCCGCGAGCGGTGTCATTGCCCGACCCGGCTGAGAATACGGCCAGCGGCACCCCGGAGTGGCGCAGCGCAGGCAGGAGGCTGTGGATCGTGCCATCGCCGCCAACAACACCTACCGCCTTCCAGGCCTGCTGGCTGGATAAGCGCTCCTGAAGAAATGTATGCGCTTGCTCCTTGCTGTCCGTGAGGGCATGCTCGTATGGGATGCCGCGCCGGCGTAGCTGTTTGCTGATTTTGTTCCAGGTTCGGCGGCCTTCGCCGTTCCCCGCATTCGGATTTACAATAAACAAATACATGATGACTCCCCTATCTATGTTGGCAGCGCCGTAGCGGCGTAATTTCAGTCTACTGAATATTGCAATATTTGAAAATCAAAATTTTACGAACCTCGGAGATGGACGAAAGGAGTGAAGGCCGTGCAATTGATCGCCATGATTACCATGCTGATCGACCATGTCGGGCTGCTGTTTTTTCCCGGAGAAGTACTGTGGCGGGTGATCGGGCGGATTGCCTTCCCGCTCTATGCCTACGCACTGGTTCAGGGGCATGTGCATACCTCCAATTACCGAAAATACGCATTTCGGTTGTTTCTGATTGCGGCCCTATCGCAAATCCCTTATCAGCTGGCTTTCGATACGAACGGATTAAACGTTGTGGCGACCTTGCTGGTCTCTTCTTTGGTGCTTCGTATGCTGGATTCGGTCAAACCGGGTCCGCTGTCCGCGGTCATTATCGCAAGCTGTTGTGTGATCATGGAAGTGCTCCCGTTCGACTACGGAGCTTACGGGTTGCTGCTGGTGCTGATCTTCAAATATGCCGGCCAAGGAAAAGCGGTGGCGATGCACCTGGTATTAAATCTCGTTTATCTGTTCGCTTACGGCTGGGTGATCCAATTGGCCAGCATTGTGCCGACGATCGTGATTGCTTACGGCCCCGGGCTGTGGCGACAGCTCGAAGCTTGGCGGCTTCCGCGCTGGGTATGGAGGGCCTTCTATCCGGCGCATTTGGCCGTGTTGGCGCTGCTGGTGTACCTGCTGTAACGGCTTGTAACGGCTGTAACGGCAGAATCAGGGTGTCCCGGATCTTTTGCCCGGACGCTTTGCACGATTATCCCCTTTGATCAGAGCCGATTCCTGGAAAGGAATTCGCCTTGCTCCGTAATGCCAACCCCCACTGAATGAAAGGGATAATCGTGCAAAGGGCAGCATGAGGGACATCCAAGGTACGCCGTCAGGCGTTTTTTTGCGCCATGAAACATGCTAAAATAGGGTATCCTAACCGGGATAGCAAATTTATGGCCCAAGGGCAGGCAGGGAGGAATGGAGATGAAATGGAAAAGCTGGTGGTCGCTTCGTCGCTGGTCCCATATTTTTCGCCGGACTCTTCCGCTGTTGACTTCCGGCCAAGTCCCGTTCACCGACAAGCTGTTGTTAGTTGTTCCGGCGTTACTCTATTGGGTTCTACCGGATGTACTCCCCTGGATTCCGATTGATGACATGGCGGTGACGATGCTGCTGATGAACGGGTTCGTGACCCGGACGGAACGGAAATTTCCGGGAGTTTAAATGCCTCGGCCTTGCTTGTTGGGCGGCGTTTCTTTACAATAGGAATGTTAGGAAGCCATTTTTTGAGATAGGAGAGATCATATGAACGTCAAAATTACCCGCAATGCGGCGAAAGTGATACAAAAAGAATTGGGCAAGGAAGAGAACCAGGGAATGGCGCTGAAGGTATTCATTACGCATTCTCACGGCGATCACGCCCACTATGGCCTGGATTTGGCCAAGCCCGCCGAAGGCGACCAAATCGTCAAAACGGACAAGGACATCGATGTGATCGTGGAGGGCACCGACCCATTGCTCGACGGCTTGAAGATCGATTATTTGTATTTTCCGGAGGAAGGATTCGTCATTACCAACCCATCCAAAGGCAATCACGGGGATCACTAAGCTTTAGCTAACGATAAAGAAGGGACCTGGCATGGCTAACGATATTCGGATTTGCGATAAATGCAATCATATCCGCATGAAGACGTTTGTACCGAAGTTGCAAAAGCTCGCGCCGGACGCCGAGATCAAAGTCGGCTGCAAATCTTATTGCGGTCCGTGCGGCAAAAGAGCATTCGTATATATCAACGGCAGATACGTCAGCGCACCAACGGAAGAAGAGGTGCTGGCCAAGGCTGCACCGTTTGTGAAGAAACCGAAATCATAAAACAACGGGCTTATGAGCCTCTGAAATCCGGGCCGATTGATGATGTCGGCTTAACGATTACCGCCGGGGCTTTATGCCCCGGCGGTTAATTAGAGTAGCAGCCACCAAATGCCAAAGTGCATGCGATTTTCGTCGAATTTCCCCGAGACGGACACCTCACCTGTAAAAGTGCAGTTCATTTCCGACTCTTATCCCCTTTTTTTATCGAGAAGCCCTTAAGAGATGTATTTATACATTTGATTGGTCAGTATCAGGTAGAATTAGTCTAGTCACCTGCACATTTGCATTTCGTGGGAAGTAGCATCCGTGGGTACGTTATCCCCCCACTCGTACCATATCCTTCCGCCGATACACGCTATAAATCAGTCCGATGGCCGCCATTTGGGCCAGCAGACCGCTTCCTCCGTATCCGATCAAGGGAAACTGTACCTTCGAGACAGGCAAGATCCCGAGCGACATCCCGACGCTCCAGGCGAATTGAACAGCGAATAGAGAACCGAGGCCGGCAATGAGCATTTTTCCGTAATTTTCTCTTACTGTCATGGCCGCCTTAGCCAACTGGTAAATGAACAGCAGGACACCTGCTAAAACGATAAGGCCGAATGTCCAACCCAGCGTGTAGATCAGGTAAGTAAACAGGCTTTCCGAATGAATGGCAGGCAGCTCTTGCATCGGCAAGCCGAAGCCGTGTCCCTGCCATCCGGCCGAACGGACGGCCTTCTCGATTTGTAAATAGATATAGCCTGCCCCCTCCGGATCCCGATTTCGGAGAATAAATCCGAACAGCCGGTTCTGGCCGCCATCGCTTAGCAGTATCGGCAGCAAGAAGGCCGCTGTAACGAGGGAAAGGTACGCCGTAACCCAACGCCAGCCCTGCCTTGAAAAGCACAGCATGAGGGAGAAGGTGACGGCATAGAATATCAGGTTTGCAAAGGACGGAATCGACGCGAACAACAGCAAGGGGAGGATGCCGAACACAAAGCTCATCCACAAAGTGTTCCGGTGTGCTTCAACTCTCCGGGAAAAATATCCTGCCGCAGCAACGGTGAAGAGATACGGACATAGCGCCGTGAGGTTGATCCCGCCTAGGATATAACCGCGCGCTCCGTTAATCTGCTGACTCCCCAAGTGCGCGGCCAGGATAAGCATCACCGACAGTCCGTAGATCAGCGAGGAATAGCCGGACAATTTCCGGTAATGGATCCGGCTAAGCGCGAATAGAACCGCCAATCCAAGCCCCATAAAAATCGTTTGTCTAACGAACAAATCGGCGTCGGACAAAAATCCGTTTCCGGCATTATAGCTAAGCTGCACGGCATATACGGCAATCAGCGCTATCGTCAGCAGCAGCGCAAGGGTGCATAGCAGGGCCCATGGGATGCGCGGTTTGTGCACCCGGTTTAATCCCTGCGCAACCGATTCCGAGTCGCCCATCCGGGCAATCGCCCGCTGCGCAGCCGTATCTTCGTCCAGCCCTTCGGCCCGCATGGACTCCCATAGCTCGTCCAAGTGGCCGGATAGTTCCTCTTTGATCTCTTGGCACAACTCACGAGCTTTCACTTGTCCGCATACCCGGTTGACGTACTCCTGCAGCAACGGATGCAATGGACGCATCATGCCGGTCCCTCCCCGAGTACACGATTCACGGCTCCGGCGTATAGTCGCCATTCCTGCTTTTTCTCTTGAAGCTGGCGTTTGCCGCTGTCCGTGATCCGATAGTACTTGCGCTTCCGTCCCTCGGCTTCCTCCCAATAGGACTCAAGCCAGTGTTCCGTCTCCATCGCGTGAAGAATCGGATAGAGCGTCCCCTCCTTCAAATCGAACACGCCTTCTGACATAAGTTCAAGCTCTTTGATGAGTTGGTAACCGTACAGTTCCCGCTCGTTCAGAAGGGTGAGGATCAGCATGCCGGTGCTCCCTTTGAGCAGCTCTTTATTTACTTTCAAGTTGGCACCACCTTCCATAATCATACCCGTATTATACATAGAATTTTTATGCATAGCAAATCTAGGTATATGGCGAGAAGTTTCCCCCGCTGACGTTTTCTTTGATAAAATAAATGCAGTCTTTCCATTTTCGGTTATCGAATACATGAACGGAGGAGTCGAATCATGGGAGCGATTCAGGAACGGGTGGCGGAGGTAGCGCGGTACCGGGCTGAGCGAACGGCCAGAGAGGACTTCGGCGAGTTTTGGAGCCGGACGCTGGAGCGGTTTGCGGCCAAGCCGCTGCATGACCGCCGGGAGTCCGCGGATACGTTGATGCAAGGGGTTGCCGCACACCGCGTAAGGTTTGAAGGTTACGACGAGACGCCGCTGTACGGCTGGTTTTTGGTTCCGAGCGGCGGGGAAGGGCGAGACCGCAAACTTCCTTGCCTGGTGGTTTACCAAGGATACCAATGTCATCGGGGAATTCCGGAAAATTATGCGGTTTGGCTGCAGATGGGGTACGCCGTTTTTGCGGTGGACACGCGCGGGCAATCGGGAGAAACGGGGAATCGCCTGGCCTCTGACCGGGGCATCGTCAAAGGATGGATGACGCAAGGTTTACTGGAGCCGGAGAAGTTCTACGGCCTGGCGATGACGATCGACGCTTGGAAGGCGTTGCAGTGGGTGAGCGCTCAACCCGAGATCGACGCAGAGCGGATCGGGGTGTACGGAACAAGCCAGGGCGGAGGATTGGCTTTGCAGATGGCGGCGTTAAGCGAGGTCCCGCGCGCGGCGGTCGCCAATGTCCCGAACCTGTGCCATCTGGAATTCGCTTTGATGAATTCAACCGGCTCCGTCTCGGAAATCGCCGAATTCGTCAATCGCAACCCGGGAACGTTGGAGCAGGTGCTTATGACGCTGAGTTATTTTGACAATCTGAATTTGGCTGAAAAGATCAATATCCCCGTGCTGTATTCGGCGGGCTTCAAGGATTTGATCTGCTGGCCGGAGACGATCGCTGCGGCGTACAACCGCAATCCCGCAGGTGGCAAGGAACTGCTGCTTTACCCGTTTATGGGGCATGAGGAAGGGCCCGACGAGCATCGGTTGAAGGCGTACGCTTTTTTGCACGAGCATTTGCGGCCTTGAGGGGGGCGTGGGAGGTTTCGTTTTCCCCCTTCCGTCTCGGGCGGGCCGGCACTACGATCTTCCGGGCTGCCCCTGGCCCGTTTAAGTTGTCTTGGAGTAAGTGCGCAGAAACTGGCGAGGGGACATGCCCTCGGCTTGCTTGAACGCTTTGCTGAAGGAGTAGACGTTGCTGTAACCGACCTTTTCGGCGATTGTAGACAAAGACAAGCGGTTAAACATCATCAGTTCCTTCGATTTCTCGATCCGGTAGCGGATTTGGAACTGATGGGGCGTCAGGTCGAACGTCTGCTTGAAAATACGGGAGAAATGGAACACGCTGAGGCAAGCGATCTTGGATAACGTCTCCAGCGGAACCGTTTCGTTGTAATGCTCCATAATATAGGTGACCGCCCGCTCCATCGCGCGCTGATGCATGACGAGATGCACATTGTCGTTTGCTTTCAGCCCTTTTTGCAGCAAATAAAGGATGCGCAGCACCAGCGATTTCTGCATCAGCGGGTAGTCGGCGTCGCGCCGCTCGTAGGCATGGATGATCTGCATCAGCGTTTTGTGCACCTCGGCATGGTTGCCGATGCGCAGTACGTTGGGAAAGCCGAAGACCGTCCCCAGAATGTCGGGCCGGAGCCAGGCCAGTTCTTCTTCAGTGCATTCGCTGCGATTTTTGAAATTGATCGGTACCTGTTCGAAGTCCTCGTAATACAGCACGTCAAAATGAATGTGCGGCATCCAGCACTCCCCCCGCGATTCCATGAATTCGTGCTCCAATCCCGGTTTGAACAGCAAAATATCCCCGGGCTCCGCAACGAACGTTTCGTTCTCCACGCGGAGGGTGAGTTCCCCTTTTTCCATATACAGCAGCTCGTAGTCAAAAATGATGCGAGGCGTCAGCCTCATCTCGTCGACCCGGTGATTCCAGGCTCTCCGAACGTTGGGCGACAGGCGATGAATTAAATTCTGAAGCGTCATAGGCTGATTATTCATCCGTTCCTCCTGTATAGCAAGATTGGAAGCAAATCCCCCAGCCACAATAGCAAGAATGGATAAAAAATCACAAATCCCAACATAGAACCAGGCAGGAGGATCATGTAAAATTCAAATATGTAATCGCTTACAATCATATCACGGTTAACACCGAACCGAAAGGGGGGCTTAACGTGGCGGAAGCAAAGCCGACGATTGGGACCGGGCGAAGGAGCTTGCTTATACGGAATCTGCAATCGATTGCAGATATGAGGAAGAGTCATCTTATCGGCAGCTTTGCCCTGAGAGGATGCCAAGAAGGGGAGAATCACCGATGCGCAGCTTGCCATTGATGTTGCTTTCCGCGCTGCTCCTGTTGACCGCTTCCTGCGACAGGGATTCTTCCAGGCTCCCGCAAACGATCGCTCCCGCGGGGGAGACGTTTATTTTGAAAAGCACCGCCGATCTGCAGCAAGTTGCCCAATTGACCGGCAAGGATTCGCTTAACCGTACGGATCGGTATGCCGTCTACGGAACCGACTTAGGTTCAATGTTCACGATGGGAGACCAAACCTACTTCGTCTTCGGGGACACGTTCGGTGAAAGGCCGGAAGGGATGACGGGAGGGGGCGGCAGCTTTTGGCGATCCAACGTCATGGCTTACAGCTCGGATTCCGATCCGTCCGACGGGATTACGTTTGACGGGATGATTACGGATGAGGTCGGGTTGGCCAAAGAACTGATCCCGTCGAAGAAGCTCGATTACGACGAAATGACCGTGATCCCTACGCACGGTTTGGCCGCAAACGGAGCCATGTACCTTTACTTTATGTCGGTCCAGCATTGGGGGGATCCGGGAGAGTGGGACGTTAATTACTCCGGAGTGGCAAAATCGGAGGACGGCGGGGAGCATTGGTCGGTCGTGGATGGGCTCCAGTGGCCGGGAGACAGCGGGTTTATCCAAGTGAGTCCGTTCAAAATCGGGGACGGCGAGGAGGCGGAAATCTATTTCTGGACGATCCCGTCCGGCCGTTTCGGCGGCATCAAGCTGATGCGGGTCAAGGAACAAAGGATCGAGGACTTTGGCAGCTACGAATATTTTGCGGGTGAAGACGAGCGGGGACAACCGAGATGGAGCAAGGAGCTGGACCAAGCCAAGCTCGTGGTGGACGACACTGTCGGGGAACTGTCGGTGATCTGGAATCCGGGGTTGGAGCGGTGGCTGATGACGTATTTGAAGGAAGGCCAGGGTGTCGTCCTCCGGGAAGGCCTAACCCCCTGGGGACCTTGGGGCGACGCGCTCGATTTGGTTCCGGCAGCCGATTTTCCGGGGTTGTACGCGCCTTTCATGAATGACCGGTATCTTGCGGACAACGGGCGGACGCTCTATTTTGCCTTATCGCTGTGGGATCCGTATAACGTGTTCTGGTTCAAAGCCGCGCTGGAGGAAATCGGCCCCGGCGATTGAGCCCTGTGGGCTCGGTTCTTACAGGTTTAAGCGCCGTAAGGCGTTTAAATAGAAGTTTTGCCGAATAAAAAAGGGAGGTTAACCGAATGAAACAGCGTCGTTTGAAAGGATGGTCATGGACATTGGGATCGCTGCTGATCGTAGCCCTGCTCGTTACCGGCTGCGGGGGCGCGGGGAACGGCGGGAATGCCGCTTCGGGCGGAAATGCGGAAACGGCAGGCGGAAACGCCGCCGAGGAACCGACAGCCGGCGGTAACGCAGCTCCAAAAGAGAAGGTCAAGCTCGAGTTTTGGGCCAATAAGTTCGAGGAGACGACCGATGCCTGGTTCAAGAAATGGACGGACGAATTCAACAAGACGCATGACGATATCGAAGTCAAGCTGACGATCGTGCCGGGTGACGCCTGGGCGCAAAAGCTGAAAGCGGCGCAGGCGGCCGGCAAGGCGCCCGACGTGATGACGATGAACTACAGCAACCTCGCGCCGTCGGCGAAGCAAAGCCAGATTTTGCCGCTGAACGATTATCTGGACCCCAGCTTGTTTGACGACCTGTACGACAATATCAAAGGTTTCGTCACGGTGGACGGCAAGTATTACGCGTATCCGAAGCTGGTGGAACCTTCGGCGGTGCTGTATTACCGGAAGGATCTGTTCGAGGCCGCCGGGCTGGATCCCGCCAAACCGCCGGTGACGTGGGCCGAGTTAATCGATTACGGCAAGAGGCTGACCCAAAACGGCGTGTACGGCGTATCGATCGCCCAAACGGCACCGGACCTCGGCTGGTCGAGTTGGGGCCTGCAATATAATGCAGCCGGGCATCTGCCGATCACGGACGACTGGTCCAAAGCGGATGTCATGGACGACGGTTACAAGGAGCTGCTGAACTTCTACAAGACGCTGTACCAGGAAGGGATCATGCCGAAGCAGCAATTGGCCGGTTACGCCGACGCGGCGCCGTTCGGGCAAGGGAAGACCGCGATGCAGATCAGCGGATCGTGGTCGATCGGCTTGTTCCGCAACGAATACAAAAACATGCTGGATAAAATCGGCGTTGCCCCGATGCCTTCGATCGACGGAGACCTGACGAAAACGACCGCCACCCTGGGCGGCTGGACGCTGGTCGTCGACGGTAAATCCAAGCATCCCGAAGCGGCTGCGGAATATATCGGCTGGCTGCTGGCCGGGGATCCGAACATCATGATCGACTTCTTCAAAACGAGCCAATTCTCCAAGTTCTCGCCGCGCAAATCGGTGGACGAAGCGATGAATCAGGATCCCGACGCGAAAAACGACGAGTGGCGCAAGCTGATCTCCGAGAAGATTGTGCCTTATTCCGAAGCGGAGCCGGTATATCCTTGGGACATCAGCATGTTCTTCGCGACCGCGATCGAAAAGGCCATGAAGGGCGAGGACGTCGATAAGGCGCTGGCGACTGCGGAGAAAGAGATCAACAATTTCATCGAGAAGCAGAAGCTGGCAGGGACGAACCCGAGAGCTAACGGCGGTGAGTAAAGATGCATCGTTCCCGTTCCAAGCCTCGTTATGACAACAAAGTGGCATATGCCATGCTGCTGCCGATTCTGGCGCTGCTCACCGTGTTCGTGATCATTCCGTTTGTGTATGCCATCCGGGTCAGCTTCTACGATTGGAGCTTTTACCAGGATTCGGTTTACGTCGGGTTCCGCAATTTCACGAACGTATTAACCGACCCGTTGTTTACGAAGTCGATCCTGATCGGCCTCCGCTTCTCGCTGATGGTCGTTCCGGTCCAATTGGTGCTGGCCTTCCTCTTCGCCCACGTGATCAAAGGCATGGGAAGACGCGGGTCCGGGTTCGTGAAAACGTCGATCTACATTCCGACGATCATCTCCGGCATCATCGCATCGATCGTCTTTGCATTTATTTACGATTACGACGCCGGTCTGGCCAATTATCTGTTCGGGTTGGTCGGACTGGAAAAAATAGCTTGGATCGCCGACGTTCGAACGGCGCTTGCGAGCATCGCGGTGCCGGTCGTATGGCTCGGCTTCGGGATTACGACGCTGATCATGCTGGCCGGATTGCTTGACATCCCGGAGAGCTACTACGAAGCGGCCGAGCTGGAAGGGGCCGGCGGTCTGACGAAAATGCTGCGGATTACGCTGCCTCTTCTGAAAAACGTGATTTTGTATCTGCTGATCACCGGCTTCACCGGGGCCGTCCAGCAGTTCGAGCTGCCGCTCGTCATGACCGGCGGTGGTCCGCTCAACGAGACGCAAACGCCGAACCTGTACATTTTCAACCATTTCCGGAACGACGTGCTGGTGGGCCACTCCATCGCTTCGGCGCTGCTGCTGTTCCTCGTGCTGGGCAGTATCTCCGCGATCATTTTCAAAGTGCTGAATTCGGATAAAGCGGTGGACGGTTAAAAATAACCCGGATGGAGGACGAAGAGACGATGAGTAACAATCAACGGTTCGGCAAAATCGTCCTGTATGCCGCCGGGATCCTGGTCGCCTGCATCGCATTGTTTCCTTTGCTGTGGATGGCGATCGCCGGATTCAAGGCCAAAACGGAGGTGCTGTCCACGCCGTTCCGGTTTTTCCCGGAGCGGTGGCTGGTCGAAAATTACATCTCTATCCTGCAGGACAATATGTTTCTCAAATCGATGATCCTAACGTTTGGCGGGGCGGTGTTGTTTGCCGTGTTAAGCCTGGCGATCAACGCCTCCGCCGCTTATGTGTTCGCCCGTCTGGAATTCCGCTTCAAGCGGGTGCTGTGGGTGTACGTCATCATGACGATGTTCATTCCCGGCATGGCGATCCTGGTGACTTCGTTTATCGTCGTAACCAAGCTGCAGATGCTGGATACGCTGGCCGTACTCGTGTTGCCGGGCGTCGCTTCCGCCGGACACATGTTTTTCATCAGACAGTTCTACCTCAATATTCCGCTGGCGCTGGAGGAAGCGGCTTTGATCGACGGAGCGGGACGCTTCAAAATTTTTACGCATATCTTTCTGCCGATGTCGTATCCGGTTTTCGTCATCGTCGGCATCGGCTCGTACCTGGGCTACTGGAACGCCTTCGTTTGGCCGACGATGACGATTACGAACGTCAACCTGTTTCAAATCATGCAGTATCTGGCCACGTTCCGTTCGGAGCGCGGCACGGAGATGGGAATGCTGATGGCCGGATCGAGCCTGGCGGCCGTGCCGACCATCGTGCTCTTCCTGATCTTCCAGAAATACATTATTCGCGGCATCAAAATCTCCGGGTTGAAGTAACGGCGGCGAAAGGAGGAAGTTCTGCGTGATCGAATTGGAAAATTCCCGGCTGTACGTGGGACTTAGCGAGGAGAACGGTGCGATCGTTTCCCTGCGCGATAAACTGAACGGACGGGAATACATCGAACCAAGCGGCACCGGAGGGGACGTCTTTCGGCTGGAGACGGAAGACGGTACTTCGGGCGGGTTCCGCGAATTTGCTTACGAGGTACGGCAGGGCGAGGGGTTCCTGGAGTGCCGGCTCCGCTGGCATAGCCAGGCAGGGCCGGTGGTTGCCGGGACGCTCCGGTTGCGGGAAGATGCGGATCAACTGGAATTTCGCTGCGGGGTGGACAACGCTGAGGACGGACCGCCCGTCCTCAGCTTGGAGTATCCAATCCTATCGGGTCTCGGGGCGATCACGGACGGAGGCGAGGACGACTTTGTCGTCCATAGCTTTGCCACGGGATTTCAGGTCCGAAATCCGCTGAAGCATTTCCGGCCTGACGGAATGGGCTTCCGTTACATGCCTTATCCGGAGAGCTTCTCCGGCGCGGCGATGCAGTTCTTCGCCTATTACGGCAAGGGGCGCGGCGGTTTGTATTTTGCGGCGCTGGATCCGGACGGTTACGCCAAGTGGCTCAACTTCTACAAAAACGAAGGCGGCCGGCTGGAAGCGTCCTTCATTCATGCCTGCGAGGACATCGGTCCCGGAAAGGGCATCGAGGTTCCTTACGTGATGGAGGTGCAACTGCTTCGCGGGCAGGGCTGGCCTGAGGCGGCCGGCCTCTATAAGGCTTGGGCCGTTCAGCAGCCGTGGTGCGCCAAAGGAACTTTGGCCGAACGGCGCGACCGCAGCGACGCGGAGCTATTCCGCTGGTTGCACGAGGAGGCTGGCGCGGCCACGTTTGGCGTCAACGCCGGTTACGACCGGACGAAGTGGCTGCGCAAGTACCGTGAGCGGATCGGGACGCCGCTGTTCCATATCCTCGGTCCAGATTGGAGCAAAGCGCCGCAAACGTTCGGCCGGGGTGTGCCCGGCGGCTATGACGACTGGTTCCCGACCCGCTTCAACCCGGACAACATCGCTTGCATCCGCGAGCAAGGCGACCGGTTTGCTCCATTCGAATTCGACTATCTGTTCAATTTCGCCGGGGCGGACGGGGAACGGGCCAAAACGGCCGCTCAACGGTTCCCGGAGGACAAAAAGAGCATCGACGCTTACCGGTTCCCGTTCCTCTGTCCGGCAGCCCCCTTTACCCGGGAGCTGCACCAGCGCCGGGACGAAACGCTGCAACGGGAAGCGGACGTGGACGCGATTTATTACGACATTTCGGCGAACAACATCCTGAAGACATGTCACGACGCAAGCCACGGCCATCCGGTCGGCGGGGGCAAAGCGATCACCGATGCGTATCGGCTCAATTACGCCGAGACGAAAGCGGCGATGGAGCAGGCGGCGGGACGATACGTGCCGATGGGCACGGAAATGATGAACGAAACGTTTCTGGACGTGCTCGATTTCTACCAGGCCCGCGCCGGCGGTCAACCGGCCGCCCCGTTGGAGGGTTACCCGTTCCGGGACCTGCTGAAGACGGGGGACGCGGAGCTGGTGCCGCTGTTTGCTTACGTGTACCACGAGTACGGTCCCGTCAGGCTGGACGGGTGGGGCAAGCTGACGGCGGAAATCGGCGACCTGTTTTATTTCACGGTGGCGCGAACGTATTTGTGGGGCGGGCTGTATGAACTCAATTATGAATACAGCCCGATGGAAGCGTTGGACGGCGTGGAGAACGGGAGCGACGAGCATTACGCCGCGTTCGAGCCGCGGGGGTACGCTTTTGCGGAGGAACGGGCGGATTATCTGAGTCTGTTTGCCGCGTTGCGAACCGGTGCGGGCAACAAGTATCTCGCTTACGGCGAAATGCTGCCGCCGCTTTCCCTCGATGCCGGTCGGGTGACGCTGGACTGGTTCCACTACAACCACGGGATCGGTTCCCTGGAGTATAACGATGCGGGGAGCCTAAGCGTGGAAAGGATCGTGCATGCGGCATGGAAATATCGCGACGAAAGCGTCGGGTTATTTTTCGCCAACGTGGGCGAGGAGGTTCGGGAAGTGGCGTTGTGCCCGGACGATCTTCCCGTGGCCGGACCGGTCATGGAGCTGCGCTGCCACATGTATTCGCCGGGCCTGGAGCGGCGGAAGCCCGAAACCGTCCATGCGGATGCCCGGGAGCTCAAACTGACGATTCCCCCGCGTAGCATCGTGTTGCTGGAAGCGATGCTGCATCCCGTGAAGCCTACGCGTGAAGAGTAATATGCGGCCAGGAGATTCGCGGCGCGACGGAACGTAACAGATCGGATCGTAACAGATCGGATCGTAACAGATGCAACGGATTGTAACGGTCGTAGCTGATTAGATCGGATCGCATCGCAACGGATCACATCGAATCGCATCGGATCGCATCGCAACGGATCACATCGCAACGCAACGGGTCGGATCACATCGCATCGAATCGCAACGGGTCAGATCACATCACATCACATCGAATCGGATCGGATCGCATCGCATCGCAACGGATCGCGGCGGTCGCAACGAATGTAACGGAACGTAGTGACCTTATGTTCGTATTTCCCGGCAATTTCCCGCTGTAACGGAATCCAGAGACCTTATTGGACCCTTACGGTGCCCCATTAGCCGCTTTTGGCCGAAATAAGGTCTCCTAGTTCCGTTAGAATCGGAAGCTGCCCCCAAGGCAGTGAATAGCGCCTCTGGCTTCCGTTAGCTTGCTAGTGGAGTGCGGCAAGTAAAAAGTTGGGATAGCTGCTTAAGATCGCCGGTAGAAAAACTTACGCGAGTGAGCCTATAGCGGAAGTTTATGGCGCTATATTTGGGAGATCACTGCATTCTGTACGATTCATTGAAAAATAGGACCATAATGTTCCGCTATTTTTCGAATGAACACTATTTATCAGGGAGAGAGATGACCATGAACCCATTTAACGGACTGGATCTAGGATTAGGCAATTTGTACCGGATGTCGCCGGCGAAGACGCGTTCGATCAGCGCGGAGAACTTTACCGGCGCCAAAGGCCAAGGCGGCATGGCCACCGAAGGCACGGGGGCGGAGTGCGCCCGCGACCTCGGCCAGGGCTGGAAGGTATCGCCATCGGTGAACATCGCGCCGGGGCAGACTTTGACGGTGGCGGACATCGACGGGCCGGGAGCGATTCAGCATATCTGGCTGACCTGCTTTCCGGACAGCTGGCGGCATCTGATTTTGCGGATGTACTGGGACGGGGAGAGCGAACCGAGTGTGGAAACGCCGCTGGGTGATTTCTTCTGCAACGGCTGGTGCGAGCGCAGCAACGTCAACTCGCTGCCGGTGGCGGTCAATCCGGCCGGGGGGATGAACAGCTATTGGGTGATGCCGTTTCGCCAAAAAGCCAAAATCACGGTCGAAAACCGGATGGGGTCGCCGGTCGTCTTGTATTATCAAATCGACTACACCTTGACCGAGGTCCCGGACGATGCCGCTTATTTCCATGCCCAATGGAGAAGAAGCAACCCGGTTCGCTACAAGGACGTGCACGTGCTGTTGGACGGCGTCCGCGGCAAAGGCCACTACGTGGGCACTTATCTGGCCTGGCAGGTGAACAACAACGGCTGGTGGGGCGAAGGAGAGATCAAGTTCTACATGGACGGGGATCAGGATTATCCGACCATTTGCGGCACGGGTACGGAAGACTATTTCGGCGGAGCGTGGAACTTCGAGCAGCCGAAAGGGGAATACGCCTCCTTTTCCACGGCGTACTTAGGTCTCCATCAGATCATCAAGCCGGACGGCTTGTACCGGAGCCAGCAGCGTTTCGGCATGTACCGCTGGCATGTGATGGACCCGATCCGCTTCGAAAGCGATCTGCGCGTCACGATCCAGGCGCTGGGCTGGCGGTCCGGCGGTCGGTATTTGCCGCTGCAGGACGATATCGCCTCCGTCAGCTATTGGTATCAATCGGAGCCGCATGCGGCTTACCCGAAGCTGCCGGATAACGACGGACTGGAAGTCATTTAAGCGAGCTAAAGGAGAGGATAACATGCTAGGCAGCATTTCGCCCGGCCCGAACCTGTCGGCATTCGCCGCATCGATCGCGTACGATTTCCTTGGAGGCATGGAGCCGGAGGTGCATGGCAGCGAGCCGGAACCCGGCGTGTATCAATTTAGGCTGACATTTCGCCTGGATCGTCCGGTCCGGCAGGATGATTGGAGGGTGAAGGTCGTACCGGCCTTTGCCCCCTCTTTCCATTGGGCGCCTCATTTGACCCCGACCGACCGCCATGTGATCGACCAGCACAGCTTCCGCTCCCCGGCGTTGATCGTCCGGGATGACCGGCGGATGCTGGCGCTGATCCCCGACCTCGATCTGCTGGGGGAGGGGAGCCAGGTCCGCTGGTATATGGATAATGACGCTTCCCGGAACGAGCTTGTGCTGGGCATGGGCGATAGCCGGGTAAAGGAACATGTGCTTTACGAAAAAAAGCCCGGAGCAAGCTACGCCGCAGGCCGCGTGAAAGTCGGCTTTTACCTGATGGTCAGCGACGCGCCGGAGGCACTGGCCAACCCGTGGCGTGCGGTCCTGCGCTTCCTTTGGGAACGGTGGGGAGCGCCGCTTTACCGGACCGGTGCGCCCT
Source organism: Paenibacillus phocaeensis (assembly GCF_900021165.1). Lineage (GTDB taxonomy): Bacteria > Bacillota > Bacilli > Paenibacillales > Paenibacillaceae > Fontibacillus > Fontibacillus phocaensis. The sequence goes on along the minus strand of NZ_FCOQ01000031.1, from coordinate 91,353 downwards.
TAACCGCGCCGCTGGCGCCGTTCGTGCGTTATGCGTACCGCTGGGCGTTCAAGCATTGGGAACGGCAGGTGTGGCAGGAATTTGAGCTGAACGGGATAAAGGTAGGGGCGCCGGCGTTCATCGTCAACGTTACGCAAAGCCCGAATTATCCCGGGCCGGCCAGCGAGCGGGAGACCCGCTCCATTTGGAATCAGGCGTGGTTCAGCTCGCTTCGCTCGGCAGCGGGCGTATTTCGATACGGTCGGCAACAGGATGATCCGGACCTGCTCCGGCGGGCGAGGTTGATGAAGGAGCTGGCGTTGTCAGCGCCGCAGCGCAGCGGCTTTTTTCCGTCGGTCATCGCCACGGAAATGGAGCAAGTCCGAATCGGGGACGCGCTCATTCATCGCTCCAAAGGATGGGATACCGCGTACTGGGGAAATTCCGACCGCAACCCGCTGCCGGATCGCCGGATCAAGGAAGCACCTTATCATATTGCCGATATGAGCTGGACGGCGTTATGGATGCTTCGGTGGTACGAAGAGCTGGAGCGGGATTCGCGGTTGTTGGCCTATGCCGTTCGTTACGGGGACGCGTTGATCGCGCTTCAGGATGCGCGGGGCTTTTTCCCGGCTTGGCTGGATTGGCATACCCTGGAGCCGCTTGAGGCGCTGCGGGATTCGCCGGAGACGGCGGTGTCCGTTACGTTTTTGCTCCGGCTCGGTGAACTGACCGGCCAGGCCCGCTATATTCAAGCCGCGCTGCGGGCGGCGGAGGCGGTCGCGGCTGGAGTGCTGCCCGAGGGCCGCTGGGAGGATTTCGAGACGTACTGGTCCTGCTCGGGGTTTGGTGGCAAAGATCATGTCGGCCGAAAATATGCGCGCAACAAGATGTATAAGCAATGCAATTTCTCGATGTTTTGGGCCGCCGAGGCGTTCCTGGCGTGTTACAGACAGACGGGCGAGATTTCGTATTTGCGGCAGGGAGAACGATGTCTGGACGAAATGCTGATGACGCAAGCCTCCTGGCAGCCTCCCTATCTGTATATTGATGTTTTGGGAGGATTCGGAGTCATGAACGCCGACGGCGAGTGGAATGATTCCCGGCAAAGCCTGTTCGCCGAATTGATTCTGGAGTACGGCCGCGAACTCGGAAGGGCGGAATATCTCGAGCGCGGGCTGGCCGCCCTCAAAGCCTCCTTCGTCATGATGTACTGCCCGGAGAATCCGAAGACGAAAGCGCAATGGGAGGAGGCTTTTCCTTTTTTCGGGGAACGGGATTACGGTTTTATGATGGAAAACTACGGGCATGGAGGGGAGGTGAACGAACAGGGGTTAGGGATGGGAGAGTTTACGATTTTCGATTGGGGCAACGGAGCCGCGGCGGAAAGCTACTTGCGGATCAAAGCGCATCATCCGGAATTGGACATTTGAGGCTGGGTCGGGGCGGCCGGAACCGGGAATTTCAGGAATGAATCCGATTTCTTTTGCCGAAACGGCAGCGGGGCCGTATACTTTGGTTAGAGATCTGCAATCGATTCCACAATTTGGAATCCCAACATTGTAAGCGCTTAATGACTGGAGGAGAAACGCCCTGATGTGGACTAGGCTCAAAAACGCCAAACTCCGGAACAAGCTGATGTTGATGCTCGTGTTGTTTATTTTGACGCCGCTTGTGTTTGCCGGGTTTATCTTCTACCGGAGCTCCAGCAATTTCGCTGCCGAGCGGGCCGACCGCGAAGCGCTGCAGTCGCTTCATCTGGTTCGCAGCAACGTCGACCAGCTGCTGTCGGAGATTGAAAACCGCATGCTCACGATTTACGACAACGGCCCGCTGATCGAGCAGCTTAGCCGGATGGACGGTCGAAATGCGAAGGGGGCCCAGGCCAACGCCGAGGATACGGTCAACCGGTTTTTGCGCGATTCGCTGCGCGGCAAGGAGGACATCGACTCGATTTACCTGCTCGCCAGGAACGGGGCGATGTATTTTGCCGACATCAAAGGTTCCGGCGTGTTCCGGCCGATCCTGGAGCGGCATCCCGAATGGACAAGGGCGATCGAGGCGAGGGCGGGACAGATTACGTGGCTGCCGACGTACGAAATGCCCGCGAACAATTATTTCAACTATTCGACCTACTACATCCCGGCAGGCATGCTGGTGAAAGACGTGACGGATTCCTTGCAAAATATCGGCGTGCTGATGATGAACGTCAAAATCTCCGCGCTGGATCGCATCGTGAAAGGCGTCAGCGTCAGCCCGCAGGGCGTCATTATGATCGCGGACGGCGACGGGAACCTCGTGTGGCACGGCAACGACGAGGCGTATCGGCTCAAGCTGGCGGATCAGCCCTTTTTCAAGGAGATGATCGCAAGCGGAGACGCGTTGTCCCGGATGGACTTGAACGGGAAGCCTTACCGCATCGGCATGGAGCGCTCCGATTACAACGGCTGGTATTACTTCTCGCTAATGCCGCAGTCCGACGCCTTGCAGGCATCGGGTTCGCTGAAGCGGTTTTTTATCGTAACGTTATGCGTCTTCGCCTTGTTGTTCGTGCTGCTGGCCTGGCTGACGACGCATTACATCACCAAACCGATCCGCCAGATGGCGGTGGCGATGAAACGGATTCAGAAGGACAATTTTGAATACCGCCTGCAGGCGCAATCGGAGGACGAAATCGGGTTGCTGCAAAGCTCTTTCAACAGCATGAGCAGCCGAATCAACGACTTGATCCATGAAGTGAAGGTCATCTCCGAGCAGGAAAAAGAAGCCGAGATCAAAGCGCTGCAAGCGCAGATCAACCCTCACTTCGTCTACAATACGCTAGATGCGATGAACTGGATCGCGATCGAGAAGGAGCAGCCGGAGATCAGCGGCATGATCACGTCGCTGAGCGACATTATGCGTTACGCGATCCGGCCGGGCGCTCCGCTCGTCACGATCGAAGAGGAACTGAAATGGGCGAGGAATTACGCCTATTTGCAAGAGATGCGGTTCGAGGAGCGGTTCGAAATCGGGTTCGACGTCGACCCGTCCATTTACGGCTATAAAGTGCCGCGCCTGTTGCTGCAGCCCTACTTGGAGAACTCGATTTTGCACGGGATGGAAGAGATGGAATCGGGCGGGCGTATCGACGTGTCGATGGGACTGCAAGAGGACGGTCGGGTGCTCGTGATCCGCATCCGGGATAACGGAAGCGGGATTCCCGAGGAGAAGCTGCAGATGATTCGCGACCGGTTGGTGCACGGCATCGGGATGTATAACCTGAACGACCGCCTGAAGCTGGAATACGGGCCGGAGTTCGGCGTGCAGGTGAATTCCGTTTACGGGGAAGGAACGACGATTACGATCGTCATTCCGGCAATCGCTTGAAGAGGCGACGCTTGATAAGGCGAAGCCCGGATCAATCAAACCTAGGAGGCTATGACATGTATAAAGCATTGATCGTCGACGATGAGCCGAAGGTCCGCAGCGGACTCACCAAGCTAATTCCTGCCCTGGACGCCGAATGGACGGTCGTGGGCCAAGCCAAAAACGGCAACGAAGCGCTGGAGCTGGTGCGCAAGGATATGCCCGACCTCGTGATCACGGATATTCGCATGCCGAACATGAACGGATTGGATTTGCTGAACGCGCTGCGCGAGTATCCGGTTCAAGTCGTTATTTTGTCCGGGTACGGCTATTTCGAATACGCTAAAACCGCCATCCGGTTCGGGGCGTTCGATTATTTGCTCAAGCCGTTGAAACCGGATGAGGTTCGCGATCTGCTCGGCCGCTTGAAGCAAGAAATCGGCAAGCCGGCCGCAGGCGTTCCGGCGATCTCCGCCGATTTCCATTACGCCAAGCTGTGGAAGGATTGGTTGCTTGGCATCGAAGACTCCGCCGACCATCTCGACCGGCTGCGCGGACAACTTCCCGAAGCCGTCCGGGATTATCACGTCATCGCGATCGATATCGAGGACTTCGACGAGCTGGTGACCGAGGACCAATGGGGAGACCGTCAGTTGGTGGTGTTCGCCGTGCGGAACATCGCGTACGAAATTTTGCAGAATCGGGAGGATTTGGGCAGCCGGTTCTTGTTTGCGAGCGCGTCGCAAATCTATTTCCTGCTGCTTGACGGGCCTTGTCCGAGGGACGTTTATGAATCGATGATTTATGAGGTCCGCCGTTGGGTGCGGATCTCCATTTCGGTGGGAATCAGCGGCCGCGCGGGCGATTTCGCCGAGCTGCCGCGCGCCTTTGCCGAAGCCCGCGAAGCGCTGCTGAACCGCTGGATCTGCGGGAGCGGTCTCGTGCATGAGCATGGGGAATTGGCGAACACGGAAGGGAACGGGAACGCGCTCGGCTATCCGAGTGACCTGGACGAAGCGCTCGTGCTGGCGCTTCGCGAAGGAGACGGCCCCCGGGCGCGGGAAACGCTGCGCCGCTTCGTCGGCACGGTGTTGGAGCAAAACGTCGTTTACCCGGTATTCCATGGGTATTGTCTGCAATTGCTATCCTCCGTTGTTCGCTATGTGCACGAGCAGAAAATCACCGCCCTGGTCTTCCAGGATGAGCTCAAGCCTTACGAATGGTTTCAGGTGAATTTCTCCGCCGACGAGTTCATCCGGTTCGTCGATGAGCTGACGGCGGCGGCGATCGACAAGGCGGAATGGAAAAAGCAGCAGAAGCACAACCGTACGCTGGAAACGGCGGTCGGCTTTATCCATCGCCACTACATGCAGGATATTTCGCTGAACGACGTGGCCGGCAAGGCGGGGATGAGCAGCAGTTATTTCAGTTCTTTTTTCAAGCAGGAGATGGGGATGTCATTTATCGAGTATTTGACCCAGTTCCGGATGGATAAGGCGAAAAATCTGATGATGGACCCGGATTTGAAACTGTACCACATTTCGGAGATGGTGGGGTATCAAGACGTGAAATACTTCTCGCGGCTGTTCAAAAAAACGGAGGGCGTGACGCCGGGGGAGTATCGGCAATTTTTCTACCGGAAGGACGAGGACGATGAGAAGTAAGGCGATTTGGCGTTGGCTGCTGCCGGTCATGGCCGTAACGCTGCTGCTCGCCGCTTGCCGGCCGTCGCCTCAGCCTGCGGCGGAACGCGGCGACCTTAATATTTTGCTGGATCATCCGGAAGTCACGCAAGCCGACCCGGACCGGATCGTCCTGCATCTGCTGAGCTTTCACACGGGCCAGGAGTTCGAGTTCTGGAAGTGGTTGGGCGAGCAATATACGCGGGAGCATCCGAACGTGGAAATCCAGGTCGATTTTATCTCAAGCGACGACTACTTTACCGACAGCAAGCTGCTGGCTTCGTTTGCTTCGGGACATGGGCCGGACGTGTTTTTCGTATCCCCGGGAACGATCCGGCGGTTCGAGAATGCGGGGATTTTGGAGCCGCTCACCGGGGAGTTCACGCCGGAGATCCGGCGGGATTTCAACGAGGCGGCGCTGGAATCGGTGACGCTGGGCGGGCAGATTTACGCGGTGCCGTTCGAAACGGAACTGCTCGGCTTATATTACAACGAAGCGATGTTTCGCGAGAAGGGGATTCGGCCGCCGGCGACTTGGACGGAATTGGAAGCGGCGGCCCAAGCGCTGAAAGCGCCGGGCGTCAGCGGGCTGACGATGGAGACGTTCCAAAGCGTGTATCAAAATTTCGCCTGGCTCCCTTTTTTGTGGCAGACCGGGGCGGATTTGGTGTCTGAAGACGGGCGGGCCTCGGGCTTGGACGCTCCCGGCGCCGACACGATGTTCCGCTTTTTCCGCGACATGACGGATCGGGGGCTGCTGAATATGCACCCGTCCCGCCCGACGACGGATATCGGCATCCTGGCCAGCGGCGAAACGGCGATGCAGGTCAGCGGCACCTGGAATATCCGCATGCTGGAGACGATTTACGCTGACAAACCGATCGGTGTCGTTCCGCTTCCTGTGCCTGACGGCGGACAGCCGGTCACGATCGCCGGAGGATGGAAGATCGGCGTGAACCATTTCAGCAAACACGCGGACGAAGCCAAGAAATTCGTGATGTGGGCGTTTGCCGGCGAGCCGGAACTCCCGTTGAAGTGGGTCAGCGAGGTGAAGTTTGCCTACTCCCCGCGCAAATCGGTCATGGAAGCGGGCGGCGAATTGTACCAAAAAGGACTTCGCCGGGTGTTCACGGAGCAGATCTACGGTACGGAGCGGCAGGAGCCGCAGTATCCGGCGGAAATCAGCGGTATTTTCACCGATTCGCTCCAGCGTTTATTGTACGGCGGAGCGCTGCCCGATGAGCTTGCCGCCAGCACCTATCGGCAAATTACCGACTACCTGACGGACAGCGAAAAATAATCCACCCTCCGAAATTATTTCCCGTTACGAGCATGAATCCCCGGCGACTATACTGAAGTCGACCACAAATGAAAGGGGATTCATAAGAGATGAAGAAGACTCGTTGGAAGATCGTTTTGCCCGCTCTGATGGCGCTTTTGCTCCTTCTCCTGGCCGGCTGCGGCGCGAACGGTTCGAACAATCAGGCGAATAACGCCGGTTCGGACGGAGCCCCGGCCGCAAACGGCGGAGGGACGAAGGAGAAGGTCAAGCTGCAGTTCTGGGATATGCACACCGAAGCCGAGCAGAAATATTTCGAAGATCTCGTCAAAACGTACAACGCTTCGCAATCGAACGTGGAAATCGTCTACTCCACCTACAACCAAGCCGATTACACCTCGACGAAACTGCCGATCGCTTTTTCCGGCGGAAATGGTCCTGACATTTACATGATCAGCCCCGGTGACTTCATGAAATTCTCCAACTCCGGGTATCTGGCCGATTTGTCGCCGTATTTCCCGGAAGGGGTCAAAGAAGACTTCCTTCCTTCCGCGTTGGATGCGGTGACGGTGGACGGCAAAATTTTGGCTTTGCCTTACGAGATGGAGCTTCTGGGCCTTTACTACAACGAAGACATGCTGAAGCAAGCCGGCGTAGAAGTGCCGAAAACGTGGGATGAGCTGCTGGAAGCCGCCCGCAAGCTGACGACGGATAAAGTGGCCGGTCTCGTGCTTCCGCCGGACAAAGGCGCTTACTTCAACTTCAACTTCTATCCGTTCCTGTGGCAAGCCGGCGGCAAGGTGCTGGCGGACGACGGCAAGACGTCGGCGTTCAATTCGCCGGAGACGGCGAAAGCGCTCGATTTCTGGGGCACGTTCTTCCGGGAGAAGCTGTCGCCTTCCAAGCTGCAGTACGGCCCTTGGGAGATCGATAATCTGGGCAAAAAGACGGCGGCCATGCAAATTTCCGGAACCTGGGCGGTCAGCCGGATCGAGGAGGTCTACGGCGACGTTCCGATCAAGCTCGCCCCGCTGCCGATTCCGGACGGAGGCCAAGCGGTAACGACGGCCGGAGGCTGGAAATTCGCCGTGAACGCCAAGAGCAAAAACCTGGAGGAAGCCGCCAAGTTCGTGATGTGGGCCTTTGCTGACGCCGACACCTCCCGTCCGCTGAAATGGGCGACGGAAACGAAGTTCGCTTACCCTGCCCGCCAATCGGTGGTGGAAGCCGGCAAAGAAATTTACAACGAAGGCTTGCGCCAAGTGTTCACGAACGAAATTTACGAATCGGCCATTCCGGAGCCGGTGTATAACCCGGACGTCGTCGAAGCGATCGGCGATGCGATGACGCAAGTCATGTTCGGCAACAAAACAGGGGCGGAAGCCGCCAAAGACGCCGACGCCAAAATCAATGAAGCAATGAAGTAAAGAAACAAGGCATAAGTCGGATTGGGGGATGGGCGGGCGTTGCTTACAGGTTACCCGCCTCCCCCGAATCTTCTTTGGAGGAGGGGTTGAAGTGATTCCGCGCAAATGGCGTACAAGATTATGGCAGGAACGAATCACGGCCTACTGTTTTTTGTTGCCCGATCTGCTGGGCTTGTTCATCTTCGTTTTTTTACCGATCGTTTACGCGTTCTATGTCAGCTTGCATGATTGGGACGCGTTGAATCCGATGAAGTTCATCGGCTTTGATAATTACGTCAGCTTGTCAAAAGATGCGGACTGGTGGCATTCCGTCGGCAAGACGCTGCAGTTTACCGTCGTCTACGTTCCGCTGCTGTTTTGCCTTTCGCTTGGTTCGGCGGTGATGCTGAACGCGTTGAAAGGAAGAATCGTCTCCCCCGTGCGGACGATGTTCCTGATTCCGTTTGCGATCACGTCGGTTATCTCGGCGATCATCGGCATGTACATGCTCGATCCCCGCAACGGGATCGTCAACGAGATCCTGTCGTTCTTCGGCGGCCAGCCGCAGCAATTTCTCGGCTCGACCTCCCAGGCGCTGTACAGTATCGTCGCGGTGCTGCTGTGGATCAACGTCGGCTATAACATGATTATTTTCCTGTCGGCGATCAAGGAAATCCCCAAGGATTATTACGAAGCCGCCACGATCGACGGGGCTTCTCGCTGGCAGATATTCCGGAGCATTACGTTTCCGCTGCTCAAAGAAACCAATACGTTTATCCTCGTCGTGACGACGATCGGCTCGTTCCAGGTTTTCGACCAAATCATGGTCATGACCAAAGGCGGGCCGGCGAATAGTACGGAGGTGAGCGTCGTCTATATTTTCAAGCAAGGCTTCCAGCTATTGAACATGGGATACTCGTCGGCGCTGGCATTCGTCCTGTTCCTGCTTATCTTCTGTCTGTCCCTCGTCCAAATGAAGCTGTTTTCCGCCAAAGACTAAGGAGGTGACCCCAAGTGAGAACATGGAAGCGAATGCCGCAGAATTTGCTCGCCGTCCTGTTGGGGCTGGTGATGGTGTTCCCGATTTACCTGCTCGTGATCAGCTCCTTGCGGTCGGAGGAGAATGTGCTCGACGTGACGTGGGTTCCCATGGAACTGGCTTGGAGCAATTTTACCGAAGCGATCCAAACGACGCATTTGTTGCGTTCGATCGGCAACTCGCTGATCGTCAGCATCACCGTCACTGTCGTCGCCATGCTGTTTCACGCGATGTCGGGATACGCTTTAGCCCGCTTGCAGTTTCCCGGTCGAAAGTACATTTTCGCCTGGATGTTAAGCACGCTGATGGTGCCGTTTGCGGTGATTACGATCCCGCTGTACCTGATTGCGAAAAGCTTCGGCATGCTGGACTCTTATGCCGGACTGATCATACCGTCGATTTTTAATGCCTACGGGATATTCCTGTTCCGGCAGTTTTACCGCGATTTCCCGAAAGAACTGGAGGAAGCGGCTTATATCGAAGGCTTGTCGGTGGCCGGCACGTTCTTCCGGATCGCGCTGCCGCTGTCGCGTTCGATTATTATTCCGCTGACGATCGGGTTCTTCGTCGCCAACTGGAACGCGTATTTGTGGCCGCTGATCATCACGCAGCGCGAATCGCTGTGGGTGGTGCAGCAGCAGCTTGCGAACCTCGTCGGCGGCGGGTATTACACGCCGTGGAACGTAGTGCTGGCCGCCGCGGTCATCGCCGCGTTGCCGACGCTGCTGTTGTTCTTTGTGGCGCAGCGCTACCTCGTCGAAGGCATCAAAATGACCGGCATCAAGTGAGTCGGTGCTGAAAACCCGGATTTTTGAACCTTGATTAGAATGGATCGTTGCATGTTATCTCCACAACCTCCTTTGCATGATTATCCCTTTGGTTAAGGGAGCACGGTGCGAAGTGAGGGAAGAAGGAGCGAGGGAACGAAGGATCGCGAGAATGAGGTAATCCGCCCCGCTCTCTCGTTCTCGGAGTTGTGTTTTTGCGGCTTTAGGGCCTGAATGAACGGGATAATCCTGCAAAGCTCCGGACAACGGGGATAGGCTTTTGCATTGGATTTCGATTTCGATTCGGTTAGACGAAAGGAGTAAGATATTATGATTGACCAATGGGTGCGGGAGGCGCTGGAGAACGAAGCCCATGCGCTGTATCTGACCAGCCAAAACGTCAACGAAGAATATGTGAAGGCCGTCGAAATGCTGAAAAATTGCACGGGCAAGGTCGTCGTCACGGGCATCGGCAAATCGGGCCACATCGGCAAAAAAATCGCGGCCTCCTTATCCAGTACGGGGACGCCGGCGTTTTTCGTTCACTCCGCCGAAGCGGTGCACGGCGACAGCGGCATGATCGAGAAGAAAGACGTGGTGATCCTGCTGTCCAATAGCGGCGAAACGGCCGAGGTGCTGAACGTGCTGGGCATAATCGAAAAAATCGGCTCGCCTTGCATCGCCATTACCAAAAACCAAGATTCCACGCTGGGACGCCGCTGTCACGCCGTATTGTCCTACAACTACGAGCGGGAAGCCGATCATCTCGGGCTGGCGCCGACCACGAGCGCGCTCTTGCAACTGGCCGTCGGCGACGCTTTGGTCGTTACGTTATGCAAAGTGAAGGGCTTCACCCAGGAGAGCTTCCACCTGTTTCACCCCGGTGGCAGCCTGGGCGACCAGCTGTCCCGGAAAAACGCCGGTTCGGACGTACATTCGTGAGGAGGACGCAGCCATGGGCATTATGGTGATCGGCAGCTTCATGATGGATCTTGTCATCGGGGCCAACCGGGCTCCGGAAGGCGGGGAAACGATTATCGGCAACAGCTTCGACCGGTTCCCCGGGGGCAAGGGAGCCAATCAGGCGGTAGCGGCCGCCCGGCTCGGCGCTTCGGTGGCGATGGCGGGCAAGCTCGGCAACGATCCGTTCGGCCAAGAGATGAGAGCGGTGCTGGAGCAGGAGGGGATCGATGTCGGCCATATTCTGACCGATGCGCATGCGCCGACCGGCGTCGGTTCGATCGTGCTGGACGAAAGCGGACAAAACCGCATCATCGTCGTCCCCGGGGCTAATCTCCGATTTACGCCAGAGGAAACCCGGGAGCTGGAACCGCTCATCCGAAACGCGCAAATGCTCGTGATGCAGCTGGAAATGGATCTCTCCGTCATCGAGCAGGCCGCGGAGCTGGCTCGTAAATACGGCGTGCCTTGCATCTTGAACCCGGCCCCGGCGCGGGCGCTGAGCGACGAGCTGCTGCGCAAGGTGACCTATTTGACGCCAAACGAAAGCGAGTTGGCTCTGCTGACGGGCGTTCCCGCAGATTCGCCCGAAAACGTCCGGCAGGGCGCGCGGATGCTGCTGGATCGCGGAGTAAGCTACGTCATCGTGACGCTGGCGGAAAAAGGCGCGTTGATCGCCGGCCGCGACGGCTTTACGAGCGTGGAAGGTTTTCCGGTGAAGCCGATCGATACGGTAGCGGCTGGCGACTCGTTCAACGGCGCTCTGGCCGTCGAGCTCCTGCGCGGCGCTTCGGTCCCGGAAGCCGTGCGGTATGCCAACGCGGTCGGCGCTTTGACCGTCACCCGGCGGGGGGCGATTCCTTCGCTGCCCCGGCGCGAAGAAGTGGAGGCTTTTCTTCAAAGCAGAACAAAGCAACCAATGTAGGCCAACGCGGCCGACGAATCACGAAAAAGGCAGGGATCACACCATGGAGATCGTGCAAAATTTGTCAAGCCTCTCCCGCAGTCGCCAAGGCAAAAGCAAACGGGCGTCCAGTTACGACCGTTCGGGAGGCAACAAGGATTACTTCAGCATCAAACCGGGGGACAACACCGAGATTTGCCGGATCCCCGGAGCGGGTTGCATCAAGCATATATGGATGACGATGGCGACCGACGCTCCGACGGAGGAAGCGTTCCTACCGCGCAAAATCGTGCTGCGCATGTATTGGGACGGCGAAACCGAACCCAGCGTGGAAGCGCCGATCGGCGATTTTTTCGGGCTTGGCCACGGGATCACGAGAAACTACACCTCCGCTTGCCTGATGATGAGCCCGGAGGATGGGAAGGCGTTCGTCAGCTATTTTCCGATGCCATTCGCTTCCGGAGCGCGGATCACCGTGGAAAGCGAAGCGGAACAGACGATCAAGTTTTATTTTTACGTCGATTACGAACAGTACGAAAGCTTGCCAGCGGATGAACTGCGCTTCCATGCCAAGTGGAACCGCGAATGCCCGACGGAAGGGATTCCCGACAAGGACGTCGATAACGCATTTTTTGAATTCGGCGGGAAAAATACGACCGGGGACGGCAACTACGTCCTCCTGGAAGCGCAAGGCAAAGGCCATTATGTCGGCTGCAATTTGAACATCCACAACCTGCGGGAGACGCGGGAGTGGAACTGGTACGGCGAAGGCGACGACATGATCTTTATCGACGGCGAGCCGTGGCCGCCTTCTCTGCACGGAACGGGAACCGAGGATTACTTCAATACGGCCTGGTGCCCGCAGCAGGAAGTCTGCACGCCGTACCACGGCATCATCCTTGGCGGTGGACCCAACTGGAGCGGGAAAATCTCCGTGTACCGCTACCATATCCAAGACCCGGTCATGTTCGACGAAAGCATCAAAGTGACGATCGAGCACGGGCACAACAACCACCGCAGCGACGATCTCTCGTCCACGGCCTATTGGTATCAGTCCGAGCCGCATCTGCCGTTCGCGCCTTTGCCGAAGGTCAAGGAACGCTTGCCGCTGCCGGACATCCTGCCGTTCGACGAGGAATCGAACCGGCAGCAATTTGCGCACCCCAATCCGTAAGCAGAGCGGCCATCCGTCGGGATGGCCGCTTGCGTTGTTCATCACCCGTCGATTGATTCGAAGGGGGTTCTATTCTAAAATATGGATAGATGATGATAGCGATTTCATAGAATGGGATGATCATTTGGCGACAATTTACGATATCGCGGACAAACTGGGCCTCTCCCCGTCAACCGTCTCACGCGCCCTGTCCGGTCGCGGATACTGCAAGGAAGAAACCCGGAAACGGATCATGCAGGCGGCGGAAGAATTGGATTATGCCCCCGACCAATCGGCCAAAATGCTGAAAACGCGGGTATCGAACAAAGTATTGTTCACGGTTCCGGATTTATGCAATCCTTTTTATTTCGATATGATTCAGGGCATCAACGACGTGCTGGACCCGTACGGCTACCTGCTGATCCTGATGGACACGAAAAACCGGCTGGACGAAGAGAAACGGGCGATCCAACTGCTGCGGGAAAAATACGCCGACGGCATGATCATGGTTTCCTTCGATTTTTGCGAGGAAAATATCGCTTTGCTGAACCGCCTGCATGCACCGGTTGTGCTGACGAACCAATACGTTTCGCCCGTTGGCAAAGACCGTTTCCATTACGTCTGGGTCGACACGCAGTTGGGGATCAAAGAGGTGGTGCGCCACTTTGCAAGTCAGGGCATCCGCCGCATCGGGTACATAGGCGGCCGTTTGCAGGAGCAGACCGGCCGGGAACGCTACGAAGGCTACCGCGAGGGACTCCNAAATATCGCTTTGCTGAACCGCCTGCATGCACCGGTTGTGCTGACGAACCAATACGTTTCGCCCGTTGGCAAAGACCGTTTCCATTACGTCTGGGTCGACACGCAGTTGGGGATCAAAGAGGTGGTGCGCCACTTTGCAAGTCAGGGCATCCGCCGCATCGGGTACATAGGCGGCCGTTTGCAGGAGCAGACCGGCCGGGAACGCTACGAAGGCTACCGCGAGGGACTCCAGGAGGCGGGTCTACCGCTGTGCGCCGATTGGATTCGGGAAAGCGACTATACGGAGCAAGGCGGTTATTTGGCCGGTCTATCCTTGCTGGACGGCAGCCACCCGCTACCGGAGGCCGTTGCCTGCGCCAATGACCTGATGGCCTACGGCTTCCTGCGCGCCTGTGAAGAGAAGCGGATTCGCGTCCCCGAAGACTTGCTGCTCGCCGGGATGGATAATTTGAGCCTCTCGTCCCGCACTTCTCCCCAATTAACATCGGTTTCGCTCCGGGCGGGGGAAATCGGACGGACGGCGGCGCAAATGCTGGTTCACCGTATGAACGGGAATCATCAGACCATCGAAAACGTCAAACTGCTGCCCGAGCTGGTCGTTCGCGAATCGAGCGTAAAGCCGGCTGGCTTCGGGATGCGAGAAACTAACTTAAGATAACGGTAAAAAAGTCCGCTATTTCGGCCAAATTACAAAACTAGCCGGGAATAGCGGACTATTTGGGCCTTATTTAACGGAATTTTCGCTTCAAACGGCGATTTTGCCGCCATTCCCCGATCTTAACGCCTTAAAAGGGCGCTATTTCGATGCGCGATCCATATTTGGGCGAAATAACGCCTAAAATTACCTCTATTCATATCCCCATCGCGCTTCTCATCGCCCCGCCCCTTGAGCCTCCTTACGGAAGTCCGCGATCCAATTCGACATAATTACCTTGTCCGAAATCCGCAGGCGCTTCTTCGCTTCCTCGTATGGCGCACGGCACGGTTCGACCTCGCCGGGCTCGCGGCTGGCCAAATCGTAGCAGCTTCCGTTCTCAAACAAGCTGTCGGCGGACGGAATGTAATATTGCTTGCCGTCCGTAAAAGCGCCGGAACGCAATACGACTAGACGATCCGCAGCATGGTCGGTCCCGGCGGCGGCGAACAGATTCTGGCCCATCATATAATAAGGCTGCGAGGAAATGCCCAGCAGATGCAGCAGCGACGGGGCCAGATCAAGCTGGCCGGCAGGCTCCTCGGTGACGCCGGCATGTCCGCCGTCCGGCAGGTGAATGAGCAGCGGCACCTGATTCAGGATCTGGTGCATGTCGAGATCGCTCAGCGGTTTGCCGAGGAACCGTTCATAATACGTTTTGTCGGTAATGGAATTGTCATGGTCCCCGTAAAACGCCAAAATGGTATGATCCCACAAGCCTTCCCGCTTCAAGCTCTCCACGAACTCCCCCAGCGCGGCGTCCACGTAATGCACAGCCTGCAAATAATCGCCGAAAATCGTCCCCTTAAATTCGCCGGTGTCCAGCTCCTGCACGGCAGCCGGCAACGAATACGGATGATGGCTGGTTAAGGTAATCATAAACGAATAAAAGGGTTGTTTTTCTTGGGTCATGAACTCTAAGGATTGCCGGAAAAAGGATTTGTCGCCCAGCGACCAGCCCAGGGGCTCGTCCAACTGGAAGTCTTTTTTGCTGTAAAACCGGTCGTAACCCATCGCCTTGTACATATTGTTGCGATTCCAGAAGCTGCCTTCGTAAGCGTGAAAAGCTTCGGCGGTATAACCGGCCTGTGTCTTCAGGATCTGCGGCAGCGTGTCGAACGTATGGTTCGGGTAACGGACCGCAACCGATCCCGTCGGCAGGGGATGCAGCGAACCGTTCGAGGCGAAATCGGCGTCCGAGGTTCGCCCCTGCCCCGTTTGATGGTAGAAGTTCGCGAAGTAGAGGCATTCGTCCATCAGCTTGTTGAAATTCGGGGTGATCTCCTGGCCGCCGATTTGTTTGCCGATCATGAAATTCATGAACGCCTCGGCCTGTATCACGATCACATTGCTCCCGGCGTACGCCCCAAACAGGTCATTGTCCGCATGGCGGCGCTGCTGGGCCGCGTCAAACCATTGGCGGATTTCGTCCTGTTCCCCGACGCTGACCTTCTGGCCGCCTCCGAGATGCTCCTGGAGGTAGCGGCTGGCGTCATAATAATGGAAGCCGAGCAGGCCGGTGACGTTGTATAAGGAGACGTTCCACCAGTTGTTTTCGAACAGCCCGATCGCCCAGGTTTGGGTATAGTGGCGGATCGGCCCCATCGTTAAGGCAAAGCCGAGGAGAAAGACGCCGATTCCGCTGAATAGGCGCCCGAACCGGCGTCGGCGGGTTCTCCGGCTTCCCGAACCGAAGGTAACGGGGGAGAAGGAACCGCTCCCCATGCCGGAGTAGGCAAGAGACCGGCTGCCGAAGGGGCTGTGATGAAGCCGCCCCCGGCGGCGGCGGCCCTTGCGCGTCACACGTAGCCCCCATTTCACCGCAGCCCAGGCGGCCCAATCGACGATCAGCCACAGATCGGCGGGGCGGATCAGCTCGCGGATGCTGCCGCCGAGCTCCCCGACTTGTCCGGCTTGCAGCAGCACGGGCACCGTGAGAAAGTCGCCGAAATACCGGTAATAGACCAAATCGGCGAAGATCAACGCCGTGAGCAGTACGTTCAGTACGCCTAAGGCGATCCCTCTTCCGCGCGGAGGCAGCCATAACGTCCAGAACGAGACCAGCATGACGGAGCCGATGGCGATCAGATCGTCCAACAGGTTCATATCGATATAGCGGGCGTGCAGGTTGCTATGCAGAATGACAAGCTTCATGAAGATGGCGGCAACAAATAACAGATAGACGAAAGGGCGGCCGCGAAAGCCGCGATTTGGCGTCAACCAGAGCATGACGGATCGTCAGTCCTTTCCTTGCGAGTGTAAATAAAAGGGAGAACCCTCCCCCCACGGCTAATGGCGCGGAGGAAGGGGCCCGAGGTACTGCAAATATTGGCATTCGATGCGCCCGTTGAACAGCTTGCGGCGCTTGTCCGCTTTGCGCTGGAAGTCGTGCTCGAACTGCTTGGTCGGCGTGAGCGCGAAGAAGGACCATGTCGGCAGCCCGGCCATCACTCGCCCGAGCTGGGCGATCAGCTTGCGCACTTCCTTCTCTTCGCCGATCCGCTCCCCGTAGGGCGGGTTCGTGATCATGACGCCGTAATCGCCCTGCGGCTGGATCTTGACGGCAGGCATGCAGGCGAACTGGATTTCGTTCGCCAGCCCGGCGCTTTTGGCCGCGGCCTTGGCGATCTCGATCGCCTCCGGGTCGATGTCGCTGCCGGCGATATGGAGCGGCACGTCATCGCGCACCGCGTCGATCGCCTCGTCGCGCGCCTGCTGCCACAGCTCCTGCGGCACGACCGGCCAGCGCTCGGCGTTGAACGTGCGCCGCAGGCCCGGCGCGATGTTCCAGCCGATCATCGCCGCCTCGATCGGCAGCGTCCCCGAGCCGCAGCACGGGTCGTAGAACGGCCGCGCCGGGTTCTGGTTCCAGCGGCTCAGCAGGATCATCGCCGCCGCCATCGTTTCCTTCAGCGGCGCTTCCGTCGCATGTTTGCGGTAGCCGCGCTTATGCAGCGCCGGACCGGTCGTGTCCAGCGTCAACAACGCCTTGTCGTTCAACAGGTTGACTTCGATCACATAACGCGGCCCGGTTTCCTCGAACCACTCGGTATGATACGACTGCTTCAATTTGTCGACGATCGCTTTCTTGACGATCCCCTGACAAGCCGGTACGCTGCTGAGCTGCGATTTGTGGGAGCGGCCCTCCACCGGAAATTCCCCGTCAGCCGGGATGTAATCCTGCCAAGGCAGCGCCTTGGTGCCTTCGAACAACTCGTCGAAGGTGACCGCGGTGAACTCGCCCATCTTGATGAGCACTCGGTCCGAGGTTCGGAGCCACAAGTTGCACCGGCAGATGTCGATCAGATCTCCGGTAAAATGGACCCGCCCGTTCTCCACGACCGTGTCTTCATAACCCAATTCCTTCAATTCGCGCGCCACCACGGCCTCGAGGCCCATCGGGGCGGTTGCGATCAATTGCAAAGGTCCAGCCATAACTACGTCAATCACTCCAGCTTCGCATAGACTTGTGAGAATAACGGAAAAACCATACAATTCAGTATAGGCCAATGCGCTAGAAGTTACAAACGGTTCTTATTATGGAAGGAACGGATGAAAGGAAGATCATAATGATGACGCCGGAACAATACGGTGATGAACTATATGTCAAGGACGAGGTGCTGGAGCGGGTGACCCGATCGATCGCGGACAGCGGGATGCGCGACGTGTCGATCGCGCCGGGATACGGCCGGCTGCTGACGCTGCTGGTCAAGCTGGCCGGAGCCCAAGCCGTGCTGGAAATCGGCGCGTTGGGCGGATACAGTGGCATCTGCCTGGCGCGGGGCTTGCCTGCGGACGGGCGGCTCGTATCGCTGGAGCTGAAGGAGGAGAACGCCGAGCTGGCGCGGACCAACTTGCGCGAGGCCGGATTCGGGCAGGTCGCGGAATATAGGGTCGGACCCGCGCTCAACAGTCTGCAAACCCTCAAGCAACAGGGGGAGCGGTTTGATTTCTTTTTCATCGATGCGGACAAGGAGAATTACCCCAATTATCTCGAATATGCCATCCAGCTGGCGAGACCGGGGGCGCTGATTGCCGGGGACAATATCCTGCTGCGCGGCCGGACGCTGAACGGGGAGAAGAACGGGCCGTCGGTGCAGGCGATGCGCCGATTTAACGAGATGATCGCCCGAGACGAGCGGTTGATCAGCACGCTGCTGCCGGCCTATGACGGACTGGCGCTGGCGATGGTGAAATAGCCGAGCGAGCTATGAAAACGATGGAGGACGGACAAAAACCCGCTGCAATGGCGGGTTTTGTGTTATAATTTGGATAAGAGTAATATTCACCCATATCTAACATCTTTCTCTATTAATGCTACAAAGCCCTAATTTTCAAATCCAAAGGAGGGACAAGCATGATTTCAACAAGGCTAGCTCAATCCAAAGTATTGAAGGCGCTTACTTCTTTATTGATCATGGTGCTTGCTGCAATCGGAATGATCCTGTTCTCGGAACAGGCCTCGGCGCACGGTTGGGTGGACGGGCCGGCAAGCCGGGCTATTTTGTGCAAAAACGGCCAGAATACGGACTGCGGCGTGATTATGTACGAGCCCCAGAGCTTGGAAGCGCCGAAGGGCTTCCCCAATGCCGGCCCGGCGGACGGGAAGATCGCCAGCGCGAACGGGGCCTTTCCCGAGCTTGACGAACAGTCGGCCACCCGTTGGACCAAAGTGAACATCTCGGCCGGAACGAACACCTTCACCTGGAATTTCACCGCTCCGCACGCTACGTCGAGCTGGAAATATTACATCACGAAACCGGGGTGGGACCCTAATGCCGCTTTAACGCGTAATTCCTTTGATTTGACTCCGTTTTGCTCGGTGAGTTATGGCGGAGTGCGGCCTCCGTATACGTATTCGAATACCTGCAATGTTCCGGCCCGGACGGGGTACCACGTCATCCTAGCCGTTTGGGAGGTCGCCGACACCGCCAATGCCTTCTACAATGTGATTGATGTGAACTTTGGTGGCGGCAATTCGGGGGATACAACCGCCCCGACAGCCCCAACCGGATTGTCTGCTGCCGCAGTTGCTTCCACTTCGGTCACACTTGGCTGGAACGCCTCCAGCGATAACGTCGGCGTCACCGGCTACCGTATTTATAGCGGATCGGCCTTATCCGCCACCGTGCCCGGGACGCAGACCGACTTTACGGTGACGGGACTTCACGCCGGTACTTCGTATACGTTCACCGTGCGCGCTGTTGACGCCGCCGGCAACGAATCGGCGGCCAGCAATGCGGTGCAGGTCACGACCGACTCAGCGCCTGCGGTGCAGCCTTGGGCACCCAATACCGCATACGCGGTAGGGGCATTAGTCAGTTATGGCGGGGCGATCTACGAATGCCGGCAAGCCCATACCTCTCTGCCCGGCTGGGAGCCGCCCAACGTGCCGGCTTTGTGGCTGCTGAAATAGCGGAATCAAAGCCAAAATCCCTCGGCTCATTGAAGCCGGGGGATTTTTTTCGCAGGGACGGGGTGGAGTCACTCCCTCTCCATTTAGCGCGCTTTGGAAATCCGTTGACGGTTTACGCCCCTTCAACCCGATCCCTATTGCGATATCCGATATAGCCTACTGCCATCAAAGCAATGCTGATCGCCGTGATCGTAAGGAAGGTTGCTGCGTCAAACGGATCGACCG
Source organism: Paenibacillus phocaeensis (assembly GCF_900021165.1). Taxonomy (GTDB): domain Bacteria; phylum Bacillota; class Bacilli; order Paenibacillales; family Paenibacillaceae; genus Fontibacillus; species Fontibacillus phocaensis. The sequence goes on along the minus strand of NZ_FCOQ01000031.1, from coordinate 71,739 downwards.
GCATCCGCGGGATCCAGCTTTGGATAGCGGTTTTCGAGAACCATTCCGGCAAATCCAGAATGCCGCCAAAGTAATTTAATGCAAAGGAGTAGCCAAGATAAGCATAAACCGCTTTGCCTAACCTTGGTGCCCAGCCCAAAGCCAACGCGGCAAGCCCGGTAAAGAACAACATGGAGGGCAGCGAGTTATAGCCTGCGGCTAGAAAATCTCCCATGGTCATGGGAGAACCGTCGCCTAATGCAGAAACGGCTGTCCCGCCCAGTCCGGCTGAAGCCAGCAAAATGCCGACTACTCCCGCAAGGATAGCCAAAATGACACACGTCCAATAGAACTGAGCCCGCGTCACTTTGGTCGCATAAAGCTGGCTTAAATGCAGCCGCGTTTCTTCCGTGAACAGTTTGTTGACGATAGCGATCGGCAAAATGGAAACCATTCCGATCATCACCATCATAATGGTTCCGGTGAAGGCTTCTTCGATGGAAACGCCGGTGACCGCAAACATTTGACTTAGGATTTCATTGCTCTCCAGGAACGTCTGCATATCTCCGTAAATCGACCCATAGGCTGCTCCCATGAGGACAAAGGCAATCATCCAACTGATCATTACGCCTTTGTTGAGCTTCACAAACAAACCGGGGACGGACAGCAGGGATTTCTGCGCCGACTCCCGGCCTTCTCGTTCGGGCAAATAACCGGCTCCCATATCCCGTCCGCCTTCAAGGGCAACCGCGATGATCGCGATAACGACGCTGAAGACCACCGCTCCAACGAGGGGGAGTCCATTGTTTTCCGTAAACGGGTAGGTCAGATAAGTCCAACCCATCGGGTTGATCATGGAGAAGTCGGGGTTCGACACATCCGTACCGGCGCGAAAAATGTACAGCAAGCCCACCATCCCGAGCGATGCCCCCGTTGCGGCGGATGAGGTCGGCATAACTTGAGCCATCACTAAGGCGATCCCGGCCCCCAAGACCCCGGCCATTCCGATGGATGCGCCAAACAAAAAGGAACCTTTGGCCGAAATCGCCTCAACGCCAAAGCCGGTCATGATTCCGCCAATGACGAGGGCCAGGATAATATTGATGATGACGACTTCAGCAATCACCGCAAGCGAGTTGGCTTGCCGACCTACTCGAAAGGAACGGACAAGTTCCGTAAGCCCAAGATCCTCTTCTTTGCGAGTATGGCTTACCACGTGCAAAGCGGCGGCGATCATCGCAAACAACCCGCAGAATAACAACATTTCGTGGGCATACATCGCGCCTAAAGTATAATCCGCCGCAGATTCGACCGGCGTCGGGCCAACCATGGAGATCATCGCCGGATTTTGCATGGTCTCGTACATTCCCTGTAAACCTTGCCCCTTGCCGATTTCTTCAAATGCCGGAACAAATCCGGCCGAAAACAAGCTCAAGCCTGAGATCCAAAACAAGATTTTTTTCCAGTCCCGTTTCAGATATTGAACAAACAAGATGTCCCAACGCGCAAATTTCTCTTGCATGATCGTTTCCTCCTTTCCGCTCTCAGACTTCGTAATGACGCATGAATAAGTCTTCTAGCGTAGGCGGCACCGATTCAAACTTCTTGACGCCCAATTTTGCCGCTTCGGTCAAAATATCATTGATATAAGCGTTATCCGCGGAGAAAGTCGCCTGATTCCCGGTTTGCTTGAAATCATGGACCCCGTTAACGGAAGCCATCCGGGCCACATCGCCTTCGGTTGCCATTGTGACCGTGGAACGGGTGAGGTGGCGCAATTCGTCCAAGGTTCCGGTTTCAACCACCTTGCCTTGCCGAATAATGACCACCTTGTCGGCCAGACGTTCCACTTCGCTCAAAATATGCGAGGACAACAAAATCGCTTTCCCCGCCTGTTTGATTTGTTCGACTTCCTCTTGGAAGACCGCTTCCATTAACGGATCGAGACCGGAAGTCGGCTCGTCGAAAATATACAAATCGGAGTCCACGGACAAAGCCGCAATCAAGCCGACCTTTTGCCGGTTTCCTTTGGAATAGCCCTTTGCTTTCTTCTTGGGATCCAATTCAAAACGTTTAATCAAATGATCCCGCTTCTTTTTGTCTCCTCCGCCGTGCAGTTTCATAAATAAATCGATGATTTCGCCGCCGGTTAAGCTGCCCCAAAGCGCCACGTCCCCCGGAACATAAGAAATGCGTTTATGAATCTCGAGGCTGTCCTTCCATACATCCTTGCCGAAGATTCGCGCCTCCCCGGCGTCCCGGCGGATGATTCCGAGCAACGTGCGAATCGTCGTTGATTTCCCCGCACCGTTTGGCCCGATAAAGCCGACGACTTCTCCGGCGTTTACCGTGAACGACACGTCATGCAAAGCTTTGAATTTACCGAACTTTTTCTGCAAACCTTGAACTTTTACCATTTCCGTCATAGCACTAAAACCCCTTCTTAACCAGTTTTAGTAACGTGCTTTCCAGTTTAAAAGCAAAGCTTTACTCGGATAATTATGAACTTAATATAATATAATAGTTCATAAATATAGAGTTAATCGCCAAGTTTTAAACCAAAGTTCATTTACAGATTCAGTTATAATCCTTTTTATCGGCATAGTCAATTTAAAAATCTTAAATTATGAACTATGCATTGTTTGATCATTCATAACTATCAATCTATAATTTATAGATAGCAGAGTTGTGAACCCAATACTCCATAATTGGATAGAAGTCGACAAAGATAGAAAGCGGGAATGAGAAATGAATGGTTTTGAGAAGAGGACGCGGGAGAAGAAAAAACAAGTTTTGCAAGCAACTTTTGACTTGATGAACTCCGAGACCGGCTTGGAAAATATCACGATGGATGAGATTGCCAAACACTCGAAAGTCGGTAAGACGACGATTTTTAAGTATTTTGGAAGCAAGGAACACCTGATTCATGAAGTTTTCAGGTATTTTGTAACCCAAATGGGGGACTCGGCGCGAGCCATCATGGCTGAACACAAACCATTTGAAGAAACGATCATTGCCGTGAGTCAGAATAAAATCAAGTATTTGGATAAAATCAACAAACGATTTTATTTGGAATTAATGGATTACTTTACAGAAAAGGACGATGACGGCTTATCGCTGATCATGCAGGAATACGTCAAGGAAAGTTACAGCATGATGATGGATTTGTTCCATCGCGGCCGTAAGGAAGGCAAAGTGGATCTGAAATATTCGGATGAGTTTCTTCTGATTTATTTCCAAGCGCTCATTGAAGGAATATCCAGTCCCCACATTTACTCGAAGGTTCTTCCTTATACCGCCCAATGGACGGAATTGCTGATTAAAGGGATTGCGCCGAGTAAATAGAATAGACGAACACGACTCTGTTCTAATCGAACGGAGTTTTTATTTTGCGGCAAGAAGCGGAATGATCTCTTTGATTGATTTTGATTGAATTTGATAGTTTTTGATTGATATTTTTTCGGGTTATGGTACGATGTTTTTAGTTGGGAGGGGAAAGATGTTAACCGAGGAAAGATACCGCCGGATTCTGCGGCGACTGCAGGAGGAGGGCACTGTCAAGCTGCAAGAGCTGTGCGTGTTGCTTGAAGCGTCTGAGTCCACCGTGAGGCGCGATTTGGCGGATTTGGAAGAGCGAGGGCTGCTTCGGAGAGTCCATGGCGGCGCGGCTTTACCGGTCATGTCCGGAGGGCTGGAGCCGGGAATGGCGGAGAAATCCACCGTAAACGTCTCGCAGAAGCAAAAGATTGCCGAGACGGCATCCGCTGTGGTGCGCAACGGAGAGGCGATCTATCTGGATGCCGGAACGACGACTTTGGCGATGATCCCTTATCTGAAAGGGAAAGAAATCACCGTCGTGACGAACGGCTTGCCGCAGTTGGATGCGCTGCTGGAGGTTGAAATTCCCGGTTATCTGCTCGGCGGGCTGGCCAAACCACGCACGAAAGCATTGGTCGGCAGCCTGGCCCTGGCGAACCTGGGCCACTTCCGCTTTGACCGGTGTTTTCTCGGGGCGAACGGGATTCACCCCGATGCGGGGTATACGACGCCAGATCCGGAGGAAGCCGCGCTGAAGCGCCGCGCGAGTGAGCTGTCCTTGCGAACCTATGTGCTTGCCGATTCCAGCAAAATCGGGCTCGTCGCTTTCGCCAAGATGTTGGAACTGGAGCAGGCGGCGCTCATTACGGAGCAAGTTCCGGAACGCTGGCGCAAGCCGATCGCAGATTTGACTAACCTTATCGGAGGATAACGACATGAGGATTTATACGATTACCTTGAATCCATCCATCGACTATATCGTGGAAGTAGACGGCCTGGAGCTCGGCGGATTGAATCGCATGAACCGGGACCTGAAGCTGCCCGGAGGGAAGGGGATTAACGTCTCCCGCGTCCTGAAGCGGCTTGGAGCAGACACGACCGCAATGGGGTTTCTTGGCGGGTTCACCGGCGATTTTATTGAGAGCTACTTGCGGGGGGAAGCCATTGACGCCGACTTCGTACGCATCGGAGGCGGGGATACCCGAATCAACATTAAGCTCAAGCATGGCGAGGAGACGGAGATTAACGGCGGGGGGCCGGCCATCCGCGAGGAAGAAGCCAATGCGTTGGTGGAGAAACTGTCCGGTCTGAGGGAAGGCGATCTGGTCATTTTGGCCGGGAGCCTGCCCCCCTCGCTTCCCGGCGATTTCTATGAACGGCTGATTGCGCAGTGCCGGAAGCAAGGGGCCGAGTTTGTCATCGACACTACGGGCGAACCGCTCCGCCGGGCGCTGGCCTATCGGCCCATGCTCGTCAAGCCGAATCATCATGAATTGGCCGAGCTGTTTGGCGTCGTGATCGATACGCGCGAACAATTGATCACGTACGGCCGACGCCTGCTTGAAGAAGGGGCGAAGCACGTATTGATATCGATGGCCGGGGAAGGCGCTTTGCTGATCCGCGGCGACGAGGTTTACCATGCCAACGTGCCGCCAGGCCAGGTACGCAACTCCGTGGGCGCCGGCGATTCGATGATCGCCGGTTTCACGGGAGCTCTTGCGCTGGGCGGAGATCTCCTGGAGGCGTTCTGCCTCGGCGTCGCGTCGGGCAGTGCAACCGCCTTCTCCGATGATCTGGCCGAGCGGGCGCTGATTGAGCACCTGCGGTCGCAGGTGGTCGTTGCGAAGATAGGTTAGCTTAGATCGAAAAAAAGCAGGGTAAGCGCTGTTTGAACCTATTTGCCGGGTGGGCCGAGGGCGTTATTCGCCCCGGCCCTCTCGGTACTCGCTTAGCTTCTGATTCAACTGGCGGGCCTCTTTATGACCGTCGATGAACATCATGGCATAGGCCATTCCTTTCACCACCAGAATCACCGCGATGAGGATCCACAAGAGTTCGGTATCGATCATCGGATTGGGACTTGCCAACCATAACCACAGCAGGAGCATGACTGCAGCAAGCGCGTAGCAGAGCGCGAAGCTGATGATCTGGACTTTTGGGCTCAGCTCGGGTTCGTATTTATTAACCAGGGCGTACTTGTAAAAAGTAAACGCGGCGGCCGCAATGACAATTTGCCACAGCCATGTGGCTGAAATGCGCTCCGTGGTGCTCACGGATAAATAGATGGCCGTCATGACGGTCAGGCCCCCGCTGGCGATCATCCAATCCTTGATCAAATGGGATAAATACCGGCCGATTTTCATTTGAACCCCTCCTTATAATCCTAATTTTCGGCGGAGTACGGGAACGTACTGCCGCGAAATCAACACTTTTTCCCCGTTCTGGAGCAAGGCTTCGAACCGCCCATGGAGAACGGGACTGACCGACTTGATTTTCGCCAGGTTCAGAATGATGGATTTGGAAGCCCGGAAGAAATCCAAGCTTTCATACTCCGCTTCGATTTCGTAAAGCCTGAGCCTGGATTCATAAACCTGGTCCCGGCAATAGATGAACACTCGGTTATCTACCGATTCGAAATAAAAAACATCTTTCGGGTTGATGATGTGGGTTTGCAGTTCATGTGTTCCGATTAGTTTCTTGGGATGGGATTTCAATGAATAAATCAGCTGCAGCAGCGTTTCGTCGGGCTCATTCCAGCGAATCACGATCTCCGGCTCACTTCCGGCGGGAACAGATTCGATCGTAATTTTCATCCGCGTTCCTTCCTTCGGGTTTCTTTTTTAAGGGCAGCCCTGCTTTCCAACTCAAGTATATTTTTGCAAAGGTTCGTAAGCAATAGATGTGAAGCAAGCTGTTGTTTTCAGGCGGTAAGTTGTATTCAGAGGCCTGCTATATATAAAAAAGAGCCGCATAAGGACGGCAACTTAAGGGTTACCGTTCTTATGCGGCTCTTGCTGCGGATCAGAAATTTACGGACCGTCGTGGTACAGATGTGCCCAACCGTTCCCGATGACTTGGGGCCGTCGGGGATTGCCGTCGCTTTGCTGGTATGGCCGCAGCCCGTAGCCTTGGTTATAGGGCGGATGACTGGAGTGCGGGGAATAAGCCTGCTGCGACGTATTAGGGTAGGGGGCTTGTTGATTCTCTTGATGACACCCTCGCGGCGGGCCAATGATCACCGTTTGGGTCAGAGGCGCGAACGCTTCCCTTACCTTCTCGGCATCCAGACAGTACTGATGCGCAAAAGCCTCAGGCGGCGTCAGCCGCAGCATGTCGGAAGCGGGGATGATCTCCGGAATCGGCGCGTCGAATATCGCCAGGAAATGCGTCCCGTCCATCGTTGCGGTGTCGTAATGCCACCAGCCCTGCGGTACGCTGGTCACTTGGCCGGGCCGATTGGCGTAATGCCGCAGTTCCTTGGTGAACGGATTGATCATGGACACGACGACTTCCCCCGAAATGCAATACACCAGCTCGGAGGCATTTTGATGAATATGCATTTCGATCACATTGCCTTTGTCCAGGTAAGTATCCAGCAACGACATATTCCCCAGCGTGTTGAGCTGGTGAATGGACAATTCGTTGATGAAGTTGCGTTGATCCTTTCTTACCGTTGTGTTCCGGTTGACGTCGAACGAGAATTGCGCGTTCGGCGATGTGAAATCCATGTAAGAAACCGCCATGGTTATTCCCTGCCTTTCCTACGTATAGGCGCTATCACTTCTACTGGATATCTATGTTGAAGCTGGGGGTTATATGTGCGTTTCTGGGGGAGGTTAACGGAGGATCGTCTTCGTTTGCGTTTGTCCCGGGCGGTAGGTATCATGGAATCAAAAAACCGAATTGAAGGAGTAGACCATCGATGGGCAATGTTCCGAAAATGCTGATCATGGCCGGTGCCGTTCTCATCCTAATCGGCCTGGTTTGGATGTTGCTGGGGAGATTTGTTCAGTTAGGGAGGCTGCCGGGGGATATTGCAGTTGAGCGCGGAAACTTCCGGTTTTACTTCCCCATCGTGACCTGCATCGTGATCAGCGTGGTATTCTCATTGATCCTGGGCGTGATCCGCTGGTTTATGAAATAACTGCGGCGGGTCTGCCGGGGGAACGGGGCGTCGGCTGAACGGCTGGCGCCCGATTCCCTGGTTGCGGAAGCCGCGAACAAATAACGACTGAGGTGCAGTTAATTTTGAGAAATTGGCCTCTATTATCGAATTAGTTGCAATGATGCAGTTAATTTTGATGCGAAACCGGAAAATGAGGCGAATTTAGAAAAATAAATGCATGATAGCAACTATTCGGCCTTTTTCAAAAAATATCTCCGATTTAGATGCACGATTGCACTTATTCATTCATCCTATGACCCTGCAGAAGCCGGGTTATACTATGAAGTTAAAGTTGATGTAGCGCATCTTTCTGCAGCTCATACCTAACGGCACGTTTTCCCGCAGAACCGAAGACAGGCTTCAACAAGCCTTTTGCCAGCATGGATTGCAGAGCCTGTACAGCCGTCCGGTGGTTCACTTGGAAATGAGATTTGATGTCGATCGGGCGAAGGGGACGTGCAAGATGGCAGGCTAACCGTAAAATCTCTCTTTCCATCAGAGAAATTGGCTCCGCCGGGATCGAAATCGGCAGATATCGATTCAGCACCATACGCAGCAAAGTCACGCACAATTCCGGTCGATTGGCGACATCATCGTAAGCGAAGCAGATCACTTGAAACCCCATCGCGGTCAGAAACGTCTCGCGGTTAAGCTCGTTGCAATATTTCTGCCGATCCATGTCCTTGACATGCGGGCCGAAACCTTTGATTTCAATCACCAGCCTCACTGGCCCGGCCAACCAAACAAAATCGCAGAAATAAGATAATCCCCGCCAGTCCACCACCTCGTATTCCGGGTGCAAGTGCTGAAAATTCCCTTGTACCTCCCACCAAACCTTGCGGCAAAACAGCTTCTCCGCCTCCCGGTGCCCGCGCTCCAGCCGCCCTTTACGCTCTCCCGTCCTAGCCTCAAGATGCTCCTGTATAAATGCGGTGTGCGCTTGTTCGAATGCCATCTCTGAATCCATGATCGATCCATCCCTCCCGATAAATAAATAAAAACGCCCCGGCTCCACAAATCGGATCGGGACGTTCTTCGTCTTAAGTTTCATTATACATCGCTAGGAAATGATTGACAAAAGGGAAAAGTGGAAAATATCACAAATGCATCGAAAGAGAAGCTATTCATGGAGATTTTTATGGAGGAAAACGTGAAGCTCAAGAGAAACCTGATGAAGTCCGCCGACTTGGACGAATCGCCTTTGCGGATGATTCAAGGGTTCTGGCGCGCGCAAATATCGACAGCGGGATGATTATGGCGAGGTTTGCGGGCATCATTCATATCGATACGCACAAGGAAGAGATCGGGCCGTTAAGGCGATTCGTCCCCGTATTTTTTCGCATAATGCGAGAGCGCCAGAAGCGGCCAGATATATCGGTAGCTGTGATAGTGGACGTAAAAATATCCCGGCAGCCCGGCTCCGCTCGGATAAGCGGCCGTCCAGCCGTCCTCGTGCAGCAGTTCGATCAAACGGGCGGCGCCGCGTTCGAGTTCGGGCGTCGGCCGGTCGTGCACCGCGATCAGTGCATCCAACGCCCACGCCGTCTGTGAGGGCGTGCTGGCGCGGAGCGGCACATACCGCTTCGCTTGATCGCTGCGGCAGGATTCTCCCCAGCCGCCGTCGTCATTTTGAATGTCGAGCAGCCAGTTGGCGCCCTTGGCGATGGAAGGGTGGTCGGCGGGCATGCCAACCGCAAGGAATCCCGTTAATGCCGCCCAGGTACCGTAAATGTAGCAGATTCCCCACCGCCCGTACCAGGACCCGTCCTCCTGCTGGTGGTTTAGCAGCCAGTCTGCCCCGCGCGCAACCCAATCGTGACGTACGCTTAGCTTGGCGAAGTTCCCCAAATACTCCAGTGTCCGACCGGTCAGGTCCGCTTCTGAAGGATCGGTGGCTGCGGATTTGGCCCCTTCAATAGCCAGCCAGGTGAGCATGGCTTTATCGGTGTTTTTTTCAAAAGCCGGCCAGCCGCCGTCGTTGTTTTGCATCGACCAGATCCAGTTCAGCCCGCGGTTCCAGGCGTCAAGGGTCGCGGAGTCCTCGGTGTGCAACAGGTAGAGAGCCCGCAGGGCCGCCGTGGTGTCGTCGACGTCGGGGACGAACGTATTTGTCTCCGAGAAGCCCCAGCCCCCGGGAGGAATCCCTGGGTTATGCAACTGCCAATCGCCGGCCCGGCGGTGCTGGCGGTCCCGCAGGTAAGCGGCGGCCCGGTGAACAGCCGCATGGGAAGGCGGGATCCCCGCCTCCTGCAAGGCATAGGAGATTAGCGCGGTATCCCAGACCGTAGAAGGCGAGTTCTGGATCGTGGTATACCTGCTTTCGCCGTTGCCGCTGCCGTCCACCGTAAACTTCATGTGAGCCAAACCCTCGACGGCGCGCTGGATGACCGGATGCTGCGGTTCATATCCAAGCGCCAGCAAAGCGAAGACCATCAGCACCGTGCAACTGGCATAGGTGTACAGCGATCCGTCGCTTTCGATCCGGTCCAGCAAATATTGCTCGGCCCTATGGATCGCGGCTTGCCGAATGCGCCGCGGCGTACCGACCAAATGGCTCAGCGCCGACTGGAACTGTTCCAGCAGTTCCCGGCTTTCCCGGGACATCGATAACGCCTCTTCTTCCGGGTCTCGCGCATCCAGGAACAACTCGCTTAAATCAGGCGTCCGCACCGACCTGGCGCGAAAATTCCGCTCCGCCAGGATCAGCAGCGGAACAAGATGAACCCGCGAATATCCGGAGAAATCATAAAAGTTCAGCGGAAACGACTCAGGTAGCAGCAGGATTTCGATCGGAATCAGCGACAAGGACGAGGGCCATGCCCTCTGCCCGGTGGCTGCCAGGATCGCCTTTGTAAGCAGGCTGTTCGCCTGTCCGACGCCGCCCCGTTCCAGAATGTACCGCTTCGCCCTTTGCAGCGCTTCGTCCTCCGGCCGGCTGTACCCGGAGAACAGCAGGGCGTAATACGCCTCAACCGTAGCGGATAGATGACCTTCCCCGTCGTCGCGGTACCAACGCCAGCAGCCTTCCGGCTGCTGGGCGGCCAGGATGCGGTCGTGCAGCTCCCGGATCAGCTCCTCCCGGTCCGCATTTAACGTGCGAAACAGGATAATCGTGCACGCATCCAGCGTAATGCCGTTCTCAAAGCAAAACCGCCAGGTGCCGTCCGCTTCCTGCCGCTGAATCAGTTCCTCGGACAATCGGTGAATTTCCCTCCGAATGTCGGCGATATCCTGCTCCATCCTTGCTCCCCCCCTTGTTACCGTCACCCTATTATATGAGGGCCGGGAGGAGCGCATGATCGGCGGTACCGGACTATTCTTTCGCCTTCGGGCCGAAAACCGGAGCTAATCTTGATGAGGACAACTGCGTCCCTAAACCGAAATATTCGCAGAAATTCATGATCATCGGCTTCCATTTGGCGGGGTCGATATAGTTCGGATGTCCGTTCATGAGCAGCCGCTCGTCGACATGGACCCGGGTGATCTTCGCTTCAATGGCGACGAGCGAGCTCGGTTCTTCGAACGGATGGATGCGTACGACCTCCGCCTCCAATTGAACGGGGCATTCCCGGACCCGCGGCGCCCGCACGAGCTGCGATGTCTCCGGGGTTAAGCCCGCGACGCCAAACTTGTCGGCTTCGAACCGGTAGCCGCGCGATGCCTTCGACTTCGGCACCGGATTTCGGCCGGTGAGCAGCGTTAACCTTTCGATTGCGGGAATAAGGTCGGTGGAGGGAAGGTTTAAGACGCACTCGCGCTCGCGTTGCAGATTGTATACCGTTTGGGATTTGGCGCTCATGCCCAGCATGCAGGATTGGTTCAGCCACCAGGCGGAGGACATCGGGGCCAAGTTGGCCGTTCCGTTTTCGTTGCGGGTGCTGATCAGTACGACGGAGGTGCCGAAGTAAAGGATGTTCGGTTGGATGGTGGTATGCATGGCTTTGTCACGACTCCTTACGTTTATTCTCGGAAATGGTTCTCCAAGTTTAGCATAGGAACCGCAGCTTGTGACCGGTTTGGGGATGAGACCGCAAGATCGCGAAATGGTGCAAAATAGGGCGGATTTCCGGTATAGTAGACGATAGTAACGTAGAGAGGGGAACCGGCTTGCGATGACGACAAGACTCTATTTTGAGGATGCTTATTTAACCCGCTGGACGACGCGAATCAAGGACAAGTTGGAACGGGAAGACGGCGTTTACGTTGTGCTGGAGGCAAGCGCCTTTTACCCGCATGGGGGAGGACAGCCGAACGATACGGGATGGATTGACAGCATTCCCGTGCTGGACGTAATCAGCGAAGGGGAGGAGGTGCTGCATAAGCTGGAGCGCTTCCCGGAGGCCAGCGAGGTCGCCTGCGAGCTCGATTGGGACCGCCGGTTTGACCATATGCAGCAGCATAGCGGACAGCATCTGCTCTCGGCGGTATGCCTCAAACACGGGGCGAAGACGCTGAGCTTCCATCTCGGCGAGGAGTATTGCACGATCGATGTGGAGCAAACGGAGCTGTCAACGGAGCAGCTTGCCGCCATCGAAGATGAAGCCAACCGGCATATTTATATGAATCATAAAATCTCCGGTTATTTCGTCACCCGGGAGGCGGCGGCCCGCCTGCCGCTGGTCAAGCCGCCGAAGGCGGTGGACCGCGTCCGCATCGTCGAAACGGAAGGCGTGGAGTACAACGGTTGCGGCGGGACGCATGTCTCGGCGACCGGCGCGATCGGCCTGATTAAGCTGCTGAAGACCGAGAAGCAGAAAGGAAACGTGCGGATTTATTTCAAATGCGGTTACCGGGCTCTGAACGAGTTCCGGGAGCAGCAACAAGCGCTTGGGGCGGTGACTTCCCGGTTAAAAACAAGCCGGGACGGCATTCTGGAGCGTCTGGATAAATGGGAGATGGAGCAGAAGCAGTTGCAGACCGAGTTGAGTACTTTAAAAGAAGCCCTGGACGAGGTCACGGCAGGCCAGCTGCTGGACAAGCAAGAAGGCGGCCGGATCGCCCACATCTTTGCGGACAAGCCGTTGAAGGAACTGCAAAGCCTTGCGCAGAAGCTCGCCGCTCAATGCGAGGCGGCGGTGCTGTTAGCGACGGAAGCCGAGCATAAGGTGGTGTTGGCCCATAGCGGCGGTCACCCTGTTTCCTGCGGGGATTTCTTCAAAGAACACCTGGCCGCATATAATGGCAAAGGCGGTGGCAGCGACAAGCTGGCGCAGGCCGGCTTCGGCTCCTGGGAGGAGGCGCTGGACTTCTATGAATTCGCCAAGCAAGCGTGGTCCTAGGCAGAATGACCGCCGTCAGTACGGATTTTCTCGAATCAACTCGACAAAACGATGGGCCGCTGGAGACAGCGGTTCATTTTTTCGCGTACAAACCGAGATTGAGTTGATCAGGTCGACGTGCTCCACGAATACCCGGCTCAATTGACCCCGCTCCACATCGTCCCTCACCACCAGCGCCGATACAAAGCTGGCGCCGTATCCGGCGATGACCGCTTGGATCGTTTCGTTTAATCCGTTGAATTGCAGGGCAATTCGCGGCGCCGGTGCATTGAAGGTCCGGCATAACGCCATGAATCTCTCCCGGGTGGAGCTGCCGATCTCCCTCATAACGAACGGCTCCTTGACCATGTCATGCAAGCTGATGCGCTGACCTGCATACCGGTGCCGAGGGGAGACGACGAACCAGAGTTCGTCCCGGAACAATTCCTCCGCTTGGATCGAATCGGGGTACGCTTCCGGCAACCCGCCGTAGACGGCCAAATCGACCTCCAGATTCAGCAGTTGGTTCAAGGCATCCGCTGAATTTGTGGTGGTAATGGTCATTTCCGTATGTTCATAGTGCGTTTTGAATTTGGCGATCCAAGTCGGGATCAGAAAATGAGCGGGCAAATAAGTAGCGGCCATCCGGATATGGCCCAGCTCCCCGGCTTTGTAGTCCTCTATAAATCGCTCGATCTGCTGCTCAACGGCAAACAACCGCTTGCTGTACGTAAACAGTTTCTCTCCGCCGTCGCTTAAGGCGATGCCGCGTCCCTGCGCTCTGAACAGAGGGAGATCCAACTCGCGTTCCAGCTTTTTGATCTGAGCGGAGATAGCCGGCTGACTGATGCTCAGCAGCTCCGAAGCGCGCGTGACGCTGCCGGTCTGGGCAATCACATGGAACAGCCGCAAGGCGTGTAAATTCATGGCGCGGCATCCTCCTTGATTCATAATCATAATCTATGATTTATACATAAAGATATATTATATTTATGGATTAATTTCAACTACAATGACCTCAGCAGGAAAAATACCACGTTAAGGAGCTGAGGCAGGAATGAAGATCGGGAACCCCTTCTATGATTTCGATAAGCACGGGATGAATTACGCGGGATACCGGCGGACGGATCCTCGGATCGAGCGGCAAGTGCTTGAAGCCTTAGGCCAGGCAAAAACGATCATTAACGTCGGTTCGGGCACCGGTTCCTATGAGCCGAAAGATCGGTATGTCGTCGCAGTCGAGCCCTCTGCGGTTATGCGGGGACAGAGGTTGGTCCGGGGGGCGGTGCCGGCCGTGAACGCCCGGGCTGAAGCGCTCCCTTTTGACGATGGGGCATTTGATGCGGGAATGGCGATGGTGACCGTTCACCACTGGTCCGATTTACGCAAAGGGCTGCAAGAACTGCGAAGAGTGACACGGGACAACGTCGTTGTTATGACCTTTGATCCGGATGCGCTGGGCTCATTCTGGAATGCGGAATATTTCCCGGAACTCCTTGAGGCGGAATATCGGCGTTACCCGAAACCGGCTGAGGTACTTGAAGTGTTGGGAGGTTCCGGCCATATTGTCCCGGTGCGGGTTCCGCTCGATTGCATCGACGGATTCCAGGAAGCCTTTTACGGCCGTCCGGAGGCCTTTCTGGTGCCGGAAGTGCGCCAAGCTCAATCGGCATGGCAATTCCTGGCGGAAGGAGCGGAGGAGAGTCTCGTGATTAGGTTGGCCGAGGCCTTGAAATCCGGCGAATGGGATCGCAAATACGGACACTACCGGACGCTGCCTATGCTGACGGGGGCGCTCCGGCTGATTGTAAGCCGGCGATGAAGAGAAATTTATGCTGTTTACCAAGACCAAAGCAGCAAGAGCCGGGAGATTTCCCGGCTCTTTTGTGGTTGCTTGCTATTTTTGAGGTAAACGCAAACGCTCAAATCACCTCGGGGCCGTCATCCGCGGCTTTGGCCTTGCGTACAGCTTCAGGCGCACCCAGAGCGTATTGATCAGCAGCAGAATGCCGGAGATCACGAACAGCCCCTCGACGCCGATATACCCGGCGAGAAAACCGCCGATCAGCGAGCCCATCATGTTGCCGAGGGCCAGCGTGCTGCTGTTGAAGCCAAACGCCCGGCTCTCCATGCCGTCCGGCGTGTAATAGCGGATCAGCGCATTGACGCTTGGCAGCAGCCCGCCCATGAACACGCCCATCAGGAAGCGGATGGCGATCAACTGCCACACCGTATGCACGAATGCCTGCGGGATCAGCGTAGCTGCGGCCCCGACGAGGCAAAACGTCAGGATGCGATGCGCTCCGAGCTTATCGCTGACCTTGCCGAGAATCGGCGAGGTGATCATGTTGGAGATGCCGGTTACGGCGCTGACAAAACCGGCCCAGAACGCTACGTCAGCGGTCTGGCCGTGCAGCTTCTCGACGTATAAAGGCAGCAGCGACATCGGGCTCAGCATCGCGAACTGCAAGAGGAACGTCACGGCGAACAGGGCGGTCAACTGCGGCGTTTTGTTCAGCTCCAGGAACCCCTGCAGCACGGAAGGCTGGGGCGTATGCAGCGCCTCCTCACGGTCAAACTTCTCGCGCACGAACAGGAGGGCCAGCAGGGAAGCGATAAACAGCAGCACCCCGGTGATGTAAAAGATCGGCCGGAACCCGATCCACTCCGCCATCAGTCCGCCGATCAAAGGCCCCAGGATCGTGCCGGCCACGTTGCCGGACTGGATCGTGCCCATCGCAAAGCCCATACGCTCCTTCGGCGCTGTTCCCGAGATCAGCGCCACGGAAGCCGGGTTAAAGCCGGAGATGGTTCCGTTCAGCAGCCGCAAGCCAAGCAAGTGCCAGGGCTGGGTGGCGAAGCCCATCAGCGTAATGACGATAGCCATGCCAAAGCCGGAGCGCAGCAGCATGATTTTGCGTCCGTATTTGTCGGCCAGCTTCCCCCAGATCGGCTGGAAGATGAACGAAGTGGCGAAATTCGCGGCAAAGATCATCCCCGCCCAGAGTCCGATGGCTTGCTCTCCCTGTACATGCAGATCCCGTGCCAGATACAGCGACAGAAACGGCGTGATCATCGTCATCCCGGCGTTAACCAGAAACTGTCCGAACCAAAGCACAATAAGGTTAACCTTCCAGGTGTTCAATTGTGCTTTCACTTCCTTTCGCAGGGTCTCTAGGATGCTTCTGATGAAACAAAGTTATACTAGTATTATCGCTCGGAGGCAGGAAAACAAGGGCATTCTTCATAGCATCTTCATTCGATTGTCATAGGTTCGCCATTCGTTTTACCGTTGTGACAGTTGTTACTTACTTTTAAGTAGGGCATAATGTAAATTAGAATGTTTATAGTGTAGCAATGATTGATTCTTAAAATGGTTTCTACAAGTATTGGAGGCGTGCGGCTTGGTTTACAACGATCGTTTGATCCGGGCCCTGCGAAAGCAGGAGGTGGATCGCCTCCCGGTCTGGTACATGCGCCAGGCGGGCAGGTATGATCCCGATTATCGAAAAATCAAAGAAAAATACAGCTTATTGGAGATTTGCCGGCAGCCGGAGCTGGCGGCGGAAATCACCATGATGCCCGTCCGCAAGCTTGGTGTGGATGCGGCTATTTTATATTCCGACATCATGAATCCGGTTGCTTCGCTGGGCGTGAAGTTCGATATCGTGAAGAATATCGGGCCGGTCATCGAACAGCCGATCCGTACGCTGGCGGACATTGAACGGCTGAAGCCCATTGATGTCCACAAGGATCTATCGCATATTTTGGAGACGATTGCAATTTTGGACAAGGAGCTGGACGTTCCGCTCATCACCTTTGCCGGTGCACCGTTTACGATTGCCAGTTACCTGATCGAAGGGCAGCCGTCCAAGAGCTATATCCGCACCAAAACGATGATGTACAGCGAGCCGGAGGCCTGGTTCAAGCTGATGGACAAGCTGGGTGACATGGTCATCGCTTATTTGCGCGCTCATGTCGAGAGCGGCGGCAAGGCATTCCAGCTGTTCGACAGCTGGGTAGGCGCGCTTGCTCCGAAGGATTTCGAACGGTATGTACTCCCGACGGTCACCCGTATTTTTGCCGAACTTCGGGATTTGGATGTACCGAAAATTTATTTTCCCGGCGTCAGCTCCGGGGAGCTGCTGCCGACATTGACCGGCCTCGCCGCCGACGCCGTCGGGCTCGACTGGCGCGTATCGATTGCGGAAGGGCGGCGCCGGACAGGCGGAAAGTTCGCGATGCAGGGGAACTTGGATCCCTATCTCTTGACTGCGCCGATGGAGGTTATTAAACAGCAGGCCAAGGAAATTATCGACGATGGCTTAACGGCCCCCGGGTTTGTGTTTAACCTGGGACATGGCTTGTTCCCCGAGGCTTCCCTTGAGAAGCTGCGCGAACTGACGGAATTCGTGCATGAATATTCCGCTGAAGCGATCCTGCATCAACCGTCGCTGCGAGCGTAATGCTATATCCCATATATGAGAGCAACTCAATTCTCGACTAGAGGTGAACTGGAATCGTGAAATCGAAGATCGGAGTATTGGTGATGTCTTACGGCACGCCGCAAAGTCTGGACCAGGTCGAAGCGTATTATACGCATATCCGGCGGGGTCATCCACCAACCGCGGAGCAGCTCCAGGAGCTGGTCGCCCGATATGAGGCGATCGTCGGCGGCGTATTCCCGCTGCGCGCCAATACGGACAAGCAAGTTGCCGCATTGCAGGAAACGCTGAACCGCATGTCTGCGGACACAGACACAGAGTTCGTTTGTTATCAAGGACTGAAGCATGCCGAGCCTTATATTGAGGACGGCGTAGCGCAAATGGCGGCGGACGGGATCCGCGAAGCGGTGGGCATCGTGCTTGCACCACATTATTCCGTCATGAGCATCGGCGGATACATCAAGCGGGCGGAAGCCAAAGCGCAGGAACTGGGCGTCGCGATGCGATTCGTGGAGAGCTATCATTTGCATCCGAAGCTGATCGAGGCGTTTGCCGCGCGGGTCTCCGCCAAGCTGGATCAATTCAAGGAGGCGGGGGCTCTGCGCGATCAGGTGCGGGTGCTGTTCAGCGCCCACAGCTTGCCGGAGAAAATCCTGCAAATGGGCGACCCGTACCGGGATCAGTTGCTGGAGACGTCCCGGGCCGTGGCAGATAAAGCCGGTGTGACCAACTGGCAGTTCACCTGGCAAAGCGCAGGTCGTACCGCGGATCCATGGCTTGGGCCGGATATTCTGGATACGCTGAAGGACTTAAGCGAGGAGCAGGTGGAAGATGTCCTGGTCGCTCCGGTCGGCTTCGTATCGGATCATTTGGAAGTGCTGTATGACTTGGATATCGAAGCCAAAACGATCGCCAAAGAGCTGGATATGCGCCTGGAGCGGATCGAATCGCTGAATACGGAACCGCTGTATATGGAAGCGCTCAGCGACGTCATTATCAAATCTTGGGAAAAGAGATGAGAGGACATGCGTGATTCTTCGCGTAAGGTTGTCATTATCGGCGGGGGACTGACCGGGCTGTCTACGGCCTTTTACGTTCGCAAGTTCTATTCGGAGCAAGGCTTGACCCCGCAAATTACGCTGCTGGAAAAAGGCAGCACCCTGGGCGGCAAAATTGAAACGCTGGAGAAGGACAACTTCGTCATCGAGAAAGGTCCGGATTCTTTCCTGGCCCGCAAGACGGCGATGATTGACTTAGCGAAGGAGCTGGGGCTGGAAGGCGAGCTCGTATCGATGAATCCGGACGCCAAGAAGACGTATATCGTCAGCGGCGGCAAACTGCATCCGATGCCGTCAGGGCTGGTGCTGGGCATTCCGACCGAACTCGGACCGTTCCTGCGCAGCGGACTTGTCTCCTGGAGCGGGAAAGCCCGGGCGATGCTGGACCTCGTGATGCCGCCGCGGCAAAGCCAGGAGGATGAGTCGCTTGGCATGTTTATCGAGCGCCGGCTGGGCGCTGAAGTGCTGGAGAACGTAACCGAGCCGCTGCTCGCCGGCATCTACGCGGGCGACACCTACAAGCTGAGCCTGCAGTCGACCTTCCCGCAGTTTGGCGAGGTCGAACGGGCATACGGCAGCTTGATCAAAGGCATGATGACCGGCAAGAAACCGGTCGAGACGCACACAGGCACGAAACGGAGCGCGTTCATGACGTTCCGCAAAGGCTTGAAGACGCTGGTGAACGGCTTGGTATCGTCGCTGCGCGAGATCGACTGCCGCCTGGACTCCGAGGTGGCGGAACTCCGCCGTACGGGACCGGAAGCGTACGAGGTCGCACTCGCCACGGGCGAGGTTCTCCCGGCGGATGACGTGATCGTCACGGTGCCGGCATTCGCCGCCGCCGATCTGCTGCGGCCGCATGTCGATGTCGCTGCACTGGATGCGATCAACTACGTGTCCGTCGCGAACGTCGTCATGGCCTTTGACCGCAAAGACGTCACCGGCCTGTTCGACGGCTCAGGCTTCCTGGTGCCGCGCAAGGAGGGCCTGAACATCACCGCTTGCACGTGGACCGGCATCAAGTGGCTGCATACGAGCCCCGACGACAAAATGCTGCTGCGCTGCTATGTCGGCCGCTCCGGTGACGAAGAGAAGCCGTTCCTGCCCGAGGAGGAGCTGACGGAGCTCGTGCTTGCCGACTTGAAGCGGCTCATGAACATCACGGCTCGCCCGTTGTTCACGGAGATTACCCGCCTGCCGAAATCGATGCCGCAATACCCGGTTGGACATCTGCAGCAGGTTGCGAAGCTGAACCGCGATTTAGAGGAATCGCTCCCCGGTGTATACGCGACCGGAGCAGCCTTCTATGGCGTTGGCCTGCCCGACTGTATCAAACAGGCGAAGGAGCTGGCGGAGCAGATGGCCGGTAAATTGAAGGTAAGCCAGGCTTAATGGCCCTTCCGCAAATGCCATAGACTAGGACTTCCTGACCCCTTGCCCGCAAAATAGGCGAGGGGTTCTATTTATTTACGGATACCTGATATAATAAAATCAAACGGTCAGCTTACGATCACGAAGCGTATACAGAGCGGCGGATTCGGCTTCGAATCTGGGATTCCGCCGGGCCTTCCGCCCGCTCACGGAGCTTCCAATTACGCTCCGCTGCTATCGTTCCTAGCTTCATTTCAACTAAAAAGGAGTCCGTTATGTATCCACCAAGGTCGGAAAAAAACAAAAAGAAACAGCAGGAAAAAAGGCGGCGTCAAACCCGGATATGGCTCCTGCTTAACTTGACTCTCATCACTTTAATCTTCGTGCTGGGAGCTTACTTTTATATGGAGGAACGAATCAGCCGGGCCGGTCCGGAAGCGGGGACGGAGCCGCCCCAGGCCGTTACGGGGGAAACCCGACCTGACGAAGGCGAAGGCGCACAAACGGGGCAGTCCCCGGACGCCCAGCCGAAGGACGGCGGGGCCGCGACAACGGAAACGGAGAAGGAGGACGGCCAGGATCGCGTGGATTCAGGGGAGAACTCTACCGAGGGAGTTGACGGGGCTTCTGCGGACGAAGGCGAAGTCGGGATAACCGAACCGCCGTCCGGCTCGGATTCAGGCGTTGAGGATAATAGCGATGAGGAGAGGCTGCTGATTCATTTTGCGGGGGACACGATTTTCTCCGGCAAAGTGGAGCAGCGGTTAGAGAAGGCGGGATACGACCTTCCGTTCGAGTACGTTCGGGGATTGTTCCAGCACGACGATTTAACCGTACTGAATTTGGAGACCCCGGTGACGACCGGCGGGGAGCCGGCACAGGATAAGACCTTTGTGTTCAAGTCGCCGCCCAAGGCGATCGGACCGATGGCCAAGGCCGGCGTAGATGCGGTGAATTTGGCGAACAACCATGTGCTGGATCAGGGCGTATCCGGCCTTCAGGATACGATGAAGGCGCTGCGGCAGCATCATGTGATGTATGTCGGCGCCGGCAAGAACAGCAAAGAAGCTTATGCTCCTGTGTATTTCGATCGCAAAGGGATCAAGATCGCCTTGTTGGGCTTCAGCCGGGTCGTGCCGGAGCCGGGATGGGTCGCCGGATCGAACAAACCGGGGGTGGCATCGGCGTATGTGCCGGAGCCGGCGCTGAAGGCAATTCAAGCCGCGCGGAACAATGCCGATCTCGTGCTCGTGATCGCCCATTGGGGCAAGGAGCGTACGACGAAGCTGGAAGATCATCAGCAGGAGCTGGCCCACGCCTTCATCGATGCGGGGGCTGACCTGGTCATCGGCGGCCATCCGCATGTGATGCAAGGGCTGGAGCAATACAAGGGCAAATGGATCGCTTACAGCACGGGCAACTTTATTTTCACGAAATCCAAAGACCCGAAGACGTGGGAAACGGCGGTGTTTGCCGCTTCCTGCACGCGCAGCGGAGATTGCACGCTCAAGCTGATCCCGTATCGAACCGAGCTGGGTCAGCCTGTACCGATGACTGCCGAGGAAGGGAGCCAACTGCTGAAGGAGATCGAAGGCTACTCGCCGGGGGTTCGAATCTCCGAAGCGGGAGAAGTGACGACCTCCAAGACCGGGAGGCATGAAGAGTCGGCAGTGTCTCAATTGGCGAATCATCGAGCGTAAGTGAAAGAATCGTTTCCGAGCAGAGAAGGAGGCGGGAAATTGCGTAATCCATGCGTCGCCCATCGCGGCTTCTCCGGGATCGCACCGGAGAATACGATGGCCGCGGTCCAGCTCGCCATGCAGCAGGAGGATGTCACCTGGATCGAAGTTGATGTACAATGTTCAAAGGACGGCGTGCCTTTGTTGATTCATGACTTTACGCTAAACCGCACGACAAACGGACGAGGGCCGGTGAAGGATCGGACCTGGGCGGAGCTGCAGGCGCTGGATGCTGGCAGTTGGAAATCCAAGGCGTACAGCGGCGAACGTCTGCCGAGCCTGGATGAATTTCTGGACGCGATCGCCGGGCGGCTGCGCGCCAATCTGGAGATCAAGACGGAAGGCGAGATGTACCCGGGCCTGGAAGAGAAGGTGATCTCGGCCGTGAAGCGCCGCCATATGGAGCACGAAGTCGTGTTGACTTCGTTCGAACCGCGGATTCTGGCGAAGATCAAGGAAATGGATCGCGGCATCCGCACAGGGTTGATTATCGACCGGCAGCCGAAGGATTTGCTGCTGCGGCTCAAGCTTCTGAAGTGCTCGTTCTTATCGATTCATTATCGCGCCTTAACCGCAGAGCTGGCTGAGAAAGCGTTCAAGCACGGGATCGAGGTGATGGCCTGGACGATGGATGATGCAAGGTCGCTGCGCAAGGTTGCGGCGCTGCATCCCGACGTTCTGCTCTGCACGAATCGGCCGGATATATGGCGTCAAGCGATGGAACACGGGAAATTCAAATAAATCGATTGTGAAACCACAATCCGCTGGAGGAACAGATAACGATGAACAAAATGATCGCTAATGTCTACTGCGTTGGCCGGAATTACCGGGCGCACGCCGAGGAACTCGGCAACGAGGTGCCGACCGAGCCGATGATTTTCCTGAAACCGTCGCATGCGGTAACCTCGATGGACGGTCGGGGCCTTGCTCTTCCGGCCGACCGCGGATCGGTGCATTATGAAGCCGAGCTGGTGCTGCGTATCGCCCGCGATTACAAGCCGGGGATGACGGTCGACGAACTGGTGGACGTGATCGCGTTCGGGATCGATTTCACGCTGCGCGACGTGCAGAACATCGTCAGAGACAAGGGCAACCCGTGGACGCCGGCCAAGGGCTTCCTGCAATCGGCGCCGATCACGCCTTATCTCGCTTTCCCCGGTGCGGCGGAAACGGCCAATGAAGACTTCGTGCTTCGCAAGAACGGGGAAGTGGTGCAACGCGGGAACATCAGCCGGATGATTTTTTCGCTGCAGCAAATCGTGGAATATATCGCCGGGCGTTATGGACTGGGGGAAGGGGATTTGATCTTTACCGGAACGCCGGAAGGGGTTGGCCCGGTTGTTCAAGGGGACAAGCTGGAATTGTCTTACGGCTCCCAAGTGCTGGGCAGTTGCACAGTCGCTTCCGGCCCAGAGGCAAAATGAAATGAATCTCGATTGGATCGTTGGGGCGCTTTGCGCCCTAATCGTGTCTGGAGCGGCTTACAGGAAGAAATCCTTATCCCTCTCCGGCGCGGCTGCCGCATTCGTCATGGGGACGGTGTATTACGGAGCCGGCAATTTGTTCTGGTTCGGGATCCTGCTGCTGTTCTTCATCAGCTCGTCGGTCTTCTCGCATTTTCGCGGCGAACGCAAGGCGGAGCTGGAGAAGTCGTATGCCAAGAGCGGCCGCCGGGATGCGGGGCAGGTGCTGGCCAACGGCGGTCTCGGCATGTTGGCTTGCCTTGGTAATCTGTTCTGGCCTGACCCGGCGTGGGCGTATTTCTTCGTTGGAACGATGGCTGCAGTCACCGCAGACACCTGGGCGACGGAGTGGGGCGGCCTGAGCCAACGTGAGCCGCGTTCAATCCTGAACGGCCGCCGGGTGCCCCCGGGTACGTCAGGCGGGGTGACGCTGCTGGGAAGCAGTGCGGCGCTGGCCGGCGCGGTGTGCATCGGCGGGGCTGCCTGGCTGCTGCGGATGTGGACGGGGGACGATGCTTATTCCGAGGCGGGGTCCGCGCTGCTTGCGCTGGTGAAATGGGGGCTCATCGCCGGAATTTCCGGTTTGGCCGGAGCCTTCGCCGATTCCTGGCTGGGCGCGACCATTCAGGACATGCAGCGCTGCACCGTATGCGGCAAAGAGGTTGAGGTAGCGGAGCATTGCGGCCAGCGTACCGCGCATTTGCGGGGGTACCGCTGGATGGACAACGATAGGGTGAATTTACTCAGTTCCCTGGCAGCCGGTTTGCTGGCATGGGGATTCGGGATGTTAGGATAAAGTAGGGGTTAACGAATGAACATACTGACGGTGGAACAACTGACGAAAACCTATGGAGAGAAAGTGCTGTTTCAGGACGCTTCCTTCGGCATGGACGAAAACGATAAAATCGGCGTGATCGGCGTCAACGGAACGGGGAAATCCACGTTCCTGAAGGTGATCGCCGGCCTTACTCAAGCCGATTCCGGCAAGGTCGCGATCAATCGGGATGTCCGCGTGACGTTCCTGGCGCAAAATCCCGAATATGCCCCCGACCTCACCGTCCTGCGGGGCGTGTTCCAGGGCGGCGGACCTGAGCTTCAGGTTGTGTCCGCCTACATGGAGGCGGAGGAAGCTCTGGAACGGGAGCCGGGGGATGTCGCAAGGCAGGCGGAGTTGTCGCGGCTCTCGCAGGAGATGGATCGGCTGCAAACGTGGACCTTGGTCAGCGAAGCCAAGAGCGTCCTGTCCAAACTCGGCATCCCCGACTTCGCTCAGCGCATGGGCAGCTTGTCCGGGGGGCAGCGCAAGCGCGTAGCGCTCGCTTCCGCTCTAATCCTCCCTTCGGAGCTGCTGATCATGGACGAGCCCACCAACCACATCGACAACGATACGGTCGCCTGGCTCGAGGCGTATTTGCAGAAACGGCGCGGCGCGCTGCTGCTCATTACGCATGATCGTTATTTCCTGGATCGCGTCTGCAACGTTATGCTGGAGCTGGATCACGGACGGCTGTTCCGTTATGAAGCGAATTACAGCCGCTTCCTGGAGCTGAAGAGTGAACGCGAGGAACGCGAAGCCGCCTCCGAGCAGAAGCGGCAAAATCTGCTGCGCAACGAACTGGCCTGGATTCGCCGCGGCGCCAAGGCGCGCTCGACCAAGCAGAAGGCGCGCATCGAACGGTTCGAGCAACTGCAGGCGGCGAAGACGGAATATAAGAGCGACTCGCTCGAAATTTCGGTCGCTTCCACTCGGCTGGGCCGCAAAATCCTGGAGATCGACGGGCTTCGCAAGTCGATAGAAGGCCGGCTGCTGATCGGGGAGCTGACGTACACGGCGGTGCCGGGCGATCGCGTTGGCATCGTAGGGCCCAACGGCAGCGGCAAGTCGACGCTGCTGAACATGATCGCCGGTCGGATCGAGCCGGATGCCGGCGAGATCGTGGTGGGGCAGACGGTGAAGCTGGGGTATTTTACCCAGGAGCATCAGGAAATGGACAGCCAGCAGCGGGCGATCGAATATATCAAGGAAGTGGCGGAAGTGGTAACGACGGCGGACGGCACGCGGATTACCGCGGCGCAAATGCTGGAGCGTTTCCTGTTCCCGCCGGACATGCAATGGACGCCGATCGGCAAGCTGTCGGGGGGCGAGAAGCGGCGGCTCTACCTGCTGCGCGTCCTGATGGGCGCGCCCAACGTGCTGTTGCTGGACGAACCGACCAACGATCTCGATATCCAGACGCTAACCGTACTGGAGGCGTATTTGGACGAGTTCCCGGGTGCGGTGTTCGTTGTTTCCCATGACCGCTATTTCCTCGACCGGACCATCGACAAGATCATGGCGTTTGAGGGCGGCGGCGTGGTGGCGGTGCATGTCGGCGATTATAGCGATTATGAGGAGCGGACGCAGAGGTTGAGCAGCGGCGGGAAAGTGGACGCGGCGGGACAAGCGGTCTCCGGCTCACGCAAGTCTGGTGCCGACCGCTCGGACCGGGGCGGCGCCGGATCGCAAGCCGCGTCTGGCAGCCGCGCCCCCGGCCGCGCCGAGAAGCTGAAGTTCAGCTATAACGAGCAGCGGGAGTACGAAACGATCGACGCCACTATCGAAGCTGCCGAGCAGCGCCTGGCGACTATTTCCGGGGAAATGGAATCCGCCGCGAGCGACGCGGTTCGCCTGCAGGAGCTGATGCAGCAACAGCAGGAAGCCGAAGCCGAACTGGAGCGGCTGATGGAGCGCTGGACGTATCTGAACGAGCTGGCGGAGAAGATCGAAGCCCAGCGGAATTCGTAAGCCTGCGGAAGCGTCGACATTGATCGGAGATCTCTCCAAGTCATCTCAATTCACCTCAATTCATCCACTAAGCTCTTCGCCCGCGAAGGGCTTTTTGGCGTTGATTACTTCAATCAGGGAACGGAAAATGCGGGAACTGTCACAAAACGAAGGCTTGGGATTGTTATATAAGCAAACGGCAAAGGAGGTGAGCTTTTGCAGCCAGTTATCCCCGGGGAAGCAAAAGACAAACACAAGCGCATCGAATCGCTCGTCGAACGCGTCAAAGCCGGAGACAAAGAGGCCTATTCGCCGATTATCCTCGAGTTTGAGCGTCAGATGTATACGTACTGCTACTATATTTTGCATGATCATGAGGAGACGAAGGATGCGGTTCAGGAGATTTTCATCAAAGCCTACATGAATCTTCATCAGTATACGAGACAAGTTTCGTTTTCCTCTTGGTTGTATAAGGTAGCTTATCATCACTTGATCAATATGAAGCAGAAGCAGGGCCGCTGGTTGAAATTGATCGACCGTTGCAAGGAGCAGCAGCCGGCGTCGGCCATCTCTCCCTACGAATCGGAGATAGACGAGCTCCTGGCCTGTCTTACAGCGGAGGAACGCCATATATTGCTGCTGAAATCGGTGGAACAGTACAGCTTCGAAGAGATCGGCGAGGTGATGGGAATCAAACCGCCCACCCTGCGCAAGAGGTACGAACGGATTCGCAAAAAATTGCTGGCAAAAGCCAAGAAAGAAGGAGGGTCGGCCCATGGAGAAATGGCAAGATCGACGGGAATCCGCTGACATGGAAGCGATCGAGCGGATGATTCGCTATTCGGCGCCGCAGAAGCCCAGCATGAGCGGCGAAATTATGGAGAAAATCGGAGGAACGACCATGAGCAGAACGCGCACCTATACACGGAAAGGAACCGGCAATATCCTGAAACGGACGGCTATCGCGGCTTCCGCCGCTGCGATCCTCGGAGGCGGCATCGTCGGCTCGGGGTTCGTATCCCCGGCGATGGCGGATGCTTTGAAACAGATTCCGATGTTCAGCACACTTTTTGAGGGGACCAGCGAAGAGGCGGTCAAGGCCGCTATGGATTTAGGGTTGGTCAAAGATCCCAACATGAGCGTAACGCATGACGGCATCACGTTGAAACTCAGCGACCTGTTGTATGACGGAACGAGATTGTCCTTTATTCTGGACCGGGAAGGCGTGGATCTTCCGGGGACGGTTGCTCCTCTTAGCGAAAGTGAAAAGCCAGAGGATCAAATTCCAAAAGGTTATATTAAAGGGGCTGAAGCTGGAGGGACGACTTTACTTGTTGACGGCAAAAAGATGAGTAATGAGTACATTCATACGGCTGTCTTTGGAGATTTTCCCAAGCGGGAGAATGCGTACATCGCGGAGCTGCAGTTTAGTAAACCGGTTTGGGGAAATGAATTTGAGCTGACCATCCGCGCCGAAGTGACGGGGGTTGATGAAGCATTTGAATTCAAGGTTCCGGTGAAAACAGAGGACAATGCGCTCCTGCTCAAGCCTAATGCGACCCAAACCTATGAAGAGTTCAGCTATACCGTGAAAGAGGTGGTTATCACGCCTGTGACCACCCGGCTGGTTATCGACAGCGTCGGCAAGGTGCCGAGATCACCGGAACAAACCGGCGATTATATCGCCAGTATGATGTATTACGATATCGTGGATGACCGGGGGAATGTGCTGGATCAACGCCGGAAGGGATTCTTCAACCGGGAGCCCGATACCGAATACCATATTGACGAACTCTACTCGCCATTCCAAGAAACGCCGAAATCGATTACGATCAAGCCGTACACGCTGACCGTCAATAAGAAGAACTGGAGCGCTGTCGGCGCCAGCAACGGCAGCCTTGGAGACAAGACCTACATCAAAGAGCTGGAGACCACGATCCCGCTGGAAAAGTAATCCTGATTGACGATTATGAAAACAAAGTGAGCCCTCCGGAATAGGGGGCTCACTTTGTTTTAGCACAACACGCCGCTGGCTACCGACATCATCAGCTTGATACGGTTGATCTGGTTCACTTCGCTGGCGCCGGCATCATAGTCGATGGCCGCGATATTGGCGTCCGGATACATCTCCTTCAGCCCTTTGATCATGCCGCGTCCGGTGATGTGGTTCGGCAGGCAGGCAAACGGCTGAATGCAAACGATGTTGTTCACGCCGTGATCGAGCAGCTCCATCATCTCCGCCGTGAGGAACCAGCCTTCCCCCATTTGATTGCCGACCGATACCAGGCGTCCGGCTTTTTCCGCCAGCTTGTAGATACTCTCCGGCGGAGTTAAATCGCGGCTCGCCTCCAGCGCTTGCTTCATCGGCTTGCGGTACATCTCGATATAGCGGATGACCATCGGGTTCACGAGGCCTAACATTTTGCTCTTGCCCAAGTGATCCGCCTTATAAATCGGATTGTATAAGCAGTAGAACATGAAATCGAGGAAGTCAGGCACGACC
Organism: Paenibacillus phocaeensis; assembly: GCF_900021165.1. GTDB lineage: Bacteria > Bacillota > Bacilli > Paenibacillales > Paenibacillaceae > Fontibacillus > Fontibacillus phocaensis. Next base: position 43,676 of record NZ_FCOQ01000031.1, on the reverse strand, counting down.
GCTTCACCGCCCTCGGCTTCGATCACCTCCACGATCCGGTTATTGGCATCGGGATGGAATTTGATCAGAATTTCGCCGACGATGCCGACCCGCGGTTTGGAGGCTCCCGTTTGCGGCAGGGCTTCGAATTCCGCGACCATTTCCCGGATATTATATTTGTATTCATGGAACGAAAACTCCCGCAGGGAATGCTTGCACAACGTCATCCATTTGCGGAACAGCAGCTGGGTATCGCCGGTATTTCGCTCATACGGCCGGAAGCGGTACAGGAGCCGCATTAGCAGATCGCCGTAGCAGGCCGCCGCGATCAGCCGGTTAATCAGCTTCATATTCAACTTGAAGCCCGGCTGACTCTCAATGCCCGTCGCATTTAGCGAAATGACCGGAATTTGCTCCATCCCCGCTTCTTTCAGCGCCTTGCGCAGCAAAGCGATATAGTTCGTCGCCCGGCAGCCGCCGCCGGTTTGGGTCAGAATCACCGCCGTCCGGCTCGGATCGTAGTCTCCGCCCCGCAGGGCCGCCATGATTTGCCCGATCGTCACGATCGCCGGATAGCAGGCGTCGTTGTTGACGAATTTCAAGCCCTCATCCGTGGTTTGCGCGTTGGCTTTCTCCAGCACTTTCAGGCGATAGCCGGCCCCGCGGAACACCGTCTCAAACAATTCGAAGTGAATCGGCGAGAGCTGCGGGGCAAGAATCGTATACCCGCTTTTCATCTCCTTGGTAAAAGCGGCCGGCGAAGCCGGTGCGGACGCCGCCCGGGCGGTAACCTGCGCCTGTTTCCGCTCTTTCATCGCCGCCAGCAGCGAGCGCAGCCGGATGCGCGCCGCCCCCAGGTTGCTGATCTCATCCACTTTAATTAAGGTAAAAGTCTTCTGGTGGCGCTCCAGAATTTCCTGAATCGTATCCGCGGTGATCGCGTCGATGCCGCAGCCGAACGAGGTCAGCTGCACCAGCTCCAGGTCGTCCCGGCCGCTGACGAAATAAGCCGCGCGGTACATTCGCCCGTGATACGTCCACTGATTGACGACGGGCAGGGGATGCTTGACGGCGCCAAGGTGGCACACCGCATCCTCCGTCAACACCGCCAGCCCCATCCCCGCAATCAGGTCGGCGATGCCGTGATTGATCTCGGGATCGCTGTGGTAGGGATGGCCGCAGAGGACGATGCCTTGGGCCCCGGTCTCCTCCAGCCCCTTCAGCGTCGCTTCGCCCTGAGCGCGGATATCGCTGCGAGCCCGATCGGCCTCCAGCAACCCCGCATCGACCGCCGCGTCCAGCTCTTCCGCCGGAAGGTGTGCGAACGTGGCTTGCAGCGTCTTTTTCAAAGCCGGCACATGATCGATGTTCAGGAATGGACTCACTAGCGGGATGCCTTGCTCCTTCAACCGGTCCATATTGGTACGGATGACCTCGGGATACGAGGCGACGACCGGACAGTTGAAATGGTTGTCGGCTGAAGCGTCCTCCTTCTTCTCATACACAACAGCAGGATAGAAGATGAAGTCGACCTTGCTGCGAATGAGGCTTTCGATGTGGCCGTGCACCAGCTTGGCGGGATAACAGACGGACTCCGACGGAATCGTCTCCATGCCGGTTTCGTACAGCTTCTTCGAGGACTTGGGCGACAGCACAACCCTGTACCCCAGCCGGGTAAAAAACGTATGCCAAAACGGATAGTTTTCGAATAGATTCAACACCCGCGGCAAGCCCACCGTCCCCCGGACCGCCTGCTCCGGGGGGAGCGGCGCGTAGTCAAACATCCGCTCGTATTTGTATTCGACAAGATTGGGAAGGCCGGCCTTCGTCTTCTTCTGCGTCGCGCCGCGTTCGCAGCGGTTGCCGCTGACGTGGAAGCTCTTGTCGGGAAACCGGCTGATCGTCATCGCACAGTTGTTGCTGCATAAGGAGCAGCGGGCATGCGACACCTCATAGGTGAACGAGTGCAGCTCCTCGCAAGGCAGCAGGCTGCTGCGGCCGACTCCGTCATATTGCTCGCGGGCCAGCAGCGCGCAGCCATAGGCGCCCATGATGCCGGCGATGTCGGGACGAACGACCTCCCGGCCGGTCAGCAGCTCGAAGGCGCGCAGCACGGCGTCGTTGTAGAAGGTACCGCCCTGTACAACGATGCGCCGCCCGAGCTCTTCGGGATTGCGGACTTTGATCACTTTCTGCAGCGCGTTCTTCACGACGGAATAAGCGAGACCGGCCGAAAGATCGGGCAGAGAAGCGCCTTCCTTCTGCACCTGCTTGACCTTGGAGTTCATGAACACCGTGCAGCGCGAGCCCAGATCGACCGGATGGACGGACTTCACCGCCGCGTCCGCAAACTCGGCGATGCCCAGCCCCAGCGCCCCGGCAAAGCTCTCGAGAAAAGAGCCGCAGCCCGCCGAACAGGCTTCGTTCAACAGCAAGCTATCGATCGCGCCGCCGCGGATTTTGATGCATTTCATATCCTGGCCGCCGATATCGAGAATGAAGTCGACGTCCGGCATGAAGCGAGCAGCCGCTTTATAGTGGGCGACCGTCTCCACTTCGCCGGCATCGATGCGGAACGCCGCTTTCGTCAAGCCTTCGCCGTACCCCGTGACGCAGGCGCGCGCGATATAACAGCCTTCCGGCAGCCGGGCGTACATTTCCTGCAGCGCTTCCGCGAGGGAAGCGAGCGGGCTCCCTTTATTGCCGCGATAAAAGGTATGCAAGAGTTGATCCTCGGAACCGGTCAGCACCAGCTTGGTCGTGGTCGACCCGGCATCGATGCCGAGGAAGCAGGGCCCGCTGTACCCCGCCAGGTCCGCCCGGGCTGCGGTTGCCGCAGCGTGCCGCTTTTGGAAGGCGTCGTATTCCCGCTCGTCTGCGAACAGGGGGGCGAGCCGATGTTCGCCATCGGGCGCGGCTGTCCATTCGGCGGTCTCCATCCGGTTCAGCCAGTCGCCGAGCGGAAGCGAAGGCCCGGCCGCGCCTTGCAAGCCGGCGCCGATCGCCACGAAATACTGGGCATCGTCCGGGAACACGACATCGTCCGGCGCGAGCTGGAGCGTGGCAATGAAGCGCTCCCGCAATTGTGGCAGGAACGTGAGCGGCCCGCCAAGAAAAGCCACCTTGCCGCGAATCGGCCGGCCGCAGGCCAGACCGCTGATCGTCTGCGTCACGATGCTCTGGAAGATGGAGGCGGCGATATCCTCGCGGCGTGCCCCTTCGTTCAGCAGCGGCTGCACATCCGTCTTGGCGAACACTCCGCAGCGGGAAGCGATCGGATAGATCGTCTCGTAGCGGGCGGCCCATTCATCCAGTCCCGCCGGATCCGTCTCCAGCAGCGCGGCCATCTGATCGATAAACGCACCGGTTCCTCCGGCGCAGGCGTTGTTCATCCGCTGTTCGATGCCGCCGCGCAAATAAATGATCTTGGCATCCTCACCGCCAAGCTCGATCGCGGTGTCCGTCTCCGGCGCCAGCCGCTGGATCGCTTTCGTGCAGGCGACAACCTCCTGCAGAAACGGAATACCGGCCAGCTCGGCGAGCTTCAGCCCGGACGAACCGCTGATGCATAGGCCGGCCTCCGCGCCGGGGACCCGGTCCATGCCCTCCCGCCACAGCGCCGCCACGGCCGTGCGGATATCCGAATAATGGCGGATGTACGCACGGTGCACGATAACCCCTTCGTGGAGCGCAACGATTTTGGCCGTGGTAGAGCCGATATCAAGTCCGATCTGCAGCCGCATGATGTTCCTCCGTCCCCGTTGCCATGAACGTTGTATCGAAAGCCGTGCTCTTCGCGACAAACTTGTCGCGGATCGTCTGCAGCGACTGCAGGAACACCTGCAGCTGCTCCTCGGAAAAATCGCCGAGAATCGCTTGAAAGACTTGGTTGCGCTTGGCGATCATGGCTTCGAGCACCGCTCGTCCCTTTGCCGTCAAATCGATCCAGCAGATGCGTTTGTCCTCACGGTCCCGAACCCGGTCAAGCAGCCCGTCCTTGACCATTTTGTTGATGGCGATCGTATTGGCGCTGGAGGATAAGCCAACTTGTTCGGCAATTTGCGTCACCGTCGATTTCCCGTTCCGGTAAACTGCCAGTAGAATAAAAAACTTGCTGGGCAAAATCTGCTCCCCGTCGTTAAAAAACAACCGGCCCATGTTATGAGCAATGTCGAGCGTGGTCTCGCAGATTCCGTCGCACATTTCTTGAGGGTCCTTCATCGTCTTGTCTGCCTCCCCATCCGAATAAAGTTTTACGATAAAACTTTATACTCAAACCATATCACCGGGCGGGAGCGCAGGAATATAAGAAATGTAATAAAGACAAGAAAATCCGGTAACAAAATTTCTTTAGAGAACCGATTGACACCCATACTACTCGGTGATACAATGTACTTGTAATCAGCGATACTGAATAGCGAAAGCAAGAGCTTTCACCCGCTATTCGGTTCCTTTTTCCCCAGGTACTAAGTTATACAGAATATTAGTCAGACAGAATAGCTTGGAAAATGATCAAGGTAAAGGAGAAGGGCGATGAATTTCTGGGACAAAATCACAGGCAATGACATGACGAGAGAATTAAAAGGTTTTGAAGCGCGGGCTCAAAAGCTGCCGGCGGATTACCAAGCGGCATGGGAGGAAATTAAAACGAATCTTTGGCAGCACTCCGACTTCACCGGTCGCAACCTCATGCCCATCCTGGACGGTACGCTGAGCTGGCTTGAAGAAACGGCGGCGGACGGTCAGCGCGTGCAAGAGGTGTTGGGAGACGATATCCAAGGTTTCTGTTCAGCGCTGGCCGGTGAAGAAGGGGCCAAGTCGCTTCGTGACAAGTGGCGCGAGCAGCTCAACAAGAATGTCGCCAAAAAATTAGGGAAGCTGGAGGGATAACATGAATATTCAAGAAATGCTTCAAGGCAAAAAAGAATGGCGGGCCCATGTCGCACGTGTTAAAGCACTCCCGCAGGATTATCAAATCGTTTATAACGAGATACAGAAATATCTGTTTAAAGTCGGCCCTGTTGAACTCAGTAATGGGATCGGCTTGCTCTCGGGGATTGCGGATCTGTTTGAGGAGGGAGCGAGCCTGGGGAAAGGAGTTCTGGAGGTGACGGGACGCGACGTTGCGGCTTTCTGCGACGAGCTCATCAAAGACTCTAAAACGTTCACCGATCTCTATAACGACTCCGTTAACGAAGCAATGAACAAGGCCATGAAAAAGGCGACCGACAAAATGAAGTAAAGGGTGCAGATGATGGATAATTTAACTGAAATGCTGAAGGGTTCGCTGGAAGGCTGCGTGCTGGAAATCATCAGCCGTCAGGAAACCTATGGTTACGAGATTACCCGCCGCTTGAACGACCTGGGGTTTACCGAAGTGGTGGAAGGGACGGTCTATACCATCCTCGTGCGATTAGAGAAGAAAAACCTGGTCAATATCGAAAAGAAACCGTCGGATATGGGCCCGCCCCGCAAGTTTTACACCCTGAATGAGGCTGGCCGTCAAGAACTCGCTTCGTTTTGGGATAAGTGGGATTTCCTATCGTCAAAAATTAACGCTTTGAAGTCCAATTAAGGAAATAGGAACCTGAATCCTATCCTACCGCAGACGATCCCGACTGAACGGCTGGTTACGAATGTGAATGTCCACCTTCGCTGTTCAGTTTTATTTTCGCCTAGTAGTGAGTGGTACAGGTTACCAGTCATACTAAATAGTCGATTAGAGGAGGAAACCAAAGATGAGTCATGCAGCGATTTCCGTAAAAGGGTTGAAAAAATCCTTTAAAGACAAGGAGGTCTTAAAGGGGGTGGATTTTGAGGTGCGGCGCGGCGAAATTTTCGCGCTGCTGGGCTCCAATGGAGCGGGCAAGACGACGACGGTCAACATCCTCTCGACGCTGATGAAGCCCGAAGGCGGTGAAGCAAGGGTCTGCGGCTTTGACGTTCAGCGTCAGCCGGATCATGTTCGTCAGAGCATCAGCCTAACCGGGCAGTTTGCAGCTATAGACGGCATGCATACAGGGAGGGAAAACCTGATGATGATCGCCAAGCTGCGCGGAGTTCCGAAGCCGGCGCAAGTTGCCGATCATCTGCTTGCCAGATTCAGTCTGACCGATGCAGCGAACCGCCGGGCGGATCAATATTCCGGCGGGATGAAACGCCGGCTGGACATCGCCATGAGCTTGATCGGGAGTCCGGCAGTGATTTTTCTCGACGAACCGACGACGGGACTTGATCCCGAAGCGCGGATTGAAGTGTGGAATACCGTCAAGGAGCTCGCCGGCAGCGGCACGACCATCTTGCTGACGACGCAGTACCTGGAGGAAGCCGAACAACTGGCGGACCGGATCGCCATTCTGCATGGCGGAAAGATCATCACGACCGGCACCCTTGCCCAACTGAAAGAGATGTTCCCGCCGGCGAAAGTGGAATATATCGAGAAGCAGCCGACCTTAGAGGAAATTTTCCTCGCGATCATCGGCCAGAAGGAGGAGAAGTAAATGAAAAGCAAAACGGGGGTATTATTAGGACGTTTAATGCGCAATATCCTGCGCAGCCCGGACACGATTATCACGGTAGCGATTACGCCGATAGCGATGATGCTGTTATTTGTTTACGTCTTTGGCGGCGCCATAGAGTCAGGTACGAACAATTACGTCAATTATTTATTGCCGGGAATCCTGCTGATGGCGATTGCATCCGGCATCTCTTACACGGCCTTCCGGCTGTTTGGGGATATCAAGAGCGGGTTGATGGCGCGTTTCATCACCATGCCGATCAAGCGCTCGTCGGTATTATGGGCTCATGTATTGACCTCGCTTGTTTCCAACGCGCTCACGGTCGTGGTGGTTTTCCTCGTCGCGCTTTTGATGGGCTTTCGTTCAAGCGCCGGTATCCTGGAATGGCTCGCGGTAGCCGGGATCCTCGGGTTGTTTACGCTGGCGCTGACCTGGCTGGCGGTCATTCCCGGCCTGACAGCAAAGACAATGGAAGGGGCAACGGCCTTCTCGTACCCGTTGATCTTCCTGCCGTTTATCAGTTCGGCCTTCGTCCCTACCGAAACCATGCCTAAAATTGTCCGTGCGTTCGCCGAGAACCAGCCCGTGACTTCCATCGTGAATGCGATTCGGGCCCTGCTCTATGAAGGTACGGTGGGCAACGAGATCTGGGTCGCGCTGGCCTGGTGCATCGGCATTATGATCCTCGCTTACTTCTTCGCCAGCCGAGTATTTAAAAGCAAGTTAGGGTAAGCCTCCATCAGGCAGAAGGTATTGCTATTTCGGTTCGCCCATGCTATTCTTTTCCTAATTCTAAAAAGAACGGAGGGTTACGTGTGATTGATTGTTCCCGATAAGGAAAACGAGCATTTAAGGTTTTCTTAGCCTCTGCCTGTAGCAGAGCAATCGGGATAGGTCTGCCCATACGGTAACCCGTCATTTTGAAATGCGCTGGAATAGCGAGCTTTCCCCGCCGGATCAGAGGGGGAGCTTGCTTTTCCGCATCCGATTGCGATTGCACAGGCAGCGAAATGCCTGTGTTTTTTTTGTTGCCCAAAGTCCATTTCGGGAAGGAGCATTACGTGTGATAAACGGCAGACTGAACCGCCCTACATTGAACAATTAAATGACGTTCAAACGCTCTGCCAGCGATGCGGAGCAACGGGTTCAGTCTGCCTTTTTTCGTGATAACGATCTGTAACGGTTCGAAGGGAAGGTGAGGCATTCGCCTTCCTTTTGCATGCCTGAATGATCTGCTTCCCTATTGGGGAAGGGATTTTTTGCCGTTCGATCAGGCTCCCTTTGCTCTCATCCGCAGGCGTTAACTTCATAAAAATTTTGCAAAGGGATGAGAGCCCATGACTCGAAAATATAAAAAGTCCAATCGCCCCGGATTTAAACAGGGGGAGCCGCCTAATCATTTGGGGCAGCATTTGCTGCATAACAAGAAACTTATTCTGGAGATCGTAGAGAGGGCCGAGATTTCGGACGGCGAAACGGTGCTGGAGCTGGGAGCCGGTCAGGGAGCACTGACGGTGGCGCTGAGCCAAAAAGCCGCAAAAGTACTGGCTATCGAGTATGATCCGGGATTCGTCGAAAAGTTGAAACAGAAAACCGAACAACTGGCGAATGTAAAGGTGGTCCGTCAGGATATCCTGAAGCTCCGCTTGCCGAAGGAGGCTTTTCTCGTCGTGTCCAATATCCCGTTCTCGATCACGACCCCGATTCTCAAACAGCTCTTGAGCCAGCCGGCAACGGGTTTGCATCGAGCCCTTCTGATCATGGAAAAGGGAGCGGCGAGGCGGTTTACGGGTACACAAGTTAAAGACGCGTACGTATTGGCATGGAAAATGTGGTTTGATTTCAAATTCATCAAGCTCATACCCCGGATGAATTTCGCTCCGCCGCCAAGTGTTGATTCGGCACTGGTGCGGATCGACCGGAAGCGGGAGCCTCTGGTGCCCTATCCTGAGCGGGGCGTTTTCCTCGGACTTGCGGAATACGCGCTAAAATCTCCGTACGTATCGTTTGACGCCGTATTCAGCGCCTTTTTCACCAAACCGCAATTGAAGATATTACGGAGGGACTTAGCTATCGATGGCGCACTGACGGCGATAGGCGCTTTGACCCCAGAGCAGTGGGGGAAGGTTCATCATGCCTTGGTACGCTATGTCCCCCGGCATCGCTGGCCGCGAGCAAGAAAATGAGGTTTTTGTTAATTGGCACAAGGGCTACTGTTAAGAGACGAAATCACGAGAAAGTGTGAAAATATGGTAAAATAGTCGGATTTCCTATATACAATATCTTTTTAGTATGATACATTAAATTAGAATTAAAACCAAATTATGGAGGTGTTCTTGTGAGGGTATTTAAGTTATTTTTTTCACTAAGTCTAGTTTCAATTCTACTATCTAGTAGTGTAGTGGGCGTATCTGCAAAGGGTAGTGATGAATTTGCAACTGCTGCTGAGAAAATTGCGCATAACGTTTCCAATTATACGGAATATGGGGAAATCGAGCTGCAAAAAGGCGATTTTGATAAGATATTTGAGAGCGATGGACCTGTTTATTTAGGGGACGGATTATGGGCTGAAGAATTGACATACGATGAAATGATTCAGAAGATAGCTATAAATAGAAATGAATCTATAGAAAATGTTAGAAGAAATTTAAGCAAAAATGAACCCTCTTTAATGGCTGATGATCATATTTTCTATGTACATTTTTATGAACAATTTGAAGTCGGCGATACCGAATGGTATCCGCAAATTGATATTTATGCTAAATGTCAAGGAATATATAGGGACTTCATAGGAATCGAGGATCTTAATTTGATCAGATCCTATAATTATGAGTCCAAACAATTTAGCGGAAAACTTCAAGCTAAGGTTGAAAGTAATAAACGAATATACTGGGTTATAAATGGCGATTTCTATAATAATGGAACGACCAAAACAACCTTCGGTGGCTCAGTTGGAATCGACAAATATGCTACTCTGAATCTGTCAATCGAAAGTCAAGACAATCACTTCGGATATGTATATAAAACGGGGTATATAGATAATCGATAAATATTTGTACTCTGAAGGGGGGGCATGAATATAAAACTTTTAATATGTCTAATTCGGATTATTACAGGTGTAATTATCTTGAATATTCCTAATTATGTTGCAAATAGTCTTTACAACTCACCTTACGTAGGTGACTATTTAGTAACAGTTTTCATTCTAAAATGTGTATTCCTGCTATTAGGAATTGGCATAATTTCATATGCAGTTTGTTATTTCTTAAACAAGTTGGACCAAACGAACAGTTAAGTCAAACTATAGGAATAGCCCTTGCATTCACTCATAATGGTGGAAAGCAAGGGCTTCTTTTATTCCTGACGTCTTTAGAATGGTAATTGACCGCAGTATAAAAAGAAGATATATTAATTTCATACATATAATTCCAGACGTAATTATCATGAGAATGTGTGGTGATGATCCGATGAGTACCTCTACGATCCTGGAGGAAGTACATTCTTTTATCCAAGAGAATGAATTGAATTTGACCCAATTCTCGATGAGGTTAAATATTAACGCGGGAACGTTGAGCTATATATTGAACGGCAACCGAGCCTTAACCATCGATCATCTGGACCGGATTTCGGAGGTCATGGGCGTACCCAGAGGGCATTTTTATGAGCGATATATTCAAGATTACCTTCAGGAAAGAAACCCCAACTGGAGAAGGGTAGCTCCTTTCCTGCGGAAATGCGCCGAATTGGACAAGCTGGATTGCATACGAAGAACGGTCTGCCTGTTGCTGGATAATTTAGCGCACGCTACGTCTTTATTTGAGTTGGCCGAGGAGTTATTTGAGAAGGAACTATACGAGGCCGCAGCGATTCTCTATGAAAATGTGGCGTTGAGCGAAACGAGGCAATATTCCGAACGGTTGGCGATGTGTCAGTATCGGCTGTTTAAGATCCGGATCGGATCAGATCAGGCCCGTAACCTCAAAATCGCACACCAATTCGAACCTTTTGTGGATCGATTGGATGAGGTCCTGCAGTTGGATGCGCTCAAGGATTTGGCTAACTTGTACCGCTCACTTCGTGAGTGGGATCGGCTTGAGGTGTTGGCTAAGGAGATGGAGCACAAGGCGAGTATTATTTATTTCAGGGAAAGACGATCAGAAGAAGTATTTCAGAAAATTCAGCAAGGGCTTAGCAGGCCCATTTTTTTATATATTGCCTATGCCAAACTGTTGTGCGCAGCAGTATATGACGGCAGAGGAGATTATGCAAAGTCGATGGAATACACTTATCAATACGCTGACTTATGTTGGGTACGAGAAACGGATTTGGATACGAAGTATTGGGTAGATCAATTTCAAATATGGTCACGTGCTAATCTATATGCTAATAAAATTATGAGTGGAGAAACTGAGGTATTATCTGAATACGTGGCGTATATTCTAGATAATCCGGATGAGATGATAACGGGGCTATCTAACATTATGTACGCCGCTAATCGGTATCATTTTGATGTTGATCACATCCTTCAAGAATTTCATACTAAATTAGAGGAGTACGAACACTCTCAAAGGGATGATAATATAAGTATAGGCATTGTATACACCGATACTTACAACAAACTTCTCTACAGTCTAACTTATTACTATATTCATAAAGGTGATAGTCTAACTGGATTCAATTATTTGATGCGCGGATTGGAAAATTCCGTTATAATTAATAAGAATGCTAACATCATTAAGTTTATGGTTTTATTTGAACAACATAGAAATAAAGCTTCAGAGGAAATTATCTTGAAATACAAAAATATCATTAGCGAGGTGTCTCGGGAAGTATGAAGATGATGATCACCGCCTTAGCCGTTTTTCTATCCCTTGTATTTGTTTCTCCTAGCGTGGGTTCTGTTAATCACAACCCCATTACCACGTTCGATCAACATGGTGTATCCTAAGATAATCAAACGCCTATTCGTTAAATTTAAACGAATAGGCGTTTTTTAAAGATGTCAGACACCCGTTGGCGGGAGCTTATCACGATTATCCCCTTTGATCAGATCGCCGAGAACTGGAGAGGAGCCCGCCTCATTCACGGCCCATGCCTTCTTCCCTGAATGAAAGGGATAATCGTGCAAAGGGCGGCATGAGAGAGACATCAGGGAGTTCAAGGCCAAGGCACATTAGCATTAGCATCAGCATCAGGCGTCTGTTCGTTTATCTGATCACAATAACCTGCCGCAAATCGCGGGAATCGCCGTTCAGCTTGGTTTCGGCGGCGTTCAGTTGCGCCGAGCCGTCGCCGTCGAGGAAGATGCCGTCGACGAGTTGGCCGCCGGCGAGCGTCGCCTGGACGGCGGCGCGGAACGCCTCCGCCGTGCAGCGCGTGGGCGTGACGATCAACCACAGCCGGCCGTCCGCGTCATAGGCGAGACCGGAGCGGAGCCGGTTCTCGTCGGGATTCGGCAGGTGCTCGGCTTCCACCGCCGCCGCGCGCCAACCGGCGTCATCCTGCAGCTTCATGCTGACGCCACCTTGGGCGAAGTAGCGGGAGCGATCCGTGACGGCGAGCTCGTCTGCCGCAGAAACCACCTGCACCGAGAAGCCGCCCGCAGCGCCGTCCCATACGAGCGTGCCGCGGGCGTATTTGGCGTTGAACCAGCCGGAGCCGTAAGTGCCAGCCGTGCCTTGAACCGGCTGGTCGTTGCTCACCGCGATCGACAATACGGCGTCGTTGTAGAAGAAGCCGCCGTTCATGCCGTACACGCGGTAACGCCCCAATGGCCGGTCCGCCGCTCGCAGCTCGATCCGCTCTGGATCGACGACCAAGGCATACAGCTTGACGTCGTTCCTCGCGGTGAGCTCGTAATAATCATAGTTGTGCGGGAGCAGGTAGCGGCTGCCCCAGCCGATCATCAGCAGGATGCCAAGAAAGATCGCCACAGCCGAAGCCACGGCAATCCCCCAGCGCCGCCAATTAATCGGCAACATAGGCGGCCAACAGGCGAGTCGTATTGATGACCGCCTGCTTATGGGTCCGTTCCATGGCGTGCGAGGCGTGTACGCCCGGACCGATCAGCGCGGCGCGAATGTTGTGGCCGCCGTGCAGCGCGGCTGAGGCATCGGAGCCGTAGTGCGGATAGATATCGACCGCATGCGGAATGCCAAGGCCTCGGGCCAATTCGATCAACCGGCTGGTCATGTCATAATCGTACGGGCCGGTGGAGTCCTTGGCGCAAATCGAGACGTCGGTCTCTTTGCAGCTCAAGTCGTCGCCCATGGCGCCCATATCGACGGCGATCATTTCGTTGACGCCGTCCGGAATCCACGAAGCGCCGTGTCCGACTTCTTCATAGTTGGAGATGAGGAACACAAGGTCATGCCGCGGCGTCCAGCCTTCGCGACGGCTTGATTCGAGAAGCCCGAACAAGGCGGCCACGCTGGCCTTGTCGTCCAGATGGCGAGACTTGATGTATCCGCTTGGCGTCACGACGGCGCGGGCATCGAACGAAATGAAGTCGCCGACGGCGATTCCCAGCTTCAGCACGTCTTCTTTATTTTCCACGAGCTCGTCGATCCGTACTTCCATGTTCTTCTCTTCACGCTTGAATTCGCGCGCATCGCTGTACACGTGAACGGAAGGGTGTGTCGACAGGATCGTGCCGGTGTATACCCGGCCGCTGCGGGTGTGAATCTGGCAGTATTCGTTCTCAATACTGTGCATCATAAACCCGCCAACGGAGGTGATTGCCAGCGTTCCGTTGGGGCGGACAGCGCGCACCATCGCCCCCAGCGTGTCGACATGGGCGCTCAGCGCGATGCGCCGCGACGAATCGCGGCCGGGCAGGGTCAGGAGGGCGCCGCCTTTTTCATTGAAGCTGCAAGGCACGCCCAGCGCTTCGGCTTCGCGTCCGATCAGCGTCATTACACCGCGCGTAAAGCCGCTGGGGCTTGGCGTATCCAGCAGCGTTTTCAGTAAATTTAACATATAGTTCTCATTCGGTTGAATATTCATGGGAAACCTCCTTGGGGTTTGGGGATGTGCTTCCGATTCGATTACGGCTGAATGGGATGTTCCTCTGCCGGATCGGCTCCATTATCGGTTTGCGTGTCGGTTTCGTCGGTTTTCTTCTTCTTGCCGCGTTCCGTCTTCTCCGGCTCCGGGAAAATATAGCCGGTCGCTTCCTGGATATGTACAAGCTTGGCATGCAGGCCTTTGACTTCGCGCTGCAGCCGATAGCCGCGGTAAATGCCAAACGACCCGACGATGATGCCGCCAAGCAGCGTACTGCCGAGAATCAGCAAGATCAGCGGGAGACTGACTGAGCCAAACAGCAGATTGACCTGAACCGGATCGACATTGATCACGGCAAACACGGCGGTAATCAACGCGAAGATCAGAGCTAAAATTAGGGACCATTGAATTTTCATGAGGGTACACCTCCTTCTAGGACAGTATAAAATCCCTTGTCCGCTTGGGGCAAGGGATTTTATGGCAGCCTTTGGCTTTAGGTTCGTTATTTCGTCAATTGTTCCATTTGCTCGATCACGTTCTCGAACACGCTCATCGCTTCGCGAATCGGCTGCGGCGAGGACATGTCGACCCCGGCTTTCTTCAGGATATTGATCGAATAGTCGCTGCCGCCGCTCTTCAGGAAGCCGAGGTAGCGATCGACCGCCGGCTTGCCTTCTTCGAGAATTTGCTTCGAGAAGCTTGTCGCCGCGGAAAATCCGGTTGCGTATTTGTACACGTAGAAGCTCGTATAGAAGTGAGGAATCCGCGCCCATTCCATTTCGATATCCTGGTCAACGACCATGTCTTTGCCGTGATATTTCACGTTTAGGTCGTAGTAAATCTCAGACAGCTCCTGCGGTGTCAGCGATTCCCCGGCTTCGGCGCGCTCATGGATGAGCTTCTCGAATTCGGCGAACATCGTTTGACGGAACAACGTCGTCCGGAACTGATCGGCATAGTAAGTCAACAGGTACAGCTTCTGCTTCGGATCGGTCGATTTCTTGAGCAGGTAATCCATCAACAGCGCTTCATTAGTCGTCGAGGCGACTTCGGCCAGGAAAATGGTGTATTGAGCGTCCCGATATTTCAAGGCTTCGTCCGAAAAATACGAATGCAGCGCGTGGCCCATCTCATGAGCGAGCGTGAACATGCTGTTCAGATTGTCCTTGTGGTTCAGCAACACGTAAGGATGGGTGCCGTAAGCGCCCCAGCTGTAAGCCCCGGTACGTTTGCCTTCGTTCTCGTACACGTCGATCCAGCGGTTCTCGAAGCCTTCACGGAGAACCTTCAGATAATCCTCGCCCAGCGGCTGCAGCCCTTCTTCGACCATCTTCTTGGCTTCGTCATAGTTGATATCCCACTTGTATTCCTCTACGAGCGGGGCGAACAGATCGTACATATGGAGCTCGTCGACGCCCAGCAGCTTCTTGCGCAGCTTCATGTAACGCTGCAGGAGCGGCAGGCTTTCATGCACGGCGTCAATCAGGTTCGTATACACTTCCTTCGGAATGTTGTCGCCATACAGGGACATTTCCAGCACGGAAGGGTATTTGCGTACCCGCGAGTAGAACATGTTCTTGTTGACGTTGGCGCTCAGCGTGGAGGCGATGGTATTTTTCTGCTTTCGGTAGGTTTCGTAGACGGCTTTGAATGCCCGCTCGCGGACTTCACGGTTGGGGTTCTCCAGGAACTGGATGTAGCTGCCGTGGGTCAGATCGACTTCGTTTCCGTTTTCGTCCTTGATTTTCGGGAATTTCATATCCGCGTTGTTGATCATCCCGAAAATTTGCTGCGGTGCTTGCGACAAATTGCCAACCTGGGCGAGCAGGGCCTCTTCGGTTTTGCTCAGGACATGCGCTTTCTCGCGTTTGATCTCCTGCAAAGTGAACTTGTAATCCGCTAGCGCGGGATCCTGGATCAGCTTATCCAGTTCCTGTTCCGGCAGAGCCAGAATTTCCGGAGTAATGAAAGACAAGGCCTCGCTGACTTCAACGCTTAATTTTTTGGCTTTTTGCACCAGGGCCTGATATGTAGGGTTGGTTGTATCCTCATCGTGATTGAGATGGGCGTAAACGTAAAGCCGCTCGATTTGCAAAGAGAGTTCATCTTCCAGCTCGAATACAGCTTTGATGCTCTCCGCATTGGTGAGTTTGCCTTCGAATTCGGCTGCTTTATCCTTCAATGCCTTAAGTTCATTATACGATTTGTCCCAAGCGGCCTGGTCGGGGAACAAATCCTGCAATTTCCATGTATTCTCCTGCGGTACCTCGGAACGTTTCACTACAGTGCTCATCGGAATCCTCCTTTGGGTTGGGTAAGATGATGATGCAGACTGGCCTGTCGCGTCGCTGCCCGGGAAAGCGGCAGTCAACAGGCAGCCGGTCAGCAGCAGGGGGATCGCACGTGGGGTGCGCTTGCGTCGCATACCAAAAAAACCTCCCTTTAATGATATCGGGAGCCCAAAGCCCTAACGGAACCTGGGGGACCGAAGGGCTCTGGGCATTTTTCTAGTATGGCCGCCTGCTGTGGGAAATATAGGCTTGGTTAAGCTAGGAAGCTGTAAATCATCAGCCCAAACGCCACCGCAATTAACAGAACGGAGACCAGGGCCAGACCGCGCCTAAGGCGAGGCTGCAGCCGATCCTTGTTCAGGATGACCACGAGGCCAAGCGCAAAGGCGCAAATGATGAAGATCAGGAGGTTGGAACTGTCCATCATAATCATTACTCCGTTTCGTACAAAAATAGTTCAGACGGCAGGTTAAACCTGCTTGAAGGCGTTCATGATCTCCTCCCACTCCGCCTCGTTGCCGGCGTACTCCTCTTTGGGGAACCGGCGCTTCACCCAATCCATCATCGCAGGGCGGCTGAGGAACGTATGCGACTCCTCGCCCCATTGATCGGAAATTTCACGGAGAACGATGTATTTTCCCTGAACCTCTACCGTCATCATATTCCATTTGTCTTTTTTGTATATTTCGTGTTTTTTGATCATCGCTGACGTTCTCCAATCTTTGGCTTTACGCTTGCAGGTATGAAACCCGCGGAAATATGGTAATATTTTATGTAAAATGATAACTCACGCCCCCGAGGAAAGCAAATGAAACCGTACGTTCCAACACGGGTTTCGACCCGCGAAGGATTGGGCGAACTGACACGTTGCATTGTCGGTGGGCATAGAGTATAATATGGGTATTCGTCAATGATGACGATTATTTTTAGGAGGTTGTTCATTTGAAAGGTACAGTTAAATGGTTTAACGCAGAAAAAGGCTATGGCTTCATCCAAGTTGAAGGTGGCGAAGACGTATTCGTACACTTCTCCGCAATTCAAGGCGAAGGTTTCAAGACTCTAGAAGAAGGCCAAGCTGTTGAGTTCGAAATCACTGACGGCAACCGTGGTCCTCAAGCTGCTAACGTAATCAAATTATAAGATCACTTCCGTTTATACGGATCACTTATAAAGTTTGGTTCCAAGCGCGATAATGAAAGGCACAGCTCTTTATAGGGCTGTGTTTTTTTGTATACATTTGAATGACGAATTCAGGAGGGGGTATAGGAATGCAACCCAGAGTGACGGTATTAACGATCGGTGTGGAGGATTTGGAGAGAGCGCTTCGATTTTACCGGGATGGCCTCGGCTGGGCGACGGACGGGATCGTTGGCCAAGAGTTCGAGCACGGGGCCGTCGCCTTTTTCGATTTGCAGTCGGGACTCAAGCTGGCGCTGTGGAAGCGGGAAGATATCGCACATGACACCGGCCTGACGCTCGATGCTCCAAGTTCGACGGAGTTTACGCTGGGGCATAATGTGGCCACGAAATCGGAAGTGGACCAGGTGATGGAGCAGGCCAAGGCGGCGGGAGCTAAGATCGTCGTTCCGCCCCACGATACGTTTTGGGGCGGGTACTCGGGGTATTTTCAAGATCCCGACGGTCACTTATGGGAGGTTGTCTGGAATCCGGATTGGATATTCGAAGCCTAAATGGAGAAGGGGATGAGGAGCATGAAAGAGCGGGACGCATTGGAACGGGCAACCCCGCATCTATCCAGACTGGAGGAGTGGTTGACGGGCCCGAACGGGATCGAGACCGATCCGCTGGCGCAAGGATACGTTCACAAGGTGTTGGACTATGCACCAACGCCGGACAGTTTTGCGGCCAAGCTTGTCTCGGAGCAAGACCTCGAGAAGCATTTGGATTGGTTGCTGAGCACGCAGCAGGAAGACGGCGGCTGGGCGCTCACGTTTCCGGCGGTAAGCCCGGCCGGAGAACAGGAGTGGCGCGGCTGGTTGACCGTGGAGAACTTGAAGACGCTAAAGGCTTACGGCCGTCTGACCTAGATTCGAGATAAAAGAAGCTCTTTTCGCCACGTTGCTGAAAAGAGCCTCTTTGGCTTGTTAATCAACGATCCGTAAAATATCGGCGATTTCCTTCCGGGGCACCGGCTTCGGCGAAATTGCCGGATGACCCAGCGCGATCACCATGTTCACCCCGCGGTCGGCGGGAATGTCGAGAAATTCGCGCAGCTTCTCTTCAGCCAGCAGCACCGGCCCGGTCATCGGGCAAGTGGCAAGGCCCTTGGCATGCGCGGCGAGCATCAGGTTCTGGGCAGCCAGACAGCTGCTCTTCATCCCTTCCTCTTCCCAGACCTCGGGAGCTACGAAGGCAATCGGGTCAAAGATTCTTTCGCGGAACTTGGACGTATACGGGGTGGACAAGCATACAATTAACGCCGGCGCGCCGGAAAAAGCGGTCGCATAAGGACCAAAAGATTTTACCAGCAATTTGGCTTCCCGTTCCAGCCCTTGCTCCGCCGCACGCGCCGCCGTTTCATGCAGGCTCTCCCAGGTGAAATCCTCAATCTGTTTAATTTTATCGGCGTTCATGACGACGATGAATTCCCAGGTTTGCGAATTCGTGTCGCTGGGCGCATAACGGGCGCAGTCGATGAGATCCTCAATATCGGTGAGGCTGACGGTCTCTTCGGTAAATTCCCGGATGCTGCGGCGCGTCTTCAGAATATCTCGGAACAAAGCGAAATCCATGCGTGTTCACCTGCTTCTTCATATTTAATACCAGGTACTATCATCTGATAATAACTATTATATAGGAAGACCTGTCCTTTGAACAGGGGAGAAGACGCAAGAGGCGAAGCGCCGTTAGGGCCCTTCGCCTCGATACTATTAGGCTTTATGTTAGAATTTCGCTGGGGTGTTCTCTCCGGGCCCCTTCTGAAAATAACGGCTGGCAAATCCGATAAACGCGATCAATGCAGCGCTCATCGCCGTCAGGTAGAATGGATGCCGGCCCAGTTCTTCGAACATGACGCCGCCGAAGGTGCCGCTGAGCAGCCCGGCCAAGCTGGACCAGACGATGGTGTACAAGGCCATGCCGGTCGCCCGGAATTCATCGGGAATCAACCGGGTGAGCATGCGGATGGCCGTGACATAGAAAATGCCGAACGTCACGCCGTGCATGGCCTGGATGGCGAGGATCCCGTAAGCCGATCCGGTCAGTCCCATCAGCAGGAAGCGGATGGCGAACAGCAGGCTGGCCAGGAGCAGGAGCGGCAGCTCCTTAAATTTTTCCCCATGGAAGCTGAGGTAGATAAATACGGGGATCTCCGACAACGACGAGGCGAGCATCGCCCAGCCGATCAGATTTTCGCTCGCGCCAAGCTCCTTCAAGCTGATGGAGATGAACGCTTCGTTCATCCGCATGCCGATCGCGAGACAGAAGACGCAGCCGAAGAACCAGAGCAGCTCTTTCTGCCGCAGGATCGCCCAAATGCCTGACAGGTCCATTTTGGCCACGGATGTGGGTTGGTCCTTCACGAACAGAATGAACACCAGCGCGAGTCCGGCGATGGCGATCGAGACCCACATCGTATTGGAGGAGCCAACCCGGGTCAGCACATAACCGATGAGCAGGGCAAAGAAGGCAAATCCGAACGAGCCGAACAGGCGGATCGAGATAAAATGGATCCCGTGCTGCTTGGCCGTCGAGATGACGATTGTGTCGGACAGCGGAAAGACCGGATAGAAGAAGAAGTAAAACACCGTAATGACCGCCATGATGATGGAGAACGAGGTCGAGGCGGATAATAGAAAAGTCAATGCAATTTGCCCGACCAGCAAGAGGAGAAGAATCTTCTTGATCGTATGGTAGCGGTCGCTGGCCAGACTCCACAGCAAATTGGAGACGAGCGAGATCATAGGTCCGAGGGCGTACAGCAGGCCGATTTGGCTGGTCGAAAATCCAAGCTGGGCATAAAATAACGGGAAATAGGAGGAAACAAGGACACTTGTTCCGTATATTGTAAAGGTAAAGGCACGCAGCCATCCGATATCTGAGCGGGCCGTGGTTTTCCGATTCATGGGATTCGATGCTCCGTTTCTGCAGTTAAATCGTGATTTGCAATAAAGTCCGTATGTTAGCAAGTATATCAGAAATCACAGGCCGGGGCGGCAATAAAATTCACCTTCCATTTACCAAAATCCATTATACTGATCTAAAGGAGGCGATCCCGATGAAGGAGTGCTTTGTATACGATGAGCGGCTGGACATCCACGTGCCGCTGCTGGAGCGTCCGTTCGATGAATACGAGCTGGAGGAGCGGCTGGCGATGATCGCCTACTGGGAGGAGGTCCGCGGCCGCATTCCGAGTAAGGTCATGGTGCTGGAACGATCGATCGAACACAAGCTGGGGGAAATGAATGAGGAGACCGACTTCGAGCGGAGTTGCCGCCTCAATGGCGAGATCGCCGAGTTGGCCAGCCAGATCAACGACCTGCATATCTGGTACCGCACGACCCAGGAGGAGCCCTCGGTCAAAAGGCATCTGTGATTTTGTTTATTTGTGCTAAAAGTTGGATCATATTATAATATAGAATGGTTTTCAGATAGGCCGTATTTAACAACACAGTGGAGGCAGGCCATTGATTGAACTTGAGCAAAGCCGAAACCAATTCCCGAAGGAGCCGCTCCGGCTGATGAGTCGGGTTTATAAATTTATTCTGCCGGATGTCCGTCAGGAATTGGATCGCTGGAGAGAAGATGCTGCAGCGATTCCCGATCCCGAGCTTAGGCGGCAGGCACTGGCCAGCATCGCCACGAAAGAGTTCCATTGCCAGGGCGGTGCCGTCTATGCGGCCGCTAACTTGCCGATGCGCCATGTATTGATTCCTCTTATCGTTGCATTCCAGACGATCAGCGATTATTTGGACAATTTGTGTGACCGCAGCACTTCCAAAGACCCGCAGGATTTCCGGCTCCTGCACCAGAGCATGCTTGATGCGGTGAATCCTGACGCAGAGCTGCAGAACTACTACGCTTTGCGTGAGGAGCAGGACGACGGCGGTTATCTGCACCGGTTGGTCGGGACGTGCCGGACGCACATCGCCGAGCTGCGCGGATATTCGGCGGCGATGCCGTACATCGTCGATCTCGTAGGACTTTATACGGACCTGCAGGTGTACAAGCATATTGATCCGCAAGAGCGCGAAGCGAAGCTGCTAAGCTGGTGGGCGAACCATGAGTATCGCGCCCCGCATTTAAGATGGAACGAGTTCGCGGCGGCGACAGGTTCGACCCTTGGGGTATTTATGCTGTTCCTGGCAGCAAGCCACGCCGGGTTGGACGAGCGAAGCGCAAAGACGATCCACGATGCTTATTTTCCGCATGTCTGCGGCCTACATATTATGTTGGATTACCTGATCGATCAAGCGGAAGATGAGATTGGCGGGGATTTGAACTTTTGCAGTTACTACGAAAACAAGGAAACGATGTTGGGCCGAATCACGTTGATCGTCGAGGGAGCGCGGCAGGATATCCGGAAGCTGCCGGCTTCCTCGTTTCATAGGATGATCATTGAAGGCTTGCTGGCCTTGTATTTATCCGACCCGAAGGTCAGCCAGCAGGACGAGATCCGCGAGGTATCGAAACGGTTGATGCGCCGGAGCCCGCTGATGCGGTTGTTCTTCTTCGCTAACAGCCTGTGGATTCGCAAGCATCTTTAACAATTGGGGCAGTGCTCACTTATTTATAACCGAATTAGGAGGAATTATCATGTCAGCAGTTAAAAAAATCGCAGTGCTTACCAGCGGAGGAGACTCCCAGGGCATGAACGCGGCCGTTCGCGCCGTTGTACGGAGCGGGTTGTTCTACGGCCTGGAAGTGTTCGGGATTCAACGCGGCTATCAAGGGCTGCTTAATAATGACATTTTCCAAATGGATATCCGCAGTGTGGGCGATATCATTCAGCGCGGGGGCACGATTCTTCAATCCGCACGCTGTCTGGAATTCAAAACGCCGGAAGGCCAGCAACGGGGCGCGGAGATTCTGCGCGAGCACGGCATCGACGGCCTGGTCGTCATCGGCGGCGACGGTTCCTATCAAGGGGCCGAGAAGCTGAGCAAGCTGGGCATCAAAACGATGGGTCTGCCGGGAACGATCGACAATGATATCTCCTTTACGGATTACACCATCGGTTTCGATACGGCGGTCAGCATCGTGGTGGATGCGGTCAACAAGCTGCGTGACACGATGTCCTCTCATGAACGGGCTTCGGTTGTAGAGGTCATGGGCCGTCATTGCGGCGATATCGCGCTGCATGCCGGATTGGCTGCTGGCGCGGAAACGATCCTCGTACCGGAGGTCCCGTTTGATCTGAACGAAGTGGCGGACCGCATGAAGCAGAACTTCGAGAAAGGCAAACGCCACAGCATCGTCATCGTTGCCGAAGGCGTCGGCAGCGGCGAGGACGTCGTCCAAGCGATCAAGCAGCGCCAGCCTTCCGTAGAGCCGCGCGCTACCGTGCTCGGCCATATCCAACGCGGCGGATCGCCAACGCCGTTCGACCGCAACCTGGCCAGCCGCCTCGGCGATTTCGCCGTGCGCAGCCTGATCGCCGGCGAATCGAACAAAGCCTGCGGCATGATCGGCGGCGAGATGATTCTGACCGACATCGAGAAGGTTGTCAACACGAAGAAGCCGTTTAACATGGAGCTGTACGAGTTGGCGTCGCGGTTGTCACAATAATCTGTATTTTGACAAGCAGGCCGAGTCGGGGAGTTGATCCCGGCTCGGCTTTTTGCGTTGTGTAGGTTGTTTATACTGTCTGAATGCAGATCTCGTAGGGGGAAATGTTGCATTTCAGGCAACATGATCGAGTTGTTCTGAGCGGTAATGCTCAAAATGATGCAAAAAGTACAACAATTTTCCCACTGGAAGCCCAATTCATTCGAAATTGCTGCATTAAAGGCAACAATCTTCATATTTCAAGGCATTTATCAACGGAAATGTTGCACATTGTGCAATATTTAGTACATAGGCCTGCAAGGCAGGCACGATAGAGTACGCCCGGCACAGGCTAGGCGAACTCTCCCGCATCTGTTACAATCGAACGCATAGCGGATGAAGGGGGGAAGGCGCGTATGTATCTGTATCGATTGGAGGCGGAGACTTCCGCCGGTTCGTTCGTCATTCTCATCGCCGCCGAAGGGGAAGAACAGGCGTTTCGTGCGGCTGAAGGTCACTTACAGCAGCAGGTATTACCCGCACCTGTGGTTACGGAGCTGACCCTCGTGGAGAAGAAACGGATGGCGCCCGGGGCCGGGTACGTAGTATCAACCGGCAACGTACAGCGCTAAGTGAAGAAGCCCGAGACCTTTATCAGCGGTCACGGGCTTCTCTACGTTTATGGAGCATCCGCCGGACGAACCTGGCGGTTGCGGAACCTTCTCTGGATCACGACCAGGCGATACAGCAGCAAGACTGCAGCTACCGCCAGTCCGGTAATGAGGCCAACCCAATAGCCATATGGCCCCTGCGGGGTATAGTTGGCCAGGACGAAGCCAAGCGGCAGCCCGATGATCCAATAGGCCAGCAGGGAGATCCAGAAGCCGGGGCTGACGTCTTTATAACCGCGCAAGACGCCTTGGGTGGGCGTTGCGATCGCGTCCGAAATCTGGAAGAAGATCGCGTATACCAGGAAATGCTTGATCAGCGCAACGACCTCAGGTTCGCTCGAATAGAGCTGTGCGACGCCTTGACGGAACAGCATCAACAGGACGGCGGTGGCTAACGACAACGCTGCGGCGGTTCCGACGCCAAGGGCGGCGTATTGCCGCGCGTCCTTCAGCCGGACGGCGCCGGTCTCGAAGCCGACGAGAATCGTCAGCGCCAGGCAGATGCTGAGCGGGATCATGTACAGCGTCGAGGCGAAGTTGTTCGCCGCCTGATGGGCGGCGATCGTCACCGTGTCGAACCGGCTCATCAATAGCGTCACGGCGGCGAAGACGGCCGTTTCGAAGAAGATGGCAAAGCCGATCGGCACGCCCAGATTCATCAGCTCGCGCCATTTGGCAAGCGAGATGCGGTGCAGCTTGCGGAACACGCCGTAGGAGGCGAAAGGCTCTTGCCGGTGTACGATCCACAAGGCGATAAGAAAGATGCACCAGTACGTAAAGGCCGTAGCGATCCCGGAGCCGATGCCGCCAAGACGAGGGAAGCCGCCATGTCCAAAGATCAGCAAGTACCCGGCTCCCACGTTTAAAGGGAGAGAGATCAGTGTAATCAACATCGAGATCCGGGTTTGACCCAGCGCATCGATAAACGAGCGCAATACGATATAGCCGAACAACGGGAGGATTCCCGTAGAAATCGCGGCCAGGAAATAGAAGGCTACATGATGGACCTTGGGTTCCAGGTTCATCGTGTTCAGCAGCGGAGAGACCGAGAATCCTCCGGCGAGCAGCACAACCAGGCCCACAGCCGCCGACAACCACAAAGCCTGGATCACATGATAGCCGACTTTGTTCTTCTCGCCGGCGCCAACCAGCTGCGAAACGATGGGCGTGATGCCCATCAGAATGCCGCTGAGCCCGGTCTGTACCGGAATCCACAGGCTGGAACCGATGGCTGTGCCCGCCAGGTCAGCCGGACTGGCATGGCCGGACATCATCGTATCGAAGAAGGTCATCAGCGACATCGTCACCTGGGTGACCAGGATCGGGATCAAGATATGCAGAAATTGAGCGTATTTTTGCTTTAACGTATAGGTTTGATTCATAAGGCAACATTACTCCGATCCTCAGAAGGTACTTAAGTACAAAGCCAAACCAAACCCGGGCAGGAGGGCCCGGGTTTGATGGCTTTGCAGCTTTATTATTCATAAGCAACGCCGGAAGTATAACGGTTGGAGGCATTCCACAACAGAAACTCATCCACGTTCATTTCCTTCAGCGCACGGATTTGTTCTTCCACTTCATGTTTGCCGTATTTGATATAATGGCCGCTGCCCAGCCAGCTGGCGGTAAAGTCCTGAATCCAGGGCCGAATGATCGGCTGCGTATCGCCCAGTTCGGCGAGCTTCGTTTGCGTATCCTGCACCGCGCCTTTAATCGTCTGGTAAGGGGCTTTGTCAGGATCCTTGGCGTTAAACCAGCCGGTCGTATAGTGGCTCGGATAAATCATCGGACAAATGACGTCCACGTTGTCGGAGATCTTCACGAAGTCCTGGCCGATCCCTTCCGCCGCAGGCACTGATGCCGCGTACCCGAAGATATCTACGGAGACCCGGATGCCTAACGGTTCCAGTTCCTCCTTGGCGTACTTGACGAAGGAGGAGACGGCGTCGACGCGGCTCATCTCATTTTTCGTATAAGTTAGACTGTCCGCCCGTTTCTCAAAACCCTCGGGGAACCGAACGTAGTCGAATTGAATTTCCTTGAAGCCGAGTTTGGCCGCTTCCTTGGCGATGGCGATATTATACTCCCATACTTCCTTGCTGTACGGATTGACGAAGCTGTCCCCTTTGCCGTTGCTCCACACCGATCCATCCTTGTGTCGGAAGGAGAGTTCCGGATGCTTCTTGGCCAGAATCGTATCCTTAAACACCACGATCCGGGCGATCGGGTAAATATCATGCTTCTGCAATCGGGCCATCAAAGCGTCGATATCGCGGATAAACGGCTGCGGTTTCCCCCATTTGATCAGCTCGGGATTATCCGTCTTGTACGTGATATAGCCCAGATCATCCTTGATGTCGATCACCATCGAGTTCAGCTCGGTCTGATCCACGAGATCGACCAATTGGTTCATCCGTGATCCCCCGGCGCTATAAGCCGTAACATAAATCCCTTTGACGAGGGGGGCATCGATCTGCGGATTTCCTTTCAGTTCCGAAGGTTTGATAGGATTGTCCAGGCGTCCTTCCGCTAGATTCGCCGAAACGGTGCGGGCTACAGATGCCATCATGGGGCTCGCCGGCTCGTTCCCCGCGACTTGCTCCTGAGGCGCTGCTCCGCTGCCTGTACTCAAGGCCAGAAGTAGTAGTGTCCAGATGATGTTCATGATATCTCTCCCTTGTTTGCACTCACTACACATTATATCGGAAGAAGGGCTTTCAGAAGGAACAGGAATGTCACAATTGGAAAAATGTTTCAGGTTTTCATAGTTTCATAGGCGAAAAAACGCAAAAAAGTCGTTTCCTCTGCCGGGGCAAAAGAAACGACTTTGTCCTGCTGTAAGCGTTACATATTTAATGAAGAAACGCCGGGTTTTGATGCTCGCAGATGCTGAATTGAATAATCTCCAGCGCGTCCTGCGGTTCCAAGATGGTCAAGCCATCCCGGAGGAGAATCGTCGAATTCAGTTCCCTTTGGTTCAGAAAAGGTAGCATATCCGGGAACCACTTCTTGACGATCTGTTCCAGTTTTACCGTTTCCATTTCCATTTCCACATCCATCACCCTTTCCTTTCAGAATTATTCGCCGCGGAATCAATCCTAAATCGGAAAAGCAAAAAGCCTGTGAAATACGGGGTAAAAGCTGAACCCTTTGAAGTGACAAAGGAACCGCTGTGATTATTATAACAAAGAAGCGACCGTTTGAAAACGGCCGCTCCTTTCAAGAAACGCTTAACGACGGCGGAACGAGCCCATGACTCCGACCGTTTCCACGATATTTACGAAGGCGGTGGGATCCGTTTGCTTAATGATTTCCCGCAGTTCTGCAAGCTCGTAGCGGGTTGTGACGGTCATCAGCATATCTTTTTCTTTATGGGAGAAGGCGCCTTCGGTTTTCATCAGCGTCACCCCGCGAGGCAGCGACAACAACCGCTCGAGCATCGCCTCGGTTTTGTCGGTGATGATGAACAACGTCACCTTGATATGGCTGATATGGATCAGATCGACGACCTTGCCGGAAATATAGATGGAGACCATCGAAGCTAAAGCCAGGTCCCAATTCCCTTCGAGATAGCCCATCGCCAGTATGACAATGCCGTTAAGACCAACGATGACGTTTCCTACCGGGAAGTCGCGGAAGCGGGTCACGATCGAGCCGATGATGTCGAAGCCACCGGACGAACCGCCAACGCGGAATGAGATGCCGCTGCCGATGCCGACCAGCACGCCGCCAAACACCGCGGCGAGCAGCGTATCCGACGACAACAGCTTGTCCGGCGTCGGAATCAGGGCGATGAACCAGGTCGTGGCGGCAACCGACAGGATGCTTAGACCGATAAACCGCCTGCCAAGCAGAAATAATCCGGCGATCAACAGCGGAACATTGTAGGCCAGATACATTGTGCTTATGCTGAGCGGGGAGAAGTAGGCGGTTAACATCGCCAAGCCGGATACGCCGCCGCTGAGCAAATGAAGCGGTACGAGGAACAGATTGAAACCCGCGGCGATCATAGATGCCCCGAGCAGAATCACAACCGCATTCCTGATTTCCTTCAACACCATCTTTCACCTCACGAAAATATAGGAAGTATCCCAACCTGCTTGCTGGTATTCCATTTAAGTTTTGTGCTATAATGTTTGAGATATTCTTGAGTAGGTACTCATTTCCAGTTTTCAAGCTAGACCTATGCAAAATTTACAGGCAGATTGGACAGCCTATAAACGTTTGAATCGAGAGTCTGAGGTCCGGTTTTAAGCAGGGTCGAAACCGGACTAAACGCTACTTAAGAATACCGTTAAGCCGGTGGAATGTCCACTATATAGAAGGAGTATGATACATTGAACACTTTTGCAGATTTCGGCCTAGAGCCTAAAGTATTGCAAGCTATTACGGAACTCGGATTTGAAGAAGCAACGCCGATACAGGCCAAATCGATTCCGATCGCGATGACCGGGCGTGACATGATCGGACAAGCCCAGACAGGGACGGGGAAGACCGCAGCTTTCGGTCTGCCGCTCATCAACAAGATCCCCAAAGAAGAAGACCGTATCGTTGCGTTGATTATGACGCCAACCCGCGAGCTGGCCATTCAGGTCGCAGAAGAAATCGGCAAGCTCTCGCGCTTTAAAGGCACGCGTTCTCTTCCCATCTACGGCGGACAAGACATCGTACGCCAAATTCGCGCTTTGAAGAAGAAGCCCCAGATTATTATCGGCACACCGGGCCGTTTGCTTGACCACATTAACCGGAAAACGATCAAGCTTGACGATGTGCAGACCGTCGTCCTGGACGAAGCTGATGAAATGCTCGACATGGGCTTCATGGACGATATTCAATCGATCCTGAAGCTGGTTCCCGAAGAGCGCCAAACGATGCTGTTCTCCGCAACGATGCCGGCCAATATCCAGAAGTTGGCGCAGCAATTCCTGAAAAATCCCGAGCATGTCTCCGTGATTCCCAAGCAGGTTAGCGCGCCGCTTATCGATCAAGCCTATATTGAAGTTCATGAACGTCAGAAATTCGACGCTTTGACCCGTTTGCTGGATATGGAGTCGCCGGAGCTGGCGATCGTGTTCGGCCGGACGAAGCGCCGTGTCGACGAATTGTCGGAAGCTCTGCAGAAGCAAGGCTACTCCGCTGACGGCCTGCATGGGGACTTGTCGCAGAATCAACGCGACAACGTGATGCGCAAGTTCCGCGACGGCAGCATCGATGTGCTGGTTGCCACCGATGTGGCGGCCCGCGGTCTGGACGTCTCCGGAGTGACCCACGTCGTGAACTTCGACCTGCCGCAGGATCCGGAGAGTTATGTGCACCGGATCGGCCGTACCGGCCGTGCCGGGAAAGAAGGGGCGGCCTGGTCCTTCGTCACCCCGCGCGAGATCGATCATCTGCGCTTTATCGAGCGGATTACGCGCCACAAAATTTCCCGCAAGCCGCTGCCAAGCATTGCCGAAGCGATCGAAGGCAAACAGCGCATCATTGCGGAACGTTTGATCGAGCTGGTGGAGAACGGCGAGCTGAACGAAAACAAAGGCATCGCCATCCAGTTGCTGGAGCAATACGATTCGGTGAACCTGCTGGCGGCTGCATTCAAGTTGATCACGGGCGACAAGAACGAGAAGACCAACGTCGAGTTGACGCCGGAAGAACCGATCCGCGTGAAACGCCGCAATCCGGACATCCGTTCCAGCGGCCGGAAGCCGTCGGGTTACGGCAACCGCAGCGGCGGCGGAGGTTACCGCCGCGATTCCCAAGGCGGCCGCGGGGGCTACAGCAAAGGCGGCGGATATAACCGCGACGGCGGACGCGATTCCTATCGTTCTTCCGACCGCAAGCCGCGTACCAGCTCGAGCGGCGGGGAACGCAGACCCTCCAAATACAATGACAACCCCTCGTTCGACAATTAAGCCGGGATTGTCATAAACATACGCAACCAAAAGAAGACGGAGGCCTCTCCGTCTTCTTCGTTTTTTGGGCTGATTACAGAAGGATCGTACGGCTCACGATCACGAGCAGAATGAACAATACCAGAATCGTACCCGTGGAAGTCCAGAAACCTCCGCCATATCCTACACCGGACATGTGATAACCTCCTTTGATGATGTTGATGTTTTGAAGTTACGGTATATTCTATGGCACAAGGGCCCGCGGAGATTAGACGCTTACCTATGGCGGTGCAAATTAGGCGCTGGAACGAGCTGGACGAATCATGTATAGTTAAGATAGGCAAAGCGATTGCACTATACAATGCTTGAGAGGGGAACTTTACTTGGAATACAAAGGGTTAATGGGTGGATTCTATAAAATTACCGAATGGATTATGCGAATTGCCGGCAGCAATCTGTTGTGGTTGTTGTGCTCATCGCCGTTTATGATCGTGCTGGCGATGAAGCTGCTGCTGCTGCTGCAGACACCAACTCCTCAGCCGGAGACGCTTACGATTTGGGTTATGGGCATTTTGGCACCGTTTACACTATTCCCGGCAACGGCCGCTTTATTTTCGGTGACCCGGAAATGGGTGATGGGGGAAAGTGACCTGAGCATAATTAAAGTGTACTTCAAAGGGTACAAGGAAAACTACAAGCAAAGCATGATCGGCGGTATTTTCTATACGCTCTTGTTCGCGATTATGTATGTGGATTACGAAGTGTACATGAATCAAATGAACAATTTGCAGATGATCGGCATGGTGATGCTGTTCTTCCTGCTGATCCTGTTCCTGTCGTTGTTCAATTTCTTTTCACTGGTAGCGCATTACCATTTGGGTGCGATTCAGTTGATTAAGAACGCCATCCTGTTTACCATTCTTCGGCCATTCCGGACCTTGTCCACGCTGATTTGCGCAGGCGTGCTTGGCTTCCTGACCTTGCGCTTCGGCTGGTTGATCTTCTTCGGATTCGGCAGCTTGACGGCTTTCGTCGCCTTCTACAACTTCTACATCGCTTATAACAAGATCCAGGAGAAGGTCGAGCGGATGCGCCAGGCTGATGATACGCAGACCAGCAGCAACGCGCAGGACGACGAGGATATGGCTCTTGATCTGCCCACAAGCGAAGAGAAAGAGAAGGATTAAACGCCAAGCATTTCCCAGCATCTTCCTTGTTCGGTGAGTTTACATTTGCTTAATGAAGCCGTATAATAGGCTTACGTCCTGCGATGTGCGTTTCGGTTTCAGTTATTTTGAACCAATGACGGTTATCTCGGGAGACCTATATTGCGCCGCCGCTGAAAGGCCCTATCCATCGGATGAGGGGACTTCAAACTCGTCGCTGCGGTCACCCACCTGCGGGTGCAGGTTCGAGATAATGTAATCGGACGGCATAGGCGGGTCTATGATTCGCATGTGAACGGCACCTTGTACTCTTTTCTTAGCGGAAAGGGACAAGGTGCTTTTTTGTTTGCGCCGAAATGCGCATGCTCGCTTTTGTTTGTCTGCCAAGAATGTTAAACTAGAAGAAAGAAGACGCATCCCCATGTAAAGGGGGGCCAGGATCGTGAAGGAGGAAGCACAGTTGTCATTCAAGAGAACGCTTACCGGCATTTTTCGCAGTCAGGAAGGAACCAGCGACCGCGCGAAGGTGCCGGAACTCAAAACAAGGTATTATTCATTGTCCAAAGAGAAATGCTGGGAGGAAGTCTCCTCGACCCTGAAGAAAATCCCCGGTTATAAAGTACTTCACGAAGTACCCTCTGTTGGCGAGATTACGTTGGAGAAACGGACCAGCCTGGGGCGCGTGATGGATATCACCGTTTCGATCGTCTCCACCGGTCCGGTGCGAAGCGCCATCGATATTTACTCGGCGACCCGCGGATCCATGGGCGACCTGGGGGCGAATTACCGCAATATTCTCCAGCTCTTTGCCGTACTGGACAAGAAGCTGGCGGCGCATAAGGTATCTTCGAACTCGTAAAATCCGTTGGGCAATGCAAAAAAAGCGAGCAGGAGAATCCTCTCCTACTCGCTTTTCGTTTTGGGCTCTGGAATTAAGAGAGCAGCGCTTTAACAGCGGCCACCGGTTTTTCGTAATCCGGATGCTCGGTCATTTCCTTCAAGACTTCCACGTATTGAATCTTGTTGTCCTTATCCAGGACAAACACGGCACGCATGTCGAGCGCGAACTCTTTGATAAGGACGCCGTAGGCTTGGCCAAAGGAATTGTCTTTATAATCCGACAAGGTAATTACCCGGTCGACGCCGGCGGCGCCGCACCAGCGGGCTTGCGCAAAAGGAAGGTCCGCACTGACGGTCAGCACGACTACGTCTTCTCCAAGACCTGCGGCTTCCTGATTAAAGCGGCGCGTTTGCGCGTCGCAGACGCCCGTATCGAGCGAAGGGACCACGCTGATCAGCTTGATTTTGCCGGCATAGTCCTGCAGAGTTGCTTCTTCCAGCAGGTTTTTATTCAAGCGGAAATCCGGAGCGGTATCGCCGACTTTGAGTTCCGGACCGATCAATGTGATCGGGTTGCCTTTAAAAGTAGCTACATTTGCGCGTTCTTGGGCCATGTTCATTTCCTCCTAGACAGATGGATTTATTCAATCAAATTTAATTATAATCGTTTTGAAAAGAAAATGTCCAACATTAGGAAAAACAAACGCAAGGAGGGTTCCGATGATTTTCATAAGATACGAAAACTGGAGAAGTTACCTGCGGTATTATCCCGTGACGTGTTTGCTCCTGGCCGCCAATATCATCATGTTTATCGTGCTGGCGGTGAATGGAGGTTCAACTAATCCCTATACGCTGCTCAAGTTTGGGGCGCTGAACAATCACCCGCAGTTAGCCGGCGAGCACTGGCGATTGCTCTCCTCCATGTTCCTCCACCGGGGGTTCGACCATCTGTTCTCGAATTCCTTCGCCATTCTGGTGTTCGCCCCGCCTCTGGAGCGGCTGCTGGGCTGGTGGCGGTACGGATTGCTCTATCTGAGCAGCGGGCTTGTCGGGAATCTGATCAGCATGGGGCTTCACCCGGTTGGTACGGAAGCCTATATCGCCGTTGGGGCGTCAGGAGCCGTCTATGGCGTCTATGGCGCATTTCTTTACATTGCCCTGCTGCAGCGGCAGCTGATGGATGAAAGTTCGCGTAAGACGCTGTACAGCCTTCTAATTATCGGGGTGATCTATTCGGTATTGGTACCGCAAATCAACCTAGCGGCTCATCTTGGTGGGCTCGTCGGCGGGTTCTTTATCTACGGATTGATCATCCGGTTGTTAAAACGGCGTTGAACCAAAGGAGTGTAAATGGTACATTAAATTTAGACTATTCTAGCTACTTGGATTTAAGGTTCAATGTTCGGAGCACATGCGAAATGGAGCGATCAGATTCGTGGAATTAAGACAACTGCAATATTTTGTAAAAGTGGCGAGGAAAGAGCACGTGACTCAGGCTGCCGAGGAGCTGCACGTCGCCCAATCGGCGGTAAGCCGGCAAATTCACCAACTCGAGCAGGAGCTTGGCGTTAATTTGTTTATGCAGAAGGGCAGGAATCTCCATCTTACTGCAGTGGGGCAGCTGTTCTGCAGCCGGGTGGAGATGATTCTGAAGGATCTCGACCGGGCTGTGAGCGAGGTGCACGAATTTCTTGATCCGGAGCAGGGGGAAATCCGTCTGGGTTTCCCGAACAGTCTGGGCATCCATATGATTCCCAGCGTGGTGGCGGAATTCCGCAAGCTATATCCTAACGTGAAGTTTCGTTTCAGACAAGGGACTTATCCAACATTAATCCGTGATGTCGTGTCCGGCGAAGTGGACTTGGCTTTTATCTCTCCGTTTCCGGAAAATCATGATCAGGTGACCGGGAATGTGGTGTTGACCGAGGACCTCGTGGCGATCCTTCCGCCGGGTCATCCTTTGGCAGGCGAGCAAAGCATCAAGCTCAGCCAGCTCAAAGATGAGAAATTCATCTTGTTCAGCAAGGGGTATTCGCTTCGGCCGATTGTTTGGCATGCCTGTCTGGAAGCGGGATTCACGCCAAAAATCGCTTTCGAGGGCGAAGAGACCGATACGATCCGGGGGCTGGTTGCGGCCGGAATGGGCGTAAGCCTGCTGCCGGAGATGGCGCTGTTTCAGAGCTTCACGCTCCAGCCGATTCGCGTGCGCATCTCCGAGCCGAAGGTCACGCGCACGATTGGGCTGATCCACCGGGCGGACGAGAAGCTGCCGCTTGTAGCGCAGTCGTTCCGCGTCTTCCTGCTGGAATACTTTGGGCTTCAGATCGATACGCCGCCGAGTCAGTGATTGATTAGTTATGTAAACGTTTCCTGAAATGAAGAACGAAAAAATAAGGCTGCACGCATCCGAGCCAATGGGCTCGGGATCGTGCAGCCTTTTGTCTGATCTGCTGATTAATCGCGGTTGCTGGTGAAGATCAAAATGTAGCGAAGCAGCTCCAGAATCGAGATCAAAGCAGCGGCCACGTAAGTTAAAGCGGCAGCGTTTAATACTTTGCCAACCCCGCGCGACTCATTCGGGGAGATAAAGCCCTGTTCAAGCATCACCTTGCGGGCTCGGCTGCTGGCGTTAAATTCGACCGGCAGCGTGACGATCTGGAACAAGACGGCGGCGGAGAAGAAGATAATCCCGAGTCCGATCAAGTTCAGCGCGCCAAAGAGAAAGCCGGCTAACAGCAAGAAGGGGGCGACGCCGGATGCGAAGTTCACCAGCGGGAACATCCGATGGCGAAGCACCAGCATCGGGTACTTCTGCTTGTGCTGAATTGCGTGTCCGACTTCGTGACAGGCAACCGCAACGGCGGATATCGAACTCTCGTAGTACACCGGCTCGGACAGACGGACCACACGGTGAATCGGGTCATAGTGGTCTGTCAGGGCACCGCGTACCGGCTCGATCGGAACATCATAGAGGCCGTTGGCATCCAGCATGCGTCTGGCGGCGTCATGTCCGGTTAAGCCGTAAAGGTTCGACACCTTCGCCCATTTGTTAAAAGTACCTTTGACCCGAAACTGCGCCCACAGGGAGAGCCCGAATGCCAACAGAATCGGGATGAGCATCACGTCTGAATACATGAATCATTCCTCCAAATGAATTAGTTGTCAAGGATGCAAACAGAGGTTGAGTAGAAATATAGGTTAGGAAAAAGGTCCGTGGTTCATTAACAGCCGGATCGCTTCCATGCAGGCCAGACTTTGCGGCAATAAATTGGCGAAAGCGCGTTTGGCCTGGTTGGGCTGCAAGCTGGAAATAAGCGGCTCCAACTCTTTGACCTCGCGTTCCAGCTGCTGCATGTGAAGCTCCAACGAACTCAGCTTCACCGTGACTTGTTCTTCGGGGGTCACGCGATTCCATTGGTCCAGCTTCTCGCGAATCTCTTCCAACGTATATTTCTCCTGTTTCATTTGATTAATACGTTCCAGCCTGGTCAAGGTTTCAGCACTGTATAAACGATAGTTGGTCTGGGTGCGCTTCTCCGGAGAGATCAATCCGAGCTTCGTGTAATAATCAATCGTTCGCTCGCTGACATCGGCTGCTTTGGCCAATTCTCCGATCCGGTATAGTTTATTTACTCCAATTCCATCACCTCTTCCGAGAGATCCAAAAAATTGCTTCTATATCTATTCTATTTATCCTCATGATACTTAACAACAAGCATACAGTCAAACGTTATGCTTTATTTTTATCAGTAACTATAAAGACACTACAAATAAACCTAACATATTATGATAGATTAAATGCGGGATATCGCTTTTTTTGAAAAAAACTATTGTCATATCTGCTTCTTTCGTCTTATAATCACTTTAACAATTCATTTTGTGTAAGGAAACTTAACATTAGGGGAGTGTTAAAGATGAAGAAGAAGTGGCTTTACGGTGTACTCATTTTTCTCGCATCATTTGCTTTTCCGGTTTCGGCATTTGCCGCGGAGGGAGAGGTGACGGCTCCAGTGCTGGAGCTGGGCCTGAATTCGCTGTTCGTATTCGTCGCAGCTATGCTGGTGTTCTTTATGCAAGCTGGCTTCGCTTTGCTGGAAGCAGGTACGGTTCGAATGAAGAATGCGGGGCATGTCGCCGGCAAGACGGTCCTTACTTTAGGAATATCCGTTCTTGCTTGGTGGCTGATTGGCTTCGGTTTCGCCTTCGGTGACGGCAACAGCTTCCTGGGGACAACCGGCTTTCTGTTTGGGGGCGAAGGAGATATTGGTTCCTTTAGCGTATTCTCTGAAATCGGCGTACCTTTAAATCTGATGTTCCTGTTCCAAATGGCGTTTGCGGCCGTATCGCTGGCAATCGCATGCGGCGGGATGGCGGAACGCGCCAAGCTTAGCGTATATATCATCTTCGGTACCATCTTTATCGTGCTGATCTATCCGATCGTAGCTCACTGGGTGTGGGGCGGCGGCTGGCTTGGCAATCTGGGAATGCAAGACTACGCGGGATCGACGGTTGTTCACTTGACCGGTGCTACAGCGGCGCTTGCGGCAACCATTCTGCTTAAACCGCGCCTTGGCAAATACAATAAAGATGGCAAACCCAACAATATTCCCGGCCATAACCAAGTGTTGACCGTACTCGGGGTCATTATCCTGTGGATTGGCTGGTTTGGTTTCAACCCGGGGAGTGCTTTAACTCCATTGGGCGACGGATTCTTCGGCTATGTCCTGATGACGACCAACCTGGCTGCTGCTGCCGGCGCGGTGGCTGCCCTGCTGATCTCCTGGGCGGTCATGGGGAAATCGGACATTCCGAGCATGCTGAACGGCGTTTTGGCTGCACTGGTAGCAATCACGGGCTCCTGCGCTTTCGTTGATGCTTGGGCAGCGGTCGTTATCGGGGCGGTTGCTGGTATCCTGACCTTCTTTACAGCAAGATGGTTTGAACGTGCAGGATTGGACGATCCGATCTACGCTTTCTCCGTACACGGGATCGCCGGGGTGTGGGGAGCGGTCTCCACGGGTCTGTTCGCAACGCCTGAGCTGGCGGAAACAACGGGTGTAGGCAAAGCGGGCTTGTTCTATGGCGGAGGCTTCGGGCAATTGGGCGTTCAAGTGCTCGGGGTGATCGGAACGTTTGCCTTCGTACTGGTGCTGTCCTTCCTGATCCTGGGGATCATGAAATGGACGATGGGCCTTCGCGTTACTGAAGAAGAAGAAACCATGGGTCTCGATATCAGCGAGCATGGCACCTACGGTTATCCGGAGCAAATGAACCTGCTGAACAAAACCACTTCGTCCGGCATCCCTGCCGAATAACTTTTAGGATAGAGGAAAGGAAGTTGGGGTTATGAGTCATGACACGGCCATGAACAACTCAAGCTTAAGCGCGATCCGGTCTGCCGCAACTCCCGGTTTGCTGAGGGCGGCCAGAATCGATGAGCAGAATCGCTTGTATAGCCAGCTGACATCGATGCCGGTCCAAACGTGGAACCGCGAGGTCTCGGACCTGCATGATGCCGTCATGACCCAAGCTTGTCGATGCTGCGAAGAAGAATTGATCCGGGAGGGCTTCGGCCCTCCTCCTTCGCATTATGCATTTATTGCTTTTGGGAGTGCGGGCCGGGCGGAACCCACGTTGTGGAGCGATCAGGATAACGGCTTGATTTACGGAGAAGGCGACGAAGAGCAGCTGGCAGCTTACTTTGAACGCTTTGGTCACAAGCTGTCGGAGATTCTCGAACAGGTCGGCTATCCCCCTTGTCCTGGCCGCGTGATGGTATCCAATCCGTTGTGGCGCGGCAATCTTGCTTCGTGGGAGAGGCAACTGCAGGAATGGCGGGAGGTTCTGGCATGGGAGCAGGTAAGGTATATGATGATTGCCGCCGATATGCGTCATATCTGCGGGGATGCGGTGCTGACAGCTGACTTGCGCCGGACGATGAAGAGGATCGTGGAGGCGGAGCAGGGCAGCGATCGCGATGTCGTGACGGCTATCCTGCGAAATACGGTCCGACATAAGGCGGCGCTGAATATTTTGGGGCAAGTCATCACCGAGCAAAGCGGCGAACATGCCGGGGACTTCGATGTCAAATACGGGCTTTACATCCCGATCGTAAATGCCGTGCGTTATTTGGCTTTGCAATACGGGATCGAAGCCTCGTCTACCTGGGAACGAATATCCCAGTTGGTTCAGCTTGAGGCGGTGCCGACCCGGTGGCTGGAATCTTGCAGTCGTGCGTTCGACACGGCGGTGAAGCTTCGATCTCTTGTCCCGCCTGAGATCGAGGACGGCTTGCTGACAGGCACCCACTATTTGCCTCAAGACATGTTAAAGCAGAAGGAGCTCCGGCGCGAGCTGCGGGAATCGCTCAGTACGGTCAAGGTCATGTACCGCACACTCCAAAGGCAGCACCGGTATGCGGAAAGGAAATGGTTATGAAAGAACCGATGAAGGGGAATGGTGGTTTTTGGGATGCTTTTAAGGGCGGCGGAGTGTCGCCAAGGATCGCCTCGATGCTTGGCGCCCCCAGCGCGCAGCAAATCGCGTTCGTTCGTTCATTAACCAAAGGGCAGCGCCGTCCGGAGACGCTTCACGTTCCGTTAAGTGAACTGAAAACAGCGGTCTTCGATTTGGAAACAACGGGATTTCACTACCATTACGGGGATGAAATCCTGTCCTTCGGAGCCGTCAAGGTGGAGGGGGAGCGGATCAGCGATGAAGTGTATTACTCGCTCGCCAAACCGGCGTGCCAAATTCCCGAGCGGATCATCGAGTTAACCGGAATCACTCCGGAGATGGCCCAGTCGGCTCCAACTTTGCTCGAGGCGCTGCGCGAGTTCATGGCGTTCGTCGATGACCGGGTGCTCGTGGCTCACGGCAGTGCACATGATAAAGCCTTTCTGGACGTGGCGTTATGGAAAACAACCAAAGCCCATCTCGGACACCGGGTGCTTGACACGATGATGATCGCCCGGAAGCTGGAGCCGGAACGGCGAATCTCCGGCGGCTTGGATGAATGGCTGGAGGTGTACGGGATTCCGGTAACCCAGCGTCATCATGCGCTTGAGGATTCCAAGATGACGGCTCGTTTATGGACGGCGCTGATCGAGAAGCTGAAGGAGCAAAATGTCTTGACATTAGGTGACCTGTACACTTTTTTAAGCAGGACATAACCTCCCTTCCGGATGGATTAGGGTTCATCTGCCGTCGGGCTCTCCCGAATCTTGATTGGCCTTAGAACATAACCGCCGTCTTGCGCATCAATGCCATAAGCCTGAAGTATCAAGCCGTCCGGTTTGCCGGGCGGCTTCTTTGTCGGGGCCGGCCGCCCTCCAATCAGGTACAATTTAACGCGGGCCGCAAAATTCGGCAACTGGCGCAGATCCTCCGGTGAAGGCAGCGGCGGCGTGCCGGGATGGGTATGATAGACGCCGAGCAATTGCGGATCGAAGCAGCTCCGGACCCAGACGGCTGGATCCAGCTCAAAAGCGTGTTGCGGGGCCTCGGCGTGATTCGAAACGGATAAATAACGTTCGATTGTTCCCCTGCGGCCGTCGAACGTTCCGAACAGCAGGCCGCAGGCTTCCTCCGGGTATCGGCGTTGCCCGTCTAGCAGTATTTCGTCTTGAATGTCCAGCGGTACGATCCACAGCGGATCCATTTTGCGAGCCTCCGTTCAGTAAATCAGCTTGATCTTTTTCTCGATCCATTGTAACAAATCGTTAAAAAAGGGTACAATATGTACGGTAAACCTATCTAATAGATAACGGCATACAAAGGACGGACACAAAATGAAACGTAATCGATGGGTCATAGCGGCGTTGTTGGTGCTGCTAGCGATCGCCTTGCTGGACCGGGGAGGCCAGGAGGGTTGGTTTGCGGGCTTCAACAGCGGCTCCAAGGAGAGCGGTAAAGAACCTTCTCTGAGCGCGATGGCGGCAGAAGGAGCGCCGAAGCCGGGAACGGCTGCGCCGGCTTTCTCTTTGCCGGGATTGGACGGGAAGACGTACGAGGTAGGAGGCAAGCGGGATAAGGTCCTGCTGCTGAACTTCTGGGCTTCGTGGTGCGACCCGTGCAAGGAGGAGGCGCCCGAGCTGAAGGCGTTGGCTGAGAAATACAAGGATTCCCTGGACATTTATGCCGTCAATGTCACGTTATACGATAAGCTGGACGAGGCCAAAGCCTTCGTCAAGGAATATGGCTACACCTTCCCGGTTCTTCTGGACGAGAAGGAGGAGCTTTACCGGAAATTTAACGGGATTGCTTTTCCGACGAACGTGCTGATTGACGAACAAGGGGTTATCCGCGAGGTCATCGTAGGGGTTATCCCCCCCGAGGAGCTGGAAGCCAAGATCAAGAACTTGATTTAACGAGAAAGGCCCGACCCCCGTATGAGCACGGGGTGTCGGGCCTTTCGTGCTGTATGATGTTTAGTGGTTGACCAGTCCCCATCCGGCGGAAGGGATCTCTTCGTAGTCCTCCCGCTTCGTCTGCCCCAGCAGGGCGTAACGAATACTGTCGACGAGCGCTTCCCAGCTCGCTTCGATGACGTTGCTGGAGACGCCGACGGTGTTCCAGGAGTTATGGAAATTCTGAGATTCGATCAGCACGCGCACTTTCGAAGCGGTGGCGTCCTTATCGTCGAGTACGCGCACCTTATAATCGGACAGATGCATCTCTTTCAAGCCCGGATAGTAAGTGATTAAGGCTTTGCGGAGCGCATTGTCCAGCGCGTTGACCGGACCGTTGCCTTCGGCCGCGGTGTAGACGCTTGCCCCGTCAATCTTCAGCTTGACGAAGGCTTCGGAGACGACGGGCCGGTCCGCGGTTTTCTCCACCAGCATCTTAAACGATTCGAAGACAAACAGTTCCTTCAAATCGCCGTTCGCTTGACGCAGCAGTAGTTCGAGCGATGCGTCCGCTCCTTCGAATTGATATCCCTGATGCTCCAAATCTTTGATTTTGGCGATGACTTGCTTGGTGTTCTCGTTCTCGGGATCGAAATCGATTCCCATCTCCTGCGCTTTGGACAGGATGTTGCTTTGTCCGGCCAGCTCAGACACAAGCACGCGTTGACGGTTGCCGACCAGCTCGGGAGCGATGTGCTCGTACGTCCGCGAGTCGCGGAGAATCGCGGAGACATGGATGCCTCCTTTATGGGCGAACGCGGCGTTCCCGACGTACGGTTGGTTCACCGGCATATGCACGTTGGCGATTTCGCTGATGTACCGGGCGGTCATGGTCAACTGCTTCAGACGATCAGCCTCGAGTACCTCGTACCCCAGTTTCAACTGCAGATTCGGGATGATCGAGCAGAGGTTGGCATTGCCGCAGCGCTCGCCGTAGCCGTTCATGGTGCCTTGGATCTGCGTCGCTCCGGCACGTACGGCGCTGAGCGAGTTGGCAACGGCCAGCTCACAATCGTTGTGGGTATGGATGCCCAGCTTCGCGCCGGGGATCGCTCCGGACAATGCGCTGACGATATCGTATACCTCATGCGGCATCGTGCCGCCGTTCGTGTCGCACATGACCAGCCAGTCGGCGCCGGCCTCCCCTGCTTTGCGCATGACGGACAGCGCGTAGTCGGGGTTGTTCTTATACCCGTCAAAGAAATGTTCCGCGTCAAAAATAACTTCAAGACCCTGCCGCTTCAGATAAGCGATCGAATCGAAGATCATGGCGAGGTTTTCTTCCAGGGTGGTCTGCAAGGCGGTATGCACATGGAAATCCCACGATTTCCCGACCAGTGTCGCGGCCTGAACGCCGGCTTCCACCATTCGGTTGAGGTTGGCGTCATGTTCAGCCAGGCTGTCTTTGCGGCGCGTGCTGCCAAAAGCGGTGATCTTAGCCTGCAATTGCAGCTCCTTGACCCGCTTGAAGAATTCGATATCTTTCCCATTGCTGCCCGGAATTCCACCTTCAATATAATGGACCCCAAGCTGGTCCAGCTTTCTGGCGATCTTCAGCTTGTCGTCCGCCGACAGGCTGATTCCCTCGCCTTGAGTACCGTCGCGCAAGGTTGTGTCGAAGATGGATATTGGCTTTGACATGATCGAAGTATCCCCCTTTGGCAAGGTATGAGGGTGGTTAGCTCTCACCGCATGTTTAGTTTTTAATTAATAATTATAACACCAACATTTTAAATGTAACACGCTTTTTTAAGATTGGCATCGGTCCAGGTTGACCGGCTATCCGCAGACGGGTATGCTGAAGTTAGGAGTAACGTATGATAAACGAGGGGACGAAAGTGAGAGATACCGCTGATTATTACCCTGCCCGGGGAAGAGTCATTTTGCATGTCGATATGAACGCTTTCTATTGTTCGGTTCATGAGGCGGAAGAACCCGACCGATATCGGAACCGCCCTACGGCTGTCGCCGGAAGTGTGGAGCTGCGCAAAGGGGTGATCGTCACCTGCTCGTATACTGCGCGCAAAATGGGGGTATCGACCGGGATGACCGTCAGCCAGGGGCTGAAGAAATGTCCCGAGCTTATCGTCATTCAGCCGGATTTCCACCTGTACCGCAAGTATTCCCGAGCGTTTATGGACATCGCCTATGAATATACCCCCCTCCTGCAGGCCGTCTCCATCGACGAATGTTACCTGGATATCACCGGTTCCAAGCAATTTGGCACCCCGCTGGAGATTGCCCATGAAATCCAGCAGCGGATCCGCCAGGAGCTGGGGCTTCCTTGTTCAATTGGGATCGCTCCCAATAAGCTGCTGGCCAAGATGGCATCGGATATGAAGAAGCCGAACGGCGTTACCGTACTGCGCATCAGAGACGTGCCGAAGCTGCTATGGGATAAGCCGTGCAGCGATTTATTTGGGATCGGCCGCAAGACGGCGGAGAAGCTGAAGACGATGCGCATCTACACCATCGGGCAGCTTGCGGCTGCCGATGAACGGAAGCTGATCGAGCGCTTTGGGGTGTCCGGTTCATGGATGAAGCGGGCAGCCAACGGCCTGGACGATTCACCGGTGAGCGACGAACGCGAGAAGAACAAATCGATCGGCCACACCACCACGCTGCCGCGCGATATCAGCCGGATGGAGGAAGTGCAACGCGTGCTGTTGAACGTGGCGGATCAAGTGGCTCGGCGGCTGCGGCGGCAAAACCTGATGGCACAGACGATTCAGATTACGATCCGCACCCCGGACATGAAGACGATCACCCGATCGCAAAGCCTCGATACGGTAACCGAACAAGCGGAGGACATTTACCGCGAGGCCTGCGAGCTGTACCGCCGCCATTGGAGCGAAGACAAGCCGGTTCGACTCCTTGGCATCACGCTGCAAAATTTGGTTCCCAAGGAGGAATCCGCACTGCAGCTGGATCTGTTCGATTATGAACAGCAGCCTAAGAAGGAGTCGTTAACGCGTACGATGGATATGCTAAGGGACAAGTTCGGCGAAGATGCCGTGCTGACAGCAGGAATGCTTACCGACGATCCGTCGGCTTTGATCCGGAATCATCGGATTCGCGGGACTTCCCTGCAGACCGATTTTCTTCGTGAGAACCGAAGCGATGAATCGGATGGTCCTCGTTCGGCCAAGGAATGATCACGTATTGGAATTGGAATAATACGGAAAACGCATTGAAATTGCAAACTATTTATATTATATTGGTCATGGTGATATAAAAACACCGGACTCGTACCGTTTATTCAGGAGGCAGATAAGAGATGGCGAAATATACTTGGGTTGAGAAAGACACTTGCATCGCTTGTGGCGCTTGCGGCGCGACAGCACCGGATATCTACGATTATGACGATGAGGGTTTGGCCGAAGTCATCTACGGCGAAGACGGCAATCGCGGGGTTACGGAGATTCCGGAAGATCTGTACGACGATCTCCAGGACGCTTGCGACGGCTGCCCGACGGATTCGATCAAAATTGCGGATGAGCCATTCAATAAAGAAGGCTAAACCTTGGAATAATGGGTTCAAGGAGCGCCCCAACGCCGTTATGGCGGGGGGCGCTCTTTTTTATGCGAGTACGGGTGGATTGGATACTCTACATTCTAGTTCCCGGGGAACTAGAGCGGGTCTCTCCTGATCGAAAGGGATTATTCTGCAAAGAGGGGGGGCGAGGGCTACCGGGCCTGCTGGGTAGGTACTAAGTCGCAAAAATGCGGGATTGGCGAATATTGGGTTAGCATCGTCGTTCGCTCTGCCGATATAAGTAAATATTGGTGATTTCGCGACTACTCTGGCATGGAGGAAATGATGGGGAACTCGGCTTATCTTAAAAAATACGTGGAAAACCACCCAAACAATAAAATGGCCTGGTATTTGCTAGGCAAAGAATATGAAGCCGCCGGACAAGCGGGGAAAGCGCATTATTGCTATATTCAGGCGGGCAACGTGTACGAAGCGTTTGAATCCAGCAAAATCCCGCTTCCGGAAGAGGTGTTGTCCGGCTACAAAGAAGGGCTGATGAAGGAGACGCACCGGCGAGAGAAGCGAGGCCGGTTCCTGCGCAAGCTCAGCCTGGCGTTGTTAATCGCGCTGCTGATCTGGATTCCTTCGGCCCATGCGCCGGGAGATCGACCGGCGATGGTGCCGGATTCGGCCGGCGCCGATCTCGGAG
>NZ_FCOQ01000030.1 GCF_900021165.1 Paenibacillus phocaeensis | reverse complement strand
GCGGAGGCACGCCCCCGGCGACGCCGGCCTTCCCGGGGCCGGCGTTTACCGCCGTCGGCTACGGCCGCGATCCCGCAGGGACGCAGGCGGAGGCCGTGGGCGGTTTGCTCGCGCTGCAGCGGCAAACCGACTTTGCCCCGCTCCATGCCGCTGCGCTTGGCATGGAGCGGGCCGGCGACTGGCTGGTCTGGTCGGACGACCTGCCCGTCGTGTTCGGCTTGGAGCAAAGTCCGGACGATGGACGGACGACGCTCCAAGCCTATGATCCGGCGGCATGTGAGTGTACGCCGCCGGATCCGGCCGCGCTGCAGCAAGGCGCGCGGCAGTGGATTCCGCAGCAGGAATCGCTGGGCGTGTTGTCCTCGGCGATGATCCACTACAAGCAGGCCAAGGGAGATTGGCCTTCCAGCCTGCAGGATTTGGCCGGGCCGTTCCCCGACAATTGGATCGCCGGGACGGATCCGACGATGGTCCAGGCGTTTGGCCCGCTGCTGGAACAGTTGAAGAGCAACGGCTCCGCCGCGGCGACCGGTGAAGGGGGCGCGGAAGCAACGCTCGCGGAGGGGATGGCTCCGGGACAGCGGCCGTTTTTTGCCGAGCCCTATGAGATTATCGTGGATACAAAAACATATGAACTGGCGGTCGTCAGCGGGAATGTGCTGCTGCGGAGTTACTCGGTAGGGCTTGGCGGCGACCGGACGCCGGAGGGCACGTTCGCCATTTCGGAGAAGGTGGTT
Source organism: Paenibacillus phocaeensis (assembly GCF_900021165.1). GTDB lineage: Bacteria > Bacillota > Bacilli > Paenibacillales > Paenibacillaceae > Fontibacillus > Fontibacillus phocaensis. The sequence continues at coordinate 168,264 of NZ_FCOQ01000030.1, read as the reverse complement.
AACCCGAACGGCAGGGATGACGGAGAATTTGGCAGCCGCGGCATGCAGCTGTCGGATACGAATTACGCGATTCACGGAACGAATGAGCCGGACAGTATCGGAAAGGACGAGTCGCTCGGTTGTATCCGGATGGGCAAGAAGGATGTCGAAGAGCTGTTCGATCTCGTCCCGAAGGGGACGAAGGTGAGGATCGGGGAGGGGATTTTGCCGAAGCTGAAGAACGTCCCGGCAGAGCGTTTTGCCTTGGGCGACAGACAGGATCAGACCAATCCCCACCGCACATACCACTGGCTGGACTAGTTCAGGTCACGATCAAAAGGACGGCGGTCACGATGACGAGCGCGGCGACGATGGAAATCGACCAGATCAGCGCTTTCTTGTTGACCTCGTCCTTTTTTTGCTGGAGTGTAGGCGGTTTGCGTTTGGTTGACATATACATTTCCCCTCTCTAACCTAGTCTGAAGCGATTTTGGAGGTGCTTTCCCCCTTATTGTAACGGCTTTCATCGTAAAATTCCATCACCTTGTTGTTTCTTTCACGTACCGTTCAGGTTAAACTTTTCTTTTCCAACGGAAACGGATAAACTGATAATAGTAAATTCATGTAAAGCGTAAGATCGGAGTGAACTGCATAACGTGTTATATCGCACATTGGGAAAGCCGGTGTTTTTCCGGATGGATCCGGAGAATGCCCATCATCTCGTTATCGATGGATTACATACTGCTGCTGCCGTCCCCGGAATGATTCCTCTCTTACGCGGGATGTACGGCGTGCCGGAAACGCCGGAGCTGGCGGCGGACTTATTCGGAATTCATTTTCCTTCCCCGGTGGGGTTAGCTGCCGGTCTTGATAAAAATGCCGATGCGGTGCCGGGTTTTTCCGCGATTGGCTTCGGATTTATGGAAGTGGGCACGGTAACGCCGCTGGAGCAGCCTGGCAATGATCGGCCAAGGTTGTTCCGCTTGCCTCCCGAAGAGGCGCTGATCAACCGGATGGGCTTCAACAATCGCGGCACGGAGGCGATGGCGAGGCGGCTGCAGTCGCTGAAGCGCCGTCCGATTCCGATTGCCGTCAATATCGGCAAGAATAAAATGACACCCAACGAAGAAGCTTACCGCGATTATGAGAAATGTATCTCGGCCTTATACGAAGCAGCCGATTTTTTCGTTGTGAACATCAGTTCACCAAACACGCCGGACTTGCGTAAATTGCAGCATGGCAACGAGCTGGCTTCGCTGTTGACCGCCGTAACGGACCGAATGGCGGCTGAAGCGGAGCGGCACGGCAAATCGAAGTCGGTGCTGGTCAAGATCGCGCCGGACGTCAGCTTTGACGAGCTGGAATACATGGTCGATACCATCCAAAACAGCGGCGTTTCAGGTTTGATCGCCACGAATACGACGTTGTCCCGGGACGGGTTAACTCACCCGAACGCCAGGGAAACCGGAGGCCTGAGCGGCAAGCCGCTGGGCGCGCGATCGACGGAGATCATCTCCCGCGTTTACCGACAGACGGGCGGCCGGCTGCCGATCATCGGCTCGGGCGGGATTTTCACGGCGGAAGATGCCTACGCCAAAATCCGTGCCGGCGCCAGTTTAGTTGAAATTTATACCGCACTGATCTATGAAGGTCCGGAGATCAACCGCAAGCTGCACCGCGGCCTGCGGGAGTTGCTGCGCCGGGACGGCTATCGCCATATTTCCGAGGCGGTTGGCGCGGATCACCGGTAAGCGGGACGGCTGAATTCGAGCCGGGACAGAAGACAGGAGGCATAAGGATGGACAGTAGGGATTGGGGAACATTTTTGCTTCCATATGAACAAGCTGTTGAAGAACTGAAGGTCAAATTCAAGACGATGCGCTCCGAGCTGAAGAAACGCGAAGAGTACGCGCCGATCGAATTCGTGACCGGTCGGGTCAAGAAAATATCCAGCATCCTGGATAAGGCGAAACGCTTAAACGTCGCTTTGGAGGACCTGGAGACCGGGATTGAAGATATCGCCGGCATCCGGATTATGTGCCAGTTCGTGGAGGATATCCGCCGGGTAGCGGAGTATATCCGGATGCGCAAAGACCTCAAGGTGCTATACGAGAAAGACTATATTACGAATTATAAAGAGAGCGGGTATCGCAGCTTTCATATGATCGTGGAATACCCGGTGCAGACCGCACTCGGCCAAAAGGAAGTGCTGGCCGAAATCCAGATTCGCACGCTGGCGATGAATTTCTGGGCGACCATCGAGCACTCCCTGAATTACAAGTACCGGGAAAGTCTGCCCGAAGAGATGCGGGGCCGGCTGAAGAAAGCCGCAGAAGCCGCGTTCGTACTCGACAACGAAATGTCCAGCATCCGCCAGGAAATTTTAGTTGCGCAGAAGAGCTTTGAGGACGATTCCAACATCGTCTCCTCGGTGCTTGCCTCGATTCACCAATTGTATTTTTACCATCTGGTATCGGAGGCGATCGAAGCTCAGGAGCGGTTCAATCAGCTGTGGGAGCAGAAGGATTTCGAGGGACTGAAGCAATTGCTGGGCGAGGTGAAGGGGCTCATCAAGCAGCACAAAAAGGTGGAGGAGCCCGGGGATGAGTTATGAGCCGCTGTTCGTGGCGTACCTCGTCTACTTCAATCGGGACCGCGATTACTTCGAGTGCCATGAGGTTCTCGAGGAACTGTGGCTGGCGCGGGGGCGCGATCCGCTGTACAAAGGGCTGCTTCAGGTTGCCGTAGGCTTGTTCCACGCGCGGCGCGGGAACTTGTCCGGCGGCCGGAAAATGCTGCGATCGGCATTAGAGCGGCTGACTCCTTACCCGGAGCAGGCGCTTGGCATCGACCTCGGGAAGCTGCGCCAGGACACGGAAGCGTATGTCGCGCTGTTGACGGAGGGGGATCCTCAAGCGTTTACCTATTACGATTTAACGATCCGTCTGTTGGACCCGGAGCTGGTTCGCGCGGTAGAAGGGGCATCGGAGCACATCGCCCCCAATATTCCGCAACGACGGACGCCGCAACGCGGAGAGAAGCATGAGGAGCGGCAGCAGAAGCTCGAGCAAAGAAAAGCACGCTAGCAAGCTGGTTTGGGTTAGGTGGCCCGTCCCCCGGTGTCGGGGAGACGGGCGTTTTGCGGTAGAGAGCGATCAGATCAGAGATGAAGAATGGATGGGACAAGCATGGCAATACAACTGCCAAAGGTATTTCTCGAGCGGATGCAGGCGCTGTTGGGAGAAGAAGAGTATGCGGCGTTCTCCGCTTCTTATGACAATCCCCGATTTGCGGGAATCCGTGTGAACACGCTGAAAGTGGATGCGGAGGCATTCCGGGAGATCATGCCGTTCGAATTGCGGCCGATTCCCTGGTGTGGAACAGGCTATTATCTCGAAGAGCTGGCGAAGCCGGGAAAGCATCCGTATTACCATGCCGGGCTGTATTATATCCAGGAGCCCAGCGCGATGGCGCCGGTGGAGCTGCTGGACGTCACGCCCGGGGAGCGGGTGCTGGATCTCTGCGCAGCTCCGGGCGGGAAGTCGACGCAAATTGCGGCGAAGCTGCGCGGCAGCGGCCTGTTGGTAACGAACGATATTAACGCGGATCGAACCAAAGCCCTGGCCAAAAATATCGAGTTGTACGGCGTGCGAAACGCGGTCGTATTGGGAGAAGCGCCGGAGCGAATTGCGCGGGCTTTTCCGTATTTTTTTAATAAAATTCTAGTAGATGCGCCTTGCTCGGGCGAAGGCATGTTCCGGAAAGACGAAGATATGGCTAGGCTGTGGGAACCGGAATGGATTCGGAAGTATGCCGGCATGCAGCGGGAGATCTTGCGGTCGGCGGCGGCGCTGCTGGCGCCGGGCGGGAGAATGGTGTATTCGACTTGCACCTTTGCACCGGAAGAGAACGAGGCGACGATCGCGGACTTTCTGCTGGAGCATCCGGAGTTCCGGGTTGTGCCGCTGCAGCCGGATCCGTGGGTTTCCCCCGGACGACCGGAATGGTTGACATGGCTGGCCGAGCAGGGAGAAGGCCGCATGTACCCGCCGGAGATCGCTGAGCAAACCGCAGGCTGCGGCCGGCTTTGGCCCCACAAGGTGGAAGGCGAGGGGCATTTTCTCGCCGTACTGGAGCGCCAAGGGGAGAAGAACTTCCAGGAGCCGGCTGCGGATTATGGTATAATCTCCTCGGAATGGGAACGCAACTCCCGAGAGAAACGGGATTCCCGCCAAATGCAGCGGTCTCGTTCCGGCGCCGGGCGTGATCCTAAGCCCGTGGATGAACGGGAGGTGCTGGAGAGCTGGCGGGCGTTCTCCCGGGAGCAGCTCCAGCTGTCGGAGCTGCAGGGAGAGCCGCTGTTGTTTGGCGGGAACGTCTACCTGTCGCCGCTGCCCAAAGAGCGTCTTGACGGCTTGAAGGTCGTCCGACCTGGCTGGTATGTGGGGACCGTGAGGAACGGTCGATTGACCCCCGGGCAGCCCTTGGCAACGGCATTGTCTCCTTCAGAGGCGGTTCGGGTGCTGAATTTGAACAGTTCGGACGGCGAGTCGATTCGTTACCTGAAGGGAGAGACGCTGCAGATTGAAGCGGAACGGATTCGCTGCCTGGGGAACGCCGCCCCGAAAGGATATGTACTGGTTGCCGTCGACGATTATTCGCTGGGATGGGGCAAGTGGCAGGATGGGTTGCTGAAGAACGAATATCCCGCCGGCTGGAGGTGGACGTAACATGAGTACCGGCAAGAAAACGCAACGTTTAGATAAAATTTTGGGCCATCTCGGCTATGGAACGCGATCGGAAATCAAAAAATACGTCAAACAGGGCCGGGTCGCGATAAACGGCGCGGTCATCAAGGACAGCGGTATCCAATGCGATCCCGCTTCAGATGTCGTGGAGCTGGACGGGGAGCGGATCTTTTACCGCGAGTTCGTGTACTTGATGCTGCATAAACCCCCCGGCGTCATCTCGGCCACCGAGGATGCCCGGGAGAAAACGGTGCTGGATCTGCTTCCGCCGGAATTTCAGGTGTTCTCGCCGTTCCCTGTGGGGCGGCTGGACAAGGATACGGAGGGCCTGTTGCTGTTGACCAATGACGGTCAATTGGCGCATGACCTGCTGTCCCCGCGCAAGCATGTGCCCAAAACCTACGAGGCCGTAGTTCTCGGCCATGTCGGCGACGAAGAAGCCGCCCGGTTCCGGGAGGGCGTCGAGCTCGACGACGGCTATGTCACGCTGCCTGCCGAGCTGAACGTGCTGGAACATGGCGCAGAAGCGGACGGCACACTCATCTCCCGCATCCAACTGACCATCTCGGAAGGAAAGTTCCATCAGGTTAAGCGGATGTTCGAGTCCGTCGGCTCGCGGGTTACCTACCTGAAGCGCCTGTCGATGGGGCCGCTTGTCATTGATAAATCCCTGCCGCTCGGCGCCTTCCGCGAGCTGACCGAGTTCGAGTTGAATGCCCTGCGAACGTACAAGAGTCCCGGAGCGAAAAATAGCACTCAAGGTAACTAACGATCCGCTCTACCGTGAGCGATTCCCGCAGGGAGAGCGCCGGGTTTGCTGGAATGAAGCTAAGAAGCACGCCGTACCCCGAACAAACTAGCGGTGTGCACTACAAGTGAGCGATTCCCGTAGGGAGAGCGCCTTAGCAGCACGAAATAGAAGGAAATAAGCCATACGTTGCAGTTTTCGCCTTGGAGCAGGAGCGCTTTAAGTAGAGCGTGCCCGTAGGGCGACAAGCGGCTCAACGCTGTGCTTACCTGCCCGGGTGCGCCGACAGGAGTAGGGATGAGCAGCACGGTTTACCCGGGAACCCGGGAGCGCCTCAAGTAAGACGTACCCGAAGGGGGAAAAGCGTTCCGCGAGCCAAAGTTAAGCGATCCCCGGAGGGGGAGCGTGTAGGAGCGCCTCAGTCACTCCCACGTTCTCCCCGTTTGCGGGAGACCAGAGGGCAGCAGGCCCTCGGGCCCCCTCCCTTACGGTAAGGGAGGGATGGGGAGGGTTGAGAAAGAAAGGAGAGACACCACATATGAAATACAAACTGATCGCTTTGGATGTTGACGGCACGCTGCTCACGGACGATCACGTGCTGACTCCGGGAACGATCGAGACGATCCAGGCTATTGCGGAGCAAGGCACGGAGTTCGTGCTGTGCACCGGACGGGCCCCGCGAAGCTCGATTCCGTATATGCGCGAGCTCGGGCTTGGCGGTTATGTCATTTGTCATAACGGAGCAGCAACGGTGGATGTGCGTACCGAGGAAATTGTCCACGAATTCGCATTGAATCCCCATGGACTGGAGCCGTACATGGAGTATTGCCGCAAGAATAACGTCCATTTTGACATCAATACCACCTTTGGCCTGTATGTTGAAAATGCGGCAGGGCTCACCAAGGAAGCGCTGGACATGTACCGCCGATTCCTGATGGAACCGGAGGATATGCCGGGCTGGGCCGATTTGAGCGAACCGATTGTGAAATTCACAGTCGCCGGCGAGATGGACCAGTTGGACCGCGTGTACGCGGACTGGAGCCAGTGGACGCAGGAATTTAATATGCTGCGCAGCGGCGATTTCTTCATCGACTTGATGCACAAGGAGGCCTCCAAAGGGGCCGCCCTGAAGAAGCTGGCTGAAAAGCGGGGAATCCCTGCTGAAAATGTCATGGCGATCGGGAATTATTATAACGACTTAACGATGCTCACCTATGCCGGGCTAGGCGTAGCCATGGACAATTCCCCGCTGGACGTGAAAGCGGCGGCTAATGCCTTGACGGCGTCGAATAATGAAGAAGGCGTGAAGCAGGCTTTGGAAAAATACGTATTGGAAGCGCAGTTGGGCTAAGATCTCCTCATCAACAAGAAGCCGACCCGGAAGGGCCGGCTTCTTTGCTGCCGAAAATGTTCATTCAGGGGGGGCTGGCGGTTGGCTCGGCAACGGTCGACGAACGGTCAAGGGTTCTCGGACGGTGCAGCAGCCAGGCAAGGCCCACACCCAGACCCAGCAAGGCGAGAAGCATTCCACCAGCCAGACCCAGGGTTCTAGGCGTCACGGCTTCCAGCAGGAAACCGGAAACGAGCATAACTACACCCATGATGGTATTTTGCAAGGTGGCGAGACTGCCGAAAAATCGGCCCTGCCATTCGGTCGGAACCAGCTGCATCAGAACGGTTTCGTTGCAGGCATTGCCTACGCTCGTGATCACCGCCGAAAAAGCCAGCAGTATCAAGAGCAGGAGAAACGAAGGCGATTGGCTGATCAGCATTTGGAATATCCCTTCAATCAGCACCGTCAGGACAGCGGCTGTCCGCATATAACGTGCCGTTCGGCTGGTGAGGCTTGAGCCGATCAGCATCCCGGCCCCCAACGCCCCATAGAGCAGCCCGATGCCGAGATCCCCCATGCGGAACACTTCGGCGGCGTAGACGCTGATCAGCACGTTAAAAATCCCGTCTCCGATCGGCCATACGGCGAACACGACCAGCATGATCCGCAGGAAGAAGGACTGCGATATAAGCTGGCGGAGTAAAGGGGTTGGGCGGGGGGCAAGCGTGGGTACCGGCGTCCGTGTTGGCTCATTCGCCTCCGTCTCCGTTTCCGTCTCTGAGGCTGGAGCCTGCCCGGCAGGATCGAGGCGAAGAATCAGCAGACCGGAGACGAGGAAAGACAAGGCGTTGAGGACAAAAGACACCTGCCCGCCAATCGCAGCGGCAAGGATGCCTCCGGTGACTGACCCGCCGATGAGCACGAAGCCGACCATCGCCTGCTCCAAGCTGTTCACGGCCAGAAGGTTCTCCCGGCGTACGAGCCGGGGGATTAGCGACATGCGGGCCGGGGCGTAGATCGCTTCACCTGCGGACAAGGCAAAGGAGCTGACATAAATGATCCAGACGTCGTCGGCGTGGCGGACCAGCAGCGGAGTTAACGCAAAGAACAATCGGATGACATCGGTAAAGAGCATGATCGTCTTCTTGGAGAACCGGTCGGCGAGCCATCCGCCAAGCGGACCAAAGACGAGGTACGGAAACAGGCGGACCGCAAACGTGATGCCGATGGCCAGACCTGATCCGGTCAGGGATAGAAGCAAGCCGAGAACAGCCACCTGACTGAACCGATCCCCAATGCCGTTGACCAGTCCGGCGGTAAATAGACGGCGGTAAGAAGGTTCCTGGCGCAGGATTCGTAAGGATTTCATGGGTGGAAGCTACTCCTTTTCATGGATAATCATAATGTTACATATATCTAATTAAATATATATCTAATTTAGTGGGCGAAAAAAAGGCAACAAGGCCAAAAGCGATACCTCATTGCATGGCAAGCTTAAGCCGCCGCCATTATTGCGGGCTTTTCCCCCAAAGTTCCGGCGGGTTCAGTTCGTAAATGTCGTTCTCGCGGTACATGAAGTGATTCATGATGAACTCGCGGCGGATGGTGGCGTAATCTTCGTGGAATTTCCGGATGTATTCGTTCATTTCCTTCTCCGTATATTTACGGTGCGGCTCAACTCCCTTGACGAGACGTTCGAGCACGATCAGCTTCTTCCTGCGCTGGGCCGGCAGATGTTTTAAGGTGCCGTCTTTATTGAAGAAGTTGTCCAGGGTGGCAGCTTTGCGCGCAGCCTCTTCGTGTTTGTCCTCGGCTTCCGGGAGCGCTTTGCCGATTTTCAGGATCGCTTGGGCCTGGAGGGCGAGGCTTTTTTCATTCAAGTAGAAATAGATCGTATTCTTGTCGCGCCGCTCGTACACCAAATCGGCTTCCCGCAGCTTGGTCATGTGGTGTGTAATCGTAGGCGGTGTGACGCCAAGCTTCCCCGCAAGCGCCTGACCGTGCAACGGTCCGTTCTGAAGCAATGCGATGATCCGGATGCGGGTCACATCGCCAACAGCTTTGTGGAAATTGACCAACCGATCCAACTGCATATTCATCCCTCGCTAATTCGATATCTGTATAATTAGATGATCGTATTATTCCATGCACGTGTGCTTCTTGTCAAGGGAGGTACGAAAAAAACAGCGGAGGAATCCGTCCAGGATTCCATCCGCTATCGCAGTGCGATGTAGCATTAGACCAAGAGTGTACGGGAAACGATAACGAGCAAGATGAACAGCACCAAAATAGCTCCCGTCGAAGTGAAGCCTCCTCCGTAGATTTCACCCATTGTTATTCCTCCCTTACAATAGGTTTCCCGCTGATCACGAGATAGTGTATTGTATNCGGACGTCGCCGAGGTGAAGCCCGGCGCGCGGAACCTTCAGGCCGGTCAGGTGGTCCGGCGTCAGCGCCAGGCCGCTGCCGGTCGGCAGCAAATACAGCGCCTCGCCGAACAGAAGCGGGATGCCTTCGGCGGGAAGCGCGAAGGACGGCAGCACGTCCGCCGCCCAGGCGCGGAAGCTGTCCAGGGCGGCGGCAGCGCTTCGCTCCGCCGGGCCGGAGCGGCCTCCGTGCCTGCGATCCCGCTCGCGTCCGTCGATGCCAGTAGCTGTCGCGCCGCCCTTTTCGTCATTATCCCGCTCAATCAGGGCGACGTAGTGGCCTTCGCCTTGCTCGCGATGCGGCCAGATCCGTTTCTCGGCGATCTGGCGCAGGAAGGGATACGCCGCCAGCAGGCGGGCGATCGTGTCCTCGTTCTCGCGGCGGTTGAACGTGCAGGTGGAATAGGCGAGCCGGCCGCCGGGCTTCAGCATCGCGACCGCCTCCTGCAGGATGTCCCACTGCCGCGCCGCGCACAGCTCCACCGCCTCCGGCGACCACTCGCGAATCGCCTCGGGGTCTTTTCGGAACATGCCCTCCCCCGAGCAAGGGGCGTCCAGCATGATGCGATCGAAGGCGAGCGGAAAGCGGGCGGAAAGCGCGGGGGGTGCCGCCTGCGTCACGACGGCGTTCCGGATGCCGAGACGCTCCACGTTCTCCGCCAGGATCCGCGCGCGCTGGGGGTGAATTTCGTTGCTGATCAGCAAGCCTTGTCCGTTCATTTTCGCGGCGATTTGGGTTGTTTTCCCCCCCGGCGCAGCGGCTAGATCCAGTACGGTATGGCCGGGTTGCGGGTCCAACAGCTCTACGGCGGACATTGCTGACGGCTCCTGAATATAATAGAGTCCGGCGGCATGGTAAGGATGTTTGCCCGGCCGGGTCGATTCCTCGTAATAAAATCCCGTCCCGCACCAGGGAACCGGTCGCAGGGCAAATCGGTTCGCAAGCTTGTCCGCCGACGCTGAGGTCGGGTCCATTTTTAACGTATTCAGTCTTAGTCCATATGCACGGGGCGCGTCATAGCTAGCCAGAAACGCCTCCGCCTCGGCCGGGCCGAGCATGGCCGTCACCGCTTCAAGATAAGCGGGCGGCAGGGATGGATGGTTCATTGCTGCTGCTCCTTCCGAATAAGAACAAGGCCATCGGTGGCCGGATAATCTGTACCTCAGCAGTTTATCATATCGCTTTTTATTCTCAAAAGGGGAATGGATGTTCCTTCCTGCCTATGGCATAATGGAAAAAGAAGCGGACTTTATCGCAAATTCGTAACGACTTGCAAAGGAGAACCTCAATGAAACTGCTGCAGGCTTTATTTTTTCCGCCGGAACAGCCCGGTGGCGTATCGTCGATGATTCCGTACCTGCAAGACCGGTTTAATCCTCCTCATTGGGAGATGGAGTTATTTTCTCTACCGAAACGGATCCGCTCGAAAGGGAGCGATCCCGTTATTTTTCATACCTTTGATTGGCAGCAATACGGGGACAGCCCCATCGTGCAGAAATATGTGCAAACCTACCGTGATTACTTGTGGTGGACGAAGCTCCGGCTGAAGCAGCCTTACGATGTGATTCATGCCCATCATCCGATCGCAGGGCTGGCGATGAAGGAAGTGTTTCCGCAAACTCCGGTTATCCAAAGCATCCACTCCAGTTATGAAAAAGAACTGATCTTAAACGGCCGCATCCGGGAGAACGGGCCGGAACACCGGTTTCTCACTTCGCTGTACCGCGAGCTGGAGCATCGCGCCGACCGGATGTTCACCGTATCGCAGTCCTTCGCGGATTATTTGTCGCCCTATGTGGACGATCCCGCGGCCATCAGTGTGATTCCGAACGGGTTTGACGAGAAGCGCTTTAAGCCGATTACGCATGAGAACGAGGTCGCGCAACTGGTGACCGTCTGCCGCCTCGTGCCGGCCAAAGGGCTGGATACGTTGCTGCATGCTTGCGCTGAGCTGAAGAGACGCGGCCAAAGCTACGTGCTGCACATCATCGGCGACGGTCCGATCCGTCAGGAGCTGGAGCAGTTGGCTCAGCGATTGGGCATATATGAGGAGACGATTTTCTACGGGTACACGCTGCATCCGGAGGAATTTATGCCCTTCTTCGATATCTTCGTACTGCCGTCCCGGGCGGAAGCGTTCGGCAACGTGTTTGCGGAAGCTGCACTTTGCAGTCTGGCGCTCGTCGGAACGCGGATCGGCGGGATTGCCGAGCAAATTGAGGACGGGGTGAACGGCCTCCTGGTGCCGCCGGAAGATGCGATGGGCTTGGCCGAAGCGCTGGAGAAGGTTATCGTGGATCCGGATTACCGTTACCAGCTGGCTCGCAGCGGTTCGGAGAAAGCCAAAGCCCAGTATTCCCTGAACCGGGTCGTCCACGAACTGAAGAAGCTGTATCTGGAATTCAAATAAGGAAAGAGTTGTTGCACGAATGAGAGCCTTTCGTTTTCTCCACGCAGCCGATTTGCATCTGGACACTCCCTTCTCGGGCATGTCCGGCGTGCCGGATCGGCTGCGCGGGTTATTGCGGGAATCCACCTTTGCCGCCTTTGACCGGATGATCCGGCTTGCGATCGAAGAAGCCGTTGATTTCATCGTGATCAGCGGGGATATTTACGATGCTGCCGATTCCTCGCTGCGCGCGCAGCTGCGGCTGCGGGAAGGCTGGGACAAGCTTAGGGAGCACGGGATTCCGGTCTATCTGATCCGCGGCAACCACGATCCCCTGGCCGGACGGCGGCTAAGGTTGGCGCTGCCCGGACATGTTTACGAGTTTGGCCCCCGGGCGGAGAGCGTCACCGCCGTCAGGCGGAGCGACGGGGAGCCGGTTGCGGTGCTGACCGGGAGCTCTTATCCCACTGCGGCGGTGCATGAGAATCTGGTTTTGCAGTATCGGCGCGAGCCGGGCTCTCCCCTCTATCATATCGGGCTGCTGCATGGCAATGTGGACGGCCAGGAGGGGCATGACGCTTACGCGCCATGCTCGCTCCGCGACCTGCAGGCTTCGGGATATGACTACTGGGCGCTGGGGCATATCCATAAGCGCCAGATCCTTAGCGAATCGCCGTGGGTCGTGTACCCCGGCAACATTCAGGGACGCAGCTTGAAGGAGAGCGGCCCGAAGGGCTGCTATCTCGTTGAGGTGGCGGAGAACGGGGAAGCCGAGTTATCGTTTCGACGCCTCGATCAGGTGCTCTGGCTGGAGAGTCGTTTGGCGATCGACGGGCTGGCCACGGAAGAAGCATGGAAGGCCCGCGTGGAGGAGCGGCTGGACGAGCTGCGGGAACTGGAGCCCGGCCGCATCACGGTCGTCCGGTTCACGTTCACCGGACGGGGGCCGCTGCATACGCTGCTTCAGTCCGGCCCCGAGGCGGCAGAGCTGCTGCAGGAGCTGCGGCGGAAGGAGAGCGGGCGGTTGGAAGGGACCGGCTTCGCTGCGGCGGATGCGGCCGCTGCGGAGGGCTTGCTGCCGGGCGAAGGGATCGTCTGGCCGGCGGGCTTCAAGCTCGAAACCGGCATGGAACTGGACCGCCAGGGGCTGCTGGCGGAGGACAGCTTCCTCGGCGAGTTGTTCCGGCTGGGCGAACGGACGGCGGCGGAGCCTGAACGCGTGGAGGAATTCGTTGACACTGCGTTGGCTTCACTCTCGGACAACCGTCATCTGCGGCGTATGCTTCAGGAGCTGGATCCGGAGGCGAAGCGGGAGCTGGTGCGCCGAGCGGAGGAACTAGCGGCTGCCCTGTTGAACGAGGATTCGCCGCAGTTGCGGGAAGGGAGGGGAGCTTCATGAAGCTGGAGCGGATGCAGGTCAGCGGTTTTGGCCGTCTGAACGGGCTGGACGTGGAGCTTCCCAGCCAAGTGACGGTGTTGTACGGTCCTAATGAGGCGGGAAAAAGCACGCTGCTCGGCTTCGTCCGGGCGATGCTGTTCGGGATTCCTTCCCGGGCGCTGGCTGCCGAGCGGTACGAGCCGCTGCGGGGCGGGGCGCATGGCGGAGCGCTGACGGTGCTCGGCGACGACGGGGCGCGCTGGCTGATCGAGCGCTACGCGCAGCCGCCCGAGGGGCGGAATTTGCCCGGCACGCGCGGCGATCGGCTGCGGATCACGCGCAGCGACGAGCGCGGCGAAGTTCGGGAGGCAACGCAGGAGGAGATGCAGCGGGAACTGCTCGGCGGCATGTCCAAAGCGATGTTCAAGCAGCTCTTCGCCGTGTCGCTGACCGAGCTGCAGGAAGTGGGCGCTTTGCAGTCGGAGGAGCTGAGCCGCTATCTGTTCCACGCCGGCATCGGCGGCGGGGCCGCGGTGCTGCGCGGGGAGAAGCGACTGGTCCAGGAGATGGACAAGCTGTACCGGCCGCGCGGGCGTACGCAGGAAATCGCCCAGCTCCTTCAGGCNCCTTCGTCCGGTCCGGTGGACTGGGACGAGGAGGAGCGGCAGCTGCGCCGGCTGATGGAGGCGTGGCTGCTCTGGGAGCAGCGCCACGCCGCCCTGGAGGGCGAGGCGGATGCCGCTTTGAATCAGGCATCCGCCCTCCGGGACGAGCTGGCCGCAGCCCGGCGCGAGCTGGTCCAGCGCGAAGCGGCCTTTGACGAGCTGGACAGGGAGTGGGAGGCCTGGCTGACTGAGCGGAGGTTGTCAGTGGATTTGTCCCCGGAAGCGGCATCGGACGTATTCCGGCTGGCGGAGCAAGGGCGGGACTGGTTGTCCCGGTTGGACACCTTGAATGCCAAAATCGCCGCGCTGCGGTCGGAGAACGAACGGTTTGAGCAGGAATGCTTACGCTACGGAGATGAGAAGGCGGAGTTGGGACAGGCGGCGGTGACGCTGAGCGCGGCGTTAGCCCGTCTGGACGGTGCGATCGATCTGCAAAATCAGTTGAATCAGCTGTCCGCCCAGCTGCGGCCGCTGGAGGAGGAAGGGCAACGCTTGGATGATCGCCTGAGGCAGATGCAGGAATCGGAGCGATTGCTGCTCGCTGAAGCCGGCGCCGCGGACGGGGAGGAGCTGCTGCGTCTGAATGCAGCGCGGGAGAAGCGAGAAGCACTGGAGCGCGAGCTGCGGCAATTGGAGTTGCTGTTGTTCGCTGGACTAGATGAAGCGAAGCGGGACGAGCTGGAGCGTCTCTTGCAAACGACGGAGGAGTCAGACTTGCGGCAACGGCTGGAGAAGTCCGAGCAGGATTTGCGGCAAGCGGAGGCGTTGGTCGGGCAACTGCAGGAGAAACGCGGACGCCTTCTGCAGGAGCAGGAAAATCTAGCGGCCCGCTGTCAGCGGGACGATCTCATGCAGCAGCTGGAGGAGCAGCGTGCGGCCCTGCGCGACCGGGTGGATCAGTATGCGGTGATGGCCGTATGCCATGAGTTGATCGGCCGCGCGCGCCGGGTTTACGAAGAGGAGCGGCAGCCGGCAGTGCTGCAGGCCGCCTCGGGGTATTTTGCGGAGATGACCGGAGGCACTTATCGGCGCATCGTCATGAAAATGGGCACCCAGGAGCTCATGGCCGAACACGCGGAACTCGGGCCTCTGGAAAGTACACTTTTGAGCCGGGGGACGGCGGAGCAGCTCTACCTGTCGATGAGGCTGGCCTTGTCCGAAGCGGTGTCAGGGCAGGCTCCGCTGCCGCTGCTGCTGGATGACCTGTTCGTCAATTTCGATGAAGGCCGGTTGGAAGGGGCTTTATCGGTGCTGCGAACGGTTGCCGATCGTCAGCAAATCATCATGATGACCTGCCACGAGCATGTCGTCCGGCATATTCAGACCTTGCTGCCCGCGGCGAAGATCGTGCGGATGTAGGCAATTAACGCAGGGAACCGCATTTTGACGGAACACCCCGGGGTTTAACGATGACTTCTTTAGTTAGCCCCGGGGGTGTTTTTTTGCCGGTACAAACCCAGCATCAGCGCCCATAACAAACTGAACAAGCCAAACACGGGATAAAGCACAGACAGCAGCGAACTGAAGCCGAACTGACTGGTGATATAACAGATAAAAAGAATCGTAACCGAAATCAGCATCGGCGGCACCGGGATCCGCTGCTGCAGCTGGAGCGTCACGCCGTAAACATCGGCGACGAAGGTGCTGAAGATCTCCATGAAGATGAGCAGGACGTAGATCAACTGAATGGTCGTCCCCAACTGCTGGGCGATGCTGCCCATCGGAATTTCGTATTGGACGATCCCCGGCATGTAGGCCGACAAGGCAAAATGACCGGCCATTAACATAAACCCAACGCCCAGCCCGCCGAGAACACCACCGAGCACAATGACGCGGCGGCTTTCAGTATGGCTGCCGATCGGCACGAGCACCGCCTGGGCCATCGACAGGTTAAAGGCGGAATACATCAGCGGGGCCGCCCAGGCCGCTACCAGCGCGGTATCTGTCTCCAGCGTCAGAAAGCGGGTCGCCCCCGGCGAGCCGGCGGTATTCACAATGATCGCGAGCGAGAGAATCAGCATCATCGGCACGACGATGGAGTTCAACTGCAGTACCCCGTTGATCCCCCGACCCAGCAGCAGGTAGGTGAAAATCAAGGTGATCCATAGGCCTGTCTGATAATGAAGCCCCAGGTGTTCCATAAAAACGGAGCCGGCCCCCGCCAGCATCACACTGTTGACGCCGATTAACACGACTAATGTAAACAAGCTGAGCGCCCGGCCGATCCGTTCCCCGAACAGGCGGCGATTCAGGTCCTCATAGGAAGCGGCTTTGATCTCGCGGGCGAGCAGCATCATTTTCGTTCCGAGCCAGACAAACAGCACGGTGGATAACAGGATCGTCAGAACGCCCCATTTGCCGTACCGGGTGAAAAACTGGAGAATTTCCTGCCCCGTCGCAAAACCGGCGCCAACGACAGTGCCGATATAGGTGAATGCGATCTGCAGAACTTTTACGGCATTTTTCATGGTTTTCCCCCCGGTTCTTGTGCTATATATAGTACAGGGTATGTTGTCCAAGAACGGGACATGACTTAAAAAACGCAGGAGGTCAGCTAACGGAACACAGAGACGTTATTTGCCCGCTATCGAGGATTCTCAATTCTAACGGAACGAGGAGACCTTATTTTGAGCAAACGTTGTGAAATGAGTGCGAAAATTGCCTAATAAGGTCTCTCAGTTCCGTTACAGCGAGAAATAGTCGGGAAATGAGCAAATAAGGGCGCTACGTTCCGTTAGGTTCGCCGCACGACTTCCGCGAGCGCCGACTTCACGTGTTTGCTGCACGACTATCCGCGTGAGCCGACTTCACGGATTCGCCGCACGCCCAGCCGCACGGGTTCAATTTTGGAGCTTTCTTGGTACGGAGGGTCATCCCGCATGTCATCTTGGATGGAACGGAGTTATTGAATATGAGCCTTGGAGGAAATCAGATGGAGTTGTTAAAACAAAAGATCGTGGAGCAAGGGGTCATCGTTTCGGACCAGGTGCTGAAGCTTGACGGACTGCTCAATCATCAGGTCGATCCGCAGTTGACGATGCAGATGGGTCAGGAATTTGCCAAGCGGTTTCGCGATCAAGGCGTCACCCGCGTCATTACGGTGGAGTCGTCGGGGATTGCCGTGGCGTTTGCCACCGCTTACGAACTGGGCGTTCCGCTCGTGTTCGCGCGGCGGAAGAAGACGTTGCTGGCCGAGCCGGACATGCTGTGTGAACGGGTGCCTTCGTTTACGAAAGGCATTGTCACGGATATTTTGGTGTCGCGTGATTTCCTCGGGGAGAACGATCGGGTGTTGTTTATCGACGATATTATCGCCAACGGCGACGCCGCGCGGGGATTAATCAAAATCATCGCCCGTTCCGGAGCCGAGCTGGTGGGGGCGGGGATCGTGATCGAGAAGTGCTTCCAGCCCGGAGCCCGGGCCATTCGCGAACAAGGGATTCGGCTCGAGACGCTGGCGCGCATCGCTTCGCTGGAGGGCGGCCGAATTACGTTTGCCGATTAGGACAAAGGGACGAAGAAAAAGCAGCCAAATTTCGGTTAATCCTTTGCAGGCCCTCTTTTTTTCGCTATAATGAGGATTACTAGGGAGAGGAGGCTTAAAGAATGGGGAAAGAATTGGCAGTTGACGCGGAGTTTTTTCTTTCGAAATTGTCTGAAGCGAAGGTTACTTTTGAACGTGCCCTGGATTGCAAACATACCGAGTTTGATGACCTTTATCCCTATATGCTTGAACATCCCCAGTTTTTCTGGTACAAACGCTATGTAGCATGGTCGCAATTGTTGACGATAGCCGGGCTATGCCAAGAGCTCGAGGTGCCCTGGAAGGAACAGTTCAGCCCGCAACAGATAGGGTATTTGGAACAGAGGGTTATGTCGGCGAAAGTGCTTGATTTTTGGTTCGAAACGAATGACAGCCGGGAGCACGCTTCACGATAAGCGGTTACCGTGCTGATGCCGCAAGTGATATGCTCTTAACTGCGGCGCCGTATCGGTTAATGCAGGCATTCGAAGTCCCGTCGGTTCGCCGGCGGGGCTTTTTTTGCGTTTGACGTCAGATCCATACACGCTGCCCGGCGCTTTGAACGAGGATCCCGTTTAATCAGGCAGCAGCAAACAAGACTGTCGGGGCAAAGAAACTTTGGCGACGCAAGCGAACGGTTCGATCATGGGGCGGACGTAGGCTTAAGAGGCAGGCTGAGCGGATAAGGTAGCGTTACCTCGCAGCCGGAGGGAGGCGGATCGTGAAATCCGGACTCCGGGTTCCAAAGTGTCTTGATCCTGATTTCCGGACGATTCCGATGGTTTCGCTTCCGCTCCCCTCCTAATCCATGCTCCCTTAACAAAAGGGATAATGGTGCAAAGCCCCATGCAGAGGATCATCCAAACGCGAACCGCGAACTTGGACCCCGAACTGTTGTATAATAGAGGTTGTTCCCCTAAATCAGGAGGTAGAATGTCGATGATTTCAGATGAAACGCTGGACCAATACCGGCTGTCCGGAGAAAAAGTGCGCGTCGTACGCGACGGCATTCCGGAAAACGACGTGCGGGGGATCGTAGTGGCTTGGGACGACACGCATGTCTTAATCCGCAAGCCGAACCGCAACGTGGTCAAGCTGGATCGCAACTACATTTACCAACCTGCGCGCGAGCCTAGGATTTCGCCGCTGGATTGATCGTCTTGTTTGAAGAGGGGATCTTAAGGGAGCGGATGCTCCTTAAGGTTCCCTCTGTCCACTTTGTCCCCTTTGTCCGCACGTTCCCGCCGGGACGAGCCGGGTGCGGGAGCGCTGCCGTTCAAATAGGCACGCATCCGGGAGGACACCTCGCGCTGCAGACCCGCCCACAAAATCCGCATCTTCCCGTGATACCCCCGGCAGCGGTATTCCGCCTGTATGCCGTTCTCATCCTGGAGGATCCGTTCAATTTCGATGTTCCGCTCGCGGAACTTGCCTTGAATTTCCGAGAGGACCAGCGTTACGCGCCGCTCTCCGCCGCGGATAAGGTCCACGTAAGCCTCCGGGCTCTTCAACAACCCGCTCTGCTCGAGAATCCGGGCATCCCGCTCGAATACTTTCTGCAAAAAACCAAGCAGCAACGCGCTCTTAATCAGCGCCAGTTCCTCTTCCTTGATGCCGGGTACAGCCATCGAACAACACCTCTTCATACGAACTTATGTTCTTATCATACCCCAGCCGGACGTTTTTAATCAAGCGCAACTCTTGAAAGTTTTGCATTGACTTCTTGGTGCGAGACGTGGTATGATCTATCTTGTCGCTGCAAAAGTTAATTTGCTCGATACTCAATATGCGGTCGTGGCGGAATTGGCAGACGCGCACGGTTCAGGTCCGTGTGGGCTAACCCCCCGTGGAGGTTCGAGTCCTCTCGACCGCATTAACTCAATAAGGAATAAGCCCTTGAATTTCTTCTTTCGTGGAGATTCAAGGGCTTTTTGCATACTCGGAATTTACTGGAGAAGTTTAGATGGGTAGGAATGGCATAAATTTGAATTAATGTTATTTTAATGATATTGTAAATATTGAAATAATAGTTTAACTATCAATTCGATACTGCTACGGATCGCAGTATGTAAAAGGGGGATTGATTTGCACGCCCATTATCCATTTTCAATCCAATTCATTATTAGGAGGCGTTTTAATGTCAACGGATCAAAAGAATGGGTTTAGGGAATCTATGGTCGACTTTCTGGATAAAAGGTTTATTAACAATCCCTTTCCGGTATACCACGAGCTGCGAGAAAATGACCCGGTGCATCGGTTCCTCTTGCCTAACGGCCAGTTCGCCTGGATCGTCTCACAGTACGAAGATGCGGTGGAGATTTTGCAGGATTCGCGTTTTGTGACCAATTCTCCTTATTTAGAAAATGAAACGGGCACATTACCTCCGCATCGAGAAATTATTTATCGTAATTTGCTCAGTATTAACCCAGATGACCACCGCAGGCTTCGTCGGCTGATCCAGAAAGCTTTTACTCCACGGATGATTGAAGGGTTGCGGAGCCGTATCGAAGGAATTAGCAGCGAACTTCTTGATCGGATCGAATCGAGGGGAAAACGCGAGATGGATTTGATTGAAGATTTTGCTTTTCCTCTCCCCATCATCGTCATTTGTGAAATGCTTGGGGTTCCTCTTGAGGATCAGGAACAATTTAGGGAATGGTCTAATACCATTATGGAAGGCTTTAATAATCCGCAATTGGACCGCAAAAGCGACGAAGTGATGAAAGACTTTGTTGATTATCTGCAGAAGCTGATAGCCCATAGGAGGAACGCCCTTCAAAAAGACTTGATCAGTGATCTCATTAGCGTGGAGGAGCAAGGGGATGTTCTTTCGGAACATGAATTGTATGCGCTTGTGTTCGTGCTAATCATTGCTGGTCACGAGACAACGGTAAACCTTATCGGGAATGGTATGCTGGCACTCATGAGTAACCCGGAGCAGAAACAGTTGCTCTTAAATGATCCTGCTCGGATCCATATGGCCATCGAAGAAATATTACGTTATAATGGGCCTGCTGAAGTAAGCAACGTTCGATGGGCAACGGAGGATGTGGAGTATAAAGGCAAACACATTCGACAAGGCGACATGCTATTTGTCTCCTTTACTTCGGCAAACCGAGACCCTCGGCAGTTTCCAGAACCGGATACGTTTGATATCACACGTGAAGTAAACAACCATATTGCTTTTGGCAAAGGGGTGCACTATTGTCTGGGAGCGCCATTGGCAAGACTGGAGGGCGAAATTGCCATAAACGCCTTACTAAACCGGATGCCGGAAATACGGTTGAAAACATCGGATGAGCTGCTGGAATGGCGGCCGGGCATGATTATACGAGGATTAAAGGAGATACCGGTGATATATTAATTATTTTAGTTGAATGGTTCGCAACTTTCCCCTTCAGGGGTGAAGTTGCTTTTTTTAGTATGCGATTCACTTCCCTTTCGTACATGTCCTACTTCCCTTTTGTACGATTAAACTGCAATAACGTTGTATTACAATCATGTATAGTAGAGGAGGGGTATCAATTGGTTACAGGAGTTGGCAATAAAGATGAGTGTTAAAATTGTCGGCGTACATTCCGAAGGTTTAGGAAATAGTATGAAAGTATGAGGGGAACAATATGAAGATCCCACGGATTTTTAGGACAGACAAAGAACTTGAAGATCAGATGAGTGATGAAATCCTTGTTGCTCGTGGTCCTATTCTGCTCTGGGTATCGTTAGTCTATGCAGCTTCAATGATCTTACAGATGCTGGGCCAGCTAAATTGGATGAACACCATGATCTTTACTGTTGTATATGGAATACATCTCGTACTTCACTGGAATCTATACAGGGTCGTGAAAACTAAGGCTTGGATTTATTTTTTAATTCAAGGATTGCTTATTTTTGCCTGTGCTTTATTAATGCCTGACAGTTCTCCGGCGATTCTTATCGGATTGTATCCTGTCTTGATTGGACAATCAATTAGCCTGTACTATCAAAAACGCAAAATTGCACTGGTGATCCTATACAGTTTCTTTATGTTTTTTTACGCCTTATTGTATCTAGGGAGCCGTTATGAACTGGTATTAATGGTGCCGTTATTTTTGTTAATGTTAATTGTAGTGGTCGCATATGCCTCATTATTTTTTCAGCAAGTACATGCCCGAATCCGGACACAAACTTTTTTGAGGGATTTGGAAAAGGCACATAAAAAGGTTGAAGAACTGACTCTCGCAAACGAACGCCAACGTTTGGCACGCGATCTTCACGATACACTCGCTCAAGGATTAGCAGGGATTATCATGCAAATCGAAGCTATTGATGCACATGTATCTAAAGGAAATATTACGAAAGCTCAGGAATATCTAAAAATATCCATGGGTGAAGCTCGAAGAATATTGGCCGAAGCTCGGCTAGCTATCGACAATCTAAGAATGAAATCTGCTTCTAATGTGGAATTTGAGGAAGCAGTTAATGATGAAATACGTCGATTTATTCAGGCTACAGGTATTAGTATCCTTGGTCGAATTGAGGTTTCATCTCATATGTCCGGCACCTTAAAAGAGCATAGTCTGCAGATTATTAGTGAATGCTTGATGAATGTGGCAAAGCATGCCAAAGCGGATTCAGTATGGGTCCATGTGACTGAGAGGTCAAGCACATTATATATTGAAATCAGAGACAACGGTGTAGGGTTTGATACAACTCTGATCGGACAAAAAACGGGGCATTACGGGATACTGGGAATGTATGAACGTGTTCGGTTAATCGGAGGAACGATTACGATTCATAGTCATCCCACTGGCACAAGAATCCAAATCGAAGCTCCATTTCATAAAGGGGAAGGGATATGAACCCATACAAAATACTGATTGTTGATGACCATCTGGTGGTAAGAGAAGGATTAAAGATGATCTTGGAAACCGATAACCGCTTTGAGATCATCGGAGAAGCGGAAAATGGGAAGGTCGCTCTTCGTTTGATTGAAGAACTTTCGCCTGACGTTATCCTCCTCGACCTAAATATGCCGGTGATGAGTGGTGAAGATACCTTGAAAGCCCTACAAACGAATCGGTGCAGCATTCCTGTCATCATATTAACAACCTACAATGAGGACGGTTTAATGGTCAATGCGTTGGCGCTTGGTGCAAGAGGATATTTGCTTAAAGATACGGGCAGAGAGCATTTATTCCATACGATTGAATCGGCCGTGCGTGGGGATACCTTACTGCAGCCCGATGTTCTAGCTAAAGTTTTGGCGGCTAAGAATCATATGGATGAGCCTAATTCAAAGGGAAAAGGGCGCTTCATCTTGACGGACAAAGAATTATTTGTCTTGCAATTAGTAGCTAGAGGATATAAAAGTAAGGAAATCGCTTTTGACATGGGGGTTACTGAACGGACGGTCAAAGCCCATCTAACTAATATCTACAATAAACTTGGGGTGGACTCACGCTCCCAGGCTGTAGTTACAGCACTGGAACACGGGCTTCTTCATATCTGATTATACTCGGGCCATGCTCATGCAGAAAACTCCAACTTGAAACGCACGGATCTTCCGTGTGTTTTTTTATTCCTCTGCTTCCCTTTCATTTCCCTAAAGTACAGGTTCCTCACTTCCCCTTTGTACGATTCTTTCTTTGATTATTTTTTTTAAACTAACTATATAAAAAAAAGAAAGAATAGGATGTCGGGAGGAAGAGAAATGGCAAAGTATTTATATCGTTTAGGACATTGGTCAGCAAGAAATGCAAAGAAAGTCCTTATTGGAGGAATTGGATTTTTGTTAACACTTGCCATACTAGCCATAGCAGTGGGTCCATCCTTTAATGACAATATTTCTATTCCGGGGCTTCAATCCGAGTCAGCGATCAAGCTTCTGAACAAGGAGTTTGCCGGACCGCAGGAAGATGGAGGGCAAGCACGCTTGGTAATTAAAGCACCGGAAGGAGAGACGTTGTCCTCAGAAACGGCTCAACTTTTTATACAGAAGGTCTTAAAGGATATTAAAGAAGATACGCAAGTGAAGTCAGTAACAAGTCCTTATGAAAATTATTCAATTCGTGCAGACAAGAACATAGCTTATCTGGATGTCACATACAAAACCCCAGCCGGTGAGGTAACAGATCAATCCAGAGATCATCTTTCATCTGTTGCTGAAACTATGAGGTCTTCTGGCTGGGAAGCAGAGCTGACAGGCGCAGCATATGTTCAAATGAAAATCATGGGGCCGTCCGAGGTTATTGGCGTTATCATTGCTTTTCTGGTACTATCCATAACCTTTAGTTCGTTCCTGCTTGGCGTATTGCCCATTGTAACAGCAGTTATTGGGCTTGGTATGGGCTTGCTGGGTGTACTGCTAGGCACCAAATTATTTGACATTCCATCGACTTCAATGTCGCTGGCAGCTATGCTTGGATTGGCAGTCGGTATAGATTATGCACTCTTTATGGTCTCAAGGTATCGTCAACAATTGGCAGAAGGCTTCAGCAAATCTGAATCCATCGCCATCGCGAATGCGACAGCAGGAAGCTCAGTTGTATTTGCCGCAATCACGGTTATTATTGGGCTTACCGGTCTTGCTGTGGTTAACATTCCATTTCTGACTGCCATGGGGCTGGCTGGAGCATTTTGTGTAGTAACAGCCATGTTAATCTCGATTATTCTTGTTCCAGCTTTACTTAGCTTGATGGGCGGCAAAATTAGTGCTGGGAGCAGCAATAAGCTGCTGAACATGGGGAGACGCAAAACTCAGAAGAAAAAGAACCGTCTTGGGCATTTGGTAACCAGCAAGCCATGGGTGGTGGTCTTTCTTGGAATTATCATGTTGGGGACTATCGCGATTCCTTTCTTCCATATGGAACTTGGCACGTCAGATGATGGTCAAAAATCTACAGAAAAGACGGAGCGCCGCGCTTATGACCTTCTCTCAGAGGCCTATGGTGAAGGCTATCATAGTCCGCTTATCGTTCTAGCCCGTGCAGACGGCACTGGTGATTTCACTGCCGATGTTTCGAGTGCAATGGAAGAGTTAAAGAATATACCGAATATAGGTACGATTTCGCCTGCAATACCAAGTCCTTCTGGAGAGGTAGCTATGATTAATATTATCCCTGCCATAGGACCTCATAATATTGAAACTCCTAAATTAGTAGATGCAATTAAGAACCAGACACCTCAATTTCTGGATAAATATCATGTGGAACTGATGGTTACGGGTTCCACTGCAGTGAATCTCGAAATATCCCAGAACCTAACCGATGCGTTACCGAAGTTCTGTCTGGTGATCATTGGGCTGGCATTCTTCCTGCTCATGGTAGTGTTTCGTTCCTTGCTTGTGCCCATTAAAGCGGTGCTCGGCTTTATTCTTTCGCTAGCGGCAACGTTGGGGTTTGTTGTGTTTGTCATACAGGATGGGCATATGTCCAGTATTTTCGGCTTTTACGGATCGGGTCCGATCCTCAATTTCCTGCCTATCATTGTTGTAGGCATTCTATTCGGCCTTGCTATGGACTACGAGGTATTTCTTGTCAGCCGAATGCGTGAAGAGTTTAAACAAACCGGTGATGCAAAGAAAGCAGTTTTGGCCGGAATGGGGCATAGTGGCGGAGTGGTAATAGCAGCAGGACTAATTATGATCTCGGTTTTTACGGGATTCATGCTTGCAGAGGATCCGATTATTAAATCCATGGGCTTTGCACTCGCATTTGGTATTCTTTTTGACGCTTTTGTAGTTAGACTCCTTATTGTGCCTGCGGTCATGACGCTTTTGGGTAAGTCTGCTTGGTATTTGCCAAAGTGGCTGGATCGAATTCTTCCTAACCTTGATATTGAAGGAGAGTCTGTCATGGAGGAGATTAAGAAAAATGTACAACAGCGAAGTTAGCCTATTATCTTGATCCTTAAATACGAAGCCCTTCGATCTAATCGAAGGGTTATTTTTTTGTTGTACAGAAGAAGTCGAATTGGAATACAGGCGGAAGGGTAAAGATGAGGAGGCTGCGCAACCAGAAAGGTCAATATCCGATGATGACAAGGTAATATTCGATGAGACAACCAAGAAAAGAAAAGGTACACTGAATATAGCGTTTAAACGCTTACATGGTGATTGCGCACACCAGTTTAGACGAGGGTTCAGTGCAGAAGAAAAGGTCAATAAACCGGAGGGCGTCGTTGACGGTTTCCATGGACAAATGTTCATAAGGGAGGGTCTTGGTATGATTCTAAAAAGAATGATGGCCGTGTTACTAACGGGTTGTTTGGTTGGCGCGGCATTGACGGGCTGCGGAGGAAAAGACGAATCCGGCGCAGATCAAAATGAAAACGCTTCAAACGGCAAGCCGACCAAACTGACGGCATTGTTTGTTAAGCACTCGCTCACGAAGGACATCAATGAGATGCAGTGGCTGTCCGATTTGGAGAAGAAGGCGAACGTGGAAATCGAGTGGCAGCAAATCTCCGCGGACTGGGATCAGAAGAAGAGCGCCCTGTTTGCCAGTGGCGAAATTCCGGATCTGCTGTTCAATGCGACAAAGAATTCGGATTTCGTGCAGTTTGGCGGCTTGTTTGAAGACCTTAGCCCCCTGATTGAGAAGAACGCGCCCAATATTCAAAATATGTTTAGCGAACACCCTGATTTGAAAACGCTATCTACGCAAGTTGACGGAAAGATCTACAGTACGCCCAGATATAAAGGGCTCTGGCCCAATGCTACCGCAACGATGTTTATCAATAAAACCTGGCTTGACAATCTTGGTTTGAAAGTTCCCGAAACCTGGGACGAACTGGAGCAGACGCTGATCGCCTTCCGCGACGGCGACCCGAATCAGAATGGCGACACCAAGGATGAGATCCCGATGGATTTTAATAAAATCGGCTGGAGTTTCACGCCGAAGCTTCTGCTTGGCAGTCTGGGGTTGCCCCTGTCCGATGACGCGCCGGACGGCTACTTCACCGAAAATGCCCAGGTCAAAAATTTTTATGTGGATGAACGCTTTAAAACGTTAATGCAGTTTCTGCAGAAGCTGTACAGCGAAGATCTCATCAACAAAGAAGCCATCACGCAGGATTACTCCAAGTATCAGTCGCTGGCACGCGGCAATGGCTCCACTGCAAAGGTAGGTTTTACTTGGGGCTGGGAATCCGGAGACCGCTTTGGCAACGAACTCAAGGACCAGTATATGGTGTTGCCGCAGCTTAAGCAGCATGCCGATTCGACGGATGAACTTTACTGGAGTTACGACTATTACAATCAGAACTTCGGGGACAATGCGGTAGCCATGAGCGCCAAATCCAAGAATAAGGATGCGGCCATGCGATTTATCGATGCGTTTTACGAACCGACCGTCAGTCTCCAGGTGTTGTTCGGGGGCATGAACGATAAGGATCAAGGCATTAAAGATAACGGGGACGGCACGTATCAAATCCTGCCCCCGGCTGACCCTTCGCTGGATCCCGGTTCCTGGAAATGGACCAACTCGTTTGCGGACTTGGGCCCGATGTATGTTGCCGATGACCTGAAAGAGAAGGTGACGCTCGGGACCGACATGCAGGCTGTATTTAAAGAGAAGGCGATATATAACGACTTGCTTGCCAAAGCGGACCCGAAATCGAACGTCTATCCGCAAGCTTTTATGAAATACAGTACAGAAGACACCAATACAATGGCCATGAATCAGGCCAATATCAACAACATCACCGACCAGGAATGGGCACGTTGGATGATGACGAATGCCGATATCGAAAAGGAATGGGATGCTTACGTCGACAAAGTCTATAAGGTCGGTCTGAAGCAAAATCTGGAAATTCGTCAGAAAGCCTATGAGGAGTATTTGTCGACTTTGAAATAGAAGATGAGAATCGGATGCGATTCATTCCATGAACCGCATCCGGGTTCACCTTTATAAGGGGGGAAGCATCCATGAAGCAAGCGCAGACGGCCCAGCGGGTCCTCCATGCCCGCAAAGGAACAAGACTGGGGAAGCACTTGGGAAACTATCAGTTGTGGATTATGGTTCTCCCGGCGGTTGTTTATATCGCCATTTTCTGTTACGGCCCGATGTACGGCATTCAACTCGCTTTCCGGGATTTTGATTTTAGCAAAGGGATTACCGGGGGGAATTGGGTCGGGTTAAAGTACTTCGAGCAATATTTCGACAGTCCGATGTTCTGGCCTACGCTCAGAAATACGTTCGTGATCGCCTTTTTCTCGCTGCTGCTTGGTTTTCCGATGCCGATCTTGCTGGCGCTGGTCATCAATTCCATTCGCAGCGCGAAGCGCAAGCGTATCCTGCAGACTACGGTTTACATGCCGTATTTCATCTCCACGGTCGTCATGGTGGCTTTGCTGCAAATCCTGCTTTCCCCCACAACGGGTCTGGTCAGCGGCTTGCTCAAATCATTGCACCTGATTCCTGCGGATATGAATCTCATCGGGGATCCCAGAGCTTTTGTTCCGGTCTATGTCCTTTCGGGTATCTGGCAGCTCTGCGGCTGGAACAGCATTATTTTTATCGCTGCGTTATCCTCGGTGGACACCCAACTCTATGATGCCTCCCGAATCGATGGGGCCAACCGCTGGCAAATCGTGCGGCACGTGGAGATCCCTGCAATCCTGCCGACGATTATTATTTTGCTGATCATGAATATGGGCAACATACTGAGCGTCGGCTTTGAGAAGACCTTCCTGATGCAGAATAGTCTCAACTTGTCCGTATCGGAAGTCATTTCAACCTATGTGTTCAACGTTGGGGTGAAGTCCAACCAGTTCAGTTTCGGCTCGGCTGTCGGACTCTTCAATACGGTCGTCAATTTCCTGTTTCTTATGATGGCGAACCAATTGGCCAAGAAGTCATCGAACATCAGTTTAATGTAAGGGAGGCGAGGTCATGTCTGCCAGAAACGCGCAAGGTCCGCAGAGCCTGGTCCATTCCGGCGGCATAGCCGACCGGTTATACACGGTCGTTGTAGCTGTGGTCAGCATTTGTGCCATGATCATTGTGGCCTATCCGCTCTACTTTATTGTTATCGCTTCATTCAGCAGCTCCACGTTGGTGAATCAGGGGGATGTTGTTCTATGGCCCAAGGGGATCAATTTTTACGGTTACGAACAAATTTTTAACGACGGACGCATTTGGCAAGGGTATCTTAACACGATCATTTATACGGTATTCGGTACCCTGTTAAATTTGGCGGTTACTTTGCCGGCCGCTTACGCGCTTTCCCAACGGGGATTTGTGGCGCGCAAAGTCATCATGCCGTTATTCGTATTTACGATGTATTTCGGCGGCGGAATGATTCCTACGTATCTGTTGATCCGCGATCTGCATTTGCTTAATACGCCATGGGTCATGATTGTAAACGGCGCACTGAGCGTCTACAACTTGATTATTACCCGGACCTTTATTGAAAGTTCGATTCCGGAGGAGCTTTATGAAGCAGCCGCGCTGGACGGATGCTCTCATTTCCGCTATTTCGCTTCCGTGGTGATGCCTCTTTCCAAAGCGGTCATTTCGGTCATTTCTCTCTATTACATGGTAGGTCATTGGAATGACTTCTTTAACGCGCTGCTCTATCTCAACTCGGATGAACTCCAGCCGCTCCAGATCGTTCTTCGCAACATTTTGTTGTCGAACCAGGCGTTTGCGGGCGGTGCCGGGGCCGGGGCAGGCGCAGGTGCGGGCAGCTATGCCCAGCAGTTTGCAGATCAGATCAAATATGCGGTGATCATCGTGTCGACGGTCCCTATCCTCTTGGTGTATCCGTTTATCCAGAAGTACTTCGAAAAAGGAGTCATGATCGGCGCGGTCAAGGGCTGACGCGTATTTGAGCGCATGTCCGCGTGGCCGGTCAGGGAGGTGCGAAATGAAGAAAAGCCTTGAATTATTGGAATTCTTCGGGGAGACCGTTTCACGGGATATGAAGGAAACGGTGGCTCACGGAAGCAGGCAATTTCGCATGAGCGTACACATGACGAAGGTCCCTCCAATCAACAATGTTGTGCTGTATTCGCATTGGCATGAGGAGCTGGAGTTTCTATTTTTGGCGAAAGGCAGTGCGCTGGTGCACATCGGTCAGGAGAAAGTGAAGGTTCGAAGCGGCGAGATCGTTTTCATCCCGCCCAACCTACTGCATTCTGCCAGCCGATTGGACCGGGAGGAAATCGTTTTCTATGCCGTGCTGGTGCATTTTAATTTTCTGTCAAGCCTGGAGAATGACCGGATTCAACAGCAATATATCTTGCCGCTGTTTATGCAGAACCTCCGTTATCCTCATCTGATTACGCGCGAGATGGACGAAGAGTTGCATCTCTATCCGTTATTGGAGGACATACGCGATGTTTATCAGCAGGAACCTCCCGGATACGAACTGCTGGTCAAAGCCAAGCTGCTGGAGATCTTGTATCGTTTGCAGACCCGCGCCGTTCCGGTCGATGCGGATCAAGCGTTCGGGAAGGCGAAGGGCCATCCTTCTTTATTGGCCAAAAAAGTGCTGGCCTACGTTCAGCAAAATTACGGAAAGCGGATCACCCTTGCGGATATGGCGCAGCACGTAAATCTGAGCCTGTCCTACTTTTGCCGGTTTATGAAAAAGCAGTTTGATCTTTCGCCCATGGATTTTTTGAACGAATACCGAATTTCTGAAGCGATCAGTCTCATGGAGACGACGGATAAAACCATCACCGAAATCGCTGAACTGACCGGCTTTTGCAACGTGAATCGCTTTACGGAGACCTTCAAGAAGTTCTACGGCTGTACGTCTGCCTATTATCGCAACGCGATTCGGAATCATGAAGGTCAGGGTCAATATACCGTTCGGCGCGATACGGATTTGAAATTCATGTAATCAGCAGAAAGGAAAACAAGAACATGACATTATTTGAGAGACAAGGAAACCGGTTGATATGGCGGGGCAACGGCGAAACCTTATATCTGGAGCCTTGGGGGCAAGACAGCTTGCGCGTTCGCAGCGCGATGATGGGGGAGGTTCTCGACACGGACTTTGCCTTGTTGGAACCGGAATCCCGGGAAGCGGAAATCGTCATAGAGGGACATGAAGCTTCCATTCGCAATGGAAAGATCCAAGCGGTTCTGAAGGTTTCCGATTGGACGAAAAACTGCCGAATCGGTTTCTATAATCAAGAAGGGCGATTGCTGTTGCAGGAGCTGGACGGACACGGCTGTCTCAACCTCTCCGCGCGCAAATTCAAGCCGATTATCGGCGGGGATTTTCGCCTGACTGCCAGTTTCGAGTCCGACGACTCGGAGAAGCTGTACGGCATGGGGCAGTACCAGCAGGAGATTCTCAACCTCAAGCACTGTCATCTCGAGCTTGCGCACCGGAACTCTCAAGCCAGCGTGCCGTTTGTGCTGTCAAGTCTCGGCTACGGATTTTTATGGCACAATCCCGCGATTGGCCAGGCCAGCTTCGGCAAAAACGTGACCGAATGGTTCGCCGAAAGCACGAAACAGCTCGATTACTGGATTACGGCAGGCGATACCCCTGCGGCCATCGTGGGCAATTACGCCAGCGTTACCGGTTATGTTCCGATGATGCCGGAATACGGGCTTGGCTTCTGGCAGTGCAAATTGCGCTACTGGAACCAGGAGCAGCTTCTGGAGATAGCGCGCGAGTACAAGCGGCGCAACCTGCCGATTGACGTGATCGTGTGCGACTTTTTCCATTGGCCGAAAATGGGGGACTTCCGGTTTGAGGAGGAATTTTTTCCCGATCCGAAAGCGATGGTGGAGGAGCTGAAAAGCCTGGGGATTGAACTCATGGTGTCCGTATGGCCGCAAATCGATCTGAAAAGCGAAAATTTTGAGGAAATGCGCCATAAAAACCTGTTGGTGAAACCGGAAATGGGCGTCAACATCTGTATGCGTTTCGGTGGAGAGAGTGTATTTTACGACGCAACTAACCCGGAGGCGCGCAAATATGTCTGGGATAAGTGCAAACAAAACTATTACGATCACGGCATCCGTGTATTTTGGCTGGATGAAGCGGAACCGGAATACGGCGTATACGACTTTGACAATTACCGCTACAAGATGGGGCCGAATGTGCAAATCGGCAATGTCTACCCGCAGCTCTTCTCCCGCACTTTTTATGACGGCATGACGGCGGAGGGGGAACAAAATATCGTCAATCTCGTTCGCTGCGCTTGGGCGGGCAGTCAGCGCTACGGTGCGTTGGTCTGGTCGGGAGACATCCACTGCTCCTGGACGGACTTCAGACGGCAGATTTGCGCGGGGCTGAATATGGGGATCGCCGGTATTCCATGGTGGACTACGGATATCGGGGGTTTTTCCGGCGGCAACCCTGAAAACGAGAGTTTCCGCAAGCTGCTGGTCCGATGGTTTCAATACGGCACGTTCTGCCCGGTCATGCGTCTGCATGGCGATCGTCTGCCTACACAGAAAATATACCGCAAAGACGGTACCGAAGCTTTGTTCTCCGGAAGTGACAACGAGGTTTGGAGTTTCGGCGAGGAGGTTTATCCGATCCTGGTCAAATACATGAACCTGCGCGAAACGATGCGGCCCTATACCCGCAGGCTGATGCAGGAAGCGCATGAACAGGGAGCGCCGGTCATGCGGCCGATGTTCTATGAGTTCCCGCAAGAGGGGATCTGCTGGGACCTGCAGGATCAATACATGTTTGGTCCGGATGTGCTGGTGGCCCCCGTTGTGCAGGAGAGCGCCAGCGAACGCGAGGTGTATCTGCCTGCAGGGGCGGAATGGACGGAACTGCATAGCGGGCGCGTCTATCCTGGGGGTCAGATGATTCAAGCCGATGCTCCGCTGGAGGTCATCCCGGTATTTCTGAAGAACGGCGCTTGCGCGGAATGGGTTGGCGCGATTTAAGAGATCAGCCGGCGCACTTCGCCGACTTTTCAAAATGGGGGTGGAATATCAAATGACGGTTTCTAAAAACAACGGCGTCTTAATGCTGCCCTACTTTTTAACGCCGGATACCGTGCTGCCGGAGGAAATTCACGGAGAGCCGGTGCTCTGGCGCTCCTCATTGCCGGGCGCGCTGGACGGGCACGGGCGCTTGATGCCGCCGCAAACAGGGGTGGGGCCGGAGTTTCATTTGATCGCGGCGACTCAGGGGGAAGAACGTTGCTTTAAAGTCCGCATGCTGGGGCGGGATCGTTACTGGCTGGCCGCCTATACACGCGAACCGGATGATAACCCGAATGTTTACAGCCGATTTATCGCCAACAGTCTTCATTTGGCCTTAAGTACGGAAGAAGAAGGCGGTTTTGAAGCGCTGAACAGCAACTACGGGGTACTGTTTGCGAAAGCCGATTACCGCAAGTCGGCAGTTGGAGCAACCAAGCTGCTGCAAATGCCGCGCTGCTTCAGACGGGCTGATCAGGGGTTTGGCATATTGACGGTCCCGCTTGACCATGAAGGACATGTCGACAGCCAGGGTGAACTGTTGTATTTTGAAACGCGCGATTTCGTCCGTTATGAAGAGAGAGGGCGGATCAAGCTGACTCAGGCCGCGCTGTTGGATTATTCCTGCGAATTGGACGCCATGACGCTGCTGTACCGGATCGGCTGGAAGGAAGAAAGCGGCGAAACCTGGTTTGTAACCACATCGGATTTCATCCATTTTGATGCTCCACAGCAGGGGGAAATGTTCCCGGTTAGGACGGCCCCCATCCCCATTGAAGGTGCAGCAAGCGGACAGTTGATCGCCTTGACGGCGCCGGAAGCGATCTATTTAAGGAACAAACTGGGGCGTGTCCGCAAGGTTTCCGTGACCGTTCCGACGATCTTCCTTCGGGCGGGTTCCGTTCCCCGGGATTTGCCTGCGATACGTGCGGCGGCCCATTATTCGGACGGCAGTGCCGCGTCCCAAAGAATCGAAGTCGACTCGGATAGAATCGCCCAATTGGATTGGTCGCGGCCGGGCCGCTATATACTTCCGGCGAAGGTGGTCCGGCATCGTTTCCCGTATCCGATGATGCGAACCAGGCCGGACCCGTACGTGTTGCTCTACAAGGAACGTTACTACTTCATTTCTACGGATGATGACAAGCAGCGGAAAATTTATATCCGCTCCGCCGAGACACTGGAAGGGCTTGAAGATGGCCGAGCGGAAGAAGTGCTGCTGTGGGACGGTAATCTTCCGGATGGTGAACGGCAAGGAGAGCTTTGGGCCCCGGAGCTGCATGTGATCGGCGGCAAACTGTATTGTTTGCTGGCGATCAGCGTCAACAACCATTGGCATGGCGTTCAAGCCCACCTGGCCTCGCTCATCGGAGAAGATCCCATGAATCGGGACCATTGGGAGAAGCCGAGACGGATCACGGACCGTCATGGGAAACCGTTGGCGGATCCATCGCAAAGGGAGCGCGACATCTGTTTGGATATGACCTATTTCGAGCATAACGGGAACTCGTATTTCTGTTGGTCGCAACCCAAATGGATCGGGAAAGAGCAGGAACTGGCCTCGCTTTACATCGCGACGGTAGACCCGGAGCAGCCCTGGCGTCTTACCGGGGATCCGGTGCGGATCTGCCGAAATGAATACGGGTGGGAGCGTAACGGCGGCGCGGCTTCCGGCGTGTCGGAAGGACCGTATGTGCTAAAGCGCATGGACAAGCTCTATATGGTTTACTCCGGCTCCAGCGTAGGGCCGACCTACACGGTCGGTCTCCTGGAATTGGATGCGGCCGGCGATCCGCTGGACCCATCCGCTTGGAGGAAAAGCAATTATCCATTGATGCATTCTCTCAGCCTGCAGGGGCAATACGGACCAGGTCACAACATGATGTTGCAGGACAACTTCGGCGACTGGTTCAACGTTTACCATGCCTGCGGCGTAAACGGCGGACACCGCCACGCGGGCATCCGGCCGGTACATTTCCGGTTCGACGGTTCGCCTGTTCTCGATATGAGGGAAGAGGAGGAACTGCTGCCGGAATACGAAAGATTATACGTAACCGTTGTTGTCGAAGAGTCAAAATAATGCACGCCAGCGGACGATACATCGTTCATAGACGCCCGTCTTGGTTTGTGGTATTACCGAATTAAGTCCCGGGATAAATGAAGTAGTGAGGTGTGGTCTACGATGAGAGGATTAACGCTTTGCATGGCATATGCTCCGCGCAGGGTCTGATTCAGGACGGTGATTGCGCGGAGCGGTTCTTCCGGAAAGGAAGTCTACCGTCCACATCAGGCTTTGCGCCACTTACAATCACTTATTTTGTAAGGAGCGGAAGCCATGAAGAAAGATCATATCTTTTCGGGCCTTGGGAATTTCCTTGTCCTCTGGGGCTCGCAGTCCGTATCCACGTTGGGTACGGCAATGACCAATTTTGCATTAATCGTCTGGGTGTACGGACAAGAAGGCACCGCCTCCAGTATTGCGCTGTTGTCGGTTTGCTCGCTTGTGCCCTCCATCTTGTTTAGCTTTGTCGCCGGCACGATTGCCGACCGCTGGGATAAAAAGCTAACGATGCTTGTAACGGATGCCTTTGCAGCACTTGGGACGGTGGCCGTCTTGATGCTGTACGTATCATCTGCCCTGCAAATATGGCATCTGTATATCATCAATTTTCTGCTTAGCTTCATGAATGCTTTTCAAGGCCCGGCATCGTATGTAGCCACAAGTTTACTCGTTCCGAAGGAGCAATACGTCAGGGTTAGCGGGCTACAAGCGTTTTCGGGCTCGATCGTAACCATATTAGCTCCGGCGCTGGGCAGCGCGCTGTTAGCGTTCGGCGGATTGAGAACCGTTTTGATCCTTGACCTGGTTACGTTTTCGATTGCTTTCTCCATCCTCATGCTGTTTATTAAAATCCCAGCCTTAGAGCGGCATGCAGAAGAGGTAAAAGAATCGTTCCTGAGAAGTTGCCTGGCCGGGGTCCGGTTTCTGAAGGAACATCAGGCGCTTTTGCGGATGATTCTGTTCTTCGCTTTTATCAACTTTATCGCAAAAATGGGCGGCTACGGAATGATGCCTGCGCTGATATTGAGCCGAACGGGCAACGATCAAGCCGCGCTCGGCATGGTGCAGGCAGCCGTAGGGACGGGCACGCTTATCGGCAGCGTGCTTGTTACGTTGATGAGGCCCGCCAAAAGCCGGGTGGGCGTTATCTTTTTTGCCTGCGGCATCTCATTTCTATTGGGCGACGTAGGGCAAAGTCTAACGCACACCTTGCCGCTTTGGATGATAGCAGCGTTTGCTTCCAATGTGCCGATGGCCTTTTTGAATGCAAATCTGACCGCTGTTATGCGCAGTAACGTGCCTATAGAAATGCAGGGCCGCGTTTTTTCGGCGAGGGATACCATTCAGTTCAGCACGATTCCCGTAGGACTGTTTTTGGGCGGAGTTCTGGCAGACTATGTATTTGAGCCTTTTATGAATACCGCATCGCCGATCCAAAACGCATTATCCCTATTTTTTGGCATGGGCAAGGGATCGGGCATCGCCATTATGTTCTTTATTGTCGGTATCATTGGAGGTGTGTCGAGCTTTTTCTGCCTGAAAAATCCGGAATACAAGGTTCTGGACAAAGTACAATAAGAGGTTGCAGAGGCGGGGCATATCGCATTTGCTTTTGTAATTCTTTTACTTGGTGCTAGGATCATGGACATCAAAACGGCATTTTTTACATTTCTAGCATCCCTCGCCTATTCCCAATAAGTAAGCCTGCAAAAGGAAGGAGCAGTCAGCATTCTGCTGGCTGCTTCTTCCTTTTGGTGGTTACGCAAGATCGGATCTCTGTTTTGAGGCCTGAATATATTCCGAGAAATTTTTTTGTAAATACATCGAATTAATGTCCTCTCTCAAATGATGATGGATAAGTTCGTCCAGTTGATCGAGCTCCTGATTCATCATCAATTCGAGTATGGTGCTATGCTCCTGATGGAGCTCCACCAGCTTTTCCTTTCTCAACATATGCAGCCTGCGGTATCTGGCGTAATGGACATTGGACTGCTGAATCAGATTCCACAGGAACTCCCTTCCGGCCAGCCGGAACAGGGATTGGTGAAAAGCGTCGTCCAGATTCATAAATCGTTCGCCGCCTTCGTCTTCATGGATAACGGCAAGCTGCTTGTCCAAAATCTCCTTGAGCTCATGAACGCCTGTGAGCAGAAGGTGGGAGGATAAATATTTGATAATTTCTCTCTCCAGTACGCTGCGCAAATAAATGATTTGCTCCACCGATTCCAAATCAATATAGGAAACAAGATTGCCTTTCTTCGGATAGATATCGATATAGGACTCCAAACTGAGCTGTTTCAGCACATCGCGAAGCGGGGTCCTTGAGATTTGGAAACGCTCGGATAGGGCGGTTTCGCTCAAGATGGTGCCGGGCTTTAGTTGTAGAGTCAGGATTTCGCTCTTCAGTGATCGCATGATCTCATCTTTAATCGACATGTGGACTCCTGCTTTGGTTTCGTATTCTCTGGTATACATCATGTTAACACAAATCGAATTCAAGCTAGGTGATGAATGT
The DNA here is from genome assembly GCF_900021165.1 of Paenibacillus phocaeensis. Classification (GTDB taxonomy): domain Bacteria; phylum Bacillota; class Bacilli; order Paenibacillales; family Paenibacillaceae; genus Fontibacillus; species Fontibacillus phocaensis. Next base: position 131,609 of record NZ_FCOQ01000030.1, on the reverse strand, counting down.
AACAGACGCTTCCCAAACTTGTATCTTATGATCAGTTCAATCTTGTATACAAGAAGGAGGAGATCATGAAATGAACATGACATGGCGATGGTATGGAGAAGGGAATGACAACATTACCCTTGACCATATCCGGCAAATTCCCGGAGTTATGGGAATCGTCTGGTCCTTGCACGACAAAGTGGCCGGAGAAGTATGGGAAATGGAACGGATTCAGGAAGTGGCCGACCAAATTACAAGCAAAGGCTTCAGTACGGCGGTTGTGGAAAGCGTCAACGTTCATGATGATATTAAAATCGGCTTGCCGACGCGCGACAAATATATCGATATCTATATCGATACCATTCGTAAATTATCCAAAGTCGGCGTTAAAGTGATCTGTTATAATTTCATGCCGGTCTTTGACTGGACGCGTACGGAGCTGTACAAAGAGCTTCCCGACGGGTCGAACGCGCTCTTTTATGAAAAGGCTGCCATTACGAATCATCCTCGAGAGATGGTGGACCGGATTCTGAAAGGCGCCGGAGATTTCACGATGCCGGGATGGGAGCCGGAACGGCTGGCGAAGCTGGATGAGCTGTTCGCCGCCTATGCGGATGTGACGGAAGAGAAGCTGTTTGAGAATCTGAAGTATTTTCTGGAGCGTATTATTCCGGTATGTGAAGAAGTGGATATCAAGATGGCGATCCACCCCGATGATCCGGCTTGGCCGATTTTTGGTCTGCCGCGCATCATTCGCAGCCGCGACACGATCCGCCGGATGCTGGACGCCGTGGACAGTCCGTATAACGGCCTGACCTTCTGCACGGGGTCGCTGGGAACGAACCCCGAGAACGATCTTCCGGCGATGATCCGCGAGTTCCATGATCGGATTCATTTTGCCCATATCCGCAATGTGAAAGTGTTCGATAACGGAGACTTTATCGAGGTGTCCCACCGGGGGCGCGATGGCAGCGTAGATATTGCGGAAGTCGTTAAGGCCTATCACGAGAACGGATACACCGGTTATGTGCGTCCCGATCACGGGCGGCATTTGTGGGGAGAAGAGAAAAACTGCCGTCCGGGCTATGGCCTGTATGATCGGGCGCTGGGGGTCATGTATTTGCTAGGCGTTTGGGACAGCCTGGAAAATGTGAAGGTGACTAAATAATGCTTCGCTTATCCTTAAACCATATTTCCGATACCTCGGCATGGACGGCTGCAGGCGTGGAGCTTCCTCGGTTTGATATCGCGCAGGTGAAGAGGAATACCCGTTCAAAGCCGGAATGGGTTCACTTCGGCGCAGGCAACATCTTCCGGGGGTTTGTGGCGAATGCCCACCAAAAACTGCTGGACAGCGGCAAAGCGGATACGGGGATTATCGCTGCGGAATCGTTTGATTTTGAGATGATCGACAAGGTTTACAAGCCTTATGACAATTTGACGCTGCTGGTACTGATGAATGCCCGCGGTGAATTTCAGAAGAAAGTGGTCGCAAGTATTGTTGAGTCGATTACGGCGGATAAATACCGGGAAGCGGATTACGATCGGCTTATCGAAATCTTTGAGCATCCGAGTCTGCAAATGGCCAGCTTCACCATTACGGAAAAAGGCTATTCCCTGACCGGCCCGGACGGGCATTTCCTGGGCATTGTGGAGAAGGACATGGAAGCAGGCCCCGTTCAGCCGATTCACGTGATGAGCATTGTCGCCTCGCTCGCTTACCGTCGTTATTTGAAAGGCCGATATCCAATGACTTTCGTCAGTATGGATAACTGCTCGCATAACGGTGACAAGCTGAAACACGCGGTCTTGACGATTGCCAGGGAGTGGGCGAAGAGAGGGTTGGTCGAACCGGACTTCATCAACTATCTTGAAGATGAACGCAAAATTTCGTTCCCGTTGTCCATGATCGACAAAATTACGCCGCGTCCGTCGGAAACGGTGCAGGCCGCGTTGTTGGAGCAGGGCGTCGGCGAAATGGATGTGATCGTCACCTCCAAGAACACCTATACCGCGCCTTTCGTAAATGCGGAAATCAGCGAATATCTGGTGATCGAAGACAAGTTCACCAACGGCCGGCCGCGGCTGGAAGAAGCGGGGATTATATTTACGGATAGAGACACCGTAAACAAAGTGGAGACGATGAAGGTTACGACCTGCTTGAATCCGCTCCACACCGCCCTCGCCGTATCCGGCTGTCTGCTTGGGTTTACGTTGATTGCGGATGAGATGAAGGACGACACACTGCGCAGATTCGTGGAGACGATCGGTTACACCGAGGGGCTGCCGGTCGTGGTTGACCCCGGCATTTTGAATCCCAAGCAGTTCCTGGACGAAGTGCTGCAGGAGCGCTTCTCCAATCCGTTTATTCCCGATACGCCGCAGCGGATCGCCACCGATACCTCGCAGAAAGTGGGCATCCGCTTCGGTGAAACGATCAAATCGTACATTCGCCGGGAGGACCTTGACCCGGCCGAGTTAACGGCCATCCCGCTGGCGATTGCCGCCTGGTGCCGCTACTTGCTGGGCGTGGACGATGAAGGCCAGCGGCTCGCGTTGAGTCCGGACCCGCTGCTGGAAACGTTACAAGGGCATTTGGCAGGGGTAAAGCTGGGGGATAAAGTCTCGGGAGTTCGCGCTATCCTTGAGGACGAGAACATTTTCGGCGTTCCTTTGTACGCGATCGGACTTGGGGAGAAGATCGAGCGCATGTTTTATGAAATGCTGGAAGGTCCGGGGGCCGTGCGAACAACGCTGGAGAAATACTTGAACTAACGGTGGCACATATAGCGGGGAAGGCCTGCTTTGCAAAGGCTCTTGATTGCCGTTAGGCGGATCAAGAGCTTTTTGCTTTGGTTACTGGAAAAGACTCGTTGACAAAAATAAAAGACCGGAATAACATCTTATTAACTTAAACGTATAAGTTATAATTATTAAACGTTTAAGTTAAATTAGTATTCAATCGGAGGATGGTTACGAATGGAAGCGAAAATCATCACCCTTTCCAAGGTTTATTCCAAGCTTTTGGACAATTCAAGGGATGTTTACGTCTATTTGCCCCCTTCTTATGATGAAGCGGTGAATTGCCGGTACCCCGTGCTGTATGCGCAGGACGGACAGCATATGTTCGCGTCGGACGCGATGGGGGATTCGTGGGAGATGCACCGGACAGCGGAGAGGTTAAGCCGGGAAGGACGGATGAGAGAAGTGATTATCGTCGCCGTCTCGTCCATTTCGGATCAGCGGGCATCCGAATATTTTCACGAGCATTCAGGTCTACGGGAAGCGTTCCACGCATCCTGCAAGGGGGAACTGTACGAACGATTTCTCATCGAGGAACTGAAGCCGATGATTGACGGCAGGTTCCGCACGTTGGCGGATCGGGAGCATACCGCGTTAATCGGTTCGTCCGCGGGAGGACTTGTCTCGTATCATATCGCGTTTCGTCGACCGGACGTATTCGGACAGGTGGCGATCCTGTCGCCTTTCCTGGTGCATACGGTGGTGAACGAGCAAGGGGGCGGTGCGAACAATCTTGAACCGATTCGCGAACAAAAAATATATCGCTCCTATCCGGTTAAACCGCCGGCGATGCGAGTTTGGGTGGATATCGGCGGAGCGGAAGGCCTGATCATGCCCCGTCACGTCCGGGCGTTTGCCGATGAACTGATCGAGGCTGGATTTCAGCCGGGTGATGATCTGATGTTTCTGCTCGACGAATCTGCTGGCCATTCCCAGATGGATTGGGCTAGACGGCTGCATCACCCGCTGTTGTACCTGTTCGGGACGATTGGACGCCCGCGCAGCCTGCAACTGGCCGGAAGGGGGCGGATTGGGGTGGAGGGACTCCAGGTTCAGCTTTACCCCAAAGTGACGTATGATACCGGCTTTCAAATGAGTTTGCTGTCGGCCGAATATACGGTGGACCATCCGGAAGTGTTGGAGGTTGGCTCTGACGGCCGAATCGTTCCACTAACCGGAGGAGCGGCCGAGGTGACGGTCAGATATAAGGGGCTAACCGGATCGGCGAGCTTCGAAGTCGTCCCGGAGTTGTCGGATCATGTGCGGGTTGAAATCAGCGTGACGGTTCCTCCTACTACCCCGGCGGATGCTCAAATCCATGCGGGGTTCGAAATTCCGAAAGTCCGGGAAGGGTTCTATCAGGGAAGCTTTCTGCTGCCCAGAGATCTGGCGTTTGATGTGAAGGTTTCGCGGGGGTTTGGTTATCATGAACGAAGAGAAACGAGCCGACGATTCGACACGTCCGAACCGGTCAGTCTTCATTATGTTGTTGAGGGATGGGAGGATGGATGTGAAAAAAGCTACGATGAAGGACATCGCCCGTGAGGCGAAGGTTTCCGTTGCGACGGTCAGCTACATTTTAAATAAGGTAGACAATCAGAAAATTACGGATGAGACGCGTTGCCGGGTGTTGGAAGCTGCGAATAAGCTGAACTATATTCCGAGCCTAACCGCTCGCTCGCTGGTTCGAGGGAGGTCCGGCATGGTGGCCTTGATCTTCAGCCGCAGCGAACGGGACGGGTTATGGAAGAAGCTGTATTACGGCTGGCTGGCCGAACGGATGGAAGCCCTTTGCAAACAAGCAGGTTATCATCTGCTCGTTCTGGGGATGGATGCAGAGCTGCCAAGACCGGAAATGATCCGGCAGCGGGAAGTGGACGGAGTGCTGCTTGCCGGAGTGAAGAAGGAGGTGTTTCGGGACATCTCGATTCACTTCAGTGTTGGCGTGCCGATTGTACTTCTGGACAGCCATATCAACGACCCGCTGTTTCACAAGGTTGTGATGGATTACCGACAGGCTTTCGCATTGTGGAGGAAGCGAACGGCCGCTGGAGAGGGACGGCGATTCCTTGTCCTGGACTACCTTGCGAACGAGGAGACGATGAAGGCCATGGTCGACGCTGCCCAACTCGGCGCGGATTCGATCTTCATCCTGGCGGAGGACAACGCGAACCGCTTGCCGGATTTCCTTGCCCGGTTTCAAGCGGGATGTGGGCTTGTGCTGAACGAGTTTGTTGGGATGGTTGTGGCGAACGCTGCGCGAGGGTTGGAGCTTGAGCTGACTGTCCTTTGTCCCAACGGCTGTGCCGAGCTGCTGCCCCCGGATGTACACACCCTAAAGCCGGAGGGGAACCGGGGACCGCTTGAGCTGGCTTTTGAGATGATGCAGTATTATATTGAATCGAAGGAGAAGACCCTTGCTGATGGGAAATCCGAAGAAGGATATGAAGAGTATGTTTCTATTCCGCTTCAGGAGTCCGATCCGTGCTGAATTAGGGCCGTCAGAAAAAGTCGGACAACACTCGTTTGATTGGGTTCGGACCGGTGATTTCCGGGCCGAAGCAGGCTTTGATTTGTCGGCTGTTCGTCCAAGGTTCCACGTCGCAAGCGTCTTGCACGCCCCGGATGGTCCATGAGCGAACCTTGTCGAAGGAGATGCCCGTATTGTAAGCATGGATATGATTGATCCAGATCGGTTCCTTGAGATGGATAAATTCGTGGGGAACCTTTAAGGCATCACGCCACGTGAGCTTGGGCTCCTGGCCCTTCAAATATTTCCCGACGTCATGGATCGTTGCGCCATAGCTGGGCAGCCAAAAAAAGAACTTGCCGAGCCGGTGCTGCACAGAGTCGTAGACGTAGCCGTATTGGGGCACCAGCGCAAGCGTCTCCTTCTTCGGCGTCCATGTCCGCAGTTTTCGGATAAACTCCTTATGGTACATATCGTCGCTGGAGAGGTAAACGCGATAGAAACGGTGATAATCGGCAATGTCTTTCGCGACCTGGGCATGATAGGCCCTTGGGGGAACGAAGCGAATGTTATTCGGCAGCGGTGCGTAACGGTCCAGGACTTCCCGGATCGTTCGTTCGGATGCCGGATCGTACAGCACGTAACAGGAGAAATCCTGGGAGGTTTGCAGTTGCAAACTTTTTCGTGTGTACTTCATGAACAGGGCCAGCCTGTTTTCGATCCACGTTGGGGTTAATCGGTCCGGCGTTCCGCCCCAATCGTTAAAATGAATCTCAATGATCAGTTTTATCCGGTTCCGTAAGTCTTCCGGCATCATGGATCGACCTCCTCTATTTCATACGGCGTTGCGATTTCAAGCTTCTCTAGCAGTTTATGCTAGGATGTTGTTTTGGCTTGGACGTTTTTGTAGACGACGGGGAAATCCGCATTTGAAGAGGTCTGCCGTGACTGGCTGCGATTTTCGGGTCAGGGTCGCAAATATCGGGACGACTCATGTTCGTCCAACCCGGATGATATAATGGTTGCGATAAAATTGATAAGCAGCGGGAGGAGACTTACGATGCATGAAAAAACGGATCGATCGCGGGTGAAAGGATTTTTGCGCGCGGATGGAACCCGAATCGTAAACGGTGACGGGGAGGAAATCCTGCTTACGGGCTGGGGCCTCGGAAACTGGCTTTTGTGCGAAGGATATATGTGGTTGTCCCACCATCCCCGGTTCGATCGTCCACGGCGAATTGAAGCGGTCATTCAGGAAGCCGCCGGCAGTGCATATGCCGAGCAGTTTTGGAAGCGTTTCCGGCAAAACTATGTGACTCGCGAGGATATCCGGCTGATGGCGGAGCAAGGCTACAATTCGGTACGCATCCCGTTCGGGTGGCGGATTCTGATGGAGGACGAGCCGGGCCTCCGTTGGAAAGAGGACGGGTTTGCGCTGATCGACCGTTGTTTGGAATGGTGCGAGGAGTTTGGTCTTTACGCTTTCTTGGATCTGCACGGCGCGCCCGGCGGTCAGACCGGAGCCAACATCGACGACTCGGTCGACGATTTCCCTCGCCTGCTCACCGATGAAGACAGCTGGAACAAAGGGATCGAGCTGTGGAGGGAGCTGGCTCGCCGGTACCGCGACCGCTGGATCGTGGGCGGTTACGACCTGCTAAATGAGCCGGTTCGCCCGGGTCTGATGGAAGGGAAACACGAGGATTACCTCGTCCGGCGGTTAGCGGCGTTTTACGAGGAAGTCATCGCCGCGATCCGGGAAATCGACGACCGGCATATGCTCTCGGTGGAAGGGCATCACTGGGCAACGAATACGGCGGTCTTCTATAAACGTTATGATCCGAACATGGTTATCCATTTTCATCGTTATGCCTGCAAGCCCGGGGCAGAGGCTTATGAGGAGTTCCTGGCGCTCTCCAAGGCGCTGGATCAGCCTTTATGGCTGGGCGAGACGGGAGAGAACGAGCTGGAATGGTTTGCTGCAATGTATCCGCTCGCATTGTCGCTCGGGATCGGCTACAATTTATGGCCGTGGAAGAAGATGGAACGCGCCACCTCGCCGTATACCGTGAATCAACCTGAGGGCTGGAACGAGTTTCTCGCTTACGCCGAAGGAGGCGCGCGGCCGAGTAATGAACGGGTGCAGCAAATTCTCGATGCCTACCTGGAGAATATCAAGGTGGAGAACTGCACGCCGCGTCCGGAAGTGACAGCGGCGGTCTTCCGCAAGCCGGGCTGCCGGGTTCGCGGCACGGATTTCGACGAGTTGCCGGGGAGAGGAATTTCCTTCAGCGGAACCCGCACGGAAGGGAACATCTATAAGTACCGGGCGAAAACCGGGATGAAGATCGTACCGATTGTCGATGAGCCTCAACCGAAGAAGTTCGGGTTTGACAGCGGGTGGCAGAACCTCGCGTTGGAGTTGATGGACGGCGAGTTTGCGGCTTACACGTTCCATGCCGTCGAAGCAGGCCATCAGGTGATCCTGGAGCTGGTTTGCAGGGAGGGCGCGGCCGTTATTTTGATGCAGGATGGGGTTGAGCGGGGGAATGCGGCATTGTCCTCCGGCAGCGATCCAATCCGCATCCATGCCCTCCTTGAGGCTGCCGCCCATTCCACAATCACTGTGAGCGTACACGAGGGCCGAATCGAACTCCATTCCGTCACAGTGGAATAAAAAGGGTTGACTCTTTTCGCGGCGCATGATATTTTATATCTTGTCGCCGCGAAAAACAGGTTGTGACTTTCGCGGATCCATGACGCTAAGCGGTCGTGGCGGAATTGGCAGACGCGCACGGTTCAGGTCCGTGTGGGCTAACCCCCCGTGGAGGTTCGAGTCCTCTCGACCGCATTATCTTAACAATGAACGAGCTCTTGAATTTCCCCTAGTGGAGATTCAGGAGCTTTTTTTGCATATGGGAATCGTGTAATGAGGAAGCAATGATGGGCACCGGCATTAAATTCGGCCCAATTATCGCACGATGCTAGAGTCAATCGATAGAATGTCCTTGAATTGGAACGGGTGATTCTATTTAATTAGGATATAGATTTAGCGGAATGGGGCGATGGCAGATGAAGGAAAGGTTGTACCACTTCTATTCAAAAATCCGCTTTAAGAAAATTCGTAACCGCTTTCTTGGCGCGATGATCGTCTTATCGATCCCGCCGCTGTTCCTGCTGGGTTATCTGTCCTTCAACATTGCCAAAGATACGCTGATGGAGACGAACAAGAAGGCGGACCAAGTGCATCTCCAATCCTCCAGCGAAGTGGCCGATCTCATTTTTCGCAATATCATCAATTTGAATCGCTCGGTTATTTTGAATGAGGAAATACGTGACCAGCTTCGGGCAAGCCAAAATCCCGAGGAAACGCATGCCGATGCTAGACATGAGAAGATTCTCGGCCAATTGCAAAAAATGGTGAACAGTTTATTTATTAATTCCCGTTATGTCGATTCCGTTTGTCTCATCGATTTGCAATGGAAAGCCCATTGTTTGGGGCGTTCCGATAACCTGGGGATATACGAAGGAGCCGACCAGGCGGAGCAGCTTAAATTGTCGCAATGGTATGAACAGGCTGTCGCCTCTCAAGGCCAGGTCGAATTTTATCCCGATAACGTATTGGGGGATCCGTCTTACACTTTCTCCACGGTCAAGCTTTTCCGCGACTCGCAGCATATAAGCGGCGAACCGATCGGAATTCTTATTATCAATATTTCCAAATCGATCTTCGATTCGATCTTCACGGAAACGGATCAGGCGAGCGGAGAGTATATCGCATTTACCTCAACGCCGGAGTCCGTGGAGGTGATTTACCCGCGCAACTCTTACCTTGAGCTGAACGGTTTGGTCGGCTCCCCGGGCGATCTTCATCGGCGGCTTGAAGAGCAAGGTTATCTGGTCGTGGATTTCAGGAATGAAACGACCGGCTGGACGTTTCTTCATATCATCAAAGTGAAGGAGCTGCTGAAGCAATCGCAACAAATCGGAACGGTCACGATGCTGATTTCTTCAATTATCGCGCTCGTCGCTTTAGTGTTGTCCTATTTTATCTCCGGCAGCATTACGCGCCCGTTGCTTCAGTTAAAGAAGATGATGCTGGATTGGACGCAGGGGAAGCGGGATTTCGGGGAAACGTTCGACCGAGATGAGGTTGGGGCGATCGGACAAACCTTCAAGAAGATGGCATCCGAGAACGAGGAACTGACGGAGCGTCTCGTTCATACTGAGCTGAAGGAGCGGGAAGCCGAACTGCGGGCTTTGCAAGCTCAAATCAAACCGCATTTTTTGTACAATACCTTGGATTCGATCTATTGGATGGCTACGATTCAGAATAACAAGGAGGTTGCCCGGATGGCATTTTCCTTGTCCGAAAGCTTCAAATTGAGTTTGAATAAGGGCAAAGAAACGATACCGTTATATAAGGAGCTTCAGCATATCGATCACTATATGACGATTCAAAATATCCGGTACAATCAACGATTTACATACGTCGAACAGGTGGAAAGCCAGATGAAGAGCATGGAAATTTTAAAGCTGTTGCTGCAGCCGTTGGTCGAAAATGCCATTTACCATGGCTTGGAACCCAAAGTGGGAGAGGGAACCGTGTCGTTGACGGGGAAAATGGAAGGGGAGTTTCTAGTCTTTGTCATCCAGGATGACGGAGTGGGAATCGAGGAACTGGAGCGAACCGAACAAGGCTATGGTCTGCGCAATGTCAGGGAACGAATGAAGATGTTCTACGGAGAAGCAAGCGTTCTGATTATCGACAGCAAGCCAGGCTCGGGAACCCGAGTCGAGCTGCGGATTCCACTGAACGGGATAGAGGTGAAGCTGGATGTATAAAGTGGCGATTTTTGATGACGAGTATATTGTGCTGCAAGGGCTGCGGCAGATGATCGATTGGACGGGATACGGCCTCGAGCTGGTTGGAACGGCTTCCGACGGCTTATCCGCGCTGGACCTGGTGCAAAGGCAAGCGCCGGATATCGTGTTTACGGATATTCGCATGCCGGGTATGGACGGTCTGAAGCTGATCGAAGAGATCCTGAGGCAGTCGCCCGATACGTTTTGCATTGTCTTCAGCGGGTTTAATGAATTTGAATACGTGAAGCGGGCGCTGCAGCTCGGAGTTGTCGATTATTTGGAGAAGCCGATCACCGTGGATAGCGTTCAACATTCGATCCAGCGGGTCCTTTCCCGAATCGAAGCCGAGGAGGCAACAGAACGGTTGCGGAAACAAGTGGAGGAAAGCCGCCATGCCGACCATGCGACGGCCGAAAACGATGAAACGGGCAAGCGGGGAGCTATCGACAGGGCCAAAGCCTATATCGAACATCATGCGTCCAGGGATTTGTCATTAAACGAAGTGGCGGAATATGTCGGGATGAATGCCGCTTATTTGAGCGCGCTGTTTAAGGAAGAAGCGGGGGAGAGCTATATCAAGTTTCTGACCCGTTTGCGCATGGAGCGGGCCAAGAAGCTGTTGTGGAAAGGACTCAAGGTTCATGAAGTAAGCGAACGCGTCGGTTATCATACCTATCGGCATTTTTCGGAAGTCTTCAAAAAGCACACCGGAGTCACGCCTGGACAATATAAAGAAGAAGCGGAGGAATCATCGGCCCTGTCCAAAAAAAACGGACAGAAATCTATAAAATGAAGCAGTACCTGAACGGATACGCCAAATTTATAATGGAAACCAACAGAGAACCCGGGCTCTGTAACATAATACTTGAACGATCAGGGGGATAAGCCTATGGGGAAATCGAGAAAAGTCATTGTCATGTTGCTTTGTGCCGTGATGACGGTTGGATTGTTGGCCGCTTGCGGGAAGAAACAGAACGAAACCAATCCATCCGCCGTCGGAACGAACGGGAATAATACGGCCAAAGAAAAGGTGACCCTCTCGCTGTTGACGGATAATACGCAGGAACAAGTAAGCGCTGCCAAAGCGGTAATAGAAGCATTCCAGACCAAATACCCCTATATCACTGTGGAGCACGAAACGCGCCCCGGCGGTTCCGAAGGCGACAACCTGGTGAAGACGCGGATCGCCACCGGGGATTTGAACGATGTCATTTATTACAATTCCGGCTCTTTGCTGCAATCGCTGGATCCCGAGAAGAACTTTGTGGATCTCACGAATGAGCCTTTCATGGCCGATGTCATGGAATCCTACAAACCGACGGTATCAGTTAACGGAAAAGTATACGGCGTGCCGGCCGGCTCGACGATGGCCGGGGGCTGGTTTTATAACAAAAAAGTATACGCGGATCTCGGTCTGTCCGTGCCGAAAACGTGGGCGGAGCTGATGGCGAACAACGAGAAAATCAAGGAAGCGGGCATGACGGCGGTGATCGGATCTTATAAAGACAGTTGGACCGCCCAGTTGATCGTGCTTGCCGATTATTACAATGTACAAAAGCAGGCTCCGGATTTCGCCGAGAATTATACCGCCAACAAAGCTAAATACGCCGATACGCCCGCCGCTTTAAGAGGTTTTGAGAAACTGCGGGAAGTGTACGATAAAGGTTTGATGAACAAAGATTTTCAGGCCACGACTTACGATACGGGCTTGAAAATGCTGGCGGAAGGGAAAGGAGCGCATTACCCGATGCTGTCCTTTGCGGTTCCGGCCCTGGAGCAAAACTTCCCGGACAACATGAACGATATCGGATTTTTCGCCCAGCCGGGAGATTCGGCGGAGTCGAACGGGTTGACGATTTGGATGCCGGGGGCCGCCTACGCCTACAAGAACGGAAAACATGTTGAGGAAGCCAAGCTGTTCCTGGAATTTCTGACGACGCCGGAGGGCATTTCTGCAACGATGAGCGCTGCCAAACCTACCGGTCCATGGCCGGTCAAAGGAATTGAGTTACCGGACAATGTCACTCAAGTCGTCAAGGATATGCTTCCTTATTTTGCTACGGAGGAGACGACAGCTTCCGCCCTGGAATTTGTCAGTCCCATCAAAGGTCCGAATTTGCCGCAAATTACGGTGGAAGTCGGCTCCGGCATCACCGACGCCAAGGAAGGTGCGGAGAAATATGACCAGGACGTCAAGAAACAAGCACAGCAGCTCGGACTAGAAGGCTGGTAAGCCGGCGATGACGAAATTATGGAAACAGACCTATTCTTATTCGTTTTTATGGCCGGCAGCCATCGTCTATACCTTGATCTTCCTGCTGCCGACCGCGCTTTCCTTTTTCTTTAGTTTGACGCGCTGGACCTTAAGTGAATGGGAGTTTATCGGGCTTGAAAATTTTATTACCTTTTTTCAGGAATCGTCCTTAAGCATCGGATTTAGAAATACGCTGGTTTACGCGCTCGTGACTTGTTCGGCCAAAGTGGTTCTGGGGCTGCTGCTCGGGACGTTTCTCACTTCCAAGCTGAAGACCAAAGGTTATCTGCAATCCGTTCTGTTCTTTCCGACGCTGGTCAGTACGATTGCGGTCGGCGTGGCGTTCAGCACGATGATGCACCCGACGCAGGGCATCATTAACCAGGCGCTGCAAGCGATCGGCCTCCCCGGCCAGGACTGGCTCGGCAATACGAAGATCGCGTTGCTGTCGGTCGCATTTGTCGACATTTGGAAAGGGGTCGGGTTCGCCACGGTGATTTTTGTGGCCGGGATTTTATCGATTCCGGAGGACTATTACGAGGCGCTGCAGATCGATGGGGGGACGGCCTGGAATAAATTTTGGAATATTATCGTTCCGCTTAGCCGGCCCGCCACGAACTCGGTCATTATCCTTTCGTTCATCGGCGGACTGCGTTCCTTCGATTTGATCTGGGCGATGACCAAAGGCGGACCGGGCTTTACGACAGACGTGATCGCGTCGATCATTTACAAACAGTATCAAGGCGGCTTTTACGGCCTGGCGACAGCGGGCAACGTCATTCTTTTCCTGTTCGTGTCCTTGCTCGCCTTCCCGCTTACCCTGTATCTCAACAAGAAAGAGGTGGACCTATGAGACGCCGGGCAGGGCAGTTCGCGGTTGAATCGATTGCGGTGCTGGCTACGATCGGGATCTTCTGGGTTCCGCTGTATTTTGTCATCGTCAACGCCATGAAGGATAAGCAAGAGGCCTCGCTATTAAACATGGATTGGCCGGGGCAGATTCATTTGTGGGAGAATGTCAAGGAAGTGGTCATGGCCAGAGATTACATGCTGCTGCGGGCCTTTTACAACAGTACGATTATGACCGTGCTTTCCATCGCTGTGTTGGTGGTGATTTGCGCGATGGCGGCTTTCGTTTTGCAGCGAAGAAGCGACAAGGCCAGCCCGTACATTCATTTCCTGGTCTTATCGGGCTTGATCATTCCGCCGGCGATCGTTCCGACCATTTGGGTATTGGATTCGATCGGATTATTTAAAACGATGGCCGGGATCGTGGCGGTGGAAGTGGCGCTCGGCTTTCCGTTTTGCGTTATTTTGTACAAAGGATTTATCGCCGGCATTCCCCGCGAAATCGACGAGGCTGCCGTTATTGACGGCTGCGGCAAGTATCGTTTGTTCTTTCAAATGATATTCCCGCTGCTGAAGCCGGTGTCCGCGACGATTATTATTACGCAGTCGGTATTTATTTTCAACGACTTTACGAATCCGCTGTACTTCTTTCCCGGCTCCCAAAATGCCACCGTCCAATTGACGTTGTATAATTTTACGAGCCAATTTGTCTCCCAATGGAATTTGTTGTTTGCGGATATTTTAATCATCACGCTCCCGATGCTGCTTCTGTTCGTTATTTTTAACAAGCAGATCGTTTCGGGGATGATTGCGGGTTCCGTCAAGGGATAATAGAAGCGCCAATGAGATGTTGAAGAGGGGTTGAGAGACGTGGCGATACGTCAAGATTGGGTTGGGAAGGCGAAGCAACTGATACCGCAACTTCTGGAAACGACGGTGTATCCTCAAGAGACGATTCAGGTTTACCCCGACCCCGTTGCGGTTCAAGGATGGGGCAAGGACTCTTTGGAGCCGTATGAGCGCGTATTGAAGCAATCGTTGGGTACGGGGGACAGTTTTATCCTTGATTTCGGAGATCATCAAGTGGGTTATGTCACCTTCAAAATCAAAGCGGTGGGGAGTCCGCAAGACGCTCCGCTCCGCTTGAAACTGATCTTTGGCGAAATGCTTTGCGAGATTGGGGAAAATTTCGATGATTATGACGGCTGGATCAGCCGATCCTGGCTGCAGGACGAAATCGTCAATATCGACGTATTGCCCTGCGAACTGAAGCTGCCAAGGCGCTATGCTTTCCGGTATCTGAAGGTTATCGTTCAGGCAACCTCGCCCAAATACAAAATCCTATTCGAGGAGATTTATTGCACCAGCGTGAGTTCGGGCGATCCCAGCGTCATCCACCCGCTGCCCGGGCATTTGCCGGCGGATCTGCTGGCGATGGACCGGATCGGAATCAAGACGCTGCAGGATTGCATGCAGACCGTGTTCGAAGATGGTCCGAAGCGGGACCGGCGCCTTTGGATCGGCGATCTGCGGCTGCAGGCCCTGGCCAACTATGTTACCTTCGGAAATTTGGATCTGGTCAGAAGATGCCTTTATTTGTTTGGCGGCATGACGCTGGAACGAGGAGAGGTTGGAGCCTGCCTGTTTGAAAGTCCGGAGCCTCACGTCGACGATACGTCGTTGTTTGATTACTCGTTGTTTTTTGTCGCGACGCTGCATGATTATTATGCGGCATCGGGGGACGTGGAACTGTTGCGGGAGCTTTGGCCGGTTGCGCGCGAACAACTGGAACTGGCTTGGGATAAGGTCGGAGACGACGCGATTGTCGCGGATGATCCCGGTTGGTGGTGTTTCGTGGATTGGCATCAAGAGTTGAACAAGCAGGCTGCGGCACAGGCTATCTTCATTTATTGCCTCAAACGGGGGCTGGTCCTCGCCAAGGCGCTTGGGTGCGACGACGACCGGGAAGCCTTGGCTGTCCAAATCGAGCAACTGAGCAGGGCGGCGTTGACGCATCTCTACGATCCGGACCAAGGATTTTTCACAAGCGGTGCGGAACGTCAAATCTCCTGGGCGTCGCAAATTTGGATGGTTCTGGCCGAAGTGCTGGAGCCCCAGGACAATAGCGACCTGATGAACCGATTGTTCGAGCGGCGGCCGCCGATCGCTCCCAATACGCCTTACATGTACCATCACTTGATTGAAGCGCTGCTTGTAGCAGGTCAGAAGGAGAAAGCGCTGGAGCAAATGCGGGCTTACTGGGGAGAAATGGTGCGGGATGGCGCGGATACCTTCTGGGAGGTGTACAACCCGCAGGAAAAGAAGCTGTCCCCGTACGGCAGCAACCTGATCAACAGCTATTGCCATGCGTGGAGCTGCACGCCAACGTATTTTATACGCAAATACTTTGTTTGAGCGGAGCCGGATTGTGCGAGAAACCCTGTCCTTTTTGAAGGATCAGGGTTTCTCGGGTTGTACGGTTTGCTCTCTTCTTCGAAGATTATGAAACGGCCTTCAGTCCAACCACGCCCACGACAATGATGATGAGACTGATCATGCGCCCGATACTTTTGGATTCACCAAAAAAGATCATGTTGACCAGAACGGCCGCCGAAGTCCCTAATCCAATCCAGACCGCATAGGCGACGCTGACTTGAAGATCGTTAAATGAAGCGTAAAGAAACGCAAAAGATCCTCCAAAACCGCCAAAGAACATCAGCAAATTCATCATCGATTTTCTTTGGCTGAATTTTTTTAAACCGACGACGCCAACCAACTCCAACATCGCAGCAACAAATACGAATAACCAACCCATCTTACCGAGCTCCTTTTGCCGATTCGGATTCCGGCTTGTTATCGGATAGTTTCAAGGCAATCACTCCAATGACCAGAATCCCCATAAATATGCCTTTGGCCACGCTGAATTCCGCATCGAAAAGAAGGATATCCATTAGCGCCGTGCCCACGGTGCCGGCTGCGGCAAAGACAGCATATACGGTGCCTGTCGGCAATGACTCGCATGCTTTGGAAAGAACGTGCATGTCAATGAGAATCACTGCTACAATGATCCCCCAATGCCACCAAGTATCGGCAACATTAAAGCCAAACACCCAAAACAACTCAAGTAGCGAAGTAAAAAGGACATAAATCCAACCTTTGTTCATCAGTCTCATTTCCTTTCCATTCAAATGAATGAATGTCAGTCATTTTATTGCAAAAAAATTGAAGAGGTTATTCGGGACTCTTTCTTCAGGTTGCCCGTAATGATCTTTGGATAAATTGAAATACCCGGGTCTTATAGACGTCCAGGGGCTCCTCTTGTTCAAGTCCGATATAAAATCGTTCGGCAGCATTCTCAATGAGATTGATCAGCAGTTTGGCCGTCCATTTGGCGTGAAGGTCAGGGATGATCTCATGGTTTCCGGCTGCTTTCGATAAGATGTCCTCGAACCAATCATAATAAGGAGCATAGATGGCTTCCCATTTCTCCATGGAATGCTCAATCGCAAGCCCGGAGTAACATAGCACCAGGATTTCTTTGTAGGCATCGGTGATGCTGAAAGTCTCGTCGATGACGACCTTCAACACGTCCCAAATGCTTGCTTGATCCTGCGCTTGATCTTTGATTTTGCCGAAAGTGAGGGATAGAAGATGATCGGCAATCGCCGGAATTAACGCTTTTTTGGAGGGGAAATACAAATAAAACGTACCTTGGGCAACCCCCGCCTTTTTTACGATATCGGAAATAACCGTCTTCTCGTATCCTTTTTCTGTAATGACATTCATGGCCGCGTTCAAAAGGAGCTTGTATTTTCCGTCCGTGGGATTTGCCAAATGCGTTCCCCTCCTCGATTATTTATGAATGATTGTCATTCATTATAGAAAAGGGGGATAGGATTGTCAACAAGTTATTCCCAGCAAGCGCGTCGGATTCTATTTTGATCGACATGCGGAAGAGCCGCTTGTCCGAATGCGGTGGAGGACGATCCTTTATAGCATGTTGAACTTTTTTTGGTACGGGTATAACCTTTTAGCAGGCTTGCCCATCTAATCTTACAGAGGGCCCTCAAAAGGAGTTGAAATTCGTGCAACAAGATATGGTACTGGAAGTCAAGCGCGCGCAGCGGGGGGATCGTGAGGCGTTTATCCGGCTCTTCCGGAGGCTGGAACCCGAACTGTACGGTTTGGCGAGGTCCATTGTAGGACGTGATGAAGACTGTGCGGACGCATTTCAGGAAACGACGCTTAAAGCTTATAAATCATTGTCGACATTGCGGCAGCCGAAATATTTTAAAACCTGGGTAATTCGGATTTTAATCAATGAATGCAATCAATTGCTGCGCATGCGCAGTAGAACCGTCGTGATGGCGGAGCTGCCGGAACCGGCGGGAGCGGCGCGGTTTACCGGGGAGTATGAAGAGAACCGCAAGCAGGATCTCCGCGAGGCGGTGGAAAACCTGGACGAAACTTTAAGAATCGTTATCCATCTTTTTTATTATCAGGATTTGCCGATCAAAGAGGTCGCGAGCGTGCTGGAAATTTCGGAGGGAGCTGTCCGGGGGCGCCTGCATAGGGCCAGAGGAATATTGGCCGACAAGGTTAAGCGAATGGAAATGGAGGAGTTGGCTTATGAAAAAGCGTGATCTTGAAAAAACGCTTCGCGACATCGGCAAGGAACGATTGACCGAGGTCAGGGAGGTTCCCGATATCATTCGCCGCCGCCAGGATGAGGTTTACGCTTCCTTGGCCGATCTTCCGATGCAGACCCGAAGCGGCCGGAAATCCCGATTCTCTAGGACCTTTAAAGTGGGAGTGGCCGCCGCCGCCGCAATCGCCGTTTTGACGATCGGGCTGGGCAGTGCCATGGTGTCGCCGGCGCTGGCCGAATCGCTCAAAAATGTCCCTATCCTTGGCGGCATCTTCAAATTGGCCGGCGATCTGGGGCTGCAAACGGCAGAGGAGCACGGACTGGCCGAGGAAACGGACGCAAGCGTCACCCATGATGGAATTACCCTTCGTATCCCCCAGGTTGTTTATGATGGCATTCGCCTAACTTTGGCGGTCAAGCGCGAAGGGGAGGGGTTTGACGGGGGAATTCTGGACCATAAGTTCGTAGGTGAAGGCCGGGAGAGGGATGCGATTTACCCAAGAGGGGCTGTACGCGATTGGGAGATGCTTATCGATGGCCAACCAACTTATAATTCTAAAAATCATAAATTTAGTTCAAAAGGAGGGCCGACAGCCGATCCCAATGCGGCGCTGTACGAGTTGTCGGCCATTTCGGAAACGGGCGATTCGTCACAGATTCTTCCCGATCGTTTTGTGCTGACGGCCAAATTTTGGCTGGAAGGCGTTGAGGAGCCGTTCGTTTTCGAACTGCCCGTTCGCAAAAACACGGATCGTTTCGTTGAAACCTTTGGAGAAACGAGAAAGTGGAACGGGATTACGCTTACGCTTCAGCAAATCCAATATACGCCGATTACGACGAAGGTGGTTTTCGACATCAATGTAGAAGATAAAGCAAGTAGACCACTTAGAAATAATTTACTGTTCGATCTGTGTGACGATCAAGGCAGAAATCTGGGATTGGTAGGTGGCGTGGGGATCTACTACGATAACGGACAGATGCACGCGCGGTATGAAATGCTGTTTGACCGGCTGCAGGAGGTTCCGGATACGGTTATGCTCAAGTCGTTTCAGCCTGAATATATTGACCCGTCGACCAAGCCGGGAGAATCGGGGCAATATAAAGTCGACAGCAACGGAGAAGTCGTTAGAAACTACGTGAAGGAACTGGAGATTACCGTTCCGGTAAACCGGTCGGGTTTGGAAAAACTGTATGGCAATTAGAATTAACCCGGGGAAAAGGCAAGGGCAAAATGATTAAGAACTATATCAAAGAGCTGGAAATGACGGTTAATATTAAGTAAAAGTCAAATCCGGTTAGCGAGGGGCCTGCAGCAAATCGTTGCAGGCTTTTACAATTTTACGCTCAGAATATAACGTTTTGTATTACTTATCCATCTAATCTATAGAGCGCTCAAAAAAGAAAAGAAATTTGTCCAGGACATAAAAAGGGAATTCTCGAAAATCAATTTTTTATGGAGGGCTTTCAATGAAAAAAACATATAAAGTGATGACTACCGCAGCTTTAATGGGGATGCTGCTCGGCGGAACGGCTTGGGGAACAGTGGAAGCAGCCGGTTCGGTAAAGGCTAAAGCGCCGGCAGTGAGCAGCGCGGCGCAAGCTTCCGTGGCCAAAGCCGACAGCGTTACCCACAACGGCATTACGCTGACCGTCAGCAAAGCGCTGTATGACGGCAACTATGTCAGCCTTACGCTGCAGCGGAGCGGTACAGGGTATACCGGCGGCATCACCGAAGGGAAGTTTAATGAAGCGACCGAGGAATACGAGCAACCCAAAGGCGCGATTAAGAACATTGAAATGTTTATCGACGGCAAATCCATCTACGAGTTCGGCGGGGGAGGCCTAGGAGAAAGACCGAGTCTCGGCTGGGGACCGTCTTCCGCATCGGATACGGTGGAAGTTAAAATGGTCGATCCTTCCTGGATCGGCACCAATGGCATGACTTCCCCGGCTTTCCCGGACAAGTTCAAGTTAACCGCGAAGGTCACCCTGGAGGGCGTGGATCAGCCGTATACTTTTGATTTTTCATTGCAAAAAAACGCGGATAATCTGCAAGCCCTAAAGCCGAATCTGACGAAAAAACGCGGGGATTACAGCGTCACCTTAAGCAAACTTAATGCGACATCGACCTCCACCCGAATTCAGTTGATCGAGAAAGGGTTGAAAAAAGGCGAGCATTCGCACATCTTGTATGAAGTTGTAGATGACCAAGGTAACCTGCTGGACCAAAAGTCCGGTTTAGGAACCGACGAGAAAAACAAAAATGGCGATATGTATACTGACTATGTGCTCAGTTCCCTGGGGAAAGACGCTAAGTCGATCACAATCAGAGCTTTCGAGCCCGATTTCGTACCCGATAATCCAGGCGATCCGTCATCTCCCGGCATCTATAAAACGGACAGCAGCGGCAAACTCATTAAGAACTATATCAAAGAGCTGGAAATGACGGTTAATATTAAGTAAAAGTCAAATCCGGCAGTGGGCGGGCCTGCAGCAAAGCGCTGCAGGCTTTTAAATTTTCACGCACAAAATATAACGTTTTGGTGTACTTATCCATCTAATCCAATAGAGAGCTCAATGAAGAGCGAATTCTCGAAAATCAAATTTCATGGAGGGGTTTTTTGAATGAAAAAAACATATAAAGTGATGTCCTCTGCGGCACTGGCCGGCGCGCTGCTGCTCGGTACGGCCTGGGGGGCTGCGGAAGCGGCCGGGCCGACCGCGGCAGCGACTTCAGCGGCGAAAAGCGGCGGGACGCTGAGTGCGGCCAAGGCCAAAGCTCCAAGCGTAACCCAGCAAGGCATTACGCTGGAGATTTCCCAAGCAATCTATGACGGCAACTATGTCGGCATTACCCTGAAGCGGAGCGGCAAAGGGCTTACCGGCGAAATAAATGGAAAATATGATGAAAAGACCCATGATTATATTTATGAGAAAGGTGCAATTAAAGACCTCAAGCTCTTTATCGACGGTAAATCCGCTTACGAGTATGGAGGTGGAAAGTCTATGTCCCAAAGACCAAGCATCGTATGGGAGCCGGGCGCTACACCGGACACGATGAAAATTTCAATGGTCGATCCATCCTGGCTTGGCGGCAGCCTCAAAGCGTTTCCAGATAAGTTCAAGCTTACCGCCAAAGTGACTTTGGAGGGTGTGGACAAACCGTATACGCTTACTATGACGTTGCAAAAAACCAAGGGCAAGGCTTTGAAACCAAATCTAACGAAAAAACGTGGGGACTATAGCGTTACCTTAAGTAAACTTAATGTGACATCGACCTCTACCCGAGTTCAGTTGATTGAGAAAAGGTTAGATAAAAACAAGTCTTCGCATATTATGTATGAAGCTGTGGATGATCAAGGGAACGAGATAGCGATGATTTCAGGTCATGGAAGTGACGAGAATAACAAAAATGGCGATACGTATAATGACTTTGTGTTCAGTGCTTCGGGCAAAGGCGCCAAGTCGATTACAATCAAAGCATTCGAGCCCGATTTCGTACCCAATAATCCAAACGATCCCAATTCTCCCGGCATATTTAAAACGGACAACAACGGCAAACTGATTAAGAACTATATCAAAGAGCTGGAAATGACCGTAAAAGTAAAATAATCGTCTTTATTGGTTTGCTCTGTGCGCCGAGTATTATGGCCCGAGCAAACCTTTTTTAGTTACACTTAAAAAGAACGGGTATGACAAAACCCGACGATAATCGCCAAAGGAGGGATGCCGAAAAAACAAAGATTACTTGCTTGCTGCCTACCGAATATTAACGAGACTACGGGAGATGGCAAAATAACTCACTACCGAGCTCGAATTAGGCTTAAATCGCTTTCCGGAAAAGTTTAATTATTTAATTTGACGGTGGGGATCGCGCTTACTCCGCAATAACCTCCTGATTTTTTAACACATTGATTTTATAATTCATGCCCCATTCATACATGGACTCCAGGATCGGCATCAGGCTTTGGCCGTGTTCGGTGAGCGTATACTCCACTTTGGGCGGAACCACGGGATACACCTCGCGATGGACGATGAGATCCTCCTCCAGCTCCCGCAACTGATTGACGAGCATGCGTTGGGTAATTCCGGGAATGAGGGAACGGAGTTCGTTGAACCGTTTGGTCCCCTCCTTGCCAAGATGCCACATAATGAGCATTTTCCACTTCCCTCCAATGATATGCAGGGTCAGCTCCTTTTCGCAGTTAAACGTTCTTTCATCAAATCTTCCCACGTTATCTCACCTCCAATCCCATCCTACCATACAGATTCCTATTTGACACTATTCCACAAAAAGGGGAGTACAGTATACTTCAGGACAATAGGTGCGGATCAAGGACGTATAGTTATTTTCAAGTTACTATATGTGTTTAAAGTGCGTACTTACATGGTTTGCAGTTCGCGGTTATGATGGGCTTACGTTCACCACATTCTAAATCATGGAGTGATAACAATGGAATTGCAGTTGGCGCTTGATCTTGTCAACATCCCGGAAGCCAAGCAAATTGTCGCCGAGGTCCAGGAGCATATCGATATCGTGGAAATCGGAACCCCTGTGGTTATCAATGAAGGCCTCCGCGCGGTCAAAGAAATAAAGGAACAGTTCCCGTCGTTAAAAGTGCTGGCCGATTTGAAAGTGATGGATGCCGGCGCATACGAAGTGATGAAAGCCGCGGAAGCCGGCGCGGATATCGTAACCGTTCTGGCGGCGACGGACGACGCTACGATCCGGGGCGCTGTGGAAGAAGCCAAAAAGCATAACACGAAAATTTTGGTGGATATGATCAACGTAAAAGATATCGAAGCCCGCGCACGGGAAATCGACGCATTGGGCGTGGACTACATCTGCGTTCATACCGGTTACGATTTGCAGGCGGAAGGCCAAAGTCCGTTTGAACAACTGCGGATCATCAAGAACGTCGTGAAAAATTCCAAAACGGCGGTGGCTGGCGGAATCAAGCTGGACACCTTGCCCGACGTAATCAAGGCCAATCCCGATCTTGTCATCGTCGGTGGAGGCATCACCGGACAGGCCGACAAAAAGGCCGTGGCCGCAGAAATGCAAAGATTGGTTGCTCAGGGGTAACGCGCGGATGGATACCGTGCAGTACGCCGCAAAAATTATCGAAGAGCTGCAGCATGCCGTCTCCTTTATTCAGGAAGCCGAAGCAGATCGGTTAGCGGACCGCCTGCTTCAGGCCGATAAAGTGTTTGTGGCCGGCGCGGGCCGCTCCGGGTTCATGGCAAAATCGTTTGCCATGCGGCTGATGCAAATGGGCCATAACGCCTATGTCGTCGGCGAAACGGTGACCCCAAGCATCGGCAAGGGCGACTTGCTAGTCATCGGCTCCGGATCCGGAGAGACGAAAGCGCTGGTCAGCATGGCGCAAAAGGCGAAAACGCTGGAAGCCGGGGTAGCGCTCGTCACGATATTCCCCGAATCCGCCATCGGGAAACTGGCCGACGTGATCGTGCGCCTGCCGGGCTCTCCGAAGGATAAGGAGATTAGCCGATCCAATACGATTCAGCCTATGGCCTCCTTGTTTGAACAAACGCTGTTGATTTTTTACGACGCGGTCATTTTGAAATGCATGGAACGCAGAGAGATTACAGGCAGCGAGATGTACGACAGGCACGCAAACCTGGAATAACGCCGCAGCAGCCCATTGGATTCATTTCTAATGGGCTTTTTTGTTTTATTTTGCCAACTATTTAAATTTGAAAATATACAAAATGCGGTGATAGGTGTAAAATGACATTACTTGAGACGAATGGACGAGCACTTCGCCGGTGTGTAATTTGTTATGTGAATAAATGCGCAAAGTTGCGGAGGATGTCTCAAGTAAAGAGGCACATGGTGATGCCAATTCGAGATAGAACACATAGGGGAGATGGGACAACCATGAAGTTTGGGGCAACCGGAAGAAGAATGATGCTGCTGCTGGCGTTGGTGCTTGTCGTCAGCATCCTGAGCGCAGCGTGCGGAAGCAAGACGAATCAAGCCGGAACAGGCAGCGAGGGCAATCCAGCGGCGGCGCAGACGGCGGGAGACGCGCAAGGCGAAGATACGGGAGCGAAGCTGCCGGAGCTGTCGCTGGGCCTCTTGCCCTCGATCGATGCTATTCCGTTCATTATCGCCCATGAGCAGGGTTTTGATCAGAAACGCGGGGTGCATCTGAACATCCAAACCTTCAAAAGCGCCAAAGATCGCGATGTCGCGTTTCAAGCCGGGAAGGTTGATGGGCTAAGCGCCGATCTGGTCGCCATTTCAATCTATAATGAAGCGGGGCTGAACGTCAAAATCACCAGCACGACCTTCGGGGAATTCGATCTGCTGACCGGCAATGACGAAATTCAGGACGTGAAGGATCTGAAGGGCAAAACCGTGATCCTGTCCAAAAACACCTCCACGCAGTATACCGTTGCCATGATGCTGAAACAGGCCGGTCTGACGGAGGAGGATATCCAAGTAACGGAAGTGCCGCAAATTCCAACCCGGCTGGAGCTGCTGAAAAATAACAAAGCGGACGCCGCGGTTTTGCCGGAGCCGTATGTCACGATGGGAACGGCGTCCGGCTTGCGCGTGCTCAGCTCCACGAGTCAGGCCCAGGTGAACCCGTTCGTGCTGGCCTTCCCGCAAAGCGCGATCGATGCCAAGCCGGAAGCGATCCGCGCGATGTACGCCGCTTATGACGATGCGGTAGCGTACATGCAAGCCCACGATCAGAAGGATTATATCGACCTGGTGATCAAGGAGGTCGGCTACCCGACAGCGTTGAAGGACCAAATTAAGGTTCCGGCTTACATCCCGGCGAACCAGGTCGATGTCAAAGAGGTCGAGGCGGCTTTTGCCTGGGCCCGCGAGAAGGGTCTGCTGACCCGAAACCTCACCCCCGAAGAAGTGATCTCCGATGTCCAATTCAAGCAATAACGGGCTAAGCGTAAAGGGGCTTGAGGTCGAGTACAAGAGCGGGGAATTGGCACTGGGCAGAGTGGATTTCACCTTGCCGGAGCATGGGATTTACACCCTATTGGGACCTTCCGGGAGCGGAAAATCCACCCTGCTGCGCGCTGTATCCGGCCTCCTGCCGGAATACCGGGGGGAGCTGCTGTTCAATGGGCGATCGCTGCGCGGGCAGGATATTCTGATTGGTCTGGTGCCGCAAAATTACGGCCTGCTCCCTTGGAAGACGGTAAGGGCCAACATCAGGGTGGCGATGAAGATCGCGAATCCCACGGGGCAGGACAAGCAAGCACGGGAGGCTCAAATTGACCGATGGCTGTCTGCGATGGGCATCGCAGAGTTGGCGGAACGTTATCCGTTGTCGCTGAGCGGGGGACAGCAGCAGCGGGTGGCGATTGCGCGGGCCTTTGCGATTGTGCCGTCGATTTTATTGCTGGACGAGCCGTTCTCTGCGCTGGATGCGATGACGCGGGAAGCGCTGCAGCAGTTGTTCCTGGAGCATTGGCGGGACAACCCGGCCACAGCGCTGTTCGTGACGCATGATGTGGACGAGGCCGTTCTGCTGGGACAGAAGATCATCATGCTCCCCTCCAACAAGCGCGAGGCGCCGGAGATTATCGACAACGAGGCGGTATTCGGGCTGGAATACGAGGAGAAGCGGGCCAGCGACGCTTTTTTTGCCCAGATCAAGAGAATCAGAAAGGTTATGCAGACGAAATGGTGAATCAACGACGGCTTATTTATATATTCCGATTACTACTAGTGTTCCTGGGGATAAACGCGCTATGGTACGCGGCGTATTTGCTGGTGAATCATCCGATCTTGCCCGGTCCGCTGGAAGTCTATCGGGCCATGGGACAGCTTGGCGGAAGGGAGGTCGCGCTGAATGTCGGCTACAGTTTGATGCGCATTTTTGCCGGTGTCCTGCTGGCGCTGGTCGCCGGCTTGCTGATCGGACTTCTGATGGGGCGTTCGCCGCTCTGGAATAAACTGCTGGACCCGGTGGTGTATTTGACATACCCGGTGCCGAAGATCGCACTGCTCCCGGTGGCGATGCTGTTCTTCGGGCTTGGCGAGACGTCCAAGATCCTCATGATCATGCTGATCCTGTTGTTCCAGATTATCATTTCCGTACGGGACGGAGTTAAAGCAATTCCCGCAAACGCCTATGAGGTCCTGACAACCATCGGTGCCGGGGCCGGTCAGAAATTTTGGCATATTACCCTTCCCGGTGCGTTGTCCGTGATCCTCAGCACGATCCGCATCTCGCTGGGCACGGCGATTTCGGTCCTGTTCTTCACGGAAATCTACGGCACCGAGCATGGCATGGGTTTCTTTATCATGGACGCCTGGCTGAGGCTCGATTATCCGCAAATGTACGCCGGCATCCTGCTGTTCAGCCTGGTCGGATTCGTCCTGTTCCTGCTGGTGGACCTCCTGGACTATCGTTTCATGAAGTGGCGAAACCATTGAAACTATAAGGTTGTTCAAAAAGTCATGTTCCCATGATGAAGCAGAGCAGATGCAGTGGATTCGACTCAAAGTCGAATCTTGACGCCCGAACACACGTTTGTTATGATCCACTATAGGAATATAACTTTGCACAGGGAGGTACACAATGTCCGAGGATAGACTGGATCGCATCGAGGATATGCTCTCTCAACTGATTGGGATGGTTGGCAAGGTGGTTACTGAACAGCAGAGTATGAAGGCAGACATGGTCGTGATGAAATCAGATATGAACGAATTAAAGGCGGACGTGAATGAATTAAAGGCGGACATGACAGTGATGAAAGCGGACGTGAATGAATTGAAGGCGGATATGGACGAATTGAAAGGTGTTGTCCATTCTGTAGACGAGCAGCTGGCGCGGATCGAATCGGAGCCGGGCAACGTTCCCGAGACCATGAGGTACTTGATGAACAAGGCCTCGGAGCATGATCGCGATATTTTTTTATTAAAGGAAAAAATTCTATAAATTTTGAGAACTCCAACAAACCGGATCCTGGTTAGCATGAACCTACATCTGCATCTAGCAGATGTTTTTTTATTTTTCCCAAAGTATATTTTGAGGTTGCATTATCTACCAAAATTAATTAATCTATGCCATGTAAACATATTCCATAATATTTAAATTAAAGGAAATGAACGAATGAGGAGGAAGGTATTGTGAAGAAATCATGGGTTTTCTTTATGGCGTTAGTTATTGTTTTATGTTCCCTTCCGCAGGCATCGGCAAGCGCGGCGAGCGCTCCGCCTCCAACCTGGCAAGAGCACTGGTTTGAGCATAAGGAGTTGCTTAAGTTGGTCGACTACAATGA
Organism: Paenibacillus phocaeensis; assembly: GCF_900021165.1. GTDB lineage: Bacteria > Bacillota > Bacilli > Paenibacillales > Paenibacillaceae > Fontibacillus > Fontibacillus phocaensis. The sequence continues at coordinate 104,456 of NZ_FCOQ01000030.1, read as the reverse complement.
TGAGGTGGCGGTTTATGTAGATGGGGATATCGACCCGAATCAAATAGGCTGGATTCATTCGACCGCTGCCGATGTATGGAGATACACCAAGCAAACTTATGGCCCGATGGGCGGGGATGGTCGGCTTTATGTCGTTCTCCATAACAAGAAGTATAGCGGCGGCCACCCAGGCTACGCTTATAACGCCGACCATGACTACCGTAATGTCATCGATATCGGCGGCTCCGACTTCAAGAGTCCAAGCGGTTGGAATTTGGATGTCCTGGTCCATGAGGTGGCCCATATCGTAGAATTCGCGACCAATGGCACGAAGGGTTCTCCCGCCTTCAGACTGTGGGGAGACAGCAAGTGGGCTGAAATTTATCAATATGATGTTTATAAAGCATTAGGATTAAACAGCGAAGCCCAGCGAATTTACAACAGCTTCACCAGCAAGGCGGAAAATTTCCCGCAAGCCGGAACCTACTGGTTTAAAAACTGGTATTATCCGATTTATAGCAACCATGGAGGGAAGCAAGTGCTGACGAGATACTTCCAGTTGCTGGCTCAGCACTACCCGAAAAATTCGTCCGGTCAGTATACGAGAAATATGAATATGGGCGAGTACGTACACTTTATGAGTGGCGCGGCTAAGGCTGATTTGAAAGCTCTCGCCGTCACGGCTTTCGGCTGGCCCAGTGAATTCGAAAGCCAATACCAGGCCGCACGCCGAGAGTTCCCTCAAGTCACCTATGGGGAGACGATCTCGGAAGGGGCCATCTTCTACGGAGATGCCAATTACGGGGGGTATGCCGTAACGCTTGGGACAGGCTCCTACAATTACAATGAAATGGTAGCGGCCGGTATTGCAAACGATACGCTTTCTTCGTTGAAGGTGACTCCCGGCATTAAGGTCACTCTCTATGAACATTTGAATTTCGGCGGTGCGCAAAGGGTGGTTACCTCGGACGCCGCATCTCTCGGAGATTTTAATGATAAGACGTCTTCCCTCAAGATTGAAAGAATACCTGTCGTTTATAAGGATGCCAATTACAAGGGGGCCGCTGTCAGCCTGGATGTGGGCAGTTATAACGTAAGCGATCTTGCCGCTAAGGGAATCCCTAACGACTCGATCTCTTCCCTAAAAGTACCGAGCGGCTACAAGGTTACCCTTTATGAGCATGGAGATTTCCAGGGAGCAACCAAAGTATTGCTGAGTGATACTTCCTATCTCGGTAACGACTTTAACGACAAGACTTCTTCCATAAAAGTAGAGCGTACCTCATAAATCATGAGTTACGGAGGGTTACGGTATTGAGAAGTTTATACTTCATTAACGTGAACCGTGTAAATGACCGCCTTTTTGTAGGCGGTTTTCTTTTTTCAACACCAGAACTAACGTGTGCGGAAACCTATTGACGCGATCTGGGCGACATGGTAATATTTCACCGAACAACTAACATGTTAGTAACAAAAATAGCATGTTAGTATGTTAGTTAACGTTGTTTTATTCCTATTTTTTGAGGAGGGCATTTTGTGGATGCAGCCAATGTTGTAATCGGTTTCATGATGGTCCTGTCGTTTTTTGGGCTCGTGTGGTATTGCGTGAAGGGGTACAACCTGATGGTTGGCTTCTTTATCATGTCGGTCCTATGGACGGCGATCGCTTTGATCGGCAATGCCATTTCGCCGAACTCCATGATGGAGGGACAGACCTGGGTTTCCGTGCTGACAAATGTGTTTCAGACGGGACCCGAAAACTATGGCAAAGCCATACTTGTAAACGTTTTCTTCGGTGCATTCTTCGGCAGAATCTTGATCGACACCGGCATCGCCGCCACTCTAATTCGCAAAGTGGTGGAATTGGGCGGAGACAAACCGCGGGTGACCATGTCGCTGCTTTGTATTGTGACAGCCGTGATTTTCACCTCTATGACCGGCATCGGGCCGGTGATTTCTATCGCCGTCATCGTCTTGCCGATCATGTTGTCGCTCGGCATTCCTTCGCCGATCGCCTTATTTTCCTTCATGGGCTCCATTATGGCCGGGATCTTCGGGAATATCGTGAACTTCAAACAGTATCAGGCCTTCTTCGCTACCGCTAACGAAAGCTATGCCAGCTATGATTATAACGACTATTTCACCTTCGGCATGATCGCGATGGGCGTCTCGTTGATCATCGTGCTCGTTGTGGCCAACCTCGCTATGAACACCAAGAAGCTCTCCCGCGCCTGGGCGGCTGAGACGCCTGAAGAACAACATTCCAGCGATGCGCCGGCCATCTCCTGGATTGCAATCATCCTGCCAGTCATCGGTGTGGTTCTGTTCAAAATTCCGATCATTTTCGGATTTATCGCTGCCGGCTTGTTCGCTTTGTTGACCTGCGGCAAATTAAAGGGCGGCTTCGCCAGCATTTGCCGCATGTTATCGAAGCAGTTTGCGGACGGGGCGATCGATGTAGCGCCTATGATCGGGTTCCTGCTGACGCTCGCCATGTTCAATAATGCGGCGACCTACGCAGCGCCCTACTTTAAAATCCTCTTCGGCGGAGTGATGCCGCAGACGGCGCTCTTGCTCTGTATCGTATTTGCCGTCTTAACGCCGCTCGGCTTCTTCCGCGGCCCGATGAATCTGGTCGGATCGGGGGCGGCCATTCTGGCCGTGGTCGTAGCAACGGCCGCCTGGCCGGTGCAATTCTTGTATCCGTTATTCGCTGTGACGACAGTTGCGCCGCAGCACTTGGACGTGACCCAGTCCTGGGTTGCCTGGGGCTTCGGCTATACGAAGGTGCCGGCCAGAGAATATATGAAGATGTCCATTCCTACGGGCTGGATCATCGGGATTCTTCTTTGCGCCGTCGTGTACGTGATGTACGGCAGTCTGGTTTAACAGAGCAGCCGGCTGCCGCCTTTGGGGGAGCCGGCGATTCAAGGATGGGAGGACAAACATGAGCAGAATGATTCGCATGGGGATAGACGTAGGAGGAACGCATACCAAAGCCGTGGCCATCGACAACGAAACCCACGAGATTATCGGCAAATCGTCCGTGAAGACGACGCATGACGATGTTCGGGGCGTGGCCGCCGGGGTTGTGAAATGCTTCCAGAACTGTCTGAAGGAAAATCAGATCCGGCCGGAAGACGTCGTGTTCGTCGCGCACAGTACAACGCAAGCGACCAACGCGCTGATCGAAGGCGATATCGCCCAGGTTGGCATTATCGGCATGGGCAAAGGCGGATTTGAAGGTTTCCTGGCCAAAAAACAGACGAAATTGTCCAATATCGACTTGGGGAACAACAAGCAGATTCAAATTTACAACCGCTTTATCAATGTCAAGAAAATGGCAAAGGAGACCGTGCCGCAGGTCATTGAAGAGCTGGAACGGATGGGAGCGCAGGTGATTGTCCCGTCCATGGCCTTTGGCGTCGATCACGGCGGACCCGAGCAGCATGTATACGAGGAAGCGGAGAAAAAAGGGCTTCCCACCACGATGGCGTCCGATATCACGAAGTTGTACGGGCTGACCCGTCGAACCCGAACAGCGGCGATTAACGCCAGCATTCTTCCCAAAATGTTGGATACGGCCAATTCCACGGAGCAATCCGTTCGGGAAGCCGGCGTGCACGTGCCCTTGATGATCATGCGCGGCGACGGCGGGGTCATGGAGATCACCGAAATGAAGAAGCGCCCGATTCTTACGATGTTGTCCGGACCGGCCGCTTCGGTCATGGGCTCTTTGATGTATCTAAGAGCCTCCAACGGGGTGTATTTCGAGGTGGGCGGCACGACAACCAATATCGGCGTCATCAAGAACGGCCGCCCGGCGATCGATTACTCGATTGTCGGCGGTCATCCCACCTATGTCAATTCACTGGATGTACGGGTGCTCGGCGTAGCCGGGGGATCGATGGTGCGCGCCGACAAAAACGGGGTGATTGACGTCGGTCCGCGGTCTGCGCACATCGCCGGGCTTGATTATGCGGTATTTACCGATCCGGCCCAAATCAAAGGGCCTAAGGTTGAATTCTTCTCGCCCAAACCCGGCGATCCGGCGGACTATGTGGCGATCCGCCTGGAGAGCGGCGAGCGGGTGACGATTACGAATTCCTGCGCGGCCAATGTGCTTGGACTGGTGAAGGAAGAGCACTTCTCCTACGGCAATGCGGAAGCGGCGCGGAAGGCGATGCAGGCGCTGGCCGATTATTGCGGCACGACGGCCGAGGATATCGCCGGGCAAATCATGGCGAAAGCGTATGCGAAGATCGAACCGGTCATTTTGGCGTTAGCGGAAAAATACAAATTGGAGAAAGATCAGATTTCGCTGGTTGGCGTCGGGGGCGGGGCGGCTTCGCTGATCGTCTATTTTGCGGAGAAAATGGGGCTGAAATACAGCATTCCCGAAAACGCCGAGGTCATCTCTTCGATCGGCGTCGCTCTCGCCATGGTCAGGGACGTGGTGGAGCGGATCATTCCATCGCCGACCAAAGAGCAGATCGGCGCGATCAAAATGGAAGCGATGAATAAAGCGATTCAAAGCGGGGCCACGCCGGAGAGCGTGGAAATCCATATCGATATCGATCCGCAGACCTCGAAGGTCACGGCGATCGCCACCGGTTCCACGGAAGTGAAAACCAATGAGCTGCTGAAGGAGTGCAGCGAGGAGGAACTCCGGGAAATTGCCGCAAACGATATGCGGATTCCCGTCGAGCGGACGCAATTGCTGGAGAAGACGCGGTATTTCCATATCTTCGGCGAACAGGTCGACAAAGCGGGAGACGCCGGTGCCATTCGGATTCTGGACAGCAAAGGATTCATCAAAATTCAACGTGGCCGCGCCATGGCCATCAAGACAACCGCCGGCGAGTATTTGCGCGCCGTGAAGAAATTGTGGGAAGACATGGCCGTCTACCGGACGGAGCTGATTGCCCGGCCGGACTATTATTTGTGCATCGGCGCGCGGGTAATGGATTTTACAGCATCCGAATTTGAACAATTGGAGCTGCTCATGGAGATCGAAGTGTCCACCTTTGAACCGGATACGGAGATGATCGTGATCGCTGCCAATATGAAGCAAAGTTGACGTGCCGAAAAGGAGGGGAGCATGGGGGAGCCAAATCGGTTGGAAGATAAGCTTGCGACGTTGCTGCGGGTGGACGACGACACTTGGGGAGCGTATGCCTTATCCAGAGATCCGCTAAGCCGCCGGATCCGGCCGGAACAAACCGCGGAGCTGACGGCCAAAGCGGCGCTTTGCGGCAAACAATACGCCCGGCGTATGATCGAGGAATACGGCTGTACGGATGTACGCCGGCTTGCCGACAAACTAAAGTTAAAGATCGAGCTCAAGGAGACCTCCATGACGGGAAAACGCCTCCTGTTCGCCTGCTATACGCCGCCGGACAACATCGTCATGATGACGGAACCCGCGCGCCGAGCGGCGCGGCGGGTGTCCGCGGAGGCAGCGGGTTTGGTTGATCTATTTCGGCAAGATGATATAATGAATACTATCTTGGGGCATGAAATTTTTCATGCTGTGGAAGACCGGTTTGCAACCGAAATTTACACGCGAACCGCGAAAATTCGCTTATGGCATTTTCTCGGGCTCAAGAACGATTCTACGATCCGCGCTTTGAGTGAAATCGGCGCTATGGCGTTTACCCGGGAACTGAACGGACTGCACCATTCTCCGTTTGTTCTGGATTATCTGTTGTATTGGAGTTACGATTCTTCCGGTGCGGAGAGCATCTATCGTGATGTTGTAGGCGTGAGTTCGGGAAGGTGTAGGGAAGCCGTTGAATATTATGAATAACAGCAGTTCATTGAATGACGTCACTTACAATAGAATCAAAGAGGACATCATGAATATGACGTTGGAGCCGGGCATGGATGTGAGCGTCCAGAAGTTGTCCGAACGTTACGGCGTCAGCCGGACGCCGGTGCGGGAAGCCGTCGTGCGCCTGCAGCAGTCCGGGTTGGTGGAAATTTATCCGCAGCGCAAAACGGTGGTGTCCAAAATCGATGTACAGCGGGTGCGCGAGGAATGGTTTATTCGAACTTCGCTGGAATCCGCCGTGGTGGATGAATTCATCCGCAAATGCAGCGAGCTGGTGGCGGACACGCTGCAGGAATTGATCAGCAAACAGAAGAAATACATGGACAAGAAGCATTTTATCGAATTTTATCATAAAGACAACCGTTTTCATCAGCTGATTTTTGAGACGGCGGGGGAATCGCTGGCCTGGGATACGATCGAATCGGTAGCTTCTCATTACAATCGGATCTGTCTGCTGCACGGCAAGATGGAAGGCGCTCTGCCCTCCCACATCGAGCAGCACGAAAACATGGTTGCGGCCATTCGCCGCCGCGATGCGGGAGCTCTGCGCCAAGCCGTTACGGAACATTCGGGCAGCCTGCTCGAGCAGGTGAACCGCATGGCCAAGCAATACCCGCAATTTTTCTGAAAATATGCTCTTTTGTGAATAAGAAGCCGCAGTTCCCGTTAAGGGCGCTGCGGCTTTTTGCTCTAAAAGTCTGGGATACCCGGGTTCACGCTCCCTTTCACATGGCCGACTTGGACCTCCCCATTGCCGGATTGCTTGACGGTCACATCGCCGTCAACCTGGTCAATGTCGAGTTTGCCGTCTCCCACGTCGATGATCGCGGAGCCGCCGATCCGTTCTGCGGTTATTGCGCCGTTCACATTGGTAACATATAGGTCGGCCGCCGCGTTTTGTACATCGATGTTCCCGTCGCGGTTATGGATATGGATCTCTTCTCCAATGTTCTTAATATCGATCTTTCCGTTGACATTATCGATGCTGACCGCGGAGGCGAGGTCGGAAATGCGGATGGCTCCGTCCTGATGCGAGAGGATTTGAACCGATAACGCAGCAGGAAGCGTGATTCTCAGGTTCACCGTTCCCTTTCCGCTGGCTAAAAACTGTCCTTTGAAAAAGGCCTTCAACCGAGCTTGGCCATCGCTCTCTTCGAGCCCCAGCTGGAGCTTGTTCGGATCGATATTTCCGGAATGGCTGATTTCGGCGGCAACCTGAATCGTTTCGCTCCTTGCATCACCAATAACTTCTATATCGCCGTTTCGATGGTCGATGACGAGCGATTTCAGCGAGGCCGCGTTCAATTGCAATGCTTGGCTTTCGGTCTTCGTTTCCGTCTCCGATTGACAGGCGGATAGCAGAAACAAAGCGGCGATTAGGAGCAAGTATTGAGTGTATTTCATATTAACCTCCAAGTTAAAGATTGATTTGGGCCAATTTCGCGTTTAAGCCACATCACGTTTGACAAAAGCAGGATAGGAGACCAAATGCATCACGATTAGATGAAGCAGAATAAACACGGCCGAAAACCCGAAGGACATGCCCGTGACGGAGGGATCGTCAAAAACATATTGGGTGAGATTCGTATGCGAAAAAACGAAATATTTGGTCCATCCCCAACCGTTCATCGCCGTTGCGATAACAAATCCCGCCACGGTCATAAGCAGGGAGATGACGATGGAGAAGGTTGAGCTCTTGAATGCCGCAGAAATCATAAACGCTAAAGTAACCGTCAGCAGCAGAAACGGGATTTGCAGTAAGTAGGCTTCGAATAAGGCCTGAATAATCGTGGTTTGTTCCACAACGCCGTTCTGAACGTAGTGGTATGGACTACCCAATCCTTGAAAACCTAAAACCACGCCTCCAAGAACTACGGAAATCACCGCTCCGATTGACAATAGAGCAAGCCCGAAAAGAAGGCAGGCCATGTACTTGGAGAAATAAATTTTGGTCCTACTCGCGGATCGCGTCAGCAACAGCTTGATGGTACCGCTGATGAATTCGGCGGCCACAATTTCTCCGGCAATAATGACGGAAATGAACGAAACGGCGATCATCAGATTTCCTGCCTGGTCTACGGCAAAACTCCAGGTGTTTATTGAAGGGGGCAGATCCGTATCCAGATGATACTGGTTAAGCAGGATGTTTTTTTGCGCCTGCTTGAGTTCAATGGGTAACGCGTCCGGCTCGTTCATCTCAAGCTTGAGAAAGGCGATTTCCTGTTCAAGTTGGCTGCGCCAATCCTCTTCGACAACGGCGCTGCCGGAAGACTTCAAATTCACAAACTGAATAAGGGTGAACAAAACGACGATGCCGATTAAAATCCAGTTGCGCTTTCTTTTGTAAATCTTCATATTTTCATTGCGAATCAGGTTGATCATCTGGCCTTGTCTCCTTCCGTCATTTCCAGAAACGTATCCTCCAAAGAGGGTTTGAGCGTATGGACGCCATAGATTTGGATACCGGCCGCCATCAGTTTCTGGGTCAGCTCGGGTATTCTAGCTTTCGCGATTTGTAGGACGATATGATCGTTGTCTCTTAAAATCTCCAGACCCGCGGTCAAGCTTTGTAGAAGTTGGACAGCCGCCTCGGGCCGGTCCACTTCAAATCGGACTTGAAGTTCGTCCGTTTGCGCCAATGCGGACAAGTCGCGGATGCCGATTAATTTGCCCTGCTGCAGCACCGCCACGCGGTCGCACATCATCTCCATCTCCGACATCAGGTGGCTGGATATCATAATGCCCACTCCTTCCTGACGGGCCAAGTGGATCAGATGCGCCCTAAGCTCGCGGATGCCCGCCGGATCCAGACCATTTGTAGGTTCGTCCAGCAGGAGTAGAGAGGGTTTGTGAATAAGAGCGATTCCTAGGCCCAAACGCTGACGCATACCGAGGGAATAAGTCCCCACTTTGTCATGAATGCTGTGTTCCAAGCCAACCAGGGTGACGATCTCTTTAATTCGTTGTTCGGTTACGCCTTGGCTCATTCTCGCAAAATGAACCAGGTTGTCATATCCCGATAAATACTTGTAGAGATCGGGATTTTCAACAATCACCCCGATGCTGTTCATCGCCTTCGCATGATCGGTTTTCGTATCGACGCCATTAATGACGATCCTTCCCGAGGTCCTGCTCATCAGGCCGACGATCATACGAATCGTTGTGGTTTTGCCGGCGCCGTTCGGACCGAGCAGCCCGAGAATTTCCCCTTTGTTCAGAGTTAAGGTGAGGCCATCAACGATCGTTTTCCTACCGATTTTTTTGCTGAGCTGATCGATTTGCAATACGGTCACTTCCGCACACTCCTTTTGTTTTCACGTATGGAATAGGCTATAATTCAATGTTAGTCGCGTAACATGGTCATCCTACCGAACAGACTGTCATATGAACCAGTTACAAACTGTCACTACCTTTCGTGACAATGCGAAAAGCGCTATAGGGAAAGGTTTATTCGATCAGGACAGGGGAATGTATGTATGTTGGAACGTTTTAATATCGGCGGGAAATGGTCATGGCCGGATTGGGTCATGCTGTGTATTCACGGCGTTTGGGTCACCGCGGTTTTGATCTTTATGTATCAAGATCAGCCCGATTTTCCGTTGGGATTCGTGTTGCCGGTACTCCTGGCCAGTTATTTATTCCCATTCATTCTGGTTCATTACAAATTTCCGCTTTATCTTACGGCCGTACTGATCCTGGCTGGAGGAACTTCGATCCTGCTGGCTTACAACTTCGGTTTGCTTCGATTGTTCCTCCCCGTCCTTCTTATACTCGGGTTTTACACCCGCGGGAGAGGCCATGCTTTGGCATTACCGTTAGCTGTAGGCATCTTTGTAATAAGTGCGACGGCACCCGGCAGTCCGCTTGCGTCACAGCGCCCCTTCTGGGGGCAGAGCGTAGCGGACGCGCTGGTGCTTTATGGTGTCGGTTTTGCTCTGCAAAAAGGGGCGGTCGCCATTAACAACATCAGCAACAAACTTGCCGTTGTGAAAGAGCAGTACATGATCCTGGAGCAATATTCGTCCCAGATCGAAAAGATGACGCTGCTCGAGGAACGCTACCGTTTGGCCCGAGAACTGCACGATACGATCGGGCATAGCTATACTTCATTAATTCTGGGCATGGAAGCGCTGCGGTCCCAAATCGGTTCGCCGGAAGGGGAAGAGAAGCTTGGCGCATTGCTGAGCTTGGCCAGAAACGGGCTGGATGAGATCAGGCGCCAAGTCCATCGCATGGACCCTGTGGAGGAATCGGTTTCGCTGGATCAGGCGCTGATGCAAATGATTGAAGAATTCAAAACGAGTACGGGGATTCGCGTGTTTTTTCGGACGATGGGTCAGCCTTACCCGGTCATGAAGCAAGCCAAGCTCGTGCTGTACCGCTGCCTTCAGGAGTCTCTGACCAATGCCAGCCGACACGGTCGCGCCAGCCGGATTGAAGTAACGCTTCAATACGATGCGGCTTCGCTCATGCTGCAAATCCAGGATAACGGTGCGGGAAGCTCGAAGCTTCAATATGGGTTCGGCCTGAACGCGATGCGTGATCGTCTGTCCGCCCTGCAAGGGAATCTGTATATTCACTCCCATGAAGAACAAGGAACCCTCGTCACCTGCGCCATACCTAACCGGGCCCATGAGGGGACCGATCGCATCCGGGTGCTTATCGTAGACGACCAACTGCTGGTGCTCGAAAGTCTGAGACTGCTGCTTGGCGAAGAAAAGGATATGCAGGTTCGCGTGGCCGGTGACGGGAGGCAGGCGATGGAGGCCTGCGAGCGGGAACTGCCGGATCTCATCTTGATGGACATCCACATGCCGGAAATGAACGGCCTTCATGCCACCAGGCTGGTGAAGGAGAAATGGCCGGAGGTCCGCGTCATCATGATGACCACGTTGGATGAGGTCGACGTTGCGGCAGAGTCGCTGCGCCTGGGGGCGGAGGGGTACCTGTTGAAGTCGGTGCATCCGAAGGAACTCGCGGCGACGATCAGACTCGTGTATAGCGGGGGCACGATGATCTCGCCGCATGTCGCGCAGCAGCTTTTTCAGCAGCCGGAGAACAACGTGGCCAATCCTTACGGTTTAACCGAGAGAGAACAGGATATTCTTCAGTGCCTGACGGAAGGGATCCGGAACAAGGCGATTGCCGAGAGGCTGCACCTGTCGGAAGGGACGGTCCGCAATTATATTTCATCGATTTATCTCAAGCTGCAAGTGAACGATCGCGATGCGGCTGTCGCGAAAGCCAAAGAGGAACAGCTCTGTGCCAAAAGCTCCTGAGATGCGGGATGAAATATCCTGATTTTTTGCCTGCATCTCCCATCATACCAGTTCCACGAATAGGTAACAGAAAACTGGCCCATCCAGGGACTATAATCTCTGGATGGGCCAGTTTCGGATTCATCGGAACGATTTTCCACCAAGAACAAGCGCGAAATATTCGATATTTCGGGTTAAGAAGTCCTTGTTATCAAAGGATAAGTTTTGAATTTGATCGTTCATATCCCGTAAGAACGCAGCCATATCCGAGGTGTCGGCTCCTTCAAACCGGTTGTCGATTTTCGTGTTTTTCAAGACGGCATCCGCCTGGTCGATTTCGGCGCGGTATTCTTCCAGCCATTTCGGATTTTGCGCCAGCTTTTGATTAAAATCCCGCAAGATTTGTGCAAAGCCTGCGCCGCTGCCGCCGTTTACGGCATCTTGAAGGCTCTCGGCCACTTCGCGCGCGGATTCCGGATCATGCTTCTTCATTAAGTGATCGATATCGACATAATCATCGGGAGCGCCCTCCGGTTTGCGATGGAGTTCGATATAGCGGGCTTGTCCGGTCTCCGGATCGACCGTTCTGGTTTTCGCGTACGCCGCGATCATGTCCATGGTAGACAGAAACCGCTTCGCTTCATCTTCCGTCATGTAATTGTCCGCAATGAATTTCGCCTGGGACAGCCCGCTCTCCAGCAGCGCGGCCCGTTGGCTTTCGTCCGAGACGGAGCCGTCTGGGACAAAGTTGGAGCTGATCAAGTAATTGACCGCTTCTTCCACTTCAGGCGGTTGTCCGGTGAGCAATTGCTCCAAGGAAGCATCGATTTCGGAAGTGAACATCGGCCGGATCGAATGATGTTTGACCGCGCCTACAGGCAATTGCCGATCGGTGATCCCGGCGGCCAGTCGCTTGCCCGCCTCGCTGATCTCCACGCTGTCGTGTCCCGGAAGGGCGGGACCGGTTTCCAGTTTGGCTTGAGGGTCCATTGAGTTGCTATCCCGTTGTTGCGTGTAGAGTCTTGGAAGCGATGGGATAACCTGACTTTCGATTTTCATGTTATACCTCCCTATACATCCTGCCGCGAAAATAAAAAACCTATATCTCTATTAACGGCATATCTTGTTCCGTATTTTACACGCCGCTTTTCCCTAACACCGGCTTCTATCTACACTCCTCCATGTACGAAGGATCGCTCTTGAAATACCCCCCGCATTTTGATAAAGTAAACACAAGCTATTTTGCAATGCAAGATAGCTTTATAGATGGCATCTATATTGTTATGCAAGATAGTGGTGATCGAAGGGGAGCAGGTGGTCTTATTGTCGGTGCGAAGCCAGTTATTAAAAGGAATTCTGGAAGGTTGTATTCTCGCCGTGATCTCCAAGGAAACGATTTACGGTTATGAACTTACCATGAAGCTGCATGCGATGCGCATTGAAGTAAGCGAAGGTTCGATTTATCCGATTTTGCTCCGGCTTCAGAAGGAGAAGTGGATTGTCGGGGAAATGAAGAAATCGCCAAGTGGCCCGAACCGGAAATATTACACCCTCACCGAGAGAGGGAAGGAAGCCTTGGAAGAATTCAAGAAGCACTGGGAGAGCCTGAGGGATCCGGTGGACGAATTGCTGCAAAAGGGAGGCGGAGTGTGATGCTTATTCAAGAATTGATCCAAGAGAACAATAGAAAACGGGAGCTGCTGAACAAGGAAAATGAAAAGTACTATTCCGGCTTGCTGATTTACATCCGAACGAGCTTTCATAAATCAGAGCAGGAAACGGAAGAGATTTTAATGGAGGTGCTTGATCACCTCCTGGAAGCTCAAGGGGAAGGCCGTACTGCCGAAGAGGTGTTTGGAGACGACCCGAAGGCGTACGCCCAGGAAATTGCCGGCGAGCTCCCCACAGCTTTGCCTAAAGAAATGATAAAGCTAATCGCCATGACCGGTGCGATTTTTCTGGGGTTCTTTTCTTTTACTACAGGACTGCTAGGGACGATTTTCAGCTATGGGTTCGGTATGGGAAATACCGTTTATCGTATGTACTTGGGGAGTTTAGCGGTGGGTGCCGCCGGCTCTGTTCTTGTGGTTTACCTGTTTTGTGCCGCAATATTGCGGTATCTTCGTTGGTCCGCTTTTCGAACGGGCAACAGAAGATTAGAATTTGCGATGTTGTTTCTGATCAGCGGAGGCACCTTTGGTTTATTTCTGGCAGGCCTTTATTTCATGCCTTCCTTTGGCGCTCCTCTTGAGATTCCCGTTTACGGGTTCATCATCATTGGGGTGGTATTGTATGGGGTCGGGAAAGGGTTGGCGAAAAAATAACGCTGGATTTGAAAGTCCGGATATTCAGGGGATTTTGGACTTTGGCGAAGGCACTGCGGTACGGCTCGGCGGCATCTTCTTGTTTAAATTTTAAATTATCTAAATTTTGAACGAGGTTTTGTCGAAATATGTATTATAATGCCGAAATATAACCAGAGGAGATACCGCTTATGATGAAAACATTCCGCTTTAACGCCTTACGTCCCAAGTTTCTTTTGCTATGTCTGTTGCTTCTGGCTGTCCCTTCGCTTCTGCTTGGCTACCTGGCGTATAACACTTCCAAGCAACAACTGGATGCCTCGGGCCAGGCCCAGTTGAAGAGCAGCGTTCGCCTGGCAATCGCCATGATCAACAATTTGAACAAAGAAGTGGAAGCAGGTCATTTAACGCTTGAGCAAGCGCAGGATATGTTCCGTGAGGAGATTCTCGGACCCAAGGGCTCGGATAATAAACGGCCGATTAACCCCAAATACGTGGTTGGCCAAAGCGGATATTTATATGCGGTCGACAAAAGCGGCATCTCCGTTATGAATCCCGCCAACGAGGGCGCGGACATGAATACGATCGTGACCGAAGACGGCGTGGAAATGGGCAAGACGATCATCGGACTCGGCACGGCCGGGGGAGGTTTCTACACTTATATTTGGAACAATCCGATCTCCGGTGAAGACGAGACTAAAATTTCTTATGTGGAAATGGACGAAAACTGGGGGTGGATTATAGGTTCGGGGGCTTATAAGAGCGAATTTAACCAAGGGGCAAACGAGGTGCTGCGCATTCTCGTCCTGACTCTGGCGATCTCTTTGGCAATCGGCGCAATCGCCGCATGGCTGTTCGTCAATTCGATCGTGAGGCCGATCTCCGTGATAGTTCGACAAGTGGAAAAAGTGGCCGGCGGCGATTTGACGATGGAACCGGTGGCCGTCAAAAATAAAGACGAAGTGGGGAGATTGGCGGAAGGCTTTAACATAATGACCGGCAACCTGAGAGAGTTGATTCGTCATGTGTCAGGCAGCTCCGAGCAGGTGGCCACTTCATCCGAAGAATTGAACGCAAGTGCGCAACAAACGTCCAAAGCCACCGAACAAATCGCGCAATCCGCCCAGGAAGTGGCGGTGGGAGCGGAGCAACAAGTCAAAACCGCGAACGATGCCAATGAGGTCGTCAGCGAAATTTCCAAAGGCATGGAGCAGGTGGCTTATTCGATTCAGGCGGTTGCCGAAGCGGCCGTCAGCGCCAATGAGGAAACCGTAAAGGGCCATGAAGTGGTGAAGCAAACGGAAGAACAAATGAGCGTGGTGCAGGAGCGGGTTGAAGCGACGGCCCAGGCGATCCACTCGTTAGGGGCGAAATCCGGCGAGATCGGGGAAGTGATCTCTCTGATTACGGAGATCGCTAATCAAACCAATTTGCTGGCCTTAAATGCGGCGATCGAGGCGGCCAGAGCCGGGGAAGACGGCCAAGGCTTCGCCGTCGTGGCCAACGAAGTTCGGAAATTGGCGGGACAATCCTCCGCAGCCGCCGATAAGATCCGCTTGATGATTCAGGACATTCAAAATGAAACTCAAGGCGCGGTGACGGCCATCCTGGAGGGAACTCGCGCCGTTGACGAAGGGTTGCGGCAAACCCGGGAAACCGGAGACAGCTTCAGGATCATCACCCGCATGATCGGCGAAGTCTCGTCCCAGTCCCAGGAGGTTTCCGCCGTTGTGCAGGAAGTTAGCGCTTCTTCCCAGAACATGGTGGCCATGATCGAAGCCGTGGCGCTGATCTCCGATCAAACCGCAGGAAACTCCCAAAGTATGGCGGCGGCTTCCGAAGAGCAATTGGCGTCGATGGAAGAGATTACGTCCTCCGCGGCCACGTTGGCAGGCATGGCGGAAGAACTGCAGAGTTTGGTAGCCAAATTTAAAGCGTGAGGTTAAGAGTAAGAGCTCCTGTTTCTCCTTCTCTGGGGAGGCAGGAGCTTTTTTAATATGGAATTTGATCGTGATGGGATAGATAGATATGCCTTTGTTTGTTATAATCATGGTATTTTGATTAAAGGACATAGTTAGGTTGAGTCAATTGGGAGGAAGAGGTATGATCCGGATCGCGATCGTTGAGGATGAAGTTCATTACCAGGAACAACTTGCGGCATTTCTGCAACAGTTTGAGCAAGAACGGGGAGAACACATCGAAATTGCAACGTATGCGGATGGGGATGAGTTTGTCGAGGATTACAAGGCGCAGTTTGATATCGTCCTCATGGATGTGCAGATGCGCTTTATGGACGGCATGTCGGCAGCGGAAGAAATCCGGAAGATGGATTCCGAAGTGGTCATTATGTTTATTACCAACATGGCGCAGTATGCAATCAAAGGTTATGAGGTGGATGCGCTTGATTATATTTTGAAGCCGATCTCCTATTTTCAATTTTCGCAGCGCTTGAACCGGGCGATTGAACGAATGAAGAGACGGGAGGAGCATTATCTCACGATCAAGATCAAGGGCGGAGTAAAGCGCTTTCGCATCTCGGATATTTATTATATCGAAAGTCAGGGTCATAAACTGATCTTTGTTATGAAAACGGAAGAGGTCGAAACCTTCGGCACGATGAAGGAACTGGAGGAACTGCTGGCGGAGCATCCTTTTTTTCGCGGCAATAAAGGGTATTTTATCAACCTGGAGCATGTGGAGGGGATGGACGATATTTTCGCCGTCGTTAAAGGCAAGCGGCTGCTGATCAGCCGCCCCAAACGTAAAGCGTTTATGGAAGCCTTATCGAATTATTGGGGGGATGTGATCAAGTGAATACCGTTTTTCCGGAAATCCCCCGTTTATATACCGCGCTGGCGGAATGGCTCGCTTGCATCGTGTACATTATGCCGCTGAGAAAACGGTTGAAGGGGTGGAGCTTATTCGCTTATTCAGCCGGTTTTCTAGGGGTGCAGTCCTTGTTTTTGATGCTGACGAAAAATCTGCCGATCTATTTTTGGATTCCTTGTATGATCGCTGCGATTGGCCTCATGTTTTATTTCATTTATACCAGCTGCCACATTAGTGTGCAGGAAGCGGGATATTTCAGCGTGAGGGCTTTTGTCGCCGCCGAATTTGTCGCTTCCTTGGAATGGCAGGTTCACGTGTTCGTTTGGCGGGACAAGCCTGCTCCGGTCTGGCAGGAAACCTTGCTGTTGATTCTGATCTACGGAGCGGCGTTTGCGCTCATTTGGCTGCTGGAGAAGCGGCATATTCCCGAGGAGGGCAAGCTGAATATTAAGCAGCGCGAGTTATGGTCGACGGTATTTATCGGCGCCGCCGTATTCGGCATCAGCAACCTGAGCTTTGTCAGCACGCGGACGCCGTTCAGCGGACAGTATGCGCAGGAGATTCTGAATATTCGTACCCTGGTCGACCTGGGCGGCTTTGCGATTTTATATGCTTACCACATTCAGCTTAATGAGCTGCGCATCCGGCACGAGCTGAAAGCGGTGCAAAACCTGCTGCAGCACCAATTCTCGCAGTATCAGCAATCGAAAGAAAGCATCGAGCTGATTAACATTAAGTATCATGATTTGAAAAATCAAATTATTGCGGTGCGGGCCGAAGAAGATGCGGAGAAACGCAATGCTTATCTGAAAAAAATGGAAGACGAAATCAAACTCTTCGAAGCGCAGAACAAAACCGGCCATCATGTGCTGGATACGCTGCTGGCCAGCAAAAATATGTACTGTATTAGAAATGGGATCACGCTTACTTGCGTAGCGGACGGAAGCTTGCTTCGCGAGCTCGATATCATCGATATCTGTACGATTTTTGGCAATGCGCTCGATAATGCGATCGAATATGAACAACGCATTGAAGAAGCGGAGAAGCGCTTGATCCATGTGTCGGTGTTTGCGCAGAAGGGCTTTATTATGATCCGCTTTGAGAATTATTTTGAAGGCGAACTGGAACTGGACGGCAATTTGCCGGTAACGACAAAGACGGATACGTTTAATCATGGCTACGGGTTAAAAAGCATTCGTTATTCCGTGGAAAAATACGGCGGTGTCGTCAGTATCGGAAGGCAGGACAGCTGGTTTGAGCTGAAGATTTTAATTCCGATGAAGCATGCGAACCTCGGTTAAGCGGCGTGCGAGCGGTCAGTACAACTGGCGGCTTGCACGCCCTTTTTTGTGTGTCGCGGTACAGTTCATGCAAAAATCCATACAGTTTATGCGGTTTCCCGGGCCATAAACCAATACGTGCTAGAATGATTCGTGTGAAGCATGGGGGCATTCACTGCGGGGAACATCTGCTAAGTTTGATAAAAATGAATACGCTTTATTTTCGAGCTTTCATTCGAGCTTTCAAGCGCGGATCGTTCTCGCAGGCATCAATCGTGTATCATCCGGAACACCTAAATACAGAGGAGGAAAAAGAGCAAATGATCGAACTCAATATGCAAGATGTCATGAACGTGGTCAATCTTGCACGGCCGTATTTGATTTTCTTCGGCGTCTTTTTGCTGGTCATGTTGATCGTGATGGTGCTGGTAAGAAAATGGGCAAAACCCAAAAAATATATGGTGCGTGCTCAAGCGGGGCTGGCCATCTTCTTAGTCTTTATGATTGTGGCGAACCTAACGTCATTCGGTCCGATGTCCACCTTGCTGACATTGGCCACCGGTAAAGGAAAAATCAGCGAGCAATCGGCCGCGCATGCGAAAGAGATCGGCGAAGAGATCGCCGCGGAAGGCATTGTGCTGCTGGACAACGAAAACGGTTTCTTACCCCTTGCCTCCCATACAAAAATCAATGTCTTCGGATGGGCTTCAACGAATCCGATTTACGGCGGTACCGGGTCCGGAGCGATGTCGGATTCGTATCCGACGGTCAGCTTGCTGGACGGATTAACGAATGCGGGTTTTGAGCTGAATTCGGAGCTTTCTGATTTCTACACCGCTTACAGAGAGGAACGCCCGAAGTCGGGAATTTTTGAACAGAACTGGACCTTGCCCGAACCGGCGGTAGCTTCTTACCCTGCGGAAATGGTAGATCATGCGAAGAGCTTCTCGGATACGGCGATGCTGGTGATCGGGCGCTCCGGCGGAGAAGGCGGCGACCTTCCTCAAGATCCGTCGAAGGCGACGTATGAGAATAACTCGGAGGAATATCCCGATTTTGACGAGGGTCAGCATTATCTGCAGCTCAATCGTTATGAGCGGGAATTGCTGGATCTGGTGACATCCAATTTTGACAACGTCATCGTCGTGTATAACGGTGCAAACGCCTTTGAGCTTGGTTTTACGGAACAATACGAGCAAATTAAGAGCGTTGTTTGGGTGCCGGGAACGGGTCAAACCGGGTTTGATTCTTTTGGCAAAATCATCAGCGGAGAGATTAACCCATCGGGTAAAACCGCGGATACGTTTGTATATGATTTGACCCGGTCTCCTTATTTCAACAACATCGGCGACTTTGCTTATCGGAACATGGATGATCTGAAAGTAAATGTGTCCAACAAGGATGTTACGCCTACTTTCGTAAATTACGTAGAGAACATTTATGTCGGATACCGTTTCTATGAAACGGCACATGACGAAGGCCTCATTAATTATGAAGATACGGTGCTTTATCCGTTTGGTTATGGTTTGTCCTACACGACCTTCAAGCAAGAAATGGGACAATTGCAAACGGATCGCGAGGGCAATCTTTCCGTAGATGTGACGGTTACAAACACAGGTGCTGTAGCCGGTAAAGAAGTGGTGGAACTCTACTACAGTCCGCCTTATACGAATGGCGGGATTGAAAAATCATCCGTGAATCTTGCAGCCTTTGACAAAACGGATAAGCTGGAGCCCGGGGCTTCGCAAACCTTAACGCTTACCTTCAAAGCGGAAGACATGGCATCTTACGATACGTATGGTGCGGGCGCATGGGTGCTGGAGGAAGGCGATTATATCATCTCGTTGCGTTCGGACTCGCACACGGTTCTCGGCGAACAAACTTACCATGTTGATCAAACTGTGAAGTATGGCGAAGACAATAAACGTTCGACCGATCAAGTAGCGGCTGTAAATCAGTTTGATTTCGCCGAAGGCGAGATCACGTACTTGTCCCGCAAAGACGGCTTCGCCAACTATGAAGCGGCAGTGGCTGGACCGGCATCCTATGACATGAGCGCAGAAGTCAAAGCCGTTTTCAGAAACAAATCCAACTACGATCCAAGCGAATTTAATCAGTCGGACGACGTGAAGCCGGTCACGGGCGCGAAAAACGGCGTGAAGCTGGAACAGCTACGCGGGTTGTCCTATGAGGATGAAGCCTGGGAGCCGTTGCTCGATCAGCTTACGATCAGCGATATGGTGACCTTGATCGGTTACGGCGGTTACCAGACGTCGGAAGCCAAATCCGTTGGGAAAGTATCTACCGTCGACGTGGACGGACCGGCTTCGCTCAACAACAACTTCACGCGCGTGGGTTCCATCGGCTTCCCCTCTGCGGTTACGATGGCGAACACCTGGAACGAGGAGCTGGCCACAAAATTTGGTCAAAGCATCGGGGAAATGGCCGTCGATATGGGGGTATCCGGGTGGTATGCTCCGGCGATGAACATGCACCGTTCCGCTTTCGCCGGACGGAACTTTGAATACTATTCGGAAGACGGGCTGCTGGCCGGCAAAATCTCCGCTAACGCCATTAGCGGCGCGAAAGAATATGGCGTCTATGCGTATATTAAGCACTTTGCGCTTAACGATCAAGAGAATAATCGCTTGAACATGTTGACAACCTGGTCAACGGAACAAGCCATTCGCGAGATTTACTTGAAGCCGTTTGAAATTGCCGTCAAAGAAGGCGGTGCAGGCGCAGTGATGTCCTCGTTCAATTATATCGGACCGGAATGGGCCGGCGGTTCGAATGCCTTGTTGAACGAAGTGTTGCGCGAGGAGTGGGGCTTCCGGGGCATGGTAATTACCGATTATTTCGGCGGTTATGGCTACATGGATATGGACCGCGCGATTCGTGGCGGCGGGGACATGGCGTTGGTTGCGTATGAAAGTGACGGCAACGTACTGGATGACACCGAAAGCGCAACCGCGGTAAGCGCCATGCGGCAAGCGTCGAAGAATATTATGTATACCGTAGTCAACAGCCGTGCTTACAGTGCGGAAGCCTTAAACCAAGGGATGCCGGTATGGCAAGTCATGGCGATCGTCATTGACACTGCGGCCGCTGTGATCTTCCTTCTGCTTGAACTGGCGGTGATCCGAAAATTCAGAAAGAAATTGGCGCAATGGCAGGCAGAGAAGGCGATGCAGGCGCAGGAAGCTGAAGTTCAGGCAATATAAATAAAAAAGGGCGGAGCAGTCGTTAAGTCCGAGCGGGGTTCGGGCTTATGGCTGCTCTGTTCCAAATGGGTGGAGAGATCCGTATGAAACACAAAGAGCTTATCCAAAAAATGACGCTGCAAGAAAAAGCGTCGCTTATGTCGGGCAAAGACTTTTGGCAGACGCAAAACATCGATCGTCTGGGCATTCAAAGCATATTTCTTGCGGACGGCCCGCATGGGATTCGGCGGCAAGCGGAAGCGGCGGACCATCTGGGACTGAATCCCAGCCTTCCGGCAACCTGCTTCCCTACAGCGGCGACCGTTGCGAACAGCTGGAATGAGGAGCTCGTTGAAACGATGGGCTTGTATCTCGGCAAGGAAGCCGTCGCGCAAAACGTCAATGTACTGCTGGGGCCCGGCGTCAATATGAAACGAAATCCGCTTGCGGGAAGAAATTTTGAATACTTCAGCGAGGATCCCTATCTGGCAGGCAAGCTGGCCGCAGGGATGATTCGCGGCATTCAATCGCAGGGGATAGCCGCTTGTGTCAAGCATTTCGCCGCGAACAATCAAGAAGAGCGCCGGATGGTTATCGATACGATTGTCGACGAACGGACTTTGCGCGAGATTTATTTGACGGCCTTCGAAATGGCGATCGAGGAAGGCCGTACCCAAACGGTGATGTCGTCCTACAATAGGCTGAACGGCGCGTTTACGAATGAGAATCTCCATCTGATGCGCGATATTTTGCGCAAGGAATGGGGGTTCGAGGGACTTGTCGTGACCGATTGGGGCGGCAGCAATGATCGCGTTGCGGGGCTCATTGCCGGCAATGAGCTGGAAATGCCCACAACCGCTGGAGAAACGAACCAAGAGATCATTGCGGCCGTCAAGTCCGGTCAACTGAAAGAGGAAGTACTGGACGAGTGTGTGGATCGACTGTTGCAGCTTATTTTCCATACCACTGCAGCCCTGCAAGTGGAAAAAACGGAAATCGACAAGCAAGCGCATCATCGCATGGCGCAAAAAGTCGCGGAAGAGTCGATTGTACTTTTGAAAAATGAAGAGCAGATCCTGCCGATTCATAAAGAGAAAAAAGTCGCAGTTATTGGCGATTTCGCGCAAGCGTCCCGTTATCAAGGAGCGGGCTCCTCGATTGTCAATCCGGCAATTCTGGATCATACGTTGCCAAATCTGGAGCCTTCGGGGCTGAATTGCATCGGTTTTGCGCAAGGTTTTCACCGGTATGGCAAGAAGAGCCGGAGAATGATCGCGGAAGCGTGCGCGCTTGCCCAAAAAGCCGATGTTGTCCTGCTCTATATCGGACTGGATGAAGTAACGGAAGCCGAAGGGCTCGACCGCCAGAATGCGGAAATTCCCGCGAATCAAATTGAACTGCTAAACGCTTTATCTCAAGTGAATCCGAACATTGTCGCTGTGCTGTCCTGTGGCGCGGTCGTCGAAATGCCGTGGATTCATCAAGTCAAAGGGCTTGTACATGCCTATTTAAGCGGGCAGGCTGGCGCAAAAGCCGTGCTGCGCGTCTTGACCGGAGAAGTGAATCCGTCCGGCAAGCTAGCCGAAACCTATCCGCTTCGATATGAGGACACACCGTCCTATTATCAATTTCCGGGCAAGGAGGTCAGCGTAGAATATCGTGAAGGCCCGTTTATCGGTTATCGCTATTTTGATACGGCCGGCGTTGACGTGTTGTTTCCTTTCGGTTATGGGCTAAGCTACACCCGTTTTGAATATGCAAATCTGCAGGTGACCCGACAAGGCGTCAGCTTCGAGATCACAAACACCGGCGGTGTGGCGGGGATGGAAGCGGCGCAGCTATATGTCGGCTGTCAATCCAAACAGATTTTCCGGCCGCGCAAGGAATTAAAGGGCTTTGCGAAAGTACGGCTGAATCCGGGCGAAACGAAAACGGTCACGATTCCGTTCGATAATAAAACCTTCCGTTACTTTAATGTTAAAACAAACGGATGGGAAGTCGAAGCCGCCAATTACGACATTATGATTGGCGCCTCCAGCGCCGATATTCGCTTGCAGGGCACGCTGTTCGTTGAAGGAACAGGGGCGCCGCTGCCGTATGAGGCGAGTAAACTGCCTTCCTATTATTCAGGCCAAGTACAGAAGGTCAGTCAAGCGGAGTTTGAAAGTTTACTAGGAACTGAGGTTCCAAATGCCAAATGGGATCGTACAAAACCGCTTGGGCTTAATGATACGATCGCCCAGTGTCAATACGCCCGGGGTTTTGCGGCTAGATTGGCCTTCCATGCCATCGAATTCGCGCATTGGTTCTTGCAAAAGCTCGGCAAACGCAGCACAGCCAATCTGATTATGATGTCGGTTTATCATATGCCGTTTAGAGGCGTGGCGCGGATGACGGGCGGCATGATCAATATGCCGATGCTGGACGGAATCTTGCAGATCGTGAACGGTCAATTTTGGAAAGGACTCTCGCATTTATTAAGAGAAAGAAAAAAGCTGAACAAGGAAAAGAGTGGAATTTCCGGCGCAGCAAAGGGAGATGTATGATAGAATGGGAAAGCTGAAAGATCATAAACTGGCGGGCGCTACTATCGGATTTTGGAAGAGGTACAAAGAGAAGCACCCTAATATTGCCCAATTTCTTGTCTTCTTTATGCTAAGCAACGGAGTTACCGTCCTGCAGCTGGCGCTGATGCCTATGTTCAAATGGTTGTTCGCCAAGACGGCGTTGGTTCAGCAGAATTTTCAGATTTTGCAGTTCGGACATAACTTTGACGGCAGCCCGTATTATGTGTTTGACTATGCAGCCGGTTCCTTGGCGGACGGCGGCGGCGGCGGTCTTTCTTATTTTCTCGCTGTGCAAATCACGATTGCCATTGCGCAAATCATCAACTTTTTTGCCCAAAGAAATGTTACGTTTAAGTCGAACAGCAACATCTGGCACGCCGCATTCTGGTATGTGATCGCTTATCTGGTAATTACTATTGGGGCTGCTGCGGCCCAAGGATTATATAAAGCGCCGATCTACAATTTATTTATGAATACATGGGGGATGGGCTCGGCGGGCGAGACCACGGCGGATCTGATCACGATGATTATTAACAGCGCCATCTCGTTCTGGGTGTTCTTCCCGATCTTTAAAGTCATCTTTAAACAAAAATCCGATACACCGGATAAGTAAAAGGTTGTGTGAACATGAAGCTATTATCAGTCGTTATTCCTTGCTATAATTCACAAGATTATATGAGATCCTGCATCGAGTCCTTACTGCCTGGCGGGGAAAGCGTGGAGATCCTGATAGTAAACGACGGTTCAAGCGACAAGACCGGAGAGATTGCAGACGATTACGCCGCAAAGTATCCTTCCATCATCAAATCGATTCATCAGCCCAACGGTGGGCATGGCGAAGCGGTCAACGCCGGAATCAGGCAGGCCAGCGGTTTATATATGAAAGTGGTTGACAGCGATGATTGGGTAGACACCAGCGCTTACTTGGAAATTGTGGCGGTTCTGGAACGCCTGGTCCTTGAGCGGCAACCCGTCGATTTGCTGGTCAGCAATTATGTTTATGAAAAAGAAGGCGCCAAGTACAAAAAAGTCATGAAATATGGAAATGTGCTGCCGGAAAACCGGGTGTTGACCTGGGAGGAGATCGGCCGCTTCCGCAAAGGCCAGTACTTGATGATGCATTCGCTCATTTACCGGACCGCGTTGCTGCGGGAGTGCGGGTTGACCCTGCCCAAACATACGTTTTATGTCGACAATTTGTATGTGACGATGCCTTTGCCCCACGTAAAAAATCTCTATTATCTTAACGTCGATTTTTATCGCTATTATATCGGACGAGACGATCAATCGGTTAATGAGCGGGTGATGATCGCCCGGATCGATCAGCAGTTGAAGGTGAACAAGCTGATGATCGAGCAGATCGATTTGGCGAGCGTGCGCAGCAGTAAACTGCGTCACTATTTATACCATCATCTGGAGATCGTCACGATGATTTCGACGATTCTGCTGATCCGTTCGGGCTCGACCGAAAATTTGCTCAAAAAACGAGCGTTTTGGCAATTCATTATGGACTATGATCTGGAGTTATACCATCGCTTGCGATGCGGCATGATGGGGCGGCTGCTCAGCCTGCCGGGCCGTATCGGACGCGGCATTTCGATCGGCGTGTACAAAATCACGCAAAAGGTCGTCGGATTCAACTGACTTGGAGGCTTCTCTGATGCAAAAAAAATACGATTTTCTGATCGTCGGAGCGGGACTATACGGCGCCGTATTCGCCCATGAGGCGAGAAAAGCGGGGAAATCCTGCCTGATCCTGGATAAGCGAAATCATATCGGCGGCAATATCTACACGGAAAAGGTTGCGGATATTCAGGTTCACCGGTATGGCGCGCATATTTTTCATACGAACGATAAGGAAATCTGGCGGTATGTCCAGCAGTTTGCCGAGTTTAACCGCTTTACGAACAGCCCGTTGGCGAACTATAAGGGTGAGCTATACAATTTGCCGTTTAATATGAACACCTTTCGCCAAATGTGGGGAGTCGTTACTCCGGAAGAAGCGAGACGGAAAATCGAACAGCAGCGGCAGGACAGTTTTGTGGAACACCCTCGCAATCTGGAAGAACAGGCGATGAACTTGGTGGGCCGGGACATTTACGAGAAATTAATCCGCGGTTATACCGAGAAGCAGTGGGGGCGTACTTGTCAGGAACTGCCCGCGTTCATTATTCGAAGATTGCCGGTGCGCTTCACCTATGATAACAATTATTTCAACGATCCGTACCAAGGGATTCCCATCGGAGGCTACACGGCCATGGTAGAGAAGATGATCGAGGGTGCCGAGTTGCAATTGCAAACGGATTATCTTGCCGACAAAGCCTACTGGGACCGGATGGCGGAACACGTCGTTTACACCGGGCCGGTTGACGCTTATTTTGATTACAGGCTTGGCGTATTGGCTTACCGCAGCTTAACCTTTGAGACCGAGCGGTTGGATTCGGATAATTACCAGGGCAATGCGGTCGTTAATTATACCGACTTGGAAACGCCGTATACACGCATAATCGAGCATAAGCATTTTGAGTTCGGCACGCAGCCGCAGACGATCATTACACGGGAGTACAGCGTGGAGTGGAAGCCGGGCGACGAACCGTATTACCCGATTAATGACGAACCGAACAGCGAGTTGTATGCCAAGTACAAACGGCTGGCCGATGCCGAACCTCGCGTTATCTTCGGCGGGCGCCTCGGCGAGTATAAGTATTACGATATGGATAAAGTTATCGCCGCAGCGCTCAGTAGAGTCAGGGACGTTTTAAAGGAAACGTAATGTCGCGGATTTAAACGGCAGGGCGCTGCCGAAGCTTTTGCAGCTCTTGAGCTTCCCGAAGGGAGGTTTCAAGAGCTTTTTTTGCACTGTTTTGCTAGAATGAGGGGGTAAACGTTTGGGGATAGCGACAATTGAGGGAGAATCGCATGGATAGAATAAAAAGAGCGACCGCGGCACCCCCTTCCGCCCGCAACGGCATCGACAGCCTGGCTTGCGTCCTGGGAGGCCACAAACCGCCGAATTTACACAAGTGGGGACCGGGAATTCGGGATGTATACGCCCTTCATTACATCATTAGAGGTCAAGGGACCTATCGGGCAAAGGAACATTTGTTTACGCTCAAGGCCCATGAAAGTTTTATCATTTTTCCCCAGACCGAAGTCTACTATTATCCCGATCCGGATGATCCCTGGGAGTATGTATGGATCGAATTCAAGGGCGATGAAGCGGGGGCTCTGGTCTCCTTGACCAGCATGAGGCCGGACTGTCCTGTAACAGGCAAATCGGCAGAAGATTTGTTCCCGTTGTTTTCCATTATGGAGAACGCCAACGTCAAACCGTTCGAAAGACTGCGCTCCACCGCCAAGCTACGGTTGCTGTTGTCTTATTACGCCGAATATTTTCCGTCCCTGGCGATGCTTCATTCCCAGGATTATCTATGGGCCGCTAAGGAATACATCGCCAACAACTATTGGAGGGAAGATCTGACGGTGACGGAGATTGCCCGATTCGTCTCCGTCGAACGCAGCTATCTGTACCGCCTGTTCAAGGAGGCGACCGGGCAGTCGGTTTCGGCTTACGTGGCCGCGCTTCGGATGGAACGAGCCTGCGAGCTGCTCAAGAGGCCCGAGCTGTCCGTAAAAGCCGTTGCCTATTCGGTCGGGTACCACGATCAGCTCTATTTCTCCAAAGTATTTAAAAGGGCAACGTCATTTACCCCTTCGGAGTATAAGACGCTGGTTGCCGAAGGGATTCTGCCTGCGGGGGAACTAACGAAATAAGACGCAGCGGTGCAAGTCGGGCTGCCGCTCATTTCCGGACGAGCTTTGCACGTACGACGAGGCAATCATGGGCCGGTACGGTCGGTGCAAAGCGTTCCGTGTACACGCCTAACTCCTCGTTTGTCCAGCAATCCTTCAGGGAAAGAGAGTAGGCGGAGGCATGCGGCAGCCCGAGGTCCCAGAACTGCAATGAGATTTCGCGTTGTCCGTCACTGAGGTTGAAGAAGCCGATGGCTACATCGCCGTCAGTGAGAACCTTCACCAACATGAACACCTCGTCGGTATGGAACCATTGGGGTTCCGGCTTGATCCGGTAAGCGCCCCGACTTTCGGTATCCTGATTTATCGCAATCAGGTGAGGGTTCAGCAAAATATCCTTGGTCGCCGGATTGGCGGAACGGATGTCGCAGCCGATCATAAGAGGCGATCCCATCATGCACCATAATGCAAAATGGGTTTTGTACTCGATATCGCTGCAACCGCCGATTCGCCCGATGAAATCGTTGTTGCTGCTCCCGTGCATCCCGACCACCAGCATATCCAGATCGTTGTGGCAGAAAGAGCTCGTGTAGCATTGCATGTCAAGCTGGGACAATGCTAGCTTTTTGATGGAGTCCCAACTATCCTGGATATCTCCGGTGGAGCGGTACATATGGGCGCCGGATTCCCGAGCCCACTTGTACACCCCGTCTTCGCCCCAGTTGCATGCCGAGAACAGAATGTTGCGTCCGCAGTTTCTCAGGGCCAGGCTCATTCGTTTGTACAACAGCTCTCCGGAAATATTCCGCGGTTTGAAGCAATAGTCGTATTTTAAAAAGTCAACGCCCCACTCGGCCAACTGTTCGGCATCCTGAAACTCATGCTCAAAGCTGCCCGGAAAACCGGCGCAAGTATGGGTACCCACACAGGAGTACATCCCGAACTTCAGGCCTTTCCCGTGAATATAATCGGCCAGCGCTTTCATTCCTGACGGGAATTTCTCGGGGTCCGGCACGAGCCGGCCTTCCGCGTCGCGTTCCTTCAGGCTCCAGCAATCGTCGATGACAATATACTCATACCCCGCTTCTTTGTATCCCTCCTCAACGAAACGGTCCGCCACGTCGCGGATCAGCTGCTCGTTAATGTCCCATGTGAAGGTATTCCACGAATTCCAACCCATCGGCGGGACCAAACCCAGCAATTCCTGCTCGTTCATTTCCTCTAACCATCCTTCCTAGGTACGATTCTCCTGTATTAAAGCATGATTCGCATCCGCCGTCCTATGGATGAAAGTTGTACGCACATGGAACGGTGTTGTTACATGAAGCGGGAGGGGAATTTACGGCTCCGGGCTCGTTGTCAGCTTTTTTGCGCTCCTTTATAGTACAACTAGAAATGAAACTCTTAGGGAAGAGGGTGCTGCGATGTTGAAACTGATCATAGCGGATGATGAAATGCTGATGCGCCTTGCGATCCGTTCCCTGATCAATGGGAAAGAAAGGGGAATCGAATTGATTGGAGAGGCTTCCAATGGAAAAGAAGCTTACGACTTAGCGTTGTCCGCCAAACCCGACCTGATCCTAACCGATATCAAAATGCCGATCATGGACGGTTTGCAATTGATCCGCGAAACTTCGAAAGCGCTGCCAAACTGTAAATTTGCCGTCCTGTCCAATTTCGATGAATTTCGTTATGTCCGTGAGGCCATGCAGCTTGGGGCGGTTGATTATTTGATCAAAAGCGAGGTGAGTCCAGCAGCCGTCGACGAGTTGCTGAACAACATCAAGCGGAAGCTGAGGGAGGACCAAGGACGAACCCGGGAGCTTGCGTTCGATTCCGATTACTGGCAAAGTCTCGCCCACATGAAAGAAACCCTGTTCAAGGATTTAATCAGCGGGCTGCTGAGCGAAAAGGAAGCCCGGGCACAAGCTCAGAAGCTGGACGTTCGAATCCGGCCCGAGCGCTTGACGGTTGTCAAGCTCCGCATGGACTGCTTCCATGAAGTCAGGAAGAAGTACGTCGAGCAAGACGAGAAGCTGCTGCGATTCTCCATTGTGAATATCCTTGAGGAATTCATCCCCGGGAAATGGAAGAAGGAAATCGTCGTCGAAAACTCTGCAGAATATCTGCTGATCCTCAACCTTGCGGAAGAGCCGAAGGCGGCCGGTCGCGAAGACCTCGAACAGCTGTGTGCCGGCATTCGGGAGACGGTGAAGGACTTCATGAACCTCTCGCTGTCCATCGGTATTGGTCCCGTCGTGTCCTCGTTCCGCGAATTGAGAATGGCTTACAAGCGAGCGGACGCTGCCATGCGGAGGCGCTTCTTCGAGGGAACGGGCCATATTCTCTTCGACGAGGCCGGCTTGCCGGAGTCCGCGAACGAACAGGCGGACGGTCTGCCCGAAGAACAGGTTTACGCTTTCCTGACCGTGTTGGAAGAAGGCGACGAGGCGAAAGCAATCGGGTTCCTCGATCGAGTTCGCAACGGGTTTGCATACCGCAGGACAGATGAACGGGGGGTCAGAGAAGCCTACATCCGCCTGGCGGAAGCAGCGAGCGCCTGCCTGTCCTATCGGAACCGCTCCCTCCTTGCTTCCTCCGTCGTTTCTCCGTTTGAAGCGCTGCTGCGGGAAGAGACGCTGGAAGGGATGCATCGTGTTCTCGTGTCATTCACGAGAAGGATATTTTTTGCGGAGGGAGGCCATGAGGAGCAACTGAGCCATGCAGAACGGGCGGTGCAGATGATTCAGCGCTATTACGCGGAGGATATTTCACTGCAAAGCGTCGCTAGCCAGATCAATGTAAATCCCTCCTATTTAAGCAGGGTGTTCAAGCAGGAGAAAGGCGAGAATTTCATTTCCTATCTTACGCGGGTGAGAATCGAGCGGGCCAAGGGTTTTCTGGAGAGCCGAAAATACAAAGTGTACGAAGTGGCGGACAAAGTTGGCTATCATAATTACACGTATTTCAGCAAAATCTTCAAGAAGATTGTTGGTGTCAGCCCGGAGGAATTCAGGAGGTGAGCCCATGCGTGATTTCGAGGGAAAGCGGTTTATCAGCATCAAGGTCAAAATTGTCATCTTATGCCTCATCGTTGTGATCATTCCGATCTTTGTCATCACCATCAATGCTTATACCTCCTCACAGCGGCTGCTGGAAACGAAGTACAGGGAGCTGCTTGTGGATTTGGCCAAACAGACGAATATCCGCATCGACGAGTATTTGAAAGAAATTGAGAAACTGACCCTTGTCTCCAGCTTCGGCATCAGCAGCGGGACCCAGGCGGCAGACAAGGCCAACTATCCGATTCAGGATTATTTGCGCGACGACAGCGATGATAACGCGGATGAAGCTCGCGGGATGCTCATGAATTACATTTTGCTGAAAGACAGCGAGATATCCATTTACATCTACAATCTGAACGGAGGCAAAGATCTGTTCATCAGCAACGGCTTGGAATACGATGACAGCTACAGTGCGAAGGAGGAAGAGTGGTTTCGCTTCTTTGAGGCTTCAAGCAGTCGGATGATGACTATAGACACGCATGTCGATAAGCAAGTCAAGCCGAACAAAGCGGCTATTGCACATGCCCGGAAAATACTGGATATCAACAGTGGAACCGTGCTGGGCATTATGGTCGTGAGTATAGACCTGGGCATCATCGACGTTGTCAATACCCGCCTCCAGCAGGCGCTGAGCTCCCGATTCACGATTGTGGACGAATCCGACAACATTATCTACAACGCCGATGAGCGATTGCTGGGACGGAAGTTTGCCGAAACCGTCCGTCCGGACGAATCGGATCATATCCTGGTGCAAAGCCCGTTCGACCGGCAACGCTGGACGACCTTCCTCTATATTCCGATGAGCGAGCTGTCCGCTGAAGGATATGCCCTGCAGCATCGCATGATTCAATTCGCGCTTCTGATGCTGTTGTTCCTCATTCTCATCTCTCTGTTCCTGTCCAGCTTCATTACCCGCCCGGTCAAAAGCTTGATGAACGGCATCCTTCATGTTGAGATGGGCCAATTTGAGCAAGTGGGCGACATTAAGTCCCGGGACGAATTCGGTCTCCTGGCCGTCCGTTTTAATCGGATGTCCCATGAATTGAAACGGCTGGTCGAGCAAATCCAAAAGGATGAGGTAGAGAAAGCGGCGGCGGAGATGAGGGCGCTGCAATCGCAGATCAATCCCCATTTTCTCTACAATACACTGGCAACCGTGAAGTGGATCGCCTCCTTGCAGCGGGCAGAGAAGATCGTAATCATGACGGATTCGCTGATCTCGATGTTAAGGTATGCGGCCCGGGCCGAAGGAGCGGCGGCCAGCATCGGTGAAGAGCTGGACAATCTCCGGAATTACATGACGATCCAGAACGTCCGCTATTACAATCGCATTCGAATGGACATCGAGGCCGACGAAAGCTTGCGGTCTTGCCGGATTCCGAAGCTTATTTTGCAGCCTCTCGTTGAAAATGCGATTTTTCACGGCCTGGCTTCGATGGAAGAAGGCGGCATCATCTCGGTACGGATCACCCGGGAATCCGGCGCCATCGCAATCTATGTTTGCGACAACGGGGCCGGGATGGATGAGGAGACCGTCCGGCTGGTAGAGCGGCTGCTCAGCGGGGAACAGGTTCGCGAGGGAGGCATCGGACTATTGAATGTCCAGCGCAGAATCCAACTGTTCTCCGGGCACAGGCAATCTATCCGTTTCTGTACATTTCCGGGGGAAGGGAGCCTCTTCCGAATCGCCTTTCCCGAAGAGTACGGTTTGCCCGGTCCCGTCGGGAAGCGGGAGGCAGGTTCGGCCGAGGAAGTATAAGGGCCACATTGCACTTTTTTGACTGAAAGTTTCATTTTCTTTACCGATAGACATAGCCGCTTCTTCCTCCCTGGCCAGAAGGTCAAAAAAGCAAAAGAAAAAGTCAAAAACGATAGTATTCGTCCGTCAGCCGGGTTTCTTACAATGTAGAGGACTCAATTACACGCGTTTAGGGGGAGGTACTATGAAAAAGTCTTTTCTTTCCTTAACTATGGCCGCCGCAATTGCATTGCTTTCGGCATGCGGAGGAACAAGCGCTGTGCCGAAAGCAACGCCCAGTCCCGCCGTTCAGGAGGTGGGTGAGAACGGCGAGGTGGATTATGCTTTCGGGGCCTATAAGGATCCCGTTACGGTGCATACGGTAAGAGCCGAGTATTCATCTGCCCAGTTTCCCGCGGGAGACGACATGACGCATAATATATGGACAAGAGCTTACAAAGACCGTCTTAACATCAATGTCGTGACGGACTGGGTAACCGACGAATATGACACGAAGTTGAATCTGGCGATCTCGTCGAACAAATTACCCGACGTATTTCATGTAAACGCTTCACAGCTTCAGCAATTGATCAAAGCCGACATGATCATGGACTTGACGGAAGTATTCGATCAATATGCTTCCGACAGGATTAAAGGATATATGGAAGCCGATCGTTCCAGCTATGAATCCGGGATGAAAGACGGCAAGTTGTACGGTATTCCGCAATTGCAATGGGGTTATATCGATCAGCCCGATTTCCTGTGGATCCGTAACGATTGGAAGGAAGAACTGGGACTGCCGGATCCCAAAACGATGGAAGATGTCAAAAATATGGCGCTCAAATTCAAAGAAGCCTATGGCGGATACGGTTTGGCTATAGACCAAACGCTCGATTATCTGAACCTGCTTGCCATCGGCTGGGGAGCGCATCCGGATACGTGGATTCCGGACGAAAACGGTCAGCTTGTCTACGGTTCGGTGCAGCCCGAAATGAAGGACGCGATCGCCGAGTGGGCAGAATGGTTCAAGCTGGGAATCCTTGATCCGGAGTTTCCGATCAAAGACTTCAGCGCCATGAATGCGGGCATTGTGTCCGGCAAAGCTGGCATGCAGCCTTACTATCAGTGGTGGGGATACAATCCGGGGGTCGACCTGATCACGAACCAGGGAAAGGACGCCATCTTCTACCCCTATAATATCCCGACCGTGGACGGCAAGAACCCGGTGCATTCCTTCTTTTTTGCGAACAGTGTATACACCGTGGTGAATAAAAATTTCGCTCATCCGGAAGCGGCAATCAAGCTGCTGAACTTCTATGCCCAAATGTTGGACGAAGGAGTGGAGCATGAAACGCCAGAAACGTTATCAGCCTTCCTGGACAAGGATATCGCCCATGTGACCGGCGCTTTCAAGATTATTAACCCGCAAACGGATTACGTGCAATTTGAGCGGGTCAGCGAAGCGTTAAAGACCAACGATACGAGTGCGTTTACCACCAGCGGCATGTGGCAGAAGTATAACAACAGCCTGGAGTTCATGAAGAATGGGACACCGGCGGCTGTCGGCGACTATCTCCAGCAAGGAGCGCCAAAGAATGCCTACAGCATCGCGAAGCAGGTGCTGGACAACGGTGAATATATCGAGAGCGGACTTAAGGGAGCGCCGCCGGAGCAACTGGCGAAGTACGGCTCCACACTTGACGATATCCTGACCGAAGGCTTTACCAAAATCATTATGGGTTCGGCGGATATCGATTACTTTGACACGGTTGTTCAGAACTGGAGCACGGCGGGGGGAGAGGAAGTAACCAGGGCGGTGAACGAGCTTTACGGGAATAAATAACGGAACATGCCGGAATGCAAGGAGGAGCGATATGTTAAGAAAATTGTACCGGCAGAGGGCCTATCATCTGATGTTGATTCCGAGCCTCATCATCGTGTTTATATTCAGCTACATGCCGTTCTACGGGCTGGTTATTGCTTTCCAGGATTATAATCCCGGATTGGGTTTTCACTCGTCCTGGATAGGAATGGAGAACTTTGAGCATGTTTTCCGGCAGCCCAACTTTGTGCGAACCATCTGGAATACCCTTTACATGTCGGTTTTCAAAATCATCGGGGGCATCGTGGTACCTGTCATTTTTGCTCTGCTGCTGAATGAAGTGGTTCGTACCCGATTCAAGCGAACGTTTCAAACGCTGGTCTACATTCCGAACTTTCTTTCCTGGATTATTATGGCCGGAATCATGATCGACATATTAGGCTCGGAAGGCATCGTCAACGGATTTCTCGGCTTGTTCGGGGTGAAGCCGATCTCCTTCTTGGGCAATCCCTCCATTTTCCCGTGGACGATGATCGTGACGGATATCTGGAAAGGTTTCGGCTTTGGCACGGTGGTCTATCTGGCGGCCTTGACCAGCATCGACCCCGGCTTGTACGAGGCGGCGCGGATTGACGGAGCTAGGCGCTGGAAGCAGACGCTTTATATTACGCTGCCCCTGTTGACCCCGACAATTATATTAATGTCTGTGCTGGCGCTGGGGAATGTGCTTAACGCGGGCTTCGACCAAATTTATAACTTGTATTCGCCGTCCGTATACGAAACGGGGGATATAATCGATACCTTTGTCTACCGCCTGGGCATTCAGCAGGCTCAATACTCGGTCGCCACGGCTGTGGGCTTGTTCAAATCGGTTGTATCCACCATCATGGTTGTTCTTTCTGCGGTTCTGGCCAATAAAGTCGCCGGATATCGCATTTTCTGAGGAGGGGTGGCATGATGCAGGACAACAGCCTGGGGCGTCGTGTGTTCCATGTTTGTAACTATACGTTTTTGATTTTGGTATCTCTGCTATGCATTTTGCCGTTCGTGAACCTGCTGGCCGTTTCGTTCAGCGGCAGCGCCGCGGTATCCGCCGGAAAGGTCGTATTCTGGCCCGTGGACTTCAATATAAAGGCGTATGAATTCGCGCTGGAAGGAGGGCAGTTTTACCAAGCTTTATGGGTATCCGTTCAGCGGGTTGTGCTGGGAACGTTGGTTAACCTGGTGTTGATGGTGCTTACCGCTTATCCATTGTCCAAGTCGAAGGATAAAGTGATGGGGCGCGGCATTTATATGGGTTATTTCGTCGTCACTATGTTATTCAGCGGCGGGCTGATCCCGACCTATCTGATCGTTGTCCAGGCGGGGCTGATTGATTCTCTGTGGTCCCTGATTTTGCCCGGGGCGCTGCCGATATTCAGCATGATCATCCTGATGAATTTCATCCGTAGTTTGCCCGAGGAAATCGAGGAGTCGGCGACCATCGACGGTGCGGGGCCCGTTCAAATTCTGGTGCGCATCCTGTTGCCCTTGCTGAAGCCTGCACTGGCGACGGTAGGTCTGTTCAGCATCGTTGGCCATTGGAACTCCTGGCTCGAGGGCATCATCTACATGAACAATCCGGCGAATTATCCCCTGCAAAGCTATCTGCAAACCTTGTTGCTCGATTTCGAGCAACTCATGCTGCGCTCGGGCAATGATTATACGCAGCTATTGGCCATGATGAATGCGCGAACCGGCCGGGCAGCCCAGCTATTCCTGGGCGCCCTCCCCATTCTGGCCATCTATCCGTTCTTGCAAAAGTATTTTACGACGGGGCTGGTGCTGGGAAGCGTAAAGGGATAAGGGGAATTGGATTTATGAAAAGCTCTTGAATTCTCATCTGGGAATTCAAGAGCTTTTTTGCATACTCGGAACTTGCAGTGGATGGACACTCTGTAACCGTACGCTCTTTGCACTATTATCCCGTTGGGTCAGAAGAGTGGAGCGAATCCTCATCCCTACCCCCACCCCCAACCCCAAGCCCAGCTCCCTGATCGAAGGGGATAATCATGCAAAGATGCGGGAAGGGAGGGGCTCTGCGTTATAATGGAAAAGTGATAAAACAGTCATGGGGGTCGGGCAGGAATGTATCGAGTAGCCGTTTGCGATGACGACGGGCAGCAACGAGACCAACTAAAGCATCGTTTGCTGGCGCTGTCGTTCAAAGCCAATATCGAATTTGAAATCGAGTTATTCCCTTCCGGGGAAGCGCTATTGGACCATTATGAACAAGGGAAACCGCCGTTCCATATTCTTATTCTGGATGTGGAGATGAGCGGGATGAACGGGATTGCCGCGGCTCGAAAGATCCGGGAGCTTCAGCATTTGGACGAGCAAATCATTTTTTTGACGAGTTATCCCGAATATATGGTGGAGAGCTTTGACGTGTTTGTATTTCAATATCTGATTAAGCCGGTTGAGCCGGCGGTGCTGGAGGAGAAGATCATCCGGTTATGCCGTTACTTCCAAGCGCAGGACAAGAAGTTTCTGATCGTTCCATCCGGCTATGAGGAACTGGTGCTCCGGCATGATGAGATCATCGCCATCGAATCCGCCAAGAGCTTGACGATCAAAAATAAATTGAAGTTTATCACGGTATCTCAGGTAGTTGAAAGTAAAGGGCTTATCTCGAAGTACGCGGAGGCCTTGAAGAACAGCCATTTTTTACAGATCCATCGCTCCATTATCATCAACATGAACCATGTGAACAAGTTTGCAGGAGGCGCCGTGCAGATGTCGAACGGGCTGGAGCTGCCGATCGGACGGTCGAAAATCAAAGAAGTGAAGGATTTCTACACGAAATTTAAGGTGATGAAGGACAATGATGATTCCATTTAATGTACCGATTCTGGGCAGCCTCCTGTTCGTGCTTGGTTTCCAACTGCTCTTCTTCTTTGACTCGGTGTTTGGGAGAGCAGCTCGCAAACCGCAGCGGATTGTGCATTTTATCGTATTTGCATCGGTAGGTACGGTCTATCTATCCGTCGATATGGGGTGGTGGGCCCCTTCCGCATTGGCCTTGCTGTTGATTTACAGCTTGGCCGATTCCTACCGGGTGGAGCTTAAAAACAAGCTGATGTACACCGTCTTGTACGCCGTGCTGATGTCCCTCGTCAGTTCGCTGTCCCTCTTTATCTTCTATACCCTTAACTCGGACGAGTTTCGGGATTTTGAGCCGACGAGCTTCTCGGCATCCACGAAAACCCTGCTGCTCTCCTGCACGTTGATGTTCATCGTGATTCAGTTGATTCGGCTTATCTCGAAACGCCGAACTTATCCGTTAAAACCTTCGCATTATCTTCTATTTCTGTTCGTTCCGGTGTTCAGCATCTATCTGGTGAACATGCTGGCTGCGTTCAGCGAGAAGAACCTGCATTTCTTGATCTCGGTGATCGGATTGTTGCTGCTCAATGTGCTGGTGGTCTATATGTTCGATACGATGATGGAGAAGTTTCAAATCCAGCAGGAGAATTTTCAATTGCAGCGCCAAATGGATTACCAGGACGCCAACTATGAAAAAACGGTGCATAGCTTCAAATCGATCAAGCGCATCATCCATGATACCAACCAGCAATTTCTCTATATTGAAGAGTGCATTAAGCGGGGGGATTCTACTTCGGCGCTGGAGCATATCCGGGTTACGCTGAATAAGGTGGAAGACGCCTATCACCGGGTAAATACGGGGCATCTTGTGGTCGACGCGCTGGTGACAAACGCCTTGAATATCGGCGAGGCGAACGGCATTCGAATCGATACGCAGCTTAGCCTTGATTCGCCGCAGCTGAACCTCGATCGATACGATCTCTGCGTCGTACTCGGCAATATGCTGGATAATGCGCTTGAAGCTTCCAAGAAGGTTAAGATCGCGGAGGATCGGTATATTCGCATTCGCATTCGCTCGGACAATTCTGCCCTGTCCGTTCAGATCATAAATCATACGGAACATGAAGTGATCCGTTTGCTAAGCCAGAAGCCAAACCGGGAGTTCCACGGGATCGGCCTGACCAACATTTCCAGAATCTGCGACAAATATGGGGGCCACATGGCGATCGAAACCGGCAGCAAGACTTTTAATAATATGGTGGTTCTGCCGTTCAGGGATTGATTATTGCGTTTCACCCCCAGCAGCCTCCTTCCGGTTCTCCCTTCCTGTACGATATAACCTGTATTCAATAGATAAGAGGTACAGGGAGGAATCGGAAATGAAGAGATGGATGATCGGTTTCCTGCTGTTCTTGCTGGTGTTCATCCTGCCGGCAGGTCAAGGAAACGTTCAAGCTGAGGCGGGTTCAGTCAAAGACAAAGCGCAAGCGCTGGCTCAAACTGTCATCTCGGAGTATGGGGTGACCAGCCTGCAATATGCCATTATGGATCAGGGTAAAATCACGCTGTCGGGCAGTGCCGGATTGTCCAACCGGGAGTTGGGAACGCCGGTTACGCGCGAGACGATGTACGGAATTGGGTCGGTCAGCAAAATGGTTGTTGCCGCAGCCACGATGCAGCTGGTCGATGCAAAGCTTGTCGACCTGGATGCCCCGCTTACGACGTATATCAAGGACTTTCAGATGGCGGATGATCGATACCGTGAAATTACGCCGCGCATGTTGTTAAACCATTCATCCGGTTTGTACGGTTCCCATTATGAGAACAGCATGTTGTTTGATGACAATGACACGCAGAACCATGATGAACTGCTGCACAAGCTGCGGTCCGAACGCCTGAAATCCGACCCCGGAGCTTATTCCGTCTATTGCAATGACGGCTTCACGCTGTTGGAAATTCTGGTGGAACGCGTCAGCGGGGCCAGCTATTCGGAATACGTGGACCAGCATTTCAGCAAGCCGTTGGGACTTGTGAGTACGAAAACGCCGCTGGATCCGTTTGATCGAGGGAGACTGGCAGGCGCTTATTTCCAAGGGCTGGATGAGGTTCTACCTGCGGAGAATGCCAATGTGCTTGGCGCAGGCGGATTCTATTCCACCGCCGAAGAGCTGATGAAATTTGCGGAAGTCCTGATGGGGGACCGCCCGGAGCTTCTGTCCCCGACAGCGGCGAAGGCGATGCAAAGCCCTGAATACCGCAATGGAATCTGGGTGAAAGAGGAGACAAATATTTTTAACTACGGTCTCGGTTGGGACGCTGTGAAATTAGCCCCCTTCGGGGACTACGGTATCACCGCCTTATCCAAAGGCGGCGACACGATCGTATATCATGCCGGAATGATCGTTCTGCCGGAGCAGCATATTTCGATCGCCGCCCTCTCGTCAGGGGGGAGCTCCTTCTATGACAGTGCCTTCGCTGCCGCCGTGTTGCTGGAATATTTACACGACAAGGGCCTGATCGACGAAATTCAGCCAGCCCCTGCTTTCGAGCCTCCGATCAAGGTGGAAATGCCAAGCCGGCTGCAAGCCTACTCCGGGTTATACGGAGCCGTGGGCGAAACGATGAGCGTGGATATTCAGCCCGGGCAAGTGGAGCTGCCGGCGCAAATGAGCGGACTTATCCCGGCCCAGACGTATGTATATACGGGCGACGGGCGGTTTACGAGCGGAGATGGCCGCGCATCTGTCAGCTTCGTGGAGGAAACGAACGGTAAAACCTATTTGAAACTGGACGCGAATTTGAACTTTCCGGGGCTTGGCCAAATGCGGATGATCTCTTATGAATATCAGAAGCTGGAAGTACAGCCGCTAAGTCCAACGGTGAAAGAGCAGTGGAACAGCAGAGAGGGTAAAACGTACTTTGCGCTGGATGAAAAAATCAATTCGTTATTCTACCTGTCCACAGCGATCCTCAACAAAACGATCTCGGTTGACGCCGAATACGGGTATGCCAATGCCGCGAAAATTGTGGATGCAAACCAGGCGGTGAACGTGATGGAAATTCCGAATATGAACAGCCGGGACGCTTTCGATTTGAAATTCTCGCAAGTCGGCAGCGCGGAGTTCTTGACGGTGAATGGGCAAACTTTTATCCGTGAGGATGCGATCCCTTCCTTGTATGACGGAACCCGCTCGACGATTACCATTCAACCGAACCACCAGACGAGATGGTATGTCATTCAACCCTCGATGGCCGGTCGAACGATGACGGTCGAGACGGAAGGAGACGGCGGATTCGTGGTCTATGACCAACAAGGGATGATGGTGCATTCATCGATCATTCGTCCGAAGGCTTCCGTTAAGCTGCCGGCCGGAGGAACCATCGCATTCGGCGGGCAAGCAGGAGATGTATTCCGTATTCATTTGGATAAATAAACGAAGATGCTGATCCGCTGGCCGCTAGCGCTGTATTCATACAGCCTAGCGGCTTTGTGTTGTGGTTTGCGTGGATAGAAGGGTGTCGCTGCCAACAGCGTTCTTCTTCCTGAGATCGATTATTGGGCCGGATCCGGACAAAATAAGGGATTTGCGGAGGAGAGGTGATCGGCATATACGGAATCGAGTTTGGCCAGTTCGGCGAAATAGCTGCCGATGACATGATTGGACGAGAGGGAGGTGTCAGCGAAGTACAGGGGATAGGAAGTGGGGACATGACGATAATAGTAGGATTTTTCTTGTTTTGGCAGCTTAAAAACCGTTGGAGGGAGGTGCGTCACGGCATCGAATTCGTTGTGAATTCGGTAGCTGTTGGGGACATGCCGCGTAAAGGCAGTTA
Organism: Paenibacillus phocaeensis; assembly: GCF_900021165.1. Lineage (GTDB taxonomy): Bacteria > Bacillota > Bacilli > Paenibacillales > Paenibacillaceae > Fontibacillus > Fontibacillus phocaensis. The sequence goes on along the minus strand of NZ_FCOQ01000030.1, from coordinate 64,127 downwards.
CAAAATCCAGGTCCCCCACACGCGGAGAACCGAACGTAAACAGGATGGGGACGCGATTCGCATTGGCGGCGATATCCATCGCACATAACGTCGCCAGCGCAGCCCCCAGGCTGTGGCCCGTAATATATAACGCCTTGTCCTGCGGCAGCCGGCGCAGCGCGGAATGAATCTGGCGGCGGGCCGAGGCGTAAATGCCGGTAAATCCCCGGTGCGACAGGCCGGCGTCCTTGGCCCATTTGAACTTCTGCTGCGTTGCGAGGGCGTCGGCGATCCAGTTGGAGGTCGAACTGGTTCCTCGAAAGGCGATCACGATCTCGTCCGCCGAATGCCATATAAACCCGAAGCGTTCCCAGATGCCGATCAGGGATTTCGCTTCGAGGGTGTCGTACAGTGAATAAGGCGGCGGGAGGACAAACGTTCCGTCCGGGTTCGCGAACTGCGCGTAGGTTTGGCCGCAAACCGCCGCCAGGAACAATGCGCGCTGAACTTGAGCCTGGTTTAATTCCATCTTCTCATCCTCCCCTTCGCCTTCCTGACTCCAATATATTAAGCGCAATGAAAGAAGATGCTATAGCGCCGGGAGGGTGACCGAAAACAAAGCCCCCCCGTTCGGCTGGTTAGCGGCCTCGATTTGACCGCCGCAGCGTTCAACGATAGCCCGGGAGATGGCAAGTCCCAGCCCGTTTTCGCCTTCTTTTCCTTTCACAAAGCGGTGGAATAAGTGCGGCAGCAGTTCCTCGGGAATTCCCCGCCCATCGTCGGCAACCGAGATCCTCACCTGATCCCGATTGAGGCTGATGCGGATCTCTATCGCCCGGCTGGCGTGTCTTGCGGCATTGGCGACCACGTTCAGCAGGGCTTGGGACAATTTGTCCCGATCGGCGCTTACGGTCGTCCGTTCCGCAGCTTCGTCCGCATACTCGACAGCCAGGCTTAAGCTCCGGTCCTTAAGCAGCGGATTGACGCGTTCAGCCGTCTCCTCCAGCAGCTCCTGAACGGCAACCTCCGCCGGATGAAAAATATCCGCTTCGCTGTCCAACTTCGCGAGCAGCGTCATCTCGGAGACGATTCGTTTCAACCGGCTGCTTTCACTAATAATAATATCCAACCCTTTTTGCGTATGCTCGCCTTCAAAGACGCCGTCGCGGATCGCTTCCGCATACCCCGAGATCGACATCAGCGGGGTCTTCAACTCATGGGAGGCGTTCTGGAAAAATTGCTTCTGCACCTGGATATAGCGATCCAATTCGCCGGCCAATTCATGCACGGTTTGAGCCACGGTCCCGATTTCGCCGCCGGCCCGAATTTCCCTGACTTCCGCAAATCGGCGTTCTTTCACTTTCTTCAGTTCCTCCCGCAGCTTCATCAGCGGGTTAATGAGCTTGCGCGTGATCACGAGGCTCAGCAGCAGGACAAGCACCGCACCGATGCCAAGCACGATCAGCAACCGTACGTATAACGCGCGTTCGATCGCGCTGACCGTGCTCATCGGCGTGACGAGCGTCAAGGTTCCCTGTGGAACGGAGCGAACCGCAACGATAAATCGGTTGTCCTTCCCGTTCTGGAGCGCCTGCAGTTTCTCCAGGTCGATCGGCTCGCTTCTGGCTATCGTGCCGGACGTCGGCGCGACGCCGCTTGAAGCCAAAGGTTGGGTGGGGAGGGTACCGGACACAACATTCCCGTCCGTATCGGCGAAAATGGCTTGAACCCCGGATACGAGGGGCACGGCGGTACGGGTTAAGGGGGCCTCGGCCCAGAAGGGCTCTTGTTCCATGTCATTCGCCACGCTGGCGCTGAGAGTGATCATTTCCTGCTTCTTGGCGTCGATCAAATGGTCCAGGAGCACGTAATGAATAATGACGGCGGTGGCTCCCAGGATCACGGCCAGGAGCAACCCAAACGCCAGATTAATTTGATGCACTAATTTCATGAGGGATCCCCGCCTTCCGTGCGCATGCGATATCCGTGTCCCCAAACGGCTTCGATCGGGAGCTTTTCGATTTTTTTGCGCAGCCGTTTAATTAAATGGTCGACCGCCCGATCGCTGCCGAAATAGTCGTCGCCCCAGACGAGAACGAGCAGCTCCTCGCGGGTAAACGCACGGTTCGGATGCTCCGCGAACGCTTGCAACAGGGAAAATTCCTTAAACGTCAGGTCGACCTCGTGCTTGTCCCAGAACACGCGGCGCTCGTCCAGGAGCAGTTGCAGCGGGCCGATGTTCAGCATGGGCCTGGCGGCGGCTTCGGCCGGTCCATCGGAAGGGCGCAGTTTATACCAGCGCTGCAAATGCCTTTTCACCCGGGCGACCAATTCTCTTGGACTGAACGGTTTGACCAGATAATCGTCGCTCCCGAATTCAAGTCCCATGATTTTATCGACCTCGCTGTCTTTGGCGGAAATGATCACGATGGGCACATCGGCTTCTTCGCGGATACGTCGGCACAGTTCATAGCCGTCCATTCCCGGCAGCATAATGTCGAGCACCCAGAGATCGGGCGGATCGTTCCGCCAGAGCGCCCAGGCTTCTTCGGCGGACGACAGCCCGATGGTCCGAAAGTTCTCTTTCACCAAATAAGCCTCGACGAGGTTGCGGATATGTTGGTCATCGTCCACGACGGCGATGAAATAATCGTTCATGAGTTCGACTCTCCTTCCCGTCATTATTATACCAACGGCGCTCCCGCTTGCGGCTTATGCCATCGTTTTTCCATAATTCCACCAACGTCCTGCCATCGCTGGAGGATACACTTGGACGTGCAAGACAAATTTCCTTCAAGGAGCGTGTTTCTGATGATGAACTTCAGTAACGGAAAGATCGTGCAAAAAATGGCCTTGTCGGCGCTGCTGGTATCCGCCATTGCAGGTCCTGCAGCAGCAAGTGCTCAGGAAAAAACGGCAGCCCCTGAGGTCCCTCCAACCGTTGCGGCCCAGGGGGCTGTGACAGTGAAGTTCGAGGATCCGGCGGCGATCGCCAAGCAATATGCACCGGATACGGCCGCGGCTTGGACTAGCTTGTTGAAGAAGTACGAGGCGCTTGTCGTAAAACACCGACCGGCCACCTTGGATATTAAGCTAGAGCCAACCGCAGGAGGCTTTGTGCCCTCAGCTGATAGGGAGGTGCGGATCGTTCAAGCGATGAAGGGTGAGGGCGGCGTCTCGGTGACGATTAAGGGCGGCCCCCGCAACACGGAAGCCGGCGATCTTAAAGTCGCCGACAAGAACGGAATGATGAGGGTAGCCCCGGCAGTCCCGCTCGCGGATTCCTTGCTTCAAAGCCAACTGGAATTGGCGAAAGCGGTCGAGTCGAAGGACGCGAAAGCCATTACATCCGCTTTGGCCGATTTATTCAAACAGTACGAGGCCGAAATCGAAAATCTGGAACAGGAGCAGTCCAAGTAACCGTAGGCAGCAAAGACCGAGGAAAAAGGTTGGAACAAAACGAAAATAGATATTCGCGAAATGCGGCAAAACCCCTGACCGATCTGGTTGGGGGTTTTGCTGTAGCGGGGCGGCGTTTAACGGGAAACCCAATAATCGCGGGTGCGCATTTAGCCAGGTCTGATTATAATAGGGACAATAACTCCTCTAGGAAGGTGATGGGTATGGCATGGTTAATCTTGGCCATCATTTTGATTTTGGCGTTTGCTCTCGTCGCGACGATATGGATTGGGCAATCGCAAAGCAACCGGGAAGAGAACCCTCGTTATAGTCAACAAACGGGCCGGAACTGGCTCCGGCTCGGCGGGATGTACGCCATCGGCGTGCTTGCGGTTGTGTTGGTCTTAGTGTTGTTTATTTAGCGTGAACGTCATACCGTAACCCGGTATTTCTGATCCCGTCGAGCTCCTCTGCAGTCATAAGCCCGGATTGGTACAAGTTCAAATACTCTTGCGACACGGTTTGGTTGAAAATCAACAGATCGTCCGTGTTAATCGTCACGGGGACCCCGTGATCGTAAAGCTTGCGCAGAGGATGACGGGCGTAACTCTCTGCTGTGCGCAGGAAGGTGTTGCTTGTTGGACAGACGTTCAACCGGATTTGGTGATCGGCCAGCCAATGCATCACCGAAACCGATCGGGCTGCCGCGATGCCGTGGTGAACTTCATCCAGCTCCAGTTCCTCCACGGCTTCCCGAACATCGTCTGCCGTACCGAATTCCCCGACATGTGCTTTGAGCTTTAACCCCGCTGCCTTGGCCCTACGGTACACCGGCTTGAATTGGCGGATCGGCTGGGCGAATTCGTCGTTGCAGATGTCGATGGAGGTAAACCAACGGTAAGTCAATACCTCCTCGATTTGAGGGAGCGTCTCTTCGATCCGGCATGCTCTGTCCAGGGACAATTCGGGAAAAAACAAAGTACCTGAAGCATATTGCTTCTGCAGTTCGCCAACCGTTCTCATAAAGCCCCCCATTCCGCCCAAGGCGGCGATTTCATCCAGGCCGAAGCTAAGCGCCAGAACCTCGATGCGGTCTGCCTGCGCCTGGGCAAAGGCGGCTTCGAGCCGTTTGATGTAGCCTTCTAGCCCCCGGCAATGGATTTTAATGTTGGACTCGAACCAGGCTTGCATGTCCCGCAGCGAGTCGAAAGGCCGGTTCGGAGGATCAATATGAGCGCCGGACCAGGCTTCGATATAGGCGATGCTGCCGCCGCGTCCGGCGTGATTATGCAAGTCGCTTTTCGGAATTCGCTGCAGCTCTTCAAGCGCGTGATGGCGTAAGGCCTCGATAAAGGAACGGTTCATCCGCACCACCTCCATCCTGATTAACGGTATCCTAGCATGGTGATGGCGATGAGGGAAGTGAGAAAACACACGACGAATCCTATACGATCGAATACATAGAACGGAGGAACCAACATGGACATACGTATAGTGGCCTTAAGTTCAGAGCGACTGGAGGACTTCAAGGCGTATTGCCGGAAGCATCGGCAGGAGGTGGATGACTCTTACTTATATGAAGAAGATTTGGCTGAATTCCAAATTCATAAGGAGCATCCAACCTACCTAACCGTAACTGAGGAAGGGGAAGTGGTCGGCGCCGTCTCGATCATCGCCGATGCGTACCAGCGCAAGGGCAAGCAGGCGCGGTTTCGCATTTTGCATAGCGAGAGCGGGGACCCGGCAGTATACCGGCGGTTGCTTGACGAGATCGTAAGGCATGGCACCGGCTTGGAAGCGATGTTCATCTTTGTGCCGTCCGTGAATCCCGGCCTGATGGAGATCGTGGCCCAGCTTGGGTTTCAGGTGGAACGGTATTCCTTTCTCCTGGTGAACGAACCGCTGGAGCCCGCATCCTATGAGCTGCCGGAAGGCTACGGCATCCGAGCGTTTCGCCCCGGGGAGGACGAGGAAGCCTGGTGCGTTGTGCGAAATGCCGGCTTCGCCCAACTGAAAGGCAGCCAGACGCCGATTACACCGGACATGGTGGCCAAATATCCTGCGGAGTCCGATTATTTGAACGGGGGCATGTTGTTCTTGGTCCATGAGGGACGTCCGGTTGGGATTGTTCGATGTGCGGACGACGAGTATCTGGATGCGCCGATCATGAACATCGGCCCGCTGGCGCTGCTTCCGGAGTATCAGGGGAAAGGACTTGGCCGTCTTCTGCTGCGCCGGGCGCTGGCATTTGGCTGCGATAACGGATATAACCGGGCGATCCTGTGCGTCAACGCGGAAAATGAACGGGCCAAGGCGTTATATCTTCAGGAAGGGTTCAAAGAGGCGGAATACGCGGTGAATTATCGGCTGAATCTGCGGTAGGGAGAGGGAGACGGGCGGCGAAGAGCCGTCCGTTTACCGTCCCAAGCCCAGTCAGTCGACCTATCCCCCAAACGGTTCGTATTTACGCTAACGCTTGCCAGAGTGCTTATTTGGGCAAAAAAAGGGGACTTCCATTTCTAACGCTGCTCAGCGAGCTTATGGATGCGAACCCGCCTCTTTTTTGAAGAAAAACCGGGAAATAAGCTCTCTCGTAAGCGTTACAACTTGAAAGCCCCCGTTTTGGCGCAAATAGCGTTACTCCTAAGCGTTAGATTTTCGGTTCAGGGTTCCGGTTGAAGAAATGCCAAGAGTGTTTTGAATTGTGAAAACGCTGTCAAATTGAAAGTTGGAATTCAAACGGCAGGAGGGGGACGGACATGAACGAGTTGTGCCGAATTTTGATCGTCGATGATGAGCTGCTGGTCCGGCAGGGGATCAGACACCATCTGAACTGGGAGCAATACGGGTTTGAGATCGTCGGCGAGGCCGCGAACGGCAAGGAAGCGCTGGAGCTGATGGAGCGGCTCTCGCCCCATATCGTGATTACGGATATCGTGATGCCGGTCATGGACGGGGCGGAATTCGCGCGCGTGCTGAAAGCCGGGCACCCGAAGGTGGAAGTGATCGTGCTGAGCAGCTACGGGGAATTCGAATACGTGCGTTCCACGTTTCAGAGCGGGGTGGCGGATTATATCCTGAAGCCGCGACTCGAGACGGAGGAACTGCTGCAGGTGCTGCAAAAAACCGCGCGTAAAATCCCGGGATTCGCGCTGCGGGAAGCCTTGCACGCGAATTCGCCGCTGGATCGTCTGTTGGAGCGGCTGATTGCCGGATACGAGCCGGAAGAAGAGGACGCGCGGCTGGCGGCGAATTTGCCTTATGACCGGTTGATGCTGGTCGGCGCGGACGTAAGCCGGATTGCCGGGGAGCCTGACGACGATCTGGTCGGCCTTGTGGCGGAGTTGGAGAATCAGCTGCGGGAGTCGCCGATTCAGGTGCAATCCCACACGATTTCCGCCGGGGGGAAGCGGCTGTTGCTGCTGCTGAATTATCCCGAAGCCCAGGAGGCCGAGCTGAAGAAGACGGTAAGCGAGTTTGCGCTGGCCCAAGCGACGGCGGTGCCGAAAGCGGTTTGGGCGATTGGCGGCGGCTTCGCGGAGCTGCGAACGTTGGGCGAAGCGTACCGGGAGGAGTGGCAAAGGCTGCTATCCTACCGGTTTTATTTTCCCGGACGGATCGTGATGCAGGCGGAAGAGCTTCCCCCGGCCCGAAAAGTTCCCCCGTGCGACCTGAATGAACTGTTGTCCGGACTAAAGAAAGGGCAGGTGGAGGACGTGTTTCGGAAGCTGCGGGAAATTGCGGCGGAGGCGGCCGGGAACTACCGGCAATCCCCGTTCGAATTCAAGTCGTTCCTGGGCAATGCCGTGTTCCACGTAACGGTAGCCGTTGCGGAAATCCAGCGTGAAGCGAAGGAATTGGACGCGATGAAATACGCGTACTTCAAAGCGATCGATGAAGCGCAGGATGCGGCCGATGCGGTGAAGGCGCTGCACGCGTTTCTCGACGATGCGGAGCGGCTCGTATCCGCCCTCGCCCCGTTGCCCGGCGAAGGCAATATGAAGAGGCTGCTGGAATACATCGACGAGCACTACGCCGAGCCGCTGAATTTAGGGGCGTTAAGCCGGCACTTCCACTTTAATCCATCGTATTTATCGAGTTATTTCTCCACTCACAACGGCGAGGGATTTAGCGAATACTTGAACCGGGTCCGGATCGCCAAAGCGATGGAGCTCCTGCGCTCGGACGAATCCGCCATCTCGGAAATCAGCGATCGCGTCGGTTATTCGGATCCCAGTTATTTTACCAAGGTATTCAAAAAGCTCAAGGGGATGTCGCCGCGCGAATACCGCAGGCAGCAGCTCGTTAAGAGGGGACAGCGATGAATCTGATGGAGAAATTTCGTACCCGGCGCTTGATCTCCAAGCTGTTTGTCGTCATGACCGTGAGTATCGTCGCGGTATGCCTGCTCACTTCGCTGATCACGATCCGCATGGCGGAGCGGCTGTTCGCCGAAACGTTCAGCATCACCAACAGCAAAGTGCTGAACCAAATCAACACCAGCCTGGATTCCTTCAACGATTCCATCGTGAACGCGGTCACTTTCGCGGCGCAAAGCGGCACGGTGAAAACCTATTTGACCGGCGGAGACCTCGATTCCGTTGCGATGTCGAAGGTGTATTACCGCATGGCGGAACAGATGAAGCAGATCACGTCCAACCTGGGGGCCTACGATGTGGCCGTTACGATCATCGGGGTGAATGGCCGCAGCTATTCGAGCGATTTGAATTACTGGCCGGTTCAGGCAACGGAGCTCGCCGACGATCCGCTGACCCGGCATACCGCAGCCGAACCGCGGCGCGTATTGTACCAATACGATGAACGCAAAGGGGCGGAAGGGACGGAGCGGTTTATCATCGCTTCCAAAGCGCTGGTCGATCGGACGAGCGGACTCAGTTACGGGATGCTGTATATCGCGGTCCGGGAAGCGGAGTTCAAGCGGTTTTATGCCAACTTTACGAGCGAAGGCAACGACGTGCTTGTTCTGGATCCGTCCGGCACCGTCGTATCCAGCAACCGTGCGGAGCTCATCGGGGACAAGGCGCCGGAACTGCTGGGCGAAGTTCAAACGCTCATGCAGGGGCGGTCGGAATACCGGAACAGCACCGTATTCGGGAAAGAACACATCGTATTGGCCAATGCCTTACCCTCCTACGATTTGTACCTTGTGAATCTGATCGACCGCAGCTACACGGCCGGGCAGATCATCAATATCCGCCAGGTGGCGCTCATTTGCCTGATCATCATCGCGGGCGCGCTGCTCGTCGTATTTTTGATTTCCCGCAGGCTGACGCTTTCGCTGACCCGTCTGGTCCGGCTGATGTCGACGATCACGAAAAAAGAATTTGGCAACTACATCACGGTCAGCGGCAGTTATGAGGTCAGGGAGCTTAGCAAAGCGTTCAACTATATGCTGGACGAATTGAACGATTACATCCGCAGGTTGCTGGAGACGCAGAAAGAGCAGCGGAACGCCGAGCTGGACGCGCTGCAGCGGCAGATTAACCCGCATTTTTTGTACAATACCTTGGCTTCGGTCAAGATGCTGGTGCAAAAGGGCAGCAAGGAAACCGCCGCCGAAACGATCAACGCGCTGATTTCCCTGCTGCAGAATACGATCAGCAACGCCAGCGAAACGATTACGATCGAGCAGGAACTGGAGAACCTGAAAAATTACGTGTTCATCAACCATGTCCGTTACGGCGACCGGGTCAAGGTAAATTATTTCGTTGCGCCCGATTGCCTCCATCACGAAGTGCCCAAGCTGATCCTTCAACCGTTTATCGAAAACGCCTTTTTCCATGCTTTTAACGTAAAAAACGAAGGAACGATCTACATCATGATCTCCAAGACGGATAACGCGCTCGTATGCGAGGTGGCGGACAACGGAGACGGGATGGAGCTGGGACCGGATGCCGGCCTGCCCGATCATCCGAAAAGCCGGCGCCAGCTGTTTACGGGCATCGGCATTCAAAACGTCAACAACCGGATCAAGCTGCTGTACGGGGAGTCTTACGGCGTCCATATTGCCAGCGCGATAGGGGAAGGAACCCAAGTTCGCATCGTGCTGCCGCTCCTTAGGAGACCGGTGGCCGCTGGGGATGCCGTCTAAAGAAATTACCAAAATCCAAAAAAATGACCCGTTCGGTAAATCCGCACTCAAGGAACGGACAATAAAAAAGCCAAACCGCACAAAGATATTCCTAACGGCTCGTTTTGCCGTGATGCTATCCTATAAGCGAATACAGGAAGCGCTTTCTTGATGGGTACTTCAATCACGAAAAGAGCAGGGGGAGGAATGAAAATGAAAAAAAGCTTGAGGCTCATGCTCGTCGGCATGCTGCTTGTGCTGGCCATGTCCGCTTGTTCCGGCGGGGGCAATGCGGGGAATTCGGGGGATGCGGGGAACACGGGCAATACGGCCAATGAAGGTGCAGGGAACGCCGGAGGCGGTTCGCAAGGCAGCCAGGAAATCACCGTATGGGCATGGGATCCGAACTTTAATATCGCCGCGCTCAATCTGGCCAAAGAAAGGTATGAAGCCAAGCATCCGGACGTCAAGGTCAACATCGTGGAGTATGCGCAGGAAGACATCGTGCAGAAGCTGAACACCGGGCTGAACTCGGGCACGACCAAAGGGTTGCCGAACATCGTGCTGATCGAAGATTACCGGGCGCAAAACTTCCTGCAGGCTTATCCGGACGCATTCCGCGACATGACGGGCGCGATCAAGGCGGAGGATTTCGCGGAGTACAAAATCGGGCCGACGAGTTCTAACAGCAAGCAATACGGCGTTCCGTTCGACTCCGGGGCAACGGGGCTGTACGTGCGGACGGATTATCTAGAGCAAGCGGGATATACCGTGGACGACCTGACGAATATCGACTGGAACAAGTACATCGAAATCGGCAAGAAAATCAAGGAGACCACCGGCAAAGACATGTTGACTCAAGACCCCAACGATCTCGGGCTGATCCGCGTGATGGCACAGTCGGCGGGAACATGGTACCTGAAGGAGGACGGCAAAACGCCGAATCTGGCGGACAATCCGGTAATCAAGGAAGCGCTCGAAACGTACAAAGCGATGTTCGACGCCAATATCGTCAAGATGAATTCGGACTGGAGCCAATTCCTGGCAGCCTTCAACAACGGGGATGTTGCAACGGTGCCGACCGGCAACTGGATCACGCCTTCCGTCAAGGCGGAGGCCTCGCAATCCGGCAACTGGGCGGTCGTGCCGACGCCGAAGCTGGCGAACAGCGCCGGTTCGGTGAACGCCTCCAGCCTGGGCGGCAGCTCTTGGTACGTGATGAACCTGGACGGCCAGAATGCGGCCGCGAATTTCCTGGCGGAAACGTTTGGCTCCGACAGCGAATTTTACTCCGAGCTGCTGGAGAAGATCGGCGCGATCGGTTCGCTGAAGGCGGCGTCCAGCGGGGCGGCTTACGATAAAGCCGACGAGTTCTTCGGCGGCCAGAAGATCTATGCCGACTTCGCCAAATGGACCGCAGAGGTGCCGAAGGTCAATTACGGCCTGCACACGTACGCGATTGAGGATATTCTGGTCATCGAAATTCAGAACTACTTGAACGGCAAAGACGTGGACAGCGTCATCCGCGACGCCCAGGCTCAGGCCGAATCGCAATTGCAATGAGAAGAGGAACCGGACTCGCGCTGATACGCTTGCGCTGGAAAGCTTCCAGGGTCGGATGGTCGTTCGTTATGGCCGCTGTGTTGATGATCGCGCTGTTTTATTTTTACCCGATGATTCAGGCGCTGCTGCTCTCGTTCCAGACCGGGACCGGTTCGAACCTGACTTTCAACGGGTTGGGCAATTACCGGCGGTTGTTTACGGATTCGATGTTTCTGACGGCGGTCCAAAATACGTTCATTTATCTGATCGTGCAGGTGCCGCTCATGGTGCTGCTGGCGCTGGTATTATCGGTAATGCTGAATGACCGGAATTTGAGAGGGAAGAGCTTGTTCCGCACGGCGATCTTCCTGCCCTGCATCACGTCGCTTGTCGCTTATTCGGTTATTTTCAAATATATGTTTGCGGGCGACGGGCTCGTCAATAGGCTGCTGCTGCATCTGGGCGTGGTGTCCGACCCGATTCCGTGGATCACCGATCCGTTTTGGGCTAAGGTTACGATCATTATCGCGATCACCTGGCGTTGGACCGGGTACAATATGATTTTTTACTTATCGGGCATCCAAAACATCGAGCCGGCGATTTACGAAGCGGCGAAGATCGACGGAGCTTCGGCGGTTACGCAGTTTTTTCGGATCACGATCCCGCTGTTGAAGCCGATCATTCTGTTTACTTCGATCACCTCGACGATCGGCACGCTGCAGCTGTTCGACGAAGTCATGAACATTACCCAAGGCGGGCCCGGGAACGCCAGCTCCACGATCTCGCAATACATTTATAATTTGTCGTTCAAATATTCGGCGGATTTTGGGTATGCGGCAACGGTGTCGTATTCCATCGTGGTCATGATCATCGTGTTGTCCGTTATCCAATTCAAAGTGGCAGGTGAGCGGAATGCTTAAGGTGAGACGAGGGTTGATGTATCTGTTCCTGACGGTGGCGGCGTTCATCTCGATCTTTCCGTTCCTGTGGATCCTCGTCAGCTCGACGAATCCGTCCATCGACGTCACCCGAGGGCGGCTGTTGCCCGGCTCCCACTTTATGGCGAACTTGCGCAACCTGCTGGATTCCGTCGATATCTTGACCGCTTTGAGAAACTCTTTGGTCGTTTCCGTCTCCACGACGCTGCTGGCGCTGCTGATCGCTTCGCTCGCCGGCTACGGCTTTGAAATCTATCGCAGCAAGGCAAAGGACGTTGTATTTAACGTGCTGCTGCTGTCGATGATGCTTCCGTTCGCAGCTCTTATGGTCCCGCTTTACCGCATGTTCGGCAAAATCACCAATCTTGTGCCGGTCATCGGCATCGACACGCTGGCCGCGGTAGTGCTGCCGACCATGACGACGGCGTTCCTGATCTTCTTCTTCCGTCAAAGCACGAAAATGTTCCCGAAGGAGCTGCTCGAAGCAGGCCGCATCGACGGGGTGTCCGAGCTGGGAATGTTCTTCCGGGTGTACGTGCCGACGATGAAGACGACGTATGCGGCGGCGGCGATCATCACGTTCATGAGCAGCTGGAACAACTATATGTGGCCGCTGATCGTGCTGCAAACGCCGCAGAAGCAGACGGTGCCGCTCCTGATTTCGACGCTTGGTTCCAGCTATTCGCCGGATTACGGGCTGATCATGCTGGCGATCGTCATCTCGACGCTGCCGACAGCCATCGTATTTTTCGTCATGCAAAAGCACTTCGTAGCCGGGATGATCGGTTCGGTCAAATAACCGAAAGAGGCCGGATGACCCGGTCCGAAGTCAGCTCTTAAATCCGCCCCTGCGGCGGGTTTAGGAGCTTTTTTTCATTTCGGAAGGCGGGAGGGAGAGTCGCTTCTCCCCCCGCGTCTTTGGCTTTAGCGATAAGCCGGCAGCCAGTCCCCGTGGGCTTCGATCAAGTCGTCGCACATCGCGACGATATCGTCCATGGACAGCTCGGCGGAAGTATGGGGATCGAGCATGGCCGCATGGTAAATATGCTCCTTCTTGCCGGTGATGGCCGCTTCGATCGTCAGCAGTTGGGTGTTGATGTTCGTGCGGTTCAACGCGGCGCATTGCGGCGGAAGATCGCCGACATAGGTCGGGGTGACGCCGCTGGCGTCCACCAGGCACGGCACTTCGACGCAGGCTTCCTTCGGCAGGTTGGGGATCAGCCCGGTGTTCATCACGTTGCCGCCGATTTTGAACGGAACATTGGTTTCGATGGCCTCCATGATATAAGAGGCGTACTCATGCGTACGTTCGTGCCGCAACTCCCGGTTGCCGACCAACTCCTCGCGCATGCGCTCCCAATTGGAAATCTGCTCGACGCAGCGTCGCGGGTATTCGTCCAGCGGGATTTGAAACCGTTCGATCAGCTCCGGGTAGTTCCGCTTGATGAAGTAAGGATGATATTCGGCATTATGCTCCGATGATTCCGTGATATAATAGCCGAATTTCAGCATCATTTCGAAGCGGACCATGTCGTGATGCGGCTGCTTTTGCTTCTCCGCCGCAAGGCGTTTGATTTCCGGATACAGGTCGACGCCGTCCCGGGTGACCTCGAGCAGCCAGGCCATATGGTTGATGCCGGCGATTTTCGCTTGAACGCCTGTCTGGTCCAGCCCCAGGCTGTCGAATAATCCAGGAACGCAAACCTGCACGCTGTGGCAGAGCCCAACAGTACGGACCTGACCATATGTATTCATCACGTTGGTCAGTACAGCCATCGGGTTCGTGTAGTTAAGGAACAGCGCATCCGGGCACACTTCGCGGATATCGGCGGCAAAGTCCAGCATGACAGGGATCGTACGCAAATTGCGGAAAATGCCGCCAATGCTAACCGTATCGGCGATCGTCTGCCGCAGCCCATACTTCTTCGGGATCTCGAAATCCGTGATGGTGCAGGGATCGTATCCGCCGACCTGGATGGCGTTGATCACGTATTTGGCGCCCTTCAGCGCCTCTTTCCGGTCGGTGTAGGCTTTCACGCTGCATGTGCTGCCGCTGCTGAGCTTCAAGTTGTTCAGCATGTTCTCCGAATCTTTCAGCCGTTGATGGTCGATATCGAACAAAGCAAGCTCGAACCCCTGCAAGGCGGGCGTCTGCATGCAATCACCCAGTACGTTTTTGGCGAATACCGTGCTGCCTGCCCCGATAAATGTAATTTTGGACATGAATCAAATCCTCCTTTAAAGTATGTAGCCGAGCGCAACAGATCTCGTTCTTACTCGATGCCATGCGGATTTCTTGCGATGACTCGGCTTGTTTTTCTGTTTTCAATATAACTCAGGCTGTATGGGGAAAGTATAGAGGAATCGAGGGTCTATATGGATAAATGTTGTATGGTGTGGCCCTATCGGATAGACTGGAGGGGAATGTACGAAATACGCTTAAAATCCGGAGGTTCTCCAATGATGCCCGACCATGACCTGTTTGAAGTAAACATGAATCCCGATGATCGGGAGAAAGACGTTACGCTGCTGTTCAGCGGGGAAGGCCGTCCCCATCCGACTCACAAAATCGGACCGTCCGTCCATGATTATTTTCTCATCCACAGTGTGCTGGAAGGGGAAGGAGTATTTTGCTGGGGGGAACATTCCCGCCGTTGCCTGCCCGGGGACACTTTCGTGATCTTCCCGGGCGTCTTGTTCTCCTATGAAGCGGATGCGCAGAAGCCGTGGCATTACGCCTGGGTCGCGCTAAAAGGAGCGGGCGTCTCGAGGCAACTGGCCGATGTCGGCATTATGCCAGACACCCCGGTGTTTCATTCCGACGACATCGGGGCTTTGCACCGTCTGTACACGGGGATTCGCTCGGCGTTCCGGCAATCGGATCTCCCGTTTCTGGAGAGCCTGGAAGCGTCGGGATGGCTGGCGTTATTGTTCCATCGGTTCGGACTCGCGAACCGGGAGAAGCTGCACGCTCGGGAAGCCGCGGAGCCTGCGATGATCGACCGGCAGGTGGAGCAGGCGATGCGCTGGATTTCGCTGCAATACCATCAGCCGATCAGCATCGGCGAACTGTCCCGCAAGCTCGGTTACCACCGCGCTCATCTGTTTCAGGCGTTCAAGGCGCGGACCGGTCTTTCGCCCAAACAATATTTAATGAAGGTGAGAATCGAGAAAGCCAAGGAATTGTTGGCCGGTTCGCTCACCGTGGATCAGATCGCCGCTTCGGTCGGCTTCAACGACGCCCTTTATTTTTCGCGGCAATTCAAACAAGCGACCGGTATGCCCCCAAGCGAATATCGCCTCCTCCATCGCCATGTCCAGGGGCCGATCAACCGTGATGAATAAAGGCTGTCTGATCCGAAATTTAAATCAATATGAATTTAACTCTGTTCGATTTGCAGCAGGATCCTCAGCAGCAGTACCCGATCCAGGATAAGGATTTGGAACAAAAGATGATTCGGTTGCTGAAGAGAAACATGGAGGCGAACGAAGCCCCGCCGGAGCAATATGTTCGGCTGGGTTTCTAAGTCCATGGATGAAGGAGCGAGTGAACTGAGACGGCCAATATTGAAAAAAAGGTTTGAAAAAAAATCCAACTTCTCTGATCCAAGGCAAGTCTTTATAATTTTCGTTGAAAGCGTATTCAATAAGAATTGAAGAAATCGCTGCTCTCAAAAAAAACAAACGGGGGGAATACGGGTGAGAATGATTTATTTTGATATCGATTCGCTTCGGCCCGACCACATGGGGTGTTACGGATACGAAAGAAATACGACGCCGCATATCGATCGGATCGCGGCGGAAGGGGCCCGCTTCAACAGCTGCTACACCGCGTCGTCGCCTTGCGTGCCTTCACGGGCCAGCTTTATGTCGGGACGGTTCGGCATCAACCACGGAGCGCTGACCCACTGGGGGCCGGGCTGCGATTTCGATTATCCCGACGGGGATGGCCACAGCCGGACGGTTCCGTTTTTTACGCGGTATTTGCGCGAGGCCGGGTACAAGACGGTGACGTTTTCCTCCTTCGGCGACCGGCACCATGCCTGGTGGTATTTCGCCGGATGGAATGAGGTGCACACCCATTCGATGAAAGAAGGCAACGAAGATGCGCATGAGGTGAATGCGGCCGTTATCCCCTGGATTAAGGCGCATGCGCACGAGGAGAACTTTTTCCTCCACATCCAGTATTGGGACCCGCATACGATGTACACGTATCCGCAGGAATATGCGGATCAGTGGAACGATGCCCCGGCAAAGGCGTTCCCTGATGCCGCTACGATCGAAAAGCAACAGGCGGACCGGTTTCCGCGCTCGGCAGCTCTTCTGCATACGGCAAGCCGCATCCCGGAGACGATGCCCGAGCGAATCCGGAACCGGGAGGATTTCATCCGGCTGATCAACGGCTACGACGGCGGCATCAGCTACATGGACCGCTGTATCGGGGAAATTGTGGAGACGCTCCGGGAGATGGGAATCGAGGATGAGGTTTGTTTCGTCATTAGCGCAGATCACGGCGAATCGTTTGGCGAGTACGGCATTTACATGGAGCACGCCAACGCCTCGGAGTCGGTTCACCATATCCCGCTGATCATCAAGGCACCTGGCATAACGAAACCCGGCACGGTGACGGACGGACTTGCTTACAACGTGGACGTGATCGCTACGATCACCGACATGGTTGGTCTGCCGGTACCGGAAGGCTGGGACGGCAAGTCGTTCCTCCCTGCCTTAAAAGGCGATGCCTGGTCGGGCCGGGACCATTTGGTGATGGATCACGCCTTGTACGCTTGCCAGCGGGCGGTCAGGGACAAAAAGTGGTACTATATGCGCACCTATCACGAGGGGCTTTACCGCTACGATCCCGTGGCGCTTTACGATATGGAAAACGATCCTTATCAGACGACGAATGTCGCCGCCGAGCATCCGGAGGTCGTCCGGGAGATGGATCATCGCCTGATGAACTGGCTGCATGAGCATACGGGGAAACCGGGCGGCAAGACCGACCCGTTGCAAAAGGTGATCCGGACCGGGCCGTTTAAATATGTCACCGTGAACCAGTGGATCAAGCGGCTTCATGACGAAGGTTACCGTGAAGACGCCAAGGAGCTCGCGGCAAAGTATTCGCACGAAACGCTGGAGTCGGCTTACGGCTTTACGAGAACAGTATAGAAAGGTTTGTTTGATATGACGACAAAAACAACCGAAATCGAAAGCCCGGTCCCCCGGCAGACGGGAACTCCCCGGAAGACCTGGAGTCAAATTCCGGGCGGCGTGATCGTCCTGCTGTCCTTCGCCGTTGGAATCGCCTTTTGGGCGCTGATCTCCAGAATTCCGTCGGTCGGGGCGATCGTATCTGACCCGGTTACGATCGTGAAGACCTTTATACAGGAATTATCCAGCGGCAGATTATGGACCAATATTTATGCCAGTCTGTTTCGGGTTCTGGGCGGGTTTGTGTTGGGTCTTCTGGCTGCCATCCCCGTCGCTTTCCTGATGGGCTGGTATAAACCGGTCCGCATGATCGTCGAACCATGGATTCAGTTTTTTCGCACGATTCCACCGATCGCGCTGATTCCGCTGGTCATTGTCGTCCAGGGCGTGGGTGAGGGAGCGAAGCTGTCGATCATTTTCGTCGCAACTTTCCTGGTTATGGTGATTTCGATCTTTCAGGGCGTCGTTGGTGTGGATCCAACGCTGATCAAGGCTGCGAAAGTGCTGGGCGCGGGCGACAAAGACATTTTCTTCGAAGTGGTGGTGCCCGCCTCGTTCCCTTATATTCTGGTCGGCGTGCGCTTGGGGTTGGCCAGCGCCTGGACGACCCTGGTCGCGGCGGAACTGACCGGAGCGAATAAGGGAATCGGCAATATGATCATGGAAGCGGGCTTGTACTTCCGTATGGACATTATCATCCTGGGCATTATCATCATCGGGATCATCGGGCTGGCCATGGACAAAGGCGTCTTGTTCCTGGAGAAAAAACTAACGGGATGGCAGGAGTTGAGGAAATCATGAGCGTGATCGCGGAAAAGACATCGAAAATCGAAATCGAAAATCTGTCCAAAGTATTTCAGGGGCGATCCGGCGCTGTCACCGCCCTGCAAAACACGCAGCTCACGATCGGCCAAAACGAGTTCGTCTGCGTCGTCGGGCCCAGCGGCTGCGGCAAAACGACGCTACTTAACATCATCGCCGGGCTTGAAAACGCAACGACCGGCACCGTAAAGGTGGAGAACCGGATCGTCACCGGTCCGGGCAAGGAAAGGGGAGTTGTCTTCCAGCAGTACGCCTTGTTCCCCTGGAAAACCGTGCTGAAAAATGTGGAATTCGGCTTGAAGCTTAGAGGGTTAGGGGCCAAGGAGCGCAGAGAGAGGGCCGAAAAGTATCTGGAGCTGGTGGGGCTGAAAGACTTCGCCAACGCCTATCCGAAGGAACTGTCGGGGGGCATGAAGCAGCGGGTGGCGATTGCCAGAGCGTATGCCGTGGAGCCTGAAGTGCTGCTGATGGATGAGCCGTTCGGCGCCCTGGATGCGCAGACGCGGGCGCAACTGCAGGAAGAACTGCTGAAAACGTGGGAGAAGGAGAAGCGCACCATCTTTTTTATCACGCACGACGTGGAAGAGGCGGTCATTCTAGCGCAGCGCGTCATTATTATGAGCGCAAGGCCGGGCCGGATCAAGGAAATCATCGATGTCGACATTCCATACCCGCGGACGCAGGAAACCAAATTGTCTGACCGCTTCGTCGAGATCAAAAACGAGATTTGGTCGAAGGTTTACAAAGAATATATGGACGTCAAAAAATAAGGGGGATTCATCTATGAAAAAAGTAAGCGCTTTAATGCTCGGACTTATGCTGATTGCCTCCGCCTGTTCATCCGGTCAGGCGGGGACTGAAAAGGCTACGGAAAGCCCAACGCCGGCCAAATCGGGCGAGACGTCCACAATCAACGTAGCCTATATGCCGGACATGCACGGCGCAACGCCGATCGTGATCGGCGAAGAGAAGGGATTTTTCGAGGAGGCGGGAATTAAAGTGAACGCGGTGAAGTTCTTGAGCGGTCCGCCGGAGTTTCAGGCGATGGCATCGGGCGAAATCGACATCGCGTACATCGGCCCTGGAGCAACGTTCCTTGCCGCCCAGGGACAAGGCAAGATCATCGCCGTCGACAGCCTGAATACAGGAGACGCCGTGCTGACCAGAGCGGATTCCGGCATCGAAAGCTGGGCGGATCTGAAGGGAAAAACGGTCGGCGTCCCGAAAGGAACGTCCGGCGAGATGATCCTGAACTTGGGACTCAAGTCCGCCTCGATAAAACCCGAAGACGTAAATATCATGAATATGGATGTGGCCGGAGCCGTATCTGCCTTCGTGTCCAAAAAAGTCGACGCAGTCGCGATCTGGTCTCCCTATACGGCCGAGATCGAAAAACAGGTAGGGAAAGAAAACATCAAGGTGCTGGGCAATAACGAGGCGTTTTTCCCGGATTATGTGTTTCCGCAAAGCTGGGTGGCTAGACCCGCGTTTTTGGAGGAGCATCCCGATTTGGTGGAGAAGTTTGTAAGCGCATTTTCCAAGGCGAACAATTATCGCATCGCCAACATGGAAGAAACGGTCAAGCTCACCGGCGAATTCACGCAGGTGCCTGAAGATTCGTTAAGCATGCAGATCGGGACAACGCAGTGGCTGGCGACGGAAGAGATGATCAAGCATTTCGAAGACAACACGGTGTATACCTGGTTTGAAAACCTGGAGAGTTTGTTCGTCGACAACGGCAAAATGACGGAAGTGGTTCCCGCGGACCAATTTGTCAGCAAAGATGCTTTCCTGAATGCCGTGAAAAAATAAGCTCCGAGCGAAAAGGGGGCAGGTCGCCTTAGCGGGCGTTCCTGTCCCCTTTGTTCACTTGACGGAAGAAAGAAACGGCTCCCATCTCGTTAATCAGATTGACGATTTCCTTCGTCCGCGACTTGTTGAACTTTTTGAGCAAAAGATTGATCTGCGATTTGATCGTCGATATTTCGACCTGACGTTCGGCGGCGATTTCGGAGATCTTTTTGTGTTTCAGCAGCAAATCGATAATTTCCATTTCCGTCGGGGTCAACTGGGATAAAATATCGATGGAATCCAGCAGGGATGCCTGGTTATGGCGGATGCGCCTGAATTCGTTCCTGATTTTATAAGCGATTTCCGGCCGGATCGGAGACGAGCCGTTGTAGGCCATGCGGATGCTGTCGAGAATCTCGTGTTCCTCCGCGGTTTTCAGCACATAATCCACCGCCCCGGAATCGAAGGCGCTGAACACCGTCTCATCGTCCTCGTGCACGGTCAAGAAAATGATCCGCACGTCCGGATGCGTTTGGACCGCCTTTTTGGCGGCGAGGATGCCGTCATGCTTGAAGTCCATCTCGATGTCCATCAGCACGACGTCCGGTTGAAGCTGTTCAACCAGATCGCAGGCGGCTTTGCCGCTGAAAGCGTGGCCGACGAGCATCATGTCTTCCGCGCCGTCCACCATCGTCCGGAAATGCTCGTTCAGAATGTCGAAATCCTCGACGACGAGAACGCGAATGGGCATTTGAATCGGTTGCTTTTGCATACGAGAGCTCCCTTTCTGTTCGGCGGGTTTAATCGGTGCGATAGATCGGCAAAAAAATCTGAAACGTCGTTCCGGCCCCAGGAGCGCTGGTTACGTCGATTTGGCCGAAATGGCCGCCGACGACCTGCTTGGTGTAGGAGAGGCCCAACCCCCAATTCCGATTCGTGTTTTTGCTGGTGTAAAAAGGGTCGAAGATCTCCCCTAGTTTCTCCGGTTCGATGCCGATACCGTTATCGTTTATCCGAATGACCAGCCACTTTTCCTCGGAGTACGCTTCGATTCGTACCCGTCCTTCCCGTTGGCTGTCGATAGCTTCGGCGGCATTGACGATGACATTGTGCAGGGCGTCCGACAGGTGGCCGGCATCCGCCAATATTTTCGGATCGCCGTCCGGCCCCGCGTATTCGACGCGAATCGAATCAGGTATCCCTTTAAGACCGCCGACCAGTTCCTCCATGAATGCGCTTGCGGAAACGGGCCGAAGCTGGAGATAATTCGTTTTGAACGAATTATAAAGCCGGTCCAAGCGGTCCAGGGTATGGTGGATGATCGCTTCCGATTGTTCGATCTGCGTGAGCAGCCGAAGGTCTGCGGCGTCAGAATGCTCTTCCCGGTGCTTGACCGTTGTTGCCATCTTTTTATTCAGCACCTGCAGCGTAAGGAGTTGGTTCTTCAGAGCGTGGGTAAAGATTTTCGTGCCCATGTCCGCGGTTTTGATTTTCCGCTCCAAGCGCAAATCCAGCTTGCCCATATTTTTCTCGACCCTCGTATACCGCCAGATGGCCAGCAGGCTGACGAGCGAAACGACGCCCGTAAACAGGATGCTGAAATACCATTCGAACAAAGTGAGCGGCGGATTAAAATTCGAAAAATCGGAATAAAGCACATAATAGGTCCGGATGTCCGTCACCTGCAAAGGGCCCATGAAGCCGAGGTAGAAATAAAATCCGTTCAGCGCGAGGAGTCCAAGCAGGATAAAGCTGATCTGTTTTTTGATCCAGGGAATCGTCATATTTCGGTATCTCCACCCAATCAAATAGAAGGCGGCCAGCGCGGACAACACGACCCACCCCCTGGTCCCCCATCCTATCATGGACGTGTACTTGCGCTCGACCGTGTTTAATATCCATTTGTAAACGACGGGGTCGTAGAACACGATATTGAGGACGGGGAGGAGACTGTTCAGGGCAATGTACTTCCATAATTTCTTGAACGGCTTGTTCAAATAAAGCGTTAGGCTAAGTCCTAACAAACCGAAAATAAATACGGAACGCCCGGTCGTAATCATGCGGCTGATGTCCCCGATTTGCAGCGGGGAGTGCAGCAGCACGTTTCGGATCGCTTCATTAAAAAACAATACTCGATTGACTTTGAAATAAAATCCGCCATACTTGGCCAGAAACAGGACTAACCCGGACATGCTCAAAAACCAGCCGAACAGCACGCAAGCCATCCAGTAGGCGACGGGGCTGCGGGCTTTCGTGACAAACAGGATGAGGGCGGACGCCATTAAAAACAACAGCAGAAGAGTCATCGAGACGGCTCCTTTATATTAGGAACGATTCCTTGCTTGTCGTGAGGAAGGATGGGTTAAAGAAACAGGAGCCGAACACGCGGCTCCTGTTTCTTATCAAAGACTAGCTGGCGGCGCAGCACGCCTTATGCTTCTTGCCGCTGCCGCATGGGCAAGGTTCGTTGCGGCCCGGAGCTTTGTTGTCAAAATAACGTTGCAAATTGTGGCTGTACAGCTCCTTGCGCAGTTTCTCGCCCATTTCCTCCATTTGCTCATGGGCATGGGCATAAATCTGCTTGTAGCTTTGGCAGAAGAAATCCGGAGTGGACTCTGTTCCTTCCGCATTCCATTTGCGGTTCCGCGGGCACCCGCCGTAGCATAAACGCTGCCATTCGCAAGACCGGCATTTGTCGGGCAAAGCCGGCTTCATCCGGTGGAAGCGTTCGTAGTTCGGATGGGCCAGCATGTCGGCGATGGAGGAGTTGGCCACATTGCCGACGGTCCATTGTTCGTTGATGAAGAAATCGCACGGAAACGCATCGCCGTTTTGCTCAAGCACGAGGCTTGTCGGACACGCAGCCTGATGTACGCACAGCTCCGCTTCCCGGTTAATATAAACGCTAAGCATGTTATCGAAGAAGCGTACGGAAACCTGAGGGTCGCCGTCATTGTACCACTCGTCGAACACTTCGCAAAGGAAGTCGCCGTATTCCCGCGGCGTAATTTCGTATACGCCGGGTTGATCCACCTGCTGGGAGCGGAAATCCATGCAGGGGATGAATTGGACGAAATTGAAATCGTTTTCACGATAAAACGCCATCAGTTCCTTGGCTTTGCCTACGTTCCCCTTGTGGATGACCGTCAATATATTAAAATCCACCTGATGCTTCCGCAAATGCCCGATGCCGGCCATCACCCGGTCAAAGCTGCCATTGCCGCTCGAAGTCACCCGGCGGGCGTCATGAATTTCCTTAGGGCCGTCAAGGCTCACGCCGATCAGAAAATTGTAGGTTTTAAAAAATGAAGCCCAGCGGTCATTAATCAGCGTGGCGTTCGTCTGCAGCGAGTTGCTGATGATCGTATGCGCCGGGGCATGCAGGGCTTGACGATAGACGACCTCTTCGAAGAACTCGAGTCCGGCCAGCAGCGGTTCTCCGCCCTGCCAGGCAAAATTGGCGGCGCCTTGGCTGTGCTCCATATAATCCATGATAAATTTATCCAGAATAGCGGAATCGATCCGATTGATCTTGGGTCCCGGTTTGCCTCCGCAGGTGCTGTAATAGCAGTAATCGCAGGCTAAATTGCAGTCCTCGGATACGGTTTTCCACATCACGCCGATGTTAGAATGACGGGTTGTCATGCAGTTTCCTGACAAAACGATCCCCTCCTGTCCATATTATTTCTAAAGATAGCACCTGAATAAGATAATGTCAAAATAATAATAAGTACATAAATAAAAGCCCGTTTCTCATGCGAAAAACGGACGATTGGCCTATTCTTTAATTCAATATGGTTTTATCTAGATAATCTGAAACGGTCGTTAGAGGCCATTCCACTCCTGCAACATCATCACGGCTGCTCCGGTGGCCACGGCCTCTTCGAGAAGCAGCCCCTGCGTGAAGACCGGGCTGTATTCAGGGTAATGGTAGGTGTTCTTCTTGGCGATCTCCAGGGCGGTATCGAAGACCAGCGGATGCGCGCCGACGAGCGGGCCGCCCAGAATGACGTATTCGGGGTGAAGCGCATTGATCAAGTTGGCGAGCCCGATGCCCAGATAGGCGGCCGTCTCTGAAAATTGCTCTTTAACCAGCGGATCGTCTTGCTTCAAGGCGTCGATGAGCGTAGCGAAGTTAACCTGATCCGGCGAAATTCCGGACAACAGGCTGCTGCGCCCGATTTTGAGCTGGGTACGCACGCGTTCTTCGAGCGCGGGAACGGACACGAAGGCTTCTAATGCCCCGTAATTGCCCTTGTCCCGCAATCTTGGCCCATTGGCCTGGATGATCATTTGCCCGATGGCCCCTTCGGTATCCACGGCTCCGCGGAGAATCTGGCCGCCCGACATCGCGGCCGACCGGATGTTAACGCCGGAGTGAACGTAAAGGGCATGCTGGATGTTTTCGCTCCGCAGTGCCCAATGCTCGCCGATTAAAGCGGTATTTGCCCCGTTGTCGAGTTTGGCCGGGAACCCCAGCCGTTCCGTCAGCATTTCGCAAATCGGCACGTTCTTCCAAGAGGACGCGGGGAAAAATTCCGGTTCAAGAATGATCCCCTTTCTCTGATCCAAGGGACCGACCGCGCCGATCCCCATGCCAAGGACGTTGGCGGACGTGAGGCCATGTTCGGCAAGGAAACCTCGGGCGACCTTCGCCACATGATCGGCCAGCAGCTCGGGCGTCATGGTAACGTCCATTTTCCAGCGGAGCGAGGACAAGGGGTTAAGATGCATGTCGTACAAGCCCAGAGCGGAATAAAGCCGGGAAATTTCCAGGCCGAACAGGTAGCGGTATTTCGGATTGGTTTGGAACAAAATCGGCTTTCTGCCTCCGGTGGAGCTGCCGAGACCGGAAACGACGATCAACCCTTGCGAGGTCATGTCTTCAAGCAAACGCGTCATGCTGCTGCTGGTCAAGGTGAAGGCGCTTAGTAAATCAGCTTTGGAGACGGTTCCGAGGCGGGATATACGGTCAAACACCTGTTTTTTTATCGAAGGATTGGAATGAGTTATCATCAAGGCCCTCTCCATTTCCAAGTTATCTAGTCGGGATAAAATAAGTATAACGGGAATATCGAGTTATTTCCAGTTAATATCATCAGAATAATCAACATAATTCCATAAAGAAATTTTCTTCTTTGGAATTTTGAATTTAAATGCCTATTCACAAGAAATAAACGATACTTTATTCTAAATTTATCACAACTTAATTCCAAAATGAAATTAATGTGTTATAATGCGGATAGACATTTAAGGCATGACGAGACAGAAAAGGGTGTGTTCGGATGAGTCGCATGGGGACTGGGCGCTTGAAACTGCTAGGGCAAATTTTTTGCGCTTTTGCCAAAATCGGACCTTCCACCTTTGGAGGAGGTTACACGATGATCGCGACGATCGAAGAGGAGATTGTTCATCGAAAAGGGTGGATGAACCAGGATGAAATGGGGGACATGGTGTCCATTTCGGGGTCCGCTCCCGGCGGCGTGGCTGTCAATTCCGCAGCTTTCATCGGCTTCCGCTTAGGGGGGATCCCCGGCGCCATCACGGCTGTAACCGCGATAACATTGCCTACGTTTATTATTGTTTTTCTGCTGAGCCTGCTTAGCGCTGTTTTTAAAGACAATGTGAAAGTGGAGGCGGCGCTGAAAGGCATTCACGCTGCGGTCGTGGCGTTGATCATTATAGCTGCCATTAAGATGTGGAAATCCTCTGTACTGGACGGGGCCACCCTGGTCATTACGGCCATTGCGGTCGTGTTGCTGTTATTCACCGGCCTTCATTCGTTTTATCTGATTCTGGGAGGACCGATCGCCGGGATCGCGATTGTTTGGTTTAAGCGAAAATTGAGGATGACCGTGCGGACGGAAAGGGAACGGTCCCAGGACAAACAGGAGCTTCATTTTCCGGAATATTACATCTAAAGGGTGATCATCTATGCTTTGGCAGCTGTTTTTGGTTTTCATCAAGGTGGGGCTCATTTCCTTTGGCGGCGGTTATGCGGTCATGACGCTGATTCAGCGGGAGGTAGAAGCCAAGGGCTGGGTGAATGCCGGGGAGTTTCAGGAGATTGTTGCGCTCGCGGGGATGGCCCCGGGTTCCATCGCTACAAACGCCGCCACGTTGATCGGGTATTCGGAGGCGGGGATTATAGGCGCGATCATATCCACCATAGGTATCATTTTACCGTCGCTGATCATCGTCATTCTGATTACCGCTTTTTTCTTCAAGCTCCAGGACAACGAATGGGTCAGATCTTCGTTTTACGGTTTGCGCCCAATCGTAACGGGGTTGATCCTTTACGCTGCCCTTCACTTTGGCTTGAGCGGACGCGGCGAACCGTTGCTGAGCTGGTCGATGGCCGGTACGCTGCTGATCGTCGCCGGATGCCTCCTTTTGGTGTCCAAATACAAAATCCACCCCTTTGCGGTGATTTTGCTGTCCGCCGCTGCGGGCATTGTTTTATTCTAAAACAGGGGTCTCCTAATTTACGAATAGGAGGCCCCTGTTTAATTTGTAGGCATGCGGTCCTGGTATTGCTTCGGCGTCATGCCGGCGAATTTCTTGAACACTTTGGTGAAATAGCTCTGGTCGTGAAACTGCAACCGGGCGGAGATATCGGATAGGGAGCAGGCGGACAAGGTGATCAGTTGCTTCGCTTCTTCCACCCGTTGCCGTTGAATGTATTCGGTCAGGCTGCTGCCTGTTTCCCGCCGGAACAGTCGGGAGAGATGAACGGAGCTGATCCCTGAGACCTCCGCCAAAGCCGGCAGGGAGAGTTCTTCGTACAAATGGTCGAAAATATAACGCTGGCACACCGCAATCGGACGGGATACCCGCTGCTCGAGGCCACTCTTTACTTTGTCGGCAAAATCGCCCAAAGCTGTAAGCAGTGCATGCTCCACTTTGGCGACTTCTCCAAGCTCCTCGATATGCTGAATGTGGAGATCGCTCAGCGTGTAGGCTTCCTCCGGGAACACGCCGCCTTCCATGGCCGCCCGCGTCGCCAGTGTGATGACAACGATGGCAATATTTTTCTGGTGACGCAAGGGGCTGCGTCTGGACAAAATACCCACACCTTGGTGCGATAACGAGGCAAAAGTGCGGAACAGCTCTTTTTTGTTCCCGTTTTTAATATGCTTCAAAAACAGCTGCTCGCTGTCCGGCGAATGATGGTAAACGCCCGCTTCCCGGCTGCCGGAGAGACGAAGGGAAGCCAGGACGGCCGGTTTCGGGCCGGATTCTTCCGCGGGGGGAACGGACGTATCGATCAACTCGGCCGGAGCCAGGGGCTGCCCGGTCAGCCATTCGTAGGCCAGCCGTCCCGCAGACATCAACCGGTGTCTGTCGATCACGGGCAGACCCCGGTAATAAGCGAGCCAGGCGGGGCGCTGCCGCTGCGGCACCTTCAGGTCCTGCAGCAAGCCGGTCAGCAACTCCTCCGGCCAAATCGCCGAAACCGCCGGACCTGCGACGATCCATCCGCAAGATTCATCCGCGCTGCCGACGGGAATAAGCAGGCCTTGTTCTAAATAGGCGGTGGAATGCAGCACGGGAACGGCTGCGGGGCGATGCTCGCCGATCCACGCCGTTACTTGCTCCTGCAGACTGCGATACGTAGGATTGGGCAGGAACGGGTCCGGATGGTGGGCCTGGATTCGCCCCGTTGAGTCGGTAAGAATGACGGGCAGCAAAGTAACTTCGTGAAGCAGGCGGCAAAAGCGGCTCAACCGCTCATCAAGCTCCGGCTGTCCGGTCATCGTGATCCTCCTTGCAGGTTAATAAAATACTATAATTGCAAAAATTATACCATAATGATAGAGAGAACGTCCCGTAAAATAAAAGCAACCGAACGATTGTAAACGATTTCAATTTAAAAGGGAGCGTGTGTGCAAGGATGAAAGCGAAGATCCAAGAAATCGTCGCCAAGCTGACTTTGGAGGAAAAGGCGGGGTTGTGCTCCGGCCTTGATTTTTGGCATACGAAAGGCGTGGAGCGGCTGGGAATTCCGTCCGTCATGATGACCGACGGCCCGCACGGCTTGCGCAAGCAAAGCGCCTCGGCGGATCACCTCGGGCTCAACGACAGCGTGCCGGCGACCTGTTTCCCGTCGGCCGCCGGACTGGCCGCTTCCTGGAACCGCGGCTTGATCCGCCGCGTGGGCGAAGCGCTCGGCAAGGAATGCCAGGCGGAAGGCGTCGCCATGCTGCTGGGTCCGGGGACGAACATCAAACGTTCGCCGCTATGCGGCCGCAACTTCGAATATTTCTCCGAGGATCCGTATTTGTCGTCGGAAATGGCCGCCCATCATATCCAAGGGGTGCAAAGCCAGGGCGTGGGCACCTCGCTGAAGCATTTTGCCGCCAACAATCAGGAGCATCGCCGAATGTCCACCGACGCGGTAGTCGACGAACGGACGCTGCGTGAAATCTATTTAAGAAGTTTTGAAGGCGCGGTCGTCCAATCCCAGCCGTGGAGCGTGATGTGCTCCTATAACCGGGTGAACGGCGAATATGCCTCGGAGCATCACGAGTTGCTGACGAAGATTTTGCGCGACCAGTGGGGCTTTGAAGGTTTTGTCGTGTCCGACTGGGGGGCGGTTAACGACCGGGTTCGCGGGCTCGCCGCCGGTTTGGAGTTGGAGATGCCGTCGAGCGGAGGAGCGGGGGACGCCAAAATCGTCGCGGCGGTCAAAGCCGGAAGCTTGCCCGAAGCGACGCTGGACCGGGCGGTAGAACGAATTCTTACGTTCGTCTTCAAGGCGGCCGAGCATCGTCAAGAACAGGCGACTTTTGACGCGGAGGCGCACCACCGGCTGGCCCGGATCGCGGCGCAGGAGAGCATGGTGCTGCTGAAAAATGAGGGCGGCCTCCTTCCGCTCCGCAAAGAGGGAACGATCGCCGTGATCGGCGAATTCGCCGAAAAGCCGCGTTATCAAGGGGGCGGGAGCTCTCACGTCAACCCGACGCGCCTGGATTTGGCCCTGGAGGAAATGGGCAAAATCGCGGGTGATCGCACAACCCTCGTATATTCCAAAGGGTTCGAGCTGGATCGGGACGACGTGAACGCCGAGCTGCTGCGCGATGCGGTTCGCAAAGCGGAGAACGCTGATACGGCGGTGTTGTTTATCGGCCTGCCGGACCGGTACGAATCGGAGGGTTACGACCGGACGCATATGCGGTTGCCGGCGAATCAAGTTGCGGTGCTGGAGGCGGTGGCCCAAGCGCAGCCGAATCTGGTGGTCGTGCTGAGCAACGGATCGCCGGTGGAAATGCCGTGGATCGGCAAGGCCAAGGCCGTTCTGGAAGGTTATCTGGGCGGTCAGGCGGCGGGCGGCGCCGTAGCCGATCTCCTGTTCGGCGAAGCCAATCCAAGCGGCAAGCTGGCGGAAACGTTCCCGGTCAGGCTGCAGGATAACCCTTCCTATTTGTTCTTCCCTGGCGAAGGGGATCGCGTGGAATACCGGGAGGGCATCTTCGTCGGATATCGTTATTACGATACGAAGGAAGTGGAGCCCCTGTTTCCGTTCGGTCACGGCCTAAGCTATACGAGCTTCGAATACGCGGATTTGAAGCTGGACAAAAACCGGATGCGGGACGACGATCAGCTTACGGTCAGCCTCCAGGTCACCAATACGGGGAACCGGGCGGGCCAAGAAATCGTTCAGCTCTACGTCCGGGACGTGGACAGCAGCGTCATCCGGCCGGACAAGGAGCTGAAGGGATTCTGCAAGGTCGAGCTGCAGCCGGGGGAAACGCAGACGGTGGTGTTCGAACTGGATAAAAGCGCGTTTGCCTATTACGAGACGCGGCTGAACGATTGGCATGCCGAGTCCGGGGAATACCGGATTCTCATCGGCAAATCGTCTCGGGAGATCGTGCTCGAAGCTGCGGTGGAGGTGGATTCCACGACGGAGATTCCGGTCGTGTATACGGCCAACACCTTGATCGGCGACCTGCTCGGCCGCCCTGAATCGCGCAGTGTTGCCATGGAGATGATGGGAGCTACCGGGTTGGCGGGTGAGAGCGGCGGCGAGCTCGACGCTATGATGGAAGCGATGATGAAATACATGCCGCTGCGCGGCGCTGTCGCTTTCAGCCAAGGCCAATTTACGGAAGAGATGTTGTCCGGGCTGTTGGAGCGGTTG
Source organism: Paenibacillus phocaeensis (assembly GCF_900021165.1). Classification (GTDB taxonomy): domain Bacteria; phylum Bacillota; class Bacilli; order Paenibacillales; family Paenibacillaceae; genus Fontibacillus; species Fontibacillus phocaensis. Next base: position 34,210 of record NZ_FCOQ01000030.1, on the reverse strand, counting down.
AACGGAGGCGCAGGAAATCAAAGTGAAAGCTGAAGAGTAGGATAACACGCAGGAAGGTTGCCCCAAGTTGCGGGCAACCTTCGTTGTGTTTTCGGAGGCTGGGGCAAATACTGGACTTACCAGCCCCTCCCCCGTGTGGATTGTACACGATTTTTCATATACAAGTATGCTGCAGATGAAGAAAATTCCGGATTTTATTCGATTTTTCATATAGATTCAAGACATATGCCTTGAGGATGCGCGAATGGGTATGAAATTTCATACACAATCCGTCATCGTCGCCAGAGCAGGCCCGATTGTATTCGAATTTTCGTATAGAGAGGTCATAAATGACCCCCGCCCGCTAAGCGTGATGGATTCGCGGCATCGGCATCGGCTCTTTGCCGAGCTCGGCCCAGGCGTATTTGAGCAGCAGCTCCGTCTTCAGCCCTTCGTAACCCGGTTCGTCCCACAGGTTGCGAAGCTCACCCGGGTCCTCCTGAAGATCGAAAATCTCACCATACGTTTGATTGTAATACACCGTGATCTTATATCGTTCATCGACGTAGGTTTTCTGATGGATCGTCGTCGGTTCATGCCGGAATTCGCAGATGGCGTGATCCCGCGCCTGGTCCTTCCGCCCGAGCCACACTTCCCGCTGGTCGACGCCCGTCATGGCCGGCGGGATCGGCAATCCGCAGAAGGAGAGGAACGTCGGCGCCAGATCCACCAACGATTGGATCGCATCCGAACGCCGCCCGGCGGGAACGCGGCCCGGGTACCGGACGATAAACGGCAGCTTGATCAAATCCTCGTAATGGAACCCTCCCTTGGCCTGCAAACCGTGTTGGCCGAAGAAGTGGCCGTGGTCCGTCGTGAACACGACGAGCGTGTCCTCCGCCAGGCCCAAATCATCCAGCTTATCGAGGATGCGGCCGATATATTTGTCCATTAGGCTGATCATGCCGTAATAAACGGCGACCAGCTTCTTCTTGTCGTAGTCCGTAAGCCGCCGCTTTGCTCCATATTCGTAGTAGTGATGGGAACGGTAGCCATGAACGCCAAAGCCCGTTTCCATCAGGGTGGAGAAATTGGGATTCTCCTCTTGCGTCAGCCCGAAATGCGGCGGATTGCGGTCGTGTTCCCCCGGCGTCAGCGACGGGATCGTCAGCTTCTCCGGATCGTACATCGTATCCCAGGGCTCCGGCGCCAAATATTCCGGGTGAGGGTCGAAGAAGCTGGCCCATAGGAAGAACGGGTCCCCCGTCTGGCGGTGTTCCTCCAGACGAGCATTCGTCCGTTCCGCGATCCACGTGTTGTAATGATATTTTTCCGGGATCGGCCATTTGTAGGTCTGCGCCGGATCCATCGTGCCGGTCGGCGGCAGGAAATAATCCCGCCAGTTGGCGCAGCCCTGTTCCTCCAGCCATAGGGCATAATGCTGCCCGACATGGGCTTCGTTCGTATGATTGCGGGCAAGTTCGACGTGATCGAAGCCGTAAAACGGCCCGTGAAAACCGCGCCAATACTCCAAATCCTGCAGGATCGGATACGCTTCTTTGGATTCATACGCCGGCGTCGATTTCAAAGGTTGAAAATGCGCCTTGCCGATCAACGAGGTCCGGTACCCCGCCTCTTTGAAGTCCTCTCCCACCGTGTGACGGTCCTCCAACAGTTTCGTTCCAAGTGTCCATGCGCCGTGCTGACTGGGATACATGCCCGTAATGATCGAAGATCGGCTTGGCGTGCAGGTCGGATTCGGGCAGTAAGCCCGGCCGAACGTGGTGCCTTCCCGGGCCAAGCGATCCAAGTTCGGCGTGGAGATTTCGGGCTGAAACGCACCGAGGGTATTCCAATGCTGTTGGTCGCTCGTAATTAGTAAAATGTTAGGTCTACTAGACAAAATTCATCCCCTCCTATTATGATAATATTGATTATAGCGTGATTTATAAATGGCGTTCTGTTACATTGAATTTACCATTTTGTTGTCTATAAAAGGATAAAAGAAAAGGAGGGATGCGTGAAATGATGCAGGAGTATGAACAGGAATATGCCGAGTTTCTTTACTACACGCCCGGATATACGGATAAGGAAGCGCAGCTGTGGCCTGTACGGGCCGGGCGCAATGTAGCCAAACCTCATTATCAAGTGGGGCCGAAACGAATCGAATGCTACAGCCTACATTTTGTATTGGAAGGAGGCGTTTCCTTCGAATTCGACGGGAAGCGGGTGGAATTGTATTCCAATGACCTGTTCTGTCTGTTTCCCGGGCGGACCTACTATTATCATGCATTGGCCGCGGACAAGCCGCTGCAAATGAACTGGCTCGCGTTGGACGGCAGCCGCGTCAAGTCACTGCTGGAACTTGCAGGCCTAACGCCGGAGAGACCGTTCGGGAGAGCGGTAGTCACCCCGCAGATGCGGGAACTGCTGGGAGGCACGATGGAGAAATTATCGAATTTCGAGCGCTGGAATCCGGCTGTTTCTTTGGAGCTTCAAGGAAGCATATGCCAATTGCTGGCCGGATTAATCCCCGAGACGGTGGCCGCCGAGATTTCCGAGCCTTCGAGCTGGATTCGGGAATGTATGGATTTTATGGACCTTCATGCGACGGAAGGCATTTCCGTGCAGCAGGTGGCGGCATTTGCAGGGGTGCACCGCTCGTATTTCTCCCAGGTGTTCACCAGCCAGATCGGGGTATCCCCGCAGAAATATTTGCAGAAGATTCGCATGGAGAAGGCCAAACAGCTGATTATCGAAACGGACGCTTCCGTCACGGAGATCGCCTTGTCTTTGGGTTATCCGAATTTGTATACGTTCACGCGGGCGTTCAAAATTTATTACCAATTGCCTCCGTTAGCTATGCGGAAGAGGAGAACTTAACGGGGAGGACTAGTCGGTATGACCTGTTTATCGAAAGCGCTTACTTGATGCAGCCGGATTCGGAGATCGGAGGAGGGGAAGTTAGGATGTTGGCAACGTTGCGCAAGTGGATTTCACCGAAAATAGGCATTCAAGGGAAGATATTTATCGCCTTTGGACTGTTGACGCTTCTGGCCATCGTTTCTGTGACAAGCATTATCTACGTCAACATGCGCGATACGATCAAAAGGAACGCGATCACCTCGGTATCGGACAGTATCCGGCAGGCGGACGAATCCTTGAACGTTATGCTCAAAGAGATCGACCGCTTGAATACGGTGGTCGTGACCAACAAAAATACGGTGATCGATACGGTTCTGAGTCCAAACGAAGAAATCAGTTACGAGTGGTTTCAGGAGCAAAAGCGGATCACCGAATTTCTCTCCGGATTGATCGATTACAAGCCATATATTTCGCGTATTGCCGTTGTTGGCCTGAACGGGAAGGTATTCTTCTCGGGGGGCCCCTGGATCGACCGTACTTTCCTGGATACCGATATGATGGATTTTATGTTAAAGAAAGGGGAGCGCCACGCGTATTTCAAAAGGACGGATACCTCGGAGGCGATCTCCGTAGGGCGCGTTCTCCGTTATAACCGGGAGACGATCGGCGTTGTAATCGTTGATTTGAAGTACGATTTCATCCGCAATACCTACGGTGTGAAACCTACGGCGGACAGCATTATATACGTTTTGGATGAGCAAAGACAACTCGTATATCAGTCCGATTCGGCGCCGTCTTCGGTGTCCGACGAGTGGGTCGGAGCCGCTTATGGCCTCGCGGAATCGTCCGGTGCTGGAGAAACCGTCGAACAAGCCATTGACGGAAAACGTTATATCGTCGTCAGCCGTAAGTCCGAATACACCGGTTGGACGACGCGTGCGCTGATTCCGCTCGATTCTTTGCTCAGCGAATCCGAGAAAATCCGCAACCTTATGGTGGAGGTGTCTGTTGTCGTTTTTATCATTATTCTGATTGGATCACTGCAAATGTCTTCCCAGACCACCCTCCATATCCGCCGTTTGAAGACGATGATGATGCGGGTCAAGGATGGAAATCTCGATTTTCCGCGGACGGAGATCAATACCAAAGACGAGATTGGCGATTTGTACCGGGTATTTATCAGCATGGTTGATGAATTGAAACGTCTGATGGAAGGGATCCGAAGGAGCGAGCAGGCCAAACGGGAGGCGGAACTCACCGCGCTGCAAGCGCAAATACGGCCGCATTTTCTCTATAACTCGCTAAATACGATCAAATACCTGGCGAAGTTAAACGGGGTTCCCAATATCGAGGAGGTATCCGGAGCACTGGTGGAGTTGATGCGAGGTGTGCTTGGGAATTCCGGGGAGTTCCTTACGTTGCGTGAGGAACTCGGTTACGTATCCAGTTACGTCGCCATTGCCAAATACAAGTTCCTGGAACCGATCCCGGTGCATTTTCAGATCGAGGATGAAGCTTTGCTGGAATGTCGGGTTTTGAAGCTTACGCTGCAACCCCTTGTGGAGAATGCGCTCTTGCACGGATTCGGCCCGTCGGCGCATGGAGGTTTCTTGCTGATTCGCGTCTTCGAAGAGGACGGGGAGCTGAAGATCGAGGTGATGGACAACGGGAAGGGCATGAGCAAGCAGAGGATGGAAACGTTGATGGAAGCAAGCGAAGAGGCACCTTCCCGTTTCAGCGGGATGGGGATTCGCAACGTGCACGAGCGTATTCGTCGGGTGTTCGGCGAGCCTTACGGGATCAAGCTCTATAGCGAAGAAGGGTTGTATACGAAAGTGGAGGTTCGATTTCCGCGAACCCTGGATCAGCAAGCTGAGGCGTAAAAGGGGGACAGGTTATGTATCAAGTATTGTTGGTTGACGATGAACCGTTGGTGCATCACCATTTACGAACGGTGTCGGATTGGCGAACCCACGGCTTCGAGCTTTGCGGAGAGGCCTATGAGGGGGAAGCGGCGCTTCGGATGATCGATCGGCTTCGGCCCCATATCGTCATCCTGGACGTCCATATGCAAGGCATGAACGGCGTGGAGCTAAACCGGACGATCAGTATGCGCTACCCTACCGTGAAGACGATCATGTTAAGCAGCTACGACGACTACGATTATGTCCGTGAATGTTTGAAGAATGGGGCGGTCGATTATCTGCTGAAACATCGCCTGGACGCGGACCAACTTCTGGGCGTATTGAGTAAGGCGGTCCGTGAAATGGAAGAGGATAGGGAAGGCCAAAGACGGAAGCAGGGCAGTCTTACCGAATTTCGGGAACTCCTCGCGCAAGTCATGCAAGGGAAGCCCGGAGCGGTCAAGGCTCTGGAGGATGATGCCCGGCAGAGTGGACGGTTGCAGGATGCGGTGTGTTACACCGTGGCAGCGATGCAGATTTCCTCCTTCCTGCTGCTGACGGAATCCCGCAGCGACGTTCAGACCAACCGACTGGTGCAGCAGGCGATGGATCTTATGCAGCAAACGTTAGGGGATCAGCCGGAACGGATAGTGACTTATGTGGAAAATGGACGCATGGCCGTCTTGCTTCCGTTTCGGGAACGCAGTGAGCAGGCAGCTGCAACCGAGACGGTAAGGCTGATGAGCCATCTTCAACATACCCTGGAGATGTTTATGAATCTGAAGTGCACGTTCGCCGTTGGCCACGTTTGCTCCAGCTTGTCCAAGCTTGAGGCAAGTTACCGTACCGCCGAGCAAGCCCTTGACGCTTCGCAGTCTCTGCAGTCGTCAGGCGGACGAACCGAACGAATGTCCCTGACGATTGAGGAACAGAAGCAACTCCTGCTCTCTATGGAAAATTTGGATCGGGGCGGCGTACGGGAAGTGATTGCTTCCGCGTTCACAGGTCTCCGCCAACAGCCGATCCATGCCCAAGGGGTGCAACTGATCGTTCGCGAGTTGCTGTCCATAGGGGAGAAGGCGACTCGAAAATGGGCTCCTCATGCCAGCGGGGCTCAAGCGGAAACCTTCGGCCTTACGGCGCGCGAGGATTTGGGACGAATCGGCAGTGTGGACGGATTGGAACAATGGCTTTATTCCTACTACGAGGAATTGCTTGACCGTTTAAAGCGGGAGCGTGCGGCCGGTCACCATTCGCGCCATGTCTCCCAAGTGATCCTGCTGATCCTGGAGAAATATCCAAGTTATATTACGTTGGAGCTGGCGGCCGGAGCCATCGGGCTTAATCCTTCGTATCTCAGCCGGATTTTCAAAGAGGAGACGGGAATGACGTTCTCGGAATATGTGAACCGGGTCCGGATTGACGCCAGTTGCAAGCTGTTGGAAAGCGGCCGGTATTCGGTTAAGCAAGTAAGCGTGCAGGTGGGATTCAGCACCTATAACTATTTTTTCAAAGTATTCAAGGAGTGGACCGGCATGACCCCGCAAGCTTACGTGCAGAAAATCAGGTTTTCAGATTCCGTAAAATAAGTGGAGTATGTGGTCAAAATTGTGGAATTTGGCGTCAGGACGGTTCGACTATAATGGATTTACACCAAGGTAAACGCTTACAATAATCGATGTTGTGCCATTCACGAAGGAGGTCATGCAAAAGATGCGAAAACATTGGGGAAAAACGATCAGCACGGTGCTGATTGCCGCATTGGTGCTGGGGGGATGCAGTTCCGGCTCCGGCGCGAACAAAAATGCTTCTGGAGGAGGCGGAGTATCCGAGGTCAGCAAAAACGGATTTCCGATTGTACAGGAGCCGATCAAACTGAAGATGTTCACCCGGATCGCGCCCGTCAATGGACCGTTCAAGGACATGCCGGTGTTTCAGGATTACGAGAAAATGAGCAATGTCCAGATGGAATTCATCGAGGCGCCAACCGATGGTTTTCCCGAGAAGAAAAACCTGCTGTTCGCGTCCAACGAGTTGCCTGACATCATGTACCGCTCTAATATTACACCTTTGGAAGCGGTCCGCTACGGAGCCGGCGGTCAACTGATCCCGCTGGAAAATCTGATCGAGGAGTATGCACCGAATCTTACCAAATTGATGGAAGAGTATCCGGAAATCCGTGCATCGATTACTACACCAGAAGGACACATCTATACGATTCCGGGCATTGTTACGCTGAATTCGGCCCGGACAGACAAGAGATGGATTAATACGGCCTGGTTGGAGAAGTTGAACCTGAAGGTGCCGGAAACTCTGGATGAGCTGTATGACGTATTGGTTGCCTTCCGCGATCAAGATCCGAACGGAAACGGAAAGCAAGATGAAATTCCTTTGACCTCCCGTGTTGTCGACCTGCCTATCGTGGCTGCATTCAGCGGATCGTTCGGCTTGGACCTCCAGTTCGGCTACAACATTAACATTGTTGACGACAAGGTCGAAATCTGGATGGGAAGCGAGCGCAACAAAGAACTGCTCATGTACCTGAACAAGCTGTATACGGAAAAATTGCTGGATCCTGAAGTATTCTCCCAAACGGAAGCGCAATATTTGGCAAAGCAAGGATCGGGAAATACAGGGTTGTTCTTCGATCAGACGAATAACAACTTCCTGCCGATTATGGATCAATATACGGGTATCGCACCGTTTGAAGGTCCGCATGGCGACCGTCTGCAAAGCCAAAACGCTCCGGTTCCGCGTGACCAAGGTGCGTTTGCCATTACTTCAGTCAACAAATATCCGGAAGTGTCCATGCGCTGGATCGACTATTTCTATAGCGATGAAGGATCGACTTTGCTCCGGTTCGGCCGGGAGGGCGAGCATTATGAAATCGTTGACGGGCTTCCAACCTATAAGCCTGAATTCTCGACAGCTGAGACCCAGCCGAAGCTTACGCCATACGCCGGCGGAGGTGCGCCTCATCTGATCAGTGAATATGTAGGTTCGTACATCAATCCTCCGCAAGTTCAGGAAGCGCAAAAGGCGCTGGATCCGTATATGCCGAAAATCCGTTATGCGGCTCCGATGTTCGACGAAGCAACGGCTCAAAAGGTCAATGTGCTCCGCAACGATATCGACAAGTACTATCAAGAGCAAAGCACGAAGTTTATTGCAGGAGCACTGAGCTTCGACAAGTGGGAAGAGTTCCAGTCTACGTTGAAAAAGATGAACATTGAAGAGCTTCAACAAATCTATCAAGACGCTTATGACAAAATGGCTAAATAAGGCAGATCCTCTATGGGATAGGAGTGGATGTTCATGAAGAACGCAGAAATCCATGAGACTGCCGCGGCGCCCCAGTTCCGAAAGGAACGGGGCAGCCGCCTTATCAAGCAGATCGCCAGGAGATACGATTTGTATCTCATGCTGCTGCTGCCGATCGCATGGTATTTGCTGTTCCATTACGGCCCGCTCTACGGGCTGCAGATCGCATTCAAAAATTTCAATCCGGGCAAAGGAATTCTTGGCAGCAGTTGGGTGGGGTTTGAGCATTTCCAACGTTTTTTTGATTCGTATTATTTTTGGAGACTGCTCTGGAACACCCTGTCTATCAATCTGTTCTCCCTGATCATTGCTTTCCCGATTCCGATATTACTCGCTCTGCTTATTAACGAGATTCCCAGTAAGACCTACAGTAAGTTGCTGCAAAACATCACCTATATTCCGCACTTTATATCGGTTGTTGTTATTGTAGGGATTTTAACCGTGCTTCTGTCTACGAACGGCCCGATCAATATGTTGATCCATGCGTTGGGCGGATCGGAAATTCGCTTCATGGAATCGGCCGGGTGGTTTAAGACGATCTTTATCGGTTCGAATATTTGGCAGAGCATGGGTTGGCAATCGATTATATACATTGCGGCGCTGAGCGGCATCAATCCGCAGTTGTACGAAGCTGCCAAGATGGACGGCGCATCGCGGATGCGGCGGATCTGGCACGTCTCTCTCCCGGGCATCGTTCCGGTCATCGTGATCCTGCTCATTTTGGATATCGGCCAGTTCATGAACATCGGTTTTGAGAAAATTTTGCTGATGCAAAATAACCTGAATCTAGAGGCGAGCGATGTCATTTCCACGTTTGTGTACACAACCGGGATTTTGAAAGGGGAATACAGCTACACGGCGGCCATTGGGCTCTTCAATTCTTTGATCAACCTGACCTTGCTGCTGCTGGTGAATCGGTTCGCGCGCAAAACGTCGGAGACGAGCCTGTGGTAATGGAGGGGACGAATCATGGCTAAAGAGGTAGTGACGAAAGGTCCATCGGACGAACGATGGTTCGATGTTATGGTATATTTGATCGCTTCGGCGATCATTCTCATCGTGCTTTATCCATTAGTATTTGTAGTCAGCGCCTCGTTCAGCGACCCTGCGAGGGTGCTGAACGGAGAAGTGTGGCTGCTCCCGAAAGGGGTAACCCTTGAAGCTTACAACAATATTCTGCATAATGAGCAGATTTGGATCGGCTATCGCAACTCGATTCTTTACACGGTGGTGGGCACGCTCATCAATATTGTTATGACGTTGTTGGCGGCTTACCCGTTATCACGTCCGGATTTGCCGGGACGCAAAGGCTTGATGTTGATCATTACCCTGACGATGTTTTTCAGTGGCGGGCTGATTCCCAGCTATCTGCTCGTCAAGAGTCTTGGAATGGTCGATACGATGTGGGCGCTGATCATTCCCGGGGCGATCTCCACTTACAATTTGATCGTCATGAGAACGTATTTCCAGTCCAGCATCCCCTGGGAGCTGCAGGAGGCGGCGCATATCGACGGCTGCTCGAATTGGCGGCTGCTCGTTAGCATTATCCTCCCGCTGTCTAAACCGATTTTGGCGGTGATGGTTCTGTTCTATGCGGTGGGTCACTGGAACGCATTCTTTAATGCGTTGATCTATATTCGCAGCGAGCATCTCTATCCCCTCCAGCTGGTGCTGCGGGAAATTCTGATGATCAGCCAGTCTACGGGCGTTGACGGCGGCAACGTCGGGATGGAAGAGAAGATCCTTCTGTCCGAGAGCATTAAATTTGCCGTTATCATTGTCTCCAGTTTGCCGGTACTCGTGATGTATCCCTTTGTGCAGCGGCATTTTGTCAAAGGCGTCATGATCGGCTCTATTAAAGGATAAGCATGAACGGAGGTTAACCCTTGATGAATAAAGCGACGATTACCATCGACGGCAGCCAGGCAAGCGAGCATCGAATTAACCCCTACTTATTTGGACATTTCGTAGAAGATATCCGGGATCATATGGAAGCGATGCTGGCTTTTACACTGCAAGACATGGATTTCGAGAGTGAAGCGGAAGGGAAAGCCGAGGTGTCCGGGCAATGGTATCCCTACACGAACGGACGCAATACCAAGTATGCGCTGGAAGCTCCGGCGCCCAAACACTCGGGACGCGCCCAGCGCACCCGAATCCATAGCGATGATGAAGCTTATGCAGGGATCGCTCAGAAGGTTGCGCTCAAAGGGCCGATCCGCTATACGGTCAAACTGGTAGTCCGGGCATCGATTGAGCTGAATTATATGATCATTGAGGCCGTAGACCGGCTCAGTCAAGAGCGGTTAGGTCTGGAGCGAATCGAGCTTAACGGTCACAACTGGCGGGAATATGAAGGGATGTTGACGATCCAAAGGGATTGCGCCGATGCGGAATTTCGGGTGTATGTACCGGCGGAGCATCCGAGATGGCAGGACAGCGTATCCACCGGGATGCTCTGGATCGATCATGTCTCCCTGCTGCCGGAGGACCATATCGGCTTCGTGAAGCGGGAAGTTATCGAGATGACGAGGGATTTGAATGCCGGTATGATGAGGCTGGCCGGCAACTATATCAGTGCGTACCACTTTGAGCACGGCATCGGACCGGTGCTTGAACGCCCGGTCATGTATAACGAGGCGTGGGGCGGCTGGACGAGCAAATATTTCGGCACAGACGAATTTATTCGCTTCTGTCGGGAGCTGGAGGTCGAACCGCTGATTTGCGTAAATGACGGCTCAGGAACACCGGAGGAAGCCGCACAGTGGGTTGAATATTGCAATGGAGGCGCGGATACCCCGATGGGGGCGGTACGCGCGGCCAATGGACACCCTGAACCCTACAACGTGAAGTATTGGGAGATCGGCAACGAAGTATGGGGAGCTTGGCAGGTAGGAACGTGTACGGCCGACCATTTCGCCCGGCGAACCGTCACCTTCATCGAAGCGATGAAGGCGGCCGACCCTGCGATTGTCATTCTGGCCTGCGGTCATACCGATCAGGATTGGAACAAGGCGGTGCTTGAGATCGCGGGCGAACGGATCGATTACCTGACCCTGCATTTGTATCACGGGTACAACCGCTTTGCGATGGACCCCAGCACGCCGGCGGAAGAGCGATATAAGGCGATCGCCAGCTTCCCGGAATGGACGAGACACCAGATCGAGGAGACGAGAGAACATATTTTGTCGCATCCGAAGCACAGCCATGTGAAATTGGCGATTACCGAATATAACACGATGTATTATCCCAATAACGTCCGAAAAGGAGTGCCGGAAGAGCATACGCTGGGCGCAGCGGTGGCCAACGCGGCCAACCTGAACGAAATGCTGCGCGCTAGCGACCTGGTGCACATCGGAAGCTTCTCCGATTTGGTTAATGGCTGGCTTGGGGGCTGCATCCGGGTAGGCGATTATTACGCCGATCAATATTGCGGCAAGCTGCCGGGGTGGAGCGGACTTCCGCTTCAGGTTTACGGAACCCCGACCTATGAGGTGATGAAGCTGTATGCCGGGCGGAAGATGACGCGGTTACTGCCAGTGCGTACCGAATGCGGGACCTTCTCCGTTCAATCGAACAAGCCGGCTCCGATCCAACTGGATGCGCTCCCGGATCTGGATGTTGTAGCCTGCACGAATGAAGAGGGCAGCGTGATCACGGTCTTTATCGTTAACCGGAGCTTGCATGAAGTGACGGCGACCCTTGATTTGCACAAGCTTGAAGTTTCCGAAGGAACGCTCCTTCATGTCATTACGGGAGATTCCGCTCAAGACTTGAACACCGTGTTCGAGCCGAATCGGATCGCCAGCCAAATGAGCGTCGTACCGACCGAGACATGGAAGACCGGATATCCTCTTCGTCCGTCGTCCATATATGCATTGGAAATGAGAACGAACCCGTAAACAGGAGGCAGTACATGACAACCAAAGGTTATATCAAAGATTATCCGCGGCCCCAGTTCGTCCGAAACGAATGGATGAGCCTGAACGGTGAATGGGACTTCCGCTTCGATGATCAGAATGTCGGCGAAGCCGAAAAGTGGCAGGAGCAGCTGGTGGGAACGCATAAAATCAAAGTTCCGTTTACGTACGAAACTGAGGCCAGCGGCATCGGCCTGGAGGAATTCCATGCGCGGGTGTGGTACAGCAAGAGCGTGCCGATCCCGAAGGAAGCGGCTGGAAAGCGAGTCATCTTGCACTTTCAGGCGGTGGATTATCTCGCCAAGGTATGGGTGAACGGGGAGTTGGCGGGCGGACATCAGGGGGCGTATGCCGCCTTTTCTCTGGATATCACGCCATACCTCGTCTTCGGTGCGGATAATGTGATCACGCTAAAGGCGGAGGATAGCAACGACTGTACCCAACCGCGAGGCAAGCAGCGCTGGACGAAGGACAATTTCGAGTGCTTTTATGTCCAGACAACCGGGATTTGGCAGACGGTTTGGCTGGAGTTCGTAGCGGAGCAAAGGCTGGATTTCGTAAAAATAACCCCCGATCTGGATCACGCCAAAGTATCGTTTGATTACCGGGTGCAGGGGCTCGAGACCAGGGCGGGAAGCTTGAGGCTCGAAGCTATCGTGACCCTGAAGGATCAACATGTCAAGACGGTTAGCCTGGCGGTCGATCGGCCTCGCTTCAGCGTGGAAGTCGATTTGGTGCATGAAGCGAATGGGCCATGGAAAAGATCGTTTTGGTCCCCTGCTCAACCGAATTTATATGATGTGGAATTCGTGCTGTACTTGGACGAGGTCGTCGTTGACCGCGTGTTCTCCTATTTTGGCATGAGAAAGATATCAATCGAAAAGGGCAAGGTCCTGCTCAACAATGTGCCGATCTATCAGAGACTCATGTTGGATCAAGGGTACTGGCCGGAGAGTCACCTGACTCCGCCAAGCGAGGAGGCGCTTATTGCCGATATTGACTATATGCTGGAAATGGGTTACAACGGGGTGCGCAAGCATATGAAAATCGAGGATGCCCGCTTCCTGTACTGGTGCGACGTTAAGGGCCTGTTGGTATGGTCGGAGATGGCGGCAACGTTTGAATTTCATGATGATGCGGTAGAGAACTTCACCAAGGAATGGCTGGAAATCGTCCATCAGCAATATAATCATCCGAGCATTATCACCTGGGTGCCGTTTAATGAGTCATGGGGAGTTCCAAACATTTTGCATGATCGAAGACAACAGAAATTTACGGAAAGCATCTACCATCTGACCAAGTCCATCGACCCGTACCGACCAGTCATTACGAATGACGGCTGGGAGCACACGGTCTCCGATATTATTACGCTGCACGATTATGTTGAGACAGGAGAGGGCTTCCTGAAACGGTATGCGGGGAACAAGGACGCCATCGTCAACAAGGAAACGACCTGCAACCAATGGAAATACGCATTGGCCGATGGATATGAGTACAAAGGTCAACCGATCATGATCACCGAATTCGGCGGGATTGCTTTCGAGTCGGAGAACGGCTGGGGCTACGGGCATCAGGTGAAGACGGATGAAGAGTTTCTGGCGCGCTTTGACAGCCTGATTCAGGCGATCAAAAGCGTCGACTACATCTGCGGTTTTTGCTATACCCAACTAACCGATGTGCAGCAAGAAATCAACGGGCTGTTGACAGAGGATCGGAAGCCGAAATTCCCGATGGACAAAATCAAGGAAATTAATTTAGCTTGATTCCAACTGAGCGGAGGAAGGGACTAACCGGAGATGACGGGGGTCCCTTTTTTCCTGTTGACTCTGCGGAAAATAAATGATAATATTTATTTCGTTGCTGCAAAACATTGCACCAACGCGAAACGCGGTCGTGGCGGAATTGGCAGACGCGCACGGTTCAGGTCCGTGTGGGCTAACCCCCCGTGGAGGTTCGAGTCCTCTCGACCGCATCCTTTCATAATGAACGAGCTCTTGAATTTCCTTTGGCGGAGATTCAAGAGCTCTTTTTGCATATGCCGACATCGCCACGCGGAAGTCAGCGGCCAAGTCGTTTGGCGACGGTGCCAGAAGGGGCCGGACTTAACGTTACACCGCTTCTTTTCTCAGCCCTTGCTTTAAACCGCTCGACACCCAATTCGTATTAGGATATCCTTTGGAGAGGAGGGACTGCGCAAAGATGGTACAAAAGGTGAGAGCGGTATCATGAAGATAAGAAATATATTGTGGAAGTTTTCCTTTAAACGCAGATGGCAAAGATGGAGTTTACCTCAAAAACTAGTGCTTTTCTATCTTCCTTTGTTTGTATTGCCTTCTATGATCGGACTGAGCTTCCTCGCCAACAACTATAACGCGGCGATTCGAGAAAATGCCGAAGCCTACTCGGACACGATCGTGAGTCTTACCGTTGATAAACTTGACGCTGCGATAGAAGACTATAATAATATAAGCCTTCGTATATTAACGGCATCTGAAATATCCGCCATTCTTTCCGGATCGCTTCATAATCAGTTTGAACAAATCGAAATTCAACGTTCTCTGGAGAAATACGTTTTGCCGATCACCGGAGGCTTCCATGACGACGGAATCCTAGGCGTTGTATTCACCACGAATCAAGGCACCTTTACCCTTGGCAAAGATTGGGGTCTGCCGCTTGACTCCCGGCATTTATCGGAAATTAGGGAAGAGAACGGACAACCTTATTGGGCGCCCCTCACGTCCGATTCTCAAGAGGGTGCCAGGAGCACCGGCTTTCGATTGGGACGAGTTTTGAAGGACGATAACTTCAAACCTATCGGCTTCTTTTACCTTGTCATCAGTCCAACTTCGTTTCAAGATATCCTGAGCTCGGCTATGGCTGGGCCCAATACGACATTTCAACTGGTTGACCGGCAAACTTTGTTAGCGGAAGAGCCATCCGAGCCGACCGAACTCGTCACGGACTCTCTGCAATCCGAAAAATGGCTGGCCCATAATGAATGGAGACTGGTTGCAAATCTTCCTTTAACGACGTTATATGCTACGGTATATCGTTTGAGCATGATCGCCGTCTGGCTGGCCGGGGGCTGCTTTATTGTAGGGGTCATTGCTTTTTACTTGATCCGTATGGACGTAGCGCTTCCGATCGCGAAGCTGCATAAAAATATGAGAAAAGGGCTTAAGGGGGAGCATCCCCACAAGCTAAGCAAATTTAAAGGCGCCAAAGAGATCGCGGAATTGAATGATACGTTCATTTCTATTATGTATGAAATTCACAATTTAATTGAAGAAGTAAAAAAAGGCGAGAAACGCAAGCGTGAAGCTCAGTTAAAAGGGCTGCGCAATCAATTGTCTCCTCACTTTTTGTACAACACGTTAAATTCCATCCGCTGGATGGCGATGATCCGTAAACAGGATCATATCCGAGAAGTAGTCGATGCTTTAAGCACTCTGTTGCAATATACGATTCGGGATGCGGATGAACTGGTTACCTTGAATAAAGAAGTGGACATTATGCAGGAATTCGTAAAAATTCAGCAAGTGCGGTATCAAAATTTTGCTTTTGTTGCTCATTTGGAACCGGGTATCGGCGAGTACAAATTATTGAAATTTCTCATCCAACCATTGCTGGAGAATGCGATCGTGCACGGGCTTTCCTCCATAAACCATGCCGGCGAGATTCGGCTTGAAGCCCAGGTTCGAGAAGATATGCTTCTTCTCTCCGTACAGGATAACGGGAACGGTATTTCTCCGGAACGACTGACCCAAATCCGTGAAGACTTGAGTTCGGGGAATAACAACAAACACATTGGACTGTCCAATGTGAAGGAAATGATCGACATCCATTACGGTCTCCCATACGGGCTGGAAATGACCAGCGAAATCGGCTGTGGAACAACCGTAATCTTGAAATTGCCCGTTTTGAAAGAAGGAGGGGATGAATAAATGCTCCGGCTGGCGATCGTGGACGATGAATCGTTGGTTCGCGTTGGATTTCAAACGATTATCGATTGGCAGGCTTATGGGTATGAAAGTCTTGAAGCATACCGGAATGGAAAAGAGGCGTGGGAGGCTTTCTGCCGGGAAGGCTATCCGGATGTTCTGCTAACCGATATCCGGATGCCTGAAATGGATGGACTGGAACTGATCCAAAAGATCAGGGAAACGGATCAGGACATGATCATCATCATTCTGAGCAGTTTCGACGAATTCGAGTATGCACGCAAATCGCTGCAATTGGGGGTTCAAGATTACATTCCCAAACATCTGTTTGATCCTGAAGAGTTGATTGCGACGCTCCGCAAATTGACGGCCAGACAATCGCAACAAGGTATCGAGCGTAGTACGGTGAATCGAACGGCAACCCTTGACGACGAGAAACAGCGACTCATGATTCAATCCCGATTATTGCCCGGCATTATTGCGCCCGCCGCCAGCATTTCGCCGCATGATTATCCGTTGCTATCGGAGCAGTTTCATGAAAGAAACACCTTATTTTGGGTGGCGTTCCGGGAATGGAGTGAGGGGAAGCTTTACTCGGAATCGGACTTGTCGGCGGTCGTTTACCTGCTGCACGATTTGATGAACAAGTCCAAGTACGCCATACCGTTAGGCTTGGACCACGGTGTGTTCCACGGATTAATTCTTAATCCTGAGCCGCAGGAGAACAGGGGGCAACTTGTTGCCGATCTGGTAGGGGCTTGGACGGAAACGTTAAGAAACAATCTTAACGTTATAGTTAGCGCGGGGGTTTCCGGGCATGACGTATTTGAACAATGCAAGACGTTGCGGCATCAGGCGGAATTTATGTTGGATCGTTCCTTTTTCAAGGGTGCGGGCGTTTATCGGTTTGAAACTTCCGTATCCAGCGGCATACAGCCTGCCGCAAATGCTTGGCGAGAACAATTTGTTCAGTTGCTCAAGAAAGGCTCGACCGCAGACATTTTGACGTGGTTGGAGAAGATCGATGAAGAGATTGCTGCGCAGGCTACGCCGGAAGAGGCGCTTGAATTGGTCAAGTGGATGGGCAAGGCTTACGTTAAACGACAGCAGGAGATGAATTTTATCTTTGCGGCAGCCGGGGAGGCAGCCCAAGACTCGATGGTGTTCCCATGGGATGAAACCGAACGCATTCACTCCTGGTGTGCGCTAAGAAGCTCTTTTATCGAGGCAATCCAAGCGTATGAGACGTTTTACGGCAATAAGAGGAATAGCAAGCCGTGGATGAAACCGGTATTTGCTTATGTTGAAGAACATTATGCGGAAGGGATTCGTCTCGAGGATGCCGCCATGGCCGCCAATCTGAACGTGAACTATTTCAGTCACCGTTTCAGTCAGGAAATGGGGATGACATTCCTGGAGTTCGTCACGCAAGTGCGTATTCATAAAGCAAAAGAGCTGATCAGACAGCATCAACTGACCGCCGAAGAAGCGGCTTCCCGCGTAGGCTATCCCAATCCGAATTATTTTGTGAAAGTGTTTAAAAAAGTGACTGGGAAAACGCTCTCTGAATTCAGATCATCGACGTTCGGATCCTAATCATCTAAAAAAATGAAAGCCATTTCGAAAAATATGGCATCTTCTTTGGCCGGAATGATAGGTTCCGGCTTTTTTGTGCGCAGATTGAATTTATCTCGAAAAAAGTGGCATCAATCGCAAAACAATGTACATGGAGTAGAGAAGCGGTGGGAAGGTAAGATAGTACCTGAAAAGAAAATATAGCGGTTTGAAAGGGGATTCATCAATGAAGAGCAAAGCTTTGAACAGAGTGCTTGTTGGCGCTACGGTAGCTGCTATGCTTGTCTTAAGTGCTTGCGGAGGCGGCAAGAGCAATGAAGCAGCGGACGGCGCCAACGGCAAGGATGCCTCCGGACAGGTAACCCTAACCGTTTGGGGCGACCAGGCGAATCAATCGTCATTTGAACCAGCCTTTAAGGCTATCAATGCGGCGTTTGAAGAAAAGCATCCGAACATTAAATTGGATTACCAATATTCAGGCACAGAAACGGCGATTGATACGGCAGTCAAAAGCAACTCGTTACCGGACGTATTCTATGTTCAGGGTAACAAGACGCCGAAGATGAAGTTGTACGTGGAAAGCGGCGCACTCCTCCCGCTGAACAATTTCAGCCTGGATACCCAGCGTTATGATGGGAGCGCTTTGGAATATGCGACGATTGACGGCGTACTGTATGCATCGCCTCCGGCATTCATGGACTCGCAATTAATCTTCTACAACAAAGACTTGTTTGAGAAACAAGGGCTGGAGGCTCCGAAGACGTTTGATGAATTTGTACAACTGGCCGACTCTTTGAAAAAGGCGGGAATCACGCCATTCAGCGTACCGGGAAAAAGCGAGTTCGAACGAGCCTGGATTGCCTTTGCCATGCTGCCTGCCACAGCTCAGGAGGCATTGTCAAAGCTTAATGACGGTACGGGCACCTTCCAAGATCCTGGCATTGTCAAAGCGTTCCAAACGATCCGCGATTTTGCCGATAAAGGTTATTTCACTAAAGATTTGGCATCTGTAGACAATGCCGGCGCCCAGCTTGCTTTCACCAATGGGAATACAGCGATGATGGCTGACGGGACTTGGAACGATCCGACTTTTGTTGGCGCCGGCTTGAATCTGGGCAGGTTCTATATTCCTAGTGAGACAGGGCAACGGATCGCGCCGCAAAGCTTCAGCAACGCCACAACGTATGCGGTTTCAGCTGCAACTAAACATCCGAATGAAGCGGCGGAGTATGTCAAGTTTTTGGCTAGCCAGGAAGCTCAACAGCTGTTTGAAAAAGAAACGGGAGCCGTCCCTATCATGCAGGATATTACCCCAAGAGACGAGGCTGTGAAGGAGTTAAGCGCATTTGATTCACTGGGCTTGAATATCTATTCCGTGCTGACGGATCTTTCGACGGAAAATGTGAAACTTACCGATATCTTCATGCAACAGGTGATGCCCAAACTGCTGACCTCGCAAATCGATGGGAAGGAAGCGGCGGACATCATGGAAGAAGCGCTGCTCCGGACAAAATAACGTAATGAACGGACGGTTATGCCTCGATGCTTAACCGTCTTTCTTTAAATGGAGGGAAATACATGCTGCTGTGGTTAAAAAAACGACCCTTTATCTGGTTTATTATTCCGGGATTTGTGCTTTATTCGGTTTTCGTGGTGTATCCGATTCTGTCCGCCGTGCAACTCAGTTTTTTTCATTCGAACGGGTTCGGGTCAAGCACTTTTGTCGGGTTTCAAAACTATGTGGAGCTCTTTACGAATCCAGAACTGAAACGGCAGTTTCTGAATGCGCTCAAGCATAACGCGATTCTCGTTGTGCTTAACGTAGGTGTGCTTATTCCGATCCAGCTCTATTTCGCCTATGTGATCTACTCGAAGGTGAAAGGGTACCGTTTTTTTCAAACGATGATCTTTGCGCCGCAATTTATCACGACAAGCGTCATTGTATTTATGGCCACGCTCGTATTGGATCAGAACATTGGGATTTTTAACAAACTGCTGACGATGGTCGGACTTGGCGACCATGTGCGAAATTGGTTGGGCGTGCCGGGCTATGAAATTTTTACTTTGTTTATAATTAACGCTTGGGCGGGCGTAGGATTCAGTATGATCTATTTTGTCGCTGCGATGAAAATGCTGTCCGATGAGGTCATGGAAGCCTCGTATCTGGATGGAGCCGGTTATTGGAGAAGATTCTTCTCGGTGATCATCCCGCAGATCCGTTCAAGTATTCTAAATATTGCAGTGATAAGCTATATCGCCGCTATGACGCTCTTTGACTTTAGCTATTTGCTTGGAGGCGTCAGCGGTGGCATCGATAATAAAATGGACGTCATGACGTTGTTCTTTTACCGGATCACCTTCGGTACGAACGGCGCGATGGGCGGCACGGTAGGCAGCAATTCCGTAGGTATGGGCACAACCATTGCGTGTGTCATGTTTGCGATCATCTTCCTCGTCGCTCTTCTTCAACTGAAATTATCCTATCAGAAGGAGGAGCACTAAAATGAGAGACATGAAGAGATTATACGTGACAAAGGTGATTTTTTGGATCTATTCCCTCTTCACGCTGTTTCTGCTTGGGTATTTGGTCTTGAATTCGTTTCGGACCAAGCAGGATCTGTTGTCCAACACGCTTGGATGGCCGAAGTCCCTTTCATTGGACGCTTATGTGAAAGTGTTTCGCGAAGGTCATTTTGGCACCAACATATGGAACAGTGTGTTCATTTTGGTGATGACGTTGGCCATTATTATCGTCGTGGCTTCCATGGTGGCCTACGGTCTGGGTCGTTACAGCTTCAAATTCAAGCAAGGCTTGATGCTTTACTTTTTGGTTGGATTGATGTTCCCGGTACAGCTTGGAATTATTCCCGTATTTTTGATTATCAAAAACTTGGGCCTGATCAATTCGCTTTGGAGCGTCATCCTGGTCCTGTCGGCCGGCATATCCATGCCAGTGCTTCTATTGACCAACTTTTTTGCGGGCTTGCCGCAAGCCTTGAGCGAATCCGCACGCATAGACGGCGCGGGAGAGTGGAAGATCTTCTATCGCATCATGTTCCCGCTTGCCTCCCCGGTCATAGTTAGCATGTGCATTATCCTGTCCGTCAGCGTCTGGAACCAATTCTTTCTACCGCTCATCCTGCTCCAAAATGACGCCGTCAAGACGATTCCGCTGGCGGTGATGAAATACACTTCAAATATACTGCTTAGCATGGATAGCGCGCTAGTCACTTCCGTTTTGGCGACTATACCTATTCTGATTCTGTTCTTCATTTTCTCGGAACGGATCATTTCAGGCGTCGCATCGGGCAGTGTCAAAGAATAAGTTTGAGGAAGGAGGCCGAAGCCTTGAGTCCAGCATGGGAAGAAGAAGCGCAGTGGATCTGGCATCCAGATTGGACTGCTGAGGATGAGAACGGCACGGGGAAATTTGTTTATTTTCGCAAAACGTTCGAATTGGATCGTTGCGGCGATCAGTGCACGATTCGGATTTCCGCGGACAGCCGGTATCGCTTGTTTCTGAATGGAAAGCTGATCGGCAGAGGGCCGTGCAAAGGGGATCGTTTTACCTGGTATTATGATTCCATTGATGTTCACAATGAGCTAGTCAAAGGGACCAACGTGCTAGCCGTTCAAGTATTGCGGTATCCCTATGCGGGAGGAGGAAACGAGTCCGTATGGCGCACGCGGTTGCCGGGGCTATATGTGCATGCAGCGGTCTTTGATGAGGCTAAGCGTGAGATCACCCGGGCACATAGCGATGAATCTTGGCTCTGTCTGAAGGATGAAGCGATCGTTCTTTCACAAGGGGTTTATACGCAGTTTCTTGGCATTACGGAATCCGTTAATGGCTGCAAACGGCCTTTCGGCTGGACGGAGACCGACTATGCGGCGAAGGATTGGATTCAAGCCGTACCCTATACCTTCGATATCAAACACGGTACATTGAAACCGTGGGAATTGCGGGAACGTCCGATTCCGTTCTTATATGAGAAGCTGCAAAGGTTCACGGGAGTCTCGCGTCTTCAATCATCCGGCCATGCGACCGGTTGGCAACTGTTGTTAAGCAACGATCAACCGTTGGTCCTGCCGGAGAACACAAGCACGGTCGTAGATATTGATGCGGGCGAATTGACGACCGGATATCCGGAACTGTTGTTAAGCGGCGGGAAGGATTCCGAGATCCGGTTCATCTGCTCGGAATGCTATGAGAATGAACCGGTGGAGATTCCTTGGCTGCGCGACAAGGGAGACCGGACAGATAGCGCCCACGGCGATTTGTACGGGGATGCGGATGTGTACAGACCCGCGGGAATCGGCATGGGCTCCCCGGGTTTAACGGAACATTACGAACCGTTCTGGTTTCGGACGTTTCGTTATATCCGCTTGGAAATCCGAACGGGGGCGGAGCCGTTGACCCTGCACCGGTTCACTTACAGGGAAACCGGGTATCCGCTGGAGGTCAAGGCTTCCTACCAATCCTCCGACCCAAGTGAAGCGAAGTTATGGGACATCAGCGTTCGCACGTTAAGACGCTGTATGCATGAGACCTACGAGGATTGTCCGTACTACGAGCAGCTGCAATATGTGATGGATACGCGGTCGCAAATCCTGTTCACCTATTACTTATCCGGGGACGATCGATTAGCCCGGAGAACGTTGTTTGATTTTCATAGCTCGCTTCTTCCAGAAGGGTTAACGCAATCGAGATATCCTTCCATGACGCCACAGGTTATACCGGGTTTCTCGTTGTACTGGATCATGATGCTTTATGACCATATGATGTTCGCGGGTGACAGGGAACTGGTTAAGCGGTATTTGCCGGGTGTTGACGCGGTACTGGGTTATTTTCACCGGTTAAGGGATGACCGCGGTTTGGTTGGAGCTATCAACCCGAGATATTGGTCGTTTGTCGATTGGGCGGATCGCTGGAAGGAAGATTTCGGTGTGCCCGAAGCGGCCAAGGACGGACCTTTGACCGTCTATAATTTGATGTATACGTATGCGCTCGGGTTGGCGGCGGAACTGGCGGCTTATGTGGGTAGGGCAGGTCTGTCCGCGGAGTACCGCGATCGTGCGCAGCAAATGCGTGAGGCGGTGAGAGCCCACTGCAGGTCATCAACGCTGAACGGGGTGTACACCGATGGTCCTGGAATCGAATTGTTCAGTCAGCATGCCCAGATCTGGGCGGTGCTCAGCCAAACGATGACGGGAGAAGAGGCCAGACAGGCCATGAAAATCTCGCTGGATAATCCGGCTTTTGTGCCCTGCTCGTTTGCGATGGCTTTCTATTTGTTCCGCGCCTTGGCCGAAGTGGACTTGTACGAAGAGGTTTACGATTTGCTTGAACCGTGGAGGGGGATGGCAGGACAAAACTTGACGACCTGGATGGAAGACACGGTCAGCCAGCGCAGTGATTGCCACGCCTGGGGCTCGGTTCCCGTTTATGAGTATGCCGCGGAGACGCTTGGCGTGAAGGCGGCGGCTCCCCGGTTCGGCGAAATCGTCATGCAGCCCCGAATAGGCAAACTGAACCGTGCTGCCGGACGGGTGATGACTTCGCAGGGGGCCGTCGATGTGGCATGGCGGCTGGAACAGTCGCAGTTTCATTTATACGCCAAATGGCCGGAGCATGTCCCCTGCACGTTCCGATTGCCTGACGGGCAATCGGTCCGGATCGAGTCCGGAGGGGAATACACTACCGTGATCAAGATGCCGGACATAACGGACACTCGCGGACAAGGAGGCCTTGATGATCAACCCTGAGGTTTGCCACCTGTCAGGCGCATATTGGATTAAACCGTCAAGAGAGGCCTATGAACAAAAGGGACTGACGCCGGAGCTGAAGGAAAACCGATTCATCTATTATCGGTTAGTTGTTCATCTGGACGAACCTGAATCTCTGGAGTTGTCGATCAGTGCAAACAGTCGATACCGCCTCTGGATCAACGGCCGGCCCGTACTTTCCGGTCCCTGCAGGGGAGACCGCTGGCGGCACTATTATGAGACGATTGACGTCGCCCCTTATCTAAAGGCCGGACTTAATATTTTTGCCGTTCAAGTATGGTCGCTGAATACGTACATGATCAATGATCCGAAACGAAGCGAACAGCCGTTGTTTACGATTGCCTCGTTGCCTGTGGGCCCGAGACTCGCGGTAAGCGGTCTTTGCAAGAATAGGGAAGGAGAGGTAACGGCAAATCTGGATACCGGGGTGGCGGAATGGCTTGTGTCCGTAGATGATGCAATTACTGTTCATTCGGACGAGGAGTACACGATATTCATGGGGGCGTTTGCGGAAAGGGTGCAGGCTGCTCGAATCCCTGAACAGTGGAAAAGCTCTCCAAACCCCGGCGGGAACTGGAGCCCGGCGGAAGTGGCGGAACCGTGTTTAGGCAGGGATGACGCTTATCCGCTGTTTATCGTGCCGCAACTTCCCCTTGTCAGACGACCTATTCCTCTGCTGTATGAGAAACATCGCGAGTTTGTCCGCGAGATGCCGATTCAGCAGACCGGTGTTTTCGCACTGAGTTTCGATCAACTGGCGGATCGGAACGGCACAGTGGAAGTACCGCCGTATACGACGGCCGTCATTGAGCTTGATGCGGGCGAATTGACGACGGGTTACCCTGCTTATCCGATGGATCAAGGCGGCGGTGCTTGCGTTACGATTCGATATGCGGAGCGATACTTTCAACCCGGGCACGAAAAGGCCAATACGGTTCGCGATGATGCCGTTAATGGCATGCTCAAAGGCTATGCGGACGTTTATTATCCGTCGGGAAGATCCGAGATCTATGAGCCGTTCTGGTTGAGGGCTTTCCGCTTTATTCAAATCGAAGTGCGAACGGCCGATCAGCCGCTGCTCCTTCAGCGCCCCTGGTTCAGAGAGAGCGCCTATCCGCTCGAAGCGAAATCGTTCGTAAGTTCACCGACGGCTTGGATCGATTCATTATGGCGGATCAGCCTTCGAACGTTGCAGTTGTGCATGCATGAGACTTATGAGGATTGTCCTTATTACGAGCAAATGCAGTTTATTATGGATACCCGGCTGCAGGCGCTGTTCACGTATAGCGTAGGGGGCGATACGGGACTTGTGCAGAAAGCTTTGGAGGATTTCCATAGCTCTTTGCTCCCGGAAGGAATTACGCAGGATCGGTTTCCAAGCGCGGTGGGGCAGATTATCCCGTCCTTTTCTCTACACTTTATATTTATGCTGCGCGATTATTATTGGCAAACCGGCGATCACAGGCTGGTTCGGCGTTACCGCCCTACTGTCGATACCATTTTGGAGTGGTTTGACCGGCGGATCGGCGTGAGCGGACTCATCGAACGAATCGGTTATTGGGAATATATCGACTGGGTGCCGGAATGGCAAGAAGGGGAGCCTTCCGCCTGTAAAACGGGGCCCTCAACGATCCATAACCTGATCTATGCCGCTGCGCTGCAGGCAGGAGCCGAGTTGAATGCGGCTACGGGACGCAGCCAGGTTGGTGAGGAATATAAAGATCGTTCGGATATCATTCTGGAGGCGGTTGAACGCTTATGCTGGTCCGAGGAAAAAGGGATGTACCGGGAGGGCCCCCAATTTGAGCAGTACAGCCAACATGCGCAACTATGGGCCGTACTTGCCGGTCTTTGCGAGGAAGAACGAGCCAAACGGGTCATGACTGCGGCTTTGGACGAACCGGGAGTGTTGAAGTGCTCCTTCTCTATGTCCTTCTTCTTGTTCCGGGCTTTGGAGAGGGCTGGACTGTACCATCGGACGATCGAACTTTTCAAACTGTGGAGCGACTTGCTGCCGCTTAACATCACGACGTTGCCCGAGACCCCCTGGGAGCCGCGCAGCGATTGTCATGCGTGGAGCGCCCTCCCGCTATATGAATTTACCCATTGTCTGCTCGGGGTAAGAGCCGCCAAACCAGGCTGGACAGAGCTGGTCATCGAGCCTGATCCGTTAAACCTGGAAGCGATGAGCGGAGAGGTGTATACCCCGACAGGCGTAGTATCGGTGGCCTGGAGTCGTAGCGGGGATACGTTCTCCATATGGGGGAAGGTACCTGCGGGAATCCCCTTTACCGTTCGCTGGTCCGGCAGAATTGAGCGTTATTATCCCAAGGGAGGCAACTTTTCCGAATCGGCTTTCCTATCATAGTATTCTGATTTTTGAAGGAGCAACTCTGACCAGGGGGGCTCCTTTTTATATTTGAGAATTCGGAGGTTTTAAGGTTCTGAAAACGGTTGCGAAATGTAATTAATTGAGGTATTGTTAAAAAAAATTATAGTTAAAATATCAATTAATAAAATCTTAGGGAACGAGGTGTTCTGATGAGACTGGCCAACAAAGTGGCAATCATTACCGGAGCCGCCGGTGGAATGGGCAAGGCGGACGCGTTGCTGTTCGCCAAGGAAGGTGCGAAGGTGGCAGTGACGGATATGCAGGAGGACAAACTTCAGGAGGTCGTGCGTGAGATCGTGGCGAACGGAGGCGAAGCGATCGGCTTCAAGCAAGATGTCGCTTCCGAAGAGGACTGGATTCGCGTAGCGACAGAAACGGTTGCGAAATTCGGCAAAATCGATATCCTGGTTAACAATGCGGGCGTGTCCGACTCGACGCCGTTTCTGGATCAGACGGTTGAAAACTGGGAGAAGATTATGTCGATCAATGTGACGAGCGTTTTCCTGGGCCAGAAGCATGTCATTCCGCACATGATCGAGGCAGGCGGCGGTTCAATCATTAACATTTCATCGATCGCGGGATTGACCGGCGGCAGCGGAACAGGTCCTTACACCGCCAGCAAAGGCGCAGTCCGCCTGCTGACAAAGGCGACCGCCGTAGATTATGCCAAGCATCATATTCGTGCGAATTCCATCCATCCCGGCTACATCGAAACTCCGATGACGGTCGATTTGCTCAAGGATGAGAACATGCGGCAATGGTTCCTATCCCAAACGCCGATACCGCGGCTGGGCAAGCCGGAGGATATCGCTAGCGGCGTCCTGTTCTTGGCTTCGGACGAATCCTCCTACATTACGGGGATAGAGTTGCCGATCGACGGCGGTTACTACGCAAAATAATTGCTTCTGGAACGAGCCGCCAGAATCACGAGTTAAGCGATCGATTCCATCCGTGGTCCACTGCGTCTATGAGCATATCGGCCAGGCGGCAGCCCTTCGCCAGTACATCGGCGGCATCAAACGGGGCAGGTCCAATCGGCGGGAACCAGTCCTCGGTTTCGTCTGTCGCGAACAGGAGGGCTGTCCCGTCAAGGGGGCTGTCTGGACGTAAATCATCGTACCCTTCCGACATGCCTGATTCCTCCGCGAGGGTCCGCAGATCGGGAGCATCCTCCCCTGCCGCTCCAACGGGTGCCGATGGAATGAGCGGAGCCTCTCCCGCCAGGAGAGGCTCCCATTGCTGTTCCCCGTGGGTTGAGACGTAATTCACCAGGACGGCCGCTTTCTCCATCCGCCGCAAGACGGCGCTTGCTTCATCGCCGAATCCCGAGACGACAAGCAGGCGCAAAGCGAGCAGCGAATTATGGAATCGGATCATCCCCTGCAGGCGGACATAGGCCTGAACGCTTTGCGGCACCGGCAGCTCTGTTAATACGGCTTCCAATCGCTCGGCGGATTGGTCCAAGCGATTAAGCAAGTCGGCATGGCGAAGTTCCATATCCAAGATCGTATCTTTGTTCCCATACACCGCATCTTCACCTCGACAGTTCCCAATCATTCTCCTGATGTTACTTTAAAAGATGAAACGCATTTCAGGTCAACCCCCTTCTTTTACATTGGCTTTGTTTGCGGTAAAGTGGTATTCAACAGGCCAAACTGCGTAACATTGGGGGAGGAGATTGAAAGTTATGGCCAATATCAAGGAGATCGCCAAGCTGGCAGGCGTGTCGGTCTCTACCGTATCCCGAGTCATTAACAATTACCCTTATGTCAGTCCGGACAAAAGAGAAGCGGTCAAGCAAGCCATGGAGGCGGCAAATTACGAGCGGAATATTAACGCCGTCCATTTAAGCCGCGGCAAAACCAATCTGATCGGGGTGGTCGTTCCTTCCATTCGTCGGCCGTATTACGGAATGCTCGTGGACGGCATCGCGGATGAAGCGATGAAGGACAACTACAAGCTGGTGTTCATCCAGACCGATTACGAGGTTGAACGGGAGTTGGATGCACTGATGATGCTGAAGCTGAAGCAGATCGACGGGCTGATTATCGGATCCAGAGCGTGCGAATGGGAGATTGTTGAGGAATATGCGAAATACGGCCCTATTACGGTGCTGGAGGACGGGCGGGGGCGGAACGTATCGTCGATCTTTTTCGATCATTACGACAGTTTTACCCGGGCGTTAACCTATCTGTGGGACAAAGGCCATCGTAAAATAGGGTATTGCCTTGCCCGTCAATCCAGTCCGAACAGCCTGAGGCGAACCGCTGCTTACCGGGACTTCCTTGCCGGCAAATTTCAGGCTCATCGTCCGGATTACGTCTTCTATGATTGCGCTCTGCTGGAAGACGGTGAATGGATCATGGAGCGGTTGATCCGGATGGAGGATCCGCCGACCGCGATGCTGGTGACCAGCGATCAGGTGGCCGCCGGCATCTTGGCGTATTGTACGGAACACGGCATCCGAGTACCGGACGAGCTCGCCCTCGTTGGTTTCGATAATCAACCCATCGCCCAAATGTTGAATATTACGACGTTTGAAATTCCGCTGGAGGAGATCGGGCGGCAGCTGTTCCGTCAAATCCTGGAGGGAGAGCCGGCCCATTTGGAAATTCCGCTCCAGTTTGTCGAACGTTCAACGGTTTAGGCCGCCGCAGAAGAAGAAATTTACAATGCGCGCGGATGCGGCATGAGCATGCTCCGCCTCCGGTGGCGGAAATGGCACAGCTCCGTCAGACCCCTGTGCAGGAAGCTTGATCCAAGGGCTTTTTGTACAGGGGTCTTTTTTTGTCCGCTCGCGTTAGGGAGGGTTGGCGCATGTTTCCGGACAGGGACAGTCATACTATCAGAAAGGAAAGGAGGCTGGTATGGGTGACGGCAGGAGAGATGAGTTTTTATTTTCTGCTGTATGCATTATTTGGCTGGCTGCTCGAAAATGTGTACAGCCTGTTTACGCAAGGCGTCTTCTGGAAAGAGGGATTTCTGAAGGGCCCGTTCAAGCCGATGTACGGCGTAGCCCCGCTGCTCTTGCTGCTGTTCGTCCAGGAAGGACTCGGTGATCGGCCGCTGCTCACCGCGATAGGGTGCCTGATGATTCCGACCGTTGTCGAAGCGGTCAGTGGCTATTTACTGCTGACTCTGTTCGGACGGAGATGGTGGGATTATTCAGGGCTGCGCTTTCAGTTGAGCGGCCATGTCTGCCTGCGGTTCTCGTTATATTGGGGCATTCTGTCGGCCCTGATGCTGAAGCTCTTGCACCCGCTGGCGGAACAGGCGTATCACCAGGTCTCAACGGTGTGGACCGTGGCTGGCCCCGCGCTGCTGTTGTTATTTGCAGCCGATCTGGCGTGGACCTGCCTCACGCGGCGGAGAGAGTTTCGCGGAAGCTTGATCTAAAGTCCAGGTATATCGCTGAGTAAAGGAGGAAGCCAGATTTGTTGACTTTGAGGAACCCGGTTCGAGGGTTGACGGCTCTGGTCGCCGCTTCGTGTGCGGCGGCGTTGCTGCTGACGGCGCCAGGCAGCGGACAAGCTGCAGCGCTGATCGGCGCCCCGGAAGAAGCCATCGGGCCAAGAGGAGCTGAAGGGCAGAAGGCGGAGGCAATTGCGGATCTCAGCCGACAGTTGCCTTCCCGGAAGCTGGCGGTGATCATCGACGATTTAGGCAATCGGATGGACGGTACGGATGAAATTCTGGAGCTCCCGGTGAAGTTAACCGTGGCGGTCATGCCCTTCCTGGAAACAACGCAGGAGGATGCCCGCCGGGCACATGAACGGGGGCATGACGTGATCGTTCATTTGCCGATGGAGCCCAAGCAGGGAAGACCGGAGTGGCTGGGGCCCGGGGCGATCCTCTCCAGGATGACGGACGAGGAGATCCGCCAAAGGGTGGAAGCCGCCATAGATCAGGTGCCTTATGCCATCGGCATGAACAACCATATGGGTTCGAAGGTGACTGGGGATGAGCGCGTGATGTCGGTCATATTGGACGTATGCCGGGATCGTGGACTGTTCTTCGTGGACAGCAAAACCAACTATTGGTCCGTGATTCCGCGGTTAAGTCAGGAAAAAGGACTGCCCCGGATAGAGAACGACATTTTTCTGGATGATGTGGGCAGCGTAGAGCATGTCTCCGGTCAACTGCGGCAAGTTCTGCAATTGCTGAAGGAAAACAAACGGACCAGCTGCGTAACCATCGGGCATGTGGGCGTGCAAGGTAAGAAAACGGCGGCCGCCTTGAAGCTGAATATTCCCATGCTGCAGGCGGAAGGCGTGAGCTTCATCGGCATCGGCGAATTGGCGCGGGAACAAATCAGTCCCGGCGTGCAGCCGGGACCCGGGTTCACATTACCGTAAAGTATTCGGCGATGCCGCGGTACAACGCTTCGGCAATTCTCTGTTGACCGCGCCTGTTCGTGAGAATGGCGCGGTCTTCCGCATTGCTCAGAAATCCCATCTCCACAATGACAGCAGGGCAATCGATATGGTTTAACAGATAAAACGGCTTGCCCAGTTCAGGCAACCGGGTGGTGCCCTGCTGATAGAACCGTTCCAGCGACTGCTGGATCGCAGCGGCGAGCACCGCGCTTCGGCCTTCATTCTGATGGAGAACGAGCGGCCCTCGTTTCGTGTTGTTCCGCCCCCAATTGACATGCAGGCTGACCACGATCGAAGCGGGCAGCTGTTCACTGAGCTCCTTGCGCTGCGCCAAGTCCCGCATGTGCCGCGAGCGGCTTTGCAGCCAGCGATTATCGTCGCTTAAGGCATAATCGCCTGTCCGGTTGAGAATCGCGCGGTAGCCGTGGCTTCGCAGGACGACGTAGAGCCGGCGTCCGATTTCGAGATTGATGTCCTTCTCGAGTATTTGTTCATAAGACGTTCCTCCGTCAATTCCGCCATGGCCGGCATCGATCAAGATCACCGGCTCCGGGAAGGCATGCCTGAGGTCTTTGCCTCCATCGGCTGAAGCCGGGGGGATCCCAATTCCCGGAACCAAGGCAATCGACATCACTAAGGCGATCAGACATCGTGTAATTTTTCGCATTTGTCTCACCTTTCAGGCTAATCTCCCCTATAGAGTGAACCTGCGGCGGGAAAAACATGCATCAGCGGATCTGCGGATCCCCGCAAGCTGCTTGCTGGTTTAGGACGCGGGAATCCGGCGCAAACTAGAGATAACGAAGAGCGAATTCAATCCGGAAAGGAGCCAATCGAAATGGCCAAAGGGGACGAATTGGTCAAATACATCACCGAACGGGTGGTGGATTACGTGGAGACACCGCGGGAAGTCCGCCGAGAGCGGTCCAAGGTGAAGGAGCCATGGAGCCGGAGATGGTTCGGCATGATTCCGTTCTCCATCTCCCTGTGGGCCGGTCAGCTTCCCAAGCCGAAGAAGAAAGAAGCCCGCAGCAAAGAACATTCCCGATCTCGCGGAGTATAACCTGACCGAGTCCATCAAGCAAACCGCCGTTTTCTGACCCGAGAGGGGAGGACGGCGGTTTTTTAGGTGTGCCTTCCGCCATCATTTGCCGCGCGCCGCCGCATGGGCCAACTCGACCAGCAGGTGAACGCCTTCCCGAATCCGGGCCTCGTTCATGAACGAATAGCTGAGCCGGATCCAGTCGGTCATTTCCCCCAAGGGATCGCAGATCGTTCCGGGAACGAAGGTCAATTCGCGGCGGATGCTCTCGGTGAGAAGACGGTTTGCGTCTAAACCGTCCGGGAGGCGCACCCACAAATTGAGTCCGCCCTGCGGGCGGTACCATTGCCAGCCGGGGCCGGCGGCGAGCGCTTGTTCCATGACGTCCCGGCGAATCTGCAGCGCCGTACGGAGCTTCTCCAGGTGCTGCTGC
Organism: Paenibacillus phocaeensis; assembly: GCF_900021165.1. Classification (GTDB taxonomy): domain Bacteria; phylum Bacillota; class Bacilli; order Paenibacillales; family Paenibacillaceae; genus Fontibacillus; species Fontibacillus phocaensis. The sequence goes on along the minus strand of NZ_FCOQ01000030.1, from coordinate 2,675 downwards.
AGCCGTACCGACTCGAAGCAATGCTGGAACAACTTCTGGTTTACGAGCGGCGTGCCGTTGTCGGCCAGCGATTTGGCAGTCAGCAGCGGGGTCATCGCGGCCGGTCGCGCGGCAACGGCGCAAATGCGGAGGCCGGGTGCCAAGTACTTGCTGAAGCTGCGCAAATAGACGACCCAGCCTTCCGTATCGTAGGAATAGAGCGGAGGAGGCGGCGGCACGTCAAAATAAACATCGTGGACCGCATCGTCTTCGACGATCAGGCAGCCGGAGCGCTCGGCCAGCTCCACCAGCCGCTTGCGTTGGGCCGCCGGCACCGTATGCCCCGTCGGGTTATGGAACGTCGGATTCATATAAAACATCCGGGGTTTATAGCGTTTCATGTAAGCCTCCACGAGGTCAAGGTCATACCCGTCCCGATGAATCTCTACAGGCAGAAGGCGGGCTCCCTGCTGACGGAAGCAGTCGAGCGCCGAGCTGTAGGTGGGGCGTTCGACCAGGACGTAATCCATGGGTCGCAGGAATACGCCGGCCAGCAGGTCGATCGCTTGTTGGCCGCCGGTTGTGATCAGCAGCTCGTCGGAGGAGACCTGAAGCTTGTTCTTCCGCTGCAAATCCTGACAAAGGAGCTCGCGCAGCTCCTCGTCTCCCTGGACGGAGGAGTAAGTCCCCAGCAGCTTGGGATAACGGTCGAATACCTGCTTCACGTGATCCGACAGGAACAGGTTCGGCAGCAGATTCGGATCGATAAGCGCTTGAGAGAACGAGTAAACGGCCGGGATGCGGTGGATCTCGCTCAAGGTATTCTGCAGACGTCCGAACCCGTGCCGAGCTGCGGGGGTTGACGCATTTCCGTTAGGTTCCGCTGCGGTCAGAACGGAAATCGCGGGTCTCGCGCCTTCGAGCCCGGCGGGGTCATCCTGCGGCTTGTGATCGGACACGTAATAACCGGACTTTTCCTTGACATACACCACACCTTGTTCCTTCAATAATCCGTAAGCCCGGAATACCGTTAACCGGTGGAGCTGGAGTTCGCCAGCCAATGCCCGCACGGAGGGCAGCTTCTCGTGCGCCTTCCAGTCCCCCCGGCGAATCCGATCCAAAACATAATGATACGCTTGCGTATAGCGAAGCCTCCCGGAGTCAGCCGGTCCCGATATGGAGCTCATCGCGCTCCCTCCTTCCAACATGGATTCATTTTACGCTAAAAAAGTCAACATCTGTTCTGCTCCCGCAAATCTGTTCTGTCCTCTTTCCTGTATGATACAGTTCAATAGGCGAAAGGGGAAGCTCTAGGATGATTGTGGTTAACTATTTGATCGTATGTCTCGTATTCGGCACCACTTTTTTAGCGATAAAAATCGGGGTGGACCATGCGGCCCCTCCGTTTTTTTCGGCGGGTCTCCGTTTTATGACTGCCGGCGTGGTTCTGTTCCTGTGGATGGTCTGGAGAAAGAAGGCGGATTTGTCCTTGCTGCTGCGCAAGGAAATGCTGGTGACGGGAGCTTTGCTGACCTTTGGGACGTTCGCGTCTCTGTATTGGGCGGAGCAATATGTAACCTCCGGCATTGCCGCGGTATTATCGGCTACGGGACCGCTGATGATTCTGCTGCTCCAGATGATCGTGCTGCGGCAGAAAGCATCTGGACGCGCTGTCCTGGGGATCATCATTGGTTTGGCCGGCGTCCTGCTGCTCGTCATGCCCAACATGACTTCGGTGCAGGCGGGTCCCCGCTGGGTCATCGGTTGTGCGGTGATCTTGACCGGAGAGTTGTTTTATTCGGTTGGCGCTCTATATACGAAACGAGTCACCCAGCGCTACGCCGAGGTATCGCCGATTGCGCTGAACGCGGTGCAAATGATTTATGGAGGTTTGCTGCTATTCCTCCTGTCGGCCTTCACGGAGCGGGTGGAGGCCGCGAACCTGCTGCAGCCGGCCGCATTAGGTTCGCTGGTCTATCTGACCGTGGCGGGTTCAATGGTGGGGCACAGCCTGTTCTATTGGCTGGTGGCCAAGACCAACCCGGTGTTCCCGTCGACCTGGCTGTACGTATCGCCGCTGATCGCGATGATGATCGGTGTGTGGTTCTACGGGGAAACGGCCGGATGGTTTGCGGTGCTGGGCGGAGTCACGATCATCGCCGGCACGGTGTTGACCAATCTGGATAGTTTGCGTCAAATGCTCCGCAGACCGACACGCTTGACGACTCGGGCGGCTGCTGCGAGCGAAGCGGGTTCGGCGACGGGTCCAAAGGTTCGATAGGCAAAATACAGCAAAGGCGAGTCCCAGGGGATATCCCAGGGGCTCGCCTTTGGATTTATGGAGCTAGAAGGTGACGAACTTGCCGCTCTCCATCAGCGCGTCCAACGCGATCAACCGAATGGCGGTGTCGGTGCCGGTCACGACGTAAACGGCTTCGGCTCCTGCGGATGGGGCTGCCGAAGGGCCGCCCTTTGTCCAGGTTTGGTAGCCGTAGACCGGAAGAGGGAAGGAATAAGTGCGTTCGGCGCCGGAAGCTGCGTAAACGAGCTGCCGGCTGGTTGTCAGCTTGCCGATGAAGGCGTCCTGCTTCAGCGTCAAAGGCTTGGCCGTCATCCATAACAGGTTGTCGTAGGGATCGAAGCGGGATGACGTATAGACGATCGGGGCGGGCGATAACGGGGCGCGGCTGCCTGCG
>NZ_FCOQ01000029.1 GCF_900021165.1 Paenibacillus phocaeensis | reverse complement strand
CCGCCGCCGCAGCGCTGAGCCTGCCGAGGCCGCCCGCGCCGGATGCGCTATATAAGATGCTTGCACATAAGAGGATTTTGCAGGTGATCGTCCATTTCGTTTGAGGTTTGCGTGGTTCTGGCATGGTATCGCCTCCCTGGCCTTTCGTTTGAATCAGGCATTTCGCACCTGGTTTCCATTGCTTGTCCATTGTACCGGAGCCGGTCCAAAAAGGATGTTGCAACCTGTCGCGCGGATGGCCTGCCAACTGCTTCTATTTTTGCGGTCTTTTAGCGAGAAAAGGTCGATTTCTCGTCACCGCGGCGAACGCAGATGAAAGATGCCGCAGCCCAAAGCGGATACGACAATTCTCGGCTCGTATTGCCAGCGGATTTCCTCCCGCCTTGCTTCGTATTGTTCGGTTGCCTCTTGGGCCCGCTCGGGCTCGGGGTCCTTCACGAGATCCTTATAATAAGCGTCGATTAAGGCGAGCTCGTCATTCAGCCGTTCGCGGGCTTCCTGCGCCCAGGTGTCATCATAACCGGCGATCCGATCGGCAAGCCGCTGCTCGAGCGCGGCGCGCCCGGCATCCAGAGAGAGCTGGGTAGGTTCGATATGCACGTTTTCCGGCAGTCGGGGAACCATCGGCTTAGTCGTCAGGCGAGCCTGAAACGATTCGTCTATAGCGCCCGTCAGCAAGGATACCCCGTAATAGTGCAGCTCCTCTCGCTTCATATCGCAGCAGAACTCCACCTTGAAGCAAACGCCCAGCCAGGGCTCGTAAGCGGCGGGCAGCAGCGCCAGCCGTTGACGTTGGCCCGGCTCCTCGAAGAGATATACAAAACGGCCGCCCTTCCGTGCCGCTTCAAATATCTGCTTGAGCCGCGGGCTGCCAAACGCCAGCTCCTCGCGCTGAATCCGCCCGGGACCAAGCACCGGGAGAGGCCTTACCGCGCCGAAGTAGCGGCCGAGCAGGGCGTCCTCCTGAGCGGCTTCCATTTGCTGCTGCGGTCCGGGGCTTGGACTTTCCCGGGCCGCCTTCGCATTTTCGGCCGCTTGATGTGCCTCCGGATCAAAAACAAATGAAAACGACATCGTTTCCGGCTCCGCTCCGGTTCGTTCGATAAATCCCCAATAATAGGGACGGTTTGTCAAATCGCGGTCGGCGCGGGGGGATAACTTCACCGTGACATGATGAGGGGACTTCTCAAGAAACTGACATTCTGTTGCTTCCAGATAGGTCATGACATAATCGCGAATCTGTTCACGGGTCATGGACATGATCGCAGTTCAACCTCCTAACAGCTGCTGCAGGCCGCCCTCGTTCTCGTTTCCTTCGGCTTCCGCATCCAGCTCGGATTTAATCGTGTGGAACTCGCGTCCCAGTGAATCGACGCGGCTGGCGATTTCTTCGTCGCTGCCGGATTCGAGGATGATTTGATAGATGCTTTTTTCCAGCGAGTGCTGCTTCTCGAACCGTTCCAGAATCACATCCAGATGTCCGATGACCATTTCGAACATATTGATCTTCTCGTGCAGCAGATGGAGGATATGTTCTTCAATCGTGCCTTTGGTGGACAGATTATAGATGTGGACGTCATTCGTTTGCCCCAAGCGGTGTACGCGGCCGATCCGCTGCTCCACCCGCATCGGGTTCCAGGGCAGGTCGAAGTTGATCATCTGATGGCAAAACTGCAGGTTGATCCCTTCGCCGCCGGCTTCGGTTGCGATCATGACCTGGGCCCGGCCGCGGAACAGATCCATCATCCAATCCTTCTTGCCGCGGTTCATCCCGCCCCGATAGGGAACCGCCGACATACCGCGGTCGCGAAAATATTTCAGCAAATATTCCTGCGTGGCCCGATATTCGGTGAATACGATCACCTTATCGTTCATTTCGCGGATCAGTTCCATCGCTTTCTCCGCCTTGCTGTTTGCTTTGATCTGGCGGATCAGGTCAACGAGATCCCAAATCCGGTCGCGGATCGGGGAGTCGGGGGCCAGCTTCTTCGACAGGTTGACCAGCGTAACAAAGACGGCGTCGCGGCTGCTGCACACCTCGCGCTGCAAGGTGACGAGCGACAGCATGCTGTTGAGGTCGCCGCCTGCGGCATTATATTGATCTTTAATGAATGAGGTAACCCCGTCGTACAGGTTCTTCTCTTCCGGGGACAACTCCACATCGATGTTGCGGACGAACCGCTTGGTAAATTCCAGCTCGCCGTCCCCGCGCCGGTTGCGGATCATCACCTTGGCCAGCTCATCCTTGAGCTGACCTTCGTTCTTCGGCAGCCGCTTGTCGACGACGAAATTCGCGGCAAATTCGCTTTGCCCGCCCAGTTGGCCCGGCTTCAGCAGCGTGATCAGGTTGAACAGCTCGCCCAGGTCGTTTTGCACCGGGGTGGCGGTGAGCAGCAGGCAATATTTTTTACGCAGCTGCAGCATGAACTGGTAATTCGTCGTCTTCTTGTTCTTTAGCTTATGGGCTTCGTCGACGATGACGAGATCGTATTCGTTGCTTAACAAAATGTTCTTGTGCGGATCGCGCTTCGCGGTATCCATGGAGGCCACAACGACATCGTTGTGCCAGGAGTGCTCCTTCTTCTGAGCGACGGCCGGGATGCCGAATTTCTGGTTCAGCTCCCGAACCCATTGCAGCACCAGCGAGGCAGGCACCAGAATCAGCACCTTCTTCACGAGTCCGCGCACGATATATTCTTTCAGAATTAGGCCGGCTTCGATTGTTTTGCCAAGCCCCACTTCGTCGGCCAAAATGGCGCGTCCGCGCATTTCGAACAAGACCCTCCGGGCTGTTTCGGTCTGGTGCGGCAGCGGGGTGACGCCTTGCAGATGCTTCAAGCATTGCATTTCTTCAAAGCTTGTAACGAGCGAAGCGGTCTCGGCCTCAAGGGCAAGGTTAAACAGCTTCCAGTCGTCCCAGGGGCCGCCTTTCTGATGTCTCGATTCCAGTTCGCTGAACCAACTCCGGTCGAATTCGACAGGGACTTGCGAATTCCAATCCGGCTGTTCGGCCGGGTTGGAAGGGCCGAGGGGCTGAGGATTCATGATGTAAAACCTCCCTATGATGCGTATTGGATAGCTCTCTTGCGGCAACGAAAAGATGCCAATCAGGCCATGTTGCTGGCTTCTTGCAGACGTAGGTGTAGTATGGACGAAAAAGGAGGAGTTCATAACTTTTCAAAGGAAGGAGGGGAGAGCCGCAGCTTGGGTTCAACTTTGGCGGGCGCACGCTTTGCTGAATGATCCCTTTTGATCAGAAGACAAGAATCAAAGACATCAAAGACGTGAAGGATCCTCTGCTGTCCCCCGCCTTAATGAAAGGGATAATCACCAAAAGAGCCGGGGAAGTGTGGGGGGTTCATGAGCTTCGTCCCCGCTTCAATTGGAAAGGGTTGCACAGTGGTTTCATAGATCTTTGCCTGAAAAATTGAGAGAACCGGAGCAAACGAGGGGTTGGGCGCGCCGCATTCGGAAATTAGCCTAAAATTTCAAGCTGTCCTGTCTGTGACAACGAGATATTGTATAGTATAATGGTATTCGCACACAATATATTGTGATTCTTACATAAGATAATACCGTTTATAGGGTGTGTGTAGCGGTTTTCAAGCAGGCAGATTTCGGCTTGAAACAGCGCTTTTTTCGTTTTTTTCGCCTCATTTCGGAATTTTCGGAAGCAGCGCGAATGACCGATAGATTGAAAGATCTCTGAACTAAACTTTTAGGAGGGTGTTTTCTTTGAAAACTGTGCAGAAACAGCGCCTTGAGGGGCTAAGCGAAAAAATCTTCTTGGACCGGTACGCCTGGAAAGACGCGGATCCCAGCCACGCTAAAGTCGGCGATGTCGTTCTCGTGCTGACGAAGGACGATCCGAAATTCCCGACGAAGGAAGTCGGGGAGGTCGTTGCACGTGAAGGACGCAAGGTGACGGTCAAGACTCGCCGAGGCGAACTGGTGGAGTCGGATGTCGAGAAGCTGACCCTCAATATTGAGAAAACCCCTGAAGAAATGTGGGACCGGTTGGCCCAAGCGATGGCTTCCGTGGAGGAAACGCCGGAGCTGCAGAAGGAATGGGAAGAGAAGTTCCGCTATATCCTGGACGATTGGAAGCTGGTCCCGGGCGGACGGATCGCAGCGGGGGCCGGCGCCAGCGATGAGCTGACGCTCTTTAACTGCTATGTGATTCCATCGCCTAAGGACAGCCGCGGCGGCATCATGGAAACCCTGACGGAAATGACGGAGATTATGGCCCGCGGCGGCGGTGTAGGCATCAACCTGAGCTCCCTGCGTCCGCGCCGCGCGGTCGTCAAGGGCGTCAACGGCTCTTCGAGCGGCGCCGTATCCTGGGGCGGCTTGTTCAGCTACACCACCGGCTTGATCGAACAAGGCGGCAGCCGCCGCGGCGCGTTGATGCTGATGATTAACGACTGGCATCCGGACGTGCTGGACTTCATCACCGTTAAGCAAACGATGGGCCAGGTGACGAACGCCAACCTGTCGGTCTGCGTGAGCAACGGCTTTATGGAAGCCGTGAAGAAAGACCTCGATTGGGAGCTGGTGTTCCCGGATACGACTTATGAGGATTACAACGAAGTGTGGGACGGCGACCTCGACAAGTGGAAAGCGGATGGACGCCGCGTTATCCATTATCGCACTGTCAAAGCGCGCGAGATCTGGCACACGATCATCGAATCGGCCTGGAAATCCGCCGAGCCGGGCGTTGTATTCATGGAATACTACAACCAAATGTCCAACAGCTGGTATTTTAACCCAATTATCTGTACGAATCCGTGCGGCGAGCAAGGTTTGCCGGGCTGGGGCGTCTGCAACCTGTCGGCGATGAACCTGTCCAAGTTCTACGATGAAGAGAACCACGACGTCGCTTGGGACGAACTGGCGACCACGACGCGTTATTCGGTTCGGTTCCTGGACAATGTCATCAACAAAACGCCTTATCATTTTGAAGAAAACGAGAAAAACCAGAAGAAAGAGCGCCGCGTAGGCCTCGGAACGATGGGGCTGGCCGAGCTGATGATCAAGCTGAACATCCGTTACGGCAGCCCGGAATCGCTGGAATTCCTCGACAAACTGTATGGCTTCATCGCCAAGGAAGCGTACCTCGCGTCCGCGGACATCGCGGAAGAGAAAGGCGCGTTCCCGGCCTTCGAAGCGGACAAATATTTGCAAAGCGGCTTTATGAAAGTGATGACCGAAGTGTATCCGGAAGTGGGAGAGGCGGTTCGCGCGAAAGGCATTCGCAACGTCACGATCATCACCCAGGCGCCGACTGGCAGCACCGGAACAATGGTTGGAACCTCGACCGGGATCGAGCCGTATTTCGCCTTCAAATATTATCGTCAAAGCCGTCTCGGCTTCGACGAGCAATTCGTGCCGATCGCGCAGGAATGGATGGACGCGCATCCGGGTGAATCGCTGCCGGATTACTTCGTGACGGCGATGGACTTGTCGGCGGAGGATCATATCCGCGTGCAAGCGGCGATCCAGCGTTGGGTCGACAGCTCGATTTCCAAAACGGCGAACTGCCCGTCCGACTTTACGGTAGAAGAAACGAAGCGCTTATATGAGCTGGCGTTCGACCTCGGCTGCAAAGGCGTAACGATCTACCGCGACGGAAGCCGTGACGTGCAGGTTCTGCAAACGGAGAAGAAGGAAGAGAAGAAGGAGGAAGCGGCAGCTCCAGCGACTCCGGTCGCAGCGGAACAGCCGGCATCTGCTTCGGTTCAGGCCAGCAGCCCGAAAACCGGCGAACAGTACAAGAGACGCCCGCAAGTGCTGCATGGAGCTACTTATAAAATTAACACGCCGTTCGGGATGGCGTATATCACGATCAATGATTTGAACGGCATCCCGGGCGAAATCTTCCTGAACGTCGGTAAAGCCGGCTCCGACGTGTTTGCGATGGCGGAAGCGCTTGGCCGCGTCTGCTCGCTGTTCCTGCGTTACGGCGATCATGGCGAGAAAGTCGAGCTGCTGATCAAGCATCTCAAGGGCATCGGCGGCACGGGGGCGATCGGCTTTGGTCCGAACCGCGTCGAATCGATCGCCGACGCCGTCGCCAAAGCGCTGGAGACACATGTGCAAAACGGCCCGTACGGCGATCACGACCCGGCGCCGGTGGCCGCAACGATCGCGCATCAGGACGAAGTGGCACACGAACCCGACACTGCGGACGGCTCGCACGGCGGCCATAACCATGGCAGCGCACCAGCGACCTCCCGCGACCTCTGCCCGTCCTGCGGCTCCGCCTCGCTGATCAACATCGAGGGCTGCAAGACTTGCAGCAACTGCGGATATAGCAAGTGCTCGTAAGGAAGTTCCCAATAAGATAAAATAAAAAAGATCGCCTTATCTTGCCCTCTTGGCCAGGATAATGGCGATCTTTTTTTAACGTTCTGGCAGATCACGGCCGGGTGCATCTGTGGCGCATCTGTGGCCTCATCCGTTTCTATGACCTCTGCGATACTCGAGGTTGTTTTCCATGACGAGGGCGGCGGTGCCGATAAAAAACGCGTTTCCAGGGAACTTTGAACGTGCAATCAGGACCTTGCGGCGGTTGCCAGCCGCGATGATTCGGGTATTGACCTCCTGCTCAACATGTTGAAAGAGCGGGTCTTTTGCAAACCACAGGTCGCCTCCGATAAAAATGCATTCCGGGTCATATAGGTTCACGATGTTGATCAACCCGCTTAGAAGATACCGATTCATCCGTTCCAACGCGGCGGAACAGATCGCATCGCCGGCTTCAGCCTTGATCAGCAGCTGCATCCAGTCCATGTCCTGCGGCGCGCCATTCTGATGCGCCCAATTGAGCGTTGCGCGTACGCTGCTCATGGCCTCCAAGCAACCGCGCTGTCCGCATGCGCATAACTCCCCATCGGTCTGCACAATCATATGACCGATAATCGAAGCCAGCCCATTCGTGCCGCTATACAAGCGTTGATTGAGGATGACTCCCCCGCCGATGCCGGCCGTTACCCCTACATATACAAAGTTGTCATACTGCTTCCCGCCCCCGTAATACATCTCCGCCAGGGCGGATACGGCCATATCGTTTTCAATATAAACGGGAAGATTCCAACGTTCCTTTAGCCGGGGGACAATATGGATGATGTCGATATTAAAATCAGGCGGATCGATGATAACGCCTTCCATCATATTAATTGGGCCAATACTCGCAATCCCGATGCCCCAGACCTTCTCGATAGGGACATTTTGAAGGGTGACCTCGCACATGGCCAACAAACCGCTAATAAAGCTGTCCTCGGTCGTAAATTGCCCGATCGGAACCTGGTTGTGAAGCACAATGGAGCCGGTCAGGTTGATAATTCCAACTTGCAAATAATCCCGCCCTACGCTGATGCCCAGGGTTAGCAAACTGTCGGGGACCACTTCCAGCAAGGTCGGACGCCGACCCGAGGTTGAAGCGCTAGTCCCGCATTCGCGTACGATTCCCTCCTCCAAAAAATCAGCAATCAGCGAAGTGATGGTCATTTTGCTCAGCTGGGTTTGTTTGCTCAGCTCGATCCTCGATATTGGGCCGGATGTTGCGATGGTCTTTAAGATGAGAAACTTATTGGTTTCGATCATATTCTGATGATTTACGCCCCGCATTGATGCCATCTCCATATATGGAATAATAGGTATTCCTTCACAATTTGAATGTAGATAATTCGTATTATATCACAATAAAGCAAGAATTAGGACCATTGCGGTTTTCTCAACGGTTATATCATGTTTATCGCATGTGGGACAAGAAATAGTAAATTAAAGTTATTAATTATTATAAACTCCAAAATATACTTCTGTTGAGGAAAAAATATTTCATTTTAAAATTTTTAAATCGTATTGACATTCGAATGAAAGCGATTTATTATCCATTTAGTAAGAGATATTTACTATTTGTTATTCCCGCAGGGAATCGCAGCCTCTATGCTGTTTGGAATCTTAAGGGGATACGAATGGAGTGATGGATGTTGCTATGCGGATAGGAGTGGATATTGGCGGCACGAAGGTATCATGCGCGCTGGTAGGAGAGGATAAGACCATTCTTTCAAAAGTAAGCTTTGATACAAAGGGGGGACGGCCCTATACGGAGGTGCTGCGCGATGTCGCGAATTCGATTTATTCCGTTCTTGATGAAGCTGGATGCCGGCTCGATGAGGTTGAAGCGGTTGGCCTGGGTTGCCCGGGAATATTGAATCAGGAAAAGGGGGAAGTGATTTACTCCAACAATATTGCCTGGGAGAATGTGCCGCTAGTAAAAACGCTGCAGAAAGATGTGCCCAAGGAGATCTATGTGGACAACGACGCCAATTGCGCGGCATTGGGAGAATATCTCTGCGGAGCGTCCCAAGGGACAAACTCCTCGGTTACCGTTACGCTAGGCACCGGTGTTGGCGGGGGGATCATCCTTGGCGGACGGATTCATAGCGGATTTAACTCGGCGGCAAACGCAATCGGACATATGGTGATCGTGTCCGGCGGGGAGCCCTGCACCTGTGGGCGGAAAGGATGCTGGGAGTCCTACGCTTCCATCACTGCGCTGGTTCGTATGGCTGAGGAGATGGCGGAGCAGTTTCCAAATTCCCTTCTCGCCGAGGTGAAGAGGCGCTCTGGCCAATTCAACGGAAAGAACATATTTGATGCCGCCCGGCAAAGCGATGCGGCAGCCTTAAAGCTGCTGGACAGATACTACTATTTTGTGTCAGAGGGGATTATCGACATCATTAATGTTCTTCAGCCCGAGATGATCGTGATCGGCGGCGGAATCAGCGGTGAAGGCGACGATCTGTTACAGCCCATCATGGCCAATGTAAAAAAAGGCGTGTACTGCAAGCAGGTTCCGTTGCCGCAAATGGCGATCGCCAAACTGAACAATGATGCCGGAATCATTGGCGCTGCTTACCTGAAAGGGTATCAGGCAACGGCTGCGAAGCAGGGAATCTAACGCTGACTCACATAACTTTGAGGAGGATGATGCAATGCCTGGTAAAAAAATGCTGACTCTAATTTTTGCCGTTTCCCTTATGGCGGGTAGCCTTGCGGCATGCGGTGGAGGGAATCCCTCCGGAAACCCCGGAAATTCGGCGAAAACGGAGCATACACCCACCCAGACCGGCGGAAAAGTAGAGTTTTGGCTGGATAAAATGGGGGATGCGGAAAAGGCGGCTCGCTTGTCCGAAGTCTGGCAGAAGGATTCGGGGATTGAGGTCGTGTTCACCAATTATCCGGATGTAGCGGCCTATCAGACCTCCATCCAACAAACGATTGACGACCCTGGCGCTCCGGGCTTGTTTACCTGGTGGAGCGGCCCCCAATTGGAAACTCTGGCCAAGAACGGCAAGCTGGCGGATTTGTCTGCGGAATGGGACCACTACATCGCCGACGGTGTTGCCGCTGACGTCAAGGAAGCTTTCACGGTGGACGGAAAGGTGTACGCCGCTCCTTACAGTCTCCGCTATGCGTCCGTTCTTTATAATGTGAAGGTGTTTGAGGCGGCCGGCGTGGCGGTTCCCACCACATTCGAAGAGTTTCTGGAAGCTTGCGAGAAGATCAAGGCCAGCGGCGTCACCCCGATTGGTTTGAAAAACGATTCATGGGCCAGCTTCATCTGGTTTCAACAGTTGATCGCCGCCTATGATCCTCATCTGTATTTGGATCTCTGCGATGGCACCAAACCCTACACTGACGAGGCTGTAAAGGAAGTGATGGGGATCTGGAGAGAGATGTTCGATAAAGGTTATTTTGGGGAACCGATTGTCTACAGCGACCTCCACAAGGAGTTTGCTACGGGCGTCGTGGCCATGATGTTGGAGGACAGCCCTACCGTAACCGGTTTGCAGAGCGATTACGGCATGGAGCCCGGAACGAATATCGATGCCTTTGTTCTGCCCAGCATGAATGGGGGAAAGGGGACGATCTTCTTCGAAGCTTCGCCGATTGTCGTCACCGAGGCCAGCGCCTCCAAGGAGCAGGCTCTTGCCGCACTGCGCAGCTTCTACAAACCCGAAACCCAAACGGTGATGGTCAACGACCACGGCATTGCCAACCTAAGTGCGATATCCGTGGAAAATCAGACGATTCAGCGCATTTTGGAGATGACCGGTGATTCCGCCCATTACCAGCTCATGCTTCGCTTTTATGAGAATACACCCGAGGATTTGCGCAATACGGCCCTTGATGAACTCTCTCGCTTTATGTACAGCGGTGCGGATATCGACGCTGTACTGAATAACATACAGGCCAAGGCGGACGAAGTATTCGGCTGAATGGGGGGGTTCCTTTGAAGAAAAGCAGCTTCGTTTGGACGAATTATCTGTATCTGCTGCCGGCGGTTTTGCTGGTTTCCGTCTTCTTTGTCACGTCCATTGTGTATACCCTGCGTCTCAGCTTCTTTGAATACGACGGATTTTCCGCCATGCGGTTTGTGGGAATGGATAACTACTCTCATCTGTTTCAGGATGCAAACTTCAAAATATCGTTGATGAACACCGTCATCTGGGTTGTGTTTTCCCTTTTGTTTACATTGGCGCTGCCGCTGCTGCTGGCCATTTTGATTACGAACAGCTTTTGGGTCGGCGGGTTTAAAAATATTTTTTATTATCCTACGGCGCTGTCAGGCACCATCGGAGGCATTATCATGGTGGCCATTCTTTCGAAATACGGCATCCCCCAATTGTTTGGCCTGCTGGGATTTGAGGGGTTGGTTCGGGATTGGCTGGCCATCCCTTATGTAAATACATTTATTATGATTTTGATGGGAACATGGCAAGGCGTAGGTTTGAACACCATTCTTTTCATCACCGGGCTAACCACCATTCCCGATTCCCCCATTGAGGCGGCCAAGATTGAAGGCGCGCGGACGATCCAGCTTTACAACAAGGTGATTTTGCCGCTTCTCAAGCCCACCACGGTGGTTGTGTTGCTAATGTCGCTTGTGAACAGTTTTAAGGTGTTCGACTCGATCTGGGTCATGACGAAGGGCGGCCCTTACCGAACTTCCGAAACCTTGGCGTTGACGATGTACCAGGAGTCCTTTATCCACGGCAAGTTTGGTGTGGGGGCGGCAGTGGCTGTGGTACTCACGATGATCATCCTGATCGTCTCCTATTTCAATATCCGCAACACCTTCGGAGACACCGACCGGACGGCCTGAGCGAAGCGCGAAAGGAGAGCCCTCGATATGAAAAAAGTAAGCAACGGAAAAATCGCCGTCAATGCGGTGCTGATGATTCTGTCTATTCTATGGATTTTCCCGGCGGTCTTCGCTATTTTCGGGACGTTAAAGAAAAAGCAGGAATATAACCTAAGCAACTTTTGGGATCTGCCGCAGGCAATCAGCCTTGTCGAAAATGTAAAGGCACTCGCCGGCCCCTTCGGCATCGTCAAGGGAATGCTCAACAGCTTGCTGTATGCCACGGCCTCGGCCGGGGCGGCCGTCATTATCGCTACCCTGGCAGCTTATGCCATCGCCCATCTTAAGATCAAACGGCCCATGCTCTGGTTCTTATTTATCTACAGCGGGACCATCTTCCCGTTCCAGGTTTATTTGATCCCGGTTTACAAGGGATTGACGGCCACGAACCTGTACGATACCCAATTAGGGATGATTTTGTTCTATACCGCCATCTGCGTGCCCTTCTGTATGTTTGTCCTGCGAAATTATTATCTCGGCATATCCAAGGAAATCTGTGAATCGGCAAGGATCGACGGCTGCAACAGCCTGCAAATTTTGGGGCACATCTTTGTCCCGATGTCGATCGCCCCGCTGTCCGTTGTGTTCCTGACCCAGTTCAACTGGGTGTGGAATGAGCTTATGTTTGGGCTGACCTTTACCAAATCCCGGGAAATCCGTCCGGTAATGGCTGCGATTACCCTTATGGACAAAGCGAATGTGCCGGTGATTCTTATGGCCTGCGTGGTGGCCTCCATTCCCACATTGCTGCTCTTTTTCTTGCTGAACAAGCACTTTGAAGCCGGGTATGCTTACCAGAGCAAATAATTTTAATGAACGGAGTTGATTATGTGAAGCTGTCGAAAAAATGGAAGGTGTTCCTTATCCACCACTCTCACACTGATATTGGCTACACCGAGCGTCAGGATAAAATTATCCATTATCATTACGATTTTATAAAACAGGCCGTGGATATTTTGAGGGAGGTTGACCGCAGCGGCAACGAAGATCGCAAAGGCTTTGTTTGGCAGTGTGAAAATCATTGGCAGGTCAAAAACTTTTATGATCATGCGCCTTCGGAATATATTACGGACTTTGAAAAATATGTACGGGCAGGACGGATTGGACTTTCAGGCAATTATTTGAATTTGACCGAGCTTGTCAGCCGGGAGGTTCTATACGATTGTACGATTCAAGCCAAGGCCTATGGCGAGCGGGTTGGTTATCCGATCCGCAGCGGGATGAGCGCCGATATCAACGGGTTTGCCTGGGGGTATGCCGATGTGCTGCGGGAGTGCGGCGTGGAGCGCCTGTTTTCCTGCCTGCATCCCCATCACGGAATGTTCCCCCTAAATAAAAAACAGACCCCCTTTTACTGGCAGGGACCATCCGGAAAGAAGGTGCTGGTATGGAACGGTGAGCATTACCACTTTGGTAACGAGCTTTGTTTCTCGCCTCATGCGGCTTCTACCTATATGATTCACGATGAAGTGGGCAAGAAGCTCAGAGGAAGCCAGCTTATGACCACCAGCCCCGAGGATACGGAGCAAGTCGAGTTAGCCATCCTCAATGAACGGTTGGAGCGCTATCTGCAAAATCTGGAGGAGGAGGGGTACCCTGGCGATTTTGTGCCTTTCATGATTTCGGGCGCGATTACCGACAATGCCCCGCCAAACGCAAAGATTGCCGATCGGGTCGCTTGGCTGAACCGGAAGTACGCCGGAACGCTGGAAGTACACATGTCCACGCTGGATCAGTTTTTTGACCATCTGGAAGCGGCGTGGAAGGACATTCCGGTTTACCGGGGGGATTGGAACGATTGGTGGGCGGATGGTGTCGGATCTACCCCGGCAGTGGTCAAGGTATTTCGGGAAGGACAGCGAAAGTACCATCTTTGCAAGAAGCTGGATCCGGATTCCGCCCTTGGCGATGCCGACCTGATGCGGAAAGCGGCGGAAAATCTGATCCTCTACAGCGAGCATACCTGGGGTTATTCTTCCTCCGTATCGGAACCTTGGGAAACCTTGGTCGGGGAGCTGGAGCAAAAAAAATCAGCCTACGCCATCAATGGCAATACCGAAGCGGCGGACAACTTGGACCGGATTTTAGCGAAGAAAGGAGAGGTGGCCATCCGGCAAGACCGGCCGCAGCACTTTCGGATCCTAAATCCGCACGACATTCCGGTAGAGACGACCGCCAAAATCTATATTGAGTTTTGGGAGTATGTCGGCGGGTTGAACTATAGCCTTGATGTTCCGATCGAAGTGTTTGATTTGGCGACCGGTGAGGTCATCCAACATCAGGCAAAGAGAATCGCCCGCGCTTACGAGATCGAAATCCCGCTCAACCTGGGGCCCAAAGAGGAACGCAACGTCGGGGTGCGCGCGACTGGCCGGTACAATAATCAAACCTCCCGGAGCCATGCGCATATTGGCGCGGAGGGGATCGCCGATGTACTGCAGCCCGGTGTGCCGCGGGAAGATGTTGACTGCGTGGAGACCACGCACTACCGGGTGGAGTTTGATCAAAAACGGGGGATTACCTCGATCATTGACCGTACGAGCGGGAAGAATCTAGTTCGGCAGGATGCCGCTTACGCCCCTTTTACCGGAATTTACGAGGTTACAGATATCCGTACCAACCCGACGGAGGAGCGTCGGCGAATGGGACGCAACCGCAAGTCCCCGGCAACCAGACGGTATGAATCTCATCTGACGGATATCCAGATAGTTGAGAGCGGGCCCTTGTTTGTTTCTCTGCAACTCGACTACAGCCTGGAGGGCACACGGTTCTACAAAGTGTTCCTCAAGCTGTACCGGGAAATCAATAAAATCGAGGCCATGGTGCGCATCCACAAAGATAGCGTGTGGGAGCCGGAAAACCTTTATGTGTCGCTGCCGTTCACCGCGGGCGACGAGGAGGTAAAGTATGTGGACAAAACCGGTTGCCTCTTACGCCCGGGAATCGATCAACTGCCGGGAAGCAATATGGAATTTTATCTGATCCAAAATGGACTGGTGATGGAAGCCGGTAAACGGCAGGTCGTGGTCGCCGTCAAAGACACGCCTTTGATTACGTTTGGCTCCCTTGAAGCTAAACCAATCCGGCTTTGCGACGGCGACAATTGGGAACTGAACCGAGGAGAGACCTTCGCCTGGGCCATGAACAACTTCTGGGAGACCAACTTCAAGGTAGACTTGGGCGGCTTCTATGAATTTGCTTTTACGCTGTCCGCACGGGAGCAGCAGACAACCGAGGCGGCTATGCGCCTTTGCGAGGCTTATAACGAGGGATTGCCCGCATTCTATATTTAACAATGAGGAGCACTTTAGATATGAAATACGGGAAATACCATAACTATGACTTGGAGCCGGTACTGGATATTCAGGGCTGGGATAACCACGCCTTTTCGGGGTGGGGAGCCATTCGGAAAGAGTTAAGGCAACATATGGATAAATATCGGGTGTTTGTTTTTGATTTGTATCCGGGAACAGACAAAGAGGAGGTCGCTAAGGAGTTGGCGCTTCTGTCTCCGGTGCGGATGTTGGACTGTGAAGCCTGCCTGTTGCCGCCGCCGCAGTTGGAACAGAGGCTTGCCCCCAGCTTGCCGCAAGACCCGGTATTCGGCGTCATGTTTTATGGCAGGTTGGAAAGCTGCTTTGACCCAGCCTCCCTGGATGCGTTGCGGACAGAAATCGAACGATCCGATGGTCCGATATTCCTCTATGGAACAGGCGCGTCGCTCGTGACCAAAGGGGATATGCTGGTCTACCTGGATTTGCCCCGCTGGGAAATTCAACTGCGCTATCGTCGGGGAATGCCGAACTGGCTGGCCGACAATCCCGATGCGCCCATCCTGGAAAAATACAGACGCGGTTTTTTTGTAGAGTGGCGCATGGCGGACCGGCATAAAACCGAGCTACTGGGGAGCCTGGATTATCTGATTGAAACGACCTCGCCGGGCCGTCCAAACATGGTGTCCGGGAACGCCTTTCGCTCCGCTCTCAAAGCGGCGGCTTCGCGGCCGTTTCGTCTGAAGCCTTATTTTGATCCGGGGGTATGGGGCGGACAGTGGATGAAGGAGAACTTCGGGTTGCCCGAAGGACCGCCGAACTATGCCTGGAGTTTTGACGGCGTGCCGGAAGAGAACAGCTTGCTGCTGCGTTTCGGGCAGGTTACTTTGGAGATTCCGGCGATGAACCTGGTGCTGTTCCGCGCCCGTCATTTGCTGGGCGAACGGGTTCACGCCCGGTTCGGGGTGGAATTCCCGATCCGGTTCGATTTACTGGACACGATGGGGGGCGGGAATCTTTCTCTCCAGGTCCATCCGCTGACGGAATATATCCAACAGACCTTCGGTATGCATTACACCCAAGACGAGAGCTACTATATCTTGGACGCGGCCGAAAACGGAGAGGCTTACGTTTATCTGGGACTCAAAGAAAATGTGGACAGCAAACGCATGGCGAGCGATCTGTACCGTGCGAACAGCGGTGAGGCGCCCTTCCCGGCAGAGGAGTATGTCAACAAAATTCCGGTTAACAAGCATGATCATGTGCTGATTCCTGCAGGCACCATCCACTGTTCGGGCAAGGATACCATGGTGTTGGAGATTAGTGCGACCCCTTATATCTTTACTTTCAAGCTTTGGGATTGGGGCCGCATGGGCTTGGACGGTCTCCCTCGCCCCACCCATCTGGAGCACGGGCTAAAGAATATTCAATGGGATTGGGACACCCCTTGGGTCAAGGAGAATCTCATTCATCAGGGGGAGGTGCTGGAAGAATCGGAACATCGTAAAGTGGAGCGAACCGGCCTGCATTCCCGGCAGTTCATCGAGACAATCCGCTACACCTTTTCGACGCCGGTAGAGCTGGCCTGCAAGGACAGTGTACAGATGCTGAACCTTGTGGAAGGAGGGCAGATTACGATTTACAGCAAAATCGGCGCATTTCCTCCTTATGATGTACACTATGCCGAAACCGCCATTGTCCCGGCAGCCGTGGACACTTACTCGGTCCGGCCCTCGGGAATTTCGGAAGGGGAGACGGTTAGGATCATCGTTGCGTCGGTGCGTTAAGTTTGTTATGCCTAAAGAAAGGGTGTTCCCAAGTTTACTATTGGGACGCCCTCTTTTTAGTTTGGATTTATAAATGTATATATTAAACATGCTCATTATGTTTTGTGGATGATCATTCGTTAAAGCCTCGATTTAGGAATTTTTCCTATAGCATATTGAATATATTCATTTATATAGAATATTTATAAACATATAAATGAAACCGCTTGCAAAGGAGGGGGAGTTGCTTTACTACCGGTTAATGGATGGACTGTTCTGTAGAAGCGATCCGACAGAGATTTAGGAGGTGATCGGCGAATGAGAACGAGCAGACTGCGCAAAATCTGGTATTTCCGGCATATCTATTTATTTTTGCTTCCGGCTATCCTTTGGTTTCTGGTGTTTTCCTATTATCCGATGTACGGCATTTTAATCGCGTTCAAAGATTTCAAATACAATTTGGGCATCTTGGGGAGTCCGTGGGCCGGCTTTAAATATTTCGAGCAGTTCCTGAACGATTCCAGCTTTTACGAGGTGCTTCGCAACACGTTGTCCATTAGTGCTTTGAAGCTGATCTTCGGATTTCCCGCTCCCTTAATTCTCGCTTTAATGCTGAACGCGGTCATGCACAAGAAAATCAAGCGAGTGTTTCAAACGATTTCCTACCTGCCGCATTTTGTTTCGTGGGTTGTGGTCGTGACCTTGCTTCAGAAAATCCTGTCTCCGAACGTAGGGCTGATCAATGACATTCGGTATCAGATGGGGTTGGATCCGATCTTTTTTATGGGGAAGCCGGAGTTATTCTATCCTTTGGTCATCATTTCCGACGTTTGGAAAGGGGTAGGCTGGGGCTCCATCATTTATTTGGCCGCGTTAACGAATATCGATCCGCACTTGTATGAAGCGGCGGAAATCGACGGGGCGGGAAGGTGGAGCAAGCTATTTAAAATTACGCTGCCTTGCCTCACCCCGACGATCGCCATCCTGCTGATCTTTTCCCTCAGCGGAATCCTGAACGCGGGTTTCGACCAAATTTGGCTGATGCAAACCCCGGCGACCTTAGGCGTTTCGGAAATCTTGGATACGTATGTGCTAAAAACCGGACTCCAGCAAGGGCAATTGGCCTATTCCACAGCCATCGGATTATTTAAGTCGGCGATTTCCTTGCTTCTTATTGTGGTTGTCAATCATATTTCAAGGCGTGTGAGCGAGGTATCGCTATGGTAAGAAGCTGCGAGGAGTATGAGGAGGTGTGTGCATGGGTGCGAAAAGGCTGACGCCGGCGGATCGGATGTATATGGGGCTGAACTACACGGTGTTGTTTATTTTCTGCGCCACGGCGTTATATCCCTTTATTTATTTCCTGGCCTTGTCTTTCAATGACGGCTACGACGCGATGAAGGGCGGAATCTATTTTTTTCCTAGAGTGTTCACGCTGGAAAACTATGCGAAGGCCTTCACCAATCCGCTGATTTTAAATTCGTTCTACGTTTCGGTTGCTCGAACCGTCGTGGTCACGGTGGGATCCGTGTTTTTGACGGCTTTGTTGGCCTATGCGCTTTCGCGGAAAGGCCTGCCTGGAAGAAAGTACATCGTGTTTTTCTTTTTCTTTACCACGTTGTTCAGCGGGGGCCTGATTCCCACCTTTATTCTGTTCCGGCAACTCCACATTCTCAATACGTTTTGGGTTCTGGTATTGCCCTCCCTTTACAGCTTTTTTAACGCGATTATCATGAAAACCTTCTTCGACGGGATTCCGGAAGCGCTATCGGAGTCGGCCCGAATCGACGGAGCCAGCGAGTTATCGGTATTTGCCCGAATTATCCTGCCCCTCTCGATGCCGGTGCTGGCCACCATCGCTTTGTTTGTCGGGGTGGGCGTGTGGAATGACTGGTTCACCGGACAGTTTTTCATCCAGAATGAGAAATTGCAGCCTGCTGCGACGTTCCTGAACAAAATGATCAGTGAAGCGTCCTTCCAGTCGATGACGTCGGGGAACAGCGGATCTTCCATCCAGAACATGACCGAAACGCAGATGGAGCTGCGAGGCGTCACCCCGGAAGCCTTGAGGATGACGTTTGTCATCATTATTACGACCCCCATCATTTGCGTGTATCCGTTTCTGCAGAAGTATTTTGTGAAGGGCGTATTGGTAGGTTCTCTTAAAGAATAGTTGATATAAGAGGCCAAGCCTTTTATATAAAAACATCCAACGAGAGGGGAGTGTAGTATGAGAAAGAACAAATTGAAGGGGGTTCTGGGTCTCCCGCTGATCGCTGTACTGCTATTTACAACCATGACGGCATGTATGGGATCGGGCGGGAAGGAGAATGCGGGATCGGGCTCCAATGAGCCGGGGACCGTGAACGAGACGGGGACGGGAGAGATGAAGCCGGTCACGGTCTCTTTCCTTAATGCCTGGAACGGGGGAGGCGCCGGTTTCCCGCAGGATCAGGAGAATAACCCCGTCGCTCAGCGAATTCGGGAGAAAACCGGGGTTACGTTAAAGATGGAATCGATCACGACCAGCGAAGTCGAGAAGCTGAACACGATCTTCGCATCCGGTACGGTTCCGGATATCGTCAACGCCCCTTTCTGGTCTACGACCGGAGGGGAAGGGCAGGTCATCAAGAAGGCGGCGATGGAAGGCCAACTTCTGGATTTAACCCCTTATCTCGATAAATACCCGAATGTAAAAAGACTAGTGACGACCGGGATCGCCAAGGATTTTAACGAGTTTGATCTCAATGGTCCGGATTTCGAAGGGAAGACCTATCTCATCCCTACGGAAACCCCGGATGGAACGCCTGAAAGCATTCATAACTGGAATTACGGCCTTTTTGCCAGGGGAGATATTCTGAAGGCGTTAAATGTCAAAGCGGAGGATATCGATACGCAAGAGGAATTATATGATTTATTGGTCAAGATCAGGGACGGCGGCTTCAAGGATATTGCCGGCAAACCGGTAATCCCGGCAGGAACGATGTGGAATGGATGGGATTACGGCCAATTCCTTGCCGGTTGGACGGATTACAACATTTCGGACTACCGCGAGGTAGACGGCAAGCTGATCCACTGGACGCAATCCAAAGATCATGAGGAACGACTGCTGTACATGAGAAAGTTGTTATCGGAAGGTTTGTTTGATCTCGAAGCCTTCAGCAATACCAGCACGACCGCAAACGAAAAGCTGACGACGGGCAAGCTGGCCGTATTCGGGGCTCAACCGATGTTGCCGGAGTTATCCAAGACGCTGTACAAGACGAATCCGGAAATGCAATATGAACTGCTCGGACCGATGAAGAATAAGCGCGGTGAAATTCGGACGCAAGTGGAAAAGCCCGGCCGTTCCGGTTTTCCAGTTCTATTCTTAAGCGCAAGCATTAAAGATCCCGATGCGGCCTTGCGGTACATTGATTATGTCAACAGTGAGGAAGGCCGTTTGCTTGCGTATTTCGGGATTGAAGGCACGCACTACACCCTGGAGAACGGGATTCCCCAATGGATTCCTGAGGTGAAGAAGCAATTCGACGAGAATCCGGATCTGAAGAGAGATGCCGGGCTCAATTATCTTCCGGGAAGGTTCATTGGCGCATTCTCCGATTCCGTTACATGGCCAACGCCTGAGGATAAGAAGACGCAGTGGCAGAAGCTGGAGGAGAGCTTCTCGGCCAAAATGCCGATCAAAATCATCGATAAAGTCAGCGCCAGCTACCTTGCCAGAGAATGGCCGAAATATCAGGAATTCATCGATAAAACGAGCAGCCTGAATTTTGAAGATGAATTCAAGAAGGCTCTTTTTGCGGGCACGGAGGAAGAAGCCTTGAAGGTCCTGCATGAAATTCAAGAGAAATTCAGAGCTGCCGGTGTGGAGGAAATGGCGGAATTTGTGGCCCAAAAAGCAGCGGAACGAGATGACGTCGGGTTCTAACCAAACTCAGGATCAAGACGAAGGAGGGAACAGGCATGTTGAACGTCGCAATGTTAAGCAAATGGCATGTGCATGCAGAGGATTATGCCAGAAGGCTGCAATCCCATGGCAAGGTGAAGATCACGGCGGTCTGGGACGAAGAACCCGAACGCGGAAGGGAATGGGCCGCCCGATTGGGAGCGGACTTTGAGGCGGATCTGGACGCTCTTCTGCGGCGGGAAGATCTCGATGGCGTCGTGGTGGATGCCCCGACAAGCATGCATGCGGACGTCATGGTCGCTGCCGCTCAGGCCGGCAAACATATTTTCACCGAGAAAGCGATGGCGCTGACCACGGAGGAATGCGACCGGATCTCGGCAGCCGTGCGCCAAGCGGGCGTCAAGTTTGGCATTTCCTTTCCCGCTCGCACCAGACCGCCCGAATTATTCGCGAAGCAGTTGATCGAGGATCGGATTCTAGGAGACGTAACGCTTCTGCGCATTCGGAACGGCCACGACGGGGCTTTGAACAATTGGCTGCCGGAGTACTGGTATGACGAGAAGCAAACCGGGGGCGGGGCTATGATGGATTTAGGCTGCCATCCGATGTATCTCGCCAGTTGGTATCTGGGCAAGCCCAAGCGAGTCACCTCCATGTTTCATTATTTCACCCATCGTGCTGTGGAGGATAATGCGCAGTGCTCCATTGAGTTCGCCAACAACGCGGTCGCCCTGGTGGAGACCAGCCTGGTCACGTACCGAACGCCTTCCGCTCTTGAAATTTACGGGACCGAGGGCACTTTGATCATCTCGGATCATACCGTTAAAGTCACTTCGAAGAAGCTCGATATCCCCTTTGGCGGATGGGTCTCACCGAATCAACTCCCGGCAGAGCAGCCGGCTCCGATCCTGCAATGGGTGGATGCTTTGCTCGATGACAAGCCGATGCCGTTCGGACTGGAAGCGGGGACGAAGTTGACGGAGCTCTTGGAAGCGGCCTATATCGCCCATAAGGAACACCGAACGGTGGAATTCAAATAACGGAAGGAAGGTGAGTCTGTGAGAACTGTAAAAGTAGGGATCATCGGCTGCGGATTGATTGCAAATGACAAACATATGCCGAGTTTAGCGAAGGTGGAAAACGTACAGATGGTCGCATTCTGCGACTTGATCCCGGAAAGAGCCGAAGCCGCGGCGAAGAAATACGGAACGCCGGAAGCCAAGGTGTTTACGGACTACAAGGAACTGCTGGCGCTGGAAGAGATCGAAGTCGTGCATGTGTTAACCCCGAACCGTTCGCACGCCTCAATTTCCATCGATGCGCTCGAAAGCGGTAAACATGTCATGTGCGAGAAGCCGATGGCCGTCACCGGCGCGGAAGCGAAAGCGATGTACGAGGCCTCGCTGCGAACGGGCAAGAAGCTGACCGTTGGATACCAGAGCCGGTCCAGCGCCAAAAGCCAGCTGTTAAAAAAGATGATCAAAGCCGGGGAACTGGGAGAAATTTATTTCGCCAAAGCCGTTGCGACCCGAAGAAGAGGCGTACCGACCTGGGGCGTGTTTTTGGATAAAGAACAGCAGGGGGGAGGTCCCATGATCGATATCGGCACTCATTCCCTCGATCTCATCCTTTGGCTGATGGATAACTATGAACCGGAAAGCGTCGTCGGCAGCGTCTTCCATAAGCTGAAGCAGACCGAAAATGCCGCAAACGAATGGGGGTCCTGGGATCCCAACCAATTTGAGGTTGAAGATTCCGCGTTTGGATATGTGAAATTCAGAAACGGCGCTACGGTCATCATTGAAACGAGTTGGGCCCTGAACCTGGCGGACGGCGGCGGCAACCTGCTGTGCGGAACGAAGGGAGGCGCGGATTTCAATCACAATAAACTGCGGATTAATGGAGAGCGGGACGGAAGCTTGTTCTTGAATCAGCTTGATGTCGATCCGAATGCAAGGGAACTGTTCCGCGGGGAAAAACTGACCGATTTCGAGTATGAAGCCAAACAGTGGATTCACAGCATCGTGAACGACACTGAACCCTTGGTTAAACCGAGGGAAGCGATGGTCGTGTCTCAAATTCTGGAGGCGGTTTATCAATCCGCAGAGACGGGGAAAATCGTTTATTTTGATCAGGAATAACCATAACCTCTGAAATAGAGAAGTCCCGTATCTGTCCGTGAAGCGAGAGCTTCGCGGACTTTTTTTGCGATCTCCGGTATCAGATGCGCGGGTCCTCTCATACAATGGAAGCAAACGAATTATCGATAATCGATAAACGATAATCGAATGGAGACGGAGTAGGATGCCAATCAACGAGTTCGTCCCGCTGGTGAATTCCATAAGCGAACAAATTTATGCAACCTTGAAACGCAAAATCCTCACCGGTGAACTTGGCCCGGGGACTCGGCTGCTTGTGCTGGAGATCGCGGGCCAGTTCCAAGTCAGCCAGGCGCCTGTACGGGAAGCGCTGGAACGGATGAAGCAGGAAGGATTGATCATCGGCATTCGGAATAAAGGGTCCGTGGTATCCAACATTACGTCGAAGGAGATCCGCGATCTGTTTGTTCTTCGTGAAATCATCGAAGGGTACGCCGTTCGCACGTCCATGCCAACCTTGTCGGAGGCGGATTATACCGCGCTGGAAGCGATGATTCAGAGGATGGAGGAGGCCGTCGGGCAAGGCGACACGTTAAGCATACTCGAGCTGGACATGGACTTTCACGGTTTCTTCTACAAGCGTTGCGACAATCAAGCCATCCTCGAGCTCTGGAACCACATGCGAACGAAGGTGATGCGTTTTATGGCCATCTCCAATCGGCATTCTACAACGGAGATGCTGGCCGATTGGCACCGGATGTTGATTGACGCCCTCCGAACAGGGGACGGCGACGTTGCGGAGGAAGCGTTTATCGAGCATATGCACGCCTACAAATTCATTCAATTGGACTAGAATCTGAGTCTCGCTCGTCATCTTTTTTTCATAAGGGGGAAAGAGCATGTTGAATGAACGGCTTGTGATGGACCACCAGGCGATCACGACTTGGATGAGTGACCGTCTCCTGCGGGTTCTGGTATCCGGGAACGCGGAAGCCAAGGCGGATTTGAAGGAAAGCCTGAACAGGCTTCATTTGAATCCATACTACACATTTCCCACCATTGCGCTGTTGGAGCCGACCGCTCCTGCAGATCATGAACATGACAAGCTGACTTCTCTGGAGCTGATGCGAGACTCCCTTCAGCATCGGATGCCGGGGAGCAGCATCGTTTTTCTTGACGGGGAAGGGCGAATTGGGCTGTTGTTCTCTTGGGTATCCAAGGAGGTGCTTGAGCGGCTGCAGGAGATTCTCAGCGAACGGTTCGAATTCCCCGTAAGCATCGGGGTAGGGAAGCCGTGCAGCCATTTAAGAGACGTCCACCGTTCCTATCGGCAAGCTTCGTGGGCGCTGCAGAACAAGTTCTACAGCGGAACCGGGCAAATGATCCATTATGGCGAATTTCTTCGGCTGGAGCCGATCAGCTGCTATCCGGCGGAGAAGGAGAAGCAGTTGTATGATCATTTCCGTGCGGCCGACTCGGAAGAAGAGATTGCGGAGGCGGTGGAAGGGTTCTATTCCGCCGTGCTGGAGGATGGACCGATCGACATCAAGAGCATGTATGAGCTGACGATCCGTCTATTGGTCGGAATGGAAAGAAGGGTGCTTGCTGACGAACAAAATGTAGGCGCTTACAGGCCTTTTGAAGCGACATTTCTGGTGAAGTTGGGCACGTTCGAGGAGCTTAAGGCGTACGTCTGCCGATTTCTGACCGAGCTCTGGAAGGTGGCTTCCCCTGGCCAGAAGGAGAACCATCGCAGCATCATTAAGAAGACCCTCCACTACATGGAGCAGGAGTGCCAGCGCGCCTCGCTGCAAAGTGTCGCGCAAAAGGTGTATATGACGCCAACCTACTTGAGCCTGCTCTTCAAGACGAACACCGGCAAGACATTCATCGAGCATCTGACCGACATCCGCATCGACAAAGCGAAGGAAATGCTCCGGACCACCCATTTCAAAAATTATGAAGTCGCGGAGAAGGTCGGCTACCAGGATTCCCGCTATTTCAGTCAAATTTTCAAGAAGAAAGTAGGGGTCTCGCCGAGCGAGTATCGGGAGTCGATTCACAAATAAAGCAGGAAGCGGTGCAACGTCCGCTTCCTGCTTCTTGATTCTCCGCCTCTATAAACGTACGTCGGAACGGGGGCCGTCCTGCTCGTTCCGGCGCGCCTCCTCCAGCTCCTTCTCCCAGGTTAAATGGCGGTATTCGGCAGCCGCCTCGTCGCTTTGGAACCACTGGATGAAGTCTTCCCACAACGAGATTGGCCATGAGGCGTCGATCTGTGCGGTGGAATAGACGCCCTCCTTCAGACGAATAAAGCCAAATACGTCGCGGACCTGCGATTTCTCCGCCTGCTCCGCCGTCAGCTCGGCAAGATGGGGAGGGATGAAGATGACCCCTGCCGGCGTTCCGAGCACCACGTCGCCAGGAAGGCAAATTGCCTTGCCGATCCGGGTCGGCACGTTCATGCCCACCATCGTGACATCGCCGATGGCGGTTGGGTCGCTGCCGCGGTAGTAGACATTAATGTTCTTGATTTCCGCCACCTGCTGATTGTCGCGGATACCGCCCCAGATCACGGCACCCCCCCGCTTGGTGCGGGTTGAGATGGCCGTAGACAAGTTTCCGCCGACATAGGTTCCCAGATGGATTTTGTCAAACATATCGACGACAACAACGTCATCTTCCACTAAGGAATCGATGACCCATTGATTAAAGAAACCTTTCCGCCCCTCCTGCTCATGACCGTAATTCAGCAGCGTCTCGTGCAGATCGGGACGCTTCGGCACCATGACGGCCGTAACCGCCCGCCCGACCATTACCTGATCCGGATGAATGATCTTGAAGTCGCCTTCGAACTGAAACGTATACCCCCGGTGCCAGAGCGGCCCCCATGCTTCCTCCAGCGTTATCTTTCGAATTCTTCGCAGGACGTCAGCCGGCACCTTCGGCCGTCCATTCTCAAACCGTTCGCCTTTCCACAGCGGCGTCAATTGAATAAGGTCTTCCGCATGATCGAATTTCATGGATACGCCTCCACTTCGCAGAGAAATGTTGAACCCTTGCCGTTTGACATGACTTTATTGTTAGGGACGACCGACGATTTGTCGATGCGACTTTCTTAAGGCATTTTCCCGTTAAATCATAATTTTTTCCCACCGATGCCATGGAGGCTCCCGGAAAATTCCACGATTTTAAAAAATCAAACATTTTCATAATTTCGTCACCTTCAATCGTGAAACCGCCTTCGAATACAGTAGTACTACAACATTCATGGATCACATGGTGTATCGCAAGAGGGGAGGAGTCAAAGGATGGCTGCACAAACCAATGCCGTTAAAGAGGCTGGAAAAGCTGGCCGCGCCGTCCGAAAGCGCGTAAAGACCGGTGCAACTCATCTGGCCGGTTATGTTTTTATATCCCCGTGGCTCATCGGCTTTCTGCTGTTGACGTTATGGCCGATCGCCCAATCGCTGTACCTGTCCTTCACCGATTATTCGCTGTTGGAAGACCCGGTTTGGACGGGAACGAGCAATTACGTCAATATCTTCACAAATGACTCAACCTTTACGAAGTCGCTTGGCGTGACCTTTACGTTCGTATTGTTCTCGGTACCGTTGAAGCTGCTGTTTTCACTCCTCGTCGCCATGGCGCTGAACCAGAAGTTGAGGGGCATGAATCTGTACCGGACGGCGATTTATTTCCCTTCCTTGATTGGCGGAAGCATCGCCGTTGCCGCGTTATGGCGTAATATGTTCGGACTGGACGGCTACATTAATCAGGTGCTCGCCTGGTTCGGCATCCAGGGCGCCGGCTGGATCACCAACCCGGATACTTCCCTCGGAACGCTCATTCTGCTGAATACGTGGCAGTTTGGCTCAACGATGGTCATCTTTCTGGCCGGACTGAAGCAGATCCCGCAGGAGCTTTACGAATCTGCGGCGGTGGACGGGGCGAACAAGTTCCGCCGATTCCTCAGTATCACGCTTCCGATGCTGTCTCCTGTCATGTTCTTTAATTTAATTCTTGGCGTGATCGGTTCATTCCAAACTTTCACCTCCGCTTTCATCATTACCAAAGGCGGACCGGTCAACTCCACTTATGTGTACGCTTTATTCCTGTACGAGAAAGCCTTCAAGCATTACCAAATGGGTTATGCCTCGGCGCTGGCCTGGATCCTGCTGGCGATCGTCGGGCTGTTGACCTTGATTAACTTCGCCGCATCCCGATACTGGGTGTTCTACGAATCGGAAGGGGGAGACGCGAAATGAAGCTGGGCACCAAGCTGTTCCATCATCTGCTCCTGACCTTATTCTCGCTCCTCATGTTGTATCCGGTCATCTGGTGGGTTGGCGCTTCACTGAAAAGAACCGAGGAGCTGAGCCTGCCGACGTTATGGCCGAAGACGCCGATCTGGGAGAACTACAGCAACGGCTGGCATTACTCCAACGAGTATACGTTCGCCCATTTCTTCGGCAATACGCTCCTGATGGAGGTGGGGAACGTAATAGGCGGCGTGTTGACCGCCGCCGTCGTCGCCTACGGCTTCGGGCGGCTGAACTTCAAGCTGCGGGGCTTTTGGTTTTCGATTCTTCTGCTGACGATGATGCTGCCCGGTCAAGTTACGGTTGTTCCGCAATATATCCTGTTCAACAACTTTGGCTTCGTGGACAGTTATGTTCCGCTGGTGCTGCCGCATTTCTTCGGCGGCGGCGCGTTCTTCATTTTCCTCCTCGTCCAGTTCATCCGGGGGATCCCCCGAGATTTGGATATGGCGGCGAAAATCGACGGCGCGTCCGTCTACGGCATCTTCCTGTGGATCGTGTTCCCGCTCATCAAGCCGGCACTCGTCACGGTAGCGATCTTCACCTTCATTTGGAGCTGGGACGACTTCTTCTCACAGGTGCTGTATCTCAGCTCGGTCGATAAATTTACGGTTGGCCTGGCGCTTCGGGGGTTCATCGATCAGTTTGAAATTCAATGGGGGCAGTTGTTGGCGATGTCGCTGCTGTCCGTCATCCCTTCCGCGCTCATCTTCCTGTTCGCTCAGAAGCATTTCGTGGAAGGAATCGCAACGACGGGGCTTAAAGGCTAAGGAAGCCGCCTCGAAATGAAGTCTATGGCCTGAATTCGATAAATGAAAGGGGAATACGAGGATGAGCAAAATGAAATGGATGAGCGCGTCCGCCCTTCTGCTGGCCCTGCTTCTTGCCCTTACGGCATGCGGCGGCGGAGGGGGAGGCAGTGCCGGAGGAAATTCCGGAGGAAGCGGCGGCGGAAACGGCGGCGGAAACGGGGGAGCCAGCGGAGAGAAGACGCTCAGCATCATGTGGTGGGGGACCGATGCCCGTCACGAAGCGACGCAGAAAGCGTTGGAGCTTTATACGCAGCAACACCCCGGCGTGAAGTTCAAACCCGAGTATATGGCCTGGGAGGCTTATTGGCAGAAGCTGCCGACTTTAGCGGCATCCAAAACGATGACAGACGTGCTTCAGATGGACGCCGCTTACTTGCAGGAATACGTCAGTCGGGGGCAGTTGGAGGATCTGTCGGATATCGATCTGACCGGCATCGTGGATCCCGGCGTGATTGAGAACCTGAAGATCGACGGCAAACTGTACGGCATCCCGCTCAGCCAGAATGCGCAAGGTACCGCCTTCAACAAGGTCGAGCTCGAGCAATATGGCATTCCGCTGCCGCATAAGGACTGGACGTACGACGAGTACTTCCAATGGGCAAGGGACGCCCGAGCCAAGCTGCCGGAAGGCAAATATCCGATCGGCGATACGACAACCTGGGATTTCTTCAACTACTATCAGACGGCGATGGGGAAACCTCCGATCATGTCCGACGGGGGGAAAACATTTACACTCGACAAGGACTTGTTTATGACGTTCTATCAAACCTACGAACAGTTTCGCAAGGATAAAATCGTGCCGCCGGCGGAGCAGTCCGCCGCCTTCCTGGAGAACGATCCGCAAGCCGACCCGATGGCCAGCGGAGTGGTGATGACCCGCGGCGCAACAACCGGCTCGGTCAGCGCGCTCGAGCAGCTGATGCCGGGTAAGGTGGGCGTCGTCAATATGCCGACCGGCCCTGCAGGCGGGGGCTGGGCGCAATCAACGATTTTCCTCAGCGTCAGCACCAATTCGCAGAACAAGGAAGAAGCCAAAAAATTCGTCAAATGGTTTATTACCGACGAAGCGGCGGGCGATGCGCTTGCTTTGACCCGCGGCATTCCGATCAACCCGGATATCTACAAGAAGCTTGAACCGAATCTGGAGGCCAAGGATAAGCTGGGCAAAGAAATTTACGACCTGTCCGTCGATAAAGCGCTGCCGTTCTATTCCCCGGCCCCTGGCTTTACGGAATGGGTGGATGCTTATAAGAAAGAGATGGACGCGGTGACATTCGGCCAGCAGTCCATCGAAGAAGCCTTTAACAAGATCGATAAGCTTGGCAAGGAATTGGCGGCCAAAGCAGGCAGATAAGCGATAGAATGCGGGGGTGAACGAGATGCAGCTTGCGGAATTTCTTCCATCCAAGCCAAGTCAGCTGTGGCATCTGGCGAAGCAGATGAACGTGAACTACGCGGTTAGCGGGCTGCCGTGGGAAGAGCCAACGGAGAAGCCTTGGGATTTGATGCCGCTGATCCGAATGAAGCAGCGTTATGCGGATTTTGGATTCACGCTGTCCGTCCTTGAATCGATGCCGCCCAGCAACAAGATTAAGTTAGGGGCGCCCGGCCGCGACGAGGAGATCGAGATGTTTCAGCAGTTGATTGTGAATATGGGAGCCGCCGGCATTCCCGTGCTCTGCTATAACTTCATGGCGCAATTTAACTGGTTCCGTACGTCGACGACAACCCGGACGCGGGGCGGGGCGCTCGTCTCCAGCTACGACCATAGTCTGATGGCGAATGCGCCGCTGACGGAAGCCGGCATCGTGACGGAGGAGCAGCTGTGGGAGAATCTCCATTATTTCCTGGAAAACATCGTTCCCGTCGCGGAAACGGCTCGGGTGAAGCTGGCGCTTCATCCGGACGATCCGCCGATTACGCCGATCCGAGGCGTATCGCGGATTCTGACGAGCGCGGCCGCGCTGCAGCGGGCTATCGATCTGGTGCCAAGCGCTTACAACGGCATTACGTTGTGCCAGGGGACGCTGGCGACAGCCGGCGAGGATATTCCGGCGGTCATCCGTCAGTTCGCCGACCAGAAGAAGCTGTTCTTCGTCCACTTCCGCGATGTGAAGGGCTCGCCGGATAAATTCGAGGAGACGTTCCACGACGATGGTCAGACGGATATGCTCGAAGCGATGAGGACGTATTACGAGGTTGGCTTTGACGGTCCGGCCAGGCCGGACCACGTGCCGACCATGGAAGGCGAAAGCAACGAGAATCCGGGGTATGAGCTGCTCGGCCGCTTGTTCGGCGTAGGTTATATTACCGGCTTGATGGAGGCAGCGGCCAAGATGACCCGCGATTCCGCCGCCCGCTAATTTGAAAAGATCGTCTTGACCGGCTATGCCGCCAGGACGATCTTTTTTAATGGTGCAAGAAAAAAAGCAGCGGAGCGTTAGCTCCACTGCCGGTCGTTGGAATAATGATGATTCCATTGATCCGTAGACTCCCAGAGACCGCCGATTTTCGGGTGAAGATGCTGGGCCAGCACCTCGTCGTTCAGATCATCGATACCGAGTCCGGGAGCGTCCGTCAGCGTGATGAAGCCGTTTTGCACCAGCTTGCCCGGGAGGCGGCTGCCGATCACGATGTCGTCCCACCAATCCACTTCACAGGAATGGTACTCCAGCGCAAGGAAGTTCTCGGTTGCCGCGGCAACGTGGGCGGCGGCCAGGCAGGCGATGGGGCTCTCCGCCATATGGATCGCCATTGCAACGCCGTAGTCTTGCGCCATGTCCCCGATTTTCTTCGTTTCGAGGATGCCTCCGGCCGTTAGAACGTCCGGATGGATAACGGATACGCCGCCGGCTTCGAGAAGCGGCCTGAAGTTTTCCTTCAAATAAATGTCTTCGCCTGTACAGATTGGCGTCGTTACGGCGCGGGACAGCCGGGCGTACTGGTCCGTATATTGCCATGGAATCATATCCTCCATCCAGGCGAGGTTGAACTTGTCGATGCGCCGGCCCAGCTTGATGCAGTCCTCGAGTCCGATATGGCCGAAGTGGTCGATCGCGAGCGGCACTTGGCTGCCGATGACCGACCGGACGTCCGCGACGTATTGCTCCAGCAGGTCAAGCCCTTTTTCCGTAATATGAATGCCGGTGAAAGGATGAGGGATGTTGTACAGATCGTAATGGCGGTTTTGGATGTTGCGAAGTTCTTGTTCGGTGAGATCCCCTGCGTTCCGGGCATATCGGCGCTTCGAGCTTTCCCGCATCTCTTCCAGGAAGCCCAGCGGCGCGCTTAGCGTCCCCGGCTCGTCGATGAGCTGGCCGATGCCAAGGTCCATCTTCAGGAAGGTGAACCCGGCTTCCATCCGCTGCTTGAGCGCCTCGCCCATCGCCTTGCCGGTGTCTTTGCCAACCACATCCGTATCGCAATACATGCGGATCCGGTCGCGGAACTTGCCGCCCAGCATCTGATAGATCGGCACACCGTACGCTTTGCCGGCCAGATCCCACAGCGCCAGCTCGATCCCGCTGACCCCGCCGCCTTGCCGGGCATGGCCGCCGAATTGCTTGATCCGGCGGAACAACTTGTCGATGTTGCAGGGGTTCTCCCCGAGAAGCCGGCTTTTCAGCATGAGGGCGTAAACCTTGTCCGCGCCGTCGCGGACTTCCCCAAAGCCCACCAGCCCTTGATTCGTGTATACCTTAATCAGGCTGCTGTGGAACGGCCCGCCGACGATATCGGTGAAGCGGATATCGGTAATGCGCAGCTCCGAAGGGCTTGAGGAGGTGTGGACATGGGCCAGCGTGTGCTCGTACGTCTCTTTGTTCACCATGAAATCACTCCTATATCGAATGGTTTGCTGCAGCCGCGTTATAGCAGCATGCTCCCGCCGTCCAGCCGGATGGCGGAACCCGTCATATATTCGGTCTCGCTCGAGGCGAGGAAGCAGGCGAGACGAGCGACGTCGATCGGCAGCCCGACGCGGCCCATCGGAAACTTCTCGAGATGCTGCTTGCGCCTTGCTTCCCGCTGCTTCTCCGCCTCCGGATCGTCCGGCGAGCTGCGATTGGATTTGCCCACATCAACGGCCCCCGGCTCGATCATGTTAACGGTAATGCCGTACGGGGCGAGCTCGATGGCGCTTTCCCGCCCGAGCATACGGATCGCCCCTTTGGTCATGGCATAAACCGGGTCGAAATCGGTCGGCCGCTTGGCATGCACCGACGAGATCAGAATGATTCGGCCGGTTCGCTTCCGCTTCATGCCGGGAACGACGGCCTGGATACATTGCCAGTACCCCTTCACATTGGTGTCGAACATGCGGTCAAACGTCTCGCCGTCATGCTGGAAGAGGTCGTAGTTTAGCTGTACGGCGGCGTTGTTGACCAGGATCTCGATCTCGCCGGCGCGGCTTTCAATCTGCCGGACCATCTCGGCGATCTCCTTCGAATCGGAGACATCCGCCCGGACGATGAAGCTGTTGCCCCCCGCTTCGTCGATTTGTCTCTTCGTCTCGAGAACGCCGGCTTCGCTTCGGTGATAGTGGAGAGCGGTGATCGCGCCCCTCTTGGCCATCTCAAGGGCAATTCCCTGGCCAATGCCGGTTCCGGATCCCGTGACGAGTACGATTTTGCCCGCTACGCTCATGGCGAATCACCGCTCCTTGGCTGTTTCATTTTGTGATCCATGTAATGAAGCAAGAAGCCCCCGTCCAGCCGGAGATCCGCGCCGTTTACATCACTTGCCTCGCTGGATACCAGGAAGCGGGCGGCGTTTGCGATCTCCTCCGCGGTCACCAGCCGAGCGTTTGGAACCTTGGTTACATAGCTGCGGTAGAGCGTCGTCCGTGTGCTGCGGAAGCGTTCGTCATCGCCTTCCATCGGGCCGGCCTCGATGGTGTTCACGCGGATGCCGTGCCGCCCAAGCTCAAGGGCAGCTTCCTTAGCCAGCATCTTGACGGCGCCTTTGGAGGCGCTGTAGGCGAAGGAGGAACCGGTTGGCTTCTCGGCATGAATGGAAGTGATGAAGAGAATGCAGCCGGACTCCCGTGCTGCCATCGCCTTCCCGGCCGCTTGTGTGCACAGAAGGGCGGATTTCGCGTTCGTATTCATCACCTCGCGGAATGACGCTTCGGAACCGGCTTCTACGGAAAGGGGAATAAGCTGATCGTTATTATGGAGAAGGACGTCCAGCCCGCCAAGCTCCCGCTCCGCTTGCTGAACAAGCTCGTTTGCGTTTGCGCCTGTGCTCAGGTCGACATTTCTTACGATCACTCTGGAGCCGGATTCCTTGGCCCGATCGATTTCGGTGGCTATCGCTTCGCCGCCAGACGGACTGTTCAACAGGAAATGGGCGCCATCCTTGGAGAAGCGGCGGATCATAGCTTGACCTGTCGGATTGTCGGCGTCCGTAATCAAGATAACTTGAGCTGGTTGATTCATACCTCACCCCCGGAGTAGGCCGCCAGGTGAAGACGGCCGGCACTGTCACACTATCATCATAAGTTCTTGCCTCCCCCGGGTTCGAGACGTTAATCTTATGATTTTGTTTGATTTTTTTCGGAAGCCTTCGGTATGATGAAGCCAACTGAAATTCCGGACAGGGAGGTAACAGAGGATGCCTGTATCATTCAATACAGCTTCATTAGGGCTGAAACGCTGGCCCAAAGCGGTTCTTGCGGCTGGCCCGCGACATTCGGTCGGGCTTCAATCGAACGGCACGGTGGTCGCTGTCGGG
Organism: Paenibacillus phocaeensis; assembly: GCF_900021165.1. Taxonomy (GTDB): domain Bacteria; phylum Bacillota; class Bacilli; order Paenibacillales; family Paenibacillaceae; genus Fontibacillus; species Fontibacillus phocaensis. Next base: position 63,879 of record NZ_FCOQ01000029.1, on the reverse strand, counting down.
GATTCGAAAAGCGGTCAATGCGAGGTAGGCGGCTGGCGGGGAATTGTAGCGGTGGCGGCCGGAAACGTACATACGGCGAGCAATACGGGAAATTCGCACACCGTGGGTCTTAAATCGGATGGTACGGTGGTTGCGGCGGGTTGGAACGGACATCGCCAATGCGAAGTCGGCGAATGGCGGGAGGTCGTGGCGATCGCGGCGGGCTGGCGTCGGACCCTTGGGCTCCGATCCGACGGAACGGTGCTGGCCGTGGGGAGGAATGCGGAAGGCCAATGCGAAGTCGGCGGTTGGCAGAGGATCGTGGCGGTCGCGGCAGGCGATTGGCATACCGCCGGACTCCGATCGGACGGTACGGTGATCATGGCGGGGAATAATCGTTATGGCCAATGTGATGTCAGCGACTGGCAAGAAATCGCGGAAGTGGCGGCGGGGTATCTTCATACCGTCGGTCTTCGATCGGATGGCACCGTGGTGGCTGCGGGGTTGAACAAGCACCACCAATGCGAGGTGGAGACCTGGCGTGATATTGTGGCGATTGCGGCAGGAAGCTATCATACCGTTGCTCTAAAGTCCGATGGTACGGTGACGGCAGTCGGTTCGAACCAACACGGCCAATGCGAGGTTGGCAGTTGGCGCGATATCGTCGCGGTGGCGGCAGGCAGCGTTCATACCCTTGGCCTAAAGTCGAACGGCACGGTGGTCGCAGCGGGCGACCGGACCTATGGTCAATGCGAAGTCAGCGGTTGGCACAGCCTGCGGCTTCCCTGAAAACTACAGGGTTTAATATTATTTTACATACGCTGTATATCTCGTTAATATAAGGGATCTATTATAGAGTACGAAACTCAAACCGTATAGGAGGTTCGTACTTTATGAAACTAGCAAAAAGCATGCGTTTAAAAACGGCATTTGTGGTGACTGCGGCGGCAGCGGTTGCGGTGACCGGGATTCTGACCGCACAACCCCCAAGTCCGGCAGTGGCAGCCTCCTCTAAAACGAAAAACGTCATCCTGTTCGTTGGAGACGGGATGGGAAATGCGGCACGCAACGCCATTCGTTTGGCTACGGTAGGGGAGAAGGGCAAGCTGGCGATGGACGACATGCCTTATGCGGGACTGGTTCATACGAGTTCGACATCGGCCGTAACGGACTCCGCGGCTTCCGCTACGGCCTATGCCAGCGGGGTGAAAACGTATAATGGCGCGGTTGGGATGGACGCCAACAAGAAGCCGGTCAAGACGATTATGGAATATGCCAAGCAAGCCGGATTGTCTACAGGGGTTGTCACGACAAGCCAAGTGACGGACGCGACCGGGGCGGCTTTTGGCGCTCATGTGGAGAATCGTTCTGCGCAAAGCGATATTGCGCTGCAATTTTTGACCAAGAGCAAAGTGGATGTTCTGCTGGGCGGGGGCGAGGACTTCTGGTTCCCGGCCGGTCATCCGGGCGCTTTCCAGGACGAGCCGGCAGAGGATCCTTCCGAGAAGAGCAAAGGCACTCAAGGCAACCTGGTCGATAAAGCCAAACAGCTGGGTTACGCTTATGTCAGCAATAAAGCGGACCTGCAAAGAGCGAAGGGCACCAAGCTTCTCGGATTGTTCGCCAATGAAGAGATGTTCCAGCAAAGAGAGGAAGGGGACGGCGATATTTATAACCCGGTCGTTTCTCTGCCGGACATGACCAAGAAGGCCATCGACACGTTATCCCAAAATAAAAAGGGCTTCTTCCTGATGGTGGAAGAGGAAGCGACCGACGAAATGGCGCACGCGAATAACGCCGCCTTAACGATCAAAGCCGGCCAGCAGTTGGATAAGGCCGTGCAGGTCGCCAAGGATTTCGCCAAGAAGAATCCGGATACGCTTGTGCTGGTGTTGGCGGACCATGAGACCGGCGGGCTTTCGATTGAACCGGTAGACGCGGAGGACGAATCCGGGGACGGAATTTCCAAGGAAGACGGGCCGTTTGCGATCGCAGGTTCCAAGGAGCAATTTATCGTTGACTGGACAACGTCCGGTCATACGGCAGTCGACATCCCGGTTACGGCGATGGGCAAGAACGCCAACCTGTTCACCGGGGTCTTCGAAAACACGGAAGTCTTTACGAAAATGATGAAAGCATTGGGCCTTACCGCCAAATAAAACGTGAAGCTGGATAACTTTGGACTAAGCCTGTACCGTCACGGTACAGGTTTTTCTTTTCTCAGTTACTAAGCGTCAGCCGAAAAACGAATACATCAATACGAAATCTGGAGCATTACCCTATGTCTCGATCCCAAGTACAATAGATACAGATAGGTGAAAGTGCTTACAAAACTAGACTAGAACAGCTTGGAGGTCATAGGGGATGGAAATGCAGCCGTCAACGCAACCCGCAGCCATGCAAGAGATAGAAACGCCGCCCTCGTCAAGGCAAAAATGGCTGAAGAAACTTTACTCGCAAAGACATATTCAGATTATGGCTTTGCTCGGCATCGTTTGGATGATTATTTTCAACTATATTCCAATGTACGGTGTCATCATCGCTTTTAAGGACTACGACATTATTCGAACGATCGCGGAAGCTCCATGGGCCGGTCTGACTCATTTTAAGGAATTTCTGCAGGACGAGAACTTCTTCAATGTCATGAAAAATACGCTCGGGATCAGTTTGCTGAAGTTGCTCACTTTCCCGTTGCCGATCGTATTCGCCCTGTTCCTGAATGAGGTTCGCTCGCTTCGTTACAAGAAGGCGATCCAAACGATCTCTTACCTGCCTCACTTCCTGTCCTGGGTTGTGCTTGGCGGTATTCTGGCCACCTGGCTGTCGGACGTAGGCATCATCAACGATATTTTCATGGCGCTCCATATTATCGATAAACCGATTTCTTTCCTGGCCGAGCCGAAATATTTCTGGACGATTGTCATTGCCTCGGACATTTGGAAGGAGCTCGGATGGTCGGCGATCATTTATCTGGCCGCGATTACGAGCATTTCACCTGAAATGTACGAAGCGGCAACGATTGACGGGGCCGGGCGATTCCAGCAGATGTGGTACGTGACGCTTCCGGCGATTAAAGCGACCATCAGTATTTTGTTTATCCTGGCGGTCAGCGGTGTGCTGAACTCCAACTTCGACCAAATCTTGGTCCTGCGTAACTCCTTGAACGATAGTGCAAGTAATGTTATCGATTACTATGTTTACTACACAGGGATATCTTCGGGCCGGTACTCGTACTCTACGGCGATCGGATTGTTCAAGTCAGTCATTGCGCTTATCTTGCTGCTGATTGCCAACCAAGTATCCAAAAAACTCAACGACACTTCGTTGTTTTAGGCCAAGGGGGACCTGCACATGTTTTCATTACGCCGCAGAACGAAAGGCGAAGTCGTCTTCGATACACTGAATAATCTGGGAATGCTCTTGATCTGCTTCGTCACGCTGTATCCGATTTGGTACGTGCTGATCAATGCTTTTAACGATGGAAAAGACGCCATGCTCGGAGGTATTTATTGGTGGCCTCGGGTGTTCAGCTTAGAGAACTTTAAGGCGGTATTCGACAATCCCGGCATTATGACCGCGATGGGGCTCACCGTGGCCAAGACCATCATTGGCGTTGCAGCTCACGTTTTCTTTACAGCGATGGTCGCATACGCTTTCTCCCGCAGAGAACTGATCGGAGGCAAGTTGTACATCCTGCTGGGAACTATCACCATGATTTTCTCGGGAGGGCTCATTCCGACCTTCCTGCTCATCCGGGATTTGCACCTGCTTGATAATTTTATGGTTTACATTATCCCGGTGTTGTTCAGCTTCTTTGACCTCATTATCTTTATGACCTTCTTCCGGGAAATTCCGGATGGCCTGGAGGAAGCGGCCCGAATTGATGGAGCTAACGATTGGACGGTCTTCATTCGAATTGTGCTGCCGGTATCGATGCCGGTTCTGGCAACCATTGCCTTGTTCCATGGGGTATACCAATGGAATGACTACTTTACGGGGATCATTTACGTCAACAACGAGAACCTGCAGCCGATTCAGACGTTCCTCTATCGGGTTGTGGCCCAATCCAGCTCCAATATCATGACGACAGCCGTGCAGGGCAGCGCCGTGACCAAGACGGTCACTTCGCAATCGATCAAGCTGGCAACCATGGTGGTGACGACCTTGCCGATCGTATTTGCTTATCCGTTCCTGCAGCGTTATTTCGTCAAAGGGATGATGATCGGGTCCATCAAGGGCTAAGCCGGGATCAGAGATCCCGACCTTACTTGCAGTAACTCCTCCGGGCCGCTTTACGGCGGCTTTGGAGTTGCACATAATAGGAATCACACCAAACAAGAAAAGGGGTAAAAAAGCATGGGCATGAAAAGCAAGTCCAAAAAAATGATGATGCTGCTGATGGCGGCCATCATGGTCCTGTCTCTGGCTGCTTGCGGCGGCAATGGCAATGCCGGCAAGGAAAATGCGAACAATACCGCTGCCAACAACAAGCAGGAAACAAGCGAGCCGGCTACGCCGCCATCGGCTGACGAACCGGGGTGGAAATCGGATACTTCTCCGATCACGTTCGACTGGTACCTGAACTTTGCCTGGTTCCCTAATAAATGGGGCGTTGACCCGACCTCCCAATACGTAACGAAGAAAACCGGCGTAAATCTTAACTTTATCGTTCCTGCCGGCAATGAGAACGAGAAGCTGAACACGCTGATCGCTTCCGGCAAGCTGCCTGATTTCGTTACGCTGGGCTGGTATGAAGACGGCGTGAAGAAGATGATCGAAGGCGGGCTCGTTGAACCGTTAAATAAATTGGCCGAACAATATGATCCTTATTTCTTCAAAGTTGCCGACCCGGATAAGCTGGGCTGGTATACGCAAGAGGACGGAAATGTCTACGGTTATCCGAACTCCTCCTCGTCTCCGAAAGACTATGAGAAATACGGCGACACTTATGTATCCAACCAAACGTTCGTCGTTCGCAAGGATATTTATGAAGCGATCGGCAGCCCTGACATGCGCACACCTGAAGGCTTCCTGGCTGCTCTGAAAGCGGCTCAAGAGAAGTTCCCTGACATCAACGGCCAACCGCTGATTCCGCTGGGCTTGCATGAATTCACGGCTACCGGCAATGACTCCCTGGAGGGATATCTGCAGAACTTCCTGGCGATTCCGCGGCAAAAAGACGGCAAGTTGTACAACCGCGAAACCGATCCGGAATATGTCGCTTGGTTGAAAACGCTGCGTAAAGCCAACGAAGAAGGTTTGCTGGCGAAGGATATCTTCATTGACAAACGCGCGCAAATGGAAGAGAAAATCGCGCAAGGACGTTACTTCGCGATGCTGTACCAACGCACGGATTTTGCAGCGCAACTGGGTACCTTGTACCAACAAGATCCGAACAAGATTTATATCGCTGTTGACGGTCCTGCCAACTCCAAACTGGATCCGCCAACACTGAACGGTCCTTCGATCTCCGGCTGGACGGTCACTTTGATCTCCAAAGATGTGAAAGACAAAGCTCGTGCGATTAAATTCCTGAGCTACTTGATGAGCGAAGAAGGACAGAAGGACCTTTACCTGGGTGAAAAAGGCGTCAGCTATGACACGATTGACGGCAAAGACCAATTCAAGCCGGAAGCCTTCGAACTCATGAATAAAGACCGTGCTGCATTCGATAAACAATACGGATCCTCCTTCACGTTCTGGATGATGCAAAACACCAACATCACCCAGCAATGGCAGCCTGAATCGGTGGAACCTTACAAACAATTGGAAGACTGGACTCGCGGCAAAACGATCAGCGTCTCTGAATTCGACTTGATCGATCCGCTGGCCAACTCGGAAGAAGGCATCATTCTTAGCAAAATCAAAGATTTGCGCAGCAAGACCTTGCCGAAGCTGCTGATGGCACCGTCCGATGCCGAATTCGATAAGATTTGGGCGGATTACATCAAGAAGCAAGAAGATCTTGGACTTGCCAAAGTTCAGGCGTTCCAACAAACGAAGTATGAAGAGAATAAGAAGAAACTTGGCATGCAATAATTGTAATGCCCAAAAAAACGCCCGCGAATCGCGGGCTTTTGGGCGTTTATAAAAAGGAGTCGCACAGCAGATGGAGAGAAGCAGACCTTGGGCAGCATGGTGGGATTCATTTAAATATTGGTTTGGGCGCCGCTCGCTACAGAGCCGCCTGATTGCTTCTTATATTTTCATCATTTTGGGCCCCAGTGCGTTGGTGTCCTTTTATTCATATGATGCGATCAATAACATGTATGTAAGAGATGCCAAGGAGAAGAACAACTCGCTGCTGGAGATGGAAGTCCAGCATATCGATACGCAGATTGAATCGATGGTGCGGGCGGTGCAGGTCGCTTACGTCGATATCGAAGTTCAGGATTATCTGGCGAATACGACCGAGCCCGGCGCGGAAGAACTGGTCGATTTCAGCAACAACAGCTTCAAAAACTTGACGCGGATTCAATACTACAACCCGAACGTCGAGCATCTGCGCTTGTTCTCCAGCAGCAATGTCACCGAAATCTGGCCGATCTTCTTCCGGGAAAGCCGGGTGGCGGACGAGCCGTGGTATCAGGAGGCGAAGGAACTGAAGGGCATGGAATCCTGGTCTTTCTTGTATAATGATCCGGATATCATGGAGCGGTACGAGGGGCAAACTCCTGCTCCAACCCCAAAGGTGTCCCTGCTGCGGGAAATGAGCATCCCGGCCAACCATCATGTCGGAATGGTCCAGGTGGATATGCTGCTCGAGAAATTCAGCCCGAGAACCTACGCGGCTGCTCGGGACAGTGACTCTCAGATGGTGCTGATGGACAATAAAGCCCAGATTTTCACCCGGAAACAGGGCTCCTACCTTCAAGCGAACCCTGGGTTAGAGCAGGCCATCCGGGAGCGTATGAAGCGTTATCAGGAAACGGGAGAATGGAACATTCATTATAAAGAGAACGGAAAATCATTTCTGCTGCTGCATAAGCCCATAGAGCGGATCAATGCGGATCTGCTGAATATCGTATCCATGGACGGCGTGCTTAAAGAAATTTCACATATGCGCAATATCTTAATCGGAGCGAACATCGGATTTATTACACTGGTTACGGTCATCACTTATATTCTCAATGCGTTTATCCTCAAGAATCTCCGCGTGCTGACGGAAGAGATGAAGAAGGTGCGGCGCGGGGAGGCGTACAGCGGGATCACGATCCGCGGCGGAGGCGAGGTCGGTGAGCTGGCGCATCATTTCTCCAAGCTGATGAACACGATCAATACCTTGGTGGCTCAAGCCGTATACAAGGAGGCACTCACGAAGGAAGCGGAACTCCGCACGCTGCATAACCAAATCGATGCTCATTTTCTGTATAATACGTTAGAGAACATTAAGATGTTGGCTGAGATTGAAAACCAACGGCAAATCTCCGATGCGCTGACCTCCCTGGGAGGAATGATGCGGTATAACTTCAAATGGTCCGGGGAATACGTGAAGCTGCGCGATGAAATTCGCCACATCGAAAACTATATCGAAGTCATGAATATTCGTTTTGATGAACCGATTGAACTGCAGTTGGAGATTCCGGGAGATCTGCTCGATATGGAAATGCTCAAAATGTCGCTGCAGCCCCTGATCGAAAATGCAGTGAAGCATGCTTGGACCGGGGAAGAAGCGGGTCCGCGGAATATTTCGATTCAGGTTCTTGAATTGCCGCAAAGCGATATTCGAATCGTGGTTACGGACAACGGCAGAGGGGTTAACGAAACCACGCTGCAAGAATTAAACCTGGAATTGGAGAAAGTTGGCTTGAACGATAAGGTTCCCGGGAATTTTGTTTCGAATTCGTCGAACCATTACGGGATTGGCCTTCGCAATGTTCAAGAGCGCATTCGGCTATATTACGGTAAACAATACGGTCTGAAGGTATTCAGCGATCAAGGACAGTACACGCAGGTAGTGATGGTCATGCCGAAGGTGCTGTTAACAGGGAGGGTTGGCACAGATGATAAAACTATTGATCGTGGATGACGAGAAGAATATCCGCATCGGATTAAAGACGATGATTGACCGCGAATTCCCGGGTCAATACGAGCTCACCACGGCAGCTCATGGGGCGGAAGCCCTTGAGCTGTATCGGGCCCGCGGCGCGGACATCATCATTACGGATATCCGCATGCCCGTGATGGATGGGATTGCGATGATTGAAAAGGTATCGGAAGGTCCGCAGCCGGCCGGGCAGACCGGTCGGCCGCAGATCATCATCCTCAGCGGTTATGAAGACTTCAGATATGCCAAGGCGGCGATCCGGTACCAGGCTGTCGACTATCTGTTGAAGCCGATTCGCCGGGATGAACTGTTTGCCGCGCTGCGCAGATGCGAGGATAATCTGGCGAAGCGATCTCAAGTGGTGGAGCAATTGGCCGCGACGGAGAACTACCGGCTGCAGGTTCAATCCGTGCGCCTGCAGGAGCTCCTGCTGCAGCAGGAATTGGCGGGGGAGAATCTTGACATCTGGAGTTCCGAAATCGGTTTCGATCAATACGCCGTCCCCTTCTCGATTGCAGCATTGACGTACAAGAACATAGATGGCAGCCGGATGAAGAAAGAGGATTTGAAGTCGCTTGCGCAACATATGTTTGAAAACGTGGACGGGTTGCTCAGCGCCTCCTTGCTGGATCTGGACGGCCGAATGATTCTCGTCGGGGGGCCGCGCAGCAAGTTCGAGGACCTGTCGCTGCTGGCGGCAGAACGTGATCTTGACGGGTTGCTGATCGGTGTCAGTCAAGAGGGGAGCCAGCTCGCAGATCTGCCCCTGTGCTACCGGCAGGCATGCGAATCGTTGAAATATACCTTTATTTATCCGAAAGCCCGGTTGATCTGGTATGAGGATCTGCAGATGAAGCGGTTGTCCTATCCGGTGCCGCGTGAGGCGATCCGGAAGCTGGGCAATATCCTGGGCACGAACCGCGAGAAGGAGATCGGGCCGCTCCTTCACGAGATTTTTCGAGTGGATCAGCTGCCTGAAATGGATATGTCCTACCTGGAGGCGGTCAGCCGGCATATGAATGAACAAGTGCTGGATGAAGTGTTCCGCGTGTACGGCGAAGCCTCTGTTGACGTCCTGAAGCTGTACCGCAAGGTGGGGGATATGTCGAACTTCTGCCATTTTCACGACTATTATCGATCGCTCGAGCAGCTGTTGTCCGACCTCGACGAATATATCAAGGAAGTCCGGTCGGCTCATAGTGAGCATGGGGATATGAAAGAAGCGGTGGCTTATATCGAGAACCACTACCACCGGCAGTTGAATATGGCGATCGTCAGCAACCACGTATCCCTGAATTACTCCTATTTCAGCGAGGCATTTAAGGCGTATACCGGCGAGAGCTTTGTGACTTATCTGAAGAAGGTAAGAATTCGCAAAGCCAAGGAACTGCTCGGAATGGGTTCTCTGAAGTTGTCGGAAATCAGCAATGCGGTTGGATTCGAGAATACCCGTCATTTCTCCCGCGTCTTCAAAGAGCTGGAGGGCGTGTCGCCGCAGGAGTATCGGGACAAAATGGTGGCCGGCAGCGCCAGGTCGGCAGGAATCGGCGATCATCCGAACGGGGAGTGAGCCCGATTCGCCATAGCTCGTACCTTCAGGTACGGGCTTTTTTGGGTTGCCGGGAAATGATGAAGATTTCAGCGATTCAAATAGACCGTGCCCTGGCACTGATGTATAATTTATCCAAGTGCGCTTTGTAAGCGCTTTATTCCGGCACCCAGAAGTCAACTGCGGAAAGGCTCATTTCGGAGGGGATGAAAGGGAAGATGAAACGGATTCCGATGATGATTCAACTGGGAGTCATCTTGTTCTGCGTCATGGCGGTTCCCGCAATCATTCTGACGTTGTTCAGCGGGACACAGATATTGCGATATTCGGAGAAGGCGATTGCGGACTCCTCCCTGGCAGGTCAGGATGCGAACCGAAGACTGAACGAGAACGCCTTAAACAACCTGGCCCAGGATACGGTGCGGTTAACCGCCAGCCGGGTATTTGACCGAATTCGCCCGTACGAGACTTATGCCGAGCTGCAGAAGAATTATAGTCATGTGAGTCAGGCACTGGTCGTGCTCCGGGAACTGGTGAATTTGAATCACCGGGTGAACGGAGTGCAATCTTCTTATTTCTACCTCAATGACGCGGATTACGTGATTTCGACCGATAAGGGGATCACCACGCTGGATCGGTATGAATCGATCAACTGGATGGACGAGGCGCTGGTCGGGCGCAGAGGAATTAGCGGGGTATGGTTTCCGCGTCGATTGGCGAGCGGGGAGACGGTCGTATCTTATGTTCTGCCGCTAAACCGATTATCCACGACAACCCGCGGGACGATTGTCGTCAACTTGCGGGAAAGCCAGATAGGGACGTATCTGCAATCCGCAGAGCCCGGCCAGCAAGGGTTCCTGCTGCTGGATGCGGACGGAACCATTCTGTCGCATCAGGACAAGGCATTGCTGCTTACGGACGGGAGCCGACAGCCTTATATTCAGCAAATTCTGGATGACCCTCAGGGGAAGGGATATTCGTTCCACGAGCTTGGAGGGGAGCGGTTGTTATACACGTGGTCCCGTTCCGAGTTGTTCGACTGGTGGAACGTCAATATCTATTCCATGGACGCGCTGATGACCAAAACGCATAAACTGCAGCGGAATATCGCGTGGTTAACCGCTGTCGTCATCCTTGCCGGAACGGTCTTGACCGTATTCCTTGCCACCTGGTTGTCCAAGCCGGTGCGCCGGTTGGTCAGAACGGTCAGATCCAACGGCAGCCGGGGAGTGTCGGGCATGAATGAATTGGCTTTCCTTGATGCCGTATTTAAACGGATGCAAGAGGAGGAGGAGCAGCTCTATAAGCTGCTGCGGGAACGGGAGCAGGATGCCCGAAGCTTGGCCGTTCATCGCTTGCTGCGGGGGGAAGAGGTGCAGCCGGCTGCGGAGTTGTTTCCTGAGGCGTATTCTCTGGTTGCGGTTCTCTCGATCGACCGATACCGAAGATATGTAAACTCGACGAACCCGGAAACTCGGAGCTATCACCGGTATCTGATCGTTACGCATAGTGAAACTTTATTTCCTCCAGGCGTCATGGCGCGGTGCGTGTACCAAGGCGAGGGCTGCTTCGCCGTAGTGATTAACTTTGGACAAGGGGAAACCGATAACGGGTACGAAGGAATCAAGCGATCGCTTGAGACGCTGAGCCAATATGCGGGAGATTTGCTGGGCCATACCGTGACCGTAGGCGTCAGCAGCCGAACAACGGGGTGCACCGATCTTCGGGATCGGGCGGCAGAGGCGATGGAAGTCATCAAGCAGCGCATGGTTGGCGGCAGCGGCGGGATCTCCTTCTGGCGAGAGGAAGATGAGCGCGGCAAACATTATCTTTACCCTTCGGATAGCGAAAGGCGTATTTTGAACTACCTGGAGGCGGGAGATCAGAAGCGGCTGCTGGACGAATTGATCGTGATTCGCCGGGAAATTCAATCTGCTCCGTATATTTCCTACGACAATATCATGTTCATTTATCACCAGTTGATCGGCGTCACGATCAAGCACCTTCGAGAGAAGCCAATCAGCCCAACGCGAATTTTTGCCGGACGGGGCAATATCTATTCCGCCATTGCGTCGATGGATACATTGGATGAGCTGGACACCTACATGCGCGAGTTCTACCGCGACATCCTTCAGTTTCTGGCGCTGAGACCGGAGAACGAAGCGGGACATGGAGAGCGGATTCTCCGTTACCTGGATGCGCATTATGACGAAGAGATTGTCTTCGAGGATATGGCGAAAGAAATTGGCATCAGTTATTCATACATGCGCAAGATCGTTTATGAGATGACGGGAACGAGCCTCATCGACTACATAAATATGCGGCGGATAGAGAAAGCAAAGGGCCTGCTGCTGGAATCCGGAATGACGGTGAAACAGATCGCAGCCGAAGTGGGGTACGTTAACGTGCAGAGTTTTAACCGTTTTTTCCGGAAATACGAAGGGATGCCGCCGAGCAGTTATAAAGCCAGCAAGCTGCGGAGCTCGGGTTAGGAATGAAATGAAGCTGCTTTTGCTTCGGCTAGGGCCGGAGGAAGCAGCTTCATTTTTGCTTCAACAGATCACTATTGATGGTTTGCGCCTGTCCGCCCCTTATTTCACACCCAGAACGATCAAAAGTGATAGGCAGGATCAAAACTCAGGATTTACGGCGGATGGGACGCGGGGTATGATGTGACACAAACTCGCCATTGCCGATTTGCCGGGATGGAACCGAGTCAGACCAGACTGGAGGAAGTGAAGACTATGAAAATTGAAAGCGCTTCAGAACCAGGATCTAAACTGAGGTCGGATCCGCCGTTAGGCCGAGGGGCCGCGTTCCATTTCCGGCGGGACTGGGAACTGTATTTGCTGCTGTTGATTCCGTTGTCCTTTGTCCTGGTGTTCAAATACGCGCCGATGTCCGGACTGGTGCTCGCCTTTAAGGATTACAAAATCGCTCGGGGGTTCTGGGGCAGCGAATGGGTGGGCTTCGAGGTCTTTGCCGAGATCTTCGGCAAGCATGACTTTGGCCGCGCCGTCCGCAACACCCTTCTGCTCAATAGTCTCGACCTGGTCTTTAGCTTCACGATCCCCGTACTTCTTGCAGTACTGCTCAATGAGATCAAGAACGTCAAATTCAAACGGATCAATCAGACGCTGCTTTATCTGCCGCACTTTCTCTCCTGGATCATCATTGGAGCGATCGCCTACCAACTGCTAAGCGAAAGCAACGGGGTCATCAACAATCTGATAGCGATGATGGGCGGCAAGCGGGTCCCGTTTCTGCAGGAAGATACGAATTGGCTGATCAGCTATCTAGCCATTGGCATCTGGCAGAGCATGGGCTGGGGAACCATCATTTATCTGGCGGCCATGAGCGGCATCAACCCGGAGCTGTACGAGGCGGCGACCGTGGACGGAGCCGGGAGGTGGCGGAGGATGTGGAATGTGACGCTGCCCTCGATTCGCGCAACCATCGTCACGCTGCTCATCATGAATTTAGGCCGGGTGATGGAAGGCTCGTTCGAGCGGATTTTTGCTCTGCAAAATAAAGCGACCACCGAATTCACCACGACGATTCCGGTCCTGGTCTACCGCTGGGGGATCGAGAGTGGGAACTTCAGCCGGGCTACGGCACTCGGCTTGTTCCAGTCTGTGATTGGACTGACGCTTGTCCTGCTGGCCGACCGGGTCGCCAAGAAACTGGGCGAAGACGGACTGCTCTAAGAAAGGAGGCGAATCATGAAAACATCCGCAAATGCGCTGCCTCTCCGGCGCAAACCCCGCTACGACGTCTGGGACGTTCTGATTCATCTCGCGTTGATTCTCGCCTCGCTGGTATGTCTGCTGCCGTTTCTTCACGTTGTCGCGAAATCGTTAAGCGAGGATGCCTTTGTGATCGCGAACAAAGTGTTTCTGTGGCCGGAGGGGTTTACGTTAGAGGCGTATAGCAAAATTTTTGCCGACGCCAGCATCTTGCGCTCCTTGTACGTATCGGTGGTGGTTACGATTCTGTTCACGGTGCTCGGGATGATCATCACGATCTGTGCGGCTTATCCGTTGTCGCGCAAGCAGTTGAAAGGCCGGACCACGCTGACGTTCCTCTTCATGTTCACTTTGTATTTCACCGGCGGGATCATTCCCGAGTACATGCTGATCAGCCAACTCGGCATGCTGGATACGTGGTCGGCGCTCATTCTGCCGCAGGCGTTCAGCGCGTTTAACTTGCTGATCATGAAGACGGCGATTTCCAGCAGCATCCCGGTCAGTCTTGAGGAATCGGCGCGCATCGACGGCGCGGGGCACTTTCGCATCCTGTGGAGCATCGTCCTTCCGCTCTCCAAGCCGATTCTGGCCACGTTGTCGCTGTTCTATGCCGTAGGCCGCTGGAACGCCTATCAAGACGCGCTGTTTTACATTAAGCAACGGGTGGACCTGCGGCCGCTCCAGCTTAAATTGTATTATCTCGTCATTCAGGCGAGCGAAAGTTTCCAACTGGAGGCTACGCAGGTTTCACTAAGCAATCCCGAGGTCCTGAAAGCCTCGTGCGTCGTATTCGCCACCCTGCCGATCCTGTGCGTATATCCTTTTATTCAGAAATATTTTGTCCAGGGGGTGATGCTGGGGGCCGTTAAGGAGTAGTTCAAATCGATAAGGGGGAATTGAAAAAATGGGCAATAAGTTCACCTGGATCCTGATCTCTGTGATCCTTGCAGGTTTATTGTCGAGCTGTACGGGCGGCAGCGGTCAAAGTGCGAATTCGAACAACGGCTCGGAGGAACCGTCACCTTCCGTTAACAAGAGCGCGGACGGCAAGTATGCTGATTATTCAGCCGGCTTCCCCGAGAAGGTGACGCTGGAGCTTCCGGTTTATGAAAGGGCTTTCGAAGGCTGGAACGTCACCGACAACTACTATACGCGCTGGATTCAACAGGAATTCGGCGATAAGTATAACGTAACCGTGAAGTTCATTCCGATTACCCGCAGCAACGAAGTGACGGATTATGAGCAGCTGCTGGCGTCGCATAAGGCCCCGGATATTATTTTCCATTATGATATGCCCCAGGCTTTGGCTTACTACGGGGAGGGCGTCATGCAGGAGCTCGATCTGGATGAAATCGCGCATTATGCGCCAACGTATTGGAAAACGATGGGGGACACCCTGAAGCAGTACGGGTCGGTCGATAAGAAAAACGTGTTTTTCTTCGGCGAGCGCCCCAGTCTGGACAGCTTCACCACGCTGATCCGCAAGGATTGGGTCGAGAAGGTGGGTATGAAGGTGGAGGATCTGACCTCCCTCGAAAAATATAACGAGCTGCTGGCCAAGTGGAAGGAAGCAGGGCTTGGCGTCGGCGGGGAAACGTTGAAGAAGAACAACTACACGTTTAACTATGCGTTCCGCGACTGGCCGATCGACGAGAAATATCGCGCCCTCTATTCCGATCTGGGGGTTGCGGATCTGACCACGTCCGACACCGAACGTTACCTGCGCAATTTGAATGATCAGTATAACAAGGGCTTGATCGACAAAGAGTTTTATCTGCGCGATGATGAGAACAAAGCCAAGGCCGAATTTGTGGCAGGGAAAACCGGGACCTTCAGCTTCTATCTTTCCAGCAATACCGATGTGATCACCTCGACGCTGAAGAACAATCCGGATGCCCAGTTCGCGGTGCTGGATACTCTGGCCGGTGTGCCGGAAGGACGGAAGCCGCAAGGACGCGCCTACTGGCCGTTCGGGATGATTATGGGCATCAATTATGAGTCCAGCGAGATGGAACGCGCTGCCGTCTGGATGTATCTGGAATGGATGAGCCAGCCGGAGAACCTGTTCTTCCTGCAAAATGGCGTCGAAGGCGAAAACTATACGCTGGATGCCGACGGCATCGCCGTAAAAACCGCGAACTTCACAGGGGAGTCGGTACTCTCGCAAAACAACAACAAGGATTACTGGTGCCTCGTCGTCGAAACCGTGAAATACGAGGATCCGAAGAAGATGCGGGAAGCTTATCTGCGCAGCATGTCGCCGCCGGGATATGAGCAGTTGGCCCGGGATTCATTGGCTTTCTATGACAAGTATGCGGAATACCGTTCGCCGGATGCGTTGTACAGTGTGGTGCTTGAGAAGGTGAACGAATACAAGGCCGACCTGAATTCGCTGTTCCAGGAGCTGTATGTCAAGACTGCGATCGCGCCGGAGAGCGAGTTCGACGCTACGTACGAAGCGGCCAAGAAAACCTACCTTGAGGCAGGGTATCAGGAAATTCTCGACGAGAAGCAGGCGGCGATTGATGCCGGGAACTACAAATAGAGGCAAACGCGAGGAGGATGGAGATGTTGAGGCTGAATTTGGCCCCTTCCGAGCTGAAGCCGATCATCGAGCGAGTCGTGGAGTACACCTTCGAAATGGATCTGACCTGGGATTGGCCGTGCGGCGTGGCTTACTACGGGATCAGCCGGGTATTTGAAGCGACCGGGGAATCGGCCTACGTGGAACGGATGATACAGTGGTGTGAGGAGTACATCGAGGCGGGGCTCCCGGTCTGGACGGTAAACACCTGCGCGATGGGACATATGCTGATCACCTTGTACGAACAAACGAAGGAGCAGAAGTATCTCGATCTGATCCTGAGCAAAATCGATTACCTGCAGAACCAAGCTCCCCGCTTCGGGGATCGGGTGCTGCAGCATACCGTGTCGGCGGGGAATGACTTCCCCGAGCAATGCTGGGCCGATACGTTGTTTATGGCGGCGTATTTCATGCTGCGCACCGGAGTGCTGCTGGGGGAGAAGCCTTGGATCGACGATGCGCTCCATCAGTTCTACTGGCATATCAACTATCTGCAAAGCGAGGACACGGGCCTGTGGTACCACGGCTACAATCATCTCAGCCAGGATCATATGTCCGGCATCTATTGGGCGCGCGCCAACGCTTGGGCAGCGTATACGATGGCCCGGGCGGCCAAGGGATTGCCGGAAGCCTACTTATATCCGCCGATGATGCACATTTGGAGCTCCTTGCGCGATCAGCTTGCCGCGTTGAAGAAGCTGCAGCATGAGGACGGCCTGTGGGGGACCGTCTTGGATTATCCGGGAGCTTACGGCGAAGTGTCCGCTACGGCGGGGATCGCGGCGGCGATGATCACCCAGGGCAATCCGCTGCACGCGAAATATGTACAGAAAGCGCTGGACGGGGTGCTGGCGAACCTCTCCGGGAACGGGCGGGTCCTGAACGTATCGGGCGGGACGGCGGTGATGAAGGATATCGAAGGGTATCTCCAGGTGGACCGGAAATGGGCGCAAGGCTGGGGGCAAGGGCTGACGCTCGCGCTGCTGGCCGCCGTGATCGAGAACGAGCAATTGTCACGTTCATAAAAAAGCAGCGGTTGAGTTCATGCCGATTAACTTGAATTCCGAGCCTGCCGGTCGACCGCCAGGCTCACTGTATAATATTCGGCGGTTCGGGCAACATGATCTAAAATCATAACCGAATATGCGTGGTGAAGCTCATGCGGGGACAACGCATCAATCTTCTCGTACCGCCCGGAAGGCATGAAGCAGATCCAGGCACAAGTACAGAGGATCATAAAAAATGGAGGGTACACGATGAAACTTGAAGGAAAAGTAGCAGTGGTCACCGGGGCAGCATCGGGAATGGGGAAGGCGATTGCGGAGTTGTTTGCGGCAGAGGGGGCGAAGGTCGTCGTGTCCGACCTGAACCTGGAGCAGGCCGGGAAGGTTGCTCAAGACATCGAAAGCAAGGGCGGAGCGGCTATGGCAATTACGGCCAACGTTGCCGTTGAGGAAGAGGTGCAGCGATTGATCGATGGAGCGGTTGACCGTTATGGTACCGTGGACATCCTGATCAATAACGCGGGGATTATGGATAACTTTGTTCCGGCCGCCGATGTGACCGACGAGCTGTGGGACAAAGTATTTGCCGTGAATACGACGGGGCCGATGCGAACGATTCGCAAGACACTGCCGATTTTTACGGAGAAAAAAGCCGGGGTGATTGTGAACATCGCTTCGATCGGGGGGTTGTTTGGTTCCCGCGCCGGGGCGGCATATACCGCTTCCAAGCATGCGGTTATCGGACTCACGAAGAACGTTGGATTCCAATATGCGACCCTTGGCATCCGCTGCAATGCCATCGCGCCGGGTGCGGTTCAAACGAATATTGGAGCGACCCTGACGGCGGTGAATGCCTTTGGGATGGAACGTGCGCAAGCGGGCATGGGGATGAATCCCGGCATCGGCGAACCGGAGGAAATCGCGAAGTTGGCCTTGTTCCTGGCCTCCGAGGATTCAAGCTTCGTGAACGGTACGACGATAACGGCAGACGCCGGCTGGACGGCTTATTAAGCGGATGCTTGATGGATTGCATAAAAAGCGGACCTGAACCGTACCCTAACGCCTAAGCAAGCAGGATTGACGCATGGAAAGGAGAGTGCAGCTAGGCGATGACGAAGGAATCGGAATCTCAGGAAGAAGATCAGGAGAAGGCACGGAAAGCCAAGCGGACGGAGACGTCAAAATCGGCCGAAGATACGGAGTTTGCCGAAGAGTTGACGAACAGCGATATCGAATCGGCGTTTCAAAACCCGGTTACCGGTGAGGAACGGCTGTACTGACGGTTGAATGGACGGACAGCAGAGAAGACAGACCTTTTGAAGGCAGAGGCTGTCTTCTTTTGCTTGTCTGCGGAGGGTTCAACTTGACAATCCCGGTGTGACTGTATACATTTGAAAGCGCCGAGCGTTTCGGCATTCGGCAGCAGCCTGGTTTAACCGAATACGACGCTATCAAGCCGGCAATCAGCGGATTCATGAAATGATTCAAGAACTGATCCATTTGTTTGAGTTAAGGGAGGCCGATACGGATGAGCATGAGCACGATGGACCTAATCAAAAGCCGAAGAAATATCAAGGCGTTTAAACCGGACCCGATCGACGAAGGGGCGTTGATGAGTTGGCTCGAAGCGGCAAGCTTCGCCCCGAACCATCGCGGCAACGAACCGTGGGAGCTGCTTCGCATCGGGCCGGAAACGCGGGCGAAGCTGAAGCACAAGAGCGATTTCTGGGGGGCTCCCGTTGTTCTCGCGCTATTGTCCAAACCCGGAGCTACCGGAATTGAACGTGACGAGAATGTGATGGCAGCCGCTTGCTTCGCGCAAAATTTCCAGCTAGCCGCCCATGCAGCGGGTGTTGGCACGTTCTGGTCGTCCATCGGCGGCTTGCCCCACAACCGGGAGCTTCTTGGTGTGTCGGAGGGCTACGAGGTAATCGGGGTATTCGGCATCGGGTACCCGGCGGAAGTACCGGCGGCAAAGCCTAGAACGCCGATCGGAGAGAAAATCCAAACGCTGCCGTAAATCGGCGGATGACGTAGTTGAAGAATACCATCGAT
Source organism: Paenibacillus phocaeensis (assembly GCF_900021165.1). Lineage (GTDB taxonomy): Bacteria > Bacillota > Bacilli > Paenibacillales > Paenibacillaceae > Fontibacillus > Fontibacillus phocaensis. Next base: position 44,915 of record NZ_FCOQ01000029.1, on the reverse strand, counting down.
GGATAAAAAAGCCGCGTTTCTCCTTAAATAAGAGGGACGCGGCTTTGTATGTTACTTATTGATAAACGGCTAAAAGCATGCTATAGTTGAATAGCATGCGTCGAGGTTTGTTCAATAAAGTATACCTTTCCTAATTTTATTGTACAGAAAAAATCACTTCGCGTCAACCCCCATTTTTGCGAAAGGAGTGCTGCTGATGGATAAAGAGCTAAAGCGGGAGCAGGAACGGTTGGACCGTGTGATGGAGGTGCTTTCGGAGAGCATCGGTGATCTGGAAGAGGATACCTCGCGCCGCAGGAATGAGGTTGTTGAATTCCGCAAGCATTTCTGGGAAGACGTCACGGTGAATTTGGATAACTTTGACGACTTTCTGGAAACGGTCATCAGTTTACGCCAGCAAGCCGAGGTGTTGTCGCTAAGCCAAAGCAGCCATCGCCAAGCTTCCAAACGCCGAGCGGCGCTGCTTCGAATGCAGGAGAATCCTTACTTCGGGCGGATTGATTTCGCTGAAGAAGGCGAGCCGGAGACGGAGCGGGTTTATATCGGCGTCTCTTCTTTGATGGATCCAAGCGGGGAGAAGTTTCTGATCTACGATTGGCGGGCTCCGATCTCCAGCGTGTATTACGATTATGCCCCGGGCCCGGCGGAGTACGTTACGCCCGGAGGGACGATACGCGGGGAATTGGAGCGGAAATGGCAATATCTCATTCGCCGCGGGCGGATTGAATCGATGTTTGACACCTCGCTGACGATTGGAGACGAGGTGCTCCAGCAGGTGCTGGGCCAAACTGCGAATTCGCAGATGCGCAGCATTGTGGCTACGATCCAGCAGGAGCAAAACCGGATCATCCGGCATGACCGCGCCCGGCTGCTCATCGTGCAAGGTGCTGCCGGCAGCGGAAAGACCTCGGCCGCTTTGCAGCGGATCGCTTATTTGCTGTACAGATACCGCGAACGAATGACGGCAGACCAGATCGTATTATTTTCACCGAACGCGATGTTCCAGACCTACGTATCCGGCGTGCTTCCCGAGCTTGGCGAGGAAAATATGCAGCAGGTGACGTTCCAGGAATACCTGGATCACCGGCTTGGCGGGCTGTTCGAAGTTGAGGATGCTTACGCGCAGCTGGAATATGTGCTGACGGCAAACGGGGCCCCGGATTACCCGGCGCGAATGGCGGCGATTCGGTTCAAGGCGTCGGCGTCTTTTTTCGAGGCGATTCAGGCTTACCGTTCATCTCTGGAGCAAGGCGGCATGCGATTCCGCCCTCTGCAGTTCCGGGGAGAGGCGGTGGTATCGGTTGAAGAAATGGCAGAGCAGTTCTACGGCGGAGACGCATCTCTGCGATTCTCCGGGCGAATCGAACGGCTGATGACATGGTTGAATGAACGGATCGCCGAAATCGAGAAGCAGGAGCGCCGCAAGTCCTGGGTGCAGGATGCCATCGAGCTGCTCAGCAACGAACAATACGAACGGGCCTATGAGCGAATTCACAAGAAACACGGGCTCACCGAGGATTCGGACGAAGAGATTGAAGGTGAACGATTATCCAGAGAGCTGGCACGAATGATCGTGCGCAAGAAGCTGAAGCCGGTGCGGGAACAGATCCGCGAGCTGCGGTTCATCGATCTGGCCGGGGTGTATAAGCAGTTCTTTGAACTGCCGATCATCCGTACAGGCTCCGGGATGGAAGCAGAGGCGCCGGAACTGCAGGAAGCCTGGCCGGATATTTGCCGCCTCACGTTGCAGAACCTGGACAAGGGGAAGTTGCTGTATGAGGATGCAACTCCATTTCTGCTGTTGCAGGAGTTCATTCTGGGGTTCCAGACGAACGTATCCATCCGCCATGTTTTGATCGATGAGGCGCAGGATTACTCTCCGCTTCAGTTCGAGTTTATCAAAAGGCTGTTTCCGGCTGCGAAGCTGACGGTCCTCGGCGATTTCCATCAGGCGATCTTCGCCCACGCCGCCGGTACGGCGGATTTTCAAGGGCTGATCCGGCTATACGGACCGGAGGCCACCGAGACGATTCACTTGCGCCGCAGCTATCGGTCGACCCGGCCGATCGTGGAGTTTACGCGAAGCCTGATCCCTGACGGCGAAAGCATCGAGCCGTTCGAGCGGGACGGGGAGAGGCCAACGTTGATCAAATTGACCGACGTTGACGCGCTGCACCGCCGTCTTGAACATAGCATTGCCGATCTGAGGGCGCGCGGGGTGAATACGATCGCCATCGTTTGCCGTTCGGCAGCGGAAAGCGCAGTTGCCTATGCGGCTTTGAGTGGGGAACGTATGGCCGAGCTCAAGCTGGTCACCCGCGATTCGATCGAATACAAGCAAGGCGTGGTGGTCATTCCGGCCTATTTGGCCAAAGGCATTGAGTTCGATGCGGTGCTTATTTACGATGCTTCGGCACAGTCCTATGGTGAGGAGAGCGTGCGGCGACTGTTTTATACCGCCTGTACCCGGGCGATGCACCATTTGCACCTGTTCAGCGTCGGGGCGACCAGTCCGTTTCTGGAACCGGCGATCAACCAGGGGCTTGTATTGGTTAAATAAGCAAGGGAAGTAAGGCCATTCGAAAATACGCGATTTCCCAATTGACAAAACGTTCCAAAAGGAATATGTTGTAAATAGTAAGTCGTAAGTAGTAAGTAATAAGTGATAAGTGATTAGCGTAAAGTTGGAAGCAGGAAGTTCGGGAGTGACATTCTGGTTGGTGGAGGTCACTCGATTCCAGAACGATAGGGGAGTTTGGCGATGGCAGAATTGAAGGAGCTTACCTTGGCCCAGCGGTTCTCGATGATCGCGCTGAATGCGCAGCGAAGCAACATGATGACGACCGTGAAGAAAATCTCGCTCCGCGTGATGGCGGCGGCGGTCATTCTGGAGGTAAACCTGGAAGGAGGGTTAACCGCTGCGAATGGCAAGATCGAGAATGCACCGGTTCCGGGGAGGAATGCATCGAGCGGGGATTTGGCTTACCGGGAAGCGATCTTGAAGCCGGTCGGGTCGAAAGTGCGTGGCCGTCAACTTCAGCTGCCGTGGTGGTTAAAGCAGGCCTCCTCGCTGCCCAAACGGACAATGGACCGTTTCGAACTCGTCATGGCGAAGTCCCTTTCAGATCTGGGAATGATGGAAGAGATCCCGAATTTGCTCGGGTGCGATATGTATTACGAGTCGGCGGGCGTCACGATCAAAGAGTACCGCTGCCCGATCCAAGAATATACGAGGATTACGGAGGGGTTCCGGGCGGAAATCCTGGAGGAGGGGCCGATCAGCGACGATGCGGTTTGCCTCTTGTGGCTGCTGCGGGAAAGCGGCTGCTTGCCGGACCTCTTTTCGCGGAATGAACTGGACCTTGTGGCGACAAGAATGAACGAGCTGGACCTAAGCGATCCGTTGGCCCATACGATCTTTCCAATACGAATCTACCGGGGATGGGAATTCGGGGTGAAGAATGCACTACGCATGAAAAAATCGTTCGTCCGCACTACGGTCGGCACCGGCATGCTGTTCTTGTTTCCTTTGCTGGACCGATCGCAGGCGGTATTTATCGAGACGGAGGCGTGGTTCTCCAACTCCAAGCAACGGCTGGAGGCCGTCAAAGAGCGGCTTGAAGTGCAGGGCCATGTATTTACCGTCCTGAAGGACGGGGAGATCCCCATGATCAAAATCGACAATCTGGTTTATGAAGCGGTTCCGCATTTCGTGACGGTGCGAGTGCCGATCCAAGGGGTGCGGCTGCTTCCGAAACGCCCGATCTAAAGGAGTCCTGCCCCATGTCCAGACAACGATCCATGGAAGCCATTCAAGCTTCGGAGTTCGTCACGATCGGCGAACTGGCGAGGTTGACGGCTACCCGATATAGCACCTTGAAGTTCTACACGGAGGAAGGCATGTTGCCGTTCGAGCAAGCTGAGGAGAATCTGACGCGTCGGTACCGGCGGGAAGAGACGGTGGAACGAATCTCGCGGATCAAACAACTGCGTTCCGAAGGGATGTCGGTCCCGGAGATCAAAGCGAAGCTGATGGTGGAATAATTGACTCGTCAGGAATAGACCTCTGCTTTTGGCAGGGGTTCTTTTTTAATATATACTAAGGGAAGTAGGAATGTGAGCGTCGGACGAATGGGATGGGATCGTTCGTTCTGATTCTTCGTTCCAGGGGACTAATAAGATGACGGAAGGTGTTGGATTTTGAAGCAGGGTCATCGGGAAAATTATGGCTGGCTATGGATGACGGCATTTTTTGTGTTGTTGATATTGGGAAGCAACCATTTGTACGGATACTCCTTGCTGGACAGCTTCTTGGATTTCATTGGAGTGGGGAGCTGGGCGAAGGAAGGGCGGTTGGGTTGGCATATTACATCCCTGATCACGATTCCTTTATTAGTGCTGTGTTTATATCAAACGGTTCGTTGTATACGGAAGAAATATCCAAGAATTCTACTTCTAATGTTGGTCGCCTCGGTTATCTTGAGCGAAGTGTATCTTCCATTAACCAAGGGGATCGTTAGTGCCGGTGAATGGATTAACAAGATGATCATCCTTTAACTATAAAATATAGTGACAACAAGCGCCCAGCCTAAGATAAGAGCTATCTCTGGTTAGGGCGCTTCGTATGTAAGTAATGCCAGCCAATCGTACATACCGAACGAATACGATTTTGAAGGAGCTGCTAGTAATGAGTGATTTCCAAGTTGATGTAACAAAAGGGAGTGAGTTCATTTTACAGGATCAGGCTGAGGCCTCCGTTAAGAACTGGCGGGGAGTAGAAAGTCTGTGCCTGAATGGATTGGCCATCCTCCCGCATTTGTCTATTTCTGAGGGAAGCATTGACGTCTATGTCGGTTCGGATGAAACGAGCTATTGCGGCTTGGCGTTTCGAATTGCCGACCCGTTGAATAACGGAATGGTTCCTTCATGATTACGGTCGTGTGGCCTGCGAAGAGAACGGGAACTTCAATTTACATCGATTTCTCCCCGCGTCGGTATCGGAGGCAAGACTATCTCGAAAATTCGGATACGTCTCTTTCAGTAATGAATTGTCGGTATCGTTATCTTCGGGAATTCATCACATGGATATCCAATTAAAAAGAACAGAAATGTTTGGATTTGGCTTTTGTTTATCCCTGCTTAATGGTCAGTACGATTTACTGTCTTGCGATATAGGGGGATAAATAGCGAACAAATGTTCTTTTCAATGATGGAAGGTCATGGTATAATTGGTGGAGGAATTGAACTTGAAGGCGACGAGGATTCTCGATTGTTTATATGTGAATAGAGTTTCAATGACTCGGCCAAGGCCGTAAGGAGGAAGATTTCCATGAACAAGAATCAAGCCGTTGAATTGATCACGTTATATTTTGAGTCCTGGGTGGAGCAAAACTACGAGAAGTTTGCGCGCACCGTCCATGAAGAGGCGATGGTTAGAGAATGCACGGGGGCTGTTATTCAAGGAAAACACGAACTGGACCGATGGTTTACGGAATGGAATGAAAACGGAAACAAGGTAGACTATTGGAACATTCACCGGATCGGATTTGATTCCGAGACGCGGGTCGCCTTTGTAGAATGGACCTTCAAATGTGTGTTTGAAGGGATCGAATATGAATGGGACGGGGCTAGTATTGTATATTTCCGAGACGGTCGTATTGTAGAACTGAACGAATACGAGATGAAGAGGGATAAATTCCATCCTTACTCCTAAGCAGGGGGAGATCATGAAGCGTATTTACCTCATACGGCATGGTAAGGCACGGGGCCAGGAGCCCACGGCTGAACTTACGGAAGAGGGGCATCTTCAAGCGAGGCATTTGGCCGATTTGTTCGGTGACCGATCTATCGATCGAATTGTCGCCAGCCCTTACCGAAGGGCAATCGCTACGATTCGTCCGCTGGCCGAGCGAGCAGGTTTACCCATCCAAATGGATGATCGACTCTGTGAGCGGGTTTTATCTTCCGCTGATTTGCCCGACTGGATGGATCACTTAAGGAGATCATTTGATGACCTCGATCTCAAGCTGCCAGGAGGAGAATCCTCCCGCGAGGCAATGATCCGCGGAGTCGCCGCGATCGAAGACCTTATGGAGCAGCCGGGGGAGAATCTCGTTGTGGTGACACACGGAAATCTGATGTCCCTGATTTTGAAATATGAGGATGATTCATTTGGGTTCGAGGCGTGGAGCCGTCTTTCGAATCCAGATGTGTATGAGCTTAGTTGCTTCGGCGATAAACGCCGGGAAATCAGGCGTCTGTGGAAATGAACCGTTTGACTTGGCTGGGGCCCGGTCCACGGCTGCGGGATCTCGTCCACATCTTAACGGGGGGAATTTAAATGAGGATTGAGCAAGCCAATCAAACCAATTTAGATGCCGTAACCCATTTCGCGTTGAAGCTTTGGCCGGAACATGAATGGGCGGAGCTGCGGAGTGAGTTCGAAGAATTGCTCACATCCGAGAAAGACAAGGTCTATCTGGCTGCCATGGATGATCGCTATATCGGTTTCTTGCATATGTCCCTTCGTTTTGATTATGTTGAAGGCTCCAGCTCAAGTCCCGTCGGGTATGTGGAAGGAATCTACGTTGACGAGAATCATAGAAACCAAGGCGTCTCCAGGAAACTGGTAGAGGCGGGGGAAGTGTGGGCGAAGTCTAAGGGATGTAAAGAGTTGGGATCGGATACAGGTTGGTACAACCAGGTAAGCCAAGCGTTCCACCAGAAGATCGGATTTAAGGAAGCCGGAAGAATCGTAGCGTTTATTAAGGAGATTGAATAACCCAATGGGGAATGATCCGGGGATGACCCGCGTTCTATCTGACAGGGGGGCTAAAATGAACATCGATTTCGCAACCGAAACAGACATCCGTTACATCGCCGAAAGGGACAAACATATCGCCCAGCCGCTGATTCCGGTTAAAGTCATGGCGAAAGAGATTTACATCCTTCGGGAAGCCGACCAAGAGATCGGCTGGATGAGGTTCGGTTATTTTTGGGATAACACGCCGTTTATGAACCTGATCTGGATTGACGATCCTTATCGGGGGCGGGGCTTCGGCAAACAGGCCGTCTTGCACTGGGAGGAGCAAATGAAAGAGCAGGGATTTCAGACGGTAATGACCTCGACCCAATCCAATGAGGACGCGCAGCATTTCTACCGGAGGCTAGGGTATGTGGATGTCGGGTGTTTGTTGCAGGAGCAGGCTCCGCTTGAAGTGATTTTGTGCAAAAAACTATACTAAGATTTGGTAGTGGGACAAAGAATGTGATCATCGCTTATGAAGGAGGTTCCGAGATGCTGAAATTATTCGAGTATAACTGGCAGGTCCGCAGGGATTGGTTCGACTGGTGCGAATCGGTAAGCGAGGACGAATTGATGAAGAAGCGCACAGGGGGCCTTGGCTGCATCCTCCCTACGCTGTATCACATTGTGGCGGTTGAGTATGGCTGGATCGTTGGAGGGATACAAGGAAAAACCGTCCATATCCCTTCTTTCGAGGAAGTGGCCAGCTTATCTCAGGTCAAAGCTTTTTCCGACCGCTGTCATGAGGAACTTGCTCCATTTATTTATGATTGGAAGGATAGCTTGGAAGATTGCGTAATGATCGATATTACGGATGACGGAGAACGGGAAGCCCACACCTACGGCGAAGTGATGCGGCATGTGATCGCCCACGAGATCCACCATATCGGTCAATTATCCGTATGGTCTCGAGAAATGGGCAAGAAGCCGGTGACGGCCAATTTAATCGGCAGGGGATTATTTGCTGAATAAGCTTTATATGAATTTACGCATGAGTATCTACCTCGATCCTCCTTGCAAAGAGGATTTTTGAATGGTCTCCCTCTTATTTTATTTTTCTAGATGGTCGCCCTCAGCTTTCGACAAACTCCCCCGGAATCGCTATGTATAATTTGGTTTAAAGGAGAGGGGTAAGCGGAGTCTGACAGGCAACTGCAAACTAGAATAAGGGAGTAGGAGGGACACAATGAGCATACGATCTATTCTGCTCCGGAGGAACGCGTGGCGGCTTCCTTCTTCACTGCTGCTGATAGGGATTGCCACGGGGGTCGCGAGCTGCAGCTTCGCTGGCCAAACCGAGGAGCCGCGTTCAGTTGGAGATCCGCGTTCTCGTCCTCAGATCAACATCGTCATCTCCAATCTGGGCATGACTTTTCCCGAAGGAATGGATGAAAACGACAACCGTTACCTGAATTATATCGAAGAGCAAACCGGCCTGGACATTCAGGTCAATACCCCCCCCACTGAAGTATACGATGAGAAGCTGGACGTGATTATGTCCTCGGGGAATCTCCCCGATCTCCTGCACGCCTACGAACCCGTGTGGTTTGACAATTATGTCAAGCAAGGGGCGCTGTTCCCCCTGGATGATCTCATCGATCAATACGGCCCCCATTTGAAAGCGAAAATTCCACCTGAAGTATGGGACAGAGTGAAATATGGCGGCAAGATTTATGCCGTGCCCAGTTTGAACGAAGTGACCGGTATCGAGTTGATGTATGCGCGAAAGGATTGGCTGGATCGGTTGGGGCTTAAGACGCCGAAAACGTTGGACGAGTACTACGAGGTCATCCAAGCCTTTACCCGGGACGACCCGGACGGCAATGGCCTGCAGGACACCATTGGTCTGACGTTCACGGCAAACCTTGGGCGATCCTCTCCGTTCTTCGGCGCCTTCGGAACGCAACTGAATACCTGGTTTGAACGTGATGGACATTTGGTCTACAGCAATATCCTTCCGGAAACCAAGGAAGCGTTAGGCTTCTTGGCCCGGTTGTACCAGGAAGGGCTGCTGGAACGTGAATTTCCATTAAATCTACAGACGAACTTGTTCGAGAAGATCGAATACGGGAAGGTGGGGTTATTCTCGGCAACCTGGTACGATACGCGCGGCCCGATTGCGGCCAATATGAACCGGGACCCGAACGCCCGCTGGATTCCCCTGGAATATCCGACAGGCCCAAACGGAGACCAAGGTGTATATGGCATCGACGTGATCCGCGGCTATAATGTCATCCCTGCCGATTCTAAGCATGCGGCAGAGGTCATTCAGCTGCTGGATTTCATCGCAAGTGATTATAAAACGCTGAAGCTGGGTTTTGAGAATGAAATATGGCGGCGGGAAGGGGATCGGATTGTGACGGATTTCGCCCTGCATGATGAGAGTCTGTATCGGGGAATTTACCAGTCCTTAGTGGACGTCCCCGACGAGACGTTATTTAAGCAACGCCTGGACTCGCTTGGCGATTTCAACTTGTATAACAATATCCAGACGATTCATCGCCATGTGATGCCCAATGCGTATTATGGGATTCCGACGCCGGCCATGGGGAAATACAACAATAACTTAAGCAAATTGGAGGACGTATTTGTAAAAATTGTTCTAGGTCTCGAACCGCTGGAAGCGTTCGACCAATATGTTGCGCGGTGGAAAGCGGAAGGAGGAAGCGAAATAACGAAGGAAGTCAATCGCTGGTACGAGAGCAGGAACTAAAGCGGCAGCTCGGCTTGGAGGAGGAGTGCGGTGATTCGATGGATCTTGAACCGGTTTTCGCACCATATTCAGTTCCGATTAACCGGATATTTTATACTTATTTTGCTTCCGTTGGTTTTGATCAGCCTGTTTGCGGTGGAGCGATCGCGGGATATCCTCTATGATCAGGCGGTAAAGCGGACCGAAACGGCCCTTTCCTCGGCCATGAACCACCTGGACCTGGTCTTTCAGAACGTTGAGGAAATCTCGACGCTGATCGCCGGTGACCCCGCGATGAATGCGCTGTTGAATGAGAACGGCAGCGATTTCTCGCCGCAATCGATCCTGGCCTTCTCTTATATTTTGGAACAATTGTCGAACTCGGTTTCGGTGAACCGGTATATCTCGCAAATCTCCGTCTACCATCCGGCCTCGGGCATGTTGATCTCCACTCATTACGGAGGCAAGCAGTTGGCGGGGGATGCGCAGAAGGAATGGTTTGTGGAGACCGCTCGCCATTACGGGACAGGAATCACCTATGTGAAGGCGGACTATCCGGTTACGAATGAGGTGACCTTTGGGCAGCTAACGAATACCGACAGTATCTCGCTGCTGCGGGCAATGGATTTGTACAACAGCGATCGCCAAGCCAATCTGCTTGTTGTATCGTTCAGTAAGAATAAACTTTTGAAGATTATCCGGACGCTGCTGCCATCGGACAACAGCCGGATTTCCCTGTCAAATGAACGGGGGGAAGTGCTGCTAGAGGTTGGCAGACTTACTGCTCCCCAACTTCCGGATCAGGAGATGACCGTCACCATCGATTCCTCGTACTCCACCTGGCGGTTAACGCTGGTCCAGCCGAAAAGCGAGCTGTACCTCGAGACGGATCAGCTGCGCCTGTTTACCTTTGCCATTATCGGGCTAAGCCTTCTTCTTGCCTTCACCGTTTCCTGGGTTGTCTACAGCGGAATCGCTTCTCCCGTATTGAAATTGGCCAAAGGCATGAGGCGGTTAAGCAGCGGGGAGCTTGGCACTCACGTTCCGTCGAATCGAAAGGACGAATTCGGCTACTTGATCCAATCCTTCAATCGAATGGCTACGGTGCAGAAGCATCTGATTGAAGATCATTATGAACAGCAGCTGCGGCTGAAAACAACCGAGCTCCGGTTTTTGCAATCCCAGATTAATCCGCATTTTTTGTACAACACGTTGGACTCGATCTACTGGATGGCCAAAAACTACGATGCGGAGGAAATCAGCGAAATGGTGATGAACCTTTCGAGCTTCTTCCGGCTCAGTTTAAACAAGGGGAGACAGGAGTTTACGATCGAAGAGAGCATTGTCCACCTGAATTATTATTTGCGAATCCAGCAGCTTCGCTTCATGGATAATTTCCGCGTGGAATACCGCATCTCGGAGCGGAGCAGGCAAATTCCGCTGCTTAAGCTGCTGCTTCAACCCATTGTCGAGAATGCAATCATCCATGGAATGGAAGGCAAGGAGTCGGGCGGTTACGTCATCATCTCCAGTTGGGTTGAACAGGAACGGACGGTGTTCATCCGTGTGGAGGACAACGGGCCGGGGATCGAGGAAGAACAGCTTCGCTATATTCAGCAGGAGCTGGACCGTATGGATCACCGCAAGGTTGCTGCTGATTCGCGGAATGAAGAGCAGGCGAAGGACTTATTTGGACTGCGCAACGTACTGAGCCGTATGAAGCTGTACTACGGCCCCGAGGCGAAGTTGACCGTACAGAGTACTTGGGGCGAAGGCACGGCCGTTTCAATATCGATTCCATTGGAGGGGGAACGAAATGAATCTCATGATCGTGGAGGACGAACCCCGTCTGCGCCAGGCGCTGGCCTATAATATCCTGTGGGAGTCGCACGGGATCGACATGATCGGAACGGCGGCCAACGGACGGGATGCCTTGCAGCTCATGGAGCGGAAGAAGCCGGATCTCATGTTGATCGACGTGCAGATGCCGGGCATGGATGGACTGGCGCTGCTGCGGGAGCTGAAGGAACGCGGATGGCTCACCCGGTTGATGAAGGTCATTATTTTAAGCGGACACGACAACTTCGAGTTTGCCCAGATTGCCTTAAAACACGGAGTTACCCGGTATTTGCTGAAGCCTGCGGGCGAGGAAGAGATTCTGGAAGCGGTATTGGAGGCACGCCGCCAACTGCAACAGGATTTGGAGCAATGGCGGCGGCAGGCGGCCTTGGAGAAGCAATGGCTGTCAAACCTGCCGCATTTGCAAAACCTGTTTTTTCTGCAATGGGCCAGCGGCAAGGTTGGACGCGAAGAGATTTTGGCCAAAAGCAAAGAGTTGCACATCCCGCTGCGACAGCAGGATCGGATCGCCGTTGCGGCGGTAGAGCTGGATCCTTATCCGGAAGATGAGGAGAAGGCGGAGCTCCTGAAGTTTACGTTGCAGTTCCTTGCCAAGGAGCTGTTAGCTCCTCCCGCCTGGTGGATTGCCGCCGACTCGGACCTGAATCTGATGATGGTATATGTGGTCAGCCCGGAGCTGGAAGCCAGCGAGGTGTTGCTGCGGATGAATGCGGATTTGTCCCAGCTGCTTTCCCGGGCCAAGGAGGTGCTGCATCGAACCGCCAGCGCCGGCATTAGCGCGTCAGTGGGACCGCTGGAGCACATGGATGTGTTATACCGGCAGGCTTGCCATGCGCTTCAGGAGCGGGTCGTGTATGGGCATGATCTCGTTATTCCTTATCAGGAGACAACTGGCGCGAGCGCCCGGCCCTTTGCGATCCAGCCGAACCTGGAGAAGGAGCTGGAGATTGCGATGGAAACGGCGGACGAGGCCAAAGCGATGGAAGCGTTGCGGGGAATCTGGGAGGGGCAGTTCTCCAAGATGGAGTCTTCGGATGAATTTCATGAGGCGCTGCTCTTTCTCCATGGTCTGTTTATCCGGATGGTTCAAAAGCGGGGGTGGACGATCAAGCAGGTGCTTGGCGAAGATGCGAAGTATGTACAGAACGTGAGTTTGCTCAGCACGCAGTCGCAGACCTGGACGCTCCTGACGAGAATTGTCAATCGCATCGTGACCTATGTTAAGGACCAGCGCAAAGCGAACAGCCACCAAGTCGTGAAGGAGATTCTCCGTTTGCTGAATGAGGAAATGGATCAGGAGCTGACCTTGCACATCGTGGCGGATCGCATGTATATCAACTCCTCTTATTTAAGCCGGTTGTTCAAGCAGGAGATGGGGGTTGCCTTCTCGGATTATGTGCTCGAGCGCAAGATGGAGCGGGCCAAATGGCTGCTGCAGGAAGGGCATAAGGTCTACGACGCCGCCCGTTCGGTAGGATACCGGGATGTCAGTTACTTCACTAAGGTTTTCCGCAAATATTGGGGGGTGAACCCCGGAGAGTGCAGGGGCTAGATCAAGTTTGGTTTGGCCAGGAGCTTTGGCGGGGGGCCGGGAGAGGGCAGGGTACAGGTGTAGGCTCAGGATGCGTGGGGGCAGTGCGGCAACAGCCCAGTTCTAACGCTGGTGAGCGGCGTTATTCGGGCCTAAACGGGGCTTTGCAAATTCTAACGCGGATTAGAACGCTTATTTCCGGATTTTCAGCGCGAAAGTACGATTTTTCCTCAAATAAGATGTTTAGCAAGCGTTAGAATGGGAAAGGCCCCGATTTTCGCGGAATAAGCGTTCTGGCAAGCGTTAGCGAGAAAATGAGAACGGAAGTTACCAGTATAGAAGGTGTTCAGCCCCCAATTGGGGGAATGCAGCAACAGCCCAGTTCTAACGCTGATGAGCGGCGTTATTCGGGCCTAAACGGGGCTTTGCAAATTCTAACGCGGATCAGAACGCTTATTTCCCGAATTTCAGCGCGAAAGTACGATTTTTCCACAAATAAGATGTTTGGCAAGCGTTAGAATGGGGAAGGCCCCGATTTTCGCGGAATAAGCGTTCTGGCAAGCGTTAGCGAGAAAATGAGAACGGAAGTTACCAGTATTGAAGGTTCAGCCCCCAATTGGGGGGGATGCAGCAACAGCCCAGTTCTAACGCTGATGAGCGGCGTTATTCGGGCCTAAACGGGGCTCTGCAAATTCTAACGCGGATTAGAACGCTTATTTCCGGATTTTCAGCGCGAAAGTACGATTTTTCCTCAAATAAGATGTTTAGCAAGCGTTAGAATGGGAAAGGCCCCGATTTTCGCGGAATAAGCGTTCTGGCAAGCGTTAGCGCACGAACGAACCCGCCCGAAACCTCCCGCAGCATAAGCGCCAAAAGAAGGCTTGACTCTCACATTACGTCATAGATCCTAATTCTCCCTAATTAAACTTTACTAGGAGTGGGAGTTATGAACCTTACAACGCTGCGTTCTGACCGCATTTATCGAAAAGTCGCCGAGGCCGCGCCCGAGGACAAGCTGGGCTGAATGCGAGAATTCGGTAAAGAAGGATTTGCAGATTTTCTATACGATGCCATCATGATTCACCTCAAACGTACTGCATAGCTCCCTCCCTCCCCAAGAAGCCGCAAGGCTTCTTTTTTTGTCTCCCGGCGGTCTAGAAACCATCAATTTACCACAAATAGTAATTACTCTCGCCTACTCAGCCGACCCGGTCCAACTTTACAATGTTAACACCAGTGGATGAAGGACAGAGGAAAGGGGGCAAGCTCATGCAATTGAAGAACGGATCCGGGACCGAAACGGCCAAGACGATCAAGCCCAAACGCGGGTATTGGAGCCGGCTCGGGCTCGACATCCGGAAGGAATGGGATCTCTATTTGCTGCTTGTGCCGGGCATTTTGTTCATTTTGCTGTTCAAGTACACCCCGATGTACGGAATCAGCATTGCCTTCAAGGATTTCAACATTTTCAGCGGCTTCGCGGACAGCCCTTGGGTAGGCTGGAAGCATTTCGAGAAGCTGTTTACATCGCCGGACTTTGCCCAAGTGTTCAAAAATACGGTGATCCTCAGTTTTCTGAAAATTGTGATTCTGTTTCCGCTCCCCATCGTCATCGCGCTTATGTTGAATGAGATGCGCAATCTCATCTTTAAACGGACGGTGCAAACCGTGATCTATCTGCCGCATTTCCTGTCCTGGGTGATCGTCGGCGGGTTATTTATGGATCTGCTGTCGACAAACGGAGGGATCGTTAACAAAGCGCTGGCCGCGATGGGAATGGAGCCGATCGCTTTCTTCCTGGACAACAGCGTGTTCCGCAGCGTGCTGATCACTTCGGCGGGCTGGAAAGAGACCGGCTGGAGCACGATCGTGTACCTGGCGGCGTTCACCACGATTGATCCGATGCTCTACGAAGCGGCGAGAATGGATGGGGCCGGCAGATGGAAGCAGCTGTGGCACATCACGTTGCCGGGCATCGCCCCGATTATCATCCTGATGTTTATTCTAAGGCTTGGCAGCGTGCTGGAGGCGGGTACCGAACAAATTCTGGTGATGTACAATCCGGTGGTCTATCAGGTCTCCGATGTCATCGGCACGTATGTGTACCGCAGGGGGCTGGGAAGTCAGGACTACAGCTTCTCGACAGCGGTGGGGCTCTTTGAAGCGGTCATCTCCTTCACGCTGGTCATCGCCGGGAATGCAGCCAGCCGTAAATATCTGCAGCGCGGGATTTGGTAGGAAAGGGGATTTTGCTGAATGGAACCTACACGGGCTTTGGAAGGAATACAAACATCGCGAAACGCAATCAAAACCTCGTTCTCCGAGAAATGCTTTACCGTTATTAATTACCTCTTCTTCATCTTGCTGGGGCTGACGACGCTGCTGCCCTTCGTCAATTTGCTCGCCAAATCCTTAAGCAGCGAGGGAGCCGTCATCTCCGGAAGGGTGGGCTTGCTGCCGGTGGGTCTTCAATTCGAGACGTATCAATATGTGCTCCAGGATTCCATGTTCCTGAATTCGCTGAAGGTGTCTGTCGCCCTGACCCTGGTCGGGACAACATGCAGTTTGTTTCTGACGACGCTGACGGCCTATCCGTTGTCCAAAGTTCGGCTGCGCGGCAGGAAGGGGCTGCTGCTGATCTTCGTATTTACCATGTTATTCAGCGGCGGGTTAATTCCGACGTACCTGTTGATGCAGAACCTGAACCTGGTCAATACGTTCCCGGTCCTGTTCCTCCCCGCGATGGTGAACGTGTACAACATGCTGATCATCAAAAATTATTTCGAAGGCCTTCCGGAAGAACTGGAGGAATCGGCCAAATTGGACGGTGCAGGAAATATTCGGATTCTGGCGTCGGTCATGCTTCCCTTGTCGCTGCCGGTGCTTGCTACGATCGGGTTGTTTTTTGCCGTGGCGTTCTGGAACGATTATTTCTCCGCCATGATCTACATCAGCGACCCGGCCATCAAGCCGATGCAGCTTTACTTGAAGGAGCTTCTCGTCTCGTCCAGCGGCGATTTTCTGAAGGATAATGTCGATGCCGCGATTAACACCACCCCGCAGTCGATTCAAGCCTCTTCGATCCTGCTGGCGACGATCCCCATCCTTCTTGTCTATCCTTTCTTGCAAAAATACTTCGTCAAAGGCGTGCTGGTGGGCTCGATTAAAGGTTGAGACAGACGTTTGGTGACGGCAACTTCCCGAAGGAGGTGATGCGCTCCGCTTGCAGTAGTGCCCTTAACCACAAACCCATTCTAAGGAGGTTATTCATGATTCTCAAATTTAAAACATCGGCGGTACTCACTGCGATTCTAGGTTTCACCCTGGTGTTGTCCGGCTGCGGCGGGGGAGGCGGAACCTCGGAGCCATCTGCGGCTCCGCCCTCGGACAGTCCAACGAACACGTCGACGGAAGGAAGTAAAGGCGGGGGCAGCTCGGATAAACCGGATCTGCGGATGATTATGCAATACGGGTTGTTTGATCCGAAAACTGAATATGTGGCGAAATACATTGAGGAAAGAACCGGCTTCCATGTGGATTATGAACTCTTGCCCGCAGAGAATGCCGATGAAAAGCTGAACCTGATGGTATCCAGCAAAGAGAATTATGACATCGCCAAGCTGAATGCGGCCCAGTTCTACAATCTGGCTTCGGCGGGAGCGCTCGAGCCGCTGGATGAGCTTATCGAGGCCCATGGCAACTATATTCAACAATCCATCAAGCCGGAGTCCTTCGCCAGCGCAACGATCGACGGAAAAATCTACGGCATTCCCGAGACCGGGGCGGGCGTGAGCATCGGCGAGGAGCTTGTCGTCCGGCAGGATTGGCTGGATGAGTTGGGCTTGTCGATCCCGACCAACCGGGATGAGCTGTATACGGTGCTGAAGACGATCAAAGAGAAGAAAAACGTCATCCCGCTGACGATGAGCAAGGATTCCATTTACGGGGACATCGCCGCCACTTTTGGCGTGTATACGGACTGGAAAGAAGTCGACGGCAAGCTGGTACATCGGGCCGAGCAGCCTGAGATGAAAGAATACATCACTTATATGAACCAATTGTACAAGGAAGGTTTGCTGGATACGGAAACTCCGCTGAACACCGCACAGGAATCGATCGAGAAATTCTCCGGCGGCAATGCGGCCATGTATAAGCTGGCTTGGTGGAATGCGGGCTCAACCATCGCTGCCCTGCAGAAGAACTTCCCCGAGGCTAAAACGACGATCGTTCCTTATCTGAAAGGACCGGACGGGAAAGCGGCTGTTGGCGCGAAAGCGAACACGACCTGGTATATCGGCATTCTGAAATCCTCCAAGCGTAAAGAAGCCGCTATGCAATTCCTGAACGCGAAGCTGGAGCCGGAGACATTCAAAGGCATCGCTCTCGGGCAGGAAGGTGTTCATTATGAAGTGAAGGACGACAAGTATTATCCGATTCTCCCGATCTTCAACGATCAATTGAACAATGCCAGCAGCTTTCTGACCGGCGTTGACGAAGAGAAATATCCGATTTACTGGCAGGCGCGCGTACGCAAAGATCCGGTACTTCAGGCGCATTTTGAAGCGTTCCAGAAAAATGCGGAAGGCCTGATCGTTGTGGATCCGATGTCGACGGCACCCCCGATTGAAGCGGTGTCCCAAAATCTGCTCAAGCTGACAACGTTGCTGGATGATAATGTGCTGCAATTCATTTCAGGGGCGAAGCCCATCGAGCAATATGATCAATTCCTGGCGCAATGGAGGGCGGAAGGCGGAGCGGATATGGTCGCTGCGGCGAACGAGTGGTTCCAGTCAACCCAATAGGGAGTTCTGCGAATGAAAAGGGGGAAGCGGATGAAACATGCGTTGCAGAAACGAATGGCCGGGCTGATCTGTCTCTCCTTGCTGACGGCATGGTTCTGGCCCGGCTTGCCGATCACCTCTTCGGCCGCCGGGGCAGAGGAGATACTGCACGTGCAAGAGGCTGGAAGGGAACCGGTACAGTTGGTCTCCGAAGACGGCGGCACCTCTCTTGTATTCACGGACATTAACGTGGCGGAAGCCCAACTGGAAGATAAGAACGATTATCTCGCCTTATACACAAGCGGTGCTACGGTGACCGATGCGGCATATGCCCTCTCTGAAATCCGGGTTCCGGAGCTTCATGTTGCCGTCGCCGTGGATGCAGGAGGCTTCGTGCAGGAAGTGATTGGCCCGCAGGACGATCCCCCGGCAACCTGGGATGCCGAGCAAATGCTCCCGATTCCGGACGGAGGGTATGTCGTATTGGCTGGAGGGGACAGCACCTGGGCGGAGTCGAATTATAAGCAGACGCTTTATCGACAGTACCGTCCGGGGGATCAGGTGAAGCTGATGCGAGCAGGGGTGGAGGTGACGGCGGCGGATTTCCTTCCGTTATCGCCGGATCCGGAGCCTGAACCTGAGCCTGAGCCCGATCCGGATCCGGAGCCGCAGCTTCCGGAGCTCATCATGATGACGGAAGACCAGACCCTCGTAGAGATTCCCATTATCGAGGTGGCTGGATTTGTGGCGAACTACGACGAGAAGCTGGAGCTCGCCGTTACGGTGAACGGGGAGCCGGCCGACCTGTCGGCTGAAGGGGTTTTTCGCGAGACCGTGTACTTGAGTCCTGGAGGGAACGCAATCACGATCCGGCTGCTCCAGGCAGGGGAGGAGATCACGACGAGCACACTGACGGTTAGCTATGAACCGGCGGAGAATCAGGACTATATCGAAGTCGAAGCCGCGCCGAAGGACATCTCGATCGACATCGATGGGCCGCGGATCAAGATCGACTTCGTCGATAAAGACGTGACGGGCGTACCGAATATCGTAGCCTTGTTTACGAGAGATTACGGCAGCTCCATCGAGATTCCCCAGACGAATGTGGCGGTCCAGGTTGACGCGGGCAATCGGGTCTTGCAGGTCATCAATCCGTCGATCAATGGCCAGCCTCCCGTATGGACCGGACCCACGTCTCTTGACATCCCGGAAGAAGGTTACGTCCTGATGGCGCAGGACAACAGTTATGCCGGCAACTACATCAAACGGTTCCTGGCGGAAAATTTCAAGGTTGGAGATGTCATCAAGCTGCGCAAGAACGGGGAGGTCGTATCGGTACGGGATCTGATGAGCGGAAACGGCCGGATCGCCCGGATCCAGTTGAACAATCAGCGGATCTATACCGTGACAGAGGGAAATACGGTCATCTCGGGAACGATTGAGAACATCGACAATCCGGCGGCCATCCAGTTGCTGATCAATGAGAGCGCTATCCCTTTTGACGGGAATGGAGCCTTCAGCTATACCTACCCGTTAACGAAAGGCACCAACTATATCGAAATCAAAGTGTTGAAAAACGGGGTCGAGCAGGATCGGCGGGACCTTGCGGTGTTCGCCCGGGACAATTTATCCGCGGAGAAACAAGTGATTCTTTGGGTAGATCAAGCCTCTAATGCGAAGAAGTTCCAAACCAGCGAGCAGGTGCGCGCTTTTCTCCAAAAGGCCAAGGACAGCGGGGTGACCTCCATCGCATTTGATGTGAAGGGCGTTGAAGGGTATGTCTCGTACAAGAAGAACGACTTGACCGGACGGCCATACGTCAGCGAAATCCAAGCTCCGGAGAAGGCCGGTGCCAGCCCGAACCTGGATCTGCTGCAGGAATTCATCGATCACGGCCACGCCTTGGGGCTGGAAATTCATGCGGCTATTAATGTCTTTGCCGAAGGATCGATTGCCTACAACGAGTTCGCGGTGTTGAACGACCACCTGGATTGGGAAGAACGCGTGCATTATGCGGAAAACAACGGCGAGATCAAACGGCTGCGGGAAAGCGCCAAGCAGGGATTGGTGGCTTTCGTCAATCCGGCAAATGATGAGGTGCGCGAATACCAGCTCAAGACGTTTGAGGAGATTATCAAAAACTATAACGTAGACGGCGTGATCCACGACCGTGGGCGGTACGACAACGAAGGCGCGGATTTCAGCGAGGAGACGAGGGTCAAGTTCGAGCAGTTTTTGCTTGAGCGCGGCAAGCAGTTGAACGATTGGCCGAATGATATTTTCTATTATGAAAATAACGCCAGAGTCGATGGACCGCTCATTCAGGATTGGTGGGAGTTCCGTTCGGGGATCATTCAGAGCTTCTTCCGCGAAGCGAAGTCGCTGGTGGATTCCTATGAGGCTCAAACGGGAAGAACCATTCAAGTCTCCTCCTACGTGGGATCCTGGTATGAGACGTATTATCTCAACGGGGTGAACTGGGGAAGCAAGAACTTCCGAATCCACCCTTCGCTGGGCTTGCCGGTAGAGTCCGTATATACGCCGGAGTATTACGATACCGGGTATATAGAATACTTGGACTTTCTGATGATTGGGGCTTATCAGACCACCAGCCAGGAGATTCAGAAATACATCACCCTCGGGAACATCGTCACGAATGGAGAAATTCCGCTGTACGCGGGCATCGCCCTGAACAATGTGCAGCTCCCCGCCGTCCAGCGCGAGGTATTCCAGGCAGGCTTGAGAACGACGAACGGCCTGATGCTGTTCGACGCCTCCCAGATCAACTGGGCGATCGCCAAGGCGGCGCTGCAGGACCGCGAATGGGTGAAGGATTATCAGCTTGGCATAAGCTTGCCCGACAGCGCCGATACGTTTCTGGAAGGCCATTATTACAATGTGAATCGGGTGGAGGGCAACATTAACGTCATGACGGAGGCTTACGGCACGACGACCGGCACGAATCACTTCGGCGTCGAAGTGGTCGTAGACAACACCGGCGTTGTCACCCGTGTGGCGAACCGGAGCCAAGCGATCAACTGGAGTTGGGCTGCACCGGAAGAGAACAACAGCGTGATACCGCCTGGCGGCTTCGTCATCTCGACGATCGATCCTTCGGGTACGAGAACGAACCGGCAACTCGTAGCGAACGCTTATGAAGTGGGCGATCAGGTTCGTGCGGCCGTATTAAGCGGGCTGATGGACGATGAGCTAAGGGAGACACGGGACAGCCATTATCTGCTGGAAGGAACGGTTGAAGTGCTCGGTCCGGGAACGCCTACCGTCAAAGTGAACGGGGAGACAGCTGCCCTTTCACCTGCCGGGGTTTTTACGGTCAACGTTCCGTTAACGACGGGGATCAATTTCGTCCAAGTGGAGGTGTATGTGGATGAGCGGAAGACGAACCGCGATGCGGTACAAATCATTCGCACGTCCACCGGGGACGGCAGCTCGAGCCCCGGCCAGCCCGGTTCGTCCGGCGGCAGCAGCAGCGGATCAACCTCCTCTCCTGCCAAACCCGCGAAACCGGACCGCTTGAACGTTGAGAAGACAACGGCGGAGAACGGGCAGGTGACCATTCATGCCAAAGTCGATTTGTCGCAGATGCTTGAAGAGGTGAAGAATCTGCGGGAGAAGCCGGCCCAATCGCAACAGCTGAATTACGACTTCAAGGATCCAGCCGATGTCATCACCCTGCACCTGCCGACGCCGGGATTGGAGGCGGTTGTGAAGGAGCTGCCGGAAGGCGCTATTCTTCTGGAGTCTTCGTTAGGAAGGTTGGAGCTGCCTGTCCAGGCGTTAAGCGAAGCGCTGAATCAGCTGGGGACAGCGGACAGTTTGCAGATCCGCATCGCCCTCCCCGAGAAAGCTCAGGAATACCGGCTTAACCTCTTGTTGCCGGAACAGGCTGAACGGCTCGGATCTATGCTGGAGGTTTCCTTCTTCGGGGGACAGGGCGGCAGCCAAACTGTACTGCCTGTCTTCTCAAGCTCCTACGCGAAGCTTACGACTGCACCGAGGTCTGGAGCCGAAGATGCCGATACGACGACCGTTCTCCTTCTGGAACCTTCTCTGAATCGCTATGCCTTTGTACCTGCGGTCCTCACGAGAGAAGACGGAAAGTCCCGGATCACGTTCCGGTTGAAGGGAAGCGGGATCTATGCGGCGATTTCGTATCGGAAGACCTTTACGGATATGAACGGCCATTGGGCGGCCGATGAGGTTGCATTGCTCGCCTCCAAAACGGTCATCCAGGGAACTTCTGACACGGAGTTCAGTCCCGATGCTTCGATCACGAGAGCCGAATTTACCGCGATGCTGGTCCGCGCGCTGGGTATTGCGGGACAATCGGGGCCCAACGCCAACCTGCACTTCAAGGATGTCAGCTCCGGCGTTTGGTATGCAGATGCGGTGTCGGCAGCAGTGGAGCACGGGTTGATTGAAGGTTATGATGGTGGAGAGTTTCGCCCGAACGAGCCAATCACGCGGGAGCAGATGAGCGTGCTGCTAGTTCGTTCCTTGAAGCTGGCTGGGGTAGAGGTTGCCCCTAGAAATCCCGACTCCATGCTGACGGGGTTCAAGGATCGCGGCCATATCGGAGCCTGGGCCGAAGAAGCGGTTGCAACCGCGGTGGATTCCGGCTTAATGAAAGGGCGCGGAGGTGATCTGTTTGCTCCTGGGTCATCCTCCACCCGTGCCGAAGGGGCAACGGTATTGGCCCGGATGCTGCGGATGGCGGGCTTGATCCATCCGTAAGCGAGGAGCCCCGGGCGGTAACGTTCGGACATGAAAATGCCAGCCTGCGGTGAAAGCTACCCGCAGGCTGGCATTTGCTCTTCCCGAATCAAACCGGGCGCAGCTTCGGCCATTGCAGTTCGATCCCTTGCTGGATGAGCCGCTGCTGAAAGTCGGATAAGGTTCCTTCATGATTTCGAACCTCGGTTGGAAAGAGGTTGCGGTCCAAGCAGAAGCTGGCGCAGCTCCCCGCCGCCTCGCCGATGTTCCATTCTACGGGATGAAGGCGGTAACAGCCGTTTGTGATATGGGTGGTCCCGATATTTTTGCCCGCGGCCAGCACGTTCTTGACCCGCTTCGGAATCAGGCTGCCCAGCGGAATTTGAAAGGGCAAGGAGGAGATATCAATATAAGGCCGGTTGTCTGTACTCGGATGCAAATCAATGCGGTAACAGCCGACGCCGACGGAATCCGGGAACACTTCGGCTGTACCGTCCGGCCGCGAATCCGTGGCGACATGCTGCTCCAGCACCGTGAACTCCGCCTGGATTCTTCTGGACTCGCGGATATAGGGAGCCATGGCGAGCCCGTCCTCCGTCCCGACGACATCGCGGCGCAGCCGCAACCCCGGGTAGCCTTGACCGCCGTCCGGCCGGGGGGCTTCGGTCTGCAGCCAATACAGCAGCGACAAGCTCAGCTGCTTGGCTTGGTGGAGATGCAGCGCGGCTTCCTCCTCCGGAACGTCGATGATGGAGCCGAGCCAATAATCGTTCTGCGGCCAGTTGACCAGGGAGACCGGATGGAATCCGAAGCGGCTGTCAAAATGGGCGGGATCGAGAATTTGCCGATATTGAAACAACGGGAATTTGCCTCCCTCGTCCGGGAAAATAGCATATTCCACCGGCTCGTTTGTGGAGGGCTTCACGCCGGTTAAGCTTAACAATCGGTCCGGCCAGAAATCAGGCTTATACTGCCGCCAGAAATCGTACATTGCGGGTTTGTCGATGAGATGTTCTTCCCCCTCCGTATAATCGACGGCAAAGCAGTAAGTAAAACTCTGGATGTCCTGAGGTGCCGGATCCCCGTCCACTGCATGGGGTTCTCCGGTTTGCGCTTGGGATTCCGCGCCGGTCACATACTCGATCCCCGCGAGCGGCAGCAAATCGCCAAGCTCGGTCGCATCGATAAAAAACGGAGCCTGAAGCACCCACTCATCTCCGCTGCCGAGATGACGTACTGTAACGCTGTTCACAACATCTCCAGCGGTTTCGGCCTGCCGGACTTGGCAGTTGTACAAAATCGTCACCTTTCCGCTGTGAATGTATGGCGCCAGCATTTGCTCCAGCACGGCTACGCCGACGCGCGGGTCATGACTGATCCGGCTGACGATGCCGCTGCCGGGGTTCAGTTCGGGAAGGGCCCGCGCCGCCGCCGTCATCGGAAAGTGGTCCCGGTAATACCGGCGGACGCCCTCGCGGAAGCTCCGGTAACGTCTCGTACATCCAAATTGCTCGATCCAGGGGTGCTCATCGGGAGGAACGGCTTGACTGGTCAACTGTCCGCCGATCCAGCGCGTCTCCTCCGTCATAATGACGGTTTTGCCGGAAGCCGCCGCGGCCAGGGCTGCGGCGGTTCCTCCGGTTCCGCCCCCGAGAATCACGACATCTGCCTGCATTTCGCGTTTCATCGCATGTGCTCCTTTGGCTCAAATTTATGAAACTAGGCGTTAAAATGCCAGGGTTGCCTTCATTGTAAAGGGTCCGGCAGGGGAGGGGTACGGGAGGCGGGTGACCTTTTATGGTAATCTCATGTAGTTTCGCGACTTCCCTTCCCCCAATTGACGTCGGATCTGGTATGCTGGAATTATCATAGACTTGATCTTGAATCGACACGAATCCATGTAAGCAGGAGGTAAGCCGATGAACCCAATGACCATTGCCGTGATTGGCTGCGGCACGATTGCGAACCACGCTCATATTCCGTCCTACTTGGCTCATGAGCACGTCAAAATCAAGTACTTCTGCGACATCCTGAAAGAGCGGGCAGAAGCCGCCGTGACCAAATACGAATGCGGCGAAGCGATTACGGATTACCGGCAGGTTGTGGAAGATCCGGAAGTTGTGGCGGTCTCCATCTGTACGCCGAACGCTTCGCACGCTTCTATCGCCATCGAATGCCTGCGGGCAGGCAAGCATGTCCTGTGCGAGAAACCGGCAGCCCGCACCTATGCGGAAGCCCTGGAGATGCAGAAGGTGCAGCACGAGACGGGGAAAGTGCTGAATATCGGAGTGGTCAACCGGTACAACGAAAGCGTGAACCGCATCAAAAAAATGATTCAAAACGGCGATCTCGGCGAGGTCTACCATGTATACGCCAGCTTCCGTTCCCACCGTTCGATCCCGGGCTTGGGCGGTGCGTTTACCACGAAGTCCATTGCCGGCGGCGGCGCGCTGATCGATTGGGGCGTGCATTTTCTCGACATCGTGATGTATTGCGCGGGGGATCCGAAGCCCAGAACCGTCACAGGCCAGGCTTACTCCAAACTGGGAAAAGACATGTCGAGCTACACGTATCTCAAAATGTGGGCCGGACCGCCGGACTACAACGGGACGTACGATGTCGACGATTTCGTGACCGCGCTGATCCGCACCGAAGGTCCGACGATCTCCTTGAACGGGGCTTGGGCCCAAAACATCGGGGTCGAGGAGATGTTTATCGACTTCCTGGGTGATAAGGGCGGCATCCGCTTGAACTATGGCGGGGACTTTACTTATTTCACCGCAACGGACGGGGCTTTGACCGAAACGACGCCGAAATTCACCTCCGGCAATATGTATCAGCAGGAAATCGACGGTTTTCTGGAATGCATCCGAACCGGAGAGAAGCAGCCTTCGCACATCGATACTGTGATCAAGTCCTCCCAGATCATTCAGGCGATATATGACTCGTCCGACAAGGGGGAGGAGGTCGTTATCCCATGAGAAAAATCGGGTTTATCGACCTGCACCTCGACCAGTTTCATGCGGACAAATATCCCGGCTGGATTGAGCAGGCATCGGAGGGTGCCATGAAGGTGACCTATGCGTACGGAAAAAGAGACAAAGAGAACGGGCGCACGAACGAGGCGTGGTGTAAGGAGCATGGAATCGAGCAACTGCCCTCCATCCAAGACGTCGTCGAGCGGAGCGACTACTTGATTGTGTTGTCTCCCGACAATCCGGAGTTTCACGAAGAATTGTCCCAGTTGCCGCTGCGGTCCGGCAAGCCGACCTACATCGACAAGACGTTTGCTCCGGACCGGGCGACGGCGGTTCGCCTATTCGAATGGGCCGCGCAGCACGGAACACCGATGTATTCGACGTCCGCGCTGCGTTTTGCCAGCGAATACGCAGAGCTCGAGCCAGCGGGGATTCAAACGATCAGCAGCTGGGGGCCCGGCGCTTTTACCAATTACTCGATCCATCAAATTGAGCCGATCGTTCGCTTGATGGGGGCAGATCCGCAGCGCGTGATGTATACCGGAACGGCGGATTCTCCCGCACTGCTCATCGACTTCGGAGAAGGCCGCCGCGCCTCGATCCACCATCTGGGGGACAATTGCCCTTTTACGCTGGGTCTCAAATACGACAACGGAACCTTCACGCAGGCATCTGCAACTTCCAACTTCTTCGAGCCGTTTATCCGCAATCTGGTGACGTTCTTTGAAACCGGCCAGCCCGCCGTTGATCCAGCGGAAACCCTTGCCGTCATCACCCTGATTGAGTACGGATTGAAGGCGGCGGAAATGCCGGAAACCTGGCTAGATTTGCCGTCTTCCTGATCACGGAGCTCATTTCTCAGGGGCCTGCTCCAAAGGTGGGGGGAGCGCTAACGCTTGCCAGAAGTCTTATTTGGACCTCAGGAGGGGAATTCCATCTCTAACGCTGATATGGAGTCTTATTTGGCGCAAAACCAACCTTTTCAGCCTGAAAAGAGGTGAATAAGCGCTCTGACAAGCGTTACATTTTACAGGACGGGATTTTGCAGCAAATAGCGTTGCTCCTAAGCGTTACAGCAGGGGCAGGCCTCGGACGGCTGACTCCCTGCCCACAATCATCTGAAAGTGGGGCAGGAAGTCAGCCGCCCAACCTCAAGGAGGATTTATGAAGAAGCTAACTCTATTAGTCGCATGTAGCCTGGTCGCACTGGGACTAGGCTAGATCGAGGCACAACCCTTTGCCAATCGATCAGAAAGGTTTAACTATGACAAATGAAATTTCTACGAAACGCATGACGCTCCGGATGATCGATGAGACCTATACGGATCAGGTTCTGGCGTTTGTCGTACATAATAAAAACTACCTAGCAGAGTGGGAGCCGCTAAGATCGGAGGACTTCTATACTTCCCAGGTTCAGCAGGAAATTCTGCAGGACGAAGCTGCGAAGATCCGTGAAGGATCGCTCTGCAAATTTTGGATGTTCCTGGGTGACCGGATCATCGGATCGGCGGCGCTGAGCAATATCGTAAGAGGCGCGTTTCAATCTTGCCATCTGGGCTACAAGATCGATGAGCAGGAGCAAGGAAAGGGACTGATGACCGAAGCGCTCGAAGCGGTGGTGCGCCATGCGTTCCAGGATCTGTGCCTGCACCGGATTGAAGCCAACATCATGCCGAGGAACCAGGCTTCACTTCGCGTGGTCGAGAAACTGGGGTTTGAGAACGAGGGCATAGCAAGAAAATACTTGAAGATCAATGGGAAATGGGAAGATCACCTTCACATGGTCCGATTTAATGAAGAGATGGAGTAAAGCAAACTCCCCGTTCCCGTCTACACGACGCCAAAAAAGCCCTGTCCGAAGCGATAGATTTCATCGCCAAGACAAGGCTTCACACATGACCGCGTACTATAGGGCATATTGCGTCTGCAGATAGTCCAGCGCCCGCGCCATTTTGTCCAGATAAACCGGGTTTTCGTCCGAGCATTTGAACTCGATATGTCCCGTATACTCCGAAGTAGGAGGAGCTGAGCTGCCGATCAGTGTGCACAGCCGCTCTACCGTTCCCTGGCTGCCGTCGATCAGCTCGATATGGGGCGGCAGGATTTGCTGGAGAATTCGCTTGTAATAGGGAAAATGCGTACACCCCAGCACAATCGTACTGTATTGCCCCAGATCAATGCCGGACAACTTGCGGTGAAAATAACGCTCGATCTCTTCCCGATCGAACTGCAGCTGTTCGCAGTACTGCACCAGCTCCGGCAGCGGCATGGAATCCACCACTTTGTGGTCATCCACCCGGGCTACCAGGTCGGTGTATTTCGAGAGGCTTAATGTCAATGAAGTGGCAAATACCAAGACGCGCTTACCGGCGGCTTGGCTTCGCTTGACGGCCGGCTTCACGGCCGGCTCCATGCCGATGATCGGGATACGGTACAGGCGCCGGAGCTCTTCGATCGCGGCGCTGGTTGCTGTATTGCACGCAACGACCAGAGCTTTAATCTCATCTTGCATGATGAGACTTACCGATTCTTGGACATACCGCCTCACCTCGGGCAGCGTCTTGGTCCCGTAAGGCACGTGGAGCGTATCGGCAAAATAAAGAAAATCTTCGTTCGGCAGCTTCTTCATCGCCTCCGTCAGCACGGTCAAGCCGCCGATGCCTGAATCAAAAAATGCGATTCTCACTCATATCACCTGAATTTGTTGTGGTTTGTTCATCCTGTTGTTCATCGGTGGCATCCCATTCCCGGTAGAACTGCTCCAGAAAACGCAGCATATATTCATGCCGCGACTCGGCCAGTCTTTGGGCATGCCGGGTATTCATCAAGTCTTTCAGTTTGAGCAGCTTTTCGTAGAAATGATAGATCGTTGTTTTCCCGCGGCTGCGATAATCCAAATCCGAGAAATCCTGTCCCGGTTCATGCATGGATCTGCCTCTGGAGCCTCCAAAGGCAAACGTTCTGGCGATCCCGATGGCACCGATGGCATCCAGCCGGTCGGCATCCTGAACGATTTGTCCCGCCAGCGTGGACATCGGAGGATTTTTGCCGCCATTATAAGACATCGTAGAAATAATCTCCATGACCTCGCCGGTAACGGACCGCTCCCCGACATGTTCATCCAGCCAGCTGCGAACCCGATGCAATCCCGCTTCCTTGGTCGGATTCAACTTCTCGTCTGCCACGTCATGGAGCAACGCCGCCAGCTCGCAAACGAACAAATCCGCCTGCTCTTTGCGTGCGATGGCGAGAGCCGTATTCCGAACTCGGTGGACATGCCACCAGTCGTGCCCGCTTCCATCGCCTCTATGCACTTCTTGCACGAATTGTTCGGCCAGTTGAATGATTTGCTGCTGCCGGTCCATCTGCACCGTTCCTTTCCATTTTCCAGCTCATAGAAACATCGAATACCATCTTACCTCAAAATCGCCATTCTTTAAACTTGTTTTGTTATACCCAGTCGCATTATATGAACCAAAGATTCAGAAGGAAGCGGCGCTCCTTGCGAATATTTTCCTTTCACATTCGGACAGGTTCAGGGATAATAGGATTGGAAATAGGTGGATAAGGGAGGTTTCCCATGTCAACGAGCAAGGAGATACCTGAGCTGTATTTTGACGGACCCTATATTGATGTGTTGTGGGATAATCATGACCCGGCCGTGAAGTGGTTGGAAACCTATTTCGGCTGGAAGGTGCTTCGGCAAGAAGACTGGAAGGTCGATCCCCGCTGTTCCCAAGGCAAAATGACGCAGATGGACTTCGGGACCTGGCTGATTACATACCTTACGGAGACCCGGCTTCCTCATCATTACGCCGAGCGCGGAACCGTGGAACCCCAGCTTCGATTGTGCTTTCGAACCCGGGAATTGGAGCGTTTGCGCCGAACCTTTGTGACCGAGGGGGTGCGGGTTTCAGCCGTATATTCAGGACCTAAAACCAGGTATTTCGATGTATGGGCTACCGCCGAAGGCATCCGCTTAACGCTCCAGGAGGATTTATCCCTGCCTTCTTCTGATTTGGCGCCTTCCTGGGTTCGGGTGGGAGTCCGCCGGTTAAACGAGTCGGTTCAGTGGTACGGACAGCACCTGGGCATGAAATGCGTTGAGCATCAACCTGCCCAAGGTTATGCGGTGATGGAGATGAAGCTGAATCGCTCCGAGGAGAAAGCGCTATGGGTGCTTGAACAACAAAGCCAAGAGGCTTATGCCGGGAAAGTAGACGGTCAGGTTCAACCGGTATGTTGGATTCGGGATCGGCAGGATTTTTTCAAATATCATCAATATTTAAAACAACGCAGGATCGAAACCTCCGGGATCGGCGGTTTTCTGACACAGGGATGGGTTAGTTTTCATTTCTACGATCCGGACGGAAACCGATTAAATATCAGCAGTTTGTGAGGTGCAGAATGAGAAATTTCATCATCAACCCCATCGTAGCCTGCTTTCTCCTGGCTTTCTTAGTCCTCACGGGGTGTGAAGCGGGCCGCTCGGAGACGGTGAACTTGGATAATCATCTACCGCAGAAGGAGACCGGCGCCATTACCATTCAAGCCTTGCCGATGGAGAACGAAGAATATGCCGTTCTGAAAGCGGCAGGAACCGGGAATGCGATGATATTTGATGTGAATTTAGGAGGTACAAGGGCCGATCGGGTGCATTTATGGATCGATCAGTACGTCAATGGCGTAAGCAAAGGATCCGTACTTGGGACGGAAACTTCACTGGATCAGAGCAGCGATCCATCCTTCAGGTTGTATTATACGACCCTTGGCCTGAGTGACGGGGTCGAAGCCTGGACCCTTGCTTTCAGGCAGAAAGGAAACGTCGTCAGCTCCAAAGCGGAAATCCCCGAAGGCGAATTTGATAGTGTGATGACCCACTCCATGCAGCAAGCTACCGTAAACCCTAATGAAACCGCCGTTTTGGGCGTGATCGTGAGAAATAAGGGCAAGGACCATGTGGAATC
This sequence comes from Paenibacillus phocaeensis, assembly GCF_900021165.1. GTDB lineage: Bacteria > Bacillota > Bacilli > Paenibacillales > Paenibacillaceae > Fontibacillus > Fontibacillus phocaensis. Next base: position 14,567 of record NZ_FCOQ01000029.1, on the reverse strand, counting down.
CAGCGATGATGTCGATGCCATGATCCGAGAGAATCAGGAGGTCCATGTGCTGCGATGTACGATTATGAAGGACAGTTAAAGCCAATATTCACGGCGCACCGAGCTTGCTCCGTTCATTCTTCTCCTCTCCCGGCTCCGTCTCCGGTCATTCCAATACAATTGCAATGCGGATAAGGCGCAAACCAGGGATATCGCCAGGAAGATCAATGACCACACCAAGGGGGAAACTCCCGTGAGCCTGGCCAGGCTCGTGGCGTCTCCGGCTTGACCGGGAGAAACGATGGAATTCAGCAGCAGCGTGACCGGCCCCATCACCGATTCCTCCAAGCACAAGAACGCCAGCAGCAGGTAATAAAAATTGCGAATTCGTCCCCCAAGTAAGAAAAACGCCGCGTTGATGAATAGAAACAGGATCAACCATCCCCGTCCGTACCCTGAGCGGACAAACAGCAGCAGCGATACCAGAGCCATCATGCTGATGAGGACAAGACCGGCAGCCTGATTCTGACGGGAGTAGCCGAAGAACATGGCTACCGCGAACAGGGAGGCCGAGATATAACCGGCCAAGGATACCGCCAGCTGGCTCCAGCCCGAGGCCAGCACCGAGTAGGTGACGCCGCTGTGGTCCGGGTTCAGCTCAATGCGGAGCACCTGTCCGGACGCGAGCAAAGTAACGATCGCATGGCCCAGCTCATGAACCATCGTATCCAGCATGCGGAACCAGTCGGAAAACGGGATCAATCGGGTCAATATCGCCGCCCCGACCAGAAATAACAAGGCCTTCAGCCATTTATTCATCAAACTTTCGCCCTCCCCGGCAACTTGCAGTTGCTTTTCATTATAAGGGAGGGCAAAATAGTATTCAAAAGGCGAACAAATTTTCGCTTCGATGGTATAATGGTCGTGACGGAGGTTGTGGAACGATGAACGACGGAGCGGACGAAGTACGCGGTTATTGGAGTCAACATCTACATAGGAATCGGGAGCGGCAGACGAACCCGGATCACCGATGGGCTTTCGCCGAATTGGAAGTGGATGAGGTCACGAAGCCCGGCAGCGGCAGGTCGGAGCCGGTGAGCCGGGTTGTGGCGCCGGAGATTTGGGAGCGCGATACGGACTGGCAGCAGGATTTCCGTTATATTTCCCGGGAGCAGCAGTTTGTTCAGAGAGCCAAAGAACTGGAGGAGGCTGTAGAAGAGAGGGCAGAGTTTGTTCCTTTCCAGACCTACTGGCCAACTTATGATGAAATGCAGCCCAGGCAGTTGAAATGGTATCTGTATTGGCGCGGGGAGGTTCGCTCCGGACGTTATCCGGACACGGATCTGTCCTATCTGTTTGTCTATTTGTACGAGCTGATCCACGGGGTTGGCTGGTCGGAGCCCGCCGAGGGGTACGCTCGGATGGAACGGGTCTGGCAGGAGTACCGCCAGCGTTACCCCAAACTGGATCTTTACGTGCGGGAATGGTTATACGATCTCGCCCTGGTGTTCCAACTGGAGGAACCGCCTGTGGAGCCGATGGCCAAGCTCCCGCGAAATCTGTCAATGGAGCTGAAGGAGCTGGAGTGGCGCAGAAGGCTTACGGCCGACCCGCTGGAGTTGAGTTGGGAGCTGCTGATGACCTTCGTCGATTATGACGTGGAGAAGAGTCGCTTCTACCTTGAGCAAGGGCGCAAGGACATGCGGAATTTCGTACCGAAGGTCATCTCGCTGGTGGACGGGTATCTTCTAAGGAGCAAGGGAATCCGGATTCTGGAGCTGTTTAAGCCGGCAGAGAGGAAGGTATCCCGCTATCTGTTCCGAAGCGCCGTGTACGACCCTGATTTATATGGGCGCACCAAGACGGTCTCTGTCTTGCCCTACAGCGGGCATCCGCCCCTGCGCGCGTTCTTGACGCAGCTCGTGCGCCTGACGGAGAACAAATTGCGCGAGCTGTCCGGAGTGAAAGGCAAGCTGCGGGGGATCGACGTGGGGCCGGAGATTGAACAGCTGGTCGGCCGATACCTGAACAAGGAGTTTGAACGGCGGAAGGCGGAAGAAGCAAGGGCACGAACGCCTAAGGTGAAAATCAACGCCACCAAACTGCGCAAGCTGCAGCAGGAATCCAACGAGGTGCGAGATCTGCTGCTCAGCGAGGAGCTGACGTTTGCGTTCGCGCCGAAAGCGCCCGGTTTGCCGCCGGAGCGCTTGGCGGGTCTGCACGGAACCTCCCCAGCCGCCGAACCGCTGCAGCCGGCCTTTGATTTTGAACGGGGGTATGCGCAGGAGCCGGAGGAGATCACGGGATTAGCCGGAAGTGAGGTCTCGTTCCGAGACGAGGCAGAGATGGCGGCGGTCGATACGCAACCCCCGATTCCGGCAGGGGAGGTTGAAGGGCTTAAGCTGCCGTCGATGGAGGAACACCCTGATGCCGGGATGACCGGGAGCGGGGCGATGGCAAAGGCGAATCTGCCGGAAGCATGGTTGGACCTGTTCGGAAGCCTCTCCGCGCCCCAGACCCAGATGCTGGCGGCCTTACGATTGGGGCACGGCCCGGCGGAACGCCAGGCCATCGCCGAGCGGGCCGGCTCCATGCCCGAACTGCTGATGGATGAAATCAATGAACTGGCGATGGAGCGGATCGGGGATCTTCTCATTGACGGGGATGAAGTTGTGGACGATTATCGCGCTGAGCTTGACGAATGGCTTTCAACCCAACGCTAAGCGAAAGCGCTGAAGGATAGAGGATAAGTGTATGAAAGAGTTTGGAACGAGGATGAGGTGATCTCGCATGAAACAGGGGCAAATTCCGAAGCGGCTGACTACGGCGCTCGTCAATTCCTTGACGGCGGGGGTCGTGCCGCGGGTGGGGCTGGAGCATATCGCGGTCGGGCGTAAACCGGAGGTGGCATCGATCCTGCAGGACATGGACAATATTGCGGAAGGCGGAGCGGCTTTTCGCTTGATCACGGGGCGTTACGGGAGCGGCAAGAGCTTCCTGCTTCAAATGATCCGCAATTACGCCATGGACCGCGAATTTGTGGTAGCGGACGCTGATCTGTCTCCGGAGCGCCGGTTGGTTGGCACGAAAGGGCAGGGGCTCGCCACCTACCGTGAGTTGATGATGCATCTCTCTACCCGGACGCGGCCCGACGGAGGCGCGCTGGAGACGATGCTTCAGAAGTGGATCGCCGCCCTCCAGCAGGAGCAAATGCAGGCCACCGGCCTGCGTCCCGGCGATCCGCAACTGCATGATGCGGTCGAGCTGCGGATCTATGCGGTGACGAACGAGATGCAGAGTCTTGTACACGGATTTGACTTCGCCAAGGTGCTTGCGGCTTACTGGTCGGGATACAAGCTGGGCGATGATGACCGGAAAGCGGCAGCCTTGCGCTGGCTGCGCGGCGAGGTACCGACCAAAACGGAGGCGCGCCAGGAGCTGGGCGTCGGCGTCATCATCGACGATGATAACTGGTACGACTATATGAAGCTGTGGGCGGAGTTTGCGGTCCGCATCGGGTATCGCGGGCTGCTGCTGTTCATTGATGAGGGAGTGAATCTGTACAAAATCACGAACAGCGTCTCCCGCCAAAGCAATTACGAGAAGCTGCTGACGATGTTCAACGATACGATGCAGGGTAAAGCGCAGTATCTCGGGATCTACCTGGGCGGAACGCCGCAGTTTGTAGAGGATGAGCGCCGGGGATTGTTCAGCTACGACGCTCTGCGTTCGCGGCTGATGGACGGGCGTTACAGCAGCGGAACGCGGCGTTCGTATACCTCGCCGATCCTGAAGCTGGACATGCTGTCGCATGAGGAGATCCTGCTGTTGCTGCAGAGGTTGCGCGAGATTCACGCGCTGCATTTCGGGTATGAGATGCGCCTGAGCGATGAGCAGTTGATCGCCTTCATGCAGGCGGCGGTGAATCGGCTTGGGGCTGAAGAGCTGCTGACGACCCGGGAGGTCGTGCGCGATTTCATGGATGTGCTGCACCTGCTGCATCAGCAGCCCGCCTTGTCGTTCGAGGAACTGATGGGCGAACGGGAGCAGGAATACGCGGCATCCGGGAACCCAGGCGGCGTCAAGAACAAAGGCGCAACCGACGAGCTGGACGACTTTTTGGCGGAGTTTGAGCTATGAGCGGGGCGAATTCGTTCTCCCGATTGGCGCCGTTTATTCAGGAATACATTTACCGCAAGAAATGGGACTCGCTGCGGGAGGCCCAAGTTGAAGCCTGCCGGGTGCTGATCGATACGCCGCATCATCTCCTGATCGCCTCGGGGACCGCGTCGGGGAAGACGGAGGCGGCCTTTTTCCCTGCGCTTACGGAGCTTTACCACCGGCCTTCGGAGTCCGTCGGCATTCTCTACATCGGACCGCTGAAGGCGCTGATCAACGATCAGTTCGAGCGGATCAAGGAACTGCTTCGAGACGGGGAAGTCCCCGTCTGGCATTGGCACGGCGACGTCGCGCAAGCGGAGAAAACGAAGCTTATGCAGCGCCCCTGCGGCGTGCTGCAGATAACCCCCGAATCGCTGGAAGGGCTGCTTATGAACCGCCCGAACGCGATTCCGGCGTTGTTCCATGACCTTCGGTATATCATGATCGACGAGGTGCACGCCTTTATGGGGGCCGACCGGGGGATTCAGGTCATCAGCCAGTTGACGCGGTTAGAGCGGATGGCTTCTTGTACGCCGAGGCGAATCGGTTTGTCGGCAACGCTCGGCGATTATGAGATTGCCGCTCGTTGGCTTGGGGCGGGGACGCCGCAGCCGGTAGAGGTGGTCTCCCCGCAGGGCGGGCGCAAGCTGAAGCTGTCGGTCGAGCACTTCTCCTTCCCGGACGCCCGGGATGAACGGGAAGCGGAACACCTGGAGCTGGCGAAGCAGAAGTACTATAACTTCATCTATGACAACACCCATCGCAAAAAAGCGCTCGTCTTCACCAACAGCCGCACCGACGCCGAGCTGACTACGCTGGAGCTGCGCCGGATTGCGGCGAAGCGGGAGGAGCGTGACGTGTTCCACATCCACCACGGCAGCATTTCCGCGATGCTGCGCGAGGAGACCGAGGCCGCGCTGCGCTCCGGTCCCGGCCCGGCGGTCGCTGCGGCCACGGTGACGCTGGAGCTCGGCATCGACCTTGGCGAGCTTGAGCGGGTCATCCAGCTCGGCGCACCGTACAGCTGCTCCAGCTTCGTGCAACGGCTGGGCCGCTCCGGCCGGCGCGGCGATCAGGCGTCGGAGATGATGTTCCTTTGTGCAGAGGAAGAGGATGAGGACGCCCAATTGCCTGCCCGAATGCCCTGGATGCTGCTGCGGGCGATTGCCGTTATCGAGCTGTATGTCCGCGAACGCTGGGTGGAGCCGGTAGCGTTGCGGAAGAAGCCGGTGGGGGTGTTGTATCATCAGACGATGAGCACGCTGAAGAGCATCGGCGAAGCGGAACCGGCCGATTTGGCTCGGTCCGTGTTGACGTTGCCGGCGTTTCGCGGGATCGAACCTGAGGAATATAAGGGGATGCTGCAGTATCTGCTGCAGACCGACCATATTCAGCAGACGGAAGAAGGCACGCTGATTATTGGACTGGGCGGGGAGAAGGTGGTGAATAACTTCCGTTTCTATGCGGTCTTTAAGGACGATGAAGAGCATGTCGTCTATAACGGGTCCGAGGAAATCGGCAGCATCACCACCGTGCCGCCGCCCGGATATTGCTTCTCGCTGGCCGGGAAGCTGTGGAAAGTCGAGGAAGTGGACAGCAAGCATAAGGCGGTGTACGTGAAATCTTCCCGCGGCAAGGTGGATACGCTTTGGCTCGGCGCCGGTGGAGATGTCCATACCCGGGTGATGCAGAAGATGCGTCAGGTGTTGGAGGAGCATACTTTGTACCCTTACCTCGCCCCGGGTGCGGCCAACCGCTTGGAGCGGGCGCGCCGGTTAGCCCGGGAAAGCGGGTTGCTGAACAGTCCCGTCATTCCGGCGGGGGGCGATTCGCTGTTTATTTTGCCGTGGGCAGGAAGCAAGCAATTCCGTACGCTGGAACGCCTGCTGAAGCATAACTTGACGGAGCCGATGGGGCTGCGTCAGGTCGTTCCGATGGAGCCGTATTATATGGTTGTCGCGGGGAGAGCAGGGGCCAAGGAGCTGTTATCGGCCATTCGGGCCGAGCTCGCTTCCGTACCTCATCCGGAGGCGCTGTTGGCGGCGTCGGAAGCTCCTTACCTGGGCAAATATGATGAGTTTGTGCCGCCTGAGCTGGTGCGGCGCGCTTTTGCCGTGGACGGGCTGGATGTGCAGGGTTTGGCTGAGGTGTTGGAAGCCGCAGGGGAGCCAAATGAAATTCGCTCGGGGAATACTAACGAGTAGAGGAGGGCAACTATGGGAATTGAACCTATATTGGAACGTATCGTTAACCGTCTGCAGGAAACGCAAGGCATTAAGGCCATTGTGCTGGGAGGTTCGCGAGCAACCCGCACCCATCGTCCCGATTCGGATATCGACATCGGCCTCTACTATGAGGGCGAGAATGATTTGGATATCGCCGGGTTGAGTCAAATCGCGACGGAGCTTGACGATCAGCACCGCAGCGATCTGATGACGGGGATCGGCGAATGGGGGCCGGGGGTCAATGGAGGCGGTTGGCTCATTATCGGCGGATATCACGTTGATTTATTGTATCGGGGTATGACGGTGGTCCAAAAGGCAGTGGAGGATTGCTGCGAAGGCAGAGTCCAAATGATGTACCAAACCGGGCATCCCCATGCGTTCCTGAACAGCATGTATATGGGGGAGGTGGCGGAATGCCGAATCCTGTGGGAACGGGAGGAGCGGTTGGCCCGGCTGAAGGCCCGGACTTCTCCTTATCCGCCGCTACTGCGAGAGGGGATGCTGCGCCAGTTTCTGTTTGAAGCCGGCTTTTCCCTGATGTTCATGGAAGCAAATGCGGATCATGACGATGTCTCTTACGTAGCCGGGCATGCTTTTCGGAGTGTGTCCAGCCTCAACCAGGCATTGTATGCTATAAACGGCCGCTATTGCCTGAATGAGAAAAAGGCGGTGCGTAACATCCAATCATTCGCCATCCGACCGGAACGTTACAAGGAACGAATAGATCTGGTTTACGGACGGATCGGACCGGATCCGACGGGAATCCGCGAAAGCATCCGCGAGCTCCGAACCTTGCTGGATGAAGTGAACGAATTGGCGAAGACGCCGCTTGGGGAGGAATCCTGATGGCCGCAAAATCGAAAATGAACACCCCGCAGCTCACAGCCGATTTAAGGGAAGCCGCTTGGGATGAACTGCTGGGCGATGAGGACCATGAGCTGGTTGGAGCAACCGTGGCCGGTGCTTCCTATGAGCATGGGGTATTGGAAAAATGCATCTTATCCAAGGTGCTGCTCCGGGGTTGTTCCTTTGCCGGTACCGTCTTCGAGCGGATGGACATGACCGACGTCGTACTGGAAAATTGCGATTTGTCCAACGCGGTGCTGGAGAAAGCCATCATCCATCGGGTGCATTTCAAGGACTGCAAGTTGACGGGGCTGAACCTGTCCAAAGTCAATGCAGGGTCCGTGACGTTCGAGCGTTGCGTCATGAATTTAAGCGATCTTGTGGAAGCCTCCTTGAAGCAGGTGAGATTTCAGGATTGTTCCCTGCAGAACGCGAATTTTTACGGCTGCAAATTCAAGGAGGTGGAGCTGCTAAGCTCTGATCTGAATGAGGCCGATTTTAACGACACTTCCTTGAAGGGGATGGATATCAGCACCTGCACGTTCGAACGCGTGGATATCCCGACCTATGCTCTGGCAGGCTGCACCGTTTCTCAGGAGCAGGCCATCGGCTTTGCCAAACTGCTTGGCTTGATCGTAAAATATTAAAACGGACTCGGCGATCACGCCAGCTCCAATACCATCTTATAACTGCCGGGCTCGGCACGAAAACCAAGCAAATCACGGTTGATGCGCAGCATGGGACCGTTCATGGAATCGTTATGCGTCCGCAGGTAAGGCACGCCGCAGCTTAACGCCGTCTGGATCGCCTGCAACTTCAAGGCCAGAGCGATATGCCGGCCGCGGTATTCCTGCAGCACGCCGGTGAACTCGTGGTACATCGCCTGCGTTTGCTCGTTTTGCTGCAGCGTCACGACGCCGACGTATCGGTCCCCGTCTTTGGCGATATGGATCCATTCGGGACGGACGCCGGGCTGGTCGATACTCCATTTTTTCCACTCTTCGAACCAAGGGAAGCTTCCGGAGAATCCGGGGATATCTCGGTGAGTTGCCTCGTACAGCTCATGCAGCTTGCGTTCGCTTGCTTCGCCGGGCTCATCCGCCAGCGTGATGAATTCGACGCCGGTCCGCCGGGCCGCAGGAATCGCGTCCAGCAGATTGCCGCCTTCGAAAGCCGCCAAATCCAGTACGGATTCGAATGTATGGCGCTCCCTGAAGTACCCGCGGCGTTCTGCAAATGCCAAGGAAGCGGCATCGTTATCCCTCATAAAAATTGTCAGGCGACTGGCTTTGACTTCGGCGGACCAGCGCTGAACCTCATTGTAAATCGCGCGCCCAACGCCCTTCAATCGCTCTTCCGGCTGCACGACGAGGGTGAACATAAGCTCGCCTGGCTCCGTCCAAGGAGCGCGCCAAGCATGCGCGTAAGCGATGACCTGCCCCTGCTCGTCTTCGGCCACCCATTTAGGATGATCCCAGCCCGTCAGTTTCCCTTCTTCGTTATAATCCAGCTGGCCCGGCGGGATCTTGGCGTCTTCTTCCGCTAATTCCTTCCCGGACGTAGGCTCCGATGCAATCACATTTATAAGCTTGGCTGCTCCGTCATAATCGTCAGGTTTCCGCATCTTCCGAATCGTGTACGTTGTCAATCCATAACCCCCTAATTTGATCGAATCTTCTGTCATTATCTCACGCCAATCGGCTATGAGGAGGGGAAGGTTTGGATATAAGTAGAAATTCCTGCTCGAGCTGATTCGTCGAAATACCTCCATCAGATCATCGACTGAGCCTGAGCAGAGGGATGCAAGTCACATCGCCGCAAGTTAAACTTTGCTAAGCTAATGGAAAGCAAGAGGGAAGCAGGTGAGCTTATTATCCTATGGTGCATGTGTACAGCTTAATCGTTCCAGCCGTGGTGTTGCTCCCAAATTTGGGGTTTATCGTTTGGCCTCCGAAGCCTACTTCCGATTTACATGTACCCCAGGATCGCATGATCTTCCGAGCCGCCGAAGGCATCGGACGTATCGGTGTTACGATACTTCCGTTATTCTCAGTCATCCGTGTCGAGGGGAGCTTGGAATGGTTCGCTCTCGTGCTGATGCTCCTGAGTTTAGGCTTCTATGGTGTTGGCTGGATTCGATATTTTCTGGGGGATCGGCAATACAGCACATTATACGCTCCCCTGATGGGAATTCCGGTACCGATGGCTGTCATGCCAATTCTGTATTTTGTGAGCGCATCGCTGGTGCTGCACTCCATCCCTTTGATGGTCTGCAGTCTGATTTTTGGGATCGGGCATATCCCTGCAAGCTTGAGGATCCAACATTTCCTTCAAGAGAAATAACCTGAGGAAGGGGCGGAAGTCCATTCCGCCCCTTCAACTTCGAAGTTCTTGCCTAGTTCACCTTCGCCGCGCCGTCACCAAACCGCTGGCTTTGGAAGCGATGGTATCCGCAGCCCCATTCTCAAGTGCAGGAGAAGCAGCGGGCTTAATTTTGATACACCCGTACATAATCCACCAGCATTTGGGCCGGGAACGGGGTAGATCCGTCCGGGCTGCCCGGCCAGTTGCCGCCGACGGCGAGATTCAGCAGGAGGAAGAACGGTTTCTGGAATTCTTCCGTGTTTCCGGTACCGTTGGCAATATAGAACTCATTATATTGGACTCCATCCACGAACCAGCGGATATAACGGGAGTCCCACTCTATGGTGTAGGTGTGAAATTGGGAGAAGTCCAGATTGCCGGAGGTCCGGCCGTAAGAGGCGTATCCGTTCGCGTCCCAATGGACGGTGCCGTTGACGAACGCGTTGTGGTTTACGCGTTCCATAATGTCGATTTCGCCGCAATAAGGCCAGTTGACCGAAGTGATGTTCTGTCCCAGCATCCAGAACGCCGGCCATAGGCCTTGTCCAGTCGGCAGTTTAATTCGGGCTTCGATTTTGCCGTAAGTGAAGCTCTTTAATCCTTGGGTTTTGATTCGCGCCGAGGTGAAGTTTCTCCCATTGTAATTTTCCCGCTGGGCGGTGATGACCAGATTGCCGCCGGTGACCTTCACGTTTTGCGGCCGGTCAGTATAATATTGAAGTTCGTTGTTGCCCCAGCCGTTCGTGCCGGTGCCGATTTCCGGAGTCCAATACGCACGATTGAGAGAAGAACCGTTAAATTCGTCGCTCCAGACCAGCTTCCAGTTGGGGGCCGCGTGTGTGGGGGTGGGAGCAGGGACATAAACGACCAGGAGAGCAAGCAGCAGAATGAGGAGAATCGGTTTACCGCGTTTTAGCATCATGAATTCGCTCCTTTAAAAATGAATGGTTTGGCCTAACCTGCCACGTGCGATGTTCATACTAAACCGATTTCGATTGATATATGATAGCGCTATCATAGTATATATTACCATTTAAAGGTGATATTTACAACTAATTTTTGGAAGGTTTTTCAAATGAATTTGGTTCTGGTATTCTTGTATCAACCAGAACTAAAACGGAGGGCAACATTATGAATCTGCGAATATTGGAGGAGAGAGAGGCGGCGATCTATCAATCCCTCCGGCTGCATGGGTTGAAGGACAACCCGGAAGCCTTCGGATCGACCTACGAACGGGAAGCGGCCTTTTCGCTCGAAACTGTAGAGGATCGCATCAGACCTGATGAGGACCGATTTGTGCTGGGGGCGTTCGACGAGCACGGGACTTTAATGGGTATCGTTACTTTTATTCGCGATAAATCCCCTAAAATCCGGCATAAAGGGAATGTGTTTGGAATGTACGTTACTCCCGGGATGCGCGGCAAAGGGGTAGGCAGAGCGCTGATGCGGGAGCTCCTTGTCAGAGCCAAGCAACTGAACGGGTTGGAGCAGCTGAATTTAACGGTAGTATCCGCAAACGGCCAGGCCCGCCGGCTCTACGAATCGGTCGGTTTTCGGACCTTTGGAACCGAGCGGAGGGCCTTGAAGTGGGACGGAGTATATTTCGACGAAGATTACATGGCATTGCGACTGAGGGAGTGAGGGCAGGAAGATGGAATTGAACACGGAGCGTTTGCGACTCAGGGAGTATACATGGGAGGATGAACCAGCGGCACATGCTTATGCCGCCGATCCACTGGTGGTGGAGCATATGCTATGGGGACCGAATACGTCGGAGGAGACGCGGGACTTCTTGCGGCAAGCGATCCAGAAGCAAGACGATGTACCGCGTGATACGTATGAGTTGGCTGTGATCCTGCAGACGACCGGTCAGTTGATTGGCGGATGCAGCTTGATCCTGGCGGGGGCACGGCAAGCTGAGCTGGGGTACTGCTTCCATCGATCGTTTTGGGGGCAGGGTTATGCAACGGAAGCGGCCCGTGCCATGATGCGGATGGGCTTTCAGGACCTGGGATTGCACCGGATCTATGCGACCTGCCGTCCGGCAAATGAAGGCTCCGCCAAAGTGATGCAGAAGCTCGGGATGCAGTATGAAGGCCATTTTCGGGAACATCGCTGGCATAAGGGGCGCTGGCGGGATTCCTATCAGTATTCGATTTTATCAAGGGAATTTGAGGATAAGGGAGGGATTGGGATTGACCACGCAAGCAACTAGAGATTTGTTGACGAAGAAAGTAAGCCTATCTTGTTTAATCAAAGAGTCGGCAGAGTCGGCGGGCGAGAGACGAAGCTTGCCCTGAGAATCACCCGCCCATCCGGGCTGGAATGGTCTGCCGAACGGTATCCTGTTGGGCCATCTTATGATATTATTTTCCACTAAGGGAAACGGGCCTGCTAAGATACTACTGCCGGCACGAAGGTCATCGAAAGAGCAGGAAAGAAAGGGAGTTAACCAATGAAGTATTTCAAGAAGCTGGTGGGGCCCAGGTTGTATCTGTCCCCCGTAAATCCGGAGGATGTGGAGACGTATACCCGGTGGATTAACGATCTTTCCGTATCCGTCCGGCTTGGCTCCCCCCGCGAAGTGATTGGGTTGCCACGGGAGCAGGGCATTCTGGACGACATGGTCAAAGAAGGCCAAAATTTTGCAATCATCCGGTTGGACGAAGACCAATTGCTCGGAAATTGTTCCTTGTTTGCCCTTGATCTGGTCCGCCGCGTGGCGGAGGTCGGGATCTTCTTGGGAGATGAGGAGCACCGGGGGCAGGGTTACGGAACCGAGGCGTTACAGCTAATCTGCGAATACGGGTACAAAATCCTGAACCTCAACAACATCATGCTGCGCGTGTTCGAATTTAACCAACCGGCAATACGCTGCTATGAGAAAGCTGGGTTCCGTGTTTTTGGCCGTCGATCGCAAAGTTATTACGTAAATGGGACGTACTTTGATGAGATTTATATGGAGATGTTGCGGGACGATTGCAAGACCACCTATCTGGATGCCAAGCTGCCCCGTCGGAACTAGCAGCCTGATGCTTCATGGCCCGGCCCAACGCTAAGGAGGAGCCGGGTCAAACTATATATGCCAAGGGGAGGCAGCCTAGATGAAGCTAGTGATTATTTTCGGCCCGCAGGCCGTGGGAAAGATGACGGTGGGTCAGGAACTGGAGAAGCTTACGGGACTGAAGCTGTTTCATAATCATATGACCATAGAGTTGGTCTCGCACTTTTTTGACTACGGCTCCCCTGCGGGGAAGCGGCTGGTCGGCCTATTCCGAGAGGAGATTTTCGAAGAAACAGCCAAAAGCGACCTACCGGGCTTGATCTTCACCTATGTCTGGGCGTTTGATCTGCCAGCCGACGGGGAATACGTTGAACATATCAGCCGGATTTTTGAATCCCAGGGCGGAGAAGTAGTATACGTCGAACTGGAGGCCGATCTGGAAGAGCGACTGATCCGCAATCGGGATCCGCACCGCTTGCTGCATAAACCAACCAAAAGAAATTTAGCCCGTTCCGAAACGGACCTGCTTCGGACTCAAGAAAACCATCGGCTGAACTCTTTGGACGGCGAGATCCGGAAGCCGAACTATATCAAAATCAACAATACCTTCCGCTCCCCGGACGAGGTGGCTCGAATGATTCAGGAGCGGTTTCAGTTATAATTTCGAGATTAACCTACTTGGAGGACAGCATGAGCGATACTGAAATTTTCGATATCTACACCAAGGATCTGAGCAGGCTGGGCACCGCCTCCAGGCAGGAGGTACATGCGAACGGGCTGTGGCATCAAACCTTTCATTGCTGGATCATCAAGCGAGAGGTTAGGGGCGGGGTCTATCTCCTGTTTCAACGTCGCCATCCCGACAAGGAGGTATTCCCCTCCCTGCTGGATACTTCCTGTGCGGGGCACTTGCAAGCTGGAGAAGCTCCCGCGGACGGGGTTCGCGAGCTGGAGGAGGAACTGGGATTAGCGGTTCCGGTTGAGGAGTTGACCTATATCGGAAGGGTAGCCCAGGAGCATCTTCTCTCGCCTCATCTCATCGACCGTGAGCTGAATCATGTATTTATCTACGAAAGCGATCGGCCATTGCTGGATTACCGCATCCAGACAGAAGAGCTGACGGGGTTATATTGGGTTGGATTGCAGGATTTTCAGGAGCTGCGCCGCGGGGAACGCGATCAACTGACGTCCGCCGGAGTTTCCATGGATGCAGCCAGCGGGGCGCTGAGGGAAGAACAGGCCGTATGGCGTCTGGCGGATTTTACGCCCAATTCGGACGAATACTATCAATTGTTGTTTGACCTGATCGAAAAGAGGTAGTTGAGGATGAAACCGCAAGATAAAAGGTGGGCCTTGCTTGCGCTCGTCGGGTATACCTTATTGGTGGCCTACTGGATGCTGTTTGGTTTCGGCCGAGTCCCGCACGATACTTATATGTACAATGTGAAGCCTTTTTTTACGATCCGCCAATTTCTTCGGTCAGGGGACTTGTTGTCGGGCCGTTGGCTTGTCAACATGATCGGGAACATCGGCGTGTTCGTGCCATTCGGCCTTTTGATGCCGATCGTACTTGGAGGAAAGCTGTGGCGGATGCTTTCTCTTTTTTTGCTGGGAGTCGTGTTCCTTGAGGGCTTGCAACTGGTATTTAAGAGAGGCAGCTTCGACGTTGATGATCTGATCTTAAACGCGGCGGGTTTTCTGTTGGGCGTCGGCATATATAATATATATAATCGTTTGCGGCGTTAGCCGAGACAAGCCTATTTATTTTCTATTGGGGTATGTTCGCCTAGCAGTGTTCTTGGGGGAGGGAAAAATCCACATTGGAATCCAGGAGATTTGTCGACGCGAAAATCAAACGTTCCATTGCAGACCAAGCGGAGCAAACGGATCAGCGGACGCTGGCGTTGTGGGCGGCGGATTGCGCTGAACGCGTGCTGGCCTGCTTCGAGGCGGAGCGGCCGGGAGATCCGCGGCCGCGGCTGGCGGTT
>NZ_FCOQ01000028.1 GCF_900021165.1 Paenibacillus phocaeensis | reverse complement strand
CGCCAGCGCCGCAGCCCGAGCGGCCGGCCATGCGGCGGCTACCGCGCATGTGGCGGGGCATGCGCCGCACAGCGCCACCTACGCCGCCAAGGCCATGGCGCACGCCGCGGAAGATGCGAATGCAGCCAAGGCGAACACTGAGCTGGAGCGGCAGTGGCAGCTTAGCCGGCTGCTTGAGCTGGGCAGTAACCGGTGATGGGGGCGTGGATTTTGAAGTATTTTACCATAGCGATGTACGAGCAGATGCAAATTCGAGGATATTGGGTTTTTCCGGATTCAGTGCAGGAGCTTGAGGCGGACAAAGCCTGGTATGTTGAACAAGGCAGGGACTATGAAGAAGAAGCAAACCAGATGTATGAATTCATAAAGCCGCTCATGCTGAAACATCTTCCCCAAAACATCCACCCCAAAGTTCTAGATGGAAGCTTGATGACCTCAAAATGGCCAAAGCCTAAAGAAGCAGCCTGGATTCGTCAGTGGAACAGCAAGTGGGATGTTGAATGGAAAAGGCGATGTAACGAATACAACGATAAATATGAGAAAATTAAGCATGACCTTCCTGCAGGCGTAAGGCAACTCCGGGAGAACATCCGATTTCATGACGCACAAATCGAAGGGATTGCTTCAAGTGAAGAGGGGGGCGTTGAGATTGTACTTAAGGAGATTGCGAAAGAGCAGGCAACGCGTATAACTTTTCAGGATGTAAGAAGTGTTAGCCCCGAAAGATTTGAGCTTGTGCAAGGCAGCGTCTGCTTATACGAGGAAATCGATTGGATCGAGCCCCACGCTGTAGAGTTTCAGTTACTACTGAACACTCCGGGGGAAGGATTGCTTGAGCTCTCGCTAATCGCCGGCGGTGTGACCATAGATTCTATCATTCAAGAAGGAGATGTACTTATGAACCATACACCGCTCATTGTACGTCAAGCGGAGCTCGGCGATCTGGAACCGTTGGCACAGTTATTTGACGAGTACCGTTTATTTTATGAACAAGCCTCGAATGTGGAAGGAGCCCGGCGGTTTTTGGAGGAACGGTTGGGCCGGCGCGAATCCGTCGTCCTTTTGGCCATCGAGCCGGTCAGCGGGAACGCCATCGGATTTACGCAGCTGTACCCGTCCTATTCCTCCATTTCAATGAAACGGGTTTGGATTTTAAACGATTTGTACGTGCGGGAGGAATATCGAAGTCGAGGAGCGGCGAAGCTGCTCTTGGAAGCGGCGAAATCCCACGCCCGGCAAACGGACGCCAAAGGCCTGGAGCTGTCGACTGCGATAACGAACACGCGGGCCCAGCATTTATATGAACGTAGCGGGTACGAGCGGGATACGGAGTTTTACCATTACTTCTTAAGCTTGTAGTACAAGAAGGAGTTGTCGCATGACCAAAGTGCTTGTAGTGGATGACGAGGCGAGTATTTCAGGAGCGGTGTCTTATGCGCTGCGGCGGGAAGGGTATACGGTGGAGACGGCGGCGGACGGGCAAGAGGCGTTGGACCGCGTCGAAATGTTCAGACCGGAGGTCATGGTGCTCGATGTCATGATGCCGAAGCTAAACGGGTATGAGGTATGCCGTAAGTTGGAGGGACGGCCGTCGCGGCCGGCGATCTTGCTGTTGACCGTCAAAAACGACATCGTCGACAAAGTGCTGGGCCTGGAGCTCGGGGCGGACGATTACATGACCAAGCCGTTTGATATGCGGGAACTCGTCGCTCGGGTCAAAGCGTTGACACGGCGCGGCCCGCGGACTACCCCGGAAAATACCGGCGAGGAGCAGGAACCTCTTCGGCTGGGAGGACTAACGATAAACCTGCTAAATCGAACGCTTCACGCCGGCGATGCCCTGATCGATTTGACGCCGAAGGAATTCGATTTGCTGGCGCTCCTGGCTGGACACCCTGGGCGGGTGTACACCCGGGAGGCGCTGCTGGAGCAGGTGTGGGACATCGACTTCGCCGGCGGCACGCGAACGGTTGATATGCACGTCCAGCGGCTGCGCAAGAAGCTGGGCCCGTGGAGCGATTGCATTCAAACCGTGTACGGCATCGGCTATAAAAGCGCGGAGCAACTGACATGAAGCGACGGTCCTGGCGGTTTGGCTTGAAGTGGAAGGCTGCCATGCTGCTTGCCGTCCTGCTTGCTGCGGTCATTGCCGTGCTCAGTGTCCTGGTGTTAGCCGGGATCCGGGAGGACCAGCGGCAGAGACTGGAGCAAACATTGGCAGCGGAGGCGGAGGCCGCGAATCTGCGAGTCCGCCAGGAAGCGCTGACGAGCGGCTCGCCCGCTCCGGATGCGTTCATGGAACAAAGCGGCCAAGGCCTCGCCGTTGATTTAGGTGCGGAAAGCGGACTACCCGTTACGTTGTACAAAGCGGACGGGTCGCTTGCCGGCACCTCGCTGCCGTTTCAGCCGAAAGCAGACGTCCAGGATGCGCTGGCTTATACGGCAAAAGGACAGTCGGCTTATATCACGGAAGGGGATCGACTGTTGTATCTAGCACCGCTCTATACGGTTGATCAGCAGCCGGTGGGGACGGTCCAATTTCATGTGTCTCTCACGGAGCAGCACGCTTTTTACGCGAGGATCCGGCGATTGTTCTGGCTGGTTGGCGCTTCGGTGCTGGTCGGTGGATTTCTGCTAGGTTACCTCTACGTTTGGCGACAAGCTCATGTGATCACACGGTTAAACCGCGCCGCAACGCGGATTGGAGAAGGGGAGTACCTCGATGAGCCAACGGTCCAACGGAAGGACGAATTAGGCGAGTTGGCGCAGGGGATTTATGAAATGAGCGGAAAAATCGCTACGACCCACGCCCAACTGACGGATGAGAAAAGCAAGCTGCTTGAGGCCGTTACCCGATTACAGGAGCTGGAGCAACAGCAGAAGCTGTTCATCGGGAACATCAGCCATGAGCTGAAAACGCCGCTAACCTCGATCCTCGCCTACACCGACCTGTTGGACATGTACCGGGACGACCCGGCCCTTCTTGAGGAGGCGTCTCGTCACATCGGCATGGAAGCGGAGCGATTATACGCGCTGGTCGAGAAATCGCTGAAGCTCTCCTCCATGGACGTCTACGAGTTCGAAACGCATGCGGCCTCGGTTGATTTGAAGCCTTTGCTCGCGGAAGCGGCGGCACGCCTGCAGGCGAAAGCGGAGAAGCAAGGCATCCAAATCGTTACCGCCTTGCAGGAAGGCAAGGTGTGGGCGGATGCGGATAACGTGATGCATATGGTGATCAATCTGCTGGATAACGCCGCGAAATACAACAGACCCGGCGGGAAAGTGTTTTTGTCCAATGAGGTAACCTCGGAGGCAGGTGAATCCGGCCGGATGCAAATCATTGTGAGGGACACCGGCCGCGGTATTCCGCCGGAGGCATGGTCCCGCATCTTCGATCCTTTCTATACCGTCAGCAGCGACCGATCCAGAGCCCACGGCGGGACAGGTTTAGGCCTGCCACTCGTTCGCAGCCTCGCGGAGAAGCAGCATGGCTCGGTTAACCTGACGGCTTCCGGACCCGAAGGATCGACGTTCGTGGTCGAATTGCCGCTGGAACGTCCGCATCTTAACGGTGGCGGCTAATCCCGCTGGTTTCAGCCCAGACTTGAACAAGTCGGGGCTTTTTTGCATGGTGTCCGGGCGGGTGGATGAGCTCATGGGCGGCTAGGCTGCTGGACTGTTGGCTTAATGGCTTCCTGGCCGCTGGATTGCGGCTGTAGGCTGGTGGGCTGAAGTATGTTGTCGGGCGACGGACTTCTGGTAACTAGTCTCTCGGGTAATCCGGTTGCAAGGCCAATGGGCGAAGAGGCTTTTACATCTTAAAGGCAATTTCTCGGAGGTTGCGGGCAATTCACCTGCACTTTTGCATTTGAAGGGCCACCAGCCGGCATTTGCGGACAAGTCGCCTGCACTTTTGCATCTGGCGTTGCCGTTACAAGAACGTTACAAGTCGGATATTTTTACGTGATAACTCTTTTCTATACTGAGGTCAACAGGGGAAACCGAAACGGTCCGGGTTAGGGGCAAAAGTTTCGGAGCGCTCAAGCCCTTGTGACCCTAACGCGGGAGGTACCTCTGATGAAACAGCACGCCGGGAAGTACGGTTTCAAGCTGTTGGCGGCAGCGCTGATGTCCGTCGCCGTGACGGCTTGCCAATCGTCCGGAGAACGGCTGACGGTCGTTGACCCCGGGGCTCACCGAACCGGACAGCAGCAGCCCGTCCGGGATGGTGCGGTTGAAGTTGGCGCCAACCGGCAATTGACGGTTGTAAACGCGCCGACACGATCGGAAGGCCGGGAGATTAGCGTCGCCAGGACGCATGTCATTAAAGCATCGAGCATTCAGTCCTGGATTTCGGAGGACGAGATCGAGGTCGAGACGACCAGACAGATCAAAGCCGGGACAGCGACAGAGGAACCGGAGTATGCGTACGAGGCCTCGATCGTGAACCTGGTGACTGGCGTAACGCGCAAGCCTGCGGGAGAGGAGGGACAGCAGATGGACGGCTACATGCTTGTGAAGGGAACCACGTCTCCTGACGGCCGGTACCGTTTTGTTCAGAAATGGAAGGATAAATACACGGCAGACAATTTCGTAGAGGATCTTCGGACGGGTAATGCGATTCAGATTCCGGGGGAGAACTACCTGGAGCTCGGCGGCTGGTTGAATGAGGATACGTATATTTTAGCAGCCGGGTCGACGAACGGCCGAGGAGATATCAGGCAAATTTCTGCGGCAGACGGAAAGGTGACGACGCTAGCGCTGGAGGATCCCGACATTGAGGTGTTTACGCAATTCGGCGTTAGCCACGGACGGATTTACTATACCGACAACCACCAGACCTTGAAGGTGTTCGATCCCGGTCAATCCAAGCCGGTCAGTTTGATCCGTGACGTCTGGAATTTTCTGATCTCGCCCGACAGCCAATATATAGCGGTATCCACGGTCACTCAATCGGGAGCTTTTCAAGGAAGTGAACTGCTGGTCTACGACTCG
The DNA here is from genome assembly GCF_900021165.1 of Paenibacillus phocaeensis. GTDB lineage: Bacteria > Bacillota > Bacilli > Paenibacillales > Paenibacillaceae > Fontibacillus > Fontibacillus phocaensis. The sequence continues at coordinate 66,154 of NZ_FCOQ01000028.1, read as the reverse complement.
GCCGGGCGCTTGCAGGGCACGCTCATCGGAAAAGGCGACCTGATCTCCTACGTATCCTGGTCTCCGGATTCTGCGAAGCTGGCATTCGATGTGTATACCGAGAAGGCGCCGGGGATGAATGGAGTCTATATTTTTGATACCGGCTCCGGGCAAGTGTCGCCGCTCGCTCCCTATTACGCGTCCGCTGACCCGCTTCCCCATCCAGTGTACCCGCTAAGCTGGAGTCCGTCGGGCAAACGTCTGGGAATTACCTTGGATGATCCGAAATCGTTGCTTGTCACCCAAGTCATCGACTTTAAGTAACCACGAAAATATCCATTAAGGGAGAGGAATCAACGACATGAACAATCACATAAAAAAATCCATCTTGGCTTTCGCCGTAGTAGGCATGACCTTTACCGGAGCCGCCGGAGTCTATGCTGGAACGCAACTGCAGAAAATCACCGCTTATTTGAACCATCAGATCGGCATCCAGGTCGATGGCAAAACCTATGCTCCGGTTGACGGACAAGGCCGTCATTTAGCGCCAATCACCTATAACGGCACAACGTATTTGCCGGTACGGGCATTGGCGGACGTGCTGAAGGTCCCTGTGAATTATGACGCGAACAACCATCTGGTGCAAATCGGCAACCAAACGCCGGTAACCCCGGAAGCTCCAGAAGCGGATACGGGCTTAACCCCAGCGACCTATACGAAAGCCCAATTGGGGGAGATCACGAAGGCGTTCGCCCAATTCGAATCTTTTGAAACGCCTTATGCGCCTCAACAAATGGCCAAAGGAGACGCCTTTAACATGGTGGGCGCCTCGGAGGACGGCGTAAATCTGATCTTTAATCATATGACGGTTACGATATCCCCGCGGGACTACGCTTATAAATACGAAGGGAAGACGGCGACCCTGTCGAACGGCGTTCAAGCCAAATGGTACACGCCGTCCGAAACGCCGATGCTTTCCTTCAAGCTGGACGACCGTTTCGTTACGCTGAGCTCGCCGGACGGCAAATTAACCAAAACGCAGCTGGAGAAGGTAGCCGTTACCGTTGCGAAGTTGAAATAAAGAAATAAGCCAGCACGATATGAAAAAGGAAATATCCTAAGGAATCTCGGGAGGCCTGCCGGAGCAGAAGGAATTCATGCTTCGACAGGCCTCTTTCCGTTAGGCGAATGTCAGTAAATCGGCATTTACGACCCACCCGTTCTGGCCTAATATGGTGTTATTGGGCAAATCTTGATATGTTTCGGAGGTGACGTAAATGGGAGAAGATTGCAGCCGAATTTCGAACGTTTTTTTTCGGCCGGAGATCAAACCTCCGAGCAGCTCATCCAGCTCTTTGAGGGGGAACTCCTGTCATGGAAAATCTTCATGCTCTATACCGGCTATCATTTGGGGCAAATCATCGACCGAGTGCAAGCGTCAACCGGCAAGAAGTTTTCCTTTGTCCAAAACGGGTTAAACGAAGCGTATTTGCGGCGTCAAATCGAGGAGGGGAAGTTGGATGAGCAGATCCATTGAACGATTGGAACTTCTGCTGGCGGAGCTTTCAAGCATCGTCAGCAGCATGGACGAGGCAAGGTTTATGAGTAAACCGTCGCCGGAGAAGTGGTCGAAGCTAGAAATCCTCGGGCACTTGTGCGATTCGGCAGCAAATAACCATTTGCGGTTTACGCGGATCCTAACGACGGACGAACCGGTAAGGATTGAGGGGTTCGCGCAGGATGAGTGGGTGAAGCGTCACGGGTATCAGCATCATTATCGCCGCGAAGAGCTTCTCTTGTTGTGGAATCAACTCAATGTGTGGATCCTGAACGTGCTGCGGAGCGCCGCTGAATCGGATTGGGCAAAACCGTGCGTACTCGGCGACGGCACTTCGCTAACGCTCGACGAATTGTTTGAAGATTATGTCCGGCATGCGGAGCATCATCTCGGGCAAATCCGAGAAATTCGTTAAGAAGATAAAATCCCTATGATTTTCCCGGTTCCTTGTTTATATTAGATACACATTCACAACCATGAAGAACAAAGAGAGGGAAATAGCCATGCCTGAGAATGAAACGACCGGGGAATCCGCATACGGGCAACGCCGCTTGACGCTGCAGGCGGACTGCGAGCATTGCTTTGGTTTGTGTTGCGCTGCCCTGCCTTTCGCGGCATCGGTGGATTTCGCCGCGGATAAACCGGCAGGACAGCCTTGTGGTCATCTGCGGGCGGATTTCCGCTGCGGGATACACGCTAATCTGCGAGAGACGGGCTACCGGGGCTGTACAGTCTACGATTGCTTTGGCGCCGGGCAGAAGGTATCGCAGGTCACCTTCGCAGGTTTGAACTGGCGCGAGGTGCCGAGATCGACCAAGCCGATGTTCGAAGTCTTCCCGGTGATGTGGCAGCTGCACGAATTGCTCTGGTACTTGGACGAAGCGTTGAGTTTGCCTCAGGCGAGCATTTTGCATGAACGACTGCGGTCAGCCTATGACGAGACCGAACGGCTGACTTATGCGGACGTGGACGGCTTGATCAGTTGCGACCCGGCAGCCCATCGCGCGAAAGTTAACGAGCTGCTGCTGGAGGTAAGCGAACGCGTCCGCGCCGAAGCGCTCCGGCAGGTCAAATCTGCCTCTGGACGCCGCCGCAACTTCGGACGAGGAGCGGATCTCATCGGCGCTAAACTGCGGGGGGCCGATTTACGGGGCGCTTACTTCAGAGGCGCCTATCTGATTGCCGCCGATTTGCGGGGAGCGGACCTGCGCGGAGCCGACATGATCGGCGCGGACCTGCGCGATGCCGATGTAACGGGGGCCGATCTGTCTCAGAGCCTGTTCCTGACCCAAGCGCAGGTCAACGCCGCCAAAGGGGACGCAGCGACCAAGCTGCCTCCCCTCCTGGTACGGCCCTCCCATTGGGATGGGGCTTCGGGGAGGAGACAGGCTTGATCGACGGTTATCGGGAAAGGGTGAGCCAAGTCTGCACGTATATCGATGCGCATCTGGATCACAAGCTTAGCCTGGATCAATTGGCTGATTTGTCCCATTTCTCCAAGTATCATTTTTCGCGGATTTTTGCCTCGGTGACAGGGGATACGCCTTTTGTGTATATCAACAAGCGGCGGTTAGCTCGGGCGGCTGCCGATTTGCGAGAGTCCAATCTGCCCGTGCTGGAAATTGCACTGCGATGCGGATTTGACACTGCCTCGAACTTCAATGCGGCATTTAAGAAGCATTACGGCCATACGCCAACGGAGATGCGCGAGCAAGCACGGAAGGACCGCAATATTTCGCAATCGGACCGCAATTCCAAGGAAGCAGGTTCAACGCCAACCCTCTATGATCAAACTGTAAAACACAATTTATTGAGGAGGGTTTGGCAAATGCAAGCAACCATTGTAGAACTACCCTTGATGGAAGTCGCGTACGTAAGGCATGTGGGCAGTTATCTGGAAACCTATCGGGCTTGGGGCAAGTTAGGGACATGGGCTGCGCAGCATCAACTGTTTCCGCCGGAGCAATCCTTTATCGGCATTTCTTTGGATGACCCGGCGGTGACCGAGGAGGAGGAATGCCGGTACGATGCCTGTGTTACGGTGCCGAATACGCTGAGCCGAGCGGATGCGCCGCCGGAGATTGGGTTCCAGACACTGCCAGGCGGTCTCTATGCCAAGTTTACTTTTTACGATACGCTGGATAAATTCGCGCTTCTGTACCAGAGCATATTCGGAAACTGGTTGCCGGACAGCGAATACGATCCGGACGACCGGTACTGCCTGGAGTTCAGCATGAACGATCCGGCGCAGGATCCGGAAGGCAAAGCTAAGGTGGATTTATTTATCCCGATCAAACCAAGGACCTGAAAGGAGAGGGATTCTTTGAACCCGATCAGCAATCAAATTGGGACGGTGTTTCTCCCGGTCAGCGACATCGAACGGGCCCGGGACTGGTACTGCGGTTTGCTTGGGCTGCCTGCCGATGGAGAAATTCTGCACGGGCATTTGTACGTGCTGCCAATGCAGGGAACTAGCTTGGTGCTGGACAGCAAAATCTACACCAAGGAAACGACGTTTCGCGCTCCGGCATTTCATTTCAACGCTCGGGACATTGCGGAAGCTTATGCCTACATGAAGGAACGGAACGTGGAATTGATTACGGGGATCGAGCATAACCACTGGTTTAATTTCAAGGATCCCGACGGGAATGTGCTGATGGTGTGCCGGTGCTAGGCCATCTTACTTCATAGACTATAACAGTGAACGCAACAGGAGGACGCTATGACCTACACGCATATTTTATTCGACGCGGACGATACGTTATACGATTACCCGAAGGCGGAGAACCATGCCCTGGGCCGGACGCTCACGGAGGCAGGCATTGCCTGCACCGATGAGGTGATGAAGGCCTATCAGTCGATTAACCAGCAGTTATGGCGCGATTTGGAGCAGGGCCTCGTGACGCAGGCTTCGCTGCGGACGGAGCGGTTCGCCAGATTGATTCAGGAGCTTGGAGCAACCCCAAGTCTCCGTGTAGAGGAGATCAGCGAGCGTTATTTGGAGCTGCTTGGGGAAGGAGTTTTTCTGATCGAGGGGGCTTACGACATCTGCCGGGATTTAATCGAAGCGGGGATTCACCTGGCGATCATCACGAACGGCATCAAGAAGGTGCAGACGAACCGGATCGCCGGCTCGAAGCTGGCGGGTATGTTCGAGGCGATTATCGTGTCCGAGGACACGGGATATCAGAAGCCGCATCCGGGGATTTTTGACTACGCGTTTGAGGCACTGGGGCTTCAGCAAGCGGACAAAAGCCGGGTATTGATCGTGGGAGATTCCCTAACCTCCGACATGAAGGGCGGCATCAATTACGGCATCGACACCTGCTGGTTTAACCCGTTCCATCGGCCGAATACGTTGGGCTATCAGCCGACCTATGAAATTCGCCGTCTGGAGGAAGTGAACGTACTGGCAGGCGGCCGGAGGAAGTAGACCTGTTGCCTGCCCGAGAGGAGGTGGAGGATGAGTATGACCGGTGTCGGTATGTTTCGCCCGTCGGGGCATCGAAGCCCTGGATATTTATCTTCGAGACAAAAGGGGAAGGTAGTTCGTAACCAAGGAGGGGTTCGGCATAGACGTTCGAATCGAGAAAATTTTACCGTCTCAAAAAACGTTGTTCTTTCATTTGTTTAATTTATACTTGCATGATTTATCCGCTTTCACCGGCGAGGAGCCGGGGGAAGACGGGAGATTCGATCTGGCGAACACGTACCTTTACTTAGAGCGGGAAGAACTGCAACCTTATTTTATTTACGCTTCGGGGAAAGTAGCCGGCTTCCTATTGGTTTGTGCACCGCCGTTTGTGCCCGAGGACATCGACTTTACGGTGCAGGAGATGTTCTTGCTGCATAAATATCGCGGGCGGAATGTGGCGGAGATGGCGGTATCGGAAATTCTGCAACGCTTGTCGGGGCGGGTCCGGGTGGAACAATTGCAGAATAACGCCGTTGCCGTTGCCTTTTGGAAGAAAATTTACCGGAAGCACGGAATTTCATTCGTCGAGACGATTGAAAGTGTGGAAATCGAGGGGCTGCCTGGCCTTCACGACGTTCTGGCTCAAACTTTCACGTTATAAGGGAACGGAGTGCCGTCAAATGATCGGAAATTAGGTATAATGGAAGGACCAGCGCAAGACCCGGCCCCAGGAAGCAATGATCGGCGGCCGGGCATTTTTTCATCTAGGGGGAGAGACATGGCGCATCGATTTCACGCCGACCGTGTTACGTATCACTTGAAGCAGTCGCCCGTTCCGGAATTCGCCTGGCACACCAGCGAACGCTTGGCGGAGCTGGCCGGCTCCAAGCACCTAACGTTCGATATCCGCTCGCTGGATCCGGGGAAATATTCTTATCCGTATCATTTTCACCGCAATGCCGAAGAACTCTTCGTTATTCTGGAGGGGAGCGCGATGCTTCGTACACCGGAAGGTCAACAGGAGTTGCAAACCGGGGACATCGTGTTCTTCGAAACGGGACCTTCCGGCGCGCACCAACTATTTAATCATACGGAACTACCGTGCAGGTACCTGGATATTCGCACGAATCGGGGACTGGATATCTGCGAATACCCGGACTCGGGGAAAATTAATATTTTGCCTGATCAGGAAATTTATGAAACCTCTGGCCAAGTGGATTATTTCAAGGGTGAAGACCAGGTGGCGGATAAGTGGGCGGCAAAGGAAAGCGGCAAAGAGAATGAGTGACCAATCGCAACTTCGTTTTTACACCGAACACGATTTCGAAGCGCTCCAACGGTTTGAGCTTACTTCCGAGCAGGTTACGTATACGGCGATGCCCTCCAAGGCATTGGAAGCGGCGGCCCAGGATCCAAACCGATATCCGGTGGTTATTCAATCGGCGGAAGCGGAAATTGTCGGATTCTTCGTTCTGCACCGGAATGCGGAGCTCCCTTCGTTGGTTGACAATCCGCGGGTGCTCCTCTTGCGGGCTTTATCGGTGGACTTTCGGCAACAGGGGAAAGGGTATGCCAAATCGGCAATGCTGCAGCTTCCCGCCTTCGTACGGGAGCATTTCCCTGAAGTCGATGAAATTGTGCTCGCCGTAAACGTGCAGAACCATGCCGCGCAACAGCTATACCTTCAGGTTGGATTTGAAGACCGCGGGTTTACGCAACCGGGCCCGGCGGGAATGCAACATATATATCATTATAAGGTGGAGAGAACCGTATGATTGAAATCCGAGAGATCCGGGAGGACGACGCCGAACGTTTCTTGCGTCTTTGCCTGCGATTGGATGAGGAAACGAAATTTATGCTGTATGAACCTGGAGAACGGACCACGACCGTCGAGGCCCAGCGGGATCGGATTCATGCGATCCTGTCCGAAGGCCGCTCCACGATTCTGGTGGGAGAGTTGCAAGGCGAGCTGGTCGGTTACTTGGCCGTATTCGGCGGGAATGCCAACAAAACGAAACATGTCGGATACCTCGTCATCGGCATCGTTGAAGCCCATACCGGAAAAGGCCTGGGGACGTCCTTGTTCCAGGCAGCCGAGGCATGGCGCGCGCAAACCGGTCTCACGAAATTCGAATTGACGGTCATGGTTCCTAACGAACGAGCCGTTGCGCTTTATAAGAAAATGGGGTTTGAAATCGAAGGCGTCAAACGAAATTCTATCCGGATGGATGGGAACTACGTCGATGAATATTATATGGGTAAAATTTTCCCAGCCTAATCCATCGTAAGGAGGCGTAAACGTGATTCAATGTCCTTGGTGCGGGGAACGGGTCGTTTTGGACCATGACATCTGCCCCGAATGCAGACATGAAGTGTTGCCGGAGCATCTGGAAGGCTTGCCCGGGCCGGAATCCGGCGATCCCGCCGAACCCCCACGGGTCATGGATTACTTCGATTTGGAACAGGTGCTGCAACACCGCTTCAAATGCGGGAAGTGCGGGAACCGGGAAGCTGCGGTGAAAGAAGTGGCGATGACCGGCACCGGGCTGAGCAAGCTGATGGACATCCAGTACAACCACTACTTGTTCGTCTCCTGCCTGCATTGCGGTCATGTGGAAATCTACGATCCGGAGGTGCTTCGCGGACAGCCGTCCGGCAAATTTTCGACGATATTGGATTTATTATTTGGAGGCTGACGATGAAACGGACGGATGTTGTGTATCTCTTGATTTGCGATGAGACTAGAACCAAAGTGCTTATGGTGCAAAATGAAAATGAAGCCTGGACGCTGCCGGGAGGTGCGGTGGAGCCTGGTGAAACGCTGCAGATGGCGGCGATCCGCGAAGGCAAGGAGGAGACGGGGTTGGATGTCGAAGTGTTCGGGATCGTGGCCGTGAACGAATTTGTACATCGGGATAAAGCGGAGCATGTGATCTTGCTGACGTTCCGGGCGGAAATTGCCGGAGGAGAACTGGAGATCACCCGTCCGGATGAGATATTGGATATCGCGTGGGTGGACGTGAACCGCGCCGACGAGCTGATGCCTTATTACCCGGAAGGCATCAGCGGGGTCGTGGCGAAGGGGATCGAAGTTACGTATTTCGACGAGGGGAGAATCTAACCCCTCTAGGCATCCAGTGAAGCCGCCTTTCGCCGACTGATGCGCAGCTGAATTACGAGAAACAGGATCGCGATCAGCAGCGGGTAGAGCATAGCCCAGCCGGTGAACGGAAAGACGAGGGCCGTGGCCGCGAACGAAATCCAGCTGAGCACGACGCCGGTGCGGCTGCCCTTCAGAAGCCGGATCCCGGCTGCGCAGCCGCCCATGTACGTCAGAATAAAGGTGGCATTCGGGAACTGGATCAGCGTACTCAGGGATACCGTTCCGGTTCCGTATAGCAGCATGACCGCTGCAAAGCAAAACATCAGGAACAACAGCGATCCGGTTGGAGTATGAAACCGCGGGGACAACCCGCTCCACCATTTGGGAGCGTTCCCCTCGCGGGCCATGGCGTAGGCAACCCGGGCAGCGGCTCCGGTATAGGCAATGATCCCGGCCATGCAAATAAACAGGCCGGTGATCCCGGCGACGATGCCGCCCCAGGCGCCCAGCGGCTGGCTGATGATCCAGACCATCGAGGATTCCGAGCCGCCCTTCAGGTAACTCTGTGTGCCGACCGTGGCCAGCGCCGACAGAAAATATAAAATCCCCACGATAATCGCGGCGGCGGTCACTCCTTTGATCGCCGCTTTTTGCGGATCCTTAAACTCCTCGGACATGTGCGATACCGCCTCCCAGCCGATGAAGCACCAGAACAGCATCGACGCCGCCTGACCGACGCTGAACCAGCCATGCGGCATAAATGGGGTGAAATGAACGCTATCCATCCGCGGCAGCGCGGCCCCGAAAGCGAAGATCAATACGGAGGCGATGGCAATGACGACGGCGATTTGGATTTTGCCGGCGAGCTGCATGCCGATCCAGTTCGTCAGCAATCCGGCGGCCAGCATCGCCGCAGCCACGGCCAGCTTGGCCCCTTCACCCCAGCCCAGCGCGGCGGTTAAATACCCGGCCCCGGTTAAGGCAGCGACCGGCGCACCGATCGGCACCGACATCAGGAAGAACCAGCCGACGAGCGTCCCTGCCTTCTGCCCATAAGCCAATGTCACGAAGTGGGACACGCCTCCGGCATTCGGATATTTGGCCGACAACAGTCCCATGGACAACGCCATCGGCAAGATCAGCATCGTCATGAATCCCCACGCCAGCAGGGAGGCCGGGCCGGCCATTTCCGCCGCCAACCCGGGGACGATCAGGACGCCGGAGCCCAGCACGGCGCCGATATATAAAGCGATGGCCTGCGGCAAGCCAATTCCTTTTTGGAGTGTGCTGCTTGTTTCTTTCATGGTGAGTTCCTGCTTTCATTGTGTTTTTTTCTAGCGTATCAGATAATAGATCCATAGGAAAAACAGAATTATCGAATTTTATCCATTCGAAATTCCGATGGAAAAGAAGGTGCACTTATGGAGTCTCGTCATTTATTTACGTTTCTGGTGGTAGTCGAGGCCGGCAGCTTTACCCGAGCCGCACAGCAGCTGGATTATGCTCAGTCCAGCGTAACGGCGCAAATTCAGGCGCTGGAGGCGGAGATCGGCTTGCCGTTGTTCGACCGGATCGGCAGGAAGATCGTCTTGACCGATGCGGGCCGGCGGCTGCTTCCTTACGCCCAAGAAATCTCCAAGATCCACGAGCTGGCCAAAAACGCGCTGCATCCGGAGGCCGAAATGGCCGGCTCCCTGAAGATCGGCGCGCCGGAATCGCTGGCCGCGTTCCGGTTGCCGGAGATCATTCGTTGTTACAGACAACGTTATCCGCAGGTTCAGATCGTGTTAAAGCCGGGGCAATGCTGGGAATTAAGAGATTTGGTGCGTTCGGGGGAACTGGATGTGGCTTTTCTGCTGCAGCCGGAGGTGGAGGACCGGGATTTGCATATCGAGACGCTGGTCCATGAGCCGATGGCATTGGTTGCACCGGCTGACCATCCCTTAAGCCGGGAACCGGAGGTTGTTCCGGCCCAACTGAAGGATCAGACGATTCTCCATACCGAGAGCGGCTGCTCCTATCGTACCTTGTTCGAACATTACTTGAACAGTCACGGGGTGTTCCCGGATCCGAATCTGGAGTTTTGGAGCATCGAAGCGATCAAGCAGTGCGTCATGTCTGGGTTGGGATTATCCTTCTTGCCTCTGATCACCGTGCGCAGCGAACTGGCGGAAGGGAAGCTGGTCAAGCTGAACTGGGATGACGAATCCCAGCGGGTCGCCACGCAGTTGGCCTTCCACCGCAAGAAATGGAGATCCCCGGCGTTGGAGCAATTCGTTGCCATGGTTCATGAACATGCGGAGCGCTGGCGCGATGAAGCGGGTCCGCAGTCTGACGCTCGCAGCTATGCAACATAAATTCGTTAATTTTCGCCAATACTCCCTATAGTTTACTGAAGTGTATATAGGGAGGTATGGCTAGTGGGCAACGGCAAGGTGGGGGAAAGAGGGATTTCAACGTTTCATTTAACGATGCTGGCGCTGGGGACGGTTGTCGGCGGTTCGTTTTTTCTCGGTTCGGGCGTGGCGATCAAAGCGGCGGGGCCAAGTATCTTGATTTCGTACATCCTGGGCGGTTTGCTGGTCTACGTCATCCTTTACGCTTTATCGGAGATGACTGCAGCCGACCCGGTGCCCGGGTCTTTCCGCACGTATGCCGAACGCAGCTTTGGCCGGGGCGTCGGATTTATCACCGGCTGGGTATATTGGGTTGGATTGATCCTGGCGATGTCCAGCGAATCGATCGCCGCATCGACCTTCCTGCGGGAGTGGTTTCCGAACTTCCCGCAGGTTGCCATGGGCATGCTCATTATTGTCGGGATCACGCTGCTTAATCTGCTTGGAGCCAACTACCTGAGTAAGCTGGAGAGCGGACTGGCGGCGGTCAAGTTGCTGGCGATCGTTGGTTTTATCGTGATCGGCCTGGCTCTGATTGCAGGCTGGGTTCCCGGAACTCCTGCCGCAGGCGCGGGAGAACTGCGGGGCGAAGCGTGGTTTCCCGGCGGATTCGGGGGGATTGCGGGCAGTATGCTCATCGTGATCTTCACCTACGCCGGCTTTGAGGTGATCGGCTTGGCCGCCTCCGAGGTCGAGAACCCGAAGAGAACGATTCCCCGGGCCATCAATATGACCTTGATCAGCCTGGTCGCCCTCTATATCGCCGCTATCGCCGTGGTTCTCGTCTTGTATCCGACTCAGGGGATCATCGCCGACCAAAGCCCGTTGGTGTTGGCCTTGACCCGTTGGGGAATGGGATGGGCTGGAATGCTGATCAATATCGTGATGATTACGGCGATTCTGTCCACCATGCTGGCCTCAACGTTTGGTCTTGCCCGAATGCTGCGTTCGCTGGCGGCGGAAGGCCACGCTCCCGCATGGCTGAAAGACCGGCAGGATATCCCGTACAAGGGCATCCTGTTCTCCGGCGCCGCTATGCTGTTTGGCCTGGCGATGGGTTACCTGCTTCCTCAGCAGGTGTACCTCTTCCTGGTCAGCTGTGGCGGGTTTTCGCTTCTGTTTTCCTACTTTATGATTTTGGCCACCCATTATCGTTGGCGGCGTAAGACGCCTTGCTCTCCTGAAGCCGCTTGTCAGCTTCCAGGGTATCCTTATACATCCTGGGCTGGTCTCATCGGCATGGTTGGAATCATCGCGAGCATGCCCTTCATCTCGGGGCAGGGAACGGGGCTGGCGGTCGGGCTCGGCTTGGTTGCGCTGCTCGCCGTGATCTACGGGGTGAAAGAGAAATGGACCCGAAGGGCGATTCGATCCACGCAAACACGGACTCCCGCGCCGGTAATGGAAGTAGCCGAGGAGATTACGGGGAGTCGCGAAGCACGGGAAGCGGCCGGCGATACGCCGGATTCAGCCGCCAGCCCCAACCGTAAAGACGGCCACTAACGCCACGGAATTTTAAATGAGACCTTCTCCGATATTTGCCGGGGAGGGTCTTTTTGATGGATTTCGGCTTCGCTGCTTTTGTTCCGAACCCCTGCATAGTAGAATGGGAGAATATGCCGGAAAAGGAGCGGATCAGGTATGGACGTACTGCAGCTTGAGGATTTTACCAAGTATCGTTTTCTGTCGGGGGTACAGCTTTCACCGAACGGGAGCTATGCCGCCTATGGCGTGAAAATCAGCAATCCGGAGAAACAAGGATATCTCTCCGATCTGTGGATCACGTCCGTCGGAGACGGCCAAACCCGTCAGTATACGGGAATGGGCGATATAGGTTCCTTCAGATGGTTGGATGATGAAACCTTGTTTATTCAGGCGGACCGGGAGCATTCCGAGAAGGAGCCGCATCCGCTGGAGCCGCAGACCCATTTCTATACTCTTCGGTTAGACGGCGGTGAAGCGCTCAAGGCGTTCACCCTGCCGCTGCGTGTAACTGAAATTGTGCCGCTTTACGGCAATCGTTGGGCGGTGCGCGCCACATTTGACAACGCCTGGCCAACAACTCTAACGGGGCAATCGGACGAGGAGAAAGACAAGGCTCGGAAAGCCTACGAGGATGAGCAGGATTACACGGTAATAGACGAAATTCCGTTCTGGCAAAACGGTACAGGAATCACCAATAAGAAGCGCAGCCGGGTTTATTTGTACGATGCGGGGGACGAAAGCTTGACACCGGTCAGCGGACCTTATTTTGACGTATCCCTGATGAAAGTAAATAAGGCTCGAACGCAGCTGATGTACATCGGGGTGGATTATACCGACAAAATGGAGCTGACCGATTCGCTCTGGACGTTGGACCTTGGTACGGGGCAAGCGCGGGAACGGATTCCGGCCGGTACCTATCAGTTCCGTTCGGCAGAATTTCAGGGAGAGGATATCATCTTCGCTGCTTCGGAGCGCCGAAAATATACAATCAACGAAAATCCAACCTTCTCGCGTTTGGACTCGTTGGGGCGGATCATCCGGTTTGCCGATCCGGATTTATCCGTAAGCAACACGGTCGGGAGCGATTGCCGCCTGGGCGAGGGGCGCTGGTTCACGGCGGAGGAGGACGGCGTCTACTGTCTGGTGACGGACCGGGCTTGTTCCCGCTTATGCAGAATCCATTATGACGGTCGTACCGAGTTCCTCAGCCAGGCCGAAGGCTCCGTAGATGCTTTTGCCAAGCTTGGGGAGACGGTGGTGTTTATCGGGATGCGGGGGCAGCGTCTGCAAGAGCTGTATCGGCTGGATTTGTCATCCGGCAGGGAGACGCGGCTCACGACCTTGAACGAGCAGGCTTTGAACGGGAAATACGTCGCTGTGCCGCAGCCGCTGAGCTTCGTGAACAAGGACGGCGAGGAGATCGACGGCTGGGTGCTGCTGCCGAAGGATTATGACGCCAGCCGGACTTATCCGGCGATCCTGAACATTCACGGCGGTCCCAAAACCGTATACGGAACCGTGTTTTTTCATGAGATGCAGCTGTGGGCGAATGAAGGGTACTTCGTGTTATACAGCAATCCGCGGGGAGGAGACGGACGAGGGAATGAATTCGCCGATATCCGCGGCCGTTACGGTACGGTGGATTACGAAGATCTGATGGAATTTACCGACCGCGTGCTGGAAGCGTACCCCGCGATCGACCCGCAGCGGCTGGGCGTCACCGGCGGCAGCTACGGCGGGTTTATGACGAACTGGATCATCGGACACACCCGGCGGTTTGCCGCCGCCGTCTCGCAGCGTTCGATCTCCAATTGGGTCTCGATGTGCTGCACTACCGATATCGGCTATTATTTCGCCGTGGATCAAACCGCTGCGACGCCATGGGACGGGGTGGAGCGCATGTGGCAACAGTCTCCGCTCAAATATGCGGACCGCGTGCAAACCCCAACCTTGTTCCTTCATTCCGACGAAGATTTCCGCTGCTGGCAGGTGGAAGCGCTGCAGATGTTTACCGCTTTGAAGATGCACGGCGTGGCATCGCGGCTGTGCCTGTTTAGAGGCGAAAACCACGAGTTGTCCCGTTCCGGCAAACCGGTGCACCGGATTCGCCGGCTGAAGGAGATATCGGCCTGGTTTGAACATTATTTGCCGCCGACGCCCTAACCGGATGATCTTCACTCTTCGGCCGGTTCGTGAAATTAGGCATAGGAGGAACCGGCCGAAGATGGTAAAGTTGACGGAGGATGGTGACCTGGGGAGAAATTCTGCTCAGCATACCGGTCTGCCTGCTCGTTGTGCCGCTGGTGTTGGCCGGCCATGAACTAGGGAAACGTTGGGTGCAATCCTAGAGGCTGACGATGTTGGTGAGCAAAATTGCGTATATACTGGAGCGTGATGATTTTGCAAGACATTTTCAAGCAAGTTCCGCTGTACCGGTTCCTGGCCTTGTGCCTGGAGTCGAATTTACCAAGACGGATTCTGGATTGCGGGGCAGGCGGGGACCAGCCTCCTCTGAGTCTGTTCAGCAGTTACGGCTTTTCCACCTATGGCATTGATGCGGATCCGGAGCAGTGCAAACGGGCCAACGACTACGGTCGGCGAATGGGGCAGTCCTTGAATATCCAAGAAGGGGACATGCGCAAATTAGATTTTTCGGATCAATCGATGGGCTTTGTCTACTCGTACAATTCGATCTTTCATATGCGCAAAAAAGAGGTCCGGCAATCCGTCGAAGAGCTGAAGCGCGTTCTGATGCCGGGCGGTTTGATGTTCGTTAATTTTCTGACCACAAGTGATTTCCGGTGTGGACAAGGCCCCGATGTGGGGAACCACGAGCATGAGCAATTTGACGATGACTTGCCGGTGATTCATTCCTACTACGAGCCGGGGGAACCTGATGCCCTCTTGAGCGATATGGAGATTTTGTATAAAGAGGACAGGGTGGTAGAAAGAATTTTTGAAGGAGAGCGCATCAGACAAGGGTTCGTTGATTACATTGTTAGAAAGAAAGCGATTTCATGAATGGGGGTAGCTTTCCCTGTCGAGATCAGTGTATCATAGATTTGTAACTCGAAATGATTATAGCTGTATGACATACGACCCGGCTGGCGATAGCCCATATCCTAAGCTGGGTTCCGTTATTTTATGACAGAGAGAAAGGATTGAAGCTGATGGATTCACTGCTGATCCGTCCGGCAAGTCTGAACGATATCGACGGCATTCGCGAAGTAGCCGTGGAAACCTGGAACAGCACGTACGAAACGATTTATCCGGAGCATTTCATCGCAACGTATCTAACTCATGCCTACGCCAAGAGCAGCCTGGAACAGAGCATTACGCTGGATGAGGCGCAAACGTCGCGCAAGTTCATGGTCGCGGAATGGGAAGGGGAGATCGTTGGTTTCGGCCAACTTTCGGAGCCGGAGGAAGGAGTCAGTGAGCTGACCCGACTTTATATATTAAAAGAGCATCAGCGCAAGAGCATCGGCAAACAATTGCTGAACGAGCTGATTCGCCAGAATCCTTTGATTAAGGAAATTTACGCCTGGTGTGAATGCGAAAACGGCATTGGCACGCTTTTCTACAAATCAAACGGGTTCGTGTATACCGAAGAAAAGGAAGAAGTATTGTTCGATTACCGGACGATGATGGCCAAATATGTAAAACAGATTTGAACACGAAATCATACCCTTGGAAGCAAAGTGGAGATGGAATTCATTTGATCACCAATCTGGCAATTGTATGTGTCCTTACGATGATTATCCATGCAGCGGAAACGCTGTCGTATTCGATCCGTTATGCCGGCGTTAAATTGAACAAAATCGTCGTGGCATTGTCGTTAACCAGCATCGTTGTACTCGTATCCAGAACGGCCAATTTGATTCAGGCACCGATGACGGCCAAATTCATCGATTTTGCCAAGAAGCACCCCGATTTTCAATTGACGGATACGCTGCGGATCATCCTGCTGGCTGGATCGGCCGGCACCTTGCTGGCGATGTTCCTGTTTCCCACCTGCGTGAACCTGTTTGGACGTGTCATCGCCAAGCTGGAGGTTGCGGGATCACTGCCCAAGCTGGTCATGAGCGTATCGGTCACCCAGCTCAAAAATGCCCGGCATTATTTTCGCAAACCGACCTTCCGCCTTCGTACCTTTCGTGTGATGGGGGTTCCCAAGCGCTTCATCTTGCTGAATATCGTGGTGACCGCTTTCTATACGGTTGGTGTGCTGGCTTCGTTATACGCCGCTTATCTGGTGCCGGATCTTAGTACGACCGCCTCGCAAGCGTCCGGGATCATTAACGGCGTAGCCACCATCCTGCTGACGATCTTCATCGACCCGCAGCTCGGGCTGATTACGGAACGGGCGCTGCATTCGGAGGAATCCCGGCAGCAGCTGGGGAAGATCTATATTTTATTGATGGGTGCCAGGTTTGTGGGGACGCTTGCAGCTCAAGCTCTGATCCTGCCGGCGGCCTATTTGATCTCTGTGGCGGTACAATGGATCTAATTTACTTTTTCCCGAAAAGGCGGCGATAGGATGTCGGACTCGATTCCGCAGCAGTTATGGCTGGAATGGGCGAAGCAAATTCAGGCGATTAGTCAGGCGGGCCTGGCCTATTCCAAGGATATGTATGACCTCGAGCGTTTTGAGATGCTCCGCGAGCTCAGTGTGGACATTGTGGCCCGTTACACGGAGGTAGAGACGGAGAAAGTGAGGTCTCTGTTTGCCGGAGACAGCGGGTATGCCACCCCGAAGGTGGATGTTCGCGGTGCGGTCTTTCAGGAGGATCGGATCTTGCTTGTCAGGGAACGTATTGACGGAGCTTGGGCACTTCCCGGAGGCTGGGCAGACATCGGTCTGTCGCCGAAAGAAGTCGTTGCCAAAGAAGTGAAGGAAGAAGCCGGTCTCCTCGTCGTCCCCGTGCGGTTATTGGCCGTGCTGGACAAGAAATTCCACGAGCATCCTCCCGAAGCCTATCATATTTACAAAATGTTTATTTTGTGCGAGATTGCGGGAGGGACGGCGGAAGCCGGAATGGAGACGCTGGAGGTCGGATTTTTCGGGCGGAACGAATTACCGCCATTGTCCGTGGAAAGAAATACGGCGAAGCAGATTGACCGCTTGTTCGACTTGCGCCACGGAAGCGAAGTATGGCTTGATTAGGCGCGTTGATCCCGACGAAGGAAGGCAGGTCATTCCATGTCCCCTAAATCCAAAACTTTACTATTCCTGATCCTGTCGCAGCTCGTGTATTTGCTGTTCTCTGTCGCGTGGCTGGTGGTGCTCGGGATTAGCTCGTATCTATTTCATGATTCTGCCGGTGTAAACCAGGGATTGCGAGTGTTGTTCACCTATCTCCAGGCTTATCCCGGGGCGCTGCTGCTTGCCTTGATCTTGGGCTGGACCTACTTCGCGAAAGGCCATTACAAACATGCGGTTTGGTGGAATTTGCTGCCCTTGCTCTGGGTCATTCCTTACCTCGGCTTAATCATTTACGCCAGGGTGTTTGCTTGAGACACTTGCGCGATTTTCAGGTAAATCTATCCAACCTTGCGCAGGTTTTGATATAGTTAAAGCTAGGACTACTGATGAGAGATCCCCTCTCGGGATCCGCTAACGATAGGAGAGAGTAGAGAGATGAGCAAATCGAAGTTGGGCGTTCCCCTGGAAGGGTTCGCCGAGTACAGCAGAATCGCGGCAGCCGAAGGCGGCGTCTTGCTGAAGAATGAAAACGCGATGCTTCCGATTCGGGAACATGAAGTTGTATCCGTTTTCGGAAGATGCCAAATCGATACGTACCGAAGTGGGACGGGATCTGGCGGAGCCGTAAACGTCCCTTATACCGTCAGCATTTTGGACGGGCTGCGGGCAAATTCCCGCATCCGGGTCAACGAGCAGTTGGCGGGGCACTACGAACAATGGATCGCGGAGAACCCGTTCGATAATGGCGGCGGCGGTTGGGCTGCCGAGCCATGGTGCCAGAAGGAGATGCCGCTCACGGATGAGCTCGTGGCGGAAGCCAAGCAAGCATCGGGCAAAGCGGTAGTGATCATCGGCCGGACTGCCGGCGAAGACAAGGATAATGCCGATACAGAAGGGAGTTATCGGTTAACGGAGCAGGAACGGCAGAATCTGGAGACGGTCACCCGTCATTTCGAGCAGGTTGCCGTCCTCATGAACGTCGCGAATGTCATTGACATGAGCTGGGTCAACGACCCGGTACATCAAGGCCATATTCAGGCCGTCCTGTTCGTGTGGCAAGGCGGAATGATCGGCGGCCATGCGGTTGCTGATCTGCTGTCAGGGGAGGTTACGCCCAGTGGGAAACTGCCGGATACGATCGCTTATCACATCGAAGATTACCCATCCACAGCCAACTTCGGCAGCGAGGTGCGGAACTTCTATGAGGAAGATATTTATGTGGGCTATCGGTATTTCGAAACCTTCTGTCCGGATAAGGTCCAATTCCCGTTCGGATATGGCCTGTCCTATACCTCCTTTGCGTGGACGGTGGAGGATGTGAAACTCGAGGGTGCCGGCGTAGATGCCCGGCTTGAGGTTAAAGTGGCGGTGACGAATACCGGGGCCGATTTTGCCGGGAAAGAAGTCATCCAACTTTATTATGAAGCGCCGCAAGGTCAATTGGGCAAACCGGCCCGGGCACTCGGAGCTTTCGCGAAAACCAAGCTGCTCCCGCCCGGGGAAACCGAGGTGCTGACGCTGCAATTACCGGTGCGTCGGATGGCGTCGTATGATGATGGCGGCTTTACGGGGAATAAATCCTGTTATGTGTTGGAAGCCGGGGATTACGAGCTTTACGTCGGCAACAGCATTCGGAACGCAGAGCGGGTTGCCGCGGAGGGGAAAGCCGCCTTCCGCCTTGCCGAACTGCTGGTGGTGGAACGGCTGGAGGAAGCCGCGGCTCCGGTGGAACGCTTCTCCCGGATGAAGCCGGGAAGCCGGAAGCCGGACGGGACGTATGAAGTTGTCCGCGAGGAGGTGCCGCGGCGAACGATTTCGCTGAAAGAGCGGATCGAGAGCCGGTTGCCGAAAGCGTATCCGCAAACGGGGAATCGCGGCATCGTGCTGAAGGATGTTCAAGCCGGCAAAGCGACCTTGGAGGAGTTCGTCGCCCAGTTGAGCGATGCGGATCTGGCCACGATCGTACGCGGAGAGGGCATGAGCAGCCCAAAGGTTACGCCGGGAACGGCTTCCGCTTTCGGCGGGGTCGGAGACAACTTGCTGGAGTATGGAATTCCGGTTGCCAGCGCCGCTGACGGACCTTCCGGCATTCGGATGGACAGCGGCTTGAAGGCCACCCAACTGCCGATCGGTACGCTGCTTGCTTCCAGTTGGGACGTCGATCTCGTTGAGTCGTTATATGTCCTGGAGGGGCAAGAGCTGCTGCAAAATGAAATCGACACGCTGCTCGGCCCGGGGATTAACATTCATCGGCATCCGCTTAATGGGCGGAATTTCGAGTATTTTTCGGAGGATCCTTATTTGACCGGCTGCTTCGCATCGGCCATGACGCGGGGGATTAAGAAAGGCGGTTCCTCCGCAACCGTGAAGCATTTTGCCGGCAATAATCAGGAGCAGGCGCGTTCAAAAGTGGACGCCGTCGTCTCGGAACGGGCATTGCGCGAGATTTACCTGAAAGGTTTCGAAATGACGGTGAAGGAAGGGGAAGCGACCTCGATCATGACCTCGTATAACCCGGTCAACGGTCATTGGGCGGCTTCCAATTATGACCTCAACACGACCATTCTCCGCAACGAATGGGGATATGAGGGCATCGTCATGACGGACTGGTGGGCCGTCATGAACGATTGCGCGGAGGGGGGACCCGCCGATGCGAAGAACACTTCCTTTATGGTTCGGGCCCAAAACGATTTGTATATGGTCGTCAACAACAACGGCGCGGAAATCAACTCGCTGGGGGATAATACGCTGGAAGCCCTGGCTAACGGTACACTGACGGTCGGTGAATTGCAGCGGTGCGCGATGAATATTTGCCGCTTCTTGATGAACGCGCCGGTGTTCGCACGGGAACCCAAACCGGCAGACGAAGTCCGCTTGATTCGGGCCGTTCAAGACCGCCTGCGGGCTGCCGAAGATGGAGCCGAGGTATATGCGTTGTCCCGTTCGCAAAGCGCGAAGATCTCGGCAAATGCACAGTCCGCGATCGTAAACGTTCAGGAAGCCGGGGTCTACACCGTCGTAGCGCATATTCGCTACGAAGCGATGAACCTGTCGCAATCGGCTTGCAATCTGCTGCTGAACGGTGAACTGCTTACCACCGTGCAGACGAACGGCACCTTCGGCAAGTGGGTCACTCAGAAGCAACTGCGCATTGAGCTTACAGAAGGCGATTATGAGCTGAAGTTTGACTATATCAAGCCGGGGCTGGAAATCGGCTGGATCGAGTTGATTTCATAAATGAAAAGAGGGATGAGCCCTTCCGTTCGGAAGTGAGGGGCCCACCCCTTCTTTTTTCATATTTTCCTTAGGGCAACGAGAGAAATCCGTCCTTAAAGATCTTCAGCAAATATTCCAGCGTGACCGGATCGCTGTACGTCGAGGCGGCGGTGTCGATCTCGATCACATGGCCGTTCTTCACGGCCGGGATATTCTTCCACGTATTGGATTGCAAAAATTCGTTGTGGGCTTCTTTGTTCTGGCTCAGAACGATATAGTCTCCGGCATACTCGGGTATGATCTCGTTCGATAACGTGTAGTAGCCGGGCCCCAAGGCATCCTTCTTCGCTTGTTCCGGCATGTTGAGCTCCATCATCTGATACAACAGCTCCGTACCGCGAGCCCAGTTGTTTCCGAATACGTAAAAGTTCTTCGCATCATATTCGAACACGGAGACAGTGGCGTCCTTGCCGATCTTGGCTTTGATCTCTTCGCCTACGGCTTTGGCGCGGGCTGTGAAATCCTCGACCCAGGCTTTGGCTTCCGCTTCCTTGTTCAATACCTTCCCGATCTCCACCTGCTGCGCCAAATAGTCCAGCTTACCCCAGGTATAAATGATCGTCGGTGCGATTTCGCTCAGCTTGTCGAGATTCTTCATATGCGAACCGGCAATGATGAGGTCGGGTTCCAGGGCGAAGATCTTCTCCGGATTCTCTTCGGACACGATAGCGACATCCTTTAATTTGTCGGTGAAGAGCGGGTTATCCATCGTCCAGGTGTCCACACCGACCAGCGATCCGCCCAAGGCCACGATGTTTGGAGCATTCGTCAGAGCCACGATTCGCTTCGGATTGGCAGGAATTTCAATCGGACCGTTCTCCGATTGATAGGTAACCGTACCGGAAGCCGTCTCGGTCACCGCCGAGTCGTTTCCGCTCGTCGCCTTTGCCGTTTCCTCTGCCGCGTTGTTTGCAGCCGCCGCGTTATTCTGAGAGGTTGCTGCAGGATCCTGCTGTGCGGCTTCATTGCCGCAGGCGCCGGTGAGGACGGCGAAAGCTAGAATAAGGGGAATAAACAACTTCTTCATACGGGATTCTCCTTGTCACCGAATTATATGATAATGATTCTCAGTATCACTAAGAATCACAATACGAATTTCCCCGCGGTTTGTCAATACTATTCCTTGAAAGTTCCCTCCAACAACTTCTTGAGCTTGGATTCGGTTGCCGTGCCTTCAATGGGGGTATAAATGCTGCAGCGCAGTTCAGCATCCCCTTGGACCTGAAGCGAGGTTAAGTTAAATAACATTTTGCCGGCTTTGGCATGGCGGAATTCAATCATCACTTCCGGAGCAGCACTGACTTCACTCTGAGTCCATAATTCCTGAAAATCCGGATAACGCTGCGACATCCTCTCGATAAACTGGGAATACCAGGGATCGGCAACGTATTGCCCGTAATAAGCGCGGAAGATGGCCAGGAACCCCTTTACGAAATGAGGCCAGTTGACGGCCAGGCTGCGCAGCTCTTTCTTGGCGAACGGGAGAGAGATCAGATTGCGCTCCTCTTCCGGAATTTGCTCGAAATCGACAAACACGTGAGCCGCAGCGGGATTCCACCCCACGATGTGGCAGTGGCGATCGGAGATAATCGTCGGACAATATTTCAGTTCCTGCAAAATTTTATGGAGGGAGGGGGTGATCACCGGCTCCTTCTCTTCCACCCAATCGGGATGGAACCCGCTGTCAGAGGCCAGATCAAACAGGTACTTGCGCTCATCGGCATTCAGTCGCAGCGCTGCGGCAATCGCATCCAGAACGGAAGGGGATACCTTAATATCCCGGCCTTGTTCCAGCCACGTATACCACGTCGTACTCACCCCGGCGAGCTGAGCGACTTCCTCGCGGCGCAGGCCGGGCGTGCGCCGGCGCGCGCCTGCTGGCAAGCCGACGGTGTGGGGATGCAGCTTGGCGCGCTGGGTTTTCAGAAATTCGGATAAGGCTTCCAATCTCGGTTCTGTACGCATCAGCCGATGTCCTCCTCTGGGTTATAGCAGTAGTGTATTATCAATTATACTAGGATAACTAAAAACTTGTAATAGGATACTTTAAGGCTACAATAGATAACAACGAGAAGACTTGCAGCTTGCAGGGCGTCATACGCCGCACACGCTGCGCTACAAGCGGTTGTGACAATTAAAGGAGGATGCTTATGGAACGGGTTGTCATCACCGGAATGGGGATTATCTCCCCGCTGGGCAATGATGTAGATACATTTTGGCAAGGGTTAATCGAGGGGCGGTCCGGGATTTCGCCGATTGACCGGTTTGACGTCACCGCGTTCGGCACCAAAATCGCGGGACAGGTTCGGGGGTTTGACGGCGAGGCGATTTTCGGGCGGAAGGAAGCCCGCAAAATGGATCTCTTCTGCCAATATGCGCTGTATGCTGCCGAGCAAGCGGTGCAGGATGCTGAACTGAACCCGGAACAAATCGATCGCGAGCGGTTTGGCGTGTATGTCGGTTCGGGCATCGGCGGGATCGAAACGCTGGCGGACAATGTGAGAGTGCTTGACGAGCGCGGTCCGAACCGGGTCAGCCCGAGTCTGGTGCCGATGATGATCTCGAACATGGCCGCCGCGCAAATCAGCATCCGCTTCGGCGCGTTAGGCGAGACGCTGTCGCCGGTTACCGCCTGCTCGATCGGCAATTCGTCGATCGGCGAAGCGTTCCGGCTGATCCGCAGCGGCGAAGCCGATGTGATGATTGCCGGAGGGACCGAGGCGGCGGTGCATCCGCTTGCGCTGGCGAGCTTCGGGAATGCGACGGCGCTGTCGAAGCGCAACGATGCCCCGGAGCAGGCCAGCCGGCCGTTTGATGCCGACCGCGACGGCTTCGTGATGGGCGAAGGCGCCGGGATCGTTGTGCTGGAGTCGCTGACGCACGCGCTGCGGCGGGGCGCCCGCATCCACGGCGAGGTGATCGGTTACGGCGCCAGCTCCGATGCGTACCACGTTGTCGCATCGCATCCGGAAGGCCTGGGCGCTTACCAGGCCATGAAGCGGGCGATCGCTGCGGCGGGTATTCTGCCGGAGCAGGTGGACGTGATCAGCGCCCATGCGACAAGCACTCAGGTTGGCGACCTCGGGGAGACAAAGGGGATCAAGAAAGCGTTTGGCGAACATGCCTACCGCATTCCGGTCACGGCCAACAAGTCGATGATTGGCCATATGTTTGGCGCAGCCGGCGGTGCGGAAGCGATCGCCCTGATTCAGTCGTTGAAAGAAGGCATCATTCCGCCAACGATCAACCTGATGAACCCCGACCCGGAATGTGATCTGGATTACGTGCCGCAGGAGGCGCGCCGGGCGGACCTCACCATCGGCTTGTCCAATTCGTTTGGATTCGGCGGTCATAATGCTGTAATCGTGCTTCGCAAATTTCAGGAGTAGACTTCATCGGCCGTCCCGTCTTTCGGGGCGGTTTATTTATTTCGCAGGGCCGGCAACTTTTCGAACTTCCGGCGCGTTTAGAAGGGGAAAGGACTTGAGCACGTGAACATATAGAGCAAACCGACAAAGCCGGCATCGTGCAAGAGTCTTGAAACCTGAAACAGTAGGGGGTCATACCTATGGGTACAAGGGGAAAAAAGCTGCTCGTCTGGGGCTTCATCGGAATGCTTCTGTTGGTGCTCAGCGGCTGCGGAAGCGCTAGCAATGACGTAGCTTCGGATTCGCTGGTCGAGAGCGGAGCCGCAGACCAGGCAACCAGCTCCGCCGTGAGCAAGACGGATGGAGGAGGTGCCGCAGAGCCGGAGGTCGCAGCGAATACGGCGGAAGCGCCTGCCGCACCGGATCTGAAAGCGGCTGGCGACAGCGGGAGCAGCGGTGCGGCGGTTAACTCCACGCCGGGATTTCAGCAAGCGGCCACGGACTCGGGCCTCAACAGCAAGCTCATCTACCGGGCGAACGTCGTAATGGAAGTGAAGGATTATGCCAAAGCGCAATCGGAGATTCGCAATCTGGTGATGCTGGCGGGCGGGTATATCGTCGAGTTCTCTGAGAACCAGTCGCAGCATGAGCAAGGCGGGAACTTTGTATTGAAAGTCCCTGCGTCCGGTTTCTCTTCCTTCCTGGATCGGCTGGAGGGGCTGAAGCCCGAATCGTTGCAGCGGAACATTCAGGGTCAAGACGTCTCGGAGGAGTACGTTGACTTGCAGTCCCGTTTAAAGGTCAAGCAGGCGATGGAAGCACGGTACTTAAAATTCGTCGAGAGCGCGACTCAAACCAAACAGCTGGTTGAATTCGTGAACGAGCTGGAGCGCATCCAAACGGAGATCGAGCAGATCAAAGGGAGAATGCGGTACATCGACAGCAATGTGTCCTTCTCAACGATCGAGATCCGCGTCTACCAGCCGGATGCGTCGAAGCTGACGGCGGCATCCGGCGGCGACACACCGCTGCTGGGACGGATGAAAAATGCTCTGAACGGCAGCATCGACGTCTTGTCCCTCTTCTTCCAGTGGCTGGTCGTGGTTGCCTCCGGAGCACTGCCGCTGCTCGTCATTGCTGCGATCATCGTCATCCCGATCTGGATCATGCGCCGGAAGAACCGGGAGGTGCGGGAGCGTCGAAGAGCGCAGCTTCAGGCAGGCCAGGCCGCGATGCCGGAGACGGGATCCTCGCCGACGAATCCGGTCGCGGAGGAGGAGACCAGAGGCGGATCGGAAGAAAATGAAGGAGAAAAGTGAATAAAAAAGCAAGCCCTAGGGGATGCAATGTCCTTAGGGCTTGTTTTTTTATAGATGGAAGAACCATTCCCCAAATTTAAACTAAACTTAAACGAAATGCATTTCGTTCTATGTTAAGATAAGCGAAACTACCCGAGATAGAAAGGTTTGACCTTTGATGTTAAAGAACTACCTATTTCCGATCACGTATGCCTTTGGCGCATTCCCATTTGCGGCGCTGCTGTTTACTCTGCCGTTTCTGGTCGTGCAATATCGGCGGCATGGCTATATTAACAAGGTGCGGGCGTTCGTGCTCTACTTGTTCCTCCTCTATTTGATGAACGCGTTGTTCCTGGTGATGCTGCCGTTGCCTGCCAGCCGGCATAACCTGCCGTTAAGCGACGGAGCGGTACAGCTGATCCCGTTTCATTTTATCCAGGATATTCTAAAGGAAACCGCGGTTATTCCAGGAGAGCCGTCGACCTATTGGCGGGTGCTTAAGGAACGGGCTTTTTTGCAGGTGATTTTCAACGTTGCATTAACTGTGCCGTTTGGGATGCTGATTCGGTATTACTTTCGATCAGGTCCGATGGTGAGCTTGCTCCTGTCGTTTCTGCTGTCCTTGTGGATTGAAGTGACCCAATTGACCGGGATCTACGGAATCTACGATCACCCTTACCGCGTCTTCGACGTCGATGATCTTATGACCAATACGCTCGGAGGGATGGCCGGCTTCCTGTTGGCCGTGTGGTTGTCCAGGTATCTGCCGCGAATTGAACAGCTGGACCGGGGAGTGGATCTGGCAACCAAACGGGTGACGTATACCCGCCGAGGACTGGCGTTGTTATTTGACACTATCCTCTGGGGCGCCCTGATGACCGTGATCCACCGTCTAGGTATTGAGGAAGCTTACTTCGTGTCTACAGGGGTGTATTTCATGTTCATTCCGTATCTGACTGGCGGAAAGACGCCCGGGAAATGGCTGGTGCGGATTCAACTGGTCGGGCTCCCTGCGGAGGATCGCGAACGGAAGCCAAGCGGCGAGCTGGCGGGTGTTGTTCATCGGTTTTTGTCTGCCAGAGGCGAGAGGCAAACCGTGGCGCTGCTTCCTTTGATCGTCCGCTACGGGCTGCTTTATTGGGGGGTGATTGGCCTCAACCGCCTGCTGATTTTCCCGACAGTCGATAGGCCGGCTTTGCTTCGAGTGTTGCTTGCCTTGATCGTTCTGGCTGTGAACCTGAGCTTCTTCATTCATGTCGCCAAATGCTTCTTCCGGAAAGAGCCGCTGCTGTTCTACGAAAAGATCAGTCGAACCGGGCACACCATCATGGTGAAGGAGCGTACTGGTGAGCGAAAGGTACGTATACGACACGAATAAATAAGCGGAGCATGCGAGCTATGGTATGCTTCGGGGCTACAAACATATGAACGATAAAAGCCGTTCCGACTCCGGGACGGCTTTTCGTTTCCCGCTTCCTTCCAGGGTTTGTGATGAACTCCCTGGCATTGGCCACCCCCCAGGGGTGAATCCAGGGTTCGGGATTTTGTCGGTGATAAAAATCATAATTTCATTGAAGAAAATTGATGTTTTATTGTCGATTGTCGAGGTTTTGTTAAGATCGCTGAAATATGATGGGAATGTTGCCCACCACAACGTTTCGAGAAGGAGGTAGGGAGAAGCGTCGTCTGAACACATCGATATCAATAGAAAAAAGGAGGCAAATACACGACTTATGAAACGCAAATTCATGGCCGTTCTGATGGCCGCCGTTCTCGTGTTCCAAGGGATTTTCGGAGCGGGAGCGAATCTGGTCAGCGCGGATGCGGAGGGGACTCCAAGCGATCCCGCCGCCGTTGTCGCCGCGGATACCGTCACTGATGCGGTCTATGAGGATGATGCTGTTGGCTTTAACGCTGCCGCGGTCCAGGATGAGATTACGGACAATCTTCTTACCCATGTGGAAATACGCAATCAAAAACCTGAATATGATCCGGTTACCGGGGAGTTAGTGATCAAGGGGGAGCTTATTCAGGATGTTCGTCCATCGGTGAAGGATGAAGTGGCCGTGATCTACAGCTGGGCGTTCCCGAGCGAAACCCATAGTTATGGTGACGGATCCACCTTTACTTTTCAACTGCCTGAACAATTGAAAGTTGGGCAGCGAATCCCAGGCCAGTTGGATGGCGATGTGGGCGAATATGTGGTCGAACCTGGCGGACAAGTTACTTTTACGTTTAATGACAGCCTCGTTGGGCAAAAGCTGGAAGGTTATTTTTACGTGTGGGTCCGCTTTGACGAAACCAAGTTTGGGGATGGCCTAAAACAGCAGATTGACTTTAGTTCCAATGGGTTGGGGAACATCGATGTTCATTTTGCGAATACGGCCGAGGATAAGCTGAAAAAATCGGGGATCGCGAACCGAAACAACTTTAACTCGGACGAGATCGAGTGGACGGTAGACTTTAACCAAGGGGAAAAGGAAATCCAGAATGCTGTACTCGACGATACCTTGCCGGATGGAACGAAGCTCAAAGGCGAGATTGAAATCCGCAAACTGCAGGTACAGCTTGACGGATCGGTCGAGGTTGAAGGGGGAGCTGCAGAGCGTACGGAAACGGCGTTTCCGATTTCGCTGGGCGACATTAACGAAGCCTACCGGGTGACGTACAAGACGAGTGTAGAGGCGCCGACAACAGGGTCTTTTACCAATCGACCTTATAGCAACAAGGCCGTGCTTACCGGCGACAACATCGAAGATGACCAAGCAGCAGGAACGGTGAGAATCAGCTTTAACGAGCCGCTTAAGAAGGTAAACCAAGCTTACGATCCGGTGACCCAGCGCATTACTTGGAAAATCGAGTACAACTATAACCAGCAAACGCTGGAGCCGTTTAATCCGGCCGATCCCAACGAACCGAATGTCGCGTGGCTCAAGGATCAGTTTGATACCACAAAGCAGCAGTTGGTCGATGCTTCCTTCGAAGTGTATGAAGTGCAGCTGAATGACAGCGGGAAGGTCGTAAATCGTACGAAACTTACCGATCCGTCGGCGTATACCGTCACCAAGACG
Source organism: Paenibacillus phocaeensis (assembly GCF_900021165.1). Taxonomy (GTDB): domain Bacteria; phylum Bacillota; class Bacilli; order Paenibacillales; family Paenibacillaceae; genus Fontibacillus; species Fontibacillus phocaensis. The sequence continues at coordinate 37,999 of NZ_FCOQ01000028.1, read as the reverse complement.
GGAGATGGCTTTACGTTCCTCTTCAATCAGACCATCAACGCAGCTTATGATATTGAATATCGGACGGAATCGATTAAACGCGTTTATGCGAACGACCGGATTACCAATGCGGTTGAGCTCAAGAATGGCATGATAAAATCGGCCGGACAGGACATTCGTGAAAATATTTTTGCGAAAAGCGTACACAAAGAGGATTTCAACAAGAAGGAAATCGAGTGGAGTCTGGTTCTCAATTCCGACCTGAAGGACATGTCGGATATCGTCATTACGGAGAACTATGCAGGTAGATTTATGAAGCTGGTCCCTGGCAGTTTGCAAATCACCGGCGTTCATAAGGACGATTTCGAACTGGTAGCCAACGCGGATGATCTAGATTTTAAAAAAGGTTTCGTGCTCAAATTGAAGTCGGGCATCACGATTAACTCGCAGCATGTGTTCACATTCACCACGACCTTTGATCCGACAAAGGGAATGCCTCCGGAAAACCGTTACCTCAATGAGGCTGTGCTTGACTGGGTAGATGCTGAGGGGACACACTCCCTGACCAAGTCGGCCTATGTTGAGGCCCAAAGCTATACGATTGAAAACGGCAATAAAGTCGGCAATTACAGCGCAAAGGATAAGGCGATCACCTGGACGATCGAAATGAATTACAATTTATTCGACATCCAGGATGCCATTCTTCGGGATGCTTACACCGGGAACCAGTTCTTCATCGAGAATTCACTACAGGTGAACAAGCTGGTGTTGGACAGCGAAAATAACGTAGTCCTTCCCGGTGACGAAATCAAGCCTAAAAGCCCGGACAATCCGAATGGTTTTGACTTCCAGCTAAATCCGGATGGCAAGAGCTTTACGCTCAATCTTGGCAATATCGGAAAAACAGCTTACCGGGTTGTGTACAAAACCAGTCTTGATGGTGAGTTCCCGATTGACGGCACATATTCCAACCATGCGACATTGCACGACGGCGGTGAATTACGGTTTAAGAAAGAAGCCGAAGTCAAACCGTCACACGGCGGGAAGTATATCAACAAAACCGGGAGACAGCAAGGGACAACCGATATCGCGGCCTGGACGGTGAGTATCAACCCGAGCCAATCGTATATCCCGGCAGGCTCCGAGTTGACGGATACGCTGTCGGACAATCAAATTTTATTGCCCGATACGTTGAAGTTGTACAAAACGGATTTGCCTGCGGATAATTTAGGGAACGTTTCGACCAAAGCCGGGTTAGTCGATCCCGATGATTACGAATTGGCCGTGAACGGGAATACCTTTACGTTCACCTTCAAAAAAGCGTTGACTACCGCGTTTATTCTGGAATACCAATCGTATATCAACGCGGACAATGGCGACCGGATTACCAATAAGGCCGAATTTGCCGGTCAAGACTCTTCCGTGAAGGGGGGAGACGGGCAAGAAGGCGTGAAGGTGTCGTTAGCCGGTGCCGGCGGCGGCGCATCGGGAGGACGGGCGCCGATCCAAATCGTGAAGGTAGACGATCGGGGGCGGCCGCTGGAAGGGGCAGTATTTGAAATTTACAACGCTTCCGGGACCGTACTGCTGGAAACCTTGCCGGCTACGAACGCTTCGGGCGAAACGACAAGCCTGAAGGAGTACCGGTTTAACAGCACGGACGGACTTCCGTATCGAATCAAGGAAGTGTCGGCACCAGCGGGTTATTTGGTGGATCCCGAATACGGCGCTGGGACGGGGAAATCTGTCTCTTTCAAAAACGACGGACCCTTTACCATCGAAAACAAAAAAATTCGGCAGGGATTCCAGTTTACGAAGGTGGATTCCGCCGATCCGTCCAAGAAACTAAAGGGCGCGGTTTTCGATTTATACGTTAAGAACGGGGCAGACCGAGAGTTCATCGAGACGTTGACGTCAGGTGAAGACGGCACGATCGCCAAGGGAGATCTGACGCCGGGAGATTATGAACTGGTTGAGACGAAAGCTCCCGATTATTACCTGCTGAATACGCAGCCCGTTGCTTTCACGATCATCGCGAACCAAACCGAGATTGTCACTCGCGATGTACCCAATGAGCAAGGGACTGGCGGAAAATTGGTGATTACGAAGGTCAATGCCAAGGATCAAACCGTTCTGAGCGGCGTTGAATTTGAATTGCGCAACAGCGCAAATGCGGTGGTCGGCAAGGAAACCACCGATCTGTACGGCGTAATTGAATTCGATAACTTGCCGTACGGTCTCTACACTTTAGTGGAGACGAAAGCGGACGGCTTTGTCATCGAACAACCGGAGACGGAAGTTCCCATCAAGGAACCGGTTACCGCTCTGACGATTGAGAATAAACCTATTGACCGATCGGTGAAGCTGATCAAAATGAATGCCGCCAAAACGCAACGGCTTCAAGGCGCGGTTTTTGAGCTGCAAGCTCAAAGCGTATTCTTCGATCCACAGGGGAATTATGAGTTCAGAACCGTAGACTCCATAGACCCCTCCAAGCTTATCACGGATCAGAACGGCGAACTGTACCTGGATCAGCTGGAGCCTAACAAGTACCGGCTGGTGGAATTGACGGCGCCTGCAGGTTACGTCGTGGACAAGACGCCAATCGAGTTCGAGATTATGGAGTTTCAAACGGAACCGTTGGTGCTTGAAAAAACGAACAACCCCATCATCACCCCTAGTCAACCTGGGAGTGGAGGCGGTTCGGACAGCCCAGGCAGCCCGGACAATCCGGTGAATCCAGCTAACCCGGTGAATCCGGAGACCCCAGGGAACCCGGATCCGGAGCAGCCGGATGATCCTGTCGTCGAAGTCCCAGGGGACATATCCCCTTCCGATGGCGCAAGCGACGGGACACCACAAACGGATCCTAAGGGCCAACCCGGGGACACTGCCCAAGAGGATGACGGTAATCCGTCCGGCGGCCCACGCGGGATTCAGCCCTCGGGTGGCTCCGACGGGAAGCCGGGGATCCACGTCTTGCCCAAAACCGGGGAAAGCAGCCTTCTCCCTTGGCAGTTGACAGGGCTTGCGTTCCTCCTGGCGGGTTTATGGTTAAGAAAGAAAAACAAGCCTCAAAATCAATAATTTAGGAACGGGCATTTCCAGATTCCGGAGAACGGAGTCCGGGAATGCCCGTTTTTATGCGATTGTTCAGAAATTGTTCAGAAAGGCAAAGTACAATCGGTTAATAGATTGATCAAATGCATAACTCGCCATCGACCCTACCGTGGATTGGGGATGGAGCATTTTTAGTTCGAGGCGTTGCCTAGAGAAGGGGAAGACACCGTGCGAAAGAAATTATCGTTTCTGTTCATTGTGCTGGGGATTGCTATTTTGGTAACCCCGGTGATGTTGGAATGGAAGGCCAACCGGGAGCAGGATCGGTTGCTGGCGCTTGCGGAGCGAACGCAAAGCCAGGACCGTCCCGCGGAAAACTCCGATTTGGTCGACGGCTTCCAGCGGGTGTCGAGCCTGCTGGAGGAGGGGGCGAACGAAGAGGATCAAGCGGAGGAGCTGCAGCCGCTTCAACCGGACGCGGATGGGAATATCCCTATAGCTCTGATCGAAATTCCGTCTATTGACGTAAAGCTTCCCGTCTTAGAGGGGGCGACGAAAGCGAACATGAAGCATGCGGCGGTGCATCTCACCGAGACGGCCTCGCTTGGCGAGCCGGGAAATGCGGCGATTGCGGCCCACCGCGCCCGTACGAAGGGACGCTTGTTCCATAGCCTGAACGAGGTGAAGCTTGGCGATTCGATCGAGATCTCAACCGATACCCAACGTTTGGTTTACGAAGTCTATGAGATTTTGATTGTTGAGCCGACTGAGGTCTCCGTGCTGGAGCCGAAAGGCGATGATGCCATATTAACCTTAATCACTTGCGACCCGCTGAAGAATCCTACGCATCGCCTGATCCTTCACGCCAAACTGCTTCCGGAGCAAGCGAACAAATCACAAAAGTCCATGTAGAAGATCACTTTATTCTCGTTACTCCTCCTGGGCATGATAGTAGAATGGAGAAAGAGGAATGCCAATCAGTTCTGATGAGAACCTACCAGGAGGATCGCGAAATGCCTATCTATTTCGATGAAGCGAAAGGCCTTTTTCATTTGCAATCCCGCAATACAAGTTACTTGATTCAGTTGGTGCACGGCTATCCCGCTCATGCGTATTTTGGCGCCAAACTGCGGCACGGCAGTAACCTCGAAGGCTTGCTGACCTTCCAGGAGCGCGCCTCGTTTAGTCCGAATCCGATCCCGGAGGACAAGTCGATATCGCTGGACTCCCTTCCGCAGGAATATCCGCAATACGGGACAAGCGACTTCCGCAACCCGGCTTATCAGGTGCGTCTTGCGAACGGAACCCGTGCGACCGAATTAACGTACCGGACGCATCGGATCGTACCGGGTAAGCCGGCGCTTGAAGGGTTGCCAGCCGTATATGTGGAGCAGGACCACGAAGCGGACACCCTGGAGTTGGAGCTGGAAGATCGCGTTGCCGGTCTGTCCGTTGTGTTAAGCTACACGGTGTTTGCTGATTTTGATGCCATTGCCAGATCGGCTCGGCTCAGCAACGAGGGCAGCGAGCCGATCCAACTGGAGCGGGCACTCAGCGCCTCGGTGGATTTCTCCGATGCTTCCTATGATGCGCTGTATCTGTCCGGTGCCTGGGCGCGCGAACGCCATGTGCAGCGCAGAAGGCTGGCACCGGGCGTGACCGGGATCAGCAGCCGCCGCGGTTCCAGCTCCCACCAGCAGAACCCGTTCCTGGCGTTGCTGCGGCCGGATGCGACGGAGCAGCAAGGCGAGGTTTACGGCTTCAGTCTGGTCTACAGCGGTAACTTCACGGCCGAAGCCGAGGTCGAGCAGTTCGGCACAACCCGTGTCTCTATCGGGATCAACCCGTTTGATTTTACCTGGAAACTGACACCCGGCGAGAGCTTCCAAACGCCGGAGGCGGTGCTGGTGTATTCCGCCGAAGGGATTGGAGGCATGTCCCGCACTTACCACCGGTTGTATCGGACCCGGCTCTGCCGCGGCCAATTCCGCGATCAGGAACGACCGATTCTCGTCAATAACTGGGAAGCGACGTATTTCGATTTCAACGCCGAGAAGATCGAGGCGATTGCGAAAGCGGGCAGCGAGCTGGGCATGGAGCTGTTCGTTCTTGACGACGGCTGGTTTGGCCGGCGCGACCGCGATAACAGCTCGCTTGGCGACTGGTTCGAAGACCGCCGCAAACTGCCCGGCGGGTTGGCGGACCTGGCCCATCGCGTGAAGGATACCGGGCTGCAGTTCGGCCTTTGGTTCGAGCCGGAGATGGTGTCGCCGGACAGCGACCTGTACCGAGCGCACCCCGACTGGTGCCTGCATGTCCCGGGGCGGCGGCGCACGGAGGCCCGAGAGCAACTGGTGCTGGATATGTCCCGCAGCGATGTCCGTCAGTACTTGTACGAACGCCTCAGCAACATTTTCTCGACGGTGCCGTTGACATACGTGAAATGGGATATGAACCGCAATATGACGGAGATCGGTTCGGCAGTCCGCCCTGCGGAGCGTCAAGGGGAAGTGGCTCACCGTTACATGCTGGGGCTGTATGAGCTCTTGGAACGATTGACGAGCGAATTTCCGCATATCTTATTTGAAAGCTGCTCCGGGGGCGGCGGTCGGTTTGATCCGGGAATGCTGTTTTACATGCCGCAGACGTGGACGAGCGACGATACGGATGCAGTGGAGCGTTTGAAGATTCAATACGGCACGAGCCTCGTTTATCCGGTGTCGACAATGGGGGCGCATATTTCCGCCGTGCCCAATCATCAAGTGGAGCGGACGACCCCGCTGACCTTCCGGGGGGATGTGGCGATGTCCGGCAATTTCGGCTACGAATTGGATCTTACCCGATTTACGGATGAGGAGAAGGAGATCGCCAAGCACCAGATTGCAGTGTACAAAGAGATTCGCGGCTTAGTCCAGCAAGGTGATCTGTACCGTCTGCAAAGCCCGTTCGAAGGCAATGAAACGGCGTGGATGTTCGTTAGTTCGGATCAGAACGAAGCGTTGCTGTTCTATTTCCGCGTGCTGGCGGAACCCAACGGTCCGCTGCGTTGCGTGAAGCTGCAAGGATTGGACCCGGCCAAGGATTATGAAGTGGAAGGGAACGGCGAAGTGTACGGCGGCGACCGTTTGATGAGCGCCGGTTTGTCCATGGCTGCGGTGCGCGGCGACTTCAGCAGCAGGATGGTCCGGCTGCAGGCGAAGCTGTAAATAGAAAGAAAGACCTGAGGGAGATTGGCTCCTTCAGGTCTATTTTTGCTTAGGATGAGGTTCAAGCCTTGCGCTGCTTATGCTTCATCGCGGCAGCCGGGGAACATGCCGGTGGTGACGGCGATGCGGTTCCAGCAGTTAATCACGTTGATCGCAAAGATGAGATCCATCATTTCTTTCTCGCTGAAAAAGCTGCGAACCCGGTCGTACACCGCCTGCGGCACGCCGCCGTCTGCGATTCGGGTTACGGCTTCGGTCAACTCCAGCACCGCTTTCTCCTGTTCGGTGTAGCATGGCGCTTCCCGCCAAACGCTGACCAGGGCGATTCGCTGCTCGCTTTCCCCAAGCTGCCGCATTGCTTCCGTGTGCATATCCAGACAGTAGGCGCAGCCGTTAATCAGCGAGGCGCGTACCTTGATCAACTCGTACAATACCCGGTCGAGCCCGCTATCCGTGACCTGCCGCTCCAAGCGGCTCATGGCCTGATAAATGTTGGGGTTGGCTTGATAATGATCCATTCTGACTTTCATCTTGAATCCCTCCATGGTTTGATGATTGTGCTTACGCAGGTAAGACAAGGGGAGGGAACGATTTGTGACAACTAAACCGACGGGGCTCTACCAATTTTATCGGGATTGCTGATCAAATAGAATCGGCGGATCCGCCCTTGCGCGTCCCCTTCGAACAGAAGCACATGAATAACCTGTCCATCGCGGTAGTGCACCAATCCGATTTCTCCGTTCATCCGTGTCGGAACCAGTTCCCCCTCAAGCGAGCCTTTGGCTCGGATCCCTTGCCAGAAAGCAATGACGCGCTCCTTGGACAGGATGGGATTGATCGCTGCCCTGACTTTGCCTCCGCCATCGGTGATTAGCACCGCATCCTCCCGAATGACTTCCAGCAGAGGACCAAAATTCCCGGTCTTTGCGGCCCTCAAAAATTCCGTAGTCCATTTCGCCACCGTTTTTTCGTCTGCGGGGGACACTTCCTGCTCCGATTTCACCTTCTGCCGAGCCCGGCTCAGCAGCTTGCGGCAGGCGACAGGACTTTTTCCCAAGAGGTCAGCGATTTCCTCATACTCCATGGCAAACGATTCCCGCAGAACAAATACGGTTCTCTCGTCGGGGGTCAAGCGCTCCAGCAGGACCATAAATGCGTAAGAGATTTGCTCTTCCCGCAACAGGCGGTCGAGCTGGGTTTCCGGGAGCGGCTCGAAGACCGGCTCCGGTAACCACGGACCGGTGTACAACTCACGGGACAATCGGGGTGACTTCAGCGCATTCAGGCTGCGGTTCACAACGGCGCGCATTAAATAAGACTTCGGTTGGCGTATGCTGTCTGCTTGTACGTGCTGCTGCAGCTCGGCGAACACTTCCTGCACGATATCCTCCGCTTCCGACCATGAGCCGGTGATCCGGTAGGAGAGGGCGGTCATCGAATGACGATAGTCTTGATAAAACTGGGCCACGCGGGCAGACGTTGACATGATTGCCAGCCCTCCTTTCATTGTAGATTCGCTATCTATATCTTATCTAAAAAGCGAAAAAAGCCCAGCCCTTTTTAGATGAAGGGCCGGGCTTGGGTGCCAACAGATTAAAATTTGAAAATATGTATCGTTTTCTGCAGCTGGAACACCGCATTTTTCATCGCTTCCGCTTCTTCGGCCATTGCCCGGATCGAAGTAATCTGCTCGTTCATGGATGCCGATACCTGCTCCGTGCCTGCCGCGGATTCCTCGGTGATGGCGGAGATATTCTGAATCGCAGAGGAGATGTTCTGCGCGCTTTCCAGCATCGCCTCGCTTTCTCTGGAGAAGGCGGCGATCTCTTCGCTGATATACTGTACGCTCTGAACGATTTCCTGGAAGATTTGCTCCGCCTCGCGGATCATTTCGCTTTGCTGCCGGACGACCTCTTCATTAATCTTAATGTTTTGTCCCGCTTGCTTCACATCCAGTTCGATGCTGCGAACCAGATTGAATACCTCCTTGGTGGATGCGGTGGATTCTTCCGCCAGCTTGCGCACCTCATGGGCGACTACGGCAAAGCCGGCTCCATGCTCGCCAGCGCGGGCGGCTTCAATGGAGGCGTTCAGGGACAGCAGGTTGGTCTGTTCGGCAATTTCCGAGATGGTTGCCGTGATTTTGGTGATGCCTTGCGCGTTCTTGGCCAACGCCTCGATGGATTCGGCGACCTTCCCGGTCGCTTCGATGTTCTTGCGCATGCCGCTGGCTTGTCGGGAGACAGATTCGCGTCCGCGTTCCACCAGCTGTATCATTTCGTCGGAACGTTGATTCATTTCACGGGTGGCATCGGTATAATTGCTGACCTTCTGCTCGATCTCGCCGATCGCATCCTTCATGCCGCCGACATCTTCGGAGATGGCGTTGGCACCAAGAGCCAGCTCATTGGAGGAGTGAGTGACTTGGGTCATGACTTCGATCAGCTCTTGGTTGCGGTCGGAGATACTCCGGCTGGAATCCATTACTTTGCGGGTGATATCCGAGGTTTCCTGCAAAATTTTACGCAGCTTGTCCACCATGCTGTTGAAGGAATGGCTCAGATCATCCATGCCCCCGGACTCGGAAATTCGACTGGTAAAGTCGCCTTTGGCAATCTTGGCGGAAGCGCTGGTGATATCGTCGAAGGATCCCGTAAGCGCTTTCTGGAGGAAACGCGAAAGCGGGAAAGTAAGCGCTGCCAACACGACGATCAGCAGGAGACCGATGATGAGATGTCCCAACAGAATGTAGACGAGCAGTGAAGGGACGGCAAAGAGCGCAGCTACGAGATAACACGCAGCGGAGATCTTTCCGGATAAGGGAAGTCGGTTGAACCATGTCATGGGATTCATGTCCTCCTTAAGTAATAGGTGAATTCTACCATATTATATCATCATGGGCGCTAAGGGTATAGGACGAAATATTCCGAGAAATCCTAACTGAAAGTTAAGAAACTTCCGATTTTACCGAACCTTGGTCCTAGCGATTTTGGTATTGACAACCAGCTTGAACCCTTGTTAAATATAATAATGAATTATTTCGTGTACGAAATATTAAAGGATAGAACTAAATCCAAAGGATGAGAGCCGCTTGGACCAGAAGCAGCGCATGCATGAGATCGTGGAGTCCTTCCGCGAGGTGAAGAGGGCGTATTACCAACTGTTATCCAAACAAGCCGAGCCCTTCGGCATTACCGGCATCCAGTTTATGACCCTGAAGCGAATTCAAGACAACCCGCAGATCGGGGTCACCGAGCTTGCCGATCAGATGCGGATGGGGAACAGCACGGTCAGCGGCGTGATTGATCGTCTGGTGAAAGCGGGGTTGGTGATTCGCGGGCGTTTGGACAACGACCGGAGGTCCGTTGCCTTGCAAATCACTGATAAGGGGCTGGAGGTATATCGGAAGACCGACCTCGAATATACCAAAGCCATTGCAAACGTCCTCGAAACAGCCGAGAAAGATATCGACCACATGCTGCAAACCCACCGTAAAATTATGGCGTCTTTAGAGAAAGTGAGAGAAGAAACCTATGAACCATGAAACTGCTGTACCGGCCCTGAATTTCAAAAGATGGCCGATTGTTATGGCGCTCTTGATCGGAGCGTTTGTGTCGATTCTGAACCAAACCTTGATGAACGTTGCTCTTCCGCAAATGATGGATGACCTGGGCGTTGGAGCGACCACGATCCAGTGGTTGTCCACCGGATTTATGCTGGTGAACGGCGTTCTGATTCCAATCAGTGCTTTTTTGATGGAGCGGTTCACCACGCGGATGCTGTTTATTTCCGCGATGATCTTGTTCTCGGCCGGCACGTTGATATGCGGCATCGGGTCGAGCTTCGAGATGGTGCTCGTCGGACGGCTGGTTCAGGCTGCCGGAGCCGGCGTGCTGATGCCGCTCATGACGGTCGTCTTCTTGACGATCTTTCCGATTGAGAAGCGCGGCCAGGCGATGGGGATGATGGGGATCGCCATGATCTTCGCCCCTGCGGTCGGCCCGACGCTTTCCGGCTGGATCATTGAGCATCACCCCTGGAACGTCTTGTTCTGGATTATCTTGCCGTTTGCGCTTCTCTCCATCTTACTGGGCTTTATCTTCATGAAAAATGTAACCCGGGTTGGACGACCGAAGCTGGACGTTCTGTCGATCATTTTGTCGACGATCGGGTTCGGCGGTGTCCTGTACGGGTTCAGCGAAGCCGGCAGCACCAGTTGGGGCGAGACGGAAGTGGTCGTCAGCCTGATTGTTGGCGTCGTCGCTCTGGGCATTTTCCTGTGGCGGCAATTGAGATCGGATAAACCGCTTCTTGAATTCCGCGTGTTTAAATACGACATGTTCTCCTTGACGACCATTATCAACGTGGTGGTTACGATGGCCATGTACGCGGCGATGATCCTCCTGCCGATCTACTTGCAGAAGATCCGGGGCTTTTCGCCGCTGGAATCCGGCCTCCTGCTGATGCCGGGAGCGATTCTGATGGGGATCATGTCGCCGATAACCGGGATGATCTTCGACCGGATCGGGGCTCGCTGGCTGGCGGTCATCGGGCTGGCGATCACGACGGTGACGACGTGGGAGTTCAGCAACCTGACCGACAGCACGACCTATACGCATCTCATATTGATGTATACAGCCCGGATGTTCGGGATGTCCATGCTGATGATGCCGATTCAGACAGCCGGCCTCAATCAGTTGCCGGCGCGGCTGAACGCGCACGGCACCGCGATGTCCAATACGCTCCGGACGATCGCCGGGGCGCTGGGCACAGCGCTGCTGGTGACGATCATGTCCTCGCGGGCGAAGGATAAGGCGACTGAGATGATCCTCGCGGCCGGCATCAATCCGCAGGACCAAGCAAACGCCCAACAAGTAGCCTTGATCACCCGGGATGCAACGATCAACGGGATCGACTTTGCCTTCGTCGTGGCAACGGGAATTACGCTGGTCGCCTTCGTCTTGGCGTTCTTTATCCGCAAAGTGCAGATAAATAAAGAAGGGCAGGACTCCAACAGTGAACAGAACGGAATGAAGCCCGCCAAGGCTTAAATTCCTGTATACAACCGAAAAGGTACAACGGCTCAAGGATTTCTGAGCGGTTGTACCTTTTTTTGTGTCGGAAAAGTTGTAAAATCAGCAACATTTCAATCTGCATATGGGGGGCTATGGCTGAAATGATGCACAAACTACAACAATATCACCTCTGGTTGCCCAAATGCTCCAGAAATGTTGTAGGAATTACAACAATCTGAGGTTTATAGGCAAAGATGGGTCTAAAAAGATGCACAAAATACAACATTCTCTATGCGAGCAACTGCAACTACGGGCAAAAGCCCTTTCAGCTTTCCGGCGGAAAGCGAAAGGGCTTGGCTTATGGTTATCCGAGCACAACTTCGACTTGATGCACCCCGCCGTCGCCAATCGGCGCGATGACGTTGCCCTGAATCGGCTGACCGTCGACCGTGATGCGAGCCACGCCTTTCTCCACATGGTTCGGGTTGCTTACCCGGATCACATACGTATCGCCGCGGAAGACGCGGGCGATCTTGTAGCCGTCCCAAGCGGACGGAATGCAAGGATCTACCTTCAGGCCGTTGAAGTCAGCTTGAACGCCGAGAATGGCTTGCGTGATCGCCACATAGTTCCAGGCCGCCGTGCCGGTGAGCCAGGAGTTCTTCGCTTCGCCGTGACGCACCGCGTCCTTGCCGGCGATCATTTGCGAGTAGACATACGGCTCCATCCGGTGGATTTCGCTGATGTCCTCCAGATAAGCCGGAGCGATTTTCGAGTAAACCTCAAACGCCCGGTCGCCGTGGCCCAACACGGTTTCCGCAATCATGATCCACGGGTTGTTATGGCAGAAGATCCCGGCGTTCTCTTTGTACCCTGGCGGGTAGCTGGAGATTTCGCCCAGATTCAAATAATACTTCGAATACGGCGGTTGCTGCAGCACGATACCGTATTTCGTATCCAAACGCTCCTCCACGGAGGTGAGGGCCTTGGCCGCGAGCCCTTCTTCGACGCCGATGCCGGCCATGACGCACATGCCTTGCGGCTCGATGAAGATTTGTCCCTCCGCGTTCTCCTTGCTGCCGATTTTCTCGCCGTAATGGTCGTAAGCGCGCAGGAACCAGTCGCCGTCAAAGCCATGCTCCAGCGTCGTCTTGCGCATTTTCTCCGTCCAATCCAGCGCTTCCTTCGCTTCGGAGTCAAGCCCGCGCATCCGGCAGATTTCCGCGAAGTCCGGACCTACGAAGACGAACAGGCCGGCAATAAATACCGACTCGGCAACGCGGCCTTCAATGTTTGCGGTTGTTTGGAACGATTCGCCCGGCTCCTTGGAGAAGCAATTCAGGTTGAGGCAGTCGTTCCAGTCGGCCCGGCCGATCAGCGGCAAGCCATGCGGCCCGAGGTTGTGCACGACATGGTAGAAGGAGCGTCTCAAATGCTCGAATAACGTTGCGGTATTGTCCGGATTGCTGTCAAACGGCACTTGTTCATCCAGAATGGAGATGTCGCCGGTCTCTTTAATGTACGCCGCCGTACCCAGCACAAGCCACAATGGATCATCGTTAAAGCCGCTGCCCACTTCATTGTTGCCTTTCTTCGTCAGCGGTTGATATTGGTGGTATGCGCTGCCGTCCTCAAACTGCGTGGCGGCAATGTCGAGAATCCGCTCTCTGGCGCGTTCCGGAATTTGATGCACGAAGCCCAGCAAGTCCTGGTTGGAATCGCGGAAGCCCATGCCGCGGCCAATTCCGGATTCGAAATAGGAGGCCGAACGCGACATGTTGAACGTCACCATACATTGATACGGATTCCAGATGTTGACCATGCGGTCCAGCTTGTCGTCACCGCTTTGGATTTGGTACTTGGACAGCAAGCCGTCCCAATAGGCTGACAGCTCGGCCATAGCACGATCCACGTCGGCATCGGTGGCAAATTGGTCGATCATCTCAAGCGCCGGTTTTTTGTTGATCACGCCGGGGGCTTCCCATTTCTCTTCTTCCGGCACTTCGACATAACCGAGAACGAAGATCAGGCTTTGCGTTTCGCCCGGCGCAAGCTTCAGTGTCACCTCGTGCGAGCCGATCGGCGACCAGCCGCTGGCTATCGAGTTGGAGGCTCTCCCGGCCACGACGACCTGAGGCTCGTGCAAGCCATTGTACAGGCCCACGAACGATTCACGGTCCGTATCGAAGCCGTCAATGTCACGGTTGACAGAATAGAAGGCGTAATGGTTGCGGCGCTCACGGTATTCTGTCTTGTGATAAATGACCGAATCCAGCACTTCCACTTCGCCGGTGCTCAGGTTGCGCTGGAAGTTGGTCATGTCGTCCTGAGCGTTCCAGAGACAGAACTCGGCAAAAGAGAAGAGGGAGACTTTCTTCGTCGCAGAGCTTGTATTCTTCACCGTTAAGCGATGCACTTCACCGTTATAGCCAAGCGGAATAAATGCCAGTTGCGTCACAGAAATCCCGCCGCGTTCCCCGGTAATCGAGGTATAACCCAAACCGTGCCGGCATTCGTAAAAATCAAGCTCGCGTTTCACCGGCATCCAGCCCGGCGTCCAGAAATCGCCGTTGTCATGGTCGCGAAGGTAATAGTAACGTCCGCCGGTATCGAGCGGAATGTTGTTATAGCGGTACCGGGTTAACCGGCGCAAGCGCGCATCCCGATAGAACGAGTAGCCGCCGGCAGTGTTGGAAATCAAGCCGAAAAATTGCTCATTGCCGAGATAATTAATCCAAGGGTAAGGGGTTTGCGGCGTATGGATCACATACTCTTTGCGCTGATCGTCAAATGCTCCGAATTTCATGAATAGGAACTCTCCCTTCGTTTGTGAACGCGCGTTTATTTTAGTTAAAAACCATTCCTCCCACCGATCATAGACCGAATAGGGAGGAGGATGAACCCATTACTTCGCCGGGGTCAGGCAGGAATCCCGAATCACCAGGCGGGTTGGAAAGCTGATCGTGCTGAAGGTGGGCTGCTCCGCTTCGCACAGCTCGATCACCTTCAATACGGCGGCTTTGGCCATCTCGTCAACCGGCAGCCGCACGGTGGTCAGCTTGGGCGATACCCGGGAAGCCAGCTCGACATCGTCAAAGCCGATGACGGACAACTGCTCCGGTACGCTGATCCCCTTGGACGCAAACGCTTCCATAGCGGCAAAAGCCATGTCGTCATTGGCGCAGAACAAGGCTGTCGGCAAAGCCCCGTTCTCGATCATCCTGCAAGTCTCGCGGAAGGCGCTTTCCTTCAGAAACTCGCCCTCCAGAATAAAGGCCTCCGGCAGCGGTAATCCGCGCTTCTGCAGCGTGTCCTGAAAAGCCAGGAACCGTTCGCGTCCCGAATACGTATTCATGCTGCCCTTGAGAATGCCGATGTCCCGGTGACCCAGGTCGATTAAGTATTCGATCGCCTGCACGGTCCCTTCGTAGTCGTTGGAGTTGATGACGGACAGATGGTTCTTGTTGAGCCGTTCTGCCATGATTTCCGCGATGTCGTAATCGACGAGCACCAGCGGCGCTTCCTGGTCCACCATTTCCCGAACGAGATCAATGTCCTTCTGCGTACCGACCAGAATCCCGCCGTCGATCCGCTTCTGCAAGAAGGCTTGCTTCACCTTCTGGAAGTCGCCCGGCGAATAAACGGTATGAATCAGGACATAAAATCCGCGGGCGTTGGCCGTATCGACGACCATGTCGACGATCGGGGCAAAATAGCTGTTCTGATAAATGCGGCTCGTGTCTTCCTTCTCGGTCATGCTAATGGCGAACAGGCCGATCGTATCCGTCCGTTTGCCGGCGAGCGCCCGGGCAAAGCTGTTCGGTTCGTAGTGGTGCTGCTCGATGACGCGGAGCACCTTGGCCCGCGTGGCTTCCGGAACGTTCGGATAATTGTTGATCACCCGTGAGACGGTGCTGCGGGACACCCCGGCCAATTTGGCGATATCTTCGCTGCGCATAAGGTCTGTCCCCACTTTCGTAAACGCGCGTTTATAGAATCATTTTATAGCATCCCCCGAAATTTATCAATTCCGAAAGGCACATGAAAAAAGGCGGCTATTCCGCCGCCCTTGGGAGAGTCTCCAAGTATATCTTCATCATTTCGATCGCTTTGTCCTTATTCTTCGTGTCCGCGCGAAGGGAGATAATCATGTCCGTAAAGCCAAGCGGCAGCTCCTTCACCAGGGTGCTGTCCGTTACCTTAATCCCGTACACATGCTCGGCATTGTCTTCATCGGATACATCCTTAACAAGGGTGTCCTCCGTCAGGAGACTTCTAAGTTCGCCGTTCGCCACATCGTCAAGGCTGAGAAAAGCACCGCCATTCGACAGCCACTCGAAGGTAGGCGCATCGGTAATATAAATGTCCGGACTGGTGGTGGCGATCATGGCCATCGCTTTTTGCTGGTAAGCCATATCGGCAGCACCGAGTCCGGCTTCACCTTGCGGAGGCAAATAGACATTTTCAACTTCCACCCGTTTGAAACCGGGGATTTGTGCCGTTATTGCCTGCTCCAAGGCTTCGACGCCGCCATTCTGATCGTCGGTCATAAAGTTGCCAACCATCATGATCGACAGATCGACCGGAGGCAGGGCGGCCAGCCGTTTTTGTTCCTCGCGGTGGTCAAGATAAGCATTCGTACCGAAGATAATAGCTACCACGGCAATCAGTCCGATAATCACATGAGTTCGGTAGAGGCGAAAAAAATCGTCCATCTTCTCGGCGGTTCCGGCGAATTTGCCCCATTTGGCATAGCGCTTCTGCGAGAGTTCGGCGATTTTCCGCTGTTCCTCCGCCTCGAAGATCCGCTTGTAAGCCTGAATCTTCCGCTCGATCTCCTCGGCTTCGCCGGGATCTAAGTGGCGGGAGCGGGATTTGCGCAGCAAAATATCAAACTCTCGCTCCAGCTTCTCGCGGGAAGCGTTTTCGGGTAACCCCAGCAACTCGTAAGCCTGTTTTAAATTGTCGTTGTCCATCGTCTTTCTCCTCTGAATCCATTGGGTTTTGATATAAATATGATATGGAAAGTGATGCATACAGTTATTATACTTTGTATTTGTAACGAAGGGAAATCGCCTGTCGGCCCTGAGAAAAAAGCCGGGTGAACCTAACGGTTCCCCGGCTTTTGCTAGATCCTGGCTGGAGTTAACGAACTCGGCGCATGGAGATGATCACATCACTCCAATACCCGCTGTCCAGCGGGCTGATCTGAACGCCAGGGTCTCCCCAGGTGTGAATAAATTTGCCGTCACCGATGTAGATGCCGACGTGACCGGCGATATTGTCGGCTTGAAATCGGCCGGGGACGGTGAAGAAGATCAAGTCTCCGACCTGTAGCTGGCTGCGCGTCACCGGCACGCCTTCTTTGGCTTGATCCCGGGCCAGCCGCGGCAGGTCCTGACCAAACTTCTTGAAGACATGGCGGGTAAAAGAGGAGCAATCAAAGGTTTTGGATTGTTCATAAGGGGCGGCGCCAAATTCATAAGGCACGCCTAAGAATTGCTTGGCATAGGCGACCATTTCATCCTGATGCTCCGCAACGCCAAGAATTCCGTACCGGCTCGTTCCGGTTTGCGGCGGAACCTCGTTGCCCGCCGGGGTAATGCGGTCAAACGTCAATTCGCCGGTTCGGGAATCGATCCGGGCTTGGGTTTGCAGCAGGGCAGATACAGCATCCATCGTCATGTACAGCTGGCCGTTCTCGCGAACCGGCGCCTGGGGCAGCGAAACGGGCTGGCCAAAGGAAACGGCATGCCTTTGGCTGGGCTGGACGGTGAACATCACATCGGTAAAGCCAAGGCTGGCACTATCTTGGTTGTCCTGCAATCGGAGTCCAAGGCTTTGGGCTACTTGTTTCAGCGGAACCCAGCTCGTGCCGCCGGCATCTGTAACCGCTTCTGTTCGTACCGGTGAATTGCCGGCCGGGGGGACGGAATTGGAGCGGAGCCGGTCGTGCTGGCCGCATGAGGTTGCGAGCGTCAGCGGCAAGGCCAAACAAACGAGAAACACCCCAAACTTCAAGGATTTGCGCATAGGGGGAACAGCACTCCATTCATTCAGATTAGCGAGTCACTTGAAGTATGTAAAAAAAGAGATCGAACTATTCGGGCAGGAGCTAAAGGAGCAATTCTCCTCATGAGGAGCAGCTTCATCATATCGCCCAGAATGCGGAACCAGCGTGACGGACAGGGGTGACTTTTGGAGGCGCTTTAAGGTATATTACAAGTTGAGCAAGCTAAGCAATGAAGGGAGATATCATCCATGGCACAAAGAACGGCTTATGAAGGCACTTATCAGGGTGAAAAGGCGGTATGGCTGAAGTCCGGGCGGTATGAGGCGGTCATGCTGCCGGAGATCGGCGGCAACCTGATCGCTTTCCGCGATATCGAAAGCGGTTACCGCTTCTTGCGTGAACCTGGCGAGAGCGAGATGGAAGCTTTCAAAGGCAATCCGGGGGTACACGGCATTCCGGTGCTCTTTCCTCCGAATCGCTACGAGGACGGGTTATTCCCGTGGAAAGGCGAAGTTCTCCAATTCCCGGTTAATGAAGCGGCGACTCACAACCATCTGCACGGATTTCTGCATACGACAGCCTGGGAGGTTGAGGACTTCGGCCAAACCTCGTTAGACAGCTATGTATCTGTCAAGGTATCGGTTGACGAGAACCATGAGGTGTATCGTTACCTGCCATTCAAATTCACCATGCGACTGAAGTATACGTTAAGTGATGAAGGGTTGGCGCAGCAGGTGTTCATCCGAAATGACGGCGACAAGGAGATGCCTTGCCTGTTGGCCTTCCATACGGCGGTAAATGCCCCGTTTGCGCCGGAGAGCACGGCGAAAGACTATCGGTTGAAGCTGACGATCGGAGCGCGTTGGGAAATGAGCGAACGGATGCTCCCGACCGGATCTTATCAGCCGCTGACGGCGGACGAGCTGCAGATGCAGGGAGAAGGCGTATACCCTTTCTTCGCCTCCATGGATAATCACTACACAGCCGTGCCGCAAAACGGCAGAAACCGGATGGAACTGACGGACACGAAGCTTGGGAAGACGCTCGTTTATGACGTGGGTACATCCTATAAGCAATGGATGATCTGGAATAACAAGGCGACGGAAGGCTTCTTCTGCCCGGAGCCGCAGATCAATCTGGTCAATGCGCCAAAGGCGGATTTGCCGGCAGAGGAGATCGGCTTGTTCAGCCTGCTTCCCGGCGAGATTTGGGAGGAACGCGCCCGTCTCTACGTAAAATAAGAAGGCAAACGAAAAAAGCAGCCGACCGGCCGTCCGAGAGGACGCAAGTCGGGCTGCTTTTTTCATTGGGACGCTTGGCAGGGTTCTCCTGGCGGAGGGTCAATTGACCCCGGCAGTTACCTTGCTGCGATGTGTCGGGATCAACCGCTTCATTTGTTCCAGATTGCGTCTGGGCACATGAATCGTCTTAATCCCGTGGCGTTCATCCCGGAACCATACCACGTTGTCGCGAATTTCGGAGATCTGGGACAGGTTGACATAGCAGTTCGTGCTGATGCGGTAGAAGCGAGGGTCCGAGATCAGCTTCGAAGTCTGTTCGGCGGATAATCTCTGTTTAATACTGTAATTCCGTCCATGGAAGCAAACCAGTCCGTGAGCTCCGATCTTGAAGAAATACGTCTCGTAAGGATTGAGGTCCTCATAGACGCCTCTTTCTTCGAGTCCGACGTTCATCATTCCAAATCCCCCTTTAGAAGATGCTTTCGGAAGCGCTTACAGTATATCATATTTTAACCAGTTTGGGTAGGTGACCGATTCATATTAAAAATTTTAACTTTTTCCGGGCGAGACTGGACTTTTCCGTCCATTTAGGAAAAAATAAAGAGGATATCATAAACGAACCACTCTGAAGGAGGAAATGGACTTGTCCGCATCACAACCACGATGGCTGTTATTTGTTGGATCGTATGCCGAAGCAGGCGATCCCGGAGTTTATGTATATGAAATGGATTCGGCCGGCGGGGAGATTCGTCTTCTGGATCAAGCCTCCGGGTTGAAGAACCCGACTTTCCTTGGCGTGAATCCGGAGCGCCGCAAAGTTTATGCCATTTCCGAAACGACAACAGAAGGAGAACGAATCGGTGAAGTGGTCGCTTTCGACGTGAATGCTGAAGGCAAGCTGCGCGAATGGAACCGGCGCACCACGATTCGTCCGTCCTCATCGCATATTCAGCTTGACCGGAACGGCCGGTTTGCCGTTGTGTCGGGTTATCACGGCGGCAATGTGGGATTGGTCGAGCTCCAGGCGGACGGAACGGTTGGTTCACTGGTCGACGAACGCCAGCATGAAGGCCATGGAGCCGACCCGGTGCGCCAGGATCGCCCGCATCCCCATTCGGTGATCTTTAGCCCGGATAACCGGTATGCGCTGGTTGCCGATCTGGGTCTGGACCGCATTGCCGTGTATGCGTTGGAGCCGGAGGCCGGACGTCTGGTGTTCCGGAGCGAGGCATCTACGCCGCCGGGAGCGGGCCCGCGTCATCTTGCATTTCATCCGAACGGACAATGGCTGTATTCCATCAACGAGGTGAATTCCTCCGTTTCCCTGTTTCAATACGATGCCGCGGCCGGGCAATTAACGCTGCAGGACACAGTGCCCACCTTGCCGGAGGGGTACAGCGGTGAGAATACGACAGCAGAGGTGGCCATTTCGGCCGACGGCCGCTATCTCTACGGCTCTAACCGCGGCCATGACAGCTTGGTGCTGTTCGCCATTGATCCGGAGAGCGGACGGCTCTCGCTTATCGAACACGTCTCCAGCGAAGGCGGTCATCCGCGTCATTTTGCGCTTACGCCGGACGGCATGCACTTGATTGCGGCGAACCGGGACGACAATCGGCTGGCGATCTTTGACGTGAACCCCGACAGCGGGCGGTTGACCTTCACCGGCCGGATCGTTTCCGTATCCAAACCGGTTTGCGTCAAGCCGGTACGGTGGGAATAGGTTTTTTATTTGCAATGTCGCAGAGGCTCGCTTAAGATTAACGCAGAGGATTTTTCTCCAGTAAATATGAAGGAGCCGGTTGTGACTCATGACGTTTTTTAGGGAATTGTTTCAAATGGCGGGATTCCGCAGGGTGCTGGCTCTGCTGTTTGTCGTTATCGTCTTGTATTTCGCTCGAAGCATGCTGAACATGCTGCTGATTACCTTTATTCTGACGTACCTGATTAATCGGTTGCACAATTTCATCAGCCGGAATGTGGCCAAGGTGATACGCATCAACCGAACCGTGACCGTGCTGTTCATCTACGTCGTGTTGATCACGCTGCTGGTCTATGCAATCTACTATTATATGCCGGTGCTGCTCACGGAACTGACGGACCTGGTCAACCAAGTGATCTCCTTCTATTCGAACCCTCCGGTGCTGCCGGATAATCCGATCTTGAATTACATTGTCGAATATTTGAAAGACATCGATCTGTCGGCTTATATCAACAATGGGTTTACCTTTCTGCTCGGCACGCTGACGGATATCGGGGAATGGAGCTTAAATTTATTTATCGCGATTGTCCTCAGCTTGTTTTTCCTACTGGAGAAAGAAAAGGTCACGAACTTCGCCGTTTTATTCCGGGAAAGCCGGATCGGCGGGTTGTTCAAGGAATTGGAGTACTTCGGGAGAAAATTTGTCCAATCCTTTGGCAAAGTGATTGAGGTGCAGTTTCTGATCGCCCTCGTCAATGCGATACTATCCACGATCTTCCTGTGGATTTTCGGATTTCCGAACCTGATTGCCCTGGCGATTATGATCTTCCTGCTGGGCCTGGTTCCGGTCATGGGCGTCATTATTTCGTTGATCCCGCTCTGCGCAATTGCCTTCAAGATTGGCGGACTGGTCAAAATCGTTTATATTCTGGTAATGGTTGCGGTGGTACATGCGGTTGAGACGTATTTCCTGAATCCCAAATTCATGTCCAACAAAACCCATCTGCCGATATTTTTCACCTTCCTCATCCTCCTGGTTTCCGAGCATTTCCTTGGGGTTTGGGGATTGATCGTCGGGGTTCCGATCTTTATCTTTATGCTGGATATCGTTGAGGTCCCCGTAGGGGTGCACCCGTCTAAAGCGGTCAAAACGGCGGCGATAGCAGGGCCGCCTGAGGAGGATTCATCCAAATAGAGGGACACGCTGTGAAAGATATTAAACCGCTGAGACTACCTTGAAGGTAGGCCAGCGGTTTTTTTACGGATCAACTGCAGTTACAACCCGACATCAGTGAGGCAGATGGCTCCAGTTGACCTGATTGTTCTGGTAATCCACCGTAGGTTGGCCCGGCTGGCGGTCCTTCCACGAGCGGTTAATGACCTTCTTCAGCTTCTCAGGAAGCTTGGACTTGATTTTGTCCGCCTTGTCCCGGTCGATCTTCCCCTCCGCCAGCGCTTTCTCGATATTCCGGTTCGCGGCTTCGGTCAACTTCTTCAGATATTCTTCCTCGCTCCAGCCTTTCTCGGCCTGCACGACCTGAAGAAGGGTCTTGCCCTGTCTTAACTGCTGAACCAGCGCTTTAGGCTCCATTCCGAGCAGCTCTGCCGTATCTTTAATGATATGGGCTCCCCGCAAATGACCGTGCGGGTGGTGAGGTTTGGTTTCCGGCTGCGACGGATTGGGATTGACCTGCTGCGGTTGTTTGGTTGGCGCGCCCGTATCCGCATATACGGTTGCGGCTGCAGCGGTTGAGCCGGCGGCCAGCAGGAGTGCAAGGGTCAATTTGCCGGCAATGGGTTTCAGGTTCTTCCTAATCATGGACATTTTTCACCTCTTCGTTTAGAATAATTTGGTCCTGCCTTCATCAGTCTTGACCAAATCAACGCAGGTTATCTGAAAGCAGCCTTAATATTTCTTAAATTTTCGCTTAAAATAAATGGAATGTGTCGTGGAGCGTAGGGGGAATGGAAGTGACATTTGGTGCAAGAATGCTGAAAACGGGGGTTGCGGTCACGCTGGCTCTATATGTCGGCACTTTACTGGGATTACCTTCGCCGGTCATCGCGGCGATCGCCGCGATCTTTGCCATGCAACCGACCATTTATCGTTCCTGGCGGTACTTGATCGACCAATTGCAGACCAATACGCTGGGCGCTATTTTGGCGATGCTGGGCGGCATGGTTTTCTCGAACGAACCGATCGCGGTAGGCTTGGTTTGCATTCTGGTGATTATGATCTGTTTGCAACTCAAAATGGGGGATACGATCGGCATTACGTTAGTTACGGTGGTCTCCGTAATGGAGGCCTCCGGTCAGTGGGAATTTGCGTTGAACCGGTTTCTGCTGAGCTTGATCGGCATTTTTTCCGCGTTTATTATCAATATTGCCCTGTTTCCGCCCAAACCGAGGGTGCAATTTGAGCAACAGGTTCGGCATACGTTCGATCGACTGTCGCTATTGCTGCGAACGGCCGTCTCCGATGAAATCAAGGAATCGGTCTTCCGGTCCGATAAGCGGGAGCTGGAGGATACGATTGCCCAACTGGCGGATAAATACAAGCTGATGGAGGAGGATCAGAAGAAAATCAAGGCGCCGAAATTCAGCGATCATCGTCAGCTCGTAGTCTATAAGCAGATGCTGCGCACGCTTCGCAAGGGATTTGAGGTGCTGGATGCCGTGGAGCAGCACTATTTCCAGGCCGACCGTACGCCGGAATTAAACCGGGAATTCGACGAGCATTTGGAGAAGCTGACCAAATTTCACGAGCATGTCATGCTGAAGTTCGACGACAAGCTGAAGCCGGGCTACAGTGAAGCCATGCGATTTGAAACCGAGAATGACGAGTTTCTGCGGCGAATGCTGGACCGCTATGCAGCAGAGCGGACGGGGGTACTGCGGTTGTCGATTGTATCGGCCGAGATGTACGAATACGGGCATCAATTGGAACGGTTGAACCGGCTGGCCGATCATTCCGTCGCAGGAACGGGAGACGAAGCTAGATAATCATAAAAAAAGTCCTGCCATATGGCAGGACTTTCATGTCGGAAATCGTACAGATCGAAATTGATAAGTAAGGAGCTTCTTGATACAATAAAAAATAGACTGTAAATCACCACGAGGTAATCACAATCAACCTGAATTAATTTTATCATACTATTATATGATTGTCAATACATCGTGTGTGGATATTTTCAAATGCCATTCAAGGGAGCGATTCAATTGGATCATACAGATCAGGCTTGGGAGGAAGAACAACAACGCGTCGAGTACGTAGCCGACCAGA
The DNA here is from genome assembly GCF_900021165.1 of Paenibacillus phocaeensis. Lineage (GTDB taxonomy): Bacteria > Bacillota > Bacilli > Paenibacillales > Paenibacillaceae > Fontibacillus > Fontibacillus phocaensis. Next base: position 14,500 of record NZ_FCOQ01000028.1, on the reverse strand, counting down.
TCGACGCCCGGATTCGCAAGCTCGAACGGGAGGTCGGAAGCGTCCGCGGGGACGTCGTGGAGATGCGGAAGGATTTCTGGGACGAGGTAACGGTGAATTTCAGCGAGGCGGACGATGTCGGTGAAACGTCCACCAGCTTGCGACAGCAGTCCCAGGTCCTTGCGGAACGGGAGAAAAGTCATCAGCACGCGTCCATTGCCCTGGGGAAGATGAAACGGCTCAAGCAATCGCCTTATTTCGGCCGGATTGATTTCGCCGAGGAAGGGGAACCGGAAGAAGCTATTTATCTTGGGATCGCCTCCCTGCTGGAAGAGGGGGATGAAACGTTTCTCGTATATGACTGGCGGGCCCCTATCTCCAATCTGTACTATGACAGCGTCCCCGGTCCGGCTTCTTATGAAACGCCGTCCGGCACTATCACCGGAACGATGTCGCTGAAACGGCAGTTCGTCATCCAAGGCCGCCGTATCAAGCTGATGTTCGACACCGGAGTGACCATCGGGGACGAGCTGTTGCAGCAGGTACTAAGCCGCAGCTCCGATGCGCAGATGAAGAGTATTGTAGCCACGATCCAACGCGAACAGAACAAGATTATCCGCAATGATCGCAGCCGCATGCTGATCGTGCAAGGTGCCGCCGGAAGCGGCAAAACATCGGCAGCTTTGCAGCGGGTCGCTTACTTGCTCTACAAGCATCGGGAAGTGCTGCAAGCGGACCAAATGATCTTGTTCTCTCCCAACCCCATGTTTAACAGTTATGTATCGACGGTACTTCCCGAGCTGGGGGAGGAAAACATGCAGCAAACGACGTTCCAGGAGTACCTCGAGCATCGACTGGGAAGGGAATTTCAGCTTGAAGATCCGTTCGTCCAGATTGAATACGTGCTGTCTGCTCCGGAGGATGAGGTCTATCAGGCCCGGGTGAACGGGATACGCTTCAAATCATCGGTGCCATTTCTGCATGCCATCACTCGGTACAAGGAGCTGCTGGAGCAGAAGGGAATGATCTTTAAGCCGCTGCGCTTCCAGGGCAGGGAGATTGTCGGCGCGGAGGAAATTGCCCGGCAATTTTATGCCTATGATCCGGCAATCCGGCTGGCGAATCGCTGCGAGCTCCTGAAGGAGTGGCTGCTTAAGGAAATCGCTGCCTTCGGAAAGTCCGAGCTGGACCAGCCTTGGGTTGAGGAACAGATTCAACTGCTGGATACGGAAGATTATCAGCGGGCTTATCAGCGCATGCGGCGCAAGCAGCAGGGCAAAGGAACCTCTTTCAGCGATTATGAGGAAGAGAAGACGATTCTGGCTCGAATGGTCGTGAGCGACCGGTTAAAGCCGCTTCGCAAATGGGTCAAATCGCTGCGGTTCGTCGATGTGACCCGGTTGTATCTGCAGCTCTTCACCGATCTGTCTATCCTTCGCGAGATTCGTCCGGAGGGATTGCCCGATCGGTGGGAGGAAATCTGTGATCAAACGCTGCGGAAAATTACGGACGGCGAGCTTTTCTATGAAGATATTACCCCATTTCTCTATTTAAAAGAGCTGCTGCTCGGCTTTCGATCCAACACCTCGATTCGTCATGTCATCATCGATGAGGCGCAGGATTATTCGCCGTTTCAGCTGTTCTTCCTGAAGCGGCTGTTCCCGCGGGCGAAAATGACGGCGCTGGGCGATTTGAACCAGGCGATTTATGCCCACGCCTCGGTGCTCCAGCAATCCTCTGTGCTCAGCGATTTGTACGGAGCGGAAGAGAGTGAGTTGATCACGCTGGAGCAAAGTTACCGTTCCACTCGCCAAATCGTTGAGTTCACCCGGGAAATGATTCCCGGCGGGGAGGCGATCGTCCCGTTTAACCGGGAAGGCGCGAAGCCGGAGGTTCACCGGATTGCCGATATCGATGCGCTCCACTCGTCGATCGAGGACCTGGTCAGCCGGCTGCGGGCGGACGGATATGAATCGATTGCCGTCATCTGCAAAACGGCGGAAGAGAGCCTGGAGGCTTATGAACGGCTGAGCGCCAAGCTGCCGGCCAAGCTGATCAAGAAAACGACGTTATCCTTCGAGAAGGGCGTGCATATCATTCCGGCTTATTTGGCCAAAGGTGTGGAATTTGATGCCGTGCTGATCTACGATGGTTCCGAACGGAAGTACACGAGGGAAGCCGAACGGAAGTTGTTCTATACGGCATGTACGAGAGCTATGCATCTGCTTCGCATCTACTCTGTAGGCGAACCCAGCCGGTTTATCCGGGAAGCCGCCAAATCGACCTACACCCTGCTCCCTTAAGGGGCGGTATATTTTCCGCAAAATGAATCACACTAATCGGGTCTGTTTTAAACTTCTTTCGTGAAGGGTGGCCTGATGGTTAGATGGTCGGCAAAAAAGGCGATTTGATTGCTCTGGCTTCCATACCGCTTATCATGACGCTGGGGAACTCGATGCTGATTCCGATTTTGCCCCAAATTGCCCGCGAGCTCCATGTTACCTCCTTTCAGGTAAGCATGCTAATCACCGTTTATGCGGTGGTGGCGATCTTGCTGATTCCGATTGCCGGCTATCTCTCCGATAAATTCGGCCGTAAAGCAATTATCGTGCCCAGTCTGATCGTTGCGGGGATCGGCGGCTGCGTAGCGGGGGTTGCGGATTGGTTTGTGAACGGGTTGGCGGTGTATTGGATGATTCTGGGCGGCCGATTTCTTCAGGGGATCGGAGCAGCCGGCGCTTTTCCCATCGTGCTGCCGCTCGTCGGGGATTTGTTCGAAAGCGAGGAGGAAGTTAGCCACAGTCTGGGCGTGATTGAAACCTCCAATACCTTTGGCAAAGTGCTGAGCCCTATTTTAGGGGCGCTGCTGGGGGCCTGGATTTGGTATGCGCCGCTCCTGTCCATTCCAGCGCTTTGTCTCATTTCTTTACTTCTGGTGCTCTTTCTTGTGCATGAACCCAAGGAACGGGAGAAAGCCAAGCCGCTGCGCGAGTTCATCTCCGCCGTTAAGGACGTACTGAAGCAAAAAGGACGTTGGCTGTACGCCATTTTCTCAATTGGATGCATTTCCATGTTCCTGCTGTTTGGCGTCTTGTTTTATTTGTCGGAGCAGCTTGAGACGAAACACGGCTTGAACGGCGTCATCAAGGGGCTGGTCCTGGCGATTCCGCTGGCGGCTTTGTGTCTGGCTTCTTATGTGACCGGAAAAAAAATCGGCAAAGACAAAAAGCTGATGAAATGGTCCGGTGTTGCCGGGTTGATCCTGTCCACCGGCGCCTTGTTTGGAATCGGTTTTTTCAGCAATATCTATTTTGTGATCGCTTGCCTCCTCGTATGCGGATCCGGAATCGGCATCGTGTTGCCCAGCTCCGATGCTTTGATCACGGAGGGGGTTGACAAAGAAATGCGCGGCACGATCACTTCGATCTACAGCAGCATGCGTTTTATCGGCGTATCGGCGGGGCCGCCGGTCATGTCGCTGCTCATGAAGGCCGGGCATATGACGATGTTCTTCGTGATCGCAGGAGTTTCGCTGGTGGCGGTGATTCTGCTGCTTACGCTGGTTAAGCCGGAATCCGGACACGGCGGAGCGATTAAGCCCAAAGAACCGCGGAAACAGACTAAGGTGACAAGACCTCTGCATCAAGGCTAAGTTTATAGTCATAACATCAGCAGCGATTCCCCCTGGTGGGGACGCTGCTGTTCTATTGTCCGGGCTTTTTTGGTATGATAGGAGCGGAGTGCCGCTGGACAAATGGGTTCAGAGGGCTAATGGAACGAATCGTCAAGATTTTGGAGGGGTAGACATGAATGCCAAACAGGCGGCGGGTTACCGCGCTGCAGAATGGGTCAAGGACGGAATGACAATAGGTCTCGGCACGGGATCAACAGCCTATTACGCGATTGAGAAAATCGGCGAGAGGGTGGGGAACGGGCTGCGGATTCGCGCGATCGCGACTTCCAAGGCTTCGGAGGAGCTTGCCGCAAAATATCAAATCCCGTTAATTGAGGCGAAGGACGTGGATCGATTGGATCTGGCCATCGACGGCGCCGACGAAGTTGATCCTCAGATGGCCTTGATCAAAGGCGGCGGCGGCGCCTTGCTTCGCGAGAAGCTTGTCGCCATCAACAGCGACCGGTTTATCGTTATCGCCGATCAGGGCAAGATGGTGTCCAGCTTGGGGCAGTTCAAGCTTCCGATCGAGCTGGTTCCGTTCTGCTACGAATGGACGCTGCGGGAGCTGAAAAGCCGTTATGATGTGCCGTTCGAGATGCGGATGCAAGGGGAACGGCTGTACGTGACGGATAACGGGAACTATATCGTGGATGCGGCGTTCGGCCAAATCGCCGATCCTGCCCGGTTAAGCGATGAGTTGAAGGCGATGACCGGCGTTGTGGAGCACGGATTGTTTGTCGGAATTGCGCAAACCGTCGTTATCGGTTACGAAGATGGCCGCACGGAAATCAAGGAGGCACCATGTTCAAACCAATAAGCTCGAGAGTGGACGAGCCGGCGATTCGCGAAATGCTGGAATACGCGGTTCTGTTCGACCCGGCTGCGCTGGAAGAGGCAGTCCGGTTATACCGGGAAGGCGATCCCTATCAACTTTATGGGTATGAAGTGGAAGATGGGGTAGCCGGGATCATCGGCTATCGCGTGAACGCTGCGCGCACGCTCGAAATTGCCCATCTTGCCGTCCATCCGGAGCAGCGGATGAAGGGGTATGGCCGAGCCTTGGTCCTGCTTGCCCTTACGGAAGCGGGCCCGGAACGGATGGAGGCCGTCACCGATGAGGAAGGGGCGGATTTCTTCCGCAGTATCGGGTTTCAAATTACCGGGTTCCCCGATGAAGTATCCGGGGGAGAACGGTTTCGCTGTATTTATGAAGTGGATGAGAACGAAGAAGAATCGTAGGCTTGAGTCTATAAGACTTCGGGATCTGTTCCCCAAAAGAACGCCGGCTTCTGCTCCGCCTGGAGAGAAGCCGGCGTTTCTTCGCTACCGGATTCTTATGAACTTAACGTTCCGCGTTTCAGGAAGCTGCGCAGTGCCCATCTTCGCTCTTGGCGTTTCTTATATTTGGGCAGGGAGCGGTACACCGCAATCGATTCGTTGTAGGCTTGTTTGGCCTCCTCCCGGCTGCCCAGCGACTGATAGAGGCTGCCAAGCAAGTAATAGGCTTCGCTGGACGAAGATTGAATTTCACCGAACCGGGCAGCGTACTGGAGCGCCTTCTGCGGGTCAAGCTCGCGGAAAGCGGAAGCTAACCGCAGGTAAGGCTGGCCATATTTTACCCGTTCATTCAGGCTTAGCGCATGCAAGATTTGGGCTTCGCCTTCCTCGGTTTGTCCAAGTCCCAAGCTGGCGGTCCCAAGGTCGTCCCAAAACTCTGCCGAGGTCTCAGAGGCGTCCTTCGCCTCTTCGAGCAAGCGATGGGCCTCGGCATATTTCTTGCGCTCTAACAGCAAGCGGGCAAGCTCGCGTTTGGCAGAGACGTCGAAAGGGCTGGCGGTCAGTTGCTGGCGAAGCCGTGAAATGCTGCGGCTGCGCTTCCAGGGCTTGCTCAAGCTTGGAAATAATCCGATGTAACGCCGATCGATGAAATAAACGATCAACAACAAGACGATAATAGCGAGCAAAGGATTGCCCAGCAGCCAAGATAAGAACAGAAACAGAACTATCTTACTCATTCAGGTCCTCCGCAATCACATGATAATTTCCAATTATAGCACAGAGTCAGAAGGACGAGGAAAAAAATGAGAACAGCCGCACGAAAGGCGGCTGTTCTCATGTTCTCATGGTTAGTGATTAAAAGTTGCGCATCGAGCCGGCGGAGCCGAGCGACCCCGCCGCTGTGATCGATCCGGCGCCCTGAGAGCTCATGGAGCTCATAGAACTCGAAGAGCCCATAGAACTCATGGAGCTTGCGGAACCGGAACCCATCGAGCCCGTGCTCGAAGGGCTTGGAATCTGGCTGTTAATGGCGGATCCGAAGTTTCCGAGGCTGCCTCCGCTGTAGCCGCTTTGCCCCATGCCTTGCGGGCTGTAGTGGGTTTGTCCAAGGTTAGGTTGAATATAACTGGTGCCCATTCCGGACATGGAGTGAACGCTGCTCTCGATTTGACCGGCGATTTGCACTACACGTTGGAACTGCTGCATCGCGTGCTGATGTCCCTGAATGGCCGTTTGGATCGTTTGAACCGCTCGGCGCTCCCGCTGAGCCAGTTCTTCCAACTGCATCGCGTTCTGTTGCTCCTGCTGCAGCATTTGCTGGTACATCGTCGTTGCTTGCCGGGTTTGCTGCTCCAATTGGCGAATCGCCTGTTCGATTTCTTGGATTTGCTGACTGACGTTGTTGTACATCTGCGTAAAATCCTCCTCGTGTAAAGTTTGGTTGGGAAACCATCGTTAGGGTACCCTTCGGTTCCGCCGCTATGCATCCTTGGGATCGACAAGGTCATGGTCCAATCCCTCGTCCACTCAGGTTCATAAGCTGTAGGTGGAGGTGAAACTGGATGGATAAAAACGGGTTTATCGAGAAAATAGCCCCCCTTGCCGTCGCCAGTGCGAAGCAGAGCGGGATACCGGCCTCGCTGACGATGGCCCAGGCCGCTTTGGAATCGAACTGGGGGAACAGTCGACTGGCAGCCGAGGCCAATAACTTATTCGGGCTTAAAGGCAGCGGTCCGGCGGGCAACTTGATCCTGCCGACAACGGAATACCGGGGAGGAAACGCGGTAACCGTCAACGCGGCTTTTCGCAAATACAGAACCTGGGCGGAGTCCATTGCCGACCACGCCCGTTTACTATCGGCTCAGCGTTATGCCGGGGCGATCCGGAAGACGGGCCCGGAAGCCGCGCGAGCTGTTGCCGCAGCCGGATACGCCACGGATCCGCAGTATGCCAGCAAGCTGATCCGGTTGATGGATACCTACAAGTTAACTCAATATGATGAGGGGAAGGGAGATGGTCCCATGACGGCAGAGGAGAAGAAACAATTTGAAGCGCTTCAGGAAACGGTTCGTACACAAGCCAAGCAACTTGCCGAGTTGGAAAAATGGACCCGTCCAGGGATTCCTGACTGGGCTAAGGAAGCGGTGGCGGCAGCGGTGAATTACAGCAAAGAAGATCCCCTGCTGCGGAACCCGGAGCAGGGCAGCGTTGATTTTTATCGTTTGATCACGGTGATGCACCGCCGAGGGTTGTTTGACAAGAAAAAGTGAAGCGCGTGTTGAGAACGAGGTCGTGAGCCAAACGATTGTATTGAGCGGCTTCCGATGGTACGATGGGTTGGAAGATTAAGGGATAATCGCAGGGAGGGATTCCGATACGCAAGCGATTGTGGATCACCGGGGTTATAGGGCTTGCGTTTCTGGCGGCAGCAAGCTATACATGGTGGTATATCGAACATCTATCTCCGGTTAAGATGGTTAAAACCTTGGAGGGAGTGGCCTGGATGAAAGAGGATCCGGCGTTCTCGCCTACGGTTCAAATCACGCTGGACGGTTATTTTGATCCAGGGGACAATCAATTTAAAGGCACGTTGCAAATGAACGGGCGGGTTTATTCGGATATGTTGCTCCAAAGCGGATTTCTTGCGACCCATGTTGACGGTAAAATTCTCCGCCGTCTCGGGCAGGTTTATTTCGATCAAGACCTGGGACACTTGGCTTGGGCCGTTCCCCAGTCGGAGCTTCCTCCCGAGCTTACGAATCCGCTGTTACCCGAAGCGAAGGTTTGGCTAATTGCTCCAGCCTCTTCCAGAGAAGAAGCGGGAAGCCTTCGGCAGACCTTGGAAGATCGCTTTAGTGCCGAACTCCGGTTGAAATAAAAAAAAGGACAAAAGCCCTCGTAGAAATACAACTACAAGGGCTTTTGTCCGGGCATCCCTTGCGGGATGCCCATCATGGGAAATGTCAAAATTGGATGATTAGCGAATGTTGAGAAACTTGAAAACCCTTGATTTATAAAGGATTCTACTAAGTCTGGCGTAGGCGATTTTTGGGCCTTTTTGTGGATTTGGTCATCAATTGGTCATCAATGATGACATCAAGATTTAGCTTTGATATCCGTCGTTTTTGGTGCCAGTAGATTGTTAAATGTTTCAGCCGCGGCCCGGTCCGCCGATTCAATTACATGGCCATAAACGTTCATTGTTGTTCCGATTTTAGAATGGCCCAGCCGGCTGGAGATATCTTGGCATGAACCCCCTGACTGATTAACAATGTCGCTGAGGTATGCCGCAGATCATGGAACCGGATGTACTTTAGTTTAGGATTCTTTTGATGGAATGCTCGCCAGCGGTCCCCCAGAGTTTTAGGGTACAACGGCCGGCCCCGTTTCTCCGGCAAAGAGAAAATGATGGTCCCCGCCTTCCCAGGGTGCCTCAGATTTTAATCGCTCCTTGGCCATATGTTTTTGATATTGTTTGAGCTCCTCTACGATCGAAGAGGGAATGACAATTTTTCTGATGGAGCTGGAGCGCTTCGGCCCCTTTAAAACCGGCTCTCCATCCTTAAACATGGGTATCGTCTGCTTAATATCGATAATTCCTTGTTCGAGGTCGATGTGCTTCCATTCGAGGCCGAGCAGCTCACCGCGGCGCATGCCGGTCGTAAGTGCCAGTAACACCAATAATTTAAAGCTCGATTCCTCACTTTCAAGAGCGGCAAGGAGCTGAGCTATTTCTTTTTCGTTGTAGTAATTCATCTCTTTCGGCTGCTCTTTAGGCTTGTCTACCCCGTCCATAGGATTGGTCTTAAGGACCTTCCAAGCTACAGCTTTTGAGAATATACTTCTTAGAATTCGGTAATTGTACACCTGAGATGAATCGCCAACCGTTTCAGCCAGCTTATCCATATAGTCAGTAAGGTGGAGGGTTTTGATCTTGTCCAACTGCATATCCCCGAAATAGGGGATCATGCGCTTGTCTACCTGATATGAGTAGTTATAAGCAGTCGTTTCTTCAAGATTCTTTTGAACAAATTTCTTGGTCCAAATCTCCACGAAGCTCGAAAAAGTCATTTTCTCGGGATTAATGTATTCTCCGGACTCAACTTCCATTTTGAACTTGGTTAGTTCATCGTTCAAATATTCTTTGAGTTTACGGGGAGACCTCAGTAGGGCAGGATCCTCGACCTTAATCGTCTTGGTCCGTCGGTCTCTTGTTCAATCTGGTCGATATCCCACATTAACGACAAAGAACCAGGAGTTTTCTCCACGCTTCTGCATGCTGGCCATGATTTAAACCTCCTTTACTATTGAAAACTAAGTAGAAATTAAGAAACGCTTTTGGTACAATATTCACATAAAGTTTGAAGGAGCGGTATTAATGGATAATGAGTTAAAGCAATTATTGCAATCAGTTGTCCGTGAAGAATTAAAGGCGGTTAGTGAACGTTTGGATCGGAATGACGAACAGTTCCAGGAAGTAAATCAACATCTTAAATCAATGGATCAACGTCTTAGCCGTATTGAAGAAGATCAACATTTAATTAAAAAAGCTGTACTAGATACTAATGAGCGGGTAGTTAGGATGGAAGAAGTCCTGGAGAACCAGCACAGAATTATTGAACTGCTCTCTACACGATCTATTCAGCAGGAAGCTGAATTGAAAAGAATTAAGTAAGTCGATCCGGTGCCGTGCATCGGATTTTTTTTCTGCTATGCTGCTGTACTACTCGTCAATGAAATCCCTCACATCCAAAGTGGTTAAATGCACCCCCGGCCCTCTGTACGTTCAAATTCCTTATATAAAACTTAGCTTAAACGGTTGGTATGACTAGGCAAGATAACTGGCGCTTCGTATAATCAGGTTATCCAGTGTTTACGGAGTAGCCTTTTTTCTTTAGGCGTTTTACGATGGCGGTAGCTTGGGAGAACGTCAGGCTCTTTGGAGATATACCCCGTCAAAAAACTGTTTTTCCCTTCACAGTAGCACGTTTCAATAAAAATAATATACCTCTCCTTTGGGTGTTTTTACGGATCAGCAAAGAATTATAGCCTCTGCATCGGGTAAGATTGGCGAATTTGGTCATCAATCGGTCATCAATACATAAAAAAAAGGACAAAAGCCCTCGTAGGAACAAATCTACAAGGGCTTTTGTCCGGGCATCCCTTGCGGGATGCCCATCATGGGAGAGGAGAAACCGGACGAAGAGCTTATGGGGAAACGTAAGTCTTCTCCGCGGTTGTCTACGACATTTGGTGATGTCGATAATCTAAGTTTGTCCGGGCATGCGGGTTTTATACCTCGGGCCGCTAAAAATCCCATGATTTTTTCGTTTTTCATTCCAAGGCGGATTGTGGTACGATATCGACAGGAATTTTCCAGGCAGATAAAGGTGTGTGAACAAAGAAGATGAGAGTCATTTCGGGCAGCGCCCGGGGCAGAACGCTCAAAGCCGTACCCGGCATGGGCACAAGGCCAACGACGGACAAAGTAAAAGAAGCGATATTCAGCATGATCGGGCCGTATTTTGATGGGGGTGCTGTGCTGGACCTGTTCGCCGGAACCGGCGGTCTCGGGATCGAGGCGTTAAGCCGCGGCATGGACAAGGCCGTATTTATCGATAAAGAATTTAAAAGCATTGAAACGGTCCGGCAGAATCTGAAGGCCGCCGGATTTGAAGCGAAGGCCGAGGTATACAAGAACGATGCGGAACGGGCGCTCAAAGCCTTGGCGAAACGGGAAGCGGCATTCGACTTGGTGTTCCTGGACCCCCCTTACCGGTTGAAAAACGGGGATGCTCTGATGATGCAGATGGACGAGCTGCAACTGCTCGAGCCGCAGGCGAAGATCGTGCTCGAATACGAATCCTCGTATGTGTATCCCGAGCAGTTTGGAGCCTTCCTGCAAACGCGCAAAGCGGAGTATGGGGAGACCACCGTTTCCATTTACACTTATGATTCCGATTCGAGTACGGTTCAAACCGACGAGCAGGAAGGAGCGACAACATGAACGAACAGCGGCAACCGCGGGTGGCGGTTTATCCGGGCAGCTTTGACCCCGTGACCAAAGGACATATGGACATCATCCAGCGGGCCTCGCGTCAATTTGACAAGTTGATCGTGGCCGTGTTGAACAACTTGAGCAAGAAGCCGTTATTTACCGTTGACGAGCGAAAGGCGCTGCTGGCGGAAGTGACCGGGCATCTGCCGAACGTGGAAATCGACAGCTTCCGGGATTTGCTGGTCAATTATATGGATTACAAGCAAGCCCATGTGATCGTTCGGGGCATCCGCTCCGTCACCGATTTTGAATATGAGCTGCAGTTGGCCTCGACCAATCATAAGCTTAACAGCGAAGTCGAGACGATCTTTATGATGACGCACCCGAAATATTCGTATTTGAGCTCGAGCGTCGTCAAAGAGATCGCCAGCTTCCACGGCGATGTGAGCGATCTCGTTCCGCTGGAGGTAGAGAAGGCACTGCGGGAGAAGTTCAAGGACAAGCTGGGACCGGGCTAGGATCCCCGAGTTAGGGTTCCTCTTGACGCCGCCATAGGAGCGCGATGGACAAGAACCCTATCGTCAATAAACTCAGCATCCATAGCTGCCATTCCATCACCCCGATTGCTTGCTGCCAGCTGGGCAGCGTGGCGGCCGGGGTGTCGCTTCCTAGAGAGTCCGGGGCGCCGCCGCCAAACGCCGGGAGAACGCCCGGCATCCAGCGGGTAAACGGCTTCCATAGCAGTAAGGTGAGAATATAAGCATAGGCTGCATGCAGCAAGCGGCTCAGCAGGAACGACCGTTCGCGGATTCCGGCGGGTGCAAGGATCGCCCGTACCTGCAAATAAGCGCACAAGCCGCCCCAGCCAAGCGCTGCCCCCAGCAAGGAAGCGACCAAAGCGGGGGGAAGGGACGAAGCGAATCCGGAAATCGCATAGGTGCCCAAGTGAACCTCCAGAGCGCTCTTTACGGTGACGGCAACCGCTTGGTCCGGCAAGGCCAGGAGAATCACATGAATCACGACGGCAAAAATAAGCATGTACCCGCCGGTGATCATCAGCGTTTGCACGCCTGAGGCGACGGCGTCGCCCAGCAGCTTGCCAAAGCTGCGGCCGTCTTCGCGGCGGGCTTCCTCCATGCGGCGCACGGCGGTGCGCAGCAAAGAGGCATTCGGCCTGGCTGCAGGCGGGGACTGGACCGGCGCCGCGGGAGCAGACCGATCCGGGAATACCATGTGCAGCGTAAGGCCGGCGGCTAACCCCGCTGCCCAATGCACGGCAAGCAGAAGCAGGCCGAATTCCGGCCGGCTCAGGAACCCGGCACCCACCACGATTACAAGCAGCATCGGGCTGCAGAAATGCGCTGCAGCCGCAAGGCGTTCCGCTTCGCGCGCGCTCACTTTGCCCTGTTTATGCAGCGTGACGGCGGCTTCAGCCGCAGCGGGGAATCCGGCGGTCATGCCGAGCGGCAGCACCCAGCCGAAGGAGCCGGGCAACCCCAGGAAGCGGCGGGTGAAGGGCTCAAGCAGCGTGCCGAGCCCGTGGGCAAAACCTGCGGCGAGCAACATTTGCGACAGGACGACGAACGGCAGCAGTGCGGGGAACACGATCCGCCACCAGATCGCCAGCCCTGCACCGGAAGCTTTAAACGCTTCGCCGGGCGCATATACAACGCAGATCACGACCAAAAAGGCTAAAAAACCGGTCAACAACGTGGACAGCGGGCTGTCGGCCAAACGTCGGAATTTCATAGGTATAAAATCACCTTCTTTGTCATTAGATAAAGACCGATCGCATATCAGCGCATAGTACATGCTATGCATCAGCCGTGAAGGACAGACTACCGGTTTAGCGGTGACGGTGTCAGCAGAAAGCGGAAAGACGGAGGACGCTTGTTCCCCGCTTGAAGAGGAAGGGAGGAGAACGGGATGCGACCATCCAGAGCCAAAGCGATCAAATCGGGGTTGTACGTCCTGACGATCGCAGTGATCGTCTATGTTGTCGTGTACATGTCAACCCCGTATATGATTAATCAGCCGGGAACGGCGGAGGAGATCAAACCGATGGTCTCCATTAAGTCGGGGGATTCTGAGGAGAAGGGAACCTTCATGCTGACGACGGTGTCGGTCAGTTATGCCAACGTATGGATGCTGGCAACGGCCCGCTTCAACAAGCATGCGGAGATTGTCCGCAAGGAACCGGACCGCAATGATGAGGAATACGAAACGCAGCAGCGTTACTATATGAGCAGCTCCCAGTCCAACGCTATGATGGCTGCCTATCATAAGGCCGGGGTGAAATACGATGTCGTCTCGGAGTACGTGTTTATCGTCGGATTATCGAAGGAAAATCAGCCGAAGGGAGAGTTCCACTCCGGGGATATCATTCGTGCCGTGAAGGGCCAGCCGGTGAAGCGCTTTGAGGATCTTGGCGTTCTGCTTCAAGATAACCAACCGGGGGATCGGATTCAAATCCGGCTGGAGCGCGGCGGGAAAACCGTTGATCAACAGGTTGAGCTCGTGGAGATTAAAACGGCGGACGGTGTCCGCAAAGCCGGTTTGGGGGTGACCGTAGGCGAACTGCGTAAGGTGCAGGCCGCCGATCCGGCCAAGGAAGTACAGTTTGCCGATACGCGCATCGGCGGGCCGTCCGCCGGCTTGATGTTCACGCTCGAGATCTACAACCAGTTAACGCCGGGCGATTTGAGCAAAGGGTACCGGGTGGCCGGTACCGGGACGATCGCCGAGGACGGCACGGTTGGCGCGATCGGCGGAGTGCAGTTCAAGATTGTGGCATCGGACCGGGAGAAGGCGGAAATATTTTTTGTGCCGGACGCAAACTATAAAGAGGCCAAAGCCAAAGCAGAGGAGATCGGCTCGAAGATGAAGCTGATTCCGGTGAAAAAGTTGGACGATGCCCTGGATTATCTGGCTTCGTTGGAACCGAAGGCTTCATAATCCCGGGCGATCGAGCTCTGCTCGGATAGGCGCCTGCCGATACTCGCGCAGCAGTTCCTCTGCCCGGCGCTGGGGCATCGCGTTAGCGTAGGCTGCCGCCGCCCGGATGTCGAGGGCGAGATGCGGATGCTCGAGTTCGGCGGCCCGGGTGATGATCGGCAGGCGGGCGGTTTGCTTCATCCGCTTCAGCAACCGCTGCCCGGCGGCGCTGAAGCCGAGTACGCGCAGATAACCCGGGCCTTGGGCTAGCGCCGTTGGCGCCAGCTGCTCGCGGGGATGCTGCAGGAGAATATGCAGCAGCGTGCGCTGCAGCTTCGTATGGGTGTAGCGTTTCGTTTTCAGCTGCGTCAGCAGCTCGGCAACCGTTGGCTGCGACAAGCGGGGCAGCGTTTTTTTGATCCGGTATTCCAGCCCTTCCGTCACCTCGTGAAGGGCGGCGAGCTGCTCCGGGGCAGCCAGGAGCAGCTGGTGGAAGAGCGGCGCGGCCAAGCTCTCCCACGTCACGGGCCCGCGTCCCGCCGCGAACTCGCGGGCGAGGATCTCCGCCGTGTACGGCGGGAGATACGGCGCGGCTGCGGCAAGGCCGCCGCCGGCGATCAGCCGCCGCACGGCGG
>NZ_FCOQ01000027.1 GCF_900021165.1 Paenibacillus phocaeensis | reverse complement strand
CCTTCAGCGCCTGCGGCTCGGCGGCCAGCCGCTCGGCCAGCGGCAGCAGCGCCGTGAGCGCGCCGGCTTCGCTGCCGAAGCACAGATGCGTCGCGACGCCGGTCGCTTCGAGCAGGGCCACGGCCCCGTAGGCGAACCACTCGGCCGGCTGGGCCGCATAGGTGACCGGCAGCTCCAGCACGACGTCGACCCCGAGGCGCAGGGCCATTTCCGTCCGCGCCCACTTGTCGACGAGCGCCGGTTCGCCGCGCTGCAGGAAATCGCCGCTCATCACGGCGATGACGGCCTCGGCGCCGGTAAGTCGCTTGGCTTCGGCGAAATGATAGGCATGGCCGTTATGCAGCGGATTATATTCCACAATGATGCCAACGATGTTCAAAGGGCTCGACTCCTTGATTGCCAGGGATTTGGAATGGATACATTCTTCTATGAATATACCACGAAATCGCGAAGGAACTAAAAGGCGGGGAGCGTCACTGCATTTTCAAGGGATTCACAGCTTTATTGTTGACAAAACTTACTTAAAATCGGTATAATTACTTTTGTTTGTTTGGAGTGATGCTGATGTTTATCCATTTACGTCAGGTGACCTCGTCCGAAGCTCCGGTGAAGATTCATCAGACTCTGGACGTTAGCCGTGTCTTGAAAGGTCGCAGAGATATTACTGCGATCAGTCCGCTGCAGGTCGATTTGCAGGCGGAGGCGGCTGGCGGAGACGTCGTTGACGTCAAAGGCAAGCTGTCTGCCGAGCTCGATATGACCTGTTCCCGGTGTCTGAAGCCCTTGAAGCGGGTCGTACAAGCGGATTTTTCAGAAAGCTTCAAACAAGGCGAAGCGCCCGAGACGGACATGCAGATGCAGGAAGAAGACGAAGACTTGCAATATGTCGCCGACGACAAAGTCGATTTGGTGCCGTATGTGGAAGAAACGCTGCTGCTTCATCTTCCGTATGCCGCCCTGTGCCAGGAATCCTGCAAAGGGCTCTGCCCGAATTGCGGGACGGATCTGAACGAGCAGGCGTGCGGCTGCAATACGGACGTGATCGATCCGCGGCTCGCAGCGCTCGGCGATTTTTTCAAAAAATAAGCAAGTAAACAAGAATAATGCCCCGGTTAGGGTTGACTTGAATAAGGAGGTGGGAACCATGGCAGTACCTCAACGGAGAACGTCCAAAACGCGCCGCGACAAACGCCGCACGCATTTCAAATTGGCTGTGCCGGGCATGGTAAAATGTGAACAATGCGGAGAATTGAAGCTTGCTCACCACGTATGCAAAGTTTGCGGAACATACAAATCGAGAGAAATCATTGGCCAATAAGCTTTTGGCATCCGACTCAAAGTAGTACTTCATTTCGGTGAGGTGCTATTTTTTTTATCTTCTCCCGCCCGGCTGTACGTCAGGTTTACGGCGATTTCGCTTTTCTTTTGGGACGGGATGCTTTATACTACATTTTAGTACCAGGTTCTAAAGAACATCGCCTAAATTTACATATAAGAGAGATCGTTGATTTTATAGATGGAAGACGAAGGATCATGGTTTGCTTAATTCTCAAGGGGGGATACCCATCGAACGTTTGCCGAAGCGGGCGAGGCAGCAGCAGCTCGTCCAAATGATAGAAGCCAACCCGTTTATTACGGACCAGGAGCTGACCCGACACCTGAAAGTCAGCATTCAAACCATCCGGCTGGACCGGATGGAGCTCGGCATCCCCGAGCTCCGGGAGCGGATGAAGCTGATGGCGGAGCGGTCGTACGACCAGGTTCGTTCCTTGCCGCTGCATGAGGTCATCGGGGAGATTGTGGACCTTCAGTTGGACAAGAGCGGGATCTCCATCTTTGAAATCCGGGAGGAGCATGTGTTCTCCCGTACGGGCATTGCCCGCGGGCATCACGTGTTTGCTCAAGCCAACTCCCTGGCCGTGGCCGTGATCAATGATGAAATCGCTTTGACTTTCTCCGCAGATATACGATTTATCCGTTCGGTGCATTTAGGAGAGAAGTGCATTGCGAAAGCTTACGTAAGACCTAGCTCCGGCCAAAAGGGCAAAGCCAAGGTCGAGGTGTTTACCTACGTTGGTGAGGAAATGGTTTTTCAAGGGAATTTCGTCATCTACCGGTCCACCGGAGATGACCATTAGAAGGAGGAAGTCAGCATGAGAATCGCCATTGATGCGATGGGCGGGGATCACGCGCCGCAAAGCACGGTCGAAGGCGCGCTGGCCGCAGCCAAGGAATGGAGCGATACCGAAATTATTCTGGTCGGCGATGAGCAGGTGCTGAAACCCATGCTGCAAGGAGCCCCGGCGAACTTGCGGATTCATCACGCCTCCGAGGTGATCGGCGCGGAGGACGAACCGGTGAAGGCGGTTCGGCGCAAGAAGGATGCTTCGATGGTTGTGGCCGGGCGACTCGTTCGCGAGGGCGAAGCCGCGGCGATGATCTCCGCGGGCAATACCGGCGCGCTGATGACGACGGGACTGCTGGTGGTCGGACGCATGGAAGGGATCGAGCGGCCGGCGTTGGCGCCGATGATTCCGACCCTTGACGGACGCGGGGTCCTGGCGCTGGATCTGGGCGCGAATATGGATGCCAAGCCGGAACACCTGGCGCAGTACGCCCTGATGGGCAGCATTTACCGGGAAAAGGTGCACGGGATCGCCAATCCGCGGGTCGGGTTACTGAATGTCGGCACGGAAGCGATGAAGGGCAACGAGCTGACCAAAGCGGCGTATCCGCTGCTCGAAGCGCAGCCGATTCATTTCGCCGGCAATGTGGAAGCCCGGGACATCTTGACCGGGGCTTGCGATGTGCTCGTCTGCGACGGCTTTGCCGGGAACATTTTGCTGAAATCGCTGGAAGGCACGGCAGGTGCGATGTTTTCGATCTTGAAGAAGGAATTTACGAAATCTCTTAAGAATAAGCTGGCTGCAGCTGTGCTAATGCCGTCGCTGCGCGGTTTGAAGACGATGATGGACTATAAGGAACATGGCGGTGCACCGCTGCTTGGTCTGAGCGGTCTGGTCGTGAAAGGACACGGGTCCTCGGACGGCGGCGCGATCAAGAACGCCGTTCGCCAAGCGCGTACGGCGCTGCAGAACAGTCTGACGGAGAGCATAGCACGGGAAATCAGCGGGAAGTGAGTGACGAGAGTGAACAATTTACGTTCGGTAGGAATTATCGGAACCGGGAAATATGTACCAGAGAAAGTGCTGACCAACGCGGATTTGGAGAAAATGGTCGATACGAATGACGAATGGATCGTCTCGCGTACAGGGATCAAGGAACGGCATATCGCCGCGCCGGAAGAAGCAACCTCCGATCTGGCTTACGAAGCGGCGGTTCGCGCTTTGCAATCCGCCGGCCTTAAGGCAGAGGAACTGGATCTTATCATCGTGGCTACGATTACACCGGATACGGCTTTTCCGTCGACGGCCTGCATTTTGCAAGATAAGCTGGGTGCGAAGAAAGCGGCCGCCTTTGATTTGTCCGCCGCCTGCTCGGGTTTCGTGTACGGTATGGCGACGGCGAATGGCTTTATCCAGACGGGGATGTATCGGAATGCGCTGGTGATCGGGGTCGATACTTTGTCCCGGATTACGGATTACACGGACCGGAACACCTGTGTGTTGTTCGGTGATGGTGCGGGTGCGGTGATCCTCGGCGAGGTGCCGGAAGGCCGGGGATTCTTGTCCTTTGATCTCGGCGCGGAGGGCGCCGGCGGGGATTTGCTGAAGCTGGAGGCCGGCGGTTCCCGGCTGCCTGCATCGGAGGCTACTGTAGCGGAACGCAAGCATTATATCTATATGAATGGACGCGAGGTCTTTAAGTTTGCTGTACGCGTGATGGGAACGGCAACGGAGGAAGTGCTTCGCAAAGCCGGAAAGAGCAAAGAGGACATCGATCTGTTCGTGCCTCATCAGGCGAACATTCGCATTATTCAATCCGCGATGCAGCGCCTGGACCTGCCGGAGGAGAAATGCGTGATCAACGTGGATAAATACGCGAACACGTCGGCTGCGTCCATTCCGCTGGCGCTGGTTGAAGCAGCGGAAGAGGGGCGAATGAAGGAAGGCGACACCATCCTTCTGGTCGGCTTCGGCGGCGGATTAACCTGGGGGGCGTCCGTGCTGGTGTGGTAAACCGCTCGATCATGAATACCCGCTCGGGCAAAGGTTGGCGATCAACCGGACTTTTACGATAGGGAGTGCACAGGATGGGCAAAATCGCTTTTGTTTTTCCGGGACAGGGTTCCCAAAGCGTAGGAATGGGCAAGGATATATATGATGCGTTGCCTGCAGCTCGGGCGCGCTTCGATGCGGCGGACGAGCAACTGGGCTTCTCGCTGAGCAGCTTGATCTTCAGCGGGCCGGACACGGAGCTGAAGCAGACGGCCAATACGCAGCCGGCGCTGCTGACGACAAGCGTGGCGCTGTACGAGGCGTTTGCGGCCAAAGGCTTCCAGCCGGACTACGTTGCGGGTCACAGCCTGGGCGAGTACAGCGCGCTGACCGCCGCCGGTGTTCTCGGTTTCGAGGATGCCGTGAAGCTGGTGCGAGCACGCGGCGAATACATGGAGCAGGCGGTGCCGGGCGGGCAGGGCGCCATGGCTGCCGTGCTTGGCGGCGAACGGGAGGCATTGGCCCGGTTATGTGCCGACATCACGGCCGGCGGGGCGCTGGTGGAACTGGCTAACGTGAACTGTCCGGGGCAAATTGTTGTCTCGGGAAGCCAAGAAGGGGTTCAACAGGTTGTGGAACGGGTGAAGGAAATCGGCGCAAAACGAGCCATTCCGCTCGAGGTAAGCGGACCGTTCCATTCCTCGTTGATGAAGACGGCCGCGGAGCAACTGGGCGAGCGGTTATCTGCCGCTTCGTTCCGCGACGCGGAGGTGCCCGTTGTAGCCAATGTAACCGCTCTTCCCGTGCACAGCGGGGCAGAGATCGCAGAGCTGCTGGTCCGTCAGGTTTATTCTCCGGTTCTCTGGGAGGATAGCGTGAGCTGGCTTATTTCTCAGGGAGTGGACACGTTCGTGGAGATTGGCCCGGGCAGTGTCCTGACCGGATTGATCAAGAAGATCGATAAAACGGTAAGGCTCTATAACGTCAGCGGACTGGACAGCCTGGAGCAAACGGCGTCTGCCTTAAACGAGCTCAACTGAGGATCCTCCGAAGGATTTACCTTCGCCGCAAAGGTGCCGCTTGGGCTCAAGGAATGGCGAGGAGCGTTTCGTAAGCAAGACGGAGTTTGATTTGGAATGCGTCTCATGAATATGGCGAAAGGAGATGAACCGTTTGAGCAAACCGCTTCAAGGCAAGACCGCTTTGGTGACCGGGGCCTCCCGCGGGATCGGCCGCAGCATTGCGCTGGCTTTGGCCGAAGCTGGAGCCGACGTTGTCGTCAACTACGCGGGGAATGAGGAAGCTGCCGCCCGCGTCGTTTCCGAAATCGAGGCGCTTGGCGTGAAAGCCTACGCTGCCAAAGCGCATGTAGGCAGCAGTGAGCAATTCGAGAATATGGTGAAGTCCGTGCTCGAAGCGTGGGGGCGGATCGATATTCTGGTGAATAACGCAGGAATTACAAGAGATAATTTAATTATGCGTATGAAGGAAGAAGAATTTGATCAAGTCATCGAGACGAACCTGAAGGGCGTATTCAACGGGATCAAAGCCGTAACTCGTCCGATGATGAAGCAGCGCTCGGGACGAATTATCAACATCTCTTCCGTAGTTGGCGTGCTCGGCAATGCGGGGCAGGCGAACTATGTCGCCGCCAAAGCTGGAGTCATTGGCCTGACGAAATCCTCGGCCCGTGAGCTGGCTTCGCGCGGCATCACCGTGAACTGCATCGCCCCGGGATTTATCGATACCGACATGACGGGCGAGCTTCCGGAGGAATATCGCCAGAAGCTGCTGGCCGATATCCCGTTGGCCCGATTGGGACAGCCGGAGGAGATCGCCAGCGTGGTTCTGTTCCTCGCCTCGGACAGCGCGGCTTATATGACCGGACAGACGCTGCACGTGGACGGCGGAATGTATATGTAAATCACGCTTTTCGCTTCTATGGCATTTTAACTTCAAATCTCTTATAATACCAAAGAGGAGGTGAACCGGATGTCCGATGTATTGGATCGCGTAAAACGCATTGTAGTTGATCGCCTCGGCGCTGATGAAGCCGAAGTGACGCTGGAAGCGTCTTTCAAAGACGACTTGGGTGCGGATTCGCTTGACGTAGTTGAATTGGTTATGGAATTGGAAGATGAATTCGATCTGGAAATTTCCGACGAAGATGCAGAGAAGATTACGACTGTAGGTGAAGTTGTAAACTACATACAATCTCATACCTAATGTCATCCCAAAGTCCCGTACCTCCTACTTAGCAGGCGGGACTTCTCCTCATCTTTACCCTTTGCAAGCATTCGCGGGCAAATCCAAGCAGGAAAAGTACACATGAAGTCCATACGAGGTGAGTGTGTTTGAAGCATAGAGTAGTAGTTACGGGGATGGGTGTCGTGACGGCGCTTGGACAAGATCTCGATACGCTGTGGAACAACCTGGTTCAGGGGAAATCCGGCGTTTCGAGGATCGAAGCGTTTGACGTCAGCGAATATCCCACACAAATTGCAGCTTCCGTCAAAGATTTCAATCCGGAGGATTATGTGGATCGCAAGGAAGCGCGGAAAATGGACCGTTTCGTCCAGTTTGCGACCGCCGCGGCGGTAAATGCCATGAAGGACAGCGGGCTTAACATTGCCGAGCAGGCCGATCCGGAACGGGTAGGCGTGATGATCGGTTCGGGGATTGGCGGTCTCGGAACCTGGGAAGACCAGCATAACATTTTGCTGGAGAAAGGCCCGAAACGCGTCAGCCCATTTTTTATTCCTATGATGATTGCCAATATGGCCTCAGGCCATGTTTCGATCCTGTTCGGAGCGAAGGGTCCGAATACGACGGCGGTGACTGCGTGCGCGACCGGAACTCATTCCATCGGCGATTCGTACAAGCTCATTCAGCGGGGTGATGCCGATGTGATGATTTGCGGCGGCGCGGAAGCAACGATCCGTCCGACCGGGATGGCGGGATTCTGTTCGATGCGGGCGATGTCGACCCGCAACGACGAACCGGAGAAAGCCAGCCGGCCGTTTGATCTGGAACGCGATGGCTTCGTTATGGGCGAAGGCGCCGGCATTCTGATCTTGGAATCGCTGGAGCATGCGAAGAAGCGCGGCGCCAAAATCTACGGCGAAATTATCGGCTACGGCTTGAGCGGGGATGCGCACCATATGACCGAACCGGATCCGAACGGACCGGAGCGCTGCATGAAGATGGCGATCCGCGACGCCGGCATTGCGCCGGAGGAAGTGGATTACATCAATGCCCACGGCACCTCGACACCGGTCGGTGACCGCTCGGAGACGATTGCGATCAAGGGTGCGTTTGGCGACCATGCTTACAAACTGGCCGTCAGCTCGACCAAATCGATGACCGGTCATTTGCTCGGAGCTGCGGGCGGCGTCGAAGCTGTCATTTGCGGGCTTACGCTGGAGCATGGCGTCATTCCGCCAACGATCAACCTGGAGCATCCGGATCCGGAATGCGATCTGGACTACGTTCCGAACGAAGCCAGACGTGCGAACGTCCGCGTGACGATGTCCAATTCGTTCGGATTCGGCGGACATAACGCCACGATCATGATGAAGAAATACGAAGCATAAGGGGTTAAGTCTGGTGAATGGAGATCTGAAGCAGTTACAGCAAAAACTTGAACTGGCATTCCAAAATCGGCAGCTTCTGAAACAAGCCTTCACCCACGCGTCATATGTGAACGAGCATCGCTTCAGCCAATACGAGGATAACGAGCGCCTGGAGTTTTTGGGTGACGCCGTTCTCGAGTTGACC
Source organism: Paenibacillus phocaeensis (assembly GCF_900021165.1). Classification (GTDB taxonomy): domain Bacteria; phylum Bacillota; class Bacilli; order Paenibacillales; family Paenibacillaceae; genus Fontibacillus; species Fontibacillus phocaensis. The sequence continues at coordinate 56,596 of NZ_FCOQ01000027.1, read as the reverse complement.
GTTTCAGAGCATTTATATCGGTTATTTCCGGATCGTCCCGAAGGGGAGTTGACGAAGCTGCGCGCCGCAATCGTCTGTGAGCCGTCGCTCGTCAAATTCGCCGAGAGCCTCGAGTTCGGGCATTATGTCCTTCTCGGCAAAGGCGAGGAGCTGACCGGAGGGCGAACCCGTCCGGCGTTGCTTGCGGACGTGTTCGAATCCTTTATCGGCGCTTTGTACCTGGACCAGGGCCTGGAAGCCGTCACTGCGTTCCTTCATCGCCACGTATTCCCGAAATTGACCCTGGACGGCAAGCTGGCGACCAGCGACTTCAAGACGGAGCTGCAGGAGCTGACGCAGCATCACGGGATGGGCGCTTTGGAGTACCGAATCATTGAGGAGCGGGGACCGGCGCATGAACGTGAATTCGTCGCAGAGGTCTGCATGGAAGGGCGATCGCTCGGCCAGGGCACCGGCAGATCCAAGAAGGAAGCCGAGCAGCAGGCGGCGGCCTTGGCGTTGGAGCTGCTTAGGAGCTCCGATCTTTGAACATTGCATGAGATGTGAATATGGAAGAGAAGAAGGCGTCCCAAGATTGATCAGGGAGGCCTTTTTCTCTTAGATCAGACCGATCATGTTGTTGGAAAGCGGATTGCTCTGGTTCTGTTCTTAAGATTTACGGAAGCCGCTTCCTGAGCTCGGTCATCAGCGTCAGCGTATCCATCCCGGCATGATTGCCAAGCAGAATGATCGTGTACCCGCCGCCAAGCTCCCGGGACATTCCGGTGGCGTAGCCGGTGCCGCTACCGTTGTGAAAGACGCGCGTCACTCCGTTTTCCTCGCGGATCATCCAGCCGTAGCCGTAGTTCTTCTCCGAATACGGGGTGAACATTTGGGTGATCGACGAATTGCGAAGCACACGTTCCGTCTCAAAGGAAGCGATCCACGCCAGCATGTCATCGACCGTGGAATACAACGTACCGGTGCCGGATTGCGAGATGTATGGCCCGGCCGGTATCCAGATCTGGTCTCCGGCGCTGACATAGCCTTGGAGGACCGAGATAGAGGGCTTCGCCTCTCCCGTATCATGCAACCCCAGCGGCTCCCAAAGACTCTGCTTCAGGTAATCCCCGTAACTCATTCCCGATGCCTTCTCGATGATTCCGGCCAACACCACATAACCGCTGTTGCTGTAGATAAATTTGCTGCCCGGTTCGACCAGCAGCGGTTTGGCGCGGATCGCTTCGATCGTCTCCTGCAAGGTTAAACCGGCTTCACGCGGAAAGTTGGGATTAATGCCGGACAGGTGGGACAACAGCAGGTGAACGGTGATCCGGTCCCCGCCAGGGAAGCCGGGAAAATACGATTCCAGCGTATCCTCCAGACGCAGCTTGCCTTCCTCGGCCAGCTTCATCACGGCCGCTGCCGTAAAGGACTTGTTCAGCGATCCAATGCGAGACTTCCAATCGGCCCGGACAAGTTGGTTCTCTCCGTCATATCCGTAGCCTTTGCGCAGCAGGACCTGATCCCCTTTGGCGATTAAGGCGATGCCGGAATACCGCTGGGCGATCAAGTAGCGGTCCGCTGCCTCCGTCTCGGTAGAGCTGATCGAGGCACGGTCCGGAGTCAAGTCGGCTCGCATCGTTCCGGCCACCGCCGCGGCACGGACCTCGGCCTTCATGATCTCAGCCATCGCGCGCAGCGGCACCAGCGTGACGCCGCCGCGATCGATGGAAACGTCGCCCGCCCGAAGCGGGTTCCCGTTGACGCGGTACAGATCCGTCCCCGCGCGGTGCAGGATCGTGTCCCCGAGAACCTGTAGCTCGGAGGCGCGCTTGACGGAATTCCACTTCACCTCCGCCCCCAAATATTCGGCGGTTTCACGCAGCGGCACATAGGTCACGCCGCGGTAGATTAACGGCGGGGTTGTCCAGGCAAGTTCCTGTCCGCCGATCGTCAGGATGGCGGATTTCTCCGCGATCTGCGGCGAAGCGGCAGCTGCAGGCAGAGCCGGGACTGCCAGTGACGCGGCGCCAAGGGTTAAGACGAATAACAAGCCGGCCAGGCGGGAAAGCTTCTTTTTGCTCATCAGGGATGCTCCTTTTACCGATATAAATGATTGGATTTTTCTATCACACTAGCAAAAAGCATTTTGAATTTCAAGCGAGCGGGAGAAGCGGGTTGCCGGACCTCCGCATGAGACGGATTGCCTGTCCTCCGGGGCTTCAGGTATGTTACAATAAACGGTAGAGGTGATAGTGAACGTATGTTTTTGAAACGGATAGAGTTAGCGGGCTTCAAATCGTTCGCCGATAAGACGGAGATGGAATTCGTCCGCGGCATTACCGCTGTGGTCGGACCGAACGGCAGCGGCAAGAGCAATATCTCCGACGGCATCCGTTGGGTGCTGGGAGAGCAAAGTGCCAAGTCCTTGCGCGGCGGGAAAATGGAAGATATCATCTTTGCCGGCAGCGACGCGCGCAAGGCGGTGAACTTCAGCGAGGTGTCGCTAACGCTCGACAACACCGACCAAGCGCTGCCGCTCGATTTCAGCGAGGTGACGGTGACCCGACGGGTCCATCGCAGCGGGGACAGCGAATATTTCATCAACAAGCAATCCTGCCGGCTCAAGGATATCACCGAGCTGTTCATGGATACGGGGATCGGGAAGGAAGCTTACTCTATCATCGGACAAGGCCGGATCGAAGAGATTTTGAGTACGCGATCGGAGGATCGCCGAGGGATCTTCGAAGAGGCTTCGGGGATTGTGAAATACAAGAGCCGCAAGCGCGATGCTCGCCGCAAGCTGGACGAGACGGAGCAGAACCTGCTGCGGATCAACGACCTGGTGGTCGAGCTGGAGGATCAAATCGAGCCGCTGAAGGAGCAGTCGGAGAAAGCCATTAGATACAAGGAATTGCGCGAGCAATTGAAAAATAAAGAGATTTCATTATATGTGCACCAGATTGAGCAAATCCACGAATCGTGGAGCGAGGCGAACGCCAAGCTGGCCAAGCTGCAGGAGGAGCAGCTGGCTTTGTCGACGGTCGTCTCCGCGCATGATGCCAAGCTGGAGAGCGATCGGCTGGCCCTTCGCCAGGTCGAGGATCAAATTGAGCTGCTGCAAGGACAACTGCTGGAATACAGCGAGAGCTACGAGAAAAGCGAAGGTTACGGCGAGGTATTGAAGGAACGCGCCAAGAACCTGACCCAAAATCGCGAGCAGCTTCGCCAATCGCTTGAGGTGAGCGAGGAGCGGTTCGCCCAGCGGCAGCAGGAACTTGAGCAGCTGGCTGCCAAGTTCGCCGCGGCGGAGCAGCAGCTCAGCGAGCTGCGCAATGAGCTGTCGGCGGAGGAAGCGAAGCTGATCGGCGTAACCGGCGGCATCAGTCAGGCGCAAGAGGAAGGCTTGAAAGGACAGCTGCTGGACATTATGAACCGGATGGCGCAATCCCGCAACGAGATCCATTATGCCGAGCAGCAGAAGGACAGCGTGAAGCGCCGGATGGAACGGGCCGAAGAGGAAGGCGTCAAATGGACCGACGAGCTGGAAAGGTTGAAGGGAAGCAAAGCCGAGCTGGAGGAAGTGCTGGACAAGCTGGGCAAAGAGATCGCCGAGCTGCGCGGACAGTACATCCAGGAAAGCGAGCGCGTCAATTCGCTGCAGAAGCTCGTTGAAGAGAGCCAGAGCAATATCCGCAAATGGGAGCAGAAGCGCGAGGCGCTCGTCTCTCGCCGCGACACGATGAAGGAGATGGAGGACGACTACGACGGGTTTGTCCTCGGCGTCAAGGAGGTCCTGAAAGCGTCGAAGAGGTCGACGCTGGCCGGGGTTCACGGCGCGGTCGCTGAGCTGATCCGGGTTCCGGAGAAGTTGGAGCTGGCCGTGGAAACGGCGCTGGGCGCCGCCATGCAGCATATCGTTATGGAGAACGAAGCTGTATCGCGCCAGGCGATCTCCTTTCTGAAGCAGCGCCAGTTGGGACGGGCCACGTTCCTGCCGCTCGATGTCATTCGTCCGAGACAGATTTCCGCGGCGGACAAGCGCTTGCTGGAGGAAGCGGACGGTTTCGTCGGGATCGGCGCAGAGCTGGTCGGCTATGAGCCGCGGTATGCCGATATCGTTGGCAGCCTGCTGGGCAACGTCGTATTTGCCAGCGATCTGGAGCGCGCCAACAAGATGGCCGCGCGGTTGCAATACCGCTTCCGGATCGTGACGCTGGAAGGCGATGTCGTTAATGCCGGCGGTTCGATGACCGGGGGCTCTCAGCACCGCAAGAACAGCAACCTCCTGGGACGCAAACGCCAGCTCGATCAGTTGGCCAGCGACATCCGCGAGAGCGAGGAGATGCTGGACAAGCTGCGCAAAGGCTTAACCGATGTGCGGAGCCAGCTGGCTAAGGCGGAAAGCGAGTTAACGCGCCTGCGTGAAGCCGGCGATGCCAAACGGGTCGAGGAGCAAGCCTGCGCAGGGGACCTGAAGCAGATGGATCACGAGTGGCGTCACGTCTCCGAGCAATTTGAGCTGTACGGCCAAGAGAAGGGCCACTACCAGAAAGAGCTGGAGGAGCTTGATGCGACGAAGAAGGCCGCGGAAGAGCGGCTCGTCGAGCTGGAGAAGGAAGAGCAAACCGTGCAGCAGTCGATCCGGGCTGCCGAGTTCGCGCGGAAAGCGAGCGAATCGGCCAAGGAGGAGCTGCAGGATCTGCTGACCGATTTGAAAGTTCGTGAAGGCAAGCTGGATCAGGAATGCCAGTCGCTTCGCGAACAGCTGCGCCGTGCGGAGAACGAGTTCAAGGTTCAGGAGCGCGAGCTGGGACAGAACCGCACGATTTTGCAGTCGATTGAGGCGGACCTCAAGCAAAACGAGGAGCAGTCCGTCAAGCAACGGGAAGAGCTCAACGACTTCAAGCTGAAAAAAGAACGCACCGGCGAGCAGTTGGAGCTGGAGCGAGCATCGCGGGCCGTGCTCGTGAAGAAGCTGGAGGAAGGCGAAAGCGAGACGAAAGAGCAACGGCTGGGACTCAAGGCTGTTGAGGAACAGCTGCGCCAGACGGAAATCCAGGCGAACCGCCTCGACGTAGAGCTGGACAACATCCTGCGCAAGCTGTCCGAGGATTATGAGATCAGCTACGAGCTGGCCAAGCAGCGTTATGCCGTGCCGGAGGACGTGCCGCAGACCCAGGCCGACGTCAAGGAGCTGAAGCGGCAGATCACGATGCTCGGGGAGGTGAACCTCGGCGCGATTGAGGAATACAACCGTGTGTCCGAACGCTACCAGTTCCTCAGCGAGCAGAAGGATGACCTGGTCGAAGCGAAAACAACGTTGTACCAAGTCATCCGCGAGATGGACGAGGAGATGTCCAAACGCTTCAAAACAACGTTTGACGCCATCCGCCGCGAATTCGTGATCGTCTTCTCGAAGCTGTTCGGCGGCGGCCGGGCCGATCTGATTCTGGTCGATCCGGACAATCTGCTGGATACGGGGATCGACGTAGTTGCCCAGCCGCCGGGCAAGAAGCTGCAAAACTTGCAGCTGCTCTCCGGCGGAGAGCGGGCGTTAACCGCCATGGCGCTGCTGTTTGCGATTCTGCAGGTGAAGCCCGTGCCGTTCTGCGTGCTCGATGAAGTCGAAGCGGCGCTGGACGAGGCCAACGTAGCCCGGTTTGCCCAGTACTTACGCGAATTTTCCGAGCAGACCCAGTTTATCGTCGTCACCCACCGCAAAGGTACGATGGAAGAAGCCGACGTGCTGTACGGCGTGACGATGGAGGAAGGCGGCGTATCCAAGCTGGTCTCCGTGAAGCTGGAGGACGAAGAAACGGTCGAAATCGCCTAGGAATCGCATCGGGTGTAATTTGTATCAAGGTGGCTTGGGAGCCAAGGCGCATCGCTTGGTCTCTCCTGCCACGTTTTTATTTGCACTCCGGCGGCGTCTGGAAATTGCTTGGTCCCTCGCGGTATGCGATAATGAGTTCGAAGTGATGAAGGAGGAAATATTCCCTATGAGTTTCTTTAAGAAACTGAGAGAAAGCATTGCATCCAAAACGGAAGCCGTCACCCAACAATTTCGGGACGGACTCGAGAAGAGCCGGAAGGGCTTTGTGGAGAAAGTTACGGAGCTCGTGACTCGGCGCAAAAAAATCGATGAAGAGTTTTTCGAAGAGCTGGAGGAAATCCTGATCGGCGCGGACGTCGGTGTGAACACCGTACTGAAGCTGATCGACGATCTGCGGACGGAAGTCAAGCAGCGCCGCATCGAGAATGCAGCCGAGCTGCAGCCGCTGTTGTCGGAGAAATTAACCGAGCTGCTGCGCGGAGATGAAGACAGCGAAATGCACTTGAATCCGGACGGGATCAGCGTCATTTTGTTCGTCGGCGTCAACGGCGTCGGCAAAACGACGACGATCGGCAAGCTGGCTCATTACTATAAACAGCAGGGCAAGAAAGTGATCCTGGCTGCCGGGGACACGTTCCGCGCCGGCGCAATCGAGCAGCTCGAGGTATGGGGCAAGCGGGCCCAGGTGGACGTGATCAAGCAGCAGGCCGGAGCCGACCCGGCGGCGGTGATGTACGACGCGGTTCAGGCCGCCAAGCAGCGCGGGGCGGACATTCTGTTGTGCGATACGGCAGGACGACTGCAGAATAAGTCCAACCTGATGGAGGAGCTGAACAAGATTTATCGCGTCATCCAGCGGGAAATCCCGGGCGCACCGCATGAGGTGCTGATGGTGCTCGACGCCACCACCGGACAAAATGCGCTCAGCCAAGCGAAGCTGTTCGGCGAGAAGAGCGGCGTAACCGGTCTGGTGCTCACGAAGCTGGACGGCACCGCCAAGGGCGGGATCGTTATCGCCATCCGTCAGGAACTGAGCCTGCCGGTGAAGTTCGTAGGGTTGGGCGAGAAGGTGGACGACCTGCAGAAATTCGATTCCGAGCAGTTCGTACACGGCTTGTTTGCCGGCTTGATCGCCGAGGAGGAAGAAGCTGAAGGAGCCGAGAAAGAAGTCTAATCCGGCCTTGCCTGTAACACATTGCGCAGCTCATTCGTATGATGATCATAGGCAAACGCCCGGCAAGACATACTAACTGGAACGAAAATAGGAGGTGACAGGATGGCCAATACGCATACTTACGACCGACGCGAGGAAATTGCCAACGCGATCACCCACGGCATCGGCGCCTTGCTCAGTGTAGCGGGATTAGTATTGTTGATCGTATTTTCCAGCATGAAAGGGACGGCTTGGCATGTCGTCAGCTTTACGATTTACGGGGCAAGCATGCTGCTCTTGTACCTGTGCTCGACCCTGGTGCATAGCTTCAAGGAAGGCAAGCTGAAGGATCTGTTCGAGTTCTTCGATCATTCCTCCATCTACATTTATATCGCAGGGACGTACACGCCGTTTCTGCTGGTAGCGGTTCGGGGGCCGCTCGGCTGGAGCCTGTTTGGCACCATTTGGGGGATTGCGCTGCTTGGCGTCGTCTTTAAGGCCTTCTTCGTCAAAAGATTCCTGTTCATGTCGACGTTTTTTTACTTGATCATGGGGTGGCTGATCGTGATCGCCTGGGGGCCGCTGACGGCGGCGATGCCGCATCAGGGCATTGTCCTGCTGGTTGCGGGCGGGCTGTCTTACACGCTTGGGACGATATTTTATGTATGGCGGGGGTTCCCTTACCACCATGCGATTTGGCATCTATTCGTGCTTGGCGGCAGTGTGACGCATTTCTTTGCGATACTGCTATATCTTCTGCCGCATCATTAAACAGCTGGACGAAGGACAGCAAGCCGCTTTCCGAGCGATCGGGAAGCGGCTTTTTTGCCGGAAAGGCAGTGGATTAGGCGTCTGATCGGATGTTAAGGAAAAATGCTTGACATCCACCCCGGCATTCGGTATCATAGGAAAAGTTGATGCGCTGTAAAGTGTTTTTCCTTGACGGAGGGAGTGCCCAGATGAGTCAGGAGAATAGGCTTGAGAAGACGAACCGGATCAACCTTTTGTTTGACTTCTATGAAGCGCTGCTTACGGAGAAACAGCAGACCTTCTTGAAATATTATTTTCTCGATGATTTCTCGTTGGGCGAAATCGCCGCCGAGTTCGAGATTAGCCGCCAGGCGGTATATGAGCATATCAAACGGGCTGAAGGCATGCTGGAAACGTACGAAGAGAAGCTGGGCCTGCTGAAGAAGCACGAGGCGCGGAGCGGTGTATTGTCCCGGTTGGTGCAGCTGGTCGAAGACAGCGCCATGTCCCCGTTACATAAAGAAACGGCAAGAAATTTGCTTCGCGAGGCGGAGCAATTGTAAGATGACGATAGACAGTAAAGTTAAACCAAGTTCAGAAAGTCAGCGATTGAACTACCTTTAAAGAATGGGGGTGTTGAGGATATGGCATTTGAAGGCTTAACCAGTCGCCTGCAGAGCGTGTTCAGCAAGCTTCGCGGCAAAGGCAAGGTATCGGAGGACGATGTAAACGAAGCGATGCGTGAAGTTCGCCTCGCTCTGCTGGAGGCGGACGTTAACTTTAAAGTCGTCAAGGAATTCATCGCCAAGGTGAAGGAGAAGGCCGTCGGCAAAGAGGTCATGGACAGCTTTACGCCGGGCATGGTCATTATCGATATCGTCAACAAAGAGCTGACCGAGCTGATGGGCGGAAGCCAAGCGAAGCTGGCTCGCAGCAACCGGCCGCCGACCGTCGTCATGATGGCGGGTCTGCAAGGGGCCGGTAAGACGACTACCTCAGCGAAGCTGGCCAAGCTCCTGCTGAAGGAGAATCATCGGCCGCTGCTGGTGGCGGGAGATATTTATCGTCCCGCAGCGATCAAGCAGCTGCAGGTGCTCGGCGAACAGATCAAGGTGCCGGTCTTTACGCTGCCGGAGGGCAACAGCCCGGTGGAAATCGCCCGTCAGGCGCTGCAGCATGCCAAGGATAACGGCAACGATTACCTGCTGATCGATACCGCCGGCCGGCTGCATGTGGACGAAGAGCTGATGGAGGAACTGCGGCAAATCCATGAGGTAACGAAGCCGGACGAGGTTCTGCTGGTCGTGGACGCTATGACCGGTCAGGATGCGGTGAACGTGGCGGAGAGCTTCAACCAGCAGCTGACGCTGACCGGCGTCGTGCTGACCAAGCTGGATGGCGATACCCGCGGCGGTGCGGCGTTATCGGTCAAAGCCGTTACCGGCTGCCCGATCAAATTCGCCGCGCTTGGCGAGAAGATCGACGCGCTGGAGCCGTTCCATCCGGAGCGGATGGCCTCGCGGATTCTCGGGATGGGCGATATGCTGTCCTTGATCGAGAAGGCGCAGTCGAATATCGATGCGGAAAAAGCCAAGGAAATGGAACGGAAAATGCGCAATGCGGAGTTTACGTTCGAGGATTTCCTGGAGCAGATGGAGCAGGTCAAGAAGCTCGGTCCGCTGGATCAGCTGATGGACATGATTCCCGGCATGGGTAAGATGAAGCAGATGCAGAACGTCAAGGTTGACGAGAAGCAAATGGGCCGGGTAGAGGCGATCGTGCATTCGATGACCAAAGAGGAGAAGCAAAATCCCGATATGATCAATCACAGCCGGCGCAAGCGAATTGCCGCAGGCAGCGGGACTACGCTCGCAGACGTCAATCGCTTGATCAAGCAGTTTGACGAAATGCGGCGCGTGATGAAGCAGTTCTCCGACATGATGGGGCCAAAAGGCAAAGGCAACAAGATGATGAAGCAACTTGGCAAGGCCGGCAAAGGGATGCGGTTCCCTTTCCGTTAATCCATAATAAACGTTCATTCTTTGAAGGAGGTGAATTTCGTGGCAGTTCGTATTCGTTTGAAACGTATTGGTGCTCATAAAGCTCCTTTCTACCGTATCGTGGTTTCGAATTCTCGTTCCCCGCGTGACGGCCGTTTTATCGAGGAGATTGGTTACTATAACCCGGTTGCACAACCGGCAGTAGTCAACATCGATGAAGAGAAAGCATTGAAATGGCTCCAAGACGGTGCGCAAGCATCCGATACCGTTCGCAATCTGCTGAGCAAAGCAGGCGTTATGAAGAAATTCCATGAGCTTAGACAGCAGAAATAATTGCTGATTCGGAGGGTCGTATATGGAACAATTAGTCGGCGTTATCGCGAAGGCTCTTGTTGATCATCCGGACGACGTGCGCGTGGAGGTCGTGGAGAAGGATCACCTGATCGTCTATGAACTATCCGTACATCCCGACGATGTAGGGAAGGTCATCGGCAAGCAGGGGAGAATCGCCAAGGCACTCCGCACGGTCGTGGCATCGGCAGCGGTCAAGATGGATAAGCGGGTCACCGTGGATATCATGTCTTGAACGGCAACTTCATAATGGTAGACGAAAGCGGGTTAGGATGTTTGTCCTAGCCCTTTTTCGTACATGCTGAAGCAGTAGGATCCCGGGACGGGGAAGCCAGCTGCGAGAACGACGAGCAGATTTTCAATCGGGAGGTATTTATGTCGGATTCATTGTTATCGGTCGGTAAAATCGTAAATACGCACGGAATACGCGGGGAGCTTCGAGTGCTGCTGCAGACGGATTTTCCGGAGGTGCGATTTGCTCCCAAAAGCCGGCTTCTGATCATACATCCAGATAGCGGGGAACGGCTGGAGGTGACCGTGCAAACCGCACGGCCCTACAAACAAATGTATATCGTAAAATTCGCCGAATTTTCCAATATCAACGAAGTGGAGCCTTTTAAAGGCCGGGACCTGAAGGTAAGCAAGGCGGAAACGGTGGAACTTCCGGAAAATGAATATTACTTCCACGAGATTATCGGCTGCAAAGTTGTCAGCGATGAAGGGGAGGACCTCGGGGAAATCGTGGAGATCTTGCGGCCCGGTGCCAATGACGTCTGGGTGGCCAAGCTGCCAAACGGCAAACAGCTGCTGCTTCCGGTGATCGATGATGTCGTGTTGGACGTCAACGTCAAGGAGAAACTCATTAAGGTGCACGTCATGGAAGGGCTGTTGTAAAGATGCGGGTAGATGTATTGACCCTGTTCCCGGAGATGTTCGCCGGGGTATTCGGCAGCAGCATCCTCGGCAAAGCACAGGAGAAAGGCATAGTCTCGTTCAATGCGATCAATTTCCGGGACTATGCGGGCAATAAGCACGGCAGCGTCGACGACACGCCTTATGGCGGCGGCGGCGGAATGGTGCTCAAGCCGGAACCGATCTTTCGGGCGGTCGAGGCTTTGCTTGGCCTGCAAACTGACGGGGAAGCCCGAGGGGGAACGGGAGAAGCGGAGCCATCCATTGAACCTATTGAACCTGGCCTGGCGTTCGGAACGACTGTCCGCCCCCCGCGGATTATCCTGATGTGCCCGCAGGGCGAGACATTTACGCAGAAGAAAGCGGAGGAGCTGGCCCAAGAAGACCATCTCGTCTTTATCTGCGGCCATTATGAAGGTTATGACGAGCGGATTCGCGAGCATTTGGTTACCGATGAGCTCTCGATCGGCGATTACGTGCTGACCGGCGGCGAGCTGCCGGCCATGGTCGTGATCGACAGTGTTACGCGTCTACTACCCGGTGTATTGGGAAATGAATCAAGCGCGGTCACCGACTCGTTCAGCACCGGATTGCTGGAGTACCCTCACTATACACGCCCGGTTGAGTTCCGCGGCTGGAAGGTGCCGGATATTCTGCTCAGCGGACATCATGCCAATGTCGACGAATGGCGACGCAAAGAGGCGCTCCGCCGGACTTGGCAGCGGCGTCCGGACCTGCTGGAAGGCTTGGAGCTGACCGAGAAGGATAAACGCTGGCTGAAGGAATTCCGGGAGGAAAGCGGAGCCTAATCCGAGGTCTAATTTCAACGAAACGCCCCCTGGCAGAATACCAGGGGGCGCTTCGTTATTGAACGAGATAACCTGCGGCGAGGGCGTCTTTCTTGTTTAGAACGACCGCTCCCAACTCCTTCTTCACTCGAATCTGATGAGACTGGTTGGTCACAACGGAAGAGGTCTCGCCGTCCTTCAGGTTGGAGACGTTCAGACTAAACGCGATTTCGCCCCCTGTTCGGACGACGTATACATCAGGCGTCTCCTCAGATTGCGTGGCGTTGAGGCGGGGGGTTGCGGCGATCAGCTCTGCTAAGGTGATCCAGTCTTGCTTTGAACTGAAGGAGATCGACCTTGTTGCTGAATCATAGGTGGTGTCATAATTGAACAAGCTTGCGGCTTCACGAATGGGGACATAGGTCATTCCGTTAAAGGCCAGGGCATCCGCCGTCAGTTTGGTCTGCCCGTTCACCACGAAATTAAAGTATTTAATGGTCGCTTTAACGGTCGTTGCCACGGGCGCAGCTGCGGCAATGGATGCGGTTCCTAAAAAGGCGCAAGCCGCTACCGCAAGAATTAATTTTTTCATAACAATGCCTCCAATCACTTATCGTCTTTTAAAGAATATTACCCGGAAGTTTATCCCATGACACGTTTGCGCCTCCCTCTCTCCGATCCCGGAGAAGGGAGCAGCAACGGATACACTCAGCGATTGCCCTTTTACCCACTGAACCCGTCGTGCAGACATAAAGACATTGGGCCTATCGTCATCATCGGGATGAAAATCCAGTATTGCACACCTGGGGCGCGCTTTCGCTCTTGCGAGGGTGTGCGCCTATGGCTTATAATGGAATCATCCCAATGAACGATGGGTTAACGAGGATCGGCATATCGTTGACCTCCGTGCTTTATATCGGGGTATGGCGCAGTCAGGTAGCGCGCACCCTTGGGGTGGGTGAGGCCGTGGGTTCGAATCCCGCTACTCCGATCTTTCCTTTAGAAGAAAGTGGTCAGAGCAGAAACGTTTTTTCTAAAAAACTACACCTTACAGATTTACATCTGCTAAAGGGAGTGGTTTTTTTGTTGCTTAAATTTGGGGTTAATTCCGCCAATCCGGGACACCGGTTGAATCCCACTTCAAATGAATTTTGTTGTCATTTTGTGCACCCGGCAAGTATAATCAATGAATTGAGAAATGAATCGAGGTTATTGTCTATGACGAATCACGAGATATGGGAGATTGCCATGCGGCAATCTGCCATCGATGCGAACTGCCGCATGGAAGATTTCCGCCAACAGGAGAATAAGGTAGTGTTGTCGACGGAGCACCCACATGCCAGAAAATATTTGACCTTACCTTTCTATTGCCATTTGATCTCTTATGGTAGCAATATCGTCGCCTCCGTTCATCCGGAGATCCGTGAGGTCGTTGAGTCATACATTAACAAGTTTCCTATTGAGCATTGTTTTGAGACTCCGAATTTACATGTCCTGAACGACGAACTTCAACGAAGAAACCAGCGGATTTGCTTCATGGCCGAATACTTCTTGCCGGATGTTCAGGTGCTGAAAGCGGGGGAGTGCGATTTCAGGATGCGGTTGCTGGAGCCTGACGCTTTTGCCGGGTTGTATACGAAGGAATGGAGTAATGCCTTATGCGAGAAGCGTAAACATTTGGATGTGCTAGCCGTCGGGGCCTATGACGGAGATAAGCTGATCGGATTGGCCGGATGCTCCGCGGATTGCGAATCAATGTGGCAAATCGGAATTGATGTGCTGCCGTCCTATCGTCGGCAAGGAATTGCCCAGGCCTTGACGAGCCGCTTGGCCGTGGAGATTCTTGAGCGCGGGAAGGTTCCTTTCTACTGTGCTGCCTGGTCCAACCTGAAATCGGTGCGGAATGCCTTGAAAAGCGGGTTTCGCCCGGCTTGGGTCGAGATGACCGCCAAAGAAAGCGAGTTTGTGGCTTCTCTTAACCGCTAGTCGCCCATACCGTTCGTCTACCGTTCTCATACTATGCAGTAGCTTGCATAAGGAAGGGGAGCAAGGGGAATGGTAGAAGCCTATTATAATTGCTTGCACTGCATGAATAAGAAAGTTCGCATTTTAACCCGGGATGGCGGCGTATATGAAGGTACGATCGTGAAGGTGGATCGGGACAACGTATATTTGAAAAGATCCACGAAAGGCCGGGTGCAAACCTCGGCGTTTATACCGCCATACGGTTATGGTTTCGGGCCTTATGCTGCCAACGAGGAGATTTTAACGCTCAGCTTGTTCACGCTGCTGGCGATTGCTTTAATTTAAGGATCGAACCTTAGCCTCCAAGGGATTGGAGGCATTTTTTTGTCATGATCGGGATAAGATAAAACCAAGTAGCAAATGCGAACGGCTAGCTTATTTGTTCTGCAACTTTTCCTTGCGGTGCCTATGGAATTATGATAAAATTCAATTTGTTGTGAATTCGGTGGTCCGCTGCGGATGATGAAGGAGAACAAGGGGTTCTCCGGAAGAGGCATGAACACCTGAGTGGAAGGAGGGAGTCCTAGATGAATATCGTACAAGCGATTACGCAAGAACAACTTCGCAAGGATATTCCGAGCTTTCGTCCTGGGGACACTTTGAAAGTGTTCGTTAAGGTTATCGAGGGATCTCGTGAACGTGTCCAATTGTTCGAAGGTGTTGTGATCAAGCGTCGTGGCGGCGGAATCAGCGAAACTTTTACGGTTCGTAAAATTTCCAACGGTGTAGGCGTGGAAAGAACATTCCCGCTTCATTCCCCGAAAATCGATAAAATCGAAGTGGCTCGCCGTGGTAAAGTGCGTCGTGCGAAGTTGTATTATCTTCGCGAGCTTCGCGGTAAAGCAGCGAGAATTAAAGAAGTACGTCGTTAATTTTTTCGTTAACGAACAGGGGGCTTGTATCCAATCAAGCCCCTTTACTTTTTATTACGGTCATTTTGAGATAAGGAGAGGTCACGATCCATGGAGAAACAAGAACATCAGGATCATTCGGAAGTTTCGCAGTTTTCCGGACGGGTGGAACAACAACCGGACGGGTTGGAAACGGTGCAGTCCCCGCCTGCGAACAAGAAGGAAAAAAGCGAGGCGCTGGAATGGCTGAAAGCCATTGCGATCGCCGTTGTGCTGGTTCTCCTGATTCGTTGGCTTTTCTTCGCTCCGTTCATTGTTGATGGCCCGTCGATGCAGCCCAATTTTCATACCGGGGAACGCATCATCGTGAACAAGATCATTTACGATATCCGCAAACCCAAGCATGGCGAGGTCATCGTCTTTCACGTTCCTTCCGAAGGCCGCGATTTCATCAAGCGCGTCATTGGCGTACCGGGGGATACGGTACAGGTCGAGGGCGATACGATTACCGTCAACGGGCAGGTCGTGGACGAAACTTACATTAAAGATGTTGTAATTGAGAAGCATAATAATAACGAGTTATACAATACAGAAGCTAACTTTCCAAACGAGCTGGTTCCGGACGGAACGGTACCGGAAGGATACGTATTTGTTCTTGGGGATAATCGCTCGAACAGTACGGACAGCCGGCGGATCGGTTACGTGCCTTTCGGAGATATCGTAGGGCGGGCGGATTTGGTGTTCTGGCCGCTGTCCGATCTGCAATTGATCCGACATTAGAGAGCCGGATGCGATCTAGCAACAGGAAGGGAAAGCCGCGTTCTTGGGATAAATGAGGTGAAGGTATATGACAATTCAATGGTTTCCCGGCCACATGACCAAGGCACGCCGGCAGATTCAAGAGAAGCTTAAGCTGATCGACGTCGTCATCGAGCTCCTTGACGCGAGGTTACCCTTGTCCAGCCGCAATCCGATGATCGATGAGATTTTGCAGGGGAAGCCGCGACTGATCGTATTAAACAAATCCGATTTGGCCGACCCTTCGGTTACAAGGCAATGGATTGCTTATTTTAAGGAAGAAGGGCATTTGGCGGTTGAGGCGGATGCTGCGAGCGGGCAAGGCTTGAAGGAAATTCCGCTGCTGGCCAAGGAGCTGCTGAAGGAGAAGATTCAGAAGCAAATTGACAAAGGGATCAATCCCCGGGCGGTTCGAGCCTTAATCGTGGGGATCCCGAATGTGGGGAAATCCACGCTGATCAACGGCTTGGCCGGACGCAAAATCGCGGCCACCGGCGACCGTCCCGGCGTGACCAAGGGTCAGCAATGGATCAAGGTCGGCACGGAGATGGAGCTGTTGGATACGCCGGGCATCTTGTGGCCGAAGTTCGAGGATCAGAACGTCGGTTATCGGTTGGCCGTGACGGGAGCTATCCGCGAGGAAATCCTGCATGTAGAAGATATCGCATTTTTTGCGGTCAAGTATCTGGTGCGGTATTATTGGGAACCGTTTCGGGAGCGGTTTGACCTCGAGCAGGCCCCGCGAGATTTCGAAAATCCGGATGAGATCGTCGCCGTCATGGAAGCGGTTGGACGAAAACGCGGTTGCCTCGTCAGCGGCGGCCGGGTGGATTTGGAGAAAGCTTCGGGCATTTTGCTTCGCGAGTTAAGGGCCGGCAAGCTGGGCCGATACTCTTTGGAAGCACCTTATTAGGATCGTAAAGCCGTCGGCGGTTTGCCGGCGGCTTGTTTTTTTGGCGAAAGGCTGTAGAATCGAGAGAGGAAAGCCGATAATATAAGGGTAGCGTTGTTATTCATAGAGTAGAAAGATAGTGTTGAATGCGCTCCAGACGTGGGACCCTCATTTCTAGGACAGATCAACATAGAACAGTTAGCATCGGGGGAAGGTTCGCGAAGAACAAGGAGGCATTATGGACGATTTATTGAAATATGAGCGCGAGTACTGGAAGTCGGGGGTTTCGCATATCGCCGGGATCGACGAGGTCGGAAGAGGCTGCTTATTTGGGGATGTGGTTGCCGCTGCGGTGATTTTGCCGGAGGACCTCGTGCTCGAGGATGTCGATGATTCGAAGAAGCTCAGCGCCAAGAAACGGGAGAAGCTGTTTGATCTCATTATGGAACGGGCGATCGCGGTAGGCATTGGACTCGTGGATGCAGCCATGATCGACCAAATTAATATCAAGCAGGCGACGAGACTTGCGATGAAGCAGGCGGTTGAGAGGTTGACGGTTCGGCCGGATTTCCTGTTGATCGATGCCGAGAAGGTGGATATTCCGATTCCGCAACTCTCCGTGATCAAAGGAGACGCAAACAGCCAGTCGATCGCTGCCGCGTCTATTATCGCCAAGGTAACTCGGGACCGGTTGTGTCAAGGCGAGTGGGACGCGCGTTATCCCGAATACGGGATCGCTGTACATAAAGGTTATGCGACCAAATTGCATCGCGAGCAGATTCAGGCGCTGGGACCTACGCCAATGCACCGAAAGAGCTTTATGCGCAATTTGTTCGTGGAGGAACAAACGTTGTTTTAACCGGCAGTTCTTACCCGCTCTCGTAAGAGGCGGGTTTTCCATATCGTAAAGGGCAAAGGGGGGGAGCTTATGAATATCGGACCGCTGCTTCGCAGCATGATGGGGGACGTTCGTTCCGGAGAACCTAAATCGCTGGAGCTGAAGACGGGGCAGGTGGTCCGCGGAACGGTCCTATCTGTCTCGGAAGATGGACAAGAAGCCGTTATCCAGGTGCAAGGAGTCAAGCTCCACGCGGCTCTGGAAACGCCGCTGCGTCCGGGGGAGACGACGCTGTTGCAAGTGCAGCCGGAATCCAAGGAGGGGCTGGCGGTTCTGAAGCCGGTTCAGTCCGCTCCGGATGCGGTCTTGTCCGCAGCTTCCCTGGCCAAGGCGCTCGAAGCCTTGGGACTTGAGGATACAGTTGCCAATCGGGATTTGCTGCAACTGATGCAGAAGAGCGGGATACCGCTAACGAAGGACAATTTAGCCCTCCTGCAACAGGTTAATGGACAGAAACCGGCTGGAGTTCCGCTGTCGGAATGGATTCAGGCGGTTGGAATTGCTGTGGGCCGAGGTTTACCGATCACGGGCGAGTCGGTCGCCGGGCTGCATCAAGCTGTCTTCGGGCCGCCGCTGCACGTCCTGCTCTCCTCCTTGGAGGAGCAGATCGCCGGGTTCTTGCGCCAGGCGGGGCAGGAAACGGCCGAAAACGGAGGACGTGCTGCAGGCGGTGCCCCCACCGGCCTGTCTGGGCAGCCGGGGCAGTCGACGCCGATGCCGCCCACTGGCAGCGCAGTTCCGCAAGCCTCGGGGGCAAGCGACGGGACGGCAGCAGGGGCCGCGGCTCAGGCGGGAACAGCTCCCGCTGGCGGAGGGGTTCAGCCGAACCAGGCGGCAGGGTTGGTGCAATTGGCCCGGCAGGGAGCTTTTGCGGACGCCGCAGGCGGGAAGCAGACGTTGCAGCCGGGCTTGCAAGGGNCCCGCCGGGCGCCGGGGATGCCGCCGCTGCCGTGCGCGGCAGCATGCCGGCCGTCGCAACGCCGGAAACGGCCGCGCATGAGACGCTGAAGGGCCTTCTCCTGCAGGCGATGGCCTCAGACGATCTGCCCGCGCCGCTCCAGGAGGCGGCGCGCCAGCTCGTACAACAGCTGACGGGACAACAGCTGCTGCTGAACACCGACCGGACCGCGCCGTTCGCGCAGGTCACGATGTTCTTGCCTCTACTCGGCCCGGACGGCCGACAAACTGCGGCTGTGCACATCGAATCGCGGCGTGGACGCAAAGGGGAGCTGGATCCGGCGAACTGCCGACTGTGGTTCGATTTGCAGATGAAGGCGTTGGGGCAAATCATGGTGGACGTGCAGATTGCGGACAAGAAGGTGCTGCTCAAGATCTACAGCGAAAAAGAAGCCACCGGGGCATTTCTGGAATCTCGCCAGGAGGAAGTAAGCGAGGCGTTGGAGACAGCGGGGTACCGGTTGTTGTCGCTGAAAACCGAGCCTTTGATTCCGCCGGATGGCGCGGATGGTGCCGAGGCCGATTTCAGCCTGCCCATGTCCTATGCGCCTAGTGTGTACAAAGGGGTGGATTACCGCGTATGAAGGAGAAACGGCAAACCTCTGACTTGGCTTTCAAAAAAGCGGTCGCCCTCAAATACGATCCGGGCCAGGGCGACGCTCCGGTCGTCGTGGCAAAAGGCAAGGGCCTCATTGCGGACCGGATTCTGGATGCAGCCTTAGAGCACGGGATCCCGGTTCAGGAGGATGCCGCTTTAGTTGAGGTGTTGTCCAAGCTGGATCTGGACCAGCAGATTCCCACCGAATTGTATGACTTGGTTGCCGAAATTCTGACCTTTATTTATAGATCCGATAAAATGGCGGAAAGAGGGTTGTTCCTTGAGTAACCACGAGGCGAATGGGCGAAGAATGGACATGCGAAAAGACCGCGGCCGCAAAGCGGAACAGGTGGCTTGCGAGCACCTGTTGTCGCAAGGGTTTATCCTCTTGGAGCAGAACTGGCGCTGCCGCACTGGAGAAATCGACATCATCGCCCGCCAAGGAAACACGCTTGTCATCGTAGAAGTGCGAAGCCGCAGCCAACAGGCTGCGGCTTTCGGCACGCCGGCCGAATCAATCACGGCCCGCAAAATCAAGCAAGTTCGCGATACGGCCGCCGTGTATCTTCATCGTACGGGACAATCCGACGCAAACATTCGATTTGACGTAATTGCCGTAACCTTCGGCAGGGACATGGAAACGACGCTGGAACATATCGAAGCCGCTTTTTAAAGTGGTAACGGGACCTTGGGGTCTCTGCTATTGCCTTTACAGGATTATCCCTTTCGTCAAAATCGCCAAATCCGCCCGAATGTATTCGATTTATCAGATACATTGTGTCGCGAAGGACTAGAGTACGGTAATCTATTCGGTTTTTCATACATAATTGCGCCTGTTGCCCGTCCAACTCCCTAATCTGTATGAAATTTCGAATACATTCCGCCAAAGTTACCGAATCCGCCCGAATGTATTCGATTTTTCAGATACATTGTGTTGCGAAGGACCCAAAGTACGGTAATCTATTCGGTTTTTCATACATAATTGCGCCTGTTACCCGTTCACGCCCCTAATCTATATGAAATTTCGAACACATTCCACCAAAGTTACCAGATCCGCCCGAATGTATTCGATTTTTCAGATACATTGTGTTGCGAAGGACCCAAAGTACGGTAATCTATTCGGTTTTTCATACATAATCCCGCTCGTTGCCCGTCCAACTCCCTAATCTGTATGAAATTTCGAACACATTCCACCAAAGTTACCGAATCCGCCCGAATGTATTCGATTTTTCAGATACATTGTGTCGCGTAGGACCCAAAGTACGGTAATCTATTCGGTTTTTCATACATAATTGCGCCTGTTGCCCGTCCAACTCCCTACTCTGTATGAAATTTCGAACACATTCCACCAAAGTTACCGAATCCGCCCGAATGTATTCGATTTTTCAGATACATTGTGTTGCGAAGGACCCAAAGTACGGTAATCTATTCGGTTTTTCATACATAATTGCGCCTGTTGCCTGTCCAACTCCCTACTCTGTATGAAATTTCGAATACATTCCGCCAAAGTTACCAAATCCGCCCGAATGTATTCGATTTTTCAGATACATTGTGTTGCGAAGGACCCAAAGTACGGTAATCTATTCGGTTTTTCATACATAATTGCGCTCGTTGCCCGTTCACGCCCCTAATCTATATGAAATTTCGAACACATTCCATTCATGCAGGAGCGGGAATGGACTAGGAGAAGGATAAAGAAAACAGACGTGCGGGGGGAAGATGATTGGTTCAGGCGGGATTTCGACGCGACAAGGGCCTTTCTCTGCTATCTGATCAAAAGGGATAATCATGCAAAGCGTCCGAAAGACAAGTATGCACCTGCCGCCGCCGCCCAACCCGATGGCCGTCCCGTCCTCAAGCTTTCAATTTCAATTAAGCATCGGAGTTCTCCTCGACGTGGGTTTACACGATAAAATAACTTCGCCAGCGCGAGGTTTTTTTGTTTACCCGCCAGGGTGATGGAAAGTCTACTTGACATAAAAGCGACTTTCACTTATGTTGTAAATGTAAAGTTTGCTTTCCATTCGGGCATTTCAAAGGAGGGAGCATGTGAAGAACAGGCTGGAGGAAATCCGCAAGCAACGAGGGATAAAGCAAGAAGAACTGGCGGCGGCTTTGGAGGTGTCGAGGCAAACGATCGGTTCTTTGGAAAACGGAAGGTACAACCCTTCGATCCTCCTCGCGTTTAAGATCGCCCGCTATTTCCAGATGTCCATTGAAGATATTTTTATTTATGAGGAGGAGGAGACATGCAAAAGCACCGATTGATGCTCCACGTTTTGCTGCTGCTGTTGGGAGTCCTGCTGTTGGCTGCCGGGATATTCGGGTTTGGCGAAAGCGCCAAAACGGTTTCGGGACTGTGCATAGGCATAGGCGCCGGGCTGGTTGGTATGAACGCTGCCCAGCTGTTCATCGGTTATTACTACAAAAAACATCCTGATGCCGAAAAGCAAAGCGACATCGAAGCTCAAGACGAACGCAACGTGGCGATTACCGATAAAGCAAAGGCAAAGGCGTTCGACCTAACCAGAAAAGTATTGATCATCGTGCCTTTCCTGCTGATTCTCGCCGATTCTCCGTTATGGATAACGCTTGCCGCTGTAGGTGTGTATACGTTTAGTTTCGGGCTACAAATTTATTACACGATGCGGCTCAGCAGAGAGATGTAGACACTATGAAATATTTTCGAAAAAAGCTAAGCAGCGACCGTTTGCACGAACGCATCTTTTTTTCGGTTATTCTATGGGCGGCGTTATTTTTCGGCGTCATGATCCTGAGTTATTTCCTGCTTCCGGAGGGGTTACTGAAAAATCGGAACCCGCTGCAAAACTGGGAAACCTCCAACAATACCTTCATCCTGGTGCTGCAAATTTTCTTTTACAACCAGATGTCGGTTTTGGTCATTATTGCAGCAAGTTTATTTGCCAAGAAAAAAGCAAAGGAGGCGAACTACCTCTCGCTGGGCTATCTCACATTTTTTACACTGATGGCAATCAATGGCGTGGTTGTGGGGACATGGTCCTTTTCCGTGGAGAGCGAGCCCCTTCCTTTGTTTCGTAGAGTTATACGCACTTTCGATCTCCTGCATCGAGCTGGGCTTTGGGAGATGATGGGACAATTGTTGATTACCTGTGCCGTTGCCCGCATCGCGATCATCCTTACCTCCGGCAAAGATACCGTTACTCGAAAATTCGGCGCCATTCGCCTGGAAAAGCCGGAAAAAATGGCTTTCGCGTCCGGCTTCGTATTGATGTTGATCGGCGCTATTGTAGAGAGTGTGGCTATTCATAGCCTCTAACCGGGAAGGATTCCCGCTATTGCCGATCATCCCGCCGCCTCTTGCCTCCGGTCCAACTGCCGGTATTGAATCGCTTCCGCCACATGCTCGGCGCGGATGTTCTGCTCCCCGTCCAGATCGGCGATCGTTCGCGACAGCTTGATGATCCGGTCGTAGGCCCGCATACTCAGCCCCAACGTCGTGAAGGAAGCCTGCAGCAGCTTGGCGGCATTGGGGGCCAGCGGGGCGAATTGGCGCAGCAAACTGCCGTATAATTCGCTGTTGCGGGTAATCCGGCAGCCCCGGTATCGCTCCTGCTGGATCCGCTCGGCCGCCATCACCTGCGCCCGCATCGCCGCGGAGCCGAGAGGCTGCGCATCCTCCTGCCAGCGCTGCGGACGGGGAACCTCCACTTGCATATCGATCCGGTCCAATAGCGGGCCGGATATTTTTTCGCGGTATTGGGCGATCCGCCAAGGCGTGCAAGTGCACGGCGGCAGCGGGGGCTCCGCACCCAAGTACCCGCATGGACACGGATTTAACGAACCAGCGAGCAAAAAATGTGCGGGGAACGTGAACGATGCGCGGGAGCGGCTGATGGTGACGACGCGATCCTCCAGCGGCTGACGCAGCACTTCCAATACGCCTCTGGAAAACTCCGGCAGTTCGTCGAGGAACAACACGCCGTGATGGGCGAGGCTAACTTCGCCCGGCTTCGGAATCCCCCCTCCTCCGATCAGGCCTCCGGCGGAGATCGTATGGTGCGGCGAGCGGAAGGGCCGGCGCTGAATCAATCCTTGACCGGAGTCGCTGAACTTGCCGGCGGAGCTGTATATTTTCGTGACTTCCAGCGACTCTTCCGGCGTCAAGGGCGGCAGAATGGAGGGGAGTCTTTGCACCAGCATCGTCTTGCCTGTGCCCGGCGGACCGATCAGCACGATATTATGAAAACCGGCAGCGGCGATGGTCAGCGCCCGCTTGATCTGCCGCTGGCCCATCACGTCGCTGTAGTCGAGCAGCGGGGGAAGATCCTCCGTCGAAACGGGGGCGTCGGCTTGTTGTTCGAGGTGATTTAAAGTTTCGAGAACAAGTGGAGCTGTCTCCTCTTGTTCCCTCGGAGAACGTATAGGGGGCGGCATGACGGCCGCCTGGTTCGGATCTTCGGGGGTGGGAGGGGCCAACTCGGTAAGATGGCCGATCCCGTAGACGCGTATGCCGCCAAGCAGCATCGCTTCTTCGGCGTTATCCCGCGGCAGCAACACCGAGGTAAAGCCGTCGCGCCGCGCCCGGTCGACCATGGACAAGACGCCGGGAACCGGCCGCAGCGCCCCGTCCAGCGACAACTCACCGATGATGAGCAGACGCTCCTCCGCCGGCAGCTTCACTTGATCGCTGGCTGCCAGCAAGGCAAGAGCGATGGCCAAATCGAAGGCGGCGCCCTCCTTGCGCAGGTCGGCCGGCGCCAAATTGATCGTTACGCGCTGAAGCGGAAAGCGGTAGCCGCAATTTTTGATCGCGGCCCGAACCCGGTCGACCGCTTCGCGAACAGCCGAGTCCGGCAAACCAACGATGCTGGTGTGCGGAATTCCACTGGACAAGTCCACCTCGACCTCGATCATGACGCCGTCAATGCCATACAAGCAGGCGCTGTATAATTTTCCGTACATAATAAAAAACACCTCTCTCTCCAAGTCATATCAGACCGTTTGCCGGAGCAAAGGCCGAATTCGGAAAAAGGTGCTTCCTTATTTTCCATGTTAATTTACACGTATTCTAGGACGAACCCTCAGGATTGTCAAGCCTTTAAACCAACGCGGCAATTATAGAACGAGAGCGAGTGCAATTCAAATAAAATGCAAGCGCATAATTCATAGTGCAGTGTATTTCCGAAATTGACAAAATTGACGAAATTGCTCAAAATTCATCTCATGGCGAGATACGTACAAGTGCAGCGATATTCATTTGCCGCCATGGTTTGTCCTTTACATTCAACTCTTTGAAACTTTGAAAACGGTTCATTTCAGAACGGCGATTCTTCCTTCACGCGTCAATTATTCATCTCAACTTGAGATGAAAACGATATAAAAAAGTTGTGTATAAATCATGAACTTTTTAAGGAAAGCGTTTCAAAATAGTGGTACAATATTCTGGGTTTCAGCTGAATGTAATTTGAGAAGGGGGACCACAAGCCGCTGGTTTTTGGACCCTCTAAATACCGCCTGTTGATAGGAGGATTTTTACGCATGAATATCCATGAATATCAAGGAAAAGAAGTCCTGAAGCAGTACGGTGTGGCCGTTCCTGAAGGACGCGTGGCGTTTACGGTCGAAGAAGCCGTTGAAGCGGCGGTAGCGCTCGGGACCCCGGTTGTTGTGGTCAAGGCGCAAATCCATGCCGGAGGCCGCGGCAAAGCCGGCGGCGTCAAAGTGGCGAAGAATTTGGATGAGGTCAGAGCTTATGCCCAGGAAATCCTTGGCAAGGTACTGGTCACCCATCAGACAGGGCCGGAAGGCAAAGAGGTCAAACGCCTCTTGATCGAGCAAGGCTGCGATATCAAGAAGGAATATTACGTTGGCGTCGTCGTGGACCGGGGCACGGGCCGAGTAACGATGATGGCGTCCGAGGAAGGCGGCACGGAAATCGAAGAGGTGGCAGCCGCAACTCCGGAGAAAATTTTCAAAGAAGCGATCGATCCGGCAATCGGCTTGACGCCGTTCCAGGCGCGCCGTTTGGCCTACGCGATTAACATTCCTAATGAATTGGTTGGCAAAGCTGCCCAATTTATGCTGGCTTTATATGAAGCTTTTGTGGACAAAGATTGCTCCATCGCGGAGATCAATCCGCTCGTCGTTACGGGTGACGGTAACGTGATGGCGCTTGACGCCAAGCTTAACTTCGATTCCAACGCGTTGTTCCGCCATAAGGATATCTTGGCGCTGCGCGACCTAGAGGAAGAAGACGAGAAGGAGATCGAAGCCTCGAAATTTGATCTCAGCTATATTGCGCTTGACGGCAACATCGGCTGTATGGTGAACGGGGCCGGCCTGGCGATGGCTACGATGGACATCATTAAATATTACGGCGGGGACCCGGCGAATTTCCTGGACGTTGGGGGCGGCGCTACGGCCGAGAAGGTAACCGAAGCGTTCAAGATCATCTTGTCGGACGCCAAGGTGAAGGGGATTTTTGTCAATATTTTCGGCGGCATTATGAAGTGCGACGTCATCGCTTCGGGGATTGTGGAAGCGGCGAAGCAGGTGGGTTTGGATCGTCCGCTCGTCGTGCGTCTTGAGGGGACGAACGTTGACTTGGGCAAGCAAATTTTGGCTGAATCGGGGCTGGCGATCGTTTCGGCCGACTCGATGGCGGACGGGGCGCAGAAAATTGTGGCGCTCGTATCGTAATCCGCGTTGTACATCACATTGCAATCACCTATCCATAAGGGGAGGCTCGAAATATGAGTATTTTGGTCGATAAGAATACGAAGGTCATCACCCAGGGGATCACCGGGAAAACCGCGTTGTTCCATGCCAAAGGGGCGCTCGACTACGGCACGCAAATGGTCGGGGGGACATCTCCGGGCAAAGGCGGCTCGAAGGTGGAGATCGCTTTGGAGAGCGGCGAAACCGTCAGCCTGCCGGTGTTCAACACGGTTCGCGAAGCCAAGGAAGCGACAGGAGCTACCGCCAGCGTCATTTATGTACCGCCGGCATTTGCCGCCGATTCGATCCTGGAAGCCGTGGAAGCAGAACTGGATCTGGTTATCTGCATCACGGAAGGCATTCCGGTCCTCGATATGGTGAAGGTCAAGCGTTATATGGAAGGGAAGAAAACCGTCCTGATCGGGCCGAACTGTCCGGGCGTGATTACGCCGGGCGAATGCAAAATCGGCATCATGCCGGGGTATATCCATTTGCCGGGTCATGTAGGCGTCGTATCTCGCAGCGGCACGTTGACGTATGAAGCGGTGCATCAGTTGACGACGCGCGGCATCGGGCAATCGTCGGCGGTTGGCATCGGCGGGGATCCGGTGAAGGGTTCGGAGTTCATCGATATTTTGCGCCGTTTTAACGATGACGACAACACGCATGCCGTGATTATGATTGGCGAAATCGGCGGAACCGCGGAAGAAGAAGCGGCCGAGTGGATCCAGAAGAATATGACGAAACCTGTCGTCGGATTTATCGGCGGCGTAACGGCGCCTCCGGGTAAACGGATGGGTCATGCCGGCGCCATTATCTCCGGAGGTAAAGGAACGGCGAAGGAGAAAATCGCCAAGCTGGAGTCCTGCGGCATTAAAGTGGCGCCAACCCCATCCGAAATGGGCGCAACGCTGGTCAGCGTTCTGGAAGAGCGCGGCATTCTGAATTTGTGCACGACACACTGAGCTTTTTTTGATATAATCATTCACAAAGGTAAGCAACCTTCTTAGCCGAATGCGGCTTGGAGGGTTGCTTTTTTTATTTTCGGAGGAGGGATTCAGAAGTGGAGAGGAAATGGGTGTTGGCGGGATTGCATGAATATCCCGGGATAGGCTGGAAAACGCTGCAGCAGATCGTTGCTTACAATCAGGACTGGGAGGCTGCCCTGGAGTTTTCTGCGGCCGATTGGAGGGAACGGGGGCTGGATTCGGAGCTCGCACTGCAGCTGTCGGAACGGTTCACTGCCGGGTGGATTGAAGAACGCAGGGAACAACTTTGCGACAAAGGCATACAAGTGATTACAAGACTGGATTCGGAGTATCCTACTCTAATGAAGGAGACCGCTCGGCCGCCATGGGTATTGTATGCTTTGGGGGACGTACAGCTGCTTAGTAGCCTGTCCGTAGCGATGGTAGGTACACGTCTGCCGACCGCCTATGGACGCAAGGTAGCGGCAGATTTAGCAGGGGAGCTTGGCTCTCGCGGAATCACCGTCGTTAGCGGAATGGCCCGGGGGATCGACGGGGTTAGTCATGAGGCGGCGTTGCAGGCGGGAGGGCCAACCTTGGCCGTGCTGGGCACCGCCATCGACATCGCTTATCCACCCGAGCATCTTTCGCTGTATCGCCGGATCGCCGAGCAAGGGCTTGTCATTTCGGAATATCCAATCGGTACGCCGGGCCACCCCGGGATGTTTCCGCAGCGCAACCGGATCATCGCGGGGATCAGCCACGGCACCGTGATTGTGGAAGCGGACGCCCGCAGCGGTTCCCTGATCACGGCGGATTGGGCGCTGGAGGCGAATCGCGACCTGTTTGTTGTCCCCGGCCCGATCACCTCGCCGAAGAGCCGGGGGACGTTGTCGCTCCTGAAGCAGGGCGCAGCCAAAATCGTGACCGAAGCCAAGGATATTTGGGAGGAATATGAGCTCTTGTTACCTGCCATCAAGGAGTCCCCAAAGGAAGCGTTAACAGGAAACAAGTTGACAGATGAGGAGCGCCGCATATACCATATGTTGGAGCAGGGCATCACGAGTTTCGATGATTTGCTCGTGCAGACCGGGTGGGATTTTGGACTTTTACATTCAGTTCTGTTATCTTTAATCATGAAAAAAACGGCGGTTCAACTCCCCGGCTCCGTGTACCAGTTAATATAGTCCATTCCTAACCAAGAGTGGCCCGAATATATGACTATATGAGAGGGAGTTCAATAAAGTCATCCTTTGATCACGAAGTATAATCAAGAAGATGATTCGACAACGAATCTTGAATTCATCCGAGCCTTCTTGGTGCTGAAAAGCTGACTTTTTGAACTCGATTTAAATGGAATGAAAGTTTCGTATTGTTTGAGAGGAGGACGAACCTGTGGCGGATTCACTCGTCATCGTGGAATCGCCTGCCAAGGCGAAAACGATTGGCAAATACTTAGGCAGCAAATACATCGTGAAAGCCTCAATGGGCCATGTTCGCGATTTGCCCAAGAGCCAAATTGGGGTTGAAGTAGAGAACGACTTCAGTCCGAAGTATATTACGATCCGTGGGAAGGGTTCCGTATTAAAAGAATTAAAGGATGCCAGCAAAAAAGTGAAAAAAATCTATCTGGCAGCCGACCCCGATCGCGAAGGAGAAGCGATTGCCTGGCATCTGGCCCATGTTCTCGACGTGAACGAAACGGAAACCTGCCGCGTCGTGTTCAATGAAATTACGAAGCAAGCGGTCAAGGACGCCTTTAAGAACCCGCGCCCCATCAACATGGATCTGGTGAACGCACAGCAGGCCAGACGGATTTTGGATCGATTGGTCGGTTACAAGGTCAGCCCGCTGTTGTGGAAGAAGATCAAAAAAGGCTTGTCGTTCGGCCGCGTACAATCGGTTGCAGTCAAGATTATTCTGGACCGGGAGAATGAAATCTCCGAATTTGTACCGGAAGAATATTGGAGCATTACGGCGAAGCTGAAAACCGGTGATGCCGCGTTTGAAGCCAAGTTTCACCAGTTCCAAGGTCAGAAGCTGGAGCTGCAAAGCGAACAGCAGGTTCAGGAAATCCTGAAATCGATCGAGAAAGCTAAATTCAGCGTTGCCGACGTGAAGGAAAAAGAACGCCTCCGCCATCCGGCGGCGCCGTTTACAACCAGCTCTCTGCAACAGGAGGCGGCCCGCAAGCTGAATTTCCGCGCCGCCAAGACGATGTCAGTCGCCCAACAGCTGTATGAAGGGGTTGACCTCGGCAAAGAGGGAACCGTTGGTTTGATTACCTATATGCGTACAGACTCGACGCGAATTGCCGCCTCGGCGCAAGAGGAGGCGAAGGAATACATCCTTGGGAAATTCGGCGAGGCATACGCACCCGAAACGCCGCGGCAGTATTCCAAGAAGGCTGCCAGCGCTCAGGACGCCCACGAAGCGATCCGTCCGACGTCGGCGATGCGCGATCCGGAATCGGTCAAGGAATTCACCAGCCGTGACCAATACCGCCTGTATAAATTGATTTGGGACCGTTTTATGGCCAGTCAAATGACATCCGCCGTGCTGGATACGATGTCGGTGGATATCGCTGTCGGCGAAACAACGTTCCGTGCTGTTGGTTCGAAAATCCGATTCCCCGGCTTCATGAAGGTCTATGTGGAAGGCAACGATGACGGGAACGCCAATGAGGACGACAAGTTCTTGCCGCCTTTGCAAATCGGGGAAGTGCTGACGAAGGAATCGATCGAGCCGAAGCAGCATTTTACCCAACCGCCGCCTCGGTATACGGAAGCGCGGCTGGTCAAAACGCTGGAGGAGCTCGGAATCGGACGCCCTAGTACGTATGCGCCTACGCTGGAGACGATCCAGAAACGCGGCTACGTGGCTATTGAGGAGAAGAAGTTCGTCCCCACTGAGCTGGGCGAGCTCCTCATTGAGCAGACGGAGCAGTTCTTTCCGGAGATCCTCGACGTCGAGTTTACGGCGCATATGGAGGAAGACCTCGACCATGTCGAGGAAGGCTCCGAGGATTGGGTCAGAGTGCTTGGCGAATTTTATGAATCGTTCGAGAAGCGGCTGCGTGTCGCCGAGGAAGAAATGAAGGAAGTCGAAATCGAAGACGAAGTCTCCGATGAAGTTTGTGAAAAATGCGGGAAACCGATGGTTTATAAACTGGGGCGTTTCGGGAAGTTCCTGGCTTGCTCGGGATTTCCGGATTGCCGCAATACCAAGCCGATCATCAAGGACATCGGCGTTACCTGCCCGAAATGTAAAGAAGGGCATGTCGTCGAACGCCGCAGCAAAAAAGGACGGGTCTTCTATGGCTGCGACCGTTATCCGGAGTGTGACTTTGTATCCTGGGATAAGCCGTCGCCGAAGCCATGTCCGAAATGCGGCTCTCTGCTTGTAGAGAAACGGAATAAGCAAGGCGGGAAGCTGCAATGTACCGCTTGCGATTACGTGGAAGCGATCGAGGAGAATGACGACGGGATGGATGATTGAGGTGCGATGCCGGGATTGACAGATCCTACAACTTAGAAATTCAGCAAGGGATTTTGGGGGGATAAGTAATGACGAATAAAGTAACGGTCATTGGCGCGGGACTGGCCGGCAGTGAAGCGGCTTGGCAGATCGCGAGCCGAGGCATCCCCGTAGTCTTGTACGAGATGCGTCCGGTGGTGAAAACCCCGGCGCATCATACCGATAAATTCGCCGAGCTGGTCTGCAGCAACTCGCTGCGGGCCAACGGGTTAACGAATGCGGTTGGCGTTCTAAAGGAAGAGATGCGGATGCTGAACTCGCTGGTGCTGGGCGCGGCGGACCGTAACGCGGTACCGGCCGGCGGGGCGCTGGCGGTTGACCGGGACGGATTCTCCGGAGAGATCACCCGCACGCTGCGGGAACATCCGCTGATCGAGGTCGTGAATGAGGAAATCACGGAGATTCCAGCAGAAGGGATCGTTGTGATTGCGACGGGCCCACTGACGTCTCCAGCTCTGTCGGAGCAAATTCGGCAATTGACCGGGGAAGACTATTTTTACTTCTACGATGCGGCCGCTCCGATTGTGGAGAAGGAATCGATCGATATGAATAAAGTGTACTTGGCTTCACGGTATGACAAGGGCGAAGCCGCTTACCTTAACTGTCCGATGACGGAAGAGGAATTTGACGCTTTTTACGATGCATTAATTCACGCGGAAGTGGCCCAACTGAAGGACTTCGAGAAGGAAGTGTATTTCGAAGGCTGCATGCCGATTGAAATCATGATGCGCCGCGGCAAGCAAACCGCGTTGTTCGGACCGATGAAGCCGGTTGGTCTTGTGAATCCGCATACCGGCAAGCTCCCTTACGCGGTCGTGCAGTTGCGTCAGGATAACGCAGCCGGCACGTTGTACAACCTTGTGGGCTTCCAGACTCATTTGAAATGGGGCGAGCAGAAACGCGTGTTCTCCATGATCCCGGGTCTCGAGAACGCCGAATTTGTCCGTTACGGTGTGATGCATCGCAACACGTTCATCAACTCGCCGAAACTGATGATGCCGACGTACCAATTGAAAGCCCGGCCTACGCTGTACTTCGCCGGCCAGATGACGGGCGTTGAGGGCTACGTTGAGTCAGCGGCTTCCGGACTCATCGCCGGCATTAACGCTGCCCGCGCCGCCGCCGCCCAGGAGGGGATCGTCTTCCCTGAGGATACGACGCTCGGCAGTATGGCGCGGTACATCACCACGGCGGACTTTGAACACTTCCAGCCGATGAACGCCAACTTCGGCCTGTTCCCGAAGCTGGACACCCGCTACCGCAAGAAAGCGGAGAAGAATGAAGCGCTCGCCCAGCGCGCGCTCAATAGCTTGCGATCCTTTATGGCAGAAGAACGGTTGGGTTAAACCACCGTTTTTTTGCAATCTGGGGGGCAAACGAGTTATGCTGAAAGCAAGGATGCTCATACACATAGAAATAGTAAGCGAATCCCGAAGGGAGAGCGTTCCACGCACGAAGTAGAGCGCATCCCCGCAGGGGACAGCGATGAGGAGCGTCTCAGTCGATCCCACGTTCTTCCCTTTGCGGGAGTCCAGAGGGCAGCAGGCCCTCGGGCGCCCTCCCTTACGGTAAGGGAGGGATGGGGAGGGTTGAGATTCAAGAAAGGAAGTGCTAATCCACACATGGATCTATCTTTTCACGCCACAACGATTTGTGCCGTACGTCATAACGGCAAGGGGGCCATTGCCGGTGACGGACAGGTCACATTTGGTCAGAACGTCGTGATGAAGCAGACGGCCAAGAAAGTACGCCGGTTATACCGCGGTCAAGTAGTTGCCGGTTTTGCCGGATCGGTTGCCGATGCCATCACGTTATTCGAGAAATTCGAGGGAAAGCTGGAGGAACATCAAGGCAACCTGCAGCGAGCCGCCGTTGAGTTGGCCAAGGATTGGCGGCAGGATCGCGTGCTGCGCAAGCTGGAAGCGCTGATGATCGTCATGGACAAATCCGGGATGCTGCTGATTTCCGGCGGCGGCGAAATTATTGAACCGGATGACGATGTACTGGCGATCGGGTCAGGCGGGAATTTTGCCTTGTCGGCGGCACGGGCACTCAAACGCCATGCCGGAGGGCTGGAGGCGAAGGATATCGCTCGCGAGTCTCTCCAGGTCGCTTCGGAAATTTGCGTATACACGAACAACAATATTATTGTCGAGGAGCTTTAAGCAACCGTTGAACTATCGTGTACAGGGGGAAGAAGGATGACCGATAATAATTTGACGCCAAGACAAATTGTGGCCGAACTGGATAAATACATCGTTGGGCAGAAGCAAGCGAAAAAATCCGTTGCCGTCGCTTTACGGAACCGGTACCGGCGCAGTCTGCTCCGGGAAGAGGTACAGGATGAGATCGTACCGAAGAACATCCTGATGATCGGGCCCACCGGGGTAGGGAAAACGGAAATTGCCCGCCGGCTTGCGAAGCTCGTCGGCGCTCCATTCATTAAAGTGGAGGCGACGAAGTTCACTGAGGTCGGATATGTAGGACGGGACGTTGAGTCGATGGTGCGTGATCTGATCGAAACGGCAATCCGAACGGTGAAGCTCGAGCGCACCGAGAAAGTCAAAGATAAAGCGGAAGAGCTTGCCAATGAGCGGCTCGTTCAAATTCTGGTTCCTTCCGAAAACAAAACCAAAGGGGGACGGAACCCCTTCGAAATGTTATTCGGGGGCAACAACGGTAACGGCGCCCCTGCCCAGGAGCAACCGGAGGAAGACGCCACGCTAACCGAACGCCGCCGCCAGGTGCGTTTCAAATTGCTGTCAGGTCAATTGGAGAACGATATCGTGGAAGTTGAAGTAGAGGACAATGCCCCCACGATGATGGATATGTTCGCCGGCCAGGGGAATGACCAGCTCGGGATGAATATGCAGGAGATGTTCGGCAGCTTCCTGCCGAAACGGACGAAGAAGCGGAAGTTGACCGTTAAGGAAGCGCGCAAGGTACTGACGCAGGAGGAAGCGGCTAAGCTGATCGATCAGGACGATTTGATCCAGGAAGCCGTCGCACGGGCGGAGCAAACCGGGATTATCTTTATCGATGAAATCGATAAAGTCGCCAGCCGGGGTCAAGGCTCGGGGCCGGACGTTTCTCGTGAAGGCGTACAGCGCGATATTTTGCCGATCGTGGAAGGTTCGACGGTGATGACCAAATACGGTCCGATCAAGACGGATTACATTTTGTTTATCGCCGCAGGGGCTTTCCATATTGCCAAACCGTCCGATTTGATTCCTGAACTTCAGGGGCGGTTCCCGATCCGGGTTGAGCTAAGCAGCTTATCGCTGGAGGATTTTGTGTCGATCCTAACCGAACCGGAGAACGCTTTGACCAAACAGTATATTGAGTTGCTGCGTACAGAAGATTTGGAAATCGAGTTCTCGGATGCCGCGATCCATGAGATCGCTCGTATTGCGGCTACAGTCAACACAAATACCGAAAATATCGGTGCCCGGCGGCTGCACACGATTCTGGAAAAACTGCTGGAGGATCTCTCTTTTGAAGCGCCGGAGCTGACGCTCGACAAAATGGTGATCACACCGGAATATGTGAAGGAAAAACTAGGAAATATTGCCCAGGATCGTGACCTGAGTCAATTTATTTTGTAAATCAGACTTCTATATTGCGAGTTGCGGTCGAAATGTACTAGGACCTGATCCGATTTTCACAATATTGACAAATAAGGGCCACTTCGCCATCACAGGCGGGTGGTCTTTGTTAATTCCAAGAAAAGTAATTGATATTCATGCAATTGGATTTTGTTGGATTTTGACGATTAATATGTAAAAATTTCATTTTTGACCAAATCCAGTGTTAAAATATTGAAAGATAGGGCTTTTTTCTTATTGTAATAATGTCGAATCTCCCTGAAACTTAGGATATATGACATTATAGAACAGGATTCATGTCTAGGACGTAAGAAAGACAAGAAGAAAGACAATAATTAGCAAAAAAATGTCGAAAAAAGAGGATTTGTCTATTGTTTGTAGAATCATTAATGATTAAGATCGGATGAGCCAAAGGGGGGAACTAAAGTGCAGTTGTTAAACGGACTGGGCTATGACAGGCTTGAAACCGCAATCCAGGCCGCGAATTTAAGGCAAGGGGTTATGATCAATAATATTGCGAATGTAGACACCCCTTACTTTAAGCGTTCCAGCGTGTCTTTTGAGAGCATGCTGCAAGCTGAAATGAACGATGGTATTCCTGCGCTACGAGGAAAACGGACAGATGTGAGGCATTTCGTAATAGGACCAACGAACGAGGTTCCTGAACCGGTAGTTAAGATGGACCAAAGTACAGCGATGAACAACAATCAGAATAATGTTGACATCGACAGTGAAATGACCAAGCTCGCAGAAAATCAGCTGAGATATAACGCTTATGTCGAACAAATGAACTATCTGATTAAAATGAAACGCACCGCTGTGGAAGGGAGATAATCGGCGTTGAACATTAACAATAGTTTTGGGATTAGTTCTTCCGCATTAACCGCACAACGGCTTCGCATGGATGTGATTTCCTCCAATATCGCCAATGCCGATGTGACTCGAGCCAAGATTGAGGACGGAAAGGCCGTTCCTTATCGACGTAAAACGGTGGTCATGGCACCGAAGGAAATGGGTTTCGACAATGCCTTGAATGCGGCTATCGGGAAGGATGCAAGCAGTCAAGGGGTGAAAATCACGAAGATCCAAGAGGATCCCTCGCCATTTAAACCGGTTTATAACCCGACACACCCAGATGCGGACAGCGAAGGGTACGTCTATATGCCGAATGTTGATGTTTTGAAAGAGATGGTCGATATGATTTCGGCAACCCGTTCTTATGAAGCTAACATTACGGCGCTTAACGCCAGTAAGGCGATGTTTACCAAGGCCTTGCAGATCGGTAAATAGACTAGAAATTGACCTACATAATTCGTAGTTAGGAGTGTTGTACGTTGATCGAGAGAATGAGCTTTGACTCCTTAAAACCGCTGACAGGGGTGCAGACCTCCAGCAATTCGCAGAATCTCACGCCAGCGGAATCCATGAAGCAATTCAGTTCCTTTTTGAGCGATGCGCTGGAAGGTGTCGCCGCCCAAGAAACCAATGCACAACAGGTAAACAATCAATTTCTATTAGGTAAAGTAAATGCAGACGAGATGATGATCGCCTCGGAGCAAGCCTTGTTAAGTTTGCAACTGACTACGCAAGTCCGGAATAAAGTGATCGAAGCTTACCAAGAGATCATGCGTACGCAAATTTAAGGATTGAAACATGCTTCGGATGAGGTGACATTGTGAATGAGAGAATTACACAGTACCGTGATCGATTGGTAGGGTACTGGAGCCAATTTAGCAAAAAACAAAAAACTTTATTGATCTCAACGGTGGCTTTTGTCCTGCTCGCCATCATCCTGCTGACGATTCAATTCTCTAAAACGGAATACGACGTGGCCTTTACGGGCTTGGATTCGACCGATGCAGCAGGGATTATCAAATATCTGGAATCCAGCGGAATTCCGTATAAGCTCGGACCGGACGGCACAACGATCTCGGTGCCCAGCAAGAATGCGGCAAAGGTTAAGGTCGATGTTGGCTCGCAAGGAATCGTGCAGAACGGGTCGATCGGGTTAGAAGCTTTTAACGAGAGCTCTTCCTTGATCGGGATGACGGATAATGAATTTAATGTCAAGTACAAAAGCGCCCTGAATGGTGAAGTGGAACAACTGTTAAAGAAAATGCAGGGAATCCAGGATGCCAAGGTCCTTATTAACCTCCCGACGGAGAACGTGTTCGCCAGTCCGGAAGAGCAGGAGAAAGCAACGGCTTCGATCGTCCTCTCGTTCAAGCCGGGGTACCGGCCGAATCAGGAAGCTGTCGACGGATATTTCAACTTGGTGAAAACCTCGGTTCCCAACTTGCCGGTAGAGAATATCTCGCTCTCCTCGAGTGACGATACCGTATTGCTCCCAAGCGGGCAAGGCGGAGCAACGGGTTCACTGACTACGGCAGTTCAGGAGAACATGGCGCTGCAGAAGAAATTTGAAAGCGATGTGCGCCAAAGCGTGAAGCAATTCCTCTCCCGGCTGACCGGTCCGGAGAAGATTGAAGTGCTGGTTGCTTCGAAGCTCAATTTCGACCAAGTGAGTCAGAAGGACAACCTGGTTACTCCGGTAGATACCGAAAATATGAAGGGAATCGAAATCAGTGCACAAAAAGTGCAAAAGAGCTATACCGGGGCGGCTGGTCCGACTAGCGGTGTTCCCGGTACTGGCGAAGAAGATGTCGTCAATTACCCTTCAACGGAAACAAACGGAGGATCGTCTTCGGAAGAAAGTTCGTCGACGATTAACTATGAAGTCAATCGAATTACCAAGGACATTGTTGCTAGTCCCTACGTCATAAAAGATTTAACCATCAATGTGGCCGTTGAACCACCCGAAGGTCAGGAAACATTAGATGAAAATACCCGGACCGCGATCGAAAACATTTTGAAAAATATCGTGGGATCCTACTTGGCTGACTCCGGTACTACATATACAGACGAAGAATTGCAGAGAAAAGTTGCGGTATTGTCTCAGCCATTCCATTCGGACGCTGCCCAAAAGGCCGGCTTGAGTTTATCCAGCCCGTTGGTATGGGGAGTTGGGGGCGCGGCTCTGCTTGCACTGGCAGGTCTCGGGATTGTGTTGTTCCGCCGCCGCAAGCAAACGACAGAAGAGGAAGAAGATATCGCCTTGCCTCTTACGCCGGAGTTCCCATCCATTAATTTGGATTCAGTCACGAATGAAAACCAAGTGCGCAAACAACTGGAGACGTTGGCCAAGAAGAAGCCTGACGAATTCGTTAACTTGCTTCGCACTTGGTTGGCGGATGAATAGAGGTGAACGCATTGTCAAAAACAGCGAGCCCGGGGTTAAGCGGGAGACAGAAGGCAGCTATCTTATTAATTACGTTAGGACCCGAGGTGTCTGCGCAGATTTTCAAGCACTTGCGGGATGATGAAATCGAACAACTCACATTGGAGATTGCCAATGTCCGTAAAGTCGACGGTGCCGAGAAAGAAATGATCATGGCGGAATTTCACCAGATCTGCCTGGCCCAGGAATATATTACGCAAGGCGGCATCAATTACGCCAAGGAGATTCTGGAGAAGGCGCTGGGCCAATCGAAGGCGGTGGATATTATCAACCGTCTGACCGCTACCTTGCAGGTACGGCCTTTCGATTTCGCCCGTAAAGCAGATCCGAATCAAATTCTCAACTTTATCCAAAACGAAAATGCTCAAACGATCGCTTTGGTGTTGTCTTATTTGCAATTCGAGCAGGCTGCTGCGATCTTGTCCTCGCTGCCGCAGGAGAAACAGGCGGAGGTCGCCAGAAGAATTGCGGTTATGGACAGCACGTCGCCGGAAGTCATCGCGCAGGTTGAGCGCGTTCTTGAGCAGAAACTCTCTGCTACGGTGACGCAGGATTACACCAGTGCAGGCGGGATCGAATCCATCGTACAGATTCTCAATGGCGTTGACCGAGGAACGGAAAGAACGATTCTCGACTCGCTGGAGATTCAAGATCCAGAGCTGGCCGAAGAAATCAAGAAGCGGATGTTCGTGTTCGAAGATATCGTCAACATCGACAACCGTTCCATCCAACGGATTATCCGCGATATCGAGAACGCCGACCTGCAGTTGGCCCTCAAAGTGGCCAGCGAAGAAGTTCGCGAGGCGGTCTTCCGCAACATGTCGAAGCGGATGTCCGAGACGTTCAAGGAAGAAATGGAATACATGGGACCGGTGCGGCTGCGTGATGTGGAAGAAGCGCAAACCCGCATCGTAGCTACAATCCGCAGATTGGAAGAAGCTGGTGAGATTATTATCGCCCGCGGCGGAGGAGATGACATCATTGTCTAATTTGATCAAGGTGTCTCAATACGTACCGGTTGAAATTTTAAAACAGCTGAATTTGGCCAAGGTCCATCCGGCGGCAGAGGAATCTCCGCCGGCATCGTCCGAATCCATCGCCGTCCATGGACCCAGCGCTGAAGATCTTGCCGCAGAAGAAACCAGACGTCAGATGCTGGCCGATGCCAAGGAGTTCGCCGAGCGTCAGGTCAGGGAAGCTTCAGAGGAAGCGGAGCGCTTATTGGCCGAAGCCCGCCAGCAGATTGAAGCCTGGTGGCAAGAGCGCCGGGAACAGGATGAACAGATGATTGAAGCGTTGAAGGCGGAAGGTTTCAGTCAGGGCTATGAGGAAGGGAAGACCCAAGCCGAGCAGGCAATGCGGACCCAAATTGACGAGATGATGAATGAAGCCGGTTCGGTGCTGCAGCAGGCTTATGTCGAGAAGGAACGGATTATTCAGGAGGCCGAACCTTTCGTGGTCGAACTAAGCTGTGCGATTGCTGAGAAAATTATCGACAAGCAGCTTGAACTTGAACCGCAATACGCTTTGGATCTGATCAAGAAGAGCCTGGCGCGCAAACGGGAGCAAGGAGTCCTGACATTGTGCGTTTCGCCAAGCGATTTTGCTTTCGTGCAGGCAGCGAGGGAAGAGCTCAGCCTGGCGATTGACTCGCAGGCTGAACTTCAGATTTTACCGGATCCGACGGTGAAGGATCGCGGCTGCGTCATTCGCTCCTCCTTCGGCAGCGTTGACGCCAGAATCGATACCCAATTATCGGAGATCAAAAAAGAATTGTTGCGGGTTTCTCTACATACGGAGGAGCGGGGGCAAGCGAATGACGAGTTTGAAAGCTGAACGTTATATCGATCATCTCAGGCAGCTTGACCCGATCCGAATCAACGGGAAGGTGACCCAGGTCATCGGGCTGATGGTCGAATCCGAAGGCCCGGACGCCAGCATTGGCGATCTGTGCTATATCTATCCGAGCAAAGCGGCTCAACCTCTGCAGGCCGAAGTTGTGGGGTTTCGGGACAATAAGGTGCTGCTCATGCCGCTGGGGGATCTGCAAGCGATCGGTCCCGGCTGTGATGTTGTCGGGACCGGCAAACCGCTGACCGTTCAGGTGGGCTCCGAGCTGCTTGGCAAAGTGCTGGACGGCTTGGGACAACCGCTGGACGGCTCGCTGCTTCCATCGCGAATGAGCCATTACTCAACCCACAGCAAACCGATCAATCCGCTGAATCGACCCAGGGTCGTCGAACCTATCGGGATCGGGGTGCGGGCCATCGATGGTTTGCTGACGATCGGCAAGGGACAACGCGTGGGGATTTTCGCCGGTTCCGGGGTCGGGAAGAGTACCTTGATGGGCATGATTGCCCGGAATACATCGGCAGACGTTAACGTGATTGCGCTCGTTGGGGAACGCGGCCGCGAGGTGCTTGATTTTATTGAGCGGGACCTGGGTCCTGAAGGATTGGAGCGCTCCGTCGTGATCGTAGCAACCTCTGATCAGCCGGCTTTGATTCGGATGAAGGGAGCTTTGATTGCAACGACGATCGCCGAGTACTTCCGCGATCGCGGGCTTAACGTCATGTTGATGATGGATTCCGTGACCCGTTATGCAATGGCTTTGCGTGAAGTGGGGCTGGCCGTTGGGGAACCGCCGGCTATGCGCGGCTATACCCCTTCCGTGTTTGCTGCCTTGCCAAAGCTGATGGAACGGGCAGGGACGGGGCCGGCAGGTTCGATCACCGCCTTCTACACCGTGCTTGTTGACGGTGACGATATGAATGAACCGATTGCCGACGCCGTTCGCGGCATTTTGGATGGACACATCGTTCTGAACCGCGGAATTGCCAATAAGGGGCATTTTCCTGCGATCGATATTCTGGCCAGCATCAGCCGGGTGATGAAAGATATCGTGACGGATGAGCAGAATGATGCGGCCGAGAATCTGAAACGCTTGATGGCGGTTTATAAGGATTCCGAGGATTTAATCAATATCGGGGCCTATCAACCAGGTTCCAACGCTGACATTGATGAAGCGATCGACGCAATCCAGGATATATGGAGCTTTACGAAACAGAAGGTTAACGAGAAGGTAACGCTTGCCGAGGTCCAGGAACGGTTAATTTCGGAATTCGCAAGGAGATGAAACGTAAAGTATGAGGTTCCGGTACGTCTATCAAAAAGTAGTAGATTTGAAATCCAACGAAAAAACGCAGGCGGAGTGGATGTTGTCCGCCGCCGTAGGCGAGCTTCAATCGGAGCAGCGCTCGTTGGAGCAGTTGCTGGAGGAGAAGGCCGCCACCGCAGCGGTGATCGCAGCGGAAGCGGAGAACACCGCCTCCATGATCAAATTGCAGGAACTTCAACGATACATGGATTATATGGACCAGGCGATCGAACGGAAGCTAGCTGATATTCACTTGGCTGAACAGAATGTAGACCGCAAGAAGGCTATTTTAAAGGGTAAAATGCTGGACGAAAAGGTTTGGCTTAAAGCGAAAGAGAAAGCCATGGACAAATTTCAGCACGAAATGCTTCTTCGGGAACAAAACGAGCTGGATGAAATGGCTACAGTCCGGTTCGCCATGAGAGCCCGATCATGACGGCGGGCGCCCATACGGTTGTTCGAAGGAGGGATAGAGATGGCAAAGACAGTGCTGGACGATGAGTTGGAAGAGGAATCAGGGGGCGGGTTTTCGCGTTTTCTGTTCTTTATGACTCCGATTCTATTTACGGTCGTTCTCCTAGGCGTGTTATTAACATTATTCAATATAGACTTCCGCAACACACTGATTGATTGGGGAAATCGAATTCCTGTGATAAAGAATCTGGTTCCGGATCCTGTGACTTCTGAAGGGGAGCCGGTCCAAGCGGAGAAGAAAGAGCAGAAGCAGCAGGAGAGCACCGATGCCACCGTGAAGGAGCTCAAGGACCAGTTGGCCAAACAGCAGGCAGAGCTGCAAACTGCAAATCAGCAAGCAGCCGAGCAGCAGGAGAAGGTCAAAGAGTTGCAAGATCAGTTGACCGCGGTACAGCAGGAAAAGAGCTCTCGGGAGCAATCGGCGGAAGCGGAAGCCTATCAGAAGGAAGTTAAGAAACTTGCCAATCTGTATGCGGAAATGAGCCCAAGCAAAGCAGCGGCGATTTTCGATAAACTGACGACCGAAGAAACGCTGCAAATGCTGAGTGTGATGGGTAATGAGAACAAAGTGGCTATTTTGGAAAAGATGGATCCGCAAAAGGCGGCTGATATTTCAATTAAGCTGAAGGATGTCAATACGTCCGAGGACTTGGCAATCGCCGCGCTGCAATCCAGACTGAAAATGGAAGCTGCCGCAGACACCGCTGCTGCAACCAGTACGGGGCTGAATGATACTGAGCTGAGCCAGACCTTCTCCTCAATGGCTGCGGCGGATGCCGCCAAGCTGGTGTTGCAAACGTATAAGCTGAGTCCTGAGAAGGCGCTTAAGATCATGAAATCGGTCAACGGAACGACCCGCTCGAAAATCTTGGCGGAGATGGCGAAATCCGACGAGAAGACATCGGTAAAGATCCTGAATCAACTGGTAAGTAAATAAACAGTACGTTCATTTAATCTTGAAAGGAGGTGAGAACAAGATGAGTCAATCCGTAACCCAAGTAAATGTAAGCAAATCCGGGGGCGCGAACTCGTTATGGTATGGGGCGACAGGCAAGGCAGATGCAGGGCAGAATGCAGCTTTGTCTTTCGATCAGAAGCTGCTTTCCATGTTGCTTGGCAACGCCCAGCCGCAGGAAGGACAAACCTCTTCCCAGCTGTTGACGTTAGCCGGATTACAGATGAGCGCGGACTCCGCGTCTTCCGATGCAACGGAAAGCTCGCTCGCGGCTATGATCGAAGGCTTGCTGAAGCAATTGCCTAAATTGGACGATGCTCTTCAAGCGGATCCTTCGCTGATGGCGGCGCTGCAAGGCTGGCTGCAACAGGTCCAAACCTTATTGCTGCAGACGAACACGCCTCAAGGAGCGGGAACGTTGTCGGAAGGGGCGAATGAACTGCCCGTACTGGCGCAACAGCCGGAGACGATGCGATTTGCGATCCAGGATGTGTTGGTTCAACTGCAGACTGCCGGGGGATCGAATGCCGATGCTGTTAAGTTGTCTGCAAGCGCGCAGGGACAAGCCGGTACGATGCTGGATGCGCTGCAAGGCCTGTTGGATGCCATTCCCGAAACGGTGGACACGAAGCCGAACGGGGATAAAGGAGCCAATTTGACCGGGATCCAAGCACGAGTCCTGACAGCGGATCAAGGAGCCGGAGCAAATTCGCAGGGCGGCTCGGGCAACCAAGGAGACGCTCGAAACACTCAGCACAACATTAAATGGGTCAACCCTGCAGCTTACATTCACAAGCAGGCAAATGAAACTGAAGCAGCCGTTGACAATTTGACGGCCGAAGCCAAAGACCCAGCGGATCCTGTTCCAACGGGACAAATCGTGACTGCAGGACAACTCGCAATCCGCGACAGCGGCATCATGCCGGTAAAACATGTAGCCAAGCCTGTACCGGTTGAGCATTTCGCCAAAGAAATGAGCGGTTTCCTGGTTAACAAGCTGGATATCGTGAATCTGAAAGGTGTATCCGAGGCGAGAATCTCGCTTTATCCGGAGCATTTGGGACAAGTTGACGTGCGGATTACTATGCAAAACGGACAACTGACCGCCCAATTCATGACGGAGCATGCATTTGCCAAGGAATCGCTGGAACAGCAGATGGCGCAGCTTAGATCGGCACTACAGTCTCAAGGTCTTCAAGTAAGCAAACTGGAAGTCACGCAAAATACGTCAATGTCTTCCCATATGTACCATGACGGCAGACAATCTGGCGGAGGAGCAGGGCAGCAGCAAAGCGAGAAACGCCGCCCGCTGACAGAGGACGAGACCCTTGCCATTCGTGACCTGAATGAGGATTGGAACGAATGGGTCGCCGAGGTGAGAGCCAAAGAGCAAAACTACGGCAGTTCCTTTGTGGCGCGTGCCTGAGATTAGTTGAAAGGAGGTTTCTCCGTGGCTGGTACGTATACTCCCACAGTAAGTTGGCCCAATTATGCGCAGAGCAATGTTGAAAAAAACAGCAAGATCGACA
Source organism: Paenibacillus phocaeensis (assembly GCF_900021165.1). GTDB lineage: Bacteria > Bacillota > Bacilli > Paenibacillales > Paenibacillaceae > Fontibacillus > Fontibacillus phocaensis. The sequence goes on along the minus strand of NZ_FCOQ01000027.1, from coordinate 13,583 downwards.
ACAAGTTGGGCAAAGACGCTTTTCTTAAATTGATGATGACCCAAATGCAATATCAAGATCCAATGTCTCCGATGGACAATTCGCAGATGGTCGCTCAGATGGCCCAGTTTACATCGGTAGAGCAATTGACCAATATCTCTGAGCAACTATCTAAACTAGGCCAATCTTTAGGTAATGACTCCGGATTGATCGGGAAAGAGGTTGCCTGGGTCATTGAAACCAAAACGGGCAATTACGATGTAGCTACCGGGAAAGGGGAAGTGATCGTCGAGAAGGCAAGCGGAATAGTGGATTCCATCCTTGTTCGGGACGGCGTTCATTACGTCAAGGTTGGGGATAAGGAAATTAAGATCTCCGATATCGAACAAGTGCGCGAGCCTGCCGAAGAATCAGACGAAGCCGGTCAAGGAGCGGATCCGTCATGAACGAACCGATCCGAGTAGGGCAGCTTTACACGGGCAGAATCGGGCCTAGTGCGCTGACGCCAAGCAAGAGTACACCGGCGAATCCAGCAGGTACCCGTTTCAAGGAAATGCTGGAGGACCGGCTGGTCCACTTCAGCAATCATGCCGTGAAGCGGTTGGAACAACGCGGGATCGAGCTCAAGCCGGAGCAGCTTCATCAAATCGAATCAGCCATTGACAGCGCAGCGGCAAAGGGAGCGAAGGATTCGCTGATTTTATTGAAAGACATGGCTCTCATCGTCAACGTGAATAATCGAACCGTCGTGACCGCGATGGACGGCAGCAGCATGAAGGATAACGTGTTCACTCAAATCGACAGCGCCGTCATCATTTCTTAGTATGGCTGGACCGGATACGGGAGCCAAGCGGCAGCGGATCGACTGAAGCTGCCGAAGCAAGCTATTTGATAATGGAAGGAATGAGCACACATGTTAAGATCAATGTATTCTGGCGTTTCCGGGATGCGCGGTTTTCAAACAAAGCTGGACGTCATCGGCAACAATATTGCGAACGTAAATACGGTAGGCTTCAAAACGGGTCGCGTCATGTTTAAGGATATTATGAGCCAAACCATCAGCGGCGTTACCACTCCGGAGGAAGGAACCGTCGGAGGGGTGAATGCCAGACAAATCGGTCTGGGAACTTCCATCGGTTCCATTGACACCATCCATACCGGGGGCAGCGCAATGACGACGAATAACCCCCTTGATCTGCGGATTGACGGGGACGGCTTTTTCCTGGTTAAGCTGAGCGATGATCAAGAGGTGCCCTTCTTGACAAGGGCTGGGAATTTCCAAGTTGATGCGCTGGGCCAACTGGTCACTGCCGATGGATTATTAGTTTGCAATAACGCCGGAGATGTGCTTGAACCGATTGTTGATGGTGATGTAACCGCCTTTTCCATCTCGGCGGATGGCACAATCACAACCAAACTAACTGACGGAACGACTGCTACCGTCGGCCCGATTGGCCTGGCCAAGGTTACGAATCCTGCGGGATTGGAAAAAATCGGAGGAAATCTTTATCGCGTGACAACCAATGCGATTGCGGATGGAGAGATTGATGCGGGATACACGACCCCGAACACTAACGGAGCCGGCGCTCTCGTTGTTGGCGAATTGGAAATGTCCAACGTTGAGCTGACCTCGGAATTCACTGAGATGATCGTGGCCCAGCGGGGATTCCAAGCTAATTCGCGGATTATCACAACCTCCGACGAAGTGCTTCAGGAAGTCGTTAATCTGAAACGTTAAGCGAAGGGGTAGCCGGGGAGGGGTGAACCTTTCCCCGGCTGTTATCCCCGCTCCTTGATCGCTTAGGAGGGAAATCATGATTTCAGTAACACGCTTAAACGGTTCACAAATGTGGCTGAACGCCATCATGATTGAGACCGTGGAAGAAACACCGGATACTTACGTCACCCTGATCACAGGGAAGCGTATTATCGTGCTGGAGAAGGCGGCCGAGGTTATCGCGATGATCCAAGCGTATTATCGGGAAATCGGCATCCACGCAGCAACTATTAAAGTGCAACAAACGGAGGAATGGTCATGAAGAAAATGTTGCCTTGGCTGATTACGATTTTGCTTGCAATCACTCTGATCGTATTGGCCGCCTTCCTGCTGGTGAATCAAATGAACAAGCCCGCGCCGGGTACCGAAGTGAACGCCGCTGTGAACAGTGTAGCGGAACCAGCGAAATTGTCAGTGGATGAAATCGTCAAGGTTACTTCAACGATCGACGACATCAAGACGAATTTGTCCGAACCGGATTACGTGGTGGTTATCGACTTTGCTTTCCAGTTGGATAGTGAAGCTTCCAAAGAAGCCTTCGACAAAATCAAGGATTACAAAATCAAACCGATTATCATCAAAACGTTGGCGGATACCAAGCCGGAAGATTTGACGGGTGCATTGGGGAAAGACAATCTGAGCTCCAAATTGCTCAACCTGATCAACAAGTCGCTGCCGGAAGGGAAATTGATTCAAATCGATATTACCGACTTCATTATGACGACGATTTAAATAATATCGAACGAATACGGATTTTTCTAAGGGGGTGAGATGTTTGGTTGATGTGTTGTCGCAGAACGAGATCGATGCGCTGCTTGCTGCGTTATCGTCGGGCGAAATGGATGCCGAGGAACTGAAAAAGGAAGAGACGCAGAAGAAGATCCGCTCCTACGATTTTAAGCGAGCTGTGAGATTCTCCAAAGATCATATCCGGAGCTTGACCCGGATTCATGAGAACTTTGCCCGTTATCTCACCACCTATTTTTCAGCTCAGTTGCGTACGTTCGTACAAATCAACGTCGTGCAGGTCGAGCAGCTTCCATATGACGAGTTTATTCGCTCCATTCCCAAAATGACGATCCTGAACATTTTTGAAGCAGAGCCGCTGGAAGGAAGAATGGTGTTGGAGGTGCATCCCAACGTCGCATTTGCTATGCTGGACCGACTGCTCGGCGGAATAGGAGTCGCACCTTCAAAGATTGGGTCGTTAACCGAAATTGAAACGATCATCATGGAGCGCATATTTAGTAGAGCTTTCGAGAGTTTGCAGGAGGCTTGGCGAACCATAGTAGATATCAGCCCGCGCATGGAAGCATTGGAGACGAATCCACAATTCATGCAGATCGTTTCCCCTAACGAAACGATAGCGCTCATATCACTGAGTACGAAAATAGGCGATACAACTGGAATGATCAATCTCTGTATTCCTCATGTTGTAATTGAACCGGTCATGCCTAAACTGTCGGTACATCATTGGTTCGTGTCTCAGAAAAAATCGCGCATTCCAGAAGAGGTCGATGCGTTACGAAACCGTGTGAATAGAGCCAATCTGCCGATTATTGCGGAGTTGGGTGAATCGCAGATCACGGTGCGCGAATTTCTAGGTTTGTCCGTTGGCGATGTAATCTCACTAAATAAACCTGTCCAAGAAGGTCTGCAAATTAGGATTGGCGACAGGCTAAAATATATCGGAAGCCCAGGAACCGTGAAGGAACGGGTTGCCGTACAAATTGATGAAATTGTCAACGAAGGAGTTGAGGAGATTGACGAGTAAAGATTATTTGTCCCAAGAAGAAATCGATGCTTTACTCAAACAGGCGAATCAAGAAGCTTCATCTGAGCCAACGGTTGATGATGTGTTGACTCCATTGGAACAAGATGCACTAGGGGAAATCGGAAATATCACTTTTGGTAGCGCAGCGACGGCATTATCGACTTTGTTGAATAAAAAAGTGGATATCACGACTCCAAAGGTTTCCGTAATCACCCGTTCCCAGTTCGAAGCCGAATTCCCAAAACCGCATGTAGCCATCCATGTCGAATATGTTGACGGTTTTGAAGGAATGAATTCACTGGTTATCAAGACACGGGATGCACAAGTTATTGCCGATTTAATGCTTGGTGGGGAAGGAAACCCTGCGGATGAGGAACTGAACGAGATTCATATCAGCGCTGTGCAGGAAGCCATGAACCAGATGATGGGATCATCTGCCACTTCGATGTCTACTATATTTAATCGGTTTGTGAATATTTCACCACCAGGAATAGATATTCTTAACATGTCTAATGGGCATGGGCTGGGCAGTTTGCCAGCAGCGGATCCGTTAATCAAAATCTCTTTCCGTTTAACGATCGGAGATTTGATCGACTCGACGATCATGCAACTGCTCACTGTGAAGTTCGCCAAAGAAATGGTGGAGAGCCTGATCAGCGGTTCTACAACCGAGGCGAATACAGGTGCGAAGGAAAGCGCTGCGGCAGCCGCTCCCCCTGCGCCTCAACCTGAAGCCCCTGCGGCTTATCAACAGCCTCCTGTGCCGTCACAACCGATGCAGCAGCCGCCGATGCAACAACCGCCAATGCAAGAGGGATATGGTTACGGGCAGCCGGCGCCTTACGGGTATCCACCCCAAGGTCAACCTTACGGCGAACCGCATCACTACGGAACCGCACCGGGGCGTAATTTGAATGTACAACCTGTACAATTCGCAAATTTGGGGAATCCATCCTTTCAACATGTAGACGAAAATAATTTGAACTTATTGATGGACATACCCCTTAAAGTCACCGTAGAATTAGGAAGGACCCAACGGCAAATTAAAGATATCCTGGAACTGTCCCAAGGCTCCATTATCGAACTGGACAAGCTCGCCGGTGAGCCCGTGGATATTCTGGTCAACAACAAATTGATCGCCAAAGGCGAAGTTGTCGTCATCGATGAGAACTTCGGCGTACGCGTCACGGATATCGTAAGCCAGTGGGACCGCATTCAAAAATTACAATAGTAGAAGTTTAGGGAGGATTTTATATCAATGGCTAACCGAATTCTTATCGTAGACGATGCAGCATTTATGAGAATGATGATCCGGGACATTTTAACAAAAAATGGGTTTGAAGTGGTTGGCGAAGCCCAGGATGGTGCGCAAGCGGTTGAAAAGTTCAAAGAATTGCATCCTGATCTTGTGACTATGGACATTACGATGCCAGAGATGGACGGTATTGCTGCACTCAAGGAAATCAGAAAATTGGATTCCAATGCCAGAGTGATTATGTGCTCTGCGATGGGTCAACAAGCGATGGTGATCGATGCGATTCAAGCCGGGGCGAAAGACTTTATCGTGAAGCCATTCCAATCCGACCGGGTGATCGAAGCGATTAACAAAACGCTTGGGGTGTAAGCTAAGCGATGAATAATCCGCAGGAGTCTCCCCTGAACAGTGCTGGGGATGTCAACCTTTGGGGGAACTTGTTTACCGTCATCGTAGTTCTTGGCCTGATCATTGCTCTAATCGTCTTACTGGTCCGTTTTCTTGGCAAAAGGAACCGGTATTTGTCCCAGAGTCGCGCGATTCGTACTTTGGGAGCCATTGGCCTCGGACCGAACAAATCCCTGCAAGTGATTGAACTCGGGGGGAGCATCTATCTTGTGGGTGTCGGCGAGGATATTTCCTTGGTGGACAAAATATCCGGCCCGGACGAGGTAGCTCTATTGGTACAAGCCTTCGAAGAAGAAGGCTCTGAATTTGCCGGATTGTCGTCGACCTTGTCCGGCTTGATCTCCCGCTTTCGCAAAGAACCGCCTCGAGAGGAAGAAGAGCTGGACGAAGTCGCTTTCCATGAGGTGTTTCAATCGCAGCTGCGGAAGATGCCGGACCGGAAACGGCAAATGGAAGAGCTATTGCAGGAACCGGAAGAACATTCTACAGATCGGTCGAGGGAGTCATGAAGAGAAAATTGTTGATTGTCAGCTTGCTGCTGACGATATGGAGCATACTCGCGGTCTCCGTAGCATCGGCCGAACCGGTTGACCCGATTCCGAATATCGGGATCCAAATCGGAAATTCGGATTCGGGCGGGGCGCCAGGTACCAGCTCGTTGTCGATTATTTTGTTGATCACGGTGCTTAGCATTGCGCCGGCGATCCTCGTATTGATGACCAGCTTTACCCGAATCGTCGTAGTGCTGGGGTTTGTCCGCAATTCCTTGGGGACGCAGCAGATGCCGCCAAACCAGGTGTTGATCGGACTCGCCTTGTTCTTAACCTTATTCGTCATGAGCCCAACGCTCACCACGATCAACGAGGTGGCGGTTCAACCTTATATCAAAGGGGAAATCACCCAGACGGAAGCGTTGGACAAAGCGGCGGTTCCCATGAAGAAGTTCATGTACACCCATACGAGAACCAAGGATCTTCAGCTGTTTATGGGTTATACCAAAATGGAGAAACCCAAGAGTTATGAAGATATCCCGCTCACGGTAATGGTGCCGGCTTTTGCTATTAGTGAACTGAAAACGGCGTTTCAAATGGGCTTTATGATCTTTATCCCTTTTCTGATTATCGATATCGTCGTATCCAGCGTGCTTATGGCGATGGGGATGATGATGCTGCCGCCGGTCATGATCTCGCTGCCGTTCAAGATTTTGCTGTTCGTGCTGGTGGATGGTTGGTATTTGATCGTGAAGTCACTGTTGGTTAGCTTCAATACCTAGGATTACAGGAAAAGGCTTGATTCAGGGAAGGAGAAGCGGTTGATGAGTTCGGAATTTATTATCGGTTTGGCCGGACAAGCCGTTTATACCGTGTTGAAAGTCAGCGCGCCGATGCTGTTGATCGGTCTCGTGGTGGGGCTCCTGGTAAGTATTTTTCAAGCAACGACCCAAATTCAGGAGCAGACGCTTGCCTTCGTTCCCAAAATTATTGCTATTTTAATCGCTTTGTTGTTATTTGGTCCTTGGATTCTGACGACGCTGGTAGACTTTACTTATGGAATTCTAAACAATCTATCAAGTTATATCGGTTAGGTTGCAGAAATGATGGATACTTTATTGCACGGAATTTCTACTTTTATGCTTATTTTCTGTCGAATGACAGCCTTTTTTGTAGTTTCACCGATTTTTTCATCTCGATCGGTGCCGACTACGTTCAAGGTAGGTTTCTCTGGAATCATCGCGGTCGTTATTCTATTGACTCTTGGGCCGAATCAAGCATTACCTAATGATTTGGGATACGTGTTGTTTATTATTCGCGAGGTGTTAGTGGGTCTGCTGATGGGGTATGTCGCGAATTTGATTTTTTCCGTTGTTCAGATGGCCGGTTCTTTTATCGATGTTCAAATCGGCTTCGGGATCGCGAATGTAATCGACCCCATGACCGGAGCATCGGCGCCAGTTCTAGGCAACCTGAAGTATATCTTCGCGACGTTGATGTTCCTTAGCATGAACGGACATCATTATTTGCTGGATGCGGTCATTCGAAGCTATAACTGGATTCCGTTATCCAACCATCTGTTCCAACAAATTTACAATGGGGATCTGGCGGAATTTCTCGTTCGAACCTTCGGCCAGGCGTTTATGCTGGCTTTCCAAATGTCGGCCCCGCTTGTCGTCGCCTTGTTCGTTACCGATGTGGCGCTGGGGTTCTTGGCTCGTACGGCTCCGCAATTCAATATCTTCGTTATCGGGATTCCGGTAAAAATCATCGTGGGGTTACTGGTACTGCTGCTGCTTGTGCCCGGCTTTATCGTTGCGTTTCAATCTTTGTTCGAGGTGCTGTTCCGTGCATTGCATGATCTGCTCGGTACGATTGGACAAAGGCCGAAGTAGGATGGGGGATCGCTATGTCATATCGGTATTCGCTTGATCTGCAGCTGTTCGCCGGTGAAAAGACGGAAAAAGCGACTCCGAAGAAACGTCAGGACGCCCGCAAGAAGGGTCAGGTGGCCAAAAGCCAGGAGTTGACCGGGGCCTTGCTGTTGATGGCTGGTTTCTTATGTCTGATGGCATTTTCCGATTTCATCAAGGAGAGATTGATCGGCCTGTTCGTAGACGTATTCTATCATCGGTTGTCGATGGACGTGACGCAGACGAACGTAATGACCATGATGGGGGATTACGCGGTTCAAGTGCTACTGCTGTTGGCTCCAATTTTCTTGGTCGTTGTAGTAGTGGCGGTTGTTGCCAATTACGCGCAGATCGGTTTCCTGTTTATCGGGGAACCGCTCAAAATGAAGTTCAGCAAGCTAAGTCCGATCAAAGGGTTTAAAAACATTTTTTCGATGCGGTCGCTGGTGGAATTTCTCAAGACGCTTTTTAAGCTGCTGATTATTGGATATCTTGTCTATTCAACGATCTGGGGATACCGCGGAAGCTTATCCGCACTGGGGCATTTGCCAGTCGATGATACGTTTCATTTCACCGCCCAGCTGACGATGAATTTAGGGATCAAAATCGCAGCGGCATTAATCGTGCTCGCCGCTCTGGATTATATGTATCAGCGGTATGAACACGAGAAGAACCTGAAGATGTCGAAGCAGGACATTAAAGATGAGTACAAGAAAATGGAAGGCGACCCGATGATTAAGGGGAAAATTCGGGAGCGTCAGCGCCGGATGGCCCTGCAGCGAATGATGCAGGAAGTGCCAAAGGCCGACGTAATCATCACCAACCCGACCCATTTTGCGGTCGCTCTGAAGTATGACGGATCCACCATGGATGCCCCGCAAGTCATTGCCAAAGGGCAGGACTATGTGGCGCTCCGCATTAAAGAAATCGCCAAGGAGCATGGCGTGATGACTATGGAAAACAAGCCGCTGGCACGGGCGCTGTTTCAACGAACTGAAATCGGGGATACGATCCCCGCGGACTTGTTTCAAGCCGTCGCCGAAGTGCTGGCTTACGTATATCGCATTAAAGGCAGGGCCAAATCATAATGGGATCGGAGGGGAACACGCGTGAAGAAATTTAAGGATATATTTATTCTTATTGGCATAATCGGCATCGTCTTGCTGATGATCGTTCCGATCCCGACTTGGCTGCTGGATATTTTGCTGATCATCAATATTTCGCTCGCGCTGATCATATTACTCGTTGCAATGAATACCCGGGAGGCGCTGCAGTTCTCCATCTTTCCGGCGATGCTGCTCATCACAACGTTATTCCGATTGGCGTTAAACGTTTCAACCACCAAGCTGATTCTGGGACAGGCCAAAGCCGGCCACGTGGTGGCAACCTTCGGTTCATGGGTTTCTCACGGAGAGCCCGTAGTCGGTTTTGTCGTCTTCCTGATTCTTGTGGTCGTTCAGTTTATCGTCATTACCAAAGGCTCGGAACGCGTTGCCGAGGTTGCTGCGCGGTTTACGCTCGATGCGATGCCGGGGAAACAGATGAGTATCGACGCCGACCTGAACGCCGGGCTCATTAATGAGCAGCAAGCGCGCGAGCGCCGCGGCAAGATTGAACGGGAAGCGGATTTCTACGGCGCGATGGACGGTGCGAGCAAGTTCGTCAAAGGGGATGCCATCGCGAGTATCATCATCCTCCTGATCAACTTGATCGGCGGTTTTATCATCGGGATGACGATCCACGGCATGGGCTTCTCCGATGCGCTCTCAACGTATTCCCTCCTGACGATCGGGGACGGCTTGGTCAGTCAGATCCCGGCGCTGCTGATTTCCACAGCGGCCGGTCTGATCGTGACACGCGCATCCTCGGAAGGCAATCTGGCGGATGATATCACGGGGCAACTGTTCACTTACCCGAAGCTTCTCTATGTAGTTGCAGGGACCATTGCCCTGCTGGGCACGTTCACACCGATCGGGATCTGGACGACGTATCCGTTCGCCGGATTAATGATCTTCGCAGCCATCAAAATGCAGAGAAATATGGATCGCCGACAAGTGGAGCAGGAACAACAAGAGGAAGAGCAGCAAATCGAAGAGGTACGCAGCCCCGAGAGCGTCATCAATTTGCTGCAGGTAGATCCGATTGAATTCGAATTTGGATACGGGCTGATCCCGCTGGCCGATACCGGGCAGGGCGGGGATTTGCTGGACCGGATCATTATGATCCGGCGCCAATGTGCGCTTGAGTTAGGTCTGGTCGTTCCGGTTATCCGAATTCGCGACAATATTCAACTAAAACCGAATGAATATGTCATCAAAATAAAAGGAAATGTCGTAGGCGGCGGTGAATTATTACTTAATCACTATTTAGCGATGAGTCCTGGGATGGACGACGACACCATCACAGGTATCGAGACCCAAGAACCTGCGTTTGGCCTTCCAGCTCTTTGGATCGATGAAGCGACCAAGGATCGGGCGGAATTGTCCGGCTATACCGTGGTCGATCCGCCGTCCGTGGTGGCGACCCATCTGACGGAATTGATCAAGAAGCATGCGCATGAACTGCTGGGCCGTCAAGAGACCAAAGCCCTGGTTGACAATCTCAAGGAGAACTACGCCGTGCTTGTCGATGAGTTGATTCCGTCGGTATTGTCGATTGGTGACGTGCAGAAGGTTCTGGCCAAGCTCCTGAGAGAGAAAATCTCGATTCGCGACATGGTGACGATTTTCGAGACGCTGGCGGATTACGGAACCTATACCAAGGATCCGGACGTGTTGACCGAATACGTCAGACAGGCGCTTTCCCGGCAAATCACGCAGCAATTCACCCAGCCCGGTGAAACGATGCGCGTAATCACGGTAGGGCCTAACCTCGAGAAGAAAATCGCGGAGAGCGTGCAGCAGACAGATCAAGGCAGCTACCTGGCATTGGATCCGGCTTCCACGCAAACCGTATTCCAGAAGCTGTCGGAGCAGATCAACCGCTTGATTCAAACGGGCCATCAGCCGATCCTGCTTACGTCGCCGACGATCCGAATGTATCTGCGCCAAGTTATCGAGCGCAGCATGCAGGATATTCCGGTGTTATCCTACAGCGAGCTGGAACCTAATGTTGAAATCCAAAGCGTCGGGGTGGTGAACTTATGAGAGTCAAACGGTATATCGTCGACACAATGCCTGACGCCATGCTGAAGATCCGCAGTGAGTTAGGCGCCGATGCGGTTATCTTGAGTACGAAGGAGATGAAGGTTGGCGGTTTTCTCGGCATGTTCCAGAAGAAGAAGATCGAGGTCATCGCTGCGACGGAGGGGAATGCGGGGGCAACGCCAAAAGGAAAACCCGCCCTGCTGCCCAAACCGCCGGCTGCGGCTCCCATTGCACGCCAAGCCGTGCCAGAGGCTTACCGCAAGACGTCGCAGTTGGCTCAACCGGCCGCCTCGGCGCAGACGGCAGCTTCCTCTGTTCTAACTGCGATCGGGGTGCAGGAACGAGAGGAGCCGATCATCACCCCGATTCCTCCGGCGGCGGCGAAGGTGGAGAGTGCAGAAGCATCGACTGAGTCGGTATCCGGTTTGGCTTCACCCCGCTTAGAAGCAGCCATTCAAAGTGCTGCCGCCCAGGAGCGCGTCTCGACTCTACCCGTGCAAGAGCGCGCCAGCTCCGCTAAGGAAGAGCATCTGCTGGAGGAAATCCGGCAGATGAAGATGTGGATCAGTCAACTTGCCAAGAAGCAAGGCGACCATCGCGAAATGCCGCCGAGCTTGCATTCCTTCCAGCAACAGCTGATGAACCAGGAAGTGAATCCGGAGCTTGCCGAGAGCTGGGTAGAAGAGATCTACGAAGCCTGGTTGAGCTCGGGCAAATCCTTAAGCGAAGATGAGCTTGCGGTTCAATTTCGCACCGTTGTCAGCGGCTTTCTAAATCATCGTATCGATACAGGGATCGGCGAGAAGACCAGAATCGTGTATATCGCCGGGCCGACGGGCGTCGGGAAGACGACCACCATCGCCAAGCTCGCCGCGGATCAGATTTTCCGATTACAGAAGAAGGTCGGGTTCATCACGGCGGACACTTATCGGATTTCAGCCATTGAGCAGTTGCGAACCTACGCTACCATTTTGAATGTCCCACTCGAGGTTGTACAATCCCCCGGTGATGTTCAGCGCGCCATGCAGCGGCTGGAACTTTGCGACCTGATCCTGATGGATACGGCGGGGAGGAACTATCTGAATGAGCTGTTCGTCGCGGAGCTCCATAGCCTGCTGGCGCCATCGGAAGCCAGCGAGACGTATCTGGTCCTCAGCTTGACCTCCAAATTGCAAGACATGAAGCGAATCACCGAGCATTTTAGCAAATACAACTTGGACAAGGTGATCTTTACGAAACTCGACGAAACGGAAACGGTAGGATCGATTTATAACTTGTTGAACGAATATCCTCTGAAGGTGTCCTTCCTGACTAACGGTCAAAATGTTCCGGATGATTTGCTCCAGGCCGACAGGGAATTGTTGATTGACATTCTGCTGGGAGAACGGAAGCCATGAGCGATCAGGCCCAAGCACTCAGACAACTGGTATCGTCACTGGGAGACTCAGCAGAGTCCAAGGCCCGCAAGGGCTCTGCCAAAATCCTGACCATCAGCAGCGGCAAAGGCGGCGTGGGGAAATCCAACTTCACTTTGAATTTTGCCTTAGCCTTAAAGTCCTTGGGACGGAAAGTATTGATTTTTGATGCCGATATCGGCATGGCGAATATCGACGTGTTGATGGGAGTCAGGCCGAGATATAACCTGTACCACTTGTTAAAGGGTGAAAAGAACATCACCGAGATCGTAGAGCTGGGCTCGAATGCTTTGCCGTTTATTGCGGGGGGCTCGGGACTTGCCGATCTGTTCTCCTTATCCGAAGGGGATCTCAATTACTTCACTTCCCAGATCGAGATGATTTCCGAGGAGATGGATTTCATTCTTTTTGATACCGGTGCCGGATTATCGAAGGAAACCTTGAAGTTCATTACTGCCGCCGATGAGTGCCTGGTCGTCACGACGCCGGAGCCAACCTCGATCACGGATGCCTATGCATTAATCAAGGTGGTGCACGGGATGGAGGTAGACATCCCGTTTCGGCTGGTCATCAACCGGGTTTCCGGGGAGCTCGAGGCCAAGCAGGTTGCGGATAAAATTTCGCTGGTTGCCCGCCGCTTCCTTAACATGGAGATTCCCACATTAGGCTATCTCAGCGACGATTCGCATGTAATGCAGGCGGTCAAGAAGCAGGTTCCTTTCTCCATCGCTTTCCCCGGTTGCTCGGCAGCGCGCGATATTCAGCGCTTGGCTCAGGCTTATCTGAATGTTCCGCAAACCAAGCCGACGGATACTTTATCGGGAATCAAAGGGTTTATGCATAAATGGTTAAAGCTAGCAAAATGATTCTTCGTGAAGGAACAGGAGTGGAACGTTGATGACTTATCGAGTGATGGTGGTAGACGATTCGGCGTTTATGCGTAAGATCATCTCGGATCTCATCGAACAGGACGAGGCTTTTCAAGTCCAGGCCACGGCCAAGAACGGACGCGAAGCGATTGAGCAGATCGCGCGAATTCAACCGGATCTGGTAACGATGGATGTGGAAATGCCGGAAATGAACGGTTTGGATGCGCTAAAGGTCATCATGAAGGAGTATCCGCTGCCGGTCATTATGTTGTCGGGCATCAACGAGCAAGGGATGCGGGAGACCATTATGGCGCTGGAATTGGGCGCCTTCGACTTCATCCGCAAGCCGTCGGCCACCACCAGCTCGCATGACATCGAGCAGGTGGGGCGCGAGCTGCGCGAGCAGATTCACGCCGCGATGCAAGCGAAGGCGCGGCGTGATGCTTGGACGGCCGCGCAGCAAAGCGCGCCGGCGCAGCCCGCGGCGGGCAAGCCGCCGAAGGCCAGCGGGCCCGCCGCGCCGAAGCCGCCGCTGCCCGGCACGGCGGCTTCCGGC
>NZ_FCOQ01000026.1 GCF_900021165.1 Paenibacillus phocaeensis | reverse complement strand
CGTCCGCGTTCCGGACGCCCTCTGGCCGGGTTCACCGATCTCGTTGCGATCGGTACCTCAACAGGGGGCCCCAAGGCGCTGAAAGCGGTCTTGGAGAAGATCCCGGGCGACTTCCCGGCCCCCATCGTTATTGTCCAGCATATGCCGCCGAATTTTACCAAGTCGCTGGCTCAACGGCTGAACAGCTTATGCGAGCTCAACGTCGTTGAGGCGGAGGAAGGCCAGGAGCTGCAAAGGGGTACGGCATACATTGCTCCGGGAGGTTTCCATATGAACGTTGTGTCTGGTCCGGCAGGCGGTTATCGCGTTCAATTGACGAAAACAGAGCTATGCAACGGACATCGACCTTCGGTGGACGTCTTGTACGAATCGCTTCTCCCGCTGCAAACGCTGAAACGCCACATCGTACTGCTGACGGGGATGGGCAGCGACGGGGCAAGGGTCATGAAGCGGCTGTATGACGCTGGCGTGACTTCCACCATTGCCGAGAGCGAAGAGACGTGCGTTGTATATGGAATGCCGCGCTCGGCAATCGAACTGAAATGCGTCAGTCATGTATTGCCGCTGTACGAAATTGGCCCCAAGCTAGTACAAGTTGTGAAATAACGGAATCTCTTGGAGGAGGTGCCTCACCATGGACATGAATCAGTATTTATCCATGTTTATCGATGAGTCGAACGATCATTTGCAATCATTAAACGAAAAAATGCTGGAGCTGGAGAACAACCCTGACGATATCAGCATCGTTCAGGTGATCTTCCGGTCGGCCCATACCCTGAAGGGGATGGCGGCGACGATGGGGTTCGAGGATTTGTCTTCGCTTACGCACCAGATGGAAAACGTATTGGACCTGGTGCGGAACGAGAAGCTGAAAATGCAGGAGTTCATATTCGACACTCTGTTTAAGAGCCTGGATGCCCTGCAAATGATGGTGCAGGACATTACTCAAGGCGGCCAAGGCAAAGCGGATGTCAGCGAGATCGTCGCTTCGCTGCAGTCGATCGTACGCGGGGATTTCGCAGGAGGCGGAAGCTCGGCGGCAAGCAAGCCGGCAGCATCCGGAGCCGAGGCTACCGGCACTTCCGCCATCCAGCTGGATCAATATCAATTCTCCGTTCTGGAGCAATCCATTACGGAAGGCCACAAAGTGATGTACATCGAGGTAGCTATTCGGGAAGATTGCCAGCTGAAAGCCGCTCGCGCCTACCTCGTCTTTGACCTTCTGGAAAGATACGGGGAAATCGTGAAATCCTCGCCGTCCGTTCAAGAAATCGAACAGGAGAAATTTGACCGCAGATTCTCCCTTTATTACATAACCCAAAAAGAGACTGCCGAGATTCAAAGCATGATTTTGAATCTGTCGGAAATCGAATCGGCTCAGGTTGCACCGCTGGACCATGAGACGCTGGCACAGGTGACCTCTGGAGCGAAGGAGACAGCCGCCGCTGCCGAAGCCCCAGCGCCTGCAGCCGGATCTGCTCCAAGCGAATCGGCTCCGGCCAAACCGGCAGCGGCAGCCGATGCTAAATCTAACGCACGCTCAAGTGCGGGAGCTTCCGCCCCGTCCCGGACGATTCGGGTGGATATCGACCGCCTCGACGTATTGATGAACTTGCTCAGCGAGCTGTTGATCGATCGCGCCCGGTTGGAGCAACTCGCGGAGGAAGTGAAACGCAGCGATTTGACCGAAACGGTGGAACACATGAGCCGCGTGGGCAGCGATCTGCAGAACATCGTGCTGAAATTGCGGATGGTGCCGATCGATACGGTGTTCAACCGCTTCCCGCGGATGGTTCGCGACTTGGCGAAATCGCTCGACAAGAAAATCGATTTGAACATCGTGGGTGCGGAGACCGAACTGGACCGCACCGTCATCGACGAAATCGGCGATCCGCTCGTGCATCTGCTGCGCAATGCCGTTGACCACGGAGTGGAATCGACGGCCGAACGGATTGCCGCAGGCAAGCCGGAAACCGGGACCGTTCAGCTTCGAGCTTTTCATAGCGGTAACCATGTGTTTATCGAAATCGAGGACGACGGACATGGCATCGACCGCAATAAGGTGTTGCAGAAGGCGCTCAAAAACGGCGTCGTGAAGGAAAGTGAAGCGGCTTCCATGACGGACGAGCAGGTATTCATGCTGCTGTTCGCTCCGGGCTTTAGTACGGCAGAGGTGATCTCCGACATTTCCGGACGCGGCGTTGGACTTGATGTCGTTAAATCCAAAATCGAATCCCTCAGCGGCGTGGTGTCGGTGGAATCGAAACTGGGCTCCGGAACGAAATTCTCGGTTCAGCTTCCGTTGACCTTATCGATTATCTCGGCCATGCTCATTAAGGTCGGGACGGAGAAATATGCGATCCCGTTGTCCTCGATCGTCGAAACCGGCTTGATCCGGCGCGATCAGGTCCGCGAAGTGCACGGTTATACGATGGTGGCTTATCGGGATACTCATATTCCATTAATGTCGCTCGCCAAGCTGTTTGAGATTCCCGGCTTCTCGGAGAACGATGAAGAGGAGACGGAGATCGTCGTCATCCGCAAGGGAGACCGGTTGGCTGCCTTAACGGTGGAGGATTTCATCGGCCAAAGCGAAATCGTCATTAAGAATCTGGGCAAGTACCTGCCGTCGGTGCAAGGCGTCGCCGGAGCAACGATCCTGGGCGACGGTCAAGTGGCACTCATCATCGATCCGAATGCTTTCATTAAATAAGGCCAGTTTTACACTCTAAGGAGGGTTTCCACATGGGAGAGGAATTGAAAGTCATCGTTTTTAAATTGGGTCATGAGGAATACGGCATCGACGTGGACAAGGTCCAAACGATCGAGCGCATGATGCCGATCACCCGCGTTCCCAAAACGTATGCGTTTGTCAAAGGGGTGATTAACCTGCGCGGCGTCGTGATTCCGGTCATCGATCTGCGCGGCCGCTTCGGACTGCCGGAGGCCGAATACACCGATCAAACCCGGATCATCATCGTATCGGCGAACGAGATGGAAGTGGGATTCATTGTTGATTCCGCCAATGACGTCATCGATTTGAATTCCGATCTGATTGACTCGCCGCCGGATGTAGTTGGGGGCATCAAAGCCAAATACCTTCACGGCGTAGCCCGCATTTCCGAGGAACGTTTGCTCGTCATGCTGAACCTGTCTGAAGTGCTGAGCCGGAAGGAAATCATTCAATTGGAAAGCTTAGAGGGCTAAAACCGTGGATTTGTTTAAAGGGTTCGAAGACTTCAAAATGGACATTTTGAAGGAAGTTGGCAATATCGGCGCGGGAAATGCCGCCACTGCGCTGTCCAAGCTGCTGGACAAGCCGATCGATATGGCCGTTCCGAAGGTCCAGATGCTCCCGTTCGAAGCGATTGCGGATCGCGTCGGAGGTGCGGAGAACCTGGTGCTGGCGGTGTTCTTCCGCGTGGAAGGCGATGCGCCGGGCAACCTGTTCTTCATCCTGAGCCCGGAAGCCGCGAAGAAGCTGCTGCATCGGTTGGCCGGCATCACCGTGGATAATGAAGAAACCTTCTCGGAGATGGAATGGTCGGCGCTATCGGAAATTGGAAACATCTTGGCCGGCTCGTATTTGTCTTCGTTGGTCGATTTCACTTCTCTGTCCATGTCGCCAACCGTTCCAGCCTTGGCCCTTGATATGGCAGGGGCGATATTAAGTTACGGACTCCTGCAGTTTGGTGAAATGGGGGATTCCGCCCTGCTGATTGATACGACCTTCATTGAGGGTCATCACGAGGTGGAAGGACAATTCTTCCTCATTCCTGATCCGGATTCATTCGCCAAAATCTTTGCAGCGCTTGGAGTACCGATCGATCATGATCGATGAGCAGTATATCGTCAAGGTAGGCATGGCCGAGTTGAATGTCATTACTCAGCAGGGATTGATACGAACAACCGGCCTGGGCTCCTGTGTAGGACTGACCTTATATGACCCGCAGCTCCAAATTGCCGGTCTTGCACATGTGATGCTGCCTTCCTCAGAGATCGCCCGGGAAGGGGCGTTGAATATCGCCAAGTATGCGGACACCGCCATTCCAGCCCTCTACCGGAAATTGCTGGAGCTTGGCGCGGCGCCTGGTCGTCTGGTCGCTAAGATGGCTGGCGGTTCACAAATGTTTACCTTTGCCAGCGGCGGCGACTCGATGCGGATTGGTCCGCGAAATGCAGAATCTTGCAAGCAGCAGCTGTCCGAGCTCGGCATTCCTTTGCTCGCGGAGGATACGGGCGGCAACTATGGCCGTACGATCGAATTGGACAGCATGACGGGAATCTTATATGTGCGTAGTGTACAAATGGGGATAAAGGAATTGTAGCCATGCCAGGAAAATTGAGATATTACTTGTTGTCCGGCTTTATCGGTTTTCTTATTACGTTTGCTGTTTCGGCGGGGAACAATTTGTTCATGACCAGCTTCATTCGCGGTCTCATCTCTTTTGCCGTCTGGTTTCTGCTTGCGTTTGCAGCCAGCTGGATGCTGGGGTTCCTGAAGGAAATGCCGGGAGAGTTTGCTTCCTCTCCTGAGACGGGTGTCGCGCCCGAAGCAGGTAAAGGCGGCAATCTCGACTTGATGACACCGGATGAAAGTGAGCAGTTGAACGATCTGTTGAAGCCTGCTCCAGCCGCCTCGGATGCAGAGATGCAATTTGCACCGCTGAATCCGCCAAAATTAGTGAAGACACCTGACGACCAAGATCCTGAAGAGCTGGTTAAGATCGTTCGTCACCTGACAGAACAATAAGGAGGGTGAAGGCAATTGAACGAGCGGAAGACATCCACTCTGAATCATGCTGACCTTTGGGAACGCTGGAAAGAGTTCGGCGATTTAGAGGCCAAGAAACAACTTATCGAGAAGCATCTTCCTATTGTCGACTACGTTTCAGGACGTCTCGCCGTCGGGTTGCCCAAGAACGTGTCCAAAGACGATCTCGCCAGCAACGGGGTGATGGGATTAATTGATGCCGTCGAAAAGTTTGATTACAAACGGGGACTTCAATTTGAAACCTATGCCTCGTGGCGGGTTCGGGGCGCCATTTTGGACGGCCTGCGGCAAGGGGATTGGGTTCCCCGATCCGTGAGAGAGAAAGCCAAGAAAATCGAAGAGGGGTACCAGCATTTGGAGCAGCAATATCTTCGCTCCGTCACCGATTCTGAGATGAGCTCCTATTTAAATATCAGCGAGAAGGAATTTCAAAGCATGCTCCAAGAAGTCGCTGTCATGACGCTTTGTTCCCTGGAAGATCCGATCCGAGAAGAAGAATCGGAGACTCGTCTTACATTACTCGTTGACGAAAAAGCAAAAAACCCGGATTATAAAGTCAGGGAGTTTTATTTGCGCGATTCCCTCGCCAAAGGAATTGAGAAGTTGACCGAGAAAGAACGCACGGTCGTCTCCCTGTTGTATTACGAGGATTTATCCTTGAGCGAAATCGCCGAGGTCATGTCTTTATCGCCTTCGCGGATTTCACAGCTTCATTCCAAGGCGATCTTGCGCCTTCGCGGCAGCTTGGAGAAACAGCGTGATCTGTTGATGCGTGAAGACTAACGGGTTATTTTAAGCGAGTGTATGATGGAGGGAGGAACGGCAACGTGGAGCTTCTGGATGATCTAAAGCAAATCCTGAGTGTGACGCTGAACGATGATAAGACGGTGGCCTATCTGCAGTTTCTGAAGAAGGACGATGATTTTACCTGTACGGCGGATGCGCTGCTTCAATTCCTGAGAAGTGAGGGCCTGAAATATGGGGTTCAGGAGGATATCGTCAAGCGTTTCGCAGCGAATCCTAAAGAGTATTTTTTCAGCAAAACACCGATTGCCATGGGTCAAGAACCGATTCATGGGGAGAACGGATTCATCCGCTATGCGATTTCTCTTGACGATGACAATCAGCATCGGCCCGTTGAATCGGAAGACGGCAAAGTGGATTTAAAGGATGTTACGCGGCTAAACAATATCCGCAAAGGTCAACTGATCGCGGAGCTCGTGCCTCCGGTTCCGGGTCGTCCCGGCACGGCGGTGACGGGGGAGTCGATCCCCTGCAGGGAGGGGAAAGAGGCTCGTTTTAAAGTGGGGAAGAACGTGGTATTGAACCCTGAGCAGACGGCGATGTATGCCGCCATTGACGGCCTGGTCACGCGAACGGATAAAGGCAAGCTGAATGTGTTCCCGGTTTATGAAATTAACGGAGACGTGGATTACAGTATCGGGAATATCGATTTCGTTGGAACGGTCGTTGTCCGCGGAAATGTGCTCACGGGGTTTCGAATCAGCGCTGCCGGGGACATTCGCGTCGTTGGCGGGGTTGAAGGGGCTGAATTGTTTGCGGAAGGGTCTATCGAAATCACCGGAGGTATTATCGGATACAACAAAGGATTGATTAAATCGCAATATAACGTCAAAAGCTCGTTCATTCAGGACGGCAACGTTCAGGCGGGCGAAGACGTGATCGTGTCGCAGAGCATTATGCACTCCAATATTCGCGCCGGACGAGATGTGATTTGCAGCGGTGCCAAAGGGCTGATCGTGGGGGGCAACATTCAGGCCGGCGAGAAGGTAATCGCACGAGTGATTGGAAACCCCATGTCGACAGCGACCTCAATTGAAGTCGGGGCCTTACCTGAGCTAAGGAACGAGCTGCAGAACCTGCGGCAGCAGGTCAAGGATCAGCTGGCGAACGTAGACAAAACTGAGAAGGCGCTTACTTTACTGGATCAGCTTGCTTCCATGGGGAAGTTGACCCCCGATAAGGTTGAGATGCGCTCGAAGCTCAATATGACCAAGAAATCTCACATGCAGGAACTGAACTTGATGAAGGAACGCATGCTAACCATAGAAAAGGCGCTTGAGGATACCGGTAAGGCACGGGTTGATGTGCTAAAGATGATTTACGGCGGATCCAAAATCGTTATTGGGAGATACACCAAGTATATTAAAGAGCCCATTTCGCGAATGTCCTTTTACCATAGCGAAGGGGATATTTCCATGTCGGCATACGTTTAGATCAGGCACCCATAGGAACGATATAATCGAATTATCCATCCTTCGTTTTGAATGAGGTGATCCTATGAATATGAAATCCGTGGAAATGCAAATCGCAGTCCCCCGGACCAACGAAGCGGGACGTGTTCAGCATGATCAGCAGCATCGACCTCTTCTCGACCAAAGTCTATTATCGGTTCAAGCCCTAAAGGACGGCGAGATAGAGCGCCGGCGCAGTGCCGGCGTGGATGAAAGCGCCCATAATACGACGGTAAGGCGGGAAGGAAATGGTTCTTCCGCGCGGGAACAGGAGCACGGCAGCTCCGGGGACAAGCCGGATGAGCAGGGGCAGGAGCAGAAGGCGGAACATCCCTATAAGGGCAAGCATATCGATCTGTCTTTATAGTAAAGACCACATCAACGCACAAAGGTGAGGATTACATTGTCATTTGGAGAGCCTTGGTTTTACATCGTATTGCTTGGGGCAGCGGCGCTTGTTTATGCCCTGTTGCTTCCGGGACGGCAATCCGCGGCACCTAAAGCGGACATGACCAAAGAGCTGGAAGCCACTTTGGAGCAGTACATGGCGGAAATCGAAAATGAAAACCAAGAATTGATCGATATGGTTGCACAGATGAAGCAGGATTTCGTCTCCAAGCAGCTGGCACAGCAGGAGCAAATTGCCGAGCTGCGTCGGCGTCTGGGGGATGCCGAGGCTACTGCGAAGCAGGGGGAGGCTCGGCTGGCTCTTCTGGAAAACGCCATGTTGGAGAAGTCGGCTAGCGCTGCGGCTTTGGAGCAGGGGACAACGCCTCAAACGACGCCTCCTCAGGTTGAAGCTGCGGTCGCCGCGGCTGCTGCGGAGTCCGAAAGCCTGCCTGCTGCTGTGGACTCGACGCCGATCCCGGCGGAACCGGAGCCGGCCAAAGAACAGGTTCGGGATCGATATCCCGAGCTGTTCGAGTTGTATGGCAAAGGGAAATCGATCGATATGATCGCCAAAACGATGGGGCTTCAGCGCGGCGAGGTCCAGTTGATTCTGCAATTGGCCAAGAAGGAGGAGTCCCGATGATGAAGAACCGCCAGTTTATGCTGGGTTTGGGGTGCGGACTCATCGCCGGAGCCTTGCTTCTTCAGTTGATGCTGATTGGACAAGGCGGCAACAAAGAGTTGCATACGAAGGAGCAGATTGAACGTGCCGCCATACTGGCTGGCCTGAAGGTTGTGGAGGTGGACCAAGAGCTGTTGACGGAGGAAGAATGGCGGGAACGTTCCGGCCAAGCTTCGGGTACGTCTGCGGACGGGGCGGGCGACACTCCGGCAACCCCGGACGACCCGGTGCAGCCTGAAGTGCCGAAGACTCCCGAAACCCCTGTCACCCCCCAAGCGGAGGGAGGCAACCAGCCGACTTCACCTCAGCCGACGACGGTGGAATACAAGATCGTCGGAGGGACGACGTTAGAGGGCGTAGCTCAAGGCTTGGAGCAGGCGGGAGTGATCGCGGACAAAAGTTCGTTTCTGAAGACGGCCGTATCCAAGAAGATTAACTACAAAGTGCGTGCCGGAACGTACACTTTCGAAGTGGGCGAGGACTTTGACTCCATCATCTCGAAAATCTCGCCGAGGGCTTCCGGGAAATAAGGGTTAACGCATAAAAGGGCACCTCGAGTGCCTTTTTATATTGCCGCCAATTTACGTCAAACTTCGGTTGCATCCCCTTTTTACTTATGGTATAGTAATTGACGGTGTTATAACGCACGCAGGATGATTTCGCTGAGGGTGCTCGCTTTTTCGAATAAAGGGAGTCTTGGCGGGAAATGAAACCTGCGGAGGAAGCATCAAAAAAACCAAACTTAGGAGGTGCGTGAAGATGGCAGTAATCTCCATGAAACAACTGCTTGAAGCAGGCGTTCACTTCGGTCACCAGACTCGTCGCTGGAACCCGAAAATGGATCGTTATATCTTCACCGAAAGAAACGGCATTTATATCATTGACCTGCAGAAGACGGTCAAGAAAGTAGAAGAGGCTTATAACTTCGTTAAGAGCGTTGCGGAAGAGAATGGTACCATTCTGTTCGTAGGCACGAAGAAACAAGCTCAAGACTCCGTGAAGGAAGAAGCGGAACGTGCGGGTCAATTCTACATTAACCAACGTTGGCTCGGCGGTACGCTGACTAACTTCCAAACGATTCAAAAACGAATCGACCGTTTGAAACAACTGGAAACTTGGGAAGAAGACGGCACGTTCTCCGTATTGCCGAAGAAGGAAGTTATCATTCTTCGCAAAGAGAAAGAACGTCTTGAGAAATTCCTGGGCGGGATCAAGAACATGAAGGGCTTGCCAAGCGCATTGTTCGTCATCGATCCTCGCAAAGAACGCATCGCGGTTGCCGAAGCCCGCAAATTGGGTATCCCGATTGTAGGGATCGTCGACACGAACTGCGATCCGGACGAAATCGACTACGTCATTCCGGGTAACGACGACGCGATTCGCGCCGTGAAGCTGTTGACGGGTAAAATGGCGGATGCCGTGATCGAAGCTCATCAAGGCGAGCAAACGACGGCTTAATGGCTTAGGCCTTACGCTAAATCGATAAATTAAATGAAAAGGGTGGTTGGTAGGTGTCAAACCTCTCACTACCCTTTTTTTAAAGTGAAGATGACGGTATAAAATCGCCCGGTCCTTACGATGTTATTACATACGCGGATGGTTTTATGCCTTAAGAATTGAAGGGGAGTACCCCTATATATCGATATGGAGGGAATTTAACATGGCTGTTGATGCAAAATCGGTCAAGGAACTACGTGAAAAAACCGGCGCGGGGATGCTGGATTGCAAAAAGGCGTTGGAAGAAGCCAACGGCGATATGACGAAAGCGATTGAGCTTTTGCGTGAAAAAGGTTTGGCTGCCGCTGCAAATAAAGCGGGCCGGATCGCTACAGAAGGGGTTGTTGAATCTTATATCCACGCAGGGGGCCGCATCGGCGTTCTGGTTGAGATCAACAGTGAAACGGACTTCGTTGCGAAGAACGAACAATTCAAGGAATTTGCTCGCGACATTGCCATGCACATCGCTGCGATGAGCCCGCGTTATGTGCGTCGGGAAGAAGTTCCGCAAGAGGAACTTGAGAAAGAGAAGGAAATCCTGAAAGCTCAAGCCTTGAATGAAGGCAAACCGGAGAAAATCGTGGAGAAAATGGTCGAAGGCCGTATCGGCAAGTACTACGAAGAGTTCTGCTTGTTGGAGCAACCTTTCGTGAAAGATCCGGACAAAACCATTGAGCAACTGCTGAAAGAAAAAATCAGCACGATCGGCGAAAACATCACGATTCGTCGGTTCGCCCGCTACGAGCTCGGCGAAGGCTTGGAGAAGAAAGTGGACAACTTTGTAGAAGAAGTTATGTCCCAAGTCAACAAATAAACAAACCATCTCACAACCTTGTGAAGGAAAGTTGGAACACGCCGTGTTCCTTCTTTTTTAACCCGCGAATGAGTTCGATGTGGAGGTATACATTTGGAACAGCCAGTGTTTAAACGTGTTGTCTTAAAGGTCAGCGGGGAATCATTAGCCGGCCAGAACGGTTACGGCATCGACGCCGAGACGATTGCATCCATCGCTGAGCAGGTGAAGGAGGTCGTCGAGCTGGGCGTGCAGGTAGCCATTGTATGCGGCGGCGGCAACATTTGGCGCGGGATTGCCGGCAGCGCCAAAGGGATTGACCGTGCCACCGCAGACTATATGGGGATGCTTGCCACGGTGATGAATTCCCTGGCTCTGCAGGATGCGCTTGAGCAGATCGAGGTGCCTACCCGGGTGCAAACCTCGATTGCGATGCAGCAAATCGCCGAACCGTACATCCGGCGTCGGGCGATCCGCCATCTAGAGAAGGGCCGGGTCGTGATTTTTGCCGCGGGCACGGGTAATCCATTCTTTTCCACGGACACGACGGCAGCCTTGCGTGCTGCTGAAATTGAGGCGGAAGTCATCCTGATGGCGAAGAATAAAGTGGATGGCGTATACTCTGCGGATCCGTTCGTAGATCCAAACGCGGTGAAGTATGAAACGCTCACGTATTTGGATGTGTTGAACAAAAACCTGGGAGTCATGGACTCCACAGCGTCCTCGCTGTGCATGGACAATGATATCCCGTTGATCGTGTTTGCTATTACAGAACAAGGGAACATTAAGCGCGTCGTTCTCGGTGAGAAAATCGGGACGATCGTCAAAGGGAGTGTAGATTAATGCCGCAAACGATTAAGAAACATGCCGAAGAACGTATGGACAAAGCGATCCAGGCCTTGAAGAGAGACCTGGCGACGCTGCGTGCCGGAAGAGCTACGCCTTCGCTGCTTGATCGCATTCAGGTTGATTACTACGGCTCGCCGACCCCGATCAACCAGTTGGCCAACATCAACACGCCGGATTCCCGGACGTTGATGATCCAGCCTTGGGACAAATCTTCCTTGTCGGAAATCGAGCGAGCGATTCAGAAGTCCGATCTCGGGTTAACCCCGGCGAATGATGGGACTTCGATCCGCTTGTCCATCCCGGCTCTAACTGAAGAACGCCGGGTTGAGCTCGTGAAGATGACGAAGAAGTTCGGCGAAGAAGCGAAGGTTGCGATCCGCAACATCCGCCGCGATGCCAACGATGACATCAAGAAGCTGGAGAAAACCGATATTTCTGAAGACGAATCGCGCCGGCATCAGGAGGACATTCAGAAAACTACGGATAAGTTTATCGCGGAAGTGGATAAGGTCCTCGCTGCGAAAGAAAAAGAGATCATGGAAGTTTAAGAGACATAAAGCGGCCCCTCCTATTACGGTGGGGTTTTGTCTCTTTTTCATCATCGGCTGGAGGAAAAGGAATGATCAAGTTATTTCAACCCTGGCGGAAAAAGAGGAATCCTGGGACATCCGTCAGCCTGTCCCCGGACAATATCCCGACACATGTCGCTATTATCATGGACGGAAACGGAAGATGGGCGCGCAGGCTCGGTTTACCGCGAATCGTCGGCCATCGCTCAGGGATGAAGGCCGTCAAGCGGGCAACGATAGCGGCGGACGAACTTGGTATTTCCATTTTGACGCTGTATGCTTTCTCTACGGAAAACTGGAAACGGCCGAAGGATGAAGTGGATTACCTGATGTCGCTTCCGCAAGAGTTTCTGGCCATTGAACTGGATGAATTGATAGAAAAAAACGTCCAGGTCCGGATGATGGGACACACGGATGAACTGCCCAAGCATACGATTGCCGCCATGGAGGAAGCGATTGAGCGGACGAAGCACAATACCGGCTTGATCTTGAATTTTGCCCTGAATTACGGCAGCCGCCGCGAAATTACGGAAAGCGTCAAAGATATCGTCAAGGCCGTTCAGTCCGGGGAGCTCTCGGTGGAAGACATTACCTCGGAGACCCTCGAATCCAGGCTGCTTTCCGCCGGGTTGCCTGAACCCGACTTGCTGATTCGTACGAGCGGAGAGTTGAGGTTGAGTAATTTTATGCTCTGGCAGACGGCGTATAGCGAACTTTGGTTTACGGATATCTTGTGGCCGGATTTCAGTAAGGAGCATTTGGTTCAGGCGGTGGCGGAGTATCAGCGCCGCACACGGAGGTACGGTGGATTAACCTAGCGATGGAAGGTGTGGACTGGTGAAACAGCGGTTGATTACGGGCATCATCGCCGGCGGCTTTTTCCTCGGAATGTGCTGGTTGGGCGGAACCCTCTATCATGTACTTATTATGCTAATGGCTCTAATCGGATATTACGAATTTGTGCGAATGACCCGCATTCCGGCTTTCCAGGCCCCGGCCATCCTGGGTTACCTTGGCGTAGTCTACCTGACGTTTCCGTGGAGGCTGCTCGATCTCGCCCAACCGCTAGGCGACTCTGCGGTGCTGTGGTTAGGGATGTTGCTCTTCTTGGCCGTTACGGTAATCAGCAAAAATGAAATGCCGATCGGTCAGGTCGCCATGCTGTATTTAGGTATGGTTTATGTCGGCATCGGATTTGCGGCGATTGCGGAAACGCGCAATACGGCGGATGGGCATGGCCTGTTCTGGACATTCCTGATGCTGGCGGCGATCTGGAGCAGCGATGCCGGGGCTTATTTCACCGGCCGGCGCTTCGGCAAGCATAAGCTGTGGCCTGCGATCAGCCCGAACAAAACCGTGGAAGGAGCGCTGGGCGGAGTATTGCTGGCCGTCATCGTCGCCGTCCTCTTTGCGTTCGCCTCCGGTGGATTGCTTATGGTTGGACGAGCGGTGCTGCTGGGGATCTCGGCTGCGGTGGTTGGCCAATTTGGCGATCTCATCCAATCGGCATACAAGCGGGCCTACGGCATCAAGGATTCGGGCAAGCTGTTGCCCGGCCATGGGGGGATTTTGGACCGTTGCGATAGTTGGATCGCGGTATTCCCGTTCATACATATCCTAACCCTCCTTCCTTAACAAGGAGGATTTCAAATCGGCTTCCCAGCACGAAGGAGGGACAACGAAGCGGACTCGGCATCGAATCTTGAATTCAGCCGGGCCAAGCGGATGCTTCCGAAGCATGTTTCCTGCGGAAACATTTTAGCTGCTCACGTAGCCTCCAGCTACGCTGCGCTGCTCAGTCCCTAGCTTCATTCAACCTTCTCGGTGCTGAAAACCCGATTTGAAATCTTGATTGAATTGGAGGATTTCAAATCGGCTTCCCAGCACGATGGGGGACAAGGGAGCGGACACGACGTCGAATCTTGGATTCAGCCGGGCCAAGCGGATGCTTCCGAAGCATGTTTCCTGCGGAAACATTTTAGCTGCTCACGTAGCCGAATCGCACGCTGAGTTACTCAGCCGCGAGATGCGGGTTCTGCTGGAGCCCGTTGCCTAACGGAACCCAGAGACGCTATTTGTCTTGTTTGTACGGAAGATTGATGCTAACGGAATACAGTGCCGCTATTTGCCCCAAATTGTCTGAGTAGGCTGCTGTTTGAGCTAAATAAGGTCCCTAGGTTCCGTTACGGCGGGAAATAGTCGGGAAATAGGGGGATAAGGTCGCTGAGTTCCGTTGTGAGCGAGGTGGATCGAGTGTGGGATTCGTATTACTTATTACACGAGGTGCAGCATGAAGAAAATCGCTTTGATCGGCTCGACCGGTTCCATTGGCACGCAAACGCTGGATGTCCTTCGGTCATTTCCCGAGGAGTTCCGGCTGGAAGGATTGGCGGCGGGCAGCAATATCGAGTTGTTTGCCCGGCAGGTACAGGAGTTTCGGCCCAAGAAGGCATCTGTGGCGACAAAAGAACTGGCTGATCGGATCCGTCCGCAGCTTCCTGCGGGTGTCGAACTTTACTATGGCGATCAGGGGCTGGTTGAGGTGGCGGCGGGAACCGATGCCGATACCGTTGTAACGGCTATCGTCGGAAGCGCAGGGCTGCCCGCTACATTGGCGGCGATCGAGGAAGGCAAGCATATCGCCTTGGCGAACAAGGAAACGCTGGTGACGGCGGGACATCTCGTAACCGAGCTGGCCCGGCGTAAAGGCGTGTCGCTGCTCCCCGTTGACAGCGAGCATTCGGCCATTTTTCAATGCCTGAACGGTGAGCATCCTCAGGAGGTAAGTCAAATCACATTGACGGCTTCCGGCGGTTCATTTCGCGATTTAACGCGGGAGCAGTTGCGGGACGTTACGGTGGAAGATGCGCTCAAGCACCCTAATTGGGCGATGGGAGCCAAAATCACGATCGATTCCGCCACGATGGTCAACAAAGGATTGGAAGTGATCGAAGCTCATTGGCTGTTTGGGCTTCCTTTTGAACAAATCGGGGTTCTCCTGCACCCGGAGAGCATTATCCACTCCTTCGTTGAATATCGTGACGGCAGCGTAATTGCCCAACTGGGTACGCCGGATATGCGCGTACCGATCCAATACGCGCTTACCTATCCGCACCGCTGGACATCGGCCGCGAAACGTTTGTCGCTGGCGGAGGTCGGGAAGCTGCATTTTCGCGAGATGGACTTCGATCGGTTCCCTTGTTTAAGACTGGCCTATGAGTGTGGTAAAATAGGAGGTACGGCAACCAGCGTTTACAATGCTGCGAATGAAGTGGCCGTCGCCCGCTTCTTGCAAGGCGAGATTCCGTTCTTGCAGATCGAGACGATTATTGAAACGGCTTTAGCCAAGCATGAAGTGCAGTCGGAGCCGGATTTGGACACGATTCGCGAGGCGGACCGTTGGGCCAGAGCCTTGGCTGAGAAGCTGTAAGCCGGAAGGCCCGGCTGAATGTAAGATTCGACGCCGAGACTGCTTCATTGCTGAGCTTCGTGATCAAAAGGTTCAGCTTTTCAGCACCGAGAAGGTTGGATGAAGCTAGGGACTGAGCAGCGCAGCGTAGGTAAATCCTACGTGAGCAGCTAAAATGTTTCCGCAGGAAACATGCTTCGGAAGCATCCGCTTGGCCCGGCTGAGTTCAAGATTCGACGCCGAAATCGCTTCATTGCTGAGCTTCGTGATCAAAAGGTTCAGCTTTTCAGCACCGAGAAGGTTGGGTGAAGCTAGGGACTGAGCAGCGCAGCGTAGGTAAATCCTACGTGAGCAGCGGAAGGCCCGGCTGAATGCAAGATTCGACGCCGAAATCGCTTCATTGCCAAGCTTCGTGATCAAAAGCTGAGGGTGGCGGTATTCTCTTGTGCCTGATCGGAGAATATATTAATCTAAAGTAACATTGGACGATCCGTGGCCAGAAGGGGGATGCTTACGCTTGGAATTGCTGAAAATCATATTTTTGACGGTGCTCATGTTTTTCGTCATCGTTACGGTGCATGAATGGGGGCACTACTTCTTTGCGAAGCGTGCCGGCATATTGGTACGGGAGTTTGCCATCGGGTTTGGACCCAAGCTGCTGTCTTTCAAGCGGGACGAGACCCAGTTTACCTTGCGATTGCTTCCTTTCGGCGGTTACGCGCGAATGGCGGGCGAGGATCCGGAGCTGGTTCAAATTTCGGACGGACAAACCATCGCCATACGTCAGGAAAACGATCAGGTTCGGAAGATTTATCTGGATCGACTGGACAGCCGCAAGAACGTGATCCGCGGCGAAGTGCAGCATATCGATCTCGAAGATGATCTTGTGATACGGCTGGACGTGGACGGCGAGACGGTGACTTATCAAGTACACCCGCAAGCTATGATGGTGGCGAAAGGCAAAGAGACGCAAATTGCGCCCAGAGACCGGCAGTACGGCAGCAAAACCGTGGGTCAACGTGCGCTCTCGATTTTTGCGGGCCCGCTGATGAACTTTATCTTGGCTTTCGTACTGTTTGCTCTGCACACGCAAATGGCGGGGATTCCGCTGGATCAACCGAGCCACCTGCAAATCGGCGAGGTGATGAAGGGAATGCCGGCTGAGGAAGTAGGTTTGAAAACAGGCGATATCATCGAAACGATCAACGGAACTCCGGTGGGGACCGATGCGAATAAAATGATCGAAATGATCCAGGCTTCGAAGAACAAGCCGATGACGTGGACGATCAAACGCGGCGAAGAATCGTTGAATCTGACGATCACCCCGAAAGGGGCCGAGAACGAAGACGGCAAAATCGGAAGTACGATCGTCACGGTGTTTCCGACGCGCAGCGCGTCCTTTGGAGAGACGTTCCAGGTCGCTGGAGAAGGTATGGTCAACACGACCAAGGCGATTTTCCTCGGATTCCAGCAGTTGATCAACCGCTTTAACATGGATGATTTGGGAGGTCCGGTTCGTACCTTCGAGGTCACCGGCCAAATCGCGAAGCAAGGGATCGTGCAGTTGACGTATTGGGCGGCGATTCTGAGCCTCTATTTGGGGATCTTCAACTTGCTGCCGATTCCGGCGCTGGACGGAAGCCGCCTTATTTTCCTGGGGGTCGAGGCCCTGCGCGGCAAACCAATCGATCCGAACCGGGAAGGCATGGTCCATTTCATCGGATTTGCGATGTTATTCCTGCTGATGATTGCGGTCACTTATAACGACATTTTGCGCTTGATTCACGGCTAATCATCCTTGCGGTAGACTTGACCGTTGCCGGCGCAGATGAACATTAAACTTGTGGTTTTACGGGAGGACAAAGGTTCTTATGGCAAATGAGGAGAAACAATTCGTTACGGAGATTACCCCGCAGGGAGTGGACTTTTCCCGCTGGTACATCGACGTTATCAAAAAAGCGGATCTCATGGATTACTCGCCAGTCCGCGGCTGTATCGTATTTAAGCCGGACGGCTACGAGATCTGGGAGCATATCCAGGCCGAGCTGGACCGCCGTTTCAAGGAAACGGGGCATCGCAACGCTTATTTCCCGCTGTTTATTCCGGAGAGCTTCTTCCAGAAGGAGAAGGAACACGTTGAAGGCTTCAATCCGGAATTGCCTTGGGTAACGGAAGCTGCCGGCGAGAAGCTGGAAGAGCGGCTGGCGATTCGCCCGACGTCCGAGACGATGATTGGGCATATGTATGAGAAGTGGATCCAGTCTTACCGCGATTTGCCGGTGCTGATCAACCAATGGGCGAACGTGGTTCGCTGGGAGAAGCGCACGCTGCCATTCCTCCGCACGAGTGAGTTCCTGTGGCAGGAAGGCCATACCGCGCATGAGAACGAGCAGGAAGCTCGCGAAGAAACGATGCGGATGCTGGAAATTTACCGTGATTTTGTGGAAAATTACTTGGCGATTCCGGTCATCGTCGGTCAAAAAACGCCGTCCGAGAAATTCGCCGGCGCCGTGGATACTTACTCGATCGAAGCGATGATGAAGGACGGGCGCGCCGTACAGGCGGGAACCTCCCATTATCTGGGCACCAATTTTGCCACGGCGTTCGATATTCAATATCTGAATCGTGAGAATGTTCGCGAATATGTGCATACAACCTCATGGGGAGTGAGCACGCGCCTCATCGGCTCGCTGATCATGGTGCATGGGGATGACCGCGGGTTGGCATTGCCGCCGAAGGTCGCGCCGAAACAAGTGATGATCATTCCGATCGGGCCGCCGAAGACTTGGGAAGCGGTTGTGGGCAGAGCAGACGAGTTGTTCGCCGAGTTGAAGAAAGCCGGGATTCGCGTTGGCATCGACGATCGCTCCGAGTTCCGCCCAGGCTGGAAGTTTAACGAATACGAAATGCGCGGCGTACCGGTTCGTTTGGAAATCGGGCCTCGCGATATGGAGAACGGCGTCTGCGTCCTCGTATCCCGCATCAGCGGCGAGAAGAAAGTCATTCAGCAGGACCGATTGGTCGAAGAAGTGCAAGCGATGCTGGAGCAGGTTCACCAAGAGATGTACGAGCGGGCGCAAGCGTTCCGCGAAGAGCATTTCTACAGTGTCGACACGTTGGATGAGATGAAGGCAAGCATCGAAGAGAAACGCGGCTTTACTTTGGCGGGCTGGTGCGGTTCGGAAGCTTGTGAGCGTCAGGTTAAAGAAGAAACGGGTGCGACCAGCCGCAATATCCCGTTCCATCCGCAGACGATCAAAGACACTTGTCTCGTATGCGGCGATAAAGCGAAGCATACCGTCGTTTTTGCCAGAGCCTATTAAGAGTACTTTCGCGTTAGGGTCCCGATCGAGTTTGGGGAAGCTTGGGACGCGGGCGAATGGCACAACCGCAACAGGGCTTTCGGCAGTCAGCGCCTGCAGGCTTTAATACGCCGCTGGCAAACCGCCGAAGGCCCTTTTTTTCGAAGCAGGGAAGTAGTCAGCTAGCAAGGTGAGGGGAGAGGACATGACCGAGACGCAAGACAAGAGACATCGGCTGGAACTGTTGATGAAGCAGGCTGAGGTGCCCGCTTCGCTGATCGATCCGTTTTTCCTGGACGGGCATATCGAAAAGGTAGAGGTCAGTCGCAGCAATCGGGAATGGAGAATCACCATTCAGAAGGACACGTTGGTGCCCGCTCAGGCCTACCGCACGTTCTGCTTGCGGGTGAGAGAGCGGATGGAGCATATCGCCATCATCACGTTTGAATTTCATTATGGCACCGGCTTGTCCGCCAAAGACATCGTTGGAGAATATTGGACGTTGTTCCTCGAATGGGTGAAACGCCAGATCCCGTCGGTTAACGGCTGGATGGCTCGAGCCGCGTTTGATGTGGACGGTGATGTAGTCACCGTGACGCTGGGGGATGCGATGGCGCTCGAATTGGCGCGCAAGAAGCAAATCGACAAAGCGATTACGGCATATTTCGAAACGTATTTTGCATTGCCGTTAAAGGTAAAGCTGCAAACCGGAGAGCTTGACGTTGAAGCTTTTGAAGAATTCCAGCAGCGGATCGTGGAGGAAGAGCGCGAAGTCATTCAACAGATGATGGAGAGTGTCGCAGTTGAAGCTCCTCCGGAAGAAGTCGAAGGGGAAGTCATCAAGCTGCAGCTTGGGAATGACATCAAGGAACAGCCGGTACCGATCCAACAGATCCAGGATGAGGAGAAAAAAATTACGATCCAGGGTACGATTTTCGGTCTGGACCGTAAGGAACTGCGGAACGGGAACACGTTATTTGTGTTTTTCCTGACCGATTTCTCCGACTCTCTGCAGTTGAAATTGTTCGCCAAGAACAAGGAAGATCTGAAGGTCATGGGGCAGCTTGCCAACGGCAAATGGGTCAAAGCGCGGGGCAAGGTGGAAATGGACCGATTCATGCCGATGCCTGAACTGGTCATGATTCCTTCTGATCTTTGCGAAGTATCAGCACCTCCGGGACGCAAGGATCAGGCGCCGGAGAAACGTGTCGAATTCCATCTGCATACGACCATGAGTACAATGGATGCCGTCACCCCGATTGGGGATTACGTGAAGATGGCCGCCAAGTGGGGACATAAAGCAATTGCCGTCACGGATCACGGCGGAGTGCAGAGTTACCCGGACGCTGCGAAAGCGGCGAAGAAGAACGGAATCAAAATGATCTATGGCGTTGAAGCCAACGTCGTGAACGACAATGTGGCGGTCGTGTTGAATCCGCGAGGGGACGACTTGAAGACGGCGACTTACATCGTATTTGACATCGAGACCACCGGCTTGTCGGTTACGCAGAACAAAATCATTGAAATCGCGGCCGTTAAAATGCAGGAGGGCAAGGAGATCGACCGCTATGCGACCTTTGTCAATCCGCATGAACGAATTCCTTACCATATTCAACAGCTGACTAATATCAACGACGACATGGTGAAAGACGCGCCCGATGCTGAGCCGGTGCTGAAAAGGTTCGTTGAGTTCGCGGAGGATGCCATCCTGGTTGCCCACAACGCCCGGTTTGACTATGACTTCGTCAACGCTAAACTTAAGGAATTAGGTCTTCCAATGATGAAAAATCCGGTGCTCGATACGTTGGAGCTGGCGCGGATGTTGTTCCCTTCTATGAAAAATCACCGGCTGAACACCTTGGCCGCCAAATACAAGGTTTCGCTGGAGAATCACCACCGGGCGATCGATGATACGCTGGCGCTCGGCGAGATTTTGAACGGTCTCTTGGATGACGCCGCCAAGATCGAAGGTTACAAAACACTGGATCGTCTGAACGACAAGGTCGGGAAGGACTTGTCCAACGCCCGTCCGTTCCATTGCGGGATTTATGCGCTAAACCAGGTCGGGAAGAAAAACCTGTTTAAGCTCATATCGCTGTCGCATACCGAATATTTCAAACGGGTGCCTTGTATTCCTAAATCCAAGCTGGTGGAGATGCGCGAAGGACTGCTGATTCTATCCGGCTGCGAGAAGGGCGAATTCTTCGAAACCGTGTTGAACAAGTCGGTTGAGGAAGCTGAAGCGGTCGCTGAATTCTACGATGTGCTCGAAATTCAGCCGCTCACGATGTACATGCATCTGGTTGAAAAAGGGCTGGTCGGCAGCACGGAAGAGCTGCAAACGGCCCTCCGCAAAGTTGTCGAGATCGGACTGAAGCTGGATAAACCGGTAATCGCGACAGGAAATGTGCATTATCTGGATCCGAAGGACAAGCTGTTCCGCGACATTACGATTCACGGCATTACCGGATTTAGTCCGCTGAAGGACATTCGCAAGCCGGAGGCACATTTCCGGACAACGGAAGAGATGCTGGAGGAGTTTGCTTTTCTTGGCAAAGAGAAGGCCCATGAAGTTGTAGTGACCAACACGGCGGCGCTTGCCGATCGTTTTGAAGAGCTGGAATTGTTCCCGGACAAGCTGTTTACGCCGATTATCGAAGGGGCGGATGAAGAGATCCGCCGGACGTGCTACGATACAGCCAAGTCGATTTACGGCGAAGAGTTGCCTGAAGTCATCGTTAAGCGCCTGGAGAAAGAGCTGGAACCGATCATCAAATACGGGTTCTCGGCCAACTATCTGATCTCGGAGCGGCTCGTGAAGAAGTCGAACCAGGACGGCTATCTCGTTGGCTCCCGGGGTTCGGTCGGTTCATCGGTGGTCGCGCTCTTCCTCGGCATCTCTGAGGTAAACCCGCTGCCGGCTCATTATATCTGTCAAAATCAGGAGTGCCGATATAGCGAATGGTTCCTTGATGGCAGTGTTCCCAGCGGCTTCGACCTTCCTGACAAAAACTGCCCGAAATGCGGCGGCAAGCTGAAAGGCGAAGGCCAGGACATCCCATTTGAAACGTTCCTGGGCTTTAAAGGCGACAAGGTCCCCGATATCGACTTGAACTTCTCCGGCGAATATCAGCCCGTCGCCCACAACTACACCAAGGTGTTGTTCGGGGAGAAAAACGTATTCCGCGCCGGGACGATCGGTACGGTTGCCGAGAAAACGGCGTTTGGCTTCGCCAAGAAATATGAGGAAGAGCATAACAAGAGCTGGCGCGGAGCGGAATTGAACCGCTTGGCGGCGGGATGTACCGGCGTGAAGCGCAGCACCGGGCAGCATCCCGGCGGGATCGTCGTCGTACCGGATTACATCGAAGTTGAGGACATCACGCCGGTGCAATTTCCGGCCGATGATACAAGTTCGGAGTGGAAAACAACCCATTTCGATTACCATGCTTTTGACGCGAACTTGCTGAAGCTCGATATTCTGGGACACGATGATCCGACGATGATGCGGATGCTGCAGGATTTGACCGGAATTGACCCGCAGACGATCCCGATGAACGATCCGAAAGTTATGAGCATGTTTAACTCGACGGAATCCCTAGGCGTCACGCCGGAACAGATTCGCACGCCGGTGGCCACCTACGGCATTCCCGAGATGGGAACGAAATTCGTTCGTCAGATGCTGGTGGAATCCCAGCCTTCCTCGTTTGCAGACTTGCTGCAAATTTCCGGGCTGTCGCACGGAACGGGGGTATGGCTCGGCAACGCACAGGATCTGATCAAGAACGGGACCTGCAACATTAAGACGGTGATCGGCTGCCGCGATGACATCATGTTATTTCTGATTTATAAAGCAGGCATGGATGCGGGTCTGGCCTTTAAAATTACGGAGAGCGTCCGGAAGGGGAAGGGCCTGACACCGGAGTGGATCGAGGAAATGAAAAAGTGCAAGGTCCCGCAATGGTACATTGACTCCTGCCTCAAGATTCAGTACATGTTTCCGAAGGCGCATGCCGCGGCTTACGTGATTTCCGCGGTGCGAACCGCCTATTTCAAACTGTATTATCCGATTGAATATTATGCGACGTATTTCTCGGTCCGCGGCGAGGACTTCGATATCGAGCTGTGCTGTCAGGGGTACGAGGCCATTTACCGCAAAATCGAAGAGATCGAGCAGAAGGGCTTCCAGGCGCTTCCCAAGGAAAAGAACATGCTGCCGATCCTGGAGATGGCGCTGGAAATGACGGCTCGCGGCTTCCACTTTAAGCCGATTGACCTGTACCGCTCGGATGCGATCAAATTTACCGTTGACGGCGATTCGTTGATCCCGCCGTTCTCCGCGCTTGCCGGCATTGGGGAGAACGCGGCCAAGAACATCGCCGCCGCGAAGGAACAAGGGGAGTTCCTCTCGATCGAGGATTTCCAGCAGAAATCCAAGGCGAGTAAAACGATCATCGAGCTTCTGGGTACCATGGGTTGCTTCCGCGGCCTGCCGGAAAGCAACCAGCTGTCTTTATTTTAATTTATGAAACCAGGGGCTGAGTAGCGGAGCGTAGGCAAACCTACGTGAGCAACGGAGGGACCGGTTGAGTCCAAGATTCGACGCCGAATCATCCTTCCAGGTACCGCTTCGTGATCCGAAGATGGCTTTTTAGACTACCTATACAGTAAAGGTTTAAAAAGACAGGTTTGGAGCACCGAGAAGGTTGAATGAAACCAGGGACTGAGTAGCGGAGCGTAGGCAAACCTACGTGAGCAACGGAAGGCCCGGTTGAGTTCAAGATTCGACGCCGAATCATCTTCCAGGTACCGCTTCGTGATCCGAAGATGGCTTTTTAAACAACCTTACTCAGTAAAGGTTTAAAAAGACAGGTTTGGAGCACCGAGAAGGTTGAATGAAACCAGGGACTGAGTAGCGGAGCGTAGGCAAACCTACGTGAGCAACGGAAGGCCCGGTTGAGTTCAAGATTCGACGCCGAATCATCCTCCAGGTACCGCTTCGTGATCTGAAGATGGCTTTTTAAACAACCTTACTCAGTAAAGGTGTTTTACTTGTCACTTGGTATGTACTATGTTATAATTTTTTTGGCAATCATGAAGATAGAACCGTTGTTTAAAGAGTGGGGAAACCCACTCTTTAATCTTTGGTATACAGGAATGAATTATTGGAGGTAATGTACGCTTGAGCACACCAAAGATCAAAGCGACCGTCGAGCAAATGGTCACGCCTTATTTGGAGGAGAACGGCTTTGAACTGGTTGACGTGGAATACGTCAAGGAGGGGAGCAACTGGTTCCTCCGCGTGTTCGTCGACAAGGACGGCGGCATCGATATCGATGACTGCGGCCGGATCAGCGAATACCTTAGCGAGAAGCTCGACGAGAACGATCCGATTCCGTCGGCTTATTTTCTAGAAGTGTCTTCGCCGGGAGCAGAACGCCCCTTGAAGAAAGCCGAGGATGTATCCAAGGCGGTTGGCAAAGACGTATTTGTTACTACATACGAACCGGTAGACGGCCTGAAAGAATTTGAAGGCCGGCTTCTCTCCTTCGATGGCGGCGAAATGGTCGTCGAGATCGGGAAGAAGCGTCACGCCATTCCATATAGCAAAGTCGCCAGCGCGAGATTAGCCATTATTTTCTAGTGTGACCTATGGGGAATCATGAAAGGGGGAACTCGAGGCAAATGAGCATGGATTTTATCGAAGCCTTGAATGAATTGGAAAGGGAAAAAGGGATCAGCAAGGACATTTTGTTTGAAGCGATCGAAGCGGCATTGATCTCCAGCTACAAGCGCAACTTTAATACGGCGCAGAACGTGCGCGTAGATATGAACCGCCATACCGGTGCAATCAAAGTATTTGCCCGCAAGCTGGTTGTGGAGGAGGTTCTCGATCCTCGCACGGAAATTTCGCTGCCCGCAGCACGCGAGATTAATCCCAATTATCATCTCGACGACATCACCGAAATCGAGGTAACACCGCGTGACTTCGGCCGGATTGCGGCACAAACCGCGAAGCAGGTTGTTACGCAGCGCATTCGTGAAGCGGAACGCGGACTGATCTATAATGCGTTCGTGGAGAAGGAAGAAGACATCGTGACCGGGATCGTGCAGCGCCAGGATTTGCGCAACATTTACGTCGATCTCGGCAAGATTGAAGCCCATTTGCCGCTGAACGAATTGATGCCGAACGAGAAGTTCAAGCACGGCGACCGAATTAAAGCGTACATTACCAAAGTGGAAAACACGACGAAAGGACCGCAAATTTTGCTGTCCCGTACGCATCCGGGCTTACTGAAACGTCTGTTCGAGCTGGAGGTTCCGGAAATTTTCGACGGCGTGGTGGAGATTCGTTCCGTAGCTCGCGAAGCCGGCTTCCGTTCCAAAATCGCCGTATATTCCCGCAACAGCGAAGTCGATCCTGTCGGCTCCTGCGTTGGCCCGAAAGGCACGCGCGTGCAAACGATCGTGAATGAGCTGCGCGGAGAGAAGATTGACATCGTTCGTTATTCGGAAAGCGTCGAGGAGTATGTGGCCAATGCGCTGAGCCCGTCCAAAGTGCTTGAAGTACAGGTATTTGAGGCGGAAAAGATGGCTCGCGTGATTGTGCCGGATTACCAGCTGTCGCTGGCGATTGGCATTAAAGGCCAAAACGCCCGTCTCGCCGCCAAATTGACCGGTTGGAAAATCGACATCAAGAGCGAAACCCAAGCGGAAGAGGAATTCGGCAGAGAAAAAACCGATCAAGGCGAAATGCCGCAGGATTCCATCTCCGTAGACTAACGGGGGGTGGTCAAGATGAAGACAAGAAAAGTACCGCTGCGCAAATGCGTAGCCTGCCAGGAAATGATGCCCAAGAAAACGCTGATCCGCATCGTGCGTTCCCCGGAGGGCGAGGTGTCCATCGACCTGACGGGCAAAAAGTCGGGCCGCGGCGCCTATCTCTGCGGCAAGACAGCCTGCTTCAAGCTCGCTCATAAATCACGCGCCCTCGATCGGGCCTTGAAAGCGCCCGTTGGGTCGGAGGTTTATGAGCAGCTGGCGCGGGATTTCCTGGCTGTCGAAGATGAGTTTCTCGCCGCTCAAGCTAGGGATGAGGATGAAGATGAATAAGGCCCAGCCGTTGTCCGGACTTGGCCTCGCGATGCGGGCTGGTAAGCTGGTAACCGGGGACGAAATCGTCCTGAAGTCAATTCGGTCGGGGGAGGCCAAGCTCGTGATCGTAGCGGGCGATGCTTCCGCCAATACGCAGAAGAAGTTCCGCGATAAGTGCGGGTCTTACAAAGTTCCTCTTATGATCGGATTCGACCGGGAGACGCTCGGCGGGAGCGTAGGCAAGCCGGAACGGGTTGTTCTGGCTCTCACGGATCAAGGGTTTACCGAGCTGATCCGCAAAGCGATCTTGAAAACATCGGAGGTGGAGTATATTGAGTAAACAAGAAAAACAAGATAAGCTCAGGGTGTATGAATACGCCAAATCGCTCAACATGAGCAGCAAAGAAATTATTACGATTCTTAAGCGCCTTAATATCCCGGTTAACAATCACATGAGCGTCATGGAGAATGATACCGTTGCTCGTGTGGAACAGTTTTTCAAGGATATTAAGAGCAACGCGGCGGCGAAACGAGAAAACTCGGGACGTAACGATTCTCCTGCCAAATCGCCGGCATCGGCTTCCGCAGGAGGAAGCCAAACACCGAAAGCAACATCCGGAGAACCTTCCGGTCATCGCGGAGATCATGGACGCCAAGCACAAGGCAGCACAAACGCACCCGTAAAAAACCAAAATCAACAGGAAAAGCAGGTAAGCATGAATAATAAACCAAAAACAAACCCAACCAACGCTAGTGGAAGCACGGCAGTTCAGGAAAGATCAAGTCGTCCGAACGGCGGCAATCATCAAAATTCCCGTCCTCAAGGACAAGGCGGGGGGAACACATCCGGCGCCAACCGGGGCCCGCAAGGGAACCGGGGGCCAAGCCAAGGCGGTCAGCGCCAAGGCGGTCAAGGTCAAGGCCAAGGCCAAGGTCAAAGCGGTGCAAACCGCGGTCCTCAGCAGCCGAATCGCAGCTTTACGCCAAGCAATAATAATGGCGGCGGGAACAGCGGCGGCAGAGGTCAAGGCCAAAACCAAGGCCAAGGTCAAAGAAGAGGGAATAACAACAACGGCGGCAGAAACCAAAGAGGTTTTGATGATAATCGAAACGGCGCCAATTTCAGAAATAACCGCGGCGGCAAGGGAGGACGCGGCAAAGGTCCGCAGCAGCCTCCACGCGAGAAGATTGATAACACGCCGAAGAAGATTATCGTCCGCGGCAATATGACCGTAGGCGAAACCGCCAAATTGCTTCACAAGGATGCTTCCGAGGTCATCAAGAAACTGATCTTGCTTGGCGTTATGGCGACGATTAACCAAGAGCTCGACATTGACACGATTCTGCTGCTTGCAGGAGAATTCGGCGTTGAGGTTGAAGTGAAAATTCCGGTTGAAGAAGATCGCTTCGAGACGATCGAAGAAGTGGATGATGAAGCGGATCTGAAAGAACGTCCACCGGTCGTTACAATCATGGGCCACGTTGACCATGGTAAAACCACGCTGCTGGATGCCATCCGTTCGACGAACGTAACCGGCGGAGAAGCCGGCGGGATCACCCAGCATATCGGGGCTTACCAGGTTGAGATCAACAACAAGAAGATCACGTTCCTGGATACCCCGGGCCACGAAGCGTTTACGGCGATGCGTGCCCGCGGTGCGCAGTTGACGGATATTACGATCATTGTGGTTGCGGCCGACGACGGTGTAATGCCGCAGACGGTTGAAGCGGTGAACCATGCGAAGGCGGCGGGATTGCCGATTATCGTGGCTGTCAATAAGATCGATAAACCGGATGCCAATCCGGATAAAGTGAAGCAGGAATTGACAGAATATGAGCTTGTACCGGAAGAATGGGGCGGCGACACGATTTTCGTGAATGTTTCAGCGAAGCAGAAGCTTGGCTTGGAAGGCTTGCTCGAAATGATTCTGCTGGTTGCTGAAGTCAACGAATACAAAGCCAACCCGGATAAACGCGCCCGCGGTGCGGTCATCGAAGCCGAGCTCGACAAATCCCGCGGTCCGGTAGCCCGCGTGTTGGTTCAGCACGGTACGCTGAAGGTTGGCGACGCCTTTGTTGCCGGCAATTGCTTCGGCCGTGTCCGCGCGATGGTGAACGATCGCGGACGCCGTTTGAAAGAAGCGGGCCCGTCGACGCCGGTGGAAATTACCGGCCTGAACGAAGTGCCGCAAGCGGGTGATCCGTTTATGGTCTTTGAAGACGAGCGCAAGGCTCGTTCCATCGCTGACAAACGGGCTATCACGCAGCGCCAGTCCGATCTGGGCTCGAACACGCGCGTCACGCTGGATGATCTGTTCCGCCACATCAAGGAAGGCGAAATTAAAGATCTCAACGTCATTATCAAAGCGGACGTTCAAGGTTCGGTTGAAGCACTGAAAGGCGCGCTCGAGAAAATCGAAGTCGAAGGTGTTCGCGTCAAGATCATTCACAGCGGAGCCGGCGCGATTACGGAATCCGATATTATCTTGGCTGCGGCTTCGAACGCGATCGTAATCGGGTTCAACGTTCGTCCGGACAACCAAACGAAAGCGACGGCGGAGCAGGAGAAGGTCGACATCCGCTTGCACCGCGTCATCTATAACGCGATCGAGGAAATCGAGCAGGCTATGAAAGGGATGCTTGATCCGGTTTATAAAGAAACCGTCATCGGTCATGCGGAAGTCCGCAATACGTTCAAGATCAGCAAAGTCGGAACGATCGCAGGTTGTATGGTCACTTCCGGCAAAATTACCCGTTCGGCGGAAATGCGCTTGATTCGCGACGGGATCGTCGTATACGAAGGCAAAATCGATTCTCTTAAACGTTTCAAAGACGACGCCAAGGAAGTCGCTCAAGGTTACGAGTGCGGGATTACCCTGGACAATTACAATGACCTTAAAGAAGGCGACGTCATCGAGGCGTTCATCATGGAAACCGTTGAACCGAAGTAAGGTGGGTGTCTGAAATGGCCAAAAATCGTACCGGCCGCGTAGGCGAACAGATAAAAAAAGAATTAAGCGTGCTCATCCAGAGTGAACTGAAAGATCCGCGCATCGGTTTTGTCACCGTGACCGGGGTCGATGTGACCAGCGATTTGTCGCAGGCCAAAGTTTATCTCAGCGTGTTTGGTGACGAAGAGAAGAAAGCCGAGTCCTTAAAGGGGTTGGAGAAGGCAACCGGCTTCTTGCGGACCGAGATCGGAAAGCGAGTAAGGCTGCGCCATACGCCGGAATTGATCTTCAAAATCGACGAATCCATCGCTTATGGCAGCCGGATTGAGAAGCTGCTCGGCGAAATCACACATGAGCACGAAGAATGATATTACAATGGAATCAAAAACTCGGTTTTACTTCATGAAATTCAGGCTTGATCCAATGAAGAGTTTTTGAGTCCTCTAAAGGAGACGGCTATGCAGACGACCTATGAACGGGAGCTGAGTCAAACCAAGGATTTTTTGACTCAGAACGACCATTTCCTAATCGTGTCGCATGTTCAGCCGGACGGTGACGCAGTCAGTTCCACCCTTGCGGTGGGCTGGCTTCTGTCATGTCTGGGTAAAAAATTCGTTATGGTTAACGAAGGGCCGATCCCGAAGCGGATGCACTACCTTTGGCAGGCGGAGGAAATTCGCGATTTGTCGGTCATGCCGCTGGACCGTCGGTTTGATCATGTGATTTGTGTGGATTGCGCCGACTTCAAGCGGGTAGGAACCGCGCATGTACATTTCGCTGAAGGAGCTCGGTTGCTGAACATCGATCATCACCCAACGAATGACCGCTACGGCACGGTGAATCTCGTGGTGCCAAGCGCGGCGGCTACCGCCGAGATCTTATTCGATCTTATTACTTATATGGGCATAGAACTGGACGAGCTGGTTGCTACAGCTTTGTATACAGGACTGCTGACGGATACCGGAGGGTTCCGGTATTCCAACACATCCCCCAAGGTGATGGCGGCGGCTTCTAAACTGCTGGAATATGGCGTCGACGGTCCCGGCTTATCCGAACTGCTGCTGGAGCAAATGACATTGCCGCAGCTGCGGTTGCTGACCCGGGCCTTAAACGGCCTTCAATTAACGGAGGACGG
Organism: Paenibacillus phocaeensis; assembly: GCF_900021165.1. Classification (GTDB taxonomy): domain Bacteria; phylum Bacillota; class Bacilli; order Paenibacillales; family Paenibacillaceae; genus Fontibacillus; species Fontibacillus phocaensis. The sequence goes on along the minus strand of NZ_FCOQ01000026.1, from coordinate 55,704 downwards.
GAAAATTGGCTGGGTGTCCGTTACCGACGAAGATTTAATGGCCACCGGCGCGGTCAACGAGGATATGGAAGGTATTGTGAACTATCCGCGAAATATTCAAGGGGTCGAAGTGGGGCTGCTGTTTAAAGTCATCCATGAACATGCGGTTAAGGTGAGCATGCGGTCAGCAGGGAAGGTTGACGTTGCGCAAGTGGCCCAAAGCTTCGGCGGCGGCGGGCATGTCCGGGCCGCAGGCGCACGGGTGGAAGGCACCTTGGAGACGATCGTTCCAAGAGTGCTGGAACAAGTGAGGCAGCAGTTATGAACGCATACGAGGGGATTTTGCCGATTCACAAGCCGGCAGGGTTTACTTCCCATGATGTGGTTGCCAAATGCCGCGGCATGTTGAAGATGAAGCGAATCGGCCATACGGGAACCCTGGATCCGGCGGTCACGGGGGTATTGCCTCTCTGCTTGGGCCGCGCCACGCGAATGGTTGAATATTTGCAGGATTTGCCGAAAGAATACGAGGCGACCCTGGTTCTTGGAGTTGCTACGGATACGGAGGATATGACGGGGGAGATCATCGAACGCGTGGAAGAGGTGCAGGTGACCGAAGAGGAAGTCCGGCAGATCTTATCCCGGTTCGTAGGGACCATCTCGCAAATCCCGCCTATGTACTCCGCGTTGAAGCAAGACGGCAAACGCTTGTATGAGCTGGCCCGGGAAGGGAAAACCGTGGAGCGCAAGCCGCGTGAAGTGACGATTTATGAATTGGAGTTGCTGGCCTTCCATTCGGAGGGCCCCCATCCCCGTATCTCCTTTCGGGCGATGTGCTCCAAAGGGACGTATATTCGTACGCTATGCGTCGATATCGGACGAGCCCTGGGCGTGCCTGCGGCGATGACGGAACTGAAGCGGACGATGTCGGCCGGGATCACAGAGTCGCATTGCTTGACGCTGGATGAGGTTGCCCGCCACGTTGCGGACGGGTCGCTGCAGCAGTATTTATTGCCGGTCGCTCGAGCCGTGGAGCATTTACCGGCTCATACGGTTTCGGCCGAAAAGGTTAAAGCAGCATTGCAAGGTCAGCGACTGTCTTCATCCGTCGTTTCTCCGGCGGTCAAACGCGGGGAGACGCTGCGGCTTTACAGTCCTGAACGGCAATTTCTAGGCATCTTTCGGGTGGAAGAGGAGACGTTGGCTGTGAAGGCGGTCAAAGTCTTTTTACCCGAATAAGCCTCATGAAATGCGCATTCCGAGGGAAATTGCAGGTGACACGATCATGGAAACGATAAAGTTATCATATCCACTAACCGAACGATTTATTGAACAAAATGCCCGCCCGCAAGTGCTGGCGATCGGTCAATTTGACGGGCTTCACCTGGGACATGCCAGCGTGATCGACTCCGCCATACGGCAGGCCCGCGAACTCGGGCTTCCCGCTTCGGTCATGACCTTCCATCCCCATCCGAAGGAAGTCATGAAGAAAGGCGATTATGACGGATATTTGACGCCTCCGGAGGAAAAGGAACGGATCTTGCGCGAGATGGGCGTAGATTATGTGTATATCGTTGAATTCAACGATGCCTTCTCGCGGGTGAGTCCGCAAAATTTCGTCTCCGGGATTTTGGTGCCGCTGAAGGTGCACACAGCGGTTGTAGGGTTTGACTTCCGCTATGGCTACCGGGGCGAAGGCGATGCGGGGATGCTTCGCGAACTGAGCGGCAACGTCCTGGACGTGAGCACGGTGCCGCCATTCCTGATCGACGGGGAGAAGGTCAGCAGCTCGGAGATCCGCAAGGCGCTGCAGGAAGGCAAAATCGAGCTGGCCAACCGGTGGCTGGGGCGGACGTATGCGCTGAAAGGGACGGTTATGCATGGTGAAAAACGCGGGCGGCAGCTCGGCTTCCCAACCGCGAACCTGAAGCTGGCGGAGCATTATGTTGTACCGGCCAGCGGGGTCTACGCCGTGCGGGTTACCCACGAAGGCGCGATTTACTCCGGCGTGATGAACGTCGGGGTCAAGCCGACCTTCCACGAGGACGGCAAGATTTTTTGGCTGGAGGCGCATCTATTTGAGTTCTCCGGCGAGATTTATGGCGAGAGCTTGTCCGTTGAATTGGTGCATTACATTCGCGAGGAGCGCAAGTTCGGCTCGCTGGATGAGTTGATCGCCCAAATCGGGCAAGATGCCGAGACAGCTAAACGACTGCTGAATGCATCCCGGTAGCCCGGTGGATCCGGCATTTACTTTGCTGGGCGGCTGTGGTATACTATGTAACGTTGTCATGTGGTAAAACATGTTTTTTCCAAACGGCAGCAAGAACCTTGGCTTGGTTGCGCGGTTTCACCGCCGGCGACGAGGCTAACGGCGATTTGAGATAAAGGAGGTGAACAGGATGGCATTGACTCAAGAACGTAAACAACAATTGATCCAAGAGCACAAAACTCATGAGTCCGATACCGGATCCCCTGAGGTGCAAATTGCTATCCTTACGGAGAACATCGTGAATTTGACGGACCACTTGCGTACGCACAAGAAGGACCATCATTCCCGTCGCGGTCTTCTGAAGATGGTTGGTCAACGTCGTAAGCTGTTGGCTTACCTGAAGAACAAAGACGTAAAACGTTACTCCGCTTTGATCGAGAAACTTGGATTGCGTCGTTAATTGGACATGTTTGATAAAAGCAGCCTAGTTGCATGGCGGACGCTGGCGAAGCGTGCGGTATGCGGCCGGGTTGCTTTTTACAAATTAGGGCTTGTTGCGATAAGCTTCCACGAAAAGCTCCGTCAGGAGCTTTTGTTATGAGGACATTCTTCTGCGGCTGAAGCTCTTCATCATTATGAATTGCCGAAAAGCAGGAAATAATGAACTCAGTACCGAACTTGTATTGGTGATAAGGAGGGATTTCATGCAGAATCAAGTGAAAATGGAGTTGGGGGGAAGACCTCTCATCCTGGAAACCGGCCGATTGGCCAAACAAGCGAATGCGGCCGTCATGGTCCGTTACGGCGATACGGCAGTGTTATGTACGGTTACGGCTTCCTCGGAGCCGAAGGATCTGGACTTTTTTCCATTGACCGTCAATTATGAAGAGAAATTGTATGCAGTCGGTAAAATCCCCGGCGGCTTCATTAAACGGGAAGGACGTCCAAGCGAGAAAGCGATTCTGGCCAGCCGTTTGACCGACCGCCCCATTCGCCCGCTGTTCCCGGAAGGCTTCCGGAACGACGTGCAAATTGTGAACCTGGTGATGAGTGTGGATCAGGATTGCGAGCCGGAAATTGCAGCGATGATTGGCACTTCGGCAGCGCTGAGCATTTCCGATGTTCCGTTTAACGGACCGATTGGCGGTGTGGCCGTCGGACGGGTGAACGGTCAATTCGTCATTAATCCGAACGTGGCTGAGCAAGAAGCCAGCGACATTTACGTTGTCGTAGCTGGTACCAAAGACGCCATCATGATGGTGGAGGCCGAGGCGAACGAAGTGCCTGAAGAGGTCATGCTCGAAGCGATCATGTTCGGTCACGAGGAGATCAGAAACATCGTTGCCGTCATCGAAGAGCTCGTGAAGGTCGCCGGCAAAGAGAAGATGCAAGTGAAGCTGCATGCGGTGAATGAAGAGGTGAACCGCGAGGTTCGCGCCTTTGCCCAGGATCGCCTGGTTGAGGCCGTGAAGATTGCCGAGAAGCATGCGCGTCAGGATGCGATTGATGCCATTAATGACGAGACGGTGGCTCATTTCGAAGAGAAATACATAGAAATGCCCGAGCTGCTTGCCGATGTGAAGGAAGTCTTGCATGACATCGTCAAGGAAGAAGTCCGCCGCTTGATTACTCACGACAAAGTGCGCCCTGACGGACGCAAGCTGGACGAGATTCGTCCGATCGAATGCGATATCAGCCTGCTGCCGCGTACGCATGGTTCCGGCCTATTTACGCGCGGACAAACGCAAGCGCTGAGCATTTGTACCCTGGGTGCGCTCGGTGACGTTCAAATTCTTGACGGCATCGACCTGGAAGAGTCGAAACGCTTCATGCACCATTATAACTTCCCTCCGTTCAGCGTAGGTGAAGCTCGTCCGCTGCGGGCTCCGGGCCGCCGCGAAATCGGGCACGGCGCATTGGGCGAACGCGCGTTGTCGAAGGTCATCCCGCCGGAATCCGAATTCCCGTATACGATTCGTCTCGTATCGGAAGTGTTGGAATCGAACGGTTCCACCTCTCAGGCGAGCATCTGTGCCAGCACGCTGGCGATGATGGACGCAGGGGTGCCGATCAAAGCACCGGTTGCCGGGGTAGCAATGGGTCTGATCAAGGACGGCGAGCATGTGTCTATCCTGACCGATATTCAAGGGATGGAAGACCATCTCGGCGACATGGACTTCAAAGTAGCCGGTACTGCAGAAGGCGTAACAGCGATTCAAATGGATATCAAGATCGATGGGATCGACCGTCAGATTTTGACCGATGCCTTGAAGCAGGCGAGAGAAGGCCGGATGTTTATCCTGTCCAAAATGATGGAGCGCATCCAAAAGCCGAAGGAGCATCTGTCTCCTTACGCGCCGAAGATCGTCATCATGCAGATCAATCCGGACAAGATTCGCGATGTGATCGGGGCGGGCGGCAAAATCATCAACAAGATCATCGAGGAAACCGGCGTGAAGATCGATATCGAACAGGACGGCCGCGTATTTATCGCTTCAACGAACGAAGAGATGAACAACAAAGCCCGTTCGATCATCGAGGGAATCGTCAAGGAAGTCGTGGTCGGCGAGATTTACGTCGGGACGGTCAAACGGATCGAGAAGTTTGGGGCTTTCGTCGAGATTCTGCCGGGTAAAGACGGCTTGGTGCATATTTCCCAACTGTCAACGGAACGCGTAGCCAAAGTGGAAGACGTCGTGGCGATCGGCGATACGGTTACTGTTAAAGTTACCGAAATCGATAACCAAGGACGGATCAATCTTTCCCGCAAAGCGGTGTTAACCGCAGAAACGGAAAAATCCCCTTCCAAATAAATAACGCAGCCTTGACGACGCAGGCGACCCTTGCGGGAAAAGAGACAGAATGAATCAATTCTGGCTCTTTTTTAATTGTACGTTTCTTCCTACTGCTCTCGAAAAGAAGCATACTCTCAGGCTTGTCAACATATGATGGGGACAAAAACCGTTTGAGGGGATGGGCTTCAGCATGGGGCGGAATAAATTTGCGGTCATTGCGATATGCATTGCCTTTGTCATGATAGTGGGGCAGTTTGCCGGCATTCGGGCTTTTATCGCCGAAAGCTCGGGAGGGGAAGGCGGCAGCTTCGCTTTTCGCTTGATCAACGACCTGACCGGGGATCCGAAAGCCAATGGACAAATCAATCCAGAAGGCCGGGGGACTGCGAAGGACGCGGATCCGCTCCTGGCCCGAATCCGCGAGGAAGCAGTAAAGCGGCGGGTTGAGCCGGTGGATGCCGTCGTCGACCGGGTCTGGAAAGCCATCCCCGGCTATAACGGCCGCGAGGTGGATATTGAACGTACCTATGTGAAGGCCAAACAGCTGTCCCCCGGTGCGGAAATCGAATACGTCTATCGCGAGCTGAAACCGAAGGTGAACCTGGATGATTTAGGCGCAGAGCCGATTTATCGCGGAAACCCCAACAAGCCGATGGCTGCATTTATGATTAATGTTGCCTGGGGCAATGAATATCTTGAACCGATGCTTGATACGCTGGATCAGGCAAAGGTAAAGGCTACCTTCTTCCTCGACGGCAGCTGGCTGAAGAAGAATGTGGAGCTGGCCGCCGAAATCAAGCGGCGCGGGCATCAGATCGAGAATCATGCCTACTCGCACCCGAATATGAGTCAACTGGAGGCTACCCGCGCCCGGCTTGAGATTTCCAAGACGAAGGAGCTGTTAAAGGAGAAGCTGGGTGTGGAGAATCGCTGGTTTGCCCCGCCTTCGGGTGACTTTAACAAGCAAACCGTCAAGCTGGCGGCGGAGCAGGGGCTTAAGACCGTGCTGTGGACCGTGGATACGGTGGATTGGAGGAATCCGCCGTCATCCAGCATCGTGAGCAAAATCAGCAGCAATGTGGGACCGGGCTCGCTCATTTTGATGCATCCGACGGCGTCCAGCCGGGACGCGCTTCAAGGGATGATTCAGGCCATTCAAAGCAAGGGTCTGCTGCTGGGAACGGTGGAACAGACGTTGTCGCCGGATCGGGTAGAAGCGCAGGTTCCGCAGAGTTGAGCTTGCCGCCTTTTTTTGGTAGGATAGGGGTGCATTTATTAACGATGCACTGAAATGCTTTGCAAAACATTTAGGAGGGCCCTTCGTGAAGAAAACGCAATTAAAAAACGGCCTTCGGGTGGTTATGGAGAAAATCCCCACTTGCCGCTCGGTCTCGTTTGGCATTTGGGTGAAAACCGGCTCCCGCAATGAAAGTCCCGAATGGGGCGGAATTTCGCATTTTATCGAGCACATGTTATTTAAAGGTACGGAGCGATACAGCGCCAAGGATATCGCGGAGCAATTCGATGCGATCGGCGGAAACGTTAATGCGTTTACGTCCAAGGAATATACTTGTTTTTATGCCAAAGTGTTGGATGAACATTTGCCGATTGCGGTTGATGTGTTGTCGGACATGTTTTTCCGATCCTTGTTCGATGCTGAAGAGCTGCGGAAAGAGAAGAACGTGATTGTGGAGGAAATCTCCATGTATGAAGACACGCCGGATGATATGGTCCATGATCTGGTGTCGCAGGCCGCCTACGGGGAACATCCGCTGGCCTTGCCGATTTTGGGTACGGAGGAGAAGCTGCGCGCTATGGAATCCGAGCATCTTCGGGAATATATGCGCGAGCACTACACGATCGAGAATACGGTGATCAGCGTCGCTGGCAACATCGATGATCAGGTGATCGATTTGCTGGAGAAGTACTTCGGCGATTTTTCGAACCGGGGAAGCTCCCGTTCTTTAGCCGCTCCGGACTTCCTGGGCGGATTGAAATTCCACCGCAAGAAAACGGAGCAAAACCATATTTGCTTGTCCTTTCCGGGATTGCCGATTGGGGACGATAAGCAATATGCGATGGTGCTCTTAAACAATGCGATCGGCGGGGGGATGAGCTCGCGGCTCTTTCAGGAAATTCGCGAGAAGCGGGGGTTGGCCTACTCGGTGTATTCTTACCACAGTTCGCACGCGGACAGCGGCCTGTTTACGGTGTACGCGGGAACCGCGCCGCGTCAAACCAAGGACGTGCTGGATTTGACCCAGGAGATCCTGCACGACGTATCGGTTCACGGCATGACCGACAGCGAGCTGAGCAAAGGGAAGGAGCAGTTGAAGGGCAGCTTGATTCTGAGTCTGGAGAGCACCGGAAGCCGCATGAACCGGCTTGGTAAAAACGAGCTGATGCTGGGCAGACATTATTCATTGGATGAAATGATCGCCCGCATCGAGGCGGTGACCATGGATGAAGTTAACCAGGTGATCAAGGCCATGTTTAGCGAGCCCTTCTCGCTTGCTATGGTGGGCTCGTCGGATCGCGTGATATCGGGAGTTAGGAGAGATGAACTTGTCGTTTGAAGTCCAAATCAACCGTTTGGCAGGAAATGAAGATATTGAACTGCCTCGCAAAATGTCGGAGCTGGCCTCCGGCTTCGACCTCTACGCTGCCGTTACGGAGGAGCTGACGCTTCAGCCGGGGCAACGCGCGCTCGTGCCGACCGGGATCGCTATCGCGATGCCCGGCGGCCTAGAGGCGCAAATCCGGCCGCGCAGCGGCCTGGCGTACAAGCACGGAATCACGTGCCTGAACACGCCGGGAACGATCGACGCCGACTATCGCGGCGAAATCAAGGTGCTGCTGATCAACCTTGGGCAGGAACCATTTGTTATCCGTCGGAATGAACGGATTGCGCAGATGGTGTTCCAGATCGTCCCTGAAATTAACCTGGTGCAGGTGGACGAACTGTCTGAGACGGTTCGCGGCGCCGGCGGGTTTGGCCATACCGGGACGAAGTAAGTTATGAGTGTGGAAGAATAAGGGTAAAAAAGGTTCTTATTTTCGGTTAGGTGCGGGTTTTGACCGGAATAGAGGACTTTTTTACCCTTATTTTCGTTTATCGAGCTTAAAAGCGGCGAATATGACGGGTTCAGCTCGGAATAACGCCTCAAATGTCCTCTATTCTTGAGAACTAGGGGGATTTGGCCGGAATAACGCCCTAAATGTCTCTTATTTTTCGGTCAAGCCCCGTACACGGTGAGGGAGCTCTCGTCTTCGGAGGCATTCTTCCCTTTTCACCACTTCGTAGACCGCGGCATAAGATGGTCTATACTGTGTTGCTTGGAAGGAGTGCCGTCTAAGAATGCTGACTGGAATAACGATTGTATTCCTCGGTGGTGACGCCCGGCAGGTGGAGGTCATCAACAAATGTCTGGAACTAGACGCCACGGTAAGAGTTGTTGGCTTCGACCGGCTGGAGACGCCGCTGAAGGGAGTATCGCAGGAGACGTTAAGTCCAGGTTTGCTGGCTGGCGCGGACGTTATCATCCTTCCGGTAATCGGTTGCGATGATCATGGGGTCGTCCCGGCGCCGTTCTCTGCCGAACCATTGGTCATCAAACGTGAATGGTTTGCAGCTGTTCGAAAAAGCACTTTGGTCTATACCGGAATCGCCAAAAGCTTGCTCAAGCAAATGGGTACCGAGCACGGCTTCCGGATTATCGAAGTGCTCGAACGAGACGACGTTGCCATCTACAACTCGATTCCGACGGCGGAAGGCGCAGTGATGATGGCCATCCAGAATACGGACATTACGATTCATGGTTCGACCTGTATCGTGCTGGGGATCGGGCGAACTGGGTTTACACTGGCAGGAACGCTGCAGGGTTTGGGAGCGAATGTAAGGGTCGGGGTACGCCGGGAAGACGATGTGGCAAGAGCGGTGCAAATGGGCTGGAAGCCTTTTGCGACAAGGGATTTGGCCGCGAATGCAGGGGATGTTGACTTGATTTTTAATACAATTCCGACTATGATAGTCACAGCGCAAATCATCTCGAAATTGCCCCGCACGGCGGTGATTATCGACCTGGCTTCGGCACCCGGAGGAACGGATTTCCGTTTCGCCGAGAAGCGCGGAGTCAAGGCGATTTTGGCCCCTGGCATCCCCGGAATCGTCGCTCCCAAAACGGCTGGAATTATTATGGCGAACACGATTTGTCAGTCGATTTTGGAGGAGTTCCAATTACGGGGGGATGAACATTGAATTGGCAGGGGAAAACGGTAGGTTACGCCATTACGGGCTCGCATTGTACGTTTGCTGAGGTTATGCCTCAGATTCAGCGTTTTGTCGACGGAGGGGCGAAGGTTGTGCCGATCATATCCCAGTCGGTTCTTATGACCGACACCCGTTTCGGTAAATCGGAAGATTGGCGCAAACAGTTGAAAGATATTACAGGGAATGATATTATTTCTTCAATTGTCGAAGCTGAACCGCTGGGCCCAAGCAAGCTGCTCGACGTCTTGGTTATCGCTCCTTGTACGGGAACGACGACAAGCAAGCTGGCCAACGCCGTAACGGACAGTCCTGTGCTGATGGCGGCAAAAGCCCAACTGCGTAACGGGCGTCCGCTCGTCATTGCGGTGTCGACTAATGACGGTTTAGGGTTTAATTTGGCGAATATCGCGAAGTTAATCGTGGCTAAAAATGTGTATTTCGTTCCGTTCGGGCAAGATAATCCGACCGGCAAACCGAATTCGCTCGTGGCGAACATGGAACTGGTACCGGAAGCTTGTTATGCCGCACTTGAAGGCAAACAGCTGCAGCCGCTGATTATCGAACGCTTTCACGGGTGAACAGCCGCAGCCGGCGAGCCGGGCATAGATGAGAATCAAGGGCGTTTCACGCCGCGGTCTTTACAGGACGGACTCAACATTGGTGGGAAGTATCGGAACAATTTGCTCAAAGGCGCAGCATGGAATGCCGGATTCAATCGCGGAGATCATTGCGGCGAAGGGGTATGTTTTCGAAGCTCTGGGTTCGTTTATCTTGCTACTCAAACGGAATGAAGTCATCGCTTTACTCCGCACTTATTAACTGGAGGAATACCCATGCGCATTTTGGTGCAAAAATTCGGTGGCACGTCTCTTTCGACGAAGGAAGCGAGAGAGCATGTCATCTCACATGTACGCCGGGAACTGGATAACGGTTTCCGGCTCGTCGTGGTGGTTTCGGCCATGGGCCGCAAAGGCGACCCCTACGCGACGGATACCTTGCTGGATTTGGTTGCCGAAGGGGAAGCTTGTTTGCCGCCCCGCGAACAAGATTTGTTGATGGCCTGCGGCGAAATTATTTCCGCAGCGAAGCTATGCAGCCTGCTTGCCGAGCGGAACATCTCCTCGGTCGTGCTGACGGGAGCTCAAGCCGGCTTCCGAACGGACAGCCAGTACGGCAACGCGAGAATTCTGGATATCGTCCCGACGCGGGTGCTGGAAGAACTGCATCAGAAGGATGTCGTTATCGTAACGGGCTTTCAAGGTCAAAATCAAGGCGGAGATTTTACAACGCTGGGACGCGGCGGCAGCGATACATCGGCGACGGCGCTGGGAGCTGCACTCCACGCCGAAATGGTCGATATTTACACGGATGTCAATGGAATCTTGACGGCGGATCCGCGGATTGTCGAGGATGCAAAACCCTTGGAGTACGTGAGTTATGCAGAAATCTGCAACATGGCGCATCAAGGGGCGAAAGTGATCCATCCCCGCGCCGTTGAAATTGCGATGCAAGCCGGGATTCCGGTACGCGTTCGCTCTACTTTTTCACAGGGAGAAGGAACGCTGGTCGCCAACCCGGAAGGTTTCAAGGACGTCCAGCTCGGCATTGTGGACCGTTACGTGACTGGGATTGCCTACGTGGCGAACGTGACTCAAATCCGGGTGGAGTCTGCCGGTAAAGGGCCGGATAATCTGCAGCTGCAGGTGTTCAAGGCCATGGCCGAGAACGACATTAGCGTTGATTTTATTAATGTGACCCCAACCGGCGTCGTTTATACCGTTTTCGACAAAGATTCGGCTAAGGCTGAGGCGGTATTGGAATCGCTGGAGCTTTCGCCGCAAATTTGCACCGGCTGTGCCAAAGTGTCGGTCATCGGCGGCGGCATCAACGGTGTTCCGGGCATTATGGCCAAGATTGTGGAAGCCTTAACCGAGCATCAGATCCAAATCCTGCAATCGGCGGACTCGAACACCACGATTTGGGTATTGGTGCATAAGGATGACATGGTGCAAGCGCTGCGGGCGCTGCATGCCAAATTCGAGCTGGGCCGCTAACTTAGGAATCAATTGGATCGGATTAGAAAAAGGCAGGGAATGCTGATAAGGCAGCAATAAAAATAGCGAAGCGGGAATCGGAAGGAGGAGATGGCGTGATTGATTTCGGGAGAATGATTACAGCCATGGTAACGCCTTTTAATGATCAAGGGAAAATCGACTGGGACCAGACCGCAAGCCTGATCGACTATTTAGTGGAGGAACAGCAATCCGACAGCCTTGTCGTGAGCGGAACGACGGGGGAGTCCCCTACTTTAACGGATGAAGAAAAGCTTGAATTATTTGCCTTCGCGGTGAAGCACGCAGCCGGTCGCTGCAAAATCATCGCCGGCACGGGCAGCAATGATACCGCGCATTCCGTCAACTTAACACGCGAGGCTGAAAAATGCGGGGTTGACGGAATCCTGCTGGTTGCTCCGTACTATAACAAGCCAAATCAAGAAGGCCTTTTCCGCCATTTTGAAGCCATCGCAGCTGTCACCAGCCTGCCGATTATTTTGTATAACGTTCCTAGCCGTACGGTGGTAAGCTTAAGCGTTGAAACAACGCTGCGGCTGGCGAAGATTCCCAACATCGTAGCGACCAAGGAATGCGCACCGCTGGATCAGATTGCGATGATCGTGGCCCAAGCGCCGGAGCATTTCAAGGTTTATTCCGGGGACGATGCGTCTGCACTGCCGGCAATGGCGGTGGGAGCTTACGGTGTGATCAGCGTGGCCAGCCATCTTGCGGGCCGCTCGATTAAAGAGATGGTGGTCCAGTTCTTTAACGGGCGCGTGGATGAAGCAAGCCGACTGCACCGCGAGCTGCTTCCGTTATTCAAGGTATTGTTTGAATGCCCAAATCCGGTAGCGGTGAAATATGCGTTAAATGAAACCGGTCACCCTGTCGGTTCGGTCCGCCTGCCGCTGGTACCGCCTAATGAACAGGAAGCCCTGCGTATTCGCAGCCTGCTTTAGTTCCTGCCTCACCTTCTTCTTAACCAGATATGTGCAGTGTTTCCAGAAACCGATGCCTAAGTTGCAGGCATCGGTTTTTTTGTCATAGCGCAAGGTAACGTTAAACGTAGGTAAAAGCGCTGACTTGTGTTTTTCCAATTTAATCATGTATAATGATCTCAAGTGACTGGGTGCGGTGAATTTTTAAATTAATGGCTCGTTCAAGAAGTTGGTTTACATCAGCAAGCGAAGGCGAAGATTGTTCTTGTCATTTCGCTTGGAGCTGGATGGGGCTCTTTGGCTTACCTTAACTTGCATTGAACAACCATTTTAGGATGATGACTTTGAGAAACGGCTAGACCGTCTTGATTTAGGCGGTTGTTTGTTCCTGCGATTTAAATGCTTTGGAATTCAAATGCAGCGGTCGGAGCTATTTCCATAGGAATTTTCGATACGACGTCCAAAATAATTAGGAGGGTTAGATTCACTTGTCTAAAAAAATGAATAATGAAAAATTGACGATTTTCGCATTGGGCGGCGTCGCAGAGATTGGGAAGAACATGTATGTCGTTCAATATGCCAATGACATCGTTGTGATCGATTCCGGACTTAAGTTTCCGGAAGAGGACATGCTTGGCATCGACATCGTCATTCCCGATATCACTTACTTGACGGAGAACCGTGATAAAGTAAGAGGTATCGTGCTGACGCACGGACACGAAGACCATATCGGCGGGTTGCCGTATGTGCTGAAGAATTTGAATGTTCCGGTATACGGAACCAAGCTGACTTTAGGGTTGGTCGAGAACAAGCTGAAGGAAGCGGGACTGCTCGGCGAAACGAAACGCGTGCTGATCAATGCCGATTCCGTGATTGAGCTCGGGACGACGATGAAAGCTTCGTTCTTCCGGACAAATCATAGTATTCCGGATTCGGTCGGCGTATGCATTGAAACTCCGGAAGGCAACGTCGTTCATACCGGCGACTTCAAATTTGATCATACCCCAGTCAATGATCAATATGCGGATTTGCATCGGATGGGCGAAATCGGGAAAAACGGTGTTTTGGCACTTTTATCGGATAGCACCAATGCGGAGAGACCGGGCTTCACGCCTTCGGAGAAAAACGTCGGGATCGTACTCAGCGATATTTTCCATAAAGCGAAGCAGCGCGTGGTTGTGGCGACCTTTGCCTCGAACGTGCACCGGATTCAGCAGGTGATCGATGCGGCATATGCAACGAACCGGAAGCTGACCATCATCGGACGCAGTATGGTGAATGTTGTAACAAGTGCAGAAGAACTTGGTTATCTGAACGTACCGGATGGCATCATCATTGAACCGGAGGAAGTTAACAAAATGGCCGCAGACCGCGTTGTCATTTTGTGCACGGGCAGCCAGGGTGAACCGATGTCCGCCTTGACGCGAATGGCCCGTTCGACACATCGCAAGGTCGATATCCTGCCTGGAGATACCGTTATTATTGCGGCGACCCCGATTCCGGGGAATGAGAAATATGTAGGTCGGACAATCGACGAGCTGTTCCGCCTCGGTGCGGAAGTGATTTACAGCGGATCGAACTCCGGCGTGCACGTATCGGGTCACGGCAGCCAGGAAGAACTGAAGCTGATGCTGAATCTGATGCGGCCGAAATATTTCATTCCGGTCCACGGGGAATACCGCATGTTGCGGAGACATGCGCTGCTCGGAGAGTCGGTTGGCATAGAGCCGGATAATATTTTCCTGATCGATATCGGAGACACCATCGAAATCCAGAACGGCGTAGCTCGCAAAGCCGGGAAAGTACCGGCCGGCAATGTGCTGATCGACGGACTTGGCGTAGGCGACGTCGGCAATATCGTATTGCGCGACCGCAAGCTGTTGTCCCAAGACGGCATTCTGGTTGTGGTCGTTACGTTGAGCAAACAGGACGGCACGATTGTATCTGGCCCGGATATTATCTCCCGCGGCTTCGTGTATGTCCGTGAATCGGAAGGGCTTCTGGACGAGGCGAACCGGATTGTATCCAGTACGCTCGAGAAGCTGATGAGCGAGAACGTCAACGAATGGGCTTCGCTGAAGACGAACGTCAAGGATGCGCTCGGCCGATTCCTGTATGAGCAGACGCGGCGCAGACCGATGATTCTGCTGATCATTATGGAAGTATAATTAAAACGAATCATTAAGTTGATAAGCACACAGTCGCCCCTTTTCCTGCCGGTCATTTGGACGGTTTCCGCAGGAGAAGGGGCTTTTTTGGCATGGGGTTGAACACACGGCCCTCTTTACGTGATTATTTCCTTTGGTTCAGAGATCGAGAAAGAAAGAGCAAGAGCCATAGCCTGAGCGACACACGCGGTATGGGAGCATGATTGTGATCCCGAGTTTGAGTGTGTGGAATTGCTCTAGAGGCTTGCCAATGGCTTCTGACCCAACGGGATAAAGGGTGCAACCGCATTCGAAACGGGAGGGCGGGCCTTCCTCGGTTGTTGTATAGATTGAAGAAGGTTGTCGGCATACTAAGGGCTGCGTAGAGCAACGAACTTCGTCGGACATGCCGACACCGAAAGGAAGGCTTACCATGAATAAGGACCTGAGCAAATCGACCGTTCGCAGCGAATCCGAGCTGCCGCCTAACGAACCGGAGAAGAAAGAGGCGACGGTACCTGAAATGATTCAACAGTTGGGGCAAACGGCGGTGCCGACCCCTGGTGAATCCAATGTCTATTGCTTGACGATTATCGGTCAGATCGAAGGCCATTTAGTGTTGCCGCCGCAAAATAAAACAACCAAATATGAGCATCTCATCCCCCAACTAGTCGCGGCGGAACAGAATCCGCGGATCGAAGGACTGTTAATTATCTTAAATACGGTGGGGGGCGATGTGGAGGCCGGGCTTGCCATCGCAGAGATGATCGCTTCGCTGTCCAAACCTACGGTGACGGTCGTTATCGGCGGCGGTCATAGCATCGGCGTTCCGATCGCCGTGGCTTCCGACTACTCCCTGATTGCCGAAAGCGCGACGATGACGATCCACCCCATTCGCATGACCGGGCTTGTTATCGGTGTGCCGCAAACATTTGAGTATATTGAGAAAATGCAAGAACGGGTTGTTCGCTTTGTCACGACGCATTCGCATATTTCAGAGGAGATGTTTAAGGAACTGATGTTCAAAACCGGAGAGCTGAATCGGGATATCGGGACGGCCGTGGGCGGCAACGATGCCGTTAAATATGGACTCATCGATGCGATCGGCGGGATCGGCGAAGGGTTATCCAAGCTGAATTCGCTGATTGAATCGCGGAGACAAGCGGGAGGGATGACCCAGTGACGCATTATACGATTTTGCCGGAGGAAGCTTATTGGGAGAATATTGAAAACCAAGAGGCCTACGGTGAAATTGAACTGAACGGCGTACTGATGCAAGTGCGGATGGAAGCGGGAAATCGTGCGACGATCGTGCGGCTGCTGCGCTGCCAGCTCGAGGATTATTTGAATCCGGATTTGGCGCCCGGGCGGCAAATTGCCTTTTTTCCAACTTTATTGAAATGAGATGATGCCGGTTGTGGTATCTTCTCTAGGTCCCCCTCGGTGATTATGGTATAATATTCATCTAGGGGGTGTTTTCGTTTGCCACGGAAACGGAAGAAGAAGAAAGCTGCCCTCGGCAGCATGCTCAAATACGAAATATACGGAATCATCCTGATTACCTTATCCATTATCGCCTTGTCCGGGGAGGCTGCCGTAGGAAGAACGTTATCGAAAATGGCCGCGTTAATCCTCGGCAAATTTTATTTTGTGATCCCTGTGATCGGCATTTACATAGGACTGGCTGTCATGATTCACCGGAAATGGCCCAATCGCTGGAACGCGCGCCGCAGCGGCGTGCTGCTGGCCGTGCTGTCGCTGACGCTGATGAGCACCATATCGGCTATGCAGCATAAGCTGGCACCTGCAGTGCCGATGTCCGCGGGGAATGTGCTCGGTCAGATTCACCGAGATTTGCAAGGAGCGCTGTTCCACCCGGCGGCAAGCGATGCCGGGATGAGCCTGCTGGGATTGGATATCAGCGGGGGATATATCGGCGCCCTGGAATTCGCTTTGCTATACTCGTTGTTTGGCATGGCGGGGGCCAAGCTGATTATGATCGTGCTGCTGGCCATCAGCTTTATGCTGGTAACGGGGCTGTCTTACGTGGAGTTGTTCCGCATGCTGCGTTCGAGATTGGCCGTATTGGGCGAGAGCATCGGGAGAAAGATGCGGATGCTGCGACCGGTACCGGTGCGCGGGAAAGCCAAACGGGTAGAGAAACCAACTCCTGCGGTGACCTCCTATGATGATCCGGAGGAGGAAGAGCCCTACAGCGAGGACGAGTCGTTGCCTGCGACTCCCCGGAAGAAGCCGGTGTTCTTCCAGCTGTTGAACTTTAAGGGAAGAGCGGAGGAGCCCGCGGCAGAAGCGACAATCCCTCCGGAGCAAGAGGAAGGCGGGGAGGCCGCTCTTCATCACGCTGAGGCGGCGGGAATCAACTGGAATGAGCTCAACTATATCGGCAAGGAAGAAGGGACGGAACGAAGCGCATACGGGGATCACCAAGGCGGTGACACCGGACCGATCATCCGCGACTTCTTCGACAATATCCAGCGGGAGAGCCTGCAGCATGACGAGGACGGAGAAGAAGCCGAGCCGGGCGCTCCCGGCTTTGCTGACGAATCATTCGCAGCGGAGGCGAGGAATGATGCGGCATTCCCGGGTTCTGAGAGCGCCGAGTTGGGCGCAGACGATTCGGAACTCATGGATCCGGGAGTCAGCTCGCTTGAGGGGATTGCGGGAGAGGCCGGCCACGGAGAAGAATCGCCGCCACCGCCGCCCAAACCGGCACCGAAGCCGTACAAGCTGCCGTCTTTCCGGCTTCTGTCGAAACCGGCGGGCGCAGGAAAATCCGGCGATCAAGCCGATTACATGCAAACCGCCCGCAAGCTGGAAGCCACGCTCGAAAGCTTTGGCGTCCGGGCACGGGTGCTGGAAGTTGTACGCGGACCGGCCGTCACCCGCTATGAAATTCAACCGGATATCGGCGTGAAAGTCAGCCGGATCGTCAATTTGACGGACGATATCGCTTTGGCCCTGGCTGCCAAGGATATCCGGATGGAAGCGCCGATCCCGGGCAAGTCCGCGATTGGGATTGAGGTGCCGAACAATGAGGTCTCCCTTGTGACGATGCGTGAGGTGATGGAGACGCCAACGTTCATGGATGCCGAGTCCAAGCTGAGCATCGCATTCGGGCGTGATATTTCCGGGCAGACGATCGTCGGCAATCTGGCGAAGATGCCCCATTTGTTGGTTGCCGGGGCGACGGGTTCGGGGAAATCGGTGTGCATTAATGGCATCATCACCAGCATCCTGTTCAAAGCGAAGCCGGATGAAGTTAAGTTTATGATGGTTGACCCTAAGATGGTCGAGCTGAATGTCTATAACGGAATCCCGCATCTCTTAACACCGGTTGTCACCGATCCGCGCCGGGCGTCGCTAGCCCTCAAGAAAATCGTTGTCGAGATGGAGAAACGGTATGAGCTGTTTTCGAAGTCGGGGGCGCGGAACATCGAAGGCTACAATCACATGATGGCGGATCATCCCGAGGCTTTCCTGCCCTACATTGTCGTCATTGTGGACGAGTTGGCCGACCTGATGATGGTCGCGGCCAGCGATGTCGAAGATGCGATTGCGCGGCTGGCCCAGATGGCTCGTGCCGCAGGCATTCATCTGATCATCGCTACGCAGCGGCCGTCGGTCGACGTTATTACCGGCGTGATCAAAGCCAATATCCCGTCGCGGATCGCGTTTGGCGTCTCGTCTCAGGTCGATTCGCGGACGATCCTCGATATGGCAGGAGCCGAGAAGCTGCTGGGCCGCGGGGACATGCTCTATATGCCGATGGGCGCATCGAAGCCGATTCGGGTGCAGGGAGCATTTATGAGCGACCAGGAAGTCGAGACGATCGTAAATTATGTGCGCGGGCAAGGTCAAGCCGAATACGACGAAAGCCTGGTTCCCGAAGTCGGCGAGGAATCGCAGGAAGCGGAAGAGGTGTTGGACGAGCTGTATGATCAAGCCGTCCAAATCGTGCTGGAGGCGAAGCAGGCTTCTGTCTCGCTGCTGCAGCGGCGGATGCGCGTCGGATATACCCGGGCTGCCCGGCTGATCGATTCCATGGAAGCCCGAGGGATCGTGGGGCCGTATGAAGGCAGTAAGCCGCGGGAAGTGTTGATGTCGATCGAGCAGTATAAAATGGGAAGGATTTCCTCCTGATCTGAAGGGATCAGGGGAGCAATCCTTCCCCTTTCTTTTTTAGAGGTCACTCGAAACTTAGGGTGCATAGGAAGGGACAACGCTTGTCATACTAAAGTTACCCATCCTTGTTGAACAACTTCTAAAAAGAAAGGTAGAGCTAAACGTATGAAGAAAGCAAAAATCTGGTTTGCCTCCGGTTTAGTGCTGCTACTGTTCGGAATTGGATACGGAGCAACGGTCCTCCGGAATACGCTTGACGAAGGCAAAGTCAATACCTATAAAGTGCAGCCTGCGTTCAGCGAGCAGGTGATCGACTATGGGGCATTTGGCAAGGACGTATATGAGCTGCAGGGCCGACTCGCTTACCTTGGCTTCTACCATGGCAAGCTGGACAGTTCTTTTGGTCCTAAAACACGCGATGCCCTCAAATGGTTCCAATCGGAATTTGGCATGGAGGCTGACGGCTTGGCTGGCCCCAAAACGAAGCTAAAGTTGTACAATGCGACGAAGAACTGGAAGCCAGGCATGGAATACGCCAACGCTGGCGAGACTGCGAAGCAGACCGAGACTGGGAATAAGACTGCTGGCAACAACGGTGGCGGCGAAGAAAAGGCAAATGCGGAAAATTCGGATCTGTCGTCCTCCAACGCGATGGGCTTGTCAGAGAACGATTTGCGGATTATGGCGAATGCCGTATACGGAGAGTCGCGCGGCGAGCCGTTCGAAGGACAGGTTGCGGTCGCAGCGGTCATTCTAAACCGAGTCAAGTCGCCGAGCTTCCCAAATACCGTGTCTGGCGTAATCTTTCAGCCGGGAGCCTTTACGGCGGTTGCCGACGGCCAAATCTGGCTGGAGCCTAACGAACAGGCGCGTAAAGCGGTTCAGCAAGCCTTGAACGGCTGGGACCCTACGGGGGGCTGCATCTACTACTTCAACCCGAAAACGGCAACCTCTAAATGGATCTGGTCGCGGCCTCAGGTGAAGACGATCGGAGAGCATATTTTCTGCATGTAATATACGGATTATCGAAGGAGCAGCCGCTTTTCGTCAGGTTGCTTCTTTCCTTTGAATTGGTATAGAATGGAACTGACTTTCTTGTAAAGGAGTTTTGGGTTTGAATAAAACGCGATTTGAGCGCGGCACGGCAGGCCATATTCGGCTGCACGTTCTGCCGACCAACCGATTCAAAACATTTGCCATTTCCCTTTATGCGGGATTGCCTCTGCAAGAGCAGACGGTCACCGCGACTGCCCTCACTCCGTTCGTGCTGCGCCGGGGGACGGAATCGTATCCGGAGACCACGCAGTTCCGCGAGCAGCTCGAGCATATGTACGGAGCGGGCTTCGGCTTTGATGTATATAAACGAGGCAATTACCAAATGGTGCAGTTCCGTATGGATACGATTAATGATTCCTTCGTGAAGAGCCGTGAATCGCTTCTCGGCCAGAGCTTTGCCTTTCTCGGGGAGGTCGTGACCAAACCGGCGAAGGAAAACGGCGGATTCCGGACGGCTTACGTGAATTCGGAAAGGGAATCCGTCCGCAAGAAGCTCGAGGGGATCATCAATGACAAAATTCGTTACGCCGCTGAGCGCTGTACGGAAGAGATGTTCAAGGACGACCCTTACCGACTGCACCCGCTTGGAGAGCGGAGTGAACTGGACGGGATCACGCCCGAATCCTTGTATGCCTCCTACCAGAACTGGCTGCAGCAGGCTCACCTTGACTTGTACGTAGTTGGGGATACGACTTTGGCCGAGGTGGAGGAGCTGGTTGCCAAGCACTTTAGCCTGAGCCGGTCAACTAGCCCGGAATATAAGCCGGAGCAGGTGAAAATCCGCGGGGGCGAGGTTCGGACGGTCAAAGAAGCGCTCGACGTGAATCAGGGCAAGTTAAATTTGGGCCTACGCACCCCCATCACCTACGGGGACGAGCGCTACGCCTCCTTGCTGCTGTATAACGGCATTCTTGGCAGCTACCCGCATTCCAAGCTGTTCATCAATGTTCGGGAGAAAGAAAGCCTGGCTTATTATGCCGCTTCCCGATACGACGGACACAAAGGCATCGTAGGCATCCAGTCAGGCATTGAAATCGCCAATTATGAGAAGGCACTGCGCATTATTGAAGCACAGCTGGCGAGTATGCGCGCCGGTGAAATCAGCGAGCTGGAGATGTCCCAGACGAAAGCGATGATTCGCAACAGCTTGCTGGAGATGCAGGATTCCGCTTTTGAAATGATCGCTTATGACTTCAACCGCGTCTTGTCCGGTAAGGACCGTCCGGCCGAGGAGCTGCTCCGTCAGGTCGAACAGGTTCAGCCGCAGGACGTCGTGGCGGCCGCGGAAACCGTTCAGCTTGATACGATATACTTTTTGACAGGCCAGAAGGAGGGGTAAGCGGATGGAAACGATACGTTACGACGCTTTGCAGGAGACGCTGTATCGCGAAACGATGGAGAACGGTCTGCAGGTCTATGTGCTGCCCAAACCGGGCTTTCAGAAGACGTACGCCACCTTCTCGACCAAATACGGCTCGATTGATAACCATTTTCGGGTGGAAGGGCAAGACGATATTTCCGTTCCGGACGGCATTGCCCATTTTCTGGAGCATAAAATGTTTGAGGAGCCGGAAGGGGATATTTTCGCCACCTTTGCTTCGCAAGGCGCTTCCGCCAATGCCTTTACCAGCTTCGACCAAACGGTTTACCTGTTCTCCGCTACGGAGAACATTCCGGCTAACCTGGAGACGTTGGTGAACTTCGTTC
Organism: Paenibacillus phocaeensis; assembly: GCF_900021165.1. Taxonomy (GTDB): domain Bacteria; phylum Bacillota; class Bacilli; order Paenibacillales; family Paenibacillaceae; genus Fontibacillus; species Fontibacillus phocaensis. The sequence continues at coordinate 34,403 of NZ_FCOQ01000026.1, read as the reverse complement.
AGCACCCTTACTTTACCGACCAGAACGTCGAGAAGGAGAAGGGCATTATCGGCCAAGAAATCGGCATGTATCGGGATAACCCGGATTGGCGGGTGTACTTCGGCTTGATTGAGGCGATGTACAAAGTTCATCCCGTGCATATCGACATCGCGGGTACGGTGGAATCGATTGGGACGATTACGAAGGAAACGCTGTATACGTGCTACAACGCTTTTTACCATCCCAGCAACATGCTTCTGTTCGTCGTTGGCGGTGTCGACCCTGAGGAAGTGTTCAAACTCGTCCGGGAGAATCAGGCGAAGAAGGAATACAAACCGCAAGGAGCCATCGATCGCTTGTTTGAGCCGGAACCGCGCGAGGTATCGGAGAAGCGGCGGGAATCCCGCTTGCCGGTGTCCCAGCCGAAATGCTTGTTCGGCTTTAAGGAGACCCGCCTCGGTTTGACCGGCGAGGAGCTGCTCAGACGCGATCTCGCTACGAAGCTAGCGCTGGATCTGCTGTTTGGAGCCAGTACGAAGCTGTACCAGAAGCTGTATGACATGGACTTGATCTCCGACAGCTTCGGTCATGAATACAACAGCAATCCGAACTACGCGTTCTCCGCGATCGGCGGGGACACGAAGGATCCGGACCGAATGCTCGCCGTGATCAAAGAAGAAACCGAAGCCCTGCTGTCCTCGGGATTCCGGCAGGAAGATTTCGAGCGGGCCCGCAAGAAGAAAATCGGCGGGTATCTGCGGATGCTGAATTCGCCGGAGAACATCGCCCACGAGTTCACCCGTTACAACTTCCGCGGCGGTGACCTCTTCGCGGTTCTGCCGATCTACGAATCGCTGACGCTGGAAGACATCAATACGCGGCTGCGCGAGCATATCGATTGGGAGCAGTTGGCCGTCTCCATTGTGGTGAGTCCGTAAATGACAGTAGATCATGGGTTAGGAAAAAGCATCGCAGACATGACCGTACTCATTACCGGAGCAAGCCGGGGGATCGGCGCCGAGGTGGCGCTGCGTTTTGCTTCGGTCGGCATGAACGTGGTTATTCACTATATGAACTCGCACGAGGCGGCGAATGAGGTTGCTCGCAAATGCCTGGAGCTCGGAGCCAAGGCATACACGGTCGCAGCCGATTTGCGCAGCAAGGAACAAATATTGCGGATGCAGGAACGGATCGAGCATTACGGGCTATATCCTGACATTCTGGTCAACAACGCGGGCATTTCGCATTACGGTCTGCTGTCCGATGTAAGTGAAGCCGAATGGGACGACGTCATGAACGTTAATTTAAAAAGCGTGTTTCTTTGCAGCCAGCTGTTTATGCCGCATATGATCGGCCAGCGCTTCGGGCGGATTATCAATGTGTCCTCGGTTTGGGGAATCTCCGGCGGCTCCTGCGAGGTGGTCTATTCGGCTGCCAAAGGCGGGGTTAACGCCTTTACGAAAGCGTTGGCGAAGGAACTGGCTCCCTCGGGCGTCACGGTGAATGCGGTGGCCCCGGGAGCGGTCAAGACCGAAATGCTGGAGCGGTTTGACGAGGAGGAGCTCCGTCAGCTCGAGGAGGACATTCCTGCGGGGCGTCTTGCTTCGCCGCAGGAGATCTCGTCGCTCGTGTATTTTCTGGCGCTGCCGGAATCGGGTTATATCACTGGGCAAATCATCAGCCCCAACGGAGGTTGGATTACCTGATCGTCCCTTATTGCACAGGTTTTGCTGTAAGCCGCCGGCTGCAGCTTGCGCATAAAACCCCCGGGATTTTCGCATATTACGACTGTTGATTTTAAATCGCCAAGCGAAGGAGGATTTAATCATGTCAACGGTACTCAAAAATTTTGATACATGGAAGAAATTCCTGGGTGAACGCGTCGAGCATGCGGAAAAAGCCGGCTTCAGCGAAGAGGCAATTGCCAACCTTGCTTATGAAATCGGCGGCTTTCTGGACGACAAGGTCGATCCGCAAAACGAATCCAACCGCGCCCTCAAAGAAATTTGGGATGTCGGTAGCGAGGAAGAGCGGAAAACCATCGCACGTTTGATGGTGAAGTTGGCCCGGAAAAACGCATAGTTTGGCACTTGAAAAGCTCCCGTTCCGGGAGCTTTTCCCCCATTTTTTCCACCCGCTTGCCTTTCATTTTCATTTTATATATCATAAAACACATATGAACATGTAATTTCAATATTGGTAAGAAATGTTTTGGAAATTGTTTTTGAAAATTAGCAGGAATTAAGGCCTATTTTGTCGAATGGTGCATGAGGATATGGAGAAGGTGTCTGGGATGGAAGAGAAACAATGGTATCTGGAGTACAAAATACATAAAAATCGTCCAGGACTTTTGGGGGATATCGCTTCAATGCTGGGGATGCTGGAGATCAATATTTTGACGATCAACGGTGTTGAAGGCAAGACTCGAGGACTACTTCTGGAAACGGATGATGATGGAAAAATCGACCAAGTCAGCCAATTGCTGAACAAGGTGGACAGCATCACGGTGACGGCTTTACGCAATCCACGGCTTGTCGACCTGTTGGCGATACGCCATGGCCGCTACATCGACCGGGATTCGGACGACCGCAAGACGTTTCGGTTTACGCGGGATGAGCTGGGGATTCTGGTTGATTTTCTCGGTGAGGTGTTTAAGCGGGAAGGACATCAAGTGATCGGCCTCAGAGGAATGCCGCGCGTTGGCAAGACGGAATCGATCATCGCCGGCAGCGTCTGCGCGATGAAGCGGTGGACGTTCGTATCTTCCACGCTCTTGCGCCAAACCGTTCGCAGCCAGTTGTCGGAGAACGAAATGGATCCGCACAATGTGTTTATTATTGATGGTATCATCAGTACGTTACGTTCCAATGAAAAGCATCATCAGCTCTTACAGGAGCTGATGTCCATGCCTTCGACCAAGGTCATAGAACATCCGGATGTGTTCGTTAAGGAGTCCGAATACAGTTATGACAATTTTGACATTATTATTGAATTGCGTAACAATCCGGAGGAGCAAATCGTTTACGATACGTTCACGACAATTTATACGGACGATCTATAATGATTTGCCGCATAATTCAATCATAGCAGGAGGTGATGGTCGTGTCGGATTTGGGCCAGCAGTTAAGGGAAGCCCGCCTTGCCAGAGGTTTGTCGCTGGATGATGTACAGGAAATGACGAAGATTCGCAAACGATATTTGGAAGCCATCGAAATGGGGGATTATAAGGTTCTGCCTGGAAGCTTCTATGTTCGGGCTTTTATCAAGACGTATGCGGAAACCGTTGGCTTGGACGCGGACGAACTGCTTGCCGAACATCGGCAAAACGTGCCTTCTACAGCTCCGGAACCTACGATGGAGCCGGTGATCCAGAAACGCCGCAGCCGGCAGCACAATGAGCGCAACTCGAAATGGCTGTCCACGACGCTGATGTGGTCGTTTGCGGTGCTGATTTTAATCGTTATTTATATGTATTTCTCGGTTTGGGGCAACAACAAAGATCAAGCCGAAGGAAACAAAGAGCCTGATCCTACGCCGGTCACCCAGGGCAAAACGCCAACCGATGCGAATCCCAATGGCACGAATGCGGGGAACGGGGCTGGCACTGGCGGCGATGCCGTTGGCGGAAACAATGGCGCTGCGAACGGAACGAATAACGCAACGGATCCAGGGAGCAATAACGGCACCAATGCGGGGAACACAGGCAATGAAACTCCGGACGAGACCGGCGAGCAGAAGATAACGGTTGTCCCAGACGGTAAGGAAGGCAGTACAACGAAGTTCAAGATTCAAAACCCCGGAGCCCAGCCGGTACAGGTGGTTATCACGGCCAGCGGCGAAAGCTGGGTAGAAGTGCGCAAAGGCAGCAAGAGCGGGGAGAAGCTGTATTTCGGGAAAACCCAAGACGGTGACGTACTGACGTATGATATTGCTCCGGAGGGCTTGTACATCTTGTCGGGGAATTCACCGAAAACCGCAATTTCCGTGGCGGAGCAGCCGATCGAGGACGGCAAGACGACGTCCCGATTCTTCCTGAGTCTGGACGATGGTACAGGCGGTACGCCAGGAAATACCGATACGGAAGGCGGCAATGCCGGCAACACCGGTGTTGACAATCATGAAACACCGACAACGACAGAGTGACGGATAGGCGGAGGTGTTAGGCTCGCAGCTTATTCGCTTAATAAAAGCGCGGTTGACCGTTCAGGTCTAACGGCGCTTTTTTGGCTGTGCGGGGAGGGCGGCGGCCACCCAGGCTCGACTTTGCGAATTTTTTTACATATAATTGAAAGAAGAAAAGATTGGAAACCGAGAAAGGAATGTGACTTATGGCTTCGGAAAATTCTTTCGACATCGTTTCAAAAATGGACATGCAGGAATTGACCAACGCAATCGATCAGACGGAACGGGAAATTGCGAATCGTTTCGATTTCAAAGGAAGCAAAAGTGAGCTTAAGCTGGAAAAGGACGTGCTCGTGATCCTTTCTGATGATGAGTACAAGCTCGGTGCCGTTATCGACATCCTGCAATCGAAGATGATCAAGCGCGGTTTGCCGATCAAGAACCTCGATTACGGCAAGGTGGAACCGGCCTCGCTGGGCACGGTGCGGCAACGGATTAACCTGAAGCAGGGAATTGACCAAGAGAATGCCAAGAAAATCAACGTGCTGATCCGCGACTCCAAGCTGAAGGTCAAGAGCCAGATTCAAGGCGATCAAATTCGCGTCACCGGCAAGAGCAGAGACGACTTGCAAGAAATTATGCAGATGCTGCGCAAAGCGGATTTGACGGTGGATTTGCAGTTCACCAATTTCAAATAAAGCGAACGGTCTCCAGCGGTATTCTCCAACTGCGGAGGCCATTTTCATATTTTTGACAGCATCGGTTCTGGAATATTATACTTGTATAGGTTGTTCAATCCTTAGTATGACGGGAATTCTGGCTTTCAACGATGGGGGAAATGGTTCATGACTGAAAAGGTAAAAATCGTGACGCTCGGCTGCGAGAAAAATCTGGTGGACTCGGAAATTATGTCGGGCCTGATTGATCAGCGCGGCTATTCTTTGGTGGATAATCGCGAGGATGCAACCGTCATTATCGTCAACACCTGCGGGTTTATCGATGCGGCCAAGGAAGAGTCGGTCAACACGATTCTGGAGCTCGCCGATCTGAAGGAAAGCGGGCGGCTGAAGGCGCTGATCGTTTCCGGATGTTTGACGCAGCGATATAAGCAAACTTTAATGGAGGAAATGCCGGAGATCGACGGGATCGTTGGTACGGGGGATTTTCACCATATTAACCGGATCGTCGACGAAGCGCTCAAAGGCAAGAAGCCGGCGCTGGTTGGCAATCCTGTCTTTAATTATGAGCAGGCCCTGCCACGCAAGCTGTCCACGGCCAGGTACACGACTTATGTGAAAATCGCTGAGGGATGCGATAACAACTGTACCTTTTGCAGCATTCCGATCATGCGCGGAAAGTTCCGCAGCCGCTCGATGGAATCGGTTCTGGAGGAAGTGCGGAGCATGGCGGCCCAAGGCGTGAAAGAGATCAGTCTGATCGCGCAGGACTCCACAAATTATGGAACCGACCTTTATGGGGAGTTTAAACTGGCCGAGCTGATGGACCGGGTCAGCCAGGTGGAAGGAATTGAATGGGTGCGATTGCATTATGCTTATCCGGGCTTTTTTACCGACGAGCTGATCGAGATGATGGCGACCAACCCGAAAATTTGCAAATATGTGGATATGCCGCTGCAGCACAGTGAGGACGCCATTCTGAAGCGCATGCGCCGTCCGGGCAGAAACCGCGACATTCGCGAGCTCGTTGCCAAGATTCGGGCACGAGTTCCTAACGTTTCGCTGCGCACTTCCCTGATCGTCGGGTTTCCAGGAGAGACGGAGGAGGATTTCGAGCGGTTATGCGAGTTTGTGCGGGAATTGAAGTTTGACCGGCTGGGGGTATTTACCTATTCCAAGGAAGAGGATACGCCGGCATCGCGTTTGTCGGACCAGGTTGACGAGGATGTGAAAGAATGGCGGGCCAACACGCTGATGGAGATTCAGCGGGAGGTTGCCAATGCGAACAGCGGCAAGTACATCGGCCAGGTCTTGGACGTGCTGATTGAACGATATGACGGGCGCAGCGATGTCTATGTGGGGCGCTCGCAATTCGATGCCCCGGAAATCGACGGCGAGGTCTATGTCACGAATTGCCCCGTCGGGCTTGGAGAAATAACTAAAGTGCGGATTACGCATGCTTTTGACTATGATTTATCCGGGGAGGCTGTCCTGTGAATTTGCCCAACCGTATCACGTTAACCCGTATTTTTATGATTCCGGTGATGCTGGTCTTCTTATTAGTGGATGCCGGATGGCTGTCCCATGAGCTTACGCTTGGCGCATACTCGCTGCCTGTCAATCAATTGATTGCGGCGGTGTTGTTTATCGTCGCTGCCAGCACCGATGGAATTGATGGTTATATCGCCCGTAAATATAACCTGGTTACCAATTTAGGCAAACTGCTGGATCCGCTTGCCGATAAGCTGCTTGTCGGTACGGTATTGATCGGTCTTGTGGCTTTGGGCAAATGTGATGCCTGGATCGCGGTGATCATTATCGCCCGCGAGTTTGCCGTGACCGGCTTGCGAGAAGTCGCCCTTCTGGAAGGCTCCGTGATCGCGGCCAGCAAGTGGGGCAAAGCGAAGACGATCACGCAGATCATCGCTATTTCGGCGCTGCTGCTGAACAATTTTCCGTTCGAATGGCTGTCGTTCCCGTTTGATGATGTCGCAATGTGGCTGGCGGCGGTGATCACGTTGTATTCGGGTATCGATTATTTCGTTAAGAATAAGAGCGTGCTTTCTTTTTCCAAAGCATAAACTGAGGTTGGATGGTTGGACGGAAATCTTGAAGGAGGCTGCAAAAAGTGAAAGCGGAAATTATCGCGGTCGGCACAGAGTTGCTGCTCGGCCAGATCGTGAATACCAATGCGCAGTACTTAGCGCAGGAGCTTGCCGCGTTGGGAATCGACGTGTATTTCCAAACGGTGGTCGGCGATAATAGGAACCGGCTGGCGGAAGCGGTGAGAACGGCTTCGGGGCGGGCGGATGTATTGATCTTTACCGGCGGGATCGGGCCGACGCAGGACGATCTGACCAAGGACGCGCTGGCAGCGGTGCTGGGCCGCTCGCTCTACATCGATCCGGATGCGATGGCGAACGTCGACCGTTTCTTTCAGGGACGCGGGGTCCCGATGACGGAGAACAACCGCCGTCAGGCGCTGGCAATTGAGGGAGGCACGCCGCTTCCGAATGAAACGGGACTGGCGGTGGGCAATGCGCTGTCTGTAGACGGCAAGTTTTATATTGTGTTACCTGGACCGCCGAAGGAAATGAAGCCGATGTTCGAGCGCCAGGCCAAGCCTTGGATACTGGAGCATGTGCTGACCGGCGAGATGCCCATCTATTCGCGGATGCTGAAGTTTGCAGGGATTGGCGAATCGGCGCTGGAGACGAAACTGCTGGATCTGATTCAAGCTCAAAACGATCCTACCGTTGCTCCTTACGCGAAGGAAGGCGAAGTGACCATTCGGATATCCACTAAGGCGGCGAGCGAGCAGGAGGCGGCGGTGAAGTTGGATGCGATGGAGCGCGAGATCGCCTCGCGGCTGCCGGAGCACTTATACGCCAATGTAGATGAGCCGATCGAGAAGACGATTCTCGACGGGATGGCTTCCCGCGGCCTAACGCTGAGCGTGGCCGAAAGCTGCACCGGCGGCCTGCTCATGGAGATGTTCACAGCGCTGCCCGGCAGTTCGGCCGTGTTCGCCGGAGGGATCGTGTGCTACTCGAATGAGATGAAGGAGAAGCTGCTCAACGTGCCGCATGACCTGCTGGAAGGCGATGGCGCGCCGGGCGCGGTCAGCGCGGAAACGGCCAAGGTGCTGGCGGAGCAAGTGCGTCTGACCGTAGGGACGGATTTCGGTCTGTCGATCACCGGCGTGGCGGGTCCGGCCCATTCCGAACGCAAGCCGGTCGGCCTGGTGTACATCGCGATCTCGCGCCGGGGGGCGGACACCCGCGTCTTTGAGCTGAACCTTAAGGGCAATCGCGAGATGATCCGGCTGCGCGCGGCGAAGTCGCTCTTGTATCGATTGTGGCGGGAGTTGCAGGGATAACGGCGCCATCGGTGTGAGCTTTTTCTTTTTTCTTTTTTCCTTGTTCGCGGGGCTCCTTTTGATCTTTATCCCTTTCGATCAGAGATGAGGGGGACGGAGTATGAGATCGAATTAAGGGAAGGCTCCTCGGCAACATGCTTCCGCATGAATCATCCTTTCGCAGGCTCTTGCACCATGGAAGAATATGACATATAATGAAGGCACGGAAGAACCGTAGCAAACTGATTCAGTTGTGCTGCGGTTCTTTTTTTGTTGTTGGAGTAATTATGGAGGGGAGTGAGTGGGGAGGTGAGTAAGAAGGTGAGTAAGAAGGTGAGTAAGTAGGTAAGTAAGGAGTAAATTACGCTTACATGGACGCAGGTTGGGACGGTGATTATCGGTGGACTAGTTGGGGGCGTGTAAGTAGTGGGGACGGACTAGCGTGCGGATAGGTCGGGACCAGGATCTGTTCGAAAAATCATATATAATGGTGCTTCGAAAGAACAAATTCACTCGATATGTATGAAAAATCGAATATAATCATGCGCTAAGGGAACGAAATCAGCAAATGTACATGAAAAACCGAACATAATCGGCTCTTACAGCTAATCTCGACGAGATATATATGAAATTTCATACATAACATAAATGCAACGTGTCTCTTCCACTACAGTTAGCGCATTTCCGAACAAAACAGCATCTTTGGAGCTGTGAAAATGAGTTGCGCAAGGCAGGAGTTGGGAGGGGAGTGTCTCGGTTTGGAGGTCTGAAAAAAATTGCGAATGTATGTTCGAAAAAATGCTTGGCAAACATACCAAAACAAGGTACAATGATATACAAGAAGAGTTACGAATGGCCCTTGAAGCATAATGAAATCAAGTAACTTCAGTATCCAATGTTTGATATCTAATTTAAGGATGTGAGCTGATTGTCAGATCGTAAAGCAGCGCTGGAGATGGCGCTTCGCCAAATAGAAAAGCAATTCGGTAAAGGTTCAATCATGAAGCTGGGAGAATCGACGCATATGCAGGTAGAGATCGTTCCAAGCGGATCGATCGCTCTGGATATCGCCTTGGGTACCGGTGGACTTCCGCGCGGACGGATTATCGAAGTCTACGGGCCGGAATCTTCCGGTAAAACGACGGTAGCGCTGCACGCGATCGCTGAAGTTCAGAAGATCGGCGGACAAGCTGCCTTTATCGACGCCGAGCATGCGCTCGACCCGTCTTACGCCAGCAAGCTGGGCGTGAACATTGATGAACTCCTGTTGTCCCAGCCGGATACAGGGGAACAAGCATTGGAGATTGCCGAGGCGCTCGTGCGCAGCGGCGCGGTCGACATCATCGTCATTGACTCCGTTGCGGCACTGGTGCCCAAAGCGGAGATTGAAGGCGAGATGGGGGATTCGCATGTCGGCTTGCAGGCCCGCCTGATGTCCCAAGCCCTGCGGAAGCTGTCTGGGGCGATCAGCAAGTCGAAGACGATCGCCATCTTCATCAACCAGTTGCGTGAGAAGGTTGGCGTGATGTTTGGCAACCCGGAAACGACGCCGGGCGGACGCGCGCTGAAGTTCTATTCGACGGTTCGTTTGGACGTGCGCCGCGTCGAGACGATTAAGATGGGCAACGATATGGTGGGCAACCGGACGCGGGTTAAGGTTGTGAAGAACAAGGTTGCGCCTCCTTTCAAACAAGCCGAAATCGACATTATGTACGGCGAAGGAATTTCCAAAGAAGGCAGCCTTATCGACATCGGGACGGAGCTGGATATCGTGGATAAGAGCGGCGCCTGGTATTCCTATGCCGGCGAACGCCTTGGACAGGGCCGCGAGAACGCGAAGCAGTTCTTGAAGGAACATCCGGAAATCGCGAATACGATCGAGGCGAAAATCCGCGAAGCCAGCAATCTGACCACATCGGTAGCTCCGGCTTCCGCCAGCGATTTGGAAGCGGAGTTGGAGGAAGAACAAGCGCTGTTCGGAGATGAATAAGCTCGTTAAGCCGTAACTATCAAGCGCTCTGACCGCCGGCAATTCGCCGGGTCAGGGCGCTTTTGCGGTATAAGGGAAGGCGTTGAAATCTTAGGCGGAAGCGGAGGGACAGGAAAATGAGTGGTTGGGGAACATCGCGGGGGAAGGCTGCGGGAAGAGGAGCCGGATCTACCTCCGGCAAGCGCAGCGAAGACGAGATTGTAGATATTTCCGACGAGTCGTTCTGGGAGCCGCTGGCGCGTCAGACTGACCGGGATCAGCGCGGGACAGAACCGTCTCAAACGGAAGAAACCTCCGGTTTGGACGCCTTTCCGGAGGACACTGAACTGGAGATCACGTCCGTCCTGATGCTAAAGCGGCCGAAGCATCGTTATCGGATCTCTTTTGGCGCCTATTCGCTGGAGGTCCATGAGGACGTGATGATCAAATACCGCATGATCAAAGGTGCGGTATTCACCAAAGTGGAGTTGGAAGAGATTGTGTCGGCCGACGAGCGGCAGCAAAGCTACGCCGACGCTTTGAAGTATTTGAGCCTGAAGCCGCGGACGCAGTTTGAAATCGCGCATCGTCTGGGGGAGAAGGGCTGGAGTGAGGAGACCATTCAAGACGTCCTTGCCCGATTGCAGTCCGAAGGGTATGTGGATGATGCCGCATACGCCCAGGAATGGGCCTCTCAACGCGTTAAGCTGCGCGGGAAGGGGAAGCTGTGGGTCAAGCATGAACTGCGCCAGAAAGGCGTCTCCAAGTCGCATATCGAGGATGCGCTTGGTGAAGTCAGCGAGGATGACGAGTTTCAGAGCGCCCTTCAGCTTGGGTTGAAGAAATGGCAAGGAACCACGGGGGAGCCGCTCGATCGCAAACGCAAAACCGGCGCCTTCTTGCAGCGCCGCGGGTTCAGCGGAGGAGTCGTGTCCCGGGTCATGCGCGAACTTGGCAGCCGGGAACAAATGCATGGAATGGACGATTGGGACGAAGAATAAGGGGGCGGGAGGGAACTCCTGTCATTAGCTTGACAATATCTTTTGTCAAATAATAAAATGAACATGAATCCATATTGTCAGAGGCCCTTTTTTTCCTTCCAAAATTATGGGTCAGAAGATAGGATTTGTGTTCTCCAATCATGAGGGCAAAGTGCCCCCGCTTGGGTTAGCGGTAGGGTCATGCATTGCAGCATGAACTGCTGAACTGAATGGGCAAGTCATGAATTTTTTGTATGAATGATGAACCTAGAAACGAAAAGTAACTACAACTGCAAACATCCCAAGGAATGCCTTGGAGGAAACAACGGGGAGGTGAACAGATGAGTGATTTAGTCTGGATCGTTCTCGTTGCAGCCGCTTTATTCTTTGGGTTCGTGATCGGGTATTTTATTCGCAAGTCTCTTGCCGAAGCTAAAATTTCCAGTGCAGAGCACGCAGCCAGCCAAATCTTGGAGAATGCCAAGAAGGACGCGGAAGCACTGAAAAAGGAAACGGTTCTGGAAGCCAAGGACGAAGTCCACAAGCTCCGGACCGAAGCTGATAAAGACATTCGTGAACGTCGGAATGAAATACAACGACAAGAAAGACGATTGTTGCAAAAAGAAGAGTCGCTGGATAAAAAATTAGAATCGCTTGAACGTAAAGAAGAGCAAGTGGTTAGCAAAGAGAAACGAATCGAAGAAACGCAGCAGCAAATCGATTTGATTTACAAGAGTCAGGTTCAGGAGCTCGAACGGATTTCCAACCTTACGATGGAAGATGCCCGTTCGATCATTTTGAACAACGTGGAGCAGGAAGTTCGCCATGAAACCGCGCAAATGATCAAAGACATTGAACAGCAAGCGAAGGAAGAAGCGGACAAGAAATCCCGCGAGATCATTACGCTGGCCATTCAACGTTGCGCGGCCGATCATGTGGCGGAGACGACGGTTTCCGTCGTAACGCTGCCGAACGAAGAGATGAAAGGGCGGATTATCGGCCGGGAAGGCCGGAATATCCGAGCGCTCGAAACCTTGACCGGGATCGATCTCATTATCGACGATACGCCGGAAGCGGTGATCCTGTCGGGCTTCGACCCGATTCGCCGCGAAATTGCCCGGACGGCCCTGGAGAAATTGGTCGCGGACGGGCGGATTCATCCGGCTCGTATCGAAGAGATGGTCGAGAAATCCCGCCGGGAAGTGGACGAACGCATTCGCGAATATGGCGAACAAGCTACGTTCGAAGTGGGCGTACATGCCCTGCACCCGGATTTGATCAAGATTTTGGGACGACTCAAGTTCCGGACAAGCTACGGTCAAAACGTTCTGAAACACTCGATGGAAGTCGCTTATCTGGCTGGGTTGATGGCTGGAGAGCTAGGCGAAGACATCGCTCTTGCCAAACGGGCAGGCTTGCTGCACGATATCGGTAAAGCGCTTGATCATGAAGTGGAAGGGTCTCATGTCGAAATCGGTGTGGAACTGGCGAAGAAGTATAAAGAACATCCGGTGGTGATTAACAGCATTGCCTCTCACCACGGCGATTGCGAAGCCACCTCTGTCATTGCCATGCTGGTTGGCGCGGCCGATGCTTTGTCGGCGGCAAGACCGGGCGCGCGTCGGGAAACGCTCGAAACCTACATCCGTCGGTTGGAGAAGCTCGAGGAAATTTCCGAGTCGTTCGAAGGCGTCGAGAAATCGTTTGCCATTCAGGCGGGCCGTGAGGTGCGCGTGATGGTGCAGCCGGATAAGATCGACGATGCGGAGGCATTCCGCTTGGCGCGTGACATTACCAAGACGATTGAAAGTGAACTGGATTATCCGGGTCATATCAAAGTAACCGTGATCCGCGAGACGCGGGCGGTTGAATACGCCAAGTAAAGGTTATGCTGAAAAGTGGCCCCTCGCGGGCCGCTTTTTCATTGCCTGGACGACCCCAAGCTCTTAAGGGCTGCGGGTCAGTGGTCAGAGGAGGGAAACAGCATTAAAATTCTGTTTATCGGAGATATCGTCGGAAATACGGGGCGCAAAGCGCTAAAGGCGACGCTGCCCCATTTAAAATCGAAATACAACCCGCATATCATCATCGCCAACGGGGAAAACGCTGCGGCCGGGCGGGGTATTAACGCCAATATCGCCAAGGAGTTCTTCGATCAAGGCATTCATGGCTTAACGATGGGTAACCATACCTGGGATAATAAAGAGATTTTCGACTTCATTGATGACGAGCCGCGGATGGTCCGGCCGGCCAATTACCCGCCGGGCACGCCGGGTCAGGGATTTACGGTGATCAAGGCAGGCGGCAAGGAACTGGCCGTGGTGAATTTGATGGGCCGCACCTTCCTGCCGGCCATCGACGATCCTTTCCGGGCTGCCGATGAAATCGTCGGACAATTGTCCAAGAAGCATAAATGCATCCTGGTGGATTTCCATGCCGAGGCGACCTCCGAAAAAATCGCCATGGGCTGGCACCTGGACGGCCGTGCTTCGCTAGTCGTGGGGACGCATACGCATGTGCAGAGCAACGATGATACGATCCTGCCGCAAGGAACGGCTTACCTGACCGATGCCGGCATGGTCGGCTCGCGCGAAGGCATCCTGGGCATGGAACGCACGGCGGTGCTGCGCAAGTTCACGACCCAGCTTCCCGTTCGCTTCCAAGTCTGCGAAGGGAAATGGCATTTCCACGGGGTTCTCGTCGATGTGGACGAATCCACGGGGAAAGCGCAGAAAATCCAAAAGATCCGCTTGCTTGAGGATGAATGGATTATGGATTAACGAAGCCGCTTCCGATTTAGGCGGCGATGCCACAAAACGCCGGGAAGTCCGTCAAATCAAGGCCTCTCGATACTTCTCCTCCCGGAAAAAGAAGGAATATCCCAAATTCTCACGAATATCTTCTAAGTAGTGGAATTAACGATTATTCCCAGGGAGGTACTAACCATGGAAGTATTAAAGGTTTCAGCAAAATCCAACCCCAATTCCGTTGCTGGTGCGTTGGCTGGCGTACTCAGAGAACGTGGCGCTGCTGAACTTCAGGCCATTGGGGCGGGGGCTCTTAACCAAGCCATCAAAGCCGTAGCGATCGCCCGGGGATTTGTCGCGCCAAGCGGCGTGGACTTGATTTGCATTCCAGCCTTTACCGACATTGTGATCGATGGAGAAGATCGTACCGCGATCAAACTGATCGTAGAACCGAGATAACGTTTTAATAGAGATGATGCCTGTTTACGTCCGTAGACAGGCTTTTTTGTTTTTTTCGGCAAAAACTAAACCTAACTGAGGAGGAGAGAATATGAAATGGCCTATCATCGATTTTCATTGCGACGTTTTAAGTAAAATGCAGCTGGATCCCAAGCTGGACTTTGCCCGGGACCGCCGGTTAGACGTCAACTTGCGTCGTCTGGAGGAGGGCGGGGTGAAGCTGCAAACCTTCGCGATATATCTGTCCGACCGATTGGGCCCCCCGAAGATGGAGCATATTCTGGGCCAGATCGACTTGTACCGGGAAAGGGTTCAACCGCTGGGGGTGCTTCCTGTGCAATCTGTGGAAGATCTCGAATCTCTGGAACAAGGGGATGCCGTTGGAGGGCTGCTGTCGCTGGAAGGGGCGGACGGGCTGGAAGGCAACTTGCATTATGTGCGCATATGTTATGAGAAGGGAGTCCGCTTCCTCGGACTGACCTGGAACTACGCCAACTGGGCCGCCGACGGGATTATGGAGCCGCGGAACGGCGGATTTACGCCGGCAGGGCTGGAGTTGGTTAAATTATGCCATGAGCTCGGAATCGTTCTCGATGTTTCGCATTTGTCGGTCAAAGGGTTTTGGGAGCTCCAGGAGCTCGCGGAATCCGCCGGCAAGCCGTTTATCGCATCGCACTCCAACGCGTATCACGTATGTCCGCATGCGCGGAACCTTCGCGACGATCAGATCCAAGCGATCATCAAGCTGGGCGGGCGAATCGGCGTAACCTTCGTGCCGTGGTTCGTCAAAGAGGGGCGAGGCGGAACCAGCAAAGATTTGCTGCCGCATATCGAGCGGATTTGCTCCTTGGGAGGGGCAGCCAACCTTATGTTCGGCTCTGACTTCGACGGGATTGCAACCCATTTATCTGATTTTCGACATTCGGGACAGTACGCAAACTGGCAGGAAACGCTGCTGAAATATTACCCGGAGGAGCTTGTCCGCGGATGGTTGTACGACAACGCAGCCGCGTTCCTGCGCGCTTGGTTGCCTTCTCACAAGTAAGCGCTTTAATTGATCCAATTGTGAGAACGAATTGATCGAAAACTACTATATGAAAAAAGGCTAGAAAACGCTTGCTTTTTACCAGGTTGAGACATAAAATTGACATGACTCTGAAACAGAATGTTCACAAACAACGGGTCGGAATGTGACCTCTTGCACGTTAACATTCAATTTGCATCATTATTCTATTTTTTCCATTGCGATACGATTAAAGGGGTGGGCGATCTTGATTAGTCAATTGTCTTGGAAGATCGGTGGACAGCAGGGCGAGGGCGTTGAAAGTACAGACCGGATTTTTTCGACGGCTTTGAACCGGCTGGGATATTATTTGTACGGGTATCGGCACTTCTCTTCCCGTATTAAAGGCGGTCATACGAATAACAAAATCCGGATCAGTACCAAGCCGATTCGCGCGATTTCCGACGACTTGGACATTTTAGTCGCTTTTGACCAAGAAAGTATCGATTTGAATGCACAGGAGCTACGCAGCGGCGGGGTGATTGTGGCGGATGCCAAATTTAACCCGACGGTTCCGGAGGGCGTGGATGCCCGTTTGTTCCCGGTACCGATTACCAGTATCGCCGAAGAGCTTGGAACTTCGCTGATGAAGAACATGGTCGCTTCGGGTGCATCCTGGGCGCTGCTCGGCCTTCCGCTTGAAGTATTCAATAAAGCGGTGGAAGAGGAATTCGGACGCAAAGGACCTGCGATTGTCGAGAAGAATATCGAAGCGGTAAAACGGGGCGCGGATTTCGTGCTGGAGCTTGCCGGAGGGCCTCTGGAGGAATTCAAGCTCGAACCGGCGGACGGGAAACAGAAGTTGTTCATGATCGGCAACGATGCCATTGGCCTGGGGGCTGTTGCGGCAGGCTGTCGGATTATGAGTGCTTACCCGATTACCCCCGCTTCTGAAATTATGGAATATTTGATTAAGAAATTGCCGAAATTTGGCGGCACGGTTGTGCAAACCGAGGACGAAATCGCTGCAATTACGATGGCGATCGGCTCGAGTTATGCGGGCGTTCGTACGATGACAGCGTCGGCGGGACCTGGCTTGTCCTTGATGATGGAAGCGATCGGCTTGGCCGGCATGACCGAAACACCGGTAGTCATCATCGATACGCAGCGTGGCGGTCCAAGTACGGGCTTGCCAACGAAGCAGGAGCAGAGCGATATCAACGCGCTGATCTACGGCACGCATGGGGAAATTCCGAAAATCGTGATTTCGCCTAGCTCCATCGAGGAATGTTTCTACGATACAGTAGAAGCGTTCAACCTGGCGGAGAAATACCAAGTGCCGGTGATCGTGGCGACGGATCTGCAGCTATCTCTTGGCAAGCAGTCTTGCGAAATGCTGGATTACAGCAAAGTCGCGATCGATCGCGGTTATCTCGTGAAGGATATCCCGGACCGGGAGGATTCAAGCATGTTCAACCGTTATGCCTTTACGGAAAATGGGATCTCCCCGCGGGTGCTGCCAGGTGAGAAGAACGGCATCCACCATGTGACCGGGGTTGAGCACGACGAATCCGGCCGTCCTTCGGAAAGCCCGGTGAACCGGAAGAAGATGATGGATAAGCGTCTGCGGAAGCTTGCCCAACTCGAAGTGACGAATCCGATTCATCTGCAAGCACCGCATGCCGAACCGGATTTGCTCATCATCGGTATGGGATCAACGGGCGGTACGATTGATCAAGCTCGGGAGCGCTTGTCCGAGGATGGCATGAAGACGAACCACATGACCGTCCGGCTGCTGCATCCATTCCCGACCGAGCAAGTGCTGCCGCAAATCGCGAAGGCGAAGAAAGTCGTTGTTCTGGAGAACAACGCGACCGGCCAATTGGCCAACCTGATCAAACAAAACGTCGGCTATCACGACAAAATCGTGAACGTGCTGAAATATAACGGCAATCCGTTCCTTCCTTCGGAAGTCTACGAAGAGTGCAAGAAGGCAGCCGGGAATAAAGCGCAGGAGGAGTTGGTGAAAAATGGCAACGATTAAAGAGTTCCGTAATAACGTTAAACCTAACTGGTGTCCGGGCTGCGGCGATTTCTCCATTCAAGCCGCGATCCAACGCGCCGCAGCGAATGTCGGTCTTGAACCGGAACAGCTCGCCGTCATTTCCGGGATTGGTTGCTCCGGCCGGATCTCCGGCTATATCAACGCTTACGGCTTGCACGGGATTCACGGACGCGCGCTGCCGATCGCCCAAGGCGTAAAGCTGGCGAACCGCGATCTGACCGTTATCGCATCCGGCGGGGACGGCGACGGCTTTGCCATCGGGATGGGCCACACGGTGCATGCCATTCGCCGCAACATCAACATCACCTACATCGTCATGGACAACCAAATCTACGGGTTGACCAAAGGGCAAACCTCCCCGCGCAGCGGCGAAGGCTTCAAAACGAAAAGTACGCCGGAAGGTTCGGTGGAATCGACCTTGTCGCCGCTCGAAATCGCCTTGGCGTCCGGCGCCACCTTCGTGGCCCAGTCGTTCTCCAGCGATTTGAAGCAGCTGACGTCCTTGATTGAGCAAGGCATCCAGCATGAAGGCTTCTCCTTGATCAACGTGTTCAGCCCTTGCGTCACCTTTAACAAGGTGAACACGTACGACTGGTTCAAAGAGAATATCATCAATCTCGAGACCGTCCCGGATTATGATCCAAGCAATCGGGCGATGGCCATGGCTAAGCTGATGGAGACGAACAGCATGATTACCGGGCTGATCTACCAGAACAAAGAGAAGAAGAGCTATGAAGATCTCGTCCACGGCTTCAAGAAGGAGCCGCTGGCTTACCAGCCGCTCGCGTTGTCCGAGAACGAGTTTGACAATCTTGTAGCAGAATTTAAATAATGAGGTTAAAGGCGTCCATTTCTGATGGACGCCTTTTCCTTTTTGTCGTCATTAGGTGTATAATGAGTAACGATGTGAATCGTCATCGATATAGAGAATATACGAGGAGTGTTTGTAGACATGAGCAAAACTGTATCAGTCGGCGTATCCGCGCGTCATATTCACTTAACGCAGGAGCATATTGAAATTTTGTTTGGACAAGGTTACCAATTGACGGAATTCAAGCCATTGTCACAACCGGGGCAATTTGCTGCGAACGAACAAGTGGCTGTCATCGGTTCGAAAGGCCAATTCGACAAAGTCCGCATCTTGGGTCCAGCTCGTTCAGCGTCCCAATTGGAAATTTCCCGCACGGATTCCTTTGCGATCGGCGTGAAGGCACCGGTGCGTGAGTCGGGCCATATTGAAGGCACGCCAGGCATCAAAGTCGTAGGTCCTGCCGGTGAAATCGAGCTGGAACAAGGGGTCATCGTCGCCGCGCGCCATATTCACTTCCATACCTCCGATGCCGAGAAATGGGGCATTCAGGACAAGCAGTTGCTGAAGGTCCGTTTAGGCGGGGAACGCGGTTTGGTGCTTGAGAACGTGATCGCCCGCGTGTCCGATAACTTTGCACTAGATATGCACATCGACACGGACGAGGCGAATGCGGCTGGCGCCAAAACAGGCGATACGGCTGAAATTCTCGACTGATGGATTGATTCTGCGATCATAAACAAAGGGCTTGACCTACCGGCATTGCAGCCGAGAGGGTCAAGTCCTTTTTGGGTTGAAGCCTTATGCTTCGATGGATACCGCGTGGGCGATGCAGGGAATGCTTTCGCCTTGTTGGAAGGAGAGCGGGGAGAGCAGCGCCCCGGTGGCTACGACGAGAATTCGCTTCAACTCTCCGCGCTTCATCCGGTTCAACAGATGGCCGTAGGTGACGACCGCGGAACAGGCGCAGCCGCTGGCTCCGGCCTGGACCTGCTGCTTCTCGTAATCATAGATCATCATCCCGCAATCCTGATAGGTCGTCTGTTTGATCGGGATATTGTGTCGGACGAACAAATCGTTGGCGATGGCATAGCCAACCTTGGATAAGTCTCCGGTCACGATCAAATCATAGTAGGACGGTTCGATTTGCAAATCGCGGAAATGAGCCTGGATGGTATCGACGGCTGCAGGCGCCATCGCCGCCCCCATGTTAAACGGGTCGGTAATGCCCATGTCTATCACCTTGCCGATGGTGGCCGAAGTCACCGACGGACCGTCCCCTTCGGGGGACACCACTGCCGAACCCGAACCGGTGACCGTAAACTGGGCCGTAGGCGGCTTCTGAGATCCGTATTCCGTCGGGTAGCGGAACTGCTTCTCCACGCTGGCGTTATGGCTGCATGTTCCGGCTACGGCGTATTTGGCACCGCCGGAATTGACCACGTATGCGGCCATCGCCAGCGTCTCCATTGAGGTTGAGCAGGCGCCAAACATGCCGATATAGGGAATGCTGAGCGTCCTTGCGGCAAAGCTGTTGCTGATGATCTGATTCATCAGATCACCGCCGAAATAGAACTGGATCTGCTCCTTGGTCAACCCGGCGTGCCGGATCGCCAACATGGCCGATTCCTCGAGCAGTGTTTTTTCGGCTTTTTCCCAGCTGTCCTGCCCAAGGTACAAGTCGGCGTGAATAATGTCGAAATCCTCAGCCAGCGGTCCCTGGCCCTCGAACGGTCCGACGACAGTGGCGGTGCTGATGATTTTCGGCTTGTTTTCGAATACCCAGCTTTGATGGCCTTTAAGCATATCAGTGACCTCCTCCAACGTATCCCGGAACGAACACGGCGTAGATGATGCCGATGAGAAAAGCCGCAACGGTTCCGAAGACGATAACGGAACCAGCTAGTTGGAACATCCCCGCAGCGACGCCAAGCACCAGACCTTCGGGCCGATGCTCGATCGCCGTCGAAGCCATCGAGTTGGCAAACCCCGTGACGGGAACAGCCGTGCCGGCCCCGGCCCATTGCGCGATCTTGTCATAGACGCCAAAGCTCGTGAGCAGCACCGATAGGATCACGAGGATGGCGACCGTTGGATTGGCGGCTTCTTTTTCGCTCATGTCCGCAAAATGGATAAAGGCCTGTCGGATGCATTCTCCAAACAGGCAAATCAGTCCTCCGACCAGAAAGGCTCGCAGGCAATTGACGGCTACCGGACGCTTCGGCTCATGGGCATTTGCCAGCCGTTGATATTGCTGCTGCGTCGGGGTCAACTGCTTATTTTTTTTCTTGGCCATGCTCCCATCCTCCTATTGGATTAATAACGGTTTGACTTGATTGATGACCTGCTGCAAGTTGACCGAGCAATCTCCGTACAGCTTCTTCGCCGCTTCTTCGTCCGTCGAGAGGGCAAACATCTCCAGATCCGCCTCGCACTTCTTCAACTGGGCCAGCAGCACGGCCTTCTCCTGAGGTTGCGGTACCGTGAGTTGATCATCGTACAAATCGGCATAAAACTGGCCATAACTGTCGACCTGCCCCAAATTAACGTTATCCAGCGACACCCCCAGCTTCTCCAGCTCCGTATTCAGCCATTTCCGGTTGAGTCCCAGTGTCGCCAGCGGCTCGTCCATGATTTTTCCGTCGAGGATCACCGTTTGCGGCTCCGGTTCGGGAGCAACCTTGATTCCTAATTGGGACGGCGTAAGGGGCTGATATTCGTTCTTCAGCATCGCGTTGATCTCGCCATCGGGTTCGATGACCGCAAACTCCACTTCCGCCACTTTGAAAATACTCTTTTTTCGCAGTTGCTCCATCAGTTCCTCGTTGGTCAACTTCTCCTTCTTCAGATTATCCTCCAGGATTTTGCCGTCCTTGATCAGCACGGTGCTGCTGCTGTCGATCCAATCGCGGGCTTTCTTGCTCTTAATCTGCAAGTATTCGATCCCGAGCGAGACGAGAAACCAGACGGTGACGGCGATTAGCCCGAGATACCAGTCCGTATTGATGTCCAGGGAGATGTAAGCGGTAATGCTCCCAATCGTGATCCCTGTTATATATTCGAAGAAGGAAAGCTGCGAGATTTGCCTTTTTCCGAGCAACCGGGTGAGGACGAATAACACGACAACCGCCACCAGCGTTCGGACGATAACCTCCAACCACATCGGCATGGGGAATACTCCTTTCGTAGACCATACAAGGCGAGATAACCCAATTATGCGCGGGGAAGCGTAAATTTACTAAGACAAAATGTGGAAGCGAGAAGGGGAGTATGAATCCGTCTGGGAGAGGTAAAATTATGGGTTGTTCCAAGGATCATGCAAAAATTAAAGGTGGTGAAATCATGACAGTAGCAGCTCAAGTCAAAACGACCTTAGCTTCCTTAAAAAGCGCGCAGGCAAACCTGGAGCAATTTGCGCTAAGCACGCAAAACCAACAAGCGAAAGACCTGTTCACACAATGCGCAGAGCAAACGCAGCAGATTGTCACGCAAGTGGAAAGCCGCGTATCGCAGTTGGAAAGCGAAGAACCCCAATATAAAGGATTCTGATTTGAAATCAAAATGACAATCCTGGCGTGGCGGTGCAGAGAACTCTGCATCGCTATTTCCCGTTTCCGATCAATCGTCCCCTCAATTCCTCCCGTAGTTTCTATAAATAAAACGCATACATGAATCTATCTCTTAGTATAAAATATATAGCTAACTTGTAAAGAAAATAATTTTCTAAATTAACGTAAATAAAGAAAAAAATAAACAAAATCATTTACAAATTGATTTGCTTCTGTTACTTTAGAACACATGAAACAGCCAAACCGAGTTGTTGCTTCCGAAGCAAGTTTTGTTCGAAGCCGATTCAAGAAGCAACGCTCACAAAACTTTTACAAGGAGGAGTTGTACAATTGGAATCGTTTGATGTCATCGTCATGGGCGGCGGTATTTCGGGCACGATGGCCGCGGTAGCGGCAGCGAAGTCGGGAGCGAAAACGCTGATCGTGGAATCGCAGGGATACTTGGGCGGCACCTTGACCGCCAATGGCGTAGGTCCGATGATGACTTTTCATGCCGGTGAGAAGCAGGCCATTCAGGGGTTGACCGACGAACTGATCGAAAGATTGAAAGGGATCGGCAAGTCGCCGGGTCATATTTTTGATACGACCGGATTTACTTATACGGTTACCCCGTTTGATGCCGAGGCGATGAAAGTCGAGCTGGAATCCATGGTTTTGGAAAACGGAGGGCAAATCCTGTACCATACGATGCTGGCGGAAGTGCATACGGAAGATCAACGGGTTGTCGGGATCACCCTCTGCAACAAGTCCGGCTTAAGCAGGCTGTCGGCCAAAGTCTTCATTGATGCGACGGGGGATGGGGATCTGGCCGTTCGTGCGGGCGCCGCTTTCACCAAAGGCCGCGAAAAGGATGGGGCCATGCAGCCGATGACGTTGAAAATGAAGATGACCCATGTCGATATCGCTAAGGTGAAGGCTTATATTCATGCCCATCCGGAGGATTTCCCGTTATATAAAGGCGATACGTCAATTATTGAGAAGGCGCCGAGATTGTCGACCTCCGGTTTTGTCGGCTTGTTCAAGCAGGCTAAGGCCAGAGGCGAAATTTCCATCCCGCGGGAGGATGTCCTCTTCTTCGAAACGAATACACCGGGCGAGGTGATCTTGAATACGACGCGGATTCTTGGTCATGACGGTACGGATGCATGGAGCATCAGCCGGGCCGAGACGGAGGGGCGGAAGCAATGCAGGGAATTGGAACGCTTCGTGAAAAAATATATCCCCGGTTTTGAAAACGCTGTCGTCGAATCGACCGGTCCTTCGATCGGTGTCCGCGGATCTCGGCAAATCATCGGCCTTTACACGCTGACGTCGGAAGATATCCTGGCTCAGACCCGGTTTGCAGATACCATCGCGCATTCGGGTTATCCGATCGATATTCATAACCCTGACGGCGAAGGCACGAAACACGAAAAACTGGAATGGGGAGGCATGTACAGCATTCCGTACCGTTGTCTCGTTACACCGGCGCTGAACAACGTCATCGTCATCGGGCGCTGTTTGTCCGCCACCTTTGAGGCGCAGGCCGCCGTCAGAACGACGCCGACCACCGGCGCTATCGGACACGCGGGCGGGGTTGCCGCTGCGCAGGCCGCGCTGCAAGATCTGGATGTCCGACAGGTGGATGTCGGCAAGGTTCAGAAGGTGCTCAAGGAGCAAGGAGCCTACCTGGAGGTTTAATAATAAAGGTTGTTCAAAAAGTCAACTTTTGATCACGCTTACTTATAGATTTATTTATTTGAATGGTAAAGGAGACTTGAACGATGAGTTCAATGATTTGGGTGCAAGCGATTGGCATATTACTCATTTTTCTCTTATTTGCGGCACTGATGATGACCCGGAAGCTGCCTACGATTTTGGCGCTGCCGAGCATGGCGATTCTATTCGCGCTGATTGCGGGGGTGCCCTGGTCCTCGGGAAATCCCGAGACGGCCACGATTAGCGGAACGATTCTTGCCCAAGGTTCCATGCGGCTGTCTACGGCGATCGCCGGCTTGATCTTCGGCGCCTGGTTCGGTCAGATTCTGAATAAAGTAGGCGTAACCAAGGCAATCATCCGCAAGGCGGCGGAGATGGCCGGCGACAAGCCGTTATTGATCTCACTGCTGTTCTTCGCTACGGCTTCGATCATCTTCTCCGCGGCAAGCGGTCTCGGAATGGTTATCCTGGTCGGCACGATCATTATTCCGATCATGCTGACCGCCGGCATCAGCCAGTTCTTGGCTTCGGTGGTATTGCTGTCTTCCGTTGGCGTCGGGGTATTGTTTAACGTATCGAACTGGGCGGTATATGTGGATGTGATGGGGCTGCCGGTGTCCACCGTGGCCGATTACACGCTAATCGCCGCTTTACCGCTGATTGTGATCAGCATAATTATGATCGTCTTTTATGCTCGCCGCGACGGGCGCGGGCGCAAAGCATGGGCAATGCCGTCCAACTCCTCCTCTTCGGATGGCCGTAAGGTACCGACGATTGCCCTGGTTAGCCCGTTGGTCCCCGTTCTTATGGTTTTTGTATTCAAGATGGATATCGTGCCTGCCGTAATTATCGGCGCGGTCGCCACGCTGCTGTTGTCCTGGCCGAAGCGTCCGATTCACGTGCTTTCCAGCTCTCTGGTCGAAGGCATTCAAGATGTGGCCGGGGCTTTGGGACTCATGATCGGGATCGGCATGCTGGTCAACGCCGTTATGGCGCCGCAGGTGACGGCGATTATTTCGCCATTGATCGAATCGGTGCTGCCAAGCAATCCGCTGATGTACATTCTTTTCTTCACCCTCTTGTCGCCGCTGGCGATTTATCGCGGCCCGTTGAACGTATGGGGGCTCGGAAGCGGAATCGCCGCGCTGTTCGTAGGGGCCGGCATGACGCCGATTGCGGCGATGTTGGCATTGCGGGTAGTCAGCAATGTGCAGGCCGTATCCGATCCGACCAACTCGCATAACGTTTGGGTAGCCGATTTCACGAAGAGCGACATTAACGACATTTTGAAACGGACGTTGCCTTGGATGATAACGGCCGTGCTGATCTCCATGGTTTGGGGAGCGTTCGTCGTCTTTTAAGAGGATGGGGAAAGCAGGGTTATAGAGAGATAGGAGGGAGCTGTTTGAAATGGGCAGAAAAGTAAGGGTAGGGATCGACGTCGGCGGTACATTTACGGATGCGGTCGTCCTCGATAATGAAACGTATGAAATTATTGAAAAGATGAAAATTCCGACAACTCATCACGATGAAGATGGCGTAGCCAAAGGAATTGTGCAAATTTTGCAGACGATCTTGCAAAGTAAAGGCATCGCGCCGGAGGATGTTGCTTTCATCGCTCATGGGACCACGCAGGCGACCAATGCTCTGCTGGAAGGGGATGTCGCGAAAGTCGGCATTCTCGGCATGGGGACGGGCATGGATGGCTTAACCGCACGCAGCGAATCCAATCCGGGCCAGATTGAGCTTGCCCCCGGCAAAAATCTGCAAACCTACCATACCTACCTGGACTCCAAAAATCTGAAGGAGGAGACCGTGGAGCAAAGTCTGCGGGAACTGCTTGACCAGGGAGCGGAGGTCATCGTCGCTTCGGAAGCGTACAGCGTGGACGATCCGGCGAATGAGCTGCGCATCGTAGAAGCGGCCGGGCGTCACGGCGTGTTCGCGACCGGTGGGCACGAAATCTCGCAACTGTACGGGCTACGCACGCGGACGAGAACCGCGGTCATCAACGCCAGCCTTATTCCGAAAATGATGGAGACGGCGAATATGACCGAGAAATCGGTCAAGAACGCGAACATCGCCTCGCAATTGATGATCATGCGCTGCGACGGCGGGGTCATGAGCATTGACGAGGTTCGGAAGCGTCCGATCCTGACGATGTTGTCCGGGTTGGCTGCCGGCGTGGCGGGAGCGCTGATGTACGAGAAAATCTCCGACGGCATCTTCTTTGAAGTCGGCGGCACGAGCGTGGATATTTCCGTCATCAAGAACGGCAAGGTTATGATCCAGAATGCACAGGTCGGCGGGCACCGCACTTACCTGCAATCTCTGGATGTCCGGACTTTAGGCATCGCCGGCGGCAGCATGATCCGAGTGGCGGACGGCAAGGTTGTCGACGTGGGCCCGCGGAGCGCCCATATTGCCGGCAAGGCTTACGAATGCTTCGCAGACCCGGCGCAATTGACGGATGCCGAGGTTCTGTTCATCCGCCCGCGTGAAGGTGACGCTCCGGAATACGCCGTTGTTCGCGGCGGTCTTGGAGAGGAGTTCTCGCTTACACTGGCAGGTGCGGCGAATTTGCTCGGCTACGTGCCGGAAGGGGACTATGCTTATGCCGGGAAAGAGAGCGCCCGATTGGCATGGGATGCCCTAGGCGCGCATCTCGGCATGTCCGGGGAGGCGGCCGCCCGCCAGGTCATGGATATCGCCATCGAAAAAACGATGAATACGGTAAATGAAATGATCGCGGATTATGAGTTGGACCGCTCCTTCGTTACTCTTGTCGGCGGAGGCGGCAGCGGGGCCGTGCTGATCCCGGCCATGGCCGAGAAAGAAGGGATGAAATGGCAAATTGCCAAGAATGCGCCCTATATCTCGACGATTGGAGTAGCCTTGGCCATGGTCAAGGAACAGATCGAGCGGACGGTCATTAACCCTACCGATGCGGATATCAAGCGGATTCGCAGCGACATTATGGATAAAATCGTCCAGTCCGGGGCGAGCGAGGAAACCGTGGAAATCACGATCGAGATCGACAATCAGAAAAATATTTTGCGTGCGATCGCAACCGGTTCAACCGAGCTCCGTTCCAAAGATTTGGGGCAGGCCGCGATGACGGAGGCGGAAATGCGGGCTATTGCCGCAAGCTCCGTGGACGCGCCGGCCGACTCCATGGTTCTGGCCGCCCAAACAGGACGTTGGCATTTATTTGCCAGCGAAGAAATACGCAAATCGTTTTTCGGCCTCTTCAAGAAGAAACGCACCTCCGTCAGCGTAGTGGATCGGGAAGGCGTGGTCCGGTTCAAGCAGGCCGGAGTGCATTACGGACAGTTTGCCAAGAAGCAGCGCCACGATGCTTTCGTTGCCTTCCTGGACGATCACACGATTTATTCGGACGCGAACGCAACGATCCCGAAAGTGTTCCTGTTTTTCCGGGAGAAGATGCTTGATCTGACCGGGATGCAGACGAAGGAGCAACTGTTGTCCATTGTGGATGTGGAGACGGAAATGCTGGGCGAGGAGGAAGTTTGGCTCGCGATCGCTTATCAGTAAGAGGTTGCTTATTCAGCTTTGGAAGGCGGAAGGAGGTTGATTCACATGACGAGCGTACCGGAAAAAGAGCAGGCTTTCGATCTGCTAGGCTTGGATCTGGATGACGGGGTGTTGGCTTTGGCTGAACTGGAAAGGGACCCGGTTTTTCATAAAATCGATCCGGGCAATTACGCCTATTATTTGTCCCGCTCTTTGGCCATGGGACGGGAAGCGGCTGAACGGCTGCATGGGCAGGATATCCGTGTTCTTCTGGAGCAAGCGGGCATTCAATTCCATCTGGCGGCGTCCGCGGGAACGGGCACCTTCAAGGTTGCGCTGCGGGCGCAGCTGGACTGGGGCGGGAAGGTGCCGCAGATCACTGTTTACCGGGAATCTTTGCGGCAACTGCAGGCTGCTGCTGAGACGGTGGATGGACTCGGCCCCGTCAGCTTCGACAGAATCGTCGACATTCATTTGGCGCATGAGTATTATCATTTTCTGGAATACCGCAGCGGCCGGTTTACGAATGAACTGCTGGATCCGGTGGAGGCCCTGCGAATCGGCCCCTTCCGCAGACAAGCGACGATTCTGCAGACAAGCGAGATTGCAGCGCATGCTTTTTGCAAAGAACTGTTGGGACTCCCCCTATTACCCAGCTTGCTGGATCATGTTTACCTGATGCAGACGGGGGCGATAAAGAAGGAGCAATTTGCGGAAAATGTGAAAAAGTGGAAAGCGATTTTAGGCGAGAATGGACTCCGTATGCTATAATAAGTAAATCGTTCGTGCGCAGAACCGTTTCAGAAGAACGGTTTTTCGCATATGCAGGAGGACATGTCATGGCTTCGCAAGTACCCGCGGTGATTGCAAAAATCATTTCGCTCAAGCAAAAGTTTACTTACGGTGAGAACCAAATCGCTCAATTTGTGATCGATCATTCCGAATTTATTACTCAACATACGATTACGGCGCTGGCCAATGAGATTGGCGTCTCGGAGACAAGCATCAACCGTTTCTGCAAGAAGATCGGCTTCAAAGGCTTCAACGATTTCAAGATCGCCATTGCCCAGGATACGTTCTACCGGGAGATGCAGACGAGGAAGAAAGAACGCCGCGAAATCACGCCGATTGACGGATTGGCGCTCGATTACAACGAACTGGTGATCAATACGTCCGCGATGATCTCGGAGGAGACGCTTTTTGATGTGGCGGAAACGCTGAAACGAGCCAGACGCATTCATATTTTTGGCATCTTTGATTCCTTCCTCTCGGCCATGGCCTTGAAGAACCGTCTGTCGTTGATCGGGATCAGCGCGGAAGCCAGCAGCGACAGCCGCGCGATGAAAATTGCGGCGTCTCAGACCACGCCGGAGGATATGGTCATCGCGTTCACCCGTTCCGGGGCGACGCCGGAAATTATCGACGCGGTGTCGACCGCCCAGATGAACCAGGCCAAAACGGTTGCGATCACCTGCTACGACTCTTCTCCGGTCACCGAGGTTGCGGAAACGAATATCATCGTGCCCGACAAAATGTCGGTCAATAACAGCGCGATGATGTCGAATCACATTACTTTCCTGTTCGTAGTGGATGCCGTGATGAGTTTGCTGATCTCCTCGGACAAGTCGTACCTTAAGAGGAAGCTGGACAGCGAAGGTATCATCTCCAGCCGGCCTTCGGTAACGGAGTATTATTGAGCTAGGAAGCGGACTGCCTTTACGGCAAGCCGCTTCTTTTTTTTGAAATGATGGAATTTGAAGCCGGGTTTATGGCAGGACGTTGTCTGGATATAACGGCTGGCCCATGCTATAATTTAGTGTAATGCACTTTTAGGCATTATTGATTTTTGCCCATCAGGAATGAAGATAGATTGGTAAAAGGAGTGAACGGGCAGCATGGCTAAGGAAACGAAGGATTACGCCAAATATTTCGACTTCTCGGACGCCCGGGTCATTTCGGAGGACGAGCGAGGGAAGAAGATCCGAATCCGTGGCCGGGACATTCAAATTTTGTCCGAACCGAACCATCGCATGGAGAAGCAACGGGGGAAAGAGGACGTCCAGGTCCTGTACGAGAACGCTGTTCCCGACGAGCTGAAGCGGATCGGAGCCGGGAAGCATTATATCGTATACACGTTTGGTTGCCAGATGAACGAACACGACACGGAAACGATCAAAGGTTTGCTGGAGCAAATGGGCTACCGTGCAACGGAAGACCGCAAAACGGCGGATCTCATTTTGCTGAATACCTGTGCCATCCGTGAGAACGCGGAGGATAAAGTATTCGGCGAGTTGGGGCATCTCAAAGGATTGAAGACGGAGAAGCCGGATCTGCTGTTGGGCGTATGCGGCTGCATGTCGCAAGAAGAAGGCGTCGTGAAGCGTATTTTGCAGAAGCACGGTTTCGTGGATATGATCTTCGGGACGCACAACATTCACCGTTTGCCGTATCTGATTCAGGAGGCTTTGTTCAGTAAAGAGATGGTCGTCGAGGTATGGTCCAAGGAAGGCGACATCATCGAGAACCTGCCGAAGAAGCGCGAAGGCATGCGGGCGTGGGTGAATATTATGTACGGATGCGACAAGTTCTGTACCTATTGCATCGTGCCGTTTACCCGCGGCAAGGAGCGCAGCCGCCGTCCGGAGGATGTGATTACCGAAGTGCGGGAGCTGGCGCGACAAGGTTATAAAGAGGTTACGCTGCTCGGACAAAATGTCAATGCGTACGGCAAGGATTTTACCGACCTCAATTATACGTTTGCGAATTTAATGGACGATATTCGTCAGATTGATATTCCTCGGGTTCGGTTTACGACCTCGCATCCGCGCGATTTTGACGATGCCCTGATCGATGTGTTGGCCAAGGGCGGCAATCTGGTAGAGCATATTCATCTGCCGGTTCAATCGGGCAGCAGCGATGTGCTGAAGAAGATGAGCCGGAAATACACGCGGGAGCATTATCTCGAACTGGTGCGCAAAATCAAAGCGAAAATTCCGAATGTCGTCCTGACCACGGACATTATCGTTGGATTCCCGGGCGAAACGGAAGCGCAATTTGAAGAAACCTTGTCCCTCGTGCGCGAGGTGGGTTATGATTCGGCTTACACCTTCGTCTATTCTCCGCGTGAAGGCACACCGGCTGCGGTAATGGAAGATAACGTGCCGCCGGAAGAGAAGAAAGCCCGGCTCGCGCGGCTCAATGATACGGTGAACGAATTCAGCCGCAGCAGCAACGAGGCGCTGCGCGGACAAATCGTCGAGGTGCTGGTCGAAGGCGAAAGCAAAAACAACGCCAACGTGTTGTCCGGACGCACCCGAAGCAACAAGCTGGTCCATTTCGAAGGCGGAGCGGAGCTGATTGGAACGTTTGTCCAGGTCGAGATCACCGATCCGATGACTTGGTATATCAAAGGCAATCTTATAGAGCAAACCGCCAAATTGGCGTAATGCAGGGGAGGTTATTGACAGTGGAACAACATAAAGATCAGACCGATTGCGGGATTCCCAAGTTCGATTCCCGGGACCTGGTCATTCGTGACGATATTATGAGCAAAGCCAAGGAGCTGGCGGAGCTGATCGGAACCAGCGAAGAAGTTCAGCAATTTCAGAAGGCGGAGAAGCTGATCCAGCAGCATGAGCGCGTTCAGACGTTAATCAGCGCGATTAAGAAGAAGCAGAAGGAAATCGTCGCCTTCGAAACGTTCCAGAACCAGGCGATGGTTCAGAAGATTGAACGCGAAATTGAGGAACTGCAGGACGAATTGGACGGCATTCCGCTCGTGACCGAATTCCAGCAGAGCCAAAGCGATATCAACTATCTGCTCCAGCTGGTCGTCTCCGTGATCCGCGATACGGTCGCCAGCAAAGTGAACGTGGAGTCAGGCAGCGAGCCGGCTGTTTCATCCGGTTACGGAGAGTAAAGCGAAGCAGTCGGTGCGGAGGCAAACCCTCCGCTTTTTTTCATCCTGGATAGCAGGATGGAAGCACCGTCAGTTCGGAATATTATAATATAGAGAGAAGCAAGGATAGGGGGACAACAAGTGGATTGGAGCGATGAAGTACAGCAGCGAGAAGAGCAGTCGTTCTGGGGGTTACTAGGACTGCGCCTCATTTCAGCCGACCATCGTCTTGTGCAACTGGGATTGAAGGCGGGAGCCTCCCATCTCAACTCCATGGGGATCGTGCACGGCGGCGTCCTATCGTCGATGATGGATCAAGCGATGGGAACGCTGGTGGCAACCATTAAGGGCAAGTTCGGGGTGACGACCCATTTGAACGTGAATTTCCTTAGCCCGATGCGTACGGGGGAACTGATCGTGTCGGCTTACCCGCTGCATGAGACCCATCGGACGATGACGCTCCGCTCCGAAGTTCGCAACGAAGAAGGCACCCTTGGCTGCCTTTCAACGGCAACGTTCCGGCTGCCGAAGTGAGCGGAGGACCGACGGCGGGCTAGAATCGCATGAATTCGTAAATGCCGGATTGCTCCATAGGGCCGGCGTTATCCTAGACGATGTGGTGATACGTGATGAACGAGGAACAAAAGCAGGTAGTTAATGAGGTTAAGAAATATCGCACGCCGGACGGAATTCCGGCCGATATCGTCATGTTTACCCTGACGAGGCAGGAACGAAAGGCATCGACCAAGTCGCTGCCGCGCTTTGATCTGAAGGTCATGCTGATCCGCCGGCGGAGTTGGCCGTTTGCCGGAGCTTGGGCGCTGCCGGGCGGTTTTTCGCAGGAGGACGAATCGCTGTATGAAACCGCCCGCCGCGAACTCAAGGAAGAAACCGGCGTTGACGGCTCGCATCTGGAATATTTGGGCGTGTACAGCAAGCCGGGGCGGGACCCGCGCGGCTGGATTATCTCCCATGCATTCTTCGCGCTGGTGGAGGAGTGGGTGCTGGAGAAGCGGCAATCCGCAGATGATGCCCAGGAGGTTGGTCTGTTCACCGTTCGCGAGGCATTAGAGGATTTGCAGTTAGCTTTTGACCACCGCGAAATCTTGCAGGACGCCTATAAACGAATCCAGCAGCAAATGCTGCATACGACGATTGCGAAGCAGTTCTTGCCGCCGCATTTCACGCTGGGCGAATTGTATCAGGTGATTCAAACGGTCGTTCCGGACTTCGCCGAGTTGAATTTTATCCGCAAAATTACATCTACGCGCAGCCGTCAGGGGATACTGGAGGAAGTACGCGACGAAAACGGCAAACCTATGTTGTCCAACCAGTATTCGCAGCGTCCGGCCCAGTTGTACCGATTTACCGACTTCACGCCGCAGCTGTCCATCTATACGTAATTGTATCCTTTACATATCCAGCGGCCGAAGGCGTAAGGAATTGTCCAAAGGGAGAGTGGGAACATGAAAGCTCTGATCGTCATCGATTATACGAATGATTTTGTGGACGGCAATCTTCCGGTAGGCCAGCCGGCGATCGATATCGAACCGGCGGTTTGCCGGTTGACGGAGTCTTTTGCGGCGCAAGGCGATTATGTCGTCATGACCGTGGACCTGCACGAGCGGGAAGACAAATGGCATCCGGAGACGAAGCTGTTTCCGCCGCATAATCTCCGAGACACGGAAGGCCGTGCGTTATATGGCCGACTGGCTGAGGTTTATGCGCAGAACCGGGACCGGATCTATTGGATGGATAAAACCCGGTACAGTGCGTTTTGCGGTACGGATCTCGAGCTGAAGCTAAGGGAGCGGGGGATTACCGAAGTGCATCTGATTGGCGTATGCACGGACATTTGTGTGCTGCATACAGCGGTGGATGCCTACAATAAAGGATTTGCGATTACGGTTTATGAGGATGCGGTGGCCAGCTTCAACCCGGAGGGGCATACTTGGGCGCTGGGCCATTTCCGCAGCAGCTTGGGAGCGATCGTAACGAACAGCCAGAGAGGATGAACAGGTGATGCCAACCACGGGGTTAGCCCTGCATACCGATAAATATCAGATCAATATGATCTACGCGCACTGGGTGAATGGGACGCATTTGCGGAGGACGGTGTTTGAGGCTTACTTCCGCAAGCTGCCGTTCGGGAACGGGTATGCGGTATTTGCCGGCTTGGAGCGGATCGTGGACTACATCCGGCAGCTCCGGTTTACGGAAGAGGATTTGGCGTATTTGGCCAAGCAGGAAGAGAACTACAAGCCGGAATTTCTGGACCTGCTGCGCGGGTTTGCATTTAAAGGGACGCTGATGTCCATGGCGGAAGGCTCCCTTTGCTTTCCTAACGAGCCGCTGATCCGGGTTGAAGGGACGATCATGGAGACGCAGTTGGTGGAAACCGCGCTGCTTAACTTCATGAATTTTCAGACTCTGATCGCTACCAAGGCGTCGCGGGTCAAACGGGTTGCCGAGAAGGATGTGCTGCTGGAGTTCGGTACCCGCCGGGCGCAGGAAGCCGATGCGGCGATTTGGGGCGCACGCGCCGCTTACGTCGCCGGTTTTGACGCAACGTCCAACCTGCTGGCCGGCGAAAATTTCGGGATTCCAACCAAAGGCACCCATGCCCACTCGTGGGTGCAGATCTTTGATTCCGAGCAGGAAGCCTTCGAATTGTATGTAAAGGCGCTGCCGGATCAGGTCTCGCTGCTGGTCGATACGTTTGATACGCTCAAAAGCGGCGTCCCGAACGCCATTCGAACCGGCAAGATGCTGGAAGCCGCCGGCAAGCGGCTCGGAAGCATCCGTCTGGACAGCGGCGACTTGGCGTACCTGTCGATTCAGGCCCGCAAAATGCTGGATGACGCCGGCTTATCTTACGTCAAGATCGTCGCATCGAACGACCTGGATGAGAATACGATTTTTAACCTGAAGGCGCAAGGTGCGAAAATCGATATCTGGGGGGTCGGGACTCAGTTGATTACGGCGGCGGACCAACCGGCGCTGGGAGGCGTGTACAAGCTGGTTGAACGGGAGAAGGACGGGCGGATGGAGCCGACGATTAAGATCTCCGGCAATCCGGAGAAAGTCACGACCCCGGGCAAGAAAGATGTGCTGCGCATCGTCAGCAAGGACAGCGGCAAGGCGATTGCGGATTACATTTGTTTTCCGCATGAGCAGCAAGCCCGGACAGGCGGCAACCTCCGCTTGTTCGATCCGATCCATCCCTACATCAAGAAATCAGTGAAAAATTACGAAGCCGTGTCGATGCTCCAGCCGATCTTCGTGGATGGGGAGCTCGTGTACGAGCTGCCGACGCTGGACCAAATTCGCGAGTATCACCGCGCGCAACTGGATCTGTTCTGGCCGGAGTACCTGCGGAAGCTGAACCCGGAAATTTACCGGATCAGCTTGAGTCAGGAAGCCTGGGAACTGAAGCAGAAAATGATCGAGGAATATCTGGGGCAGCAGGAGGAGTAAACCTCATGGCTCGTCCCGCCAGACCCCAAAAGATCGCTCACGCCGATATCGGCGGAGCGA
>NZ_FCOQ01000025.1 GCF_900021165.1 Paenibacillus phocaeensis | reverse complement strand
GAAGCAGAAAATGAGCGAGGAATAGCGGGGGCAGCAGGAGGAGTAACCCTCAGGGCTCGTCCCGCCAGACCCCAAAAGATCGCTCACGCCGATATCGGCGGAGCGATCTTTTGGGATAGCGGGGAAATGAAATTATTTCTCGGGAAAGCGCAAAAAGCGCTATAAATCGGCGGATCCGCCGCTGGATTCGACATGTGATCACGCGTTCTCGTATTTCGCAAAGTAATGGTCAAACAAAATATCAATTTGCCGTTCCACAGCTTCTTTGCCCGGACGATTCTCCAAGTGTTTGATCTGCCGTGCCAGCACGAGCGGGAACAACACGGCCGCATTGATTTGCATCATCATGATGTAGAGCGTCTCTGTATCGGTCTCGCCTGTGATCTCCTCCAGCGTGCCGCTGATTTTGCCGAACCCGGTCGTTTTCATAAAACCGGTGAAGTCCTGCCGCGATTCGAAGGTAATCCGACCTTTGCCGAGAACTTCATGCAACAGCCCCGGATATTGAAGTACAGTCTCCACGTATTGCAGAATAAACGCTTTCAATCGGGCTTTCGGAGGAAGCGTATGATCATCCAGGACGGAGAAGTTGGCTTGAAAAGTAATGAGCAGCATTTTTAAAGCTTCATTAATCAGATTATCCTTCGAGCCGAAGTAGTAATTCACCAGAGCGAGATTGACATTGGCGGCAGCGGTGATCTTGCGCAAAGTGACCTGATCGGCCCCTTCTGTCTTAATGAGCTCCAATGTAGCCTGAATAATATTCTGTTTCGTTGTTAGCCCCTCGCCGCAATTGCTCATAATTCCGCTCCTTTATATCTTCCATTCTTTCAGCTCAGTATAACAAATACCATAATACGCTTTCGTTCAAGGTGTCAAGAACTCCGACGGGGGCGGGTGATGATACGGCCGCGTAAAACAGGTGTCTTGACAAAATCAGGGCATCCGTTTAAATTAGTTTTAAACATTGTTTAAAACGGTGTTTAAATTATAGAGAAAGCTGAGTGAGAGGATGCCGAATACTGTAGAAAACTCGATCGAAACCCAGGAGTTTACCATCCGATCGATTCTCGCGCCACTGCTGGCGGTCATCGTCGGGATGATTATGGTGATCTTGGACAGCACGGTTGTGAATGTGGCCGTACCGAAACTGGTCGACTTCTTCGCCACGGATTTGAAGACGGTGCAATGGACGATCACCGGGTATACATTGGCCTTATCTGCCGTAATTCCGTTAGCTGGCTGGATGAC
Source organism: Paenibacillus phocaeensis (assembly GCF_900021165.1). GTDB lineage: Bacteria > Bacillota > Bacilli > Paenibacillales > Paenibacillaceae > Fontibacillus > Fontibacillus phocaensis. Next base: position 17,555 of record NZ_FCOQ01000025.1, on the reverse strand, counting down.
CGATAAGTTTGGAGAGAAACGGATTTTTCTGATGACGATCGCGTTGTTTACCGTAGGTTCCGTATTGTGTGCCGTGGCGCAAACGCCGGAGCAATTGATCGTATACCGCATCATCCAAGGTTTGGGCGGCGGGATGGTATCGCCGATTGGGTTCGCGATGGTGTTCAAGCTGGCACCGCCCGAGAAGCGGGGGGCCGTGATGGGGGCACTGGGCGTGCCGATGCTGCTGGCACCCGCGCTGGGTCCGGTATTGTCCGGCTGGCTGGTGGAGAACGTCAGCTGGCATTGGATTTTCCTCATTAACCTGCCGATCGGGATCCTTGCCTTTCTCATTGGACTGCGATTCTTGCCTAAATCCGAACGGCGGGAAGCGCCGCAGCTGGATAAACTGGGGATGATCCTCGCCCCGATCGCGTTTGCCATGTTAACTTTCGGAGTGAGCGAAGGGGGAACCAACTGGACTTCGGCAAGGACGCTGACCGGTCTTATCGTTGGAGGCATCGCCTTACTTCTCTACATCTTCGTTGAAATCAGACATAAGCAGCCTTTGCTGGAATTGCGGGTGTTCCGCTCTTCCCATTTTACCCGGGGAATCATCTTGGTATGGATCGCCCAGGCAGCCCTGTTTGGTTCAATGATTCTTACCCCTTTATATCTACAGCAAGTGAGAGGATATAATGCGCTGGAGACGGGAATCTACTTGCTGCCGCAAGCGCTCATGTCAGCGTTCTTCATGCCGATCAGCGGCCGCTTGTTTGACCGGGTAGGGGCACGGCCGCTGGCCTTCATCGGCCTCGGTGTCGTATCGACGGCGTTGTTCCTGATGTCGCGCATCACGGCGGATACGCCGCTGGCGATGGTGCTAGTGCCGCTGGGCTTGCTTGGCGGCGGGATGGGTCTGACGATGATGCCGCTGAACACGCATATCTTGAACTCTGCACCCCGTCATTTGGTCACCCGGGTCACCCCGTTAATGACCGCTGCGCAGCAGGTAATCGTCTCCTTTGCGGTGGCTGGCTTAACCGGTTATCTGACCTCGCAAATCAGCAGCCATATGGCGGAGACCGCTCAAGGCAGAAATCCGCTGGAGGCAGCCGCATCCGGCTTTGGGGAGACCTATTTCCTGGCGGCGTGCATTGCGGGCGTCGGATTTCTACTGACCCTTATGTTGTCCAAACCGAAAAAACAACCCGATTCGGCCAATGAGCAAGCGGCTGAAGGGGCTCAAGCGGATCCCAGCCTGATGGCGGGCCATTAAGATCATACGAAAGTGAAAGCACTCTTTCCACCGGGGAAGAGTGCTTTTTGGATTTGCCGCCATCAGCTTGTGACCATCGCGCCGCCGTTCACGTGAATCGTTTGCCCGGTGACGAAGCTGGAATCGTCGGAGGCCAGGAACACGTAGACCGGGGCCAGCTCAAACGGCTGCCCGGCCCGTTTCATCGGCGTCTCCAGGCCAAACGTGCTTACGTATTCTGCTGAGTAGCTGGAAGGGATCAGCGGCGTCCAAATCGGGCCCGGTGCCACGGCATTGACGCGGATGCCGCGATCGACCAGCGACAGCGCCAAGGAGCGGGTGAAGGAGACGATGGCCCCCTTGGTGGAGGAGTAATCGATCAGCAGCGGCGCACCGGCGTAAGCGGTAATCGAAGCGGTACTGATAATCGTACTGCCGGGTCGTAAATGGGGAAGGGCGGCCCGGGTCATGTAGAAATGAGGAAAGATGTTGGTGGCATAGGTTTGGTGCAACTGCTCGGAAGTAATCGCTTCGATTCCCTGCGTTTGGGGAAATTGAACGGCTTGATTGAGCACCAGGATGTCGATTTTGCCGAAATGGTGAAGCGTATGGCGGATCACCGCATGGCAGAATGCCTCTTGTCGCAGATCGCCGGGGATCAGCAAGCAGCGCCGGCCCAACTCTTCGACACGCCGTTTGGTGGCTTGAGCGTCCTCATGCTCATCGAAATACACGGTCACCAGGTCCGCGCCTTCTTTGGCGAAGGCGAAGGCGGTGGCCCTTCCGATGCCGCTGTCGCCGCCGGTTAGAATCGCTACCTTGTCCTTCAGTTTGCCGCTGCCGACGTAAGCCGGATTTTCCGAAATCGGGGGCGGAACCATCAGCGTCTGCAAACCGGGTTGTCTTGGCTGATGTTGCGGCGGGAACGTGATCGGCTGTTCTTGACATACCGTTTTTGAGCTGTAGTACGGGTACTTGGGTATCATCCTTTTGAATCCTCCTGAGAGATAGTTATGCCGTTATCCTATTCAATCCGGTACGGAGGGGTGTATTCGCCTAAACAAGAATGTCTATATGACATTTGTTACATAAGTCACAACCCATCTATGATAAATTTTAATATTAAGAAAGATATCTTTTTGTGTGATGTTTTGCACTTATTTACGTCGTGATGAACTCGCATTTGCGAAGAAGGGAGTCAAGCGCGTGGTACAATTACCGAAATTAAACGAGCTGGGATTTTTTGAAATCCGTCTGGAATCCATTGGGGGGCTGGGAGCGAACCTGGCGGGGAAAATGCTGGCCGAAGCCGGGGTGGAAGGTGCCGGTCTGAATGGGGTCAGCTTTTCTTCTTATGGCTCGGAGAAAAAAGGATCGCCGGTGAAGGCGCATATCCGCTTCTGCGATTTGAATACGCCGATCCGCGATACGTCGCCGGTGGAACGCCCGCATATCGTAGGGATTTTTCAGGAGGCGCTGGCCAAGACGGTGAACGTCATCAGCGGTATTTATGAGGACAGCACCGTGCTGGTCAATTCCCGCAAAACGCCGCAAGAGCTTAAGGAGAAATTGAAGCTGATCGGCGGCACGATCGCAGTGATCGATGCCACCGGCATTGCGCTCGAAGAGAAAAACCGGGTGAATATGGCGATGCTTGGCGCGATGTTCCGGCTTTGTCCGTTCCTTGATCCGGAAACGATGAAGGACGTCATTCGCAAATCGCTGGAGAAGAAATATCCGCAAACCGTGGCTCCGGCCCTGGCAACCTTTGAACGGGGTTACTACGAAGTTGTATTTGAGACGTTTGCATTGCCTGATGGGGTCAGCATGCCGGCATTCGCCCGCGCCGATACGCCGGTGTTAGGTTACGAGACGCAGCCGATCGGCGGACTTATCATCAATCCGGGCAACAGCATTCTGAAGGACCTCAGCATCTCACGTTCGGGAATGATGCCGCATTTCAAGGAAGAGTCCTGCATCCACTGCGCTCAATGCGATAATGTCTGCCCGGACAACTGCTTCGTCTGGGAAGAACGTCCTGACAAGAAAGGCCGTCCGCAGATGTTCCTGACCGGCATCGATTATCAATATTGCAAGGGTTGCTTGAAATGCATTCACGCTTGTCCGACCGACGCTTTGTCCGGGGAGCGGGAAGAAGACGGTTATGCGGAGGCGCATCGCGTGCCGCATCTGTTCGATTTGGCGATTCGCTAATATAGCGGGAAAGGTGGTAGTTGAACCATGGCGATCGATTTAGAAAAAGAACGCCGCTCCGGTACAGTCGAGCAGCGTGTAGTTTATGAATCAGGGAATGAAATGGCGGCCTATGCGGCCAGCCAGATCAATTATCATATTATGGGGTATTTTCCGATCTCCCCATCGACCGAGGTGGCGCAATTCCTCGATTTAATGAAAGCAAACGGCCAGCATGACATTAAGCTGATTCCATCGGACGGCGAACACAGCTCGGCCGGAATTTGCTACGGGGCTTCCACTGCCGGCGGCCGGGTGTTCAATGCGACCAGTGCTCAAGGGTATCTGTACATGCTGGAGCAGATGCCGGTGCAGTCCGGGACGCGCTTCCCGATGGTCATGAATCTGGTGTGCCGCTCGATCTCCGGCCCGCTGGACATTCACGGCGACCATTCGGACTTGTATTTTGCGCTGAACACCGGTTGGCCGATCTTGATGTGCCGCGATCCGCAGGCCGTTTACGATATGAACCTGATGGCGATCAAGCTGGCGGAAGATCCGGAAGTCCGGCTGCCGGTGCTGGTAGCGTCTGACGGTTATTTTACCTCGCACCAGAAACGGCGTGTGCACACCTTCGCCAACCAGGAAGACGTCCTGAAGTTTGTCGGCGAACGGCCTCCGGGCAATTTCCCGCATACCCTCGACCGCAACCATCCGATTACCGTCGGCCCTTACATGAACGAACCGGACTATATCAACAACTGTTACCAGCAGTCTGTGGCGATGTATAATGCCGAGCGCGTCTTTGCACGGATTGCCGGGGAATATGCCGAATTGACCGGCCGCGAATACCCGATGCTCGATCTGTACCGTATGGAAGATGCCGAAGTGGCGGTGTTCCTGATGAACTCGGCCTCCGAGATTATCAAGGACGTCGTGGACGATTTGCGCCGCCAAGGCATCAAAGCCGGTTCGATTGCGCCGAACATGATCCGTCCGTTCCCACAGAAGCAAATCGCGGAGGCGCTGAAGAATGTCAAGGCGGTTACGGTTGGCGACCGTGGCGATTCCTACGGCGCTTACGGCGGCAACATGGTTAACGAGATTAAAGCGGCGCTGTTTACGCACGGCAACCACACCACGCAGGTAATCAGTCGCATCTATGGGCTTGGCGGCAAGGAGTTCTATGCCGAAGACGGCCATCACCTGTTCCAATTGGCGATCGATGCGGCGAATACCGGCCGGGTGGAAGTGCCGTTCGACTACTACGGCCATACGCCGGGCGATCCGGAGAAAGCGCCGAAGCGGGTCATGAATCCGCTCAAATTCGAAGACTTGAAGACCGGACTGATTACGGTCACCAAGAATGAAGAAACCGGCAAGCTGGGCGTGCGCATTCCGCCGCTTCGCGCCTTGACGAAGAAACCGAAACGGATTGCACCGGGACACGGCGCTTGTCCGGGCTGCGGGATTTTCTCCGGCCTGGAGCTGTTCTTCAAAGGCATCGAAGGCGATATCGTTGCGTTGTTCCATACGGGCTGCGCGATGGTCGTGACAACCGGATATCCGTATTCGTCCCACAAAGCGACTTACATCCATAATCTGTTCCAGAACGGTGCGGCAACCTTGTCCGGCGTCGTGGAGATGTTCTGGGAGAGAAAACGCCGCGGCGAACTGGATGAGCTCGGTCTGCAGGACGATTTTACGTTCGTTATGGTCACCGGCGACGGCGGCATGGATATCGGCATGGGGCCTGCTATCGGCGCTGCGCTGCGCGGTCATAAAATGATTATTATTGAGTACGATAACGAAGGATATATGAATACTGGGGCGCAGCTATCGTATTCCACGCCGCTTGGTCACCGTACGTCCACGTCGAACATCGGCAAGGTGCAGAAGGGGAAAGCGTTCCAACACAAAGACACCCCGCAAATCATGGCGGCCACGAATATCCCTTACGTCTTCACGGGCAGTGAGGCTTATCCGCAGGATTTGGTGAAAAAAGCGGCCAAAGCGCAATGGTACGCTCAACACGAAGGCCTGGTATATGGTAAAATATTAATCGCTTGCCCGCTCAACTGGATCTCGCCGGACGATCAAGGCACTAACATTATCGATGCCGCCGTCAACTCCTGCTTCTTCCCGCTGTACGAGGTGGAGAACGGGCAAACGACGATTACCTACAACCCGGAAGAGAAGGGCAATCGTATCCCGCTGACGGATTGGCTGAAGACGATGGGCAAAACCCGCCATTTGACGAAGCCGGAGAACGCCGAAGCTTTGGCGGAGTTCGAGCAAGAGGTGGAGCGGCGTTGGAAAGTCCTCCAAGCCAAACACGAGAACCCTTATTTGTAAGGGAGGAAGCTTTTAATAAAACCGAAGGAAGCGGCATAGGGCCGCTTTTTTCGTTAAGCAGAAGATACGCAAGTGAAGGAGGAGTTAGCGGTATGGATCAGTTATTTCGCGCATTTCGCGTACATCAGGATGAGTCCGGATTCCGGTCGGGGGTCGAGCGCTTGGACGTCTCGGCACTTCCCGATGCCGCCGTCACCGTCAAGGTGCATTATTCCAGCGTCAACTATAAAGACGGATTGGCGAGCATTCCCGAAGGGAAAATCGTCAAATCCTACCCGTTTATTCCCGGCATCGATCTGGCCGGGGAGGTCACGGCCTCCCGCGATGCGAGGCTGAAGCCCGGGGACCGGGTGCTGTGCACCGGTTACGGGCTTGGCGTGACGCATGAGGGCGGGTTCGCCGAGGTCGCCCGCGTGCCGGGCGACTGGCTGGTCAAGCTGCCGGAAGGTCTTACGGCCCGGGAAGCGATGGCGATCGGGACGGCCGGGTTTACGGCAGCGTTGTCGGTGCGGCGCCTGCTGGATAACGGACTGACGCCCGGTCAAGGTCCCGTGCTCGTTCTGGGCGCCACCGGCGGCGTTGGCAGCATGGCTGTGGCGATCCTCAGCCGGCTGGGGATTGAAGTGACCGCGGTGACCGGGAAGCCGGAGGCGCGGGAGACACTAACGGCGTTTGGCGCCGCCGAGATCCTGTCCCGCGAAGAAGCCGCTTCCGGCGCCAAAGGGGCGCTGGGCAAAGAGCGGTGGGCGGCGATCGTCGATCCGGTGGGCGGCGCAATGACCGCCGATCTGCTCAGATCGTTACGGTACGGCGGGTCTGTGGCTTTGTCGGGAATGACCGGCGGCGGAGGGATTGAAACCACGGTGTATCCGTTTATTTTACGGGGCGTCAACTTGCTGGGAATCGATTCCGTATTTTGCCCTGTCCCGCTGCGGGAGCAGCTTTGGCAGCTGCTGGCCGGGGAGTGGAAGCCGGAGCAGGTGCTGAACGCGGGAGTGACCGAGTATCCGCTGGAGCGGCTGCCGGAGGCGCTAAGCACCGTGCTGGCCGGGAAGGCCGTCGGGCGCCAGATCATCTCCTTGATCAACTAATCCATATGGTATAAATTGGGGAAAGTTGAGACAACCTAACACCATCGGCCTAAGCGGGCTTACAAGCTTAAGGTAAAGGATGGGATACGATGAGATGGTGGAAGGCTGGATTGGGAATGGCCCTAGCGTTGGCCATGACCGCAGGGTGCGGCAATCTGCAGCGAGTAGCCAAGGATGAGATGAGCAAATATAATATGCAAAGTTACCGGCAAGGGAACGAACGTCAATTGACAAGCGGAACGACCCTGAACACGGCGATGCTGCAAGCGTTGAAAGCGGAGTGCGCGCAGCGGGGGATCCGTTTGACGCATGAGACCTATTCCGAAGGGCTGGACGGGAATATTAGCTACAGTTATTTTATCAACGGGGACGCACGGCATTTTATCATTGTGCATGTGTTTCCAAGCGAGCAGGAACGGCAACGGGAAATAGCCGAAATCTACGGCACCGGGGACGGAAAACAAGAGATGTCGGCATCCTCCGCGGCCAACCAGGCGGCCGTCATCTCGGCGAAAGGCAACACGGCGTTGGTTTATGCCTCAAGCGCACAGAAAGACAGTCAATATCGGGAGGAAATGCAAGCCGTATTTGGCCAGTTGCTGGAGCAAATGAGGGATCAGCCGAAGTAAGGACCCGAGAGCTAGTCAACAAATCAACCGCTTCCTTCGGTTCAAGTGAGGGAAGCGGTTGGTTTTTTGCTCTTTATTTCTTGTAGATTTCGCGCATGACATGACGAAGCTCGGGAAGAATGATTCGCTCCATCGCCAGCTTGACGGCGCCCTGCGAGCCGGGCATGGAGAAGACCGCCATACTGCCGATCGTTCCGGCAATCGCCCGGCTGAGGATGGCGGCCGAGCCGATGTCTTCGGTAAAGCTGAGATAGCGGAAAATTTCCCCGAAGCCCGGCATTTCCTTATTAAGCAGGCTTCGCACCGCCTCATAAGTCGTATCCCGCGGGGCGATGCCGGTGCCCCCGCTCAGAAGAACGGCTTCGATGTCGCGATCTGAGGCAGCTTCCCGCAACAGTTGGCGAATGCCGTCATAATCGTCTTTTACGATCACATAGCGGGCGACGCGGTATCCGTTGTCCCGCAGCAGTTCCTGGATCAGCTGTCCGCTGGTGTCGGTCTCTTCCGTACGGGTATCGGAGACGGTGATGACGAGGCAGGACACCTCATCCGGCGCTTCCATTCGATGTTCATCGACGGATCTCATCGTGTTCGCTTCCTTTCTTTGGATGTTATCCCCATTGTATCATGTTTGACCGACCCGGGTTGTGAGGGAAATGTAGTTGCATGTCCTGTAAGGTTGGTGTAAACTCGCATTCGTATGCACTTAACCATTCATTTTAGATCTCAGGAGAAGAGGTGGGAACAGGGTGACACCCGTTTATATATTGTCCGGTTTTTTGGGAAGCGGCAAAACTACGCTGCTTCAGCGCTTAATTCGCAACTGGAGAGAGCAGGGACTTCGTCCGGCTGTGATTATGAATGAAATCGGGGATGTGAATCTCGATGGCTTGCTCGTATCCAGCGACGTCCCGATGGCTGAAATGCTGGGCGGTTGCATCTGCTGCACCATCCGCGGCGACCTCAGCGTCCAGATGGCGGAGCTGATTGAAGGGGAGAAGCCGGACCTGATCGTGATCGAAGCGACAGGCGCGGGCAATCCGATGGAGATTTTCGATGCGGTAACGGAGGTGTCGCTGTATCTCAAATTGGACATCAAGCCGATGGTTACGGTAGTGGACGCGGCTCATCTGGCCGATTTACATGCGACTCAGCAGGGGAAAACGTACCGGCTCATGATTGAGCAAATCCGCTGCGGCTCCGTATTAATCCTGAACAAAATCGATTTGCTCGACCCCGAACATCAACGGGAAATGACGGATTTCCTCCGCCGTATGAATCCTTATGCCCGGATCATTCCGGCGGTGAAATGCGAGGTGGATGTATCGCAATTATGGAGGGCGTCAGAGGAGAAGGGCGCTGCAGCCCTTTCGATGCAACCGGATGAAACGTACATAGGACAACACCGTGAGAGGGATCCTGGGTCTGTTCATAACGAAGCCCATGACCACGAGCATAATCACGAGCATCACCATGACCATAACCATGACCATGACCACGAGCATCAAGGGGATGACGCACATGACCACAACCAGGCTCATGTACATCCTCACGTCTCGCATGAGCATGTCACGGTGTACACGCACTATTTCGACGGGCCGGTGAACAGCGAGGAATTCGAACGATTTATCGCCGAATTGCCGCGTGAAGTCTACCGGGGCAAAGGCGTATTACGGTTTGCCGATACCGCCAGCCGCTTCCTGTTCCAATATGCCTATCGGGAGGCGGATTATCTGAAAATCACGCCGCAGGGGGACGTCCCTGATGTGGCTGTGTTTATCGGGGAACACTTCGATAAGCAGGAGATTGCCCGGCGCCTCCAGGCGCTGGAGCTTAACCCATCCTAGAAGAGGACCCTGATGATCCCCGGCAACCTCCCAACGAGTGAGACCCGAGAGAACCGCGAGCCGCTGCGGTTCTCTATTTTGCGTCGACTATTTTAATTGGGCCCGGGGTAACCTATAACTGTTTTTTTCATAAAGAGGGAGAGAATGACATGAATGAAAAACAGAAAAGCTCCGCGAAGTTCGTACCCTATGTTTCGGCTTCGCGTTCCATGCCGGAGCTGACGGTTGTCGCCGTCGTTCTCGGGATCCTATTGGCCGTTGTGTTCGCCGCGGCTAACGCTTATTTAGGGCTGAAAATCGGTCTGACCGTCAGCGCTTCGATCCCGGCGGCGGTCATTTCCCTGGCGGTTCTGCGCGGGGTATTTCGAAGAAAGTCGATTCTGGAGAACAACATCGTCCAGACGATGACCACCGCGGGAGAAGCGGTCGCGGCGGGAGCGATCTTCACCTTGCCGGCCCTTTATATGTGGGAGTTGAATCCAAGCCAGCAAATGATCAGCTTCATCGTGCTGGTCGGCGGCTTCCTTGGCGTAGCCATGATGGTGCCGCTGCGGCGGTTGCTGATCGTGAATGAGCATGAAACCTTGCCTTACCCGGAAGGGACGGCTTGCGCCGAGGTGCTTGTCTCCGGCGAAACCGGCGGACGCAGCGCCCGCATGGTGTCGCTCGGCTTCGTCGTTGGCGGTCTGGTCAAGGCGCTGGGCGACGGCTTCATGCTGTTTAAGACGGAAATTGAAACCTCCGTCTTCCGCTTCCGGAACGCGGTCATCGGGATGGATACCTATCCCGCCTTGCTGGGCGTCGGCTATATTATCGGGCCCAGGATCGCCGGACAAATGCTGGCCGGCGGGATTCTCGCCTGGCTGGTCCTGATCCCGATGATCGGCTTCTTCGGGGCAGGCGCTGCAGGCGCCATCGCTCCTTCGCTCACCCCGATCGCTGAGCTTGATGCATGGGGGATCTGGGGCGATTACATCCGCTATATCGGCGCAGGGGCGGTAGCTGCCGGGGGCCTGATCACGCTCGTCAAAACGCTGCCGATGCTGTTCAGCTCGCTGCGCGCTACGCTCCAAGGACTGATGCAGCGTTCAGCCTCCAGCGAGAAGACGACGATTGACCGCACCAACCGGGACATTCCCGGGGGATGGGTGTTTGCCCTGATCGCCGTGCTGATTGTCCTGCTGGCGTTTGACCCGATCACCAACGTCGGGATCATCGGAGCGGTAGCTATTGCGTTGTTTGGCTTCCTGTTCGTGACCGTCGCGTCACGGATCGTTGGCCTCGTCGGTAGCTCCTCCTCGCCGGTATCGGGAATGACGATCGCAACGCTGCTGATCGTCACTTTCCTGTACAAACTGACGGGGATGTCGGGCATGACCGGAATGGTGACCTCGCTTACCGTCGGGGCTATCGTTTGTGTCGCCCTGGCCGTAGCCGGCGACATCTCACAGGACCTCAAGACCGGATACCTGGTTGGAGGAACCCCGTGGAAGCAGCAGGTGGCCATGATGATCGGGGTGCTGGTATCCGGCCTTGTGATCGGTTTTATTTTGAATGTGCTGAACGCGACCTATGGGCTTGGCTCGGAACAGCTGTCCGCGCCGAAGGCCGTGCTCATGCGGTTGATCGTGGAAGGCATCATGTCGGAGAACCTGCCGTGGGATCTGATCTTTATCGGAGCGGCGTCGGCGATTGTATTCGAATTTCTCGGCCTTAATTCCTTGACGGTGGCGGTTGGCATTTATTTGCCGGTGCACATCAGCACTCCGATTATGGTGGGGGGACTCGTGCGCTGGATCGTTGGCTTCTTCTCGCGCAAGAACGAAGCGCTGCTCAAGAGCCGCGTGGAAACCGGAACCCTGCTCGCCTCCGGGCTCATCGCCGGAGAGTCGCTCCTTGGCGTCATCATTGCCATCCTGATCTGGTCCGGCGTGCAGCTTCCGTCCGGCGTCGCCGTGACTTCCAATACGTTGCCGTTCCTCATCTTCCTGATCGTCACCTTCTTGCTCGGCTTCATCTCCTTGCGCAGCAAGAACGGCATTACGGCAGGGAATAAGGAGTAAATAACGATGCGAAAAATACCACGTTCCCCGAAATTGCCTGCTCCTAACTTGCTTGATATGGTTCCTCGCCTGCGGCCGCATCTGAGTGTAGCGGCGGGTGAGGACGGGAGGGCAGAGCTGCTGCTGCCGCGCCGCAGTTGGCTCGAACGTCAGTCGGTCCGGTTCCTGAAGCAACCGGCAGTTATTCACGTGCATTTGGATCCGCTCGGTAGCGAGGTTGTGACCCGCTGCAACGGCACCCAAACCGTAGGGGAGATCGCCGAAGCGCTCCGGAAGAGGTTTGGGGAATCCGCTGAGCCACTCCTGCCCCGTCTAAGTAAGTTTATCGAGATCCTGGAAGCTAACGACTGGCTGATTTGGGAGGACGCTGCTCCTGCTGCAACCGCCGAGGCCGATAAGCTGGAAAGCGTATAGAGAGGCGCGCGGCGGCTCCGCAACAAAAAACAACCGTTCCCTTTTTTTTAAGGAACGGTTGTTTTAGTTGTATAGTCTAGACTGCTGCGATTAACTCGGATTCGCTACCGGCGAGATCGCCGGTCCGGCACCGGGCGCAACCGGAGCTTCAACACCCCCGAGTTGCAGCCGGTACATTTGATGGTAGCGGCCGCCCAGGGCGAGCAGTTCTTCATGCGTGCCGTGCTCGACGATTTCGCCGCGGTGCAGCACGAGAATCTGATCGGCGCTGCGAATGGTCGACAGCCGGTGGGCGATGATGAATGTGGTCCGGCCGCGTTTCAGCACTTCCAGCGCGGATTGGATCAGCGCTTCGGTCTCCGTGTCGATGTTGGCGGTCGCCTCATCGAGAATGAGGATCGCCGGGTCAAAGGCAAGGGCCCGGGCGAAGGAAATCAGCTGACGTTCGCCGGCGGACAAGGTGCTTCCCTTCTCCACAACCGGTTCGTCCAAGCCCTTCGGCAGGTGAGCCAGGATTCGGTCCGCCCCAACGTCGATCAGCGCTTTCTCCGCCGTTTCGCGGGAAATGCGTTCATCACCCAGCGTCACATTCGAGAGGATCGTTCCGGTGAACAGGTACGGATCCTGGAGCACGATCCCCATATGCTGGCGGATCCATTGCTTCGGAAGCTCCGTCACCGGCTGGCCGTCGATCGTGATCGTGCCCTTCTGCGGATCATAGAACCGGAACAGCAGGTTGATGATCGAGCTTTTGCCGGAGCCCGTGTGTCCGACCAGCGCAACCGTCTGGCCTTGCTTCGCCTCGAAGGAGATGTTTTTCAGCACGTAATCCTTCTTGTAGGCGAACGAGACGTCCTTAAATTCCACATTCCCTTTGTAGCGCGGCATCGAGCCGTCGATGACCTCTTCGCCCGGTTCGTCCATCAGCGCGAATACCCGGCCGGCGGACACCATGGAAGAGTCTAACGCTGCAAGCTGGTTGACCATCCCGGTGATCGGTTGGAACAACCGCCCAAGCACGTCGACGAAGGCGTACAGGACACCCAGCGAGATCACGCTTGTGCCGTCCAACTGCGCCGAACCGAAATACCACAGGACGGTCGCAAACGCCAGATTCCGGATCACGTTCACGAGGTTGTGTGAAGTGAAAGCGTTCAGGTTCAGCATCTTGTTCTGATGCTTCATGTAATCGTTGTTCAGGTGTTCGAACTCTTCCTTGGTTTGCGACTCGCGGCGGAAAATCCGGATGATCGACATCCCCTGGATCGATTCGTTGATGATGGCATTAATCTCGCTTAACCGCGAGCGGATAATCGTGTTGTATTTCGTCGCGAACTTGCGATAAAACACGACCCACAGGTAAATGATCGGAACAACGAACAAGCAGATGAGTCCGAGCCTTACGTCCAGGATGAACAGGGCGACGTAGACGCCCAGCATGTTGATGATCCCGGAGAAGAAATTCGCCAACACGGCGATAAACAACTCTTTTACCGCCTCCGTATCGTTGGTCACGCGGGAGACGACTTTCCCGGCCGGCAGATTATCGAAGAAATGCACCGGCAGCCGCTGAATATGGGCGTATACGTCCATACGCAGCTTGCGGATCACCTGGTTGGCCGAAGACTGCAGCCAATAGGTTTTGCCGAATTCCATCACGATGGAGACGGCCAGGAATATAAGATACCAGATGATTAAGGTCATAATGCCGGGGACTTCCGGTTTGTAAAAAGAAAACAACCCCGCCGCGCTTAACTTCTGCGCTGGATATGCGCTGCTTGCGCCGTCTTTCCCGGTGAGGGTCAGGACGCCGTCTTGGAAGCTGCGGTCGCCGGAGACCTCCGGGACGGCCGCATCCACGAATACGAAGCTCTTGCCGACTTGCAGCACGCGGACTTCAGCGCCTTTGGCTTCACCTTCCGCGAAGCGGTCGCCCCGCTTGAAGGTGCGTCCGTCATAGTCGACGGTCGTCTTGTCTTTCCCCGTCGTTTCGTAAAACGGCTGCTCGATCGCCAGCATATGATCGTCGATCATCGAGCGGGCGATAAACGGGCCAGCCAGCTCGGCGGCCACGCCGATGGCCAGCATGAGGAGCGCAAGGATAAACGTATTTTTTGCCGTTAAGGCGTATTTAAAAAGTGCTTTTCCCGTATGGGCGTGCATTGGTTAAGACACCTCCCCGTCAGTCAGGCTCGATTCCACCTGTTGACGTTCATATTGTTCACGATACCAGCCGCCTAGCTGCAGCAGGGTTTCGTGCGTACCTTCCTCGATGATTTTGCCCTTCTCCAGCACGACGATCCAATCCGCATGTTCGATGGCGGAGAGGCGGTGCGTGGAGATCAGCGTCGTTTTGCCGGAGCGCTGACTGCGGATGTTCTCGATAATCCGCGCTTCGGTCCGCGCATCGACGGCGGACAAGGCATCGTCGAGAATCAGGAGCTCCGGATCGGCGATGAACGCCCGGGCCAGGGAGACCCGCTGCTTCTGACCGCCGGAAAGGGCGACGCCTTTCTCGCCGACCAGCGTATCCAGGCCGTCGGACAACGTGCCGAGATCTTGATCGAAGGCTGCGGTACGGATCGCCTCGAGAATTTTCTCATCCGAGGCGCCGGGGCAGCCGTATTGAATGTTTTGCCGCACCGTTTTGGAGAACAGGATTTGCTCTTGCGGCACATAGCCGATCCAGCCGTGCAGTTGGTTCAGCGTAATTTGTTGAATCGGTACTCCCGAGATCGTCAGCTCGCCGCTGCCCACCGGGTATTCGTGCAAGAGCTGCTTCAGCAGGGTGGATTTGCCGCTGCCGGTGCGGCCAACGATTCCCAGCGTTTCGCCGCGTTTAATCGTCAAGTCGATATGCTCGAGATTATTAATGGTCGAAGTCGGATAACTGAAGGTAACATCCTTGAACTCGATGGTCTCCGGCGTTTCCACCTGGGCCGGATTCGGTACGTCCTCAACATCCGGCTTCTCGTTCAGGGTTTCGTTCACCCGGTCCAGAGACGCGCCGCCGCGCTGCATGATGTTGATCAGCTCGCCGATCGCGAACATCGGCCAAATCATCATCCCCAGGTACATGTTGAAAGATACGAGATCGCCCAGGGTCAGCTCATTATGGAACACGAGATAGATGCCGTACGTCAGCCCAATCGCATAGCTGAGTCCCACGCATAACCGGATCGTCGGCTCGAAATAAGCGTCGACCTTGGCGACGGCCAAATTTTTCTTGTACACATCTTCCGTGATATCGGCAAAACGCTGTTCGTCATGACGTTCCTGTACATAGGCGCGAATGACGCGGATCCCGGCGACCGACTCCAGCACCTGGTCGTTCATGTCCCCGAAGGCATCCTGCGCCAGCGTATAGCGCTCATGGATGATCTTCCCGTAAATTTTCATCGCCAGGGCGATGAAAGGGAGCGGAATGATCGCGGCCAGCGTCAGCTTCCAGCTGATCAGCGTGCTCATGGCGAGGAAGATCACCGTGAGGTAGGCCGTGGAGTCGGTCAGCGTCAGCATGCCGAAACCCACGGTGGTCGCGACCGACCGCAAATCGTTGGTCGCCCGGGCCATCAGGTCGCCGGTGCGGCTCCGCTCGAAGAACGGCGGCGTCATCCGCAGCAGATGGCTCATGAACCGGGTTCGCAGCATCCGCTCGACGAGGTTCGAGCCCCCGAATAGGGAGTGCATCCATATGTACGTAATGAGGTAGATCAGGATCAATACGCCGATAATCAGCAAAATATATTGAGTTAATGAAGCCCAAGTGACCGTTCCGGCCACGATTTCATCGATCGCGCTGCCCAGCAGCCGCGGCGGCGCCAGCTCCACAATGCCCGCAAAGATGAGCAGGAACAAGCCGATGATGTAACGCCTTTTTTCCCGTTTGAAAAACCATCCCAAATTTTTTAATACCGAAAACATGATGGGGTTTCCTCCTTTTGAATTCCCGATTGCCAGATCCGCCAGAAAACCTCTACAAGTGTGTCCTAAACCTGCAAAAAACCGCAAAAAAGGCACATCGTCCGAAAACGATATGCCTTGAAACCATAACATATGCCGCGTCCGTTCCTTCTAGGAAGCAACCTTCGCGTGTATGATATCGCTTATACCCTTTAATAACGAAGGGGCGGTCAGCGCATAGATTCATCCAAGCCTGCAGGGGTTGCTCCGGTATTCAATTGGTTGATGTTGTACATATTGCGATACATATACACTTTAACTTTAATTTTAAACACCGTGCTCACCCTTTCTCATTTGGTAATTACTTGAAAAGCGATCTCGTATGTTCCCGATTTTAGCATCGCTTTAAAGAAGATGTCAAACGTTATTTTTTAGGATGCCGGCGGACATGCTTCCAGATGCATCGAACAAAGGTTTGGCTTTTGACCCGTTTTCGTCTACAATGAAAAGGAAGTTTAGGAGTAGCGGAACCAGCGGAAACTGCAAGCTTCATGGGCTGAATTTCCGTTGGATGAAGTTCCGAGATAAAGAGGAGGGAGAAGCGGATGATTCATGTGAGTAACGAAGCCGCCGAGTGGTTTAAGCAGGAGCTTGGACTTCAGGCGGGGCAGGCCGTACGCTTCTTTGCGCGATATAGTGCGGGAGGCAAGCTGCACCCGGGTTTCTCGCTGGGGATCGACGTCGATAAGCCCGTATCTCCGGGCATCCGAGCGGAAGTGAAGGGCATTACGTTCTTCATGGAAGATCAGGATATGTGGTATCTGGACGGATACCATCTCAACGTGACTTATGATCAGCAGTTGGGCGATATCGAATATGAATACGAAATTGCGGCTTCGAATTAAACCGTTAGACGCGAGACGTAACGCGGTATCGGGAGTGAGGCAGAAGAACCAAAAAGGCCCGTCAATCTGCGGGCCTTTTCCTTTGCCTGATGGGAGCGGCGGCAATCCGCCGGGCTTCAGATGATGTTGTCCTCCATCGCATATTCAAAATCGCCGATATCGTAAACCTGTACCGGCACTTCCGCTTCGATGATCCGCCGGATCAGCTCGAGTTGATCGGTGAGAATCGGTACGTTCTCCCGCTGGGCCGTCAACACGATTTCCGTTTCGATCGGATCGAGAAACTCGCCGTATTGCTCGTTATCCACCGCGTTGACCACGGTCCAGGTCACATGCTCGCCGAACAGGATCGACGGGCTCTTGGACCAAGGGACGGTAAGCGCCCGCTCCAGTTTCTTGCGGTTCAGCGGTTCTTCGAGATAAGCGATCAGTTTGCTGATTTTCTGCTTCACATGCATATCGTCGACGGGGTCGTTCATCAGCGGCTCCGGACTGTTCTGAAATTCATAAAGCTCCATGACGGTGGTGTAAGGTACAATATATTCCACAGGCGCACCTGGCACCAGCAATTCACCATATATCGCCACCATCACGGCTTCGATCACAAATCGGCGTGACATGGTCATCCTCCTAATACGGCCTGTAACTCGTAGCTGTCCCTGTTAGGTTACGACAACTCAATTTATTAAGGAGTATACCACAACCCTTCGATAAATTCAGCTTTGCCGCATGAAAATCGGCTTATATCTCTACGGAAAGGGGCGGATTAGGGATGAAGGATCACAGGGGGAACAGCGGTGAGTTTGCCGGACTCTCGCAGGAAACGCTGCGTTGGATAGAGGAACGGACGGGGAACGGTGCTAAGGTTATCTCGGCGGTGTCCCTGAAAGGCGGCATTTCATCGGCGGTATATGGGTT
>NZ_FCOQ01000024.1 GCF_900021165.1 Paenibacillus phocaeensis | reverse complement strand
GGGGCTGCCGTCGCCGCGCTGGCTCGCCTGCGATCCGGACGGCCGTGCCTGCGGCCTGCCGTCCGTGCTGATGACGCGGCTGCCCGGTCGGGTCATGCTGGACCCGGCGGATCTGCCGGGTTGGCTGGACGGGCTCGCCCGGATGCTGGCGGAGATCCATGCGGCTGAGGGTCCGCCGATAGAGTGGAGCTATTTTACCTATAACGAGGTGTCCCGGCTGGATGTGCCTGTGTGGACCCGCGTGCCCGGGGTGTGGCAGAGGATTATTGACCGCGTGCAGGGTCCGGTCCCATCGTTCCGACCGCAGTTCATCCACCGCGATTATCATCCGACAAACGTGCTGTGGCAAGAGGGGGTGGTTCGCGGCGTCGTCGATTGGGTGAACGCCTGCATGGGGCCGGCCGGGATCGACACCGGCCACTGCCGGTTGAATCTCGTACAAATGTACGGTGTGGAGGCGGCGGAGGTTTTTTTGCACAGCTATCTTGCCGCAGCCCGGCCGGATCGGTGTGACGTAAACGATCCCTATTGGGATATGTTATGCCTGATTGAGATGCTGCCCGGTCCGCCGGAAGTATACCGCGGCTGGTTGGATCTCGGGCTGAACGGGTTGACGCCGGAACTTCTTGCCCGCCGGTTGGATGACTACGCTGAGAATCTGGTCCGGAAGCTGATTTCGTCGGGGAACGGCCGGTATAGAAACAATTAGAGGATTAGAGGATGTGCTCGCAAATTGAAACATTGGAAAGCCTATTTGACGTTCGTTAGGCCTTATACGAAATGGATTCTGCTTACCTTGTTCATCGGGATGCTAAAGTTCGGCATTCCTTCCTTGCTGCCGCTGGTGCAGAAATATGTGGTGGACGACATTTTGCTTAACGGCGGGATCGAATTGGAGCAGAAAGTCTCGCAGCTCCTGATCGTACTTGGGGCCACGTTGTTCCTGTTCGTGATCGTGCGCGGTCCGGTGGAGTATGCGCGGCAGTATTTTGCCCAACGGATCACGGCGCGGATCTTGTTCGATTTACGCAACAAGCTGTACGCCCACCTGCAGCGCTTATCGCTTCGCTATTACCAGAACACGAAGGTGGGGGAGATCATCTCCCGCTTCATCAATGACGCGGAGCAGACGAAAAACATCGTCGAAGTCGGCATGATGAACGTCTGGTTGGACCTGTTTACGCTGGTGTTTGTGCTTGGATTTATGTTTTATTTGAATCCTTGGCTGACGCTCGTGGCGATTGCGATTTTCCCGTTGTATGCGATCGCGGTCAAAGTGCTGTACAAGCGCTTAAAGAAGCTGACCAAAGACCGCTCGGCAGCGCTCGCCGGGATTCAGGCTTATTTGCACGAACGCATTCAGGGCATCTCGGTCATCCGCAGCTTCGCCCTGGAGCGGCACGACCGGAAGAAGTTCGAGGGCACGAACAGCCGGTTTCTGCAAAAAGCGCTGGCCCACAGCCGCTGGAACGCCTGGACGTTTGCGATCATCAACACGCTGACGGACATCGCCCCCCTGCTCGTGATCGGATACGGCGGTTACCAGGTGATTTATGGGGATTTGACGCTGGGGACGTTTGTCGCTTTCTTTGGGTATCTCGACCGGCTGTATGCCCCGTTAAGACGATTGATCAACTCGTCAACGACGTTAACGCAAGCTTCAGCCTCATGGGAGCGGGTGCTGGAGTTACTGGAGGAGCCGTACGACATGACCGATGCGCCGGATGCGGCGGTATTGCCGCAGGGCAGCCATGGCGTGAAGTTCCGGGAGGTGTGGTTCAAGTACCGGGAAGACGGCGATTGGGTGCTGAAGAACATCTCGCTCGACGTGAATCCCGGCCAAACCGTTGCGTTCGTCGGCATGAGCGGGGGCGGGAAATCCTCGCTCGTCGGGTTGATCCCGCGGTTCTACGACGTTCAGCGGGGAACGCTGACGGTCGGCGGCCGGGATGTCCGCGAGTGGACGATGGAAAGCCTGCGCAGCCGGATCGGCATGGTGTTGCAGGACCATTTCCTGTTTAGCGGCAGCGTGCGCGACAACATTCTGTTCGGCCGGCCGGATGCGGACGAGGCGGCGGTGATCGAGGCGGCCCGTGCGGCGAATGCGCATGAGTTCATTATGCAGCTGCCGCAGGGCTACGACACCGAGGTCGGGGAGCGGGGCGTCAAGCTGTCCGGCGGGCAGAAGCAGCGGATCGCCATCGCCCGCGTCTTCCTCAAGGATCCGCCGATCCTCGTGCTCGACGAGGCGACGTCCGCGCTCGACCTGGAGTCGGAGCACCTGATCCAGCAGTCGCTGCAGCAGCTCTCGCGCGCCCGCACGACGCTGATCGTGGCGCACCGGCTGTCGACGATCACCCACGCCGATCAGATCATCGTCCTGAAGAACGGCGAGATCGCCGAGCGCGGCACGCACGACGAGCTGATGGCCAAGCCGGACGGTGTGTACGCGCAGCTGTACAACATCCAGCACCTGAGCCCGGCGGAGGTCGGGGAGTTGGGATGACGTGGATGACGCCCCCTCGCCCCCGCGCACAAATAAGAACATAAAAAGGCGCTATTTCGTCCTCTTGAGCCAGAACGGGCGAAATAACGGTAAAAAGTACCGCTATTTTTCGTAATGCGCTGCTTGGGCCCCCGTTTTTGCCGGATCAGCACGCAATAAGGACATTTATTACCGCTATATTTGAGAAATTAGTCTCATGGGCGGGAATAACGGTAAAAAGTACCGCTATTTTTCGTAATGCGCTGCTTGGGCCTCCGTTTTTGCCGGATCAGCACGCAATAAGGACATTTTTTACCGCTATTTTCGAGAAATTAGCCTTATGAGCAGGAATAACGGTAAAAAGTACCGCTATTTTTCGTAATGCGCTGCTTGGGCCCCCGTTTTTGCCGGATCAGCACGTAATAAGGACATTTTTTACCGCTATTTTCGAGAAATTAGCCTCATGAGCGGGAATAACGGTAAAAAGTACCGCTATTACCCGGAGAACGGGTGAAATGAGGGCGTTTGAGTTACTTAAGGTGATGGTTTCCTCCATTTCACTCAATTTGGGCGATGGTGCGGAAATATGAAAAAGTAACGTTACTGGCGGAGAGGGAGAGGCGGCGCAGAGGTATTACAGAGGACGTGCAGTGGTAGTGTTGAGAAAAAGTGCAGGACAGAGGTAGTGCAGTGAGAGCGTAGAGGCAGTACAGAGGCAATACATAGGCAATGCAAGCGCAATACAAAGGCAGTGCTGAGGAAGTACAGAGACAATACAGAGGCAGCGCAAAGGCAGTGGAAAGGCAATACAGAGGCAGTACAGATGCAATACAAAGGCAGTGCTGAGGCAGACGAAGCTGCACCCCAGACCCCTTACAATCCAAAAAGGTTGTTCTTCCAGGCGAGCTTCGCCGGTAGAACAACCTTTTTGTGCGCCGCTACAGCTTCCCGATCACCAGCGACAGAATGCCGGCGGCAATCAGCGGGCCGACGGGGACGCCGCGGAAGAAGGCGACGCCCAGCACGGTCCCGATCAGCAGGCCGGCGACGATAGTCGGCTGGTTGCCCATCAGGGTCGCGCCGCGGCCGCCAAGCCAGGCGACGAGCATGCCGACGCCGATGGCGAGCAGGGACTTCCAGTGGAAGAAGGAAGCCCATAACGTCTGGATGGAGATTTTGCCGCTGGCGACTGGCGTCATCACGCCGATGGTGAGGATGATGATCCCAAGCGTCAGGCCGTATTTCTCCAGCCAAGGAAAGGTATATTGCAGATGCAGTACGCGAAGGAGCAGCAGCACGATCATCGCGACTGTAATCGGCATGTTATTGCTAAAAATGCCAAGCGCCGCCAGCAATAACAGCAACAGAGCCGTCACATCAATTTGGTTCATGATTCACCTCCTGCGGTGAATTCCGATCGAATTAGAGATTGCTCGAGGCTCGCGAGGCGAGAATATGCTCAGCAATCAGCTTGCCGTGGCCGCGTCCGGTCTCAATGAAGACCTCGTTGGCGTTGCGCCCGGAGGCGATAACTCCGGCAACATACAGTCCGGGCACGTTCGTCTCCATCGTCTCCGGATCGAAGACCGGCTTCTCCAGGTCGCCGGCCATCTCGACCCCGGCGGAGAATAACAGCTTCCGGTCGGGACGGAACCCGGTCAGCGCCAGGACAAAATCGTTGGCCAGCTCTGAGGTTTCGCCGCCGGCTGCTTCGATCACAACGCGGTCGGGAAGGATCTCGACGACCCGCGAGTTCAGGCGCAAGGCGATGTTCCCTTTGTTGACCGCACTTTCGAACAGCGGGCGCACCCAAGGTTTGATGTTGCCGGACAGGTCATCCCCGCGATATACGACGGTGACCTCCGCGTTGACACGCACCAGCTCCAGCGCGGCATCCACTGCCGAGTTGCTGCCGCCGATAATCGTGACCTTCGTTCCGGTGTACGGATGCGCTTCTTGGAAATAGTGCGTGACCTTGTCGGTATTTTCTCCCGGAATTCCTAAAATATTGGGGTGATCGAAATACCCCGTCGAAATGATGACATGTCTGGCCGGATACACTCCCTGTTCGCCGCCGCGTTTCTCCGAATGGACGACAAATGTGCCGTTCGGCTGCCGTACGACTTCTTTGGCTTCCTCGTAGGCCGAAACGGGCACATCATAATGATCGCTCACCTTGCGATAGTAGGCTAGCGCTTCATGGCGGTAGGGTTTATCGTTTGCAGAAGCAAACGGGACATCCCCGATCTCCAGCAGCTCAGCGGTGCTGAAAAACTGCATATAGGTCGGGTAGGAATAGATGGAGTGGACAAGGCAATGTTTCTCCAGCACAAGCACCTGCAGTCCGCGACGCTGGCATTCGATGGCAGCCGACAGACCGCACGGCCCTGCTCCGATGATGATGACATCCAGCATGGGAACCTCCTCATTTACATAGATTTCAAACGAAATTCAAAACAAACAATTCCATCCTACCGCAAATGCCCCGGAATTGCCAACCATCCGCTGCCGTATGCCTGGGGGAAAGGATGTGGCAATCCTATGACAACTTTGTTTTCGAAGGTTCAAACTTGGACTTTTAGAGTACACTAGTAATGTAAGCGGTTACCTTAAATTTAAAGATTTGTAGAAGGAGGTACCGAACATGCTGACTTGGTTTAAGAAACGCAAGCCTGGCCGCGCCATGATCCCCGCTTCCATCCAGGTAACTTTGGAGGAAGTTCGCCGCGCCGTATTGCGCTATGAAGCCGACATGCCCGATGGCATAAACCGATTATCGCTATTACTGCCGGACAGAAGCCTGGATATGAAACGCCTGTCCCGATATTTGGGCGGGATTACGGATCAACGCTTTTACTTGTCGAGAGAAACCTATGAAATATTTGCGGAAGATGAACGGGAGATCCCTTATTATTTGGATCTGGTGCAGGCCGCCGTGGACAGCTACGTCGAGGAGCAAGGCAAGCTGCCGGTGCTCGACGAATCGCGGCAACTGGAAGTCGATTACCGACTGCTGGTTCGGGAGCATTATTTGAAGGAGCTGCCTCCTTTCCCGCTCTACGTGACGGATCAGGAAATGATGCTGACCCATCGTCCCAGACAAGTGATTTAATTCAAGAAGCGCATTTCCGGGCGGCCGGGGATGCGCTTTTCATTTGACAGGCTGTTTTACAATAGAGAGAGACAACAGGGAAAAGGGAAAGTGGGGAGACAGGATTGCAACTGAAAGCCGTATTGTTTGACCTGGATAACACGTTGATGGACCGGGACCACACATTTCGCAGCTTCGCCTCCCAATTGGTGCGGGAGTGTCTGGTGCCGATGGATGAGACGCGTCGGGATGCGCTGGTCGCTGAGATGATTGAACGTGATCAAGACGGGTACCGGCCGAAGGAAGGGTTCTTTCAGGAGTTGATCGAGGAGCTGCCGTGGCGGAACAAAACCACGCTGGAGGAACTGAAGGCGTATTATGACCGCCATTATATGAGTCATGCCAAAGCGATGGATCATGCGGAGGAAACCCTGCAGGCCTGCTGCGGGAAAGGTCTTCGCCTTGGAATCATTACGAACGGGTACAGTCATTTGCAACACGGCAAAATCGATCTGCTCAACCTGCGTCGGTTCTTCGATGCGATCATCGTATCCGGGGACGTGGAGATCCGCAAGCCGGATCCGCGAATTTATGCGCTGGCTATGGAGCGGCTTGGCAGCTTGCCGGAGGAGACGGTCATCGTTGGGGATCATCCCCGCAACGACATATGGGGAGCCGCCCAAGCCGGGATGCGCGGGATTTGGCTGCGGCGCAAGCATGAATGGGACGAGACGCTCGAAGGCGGCAAGCCGTGGCGGACGATTTCGGAGCTGAATGAAATCCCGGCGTTGCTGGAACAATACGATCAGGAGCCGTGCGGGACAGAAAAGGATTGACAACGTCCGACGAGATCCGGTATGATGTGTACAAATTATTTTGAAGGAGGCTGTTATTTATGGTGAAGGTACTTGAAGTGCGCGTAGATACGGTCTCCTTGGCGGGAAAATAAAGCGCTTTGCGCCTGATCGAATTCTAGAACTGTATTCGATTTGCGCACAAGCAGCGCGAAGCCGCGGAACCGTTATAGGGTTTCGCGGCTTTTTTGCGTCCGCCGTTCCCTTGGGGGAGACGGCGGACGGCCGGGCACGGGAATGGGGCGGCTGCCGTCTCCGATAGGGAGACGCTGTATGCAAGCCGCTTCATTTCCCGGTGCCCGAATGGAAGCCGCGGGACGATGGATCCCGCGGCTTCTTTGTGCTTCCCGGTTGCGTGCGGAGCGCCGCAGCCGGGAAGCACCGTCAAGGAGCCGAAGCGTTGAACGGAAGGATCGGGAAGAGAGTTCATTTCGGACGGGTAAGAGACGAACGATTAATTTATAGGCAGATTAGCCTTGGGAGGAATACGCATTGAATTTACAGGAATTGGGATGGAACCCGGCGCGAGAGGAAGCCTTTCGAGCGTTGGGTTTGGAGCAAGTCTGTCCGGGGCGGATCATCGCCGACCACGGCCGCAAATATCGGGTGGCCACCGAACGGGGAGAAGGCTGGGCAGAAATGAGCGGCCGCCTGCAATTCGAGTTAGGCGAGCGGAGTGAATTTCCGGCGGTTGGGGACTGGGTCGCGCTGCGTTTCCTGGACGAAACGAGCGGGGATGCCGTCATACACGGGCTGCTTCCGCGCAGCAGCCGGATCTCACGGCGCGCAGCAGGTTCGGTGCCGACGGAGCAAGTTGTGGCCGCTAACGTGGATCTCTTGTTTCTCGTCGCCGCGCTGAACCAGGATTTCAATCTGCGCCGGCTGGAGCGGTATCTGATCATGGCCTGGAACAGCGGGGCCTCACCGGTCATCGTGCTGAGCAAAGCCGATCTCTGTGACGATCCGGAGCATTACGTCGCCGAAGCCGAATCGGTCGCCCCGGGCGTGCCGGTGATTGCGGTCAGCGCTTTGGAGGATCTCGGCCGGGAGCAGGTTGATGCCTTGCTGAAGCCGGGCGTCACCGTTGCGCTCACCGGTTCGTCCGGGGCCGGGAAGTCGACGATCCTGAACTGGATGTCCGGAGAAGACGTCCAGAAAACGCAGTCCATTCGCGAGGACGACAGCCGGGGGCGTCATACGACGACGCATCGCGAGCTGTTCGTGCTGCCGCAAGGTGCGGTGATGATCGATACGCCGGGGATGCGGGAGCTGCAGTTATGGGAAGACGAGGGCGGATGGTCCGAGGCGTTCGGCGACATCGAGGAGCTGGCGAAGGAATGCCGCTTCAGCGATTGCCGGCACCAGAAGGAGGCTGGCTGCGCCGTCAGAGAGGCTCTGCAGAACGGCCAGCTGGAGCGCAAACGCTTCGAGAATTATCTGAAAACGCAGCGGGAGCTGAAATTTCAAGCGGCGAAGGAGCAAACCCGACAACGCTCGGCCCGGGCCGCATCGTCCGGCAAGTCCGGCCGCCCTGAACCGCGCGGCAAAGGCGAGCAGCGGCGGCGGTACGCCAGCGACTGGGAATAAGAGTAAGCCGAGCGGTAAATTCAGCATCTCCCCAATAGACGGCCAGGAGCCTATCTCCTGGCCGTCTATGATTAGAGTTGCCGGTGAACTTACTTCGGTTGAAGCGGCAGCCACTTCAGCACGTCTTGGATCTTGGCATCCCAGTAGCCCCACTCGTGCGAGCCCGGGCCTTCCTCGTAAGTCAGCGGCAGGCCGGCGCGGGTGCAGGCTTCGCGGAATGTCTGATTATCGCCGTAGAGGAAATCTTCCGTACCGCAGCATTGGTACAGCCGAGGAATCGGCTCGCCTTCCTGCATGCGCTTGGCAAGCGGGTCCAGCAGCGTCAGCAGATCGTTGTCCGTACCCTGCGGACCGGCTTCGCCAAAGATGCGGTCGAACAGCGGGGATAAGTTATGCCGGTTATTTGAGATATCGAGCGCGCCGGATAAGCTGGCGGCAGCGGCGAACGTCTCCGGCTTGCGCAGCGCCAGCTTGAAAGCGCCGTATCCGCCCATGGACAGCCCGGCGACGAAGGTGTCCTCACGCCGCTCGGACAACGGGAAGAACGACCGGCAAAGCCGCGGCAGTTCCTCGCTGACAAACGTCCAATAGCGGTTGCCGTAGGCCATATCCGCATAGAAGCTCAGGTCTACCTGGGGCATCACTACGGCCAGCCCCATTCCGGAGACATACCGCTCGATGGATGTGCGGCGCAGCCAGATAGAATCGT
Organism: Paenibacillus phocaeensis; assembly: GCF_900021165.1. GTDB lineage: Bacteria > Bacillota > Bacilli > Paenibacillales > Paenibacillaceae > Fontibacillus > Fontibacillus phocaensis. Next base: position 157,652 of record NZ_FCOQ01000024.1, on the reverse strand, counting down.
CGTCCGACATGCCGTGCAGCAGGTAGAGAGTCGGATACGGCCCGGATACCGCGGGGGCGGACATCCCGATTTGCGATAGCGCAGGTTCCGGCAAAATAACCGTCATCGAGGTGCTCAACCCTAACACTTCCGAGAAAAAACGACATTGAAACAGTGCCATAACGCTCATGCTCCTTTTGACTTCATGAACCCGCTTCGGCTGCACCCGAAGAAAGCGCTTGCCAAAGCGATCATGGGATTTGGGATACGTGATCTTTCAATGTCCATTATACCGCGGGTCATTGGAAAATCGAAATAAACCCAATCACAGAGAAGGAATCATGCTACAATAGAAGGACGGGTTAGTTCCAGGGCTAGGAAGTGACAACGCTGGGGGTGGATCAAGTGAATTTCCCCTGGAAAAGAAATCTGTACGTGCTGTGGCTCGGCGTATTTTTTTGCAGCACCGCGTATTCCATGGTCATTCCGTTCATGTCCTTGTTCATCGCACATGATCTCGGTGTGACCAAGCACCTGACCCTTTGGTCAGGGATTGCGTTTGGCGTTACTTTTTTGGCGGGGGCGTTGATCTCACCGTATTGGGGATCGCTGTCGGACAAATACGGCCGCAAGCCGATGCTGCTGCGCTCCGGCTTTGCCTTAAGTGCGGTGTATCTCCTGTACTTCTTCGTCAGAGACCCTTATCAATTGATCGCTGTCCGCATCTTATCCGGTCTCTTGGCGGGGTATGTCCCGTCAGCTATCGCGCTGGTGGCGACGAATACACCGGAGAAACACGTCGGCTACTCGCTTGGAATCATGTCGACCGCCGGAGCGGCGGGGGGTATTATCGGGCCGATGGTGGGCGGTTCGCTGAGCAAGTTTATCGGCTATCGGGAATCGTTCTTGGCCTCAGGCTGCGTTGTGCTGATCTCGGCGCTGATCGCCCTGATCTTCGTGAAGGAGCAGAATTTCGACCGCAATCGCGAGCGTTCGCATGTGCTGGATGACCTCAAGGAGGCTTCGGCCAATCGTCCGCTGATGGGCAAGCTGATGGTCGTGCTGATCGTGACCGCCTCCGTGATGGTACTCGAACCGCTGCTTTCGCTATATGTGCTTGATCTCGGCGCCTCGGCTTCCGACGCGTCGTTTAGTTCGGGAATTATCTTCTCGGCGGTGGGGATCTCCACCGTCATCGCCGCGCCGTTCTGGGGCAAGATCGGAGAGCGGATCGGTTATCGCAATACGTTGATGATCGGCTTGATCGGCGGCGGGGTTGGCAATATTCTACAGCATTTCTTTCACTCCCTGGTTGGCTTCGGGGTGCTGCGCTTCGTATACGGCCTGTTCTTCGCCGCGGTGTTCCCGGCGCTGAACGCCTTGATTGTGCAGTCGACCAAACCGGAATTTCGCGGCCGGGCGTTCAGCTTGAACCAGTCCGCCAGCCAGCTTGGCAATATGGTGGGACCGATCGCCGGCGGGGCGCTGGGCGGCTGGATTTCGATCCCGGTCGTATTTCTCCTAAACGGAGCGCTGCTGGCCCTGACAGCGGCGACGCTCCGATGGAAGTCGCTGTTGGGAAGCAGCCGGTCGAAGAAGAACGAGATGTCGGATACAAGAGGATAATAGAACGGGAAAAAGGCTCCGTACCGCCAGCGATAAGCTGGAGGACGGAGCCTTTGCTATGATGCTATGAACCTGCGGCTGCTAGATTAATAGAGAGAAAGCGCAAGGGAATCGAACTCGCTCTTGCTGTGCAAGATCGCTTCGGAGCCTTCAATCTCGATGCTGATCAAGGAGCTCAAGCACTTCTTCAAGGCTTGCTTGCCGTTATAATATTTGTACTCGAGCGCACTTGTCAGCAGTTTCAATGTACGCTGCACAGGCTGCTTGCTGTCGACGTTGAAATAAACCGGAACCAGATTATTTTGGAAGTTGATCAAGATTTTCATTAAAATCACCTCTATACAGTGGTTTCATAGTACCCATTGTAAAATAGAAAACTTAAAAAATGATTAAGAAAACATTATGTTTACATAAAAGTTTGATGACAGCGGGCAATGCAGGACGGAAGTCTCGATAGGCACGCCGTTTACAACTATTACGGACAAGCGAATTAAAAAGTTTCATCTTCTATGAAAAAATGTGCTTCACCTCCTATTTTTATGGGTACATTGTAATAGATTGGTAAAAATTTCCGAGCACTAGCAAAACGAATAGTGGTATGATTACTGCATCGGAAGCGGGAGAAGAAACCGCTGGGACTAGTTCTGGTCATTAGGTCGAACTGCGGAAGCAAGACCCAATCTGAAGGAGGTGGACGGATGTTGATTTCGGAATCCCCCCGCAGGGAAAAGGTGGTGCTCCAAGCAAGCGAATGGTTGTATTTGGCGGAGCGGCTGGGTCTTAACCGATGGCTGGATCCATCCCATCCCTTCCATATTTTTTTGCGGGAAACACCGGGCGCAGGAAACGGAGAGGCCAGGGAGACGTTAAGAAGCAAAGGATTTGTGACGGAGACAACCCGAGGGGACCGGTTAGGCATTCCGCCGCATGTCCTGAATGATTTGACCGCCGCTTCCGCGGCCGACAAAGGTTGCCGGCTGATATATGGGTGCGGGAAGCGAACCTATGAAGAATATCTGCATCTCACCGGAGATCAGGTCATCCGCCTGGAGCGATTGCCCGGGGAAGGCGGCGGGTTATCGCTTGAACGGGCTACGGGAGGGAAGCAGCTCAGCGGCGCGCTGGCCGGCCGGATGAAATGGAATTCGCACACGCCGGACGTGCTTCCTGCATTAATGATGTCCAAGAGACAGTTTGACCGCGCCATGAGTCAGTCGCGGGAGCTGAATTCGAATCGTCTTGCCGCCTTGCTGGCGGACATGACAGAGGATGAGGAAGGCAGCATTGCCTTGGCCAAATGCATGAAGGCCCCGCTTGCGCGGGGAGAGATCCGGTTCTATGTCCGGCGCGGCGAGCATTGGGAAGTCCAGCAGATGCAGTTCATGAACAACTCGCATATGAACTGGTTAATCCGCTTTAGCGCCAAGGATGAAGAGGATTGGATGATCGCAACTCCTACGTCCCGCCAGCAATTTCAAGAAATTGTGCTGAAGTGGTTCCGGCAGCCGATGGAGGTCGACTGAGGATAGCCCTGAGATTTGTGAATTCTAGAAACTAGTACAGCTGCCTATGGGGCAGCTTTTTTTTGCGCGAAGAGTTGAAATTATCGTTCATAATGTATATATTGTATATATACACTGTTAACAAAATAACCAGTGAAGAAGGTGAAGCATGGATATTTTGCTTTCCCATTCCTCGGGAGAACCGATATACCTGCAGATCGTCAGGCAGATCCGCGATGCGATCCTGCAAGGCCAATTGACACCGGGCACGGCGCTGCCCTCCATCCGCCAGTTGGCCAAGGATTTGCAAATCAGCGTGATCACGACGAAGCGAGCCTATAACGAGCTGGAGCAGGAAGGCCTGATTGATTCGGTCGTCGGCAAAGGTTCGTTCGTGTCCGGAGGAAATCAGGAGTTTATTCATGAGCAGCGGCTCCGTGCGCTGGAGAGCAAGCTTCGGGAAGTGCTGGAGGAATCCAGAAGTCTCCCGATGTCAATCAATGAACTGATCGAGTGGTTGAAATTGTTGGATCAAGAAGAAGGAGGGGCCTAAGGATGAACGCATTGGAAGTGAAGGGACTCGTCAAGCATTACGGAAGCTTTACCCTGTCGGAAATCAGCTTTGCTGTGCCGCAAGGATTCATCACCGGTTTGATCGGACCTAATGGAGCGGGGAAAAGCACTTTGATCAAGGCAATCATGGGAATGGTACTGCCGGAGGAGGGGCAGATTACTGTGTTGGGGCAGACGGTAACGAGGAACGAAGGCAATTACAAGCAGCAGATCGGGTACATTTCAGATGAGAATTTCTATTATGAGTATCTGACGATGGAACAAATGAAACGGATCGTCGCTCCTTTCTACGACCGTTGGGACGAAGATTTGTTCACTAAATACATGGATCTGTTCGAACTGCCGAAGCGCAAGAAAATCAAGGATTGCTCCAAAGGGATGAAAATGAAGTTTGCCATCGCCATGGCGCTGGCGCACCATCCGAAGCTGTTGATCATGGACGAGCCGACAGCCGGGTTGGATCCGGTATTTCGTCGGGAGCTCCTCGATTTGCTGGCCGGATATATTATGGATGAGAATAACACGATCCTGTTCTCCACCCATCTGACCACGGATCTGGACCGGGTGGCGGACTACGTGACGTTTCTGAACAAGGGGAAGCTGGTCTTTTCGGAAGGGAAGGACGAAGTGCTGGAGCGTTATGTCCTCGTTAAGGGGAGCGGCGAACTGCTGGATCCGGACGTGCGCAGGGAACTGGTCGGCGTCAGGGAAACACCGGTCGGATTCGAGGCGCTGGCGAAGGACCGGGAGCGGGCTGGCGCCTTGTTTGGCGACAAGGTGCTGCTGGAACGCCCCTCCTTGGAAGAGATCATGTACTATACAGCAAAAGGAGGAATGGGAACTCATGTCTAGTCTGATCCATCTGGTGCGTAAGGATATGCTGCTGATGCAGCGGTATATTTGGCTGTTGGTCATCTATTCGATCGTGTTCTCCGGATTCGTGCAAACGGACAGTTCTCCGCTATACGGCATGCTTCCGGGCATGGTGCTGATCCTGGCTCTAAATGCCGACATGCGGTTGTCCAGCCAGCAATTTCTGGTCAACCTGCCGGTACGCCGCAGTTTCCTGGTTCTGTCCAAATACGCTTCCGCCTTCATGATGATGGTGCTCGCCTTCGTATTCTGCATGCTGGTGAACGCTGGCGCCAACGTGTTTCATGGTCAGTCGGCGGCGATTAACCAAGGGCAAATGCTTAGCATCTTCTGTGTGCAAGTCTTGTTTATGGCGATATATATTCCGATTTACTACTGGCTTGGTTTGAAAGGTTCCCAATATCTGAACGTGGCGATGATTATCGTCATCATGATCGGCAGCCAGCTGGCATCCAGTCTGCTGGGCGGTGAAGATACGGTGCTGCTGTCGTCGGCCGTCAAGGCGCATCCGGTAGCAGCCGGTTTTCTCGGCGCGGGCGTCGCCGGCCTGGCCCTCATCGTATCGTATGCGGTGTCGCGAAGGATCTTTGCCCGCCGCGATTTATAAACCTGGTTCTGGTTGACTAAAAAGCACTCCGAAATGGGTAATCTGGATAGAGGCAGGATGACTTATTTGCCAAAGCCAAAGAACCCATTTCATCTCAGGAGTGTGAAGCCATGACAAGCAATCAGACGACGAGCCGCGAACGGTTCCGGGGAAAAACGGCGATCGTCACCGGAGCCGGTTCCGGCATCGGCAAGGCGGCGGCGTTGAAGCTGGCCAGCGAAGGGGCGCAGGTGGCGCTGTTCGATCTGCTGGATGAGCGAACGGAGCAGGCGGCACGGGAAATCAATGCCATTCGTGAGGGGGCGGCCCGCGCCTACGACGTCGACGTGGCGGACCCGAAACGGGTTGAGCAAGCCGTTCGCGAGGCAGCCGAGCATTTCGGCGGTATCGATGTCGTGTTCGCGAATGCGGGCATTAACGGCAAGCTGGCACCGGTTGAGGACTTGAGCTTTGAAGATTGGGAGAAGACGCTGAGCATCAATCTGACAGGCACATTCCTAACCGTAAAATATACGGTCCCCTATTTGAAAGAACGGGGCGGCGGAAGCATCATCATTACCAGCTCCATTAACGGCAACGATACCTTTTCCGGCTTCGGCATGTCGGCTTACAGCACGACGAAGGCGGGGCAGGTTGCTTTTGCCAGAATGCTCGCCCTGGAGCTGGCCCAGTTCAAAATCCGCGTGAATGCCATCAGTCCCGGGGCCATCTCTACCAATATCGACGCTTCGACGGAGAAGTCCAAGGAACTGCAGGAAATCGTCATTCCGGTCAAATATCCGGAGGGCTCGCAGCCCTTGGCGGACGGACCCGGTAAACCGGAAAATGTTGCGGACCTCGTCGCCTTTCTGGGTTCGGATGAATCCATCCACATCACCGGCGCCAGAATCGTGATCGACGGGGCGGAGTCGCTGTTATAAAGGAAGATGATGAACGCTTTCGCTTTTGCGAAGGCGTTTATTTTATGATGGCAAGACCTGACGTACGTCGCAGTAGAGTAATCGGGTTGATTATTGAAAGTTGGCCGGGGGCGGCGGGAGTCCGCACGCTAACGGTTATGTTATGATAGAGGCAAGAGTAATTCGGAAGAAGGAGGGAAGCCGATGTTGTCCTGGTTGGCGGAACAAAAAATCGCCGAAGCGATGGCGAAGGGGGAATTCGATCATTTGCCCGGCAAGGGCAAGCCGCTGAAGGTGGAAGATTTGTCCGGAGTTCCCGAGGATCTGCGTATGGCCTATAAGCTGATGAAAAACGCCGGTTACGTCCCCGAGGAAATCCAGCTGCAGCAAGAGATGGTCCGGCTAAGCGACCTGCTTGCGGCCTGTGAGGAAGGGCCGGAGAAGCAGGCATTAAAGAAGCGTTTGTCGGAGCATCAGCTGCGGCTGAACCTGTTGGCCGACGAGCGCGGCCTGCTGACGAATCCGGCGTTCCGCCAATATGAAGAGGCGATCCGCCGGAGGCTGGAGTAGGAGGTACGAATATCGGCGGATCGAATGATTACGATGGCTTGGTGCCGGGAAGCAGCCGGTGGATCATCGTTTCGGTCAGCACAAACGGCTCCTTCGAAATCCGGTCCAGCCGAAAACCGCCGATAAGATCCTTGGCCAATACGGCTTCCGGCCGGTCCAGCAGGCCGCTGATGTAAGCGAGCCAACCGATGACCGCTTCCGGCTTCGTGCCGGCCGCCCGCAGCGCGGAGATGCCGAGATCGCCGTGGCGTTTGGCCAGCCGTCTGCCGTCTTCGCCGAGGATGAGCGGAGCGTGGGCGAACGCCGGCGGCGTCAGCCCCAGCGCTTTATAGAGATGGAGCTGGCGGGGCGTGGAGTCGAGCAGATCGTCGCCGCGCAGCACGTCGGTGATGCCCATCCGGGCATCGTCAACGGTGACCGCCAGCTGATACGAGTACATGCGGTCGGCCCGGCGCACCACAAAATCACCGCCGCTTCCCGGCGGGAACTCCTGCGGCCCGGCGATGCCGTCGACGAAGCTGACGGCATCGGCGCCGATCGCAAACCGGAGCGACGGCTCCTTATGCTGGGCCCGGCGCTCCTGCTCGGCGGGGCTTAAGCCGCGGCAGGTGCCGGGATAAGGCGCCCCTTCCGAGGATAAGCCGTGCGGGGCTCCGGCCACGGCCAGCAGCTCGGCCCGGCTGCAAAAGCACGGGTACAGCCGCCCGTCCGCGGCAAGCTTCGCCAATGCTTCCTCGTAGAGCTCGGTACGCAGGCTCTGACAGTAAGGCCCGGAAGCTTCCGAAGCGCCGGGGCCTTCATCCCAGTCCAGCCCCAGCCAGCGAAGATCGGCGAGGATGCGTTCGGTGATCTCCGGCTTGGAGCGCTGGGTGTCGATATCTTCGATGCGCAGGACGAAAATCCCTCCGGCTGCGCGCATCTGCAGCCAGGACAAGAGCGCGATTTTGGCGTTGCCCAGGTGCATGTCGCCGGAAGGCGTAGGTGCAAAACGTCCGCGTTTCATGTTGCTTCACTTCCTTGGTTGATCAGTCCTGTATTGGGCAGGCTGGGCTTTAGATCCTGGTTTACAGGGTTAAGGGTAACAGGTAACAGATAACACAGGTAACACAGGTAACACAGGTAACGCAGGGAACACAGGGAACACAGGTAACAGGTCCGTTTCCTAATTAAGCGCGATTTTTCATATAGAATAACGTGCTGGTGGCGCATTATCCGGAATTGGATTCGGTTTTTCAATTAAATTCTACCCTTAAGGGCTTGAGTTGCGCAATTAGGCTTGAAATTTCATATAGATTCCGATGAAATCGCCGGAAACGGCGAATTCTATTCGATTTTTCACATAGATACTCCTTCGCTTCTACCACTTGCCGCGTTGCACTATAAATGCTTGAGGACGGGAGGTCCTTTTACAATCGCGGCTCCGGCTCCTGAGATTCATCGCCGCTCTCCGGTGGGTAGGTGCTGCCGAGGCCGGGCTTGGGCCGTCTTTCGATTTCGATTTTGCGGATTCGGCTGTCTTCACGCTCCAGTACGGTAAATTGCAGATCCCCATACACCAGCTGTGTGCCTTCCTCGATATCCAGGTTTTGCCCATAAACCCCCCCGCCGATCGTATCGGCATCGTCTTCTTCCAATTCGGCGTCCAGCAAATCATTCACTAACGAAACCGAAATCTTGCCGTCAACGATAAGGTGATTCGCTGCGACTTCCGTAATTTCCTGCTCTTCCTCCGCATCGAATTCGTCCCGGATGTCGCCTACGATTTCCTCCAGGATGTCCTCGATCGTCACCATCCCGCTGGTTCCGCCGTATTCGTCAATCAGCACGGCAATATGCGAACGTTCTTTCTGCATCTTCGTCAGCAAGGTCGGAAGGGAAATATTCTCCGAGACGGTCATGACGGGCCGGACGAGCGATGTCAAAGGGGTGTCCGCCTGATTGTCGGGGGCGAGAAACCACGCTTTCGTATTGATGACGCCGAGAATATGGTCTTTATGATGGCGGATGACCGGGAATCTCGTATATTGCTCCTCGCGGATGATCCGCAAATTCTCTTCCCGCGACTTTGCCGCATCCAAGCAGACCATATCCGTCCTCGGGACCATGATATCCTTGGCGAGCAGCTCATCGAAGGCGAAGATGCGGTTCATGAAGCGGTATTCGCTATTGTTGATTTGCCCGCTCTCCAGACTTTCGCTTAGCAGAATCCTTAGTTCCTCCTCGCTGTGGGCGTCACTCCATTCCGCCGCGGGCTTCAGGCCCAGCAGCGAGACGATGGCGCGGGAGGAGCGCCCCAGCAGCCAGAGCAAGGGAGACAGCAGAGTAGTTATCCCTACAAGTGGCCGGGCAACGGCCAGGATCACGGCTTCGCCGCGCTGGGCGGCCAACACCTGAGGGACTAATCCGCCGAGGACCACATGCAAGTAGGTGATCAGGACGAAGGCGATCAGGAACGAAAAGAAGGTTTCCATGGACGCGGAGAAGGGCAGGCGCACAAACAGGGGGTTAAGCAGACTGCGCACAGCCGGCTGGCCCAACCAACCGAGCGTCAGCGAACTGGCTGTAATCGCCAGCTGGCAGGTGGATAAGGCCTGGTCGAGTCGACCCAATAGGGCACGGAGCGCGGCTGCACCGCGTCGGCCTTCCCGTTCCCAGACTTCTACGGATCGCGGCCGCAGGGCGTGCAGCGAAGCTTCAACAACCACGAACAGCGCAGTCAAAGCGATAAGCAGTAAGATGACAAGAAGCTTGAACATTGCAGGGTTCCTCCGATCCTTTAAGTCTGATAACCGCGTCCTAACCTTTGTTTCCGGCGTATGCCGCCTTGTTGCTCGCTGTGCAGCGAAACTTGCGCTCGGCCCTTCGTCTGGGCTCTCAGGACTTGCTCCGCTCCCTATGGTAAAATGTTTTCATAGTGTAACCCGTAAGGAGAGAATCATGACAAAGCTTCCTTTGCCTATTGATGAAGTGATCCCCGAGTTAAAAATCGCGCTTGGACAGGCGGGAACGGCAGTGCTGCTGGCGGAGCCCGGCGCGGGCAAAACAACGCGGGTGCCGCTCTCCCTGCTCGAGGAACCCTGGATGGCCGGCCAGCGGATCGTGCTGCTGGAGCCCCGCCGGTTAGCGGCGCGGTCCGCCGCCGTATATATGGCCAGCCAGCTTGGCGAAGCCGTTGGAGAGACGGTCGGCTACCGAATGCGGGGGGACAGCCGCGTGTCGGCGAAGACGCGGATTGTCGTCGTGACCGAAGGGATTTTGACGCGTATGCTGCAGCAAGACCCGGCGCTGATTGGAACGGGTCTGGTTATTTTTGACGAATTTCATGAACGCAGCTTGCACGCGGATCTCGGGCTTGCCTTGACCTGGCAAAGCCGCCAGCTGCTCCGCGACGACTTGCGGCTGCTGGTGATGTCGGCGACGCTGGACGCCGGACCGATCGCCGGCTTGCTGGACGGCGCGCCGGTGGTGCAAAGCCGGGGACGGATGTTCCCGGTGGAGACGGTGTATGCACCGGGAGCGCCGAAGGAGCCGNGCCGGACGGCGATGCATCGTCCGGCTCGCCTGATGCGTCCGCCGAGCTCGGCGGCGCGGTCGTCCCCGATGCGGAGGACGACCCCGATTACGAGCCGCCAGACGGCGAAGACGAGGCCGGCGCCGCGATCGCCGACCCGGTACCGCCCGCCGCTTCCTCTGCGGTGCATGCCAACCCAACTCCGCCCGCTCCAGCGTCCGGCTCCCCCGCTCCGGCGGACCTGGATCGCAGCTGCGGCTTGCTTGTCTCCTTTGCGTATCCGGATCGGATCGCGATCCGCCGCCCGGACGGACGGTATTTGCTGCGGAACGGGCGGGGGGCGCAACTGCTCGTGAAGGACACGCTGAGCTCTTCGGCGTTCCTGGCGATCGCTGAAGTTGACGACGAAGGAGCGGAGGGGCGGATTTTGCTGGCGGCACCGCTGGAAGAAGCGGACTTGTACCGCCATCATGCCGCAGAAATCGAGGAGGAGCGGAGTGCGGAATGGGATGATACTTCCGGTACGGTACGGGCGAGGATCCGCCGGATGTTCGGTGCGATCGTGCTGCGAGAGCAGCCGGACCCTTCGCCCGGGCCCGAATTGCTGACCCAGGCGCTGCTTGACGCGGTCGCCGCCAAAGGCGTATCCATCCTGCCGTGGACGGAGAAGGCCCGCAAGCTGCAGGAGCGGATGAGGTTTCTGCACCGGATTCACAGCGACTGGCCGGATGTGTCCGACGAGACGCTGGCAGCGACCGCGAAGAGCTGGCTGGCGCCGTATTTATCCGGCGTCCGTAAACGGTCGGATTTGCAGGCCTTATCGTTATCCAGCATGTTGGAGAACTTCCTGACTTGGCCTCAGCGGCAGGAGCTGAATGTTGAAGCGCCAACCCACCTGCTTGTCCCCAGCGGCTCCAAAATCCAGGTGCATTACGACGGACCTCAAGCCCCCTACGCCGCCGTGCGGCTGCAGGAAGTGTTCGGCATGATGGAGACCCCGCGGATCGGTTTTGGGCGGGTTCCGATCACGCTGCATTTGCTGTCGCCGGCGAGTCGCCCGGTTCAGGTTACCTCGGACCTGCGTAACTTTTGGCAACACACGTATTTCGAGGTGAAAAAAGACTTGAAAGGCCGTTACCCCAAACATTATTGGCCGGATGATCCACTTCAGGCTACCGCGACCCGCAAAGTGCGGCCGGAGGGGCAGCGATAAGCCGAGGCGGCTGGGGGGAGAACCTCGGCCTTTGAACTGTGAACTATGAACGGAAATGGTGAACGGTCAAGGATATGTGAAAAATCAAGCACATCCCGCGTATTTTAGGCCATTTAGTCGAATTCATATGAATTTTCATATAAATCCGTGCTGCAAGACGACGAAAGTCGAAAATCTATATGAAAATTCAAATAGATTCAGCCCCTTTAACGTTTTCGCGACAAGATAAAGATGAAAAATCATACACATCGACTGATCCGCATCTCCTCCCACTCCGTAAACGCGGCGATCTTCCCAGATCGCTGCGTTTTTTTGCTATTCGCACAAACAAAATACGATTAAATAATAGAAATTTATCCTTTAATCGCCAAATCTATTATGATTTAATAGATTTGTGAGGATTCCAAAGATTTCCTATTGGCGCCGGGACAAGCTTTGGGGACTCACGCGGAAGGAGACGATGAACGGATTTGCAGGAGGTGATCGGCTGCAGCGGACGGGAGTCCAAGTCAGAAAGTCAGTCGGTAAATCAAGAGGAAAGGTGCGTTGTTGACGAACTCGTATGACCGGTGTCTTAGGCCCAAGTTTCTTGCTGCTAGCTTTAGTCCAATCCAATTTCGATTGTAAAGTGAGGGATTTAAGTGATGCAATTGATAAGAACCCGAAGTTTTGCCAAGAAGTGGAAGCAAGTGACGATGACCTGTCTCGCTCTAGCCTTGCTGCTCCCCGGCGGTCTGCTCCAACCGAAAGCCGCTGAGGCAGCCGATCCTTATAAAATCGTCGCCTATTATCCGTCCTGGGGCGCGTACGCCCGTAATTTTAATGTTTCGGATATCGATGCTTCCAAAATCACCCATATCAATTATGCCTTTGCCGACATCGCCTGGAACGGTCGCCATGGCAATCCGGACCCGACCGGGCCGAATCCGGTCACTTGGCCGACCCAAGACGAGAAGGGGCAAACGATTAACGTGCCCAACGGCACGATTGTCTTGGGCGATCCCTGGATCGATACCGGCAAGCAATTTCCCGGCGACACCTGGGACCAACCCATCGCCGGTAATCTCAATCAGCTGAGCAAGCTGAAGCAAGCGAATCCGCACCTGAAAACGATCATCTCAGTGGGCGGGTGGACTTGGTCCAACCGGTTCAGCGATGTAGCCGCCAGCCAAGTCACACGCGAGACGTTCGCCAATTCGGCCGTCGACTTCCTGCGCAAGTTCAATTTTGACGGCATTGATTTGGACTGGGAGTATCCGGTGAACGGCGGACTGGAAGGGAACAGCCGCCGTCCGGAGGACAAGCAGAACTATACGAAGCTGCTGCAGGAAATCCGGAATAAGCTGGACGCGGCCGGAGCAGCGGATGGCAAAAGATATTTGCTGACGATCGCCTCGGGAGCTTCCCCTTCCTTCGTCAGCAACACAGAGCTTAGCAATATCGCAGCTATCGTCGATTGGATCAATATTATGACCTATGATTTCAACGGCGGCTGGCAGCAGATTACGGCTCACAATGCACCGCTGTATTACGATCCGGCAGCAGGAAGCGCCGGCGTCCCCAGCGCCGCGGAATTTAACGCGGACACTGCGGTGCAAGGGCACTTGAACGCCGGTGTGCCTGCGAGTAAATTAGTGCTCGGGATTCCGTTCTACGGCCGCGGCTGGGATAACGTAAACAATGCGGGGAACGGTCAATACCAAAGCGCCAGCGGGGCTTCGACCGTCGGCACCTGGGAAGCGGGCTCGTTTGATTTCTATGATCTGGAAGCGAACTATATTAATAAAAACGGATATACCCGCTATTGGAACGATACAGCCAAAGTGCCTTATCTGTACAATGCATCTAACCGGCGGTTCATCACGTATGACGATCCGCAGTCGATCGGGTTCAAAACCGACTTTATCAAGAACCGCGGTCTTGCCGGAGCCATGTTCTGGGAGCTCAGCAACGATCGCAACAAAACGCTGTTAACCAAGCTGAGAAGCGAACTGGGCGGAGGCGTGACGCCGCCGGGAGATACGTTACCTCCTTCGGCGCCAACCGGCCTGACGGTCGTCTCCAAAACGTCCAGCTCCGTCACGCTCACTTGGCAGCCTTCTTCGGATAACGTGGGTGTCGTTCGGTACGAGGTATCCCAAAACGGGGCGCAGGCGGCCAGCGTGCCGGGAACGACGGCAACGATCAGCGACCTTGCTCCGGCCACAGCGTATACTTTTACAGTCGTTGCCCGGGATGCGGCGGGGAATATCTCGCCAGCCAGCGCTCCGCTCACAGTTACGACCGAGCCGGGGACGAACCCGGGGGATACAAGCGCTCCAACCGCACCGGGCAATGTTACGGTCACCTCCAAGACTTCGTCGAGCGTAAGCTTGAGCTGGAACCCGTCTACGGATAACGTTGGGGTAACCGGATATGAGGTCTATAACGGCGATCAGCTTGCCGCGACGGTAACGGGGACCACGGCAACGATCAGCGGTCTTGCTGCATCAACTTCGTACACGTTTACCGTGAAGGCGATGGACGCCGCCGGCAATAGCTCGGCAGCAAGCAACGCCGTGACCGTCACGACGGATTCGGAAGGAACGGGGCCGGCAGTATGGGCTCCATACACTGCATATACTGTCAATCAACTCGTGACGTATAACGGAGTAACCTATAAAGTAATCCAAGCTCATACTTCGCTGCCGGGCTGGGAACCCGATAAGGTGCCGGCCTTGTTTCAAGCCCAGTGAGTAAAGGCTGTTCTCCTTATGTGATGCATTGCAATTTGAGGCTCCATCCCCGCGTGAACGCTTTCAATTTTTCTGTTGACGATTAGGGGAGCTTGAATTATTATAGTCACATAACCGAAAACCAAATGACTTTTGGCGTGTTACCGTTGAATTCAAATGGGCATGAGCCAAGGGAAGCAGACCTATTTTTTATAGGCTTCTTTTCCTTGGCTCTTATTTTTTTGCGCCCATTTCACCCGGCAGCTTGGGAATGAGCGTATAGTTCACGTCAAGTTGCCAGAATATAGGTAGTAAGATAGGAGGAGAGATATGTTTTCGAAATGGAGAAAGAAAAGTACCGAGAGCAAAGTATTAGAGATCCCGTCTCCGCTAACCGGCGAGGCTGTACCGTTAACCCAAGTGCCGGATGAGGCGTTTGCCGGGGGACATATGGGGCCCGGACTGGCGATTGTGCCCAGCGAGGGACGCCTGGTAGCCCCGTTTGACGGCAAAATCGTTCATGTGATCAAAAGCAGCCATGCGGTGATGATGGAGCATCCGTCTGGGTTGCAGTTTCTGTTCCATCTCGGAATTAACACCGTATCGCTCAAAGGCGAGGGCTTCACCGCCCATGTGGCCGTGGGAGATAAAGTGAAAGCGGGGCAACCGCTGATCGATTTCGACCTTGAGCGTATTCGTGAAGCCGGTTATCCGGTGATTTCCCCAATTATAGTAACAAACGCTGGAGATGTGACGAACAGCGTGGAGACACTCAGCGGTCCTGTGACGGCAGGCGGAAGCGTTATTTTGAAGGCGGTTTTAAAGTCATAGCTATAAAACATTCAAGGAAAGGGTGATTTTCGAATGTTGGCTTTTTTACAAAAGATAGGTAAATCGTTAATGCTTCCAGTCGCAACTTTGCCTGCAGCAGGTATCCTGAAAGGTTTTGGCTTGATTAACTATGAACAGGACTTTCATCTTGGAAGAGTAGGGGCATTTCTAAACCAATACTTAGCTCCCTTCTTGAACGCCGGAGCAGACGCCATTCTGAACAATTTAGCGATCTTGTTCGCCGTCGGTGTCGCGATCGGACTCGCTAAAGACGCTGTAGCGGCCTTGTCAGCGGTGGTGGGGCATTTTGTATTAACGAATGTTCTCCTTAAAATCCCAGAATCCTTTACCTTCATTACGCTAAATAAACCGTTAAACATGGGTGTTGTCGGCGGTATTATGATCGGTTTAGTTTCCGCTTATTGCTATAACAGATTTCATAAGATTAAGCTGCCGGATTGGCTTGGTTTCTTTAGTGGAAAACGGTTTGTTCCTATGGTTACCGCCTTTTCCATTCTCCTTCTAGGCATCGTCTTCGGTTTGATCTGGGCGCCTATCCAGGAAGGTCTTAACAGCTTTGGCGAGTGGCTGATTGGCATCGGCGGCGTAGGAAGCTTCCTGTTCGGCGTTGCGAACCGCTTGTTAGTCCCTTTTGGTTTGCATCACGTTTTGAACAATTATCCTTGGTTTATACTCGGGGAATACACTAATGCAAATGGGGAAGTCGTGAATGGAGAAATCGCTCGTTTCTTGGCGGGGGATCGAACGTCAGGCATGTTCATGGCCGGCTTCTTCCCGATCATGATGTTTGCTCTTCCGGGTGCGGGGCTGGCCATTGTTCATGCTGCTAAACCACACAAGCGTAAAATCGTTGGTTCAATCATCTTTGGCTCCGCACTCGCCGCGTTCCTTACCGGAATCACGGAACCGTTGGAGTTCTCCTTTATGTTTCTTGCTCCAGTACTCTACGTTGTTCATGCCGTTCTTACAGGCGTTGCCGGCTGGGTTATGTATGCGCTAAATGTTAAACTCGGGTTTGCCTTCTCCGCAGGTTTGATTGACTATCTCTTGTACTGGAAGCTGGAAACCAATCAGTTGTTATTAATTCCAGTTGGTCTTGCGTTCTTTGTCGTGTACTACTTCTTATTTAGATTCCTGATCCGGGTTCTAAAATTAAAAACACCTGGCCGCGAAGATGATGACGAAGATATTCTTGAGGAAGCCTCAGTTGCGGATCAGCCCGTTGGAGAAGGTCATAGTCGTGCAGCCCAAATTTTGGCTGAACTCGGCGGAGGGAGCAATATTCAGTCTGTTGATGCTTGCATTACACGTCTTCGACTCATCGTCAAAGATGAATCAAGGGTTAATGATTCTGGTTTGAAGAAATTAGGGGCTTCCGGTGTGATGAGACTCGGGAAAGGGGCGGTCCAGGTTGTCTTTGGACCCCAATCTGAAGCTATTAAAGATGAGATCAACTTGTTATTGTAATCAAAGTTAAACGATAAGCAGGCCGGAGCCGTAACTCCCGGCCTGTTTTTTTATGCTTTGCGAATCCCTAGGGAGCAAAGCTCGTTTTTAGTCTGCTATAATATGGAATAATAAGAGAAATGTTCAATAAAAATACTAATAAATAGAATGTAAGCGTGGAATGGGCCCATCAGATCCTGTTAAGTAATAAAGGCCGATTGCCTGTCCAAGAATTTATGGTCATGAACCCTTCCTTAACTAGCGGCTATACGGGAGTTCTTAGCTTGTTTGATGCTATTATACGAATGAGCCCGAACCCGGGTTTAAATTGACAGAAATTAAGCTGGTCTCCGGCCAAATTACTGAGACGTCCATTTTAGACAATCACACGATAAGCCATGGGAGTGCGGGAATCCTGCTTTCCATTGTCTCAGCGTTCTCAACGGCAGAACCCTGGTTGTACCGTTATCTCGGCATCTGCTGATCACTGACGATTTCTTTAGATTAGGTTTGCGCTCCAGGCCCCCGATACCGTATATTCGAACTAAAGGAAGGGGAGCCCATGTCCTATAAAACAATTAAAATAGCGATTCTTGTCACGCCGACGCTGGTCATCGGAATATGGGAATACGTTCGCCATCAGTTCCTGATGCCGTTTATTTCCATGGAGCTTGGGAATGTGTTGACGCCGATTATTCTTTTTTTGCTCAGTGTAACGTTGCTTTACAAGCTGTTTTTTCACTTGGAACAAATGCAGGAAGAACTGCAGCGGGAGCGGGCGCTCAAGGCTCGGTTGGAGCAGCGTGAACAGCTTGCGCGGGAGCTTCATGACGGGATTGCCCAGTCGCTGTTTCTGCTGTCGGTGAAGGTGGACAAGGCGGAGCGGCGGCAGATGGCGGCGGACCAGACCCATGACTGGCAGGAGTTGCGCAAGACCATTCATGAGGTGAACCGGTACGTTCGGGAAGCGATTGCGGATTTGCGGGTTCTGCCCGATGCGCGTGAAGATGACGAGGCGAACGGTGCGACGTTTCCGGCGAGAATCCGGCAAATGGCTCAGGAGCAGCAGTTGGAGCTGCAACTGCACTGGCAGCTTGAGGAAGATGAAGCCTGGTCGCCGAAGGCAAGGATGGAGCTGCTGGCCTGCATCCGTGAGGCGATCGTCAATGCGGGCAAACATGCCGGAGTGCGGGAGATCCGCGCGTTCGGCGAGGGGAGCGCACGGCGCTTCCGGGTACGGGTAATTGACAGCGGCGTTGGGTTTCCCGAAGGGGATCAGGAACGGCCGGGCAGCTATGGCCTGCGGATCATGCGGGAACGGGCGGAAGGCATGGGCTGGAGGCTGGAGATCACTTCCCGGCCAGGGCATACGATCGTAGAGATTCAAGGAGGCGAGGCGACATGAAAGTTCGTGTTTTGGTCGTTGATGACCATCCTCACGCGCGGGAGGCGATTGGGGAAATATTGGCCGAGGACGAAACGTTTGAAATCGTGGCTTATGCGGAAAACGGCGAAGAGGCGATCGTCCAAACCGAGCGCTGGATGCCTGATCTAATCCTGATGGATATCCGCATGCCCGGCAAGGACGGCCTGGAGACGACCCGCGAGATCAAGCTGAGATATCCTTACGTGAAGATCGTTCTGATCACCGTCTCGGATGACGCTGCCCATCTGTTTGAAGCGTTGAAGCAGGGGGCGCAGGGATATCTGCTCAAAAATCTGGAGCCCGGGACCTGGCTGGAGTATCTAAGAGCCATTGCCAGTGATGAAGCGCCTTTGTCCAGCGAGCTGGCCTTGCGTATTTTGCAAGAGTTTCCGGTGAATAAGAAGGAAATCGGCGAACAACCTCCGTTAACCGCACGCGAACGGGAAATCCTCGGCTGGGTAGCCCAGGGCATGACCAATCGGGAGATCGCCGGAGTGTTGCATATTTCCGATCAGACGGTCAAAAATCATCTGAAAAATATTTTGCAGAAGCTGCACCTGGAAAATCGCGTGCAATTGACGCGTTATGCGCTGGAGCAAGGCTTAGTCGACCGGCGAAGCTGAATAGGGTATCAATGGAGGGACATCTGCATGTATTGTGATGGGAATCACAAGCCAGAGGTTCTCCCCGTTCTAAACTAAACTTAGTTCCTAGTTGAAGAAGGGGGAGAGGCGGATGAACTACCGTTTAGGTGCGGTCGTTTGCTTGCTCGGCGGACTGCTTCTATTGTCGGCATGCGCTGACGCCCCGGGGCGTTATATCGGCGGGGCGGAACCGGCCGCGGAAGCGAAAGGACCGGTTCAATCATTTACCGTTCATGCCAGCTCATCGGGATATGACTTGACGGAAATCAAGGTCAAGCGGGGCGACACGGTGCGGATAGCGCTGAAAAATACGCAGGGTATGCATTCGCTGAAAATCAAAGGCTACAATAAAGAAGTCCGCGGCGGCAAATCGATCACCTTCACGGCGGATCAAGCCGGGAGCTTCGAGTTTTCCTGCAATATCTCCTGCGGCAAGAACCATAAGGTTATGAAAGGCGTTTTAATTGTAAAATAATAAGCTGACGGTCTCGTCGAAAGACGAACCGCCAGCTTTTTTTTACACGATGATCTGAGCCAAAGGGATATTTCTGCAAAAGGAGGGAAGTCAGCTATCCTGCCGTTCGCTCCTGGAATCAGAAGTATCCCAACTGTTCCTTGGCCGCCTCCGACATCTGCGCCGGGGACCAGCGCGGTTCCCACACGACGTCGATCTGCGGGTCCTGAATTCCCAATTGGTCGCTGAGCACCCAACGGACGCCGCCAACGATCGTATCATGCATCGGGCATCCCGGCGTCGTTAAGGTCATTTGGATGTAGACGCGATCCTCATCTTCCCGAATATCGTAAACCAGCCCGAGATCGACGATATTGACGCCCAACTCGGGGTCGTAAACTTCACGCAGACTTTCGCGGATTTGTTCAATTTTATTCATGGCAATCCACCTCCGATTTGAATGGTTGTTAATGAGCAAAAACCAAAGCGATCAAGGCAATGTAAGCGACGGATACGATGGACAACACGACACCTCCGACGGCAATCACGAGCTGCGAACCGAGAACTACGCCAGCGAGAACGGTTAAATTCGCGCATAGGATCAAGGTCAAGCCGAGATTGGCTTTTCGCTCATCCAGCAGGTCAGCCAGCACCGGCGTTCCCGGGCGTCCGGCCTGTTTGCCGTATTTGTGGGTCCACCACAGGAACGGGACGATTTTGGACATATACCCCAGAACCGTAAAGGAGACCCAGCAGCTTAGATAAACCCAGCCGGCTGTGAGTACGGTTCGGGTATCGAGCAGATGCTCGGGCGACACCAGCGCCCGCACCGCGAACATGACGGCGAACAAGGCAAAGATTTGACTCCCGGTTACCGTCCACTCAATGCCCGCACCCGGGCTGCGTTTATGCCTCTTGCTGCGGATTTGCAGCAAATGGACATTATAAGCGATCACCGCCGAGACGATCAGCAGCAACGCTGCGATTTTGGATTCGGTCGGCAAGCCAAACAGAAAGGAGGCCGCGCCCAGCACAACGCCGGCATTCCATAACGCCAAGACAACATCCTCCAGTCGAGTCGGATAATCATGGGACAAGTAGAACATCGGCAACAATTTGTAGCTGAATCCGGTGATCAGCAGTCCGAACCAACCTAACGTTCCCAGCCAGATGTGAGTTCCGAACAAGTTCTCGTGCCAATCGTTGTAAAGACCGGTAGCCAAATTGACGCCCATCGCCATCCCGGATAAACCCGTGAGCAACAAGTACAGCACGGCGCAAGCGGTACTGATCGTAATGGCATTCCAGGTTCTCGCCCGAAGCAATGTAGCGGCCATATTCCAAACGAACAGAACGATCCCCGAGAAAGCCAGTGTGGCAAAACCTCCGATCCAATACGTATCCCCTTGAATGAAGCCAAACAACAACCCGAACAAGCCTACGGTAAACAGGGCGTAATGAAGATAGCCAAGACGCTCGCTGTATAAATTTGATTGCAAAATCACGTTGATCAGCTGGTAAACGGCGCCCATCGCAAGCATCGTTGCCCAGCCCAGCACGAACAGGTGGACCTGGAACCAGCCCGCCGGGCCGCGAATGTCATCCCCGATCCAGCCCGTCAGCGACATCAGTGAAGTAGCGTGAAACAGGACGAAACCAAAGATCCCTGTAACAATGAACAGAAAAGGCAAGCGGGACATGGCCGGCATCAGGTTCACCTCTTTTCTTAAGGTTTGCGGATTTGGACTTTCGCCGTTCCGTCGGGTTGTTCTTCGACTGTATAGGTGCAGCCCAGGCTATTTAATTCTTCGATTAAAAACACCGGAACCCGGTCGTTATGAATATGAACTTCGTCCCCTGGCTGACAGCGGTCCAGGGCAGCCAGTGTGCGTACCATCGGCTGCGGCGGTTCAAGCCCGCGGTTGTCCAGCGTGATGATTTTGGGGGCTGATTCGCCGGAAGTTCCCGATGCTGTCTCCGAGGCGGCATCGGCCGTATTGCCCGGAACGGTTGCCGGCGGGTGCTGCGCCGTTGAAGATGGACTTGTTGAATCGTTCTCCAGCCAAGCCTTGTTTTTCTTATGCACAAACGTGGTGACCCAATGCTCTTTGCCTATCATTTCCGATTTGCCGATCAGGCCTTTCATCTTCAGAAACCCAAGCAGCGGCGTAGGTTTAAAGGTGGCGTGCAGCCGGAAAATATCGTCTTTCCCGAGCGTTTTTACGGTATCCATGATCAGTTGGAAGGGCTCCAACTTGTTTCGCAACTGCTCCCGAACGTCCAGTTCCACCATTTTGGCGTTTTTTTGATCCACAGGGTTCACCTCTTTCATGAAATTACGATTTAGGAACGAATGACAGGCAGGCTTAGTGGCTCATCGCCGGGGTGCCCGGATCCAATCCGTCCCGGGTCACGCGCAGAAGGGCGGTTGCTCCCCGGTAGGCGTCGTTCAGTTGATGAGTGAGGATCGGATAATCGCCTTCCTCCGTGACGGTAAACTCGACAATTGCGCCTCCACCTGCCGGAAGCAGCACGGTTTGCATGCCGTAAAGCTCGTTTTTCGGGTTGCCGTCCAGGTAGACGTGATCGAAGGTCGTGCCGACGACGTGGAAGGAGGAGACGTGATTGGGTCCTGCATTGAGAACATAAAGCCGAACATTGTCGCCAACTTTGGCAAGCAAGGGGTGTTTTTTTAACGTATAGTCATCGCCATTGAACACGACATACTCCGGATCGCCTTGCTGAAAAGCATCCAGATCATTCTCCGCGTACCATTCGCTTTGAACGATCATATACTCCCGATCGATATTCGCGTCCGCAGGATACCCCTCCTTGGGTTCAACAAGGATCATCCCGTACATCCCGTTGGCCACGTGAAGCAGCACCGGACTGACACCGCAATGGTACATGAACACGCCGGGCGTGTCCGCAGGGTAAGTAAACGTCCCCTGCTCATCAGGCATGACATCGATGAACTTCTGGCTCGGAGCGGCGTGAACGGCGTGAAAATCCATCGAATGCGGCATTTCAGGGTCCAAATTATGGAGCGTAAACTCGATCTGATCGCCTTGCTTCACGCGCAATACAGGTCCCGGCGCCGTCCCGTTAAACGTCCAGGCGTTGTAGAAGACGCCTTCGGAGATCTCTACGTCGGTCCGCTGAGCGGTCATTTCGATGTGTACGGTATTGCCCTCGCGATGGACCACCGGCTCGACAGGCGGAAGAGGGGGATGCGGCGCTTCCTCTTGAGGGGCGGCTTCCCTGGCTGGGGATTCCTCCGACGGGAACGCGAGCCAAGCGGCTGCGATCATGACCAGACCGGACAAACTAAGTAACAACCACTTGAGGAGGTTGCGCGATTTCATCCGTCATTCCTCCTTCTATAATCAGGTTCATAACCCACAGCGTTCTTGTTGGATTACGATCATCGTACGATGAGTTCAAAAGTCGGATTGTGATATTAATCACTTGAATATTGTCGAAAATGTTGTCGATTTCTCAGGTGCAATCGCTGCATAAATATTCAAATTCCGATCTGTTTGGTATTGTATTCGCCAAGCACATGAAGTAAGATGGTAGGTATATTCCAACCGAATATAGCGGAAATAGGTGTTCCGGCCAAGGATGGCCGGAGCTTAAAAGGGAAGTCCGGTGCAATGCCGGCGCGGTCCCGCCACTGTAACGGAGGAGTCGGATACTTCGCATGCCACTGGTGATCAGATCACCGGGAAGGCGGTATCCGGCGATGATGCCGAAGCCAGGAGACCTGCCTATTTCGACGGCACTGCTGTACCTACGGGAGATAGGGAGGTGTTAAAGATGCAAGCCATCGAATTCATCATCGAAGGTCCTCTTTAGCCATTGCTGCTATCGGGGACCTTTTTTTGTAATGCCAATTTGACATCATCGAGATGAAAGAGGGGGAGGAATCATCATGGGACAAATCGTTAGCGGAAATCTGGGGTATCCCAGAATAGGCGGACAACGGGAGTGGAAGAAGCAAATCGAAGCCTATTGGGCAGGAAAAGTGACAGAGCAGCAACTGCAGGAGCGATTGGCCGAAATCCGGCTTGGAAACCTGCGTCTGCAGCGGGATCAGGGGATCGAGGTCATCCCTGTCGGGGATTTTACATTTTACGACCACGTGTTGGATACGGCAACGATGTTTGGTCTTGTACCGGAGCGGTTCGATTGGAACGGCGACCAGGTCTCGCTTGACCTGTATTACGCCATCGCCCGCGGGAACGACCAGGCGGCGGCCAGCGAGATGACCAAATGGTTTAATACCAACTACCACTATATCGTGCCTGAATTGGGGACAAGGCATCCGCGTTTGACCGTCAACCGACCGCTTAAGGCTTATGTGGAAGCCAAGCAAGAGCTGGGGATCGAAGGCAGACCGGTGCTGCTGGGGCTGTTCACCTTATTGAAATTGTCCAAGGGGGAGACGGCGGGGCAAGTTGATGCCTGGACCGAGAAGCTGCTGCCTTTGTACGTGCAGGTCTTGCAAGAACTGGAAGCCGCCGGGGTCGACTGGGTTCAAATAGATGAGCCGGCACTGGTCCTTTCTTTAACCGAGGCGGACGTTCGTCACCTTAGCTACGTCTATCGAACGATCACCCGGGAGGTCCCGGGGCTGCGGATCATGCTGCAAACCTATTTCGATGCCGCAGAACGCTATGATGCGCTCATTGACCTGCCGGTGCATGGATTGGGGCTGGATTTCGTTCACGGTAGAGACGGCAACCTGGAGGCGTTGCGGCGGTATGGCTTCCCGTCTGGCAAGACGCTGGGAGCAGGGCTCATCGATGGGCGAAATATTTGGCGTGCGGACCTGGACGAAGCGCTGAATACGCTCAAGGAGGTCTCCGCCTTGGCGGGAGCTCCCGAGCTTATCGTACAGCCTTCCTGCAGCTTGCTGCATGTTCCGGTATCCGCGGCAGGTGAGGAGCGGCTGACGCCGGTCCTGCGTCAGGCGCTGGCATTTGCCGAGCAGAAACTGGAAGAGCTGGCGAGCTTGTGCGAAGCGGCACGCGGGGAAGGGCCGGCTCCTGCCCGGTTTGCGGAGAACCGTCAATCGCTGGCCGAACTTGCGGCCGATCCGGCGCGCAATCGCACCACCGTACGGGAGGCAGCGGCCAGCGCGTCCGCGGCACCGGCGGAGCGCGCCAGCGAGTTCGCCGAACGGCGCCGCAAGCAGCAAGCCAAATGGCGGCTGCCGTTCCTGCCGACGACGACGATCGGCAGCTTCCCGCAAACCGCCGAGGTTCGGGCTGCACGGCAGAAATGGCGCAAAGGGGAGTGGAGCCCTGAGCGGTATGAGCAGTTTATTCAGGCGGAAATCCGCAAATGGATGGCGATTCAGGAAGAGCTGGGACTTGATGTGCTGGTGCATGGGGAATTTGAGCGCACCGATATGGTGGAGTTCTTCGGCGAGAAGCTGCCGGGATTTGCGTTTACGCAAGGGGGCTGGGTCCAATCGTACGGTACGCGCTGCGTCAAGCCTCCGGTGATTTATGGGGACGTTGAGTTCGAAGCTCCCATGACGGTCAAGGAAACCGCCTATGCCCAGAGCTTGACGGACAAACCGGTGAAAGGGATGCTGACGGGGCCGATCACGATCCTGAACTGGTCGTTCGTTCGCAGCGATCTGTCCCGGGAGCAGGTAGCCTATCAAATTGCCCTGGCCTTGCGCAAGGAGGTTGAAGCGCTGGAGGAAGCCGGAATCGAAATGATCCAGGTAGACGAGCCTGCGCTGCGGGAAGGATTGCCGCTTAAGCGGAAGGATTGGACGAAATACTTGGAGTGGGCGGTAAAAGCGTTCCGGATCACGACTTCTTCTGTCCGGGATACGACGCAAATTCATACGCATATGTGTTATTGCGAATTTGACGATATCCTTGACGAGATCCGTGCGCTGGATGCCGACGTGATCTCGATTGAAACCTCGCGCAGTCACGGCGAGCTGGTGCAGAGCTTTGAAGCGCATACGTATCCGCTCGGAATCGGACTTGGGGTTTATGACATTCACAGCCCGCGCGTGCCGGCAGAGGCCGAGATGGTCTCGATGATCGATCGGGCCCTTCAGGTGCTGGATCCGGAGCTGTTCTGGATCAACCCCGATTGCGGTCTGAAGACGAGGGGACAGGAAGAAACCGTTGCTTCGCTGCGGCAGATGACCGCGGCTGCGGAGCAGGTTCGCAGAAGATACGGGCGGGAAACGCAGGCGTAAACGGCAAGAATAGAACTTGAGCAGGATTTGAAAACAGATTTGAAAACTGTAATTGACAAAGAGGCAGTTACCCTTTATTATAACTAATGTTCTATTAGTTGCAGTTTATTATTAAGTAACTGATAAAAAGAAAGAAGAAAACATTAGAAATTATAATTGGAGGGAAACCGTAGATGAGTCAAGTTTTATTCGTCAAAGCCAACAATCGCCCGGCGGACCAGTCCGCTACTGTTAAATTGTATGAAAGCTTCCTGCAAACCTATAAGGAAACACATCCTCAGGATGTGGTTACGGAGCTGAACCTGTTCGAGGCAAACCTGCCTTATTATGATCTGGATATGCTGAACGGGTTGTTCAAAATCGGTAAAGGGATGCCAGCTTCGCCGGAAGAGCAAAAAGCCGCCGATGTAGCTAACGCTTACCTGGAGCAATTCTTGCAAGCGGATAAAGTTGTCTTTGCCTTCCCGCTGTGGAACTTCACCATTCCGGCACAGCTGCTGACGTACTTGTTCTATCTGAACCAAGCCGGCAAGACGTTCAAATATACCGAGCAAGGTCCGGTCGGTCTGGTTGGCGGCAAGAAAGTCGCTTTGCTGCAAGCGCGTGGCGGCGTATATTCCGAAGGCCCGATGAGCGCCTTGGAAATGTCGCTGAACTATGTGAAGAACACCTTGGCCTTCTGGGGCATCAACGATCCGGAAGCCGTCGTGGTTGAGGGACATAACCAATTCCCGGACCGCGCCGAGGAAATCATTCAGGATGGCGTGAAGCGCGCTGCCGATCTGGCTGCGAAGTTCTAATCCCCTTATTCCTGAACCTAGAGAGAAAGCCTGAGCCGTATTCAGACGGTTCAGGCTTTTTTTGTCCCCCTTGGGCGGAATTCATCCATTTGCGCCGATGTGCCGAATACAATTATACTCACCTTATATCATTGAAGGAGTTGCGAAGCATCATGAACAACGAATTGGAAATGGTTCTGAAGCTATGCCTGGCTCTATTGTTCGGGTTGTTTATCGGCATCGACCGGCAATTGAAGCAGAAGCCGCTGGGGATCAAGACGAGTATGGTCATCTGTATCGCCAGCTGCCTGGTGACCATTGTGTCAATCGAGGCGTTCGCCAAATTCGCCGGGCCGGATCATCCGAACATGGATCCGATGCGGCTGGCCGCGCAAATTGTCAGCGGCATCGGGTTTCTGGGGGCAGGGGCCATTTTACGCCGGAGCAATGAGGGCATTTCAGGTCTTACCTCTGCGGCGATGATTTGGGCGGCATCCGGCATTGGGATCGCTATTGGCACCGGATTTTATCTGGAAGCCGGGTTGACGGTCATTTTGCTGATTCTCTCCGTGAATTTCATCCCTTATGTCGTAAAATGGATCGGACCCTATAAACTGAACCAACGCGATGTCTCGATCAAAATCGTGATGGAGGATCACGGCAACGTAACGGAGCTGATCCGCATTATTGAGCGCAAAGACCACAAAGGGCGGGAAGCCAAAGCGAATCAGCACCGGATTCGGCGGCTGAAAATCAAGGACCTGGAGGAAGGACGTCAGCGGGTGGATATGGTGATTACGGCTTCGGAGAAGGAATATACAACGGAGCTTTACCATTTTCTGCGCAAGATCGATCATGTGATTAGTGTAGAAGTGGAAAATCTCTAAACGAGGGGACTTCGTTTAACTTCAGTTTATATTTCGATCGTAATCTTTTCCTAGATACCAGCTCCAGATCGAGAGGGAAAGGAAGAGAAACACATGCCAGAGAAGAACCCAGAATCGTTGAATGCAAATCCAAACCCCTTAAACAGCGGAGGCGCTGGCACAAAAGCGTTCTATCGTCTGCTGAGGGAAACGAAGCCGCCGCTGCCGCTGTTTGCCGCCGCGATCGTCCTCAGCTTGCTGTCGACGTTAGTCAGCCTCGTGATCCCGATGTTCACGAAGAATCTCGTTGACGGCTTTTCGCTGTCCTCGATCAGCGGCTCGCAAATCGTTTGGATCGGCGTCGCGTTTATCGGAATGTCCGTCGCTTCGGGCTTATCGATATTTCTATTGAACTATACCGGACAGCGTATGGTGGCCAGTTTGCGGGATCGCTTGTGGAAGAAGCTGCTCCGCTTGCCGGTGTCGTATTTCGACAATCATCGGACGGGGGAAACGGTCAGCCGGATGACCAACGATACCGGAATTATTAAGGCGTTGATCTCCGAGCAGGTCGCCGGCTTCATCAGTGGGATCATTTCCATCCTCGGCGCGGTAGTTGTTCTGTTCTATTTGAATTGGAAAATGACCCTGGTCATGTTTGCGGTGATCCCGCTGGCCGCTTTGATTCTCGTTCCGCTGGGCCGGACGATGTATAAGATTTCGCTTGCCATGCAAGATGAGACGGCCTCTTTCACGGCGGTCTTAAGCCAGGTGCTGTCCGAGATTCGTCTGGTTAAAGCGTCCAACGCGGAACGGAAGGAATACGAAAGCGGCAGCCAAGCCATCGGCAAGCTGCTGTCCTTCGGGGTGCGGGAAGGCAAAGTGATGGCCTGGATCAGCCCGTTTATGGGCTTCGTCATGATGATGCTGCTCGTCGTAGTGATCGGCTATGGCGGGATGCAGGTGGCAAGCGGCGGGTTAACGGCCGGAGAACTGGTGGCGTTTATTTTGTATCTGGTCCAGATCGTCATGCCGATGACGCAGTTGACGACGTTTTTCACTCAGCTGCAGAAAGCCAAAGGGGCTACGGAACGGATTCTGCAAACACTGGATGCCGAGGAGGAGCCTTTCGGCCAAGGACAGGAGATCGTTAAGGCCGACCGGCCGTTGTTCGTGGACGGGGTTACCTTCGGGTACAACCCGGACGAGCAGGTGCTGCAGGAGGTTTCTTTTACGATGGAACCAGGGACGGTTACGGCGGTCGTCGGGCCCAGCGGCGGCGGGAAAACGACGTTGTTCTCCTTGTTGGAGCGATTCTATGTGCCGCAGGAGGGCCGCATCCGGCTGGGGAATGACCCGATCGATTCGTTTTCGCTGCGCTCCTGGCGCGGCATGATCGGGTACGTCTCGCAGGAAAGCCCGATCATCGCCGGAACGATCCGCGAGAATCTCTGCTACGGCATCGAGCGCGAAGTCAGCGAAGCGGAGCTAAAGCGGGCGGCGGAGATGGCTTATGCCGATGGTTTTATCGCCGAGCTGCCGAACGGGTTCGATACCGATGTTGGCGAACGCGGGGTCAAGCTGTCCGGCGGGCAACGGCAGCGGATCGCCATTGCGCGGGCGCTGCTGCGCGATCCGAAAATCCTCATGCTGGACGAAGCGACCTCCAGTCTGGACAGCCGCTCGGAAATCGTCGTGCAAAAGGCGCTGAAGAACTTGATGCAAGGCCGGACCACGATCGTTATCGCTCATCGGCTCTCCACCGTCGTTGGGGCGGATCAGCTGATTTTTATTGAGAAGGGGAAGGTAACCGGCCGGGGAACCCATGAGCAACTGCTGCGCCAACATGCCATGTATCGGGAATTCGCGTCGCAGCAACTGCAAATCGCCGCAAGCAGAGAAGAATCGGAAGCGTACGCGATCGAGGAAGAAGGGAAGAACGATGGCTAAAATTCTCGTCGTGGACGATGATCAGCACATTCGGGAGCTAGTCCGTCTGTTTCTGGAGGAAGCCGGGATGAATCAAGTTCTGGAGGCGGAAAATGGGCGCGAAGCGCTGGCTATGGCCGAGTCAGAGAGAATCGACATGGTGATTCTGGACATCATGATGCCGGAGATGGACGGTTGGGAGCTATGCCGCGAGCTGCGCCGCTATTATGACATGCCGCTGCTCATGTTGACCGCGAAGGGGGAAACCCGGCAGGTGGTCAAGGGCTTTGAACTGGGTACGGATGATTACCTTGTCAAGCCGTTCGAACCGGCCGAGCTTATCGCTCGAGTGAAGGCGTTGCTGAAGCGTTATCAGGTGTCGATCTCCCAGACCGTGACGATCGGTTCGCTGCGGATGAACCGCAAAACGTTCGAAGTGGACAGCGGCGAAGACAGCTTCACGCTGCCGCTCAAGGAGTTCGAACTGCTGTTCAAGCTGGGAAGCCATGCGGGACGCACCCTGACTCGGGAGCAGCTCATCGAGGAAATTTGGGGTTACGATTTCGAAGGGAATGAACGCACGCTGGATGTGCATATCAATCGATTGCGCGAGCGGTTTCCCGAGGAGAACTTTGACTTCAAAATCCGCACGATCCGCGGTCTTGGCTATCGTCTGGAGGTGGGAGAACGTTGACCGCGTGGAGGAAGATAGGAACATTCCTGCTCAAAATCGGCCAGGTTCTGCTCGTTTACGTAGGGTTTGGCACGACATGGACGGTTGCCCGTTGGGCAACCGCAGCGGTTTTCCAAGTATGGGAACCGCCTTTTTCCGCTTACTTCATCGATTTAATAAACTTGATCCTTGGCGCTACGTTATTTTTTCTGATTCTATTTATGCTCGCCCATCTATTTCGGCCCCAACAGCTGAAAAGGCTGAATTTGATCATTGACGGGATCCGCCGTATCGCAAAAGGGGATTTCTCCGTCCGACTGGAGGGCTTTGAGAAGCTGCGCGAATTCGAGACGATCGTAAACAGCATTAACGAAATGGCCGGAGCCCTGGGGCAAATGGAAACGATGCGTCAGGACTTTATCTCTAACGTATCCCACGAGATCCAGTCGCCGCTGACTTCAATCCGCGGGTTTGCCCGGGCTTTGCGCAGAGCTGATCTGACTCCGGAGAAACGTAATCATTACCTGGAGATCATCGAGTCGGAAAGCCGCCGTTTGTCGCAGATGAGCGACAATCTGCTGAAGCTCTCCTCCTTGGAAACGGACCGGGGTTCGCTGCGAACGAACCGGTTCCGGCTTGATCGCCAACTGCAAAATGTGGTGTTGGCCTGCGAGCCTCAGTGGCTTGCCAAGAATATCCAGATCCAGCTGGAGGCAAGCGGGCTGGAGGTAGAAGGCGCCGAGGATCTGCTAAGCCAGGTATGGCTAAACCTGCTGCACAACAGCATCAAATTTACGCCGGAAGGCGGGGAGATCGGGGTTTCCTTGACGGCCGAGGAGGACCAGGCGATCGTCACCGTGACGGATAACGGGATTGGCATGTCCGAACCGGATATGCTCCATATTTTCGAGCGGTTCTACAAAGCGGACAAATCACGCACACGCAGCAGCGGGGGCAGCGGACTGGGATTGTCGATCGTCAAAAAAATCGTCGACATTCATGAGGGGGAGATTCAGGTCGCTTCTGAACTTGGCAAAGGTTCAAGTTTCAGGGTCGCGATCCCTTTCCGCTGGAAACCATAACCGGGGGAAATTGTAACCTTTTATTTGTATCTGGAGGCAAAAGACATGGTATGATGTTACTGTGCTAGTGTCTAACCAGCTCAAATAAAGGATGATCGGGTTAATGAGTAAACGAATTTTAATTGTCGATGATGATGAAAAAATCGCAAAACTGATCGAAATATATCTAACCAACGAAGGTTATGAAGTGCTGAGGGCGGAGGACGGCTTGCGAGCGCTGGAAATTACCGAACAGGATGAGGTGGATCTGGTCATTCTGGACGTGATGCTTCCCGGGCTTGACGGCATCTCCGTCTGTATGAAAATCCGCGAAACGCACACGACGCCAATCCTAATGTTAAGCGCCAGAGACGGGGATATGGACAAGATTACCGGGCTGATGACCGGTGCGGACGATTATATGGTGAAGCCGTTTAATCCGCTGGAGCTTGTTGCCCGCGTCAAGTCGCTGCTCCGCCGCTCTTCCTATACGGTTCAGCCCCCGGGAGCGTCGCAGCCGCCGCAGGAGCATCTTATCAAAATTGCCTCGCTGCACATCGATAAAGAGACGCATACCGCTACCGTGGACGGCAATCCGCTGAAGCTGACGCCGATCGAATTCGGCATTTTGCATTTGCTGGCCAGTCATCCCGGACGGGTGTTTGGTTCTGAGGAGATCTTCGAGCTTATCTGGAAGGATAAATACCTGGACAGCAGCAATTCCGTAACGGTGCATATCAGTCGTCTCCGCGACAAGCTGGAGAAGGAAATGGACGGGGAGAAGCTGATCCGTACCGTGTGGGGGGTTGGCTATAAACTTGAAAGCTAGCCTGCGTTTTTTGGCATGGTTGTTTTGGACGATCGTCGCATCCTTGATTTCGCTGTTCCTGCTCATTTTACTGGCGCGGTTGTTTTTCTTCTTCTTTCCAAGCATGTCGGTATACAACGTGGTGCTCTGGATCAACCGAAACATCGGTTTCCCGGAAGCGTATTATTTAACCGGCGTACCGATCCTCATGTTGTTTTCATTGTATTTTTACCGCCGAAGCCTCCGCCGCCAAGAGAAGAGATACCTGGAGCTGCTGATCGAAGAAGTACATAAAATCGAAGCCGGCTCCGTGCGAAAAATTCCCGTGGAGAACGTCGGTCAACTCGGTCAACTAGCCACCGACATTAATCGGATGGTCGACCGGCTGGTGACCTCTATCGAAGACGAACGGCGGGCGGAGCAGACAAAAAATGAGCTGATCACCAACGTCTCCCATGATTTGCGCACCCCGCTGACCTCGATAACCGGCTATTTGGGGCTGATCGAGGAAGATCGGTACCGCGATGAGGTCGAGCTGCGGTATTACATCAGTATGGCTTATGAGGAATCGCTGCGGTTGAAGCAGCTTCTTCAGGATTTGTTTGAGTATACCCGGATGCAGAACAAGGAAATGAAGCTGCAAATGACGCGAATCAACCTCGCGGAGATGCTCCATCAAATGGCGGCCCATTTCGGCTGGCAACTGCAGGAGCACGGCATGGAATGCCGCTTGTACCTGCAAGGGCCGCTGTACGTTCAAGCCGACGGGGACAAGCTTCGGNATAAGAGAACGGTGTACGAGAACCTGATGACCAATGCGATCCGGTACGGGCACGACGGGAAATACTTGGATATCCGCGGCTGGCGGGAGGACGATGAGATCGTTACCGAGGTTGTTAATTACGGCGACCCTATCCCGACCGCAGACCTGCCGCATCTGTTCGACCGTTTCTACCGCGTGGAGAAGTCGCGCGCTTCCCAGACAGGCGGCTCCGGCATCGGCCTGGCGATCGCCAAGCATATCGTCGATTTGCATCAAGGCGCGATTTCTGCGGACAGTAACGAATATCGGACCGCTTTTACGGTACGCCTACGCCGAGACGGTGCGTAAACTTCAGCTGAATTCACCCGATGACGCCTTAAGGCGTCTTTTTGTTTAAGGAAAACGCAGTGAATTCTTAAGGAAAACTTAATAATTTCTTAGGCGGGACGCAAACTCTATTCGGCATAATGGACGAAGCGGGGCAAAGATAAAGACAGCTCTGCCTTGAAAGCCGGGAGAGAAAGTGAGGACTTCACCAATGAAAACTCGTTCCATGGATTTACTTTACCGTGAATATAAAAATGATGTGTATCGATATTTGTATAGCATGTGCCGCAACCCCCATATCGCCGAGGATTTGATGCAGGAAACGTTCTGCCGGGCGTTGATGCACCTTCATGAGGCAGAGGGGAAGCGGGCCAAGGCGTGGCTGCTTCGCGTCGCCCATAACGCTTATATCGACCTGCTGCGCAAAGAGAGCCGGTCCTCTACTTATGAGAATGAATTTTTCCACCGCTATCCCAGCGACGACACGCCGGAAAAATCGGTGCTTGGCGAGGAAAACCGCAAGGAGTTGTATGCGCGGCTGTCCTTGCTGCAGCCGAACCAGCAGCATGCGGTGCTGCTGTATGATGTGCACGGGTTCTCCTATCAGGAATCTGCGGACTTGATGGGCATCTCGTTATCCCATTTCAAAATCGTGTTGTACCGCGCCAGACAGAAGCTGCGCCGGTCTCGGGAATCGGCCTGATTCGACTTCCATCTATCCTCATGAGGCTGCCTTCGGGCAGCCTTTTGCGTTTGTTCTCTGTTCATTTAGGCCCTTTTGATGTAGGATATTACCAGAAATCGCCTTAATCAGAGGAGGGCTTATCTCATGTCAACGATGCCTAATCATCTGCAAGACACCGTTACGTTAAATAACGGAGTTCGCATGCCTTGGCTGGGCCTTGGCGTCTTTAAGGCTAAGGAAGGCAATGAAGTGGTGCAGGCCGTCCAATCGGCCATCCGCAACGGATACCGCAGCGTGGACACCGCTTCCGCTTACCGCAATGAGGAAGGGGTTGGGCAGGCCGTACGGGAGGCCCTGTTGGATAACGGACTTCGAAGAGACGAGCTGTTTATTACGTCGAAGGTCTGGAACTCAGAGCAGGGGTACGAGACGACATTGCAATCGTTTGACGACAGTCTGAAGCGGTTAGGATTTGAATACTTGGACCTGTTTTTGGTGCATTGGCCAGTGAAGGGGAAATATAAGGAGACCTGGCGGGCGCTGGAGAAGGTATATGCGGAAGGGAAGGTGCGCGCAATTGGCGTCAGCAACTTCCAAATTCATCATTTGGAGGATCTGCTGACGGATGCGAAAGTTGTTCCGGCCGTGAATCAAGTGGAATTCCATCCCTTTTTGACGCAGAAAGATCTAATGCGCTATTGCCAGGGAAAGGGCATTCAGCTGGAAGCCTGGTCCCCGCTGGGCCAAGGACATTTGCTGGAGCACGAAACCTTGAAAGGCATCGCCGCCAAATATGGAAAAACCGTGGCCCAAGTAATTCTGCGCTGGGATTTGCAGCTCGGTGTGGTCACGATTCCGAAATCGGTACGTGAAGCGCGGATCATCGAAAATGCCGATGTCTTTGACTTCGAGCTGAGTACGGAAGATATCCTGGCCATTGACGGGTTAAACCGCAACCAACGCTTCGGGTCGGATCCCGATACATCCATTCCGAAGTAGTTATCGAGAACACAAATATATGAAGCGAGGTCATCATGAACCAGACAACTGCCGCTAAAACGGCAAATCCCGCATTAACGGTGTATCCGATTCTGTTTGCGATCAGCGCCGTGCATTTGTTGAACGATACGATGCAATCAGCGATTCCCGCCTTGTTTCCGGTCTTGCGCGAATCACTCCTTTTATCCTATGGCCAAATCGGCTGGATCTCGTTCGCCATGAACATGACAGCGTCCGTGTTTCAGCCCTTGGTGGGCTTGTACGCAGATGTGCGGCCCCGGCCTTATATTTTGCCGCTTGGGGTGTGCTTTACGCTGGCGGGCATCGTGATGCTCGCATTTGCTCCCAGCTATCCTTTGATCCTGCTGGCGGTTACCTCTATCGGACTGGGATCCTCGATATTTCACCCCGAGTCGTCGCGCGTTGCTTATCTGGCGGCGGGGCCGAGACGCGGGTTGGCGCAGTCTATTTTTCAGGTCGGCGGCAATATCGGCACTTCGCTTGGGCCGATCATGTCAGCTTTGATCTTTATCCCTTTGGGTCAGACGAGCGTGGCCTGGTTCGCCTTGGCGGCGGTCGCGGCAATCGTCCTTCAGTTTTTCGTGGCCAAATGGTACGGCAGACAGGACTTGAAGCCGCGTAAACCCCGGGCTGCCAGCTCAGCAGCGGCCAGCGGAGCCGCTCAACCGAAAACCAGCCTCAGCCGAGGCAAGGTAACGTTAGCCATCACCGTGCTCGTTCTCCTGCTATTCTCCAAAAACGTGTACTCCATCAGCATCTCGACGTTTTATTCCTTTTTCTTGATGGACCACTACGGGGTAGCCAAAGAGACGGCCCAATGGTATATCTTTGCCTTCCTGGCCGCTGCGGCGGTGGGCACGTTTTTTGGCGGTCCCATGGCCGACCGCTACGGCCGGCGCAATATCATCTGGGTCTCCATCCTCGGAACGGCGCCGTTTTCGCTGCTGTTGCCCTATGCCAACCTGTTCTGGTCGGGCGTCCTGGTCGTGATTGCCGGGTTCATCATGTCCTCGGCGTTCTCAATCATCGTCGTGTATGCGCAGGAGTTGGTACCGGGGAAGGTAGGGCTCATCTCCGGCCTGTTCTTCGGCTTGTCGTTTGGCCTTGGCGGCCTGGGCTCCGCCGTGCTTGGAAATTTTGCCGACCAGGCGGGCATCTTGTTCATCATGCAAATCTGCTCTTTGCTTCCGCTGATCGGTTTGCTCACGGTGCTGCTGCCCAAGGATGAGGCCCTACGGCAGCAGGAGGCAGCAAGCTGATGATATCAACGATAGCGGATGCGTCCAGCCTGCGTGAAGCGATCCACCGGCAACCTGAAATGATGGCCGATCTGCGGCTGGTTGCCGAGTTGGGTCTGCCTCAGGGCTGCATCGCTGCCGGTTATATTCGCAACTTCGTCTGGGACGTGCTTCACGGCTATGCCGGGCGGACGCCGCTGCACGATGTAGACGTTTTGTATTTTGATCCGGATTGCCTGGATGAAGAAGCAGAGAAGGCCTATGACGCCCGGCTTCGCGAACGGAATCCGCAACTGAATTGGTCGGCGAAGAATCAAGCGCGCATGCATCTGCGTAATGGTACGGTGCCTTACCGCTCGGTCGAGGACGCGATGCGGCACTGGCCTGAGACGGCGACGGCGGTTGGCGCGCGCTTGAACGGTGCGGGAGAAGTCGAGCTGATTGCGCCTTTGGGGCTGGAAGACCTCCTGTCGCTCCAGGTTCGGCAGGGCCCGTATTTTCACGATCACGCCGCGTTTCTGCGGCGGGTTAGCGGCAAAGCCTGGTTCACCCGCTGGCCGTGCCTGGAGCTGGTCGAGGGGGAGGGAGGGGCAACGCCTGGCTTGCCGCGTTGACCTAGGATGACCCCTCGCCAAGAAGATCTAACGGACTCAGATGACGTTATTTGGAGTCCGAACGCTTGAAACCGATTGGTAACGGACTCCAGTGACCTTATATCCCAGGATTTGCTCCTTTTGTGACAATCCAGGGGTGGATAACGTCATCGGGGTCCGTTAAAATCTGATAAGCATTTGAGACGTGAAAATAACGGCTCTGGAGTCCGTTAGCCTACGGGGATGCCAGGTAAAGTAACATAACGGACCGTACAGCCCTTATTTGTACATTTCCCGGATATTTCCCGCCGTAACGGACACCAGAAACCTTATTAGGCACTTCCGCCCCCCCTTGAGCTGGATTTGTCCAGAATAAGGTCTCCTCGGTCCGCTAGATTTCAATCTCAGTCGCTCCCGCCAACAAAACCTCCTGCTGCCCTCCCGCATTTCGTGGTAAAATTTGATTGTATTGGTTTTGATCCATACATAGGGAGAGTAGGATGCATGAAGAACTCGAAAGGTTATTTCTATTATTTCGTTTGGATGCTCGGAGCGCTGGTTCTGATGTATTACGGAAATCAGTTTACCGACATGATGAATCACAAGACGCAAACGCTGGATAAAATCGATTACGGTTTGATCGGCAAAATCGTGTACGGGCTGGCGTTTGGACTGTACTTAAGCTTCCTGAACGGATTCCCGAACCGGCGGAAGTTCCATCGCCCGCTGTTTGCGTTCGTATTTGTGCCCAGCTTCCTGCTGCTGATCTATCCGATCGTAACGATCTATGTCAAACAGATTTATATTGTGGGTTATTTCGAAATTGTTCGAGACCCGCAGTTGTTTTTCTTCGGAATGTTAAGTGCTTTGTCTTTGATGAAAAGCACGTTTACGACCCGTTAATAGGGAATTTTCCGGTGAGAGAGGGAATAGGGAATGGCAAAAATCTTGGTGTTGGGCGGTTCACGTTATTTCGGCAAAAGACTGGTTAACCTGCTGGCAGGTTCAGGCTTGCATGATGTCACGGCGGCGACTCGCGGACAAACGGAGGTACGGTTCGATGCACCGGTCACGCAGCTCCGCCTGGACCGAACCGACGAGAACTCGCTGCGAGAGGCGGCTGCGGCAGGACCCTGGGATTTCGTGTATGATAACATCTGTTATTCGCCGGACGAAGCGTTGGCCGCGGTGCGGGCTTTCAAAGGGCACGTCGGGCAGTATATCTTGACCTCCACCTTATCGGTTTATCCGTTAGGCAAAGTACCTTTGGCCGAAGCGGACTTCGATCCCTACGGTTATGAGCTGAAACTCGGGGATAAACAGGCTTTCGATTATGGGGAAGGGAAGCGACTGGCTGAAGCCGCTTTGTTCCAGCAGGCTGATTTTCCGGTGACGGCGCTGCGGATTCCGATCGTTTTGGGGACGGATGATTATACGCGCCGGCTGCATTTTCATGTTGAGCATGTACAGCAAGGGCTGCCAATCGGCGTACCTAACCTGGAAGCGGCGATGTCTTTCATTACGTCAGCAGAGACGGCCAAGTTTCTGGCTTGGCTGGGGGAAACCGGGGTTACGGGGCCAATGAACGCCTGCTCGGATGGGAATATTACCATTGGCGGCATCGTCCGCTTAATCGAAAGCATCACCGGCAAATCGGCTTTGATCGAGGGCGAAACGGCTCAGGAGCATCAGTCTCCGTTTGGTGTCCCGGCTTCATGGGTGATGGACAATACGAAAGCGCGTGAAGCCGGGTACCGGTTCGAGGCGC
Organism: Paenibacillus phocaeensis; assembly: GCF_900021165.1. GTDB lineage: Bacteria > Bacillota > Bacilli > Paenibacillales > Paenibacillaceae > Fontibacillus > Fontibacillus phocaensis. Next base: position 120,021 of record NZ_FCOQ01000024.1, on the reverse strand, counting down.
TGAGCGACTGGCTGCCGGGGTTAATCCGGCACATTGCGGCAAATGGACAGAAGGAGTGACATTCGAGACATGTCTTTGGCAAATCGAACGGTCGTCGTAACGGGAGCGGGCCAAGGGATCGGCCGCGGCGTGGCGGAAGCTTATGCCCGGGAAGGCGCGTTCGTCGTGTTGGCGGAGCTGAATGAGGAAACAGGCAGATTGGCGGCAGAGGCGATCAGCAATGCGGGGGGCCATGCGCGATTCGTGCCTTGCGATGTACGGAAGGAAGCGGATATCGTTCGCTTAATGGAAACGGCCGAGCGCGAACTGGGGCGGATCGATATTCTCATCAACAATGCGGGAGTATCCCGGTTTAAATCAGCCTATGAGCTTACGGTGGAAGAATGGGACGACGTGCTGAACACCAACGTTCGGAGTACGTTTCTGGCTTCCCGCGAGATGGCGAAAAGAGTGAAGGGAAACGGTCGCGTTGGATCGATCGTGAACATTTCCTCAACGCGGGCGATCATGTCCGAACCGGGCTCGGAGGCTTACGCCGCGTCCAAGGGGGCCATCGTGTCGATCACGCATGCGCTGGCCGTATCGCTTGGACCGGACGGCATCCGCGTGAACTGCATCAGTCCGGGGTGGATCGAAACCGGGGATTACGGCGCACTACGAGAAATCGATCACGAGCAGCATCCGGCGGGACGAGTCGGAACTCCGGCGGATATCGCCCGGGCTTGCCTGTATTTGACTCACCCGGACAATACGTTCGTGACCGGTGCTCATTTGGTCGTGGACGGCGGGATGACGCGGAAGATGATTTACGAGCCCTAGGGCGACGCGGTTAACCTATCCGCTTTATCCGAGCCAACCGAGCAGTGCCCCGCCTGCCGCTCCGGCAACAACGACAACCCACGGCGGCAGCTTCCAGAACATCAGCATGGCGAATAACAGCAAAGCGACGATGAAGTCGCCGGTTTCCTGTACAGAGGAAACCCAGATCGGATCGTATAAGGCCGCGAGCAAGATGCCCACAACCGCGGCATTTACGCCTTGTAGAGCGCATCCTACCTTGGGGATGCCGCGCAGCCGATGCCAGAAAGGCAGGACCCCAACAACCAGCAGGAACGCCGGAAGAAAAATCGCGATCGTAGCCAGTATGGCGCCGGTGCCGCCATGGATGGACGCCCCCAGATAGGAGCTAAACGTAAACAATGGACCTGGAACAGCCTGTGCCGCGCCATACCCGGACAGGAAGTCCGCTTCGCCAATCCAGCCCCGGGGGACGACTTCGCTTTGCAGCAGCGGCAGCACGACATGACCGCCGCCAAAGACGAGCGAGCCCGCGCGGTAGAAGACATCGAACAGCTGCAGCCCGAGGTGCGGCCACCACCGGCTGACTAATGGCAGCAGCCCAAGCAAACCAACGAAGGCGGCCAGGCTTGCGGCAGCCCAGGAGCGGCGGAGGCGGATCCCGCCGCTTTGCGGCTCCTCGCCGGGGCGTGCCGGCAAAGCGCCGGGAGTTGGGCTGCTGCGGAACAGCCATAGGCCGACCAGCGCGGACGCCGCGATGATCAGCACCTGCGTCAGGCCGCGTGGCCAGAGCAAGGTGGCGGCAGCGGCAAAGGCGGCGATCGTGGCTCGGCTGCGTCCGGCGGCGAGCTTCACGCCCATGCTCCACACCGCCTGAGCGACGATGGCGACCGCCGTCAGCTTCAGGCCGTGGAGCCATCCGCTGTCGGCAAGCGCTGTTCCTTGCATCAGCAAGGCGAACAGCACAAGCGCCACCGCGGAGGGCAGCGTAAACCCGGCCCAAGCTGCCAAAGCGCCGGCTATCCCGCCGCGGTACAGGCCGATGCCCATGCCAACCTGGCTGCTGGCCGGCCCCGGCAGGAATTGGCATAACGCGACCAGTTCGGCATATTTTTGCTCCCCGATCCATTTCCGTTTGTTCACATACTCCTCATGAAAATAGCCAAGGTGGGCGATCGGCCCGCCGAAGGAGGTTAGTCCCAGCTTGGTGGAGACAGCGAAGACCTCGAAAATGCGGCGGAGCCGCCCGGAGTTCGGTTGATCCATAGCTGTAGGGGTTATTTTATCGGACTGCAAGCTGGAAGACTCCTTTCTATGTATCGACATGCGCCAACCGGCGTTATTCCTCAGCATATCATTTTATTGTAAACGTAGTGTAAGGCTGCCCAAAGTGCTCACGTCTCGGCGGATGTTAAATAGAGTGACTTAAACGGATTCATGGTGGTATAATTAGGAAAAGTTGAATCGTTTTTCAAGGAGCTGTGGATGTGATAAAGCCGAATGTCTTTATTGGATCTTCACGGGAAGCACTTCATATCGCGAACGGGATCCATGCTCAAATTAACCGATTCGCTCAAGTTACCCCATGGTATGCCGGTGCGTTTGGCGGCAATGAGTACACAATGGAATCTCTTGAAGAACAACTCCTTCGGAATGATTTTGGAGTTTTCATTTTTGCCCCGGATGACGTCGCCCTCTATCGAGGGAAATTTGTTTTTATGACCCGGGATAATACGCTTTTTGAAATGGGGTTATTTTGGGGGAGATTAGGGCGAAGGCGAGTGTTCGCGATCATCCCGCAGGAGGTAAGAGAGAGTGAAGCTCTTATCCCGGGGGAGAACATCTCGGAATATCATCTTTTGTCCGATCTTCAAGGTTTAACCTTGCTGAATTATGAAGTGCGAACGGACGGGAACGATGAGGCGGCTGTAGCCGTAGCCTGCCAGCAGCTGATTAAAGCCATTCAGGCCGAAGGACAATACCAGGACCCGCGCGATGAGATCGCGAAGATGGAATTGGAGCTGGAGCGCAAACGCCGGATTCTGCATCTCTTCTGGACTTATAACAAGAATTTGTCTATCACGAACGAGCAAGAGCGCTACAATTCGTTGAGCGAAGCGATTCGTACGTCGATCCTTCCCCCTCCGGATTATCTCGTGACCGGCGCCGCAATCTGGAGAACCCAGGGGGATGACGGAATTGGCCAAGTCGGCGGAAACGTCGGAAAGGGCAGATTCTTCACCTTTCAGGAAAACCAAGTGCGCGTGGAATCGGGGCAGCAACCGATCTATGTGTTGGATGCGTATTTAACTTCAAAATGGGCTTTCTTTAATCGACTTGAAGTTGAACAGGTCTACATCCTGTGCTATCCTTTAGGAAAAGAACATGTTCTTTCGGTTCATTTTTCCGGCAGACATCATTTGACCGATGAACAACTAGGCCTTATCGTATCGAATAATAATGAACTTTTGCGAACCATCCATTATATCCTGGGAGGGGATTCTTTATGAAGCGGGATCATCTGAAACTCAATCAGGGAGCCGCCCCGGTTTCCAAAGCTTCTAGGCGTCTGTCCCCGTCGCTGATGAAGGAGGCCAAGCGCACGCGGGAACAGGTTAAGCGAGATGGACTTGCAAGCCGTGCCAAAGGCATTCTCTATACCGGTCCTTCCGTCGAAGGCGGAGACAAGGAGTACGTGAAGGTACTCACTGGAGATGTGGATCTCAGAAAACCTTCCTTCGTTTAATAAGTGAGTTGTAACAAGCCCCCATGCTCTTCATGGGGGCTTTTCGTATGTACGCCCAGCATGGGCGTTATCTATAGGGCGAAAGTCCCGAGCGGGGACTGGCGAGCGCCTACTGATAGCCAAGGGCAAGGGGGTTCATCGCGAGGTGGAATCTGAAGGAGGCCGGAGGCAAAAGCATGGGCCAAGGTACACGAACTGGATTTGACGCAGGATGAACCGGATGAGCTGCCATAGCACAGTGAAATCCAAAGCCGTCAAGGAGCACTCCTGTAAGCTCCAGTGATCGCGGGAGGAAAGATGAGGTTCTTATCTGGGGAGGCCTGCGGGAGAAAAAAATGCGAAGTTTCTTCGTAACCGCAACCGAGAGGCTGCGCTGAACCCGCAGGAGTCAGCAGAGGCCATAGTGCGCAGGTACGGGACGTCGGAAAGCAGAAGGGCCGAACCGAAAGTTCGTGAAGAGCAAAGACAGCCGAATATCCCAAAAGGGAGCTGCCAACACAGAGAAGCGGTTTATGTTTGGGAGCAGCGCTTTATCTACTAGCTCTTACACTTACATTAAATAAATATTGTGAATTTTTTGTGGAAGACAGATTTCAACAACATCTGACATACATATATGATATATATAATATATAATAATAAATGACATAATAAAAATGGATTAATAAGTTATTATTAATATGATATATATTGATATTATATATTAAGCAGCATAGTAATTTATCAAAGGGGAGGCAGGATCGCGGAGATTTGTGATTGTTTTCACATATTAAGAAAGAAGGCGATAAATGTGATAGACAAGCAATTAAAACCGTCAAAATATAATTTTTTTGCTGAGGATTTTAATGGTGACTTAATTATAACCAACTTACTATTCAACACTTTTGCAAAGGTAAGTAAAGATAAAAAAAATCTCGTTTTGTCAATACTCAAAGGTAATCTTGAATCTTCACATTATCAACAATCTATTATTGATAATATGAATAAATTCAATTTCCTAATTGATTGCGACCTAGATGAAGGAGCTTTATTGGACTTGCAATACTATAACATTGTTTATTCGGATGAAAGGTTAGAAATTACTATTATACCTACCGATGCATGTGATTTTAATTGTATTTACTGTTATCAAGATAATGAATGCAGGAATTATATGACTGAAGATGTTCAGGAAAGGTTGATTAAATACTTAAAAAAAAATATAAAAAAACATCAGCAGCTAGTTATTAGTTGGTTTGGAGGCGAACCTCTTTTAGCCAAAAAAACTGTTTTGAGAATTATGGAAGAAATAAAAGATATCTGCACTAGAGCCTCAGTACCTTTTGTTAGTAGAATGTCCACAAATGGATTTAATCTTGATTTTGAAACGTTTCAAAAATTAACCTCGCTACATGTTCTACATTATCAAATTACTATTGATGGAGTCCCGGAAATTCACAATAAACAAAGGCCACATAAAAGTGGAAAAAATTCGTTTGATACAATCGTTGATAATTTAAAAAAGATAAGGGATGATTATAAATCAAAAAATATATCGATTGGTTTGCGTATCAACACCACTCCTCAAATTGTTGAAAGAATGAATGATTTTCTTGATTTTCTTCAACAAGAATTTGGTGATGACAAAAGGTTCTCTATAATTTGGGAATGGGTTCGAGATTGGGGAGGAGAAAAAATTCTCTATCAAAATCATGCAATTGTTAAGAGCCCTAGCTTGCTTACTGCTTGGATGGATGAGTCTACAAAAAGGGGATTATCATCGATTGATTTATATTTATTTAAAAACGGTTTAGGTTTATGTGAGGCATGTAAAAAGAATGGATATATTATTAATTATGACGGAACTGTTTGCAAATGTACTCTGGCTATAAATGATGCAAATTATCGTAACACTAATACTGTCGGGATTTTAGATCCCTTTGGGAAAATGAATATCGATAACAAGAAACTTTCAAAGTGGCTGATCCGAGAGCCGAAAGAGAAATGTTTAGAGTGCGTAGTTCTCCCTTACTGTATGTCGGCTTCTTGTCCTTATGGAAATAAAATTTTGCAAAGTGAAAACTGCCCGCCCATTGAAGAGTTACTCCCCTATTTATTACGTAATTACAGTAGTCAAGGAAAAATACCTACGTTAGAAGGTGATAATATATATGGTTCCTAAAATTGAAGATATCATTATCAAGATTTTATCGGATAATGGAATAAATATTTTTGAAAGTGAGATGGATGAAAAACTGATAATAGATTCAATACAGTTTGTTTCCATTGTTGTAAGTCTTGAAGAAAGTTTTAATATTACAATACCTGGTGAGTATTTAAGCTTTGAGAGGCTACAAACCGTGGCCGATTTTGAAGAAGTAATTCGAACGTTAGTGAAAGGAGGTGAGAAGTATGAAGAGGAAATTGATCAAACCTATTAAAGATGTTTCATCGGTTGTACTTTACATTGAGCAAGGGATTTTTTTATGCTGTGTTTGAATTGGAGGTATTGGTATGAAGAAGCACCTAGCTAAACCACAAAAAAAAGTATCAAACGTATCATTGTTTATTGAAAACGGAATATTGAATTGTTGCCGATAGCTAACGGAACAGGGGTGACCAATAGTCGCCCCTTTTAAAGGAGATGGCTCAATTGAATAGTGAGTTGAATTGGATCACCAATGATGGAGAGAGAATAAAAATTCTCCTGATAGATAGTGGAGTGAACTATGACCATCCCTTGTTTAAAGAGACCCTCATCGATGGGATATCAATGAATTTTCAGGAAGATGGAGGTATCTGTATCAGCAATGACTGTATGGATGAGATCGGTCATGGAACTGCAATATATTATATTTTAAAGAAAAATGCACCTAAATCGGAAGTGTTTGTAGTTAAACTTTTTAATAATCAGGTTACAACATTGGCTTCTAATTTAGTTGCAGCCTTACGGTATATTTATGATAACATCCCTTGTAATATTATTCACTTGAGTAGTGGGGTCGTACTATGCAGTGAACTCCAGGAACTTAGAGATATATGCGATAAATTTATGGAAAGAGGGGTTATTATTGTTTCTGCATTCGATAATAATGGTGCAATATCATATCCGGCGGCTTTTCCGAGTGTAATTGGGGTAGACACCAGTATATCGTGCAAGAAAATAACAGACTACGAGTATATTGAAAGTGAAACACTAAACATAAGAGCTGTAGGAGTTGTTCAAAGGTTGCCTTGGCTAGAGCCAATATATCTGGAAGTTAACGGGGCGAGTTTTGCGGCGCCCTACATAACATGCATGATTTCTAAAATTATGCAAAATGGAATTAATAAAATTGAGGATATATTAAGTGAACTTAAAAAGAACGCTTCAAAAATCCATTCCAAAGTTGATTTTATAGATAGGATTTCCTGTTTTAGCTTTCAAAAAGCTGCAATTTTTCCTCTGAATAAAGAGGTCCATTGTATACTCCGGTTTAAGGACCTACTGGGGTTTGAAATAACTGCCGTGTATGATGAAAAATACTTAGGTAACATCGGGAAAAAAGTCAGCTTTTTTACGAATTCTTTGAATGATGCAACGGATGTCTATATTGAAGATATCAATTTAATCAATTGGAACAAATTTGATACTTTTATATTGGGACATACAAGAGAACTAGCGGATGCTCTGGGAAAAGATATCAAGCTAGAGGTTTTAAACCAGTGCTATATGAACAAAAAAAATGTTTACTCTTTTGACGATCTGTCTAATTACCAAGAAATTATTGGAAAATTTCATAAAGATGGACTTCAGCTATTCTTCCCATACTTTAAAAAAGAAAATTTACCGAGTAATCTCTTTAATAAATTAAGAAAATTTTCAATTCCAGTTATCGGAGTTTTCGGTACAAGTTCAAAACAAGGGAAATTCACATTACAATTACTTTTACGTAAATACTTTTTAGAAAGAAAGTATGTGGTTGGGCAGTTTGGAACAGAACCTTCGTCTCCTCTTTTTGGAATGGATGAAGTTTATCCGATTGGTTATGACTCTACCGTAGATGTAAAAAGCTGGGAGTCTGTTGCTGCTATCAACTATCTAATGGGAAAAATCGAAAATAAAAAGCCGGATATTATAATTATAGGTTCCCAATCTCAAACAATTCCTTCATTCGGAGGTAATCTTGGATTTTATCCTCTCCCCCAGCATGAGCTCATTCTGGGCTCTGAACCGGATGTATTTATCCTATGCGTTAATACTTTCGATGATTTAGATTACATAAAAAGAACCATTAATTATCTGGAAAGTATATTGCCTTCAAAAGTAATTGCAATAGTCTTATCACATTTAAAGCGAAAAATTTATTGGAATACTCTGGGGTCTGACATTGCAGTTGTCGATAAGGCTGAGCTTGAAAAAACTAGAGAATATCTTAAGAACAACTTGAATAGACCTGTGTTTGTATTAAATAGTGCCACTGATATAGAATCTCTTGGGGACCTCTGTGTTGATTTTTTTGCAGTGGATTGAAATCAAGCTTTCTGCAGATGGAGGATTTGTTGTGATCATACAAAACAGGAGATACACAACCCTTGACCTACTAAAAATCCCCTTTCGAACCACCCCTTGGTTCTCAGCAATAGCGGGCGCTCAGATATTGTTGGCTGGATTGGTTCCTACTTTACAAATTGTTGCTTCGGCTTATTTTATCGATACTGCGCTTTCTATTCTCAAAGGCAATTCGCATATAGGATCTGTTTATCCTTCATTGTTTGCGGTTGTCGGTTTGATTGCATATATGTGGATTTCTAAGGCATTAAGCAAGTTTGCTCAAGTGAAAATGGAGATTGTGCTACGGGAAAAATTTCGCGTAAGTCTTGTGGAAAAAAGAGCGAGGCTTGCGTACGAACATATTGAAAATCAGGAGACTTGGGATCTGATTTCACGAATCTCTAAAAATCCGGAAAATCAATTACAAGCGGGTTTTGTAGACCTGTTATCATTCCTATCGAAATTGGTTCAAATTATGGGAGTTCTTTTCTTATTGTTTTCGCATATTTGGTGGGCAACTTTGCTGATATTATCCTTTTCCATTCCTCTTTTTGTGTTGGCGGTGAAAATTGGCCGGGCTAATTACCAAGCAGACCGAGAAGTATCAAAATATAACAGGAAGTATGAATATCTGTCTGAAGTTCTTACTGGCCGTGAGACAGTTGACGAAAGATCGCTTTTTGGATTCAGCGGAAAAGTCAATGAAACTTGGCAGCGATTTTATGATACCGCACGGATTATAGAGTTTAAGACCGAGTTAAAATGGTTTATTAAAATGAAACTTGGCAGCTTAATCACTGCGCTAATTTCTGTCATGGTTGCATTGGTACTGTTGTTTCCGGTTTTGTCTGGAGGCATTACGATCGGGCTGTTCATTTCGCTTGTAAATGCGGTATTCGGGCTGGTTCAAATGATGTCATGGGAGCTTACTTCCAATGTCGATAAGTTGGCACAGCATCGTGAATACCTTAGGGACTTAACTGATTTCTCCGCGCTAGATGAGTTGGCAGGAGCAACAGAAGCGCCCGTATTTCCGCCCCCCGCCTTTCAAACGCTAGAATTTAAAAAAGTTAAATTTAAATATCCAGGATCGCAAGAATATACTTTGGACGGGATGTCTTTTCAACTTACAGCCGGTCGAAGTTATGCTTTTGTAGGAGCGAATGGAGCAGGGAAAACCACAATAATTAAACTTATTACGGGGCTATATCGCAATTTTGAAGGTGAAATCCTCGTTAATGGAAAAAAAATACAAGAGTATCGTCAAAGCGATTTAAAAGCCCTCTGTTCTATAGTTTATCAAGATTATGCTAAATATTACATATCCATGAAAGATAATATTTTCGTTGGAAACATGAATGGTTCGAGAGATGCGGAACTTTCAAAGCGATTGCAAAAGGTGATCGATCAAANCGTTGGAAACATGAATGGTTCGAGAGATGCGGAACTTTCAAAGCGATTGCAAAAGGTGATCGATCAAATGGGTCTCAATAAAGTGGAAAGTTCATTGCCCCGAGGTGGAGATACCCCGCTGGGAAGGATAAAAGAAGGAGGTCAGGATCTGTCGGGAGGAGAATGGCAGCGGCTTGCCATGGCCAGAGGCCTCTTTAATCCGGCACCGCTTCTTATCTTGGACGAACCGACATCTGCATTAGATCCCTTAAGCGAAAGCAAATTATATGAGGAATTTAATCGGATCAGCCAAAATAGAACGACCATTTTTATTAGTCATCGGCTGGGAGCTACCAAACTGGCGGATGAAATATTTGTCATATCCGGCGGTCAGGTTATAGAAAATGGAAACCATCGAGAATTAATGAGTTTACGCGGTGACTATGTCGAGATGTATGAATCCCAAAAAGGGTGGTACCAATCATGATAGCAAGCGATGAAAAGAAAAAAAGACGGGATATGTCGCTGATGCAAATTGTACTAATGCTTTTGCCGATGATTTTTGCCGCAGTCCCCGTTTTATTTATTCTGACTAATTTGGCAGGAGCGCTCCATGGGATCTCCCTTGGTTTAGTAACGTTTGTTACTCAACTATTTTTTGATGCGGTTGCCTCGGCGGTACAATATCAATCTGAACTCGGTCCCGTTCTATGGATGGGGGCTATTCTAGGTGTAGTAATGCTTGGTTCTCAGGTATTGAATGGCGTGCATAATTTTATGAGTAACACCTTTTTCAAAAAAATGGCCGGAAAATTAAGTGTACAAATTAATCGTAAATCATCGCTCATCGATCCTGTTTCGTATGAAAATCCTTCTGTACTGGATGATATAACCAAGGCGAATGAAGGGATGAAAAACAGTTTATATTTGCTCTTTACTCTTATAACCATAATCACCTTCTATCTTCCTTATATTGTTTTTATGGGGATTTATTTATTTTCTTTAAAGCCCATTCTTTCCTTGTCTCTCGTTTTGATCTTTATCCCGGTAGCGTTAACCCAATTGATAAGAGGTTCAGTTTTTGCCAAGCTGGAAGACCAGTCAGCTCCGGTGCGCCGAGAATATGAATATATGGAACGCTGTATCTGTGACAGGGAATATTTTAAAGAAACGCGTCTACTCGGAGCTTATGAATTTTTTAAAGAGATGTATCGAGGTGCATTGACGGTGTTGGGGGAAAAAATATGGAGTGCGGAGCGTAAAGTCGGACTACTGGAACTTGGAATGAAGATGCTTACTTTGACCGGATATTTTGGGATACTCTTCTTATTATTTAATGCATTACTTGCAGGCGATATCAGTGTTGGCGCTTTTGCGGCCGTTTTTTCATCTATTGGCTCCATGTTCCATATTATGGAGGAAGTCATAGCTGGTCATGTAGGAAATTTGACTAGAAATCTGGGTACGGTAAGAAACTTTTTTAAGTTTATGGAACTCCCAGAAAGAGGCGGAGAAGATTTTATAATGAACAAAAACGGCGGACTTATATTAAATCATGTCTCATTCCGTTATCCCGGTGCTAGAAACGAGTCCGTATCCAACGTAAATTTGGAAATCATGCCGGGTGAAACCATTGCTGTTGTTGGTGAAAATGGAGCTGGAAAAACTACGCTGGTAAAATTGTTGATCGGTTTATATCTTCCTACTGAAGGGGATGTGCTGATAGGCAATGTTAGTACGAAGCAGGTTTCGGGAAGATCGATTTATAACGAAGTCTCGGCTGTATTTCAAAAATACCAAAAGTACAAGATGACATTAAACGAAAATGTTCATATTAGTGATATCCAATCGAAGGAGCAAATCGGATATGGTGATGAGATACGCTTGAAAAGTGCACTGGAGAAAGCGAACTTGGAGGAACACAGTTTTCCACAAGGTGGTCAAACTATACTTTCAAGGGAATTCGACGGGATAGATTTATCCGGTGGACAATGGCAACGAGTCGCCATCGCTCGCGGTTTTTATCGCCCTCATGAAATTATTGTCCTAGATGAGCCTACCGCTTCCATCGACCCACTTGAAGAAACGAGGCTTTACCATAAGTTTGCGGATCTCTCCAAGGATAAGACGACTTTTATAATCACTCACCGATTAGGCTCAGCTAAAATAGCCGATCGTATTGTTGTGATGGATCAAGGAAAAATTGTTGAGGTTGGGACTCATCGCGATCTTATGGCTGCAAAAGGAAAATACGCTGAAATGTTCAAGGCGCAAGCAAGATGGTATGACTTTGAGGAGGAGGGGGCGATATGAAAAGAAAAATGGAATTAAAATTAGAAAATCCTCCCGTTAAAACGTATCATCATCTTGCATTCCCCTTTTCAGTATTAGATCAAAATTCAGATATTTGGCTTTATAGTAACTTCATACAATTAAAATGTGAAAATAATATTCCTGCTGAAGATGATATGTACTTTGACTTTTTAAAAAGTAATTTTTTCAATGATTTAGAGTGCCCGTTTTTAGAGTTAGTCTCTATTCATAGAAGCTATGTTGAAATTAATTATAACAATATTCATGATTTTTTCGAGTTTTATATTCAAGAAGGATATTATATTTATTTATTTTTAAACGTATTTTACTTACCGAATGTTAATGATTACCAAAAATCTTTGGGATCCCATGATATATTAATTTTTGGTTTCGATAAAGGCGAACGGCAATACAATTTATCTGGATATGCGAAGAACCATTTATTTTCACAATGGAAAGTCTCATACTCACATATCGAAGATGCATTCTTAAATATGAATGCTTTAGATATCCCGGTAGAGCAGTACAAAATTATTTTATTTAGAAAGAAGTTCCCTTCTGTATATGCTTTTAATTATCCTCAGCTTGCTTCAAATCTAGAGGACTACCTTAATTCATCAACAAGAGAAGATTTACCACCGTATAAAAATCAAAATCATTTGATTTTTGGATTAGAAACTTACGATATATTATTGGCATATATTGAACTACTTGCAAATAAAAAAATAAAATTCGATATAAGGCCTTTTTGTCTGCTGGAAGAGCATAAATCTCTCATGACAAAGCGAGTCAAATTTTTATTTGAGCTGTGTTATTTAAAAAAAAATTTTGAAAAATGGTCCAATCTTATTAGATATAATAGCTTAATAATGCGCAATTTAATGTTAAAATACTCAATCACAAGGAATATTGCAATATTAAAGGAGGTTCGCTCTATACTAATCGAAATGAAAAAGGATGATCAAAACCTTATAACCAATATTTTATTTGAGCTCTATAATTATCCAGGAGGTTAAAATAATGCGCATCGGAATCATCGGACTCGGCGATATCGCACAGAAAGCGTATCTGCCTGTCATAACGGCGAGGGAGGATATCGACCTTGTCTTTAGTACGCGAAATCAAGCAACCCTGTTAAAGCTGGCGGCAAAATATCGCGTCCCGGAAACGGTCGGCAGCGTGGACGAGCTGGTGAAAGCCGGCGTGGATGCGGCATTCGTTCATTCGGCTACAGAGTCGCATCCGGCGATTGTCGAGCAACTGATCGAGAACGGAATCCACGTCTATGTGGATAAGCCGATTGCATACCATTACGAGGAGTCCAAACGTCTGAGCGAGCTGGCGGCACAACAGGGCGTGCTGCTCATGACCGGTTTTAACCGCCGCTTTGCCCCGATGAATGCGGCTCTGAAGGAACAGCCGGACCGCCGGCTGGTGCTGCTGCAGAAAAATCGCACCCCTTCGCCGGACTACGCCCGTCGCTTCGTGTTGGATGATTATATCCATGTGGTGGATACCCTGCGGTTCCTCGCTCCGGGCGAAGTCCAAAACGTCAATGTCTCGACCCGCGTTCAAGAAGGGAAGCTGTACCATGTCACGCTCCAACTGGAAGGAGACGGGTTCACCTGCATCGGGATCATGAACCGCGACTCGGGGGCGAACGACGAGATCCTCGAAGTGATGAGCCCCGGCCAGAAATGGCGGGTGGACGGGCTGAATACGACGGAGCATTATGCCGGCGGCGAAGCCAAACGATGGACGTTCAAAGACTGGGATCCGGTGTTGTATCGGCGGGGGTTCGTACAAATCATCGATCACTTTATCTCATGCGTTAGCGAAGGGAGAGAGCCGGCCATTTCACTGCAGGATTCCCTGGAGACCCACCGACTGTGCGAGGAAATCGTGAAGAGCGCTGAGGCGAACGGCGCGTAGGTCTGGGCCACTTTGAAACATTCCATTTCGAATCACGTAGAACAGGATAGTGAAACCACTTTGGCCGGATAGCAGTTCCGGCGGTGAAGGAGGAACCCCGCTTGTTCGAAGAACTAAACGCGCGAATGGCAGAACTTAAGGAGAAAGGCCGTAATCAGGAGAAATGGCAACGGCGGCTCAAGGAGCTCCAGCAGGAGCTGTCCGGCCTGGAAGAGGAACGGGACCGTTGGCAGAAGAAACTGGCCGTGGAGGAAGAGGACGTCCGCAAGCTGTCGGCGATGTCGCTGTCTAATCTGCTGGCGACCTTGCTTGGCAACAAGGCCGAGAAGCTGGATCGGGAGCAGCGGGAAGTGCTGGAGGCGAAGATGAGGTTTGATGCCGCCGATGCGGCGGTTCGCGACATGGAGCGGCAAGTCACCGACCTCGAGCGGAAGCTGCTGGAGGTCGGCTCTTGGCGGAACGATTATGAGCGTGTTTTTCAAGCCAAGGAACGGCAGATTTTGGAGGAAAATGAGGAGCTGCGCGAGTTGGCTGAACGCGAGGCCGTCCTGACCGTTCAGCTTAAAGAGGTTGACGAAGCCGTACGTGCCGGGCAGTCGGCGCTTCATGATTTGGAGGCGGCCGAAGAGGATTTGCGCTCCGCGAAAAATTGGGGCACGTACGATATGCTGGGCGGTGGGATGTTGTCAACCCATATCAAGCACGGGCGGATTGACGAGGCGATGAGCCATCTTCATGTGGCTCGGCAAAGCCTGCAGCACTTCAGTCGGGAGCTTCGCGACGTTGGAGAGACTTTGCCGTCCAACCTGGAAATCGGCGGATTCCTGAAATTTTCGGATTATTTCTTCGACGGGTTCTTCACCGATTGGTTGGTACAGGGACAGATTAACGACAGCCTGGACCAGGTCCTGGCCCAAAGTTCGGCGGTAAGCGAAGTGCAACGCGAGCTGGAAACCTCCAAACGCCGATTGGAATCGGAGCGGGCGGAAGTACATCGCAAATATGTGCAGGCGGTGGAGCTGTACACCTAACAGGATTCGGCAGCACGTAATCTCGGGAACCTCGGGTTCCCGGGATTTTTTTGTAATACAAATCCGGTCCGGTGCAAATAGCTATAGGAAAATAGGAAAGGGCGGAGGACATGAAGCGGACTTGGTGGAAGGAAAGCGTTGTGTACCAAATCTATCCGATCAGCTTCAAGGATTCCAATGGGGACGGAGTGGGGGACCTGCGCGGCATCCTGTCCAAGCTGGATTATTTGCAGGACCTTGGGGTCGACGTGGTATGGGTGTGTCCCATCTATCAATCGCCCGGGCATGATAACGGTTATGATATTAGTGATTATTACAAGATTGATCCTTCCTTCGGCACGATGGAGGATTTCGACGCGCTGCTGGAGGGACTGCACGCACGGGGAATGAAGCTGATGATGGACCTGGTGCTGAACCACACCTCGGATGAACATCCCTGGTTCCTGGAATCCCGTCAGTCCACGGATAATCCCAAGCGGGATTATTATATCTGGCGGCAGGGGAAGAACGGCGGTCCGCCTAACAATTGGGAGTCGTATTTCAGCGGCTCGGTCTGGGAATTTGACGAACGTACCGGCGAATATTACCTGCACTTGTATTCCAAACATCAACCCGATTTGAACTGGGAAAATCCGGCTGTGATTCGCGAACTGCACGACATGATCCAGTGGTGGCTCCAAAAAGGCGTAGACGGCTTCCGCTTCGACGCCATCGCGCATATCGCCAAGGCGAAAGGGCTGCCGGATGCGCATAATCCGCAGCAGATGCCGACGGTACGGGCATATGAGCTGTTTTCCAATCTGGACGACGTACATACGCTCCTGCAAAATCTGTATGACAACGTGCTCTATTACTACGATATTATGACGGTAGGCGAAACGTCCGGATTAGGCCCCGAGCAGGCGCTGGACTATGTGGGGGACGACCGCCGCGAGCTGAATATGACGTTCCAGTTCGAGCATATGTTCCTGGATGCGGAGTCAGCAGGCAGCGGCAAATGGGAGGTGGTTCCATGGAAGCTGACGGATTTGAAGCAAGTGATCACCCGCTGGCAGACAGTGCTGCACGGTCGGGGCTGGAACGCCAATTATTTGTGCAACCATGACCAGCCGCGCTCGGTTTCGCGATTCGGCAACGACTCCGACGATTTCCGCGTGCCATCGGCCAAAATGCTGGCAACCTTCCTGCATATGCTGGAGGGGACGCCGTATATTTATCAAGGCGAGGAAATCGGGATGACCAATGTGACGTTTGGCTCCATTCGTGATTACCGCGATGTGGAGACCCTCAACTTCTACGAGGAACAAAAGCGAAACGGCGTCCCCGAAGCCGATATCTTGCGGGCGATCCGTCTCAAAAGCCGCGATAACGCCCGAACCCCCATGCAATGGGATGCCGGGCAGCAAGCCGGATTCACCACCGCCCCAACTCCCTGGATTGCGGTGAATCCGAATCACGAGCGGATCCATGTCGCAGGCGCTCTCAGCGACCCGGATTCGATCTATCATTACTACCAAGCGTTGATTCGCTTAAGAAAACAGCATGCGGTGATCGTTTACGGCGAATACAGGCTGCTGCTTCCCGATCATCCGGAGATCTATGCATTTATTCGTTCACTGGAAACCAGCCGCTTGTTGGTGATCTTAAACTTTAGCGGGCTCGAGCCGGTGTTCGAGTGGCCGGTGGAGGAGATGGAGCTGAATGATATTGAGCTGCTGATCTCCAACTACGCACCTGAGGTGCACGAGGACTTGTCTCATTTGCGTCTTCGCCCTTATGAGGCAAGGGTATATTTGAAACGCTATGCAAGGATATGAAATCAGCGTAGTCTGCGGTTTTCTGGCGTGCTACACTGAATTCAGCAAGCGTAAGTTGAAGTGTTGACAAACGGAGGGGTAAGGCATGAAACGGATATTGGACAGACGGGCTTCGGATTTTCGGCGAATGGATCAGGCATTATCAATTGCTATCTGCGGGCGCTGGCACACTTGCGTGCGTATGGCCGTCTCGCCGTTGAGGTAGCGCCTATGCGCATCGGGGTCGTATCGGATACGCATTTGCCGCGCCGCGGGGCGGAGCTGCCTGCCAAACTGAGGCGAACGTTCAAGACCTGTGACCTGATTCTCCATCTGGGGGACTGGGTGACGGTGGAGGTCTATGAACAGCTTGCCGCGTTGGCACCGGTAGACGGCGTGGCGGGCAACAATGATCCGGTGGAGATCATCCGCCGGTTCGGTCAGCATAAAATTCTAGAGTTGGGCGGAAAGCGGATTGGGCTGACCCACGGCCATCTGCCCGGCGGCGGTCACGGAGCTAAGGACAACGCGGAGCGCATCTTTGCAGGCAAACCGGTAGACGCTGTGTTGTTCGGCCATTCCCACAAGCCGTATCTTGCCGAAAGCGGCGGCGTGTTGTGGTTTAACCCCGGTTCTCCAACCGACAAGCGGCGGGAGCCGAAATACAGCTTTGGCCTGCTGGAGATCACGCCTCAGGCGATTCTGGCCAAACATATTTATATGAGCGCCAAAAAATAAACAAGAACTAGATGGAGTTGCCCCAGTCAGCCCGGATCCCGGATGTGCTTGGGGCGGCTCTATTTTTACGTCAAGCGGAGTACCAAAGTCCCATAACCTGTTATTGACGGATAATTGACCACCATTTAATATAGAAATCATACTTCGTGTCCGCGTTGGACGAATATATGTCCATAGGCACTTTAATCCTTTTATCGACGAAAGCGTTAATCGGATTCTGCTTTACAGCTCCAACCTTGCAAATCATTTATTTCATGAGAGAGAAAGGGGAAAGGAAATATGAGGAAGAAACTCGGAGTATGGTTGGCCTTATCGCTGCTGTTGGTCGGCGTGGTCGCCTGCGGCAACAACACAAACGGGAACGGCAACGCAGCGAGCGGGGGGAACACCGGCACTACGGGAACGGAGAATACCGCAGATGCGGGGAATGCGGCGGAGTCAACCCAGGATTCCTACAAGATCGCCATTTCGCAAATCGTGGAACACCCTTCGTTGGACGCAACGAGAGAAGGGTTCATGGCCGCTTTGAAAGACGCCGGCATCGTCGAAGGGGAAAACCTGAAGCTGGATTATAACAATGCACAGGGGGATCCAACGAACAATACGACAATCGCTCAAAAAATCGCAGGTGAGAAGTACGACCTGGTTCTTGCGATCGCTACACCCCCGGCACAAGCCGTCGCTCAGCAGGTGAAAAATTCACCGATTCTGTTCGCAGCGGTGACGGATCCGATCGATGCCAAATTGGTGGACAATCTGGATCAACCGGGCGGGAACATCTCCGGTGCTTCGGATACGAATCCGGAGGCGATTACCAAGCTGATGGACTTTGTCGCCGCTAATTTCAAGGATGTGAAATCGGTCGGCCTGGTGCTTAACCAAGGCGAACCGAACGCGGTTGTTATGGCCGACCACGCGGAGAAAGCCTTGGAAGCACACGGCATCAAATTGGTCAAGGCTTCGGTCACCAATACGTCAGAGGTGAAACAAGCGGCCGAATCGCTGGTGGGTCGGGTAGATGCGCTGTACATTACACTGGACAATACGGTGGTCGAAGCGGTTAACACGGTGATCCAGGTCGCCAACGAGAACGACCTTCCGTTCTTCTCAAGCGATCGGGATACGGTGGAGAAGGGCGCTTTTGCCACGGTTGGGTTCAAATACTACGACCATGGCTATCAAGTGGGACAAATGGCCGTGGATGTCTTGAAAAACGGCAAAAAGGTCGGCGACTTGAAGGTGACAGTACCGGATAAGCTCGATTTGATCATGAATCTGAAAGCAGCGGCCGAGCAAGGCATTGAAGTGACCGATGCCATGAAGGACCAAATCAACGATAAGGCAAACAATCTGATCGAATAGGCGCACTCGCTCCTAATTTATTGAGGAGGTACTCATCATGATGAACTCGCTGCTCGGGGCGCTGGAATCCGGCCTGCTGTATGCGCTTATGGCGCTTGGCGTCTACATCACTTTTCGGATCCTTGATTTTCCGGACCTGACTGTGGACGGCAGCTTTACGACCGGGGGCGCCATTGCCGCGGTGATGATCACGGGGGGAAGCTCCCCGTGGATCGCCACGATTGCGGCTTTCTTCGGCGGCTTGGCTGCCGGGGCCATCACCGGACTCATCCATACCAAAGGTCGGATTAACGGACTGTTATCCGGGATTTTGATGATGATCGCACTCTATTCGATCAACATGCGGATCATGGGCAAACCGAATGTAGGTTTGCTAGGAGAAGACACCCTGTTCAGCACGGTGTCGCCGCTGGTGTTCATGCCGATCATCGTCATTGCGATCAAGCTGCTGCTTGACTTGTTTTTCAAAACGGATCTCGGTTTGGCCCTGCGCGCAACCGGCGACAACAAACGAATGATCCGCAGCTTTGGCGCCAACACGGATTACACCATCATTCTTGGACTCAGTTTGTCTAACGGGCTTGTGGCTTTGTCCGGGGCATTAATCGCCCAGCAGTCCGGATTCGCTGACATTTCCTCCGGGATTGGGATGATCGTGATCGGGCTGGCCTCTGTCATTATCGGGGAAGCGATTTTCGGGGCGCGCACGGTATTTTGGGCGACGCTGGCGGCAGTGCTCGGGTCCGTCGTCTATCGCATCGTCGTAGCCTTAGCGCTGCGGATTGAATGGCTGGAACAAACGGATTTGAAGCTAATTACAGCGGTAATTGTCATCATTGCCTTGGTGCTTCCGACCGTGCAAAGAAACATCAAGCAGAAGACGGTAGCCCGTCGACGGGCGGGCGAGATTACCCAGGCCCATGGGCGAAACGGCGCAGGGGGTGGATTCTGATGCTGAAGCTAACCCAGGTATCCAAGCTGTTTCACCCCGGCACACCGGACGAGAAGATCGCGTTGATTGATGTCAACCTCCATCTGCGACCGGGGGATTTTGTCACCGTCATCGGGAGCAACGGCGCCGGCAAATCCACGTTGATGAACATGATCTCCGGCGTGATCAAGCCGGACGCCGGTGAGGTTCGCCTTGGCGGCGTCGACATCGGCCATCTCCCGGAACATCGCCGCAGCAAGTGGATCGGCCGCGTCTTCCAGGACCCGATGGCCGGCACCGCGCCGCATATGACGATTGAAGAGAACTTGGCGATGGCCTTCTCCCGCGGGAAGCAACGCGGCCTGTCGCTCGGTGTTAATGCCAAACGTCGGGTGATGTTTCAGGAGCAGTTGCGCCGGCTTGGCATTGGGCTGGAGAATCGGCTCCGCGCCAAGGTCGGCTCGTTGTCCGGCGGGGAGCGCCAAGCCCTCAGCCTGCTGATGGCCACTTTCACCGAACCGCAAATCCTGCTGCTCGATGAACACACGGCCGCGCTGGATCCGGCGCGCGCTGAGCTGGTAACACGGCTGACGCAGGAAATCGTTGGCGAGCTGCAGTTGACCACACTAATGGTCACACATAACATGGAACAAGCGATCCGTCTGGGGAACCGATTGATTATGATGGATGGCGGCCGGATCATCCTTGACGTGGACGACACGCAGAAACGCGATCTGACGATGGAACGGCTGCTTGGCGAATTCGAGCGAATCAGCGGCCACAAGTTGTCCGATGACCGGGTGATGCTGGGCGGTTAAATGAGCTAGTTCGCACACAAAAGCGCGAGTTCGGGGCTGTTGCCCCAGACTCGCGCTTTTCGCAATGTGTGGAGCAACTACCGCGAGTCACGCACCCGTACGCTGCTGTCCCGGCGAATGCCGTCACGCAGCATCCAGCTGTGCAGAAACCACTCGAATACGCCCATAACCAGGGTGATTACGAGGATTTCGCCGACGGATAACGTCCAGTTAGCGTTCGCTGCAATCGCCCACAGGAAAACGAAGACGAGAAGCGCATCCACAAGGGTTGCAATGAGATTATTCGTCCGCGGAAGGACGAAGAGGTCCCCGAATAAATAGGCCAAAATGGACAACGCTAAGGCTGTCAGCAGCGCCGAGATGAACGAGGCGTTACTTAAAATCATCAGCATGGCGATCAGGATAATCCCGTTGCCGAGTAATTTGACGAGAAATTTGTCCAATCCCTACACCTCCTTGTTCTTCCCTTTAATTTCTCCTGACGGAACAGCATATATACAAACCTCAGGCAAGCAACAGCGATGAGGGAAGATTCTATTGCCGCGATTTGGATTCATAAAGCGTTAAGTCCGTGCTATAATCAGTTGAACGGAGGGGATGCAGAGGATGATTCTTGAAGTAGCTCAACTGCAAGTGAAGCCGGGCATGATCAATGATTTCGAAAGCCACTTCCGCAAGGCTTCCCAAATTATCAGCCGGATGGACGGTTATTTAGGTCATGAGCTCCATAAATGCGTGGAGACCGAGAACAAATATATCCTGCTTGTGCGCTGGCAGTCGATTACCGCCCATGAGGTTGGATTCCGCCAATCACCTGAATACCAGGAATGGAAGGCGCTGCTTCATCATTTTTACGATCCGTTCCCGACGGTGGAACACTACGTTCAAATCAAGCACGAAATGGACTAGGAGGGAAAAATATGGAGCAAGCCATTTGGCGGCAGCTTGAATTCGTACGCGCACAAACTTTGAAGCTGGCCAGAACCCTGCCGGAAGAGAAGGTGCGGGTTATTCCTGAAGGCTTCCGCAATCATATGTTATGGAATTTGGGTCATCTGGCTTTAGTTATGGATAAATATGCATTTTCCTTCACAGGACGAATCCCCGAGCTACCGGCGATCTATCAAGAGTTGTTCGCGAATGGAACAACCCCGTTGGAATGGACCTCGGAAAGTCCAAGCTTGAAGGATATTCTTGCGGTGCTGGAAGCTCAGCCCGAACGAGTGAGAACCGTCTTGTCCGGACGACTTGACGATCCCATCGAACCTTACTCGACCTCCAGCGGTTACCGGATCGAAACCGTCGGACAATTGATTAATTTTACGACATATCATGAAGGGATGCATTTTAGCATCATCAAGCTATACAACAAACTTATTCAAGGATCGTGAGCACGTACATATGACGGAACATTTGGAGTTCGACTATACGATTGAAGATGCGGTCCCCCAGGATTTGCCGGCCATCGTCGCGATTTATAATGAAACCGTCGCCGGACGGATGGTTACGGCTGATTTGGAGCCGGTGACCGTCGAAGCCAGACGAAAGTGGTTTGACGAGCACAGCCCCGGCTTTCGGCCGTTATGGGTTATGAAATCCGGTGGACAGATCATCGCTTGGCTGAGTTTTCAATCCTTTTACGGTCGACCGGCCTACAACGGCACGGCCGAGATCAGCATTTACATCACTGAAGCTTACCGCTCCCGCGGGGTCGGCGGAATTTTGCTGAACCGGGCGATTGCAGCTAGTCCCGGAATCGGAGTGCATACGCTGCTTGGTTTTGTGTTTGGCCACAACGAGCCGAGTCTCAAGCTGCTGGGGAAATTCGGTTTCGAGCGTTGGGCGCATCTGCCCCGTGTAGCCAATTTAGATGGTGTGGAACGGGATTTGGTGATCCTGGGAAAACGGGTGGATGCGTAAATTGCGATCGGGGAATGGGGAACGAATCATTTGAACGAATGGATCAAACAAATGACGGACTGGTTTTTGGAGACGACCCATCTGGGTGGATATTCAATCCTCCTGTTAACCATCCCGCTGGCCGTGGTGCAAGGGATGTTCGGATTTTTTCCGTTCGCCACGATCGTTATGCTGCATATCTCTCTGCTTGGGATTGTGAACGGTTTGCTGGCGAGCTGGATTGCCGGAACGGCGGCAGGGATGGTGGTTTACCTGATGTGCCGGTATTTCTTTACCGATTGGTTTAACCGCAGGTGGATGGGCAAGCTGCAGAAATATGAGAAGTGGCAAAGAGGCTTGGACCGTTACGGGGTATGGGCGGTCATCTTCCTTCGTACGATTCCGATTATGCCCAATAATTTGATCTCGTTGATGTCGGCGATTTCCAATCTGAAGCTTGCGTCTTACACCTGGTCCAATCTGGTCGGGAACCTCTCGAGCATATGGCTGTTTGGTATTTTAAGCGCCTCGATCGTATTCCCGGGATTCAATCTTCGAGAGCTGATCCTGTCGTATGTCGGA
The DNA here is from genome assembly GCF_900021165.1 of Paenibacillus phocaeensis. Lineage (GTDB taxonomy): Bacteria > Bacillota > Bacilli > Paenibacillales > Paenibacillaceae > Fontibacillus > Fontibacillus phocaensis. Next base: position 97,170 of record NZ_FCOQ01000024.1, on the reverse strand, counting down.
TTTCTGATCGTCCTGGGCGTTGCCTTTATTGCAAGGAATCGGGTCATTTCCAACAAGAAGAGCGGCATGACGCCATAGCATGAACTGGCGGCTGTCTTGGATAAGCTACAGAGAGAATCATTGGACAGGGGGTGAGCCGTTTGAACGCTCATGAACAGGCCATCGATGGACAACCCGCTGCGAAGCGGCGGAAGCTGCTGTTCAGCGCCGGACTCAGCTGGATGTTCGATGCGATGGATGTCGGTATCATTTCGTTTATCGCCGCTGCCTTGGCGGTGGAATGGAGCCTGACGCCGCAGCAGACCGGCTTCTTTACGGCGATTAATTCCGTCGGGATGGCCTTTGGCGCAGCTATTGCCGGTTATATGGCAGACAAGTTTGGCCGCAAGTCGGTCTTATTATGGACGCTGTTGATCTTCTCATTGGCCAGCGGCTTATCGGCCGCTGCAACCAGCTTTGCGGTGCTGTGCGTCCTGCGTTTTGTCGCCGGGTTTGGCCTCGGCGGGGAGCTGCCGGTTGCCTCCACCTTGGTGTCCGAATCGGTGCCGGCCCGGGAACGCGGGAGAGCCGTTGTACTGCTGGAAAGCTTCTGGGCTGCCGGGTGGATCGCATCCGCGCTGATCTCGTATTTCGTTATTCCGGATTACGGCTGGCAAGCCGCTTTTATCATCGGAGCCATTCCCGCGTTATATGCGCTGTATTTGCGCAAGTCGATTCAGGATCCGGTCCGGTTTAAAGAGCAGGCCAGACAAGGGAAGGGGCCTTCCTTCCGCGAAAGGTTCAAATCCGTCTGGGCTTCGCCCCACCGCAGATCGACCGTCATGCTATGGATTCTGTGGTTTACCGTCGTTTTTTCGTATTACGGCATGTTTTTGTGGTTGCCTTCGGTGATGGTGCTCAAAGGTTTCAGTCTGGTGAAAAGCTTCGAATATGTGTTGATTATGACGTTAGCACAACTGCCGGGGTATTTCACGGCCGCTTATTTCATCGAGAAGTTTGGACGTAAGTTCGTGCTGGTGCTGTATTTAGTGCTTACCGCGGTGAGTGCCGCCTGGTTTGGCAACGCGACTAGCGAAGGTATGCTGATCGCAGCCGGGATCTGCTTGTCCTTCTTCAATCTGGGAGCATGGGGCGGCATGTATGCGTATACTCCGGAATTGTACCCCACCCGGGTTCGTACGACCGGCGTTGGTCTGGCGGCCTCGTTTGGCCGGATCGGCGGGATCATCGCTCCTTACTTGGTCGGCATGTTGGTTGCCCGGGAGGTCGCTATCGGGGGGATTTTCTGGATGTTCTTCGTGACGATTCTGATCGGAGCGGTTGCCGTGTTCTGGCTGGGGACCGAGACGCGCGGAAAGGAATTGGCGGATTAAAAAAACAGCAAATTGCTGCAGAAGCGCAACAATTTGCTGTATTCAGCCGTTCAGTGCCTAGAAGCGATCGAGGGATTCCCCCGGTTTCAGAGCGTGTCCCTGAATACCGATTCGCGCAAGCTCCGACACAAATTGCTCCCCGTCTTGGGCGATTCCGCTAAAGGTGTTGTAATGCACAGGGACAACATGTTTCGCGCCGATCCATTCGGCTGCGGTCAGGGCATCTTCCGGTCCCATTGTAAAATGGTCGCCGATTGGCAGGAAGGCGAGGTCTACTGAACGGCGGGAGCCCACCAGCTTCATATCGCTGAACAACGCGGTGTCTCCGGCATGATACAACGTAAATCCGTCCAGTTCGAGCAGGATGCCCGCCGCCACGCCTAGATACAGGTTTACGCCGTCGCGGTTCACGGACGAGCTGTGCAATGCGGGGACCCACTTCAATTTCCCGAAGGGGAAGGTGCGGGACCCGCCAAGGTTCATCCCAACGGTCTGGAGTCCGGCGCCGGCATAATAATCGGCCAGCTCGACAATGGCAAGAATCGGAGCGTTGTTACGCCGGGCGATACTCTCTGCATCGGCGATATGGTCAAAGTGACCATGGGTTAGAAGAACATAATCGGCTTGAATGTCATCTGCCGCCGCTGCTGCCGCCGGATTTCCGGTCAGGAACGGATCGATAATGAGCCGATGTGTCCCGGTGTCCACTTGAATGCAGGAATGTCCCCAATAAGTAATTTTCATCCCAATCACCTCGTATGGAAAAGATATCCTTCTTGTCCATTATAACGGGCCGGGACGAGCAAGTCACATCTGACGAAATGAGTTCTGCATAAACGCATATAATTTCCATAAGCTTGGGGATGGGGCGATAGTTTGCCGCAAGTTTGAAGGGATTCGATTCAGGTAATCTTATAGGGATAAACTTGATGCGATGGAAAGGAAGGATCCCGCTTGAAAATCATCATCACGCAAACCGAAGCGATAGAAAAGGGAATTTGGCCGCAAGTCAGAGCTGCATTCGGGCTCACGAAAGAAGATGAGGTTTGGGAGCAGGAACAATTTATCCTTACCGAGGAGCAGGCTCGCGAATGGGGACTGATCCGATAAGGAGCTTGGTTAAAAGGAGGAGATGGAATTATGAAAATCGAAGTGTGGTCGGACTTTGGTTGTCCGTTTTGTTACATTGGCAAGCGTCGTCTGGAGAAGGCGTTGGAATTATTTGATTCCCGGGATGAAATCGAAATTATCTATCGCAGCTTTGAGTTGGATCCGGGGGCCCCGAAGGACACGGAGTCAAGCATTCATGAATTGTTGGCGGTCAAATACGGCCTTAGCTTGCAACAAGCGCAGGAGTCGAACCGCAATGTTGCGCAGCAGGCGCAAGGGGAAGGGCTGACGTATCATTTTGACACGATTGTTCCGACGAATACGTTTGATGCCCACCGGCTCGCGCATTACGCCGGGGAACAAGGCAAGGCCAAGGAAATGACGGAGCGCTTGTTCCGGGCTTATTTTACGGACTCGCTGCATATCGGGGAATTGGACACGCTGGTTCGTTTGGCGGAAGAGGTGGGCCTGGATGGTCCTGCAGTTCGGGAAATACTGGAGCAAAATGCATATGCCGACGCGGTCCGCGAGGATGAGAACGAAGCGAGACGGCTTGGGATTCGCGGCGTCCCTTTCTTCGTACTGCGCGGGAAATATGCGGTATCGGGCGCACAACCGTTGGAAATTTTCCAAGGGGCCTTACTGCGGGCTTGGGAGGATCGGGACTAGGTTGCGTCGAATATGAAAAAGAGTGGAACGCAAAAAAACGCTGATCCTGAAGGATCAGCGTCTCGTTCCATGAGCAACCTATAAAATAAAACTTGAAATAAAACTTGTATAACCTAATGAACTGTGGTAAAATGACGGATAGCCACTCACAAAGCACACAAGCAATAATCTCCTCAATAATAGCATAATACCAATCATTTGTCAAATGGATAAACAGTTCTTAGAGATAGAGAATGGTTTTCGCATTTTTTTCATTTTTTAGGGTGGGGGTCTGGAAGATGACAGAGGATTTGAAGCATAACGAAATGGAATACACCGACGATCTGACGTTACCGCCAGGGATTAAAATTGATGACCCGGTAAGAATGTACCTGAAAGAAATCGGACGGGTGCCTCTGTTATCCGCTGAGGAAGAAATCCAGCTTGCGCAGCGCATCGAGAACGGCGACGAAGAAGCGAAGCGCCGCTTGGCCGAAGCGAACCTTAGACTGGTGGTCAGCATCGCTCGCCGTTATGTCGGGCGCGGGATGGTCTTCCTGGACTTGATTCAAGAGGGCAATATGGGCTTGATCAAAGCGGTGGAGAAGTTCGATTATTCCAAAGGGTTTAAGTTCAGTACCTATGCCACTTGGTGGATTCGTCAAGCCATTACTCGGGCAATAGCTGACCAGGCTAGAACGATCCGGATTCCCGTGCACATGGTGGAGACGATCAATAAGCTCATTCGGATTTCCCGGCAACTGCTGCAGGAGATCGGGCGCGAGCCTACTCCGGAGGAAATCGCCAAGGAAATGGATCTCACGCCGGATAAGGTGCGCGAGATTATGAAGATCGCGCAGGAGCCGGTATCGCTGGAGACGCCGATCGGAGAAGAAAATGACTCGAACCTGGGCGATTTCATCGAGGATCACGATGCTCCGGCTCCGGCGGAAGCCGCGGCGTATGAGCTGTTGAAGGAGCAACTGGAAGAAGTGCTGGATACGCTGACCGAACGTGAGGAGAATGTGCTTCGGCTGCGCTTCGGAATGGATGACGGCCGGACGCGGACCTTGGAAGAGGTCGGCAAGGAGTTTGGCGTGACCCGGGAACGGATCCGCCAGATTGAAGCCAAAGCGCTGCGTAAATTGCGGCATCCAAGCCGCAGCAAGCGGTTGAAGGATTTTATGGAGTAACATTGCAAAGCTCCCTAAGGACCACCTTAGGGAGCTTTTTTTACTATACTCAGCGTCGGAGAGTGCGGGGAGATGCCAGAATCGGCCGGAGGGATTTGACAAGCTTCGCGGGCAGCGGTCGGATACACATATATTTTCCGGATTTCCCTCTTTGGGGACGAAGCAGGCGGCCGGATGCGGGTTTGGCAACACGGGCGCCGAATACTTGCATGAACCATTCGATGGGATAGGAGATCGACAGCAATCCGTTCTCGGATCCGGCAAAATTAACCGCAGCCGCGAGATTTCCCTTGCGCGTCAACCAGACGGAACCGGAGTCGCCCTCCAGCGACACCGGACGTTTGCCGCGGATAATGCTCTGGTCCTTGAAGGTGATCGTTCCCAAATTACCATATTCCCCGTAGTCGACCTGCACATCGGTATGAATCGATTCCACCCTACCGGTTACGACTCCGCTCGTACGTCCAACCTTCTTGAGTCGATCCCCTACTTTGTAGGAGCGGACATGGCCAGGGACAGTCCCGAAAACTGCGTAAGCCGGCTTAATCAGAGAACGTCTTAACGGTCTCGATGTAGCCGCATCCAGGTAATTCGGCCGATGGCGACTCAGCTTGGTGAAGCGGTCCAACTGACCGATCCGATCCTTGAGAACAGTGCCTCCATCGGCACCGCCGGGCTGAATCGTTGGCGAGAATCGCCGGGTATTGTTATTGACGAGGACATGGTTGTTGCTCAGGATTAAGCGGCTGTGCCCCTTCGGGTCTGTACTGACGACCAGGCCGGCTGTGCCGGAGGAATCTGCAGTTCCGACGCTGTACCCTGCTATAACCGGACGGATTCGGCGGGTGAACCGGCTTCCGTTGCCGTTTCCGCCTCGCTTACAGAATCGGGGGGAACGGACGATTCGAAACGGGACGCCGGACCGAGGCTTCAGGTAGCGAGGTAAAGCTGTGGTGCGTTTGGATTTTGCTTTTTTCCTGGAGGAGGCGGAGGTTGTCAAGGGATCGGCATAGACAATGATCGCCGCTCCCCGTTTGGGGCGTTTGGGGTCTTGCAGGCCGACGCCAACGCCATGGACGCCGTTCTTCTTCAGCATGGTTCTGGCGATGCGTTGTTTTAGCAAATAAGCTTTACGAAAACTGGCCAAGAGAAATCACCTTTTCTCGCATGTTCGCGGATTTGCTGTATTGTATGCAGCCGCCGGTACGCTTGATCGTGATAAGGGCTTATGCCTGCTTCGTAAGCGTTTTTGGCTTTAGGCGGCAATCCGGCCGCCCAGCCAAGCGAATGCCAAGCCAAGCAGCGCCGAGGTGAGAACATAAACGGCAGCCTGTAATTTATAGCCTTTCGTGATTAGGGTCACCGTTTCATAACCAAAGGTAGAGAAGGTCGTGTAGGCACCGCAGAAGCCCGTCCCGAACATCATCCAGCTCCACTCGGGCAAGGCGTGCCGAGCGTGAAGGCCTGCTAAGATGCCAAGCAGCAGCGATCCGCTGAGATTGATGACCCAGGTTCCCCAAGGGTATTGTGAACCGCTGGGCTGCGTCCGGTTGGACACCCATTGTCCCAAATAATAACGCAGGAGCGTGCCAAGAATTCCGCCAAGTCCAACGATGCCGATCATTTGGACTCACCTGCCTTCGAATTCCGCGCCTTTTGCCCCAAAGCAACCCCGGCCCAAGCCATCAAGAGACCGCCGATTAAGCTGGCCAGCAGGTAGGAGAGCGCTGCCGCAAGATGCCCGTTATGTATGGCGTCAACGGTTTGCACCGTGAAGGTGGAGAAGGTTGTAAAGGCGCCGGTGAACCCCGTCCCTGCACCTAAGCGCACGCTGGAGGGGAGGTTCCGGATGGCACTGACGGTTAGCAGCCAGCCGAGAAATAAGCATCCGGCCCAATTGATGAGCAGAATGGGAAGGGGAAATGCGCCAACGCTTGGTATCCAGAGGGAGAGTCCGTAACGAAGCAGGGTTCCGAGAAATCCGCCGATCATCAATGCAAGGATGTTCACTGCAGTCCACCTCCTGAAAATAAATAGACAAACTCCTACCAGAGGTTCTGGTAGGAGTCATCAGTTCGATCAAACGAACGGTTCCGGCGAACTCCATCGCCTTAGAGCGCTGGCACCATTTTATGCGATTACAGGACCGCTCGTCAATACGCGATTACGTAATGATCGTAATGGTTGGCGCGGAGATCGTTGGCTGCGTCGTGATCGTGGAGGCCACGCCGCTGAAGCTGCCTACCTCAAGCTGGATCGGGATCCCGGCCGTCAGATCAACGGTGCTCAGCACAAGACTGGCCGTCGACAGCGTTGACAACGAGGATTGTTGGATGACGCCGTTGATATAGACGTTGAAATAATCGCTGCCGGTGAGCTCGGGCAAATCCGTGACTGCGGCATCCGTATCGTCGACGAAACTGCCGGCAGGAATGGTCGTATCCGTTGCGCCGATCATGCCGGCCGTCAAGGTGGCGAAGTATCGGGTGACTGACGGTGTCACTGTGGTCGTGATTGCGCCGCCAGAAGCAACCGGAACCGACGCCACTGCTGTAAATACCGGTTTAATGACAGGCATGTAGGTTCACCTCCTAATCTAGGATCGTATCAAGAGATTCGATACAACATATTTAATGTTGGGAGAGTGAGATTAGAAACGGCGTAAGGCCTCTGTTTAATATGGATTTTCGATCTGTCCATCCAGGGATTTGCCCATACACTTATGACCAACCAATCATAGGATATGGTAGGAATCGTGCGGGGAACTAAGGTCTGCCGGAGGGAAGCACCGATGGGAACGAAGAAAAAAGCCGGATGTAACGGAACGATGCGGGTTCATACGCGGCGGACAGAAGCCCGGAAGGGCAAACCGTGTGCAGCCAAAGGACACCGCTGTCGAAGGAAGCGGAGCGCGTCTCTTCTGCGAAGGCAGCTTCGGCAAGCGATGTTGCTCCTCGCACGCTATCGCCAGGAGCTCCGGCGCGCTGAGCGCCTGGCCATCGCGGCAGGGGCAATGCCCGACGNCGTGGTTAGCTCTGCGGTGTTTCGCTACTTTTACGCGCCACCCGCCGATCTGATCGGGGCCATCGAGATTCCCGCCGAACAATTTACGGATGATGCGGGGAATTCGCCTTTGGCTTTTGCCGGATTCGGATCAGGAGCCTATGCAAATCTCTTCATCAACGGCATGCTGCAGGAAAGCAGGTTGTACACACTGGAGCCTCAGGTTTTGACGCTGGAGCTGGGGCAGGATATGATAAGGGCAGGCACGCCGATCATCGTGGAAATCGTGCGGATTACCGCACAAGCCACCTCTTGATCCCGACAGCCAGACCGGACGGCGTGAAGCAAATCATGAAGGATTTTGTGGCAGGGCGTTAGCCTTGTCACCTTCTTTTTTAGTAAGCAGGGGGGAGCACTATGAAAGTTAAGGGCATTAATCATTTCTGTTTTTCCGTATCCGACCTGGATCGGTCGATGATGTTTTATGAGCAGGTCTTTGGAGCTGCCCCTTTAGTCAAAGGCCGGAAGCTGGCTTACTTTGACCTGGACGGGCTGTGGATTGCTCTGAATCAGGAGGAGGTTCCGCGCGACCAACAGCCCCGTACATATACGCATATCGCGTTTACAATCGATGAGCGGGATTTCGAGGCATTTTCGAACCGGCTGCGGGATTTGAACGTCGAAGTACTGCCGGGACGTGAAAGAGATCCACGCGACAAGAAATCAATTTATTTTCTGGACCCTGACGGGCACATGTTCGAATTCCACACCGGCACTTTAGAGGACCGGCTGAATTACTATAAAGCGCACAAAAATCACATGAGCTTTTATTGATGGCGATTAATTGATAGAATAGGACATAAACTAAAAATTTTAACGAAGTAGGTCATCATGAAAAAGTTTAAAAAGTTCTACATCGAAACGACCAGCATCTGCAACCTGGCCTGCAGTTTCTGTCCTCCGACCCATCGTCAGGCGCAGTTTATCAAGGTTGAGGACTTCCGCAAGATCCTGGATGAAATCAAACCGCATACGGACTATATTTATTTTCACGTCAAAGGGGAACCGCTGCTGCATCCCAAGATCGACCAACTGCTCGAGATCAGCCATGAAAAAGGGTTCAAAGTCAACATCACAACCAACGGCACGCTGCTTCCCAAAATGCGTCACAAGCTGCTTGGCAAGCCGGCGCTTCGGCAAATGAATTTCTCGCTGCACAGCTTTGACGGGCATGAGGGTTCGACCGACCGGGAAGGTTATTTGAGAAATGTGTTGTCTTTCGTGCGTGAGGCGGTCGCTTCATCCGAGCTGATTGTCTCGTTCCGCCTGTGGAATTTGACCCGGGATAATGAGACGAACCTGCAGCGCATGCGAAACCGGGCAACTCTGGAGATCATAGAACAAGAATTCAACCTGGATTACCGGATTGAAGAGAAGGTTGTGCCGGGCAGCGGTGTGAAGTTAGCCGAGCGCATTTATCTGAACCAGGATCATGAATTCGAATGGCCGGATTTACGGGCCCCGGAAGATGATGGAAAGGGCTTCTGCCATGCGCTTCGCAACCAGGCCGGGATTCTCGTGGACGGCACGGTGATTCCATGCTGTCTGGATGGGGAAGGCGTGATTAACCTTGGGAATGTGTATCAAACGCCATTTTCGGAGATCGTTGAAGGCGAGCGAGCGAACCGGCTGTACGAAGGTTTCTCCCGGCGCGAAGCGGTGGAGGAGCTGTGCCGGAAGTGCGGATATCGCAAACGGTTTGGCGGCGGGGCATAGGGCTAGTCGAAAAAATGAAGGAGCCGAGAGCGGCTCCTTTTTATGTACCCTTTAGGGTGAAATATTAACGCTATCTACGACAAATCCCCACCTTGGCGAAAAATAGCATTGTGAAATCCTCTTATGGGGGCGAAAAGGGCAGAATTTAATCGGGGTTCTCGCCAATAAGAGGATAAAACAACGCTATATCGGGCAATAGTCAGCGAACAGTTGAAACAACGTTATTCTATCACCTTATTCCCGACAGGCTGTAGCTTCATGCCCACCCGTTCCCTTTCAGTTTGGCCGGATCGATCTTCGGCACCAAACCTTCAGCGGCCGCCCGGTCCAGCAGACCGGAGATCGCTGCGTACCCCTCGTCACCCAGATCGGCCGTATACTTATTCACGTACAGTCCGATATGGGCTTGCGTGACCTCGGGGGACATTTCCTGCGCATGGCTCATCACATACTCGGCCGAAGCGTCCGGATGCGCCCAAGCATACTCGACGGATTCCCGCGTCCAGCGGGCAATCGACGCAAGATCCAGGGAGCGGCGGGCGATGATGGCGCCAAGGGGAATCGGCAAGCCCGTGTCGGATTCCCACCAACTCCCCAGATCCTGGAGCAGGTTCAAACCGTAGTTTTGATACGTGAAGCGGGCTTCATGGATCACCAAGCCAGCATCGATGTCGCCGCGTTTCACAGCCGGCATGATCTCGTCGAACGGCATTACCACGATTTCACCAACGCCTCCCGGAACGTGCTGGGCTGCCCATAAACGGAACAGCAGATAGGCGGTGGAACGTTCGCTGGGAACCGCGACACGGCGGCCAGACAGGTCGGAGGGCGAAGCAGCGCCCGCCGTCAATACGAGCGGACCGCACCCGCGGCCCAGCGCTCCGCCGCAAGGCAGCAGTGCGTAGTCGTCCAGCACCCAAGGCAGGGCAGCATACGAAATCTTCAGCACCTCAGGTCCGGTGCCGGAATCCGCCCACCCGTTCGTAATATCAATATCCGCATAGGTAACCTCCAGCTCAGGAGCTCCGGGGATCAAGCCATGGACCCAGGCATGGAACACAAAAGTATCATTAGGACAAGGAGAAAAAGCGATATTCATGATTGCAGCACCTCCGGTAGTTTAGCGCAGGCATGCTCTAATGCCTGCAGGGCATCGCCGATCTTCCACAACTCCCGCTGACGCGGACCCACCGCGTTGGAGATAGCGCGCAGCTCGAGCGCGGGCACGCCATATTGGCGTGCAGCTTCAGCTACGCCGAAGCCTTCCATCGCTTCCGCGCCGGCCCCGGGATATCGCTCGGCGAGCGAGCGGGCTGTTTCCGCCGTCCCCGTAACCGTGGACAAGGTCAAGATCGGACCGTAATGGACCGGTCGTCCAGCGGTCCGAAGCGCCGCCGTCCAGCGGATCGCCAACTCGTCCGCAACGGCAATTCGCGGCGAGCCGAAGCCCAGCTCGTCCACGCCGGCGAAGCCGCTTGGCGTCTCCGCACCGAGGTCGGCGGCGATGATTTCGCTTGCGATCACAAGTGAGCCGACCTCGGCGACCCCGCTGAATCCCCCGCCGATTCCGGCGCTGAGGACCAGGTCGTACGCTTCGCCGGCTTCAAGAGCCGCACGGGCCAGCACCGCCGCCGTAGCTGCCGCCGCGGATGCCGGACCCACGCCAGCCAGTTGCACCTCGGCCTGTGCATATCCGCCAAGTCCGCGCAGGACTGCCTGTTGTTCGGCTTCCACCGCCGTCATAATCAGGATTTTGCCATAGGGACGATTCGACATATTTCAAGAACAACTCCTCGGTCATATGAACAATTTTACACTCTTCAAATTATAAAGCTCTGCTGTAGGAAAACCAAGTCAGGTTTTGACAAGAAGGCATTCACGATCCCGCCGAAGGGAAGGGAGTTCTCGAATTCCGAAACCCCGAAACCCCGAAACCCTCCATGCCAGGTCAAGCAAAAGGACCCGCGCTCGCCGGCAGCGAGAACGGGCCCGAATTCATCATGGGTTCAGGCTCTTTGGTATTGAACCGGGCGCTCCAGCGTCGTGCCCAGCGCGGCGGCGGCTTCGTACGCCCAATAAGGGTTGCGCAGCAGCTCGCGGCCCAGGAAGATCAGATCCGCCCGCCCGTTGCCAAGGATCTCTTCGGCATGCGTCGGATCGCTGATCAGACCTACCGCTCCGGTAGCGATGTCCGCCTGCCGGCGAATTTGCTCGGCCAGGTTCACTTGATATCCCGGATACGCATGAATTCGAGCGGGAACGACTCCGCCGGTGCTGCAATCAATGAGGTCCACGCCCTGCGCCTTCATGCGGCGGGAATAATCGATATATTGCTCCAGCGAGTTGCCCTCAGGATCGTATTCGTTCGCAGAAACCCGCACGAACAGCGGGCCGGACCACACGGATTTCACCGCCTCGATGACCTCGCTCAGCAGACGGTACCGGCCGTCAGCGTTCCCGCCATATTCGTCCTCCCGGCGGTTCGTTAACGGCGACAGAAATTCGTTCAGCAAATAGCCGTGTGCCCCATGGATTTCGATCACGTCAAACCCGGCTTCCTTCGCCCGGCGGGCCCCATCGCGGAAGCCCTCGACAATCCGCCGGATATCCTCGGCATCCGCAGCTTTCGGCGTTTTCTTCTCCGGGAACGGGATCGCCGACGGGGCGAGGATCGTCTCTTCGAGCTCCGCTTTCCGTCCGGCATGAGCCAGCTGAATGCCGATTTTCGCGCCGTTGCGATGTGCCAGGCCAACGAGCTCCTTAAGCCCGGACACGTGCTCATCGCTCCAGATGCCAAGATCCTGATACGAGATCCGGCCTTCCGGCACGACGGCCGTCGCTTCGACGATGATCAGGCCGACGCCGCCGACGGCGCGGGAGGCATAATGGACCCGGTGCCAGTCGTCGATTTTCCCGTCACGGTTCGGGGAAGAATATTGGCACATCGGGGACATAACGATCCGGTTTTTAAACGTCACCCCTTTGAGGGTATACGGAGAAAATAGTTGAACGCTCATGGAAATCACTCCTTTAGTTGGTTAAAAACAACTTCAATAAACCATTGTCAATATCCATGTTAGTCGATCGGATTACAACTTACAAGTACGCAGAATTTTGTTGTATAGTATCAGGTTTTAGACCTGATTTTATGACCATCCCTTGACCCGTTACCGGGAATCGGGTAAGATAGCAATCGAATCGTTTCCTAGGGTTCCGCGGCGGAGTGTGCTGCCGGTCTGGTCCAAGAGGAAACGCGCGGCCGCCGAATGTGCCGTGGACACGGAGGGACAAAAGCCCGGGAGATATCGCTTTTTGATATCTTTCGGGCTTTATTTTTTTCCTGAAAGAGGGGGAGGTGCAGCATGAAACGCGATTGGGGATTCGTTGGCATTGCCGGTCTATTTGAAATCGGATGGGTGATCGGTCTGAAGCATGCCGGAGATGTGCTGAGCTGGAGCGGGACCGCCGTCTGTATCGTGCTCAGTATGTACTTGCTTATTTTGTCCGGCCGCCGGCTTCCGATCGGTACGGTCTATGCCGTTTTTACGGGGATTGGAACCGCAGGTACGGTATTGACGGAAATGACGCTGTTTGGAGAGCCGTTTCGGTGGATTAAGCTGCTGCTCATTCTGCTTCTGCTGGTGGGCGTGATAGGCCTGAAGCTGGTGACAGATGGCGAGAAACCGCAGGAAGGGGAGGCTTAGACGATGGATTGGATTCTGCTTGGGATTGCCGGATTTGGTGAAGTCTTGGGCGTGATTGGAATCAACAAAATCAATACGCGGAAAAGCCTTGGTGCCTACGTATGGATGGCGGGAGGTTTTCTGCTCAGCTTCTTGTTGCTGACCTTGGCGATGCGAACCATCTCTATGGGAACGGCTTATGCGGTATGGACGGGAATCGGCACGGCGGGAAGCGCCGTTGCGGGGATGATCTTATACGGGGAATCCCGCGAATGGCGGCGATTGCTGTTTATCGCTTTTATATTAGGCGCTGCCATGGGATTGAAGCTGATCAGCGAGTAGCTCAAGAAACCTTGAGGGCGGGTTGGATTCAGGTTCGGCGGGACACATTAAGAGGGGTTCCATCCCCAATCTTTCAGACAGAAACGGAGCGATCGATTAAAAATGAGCGATTTATGGAAGGCAGTCAAAACAAGAAGAAGCATCTATGCCATTGGCAAAGAGATTCAAATTTCTGAGGACCGAATCGAGGAAATTGTGAAAAATGCAGTGCTTTATTCCCCTTCCTCCTTTAACTCGCAAAGCGCCAGGGTTGTCGTATTGTTGAATGAGCAGCATGACAAGCTTTGGGATCTTACGAAGGAGACGCTTCGCAAAGTCGTCCCGGCCGACAGCTTTGGTCCGACGGAAGAGAAGATGGCCGGCTTCCGCAGCGGCCGCGGCACTGTATTGTTCTATGAAGATCAGGCGGTGATCGAAGGGCTGCAGCAGCAATTTGCCTTGTATGCAGACAACTTCCCGGTCTGGTCGCAGCAATCCAACGGCATGCTGCAGTATGTGGTTTGGACGGCCTTGTCGGATGAAGGCGTGGGCGCTTCCCTGCAGCACTATAATCCGTTAATTGACGATGAGGTGCGGAAGGAATGGGGCGTCCCGGAATCCTGGAAGCTGATTGCACAAATGCCGTTTGGGAATATAGAGGCCCCGGCGGGAGATCAGGAATTTGCGCCGATTGACAGCCGGATGAAGGTGTACAGATAGGCAAAAAAGCGTTTGGCATAGAGGCCAAACGCTTTTTTTACGGTTTATCCCGCAGAGGGGGATGAGGTAAGCCAGATATCCTTGAAGTCCATCCAGCCGAGATTATTGATCACCAGGCCGCGGATCGAAGGGTGAACATACGTGTTCAGCAAGCCGTGCACGAGAAACGTCACCTGCGCCTCCTCCTGCAGCCGGTATTCGATTTGCTGCAGCAGCGCCCGGCGTTTCTCCGGCATATCCGTGGCAAAAACCTCGTCCACGATCCCAAACACCCAGCGGCTCAGCTCCGGCGGCATATGCAGACGAATGAAGCTGTCTTCCTGCAAGTAGCTTTCCAACTCGCACACCTCGTCTTCAGCAAAGACGAGGCACATCAGGATCGCATCGGATTCCCGCGCGGCGGATTTCGCCATCTCGGCTTTGCTGTGGTACACAACTTCAACCGGAATTCCGATCAACGCACATTGCGACTTAATCCATTCGGCATCCTCGCGTTCGAGATAATGAGCTGCCAGGCGGATCGGCTCGCCCGTATACCCCGATTCCTCCAGCAACTGCCGGGCTGCGGCCGGATCATGCCGATGGATGCCCAGCGCCGTGTCATCGGTCGGCTGAAAACTGCGGGCCGGATACCCCGGCTTGCCCGTGGTCTTGATCATGCCGGGGCGGTCGATCGCCAGATTGACCGCTTGCCGGAAAGCAAGCGTCTGTTGCGGGCCAAGCCGATTCCGATTCCAGGAGATCATCGAACAACCCCGGTTTAACGTTTCGATTCTTCTCCAATCGTCTCCGGCCCGGGCGGGGACACGGGAATCATTAACGATCAACTGCTCCCACTTCAGCTTGGAGGAATTCGGGATATCCTCAGGCAGAAAGACGAGGGTGACGCCGTCCAAATAAGGGCGACCGAGGAAATACCCTGCATGAACCTCCAGCTCCATCCGGTTGGAGCTCCAGTGCGTCAGCCGAAAAGGGCCGGTCCCGCTCGGAAACCGCCAGAACTCTGATTCATCCTTGCCAAGGAAATCGGCGGGAAGGACGGAAGCGCTGGAGGAGCAGAGTAAGCGGGGAAGCAGCCAGTTCGGTTGCCGCAGCCTGAAGACGACAGTTCGCGAGTCGAGCGCTTCGATCCGGTCCAAGGTCGACAGGAGCCAACGGTTGGTGGAATTCGCTTTCAGCCGAGAAAAGGTGAAAACGACGTCCTCCGCCGTGAGCTCTTTTCCATGATGGAAGCGGATGCCTTTGCGCAAATGGAACGTCCACTTCGTGCCGGTCTCGTCAGGCTCCCAATGATGGGCGATCATGCCGGACACCTGGCCTTTCGTTTGGTCATATTGAACGAGACGGTCGAAAATTTGCCGAACGAGATGCGAATCGAAACCATAGAACAGATCGGCAGGATCCAGCGTGAGCGGGGCTTTGTATACCGGCAGGCGAAAGATGTCCCGGCAGCTCTGGCCCGCGGCCAGCTGTTTGTCCGCCCCAAACTGGTCATTCAGCCATTGAATGAACCGTTCCCGCGCATGGATGTCCCCCTCGTGCTGGTGAAGGAATTCGAATGCCGAACGATATTCCCCTTTTTCCGCCAGCTTCTGAGCCAGTTCAATGATGAAATTCTCGCGGTTCGCCCGAAAAATCAAGCGGGATCGGTGCCCGCGCCCCCTTCCCGGGGACCAATCAATCAGACCTTCCTCCTGGAGCTTGCGAATAATCAGCTTCACGTTCCGCTCCGTACAGTGAAACAGCTTCGTTAAGTCCTCCAGCGCCACCTCAACTTCGCGGAGTTCCGCCGAATCGCCGCCCTGCTCGGAATAATGATTCAGCAATGTCATATAACGCTCTGCGGTCAACACACCATCCACCTCCGGTTGACCCCGTTTATGCCTTGTCGGTACAAAAGGGGAAATGACTTTGGAATAGTATACTCTTTTTCTTCCTGCTTTTGAAGCAGATAATGGAGATATCCAGAAGGGCGGGCGTTACCGGCCCTGGAGGCAAGGAGGTTATCCCATGAATTACGAGGAGTTTTATCGGAGGGAAAGAGAGATCCAGGCGTATCATCGGTTGTTGAAGAAACCCGGCGAACCCCGGTGTTATACGGAGCGAGTGGTTCCGGAACGTCCGCAAAATGCCCGCACTGGAACCGGCAGCTTCGGCAAGGTGCTGCGATCGTTCTTCCAAATGTTCCAATAACAATCAGAATGCCTGCATCTCGCGATGCAGGCATTTGTTCTATTCGGCTAGGCGTTCCTTTCGGCGAGGATTTCCTTAAATTGCTCGGTGAGCAAAGGGACGATTTCAAAAAGATCCCCGACGATCCCGTAATCGGCTACTTTGAAGATCGGAGCCTCGGGATCTTTATTGATCGCGATGATCACCCGCGACTGGCTCATGCCGGCGAGATGCTGGATCGCCCCGCTGATGCCGCAGGCGATGTAAATTTCCGGCGTCACCACCTTGCCGGTCTGGCCGATCTGCAGCGCATAGTCGCAGTAACCGGCGTCACAAGCCCCGCGTGAGGCTCCGACAGCTCCGCCGAGACTGTCCGCCAGTTGTTCCAGCACCTTAAAGCCGTCGGCGCTCTTGACGCCGCGCCCCCCGGATACGACGATCTTCGCTTCAGTGAGGTCTACCTTGCCGGACACCTTGCGAATGACCTCTTTGAGCGTCGTGCGAATCGACGCCGGCGGGGTGAATGTCAGCGTCACGACCGTGCCCGGGGTTGCCATCGGGGCAGCGGGGGGAAGGTTATTGGGACGAATCGTTACGATTCCGGTGCCGTCTGCCAGCGCTTTTTGCTCAAAGGCTTTACCGGCATACAGCGGACGTGTAAAGGAGATGCCGTTGCCGTCCTTGAGGATGGCGGTAACGTCGGAAATTTGCCCGCAGGCAAGCCGGGCGGCAAGCTGGGGAGCCAAATCGCGGCCTATGGAGGTATGCCCGAGCAGGATGACCCGCGGACCGTCTGGCAGCGCTGCCAGAGCCTGCATAACCGCTTCGAATGCAAGCTCCGGCTGGTAAGCTTGGAGCTCGGGATGATCCAGTACCAGCACCTGTCCGGTCGCATACAAGGCCAGCTCGGATGCGGCCTCATCGATCTGGTGACCAAGCAGCACTGCCGCGAGGCGATCGCCTTCCTCCCGCAGCAGGTTCGCAGCGTGAAGCGCTTCCAGGGAAACCTGGCGAAGCTTGCCATCCTTCGTTTCGACGATCACCACGTACGTTTTGCTCATGATTGACGCCTCCTTATGAATTAAATGACCTTGGCTTCGGTGCGCAGCAGCTGAACCAATTCCGCCGCTTGTTCGGCGGGCGTGCCGCTCAGCAGCTTGCCGGCTTGACGTGCCGGCGGCAGAGAGAGGGCGATTCGCTGCGTTTTCAGCGCGATCTCGCGGTCGCTTAGTCCCAGATCGCTCAGCGACAGCTCGCGGAACGGCTTCTTCTTGGCTTTCATGATGCCGGGGAGCGAGGGGTAGCGGGGTTCATTTAGACCTTGCTGCGCTGTGAATACGGCGGGCAGCGTCACCTCCAGCGTTTCGGCGTCGCCTTCGGCATCCCGCACGACAGTGGCCCGGTCCCCGTTCACGATGAGCTTGGTAATCGACGAGACGTGGGGGAGCGAGAGCAGTTTGGCGATGCGCACGGCAACTTGCCCTGCGCCGTTATCGACCGAAAAGTTGCCGCCCAGGACCAGGTCAACGTCCAGCGTTTGCAGGAAGGCGGCGAGCAGGCGGGAGATGCTGTATTCATCCGTATCGATCGCCTCTGTAGCGATCCGCACGGCCTCGTCAGCTCCCATCGCCAGCGCGGTGCGTAGCGCTTCCGCCGCTCTTTCCGGCCCGGCCGACACAACCGTCACCGTGCCGCCCTGCTCCTCCTTCAGGCGAAGCGCTTCCTCCACGGCGTATTCGTCGTAAGGGTTGATCACGAACTTGACGCCGTCCTCGCTGACTTTGTCGCCGGCAATTACGATTTTCTCCTCCGTATCGAAGGTTTGTTTCAGGATGACCACCACATGCATACTTGCCAACTCCTTTCCAGAGTAGAGGTAGAATGGAACATGACAGAGTGAGCGCGTCTGATCCTTGTAGTAGGTACTACCGAAATGTGCGCGTCTGATCCTTTGCATAGGCGCTAACGCTTATCAGCGAGCTTATTTGGGCCAAAAGCAGGACTTTTCAAATCTAACGCTTGCCAGTCACGCTATTGGGTCGAATGCAGCGATTTTCCGCATGAAAACACCAAAATAAGCAGTCTGACAAGCGTTACATAACGTACGTCCCGTTTCTGAGGCATTTAGCGATGGACATAAGCGTTAGAGCGCGTAAATGTGAAATAGAGGAGCTACTTCCTGACCGCGCGCAGAAAAAAATCGACGGTGTTCTCCACTTGCCCGGAGAGGGAATATTTCATGCCGGAAATGAGCCAGGAGGTGACGACCTCGTCCAGCGCGCCGAAAATCAACTGCCGGGAGAGCTTCGTATCCAGGTCGGAACGGAACGATCCTTCCTCGATCCCCCTCTTCAAGATATGCTCAATCAGCGTGATATAGGGCTTCACGGCAAGGCCGATCGCTTTGCGCAGCTCGAGGGAGCTTTG
This sequence comes from Paenibacillus phocaeensis, assembly GCF_900021165.1. Lineage (GTDB taxonomy): Bacteria > Bacillota > Bacilli > Paenibacillales > Paenibacillaceae > Fontibacillus > Fontibacillus phocaensis. The sequence continues at coordinate 78,744 of NZ_FCOQ01000024.1, read as the reverse complement.
CCGCAGCTCGATTTGCGTAACGTAAGCAAAATGGACGTTCTGCTCCAGATGGGTGAAATGGATTTCGCACACCTTGCGGAGCGCCTCCTCCGCCGTATTCGTTTCGCGGATACTCTGATGGAACAGCTCGACAAGCTTGCCCAGGCGATCCTGGAAGAGCGAGATCAGGATATCTTCTTTATTTTTGAAATATAAATAAATCGTACCGTCCGCGACGCCGGCTTCTTTGGCGATTTTAGACACCTGAGAGCCGTGAAATCCGTTCTCCGCAATGACTTTTTCCGCGCCATCCAAAATCATTTCAAATTTTTCCTGTTTCCTACTTGTCATCGGGCCACCTCAATGCTAAAATTTAAAACACCTGAATGAACCGTCATTCATTTTCTTAATCTTAGGGGAATCCAGCACCGGTTGTCAAGGCTGAAAACCTTAAGATTTTAATTAAAAGCCGCAATGGAATCGCTTACCTCAAATGTCCTGCTTCATGGTCACACTCAATCTCTGCATTCAATCGCAACATTCAATTCCAAATCCCAACATACCCGCAGCTCTCATTTTCGATCCTTACACGCAATCTCAACATTCATCCTCCACAGACAGAACTGTTCGACCTCAATGCTTGAACTAACTTTTGGGAAACATCGTCATCCGAAGGAACCCTTTTCGTCCGTAATCCACTTGTCCGGGAATTTTTCATAAGGAGGGAGGTCTGAAGCATGATCACGTTTTGGCTAACGCTAAACGCTTTGTTATGTGCTGCTGTCGCGGGATACGCTTTGTTCCTGTTCTATCAGGCCGTATTCCGCCGCTTCCTTTACCTGAGGCTGGGCCGGTCCAGTGACTTCCGCGCAAGGCGCGGGGGGAACCCAGGCGAGTTCTGGTCGCAGGTGTTCGGGCAGAAGAAGCTGCTGAAGGATCGCAGAAGCGGCATCATGCACGTCGTTGTGTTCTACGGATTTATCGTGCTGCAGTTTGGGGCGATCGATTTGATCGTCAAAGGGCTGTCGCGCGGCGGCCACCTGCCGCTGCCCGCCTATGAGCTGTTCGGGTGGTTTCAGGAGTTTACCGCAGTAGCGATTCTCGTCGCGATGGGGTATGCGGCTTACCGCCGTTATATCGAGAAGCTGCCGCGCTTGAAAAGGGGCTGGAAACCCGGCATCGTCGTGATCTTTATTTATTCCTTGATGGTTTCGGTCCTGTTGTCGCTGGCTTTCGAGCGGATCTGGATGGAGCTTGACTTCTCTTGGTACGCTCCGGTCTCGTCGGCCATCGCCGCCGCATTCGCCGGGCTGCCTGCCGCCGCCGCGGAAGCCGTCTTCTATGTGTTCTGGTGGCTGCACCTGCTGATCCTGCTGTCCTTTCTCGTCTACGTCCCCCAATCGAAGCATTTTCATCTGCTCACCGCACCGATTAACATCTGGCTACGCCGCCGGGAACCGCATGGCCGGCTGCAGAGCCTAAACCTCGAAGACGAAGAGGCGGAAAGCTTCGGCGTCGGCCGGATCGAAGACTTTACGCAGAAGCAAATGCTCGACTTCTACGCCTGCGTGGAATGCGGGCGTTGCACCAGCGTGTGCCCCGCCGCAAGCACGGGCAAAACGCTGTCGCCGATGCATCTGATCACGAAGCTGCGGGATCATCTCACTGAGAAAGGCGCGGCGGTGACGGGCAAATCGCCGTGGGTGCCGGCGAAAGTGTTCGGCTCCGACAGCGTCCATGCGCTGGCAGCTGGAGCAGAACAAGCGGCACCGGTCTGGAGCAGCGGCTCTGGCTCTGGCATCACCGATATCCGCCCGACGCTGGATTGGCAGAAGGCGACCTGGCAGCCGGCCTCCCACGACAAAGCCGTAACCGAGCTTGATCTGATCGGCGATGTCATGACCGAAGAGGAAATCTGGGCCTGCACAACGTGCCGCAACTGCGAGGACCAATGCCCGGTCGGCAACGAACACGTTGACAAGATCGTGGACCTTCGCCGTCATCTGGTGTTGATGCAGGGCAGCGTCCCTGCGGAAGGGCAGCGTGCGATGCAGAACATCGAGCGCCAAAGCAACCCCTGGGGGATCAGCCGCAGCGACCGCGCTGCCTGGACCGGCGAGCTTGCGGGCATCCCTGTGCCAACGGTCAAGGAGAATCCGGCATTCGATATTTTGTTCTTCGTCGGGTCGATGGGCTCTTACGATCTGCGCAGCCGCAAAATTACGCGGGCTTTCGTCCGGCTGCTGAATGAAGCGGGCGTCAATTTCGCCATTCTCGGCAACGAAGAACGTAACTCCGGGGATACCCCCCGCCGGATGGGCAACGAGCTTCTGTTTCAGCAGCTGTGCCAGGAGAACGTCGCGACGTTTCAACGGTATGGCGTGCGCAAAATCGTAACCGCCTGTCCGCATACCTTTAATACGCTGAAAAACGAATATCCCGAATTCGGATTGGAAGGGGTGGAAGTGCTGCACCATACCCAACTGCTGGAGCAGTTGATCCGCGAGGGGCGGCTGAAGCCGGCCCACCGGGTGAGCGAACGGGTCACCTATCACGATTCTTGTTATCTCGGACGGTATAACGGTGTCTACGATGCGCCTCGTGAGGTGCTGCGGGCGGTGCCTGGCGTGGAACTGGTCGAGATGGCCCGCTCCCGGGAGAACGGGATGTGCTGCGGCGCCGGCGGCGGGCTGATGTGGATGGAGGAAACCGCGGGCAAACGGATCAATCTGGCCCGCACCGAACAAGCGCTGGAAGTCCGTCCAAGCATGATCAGCAGCGCGTGTCCTTACTGCCTGACGATGCTGGAGGATGGCACGAAACTGAAGGAAGCAGACGGCGAGGTCAAAGCGCGGGATATCGCTGAAATCCTGGAGTTGTCCGTGTTTGGCGAGCTAGCGGCCGATGTGGCCCCCGTGTTGTCAAAATAAAATATTCAAAGTCATAGGAGGTAGATCCAATGAACAAACCGATCCGGAAAGCGGCTGTCATCGGCTCCGGGATCATGGGCTCCGGTATCGCCGCCCAACTGGCTAATGCAGGCATTACTTGCTTGCTGCTCGACATCGTCCCGCAGCGGCTCACCGACGCGGAGATGGCCGCAGGGCTGACGCTCGACCATCCGTCGGTGCGCAATCGCCTGGCGACGGCCGCCGTCGCCGGGCTGGTCAAGACAAAACCCGCCCCGCTGTATGACAGCGCTTTTGCTGAGCGGATTACGCCCGGCAACCTGGAGGATCACTTGCCGTTGATTGCCGATGTGGATTGGGTTATCGAGGTCGTTGTCGAGAACCTCAGCGTTAAGCAGCAACTGCTGGCTCAAGTGGAGCGCCACTGGAAACCGGGAACCTTGGTCAGTTCGAACACGTCGGGGATTTCGATCAACGCGATGGCGGAAGGGCGGTCCGAGGAATTCCGGAAGCATTTTCTCGGAACGCATTTCTTCAATCCGCCGCGGTATATGAAGCTGATCGAGGTTATCCCCGGGCAATCCACCGATCCGGAGCTAGTTCAAGGCTTAAGCCGTTTCTGCGAGCGGACGCTGGGCAAAACGGTCGTACTCGCCAAGGATACGCCGAATTTCATCGCCAACCGCATCGGTACCTATGGGCTGCTGGTGACGCTGCGTGAAATGGCGGAGAAGGGATATGCCATCGAAGAAGTGGATGCAGTCACCGGCCCGGCAATGGGTCGTCCGAAGAGCGCTACGTTCCGTACCTTGGATCTCGTCGGACTTGATACGTTCCTGCATGTCGCCGATAACGTGTTCGCGAATGTGGCGGATCAGCAGGAGAAGCAGGTGTTTGCCGCGCCGGAGCCGCTGAAGGAGATGGTATCCCGCGGCTGGCTCGGGGAGAAGAGCGGGCAGGGCTTCTACCGGAAAATCAAAGGGGAACGGGGGAGCGAAATCCTGTCCTTGAATCTTCAGGCGATGGACTACGGACCCCAGTGCAAGGTCACTTCCGCTTCCTTGGAAGCCGCCAAACTGGCGAAAGGCGCCGCCGCGAAGACGAAAGCGCTGCTCGGCACCCCGGACCGCTACTCCCAGTTGGCCTGGGATGTGCTCAAGCAGGTGCTGATCTACTCCGCCGCCAAGCTGGGCGAAATCGCGGACAGCATCCGCGAGATCGATGAGGCGATGAAATGGGGCTTCAACTGGGAGCTGGGACCGTTCGAAACGTGGGATGCCATCGGTTTGGTGCGCTCGGTCGAACGGATGGAGGCGGAAGGACTGACGGTACCGATCTGGGTGAAGGACTGGATCGCGCAAGGGAACACCTCATTTTACAAAAAAGACGGGGGTTCCCTCTTCCAAGCCGCGGTTGGAGGGTATGCACCTGTGGAGCTCCCGCCGGAGCAGATCTCGCTTCGCGATCTGAAGGCGCAGAACAAGATTGTGCGCAGCAACAGCGGCGCCAGCTTGATCGACCTGGGCGACGGCGTGGCCTGCCTGGAATTTCATTCGCCGAACAATGCGATCGGCGCGGATATTCTGCAGATGATCTCGCAAAGCATGGACGAGGTGCGAGACAACTTCGAAGGCCTCGTCATCGCCAACCAAGGCCGCAACTTCTGCGTTGGTGCCAACCTGATGCTGCTGCTGATGGAAGCGCAGGACGAGGAATGGGATGAAATCGACGACATCATTCGTCTGTTCCAGAACACGATGTACCGGCTGAAACGGTTCGAGAAGCCGGTGATTGCCGCACCGCACCGCATGACGCTAGGCGGCGGGGTAGAGGCGTGCATGCCGGCCGATCAGGTGATCGCTGCTGCCGAGACGTATTACGGGCTCGTAGAGGTCGGCGTAGGCTTGATTCCGGCGGGGGGCGGCTGTAAGGAGCTGGCGCTGCGGGCCAGTCAACAGGCATCGCGGGCAGAGGCGGATCTCCAGCCTTACCTCAATCCTTATTTTCAAACGGTCGGCACCGCCACCGTCTCAAGCAGCGGCCATGATGCCAAACGGCTGGGCCTCCTGAAGCCGACCGACCGGATCGTGCTGAATCCCGACCATACGATCCATGAGGCGAAGCAGGCCGTGCTGAAGCTGGCGGGAACCGGGTATGAGCCGATTTCCGACACGAAGTTCCGCGTCGCCGGCTCCGAAGGGAAAGCCGTAATGGAGCTGGGCGCACTCGGCATGCATGAAGGCGGCTACATCAGCGACCACGATCTGTTGATCGCCCGTAAGCTGGCTCACGTATTGGCCGGCGGCGACGTGCCGGCGGGAACGTACGTAACGGAGCAATATATGCTTGACCTGGAGCGCGAGGCATTCCTGAGCTTGTGCGGGGAGCCGAAGACGCGTCAACGCATGCAGCACATGCTGAGCAAAGGCAAGCCGCTGCGGAATTAATCGAGGGGGAGAGTGATTCAAGGATGAAAGAAGCTGTGATCGTATCCACCGCCCGAACGGCGGTGGGCAAAGCCAAGAAAGGCAGCTTGACCCAGACCCGTGCCGACGATTTAGGCAAGATCGTGCTGGAAGCGGCGGTGGAGCGCACTCCCGGGCTAAGCAAAGCGGACGTTGAGGATATCATCATCGGCTGTGCGATGCCGGAAGGCGAGCAGGGACTGAATTTCGCACGCATCATGGCGTTATATGCCGGATTCCCGGTGACGGTACCGGCCCTTACCATCAATCGTTTCTGCTCGTCCGGGCTGCAGGCGATCGCCTTCGCGGCGGAGCGGATCATGCTGGGCCAGGCCGACGTGCTGATCGCCGGCGGTGTGGAAAGCATGAGCCACGTACCGATGACCGGCTTCAAGGTATCGCCGAATCCGCGGATCGTTGCCGAGATGCCGGAGGCGTATATGGCGATGGGCCATACGGCGGAACGCGTCGCCGAGCGGTTTGGCGTTACCCGCGAGGATCAGGACCGCTTCGCCTTGAATTCGCATCTTAAAGCGGCCCGGGCCATCGCTGAAGGCAAGTTTCAGGAGGAGATCGTACCGTTTGAGGCGGAGCAACGCAGCCTGGATGAGCGCGGGAAAGTCAACGTGAAGCGGTTTGTTTTCGACACCGACGAAAGCGTACGCGGCGACACGACCCTGGAGGCTCTGACCAAGCTGAAGCCGAGCTTTAAGCAAGGCGGTACGGTAACCGCGGGGAACTCCTCCCCGATGAACGATGGGGCGGCGGCCGTTGTCGTGATGAGCCGGGAGAAAGCCGAAGCGATGGGGCTTCCGCCGCTGGCGACGTTCCGCTCTTTCGCCGTCGCCGGCGTAGAGCCGGAGCTGATGGGCGTAGGGCCGGTGAAGGCGATTCCGAAGGCGCTTTCGGCAGCCGGCATTACGCTGGATGAAGTGGACCTGTTCGAGATCAACGAGGCGTTTGCCTCCCAATGCCTGCATGTGATTCGAGAGTTAGGGCTGGAAGAGGACAAAGTGAACGTAAACGGCGGGGCGATTGCGCTTGGCCATCCGCTGGGCTGCACGGGCACGAAGCTGTCCATTTCGCTGATCCACGAACTTCGCCGCAGAGGCGGAGGGTACGGAGTCGTGTCGATGTGTATCGGCGGGGGCATGGGAGCGGCCGGCGTGTTAGAAGTTCATCCCATTAATTAATGAAGGAGAGGATCGCATGAGCAACGAAACGATGGAGAAAATCGCAGGAGGCAGCTTCGTCATCGCGGATATCGACTACACTCGGGTAGTGACGCCGGAGGATTTCACCGAAGAGCAGCGGATGATCGGCGAGACAACGGAGGAGTTTGTCAACGCGGAAATTCTCCCGCGAGACGAAGAAATCGAACATCTGAGCTATGAACTGACCGCCGATTTGCTGCGCAAAGCGGGCGAAGTGGGGCTGCTTGGCGCTGATGTGCCTGAGGCCTACGGGGGCATGGGGCTCGATAAGGTCAGTACGACGCTGATCAGCGAGAAGTTGACCAAAGCTTCTTCGTTCGCGCTGTCTGCCGGAGCCCATGTCGGGATCGGGACGCTGCCAATCGTCTATTTTGGGACCGAAGCGCAGAAGCAGAAATATTTGCCGAAGCTGGCAACGGGCGAGCTGCTTGCGGCGTATTGCCTGACGGAGCCTTCCTCCGGCTCCGATGCGCTCGGAGCGAAGACAACTGCAGTTTTGTCAGAAGACGGCACGCATTATATTTTGAACGGAACCAAGCAGTTTATTACCAACGCCGGGTTCGCCGACGTGTTCATCGTGTACGCCAAAGTGAACGGAACGGATTTCAGCACGTTTATCGTTGAACGCAGCATGGAAGGAGTCAGCATCGGACCGGAGGAGAAGAAGATGGGGATTAAGGGTTCCTCCACTTGCCCGCTGATTTTGGAAGACGTGAAGGTGCCGGTCGATCATCTCCTTTGGGAAGTAGGCAAAGGCCATCTAATCGCCTTTAACATTCTGAATATCGGCCGTTTCAAATTGGCTGCAGGGTGTCTCGGCTCTTCCAAAGACGCCATCGAATACGCCGCGAAATACGCCAACGAACGCACCCAGTTCGGGCAGAAGATTTCGTCCTTCCCGCTGATCGGCAAGAAGCTGGCGGAGATGAACACCCGCACCTATGTATTGGAGAGCATGGTATACCGTACCGCTGGCCTGTTCGATGTCGGCTTGGCAGAAGTCGATCACGGCAGCGCCGACGTAGGTTATCAATCGGCCAAGGCGATTGCGGAATATCAACTGGAATGTTCGATCAACAAGGTGTTCGGATCGGAAGTGCTGGATTTCGTTGCGGACGAAGGCGTGCAGATCCATGGCGGCTACGGATTTACGCAGGAGTACCGGATCGAGCGGATCTATCGCGACTCGCGGATCAACCGGATTTTTGAAGGCACCAATGAAATCAATCGTCTCCTGATCCCCGGCAGCCTGGTGAAACGCGTGATGAAAGGGGAACTGCCGCTGCTTCCTGCCGCCCAGAAGCTGCAGGCGGAGTTGATGGAGCCAATGCCAAGCCGCACGTTTGAAGGCACGCTGGAGGAGGAAGCGCATCTGTTATCCCTGTCCAAGAAGATCTTCCTGATGGTCGGGGCCCAGGCGGTGCAGAAGTATCAGCTGAAGCTGGAACGCGAGCAGGAGGTGCTCAGCCATTTGGCGGATATGATGATCTCCATTTACGCGATGGAAAGCGCGCTGCTTCGGACACAGAAGCTAATCGCGCGTTCCGGCGAAGACAAGGCGGAGCTGCCGATCGCCATGACCTGCGCGTTCATCCATGAAGAATTCGGCAAAATCGAAGCTTGGGCCAAAGAGGCGCTGAGCTACATGGAACAAGGGGATCTGCTGCGCACGCAGCTGTCCATCCTGAAAAAATTGACAAAGCGTACGGCCGTGAATACGCTGTCACTCAAACGGCAAATTGCCGCCAAGGTGATTCAGGCGGAGAAATACGTTTTGTAAAATTTGCGAGGTTGGGAGGCAGGCGTATGACAAGGAAACCTTGGCTGAAGTTTTATCCCGCTGAAGTACCGCCCACCTATGAGTATCCAAAGCAAAATCTCGCTCATTTCCTGGAACTTTCCGCCGAACGTTATCCCGAAGTTACCGCTCTGGAATTCATGGGAAAGAAAATAACGTATCGTGCCCTAATGGATCAGACCTACCGGTTTGCGAATGCCCTGCGGAAGCTGGGCATTCGCAAGGGCGACCGGATCGCCATCATGCTGCCGAACTGCCCGCAGGCGGTGATCGCCTATTACGGCACCCTGCTGATGGGCGGCATCGCGGTGATGACGAATCCGCTGTATATGCCCAGGGAGCTGGAGCATCAGCTGAGTGATGCCGGCGCGCGCGTCATGGTCACGCTCGACCCGCTCGTCGAGCGGGTGAGAACGGCGACGAAGCTCACCCCGCTGGATTATATCATCGCAACCTCGATCAAAGACTACTTGCCATTTCCCAAGAACCTGTTGTATCCGATGAAGGCCAAGAAGGACGGGATGGCCGCTCATTTGAACTATAACGACCGGCTGCTCGCCTTTCCGGCGTTCCTTGCCGGCGGAAGCCCGGAGCCGTGCCGCGTTGACCTTGATCCCGAGCAGGATTTGGCCTTATTGCAATATACCGGCGGAACGACGGGCTTTGCCAAAGGCGTCATGCTGACGCATCTGAACCTGGTGGCCAATACGATTCAGAATCAGCTCTGGTTCTATCGTTCCCGATTGGGGAAAGAGAAGTATTTGGCTGCGCTGCCTTTTTTTCATGTGTTCGGCATGACGGTGTTATTAAATCAATCCGTTGCACTTGGCGGGACTTTACTGCTGCTCCCGCGTTTTGACATCCACCAGGTGCTGCAGGCGATCCATCACAAGAAACCTACGGTTTTTCCCGGTGCGCCAACGATGTACGTGGCTATCATTAACCACAAGGATGTCGAGGGGTACGATTTGTCCTCCATTAATGTGTGCGTAAGTGGGGCGGCTCCGCTTCCGCTCGAGGTTCAGAGCCGATTCGAGGAGCTGACCGGAGGGAAGCTGATCGAAGGGTACGGCTTGACCGAAGCCTCGCCCGTCACCCACGCCAACAATATCTGGGAGAAGCGAAAGAGCGGATCGATCGGCATCCCTTTTCCCGACACCGACGCCATGATCGTGCACCCGGACACGCTTGAGGAAGTTCCGGTTGGCGAAATCGGCGAGCTTGCCGTTCGGGGGCCACAGGTGATGAGGGGGTATTGGAACCGTCCGGAGGAAACCTACAAGACGCTGCGCGAAGGCTGGCTGCTGACCGGCGACCTGGGACGGATGGATGAAGACGGCTTCTTCTATATCCTGGATCGCCGCAAAGATTTGATTATCGCCGGGGGGTATAACATATACCCGCGTGAGGTTGAGGAAGTGCTGTTTGAGCATCCCGACGTGGAGGAGGCGATCGTGGCCGGCATTTACGATCCGTACCGCGGCGAGACCGTCAAGGCGTACATCGTATTGAAGGAAGGCGTTTCGCCTGACGCGGAATCCATCAAGCGCTGGTGCAAGGAGAAGCTGGCCGCTTACAAGGTACCGAAGGTATACGAGTTCCGCGACGATCTTCCCAAGACGTTAGCCGGCAAAGTGCTGCGCCGTAAGCTTGTCGAGGAGGAAGCGGAACGTCGGCAACCGCCGCAAGCGAAATAACCGGAGGGCCTGAGATCCACCGTCGGGAGGAGAAGGCGGAGAGAATAGGAGGTTGAAGAGATGAAAGCGGATTCAGAAGAGCTGCAGCAGCGCCTGGAGCTGTGGAATCAAGCTGCGGTCGGCTCGTTCGTTGATTACCTCGGATGTCAGGTAGAGGAAGCGAATGAACACAGGGTCGTCATGACCTTGGAGATTCGACCGCATCATCTGAATTTGATCGGCATCGTTCATGGCGGCGTTCATGCGACGTTGATCGATTCGGCGATGGGACTGCTGGCGATGATTGCCAAGCCGGAGGCGAGTGTCGTTACGACAAATCTGAATTTGAATTATGTGGCCAAAGCCGACCAGGGGCGAATTACCGTAACCGCTGAGTTGGTTCATGTCTCACGCAAATCGGTGACGACGATGGCGTATGCTCGGCTGGACCAGGGAGAAATCTGCGCTTTCGGGACGGGAACATTTCGCGTCACTTGACAGCTTGGGTGGTTGCCTCGGGCAGCCGGCTCTCCTTGCGCATATGATGATTAGACGTAAGCCATACGTGCAAGGAGGAGCCTATGAACCTATTAATGGTGGCGCCCGAGCAAATTCCGGTTCCCGGCAGCGGTTCCGTGGAGATTAGCATGCTGGCCATTGCCAAACAGCTGGCGGTGAACCACACCGTAACATTGATCAGCAGAACAGGCCGGGGCCTGCCGCATATCAGCCGAATGGGCAGACTAAGGATCGTGCGTGTAAGAACCGGCAGTCCCAGCCGATATATCGCATCCGTGTTGCGCTACATCCAGGGACGGCGTTACGATCTGATCCAAGTGGATAATCGCCCGCACTATATGGCCAAAATCAAAGCCGTATTCCCGCATACCCCAGTCACGCTGTTTCTGCACTCGCTGACCTTCGTTAAACCGACATCGCGGGTGAATGAAAGCCTGGGCAAAGCGGATTTGATCCTCGTCAACAGCGAATCGCTGAGAACGACCTTGGCTGCACGGTTTCCCCGCCATGCAGGCAAGCTTCGCATCGTACATCTCGGCGTGGATACCGCACGCTTTAGACCGGAGGGGGATTCCGGACGAGCGGGAAGCCGATTCCGCGTGCTGTTCGCCGGGCGGGTAATTCCGCGCAAAGGCGTTCCGGTTCTGATTCGGGCGATTGCTATCGCTCGGAGGGAATATGGAGCCATCGAGTTAACGGTGATTGGCCGCGGACGGCCCGGTTACTTGAGAGAGCTGAAACGGCTGGCGCGAGCCAAAGGCGTACCGGTGAAATTCGTTGGAAAAATCCCTCATCAAGTGATTCACCGCAAGTTCCGCGCAGCCGACCTGTTCGCCTGTCCTTCGCAGGAACATGAGGCGTTTGGACTCGTGAACGTGGAGGCGATGGCTTCGGGACTTCCCGTTGTTGCCTCAAATATCGGCGGAATCGGCGAGATTCTTAAGCATGGTTCGAACGGTTACCTGGTGGATGCATATACCAAACCGGAAGAACATGCCAAATGGATCTTGAAGCTGGCCCGGGATCATGATCTCTCTGCCAAAATGTCAAGGCAAGCGAGGAAAGATGCCGTCGAACGCTTCAGTTGGAAGCAAACTGCCGGCAAACTGATGGGGATTTATCGACAGTTCGGTTCATGAACGAAACAAACCGGACGGAAGGCGCCTCAGGCTGCCATTCTCCGTCCGGTTTGTTTATTTGTATTTCCCGTAAGCCCGGGCATATTTCATGATCTTGCGGAAAATGTTCTTGTCCTTTAGCTTACGGAAGATGAACGGGTCCGGAGAAGTGTTGACCTCCAGAATCCACGGCCGCAGCTTTTGGTCGATCGCGACGTCCACCCCGAGTTCGCGCAGTCCGGGGAAACTGATTTTCATGTGATTGGCAATGTCCTCACCGAAGTTCTGCAGCGTGATCAAGTATGATTTGAGACGCGCTTCTTTCAGGTAAGGGGAAAGCAGCGTCTCTACAGGCACGAGTTGTCCGTCGCTGTGATAGTTGGTGACGATCTTCTTCGGATGAGCCAATCTGCCGATGATGCCGGTCGTTTTCCAGATCTTCTGAGGGGTTCGCTGCACCATGACCCGCAGGTCGAACCGGCGCTGGTCATACTTGAGCAGGTCGATGCCCTGCTGAACAAGGTAGCGGCCTTTCCGCTTATACTTGCGGATCGAGGTATACAGTTCATCGAAGGAGCCGCAGGTACGTACTGTTTTCTCCAGTTGAAATTGGTAGGTTCCTTGCCGTTGATTCGGCTTAAATTCGACCCGCATCACTCCGTTTCCCCAGGTGCCGTTCACAGGTTTGACGTAGACCATTTTATACTTTGCCAGCATTCTTTGCAGTTGTTCTTTACTGAATTGGCATGTCTCGGGGAGATAAGCCCGCAGCTCGCGGCTTTGCATTAAAACCGCGTTTTTTTTCCATTTGCTGATGACATGGCGTGAGTGCTGTGAAGATTTCATAATTGAATATCCCCTTCAATTTCGTATAGGGTAGTGTATTCCCTTGTCTTGAAAAGGGAGAAGATAATTACCTAATGAAGCGGAAAATAGACACCGGCGGGTTTGACGAAAATAGTTAGATAACATATAATTGTCAAGACAACTATATGGAGGGCGACATTCTCATGAAGATGGAACAATCGCAAAGCGAGCTGGCGGTGGGGTTTATCATGGGCGTCGCTTATCGGAAAATCGCCGCTTTGCTTCAGCACCGGCTCAAGGGTTATGAGATTACGCCGGAGCAGTGGTCCGTGCTGAACCAGATCGTTCGCGCGAACGGCTTGATCCAGAAGGAGATCGCGGATCGTACCGGGAAGGACAAGCCGACGACGACCCGGATTATCGATCTCTTGGAGGCCAAGGGACTCGTCTACAAGCAGCCGGGGCAGCAGGATCGCAGATCCTTTATTGTCTACAGCACGGAGCGGGGCAAGGAACTCATACGCGAAACCGCGCCGATCGAACAAAGTGTGACCGAAGAAGTCAAGCGCATCATGAGCGGGGAAGAGTACGGGCTGCTCATGGAGTTGCTTGAGCGGATTCAGGTCCATCTCAACGAAGCCCATCCCGGTGAGATAGAGAGAGAAAAGCAAGGAGAAGGAGAGAGCGTGCATACATGACATCCCCACAATCGAATCGGCAACCTGAATCGGAACGCCTTTGGACGAGATCGTTTATATCCTTAACGATCTCTGCTTTTTTGTTATTTTTGAATTTGCATATGTTATTGTCGACCTTTTCGTCTTATGTCAAAAGCGAGTTTGCAGCCAGCGATTTGCAAGTGAGCCTTGTAACCAGTGTATTTGCCGGATCCGCGATCCTGACAAGATTCCTGGCGGCGTGGCTGCTGCGGAAGATTTCGCCAACCCTCATGCTGTTTGCCGGTTTGATCATTGCGGTCGTTGCAACGGGACTCAGCGCCGCCGCCGGATCGGTTGGGGGCCTGTTGTTGGTTCGGGCTGTCTACGGAATCGGCTTCGGCATCGGAAGTACACTTCTGCCGACGTTTGCCTCGCGCATCATTCCGCTCCGGCGGATGGGGGAAGGGATCGGATATTTCGGGTTGTCCAGCAGCCTGGCGATGTCCATCGGGCCGATGATTGGCTTGAACGTCATGCGGGAGTTTGGTTTTGGCCCGCTCACGTGGATCGGGACGGCGGCCGCTCTGCTGATGCTTCCGCTGTTGCTGCTGACCCGGGCGCTTCCGGCGCTTCGGCCGGCGAAACGGACCGAATCGCCGCAACCCTCCCCGCATCGACCGCAGGGCGAAGAAGCCGCCAACGCGAAAGGGCGTCCGGCCTTTAACCGAGGCCTCGTATTTCCTGCGGTGCTCAACATGATCCTGGCGATCACTTACAGCGGTCTTCTTAGTTTCATTGCTTTATTCGGCGAGTTTGTCCATTTGGAGCAGGTTGGATTGTTCTTCCTGTTTAACGCGGCTACGGTCGTTCTGATCCGCCCGGTTTCGGGCCGCCTCTTCGACGCCAGAGGGCACGGCGCTGTCTTGATTCCAGCCGCTCTTGCCGTGATTGCGAGCATGCTGCTCTTGTCGTATACAACCACGCTGCCCCTGTTAATTCTGTCGGCCCTGCTGTACGGACTGGGCTTCGGCGCGATCCAGCCGACGATTCAGGCCTGGATGCTGAGAACTTCCAAGCCTGAACAATACGGGGCGGCCAACAGCATGTTTTATAACTCGATGGATTTTGGCGTCGCCGTTGGCGCCGTCATTCTGGGGGCAATTGCTTCCGGAACCAACTATGCCGTGATGTACCGGTATTCTGCGGGATTTATGGTTGCGTTCCTTGCGTTCTATATTTTGATTCGCTTGATAGACCGCACCCGCCATGCGAAGCGGGGAACTCCCGCGGATGAGGCTTACGACATGCAAAGCTCCGGCTAATAGCTGGAGCTTTTTTATATGGTTGTTTCGAACGAACGGCACGATCCGGACGCATACAAATTTTGGATATGAAACATAATACAAATTATAACTGCTTTAGAGCCGGAGGCGCGTGATGAGAAATTCGAATCGAAATCGTTCCCCCCATATCCGCCGAAAAAACAAATCAGAAAAGGTAGTAAATGGGCTTAACGATACGGCAACCTGCCCATTGGGAGACTCCCTCGCCAGCACGGTCGCTTTGATCCAAGAAGCGTTGGGAAACAGCCCGGATGTCATTATCCGCAAGATGGCGGACGGGAAGGTCGTTGTGAGTTATATTGACAACTTGATTGATCCGAAACTGTTAAGCGAGCTGATGGGCAACCTCGAAAACATGATCCAGGCAGGAGGGGCGGTGATTTCGTCGGAACGGTTGGCTGACTCGATGAACGCGGGAAGCGTGAAGTTGGCAAGTACCGAACGCGAATTGTTAGCCGGAATGTTGGGCGGAGGGACGGCAATTATCCTCGACGGGGCGGCAGGTGGAATGGTTGTTTCCATTCCCGGCGGGGCGCGGCGGTCCGTCGAGGAACCGTCTTCCCAAACCGTCATTCGCGGGCCGAAGGAGGGCTTTACGGAAGATTTGTCAACGAACCTGTCGCTGCTCCGTAAGAGGTTGCGAACGCCGGATTTGCGATTTGAAAACCGCATTATCGGGTCCTATACCCAAACGCGGGTTGTCGTTGCTTATATCCGGGGAATCGCCTACCCGCCGGTGGTGGAGGAAGTCTTAAAACGGCTCGATGCTATCGATGCCGACAGTATACTGGAAAGCGGTTATATCGAAGAGTATATTCAGGACCGTTCGTTTACTCCGTTTCCGACAATTTTGAATACCGAGCGTCCCGATGCTGCAGCCGGGGGGCTCCTGGAAGGGCAGGTCTCCATTCTGATCGACGGCAGTCCCTTCGTGCTGGTCTGTCCGGTGACGTTTTTTAAGTTCTTCCAATCCAGTGAAGACTATTATCAAAGGTATGACATTTCTTCGTTCCTGCGGAATATTCGCTTATTTTCCTTCCTTGTCGCGATGCTGCTTCCTTCCTTGTATATTGCGGTGACTACGTTTCACCCGGAAATGCTCCCCGCCACGCTGCTGATTAGTATTGCGGCTCAGCGGGAAGGGACGCCGCTTCCGGCGTTGTTGGAAGCGATGCTGATGGAGATTACCTTCGAGGTGATCCGCGAGGCTGGCGTACGTATGCCCAGGGTAGTGGGTCCGGCCATCTCCATCGTGGGGGCCCTGGTGTTGGGGCAAGCCGCCGTTCAGGCCGGGCTCGTTTCCGCTGCAATGGTCATCATCGTGTCGTTTACGGCGATTGCCAACTTCGTCATTCCGACGTTCAGCATGTCGGCATCCGTACGATTAATCCGTTTTGGCCTGATGTTCATGGCGGGGACTTTTGGCCTTTACGGTATCCTGGCGGGCGTGATTCCGGTGCTTATGCATCTGGTATCGCTTCAATCGTTTGGCGTTCCCTATTTCTTGCCGATTGCTCCGCTAAGCTGGTCCAATATGAAGGACGTGTTCATTCGGTTGCCTTGGCCTAAAATCAAAAAACGGCCTGAATTTATCAGCCCCCTTAATCAAGTGAGGCAAGGATCCCGCCCGGAAGAGGGCCAAACTAAACCCTAGGAGAGTGCGAGATGCGTCGGATTTTGATGTGCTGCGCAGCTGTTCTTATCTGTTTGGCGTCGGCCGGTTGCTGGAACCGTACGGAGTTGAACGAATTGGGCATCACGATTGCGACCGGTTTTGATCGAAACGGAGACGATTGGGAAATGACATATCAGGTCATTGTACCTTCGGCGAGCGGATCGAGCCAAGGCGGAGGGAATTCCGGCAGCGGTTCCCAGCCCAGCGTCTACGTCTTCACGACGAGAGGAAAAACGATACGCGAAGCCGCTGATCTCGGCTATACGGAGAATCCGCGCCGTTTGTATTTCGGTCATACCGATATCATGGTCATGGGGAAAGAAGCTGCGGAGGAGGGGGTTGAGCAAATCCTCGATCTCTATTTCCGAAATAATGATGCCCGCGAAACTGTGCTGGTCGCCGTGACGGACGGGAAGGCCAGCGAGATTTTGCGCAAGATGGTACCTCCCGAGAAGATCCCGGGCACGGCCTTGGCCGATTTGTTAAGAAAGCAAAACAGCTTCTCTTCGTATTTTCCGATTACGAATGTATTCCAATTCGGCCAGAAGCTGGCGTCTGACGCACAAACGGTCGGAGTGCCGGAAATTATCGTCACGGAAGGAAATTCCAAGGCGCTGGAGTCGCTAGACGTGAACAAATCCACATCGCCGCCCGCCAAAATGAAGGTCGAACGGATGGGGGTATTCCATAAAAACCGGCTCGTCGGGTATCTGAACCGACACGAAAGTTATGGGATCGCGTGGTTAACAAACCATATCAAAGGCAGCACGATCTCATTTTCCTGCCCCGACACCGATGCAAAGACAAAGGATGGAACCGTTCGGATTACGGGCGCCAAAACCAAAGTGACGCCGGTTCGGGCAGGTGACCGGTACAACATGCGCGTAGAAACGGAAGCGAGCGGCGGTTTGCTGATGGAATATAAGTGCCCGGTGGATTTGTCCAAGCCGGAAGGGATCAATGCCATCGAAAAGGCGGTGGAGGAGGAAATTCTTAGCGCAATCGAGACGGGTTGGGAAGCGAGCCGGAAGCTTGGGGTCGATTTGCCCGGGTTTGCCGATATTATCCATCACAAACATCCCAAGGCATGGAAACGGCTGAAAAAGAACTGGAGCGAGGAGTTAACCCGAATCGAGCTGGACGTCCGCGTCAAGATGAAGCTGCAGCGTCCGGGGTTGACGAAAAAATCGTTTGGTTCCCTACTGAATCGGGAACAGGAGCAGGAATGAAACGCAGGAAGGAGGCAGAACGTTATGACATTAAGTAAAAGCCGAGTACCGGAGTTGATCGCCTGTTTTGCATTGTTTGAAGTCGGAAGCACCACCTTGTTCCAAATCGCCGCCGAAGCAAAGCAGGATGCCTGGCTGGTCATGCTCATAGCCGCGCTGGGCGGATTGCTGCTTCTCCTGATGCATCTGGCCATTCACCGCCTGGACCCGAAGCGGGATTTATTCGAATTATGCCGAACCTATTTCGGTAAAATCGTCGGTACGTTCATCGGCGTGGTTTTTGCGGGATATTTCGCTTACGAGGCCTCTCGAAATTTACGGGATTTGGGGGAACTCGCTTCGTATGTACTGTTGAATCGCACTCCGACAGGGGTCATTGCGCTGATCGCCATACTGGTGATTGCCAACAACGTTAGATATGGACCCCGATTGGTATTTCTATTGTTACTGGCTTTGCTTCCTTTTGTCATTCTGAGTTATTTAACGCTCATGTCGATGATAACCGGAGTGGGCCTGCTTCATTTCGAGAACATGCTCCCCGTACTGGAGAACGGGTTGCTGCCGGTGTTAAAGAACGTTCCGGACGTCATTTCTTTCCCGTTTGCACAGTCCGTCCTGTTTTTGGTTTTTTTTCCGATCATCGCTCCAGCCAAGAACCTTCGTAAATCGATGCTAATTACCTACGGAATAACCGCAGTGTTCCTGATCTTGGTCAATCAAATGAACATTCTGGTACTGGGGCCAACGTTGGCGGAGACGGTAACCTTCCCGCTGCTGCAGTCCGTGCAGTTGATCGAATTGGTTGAAGTATTTGAAAGAATGGATATTTTGTTCGTGCTCGTTCTGTTTATCGGTCTGGGAACCAAACTGCTTCTTTTCTACGTAGGGGCAGTGGTGGGGGGCTCCCGAATCACGGGGACTCCCTACAAAAAGTGGGTCATTCCGTTTGGCGTCGCCATCTATGCCATGTCATTCATTTCTCCCAATTTTACGCACCATTTGTGGCTCGGAATCGACGTGGTTCTGAAATGGTATCCCCTAATTCAAATCGCTGTACCGATGATGTTGTTTATTATGATTCTGCTGCGAAAAAAGAAAAAGGGAGGGGAGGAAGAACGGCACATCGCCTAAGTTGCGCGGTTTCGTCCTCCCGTATTCCCTTGTCACTTGCCCTTTCGCGTCAACTCGGAGAGCCGGTCCCACTCCTCATCCGTCACCTCGGCAAGATCGCTAAACTGACCGGCCCCCCGCAGCCACTCGCCGCCATCGATCGTAACAACCTCGCCGTTGATATATGCCGCAGCGTCCGACACGAGGAAGGCGGCCAAGTCCGCGAGCTCCCGCGGGCGGCCGGTTCTGCCGAGCGGGACGCGTCCCGACAGCTTCGCTTCCAATTCCGGCGTAGGAGACAGGCGCGACCCGGCTCCTTCCGTCGGAAACGCACCGGGCGCAATCGCCACCTGCCGAATCCCATAAGGTGCCCATTCGACGGCCAGAGAACGGGTCAGGGCGAGCACACCGGCTTTGGCTGCCGCGGAAGGGACGACGTAGCCTGAGCCGGTTGACGCGTAAGTGGTGACGATATTCAGCATCGTTCCCGGCTGGCCTTGCTCGATCCACCGTTTCCCGACCTCCAGGGTCATATAAAAAGTACCATGCAGCACGATGCCCAGCACCGCATCGACCGCACGCGGCGACAACCGTTCAGTGGGGCTGATGAAATTGCCGGCCGCATTGTTGATAAGCACGTCGATCTTCCCGTAATGTTGCCACACGGCGTCGACGCAGGAGCGCACCTGATCGGGATCGCGTACGTCGCAGAGCTGTGCGAACACCTCGCCGCTGCCGGTTGCCATCTCCTTTGCCGCATTCCGTAAGATCTCCTCACGCCGCCCGCAGAGTGCAAGGTTGGCGCCAAGCTGCAGAAATCGTTCCGCCATCGCACGCCCCAAACCCGTTCCGCCGCCGGTGATCAGAATCGTTTTTCCCCTTAGCAGATCGTTCGCAAACGCTTCCATCCCTTCACGCTCCTCGATAGGTTTTAGCTTCGCTACCATGATATTCGCCGGGCGTGCCAGTTATCCTGTGATCTGCGGGCTGCCCCGCCATAAAAAAAAGCAGGAACCCAAGCGGGCCCTGCGGACGGTGAAGTGTAAGCTTGATTATTTCGCGGAATCCGTATCGGTAAACGGCACCGGTTTCGCTACCCATTCATCGGCTTCCGGTTCAATATCCACGCCGTTTTCGATTTTCTTCTTCTCGGCTAACGAATCGCCATGCTGGTTCAACTTGTTACGCAGCTCGGCTTCGTCGCGGGCTTGTCCATTTTGTTGTTCCATCTTCATCCTCCTTAAGTCGGTCTCTATGGTAGTTATTACCCTCCTTTAGGGTATCCCGATCCTGTCGTTTACAAACATCAGGTTTCAGGGAGGACGGTACGGTTTATATTCCTAAGGATTTGTAATAAACTACTAGGTAGACATCCTTGCTGCTTCACGACAAACAATTCCGAAGAGGCTTAACGAAAGATCAGATTTGCACTTTCGATTTGAGGAGGAATGAAAGGATGCTTCACAAGATTTGTCTTGTATGGTTAGCTCTGTTCGTTGCAGTCTCGGCAGGAGGAATAGGACCAGCTTCTAAGGCCTCCGCTGCCGGAGAACTCAAGCCTTTCCCGCAGCAGGTCAGCTATCCGGGCGTTTTGAAACCGAGCCATGTGACCCAAGCGGCAATGAATCAGGCAGTAACGGCCTACTATGATTACTGGAAAACAACGTATCTTAAAAGCAATTTGACTTCTTTGCCCGGCGGTTATTACGTGAAAGGGGATATCACGGGCGATCCCGATGGATTTACGGCGCTGGGTTCCTCGGAGGGCCAAGGCTACGGCATGATCATCACCGTACTGATGGCCGGCTATGATCCCAACGCCCGAACGATTTACGACGGGTTGTTCAAAACGGCCCGGGCGTATAAGAGCAGCGGCAACCCGAACCTGATGGGCTGGGTTGTCGCCGACAGCAAAGCCGCCCAGGGCCATTTCGGCTCGGCCACCGACGGTGACCTGGATATCGCGTATTCCTTGATATTGGCGCATAACCAATGGGGGTCGGGCGGGGCGGTAAATTACCTTCAGGAAGCCCGAAAAATGATCACCGACGGCATCAAAGCCAGTTACGTTACGACCGGCTACCGGTTAAACCTGGGCGATTGGGACGGCAAAGACGCCTTAAATACACGCCCCTCGGATTGGATGCTCAGCCATCTGCGAGCCTTCTATGAAGTGACCGGTGACGAGACTTGGATTCATGTGATCGATAACCTGTACGATGTATATCAGCAGTTTACGGCGACATATTCGCCTAATACCGGGCTGATTTCCGATTTTGTGGTCGGGAATCCCCCCAAGCCGGCACCGGAGTGGTATCTGGACGAATTCAAGGAAACCAATCAATATTCCTACAACGCCAGCCGGGTGCCGCTTCGCATTGTGATGGACTACGCCTTCTATGGTGATTCGAGGGCCAAGGCTTTGGCCGATAAAATAAGCGGATGGATCATAGGCAAGACCGGGGGATCCCCGGCCAAGATCAAAAACGGATATAAGCTGGACGGCACGGCCTTCGGCGATTATGCCACCGCCGTATTCGTCTCGCCTCTGATCTCAGCGGGAACGGTAAATCCGGGCCACCAGGCTTGGGTGAATGCCGGCTGGGATTGGATGAAGAACAAGAAAGAGGATTATTTCAGCGACAGCTACAATTTGCTGAATATGCTGTTCCTGACGGGCAACTGGTGGAAGCCCGGCGGTGCGCCGGTACCGGAAGCGCCCAACCTGGCGCTGAACCAGCCGGCGGTCGCCAGCACGGTCGAAGGCGTGGGATTTGAGCCGGGCCAAGCGGTGGACGGCAACCAGTTGACCAGATGGGCCAGCCGGGAGGGCAGCGATCCGGAATGGATTTACGTTGATCTGGGGGCGGTGCAACAGATCACCGGTGTCCAATTGCGCTGGGAAGCCGCTTATGCGAAACGATATAAGATTGAAATCTCCACCGACAGCGGATCGCCGGAGCATTGGCGAGAGGTGTATTCGACCTCGAGCGGGAACGGAGGGCTTGATGAGATCCCGTTGACGCCGCAGCCGGCAAGGTATGTCCGCATGTACGGCCTCGAGCGGGGGACCCCTTACGGATATTCGCTTTATGAGTTCGAAGTTACGGGTCCATAAATCATAGAGACAATGAGCGTCAGACCATTAAGATTTCGCGAATCTCCTGCTCCGTGAGCGCGGACAACGTTTCCTGTCCGGGCTTCAGCACCTCTTCGACGAGGTGCTTTTTCTTCTGCTGCAACTCATACATTTTATCCTCGACCGTACCTTGCGCTACAAGACGAATGACCTGAACGATCTTTTTCTGTCCGATCCGATGGGCGCGGTCAGCGGCCTGCTGCTCGACGGCAGGATTCCACCATAAATCGTAGAGGATGACGGTATCCGCACCGGTCAGGTTCAACCCGGTCCCGCCTGCCTTCAGCGAGATGAGGAACAGGTCGCGTTCCCCGCGGTTAAATCGGTTGCAGAGCTCCACCCGTTCGGCGGACGGGGTTTTTCCATCGAGATAGAAAAAGGGAAGGCCCCGATAACCCAGTTCCCGGCCGATCAGTCCAAGCATCTCCGTGAATTGGGAGAAGATCAGCACGCGTTTGCCGGCGCTCTGGCATTCCTCGATCATTTCCATGAGCTGGTCAAACTTGGCCGAACCCCCGTCATAGCCGTCAACGAACAAGGCGGGATGGCAGCAAAGCTGGCGGAGCCGAGTTAACCCGGCCAGGATGCGGATGCGGTTCTGACCGAAGGTGTCCGCGTCCAAATGTTTCAGCGTCTCCTGCTGCAGCTTGGCCAGGTAGGCAAGGTACAGCTTCTTCTGTTCCGGAAGCAGCTCCGAAGGCTGAAGGGACTCGATTTTATCCGGGAGCTCCTTCAGCACATCGGTTTTTAACCGGCGCAGGAGGAAGGGGCGAATGCGCTTGGCCACCGTCTCCCGCGACAGATCGTTAAACGCCTGGCGGCTCGGAAACAAGTCGGGAAATACGGCGCTGAAGATCGACCAAAGCTCCTCCAGCGAGTTTTCCACCGGGGTACCGGTCAAGGCGAATCGGTGCTTCGCCTGCAGGCTCTTCACGGCTTGAGCCGTTTGGCTGGCGTGATTCTTAAAGCTTTGGGCTTCGTCCAAGATCAGCGTATGGAACGACAGCTCGGCGAATTGCTCGATATCGCGGCGCAGCAGCGGGTACGAGGTGATGATGACGTCCGCCTGAGAAGCCTCGCGGAACGTCCGCACCCGTTCGGCTTTGGTGCCGTCCGCGATGACCGCTTGGATGTCCGGCGCAAACTTGGTCAGCTCGTTCCTCCAGTTATACACCAGCGAAGCGGGGGAGACGATTAACGCCGGCTGTCCGGATTCGGCGATTTCCGGCAACACCGACACGAGGAAGGCGATGCTTTGCAGCGTCTTTCCCAGCCCCATGTCGTCGGCGAGAATGCCGCCGAAGCGGTAATGGGCCAGCGTCTTCAGCCATTGATAGCCGTAGGCCTGGTAATCGCGAAGCACGTCGGCGAGCTGCGGCGGCACTGGAAAATCCAGACTGCCAGGTTGTTGCAGGTTCTGCAGCAGCTCGCGGTACGCTTTGCCGAGCTTGACCGGGCCCCCAAGTCCATGCTCGTCCCGGATATGCAGCCCGCGAAGCACCGGCAGCCGGAATTCCGGACCGCGGATCTCGTTTTGGCGCAGGCCAAACTCATTCAAGAAAGCGACGATTTCCTGGAACTCTTCGCTTTCCAGCGGCATCAGCGCCCCGTTCGGCATTCGGTAATACCGGCGCTTCTCCTCCAGCGCCGTAAGCAGGCCGCGAATTTCGGACTCCCCGATGCCGGTCATGCTGAAGCGGAACTCCAGCCAATCGGTCCGTTCGTCCACGTCCACGGAGATCTTTGGCGGACGAAGATCGGGGATCAGCCGCGTCTTCACGGCCGAAGTGGCATAAATCTCGGCCAGTTTCTCCAGCTCCGGCATGACATGGTACAGGAACTCGTATTCCGCTTCCTCATCGTCGAGGAAATAGGCGCTTTCCGTGCGGGCGAACAAGCCGGATTCCATCAAATCAAGGATTTGCCGCTCCTGTTCGCCATCGCGCAGCACGATCCACTCAGTCCCCCGCTTGGGCCCCTGCTCCTCCAAAGGATTAAACACGACATCCCCGTATTGGAACTCCAGGCCCGCGAGCAGCCGATCCTTGACCCGGTCGAGATACACGCGAGCTTGGAGCTGGGTTCGTACCATCCGAGAAGCGACCTGCTCTTCAACGTTAACTGACCCGAGCTTCATCAGCCCCGGCAAGACCCGTTCCACGAAGGGCTCGATCTGCTCGGGCGAAATCAAGATATGCTGTTTCCGGGCGGTGGCAAGCATGTGCTTCATCTCCGCGAGCCGGCGGGTTTGTGCCAGCGGACGCCGGATGAGCTTGCCTTCCGTCAGAATGACGCCATAGGCATCCATCACCGTCACCTCGTCGAGCCCTTGGGCGGAAAACTGATAACTCTCATCCCCGGCTTGCCCAAGGCCAAAGCTTAACGGCAGCGGCTCGTCCGACACCGTCAGCCCCGGCCAAATCTGGCCGTCTTGCTCCATCTGCACGTTGGGCGCTTGAATGAGAAGCTGGAGCAGTCCGTCCCAGAAAAAAGGCGGCACCGGCAGCAATCGATCGGAATGTCCGTAAGATTTGGCCGTATAACCCCCCAGGCTCTCTTGATACATCTGTTCATTGCGCTGGATTTCCGCCAGCTTCCGCAGGATCGCTTCATCCTCCGGCCTGAAGGCATAACGCTCCGGGTCATAGTTAAAATGCTTGGAGAAGCTGTAAGGCTCACGGCGCGAGAGTTTATCGAGAAAATCCCGCACGTTCTTGACGATGTACAGGCGCTTCTCGCCGATCTTCAGCTCCAGGCCGAACAGGTACTTGCGGTAGCCGTACGGCACCGGACGGAGGGTAAACTCCGCCTCCAGCAGCGTTCGCTGATCGAACCTCATTCCGGTCCGCAGCGGCGGCTGGGCGTTCTCTTCGAACAGACGCATCATGTCGCGGGCGATCCAGATATCGCGGGAGGGGATGTCCCCTGCGTGTCTCCGCTGTGATGCACTCAGAGATCCATTCCAAGCGTCCTCTATGGAATCCTGCTCCTCACCCGGATGCAGCAGCGACCTTGAAAGGCGAACCGGCGGCTTGCCGCCCTGCAGCAGATCATGAATCCCGAGCAGGACGGCGGCGATATGTTTGCAATAGTTGTTATAGGAGTAAAAGGCAGGGCAGTTGCATTCCGCATGCACGTCGCCGTGTTGATCGATCTGCAGCGCGACATGATAGTGGCCGGTCCCGGACACGGACGCTTCATACACGCGGGAGGCGTGGTCAATGCGGAGAAAGGTCACTTTACCGGTTCGGTAATAGGCTTCCCCGCGTTCGTAAGCGATCCGCCCGCATAACAATTTAATGACGCGCTGCGTTAACTGAAAGCTCATGTTCTGATTCCTCTCTGGTTCATTTTCCGTACGTCAGGTGTTCGCCTTTTGTTCTCCTCCTATGATAACAGAAAAACGCCCGGTGAAAAACGAGGGGTTCTATCAGCCAGCTGTGAGGATAATGTCACTGCGGTTGCCATATTCTTTGCATGTCCCTTAAGATAAGATGATGATGTATTCAGAAGATGGAGGGAAATAGGTGTGGATACCTTTGCCTGTATTTATATTCTGCGCGGCGACCCGTTTCGTCCCGGAACTTGCTTATACCTGGATCAAGAGGTGACGGAAATCGGGCGTACGTCTTCGGACAATTTTCCGGACATGGCATTTACGAACATTTTTATATCCCGGAAGCATTTGGTGATTCGGAGAGAGGGCGATCGTGCGGTTGCATACGACTTGGGGAGCCGTCATGGCACGGAGTTGAACGGAGTGCGGATGATCGCGCATGCCCCTTATGTGCTGGAAACGAATGACATCCTGAAATTGGCCCGGGGCACAAGCGTGCTGCATTTCTCCTACTCCCCCGGGGAGCAGACCCTGGAGTTTGAGCCGGTGGTCAGCTCGGCGCACCCGGAGGCGGTAGAGGGACCGGTTACGATTCATTGGGAGAAGCGGGAATGTATCGTGGACGGCGTGAAAATTTCGATGTCGGAGAAGGAATTCCTGCTGCTGAAGCTGCTGCATGAGCATCCGAACCGCCTGGTCACGATCCGCGAGATCAAACAGAAGGTGTGGTACGACCGCAATCCCGGTCCCGACGGGCTGCCGGACGTGACGATCGATGAGTTAACCACGCTGATCTACCGGATTCGCAAGAAATATGGGCGAGACACGTTTCAGATCAATGCGATCCGCGGGAGCGGGTATATTCTAGAGACAGAGTAAGTATTGGGTTGGGAGGATCGGGGGGACTTGACTTGCGCAAGATCAGATCTAGGGTTCGAAAAAAAACGTTATGGACGATCCTTGTTCTTATCGTTTTCATTTATATTAATAACACGCCGCATTTGACCGCGGCCCGCGGTGAAGAACCCAAGCTGCTGGCCCATCGCGGGCTCGCGCAAACGTTCCCGATGGACGGGATCGAGAAGGATACGTGCACGGCCGAGCGGATATACGAGCCGGAGCACGAATATCTGGAGAACACGCTGCCTTCCATGGAAGCGGCGTTTGCAGCAGGTGCAGACATGGTGGAGCTGGATCTGAAGCCGACCAAGGACGGGCAGTTTGCCGTGTTCCACGATTGGACGCTGGATTGTCGCACCAATGTCGAAGGAACAACCCAAGATTATACGATGGCCGAGCTGAAGATGCTGGATATCGGTTACGGCTATACGGCCGATCAGGGCAAGACGTATCCGTTCCGCGGCAAGGGGGTCGGGCTGATGCCGTCGCTGCCTGAAGTGGTGGAGCATTTTCCGGGCAAGGCCTTCTTGCTGCATATAAAAAGTGAAGATCCCGAAGAAGGCAAGCAGTTGGCAACCTACCTCTCGACCCTGACGAGAGAGGAGCAGGGGTTGCTGACGGTTTACGGCGGGGATCAGCCCATCGCAGCCTTGAAGGAGCTGCTGCCGGAGATCAGGGCCATGTCCAAAGCGACATTAAAGCAATGTCTGCTGTCCTACGAGGCCTCCGGCTGGACGGGTTACATCCCGGAGGTGTGCCGAAACACCGAGCTGCACGTCCCAGAGAAAATCGCGCCCTGGCTGTGGGGCTGGCCCGACAAATTCCTAAGCCGCATGGAGCGGGCAAATACCCGCGTCGTGGTGGTAGGCGGCGACGGCAGCGACTTCTCCAGCGGTTTCGATACGCCGGAAGATATCAAGCGCCTGCCGGCAGGATACTCCGGATGGATCTGGACGAACCGGATCGACCGGATTGCGAAGGCAGTGCGGCCGCGGGATATCCCTTAGACTTAGATACGAAATAACGAAATTGACTTGGCCGACTTGCCGTCTTTTTTAGACGTTGAGCCGGCTGTTTTTTTGAGCAGGGAGCTATAATCTCGCAGCCTTTGCACGATTATCCCTTTCGTTAAGGGAATAAGATTGGGCCTCAGAATGAGATTCATCTTGTTTTCTGAGCCAAAGGGATAATGGTGAAAAGGCGTCCCAACCATAGACCCTGACCGGCCTGACACCCGGATTTCCAAAACTCGCGCCTTAGGGGTGGTGCTTTGATGAGAGTTACTATATAATTTTTAGCGGACTCTTATTTTCTATAACAGATTCAAAATTTTCAATAAGCGAGGGATACCCATGGCTGCCATTGAAGTGCGCGATTTGCGCAAAACTTTTAAAGTGCAGAAAAACCGCGAAGGCCTCAAAGGGGCCTTTCTTGATTTATTTAAGCGGGAATACAACGAAGTGGCCGCCGTGAAAGATATTTCGTTTCAGATTCCGGAGGGGGAGATCTGCGGATATATCGGGGAGAACGGGGCCGGGAAATCGACGACGATCAAAATGCTCACCGGCATTCTCGTGCCGACATCGGGCCATTTGAAGGTCGGCGGCTTCGTGCCGTACGCCGAACGAGAGAAGTTCGTGCAGCATATCGGCGTTGTCTTCGGCCAGCGCAGCCAGCTCTGGTGGGATATCGGCGTGATCGAGTCGTTCGAGCTGCTGCGCAAGGTCTATCGGGTGCCGCAGGCCGAATACAAGAAACGGCTTGACGAACTGGTGGAACGCCTGCAACTGCAGGACCTGCTGAACCGCCCGGTTCGCAAGCTGAGCCTGGGCCAACGGATGCGCTGCGAGCTGGTCGCGGCGCTGCTGCACAACCCGTCGATCGTCTTTCTGGACGAGCCGACGATTGGTCTGGACATCGTGGTGAAATCGGAGATTCGTGATTTTCTGAAGGACATGAACCGCGAGTATGGCACGACGATCCTGTTGACGACGCATGACCTGCAGGATATTGAAGCCCTTTGCTCCCGGGTCATTATGCTCGACGACGGCCGGATTATTTATGACGGCGGCTTGGAAGAGTTGAAGGACCGTTGGGGCACGGGCAAGGAGGTGCTGTTCCAGTTCGGGACGGCCACCAAGCTCGAGCAGCTGCGAGGTTGGACGGGAGCGCTGCCTGTGATCTGGACGGCGGAGAACGATTTGAACGCCAAAGTCTGGATCCCGCGGGACATCGGTGTCTCCGAGGTGCTGGGGCAGGTTGTCGGCCAGGCGGACATCACCGACATCAAAATCATCGAAACCAATACGGATGAGATTGTCCGCAGCATCTATCAATCCGGCTCAGCGGACAAACCGGCGGATGCGGAAGCGGAAAGCAAAGAAGGTGCGGTCATTCATGTCTAACCAATGGGGGGCGTACCTCGATTTTATCCGCATCCGGTTCTTGACGATGCTGGCTTATCGAGTGAACTACTATTCGGGCATCTTGATCTATTCGCTCAACATCGGGGTTTACTATTTTACATGGAAGGCGATTTACGGCAGCGGCGGCGAACTGGGCGGCTTTACCGCCTCGCAGATGACGACCTACCTGGCCGTTTCCTGGATGGCCCGGGCGTTTTATTTCAACAACCTGGACCGGGAAATTTCCACGGACATCCGCGACGGAAGCATCGCGATCCAATTCATTCGCCCTTATAACTATCTCATCGTCAAAATGATGCAGGGCTTCGGAGAAGGCATGTTCCGCTTCATCATGCTGATGGTTCCCGGCATGGCGATTGCCATGCTGTTGTTTCCGGTCAAGCTGCCGACCGAGGCGAGCGCTTGGGCAGGGTTCCTCGTGATGCTGTTCTTCAGCTTTCTGATCAACTCACAATTGAACGTGATCACAGGACTGATGTCCTTTTTCGTGGAAAATAACGAAGGCTTTATGCGCATGAAGCGCGTTGTCGTCGATTTGTTCTCGGGCTTGATCATCCCGATTAGCTTGTTCCCGTCCTGGCTGGGCGGCATCATGTCGTTCCTTCCGTTCCAGGCGATCACGTATTTGCCGGGTTCGGTCTTTACCGGCCGGATTCAAGGCGCTTCGATCTGGAGCGTGCTCGGCATTCAGGTTGTCTGGTTTGTGATCCTGCTCATTCCGATGATAGGGCTCTACCGCGCGTCGCGGAAGCGCCTGTTCGTGCAAGGGGGTTAAGGGAATGTACTACTTAGGCCTCATGGGCGAATATTTGAAAAATTATATGAAAACCCGCATGACCTACCGTGCCGATTTCTGGGTGGAAGTCATCTCCGACTTGTTGTTTCAGGCGACGAACTTGATCTTTATCTTTGTCATCTTCATGCACACCAACAGCCTGGGCGGCTGGAGCGAGAGCGAAGTAGTGTTCGTTTACGGCTTCTTTATGGTTCCGTTTGGCATATTCAGCTGTTTCATCAACCTG
Source organism: Paenibacillus phocaeensis (assembly GCF_900021165.1). Classification (GTDB taxonomy): domain Bacteria; phylum Bacillota; class Bacilli; order Paenibacillales; family Paenibacillaceae; genus Fontibacillus; species Fontibacillus phocaensis. The sequence goes on along the minus strand of NZ_FCOQ01000024.1, from coordinate 49,419 downwards.
TGGAACTTCAGCGAACGGTATATCGTCAAAGGCGAAATGGACCGGATCATGACCCGGCCGGCTTATAACCTGTTCCAGATCTTTCTGGAAAACGTTGATCCGCCGGCGCTGGTCGGCTCGATCATCGGGGGCATCATCATGGTGATCAGCGGGGGACAGTTGGGTCTCAGCTTCGAGTGGTGGACGATCCCCGTATTGTTGTTGTTCACGTTTAGCGCGGTTGCGATCTACACGGGGATCTATACCACTTTGACGTCCCTGTCGTTTTACTCGGACGCGCCGACCGGCATCCTGCCGCTCATGTACAACGTGCAGGGTTATGGGCGTTACCCGGTGACGATTTACAACCGGGCGATTCAAGTGTTGTTGACGTGGATTTTGCCGTTTGCTTTCGTTGGCGTCTATCCGGCTTCGCTCTTCCTGGAACGCGAGGAGATGCGGCAAATGGCTTGGCTGACCCCGCTCGTCGGCGTCGTATTCTTGGCGATCGGTCTGACCGCCTGGAATTATGGCGTGAAGCGGTACCGGGGTGCAGGATCCTAACTTAAACAAGCCGGCGTCCCTGAGGGGGCGCCGGCTTTCGTTCATCAGACGTCGGTCCAAGTGCAAAAGTGCATTTCATTTCGGCACCATCGGGCGATTTGCACGAACCAAATGTAAATCTGCAGGCGATTTTCGCCATCTTAGGGAATATCCCTTAAATCCGCCAAATTCAAATGCACTTTTGCATCTCAACGCATGATCATCGTGATTTGGCTTGTTCTCGGATGCACGTTTGCATTTGGCTGCCAACAGGGCACAGGACGAGCGGGGACATCAAAATCGATTGCGGTTGCGATACAGCAGCACCATGAAGAACGGCGCCCCGATCGCCGCTGTCAACACGCCGGCAGGCACGTCCCGGGGCAAAAAAGCCGTGCGGGCGACCAGATCCGCGACAAGCAGGATCAACGCGCCCAGCAGCGCGCTGACGGGGAGCACGCCGGAGAAGGACGGCCCGGTCAACCGGCGGGCCATATGCGGCGCCATCAGCCCGATAAAGGCGATGGCGCCGCCGATCGCCACCGCGGCGCCGGCGAGCGATATGCTGAGCCCGATCAGCAGCAGACGCTGCAGCTGCACGCGGGAGCCTACGCTGGTGGCGATATCGTCGCCCAAGGCCTGGATGTTCACCTGGCGGGCTTGCAGCCAGGTCAGGATCAGCAAGACGGCCGTCCACGGCAGCAGCGTCAATACGTCGCTCTCCCAGGAGACGCCATAGATGCTGCCGGTCATAAACGTGAGCGACTGGTTGGCCTGCTGCATCGGCCCGGAGATGATCAGCATAAACGACAGCGATTTAATTGCGGCGGATACGCCAATCCCGATGAGGATGATCCGCAGCGGGGATGCGCCTTTTTTCCAGGCCAGCACATACAATAATGCCGTTACGAGGAACGCGCCCAAGATCGATGCGAGTGGCATCCAGTGAATCGAGACCGCGCCCTGGAACAGGTATATAAACAGAATGGCGCCTAGCGAGGCCCCTTCGGTGATTCCCGCAACATCGGGCGAAGCCAGCGGATTGCGGATGACGCCCTGCAAAATCGCCCCGGCCACGGCCAAGGAAGCCCCGACCAATACGGCAACCAGAATTCGCGGCAGGCGCAAGTTTACTACAATGACCTGATCTCCCGGTTCGGCTAAGCCGAACAAGGACTTCAACACGGTCAGGGGAGGGAGGTAATGACTGCTGACCCCCACGCTGACGACCATCATGACCAGACAGAGGAGAGACAGGAGCAGGCATATCCACATGGTTCTTTTCTTCTTCGCCTGCACGAGCGATGGGACGGGGAACGCGGCAATTTTACCGGATTTGGCCATCAGTTCTTCACCCCTTTCCTAGCGATGTAAACGAAGAACGGGACGCCCAAGATCGCGGTCATGACGCCGACCGGGATTTCCTTCGGCATGGCGATGTATCTGGAGCCGATGTCGGCCGATACGAGCAGCAAGGCTCCGGACAAAGCGCAATATGGCAAAATCCAGCGGTGATCCGTTCCGACGAAATGGCGGACGATATGCGGGATGATGATGCCGACGAACGCGATCGGTCCGGCCACGGCCACGGAGCTCCCGGCTAACAGAATGACGGCGGCTGCGGAGAGCGTCTTGATCAGGCCTGTACGTTGGCCGAGACCTTGCGCCACGGTATCCCCCATCGCCAGTACGTTGAGTTGGACGGCCAACAGGAGGGCGATAACCATCCCGATCCCCATATAGGGCAGCACATTCAGGAGTTGATCCGTTTCCCTTCCCGCCACGGAACCAACCAGCCAGACGAGCACCTGGTCGAACATTTTGCCGTCGGAGAGCATCAGCCCTTGAGTCAAGGAATAGAAGAATGCGGCCATCGACGCGCCGGCCAGCGTAATCTTCAGCGGCGTCATGCCGTCCCGTCCGAGGCTTCCAAGGGTGAAGACCACCGCACCGCTCAGGGCGGCTCCGACCAGCGCAACCCAGGTCAAAGCCTGCATGCCCGACAGACCCAGCCATCCGGACGCCAGGATGATGAAGAAAGCTGCTCCGGAATTGACGCCCAGCGTGCTGGGCGAAGCGATCGGATTCCGGGTGATCACCTGCATCAGCGCCCCCGCAACGGCGAGGCAGGCCCCGACGGCGGCAGCGATGAAGGCACGCGGCACGCGGGCCGTTTGAATAAGCAGATGCTCGTTGCTGCCGTTCGGACGGACAAAGGATTCCCAGACCGCAGGGAAGGGGATGTCCGTCACGCCAAAGCTGATACTACATACGAGCGCTGCGGCCAAAGCCAACGCACAAATCAACAAGCCGAAACCTTTCATGAGGTATTTTCCCACTTTCCGATCGAATAGATAATGTCCATTAAATCTTAGAAGATGGGGAAGAGACTGTCAATGATTATGAGAATCATTCTTAATGTATTGACAACGAAAGGTCCATGCCCTATATTCGTGAAGATGATAATCATTATCAGTTTGTAAAGGGAGACACACTTTTAAGGGGGAAACTGAATCATGAACTCGACTCGTAGCCAAACTTATCGCGGCCGCTCCATCTGGTGGGCATTCGTTCTGCTGGCGCTTGTACTCGTTGTCGCAGGATGCGGCAAGGATGGAAATCAGGGAGCGTCAGGCAAGACCGGATCGAATGAGAACACTGCTGCCGACAGCCAAGGGGGGAGCCAATCTGCGGGAAGTGAGGGGAAACGCACCGTCAAGCATGCGCTGGGGGAGACTGAAATCGTTGGGGTACCGCAAAAAGTTGTAGTTCTAACGAATGAGGGAACAGAAGCGCTGCTGGCATTGGGCGTCAAACCGGTCGGAGCGGTTCGTTCCTGGACGGGGGATCCCTGGTATGCGCATATCCAGGACGAGATGGAGGGAGTTACGGTCGTAGGCGAAGAAAGTCAGCCGAACCTGGAGCTCATTGCCGGGCTGCAGCCTGATCTCATTATCGGGAACAAAATGCGCCAGGAGAAAGTTTACGAGCAGCTTCAGGCAATTGCTCCTACCGTCATGTCGGAGGACCTGCGCGGCAACTGGATGAACAACTTCAAGCTCTATGCGGAGGCGCTGGGCCAAACTGATCGCGGCAATGAGCTGCTGGCTGACTTCGAAGCACGGATTGCGGATTTTAAAGCCAAAGCCGGTGATAAGTTGAAAGAAACCGTATCGGTTGTCCGGTTTATGGACGGCAAAACGCGCGTTTACCATACGAACACGTTCTCCGGAATCATTTTTGAACAACTGGGTCTGGCCAGAAATCCGATGACGTTGAACGCCAAAGACACGTTTGTTGATGAGATTACCAAAGAACGGCTGCCTGAGGTGGATGCCGACCGTTTATTCTACTTTACTTATGAAACGGGTGACGGCAAAGCCAATCAGACCGAATTGGATTGGACGAACGATCCGTTGTGGAATAATTTGAACGCCGTCAAGAACGGGAAGACCTATAAAGTTGACGATGCGATCTGGAACACCGCCGGCGGCATTAAAGCGGCCAATCTGCTGCTTGATGAACTCTACAAAATTTATGAGCTAGAGTAAATTTGCTATTTGAGCGGTCGGGTGAATCGTCCGAGAATTTCAACGGATTGGACCACATTCATGAACGCGTGCGGGTCTGTGTCGACCACCGCTTTTCGGACGGCCGCCAGCTCGTACCGGGTTGTTACGGTCATCAGAGTATAGTTCTGCTCCTCGCGGTATCCCCCTTCGGAATGAAGGCAGGTGATGCCGTGATGCAGCTTGCGCAGTTGGCAGAGCATCTCTTCTTTGCGTTTCGTAATGATGAAGCAAGTCACCTTGATATGCCCGACGTGGATCATATCGACGACTTTCCCTTTCACGAAGGTCGACAACATCGAATACAAGGCTAAGTCCCAGCTTTGAAAAAAGCCCAGCGCCAGGATCACCAGCCCATTAAGCAGAAAGAGGATGTTCCCCATGGGGACGTCCCTTTTTCGCGTGACGATGGAACCGAGAATGTCAAATCCCCCGGTTGAACCGCCAACGCGCAGTGAAAATCCGATGCCTGCCGCTGAAATAATACCGCCAAATACCGCCGCCAGAATCGGATCATGGGTGACTTGCACCTCGGGGATGATCGAGATAAACCAGGTGGTACTGACGACGGAGATGCAGCTTAGCACGATATAACGGCGGCCTACGGCTCTCCATCCCCATAGAATAAGCGGAACGTTCAGCAGAAAGTAGAGAAGCGAGATGTTCCACCCGGTCAAATAACCGATGATGGAAGCGACGCCCGTTACGCCGCCGGACAGCAATTTATGCGGAATCAGGAATAAGTCGAGCCCAGCCGCCACAAGCAAAGCGGATAGCAGGATGATGCCAACCTCCTGTGCGGGTTTCAGGGAAGCTCGAAGCGGCTTTTCAATCATGGGGCGATACTGGTCCAAATTCATGTCCGTGCCTACCTTACCTTATCAGGGTTATAAAATATCATTATCGGCTTAAATTATCTTTTTTATCACACGATTGGACTATGATTTATCTCACCCCTCCAGGGGCACTCTAATGGATAATTCTCACTTGAAAGCGAGGGATATCCATGGTACAACCAAGAGGGAACGGCGGGAACGGTCGCCAGGAATCGGATCCGGCGGTCCGACTTAGCCGGTTCAAGGCAGAAGTAATGAAGCGTGAGGGATATAACGTCAATCCGGAGCGGCCGGATGACGTGAAGTTTGAAGTAGCCCAATCGTTGGGCGTGACGATGCGAGAAGGCGATAACGGCGATTTGACAACCGCGAAAGCAGGCAAGGTTGGCGGTGTGATCGGCGGTTCGATGGTCAAGGAAATGATCCGTTTGGCCAAAGAACGCTTAAAGGATCAGCCATAGTTGAGAATGGGGGCGCCATGGCCATGAACGAATGGGATCAACTGAAGCTCCACCTTCCAGAATGGGTGGAGGAATGCCGGGGAACTAGCGCTGCAGGCAAGGTAGCGGAGTATATCCCGGAGTTGTCGAAGGCGAAGCGGGATCTGCTCGGGATTCATCTTCTGGATGCCAGGGGGAATTCGGTTTCCGCAGGCGAAGCTCGCGCAGCGTTTACGATGCAGAGCATTTCGAAGGTATTCACGTTGATCCTTGCGCTCATGGACCATGGGGAAGCCGCCGTCTTCTCCAAAGTGGGCATGGAGCCGACCGGGGACAGCTTCAATTCGATCATGAAGCTGGAACTGGTGCAGCCGGCGATTCCGTTTAATCCACTGATTAACGCTGGCGCGATCGTGGTCTCCTCCATGATCAAAGGGGAGAATGCGGAGGCGAAAGCCGCGCGCATTTTGGCTTTTTTTCGCGAGTTGGCGGGAAACCCCGGTCTGGATTACGATTTGCAGGTTTACCGTTCGGAGTCGGAGACAGGGCATTTGAACCGGTCGATGGCTTATTTTTTGCTGGACAAAGGCATCCTGGGCTGTGGCGTGGAAGAAGTGCTGGACATCTATTTCCGCCACTGCTCAATCCAAGTGTGCTGCGAGGATCTGGCTCGGATGGGACTGGTGCTGGCTTGTGAAGGAACCGATCCTCTGACGGGCAAGACGCTGATTCCGCGGCGGTACGTGCAAATCGCCAAGACGTTTATGATCACCTGCGGGATGTACAACGGGTCGGGTGAATTTGCCATCAGTGCAGGGCTGCCGGCCAAGAGCGGCGTGTCCGGAGGGATCTTGACGCTTGTACCCGGACGATACGGCATTGGGGTCGTGGGACCGGCATTAAACCGCAAAGGCAACAGCATCGCGGGGGTCGAACTCATCGAGCGGCTGTCGCAGACCTTTGATTGGAGCCTATTTTAAATAAGAAAGGGACATGTAGAGGTGGACCTTTATAATCGGGCAATTTTAAAACAAATCGTGCATTGCTCTCATACCCACTTCCATTTGGAGTCGTTACTATAGAGGTGTAAACCAGATACTCACGATTCAAATGGGAGGGTTATCAATGTTTAAATGGAAGCGTTTACTCACGGCGCTGGTTGCGGTTACTCTGGTTGGGTCACTGGCAGCCTGCGGCGGCGGAAAGAACGGAAATTCGGCTGAGCCGGCAGGAACAAATGCCGAAGGCAATGCCGTAAGCAGCTCAGGCAGTGAGCCGGTGAAGCTGCGGATCATGTGGTGGGGGTCTCAGGAACGGCATGAAGCGACCTTGGCCGCCCTTGATTTGTATACGAAAAACAATCCCAACATCACTTTCGAACCGGAATACTCCGGCATGGACGGTTACCTGGACAAGCTGTCCACGCAGGCGGCGGCAAAAAATGCCCCTGACATCGTCCAACTCGATCCAGGCTGGGCGCCGGATTGGGCCAATCGCAAGCAACTCGCTCCGCTCGACGGAGTGGATGTGTCGAAGATTGATCCCAAGCTGCTGGCGGGCGGACAGTCGGGCGGTACGCAATACGCCGTGCCTCTTGGCTCCGTAGCCTTCGGGATGATTTACGACAAAGCTGCGCTAGATAAGCTGGGCGTTCAAAATCCGGAAAACGGCTGGACTTGGGACGATTTCTTCGCACTGGCCAAAGAGTTGAAGGGCAAGTTGCCAAGCGGCCAATATTTCACGAAGGATTACGCAGCGAACTACTTCATGTATTCTGCTTACCAATACAGCAAGGGCAAAGGCATGGTCATTACGGAGGATGGGAAGTTCAACATCGATGAAACCTCCTTCCTGGAATGGACGAAGCACTTTGAGGAACTCCGCAAGGAAGGCCTGGTGCCGCCGGCGGACGTGAACTCCTCCGACAAAGAGTTCGACCCGCAAATGGACTTGATGGTTGCCGGGAAAATCCTGTTCCGTTACAGCTTCTCCAACAACTACAGCGCATGGGACAGCATTAAGAAAGGCGCCTACGCACTGGTGACGATGCCGCGGGCCGAGGAAGCCGGCGGTTGGCTGAAGCCGTCGATGTATCTGTCGGTATCGGACAACTCCAAGCATAAGGCGGAAGCGGAAGCGTTCATCAACTGGTTCGTTAATGATCCGGAGGCTGCGCAAATCCTCAAAACAACCCGGGGCTTGCCGGTCAACAAGGATAACGCGGCAGCGCTCGAGTCCGGCATGAGCGACGTCGATAAGATTGGAATGGAATTGCTCCGCGCCACCGAGAAAGACGGCCAAACCTGGACCGCCGGTGCGGGGGGCTGGACGAACTATATCGATAAGGATTTCCCGCTGGTGCATGATCAGCTGAGTTTCAACAAAATTACGCCGGAAGAAGCGTACAAGCAGCTTAAAGAGGCGGCTGCTGCATACGAATAAGGTGAACGACCCCGCCCGGAACAGGATTCCCGTTCCGGGCGGGGTTTTACCAAATGCCAGAGGGGGTATGGGCCTTGCTTCGCATTCAGGAGGTGCTGGATCGGCTGACGCCGAAAGGGTGGATAGAGGGAACTGTGGATGGCCTGATTACCGGGCAGCCGGAAGGAGAAGTGCGCGGGATCGCCGTCACCTTTATGGCGACACAGGCGGCCATTGAACAGGCGGCATCGCTGGGTGCCAATCTGTTGATCTCGCACGAGGGGCTATTCTATAGCCATCGTTCCGCCGGGCGGAGGACCGAAGAGGATGAAGTCGTTCGGCAAAAGAAACGCCGACTGAAGGAGCTCGGACTTGCCGTGTTCCGTTACCATGACGGCATTCACCGAGAATTGCCGGATGGGATCACGGCCGGGTTGATCGAGGAGCTCGGCTGGCAGGATACGGTATGCGCGTACGAACCGGCTTCGGCACTGTTGGAGCTTCCTGCGGTGAACCTTGGCGAGCTGGCAACCTTGCTGAAGCAACGGTTGAAGCTTTCCTTTGTCCGATTCGTGGGAAATCCGGCAATGGTTTGCCGGAAGGTCGGCGTGCTGGTCGGCTATCGCGGCGGAGCTGAGCTTGCCATCCCGCTGCTGGGCGAGGCCGACGTGATCATCGCTGGCGAAGGTCCGGAATGGGAGGCACCGGAGTATGTGCGCGACGCCGTTTATCAAGGGCGGGAGAAGGCCATGATCTTCCTTGGCCATGGCCCAAGCGAAGCGCCCGGCATGAACCGATTGGCGCTTCGGCTTCGGGAGGCCTATCCGTCCATTCCGGTGTATGTGATCGAAAATGAGCCGCTATTTCAATGGATATGACAGGGGGAGATTCCATGAATCAAGCAAACGCACAAGTAGAATTGGGGTACGAGGCTTGGTTGCGTTACCGAAACATCGAGCCGGGAGCCAGACGTGAAGAGCTTCATCCGTATAGAGAAATTCACGTCGAAGGAACCGATGAACCGGTGGCGTTTACCGCAGCCTGGGAATTGTCGAAAGGGTTAAGCGGGATGCTGGGGCGGGAGGTTCCCGTCGCGGAACCCGCTTCGGATGCCCCTTGCTTCGTGCTGGGGTTGCTGGGACAAAGCCCGACCGTCGACAGCGTGTTCCCGGAAGGGGAAGCGGGCTTGGGACTGGGCCGGGAAGGATACGCTTTGCGCCAGGAGCCCGGTAGCGGGCGGATTGCGATCGGAGCGGAAAGCGCAGCTGGCTTGCTGTACGGCGTGTTCGACGTATTGCGCCGCATCGGGACCGGACAATCGCTCCAGGGGCTGGATGTGGCGGTACGTCCGGCAAATGGGCTGCGAATGCTGAATCAATGGGATAATATCGACGGCAGCATCGAGCGCGGTTATGCCGGGGCTTCGATCTTTTATGAGAATAACCGGTTTGCGCAGAACTTCGATCGCCTTCGCGATTATGCGCGATTGCTGGCTTCGACGGGGATCAACGCGTTATCCATCAACAATGTGAATGTGCATCGGATCGAAACGGAGCTCATCACGGGGTCGCTGTTACCGGATGTAGCCAAGGTGGCTGAGCTCTTCCGAGCATACGGCATTCGGTTGTTCCTTAGCATTAACTTTGCCGCCCCGCTGGAGATTGGAGGCCTATCCACCGCCGACCCGCTCGATCCGGAAGTGGCTGCCTGGTGGCGGGAACGCGCTGCAGAAATCTATCAAGCGATTCCGGATTTCGGCGGTTTCCTGGTGAAGGCGGATTCGGAAAATAGGCCGGGACCGTTCACTTATGGAAGGGACCATGCCGACGGCGCCAATATGCTGGCGGATGCGCTGGAGCCTTACGGCGGGCTCGTGATCTGGCGCTGCTTCGTCTACAACTGCAAGCAGGATTGGCGAGACCGCAAGACCGACCGGGCTCGGGCGGCCTACGATCATTTTGTCCCGCTTGACGGGCGCTTCAAGGAGAATGTCATCCTCCAAGTCAAGAACGGTCCGATTGATTTTCAAGTGCGCGAGCCGGTATCTCCGCTGCTGGGGGCCATGCCTGCTACGAATCAAATCATCGAATTCCAGGTCACTCAGGAGTATACCGGACAGCAGCGCCATGTCTGCTACCTCGTTCCCCAATGGAAAGAGGTGCTGGACTTCGACACGCATCTCAATGGGGAAGGCTCGACGGTGAAGCGGATCGTGGATGGTTCGTTGCATGGCTCCCGTTACAGCGGATTTGCCGCCGTATCGAATATCGGCAGCGATGCCAACTGGACCGGACATTTGCTGGCACAGGCCAATCTGTATGGATACGGGCGGCTCGCCTGGAATCCGGAGCTTAGCGCCGAAGCGATCGCGGATGAATGGATTCGGCTGGTATTCGGTAGCGACGAACGGGTGATCCAGGTCATACGCGGCATTCTCATGGATTCCTGGAGCATTTACGAAAGCTATACGGCGCCGCTCGGCATCGGCTTTATGGTCAATCCGAACCACCATTACGGCCCCAACGTGGACGGTTATGAATACTCGATGTGGGGGACATACCATTTCGCGGATTGCCATGGCATCGGCGTTGACCGGACGGCCGCCACGGGAACCGGTTATACGTCACAATATGCGGATCCGAACCGAAGCCTGTACGAGTCGCTGGAGACCTGTCCCGACGAGCTGCTGCTGTTCTTCCATCACGTTCCTTACACCCATAAACTGCATTCGGGCAAAACAGTGATTCAGCATATTTACGACACCCATTTCGAAGGAGCGGAACGAGCGGAGAAATGGATCGAGCTCTGGTCCGGGTTGTCCGGCTTGATGGAGGAGCCGCTGCACCGTCAAGTCGCCGAGAGGCTGGCGGAGCAAGCGGAGCATGCCAAGGAATGGCGGGATCAAATCAACACGTACTTTTACCGGAAAAGCGGCATTCCCGATCAGCAGGGCCGGCGGATTTATTGATGATTTTCGTGATATTTTAAAAGATTTCGAGGATTCCTCTTCTACAACCGGCTGCGGGCCCGCCCTATACTTGAGTTAGAAGCACTCAGAAACTGCAGAGGTGAAGCAAGCATGAAAAGTTCCGCGGCCGTGGCTGTCAAAGACACGCCAGTACTCAACAAGCGCCGGTCTTTCCGGAAAAGATGGAATGCGCCGGTAGCCGGCTATTTATTCATTTCGCCGTGGCTGCTCGGTTTTCTCGGGCTGACGGCGTACCCGCTGATCTTATCGCTCTACTATTCGTTTACGGACTACACGCTGTTGGAGCCGATCAACTGGGTGGGCACCAAAAACTATGAGATGATCTTCACCGCGGATTCCAAGTTCGTCACTTCGGTCAAGGTCACGTTCCTGTATGTTCTCGCTTCGGTTCCTCTGAAGCTCATTGTGGCGCTGCTCGTTGCCATCGTGCTGAACCGGGCGGTGCGGGGGATTGGCCTGTACCGCACGGCGATCTATTTCCCATCGCTGATCGGGGGCAGCATTGCCGTCTCGCTGCTATGGCGGAATATTTTCGGCGTGGACGGGATCTTCAACAAAATCATCGGGGTGTTCGGGCTCGAAGGGAAAGGCTGGATCACCAGTCCCGATACGGCGTTAAGCACGCTGATCCTCCTCACGGTATGGCAGTTCGGCTCCTCGATGGTGATTTTTCTGGCGGGGCTGAAGCAAATTCCTGGCGATTTGTACGAAGCTTCCGCGGTGGACGGGGCCGGCAAACTGCGCCAGTTCTTTAACATCACGCTTCCGATGCTGTCGCCGGTCCTGTATTTTAACCTGGTGATGGGCGTGATCAACGCCTTTCAAATGTTCACATCCGCGTTTGTTATTACGAACGGCGGTCCGATGAACTCGACCTATGTCTACGCGATGTATTTGTACGAGCGGGCATTCAGCCGGTATCAGCTCGGGTATTCTTCAGCCCTGGCTTGGATTATGCTGGTTATGATCGTCGTGGCCACGTTAATCATTGCAGGAACTTCGAAATATTGGGTGTTCTATGAAACGGAACCGGAAGGGAGAAAGGACAAATGACCTTCAAATGGAAGCCGCTGATTCGGCACTTCTTCATGATTCTGTTCAGTCTGGTGATGGTCTATCCGGTCCTATGGTGGATCGGCGCGTCGCTCAAAACGAACGGTGAGCTGGCATCGCCGAACATTTTCCCTTCGGTTCCACAGTGGAGCAACTTCGTGAAGGGCTGGAATTCGGTGCCGGGCCACTCCTTCACCGACTTTTACCTGAACACCTTCGCCCTGGAGGCCGCCGTCATCGCGGCAACGCTGGTATCCAGCACGCTTGTTGCGTTTGGGTTCGGAAGATTGAATTTTCCACTTAAGAACCTCTGGTTCTCCTTGTTTATGCTCACACTGATGATGCCGGGGCAGGTGTTGATCATTCCGCAATATGCCTTGTTCCATCAACTGGGCTGGGTGAACACGTATTGGCCGTTTATTGTGCCGCATATGCTAGCCGGCGGCGCGGGCGGGACGTTCTTCGTCTTCCTGCTGATTCAGTTCGTGCGCGGCATTCCGAAGGAGCTGGACGAATCGGCCAAAATCGACGGTTGCTCCTGGTTTGGCATCTATCTTCGGATCGTAATGCCGCTGATGGTTCCGGCGATCGTAACCGTCATGATCTTCTGCTTCCTGTGGAACTGGGACGATTTCCTCGGCCACCTGCTGTATTTGAATTCGGTGGACAAATATACGGTCAGCCTGGCGCTGCGGATGATTAACGACTCTCAATCCGCTCAGGAATGGGGACAACTGCTGGCGATGTCGCTTGTGTCTATCCTTCCGGCCACCCTGATCTTTATGTTCCTGCAGAAATACTTCGTCGAAGGGATTGCCACAACCGGTATAAAGGGATAAGGGCGGCGAACGGCCAATTATATAACGGTAAAGCGTGAATTTTCTTCGCGGCTTTACCGTTTTTTCCTTACACCTGAAGGGAGTGCAGCCTTGAGATGAAGAATCCGTTTAAGAAATTCCGGATCGACAGCTTGTTTTTTCGCAGTTTCTCCATCTTTATCGTAGCTGTGCTGGCTTGCATCGCCTGGGCCAGTTACCGCATCTCATCCAACGAGCTGGCGAAGACAAGCTCCCATTACCAGCAGCTGTTGCTGGATGAACTCAACAACGAAATCACCACTCGATTGGTGACCATTGAACAGATCTCGTTGTCAACGTCCCGCGATAACGAGTTGATCACGTTTCTGCGGGATCGGCAGGATGAATACGATCGGCACCGCCGTTCGGTCAGCGTGGAACGCGCACTGGCCAACCTGACCTATTCGATCCCGATTATTCAGGGGATTGACTTATATATGGAGCGCCCTTTAAGAGGGGACGCGAACAGCTATATCCAATTCCGCGGGTTAGGCGATCTGACCAAGCAGGAGTGGGCGGAGGCGCTGGACAAGAATGATTTCGCCTGGTCCCGCGAGCATGAAATTCCGAGCTTCCAGGGGGACGTGCCGGTGCTCAGCTTTGCGCGCAAAATCGTCGAGGAGGATAAATATCTCGGCGTGCTGGTCATCCACGTCAAAGCGAAGGAAATTCAGAAGCTGTTGGCGGGGCATTCCGCACCGGTCAACCGGATGATGATCGATACGCTGGGGCAGCAGACGGTGAAGACCGGCCGGGTACCGGAGCATGCCGAGCTGTCCCCATGGATCAACGTAAAAACCGATCAGTCCGGATATGTGCATATTCGGGGCGATCAGGAGCTGGGCAATTCGCTGCTGGTCTATTCCAAGTTGCGGGACTCCCATTGGATGCTTGTAGAAATTACGCCCTGGAGCGAGATCATCGACGGCAGCTTCCGTCTGGCGCTGGTTATCGGGGTCATCGGGGTCATCGCCATCCTGCTGGTCCTGCTGCTGACCCTCTATTTAAGCCGCCAGTTTACGAAGCCGATCAAGCAGCTTGTAACCGCGATGCGGCAATATTTCGTGGGTGGCGGTAACAATGGCAGTGGAGGGCATCCCGTCGATCTGCCGGACGATTACGAAAATGAATTTGGTTATCTGTTCGCCGGGTACCGCAAGCAGATGGAGCAGATTGAAGAGCTGTACCGCTCGCTGCAACGGCGTTACGAGCAGCAGCGCAAAGCGGAAATCGAAGCGCTGCAGGCCAACATTAACCCGCATTTCCTCTATAATATGCTGGATCAGTTGAATTGGATGGCGATTGAAGCGGGGCAGGACGAGCTCAGCCGAATCCTCGAGCTGATGGGCCGGATGTTCCGGATCGGCTTATCCAACGGCAACAGCTTTATTACGATCGGCGAGGAGCTGGAGCATATCCGCTGTTACCTGGAGATTCAGCAACTGCGCTGGCAGGCAGGAGGCGGAGGGGAGCTGGACTATGCGATTGAAGCGCCGTTTTCCGTTCAAGAGCTGTTTCTGCCGAAGCTGACGCTGCAGCCGTTTGTGGAGAATGCCATCGTCCACGGGTTTAACGGGCGTTCCCGAGGCAAGGTTGGGATCCGGCTGGAGGAGCATCCGGACCTGCTCGTGATCACCATCGACGATGACGGTGCCGGACTGCAGCAAGCCGTGCATCGTGAACGAAAACGGAGAACCGGAGGTTATGGCATCCGCAACGTGAAGGAACGAATCGCCGGGTACTTTGAAGGCGCTTACGGCGTGGAGCTGACCGAACGGGAGGAAGGCGGAACCCGCGTCGTTATTACGCTGCCGAAGCTGCTGGAGCCGCCGGTGCCCCCGCTTGGCGAACCGTTAGAGCCTGGACCCGCCGCGTGACCGTGTGTCGTGTCCGGTGTCCGATACGATAGAGCATCTGGGAGAACAGTCAAGGAGGTAGATGAGGGTGTGGAAAATCGCCATCATTGATGATGAACGCCAAGTGCTGCAAGGGATGAAACGCGCAATCCCCTGGGAGCAGTTGGGGGCGAAATGGGTGGGAGAAGCGCAGAACGGCGCAGACGGGCTGAATGTGGTTCGAGAGACGGATCCGGATATCATCATTACGGACATTTATATGCCAGCGATGAACGGCATCGATATGATTGAACAGCTGCGAAAAGAAGGGTACAACGGAAAGGTCATTATTTTCAGCGGCTATTCGGATTTTGAGCATGCCCGGCAAGCGCTGCGCTTTAATGTCAGCGACTATGTCTCCAAGCCGATCAGCGTCCCCTCGCTGAAGACGATCTTGACGAAGGTCATCGGCGAGCTGGCCCAGGAGGAAGAGAATCGGCAGAAACAAGGCGAAATGGAACGGAAGCTGAGTTTGTACGAACCTTTCATAGAAAAGGAGTGGGTGCGCTCGGCGGTTGTGGGAACGCTGGACAGCTCCTACCGCGAGGAAGGCCGGCTCCCGGAACCGTATCGGTATTGGACGGAGTGCCGCCATGTCACCGTTGGCATCGACCTCGTCAGAGATGCTCGCGTCAGCGAATTTTCCCTGTCCGACTGGAACCTGTTCCGGTTTGCGATCCGCAATATTGCCTGCGAGGTGGCGCGGAAAATGTTCGGAACCCTGGAATATATCGAGCTGCACAGCACGAGAGCCGTATTGCTGGTCCATCCGCGGAGCCATGAGCCGCTAGAGCTGCTGGAGCCGAAGCTGCATGAGCTGGGCGTGAAGCTGATCGACGCGATTCGCAGCTATCTTAAGCTGGTTGTACGCGTGGGGATCGGAAGCGTCAAGCTGCAATGGCAGACTATTCCGGACTCGACGGAAGAAGCGTTCCGCGCCATTGACATGAGGACGGGACGGCGGGACCCGGCGTATGCGCTGTACGCTTATCGAGAAGACGAAGATAGGAACGCGGCAGCGGCGAATTTATTTTCGGTGAAGTTCTATGTGGAATTGGCGTCTGCGTTGAAAGGATCTCAGGAAGCCGAGGCGAAGAAGCTGGTGGCGGATTACCTCAGCCGGCTGGAGCTGCAGAAGGCGATGACCCCTGAAGCGGTGCAAATTCTTGCCTGCGAGCTGTGGGGCGTATTTACGTATTGTCTGTATGAAACGGGCGTCCTGCTCAATGACCTCGTGCCCGGCGATCAGATCACCAGGGAACTGGTTGGGTTAACCGACCCGGAGCAACTCACGGAATGGCTGTCGGACAAAATCACCCTGATCTGCACCAGCCGCGAATGGCGCGGGAACAGCAAGCACCGGCAGGTGGTGGATTACATGACCGGCTATATCCACGAGCATTATGCCGAGGACATTACGTTGGCGGAATTGTCGGAGAAGCTCTACATCTCCCGCAATCACTTGTCGATCATTTTCAAAAATATGACCGGCGAAACGTTCAACACCTACCTGACCCGGGTGCGGATCGAGAAAGCGCGCGAGCTACTGCTGGAGCGCAATATGCTTGTTTATGAGGTTGCGGAGCGAGTGGGCTACAAAAACGTGCCGTATTTTAGCACATTATTTAAAAAAATTACCGGCATGAACCCAACTGATTTGATTAAATAAAGAAACTAGGGGAGAGAGGAGGTTCTGCCGGCTGTCGAAGCGGATTTGTGGAAATGAGAGCGTTTTCGGAAAAGCGCCTCGGTTTAACCAATTGGCGTGAGATCGTAGAGGAGGGAAGCAGGCATGGCGGTCACTTTTAGTCTTATCGGCGGGGCGGGCTTTCGGGCCCAATATTATTTACGGATCGCCCGGGCGCTGCCGGATCGATTTCAGCTCGGCGGACTGGTCGTTCGTGATGAAGCCAAGGCGCTGATGATGGAGCGGCAATGGGGGGTGCGGACGTACCGCTCCGTGGAAGCTCTGCTGCAGCAGGAGCAGCAGGATTTTATCGTCCTGTCGGTCAGCGGCACGGAGATGCTGCCTTATTTGCTGCAATTGGCCGAGACGGGAATTCCCGTCCTCTCGGAAACGCCGCCGGCTGCAGACCTCGCGGGGCTGGAGCTGTTGCATTCGCGGCTCGGCGGGAGCAGCGCACCAATCCAGGTCGCGGAGCAATATCATCTGCATCCAATCCAACAAGCTCGTCTCCGATTGATCGAATCGGGCCGGCTCGGGAGAATCACGGAGGCAACTGTATCGGTCTCCCATTTGTACCATGGCGTCAGCCTGATTCGCCGGCTGCTGGGAGTGGGCTTCGAAGAGGTGCAGATCCGGGCGATGCGGTTTGAGACGAGCTGGGTGCAGGGACCGACGCGAAGCGGTCCTCCTGAGGAAGACCGGCTTGTCCCCTCCGTCAGAGAGCTGGCCTGGCTGGATTTCGGAGATCGGCTGGGGATTTACGATTTCACCCGCGATCAGCATCGCTCCTGGATCCGCTCGAATCATTGCTGCGTTCGCGGAGAACGGGGAGAAATCTTCGACTCGCGGGTATTGATCCAGCAGGAGGATACCCTTCCGCTGCAGATGGAGTTCAAGCGGGTTAACAAAGGGGAGCAGGAGAACCAGGAAGGATATTATCTGCACGGCATCTTATGCGGAGAGCAGTGGCTGTATACGAATCCGTATGCGCCGGCCAGATTATACGATGACGAGCTGGCGATTGCAGCCTGCCTGGAGAAGATGGGCGTATTTGCTCAAGGCGGACCGGCTTTTTACGGGTTATGGGAAGCGGCGCAGGATCATTATCTCGGGATGAGGATTGAACAGGCAGCTCGCACCGGAGAGACGGTGATTGCAGGCCGTCCGAGCTGGGCTTGAATTTTTTTTGAAAAAAGGAATTGACCTTCACGTAACGTCAACGTTTATCATGAGATTTGTCAGGAGGTGAGCACATGGAATACACCATTCAGAAGCTGGGCCGCCTTGCCGGGGTTAGCACCCGGACGCTGCGATATTACGATGAGATCGGCCTTCTGAAGCCGGCAAGAACGAACTCGTCGGGGTACCGTATTTACGGGCAGCGGGAAGTGGATTTGCTGCAGCAAATCTTATTCTACCGGGAGCTTGGCTTAAGCTTGGAGGATATTCGGTCCATCGTGACCGATCCCGGCTTTGACAGCGCCCGTGCGCTGAGGGAACACCGAAACCAGCTCCTTGACAAACGCAAGCAATTGGACGCGTTAATTGCCAATGTGGAGAAAACGATGGCGTCACAGGAAGGGAGAATGACGATGAGTGATCCAGAAAAATTCGAAGGCTTCAAAAAACAGCTGATCGAGGAGAACGAGCAGAAATATGGCCGGGAGATCCGCGAAAAATACGGTGAAGCCAAGGTGCAGGAGTCCAATCGGAAGCTGATGAACATGACCGAAGAAGAATACGAGAAGGTTACGCAGTTGGCAAACGAAGTGAACGCCACGCTGGCCGAGGCCTTCAAGACGGGCGATCCTTCCGGCGAGCTGGCCCAGAAGGCTGTCGAGCTGCATAAGCAGTGGCTGACGTTCTATTGGAACGAATACAGCAAGGAGGCTCATGCCGGACTGGCGCAAATGTACGTCGACGATGAGCGCTTCAAAGCTTATTACGACAAGGACCAGCCGGGCACGGCCGAGTTCCTGCGGGATGCGGTTCACATCTATACCGGGATGAAATAAGCAAAGCTCTCCTTTCCGCTTGGCGGGGAGGAGAGCTTTGCTTATTGAGTATTGAGAAGGATGTGGTTCACGCCCAGTTCCCTTGGCGGAATACCGGCTCGATGGTACCATCGGGCAGTTCGCCGTCAATATCAAGCTCCGCGGAGCCGATCATGAAGTCGACATGCGTAAGACTGACGTTGGCGCCTTTTGCCAGCAGCTCTTCCTTGCTAAGCTTGGCACCGCCTTCGATATTCACCGGATAGGCGCTGCCCAAAGCGAAATGGCAAGAGGCGTTCTCGTCGATTCCGGTATTGTAGAATATCCGGTTCAACCGGGAGATCGGCGAGTTATGCGGCACCAGGGCGATTTCCCCCAGATGCATCGCGCCTTCGTCCGTACTGAGCAGGTTCTCCAGATGATCCCGGCCGGATGTCGCATCGTAGCTGACTACTTTGCCGTCTTTGAACGTCAACGTCAGGCCTTCCACGAGCTGGCCGTTCAAATTCAGCGGCATCGTGCTGGCTACGGTGCCGTTCACGCCTGTGCGATGCGGCATCGAGTAGATCTCCTCGGTTGGCATATTGGCGACGAAATAGTTGCCGGCCGCATTGTAATCACCGCCGCCCAGCCAGAGATAGCCCTCGGGCAGCTCAACGTGAAGATCGGTGCCCGGAGCGCGATAATGCAGCTTCTTGTAACGTTTGGCGTTCATATGCTCTTGTCTTTCTTTCAGTTGCTCGATGTGCTCGCGCCAAGCGGCGATCGGATCTTCGCGGTCAACGCGGTTCATCTGGAACACGGCTTCCCACATAGCCGGGATACGCTGCTCTTCAGGCAGATCGGCATACACTTTATTCGCCCACGCCTTGGTTGGCGCTTTGATCAGTGACCAGGTGATCCGGTTGTTGCGCGTTTGGGCGGAATGCTTCTCGCGTGCTCTGGCCGCCGCTTTGACCGCGGCAGAAACCTTGGACGAAGGAATGCCTTGGAACAGCTCCGGATCCGGCACTTTAATCCGAAGAATCGCGCCGCCTTCCTCCCCGAATTGCTCGGCCATATCGGCAAGCCACTGCGGATAGTAGGACAAGGTTTCATCTGCCGCATGTTCGTAGCGGATGCGGGTCACTTGCTCGTCCTCCCAATCGACGTGGACGTATTTGGCTCCGGCATCATAGGCTTTGGCCACCAGCCGACGTGTAAAGTCTACGGTTTCCAGCGGCGCGGTCAACATCAGGTTTTGACCGCGCTGAATATTGACACCGACCCGGATGACCAGTTCGGCGTATTTTTCAAGGAGAACCTCGAAAGCTTCCATCGCTATAACTCCTTCCGTATGCTCAGATTGCGTATGTACAAACAACTTTATTGTAGCAGAAAAGCGCAGGGAGCGAAAAAAGGACGCCAGGGATGATGTCAAGGACGAGAAGGACGTCACGGACGTGAAGGACGCTAAAGATGCCAAGGACGCCAAGTCGCCAAGGATGCCAAGGATGCCAGGTCGCCATGGACGTGAAGGACACCACGGTCGCCACGGTCGCCATGGACATTAAGGACACCACGGTCGCCACGGACATGAAGGATACGAAGGACGCTTCGCTGACGGAACTGAAAGACGTTATTTGGCTGCAAACACGAGACGGCGAGTTCTAACGGAACGAGGAGACCTTATGAGGGCGAAATTGGCTCCAGCAGCTCCATTTGTCGGCAAATAGCGGCTTCTGGTTCCGTTAAAGCGGGAAATGACCGGGGAATGTTCAAATAACGGCTCTACGTTCCGCTAAAGTTGCGCAATCGGGAGCGTCATGCTGCAGGCCAAGGGTTTAGCATCCCGTCTGCATGATTCCGAGGCCGTGAGATTGTGTATGGCATAGGGCGACTGCGGAGGTTGATCCAATTGACGATGAAATGTCAGCATGGCTTGGTTTTCACGTGCTGATGGTTACGACGCAGATTCGGCGCATGGAGTGGCTTGTACTCGAGGAGCGGACGTTCCGGCGGGGGGGATGCGGTTTCGTGCATGATTTCAGCTTTATTTTCGCATCCTAACCTCATTATCGCTTGAGGAGGCTGAACATGGAAAACCCATTTTCTAGCATGCAATCACAAAATCCGATCTCACTCGCGCAGCAGTCGGTTAAGAAAGCGCATCGCGCGGTAACCCAAGCTCAATCGCATCCGAGCAACGAAACGGTGGAAGGGGCCCGCAACGCAATCGAAAAAGCGGAAAACGCCATCGCCCAGGCCGACGGCCGGATGAACACCGAGCCGATGGAGCGGGCCAAGGAGGATTTGGCCGAAGACCAGGCAGCATTGGCGGAAGCGGAAGATCAATTGAATTCATAACACAACCGGGCGAGTTGTGAAAAAAGCCGGCAGCGGGCTCAGATCAGGAGGCAGTCCTCAGGTGCGGGCAACGCTCGCCGGTTTTTTGCGATTTCCGTCAACTGATGGAGGATAAGAGGGACAGCCCTAATGCGTGGTCCGGATGTCTCTCCCTTCATGTCATCAGTTCTTGAATGAGCGCGGCTGCTATGAGCTGCCGATGATTCTGCAAGGAGAGTCTCACGGATGAAGGCGGGAGTTGGGAATATTTTCTGCTTGCTTGTGAGGTTGAAGTCGTGATATATTCATAATCCGGCCCGTTAAGTAGCAGTCTCAAGCTGTTGCATTACTGGCCCGTCAGAGCGTTAAGAAGGCTTAGGAATACTTACATTGGAAAAAACTTACGCTTGAATCGAAGCTCGTTCCCATGTTATATTAAATGTCCTGCCGATTAAACGGTAGGCGGTGAGTGAAATGGCAGAATTTACTTCTTGTTTCAAAGCTTGCTGAAATGATATAATAGTCTTCCGGCGCTGAAATGGCCGGTAGCAAACGAAGTTGATCTTTGAAAACTGAACAACGAGTGAGTAATAAACTGAGATTTTAAATCTCGTCAGTTTGTTTAAATGAGCAAGTCAAACACCTTGGATGGAAGACCTCGACGCCTTCGGGTTCGAGATTCCTTCCATCCTTTATTGGAGAGTTTGATCCTGGCTCAGGACGAACGCTGGCGGCGTGCCTAATACATGCAAGTCGAGCGGAGTTAATTAGGAGCTTGCTCTTGATTAACTTAGCGGCGGACGGGTGAGTAACACGTAGGCAACCTGCCCGTAAGACTGGGATAACTACCGGAAACGGTAGCTAATACCGGATACACAAGTTCCTCGCATGGGGAGCTTGGGAAAGGCGGAGCAATCTGTCACTTACGGATGGGCCTGCGGCGCATTAGCTAGTTGGTGGGGTAACGGCTCACCAAGGCGACGATGCGTAGCCGACCTGAGAGGGTGAACGGCCACACTGGGACTGAGACACGGCCCAGACTCCTACGGGAGGCAGCAGTAGGGAATCTTCCGCAATGGACGAAAGTCTGACGGAGCAACGCCGCGTGAGTGAAGAAGGTTTTCGGATCGTAAAGCTCTGTTGCCAGGGAAGAACGTCCTCTAGAGTAACTNTTGATCCTTGAAAACTGGATAAACGAAACGAAATTTGCGTTTTAGAACAATCCTTTTAGCTGAACTTGTGTCAAAACAAGTGAAACTAGTAGTTGGTTAAGCTACTAAGAGCACACGGAGGATGCCTAGGCGCTAGGAGCCGAAGAAGGACGTGGCGAACAACGAAACTGCCTCGGGGAGCTGTAAGCAAGCATCGATCCGGGGGTGTCCGAATGGGGAAACCCGGCTAGGGTAATACCTAGTCACTCGTATCTGAATTCATAGGATGCGAAGAGGCAGACCAGGGGAACTGAAACATCTAAGTACCCTGAGGAAGAGAAAACAAAAGTGATTCCGTCAGTAGCGGCGAGCGAACGCGGATTAGCCTAAACCGAAGAGCTTGCTCTTCGGGGTTGTGGGACGTCTCACACGGAGTTACAAAGGAGCATATTAGACGAACAGGTCTGGAAAGGCCGGCCAAAGAAGGTAAAAGCCCTGTAATCGAAAGTGTGCTCCCTCCGAGACGGATCCCGAGTAGTGCGGGGCACGTGAAACCCCGTATGAATCTGCCAGGACCATCTGGTAAGGCTAAATACTCCCTAGTGACCGATAGTGAAGCAGTACCGTGAGGGAAAGGTGAAAAGCACCCCGGAAGGGGAGTGAAAGAGAACCTGAAACCGTGTGCTTACAAGAAGTCAGAGCCCTCTTTATGGGTGATGGCGTGCCTTTTGTAGAATGAACCGGCGAGTTACGTNCCCATCCCGAACACGACCGTTAAGCCCTCCAGCGCCGATGGTACTTGGACCGAAGGGTCCTGGGAGAGTAGGACGCCGCCAAGCAAAGACAAAGAGCACTGCCGTTAATCCGGCAGTGCTCTTTTAGTTTTTATCCATAAGTGCGGAACTGCAGTTAATTTCGGAGAAACCGCCGTTTTTGGGCAATTAGTTGTCTGTATGCAGTTATTTTCGGCGATAATCGGGGAATGGGGCTGTTTGAGCAAATTTAACTGCATATGAGCAACTATTGGGCCTGATTTGCCGAAAAGGCGAGAATTAACTGCACAGACACAACTAATTTCACTTCTACTCGTCAAGGGATGATCAAAAACACCGATTGAATATCAGGGGCTTCTACTTCTAACATAAATAATATTATGTTAACCTAGTATTACGAAAAACCAGATTCGAGATCTACCATGAGCAACAAAAGTAAAGCGATCCGTGCAGATCATCCGAATTTGCGGGATAAGACTGAAGATGAGGTGAAGAAAGTACCCGCTCCAACGAATGTAAATCATGCGATTGAGGCGATTACAGCACAGATTAACAATTAGGACCAGCCCGAAGCGAAGGAACAAAAAAGCGCGAGCTAAAGAAACCAAGCCCCGGGGAGGGGCTTGGTTCACGGTTATAGGTTTAGCGCATTGTTGGCCATTTTCACATCGTTTGCGAGCAACTGCTCCAAATTGTACGACGGATAATAACCATGTTGATACATAAAATTGAACACTTTGGCATGTAAAGCGATTGCGCCGAGAAGCTGCTTTTGGAACGTATCGCGAAGCTGCGGTGTGGCAGTTTCGGTAATAGCTATCGCATAGTTGCGGACAGCCGTCTTCAGGAAACCAAGCAGCGTAGCCGCTTCAACGGCGGTCATATCCGGTGATGTGTTGCGTGCCATCGTTGGTGCCATTGGATAAAATTTCAGCAACTCGCGTAAATTCTGCTCCAGCGCCTTGATCGTTTCAGCGTAGAGCGCTTTAAGAGCAGGCTCTTGAATGGTCGGTAATTTCTTCTTGAAAACGGCCAAATGAGTTGATTGAAATGCGACCAGCTCGTGCAACTCCATCGTTTCATGCCAAGCTAAATGCTCATGTTTCCATGCATTATCCACGATTTCACACTCCAGACTTAGAATTAACTCATTATATTCGCCCGGAAGGAGAATGGGTAATTGTCCATACGCGAAATCAGCCAAGGAAATGTCGAGGGGGGCACGCTATAGGCGGTTTGCTCCCATACCATTGAGGAGGCGTATCGCTATGCCATTGGGTGGACATGGACCTGTGTCAATTCGATTACGATTTCAAATATGGTTCAACAAGTCCACGAACCCGCCCGGGCCCCCTAAGCGGGCCAAGTAACGGAACAGACAGAAGAAGAGCGCAGCGGCACCCGAGAGGAGAGCGCAGCGGCACACCGAGAGACGAGTTGCTGCGCTTTTTAAGTGAGCTCGATTGATTACATAGGCGTTATCCATTAGGATGGAGATGGAAGTACGGTAAGAGTAATAAGCAAAAAGGAGTTCATCCTGTGGGAGCCATATTCCATTATAATCCGGACCGGCCGTTTCGCGAGTCTCCGGATTTGTATTTATGTTATTGGGGGAAAGAACGGTGTGCTCCGCTTCATTCCTTCGGTCCGGGGATTCGAGATGTTTATAAAATCCACTTTATTCATTCCGGTCGCGGCATGGTCAAAGTGGAAGGGGAGGTTTACGAGTTGACCGGAGGACAAGCTTTTATCGCCTACCCCGAGCACGTGATCTTCTATCAAGCCGATGAACATGATCCCTGGACGTATTCCTGGATCGGCTTCTGCGGTAATCAGGTAGACGATATTTTAAGCCGAACCCGGTTGACCCCGCGATCTCCTGTATTTCCAATGGATACGCGATTGATGCCGCAGTTGTACGAGATGCTAAGTGAAGCGGAGGAGATGGCCGCAACTCGCGATTTGCGAATGCAAGCGCTGCTGCATGAATTTCTGACATTGATGGTGGAGCTTATTCCTTCAACTGGACATTCTGCTTCGTCAACCCATCAGGCCAAAGATGCGTACATTCATCGCTGCCTGGATTTTCTGCACAGTCATTACAGCGAGGAGATGACGATCCGTCAATTAGCCACGATTGTCGGGCTGGACCGCAAATATTTATCCTCGTTATTTAAGCAGGCAACGGGGATGCCGCCGCAGCAATATTTGCTGAATTACCGAATGGAGAAAGCCTGCGGCTTGCTGCGAAAAGGTGATTATTCCATCGCGGAGGTGGCGCGTTCGGTTGGTTATCAGGATGCTTTATTATTTTCCAAAATGTTCAAGAAAACGATCGGCACCACGCCTTCCGACTATCGCAATCATTTGCAAAAATCAGACATTATGCCATGGGAATCATCCATACGGATATAGGTATGCGGATCTTGATGCATTATATTGAACAGAGATGAACTAAAGGAGGTCAATAAACCATGTATCAGGCAGCCGACAACAGATATGAATCAATGACATATAACCGGTCGGGACGGAGCGGGTTGAAGCTCCCGGCTATTTCGCTGGGGCTATGGCATAATTTCGGCGGTATCGATGTGCTCGAAAATGGACGGGCTATGCTTCATAGAGCGTTCGACTTAGGCATCACGCATTTCGATTTGGCCAACAACTATGGACCGCCGCCAGGCTCGGCGGAAGAGACGTTTGGCCGGGTGCTGCGCGAAGACTTGCGCCCTTATCGGGACGAGATGATTATCTCGACTAAAGCGGGATACTACATGTGGCCAGGGCCCTACGGAGAGTGGGGATCGAAAAAATACTTGGTCTCGAGCTTAGATCAAAGCTTAAAGCGGATGGGACTGGAGTATGTCGACATCTTCTACCATCACCGTCCCGACCCTAATACTCCGCTCGAAGAAACGATGGCGGCTCTCGATCTCGTTGTCCGTCAAGGGAAAGCGTTATATGTTGGATTGTCCAACTATCGTCCGGAGGAGACGCGGGAAGCGTCCCGAATTCTGAAACAACTCGGCACGCCAGCCGTCATTCATCAACCGAATTATTCGATGATGAACCGCTGGATCGAAGAGGGGTTGCAAGACGTCCTGGAGGAAGAGGGAATCGGCTCGATCGTATTCTCCCCGCTTGAGAAGGGCATCCTGACCGACCGTTACTTGACCGGAATCGCTCCGGATTCCCGCGCTGCCGGCCCCAGCGTCTTCCTACGTCCGGAGGACTTGAGTGAGGAACGAATCGCGAAGGTCAAGCAACTCAACGAGCTGGCTGCCGCAAGAGGGCAGAAGCTGTCGCAAATGGCTCTGGCTTGGGTGCTCCGCGGCGGCAAGGTGACCTCCGCGCTGATCGGCGCAAGCAAAGTCAGTCAAATCGAGGATGCGGTTGGCGCATTGGCTCAATCGTCGTTTACGGCAGAGGAGCTTCAGCAAATCGACGAGATTTTAGGTTATTAGGGGAATTTATGCAGGCGTCGCCCGAAGAAACTTCGGGACGGCGCTTTTTTTCTACTAAATTTCCCCGCCGTATTGAGCTTTGCCCCGGTTAACCAGTATAATATGTCGAGTGTACCCTTATTTGCTTATCCGAGTGTTACCAAACATATTTCCTATAGAAAAGGTGTTAAAAATCCATGAGTATTTTAAGCGTAGAACGACTGAGTCACGGTTTTGGAGACCGGGCTATCTTCAATGACGTGTCCTTCCGCCTGCTAAAAGGCGAGCATATCGGACTGGTCGGAGCCAACGGCGAGGGCAAATCGACGTTCATGAACATTATTACGGGGAAGCTTCAGCCAGACGAAGGCAAAGTCGAATGGGCCAGACGCACGCGCGTTGGTTACCTGGACCAGCATGCCGTATTAGAGAAAGGGATGTCGATTCGCGACGTGCTGCGCGGGGCCTTCCAATACCTGTTTGATCTGGAACAAGAGATGAATGAGATGTATGGCAAAATGGGAGAGGTATCGCCGGAGGAACTGGAGCAGCTGCTTGAAGACGTGGGTACGATCCAGGATACGCTCACGAACCAGGACTTCTACCTGATCGATGCCAAAATCGATGAGACCGCTCGCGGCTTAGGCTTGACGGATATCGGGCTCGATAAAGACGTCAACGATCTCAGCGGGGGGCAACGGACGAAGGTGCTGCTGGCCAAGCTCCTGCTGGAGAAGCCGGATATCCTATTGCTCGACGAACCGACCAACTATTTGGATGAACAGCATATCGAATGGCTGAAGCGCTATTTACAGGAGTATGAGAACGCATTTATCCTGATTTCGCACGATATTCCGTTCTTGAACAGCGTTATTAACCTGATTTATCACATGGAAAATCAAGAGCTGAACCGTTACGTCGGCGATTATGATAATTTCATGCAGGTGTATGAGGCGAAGAAACAGCAGTTGGAATCGGCTTACAAGCGGCAACAGCAGGAAATCGCCGATCTGAAGGACTTCGTGGCGCGCAACAAGGCGAGCGTGGCGACGCGCAACATGGCGATGTCCCGGCAGAAGAAGCTCGACAAGATGGAAATCATCGAACTGGCCAAGGAGAAGCCGAAACCGCAGTTTAACTTCAAGGATGCACGGACCTCCGGCAAATTGATCTTTGAAACGAAGGATCTGGTGATCGGTTATGATTCGCCGTTGTCCAAGCCACTGGATCTGCGGATGGAGCGCGGGCAGAAGATCGCCCTCGTCGGTGCAAACGGGATCGGGAAAACGACGCTCCTGCGCAGCATTTTGGGGCAAATCCCGGCGATCTCCGGCTCTGTGCAGCTCGGGGACCTGCTGGAAATCGGCTACTTCGAGCAGGAAATGAAGGAGGCCAACTACAATACGTGCATCGAGGAAATCTGGAACGAGTTCCCGTCGTTTACGCAGTTTGAGGTGCGTGCGGCCCTGGCGAAATGCGGCCTGACGACCAAGCATATCGAGAGCAAGATCGCCGTGCTGAGCGGGGGCGAGAAAGCCAAGGTGCGGTTGTGCAAGCTGATTAACCGGGAAACCAATTTGCTCGTGCTAGACGAACCGACGAACCATTTGGACGTTGACGCCAAAGATGAGCTGAAGCGCGCGCTCAAGGCCTACAAAGGCAGTATTTTGTTAATTTCGCATGAACCGGAATTTTACCGCGACGTTGTGACAGAGACATGGAACTGCGAGTCTTGGACGACCAAGATGCTGTAATCTGAGTCTAGCCGATCTAGTGATTAAAAATGTCCTATGGGAGTATCATGGGGCATTTTTTCTTTGCTGCAAGCTCGGACGATGTCATTCATTGCCGCCAAATCAGTTGTTGGTTATAATAGTTGGGTAGATTATTAAGAAAGTGGGAAGAGTATGGGCCGCAAATGGAATAATATTAAAGAGAAGAAAGCTTCGAAAGACGCCAACACCAGTCGAATCTACGCGAAGTTCGGCGTTGAAATTTATGTTGCCGCCAAGAAAGGCGAGCCGGATCCAGAATCGAACCGCGCCTTGAAGGTTGTTCTAGAACGTGCCAAAACGTACAATGTACCTAAAGCGATCATTGACCGGGCGCTCGACAAGGCGAAGGGCAGTTCGGATGAAGTCTATCAAGAGCTGCGTTACGAAGGCTTTGGCCCCAATGGATCCATGGTGATTGTAGATACATTGACGAATAACGTAAACCGTACTGCTCCGGAAGTACGCTCTGCCTTTAACAAGAACGGCGGGAACATGGGCGTAAGCGGGTCGGTTTCTTATATGTTTGACGCAACCGCGGTTATCGGCATGGAAGGCAAAACGATCGATGAAGTGTTTGAAATCTTGCTGGAAGCTGATCTTGAGGTGCGTGATATCATAGAAGAGGACGAGTCGGTCATCGTCTATGCCGAACCGGATCAGTTCCATGTGGTGCAGGAAGCGCTCAAGAACGCCGGGATTACCGAATTTACGGTTGCGGAATTGACGATGCTTGCACAAAACTATGTCACTTTGCCTAATAAGGAAGCCGAAGCGCAATTCGAGAAGCTGATCGATGCGCTGGAGGACCTGGAAGACGTGCAACAGGTTTATCACAACGTTGAATTTGCTGAGTAAATCGGAAATATTGGAGCCAGGGCTGAGGAGGACACCCATTCTCTCAGCCCTTTTGCTATAACCTGGAAACGCCAGGCGGTCGCGAACGAAAATATCAACTCCGTGATTTTATGGAGAAAGTGGAGTACAATCAAGAATCATCGGTTAAGGAGCAGAGGACCTTGCAGGAAAAGACGGGATATAAATCCATCGCGTTGGATATCGCCGGGCGAATCGTCAGCGGCGAATTTCCAGTGAATAGCAAAATTTCGGGGCGTTCGCTATTGGCCGGCCAATACCATGTATCCCCGGAAACCATCCGCAAAGCCATCGGTTTGTTGAAGGATGAGAGTATCGTATCGGTTTCCCAAGGCAAAGAGATCATCGTGCTATCGGATCAAAAGGCATTGGAGTATACGACGCGCAACAATTATTTGCGATCCGCTCACACGTTGAAGCAAGATCTTCAGCAGTTGCTTGAGGAGAAGCGGGAAATGGACCGTAAATTCGAGCGTTTATTTTCACAAATTATCGAGGCCTCGGACCGGCTGCAAAACTTAAGGCCGTACCGTCCCGTGGAGATTCGCATCCATGAACATTCGCACGTCGTCGGCAAAACGATTGGAAATCTGCAGTTTTGGCAGAACACGGGAGCCACGATCATCGCCCTACGGCGAGGGACTCAAGTGACCATATCTCCCGGGCCTCATGTGGTGTTGAGGGAAGGCGACATCGTTATCGCCGTCGGGGACGAGCATATGTATCAAAGAACGGAACAGTTTCTAAACCACGCCGGTATGCATTTTTGAAGATTATCGTAAATAGATCATGGATGGCTGTCGGACATGCAAAATCCCGATAGCTTTTTTATTTGAAACAAACTTACATAATATTACAAACAACTTATCTATAAATGTAAGGTTGTCAGTATGAAAGGCATCTGTTATAGTGTTCTATAGATCAAGCAAGCAATGATAAGGGGGGGGGGGAGCGGAACAATCGCCAAAAAGATGGGAGGTCATAAACCATGCTCAAATTCGAACAGGTGAGTAAAACCTATCCGAATGGATTTCATGCCGTGAAGGAGATTAGCTTCGAGATTTCGGCGGGAGAAATCCTGGTATTGATCGGTCCCAGCGGGTGCGGCAAAACGACGACCATGAAAATGATCAATCGTCTGATACCGAACACCTCGGGCCACATTTATCTCCACGGGAAAGACATTTCGCAGGAAAACCCCGACATGCTCCGCAGAAACATCGGTTACGTCATTCAACAAATCGGACTATTTCCCCATTATACGATCGAAGAAAACGTGGGTTTAATTCCGCAGCTAAAGGGCTGGGAGATCGGCAAAAAGAAAGCGAAGGTCGAGGAAATGCTTCGTTTGGTCGGATTGGATCCCGGCGTTTTCGCTAAAAGATACCCTAAACAGTTATCCGGCGGCCAGCAGCAAAGGGTTGGCGTCGCCCGTGCTCTGGCGGGAGATCCGGAGATTGTGCTGATGGATGAGCCCTTTGGAGCGCTCGATCCGATCACGCGGGAACAGCTTCAAGATGAACTGCTGCGACTGCAAAAAGAAGTAAAGAAAACAATCGTCTTCGTTACGCACGATATGGAAGAAGCGCTGAAGCTGGGTGACAAAATCGCTATCCTAAAGGACGGAGAACTGGTTCAGATTGACTCACCCGAACGGATCTTAAGCCAACCCGCCAACGAATTCGTCGAAGGGTTCATCGGGAAACACCGGCTGTACCAAAACCCTGAATATATCCCAGTTACTGAAGTAATGAGAAATAACCCCTCAACAACAACACCCGAACGTCCTCCGAATGTAGCGCTCGCCTACATGAGACAACGAAAAACGGATACCCTGCTCGTTTGTGATGACTCGGGCCATTTACTGGGTATCGTCTCCGCTTACGAAGCTGCCGCCCATGTGGAGGAGAAGCACACCGTAAGCGAAATTATGTCCCAACCTTTTGCCGTTCTTGAGGAAACGGCCACGGCAAAGGATGCTTTAGCGTTAATCACCCATGCTCCGCATGGAATTATCCCGGTGGTGACGATGAACAAACAACTCGTAGGCGTAGTGACCCGCAGCAGTCTCCTAACCGCGTTTGCTTCCCAATGGATCGGCCGGGAGGAGATGGCGCTATGAGAGACAAAACGTTATGGCAACAAATCGGGCAGCAATTGAACAGCCGCTGGGAGGATCTGCTTCAATCCCTAGCGATCCATATCGAGCTGGTTCTGATCTCGATGCTGATCTCAATCGTCGTCAGAATTGCATTAGGCATCCTGATAACGCGGTTTACTCGGATCAAGGGCTTTACGCTCGGCGTTGCCGGTATCCTTCAAACGATTCCGAGCTTGGCGCTTCTGGGCTTTATGATCCCGTTGTTAGGGATCGGAATGAAGGCGGCCGTGGCGGCCTTGTTCTTATACTCGCTGCTGCCGATTATTCGTAACACGTATACCGGGATCACGGATGTGGATAAATCAATCGTCGAAGCGGCTAAAGGGATGGGGATGACAAACCGGCAAATCCTTTTCAAGGTTCAGCTTCCGTTAGCGATGAACGTCATTATGGCCGGCATTCGTACGGCCGCGGTCATTAACGTAGGGACTGCCACCCTTGCCGCGTTTATCGGGGCCGGCGGTTTGGGCGAATTTATTTTCCTGGGGATCCAACGCAACATCGAAGCGCTGACCTTGCTTGGCGCGATCCCGGCGGCAATTTTGGCGCTGATCTTCGACTATTTACTGGGGCTGCTCGAGAAAGCGACTACCCCCAAGGGGCTAAAGGCATGAACTGAAAAAATCAGGAATACACACACGGGAGGGAACAATGAAAAAAACGAAAAAAACAACGATGACGATGGTGTTGGGAACGCTGGTTTCACTGGCATTGCTGTTGGCCGCTTGCGGCAGCAGCGGTAGTGCCGGGTCCGGGAGCGGGAAGGAGATTACGATCGGGTCCAAAAATTTTACGGAGAACGTGTTGCTGGCTCATATGATGGCGGACCTCATCGAAGCCAAATCCGATATCAAGGTTAAGCGGACCATGAACCTGGGAGGATCCAACGTCGTCTGGAATGCGTTGAAAAACAATGAGGTTCAACTCTACCCGGACTATACCGGCACGATTGTAGCGAACTATTACCAGGAGCAAACGGGCAATTCAGATGAGACGCTGGAAAAAACGAAGGAACTGGTAAAACAAGACCATCTGGCCTTTCTGGAGCCGTTTGGTATCAACAACACCTATACCCTCGCAGTAACTCGGGAAACGGCCGATAAGTACAATCTCAAGACGTTCAGCGATTTGGCCAAGGTGTCTCAGGATATGGTCCTTGGGGTGGAGTTCGAGTTCCTGGATCGGGATGACGGATATCCGGGCATCCAAAAGCTGTATAGCATGAACTTTAAAGATACCAAGGGCATGGACCACGGCATTATGTATCAAGCGATTGAGGACGGTGAAACCGACGTGACCAATGCTTACGCCACCGATGCTCAGATCAAAGTGCACAATCTGGTCATCTTGGAGGACGATAAGGAGTTCTTCCCTCCGTACGATGCAGGCCCGGTCGTCCGTCAGGACACGTTGGAGCAATTTCCGGAATTGACCGAGATTCTGAACGCCTTGCAAGGACAACTCACGGAAGAGGAAATGCAGGAATTGAACGCCCAGGTCGATTTGGAGGGTCTGAGGGAGGATGAGGTCGCACACGACTTTTTGGTACGGAAAGGACTCATAGAATAACGTTCCCTTGACACGGTTGGCCCCGGACGACATAATATACATTACTGTTTAGTCAGGGGCAAGGAAGGGGCTTCATATGTCTGGCTGGAATCTGTCGTGTTTACAAAAGGGACAAAGATTGTCCCGTTATTCTACCTATGAAATCGGGGAAGAGGCCCGGTTTGTGGGAACGCCTCGATCGCAAGATCAATTGCAGGAGTTGCTGGGATTGGCGTATCGCCACGGGATTAATCCGATCTTTTTTGGCGGGGGATCCAATATGCTGTTTCCCGATCGGCCTGACCCCGACGCCTTATTCCTTACGACCCGCGAGATGGTCGAGGTTAAGCTCGAAGGCGACCGGCTGTACGTCTCGGCTGGGATGCCAATGTCGATGTTGGCCGTGATCGGATATGGATTGGGAATTGCCGATTTTAATTTTGCCTTTTTGTTGCCGGGTACGGTCGGCGGTGGGATTTACATGAACGCCAAGTATTTTGACCGCCACATTAGCGATACGTTAGAGCAAGTTCATTATATCGATTTACATCAGCCGGGTCTAATTCGAACGATTAGCGGTGAGGCTTGTGCATTCGGATATAAACAGTCGGTGTTTCAGCACCATCGAAGCGACTGGATGATTGTCGGAGCCGAGTTCAAGCTGAGCTCATCCGCTAGAACGGTAGCATTGCCGTCGTTTCCGGAGCTGGCAGCACTTCAGGCGGGGGAGCTGCCGCCTATCTCTTTGCCGGAGTTTGCCGCGCATTTTATCCATTGGTTAGAAGCGAAGGAAGAGACCGTGGGCGAGGACCCCGCCTTAACCCCGATGCGAAGAATCATTCAGGACCGTGTCGGGAAAATGCATTTTCATTACCCTTCCTGCGGTTCGGTATTCAAAAATAATTACTCTGTCGGCGAGCCGATTGGTAAACTGGCAGACCGACTTGAGCTAAGAGGGCTTCAGTGCGGCAATGCCCGAATTTCCCCCGTTCACGGCAACGTGATTCAAAATGTGGGAGGTGCCACAGCGGCCGACGTCATCGAGTTGATCCACCGCGTTCAGGATGCTTTTGATCGACATTACGGATTTGTTCCCGAACCGGAGGTCGTGATTATCGAAGAAAAGGCTTCCTCGCTCCAGCGTTAAAGCATCATCAAATCCAATAAGCCCGTCCCTGACCTATGTCGGGACGGGCTTATTGGATTTGAAAAACGATTTATAAGGTCACTGACACCGGGGTTGGCTGAGGACATCCCAATCTTCGGGAGATTTCATTGGCGGCCTGCTGGACGTTCTTCACGAGCTTGGCGATACGCCCCTCCTCAAATTGAACCTCTAACCCGGCAGTGCTGAGGGCGGCGATAATCTGTCCAGTGTGATCGAAGATCGGGGCGCTTAACTCAGCGGTGTAGTTCTCCAATTCGGATTGGCTGAAGCTGTAGCCGATTTGACGCGAACGCTCCAGGATTTGACGCAGCAGGGTTGGGTCGGTGATTGTGCCGGAGGCGATGGGCTGCAGCTCGGTTGCGTTCAGGTACGCTTCACGCTCGGCCTCAGGCATAAAAGCCAAGATAATGCGAGAAGATGCGCCGGCATATAACGGGGCTTTACGGCCGATTTTTGTGAACAGACGTACGGGGTGATCCGTATCCAACTTCTCGATATAGATGCATTCATCTCCGTCGCGCAGCACCAAGTGGATCGCTTCCTGAATATCGTCGCGCAGCTGCTGCATGATCGGCAAAGCGATATGCCGAATATCTAGTCGCTCGGCGACCAGGTTGCCGTATTGAAGAAACAGCAAACCGAGCGAATAGGAGCCTTCCGCGTCTTTTTTTAAGAAACCCATTTCTTCCAAGGAACCGATCATACGAAGAACCGAAGTTTTAGGAATCCCCGATAACTTGGCCATCTCGCTGATGTTTAGCTTGGGGTGAGTCAGAAATAGCTGGAGAAGATCCATGGATCGGACCACGGTTTTGTTCTTGTGTTTATTGGTGGTTTGCACGTTAAGCCTCCTGCATAGCCTCTAGTTCATTCTGTATTAGTATACAACGAATGGAAGAATGTTGAAAACCGGCAAACGGTTACGGAAATTTAGGCTTGATTTTTGGCTAATTCCAACTATAATGATCGTATATATAGGCATTCATATTTCGGAAATTGCGTTCCGAAATTCGGATCATCATATAGGGAAGATATCTTTAAAATTTAAAGGAAAAATTCTTGATTTTTATGGAATTCTAACTAACAATGGTTTAAAAGACTAAGATTCGTAATTCGGGTTACAAAGTCCGAAAATCGGATGGGAGGAGAATCATGACTTATTCGCCGCCGCTTGCAGAGATTCCCATCACTCCACTCGGAGATTCGGCGCTTATTGTGAAGTTTGGTGATTCGATTCAAAGAGAGACGCATCAACAGGTCAGGCAATTGGCAGACCATTTGGATCGTCATCCTTTCCCGTGGATGATTGAAGCGGTCCCGGCCTTTACGTCAGTAACCATCTATTACGACGTGATGAAGCTGCTTGAAGAGGCCGGAGTTCTGGGAGATCGAAGCCCTGCAGAGAACCCGTTTCAATTAGCTGCAGCGCTCGTGTCCGAGTTGCTGCACACACTGCAGGACGTTAAAGCATCACCGGCCAGAATTATTGAAATTCCTGTCTGTTACGGCGGGGATTGGGGACCGGATCTAGAAACGGTTGCCGCCCACAATGGACTCACGCCTCAAGAAGTGATCCACATCCATACTTCAGCGGATTATCTGGTGTACATGCTTGGGTTTGCTCCAGGCTTCGCCTATTTGGGAGGGATGTCCGAACGTATTGCCACACCGCGCCGGGAAACGCCACGCTTGTCTATTCCAGCCGGAACCGTAGGGATTGCCGGAGATCAAACCGGGGTCTATCCGATCGATACTCCGGGAGGTTGGCAGTTGATCGGCAAAACCCCCATCGAGTTATTCAAACCGCAACAAATGCCGCCGACCTTATTGCAGGCTGGAGATATCGTCCGTTTCTACTCGATCTCCCGTGAACAATTCGAAGTATGGGAGGAGTTGGAGCGATGAGCTTGCTGATCGAAAAACCCGGCTTGCTGACCACGGTTCAGGATTTGGGAAGATTCGGCGTCCAGAAGTATGGCGTAATCGTTAGCGGAGCGATGGACGCCTTCGCTTTACGCGTGGCCAATATGCTGGTCGGTAATCCGGAGGGGGAAGCCGGGCTGGAAATCACGCTGCTTGGTCCGGTGATCCGCTTCGAGCAAACGGCTTTGATCTCCCTCTGCGGCGGTGATTTATCGCCTAAGCTGAACGGGGTACCCGTTCCCTTGTGGAGAACAGTCCTGGCCCCGAAGGGCAGCACGCTGACCTTCGGTCCGACTAAGCTCGGCTGCCGCGCTTACCTGGCAGTGGGGGGCGGCCTGGATGTTCCGATCCGCATGAACAGTCGATCTACCTATTTGCGGGCGGGCATCGGGGGATACGAAGGGCGAGCTCTGGCAGCAGGCGATCGTCTGGCTCTGGGCGAGAGGACTCCGCTCGGTTCTCATATGCTGGGTGTGCTGGCCAGGGAGGCCAATAAGGAATCCGGCGCCGTCAGCCGCTGGGCGGTATTTCCGGAGATTCTCCCGAAATATGCGGCGAATCCCACGGTGCAGCTGATTCCCGGGGAAGAATACGAACATTTCCAGGAACTGAGCCAACACGATTTATGGAATGAGGAATATGCGGTTTTGCCGCAGTCCGACCGGATGGGTTACCGTTTCAAAGGCCGGGAGTTGAAATTATCTCAAACAAAAGAGATGATCTCCTCGGCCGTAACGATGGGAACCGTGCAGGTACCGCCTGACGGAAACCCGATTATTTTGATGGCAGATCGCCAGACAACCGGAGGATATCCTAAAATTGCCCAGGTCGCGAGCGTGGATTTACCGCTGCTGGCTCAAACCAACTTAGGGGCACGCGTGCGATTCCGAAAGGTCGCCTTGCAGGAAGCGCAGCGGCAGCTGATAGAGCGGGAGACCGCCATTCAAACGCTGCGAAAGGGGCTGGATCTGCTGGCGACTTCCGGGCACAATTTCGGATTTAACGACTTGGACCGGCATGCATAAACCGACCGCAGGAATGGAAAATTCAGTATGGAGGAAATCAATTATGGAGAATAGAAGCCATCCCAAACTCGAAATTCGGGATTTGCGAGTGGAATACGAGTCCAAGGGCCAACACACCGTTGCTTTGGAGAATGTTCAGCTCAAAGTGGAAGACGGCGAGTTTGTGTCCGTTGTCGGTCCAAGCGGCTGCGGGAAGTCGACCTTGCTGAAGGTGGTGTCCGGGCTGCTCAAGCCCGCCGGCGGCGGTGCTTATCTGGATGGTGAGGAAATCCAAGGCGTGCCAGGCCAAGTCGGGATGGTATTTCAAAACGATGCCTTGCTCCCCTGGAAAAGCGTCGTTGATAATGTCCGGCTTCCGCTGGAAATCAAAGGGCTGTCCCAAAGCGAACAATTGGCCGAAGCCCATCGGCTGCTGAAGATGGTAGGACTTGAGGGCTTTGGCGGTTATCACCCAAAGGAGTTATCCGGCGGGATGCGCAAGCGGGTCGCCCTGGCCAGAACCTTCGCTTATGATCCTGATATTTATTTGATGGACGAGCCGTTTGGACCGCTGGACGCGCAGACTCGGGTGAAAATTGGCGAGGAGTTCCTGCAACTCTGGGAGAATGTCGGCAAAAGCGTGTTGTTCATCACCCACGATATCGAAGAGGCGATTGCCTTATCCGACCGGGTTATTGTCATGACCTCCCGGCCGGGACGGATCAAAGCGGAGTTTAAAGTGAATCTGGAGCGGCCGCGCCCCTTCTACGACATCCGATTCGATCCCAAGTTTAAGGAGCTGCAGAAGGAAATCTGGGCTCAAATGTCGGACGGGGAATAGAGAGAGGAGGAATCATCATGGCATCAAAAACAACAGCAGCGTCGCCAAGCTCTCCTTCCCCTAAGGCAGGGCGCAGGAATCGCAGCACGGCGGTGTGGATGGGCAGATTGGTCGTATTTATCGTCGTTTTCGGATTATGGGAGCTGCTCTCGGGTACGGCGTTTAATTCCTTTTGGCTGAGCAAACCTTCCTTGATCATCAAACGAATTTTCGAGATGGCGGCCAATGGGGACCTGTGGTTCCATATGAGCATTACGCTGCAGGAGTCCATTGTCGGCCTCATTATCGGGATGCTGGGAGGTACCTTGCTCGGAATTTTGCTCGCGTTCAGCGGGATTTTTCAGAAATGGGTGTACCCCTACATTATGGCCTTGTACAGCTTGCCGCGGGTTTCCTTGGCTCCGCTGTTTATCGTCTGGTTCGGGATCGGAATGACCTCCAAAATCCTGATGGTTGTCGCGATGGTCATTTTCGTCGCTTTCTACAATGCTTATGAAGGTGTGCGCAACATCGACAAGGATCTGATGGATATGATGAGCACGTTTAAAGCCAAATGGACGCATAAGCTTCGCTGGGTGGTGCTCCCGTCGATCACGGTCTGGATTCTGACCAGCTTGCGGCTGAATATCGGAATGGCTTTGATCGGGTCCGTCATCGCCGAACTGGTCGGCTCCAACCGGGGGCTCGGTTATTACATCACCTATTCGTCCAACATGCTGGATACGACAGGCATATTTACCGGCTTGGTCCTCATTATGATTATCGCCGTCGTGTTGGAGCAGATTATCGTACAGGTTGAACGTCGTTTGTTGAAATATCGTTAGTTAATCATTCAAGGAGGGAAATCCTATGAAAAAAACAAAAATGCTACTCGCAACGCTGCTGGTGCTGACCATTGCTTTGGTTAGCGCTTGCGGAAACAACAACACAGCGGCACCTTCGGAGAATAACGGAGGCGGCGGAAACGCCGCAACGGGAACCAACGGTGGGGATGGCAATGCCAATTCGCCGGAAAATGTAAAAATTCGCGTGGGTCTGGTTGGCGGCGGCATGACGCCTATCATCGCGCAAATCGGCATTAATGATGGCTCTTACGAGAAAGCCGGAATTACGATCGAGAAACAAAGCTTCACCTCTGGCGCCGATATGGTGCAAGCCCTGGTGGGCGGTAGTCTGGATATCGTTCTGGGATCTTACGAGCATGTGCTGAGACAACAAAAGAACGGCCTCGGCGTTAAAGCCTACGGCGAAATTTACAATGGAGTCGGCTATTCGCTGGTCGTGAAGAAAGATGCGCCCTTCCAGTCGCTTGAAGATTTGAAGGGAACCACGCTCGCCGTCACCAAGGTGGGCAGCTTGTCCGACACCGGGCTGCGCGAGGGCTTGAAAACCGCCAATATCAACCCGGACAAGGACGTGCAAATCATCAACGGCGGCAGCGGAGCCACGATGCTGGCTGCGATTGAAAGCGGCAAAGCCGCGGGCGGCATGGTCTCCGAACCCACGATCTCTCAGATGGTAGCAACGGGGAACTACCGGGTGTTGTATGATCCGCCGTATGATTTTGCCGGAATTACCGTCATGGCCAAGACAGATTGGGTCGACAAAAATCAGGATGCGATGAAACGGTTCCTGCAGGTCAGCAATGAAGTGAATGAACGCGTGCAGAAGGATCCGGCATCTGCCGTAGAAGCCATGCTGAAGGAGTTTGACCAAATTCCGGCCGACGTCATGGAGACTGCGGTGAAAAATCAGCTGGCCAAAGTACCGGCCGGACTCAAAGTATCCGAGGAAGGCGCGAAAAACGTCTCAAATACCCAAATCGAGGCCGGCGTGATCGAGAAAGAAATTCCGTTTACCGATACGGTAGATCTCTCGCTGCTTCCTTAAGCCATATCCCAATCGGGTGAATTTGCATGGATAATGGTGCGATTCGCCCGATTTAATTTCATAACTAACGATATTACAGAAAGAAGGCGATCCGCGCATGGCCAAAGATTTGAGAACCTATCTCGGGCAATTAGCCCAATTCGATGCAAACAGTGTGAAGCTCGTAGACACCGAAGTCGATCCCCGGTTTGGCATTACCGCCTATGCGGCAGCTTTGGCGGAAAAGGGCGATTACCCGGCACTGCTGTTCAATCAGGTGAAAGGGGCGCAAATGGCGTGCATTTCCAACTTGTTAACCTCGTACGAACGTATCGCTCTATATCTGGGCTGCGAAGTTCAGGATATCCCGCGCGTATACGGTGAGAAGCTACAGCAGCCGATTGAGCCGGTGGTCGTAGACCGCAGCGTTGCTAAAGTCAAAGAGAACGTGATCGAAGAGGCGGACGTCGATCTCGGCAAACTGCCGATTCCCGTTCACAACGAGATGGATGGCGGACCTTATTTGTCGGCAGGGGTTATGATCATCCGCGATCCGGAATCCGGGCTCATAAATGCCGGGATTTATCGTCATCAAATCTTCAACGAACGGGATATGGGCGTCTGGTTTCTCGGAGCCCACCATGGCGGATTGATCTATAAGAAATACAAGAAGCAAGGCAAACCGGCTCCCGTTGCGATCGCACTTGGCCACCATCCCGGCTTCATCATGGGCGCGGTATCCCGAGTTCAAGGCATTGGCGGCGAATATGAAGCGGCCGGCGCATTGATGGGAGAACCGCTGGAGCTGGTGCAAGCGGACACTTCCGACTTGCTCATCCCTGCACATGCGGAGATCATTCTGGAAGGCGAGATTCTGCCGGACAACGATCACAGTGAAGGACCGTTCGGCGAATGGCCGGGGCATTATCTCGGCGGAGGTTCGGTTCCGACGATTCGCATTAAACGCATTACATACCGGAATCATGCGATCTTCCAAGATATCGTCGCTTCCGGACGGGAGCATCTGGTGGTGGGCGGAGTCCCGCGTTCAGGCAGCATTTATCATACGGTGAAGAAAATCGTGCCGGGCCTCAAAACCGTGAACGTCCCTTTCTACAGCCGGATGAACTGCTATCTGTCGATCCAGAAGGAAAAGGATGCGGATGTGAAGAAAGCGGCCTTTGCGGCACTGAACACCGAGCCGGAGAATTTGCGGCATATCGTCGTCGTTGACGAGGATATCGACGTGTTTAACGGGGAAGAAGTCGCTTGGGCGATTGGCACGCGATTTGATGCGGAGCGCGACTTGCTGGTGATCCCGCGCTGGAACGGGCCGGGCGGATTGCTGCCGACCAACTGGGAGTATAACGCCGAAGGCAAGAACACGCCGCGGATGTCCAGCGCCGTGATCGTCGATGCGACGAAGCCCGCACCGCCGGTCGTCTTCCCGAAACGGGCGGTTGTTCCTAAAGACAAGGTGGAGCTGGCGGATCTGGCTTCATTGCGCGAGTTGAATGCGGACGAGAAAAACAACTGGCAAATTTAAAGCATTTAGCCTCAAACGGTGGAGACGGCGTCCGAAGATCCCGTTGTTCATTCAGCCGGTTGAGGCTGGCTTGTTTCATAGTTAATCTCATAAATTAATAACATGATTTAATACCATGAATTAATTGCGGGAGGAGCACTAACATGAAGAATGTAGTGGATTTAAACTGTGATATGGGGGAGAGCTTTGGCGCTTATAAGCTGGGCAGAGACCGCGAGGTGTTGAAATTTGTCACCTCGGCTAACATTGCCTGCGGCTTTCACGCCGGAGATCCGGCGACGATGCGCCAGACCGTCAAGCTGGCTTTGGAGCACGGGGTGGCCCTGGGAGCGCATCCCGGCTTGCAGGATTTGGTCGGATTTGGGCGCCGGGATATGGATCTCTCCCCGCAGGAAGCCTATGATCTTGTGGTCTATCAGATCGGGGCCTTGTGGGGGTTCGTCCGTGCCCAAGGGGCGAAGCTGCAGCATGTGAAAGCGCATGGGTCTTTGTATAATATGGCGGCCCGGAACGCCGGTTTGGCCGAGGCGATCGCTGAAGCGGTCTACCAGGTGGATCCGGAGTTGATTCTCTTTGGCCTCGCCGGCAGCGAACTGATCACAGCCGGGAAGAAAGCCGGCTTACGCACGGCCAGCGAAGTATTCTCGGATCGGACCTATCAATCCGACGGCTCCCTTACTTCGCGCCGTCTGCCGGACGCCTTGATTACGGATGAGGAGCAATCGGTCCAACAGGTAATTCGTATGGTTGCCGAAGGCAAGGTATTGTCGCAGCAGAACGTCGATGTAGCGATTCAGGCCGATACGATCTGTATTCATGGGGACGGGATTCATGCCGTTGAATTTGCCGGCAAAATCCGCAGCTCTTTAACCGCTGCTGGCATTACGGTACAACCCGTTGGAGCTACGCTGGGACAACAAGCATAAGCGCAAAAGGAGGAGACAGCAGGATGGAACCATTGCATTTGCAAACCGATGTGCTGGTTGTCGGCTCCGGCGCTGCCGGGCTGATGGCAGCAAGAGCAGCAGCCGATGAAGGGGCCCGGGTAATTCTGACTGACAAGAGCTTGATCAGTCGGGGCGGAGCTACGATTTTGGCACAGATGACGGTGGCCGTTGCTTTAGGCGAAGCGGAGGAAGACAACACGCAAATCCATTTCGAGGATACGATGAAAGGCAGCCGGGGACTGGCGGATCCGAATATCGTCCGCGCCGTCGTGAAGCGGGGGCCGGAGGTGATTCTCGAAGCGGAAGGATATGGCGTGAAGTGGGCCCGGACGCCGGACGGCAAACGTTCCCAGGCTTTTGCTCCGGGGCATTCCAAGGCGCGCTGCGTGTATGTGGATATCTTGAATACAGGCGGCGCAACGGCGGCCGGTTTGAAGAAAGCCATTTGGAAGGATGAGAACATCCAGCGCCTCAAAAACGTGATGATCACGAAAGTCGTGGTTGAAAATGGCCGGGCGGTCGGCGCGATTGGCTTTGAGATGGAGGCGTATCGTCCGATCAGCATCGCCGCTTCGTCGGTCATTTTGGCGACGGGCGGGTTGACGGAGGTCTATGCGCGAAACAGCGCCTCTGCGAACATGACCGGCGACGGATTTGTCCTGGCCGCCGAGGCAGGGGCCGAGGTGCGCGACATGGAGATGGTGCAATTCTTTCCGATCGCCCACCTCTTCCCACCGCTTGTCGGCATCGACCCGATTATGTGGGATCCGTTCCGCTACAAGCTGGGCGGACGTCTGCTGAACGGGAAAATGGAAGAATTCATGGACAAGTACAACGGCGAGGTAGCCGGCAAATATACGGCAGCGCGCGATCAGACGACGTTGGCGATATTCCGCGAGGTGGAAGCCGGCCGCGGGACGCCGCATGGCGGAGCTTATCTCGACTTCACGATGGTGCCGGAGGACAAGTTGAAAGAGGCGTTTGGCCCGGTCATCGAGATTTTGCGGAACCAGGGTGTTGATTTAACCAAGGATATGGTGGAAGTAGCGCCGATGGCTCACTTTATGCTTGGCGGGGTCCGCGTTGATGAAGCGATGCGTACGCGGGTGCCGGGCCTGCTGGCGTCTGGCGAGCTGATCTACGGCATGCACGGGGCGAACCGCCTTTCCGGGAATGCCATCACGGAAGCGCTGGTCACCGGCCGGATCGCGGGAGAAACGGCCGCGCGGGAGAAGAGCAAGCGCAATGATGCAGCGGTGCGGCAGGCGTTCGATCGGGAAATGGAGCGTCTGACGCAATTTTGGCACCCTGTCTCGGTGGATCGGGATACTGCATCGCTTCAAACGTTTAAGCGTAAGCTGCAGCAGATCATGTGGAAGGGCGCAGGTCCGCTGCGAACGGAAAGCGGCTTGAAGGAGGCGCTGACGGATCTGCGGGCGCTGCGCGGCGAGCTTGCCGATATTTCGCTTAAGAAACAGGATAAATTCGCTTTATCCCTGTTCGAGAAACTCGAGGCCGCGAACATGCTGAAGGTGAGCGAGGCGATCGTGCTTGGCGCTCTGGAGCGGAAGGAGACGCGGGGGGCTCATGTGCGCCTGGACTATGACGATACGCTCACTCAGCCGTCGAGCTACAGCTATGAGCTGAACGAAGCGGGAGAATGGGTCGTATCCGAGGTTCAACTGCCGGTTGGAGTGTAATAATGTAGCAACCGGACTAAGGCAGCCGGAATGTCGGTGACGAAAGAAGGGAGACACAAACCATGGCAACAGTGACATTAAACGTAGTTCGCGGCGATGCGGAAAGCGGCGCTTCCCTTGAGCAATTCGAGGTTCCTTTCCGGGACGGCATGAGCTTGCTTGACGCGATTTTTTGGATTCGGGAGCATAAGGACCCGTCCTTCTCGGTGCGGTATTCCTGCCGCTCCGCGAATGCCTGCAAAGAATGCTCGGCGTTCGTCGACGGCAAACCGGGTTACCTGTGCAGCATCCGCGCTGTACCGGACAGTGAAGTCAAAATCGAACCGCTGACCGGCCGTCCGTGGATCAAGGATTTGGCGACGGCGCTGGAGTAGGGAACGGGCAGCCAATCTCAAAAGCTAGCAAGGAGTCTTGCGGCTCTATGACATAATCATCATTCACGTGAAGGAGGGGCATTTATGGCCTGGCTACAGCCCCGCAGTTTAGCCGAAGCGCTTGAGTTGCTTCGGGAGCAGAACCCCCGCATCGTGTGCGGGGGGACGGATTTGTTCGTGAACGCGCAGCGCAAATCGTACGAGTCGGCACACACCGACTGGCTCGACATCCGGCGCGTGCCGGAGCTATGTGCAACCCGCCGAACCGAGGCGGGTCTTGAGATCGGAGCCGCGGTGACGGCCGCCGAAATTTGGGGCAGCGACGAGTTCAGCGTCGTGCCCGCGCTGCAGCAGGCCGCCCGCATCGTTGGCGGCTGGCAGATCCAAAACCGCGCATCGCTTGGCGGCAACGTGGCGAACGCCTCCCCGGCAGCCGATATGGTCGTTCCGCTCGTGGCTTACCGAGCGGAAGTCCGGCTTGCCGGGGCGGACGGCACCCGCAGCGTGCCGATCGCGGACTTCATCTCCGGGCCGAAGGCGACCCAGCTTCGCGAACGCGAACTGATCGCGTCGCTGTTCATCCCGGCCCGGATGCTGGAGGTGCCGCAGGTGTTTCTGCGGCATGATCAGCGCGCGGCAACCGACATCTCGATCGTCTCCGTCGCCTTGCTGCTGCAAGGCAAAGGGAGCGAGATCGAGTGGGGGACCGCCGCGGTAGGCGCGGCGGCGCCGAAGCCTTTCGTGCTGGGCGACGAGGAAGAGCAGCAGTGGAGCGGCGAGCTCACCGCCGCCAAGCTGGACGAGCTGAGCGGGTTGTATGCCCGGCGCAGCTCGCCGATTACCGACGTGCGCGCCAGCGCGGATTACCGCCGAGCATTGGTCGGGAATTACATTAAAAGGGCCGCGAACGCACTGCTCGCAAACGGCCGGTAACGAGGGGGAGGAGCTTCAAATATGACGGGAACGAAATTAACGGTAGCGATGTCGGAAAGCGACCGCACCTTAAAGCTGTTAAACGGTGCTAAACCGCTGCCCGGCTTTGAACTGGACGTGCAGCAGGAGTCGATCGAGGAGATTTTTGTGAAGCAAATTTCGCAAGC
Source organism: Paenibacillus phocaeensis (assembly GCF_900021165.1). Taxonomy (GTDB): domain Bacteria; phylum Bacillota; class Bacilli; order Paenibacillales; family Paenibacillaceae; genus Fontibacillus; species Fontibacillus phocaensis. Next base: position 4,635 of record NZ_FCOQ01000024.1, on the reverse strand, counting down.
CGCTTATGATGTGTCAGAGCTTTCCCTGGCTTCCTACCTGATCGCCAGAGGCGGGGGAGATTCGCGGTTAACGGCGATTCCGGCGTTCCTGTCGCGGTCATTCCGGCACAACGCGATTTATGTGCGTTCGGATTGTCCTTATACGCATCCCTCCGAGCTGAAGGGCAAGCGGTTTGGATTTCCGGAATTTCAAATGACCGCAGCCGTATGGGTCCGGGGAATGTTCCGCCATGAATGGGGGATCGCCAACGAGGAGATGGAATGGTTCACGTTCCGTCCGGAGCGGGTGCCGGTGAAGATTCCGGCTACGTTGACGGAAGGCGACATTTTCGAGGCGTTGGCCGAAGGCAAGGTGGATGCGATCATGACGGCTCGCCGACCGCCGGCCAAGCTGTTCCCCGCTTCGGGAGAAGGCGGCGTATTGCGCCGGTTGTTCCCTGAGGTCTGGAACGTGGAGCGGGAGTATTACGGGCGGACTGGTATTTTTCCAATTATGCACCTGGTTTCCCTCAAGGCAGAGACGGTCCGGCAATTCCCCGAGCTGCCGAAGCAGTTGTACAAGCACATGTTGGAGATCAAGGACGAAGGCATCGCCGGGTTGCTGGAGACGATACGCAACGCAACCTCCAACCCGTTCGTATGGGAATCCGCCGAGCAATCGGCCAAATTGATGAACGGCGATATGTGGCCTTACGGCGTCTCCGCCAACTGGCCGCAGATCGAAACGTTTATTTCCTATCTGCAGGAAGACGGCCTGCTGGATCGCAGCTTCGCCCCGAAACCGCAGGAGGTCTTCCATCCCTCCGTACAAGACACATAAGCTAGCAAGGAAAGAAGGTGCTGCCTGATGAGCGGCGGACTTAACCATAACCCTAACATGACGTTAACAATCAATGGCGAGGATGTGACCTGGAACGGCGAAGCGACGGCCAGCCTGGCGGATGTGATCCGCGAAGGACAAGGCCTGACGGGGACGAAAATCGGCTGCCGGACCGGCGAATGCGGCGCCTGTACCGTGCTGCTGGACGGCCAGCCGGTGGTCTCCTGTCTCGTGCCGGCCGCTTCCGCGCAAGGGCAGTCGGTCGAAACGATTGAGGGCTTGGCCCGGCACCCCGAGTTCCGGGAGCTGGAGCAGGCGATGCAGGAGTACGGAGGCGTTCAGTGCGGCTTCTGCACCCCGGGCGTGATGATGACCACTTGGGCTTGGCTGCAAAATCCGGCCCTTTTCGGCGGGGACATCGGAGCGGCGTTGAAAAACAACCTGTGCCGGTGCACCGGCTACCGCGGCATCATCGAAGCGGCGGAGCATGTCCTGGCCTCGAAAGGAGCCGCGCGATGACGATGAACCGCATGCAGCAGCCAAGCAAATCAACGGATGCCAAGGTCATGAATCCGGCCGACCCGAACAAGTCTACGCAGCAAGTGAATCCGGCCTTGAAGCAAAAGCCGCTGGATCTGAAATCGAAGCTGGAAGGGCAAACGCGTTATCTGCATGACATGAACTTCCCCGGTCAGCTGATCGGCGCAATCTACCGCAGCCCCTATGCGCATGCGCGGATCAAGCGGATTGATGTGGAGAAGGCGCGGCAGGTCGATGGGGTACATGCCGTCATTACGGCGGATGATGTGCCGAACCACAAGTATGGACCCACTAAATTTAAAGATTGGAACATTCTTGCCAAGGATCGCGTGCTTTTCATCGGCGATGAAATCGCCGCGGTAGCGGCGGAGAGCCAAGAGGCGGCTGAGCAAGCGCTGGCGCTGATCGAGGTGGAGCTTGAACCGCTGGAAGGCGTATTTGATCCTGAAGCCGCGTTGGTTCCTGGAGCCCCTCTGATCCATGAGGATGTGGAGCTGAATCGGCCGATGAAGGTAGACGTAGCGCGCGGCGACCTGGAGGAAGGCAAGAGGAAGGCAGCCGTTGTCAAGGGCGGGCGTTACGTGTCGAACCGGATTTATCAAGGGCATCTGGAGCCGGTCGGAGCGATCGCATTTTGGTCGGAGGAGGAGGGGGTCACGATTTGGGCGCCTTCTCATATCCCGTACCGGGCGAGGGAAGCGTATGCCGCCGGGTTTGGCTTGCCAGAGGATAAGGTGCGGATTATCGTGCCGCCGATCGGGGGATCTTTTGGCGCCAAATACGTCCTTAAGGTCCATGTGATCGCTGCAGCGCTGGCTATGGCAACGGGGCGGCATGTGAAGATCATTTTGGACCGCTATGAAGATATGATTACCGCTCATCCGCGGGTACCGCTGACCTTCGATATTGAAATCGGCGCCGATGCGGAAGGGAACTTCGTATACAAAGACTTGACGGTGTATGCGGATGCCGGGGCTCGGGTTTACTGGAGCCCGAACGTGATCTCTACCGCCTGCACGCGTGCCGATAACATCTATCATTTCCGCAATGTGAAGTCAACGGGGTACCTGGTGTACACCAACAATAGTCCAACTACGTGCATGCGCGGGTTCGGCAATGCGGAGATGCTGTTTGCGGTGGAAAGCGTGATTGACGAAATCGCGCTTGAGCTGGGGATGGACCCGGCCGAACTGCGTCTGAAGAACATCGTCCACTCGGGCGATACCACGATGCATGGTTATCGACTGGACACCTGCAATTTGGAGGAATGCATCGAGAAAGTCAAGGAGCTGTCCGGCTGGAATCGGCGGAACGAGCTGCCGCCGTACCGGGGGCTGGGCCTTGCGGTGGCCAACCACGTTTCGGGCTTCCGCGCCATCGACCCGCGGTTTGACGGTTCGACGGCGGTGATCCGCGTTAAACCAGGCGGTTTCGTTGAAGTGGAAACCGGCGAAATCGAGCTGGGCCAAGGCATGACGATGACTTACGCGCGGATCGCCAGCCGGGTGCTGGGCGTTCCGGAAGACGAAATCTTGGTGAAATCGGGCGATACCGGGCGGTATCCGTTTGGTATCGGTACGCTGGCATCCCGCAGTACGGTGATGGGCGGGAATGCGGTGCAGAAGGCGGCGGAGGCCTTGCTGCGTGAAATTCAGCAGCTGGCGGTTCAGGCGCTCGGCGAAGGAGCGGTGTATGAGTCAGGGGTTGTAAAGCACGGCGGCAAAACGTATTCACTAGGCGACGTTGTTGATTGGTTCCGGGCTCGCCATGCCGGCGAGGAGCTGTCCGTCAAGGAAACGTATGTGCCGGATACCGAACTGCCGGACGCCAGTTACTTCGGGCACCCTTCGCCAAACTATCCCTTTGCCGCGCATGTGGCCGAGGTTGAAGTGGACCCCGACACCGGCCGGACCAAAGTGGTCGGCTATTGGGCCGTGCATGACTCGGGTACGATCATCCACGAAACAATGGCCAAAAGCCAGGTGCTGGGCGCCGTGGCTCAAGGCATCGGCTGGGTTACGATGGAGGACCTGATCGTTCATGAAGGTAAGGTGATGAATCCGTCGATGATGGATTATCGGATGCCGGGAGCCAAGGACCTGCCGGATGTACAGGTGCATTTTGTGCAGGAAGCGGATCCGCACGGCCCCTTCGGGGCCAAATCGCTGGGCGAAGTGGCGCTGGACCCGGTTCCGGGTGCAATCGCCAACGCGATCGCTCATGCGACGGGACGGCGCGGTCAGGTGCTGCCGCTGTCCGCGGAGCGGGTGTGGGCGTCGCTGCAAGGCTAGAAACGTAAGGGCAAAAAAAGCAATAAGAGTAACAAGAGCGGCAAGAGAAGCAAGGGTAACAGGAGTAGCAAGGATAGCAAGAGCAGCAAGGGTAACAAGGGTAGCAAGGGAAGCAAGAGCAATAAGAGTAACAAGAGTAACAAGAGTAACAAGAGTAACAAGAGTAACAAGAGCGGCAAGAGTAACAAGGGTAACAGGAGTAGCAAGGATAGCAAGAGCAGCAAGGGTAACAAGGGTAGCAAGAGCAATAAGAGCAATAAGAGTAACAAGAGTAACAAGAGTGCAAGAGTAATAAGACAGCAAGAGTAGCAAGGAGCGTAAGGTTGGCCTCCTGAACTGAGCCGATGGGAAATGTTGCAAAATGTGCAGCATTTTGAGGCAAAACTTGGCGTGTAGGGGATAATGCTGCAAAAACTGCAACATTTTGAGCTTGTTCCTCGCGTAGCGGCGGAATTTGTTGCACAAACTGCAAGATTTGGGGCGTATTCCCTTCATTTTGGGGAGATTTGTTGCACAAAATGCAGCATTTACGCCTTAGAGCCGCTTTTTCAAGCCATAATAGTGTAGAAACTGCAACTGCAACATTTCATCCATGCCGGAAGAGGGTTGCGAAGAAGGATACGAACAATAAATGAATAAATGAATGAATGAATGACGGGAGATGACGAGAACATGGAGGAGGAACTCATCCGTGCGCTGGACGCCTGCCGGGTGGAGAGCCGGGCTTGCGTCGTCGCCACGATCGTTGACGTGGACGGCTCTGCCTATCGCCGGGAAGGAGCCCGCTGCCTCATTCATACCGACGGCGAGGTGACGGGCATCCTGAGCGGCGGCTGCATCGAAGAAGACCTGCGCGAGCATGCGCAGGAGGTGCTTCACACTCTCGAGCCGCGCAAGCTGCTGTACGACTTCCGCATCGGGGAAGACGAGATGTGGGGGATCGGCCTGGGGTGCAACGGGGCGATCACGGTGTGGCTCGAGCCG
>NZ_FCOQ01000023.1 GCF_900021165.1 Paenibacillus phocaeensis | reverse complement strand
CCGGCCTGCTGGGCGCGGGCCGGCGGGCCGGGCTGGTGCGACGCACCGAGGGCAGCACGCAGCTGGAGCTGCTGCTGGAGCGGGTCGCACCGCGCCCGGAGCTGGTCATCGTCGGCGTCGGCGACGATGCGCGCTTGCTCTGCAGCCTGGCTCACCGGCTGCAGTGGCGGGTGACCGTCGCGTACCATGCGACGGATAAAGCGACGCGGGAGCGGTTCCCCGCAGCGGACGAGCTGCGGATGATCCCGCGACATGCGTTTGAGCAAGTCGACGTTCGGGGTAAATACGTCGTCGTGATGTCGCACAACCTGGACCTGGACCGGGAGGCGGTTCACCGGATGCTGACGCCGGAGGTCGCATATGTTGGCCTGGTCGGTTCCCGCTACCGGCTGGAGAAGATTCTGGAGCCGAGCCGGTCGGGAGATGAGCCGGACGGCGGGATCGATCCTAAGCTGCTGAACAAGCTGTATTCTCCAGTAGGCTTGGACATTGGCGCGGAAACCCCCGAGGAAATCGCCATGAGCATTCTGGCGGAGATGACCGCGGTCAAAAACGGCCGCAGCGGCGGTTTCCTTCGCGATCGTAAAGGAGCGGTCGGCGTTGGAAGTGGCGAAAGCGCTTTGACGTATTCGCGTTCTCCATTCCTTGACGCACCTTTATTCCCGGAGTCCTGCCGTGTGTGAACATGAAGCAGGAAAGCGAGCGGACGTCTGGGCGCTGATTCTGGCAGGCGGCGCTTCCCGGAGGATGGGAGAACCCAAGCTGCTGCTGCCGGCCCCGCACGGCAACCTGCTCAGGCAGACTGTGCATCAAGCGCTGGAGGCCGGGAACCTTCGTGTGGCGGTGATTGCCGCCGAAGGCGGTCCGGTTCGTCGAGAGCATATCCAGGGGCTTGCGGTGGAATGGCTGACCACATCGCACGCCGGGCGAGGGTTGGGTGCTTCGTTGGCAGCCGGGATCCGGCAGTTGGAAGAGCGCTTTGCCCCGGCAGCCGTCCTGATTCTGCTGGGGGATCAGCCGGAAATCTCGCCGGCAGCCGTCCGGCAAACGGCAGAAGCCTTCGCCGAAACCGGTGCCGGGATCGTTCAAACGCGCTATGACGATCGTCCGGCGCATCCCGTATTATTTGCGGCGCAGCTGTTCCCCAAATTGATGGCGCTGGACGGCGATGCCGGTGCCAAAGAGCTGCTGCAGCAATACAAGGACCAGATCTCTGAGGTGAAGATTTCCGGTCCAGCACCGCGGGATATCGACACCCCGGAGGAGTACGAACGGTATTTTCTGTCGGCATTTCCTAAAAGTTGACTTCGCAAAGGAGACACGATATCCTTAGGGCATCCAAGCATGAGGGGGACGGGACATGCCGCTGAATTACCGAATCGATCCAGAACGGGTTCGGATCCGCGAGACGACGAATGACGATGACGTGGAGTTCGAATTGACTTTCCTGCAGGATGAACCGCTTTTATCGAAAATGCGGGAAGTGCAGAAAGAGTTCGAGGACAACGACGTGTATACCGATGTTTTGTTTTATTTGAATCGGGATCAGGAACGCCAATACAAGATTATCGTTCGCAAAGATTTCTATGCGGACTTCCTGCTTGCATTATTGAAATATCGAATTCTGGAAGGGCTCGAATGGGCGGAATAACCAAGTCTTGAAGATGACGAACATACGAAAAAAATCCGTACCAGCGTTAAGATCACCCGGTACGGATTTTCTCATTTTTCTATGATACCTCCTAAACCGAAGACCGAACCTGTCCGCGCCGCTGTGCGCGTCTTGCAGCCCAGAACCTCCAGCCCGTCAGAAGCGCGGCCACGAGACAAATCGACGCCGACGTCATGAACACCACATGCATGCCGGACAGAAACAGGTCGGGGCGATCCGGCACCAGGCCGGTCACCCGCCGGCCGGCTCGGCTGCTCATAACGCTGAACAAGGTGGTGGTTGCGACGGTAATGCCGACAACCATGCCGATATTGCGCACGAGCGAGTTGATACTGCCGGCAATGCCGAGTTGGGTTTTCGGAATCTTCGACATCACCAGCGAATTGTTGGGCGATTGGAACAGGCCGCTGCCCAGGCCCAGCATGGCGATCCATACGCCCACCAGCGCTATGGGGCTGCTGCCGTGCAGACGGGCGAGCCCGATCTGTGCGATCACCATCACGATCAAGCCGGCGAACGTCAACAGCTCGGAGCCGATCTTATCGGATAACGCGCCGCTGAGCGGGGCGACGATGACCATGATAATCGGGAACAACATCATCAGAAATCCCGCGTGAGAAGGGGAGAGGTTGAGAATGCTCTGCGTATAGAACGGCGCCATGATATTAAAGCAGAAGTTGGCGACGAACACCAGGAATCCGGTCAGGATGCTTAAGCTGAACAACGGATTGCGGAACAAAGTAAGCTGAAGCATCGGCGCTTCGCTGCGTTTTTCGATCCATAGAAACACGATGAACACGACGGCTGCCAGCACGAGCGCCCCGATGATCCGAACGTCCTGATAACCGATCTGCTGACCCAGCAGCAACCCGGCGAACAACGCCAGGATGAAGAGGGGAAACAGCAGGCTGCCCGCTTTATCAATCTTCACCTTCAGTTTGGTCCGATCCGCCGGGAGCAGCTTCCAACCGATGGCGATGGCGATGAGGCCGACGGGCAGGTTGACCCAGAAAATATATTCCCAGCCCAAGGCGGAGACGATGACGCCTCCCAGACTGGGGCCGGCGATACTGCCCAGGGAGACGAACGTGCCGATGAGCCCGAGCGCCTTGCCCCGTTCTCCCGCCGGGAAGATATCGGTGACAATCCCCTGGCTGTTGGCCATCGTCATCGATGCCCCAAGCGCTTGCAGCAGCCGCGAGCCCACGAGCAGCGGCAAGCTGGAGCTGAAGCCGCACAGCAGGGAGCCAACAGTGAATATGACCATTCCCCATTTGAACACTTGTATTTTACCCACGATATCCCCCAATTTGCCGAAAAAGAGGATGGCCGCGCATATCATCATCAAATACGCGGTGACGACCCATTCAGCCTGGGCTACAGACAGTTCCAGCTCCTTGGAGATAACCGGAAGGGCAATATTGACGATGCTGCCGTCTAACGTCGACATAAACGTAAACAAATTTAACACAATGAGGATCAGCCAGCGTTTACGCTGAATGTCCGGATCCTCTTGATAGGAAGTCGTGCGAAGGTCCGAGCCTTGGAAACTTCGATTCATCTCAATACACCTCTCTATTCTCCATCCCACTTCGTTGCGTCTGCAACTAATTAAAGCATCCCCAGTGTACTCCAAATTAGTTGCGAGCGCAACAGATATCAGGTAAAATTTGCGTAAACCCAAAATGGCAAAGAGGTGCACGGGGATGAATAACCCTTCCGTGGGCAAATTGATTGCCTATCTTCAACGGATGAACCAAAAGGAAATGGCCGCGCTGTTGAAGCCGTACGAAATTGGCGGCGGGGGCAACCACAGCTATCTGTTGGCGATCTTAACAACGCCGGGGCTGAACCAGGATCAATTGACCAGTCTGGTTCAATTCGACAAGGCGACCACCACGCGTTCCGTCAAACAATTGGAGGAGGCCGGGTATATTGAACGCCGGGTCGATGAGCATGACCGCAGATCCATTCTGTTGTATCCAACGGCGAAAGGTCGGGCTTTTGAGCCTACTCTGCGCCAAATTCTTGCTGATTCTAACCGTCGATTGACGGCGGTATTAAGCGAAGCGGAGAAAGCCCAGCTTGAAGCGCTGCTGATCAAAATATATGAAAGCAAGCAGTCTGGTCATTAAGAGATCAAGTATTATTTCCCCTGGAACGATCGATGATGAAATGACGTGATCTCCCGAAACAGAGATTGGCCGTCGTCGGTGACCCTGAAGCGATCATTCAGCGGGAGATATAGAGCCCGGTAAGGTTCCGGGACCCAGATATATTGATGGACATAAGGGGTGACTCTGAAACCGCAATCGATCCAAAATCGGAGACGTTCGCGGTTTGTCTCGGTGTCCTCCGCTTCCGCCTCGATCACGATGGCTTCGGCTTGGTGTTCCTGCTCGGCATAGCCGCGGATTTGGGAGAAGAAGAGGTGGCCGAGACCGTGCCCCCTTTGATCTTGGCGAACCGCCATATAATCGAGAATCAACCGCTTGCGGCCCGGATTGCCGCTGATGCCGGTTACGGCCATCGCGATCGCCTCATGCTCATGATGTCCCGCATGCAGGCAGGCGATCCGGCGATCGAGCATCCCCCGCAGGATTTTCTCCGGTTTGGCCCCGTGCGGGAACGCTTCCCGATAAATCGGTCCGAGCTTGTCCCACCAGGCTTCATCCCACTCGGTTAAGGTTGTGAATGTCCATTGCATATGATGATCCCCTCGCTTGATGCTGTAGTTTACCTTTATTTTAACCGCTTTTCGCTTGTGCAGGACATATGTCCTTTCCAAACGGCAGAAGATATCCTTTAATAAGGTATTGATATAAAGGATCGGAAGATCCGTGAATGAGGAGAGAGACGATGAGGGGGATTTTGTTTGCGTTTTTGGCCGGGGCGTTTATCACCCTGCAGGGAGTGGCCAATACACGAATCAGTGCGGATATCGGCACATGGCCGGCGGCAGCGCTGACCCAGTTTACCGGTTTTGTCGCGGCGTTGCTCATTTGGGTGTTCGTGCGCGACGGAGGGATGAAGGATTTGCGGCAGGTACGCCCGCTATATATCAGCGGAGGGGCCTTGGCGGCGATTATCATTTTTAGCAATGTTACAGCGATCCAGCAGGTTGGGGTTACCTTAACCATCTCGGCGGTCCTGATCGCCCAGCTGTGTATTACCTTTCTCATCGACAGTCTGGGATGGTTCGGCGTACCCAAGCAAAAAATGCGGCTACCGCAATTTATCGGCATCGGCATGATGATCGCGGGAGTTATCATCCTCAAGTTTTAGCAGAGGCATCATGACCCCTGCGTCGGAGAGGAGAACGAACATGAAAGAAGTAGCGGACCCGGCCTTGTTGGCTGATTATATCGAAACGTATGGACTGCGAAAAGTTTTTCCCGAAGCATTGCTGCCTTACTTGTCGCTTTACGGATTTGAGCGGGGAGAACTGATCTGCACCCAAGGGGAACCTTCGCATTCCATGTACGTGCTGGTCCGAGGGAAGATCAAAATCTTCAACACTTCTCCGGAAGGACGCACGCTGGTGATCTCCTTTAAAAACCCGCTGGAGGTCGTGGGGGATGTTGAGTTTATTCGCGACGGGGATATAGTCAATACGGTTGAGGCGGTGTCTCCCGTTCATATGATCGGCGTGGAATATCGCTGGCTGCATCGATACGGTGCGGATCATTCGCCGCTGCTGTATTTTCTGCTGGACATCATCACGAAGAAGTTCTACATGAAATCCAGCTCCATGAGCTTCAACTTGCTGTATCCGGTAGAAATTCGACTGGCGAGCTATCTGTTGTCCGTTTCCTTTGACGAAGCGGATGCCCTGTTCCTCGGGAAGCTGGGGACGGCGGATCTGGCCGATGCCGCGAATTTGATCGGGACCAGCTATCGGCATTTAAACCGCGTGCTGCAGAAATTTGCAGGGCTGGGGTTGATCGAACGAAACCGGGAGGGCATCACGGTCAAGGATCGGGATGGCCTCCAGAATCTGGTCAGCCGGAATATTTATGAGTAGGGGGATATCAATGTGCTGTTAGGAATCTTGTTTGCGTTAACGGCCGGTGCGCTGGTCGGAATGCAAAATGTGTTCAATACGAAGGTGAATGAGCGGACGGGGAACTGGACAACAACGATGCTGGTGTTAGGTTTGGGATTTGCGGCTTCCTTCGCAATTGGCCTGTTCGTCGAAGGCAAAGGGATGTTTACCTCGTTAACCGGGATGCACCTCTGGTTCTGGTTCAGCGGTTTGATCGGAGTTGGGGTCGTCACCTGTATGGTGCAGGGGGTGAAGCTGCTGGGACCGACCTATGCCGTAGCCATCGTCATGACCTCGGAGCTGGGATTTGCCTTGCTGTTTGACTCCCTGGGCTGGTTAGGCCTGCAGAAGGTGCCGTTTACGCTTCATCAATTGATGGGCGTGCTTGTCATTGTCGGCGGAATTTTCGTATTTAAATTAGGCGGGCGGCGCGACAGCACTGAGAGCGTTGCTCGGAAGCAAGAAGTTATGAATTAGCGGGTTGGAAGGTTGAACGGAGATCTAGTTAGAGGAGGGTTCGTTATGGAGGGAATTATGGAGGCAAACATCGATAAAATCGCCTGGATCTGCCTGCGGGACGGCCGCATGTTGAACGTGCGTTCCAAGGGGAAGGAGCTTTTTTATGTGCCGGGCGGCAAAAGGGATGCAGGCGAGTCGGATCTTGAAACCTTGCAGCGGGAAATTCAGGAGGAGTTATCCGCCTCGGTCAAGCCCGATACGGCCGAATATTTTGCTACGTTCGAAGCGCAGGCCGACGGCAAGCCGGAGGGCGTGCTCGTGCGCATGACTTGTTACTTCGCCGAGGTGGAAGGCGAGCTTCAGCCGGCTTCCGAGATCGAGGAGATGGCTTGGCTCAGCTATGCGGAGCGCGATCGTACTTCGCTGATCAGCCGAATGATCTTTGACCGGCTGCATGAACTGAAATTGCTGTGACGAAAGGAGCGGTCATAACCATGCACATCAGACCTCTGCAAGCGGAGGATAACGCAGCGCTGGAGGCGGTGATCCGCGATTGCCTGATCGAGTTTGGCGGGAACCGGGAAGGGCTGGCTTGGCAAGATGACAGCTTGAGTTGCCTTTCCCGCTATTACGAGCCGGAGGGACGAGCCTATTGGGTGGTGGAGCAGAACGGCCGAGTGCTTGGCGGTGCGGGGATTGCCCCGTTTGCCGGGTCCGACGAGGTGTGCGAGCTCCAGAAAATGTATCTGCGGAGCGAGCTCCGCGGGACGGGGATTGCGGCTCGTTTGCTTCAGAAGTGCCTGGATTTCGCCAAGCTGCACTATGAGCAATGTTATCTGGAAACGCTGCAGACGATGGAGGCGGCAAATCGCTTTTATCGGAAGCAGGGCTTTCGTCAGCTGCAAGCACCTCTGGCAGGTTCGGAGCACTTCGCCTGCGATGCGTGGTATATTAGGGATTTACGATCATAACGATAGCAATTCAGCTCAAAAAAACGCCGTCCGGCGTTTTTTTGACGTTATAGGGCATTCTCCGACAACCTAAGGGATTTCCCTGATGGGAAGCGGAAGCGAAGAGTTCCATAATGGAATCAGAAGCTCGAATACCATTGATTCCCCGTCAAAGGCATTCATTTGGGCGATGAAGGAGTGAACGCTTCCGTGAAACGAAGATCAGGACTTAGCTTTTTTAAGAAGCCGGAAACGATTTCGGGAAACTGGACGAAAATCGAAGAGAAAAGCCGGGAATGGGAAAATATGTACCGCGGCCGCTGGTCGCACGATAAAGTGGTGCGGACAACGCATGGCGTGAACTGCACCGGTTCTTGCAGTTGGAAGGTATTTGTGAAAAATGGCATTATCACTTGGGAGAACCAGCAAATCGATTATCCGTCCTGCGGACCGGACATGCCGGAGTTCGAACCCCGCGGCTGTCCGCGAGGAGCTTCGTTCTCTTGGTACGAATACAGCCCGCTGCGGGTGAAATACCCTTATATGCGCGGTAAGCTGCTGCGCCTGTGGCGCGAAGCGATGACCAAACATCACGGGAATCCCCTGGAAGCCTGGGCAAGCATCGTGGAGAATCCGGAAGCCGCACAATCTTATAAACAGGCCCGAGGGAAAGGCGGTCATGTGCGCGTCACCTGGGAAGAAGCAACTCAGCTGATTTCGGCGCAATTACTTTATACCATTAAGAAATATGGACCTGACCGGATTGCCGGGTTTACGCCGATTCCGGCGATGTCGATGATCAGCTACGCCTCAGGCGCGCGCTTCATCTCATTGCTGGGCGGCGAAATGCTCAGCTTCTACGATTGGTATGCGGATCTGCCGCCGGCGTCCCCGCAAATTTGGGGCGAGCAAACCGACGTGCCGGAGTCGTCCGACTGGTACAACGCCGGATACCTCATCATGTGGGGCTCCAACGTCCCGCTGACGCGGACGCCAGATGCTCACTTTATGACCGAAGTTCGATATAAAGGCACGAAGGTAGTGTCGGTAGCGCCGGACCATGCGGAGAACGTGAAATTTGCCGATAACTGGCTGGCTCCGCATCCGGGGACGGACGCGGCGGTTGCGCAAGCGATGACGCATGTTATCCTTGACGAGTTCTATGTACAGCGCCAGGAACCGATGTTCCTGAACTACGCCAAGCAATACACGGACATGCCGTTCCTGATCTTGCTGGATCCGCACGAAGGCAGCTATAAGGCCGGACGGTTCCTGCGGGCAAGCGATTTGGGTCAGACAAGCGAGCATGCCGAATGGAAGCCGGTCATCTATGATGAGGCGGCTGGCGAATTGGTCGTACCGAACGGAACGATGGGTCAACGCTGGGAGAAGGATGTGAAGTGGAACCTGATTCTGGAGCGGGAAGACGGCAGCCGGATCCAACCGGCCCTATCGATCGAGCCCCATGGCGGCGAGTGGACAGAGATCGTATTCCCTTACTTCGACGCTGCTGGCAACGGCACCTTTACCCGGTCAATTCCGGCCAAAACCGTAACTCTGGCCGACGGTTCAACCCGGCTGGCCGCGACGGTTCACGATTTGATGCTCAGTCAATACGGCGTCAATCGCCCGGGCAGCACGTATGCTGCCAAGGGGTACGAGGATGCTGAATCGCATTATACCCCGGCCTGGCAAGAGCGGATCACCGGCGTTAAGGCGTCGCTTGTGGTGCAGATCGCCCGCGAGTTTGCGCAGAACGCGCTCGATACCGGCGGACGCTCGATGATTATCATGGGTGCCGGGATCAACCACTGGTTTAACAGCGATACGATCTACCGCTCGATTCTGAACCTAGTGGTCCTGACGGCTTCCCAAGGCGTGAATGGCGGCGGCTGGGCCCACTACGTCGGGCAGGAGAAATGCCGGCCGATCGAAGGCTGGTCGACCATCGCTTTCGCCCGCGACTGGCAGGTGCCGCCGCGGCTGCAGAACGCGACTTCGTTCTTCTATTTCGCCACGGACCAATGGAAATACGAGGAGATGAGCGCGGATTCGCTGAAATCGCCGACCGGCGGCGACATTCCGTACCGTCATCCGGCGGATTACAATGTGCTGGCGGCTCGTCTGGGCTGGTTGCCGTCGTATCCGCAGTTCAACAAAAGCAGCCTGGCGTTCGCCGAAGAAGCCGCCGCCCTGGGCAAAACGGACAATGCCGAGATCGTTCAGCATGCGTATGAGCAAGTGATATCCGGCGAAACGAAGTTTGCCGTAGAGGATCCGGACGCGCCGGAGAACTTCCCGCGTTCGTTGTTCGTCTGGCGCTCCAACTTGATCTCCAGCTCGGCGAAGGGGCAAGAGTTCTTCATGAAGCATCTGCTCGGTACGCATAACGGACTGTTGTCGAACCCGAATGAAGAAGAGAAGCCGGAAGAGATCGTCTGGCGCGATGAGGTTGAAGGCAAGCTGGATCTGCTGGTATCGCTGGATTTCCGCATGACGGCGACGCCGATGTATGCAGACATCGTGCTTCCGGCGGCAACCTGGTACGAGAAAGTCGATATTTCCTCAACCGATATGCATCCGTTCGTGCATCCGTTTAATCCGGCGATCGATCCGCTGTGGGAATCGCGGACGGACTGGGATATATACCGGACACTGGCTAACGTTTTGTCCGAAATGGCGAAGGAGCATATGCCGGGGGTGTATAAAGATCTGGTCACCTCTCCGCTCGGTCACGATTCCATGGCGGAGATTGCTCAGCCTTACGGGGAAGTGAAGGATTGGAAACGCGGAGAAGTGAAACCGGTCCTCGGCAAGACCATGCCTGGCTTTGCGGTCGTCGAACGCGATTATACGAAGATCTATGACAAGTACATTACGCTGGGGCCGAACCTGGAATCCGGCAAGGTTGGCGCGCACGGGGTTTCGTTCTCCGTGAAGGAAGAGTATGAGGATCTGAAAAAAATCAACGGTTCGTATATCGACGATACGATTAAAAACGGCCGGCCGAAGCTGCGTACGGCCAGACAGGCGGCCAATGCCGTACTTCACCTGTCCTCGGCAACCAACGGCAAGGTCTCGCAGCGCGCCTGGGAATCGGCGGAACAGGATACGGGCGTGGAACTGAAGGATATTTCGGCCGACCGTGCAGCCGAACGGATTACGTTCGCCAATATCACTGCGCAGCCGCGCGAAGTCATTCCGACCCCGGTGTTCAGCGGCTCGAACAAATCGGGACGCCGCTATTCGCCGTTTACAACAAACATCGAACGGCTCGTGCCGTTCCGGACGCTGACCGGACGCCAGCATTTCTATCTGGATCATCAAATCTTCCTGCAATTCGGGGAAGCGCTCCCGGTCTACAAACCAACGCTGCCGCCGATGGTGTTCGGTCCGCGCGACAAACAAGTCGAAGGGGGCAAGGATGCGCTGGTGCTGCGGTATTTAACACCGCACGGCAAATGGAACATCCACAGCACCTATCAGGATAATCAGCATATGCTCACCTTGTTCCGCGGAGGTCCGACGGTATGGATCAGCAACGAGGATGCCGAAGCGCACCAGATCAACGATAACGATTGGCTGGAGGTCTATAACCGCAACGGCGTTGTGACGGCAAGGGCGGTGGTCAGCCACCGGATGCCGAAAGGCACGATGTTTATGTATCATGCCCAGGACAAACACATCAATGTGCCGGGCTCGGAAATCACCCAGGAGCGGGGCGGAAGCCACAATGCTCCGACGCGGATTCACTTGAAGCCAACGCAGCTCGTCGGAGGTTATGCGCAGCTCAGCTACGGCTTCAACTACTACGGACCGATCGGCAACCAGCGCGATGTCTACGTTGCCGTGCGCAAACTGAAGGAGGTTGACTGGCTTGAAGATTAAAGCGCAAATCGCCATGGTGATGAACCTGGACAAATGCATCGGCTGTCACACCTGCAGCGTGACCTGCAAGAGCACCTGGACCAACCGGGAAGGCGCCGAATATATGTGGTTTAACAACGTGGAAACGAAGCCGGGCATCGGTTACCCGAAACGTTGGGAGGACCAGGAGCACTACAAAGGCGGCTGGACGCTGCGCAACGGCAAGCTGGAGCTGAAGTCCGGCAGCAAGCTGTCCAAGATCGCGCTCGGCAAAATTTTCTACAATCCGGACATGCCGGAAATGAAGGATTACTATGAACCCTGGACTTATGATTATGAGAAGCTGACGAATTCGGGGGAGAAGAAACATCAGCCTGTTGCACGGCCTAAATCCGTCGTGACCGGCGACAAGATGGACCTGGACTGGGGGCCGAACTGGGAAGACGATCTGGCAGGCGGCCATATCACCGGGCCGAAGGACCCGAATATTGAGAAGATCGAAGAAGAGATCAAATTCAACTTCGAGCAGTCGTTCATGATGTATTTGCCGCGCCTCTGCGAGCATTGCCTGAATCCAAGCTGCGTGGCCTCCTGTCCGTCGGGCGCCATCTACAAACGCGATGAGGACGGCATCGTCCTCGTCGACCAGGAAGCTTGCCGCGGCTGGCGTTACTGCATGACGGGCTGCCCTTACAAGAAGGTCTACTTCAACTGGAAAACCAATAAAGCGGAGAAGTGTACATTCTGCTTCCCAAGAATTGAAGCGGGTCTTCCGACCGTATGCTCCGAGACATGTACCGGACGCATTCGCTATCTGGGCGTGCTGCTGTATGATGCCGATCGCGTGCAAGAAGCGGCTTCCACTCCGGAGGAGAAGGATTTATACGAGGCGCAGCTCGGCTTGTTCCTCGATCCGCAAGATCCGAAAATCATCGAACAAGCCCGCAAGGACGGCCTGTCCGAGGAATGGATCGAAGGGGCGCAAAATTCACCGGTCTACAAGCTGGCGATCGAATACAAGCTGGCGTTCCCGCTGCATCCGGAATACCGCACGCTGCCGATGGTTTGGTACGTGCCGCCGCTCAGCCCGATTATGAGCCATTTTGAAGGCAAAGATTCGATTGAGAATCCGGACCTGATCTTCCCGGCGATTGAAGAAATGAGAACGCCGCTGCAATATCTGGCCAATCTGTTGACGGCAGGGGATACGGAAACGGTCAAAATCGCTCTGCAGCGCATGGCGATGATGCGTTCCTACCAACGCGCGCAATTCTCCAAACAAGCCTTCGATGAAAGCCGTTTAGCTCGCGTTGGACTTACCGCGCAGCAGATCGAGGAAATGTACCGCTTGCTGGCCATCGCGAAATACGAGGATCGGTTCGTGATCCCGACATCGCATAAAGAAGGGTACATGGACCCCTACCGGGCTCAGGGCACGACCGGGTTCGGCATGGACTGTGACGGCTGCGGTCCGGCTACCCCGATTCCCGCCAGCTCGTCGAAGAGCGGCCGAGATTTGTACGAACAAAACTTCTATGGGGGGATCTGGCGTGATTGATCTGGCCAAACTGGATGAACATCGCGAGCTGTTTGGCTTCTTTGCCGGGCAGCTCATCTACCCCGATAAGGAAACGTTCGCATTGATCCGCGAGATTGAGGAAGCGGACCTTCCCCAAACGGTGAAGGAGCCGTTGTTCAAGTACCGCGAACAGATGCTGCTGCTGACCATGGAAGAGATAGAAGAGCTGTACGTAGATACTTTTGATTTTGAGAAATCCTCCACTCTTTACATGACCTACTTTAAATATGAAGAATCCAAAGAGCGCGGACAACTGCTGACTTCGCTCAAAGCGGTCTATGAGATGTTCGGGATGGAGATGGTTGATCGAGAATTGCCGGATTTTCTGCCCCTTATGCTGGAGTTCCTGTATGTGGCGGATTGGCTGGACCATCCTCATGCCGAGGCGGGCATGCATACGGTGATTACGATCTTAGAAGACGGTACTTATGAGTTGATGAAGGCTTTGGAGCCCAAGGGGAACCCGTATTACGATCTGATCAAAGCGCTTCGGGAGACGTTTAAACGATGCTTGTCACAGGAGGTGAAGGTTCATGAATCTGTTTGAGCAATTTCTATGGGTAATCTTCCCTTATCTATGCGTGGCAACGTTTGTGGTGGGACATATTTTCCGCTACCGTTATGATCAGTTTAACTGGACGGCCAAATCCAGCGAATTTATCGAGAAGAAGAGGCTGATGCTGGGCAGTATGCTGTTTCATATCGGGATCATCCCGGTCATCATGGGTCACGTGGCAGGGTTAGGCATTCCGAAGGAATGGATGACCGCGATTGGCGTGAGCGAGCATTTGTATCATATCGGAGCGATGTACGGCGGCGGCTTCTTCGGCGTCGTCACGTTCGCCGGGATGCTAATCCTGACGATGCGCCGTTTGACCAAGAAAAACGTACGCCGCCTCAGCTCCGCGTCGGATATGATCGTGAACGGACTACTGCTGTTCATCATTTTCATGGGAATGTTCTCCACGTTGGTTACGAACAACGTACAGCCGGATTTTGATTATCGGGAGACGATCTCCGTCTGGTTCCGCAACCTGTTGATCCTCCGTCCGGAGGCATCCTACATGGCGGAGGTGCCGATCTCGTTCCAAATCCACATCTTGGCGGGGTTCCTGATCTTCTCCTTGTGGCCGTTTACTCGTCTTGTCCACGTCTGGAGCGTCCCCTTGAATTATGCCCGGAGAAGCTATATCCTTTATAGGAAGAATCGCTCGCATACTGCGGGACGTTAAGGATTTGAAGTTAGGGAGACGAGTACATGAATCCAACCTCCAGTTGCTACCAGGATATGATCGACCAGTTAAGAGAACAGATGGGGTATGACTTCGTGTCGCTAGCCTTCGCCGAATCGGCGGTTAACGATTTCGTCCTTACCTGGAAATACGCCTCGGGCAACTTGAATAACCGCTACAAACGCATCGTTCTCCAGTCGGGAAAGGGGATTGCCGGCATCGTGTTTAAGACCGGCAGTCCCATGTTAGTTCCCCGTGTTGTCGAAGGGCTTCCTCCCCAGGAGATGTACAATTATCCGATTCTGATCTCGGAACGGTTAACCAGCCTGGCGGCGATTCCGTTGTACTTGGCGGATCGGGTGGAAGGCGTGCTTCTGGCAGGCTATCGCGGGGAGCAGCGGATGTCGCAGGACGGGGTGCGCCGGCTGTATGAGAAGCTTCAGGGCAGGTTTGGCGATTTTGAGATCAAGGAGCTGATCCCGTGAATCCGTTATCCTTGAAGGTTCCGATCGAGCTGCTGCAGAAGCAATTTGAACACAGCTCCGACGCGATCATCTTCTTTGACGCCAGCCATCGGGTCATGGCGATGAATCCCCAGGCTGAACGTCTGCTGGATCGCCGGGTACTGGAGGAACCGGCCGGTTCAGACAGCAATGCGTTCTGTTTCTCCTGCCGAGGTTATACAAGTGAAGAAGAACCGATGTCCTGTTTGAATTGCTACCTTTCCAATACGGAGAAGGACTTCAGCTCCTTTCAACTGTACCTGGAGACGAGAACCAAAGGCGTGGTGCCGTTTTCGGCCAGTTTTCAGACGGTGGACGGGGCGGCGGGGATCCGGGTGCTGATCCTGCGCGATTTGACGAATCAGCTCATGACACAGCAGATGCTGAATCGCAACACCATGATGAAGAGCGTAATCAAAGCTCAGGAAGACGAACGCAAACGGATCTCCCGCGAGCTGCACGACAGCGTAGCCCAAGAGCTGATCAGCTCCCTGGTAGATCTGCGGGTGTTGAAATATTTGAATGTCCAGGAGGAAGCTTTGCAGAAAATCCAGCAAACCGAAGCTTCCCTTACGAGACTGCTGGAGCAAATCCGAAACCTGTCGGTGGAGCTGCGGCCCGCCTCGCTGGATGATCTCGGTTTGGACGCCGCCTTCCGCTCGCATTTTAAATGGATTGAGAAGAACTATGGCGTGCTGGTCCGTTTTGTTGCGGAGCTTAGCGGTCAACGATTTAATAGTGAAGTAGAGACGGTCGTTTACCGGGTATGTCAGGAGTCGGTGCTTAATGCCCTGAAATATGCCGACGTTGACGAGGTTGACGTACGTTTATTTGCCTCCGAACATCTGCTGGAGCTTATCGTTTCCGATGAAGGCAGCGGATTTGACGTGAACACGAACGATCCGAAGGGAACCGGGCTTGGTATCTACGGGATGAAGGAACGGGCCGAGCTGGTGGGCGGAGAGATTATTCTGACTTCAGAGCGGGGGAGAGGCACAACCGTGCATTTGCGGATCCCGCTTGCAGCGGTCTCTCCTTGAACGTCTGCTGCAAACGATGAAGGGCAGGGAGGTAAGGGAAGTGAAAGTGGTAATCGCGGATGATCATGCCGTCGTCCGAAGCGGTTTTGCAATGATCATTAATTTTCAAGAGGATATGGAAGTTGTGGCGACGGCTGCAGACGGGATCGAGGCGTACAAAATGGTTGCCAAACACCGGCCCGACATTCTGCTGATGGATCTCAGCATGCCCCCGGGGGAAAGCGGCTTAATCGCCACGGCCAAAATCCATGAGGATTTTCCCGAAACCCATATCATTATCCTGACGATGCATGATGACGAGGAATATTTGTTTCATGTACTTAAGAAAGGCGCGCGCGGGTATGTCCTGAAGAACTCTCCGGATGAACAGCTCGTCTCGGCCATTCGCATGGTGCATCAAGGCGGGGTTTATATTCACCCGAAGCTCGCTTCTTCCCTTGTTCGTGAATTCGTGAACCAAGATCAGCAGGCGGATGAGAGCAACCCGTACCAACTGTTGTCCACCCGTGAGGTCGAGATTCTGCCGCTGGTGGCCAAGGGTTACGGAAATAAGGAAATTGCCGAAATGCTGCATATCTCCGTCAAAACGGTGGAAGCACATAAAGCCAAAATCATGGAAAAACTGAATTTGAAATCAAGACCTGAGCTGGTGGAGTACGCCATCAAGAAAAAGCTGTTGGATTTCTAACGGAGGCTGGGGACATGGAACAAGGAACACTGCTGAGCGAATTGCCCGCCATGCGTATTCTGGAGAATGAGCATCGGTATTTGGCCAGCTTAATGAATGATTGGCATTCCATTGTGCTAGACTTTCAAAATGACCGCTATACAATCGAGCCGGCAAAGTCCCAATTCGCCCGATTGCGCGGGCTGCTGAGCGATTTCAAATCTCCTTTGCGCAAGCATTTTCACAAAGAAGAGGCTTATTTTTTTCAACGATTAGGGAAAAAGATCGGATACGATCAGGGACCGATCGTTTCGATCGAGCAGGAGCATGAGGAAATCTTAGCTTACCTTGACCATTTTCTTCATTATGCGAACGGCGAGTTTACGCTGGAAGAGATGAGGGTTTTATCCAGAGATGCGGGCGAAGCGTTCGAGATTTTGACGGTGCATTTCGTCAAGGAGGAAACCGTGTTGTTTCCGATGACCGGACAGGTGATGAAACTGACAGAACAAGAGCAGTTGAATAAGGAGCTGTACACCCTGATTGTTGAATAGATTCCTGTTCAATGAGCAGCCCATAAACATCAACCGATGCTTATGGGCTTTTTTGTGTCTAAATCGGTCCGTTAGGGAGTTTCCCGGGGCGAACGGGGGAAAACCCTATTCAGGCTCGATCAGGGAATCGGCTAAAATACGGGTGGGGAATTCGATGGTTATTCAGAAAGTCAATTTGGAAAAAGGTGATCGATTTGATAAGAAAAGTTCAATTACCATTGCAAACCTTAAATCTGATTGTCGGTTTTATGGTGTGGGTCATTATCTCCTCGCTCCTGTCGTTTATGGGCGACGATATTTCCATTCCTCCCGACAAGGTCGCGATCATTACGGCGATTCCCGTCGTCTTGGGTTCCGTACTCCGTATCCCGATCGGGTATTATGCCAACATCTTCGGGGCGCGGATCGTCTTCTTGATCAGCTTTATTCTGCTGCTATTTCCGGTGTATTACATCAGTGAAGCAAGTACGTATGTAGATCTGATCATTGGCGGGTTGTTCCTCGGGATTGGCGGGGCCGTGTTCTCTGTAGGCGTGACCTCGCTGCCGAAATATTATCCGAAAGAGCGCCACGGCCTGGTTAACGGCGTGTATGGTCTGGGGAATCTCGGGACTGCGGTGACCTCGTTCTCCGCGCCGGTTATCGCCACGCAAATAGGCTGGTCGGCGACGGTGAAGCTGTATTTGATCCTTCTGCTGATCTTTGCAGCGCTGAATCTCTTCTTCGGGGACCGCAAGGAACCGAAAGTGAAAACGGCGATGATGGAGCAAATCAAAGGGGTATACAAAAACGAAAAGCTTTGGCTGTTCTCTCTCTTGTACTTTATTACTTTTGGTTCGTTTGTCGCCTTCACCGTGTATCTGCCCAATTTCCTGGTGACGAATTTTGATCTGACCAAAGTGGATGCGGGAATGCGCACCGCGGGTTTTATCGCGCTGGCCACGTTTATGCGTCCGGTTGGCGGATGGCTGGCGGACCGGTTTAATGCCTTGATGCTGCTGATTGTCGTATTTGCAGGCTTCACGTTAGCGGCGATCGTGCTGGCTTTCTCTCCGACATTTCCCCTCTATACGGTTGGCTGCCTCGTCATCGCCATGGTTGCGGGAACAGGCAACGGGGTGATCTTTAAGCTCGTCCCGCAATATTTCAACAAGCAGGCGGGGATCGTCAACGGGATCGTCTCGATGATGGGCGGCTTGGGCGGATTCTTCCCGCCGCTGCTGCTGTCCTACATCCATTCGGTGACCGGCCAGTATTCCATCGGCTTTATGCTGTTGTCGCAAGTAGCGCTGGCCAGCTTGATTCTTGTGCTCTGGATGATCTACTCCGATAAGCTGAGCTTATCTTCGGAGGTCTTCAACAATACGGCACAGGGCATTTTGGTGACGGACCCGAAAGGCACGATTGTGGCGGTGAATCCGGCGTTTACGGCGGTAACCGGGTTTAATGAGCGGGAAGCCCTCGGTCAGAAGCCAAGCATTTTGCGTGCGAATCGGCAAGCTCCTGATTTTTATGTGCGCATGTGGAAGAGCATCAAGGAATCCGGCATGTGGCAGGGCGAAATCTGGAATAAACGCAAGAACGGCGAAATCTATCGGCAATGGTTGAACATCAGCGCTGTAAAAGATGAGACCGGAGAGGATATTCATTATGTGGGGACGTTCTCCGAGCTTCCGGATGCGAAATCGGAGAGATAAAGGCTGGCCAGGAAGGGAAAAGCGATTAAACAGGAACGGCTGTTTAATCGCTTTTTTTCTAAGTTAAATCACATAAATACATTCTTCGGCGGGCTTCGACCGGATGCCGAATTCAAACGTATCCTGACGAAGTCCCCGCCGCATCGTTTCCAGCGACAGAATATCCTGCGGCTGAATATTGCCCAAGTGAACGCCCGCGCCGAATTTCCGCAGCAGCAGCACCTGTTGATGCTTCAGCGGAGCTTCCCACATCAGCCTTGTCGTATCAGGGACAAACTTAAGGATATTGTCCAATATATCCTGGCGGCATTCACCTTGCTCATCGAAGATGCCCACGCCCATCCCGGATTCCCGGGCTTCGACCGTCATCAATTCGGCACCGGCTTCAAGATCGGCCTCCTGGGTTTCCGCCAAATGGGTCGCATCGATTAAGGAGCCGGATAATTTCTTACCAAATTCGGTGACGACACGCAAGCCCCTGCTTTTGCCTTCTTGAATCAATTCCGTACGACGTTTGCGGGGGAGCTCAATGGTGCCGTCCGACACCTCAATGCCGTTAAAGCCAAGCCGGCAGATGGTATTAAAGAATTCCGAGACCACATCCTGTTGAACCGCCGTCTCCAGCAAGGTTCCACCAGGCATCACCATGATGCCTTGCTGCTTGGCAAGGTTGATCTTGTACATCAACAGTTCGGTGCTGTAGAGCGGGGCGGTGCCGAACCCCAATTTGATGCAATTTACGTAACCCGCGGCCAGTTCAATGAAATCCGTAAAGGCGGTCCGCCCGAGTCCTTTATCGATGACCATTGTCAAGCCCGTGCCGGTAACCGGCAGCTCCGGCAAGCTCTCTTTGGGCTCAACCGATTGACGCCGTCCGCTCGGATCAAACAACTCGGCAGGCCATACGGCACGTAAGGTACTCTTCATACTGGAATCTCCTCGTTTCCTATTGACTTATCGTTTCACCGATGACATAGGCATCATATGCGAATCAGCCGCAGCAGGTGCCCATAAATTTACCAATTCATGGTGAATGATCAGTTGATTTGACGAGGAGGCTTGATCAGGAAAAATACCAGTCCCAACGTAACCAAAGACAAGCTGGACACGCTGATGAACACGACGCGGTCGGAGATGTCCATCATCCACCCGAATAGGGGGGGACCAAAGGCAACGCCCAAAAAGCGCAAGCTGTTGTACAGCGAGGTAATCATGCCGCGTTCGCTTTTTTGGACCGAACCGGTGATCATCGTATTCAGGCAGGGCAGAAGCAAGCCGGTTCCAATGCTGCTGACCGTCAGCAAACCGATAAATACATAAATGTTCTTAAAGAAGAAGATCGTTGCCGCCAGCGACAGGGTCATCATCACCAGTCCGATATTCATCAGCCAGCGGATCAGCAGCCCTTTCTTCTTGATCAAGCTGCCTGTCGTATAGGAAGTGATCACCATGCCGAGCAGGGGGATCGCCAGAATGGCGCCCTTAAGGACCCCGTCGATATGGTAAGGCGCATCTTCCAAGGTGTTGGACAAGTAAAACAGAACTCCAAATAAAATGAAAAGTCCCAATGACCCGGCGAAAAAGCAGGTGATCAACCAGCTTCCTTTTTTGCGGAAAATTTGCCCGATTTTATGAACGTAAGCCTTTAACTTTTGGGGTTCGCCCAGCTTGGGTTCCTTGATCAGAAACAGGACGGCCAGCAAAGACAAGGCGCAGAACACGGGGAATGCGAAAAACGAGGCATACCAAACAATCAGCACCAGTAAGGACCCTATAATCGGGCTAAGCACCTTGCCGACGCCGTTGGAAGCCTCAATCAGGCCCAAGGCTTTGCTCTCGGTCCCGCCTTTGTACAAATCCCCGACTAATGCCATGGCGATAGGTGCCGTTCCCGCCGCAGCCATCCCCTGAATGGCCCGAGCCGTGATGATGACGGCATACGAGTCCCAAATCGCGCCAAAACCGGCCAGAACCCCGGCACCGCCATAGACGATCAATGCCGGAATGATGATTTTCTTGCGTCCAAAACGGTCGGACAGATAACCGATCACCGGAATGAACAGGCCGGCGGCTAAGGAGAAGATCGAAATAATCAAGCTGCTTTGAAATTTGCTGATTCCCAGCTGGCGCTGCATTTCCGGCAAAACCGGCACCAGCATCGAGTTCCCGAATACCAGCACGATCGGAATCGTGGCGATGGCCACAAACTCCCAAATCCGTCCTTTCGATTCGTTTTGCTCCGAGGTTTTCGTTTTCTCCGTTGATGGTTCGGCCGCTTCCTCCTCGGGCAGAGAGATATCGCTCTGGAACGCAATGTGCAGCCTTTTCCGTGATTTGGTGTTATTCATTGGTTTAGCTCCTCAGCGTTGAAGTAAGAACCTAAAGGATATGTTCATTATTTGTCATTCGGAAATCGGGTATGCATCAGTTAAGCACGGCCCCCCACCTGTCGGGCATAAGCTGATATTGTTCATTGCAGAAGGGTAGGGGAAACATGATCCAAATCGTACAGGGGAATAACCACCGGCTGGCAGATGCGGAGATCCATGTGGTGATCGATGTGATCCGCGCCTTTACGGTGGCACATTACGCATTTATTCAGGGAGCAAACCGGATTATTTTGGCCGGTTCGCTGGAAGAGGCGTTTCGCTTCAAAAGGGGCCATCCGGATCATCTGCTGGCGGGTGAAATCAGTGGTTTACCTATTCCGGGTTTTGATTTAGATAATTCGCCTGCACGGATCGCGCAAGCGGACCTCTCCGGGAAAACGCTGATTCAGAAAACAACCAACGGGGTGGAAGCCACATTGAATTCCCTGAATGCCAAGCAGATATTCGTTACGGGATTTTCCAATGCCGCCACGACGGCAGCATGGATCAAAAGCCGGTTGATGGGGGGGCGCCCCGAGCCGTCGATGCATCTCATCGCTTCGCATCCGTCCGGTGATGACGATCTAGCTTGCGCAGAATATATCGCCGGTATTCTGCGGGGAGACGGACAGCCCACCGCGGCGCAAACGCTGGAGCGGATTCGCCGATCGGAGGCGGCCGCCAAGTTTTTTGACCCGGAGCAGCCGGCATTTTGGCCTGAAGATATGGAGCTGTGCTTGCGGGAATGCCCGTCCGATTTTGTGATGAAGGTGGCGATCCATGACGGGGTCCCTGTCATTGAACGGGAGCATATAAAGTAAGGGAGAATCATGTTGGATTCTCCCTTACTGGGTCCTACTCCGGTTTTTTGACAAGCAGCGGTGGGGGAATCAACCAGCCTTTGTCTTTGCTCATGCGCAAGATCCTTAATGCTAGTGCGGTTTTGGTCGCATGGTATTTGGCATACAACGCACCGATATCCTCACGGATCGATAACCCCATCGCCCCGCTGCAGCCGGCCAAGGAAGTGGCGGTATCCATGGCGAGTTTTGCCCCGATTTCCGGATCGGCAAATCTGGCGCCTGGAGGGATATCCTCCAGCTTCACTTCCGGCCGCTCCGGCAGCATCGGGGAAGGGGTGATCCCATTGTCCGTTAACAGCTTGTCCAATTCTTTAATCTCCAGCTTGGCTTGATCCATCAGATCCTTCAGAATCTCCTTGAGATCCTTATCGCCGGCATGATACGTGAACAGCTGATAGCAGGACAAAGTCATTTTGGCCGCCATCGAGCTTTCCCAAATGGTAAATATTTCGCCGTAATGCATCGGCTCGTGCTTCGGATTGCCGTCTAACACACCCATGAAGATTCTCCTTTGCTTTTTCAAATTACCTTGCTATGCGTAGTATGTCTCTGCATGGGAGGTTATATGATGGAGGTTTGTGTGTCCAACTAGGCACTTTTGCAGCAATTCATTTGTTATAGAGTTAGTTAAAGGCAAGGAGGGGAACTTTTTCCTGGATACGCCGTCTATACTTTATAGATTAGCAAGAAAGGAGAAACGAGAATGAAGTTAGGCAAAATTCGGCTGCGGCCGGCGGTTTACGGCGCGTTGGCGACAACGCTCGCCTGGATCATGACCGCGAACCCGGTTGCTGCCGCAGAGGCGGAGTTTTACCATGCCTATACGAACCCGGATACGAAAGAAGCTTACTATAATGCCTATTTAACGGCAGATGACGGAAAATCGGAGCGGAAGGTTTTGTCCTGGACAGAGGACGGGACTTGGTATGTGCTTCCCGATACCGTCAGCGATCTGTGGGGCGACGAAATGAGTCCCTATGTGCGTGTATTGACGCAGGGATTAAATCCGCCTCCGTTCAGCGAAGTCTACCTGGATACGTCCGCAGACCGGTTGGTAGGGAAGACCGGATATCAGAACTCCCCAAGCGGCAAGTTTGGGGTTCGAAAAGTGATTTATTTCGAAGGTTCTTCTTCCAAGCGGGTGGCTTTGTTCGTGAAAAACAACCAGAACGGCGTGATTCGACTGGTTTCTGATGGCGGAGAATGGCCGGTCACCTACTGGCTTCCGGACGGCACCCTGCTCATGGAACGATACAGCGAGGCGGCCAAGCAGAATGAAATCGTACGTCTGAATCCGGATACGCTTGAAACACATCGATTGTTGCTGGCTTCTTTGCTGGGTTATGACGAACAAGAGGGACAACTGCTGTTGACCTATAATGAACCCGCCCGTAAGCCGTATCTCTACGATGTGAGGACTCGAAAGGTGCGGAGCGTCACGGATCAGGAAGTCAAAAATTTCTATGACCCATTGCCGGTTCCGATTCAGACGAAAGCACCTGAGGTTCCTGCGGATTTGGAACTTGAGAAGTTGCCGGTCAAGGCGCTCGAGTACGTTCAGAAGGGGGATGCCAATCTGACGGTAAACGGTACGAAAATCGCCTTGCCGTTCGTCTTTTTTGGCCTCGACCGGAAGTTGTATGTTCCGATTCGCCCTGTTTCTGAAGCTCAGAACTGGCAGGTGAAGCAGGGGGAAGATAAAAATGGGAAGTCCTTCAGTTATACCGTTTCGACAGGGAAACAATCCGTTCAAGTGAATCCATCGAACGCCAAGGTTATCGAAGATCGGTTGTACATTCAAGCCGACGCCTTGAATCGATTGGCTACCGATTGGGCAATCGAATGGGTACCTGTTCAATAATCTTGACTTAGCCAAGAAAGCCGGCTGCTTCGTGCGGTCGGCTTTCTTCGTTCAGGCTAACGATGTAACGTATATTGATTCGCTTTACTAACGCGCCGAATCAACTCGACTTCCCGGGGGCTTAACTCCGGCGCATCGGCTGCGGCAAGATTCTGCAGCAACTGCTCGCGCGAGCTGGCGCCGGGGATGGTCACAGCTACAACCGGATGGGCTAACGAATACCGGATGGCCAGCTGCGTTAAGCTGCGTTCCGGCCGTTCCAGTTCTTGCAGCGCTCGCCGCAGGTCCATAAGCTCGTTCAGCTCGTAATCGAGTACGCCCTTGACCGGTTCGCGCTGAGCCGCCAGCGCACCGCTGGCTAACGGGCCTCGGGCGATAACGCGGATCTGATGCTCCTGAAGCAAAGGAAATACGGCTTCTTCGCCGCGCCGATCCACGATGCTGTAGGGGTTCATGACGCTGACGATCGAGGAGCGGGAGACATATTCACGTATCACATTGGGGCGTATGGAAGAAATCCCGTATTCACGGATAAGACCTTCCTGTTTGAGCTGTTCGAACGCTTCGATGGTTTCGTCAATCGGATCTTCGATCGTCCCGCCATGCAGTTGATATAAATCAATATAGTCGGTACCCAGCCGGCGCAGGCTGTCTCTGACTGCAGAGCGGATATATGCCTTGGAGGGATCCCAGCTCCAGCCTTCCTGACCCGGTATCCGGCGGTTGCCTACCTTGGTTGCCAGGATGACCTGGTCTCGGCGTCCTTTGATGGCCTTGCCGACGATTTCTTCGTTGGTTCCGGCGTCGTACAAATCGGCGGTATCCAGAAAGTTAACGCCCCGGTCCAGCGCTTCGTGGATCAGACCGATCGCTTTCGACTCCTCCGTCCCGAGCGACATGCAGCCAAGTCCAATTTCGCTGACGATCAGGTCGGAGGAGCCCAGACGGTTCTTCTTCATCTGCAGAACTCCTTTTCTCTATCCATGACGTTTTCATGATCTTATAGAAAATATCATAGCATCTTCCTTGTACGTCTGCTAGCAAACACCAGATCTAACAACCTTTCTTACATATACAAGCTCGCCAGCAGGATTCCGAGACTCGCCTCATAGATTTCGTCCAATTGCGACAAGGGCAGGGGATTTACGCCGGACCCCAGCTCAACCGTAAACCCGGGTCGCCGGAAATCATAGATGAACCAATCCTTAAATCCGGCATAACTCTCGACGTTTCGAATCGCTTCGTAACCGCTGACCCGGGCAAATTCGTTCGCCATGGTCTCGGCATAGGCCGGTTCGCGGTTCTCGAAGCCCCAATAGATGACCTCGCCTTGGGTATGAAACGCCAGCACATGGTCAAAGTCGCTCTGCCGAGTCAAGTTGGCCATCGCGATCGCTTCGGGTTCGGTCAGCGGCGCAGTACCCGGGTAATCCCGGGGGCCCCGCTCCACAGGATTCCGGGCGACTTCGCGTTCCCATAATGCCGGGAACTGGTCGTTTAAGTCAACGCCGTTGATATTCGCTTTCCATCCTGTGAAATCCGTATTGCCGCCGTTGTAAGAGAGCACATTGCTGCGATACGGCTCTTGGGCCGGCAATCCATGGATCGCCAGGTCAACGCCATCGGGGTTGACCATCGGCACCATCGAGAAGGTGGCTCCTTCGTAATAAGGCCACATGTTCAGACCGCGAATCGTGCTGCTGTTCGTAAGGGCTAGCAGGTATTGATTCAGAAACTTGATTAGCACGGACGTGGTGATCCATTCGTTTGCATGAAATGAACCGTTGACGTGCACTTGTTTGTTTCCTTTTCCGATACGCAGCTCGGGAATCGGCTTATCCATGACCGTATTCCCAATAGTACGGTAAGCCATAAACGGATAAATATCTATTAATCGGTTCAGGTCGTCCCGGAGCGCCGCATAGTCGTAAGGCTTGCGAATGTCGACCACGAACCAGGTCACCCGCAGCGGAAGCAGCAGGCGTTGTCCAACGCTCAATCGGTTTGGATTTACCTCCTGATTGAGCAGCAGGATTAAATCCATAGGAACTCCGCGATCCCTGGACAGCTTCCAGATGGAATCCCCGGCTTTGATCTGGTATTCGCTTGCTAAATACCCGGGGATGAGGACGGTCTGTCCAACGGCTAACCCCTCCGTTTGAATGCCCGGGTTGGAGTCCACAATCAACTGCAGCGGCAACTGAAAGATCTGACTGTAGTACCATAAAGTATCTCCCGGACGCACTAATATACGCATAACCTATCCCTCCTGCACAATATGCCTTATCACAGCCTATGAAGGAGGAAGCGTGCTCCATGCCAAAATGAATGGGCCCGTTTGAACGGAGGGATAGCGCCCCGTCCGGTTATCCTTTAAACTGAATAAGGAAAGAATCCTAAAAACGTGGTGATTGGTTTGTTTCAAATTATGTTAATCGAGGACGACCCGTCGTTGTTTCAAGAAATTCGCGAGCGGCTGCAGCAATGGTCCTATGGGGTACATGGCGTATCGGATTTCGGCCATGTCCTGCAGGAATTTAGTGCCGTTCGCCCGGATCTGGTGCTGATCGATATCCAACTGCCTAAATTCGACGGATTTCATTGGTGCCGTCAGATCCGGGCGCACTCCAATGTGCCGATCATTTTCCTGTCCTCACGGGATCATCCGACCGACATGGTCATGTCCATGCAGCTGGGGGCGGATGATTTCGTGCAGAAGCCGTTCCATTTCGAGGTGCTGATTGCCAAAATTCAAGCTACGCTTCGCCGGGTTTATAACTATAATACCGAACGCGTCGAGCTGAGAACGTGGCGCGGCGCGACGATTGAATACGGACGTAACGCCGTCACAACGGATCAGGGGACGATTGAACTCACGAAAAATGAGATGCTGATCCTCAAGCTGCTGGTGGAGCAGAAGAACCGCATCGTCAGCCGCGAGGCATTGATCCGAAGCTTGTGGGACAACGAGCATTTCGTCAGTGACAATACCTTGACGGTGAACGTGAACCGCCTGCGCAAAAAGCTCGAAGACCTCGGGCTGGATGCGTATATTGAGACGAAGGTAGGGCAAGGGTATATGGCGACGGAAGAGGTTCAGGCCTGATGATAGCGAAGTATTTGCGTGAACGCTTGAGCTGGATCCTGCTTGTGATCGCCCTGCAGCTGCTGCTCCTCTTCATCGCTGCGATCGACCCGGCGATCCCGTTTATGCCGATGCTGTATATCGTCTTCCTCTCCTTGTTGTCATTCGGGGGATTTCTGCTGATCCGCTATTCGAAGGAAACCCGGTTCTATCAAAGCTTGACCGCCTGGGACGATACGTACGACCTCAATGCCATCGCGGCACCGGAAAGCCCGCTTCAATCCGTCGTAATGGAGCGGCTGAACGAGCAGACGGATAAGTTCCGGCAAGAGACGTCGCAGCTCGTCGCTCAGTTGGAAGAGGAGAAGGACGAACTGATGTCCTGGATTCATGAGGTCAAAACGCCGCTCACCGCCATGCGGCTGATGATCGACCGGATGGGGGACGAGCCGCTCAAGGAGCAGCTTCGGTTGGAATGGCTGCGCATTCATCTGCTTTTGGACCGCCAGCTGCACCAGAAGCGCATCCCGTTTATTGAGAACGATCTATACATCGAACAGGTGAAGCTGGAGCCGTTGTTGATTCAAGAAATTCGCGAGCTGAGAGCCTGGTGCCTGCAGAAGGGTATCGGCTTCGATGTAGCCTTGTCTGTCCAGGAGGTGCTCACGGATGCGAAATGGCTGGCGTTCATCGTTCGGCAGTTGTTAACCAATGCGGTGAAATACAGCGAATCTTCCGAAATCCGCGTGCAATCGGGGATTTCAGCGGAGGGACAGGCTTGGCTGAGCGTCTGCGACGAAGGACGGGGGATCGACGCCAAGGACCTGCCGCGCATCTTCGAGAAAGGGTTCACCTCCACAATGAACCATGAGGATCATGCGGCCACCGGAATGGGGTTATACTTGGCGAAGAAAGCAGCGGATTCCCTGTCGATGCGGATTGGCGTCGATTCGAAGCTCGGCGAAGGCACCGCAGTTACGTTGCATTTTCCGAGAAGCAATGCCTACGTTCATACCTTGGGCATGTGACAACATTGTCACATGCCCGTTTGCTTTGTTCGGTGAATCGCAGGAACCCTCTTCCCGGGTAAGGTAAGATAGGGGCAGGACAAAGGAGTGATGAATCATGGCGATACTCGAAGCCAGCAAAATTCATAAAAGCTACGGCAACAAATTCAATCGTCAGGAAGTATTGAAGGGGATTGACCTGAACGTGGAGAAGGGAGAATTCGTCAGCATCATGGGGGCCTCGGGCTCCGGCAAGACGACCTTGCTCAACGTGCTGTCTTCCATCGACAAGGTCAGCCTTGGCAGCATCCGAATTGAAGGGAAAGAGTTCACGGGCCTGAAGGAGAAGGAGCTGGCGGAGTTTCGCAAAACCCATCTCGGCTTTATTTTTCAGGAGTACAATTTGTTGGATACGTTAACGGTCAAAGAGAACGTCTTGCTGCCGCTATCGATCAAAAACGTCTCTCGCAAAGAGGCGGACCTCAAGTTTCAGGAGATTGCCACCGAGCTGGGCATCTACGAAATCAAGGACAAGTATCCGAACGAAATCTCGGGCGGACAGAAGCAGCGGACGTCGGCCGCGCGGGCGTTCATCCATGATCCGAGCATCATCTTTGCCGATGAGCCGACCGGTGCGCTGGATTCGAAGTCCGCATCCGACTTGCTGAACAAGCTCAGCGAACTGAACCGCAAAATCGCGTCCACGATCATCATGGTCACCCACGATCCGGTGGCAGCCAGTTATACCAGCCGCGTCGTCTTCATCAAGGACGGACAGATTTATTCGCAGCTGAATAAAGGCGATGAACCGCGTCAGGCGTTCTTCAATGACATTATCAAGGCTCAAGGCGTGTTGGGCGGGGTGCAGGAATGAGTTTGACCCATCTGATTTACCGGAATTTGAAGAAAAATCTCAAAAACTATTACTTGTACGTGTTCGCTTTGATCTTCAGCGTCGCTCTCTATTTCGCTTTCGTCACGTTACAGTACGACCCGGCGCTGGACGAGATGAAAGGCTCCGTAAAAGGCGCTGCTGGCCTGGCCGCCGCTTCGGTGCTGCTCGTGGCGATCGTCGCCATCTTCTTGCTCTATGCCAATACCATTTTCATAAAACGGCGAAGCAAGGAGATTGGACTGTTTCAATTAATCGGGTTAACAAAAGGGAGGATCTTCGGCATCCTCAGCAGCGAAAACCTGATCCTTTATTTCGGCTCTCTGTTGATTGGGATGCTCGTCGGATTCTCCTGCTCCCGGCTGCTGCTTCTGATCCTGTTCCGGATTATCGGCGTCGATGCCGAAGCCACGCTGCGGTTCTCCCCACAGGCACTGGTACAGACCATCGTCGTCTTCGCCGCGATCTATTTGTTGATCATGCTGATGAATTTTTTGTTCATTCGACGGCAAAGCATTTTATCGTTATTCCGGGTCACCTCTACAACGGAAAATGCTTACCGCAAAATGCCGTTATCCGAAATTGTTATCGGCGTGCTGGGAATCGGGCTGATTTTCTACGGTTACCGGGTTTCGGCGGATTTGTTCAGCGGCGAGTATATGGAAATGCGGGAGTTATTTCTCGCAATGATCCTGATTTTAGGGTCGGTAATCATCGGGACATACCTGTTTTATAAAGGGTCGGTCAGTTTTCTGTTCAATCTGGTGCGCAAAGCGAAGGGCGGATATCTGTCGCTCAATGAGGTGTTGTCTTTATCCTCCATTATGTTCCGGATGAGATCGAACGCCCTGCTGCTGACGATCATCACAACGGTATCGGCGCTGGCGATCGGCTTGTTATCCCTTAGCTATATCTCTTATTATTCGACGGAAAAATCGGCCGAGCAAACCGTGCCCAATCATTTCACGCTGTTAAACCCTGCTGACGTGGACGCTTTCGTGCAGGCTTTGAAGACAGCCGGGATCGATACGCGGGAAACCCAGCGCCGGGTGCTTACGGCAGAGGCCGATATTTCGCAAATTTTCGGCAACATTCCGGAAGCGAAAGAGCGTGCCACACTGGCCGTCGTTGACGAACAAGAGGTCAAAGGCGTGGAACTGGATCCGGAGGAAGCGCTGTTCGCCGGTTCGAGTAATGCGTTGGAGCAATTCGCGGGCCTTAAGGATCAAGGCGAAGTCACCTTGAAGGGCCGCACCGAAAAGATCCGGGTGACTGTGATCGATACGAAAAAAGATGCGGTCGTGTCGCTGCGTTTTTCCTTAAGCATGCCGTCGCTGATTGTCGATCATACGATTTTTGAACGTTTAGTCCAGGATGCAGATCCGGGGATTCAACTCAGGTACCCGGTTTATTACGGGATCGATGTACTGAATTCCGAGTTGTTGAAGCAGGCGAATCAGATCTATCAAGACGGGGGCTTTGATAAGGGATTGCAATCAGGGTCTCAATATCAGATCATCCAGGATCAGAAAAGCAATATGGGCTTGATCATGTTTATCGTTGGTTTCCTCGGCCTAACCTTCCTGATTACATCAGGGTGTATCCTGTATTTCAAGCAAATGGGCGAAGGGGAAGAGGAGAAGCCAAACTACACGATCTTAAGGAAGCTTGGATTTACGCAGGCCAACCTGCTCCGGGGCATTCAATTCAAGCAGCTGTTCAACTTCGGAATCCCGCTGGCCGTTGGCTTATCGCATAGTTATTTTGCCGTCAGATCGGGCTGGTTCCTATTCGGAACGGAGCTGTGGACTCCGATGATTCTGGTGATGCTGATCTACACGGCGCTGTATTCGATCTTTGGTTTGCTGTCGGTTATGTTCTATAAGCGCGTGATCAAGGAATCGTTGTAAGCTATAAAGCAGGGCCTCCCCCTGTGCAAAACAAGGCGGAACCGTCCTCCTCGGACGATCCCGCCTTGTTGTTGTGGGTTAAGGTTTCTTTGGAAGATCGTAAGCATCCCGAATCAGCGCAAAATAGCTGTCCGCTAACACGACTTCAAATTCCGGTCCCAGCGCTTCCGTGATCGCAACAACGTCCGAAGGTCTCATGCTCCAAGCGTTGACCCCTACGGAAACAAACATCGGCGAGTTCCCGTCCCAAGAAGCTTTCGCTTCATTCAAAATGTTGATTCCATCTTTGGCAGTGGTCGTGCCTTTGAAATAAGACACGGGTAAATTGCCGTTGACGATTTCTACGTAATTAGAGCTCCCGCCGCCCAGGAACAGGCCAGGCACCTTCAAGTGTTTCACATAGGCTTCCGCTTTGGAATCGGTGAGAGGAACGTCCCGGTTGTCTTCACGGTTGATTACAAAAGGATACGACATGCCGGATTTCTTCAAGTACGGATAGGAATCCTTCATGAATTGAGCAAAGTGCTCCTCCGGCCAAACCTGCGGACTGAAATACCCGGCTCCTGACGGTCCGGCCACCAGCAGGTCGTTCTTCGTAGCGGTAGACTGGTAATAGTCTAAGATCGCAGGGGCCGCATCAACGAGGAGCGGGCTGGCCGTCCAGTTCATGGGCACTTGGCCGCGAGCCGGATCCTCCCAAAGGTTGCGCATATGATTTTGATCGTATTGCAGATTATCCCCCTCGCCAAACGTGAAGGTCACGTAGATCTTGTTGCTCAGCTTCGGAGTTGCCGGTTGGGCAGGTTTTGACGGCTTAGCTTTTGTCCCCGCCATTACCGTCATATTATGGAACCAGTCGGAAGGTAAGACGTAAACGCCATAACGGGAGGTCAGGTCAACCCCGGCGATTTCGCCTTCAACATCATTATCGAACCAGCCCAAATACGGTGTTCCCGGTTCCACATCCGCTAAGATTCGTTCGAACAACGCCCTTTGCTCAGGCACTCCGCTGGAGAGCCAGAATACCATCGCTTTGTTGGCCACCGCATAATCGCGGAGGTAACCGTACGGTTCCTTGAGCTCTGAGGAGAGCGGCTTCACGCTGCTGGCGGAGACCTTAAATTGGTTCCACATTTCAACGGTTACGGTGAGTTGCTGGGCATCCGCCGGAGGAACAAATTCGTAGACGAAATAGTTGCCGTTATCGGCAAACCGATGGTCCGCGCCCGGAAGAAATTTGGAGCCTTGACGGTCATATAAATAGGTTTCCTCTTCCGGCGTACCCGTTTCGAAGCGAAGGATTTCCTCGCCGTCCGCCGTCACGCTGATTTCGTGTACAGCAGGCCCCCAGCCGTCTTGGGTGAAGGCATCCTGAAAACGTAGATAAACGGCATCCCCGCCTAAGAACTCGGACAAGTCCAGGTCATACGCTCTTCGGTTGCTCGCATCCCGGATTTGCTCCGGTTCTGTGAGAACCGTTCGGAAGGAATCGAAATTATCCGGTGGGAGGGGGATGGACGTATTCGGGCTGAGCCCAACCAGCATTCGCTGGGTCGTCTGATTCCATAAATGCTCATATTGCCAAGTGTAAGCATCCATCCGATCCCGGAATTTCCCCTGCAGATCCTCGACCACCTTCAAACGATAGGGCGCCGCAGCCAGCTCTTCGGCCAATTCGGGACTGACGACGACGGCGTCCTTCAAACCGGCGAGCGTTGTCGCAACATTGATGGAGTCGGGGACGGCCGGATCGTAGACGATCACGCCTTTGACCTCCCGGGCGTAAGTCTTTACGAGATCCATAGCGTCGTCATGAATCCGATAAGGGACCCGAATATCTTGGATCCATGGATCCTGCTCGTTTTGCTGCACATAAATTCTCGGCTCTTTGCGATTGACGATGCCTTGCAGCGTCGTCAGCAGGATTTTGATATCGCCCGGCTCATTATAAACCTGAGCGACATCCAAACGCCTCGGCTTGGCGAAGGTCGGGAGCTCCTGATCCTTTGGCCAAACGATGCCGCTTTTCTTGTTCAACTCAGCTTGGGCTGAACCTTCTGCAGATGCTCCTAAAGGCAGGGTTAACGTACATACGAGGGCTAAACCTAATGTGATCCATTTGCGTAACATCATTTGTCACCTCTCTTAATCGGGAATAGGTTGCTGAGAACCGTGCAAATCGATAGGCCACCTCCTGGACAAATGGAATTAAGTTTGGTTGAAAAGGCTTACATGTTATATTTAATATATGGTTTATAAACTTTCAATACCTTCGACAAAACTTCGTAATGATCGAGTGAAAAAACTAGATTTTGACCAAGTTTTCGACTATTTTCGTTAATAAACTCCCAGACTCCTCACCGTATGTGTTTTGAAATATGAAATATAGCAAATAGGTCATATGAATCCCGCTATAAATACGGGCACATCCGCCTGCTTGAGGCAGTGATCCGGCTATGCAAGTTCTCAAATGCTGGAAATTTTGATATACTTGGGATGTTCTGTGCTACTAATTTCGGGCAGGTGAATTCATGAAACCGATTACCGTATACGACATCGCCAAGGAAGCGAACGTCTCCGTCGCAACCGTCTCCAGGGTGCTCAACAATACGGCGCCGGTCAAAAAAGAGACTCGCGAGCGCATTAACGAGCTTATCAGCAAATACCAGTTTCAACCCAATGCGCTGGCGCGAAGTTTGTCAAAGAAAGAAACGGGCATGATCGGCCTTATTCTCCCGGATATTACGAATCCCTTCTTCCCGGAAGTGTTGTCCGGCTTCGATCTGGAAGCGCGCAAGCGAGGATACACTTATTTCCTCTGCGATACCGTATCGGCCAGTGTGGACAGCGCGGAGCAATACATTCGGGAATCGCAATATTTATACGCACTGGCCGAGAAGCAGGTCGACGGGATCGTAATGATGGGAGGCAGAGTCGATTTGGCTAAGCCGGATGCCCAGCTTGTCGAAGAAGTTGCCGAAATCGGGAGAAGACTCCCTGTTCTTCTCGTAAACGGCCGGCTTCCCAAATCGGGATTGAACCGGGTGGCTGTGGATGAGCGGCACGGTGCAGAACTGGCTGCCCGGCATCTACTTGAGCTGGGGCATCGCGACATCGCGATCGTGGGAGGCTACCGGTATATGTCCAATACATTGCAGCGGACGTCCGCTTTTATCAAAAGGGTAGAGCAGGCCGGCCTTGAAATCCGCAAAAACCGGGTGCTTCATGGGGGGTTCTCCGTTGCCAGCGGCACGGAGTTCATGAACCAGCTGCTGGAGCTGCCAAAGCGGCCGACCGCGATATTTTGCCTCAACGACCTGGTGGCCATCGGTGTGCTGAAGGCGGCTGTCAAGGCGGGGCTGCGCGTTCCCGAGGATCTGTCGATCATCGGT
The DNA here is from genome assembly GCF_900021165.1 of Paenibacillus phocaeensis. Classification (GTDB taxonomy): domain Bacteria; phylum Bacillota; class Bacilli; order Paenibacillales; family Paenibacillaceae; genus Fontibacillus; species Fontibacillus phocaensis. The sequence goes on along the minus strand of NZ_FCOQ01000023.1, from coordinate 24,261 downwards.
TATGATGATATTCCGTTTGCCTCCAACAGCATTCCGGAGCTTACGACCGTTTCGCTGCGCACCCATGAACTGGGGCGAACCGCCGGGGAAGTGCTGCACCAAATGATTACGAAATCCAAAGTGAATAAGACCACATTGCTGAAGCCCAAGCTGGTCATTCGCGAGTCTACCGCGGCTCTTAACAAGAGTTAAGAGCTTCAACGCCCTGCGGCAAAAAAAGGGATTGACAACTCAAATCCGGCTGGGCTAGAATAACTGCGAAAGCCCTTACATTTCACTCGTAGTCTATATTCTTCTTTTTTTACCCTCCTAAATGGCAAGGAACGCAAACTTCTTTCACTACCAACTCCAAAGACAAGCTTTTCATCCGAACGACAGGCTGAACAACAGATTTATGGTTTTTCTAAGTGAAACCCGTTTCATTTATTTTGTATTGCATAAAATGTAACGGGTTTCATGAAAGGGGATTCATTAAAATTGCATATGAAAGATCTCAGAAGCTAGGAGGGGTCCGCGATGAGTACGCGTATCGAATCTGAATCCGTCGTAAGTCTATCCGGTCAGGCTGTCAGCATTCATGGGGAAAGCGTCATCCTGCTTTGCGCTTCGCTTTTTTATTTCCGGATTCCCCCTGAATTGTGGCGGGAGCGGCTGGAGCAAGTCAGAGATGTCGGGTACAACTGTATTGATGTCTACTTCCCATGGAATTTCCACGAGCTCCAAGAGGGGGTGTGGGATTTCACCGGAATGCGGGACGCGGATACCTTTCTGCGCCTCGCAAGCGAAGCCGGATTATGGGTTGTTGCCCGTCCGGGTCCGTACATTTGCTCCGAATGGGACGGAGGCGCACTGCCATCTTATCTGTATGCCAAAGAGCCGGCGATGCGGGTCAGGGACAACGATCCGGTATTTTTGCAACATGTGGCCAGATGGTATGCGCAGATCCTGCCGATTCTTCAGCGCCATGAAGTCACGGGTGGTGGCCGTGTCCTCTTCGTTCAGTTGGACAACGAACTCGACTTCTATGATTGCTCCGATCCCGCAGGATATATGGCAGCGCTGCGGGACATGGCCGGTGCGCATGGAATCTCCGTCCCGCTTATCGCCTGTGCCGGGCAAGGGGGCCTGTTGCAGGCATCCGGGTTGACGGATGGCGTTGTGCCGACCTGCAATTTCTATCCCGACGACCGCGATCCCCAGTTTGAGCGCAAGGTTCTGCATTATCGGGAGCTGCTTCATGAAGCGGGGCATCCGTTGCTTGTCACAGAGACGAACCGGAGTCATTACCTGCTGCGCAGACTGCTGTCGGCCGGGGCGAAGCTGCTTGGACCGTACTTGCAGGTATCGGGCACGAATTTCGGCTTCACCAACGCGATTAACAATTGGGGCAAACCGCTGGCTTATCTAACTTCGGATTATGATTTCGGGGGCATGATCTCTCCGGAAGGCCATCTCCGCGATGAAGCCTGGGAGGGCAGGCTTCTTTCCAGATTGATCCGCGCTTACGGTCCGGCGATCGCAGAAGCCGAGCCGGCATCCGGCACTTGGTCCGCCGAAGGGGAAACAGAAGGCGTGTATGGACCGCATGTGCTGCGCTTGCAGGGCGGCGGAGAGCTGATTTTCATCACGAACGGGGAGGATCGTCCGAAGCAAATTCAATTGATTCACCACGAAGATACAGGGATTCCCCCAACCGGAAGATTAACCTTGGCCGCTTCCCGGTCTATGGCGCTGCCGGCGAAGGTTCCGTTGTCCCTCTGGGGACTGCCAGGAAGGGTTATCTCCTCAACGGCGGAGCTCTATATGGCGGAACAACAGGGGGACGGGGCTGTACTCGCGTTTCATATGGAGGGGAATCACGGCAAGATCACGCTTGCCATCGAGGCGGTACATGAGCCGTATGCAGAGGGAATGCACATCTCAGGCGGCGGGGGGCAATGGGAACTGCATCTGTCCCGTGCGGAGACGGCGTTTTGCCGGTTCGAACTGAAGGGGGGCCGGCAACTCACGGTAATCGTCACCAATCGAATGACAGCGCTTCGTACCGAAACGATCCACCTGGACGGTACGATGACGGTAGCTGCGCTCCCATCGCCACCGCGCGAGGCAGAATCGCCGCCGGCGGTCGCATGGCAGTTTGTATCCGGGGAGGGATGGAGGCCGCCCCGGCAAGCGGTGTCGGTTCTAAAGACAGGCTCAAAGCCGGATGCCCTGGAACGGCTGGGCGTCTATCGGGGGTACGCCTGGTATGAGGGCAAGACGAATTGGATCCGCGGCGAGCACAGGCTGCAGGGTCTCCTGGTTCGTCAAGCAAGCGATGTGGTGTCGCTGTATACCGACGGGACTTATGCAGGCACCTTAAGCCCAGGGGGAGGCAGCGTATTTATCCCCATGAGCGGAAGGGATATAGCCAAGATCCAGGCGCGTGTGGAGATTTGGGGACACAGCAACTTCGACGACATCCGGCTGCCCTCCTTGCGTTTGCCTGCGCTCAAGGGGATTAAGGGGGTTGCAGTCATCACGGACGTTCACGACATCACCGCCAATTGGCGCGTGGATCCGAAGGGCGGTATCCCGGGGAAGAATCCGGCTGACAGGCTGGGCGAATCCTTATTGCCCCTCGTTGGATTTGGCAACTGGTTGTCTGCGGATCATCCCTCCCGGCACCTGTTCCGCAACACATTTGTACCTGGGGCCGGCTGGAGTTCGTGGACCCTGCATTTCCGAAATTTGCAAGGGGATGCCCAGCTTTGGGTGAACGGAATTGACGCCGGTTCCATCCATCCGCTGAATCCTTTTATCGAGCTGACGCCTTATGTCATCCCCGGTCAAGTGCTGCAACTGGAGGTCTACCTGCAGCGTACAATGGGCCAAAGCGCCGGACAAGTGCTGATCTACGAAGGCCTCGAGGCGTCAGAGTTCTCGATTGCCGCTGCAGAGGAGGCGCAGCTTAAGGCGGAGGCAGACGAGGCTGCGGCTTCGGCCGATCCGAAGGAAATGCCGCTGACACTTGCTCCAGGAGAGGTGGGCTGGTTATTCGCTTCGATCGATAATTCGGATCAAGGCAAAGGCTGGAGGGTTCATGCGACAGGGACAGGATTGAAATTGACGGTGTTCCTGGATGAGCAGATCGTCGGCCGGCTGTGGCTGCCCGGGGGTGCGGGAAGGCCGACGATGACCGGCGGCAGCCCGGATTCGTTCTATCTGCCAGGGCCTTGGTTTCATCGCGGAGGGGCGCGGCTGTCCATTTTCCTCGAGGCGGTGAATGAGCAGGCTGCGGGCCGATTGGATAAGCTTGAGTTTATCTCCGTATAGAAGGGAGGAGAAGGCACATGGAGATGACGACATCACCCAAAGTGCACAAGCGTCCGCAGCTCCAGCGGATTCGGAATGAGCGGTTCAGACGGCTATGGAACAACAAGACGCTGCTGTTGATGTGTTTGCCGGCCATCATCTTCTTTATCATTTTCGCTTATTTGCCGATGCCCGGCCTCTATCTGGCTTTCATTAAGTATAACTACACGGATGGCATCTTCAGGAGTCCGTTCGTCGGATTTGATAACTTTCGATTCCTGGTGATGACCGGCGATTTGTGGCGGCTGACTTTTAACACCGTGGTCTACAATCTGGCCTTTATCCTGCTTGGGAACGTGCTGCAGATCATCGTCGCCGTGTTTCTCAACGAAATTCGCCTCAAATGGTTCAAAAAGCTCACCCAAACCCTGATGTTCCTCCCCCACTTCATCTCGGCGGTCCTGATCGGCCTGATCGCTTACAATGTGCTGAGTTATGACTACGGTCTGCTGAACAGCATCCTGACCTCGCTGGGATTGGATCCGGTGAAAACCTATTCGAACGCCGGGATCTGGCCGTGGATCATCGTGCTGACGTATTTATGGCAATCGACGGGTTATGGATCCATCGTGTATTTCGCCGCCATTATGGGGCTCGATAACGAGATTATCGAAGCGGCAGAGATCGACGGAGCCGGCGCGTTCCAGCGCATCCGCTATATTGTGCTCCCTTGGCTGAAGCCCACCTTTATCATTCTGCTCTTGTTCTCGCTGGGCGGCATATTGCGCGGGAATTTCGGCTTGTTCTTCAACCTGGTGGGGGCAAACAATACGGCCTTATATGCGACGACGGATATTATCGAAACGTATGTGTTCCGCGCCCTCATGACCAACTTCAATTTCTCGATCGGCAGCGCCGTCAGTCTCTATCAATCGGTCTTCGGATTTATCGTTGTCATGACCGCCAACTGGCTGGTCAAGAAGGTTTCGCCTGACAATTCACTATTCTAGGAGGTGCGAGGTATGGATGACACTTACGAAGCCCGGAGCATCCGTACAGATCTAGGCGGCATCATCGTCAAAATCGTGGGCTACCTGTTCATCGGCTTCTTCTCTTTATGCTGCTTGCTGCCCTTTCTGCTCGTCCTTGGCACATCCTTTACGGCGGAATCAGCGATCAAGCGGTTTGGCTTCAATTTCTGGCCCCGAGAGTTCAGCACTTTCTCTTACAAAATCGTCTTTGAAAATCCGGACCTCATCATCGGCTCTTATCTCGTAACCATCGGCATCACGGTATGCGGCACTGCACTGGGGTTGTTCTTGGTGGCAATGACCGGGTATGCGCTGCAGCGGCCAGATTTTGCCTATCGAAACCGCATCTCCTTCTTTATTTATTTCACGACCTTGTTCACCGGCGGGCTGGTTCCATTCTATCTGCTCGTCACGCAGTATTTAAGCCTGAAGGACAACTATTTGGCCGTCTTGCTGCCCGGATTGCTCAGTCCCTTTCTGATTATTATGATGAAAAGCTTCGTCCGGTCGATTCCCCACGCGATCACTGAATCCGCCAAAATAGACGGGGCCGGGGATTTCACGATTTTCATCCGCCTGATCCTGCCCATGACAACGCCGGCATTGGCGACGATCGGGTTGTTTATCGCACTTGGCTACTGGAATGAATGGTACAACTCGATGTTGTTCTTATCGCCGGATATGAAATACAGGCCGCTGCAGCTGTTCCTGTATAACGTCATTACCAGTGCGGATTTCATCCGCAATTCGGCGGCCGCTTCCAACGTGGAGCTGCGGGATGTCCCGCTCGAATCGATGAAGATGGCGACGGCCATCGTCGCGACAGGACCGGTGATTTTATTCTATCCGTTTGTGCAGCGCTATTTCATCAAGGGGATTACCGTAGGGGCTGTCAAAGGCTGAGGCCGAGGCATCACAATCTGAAATAGATGAAGGAGGTATATGCGCATGGTTGGATGGAAAAAAGCTTCAATTTGGGTGATGGCAAGCCTGTTGGTGCTGCTGCTTGCCTCTTGCGGGAGCGGTTCCAACGGCAACAACGGGACCGGCGGGGATACGGCGAACAATGGGGGGAATTCGGCAAATTCCGGTCAGGAGACAGCCCCCGGAGCGGATACGTCCAAATTCGTGAAGATCAGCTATCTCGTGTTGGGAGATAAGCCGAAGAACGGTCAATTCGAGAAGGTGCTTGCGGAAGTCAACAAAATCATGAAGGAGAAAATCAATGCCGAGCTGGAGTGGAAATGGATCGAATGGGCGGATTGGCAGACCAAATACAATCTGGCGTTAGCCTCCGGCGAGCCGATTGATCTGATTACGATCGGAACCGACTGGCTGGACACCTGGGGGAATGCGCAGCGCGGCGCCTTCATGAATTTGGATGAGCTGCTGCCGAAATACGCCCCGGAAACGTGGAACTCTATCCCGAAGGAGGATTGGGAGGAGAGTAAGTATAACGGCAAGATCGTCTTGATCCCGGAGAACGATTATACCCAGTGGGTGAACCACGGCTTCTTCTACCGCGGCGACTGGGCGAAGGAAGCCGGCATTACGGAACCGATCAAGGATTGGGAAGGCATCGAGAAATATTTGAAGTACATTAAGGACAACAAGCCGGATGTGATTCCGTGGGACGCGGCATCGGGCACTCAGACCTGGGGCGGATTCGTGCAATCCTATACGGATGAGCTGGAGCTTCCGATCTCTACCGGATTCATGCCCGTATTTACAGCGAAATCATTTGAGGAGAAATTCACCGCGACCAGCCCGGTGTTCGAAGACGTCTTCCTGAAGTATGCCACGATGATGAAGAGCTGGGCGGATCAAGGCTTCTGGCGCGAAGATGCTCTGAACAACAAAAACAATAACCGCGATGCGTTGAAAGCCGGTTTGTCTGGGCTCGACCAACACCATACGCAGACGTTCTCAGGGCTTCGCGTGGAAATGGATAAGGCGCAGCCCGGTTCCGAGCTGCAGATGTTCCCGTTCTCCCGGACGCGCGGCACAAACCTGATGGAGCTGTCAATTACCCATGGCGGCACGTCCCTCGGCGCCCACAGTAAAAACCCGGAACGCGCATTGATGGCCTACGACTTGATCCGCAATAATGAAGAAATTTATCATCTAATCAACTATGGAATTGAAGGCGTACAGTATGTCATTAAGGATGGAAAACGTGCGCGTCCGGAAGGGTATGACGAGGCGAGAGACAATTTCTACGCCGATTTCTGGGGCGGCCGGATGGATAAATTTGAGATTCCAAGTGAAACGACCTGGGATCAAATTGAAGAAACGTTATATGCCGAATACGATAAGATCAAAAAGCCATATGTCTATGGACAATTTGTATTTGACAAAACGCCGGTGGAAGCGGAATTAACCGCTGTTTCGCAGGTCACCGGGGAGCTTGGACCGGCCATCGTGATGGGGAAAGTCGGAGATCCGGCGCAAGCGGTGGAGGAGTTCCGCAGCAATCTGAAGCAGGCCGGTTATGACAAGGTGCTAGCCGAGCTGCAAAAGCAGCTGGATGCCTATAAAGCTCAGTTAGGCCAATAGTGTGATTTTGGCAGGAGAAGAACGGACCCGCGTGCTCGGGTCCGTTTTTTTCATGTGGACGGACCGATCCGGCAATTTCAGGAGATTTGAAGCGAAAATGCAATTTCACAAGAAAATTGATTTACATTTTTCATCATGAGGCATATACTATAACTATAAAGTTGCACTGGGGAAACTTTAATGGATATAGACAACTTTGGAGGATTCAAGGGAGGGAAAGACATGATGGAGCAAAGTGTTGCGCCTCAAACTAATCAACTTAGTTCAAATGGAATCGATCATAATTCAACTGTACACGCTGCACTGGATGGCCGGACGAAGGGACTGAAGCGGTTGCTGCCGTTTCTCGGCCCCGCGTTCATTGCGGCGGTTGCTTATATTGATCCTGGAAATTTTGCTACGAATATTACGGCAGGTTCCAAATACGGTTATCTGCTGTTGTGGGTCATTTTTGCTTCGAATTTGATGGCTGTTTTGATTCAGTCGTTATCGGCCAAATTAGGGATTGCAACCGGAAGAAACCTGCCGGAGGTCGCCCATGATCGCTTCCCGAAAGGGGTATCCATCTTCTTATGGATCCAGAGCGAGCTGGTTATCATCGCGACGGATCTGGCTGAGTTTATCGGGGCAGCTCTAGGACTATACCTGCTGTTTGGTATTCCGATGCTGCCGGCCGCCGTAATCACCGCGATCGGTTCCTTTGCCATTCTGGAGCTGCAACGGAGAGGATATCGCGCGCTGGAAGCCGGAATCGCAGCCATGGTGTTAATCGTTGTTCTGGCCTTTGCCTTTCAGGTCATTGCGGCAAATCCGGATTTTGCTGCGGTTGGTGCAGGTATGGTTACTCCGCGGTTTGACGGGGTAGACAGCGTCTTATTGGCGGCGGGGATCTTGGGAGCAACGGTCATGCCGCATGCCATATATCTGCATTCTTCGTTGACGCAGAACCGAATCGTCGGTAGAAATGAAGCGGAGAAGAAGAAGATCTTCAAGCTGGAATTGATCGATATCGTGTTGGCGATGTTGATTGCCGGGGCGGTGAATATGGCGATGGTGGTCGTATCTGCGGGGCTGTTCTTTAAAAATGGGCTGGTGGTTGAAGACTTGGACGTCGCCTTTCACCAGTTCGGAACGATCGCCGGCCCGATGACTGCGATCTCCTTCGGGCTGGGCCTGCTGATTGCCGGCTTGTCCAGCTCCTCCGTTGGCACGATGGCGGGAGACGTGGTTATGCAAGGGTTCATTAATAAACGGATTAATTTGTATTTGCGCCGGGCAATTACTACGATTCCGCCGCTGGCGATCATCATCTCGGGGGTCAATCCCACCAACGCTCTGGTAATGAGCCAAGTCATACTGTCGTTTGGGATAGCGTTTGCCCTGATCCCACTGATTCTGTTCACTTCGAATCGCAAAATCATGGGCGGACTGGTCAATCATCGAGTCACCACAACCCTGGGCTGGATCATTTCCGCTTTGGTTGTATGTTTAAACCTGTTTCTGGTCGTTCAAATGCTGTTTTAAAGTCCTGGACCCAAAGATGCCTGGAGTTACTGTAAGATCCCATTGCATAGAAAAACGAAAGAGAACGGCCCGTCGGCTGTTCTCTTTTTGTCCGTCCTCTTAGAAGCAGGTGAACGAACGAATCCGATTCAAATCGATGCCGAAGTAGGCCCAGAAGAAACCAAACCATCGAAATCCCGCGATCGAGTTCCGTCCGACGAATACCGGGAAGAACCAGAATTGCTCTCCGTTGTTTAACCAAACGTAGGTGTTGCGGAATAGGCAGCGTCGGATTCCGCCGGGATCGATGGCAAAGGTGCTGACCTGCATTTGCGGGACAAATTGGGGAGGAGGAGAAGCCGGCGGCTGAACGCCTGCAGGTGCTCCGCCTGGAGTCCCTGGAAATCCCCCCGGCCCGCCGCCCGGGAACCCTCCGGGACCACCTCCCGGAAACCCGGGCGCTCCCGGTACGCCAGGTCCGCCCGGAAATCCTGGAAATCCTGGACCCCCACCGCCAGGCCCCGGTGTTGGAAAAAATCCCATATTCAATCGCTCCTTTTCGCTAAATAGGCATTATCATCATATGCATTCGCGGAGAGGGCGGTTGGGCGAACGTCCAGACCTTAAGCCCCGAGGCGGGTTTTAATTATCGAATTGAGATTAGCAGACCGGAGTTCTTTTCTCAGGAGTTGGATTTTTCCGGTTTAACGAAAAAGTACTTCATCATTGGCGGAGTAACGATCGTTGTGACCAGTACAACTAACACGATCACGGCAAAAAGCTCGTCTCGAAGCAGACCGGCATCTTGACCGATGGCGGCGATGATTAAGGCAACCTCGCCACGAGAGACCATAGCCGAACCGATCCCTAATGCGCTGCGCCAACCGAATCTGGCCAAGCGCGCTCCGTAAGCCGAACCTACGAGCTTGGTGGCGATGGCCAGCACACTTAATCCAAAGATCAACGGGATCTGGGAGGCCACTCCGGTGAAATCAACCTTAACGCCGATGGAAGTAAAGAATACGGGAACGAAAACCGCATAACCAATCGTTTCGATCTTCTCGGTCACTTCATGCTTGTAATCGGTCAGGCTGAGGGCGACACCCGCGATATAAGCACCAATAATGGCTGCGACACCCGCGTATTCAGCCATGTAGGCAAACAGAAAGCAGATGATCAATGCCGCGGATATCACCGATTCAGACACCCGAAGCGGGGCAAATTTGCGCATGACCCACGGAACGGCTTTCCAGCTTAAAAGGATGGCGACCGCAAAAAATAAAAACTTCTTCGATATCACCAAGCCCAAGTTGACGTCTCCGCCCGCAAAACTCATGACGAAAGCCAGTAGGATGATGACGAGCACGTCATCAATGACGGCTGCTCCGAGAATCGTAGTGCCTTCTCTGGATTTCAGCCTGCCCATTTCTTTTAATGCTTGCACAGATATGCTCACACTTGTTGCCGAGAGAAGGAGCCCGAGAAAAATCGCTTCAAAAATGGGCATGCCCAGAAGCAAGCCAGCTAAATAACCAAACCCGAAGGGGAGGGCTATCCCTGCGAGACCTACGTAGGTTGAGGCTTTCCCCGTTTGTTTAAACTCATCGACATCCGTTTCAAGACCTGCCAGGAACATCAGCAAGATCACGCCGATCTGGCTGATCTCTTCCAATACCTCGGTTTCGTTAATCCAACCCAGTAAAGCCGGCCCCAATAAGATTCCGATCAACAGCTTGCCCAGAACCGCCGGTTGTTTCAATCTAACACTCAGGTCACCCGCTAATTTGGACGCAATCAAAATAATGGACAGTTCTAAGATCAACATCACACAATCCTCCAATTACTGTTAATATTACATAAAATAACAAAAATCAAACGCAAAAAAACCTGCAACCACGGGTAGCATATACCGAAAAACGGCATAGGTTCCCCTTGGTGACAGGCTCCTCCAGATGCAACATATTAAATTTTTAATAACGAAGTTTATTATAACAAACCCGCCTGAAACGCGCCAGACTTTTTTGGGAGCTACTTAAAGCATGGTTTCTTGCGTCCCCTCGCCTCGGCCGATCAGCCGCAAAACCTTCGATTTGTAATCTTCCAATCCAACGCAGCATTCGCACATGCGATTCGCGATCGTCTTTCCGTTGCCGAAGAAGAAACGTTCAAACTGGTTTTGTCTGCCGCCGAATGCGCCGCCGCCTAGCTCCCAGGCTAACCTGAATAGGGCGATACGATCTTTAGCCGCGCTAGAAATTCCCTGCAGATAACTTTCGAGATAAGATTGGTTTTCCGAGTTGAAGTCTGCCTCAAATGGATTCATGATGAGCTGGCTTGCGCTCATCGAGCGGATCATTCGCATCACTACCTCATGCAGGTCGGGAAACTGGATTCCCGCCGCCGTCAGCGGAGCCAGCGCCGGAACATAGCGACCCGAGGGGGTGTAAGAACCTCCGGTTTCGGCGGCAAGACGCAGCGCCTTCAAGTTCTCCAGCCCGGCCATCACTTTGACGAGTTGATTGACGAAGAGGGGTTCTGCCTCCATATTTTGCTCTTCAGCCAACACCTGCAGAAGGCCCAGGAGAAATTCGGTTTTTGCGATATACCGGGTCAGGATGTGATGTCCTGCGTAGGCATGGAAGTTCCCTTCGCGAAACAACCGTTCGCAAAGTTGCTCTTCACCGTAATAAAAAACCCGTTCCCGGGGAACGAGGACTCGGTCGAAGATCACCATCGTATCCATCTCCTCATACCGGCTGGAGAGGGGGTAGTCGTAATTCGAATCGTGTGCATGGCTCTCGCGGCAAATAAACGTCATTCCTTCCAGGTCATTCGGTACCGCAAAGGCAAATGCGGTGGGATTCAATGGCCCTTCCCCCAACATAAAGGTCGGTGTGGGGAGAACGAGGATCTCTTCGCAGGTGGGGCCCTGGGTCGCCATCAGGAATGCGCCGCTCACGACAAGGCCCTCAGGGCGAATATCGATCACCTTGGCGGCAAGGGACTCTTCACGGTCTGCAGGTCCGGACATCTTGCTGGCCAGGGGCTGCACAAAGGCATGCGATAACGTGTTGTCGTTCTCGCGGCAGTATTCGTAATACGCCCGAAGGTTCTGAGCATGCTCCGGCGAGTACTCCTCCAGAGCGGAGGAGGCGGTATAAAATGACATTAAAGCCGTGTTCATATAGTCGGGCGAGCGGCCGAGAAAACCGTGATGGAGATTCGCCCAGATCTCGGACATCTTTCTTCTGCGGACCAGATCTGCGAGATTCGCCGGCGGCAAAAAAGACAAGCCCACGCGCTCCCCGGTTGTCGGCGAAATATACGTCATATCATCCCGATGGTGTTCTTCACACTGCTCATCGTACATCGCAGCCTGCGTCCGAATCAGCCCTCGAAAGGCAGGGTGTTCAGATAACGGAACGTTCACGCGTTCGCCGTTATACCAAAGCCGGATGCGCTGCCGATCAACGCGTTCGATGTACTGTTTTCCATTTTTGATGGGCATGATTATTCCTTGTCCCCTTTGCCTGAATTAATTGAGGTTTTTATATATAGTGCAGGGGAGATCAGGAATGTGCTTCGAAAAATCAAACAGGACCATGCGTCAAACGCATGATCCTGAGAACCTTACAACGATGAGGTAAAAGTCATTCTTATTCGGCAAAAATATGGTTTCCGATCTGAAGCTTCTGCGGCCGCGACCAAATCCACTTGCTGGTAGCCGTCTTCGGATTAAAGTAGTAGAGCGATCCATACGAGGGATCCCAGCCTCGGACTGCATCCAACGCGGCTTGGTAGGCCGTGCTGTCCGGCGTGAGCCAGATTTGTCCGTCATCGACCGCTGTGAAAGCGCCGTCCTGGAATACAACACCGTTGATCGTATCAGGAAATGAGGACGATTGAATCCGGTTCATGACGACTGCACCAACCGCCACCTGTCCCGTATAGGGTTCGCCCCGGGCTTCACTATAGATCACTCGGGCTAACAGATCCATTTCGCTTTGATTTAGCGAATATTTCTTAAGCGCTGCCCAGGTCTGAGCTCCTGCCGCTCCATCGACTTGAAGACCGTAACGCGATTGAAACGTACGTACGGATTGCTGCGTAACCGTGCCGTAATAACCGGTAAGTTGTGTGTTGAAGATGTCCAGTGCCTTCAGCCGGTATTGCAGATCCCAGACATCGCCGTTCGCAGAGCCCAGCTTGAGCGTCTCGGAGGCGGCTTCAGTCTGAGTTGCTCCGCCAAACAGGCCGGTCCCCAGCGCGATCACCATGAGTAGAAGGAATCCTCGGAATTTGTTCATTTCGGGTGACCTCCTTTCCCTACAACATTGTAGGGGAGACCTTGGAGCGGGACAACCCACAACTTTTGTCAGTTGACAGAAGCAGACCTAGAGTTTGGAAAAAATGAAGAAGAAGTTCAGACGCTGCCTCCCGGCCTTCCTGGACTTTGGTCCAGTTTAACTACAGACCATCGCCGTTTTTGTACCGTGGTATTTTATATTATGATAAAGGATAATGACATTGGGAGCGGAACAGGTCCCATACATGGGAAAATAAAAAGCCGAGGGATGCGGGGATATGACGATATTGAAGGAAACTACTGAACTAGGGGACAGGTGGTATCGGCAAGCGGAAAGCAAAGCAGGGCTCTATTTGGCTGCATTGCAGGATCAAATCCGTTCGAAGAGCTACGTGTCCGCGCTGTTCGAGGATTTGACGGAGTGGAGAAGCAAGCACCTTCCGCGCCGCTCGCTGCATTCGTTATGGCGCCGCGGCGCCAAGCCGCCCGATGCCTCCGAGGGTTCGCCGTATCTGGCATGGCTGGCTCGAACAGGGAAGCTGGAGGATTATCTGGAGCGAAGTGTGTCCTACATGTATCTCCGGGATTTGGGCCAAGATTTGTCCGATCCGCGGACCCGCATGAAGATTCAGCACTTGGTGGCGGAGATCAAACGTTGGATGGATCAACCGGCGGGCACGCCTAACGGAGCCTTAGCATCTGAAGTGATGATAAGTCCGGCTTCCGTTTATCGGTGGGCTCAGCGCGAGGGGGTGGAAGAAGCGGCGATTTGGGTCATGGGACGGCTTAAGCGCGCCCGGTCTCATCTCCCTCCGGAAATGGATGCCGAAGAAGCGGAGCGGAAGCTCATCAAAGTGATCCTCGGCGTTGTCATGCACGTCCTCGATGAGATGGACGGGGAGACAAACTCCACGGAACGATCCCGCCGACTGGGAGAGGCAATGAAGATCGGGTATTATTACGGACTCACCTATCCTTATATTGATGACCTCCTGGATTCCGGCGTATTAAATGCCGAAGAGCAGGAACAATATATACGTATGATCCGCATGACGGTCCGAACGGGCATCGTACCCGACATGGGGGAGTGGAGCGGCCGCCATCCGGAGCGGGTCCGATTTATCCAAGCCGAGCTCCGGGAAGCGTATGAATTTATTCGTGGTTATCAGAATCCGGAAACGCAGGATCTCTTTTTCGAGCAATCGTATCTCTTCTTTGAATCTCAGGATGCCGACCGCCAAAAAACCTTGGATCATGGGCATTATTCCAATGAGGAGTTATACCTGCCCATCATCTTGAAATCTGCATCTTCACGACTTATGGTACGTTCTGTGATCTCCGCCCCGCAGGATGAGGAGGTCGACCAGCGCGTTTTCTATTACGGCCTCTACAATCAGTTGGCCGACGATTTCGCGGACATGGATGCCGATCGCGAGGCAGGGGCGGTTACACCCTACACGTATTATTTGACCTACCGGCACGAACGGCCGGATCTCATCAACCCGTTTGAATTATATTGGGCGGTCGTTTCCCATTTGATCCACCACGTCTACCGCTCGGAGCCCCAAACTCGTGAACTCATTTTAACGCGCGCCATCAATGGACTGAAACGAAATCGCAGAAGAGTAGGTGCGGAGCGGTTTCATGAAGTGATGACGATCTTTTCGTTGGGCTCTCCCGCGCTGGAGGAGCTGATCCAACTGCTGGTCCTTCGAGCAGTGGACGTGGATTTCTATGATAAATGGCTGAGGGATCAGATGCTGGCGAAGATGAGAACGAATCGGCAAGAGAAAGAAGAATTCATTCAGCTGGTCCAAAATGCCCGCAGGTACATGAATACGTTGTTGCCGATCTCCACTGCGGCAATGCCACCGATCAAGGAGAACCCCCTGCTGGTCGATGCCGCGAATTACAGCCTGGAAGGAAGCGGGAAGCGGCTTCGACCGATTCTCGCCTGGGTGATGGGTGTGCAGGTGTACGGACTGGATCAGAATGCGCTGTCGCCGTTGTTCCGGGCTCTGGAATACATGCATACGGCTTCCTTGATCTTTGACGATCTGCCTTCGCAGGACAACGCCGCAACCCGGCGGGGCCGGCCGACATTACACGAGTTGCATGGCAGCGCCATCGCCGAGCTGACCGGCATCTTCCTGATCCAGAAGGCGACCCTGGAACAAGCTTCTTTGCAGGCGTTCGACAGTTCCTCTGTGCTTGCACTTCTGCAATACTTATCCCGGAAAGCCGCGGAGATTTGCATAGGGCAAGCGATGGATTTGAACGCCAAAGGGAAGGTGCTGTCGAGAGAGGAGCTGGATCAGGTTTGTTTCTACAAAACGGGGATTGCGTTCGAAGCCTGCTTGGTGGCGCCGGCAATTTTAGCTCGGGTTCCGGAGACGGAAATCGCCATTCTGAAGAAAATCGCCTACCACACGGGCATTGCTTTCCAAATCAAAGACGATCTGCTGGATGAGGAAGGAGATCCGAGTTTACTGGGGAAACCTGCGGGGAAGGACGCCGAGAATGCCAGCTCAACCTATGTAACGGTGCTGGGGCCTAACGCCGCAAGCCAAGCGATGTGGGAGCATTATTGCCTCGCGATGGAAGCGCTCTTGGAGCTCCCGCGACCTCCTGTATTTCTGAAGCATTTGCTGAATTCCATGATCGACCGGAATCATTGACGAACTCTTCATTAGCCGAGCTTTTATTTTATAGCGCCCTTCTCCAAGCGGAGAGGGCGCTTCTTCATGGCCAGCGGTATCGATCCGAAAGCCCTCGCGAACAAATAAAATTTTAAATAAGTCTTGATCTCTGCCACGCTCTCAATTACAATCCTAATTGATAGTGAGAATCAATATCAATTAGGATGAAGGGGGAGACGAATCACCATGTTTAAATTCAGAAACAGGTTTCTGGGTTATACCGCACTTCTTCTGCTCATTGCAGGATTAACCGGCTGTGGAGCCGGGGGAACGTCGGGAGGGACGTCCCATATCGGCAGCCAAGCCGGCTCGCCTGCCGATACAAACCAGGCGGCAGGCGGAGGGGCATTGGTCAGCACCGGGGAAGAAACCCGGATCGTGAAGCATGCGATGGGAGAAACCGAGATCAAAGGCACGCCGCTGAAAGTGGTAACCTTGTTCCAAGGAGCGACCGATGTGGTCGTATCGCTTGGCATGAAACCGGTCGGCGTCGTGGAGTCCTGGGTTCAGCAGCCCGTATATGAGTATCTGCGGGCCGATCTGGAAGGGGTTCCGGTCATTGGCCAGGAGACGCAGCCGAATCTGGAAGAAATACATAAGCTTCAGCCCGATCTGATCTTAGCCACGAAGTCGCGGCATGAAGATATTTATGAGCAGCTGTCGCAAATCGCCCCAACGGTCGTGACGGAAACGCTTTATGACTGGAAGGAAACGCTGGCGAAGGCGGGAGAGGCAATGAACGTCCAAGACAAATCCGACCAACTGCTCGCCGATTGGGAGTCGAGAGTAGCCGACTTCAAGCAGAAAATGGGCGACCGCTTGCCGATCGAAGCGACGATTACCAATTTCAGGGCCGATCAGGTGCGGATTTTCTATATGGGTTATGCGGGGAGAATTCTCAAGGATCTTGGATTTACGAGACCTCCCGGACATGATGATGAGGAAACCTGGGGCGTTCAACTGGCTTCCAAAGAGAGCATTCCGGACATGAACGCCGACATGATCTTCAACTTTAATTCCGGCACCGATACCGCGGCCATTCAGAAAAATTACGAAGAATGGACCAAGAGCAAGCTCTGGACCAACCTGGACGCAGTCAAAAACGGCAAGCTGGTTCAGGTGGATGAAGTGGCATGGAACAGTGCCGGCGGCTACAAAACCGCTCATATGGTGCTCGATGACCTGTACGAATATTTCGAGTTGAAAGAGTGAGGACATGTTTCCGCTTTTTGTACAAGAGAAATCGAAAATAGCGGGACTCGCGGCGCTGTTTATCTTACTTGCCGCCGCGTGTACCGCCAGCATGATATGGGGACGTACGGAAATTACGTTGCCCACGGCGGTGGAGGCCTTCCGGCATTATGACGAGGAGTCCGTCGAACATATCGTGCTTCATACCGAGCGGCTGCCCCGGACAGTCATCGCCGCCGTCGTTGGTGCCGGGCTTGCGGTGGCGGGTGCGCTCATGCAAGCCTTGACCCGCAATTCGCTGGCCTCTCCGAGCGTGTTCGGGATCAATGCCGGAGCGATTTTTTTCATCGTGCTGGCGATTGTGCTGCTGTCCGTGTCCTCCTTAACCACCATGATGTGGTTTGGTTTTGCCGGGGCGGCGATCGCCGCGGGGATCGTATATGCGCTGGGTTCGGTCGGACGGGAGGGCTTATCCCCGATCAAAATCGTTCTAGCCGGTACGGCGATCACCGCGTTGTTTACGTCATTCACGCAAGGGATGCTCGTGCTCAACGGGACCGGGTTGCAAGATGTCCTGTTCTGGCTGGCCGGCTCCGTCAGCGGAAGGACGCTGGAAATGTTGTATCCGGTGTTGCCGTATATGGCGGTAGCCGCCTTGGTGGCTCTATTCATGGGGCGGGCGGTCAACCTGCTGACAACCGGCGATGACATCGCCAAAGGCATGGGGCAGAATGTTCTGCTGGTCAAGACGCTCATGGGAGCCGTTATTGTATTGCTTGCAGGAGGTTCTGTCGCTGTCGCCGGATCCATTGGCCTCGTTGGCCTTGTTGTTCCCCATCTCATGCGCGCTCTGGTCGGGAACGATTATCGCTGGCTCATTCCCTATTCTTTGTTAGGGGGAGCGGTGCTGCTGCTAGGGTCCGATGTGTTCGCGCGATTGATCATCCTGCCGGAGGAACTTCCGCTGGGGGTCGTGACCGCCCTGATTGGCGGACCGTTCTTCGTCTATATCGCCCGCAAGGGAGGGACGAAGTTATGAAGGAAACGCTCGTGGTTCGCACAAAGAAAGAAACGGTATCCTTTCACATCGAGCGTAAGGCGGTGATGGCCATCGCCGTGCTGGTTCTCCTCGTCATTATTGCTGCGGTGGTCGGAACCAGCATGGGCAGCGAGCTGATCTCGCCGCTGGATGTGCTCAGGACGATTTTGGGACTTAACGCCGGGGAGTACGATTTCGTCGTGCTCACGCTCCGGCTGCCGCGCGTGCTGTTGTCTCTGCTTGTCGGGGCGGCGCTGGGCATGTCCGGCGCCATCCTGCAGGGGATCATCCGCAATCCGCTGGCCTCCCCGGATGTCATCGGGATCACCGGCGGCGCGGCGGTAGCGGCGGTTGGCTTCGTCACGCTGCTCGGCGGCGCGATCAGCATCAAGCTGCTGCCGGTATTCGCGGTCGCCGGTGCCCTCGCGACTTCGTTCATCATTTATGCGCTGGCCTGGAAATCCGGGGTGACCCCGATTCGGTTGGTGCTGATCGGGATCGGCATCTCCGCCATTACGGGAGCAGGCACCACGTTCATGCTGATCCTGAGTCCGTTCTTCATCGCCGGGCAAGCCTACATCTGGCTGACGGGCAGCGTGTACGGCGCTTCATGGACCGATGTATACACCCTGGTTCCGGTGATCCTGATTGTCGTGCCGCTGGCCCTGTGGCTTGCACGCAGCCTGAATGCGCAGGCGTTCGGCGACGAGCTGGCCACCGGGCTTGGCGCCGCCGTCCAGCGGCAACGGCTCGGGCTTCTTCTGTGCAGCGTGCTGCTTGCCGGGTTTGCGGTATCCGTCGCCGGTACGCTTGGCTTTGCCGGTCTGATCGCGCCGCACATCGCGAGAAGGTTGGTGGGCCCCTTGTTCGGGAGGCTGCTCCTCGCATCGGCGCCGATCGGAGCTCTGATCGTGCTGGGGGCCGACTTGATCGGACGAACCGCTTTTCTGCCGCTGGATGTTCCGGCCGGGGTATTCACGGCGGGAGTCGGAGCGCCTTTCTTCTTATACTTGCTGTTCAAGAACCGAAACCAATATTGAAGAGGAGGAGAACCGTGAGCATTTTGGAAGCCCAAGACCTCACCATTACTTATGGGGCGGAGCCCGTGATCGAGAACTTGAATTTGACGATACCGAAGGGGAAAATCACGGTCCTGATCGGCAGCAACGGCTGCGGGAAGTCCACGCTGCTGCGGACGATGGCGCGCTTGCAGAAACCGCGCTCAGGCGCGGTGCTGCTGAGCGGGGAAGAGATTGCCAAGCTGCCGACCAAGGAAATCTCAAAGCGGATGTCTATTTTGCCGCAGGGCCCTTCCGCACCGGATGGCCTGACGGTAAGCCAACTTGTTAGACAAGGAAGATATCCGCACCAGAGCTGGCTGAAGCAATGGTCGCGCGAAGACGAACGTAGGGTACGATTTGCGCTTCAGTCCACGCGTTTAACGGAACTGGCGGACCGCCCGGTGGACGCGTTGTCGGGAGGGCAACGCCAGCGCGCCTGGATTGCTATGACACTCGCCCAGGGCGCGGAGATGATGCTGCTCGATGAGCCAACGACCTATCTCGATATGAGTCACCAGATCGAGATCCTTGATCTGCTGTTCGAATTGAACGAGCAGGAGCATCGCACGATCGTAATGGTCCTGCACGATTTGAATCTGGCCTGCCGTTACGCCCATCACATCGTCGCCGTCAACGACAGATCCATTTACGCTCAGGGACGGCCGGAAGATATCGTCACCCGTGAGATGGTCCAAACCGTCTTTCGAATGGATTGCGAGATTGCCGTCGACCCGATGTTCGGCACGCCATTATGCATTCCACATGGGAGGGGCAGGAACATTTATGAAGAACAACAACACTACGGCCACTTGGCTTGAGCCGGATCAATTTCAGGCATTGGCCGCCGACTACCGGCTAACCCGGGAACCCTCCGCCGACCGGGCGTTCTCCATTCCGTTTGCCGATTTGTTGGATCCGGAGCAGAGCTTGAACTATTTTCGCGGGGTAAGCGGTATATTCAAGACCGATTCGCAAACAGCCGCCGTATCGCTGTTCGCCAAACGGTACGCCTTCCTCGTCATTGCCGCCAATTTATACGCGATGTTCCGCTTCAACAAAGGGCTGAACCTGGAGCTTGCGAACGGTTGGATCGAGTCGAGCTACCAGGGGGAAGCCTGGCTGCCCAAGGCGCGGCTCAACGATTGGCAGGTTAGCGAACCCTCGGGCATGCAGCGCGAAGAGTGGCGCGACGAGGTGCTCGAACGGATGTTTGCCGGTAATTTGTCGCGGGTATGGACCGCCGTTTCCCAAACGGTTAAAATTTCCAAAGCGGTGTTATGGGAAAATACGGCGATTTATGTCTACTGGTTGTACGAGAAGAAATTTGCGGAAGGGGCCGATCCCGAGCAGAAGCGGCGGATGGAGGAGGATTATCGCTATCTGCTCCATGACGCGCCGCCCCGAATATTCGGCGAATCGCGGAATCCGCTAAAGCAGTTCGACAGCCCCAAAGTGCTCAGGAGCGGTTATGAGAAACCGTTAAGAGTGCGCAAAACCTGTTGCTTATATTACATTACGTCGGATGAACCGGCCGACTATTGTTCGACATGCCCCAAGCGGACATCCTAAGCTTTACCTTGCAGGGATATGGAAAAATAAGCAGAATATATACGTGAGAGGATTTTCATAAGGAGGAGCTGTTCGATGTCCAACTCCATTTTAGATTGGGAAACCGGGAGCTGGTTAAACCCGCCGTTGTCGGTCAGACGGGAGGGGAGCCAGCTTAAGGTCATTCCGGAAAAAGGCAAGGATTTCTGGAAGAAAACGCTTTACGGTTTTGAATTTGAAGACGGCGCGGCTCTGCTTACCGACTGGCCAACGGACAAAGCGGTGGAGGCGTCCTTTTTGCTGACGACGTTCACCGAGTTGTATGATCAAGCCGGCATCCTGCTATATCACGGACCGGGGCAGTGGATCAAAGCAGGGATCGAAATCAACGACGGAATCCCCCAATTATCCGCCGTAGTCACGGACGGGTATTCGGATTGGTCCTTAACGGCGGTGCCCGAATGGCTGGGAGAAGAGGTCACCCTCCGCGCTTCCCTTATGAAGGATGCCGTCATTATCCGGGCGCGCACGAAGCGCCATGCTTGGCGTACGATCCGGGTGGCCCGGTTCCCTTACCTTTCCGGGAATCAAGCTGGTCCCTTCACATGCTCGCCGACTCGGGACGGCCTGGAGGTTACGTTCACCCGCTGGGCTTTTGCCGAGCAGGATCAGGATCTTCATACGGACCCGCCGACTCCAGAAATGTAATGCGAAAAAATACAACACAAGGAGTAACGCATGCTGAAAGCCTTTATTTTTGATATGGATGGCGTCATCATTGACAGCGAACCGATGCATTTTGAAATGGATCTCTATACGTTACATTCCATCGGCGTCACCTGCAGTAAAGAAAAGCTGGAGCAATATGTGGGAATGACCAATCCGGAGATGTGGAAACTCATTAAGGAAGAATATCGATTGCCGCATTCGGTTGAGGAATTGATTCAATTGCAATTAACGAAAAAATTCGCCTATTTGGATGAAACGGAGATGGAACCGATTGCCGGGATTCGGGAGCTTATTCAGGAGCTTCGTCAAAATAATATTCCGATCGGTCTGGCCTCATCCTCCCCTCGAGCTTTTATTGAGAAGGTGTTGGGCAAATTCGGCCTGCTGCATGAATTCGCGTGCATAACAAGCGGGGAGGAGGTCCCGCAAGGGAAACCCGCTCCGGACGTATACTTGGAAACCGCGAGAGCGATGAACGTGGAGCCTGAGCATTGCTACGTCCTGGAAGATGCCAAACACGGGGTGGCGGCAGCCAAAAGCGCGGGCATGCAATGTATCGGTTTCGTGAATCCCAACTCCGGAAACCAAGATCTGTCGGCAGCTGATTTCACCGTTAAATCGATCCAAGCTATCAACGTCAAGGAGCTTTAACGATGCGGTTTGTTGATATCTTCCGCGAAATGTGATAAGATTCCTGTAACTTATACGAGGGGAGCTGAAAAGGATAATGGATTTTTCTTGCTAAGAAACTTAAAACGGAAAAGCGAAAATTTTTCGCATGTTTTATCTTTCGTAAGCAAGAAAGTTACTTATCCTTTTCACTCCAGCGGAATATTTCGGATCTGACCGACACGACACGTGGGTCGGATTTGCCGTATTTGAATTGAGCTGCGAGAAAGTAACTTTCTTGCGGCTCAATTTTTTTTGCGGGAGGATGGTTTTATGTCATTAATTAAAGTCACGAACCTGACGTTCGCCTACGACGGCACTTACGACAACATTTTCGAGAACGTCAGCTTCCATATCGATACCGATTGGAAATTGGGGTTTACCGGGAGGAACGGACGGGGCAAGACGACTTTTCTTCATCTGCTGATGGGCAAATACGAATACGGCGGGCATATTTCCGCGGATGTCGGTTTCGAGTATTTTCCTTTCGAGATTAAACATCAAGCATACAACACGCTGGATGTCGTGGAGGAGATCGTTCCGGATTACGCTCAGTGGGAGCTGGTGCGCGAGCTTAACCTGCTGCAGGTATCCGACGATGTCTTGTACCGGCCTTTCGACACCTTATCCAACGGGGAGCAGACGAAAGTGATGCTGGCGGCTTTATTCCTGAAGGAAAACCGCTTTCTGCTGATCGACGAACCTACCAACCATCTGGACATGGAGGCGCGGGAACTGGTCGGCGATTATTTAAACCGCAAAAGCGGGTTTATCCTGGTGTCTCATGATCGAGCTTTTCTGGACCGGTGCGTCGACCACGTCCTGTCCATCAATAAGACGAACATCGAGATTCAGAAGGGCAACTTCTCCGTTTGGTGGGAAAATAAAAAGCGCCAGGACAACTACGAGCTGGCCGAAAACGAAAGGCTGCGGAAAGACGTCAAACGCTTGACGGAAGCGGCGAGGCGAACGAGCAACTGGTCGCATGAAGTGGAGAAGACGAAAAACGGTACGCGGAATTCCGGCTCAAAGGTAGATAAGGGCTACATCGGCCATAAAGCAGCTAAGATGATGCAGCGTTCCAAATCGATCGAACAAAGACAGCAAGCGGCCATCGAGGAGAAATCGCAGCTCCTCAAAAATATCGAAACCTCGGAAAGTTTGAAAATCGCACAATTGCCTTACCACAAACCCCAGCTCGCGGAGCTTGACCGTGTTTCGGTTTATTATGGCGAGAAGCAGGCTTGCCGCGATATCAGCTTTACGATTGAGGCAGGAGACCGGATTGCGCTTACCGGGCGAAACGGCTCCGGCAAATCCAGCATTCTGAAGCTGATTTGCGGCGAGGACCTCGCACATACAGGCACGATCCGCAAGGGGAGTCAATTGAAAGTTTCCTATGTGTCCCAGGACACTTCGCGGCTGCAAGGGAACTTGACCGATTTTGCCGGCGCGCATGACCTTGACGAGAGCTTGTTTAAGGCGATTTTGCGAAAGCTGGATTTTTCCAGAATGCAGTTTGAGAAGGATATCGCGGATTACAGCGGCGGCCAAAAGAAGAAGGTGCTGATCGCCAAAAGTCTTTGCGAAAAAGCACATCTGCTCGTATGGGACGAACCGCTGAATTTCATCGACGTAATCTCCCGCATGCAAATCGAAGATTTGCTGCTGGCGTATGCGCCTACGATTTTGTTCGTTGAGCATGACCGGGAATTTTGCGAGAACATCGCCACGAAAGTGATTCAATTGTAATTTGTCCGGCGATTTACAGGGATTCCTAGCGGTGAGAGACAGGATAAGGCTGGTTATAAAAACTATAAAAACGTATAAAAAACGCGCGAGTGTCAGCTCCAGTTGAGAGCTTGATTCGCGCGTTTTTCACGTTGTGATAGAGTCACATGAATAATTTGGGTTGACTCCCTAATTGATAATGAATATCATTATCATATGAGAAAAGGGGGTGAATTTCTGAATACCACAGACGCCAATAAAAAAATGGGGAACCTGTATTACCTCATGATTCTATTTTTGATCGGCCTAATTCTACTGTCTGCCGTATATTCCGTCTCGATCGGGCAGGTGCATATTCCGTTCAAACAAGCCATGCAAATCATGATTCATGCATTGACAAACGGCCAATGGGGGGCGCTGGACCAGGTTGAAAGCGAATCCTACTTGAATATTATTTTGCAAGTCAGGATGCCTCGCGTCATTTTCGCTCTCCTCATCGGCATGGGGCTTTCGTTGTGCGGGGCCGTCATGCAGGCCGTCGTGCAAAATCCGCTCGCTGATCCCTACATCCTCGGCATTTCTTCAGGTGCTTCGCTAGGGGCCACTTTTGCCATTTTGGTCGGGTTTGGAAGCGGCGCTTTATTGTCCCAGTTCGGCGTAGCTTTTGGCGCCTTTGTCGGCGCAATGATCACTTCGTTCGCCGTGCTTGTTCTCTCCAGTATCGGCGGAAAGGCTACTTCGGTGAAGCTCGTATTATCCGGGGTTGTCATCGGCGCTTTGTGCGGCTCGTTTTCGAGCCTGATCATCTATTTTGCCAACAATGCGGAGGGCATTAAGACCGTTACTTTTTGGTCCATGGGCAGTTTGGCTTCATCCAGTTGGGAGAAAGCGCCGGTGCTGGCGG
>NZ_FCOQ01000022.1 GCF_900021165.1 Paenibacillus phocaeensis | reverse complement strand
GCGCAGCCAGATCGGCATCTTTCTCTTATACTCATCTTTGCCAACAATGCGGAGGGCATTAAGACCGTTACTTTTTGGTCCATGGGCAGTTTGGCTTCATCCAGTTGGGAGAAAGCGCCGGTGCTGGCGGTTATCGTGTTGCTTGGCAGCGCCCTGTTTCTCTTTCAACACCGGGTGCTTAACACCATGCTGTTAGGCGATGAATCCGCCATTACCCTCGGAATCAACTTAAGCGCCTTTCGCAAATTTTATATGATCATTACCGCGCTTATTACCGGAACCATGGTGGCTTATGCCGGAATGATCGGTTTTGTGGGCCTCATCATCCCGCATATATCCAGAGGTGTATTTGGTGCGGAACATAAGCGATTAATGCCGGGAACGCTGCTGCTGGGAGGATTGTTTCTGATCTGGTCGGACATTTTATCCAGGACGCTGATTCATAACGTCGAATTACCTATCGGGATCATTACTTCTGTGATTGGTTCGCCATTATTTATCTACATGATCGTGAAAAAAGGCTACAATTTCGGAGGGTAAACCATGGAATTGACCGCGAAAGAAATAGAGATCAAGATCGGCAAAAAAGAAATCGTCAAAAACGTTTCGATTCGGGTGAAAAATCAACAATTCGTGGGACTCATCGGCCCCAATGGATGCGGTAAATCAACTTTGTTAAAAAGTATCTATAAAAGCTTAGTGCCACAGAAAGGTACCGTTTTTCTGGATGAATTGGATGTCTTGAAAACCTCCGAAAAAAAAGTTTCGCAGCGATTAGGGGTGGTGAGCCAATTTAATGAAATGAATTTTGATTTGACGGTGCAACAAATGGTGATGTTGGGCCGAACGCCGCACAAAAAGATGCTGGAGACGGATAAACAAGAAGATTATGCGATTGTCGAGGAAGCGTTAAGGAGAACGAATTTGCTGGATTACTGGGACCGTAGTTATTTGTCGTTGTCCGGCGGCGAAAAACAGCGGGTGATTCTGGCGAGAACCATTGCGCAGCAGCCCAAGTTCATGATATTGGACGAACCTACGAATCACTTGGATATTCGCTATCAGTTGGAAATTTTATCTTGCGTGAAGGAGTTGAAGGTTGGCGTGTTGGCAGCTCTTCACGATTTGGAAATGGCCGCGCATTATTGCGATTATCTTTATGCGATCAAAAATGGCGAAGTGTATGCGCACGGCACGCCGGATCAAGTTCTGACGCCGGAAACCATCGAGTCGCTCTATCAAATCAAATGCCAGACTTATATTAATCCGGTTACGAACGGGTTAGGCTTCGCATATGGAATATAGAGGGGAGAATAGGTTGTGAAAAAGAAGGTATGGCTAGGCATCGCCTTAACGTTCATGTTGACCTTAACGGCTTGCGGAGGGGCAGCGAATAGCAGCTCGGCGGAAGAGCAAACTCAAGCCCTAACGGAAAGTCATTATCCATTAACGATCCAAAACTATACGAAAGCGGAAGGCGGCACCGTGTGGGAAAAGAAAGAGCAAGTGTTCGATAAAGCGCCCGAACGGATCATGGCCAATACCAGACCGGCGGCAGAACTGTTATTGCATTTAGGACTAGCCGACAAAATTGTCGGAGTTGGGGCAAACTTCGGCGCGCCGGATAAAGCGGTGGAAGCTGAATACTCCAAATTGAATATTTTGAGCGATGAATATGTCGGAAAAGAGGTTACTTTGGGAACGAACCCGGACCTGGTCTATGGCCGGGGCGGATTATTCGATAACGCCGACTGGGGAGTAGGAACGGTCGGCACACTGAACGACATGGGCATTAAAACCTATGTCCTTGAGTCTTCGGTATCCGGGGGAACGTACGACTCGATCTATCGGGATATCGAAAATTTGGGCGAGATTTTTAGCGTACAAGATAAGGCGGATCTTTTCATAAAAGAGTTAAAAGAGAGACAAGCCGCCATTAGCTCGAAACTAGCTGTCATTACTGAGGGAAAAACGTTCGCCTATTTACATATAAGCGATCCTAACGAAGTGAACATTTATGCCGCTCACCAAGAAACCTTCTTTAACGATGCCTTCAAAATGGTGAAGCTGGACAATATTTTCAAAGACGAAGCCGGAGAGGTAAGTGTCGAAACGCTGATTGGGGCAGATCCGGACGTATTGATCATTCCGAATTGGGACACCTCCGACGGCTCTAATGCGAATAAGCTTAAGGAAGCGCTTTATGCCAACCCCAAATTATCCAGCATGAAAGCGATCAAAAACAAGCAAATTTATGCGGTCGACTACAACTATATGTTCGGATACGGCTACAATACGATTGACGGAATGGAAGTGTTGGCCCAAGAAATGTATCCGGATCTGTTCAAATAGAAGGCAATTGAGGGCTGCTTGAACCGGGAGGGAGTTGCGAAATCCGTTGATTCGAAGATTTTTTGCTTATTATCGGCCCTACAAGCGGTTGTTTCTGCTCGACTTCGGCTGCGCCATGATTGCCGGCTTATTGGAGCTTGCGTTTCCGATCGCCATTAACGTGTTCATCGACGATCTGCTGCCGGGCAGCAAGTGGAACCTGATCGTTGGGGCATCGCTTGGCCTTGTCGCATTATATACGGTGAGCGCGATACTGACGTACATCGTCAATTACTGGGGTCATATGCTTGGCATCAACATCGAGACGGACATGCGTCGCAAGCTGTTCACGCATATTCAAAAGCTGTCGTTTCGTTTCTTCGACAACACCAAAACTGGCCACCTGATCGGCCGTCTGACGAACGACATGAATATGATCGGCGAGATGGCGCACCATGGACCGGAGGATTTATTTATTGCCGTGATGACGCTCGCCGGCTCTTTCGCGCTGATGCTGTCGATCAATTGGCAGTTGGCGCTGCTGACCTTCATCATCGTACCGGCGATTTTGTGGGTGGTTGTTCATTTCAATCAAAAAATGACAAAGGCGATTCACCAGTTGTTTCGCGATATCGGTGATTTTAACGCCCGGATCGAGGACAGCGTGGGGGGCATTCGGGTCGTTAAGGCGTTCTCCAACGAAGCGCATGAGGAAGCGCAGTTTGCCGTCAACAATGGACGTTTCCGCCTGACGAAGCTCGCCTCCTACAAGCTGATTGCCCGAAACGGTTCGATCAGCTACGTGATGATGCGGTTTGTTACGGTGTTTGTCATGGTATGCGGCACTTGGTTCGTCATTCGGGGCCGACTTTCTTACGGAGAGTTTGTCAGCTTCCTGCTGTTGACCAACGTGTTCTTCCGTCCGATCGAGAAGATCAATGCGATCGTGGAAAGTTATCCGCAAGGGTTTGCGGGATTCAAACGTTATACGGAACTGTTGGATACGGATCCGGATGTGGAAGATGCGCCGGATGCCGTGGAGATGAAACCGTTTGAGCGAGAAATCCGTTTCCAAGGCGTATCCTTTGGATACGAGGGGCAGAAAAAGGTGCTCGATCGGGTGAGTCTTCGTATCCGCAAAGGCGAAACGGTTGCTTTCGTCGGTCCGTCCGGCGCGGGGAAAACCACGCTTTGCAGCCTTCTGCCGCGTTTCTACGAGGTGGAGAGCGGGGCGATTCTCGTCGACGGCGTGGATATCCGCCGGGTAACGCAGGAATCGCTGCGCAGCCAGATCGGCATCGTGCAGCAGGATGTATTCCTGTTTTCGGGGACGATCCGCGATAATATTTTGTACGGCAAGCTTGGGGCTAGCGAAGACGAAGTATGGGAAGCCGCCCGGCGGGCACGATTGGACGAATTCATTCGCAACCTAGAGAATGGAATGGAGACCGTCATCGGCGAGCGAGGCGTGAAGTTGTCCGGCGGCCAGAAGCAGCGTCTGGCGATCGCCCGCATGTTCCTGAAAAATCCGCCGATCCTGATCCTCGACGAAGCGACTTCGGCGCTCGACACCGAGACGGAGCTGGCGATTCAGCAGTCGCTTATGGAATTGTCGCAGGGGCGGACGACGCTGGTCATTGCGCATCGGCTGGCAACGATCAAGGAGGCGGACCGCATTGTGGTCGTCACCGATCGAGGCATCGCCGAACAGGGCCGGCACCAGGAGCTGCTGGCCGCAGGCGGCATATACAGCCGCTTGCACCGGGCGCAATTTGGCACTTAAAGGCAGGAGGAAAACAGATAATGCGGGGCGGGCAATAGATAGTGGCACGATCGAATTAGTTGTATATTTAGGGGACAAAGAAAACCAAGACGGCCGCGACATCGCGGGTCTTGGTTTCTTTTACATGACGAAACTTACGAGAGCGAATCAAAGACCTTCGGAAAGCCGCGCAGGATTGCATGCATCTGATGAGTGTCCGCAAAAGCCTCGGTTCAAACAATTATCCCGAACGCAGCAGCTCAAGGTGCTTCGGCTTGCGCTGCAATATCGGAAAACGACGATCTCCTCAATGAAAGCGAAGGTCGATGGCGACTTGAAGCCGACCCAAAAGACGGGATAAGCCTCAGGATGACTTCCGCACCGGTCTGATATACTTAAAAAACCGCTCCGGATCATGATACATGTAAATGATTCTGCCGGGCGAAGTATCCAGGGAGTAACCGGTGCCTGTAAAATCAAAAGTTGCCATTGCTTGTTCCAGCTTTTCCTCCACACTGCGATTTTCCTGCTCATAGTCGAACGGCCCGTGTTCAAAGACAAGATAATCGGCCTCGGGAATATCCATCAGAAGCATTTGTGAGGGGATTTCGCCTTGGTAATCCAAAGGAAGTCGCACACCATAACACTCTGTACGTGGAATCCCCCAACCGCAGAGTCTGCCGTCCGGGTCAATGAGGTACGCCATGATCTGACCGCTGCCGCTGTTCGTTGCGCTCCCGCCAGTGTCATCCAATTTCCCCTTGATGCTATCGAGCAAGCCGCATATGGTTTCGCAGTCCTGGCCGGGAATAAGACTTTGCTTTTGCCAAAAATCCCAATACCCATTACTCTCACCGTTTTTGATATGCAAAAATTTGTGTGCGGGAATGGTTACAAAATAAACGTTGACCCCATCTGTAGATTTGATCATCCCAATCTCTCCCAATCCGAAAAAGTAACGGTCGAAAGGGGTGATTTTTGTACGAAGGGCGACAGGCATAGGCTGTTTTCGATATTCACTTGGAGTCACACCATAGGCTCCCTTGAAAGCTCGGGTAAAAGCTTCATGCGATGAAAAACCATATTCAAACGCTATATCCAGCAGGCTTTTGTCACTATCGCGCACCTCTTTTAGGGCAAAGGCCAATTTTCTATGCCGCAGATAATCCCTAAAGGGCATACCCGATATTTCTTTGAATTTTCTCGTCGTATGAAATTCGGAATAACCAAGCTTGCGGGAAAGAAATCGAAGCGATATCGCTTCACCGTTACGATGTTGAATACACTCGTCAATTTCATCAACGATGATTTGGATTTGCTTGTGCCACTCGTACATCGTCCATTCACCTCGTTTCAACCATTCTATAGCCACTATAGAATATTGGGAATGGCTTTGCTTGATTTTACTTGCGAAAATGAGAGGAACTATGTGATTCCCGCATCGTTCATCAGGGCAGGTTTGCCTTCCAAAAAAAGGATTAGTATAATGTTCATATCTTTTTCGTAGACCGATTTATACCATTTCTCGCGAAAGGGGCAGATGCATGCCATGAAATTCAGCGAATACCGTTATGAACGCCCGGATGTTCAGATTTTTCAACAGAGATTCAAAGCGCTTCTTGAGGCGTTTGGGGCGGCGGACACATTCGAAGAGCAATCCCGGATCATGAAGGAGATCAATCAACTGCGGAGCGGCTTCGATACGATGCAGGAGATCGCAAGCACCCGGCATACGATCGATACCCATGATGAATTCTATCAGGCAGAGCAGGATTTCTATGATGAGAATGGTCCGATAGTCCAAGAATTCATTACGGACTACTATCGGGCGCTGGTCGGCTCAAAATTTCGTGCGGAGTTGGAGGGGCAATGGGGGCGTCAGCTGTTCCGGCTCGCCGAGCTTTCGTTGAAGACATTCAGTCCCGAGGTGATTGAGGATCTGCAGCGAGAGAACAAACTGACGACCGAATACGCCAAGCTGATCGCATCAGCCAAAATCCCGTTTTACGGCGAGGAACGCAATTTATCCCAGTTGATTCCGTTCCAGCAATCGACGGATCGGGAGGTTCGCAAGCGCGCGGCCGAAGCGGCGTACGGTTTTTTGGCCGCGCATGAGGACGACCTTGATCGGATCTATGACGAGCTGGTCCAAGTCAGAACGAAGATTGCCAAGAAGCTCGGATACAGCAACTTTGTGGAGCTTGGTTATGCCCGGTTGTCACGGACGGATTATGATGCCGAGAAGGTGGCGAAGTTCCGGAGCCAGGTCCTGATGCATATTGTGCCAGTGGCTTCAAAGCTAAAGGAGCGGCAAAAGCATCGAATCGGCGTAGACCAACTGAGATATTACGATGAGAGCTTTGCCTTCAAATCAGGAAATGCGATGCCGAAGGGCGATCCGGAGTGGATCGTGAAGAACGGGGCGAAGATGTATCAGGCGTTGTCTCGGGAAACCGAGGATTTCTTTACCTACATGACGGAAAACGAACTGATGGATCTGGTAGCGAAACCCGGTAAACGAGCGGGCGGTTACTGCACGTTTATCAGCGATTACAAATCGCCGTTCATCTTCTCTAATTTTAACGGCACGTCGGGCGATATCGATGTGCTGACGCATGAGGCCGGCCATGCTTTTCAGATGTACGAGAGCCGGGGGTTTGAGGTGCCGGAGTACCAGTTTCCGACGTTGGAAGCGTGCGAAATCCATTCCATGAGTATGGAGTTCTTCACTTGGCCATGGATGGATCTGTTCTTTGAGGAACAAGCCGATAAATATCGATTTGATCACTTAGCCAGCGCCATCGTCTTTATTCCTTACGGCGTAGCGGTCGATGAATTCCAGCATTACGTCTATGAGCATCCGGAAGCAACGCCGGCAGAGCGTAAGAAAGTATGGCGGGAAATCGAGCGGAAATATGTACCCTATCGAAATTACGCGGAGAATGATTATTTGGAGCGGGGCGGGTTCTGGCACAGACAGGGGCATATTTTTAATTCGCCGTTCTATTATATCGATTATACCCTGGCCCAGATTTGCGCGTTTCAGTTCTGGAAGAAGATGCACGAGAACCGCGAAGCGGCCTGGGCCGATTACCTGCTCTTATGCCGACAAGGAGGCAGCCGCTCATTCACGGAGCTGGTGGAGATTGCCGGCTTGATCTCCCCGTTTGAGGACGGCTGTGTCACTTCGGTGATCGGTAGCATCGAAGCCTGGCTTGACAGCATCGATGATCAGAAGCTGTAAATCATGGTGTTTGAGAAAGACGCTTGCAAGGGCTCATGTGCAAGCGTCTTTTTTCTATGCGAATGCACAAGGAACATACAAATAGGAACCTGGGAATTAGCCCAGGTTCCTGAATGGGAATTGCAAAGATACAAATGCGATGATATAATGAAAAACGATTGCCAATTGGTTAAAAGGCAATAAATATCCATCTTATAATTTTATCTTACCATCTGCTCGATTGTTTGTCAAACGTTTTTTCTCAAAACACGAGAAGGAGAGATGTTCATGAAACCTATGGTGATTGGGTTACGCGAAAAGGATCAAGCCCAGCTATCTATTGTCGGCGGAAAAGGGGCGAACCTGGCGAGATGTTCCAACATCGATGGAATCCGTGTTCCCGATGGCTTCATTGTAACTACCGCGGCTTATTATAAAGCCATTGAACACAATGATACGTATCATGAGCTGTTGAAGCAGCTCATGAACCTTGAAGCCGGGGATCAAGGGCGGATCGGTGTCATCAGCAGTCAGATTCGGCAGACCATTCAGGAAACCGAGATCCCTCCAGAGGTAATCCAAGAGGTCCATCATCATCTCGTTCAGTTGGGCGTGGACCAAGCCTATGCGGTTCGATCCAGCGCGACGGCTGAAGATTTGCCGCATGCTTCATTTGCAGGTCAGCAAGACAGTTACTTGAATATCATGGGCCCTAATTCCGTCTTGGAGCATATTCGCCAATGTTGGGCCTCCCTTTATAGCGATCGAGCGGTCCTTTACCGGATGCGAAATGGATTCAACCACCGCCAAACTGCGATCTCTGTGATCGTCCAGCACATGATCTTCCCGCAAGCCTCGGGGATTTTATTTACAGCCGACCCGGTAAGCTCCCATCGAAAAATCTTGTCTATCGATGCGGGCTTTGGGCTGGGCGAGGCCATGGTATCCGGCTTGGTCTCCGCGGATGTGTATAAAGTGCGGGAGGAGAAAATTGTCGATAAAAGAATCGCTTCCAAAACATCCGCAATCTACGGACGTCCAGACGGCGGGACAGAGTTGAAACCGATCGCTCCTGATCAGCAAAACACCCAAGTCCTCACGGATGAGCAAATCATCCAGCTCGCTAGGATCGGCAGACGCGTCGAGGCTTATTTCGGACAGCCGCAAGACATCGAATGGTGCTTGGCGGAGGACGGTTTCTATCTCGTTCAAAGCCGGCCGATCACAACGTTATTCCCGATTCCCGAAGCGATGGATCAGGAGAATCATGTGTATATCTCTGTGGGACATCAGCAAATGATGACGGATCCAATCAAACCGCTGGGGTTATCGTTTTACTTGATGACGACTCCGGCACCGATGCGAACCGCCGGCGGAAGGCTGTTTGTGGATGTCGCGCCGATGTTGGCTTCGCCGGACAGCAGGCAAATGATACTAGACACCATGGGCCATTCCGAGCCGCTCATTAAGGATGCATTAATGACCCTCATCGAACGGGGCGATTTTATTCCAACGTTATCCGCTGATCCGAATGGATCGGTTGTCCGCAAGCGTCAAGGTCCTGTACCGTCTGCGGATCATCCATTCGGAATGGAGAACGATCCCGGCGTCGTCGCGGAGCTGATCAAGCGGAGCCAGGTTTCGATTGAAACATTGCAAGAGCGGATTCGCGGAAAATCGGGGATGGAGCTGGTTCATTTTATCAAAGAAGATATCGCCGAGCTGAAGAAAATTTTATTTGATCCGCAAAGCTCAGCCGTAATTATGGCCGGGATGAATGCCTCCAAATGGTTGAACGAGAACATGTACGAATGGCTTGGCGAAAAAAACGCAGCCGATCCGCTATCTCAATCGGTACCCGGCAATATTACTTCAGAAATGGGTCTGGCTCTGCTCGACGTCGCCGATGCCATTCGACCGTATCCGGAGGTGATCGCGTATTTGGAACGGGCGCATGACCCTCGCTTTATGGAGGAACTCGCTACGTTCGAAGGCGGAGAGGAAGCTTATACCGCGATCCAAGATTTTCTAAGCAAATACGGCATGCGTTGCCCGGGAGAAATCGACATTACGCGAACCCGCTGGATTGAAAATCCTCTGATGATTGTCCCGCTGATTCTGGGGAATCTTAAAAATTCCGAGCCACATGCCAGCGGGCGGAAGTTTGAAGAAGGGCGGCGGATCGCCATGAGAAAGGAACAAGACCTGCTGGAACGCTTGAGACAACTGCCGGATGGAGCGAAGAAAGCCGAGGAAACCAAACAAAGGATCGACCTCATCCGTAATTTCTCGGGGTATCGGGAGTATCCCAAATACGGCATGATTCAACGCTATTTTATCTATAGGCAGGCTTTGCTGAGAGAAGCGGATCGGCTTGTACAAGCGGGGGTAATCTCCGACAAGGAAGATATCTACTATCTCACCTATGAAGAATTGTGCGAAACCGTACGTACCCACCACTTGGATGATCAGATGATCCGCAAGCGGAAGGAGGAATACAAGCATTTTGAGAAGCTCACCCCTCCGCGGGTGATAACGTCAGACGGTGAGATCCTATCGGGCAAGTACCAGCGTGAGGGCGTCCCTGCGGGTGCAATTGTAGGCTTGCCTGTTTCATCGGGTGTGGTTGAGGGGCGCGCGCGTGTGATCATGAAAATGGAAGACGCCGTGCTGGAAGAGGGCGATATCCTCGTGACGGCTTTTACCGATCCCAGCTGGACGCCCGTGTTTGTCTCCTTGCGGGGCCTGGTTACCGAAGTAGGCGGCCTGATGACTCATGGTGCCGTGATCGCACGCGAATATGGCCTGCCTTGTGTTGTCTGCGTGGAGGATGCAACCCGGCGGATTAAAGACGGGCAACGCATTCGCGTTAACGGTACGGAAGGGTATATTGAGATATTAGCGGAGGCAAAATATTAAATTGATCTCCTGGAAAGAAATTCGTGATCTCCAAAGGAAGGGATGACATGACTCGTTCTAGAAACTAGTAGAGAACCCGTTTAGAGAGAGGGATGTTGCTTGAAGCGAAACGTTCTGTATATTGAAGATAATGAGAAAATAGGCAGTTGGGTCAAAGAGGAATTGGAACAGCGGGGGTATTCGGTTCGTTGGCTGCTTTCGGGTGACGGTGCCGATAGGGAAGTTCATGAGCATGACATCGTGATTTTGGATATTATGTTACCCGGGTTAGACGGATTCACGGTGGGCAAACGGTTAAAGAAAGCCGCACCTGCTGTTCCTATATTGCTGCTGTCCGCTCGAACATCGATCGATGACAAGGTGGACGGTTTGCAATTTGCAGATGATTATTTGACGAAGCCCTTCCATACGGAAGAATTAGTTGCCAGAATCGAAGTGTTAGTCCGCCGAAGTGGTGGA
Source organism: Paenibacillus phocaeensis (assembly GCF_900021165.1). Taxonomy (GTDB): domain Bacteria; phylum Bacillota; class Bacilli; order Paenibacillales; family Paenibacillaceae; genus Fontibacillus; species Fontibacillus phocaensis. The sequence continues at coordinate 224,423 of NZ_FCOQ01000022.1, read as the reverse complement.
ACCCTGTCCGGACGGATTTCAGTAGGGGAGGATATCGAAGTAGATCCGGAAGCCCTCATGGTCTATGACAAACGCACCGGTGAAGAAATTATTTTAACGGGAAAACAACATCAGATCCTCATGTACTTCTTACAGCACCCCAATCAGGTCTTGCCTAAGGAACAAATTTATGAAGCCATATGGCAAGAACCCTATATCATGGGGGATAAAACGATCATGGTGCATATCCATCGACTGCGTCAAAAGCTGGAACGATATCCCGATTCTCCGGAGATTATAGAAACGTTAAAAGGAATAGGCTATCGGGTGAAGCTATGAAGCAGAGCAGATCCCTATTCCGTCGTTTTCTAAAAGTACATTTTCTGTTTATCTTCTTACCTCCCCTTGTACTTATATTTATCACTGCGTTTTTCGGGGTATCTGGCATCGATAGAAAAGAAATGAATCCACTAAACCTGTTTTACATTTACGTTCTTTTATTAGGGTTGATTATGGTCGCATTTGTAATCTTGTCCTGGCGGTTCTTCCTTAACCTTCAGAGGCGTCTTGCCCGGTTGCAAGAAGTCATGTCCATTTCGGCGGAACACAACGCGTTCCCTGAACCCATCCCGGTTGAATCGGATCGCATGGATGAGATCGACCAGTTAGGAAGTTCTTTTAATTGGATGATACAGCAGCTTGAATACAGTCGCCGGCAAGCACATGAAGAGGAAGTCTTGCGACATCGACTTATTGCGAATCTCTCCCACGACCTGCGAACGCCGTTGACCATTTTGAGAGGGCATGTCACCCGGTTAAATAAAGAATCCCTAAGTTTAGAAGGACAATTCTCTTTAACAGAGATGAACCATACGATTACAAGAGTCGGGGACCTCATGAATGATTTACTTTCCTATACCTTGCTAACATCAGGGAAACATCCATTTCATCCCGCATCAACAGATATTGGACGCTTAGTTAGAGCCTCTGTTGCCGCGTGGTATCCCGTATTTGAAGACAAGGAAATGGAACTCGATGTCGATATACCGACAGAGGAGACTTTCTATTGGGAAGTTGATCCGAAATGGATGATCCGGATCTTGGATAATTTATTTCAGAATATGATTCGGCATGCGGCAGAGGGGAAATACGCGAACATCGTGGTTGATATAGGGAAAGAACAAATCATCATTGCGGACAAGGGGCCAGGGTTGGACAATTCTTCTTATGGGGAGGGAGCAGGGATTGGTTTATCGACATGTAACTATATGTTGAAAAAAATGAAGTTGCATGCGAGCTTTACCTCTAGTGAAAAGGGCACGCGAATAGTGATTGGGCGGGCTTAATTTAAATGTAAACCAGAAGTAAACCTCAGGACAGCCAGGATGTAACTTTGCATCTCTATAATAGGAACCATAACAGAAAGGAAGTGTTATGGTTGCTAGAAATCAATCACTTAGTCAAACGGCGCGGGACTCAAGAGATCTTATCCGGGATCAGTTTTAGAGCCAGGCCAGGAAGGGTAACCGGTTTTTTAGGGCCCAATGGGGCAGGCAAGAGTTCTACGCTTCGCATCCTGCTTGGATTAGATCATGCTACTTCAGGAACTGCGCTGATTCATGGCAAGCCGTTCGCCCAAATCCCCAACCCTCTACTCACCGTAGGTGCGGCACTGGATGGTTCTGGAGCTCATCGCAGCCGAACAGGACGAGCACACTTGCGTTGGATGGCGCGTGCCGCAGGATTGCCTCGCTCGCGGGTCGACGAAGTTCTGGACATCACCGGCCTTACGAATGCCGCAGATCAAAGGGTGGGGAAATATTCCCTCGGGATGGGAAGAAGATTAGGAATCGCAGCTGCGCTTCTGGGAGATCCCGAGATCTTGATCCTGGATGAACCCGTTAACGGGCTAGATCCGGAAGGAATTCGCTGGATTCGGAATTTCTTGCGCGAACGTGCCCGGTCCGGGAACACGGTATTGCTATCCAGTCATCTTATGGGAGAGCTCGCAGAAACGGTGGATGATGTAGTCATCATTCAACGTGGAAAGATCGTTGCAGAGGGACCGCTGGAGGAAGTAATCGGCACTCATTCCTCTTTGGAGGACGCCTTCTTTGCCCTGACCTCTCCCAAAGCAGGTGACGGTGTATGAGGGCCTTACACGCAGAACTTACTAAATTGCTCTCCTTGCCGGGCATTTGGCTTTCCATTCTGATTGGAGCCGTTGCCCCAGCATTTCTAGCCGCCATGGACGGCATGGCCCAAAAAGAGAAGATTATTGCAGGAATCAGCACACGGGTGCCGGAGGTTGGTTACATTGGACTAGCGCTTGGGGTGCAAGGTGTCATTATTCTCGGAGTGCTTGCGGTCAGCAGTGAGTATGCGACAGAGAGCAGTGAGTCCGGCAGAGGAAAGCAGATTACAACAAGCTTAACGGTGGTTCCCTCCAGGCTTGGTTTTTTGCTGGCCAAAGCAGGCGCTGTGGCTCTAATCAGCCTGCTGCTCAGTGTTGTTGCGATAATGACCACTTTAGCAGCCACTCATAATGTACTTGGTGAATATACCCCTGTATTCGAAGGGTCCAAGCTGTTTGGTGTGGTTTGTTACTGGGTACTGACTGCTCTTCTGGCATTTGGAATTACGGTACTAACGAAGAATGGCCTGATTCCCCTTGCGGTGCTCATCATAAATACATCGTTTGTGTCCTTTAGTTTCTTGCTTTCCAAGGTTACAAAGCTGGCGTTATACTTACCAGACCGAGTTGGAATTGAAATGTTTATGTTAACAAACGACCGATTTCTCCCTCCGTATCTGGGTGGTCTCGTCATGTTTGCCTGGGTAGCCGTCCTTTTCATTGTTGCGGCGCTTGTTTTCCATAGGAGGGATGTTGCCTCATGAGTGTCTCTTCAAGTAGAACGTTAACCCGAATCCTTCGTGCTGAACTGGATAAATTCATGACCTTACCCTCGGTATGGCTTACGCTTGGGGGGACATTTCTTCTTAATTTTGGAATCACAGCAGCTTATGTTTCACTTGGTTTACAAGCGGCGGAAGGGACGCAGCCTATCCTGAATCTTGGGCTTTCCTCTATGCGATATCTTCAAGCGGGGTTCATGATTCTTGGGATCTTGGCAGCTTGTTCGGAATACAGCGAGGGACAGATTCGAACGACATTAACTGCGATGCCTTGGCGGGGACTTCAATTCATCACCAAGCATTTGGCCTTGACCATGATCACGATTCCTGCGGCGCTGCTGATGATTGCTTCAAGTGTTCTATATACATGGTTCAGGATGAGAGACACAGCAGCCGGGTTTGATACAGCCCCGATGATCGGAGTCTTAGCCGGTGCAACCGGCTATCTAACCTTAACTGCATTGCTCAGTGCAGCCGTAGGGGCTTTAATCCGACGAACCACTCGCGCTTTAGTAGTACTGCTTGGTTACTATTTCGTTGTGAGTCCAATGACGGAAAACTCTCGGTTTCAGTTTAAAAATATTCTGCCGGAAACGGCAGGATCTTATATGTACCTGGCGCCTTCCTCTGAGGGTCCGAATTCGCTTACCCCCCTGCAGGGGACAGGGATTTTGATGGTGTGGGCATTGATTTTTATTGCCGTAGCGGTTGTATTTTATCGCAAGAGAGATGCCTAAGTCGCGCTTAATTCCCTATTCGTCTGAAGATATACACGGCATTTTCATCCGAAGGAGGCAAGACCAGGGAAGATAAGCGTTCGTCGAGCATCATTGAGAAATGTTTGAGATTGTAATAGGTATCAAAATCCCCAGTATACGCTGCGCTTTTGGTACCAATTACGATATAAAGGTCAACGGATGTGGTCTGAAAGACATGCTTTTCATATGTATTTTTCGGGGCCGGCCAGGAACAGATCACCACTTTGGGCTTGTACTGATTTAGTGCTGCTTTGGCGTCCGCTTTCTCTACGAAATCAGGGTATGTAATATAATGACTCCAACTGTAGTCGTCAGTTGCTTTACAATCAACATGATACTTTTTTAAGAAAGCAGTGAGGGTGCCGTCTCCTGCGCCGATCTCAACGCAACTCTGGTCACCGATTAGAATTGAAAGCTCCTTGATCAGTTCCTTGGAGTAGAAGCAGTAGATTCCCTTTTGATTAACCAGGGGCATCAGTAACTTTTTGTCCCTAATCATCTTCCAGAAAAGGGGGAACAAGCGAGCAGATACGGGCTTTCGTTCAAACCCTTTCTTGAATAGGAGCCTTTGCAGAATAAACCCGTCCCAGAGGTTCAAGCGAGTATTCGTACTCGTCTTCTGTGAAGAAACGACAACGTTGAATTGTTCCAACAAATAAAAGGCAAACCGAGCTTTGATGATGTCAGGCACAAAAGCCTTAACGGTTTGTTCGTTCATTCGACTCGCATAAATTCGCTTCTTGGCTACCTTTGCACTAAAGGTGTACTTATCAAGAATCGCTCGAATCAAATCGGGTTTTGCGGAACGCTGAAGATCCTGAATCTCTTGAAGAACTTCCTGCTTATACTCAGGATATTGTTTCAGTAATGCTTCAACACTAATTTCATCCGTTAGGATCTGTCTTGCTGTCTCTCCCGTCATCTTTCTCATATATACCTCCATCATGCAATAGCAAAGGATAAATCAGGATTATACCGCTTATTTTACCTAACTTAGGAGGGGAGGAATGTGACATAAGTTGTGCGAGCCATTCTTTTTACAATCATGCATTATAGATCCAACGTTCAATTCTTGCCGCTGATTAGGTCCGCTAATATCTCGTTATTTGATTTTGCTTTCTATATTTTAACGGGGATTCCTGATATTTATTTTTGAATAGGCTCTGAAAATGGCTCTGACTGGAGAAGCACAAATAATGGCTGATTTCACTAATCGGTTTATCGGTTGATCTTAACAGAATTTTGGCTTCTTCAAGCTTACACTCGAGTATGAATTGGTAGAGCGAAATTCCAGTAACCTTCTTGAACAGGGTAGACAGATATGTCCGGCTATATCCAAAGTGAGTTGCAATTTGAGTAGCGGTTATAGGTTGATTAATGTTCATATAAACGTATTGAATGATTCGGCGAAGATCTCCTGTCTCAGAAACGTTGTATTTTANTCTCCTGTCTCAGAATCGTTGTATTTTTCTTCAGAAACTCGGCGGGTAAAATTGTATAGTGCTTCCTTCGTTAAGTTTTGAATCGCCTCCAGTGTGTTTAACTGCTCGATCTGTTGAATATACAGATCCGATAATTGATAGGCAACCTCCGTATCCAAACCGCCGCGGATTGCTGCCCGCGTAATAAGGGTAATCGTCACGATCGAAGTGTTTTTGGCTTGTCGGTGACTATCCTTTGCCATAATTCCTTCATGTATCATAAATGGCTGCTCAATGAATGCGTATAAACCCGCTTCGTTCCCGTTTTCAACACAGGCACACATCTGATTCTCAATTTCGTAGGAATTATTAAAATAAAGATTTTCCTTGCTTTGGTATGTCCTCTTAGCCTGCTGCTCATTGATTTCCCTCATGTTGTCCACTTTAAGCAAATCTGCATACCGAATTTCTTCCTCATTGACAAAGTAATGAATGGTCACCAAGTAATTCAAAAATTGCTGCAGCTGCATAGGCGGAATTAATTTCATGAAGGCTTCAAATCTAGGCTGATCCTGATCGGAAATGACAAACTCTTTCTTGAGAATTCGAAAGGTGTCCTTAAGATAAGGGATTTGGCTAACGGGTCCCACAATCACGAGCGAATCGGGGGTATCGGTAACTCTGACCATTCCATAGTAAGCAAAAAATGAAGTCGATAAATACGTAACTGACTCAAGAGAGGACGATAACTGGTTCAGATATTCCAATGGGGGGTGCGTGAACTTCCCTTGCTGCGGATAAGCCTCGACCAACTGATTGTTCTTATACAGATAAACGGGAATCAACGTAGACTGGTATAAGTGTTTTAACATTACATGTATCTCTTTCATACAAGCCCTCATTTGAAAAATGAAATGAATAGTATAACAAGCCATTTAAACGTAGCAGAGTGACTCAAATTCGTCAATATTTTCACAGAACAAATCTATAAAAAACAGTACATATAAGAAATATTATATCCCCTTTTTTCTATACAATGTGACGTAACAGCAAGAAGGGGGAAAGTTTATGCAATCGCTTGATCCGTTAATTCAAGCTATGACCATTGAAGAAAAAGCGGCCTTAGTGGCTGGTACAGAATTCTGGAAGACAAATCCCATTCCTCGTTTGTCCATCCCATCGATTTATATGACGGACGGTCCATGCGGTTTAAGAAAACAAGGAGAGCAAACGGACCATCTGGGGCTGAATCAAAGCGAACCAACGACCTCATTTCCTACAGGCGCTACACTAGCTGCCAGTTGGAACCCTGATAATGTGCGGGCAATGGGTAAGGCAATTGCTCAGGAATGCCATCATTTCGGGGTGAACATCTTGTTGGGGCCGGCTGTTAACATTAAAAGGAATCCGAGATGCGGCCGCAACTTTGAGTATTTTTCCGAAGATCCAACCCTTTCCGGAGTTCTGGGAAGCGCTTTTGTAGAAGGAGTACAGAATGAAGGAATAGGCGTTTCGCTTAAACATTTCGCTGTAAACAATAACGAGAATTTCCGCTTTATGGGCGATTCAGTAGTTGATGAACGGGCGCTGCGCGAAATCTACTTGAAAGCCTTTGAGATGATTGTGAAGAACACGCGCCCTGTTACCGTAATGTGTGCCTACAATAAGGTGAACGGGGTTTATTGCGCCGAGAATTACGATTTGTTAACCGGAATTTTGAGGAACGAATGGGGATTCGACGGGGCCGTTATCAGTGACTGGGGGGCGGTTTCCGACCGGGTTGAAGGCATTAAAGCAGGCATGGATTTGGAAATGCCTGGGGATTGTGATTACTTCAGAAAATCTGTTATTGATGCAGCGAATAGCGGCAGCCTATCGATGACAGCACTTGATCAAGCAGTAAAAAACATACTGACGCTAATTGAGCGGACATCGGATATCAAGTATGGGATGGAGTTTGATAAAGACGAGCATCACAAAATTTCATGTGAGATCGCCGCAGACAGCGCTGTCCTTCTTAAGAACGACGGTTCTTTGCCTCTGAGTAAGGAACAACAATTTCTTGTGATTGGTGATTTGTTTGATAAAATGCGCTTTCAGGGTGCCGGCAGCTCGTTAATTAATCCTACTCGAAAGACTACACCGCAAATGGCCTTTGATGAAAGAAGAATCACTTATCAGTTTGTTAGAGGATATCGTGAATCCGAGGTGCTTCCTGAGCGGGAAATGGAACATGAAGCGCTCAAACTTGCTGAGAAGGCGGAAGTCATCCTTTTCTTTGGAGGGCAGACCGACTATACCGAAAGTGAAGGTTACGACCGCGAGAATATGCGGCTTCCTGAAAACCAACTTTCCTTGATCAATCAATTGACAAAGCTTAATAAGAAGATTATTTTTGTCCTCTTCGGCGGATCGCCTGTTGAATTGCCGTTCGAGTCGGCAGTCAGCGCCATTCTTAATATGTATCTTCCTGGTCAAGCCGGAGGTGAAGCGGCAGCACAACTTTTGTTTGGCGAGAAGAATCCGACCGGAAAGCTGGCGGAGACCTGGATGGAAAAGTACAGTGAAGTGCCTTTTGGAGAAACATTTGTTCAAGGCAAATCGGAATTGTATCAAGAATCCGTTTATGTGGGCTATCGGTATTACGATCACATTAATGGAAAGGGAGTTAAATATCCCTTCGGATATGGACTCAGCTACACACAGTTTGAATACAGTTCACCTGAACTGGAGGGAGCCGGTGAGCAAATCATTGTTCGCTGTCAAGTTACCAACTCAGGAGGACTCGGAGGAGCAGAAGTAATCCAGTTATATGTAGCCAACCCCCACACGGATGTATTCAAACCGGTAAAAGAGCTCCGAGCCTTTTCCAAGGTCTACCTGAAACCCGGGGAGACTAGATGGGTTGAGATGAGGTTTAGTAAAAAGGATCTCGCTTATTACCATGTCGGTAACAAGGAATGGGTCATTGAAAACGGGGAGTATCAGGTTATGCTTGCGGCATCCTCAGTCGATGTTCGCTTGTCATTGAATTTCACGATTAACGACCAGCCCGTTATTCCAAGTCCTTATGATCGCAGCAAGCTGCCTCATTACTACTCTCCCGGGGAGCTGAAGAAAGTATCCGTCCAAGAATTTGAGACTTTACTCGGAAGGAAAGTGGAAGGCGCATCTTCGGGTGAACCCAGGTTTACTCTTGACTCCAGATTGGACGAGCTGCAAAGCTCTTTCATCGGTAGAATTTTCTACAATAGCGTAGTGGGCATAGGGGAAAAGCAGTTCAATAAAGCTCAAAAACTGCCGGAGAGCCCGGAAAGGGATATGGAAAGAAAGAACGGCATGTTCCTGATGAAGATGCTGCCCAATAATAGCATTCGTTCCATGTCGGTATCCAGCTCCGGTCGCTTCAGTTATAACATAGCCAGAGGCCTAATTGAGCTATTAAACGGTCGTCCCCTAAAAGGAATCAAATTTATGATGACCAAGGATCGGCTGCAGCCGTTACCTAAAAATCAGAAAAAACGCATACCCTTATAGCAAAAAAAGTCAAAATTAATTAATAGAAGGGCAGTTAAAGCCAATGCTTAACATTTTTCAATCGGGCTTATTGGATTCGCGTGTGAAATCGTCCGAGGTCACTAAGAAAGAGCAGATTCTGGGATACTTGATCGGGCCGGCAGGCGCTCTATTATTAAATGCCGTTTTGGCCACCTACTTAAATGTGTTTTATACGGACGTTCTGGATCTTACCGCTGTCTGGAACGGCACCTTCCTAGTTATCTTTCCTATTGTATCCAAAATTCTCGACGTTGTGATCAATATTGCAATGGGATATTTTATTGACCGGACCAGAACGAGACAAGGCAAGGCGCGCCCCTGGCTTATGATTTCCGCTCCTCTTCTGGTGTTATCCGGAGTCCTTCTTGTGACAGTTCCGCAAGCAAGTATGACAGTGCAGGTTGTCTGGGTTATCTTTTCATATAATTTGTATTACGCTCTTGCCTTCACCATTTTTAACATGAGCCACAATCTAATGGTCCCGTTGTCAACCCGTGATTCCTCCGTCAGAGGAAAACTCTCGGTTTTCAATCAGATAACGACCGTTATGATGACCGGGATCATTGTTGCACTGGTATTTCCGGTGGCCGTCATGCCCATGATCGGACTAAACAAAAGCCTTTGGATTACGCTGATCGCCGGACTTTCTATACTCGCTTTGCCCTTAACCCTGCTGGAGTACTACTTTACTAAAGAGCGGGTCACGGAGGAAACAACTAAGCAAGAAACTCAGCAGGTTCCCTATAAACAACAGCTGAAAGCCATTCTAACCAACCGTTATATGCTGCTAACCTTCTTTTTCTTTTTTATTTTCACGATGGGAAACTTGATCAAGAATATGAGTCTGGTATATTACAGCAACTACGTACTGGGTTCATATAATGACGGGACAACGCAAATGATGATCTCCGTGATCGGAGGAATTCCAATGGGAATTGGGGTATTCGCGGTATGGCCGCTGGCCAAAAAATTCGGTAAACGCAATACAATGCTGGCCGGAATGTTCCTCTTTGTTATCGGAGGAATCATTTGCTGGATGTTCCCAAGACAGATGCCTTTGTTCTTAGTGGGGCAGTTTATCAAGAATATTGGGGCTTTACCTAGCAGTTATGTTTTTATGGCACTATTTGCAGATATGTTAGATCACGTAGAGCACAAAGCCAAATTCCGCTGCGATGGGGTCGCCATCTCCATATATAACATTATCGCTGTCACTTTGGGCGGGATATGCGCAGGCATTTTTAATTCGTTGCTGGCTTCAACGGGTTACACAGCTCCTTCTTATGATAAATTGGGGAATTTGGTGGCCGTTCAGTCGGAACCGGTGCAGCAAGCCATTACTTTCGGCTTTGTAGGTTTGGAAACGATCACGGGCGGGATCATGATTCTACTTCTTCTAATGATGAATGTAGAAAAGATAAAAGTACCCAGAAAAAAGTAATAATATAATCCGGGAGTGTTCAACTTATGCTGAAAATCAAATCCATTAAAATCGATGGCGCGGAAACCGAATGCATCACCGATAAGAGACCGGTCATTTCTTTTGTTCTGGAGTCGGATCAGGCTGGTGAAGCGTTAAAAGAAGCGACAATCGAGGTTGGGAATTGGAAGGTGGTTACCACCGATCAAATCAATAATCTCTATCAAGGACCGCTTGCGCCCCATACAGAATACAAAATTCAAATTAACGCTACAGGCGTGAGCGGGGAGACGGCAAGCGGATCTGCTTCCTTTCAGACGGGAAGACTGGATATACCATGGAAGGCACAGTGGATTACGGATCTGTCTTATGATTTCCCCAAGAAAGTATCTCCCGTTCCGATGACTTTCCGCCACAGCTTTGCTTTAACCCAAGAGATTAAGAAGGCATGGATCCATGCAACGGCGTTAGGTGTTTATGAGATGCAGTTGAACGGAGAAAAAGTAGGTAAGGATTACTTCGCACCCGGCTTTACTTCCTACGACCATCAAATCCAGTACCAGACTTACGATATCGGCAGTTTATTACAAAATTCCAATACAATCACTGCTGTCTTGGCAGGTGGATGGGCGGTAGGTTCGTTTAATTATGTGCGAAAAAATAAAATCAGTGCAGATCGACAAGCCTTTCTGTGTGAAATTCATATAGAATATGCTGACGGGAGTTCAGATATTATTGCAAGCGACACCTCGTGGGAAGTGTCACTTGAAGGTAATTACAAAATGGCGGAATGGTATGATGGAGAAACCTATGATGCAACGATTGATCTTCATCATATCCGCTGGAAACGAGCAGATATCACTGCACCAAGGAAGAAGCCTGCTTTGCTCGCCCAGTACGGGCCACCTGTCCGTGTACAGGAAATATTGAGACCTATTTCACAGGTCCATTCCCCTAGCGGTGAAGTAATCTATGATTTTGGTCAGAACTTCGCAGGTGTTATTTCAGCCAAAATTAGAGGAAAAAGAAACCAGGAAATCGTCTTCCGGCACGCGGAGGTTCTCGTTGACGGGGAATTGTTCGTCAAATCTCTGCGTACTGCAAAAGCTACCGCTACTTACATTTGCGTCGAGGGAGAGCAGGTATATTCTCCAAAGTTGACGTATATGGGTTTCCGTTATGTTGGATTGCGTGGCATAGCCCCGGAGGATATCGAATTGTCAGCTTACGTGCTTCATTCTGACTTTAGGGAGATTGGCAGCTTCTCTTGCTCCAATGATTTAATCAATCAGTTGCAGAGCAACATCCGATGGGGAGGACGGTCCAACTTTGTGGATATCCCGACTGACTGTCCGCAGCGCGATGAACGGCAGGGCTGGACAGGCGATATTGCCGTATTTGCCTCAACCGCCTGTTTTAACTTTGATATGGGTCGATTCTTTGACAAGTGGTTGTTGGATATGCGCTCGGAACAAAGCAAGGGCGGAGGCTTTCCGATGGTCATTCCGCGTGCAGGCGATCACTGGCCGGCGTTAGCTAATTCCTGCTGGGGGGACAGCAGTATTTTGGTGCCTTGGGCGGAATATCTAGCCCGCGGAAACAGGCAGGTGCTTCAGCAGCAGTACCCGGCGATGAAGAAATTTCTGAAAGCGGCAAAGTGGTGGTCCTCGTTTCTTGCTGTCTCCCCAACGGATCGTTATATATGGCGCTTTCCGTTCCATTTTGGCGATTGGGCCGCGCCGGATGAGAATGTGAAGGAATGGCTGAAGAAAGGAAAGTGGGTAGGCACCGCTTATTTCGCCAATTCATGCCGGATTGTTTCTCAGATCGCCGAAATATTAGGGTATCCGGAAGACGCATCTTACTATCTGGAACTGAGAGAAAAGATTGTGGCTGCTTATCGGAATGCATTTACCGATAGTGAGGGGACCTTAAAAAAAGAGTTTCAAACCGGTTACGTCTTACCGCTGCACTTTGGGATGACGGAAGGCAAGGAAACGGAAGTCATGGTTCAAAATCTGGTGCGATTAATTAAGGAAGCTGGCAACCATCTGACAACTGGATTTACGGGGACCCCGTATTTACTCTTTGCTTTATCCGATCATGGTCATTTGGACGCCGCCTACGATTTATTGCTCCAAGAGGAGTGCCCTTCTTGGCTGTATGAGGTGAAGGCCGGCGGCACAACGATTTGGGAACGCTGGGATTCGCTGAGACCGGACGGTACTGTTAATATAGATGATCTATCAGGGAAGAAATCGGGCGAAGAATCCAGCGGCGGCATGGTATCATTCAATCATTACGCCAATGGAGCCGTAGGAGACTGGCTGTATAAGCGAATGGTGGGAATAGAGCCCACCAGTGGAGGCTACCGTACGTTTCAAATCGCTCCTATGCCAGGGGGCGGAGTTACTTGGGCAGAAGCTGCAACGGAAACGCCCTATGGGACTGTTAGCGCAGCTTGGAGAATTGAAGACGAAAAATTCACGATTACAGCCAAAGTTCCGGTTTCGGCCCAATGTCTGCTAAAGATGCCAAATGGCGAGACTCATAGCTTGCTTAGCGGGGAGCATACTTTTCATTGTAATTATCATACAGCGGTCTAAAGGAAGAGAACCCGCCTTGGTGGCCGGTTGCCATGGCTTTCTTGGCTAAAGGTTACGGAAGAGACATTGTGCGTGTTGTTGGAACAGTTCAATGATGCAGTCCGCAAGCCGGAATGGCATTGATGAAAGAATGGAAGCATACTAAACATGAAGTGAGATTGGACTTCAGAAAAGTGCGTGATTTGGAAGTCCAAGCAATAACCTTCAGATAATATCTAAAATACCTTTATACAGACAAACATATGCTATGAATACAAGGTTGAAGACGCCCTAGACTCGTGCGGGCGTCTCTTCAATTGGATTCAAATCCAGCTTTGTGGCGTTCATGTACTAAAACCGGGTGGGCCGAGTCTCTGGAGCTGGTTACGGCAAATCGCGTCGCGGATAGATCAGGCGATGACCGAGCCAAATCATAGAAGGTCGCTGTTGCCATGCCTCCACCTATGGCGCACGCGCCGAGCCATCCCCAGCGGTTCCAAGCGATCGTGCCTATACGCGAGCCCAAACATTAATGCGGCTGCGAATCCGAACGAGCGTCGTGGAGAGTTGCTTCGGTTGTTCTGAATGTGGCATAAATTTCAACTCCTCTATCGAAAAAAATGGTTTCTGGTGCGAAACTTCCTGTCAAATACGGATACTTCTAAGGAGGTCTGGAGTGCCTCCAAACAACGGATTTTTAGCGTATATATCTTAAGGCCATGCCGAATTTTAACAACAAAAAACCCCGCCTCTACGTATAGAGACGGGGTTGACCCGCGGTACCACTCTAATTCATTTCGTCGAAATGATCTCCTTCAATGGCCGTCACCATCTATCCCTTTAACGGTGGAATTCCGTCTTGCCCAACATATGGATTTGGAATTTATTAATATAATATAGTCGTAATCGCTCCAGCATTTTTGCAATGAGCATCATACCCCTGTTCATGTTATCGGTGATGCTTTAATACTATGCTCCCAAAAAAGATATCAAATTACCATACTATTTGGCAGCATCGCCTTATTCTAATAAAGTAAGCGATCTCATTAGATTTGATTATCATTGGAGGAGAACACATGGAGCGTAATATACAAGAAATTATCAGTCAAATGACCCTGGAAGAAAAAGCGGCAATCTGCTCTGGACAAGATTTCTGGAACACCCTACCCATCGAACGTCTCGAAATACCTTCGATTATGATGACAGATGGCCCCCATGGACTTCGGAAGCAAGAAGGGGAGGTTGATCACCTTGGCGTGAACCAAAGTGTTCCTGCCACCTGCTACCCCACCGGAAGCGGTCTTGCCTCCTCTTGGAATACCGAGCTCGCAGAGAAAATGGGCTCCATGATTGGACTGGAAGCGTCAGCTGCGGATGTATCGATTGTTCTGGGACCGGGAGTGAACATCAAGCGCTCCCCATTATGCGGCCGGAACTTTGAATATTTATCAGAGGACCCCTATTTGTCAGGAACGCTGGCAGCCAGTTATATACAAGGCGTACAGAGTCAGGGCGTAGGAACCTCCATTAAGCATTTTGCCGTAAACAATCAGGAATTCAAAAGAATGTCAGTCGATGCCCAAGTGGACGAACGAACCTTGCGGGAGATTTATCTTGCCAGCTTTGAATATGCCATTAAACAAGGAAAACCCTGGACGGTCATGGCTGCATACAACAAAGTGAACGGTGAGTATTGTTCAGAGAACACCCGTTTATTAACAGACATTCTTCGCGAAGAATGGGGATTTGAGGGTGCAGTGATCTCGGACTGGGGAGCTGTCAACGAACGGGACCTGGGAGTTGCTGCCGGTATGGATCTTGAAATGCCATCCAGTAACGGAGTCGGGAGCAAGAAGATTATTGAAGCTGTTCAATCCGGCAGACTGAGCGAAGCTGCGCTTGATCAGACGGTAGGCAGAATTTTAACACTTGTCTTTAAAGCGATCGACAGCCAGCAGGGTCATATTACCGTTGATCCTGAGGTTCAATATCTTAAGGCCCGTGAAATTGCTGGAGAATGTATGGTTTTGATCAAGAACGAAGAGGACATCCTTCCTATCGGAACTAAGGATTCAGTTGCGGTAATCGGTGCTTTTGCCCGGAAGCCGCGTTATCAGGGTGGGGGAAGCTCCCACATTCTTCCTACAAAGCTCGATACGGTATATGAAGAAATGCTTAAGATTGCCGGAACTGATGCCAGTATAAGGTATGCGGCCGGCTATCCGCTAGATACAGATGCGATCGACGAAGAGCTGATTCAGGAGGCGGTAGAAGCTGCGAGACAGTCGCAGGTTGCCGTTATTGTTGCCGGTCTGCCTGAACGTTATGAATCGGAAGGGTTTGACCGCAAACATCTTCAGTTGCCGGATAACCATCGGAAGCTGATTGAAGCCGTTGCTGCGGAACAAGCCAATGTTGTAGTTGTACTCTGCAACGGAGGGCCGCTTGAAATGCCTTGGCTGGATAATGTTAAAGCTGTGCTCGAGGCATATTTAGGCGGACAGGCATCCGGAGGAGCCATAGCTGATCTGCTCTATGGGCTTGTCAATCCGAGCGGCAAACTGGCTGAGACCTTCCCTAAAAAGCTAATTCACAACCCGTCCTACTTGAACTTCCCGGGGGATGGGGAGACAGCGGAATACAGAGAAGGCATATTCGTAGGCTACCGCCATTACGACACTAGAGATGTTGAACCGCTATTTCCCTTTGGTTTCGGCTTAAGCTATACGCAATATGAGTATACCGATCTTCAGCTCAGTCATAAAAAGATTCCGGACACAGACCGTTTGACCATCACAGCAAAAATTCGGAACATCGGACGTATGGCTGGAAAAGAGGTCGTTCAGTTATATGTACGTGATATTGAATCAACACTCCCCCGCCCAAGCAAGGAGTTAAAAGGCTATGCCAAGGTTTCGCTTCAACCAGGAGAAGAGACAACCGTGCAATTTGAGCTGGATAAACGATCCTTTGCGTATTACGATGCCAAGCATCAAGATTGGATTGTTGAGACGGGGGAATTCGAAATTCTCATCGGCAGTTCTTCCAGAAATATCGAACTAAGAGACACGGTAGTGGTGGAATCAAGTACTGTTCTGCTTCAAACCATCACAAGGCATTCTACCTTTGCGGAGCTGCTTCAACATCCCCGTGGCGCTGCTATTATGGAAGCAATGGGACAATACGAGGTTACGGATAACTCTCTTGGCGAGGGGATGGACGAATTAATTCTGAACACTTCATTGCATAACGCGGCCATGATGAGTAATGGGCTGTTCACTGAAGAAACACTTCAGAGTATCCTTAACGCTGTGAATAGCTAATTTAAGTATAAGTCCAATAAGCCCGGTTGAACCGGGCTTATTTTCTTAAATGTTGTGTTTGCTGGTACTGCTTCGGCGTTAGACCCGTATGTTTCTTGAAAATCTTGGTAAAATAGCTCTGATCAGAAAAGCTTAGGAGTGACCCAATTTCGGACAGAGGTGTATTCGAAAACTGAATCATATTTTTGGCTTCTTCGATTTTAATCTGTTGGATATACTCGTTAACCGGCACACCCGTCTCCTTTTTAAATATAACCGACAAATAGTTCGGGCTGATTCCGGCATGATCGGCAATGGACTCATGGGTGATTTTGGAGAATCGCTGGTCATAAATATAATTTTTGCAGATGGTGACGATTTTAGAATACCGGGCTTCCTTAACCTGAGCTACTTTTTCGGTCAACGTAAAAAATGCAACTAAACATAACTGATCAATTTCTTTTTCCGTCCGCAATTCCTCCAATTGTTGAATGTACAGATCGCTTACCGAAAAGGCAATTTCTGAATGAAGCCCTCCCTCTATCGCAGCTCTGGCAGCTAAAGCAATGCCTATAATACTAAGATTTTTTTTGGAGCGGATGTGGCTTGATTTGGATAGTATCCCTGTATTCTCCTTGCCAAGCTGCGAGAAACGCTTAAGTGCTTCTGTTTGGCCTTCTCTTATAATCGTTAACAATTTCTTTTCATTAAGGGGATTATGATGAGGGACCAGTTCATCGTTTCGTACAAAGCGGATGGCATCCAGCATCTTGGTTTCTTCAACCTGCAGCTCCTGTTGATCTTGTATCTGATCGGCTGCAATGAACTTGCCGCTGAACATTTGATAGATCAGAACGGCAATGTTCACCAGCCTCTCGTAGGCTATGACAGGAAGAGACTGATAATAGTGAAAGACTTGCTCCCGGTTAGCGAAGAGATTTGTATCGTTGATTAGCCCATTTATTTTGTGCTCGAATAGTTTGAAGGGCAAGGAGGGCCCTACAATAATGGTTCCTTCAAAACCCTGGTTACTCACCACACTCATGGATATGTAATTTTCCGAAAAGAGCGTTTTTCTAATGACAGGGACCTCACTACAAATCGCAGGATCTAATTCCAAAACATTAAAGAATAATTGTTTATCGTTTCCATACAGAGGATTTAAGATCCGATCATCCAAGCATTCAACAAGGACGTCACCGACAGGATCAATAAAAAGCACGGACAGCTCAAAAAGCTCGGATATGAGCTTGCAATTGCTTTCAACACTTTGCTCCATATAAGTCTCCTTAGATCATACAGAGTATTAAACTTATAAAATTACAATCATAATACCATATTATTTACTTCTATTTCATTACAATAACTTTAGTAAGCGGTATCATAAAAAATCTGGACTTATCGAAAGGTGGATACAGATGGAGTTAAACAATCTTCGCATTGAATACATGGACAATCCCCTTGGCTTGGATGTACCCAACCCGCGTTTCTCGTGGCATTTGGTTTCTTCAGCGCAAGGAGTGATGCAGACTGCCTATCAGATCACTGTAACCAAGGATACTCAGGAGGTTTGGAAATCAGGTAAGGTGGAAGCGGACACTTCAATTCTGGTAGAGTATGCGGGACTCCCGCTTCAGGCCTCTACTTTGTATCAGATTCATGTCACCGTTTGGGATAATCAAGACAATCAGGCAAGCATTGAAGGACATTTCGAAACAGGTCTTCTGAAGGGAAGTAACTTTACAGCGGATTGGATCACGCATACCTTCCCGGACGATGAACCTGCACCTCCGGTGTTCCAAAAGATTTTCACTGTAGAAAAGGATATACAATCAGCCCGTCTCTATGCATCCTCATTAGGAGTTTATGAGATTTCTATTAATGGGAATCGGGTAGGGGATCGTTATTTTGCTCCTGGCTGGACGAATTACAATGAGCGGTTACAATATCAGACCTATAACTTAGACGGACTGCTGGAGCGGCATAATAAAATAGAGATCACAGTTGGAAATGGCTGGTATAAAGGTATCTTTGGTTTTACCTGCACTCCGAATCATTACGGGGACAGAGTGGCCGCTATCGCAGAACTGCATATTGTCTATACAGATGGGTCTAAAGAAATGATTAGAACAGATGACAGCTGGAAGGTGACGCAGGGACCAATCCGCTCCAGCGAAATCTATATGGGAGAGACCTACGACTCCTGTTATGTTGACGATACTCTATATGATGTGGTCCCATTCTCCTATAATAATGAGCGTCTTGTCGCCCAGGAAAGTGAACCGGTCAGCATTACCAGAAGGCTGCCTGCGGTGAAGTTCTTTACGACACCCAAAGGAGAGCAGGTTATTGATTTCGGACAAATTCTGACCGGATTTGTAGAGCTGCAGATAACCGGGCGTGAGGGCCAGGTCATTACCATCCGGCATGCCGAGGTACTCGATAAAGAAGGGAACTTGTATCCAGAGACTTTGCGGCAAGCTGTCTCTATTGATCGCTTTATTTGTAACGGGAAAGAACAAGTCTTCCGGCCGCATTTTACTTTTCATGGGTTCCGTTACATCGCGGTAGAAGGATTAGAGATCATTCAGCCGGAGCTTTTCACCGCCTGCGTACTGCATTCACATCTGGAGGAAACAGGCCGCCTGACAACCTCCAATGAAATGGTTAACCAATTATTCAGTAATATTCAATGGAGCCAGCGCGGTAATTTCCTTGACATTCCTACGGACTGCCCGCAAAGAGATGAACGTCTTGGCTGGACAGGAGATGCTCAAGTATTTGCCGGAACGGCTGCCTTTAACATGAATGTGGCCTCCTTCTTCACGAAGTGGCTGCGCGATCTTGCTTCTGAGCAGACTGAAGAATATGGGGTTCCGCAAGTAATCCCTAATATCCTGGGGAATCAGGAGGGAGCTGCTGCATGGGGCGATGCTGCAGTTATTGTTCCCTGGACCATGTATCAAATGTATGGTGACCTCAGGCTGCTTGAGCAACAGTACGACAGCATGAAGGGCTGGGTTGATTACATCACTGGACGCTGCGGGGCTAATGGGCTGTGGCAGACAGGATTTCAATACGGAGACTGGCTCGCACTTGATAAGGAAGAGATTAGCAATGAGCGAACCGGGGCTACGGATGTGTATCTGGTGGCTAACGCATATTATGCCTATTCCACAGAGCTGCTTGCCAAGACTGCCAGAGTGTTAAATAAATCTGAGGATGCGTCCCAATACGAAACGCTTCATCGCCAAATCAAATCAGCGTTTCAGGAAGAGTATATTTCCGCAACCGGCAGGTTAGTCAGCGAAACTCAAACGGCTTGCGTATTAGCTCTTCACTTCAATCTGGTGGATGACAAGCACAGAGAGAGGGTCCGCAAGACCCTGGAGTCCAATATTGCCCAGCATAAGAATCACCTTACCACCGGCTTTGTAGGCACTCCATATCTGTGTCATGTATTATCTGAGAATCAAATGCATGAGCTTGCGGGGATCTTGTTCCTGAAAGAAGATTTTCCGTCCTGGCTGTACGCAGTTAAGAAGGGAGCTACAACCATCTGGGAACGGTGGAACTCCATTCTCCCGAATGGAGATTTCGATACATCAGGCATGAACTCCTTAAATCATTATGCGTATGGTTCTATTGGAGAATGGATGTACAGGAAGCTGGCTGGTATTAATCAAATCGAACCCGGATTTAAGAAGATCCTGATCCATCCCCAGTTCATAAAGGGAATAAGTGCGGTAGAAGGCACTTATCATTCGGTATATGGAGAAATCAAAAGCTCATGGTCTTGCAGGAATGGAGAAATTATCGTCAATGTGACGATTCCCGCCAATACTACTGCGGTCATTAAGCTGCCTGAGCAGGAAGACCCGATTGAAGTCGGTTCTGGAGATTACTGCTTCAGATATCCTACACAGACCAATCTGGACATCGAGCGGTTTACCTTGGACTCCACGCTTAAGGAAGTCATCGAAGAGCCGATAGCTGTTCAAATTATTGAAGAACATGCCCCCGGGATGTTAGACCACCCGATGATACAATATGCGTATAATTTCTCTATAAGCGAATTGTTGACCAATACCCCTGAGGAAACAGCAATGTTGTTTAAACTGGTTCTGAAAACATTAAATGAACCGAAAGAGCAGGGGGCAATGCGTTAAAACAAGGGGGCGTTGTAGGATAACTGCAGTGCCCTTTTTATTTTTAGGTGAACTAGAAATCACAGGAATGAAAGCGCTTATAATAAATATAGAGCTAGCAATCATATTTCCAAAAAAACAATTAGGATACCATATCTATTCATAACAGAGGATTAAAATAAGGAGAAGAAAGCGTTATCATTATATGACAATCGGGGGTAAAAATAATGAATGAAACAACGGAGCTTTACAGTACAGAGGTAGTAACGCCACCCAAAAAATCGAAAGAGTTAGGTACTGATGCCCAGGGTATCCAAAAAACGATGCGGCCTCACCATTACTTAGGTGACGGTGCAGCCCAAATTGCACTTAACTCCATTAACGGACTCATTGGGATGTTAACTTACTTTTATACAGACAAGGTGGGTATTGCAGCAGCGACAGTAGGTACAATCATGCTGATCACCAAGTTTGTTAATGCGATCTCGGACCTGCTCATGGGACGTATCGTTGATGGCACAAAATCGAAGTATGGGAAAGCACGGCCATGGATGTTGTGGATGGCTCTCCCGGCACTAGCCGCTATCATTTTGCTATTTACAGTTCCCGCTGATGCATCTAGCACTGTGAAAACGATCTATGCTTTGGCCACCGTAGTATTCGCATCTGCCATTGTCTATACAGGGATTGCTATTCCGTTCGGCAGCTTAATGGCCATTCGTACGAAAAGCGTTGAAGAACGCGGTAAGATGGGGCTTACCCGTACAATCTTCGGATATATTATCGGAATGATTATCTCCATTGCACTAATTCCTGTGACCAATAGGCTTGGCGGAGATCAGAAGGCTTGGATCATCGTTGCAGTCGTGCTTGGATTATTGTCAGCCATTGCCCTAGTCCTGACCTTCCTTTCCTCCAAAGAGAACAATGCTAATGTAAATTTAAATGAAAGCGATAACGTGCCCTTCTGGGAAAGTATAAAGCTCCTGTTTAAGAACAAATATTGGATCATCATGTTGTTTGCTCAGTTATTTATTAATATGATGTATACGCTTAACGGCTCAACGGGGATCTATTATACCAAATATATTTTAGGTAATGAGGATCTGATCGGAATCATGGGTGCTATTGGTTTAATTCCGGTATTTTTAGGCTTCGCTCTCGTGGGTCCAATGATTAAAAAGTTTGGCCTTTCCAGCACTGCACGTATCGGGCTGATCGTCGGAATCGCTGCCTCGGGTATCCGCTGTTTCATGCCGTATAGCTTTGTCGCTGCATTAGTGCTCGGTGGAATATCAACTCTGGCAACCATCCCAATGATGGCTGTGGGCGGGGTGCTCGTCAATAATACTGTAGAGTACGGGGAATGGAAGACAGGCAAGCGTTTGGTGGGGATGGTCAATAGTGCAAACAGCTTTGGCGTTAAAATTGGTATGGGTCTAGCCGCAGCGATGATCGGGTGGATTCTGGCAATGGGGGATTATGATGGAACATTAGCCGCACAACCTGATTCCGCAATAACCAGTATTCTTGTTCTTACTGTATATCTTCCTGTGGCAATACTCGTGCTTACGTATCTCTGCCTGCGTAAGTACGACTTAGATAAGAAGTATCCTCAGATCGTTAAAGAACTGGAAGAACGCCGTAATCAACATTAATCTGAATATGATCAATTCCAGGTTCCGCCAGCAATAAGCTACTCACTTCTTTTCTAGCTGTGCAATCGCCACTAAGGAATGGTCGGCCAAAGAGAAGATGAGCTCTGCCAGTTCATTACTGGAGATCATAAATCCTTCTTGTATCCATTCCTGGATGATTGCCAGGCTTCCATTGACCAGGTAAGAATAAGTATACCGTTTCAACCGTTCAGGTACGTTGAGTTGAAGCTGGCTATCAATATTCTTGAGGATTTCATTCAGCAGGCGTTTGGGAAATAACACGTTTTCATTGGAGGTGAGGAGCATGACAGTGAATAGCTCCTCATCCTTTTTAATGTATTCTAGAAATGCCAGGATGTAAGTAGTGCCGTTGTCTCCCGCTTCAATTTTATCCAGATAGGCACTTGTGTTATTAATAATCTCCAGTTCAACATGTTCAAGCAGGTCATAAGCATTGGCATAATGTAAGTAGAACGTGGAGCGGTTGATGCCTGCTGCGGTGCACAATTCCTTCACGCTAATTTGGCTTATCTTTTTCTCTTTGAGCAAGCTGATCAGGCTCTGTTTCAGCAGCAGTTTGGTTAATCGTTCCCGCTGATTCATAGTCCATTCATCTCCAAATCATAAAATTTCTATAATAAATAGACACTTCGCACTCGAATGTCTAGATTACATCAAAGCATAAAACAACTGGTGGTTGTTAAATAGACACCGTGTCTGTAGTATGAAGGTAGACGAAAGACTTGTCAATAAACTAATGATGCAGGTGAACGATTAATGAAGAAAAAAAAGATCATGATTACAGGCGCAGCAGGCAATATGGGTGGAGAGACATTAAAGCTGCTCATCAACGATCTGGAGAAATGCGAACTGCTGCTCTTTGATTTAGACAATCCGAACAGCCGTGAGAAGCTCAAGCCCTATGAAGGGCTGAATGGTGTGAAAGTAGTCTACGGTAATTTGTTGGATCGCAGCCTGGTGGAGGATTGTGTGAAGGATGCCGACATTATCCTTCATATCGCCGCTTTTGTTTCTCCTACGGCTGATGAGTTTCCTGAACGGGCCATGCAGATTAACTATGGTTCAGCTAAAAACATTGTTGACGCTATTAAGAAAAGCGGCCGTGCGGGGATAACGCGTTTTGTAAATATTGGTACAATTGCTGAAACAGGAGACCGTATGCCGCCGATCCATTGGGGACGTGTCGGAGACCCTCTCAAGCCAAGTGTGTATGATTACTATGCCGTCTCTAAAATCGCTGCCGAGCGTATGGTGATTGAATCCGGACTGAGCTACTGGGTGAGTCTCCGTCAGACGGGGATTATGGGCCCTGCGATGAGCAAGATTCAGGACCCGATTATGTTCCATAATTGTCTGGAAAATGTGCTTGAGTATGTGTCGGACCGGGATTCAGGACGATTAATGCGTAACCTGTGCATCCAGGATATTGACGGAGAGCTTGATCAAGCATTCTGGCAGCATATTTACAATATTGGCGGAGGCGAAAGCTGCCGGGTCAGCACGCTTGAGATGTACCAAGTACTGTACGGCAAGCTTGGCATTACCAATCTTGATTATGTTATCGATCCTAAATGGTATGCCACCCGGAATTTCCATGGACAATACTACCTGGATTCTGACAAGCTGGAGGATTATTTCCACTTCCGCCGGGATACGATGGAGTACTTCTATCAGAGCTACCTCGATAATCTTGGCGCACTCGTCCCCGTGGCGAAGGTCATCACAAAGCTCCCGGGAGGGCAAAAATTCATGGGGGCTATGATTAAACGTACAATGAAAAAGCAGGCTGTGAAAGAACGGGGAACGCTGCGTTTTATAGAGGATAATGATCTTGAGAAAATCGATGCTTATTGGGGAAGCAAGGCAAACTGGGAGGCGATTCCGGAGAAGCTATCCGAGATGAAGAAATTCTCTGACTGGAATACAGTGATTAAGCTTGACCATGGTTATGATGAGAATAAGCCTGCTTCACAATTAAATATTGAAGATATGAAAGGGGCTGCCATCTTCCGCGGGGGTGAATGCCTGTCTACAGAGATGGAGACGGGGAATTGGACGAATAAGCTCAAATTCAAATGTGCATTCGGCCATACCTTTAGTGCCAGCCCCAAACTGGTTCTGGAGGGTGGACATTTCTGCCCTCAATGTGAGCGCGAAACCTGGAATTACAAAGAACGCGCTAAACGCGAGCCGTTTTTCGCCCAAGTATGGTACCCTATTCAAGGCAAGGATGATGGCCGGGAATATACAAAAATTGTATCTGAATTAGATGTCGCCGATCATTCCTAGCTAAAATAGACGCCAACCAGCAGGAAAGTGGAGGGACGATGAAGAGTAAAACTAAATTCAGATTATCTGAAACGCAAATCGCTAAACTAGTTGAAGTGAATTTCGGAGATGAAGGAAAGTTGAGCTCCATTCAGGAATTAAAAGGCGGGATGTTTAATGCAGCATATCTGATCCAAAGAACGGGTGGACTTGAACCGCTAGTGCTAAAAGTATCGTCTCCGCCTGAAACGGAACTGCTCTCTTATGAGCATCATCTAATGCAGACAGAAGTGGAAGTGTATCATAAAATATCCGCGGAAACGTCCATACCGGCCCCAAGAGTGATTTGCTCTGATTTCAGCAGAAGTTTAATCCCTAGTGATTACTTCTTTATGAGTGCGCTAAAAGGTCAAAGTATGCACAGCCTCCGCAGAAAAATCAGCCAGAATCAGAAGGAGTCCCTTAAGAGTAAGTTAGGCGATTATTTTGCTCAGCTACACCAGATTAGAGGGAATTACTTTGGATATTTCACCGACAAACCAGAGTATCAATTCTCATCCTGGAGAGAAGCCTATCGTCACATGTTGAAATCCATCCTTGCCGACGGAGAGAGGCTGAAGGTTAAACTGCCATATGAACGCATTGAGAGAGTAGTTCGTAAGCAAGAGCATTTGCTAGAAGCTGTTAATTCGCCTAGTCTGGTCAGCTTTGATCTTTGGCCGGGGAATATTATGCTCGTTCTGAACGGCAATGACTATGAAATCGAAGCCATTATTGATTTTGAGCGCTCCTTCTGGGGGGACCCGTATGCTGATTTTCCGCCGGCATTTCTTTTATTCAAGGATGTCAGAGAGGAGCCGGGGTTCTGGAAGAGCTATAACGGAAGGCTAAACGATAATAAAGTGCTTAGTTCTGAAGATTTAAAACGAATCGAATTATATAGATTGTATATTTTTCTGATCATGTCGGTGGAGACGTACAGATATGGATTTATCTACGGCAAGCTTCAATATCATTATTCTCAACAAGTGGTAAATAATTGTCTTAAGAGTCTGGAGCTGTAGTGTGCGAGCAAGAGAGAATCGGAATCCTTGAGGCCACTTACCTGGCGTGGAATTATGCGAACTTCAGATTCAACTAAAGGGAAACGATAGCTCAATAAAATCAAAGAGGCAGCTAATCTACAGGATTGGCTGCCTCTTTTCAACTAGAGGGTACAGGTGAGTACCTATTAGAGGGCAGGCTGGTACCCATTATGCATTCCCTTGATAGGATAAAGTATCTGCCGGCTCCTCAATGTGCACCATTACCCGAACCAGATAATCCTCTGCATGTTGCAATACGATCTCATCCTGCATGTAATCCTCGTAAGCATCGCCCTTAATGATGTACTGTTTCTTCTTGATAAATTCAAAGATTTGCGTATAGATCTTCTCGGTATCCCCGTAATCTGCTCTGGCATAAGACACGAGATAGAAACCCTCCGGCATATAGGCCTGTTTGTGATACGTTGTCGTCATGAAGCTGTACATATGGGAGATTTTGTCGCCATCCTCCTTCAGCAGATCTTCTTTAGGAATGATGACCCCACTGGGGTATCCAAGTGGCGCATGCTCCTTGTTCAGCCGCGCCCGAAAATCCTCCCAGAGCTCCTCTGGGAACTCCTTTTTGGATGAGTAGATGCGGCGGCTCAGCAGCAAGGGGGTTTTAGGTTGCCAGATGACATGCATTTGGTTGGTGTTCAGATGCATGGATTGCTCTATATTTTCCGCACGCTGTATAATCATTTGTTTCGCCCGAGTCAGTTTGGCGATCTGCAGTTGCAGATTTTCCTCCTGTTTACGCAGCAATCGAAGGGTAGTTTCCGGAGAACGTTCACCGAGATGCTGCTGAATTTCCTCCAGAGACATGCCCAGCTCTTTAAAAATATGAATAACGCTGATCGTTTCAAACTGGCTACGGCTGTAATAGCGATAACCGTTATCCGCCACAAAGGCAGGTTTGAACAGACCGATGCGGTCGTAGTAAATGAGGGTTTTGCGCGAAACCTCGGACAGCTTGGAAAAAGCACTAATGGACAGCATTTCATTTGGATGCATAAGTACCCCCAGGTCAAAAAGAGCGAATTGACTGTATAGTTACTATACAGTTTATAATAGCATCTGTTCTGATCGTGAGTCTACTTCTAGATCGCAGATCAGTGTGCTTATTTCAGATGAGGAGAATGCTTATGGTACGGAAATTACTGCAAAGTGTACGGGAATATAAAAAGGATACGTGGCTGACCCCTTTGTTTTTACTTGGTGAAGTGGCCATGGAAGCCATTATCCCGCTGTTTATGGCCGAATTAATTGATCAGGGGATCACGGGGGGGCAGATGAATCAGGTGATGAAGTACGGCTTGATTCTGGTGTTGTTTGCCCTTGTGTCTCTGGTCTTTGGAACGCTGGCGGGTAAGCATTCTGCGATTGCCATGTCGGGGTTCGGAAAAAATTTGCGTTACGACCTGTTCTGTCATGTGCAGGGGCTGTCGTATTCCAATATGGATAAATTCTCAACCTCAGGTATCGTCACCAGGCTAACGACGGATATTACGCATGTGCAAAATGCATTTTTGATGATTATCCGGATTGCCTTTCGCAGTCCGGTGTTGATGATTTTTGCGACGATTATGACGTATCGCATCAGCCCGTCCATTGCTGCTTGGTTCATGGTTGTTATCCCTGTGCTGGCCATTGGCATGATCCTCATCATGAAGTATTCTTTTCCGATTTTTGAGCGAGCCTTTGGCAGTTACGATGATCTGAATAAAGTTGTTCAGGAAAATGTACGCGGCATTCGGGTCGTGAAATCCTATGTGCGTGAAGAGCGTGAGGTATCCAAGTTTCAGGCTGTATCCCAGCGGATATTTGCACAGATGGTTAAGGCAGAACGCATTCTATCGTACGAACTTCCCCTGATGCAAATTGTGCTGTATGCCGTGATGCTGATCATCTCCTGGATTGGAGCCAAACTGGTTGTGGGTGGAAGCATGACTACCGGCGAGCTTACCAGTGTATTCGCGTATTCGATGCAAATTCTAATGAGTTTGATGACCCTGGGCATTGTTGTCATTATGGTCGCCATTGCTCGTGCTTCGGCGGGACGGATTCATGACCTGTTAAGTGAACAGCCGGACATCACCAGCCCCGAATCGCCAGTTACAGAGCTGCACAGTGGAGAGATTGAATTCCGTAAGGTGTCCTTCCGTTACTCCGATAAAGCCGAGAATGATGCTCTTTCAGGTATCAATCTGCGAATTGCTTCGGGACAGACGATCGGTATTATAGGAGCTGCGGGCAGTGCAAAGTCCACCTTGGTGCAACTGATTCCACGTCTATATGATGCCAGCGAGGGTGAAGTCCTTGTCAGTGGAGTCAATGTGAAGGAATATGATCTAAGTGTGCTTCGCAGCCAGGTCGCGATGGTATTGCAAAAAAACGTCCTGTTTGAAGGCACGATTAAGGAGAACCTGCGTTGGGGCAATGAAAATGCGTCCGATGAAGAGCTGATTGAAGCATGCAAAGCGGCGCAGGCACATGAGTTTATTTCCATGTTCCCGGATGGATATGACACTCACTTGGCACAAGGCGGTACGAACGTTTCGGGAGGTCAGAAGCAGAGACTGTGTATTGCCAGAGCTTTGCTCAAAAAACCGAAGATTCTGATTCTGGATGATTCCACCAGCGCTGTAGATACACGGACAGACGCGTTAATCCGCAACGTTTTCAAGGAAAGCATACCGGATACAACCAAAATTATGATTGCCCAGCGTATTGCATCTGTTGAAGATGCTGATCAGATTGTCGTAATGGATGAAGGCAAGATGGTGGATATCGGAACCCATCAGGAACTGCTTGGCAGAAATACCATTTATCAAGAGGCCTATTATACACAGACGAAAGGCGGTGAAGCACTGGATGGATAACATCAATTACGGCCGGACAATAAAACGTCTGCTAGCCTACTTTAAATATTACAAATTCAGAACGGCATTGGCGCTGTTCCTGGTTCTGGTTAGTTCCGCCGTCTCTGTCGCTTCGGCGGCCTTTCTGCGATTGTTGATCGACGACTATATTGCGCCGTTGCTCGGAAATCAGAATCCCGTGTTTGACGCCTTGTTACAGGATTTAATCATTCTGGCTGTCATCTACGCTGGTGGGGTCATTAGTACGTTTGTCTCGAAACGGCTGATGATTACGATCTCACAGCAGATTATGAAGAGGATTCGTGACCGCTTATTCGATCACATGCAGAAGCTGCCGATTAAATATTTTGACCGTAAAGCCCACGGGGATATTATGAGTCATTACACGAACGATGTGGACACGCTGAACATGATGCTGACGGATGGATTGTCCCAGCTGTTGTCCACTGCGGTGACCGTGTTGGTCGTTCTCGGTACGATGTTGTATCTGGATGTGCCGTTAACGATCGTGGTTGTGCTTGGTGCGCTTGCCATGCTTTGGATTACCAAAACCGTGGGTACTAAGGCAACCCAGCACTTTTTCCGGCAGCAGGAATCGATCGGTGTGGTGGATGGATATATCGAGGAGATCATTCATGGGCAAAAAGTGGTGCAGGTGTTCGGTCGCGAGCAAAAAGTGATGGAACAATTCGCCCGTCTGAATGATAGATTATTTGACGACTCGGCGACAGCTAACAAATATTCGAATATCCTCATGCCAATCAATGCGAATCTGGCCACACTAATCTACGTGCTTGTGGCCATTGCAGGCGGAGCTATGGCGTTATCGGACTGGAATGCCGGTCTGAGTCTGGGAATTATCGCTGCTTTTCTGAGTTTATCCCGTAATTTCACAATGCCCATTGCCGAAATTTCCTCGCAAGTCAGCATGTTTGTCGTAGCACTTGCAGGGGCTCAGCGGATCTTTAACCTGATGGATGAACAGCCTGAAGCAGATGAGGGCCGTGTGACCTTGGAGAAAAACCAGAATCAGGACGGTTGGGTCTGGAAACTGGAGGACGGAACAAGCGTTGTACTGAAAGGCAAAGTGGAGTTTAAGGACGTCAGCTTTACGTATGACGGAAAGAAACAGGTACTTCAGAATATGACGTTATATGCCATGCCTGGACAGAAACTCGCGTTCGTAGGCGCAACGGGTGCGGGCAAGACTACCGTAGCCAATCTGCTCAATCGTTTTTACGATATTACAGAAGGCGAGATCATCTATGATGGCATTCATATTCAGCGTATTCGAAAAGCAGATTTGCGGCGTTCTCTGGGAATTGTCCTGCAGGATACCCATCTGTTCTCGGGTACGGTCGCTGAGAACATTCGATACGGGAGGCTGGAGGCCAGTGATGATGAGGTGATCCAGGCAGCGAAGCTGTCGTATGCGGCGAGTTTTATTGAACGTTTGCCTGACGGGTATGAGACCCGGCTTGATGGTAGCGGCAATGGACTGTCACAGGGACAGAGTCAACTGCTGGCGATTGCCAGAGCGGCGATTGCCAATCCGCCCGTCATGATTCTGGATGAAGCAACCTCATCCATCGATACACGAACAGAAGCGCTGGTCCAGAAGGGGATGGATAATCTGATGGAGGGCCGAACCGTGTTTGTGATCGCCCACCGGTTATCTACCGTACGAAATTCCGATGCCATTATGGTTCTTGAAAAAGGCCAAATCAAGGAACGCGGGGATCACGAGCAATTGCTGGCAGCTAAAGGGATTTATTATCAATTGTACACAGGGGCCTTTGAGTGGGATTAACGGACACATTCAAGCCTCAACTAATGCAACGCCGGAGACTGGTGTTTAACCATGTATTTGATACTATAATACGATAACAATAACTTTGTAAGGAGAGGAGGGATCGCGTGAAGAAGATTCTTGTTATTGATGATGAAGCTGCCCTCAGAGATTTAATGGAGCTTGTGCTTAAACGGGAAAATTATGAGGTGCGGACAGCGGAAGACGGAGGTACGGGGCTCAAGGAGCTCGATGCTTTCAAACCGGACCTGGTTTTACTGGATTTAATGCTGCCTGATTATTCGGGGTATGACTTATGTAAAGAAATCACCCATAAACAGGCCATTCCTGTCATTATGTTATCGGCGAAGAATGAGATTATAGATAAAGTGTTAGGACTGGAGCTCGGGGCGGAAGATTATCTGACCAAACCTTTTGATAATCGGGAGCTTATCGCCAGAATACGCCATAAAGTATTCCCATACCGGCAAACGGGTTAGAATCGAGACGTTTATCAGGCAGGAGACGGGGGTCATCCAAATAAGGGACGAGGGCGTTGGGATCCGTGAAGAGGAAATTGCCCGGGTGCAGGAGAGATTTTATCGGGCGGAAAATGCCCATGTGGCCAAGGGTTCCGGATTGGGGCTCTCCATATGTAAAGAAATTGTCGAGAAATTTGACGGTAAATTGGAGATGGAAAGCGAAGTGGGCGTCGGGACTACCGTGTCGATCCTGCTCCCCTTAGCGTGAAGTTACAAGAATGTTACAAGATTGTGATTAGACTAATCATTTGTTTTCGTAAGATGACTTCATAAGATTAAGAAAAACAGTTTGGAGGTTATCCGTATGAAAATATTAAGCAAACCAGCTGCCCTAATGCTGTCTATTGTCCTTCTTTGGACATTATTGGCGGGATGTCAGGGGACCAGGGAGAGTGCGCCGGAGGCTCCCGTACCTTCTTCAGGCAGTAACCTGGCAGGCGGCAACGCCGATTCCGGGGTAATCAAGGAAGGAACGATTCCCAAGGACGGGAATGTGATCCTGAAAGAGCTTGCTTTTGTCTACAAGGACAATACCATTGCCCTTTCCGATATCGTTGATGACGCAAAACTCGAAAGCATGCTGGGGAAAGCGGAAGAGAAAAAATCCCACACCTATACGGCAGACGATAAGACTAATATGGATCAGCTAATTGGCCGTACAAAAAATCTATACACCTTTCCAGGGCTCGAAATCGAAACCTTCAATACGGGAGAAGGGACCGATTTCTATATCACTACGATTGAAATGACCGCCCCTGAATATGCCACAATCCGCAATATTAAAGTCGGCGACAGTCTTGAAGAGCTTAAGAAAACGTATCCCGAAGGGAACCTGACGGGAAATGGAGCGACCAGCGCGGAAGATGAATACCGGTATACGCCGGCCAACTATGTGGATGTAATGACGTTCCATCTCAAGGATGACAAGATTGACCGTATTCGCATAAGCACGCTTTTGGACTGAGTAATTCAAAAAGTCGCTAATTAAGCGGCTTTTTTCGTTTTATCTGCCACCTTGAAATATATTCTCCTTGTTGTGTTACCAAACTTTAGTATTTCATGATTTTATCTTTATAGATATATCCGAGCACAAAACCGATAACAGCGATCACAGATATAATAATCGCTATGCTGTATTGCTGCATTTGAATGGTTGACCCCACAGCGGCAGATGCGATGATCCACGGCAGACGACCAACGATGAGGATCAAGAAAAATCGGAATGAACTCATGGATGTCAGAGCAGCAACAAAAACAAGCAAATCTTTTGGCAAACCTGGAATCACGAAAAAGAGAAATAAAAAAACCGAAAACTTTTTCTCATCATGAATGAACGCCATCCACTTATACTTTTTCTTTTGCAGGATCTTTGAGATAGAGTCGCGGCCGATAAACCGAGTGAAATAAAAAGCCATCGCTGAGCCTAATATTAACCCTATTGTAGTATACAAGGACCCCAGTGTAACCCCGTAAATATAACCGCCTGCAATTTGTACGACTTCTCCTGGAATAGGCGCAACTACAATCTGAAGAATCTGGAATAAGATAAACATGACGGGACCCCAATGACCTGTTGAGCGGATGTACGCGCTAAAATTGTCCATGGACGACATAATCTCTATAAGGGCAGAAGAATAATAGATCAGTAAACCAATACACAATATGAGGGTTAGAGCTAATAGTAGGGTTACGACTGTTTTTTTCGAAAGTTGTGGCACCGCTCAAAAACTCCTTTGTATGATGATCTCTTCATGTTTTCTAGTATAAACAGGATACATTAAGAGTTACCTACATCACTTCTGAAGAATTCTTAAGTCGACTGTATTTACTGGTAGTTGCACAAAACACTTATTATACTGATGTTAGATGGGGTGATCAGATGAACAAGCAAATCTTAATTGCCGACGATAATAGTGAAATCCGAGAAATTGTAAGAATATTGCTGGAAAGCGAGAATTATGAAGTGATTGAAGCGATAGATGGTCAAGATGCGATTGATAAAGTAAATGAAGAGACGGATCTCATTATTTTAGATATGATGATGCCTAATAAATCAGGGCTGAAGGCGTGTTTGGAGATTCGTGAGAAAACAAGCGCACCGATTCTGTTCCTTACTGCGAAATCGCAGGATTCTGACAAACAACTGGCCTTCTCTTCAGGCAGTGATGACTTTTTGTCCAAACCTTTTTCTTACACAGAACTCGTTTCGAGAGTGAAGGCTTTACTGCGGAGGTATTATGTCTATCGCGGCAAGGAGAAGACTGAGGAGACGGAACATATTATCATTAAAGATCTTACGATTCACCAGGATGCAAAGACGGTATTTGTGGGGGAGAAGGAAATCGCTTTGACTGAAATTGAATACCAGATTTTACTGCTGTTAGCTAAGAAACGACGTAAGGTGTTTTCGGCTGAAAATATCTATGAGAGCGTTTGGGGGCAGCCTTATTTTTATACCTGTAATAACACGGTCATGGTCCATATTCGTAATTTGAGAAGCAAACTGGAAGATGACCCACAAAACCCTAAATATGTAAAGACGGTTTGGGGGAAGGGGTACAAAATTGAATAGATTACTCATGGGGAAAAAGCTGAAGTTTAAGCTGATTCTGGCCGTATTCATTTCTTTGGTTATTTCTATAAGCGTTTTCGTCATTTTACAAATCATAGGCGAGACAGTGTTAAATAATTATTTAAGCAAATCCGCTTTTGTGGAAAATAGGCAGCAAGACGCGCTGAAACAATTCGAAGAGTTCGTGAATAGCCAAAACGTGTCCACCCGCGATTATGAGCAATTATCTACATGGATAAGTCATGAACGATACTTGAAGCTGTATATTTTTGCAAATGAGAAATTGATTTTCTCCTCAAATCAAGAGGTTGATCCTGCTATTAATGAAGAGCTATTAACTCAATTCGTGCCTTCGGAAATCCCCATCACCACCATCCATTTTGCGGATCAGGATGCCCAGGTCTACTTGGTAGGCTTCTACGAGTATCAATACTACAATCTCATTTTGGTTGTCGGTGTTTTCATAGCAGCCGTTACCTTCATTGTTTCCTTTTTACTGATCATTAATAGGAAGACATCCTATATTGGTGTGCTTGAACAAGAGATTAAGATCCTTGAAGGTGGAAATTTGGATTATTCCATTACGATATCTGGAAAAGATGAACTATCCTCTTTGGCCCAGAGTATTGATGAGATGAGGAAATCTTTTGTTGAGCGGCTCGGCAGTGAGGAGCGGGTCAGGATGGCCAATCGAGAATTGATCACGGCAATTTCACATGATTTGCGCACTCCACTTACCATTCTTTTGGGATATATGGATATCATAGAGCTTAACAAATATAAGAACCATGAGGATTTACTGCAGTATATCCATAATAGCCGGGAAAAGGCTTATCAAATCAAAGCACTGTCGGACAAACTATTCGAATATTTTACGGTATCCTCTGCAGATGAAGAAGAAGATGTGGAGTATGAGATTTATGAGGGCAGAGCGCTTATCGATCAACTCATTGACGAGCAGCTGGTGGTTTTGGAGAATGTAGATGTTCAAGTTCAGGCAGAGCCAAACCATGAGAAATTTTTGCTGGAAATCAATTTGGTCGCGATACGCCGCGTATTCGATAACCTATTTTCAAATATTCGAAAGTACGCAGATCCAACGCATCCCGTTCATATTCAGATTTCCTTGAAACCCCAATGGGTCGAACTTTCAGTCGAGAATAAGATTTTACAGGAGGCCGAAAAGGAAGAGAGCAACAAAATTGGGCTCGTGAGTTGCCAGAAAATAATACAGCAGCACAACGGGACAATGGCAGTATCGGTCCGAAAAGATACTTTTTTACTTCAGATTACGTTACCTGTCATTTCAAATAAAACAGTATAGGGTGACTTAAGAATTCTTAAGAAATATGTACCCCTCATCTTAAGAAATCTCACATAATCTTGTAAATCATAAGCCAAAAACAATAAAATGCATGATTAGTGAGGAGAAACTATGTTTATAAAGAATATTCCCAATTTGCTTACCTTTGTTAATTTGTCATTCGGGGTACTTTCCATTGTCGAGGTCATTAATCAACATTACTTCGCAAGTGCCATGTATATCATAATTGCAGCATTTATAGATAGATATGATGGAAGAATCGCCAGACGATTAGATGTTTGCAGTGAATTCGGAAAAGAACTGGATTCCTTAGCGGATTTGGTTTCCTTTGGGATTGCTCCGGCACTACTTGTTTATTTTAAATTCAATTTTGCTGAGCTTGGCTTGATGAAGATTGTGAGTATAGTTGCGCTATTGTTCTATGTCCTCAGCGGTTCGTATAGGTTAGCGCGGTTTAATATAAAAAAATTTGAAGGCACCTTCAGTGGAATTCCAATTACCGTGGCAGGTTTCATTCTCTCCACCTGCTCGGTGTTTGCCCCGAGCACGGATCGTTTATCACTTCTATCCGTAATTACATTGCTTGCTCTATCCTATTTAATGGTATCAAATATAAAATTCAAGAAAATATAATTAGGAGTGATTTATACTCATATCAAGGAAGGGTGGAGGCTGCAGCACGTGCTCATAAGCGGGAGCCGATCACCGCGTAATAGGGTTATCGGTTCTGTGTCTATACGGCTAGCGCTTTGACATGCGTTTATCTGCAACCTCTCGGTTATATCACTTGTTGCTGGTCTTCTTGATCAAATTCACGCCATCGTATGCCAGACTTTCTATACTTGCAGCCTTCTCCAGTAGATAATGACCAAAAAAGTTCTTCGTATAGTCTGTAACAAGATTTCGCATCTCCATAGCATCCCGTTCGCCTCTGAGTTCCTCATTAACACTGGTAAACACGATATCGCAGTAATCTAAATGCCCAACACGATCAACGGAGAAATAATAGGTTTCCATGCTATTGTTAGCGCCAATTATCGCATTCATATTATAGTTCGGTTCACGAAACAGCAGCAAGAAGGGTTTCTTAAGGTCGCTGTCAAGAAGGCCGAACGCGCCGCTATCCAAGCCAATCCCGCAGGCGAACCGGTCGTCGTCCCGGCAAACGATCGCCGTCGTAGCCCCTCCAAAAGAATGTCCGACTATGCCCATGCCGATGTCAAGCAACAGTCTGCCCTTAAAGATGGAATTCAGCTCTCCAGAGTCCAGTTTGTAAAGAGCATCGGCGACATACCTTATATCTTCTGCCTGTAATTCGCTATACTTTGTTAACTTGGCAAGTATCGGCAGTGTAAGTACGTTACGGCACATCTCAATGGCCGTTTCATCGTCAGGCCGCATCTCCATCTTACCAGCCAACGCCACCATCTCCGGATCTTCAGAAAACGCCGTAATGATATCCGAAAAATCCTTCGATACATTAAACAGACGCCCGTCTTTACGCTTATACATCGTGCTGTTCTGATGGCCGATGCTTACCACAACATATCCCGTGCTTGCCAAGTCTGTGCAGATCACGGTACCCCATTCTGGAGAGCCGCCCCCGCCGCAATCATAGAATAATACCGGATAGCGCTTTTCCTTCCCGGAGAGAGCAAGATCGTCATAACACTGGGTCTTGATATCTATAGAGTAAGCATCTTTCAACGCAGTGACAAGTGGCTGTTCATTAAACATCCCGTAGACTTCAGGAAACATATACGTTGATGTAGTTTTACCTTCGCTACTGTCGGACGGATAGTACACAAACGCTGTCAGTTCTCTGTTTGAGTGATCTGATGCCGTGTACTCAAAATCCAT
The DNA here is from genome assembly GCF_900021165.1 of Paenibacillus phocaeensis. Lineage (GTDB taxonomy): Bacteria > Bacillota > Bacilli > Paenibacillales > Paenibacillaceae > Fontibacillus > Fontibacillus phocaensis. The sequence continues at coordinate 188,335 of NZ_FCOQ01000022.1, read as the reverse complement.
CTGGGTTCGACCGACAGTATAGCTGCCAATTGGTTCTGGAAATGCGTCATAAGTTTTCATTTTCCTTGTTCCCCCTTAACCATTTCAGAATATTTATGATCTTCAAGCAGCCCATGGCTCATAAAGTCAGCAAAGTACTTGCTGATCTTATGTTGCAGCTTAGAGTCCTTAATATCGAATTCCCTAAAAAACATGACTAGATTAAACTGCATGGACTCAAACATAAAAGAAATCAGGTCGTCGTCAATATCCGGTCGGAGATATCCATCAACCCTCATTCGGCGTAAAATGCCCTTGATTAAGGGGAAGGACTCGCCCTTTAGCACATTCAGATAGATTTTAAGTAAAATGTTCTCAGGAATGTATAAAAGTGTTTCAGTCAGTTTGATTTCCAACTCATTCAGCGGCTCGGTCACAATGCCATTCACGTTCCCTAATAAGCCAGTAAGGAAAAACTGGAAAAGGGAATCTTCATGACTGTTATTAAAATACGCAGCTCTTTTCTGGGTCACATTACGTATTAAGAGACAATAAAGGTCGTCTTTGTCTTCAAAATACCGATAAAAGGTTCCGGGGTGCATGGACAAACTCTCCAAAACCATCTTCATAGTTATATCCTCGTAAAGATGATCAACAAAAAGATGCATAGCTCTATTAGATATTTCCTCGCGCCTTGCTTCATCTAAACGAAAGAAAGTATTTTTTGGCATAGATTACTCCTTAATATGGGTATGAATTGATTCACACTATACTGATAATACGTTCACGAGTCAAGTGGTTTAGCGATAATTCTTTATGAACTTTTAATTGGCTCCTTTAAACAGTATCATTTTTTGACATAATTTATCGTTATGATTAACCCATCAAGAAAAACAAATGATCTGATCAAAAAAAGGAGCTGGGATGATGGCAGCATAAACCTTGTTGATGGAGAAATGTGGATTCCGGTTGTGAAGAAATAAAAAGAACTCAATAAACGAGGAGGAATAGAAATGAGTACAATTACCAGTAATGAAAAGATCGCGAAGGTTGGAACCCGTCATATCGGAAGGACGGCCGCTTATTGGACCGTCACCATCATTCTAGCATTCTCTATTGCATTAAGCGGGATCGGACAATTGGTGCGATATGGTGGCAATGTCGATTTAGTGACTGATATTGGTTTCCCTTTATATATCACGAATATTCTCGGGACTTGGAAATTGCTTGGAGTCCTTGCGATCATCATGCCAGGTTTTCCCCGTCTTAAGGAATGGGCTTACAGCGGTATGTTCTTTCTAATGACGGGTGCGGCCTTATCTCATGTCTTCGCTCATGATTATGGGGTAGGTGGATTCCATGTTATTCTTCCACTTTTCTATGCCGTGCTTTGCATAGCTTCCTGGGCGCTGCGTCCAAAAAGCCGCAGACTCTAATAAGTCGTGACATTAATCTGATGAGAATGCTAAAAAATTGAATTTTTAAACCCGTTGATGATTAATTCCAACGGGTTTTTATTTTGACGAGTCAATCAGACGTTTGCCTGGACGATTGCGGGCGGAGCGCTGCCTATCCCAGGGACGAAGCGTATCAAGTACCTGGAGGAAAATGCAGCCGCGGCTGATATCCTTCTCACGAAGGAGGACCTCGAACGAATCGATCAGGTCAGCCCCAAGAATGTCGTTCACGGCACGCGTTATATGAAAGAACAGATGACGCTGCTGGGCGGCTAGACTATAGTGTTATGTAGAGTATCAAAGAAAAAAAATATTAGACTGGCGGGCGCTTCATTAAACTATCTTTAAAAAAGGTGGGGGAGAAATGCAATATGAGAAAATAATAGGTAAAGGAAATACAGCAACTGTATATGAGTGGGAAGAAGGTAAAGTGCTTAAGCTTTTCGTTAAAGGCTATCCTACTTTGGCTGTAGAGAGAGAGTTTCTTAATGCGAAGGCAATCAATCTTATGAATTTTGCAAAACCAAAGGCATACGAAATGATTTATTATGAAGAGCAAGTCGGCATTATATATGACAGAGTGGAGGGTGAAACTCTGCTGGATTGGGTATTGAAAACCGGTGACCTCCAGGGATGTGCGGTATACATGGCTAGTCTACATAAGTCAATAGTTCTAAACAAAGTTAACAATGTACCCGATTGTAAAGAATTTTTGAAATCTAATATATTAAACGCGTCATCGCTTAACGTAGAGGAGCAGGAAAGAGTATTAGATATTTTGAGTAGATTAAAAGATGGAGATACACTTTGCCATGGTGATTTTTATCCCGGCAATATATTACTATTAAATGGGCAAACCACTGTAATAGACTTTATGAACGTGTACCGTGGAGATTTTTTATATGATATTGCAAGAACTGTTTATCTAGTGCAATACACGCCGGTTCCAGCAGATGCAGATGATAGAGAAACGCTGCTGCAACTAAAAAAAACACTGGCCGACTTATATCTTATCGAAATGAGCGTGACTCGAGAGATGATACAAGATTACATTACTGTAATTGCTGCCGCTAGAAAAGGGGAATGTCCTAATGAGTTCTATTGAATTAAGTATTCAATGTCCCGTGTTATTTATAACAGGGGAACATGATCAATTTGCTGGTGAGGAAAAAGTCAAAAGACTAGCCTCATTTGTCGACCAGAATGGTCGATATACATATGTACAAAATACGGGTTTTGTGAAAAAGTCTAATCGGAAAGACCGCTGGAACCGGTTTTGATACGTTCCGGCGGTCGTTATTGCGGATGCCTTACTTGTCCTACTTGTCCATATTAATAACGGCCTTACGCATTTCTTCATCCGTTAAGTGTGTGTAGATCATCGTTGTCTGGATCGATGAGTGGCCTAATTGATTCTTCAGACGCGGCACGTCGTTGTTCTCCTGATGGTAACGCGTTGCGAAGGAATGCCGCAGCGAGTGTACGGTTAAGGCCGGTTTGCCGTAAGCAGTGGCGTATTTCTCGATCAGCTTTTCGATGGATCTTGGAGTTAATCTCCGGCTTCTGCCTTTGCGCCCGATTGGCGCTGCTATAAACAAATAAGTTTCGGATTTCTCCGGTTTATATCGGATGTCGCGAACCTTTAAATAATTCTCCAAATCCGATTTCGCTTGTTCACTGAAGTACACGTATTGTTCCTTGTTGCCTTTGCGGATGACCCGGACCAAACCTTTGTTCATGTCGAGATCCTCCAGGTTGATGCCGGCAACTTCGGATAAGCGCAATCCCGATCCAAGAATCAAAGAAACGATGGCCGTATCACGCTCGCGGTTCAATTCGTGAAACAGATACAGCCGCTTATTATCGCGGTTTTGTGCGCCAAAATCGTAGGCAACAAACTGTCGGAACAGTTCAAAATCGTCCGCTCGCAAAATTTTGCCTTCCATGCGATTGGCGATCGTTTCCTGAGTTTCCTTCATGGCATTAAATTCAATTTTGACCATCACATTCCGTTCGAGATACGGCTTAAGCTCTGGAGTTTCAGCTTTATTTTGCAGGTAATCGAATAACGACTTCAACGCGGACAGCTTTCGGTTGATCGTCAATTTCGAGTTGCCTAATTGAAATTCCAGGAAGGTCAGGAAGCTTTCGATTTCCCGAACGGTCAGTTTCTCGAGGATCGACAATTCAACATCTTTACGGCTGGGAGCTGCAAAACGTTCCGCCACGAGCCAATCAAAGAAGATAATGTAATCGTGGCAATAGTTCAATAACGTAGTATGCGACAGCTTGCGTTTACGTGTATCTATGTATTCGGCAACATACCAAGGCAATTCCGTTAGTTTCTCATCAATGCGGCTCATATAGTGTGATTTCGTGGTTTTATCCATGTCGAACGCACACCTCCTGATTCTAGAATAATCCATTTATATTATTTCGTCAAATTATTATTTTACGTAATAATATTCAGTGCACCTATTCATAATGAAAAGTAATTCAACTGGTTCTTAATTATTAGATTGTTGTAGGTGTAGTCTGCAGAAATAGACTGTATCCCAAGTACAGTCTATTTCCTCTTATCGATTAAATAAATTGCTTTTTCTGAATTAGTATGGTTTAACTGCTTTAATGACTGCCGACAATATATAGTCCTCAATATTCGCACCCGGTACCCAGTCTTTAATAAATTCACGTGAATTATCTTTAGGTTCAACAACTATATCCGTAAATCCACTCAGTTTTAACATCTCTTTGATTTCATCTACCATAGATGCACCAGATATACAGCTGGCCAGAGAATCAAGATCCCCTTTAATTTCTTTCGGAATGGCTGCAGTCGCCACCACATCAGAAATGGCTAAACGACCACCATGCTTTAACACACGGAAGGCTTCACGGAACACTTGAGGTTTATCCGGAGACAAATTAATTACACAGTTTGAAATGATTACATCTACTGAGTTATCTGACATAGGTAAATGCTCAATTTCGCCAAATCGGAACTCAATATTCTTGTATCCGTTAGTCTGAGCATTAGTTCGTGCACGGCTTACCATTTCCGGTGTCATATCTACTCCGTAAACTTTACCCGACTCCCCCACTTGCTTGGATGCCAAAAAACAATCAAAGCCAGCCCCACAACCTAAATCGAGAACGACCTCCCCTGGCTTCAGTGATGCGATGGCCTGAGGATTTCCACAACCAAGGCCAAGATTCGATCCTAATGGAACAGTCGACAGTTCTACATCCGAGTATCCGAGTTTCGAAGATACTTCATTAGGTGTTCCGCAGCACCCCGTTGCTGAAGAACTTGGCGTACAACAATAGGATGTAGAAGCACTCTCAAGAACAATTTGTTTATAACGGTTACGTACATGCTGACGAACTTCGTCATCTCCCGTTTGGCTCATATCACATCTCTCCTTTAGTAAATCAATTTATTTTGATTAATAGTCCAAAATGAAACCCACTATGTGGGATCATGAACAACAACCACCGCTTGGTTGATGGTCTATTTTTCGGAAGATACAGCATAGCTCGGGAGATAATAATCGATTTACTTCAGTATGATTTAACTCGTAATAGCTCCAAGTCCCTTTCGTCTCTCGAGTAATTAATCCCGCATCAAGTAAAATCTTTAAGTGGTAAGACAGTTTAGACTGAGGCATATTTACGATTTCGACCAGGTCGCAGACACATACACTCCCCTTTTGAGTGAGCTCATACATAATCTGTAAACGTTTTTGATCAGCTAAGGCTTTGAACTTGGTTTCATACCCAGCAAAATCAACAGACTCTTGAGTTTGTGGAATAGTCAGGAGTTCTTTGATCACGTAAATACCTCCTTTCAGCAGCAAGCTGGGCAGCAATACACGTAGGATTGTGAGTTACTTTGTGGAGGCTTGATTTCTTTCCGCTCCTCTTTCATCGTCGTCCATTTCCACGCTTGTCGTGCTTTTTTGTCAATTTCTTTTTGCCGATACTCCATGAGACGTTCATGCAAGTAGTAGTTGAACATTAGACAACCTCCTTAAATCAAATTATTTTGATGAATGAATCGTAACACGACCAATTGGAGAATTCAAGTATTAATCAAAAATATTTGATGAATCAAAATAGTCTTTTTCGACATGACAGATTAGCTCCTTTTGGGGCAGTGATAAGATCAGTCTAACGATTTATGGTTAGGATATCGAAAATGATTAAACGATATACTTATATTTAATGCATTCTTTCATCTATTATGATTCATCCAAACGCCGGAGGAATTCAAGTACCCGCTGCATCAGCAGTGCCGTTGCGTCAGCGTCATACGATGACAAACTGCTGTCTGCAAAATAGTGTTGATCGCCCGGGTACAAGAACAGATCGGCATGATGGGCTGACGCCACAAGCTCGCGCGCTGCTTCGATGTCCCCCTCCGCAACGAAATAAGGATCCGCGTCCATAGCGTGAATCTGCACCGGCAGATCCGCTGGCCAAGGAGTTCCAAACATGGAGCTCGGAACGCAGGAGTAGAAGAACGACGCGCCACGGGCGCCTTCACGGGTCTGGGCCAGCTTCTGGGCCGGCACTACCCCGAGCGAAGATCCCATATAGACCATCGAACGTGGCAGTTCATCAGCCACACTTGTCCCCCGCTTTATGATCTCTTCGAACCCAAGCTCTTCGACATAAGTCATGCCTTCCTCGATGGAATTAAACGAGCGACCGTCGAAAAGGTCAGGCACGTGTACAGTGTGCCCCTCTCCTCTAAGTTCGTCGGCGAATAGGTGAATCCCTTTTGTAAGCCCAAGTGCGTGGTGAAATAAAAGAATCTCGGCCACTTCTCTTCCCTCCCAGGAGTAACATAGTTTTCTTCAATTGTTTTTTCTATTGTAGCATTGTCCGCTAACAACATAAAGAACAAATGTTCTTCTTTTGAGTCACAAGAAAAAGTCTCATCCCTCCGGTTTTGCAACATTTCTTGCTCGTTGTGGCCCAGATATGTTATTGTGATGACAACGGTCGCTTAATTGTAATAATTTCGTTTAACAGAAGGGTGATCATTCATGACACAGTCTATAAATGCGATGGAAGAATGCGAAACGAACTGCGCGGGCTCAACTGCGGATTTGGAGGCCATCAAGGCGGAGCTTATTAACGACCAAGCGGCAATTCAATTTGCTGACTGGTTTAAGGCTTTCAGTGATCCAACACGCGTCAAGATCATCAGCGCCCTGCTAAAACATGAGCTTTGTGTACACGACCTGACCGTACTCCTCGACATGGGGCAATCCGCCGTTTCGCACCAACTGCGATATTTGCGCAATCTCCGAATCGTTAAGCGGCGCAAGGTTGGGAAAACCGTCTACTATTCACTCGACGACGGGCATATTGAGCAAATTTTCCTTCAAACCCTTCAGCACACGAACCACGGATAATGCGATGTACCGAAAAAAATGACAAGGACTGCCTCGCGCCAGCTTCATTGGCTTGCGGGACAGTCCTTGCTTCAATTATACGTTATACCAAATTGGGTTTGATCTTCAATACACGCATCGCGTTCAGAACTGCGAGCAGCGTTACGCCCACATCCGAGAATACCGCTTCCCACATCGTGGCAATCCCAAAGGCACCCAGAAGCAGAAAGACCGCTTTGACGAGCAATGCGAAGAGGATATTCTGCCAGACGATTCGCCGGGTTCTCTGTGCGATCTGCATCGCGGAAGCCAGCTTGGAAGGTTCGTCGGTCATGATGACGATATCCGCGGCTTCAATAGCCGCATCGGATCCGAGGCCACCCATGGCCACGCCGACGTCGGCTCTGGCCAATACCGGCGTGTCGTTGATTCCGTCGCCGACAAACACAATCTTCTCTTTCTTCGATTTTTGGCTGTCGAGCTTCTCCAGTTCTTCGACCTTATGCTGTGGCAGCAACTCGGAGCGCACCTCGTCTACCCCCAACTTTTGGCCGACCGCTTCTCCTACCGCCCGAATATCGCCTGTCAGCATGATGATTTTCTTCACGCCGAGCTTTTTCAGCATACGGATCGCTAGTGCCGAGTCCGCTTTGACCTCGTCGGCAATCACCAAATATCCGGCATATTGTTTGTCGATCGCAACATGCACGAGGGTTCCCAGCTCGGTTGGCGCAGTGAAAGGAATATTCTCCCGCTGCATAAGCTTGGAATTCCCGGCCAGTACCTCCCTGCCTTCAAAATGAACCTGAATGCCGTGCCCCGAGATTTCGTTGTAATCCGTAATCTGCTCTTCATTCAATTCCTGTCCATAAGCTTCCCTGATGGATTGGGCAATCGGATGGGTAGAATGCATTTCGGCAAAAGCGGCTTGGCGCAACAGCTCTTGCTCTGTCCATCCATTTTGCGGATAAATCCCGTTAACTTGAAATGCGCCTTTGGTCAACGTCCCCGTTTTATCAAATACAACGTATTTGACGTCATTCAACGCCTCCAGGTAGTTGCTGCCTTTGACGAGAACGCCGTTCTTGGAAGAAGCGCCGATGCCGCCGAAGAAACCGAGCGGGATGGAAACCACCAAGGCACAAGGACAAGAAATGACCAGAAACACCAGTGCCCGGTACACCCAGTCCGAGAAGGTCTCGCCGCTGAAGAACAGCGGAGGCAGAACGGCCAGCAATGCTGCGATAATAACGACAAATGGCGTATAATAACGGGCAAACTTCGAAATAAAGTTCTCGGTCGGGGCCTTTTTGCTGCTTGCGTTCTCTACCAGATCAAGGATTTTGGCGACGGTGGACTCCCCAAATTCCTTGGTCACTTCGATCGTCAGAACCCCGTTCTTATTAATAAATCCGCTAAGGGCGTCATCGCCGACAGTCACCTCGCGCGGCACGGACTCGCCGGTTAATGCCGAAGTATCCATTGCCGATTTCCCCTCGATGACTTTACCGTCAAGCGGCACTTTCTCACCGGGACGCACGACGATCAAATCGCCGATCCGCACTTCCTCCGGACTTACGCGTTTGATTTCCTCGCCCGTTTTCAAATTGGCAAAATCCGGTCTAATGTCCATCAGCGCACTGATCGATTTCCGCGATCGGTTGACGGCCAAGCTTTGGAACAGTTCGCCAACTTGATAAAAGAGCATGACAGCTACGCCTTCGGGGTATTCCCCAATTACAAAAGCGCCGACCGTCGCGATCGACATGAGGAAGTATTCGTCGAACACCTGACCTCTTACGATATTCTTCAGCGCCTTGAACACGATATCCCCGCCGACGATAAGGTAGGCGGCCAGAAACAGAATCAGTTCAAGTTCCCGGCTTAGAGATAATGTGTACGCCGCCACCCCAATGGCAAGTCCCGCGATCAAACGAGCGACCATAATTTTGATACTTTGCGCCCCATGGTCATGGGAATGTCCGTGTCCCTCCTCCGACGCCTCAGCACTATGATCATGATTGTGATCATGGTTATGGTTGTGGTCATGATGATGCGCGTGATGCGGTTGGGAGGTCCCTCCCTGTTGCCTTTCCGCTTGCCGTCCAGCCGCTCCGTATTCTAATACTTTGATCCCCGGCTCAAGTGTGCGGATTTTTTTCTTTGTCTGCTCCAGAATGTCATCCGAACGGTCCGACGAGATCTCCATAGTCAACGTTTTGTTGGCAAAGTTCACCGAACAAGCCGAAACCCCGTCAATTTTCCGGACCCCGTTCTCGATTTTCAATGCACAATTCGCACAATCCAGGCCTTCCAGTACCAATTTGCGTTTAACCGCAGAAATACCGGCTTCCATAGTTAGTCGCATCCCTTCGTCAAAAACTACATATGAGCATTTGTTCATATGTAGTATATTCCTCATCGGTCCCCTTTGTCAACCATAGGCAGAGAGCTGCTTAGAGATATTATTTCAAGAAATCGATCGGATTAAGCAACAAAGTCTGACGAACCATTCCTGACAAAAAAAAGGGAAAGGCCCTATTGGCTTCTCCCTTTTTTAACTTCACTCTTGGTCTTAAATCACTTAGCGGTTTGATGATGACCTCGTATTTGGGATTGCTGCTCAAACTCATTTTCCGGCGGAGCAGGTGTGGATTCGGGGTTGGCCGAAGGATTACTCTATGCGATGACACAAGTTAGGGATCATGGAGTTCCGGACGATTTCCGTCCGAGATATAAAAAATGCTGGCTGGTCCCCAGCAGGTACTCGTCGCGGCTTAGGCGGTACCCGATCTGCAGCCATTTCTGATACTCGTCATCGGTTAACCGGTTGATTTCATTCTCTTTGCTGCCTAATATATTTTCGACGCCGGCAAAGGCCAATTCCGTCAGCCCGAAGCTTGCCATGAAGCTACGGGCTTCCTTCGAATCGGTGAAGTACGCGGTGGTGAAGCCTTCAGACGCCTGATTTACTCCATGGGTTAAATAACCTAAAAGCGCGTCCACCGATTCAATCGGGAGCAGATCGGCCAGGTAATCTTGAAGCGGCGCATAATTTGAAATAAATGAAGCAACGAGGAGGCCTCCGGGTCTTAAGCGACCCAATGCCTCTTCCACCGCCTTCTGACGATCGGCTTCCTTGACCAAATGATAAAGCGGACCCATAAGCAAAACGACATCAAATTCTTGAGGAATTTCGCTTAAATCCAGAGCATTCCCATGAAAGTAACCCGACAAAGAGACGCCGTGCTCTTCGGCCTTCTCACGCGCCACTTGAAGGTGGCGCTTCGATAAATCCAGCAGGGTTACTTGATGCCCTTTTTCAGCAAGGTAAATGGCATATCTTCCGGGACCGCCGCCGATATCAAACACTTGCAGACTTTCCCCGGTGATATACGCGTCTAGATAACGTTTGGTGATGTCGAATTCAATTTTATGCCTTTCCAGCCGCGCCCATTCATCATATTGACTATCGTACCACGCCTCGATCTCCTCCATCTTCCATGCCCCCCATTTCAAAAGTTTGAGGCGATTATATGCAAATTGAGGCCATAAATGCAAGGAGAATACACACGAAAACACACCGCCTAAAAATAGACGGTGTGTGAGTTTCTTATTTAAGAACAGTCGTTAACAACAGTACCAGATCACTGCGTGTAACCATGGCTTCAGCAGCAAGGCCGGCCAGATCGACTTCCTTGCCGGATGCTTCAGCGATTACCGCCGCGGCTTCTTTCACTGTTAGCGTACTTTTTGGAAGGAACTTAGAATCTCCGAACGTTTCAAGCGTCCCGGCTGCCTTCAGCGCATTGACCGCCGGCAAGGCCCATTCCGGGACATCGGAAATATCGGCGTATCCGGCCATTTCAGAAGCTTCTGGGACATGCCACGCCCGGCTGACCATGACGGCGAATTCTGCCCGCGATACCTCAGCGGCAGGACGGAATGTTCCGTCGCCATACCCCTTCACGATCCCGGCTGCAGCTGCTTCTTCGATCAGGGCAGCATGAGGATCAGAGGCGATGTCCGTGAAACCGCCCGAACCCGTCGCCGGAGTTGAGCCTGGGACTACGGGTGATGCTCCGCCGGCTTCCGCCGGAAGCGCGGTTCCTTTCAGATCCGTAATTCGAGCTTGAGTGGTCCCTTTTACCGTTCCTACTGTGGCAAGATGCTCACGGAACACTTCATAATCCACCAGATTTAATTCATAAAACCGTCCATCGTCTTTGGCTTGTTTCATGGAAGCGTAGAAATCCCCGCCCCCCGCCATAAACGAATTGGTGGCTACGATGTAGTAAGCTTTGGGATCGATATCCGTATAAGTGCCGTTTTCGCTTTGAATCTGAACTTTAACGATGCGTTGCCCGTTTTGCGTTTTCTTGCCCGTGACGTCATCGATGACTTCGCCCGGCTTCGTCGAATCGTAGTAGAAGCGCATCCCCGAAACTTGCGGGAACCGCCCTTCCCCATTTTCGACACCGCTGACGCCGTTTTCCAGCGCGGCGGTAATTTCGGCCCCGGTCATTTTCAACGCGGTCAAATTGTTGCCGAACGGCATCGTCGTTAACAAGTCGCCTAAAGTGATGTCCCCGGCTTGGATCGAAGCCCGAATGCCGCCGCCGTTCTGGATCGTGACATAACCTTTAACCTCGTTTTCCTTCACGATGCTCATCACCTTCGAACGCATGCCATCGGCGACCAGGTTCCCCAGATTGGTTTCCTGTTTGCGAACGCTGCCGCGTTCGCCGTCCAGAACGACGTCCGATTTACCGATCACCGTCTTCTTCAATTCCTCCAGCGGAGCTGCGTATTCCTTCAGTTTAGCCTCCGCAGCGGCATCGCTCTGAATGATGAAGTTGCCGGCGTCATCTTTGGCATCCAAGTCGATCAGCTCGCCTTTCCAGGCGGTAAGTTTGCCGTTGGAATCAAACGTGACATCCAGTTGCCCCAAATTTTGATTGTATTCGCCCGTCTGCACAATCAGCGTCGGCTCTTGCTCGGCATGGTGCACCTCTGGTGCCGAAAGCTTGGTATGGGAGTGCCCGCCTACGATAATATCAATCCCGTCGACGGCTTCGGCCAGTTTCTGGTCTACGGTGTAGCCGAGATGCGACAACACGATGATCTTGTTGATGCCTTCCGCCTCCAGAGCGTCGACTTGCTTCTGTGCGCTTTGGACTTCGTCGGCGAACTTAATGTCGGGTCCGGGTGACGACAATACCGACGTCTCCGGCGTAGTCAGGCCGATAATCCCGACTTTCTCGCCGGCGATATCCTTAATCACGGCAGGGTAGATCTGCCCCTCCTTGCCCGGCTTGCCTAATTCGGAATGACTCAACCCTTTCAGGTCTGCATCGGCGCTAAAATCCAAGTTGGCGCTGACGAACGGGAATTGGGCCTGCTTGATAAATTCGGCCAAGGCTGCCGGGCCTTTGTCGAACTCGTGATTGCCAAATGTCATGGCATCAACCTTCAGCCCGTTCATGAAGAACAAATCGGCCAGCCCGTTGAACTGATTGAAATACAACGTTCCGGAGAACACATCCCCCGCATCCAGCAGCAGCGTGTGATCGTTCCTTGCTGCGTTTACCGCCGTTACTCTTCGGGCAATGTTATCCAGGTGCGCATGCGTGTCATTCGTGTGGAGAACGCGCAACTGGAAGTCCTTCGTCCCTGTCCCGGCAGACTCGGCAGCACTGACGGGCAGCCCGGCCGCACCGGCGGCAAGCCCGGCAACGATTGTACCGATCGCCAGGAGCTTCCCTACACCTTTGCATTTCCAAATCCTCATTTCATGCCTCCTCTACCACAATTTAAATATCTTACTCTATTAAATATAAGGAGTAGAGGTAGGAATGTAAATCACGGCAACACAAAAAGCGAATAAAATTTACATCCGCTTGCGCTTTGACAGAACTAGGGAATAAGTTCCACCCTGCCGGGGCATTTTATGAGTTGCAGGAAGAGAGAACCAGATTATCTCTTAAGGAGGTTAACTATGAACAGTCAACGGGCAAAAGAAATCGTTGCGTCCCCTTCCATGGTCGACGTAACCTGCGATGGCGTACCGATTTACATTCAACATGTCGATGAGAAGAACGAAACGGCGCGGATCTTCCCCTTGGGTCAACCGGAGAACGAAAAAGAGGTTGCGTTATCCCAACTGAATGAGCAATAAAATCCGGGCAGGAAGGATGATCGGTTCATCCCTCCCGCCCTTTTTTATGCTTCATGGTTCATTCTGGTTTACATAACATTTGTTATGTCTGATTGGGACTCTCCGGCCAGGATTATTGCATTAATCCCGTTAATGAACGCCTGCCCGCTCGCCTTAATGATATCTGTATCCATAGCGCGGCCCGTATAGGTTGTTCCTCCGACTTCGAGTTGAATATTCACCCGTCCGATCGCCTCTTTGCCATGGGAAATGCTGTTGATCTTGTAGGAAGTCAGCTTCGCCTCGATGCCGGTTAACGTTTTGATCGCACTGTACAAGGCGTCGATGGGTCCGTCCCCAATCGCACTCCCCTTAAGCTCTTGCCCGTTGATTCTCAATACGGCCGTGGCGGTCGGGCAGATCTCGTTGGTTATGACCTGGAACGAGACCAATTCATACAACGAATGACTGGTTTCACGCTGCTCCTGCTGTTCGCTCAGCAAATAGTAGAGGTCGTGGTCGTAGACTTCTTTTTTCGCATCAGCCAAAGTCAAGAACCGCTGGAACAACTGCTCGAATCCCGCTGCATCGGACGCATCAAAGCCCAACTTCTCCACCGCATGTCTGACGGCATGCCGACCTGAGCGGGCTGTCAGAATCAACTCCATGCTCTCAGCCCCCACATCCTCTGGAGACATGATTTCGTAGACCTGTTTATCCTTCAACAAACCATCCTGATGGATGCCGGAGGAATGGGCAAACGCGTTATCGCCGGTGATCGCCTTGTTAACCTGGACGTCAAGACCTGTTAAATGGGTGAGCAGGCGAGAGGTCCGCATCAGCTCCGTCGTATCGATATTGGTGCGGCAGCCGTACAGCGCCTCGCGCACCTTCAGCGCCATCACGGCCTCCTCAAGCGACGAATTGCCTGCCCGTTCACCGAGACCGTTGATGGTACACTCGATTTTCTCCGCTCCGTTCTTGATGGCGCTTAACGTATTCGCCGTGGCCAAACCGAGATCATTGTGGCAATGCACGCTGAGGATGACCCGCTCATCCAGGTTCTTCAGCCGCTCCTGGATGCGCCGGATCAGGTGGCCAAATTCCTCCGGCTCTGCGAAACCGACGGTATCGGGGATGTTAATCACCGTGGCTCCGGCTTTAACAACGGCTTCGATCGTTTTCCATAAGTATTCGAAATCGGCCCGCGATGCGTCTTCCGTGGAATATTGGACCTGCGGCAGCAGGGTTTTGGCATATCGCACGGCATCGACGCCCATCTGCAGCACGGCCTCCTGCGAGCGGTTAAATTTCTTCTCTACGTGTACGTTGGATGCCCCAAGTACAATATGGATCAGCGGCTGTGCCGCCTCGCGAATGCTCTCGTAAACGGCGTCGATGTCGGATTTGACCGCTCGGGCCAACGCCGTGATGCCCACGGTGTCCCCTACGCTTCGGGTAATTTGCTGTACCGCCTGAAAATCTCCTTGCGATGAGGCGGGGAAACCCGCTTCGATAATATCGACACGGAGGCGCTTCAGCTGCTGGGCAAACTCCAGCTTTTGCCGTACGTTTAATTTAGCGCCGGGAACTTGCTCCCCATCGCGTAACGTTGTATCCAATACGATTATGTTGCGGTAACGGTCCATCTGTGCATTCCTCCCTGGGATTGGATGAGTTTGTGTTTGAGGCCATTGTCGGCCTTTGGCATTGCATCTATGTCAAGCGGGGCTGATCAAACCCGGTCTTTAATCAACAAAAAAAACCCGTCTCTGCTATAGAGACGAGGTTTAACCCGCGGTACCACTCTAATTCATTTCACGTGAGGAAATGATCTCTTTCGATGGCCAACACCATCTATCCTTGTAACGGCGGAATCCCGGCTCACCCTACATTTCAGGCAGCTGTTCATAGACGAGTTCAACATGACGGACGCTGCCGCTTCGCACAACCCAGCGGCTCTCTGAAAGGTCAAGTCATCTTTACTATTTCTAATCAACACATTTGGCATATGGAATTATTGGTTATTATATGCACCTGTCGGTGGATTGTCAACCCACCTTGTTTGGATCAAAGTCCTGCGAGCTCACTCTGAATTTATGACAACTCCTCCACCAAGGCATGCATATGCCGCTTGGCTGCTTCCCACGGCACCGAATACGACTGGCCCTTCGCGCAAAAAATGGATGTCGAGGTGTAGGCCGGATCCGCGTCCTTATTGTAATTCTTGCGGCTGATCACGGTTTCGGTCTGATGGCAGGGTTCGTAACCGCCGAACTTCAACGAGATGGCCCCTTTGCCATGCGTAATGGAGGCCAGCTCAACCCCGTAGTCCATAAAGGTGGACACGGGTACAACGCCGGTAATAACGGCTGTCCGATCCCCTGTTTCGGGCGGATCAAATCGGCCGTGAGCTTGCTGAATGTCGGTCAGCACCTTGCCCAGTTCATCCAGTCCCACTTTGATTTTAAACTGATATACCGGTTCCAACAGCATGTTCTCCGCCTGCTCTAACGCTTGCCGCAACGCACGGTAGGTGGCTTCGCGGAAATCCCCGCCGCTGGTGTGTTTGTTATGCGACCGTCCGGTCAGCAGCGTGACCCGAACATCCGTCAGAGGAGAGCCGGTCAATAAACCGTGATGCTCCCGCTCCAAGACATGCTGACCGATCAAATTCTGATAGCCAACAGATAAATCATCGGCATGACAAGCATTCACGAAAGTAACGCCGCTTCCCCGTTCCCCCGGTTCCAGCCGCAAATGCACTTCCGCATAATGGCCTAAGGGCTCGAAATGTCCGCAGCCTATAACTGGAGCGGTGATCGTTTCCTTGTACAAAATCTCCGGCGGTCCAAACGCGAGAATCATCTGAAATCGCTCCCGCAGCACCTGCTGCAGAACTTCCAGTTGAATTCGGCCCATCACGTGGATATGCAACTCCTGCAGCGCTTCATCCCAGCGTGTACCCAAGGTGGGGTCCTCAGCGTCCAGCAGTCGAAAGACGCGCAGCACTTCCTTCTGGTGCAAAGGCGCTTCATACAGCACCTTGGATTGCAGCGTAGGCGTGAGCTCGCGGCGAATCGTATCGCGCAGCGCCCCCACCGCTTCCCCGGAATACGCTTCGGTGAGTCCCGTCACCGCAAACAATTCGCCCGCGCTTGCTCGATCCACCTGAATAAAGCGCTGGCCGTTGTATTTGCGAATGCCGGTGATCTTTTCTGTACGGCGCCCCCCGTCGCTTTCCGGACCATATGCCATTTCGTCCCGAACTTTCAGTTCCCCCTGCAGGGCTTTCATAAACGTTACCCGTGTTCCTTGTTCGTCATGCCGAATTTTGTAGACGCGTCCGGCAAACGGAAGTTGTGGATCATACCGGGTTGGCGTCAAGCGATCCAATGCACTTAGAAAAGAATCGATGCCGATATCCAGCAGCGCCGAGCCCTGCATACAAGGAAAAACCCGCCCGTCTGCCACAAGCCGGGTCAAATGCGCATTCCATTCCTCATCCGAACCGGTTCCTTCCAGAAAAGGCTCAAGCAGCGCCTCTTCCCGCTCGGCCAACCAGGCCTTTTGCGTTTCGTCCCATCTGCCGCTTTCCGCCCAGCCGGACAAGTCCAGCACATTACCGCTCAGCTCGGAGCGGAGGTCCGCCAAGACCCGATCCGGGTCTGCGCCGGTACGGTCGGTTTTGTTGATAAAGAAAAGCGTTGGAATCCCATAAGTGCGCAGCAGCTGCCAGACCGTCTCCGTATGGCCTTCGACGCCCTCCACGGCGCTGACGATGATGACGGCGTAATCGAGGACTTGCAACGCTCGTTCCATCTCAGCGGAAAAGTCGACGTGGCCGGGCGTATCCAACAGGAAATATGTCGATTCCCCGTACTTCATCTCCGCCTGATCGGCGAATACGGTAATCCCGCGCGCTTTCTCGATCTCATGGCTGTCGAGGAAGGCGTCGCGGTGGTCGACCCGGCCGCGGCTGCGAATCGTTTGCGTGTGATAGAGCAGCGCCTCGGCAAAGGTCGTTTTGCCGGCGTCGACGTGCGCCAGCAGTCCAATCGTTTTATACATGGCCGCGTCCTCCGCCGCCTAATTCTTAAAGCTGTGGATCGGCGCCGGAATGCGTCCGCCCCGCTCGATGAACGGCGCGCAATTGAAGGCGTTGACCGGCATAATCGGCGCGTAGCCCAGCAAGCCGCCGAATTCCACGATCTCGCCGACGTCTTTGCCGATGACCGGGATGATCCGAACGGCCGTCGTTTTGTTGTTGACCATGCCGATCGCCGCTTCGTCGGCGATGATGCCGGAAATCGTCGCGGCGCTGGTGCTGCCCGGAATCGCGATCATGTCGAGCCCGACGGAGCACACGCACGTCATCGCTTCCAGCTTCTCCAGCGTCAGCGCGCCGCGCTGCACCGCTTCGATCATCCCATGGTCCTCGCTGACCGGGATGAACGCGCCGCTCAGGCCGCCGACGTAGGAGGAGGCCATGACGCCGCCTTTTTTCACGTTGTCGTTCAAGATCGCCAGCGCAGCCGTTGTCCCGGGAGCGCCTGCTTCCTCCAGGCCCATCACCTGGAAGATCTCCGCGATCGAATCGCCGATCTCCGGCGTTGGCGCTAGCGACAAGTCGATAATGCCGAACGGAACACCCAGCCGTTTCGAGGCTTCCTGCGCCACCAGTTGGCCTACCCGGGTCACTTTAAACGCCGTCCGCTTAATCGTTTCGCATAACGTCTCGAAATCCTTGCCCTTGACTTCTTCCAGGGCTCGCTTCACCACGCCGGGACCGCTGACGCCTACATTGATGACGCACTCTTGCTCCCCGACGCCGTGGAACGCCCCGGCCATAAACGGATTATCCTCTACCGCGTTGCAGAAGACAACCAGCTTGGCGCACCCGATCGAACCCCGGTCCGCTGTCCGTTCGGCCGTTCGGATAATGATGTCTCCCATCTGTTTAACGGCATCCATGTTGATCCCGCTGCGGGAGGAGCCGACATTCACCGAAGAGCAGACCCGATCCGTGACCGCCAATGCTTCAGGAATGCTGTTGATCAGCACTTTATCGCCATTCGTAAAACCCTTTTGCACGAGGGTTGAAAACCCCCCGATAAAATTGACGCCAACCTCCTTGGCAGCCCGATCCAGCGCTTCCGCTACCGGCACAAATGTATCGGTCTTCAGCCCGCCGGCGGCGATCGAAATCGGGGTCACAGAAATCCGTTTGTTGACGATCGGCACGCCGAATTGCTTCTCCAAATCTTCGCCGGTCTTCACGAGATGCTCCGCCGTTCGGGTAATTTTATCGTAGATGTTCCGGTTAAATACGTTCATCTCCTCATGAGCGCAGTCCATCAGGCTAATGCCCATCGTAATCGTACGCACGTCGAGGTTCATTTCGCGGATCATCGAGTTGGTTTCTTGTACTTCTACGCGTGATATCATGTGGTTTTCTCCCCTTCCTCTCAGATCCGGTGCATCGTATTAAAGATATCCTCATGCTGCAGCTTGATTTCAACGCCGATCGTAAGTCCCAGCTCCTGCATCTCTTCGACCAGCTTCTCGAACCCTTTGGCTGGCGCGGAAATATCGACGATCATCATCATGTTGAAATATCCTTGAATGATCGTTTGCGAAATATCGAGAATGTTGACGTTATTATCGGCCAGATAGGTGCACACCTTGGCGATAATCCCCACTTTGTCCTTGCCCAGTACGGTGATAATCCCCTTCAAACGAAGCTCCCCCTTTAAATTCAAGACTCCCCCGCCATTTCGCGGACGAGTCGTCTGCTCCGCTTATTATGGCAAAAGAACGGCAAATCTTCAATAACGGCTTTCACTGGGGGATGGGGAAAAATAACGCAGCTCGGCAGTCGACAACGTTTTGGACTGCGAGGCGCTTTTCTTACCGTCCGTGCCGGAACCCTGAGCGCTTTCAACCTCACAGTCCACGGCACGGTATTTCCCTTGCTTCAGCTTCAAGTCGATAAAATCGACCACCTGCTGCAGCGAGGCGATTTGCTCAACGATATCGGCCCGGTGCCGGACCATCTTCTCCACGAGCTCCGGATATTCCCCCGGATCCGTATCGACGGACACCTTCAAGAATGGCCGCATCTCGTCCAGCGGCATGCCGGTCTTCTTCAGGCAATTCACCAGCCGGATCGTGTCCAGATCTTCCTTGTAATAAACGCGGTGACCGTTCTCCTTCCGCTCGGCGCGAGGGAGAAGCTTTATTTTCTCATAGTATCGCAAGGTGTCCTCCGTTGTCCCGGTTCGTTCGGCAGCTTGCTTTATAGTAAAAGTGAGTTTATCTATAGATTCGATTGCCATAAGTAGTTTGGTTCCCCTCCTGTTCCTCGATGAAATGTCTTATCTGCATGATATAACTTGGAGTCAGCTCCAAGTCAACTCCTCCAACTTAAACTTATTAACTCCTTGACTTGGTGTCGACTCCAAGATCTAGAATCGGCCTGAAGACCTGTAAAACGTCTAGATTTCCAACCAGGAGGGATTGCATCGATGCAGACCAAAAATGAAAATATCGCCTTAATCACAGGGGCTAACGCCGGGATTGGGCTGGAGTTGACACGTATTCTGCTGAACGAGGGGTGGCAAGTGATTGGCTTGAACCGCTCCGATTGGCCGACGGACGACCGAAAGCTCCAACACGCGGTTCAAACGGGACAGCTCAGAACTTACAAGACGTCGGACTTATCCGACTTTACCAGCTTGCGGCAAGCGCTGGAGCAGATTCAAGCGAACGAGGAGCGGATTGACGTATTGTTTAACAATGCCGGTCGCAGCTTCCCCGAATTGGAATACTCGAAGCAAGGCCGGGAGCTTCACTACGAGTTGATGACGGTCGTCCCTTATATTGTCACGATGGAATTGAAGCCATTGCTTAGCCGGGGACGCCTGAAAACCGTCATCAATACCTCTTCCGCAGTCGTAACCCGGGTCAAAACCTTTGAGCCGGAGCGGCTGGAACGGCCCACAACGTTCCGTAAGCTGCTCGGTCCTTACGCCAATTCCAAGCTGGCGCTCTCCCTGTGGACGGAAGCCATTGCCCCGCAGCTTGCGGCGGAGGGCATCGAAATCCGCAGTGTGGATCCGGGAAGCAACAACACGCTCCGCAAAGGGAAACACTCGGGGCTTCCATTCTGGCTGAAGCCAATCATGAAATTGTTCTTCTCCCCGCCGAGTTATGGAGCAGGTCAATTATGGGCCGGAGCAGTCGGTCATGCTCGAGGGCATAACGGCGTTTTTCTGGTGAAAGGAGAAGCCGCGGAGATTAAGTTCCGGGAGCAGGGTCAAACGGTGCTGAAACGAGTTCAGACCATCTATGAAACCGAGTTTCTTCGGGAACGCCGCTAGACCTGCGGCGTTCCTTCATCATCCTGAGATCTACCTGATTCAGGACGGTTCGATATTTTCTTTCGCCCGCAATCGTTCAATGAACAATCTGGTTTCCCGTTCCCTGCGCTTTCGTTCCTTATCCTCTCCGTTCAAGGCCTTCAGTAGGGAGACGCACATCCCGAGCATAATTACGGCAAAAGGAAGGGCTGCAACGATTGAAGCGGTTTGCAGGCCGCTAAGGCCTCCGCTGATCAGCAGCGTTAAGGCGATTAACGATTGCAGGATGCCCCAAGTCAATTTAACTTTATTACTCGGATTCAAAGCCCCTTTGGAAGATAACATCCCAAGCACGAAGGTTGCCGAATCCGCGGAGGTTACGAAGAAAGTAATGATGAGCAAAGTGGCTAACGCTGCAATCAACATGCCAAGCGGCAGTTGTTCCAACATGAGGAATAAAGCGGTCGTGACGTCTTCTTGAGCAGATCTGGCCAATCCGGAATGCTTGAATATTTCCATATTCAAACCGGTTCCTCCGAATACGGAAAACCAAATAAACCCGAAAGCACTGGGGACGAGGAGAACCCCGAGCACGAATTCCTTGATCGTTCTTCCCCGAGACACACGGGCAATAAAAGTCCCCACAAATGGTGCCCAAGCGATCCACCATGACCAATAAAATAACGTCCAGTTGCCCACCCAGGTTCCTTGTGTGAAAGGGGTCAAGCGCAAGCTCATGACAACTAGGTTTTGCAGGTAATCTCCGAGCGTTGAGGTAAATGTGTCGAAGATAAATGAGGTTGGGCCTGCCAACAAGACAAACACCAGCAAGGTGACGGCAATGATTAAGTTGATATTGCTTAACCATTTGATTCCTTTGTCCAAACCCGTTAGTGCGGACAACAAGAAGAGGACAGTAACTACGGATATGATCACAGCTTGAGTGGTTAACGAATTGTGAATCCCAAACAAATGATGAAGCCCTCCGCTAATCTGCAGGGTCCCTAATCCTAAAGAGGTGGCTACTCCAAATGCCGTCGCTATAACGGCTAATACATCGATGGCTTTGCCCAATAAGCTTTGGACCGCCTTTTCGCCCAGTAATGGAATAAAGGTCAAGCTAATGAGGCCGCGATAACCTTTGCGGAATTGGAAATATGCCAGGGCCAGCGAAATAAGCGTGTACACCCCCCAGGGATGTAATCCCCAGTGAAAAAAAGAATAACGCATTGCTAATCTGGCGGCTTGTGGAGTCCCGCCCTCCGCTCCTTCCGGAGGAACCATATAATGCGACAAGGGTTCCGAAACACCCCAAAAGACAAGTCCGATGCCCATCCCCGCACTAAAGAGCATCGCGAACCAAGAGAGGTTCGAATATTCGGGTTCGTCCTCATCATTGCCCAATTTTATTTGCCCGTGTTTGCTAAAAGCTAGATAGAATGAAAAAATAAGAAGTCCCAGCGTGGTCATTAAATAAAACCAGCCAAAACTTCCTATAGAAAATCCTAATACCCGATCTGCCGTTTCCGCCAGTTGTTCCGGAGCTAACGCCCCAAAAAGTACGAACAACAAGATAATCAAAAAGGAAACGATAAATACCATTCCTAAACCCCCCAGCCTCTATGATAAACCTTCTTTTAAATTGTTTACCTAGAGTACGGGGGAATATGCAGTTTACCGGAAATTCCGGTTCCGTGTTGCTTCATATTGCTTCTTCAGCAACGCAAAGACAACAGCGTCAACGAATTGGTTCTTCTCAAAGAAGGTTTCCTTCAAATAACCTTCCTCGTGAAATCCCGTCTTCTCCAACAAGTATCGGGATCGAATATTGTCAGGGTCAATATACGCCTCGATCCGGTTCAGTCCCAAGTCCTCGAACCCAAATCGCAGGATCTCCTGCAGCACTTCGGTCATAACGCCTTGGCGCCAATAGTCCGGGTTCAGCTCGTATCCGACCTCGGCTTTATAATGATCCTTCGACCAGTTGTGAAACCCGCACGTGCCGATCACCCGGTCGCTTTCGGCTTTCACTGTGATCGCCCAGCGAAAGCCTCGCTTCTCCAGATAGCGGCTGTTCCACTTTTGGATCAGCTCCTCCGCTTCCCGAAGCTCCACAAATCGATCCAAATCGTAATATTTCGTTACTTCGTCGTTGGAGAAATAATGGAACAAATCGGCGGCATCCTTCGAGGTTAGCCTGCGCAGTACAAATCGCTCCGTTTCCAATTGAGGGAACAATTTCATAACGACCGGTCCTTTCCTAGAGTTTACGTAAATCTATTATAGGTGAAGGACCACGCCGAAAGGAAGAGTCAAAAAAGTACGGGTTGCAAGGGAGGTCCGTTCAGGTTGTCACCGTCAGTCGGATTCCGATGCCGAACGGGTCGCTCAGCCGGAGGTCATTCCCCTCCCGCTGATAGGCTACATTCGCTTCGGCTAACCGGCTCTCAACCGCTTCCAGAGCGGGAACATCCGGCAATTCTGTCGTGAAGTAGCGGATGCCGACCGCATCTTCCGGGGCGGGCGGCGCCCCTTTGCCGGCCCACAGGTTCAGGCCGATGTGGTGATGATATCCGCCGGCTGAGATGAATAACGCCGCCCCGCCATAATGAGCGGTGACCTCGAATCCGAGAATCCCGCAGTAGAACTGTTCGGCCTGCTGCAAATCACCAACATGAAAATGCACATGCCCGATGCGTGTTCCTTCCGGCAATCCGTTCCAGTCCGCATGTTCGGACAGATTCAGCAGGTTCTCGATGTCCACCGGATCTGTGGTCATCAGAACTTCGCCAGCGGCGTTCTTTTGCCAGGTCTCCCGCGGGCGGTCGGCATAAATCTCGATGCCGTTCTGATCGGGATCATTCAGGTACAACGCTTCGCTGACGAGATGATCGCCTTGACCGACCGGAATTTGATGCCGGATCAGATTGCGCAAGGCAAGTCCCAGCGCGATTTGGCCGGGAACCAAGATGGCAAAATGATATAAACCGGACACGGACCGCTCCGGCATAACCCGATATCTTGGATCGGCCTCCAGAATCAGCAAAGGCTGTTTGCCGTCGGCGGTCAACTCGGCGACGGGGCCGTTCTGACGAAGGACCTGGAAGCCGATCACCTCTTGATAAAAGGCAAGCGACCGCTCGAGATCGCGGACTTTAAGACGAACTGCGCCGATTTGCGCATCAGGATGGATGGGTAAGGGATAGGCCATGTCTTTTCTCCTCCTTCGGATCTAAACGGTTCCGCTCTAAATGTAACAAGTATAGTTACAAACAAATTGTTGTAATCAGTATAGTTACAGGAGAGAGAATTGTCAATTGGGCGCCAAAAAGCCCCCTAGGACAGGGGGCTTTACATCCTCATTCGTTGCGAAGGGAGATTCCGCTTTAGACCGACGCGGTTTTGGATGAGATCTCGTTCACTACGTCCTGCAACGTTACGGCTGCAAGGGTGTTCTCCATCGCCTTTTGCGCCAGGGAGAAGATCGGTTCGATCGCCGACTGGATATTCTTGCCAACCGGGCAATCCGGGTTAGGATGGTCATGTACGGCGAACAAGCCGTCCTCCTCTACGACGTGTACCGCGCGGTATACATCAAGCAGCGAAATTTGGTCCAGCGGCCGTGACAGCTTGGATCCGGCAACCCCCGTACGTACTTCAACCAGGCCCGCTTTATTCAGCATACCCATGATTCGGCGGATCACGACCGGGTTGGTGTTCACGCTGCCGGAAATATATTCCGAAGTGCTGATCCCGTCTTTGTTGATTTCAAGCAGGGACAGTATGTGAATGGCCACGGAAAATCTGGAGCTGATCGTCATGATTAGCCTATCCCCTTTCCCTCATCTTGTAACCATATTAGTTACTCAAGGTGGGGAATGTCAACCGCCTTTTGCGGACAATCCCTCCACGGAATGAATTAAACTTGCTTCAAAATAGCTCGAATCACCGAGTAGCTGATCAGGCTGCGATCCCGGTACACCATAGCCACCGCATCGGGATGCTCGCCGAGGATGCCCTTCTGCAAAATGGCCGCGCCAAATCCGCGTTCCACCGCCCCGTTAAACGTAAAGGTGACGCAGTGTTCGGCCGCAAATCCGCAAACCACCACGAAGTCGGTGTCCTTTTCTCGTAGAAACTGTTCGAGGTCGGTTTTCCAAAACGCGTTGTTCCATGCTTTGGATATTCGCAGGTCGGAGTCGGCCAGCTTAACCTCAGGAATCACCTCGTACCCCGGAGTTCCTTCGCCCCCGTCCTTATCTTGGACCACGACGACGGGCCGCCCCGCCTCCCTGAACAAGTCGGCGACGGCATTCATATATTCGCACACCCCCGGAATTTCGCTTTGGATTCGCGGAGGGTTCAAAAAAGCTTGCTGCATATCGATGATCAATAAAGCCGGTTTCATGCCTGCTCCTCCTTTGTCGCCTGCTTTGAGGCGCCTAATTTCCTACATTATACACGATCCCAGCCGATCATCGCCGGAAGATTTTTTGGGGATCAAGGACGAAAACGGTTGACCCTCACATTAATGTGAGGGTTTATAATGAATCCAAGAAGGCAGGTGATTCGAAAGCGATGAGAATCGGTGAATTGTCCAAAGCGACCGGCGTCAGCATCCGCTCCCTTCGATATTACGAAGAGCAAGGCTTGATCGCTTCGCAGCGACTGGCCAACGGGTACCGCGATTACCACAGCTTTTCGGCCGAACAGGTGAAGACCATCCAATTTTATTTAAGCCTGGGACTCACCACGGAACAAATCGCCGGCTTCCTGCAATGCGTCATGTCGAGCAAAGAGGCATTCTGTCGTGAGATCATGCCCGTGTACCGCAGCAAGTTGAAGGAAGTGAATGAACAGATTGAGCTGCTGCAAGCGATCAAGGCCAATCTGGAGGAGCGGATCAGCCATATTTTAGCCGAAAATCCCGAAATGGAGATGAATGAGAATGGCCACGAAACGAATTGAACATGTAAATGAATTTGCGGAGGCGATCCAAGCACCGGGCCTTACGCTCGTTGACTTTGACGCCCCTTGGTGCCCGCCATGCAAAGTGTTGTCCCCGATCTTGGATGAGCTCCACGAAGAATATGACGGTGCTGTGAACCTGCTTAAGGTCAATTGCGACGAACTCCCGGAATTGGCCTCGCAATTTGG
Organism: Paenibacillus phocaeensis; assembly: GCF_900021165.1. Lineage (GTDB taxonomy): Bacteria > Bacillota > Bacilli > Paenibacillales > Paenibacillaceae > Fontibacillus > Fontibacillus phocaensis. The sequence continues at coordinate 162,822 of NZ_FCOQ01000022.1, read as the reverse complement.
CGTGATGGCCATGCCCACCGTCCTCTTCTTCCATCAGGGCAAACCGGTAGAGAAGCTGATTGGGCTGCGTCCCAAGGAGGCTTACACGAGTGTGATTGCGAAGTACCCGCCCGCTTCCCATACGGCATAATGGAACGAGAACACCTCCAAGAATCCGGATCTTCCCTTGTTTAGGAATCCGGCTTGGAGGTGTTTTCCTTATATTTTAATCTTTGTGTTGTTGATTTGAGCTTCAAGGACATCGTACAGAGCCAGCTTATAATTGATCTTGTCGAGGTTTCGGTATAGTTCATTGATCTTCCTCTCGATTTCCGCTTTATGCTCAAGCATCATTTCTTTTCGCTCTGCAAGGGTGCCCTCTCCTTCTTTAAACAACCGTACATAGGTCTGGATCTGAGCAATGGGCATGCCGGTTAATCGAAGTGCGGTGACAAAGTGAATCCACTCTAAATCCTCTTGATCATATAAGCGTTTTCCACTCTCATCTCGTTTCACAAATGGAAGCAATCCTTCATTTTCATAATACCGCAGGGTGGAAGCCGTAATGCCTGTCATGAGGGTCGCTTCTTTAATACTCATCATCTGGAAACCCCTCCTTTTGATTAAAGTTCACTTTAAGTTAATTTCAACGCATTATGGTACTGATCATAGCAAGAAATGGCATGAAACGCTATAGAAAAGCGAATAAATTCAATAAAACCCCGTTTGCTCAAACTTAAAAAAAACACCCTTGACTTCAAGCATACTTTAATTTGTAGGCTAAACATGAAGTCCAGAAATTAAAAATGAAAGGATGAGCGTCTTGAAAACAAAACACTTGGGACATAGCGAGTTAGAGGTGTCGGCGATCGGGTTAGGATTAATGGGGATGTCGGAGCTTTATGGGAAAGCCGATGATTCGGAATCCATCCGCACCATTCATCGTGCGTTGGAACTTTCCGTGACTTTGCTGGATACCGCTGACTGTTATGGCAACGGCCACAATGAAGAACTGCTCGGCAGAGCCTTGAAAGGACGGCGGGATCAAGCTGTCATCGCCTCCAAGTTTGGCCTGGGGCCTAATTTTGAAGGGTTCTTTGGTCATCCCGATTACGTGAAGGGAGCGATTGACCGCAGTCTCATGCGTTTAGGTGTGGATCATATCGACTTGTATTACTATCATCGCGTTGATCCGAAGGTTCCCATTGAGGAAACCGTTGGAGCGATGTCTGATTTGGTGAAAGCCGGGAAAGTCCGTTATCTGGGATTGTCGGAAACCCCCAGTGAGATCATCCGCCGGGCTCACGCCATTCACCCCATTTCGGCTTTGCAAACGGAATACTCCCTCTGGAGCCGTGAAGTCGAAGCAGACATTCTTCCAACCGTCAATGAACTCGGGATTACCTTTGTGGCTTACAGTCCGCTAAGCCGCGGGTTTCTCTCCGGTGCTGTACGTAAGTTTGAGGATTTTGCCCCAACGGATTTTCGAAGACTACTGCCTCGATTCCAAGGCGACAATTTCCAACTAAATCTGGCGTTGGTGGACAAAGTGAAGGAGCTTGCTGAAGAGAAGAACTGTACTCCCTCCCAATTGGCTATTGCTTGGACAATTGCCAAAGGAGCCTTGCCGATTCCCGGAACGAAGCGGATCTCTTATCTGGAGGAGAATATAGGGTCACTGGATGTGGAACTCTCCTCCGAAGATATGCTTCGCATCGATGAGGTGATGCCCCCTGCTTCCGTAAGCGGAGATCGTTACTAATCTCATCTTAACAGACGAAACCAGCCAGCTGCCGACGTACGGGTCGGTGACTGGCTGGTTCTTCTGTTAGCTTCTGTTCATTCGTAAACAAGGATATCTCGGAGTTGCTTGGCTTGTTCGATATACGGTCCCTCCGACAAATTGTTGAATGCCAGATGGGTGGCCCGCAAACTTAGCAGTTGATCGCCTGGCTTGAGGCCGAATTGCTTCCAGGTTGTGTGAGGCAGCGTAAAATAACCTTTGTTGTTCAGGTACACCCAGCAGAACGTCCGTTCCTTAAAGCTGATAACCTCCCCTTCCGGGATGGCGAATTGCTGCAGCTGAGGAATGCTGGCGAAAATCGTGGCAAGCGGTGAGTTGGCGATCAATTCCTTGCAGACCACGCTAAAGCCTTTGGCCGTATTCCGGCCGGTCATTAGGATAATGTTCGAATCCGGGCGAATCTGGTACTCATGCAGGGCTTGATCCGGAAGGTAAAACGATCCGTCGGGAAGAATTTTGCTCCATGCGTAAAAGTACTTCCCGCCTTTGGCATTCACTGCCATATCTATCATCCCCCGAGCGTATTGAATATGTAATATCATCGCGCAATCGCGGGGCCGTGAGATATGATTTTAATCACCCGGATCAGGAATTGGAATCCTATTGTAAATGGCTTATTCGGTAAGTTCTTCAATTTTATCGGCAAAATACAGCTTATGCGCCTTCAGTACGATAATCTTCAGCATCATATACACCGGAATTGCCAGGATCATTCCCAGAATGCCGCCGAAGTCGCCGGCTACCAGCAAGAGAACAATCGTTGTCAAAGGGTGTATGTTGATCGTCTTCCCGTAAATGTAAGGAGAGATCAAGTTGCCTTCGATTTGCTGCGCCAGCACGACGATGAGGATAACCCAGATCACCATGGACGGAGATACCGTGAATGCCACGATCACGCAAGGAATCGCCCCCAGCAGCGCGCCAAAATAAGGGATAAAGTTAAACAACGCGCCCACGACCGCAAGAAGCAGCGGATAAGGCAAGCCGATGAGCCAGAATCCGATGAAGCTCATAAAGGCCAGCAGTACGGCGCTGATCATTCGCCCGGCGATAAATCCCTTCAGCATGCTGTCGATCTCATGAATGACACTCGCTCCGTCGCGGCGGTAACGTGACGGCAACATCCGTACCAGTAAAGGCGTAACCCGCTCGTCTTCCTTCAGCATGTAATACAGCAAAATCGGTACCGTCCCCACAACAATGACGAAATCATTAAGAAAAGTCACCACATGCGATAAGTAACCCGAGATCTTTTCCATCGCCGAGTTCAGATATTCGGTCACCTTGTTCATCAGCTCCGGGCTCGTCTCATTCGTGACCATCGAGAAATACCGGTTGTTCCGGACGTCATTCATCTGCGATTGCACGCCGTCAATCAGCTTCGGCACGTTGTTCATGAATTCAATGATCTGCTTCTGCAGCGGCGGCCAGACGACGATCAGGAAGATCGTAATCACTCCGGCGAACATCAGATAAATCAGCAGGATGGCCAGCACCCGGTTCAGCTTCTTGCGTTCCAGGAACTGCACGATCGGACGCAGCAGGTAATAAAGAAATCCGGAGATCGTCAACGGGACGATCAATATGGAGACCAGGGTCACCAGCGGATTAAAAATAAAGCTGACCTTGGATAATAAATAAATGATGGTCAGCACCATAATAATTCCCAGTGAGGTGCGATAAAACGGGTGTTGCCACACGGTTTGTTCCTCCTCTCCCCTCTTCCGGCTCAACCGGAAGCTTGCGGATCAAGCGTCCGGCAGCGTATCCAGCGCGGCATCCAGCAGAGTATCAAACCAATCGTCGTCCTCCTCGATTCGCGCATCCACCGCAAGAAATTGCTCCTCGATGCCCGGCTCATCCGCATAGTGAAGGCTGTAATCCCAATCTTTCCCCTTCTGGCTGAAGAACGTAATTTCATAACCGGCCTTATGCGAGCTGACTTCAAAAACGGTCTTTCCGATATAGGAACCGTCTTCCTCCCGGCGCATTTCGGCGTGAACAATGGTCAATTCGTTCATATGGATCGTAACTCCTTTTTTTGGGACCGTCTTATTAAAATATCGTACCATGTTTTGGGGGAATATCAAATGTAGAACTTGAGGGAACCGCAGTTGCCCAGCATTCCAATTTCGTTCCCGAATGGTGTATGATAAGACAATAACCCATTTCCAAAGTATGGAGGAGACCGTATATGTCCGATTTTCAAGCGAAACTGGAAAAATATGCAGAATTGGCCGTCAAAATAGGGGTTAACGTACAGCCTGGCCAGAACCTGATCATCAACACGACTCTCGATTCGGCGGAGCTCGTTAGGCTCATCGTCAAGCAAGCTTATGAGGCCGGCGCCCGCTTTGTCAAAGTCAACTGGAGCGACGATGTGGTAACCCGCCTTCGCTACGATCTGGCCGCGGAGGAATCCTTCCTGGATGAGCCGAAGTGGTATGCCGGAGAAATGCTGGAATACGTGGAAAACGGCGCAGCGGTGCTCCACGTGATCTCGTCCGACCCCGACTTGCTGAAGGGCGTGTCCACCGAGCGGCTGACCAATCATCAGAAAACATATGGCAAAGCGATGAGCAAATACCGCGAAATGCAGATGTCCGATAAGTTCAGCTGGTCGATCGTGGCAGTTCCCTCGAAAGTTTGGGCGGATAAAGTATTCCCTGAACTTCCTGAAGCCCAACGTGTTGAAGCCCTATGGGAAGCTATCTTCCGAACGGTTCGTCTGGATCAGCCCGACCCGATTGCAGCTTGGAAGCAGCATATCGAGAACCTGACGCAGAAATCCGATTACCTGAACGCGAAACGTTACAAGAAGCTGCATTATAAGGCTCCCGGCACCGACTTGACGATTGAACTGCCGGAAGGCCATCTGTGGGTCGCGGCAGAAAGCATCAATGCGCAAGGCCATACGTTCCTGGCCAACCTGCCGACGGAAGAAGTGTTCACCGCTCCGCATAGAACCGGGGTGAACGGCACGGTCGCCGCCACGAAGCCGCTGAGCTACCGGGGCACCATCATCGACCGGTTCTCGTTAACTTTCGAAAACGGACGTATCGTGGATTATCAGGCCGAAGTGGGCGCCGATGTCCTGAAGCAGCTCGTCGAGCTGGACGAAGGATCGCATTATTTGGGCGAAGTCGCGCTTGTTCCGCACAACTCTCCGATCTCGCAATCGGGCATTTTATTCTACAATACGCTGTTTGACGAGAATGCCTCCAACCATTTGGCGATAGGCAATGCGTACGCCTTTAACCTGGAGGGCGGGAAATCGATGTCCCAGGATGAATTGGCCGAGCGCGGGCTGAACTCCAGCCTGGCCCATGAGGACTTTATGGTCGGATCCGCCGAGATGGATATTTTCGGCGTGACCGCAGACGGCAAGGAAGAACCGATCTTTGCCAAAGGCAACTGGGCATTTTGATCGGAGAAAGGAAATAAGCGCCCCTTTGGCGGAACGCTTCCGCCAAAGGGGCGCTTTCTTTATCCTCAGGTTCTGCAGCTTCAAGATTCGACTGGCGCAGATCTCACAGATGATGTATAGGCCCGGCTGCGCTGGATCATCACGGCGGTTGCGCTTAAGAGTACCAGCAGCGCCAGGAAACCGGCCAATATCCATGCCGACGTATCCGCACCAAGCAGGTCCATGCTCTCTCCGATTAACAGCGGCAGCAACGCGCCCCCCACACCCCCTGAGGCAATCAACAAGCTGGGGGTCGTCTCCTCCGTGCCCGGCAACAGCTTGTTGGCGAAGACAAGTGCGATCGAGAAAAGTCCCGACATAAACAAACCAAACAGAACGATGAGGGTAAACAGCCAAGCAAGCCCTCCGCCCCAGGCAAACATGGAAATGACGACGAAGCTGATCAGGCAGCCCATGGCCACATAACGGCTGTAGGAGATTCGCTCGGCAACAACGCCCGCAAAGAGTCGGCCGAATGTCATCGCGATCCAGAACAAGGTTACGCTGAACGCGGCGGTTGGCTTATCGATGCCAAGCTTCTCGATCAGCAGAGACGGCAAGAAATTTACGAAACTCATTTCCGTGCCGACATACACGAAGAAGAACACAATAAAGACAAGGAGCAGCAACCCTCGGGTTCCGGGGTACTTCTTCAACGCCTTCCCCTTCCCGGCCGTCTTATCGCTTCTCGCTTGAAGGGTCTGTTTGAATTCGCCGAAGCGGCCTTTGCCCCAAGCAAACAACAGGACGAATGCCAGAATCGAGACCAGCAGGAAGGCGTAACGCCAATGTTCCAATCGAATAAAAGCACCCGCAGCCAGCGGCATCAGGAGTGCTCCCAATCCGAAGAATACCTCCAGTCGACTCATGGCCACAGCGGTTCTTTCAGTGAAGGAGGCGATAATGATCGTTCCGATCACCGCTTCAATCATCCCAAACCCATAACCGGCTACGGCCCCGACAACGTACATCCATTCCCATGGCGGAAGCAGCGTATACACAAGCTCCGCGGCACCTAACATCCCGGTTGCAATCAGCAGACCGTTCAGCTTGCCGAGTCTTGCAATCAACAGAGGGGAGATCAGGACTCCCACCAGGAAGCCGGAAAACTGGGCAAAGATCAGCAGACCGCCATCGCCGTAATCTCTGCCGTAATGCTCCAGCAAGCTAGGCATCAACGAACCCACCACGACGTGAGCCAATCCGATCAGCAAATAAGACCAGCATCCCATCCAAAATAAACGTTTCACGAACGAACTCTCTCCTCTCGTCACCCTGTTGCAAACACACTTCTTCTATTGTAATGGATCGTTGCATGAACGTCATCTGTTGAAAATTGGCGAAACCGATCGGAATGAGGTTGAAATCATGGAAAATCATTCCTTTTCCTGAGAAAGTAGAGTAAAATTGGATAAGAGAAGGATCGGATTTCGGCTTAGGATATCAGATAGAGAGGTAACTTTATGGTCAGTCAGTTGCAGTATTTACTTACCGCTAATTACTTGGAACTGCCGGAGCGCGTGCAGGAAGAAATCTATTACGCTTACTTCGATTTGGTGTACGGCACCGTCTACTATATGGTTAAGGATCATCAAGCAACCGAGGACATTATTCAGGAAGCCTTCCTGATGGTTGTACTCAAGAAGCCGGATTTCGACAACGAGAACAGTTTGCGCGCCTGGTTGAGAACGGTATCGAGGAATATGGCCATCACCTATTTGCGCAAGAATCGCAAATATGATTGTACGGTCGACTCGGACTGTGCGCTGCAGGAGGTTGCCGCGACAGCTTGGCCGGAGGATTCCGTAGAGGGCTGCGTGGAAACCAAGCTGTTGGAGGAGGCCATCAGTTCTTATTTGCATCAGATTAAACCGGAGTACCGCATGCTGCTGGAGTATCGCTGGAAACAAGGTCTCAGCTATAAAGAAATTGCCGATCGTATGGGCTTATGCGAGAATCTCGTCCGGCAGCGATTATATCGCACCCGGGAGGGAATTAAGAAGATGCTGCACGCAGAATGGGATGAACAAAAACCGGATGCCTCTATGTAAATAGACATCCGGTTTGATTTTAAGCGCCGGCTTCTTCCAGCGGCAAGAGCTGCTGGCGAATGAGCTTCACGCGGGAGATTCTCTTGTGATCGGTCTCCTCCACCACGTAGGTGTATTCGCCGTAATCCACGGTTTGCCCTACCTGCGGAGGCAGGATATCAATCCGCGAATACAGCCAACCTCCGATCGTATCATAATCGTCCGAATCCAACTCCAGACCGAACCGATCATTGATCGATTCAATCAACATCAATCCATCGATGGAATACGAATGCATATCGAGTTGCTCAATCCCCGGACGTTCTTCATCGAACTCATCCTGAATTTCCCCAACGATCTCTTCGACGATATCCTCTAACGTGACCATTCCGGAAGTCCCGCCGTATTCGTCGATCAGGATGGCAATTTGCGTTCTTCCCCGCTGCATGCGTTTCATCAAATCGCTGATCGGGATCGATTCCGGCACGGCCATAATCGGACGAATCAGGTCGCGAAGATCCCGGGTTTGAGAGCGGATCAAATCTTTGATATGAATAAATCCGATAATATGGTCTTTATCTTGATGGCAGACAGGATAACGGGTTCTTGTGCCTTCTAAGGCGATTTCCAGGTTCTCTTCCAGCGAATGCTGGGTATACAAGCAGATCATTTCCGTTCGGGGGATCATGATCTCCCTTGCGGTCGTATCGGCGAACTCAAAAATATTGTCCACCAGCGACATTTCCGTACTATCAATCAAGCCGCTTTCACTGCTCTCCTTCATCATGACACGGATTTCTTCCTCCGTATGCAGGGAATCCTGCTCCGACACCGGCGCGATCCCAAACAACCGCAAGAGGCCGGAGGAAAGGCCGTTTAACATCCAGATAAACGGGTACATCAAACGGTAAAATATGCGCATCGGCCACGCGAACCATAACGTAATGGTCTCGGCTTTACGGACGGCAATCGTTTTCGGGGCCAGCTCCCCCAGCACGATATGCAAAATGGCGATCAGCAGGAAGGAGACCGCTAATGAAACGATAAATCCCGGCCTTTCGCTGAAGCCCATCATTTCAAACAGCGGACCCAGCATGCGGGCAACCACCGGTTCGCCAAGCCAACCCAGCCCTAACGAACTGAGCGTGATCCCAACCTGACAGGCCGACAAATAACCGTCCAAGCGGCTTAACAGATCTTTCGCGATCCGCGCATTCCTTCGTCCTTCTTCGGCTAAAGCTTCAATCCGGGAACTCTTCACTTTTACGATGGCAAATTCGGCCGATACAAAAAATCCGTTAAGCAACACCAATAACACCATGAATCCTACAGAATAAAGACTCGGTAAAGGGTCACCCAATACGTTTCCTATTCCCGCCGATCCGGCAGCGAATAGGTGCACCTCCTTCGTGATTTAAAGTCAGCGATAGGTTGTATCTTGGCATATGAGAACTGCAGCGTTATTTTCCCAAGGGATTCATCTCCTTTTGCCATGCGGCTGCATCCTGTATGATGAATTCTTCTTAATGATATTATTATACACTACACAGTCAAACGCTGCGGTATTCCTGACGAACAGGCGTGGCAGGCCTGAAAAATAAAAAGGCTCCCTTCGATCAAGGGAACCTTAAGTAGATTATCGCCGGGTCGGCGGCGGAGAACCGATCACCCCGGGGTATTGATAGAGCAGCGGCTCGTCGAACGTGGCATAGTCGAAATTGACCATCAACATAACCGTTCGTACACCGGTCGTCGGATCGCTGATGATGATATGGTCGCGTCCGGCAGCTTCCAACACGCCTCTGAAGACCTTCGCATTCCATTCGCTGTTGTTCTCGTAGGTCATGTAGAAGGTACCGACTTTGCCTAAATTCAGCCGGAAGATATTCTCGATGTAGGATTGCTCATAGTTTACCGGAGCAGGCATTACAGTGCCGCCGGGCGTTATCGGGCTTCCGACCGGCACTTGGGGCGGCATGGCTCCTCCGGTTGGCTGAGGATATCCGGAATATCCGCCTCCGACGTGAGCAGTCGGATAGGTGCCATGACCCGCGGGAGATGTGGTTGGCCGGTATTGCTGAGTAAACATGCAATTCATTCCTCCTTAGGATTGATCAAGCGAAACATTGAAGTTAATAAACGGAAGGGCAGTCTTCCGCAGATGGAGAAAAGAAACAGTGCGCTTTAAACCGGCCGGTGTTCTGCTGGTTGTACCAGGTATCAGGGCAATTTCCCGTAGGCCGGAAAAACCACAAGGCGTTGGAAGCCGGCCATACCCGCTCGCCGTTAATGACGCGCTGCGCCAAACGAATTTCGCGATCGCGGGCTCTTTGGTAGAAATAGCCTTTCACCGTGGCTTCAAATCCGCCGGGATTCTGAAACACCATCTGATTCATGTCGCGAATATCTCGAAAATCCAGGCAATTTCCCAAGATACGGTTCACGCCGACATTGCCGACCATCAGCATGCCCTGTTCGCCTTCCCCTTCCGCTTCCGCACGCATCAGGCGCGCCAGGAGCCTAACGTCTGCGGAATTCGTTTTAATGACGGCCAAATTGGCTCCTCCTCCCTCTCTACTGAACGATATATCTTATGTGCATCTGCCTATCTTGGTGCTTCGGACTGGAAAAAAATCGGTGTCAAGGACCTGGAGAGCCTTGCAAATGTGAATACGGTTACAATCTTGAACATTTCGTGTCTATTTCTATGGACGCGCTTACATGAATAGCATATACTGTAGATGAATAATGTTTTTTTATACGTTTGTGCTGGTTTCGTTATAAAACGGTTGCTTCATTATACCTTTTAGGAGGTTACCTCATGAGAATCGCGATTATTGGCGGCGGCTTGGCCGGGCTTACGGCTGCTGCATATCTGTCGGACCACAGCGAGACGTCCGGAACAGTATTTGAACGAAGCCCACAGCTCGGCGGACGGGCTTTCACTTATGAGAAATCGGGATTTACTCTGAACTACGGAGCACACGCCGTCTATGGCATCGACAGACACACGCTCCACGTTATGGAAGAAGAACTGCATTTGAAGTTCCAGAGCAAGCAAGTGGATAAACGTAAGGTGATGTATGCCAAACACGGCAAGTTAACCCCTGCCCCGCTTGATTTCGTCAACATTATGAAGACGGATGTCCTGACTCCGATGGAGAAGGTCCGGTTTGTCGCCGAAATCGCTGCCGTCATCGGGAACCTTCATCACTTGAAGCAGCATCGGACACTTGGCGATTACCTGGATCATTCGCATGCTTCAGCAGATGTCAAAGAACTGTGGGAACATCTTGTCTGCTCCAACTTCTTCATTACACCGGAGGAAGCGCGCAAAGTATCCGGCGAAGTCATCGCTGAATATTATCACAACCTGTTCCTCTCCGGCCGGCCGGTCAGCTACATTCTGGGCAGCTGGGCGACGATTACCGATCAGTTGATCGACAAAATCAATGAGAACGAGGCATGGGAGATTGCCGTCAAGGAACCCGTCGAGTCGATTACGATGGAGAATGGTAAATATCTCCTGAACACCAAGACAAGACAACAGCTTGAATATGATCAGGTCATCTTCGCCATGCCGGTGCAGCAGGTGACCAAACTGCTGGAAGAGACCCCTTGGGCAAGCACGCTGGAACCGTACAAGAACAACACCTCGACAGAAGTGCTTGTATATGATGTGGGCTTCTCCAAAGTAGTCGCTCGCCCTTTCCACTATATCAGCGATATGGATCACAAGATTTTTATCAGCGACGTCTCAGCCACTGACTTTACGGTCGCCCCTGTGCATGGTCAGTTGCTGCAGGGAATCGCCTACTTGAATGACGATTTCTCCGATGAGGAACAGAAGAAGCAATATCTGGAGCAGAAAACCCAGCAAATGGAAGCTTTGTTTGATACGTATTATCCGAATTGGCGTGAGTTCGTAGAAGTCAAACGCGTATCCAAGAAAGCGATGGTTGCCAGCGTGAAGAATATTCACACGAACAAATTGCTGCCGACCCGTTTGGCCGGCGTCCCCTTCTTCTTCTGCGGGGATGGTTGCGAAGGGAAGGGCGAGTTGGCAGAGCGCGCCTTCTCCAGCGGCCGGGCCGTCGCCCAGGCGATTCTGGAGCAAGCCGCAACCAAGGCCTTATCCTATTAAATGCAATCACAAAAACAGAAGCGTACGCAGGAATCGTCATGGTCGACGATGCGTTACGCTTCTGTTTTTATCTGTCTGGCTTGTATCAACCTTCCCCTGCCTGCCTTTCTTGTGAATTTCGTATGCTTGATGCCTTCCTCACCCGGAGCTATGCGATTTCCGGTATTCCTGCAGCTCGGTCCGATAGGTGCGGCCCGCTCGCTCGAATCCGTGGAAGCGGCGGCCCTGAAACGTCAATTTGCCTTCGTCCCCTTCCGCACATTGCCCGTATTCCACCCCGGACACCACAAACTCTAAACGATCACCGCTTTCGACCTCGAAGGTCATATAGTACTTGGTGTCAGTACGATTGACCGAGGTGTCGGTGTCATGGCGGTGGCTCACTTCCGTCCGCTTGCCGACGATCACAGATTGGACGCTGAGCACCGGCTGCTTCTGGTTTCCAATCGCGCGAAGAATTCCTCCCGTGGCCGTAACGGCCAGAATCCCGATGATCACCACAAACAAAATCGGCAGCGCCGTTTCCACCACGCCAAACATTTCCGTCCAGGACTGCATAGCGTAATCCCTCCTTCAGAGGTTGCTCCGTATCGCTGTTCTCCCCTTTCCCCCTATGTATATGCCGGCCGAAATAAAACTTGTTATTCCGCGTGTCCAGAAAATATACCACTCTTGTCCCAAATAACGAGAGAAAAACCAAAAACCCCTGATTCGACTCGCGAATCAGAGGTTAATTGGGGACCCGAGGGAGCAGGTTGAAATCAGGCATAATACTCGAACAACAATTGACGGGTTTCCTCGGCGCCTTCGGCTTCCCGATCGAACGCCTCGTCTAGTCCTTTCTCAGCCCAGCAAGCTTTGCATTGCTCTTCGGTGGTGCACAGGTGAGCATCCTCGCAATGGTAACAAAACTGAAGATAATTTCGGGTCAAGGTTTCCTCGTGAACAGTTGGTTTCATCAGGTTCCACTCCTATCGTGTTGGGAGCATTCGCCCCGTGATTAACTTGCAGGGTTGTTGTTCCTTCTTACAAGTTAAATATATCACAAAGTCAGAGGAACACATGTGATTATTTTCACAATATGATGAACATCACAAAATTTCTTTCTTGCCTCATATAAAAAAAGCACGGCGCCCCCGCGCCATGCTTGAAAAACCGTATGAATTACAACACCCTCCAGCTCCGTCCGCCGTCCTTCGTCTGCATCAGCAGCGAGCGTTGCTGATCCTCTTTGGCCACCAACAGCCATCCGACTTGGGGGTTGAAGAACTGAAGCTTCACGATCTCGGGATAGCCTTGCAGCGTTTCGATCAATTTCTCGCTGGGCGGCAACGGCGTCCAGCTCCCCCCTTGGTCTGAAGTATAATATACCGTTGAATCCAGAAGGGTCCATCCTTCGTTTCGATTCAGGAAGGTAGGAGCGAGCTTCTCATTTAATCCCGTCTGCCAAGAAAGCTTGAACGGTGCTAATGTCCACGTGTTGCCCGCATCCTCGGTAAAATATCCGTTGAATTTGGTGGAGTTCCCACGGCTGCAGCCGACGGGAATCCACCCTTCCCTAACGCTGCCGGAGAAGAAGGACACCTTGCCGATTGTAAAGCTGTCACAGGTTTTGTATTTGTCCAGGTTGAAGAACCGCTCATTGGGAGCCCAGGTTAACCCGCCGTTCTCTGTTACGTATAAGGTGGGAAGCCCTTCCTTGATCTCGCTTACAAACCCGCGCAGCGGGCTTGTAAAGGCCATCGAGGATTGGGTACCTGGAATCCCGGTTGGGTGATCCGTAGACAGGAGGCTCTCGAGATCCGTTCCTCCGATCAGGGCTTCGAAGGATTGGGCTCCGTCGTCCGTCGCAAATAAGGAGCGCACGCCATTCGCTCGCGAGGTGCCCTCAGATAAGATCCATCCATTGGAGGGGTCGGCGAACACCATCGCCTTCACTTCCCCATTCCCGGGAAACGAAGTCACCTTCCAGGTGGCCCCGCCATCGCTCGTACGCAGGACCAGCGTATCTCCTAATCCCGCAGAATTACGCACGATAAAGCCATGATCGGGATCGAGAAAGAAGATATCTTTGCCGTATTCAGGTGTGGTTGTAAAGGGTACGGAAGCCGCAGGGGATATGTTCGTCCAGGTTTTGCCGTTATCCTCCGTAATATAGAGACGCAGTTCATTGCGCGTACAGCCCCATGCCAAACCCGTCGTTTCGCTCAGCAATTGAAAATCGGTGAGACGGGTTTGAATCTGGTAGCGGTTATTGGGGTTCTCCGCCGGAGCAGCGGCGGGATGTCCCTGGTTCTCGGAAGCTTCAGGATTGATCACCGTGATCGTCTGCCCTTCCTCGGCAGGCTCGTCTTGAACGGGAGCAGCGGCCGGAGGCGGCTCGGAGGAACAAGCCGTCAGAAGCAAGACCGTAACCAGGGCGGTTCCGGCTAACTTGTGCCACAAGCTCAACCCGAACCACCTCACTTTCTGCATAAACTGAAGTAAAGTTATTATACCATAGGTGTATACTCGCCGTTATAGCCGGGAATCGTTCCCAAAGTTTACCGTGAAATGCTGATCCGGCTTGTAGACCGCGAAAGCATATCCTTTGCTTTGCAGATATTCGATGATTTGCGGAAGCACCTTTACCGTCTGAGCTTTCTCGTGCAACAGGATAACTTCCGTGTTTCGGTGGGTTTGACGCTTCACTTCCTTCAGAATCGTGCTTGGGCTGTCCGGATATTTCCAGTCCTTGGAGTCTACTGTCCAATCCCACATTTTAAATCCCGCTTTAGCGATATCGCCGCGGAATTTCTTATCAATCTCCGGCTTGCTGCCATACGGAGCACGAATTAAGGTCGGCGAGGTTCCAGTCAACTTCTCCACCAGTTTCTGCTCTTTCGTAAATTCCTCGATAAAATGAGCCGAGCCTTCCCCGGTATACAATATCTTCTTGTTGTGGGTCATGCTGTGCAGTCCCACGTAATGGCCCGCTTCCAGCGCCTCGTTTACGATCGCCTTATGCCCGCTGAGTTGATTTCCGATCATGAAGAACGTACCGTGAATCTGATAATGCTCCAAGATTTCCAGCAGCGGTTCTGTATATTTACTAGGCCCGTCATCAAAGGTCATATAGATGACTTTTTGCTTAACGGGGGTTTGGGATTGCTTATCGGGCAATGCTGGCTGCTTCGTCTCTACTGCGGGTTGTGCCGGTTGTACGGGAGGGGCAGGCTCGACTTCTGTCTGAGGCACGTCGTCCCCTTTTTTCGGGTTGGTCTCTGACTCATCCGAAATCCGCGGTTGCTCCAGAGTTCCGGTCTGTTCTTCCTTTGTCTCTCCTGCAGCCGCCAGCTTAGCCGGGAGGACGACCCGGCTGGACTTGTGGAATGGCTCGCGCAGCAGCGGAGCCACCGCCACAGCAGTCAGCGCCAGAGATGATGCCGCCAGCACGACCGCTGCCGTAACCATAAGTTTCGCCGGCCGCGTCATCCCCGAGCGCACGGTGCGTTCTCCATGCTTTTCACTTCGTTTTCCATAAGGCGACATGTGGTTCACCGGATTCCTCTCTCTCTTTGTTCTATTTACTAGAATAATATAAAGCGAGAGTTTCGTCCTTACAGAATCGTTAATCGATGGTTACAAAGTGATAACAAGTTCCCAACGATTGATCTTGGTTTACATAATATTTATTACGTTCATTTTCTATTAAAACTGAATATTCCACATTTTACTTTAAATTTTGAGCTTCTATCAGGTACAATGAATTTGGGCAAATACATATCGCACTTCTTCGGGAGCAGCGAATCGGCCTTGAACGCTTGCCGCTCACAGGTTAAGAATGCAGAGATTGGCGCAAGCTAAGGTTTGGAGAATATGACGAGGGGATGAAAAAAAATGAAGAACAAACTGCGTTCCAGTCGGGTTGTGATCATTGGGACAGGGGCGGTTGGCGCGACAACCGCTTATACGCTGCTCTTAAGAGAACGAATTTCCGAGCTGGTACTGATCGATGCCAATAAGGAGAAAGCCCTTGGCGAAGCGCTTGATATGAACCACGGCCTTCCCTTTACGGGCGGAGTCAAGCTTTGGGCCGGAGATTACAGCGATTGTGCCGATGCCGATATTATCGTCATTGCAGCAGGTGCCTCCCAGCGTCCCGGAGAGACCCGAATCGATTTGCTGAAACGCAATGCCGGCATTTTTGACAGCATTATTCAGAATATCGTTAAGTATAACGATCACGGTATTATTCTTGTCGCCACGAACCCGGTTGACATTCTATCCTACGTATCTTTGAAGAAGAGCGGATTCCCGTCCAATCGCGTCATCGGCTCCGGTACCCTGCTCGACAGTGCGCGTTTCCGTTATTTGATCGGACAGAACAAGAAAATTAATCCGCGCAGCATCCATGCGCATATTATCGGCGAACATGGTGACTCCGAACTTCCGCTTTGGAGCTTGGCCAACGTTGCCGGGATCGGGCTGGAGTTCTCCGCGGAGGATCGCGAGGAGATTTTCAACAGTACGAAGAATGCGGCCTACGAGATCATTAATGCCAAGGGGGCCACTTCGTACGCGATCGCGCTCGCGCTGGACCGGATTATTGTCTCGATTCTGCAGAACGAAGGTTCCGTTCTTAACGTCTCTACCCTGCTGACCGATTATAACGGGGTGTCCGACGTTTATCTCGGCGTACCTAGTATCGTTGACCGCTCCGGGGTCCGTGAAGTGCTGGATCTGAAGCTCAGCGACGAGGAGCTTGCGCAGTTCCACGCCTCAGCGAATAAATTAAAGGGCGAAATTGCCAACTTGGATCTGTAATCGCAAGGATCATGATAGAAAAAACGTCCGGACTGCACTCATGCGAATGCAGCACCGGACGTTTTTCTACTGTACAATTTCTTGGTTATATTTCATGTCATTAATCACTATATTTCACTTCGTTAATTATATCTTAGTACATTGAATGATTAATGCCCGGATTGCACTTCGTCGACATGTTTGACATGCTGATGATTCACGGCAATAAAGACAACGGCCAGCAGTACAAATCCAGCACCGACTAGAAACGGAACATGCGGATTAAACCACTCGGCCAACTTTCCTGCCATAAACGGAGCGACTGCCCCGCCCAGAAACCGCAGAAAACTGTAGGCAGCCGAAGCTGTGGAGCGCTCGACCGGCGCCGCGTTCATCACAGCGGTTGTGATTAACGTGTTGTTATTCCCCAGCATGGCTCCGGCGGCAATCACGGCGGCGATGATGACCCATTGCGTATCTGTCCAGATTCCCATGGCGAGCAGCAGCAGCGCGAACAGGAACAACATCGCACCCATCGATTTCACCGTACCGAACTTCTCCTGCAGTTTGGGGGCAGTTCCTACAGAGGTGATCGCGAGCAGGACCCCCCACGCCAGAAAGACATAACCCAACCCATGTTCATCCAGCCCCATTACGAACGGGGCGTAGGCCATAAGCGTAAAGAAACCAATGTTATAGAAGCAGGCGGTTAATCCCAACACCACAAGCGAACGGTAACGCATGGCCCGAAACGGGGCCAGCAAGGAAGTGCGGGAAGCCTTCGAGCCTGCAGGCTCAGTAGATTTGGGCATGAGAAAGCTGAGCCCGAGGAACGCAATCACCATAAGCGAAGCTACGCCAAGAAACGGGCCGCGCCAGGAGATGGCGCCCAGCCAGCCGCCAACGAGCGGGCCGACCGAGATGCCGAGCCCCACAGCAGCTTCATACAAAATAACCGCTTTGGCGGTGCCGCTCCCGGACAAAGTGACAATCGCTGACAAAGCGGTGGCGACGAATAATGCATTTCCCAGCCCCCAGCCGCCGCGCAGGCCGATGATCGTCCATACGTCGCCGGCCATACCGCCCAGCGCAGAGAATACCGCAATTACAACAATGCCGGCGAGTAAAGTCCACTTGATGCCGATTCGTGATGAGATCGCACCGGTAATCAGCATGACGAGCGCCATCACCGCATTATAGCTGGTGAACAACAGCGTCACTTCACTGGGCGTTGCATTCAAGCTGTCGGCGATCGCCGGCAGGATCGGGTCCACCAATCCCAAGCCCATAAAGGCGATGATCGAGGCAAAAAAAACAGCCCAAACGGCTTTGGGTTGTTTGATTAGACTCGGGCTTTCAAGTTCCAAACGTTCTGTAGTTTCCGAGAAACTAACGATTTTTGACGATGATGACATAAAGACTCCTTCCCCGGGTTATAAGAAAGATTTAAAGGAATGCCTGATCACATCTCCCCGGCTGATAATTCCGACAAGCACCCCGTTGCGTTCGACCGGAAGCTTCTTAATTTGCTTCTTCCCCAGAATCGCCGCAATATTCTCAATTTCCTCGTCCCACGACACGGTATAAACCTTCTTCTTGCCGATCTCTTTGACATTAAGATCAAGCAGCCGCTTGGCGCGTTGTTCAAAATCTTCCTGATCGCCTCTGAATACGGCAACGTAATAGATCGAATCAACCACGACATCCCGGTGTTTGCCAATGTAGCGCATAATATCACCGTCGCTGATATAGGACACGATTTCATTGCGCTCATTGACCACGGGAAGTCCGCTGATCCGGTATTCCATGAATCGTTCGATCACGGAACGAACCGTATCGGTCTCTTTGACTTTGTATACCTGCTTGATCATAATCTCATGCGCTTGCATGGATATCCCCCTCGTATAATTGTATTATACAACTACTTTAATTCTTGTCAATCATTTGAGCTCCACGGCCTGTGCTTCCCTACGCGGCCGGACGGCATTCCATTTAATTTCCTACCTATTCTATGATACGATAGACTTATCCTGCTTGGCTGTGAGGTATCAAAATGATGGACGAAAAATCACTTGAAACGATCGAATTAGAGATCGCCGTATTATACCGTCGAATCACTACCGTGACGGCATCCCGAAAACATGGAAATTTGGACCGTTCCGCCTACCTGCTGCTGCACCGGATCAGCGCCCACGGCGCGGTAGGCGTGAAATCATTGGCTGATGAATTCCAACTGGACATCTCTACCGTCAGCCGACAGGCCGCTGCCCTCGAGCAAAAAGGGTATGTGCGACGGATTCCCGATCCCGCCGATCGCCGCGCCTTCTTCATGGAGATCACGGAGCTCGGCGCTAAGGAGTATGCGGACTATAAGGAGACCCGGTTAGCGCGAATTCGCGAGCTGACGGCAGATTGGTCCGGCGAGGAGACGCAGACCTTTGCGAGTTTGCTGCAGAAATTCAACCATGCCCTGCTGAATTCCAAATCTTAACCGGCTTTGTTTTGTTTACATAATACCTATTACGTAAATCTAACGGAGGTTACCCTAATGAATGATATCGATATGCCCCTTGAGATCCTTGAGCGTACTGTAACCCCTCGGGGCGAAATCCAGTTGCAACGGCGCGGAGATCATTTCGAAATCATCAGCAACGGCACCTTTCTGATGGCTACGTATAACGGCGAATCCGAACGATTGTTGGTCCGCCGCGCCTTGGAGCTGGTCCCTGCTCCTGACAAGGTGCTGATCGGCGGACTGGGAGTCGGCTTCTCGCTGCAGGAGGCGCTTCGCGATCCCCGTGTCCAGGAAGCAGCCGTGGTTGAGATTGAATCCAAGATCATCGAGTGGAATCGTTCGGTGTTGGCCCGGGTGAACGGGCATGCCCTTGGACACGCCAAAACGCGGTTAATTCATGCGGACCTGGTCGCCTGGATTCGGGAGACCTCGGAGACGTTCGATCTGATCTGCCTCGACATCGACAACGGTCCGGACTGGAAAGTATTCGACGGCAACGCCTCGCTGTACGATGAAGCCGGTCTGACCGCGCTGCAAAGCCGGCTGCGGCCCGGCGGCTGCTTATCGTTCTGGAGCGCAACCTCCTCCCCGGATTTCGCCCGGCGGCTGCAGGAGGCGTTCGGGAATGTGGAGACCCGCGAGGTCCCGCAAACCCACGGTGATCCGGATTTTATCTTCTACGTGCGCCGCTAGGAAGGAAGCCCGAGCTCAGGAGGAACTAACATGAATATCCAAAAAACGATCGATCGCAAGAAACTGGACGAGAAGGTAGTTCATATGCCCTGGTTCGTGCAGCAGTTTATCGACTATAAGCTGCCGGACCTCTCCCCTTCTACTCTGCTGGAATATGTGCGGGACTATGAGCAGTTCTTCAACTGGCTCCGATCGGAAGGATTAACCGCTGCGCAGACGAATGCTCAAGTTACGCTCATAGATCTGGAGACGCTCCATATGGAGAGCATTGTAGGTTACCGTCTTTACCTGACCACGCGAACCGAGAGCGCCAACTCCAAGATCACCGTGTCGCGAAAAATGTCGTCCCTGCGCTCTTTATTCCACTATTTAAGCCAAATTGCCGAGGATGAGAACTTTTATCCGCTGTTGAAGCGGAATATCATGGCCAAGGTGGAGATCAAGCGGATTCATAAGCCGAAGGACACGGCGGCCAAGCTCAAGGGCAAAATACTGGAGGATGACGAGCTGATTGAGTTCATCGCTTATATCGCCGAGGGATACGGCCGGGACGTTGCCGACAACAAGCAAGCGATGTACGCCTATGAACTGAACAAAGAACGGGATGCCTGTATTGCCAGCCTGATCCTGAATTCCGGATTACGTGTATCCGAGGTTGTCAACCTGAACGTGGACGACTTGGATCTTACGAACAAACTGATTCATGTCTACCGAAAAGGCAACAACGACGAGTCGTTCAAAACCCCGGTTTACTTCAGGGAGCAATCCAAAGACGATTTGGCCGCCTATCTGACGCTCCGGCAAACGCGGTACCGCACGCCGAAACGGGAAAAGGCGCTGTTTGTGGCCGTTCCGAACGGCCAAAAGGAAGGGAAACGGATGACCAAACGGGCGATCCAGGCGATGATCATCAAATACGCCAAACGGTTCGGCAAGCCGTATTTGACCGTCCATAAGCTGCGGCATTCCTTCGCCACCGACTACTATTTACAGAACGATATTTACAAGACGAAAGAGCAGCTCGGCCACGCCTCGACGGAAACCACCGAGGTGTATGCCCACCTCACAGACAAGACGATGTCTGAGGCGATTGAACGCCGGGTCAGCGGCTCCCCCTCCGGTACCTAAAAAAGAGGACTTCCCTGCAGTTTATGCGGGAAAGTCCTCTTTGCGTTTACAACCAGCGATGCCGAAGGAACTCGGCGATCTGTTCGATTTCGTCACGTTGGAACCGGCGCGGCTCCTCCTGACTGGCAGGAAAGGCCGCTTCCTTCTGGATTACGGCGCACACCTGCTTCAGATCCCGGATTAAAGGTTCGTCTTCCGCGGAGCGAAGCATCACCATTTTAGGATAGGACTCCTGCTTGAAGCCCTCCACCAAAATCAGATCATAGTCGGCAAAACGGGAGATCAGATCGGCCAGCGGTGTTTCCCGCTCTTCAAAGATCGCCGTCCGCCAGGGCGACGTAATCGCGGTCCCCGCCGCTCCAGCTTGTCGATAGCGGTATGAATCCGTCCTCTCGCGGTCGGCTTCAAACCCATGCAGGTCGTGTTTGATCACCGCCACGCGAAGATTCATGCCATGAAATAGTTCGATTAGCCGGGTGATTAAAGTAGTTTTCCCGCTGTTTTTATATCCGACGATTTGAATGACCGGCGCCATGCCTGCAACCTCCTTCGCTTCACCCTCCGGTTGAATGTTCTCCGTCCGTCAGAAATAACTGCCGGGCAGCCTCAGGACCTTCACCTGCTCGCCCGCTTCCATTCCCGTACGGGATGGCGGGATGACGATCAGAGCATCGCTTTCTTTAATCGTGATCATCACCCCGGACTCGTCCAATGCGGCCGGTATCGCATAAAGCTTGCTATCCCGCACCTCAAGCCGTCCGCGGACAAAGCGGGTAAAGTTGTTGATTTTGCCGTAGGGGCGAGCAAGTTCGGCCGTAAACTCCGGCAGAAACGGCTGCGCCATGCCCATCATCTTGCCGATGGCCGGCCGAACGAACAACTCAAAGCCAACGAAGCAGGCTCCCGGGTTGCCGGACAAGGCAAACAGCAGCTTGTCGTCCTTTACCGCAGCCGTTGTCACACTGCCGGGACGCATCGTTACTTTGTTGAATAACATCTCCACGCTTCCGCCCGAGACCAGATCAGCCATAACATCGTAATCGCCAACGGATACGCCGCCGGTGGTCACAACCATGTCGTAGTTCGCGAAGGCTGCCTCCACCTGCGCTTTGGCTTGGTTCAAATCGTCTTCGATGGCCTCGAACAGGATCGGTACACCGCCCGCTTCGACTATTTGACTGTAGAGCATATAGGTGTTGCTGTTACGGATTCGGCCATCCTGGAGCGGTTCGTCAACCCGCAGCAGCTCCGAACCTGTGGAGAAGACGGCGACTCGCGGCCGCTTCTTAACTGATACCTGGTGAATCCCGAACGTGGCCAGCACGGAGATTTCCCCAGCGGTCAGCTTCCGACCCGCTTCCAGGACCACGTCGCCCTCCGACAATTCGAGCCCTGCCGGCGTGATGTTCTTGCCCGGTTCGATGGCCCGAATCAAGCGGATATAGGTTTTACCCTCCTGCACCACGGATTCGGTCATTTCGAACATGACGACGGCGTCCGCTTCATCAGGAACTTTGGCCCCGGTCATAATTCGAGCCGCTTGTCCGGATTGGAGCTTCCTCTTCGGAACGGATCCGGCTGGAATTTCGTCCACGACTTCCAGCATCACCGACTGTCCGTCATGGCAGTCGGCCGTATCGCCGCTCAGGATGGCGAACCCGTCCATGCCCGATCGGCGGAAATGAGGATACGGATGAGGCGCGTCAACCTGCTCTGCCAGGATGCGGCCATAGGCCTCCGGCAGCGATACAAGCTCCGAGCCCGTACTCATTATGTAGTTCATGATTTTCGCCTGCGCTTCCGCAACGGGTAGCGCCTTGCGGCGGAACTTATCCTGTTCAGCTTCCTTCATTGCGGATTCGCTCCATTCCCTTGCTGCTCCTGCAGATATTGATCCAGCATCTCGGAGGTGAGCCGGGAGATCTCCCTAATTTCTTCCTTGCTCAAATCGTCATAATGAATCCCCATCACTACGGTGACGGTTCGATCCAGCGCCGCCGAAGCGCGGCGGGCATACTCCTCGCTTAATGTGTGCTCCTTATGCCCCGGGACGGCGGAGGTCAGCACCTCGGTCCCTTCCCCTGTCTTATACGCGGTGGACGCCGCGCCGATATGCGAGACTCCTCCGGTCATCAGCAGCAGCAAATCACGGCCGACCGGAATCGCTTCCAGCTTGATATCCTCAAATGACAAATTGCCGCAGCTCCCTTCACAACAGTATGTCCTTTATTTTATAGGATTCCGCGGATTTCGTCCAAGGTCCGGACCCCTTCTAGATGGAACCAGGCCTCAAGGTCTTCGAGGAGCTGCTCGCCCGCGCGGAGATGGACAAAGTTATAGGTCCCCACCTGGACAACTGCAGCACCTGCCATAATAAATTCCACGATGTCCTCCGCGCTGCTGATACCGCCCATCCCCATCACCGGAATCGTTACAGCCTGGCTGACTTGATGCACCATCCGCAAGGCGATCGGTTTGATCGCCGGCCCGGACAATCCGGCATACCCATTGTGGAATACGCTGCGACGTTGGGCAATGTCGATCTTCATCGCCGAAATCGTATTGATCAGCGATACGCCGTCGGCCTGCTCCTCCTGACACATCACGGCCATGCTGACGATATCCTCGGCATTAGGCGACAGCTTCACGATAAGCGGCAGCGACGTCGCAGCCCGCACCTCGCGCACGACCTGCCGGGCGATCTCGGTTTTGATCCCGTACGCCATCCCCCCGGCCTTTACATTGGGACAGGAAATGTTCAGCTCGATCATATCGACCGCAGTCCGGTCTTCACGTTTGCGCCAGGCCGCATCCTCCTCAATTAACCGGGCGCCTTCCACGTACTCTTCGATCGAGTTCCCGCCCAAATTCACAATACGTGCCAGATTCAGCTTTTCCCACCTCGCACACTCTTCCTTCAGGAAGGCGGGGATTCCCGGATTTTCCAATCCGACGCTGTTCATCATCCCCGAGGCGGTTTCGGCAACGCGGACTCCTTCGTTCCCCGATTTGGGATGAAGCGTCAACCCTTTGCCGGACAATCCGCCCAGCTTGTTAATCTCATAAATCGCCCCATATTCCTTGCCAAATCCAAACGTCCCGGAAGCCATAACAATTGGATTCTTAAAAGCAACCCCGGCGATGCTGCAGGATAAATCCGTCATGCGAACACCACCTCTTCCGCCAAAAATACCGGTCCGTCCGTGCAGGCCTTCTTTCGGCCGTCTTTGCATTTCACACTGCACACGAGGCAGGCCCCAATCCCGCAGGCCATGCGGTTCTCCAGGGAGACGTAGACCTGGGTCTGTCCCCCGGTTTGCGCCTGTTTGCGCTGAACGGCGTGGAGCATCGCATGGGGCCCACAGGCGATGACCGTATCATAGGCGCTAAAATCGACCTTGTCCAAAATCGACCCGCCCACATCCACCGTAACTTTGCCTCGGGATGCGGCGCGGAATTCGTCTACCATATAAGCCTGGCGGCTGTAGCCGAGGTAGACATCTGCTTCCGGAACGGATCTCAGGGCATAGTAGAACGGGGCGATGCCGATTCCGCCGCCCACGAAAGCGGTCTTCCCTTGCAGCTGCGGAAATCCGTTGCCGAACGGTCCGTCCAGCGTCAGCGTGTCGCCGGGCATCAGTCCCGATAACCTCGCAGTTCCTTCCCCCGCAACCATAACCAGAAATTCGATTTGGTCCTCCGTGAGATTGAAAATGCTGATCGGGCGGGATAGCAGCGGATATCGTTCCCCGGCGCGCAGCATGTAAAACTGCCCCATTTTCCCCGAGAACCGCCCTTGTGCCGTAAGCTTGAACACCCCTTCTGCGACTTCCTGATTGACCACTACAGTTGCCATGAATCCACCACCCCTTAGGTTTACACTTCATCAAAGGATGCAATTTTTTGTCGGGATCGTCTGTGATAAACCTCACAACAACAATTGGCTAGCTTGAACTGTCGAGGTTTTCTCGGTTTCATTCATTTTCTGCAAAAGTTAGGGAATACTACAATTTACGTTCAGTATTGGGATGAAGGGGGATTCTCATTGTTTACTCAGTTTAAGAAGACACTGACCCTCGTGATGGCCGCATCACTGTTGGTGTTCGGCGGATCTGGGGGCCATCCGGTTGATGCTTCTTCATTCGTTCAAATCACGGAGTCGCAGGAAGACTTGCGGGACTATCGCACGGTTCCCGTTGAGGCGAAACCAGCGGATCTGAATGAACTGCGTCGCAAATATTCGGAGACCTTCAAATTTCGGGGGCCGGAAGGGAAACAGATAGCGCTGACATTCGATGATGGGCCCGATCCGCGGTTCACGCCGCAAATTCTGGATGTGCTTCATCGCAAAGGGGTGAAAGCCACGTTCTTCGTCGTTGGCGTAAGGGCCAAGAAGTTTCCCGGCATCATGCAGCGGATTCATCGGGATGGCCATATCATCGGCAATCACTCCTTCAGTCATCCGAATTTTCACAACCGCTCCGTGAAGCAATTTCAGAACGAAATCCAGCGAACGGAGAAAATCATCCAGAGCACGGTTGGTTACCGCCCCAAGCTGATTCGGCCGCCCTATGGAGAGATTAAGGAAGAACAGCTGCAGTGGGCCCAAAAAAACGGGTATACCCTTGTGAATTGGAATGTGGACTCGCAGGATTGGAAAGGCCTCGATAAGGAGAAAGTAAAATCGAACGTCATCCGCACGGCAGGACCCGGCTCGATTATCCTTCATCATTCGGGCGGCGGCGTTGGCTCCAACTTAAACGGGACGATACAGGCTTTGCCTGAGATTATCGACACCTTGCAAGCGCAAGGGTACCGCTTCGTTGACCTGGCCGAGCTGCTGCAAACGAATAAATACCGCTAATGAACAAGAGCCCCCTCGGCGAGGGAGCTCTTGTTTGTCTTAATTTAAGACGTATAGGGTTACATTCTGAAAACCAAACTCTTTTGCAGCCGCTGCACTGCCGGGAATGAAGATGTCGATGCGGTTGCCTTTAATGGCGCCGCCCTGGTCGCTGGCTGTCGCTAAAAAGGCTTGATCGGGCAGGCCTTCATGGCTGTGACCGGTCACGAGCACCTTCGTGCCCATCGGAATGACTGTGGGATCCACGGCGATGGTGCCGAGCTTCAGCGGGTTGCCGAAGTAGTCCACCGCGCCCCATTTCCCATTTTCGCCGGCCGCTGCGGTATATGCCGAAGCTTTCACACTAAGGGTCTGCGAGTAAGTAAAAGTTTTCCCCCAAGCCTCAACGACATTCTCGTTGGACATGACCTTCAGCTTGGAAGCCGTTGCGGTTGCGGAAGCAGATGCCGGTGCCGGTGCGGACTCCGGTTTCACCGGAGCGGCGGATGCCAGTGCCATGGCGTGGGTTTCCGCTCCCGGAATGACAATATTTAAGTCCTCGTAAATATTTAACGGGTTAACCGATGGATTCGCGGCCATCAGCTTGTTCATATCTACACCGTATTGCTTGGCAAGAAGATAAAAGGTGTCTCCCTCCACGGCCTTATGTACCGCGTCTGCATGAACGGATGCCGTCTGCAGGGTAATCGTCAAACTTGCGGCGAGGAGCGCCGATGCTGCAATTTTAGACCAAATGCGACTTTTCAATGAAATGCCCTCCTTTTACTGCGCCTGCGGAGTTAGTTGTCGGATTCGGGAAAAAGGATCGTTCCCGGCGCAACCGATGGATGCGCTTCACCCCAAGAAAACGAAGACGTTCAACACGGTTCGTTCTCATCTTTCGTCCTCCGCACCTAGGTTCAGGTTTCGGCCTATTGAATATATCACAATTTTGTAACCAATTGTTCAGGTAATTCCCACCAAGTGGCGAAAAACCTTGATCGGACGGGTTACATTTTTGTGTCCAATCGTAAACGGAAGGTTAAATTCGATCGTACGTTCGGCGCTGGCAAGACCGAAATAAACCGCCCGAATGGAGGTTCGGACGGTCGCTGAGTTGTGCTTATAAGACCTTGCTCAGAAAATCCTGTGTGCGCTGATGCTTCGGTGCGCCAAATACTTCTTGCGGCGTTCCCTGCTCGAGAATTACGCCTTGATCCATAAACAGAATCCGGTCGCCAACTTCCCGGGCAAACCCCATCTCATGGGTAACAATGACCATCGTCATCCCTCTCTCCGCCAGGTTCTTCATGACGTCGAGCACTTCCCCGACCATCTCCGGATCCAGCGCCGATGTCGGCTCATCAAACAGCATCACATGCGGTTCCATGGCCAGTGCGCGGGCGATCGCGATCCGCTGCTTCTGACCGCCGGACAGCTGGGCCGGATAGGCATCCCGCTTGTCTTCAAGCCCAACCGTATGCAGCAGGTCCATGGCAATCGCTTCAGCTTTGCCTTTGTCGAGCTTTCTAACGCGAATCGGGGCAAGCGTAATATTGTCAATCACTGTCTTGTGCGGGAACAGATTGAAATGCTGGAACACCATCCCCATTTTCTCACGGGTTTTATTAATATCATGTCCTTTGCCGGTGATGGATGCCCCCTCGAATGTGATCTCTCCTTCGGTCGGAACCTCCAGCAGGTTCAGGCAGCGGAGAAACGTGCTTTTTCCCGATCCGCTCGGACCAATCACGACAACGACTTCCCCTTTGGAGATTTCCAGGTCGATGCCGCGCAAAATATGCAGTTGGCCGAATTTTTTATGCAAGCCTTTAACGGTGATCACTGGTCTTCAACTTCCTTTCGAACACGCCTAAAATACGGGACAGCGTGAATGTCAGAATAAAGTACATGATCGCGATAATCAAATATGGCGTCATCCCATCATACGTGATCGTTACGACCGACTGCGCTTGATAGATCAGTTCCGCCGTACCGATGATCGATACGATCGACGATTCTTTGATGATCGTAATAAACTCGTTGCCGATGGCGGGGAGCACCGATTTGATCGCTTGCGGAATGATGATGTGACGCATGGCCATCCCTTTGGTCATGCCCAAGGAACGGGCTGCTTCACCCTGCCCCCGGTCGACGCCTTGAATGCCGGCGCGGAATATTTCCGCCAAATAAGCCGAACTGTTGATCGACAGCGTGATCGCCCCGGATTGAATCGGCGTGAAGTTGACGTCAAACATAAACGCAAATCCGTAGTGAATGATCAAGAGCTGGACCATCATTGGCGTGCCGCGCAGAAATTCGACCCAGGCATGGCCGAAGAAGCGTACGATCCCCCATGGCGACATACGCAGCAGCGCGATCAACAATCCGAGGATAAAGCCGCAAAACACGCTGATCGCCGCCAACAGCAGCGTATACTGCACGCCGGCCAAGAAGTAACTGCGGTATTCCATAAACATCGAAATAAGATCCATAATGCCTTCCTTCCTCCTCCTTTACCTCAAACCCTTACGCAAAAAAACAGAAAATAGCGAATGGGTTTCGCTATTTTCTGCAGAAGGATACCGTGATTATTTCTCCGACAACGCACTTGCATCAGCAACGAATCGATCAATGCTGCCGTCGCCGATCAAGCGATCCAGCGTTGCGTTCACTTGATCCAACAGCTCCTGGTTGCCCTTCTTGATGCCGATCACGTAGCCTTCATCCTCAGTTACAGGCTTGGCATCGGTGATCACCAGGCCCTTCACATTCTTCACGAACGATTCCGCAACCGGACCTTCCAGAATGGCCGCATCAACGCGGTTTGTATTTAGCTGCATAATAATATCATTGATTTTGGCCAGCGAAGTCAATTTGGCATTCGGGATTTCCTTGCCCATGTCCTCTTGGATAGATCCTTGCTGAACGCCGATTTTGGCGCCTTCCAGCGATTCCATCGTGCTGAATTTATCTTTATCCGCTTCGCGGGTCACTATGGCTTGCTCCGCCTTGTAGTAAATTTGCGACATGTCAATTTGTTCGGCGCGTTCCGGAGTCGGGCTCAACCCCGAGATGACCAGATCGACCCGGCCGCTCGACAGTTCGTTCAGCAGCGTGTCGAATTTCAAATCCTTGATTTCCAGCTCAGCGCCCAAATCCTTGGCGATTTCCTTGGCGATCTCCACATCGAACCCGACGATTTCGTCTTCGCCTTTATCGTTCTTAATGTGGAACTCGTACGGCGGGAAGTCCGCGCTCATGCCGACGATCAGCTTCTTGGCCGGTTCGGTTTGCTCGCCGCCCGCTTGGCTTTCATTTTGATTCGCGGCTTGACCGGCGTTGTTTGCGGTGTTTCCGCTGTTATTTTTTTCCTGACCACAGGCGGCCAGCACCAAAGTTACCATCATAACGGCTACGAGTAACATGCCCCATTTCTTCATACTTCTCTCTCCTATTCTGCTTGACTAATTTTCACTCTAAGATGATTACTGGGCTAATTATAAATCAGAATGTATATATATGCAAAACAATTTTCATAGCATTCATAAGATATTCACAGTTGCCATATGAAACAACCCGCGTGGCGTCTCATTTATCATACTTTGGTCAATTTGCTGAATATTTATGTTAGGTTTGCTGGGGGTGTTCATGCTCTGCGGCGTGTTGGGGAATAATGTGCCTAATCAATCAACGATCACAAGCCATTTGCAGAGGAGGCACCGAATCCGTGTTGCTTGAAGCGCTCTATCATGTTCCCCGGGATAAATGGGCTTATGCCTACGATCCATCCACCATTCATCTCCGCATCCGTACCAAACGGGATGATGTGGAGCAGGTCTACGCAATGACCGGGGATAAATACGACTGGTCGGGGACTTATTTGGAACTGCCGATGGAAAAAGCGGCTCATGACCGCATGTTTGATTACTGGGAGGTTGCCGTACGTCCCAAATTCAAACGCCTCTCCTATGCCTTTAAACTGACGGCGGGGACGGAAACGGTATATCTGCTGGACACGGGGGTTCAATCGGAAGCCCCGCAACCTCCCGGCGAATGTTTCGAATTCTCTTACATCCATGAGATTGAAGTGGTCCGGGTGCCGGAATGGGCGAAACAGGCGGTATTTTATCAGATCATGCCGGAACGATTCGCTAACGGGGACCCTTCCAATGACCCCAAACCGGTGGAAGCTTGGGGCGGCAAGCCGACACGCGAGAACTATTTCGGCGGTGATTTGCAGGGGATTATTGATCATCTGGACGATTTATCCGATCTGGGCATTACGGCACTTTACTTGACGCCATTGTTTACAGCTCCGTCCAACCATAAATACGATATCATGGATTATAAGCAGGTCGATCCCCAATTCGGCGATAATGAGCTGCTGAAAACCTTGGTGGAACGCTGTCACGACCGGGGCATCCGCGTTGTGTTGGACGCGGTGTTTAACCATTGCGGCGAGCATTTCCCTCCGTTTCAGGATGTGCTCAAAAATGGAGAATCCTCCCCCTACGCCGGCTGGTTTCACGTCAACTCTTTTCCGGCAAAGGTGGAAAATGGGGTTCCTACTTATGATACGTTTGGTTTTTTTCCTAATATGCCTAAATTTAATACGGCCAACCCCGATTTGCGGAAATATTTGCTGGGCGTCGCCGAATATTGGATCAAGGAGATCAAAATAGACGGCTGGAGGCTTGACGTAGCCAATGAAGTCGACCATCCGTTCTGGCGCGAATTTCGGCAGGTCGTGAAGCAGGCCAATCCGGAAGCTTATCTGATCGGGGAGGTTTGGAGCGATTCGCTGAACTGGCTGCTGGGAGATCAATTCGATTCCGTCATGAACTATCCGTTCGCCGATAAAGTGTTGGAGTTCTTCACCGGCGGAGTCGATGGAGCCGCCTTCTCCGACGAGATGGGCTCGTTGATCATGCGGTATCCGCATCAAACGAATGAAGTTGTCTTTAACATGCTGGGCAGCCATGACACGCCGCGCCTGCTGACACGCGTCGGCGGCGACAAGCGGAGATTGAAGTTATGCGTTGTGTTTCTGTTTACGTACACTGGGACACCATGCGTGTTTTACGGCGATGAAATCGGATTGACCGGTGACGGGGATCCGGATTGCCGCAAATGCATGGAGTGGGATCGCAGCAAACAAGACCGGGAGCTCTACGATTTCTACAAACTGATGATCGGGCTGCGCAAGCGGCATCCGGCTCTCCGCCACGGTCGGTTTCGGTTCTTGCATGCCGAGCCGGGCGATCCGTGTATCGTGTATGAACGGATGGATCAGCAGATGCATTTTACCGTGTGGATGAACAACACGCCTAAGCCGGTCACATTAACGCATCCGATTCAGACGAACGATTGGCGTGATGCCTTGACCGAAGAATCCGTAGCCCCGGCGAACGGGATCATGAGCATTTCCCTTGAGGCTTATGGCTTTCGCATTCTGTATCGGCATCTTCAACCCTAAGAACAAGAAGAGCGGGCGCCAGGCGTCCGCTATTTCTTCAGACTTTCGTAGATCTCGATATATTGCCGTGCCGAGGCATCCCATCCGTAGTCGCCATTGAAGGCATTCGCCGTGATCCGGCTCCAGTGCTCAGGCTGACGATAGAAAGACAAGGCCCGCTGCAGCGTATGCAGCATATCGTGCGCGTTGTAATTGCGGAATGTGAAGCCGTTCCCCTCGCCCGTTGCTTCGTTATAGGAGCGCACAGTATCGTTTAAACCGCCGGTTTCCCGGACTACAGGGATCGTTCCATACCGCAGCGCCAGCAATTGGCTGATCCCGCAGGGCTCGAACCGCGATGGCATAAGAAACAGATCACTCCCGGCATAGATGCGTCTGGACAAGGCCTCGCTGAATTTGATCTGCACCGCCAGCTTGCCCGGGTGCCGTAACGCCGCTTCCCGGAACCAGTCTTCATATGTGGGATCCCCCGTGCCCAGCAGTACAAATTGCACCTCTTCTTCGTTCAGCCATTCATCCAGGACCCGAATCACCAAATCCAGCCCCTTCGGCTCGACCAGACGGGTGACCATGGAAACGAGCGGCGTATTCGGCGCTTCCGGTATTCCGAGCTCCCGCTGGAGCGCCGGTTTATTGGCTCGCTTCTGCTCCAGATTGCGGCCGTAACGGGCAAACAGCTCCAGATCCGTCTCCGGGTCGTACGTCCGGGCGTCGATTCCGTTGACGATCCCCGATAAGCGCCCGCCCAGCGAGCGAAGCAAACCATCCAACCCGTAGCCGTAATGCTCCGTCTTGATCTCCTCCGCATACGTAGGGCTAACCGTCGTCACATGGTCGGCGTACACCAAGCCGGCTTTCATGAAGCTCACGTTGCCGTAATACTCCACGCCTTCCGGCGTGAAGACTTTCCAAGGCAGCCCTAGCAAATCCCCAAGCACCCCTTCCGGGAAAATGCCTTGATACAACAGATTATGTACCGTATAGACGGTGCGGATATTCTTGTACTCCGGCCGATCGTGGTAATGCTCTTGCAGCAGTAAAGGGATCATCGCCGTATGCCAATCATGGCAGTGGATGACATCAGGAAGAAATCCGGTCAGCGGAAGCAGTTCCAGCACGGCACGATCCAGAAAGGCAAACCGTTCGCCATCGTCCCAATGTCCATAGACGCCGTCCCTGCCGAAGTAATCCTCGTTGTCGATCATATACACGGTCATCCCCTCCCAGTTCATCCTGGAGAGGCCGCCATATTTCTTCCGCCAACCCACCGGGACAACACCGGTCCCTAAATGCTCCAATCGCTCCCGGTAAACGGGCGGCATTTCACGGTATCTTGGCAGAATGATCCGCACGTCATGGCCGGCTTCGATCAACGCTTTCGGCAACGCGCCGATGACGTCGGCCAGCCCTCCCATCTTGATAAACGGCGCGGCCTCCGCCGCAGCAAATAAGATGTTCATCCTTTCGCCCTCCTTCTTGGCGCTTGACGCTTCCATACCGTCATGCTCAGCGGAGGAAGCGTTACGGTCAGGCTTTGAGGTTGACCGTTCCAGGCTTCTCTCTCACTGCGAAGCACTTGTGGCTGCGGGTTCCCTAAGCCTCCGAATTGCACATCGTCACTGTTAAACACAAGCTCGTATCGTCCAGGCAGCGGAACGCCAACGCGATACCCGCTTCGCGCCTCCGGCTGAAAATTCAGCATCACAAGCAGCGGAGCATGCGGCTGCTTGCCTTTTCGCACAAACGCAATCACACTTTGCTTGTCGTCGTCCGGAATCATCCACTGATATCCCTCCGGATCATGGTCCAGCTCCCAAAGTGCAGGTTCCTGCAGGTAGAAGCGATTCAGCGCCTGACAGTAACCGTGGATATTCCGATGTGCATCGTATTCGAGGAGAAACCAGTCCAACTCCCCTTGATCCCGCCATTCGATAAATTGGCCGAATTCAGCGCCCATAAATATCAGTTTTTTCCCCGGAGAGGTCAGCTGATACCCCAGCAGCAGGCGAAGTCCGGCAAATTTCTGCTCGTAGGTGCCCGGCATCTTATCCAGCAGTGATTTTTTGCCGTGCACCACCTCGTCATGGGACAGCGGAAGCGCGAAGTTCTCCGAATAGGCGTACCAGATCGGAAAGGTAAGCAGATGATGGCGATACGGTCGCTCGCCAAACGGGGTTTCGAAGTAATCCAGCGTATCGTTCATCCAGCCCATATTCCATTTGTAATTGAACCCCAGACCCCCGTGATGCGCAGGAGCGGTAACCCTCGGCCAGGCGCTCGATTCTTCAGCCATCATCAAGGCATACGGGAAATAGCGGAACACCGCCGTATTTAACTGCCGCAGGAATTCGATCGCCTCCAGATTCTCCGTGCCGCCGAGTTCATTACGCGCTGCCGCCCAGGAAGGCTTTTCGAAATCAAACCGAAGCATGCTGGTCACGGCATCCACTCGCAGCCCGTCGAAATGGTACATTTCAAGCCAATATATCGCACTGGAGATCAAAAAAGAACGAACCTCGGGTTTATTAAAGTCAAAGCTCAGAGTCCCCCAGCCGGGTTTTTCCGCTTTAGCTGGATCCGCATATTCATACAGCGGCGTTCCATCAAAAAGACGCAGCCCATGGTCATCCTTCGTAAAATGACCCGGCACCCAATCCAGCAGCACCCCGATCCCGGCCTGATGACAGCGATCCACGAAATACATCAGATCCTGCGGTTCGCCGTAGCGGCTGGTCGGAGCAAAATAACCGGTAGCCTGATACCCCCAGGACAAATCGTACGGATGCTCGCAAAGCGGCATCAACTCGATGTGAGTGTAGCCCATCTCTTTGACATAAGGGATCAATAAATCAGCCATTTCGCGGTAGGTGTAATACGATCCATCGGGCCGCTGCCGCCAAGTTCCGAAATGCAGCTCATAAATGTTCATGGGTTGTCCATAAGGGGTGCTGCGCCCTTGAATCCACGCTTCATCGCCCCACTCGTATCCTTCCAGAGAGGTAATGAGCGAAGCGGTTTTCGGCCTCACCTCTGCGTGAAAGGCATAGGGATCCGCTTTGAATTGAGTTTTCCCGTCCGGTCCTGTTATCGCAAACTTGTAGAAACTTCCAACTGGAACATTCGGAAAAAAACGAGTCCAAATTCCCGAATCGGGTATCTTATATAGTACATCATGTGTCCCCATCCAACCGTTCCAGTCGGCGACAACGGCGACTTGACATGCATTCGGGGCCCAAACGGTAAAGCGGACACCGCGCCTTCCCTCTTCGGTTACGGGATGGGCGCCAAACGTGCGGTAACTTTGATACAATGTCCCTTCATGAAACAAGTAGATCTCTTCTGGAGTAACCGCAGAAGCCCAAGATGAATCGGACCTGGAATCAAACAAACCAATCACCCCCTCACACGAAATGAAAGTAATTCAAGAAACTTTAGTGATTATAAAAATTATTTCAGTAAATACAAAATAATGATGTAATAATTTCGTTCGTTTTCCATATTTTATTCCAACTACATTATATCCTTTAATGTATGTGCTACACAGACAAAAACATACGGGAGGGAAATGAAATGAGGAAAAAGGACTGTATTGCGATGCTTCTTGCCGGCGGGGAAGGACGAAGATTGTCTCCGCTGACGACCAAGCAGGCGAAACCGGCCGTGCATTTTGGCGGACAATACCGGATCATCGATTTTCCTCTCAGCAACTGCGTCAATTCCGGGATCGACACGATTGGCGTGCTCACGCAATACGAAGCGGCTTCGCTCCATGAGCATATCGGCGAAGGCGAACCCTGGAAGCTGACGCACTCCGAGGAAGGCGGGATTACGCTACTCCCCGCTTCTCGGGAAGGCGTTGAGGAATATGCGGGAACGGCGGACGCCATTTACAAAAATATGGCATTTGTTGACGGCCATTCGCCCAAATACGTCCTTATCCTTTCGGGAGACCATATTTACCATATGGACTACCGTCACATGCTGGATTTTCATCTCAGTCATCAGGCCAAAGCGACGATTTCAGTGATGCCGGTGCCGTGGGAAGAAGCCCATCGGTTTGGCGTGATGTCCAGGGATGAACGAAACCGCATTACCGAATTCGCAGAGAAACCGGCCCAGCCAACCAGCAATCTCGCTTCGATGGGGATTTACTTGTTCGAGTGGGAGTTCTTGAAGCGGCAATTGGAAGAGGATGCAGCGAATCCCAACTCCAGTCATGACTTCGGCAAGGATTTGATTCCGAAGATGCTGGCGGGAAGCGAGCCGTTGCATGCTTATGAATTCCAGGGCTATTGGCGGGATGTGGGAACCGTTCAAAGTCTGTGGGAAGCGCATATGGATCTGCTTGTCGAGTCTTCCGGGTGGAAGCTGCAACGAGAGGATTGGCCGATGTTTACGCGGGAACTTCCGATGCTGCAAGGGTGGGTCAAGAAGCGGAATGTTCATGCCCCCTCTTCTCTGGTTCATGATTATTGCGCGTTCGAGGGGTATGCCGAACGTTCAGTAATCTTCAGCGGCACGGAGATCGGCCGGTATTCCCGGATCAAGGACAGCGTCATCATGCCCGGCGCTAAAATTGGCCGCAATGTCTACATCGAGCGGGCCATCATCGGAGAAGGCGCGATCATCAAAGACGGAGCCGTCCTTAAAGCGGAGCCTGGCGAGATCAACGTTGTCGCCCCCTACGATACCGTGTTCGCCAAACCGCTCAATCGGACGCAGCCTTCGCGCTTACTTCAAGAAGTGTATGATGCCCCCCGGCTTCGGGCCGAAGGGCTGCTCTCGTAACCAGAACAGGGGCCGCTTCGAAAGAATCCATGGAGAATCTTTCGAAGCGGCCCCTTGGGGTTTTACTGAGGCTAGCTCTGGAAATACAAATCAGCGTCCAGCTGATATAAGTTAAATTCACGGCCGTTTAAGTTCCCGGTTCCCTGAGGCTGGAACCCTAAACTCTGGTACAGCCGGTTCAGCTTCAAGTTCTGGTTCCAGCAGTCCAGCCGCAAGCCCGCGCGTTGCAGCGCGCGGGACCGCTTGGCAGCATAACGCAAAATTTCTCCACCCAGCCCGAGCCCGCGATAGGGCAACCGAATCGTCAGCCGATGCAGGTAGCTGTATCCAGGGACATTGCGTTCCCCCCAATAATCCGGGTCCGAATCCTGCAGCGTGAACATCGCCGCGGCTTCGCCAGAGGCATGGAGCAGGTAAATTTCCCTGTTCTCGTAATAACTCTGAATCAATTCCGGGGTGAATTGCTGTGGATCCCATTGCTTGACACCGTTCTCGTGCATCCAGTTCGCAGCCTCAACCAAAAGCTGTCTGACAACTGCTAAATCCTCTTCGCCGGCCAGAGAAACGGTAAACGTCCCCTGAGCCGTCTCTAGCTTATCAATGGGCGGTATCAACGCTAAGTTCCCTTCTCTCCTAAAGTGTCGCTTAACAGCGGCAATGTCACGGAAACGGTCGTCCCTACACCAAGCTCACTTTGGATTTCCATTTCTCCGTGATGCAGTTCGACCAGTTGCTGGCTGATCGCCAGACCCAGCCCGGTACCGCCTCCCTGGTGATTCACCTGGAAGAAACGGTCTTTCACTTTGTTTAAATACTCTTCGCTAATTCCAATCCCCGTATCGATGACTTCAATCCGGACCCGTTCGTTCTCCACGCGATCGATCACGAGATGGATCCAGCTTTGCTCATGGGAGAACTTGATCGCATTGTCCACCAAATTCAGAAATACCTGCTTCAGGCGGTTGCCATCTCCGCTGACGATCGCAATGCCGTCGGTTTTATCTTCAAGCTTCAGCTGAATTTGCTTCTGCTCCGCCTTGGCCCAGACGTTTAACATCGTTTCCTGAAGCAGTTCCTTCAGATTCACCTCGCCGATGACGAGCTTCATCTCATTGGATTGCAGCTTCGAGAAATCGAGGATCTCCTCCACAAGCCCGATCAAGCGGTCGGTTTCCTTGGCGATGATCCCCACTCCGATCTTCGTCTCCTCGGGATCGAAGCCCCCGGACGTCAACGTCTCGCTCCAGCCTTTGATCCCGGTCAGCGGCGTACGTAACTCGTGCGAGATCGAAGAGATGAAATCGTCCTTGATCTGATTGCTGCGAACGATCTCCTCCGCCATATAGTTCAAAGTTGCAGCCAGTTCGCCTAACTCGTACCGGTAATTGCCTTTGATCCGCGCATCGAATTTGCCGCGGGCCATCTGTGCCGATACCGCCCGAATATTGTTAATGGGCTTAACGATCGAGTTCGCCAAACCGATACTGAACAGCGTAACCAGCGCAAGGACGGCAGCCGATACGGCGATCGACATAAACGTCAGGTTCAGCAGCTTAGAATTTACCGACTCCATTGAAGTGACATAGCGGACGATATATTGCGTCTGGCCTTGAATCTGCAGCGGTCGCGATACCGCCATCACCAGCTCGCCGGTCGCCGACTGCCGGCCGATCCATTTGCCGACGTTCCCGGCTAACGCTTGCGGGACGTCGCTGGTCTGAATCGCTTTGTCCGCCTGGAACGCGTTCGTGCTGGCCTTCACCTCGCCGCTTTGATCCAGAATCATCAGCTCGGTGTTGTCGAGCTCGAAAGTACGCAGCATCTCCGTAAAATAATCCGGATCCCCTTCCACGTTCAACCGGACGAACTTCTGGAAGTAGTCGGAAGCCCACATGGAATGATTGGACATATGGTTATAGATCGTATCGTAATAATACATGCGAATGGTCAGCGTGAAGATAATCTCGACCATAAACAAGGTTACGAAGACGACGATAAAGTAGTGTAAGACAATTTGCCGGCCAATCCCTTTTTTGATCATTGTCCCTCGCCTTTCCACTTATAACCGTGCCCCCACACGGTTTGCAGGAAAGCCGGTTCGGACGGATTGCTTTCGATTTTCTGCCGCAGACGGCGAATATTCACGTCCACGATCTTCGGATCTCCCATATATTCCTTGCCCCAGACATGGTCGAGCAGCAAATCGCGGCTAAGCGGCGTATTCTCCTTCTCCAGGAAAAACTGAATCAACGAAAACTCCGTTGGCGTCAATTCGATCAACTGTCCATTTTTCTTAAATTGCTTGGAGATCAAATCCAACGTAAACGGCCCCGAGGTAAACGTCACTTTCGCGCTGCTCTCGCGGTAAACGTTCACCCGGCGCAGCAGGGACTGGATACGGGCGATCAGCTCCGTTGGGCTGAACGGCTTGCTGACATGATCATCCGCCCCGACGGACAAGGCATAGACTTTGTCCTGCTCCTGGACTTTGGCCGTCAGGAAAATGATCCCGATCCGTTCATTGGTTTCGCGGATGCGGCGGCACACTTCAAAGCCGTCAATCCCCGGCACCATCACGTCGAGAAGCGCGATATCAATGTCCGGAACGCTCTGCAGCTTGCTTAACGCTTCATTGCCGTCCGCCGCTTCGAGCACGTCGAAGCCGTTCCGTTTCAAGTTAATCACGATAAAACTGCGGATGGACTCCTCGTCCTCCAAAATCAGCACTTTGCTCAATTTGGTTGCCCCCTCTTCAAAAAACAGCTTAACGCTTGATTTCCGTCTCGCCTTTGTTGACTTTCAGATCCGTATGGCTGAGGAACCCGATCACTTTATCGGCATCCCGTGCAAGCAGCTCCCAATCCGCTTTGTTCCGTTCCCATTCCGACAGCGTGAAGAAGCGGATTTCGGCCACCGGTTCGTTCGTATCGGTCTTGACGAAAATCAGGTGCTCATTTTTGTCCGATTTCGTATCGATCGTTACCTTCCCTTGCCATTCCTTCGGGAAATTGAAGTAGAAACGCCCGGCCATATCCATGTATTGCTGCATCACGAATTTGAGCCCATCCTTCTCATCCCACTGATAATACGAAAACAGCCACGGAATTTCATCGAAGGAAATATACTCCCAGCCCTTAGGCTTCTCCAGCATGCCGATTTCCAGCAGGCCGTCGTTATTCACGTCACCGCTGAGGATCGGATATCCTTTCAATGTCATATCCTGCGAAGGCAGCAGGTTGATCAGCTCCCCGTCTTTCATCACGATGACTGTCGAGAAAGCCGAGTGAGTTCCTACCGTTGCATCAAGTATAATGCCCTTCAAGTTTGGCGTGATGTTGCCGCTGACCGCATTATAATACTCGGTGATCGGATCGTCGAGTTCCAGATGACTTAATTCCTTGAAAGATCCGTCATATTGATACGTCGTGACCGTTGCATATTGCTCGCGCTTTAGGTTCACGACCGTAATGTCGGGAATACCGTCCTTGTTCAGATCATCCACCATAAAATAGTGATACGGCAGCGCGATCGCTTTCTCGACTTCGTTGCCGTCATAGGTGTAGATGGTTAAGCCTTTCTGAAGTTCATCGGAACCGCTCGAGAAGCCGGCGATGATCTCCAGCCTGCCGTCGCCGTTCAGGTCCAGCAAATCAAAGGTCTCAAGGACCTGGCCTTCGCCGTCAAACCGGACCTTCAGCGCCCAAGAATCCCCTTGATGCTCCAAAATCATCCCGTGAATCCGTACCGCTTCATCCGGCGTTTCGTAGAACACCACGGCCTCTTTGATTCCGTCGTTGTTCAAATCCGGCGTACGGATGGAGCTGATGTTGCGAACATCCCGCGGGGAGACGATTTCTCCGCCTTTCAGCTCCGCCTTAATCACGCTGATTAACGACGCGCGGTCGGTAGAGAGCTGCGGGGTTTGCATTAACGATTTCGGATCGCTGATAATACTGCAGCCGCTCAAGAGCAGGAGCAGGCAAGCACCTGCCCAAGCGGTAATCCTCCGGTTGGTGAACATACGCATCACTCGTTTCATGCCAAATCAATCAGGCGTTTATCTTCCGGCGTCAACCGCCGTCCGGACACATCCAGCTTGAGTTCTCCTTCATGGAGTCCCCAGATCCGCGTGCAATAACGCTCCGCCAATTCCAGCGGCAGCGCCGCTATCACGATTTTGTTCTGCTGTGAGCAGAGCTCCTTCAACGTCTCCAGTACGCGTTCCGCCGATTTGGGGTCCAGGCCGATGACCGGCTCGTCCGCAGCCAGGAAGCTTGCTCCGTGAACCAACGCCCGGCAGATCGCCACACGCTGGCGCTCGCCGCCGCTCAGCTTGCCGGCCTTCACGTGAGCTTTGTCGAGTAGGCCGTATTTCTCCAGCTCGTCCATCGCGCCCATGTAATCGTCCGACCGCACCATCCCGGTGAGACGACGCAGCGGCGGAGTTTGCCCCGCTTGTCCGATCAGGACGTTCTTCAGCGCGGTTTTCTCCGGATACAGCGAGGGGTTTTGTTCAAGATAAGCGCATTGGGAGCGATACTTCTGCGAGCCGCGCCCTCCGCCTTCAATCACCTTGTCCCCATTCCACGTATAGTCTCCCCGGTTCCAGTGTTCACGAAGCGCCAAGCAGCGCAGAAGCATGCTCTTTCCGCTGCCGCTTGCGCCTACAACGCCGATCATCTCCCCCGCGCCAAACTGGACGTTGATCTCGCGGAGCACCTTCTTCTTATTCCCATCCACTGTTTTCTGCAAGTGGTTGACTCTGATCATATCCGATTCTCCTTTAACTCTAAGAGGTAATTCGCATTATTAGGATTACCTTTTTCCTTTACCTTTTAGTGTATTGGAAAAACCGGCGAAAATCCATTACAGCCTGTTCATATTTGCGCTTTTTTTACCGACCACCGGCCGAAAGGCCATTTCAGCAGCAGCTTTTGGCTGAGATCGGCGACGATAATGACGGCAATCTGAATGAACGTGGGTGAAAAAACAAAGAAAAATCGTCAAAAATTCGACGACTTTTCCCCAATTGATCTTTTCCGAATAATCCTTAAACATTATAGTAGACAATCCCCTGCCTAACAAGCCATAATGAATCTGAATGCAAAGATCTTTGGGAGGTTTGTTCTGTCATGGCCTATGATGTGAAAGTGGACCATTCCTTGGTCTACGAACTGATCAGCAGCTTTATGATATATACAACGCAAAAATGGGTGAACAATCTCGATGTGGGGGCGGAATGGATCGCCGAGATCGATGCCCGCCTGACACCGGAGGAGCGGCGGCAATTCGCCGAAGCGGCCGACTACCCGTTCAGCGATTACGACGTATTGTACGTTTGGGCTTTGGAACGTGACGGAGCGGGTGAGGTCTCGCGTTTTCTGAACGATATCGCGGAAATCCCTGTCGAAGCCCTTTGCCATCGCACCAAATCCTACATTCCCTCTGTGAATAATGATACTATAGAACGGATTCGCCGCAGCTATATCCCGTTGTTGAAATGCTGGCAGCGGCTTTATTTCGGTCCGATTGAAAACCAATTTCTCCCGCTGCTGGAGGAAGATGCAGCCGAGAAGCATACGCTTCTGCAGAAGATGGACACCGACGCTCTGATTGAATACGCCTCAGGAGGGCTGGTGCTGGAGCCCCTGAAGCCAATCCAACAAGTGGTGTTGACCCCCTCCATTCATTTTCGGCCGATCAATACATACGTCTTCTATGAGAATGTGTTGTTTATCCAATATCCGCTGGATATTCCGGAGCTCGATGAGGACGAGCCCCCGATGGTGTTAAAGCGTCTGACCCGGGCGTTGGCCGAGCCTCAGCGTCTCCGCCTCCTCCGCTACGTCGCCGACGAGCCGAAATCGATGCAGGAGATGCTGCGGGATTTAGGCGAGCCGAAGGAACAACTGATGCATGACCTGATGCGGCTTCGCGTCGCCGGCCTGCTGCGCATCCACCTGCTCGCCCAGGACACGGAGAAGTTCAGCATTCGTCCGGACGGTGCGGCGGAGCTGCAGATGTTCCTGGAATCTTACATCCGACTGTAGGGTGCTCGGCTGTCGGCTGCTCGTTTTTGGCGAGACGCTTCCGCTTGTGTTAGGATAGAGTTAGACATATAGACAAGCGTTTCTTTGGATAAGGAGTGACCCGTTCTTATGAATAAAACCTTACTTCAACAAGTCATATTTGATTTGGATGATACTCTGGTCCATTGCAATAAATATTTTGATCTGATTCTCGATCAATTTGCGGATCTGCTGACCGATTGGTATAAACCGTACGGCATTTCAACGAAGGAAATCCGCGAGAAACAAACGGAAATCGATGTGGCCGGCGTCCATCAAATCGGATTTGCCAGCTCGCATTTCCCGGAGTCGCTGGTCGACACCTATCGCTATTACGCGCGGTTGACAGGACGAAAGGGGCTCCCCGAGGAGGAGAACCGGTTGATGAAGCTGGGACTCAGCGTATACGAGCAGCCGATCGAGCCGTATCCCGGGATGGTCGAAACGCTAAATCTCCTGCGCAGCCAAGGTCATGAGCTTCATTTGTACACCGGCGGGGAAACCGTGATCCAGGAGCGTAAGATTGAGCAGATGCGGTTGGCCGATTATTTTCAGGACCGAATCTACATTCGCCAGCACAAAAATGCCGAAGCCCTGGAGGAAATCCTCCAGGCACGTAATTTTGACCGCAACCGGACTTGGATGATCGGCAACAGCTTGCGCACCGATGTCATGCCTGCCCTCTCCGCCGGAATCAAAGCGATTTATATTAAAATCCCCAATGAGTGGCTGTACAACCTCGTGGAACTTCAGCATGACGGGGATATGGAAATGCATACGGTCACTTCGCTGGAGGAAGTGCCTCGCGTGATCTTCAATCAGATACATCATGCCGAACGGCAAAAACGGACCTTGTAAGGGTCCGTTTTTGGTTGGTACGGCGGTTTGAAGTGCCTACACACTTCANCAGATACATCATGCCGAACGGCAAAAACGGACCTTGTAAGG
The DNA here is from genome assembly GCF_900021165.1 of Paenibacillus phocaeensis. GTDB lineage: Bacteria > Bacillota > Bacilli > Paenibacillales > Paenibacillaceae > Fontibacillus > Fontibacillus phocaensis. The sequence goes on along the minus strand of NZ_FCOQ01000022.1, from coordinate 120,152 downwards.
GTCCGTTTTTGGTTGGTACGGCGGTTTGAAGTGCCTACACACTTCACATCCGATCATGAAAATACCTCGTCAAACCCCCGCTCTATGGAGTCCGCCTCAGCCGAGACCGCAAACAGAATGTATAGGCCATGCGTTTTTAATACGCGGTTTTCGACCAGATCATACTCTTCTGGACGATAATCCTTGAATTTGGCGGTTTGCGCCGCGATTCTCTCTTCGATTTTCGCCATTACGCGATTTTTCTCGCTTTCTTCCTTCAGCTGGATCACCAGCAATTCTTCCGCTTTCACGTTGGATGACGCCGTATAGAGCACGAAACTCGCCACATCGTCGCTTGAGAGATGATAGAGCTTCTTCAGTCTCTCCTCGTCACCTTGCTTCATATTGCCCAGGTTCGCCGATTTTTCGATCCGCTCGCCGACCTCGACCGCCGACAGGTTGCTGCTCTCCCCTTCCCTCCCGGTGCATCCGGCCAGCAAACCGATCATTAAGGATAACGCCAGCATCGCAAGGATCGGCTTTCTTTTCCATAAAACTAATCGCTTCATTCAATCATCTCCGATAAATTCTGAATGGATGGATCCGCAAAAAACGTGTTGATATTATACATTACCAGCAGATCGTGAATTTCCCGGTCCCGAACCAGGGCCGACAAATCGCCGTCGTAATAACGAAGGTCCACGATATCGATTTCGCTGAAGTGCTTCGTCAAAAACGGAATTAAGCTGTTGGCGTACGAATCTTTCACGATTAGCAGCTTCTTCTCCGCCGCTTGAGGTGACGTGATCTTCACGAAGCCATGGTTACCGTTCATAAACACGGCATACTTATCCTTCGCGTTCAAGTTCTCCATGGCATATAAAGACCCGGCAGAATGCTGTTCATCGGCATACTCCACCGTAATCTGCTCCTCAATCTTTGGCAGCCAAAGCTCGATTTCATCCGGCCGCAAATGCTTGAAGCCGCTTCTTGAATACAGTGATCCGTAGAATTGATCCGTGACCTGCCGAAGTTCAAACTCGGTTTTTGCTTGCGGGACGATTCCCATTTGCTTGCATAACTCGCGGTACGCATAATAAGCCCCTAAGGTTGTCCAATGATGGTCCGTCCTGTAGTAGAGGTATTCCTGGCGGTTGGCGGACAAGGCCGGGTAAACATCGACAAACTGAATCGTATCGCCAAGGGCATCCCTCATTTGCTTCAAAGAAGCAAGCTCATCGCCCACAGGCGCATAAGCCGGAAGCTTCTCCTTGTTAATCGTTAATGAAGTGGGCGCCAGCATGACGTAGATTTGCAGGTTTGGCGTCGCGGCAGCAAACCTCCGGATCGCCTCCGCGTTCTCCGCCACCCGTTCTCTCGCCGGCGGTTGAAACTGCTGAATCAGATAACCGTCCTTGCCCAGATAAACTCCGTTGCTTTCTTTTTGCCCCAGAGCCCGCCCCGTATCGGAGTTGACGCCGATCCAGAAGTCGCGGAAAGGAAATTGGTCGGACACGTACTTCTCGTAATCGACCGTAAATTTCCCTGAGGTCAGAGCATGCAGCGAATATTTCGGCCTCGGTTCCAGCATCCGGTTTTCCTCCGGGGAAAACTTGCGGTCCGGGGTCAACCAACCCGCAACAGGAAGCGCGCCTAAAAATACCAGCAGCAAAATGGCCATGGCCTTTTGAACGTTTTTCAATTTCGCCGCCTCCTTTCCCCGCGTCAAAAACGAAAGTATAAAAACGGATTATAAGTTTCATGGACGAGATTCGCCGTCGACAGGAACAGCAGCAGCAAGTAAAGACCTAACGCCACGGCGGATCCCGCGATCGCCCATCTCTTCCGAATACGTAACAGAAGCCTGCGCGGAAGCGGCGTCGCGCATACGGCCAGCAAAGTCAACCAACCAGCGTAAACCGACAGATCGTATAGCGCCTGCCGATCGGCGAAACCATTCGAACCGTACCCGATCAGCGAACCGATGAACTGGACGGCAACACCTAGGTTTTCGTATTCGAAAAACACCCATCCGATCATGACGGCTGCCAGCGTGTAACCATGCGCGACACAACGCGGGAGACGGCTCAGCCCTTTCAGCCAAAACAGCTTTTCAGCGGTAACCAGGAACCCGAAATATAGCCCCCACACGATAAAGTTCCAGCTCGCCCCATGCCATAATCCGGTGAAAAACCAGACGATCAGCAGATTGCGCAGTTGCTTCGCAAGTCCTTTCCGGTTACCGCCAAGCGGGATATAGACGTACTCCCGAAACCAGGAGCCCAAGGAAATATGCCATCTGCGCCAAAATTCCGTGACGCTCCGGGATACATACGGGTAGTTGAAGTTTTTCATAAAATCAAACCCGAACATCTTCCCGAGACCGCGGGCCATGTCGGAGTATCCGCTGAAGTCGAAGTAAATTTGCAGCGTGAACGCCAAAAGTCCGAGCCAGGCGGAAAGTACGCTGAGTTCTCCCGGCGGCGTCGCTTTGACGTTCGTCCACAACAAGCCGATTGGGTTGGCCAGCAGCGCTTTTTTGGCGAGGCCGCGGATAAACACCTCGGCCCCTCTGCCGAACCGGTCAAGCGTCATGTGCCGGGCAACAAGCTGCCGGGCGATGTCGCCGTATTTGACGATGGGACCGGCCACAAGCTGGGGGAACATCGCCACGTAAGCGCCGAACGAGATCAGATTGCGCTGCGCGGTCACTTTGCGGCGGTAAACGTCAATCACGTAGGACATCGTTTGAAACGTATAAAAGGAGATGCCTAGCGGCAGCGGAAGATCCGCTGTCTGAAGGCGAAGAGGCAACACCCCGTTCAGATTGTCCACGACAAACCCGGCGTACTTGAAGAAGAACAATACGCCTAAATTGACGATGAGGGAACCGGTCAATAGACCGTTGGCGATCCCGGGTCGCTCCCGGTGCTTCTCAAGCATCAACCCGACCGCATAATTGAACAAAGTGGAGAACAGCATGATGAGCACATAGAACGGCTCGCCCCAAGCGTAGAACACCAGGCTGGCCGCGAGCAGGACGGCATTTCGAAGCTTCGGGGGCGATAAATAATAGACGAACAAGGTCGCCGGCAAAAATTGAAACAGGAAGATCAAGCTGCTGAATACCAACGCTTATCCCTCCCTGCTCCGCCGGGCCGCAGGCACCGATGCACTCGTCACTCGACCCGTTCCTTCAAGGCTTCCAGCATGAGCGGATAAAACTCCGGCTTAAAATGAATGCCGTCCGTATCGTACAGGTCCGGACGGCTCGCCGCTACCGGGGTCAGATCGACAAAGGCGACTTCTTCCTCGGCGGCCATTTCCTTAAGCTTCTCGTTATAAGCGGGAATGTTTTGATAACGTGGCTCTTTTCCGAGCACCTCCTCCGTAACGGGAGTAACCGACAATATCGTGATTTCGGTTTGAGGCAGCTTCTGTTGGATCGCTTCGATCAAGGCTGTGTAATGGTTGATCGCGTATTCCTGCGGGTTATCCGTCGGCCATAAAAGATCATCCGAACCCAATTGGATGAAAATGTGCTTGGGATTTCGCTTGGACAGCTCCTCTATATCTTCCATGGCGAATTCCGCTGTTTTTCCCGCTCCGGCCAGGACGTTTTTGTCGTCCAGCACATCGTGATACGACAAGCCTTCCGTAATGGAATCCCCCAGAAAAACGCTATTCTGAAACAGCGAAGTCAACTTGGTTTGCGTTGTTTCTGCAAAGGAAGCCTCCTGCGTTTGACCGGCGGAAGCCGGTTGGCTGGTCGAGGGTTCCCTTCCCGCGTTCTGCCCTCCGCAGGCCACAAGCGAACAAAGAATCATTCCGGTCAGCCCGATTTCCAGCATCTTTTTCATTCTCTTCACTTTCCTCTCTAGCGGTTTTCTCTTTCACATGCATAGGATAGCGAAAAGAAATGCAGATCGGGTGCAGACCGGGTCAATATGACCTGAAGATTGGGCCGGATCCGAGGACACAAACAAAAAGCGCAGAACCGCAGTTCTACGCTTGTTTGCGCAAATCGAAATAAAACAATACTCCCTCCGCCGTATTCATTACGCCGTAGGACGAGCCGTGCAGCTCCAATATATTTTTGGCGATCGCCAGGCCCAAGCCGGTTCCGCCGGTCGCCGCATTTCGCGAAGGGTCCCCGCGGTAAAAGCGATCCCACACTTTCTCCAACTGCTCCTCCGGAAGATGAACTCCGCGATTTTCCACGCCGACTCTTAGGGTATCTCCTTGATCGGCTGTGGTGACGAGGATGGTTTCCCCTTCTGGCGTATAGCGAATCGCGTTGGTGAGAAAATTGACCAACACCTGTTCGATGCGGTGCCGGTTCGCCACGACTTCCGCCGCAGTCAGCAAGGTGGACAGCTTGAGCCGCTTGGCCGCCAAGTCCGGCAACAGCTTCCCGCAGACCCGCTCGACGACCGGGACGATTTCGAACGGTTCCGTGTGCATGGCGTACGTGCCCGACTCGTATTTCGCCAGCTCCAGCATATCCGTAATCAGCAAAATCATGCCGTTCACTTCTTCTTCCATCGCTGCAATGTAATAATCCCGCTTGTGGCCGGCAACTCCATCCCTCAGCACAGCCAAACCGCTTTGAATGACGCTCAGCGGCGTCTTCAGCTCATGCGAAACGCCGGCGATAAATTCCTTTCGCGTATGTTCCAGCTGCTTTTCCTTCTCGATGTCCTGCTCGAGCTGCAGGATATGGGCATGCAGCCGGTCGGACAGTTCGTTGATGCTGCCGGACAGCTGTCCCAATTCATCCCGGCTGCGCACCGGCAATTTCTCGGAGAAGTCTAGCTTGGCGATCTGCTTGGTGGTCCGGTTGATTCGCAGCAACGGCCGGGCAATCCGGCGGGAAAAATAAAGCGAAGCCAGCACTGCCAGCAGCAATGCGGCGATCACGATATAGCCATAGTAACTCCGCATGACTTCTGCGGCCTCGCTGACGGGCTGGAGCGAAGTCATGGCGAAGAGGTAAGACAACTTGCCGTTCCGGTCTTGGGTGCGTTCCAAGAAGATTTTGTAGTTCACCCCGTTTTCCGCAAAATCCGTCATCTCGTCATTTGCATCGTCGTAGTCCCCGTACAGCAGGTCCGCCTGAAAAGCTTTGATCCGTTCCAGAAACAGACCGTTTGTATAGCGGGTGACGTCGGCTCCATCCGGAAGCCGAAGGTTCGTGATGGTTCCCTCGACCAGCGCTGAAGGGTACTTCTCAAAGTATTGCACCGGACTTTCGAAGCGAGGAACAACTTCATACTCCTTCTGGGTCAAAAGCGCATTTTCCAAGCGCCCTTCCTCCCGCAAACCGGAGTCGCTCCTGGCCATCCGCTGGGGAACCAGACGATGATTCATGATGAGGCCTTCGATCGCGATCGGCTTGCCTTCCTGAACCCAGGTGCCTCCGAAAGCGTACAGCGGATTGTCGGCGCTGAAATCGTCCACATTCGCCACGGTATAAAGCGGAAAAGTTAGCGTTTGGCCAGCAGGCATCGGGAATCCGGCCGCCTGTTCCAATCGGACCTCCATCTCAAAATCGCCGGAATACAGCAAGCTCCCCATTTCGTCCAACATCGCAATCCAAGTGCCATGCTCACGGTAGAACTCCTGCTCCAGTTCGGCCACCGCCTTCGGTTCCCCGTTCGTTTTCATGTATTCCTGCCGAAAGGTATGAACGGCGGCTTTAACTTTCTCCACCTTCTGATGCACGTAAAACTGTTTGAAAAACACGGTTTGCCCGGCGAAAATCAGCGCCACGATCAACAGGCAGAGCGCCGTCGTCAACAAAAACAGCTTGAGAACGATCCCCCGGATCATGGCCGCTCCTCGAATTTGTAACCCGCCCGCATGACGGTCACGATGCATTTGGCTTTGTCGCCTAATTTCGCCCGCAAATTGCGCATATGGCTGTTGATTGTCCGTTCGTCGCCGGGAAAATCATAACCCCAGATTTTCGTCATCAATTGCTCCCGGGTTACGATCATTCCTTGGTTCTTCATGAGATAGGCCAAAATTTCGAATTCTGTATACGTAAGGCTGCAGTCCTCCCCGTCGATCGTAACGGTACGGGAAGCAAGCTGGATCGCGATCCCGGCGCCCGACAGCAAGTCCTTCTCCTGGCCTGGGGTGCCCCGGGGTTCCAACAAGCGTCTGGCCCGCGCCATCAATATCGGCGGACTGCACGGCTTGACGACGTAGTCGTCTGCGCCTAATTCGAATCCGAGCAAGGTGTCGTCTTCGTCCGAGCGGGCCGTCAGCATGATGATCGGGACGTCCGACACCTTGCGAATCCGTTGACACACCGACCATCCGTCCAGTTCCGGCAGCATGATGTCAAGGAGGATCAAATCGACCGGATGCTGCTCGAACAAAGCCAACGCCTGCTTCCCGTCGCCAGCCTCCAGCACGACGTAACCTTCGTTCACCATATAATCTTTGATAATCTCCCGCAAAAGGAGCTTGTCTTCGACAATTAAAATCGTTTTGGACATGATTCTACCTCTCAATGACGTGTTGAATACTCCTAAGCCTACACTAAACGTTTTTACCCCAAACCTCAACCGAAGCGGTGAGTTATAGCACGAAAGCAGCCGGTTTAGGTCATCGGCTGCTTCTTAGTTAATATCATTAATTAAATAGATTTGAACTTATGAAGGAGATGGGGCAACTGTACTATCGGCTTGCTCCAGAGTAAGCTTCCCGGTATTGCGGTCTGCCAATAAAATGCGCCCTTTTACTTCTCCGCCGTCCCGCTTGAACGACAACAGCTGTGTCTGGCCTTTGGTCAGCAGCGCGTTGAGCATCGTCGGCGAGATCTTCTTGCCGCTGAATTCCTTCCAGATGACGAAACCGCAGCCCTNTTCCGCCGCGCCGGCTCCCCTTGTCCGGCTCCTCCGTGCCGAACATGGAGGCGTCCGCTTTCTGCTGCGTACGCACCTTCTCGATGATCGAAACGGTGAACCGGCGCACGTTCTCCATAAACTTTTCCCGGGCCGCTTCGCCTTTTGAAATCTGATACAGCCGCCGCTCCCATTGCCCCGTCATCTCCGGCGAGGTCAGCAGTTCAACGCCGGCGCGGCGGATCAGCTCCACCGCCGTCCGGCCTTTTTGCGTTACGGTGATCTTCTTGCCCTGCATCGTAATATATCCTACGTTCTTCAGCCGCTCGATCGTTGCCGCCCGCGTAGCTGGGGTGCCGAGACCGGCATCCTTCATCGCTTCGCGCAGCTCTTCGTTCTCCAGTTGCTTCCCGGCACTCTCCATCGCTTTCAGCAGCGTGCCTTCCGTATAGTGCTTTGGCGGCTGCGTAGCCTTCTCCTTCGCTTCCGCTCCGGTGCATTGCACCGGACGGTCCTTATCAATCTGGAACGGCTCGCTGACCAAATCTTCAGCTTCCTCTTCCTCGTCCTTCTTCTTCCCGCGACCGCTTCCGGATTTCGTCCCGTCGTCCCCCGGCAAACACACCTTCCACCCGAGGGACAGCAGCTCCTTCACGTTCGTCTTGAACGTTTCGCCTTCCACTTCGGTCAGCACGGTATGCTGCTTATATTCCGCCGCCGGATAGAAATGCGACAGGAACCGCCGGATCACAAGGTCGTAAACGTTCTGCTCCTCCTTGCTTAAGGTGCCCGGACGCCGAAGCGTTGGCAGGATCGCATGGTGATCCTCAACCCGCGAAGGATTGCAGACCGCTTTGTTGCCGACATGCACCAGACTTGGCCGGCCGCCTTCCGCCAGCTCCTTGTAGCTCGAGGATTTCAGCATATGCAGGACCTTGTGCATGCCGTCGATATTTTGCTCGGTCACATAGTTGGAGCTCGTCCGCGGATAAGAGATCACTTTATGCCGTTCATACAACGCCTGGGCAATGTCCAGCGTCTTCTTGGCGGAATAACCAAACTTCGCATTGGCTTCCCGCTGCAGCAAGGTCAAGTCATACAGCTTGTACGGATATTCTTTCGTATCTTTAACCTCGTATTCGGTGATCCGGCCTTCCTTGCCGCGAACCTTCTCGGCGATCGCCGCAGCTCGCTCTCCGTCCGTCAGGCGGTCCCCCTGCCAACTGCCCGTGTACTTTCGCGCGTCCAGCTCGAACTCCGCTTTGATCTCATAGTAAGTCAGTGAATCAAAATTCTCAATTTCCTTCTGACGATCATAGATCAGCGCAAGTACCGGGGTTTGCACCCGGCCTACCGACAGCAGCTCCCGGTGCTTGGTCGTAAACGCCCGCGTGGCGTTCATCCCGATCAGCCAGTCCGCTTCGCTGCGCGCCCGTGCGGCTAAGGTCAGGTTCTCGAACTCGGACGCGTCATACAGCTCGGCAAACCCTTTGGCGATGCTCTCGCTGGTCAAATCGGAGATCCACAGACGCTTGACGGGCTGGGTTAACTTCAACTGCTGCTGAATTAGCGCAAAAATATACTGCCCTTCGCGCGCGGCGTCGCAGGCATTCACGATCGCGTCGCAGCGTTTCGCCAGCTCACCGATCGTTTTCAACTGATCTTTCGTCCGCGGATTCGGCACGATCTTGAATTGATCCGGCAGAATCGGCAGGTCGCCGAAGTTCCAGCGTTTGTATTTTTCGTCGTAGGCATCCGGCTCGGCCAGGCCGAGCAGATGACCGATCGCCCAAGTAATGATGTAGCGCTCTCCCTCCAGATAGGACCGGTTGTTCTTCGCTTTCGGCTCAATCACCGCGGCGATCGTCCGTCCCATGTCCGGTTTTTCGGCTATTACGAGCGTTTTCATGCTTAAGCGCCCCTCTTCCTCTGTCTACTGAATCTAAAAAAAGAGCCGCGCTTCGCGCAGCTCTAGTAAGCTAGTACCTATTATAGCATATGGACCCAGGATCGTCCTGTCATTTCTTGCATCCGGTTCGTTGCCTTATACCAGCACCGTCGAACCCATCAAGTATTTATCCACTTCACGGGCGGCCTCACGGCCTTCGTTGATCGCCCAGACGACTAAACTTTGACCGCGGCGCATGTCCCCGGCGGCGAACACTTTATCCACATTTGTCTTGAACTGGCCGTATTTCGCCTTCACATTCGTGCGGCGGTCCTTCTCCAGGCCCAGCTCATCCGCCAAGGTCGATTCCGGTCCGTCGAACCCGATGGCGATCAGTGCCATTTGCGCCGGGAAGACGCGTTCCGTGCCCGGGATCGGCTCATACGTTTTGCGGCCGTTCTCATCGACTTTCCGCTGGATCTGCACCGTGTGCAACTCCTTCAGATTGCCGTTCTCATCGCCGACAAAGCGCGTCGTCATGATCGAGAATTCCCGAGGATCGTTGCCAAATAGCGCTTTGGCTTCTTCCTGAGCATAGTCGAGCGTGTACACGTTCGGGAATTGCGGCCAAGGGTTATGGATCGGATCGCGTTCCAGCGGAGCTTTGGCATGCGTGCCGAATTGCGTAATGCTGCGGCAGCCGTGGCGGAGCGCTGTTGCCACGCAGTCGGAGCCAGTGCCCCCCCCGCCGATGACGATCACGTCTTTCCCTTCTGCGGACAGATATTGCCCGTCGGTTAAGCCCGAGTCGAGATAACTCTTAATCGTCCCGTTCAAGAACGGCATCGCATAATGTACCCCGTTCAAATCGCTGCCTTCGATGTTGAATTCGCGAGGTTGGGTTGCCCCGCCGCACAGCACGACAGCGTCAAATTCATCAACGAGCTGCTGTGCTTTGATATCTTTGCCGATTTCCGTACGGGTCACAAATTTGACGCCTTCCGCCGCCAGCAGATCAACGCGGCGTTGTACGATCGATTTGTCCAGCTTCATCGTGGGGATCCCATACATCAGGAGGCCGCCGATCCGATCCGAACGCTCGTAGACCGTCACCTCATGGCCCGCTTTATTCAACTGTGCGGCGCACGCCAGACCTGCTGGTCCGGAACCGACCACAGCCACTTTACGGCCTGTCCGCTTCTCCGGGGGTTCAGGTACAACCCAACCTTCCTCGAATCCTTTATCGATAATCGCCTGCTCAATCGTCTTGATGGTCACCGGTTCCCCGATCAAGCCAACGGTACAAGAGCCTTCACAAGGCGCGGGGCATACTCGTCCCGTAAATTCGGGAAAATTATTCGTTTTGTGCAAACGATCCAGCGCTTCTTTCCAGAGATTGCGATAAACCAGGTTGTTCCATTCGGGTATCAGGTTGTGCACGGGGCACCCCGCCGTCCCGCCGGTCATATCGATCCCCGAGTGGCAATAAGGTGTGCCGCAGTCCATGCAGCGCGCCCCCTGGGTGCGGAGCTCTTCGGCAGACATATGTTTATGAAACTCCTCCCAGTCCTTCACCCGCTCGGACGGGCTCCGGTCTCCGGGAAGTTCGCGTTTGAACTCCATAAATCCTGTTGGTGTAGACATCAAAAGTTCCCCCATCCGTCATCAATGTATCTTGATGTTAGCATTCGGGGGAACTGTTATTAATGGATTATTGATATGATAATTTGTACTGATCATCACATCATGTGCGACGTTCATAAGTTAGAAAGCGGTAATCAAACGGGTTCTTCTCGTCCCGCACTCCCTGTTCTTCATGGACTAATTGGAAGTCTTCCCATGCAAAGTGAGGGAAAAATACATCGCCTTCGATCTCTTCATCGATCCGTGTCACCAGCAGCCGATCCGCCAGCGGCAGGAATTGTTGAAACACGCCTGCACCGCCGATGATCATCAGTTCACCTCGCTCCGCGTAGGTCAACGCTTCCTCCACCGAATGAACGACATCGGCTCCCTCGGCCGTATAGGAGGCATCCCCGGTGATCACCACGCTATGCCGGTTGGGCAGCGGTTTACTTCCCATAGATTCCCAAGTTTTGCGGCCCATCACGATCGTCTTCCCCGTCGTATTTGCCTTAAAGTACTTCAGATCGGCCGGGAGCCTCCAGGGCAGCTGATTGTTCCGGCCAATGGCTCCATTTCGGGACATCGCCCATATTAACGTAATCATTCCCAACTTTATACCGCCCCTTTCTCACAGGTTTTAAACTGCGACCGTTGCTTTAATTGTTGGATGGTGCTGGTACCCGACGAATTCGAAATCTTCGTAGACATAGTCAAAAATCGAGTCCGGCTTCCGTTTGATCACCAGCTTCGGCAATGGATACGGCTCCCGCTCCAGCTGAGTCTTCACCTGTTCGATATGGTTGTTGTAGATATGCACGTCCCCGCCCGACCAAATGAACTCACCCACCTCAAGATCACACTGCTGAGCGATCATATGCGTGAGCAGTGCGTAGCTGGCGATGTTAAACGGCAACCCGAGGAACGTGTCCACCGAACGCATCGTCAACATACAAGACAGCTTGCCGTTTGCTACATAAAACTGAAAGACAAAATGGCAAGGCGGCAGCTTCATTTGATCCACCTCGGCCACATTCCAGGCGCTGACCAGGTGGCGGCGCGAATCCGGGTTCTTTTGGATCGCCTCCACAACGTTTGCAATTTGATCGATTTTTCGCCCGTCCGGGGCTTCCCAGGAACGCCATTGCGAGCCATATACCGGCCCCAGGTCGCCGTTCTCGTCCGCCCATTCATCCCAAATACGAACGCCATGCTCTTTGAGATAAGCGATATTCGTATCGCCGCGCAAGAACCACAGCAGCTCATGGATCACCGATTTCACGTGAATTCGTTTGGTCGTTACCAGAGGGAAACCCTCGCTTAAATCAAAACGCAGCTGCCGCCCAAAGACAGAACGCGTCCCGACGCCGGTCCGATCCTCCTTGGGGGTCCCGTTCTCCAGAACATCCTCCAGCAAATCCAAATAGTTTCTCATCTTATTCTAACACCCCGTCACGTTGTACTCTAATCCACCCTATTATAGCAGACTTCCCCTGCTTTTGGATTTCGTTTGTTTCAGGCTGTGCTCCAGAATGTTTGTTCGCATCAAAGCTTGACATCGTCGGTTTGGATGGTTATAGTAAAAAGACCATAACCTAATAGATCCATGCGAGTGAAGCACCTCGCAAGACAGGCGTAATGCCTGGCTTGGAGGTGCTTTTTTGCGTGCTTGTTAGGCTTGGAAAATCATGAAAGTGAGGAGTTGTTCGTTCATGAAATGGAGACAACCGGTGAAAATGGCATTCGCCGCCGCCATCGCTTTTTCGCTGCTGGTGGGTGGAGGCCGGTACATGCAAGCTGCAAGCTCCTGGGATGCGGCTTTGGATGGAATCGATGCGGTATATGACGGGTTGACGGCGGTTCAAACGCTGGTGAAGCAGGAGAGCCTCGAGATCTCGGCGCTGCGGAAGAAGAACAACGACGCTTTGTCCGCGCTAAATGCGAAGATCCGATTGATTGATCAGACAGTTGTAACCCGACTTGCACAAGAGTCTGAGGCGCTGCAGCGCAAGCACGCGCCGCTGTTAGAGCAGTACGCTTCACTGGGTAAACAAGCCGCTGACGCCAAGAAGCGCAAGGATAAGAAATCGGCGGATCTGCTGGAATTGAAACGCAATAAGTTGAAACCCTCGGCAACGGCCGCTTCCGCAGAAATTAGGGCGAAGAAGGAGACGCTCGCGGCAGCGAAGAAATCCAAAACCGCCAAAGCGAAAGTCGTCAAAGACGCGCTGGTACCGGTGCAGACCTTAAAAAAGCAGATCACCGCCGAAAACAAATCCGTCGCCGCCGCGCGAAAGCACCTCTCGGCGGCGGATAAACGATATAAATCCAGCGTCAAACGCGGCGACGCTATTCTCGCGGCTCTGGAGCTAAAGGCGGTCTATGATCAGACCAAAGCCATTCACGCCTCTTTAACGAAAGTATACGCCTGGGAGAAGCAAGTGGCCCAATTAATCACCGCTGCTTCGGCGAAGCTGCCGAAATAGCGCCGGGTCACCTTTCAGCTGTTAAGCTCAGCTCCAAGGTTCCGCGGACTCCCTCGTCTTCATATCGAATTTGAATCAATAATTCTTCGTTGTCAATAACGCCCACCGGAAGGTCATATTGCTTCGTTTCGGAAGAATGTTTGGATATCCCCATCGAATGTACGGCGGCACATTCACGGTTATCGCGAGGCTGCTCTTCATGAACAATGGTGATATAGCTCCCACAGTCGGCGATAATATCGACCATCGTACCGGTTTTATTCGAGAGGGTGACTTCCAATTCATATTCCGAACCGTCTTCCGATCGGGTTGCGTTCGCAGTTACTTTGAGCACCTTGTCCTCGATTTGCCCGGCCAGCCTTGCCGGAGCATTCTGGGGCATTCCCTCATTTGGATCTGTTGCCTCTCCCCCCGTCAATAGGGTGAACAGCAGGTAAATCAGAAATAGAAGATTCGAACTTCGAACGATCATGGGATATCCTCCAACCTTTTTCTCATTTCTCCTGTCGGACCTATTGACGAATCTTAAGGTTTATAGGTTGCAGACAGGAGGAATGGAGGATTGGAAAGAGCTAATTTCATTTTTAGAATTGCTATATCGTAATATTAGGATATAATGATAAAGAGAGATAAAACGAGGTGAACTTTCATGGATAACCATTTCAAAGCCTATCAGGAGACCGCCGAGCTTCTGAAAGCTCTGGCTCATCCGGTTCGGTTGTGCATCGTCCGCGGCTTGCTGGATCAGAAGCAATGCAATGTAACCTACATGCAGGAATGTCTGGAACTGCCGCAATCGACCGTATCTCAGCACCTGCAGAAGCTGCGCAGCCTGGGAATCGTCGAAGCGGAACGCAGCGGCCTGGAAGTCAATTACCGACTGGCGAACGAGAGAATCATCAAGCTGGTTCGCCATTTATTTGAGGAGGAACAATAAAACCGTGAGCAGAAAAATATTGATTGTCGGCGGCGTTGCTGGCGGAGCGTCTGCGGCCGCAAGACTTCGCCGTTTGGATGAAGATGCCCAGATCATCATGTTCGAACGGGACCCTTACATTTCCTTTGCCAACTGCGGGCTCCCCTACTATCTTGGGGATACCATCAAGGATCGCTCCAAGCTGCTGGTCCAAACGCCGGAAGCGATGCAACGCCGCTTTAACATCGATGTCCGTATCGAAAGCGAAGTGATCGGGATCGATCCGTCCGGCAAAACCGTACTTGTGCGCAGCAAAGAGCGCGGCGAATACCGGGAGAGCTATGACGCAGTGATTTTATCGCCCGGAGCCAGACCCATCCGCCCGAACCTTCCGGGCATCGAGAGCAGCCGAATTCATACCCTGCGGAATATTCCGGACACCGACCGCATCAAGCAGCGGGTTGTTGATGAGCAGGCCGCTTCAGCCATCGTGATCGGCGGCGGATTTATCGGTGTGGAGATGGCCGAGAATTTAAGAGAAATCGGGCTTGAGGTGACGTTGATTGAAGGCGGTCCGCAAATTTTGGCGCCGTTTGATCCCGAAATGGCCGGGGTGCTGGCCAAGGAACTGGAGGATCACGGGGTGAATCTGCTGATGTCGCAGACCGTCACTTCGTTTATGGAACAAGGAAATCAGATCGAGGTTCGCACTTCGGAAGGCCAAGCCTTATCCGCAGATCTTGTGATCTTGGCGATTGGCGTCACCCCGGATACGGCTTTTCTGAAGGACACCGGAATGGAGCTGGGGCCAAGGGGACATATCTTGGTAAGCGACAAGCTGGAGACCAGCATTCCGAATATTTACGCCGTTGGGGATGCGGTTGAAGTCTGCGACTATGTGAATGGATTCAAAACCGCAATTCCTTTAGCCGGTCCCGCCAACAAACAAGGGCGGATCGCAGCGGACAACGTCTGCGGCCTTGAGACTTCCTATAAAGGTTCGCAAGGTACGTCTATCATCAAGGTGTTTGGACTTACCGGAGCCGCGACCGGAAATCATGAGAAAACCCTGCAGCGTCTGGGTATTCCCTACCAGGTCACCGTAGTGCATCCCAACTCCCATGCTTCCTATTATCCCGGCGCAACCCCGTTATCCCTCAAGCTGTTGTTTAAGCCTGACGGCACTCTGCTTGGCGCACAAGCCGTCGGTTATGACGGGGTGGATAAACGGATCGACGATATTGCCACCGTTCTTCATTTCCGCGGGACGGTAACGGATCTGACCGAGTTGGAGCTGGCCTACGCCCCTCCTTACTCTTCAGCGAAAGATCCGGTCAACATGGCTGGTTATACCGCTGAGAACGTGGTTAGCGGACGTTCCCGCGTGTACGTTCCACAGGATTTAGCGACCCGGGACGAACAAACGACCTTGCTGGTGGATGTCCGTTCCGAGATCGAACATGCCAACGGTCATATCCCCGGTTCCCTGCTGATTCCGGTCGATGAGCTGCGCGATCGGCTGGATGAACTGGACCGCAACAAAGAGATTTGGGTTTATTGTCAAGTGGGCTTACGCGGCTACACCGCATCGCGAATCCTGCAGCAAAAAGGCTATCAGGTGCGGAATCTGACCGGCGGCTTCAAGCTTTATCAAATGGCCAACTATCAGCCTGGGCAAGTAAACATCCCGGGCCGTCCCGAATCCGAATCACGTCGAGCGAATGCGGAAATTGCCGCTGCCTCAGCGGCTCCGGCCATATCCAACGGGAACTCTCAGGCGGGGACGTCCGGTACGTCTGAGACTGAGCTGCGGGCCGATGCCGAGCTCGACACCTGCGGGCTGTGCTGCCCCGGCCCGCTGATTCAAGTGAAACAGGCCATGGATCGTTTGGAGATCGGGCAAATCCTGCACGTAACCGCCTCCGATCCCGGATTCTACGAAGATGTGCAGGCTTGGGCCACCATGTCCAAACATCGGATGATTCAGGTCGCCAAGAACGCAAACGGAATCATCGAGGCTTACTTAAGCAAGGAGGATCCCAACAAGCTTGGCGGTATTTCAGTACAGCCGGCAGCCGCACCGGAAGGCTCAACGATGATCGTCTTCAGCGGGGATTTGGATAAAGCGATCGCGTCATTTATTATCGCCAATGGCGCGGCCGCCAGCGGCAAGAAAGTGACGTTGTTTTTCACCTTCTGGGGGCTGAACATCCTTCGTAAATCGGAGAAAATACCTGCCCGCAAAACCTTGATCGGCCGGATGTTTGGCATGATGATGCCGCGCGGCAGCCGCAAATTATCCCTCTCCCGCATGAACATGCTGGGTATGGGAGCCAAGATGATCCGCGGCGTAATGAAAAATAACAACGTCTCTTCCCTGGAAGAGCTCATGGCCAGCGCCATAAGCCAAGGCGTTGAAATCGTCGCCTGTCAAATGTCCATGGATCTGATGGGCATTCGCCAGGAAGAACTGATCGATGGCGTTAAAATCGGCGGGGTTGGCTACTACTTGGGCAAGGCTGACCAATCGGGGATTAATTTGTTCATTTAATATGCATTAAGGGTTCTTGGTCCATGGGGCTGAGAACCCTTTTTTTAATATCCGGGCTTATTTTGCTGTATAATTGATGGGGACTATCCCCCATCATTCCAGCGATAAGGAGACCTCCCATGAGCGAACAGATTCGAATCAATAACGTAGATCGCTTTAGCGGGTTCGGCGATCTGTATGACCAGAGCCGGCCCCAGGCCCCGGTTGATCTCATCAACATCCTCACCATGTATTTGGGCCGATCCCCGGAGCTCGTCGCAGATGTCGGCTGCGGTACCGGCCTCTCTTCCTTCATCTGGCTGGATCATGCGAAGCGAATCGTGGGGATCGAGCCTAACGAGGATATGCGCGCCGTAGCGATGAGCCGCTGGCAGAAACAGGGTCGTCCGGCACACCTGCAATTTGCCCCAGGCATGTCTTATGCCTTGCCGCTGGAGCCCAGTTCTGTGGATCTCATCACCTGTTCTCAATCCTTCCACTGGATGGACCCGCAGCCCACGCTGCAGGAGTTCGCCAGGGTGTTACGCCCCGGAGGCCTCTTTGCCGCTTATGACTGTGATTGGCCGCCGGTCCTCTCCCCAGCGCTTGATCAGGCCTATGAACAGCTCATCCAATTGGCTGACAAGCGGGCAAGCGAGCTGAGCGAAGACGGCAAAGAAGCCTATAAATGGCCGAAGGACCAGCACTTGCAGCAAATTCAGAAGAGCGGCTTGTTCCAGTATTCTCGTGAGATCGTTTTTCACCATTGGGAGGAAAGTGACGCCAATCGATACGCAAATCTGGCCCTCAGCCAAGGCGGCCTCCAAACGGCTTTGAAATTAGGGGCCAACGACATCGCTGACGCTGCTGAGCAATTTCGCGAACTTGTGAAGCAAGAATTCGCCGGTGAGATCCGCCCTATCCTGTTTGGGTATCGGATGCGGCTTGGTGTGACTGCAAAAAAAAGAGCAAGACCGTGAATTCGGCCTTGCCCCATAGACTTAGGAGATATAACTATAGAAATTAACGAGAGATTACGTGAATCGGATGACCTTCAACCAGCTCTGCGGTTTCCATTACGATTTCGCCCAGGGTTGGGTGAGCGTGAATGGTCAACGAGATATCCTCAAGCGTAGCGCCCATTTCAACCGCAAGACCCAGCTCGGCGATCAGGTTGGACGCTTCGATCCCGACGATTTGCGCGCCGAGAACCACGTTGTTCTCTGCATTTGCCACGATTTTGATGAAGCCCTCCGGTTGGTTCAGGGAAGTCGCACGGCCGTTGCCCGCGAACGGGAATTTGCCGGCTTTCACCTTGAAGCCCTTGTCCTTCGCTTCCGATTCCGTCAGTCCCACGCTGGAGCATTCCGGATCGGTAAATACGACCGCAGGGATCGCTTTGTAATCCACTACGGAAGGAAGTCCCGCGATCGCTTCCGCTGCAACCTTGCCTTCGTAGGAAGCTTTGTGTGCAAGCGCAGGGCCTGCCACAATATCGCCAATCGCGAAGATGTTCGGGTTGCTGGTGCGTCCTTGATGGTCAACTTTGACCAATCCGCGATCGGTCAATTCCACGCCGGCCAGATCCAGACCCAAATCGCCATCGGTGTTTGGACGGCGGCCCACCGTTACCAAGAGGTAATCGGCAGTTACTTCTTTGCTTTCACCGTTTACGGAATATTTCACTGTCACGTTCTTATCGGTTTGTTCCGCACTTTCGGCTTTGGCGTTGGTTACGATTTCGATGCCGGTCTTCGCCATGTTCTTGGCAACCAGACGGGTCATATCTTTGTCGAAGCCAGGCAACACCGTATCCATGCCTTCAATAATCGTCACTTTCGTGCCGAATTTGGAGAACATTTGGCCGAGCTCGGCACCGATATAACCGCCGCCGATCACAACGAGGCTGCTAGGAATTTCTTGCAGCTCCAGCGCTTCCGTCGAGGACAGGATACGTCCGCCGAACGGGAAAGGCTTCAGTTCGATCGGACGGGAACCGGTCGCCAGAATGCAATGCTTGAAGCGATACCGCGGCGATTCATGATCGTTGAAGCAACGGGCTTCGTTTTCATTGATGAACATCACTTCACCGCTGAACACTTCGACCTTGTTGCCTTTGAGCAGACCGCTGACGCCTTGGGTCATTTTCTTCACGACACTGCTTTTGAACTCCTGCGTTTTCTTGAAGTCCACCTTCACGTTCTCCGCCGTAATCCCGAAGGCATCGGCATGTTGAGCGGATTCGTACTGGTGAGCTGCCGAGATCAGCGCTTTGGATGGGATACATCCGCGGTTCAAGCAGACGCCCCCAAGCTCCGATTTGTCGACGATGAGCACTTTTTGCCCAAGCTGGGCGGCGCGGATGGCCGCCACATATCCGCCGGGACCTGCACCGACAACTAATGTATCAATATCAAGAGAAGCATCTCCTACTACCATTGATTACACCTCCATAACGAGCAGCTCAGGGTTCGCGAGCAGCTGTTTGATATAGTTCATAAAGTTTTGCGCCGTCGCGCCGTCGATCAGACGGTGGTCGAAGCTGAGCGACAAGGCCATTACCGGAGCAACAACGATCTCGCCGTTTTTGACAACCGGCTTCTCGCTGATGCGGCCGGTGCCAAGGATCGCGACTTCAGGGTAGTTGATGATCGGCGTAAAGAACATCCCGCCGGCAGAGCCGATGTTCGTGATCGAGATCGTGCTGCCTTTCATCTCGTTCGCTGCCAGTTTGCCTTCGCGACCGCGGGAGGCGAGGTCTTTGATCGCTTCGGCGATCATCCAAATGCTCTTGCGATCCGCATCTTTGATCACCGGTACGATCAGACCGTTATCGGTATCCGTTGCAATGCCGATGTTATAGAATTTCTTATACACGATCTCATTGTTTACTTCGTCGATCGAAGCGTTCAGAGCCGGGAATTGACGGGAAGCGGCAACCAATGCTTTCACGATGAACGGAAGATAAGTGACTTTAATGCCTTTCTTCTCGGCGATAGGTTTCATCCGAGTCCGGAAAGCGACCAGTTCCGTAACATCCACTTCATCCATAATGGTTACATGCGGGGCAGTGTAAGCCGATTTCACCATCGCGTTGGAAATCGCTTTGCGAATGCCTTTGAACGGAACGCGTTCTTCTTCGCCATCCGTAGAAATTGCAGTTGGCGCAGCGGCGACCGGGGCTTTGGCGGCTGCGGCTGGGGCTGCAGACTGCGCAGCAGGTGCTGCGGCTTGCGCTGGAGCTGCGGCTCCGCCTTTTTTGAAGTTATCTACATCTTCTCTCGTGATCTTGCCGGCTTTCCCTGTCCCTGGTACCAACGACAAATCCACGCCTTGTTCACGAGCATATTTACGTACGCTAGGCGTAGCGAGAATTTCGCGGTTTGGAGCGACCGGAGCTGCGGCTGCAGCCGGCGCACCCGCAGCGGCCTTAGGTGCGTCATGCGCTTGTTCCGGAGCTGCGGCTTGTTCAGGCACGTCGCCTTCGGCATCAATAACAGCTACCACGTCGCCTACGCGGAATACGGCGCCGTCTTTGCCGAACACTTCAAGAACCGTACCGTTCACCGGACAAGGTACTTCCACGACAGCCTTGTCGTTTTGCACTTCCATAATGATGTCTTCGTCCGTCACCTTGTCGCCCGGTTTAATGTGCATTTTGATGATTTCGCCTTCATGCAATCCTTCGCCCAGCTCTGGGAACCGGTACTCGAATTTAGAGGAAGAAGCTGCTGCTTGCGGAGCTGGAGCGGCTGCCGAAGCTGCCGGAGCGCTTGCGTCTGCAGTTGGAGCCGGAGCTCCCTCTTGCTCAGGAAGA
Source organism: Paenibacillus phocaeensis (assembly GCF_900021165.1). Lineage (GTDB taxonomy): Bacteria > Bacillota > Bacilli > Paenibacillales > Paenibacillaceae > Fontibacillus > Fontibacillus phocaensis. The sequence goes on along the minus strand of NZ_FCOQ01000022.1, from coordinate 100,059 downwards.
TCGCCTTCGGCTTCGATTACGGCCACCACGTCGCCTACGCGGAATACCGCGCCGTCTTTACCGAATACTTCTTGTACTACACCATTTACCGGACAAGGTACTTCAACAACGGCTTTGTCGTTTTGTACCTCCATGATGATATCTTCATCTGTTACTTTGTCCCCTGGCTTGACATGCATTTTGATGATTTCACCTTCATGCAAGCCTTCGCCCAGTTCTGGGAAGCGATATTCAAACTTAGCCACAGGAAAGACCTCCTAAAAGTTTTGTGAGCCCATGCCTTGAATCAACTTCGAGCAAAACTTGCTTCGGAAGCATAAGCTTTGTTCTTCGATTTAGAATTCAAGCACTTTGTTAACGCCCTCGATCACACGAGCCGGGGACGGCAGCCATTGGTCTTCGATTTGCGCGAACGGATATACGGTATCCGGCGGAGCGATGCGAAGTACTGGAGCTTCAAGGTGCAGAATCGCTTTCTCGTTGATCTGCGCGATCACTTCCGCTGCGATGCCGGCCGATTTTTGCGCTTCCTGAACGATGATTGCGCGATTTGTTTTCTTCACCGAGGCCACAATCGTATCGATATCCAGCGGTACGAGTGTACGCAGGTCAATCACTTCGGCCTTAATGCCTTTAGTTTTCTCCAATTCTTCCGCGGCTTTGACTGCGGTATGAACCATGAGGCCGTAGGCGAGAATCGTTACATCCGAGCCTTCGCGAACGATATTGGCTTTGCCGAGCTCAACGGTATACTCCCCTTCCGGCACTTCATCGCGGAAGGCATGGTACAGGTTCAAGTGTTCCATGAAGAAGACCGGATCGTTATCGCGGATTGCGGAGATCAACAGTCCTTTTGCATCGTAAGGGTTCGAAGGAATGACCAGCTTGATCCCTGGAGTTTGGGCGATCAGGCCTTCCAGGGCATCGGTATGCAGTTCAGCTGCTTTAACCCCGCCGCCAAACGGCGTGCGAAATACGATTGGAGCGTGGTAACGTCCGCCGGAACGGTAACGCATCCGCGCGGCTTGCACGAGAATTTGATCCAATGCTTCGAAGATAAAGCCCACGAACTGGATTTCCGCAATCGGACGGAAACCTTGAATCCCGAGGCCTACCGCCATCCCGCCGATAGCCGATTCCGCCAGCGGTGTATCCATGACGCGCTCTTCCCCAAATTCCTTCTGCAGGCCTTCCGTTACACGGAATACCCCGCCTACATTACCTACGTCTTCGCCGAAAATCAGAACGTTTGGATCGCGTTGCAGTTCGACGCGCATGGCGTCGCGAATCGCTTCTTTCATATTCATTTGTGCCATTGCTTGTATCCTCCTCTATAGAACGATCAGACTAGTTTACACGTACGTATTATTGAAAATCGGCCTTTTGCTCTTCCAGGTGCTTCGGTGTTTTTTCAAACATGCTGTCGATCAGCCCTGGAATCGTCATTTTCTCCGTTTGTTCCGCTTTTTTGATTTGCTCGTTCACTTTGGCTTTCGCTTCTTCTTTCACCCGAGCGGTATCTTCTTCGGTCCAAAGACCTTTCTTCTCCAGATATTTAGCCAGGCGAGCGATCGGGTCTTTCTCGCTCCATTGCCCTTCTTCTTCCTTCGTCCGATACTTCGAAGTATCGTCGGACAGGGAGTGCGGACGGAACCGGTAAGTGACCGCTTCGATCAATGTCGCGCCTTCGCCGTTGCGCGCGCGTTCAGCGGCTTCCTGCACGGCGCTGATGACGGCGAACACGTCCATGCCGTCGATTTTCACGCCGCGGATCCCGGCTGCGACCGCTTTATGCGCGATCGACAAGGCTGCGGTTTGCTTCGCGAACGGCGTCGTGATCGCATAACCGTTATTTTGTACAAAGAAGATGACCGGCAGCTTGAATACCCCGGCATAGTTCAGCGCTTCGTAGAAATCGCCTTCCGACGAACCGCCGTCACCGGTATAAGTAATGGCTACATGTTTCTGTTTCTTCAGTTTGAAGCCCATGGCAATCCCCATGGCATGCAGCACTTGGGCACCGATAATAATCTGTGGCATAAGTACGTTAACGCCTTCCGGAATTTGTCCGCCGTGCTGATGCCCGCGGGAATACAGGAAAGCTTGATACAGCGGAAGACCATGCCATACGAGCTGCGGCATATCACGGTAGCCCGGGCAAACGAAGTCTTCTTTATCCAATGCGAACTCGCTGCCTACCATAGTAGCTTCTTGTCCAGATACTGGAGCATAAAATCCGAGGCGGCCTTGGCGGCCCAAGTTGATCGCACGTTCGTCCCAAGTACGCGTAAATACCATGCGATACATCAGTTCTTTCAATTGATCGTCGGACAAGGCCGGCACTTTATCTTTGTTAACGATTTCACCGTCTGGCGAGAGCACGGTCAAAGCTTCAACTTCTTCCGTGTATACTTCATAAGGAATCTTGCTCATTTTTTTCACCTCGACTGAAAATTTGATTAACTTGTTCCTCTGTTATAGAATTATTATACTCCTGTTTCATCCTAGAAGTCAAAGGAATTAAGGTTTATTGTGTTATATTTTTATTTTTGTGTATGTAACAGTTTTGCAAAAATAGTATAACACAAACCCATATTGTGGTAAGCTAGCGTTATCCCTATTTCACGGTAAATGTTACTTGATTCAAAAGACAAAAGCAAAATCCATCCAACTGGGAGTGTGTGTCAAACCATGACGGATTCGAATTATTTGAAAAGAACCATCGTTAAAGAGGAAATCCAAAGCCAGTTCCTCGGGGAGAAACGATACTTGCGCATCTATCTTCCTCCCGGCTATAACGAAATTCTCAGTTATCCCGTCATTTATTGTCAGGATGGTGAGGAGTTCTTCAACTTCGGACGCATCGCTACTCATGCGAATCGACTGATTCTGGATGAGGATATCGAGCCCTTCATCATCGTAGGCGTGGAGGTTAATACCGCGGTCCGCACGGAGGAGTACGCCCCGTTCGGGAACCGCTTTGACGCCTATACACGCTGTTTTACGGAAGAGATTATTCCCTTCATCGAGCGCAATTATCCGGTTCGCCGCGAACCTGCGGATCGGGTGCTGGCCGGCGATTCATTAGGGGCAACCGTCTCCCTCCACCTGGCTATGAAAAACCCGAAACTGTTTTCCAAAATCATCAGCTTGTCCGGCGCCTATTATGAGCCGTCCTTGAAAATTCTCGCTCAGGAGACCGACCTATCCTATTTGTCGCTGTTCATGATCGTAGGGTTGCAAGAGGATCATTACACTACCGATACGGGAACCTATAACTTTGTTGAATTAAACCGCAGAGCCAAAGCGCTGCTTGAGGAACGCGGTGCCCGCGTTGCCTATTTTGAGAAAGACGGCAAACATCTTTGGGGATTTTGGCAAAATGAGCTGCCGGATGCATTGATGTATTTTCTAAAATAGCGCTTTCATGATCGAGCAAATTCAGAGGCTGCCCAATGTAGAACTCTCATCTACTTCGGGTAGCCTCTCTCTAGGTGTCAATTTCATTCCCGTTGGACTGCGCGTTAAGGAGTCTGATCCTGTACGATAGCGCGCTCGGAGCTTGGCGCTGGTTTGGTTTCCGTGCCAATATAGATGGCCCCCGTTGCCAGCGATCGTCTCGGCAGCTTCCATTTATAATGAACAGACAACATGCGGAAAAAGACTACCGCCGCAAACAGCAAGATCAGTTCGAGCGTTGATCCGAACCACCCCATGCCAATTGCCAGACCCGCCAGCATGGCCCATACGGCATAGATTTCGTCCCGCAGCACCAGCGGCTTACGCCCGGCCAGCAGATCGCGGATAATTCCGCCCCCGATTCCGGTAAGCACCGCCGCAACCAGTACGGCGCTCATCGGATGCTTCATCTCCGTTGCGTATAACGCCCCTTGAATTGCAAAAGCCGACAAACCGATCGCATCAAATAATACCTCCGTCCGCTTCCAGCGGCGAACCCACGGCATCGGCAGCACGAAGGCGACAAACACGGACAATACGGCCAGCATAATTAAATCCCCTTGCGCCCATAACGTCGTGACCGGGACGCCGATCAATACATTGCGAATGATCCCGCCGCCAAAAGCCGTTACCAGACCCAGCACAAGCACCCCAAGGATATCGTATTCCTCTTCCATGGCGACGAACGCGCCGGACATGGCAAATGCCACGGTCCCGATGATGCTAAAAATATCAAAGATGTGCATCTCTTCCGTCCTTCTCTGCCTTTCTCTGTCAGCTTAATTTCATCAATCCCCATTGTAGGCCCACAAGGTGAAATTGTGCAACCCTAAAATCTGAATTATACTATCTGAAGCAATCGATTATGTGGCGTGAAAGGAAGTCGTTGATATGACTGGAAACCGGGTGCTTATCTTTGCCGGCGGGCGCTTAGATCCGGGGATGCTTCGGGAGGTACGTTCGGACGATGTTCTGATTGGAGCTGACCGCGGGGCTTTATTTTTGGTGGAGCATGGAATGAAGCCGCATTTGGCGGTGGGAGACTTCGATTCCGTGAGTGCAGAGGAACTGGCTCTGATTCAAAATAACAGCCTCGAGCTTCTCGCATGCGATCCGATTGATAAGGACCTGACGGATACGGAGCTGGCTTTCGACCTTGCCGTGCGAAGAAACCCGGCGGAAATCGTGTTAACCGGTGTGATCGGAACCCGTTTGGATCATACGCTGGCCAACCTGCATATGCTTCTTCGTGCAGCGGAGCAAGGAATCACCTGTGCGATTTGGGATGAGTATAATTACGTAACCCTGTGCGGATCTGTCTGCCGGGTCGAGGATCGCGGCTATACCTATGTCTCGCTGCTCCCGCTTACTCCCGAAGTAACCGGGATTACGCTGGACGGTTTCATGTATCCCCTACATAACGCAACCCTGCGAATTGGACAATCCCTGGCGGTTAGCAATCAATTAGCAGCTCCTGTCGGAACAGTACATGTTGCCGAAGGTTGGCTGCTCGTCATTCAAAGCCGAGATTAGTACCCTAGTTATTTCATTTTTGTAACCTTTTCGATACTTTTATGTTATATGAAATGAATGCAAAAACCCTTGAATTTTCAAGGGTTTTTTACATCTCAAAATTCGACGTTTCGCTTGAGTTCTTAAAAAAATGTAAACTTTAATGTTATTTTAATAATCGCCTCCAAACCGTTGGGGCTCAAGGTTTTTAGGAGACTCTACCATATTATAGGAGATTACAGATCTGTTATACTTCACTTACGAACCGGTCAAATAACAAGAACTTTGGAGGTACAACAACATGAATAAACGCACTCTTTTCCAAAAAGTATTGACGGTCGGACTGGTGTCCGCCATCGGTTTCAGTACGCTGCTTGCCGGCGGGGCTGAACCTGTACAAGCCCAATCTGCGACAAGCACCGCCGTTTCCAAAGGAACGCAGGTTGTAAATTACGGGAAACAGTTTTTGGGCAGACCTTACAAATTCGGAGCTTCTACCTCTACAACGAAGGTATTTGACTGCTCCTCCTTTACGAAATATGTATTTAAGAAGTACGGCGTCACTTTACCGCGTACTTCCTCCGCGCAAGCCAAAGAAGGTTATGCAGTTTCGAAGTCGAATCTGAAAGCCGGGGATCTGGTCTTCTTCTCCAGCGGCAGCCGGGCGAACGGTAAGAACGTAACGCATGTGGCCATCTATATGGGCAACGGCAAAATTCTGCATACTTATGGCAAGCCAGGAGTCACGATCTCTAATCTGAATTCCGGCAACTGGAAAAAAACTTACCTGAAGGCTCGCCGCGTTCTGTAATCGGACAAGCCTAACATTACCTCATTCAAGAAGTCGTTGCATTCATCACTCGATCGCAGCGGCTTTTTGAGCAAAATAACCTGGACATCACGATGACCGGGTTATTCGTCGTTTAACTTAACATGTATCCTGTGCCGCGTATCGTGTGGAGCAGCTTCTTTGTATGTCCGCTGTCTATTTTCTTGCGTAAGTGCCGGATATAAACATCGACCACATTGGTTCCCGTGGCGAAGTCATAGCCCCACACTTGCTGCAGAATCATCTCCCGTCCGCACACCTTCCCCGCCCGTTTCAGGAGAAAAAGCAATAAATCAAATTCCTTCGGCGTTAATTTAACGGGCTCCTCATCTCTCCACACCTTGCGGCTGCGCAGCTCGATCCTTAAATCCTCATAGGAGAGCTCGGTTAAGGAACCGTCCCCTAACCGTTTGAACAGGGAGATCAAATGGCCGACGCGAGCATACAATTCTGCGATCGGAATGGTGACTTGCACCACATCGTTAGCCCCCCGGATAAATCCGCTAACCACCGCATCCGTATTCCAGTCCTTAAGCAGCAGGAGGATCGGAAACGGAGCGAACCGCCCAATTTCCTCCTGAAGGGCTGCCGAGGCTTCGTCCGGAATATCCGTTCCCAGCAGCAGCGCATCCGGAAGCTCTTCCTCCAGCAAACGAAGGAGGCCGGCCCCTTCCCGCTTCCAGCCTACCCGATAGCCCGCATCCTCCATTCCGCTCTTAATTCGCTCCCCTTCAGCGGGATCTTCTAACACCAGCATAACGTATCTTTTCATCGCGAGACCACCTTACCTGCATCTGCCAATCCATTAATTAAGATGAACATTCTGCAGTGAAACCATTCGGTCGTCCCGGATTCCCGCGCTCCGCTTTAACCCAAGTAGCGATCATAGATGGTTCTGGCTTCTGACGGATCTTGCGTACCGTGGATTAGCGCTCTTCCGTCCGCAAACAAGACCAACCGCCGCTCAGCGATCGAAAAGGATAGCAGAAACGGATTGACCTCTACCGTCCCCTCCTGCAATCGCTCCAGCTTCTTCGCCATCTCCGGCAACTGGACCTTCCGTTTGGCCGCTGGACGGATCTGCACCGTGTCTCTGCCGCAAAGCACCTCTGTTTTCCGATGGCTCGAAGCGGACAAATACGGGTAAGTCGCCCCGTTGCCGCAGGACAGACAACCCTCCTGCTTGGCGGATCCCACTTTAATGGAAGCCTGTTCATTTCGCCACAGGTCGAAGGTGAGCAGGGTGCCGCGCAGCGCCTCAGGATGCCCGGTAAGCAGCTTCAACGCTTCCGTCGTTTGATGGGCGACGACCGTTTGGACCGCCGGAGGAATGACGCCTACCGTATCGCAGGTATCTCCGCCGAGCGGCACAGTCCCCAGCAGACAGTTCAGGCAAGGCGTCTCGCCTGGCACAATCGTGTAGGTAATCCCGTAACTGCCGACGCAACCGCCATAGATCCAGGGAATGCGATATTTTTGCGATATATCGTTGATCATCAATCTAGTATCAAAATTATCCGTGGCATCCATAATGAGATCGATCCCGGGGATGAAGCCTTCCAGCTCTTCCGGATCGACATCCACCACATGAGCATCGATCTGCACCAGGCTGTTGATTGCGGTTAATCGCTGTTTGGCGGCAATCGCTTTCGGCAATCGCCCAGCCGCATCCGCTTCGGAAAATAGCTGTTGGCGCTGCAAATTGCTCCATTCCACATAGTCCCGGTCGGCGATCACGAGATGGCCCACGCCCGCCCGCACCAGCGTCTCGGCGATGCCGGTGCCAAGGGCCCCCGCTCCAACAATCAGCACTTTCGCTTGTGCGAGCTGGTCTTGTCCGGCAGGGCCTATAGGAGCAAACAGCCTTTGCCGTGAGTAACGGTCCGGTAATGGCTGTTCTTGAGCTTGTTGTTGCTGCGTTTGCGTTTGATCTCTTTCCATTTCAGTTCTCCCCTCGCCAATGCTTGTACTCCTCATGTATCCGGTGGAGCAACCGCTTCGTTGTTTCAAGCATAGTACAGTTAAGGGGAGAATTCAAAGGCGTTTCCCTGCAACTTAGGGTCCCGTAGCTCTACAATCCAGAGGATAATACCCGCTTTCCGCTGCATCGCGTTCATTCGCGAAAATCTCTTCCTCACGGTAATTTAGCCCCCTGGCCTTGGTGCAGGTCTTTCGATAGTAATATTTCACCCCCGTGACCGGGTCGACCGCTCCCAGGATCGCCGGTGTCCGGTCCAGTCTTCCCCCGCCTAATGCATAATTGTTGTAGTAGCGATCCCCGACCGGAATCCCTTGCAAAAACACCATGATCCCGACATCATTCAGCGTGTTATTCCACGCCTCGTGCGGAATGACCGGCAAGGTGAACGTATAATGCACCCCCTGCTTCGCGGCATACCCATGATGCAACCGAATTGTCCGGGCGAGATCCTCCTCAATCCGGCGGACAATCGCCCCGCGCCGTACGGCATCGAATTCTTCATCGTTCTGCAGCAGCGGGATGGAGACCTCCGACTTGACCTCGGTTTGCAGGCCGCTGACCCAACGGTTTGCCGCTGCATCGTAAGCCGTCACTTTCCCGTCCAAGGTAAAAGCCAGGCTGTTTCCGCTTGCATCCAGATAAGTATAGGGCTTCTTATCCTGCCAGCGGTAACTCAGCGTCTCTTGCTTCGATTCTGTGTCCGCCGAATACAGATAGTAGCCGTCGTAATCCATGACGACAACCGCCGGGAGATAACTTAATAGGAACTGCTGCCCCACCGGATCATCGGCGACGCCAAAATTCAAATACAAACTCCGAAGCAATGCAGCCAAGGCTTGCTCTTTATCGGCGCGCATCCATTTCGATGAGCCGTACCCGCTTTCGAATTGCTGCAGCTCATTTCGATTCAAGGCCGCTGCCGCATCTTGTACGGCCGTGCGCAATGCAGCAGTATAACGGGTTTCGAGACGGTTCACTTCCCGCAGATTCTCCGCCCGTTGTCCGCCCAGCCAGAGGATTGGGGCCACAACGATAACGAAAATCACCGCCCAATCAGTAATCTTCATTTAACACCATACCTCCGTATGTAAGCAGGGACGACTTCTCATGGCCTGCCCCGTTGTATAGGAATTCGGAGAAGATATCCAGCGGACTTCGGGCATGATCCAGTGCCGTAACGGCGAAGAAATCACCTTCCTGGAGCTTGTACGGCTCCCCCTCTTGCCCTGTCTCGCTCGGAAACAGCACCTTTAAAATATCCGCGGTATAGAAGGCATCGTAAACCACGCTGAAATCATTCAGGAAGGTTCCGGGATCCGCCGGATCGCCATACTCCGGATGGTAGATCTTATGACGATGTTCCAGCTCAACCTCATACCCTCCCCCATTTTGCTCCATGTCGCGGACAAAGTCCTCATACATCGCCGGCGTGACAAGCCCCTTGTTCCGCACGGCGTCGGTAAACTGAACCAGCGTGCGATAGGCCGCCAAATAACGGATATCCTCCTGCCGCTGCGCCGTCTGCAGTGCCGGAAACAGAAACAGGAGCAGCACGGCAAGCAGCGCGGCCGTTATTTTGGACAAGGCATTCACCATTCCCTGCCACCTACTTTCTGTGAATAATGACCCGAATCACTTCCCCGGAAGAATCGAAAATACGCTCCGCCTCATATTCCGCCCTTAAATCTAACACCGCCAGAGCGCGCTCGCGGCTTCGTTCCAGCAAATCCTCCATCGGATCATTCGAAGCGGCATTCAGCACAACGCCGTCCAATTCAATCCTTGCCCCAACGTTGATCCAATCCGGAATCCGATGGAGGAGATCATTCCCTGTAATCCCCGTTATAGATCGTTCCAGAGGGTCGCCGTAACCGGGATGCCCGCCCGTATTTCGGACATGGACAAGCTCCTCGCCTTCATGAGCATAGACGCTTCGCTGAACCCCATGTAGCTGAGCAGCAAGCGCGTCATAGGACGCGTTCGGTTCCCCTCCAATTTCTAGCGTATATAAGGCCGCCGCGATAAATGAGCTGACCGAGAAGAGCAGCCATACCAGGCTTCTTACAGGATTCAGCATCTTAAGTTCGCCTCCAATCCACAGCCTTACGGAATTAACGTCGTTTGGGTAAAGATTAATCCCCGCACCACATTAGAACTGTCCTTGACAACCCGTGACTTGAACTTGCCGCTGGGATTGACATATTCGTTCAGCCGCTCGTTCCAGGCATTGCTGATCGCAGCAAAACTCTGACCGTTCACCGAACCATACCGCTCGGAAGATTCGGGCTCATTGATGTTTAATACGTCCCCGTACCATTCCCCGCCGCTGTTCTTTCCGGTTTTCACCAGGATGCCAAATTGATCGCGATCTTTAAACTTACGCAACGCATTGGTCACCTGCGAGCCGCTCACCGTCGTATCGTCATATACGGTAAACGAGGCTTGGGACAGCTCGGTTTGAATATCGGAGAAGCTGTTTTGCGCTGTCTTCGTGGCTTCCTGCGCGGATACGAACAAAATGACAACAATTGTGATCAAAGCGATCGTCAAAAAGATCCCCGCCGCTACTTTTAAAGCAGATGAAGCGTTATTCATCGCTAAAAACCTCCTTCATTTCATCCTATAATTTTTGAAGTTGTTCGAAATACAAGCTCATTTGTTCAAAGCTCATCCAAATCAGAGGGATGACCAAATAGGCGAACACTAGCGCATACATCGGGGTAAACCCGATCATCCGGCCCCAGCCCGCTTTGATATCCAGCGATTTCTCGTAGTCCAGCCGTCTGCGTTCAAATTGATAGGACATATCGCTGTCAAGATCGTCAAAGGCATCGGCGACCCGGAGTTTCTCCGATGCCAGAAGCAACTTGTCCACCAGACGTTGGAATTCCTCCAGCATGACTTCGCTCTTCAGCTCCAGCAACGCCACCTCAGCGTCATGGCCGTAATTCAGCAGGCATTTTTGCAGAGGCTCTCGAAAGATCACGGCATAAGAGGCCAACCACTCCAGGATCTCTTCTACCGAGATACGTTCCAGCTCCCGAAGGATGGCAATCATCGTCAGATATTGATACACCTCATGGCGCATGTCCATCAGCCGCATCCATCGTTGGAAATACAGCGTCCAGAGCGGCAACTGGTAACCGGCGAGTCCGGCCAGCAAGGCTGCGGCGACTTCCCACCACTTCAGAGATTCGCGATTCCAGCGCTGCAGCTTATCCTGAATTCGATGCGCCGCCTCAGACAACGTTTCATGAGAACGGCCTCCCCCTTCTGCTGTCCACCTCGTGGAGACGGAACGGGCGATTGCGTCATAATTGGCCGCTGCCGACATGCCAAGCTCCCGCATCACCGCAGCATCTCTCTCAGCATCCAGACGCCCGGCTTCAACCGCGTCTTCCGGCAAGGCGCCAAAAAAGGAGGAGGCCTGGGGAGGTTCCGTCAGAATGTGTTGCTGTGCGAGTTGGTGAAGCACCAGGCATGCGCTGAGCGTAACAAGGAAACTGACGAGCAGAGCCGCGATCCGCCTCACCTGAAACCATTCGACCCGCAGTCGGTGATTCGTCTCCTTCAGCAGTTGGGATATCCGGTGATAGGCCATGGAATCCGGCGGTGGAACCAATTGCCGGCAGATCCGGCCCAGCGTCCGGTGCAAATAGACCCTCGCTTCCCACGGTCGCTTCGCGGTTTTCGCTCGATACGCCGTTTCCTCTTCGCTCTTGAGCTTCTGCAGCAGAACATAACTGAACAGAATGGTCAGGAACAGTCCCGCCTTGATCACCATTCCCGCCTTGCTTAAGTAGAACGAATCCATTAACGGGAAATGCCCCCTGGCCCACATCTCCACCGGTTTCGTGAAGAATACCGGCAGCAAAGCGATCACATGCAGCCCTTTTAACAAATAATCCAGCCGATTTTTTCGAATCAGCTCCAACTGAACTTCACCGGTCAGCCGGCTAATTCCGCGAAGATACATGGAACCTTCCGTTCGTTTCCGATCTCCGTATTCCGAGACCAGTCGGGAAATCCCGGCGAAGGCCTTCAAATAGCGGCTCGGTGCCTGTTCATAATACTTCTCCAATGCCTCGTCCGGATCGGCTTCTTCCAGTGCTCCGCTGATCCAATGGGCATGAACCCCGACCTCGCGGCCGGTCGCCTCCCCGGCTTCCTCAATTGCATCCGCCACCATGCCATGACGATGATAGGCGTGACGGACGGCGGCGAAGAAGCTGAGCATTTGCTCCAGCAGTTTGGTTTCCAGGCGGTTGACGTAACCATCAAGCAGCAAGCCTTGGAGCACGGCGGCTGTAATTAACAGCGACAGGAAGAACAAGCCGTCGGGATTCAGCACCGTCAATATCGCAATAGACACAGCCAATATCCCTGTGATCCCATAAGCCAGCTTCATCGTTTGACGCCTTAGCTCCCGCTCGTCATAGGGGTGAAGGACCGCCAACCGCACTCGGATTTTTCTGGGATAATTCCTTAGCAAGGGCACCTTCATCCAAGCGGTATATGACCTCAGGTAGAAAGCGGTGAGACTTACCCGAACCCAACGCAGCGGCTGCTTAGAGGTTGAACCGGTGGATCCCCAAGCATCCGACCATAACGGGTTGTCCCTCCTGCCAAGCATCTGACCCGCGGTGTATAATCCGATGCAGACTATCAAAGATATCCCAAATACCAGTATGAGGATCGTCTTAAGCTCCAACCGTCTCCCCCCAATACGAGTCTACAAACCGCTCAAAGTCCGCAGCATCTTGCGGCAGCATTTCACGCAGCATCGCCTCACGAGATGGACGTGAAATCGGCTGAACGGCAACGTAACGCCCATTTCGATACTCCATGATAACCCGTTCTTCATATCCGCTTTGATCACAGGAATAAGCCTTGTCTGCACGAGCTGACCCCGGATTGGGGTCACCCGGAGCAGAGTGTTGCTCCGGTTCCCGTCGGCAGCATTCCGTGATCCGTTCGATGTATCGCTGTCCCGACATGTCCCGGCGCAGGTGGATATCGAAGTCGATAACCGAAGCAACCTGCAGCTCTGCGATTCGTTCGTCGCGGAACACGCCGGTCTTCAGCAGCGAGTTGCGCAAGGATTCGATCAGGTCGCGAAATGTTTTGGCGTGATGCGTAAACAACGTAAACAAACTGGCCACTTGCGCCATCTGCACCATCCAGGCCGCAACCTCGTCCGTCGCCACCTCCCCGAGGATATGGACGGTTCCGTCCGTCTTCTTCTGCAGGTCCAGAGCGGTTTGCCCGCTCACGTAATCGGTCTCCCGGAAGCTTAAGATGTTTCGCCCGCTGTACAAACGCCGCAGATGCAGCTCGAAAGACATTTCCTGTACGCGAAGAGTGTATGCGGCATAGATATGCTTGACCATCGCCATCAAGAGCGTCGTTTTGCCCGAGCCCTGTGAGCCGGTAATCGAGGTAATCCGACTTCCCTTCATGAAGTATTTCAGCAATCCCAACGGCAGCTCCGCGTTGCCGCCTTGGATCAATTGCTCCAGTGAAGCAGCGAGGGGATCGAACTTCCGGACAAAGAAAGCCCACGACTCCGCAAAGGGCGGCCGAACGACCACGATCCGAGAGCCGTCCTTCATTTCGTTCACCTTATAACCGTTCACCTCTGACAATTGACCAGGCAGGTTAAACTTGTAGATGTTCTGACAAACGCGCTTTAGCTCCGCTTCGCTGCCAAAGGACAGGAACGCCAGGCGGATGCTTTTACCCTTATAAAAAATCCAAACGCTATCCCAAGCGTAGGTCACTCTTTCCCCATCCTCATCAACGACAGGAAAATCCCCGTTGGCTGCTGGATGCCCCAAACCGGTGCGAGGAGAAATTTCACTCGCAGCATAACCGCCCGGAATCCCGCTGACCCCTCCGCTCAGCCCGTCAATCCGCATATCCCGCAGCTCATCCACCACGGAGAAGCCTCTATACCTTTGGTAGACTCGCTGGACCACAAGATCCAGCTTCTCCTGAAACGTAAGCGCCCGGTACTCCAGGAAAAAGATAGGGTCCACATCTTCGGCCGTGATTTCATATACCGGAGAACCGTCCACGGTTTTGGGCGGTTTGGGGTCATCCAGCGCATAGTCTTCTATCAAACGGTTTAGCCCGTCCGTACCGTACCGCTGCTTGTAGAGGTACAGGATGATGTCAAAACGGTCTTGGGCCGTTAACAGCTCCCGGCGCTGAAAGGGCAGGATCCGGTCGATATTATGCGCGGTGATTCCGTAATCGCCCGCAAGCATGTCCTTGATAAAAGACTTAATATACTGCTTGTCTTGCGGATCCCCGTACGCGCATCCCCGAAGCGCCTGGCGAAGCTCCGCGCGGGCTTTGGCTTGGCGATTCCACGCTTCTTCGCTTATGCCCCAGTCATTGCCGACCGAGCGGCTGAGCTCGTGCAGCCGTTCCTTAATATAGGACGTCATAGCCGACAGCTCAAAGCGATCATCGCCGTTCCGGCGATCCGGTCCCCTTGCCCCTGAAAATTTGACTTTACGCCAGATCAGGAGCAAGGCTGTCAGCAAAAGGAGCGTTATGATTAAACCGTTCATCAACCCTCTACGCCCCCTTCTCTTTCAGGCTGGCATCCGAGGCCAGCTCCATTAAGGTGTCTCCCAACTCGCGATAGCCTTTCAGCAGAAGCTCGCGAGCACCTCCCCGTTTGGGCCAAAGCGGCTGTTTGCGAAAATACGACAAGATCCTGCGGTCGTTCCAGGCATCGGCGAACTCGGTATGATGCGGAATCCCTATCATCCGCAGTTCGCTGGAATAACGCCGCTTCAAGTTAGTTAACCCGTAACGGGACTGCGGGTCATACGGAGAGATAACCGCTGCCCATTTCGCTTTCGTTTCTCCAAGGCCGGCAGTGAGGTTCGCATACCATTCGTCTATGATTCCGAGTCGATGCGGGAGCACCGTTACGAAGATGTCGCTGTCTTGCCTGTTCTGCAGCACCTCGATTAACCGCTTGCCTTGTGCATGAAGCACAAGGTTATCATAGGATTGATCCGCGATCGCCAGCACATCGGCGACACCCTTCGGGTCTGCATCCTTCCAAGCCGATTCGCCAATGCGCGTTCCACATACCAGATCAAGACGTCCGCGCAGCAGCGGGACGGTGTAGTCGGCCAAATTGCTTCTTGTCAAGCGCCCGCTAGACTGCAAGCGAAGCAGTGCGTCAAGGCCATGCTCCGGGAGCGACTCTTTATCGCAGGCCTCGTCGTGCAGGTGTAGGGTCTGCCGAAACCCTTCCTCCAGGCCGCTCCCGGCAGACCCTTCATTGAACAGGAGCAGCCGCCGGGGATACCTCAGCCCTAGCGTGACAGCGGTGGCTACGGCAGCTTCGGCAGCGCCGCCGAGACCGCCGTCCCAAAACACAAGACGGCTCATGCTTGCCTCCTCTCCGCTTGGCGTACGGCACGTTTCGCGATCGACGGCTCCCAGCCCGCCAGCTCGTGCAGTAATTGGCGAAGCGCTCCTTTGTAGGAACGAGAGAGGCTTCCAAGTCGGAGCTGCTGCGTATGTTCGTTCTCCAGTTGAACTGCCAGATTGGATTCATCCCAGGGGATACACAGCTCCGCCGAACGCCACTCCAGCGGCAGCTCCTCCAACAAGTCCAGGATGAGACGGCTGTTTACGCCACTGTCGACTGTACGGATAAAAACCGGCCGTACCGCCAGCCCCCGTAATTGCGGCCAGAGGTGGAACAAGCTGCGAAACCACTGCTTACTCGCTTCGACCTCGTATCGATCGTAGGTCGTCACCCAGACGACTTCGTCTGCTGAAGTGAACGCCTCAGAGGTGAGGCCGCTTAGCGTTTCCACGTCATGCAAGAGGAAATCGTATGCGGAGATGACCTCCTCATCGCCCCCCTCCATCGTGGATGAGCAGTTCGGAAAGCTTGCACCGCCAGTCGCAACGTCAAAACCTTGGAACTCCGTTAACGAGAGGATCGAATCCTCTCCGCCTATGGAGTACCGGTATTTGCCGCCCTCCGTACCATCCCGTAACAACACCTTTGAGCCGGCTGTTGCCAGGACGCGGCATAAGTACAATAAAAGGTCGCGTTTATCACTTTTTCCAACAAATAACCATCGCTTCACTTCATCCCCTCCTCTCATCGCACTGAGTCCAGCTCAAACCGGTCGGATCCGGCTGAAGCTCCGTCCGAAACGAAGCTCCCTGGCTGGAGATCTCCGCTCGCTCCCGCCGATTTCGAGGCTTGCAGCTTCGTCTGGCTGCTTGCGTATTCAGCGGCCCGCTGCGGTGACATCGTTGATAAATCGCTCTCCAGCCCCGAGCGTGCCGCGTTGCTGAGACGAAGAGACTGTTCCGCTTTCTGCACGATATTCGGATCCTTCCGGATCAGCTCCATGACGCTTTCATTCACCGGATAGGTGGGCACCGGTTTGCTTTGCAGATGGGGCTCGACATAAGCGAGCGCATAGATCGAAGCTTTATGTAAATAAGCATCTACAATGGCGCTGGATAACGAGAGAATTTCCGCTTCGCTTAACGTTACCGTTAGCATTTCGGAGCTTAAGGTTTCCACTTTCTTTTTGGAGAGTAAGATATAATCCTGGCCCGTCGGGAATTGGATGCGGATGTCGATGACATCCTTCTCCTCCAACAAATTCGGAAGCTGGACGAAGGCCATTTCCCGCCAACGCAGATCATCGGGGATCGGATCTTCTTCATACAACAGCGCTTCCGTCAAGGGCGTCAACGAACGAAGTGAAATTTTGGCGTACTTCCCCGCAATGTCCTCCCCGGATGCGAAAAGGTCGGCGGGAACGCTGTCTGCGGGCAGCTCCACCCGCTTTAAATCGTTTGCCCCAATCCGGTGTCCAGCGGGAATATCCCGCGTGGGAACCCATCCTTCTACGGTCCGTTGCTGCGCCTGGCTGCGCAAATCGGCCAACCGGGTCTCATAATCTCGGACTAGGGTGCGCTTCTCAGCGTGCACTTGTCTTTCTCGTACGACGGCATATCCCGAAAAGGCAACGCCCGAGATGACAATTCCGGCCAGTCCGGATAGCAGCATATGTTTTGTTTTCTGCCTGATTCTCGGCATAGATCAGTCCACTTCCTTTCTACGTTTTAGATTTCATTCGAAACCGGAAGCCCGTCCGCTTGGCCTTCGTCAGCAGGTTCCCGCAAACCGCTTCCAGCGCACTGGATAACGAAGACGCCGGTTCAAAAGGATTGGAATCCGCGGGTAAGCCGAACACGCTCTTGGTACGAAGGTCTCGGCGAATTCGCCGCAAACCGGCGGTTGAAGCCAAAGGCACGCAAATCCTCCATGAAGGCGGAAGCGGCCCCCCGCTGGTTAAGGCTGTAACGAAGTTCCCCAACTCCTCGGATCTCCACTCCGCCCCGGACCCAACGATAATCGACAGGTCCGCGCGGCGGAATTCCTCCAGCAGCTCCTGGCTTCGGCCCGTTCCCAGATCGCAGACGACGCACCCGAATCCTTCCGACAGCAAGGAGATGAAGTCTGCGCGAGCTGTCGGCTTGGCATAAAGCGCTTGGCCGATGCGGAACCGTATTCCCTTGTTCCCCTGATCCGCATAATCCTCCCCTTCCAGATGACGGGCTAATCGAGCGAAAGAGAGCGACTTGGGATCCAGCTCCACAATCGCGACTTTCTTGATACTGCGGGCCAGTAAATGGGCAAGCGCAATGGCCGTATAGGTTGCTCCCGCCCCGGTCGAGGCGCCAATAACGCCTACAATTGCCGGGCGGCCGCGGTATTCGATGAACTCAGCGGCCCTGACGCTTGAACCGGGATTCGCGGCTCCTGGCGGCGCGGGCTTCTGCAGCAATGCAGCAAGCGCACTAATAACCTCTTCTGCCGAAGCGAAGCGGTCTGCAGGCCGAACCTGCAGCAACTTAGTCACGATTGGCCGCAGCGGCTCGCCCTCAGTTTCGCGCAACGCCGTCGCCGCTTCGGGTGTCCATACCGAATACCGTCCCCCCGTGCCCATATAGAGCAGAACGGCGCCCAAGGAATACAGATCGGTCCGCGCATCGCTTTGGCGATCGCCGTATTGCTCCGGAGCGGCAAAACCAACCGTTCCGAGCTGCACCGTGTCTTCCGTTTTGCCGGCCGTAAAGGTACGGGCAATACCGAAGTCCACGAACCGAAGCTCGCCTTTGTCGTCGACCAACAGATTAGCCGGCTTCACATCCCGGTGGATGACCGGAGGTTCGTGCCGATGCAAGTACCGCAGCCCTTCGGCGATTTGGAGCCCAAAGCGGACCAACAGTTCAAGCGGCAAGCGCCCTCCTCTCGCACGGATGAATTGATCCAAGGGCACGCCCTGAATATAATCCATAACGATATAGGAATATCCGTCCGGGTCGGGATCCATGAAATCGACAATCCGCGGCAGCCGATGATGATTCAATGTGCTTAACAGCTGAACCTCTTTGGCGGCGAAGACGGGTTCTCCGGGGACGGTCAAGCATTCCTTTACCGCCCATGTCTTTCCCGGCAGCTTCAGGTCTTCGGCCAGATAAACCCGGCTCATGCCCCCTTGCCCGATCATTCGTTCGATCCGGTAACGTCCTGCCAACGTGTCGCTTGGAGCGAGCTTAGGAACGAACCTGGCCATGACTCCTCCTTTCCTGAACGCAAAAAAGGGAAAACCTCCCTCCGTCATTCCTTGGCTGTTTGGCCAAGCGAGAAATGACAGGGATGCTTTCCCTATTGCGGTCATTGTATAATTTTGGAATCAGTATAGGACGGCTGGCGGCAAAAGTAAAGCCTTTTTTCAAAACAATTTATTCACGCCATTAATATTTAATCATGTAGAGCGTGATTTCATCGCGGTTGTGAAAGAGCTGCTTTGCCTGCTGCACTTGAAGCCGGGCCTCCTGAAACAGTTCGGTAACCTCCTGAATCAATGCCATCGGCTTCTTGGTCAGCAGCTTCACCGTCACGAGAACCGTTCCGCCCGGAACCAGTGCGTACAGCAGCTCCGTCACGAGTCTAGCCGTCAATTTCGGGCTCCAGCTCATATCGCACACCAGAAGATCAAATTGATTTTCCTTAAATTTAACGCGATTTGCATTCCGCTGAATAAAGGTCAGCTTCGGCGAAGACAGCAAAGAAGGATGCAGCTTCGCCGTATCCACCGCGGTTACGCTGAGACCGCGTTCCAACAGAAATGAAGTCCAGCCGCCCGGCGCGGCACCGATATCCAGCGCTTCGCGGAACGATTCGAACGGGATGCCGAATGCCGCTTCCGCTTCCAGAAGCTTGAATTTCGCCCGGGAGATTTGGCCTTCTTCCTTGCGGAAACGGATCGCTCCGCCGTTCCAATCGGAGAGGTTATCCTGCGGGTGCGCCACCCCGGCATAAATCCGATCCTGGCCGGCGAACACCGAGATAATCCAATCGGCATCCCGCACCACAAATTCCCCGACGGACACATCCTGCAGTTCTTCCTGCAGACGCTCCTTCAACTCAGGTGCCGTCCCCGACCAGAGCCCCTCTTCCGCCTTGCGTGCCTGTACGGCAATTTTAGCACCCGGAAGGCGAAAATCGGCCATCAGATATTTCCGCAGCGGTTCAAGCCATTCCTCCGGATTCCCCTCGGCACCTTCCCCCGGGCACCACTCCCAGTCAACCAGGAACGTATGCCGCAGAAATATCGGCGGCGTTTGCCGCAGCCGCTGCTGGACATCCTCCGGCATCGCCTGCAGCGAAGCCGCAAAGACTTCACCGGGCACGAGCATGGAGCTCTTGACCCCGCCGAACAAACGGCGCAGCTCTTCTTGGGCATAGGGCGCAAAGCCATGATTCGCCGTGCAAATCCACTTCGAATGGGGCGGTACCTTGCAGTTTCTGGCGATTTCCTCCAGCCGTTCGAAGGGGACCGGTCCATTATGCAGCTGCACATGTTCCGGCAAGCCCTGGTAAAGGATTTCGTACATGCTTTTCTTACCGGACATGCTTGAGGTGTGAAGATAGATTTCTCGCGGAAACCGTCCTTCCCGGACCATAGCAGCCGCCATCTCCGTACCGTCAGGCTCATCCGGCCCCATATCGTAATCCAGCGATAAGATGTCTACTTCCGTCAAACGAAGCAGCTCCAGACATTCCTCGACGGTGCGCGCTAATGTAAATCCCTGCGGACATCGGCGAAAATCGTCCATATATACATGAATCAATAGTGTTCTTCCTTTCCCGCGGTATTTCACTCCAGGCGGAGTCTGGCCGCCTTGCCAGACCTTACGCCCACCGTCTCACTCGCTCCATATCCTCTCTGTAGGTCCCATCCTCCCCGGTTTCGCTCTCAAAGATAAGCGGGGATTTCCGGATCGCGTCGATCTGCAACAGCCAGCGAAAGCCGGCTTCGCCGATATAGCCCTGGCCTACTCGGGCGTGACGGTCCTTGCGCGATAATACCGGGTATTTTGAATCGTTCAGGTGGACGGCGCATAAGCCGTCCCAGAACCCGAGCTCCTCGGCTTTAGCCGCGAAGCTCTCGTCTCCTTCGCCCCGCCACATTCCCGCCCCAAAGGCATGGCAGGTATCGAGGCAAAACCCGATGCGCTCCGAATCCCGGCACAGGTTGCGAATCTGGACCAACTCCTCGATCGTCATCCCCATGTCGCCGTGATCGCCGGCCTGGTTCTCGATCAGAAGCTTTGCCGAACCCTGCCAGCCGAAGAGCACATCATTAATACATTGTATAATATTTTGATAACCTTGTAAGGGGTTTCCTGACTTAAATATCCCAAAATGTACAACAATCCCAAGAGATCCGCACGCTTCGGCGATTTCAAGGTCATTGCGCAGCGAATTCACCACTCGGCCGTATGCTTCCCCGTCGGTATCCTTGCCGATGGCGAGGTTGCTGGGATAAGGCGTATGCGCGATCGAAATCAGGCCGTGTGCTCTGCACAGGGTTCGGCACTGTTCCGCGTCCCGGGGATCAATGCGTTTGACTGTAAGGCTCCGCGGATTTTTCGGAAAATACTGAAACGCACCGGCCCCCCATTGCAGCGCGGCCTTCGCAGCGCCAAAGTAGCCGCCCCGTATGCTTAAATGTCCCCCCACTTTCAGGTTAGCGGTCATGCTGACATCCCGGGCTGTAGAACACTTTGCGCCCGTTCATTTCCGCTTTTACGATAGCGTCGCCGCAGCGCGGACAGGTCTCTCTCTCCCGGTCGTATACCCTGCAGGTATCGTTCGCTCCCCCCGTCAGCTTATCATCCCGGGTCAGCGGCATTTCCATATACCCGCCGGCCTCCGTCGCCTCGATCAGCACATCCCGAACCGCTTGGTACAGACGGGCAAAGTCCTCGTCGCTGAAGTTCTGCAGCTTGGCCATCGGCAGCAATTCCGCCGCGAACGCGATTTCATCGGCGTAACAGTTGCCGATTCCGGCAATGACATCCTGATTGACGAGCGTCGTCTTGAGGCTCCCCCGGCGCTTGCGCAGCAATGCGGTAAACCGCGCTTCGTTCATCCGGCGGTCCAGAAGCTCCGGTCCCAGATGCGCGAGAAGTTCCTCCGCCTCCTTAGCGCTGTGCAGATGCAGATGCCCCAGACGCAGCCCGATGAAATAGAGCACCCGTTGGTCACCAAAGGCGATTTCAACCTGGGTGCTGCGGTCCGGCCGGTCCTCCTTGGAGCCGAGGTAGAGCAATCCGCCAAGCATTAAGTGAAGCAGCAATCTGCGTCCATTATCCAGATGGAAGAGCAGATGTTTGCCTCGGCGCTCGATGAAGATCACCTGTCTTCCCGTCAGCTCCCGGGTAAACTCCTCCACCGGCAAATTTACCGACTTCTCCCGGCCTACGGTCACTCCGGTAATCGGCAGGTCCAAAATGGATTGCGACAGTTGTATTCGATAATTTTCCATCTCCGGCAATTCCGGCATGGTACATCTTTCCCTTCATTCTTATAAGTTCGTTCATTCCATGAAACATAGAGGGTTCATTTCATCCGCAAATTCGTTCGCGGGCTTCTTTCAGGTCCCGGCATACCACATCCGCTTCAACGCCGGAGGACTTCACGTAGTCCGGCAGATTGTCGGCCGTCGTGACCCCGGTTAACACGAGGATCGTCCCGCAGCCGGCCTTTACTCCTGCGGCGATGTCCGTATGCAGGTTGTCCCCGATGACAGCGACTTCCGAAGCTTCCATACCAAGCCGAGCTATGGCAAAATCCATCAGAGGTGCTGACGGTTTGCCGATCACTACCGGCTTAACGCCCGATGCTGCCTGAATGGCTGCGGACAACGTTCCCGCTCCCGGCATCAAGCCCTCCTGGGAGGGAAGCAGCAGATCGGGATTGGTTAATACATAACGGGCTCCGCCCCGAATCCAGCGGGCAGCCCGAGTTAGGGTATCATATGTAAATTGACGGTCGATGCCTTGCACTACCACGTCGGGCTCATCCAAGTCCAGCTGGAGTCCGGACTCGACCAACGCCTCCGTGAGCCCGGCTTCGCCAATAGCTGCGACTTTGCAGCCCGGATGTGCTTCAGCAACGTACCTGGCCGCAGCAACAGCTGAAGTACAGACCTCCTCCGCCCGCGCCGAGATGCCCATTGCCTCCAAATGCGCGGCGACCTCCCGGGGTGTCCGCGAGGAATTGTTGGTGACGAACAGAAATGGGATCCGCTGAGCGCGCAAAGCGGAGATCAGCTCATCCGCACCGGGGATCATCTTAGGCCCATGGTATAGGGTGCCGTCCAAATCAATGAGATAGGCCTTCCAATGCTTTGGCAAAATCCTCATCCTTTCCGTTTCGCCGAGTCCCTATTTTATTGTACCTAGGAACCCCGGGGTCAGGCAAATTTTCCCGTCCCGAATGCGATGACCCTGTCAAATCAGCGCCCGCATTCGCCGCATGTCGTCGAACGATCTCGAACGGTGATCCAACCGAGTCTTACCCCCTTGACAAACTTTGAAAGGCTCTGTCAGTTCCTGCGCTTTCCCGGAAAATAATTATTTCCGCCCGCAGCGCCGCACTATGGGATAAAGAACATGCTCAAGAGCCAGCTGTGCATTCGGGAAGATCGAACGCGCCTCCTCCTGCAACCGCAGCAGTTGATCGTCCGATTTGTAGCGAGAGCTGAAATGCGTGAGCAGAAGCTGCTGCACGCCCGCTTCCTTGGCGGCCTCCGCCGCTTGTTTGGCTGTGCTGTGATGGTAATCATGCGCGGTCTTCGCCAGCTCATGCAAGAAGGTGGACTCATGGACCAGCAGATCTGCATCTTGGGCCAAAATGACGGCATTCTCACACGGACGTGTATCGCCAAGAAGGGTTACAATCCTGCCGGATTTAGGCGCTCCCAGCACATCCTTCGCATGCAGCGTCTCACCGCCCGGCGCGACTACGCTTTCCCCGCGCTTGAGTTTGCCGTATAACGGGCCCGGACGAATGCCGTACCGTTCCAGCACGGCGGCGTCCAGCTTACCCGGCAGGTCTTTCTCAACAACCCGATAACCATAGCTGTCGATCCGGTGTTCCAACAACGCCGCTTCTACCCGAAACGATTCATCCTCGAACAAGAGCCCGCCCTGATGCTCCACGATCTCCAGCTTATAATTAATCCGTGATTCGCTGAGCGACAGGGTCGTCTCTACGAATTTCTTCAAGCCCTTTGGCCCGTAGATGACCAGAGGCGTATCCCCTCCCTGATAGGCGCGGCTCGAAATAAGCCCGGGCAAACCAAAGAGATGATCTCCGTGAAGATGGGTGATAAAAATGAATTCCAGTTTGCTGAGTTTCAGCGGCGAACGCAAAATCTGATGCTGGGTGCCCTCGCCGCAATCGAACAGCCAGAGCGAACGGCGCTCCTCCAGCAGACGCAAAGCCACCGAGGTTACGTTCCGTTCCAAGGACGGTACCCCCGCGTTCGTCCCTAAAAAATATAGTTCCATGCCTTTTCGTCCTTTACGCTAAAATAGGGCTTCATCCGACGTCCAGATTGCCAAAACCCTCCGAAGTTCGGAGGGTTTGCCAAGGAGCTTCTTTATGGGATTATACCCCAGCTTTGTCCACGTTAAAATATTGGGCTTCCGGATGCGCGAAGACCATCGCCGAGACGGAGGCTTCCGGCTCCATCATGAACCCTTCCGTCAAAGTGATGCCGATGTCCTCCGGCTGCATCAGATCAAACAACAGCTGTTGATCTTCGAGGTCCGGGCAAGCCGGGTAGCCGAATGACACGCGAATCCCTTGATATCGTGCGCCATGTCGTTGTTTCATCGTCATGTTCGCCGGATCCGGGAATCCCCAGGTATCCCGCATGATATGGTGAACCCGCTCCGCCAGCGCTTCGGCCAGCTCCAGCGCTACCGCCTGCAGAACGTGGGAGCGCAGATATTCGCCTTGTTCCTTCCATTTCTCGGACAAATCCCGGACACCTTGTCCGGCGGTGACCACCAGGAACCCCACGTAATCCATTTGCCCGCTGTCCACCGATTTCAAGAAATCCGCCAAGCACAGGTAAGGCTCGACCTTCTGGCGAGGGAAGCTGAACCGCTTCAGGACTTTGCCGGGCTCGACCGGATCGTAGATCAGAATATCGTTACCGGACGATTGCGCCGGGAAGAATCGATACATCGCTTGCGTGCGGATGATCCCGTCGGTTACCGCTTCGAGCAGGATTTGATCGACCGTCTCCTTCAGTTGCACTGCCTTCGCTTCACCCGCCGCCAACTGCTGCTCTACCGAGCCGCGCAGCCCCAAATGATGGCCCAGCAGCATTTGCATATTGATATAAGGCGTAATATGACCAATCGGATAATCGCGAAGCACATGCCGTTCCAGATCAGGCGGAAGATAGACCGGGGCATCCGTCGAGATTTTGGAGCGCTCCACACGGGTCAGCTCCGGCAGCGGATCCGCAACGGCTACGGCCCGATCCGTATCTCGCTCCGCTTCCATTTCAAGGCGCATCTGCTCCCGGGCGGCCGGATCCATCAGCTTGTTGGCCAAATCAAGGCCGTCCATCGCGTCCTTGGCGTATACGACCATACCGTCGTATTCCGGCCGGATCCGCGTCTTGGTGAATTTGCGGGTAAGCGCTGCTCCGCCCACAAGGATCGGGATGTCAATGCCGGCATTTCGCAAATCCTGCGCCGTCGTGACCATTTGCTGCGCCGATTTCACCAGCAGGCCGGAGAGTCCGATCGCGTCCGCTTGCTCCTGCCGATACGCCTCGATAATGCGCTCCGGTGGTACTTTTATGCCCAAATTGACGATCCGGTAACCGTTGTTGGAGAGAATGATCTCGACCAGGTTTTTGCCGATATCATGCACGTCGCCTTTCACCGTTGCCAGCAGGATTTTACCCTTCACGCTGGTTTGGTTCTTCTCCATAAACGGTTCAAGGTAGGCCACGGAAGCCTTCATGACCTCGGCGCTTTGCAAGACCTCTGCCACGATCAGCTCATTGTTATTAAACAACCGGCCAACTTCTTCCATGCCCGCCATAAGCGGACCGTTAATGACCTCGAGCGCAGTGTATTTCTTCAGCGCCTCTTCAAGATCTGGAATCAATCCTTCCTTCGTGCCTTCCACGACATAGGAAGCCAGACGTTCCTCAAGAGTTAGCTGTGTCGATTTCTCGACCTTCTCCACCTTCTTGTTCCGAAAGGCTGCTACGAACGCGGCCAACGTCTCATCATTGGTGTGGTAGATCAGCTCCTCTGCCAATCGGCGTTCCTCATCCGGGATCTTGGCATAGCGTTCCAGCTTCTCCGTGTTGACGATCGCGTAATCGAGACCTGCCTTGGTACATTCGTACAGGAACACCGAATTCAGCACCTCGCGGCCCGCTTCGGGGAGGCCAAAGGATACGTTACTGATCCCCAGCACGGTATGCACTTTCGGCAGCGCTTCTTTGATCAGCCGGATCCCTTCGATCGTTTCCTTCGCCGACCCAATGTATTGCTCATCCCCGGTACCGACCGGAAAAACAAGCGGATCGAAAATCAAATCCTCCGATTGGAGTCCATATTTATGAACAAGCAGGTCATGCGAACGTTTGGCGACCTCCAGCTTGTCTTCCCGCGTGATCGCTTGCCCCCGCTCATCGATTGTGCCTACGACCACCGCTGCGCCGTATTTATGAATCAGCGGTGTCACACGCTCGAACTTCTCTTCGCCGTCCTCCAAGTTAATGGAGTTAATAATTGATTTCCCCTGGCAATATTGAAGCGCCAAATCAAGCACTTTCGGATCGGTTGTATCGATCATCAGCGGCACCTTGACTTTCTTGACAACCAGCTCAAGGAATTTCTGGATATCCTCCGCTTCATCGCGATCCGGATCCTGCACGCAAACATCGACAACCTGAGCCCCGTTCTTCACTTGGGCACGAGCGATCTCAGAGGCTTCTTCATATTTGCCTTCGACGATCAGCCGTTTAAACTTGCGTGACCCCAGAACGTTCGTGCGTTCCCCAACCAGATAAGGCCGGTTCGCCGATTCGATATAAACCGGCTCGATGCCGGAGAGTGCCGGCAGATGGTTACCTGCCAGTTCGCGGGGCCGATAATCTTTCAACGTATTCGCTAATGCGGCAATATGGGCCGGGGTTGTCCCGCAGCAGCCGCCAGCAATATTCAACCAGCCCTGCTCGGCGAAAGCGGACATTTTCTGCGCCAGCGAATCCGGGGACTCGTGGTAAATCCCGTTCTCATCCGGCAAACCGGCGTTCGGGTGACAGCTGACCGCTGCATGCGCCAGTCCCGACAAGGTCCGGATATGATCTCGCATAAACTCCGGTCCGGTTGCGCAGTTTAGGCCGACGGAGATCGGATTCAAATGCTCCAGCGAAATGTAGAAAGCTTCGATATTCTGGCCCGCCAATGTCGTGCCCATCGGCTCGATCGTACCGGAGATCATCAGCGGTAAAGCGATCCCCGTATCGCTGAACGCCTGCTTGATCCCGATGCTCCCTGCCTTCACATTCAGCGTGTCCTGCGAGGTCTCCAGCATCAGCGCATCCACGCCGGCTTCGATCAACGCTGCCGCCTGCTCCGCATAGCTGGCTGTCAATTCATCGAACGTGACGCCGCCGGTAACGGACAGGGTTTTCGTCGTAGGCCCAAGAATCCCCACCACATAGCGGGGGTGCTCCGGGGTACTGTATTTTTCCGCTGCTTCAATCGCGAGCTTGGCCGCAGCCCAATTGATTTCACGCGCCTTCTGCGGGATATCGTATTCAGCCAGCACGACAGATGTCGCACCAAACGTATTGGTTTCGATCAGATCAGCACCTGCTTCGAGATATTTCTCATGGATGCCGCGAATCACATCCGGACGGGTGAGCACAAGCATTTCGTTGCAGCCGTCCAGCTCATCGCCGCCGAAATCGGCTGGAGACAGGTTCTCCTGCTGAATCATGGTGCCCATGGCGCCATCGAGGATTAATATTCGTTCTTTCATTCTTTCGAGCAGGCTAGGTTTACTCATGATCATGTCCCTCCCGTAAAACGTTACGTTTTAGTTTAACAGAATAAAGCGTTGAAGAAAAGAGAGGTTGACGATTTCCCGTCACTTCTCCCCTTTAATAATATTAATGTTATCCTATCAATCAACTTAGAATTAAAATCCGAACAAACCCATGCTTTGTAGCTTGAAAAATTCGGGAATTCACAAAAACAAAAAAGCCGCCATCCCCCAATCGGGGGATAGCAGCTGATCCTCAGGGCAGACGGCGAGCTTACTCCACCGTAAATTGCTTCGACGGCATCGAATGTTGATCACGTGCGGTGACATGGGAAATCACTTCATAGGTTCCCGGCTCCTTCAACGTATGCTCCAGCACATAGGTCCCCTCCCCTGCGCCTTTCACTTTGACCTGACTGTGCTTGGCGTTGTCGACCGAGGTATTCCAAAATTCGAACATGACTTCCTTCGCATCGTCCACGTTCTCGCCGCGATGCGTCACCTTCGCCGTAAACTTCACAGTTTCCCCGGCTTTGAGCGCGGATGGTGTGACTTCAAGTTCAACTTGAATAGGCTCTAATGCCGCATCTGCCTGAGCTTCCGTCGACTCGCCGCGACCGCATCCGGCGACAACGACTAACGCAAGCATGATGGCCGCGAGCAGCCCTGATTTCCTACTAACTTTCATTCAGATTCCCCTCCTTCCGCAGCGGATGACCCTCGATCCTAACAAGTATGTCGATTGCTAATCCGTTTAAGCCAGCTTATCCAAGAGATCATATAATTCGGACAAATGCTTGATCTCATAATCCGGTACGATCTCGCCGGTGAGGGACTTGCCGTCCCGGTTCACCCAGACCGCAGTCATTCCGACACTAAGCGCCCCTTTGATATCCGTCGTCAGCTTGTCCCCGACCATGATTCCCTCCCCCGGTTCAATCGCCAGACGTTCCAGCGCATGGCGGAAAATGGACGGATCCGGCTTCCCTTTACCGAAACTCCCCGAGATCACAATCTCGTCGAAATAGGGCGCCAGCTCCGGAACGCCGTCCAGCTTCTCCTGCTGCAGCGCGGGGCAGCCGTTCGTCAGCAGCAGCAGCTTCACCTTCCCTTTGAGTTCCTTCAAGACCTGGAATGTCTCCTCATACACATGCGGACGGGAACGGCGTTCGCGACCGAACTGTTCCGCCAGCTCTCCGGCCAGATCCTCGTCGTCCACTCCAAGCGAGTGCAGCCCGCGCCGCCAGGATTCCTTACGATAGATTGGGGCTAACTGCTCCAATTGGCGAAACTCCGGTTGTTCCCCCGCCGAGAACGTTGCCCATAGTCCCTCGAACGGATTGATCCCGATCATCTTCGTGAAAGGATAAGTTTCATAGGATTCATACAAGCTCCGTGCTTCCCGGCGTACTGCTTCTTCCAGTTGCTCCGGATCCAATCCTTCCGCCTTGGCCGCCGCACTTTCACAGGTTGCTGCAAAAGCCTCTCTTACGCTCCGATCATCCCAGAGCAGCGTGTCGTCCAGGTCAAAACAAACCGCCTTGATCGTCATTCGTCCCAGCCCTCTCCATTCTTATCGCATATTATCGCAAAAGGTTTATTCTTTCTCCAGCTTCACATGATGGGTATTGGCATACAGCTCCAGCCGTTCAGCCATCGCTTCCGTATCAAACCGGTTGCGGGTGCGGTAGAACACCCATTTGGGTTCCCGCGTCTTGGGTTCGATCACGACTTTGTTGCGGCTAACCTTGATTTTGCTGATGTTCCCCGCATCCAACATCCGGTCCCGATTAAATTTCGAAGTGTACAACCCGCTTTTGTTCACACGCAAATAAGGCTTGCGCAAGAAGATGGCCAAGGCCAGCACGATATACAGAAAGATCGTCGCCCAATACAGGAACGAGTTCACTTCTGCGGAGTTGCCGATGATTCCTACGCTGGCATACAGTAGGGCCAGCAGAAACAACGCAACGGGCAAAATGATGTTGCGCCCTTTAAATACATCGCCTTCTCCACTCGCTCCAAGCGAAGACCGCGAATTTCGCGTCCCCTTCCCGACGTTTGGTCCCTTGCCTTTCTTGCTCATTTTGAGCTGATTACGCTCTACTTTACGGTCAAACGAACCCATACCTGTTCCTCCCTATTTATCTACAATCTCGATCGACTCGAGCTGTTGCCGAAAATTCCTGCGAACGTTTTGCAGATACGTCTCCCGAAGCTGAGCTCTTTCCAGGATTTCGTCCTGCGATAATCCTTCTTGCTTCGCCTTACGAGCCAGCTCGTTAATCCGCTTAACCAACGTATCAATATCCATAAGTTCCTCCCGCTTCTTTATATACTTACTCCCCATGAAGTTTCACGGGCATTAATTCTTACTTTGACATGAGAAAAAGAGCTTGTCAAGGCGACGACAACCCCAGTCGTAACCTGAAAACAAGCTCCTGCTCTACCTATAATAATAACCTCGGCCAGCATCCATTATCGACCCGGCAGCATCAGTGTATCCCCGGCTTGAATTGAGCTGGTATGCAGCCCGTTCGACCGCATCAGCTTCTGAATGTAAACTCTTGTATCCTGTCCCTGCGGCTTATGAGCCACAGCTATTTCCCATAGGGTATCCCCAGGCATAACCACAACGTATTGCGCCGGGTTAACCGCCTCGGAAGTCTCAAGGGAAGCTGCAAAGGCCTGAACCATCCCCGTACAAGTAAGGCTGATGAGGAGCAGAAGAACGGCGATTTTGGACCATCTGCTCTTCAGGAATCCATTCATATGTAAGCTTCTCTCCACTGGACGACGAAAAGAAGGTTGCTCGTAGATGCTTTGATAGGAACTATACTTCAACATTTAGCCATCACTCCAAACAAGTGTTCTGTTTTCTGTAATCAATATAACACGAACATTTGTTTGATTCAATAGTTTTTCGAACGGTTGTTCTCTTTTTTTCATATTTATTGGCTTTCTTCTATTTGATTTAGAACTAATGTTTGTACGAACGGAAGTTCTGTGTTATAATTTTTCCAAACGTTACTAAATGGGGTTGATCCGTACATGTCAAAGGTATCAAGCCGGCAACAGGCCATTCTTGAATTTATTCGCAACGAAGTACGCGCCAAGGGTTATCCTCCTTCTGTGCGGGAGATCGGCGAAGCAGTGGGATTGGCGTCCAGCTCCACCGTTCACGGCCATTTGGACCGACTGGAGAAGAAGGGATTTATCCGCCGAGACCCGACGAAGCCGCGCGCCATCGAGTTGTTAGGCCAAGAGGAGTCGGAGAATTACAATTTATTTGCACATAGCATTGCCCGTGTTCCCGTTGTCGGGAAAGTCACTGCAGGCATGCCTATCACGGCGACGGAGAATATTGAAGATTATTTTCCGCTGCCCGAGCACTACGCGGCTGACGGAGAGATATTTATGCTTTCCGTGGTCGGCGACAGCATGATCGAAGCCGGGATACATAGTGGGGATTATGTGATCGTCCGTCAACAACAAACGGCCAACAACGGAGATATCGTTGTCGCCATGACGGAGGATGACGAAGCGACGGTCAAGACGTTTTATAAGGAGAGCGACCATATCCGCCTCCAGCCCGAGAATGCGACGATGGAACCGCTTCGTTTGAAGCATGTGACCATCCTGGGCAAGGTCATCGGTCTATTCCGCGACTTGCACTAATTTGAGGCTTCCATTCAGCGCAGCAGGATGCAATCACCAGGCAGGACGAAGCGATCGTTATCGGCTTCGTCCTGTTTGCGTATGACCGGCACCGCACCGCTTCCCCTTTACTCCCACTCGAAGTTCGTGGAGTTCATCGGATTGTAGCCGTTCTTTTCCCGCCGGCCGCGCGTACCCCAGCCGAACCCCGCACGTTCGCTAATCCACCATTGCTTCAGCCGATAACGTCGGCGTTGGTATCTTTTCAATTCGGTCACAATCATCTTCGTTTAACCTCCTTAGTTCATACCTATAAGTTGTCCCATTTCCGGCTAAATCATGGCATTTTTTGAAATCCATAAACTGTAATTCATGACTTCACCCGAAACAAGGCATAAAAAAGCGGCCCCTGATCATTCAGGAGCCACTTTAGCGTAGTGGTTTAGTACAAGGTCATGTATTGATCACGTTCCCATTGATGAACCTGCGTGCGGAAGATGTCCCATTCGATTTCTTTCAACTCATAGAAATGAGTCAAGGCATGATCTCCCAGCGCATCGCAGATGATTTCGCTGCGCAGCAGCTCGCCCAACGCTTCTTTCAAATCGGAAGGCAAGCTCGGAATGCCTTCTTCGACCCGTTCTTCCTCCGACATCACGTAAATGTTGCGGTCTACCGGATCCACCAGCGGCAGCTCGTTCTTAATCCCGTCCAGACCGGCTTTCAACATCACGGCCAATGCCAGATAAGGGTTGGCGGCCGGGTCCGGATTACGCACTTCGACCCGCGTGCTCAGGCCCCGGGAAGCCGGAATCCGAATCATCGGACTACGGTTGCTCGAAGACCAAGCAACGTAACAAGGCGCTTCATATCCCGGAACGAGACGTTTGTAAGAGTTCACGGTCGGGTTCGTGATTGCGGCAAATGCGCGGGCATGCTTCAGAATACCGGCCATGTAGTGACGAGCTTCCTTGCTGAGCCCCAGATTATCGCTTTCGTCATAGAATGCATTCACATTGCCTTTGAACAGCGACTGGTGGCAGTGCATCCCGGAACCATTCACGCCAAACAGCGGTTTAGGCATAAAGGTGGCATGAAGCCCATGCTGACGAGCAATCGTCTTAACTACCAATTTGAAAGTTTGAATTTGGTCGGCAGCTTTAATCGCATCCGCGTATTTAAAGTCGATTTCATGCTGACCCGGAGCCACTTCGTGGTGAGAAGCTTCGATTTCAAAGCCCATTTCCTCCAGCGTCAATACGATTTCGCGGCGGCAGTTCTCCCCGAGATCCGTAGGAGCCAAGTCGAAGTATCCGCCTTGGTCATTCAACTCGGTGGTAGGGTTGCCTTTATCGTCAGTTTTGAACAGGAAGAATTCCGGTTCCGGTCCAACGTTCATTGAGGTGTAGCCCATCTCCTCGGCTTCCTTGAGCGCACGTTTCAGAATCCCGCGCGGATCGCCGGCAAACGGAGTACCATCAGGCATGTACACATCGCAAATCAAACGCGCTACGCGGTCTTCGGTTACCCATGGGAAAATGACCCAAGTGTCCAGATCCGGGAAGAGGTACATGTCGGACTCCTCGATCCGAACATACCCTTCAATCGAAGAACCGTCAAACATCATCTTGTTGTCCAACGCTTTCTCCAATTGGCTGACCGGGATTTCCACGTTTTTAATGGTTCCTAGTAAATCCGTGAACTGTAAACGGATGAAACGTACGTTCTCTTCTTTGGCAATGCGCAAAATGTCCTCTTTGGTGTAACTCGTGTTACTCACCCTAACCTCTCCCAACGTTTAGATTATTTTTTGAAAAACCGAGAAAGTTCGCCTTGAATTAAAGAAACTTGTCCCGGTTTGTTCCCTGACACCAACTGCTGCTTCAACATGCGGTAAATTTGGGAATCTGTCATTTCCTTCCGCTTCTCTTCCGTGTCCTTCGTAATGACGGTCGCATCCTGGGACATCGGATTCATGACCTGCTTGATCCCGGCGATATTCACACCTTTATCGATGAGACCCTTGATCTCCAGCAATCGCTCGACGTCATTGAGGGAAAACATCCGCTGATTTCCCGAGGTACGTGCGGGTACAATCAATTCGTGCTGCTCGTAATATCGTATTTGTCTTGCCGTTAAATCCGTAAGTTTCATAACGATACCAATAGGAAACAAGGCCATATTTCTGCGAATTTCCTCACTCATCGCTCTCAACCTTCCAGTTAGATTCTCATGACCTTATGATATGTGAGTTATCCTAACATGTCAATAGTTATGTTAGGATAACTTACAACAAGTTGCGGTCCTTCATCGACTGAAGAGCGGTAAGGAGCCCAAATTTAACATGAGAATAGGTTAAGCCGCCTTGCATATAAGCGATATACGGGGCGCGGATCGGAGCATCGGCAGACAATTCCAAGCTACCGCCTTGAATAAATGTCCCTGCCGCCATGATCACAGGGTGATCATATCCCGGCATATCCCAAGCCTCAGGCACTACGTGGCCATCCACTGCCGCAGCCCGCTGAATGCCTTGAACGAACGCGATCAGTTGCTCCGGCGTGTCGAAGGCAATCGCCTGGATCAGATCGCTGCGCGAGTCCTCCCAGCCCGGCCTGGTTCGAAATCCTGCCCGCTCAAACAATGCCGCAGCCAGAATGCTACCCTTAACGGCCTGTCCTACGATGGTCGGCGCTAAGAACAGACCTTGATAGATCCCTCGGGTTGTCCCTAACATCGCCCCAACTTCGCCGCCAATCCCCGGTGCGGTCAAACGGTAGGAAGCTAACTTCACCAAGTCCTGACGGCCGCAGATATACCCCCCGGTTTCCGCCAAGCCTCCTCCGGGATTTTTAATCAGCGAACCGGCGATCAGATCGGCTCCCACCTCCGTCGGTTCCCGTTCCTCGGTAAATTCACCGTAGCAGTTGTCCACGAACACAATTAGATCCGGCTTGATCTCCTTGGCCCGTCGAACCATCTCACCGATCTGCTCCACGGTGAAGGAATCCCTCCAATCGTAACCGCGGGAGCGCTGGATCCCGATGACTTTGGTCCGGCCGGTAACTTTGGCCTTCACCGCGTCCCAATCCACGGAGCCGTCGGCAAGCAATGCGGTTTCATTATAAGCGATCCCGAAATCCTGCAGCGAGCCGCTGCCATCCCCGGCTGTTCCAATTACTTTATGTAGTGTATCATATGGGCGGCCTGTGATATAGAGCAATTCGTCCCCAGGCCGCAAGACCCCGAACAACGCTGTGGCGATCGTATGCGTGCCGGAAGCGAAATGCGGCCGTACCAGCGCAGCCTCTGCGCCGAATACGTCCGCATACACCAGATCCAACACTTCGCGGCCTCGGTCATTGTAGGCGTACCCCGTGGAGCCTGCAAAATGATAATCGCTGACTTGGCGATGCTGAAAAGCTTCAATGACCTTCCATTGATTGTGATCGACGATTCGGTCAATCTCCCGAAACCGGCTTTGCGCCTGCCGTTCAGCGGCTTCCAGCCAATGTACGATTTCTTCTGAAAATACTGCCATCGTTACGTTATCTCTCCCTTAATCTAGTCCATCGTTGGTGGTGTTCTCTGCTTGAGGATTGGGTTTGGGAATGGCATAAGGGGCTAGTTGATAGCCATATTTCTCGAAATCCGCCCGGTTTACATCGATTTCGTAGATCATGTCATCCTCGTCCATCTGCTTGTCTACCACTTCCCCAACCCGATATAACACCGGGGTAAGATCTCCTCGATCCGCCGGAATCCGGAAGGTCTTCGTTCCTCCGGACAGCTTGCGCTGCACGGCTTCGCGAATGGCGGCCAAATCCTTGTCGTCAAATGCCGAGATCATCAGGTACCCTTCGCCGGCAGGCAGCATCTGCAGCCGTTCCGGCGGGCAAATATCCCTTTTGTTAAATAAAACAATTTGCGGCTTCCCCCCGGCCCCCAATTCGTCCAAAATCCGGTCGACCACTTCTACTTGCTTCTCCCGCATCGGTGAGGATGCATCGACAACATGAAGAATCAGGTCGGCCTCATTCACCTCCTCCAGCGTAGCCCGGAAGGCGGCGACCAAGTCATGCGGCAGATTTTGAATAAACCCAACCGTGTCGGTCAATACCACTTCCTTGCCGCCCGGCAGCGGCAGCAGGCGGGTTGTTGGATCGAGCGTGGCAAACAGCTGGTTCTCTACATAGACGTCGGCTGAGGTCATCGCTTTCAGAAGCGTTGATTTCCCGGCATTGGTATACCCGACCAGCGCAATTTGCACCACGCCGGTTTCCTTCCGCCGCGCCCGATGGAGCTGGCGATGCCGGGTGACTTCTTCCAGTTGACGCTTCAATTCACCGATCCGCCGGCGAATATGGCGCCGATCCGTTTCCAGCTGGCTTTCCCCCGGCCCCCGCGTACCAATTCCGCCGCCTAAGCGGGACAGGTTCTTCCCGTGCCCGGACAAACGCGGGAGCAGGTAAGTCAATTGAGCCAGCTCCACTTGAATAATCCCTTCCCGCGTTTTCGCCCGCTGCGCAAAAATATCCAGGATCAGCTGAGTTCGGTCGATGATTTTAACGTCCAGCATTTCCTCCAAGTTGCGCACCTGGGCTCCGGCCAATTCCTGATCGAAAATAGCGGTGTTCGCCTCCGCCTGCTGAAGCACTTCACGGAGCTCCAGCACTTTGCCTTTACCGATCAACCACCGGGGATCGGGTTTATCGCGATTTTGCACGACGGTTTCGACAACCACGACCCCGGCCGTTTCAGCCAGCTGCACTAGCTCGGCCAGGGAATATTCGGGATCGATTCCGCTCTGCTTCGACTCCGGCGTAACCAAGCTGACCAATACGGCCACGTCCGGGCGGTGGTTGGTTGTCTCGTGCATAGGCAACTTCGACATGATCACGACTCCTTCAATCAACCTTCAAGATTTTTTGGCATCAAGCTTCAGATCTTCGGTTCGGATGGTCATGAGCTCCAGCTTGCCCGGCGAGCCCCCACCATACTGATTCAGCAGCCGTACGGCTTGCTGCCGGACGGATCGTTCAATCACGTTGCGGACATAACGGGCATTGCTGAACACCTGCTCACTCTCGCATTTCTCCCGCAGCAAATGCTGCTTTAATTTGAGTATCGCCTGCGGCATTAAGATATAATCGCGCTCTTTCGCCATCCCTTCGGCAATTTGAATCAACTGGTCAATCGAATAGTCCGGAAAGTCCATTTGAATCGGAAAACGTGAAGGCAACCCCGGGTTGGTCGACAGGAAAAAATCCATCTCGTCCGAGTATCCGGCCAGGATGAGGATAAATTGGTTCTTATGATCCTCCATCGCCTTGACCAGCGTATCGATCGCTTCCTTGCCGAAGTCCTTCTCGCCGCCGCGCGCCAGACTGTAGGCCTCATCAATGAACAAAATACCGCCCAGCGCTTTTTTGACCAAATCTCGCGTTTTCTGCGCCGTATGCCCGATATATTCACCAACCAAGTCAGCACGTTCGACCTCGATCAAGTGCCCTTTGCTCAACACGCCCAGACGCTGAAACATTTTGGCGACGATTCGCGCCACCGTGGTTTTTCCTGTTCCCGGATTGCCTTTGAATACCATGTGGTACACTTGAGCCCCGGAGAGCAATCCCGCCTCCGAACGCATGGAAGCAATTTGCAACAGCGCATATATCTCGTACATTAAATCTTTAATATGATCCAAACCGATCAGGTGATCCAATTCCTTTTGAATTTCGGCAAAAAGCCCCTGCTGCGGCAAGCCTTTCGCCGACGCCTGAGGTTCGCTTTCCGCAAGGGCTTGCGAGACGACAGGCGGTTCGGTGCTGCGGAGAATCACATTAATCTGACGCGACGGTCTCTCATCGGAAGAGCCGTTTCTGGCCATGACACGCCCAGACATAGGAAATCACCTCTTTATAAAGGTAGGGCTGAGAAGAAGTTCTATCAAGCCAACTGACGGAACACACATCTAAATGTATTCTCTCTCCCTGTCCGTTATTAGAAGTTTTGTCATGAGATCAGGCCGATAGCGAGTCCCAGTTGATCGAGCTTCCATTTGGAGTACGCCAAAATTTCCCGAAACGTGTTCGGAAACGGCTTCAATACCTTGGAATCGGTTAAGGAAAGACGGGGGGCGTCATAATCCAACGCTCTGGCAATTTCCAGCGCACGGTTGCCGTGATAGGTGTGAGTCACGATCAGCACCGAGGTAAACCCCTTCTCCTCCATGATTTCCTGGCTGAATTTCAGGTTCTCATAGGTGCTGGTAGCCTTGTTCTCAAGCAGCAGCTTCTCCTGCGGAACCCCACGCTCCACCAGATAATTGGCCATTCCCTCCGCTTCGGTATATCTCGAGCTTGGCGTATCCAACCCTCCGGTCAGCAGAAACCATTTGAATTTCCCCGCTTCGTAATCCTTCAGGCTCTGCTCCAGGCGTTCCTGAAGTCCCGGACTTGGCACGTCCCCCCAAAGGGAGGCTCCGAGGACGATCCCGACATCGGCGGGTTCACTGAGGGCAGAGTTGGCTGCCGGATTCCTCTCAATACTGCCGATCTGGGACAAGACGAACAACATCCAACCGATGCCGAGCAGAACGATGAAGCCGCCCCATTGAATCACCCTCTTGGCTACGCGGCTTTTACGCTTCCTTCGTGTCGTCCTGAGGCTCATGCTTTCACTTGACTTGATATCACGCATCGTTTATCCCCCTGGTTGATTCGGCTCCGAAGTCATAAACCCGCTCCGGTAATGATCCAGGGACAGGCGAAAATAAGGGAAACGCCGTTCCTTAATGTCTTGAAGTAATTGCCGGGCTGTCTCCGTTGCCAGATCGTAATCTTTTACCGATATAAGGCCTTTCGTTAAGGCTTCGTCCAGCTCGTCTTCATCCAATAAGAACACTTCACGATTTTTCAGCACGACGATATCCAGATATAAATCATCAAACCAAGGCACTCCCTGGTCGGTGACTCCTTGCGTCTTGCAAACATCGATATACCATTCCACGATCTCGCCATGATCATCAAACATTGCCGTAACGACGAAATGAGCGCCCTTGGGATAATACTGCAGCCAGGTATAACCCTTGTCGGCAATCCGAAAGGTGTGCCCCCCGTAGGTTTTCCATAACGGATCACGCAAGGCAAAGATGCTGTACAGTGTGACGTATCCCGTAAACTCGTCGCTCTCCACATACTTGGATTTGAATTGACGATGGGTTACACGGCGCCAATTCGCGCGGTCTCCGAATTTTCGCTTCATATATTAGATCCCTTTCAAAACAATGTATTATCAGCTTACCATATTTGAAAGAGAGTCACAAAAACCATTTTCACAAGAAAAAACCAACCCCCAGCCGCGCATTTGCGAAAGGCTGAAAGTTGGTTTCTTGGGGAGTTGGGTGCCTCCGGCTTATCCGCCGAACCCTGTGGCTCCGTCCGTGGTTCCCTGCGTAGCGTTGGTCCCCCCGGTCCCGTTCCCGCCATCGGCGGGCGGAACGATAACCCCACCGTCAATATCATCCATCGGAGGCAGGTCCGTATCGCTTCCGCTTCCATCGTTGCCATGACCGTTGTCGTTCCCGTTCTGCCCTCCGTTGCCATTACCATTCCCGTTGCCGTTACCGTTACCATTGCCATTCCCGTTTCCGTTACCATCGCCATTGCCGCCATTGGATTGGCCGTCCCCATTTCCTTGGCCACTTCCCGGCGGTGTGCCCTGACTGCCGTTCCCGTCTCCCGGAAGGTTAGGATCCACCGATGTCCCCGGATCCAGGCCGGGAGTCTCTCCGTCTGCTGGAGGTTCCTCGCTTTCAATCAGCACTTGAGCGTTGTTGGACGGCTCGCTTTCCACCGCATTTACCGGGTCGTAAGCCGTTACGTAATAAACGTATCCGGTTCCCGGAGTCACGCTGATATCTTCCGCCTCTGTCGTTACGGAATCCATGATATGGGTGAACTTCGATTCGGACGCCTCCCGGCGGTAGACATGGTAGACCGCATCAGCTGTTTCAACCCCGGTCCATTGAAGCGAGACCGCTCCGGTATCCGGGTTATACGCGGCGGTTAATCCGGTTGGTGCTGCGGTTTCCGTTTGGTCTTCCGGCTCTTCCTGCTGTAAGTTTTCCGGAACCGGGAAAGCCTTCACCGGCACGCCTTTCAGCGCTTCCTTCATCACGGCGGCGAACAAAGCCGCCGTTTGACCGCTGCTGCCGTTCAGCAGATGGTTCTTGTCCGGATTGTCGTATCCCATCCAGACCGCTCCGGTCCATTCCGGCGTATAGCCGACAAACCAGACATCGCGGTTTTTGCTGCTCTTCAATCCCGGGATCCCATGCTGCGTCGTCCCCGTTTTACCGGCAACCGGACGGTCCAGCTTCGCCCGTTTTCCCGTACCGTCGTTCACGACGTTTTGCATCATCGTCGTCATGTAATAGGCGGTTTGTTCGCTGATGACCCGTTTCGGCTTCGGTGCATTGTATTTGTATTTTTCCACGCCGTTGTGATCGACGATCGATTTGATTGAGTACGGCGGGTTATACGAGCCGCCATTGGCGAATACGCTGAACGCTCCGGCCATTTCCAGCGTGTTCGTACCGTAAGTCAAGCCGCCCAGGGCAATGGCCAGGTTGCGGTCATCTTTGTCCATCTTGATGCCCATTGCTTCGGCATATTTGACGCCGGTACCTACGCCAATCTCATTCAACAGCCAGACGGCCGGGATATTCTCCGATTTCGTCAAGGCATCCGTCAGGTTGATCGTTTTGGAGTACCCGTGCAGGTTGGTCGGACAGTATTTGCCAAAACACTGCTTCTCATTACTGATCTGCGAGTTCGGCGTAAATTTGCCGGATTCCAGAGCTGGCGCATACGAGACGATCGGTTTGAACGCCGAGCCCGGTTGACGGCGGCTGTTCAGCCGGCTGAAGCCTTTACGCTCGTAGTCCCGTCCACCAAGCAAGGCGATCAGGCTGCCGTTCTCATGGTTCATGATGACCATGGAAGCCTGTACCTGCTGGTCATCCTTGCTCTTCTCGAAGAAATCGTCGTTCTCGAACGCATTCTCCAGCGCCTTCTGCGCTTTGGCGTCCATCGTCGTGTAGATTTTATAGCCGCCGCGGTTCAATTCGTCTTCGGTCAACCCGAATTTCTCCTCGGCTTCCTCCACGACGTAATCCTTGAAGGCCAGATAACTTTGATTCTTCACCGGCGGCTCGTAATCGTAGTCCACCGCCTTCGCTTCATCCCGCTGCTCCGCCGTGATATAACCCTCCTGAAACATCAGGTCGAGCACCACCGCCCGCCGTTCCTTGGACAGCTCAGGGTTCTTCAGCGGATTGTATCGGGACGGCGCCTTTGGCATGGCCGCCAGCGTCGCGATCTCCCATACATCGAGTTGATTCAAATCACTCTTCCCAAAATAACGAATCGATGCAGCCTTAATGCCATAAACCGTTCCGCCAAAAGGAATTCGGTTCAAGTACAACGTCAGGATTTCATCCTTGGTCTTGTGACGCTCCAAGGCCATCGCGATCGACATTTCGGTCGCTTTGCGGAAGAAGGTTTTGTCCGCGCTCAGGAAAATGTTCTTGGCGAGCTGCTGCGTAATCGTACTGCCGCCCTCCACCAGAGAGCGGGCGACGATATCCTTGACGGCCGCCCGGCCGATCGACCACAAATCAACTCCGTTATGCTCGCGGAATCGTTTATCCTCCGTCGCCACAAAAGCCTGCTTAAGCAGCTCCGGAATCTGGTCGGATTCCACCGGTTCGCTCTTGTCGATGGACAATTCGCCCATCAACACCCCGGTGCGGTCATACACCTTCGTCGTTTCGTAAACGGTCAGCTTGTCCTCGTTCTGCAAGAGGATTTTCTCACCGCTGACCGTAATGTACATATAGCCTGCTATTGCGCAAAATACCGCAAAAGCAATCGTAAAAAATGAAGTCCATAACACGCGCTTGGCCGTCAGCTTTCTCTTTTTGTGCGCTTTCGGCGCTTTACCTGTTTTGTCCGGCTTGCCGCTTCTTTGCAGCCTTGATGGGCTTTTGCTAGACATGGTTTGTTCTGACTCCCTTCCTGCCAGTCTGCTTTGCAAGGTAGTTCAAAAATTTACTATTGATCACGAGGTTTAGCCTTTGATCACGAGGCGTTACGTTCCGTCAAAATTATCATATCACCGCATGAGCGTGGGTTCGATGACGGATTCGATGACGCGAGAGTGATTTTTTGAACATATCCTTGCCTGCATGAATTCATCGGATTAAGCTTCTGGCTTAAAAGTCCCCGGAAAGAAAAGAACAACCTTGGTTCAGGTTGCTCTGTTCTCATCCTATACTCTTAACGTATTGAAATTCAAAAAGTTTCGCCTGATTTAATCCTCGTTCTGCGATTCCTGCATGAGCGATACATTCCGCTGCGGCTGGAACGTCGAGATCGCGTGCTTGTACACCATTTGCTGGCGGCCGTCGCTGTCGATAACGATCGTAAAATTGTCAAATGCTTTAATCGTCCCTCTGATCTGGAAGCCGTTCGTCAAAAATACGGTGACCGGGATGCTCTCTTTCCGTAATTGGTTCAAAAATGTATCCTGGATGTTAATGGTCTTATTCATAGCCGTACCCCCAATAGGAATCAATTAGTGTTTAGAATTATATTCAAGATCAGCGGGAAACTTTCCTGCTATTATAGCATGGGCTGCCGCCAAAATCCCGGAAAAATTTTCGCCGTCGCCTACATCAATCCAGGCGATATCCTTCATATGGCGGAACCAGGAAAGCTGTCGCTTGGCAAACCGGCGCGTATCCCGCTTCAACTTCTCCACCGCGGCTTCCAGCGGAACCCCGTCCACCAGGTGTTCGGCGATCTCTTTGTACCCCAGCCCTTGCATTGAAACGGAATCTCGGCTATAGCCTTGGCGGAGGAGTTCACGAACTTCATCAACCAGGCCAAGCCTCAGCATCTCGTCGATTCGCCGTTCAATACGGTTATAAAGCATTTGACGGTCCATTGTCAAACCGATCAGGCAAAGCTCATAAGGCGACTGCCTCTGTTGCCTCTCCAACTGTGACGATAACGTCTCCCCGGTCAAATGAACGACCTCCAGAGCCCGGATCACACGGCGTACATCATTGGGATGCAGACGGGCTGCGGATTTGGGATCCGCTTCCGCCAATTTGGCATGCAGCGCTTCGGCGCCATAGGTATCCGCGAACGCTTGCTCCCGGGCCCGAAAATCTTCATCCGCCCCCGCTTCCGTAAATTGGAATTCATAGCACACCGATTCGATGTACAACCCCGTCCCCCCAACGATAAAAGGCAGATGCCCGCGACCTGTGATCTCCGGGATCAGCTTGCGGCACCATTCCTGAAACAACGCGACGGAAAAAGGCTGATCGGGATCCAACACATCGATCAAATGATGCGGGATGCCGCCCATCTCCTCCTCGGTGATTTTGGCAGTCCCAATATCCATCCCCCGATACACCTGCATGGAGTCGCCGGAAATGATTTCGCAGGATAAGCTTCGAGCCAGTTCGATGCTGAGCTTCGTTTTGCCAACCGCTGTCGGGCCGAGCAGCACGAGCAGTTTCGGTTTATCATTACGTGTCAAGCGAAATCACTCCATATGCAATCTTGGTATGGGAGCGGACGGTAGCGGTAAACCCCAAACGATCGAATTCTCCGCTTCCGCGCTGTTCCTTCAAAACAACCTTCTTCCGTGCCACCCGGCAAGCCTCTTGGACCGCTTCCGCATCCAGGCGATTGGGATTGGCAAACGTCCGCAGCGGTGAAATGGAGGACGATTCTGCAATCGGATCGCGGAACATCGGGTCGAAATAGACGATATCCGCGCTATGGTCCGGCATTTCCCGCAGCGCGTCCAGATGGTTCTTATGTACCGGTTCAATCCGACGCAGCGCTTCGTCGAAGGCCGGCAGGCCGGAGACGTAATGCTTCAGCCCTTCATATAACAAGGCCCAAAGCGGCAGAGAGTCCTCCAGCGCCAGCACTTTCCCTTCTGCCCCTGCGGCAATCGAGAAAATCATAGAGTCGGAGCCAAGCCCTGCCGTGCCATCGAGGATGACGTCGCCGGGAACCACTCCTGCGGCGTCCAGCATCGCGTCGTTTTCTCCTTTAAATAACCGCTTCGCCCGTACAAACGCCATGCTGGGGTGAAACGTCATCGGTTCGCGGCCGGTCCGATGCAGTCGGGCCCCCTGCTCCAGGATCACCAGGATATCGCTGTCGCCATAACGTTCGGCTAACCGCGACAGGGAAGTTCGGCTGCGCGAAACGTAAGGAACGCCGGCCAAGCCGGCTAATTCCTTCGCTCGTTGAACCGCGCCCGGCGTTTCGTGATCTCCCGTAGTAATGAACATGATGAATTCCTCCGTTTATCGCCTTTACATCACCCGTTTGAACAGTTTCTCCAAATCATATGTGGAGAAGGATACGATGATCGGTCGTCCGTGCGGGCAAGTATAGGGCTGCTTGCAGGCGGCCAGCCGGCGGATCAGCGTGTTCGCCTCTTCCGGCGTCAGCTTCTGGTTCGCCTTGATCGATGCCTTGCACGACACCATTGTGGACGAAGCCTCGCGCAGCTTGGCCAGATCGATAGCTCGCTCGCTCAGCACCCATTCGGCCATCTCCTCGATGATGCTTGCTTCCTCCCCTTGCGGGAACCAATAGGGATGCGCCGCAACGCGGAAGGTGCCGCCGCCGAAGTGCTCGAGAACGACCCCGACCTGCTCGAACCAATGCAGCCGCTCCTGCAGCTTGGCACTGTCCGACGGCGTAAATTCCAAGGTAATTGGAATCAGCAGTTCCTGCGAGGCATCGGCCGGGCGACCGAACTTCTCATAGTAATATTCGTAATTCACACGCTCGTGCGCCGCGTGCTGATCGATTAAATACAACCCCTGATCATTCTGGGCGATCAGGTAGGTCCCGTGATGCTGTCCGATCAAGGACAGCTCGGGAAACGNATTGCCCGGCGGCCGGAGCGTGACTTCCGCCGCCGCAGCCGTCTGGCCGGCGGCGGAAGCGTCCTGCCCCGCGCCTAGAGGCGGCGCGGGGAAATGGAACTGCTCCTGGATCACGGAGCGGTTCGGGCCCTTCCCGATCGTCTGGCGCACGACTTGCGGGATCAGCACCTGGCCGGACAATACGGCGCGCACACTGTTCTCCACAAAGCCGTTGAGCTCCGGCTCCTTGCTGAAGCGCACCTCCAGCTTGGCCGGGTGCACGTTCACGTCGACCAGCGACGGGTGCATCTCCAGCATTAGCACCACCAGCGGATAGCGATTAATCGGAAGCAGCGTGTGATACGCCCGCAAAATGGCCTGATGCAGCCCCTGATTACGGATGTAGCGCCCGTTGACGATCGTCGACATGCCGCCGCGGTTGGAGCGCGCCAGGTCCGGA
This sequence comes from Paenibacillus phocaeensis, assembly GCF_900021165.1. Lineage (GTDB taxonomy): Bacteria > Bacillota > Bacilli > Paenibacillales > Paenibacillaceae > Fontibacillus > Fontibacillus phocaensis. The sequence goes on along the minus strand of NZ_FCOQ01000022.1, from coordinate 55,741 downwards.
CGACCGATATATCCGGTAATCCGGTAGTCCAGATCCTCCGCTTCGATCGCAACCATCCCCTTGGAGGCGTTCACGCCGTAGATGGCCGCAATTACCTGCAACAGATCGCCGCCTCCCGGGCTTTGCAACAACGAATTGCCATTATGCCGCAGCGTAAAAGCAATCCCGGGATGCGCGAGCGCTTGCCGATACATCACATCCGAAATATGGCCCAGTTCGGTTTGGATGGTCTTCATATACTTCAGCCTTGCCGGTGTATTGTAAAATAATTCCTTCACCGTGATATCCGTACCTTGCGGTGCGGCGATATCCTCGTTCAGCTTCAGCGAACCGCCTTCAATCTCGACCACCCGGCCGAGCCCGGTGTCGCTGCTTGAAGACACGAGCCGGACTTTGGCAACGGCTGCGATGCTGGGTAAGGCCTCGCCGCGAAATCCGAGGCTGCGGATCTGGAACAAGTCGCGGCCGGAGGTGATTTTACTCGTCGCATGGCGGTAAAAGGCCGTTTCGCAGTCCTCCGGTTCAATCCCGGACCCGTTATCGGTAACCCGGATCAACTGCAGGCCGCCCTCTTCGACGGTTACTTCGATTTTGGTTGCCCCTGCGTCAATCGCATTCTCCACCAACTCCTTGACTACCGACGCCGGACGCTCCACGACTTCCCCCGCCGCAATCTGGTTGGCAATATGCTCGTCCAATATGGCGATTTTTGCCATTGCAATTCCCCTCCTGCCTTGTTGTTCGTATTACTGCCCGCCGCTCAGTGCCCATAGCCGATTCGATAGCCGACTGACCGTTGCAGCATTTTGCTGACTTTTCCATCCTACCTATTTACCCGCCTCAAGCCTAACGCCTTACCAACTACTCATCAGCATCATACTAACTTCCGCCATCTACCTAATACCCACTAGCACCTTACCAACTTCCACCAACCACCTAATTACTCACCAGCACCTTACTAACTTCCGCCAACTATCTAATTACACTCATCAGCACTAAAGTTTGCACCTGCTGCGCTAACGCTGATCTGAAACGTTATTTCGCTAAAATCCATCGTTAAAAATCTCTAACGACGCTCAGCCACTCTATTTCCTCGAAAACGCCGAATTTCGGGTATGAAATAGCCAAATAAGGTTTGTAGTCAGCGTTAAAAAATGAAACCGCGGATTTTTGCCCATTTAAGACTTCTCACAAGCGTTAGAGCTCAAGGGAGACTTAAGCCCGGGATTGGAGAAAAGTTTGCGAGAAAAAAAGGGGTACGCAAGGGAGACCAGCGTCCCCGAGGACCAGTCTGCCAAGTCCCCAGCGAACCTATAAGCCCACCGTCAGCGCGGCCACTTCAACCACCTGTGCTCCCGCCCGATAGTCAGTTCACAGCTATCGATCAGCCCCCCCCCCAACGGGCCGGCCAGCCTGCCGGTATACTCAACCAGTGAGCTTTCGGGGCCGTGAGGACAGCGAACTGCAGATTGCGAACTGGCAAGCCGGCACCTTGCGAACCTACACGCGCTGCATGCCTGCACCCTGCGAACCTGCATGCCCTTGTCCCGTGTGCTTACATCCCTTCTGTCCGGCATCTCCTGACAACCGTATTGACAACCTTCCCGCATACCATCCCCTGACTCCCCCGCGTTTCGCTACAAATCCTTCGCTTTCATCTTCAGATCATTCACCAACTGCATCGCCTGCAGCGGGGTCATATTCATCAGATCGGCATTCTTAATCAGGTTAATGATCGATCGCGTTCCCGGATCTTCCGGCGTCTGGACGGAGGCTTTCGTTTGAACGGGCGGCTCCTCATCGCCAAAAATCGAGAGCTGCACGACCGCCCCGCTTTCACCAACAAGCGGCTCTGCCGCAGCAGCTTCCATTGCTGCCCCAGCCCCCGTTGTCGCTTCCGCTTCCGTTGCGGCCGCAGCGGCGGCCGATTCCTGAAGGGCTAAAGCGGCCTCTTCCTTCCCCATCGACACGACCGGTTGCGCAGCCGCATAATCCGCCGCCTTCNCGGCGGCCGATTCCTGAAGGGCTAAAGCGGCCTCTTCCTTCCCCATCGACACGACCGGTTGCGCAGCCGCATAATCCGCCGCCTTCATCAACGGCTTAGCCGATTGCGCAGCTGCGGCAGCTGTGGCAACCGCCGCACCGGCAGCGCCCTCAGCCAGCGGGGACTTCTCCTCCAGCCCTTTCAGCAGCCCGTAGGCTCGTCCGATAATTTCGTCTGGCAAGCCCGCTAGCCGTGCACAGTATATGCCGTAGCTGGTGTCCGCTGCGCCGGGGATCAACTTGCGCAGGAAGTGCACCTTATCGCCGCTCTCCTGTACCGCCATGCTGTAATTGCTGAGACCGCGCAAGCTGTGCTCCAGATGGGCCAGCTCGTGAAAATGCGTCGAGACCAGCGCCTTGCAGCCGATCCGATCATGGACGTATTCGATCACGGCTTGCGCGATCGCCATCCCTTCGCTGGTCGACGTGCCCCGGCCCAGCTCATCGATGATAATCAAACTGCGCGGGGTAGCCTTTTCCGTCATGATCTGAATGTCGGCCATCTCCACCATAAAGGTGCTTTGTCCGCCAATCAGATCGTCCGCGGCTCCAATCCGCGTAAAAATACGGTCTACCAGCGGAACCTCCGCCTTGGATGCCGGCACGAAGCTGCCGATTTGCGCCAGGATCGAGATGAGGGCGACCTGCCGCATGTACGTGCTTTTCCCGGCCATATTCGGTCCGGTAATCAGCAAGATGCTGGCTTCGTCCTTGCGAAGCGCCGTGCCGTTGGCGATAAATGCGGCATCCTTCATCACCGATTCCACTACCGGGTGCCGGCCTTGCTCAACCACGAGATCGTAGCCATCGGTCAGCTTCGGCTTCACGAAGCCGCTGTCCGATGCCACCGCCGCCAGCGAGCGCAATACGTCGATTTCGGCGATTTGCTCGGCCAGCTTCTGCAGGCGAGGAATTTCGGCGGCGATCCTTTCCCGCAGCTCGTTAAACAACGCGTACTCCAGATCGACCATTTTCTCCTCGGCCTCAAGAATCAGGGCTTCCTTCTCCTTCAGCTCCGGCGTGACGAACCGTTCGGCGTTCGCCAGCGTCTGCTTCCGTTCATAGCGGCCTTCCGGCAATGCCGCCAAATTCGCGCGGGTGACTTCGATATAGTAGCCGAACACTTTGTTGTAGCCGATCTTCAGCGATTTGATGCCGGTGGCCTGCCGTTCGGCGGCTTCCAACTCGGCGATCCAGCGTTTCCCGTTCACTCCCGCCTCGCGAAGCTCGTCCAAGCGCTCGTGGTATCCGGCTTTGATCACGCCTCCGTCGCGGACCGAGACGGGAGGATCCTCCGCGATAGCTGCGTCGATCATCCCGGCCAGATCCCCGCATTCGTCCATCGACGAAGCGATCCGCCGCAGCGTTGACGATGACGAGCTGCCGCACAGCTCCTTGATAGTCGGCACCTGGCGCAGCGAGTTCTTCAGCGCGACCAGATCGCGCCCGTTGGCGTTGCCGAAGGCGACCCGGCCTACCAGCCGTTCCAAGTCATAGATATCCTGCAGCGCCCCGCGCAAATCCTCACGCAAAATAAAAGCGCCATGCAGATGCTCCACCGCTTCGAGCCGCTCTTCAATGCGCGATTTTTGCAGCAGCGGCTTGTCGATCCAGCGGCGCAGCAGCCTGGAGCCCATTGAGGTTTCCGTGCGATCGAGCAGCCACAGGAGCGAGCCCTTCTTCGAACGTTCGCGGACGGTCTCGACCAGCTCCAGATTGCGGCGCGTGAACGGGTCCAGAATCATAAAATGCTCGGGCTCATAAGCCGAGATTTTCGTCAACTGGCCTAGCGAACGCTTCTGCGTTTCACTTAAATACCCGACAAGCAGCGCGACATTGTCGCGCCGTTCCGGCTCCAGGCGGATCCATTCCGCTTCGCCGAACAGCGATCGGCCGGTCTCTTCCTTCGCCCTGGTCCATGGGGTATAGACCACCGGCTTGCCCAGCGGAGCGGCTTGTCCGGCAATCCAATCCAGCAGCTCCGGATCCCCGATCATCTCCGCCGGGTCGTACAATCCGATCTCATCACGCAGCCATTCCTTGTTCGACGGTGCCGAGGTCGCATAGAGCTCGCCCGTGGACAGATCACAGGCAGACAAGGCCATGAGCCCCTGCCGCTCGGTGACCGATACAATGTAGTTGTTCGTTCGCTCGCCAACCGTCTTTCCTTCCATAATGGTACCCGGCGTAATGACCCGGACGATTTCGCGGCGGACCATGCCTTTGGTCTGTGACGGGTCTTCCATCTGCTCGCAGATCGCCACTTTGTACCCTTTTTCGATCAATCGGTGAATATAGTTGTCTGCCGAGTGGTAAGGAACGCCGCACATCGGAATTTTCTCCTCGGCGCCCCCGTCCCGACCCGTCAGGGTAATTTCAAGCTCCTTCGCGGCCAGAACCGCATCCTCGAAGAACATCTCATAGAAATCGCCCAGCCGGAAGAATAGAAACGCATCTTGCGCTTCTGCCTTAATCCGCAAATATTGCTCAATCATCGGCGTATAGGTAGCCATGATTCCCCTCCATTTACCCCTGCACTGTCAGGTCTTTCATAGTATCCTATTATACCAGAAATGGGCAGCGGGGTTATGTGGGATTTTGCATTTTCCATGAGCGCCGGATATCTACGGTTTCGTCCCAGGTGCGTCCGGATTGAATCGCTTCCAGCAAGGGTCCGACATAACCTTCATAACGGGAATAATCGGGAACGCTCTGAATCTCGTTCAACAGGCGGGGCAACGCAGCGCGGAGCGGCTTTTTTCTCCCGGAATAAAAAGCTGTCCATATTTCTTCCTGCTCCAGCGGTCTCGCGGGGAGCCTTCCTTCATTTTCGATAATCAGGCAGGCCAGTGCCACCACCCCTTTCGTGACTAACGGGGAAATCAAGAAGCTGGGCAAGGTACGATATTCGAAACCTCCGTATGCTTTGAGCCGGAAATCGCCAAGGAAACCGTACTTCGGCCGGCGAGGGATCCCCCGGGCATCTTCCAAAACCGCCAGCGGCAGCGCCAGATAATTATCGAGCGTGCGCAGCAGTTCAGGCGTCAGCCTCACTCCGCTGAAATGCAGGTGTCCGCCCAGCGGAAACCCGCGCTGCGGCATTGCGCCCGCCTGCCAAATCAGCCCCCGGTCTTCGATGGATTCGCGGGCTTGGCGGAAGGCATGCAGCAGATGGACCACCACCTCACGCGGCTCCTTACCGGGACGAGGCCGCAGCTCGGCCAGCGGGAATAATCGCTGCCCGCGGTAACGCAGAACATCGCAGCCCGCTTCCCCGTGAAACTGCAAATAGCGGGACGCCGGGACCACTTTGCCGTTGGCCGGGTCGAACAGCAGAAATTCCGGGTCCATCCCGATCATCCGTTCCTCCCGCGATTCCCGAAGCTTCTCCAACTCTGCCAATGTCTCCCGCATCGCATGAGCGAACCCGGCGACGGCGGCGCTCCCGGCTTCCGTAATGGGGATTAAGGCATCCACCGTAAATTTTCCTTCCTCCCCAGCCGAGATGACCACTTCGCCGAAATCCAGTCCTACGGCATATAACGCCCGAACGGCGGTACTGACGAGACGTTTGTACAACGGCGAGTCTGGGGAAGGCGATTCACTCAAGAGCGGCAGCGCTTGACCGGCCTGACCGAGCGGCCGAATTTCCCAGGCGCGCAAATGAAATACGGTCACCGCAAACCGGCGCGTATAGGCCGCCGATGCACTGCTGGCCGTCGATGCGGGCCGTTCTGCTTGCGAAGCCTGGAGTCCGGACGCTTCGAGACGCCGCCGCCAATGGACCAGCGAAGACTTGGCCCGTCCCAGTACGATCTCCTCCACCCGGCCGCCCCAATAGGCTTCCTCCGGGCCGTAATAGATCCACTCCGAACGGTCCTTGGACGACGCCGGACCCTTGAGTACTCGATACGGACCGTCCCTGCGTTCCAGCGTCTGCAACAGGCGTGTTCTGAACGCGCCAGAGGCTAGACGGATTTTTAGCACGAGATGCTCATCCTTCACCACCGAATCCATCCCCCATCTGAATTGAGGTCATTCGAAAAAAATAAAAACAAAAAGAGGGCAGCCGCCCTCTTCGACGACGCCCCTGCCGCATATGCTACACTGTAATCTGAAACGTTCGGTGCTTACCCCTCTGGCTTCCTGCTTCCAACCTGAATCACAGTTCGTCGTCGAGGAGATCCGGATCCAAATCTTCATAATCGCCGAGCTCAGAACCGAAGTCGTAGTCCTTATCTTCAATGCCGCTGCTCGGCACGACAAGAACATTCAACTTCGTTTCGGCCACCAGCTCCACTGCGAATTCGCGTTCCACCCGAATGGATACGCGGCCGTCTCCCGATACGGTAGCTTCGACAGTGCTCGGTTCCTGCGTGGCCTCTGCGGACACTTCCACCGTCGACGAACGGTGTCTGGAATCCAGGTAGCTCAGCGGAACGCTCTCGACGTAGGATACCGTTTCCTTGGCGACCTCGGTCTGCGAGTTCTTGTCGTACGAATACCAGATGTTAATATCGTAAGTACCAATAACTTCAATTCCGTCTCCCGCAGCGACCGCTTCGTACTGGTGGTTGATGATCCAGGCCCCCAGGATGCTCGACGGTTTATGAGGGGGAGTCACGGTATGTGTTACGGTAGAGAACTTACGACCTTTGCCGCAGATCGCTTTCGTGATGATCTCTCTACTTTGATATTTCAATGACATGTTAGAACCTCCTCCATACATCATTCACTAAAAGTGTATGCAGGACATTCGTCTAGGGTGACAACTATTTTATCGGCACTTGATTTCGTTTGCGCACCCGTTTCGCCGCCATTCGTGGAATGGGGGCTTTATTTTTTTTGGAAACCGCCAGATAGAAGGATAGTTCCCGGCACAGCTGCAGGATGGCCGAACGGATTTCAAACTCCTCGCGGGTGGAGGGCAACTCCATTTTTTTGAACTCCTCCTGCAATTCAGCTAACATTTGCTCGGTGATCCCGGTGTATTCCTCCTGATTGACATCGACGCTAAGCCGGTCAAACAACACCGCGACAGAATCCCCTTGCGGCATCCGATGATAGACCTGCGAAATCAGCTCCAGCATCCCTTCGATCCGGCTTAACTGCTCTTTGCGCATGATAAAATACGCCGTCCACGCCTCATTAGGCGAGAGAATGTGGTTCTCTTCCGCCCGCTTGGCGATCGCATGGCCTTCCTCAATCAACCGGGCCGCATTCGTCAGCTCTTTGCCGTCCCATAAGCGATACGGATCGCGAAGCGAAGCGCTGATTTCCTGAAAAATCCGGGAAAACAAAGCGTCCACCTCACGCCGAGTCTCCAGCAATTTGTCTTCCGTCTTCGGCATGTACATAAAATTAACGACCATCGCCGAACCGAGCCCAATAACCAGCAGTTCGACCTGGGTCAGCAGCACATGCCAGGAGATTTCCGTACCGCTGAATACGCGGAATACGACGACGGAGCTGGTTACAATCCCTTCTTTGAAGCCGGCACGGGCGATCAGCGGGAAAGCGATAAGAATATAAATCGCCAGCACCCAAATATGAAAGCCGAGGAAATAAAAAACGCCGAATGCCAGGAGTAAACCCAATAGGGAAGCGAAAAAACGCGCCGATATCGAGGCCAGGCTGCGTTTGCGGGTTACGTCTACCCCGAGAATGGCGAGAAGTCCGGCGGAATTGGCCCCCGTCACCCCGGCAAAATCCGCAATAAAGATAGCCATTAACGTAGCGATGGCTGTTTTGATGACCCGAAAGCCCATAAATACCCACCTTTTTTGTCGAAAACGATCTATGGAAATATCCTACTTGATTTTCGGAATCCAAACAATCCCACTTTCACCTTCAACCTTTGCTGTCATGGGAAAAGGGAGCTTTGTACGATTATCCCTTTGGGTAAGGGTTCCCCCATTTCTCCTGATCTGATCGAACGGGATCATGCTGCAAAGCGGCCTTACGCAATGATGTTCCGTGATATCCCCATTCGAATAGTCGCAGCAGGCCGTGTTGTTCACCGATCACCGATCCCCCACCTCAAGGCTGATGACAACAATCGTAAGCATGTCACGTGTCTGGAAGGACAGCAAAGAAGAAGATCGCCGACGACCTGACCAATTGGCCGGATAGGGCGATCTTCCTGTTTTCACGTTAATGGGGAAACCTGGTGCGGCAGCGTTACCGCTCCCGCACCAGCTTCCGTTCGATATATACAACCAGCTGGTACATCGCCGTCGCCACCACCGCGATGATGACCAGACTCGACAGCACCAGGGTGAAGTTAAACACCTGAAACCCGTAGACGATCAGGTACCCGAGCCCGATTTTGGCGACGAGGAATTCTCCGACGATGACTCCGACCCAAGCCATCCCTACGTTCACTTTCAACGTAGATACGATGGTGGGGAACGAAGCGGGCAGGATCGCCTTCATAAATACGTCCCGCCGCGAGCCGCCAAACGTACGAATCACCTTGACCAGATTGGCATCTACCTCATTAAAGCTGTTAAACACCACCAGCGTCGTGACAATGACGGTAATCGACAGCGTCGTGACGACGATGGCGGTGAAGCCGGCGCCGAACAAGACGATAAAGATCGGGCCAAGCGCCACCTTCGGCATACTGTTGAACACCACCATGTAAGGATCCAGCACCCGGGAGAGAAACGGCGACCACCAGATCAGGACGGCCAGCAGGGTGCCGATCAGCGTGCCGAGGAGGAAACCCACCGCCGTTTCCCCTACCGTCATCGCCAGATGAGGCCACAGCTCGCCGCTGACCGCATCCTTGACGATTTGCCGCCCTACCTTGGACGGGTAACTGAAGATGAGGACATCAATCCATCGCATTCGGCCCGCAAGCTCCCAGCATCCAATGAACAAAACGAGGAGGAGAGCCTGAACGCCAAGCACATAGTTGCTCAACCGCCGCTTCCGTTTGCGGTATTGGCTCCACTTCTCCTTCAGCCAGGCTTCCTGATTTTCATCCGGTTTGGTTCCAGACTGTACCAAGGGTTATCCCTCCTCCCTTTCCGAACGTTCCAGGTCTCGCCAGATTTCCCGGAACAGTTCGTTGAAGCCTTCGGCTTCCCGGGCATACAGCGGCTGCGCGTTCCGGATGTTCTCCGGAACAAGGTACATGCTGCGAATGCGGCCGGGTCTTGGCGCCAGCACGATCACCCGATCGCTGACCGCAATGGCTTCGGACAGATCATGGGTGACCAGGACGCCGGTTTTCTCCCGCTGCTTGAGGGTCCCCCAGATCAGATCCTCCAGCTGCAGCTTGGTCTGATAATCGAGTGCCGAGAACGGTTCATCCAGCAGCAACAGCTCCGGATCGGTCGCCAGGGTTCGGACGAGGGCAACCCGCTGGCGCATGCCGCCCGACAGCTGATGCGGATACAGATTCGCCGTATCGCCCAGGCCCATCTCCGCGAGCAGCGCCCGGGCTTTTTCCGCGCTTTCCGTCGTCAGCCGCCCCGTCAACTCGAGCCCCAGCACGCTGTTGCTCAGAATCGTCCGCCACGGGAACAAATAATCCTGCTGCAGCATATACCCGACCTGCGGGGTTGGCCCCGTCACCGGGTTGCCGTTCAGCAGAACCTCTCCCCGGGAAGGAGGGAGCAGACCCGCCATGACGGAGAGAAGCGTGGTTTTTCCGCAACCGCTGGGACCGACCAGACTGATGAATTCGCCCGGCTCCACCGACAAGTTCATCCCTTGCAAAGCGAGGACGGCCTCCCGGTCCGTCACGTAGACCAGATCCAGGTTTTTCAGTTCCACGACAGAAGGCAAAAGCGCTCACGCTCCTTTTCCGTTTTTTTGCATTACTTCACCGTATTTACGGCTTGCTCGGCGAAGCTGTTGTCGACCAGCTTGCCTGCTTCGACCCGTTCGTTCAGCTCCCCGGCGCTGTCCATCACATCCAGCAGGTTGTTCCAGGCCTCCTCCGCCAAGGCCGGCGTCTCCGCATACGTCCCTTGCTCCTGGTACCGCTTGATCGAGCTGACCAGAATGTCCATGTCGGTATCCTTAAAGTAGGGGGCGACTGTCTCGGCGATTTCCTCCGGCGTGTGCGATTGCACCCAGCGCTGGGCTTTATGCACCGCGTTCGTAAACTTCTGAACGACTTCCGGACGCTCCTTCATATAGCTCTGCTTGGTCATAAATACCGTGTAGGGCAGCTTCCCGCTTTCGGTACCGAAGGAAGCGACAACATGGCCCTTTCCTTCCTTCTCAATAATGGAAGCTTGCGGTTCGAACAATTGCACGAATTGCCCCGTTCCCGAGACGAACGCTGCCGTAATATTGGCGAAATCCACATTCTGAATCAGCTCCAGATCTTGATGCGGATCGATCCCATGCTTGCGCAAGGTGAACTCGCCGGCCATTTGCGGCATGCCCCCTTTGCGCTGCCCCAGAAAGACGCTGCCCTTGAGCTTCTCCCAATCGAACTCCCCGGGATCATCGCGGGCGACCAGGAACGTGCCGTCGGTTTGCGTCAATTGAGCGAAGTTGATCACCGGATCATCGGAGCCCTGCTGATACACATAAATCGAGGTCTCCGCACCTACCAGTGCCACATCGATCGCCCCCGATAACAGCGCCGTCATCGTTTTGTCGCCGCCTGCTGTCGTTTGCAGCTCCACGTCCAACCCCTCCTCTTTGAAAAATCCCTTTTCCAAAGCCACATATTGAGGGGCATAAAAAACGGAACGGGTGACTTCCCCGATTTTCACCTTTTGTGCTTGACCGCTTCCTCCGCAACCGCTTAGGGCTGCTGTCAGGAGAACGATGAGCGCGAGCCATAACCCTTTTCTAGCGTTGTTCATGCCGTTCACCTCTCCTTCTTCATGGAGTTTCATAGCCAACTGTTTTCTATCGGCTGGCCAGAACATACTAAATAGTATGCGATGGCCCAGCAAAAGGTTAAGCGTTCGGGCAGCGTCTGTCCGACTAAGAGTCGCACAGGATATCGGCGCACTGGGCTCGATCACGCAAAAAAAGCCGTCCCTGGGCGGATGTCTCCGCCTTAAGGACAGCTTCGGTCGGCAATGCGACTAGATGCCGTAAATGCTTTTGAACTTTTGCTCCAAATAATCTGCCAGATAATCCGGATTCAGCTCTTCTCCGGTGACCGCCAGAATGATCTCCGACGGCTTGCGGCTCTTGCCGTATTTGTAGATTTTGTCGGTCAGCCATTCCTTGATCGGCTGGAAGTTGCCGTCCGCAATAAAGCCTTCAAACTGCGGCAGCTCCTTCCGCAGCGTATTGGCGATTTGAGCTGCGTACATGTTGCCCAGCGCGTAGGATGGGAAGTAACCGAACAGACCGCCCGACCAGTGAACGTCCTGCAGCACGCCCACCCCGTCGTTCGGCGGCGTGAGGCCGAGATAATCGCGGTACTTCTCGTTCCATACCTTAGGCAGCTCGCTCACCGGCAAAGCCTCATTGAACAGCATCTTCTCGATTTCATAACGGATGATGATGTGCAAATTGTAGGTGAGCTCATCCGCTTCGATCCGGATTAACGAGTTCTCCACCCGATTGATGCCGAGGAAGAATTGCTCCGGCGTGACATCCTTCAACTGCTCCGGAAAATGCTGCTGGAGCTCGCCGAAATACCGTTGCCAGAACTGCAGGCTGCGCCCGACAAAGTTCTCCCAGAACCGGGACTGCGACTCGTGGATCCCCATGGAAGTGCCTTGTCCCAGCGGCGATCCGGCTAGCTCCGCAGCGACATTTTGCTCGTAAAGAGCATGCCCGCCCTCGTGCAGCGAGCTGAAGATGGCGCTGGCGACATCATCTTGCTTATAGTTCGTCGTAATTCGCACATCGCCGTGATTCAACGTCGTTTGGAACGGATGCACCGTTTCGTCGATCCTACCGGCTTCGAAATCATAGCCCATTTGCTCGAGCAGGAAGCGGCTGAATTTCGCCTGCTGTCCGGTGTCAAACAACTGATCCAGGAAAGGCGCCTCCGGCTTGTTCTTCGCTCCGGCCACCGCCTCGACCAGCGGCACCAGACGATCGCGCAGTTGCCCGAATACCTGATCCAGCTTCTNGGCCACCGCCTCGACCAGCGGCACCAGACGATCGCGCAGTTGCCCGAATACCTGATCCAGCTTCTCGACCGTCAAATCCTGTTCATACATATGTAGCAGCGTATCATAACGAGTCGCCTTCGGACCCCAGTAGTCGATGAACTCCTGCGTTTTTTCCACAATTTGCGTTAAGTAAGGCTCAAACCCGGCGAAATCGCTGTTTTCCTTGAAATCCTCCCACATCGTTTCGGCATGGGCGGTAAGTTCGGTATATTCGCGGAATTTCTGCGGCGGAATCTTGACGCTTCGGTCGTACTCCTCTTGCACATCGAGCACCATCCGGCGCTTCACATCATCCAGTTCCTCCAGGACGGAAGGCTGGTTCAAATAGGCTAAATATTCCCCCATCTCCGCTGAGGTTTGCAGCTTAAAGGCTTCGGTGGACAATAAACCAATGGTGGCTGCCCGGGTCTCCGCGCCTTTCCGCGGTGCGCCGGTGCGCAAATCCCAATTCATCAGCGCAACCGCTTCCCCGTATCCGTGAATCTTCTGCAGGAGCTCCCGAAAGAGCTCCCATTTCTCAACCGTTTCCTGCTTCATGACAACTCCCGCCTTTACTGGTGAAATTTACTGCTACTCTTGATGATACTTTTAACAAACCGTATAATCAAATTTTAAGCGGGCATCATCCCTTTTTTTTGAAATAATTCATTTTCAGGTAAAGGAGCGATCTCTCATCTTATGAAAATAGCTTTAACCCCGACGGCCGAAAAGCTGATCGCCGACAAGCTGGGCGACAGTCCCGGCATGCTCCGCTTGGTGTATGATACGGAGAACTGCGGCTGCGGAATGAGCGGAGTTCCCGGACTAGCCATCGTGTCGGAGCCCGGAGCGTATGACGTCCCGATGGAGAACGAGGTTTATCCGTTTTGGATCGACAAGATGCAGGCGGTTTTTTTTGAAGAAGAGCTTACCCTGCAAGGGGAAGAAAGCACCGGCACCTTCCGGTTGGATGGGCAGTCCCAATTTTACAAATCGAATATCCGTTTGATTGACCGCCGGTTATAAGCCGGTACCACGACCCTAAACCTAAGGAGGCAGGCCAATATGAATCAATTGCAAACGATTCTGGAGTATAACCGTAAATTTGTGGAGGACAAAGAATACGAGAAATACGTCACGGACAAATTTCCCGAGAAGAAGATGGCCATCGTTACCTGTATGGATACCCGGCTCACGGAGCTGCTGCCTAAAGCCATGAATTTGCGCAATGGTGATGTGAAGCTGATCAAGAATGCGGGTGCGGTCATTTCCCAACCTTTCGGAAGTGTTATGCGGAGTCTGCTGGTCGCCATTTATGAGCTGAAAGCGCAAGAGGTTTTCATCGTCGGGCATACCGGCTGCGGGATGGCTGCGCTGAATTCGGACCGGATGATCGGCTCCATGCGGGAGCGAGGCATCAGCGAGGACACGCTGAACACGCTGGAGAACTCCGGGATTAAGCTGAATAAGTGGCTGCGCGGCTTCGACAACGAGAAGGAAGGCGTTATCCAGACCGTAAATATCGTGAAGAAGCACCCGCTCCTCCCTGCGGATATTCCGGTTCACGGGATGCTGATCAATTCCACGACGGGCGAACTGGAGCTTGTGATTGACGGATACCAGACTCTTCAGAAATAATTCCAACATGAATCAGATTTAAACCCGGCTGCATGGGGAAAGGAAGGAACAACGAGATGACGTATAATTTCGACGAACGTTTGCCGCGGAGAGGGACCTACTCCGAGAAATGGGATCTTGGACGGGAGTTGTTCGGTGATCCGGACGTATTGCCCTTATGGGTGGCTGACATGGATTTCCGCTGTGCTCCAGCGATTGTCGAGGCCGTCACTGAACGGGCCAAGCTGGGGATCTACGGCTATACCTCCCGACCTAATGAATACCTCGAGGCCATCACCGGTTGGCTGGAACGGCGGCATGGCTGGAACGTCGAAGCGTCCTGGTTGACCGACACCCCGGGCGTCGTGCCTGCCCTTGGCGTTGCCGTCCAGGTCTTAACCGAACCGGGAGATCGGGTCATTCTGCAATCTCCGGTATATAACCCGTTCTATGATGTCATTCGGAATAATGGAAGGGAGGTCGCCGAAAATCCCTTAATTCTTGAGGATGGACGTTATCGTATGGATTACGGCCACCTGGAATCGCTGATGCAAGGCGGCGCCAAGTTGATGCTGCTGTGCAGTCCCCATAATCCCGGCGGGCGGGTCTGGAACCGGGAAGAGTTGGAACGGCTTGGCGAGCTGTGCCTGAAATACGGAGTGAAGGTCGTTTCGGACGAAATTCATGGCGACCTGGTCTTTCCAGGCCATCGTCATTTACCGCTTGCGTCTCTCTCCGAGGCGCTCGCCGGCATTACGATCACCTGTGCGGCCCCTTCCAAGACGTTCAACATCCCCGGGCTGGCTACGGCGTATACGATCATTCCGAACGTGGCGATCCGCAAGCAGTTCGCGGAACGGATCAAGGCGCTGGCCATCGGCTCTCTGAACTATTTCGGGCCTTCCGCCACCATTGCGGCGTATACGCAAAGCGAGGATTGGCTGGACGCCGTCCTGGACTACATCCGCGCTAACCGCGATTTTGCGGTCGCCTACCTCTTGGAGCATCTGCCGGCGGCCGCCCCTGTTCTTTCCGAGGGCACCTACTTGCTATGGGTCGATTGCCGAGCGCTGGGCTTAAGTAAATCCGAGCTGAAGCAACTGATGTACAAGGAAGCTAAAATCGCCTTTACAGAAGGTTCGATTTACGGTCAGAACGGCGAGGGATTTCTGCGGATCAACCTGGCGTGTCCGCGTTCGTTGCTGCAGGAGGCTCTGGAGCGCTTCTGCGCAGCGGCTGCCGCACGCACTACGTAAAAGGCGAAGTAAATCGCCCTACCCGAACAACCTAGCAAAGCCGGATAGACGAATCGTCTTCCGGCTTTGTTTGTTTAAGTGCGCCGCATATAGGCGCGAACCGTAATCGGTGCAAAGACCGAGACGAACGCGACCTTTCTATTTCAGTTTGCCGCTGCGCAGCTGTTTCAACTGCTCGTAAGCTTGCTCCAGCGCTTTTTTTCGCTGTTTCATGGCTTGCAGATGCTCACGTTCGATCTGGGCAAACCGCTTGCTGTCAAAATCCATCCAAGCTTTCAGCATATCGGCGTCCGGCAATCCTTTGGTCCGTACCTCTCTTCGTTTCACGGCAACGCAGCACAGATAATGATGTTGCATTTCCAGCCCCGCGATCTCAAACCAGGGATCCAGACAACTCCCCAAATTCCCGGCATAGAAGGTTTGCTTGTGATCGTGGAACGGATGATACCCGTAAGGCACCGTTACAATAAGGGTTCCTCCGTCGCCCAACAGTCGATAGGCCTGGCTGATCAAAAGCTCGGGATTAGCGAAATGCTCCAGAATTTGTCCCAAAATGACCGTATCAAAGAGCCGTTTACCCGGCAACTCCGTAACGTCGGCCACTTTGAACTGAACCTTGGAGCGAACCGGAACGGATTCCCGGGACAACTCTGTACGCGCATATTGAATGGCCTTCTCCTCCAAATCGATCCCGACAACCCTTCGTCCCTCCCTTCCCAGCAGGATCGAAGTGATTCCCTGACTGCATCCGACGTCCAGCACCCGGTTGCCGGCAACGCGCCGGCAGATCCAATGGATTCTGGCGCGCGTCGCATCTTGGGATTTGGTCGAATTCACCAACCCGTAGTAACGTTCGTTGACCCGGTCGTCGTTTACCATAAACACTCACCTCCTTCTTCCGAGAAGAAACGGCGGCTATCCCATAAATTCTTTCAGCACTTTGCGGATATCTCCGGGGCTTAACCGGTCGCGGGGCGGCACTTTTTTGGCGGAAGTATTGTCTTGATGGATGACGTTTACGTAGTTGCGCGGCGCGAGCAATTCATGCGGCAGATCAATTACGTTGCCGTGTGTTCCTCGACCCGGGAGCTTGACGCGGTAGCCGGACAAATACTCAGCCGTCTTGTACAAGTAAACGTAAAATTGCGGGGAACGATGAAAGGTCGGCGCCATTTCCCCATGTACGCTGTCCCACAAATACCCGTTCTGATTGATCAATGCGACCGTTCCGGGCTTCGGAACATAATCATACAACTGCTGCACGTACGTCTTATGGTACAGATCGTCGGAATCTAGCCGGGCGACATACAAATCAACGCTTTTTCCGGCAAAAGCCTTGATCCGCTCGATGCTGTCGCGGTTCGTCCCGAACCAGATATTACTCGGAAGCGGCGGTTGTTTGGACAAAATATCCGCCACGATCGCTTCGGTTCCTTCGGCGATCTTGAACACCGCCAGAAAGTTCTGATTAGTCTGGGCTTTCAACGAATTCAACGTAAAGTTGCGAAAGATGGCGATCCTTTTCTCTAACCAAGGCCGCGTGAACCGTTGGGGGTCAAAACCAAACGTATTGAAGTTGCTTTCGATCACCACTTTTTTCGACATGTTATCCCTCCTTGTCATTCAGCCCGCCGAATTGCTGGGACTCTTGCATTGCAGGGCTACCGATCTTTCACTATATGCTAGACATCTATGCAAGGACAGGACGTATTCCATAGGTGACAGCAAAAATAGTCAAGCGAACCGTCTCTTCGACTCGCGGTACAAGCACACAATTCGAACGGGATTCAAAATCATAGACTAAAATGATCAATGTGCGAAAGGAAGGAAAACTTCGATGCAACAAATTTATCTGGAAACCCGGGACTTGCTGCGGCATATCGAGGATGCCGTTAAGGACCGGAAGCCTTTCTCGCTGGTGCGAATCGGCGACGGCGAGAACTTGGTGATGTCTCAGCATGAGGTCTGGCCAATCTCGAAAGTGCTGCAGGAAAGGTGGGCGATCAAAGCCAACCGCGGCGAAAAAGGGGTTACCCTGCCGAATCTGCCGCTCCGCAATGCCCTGGTCTCTTCGGTCCGGAGGGCTTCCGTCGTCGGAATTCTGCCCGCAGGCGACGATACGATCAACGCGCCGAGTTATTTGAAAAGACCGCTAACGGATCAAATATTCGCCCATTACAAACTCCGGCCGGCGAGGGTATGTCATGCCGGCGTGAATCGGGAACTGGCCCGGATGACGGAATTCTGGTCCGTCTTATCGGGTCGGAGAATCCTCGTTATTACGCGAGAAGCCCAGCTTATTAAGGAAATGCTCGAAAAGGAGCCCTACAAACAAAAGGTTGTTCATGCCCTCCCCTTCAGCCAATGGCAGGATTACCGCAGTACGATAAAATGGATCGCTTCCCACAAGGACAGCTTTGATGTCGCCTTCATCTCCTGCGGAGTCAACGCGGTGGTTCTGGCCGAACAAATTGCGGCGTTGACAGGCAAGGTAGCCCTCGATATGGGCAAAGCGAACAATATTATTCTAAAAGGGCGCCCCAATTAAGATGAGGGCGCCTTTGTTCATGAGATATCCGCTTATTTCCCGATCCGCATGACGCGATCCGCCCAAGCTTCGTAGAAGGAATGTTCGTGGGAAACGAGCAGTACACTGCCTTGAAACCCGATTAAAGCCTGGCGGAGCGCTTCCTTGGCTTCCTGATCCAAATGATTGGTGGGTTCGTCCAAAATCAGAAAATTGCAGGGAGTCAGCAGCAACCGGCATAATTTAACTTTCGACTGCTCCCCGCCGCTCAACGTTCCGATCGCCCGTACAGCCAACGTATGGGGAACGCCGCAGTGAGCCAAATGTCTGCGGATGGTCTTGCCGTCCAAATCGGGCCGATAACCAGTGAGATATTCGATTGGCGTTAAGGTCGGATCCTCCCAAATGAGGTTCTGCTCGAAATAACCAATACGCACCCTGTCCGCAAAGCGATATTCCCCTGCCAGAGGAGGCAGTTTTCGCACCAAGGTATTTAGCAGCGTCGATTTGCCGATCCCGTTGAAACCCGAAATGACCAGCTTCTCTCCGCCCTGCACTTCAAAACTAAGCGGTGACAGCAGCGGCCGTCCATATCCAACCGCAAGTCGCCTGGTCTCCAGTGCAACCCGTCCGGGCGGGGGCAGTTCCTGAAACCGGAATACCGGCGAAGACGTTCGGCCTGGAGGATTGATTCGCTCCATCCGCTCCAGCTGTTTGCGGCGACCCTGGGCGATTTTGCTGTTGACACCGGCGATATTTTTGCGAATAAAGCTTTCCGTAGCCTCAATTTTCTTCTGCTGCGCTTCATAACGCCGTTCATAATCGCGTCGCAGATGCTCCTTCTGCCGCAGGAAATCATTGTAACTGCCCGGGTATTTCCGGATCGTCCCGAACTCGATGTCGCAAATGCACGTCGTCACGCTTTGCAGGAACGCAGCGTTATGAGACACGACGACGAAGGCTCCGCGGAATGCCGCCAGCGCACCGGCCAGCCAATCTACATGCTCCCGGTCCAGAAAATTGGTGGGCTCATCAAGCAGCAGCACGTCCGGTTCCTCCAGCAACAGCTTGGCCAAGATGACCCGCGCCCTCTGTCCGCCGCTTAACTCCGACATTGGACGCTCCATTCCCATCGCTTGAATCCCTAATCCCGTTGCGGTCTGATCGATCCGGCTTTCAATCCCGTAAAAATCCCCGGCCTCCAGCCTCTCCTGGCATAACGCCGCCTGCTTCAGCTTGCTCTCGTCCCCGGTCTTCGCGACCTCTTGATAAATCTCCGTCATTTTCCGTTCCAGGGCATAAAGCTCATCGAACGCCGTCTTCATGTATTCCCGGATCGATACCGTCCCCGGGATTCGGGCATATTGATCCAGATGACCCAGACGCAGCCGCGGCTTCCACTTGATCCGTCCTTGATCTGGAATAACCTCGCCGGTCAACATGCGGATCAACGTGCTCTTCCCCGCTCCATTTTGACCGACTAGTCCCATGTGCTCACCTGGATGCAATTCCAGGGAAGCTCCGCGGTACAATTCCTTATCCCCAAATCGATGGGTGATTTCGTTCATTTCCAATAAACTCATGTCAAATCCCTCTTCTCTTTCAAATCATAAAAAAAGCAGAGAAACAGGCGCAAGTAGCGCCGGTCCTCTGCTTAGGGGAACCCCAAAAAACACAAAGGACCAAGGACAAAACATTGTCCTTGGCCCTCTAATCTAAGCATTCCCGGTTCAAAGCTGTACTTAAATAAGCCTAGGTCTCCCCTATGCTGCCAAGTACCGTGCTTTCAACCGATGAATGCAGGAAGCTAAGCTTCCCGATTAAGCTCCGCACAATGCTTCATCCTGGACATTTGTACGGAGCGAAGTTCCCTAACGAGCTTGCCATTTTGGAGGTAAATCATGAATGCACCTTCCTTTTTCCTCAAATCCACTTCATTTTAACATAAAGGTTCAACATTTTCACGCCTATTGACTTCAACCTTGTCATTCACTCAAATTTCTGGAACTGAAAGGTTCGTTCTGGACGCCAGCTCTTCCCATATCACTTGCCGGTCGTCAAAAGGAATCCGCTGATCCTTCACGATCAGATGCGTCTCATGACCTCTCCCCGCGATCACAACACAATCTCCGGGACGACCATGATAAAAGGCAGGTCCCTGACGGGATCCTGCCCTCCTCTAGATTTCACCGATGGATTCCTGCACCTTCGGTTTGCCTGCCTCCAGCAACGCTGGGTTCCTTCCGAGAAAGATCGACAGGAACAGAATCAGAAGCCCCGTACCGATCAACACCCATTCAATCGGTACGGCGTCGGCGATGGGACCGAAAATCAGCATCCCAAGCGGCATCATGGACGTGGAGATCATGCTGAATACGCCAAAGATGCGGCCCAGATAGTTCTCATCTACCTTTTCCTGAATCATCGTCATGGTTGGTGTGTTAAATCCCGGCATGGCCACGCCGAACACGGCCATAAATACCAGATAGATCCAAAATACGGGAACGACACCAAGCAAGAGGGTACACGCCCCCATCAGAACGGTGGCCAAAGTCATCGTGTGAACCTTGTTCCGGAATCCGCCCCATGCCGCAATTAATCCCCCTCCCGCCATCATCCCGACAGAAAAGGCGATTTCGATCGCAGTGAGCCGCCACACCTCATCGCCGAAGCTGCGGGTAACCTGAAGCGGGGTTAGAAAGGCGGCCGGCGCCATCAGAATAAAGAACACCGCCAAGAATGCAAAAAAGGATTTCAAATAGGCTTGTCTGCGTATATAAGCCAATCCCTCTTTCAAGTCGTTGAAATAGCTGGACGCCGATTGGTCAGAAGCTTTGGGATGCGAGGGGATTCGAAAATAAAGCAGCAGCGTCAAAATGGCAATCGCTGCCGTAACCACATCGATAAAGAAGATGGTCTCAAGCGTGGCTACTGTTAGCAACGCAGCGCTGACAATCGGCGAGACAAACATAATCACAGCTTGAATGCTTCCGTTGATCCCGTTCACCTTGGTTAAGCGGTCCGAGGGAACGATCTGCGGCAGTATTGCCCCTACCGCCGGCGTCTGTACGCCAGAGCCAAGCGCCCGGATTGCAGAGATGGCGAAGAGCAGCCAAGCTTCCTTATAGCCTGTCAGGAACAGAAGCGCCATGATGAGCGTAGCCAACGCGATCATGCCGTCTGCCAGCATGATGAGCACCTTCCGATTGTAGCGGTCCGCCCATACGCCCGCCACCGGGGATAGAAGAAACGTCGGGATAAAACCGCAGATGATGTACAACGTCATCATGATCCCCGATTGGGTATTCAGCGTGATGTACCACATGATTGCATATTGCACCAGCGAAGAACCAAATAAGGATATGGTTTGGCTGCTCAGGAAAAGGATGATATTCCTTCTCCACGGCTCCTTTGGTGCTGAATGAATTGACCTGTCTGCGTTATTCACGGCCATCCCCTCTCGATTATGTAAATTTCAATTTTATTATACTTTAAATGAACTTAAACTCCGAATCAATGGAAGAGTTGAATATAAACAAAAAAGAACCCCGCATCGGGGTGAAGTGGGGGCGGCGATCCTCTATATTTTGACGTTCTCTTCCTTGGCCATCGAGCGGATATAAAATGCCCCAAGCACCGAACACAGCAAGAAGGAAAAGAACGCCATCGCCGCCGCTTGCTCGCGCTCCTGAAAGACGCTGAACACCTGCTGCATGGAAACGCCCAGCATCTGCGGCGAGTTGGCGCCCAGCAGGAACGGGGCTGTAAACGAGCCGATCACCCCCATGAACACGAAGGTCAGGGCAACGAGGAACGTTTTGTAGGAAAGCGGGAAAATAAACCGGGCAAACAATCGGAATCTCCCCGCGCCAACGTCTTTCGCACTTTCGATGACCGACGAGGGAATCCCGGCCAGCGCGGAGCTGAGCAGCATGGTCGTAAACGGGATGTTAAACCAGAGATTCGCGAGGATAATCCCTTTCTCGTCGAAAATGATCCGCGGCAGCGTAAGGCCGATCTGGGCGAGCAGACGTGCGAGCCATCCGTGATTACCCAGCAGATTGATCAGTCCATAGGTCGCGATGACCCCCGGGATAAATAAGGGGATCATATAGGTTTTCCGGATCAGCTCAACGATCGGTCCCTGATTGAAGCGCATGTATACTGCGAGCGTGTAGCTGACGAGCAGCACAAGCGCGCAGGTGATCAATGTAATCCGCAGAGTGAACAGGAGGTTTGTCCTCATCCCCTTATCAGCAAAGAGGTAATGGTAACGGCTTAAATCCATCCCCCCTGTCTCGTTCGTGAGGCTCAGAAAGAAGGATTGGATAATCGGGATGATGACGACGATCAGCAGAATTGCGAAGGAGGGGAGGACCATCGCCAGCCCCGCCATCGCTTGCTTCCATTCCTTCCTCATTGCGCAGCAACTTCGCTCTGCCAGCGTTTGTTGATTTCAGTGCCGAGATCCCCAATGTTGAAGGTTCGGAAGCCCTCGGCAACCCCTTTGAACTTGTCTTGCATTTCCTGCGGCATATTCGCCAACTCGATGCCGGGGAACCCGTTCATTTTCTCCACAATAACGGTTTGGGCTTCCGGCGACAAGACGAACTCCAGGAACTGATAAATTGCCTCTTTCTTCTCGGATTCCCCGTTCACCATCAGATAGGTCGGGCCGCCGTTGAAGCCGGGCGTAATTTGCTGCATTTTAATCGTATCGGGCAGCAGGCCTTCGTTGAGTTGCTGCAGGACCATGTCCGACCATGCCGGAATCAATGCAACTTCACCGTTCATCAGGAGATCCAGCGTGCCTTGATTTTTCTTAGGGTAAATGCCGTCGCCGTAGACGTATTGCCCCAGCTCTTTGAGCGTCTGGAACCCGGGTTCCCATTGGCTCATGACAGAGGGATCGGCATTGTGGATATCCTCTTCCGGAAGATCTTTATAGATGACCGTTTGCACAAACGAACTGCCGGAACCGCCGGTGGAGGGGTCGTTATAGGCAAATTGCCCCGGGTGTTCCTTAATCCAGGTAAGCAGCTCGTCCAATGTCTTCGGCGGGTTGGTCACTTTCGTGCTGTCGTAAGCCAGAACGACGGCGGAGGATCGATAAGGAATCGCGTAATGGTCCACATCCTTCATCGTATCGGCATTCACCTTCGCCAGGTTGGGGATCGCATTCGTATCCAATTGCTGCCACACTCCGTCCTTGGTGCCTTGCGCAACCACACCGATGCCGTCCTCGTACAGATCGATGTCGCCTGAGCCTTTGCCGGCTTGCTTCGCGGCCAAGATGCGGTCGTAGGTCGGCTCTGCGCCGGTCCCCGACGGAATATACACCAGGTTCACATCCACTTGATCGTTTTGCTTCTCGAACATGGGAACCAGGGTATCCCATAGATCCTTAACGTTCTGCGAACCCGTAAAATAGAAGTTAAATTTCACCGGCGCGCTGGCGGCTGCCGGAGCTGCCGTCGATTCACCTGCGGATGCCGCATTTGTCGCCGCCCCGTTTCCGGCTCCGCCGCCGCAACCAGCAAGCACTGTCATCGTGATTAATGCGGTAGACAAAAGAGTTAACCATGGTTTTTTGGATCGCATTTCGTTTATCCTCCCTTATTGGGGTTCGCCTGACGGAAACCCGATCAATTTGACGATCTTGACGCCAACTTCCTTGCCGATAGATAAGCGCTGCGTTGCTTCCTTCGATTGGAACGTCCGCAGCGTCCCCCATCCGGCCAACTCGACGGTCACCTCGGCGTAATGCCCAAGCACCATCACCTGCTTGATCTTCCCTTCCAACCTCTCTCCACTCTCCGCTAATTCGCCCAAGATTACGTCTTCCGGCCGGATCGCCGCGGTTATCCGGCCGCTGAGCCGCTTCTCGTTCGGAAACCGGAGCTCGCCGATCCGAATGCTCGTTTCATCTGCCACCCCCTCCAAAAAATTCATTTTGCCGATAAAGCCGGCTACATATAGAGACTCGGGCGTATCGTAGATCTGCTGCGGACCGGCAATCTGTTCAATACGCCCGTGATTCATCACCACGATGCGATCAGAGAGCGATAAGGCCTCCTCCTGGTCATGCGTAACAAATACCATCGTGAGGCCGGTTTGCATCTGAATTTCGCGAAGCTCCTCGCGCATTTCGTGCCGCAGCTTGGCATCAAGCGCCGAAAACGGCTCGTCCAGCAGCAAGACCGACGGCTTGAGCAGCAGAGACCGGGCCAGGGCAACACGTTGTTGCTGGCCGCCCGACAATTCGGCCGGGTACTTCTTCTCGTACCCCGACAACCGGACCAGCTTGAGCGCATCGGCGACCGCAGCGCGTATTTCGGTCTTTGGCATCTTGCGGATTTTAAGCCCGAAGGCGAGGTTGTCAAATACGGACATGTGCGACCAGAGATTATAACTTTGGAAGACCATCGAGGTCGGGCGCTTCTCGGGCGGCAGTCCGATCACACTTTGGCCTTCGATCAGGATGTCGCCTGAATCCGGCTCGAGAAAACCGCCGATGCTACGCAGTACCGTCGTTTTGCCGCAGCCCGAAGGACCAAGCAGCGTAACAAGCTCGCCTCGTTCCACCGTCAGATGAATGTGGCTGACTCCGTCTCCCGTCTTGTAGCGTTTCGTTAAATCACGTACCGCCAACTGCATTTTGCTGCCCCCTTCTCTTGAAAAATGCTTATTTCGTTTGGAATCCGCTGGCGAGCACATCGGCGCTGACCAGTCGCTGCGCGGCGACCAGCAGCAGGATCGTCGGCAAGGTCAGGATGATGGAGAACACCGCGCCGGCGCTGCTCGGAAAATCCGAAATAATGGAATACATCACAACCGGCATCGTCTTGAAATCAGGAATGCCGACGAGGAAGGTCCCCTGCGCTTCATCCAGCGAGTTCAGGAACGTAAAGACCGAGGCGACCATAATGCCGGGCATCGCCATCGGCAGGGTGATACTGCGGAATACTCGAAACGGACTGGCCCCTACGTCTCGGGCGGATTCTTCCTGGGCCCGGTGCACGTTGCGGAACGCGGCCGTCGGAATCCAGGTCATGAACATCAGTACGTTAATCATGTGAATCAATACGACGCCCAGTAACGTGTTCATAAGACCGATCCGGTAGAACAGTACTGCAATTGAGACGTACAGCCCCATCTTCGGGAACGCGTGCGTCAGCAGGAACGAGAACAGAAACATCCGCTTTAGCGGGAACTGGAGTCTGGCGAACGCATAGGCCGCCGGAATACAGATGACGATCGATAAGGCCGTCACGATCGCCGCGATCAAGAATGACAACGAGATGGAGGAGACGATATCGTCCTTCGCCAGAACGAAATTCCACCATTTGAATCCCCAAGCCTCGGGCAATACATCCGGATAACTCCACTTCTCACTGAAGGCGAGCACGAGCAGATTCAAGAGCGGGCCGGCGAAAAATACCGCAAAAATCGTCAGCAGCCCAAACTCGATGATCCTTTTTGCCCCCACCTTTTTCCAGTACCATAACATTCGGGTCACTCCCTTCCTTTAGGTTGATTGGCGGATAACGACACGGCTTTCGTATTCCACCCGCTTCGGCAAATCCGTCTGACCGCGGATCAGCTTGTCCAGCATGTCAACTGCGTCTCTGCCGATGCCGGTCGCATCGACGCTGACCGTAGACAACGACGGCGTATACAGCTTGCCAAGCTCAATGTCGTCGTAGCCCATCACCGCCGCCTCCTGCGGAATTCGAACTCCGCGATCCAGCAGCAGCTTCATCGCCCCAAGCGCCAGCATGTCATTCGTCGTGAATAAGGCGGTATAACCCTGATCCCGAAACGCCAGGTAGTGCTCCTCCATCCGCTTGAACCCGTAGTTAAAGCTGGATTCTGGTGAGGGAACGATGCTCACAGCATCGGAGCACGAACAAATGCCCAACTGCTCCAGGCGGCGAGTGAATCCCGCCAAACGCAGCGAATGGCTGCGATGCTCGACCGGACCGGCAAGGATTAGAAATTTGCGATGCCCGAGCCCATACAAGTAGTCGGCCGCCCGTGCGCCGCCGGCTTCATCGTTGCTGACCAGATGGATGACGTCAGGGTCGTCGGTCGAGCCGTTGACCATCAGGTAAGGCAGATTGAATTTCTTGACATAATCAATCACGTTCTTCTGCAGCCGGCTGACCAGAATCAGTCCGTCCACTCGCTGTTCCAGCAAGTAATCGGTGGAGCGCAGACTCATCTCCCGGTCCGTTTTCAGGAAGACGGAATAACCGCGCGCTTCCGAGGCTACGAGGATTTCGTCAATCATTTTGCCGTACAACGGATGCGAGACAATCGGCGGCTGGTCGCGGAATACGATGACGCCCAGGTTGTTCGTCCGCTTGGTCACCATGGCCCGGGCAACGGCATTCGGCTTATAACGGAGCGCTTCTGCCGCTTGCAGCACGCGTGCCTTCACCTCGGGGCTGGCATACCCGTTGCCGGAGATGACCCTGGAGGCCGTGGACTTGGACACCCCCGCCAACTGGGCTAACTCCCGCAAGCCATGGTTGGGCTTGTGACTCAACGCGGACTCCCCCCTTCATTGGGATTCGCATCGGCTTTCACCGCCAGAAGCGCAGTCACATCGCGGGTCGTTATTGAATCGACCCCCATGCCGGCCAACCGGCGCATGTCGGCAGGATCTGAAACGGTCCAAACGTATACCGCCAGTCCCGCTTGTCGCGCAGCAACCAGGAGCTCCGGACGAACTAACTTGTACGGAACGTTTAAACCCAAACATCTCGCCGAACGGCCTTCATCACACGCTCTGGCAACCGCATCGCTATAGGGGCTAGTCAGGAAGCTGTCGATGTTTACATTCAGCAGCTTGCGAATTTGCCGGGCGATGCGATCGGCTTCCAGCGCAAGCGCGTATTCGCAACCGCTGAAGAAGGCTTGATCCGTCATCTCCAACCGGACCAGCATCGCAGCCGCCGGCTCCAAGCAAGCAGCGGATTTGATGTCCAGGTTCATCGTTCTTCCGGTTTTCTTCATCCAGCGCAACACGGCTTCCGGCCGAATCCGTTCCTCCGCCGATTGTTCGTCCAGTTCCGCCAGCGTCAACTCCGATATCCTGCCCTGCTGTCCCCCCGTCAGGGATACTTCGTCGTCATGGGCCAGGACAAGCCGCCCATCCCGGGTGACCTGGATATCATCCTCATAGATATCTGCGCCAGCAGCTAATGCGGCGCGCAGGGAAGCCAGGGAATGATCCGGACAGCCCATGCATCCGGTGTGAGCAGTCACAAGGGGAAATGGATTCATGCCATGAAATACCTCCTTAATCGAAATACACCGGGTTGGTAAAAGCAATTAACGCATGGACGCCGTGCACCAGGCCCCATAGCTCGGCTCGCAGCCAGGTTCTCGGTCCGCGCGGAACCGTTAATCCGGCTATACAGAGCGGTTCGTCCGAGATCGTCTTGCTCCACGTTACCTCCAGATCCAGTTCCTGGCCGCGGTCGGAGCATAAAATGAGCTTGAGGGTTTGTTCGGGCAAGGACCATAATCCTGGCCTGACCGAGAAGTCGATCGTGATGTTGGCGAGCAGCTCCCCCTGATCTTCCGCATGCAACGGGGACGGGATCACGGAGCCGAGGCCGTAACTTTGGCCGCCGATCCTTACGGACAGCAACAGTAGCGGACCTACCGTCACCGTGGCCCTCCCTTCCCGAAGCGCGCTGACCAGATGCGCCTCTGTCGGGTGCTCGCCATCCGGGATGCCAAGATACGTAACGGACAGCGGTTCATCCGTATCCGTCTGCGCATGCCAATCCCGGCCCGATGTCGCGGAGATTCGCCAACCTTCGTTCAGCTTGTCGGTCCACCAGGCATAGGCTCGCCGATTGTTGGTGCGAATCGGGGCGAACGTTCCGGACCAGACCTCGACATAGTCGACGACAGCCCCGTCCCGCAGCTCGTATTCCCAATAGCAGCCGGTACACGCTGGACTCCCGATCCGGAACGGATGGGCCAAGCCGGCGATCCCTCCAAGCCGATGGACCGCTCGGATCCCTTCCTCAATCCGGCTGCGCTCGGCTTCCCGCCAGTCGGCATATTCACTTAACCCGATCGTGACCATATGCCCGTGGAAGGTCGTCCACTCCATACCGGGCACGATCAACAGCTCGTGCCGGCTGGCGACATCCTCCTTCCCGGCTAGCCCGGACATCGTGTTATGGTCCGTCAGGGCGATCGCATCAAATCCGAGCTTCGCCGCTCCTGCGGCCAACTCATCCAGCGTCTGAACGCCGTCGCTGTGCAGCGTATGCGTATGCAGTTCGCAAGCCAGCCACCTCATCTCGCTTCCAGCTCCTTTCCATGTGTCCGGATTTGCAACTGATACTCGCAAGCTTCGGTCACGATGCAGTGAATGCTTAACGTAATCCGCCAATCTCCCGCGGGAAGGGGCCCCGGCAGGAGTCCGGGCGAAGCCTGGCCTGCCGAGAGCGCCAGCTCCTGCACGGGGTCATGACGGTGGCAAGCCCCGCGATAGCCGGTCGGATCGTCGAGCGAGAGCGTGATCAGGTTTTTCAGCGGCAAATAACTGTCTGCCTGGGCTAACGCGGACTCCCTTTGTTCCGGCAGCAAATAGAATTCGAAACTTTGCTGCAACAACTGCAGAGACCGTTCTCGATCTTCGAGCACTTTCGGCCCATATTCGAACCGCAGTTGCAGCACGCTGCAACCCTGATCAATCTGAAACGGAATGCGGACATGGGTTTTGGAATCCTCAGGCGCAACGCGTCCTTTCATGTCCAGAACCAGCAAATTTGCTCACCCTCCTTCACTTGAGTCTCCGTATAACGGAAGCATTCCCGGCTGGGAACGGTCCCACATGTTTCTCATCTTACAGAGTGAACATCAAGGCGGTATCATCCGCGTGTTAATCTTCTGTAAATGAAAAAGCCGGTAAAGGAAACAATGTTGACCTCGGATTAGGAAGGCTAGGGGTTGGACTGAGCTAGGGCTGAGTTTAGACTGAGCTTGGACATGAGCTTGGACTGAGCTTGGACTGAGCCTGGACATGAGCCTGGGCTGGGTCCGATTCACGCCGGTCCATCACGGGCAAGTACTACGAAATGTAAAAGTGCAGGTGAATTTCATCTAAATCGGCGTTCACACCGGTTCGAGTGCAAAAGTGCATCTCATTCTCGTTATATTTACTATAATTTTCCATTTACTCCTTTATCAAATGTACTTTTGCATTACACACGTCTGGAAATGAGAAATGGCGCGAAATGAGATGCACTTTTACATTTCGTCTCATAAACCGCCTGATTTACTTGCTCAATCGCGCGCTATATCCGACAGGTTGCAAAAAAGGGAAAACGGCGTTACGAAGGTAGTAACCCTCGCAACGCCGTTAATTTGTTTCTAAATAATCCCGGATCTGACCTATATGGTGTTTGTCGTGAGAAATAAAAAATGTCCTAAGGTAAGTCTCCAACGTAAATCCTCGTTCGCCCGGATAAACCATCGTGAACTTGCGCTCCTCCAACCTATCCAGTTGATCCAACAAAAGCCGGCGGTTCCCTATCGTTTCTTCCACCGCTTCCCGCTTGGTTTTGCCCTTCCCATAAAGGACGGATTGCTCATTGTATCCCAAATAGTCCGGATGCTCCGTTAATTCCGGAGCCCCATTCTCGGCTAAAAGCGGAAACGTAACCTCGTTAAAGTACTCGTCCCATTTCATAACATGGATGATGATATCGTGGATGCTCCATTTTCCTTCGCTTAATGGCGAGAACCAAACTTCATCGCTTAAGCCGTCCAATGCTTCAACAAAGGTCAAAAATTCACCTAATTCGGCAATCAACTTTTGCTTCATCTCTTTCCTCCCCATGCCGTAATTTAAAAAAATCATATCACAAAACAAAGGAATGTATGTTCGTGTTTATTGTCCGTTTTTTTACATTAATTCGCTTCCGGCCTGGAACATCGAAGTAAAACGCGGAGCCCGCATCGAATGCGGGCTCCTAAAAGTTAGCTACCGTTCCGGGGACTCGCCGGTTCGTTTGGCGGTCACTTTGGGGACGACAAAGGAAACGGTCGTTCCCTGTCCGGGCGCGCTTTGAAATTGCAGGCCGTTCCCGAAAAGCTGCTTCAAACGGCGGTCGGTGTTGGCCAGGCCAACGCCCGATTTTATGCCGAGCGGCTCTTCCGGGTTCAAAGCCCGCCTCTGCGTTTCGGGGTCCATGCCGATCCCGTTATCCTCGACGGCTATTTCCGCGCCGTTCCCTAAATCGCGCACCCGGACTCGAACGGTGCCTCCCCGGATGCGCCCGAGCAGGCCATGCCGGACCGCATTCTCCACCAAGGGCTGCACGGATAGCGGCGGGACGTGCAATTCGAGCCGGACGTCCGTCTCCCACTCCACTTGTAGCCGGTCGCCGAAACGCTCCTTCTCGATATATAGATAAGCTCGCACCAGCTCCAGCTCCTTCCGCAGCGGTACCAGCCGTTCCAGGTTGGCGAAATCGAAGCTGGCCCGCAAGTAATCGCTGAACGCCAACAGCAGGTTGCGCATGCGGTCGGGATCGATTTCGACGAGCGCGGCTACGGAATTCAGCGTATTGAACAGAAAATGCGGCTGAATTTGGGCCTGCAGCCAGGCCGCTTCCAAACGCGACTGTTCCCGCGCGGCCTTGGCCACATCCGTGAGAGCTTTCACCCGGGCCCTTAGTTCATGGGCGTCGACAGGTTTGACGATGTAGTCGTTGGCTCCGGCCCGGAACCCTGCTTCGATATCCTCCGTCCGGTATCGGGCCGTAAGCAGCAGAATCGGCAACTCGGAATGGGAAAACAACGAGCGTACCGTTCGAGCGACCTCATAACCGGACATTTCCGGCATCATCACATCCGCGACGAGCAACTGCCAATCGCCGGAATTCAGAAGGGCCAAAGCCTCGGAGCCGCTCGTTGCCGTCACGATCTCGTATGGATCCGGAGCGAGCGCGTTCGTCAGCACACGCAGGTTGACCGGATCGTCATCGACGGCCAGAATGCGGGGGCGATCTGCAAGCGCGGAAGCTTCCGGCAGAGAGGCGGCGGCCGTTTCGACGCGATCAAGCGACTCTTCCTCCTCGCTCGGCTGAAGAACGGCGACTGGATTCGCCGTATCCGCGGCCCCGTTCAGTTGCGCCACCGGCAAGGTGAACCGGAACACGGAGCCAACGTTCGGCGTCGAGCTGACCGACAACTCTCCCTGATGCAGCTCCACCAGCTGCTTCGTGATCGCAAGACCCAGTCCGAACCCGGCCGCATTCGTATCCGTTTGCTCCGCGCCTTGTTCGTAAGGCTGGAAGATCCGGTCCGCCGTAGCTGGGTCCATCCCGATCCCGGTATCGAAAATGCGGACGATCACCTTCTCCCCTTCGACCTCCGCTTCGATCGCAACGAATCCCTCCTTCGTAAACTTGACGGCATTATGCAACAGATTGAACATGATTTGCACCAGTCGGTTCTCATCCGCCAGCACCGGCGGCAGCGAATCCGGGATCCGGTTCTCCAGCTTGATCGGCTTACCGTCGGTCATAAACCGGATCATGTCCAGCACGCCCGCGGCCGCCGATTGAAGGCGGAGAGGCGCCGGCTTTAATCGAAGCCGATTTTCCCGCAGCCGGGTCAGGTCGATCAAGTCGTTCAGAAGGAGCGACATGCGTCTCCCCACCGAAACCAGTAAGTTCAGGCGCGAACGATTGGCTTCCTCATCGGACCGCCCGCCGCTGTCGAGCACGGTCTGGGCCATGTTCAAAATCGCGTGAAGCGGGTTCCTCAACTCGTGCGAGGTGTGGACCAGGAATTCGTCCTTGAGTTTGTCGGCCTCCTGCAACCGTTTCGCCAGTCTGGTCGTCTCGGCGGCGTTGCGGAAATACCGCTTAAACCAATACAACGCAAAGGCGGTGAACATAGCCAACATATCGAAAGGATAGTAACCGATATCGAGAAGCAGCGTGTAATTGATAACTCCCCAAATGAGATTCAGCGCGACGGCCACGGTTCCAAGCAGCAAATAAATCGTGTCGGGAACGCCTCTTCGGACCGCCAAATAGAGAAAGACCGGGACTGCCGCGAAAGCAACCAGCATCAGTGCCGTATGCAATGCATCGGCATAAGTGAACATGCTGACCGGCATCGCCAGAACGCATAACCCGAAAACACCGCACACGGCCAAGTGCCAGCGGGAATGGCGAAGAACCGGGTACCCGGGCAGCAAGCTTCTCACATATTGCAGCAGCATCGTAGCGGTGCCCAGGTACGACAGATAGTAAACCTTATACCCCGTTTCGTAATCAACGCCAAACCAGGCTGACAACAGACGTTCCTGATCGACAGTAACGGACGCCGCCCCGCTAAGCGCCAACAAGGAAAAGAGCAGAAGCGGCTTCTGACGAGCACCGATAAAGTACAGGACGAAAGCATATAGGGCATGCATCATCGCCAGCAGGAACATCGCCGCCTGCGAGCCGGCGGAGAACCAATAAGCGCGGCGCATCGCTTGTTCCGTTCCGAGTTTCACCGGCTCCGTCAGACCGCCCATGACGCGATCGTCGTAATTGGCGACTTGCAGAACGAGATCCAGAACGCCGCGATCGGCTGTGAACGTAACGGAATACGGCGCATTGCTGGCCGTATAGGATGAAGCGCGATCCGCCGGATGACCGGAGTTGCCAAGCAGCCGGCCGTTGACGTACAAGGCCGAGGATGCAGATAGCCCCGGCACGCGAAGGGTCAGCTTCGGCAATCCTTCCTCCGGGACCAACACGCGCAGTCGATACGTCCCATAGCCGAAGGCGGAGTTTCGCTGCGGCGATAAATCCCGCTTCCAGCTTCCGGGCACCGTTACGGTTTCGCCGCCCCCTTCCGGTTCAATTGCGCCGTACAGGTCGGGCGTCAACAGTTGCGACGGGTAGAACTTCCACCCTCCGCCGAGGGACAAAATCGGTTTGTCGGAAGGAATCCACCGGTGCAGGTCCAAACGCCCCTCTTCGGCTTTGACTCGGGTCGAAGTCGTCTGCGCGTCAATCCAAGCGAGGCGTACCCCGGTAAGTAACAGCAAAAACAAGCCGACAATCATTGCGATTTTTCTTCTTTTCATCATAAGAATACCCATTCGACAAAAAACGCCGGATTTCCTTCATTTCGACAGGAAGGCCGGCGTGCAGCAAATGTCCTCAGTTGCTTTGCTTCATCAAGGTTTTATAGGCGGTGTAGTTATGAATGGCAATGCCTCCAAACCCGTCATGGTTCGCATAAAAATAACGGATCGAATTGAGTTGCCGGTTGATATAATCCGCGCCTTTGTTATAGTAGGTAATTTCGTTCAGGATCGTGGTGCCGTTGGGCGGGCTGGTCTCCGCGCCGATGTAAACCTTCTTGCCCAATTTCGCCGCATAATCAGCTTCGGCCAGAGAGGCGCGAATTTGTCTGTCGGCTGTGTCGCGATAAGCCATCAAGGATACGGTGTCCACGATGTCCAATACAAAATAGCTTAGCGGTTTGCGCTCCCCGCCGGTTTCAACGATAACCGGGGTTTCCCCCGTCGCGTACCAGCAAGGAATCGCCGCGTTGAACTCCAGAGGATCTCCGCTCGAGGTGATCTCCTTGGCGATTTTCTTCAGTACCTGTAGATATTGATAACTTACGGAACCTCGCTTGGTTTTGTATTCCGGCAAAACATGGGGCTCAATATCGAACTGAATCCCGTCAAAGACGGTGTCCGGATGGGAAGCATTAAACGACAATACCTCCTGAAGCTCCGCCAACGCCTCGCGGTGATGACCCTCCAAAGCCCACTCCGCTCTTCCGACCAACGCAAAGACGCGAATCCCTTCCTCATGCGCTCTGCGAATCAGTTCCTCGTAAGTCGCAGGCTGATCCGGCAGCGTCTTGCTCGTTCCGATAAACAACAAATTGATGTCTTGTTCCTTTAAGAACTTCAACAGAGTCGTGATTTTGTTGGAGTCCGAAGCGGCTTCATAGAAATCCCAAGCCCATATCGCCTTGGTTTGCCGCTCCTTCGCTTGAGCCGGAGAGGGAACTCCGCTCATCAGCATCAAACATACCGCCAATACTAAAAGGGTTGCTGTTTTTTTCACTCGGTTATCTACACTCCATTCCGCTTTCCCCGCCCGTCATTATTAAGCCTTAAGACAGGGTTATTCTATCCAGAATGAGATTACCACAAAATGGAGCGTACCGAATGATCTGCTCGAACTAAAGTAAAGGTTGCCGAGTCCTGTTTGTTCCCATTTCCTTCAACTCATAAACCGTCTCCATCTGCCGGTGAGGACTTTCTGCCGCCAACTGATCAACCTTCACTTCAATACCGTCTATATTTTAGGCCATGACGTCCGAGTTCCGCATCCGGCGTATGGCGACCAGGCTGATGAGAGCGATATACATTAGGCACATTGCGAAAAATAGGAAGTGATCCCCTGCCGAAGCAAGACCGCTCTGGCTGAGTACCCCCATCCCAATGGTCAGTAGAGAATGCGGGAACAGCATTCCGAAATGGAGCACATACATGCCCAACCCAAGAAAAGATGCGCATAGGCCGATGCCGACAGGAGTCGCGAAGCTACGCACGCGCAGAGACAGCGCCAGTTGGAAGGCGCCGATGGCAAGCGAAGCCATCCAGCCTCTGAATAGCCAGCCGGGAAGTTCCATCGGAAGTGCCGTGGGCAAGCCCATAAGCTTCCCCCCGCAGAAGTATAGAAGGAAGAAGAAGCCCTGGGATACAGCCAGAAGCAGGCCGACCATCGCCAGCTTGGCGAGAAAAATGTAGCCCGTCGGGACAGGCGCCGTCATCACCATATTCCAGTTCTTGTTGAAATGCTCCAGCCTGCACATATAAGCGCAGCAAATCGCAATGAGGACAGGAAAGAAAAACTCTCCGTAAAACAGACTAACCTGGGACCACAAGCTGTACCATTCATTTTGTAACGCCGCCCTGTTCATATAGAAGTTGGCACAGCCGATCAGCACGCTCAGAACCGGAAGCGGCAACAGAATCATCCAGATTCGCGAATGGCGAAGCTTCATCCATTCCCCCGAAATACATCGTTTTAACATCGTAAACAACCTCCTCAAACTTCCTGTCGGGATACGTGGATGCTGCCCGCCGTATAGAGAACGATTCCCACGGCAACCAACAACAGCGCCGTTGGGATGAGTTCCCCCGCACTTCTGCCTACAAAGTGAATTTCCTCGTCAGCATAGCTTTGCGTTACAGGACTCATTCCCGTATAGTACGACCATAATAAGAATCTTCTTACGGCAACGGGAAACAAATCCGCCGTCATACCGATAAAGCCTCCGATCATGCCCAGAGACAGCGCAAAAGCCTGATTTTTAATTGCCATCGATACCCATTGCTGCAGCGCAATGACCGCCATATTGGCCAAGACGGCACCGAATAGAAATTGGAGCAGTTCCGCGAAAGGAACCCGCTGCTCGAACCCGTTTACGATGCCGAACGCGGCAACCGCAAGGACTTGCAATACGCAAGCTCCCAACATGAGGATAGCGGCACAAACATATTTTGCGCCGTAAAGCTTGCCCCGCGGTACGGAAAGCGAAAGCAGCAGTTTCCAGGTATTCCCTTTGTGCTCCATATCACAGATGCGGGAGACGCATATCGCTGAAAGAACAGGAAGAAACAGACCGTTCATGGAGGCCAGTGTCATAAGCAGAGGCAGCCAACCGCCATGCTGAGAGTTTCGGGAAATGGCCATTTGAGTTGCAGTGAACGCCCAGAGCATCTCGACGGTCAAAAAAGCCAGAATCATCAGAAAAATATGCTTGTTGCGCAATTTGTAAAACTCCAGACCGACAGATTTCACTACAGGCTCCGCCCCTTCCCTGTAATGTCAAGAAAAATGCTTTCCAGGTTCTTGGTATGTTCCTCAATGCGCAGGACATCCAGATTTGACTCAACCAAGCAACGGTTAATTTGAGACACCATATCATCCGTTATGCCTCTGAACGCCAGGGAATCTTTCTGAAAGACAGGTGAAAACCCTTTTGAGGCGAGGAGTTCGCGAGCCATTAAATTATTCCGGGTTTTGATCAGAATGGCGGAATGGCTGAGGCGCCGCAGTTCTTCCATGCGGCCCTGAAACATCATCTTACCGTCATTGATAATGCCTACCGAGGTCGCAATCTGTTCGATTTCGGACAATAAGTGGCTGGAAATCAATACAGTGATTCCAAATCGCTGCGGCAACGATTGAATAAGTTCCCGGATTTCTCCGATACCGGCAGGATCAAGGCCGTTTGTGGGTTCGTCGAGAATCAGAAGCTTCGGAAACGGCAACAAGGCCATGGCAATCCCTAAGCGCTGTTTCATGCCCAGGGAATATTGTCCCACCTTCTTATCCTTTTGATTGTCCAGCCGGACGATCTTGAGCGCCTCCATTACGTTCGCTTCAGGCACGTCCCGCAGCCGCTGAACGACACGCAAATTTTCCAGTCCGGAGAGATGCCCGTAATACGAAGGCGATTCGATCAGCGAACCGATTTGACTCAGAAGGCGGCGGCGGTTCTTTTCGAAATCCCTATCAAATAGAGTGACCTTGCCTTCGGTCGGCCGGGTTAATCCCAGTAGCATCTTTAACGTTGTTGATTTACCGGCCCCGTTAGGGCCAAGAAACCCGTAGATGTCGCCTTCGTGGACCGAGAGATTTACGTTTTTGACCCGGTATTCGTTGCCGTACCGCTTCGAAAGGTTAACTGTGGATACAATGGGTCCCATATGAATTACTCCTATCTATGTCGACTTTCGTGATAACAGGAGTATATCGGGCAGACCTTTCCTTAACCTGAAGCCAACCTTACATCAGCCTTAAATCTTCGAATCAAGCGATGCGACTTAGGTGAATCGATGAATAATCACGTATAATCAAGGGGGGTGAATAAGAAATGGAAGATCTCCGAAATAGGAAGATTCTTATTGTAGACGATGAACGTGAAATCAGAGAAATGATAGAGCACTTTCTGCGCAAAGACAGCTATTCGCGCATCTATCAGGCATCCAGTTGCCGCGAGGCAATAGACACGTGCCGCTCCATCAAGCCCGACATCGTCATTCTGGACGTCATGCTGCCGGATGGGGATGGTTTTACGCTTTTGCCCGAGATAAGAAATATGGCGGATACCCCCATCCTGTTCTTATCGGCAAGAGGCGAGGACGAAGATCGGCTGCTGGGCCTCGGGCTTGGCGCGGATGACTATATGGTGAAGCCGTTTTTGCCTCGGGAGCTGGTGCTGCGCCTGACGGCCGTTTTGCGCCGAGTCTATTCACTG
The DNA here is from genome assembly GCF_900021165.1 of Paenibacillus phocaeensis. Taxonomy (GTDB): domain Bacteria; phylum Bacillota; class Bacilli; order Paenibacillales; family Paenibacillaceae; genus Fontibacillus; species Fontibacillus phocaensis. The sequence goes on along the minus strand of NZ_FCOQ01000022.1, from coordinate 18,875 downwards.
CCCGTGCAGGAGGAACATCCCGTCTTCAACCTAGGCGGGCGTACGATCAATCTTAACGGAGGCATTGTCCGCGATGGCGAGACCGAATATTCTTTAACCGCAAAGGAACATACTTTACTGCTTAAGCTCTATGAGAACCGGAACCGTATCGTAACCAGCGACGCCTTATGCCAAGCCGCTTGGGGAGACGATCTGTTCGGGTACGAGAACACCCTTATGGTGCATATCCGCCGCATACGCGAAAAAATCGAACCGATGCCGTCCAATCCCGTCTATTTATTGACCATACGGGGCCTGGGCTACAAATTAACGGTGAAGGAGAATGAACGATGGATGGATCCATCCGCATTTTACGGCAATTCATCATCGCCACCATCATGATCTCCGCCCTTCTGCTCATTTTGAATTTCACTCTCTTGGGCGCTTGGGTACTTAAGGGAATGAACATCGTCCAGTCTCCCTCCACTGTTGTTCGACAGGTAACGGAAGGTCTGCACCGGACATCCGGGCACTATGCCCTGAATTCCGAATCAAGCGGTTTGCTGGACCGAAATCACGCATGGGCGATGCTGATTAACAGCTCGGGGCAGGTCACATGGAGTTATAAGCTGCCTGAAGATGTTCCCGAATCGTACTCCTTAACGGATGTGGCCAAGTTTACGCAAAGCTTCTTAGCGGATTATCCCGTATTTGTATGGGAGCACAGCGACGGATTGATCGTCATTGGATATCCGAAGCACAGTCTGGCCAAATATCAGCATATTCTTCCGACGAATTGGGTCTCATCGTTTCCGCTTCGCCTGCTAATTCTCCTTGCGGTGAATATGGCTCTTGCCTTATTGCTGTCGCTCTCGATCGGCAGCCGATTAATCCGGTCGATCCGTCCGTTGACCCAGGGAATACAGGCCCTTGCCGACGACAGGAGCGCTTTTGTAGAGCCTAAGGGGATCCTTTCCAATCTTGCGCAAAGCGTAAACAAGGCTTCGGCCTTGCTCCGTCACCGGGACGATTCTCTAAAAAAACGGGACGAGGCCCGCTCAAACTGGATTGCCGGCATTTCGCACGATATCCGAACACCGCTATCCATGGTTCTGGGCCATGCAAGCGATCTGGAGGAAAACCGCGCGCTGCCGTCCGAACAAAGAAAGCAGGCCGGAATAATCCGGAAGCAAGCGGAAAAGCTCCGTTCACTTATCCATGACCTGAATCTTGTTTCCATGCTGGAGTATGAAATGCAGCCGCTGCATAAGAAGCCAATACGGGCAGCGGCCTTGGTCAGACAAATCGCGTCCGATTTTTTAAATCAAGGACTCGACGAACACTTCACACTGGAGGTTGAAATCTGCGATGAGAGCGTACAAGTGATGGCAGATGAGCGGCTGCTGGAGCGGGCTGTTGTCAATCTGGTCCAAAATAGCCTTACTCATAATCCCGAAGGATGCCAAATCAAGCTGTCTGTCGGTTTGGATCCGAATCATCTGACAAGCCGAATCATAGTTGAGGATAACGGACACGGCGTTCCCGCTCATCTGCTTCCGGATTTATTGGAACTGCCTTTCTCCGCCAAGAGACAGTACCCTCGCCATAACGGGCATGGACTGGGGCTGCCGATGAATGCAAGGATTGCGAAAGCGCATCAGGGCCATTTGATTCTAACAAGCGAGGCGGGAGCAGGATTTAAAGCCGAACTAGTGCTGCCTGTTCTAAGAGAGAATTCTATTAGACTATAAATATAGTCCATCTGCCAACCGATATATCTTTTAGCTAACGTTACGCATCTCGGGTAAAGGGGATTTTTCTTTGAGAAAAAAAACACAGAGCATCAGCCCTGCCGAACTAGTCGTCATGAAGGTGTTGTGGAAGGAAGGCAAATGCACCGCCAGTGTCATCATTGACATCGTATCGAAGGAAGCCGACTGGCATTTCCGCACGATCAAGACGCTGCTGCGAAATTTGGTGAGGAAGCAATTCGCGGGGTACCAGGTGGATGAACACGACAGCCGGATCTATTACTACTTTCCTCTCATCGAGGAGGAAGCTTATTTGCGGCGGGAGCGGCAGCAATTTCTGGACTTGTATTATGACGGGAACAGGCACTCCCTTCTGGCCGGATTTCTCCAGGACGGAGGATTGTCCCCGCGCGAGGCGGATATGCTGAAACAAATGCTGACCCGAAATGACGAGTCCCGTGGAGATGATCGCCCCTGATGGATTTCCTGCTGCCCATGCTCCTATTGAAGGGAATCGAACTGACGCTGGCGGCTTCCTTGATCGTGCTCCTTATCCTGGTATTGCGCCGGTTCGGGAGGAAGTTGCTGAGTCCTCGAGCACTGTGTTGGCTTTGGCTTTTGTTTCTGATCAAGCTATGCCTGCCTTTCTCGATCCCGAGTCCCACCAGTATTGAAAATTGGACTGACGCCTATCTGTACGAGCGGCCATTCAGCGTAGGCGCCGTGTTCTCCTCTGTGGGAAAGAGCTGGAATGCAGTCAGAGACCAACTCTACGGACCCTCCGACTCTTCCCCCCCTTCACGAGATACGCGGATGTATCGCGACGGCGAAGAAACCTGGATTTCCCTGCCTCCGATTGAACGCCCCTTACTTGAATCTACCCGTAGCCAATCGGGTCTCTCGGAGGTTGTTCATGCGTTCGCCTGCGTATGGCTCGGCGGGATTTGCATGTATGCGGCGATCGATGGGGAACGAAGACGCCGGACGCGCCGGCTTGTCCGCTCCGCACTTCCGTGCGAGGACCGGGAGCTGCTTGCGCTGTTTGACCAATGCCGAGAGGAAGCCGGCATACGCGGGCATGTCCGTTTAATGAGATCGGGGATTCCCTTTCCCGCGCTTCACGGATTATTCCGGCCAAGCATTTTGCTGCCGTATGATTACGACAGAACCTATTCGGCGGAAGAATTGCGGTTTATTCTGCTGCACGAGCTGATGCATTTCAAGCAGAGAGATGTTCTTCTGCTTGGATTGTCCCGTGCTTTGCAGATTGCCCATTGGATCAATCCGCTCGTACGCCTAGCCGTACGCAAGTATAGAGACGACCTGGAAATCCGCTGCGATTCGCGCGTGCTGCGGCTGCTCAACCGGGAGGAACGGACGCGCTACGGGATGCTGCTCATCAGACAAGGAGAGTTGAACAGCTCGCATTCTCTTCCCGGAATCGGAGCGAACTTGCTGGCCAGGCATGCGCCCTTGGCGGAGCGGATCAGAACGATCGCCGATTTCCGGGCCGGACGCCAGGCCAAGTTCAAGGCCGTCTCGGGGATCTGTCTGTGTGCTTTTCTGGCGGTTTGCCTGCTGCCTTCAAACCAGATGTACGCTGCTTTGTATGCGGAGAATACGCCGAAGTTGTATGCGTTTTGGCTGGACGAACACACCGATCCGCGCAGTCTGTCGACCTTATCCAGCATGGCGGAGCAAATGAGCGGCCTCCCTTCCACCAACCCGAGCGTCTCTATGTTGCTCGATTCAGACTTTGACGGCTTGACGCTTCTGCAGCTCCGGACCCGTATACAGCTGCTTGCGGAGACCAGGAGAGACGATCCGATCTATGTGGATACTGGGCCGATTCGCGAGTCGATCCGGGAACAAGGAATACAGGAAGGACAGGTGTTGGTTATGGCGCAATATCCATACCATTACGTCAAATATTGGGGTTTTGGTATAGGCAAAAGCGTACTGACGGACCTGTCCAGTCTTGAGCGGTTGGAACGGCTGCCCTTGTACTGACAGGCGGACAGACGGAAGATTTTTTTCGGTAAAAAGACTATGTTTATAGTCCTTTTATAAATTTGATAATGAGAGGATGATCATGAATGCAAGTCGCTTCATTGGGAGATCACGTATGCCGTTGTATGGAATCCCCGGTTCGGAAATTAGAAACGGGAAACGAAGAAAAGGCTTTTTCAAGCTATCTGGCCTCAACGTTAGCGGAAACGCCCTCCCTTTATCCCTTTCCGTATGCGGGACTGGGACTGTCTACGATGGGGCTGGGCAATTACCCGCAATCCCCCTTCTCCATGCTGTTCCCGCTATTAACCGGATTGGGCGGCCGCAACAATGAATGGATAAGCCTCGCACTGAAGTCCAACGCCGGGCAGGGATTCCTGTCCCCGGGCTACAGCTATGCGACGGGCTGGGGAAGGAATGGTCTGTTAAACAGCGGTTCCGGCTTCGATCTTCGTCTGTAGCCGTATTTGCGCCGGGCAACCGATCTGCCGGTTGCCCGGGCATCTACCGCAAGCTCCGCATCGGCTTCAACCGTGATCGAGACGAGGTTGTCAGGATCGCTGACTTCCCCTACTCCAAATTGCTATGGCGTCGGAATGCCTGCTCATGATCCGTCTTCTTTAGCTTGGAGTAGACCAGGCAAATCGCATCAAACAGAATATGGATGCTTTGATCAAACAAAGAGCCGAGCGGTTGAATCGAAGCCGGTTCATGTTCGGTCCGGTATTTTGTGGCGGCCGGCACTTCGACCACCAGAGAGGCGTGGGAGGCAAGCTCCGAATCGGGATTAGCCGTTATCACAACGACACGGCAGGGAATGGACCTGGCCTTCTCCGCTGTCCAAATGACATTTTGGGTCTTTCCGGAACCGGAAACCGCAACCAACACATCCCCTTTTTCCATCGACGGGGTAATGGTCTCGCCCACAACAAAAACAGTGGCTCCCAAATGCATTAATCTCATGGCAAAGGACTTCGCCATGAACCCAGATCGTCCCTCACCGCTTACAAAGATTCGTTTTCCATCAAACAAACTCGCAGCGACTTCGTCCAAGCTGGTTTCCTCAATCTTATCGATAACGCCCTGAACTTCCTTCAATATCTGTTCTGTCGTTTTCATCTTTCTTACACCTCTTTCAAAACTTCACTGAATGCCTTTGCCGCCATGTGTGGATCTAAAGCTTGGGTAATGGCAGAGCCGACAATAACAACGGCAGGTCGTCTTGCAGCGAGCTTCGGCAAAGCATCTAATTGAATTCCCCCCGCAACTGCAAGCTTGATCCGCGATCCAACATCAAACGGCACAAGATCATTCCTTTTTCCGAGCACTTCTTGCTCATCTTTACTGACATGCTCACAGAAATAAAGATCATCTTGGGCAAGCGGAAACAGCTGCTCCTTTTGATCCTTGCTGGTATTCAATAGATCAATCATGATCCCTTTGTTATATTTTTTGGCAACATCTAGGCAGGTATTTACGGTAGCCAGCGGTGCCACTCCCATAACCGTTGCCAGGTCCGCCCCCGCTTGGTAACAGATTTCAAATTCATATTTCGCATTATCCATGGTTTTGATATCCGCAATCACCGACTTGGAAGGAAATTGCGCCTTCACTCTTCGCACGCTTTCCATCCCGTATTCCTTGATCAATGAAGTGCCGACTTCAATCCAATCAACGTACTCCTCCGTCATTTTCCCCAGACCAATCGCCTCATCTATGGTCAGACGATCTAATGCCAACTGAATGATCACCTTTGCTGCCCCCACTTACTAAATCGATTTATTCAAATGAAAAAAAGGACCCGTTCATCAATGATCGTAGTTTCTCCTTACTGATGATTCTTTAATCAGAAGCTGACATTGATATACAACGTCCTCCATATTCGTTTCCTCTTTATTGATCAGTTTCAGAAGCATTTCAGCCGCTTTCTTCCCCATTTCATAGGACGGCTGCGCAATCGTCGTCACAGGCGGATCAACCAAATCCGCAAACGGGATATTATCGAAAACAGCTAAAGAAAACTGGCTTCCGACCTTCACCCCATGTTCTTTGGCAAATTTCAGCACTTCCAAGAAAGCGAGGTCGTTCCCCGCCAATAGGGCAGTCGGTGGCTGCTCTCCAAAGAAAAGCTTCTCAAGCTCCGACTTCATCTGTTGAACTTCCGTACTGACGATAAATCGCGGATCAATTTCCTTTCCATTGGCAAGCATCGCGCTCTTATAACCTTCAATCCGGTCAACCCGGGTAGAGATCGTCAGAGGTTGCGTAACGATGGCAATCCGCTCATGCCCGTAATCAATAAAATGTTGAATAATGGAGAACGTCGATTCAAAGTTATTGACTTTAACTGCAGGAATATCGATATCCTTGACTTTTCGGTCCATGAATACAACCGGATAGCCATGTTGATGCATATTTTGGTACAGCTCTGTATTTTGCCCCGTCGGAAAAATAATTAATCCGTCCACCTGTTTCGCCCGAAGCATATCGATGTATTTTTTTTCTTTAACCGGATCATTATCCGTATTGCAAAAAATAGTATGCATGTCATGCTCATTGGAGTAATCTTCAATTGCCCGGCTTACCTCTGTAGAAAAGCGGTGCATGATGTTTGCAATAATAATCCCGATCATGGAAGTCCGCTTTTGCTTTAAGCTTCTGGCAATATAATTAGGCTGGTAGCCAAGCTGGTTGATCGCCTCTTCGATCTTCTTCTTGGTTTCATCACTCATGTATTCATAGCGTTTATTTAGGAATTGAGAAACCGTGCTCTTGGATATGCCGGCTTTCTTCGCAACATCCGCCATGGTGACTTTCTCCATCCAATCTCCCTCTTTTCTTAATCACTCCTTGTATTGTATCTTTTATTTTCTCGTTTATCTAGTTGTCCCCATATCGCGCCCTTGAACAAATCCCGGTCCGCCGCCAGCCATAAATCCCTGGCTATGGCCCTCTTCGTCCGGCGAAATCCAGAACGAATAAATGGAAGCATTCTCCAGGTAAAAACGAATTCTTATTACGTTTGTCTTTAAATCCGCAATTTGTTTCTTTCTCCACTTGATTTCCATCTTTGTTTGATCCGCGGAAACCGGAATGCATTCCGACTTTTCAAAGCCTTCGATCACCTTGGAATCTTCATCCAGTATCTCCGCATAAATACGGCCACCTTCACATGAAGCATTGACAAAAAGATGGTTCCCGGTAAAAGCGAGTTTGGCCGTCTCCACTTCTCCCCCTTTTCCTTGATCGGTTAAAGAGGCAAATCCGTCCCGACGCAGGGTTGCCAGTCCCAAACTTCCTCCGGCGTATTTGTGAGAGCTGAATTTGGGAGAATTCCCCGAAAAGCAGGAATAATAAAAGTAAATTTTGTCCTCGACCACCAAACAAACCCCGTTTACCGCATGCGCATATCCATAATCCCAGGATCCTTTTTGTCGCGATGAGGAAATAAAGTTATCATAGGTGGGTCTGGACCAGTGGAACCCGTCTCGGCTGTATCCGAGCTTCAGATCATTAATTTTAGGGGTTCCGTTTTTACCGCTGATGTTGTTGGGAGGTCCCATAAAAACGCTGAACACTCCCAGCATTAAGCTTTCATAAGGGGTCGCATCCAAATTGTACAATTGCGTATAGTACCCCATATCCGGATCAGGCATGTCATAGATATCGGTTCGGGACCAAAATTTGATATCTTGCGCCTTCCAGTTCGTTCCGCCAAAGAAATCTTCCGTTTCAAAATATCCTCTTGTCCGCACTCTGCTATCTAAAGCAGAAAATGTACGCAAGCTGAATACCCATTTTTTTGTAAATGGATTATAAAAAAAGGTGGTATTATCTCCGCACGGGCCAAGATTCCCCGCTTCTTTCCAATCGATGCCGTTCGCCGATTTATATAACACGGCTTGTTCCAGCGGTGGAACCGATCCTGGAATATCATGAGCATGCTTCGGCTTATTATGGTAATATTTCACATCAAAATCGTATTTTCTGTAGAATACAAGCATCTTATATTTCTCATCCGGATTTGGGGCATGATAATCAATCCAAACCGCCGAGCCGTCTCGAAGCGTTCCAAATTCCCGGGGGATGACCCTCTCCGAAGTTCTTCCCGGATCTAATTCCGTCAACCTTTTCCAGTGAATTCCATCCTCACTTTCCGCATAACCTACGCCATCAAACCAACCGGCATGATACCACATTTTAAATTTTCGATCTTCATCGTCATAAAAAATCCCGTCATTAAACGGACAAGCGCAAGGACAATACCCATCATTCATCTCTAAGGGACTTTCCGGTTCAAAGATCGGTTCGGCACCTAGATGAGGTTGATGAAATTCCCGCGTCAAATTGCTGTTTTCGATCAGAAAATCATCAACAAACAGCTGTCTTCCTGTATCGATATTAATTACATCCGGTTTGTTCGTTAAATACGGGACTCCCAAGGGCTGATCCAGCGTGGTTTCTTTATACTCCGGAGGCCAAGGCTCCGGTAAGATTAAATTGTTGTATAGACGAGACATAGGGTTCTCTCCTCTCCTAATTATATGTCGATTTATTTCAATCCTTTATTCACTGTGCTTGAAGAACAGGTAAGTTAAAGTGAAAGCTACGCCAAGACCAATCAAGTTCGCAATAATGTACATCAGAATTTGCCCGTTCAGGTACAATAATGCTCCCGGAATGACCGTGATTGCCAATCCCGTGCCTTTGAGGCCTACGATCGAAGAGAAAATCCCGGCAATACCGCCCCCGAGACAACCAAACACAAAGGGCTTGACTAATCTCAGATTGATCCCGAAAATAGCCGGTTCCGTAATTCCCAAAAACGCTGGAATCGTTGAGGAGAAATAAAGCGCTCTTTTCTTGATGTCTTTGGTCTTAAAGGCCACCGCCAAAGCTGCCCCGCCCTGTGCGGCAATCGCTCCCGAAACGAGGGCGTTGAATGGATTTGCCCCTGTCTTCGCCAACAACTCAATCTCTAACGCCTTGAAGATATGATGCACTCCTGTTGTTACAATCAGTTGATCCAGAGCTCCTATAATTAATCCGCCGATCCCGAACGGCCAGGTGATCAATGATCTGAATCCGTTAAGGATTAATTGTTCGACCCCATGCATGAGCGGTCCAATGATAAGCAAACCGCAGAAAATACTAACTAAAAGCGTGGCGAACGGCGTGACGATCAAGGATAAAGAATCCGGAACCACTTTCTTTAGTGACTTTTCCACCTTTGAGGCCAAAATAGCGATCATTAATGCGGGAAGCACCGATCCTTGATATCCCGTAATCGGGATGGACAACCCGAACAGCGACAGCAGAATCGGTTCTGCCGTACCGCTGGCAACGGCGTTGGCGTTGGGAAGTTGAGGCGCAACCAACATTAATCCGATCACGATCCCCAAGATCGGAGAACCCCCGAATTTCCGCATGACCGAATAACCGACAAGGGCCGGTAAGAAAGCGAAGGCCGTATCCGTCAACACTTGGGTAAACGTTAAGAAGGTAGGATTCATCTCTAGGCCAAGGTTTGTTAATAGTCCTCTCAAGCCCATAAATAGTCCGGTCGCTACCAGCACAGGGATAATCGGAATAAATACATCGCCTAACGTTCTGGAGATTTTCTGAACCACGGACATGTTTTTATAGGCTTCCGCTTTATTATCGTTTTGGATGGTAGTATCCCCGTTCACGAATGCGTCGTAAACCTTATTGACAAATCCCGTGCCAAGGATGATTTGGTATTGGCCTGCGGAGAAAAACTGCCCCTTAACGCCGTCAATATTTTCAATCGCTTTCTCATCAATTTTGGACTTATCTTTCAGGATGAGTCTTAGCCGCGTTGCGCAGTGTTCCACGGAAGTAACATTCTCTTTGTCTCCAATATGTTGAAGAATTTGTTTGGCGACCTCTTGTTCTTTCATACCTGATGACCTCCTTATCTATTTGCCCTGATCATTTGTTGATTTAGCATATAATGCTGCAATTGTTCTCGGGTAGGGTAGCCGTCGTAATCCCCGGGGGACTGCACCGCCAGGGAACCGATCGCATTCCCGCGTTGAACCGCTTCCACGATGGAACGCTTCTCAATTAAAGCGCTAATGACGCCTACAGCAAAACCGTCACCGGCACCTACTGTATCTACTGTCTTTTCAACGGGAAAAGCACTCACTTGGCCTTCTTCATTAGGCGTCTTATAATAAGCGCCTCCTTCTCCCAGTTTAACGATCACCAGTTCAACTCCTTTTTCCAAATAAAAGGAAGCCATATCGCCGGGCTCGCTGTAGCCGGTTAAGAGATATCCTTCACTTGCTCCCGGAAGGACATAATTCGCTTCAAAAGCGAACTTATTGACCACATCGATCATTTCTTGCTGCGATTTCCAAAGGGCAGGACGTAAATTGGGATCAAAGGATACGGTTCGCCCCTCTCTCTTCATGCACTGAAGTACACAGTCGGCATATTCCCTAGTTTGTTCCGAAATGGCCAGAGGAATCCCGGTCATATGGAGATGAGCTGCCCCTAAGTAATACTCTTCCGCAAAATCCTCTACCCCCATATAGCTCGCCGCAGAACCTTTCCTAAAGTATTGAATTTCAGGATCGCCATCCCATACTTTGGATTTCAATTGAAATCCGGTGGGATATTGCTCGTCGATCTGAACCTGGCTAATATCAACCCCCTCTTCTTCGAGACGCCGCAAGATCAGATTTCCAAAGGAGTCATTTCCAACTTTACTCACCCATCCGGATCTTAAGCCCAACCTTGCGAGCCCGATAGCGACGTTCATTTCCGCTCCGGCTAATCCTGAGGTATAATGGATCACCTCATGAAGTGGACCCGGCTCATCTGCTGTAAACATCACCATGGCCTCGCCAAAAGTAACGGCATCCAAATTGCTCAATTCATTTCTCGCCTTTCTGTTGAAATTTTGGTTGAACAAACCAAGATGAAACTTAGTATGCCTCCTCCCTCTTCAGATCAATCATTTTATTAAATCGGTTTAGTAAACCGGTTTAGTTCGATTATAGACGATATGTAAGCGCTTATCAATATAAAAATGTTGGCATACCTAAATGGATAAGAAGCATGACAGTGTGTTGTCATGATTCTTTTTATATAATCAAGATATCAACGACGAAGGAGACGACTCGAATGACAAATGCTCCACTAGAATTGCTTCCAGTGAAGTCCAGAGAAGAACTGCGGGCATGGCTGCAGGCGAATAGCCGAACTGCGAAGTCGTGTTGGGTTGTCGTCAGCATGAGGCCAAGACCGGACACGCTGCTCTATTTAGACGCGGTTGAAGAAGCTTTATGTTTTGGTTGGATCGACGGAATCAAGAAGAGGCTGAACGAGACACAGACAGCTCAAAGGCTGTCCCCTCGTCAGAATCGAAGTTCATGGACCGAATTGAACAAAGCGCGGGTCCGCCGTCTGGAGAAGCTGGGGCTCATGACCGAGGAGGGACGAAGGGTTCTTCCCGAGATGAACCCCGAAGCGTTTCGGATCGACAGCGTTATTGAAGAGCGGCTGCGGGAGGACCCACAGGTGTACAAGAACTTCATGTCCTTCCCGGCGCTTTATCGCAGAGTTCGGATCGATACGATCCAAAGCGTCATCCACCAACCGGAGCTGTTTCAGAGCCGACTGGACAAATTGATCGCACACACGAAGGAAAATAACATGTACGGCCAGTGGAATGATGGCGGACGATTGCTGGAAGAATAGCTGCGCCAAACGCGGGATCCTCACTCTGCCGTAACCAAAATCATCTCTTGAGCTTGGGTTGTCCCATCGCTGCCTAAGGCTTGGACTACGATGCGGTCATGCATACTCCGACGACCGAAATCCCAGGTCAAGGACCAACCGTCGCTTCCGTCGAGGTCGGAACCGATCAGTTCCCGTTCCGCCCTTATCCTCCCTGTTATATTTACTGTGCGTTGGAAAACTTGCGCGAATTGATCCGATACGTCGTAGGGGACATCCCTTTCTTGGCCGTAAACTGCTTGATGAAATAAGTATCGTATTCAAACCCCGTCGCGCGCGCAATATCGTTCAGGTTCATATCAGTATGGGTTAGAAGTTCGCATGCCACCTTCAATCGATAGGAGAGCAGATACCCCATCGCGGTCGAACCGCATCTTGCCTGAAACCGCTTGTTTAAAGTCACGCGGTTCAAATGCGCGATGCCCGTCAAATCCTCCAGGGTAAGCTTGCGAGAATAATTCGTGTGGATGTACTCTAACACGAGATCTACCGGGGAAGGTTCGCGATTTCGGTTCAACTCCTCCAGCAAGCCAAAAATTTGGATGAGATACTTTTTAATTCGACACGCCCATCGTTCATCGCTTTGCGCCATCACTTCCGTGCCCAAGACAAAAAACCATTCAAAAATAAGCGGATAAGCATTTGCGGTAAGCCGAGGGATGCCGGAATAGGGATCCGCTCTGTCAAACAGCGAAAGCCCGGTCTGGATGCTTGGCGCCGACGAAAAGTACTTCTCCGTATCGGACAACCTGACGCTGGTCAGGAACTCCGGGTGAAAGTGGAAGGATTGAGCGGCTACGTTAAGTGCCTCCGTGACTCTCAGTTCATCGTTTTCCGCCAGGCAAAGGACACCCGGAGCAACGATCGAGATGGGATGCTCGTTTAAAGTGCCGTGTAAGCTTCCCGAAGTAATCAAGACCAGGGAACGGCGTTCTGGATAAGGAAGTCGTCTTACATCCTCCATCGGAACAAACTCAATGTTCACAATGCGATTCTTGTATCGATCTATTTGCGGCATGGTCTCACCTATCAAATCGTATAGTCAGATGCTTCATTTATGCCAGTGTATCATATCTTTCCAGAGGATATAATGATCGATGTAGCACCAATAGGAGGGATGCTCTATGGCACTTGAACCATTTCACATTCACGTTTCCGACGAAATCCTGGACGACCTGAGGAGCCGACTCGATCGCGTCCGCTGGCCCGATCAGCCGGAGTACATCGGCTGGGAACGAGGTACGGAACGATCGTATCTGCAATCCCTGGTCGCCTACTGGAAGGATCAATATGACTGGCGAGCCCAAGAGGCCCGATTAAACCGGTTCACTCAATTCCGCACGCACCTGGATGGGATCGACATCCACTTTGTCTATGAGCGCGGGAAAGGACCGAACCCTCTGCCCCTGATCCTCACTCATGGATGGCCCGACAGCTATCTTCGGTATGAGAAAATCATTCCGCTCTTAACCGATCCGGCCAGCTACGGCGGCAGTGCAGAGGACGCCTTTGACGTCATTGTCCCCTCGTTGCCCGGGTTCGGCTTCTCCAGCCGCCCGGCTCGTCCTGGTATCAACAATGCGAGCGTCTCCGAGTTGTGGGCAAAGCTTATGACCGAGGAGTTGGGCTACGACAAATTCGCTGCTGGCGGCGGTGATATGGGCTCCGGGGTGACCCGATATCTGGCCGTCAACTATCCTGAGCGGTTGTACGGCATTCATCTCACCGACATCGGGATTATCCGCGGGCTCATGACTGCACCGAACGAGGCGGAGCTCTCGGAAGAAGAGCGGCAATATAAACAAGCCGCTTCGGCATGGGTAGCTGAAGAAGGCGGCTATATGTCCATCCAATCGACGCGTCCTCAAACGCTGGCTTATAGTTTGTCCGACTCCCCTGTTGGATTGGCAAGCTGGATCCTCGAGAAGCTGCGAGCCTGGAGCGATTGCGGCGGAGACCTTCGGCAAAGATTCACCGAAGACGAACTGCTCACGCAGATTATGATTTATTGGGTAACGAACACGGCGGGATCGGCCGCCCAGATGTATTATGAAAACACCCATACGCTGCCTCCACTCGGCTACATCGAGGTTCCAACCGCCCTTGCCTTGTTCAAGGCGGATATCTTGCTCCCGCCCAAGGAATGGGCCGCGCGAAATCTGAATGTGACCCGGTGGACTTCCCTGCCCCGCGGCGGTCATTTTACCGCCATGGAGGAACCGGAGCTGATGGCTCGGGATATCCGCGAGTTCTTCCGATCATTTCGAGCAACACGCGAAAGGAAGGCGAAATGAAAAAAAGCTGACCGGGAACGGTCAGCTTTTTCACGCGGCAACGCCTGGAGTCAGGTCACCCTTGATGGCATGACTTGAAAATATCGTCAATCAGCTTCAGGACCTTGCGAACTTCCTGATTTTTTACGATAGGCTCAGCGCCTTCACGAACAACTTCATAAAAGTTCTGGTAGAACGGAACAAAATCGGCTTTAGGTTCCGGGAAGGCCAATTTCTCGGTTGCCTCCTCCGAAGGGGGCGCCATCGTCTTCGTGAGTCCCACACCCGCTTGAATCGGGGTTGGAGCTGCCACATCTTTCCGGCCGGTAGCGGCGATCATCTCTCCGGACAAATCCCAATCGTTGATTTTCGCGGTTCCTTCCAGACCTTTCACGTACCAGCGAGGAAGCTTGGTATAGTTGGTGGTTCCTACTTCGATCAGAGCTCGCACGCCATTTTCAAAAGTGATGTAGCTCATAAATCCGTCATCCACTTCATCACCCAAGATATAACTCAAGTCCGAATACACGCTCTGGACAGGACTATCGACCAGCCAAAGCAACTGATCCAGCAGGTGAACCCCCCAATCTAACAGCATGCCGCCTCCGTGCTTCTCCAGATGACGCCAATCGCCTGGAATGCCATTAGCGCCTTGGACACGGGATTCGATTTGGAAGATGTCTCCGATCGTCTTGTTCTGATACAGCTGACGAATGATGAGGAAATCCGGGTCCCACCGGCGATTCTGATGAACCATAAACACATTTCCGGTCTCTTCGGCAACGGCCAGAATCTCATCTAGCTCTTCGGTGTTCATGGCAACAGGCTTTTCGCAAACCACATGTTTGCCGGCCCGCAGCGCTTGGATCGCGATTTCCTTATGCGAATCGTTCGGCGTCGCGATGAGAATCGCTTCGATCTGGTCGTCCCGCAAGACTTCCTCCAGGCTGCCATAAATATGAAGGCCTTTGCCCTTGGAGATTTGCTGTCTCTCCCCGGAGATATCATAAGTCCCCGCAACGTGAAAACGGGCGCTCTCCGCTGGGATCAAGTTGTGGGCATGGTAGGAACCCATGCCGCCATAGCCGATTACGGCGAAATTAATGATTGACATCCTGCTTGCTCCTTTACGCCCACCACATGGCTGAGGGCTGCTCTTGGATCATAATCGATTTCAAGTTGGTAATGGCCCGATTCAGACCTTCATCCACCGACATAATAGGATCCTCGTGCTCAATGCTTAACACATAGTCGTAACCATACACGCGTAAGGCGGAAATGATATCCGACCATACCTTCAAGTCATGACCGCAACCCACGGAGCGGAAGGTCCAGGCCCGCGTCTTCACATTGCCGTAAGGCTGCATGTCCGTTAAACCGTACATATTGATGTTATCTTGATCCAGATAAGTATCCTTCGCATGGAAATGGTGAATTGCGCCGGCTTCCCCAAGAATCTTGACGGCCGCGACCGGATCGATCCCTTGCCACCACAAGTGGCTTGGATCCAGGTTGCAACCGATGGCTTTCCCTGTGGCTTCACGCAATTTCAGCATGGTATAAGGCGTATGGGCCAGGAATCCGCCGTGAAGTTCAATCCCGATCTTCACACCGGCCGCTTCGGCTTCGGTATTGATTCCCTTCCAATACGGAATCAACTTCTGTTCCCATTGGTAAGTGTAGCTGTCGTCGTATTCGGTTGGCCAAGGCAATACCGGCCAGTTCACCTGAGTATCCGCTGCATTCCCGCCCGAGACGCCGGAGAATCCGTTGACCACCGGAACGTTCAGCAAGCTCGCCAGCTTGATCGTCTTGCGCAGTAATTCGTCCGCTTCCGCAGCCACTTCTTTGACCGGGGAGATCGGGTTGTTATGACAGCTGAGCGCCGAGATCTCCAGGCCTTTGTCCGCTAATTTCGCCAGATACTCCTTTCTCGCGTCACTGCTGGCCAGCAGCTTGTCGATATCCAGATGAGCGTTGCCCGGATAGCCGCCGGTGCCGATTTCGACCGTTTGCAATCCTCTCTTGGCTACTTCCTCAATCATTTCTTCAAAGCTTAAAGCGTTAAACAATGGCGTAAATACACCCAGTTTCATCGACGATCACTCTCCTTATTGTTCACGTGCCTTGTAGTGGCCATAAACCGGATATCCATTTTGAGTTGGAGCACACCAACGAATTCCGTTTTTAATGACCTTCTGCACTTTCTCGTTATAATAACTGGCGTAAGTTTCATGGCCGGGTTGGAAATAGAAAATCTTCCCGTTGCCGCGGCGGAAGGTACAACCGCTGCGGAACACCTCGCCGCCGGGGAACCAGCTGACGAAGATCAGTTCATCCGGCGCCGGAATATCGAAATGCTCGCCGTACATCTCTTCTTTCTCCAGTTCGATGAAATCCCCAATTCCCTCAGCGATCGGGTGGCTCGGATTCACATTCCAAATCCGCGTGTGCTTGCCGTCTTCCCGCCATTTCAGATCGCAGGAAGTGCCCATGAGTTTCTTGAATATTTTGGAGAAGTGTCCCGAATGCAGCACCACGAGCCCCATGCCTTCCAGCACCCGCTTATGCACGCGTTCCACGATGTCATCCCGGACTTCATCATGGGCCATATGCCCCCACCAGATCAGGACATCTGTATCCTCCAATACGGCTTCCGTCAAGCCATGCTCCGGTTCATCCAAAGTCGCGGTCTTGACCTTAAACTGATCTTCACCCAGGAACTTCGCCAACTGCCCGTGGATGCCTTCCGGATACATATCCCGAACGGCTTGGTCGGTCTTCTCATGGCGAAATTCGTTCCATACGGTCACTTGAATCATCGATATCGCTCCTTGGGATCTTATAGGTATACCGGCTCGCCGGTCTTCGAGGACTTGTAGATCGCTTCCAGGATTTCCGTCACCACCAGAGCTTCCTCCGGCTTCACAACCGGATCGGTATCGTTCAGGATCGCTTGGACCCAGGATCGCGCTTCAAGTACTTCCGGTCTTTCGCCGGCCCCATCATAGAAGGCAACGCCCCCGGTTTGCAGTTCAATGTTCTTCTCATACAACAAGCTGTGGTCTTCCCCATTGATGGTCAAGCCATTGTTCATATCGGCGCCTGCTTTGGTTCCGCAAAGCGTCGTTTTAGCTTCTTTCACATCCAGGCTGTTCAAGGCCCAGCTGGATTCCAGGAAGATCGTGGCCCCGTTCTCCATCACTACGAAACCAAACGCGGAGTCTTCGACGGTGAATTTTTCCGGATCCCAAGGTCCCCAGGCATTCGCAGCATTTTTCGTCTGAGACAGGGCGTGATAGGTTTTCCCAACCACGTATTTCGGCTTGTAGTTATTCATCATCCAAAGCGTCAAATCCAATGCATGCGTCCCGATATCGATCAATGGACCTCCGCCTTGAGCTTCCTCATCCAGGAACACGCCCCAGGTCGGAACCGCACGACGACGAATCGCATGGGCTTTGCCAAAATAAATCTCGCCCAATCCGCCCTCTTCGCAAAATTGATGCAAATATCTCGAATCGGTCCGGAACCGGTTCTGATAACCGATCGTTAACTTCTTGCCGGTACGCTTGGACGCTTCAATCATGCTTCTCGCTTCTTCGGACGTCTTCGCCATCGGCTTCTCGCACATCACATGACAGTCCGCTTCCATCGCCGCAATCGAAATGAAGGCATGCGAGGAATTCGGCGTACATACATGAACGACATCCAAATCGGCATTGGCTAACATCGTTTTGTAATCGTCAAACACCTTCGCGTCCGGAGTTCCGAACTTCGCCTTGGCTTCCTCTGCCCGTTCAACGATGATGTCGCAGAACGCCACCATTTCCACTTCTTCTACCTGGGATAATGCCGGCATATGCTTGCCGTTTGCAATCCCGCCGCATCCTATAATTCCAACCTTTAATTTCATCGTATACCTCCTGAAAGCGTTCTATTGTCGACTTCATTATAGCCAAATCCGATGCCGCTTTCTTCCCGCATTCCCCGCAAAAAACTCCCGAATATTGCTCTGCCTTCCCTAAAAAATAAAGGACTTAAACGAGATTTCCTCGTTCAAGCCCTTGATATTCAAGGCTTATTCAAATTTTTGCGGTACTGCAGCGGCGATTGTCCAACCTCATCCTTAAATACATGATGGAAGGTTTTCACACTGGCAAAGCCGGCTTTATCGGCGACTTCGGCCATCGGAATGTTCTCGTTCGCCAATATAAACTTGGCTTGGTTCACCCGGTATTCGGTCAAGAATTGCATGAAGGTTTGCCCTGTATTGGTTTTAAAGAACCGCGTGAAATAATACGGGCTGAAGCCAACGAATTTGGCGACATCCTCAAGGGTAATCACTTCCTGATAGCGATTCTCCACATATTCAAAAACTTGATTCAGCAGGTCCAACGTTTCTTTATGTTGAACGGTAGACCGCTTGCTGGACGTCGGCTTGGCTTGGCGCCTCGGCAAATGCAAATAAAACTCGCCGATCAATTGATGCAGGTACCCCAAGGTCAAATAATTCATGCCGGCGGGTCGGCTCTCTTCGACCTCATAGAGATGAATCAACAGCTCCGTCGCCTTCTGAGCCAGCCACTCTGGCCAGTTGCGGCTAAGCGGCTCCCCGGTCTCAAAGAGATTTAACAAAGAGTCTTCAGATACACGCAGAATTCTCTCGTCGAACAGCTTCAGGTTGAATTGATAGACATACCGTTCACTGTCCGGGGAAGCCAGGAAATAGTGGGCTTCGCCGCTCGGGAAGAAGTAGATCTCGCCTTCCTCCAGCTGGACAATATCTTCCTGAACACCGATATTTACTTTGCCTTTGCGGGAATAGATGATTTCAATTTCTTTATGCCAGTGCGGGTAGACAATCGTCACACCGTCGTTCAAAAATGTTCGAAACGGAATGGAATCCACGAATTCCGGGATTTCCAGATAGTCGCTCATAACCCCGTTGACTCCCTGTTTGATGTAATTGGCTTACCTGGATTGATTGATAGTTAATTTTGCGGAGTGCTCAATCAAATTATAGGCCAAACCGCATTCTTTTGCATAGTGTATTCGTGAATAATGAAGCCTTTTCGTGAGTCATCCTTCTGCA
>NZ_FCOQ01000021.1 GCF_900021165.1 Paenibacillus phocaeensis | reverse complement strand
CCCCCCCCGCCCCCCCCCAAACGGCTAACGCTTGCCACAGTTCTTATATCGCCGAAAAACATCGTTTTTCGATTCTAACGCTTGCTACAAAGCTTATTCCCCCACATTGTTCCCTTTTCCCTCGATTTTCGCGCAAATAGCGTGTGTCAGCGTCGTTAGAATTTCGAGAAGAGGGATTTTGCCGGAATAGCGTTGCTCACCAGCGTTAGCGTCAGAGCCGCAGAATGGATTCGGCGGCTCCTCCCCTTTCGGGATATGGGAATCCGGAACCACCGAAGAAAACCGGCCGATTCGCTCTGATCTCAGAGGAATCGGCCGGTTCCGGTTTGACTGCACAATTTCGTTTCCTAATTGTTCTTCAACTTTACGGGGATAAAGGTTTCCATTTGAGCCGTACCGGTTGCCTTCGTCACTTCTGGCGGCGTAATGATATGGCCCATGGCATAATGATTCGCTCTTTGGTCCAACTCAAGGAATTCGGACTGCTCAATCCAGGCTAGAGCCTCATGATACAACCGATCATTCTCTTCGTAGTCGCCGTCGTTGTAGTGATACGTCACATAAATCCCGCCTTCAAAGTCCATCACCTCGAAACCTGCGGCATCCATCTCATCAGTCAAGGCATAGATCCAAACGAGTCCTTCCTTCTCCGCATCGTAATACAGGAAATCCCTCGGCGTGAAGCGGTCCCTCGGCTCGGGTTCCAGCTTGGAGAAGTAGGCATCGAACTTTCCAAGCACCCCATTTTCCGAAAAATCTTGATTCGGATCAACCCCGGACGATACCGCCTTAAACGGCGGGATCGAAATGATTCGAAATGACATCGTTCGCCCTCCCTTATTTTGACTGCAACCTAAATCGCAATCCACCAAAAAACGCCAAATCGGTCCAAACTGTCATTAACATAAACCTGTGAACCGATTTTCAGAAGGTCCCACCTCCTCTAGAGTAATTTCATCGGGACTGATCGTTAGTTAGACTTTTCTTGTTCTGATCATAGCCCCCCAGTCCATAGGCCACCATATTATTTGTCATAATTACGACACGTTCGGACTCACTGCGCATTCACCACATGGACGATGCTCGTTTCGGCAATTTTTTGGGTTGGGGAAATTACCGCGACAACCGTGATGAAGATCGCCGCCAGAATGGCCACAGCCAAAATCGGGAGCGGCGGCTGCCAAGGCTCGCCCCAGTTGGAGGTAATCATCATTCCAAAAAAGAGACGATGCAGCAGCATTCCGAACACACCGCCCGCCAAACTGCCCGATATCGCATAAGCGGCGGCTTCAGCCGTAACCATCCTCTTCAACTGCTCGACGGACATGCCGACCGCACGCATCACGCCATAGTTGCTCATGCGGCTGGACACGCTGGCATTTACCGTATTCAGGATGTTAATCAGCGCGACCAGCGCAATCACCAGCAAGAACCCGTAAACAAACACCGCCATGGCGTAATAGGCCGCGCGAGTTTCGCGGTTGCCTTGCTGATTGTCAAGCAGCCGCATTTGCGGCGTGATCAGGCTTCGGACCTGGTCGGAAATGTCTTCGTTGACCTGCATGTCGATAATGGTATAGTCCGAGATGCCGGTCAGCGCGGTAAAAGTGGCTTCGGAGCAAATCAGGATCCATTCGCCTTTCGTGGCCACAAACGGTGTATCGGAGAGAATCCCGGCCACTTGAACCTGTTGAGTTCCCCCGGGCAACTCCAGGGTAATCGTGTCCCCCACCTTCCATTTCAATTCTTCCGAATAACTGACGAATACCCCATTGCCGATCTGCACCTGATCCCTGCTGCCGGAAATCAGCTTATCTTCCGCCCATTTAAATTGCGGCTTGTCATAGGAAATCAACGTGGCTTGATTGTCGCTCCGCTTCTGGCTTGCCGGAATCTTACGGAACACCATCCGTCCATAGATATTCTTGATATGCGGCAACGCCTTGGCTTGTTCCATCAGGGAACGGTCAAGCAAGACGGAATCCTTGACGCCCATAATGGAGAGATCCGGGGCGTAAGGTTTCAAAGGTCTTAAGGCATGGCCCATGAAAGCAATCAAGACCGTGAAGCACAAGAAGAGGATGATGCTAAGCGCAAAAGAACCCGAAATCAGCACCATACTCTTTTTATTGGAAAAAGCGTGACTAACCCCCATCGCTATTTCCACGCGAAACCATTTGGTGTTTGCCGCACGGCCTACGGACTGATGATTCGCGCGATTGATATTTCCGGTTACGGCCGCTTGCGGAGAGACCTTCGCTGCCCTTTGGGCCGGCGATCTGGAGGCGAGCATGACCACCAAAAAGCCGATGACCGTACCGGCTGCAAGTGCGGGCCAACTGATTTGAAATACCGGCATGGCCGGCAAGTGCCTGACATTCAGGGCGTTCAGGGACATAACCGCCGCCCACATCACGCCGCATCCCGCCAAGAGCCCCATCGGGATCCCTTTCAGGCAATATCGCAAACCTTCGCGCCGAATATACCGTTTGATTTGTTTTTTCGTAGCGCCAAGACAACGCAGCAGGCCGAAAAATTGCGTCCGTTCCAGCACGCTCATATTAAAACTGCTGGCGATCATAAACGTGGCGGCCATCGTGATCAGCACAAAGAGAATGCCCGCCGTGAGGTAGAGATCGATCATCGAACTGTCTTTGCTCTGCCCCATCAATCCAAGCAGGATCAGGTTCGTGGACACCTGTTGCCCGGTCAACCCAAACTCCGCTTTGATATCGGAAAGCGCCCGGTTTGAGTTCACGTTTCCTTTGAATTGAACATAATAATATTCTTTGATTTCGGACGGAAGCGCGCGAATCCCTTCGATCGACAGATACAGGCCATGGGAATCCGTCCCTTTCAAACTGGAAAAATCGTTGTACGTCCCTGTAATCCGGTACTCCCGCTTCTGCCCGTCGCCGAAAGCAATTTCAATCGGATCCCCGAGCGACAGGCCGAATTGCTCAAGGGCCGGCCGGTCAAGCAAAGCTTCCCTTTCAGAAGCCGGATACGCCCCCTCGGCCACGACCAAGTTCATCTGTTCGGAGATATCTTGCTCGCCGCCTTGAATAAGCAGTTTTTTTCCTTGAAAAACCGTATCCTCGGCCATCCCGATCCAACCCGCAACATTCACATCGCTTCGCCGTGCGATTTGCCCGGCGGTGTCGTCCGAGATCCCGGTCAGGACGGCATGGTAATTCCCCTTTTGCCGGATATTCTCGTTGATTTGGGCTTTCACGCTCATATCCGCCATTCCGAACACCGCCACAACCAACATCACCGAGATGGCGATGCAAATGACGGTAAGACGGTTTTTCTTGCGGTGAACTTTGGCATACTCCGAAACCAGACCCAGATAGCTCTTCATTCGGCGTACACCCCTAAATCGGTAAGAACGCCGTCCGATACCTGCAGTACCCGATCCGCCGTCGAAGCCACGCTCCGGTTATGTGTAATCATGATGATCGTCTGCTGATAGCGTTTGGATGCCGTTTTCAGGAGGGAAATGACCTCGTTACTGTTTTGGCTGTCCAAGTTGCCGGTAGGCTCGTCCGCCAGAATCAGCATCGGGCGGGTAATCAAGGCCCGGCCGATCGCCACGCGCTGCTGCTGGCCGCCGGATAACTGGCGGGGCAAATGCTTGCGCCGGTCCGTCAAGGACAGGACGGCCAGGATTTCTTCCACATACGCCGGGTCCGGCTTCCTATAATCGAGCAGCAAAGGAAAGGTGATATTTTGCTCCACATTAAGCTCCGGGATCAGGTTGAAGGCCTGGAAGATAAAGCCGATATTTCGGCGGCGGAACAGGGTCAGTTTCTCGTCCTTCATGCGGAAAATATCGTTCCCGTCGATTCTCACATTGCCGGACGTGGGCGTATCCAGAGCCCCGATCATATTCAGCAGCGTGCTTTTTCCGGAACCGGACTCTCCGACCACCGCAACAAACTCGCCTTTGGGCACGGTAAAGCTAACATTTCTCAAAGCGTGCACGGCCGTTTCGCCGGTTCCATAGATTTTGCATACGGAATTCACTTCCAACAGATTCAACTTCGCTCACTCCTTTCTATCACGGAGTTTACTCTCTGCGGCTTACGCTGCCATGAATTCCGGCTTACGGTTTCGTAAGGTTGAGAAAATTCATCACAAAGATGCTGCCCTTCCCCAAGGTGCTGTCCACCATGATATTGCCGTCATGCGCTTCAACGATAGCTTTGGCTAGCGGCAGGCCCAGGCCGACACCTTGCGTATCCTTCGAATAGCGGCTGCGGTAAAACCGCTTGAAAATATGATGAATATCTTCCGGGTGAATCCCGCTTCCGTTATCCTTGACCGCAATTTGCGTCACGGAAGGCAGCTCGTTCCACTCAATGACGATATGACCGCCGGTTTCCGTATGGTCCAGCGCGTTTTTCACCACGTTGCTTACGGCTTCCAGAATCCAGCCCCGATCACAAACCAACGCGGCCTGCGGTAGCCCCGACAGGGTTATCGTTTTTCGCTCCAGCTTGACGCGCGTTTCAAAATGCAGCCGGAGGTCGTTCATCAGATCGGAGATGTTCTCGGGATGCTTCTCAAGTAGAATCGAACCGGCATCCCATTTGGTTATCTTCAACAGGCTTTGGACCAGCGTTTCGATCCGGTCGATTTCCCGTTCCGATTTGACCGCAAATTCCCGCAGGGCGGCCGGATCCTCGCTGTCGTCCTGCAAAAGTCCGTTGTAAATATTGAGCGCGGCCAGGGGCGTTTTTAGCTGATGGGAAATATCTGAGATCGTGTCCTTCAGGAACTCTTTCGTTTTCTGTTCCTTGACGGCATGCGCATCCAGCGTCGTAGCCAGCGTGTTCACCGCGTGAAACAACTTATAAAGGCTCCCTTCGCTGTCGCAATCGATCCGCGCATGGGAATTGCCCGTTAGAAAAAGAGAGATTTGAGAGATGGCCTCCTCCATCAGGCGGTCCTGTCTTTTAAAGTACAGGAGGCAGCTCCCCAGCACACCTGCGGCGACCGAAAGCGAAAGCAAGAAAAAGCCCAGACGCCATCCCCCGCCGGACGTCCCGATCCAAAGCTGGGACAACCATAAACAACAACAAAATGCCTAACAGGGAAATAAACAGCTTTTTAATGTCCGGATTGGTTAATACGCGCATCGTCCCACCTCAATTCGTCACTTTCCACTTATACCCCATGCCTCTGACCGTCAACAGGATTTGCGGATGATTCGGATCCTCCTCGATCTTCATGCGCAGCCTGCGAATATATACCGCCAGCGTATTGTCATCCACATAACTTCCCTGCCCATCCCACAGCTTGTCCAAGATCATATCTTTGGAGAGAACCCGATTCGGATGGCTCATCAGCAAGCACAGCAGCCTATATTCCGCGGCCGTCAAGGGCAGAGCCGTCCCGTCCTTATAAGCTTGTCCCTGCAGAAGGAACACCTTGATGCCGTTCGACGCCATCTCCGCCTCCGCCGCGCCAAAATCCTTCGCCCTCCGCAGCACCGCATTGATCCTCGACACCAGCACCCCCAACTTAAACGGTTTGGTTATATAATCATCGCCGCCCATATCCAGGCCCATCACCATATTCACTTCCTCGTCCGACGCCGTCAGAAAAACAATCGGAACCTTCGAAACCTGCCGCACCTTTCGGCAGATCTCAAAGCCGGATCCGTCCGGCAAGGACACATCCAAGATCAGCAAATCATATACGCCGTCCGCTTTCCCTTCCGCCAACAAAACCTCCGCCTCCCTGACCGTCCGCGCAATATCCAATTCGAGCCCATGCTTCGTCAACGAATACGAAAGCCCGTCAATCAGGCTTAAATCATCTTCCAGCAGCAGGACTTTGTTCATTCTTTCACTTCCCCTTGTCATTCTTAAATCTATTATGATTCGAGAGGGTGGGAGAATACAAGGAGGTGGAAAGTCTCCACCGCTTTCATAACCACGTCCGGATGATTCTGAGGAATCATGTGGGCCATATGGGGCTCCACGATCAGCGTTGAGGTTGGCAGCTCTTGGTGTAATCGGTAACTGTGCTCTCTTGTTTCGAACGGATCATCGGCTCCAACTACAATGACAAGCGGCGTTTTAATTTCTTTATACCGTCCCATCAGGTCTTTCACGGCCGGAACAAAAGCAAGCACATCTTCTCGGTTAGCTTTAAATTGCGAGGGGCGAAGCCAATAGGCATAGGTGGCTTGTCGATATCCATCGGGGACTTGCTCCGGCTTAAAGGTTTCCTTCAGAATGTTATCCGCTAGAGGGGGACCCAAAACCGCCAGAAGCGTATTCATCAAGGCATCGCCCAGTACCGGGGTGGTGACAACGGTAGAAATCGGATCGCCTTTCTCGGCGGGATATCCCTCGGGGTACATGCCCGCGCCCAATGTGATCACCCCCGACAGATCATCGGGATACTCAAGTGCATAAGTTAGCACCAATACTCCACTCCACGAATGGCCAACCAAAATCGGTTTCTCGATGCCAAGTTTCGCTAAAGCTTGGTGAAGCAGCCTCGCTTGCATTTTGGGCGTAACCGGCTCATTTTCGGGCCTTTCGCTGTAACCATAACCGGGACGATCAAATGAAATTCCGCGATACCCGCTGGCAGCGGCCAACTCCAGTACTTGAGCGAAATCATTCCCGGTCAGCACCCCGCCGTGCAGAAATACGATCGGCTTCCCTTCGCCTTTGCTTATATAGTGAAGCTTAATGCCTTCAACGGTAATAAACTCCCCGGTCGGAGGAAATTGTTTCTCCCCCATACGAAACCTGTATTGGCCATACAAATAAAGAACTGTCACCAACACCCCAAATAACGCTATCGCGATCATCCATTTATTCCTCCTCACCCTGACAACCCTAAGCCTTGCCATAACGTTCTTGAAATCGTCAGGATAAGCGCTCGCAAAGATTCAGGTCTCGGGTCGAGAATCCACTCGATCAGAACCCCTTTTAACAATGCGTCCAACATCACGGCTACCGACCGGGGATCGACCTCGTCCGCTAGCTGCCCTCTGCGCTGCATTTCTTGCAATAGAACGCCGATTTCATTCATTAAGTGCCCATGCAGCTTTTGCAATTTCTCCCGAATCTCCGCCTCTCGTCCGGAAACCAGAAATTCCAGAAACAACGTAGGTTGCTCCCCGTCCGACTCCAAACAAAGCAATTGAAGCTCCAACCAGTCTGTAAGAGCACTCATCGGCTCCTCCGAAGACAGAATCCGCTCCACTTCAACGGGAAGCAACCGAAGCTGCTGCTCATACGTTCGTTCCAAAATCGCCAGAAACAGGTCTTGTTTACTGGAGAAATGCCAATATACCGCCCCTTTGCTGAGTCCCGCATGTTCGGCTACCTTGTCTAAAGAAGAATTCGCAAAGCCGCAAGTTGAAAACACGTGCGCAGCCGCCTCCAGCACACGGGATTTCGTGTCGGTCAAATCGGAGCCCTGATTCGCTTGCCGCTCCTGCAGCCATTCCCTCATGTTCGATTTGCTGCCGAAATGTCTGCGAACCGTGGTCCAATGTACCTCCGCCACTTGAGCGATTTCGGCAAATGTAATGTGATCGAAAGGCATCGTCTTCGCCAATTGTTCAGCAGCTTGAAACACCTTGTCCCTAACTTTCAAACTCATCACCCCAATACAAACTCAACAGTATATTATAAAGATACTATACAGTATGTTTATATAATATTATTCTTTATGTACATCTGTCAATCGCCGAGGTGATTCAGCCGAAGCTCGAGGCACGGGGATACTATGTTTAATGCAAGAAACCCGCGCCTTTTACCAAGACGCGGGTTTCTCTTCTTATAAACTTAAATCGTGCGCTGCGTTGTCCCCTACTTCAACTGCCACAAAGCGGGCACATTGGCCGGCTCCCATCCCG
The DNA here is from genome assembly GCF_900021165.1 of Paenibacillus phocaeensis. Lineage (GTDB taxonomy): Bacteria > Bacillota > Bacilli > Paenibacillales > Paenibacillaceae > Fontibacillus > Fontibacillus phocaensis. The sequence goes on along the minus strand of NZ_FCOQ01000021.1, from coordinate 127,265 downwards.
GAAGGGAAGTGTGCGCCTGGATGCAGGTATAAACGCTGCCGTTGTAGGTTACCTGATCGTTTACGCTATAGGATACCCAAGCCTGCCAAGGTTGAGCTTCGCCCGGGGTGTCTTGCACGGCCGTCTTCCCTTGGACGGATGCAGCTGCGGAAACGTTGCCGGCGGCGTCTTTGGCGCTAACGGTAAACGTATACGTCGTATTCGGAGACAAACCGCTGATGGTCGCCGTGGTGTCGCTGACGTTTAAGCTGCCTACGTCGTAGGAGACGGAGTATCCGGTGACGCCCACGTTATCCGTGGAAGCATTCCACGCCAAGGTGACGCTATTCGGCGTAGTCGCCGTCACGCGAAGTTGGCTTGGAGCGGTAGGCGGCGTTGTGTCGGGACTCGGGTCGGGTCCTGGTCCCGGTCCCGGGTCTGTCCCAAAGCCGTCCAGATAGGCGCGGTGAGAGCGGGAAAATTCATAGTTGGCTACTTTATCCCAGTTGATCGACCAGGTCATCAGACCTTTGAAGCCGGGATAACCTTGCGGATTACGCAAGGTGTAGCTGCCGCCGAACGATTGGCCTTTCATGAGATAATCGAGCGCCTTGTGCACATTCGCCGGTGTTGTATAACCGCCGCCCGCCGCCGCTTGCGTGGCCGGAAGCCCGATGAGCAGCTGTTCCGGACGAAGCGCCGGGAATTTATAATTCGCATTGCCGCCAACATTAAATCCTTGCAGCAGCATCTCGGCCATGGCTACTTGAAAATCCGCCGTTCCTTGCGCATAAGATTTGCCGTCAAGTCCGGTCATGGGGCCGGAATTGTAATGCTGAACATGCAGATAATCCAATTGATCGCGCAGAGCGTAGATCACCGGCAAATAAGCGCCCCAAGGACCGCCGTACGCTACGTAACCGCCTTGCACGTACGCCGTTTCCGGAGCCATGGTCAGCATGAAGTCCGAACTGTAGCTGTTCAGAATGTCCTTCACCGCGGAGATCAAATTCACAATTCGGGGCGTCGTCGGGTTTCTGAAATCCGTGTCGCCACCGTTCAAGGACAACGAACTTCCTTCCAGATCAATATCCAAACCGTTAAAGCCGTAAGTATCGATAATCCCCTTCATCGTTCTGACAAAATTTTGCCGAGCCTGATCGGAAGACAGGTCCACGGTTCCGTTGGCTCCTCCGATGGAGATCAACACCTTTTTGCCTTGTCCTTGCAGGTAACGAATGTCGGTCTGAAATTCGCTTACAGAAGCGTTATAAGGCTGAAACACCATGTTTCCGCTCGTCGATCCTCCTGTAGGTTCGGCAAATGCGACCTGAATGACGTCAAAATCCGGCGAAACCTCCCGCAGCCGAATATTGCTGGAGCCATTATCGAAATTGTGCCAATAGCCCACCAGTTTGTGGGATCCTGCGGCTCCGGCCGGCTTGCCGTCAACTAACGCGGTAAACGAAAACAGCGGAACAATAAGGGCCAAAGCGAGCAGCCAAAGCCCTGCCTTACGGAATGCTTGTGTCTGAGTCAATGCTTACTCCTCCCCGCACTTTTAATCTAGCGCTCCTAACCAAGGAGCCGAAACGATCGGTCTATCCATCTCCCTCCTTATTCCATAGATCGTCAATCTCGCAAAATATCCCAAAAAAGAGATTGCAATTGATATATTTTACATATTTCGCCATTATTCCTGCTATATTTTTCTAAAGCATCATAGATTAGGAGAGAAATAGACGGAATTGGTGCTCGTATTTGTCGAAAACCACACTCCTATCAAGGCTTGCGGGGAATTATGACAAAAAAAGAAACTATGATTTCGTCATAGTTTCTTAAAGTTCCATATTATGATTTATGTTTTTTAGGCGTTCGCCGTGTCAAATCCACCATTTAGGAGCGAAGTTCAAATGATACATGCCGCCATGCTCCTAAAAAGGCTGGGGTTTGCCCCCAATGGCGACTCGATCGTTTGGTTTACCGGCTTCACCCTGCTCGTGTTGGCGGCAATTTGTGCTGTCTTGCGCATTCGGCTGGCCAAAAAGTTGTGCAATGAAATCGTTATCCTATCTTATAAGCACTCTTAAGTCCCCATTATTTACGCTCGCCAAAAAACAGACCGCTCACCCGTTTGGCAAAGTCTTCGATTCCGAAGGTTGCCGTATCGATCCGGTTATACCAGTTGGTTATCGTCTCCAATATCCACAATGGAACTTTTGTCCCGCTAATGAGCGGATAAACGTGCTGGTATGCCCAGGCCAAGTGCTCCCACCTGTTGTCGTTGCCCTCTTTGACATATTCCGAAACATCGAGGACTTTGCCCCTGCCCTCTTGCAGGAGCACGTTCTTAAGATGAATGTCCCTTGGGTTCAGGCCCTGACTTCGGACAAACCGACGGGCTTCCTCCACGTCTTGGATAGCTTGCTCGGGAACCGGCACTCCGTACAGAAGACAATCATACAACGTCATCCCTTGTTCTAAACTTAACACCAAATAGTTCGAACCTACACCATAACACTTGGCAAAATAAGGCGACCCATTTAACCGATCATAGATGTTCGCCTCAACCTCCTTCTTCTCTATCGCCTGTGGGGTATACACTTTATAGGCGTAATCAGGGGTGGCCGGGTCATAAAATACGGCGGCATCCGTACCAATGCCGATACAGCGCAGATGTGCCGGAAACCGAATGACCGAAACCGGCTTATTGTTTTCTTGACCTTCCAGCTCGACAAGTCTTAACGCTTCCTCCGCTCGTTTCCAATCCGAATTCATGCTCATCCACTCCTCTTTGTATATGTTAGCATCGTTGTGGTTTGATCTCCTTCTATCTATCGCACGTGATTGCCGAGGTCTGCTTGCGATACTCCTTTGGCGAGCGCCCTTCTATTTTATTGAAGGTATTCGTGAAGTAATTGGAATCGTTGAAACCGATAGCCTGGGCGATTTCGAAAATTTTCATATCAGTGCTTTTGAGCAGCAGCTTCGCTTTCTGTACGCGCAAGTGCTGGATATAGGCGGTGACACTTTCGCCGGTTTCTTTCTTGAACAGGTTGCTGAAGTAGCTGGGATTGAGATGCACATGGGCCGCCACCTCGGCCAAACCGCATTCGTCCATATACTTCTCCTCGATAAACCGAATCGCTTGCTTGACGGGATTGTCATTTTTGCCGGCTAGCCAGTGGTTGTGGGAGCACAGGAAATCATGGATATATACCTGCAGCCAAGCCGTAATCTCTTCGGGCGTCTCGCATTTGTAGACGGCCCCCCATTCGATGGAACGCGCGGCCATCCGCCATTCGGGAAACTGGACCTGCACCAGCCGGAGAAGGGCCGTGGCCAGAAGCAGGGCCTCGATTCTGGCGGTTTGCGGGGGCAGATTGCCGATTCGCGCCGCCTGATCCTGAAGCTCTTTGTTCAGCCGGCCGTTGTCTCCCGACATTAACCAGGATACAATTTCCTTCTCCTTTTCGTAAAGAGCCGTCTGATTAAGCAAAGGTCCATAAACTGCCGCGTTATCGGCAGCCGCCTCCCGGCCCGGTCTGCTGCAATAGCGCTCGTAAGCTTGGCGGAGGTCCTCCGCCGTGCGACATCGCCCTTGTTCGCAACAGGCCAGCGACAGCTTCAGATAATGCTGAATCGACTCGGTGAGCGTCTCCTGCCAGGAGGCAGGCATTTCCGGCTGGGGCGCCGCCCGGTCGACCAATAAGGCCCATTCCGATGAACTCAAGGAGAACAACCGAAACCCATCGCCGTACCATTTATGCAGATGCTCTCTGACGATGTTGCTGAGCGCAAATTGCAACAGCGGCATATCCTGGGCGGAATAGTGTTTTTCCGGGGAGAAATACGCAGGAATGCTGAGGAAGTAAAGCTCGCCTTCCTGCATCCGTCCAAGCAATGCCTTCACCTCCTCTTTGTTGCAGGACATGCCCATAATCGCCGAGCGAAGCTGGCTGTCTTCATGCTGGCGCTTCCAATCCTCCACCAGCCGCCCGGATTGATTCTCTTCGATCAGCCGTACATAAGTCCGGTCGAGCATGCTTAAGATATCCGCTTCCACGCAAGGTTTCGTGATAAAGTCCAGCACGCCGAACTTGAGGGCGGACTGGGCGTAAGCAAAATCCTTAAAGCCCGTGATGATCACAATCTTGGTCCCCCAGCCGCGAGCCTTGATGGCCTCGGCCAGCTCCAGTCCATCCATATGAGGCATGCGGATATCGGTCAGCAGCAAATCCGGGACATTATGCTCCATCGAAGACAAGGCGGCCCGGCCATTGGCCGCTTCTCCTGCCACCACCCACTCGGCGGACCGTTTCCCGGCCAGCTTGAGCAGTCCTTTGCGAAAATTCGGCTGATCCTCCGCGATAAACAGCTTGCCTTTCATCCTCTTTCCTCCTCCGGGATTGACTCGAAACCCTACTCGCTCCGAGATGCCTGACTTAATACGCTTGCGGCATCGTCTGAACGGGGAGCTTGATGTGAACGGTCGTTCCTTTTCCCTTAACGCTGGAAATCTCTACTCCGTAAGGCGCCCCGTACACCAGCTCGATGCGCCGCAGCACGCTTTTGAAGCCGATCCCCGTTTTGTTGTTCTCCGGCAGCGCATCCCGGGCTTCCTTCAACGCATATAAAGTGCTGTCTTCCATTCCGCAGCCGTTGTCAGCCACTTCGATATGCAGCGCTTCCTCCCGTAAAGCCGCCTTCACCCGGAGCACCCGATCTTCGTCCATGTTACGGAAGGCATGCACAAAAACGTTCTCCACCACCGGCAGCAGCAGGCATCTCATCATCCGCAGGTCCAGCAAGGATTCTTCTGCCTGAATGATCGTTTCGATCTCGCCGGTAAACAATGTCGTCTGAATCTTAATGTAATTCCGCACCTGTTGCAGTTCTTCCCCCAGCGTTGTATCGGTCTTGACGGATTGAAGCGAATACTTCAGCATCTCCGAGATGGCGTTGATCAGAAGAGCCGCCTCCGTCTGATCATCGTTATACAGTTTCCAATACAGTTCATTGAACAGATTATGCAGATAATGAGGGTTTAACTGCGCCTGAATGGCTTTTAACTCCGATTCCCGCTGGCTGATCTGGGCCAGGTACACTTTGTTGATGAGAGTGCTCACTTGCTCCGCCATGCCGTTGAAGCTCTCGCTGATAAACCCGAGCTCATCGCCGGAACGGACGCTGATCCGGGCCGAGAAATCCCCTGCGCGTAATTTGCGCAGCCCTCTCATCAGATCGGCCAGGGGCATCAGCAGAGTTCGGGTAGAGATCGTAATCAGCAGCGCGCTGAGAAGCACGACGCCAATTCCGGCAACGATGAAGATATGGATGATATCTTTGTTTTTGCGCTGGATCTCCTCCAGAGACACCCCTCCGTATAAAGTAAAGCCGGCCGGTTCCAGACGATGGCGGACAAATAAATACGTGACCCCGTTCATCTTGGCATATTGAGGATCGCCGGCATTGATCAAGCGCATGAGCTGCGCCGTCTCCTCCGCGTTCGTATTGGAATACAACATTCCCCCCAGGGGCTCCAGCAGCAGCACCTTGCCGTTGCCGTTCGCCGTCAGATCCCGCAGCACTTTGGATACCAGATTCTCCTCCATCACCACCACCATGGTTCCGTACGGAATCAGCTTGTCATTCAGCATTCGTCTGGCGGCAATCAGCACCGTGCGGCGTCCGCCGGGATCCACAGGGCTGGGCAGACTGGCCCGCCCCCAGACCAAGTTCCCCCGATGCGACTCTAGCTTGCTCATCACAAGGGCCATTTCCTCGGGCCCCGGTTCGCCGGACGCTCCATGGTTGGAGAGAACCGCCAATTCTCCGTTTTCATTGAACAGAAAAATCGAACGGATCGACGGCGCATCCACTTGCAGCGTAGTCAGTTGCTCCTCCACATACTTCCGGTTCTTGAATTGAGTATAGAGATCCCCTCCGGGATCCAGGCTCTCTTTGACGAACAATTCGATCGAAGGGTTCAGGATGATGGATTGGGATACCCGGCTTACCTCCTGGAAAGTGAGTTCCAATCTGGCCAAAGCCTGTTCATTGGCGATAGAGAACTGCTTGCTGATCTCATCCTCCATCAATTGGACATTTAAACGGTAAACCAGCCACCCCGCTAAGGTGAAAGCTAGCGTAACCATACACGAGAGCAGCACAATCAACTTCAATTTGAAGCTGCCCTTTATTTTTCCGGCAATCCTTCCCGGCCAGCTTATCGGATTCAGTCCGGTTCCCTCCCCGAAACAATGATGCACTTCAAATTGTAAACCCTTTCATCGTATTTATCTTAAAACAAAACTTGGCCCGGCAGCTACCGAACCAAGTCTTTATTTATTTTTATTTTAACTGAGACCGGACCATTTCCAATACATCATCGCCCAGGAAGGCCGTATCTTTATTTTCTTGATACCATGTATTCATATATTCCTCAATCTGCTTGCCGCCGCCCTTCTCCCAGGCTGCTTGGGCATCCGCAATCGCTTGCTCGGCCGTATATTTGGACCCGCCGATGATTCCTTTGACAATGATGTCTTTCACTTCTTTGTCCACGTTGGTATTGACAACGACCAGGTCGCTGGGCAGAACCGGCATATGCTCATAATGGCTCAGAGCGGGATATTTGGCTTCCGGATTAAGCAGGAATTGGTCGGCTTGCTGCATCATCTCCAGCCCCGCCTTCTGATCCGGATCCTCCACATTAAATGCCGATACCGAGGTCAAGAACGGGTTCTGCGGGAGGGAATAGAACATGGTGTAGTCCGCCGCCCAATCCACTTCCTTCGCATTCTTGTCGAGATCGATCACGACGGGCGCACCGTCCGCTCCCTTGTTCCAATGCTCTCCTTCCAGCCCCTTTCTCAGTGTCAGCGCCGTATCCGGCTGGAGCATAAAGTTGAGATACTCCATCACGGCCTTGGGATCTTTGGCCGCAGCGTTAACCACGGTTGTCATCTGAATCGGGTTGGTAACGTGATGAGTAAATAACCCCATAGGCGACTTCGGCTGCATCATCGGGGCAATTTCCGCCTCCGGAACCACTCTCCTGATCGTTTTGAGATCGGTGACCGTATTCTCAAACCAGTTATTGATCTGCGGAGGCAGGTAGACGCCCACCTTGCCGTTCAAGTAATCCTGCTTTGCTTTCGAGCCGTTCGTGTCCGCCAGGTAATCCGGGTCGATCAGTCCTTCGTCGAACAGTCTCTTCTTGAATTTCGTCGCTTCCAGCGTATTCTCCCAGCTGCGGATAATTTTGTCGTCGGAGATCGCCCAGCCGCCCGCGCCGAACATGGAATCCACCATGCCGCCGGAGGTATAGCTGATATTCGTCCCGTACGTATCCTTCTTGCCGTTGCCGTCCGGATCTTGCTCAACAAAAGCCTTCAACACCGTAATCAGCTCTTCGGTTGTCTTCGGGACCTCCAGATTCAGCTTCTTCAACCAATCCATCCGGATAAACGCCACGCTTTGCAGATGGGGCTCATTGATTTTGCCGATTTCGTACAGCTTGCCGTCCGGCTTGGTGCCCACTTCGCGCAATTGAGGGTACTTCTCCAGCAATTTCTCGTATTCGGGGGCATACTGCAAGTAATCGTCCAGGGGCAGCAACTGCTTCTGCTGGTATAGGGAATCCCGGAATCCCGTATCATAATCATTCACCAGATCCGGCGCGCTGCCGGACGCGAACATCACATTCAACTTCTGAACCGCCTCCGACCGGAGCACAGGTACAAACTTGGCTTCGACCGGTGAATGTTCGTTGATCCATTGGGTCCAGCGGTTCTCCTCCACACTTCCCTCCGCGGCCGGGATATTGCCTCTGTCATAGTTGGACACGGTGATTACGGGTTTTTTATCTACGCTTCCTGTCTCTTCTTTCGGCTGGCTGCAGCCGGCTACCCCTGCGACTAACACGATAACCAGTAATGCGGACGACCAGACCCTTCTGTTCCACTTGGATGTTTGCTCAATCATTTGCAAGCTCCTCTCGATCTATGATCTATAAGTGCGAGTTCAAAAAGTCGGATTTTCAGCACCGAGAAGGTTGGATGAAGCTAGGGCCTGAGGAGCGGAGCGTACGATTTGGGTACGTGAGCACCGGAAGGCCCGGCTGAATTCAAGATTCGATGTCGAATCCGCTTCTCGGCCTGCTTCGTGATCAAAAGTCGACTTTTTGAATAACCTCTATAATGAATGGAAGTGTTGCCGCTAGCCTTTAATGGAACCGAGCATAATCCCCTGCACAAAATATTTCTGCAAAAACGGATAAACGACCAGCATCGGCACCACCATCACCATCACGCCTACCGCCTTCAGCTTCTCGGAGATCAGCTCCTGCTGCTGCATGATATCCATCGCCATCATGTTGTCCATGCTCTGAATTTGCAGCATACTCTGGACGACAACCGTGAGATTCTGCAGCTCCGTTCGATTGATGTACAGAATGACGTTCATGAACATGTTCCAGTACCCCACTCCGTAGAATAACGTCAATGTGGCCAGCATCGGCAGGGACAGAGGCAAAATGATGCGCAGAAGCAGCTGCATCTCGCCGCAACCGTCTATCTGGGCCGATTCCGTGACTTCACCCGGAATGTTTTCAAAGAAGCTTTTCATAATTAACATATTATAAGTGCTGATCAACCCAACGAACCATAAGGACCAGTAAGTGTTCGTCAAATGCAAGTTGTTCATTACCAGATAAGTGGGAATCATGCCGCCGCTGAACAACATGGTGAAGAGCGCGGCCGTTGTGAGCGGCTTGCGGGCATACAGATAGCGGCGGGACAAAGGATACGCCGTCAGCACCGTGGTCAGCATGCTAAGCGCCGTTCCGCCCAATGTGATGATGACGCTGTTGCTGAACGCCCGCAAGGCCGGCGTGTTCTGAAAGAAGTATTCATAAGCGGTGAAATCAAGGCCCACCGGCCAGAACCAGACTTGACCCAGATCCACCGCATGCCCTTCACTTAGGGATAAAGCGATCAAATGCAGGAAAGGCAAAATGCAGGTGAGCGCTATGATGATCAGGACCGTATGAACGAATACCGAAAAAGCCTTTCCGCTAGCCGACTCTCTCAATGTAGTTCCCCCCTAGAATAACCCCTGGTCGAATTTCCGGGCCAATGCGTTGGCCGACAACAGCAACACCAGGCCGACAAAAGACTCGAAGAGCCCCATGGCCGTAGTCAAGCTGAATTGCGCTTTCTGCAGCCCCACTTTGTACACGTAGGTGCTGATGACCTCGGCTTTTTCCAGGACGGTGGGATTCTGTAAGTTGTAGACCTGGTCGAACCCTACCTCCATCAGGCGGCCCATGCCCAGGATCAACAGAAGGATGATCGTAGGACGGAGGCCCGGCAGCGTAATATGCCAGATCTGTCTCAGCTTGCCCGCGCCGTCCAGGGCGGCGGATTCGTACAGGCTGGGATCAATGGACGAAAGGGCGGCGAGATAGATAATGGCCCCGAACCCCATCTCCTTCCACATCCCGGAGCCGATAAAGATCGTGACCCAGGAGTTGATGCGATACAGGAACGGCACCGGCTCCATCCCCCATTGCTCCAGCAGCTTGTTGACGGTGCCGCCGTCGATCGAAAACAAGGTAAGCACCAGCCCCGCGATAATGACCCAGGACAGGAAATGAGGCAGATAAATGATCGTTTGAATCCAGCGCTTCAGCCATCTTTTGCGAACCTCGTTCAGGGCGATGGCGATAATGATCGGCGCCGGAAAGCCGAAGATCAGATTCAGAATACTTAAGGAGAGGGTATTCCAGATGATCTGCAGCGTAGCGTCGGACTGGAACAAAATCTTGAAATACTTCAATCCCACCCACGGACTGGACAAAATGCCATCGTGAAAGTTGTAATCCTTGAAAGCGATCACAAGCCCGCCCATAGGAAAATACCGGAATATCACGTAATACAGGATCCCCGGTACAAGCATGAGGAACAGCGGAATATTCTGCCGAAACCTCTTGGTCTCATAAAAGGCCAGTTTAGCCTTCGGCGCGCTGTCCATTCCGGCGGTCGCAGGTGTTGTTGGCATGTTCTAACCTTCTTTCCTGGTTGATTGCTGTTCGATGATGTTTATACTGTACCGCAGTCCCTCTGCTGCAGACCTTAAGAATCTCTAGGTTTTTCTAGAGAAATTTTGTTTTTCGCTTACCGCACAACAAAAGGACGCGAATCGCTCGCGTCCTTAAGCAAATCGGCTGCCCCAGGCTTACAGCTTGGCCCGATTCAATTCCATACACATCAGAATAAAGGCCCCGGCGCCGTGCAAATCGTTCTCGCTGGTAGGGCGGGCCACATAGTGCGCATAATCGCCGATGTTCGTCCCGACGCAAATATGGCCGAGGATCATCCTGCCGTTCTCATCGTATTTTAGCGTATCAATCACACCCTGGTAACCCTTCCGAGCAACCTCCAGATACTTGGCGTCAAGGTAACCGAGGCGCACGGCTTTGGCAATAGACAAGACGTACATCGAAGAGCAGGAGACCTCGACCCAATTATCCGCCCGGTCGCCTTTATCGACAACCTGGTACCATAAGCCGGTTGTTGCATCCTGATATCTGGACAGGGAGATCAGTAAATCCTGAAGGATGTCGATCATCTTGGCCTTGTCCTTGTGGTCTTCCGGAAGGAACTCGAACATATCCAGCAGCGCGATAGGATACCACCCCATCGCACGGCCCCAGAACTCCGGCGCCAAGCCGGTAACCGGATCCGCCCATTCCGCTTCCTTCGTCTCGTCCCAGCCATGATACAACAAGCCGGTCTTAGGATCCCGAGTGCGTTCCGCCATCAAAATAGCCTGATAGGTCATCATGTCGAAATACTCGCTTGCCCCGAAAGTCTTGGCGTATTGGACAGCAATCGGCCCGGCCATATACAATCCGTCCAGCCACATTTGATTCGGGAAATGATTCTTATGCCAGAACCCGCCCGAAGCGTTGGTCGGCCAGGATTTCAGCAAGGGAACCAGCTTATCCAATGCTTTTTTATAACGTTCGTCTCCCGTTTGCTCATACAAGTTAAACAGCAGCACGCCCGGCTGAATATCGTCCAACTCCCCGGTGTGGCACTTCTTGATGCTGCCGTCTTCGAGAACCTGGCTGTCTACCCAACGTTTGATATAATCGAAATACTCTTGCTTCCCGGTCTCCCGCCAGCATTGCTCCATGCCGGACAGAAAAACCCCCTGATGATAATGGAACCAGTCTGGCGGAAGCTGTTCCGGCTCGTATTTGGCCATCAACGCTTCGCAGGCTTTCTCCGCCCATTGTAGGGGAGTCAGCGCTTCTTTCCGCCCCTTCTCAATCTCGGTGTGTGCTGAATTCAATCCTCTCATTCCTCCTTGGGATGTTCTCAAGCCACATCGTAGCACAGGAATATGTACATTTTTTGCGATAAAGCGCAGATTCTTCTTATATCTTGCGTGAGTTCAAGGTATAATGAATCATCAAATCGGATTTGAGGCGGTGCGTGTCTTGAGAGATCTTCAATACGATAACGATGAAGGAACCTTCTCGGTATCCCACCGGAAGGCGTTGAGCATTTATATGCCGAGCAGCCATTTTCACAGTACGTACGAGATCTACTATTTGCTGGCCGGCAAACGGGAGATTTTCATTAAAGATCGAACCCTCGTGATTGAAGCGGGAGATATCGTCATTATCCCTCCGAACATCCTGCATCGAACCACCAATGCGAAAATCCCCGAACACGAGCGGCTGATCATAAATATTCATGAGAAAGAAATGCTCCCGGCGAAAAACGCTTCTCCGGACATCCTGCAGCCGTTGTTCGAGAAGGAATATCTCCTCATCCGAAGTGCCCAACTGGACCCAGGATCCACTCGGATGCTGGCGCAGCAACTCATTCAGGAGATGCGCGAGGCCAACCCCGGCTTCGTGATGTATGCGCTCACTTTAACACTGCAACTGCTCATCAAATGCTGCCGGCAAGTGAAGCAAAACAGCCCGGAGCCGCCGTTCCCAAGTCCGATGCATGAACGGATTTCGGAGATTGTTCGTTACATTAACGACCATTATGCCGAGAAGTTATCGCTGCATTTGCTGGCGGAGAAGTTCTACGTGAGTCCCTATTATTTAAGCCGCTGTTTTAAAGAAGCGACGGGGTTTACCTTTGTGGAATATTTGAACAGCATTCGGGTCAAGGAAGCCAAGAAACTCCTGGTCCACTCCTCCCTGAAGGTCAACCTGATTGCCAAAAAGGTAGGGTTCGGCAGCGTCACGCATTTTGGCAGAGTGTTCAAGCAAGTTACCGGGCATAATCCGTTGTTTTATAAGTTGGATCCATGATAGAGCAACAAACACCCCCGCCCTATCGTCCATAGGATGGAGGTGTTTATGATGAAACCATTCGGATTTATTCTCTTGTTCGCCCTTTTGCTTGGTTGCCAAGCTTCCGAACCGGGCCTTGACGCCAATCCGGCGAAGACGGAACCCGCTCCGCCTGCTCAGACGCAAACGTCAAGCAGCCAAGACAACTTCTTCTCCGTACGGTTTGCGGCTCCTGAACAAGTGAAGGTCAACACGACGTTCTCCTTGGAAGCGGAATTAAAAAACACGGCGGATCAAACGTTCGAAATCATAACGGGAGAGCCGGTCTTTTACTATGTCATCCAAGACAGCGAAGGAAATGCCGATCCTATCGTAAGAACCGACATTGGCGTCATGCGCCCTATTGATCCGGACGACGTCATCCAGGAGAAACATCCGTATCGCTTTAAGACCCCGGGCGTCTACGAAGTCTCCGCCGTTGCTGAATTCACGCTGCAAGGGGCGGACGACAATCCCCAAGCCTATAAATTAGAGACCGATCGGAAGAGGATCGAAGTAATCGAGTAGGTTGGCACTTTGCACTTCCCAATAGGGGGTGGTCTATCCCCCATTCGATCGTCGGGCCAAGCTATCGCTGATCTTCCCGCAAGGCAGGCACGGCGGAATAGAGGGGCGCCGAAGGCGGGCACAAGTCTAGCCAACCTGTAGCTGCGCCGCGTTCAACGTCCGAACAAGGCCAACCTGCGCCGTTCCCTATTTACGCTAACGCTGACCAGAACGCTTATTGGGGCAAAAAAAGGAGAGTTTCATTTCTAACGCTGACCACAGCGCTTATACGGCCAAAAACACCGCTTTTCTGCAGAAAAGTCGGGAAATAAGCTCTCCTGCAAGCGTTAGATTTTACAAGTCCCCGTTTCGGCGCAAATAGCGTTGCTGGTAAGCGTTAGGTGGGGAGGGTCAAGAAGTTGGTGCAGTAGAAGTGTCCATCAGAGAAACGAAACTCTTTCGATTTCTGCTCTTCGGCGGCATGCGCAACCTCTTTATTTATTATAAATCACCGGGGTTTTGAATTCCCAATCCTTCCACATCTTATCATCCGTCGCTAGTTCAGCGATAAAATGACTTACATTGATTCGGCTTGTTTTACCCGCATTGAATATGGGGCTTCTTACCGGAGCTTCACAAATATCATAGGGACTCTCTTCATCATGATCGACTAAGGTATCCGGCCGTACGGCAACCCATCCGACATTGTCGTCTTCTTTACCTAATTTGGCAATCAAATAATTGGCTGCCTTCATATTATCTCGATGAGGAGGAAGCAAAAGCTTTAGTATGGATAAGACGATTTTTTCTCCCCGTGAATTTGTCTCTCCCGATAACGTGTTCGTGTAACCTACTGTACTCATCAGGATGAGTTTCACTCTTTTGCCAGCGCTTTTTGGGGCCATTTCGCAGATTCTTTGGATGGCATCAAACACCAAATCACGAGGTTTGCCAAACATCCCCTTGAGCGTTAGATTATGACCAAGACAGGAGATCATGACATCACAATCACGTAGAAGTTGATTCATTTCAGCGTCATTTAATTCGTTGATATTCCCCTTTACGATTTCCACCAATGGATGCTCTAGTAAGTCTGTGGGAAGAACTGCACTATTTCGGATGAGAATCCGAGTAGAGATTTGTCTTTTAATGAATTGCCTGACGACTTGTTTGCCGGTAGCTCCGCTTGCCCCAAGCACTAATACTCTCATATTCCATCTCCGTTTTTATTAGATTTTATTTATTGAAACCTCTGAATATTAGGAGTACAGCGAGAAACACGCCAAAACTTGCGTTTCGATCTCCGACAACTTTACAAGGTAATCGGAACGTTCTAATGCAGGAACAGAGCTAAATATGCCACTAACAAAACTAAATATGAGCAGCAGCCCAAGGTAGACTGCCGTTTTTCTGTTGGTTTGCAGGACGCCTCCCCCTTTTACCTGATGATCAGCCAGAGTGTTTTACGAATAGTATATTGGCTGCAAGGTATGACCGAGTAGATACTAAAGTATTAAAGTTGGTGCGAACTAAAAAAGTCCCAAGCTTTGCCTTTAGGCATTGCTTAAGACCGGAGTCAGTTATATCAGGCCGAGCTCTCTGGCACGTGCGATCGCTTCGGTTCGCCGTTTAACCTGCAATTTGTCAAAAATATTACGATTATACCCCTTCACGGTACTTAAGGCCAGGAAAAGCCGATCCCCTATTTCTTGATTGGAGAGGCCTTGGGCAATCAGTTGCAGAACTTCCAGTTCACGCTGGCTTAAGGCATCGCTGAAAGGTTCGAAGCGAATGGGTGGACTGTGAATCGCGAAATGATTGAGCTTCTGTTCATGATGCATGTTGGACAGTAAAAAACCGGTATATTCCGGCTGGATCCGACGGGTAGCCGCTTCCGTTAACAAATCAAGCATGGGCTTACCCTCGTCAACAAAAAGACGAACGAAACCTTCATCCTCTGCCAGTGTCAAAGCATCTTTTAATCTTTGAAGCGCCCTCTCCAGATCGCCTTGGACCTGAAAGGCTAAGGCTTGGAGTACACGAAGCTTAAGCTGTTCGTTCTTCCATTGCTTCGCTCTCGCTTGGTCATACAAAGGAGCCAGTAGGGCCAGAGCCGCGCTTGCATTCCCTTGGATCATATGCATTCTTGACTGCAGAACAGGCCATTCACTAGTTTCCAAATGCTTGACGGCTTCCGGAAAGTTGCCGTGATGAAGAGAAATAAGAAGTTCCAAATGTTGAACTTCACCCAAAAGGTGAGGAAAGGATCGTTCTTGCACTTCATAACGAACTTTAGTTAACAAAGCTTCCGAGGCTAAAATATCTTGTCTGGCGAGTTTCAATTTAGCCGCAAATAGTTCACTATCGGATAGCCTATCCGTGTTTTCGATCTGCTTGGCCAACAGGATACTCTGCCCTATATGCTGTTCGGCTGCCTCCAAATCGTTCCATTCATAGAAGATACGAGCCATGCCCAAGTAGGCATCACAAGCAGCCGGCAATGGCGGTTCGCCAGCCAGTTCAATCACTTGTTTATAGGTTTGCACGGCCAGGTTCAACTGATTGTCGAGCTCCTGAATCTGGCCTGTACCTAATGTTGCCATTAGCGTAATAATCAAGTGCCCCATTCGCTTGCTGATCGATAAGGCTTCAGTATAAGCTCGTCTGGCGGCTGCGCGATCGCCCTGCAGCTGGTAGGCAACGCCTAACGTCCAGCTTGTCGCCGCGCGCACAGGCAGATTATTCGGATGCAGCTGCTCCAACGCGAGGAGGGATTGGGCAATAATGGTATCCGTCTCGTTCCGAGTAACTCCAAGCGTGGCCCGGATCGATGCGATATGCCCGATTAGATCAGGATCTACCTCTTTGGAATCGATCTGCTTCATGGCCGCTTCGGCAGCGGATAGTTTTTGTTCGATTCCGTCCACTTGGCCGATCATCAATAAGGCGGAGGCATAAATCACCCAGAGCGACGGCCGTTCGTTCAGCGTGGACGCGTCCTGGCGTTTCAACCAATTTAATACAGGCTGAGCGGCGCCGCGAAAATGTAGAGGCATTTCCCTTCCTTCGATTAATGTGGCAGCCCGATCCACATCTTGAGCCGCCACAGCGTGCTGAAAAGCTTCGATCTCAAGATCATTCTCTTCAAACCAGTGGCTTGCCCGGGTATGTAGAACGGCGATCTCCTCGGCCTTGTCCTTGTTGGCATGATACAAACGCTGTCGCAACAAATCAGCAAAAAGATGATGGTAACGGTACCAATGACGCTCGCTATCCAACGGGATCATGAAGAGGTTGGAACGCTCAAGATACGCCAGGATTTCATCTCCCCCCATACCTTGCGGTAGAACGGCATCACAGAGGGAGCCGCAAAATCGATCAAGAATGGAGGTATGAAGCAAAAAGGTCTGAACCTTTTCAGATTGCTGCATAAGGACTTCTTCCATTAAATAGTCCAACACAAAACGGTGGCTGCCGGTAAAGGATGAAATGAATTGGGTCGTATTCGAACAACCCTGCATCGAGATCGCGGCTAATTGCAGCCCGACAATCCACCCTTCTGTGCGTGCCTCCAGAGCAAATACCTCCGCCGATGATAAATGAAGCCCCATGATTTGGTTAAAAAATAACATCGCTTCATCCCGGGTGAAACGCAGGTCGTTTCCGCGCAGTTCGGTTAATCGGTTTTTCGCCCGTAATCTGGCGATCGGCAGCTTCGGCTCTTCGCGCGTCATGATGATCAAATGCATCTGTAACGGTTGATGATCGATCAGAAAAGACAGAGCATCATGCACGGTTTGAGATTCAATGACGTGATAGTCATCAAGAACGAGAATAAATGAATCTGAACCGGAGGATATTGCATTGACTAAAGCAGTAAGGATGTATGGGATCGGCAACGGTTGCGGAGATTGCAGCGCTTTCCATACACCTTGGTCGTTAACGTCAACGATGTTCTTTATGGCAGCGATAAGATGAAGGAGAAATCGCCCAGGATCATTGTCACCTTCATCCAGCGATAACCAAGCGGCCCGACGTCTGCAGTCAGCCAGCCACTCGCTGACCAACGTGGTTTTACCATAGCCTGCAGAAGCGGAGATTAGCGTTACTTTTCCTTGCTGCCCCTCAGACAAGCGTTCAAACAAATGTGAGCGTAAAACCGCTTTCGATCGCGCCGGAGGAATATGCAGCTTTGTGGTTAATATAGGGATGTTCACTTCTTTCACTTCCTCTTGGCTATCGCTGATGAACTCCTTCGAGACTATTACAGTTTGTATGATTTTGGAAATTGAACATGATTTTTTCTCCCATATGCCTTCGATCTACATTCAATTGATTTCAACTCTATGTTTGTTATAGTAAAATAAAAGTATCATAAAAAAGATTTGAGGTGTTATATATGAAATGGCCTAAGGTTAGAAAACAGTTTCCGGATCGCTGGGTATTATTTGAAGCAATCTCCGCAAAATCCGCCAATCAACAGCGGCAAGTTGAGGAACTGGCCGTTATTTCTGATTTTGATGATACGAATTGCGCCTGGCAAGCCTACAAAGAACACCACCTTGCCGATCCCAGTCGGGAATATTACATTTACCACACCTCACATGAGCACCTTGAGATTATTGAGCAACCCTTTACTGGAGTACGTGGCTTACAATGAAGATTGTCATGAAAAATGGTCTGCCGCTTATTTCCGTTAAATTAGGCTATAAATCTAGCACGATTACTCTAGAAAATGTTCTCCTCGACACGGGCTGTGCAATTTCGGTATTTGATACTGACATCGTTTCTTCGATCGGTCTTATGATTAACACCGAAATTGGCAGAGCCGTCCGAATGTATGGGATTGGTGGCAAAAGTGAACTAGCATTTCAACAAACAGTAGACGATATCTCAATCGATTCAAACCATCTATCAAATTACACTTTACAATTAGCAATGACAAAAATCCCTTACGGTTTTGATGCAATACTCGGGGTTGATTATTTCACAAGAAGTCAAGCGGTTATCGACTTCAAAAACTTTGTGATGCACTAAAAACAAAATCACTCCAAAAAAACCGCAAGCCACAAACGGGAAACCAGCACTACTACTTAACTCGCCCGCCGATTCACTCCTATTGTGCCTTTATATTGATTTGCATGTCCTTTTTATAATGCGGTTCATGGGCTTATGTGTTGGGGGGGGGACCGCCTCTCAAAACATGATATAATTTCTATAAATGAAACACTGAGAAATGGAGTGATTTTATGCAATGGCAGGAAGTTCGTACGGTTTATCCCGATCAATATGTACTGCTTGAAATTCTCGACTCCTATACGGAAGATAACATTCAGTACGTTGAAGAGGTAGCTCTGGTTCGAGCCATTCAAGACCCCTCCGAAGCGACCAAAGAGCTCCTAAGATGCAAAGACAATAACATCGTTTACCACACCGGCCAAGAAAAAATTGCGATCGAGCTAAGAAAACCTCCATTCTATAGGAGCCGATAACATGAAGATCGATTATATCGATAATCTACTGCAGACCTCTATGACGATCCATTATAAAGGACGCTCCTTGACCATCGATCATCTAGTTATCGACACCGGTGCAGCCCATTCTCTCCTCTCTTCCGATCTCGCGGCACAAATCGGAATTCACTTTGAAAATGGAGACAAACTTGTACGCAGTTTTGGAATTGGAGGAGATGAATACTCTTTCCGAAAGCGGATTGATCAAGTTCAGCTAGGAGATTACATTATGAACAATGCTTATGTTGATTTTGGTGTCTTTCATGAGGATATCGATCAAATAAATGGCCTAATTGGGTTGGATGTTTTGAAGAGCAGCAATATGATTATTGATCTGAATCGGATGGAAATGTATTCAGCTATCCTAAGTCGTGATTAGACCGTTATCTGTTATACGAAAGTGTTTCATAGAAATATCTAAATTCTAAATGCATTGAATATTATTACTCCTAAGCTACTTATACATGCTTCTTTTTTAAAGTCACCAGCTGTACTAATCCAAGTCAGCTCTTTCATACCAACAAACCCAAAGGATTTTAATCTTTCTATGAAGCTATTAGCATATACCTATCACATGAATGAATAGCTATTTTCCCAATTTCCTCAGATTCTTTAGTAGATAAATATCCAAGCACATCTATATCAAGAGGCTGCATTGAATCTAAACATTCCGAGAAGTAACAAAACGTATCCCAATCGTATTTTTCTTGTATATGGCCTATAAACAGCTTAGCAAACAAAACAGATCGTTGTTCAGTCCTTAATCTATCAATAATCAATATAATTTGTTCAGTAACTTTGTACTTGAACTTTTCATCAGTAATAAGCTTATATTTAAAATCAGAAAAATTATCTGTCGAATTCCTCGAATGAAATTCTCTTAAAAAACAAAGTACTTTCTTGGTAAAATGAAGTTGTTTTATAGAAATTCCTAACCTTCCTAAGGATATTATGCTCTTTAGTATTGGTATTTCACTGGTAACATCATCATTAAATATTGAATCTAGGGCTACTTCACTGTAATCAATAGTTAAATCCAAACCAGTATTTATCAAATGCTTCATTTATTGATCCACTTTGAAGTTCACTCATAGTCTGAATTCTCCTTTCACAATCTTTTATAAAGCATTCTTGTTTATTCGGGATTTGAGAGTGTTAAAATCTGCCTCAATTCATTTATTTCAACTTAATTTTTATAAATCACAGAAGATACTTCTTTAATCCAATCACCCCTTAATTCTTTTCCAAATAATTCCTGATAAACCTTTGCTTTAATCTGCACCATTTCTTTTGTTAAGCCGCCTTTTAATCCTTGAAGGATTTTTAAGTCTGCATCAGATAAAGGTTTGCTTTTGGGTGCAACATAATTACGATAAATAGAAGCTTCCATACGCCAAGCGTAAAATTCTGCTGAGAATTGATCCTCCATATTGTTTAACATCTGAATGCCTGGAACATCAAGATCACCAGAATAATAAATAACGCAACTTGGATTTGCTTTAAGGCATTTTTCTATAAACACTTTAGAAGCAGTTCTTGCCTGTCCAATTGTACAAAGTAGAACTGGAAAATCTGGTGGAAGTTGCTCCAATGAAAACTTGTTTAGATTAAGAAAATGAATGGTTTCATCAACTAGATAAGAAATAACAGACGGATTTTCGATAATATATATTGACGAGTACATTGGAAATTGCTTCATCTCTTCAATTTCACGCAAGTTTAACGTGCGGGGAGAAGTAGCTTTAACTAAATTCGGTACAAAAACATGTGAAATCGAACTAAGATCATCATCCAAAATGTCGAAATTCCTATAGATTTGACGTTCAAACAAATACTCTGGTATGAGTGTCATATGGCTATCATTATTTCCGATTCGCTTTAAACTTTGACTATTTATGTCATCAAGGGCATTCCATAATAATCTTCCTATTGAATTTGTTTTATCAAAAGCATGTGAGTCCTCAGTAACATAAGCAGCGAACATAGGTAATCTAATTTTTCCGGTAGAGATTCCACATTCTTTAAACATCTCGTCTTTTCTCATAAGTAAATTCCATAAAGCACTCAAACATGTTAGCAATTCTGAATAGGCATTTGTACCTTTGTCAAAAACCGTCCTTAGGATCCTACAGCCTTTGGCTTCTCCTTCCTCCAATCTTTGTAACCAATTAAATGTCTTTTGATTAAAATTTTCAAGGTCACTATTAGAAATATTGAATTGGGTAATAAAGTCTTGTTTTACTTGACCGAAAAGATCAGCCCAAGCCAATAATCTTAACTCTTTTTGTTCACGTTTGGTAATAAGTTGATGGCCGTAGTATATATTCAACAGTTCAAGCAGTGAAACAGTGTATCCAGCTTCCGAAATCGCCTTTTCAAAATCTGCGGCTGGGAAGCGTGGTGCCTTGTAGCGTACACCAAGGAATCCACGCAATGCCTTTTCCTCTTCATCGGTGGGACGCATTTGCACTGTACCGAATGCCCCATAACTTTCAAATTTCTTACGATACAAGTCGAAAAGGCGGCCAAAGCCGCCGCTGCGTCTAAAGATCTCGACAAGTTGTCTGTTATCCTGCATTGCGGGAACGCTCCTCGATACTTTGCTCTAGTGATAAATGATGTTTTTCTTTGCCGTCCCAATAGTAACGTGCAACAGCGAGCACAGGAGAGTCCACAGGACGAAGAATTTGGGCAATGGAGAGTTCGTCCACCGTTTCGTAACAGCCCCATAGCACCTGGGAGTTCATAATATAATCGAACTCAAAGTCATGCACAAGTTGGAACATCTGCGCAATGTTTTCGCTGTCGATACCCGCAAACGCCTCATCCAATGAAATGATACGCGGTGCATCAGGCGCGGCATAGGAATATTTGGCCGCTATCGCCGCAAACAGAGGCGAGTAGATGCTCATCGCCTTTTCCCCGCCACTAAGCTCCCCGAACACCTTATTTGTAAAGCGCTCTTCCGGAATGCCCTTGCGCGTGATGAACATGTTAAAGCGGAACCATTTGCGGTAATCCAGCGCATTCTTCATTTCTTCAAACATCGAGAAACTCGCGTCGTCCTTGCACTTTTTGCGGGCTTCATTGATTTTGGACATGAAGTGCGAGCGCACTTTTTCCTTTTGCGACGGCGTCAAATAGATAGACTCTTTAGACAAATACGACAGTAGCTCCGTCGTCGAAATTTGGTCGTCTTCTTTGCTTGCGAGAGGAACCCATTCGAGCCGCATCTGAATGGTGCCCTTCACTCGCTGCAGCATCACGTTCGCATCTTGTTCCCAGCGCTTCGCGGCACGCACTTTCTCATGGATCGCGGTACCGACGACGTCAATGAGCACCTTTTCAAACAACTTTTGCTCCTCTTCCTGAATATGCCGTGATATAAGCTTTAGTTGATTATCCACATCACCGTGTACTTCCCTAGGCGTGTTCTCCACATGCTGGGGCGAAAAGACCAAAAATTGCCGCGAGCAGTGCTGTGCAAGGAGCTGCCATGATGCGTCTTCCTTGTCTTTGGACTGAACTTCAATCGGGATCGTTCGCCGCGACTGCTTAAGATTGTAATCTACAAGTTCGCGCTGCGCGTGGGCTTCTGCATCTTTAAGTGTAGAAAGCACCACATCCGCCGAAAGCGCATTACAAGTGTCCTCCAACGTCTCTACGACCTGGGAAGGGCTCTGCAGAGAACATACAAAACCTAGAGATAGCTCCTCTTGGAATACTTTCGTCCACGCATTCAACAGTCTCAGCCGCTCTTCCATCTGCGGCTGTTCTTTCTCAAGGTTTTCAGCATACGTGCGGATATTAATTTCTGCATTATTGATTTGTTTGCGATAAGTTTCCAGCAGTTCATCCGCCTCAAGTGCTGCCTTTCTTGCTTCCTCGATCTCCTGTTTCACGTCTGCATCGCCGAGATCCTCTATTCGCTCAAGATACATCGCCTCCATCGATCTGTTCCTGGCAATGCTCCGTTCAAGATCCGTTTTCTCATCCATCAGGAACCCAAAATCATCAACTAAACGTTCTTTTTCTTCCCCAAGGCTAGACAGTAATTTAATCTCAGAAAGCCACCCGATGTGCGCCACTTGAAGGTCGGTGAGCTTTTTTTGGTAACGTGCAAGATCGCCGAGGGCCTGCTGATAGCTAGAGTGCGTAAGCGGAAGCGGAAGCTCCATTTCCTGTGCTGTATAATAGAGCTCATTGCGCGTGACTTGGGTCTCGTTGCGATACACACGCAGTTCGTTTTGGAGCCGTTCCAATAAGGAAAGCTGCGCAATGCGTTCTCTGGTCTTGATTTCATAGCGGGCAAGGGAATCCTCTAGCCCCTCGATAGACGGGAACATATCCCGCTCTATATGAAGCAGGCGCTGCTGATTTTCCACGGAAAAGCGTTCCGACTCCAAATCGTATTTTCTATTCATGAGTTCGTCACGCAGATTTTGCAGTTCTTTTAACCTACGTGCCCGAATTTGTTCCCGCGCGGATTTCCCAATGTACGCATCGTCGTATCGAGGCGCCAGCCCCCCGACCATGCCGCTGCGGAATTCACCTGTTTCAAGCATATATCCTTCCTCATGTGGAACAATAGATATAGTTTGCAGTACGGCGCTAATGTCATCCTCGGAGAGCCCGTTAATCGGCGTCGGGCGCACATAAGTCAGCAGATTTTCTTCTTTATAGGAGCCTTTTTGTACTACTGTCATGGAAGCGGCAACCATCGAACGATCGCTTTCATGAACCACAAGAGCCGTTAGAAGACCCGCTCGGGTAATAGCACCTTCGATAGCTTCTTTCACGGACGGCTCTATGTGCTCCATAAATTCAACCGTTTCATAAAAATAAGCAGCGCGGATATTCTGTGTGCGCAAGCGCTCCATTTCTGCCACCTCAAAAGCGGTAAGATCGGGCTCCATCTCCTTTTGCGCAGATAGTTCTTCCGCCTTTGTTTCCGTTTCCTCAATTTGCTTTTGAAGAAAACCGATGGAGGCCGTTAGGTTCGCTAGCTCTTGTTGAAGTGTGCCGAGACGCTTGTTATACAAACCATTTAACCAATCCGTTACCTTCAAAGGAGAGGAGTCATCCAAAAGGTCGCCAATCCCTTGCAGAATTTCCTGTGCATCGAGAAGCTCGCTAGTCTGAACATGAAATTGTTGGGCCCCTTCTGCCCATTTTACAACAGCCATTTCGACCGAAGCGGCGCTCTCGGCAATTTCTTTCTCCAAGGCACGAATCTCTGCTTCGATTCCTTCTGCACGTTCTTCTTCGGCCGCCACATTTCGCTGCATCCGCTCCTCGTGTTCAAGGCGAGATTGCAATGATCGAAGTTGACTCGCGATGTCCTCCACCTTGCTGTGATACTCCTTAAGGGAATCATGCCAATTTTGAAATCCTGCGTCTGAGAAATTTCCGGGACTGGCTTCAAAGTACTGACGCAAGGCGGTGTGGGGCTTGAAATAGGCTTCATCCGCTAGCGATTCCATCTCCGAAAGCACATCCTTGCGGCTTTTGGCAGCTTTGTATTCCTCCCCTTCACTTTGTTTGATCCGATTCTCCACTTGGCGTTGTTGTGATTTATTCTTGTCCAAGGATTCGATCTTAGTTTGCAGTTTTTTTTCTGACTCGTGCAGAGCTTCCCTTACCTTTCCTAATTCTTCCTCTAGCGTAAAGAGTGCATGACCTTGCATGGAAGCGATTTTTCTCTGGAGGGTATCTTTGATGTTGGATTGTATTGTCCATTTCCGTTCCAAATCTGTTTTGGTCGCCAGTGCTGCAGATTCGGCAGATTTATATTCATTCATTCGCTTCATGGATTCATTGAACCGTTTCTCGCTGGATACGAGATGCTTCGCCTTCTCATATAGTGAGAACTGGTTGTATGTGTCGTACGCATCCGCCAACATCGTAAGGACACTGAGTTCACGGCCAAGACGAGTTTTCTTTTCTTGCAGGCTATCCATGCTCTCCAATGATGAGGAGAGCGGGGCCAATTCATATTGTGACAGTTCTGGAAGAGCATCAGAGAGAACGTTGGACACCTCGCTCGCTTTTACAGCATTAGAGAGCTTCGGACTTCGGAGTTGGAGCAGCACGCCGATCAGTTCTTTAAATTCCTGCGTAGTATTAAACCGATAAATTTCTTGATTCACGATCTCTACATAACGCTGCTGGCTGTCGGTGACCTCTCCGTCCCTGCCAATGCGGTCCGCCAATTCAACCCTGGTAAGAAGAAACTTTTTAGCTTCCCCGCTTACAATCTTTTCATCATATAATTGAATGTCTTTCCCAATGCGCTTATTATGGAGAATGAAATACCATGTACGAATGGTGTTGTCACTCTCCCGCCGCTTACCATTTAAGCCGATGCCAACGGTCACAAAGGTGTTTTCTTTACGGTACTCCATATAGAGATATCCTGTACCTTCCTCGCGTTTTGACACATGCTTATTGCCGAGCAAAAGATCGATCATCCGCCGATCTTGTGAACCGAATGGATCAAGGCGTGACGGTCGTTTATCACCGTCAAGCAAAAACGGCACCGCCATGGTAGTGGATACTGATTTACCAGAACCATTGGCACCGCGGACAAAAAGGCGTCCATTGCTAAACTCAAAAACCGTGTCACCGTGATACCAGAAATTTATAAGACCGAAGCGATTTAAATGAAACGTACTCATCGCCTATCACCTCCGTTTATGTAGAATGAGATACGTATTCCCCAGTAACGCGCCCCGCAGCGGAATAAAATACAACCTGCTCGCCCGTAAGCGCATCCGCCATATGAAAGTCAGACATATACTCCATAACCTCTCTCCAAATGGCGGTGACGGGCCGTTCTGTAAACGATTTGGTCCACCCATGACTATGCAGATCTTTGATCTCTTGAAACCATTTGATCGCCTCATATTCCGAACATAAAACACAACCTTTATGATCAAGAGCTACTTCTTGGCTGTTTACCTTATCCCAAATGAAGGTTGCATATTGCACGGCAGCATTTGAAATCTGCTCATCTTTTGGATAATAGTCTCCATAACGGTTTTCTGCATGGGTAAGCATTGTCGTGCGATGGTACCGTTCGAAGTGCCAATATTCAAACCGTTCTGAAATCATTTCGTTCAGTCTCTCTAGCTCTTCCCTATCTTCCAGAAGCTTGACTTCCTCTTCTGATAGTTCGTCATCATAGACGGCCGATTCCAAAAATAATCTGCGCAGAAGCCGTTGTCTCGGAGTTGTACCACTGGCAATCTCTTTCGCAATATGCTCTTCTAACTGGCTACGATTTTGGATTTTGCTTAGATCGAAGAAGTACAGCGGTGCGAAATGACGGAAATATGGAGTGGTCTGAAACAAAACATCATGCTTTTCATTGTCTCGAAACCCGTCAATGTCACGATCTACGACATAGACGAGCCTTAATTTCACGCAATGCTGTAGAACATCTGCAAAGGCCCTACGGTGCGAACGCTCCTCCCAGGCGAAAGTAACTGCTTCTTCAGGAAAATACATACGGATGGCATCACAAGCGTTCTGCAGCGTAAACTGCCGGTCTTCCCCGTTGTCTTCCAAGAAAGCAAGGAAACAGCAGAAAAATATATAGTGGAGTGACGTTATAAAGTCGCCAGCGCCCATAAACGCCTTTGCTGTGACGGGAATTTTCTCAAGTTTGATAAACTCATTACGCAAGAGTAGACGATAGCCAAAGTATTCGCGCACGGTGTCGGCGATATCCGCTTTTCGAGCAAGAATCTGAAAATACAGATCCGCCTGCGTGTCCCGATGAATCCAGTTGTAGTGAAACAGAGCTTCAATGCACTCCTGCAGCACCAACCGATCTTTATCCATGCTATTCCTCCGTAAACACGAATTCGTAATCATCCATCGTCAGCGTACCGTCAGTGGAACGCAAGTGGATGCGCTTGCTAGAACGTAGCCTAAGAGAAAATCGGCGCCCGTCTTCCGTTCGACTTTTTGAGCTTTTTGTAATCATAGCTTGTCCTAATAACTCAAGCAACAAATCCCTCACTTCAGGATACACGACACCGATCTCATCTAGCGTAATTTTGCCATCCTTGATTAGACTGTTGAACTGCTCCTGCACCATGCGCGTTTTCTCCAGATGTTCCTGAACCAGAGACATCTGTGCTAAGGGATCTTCGTACACAGGCAGTTTGGTGCGTCCGTTACGGTTCCCGGGCGTCTTTTTGTTGAGCGGCAATTCGAACGGATCACATTCCCACACATGCTTAGTGCTATCATCCTCGGATTTACGAGGTACTAAGAAGTGTTTTGTAGTTGAAGCTCCAAACATTGCAGCAGCAATAACATGGCAATCCCGCATGTCTGAAGTGTTCGCAAAAATGCGGGCCAGCTCCAAATAGTCATTCTTGCGGCTTTTAAAGTAGTTGAATTTATCGCTGATCTGATCTGCAATCCGTACAATTTTTTGGATGGTGCTGCGGGTTTGCTCGATGAGAAAGCGAGAACTCGCTTTACGGCCGTTGATTTCCACGAACCACCCTTTAAAACCGAGCCATTCTGCCCTCCTTCGCTCAGAGGCAAGCTCCACCTCAAACTTATCATCGATTTGCTGCTCCACTTCGTAAGAAACAATCGCGGAAATAATGTGCTCAATCTCACTTTCATCGATGAATCCGAGGCGCTCTTCGATCAAATCTTTCTTCTCCATAATGCCGACCACGAAGTCGCTTAATAGACGTACAAATTTTTCTTTGTACGGCAAAAAAGATTCCGTACGGATCAAACGTTCATATGGTTCGCTGTTTACATGCGACAAAAAGTCGGCGGTGCCGTTGCGTAGGGCTTCAAATCGGGACATAAGATCCCGCCAGATGTTGCGAATATCGCCTAACGTCCCGTTGTTCGAAGGACTCCATCTGCGAAGTTTGGTCAGGTCCTCTAAAATATGATCCGCCAAGACGCGCTCGAACGATCCACCGCGGATCGCCTGCAGATTGTGTTGCATCTCCTCCAGCGTACGTTCAAGTGATATGGTATATTGCGTGACCTCATAATAATTCTTGCGTTTATAAAAATCCTCGATACGCTGTGCATGGGACTCGTCTTGATGGGCGATCAGATTGTTCCATTTCACTAGCGCCTTGAGGTCTTCTTCCAATTCTTTCTCGGAGTAATCCTTAAAGTGAGGGCCAAACTGCTCTGAAGTTACTAGTTCTTGATACACATCATCCAGGAACATATAAGAGTTGTATTCCTGACGGTACTTCTGATAGAAAACGTAGCAGATGGGACGGTACCTTTCTGCTTTAGGAGCAGAAAGATATGTCGCCTCTTTTACGGAACTTAAAAGAAAGCTCATTTGCAACCTCCTTTCAGGAATGATATGTATGTATCTACTCAAGAATCCTTGGCTCAGCAACATTTTCTCCACTTCAATAAATAATTCTTATTCCTTATCTTTGAACAGTTCGCCAAGGAGATCACTCTCTCATATTTTCTACTACTCTATTAGTACAGAAATCATTTTGTAATAATAAACAACCTTAATAATATCAAGTAATTTTGATTGTGAATCCCTTATCATCCCCACTATTTGGTTAGATATGGTTGTATTTATTAACTCTACTCCTCTATTGAATATTGAATTGCCTCAACGAAATGCTTCGTGTTCCTTCCGAACCAAGGGCCAGATGCCCGATGCGTGAATATGGTGTTATATGATTGGAATGCCTTCTTGAATTAGTTACAAAAAAACCGGTAAAATTACCGGTTTAGTGTGGTTTTTCTAATTCTTTATTCCATCTTTCAACATCATCCATGCTGAAAGCAATCGTCTCAACTCTCAATAAATCATTAGAGATTGCTGGCTGAAACGCTTCAAGCACTCGTTGCGGACGATAAAGTGATTTATTATAAAACTCCTCTAACTCCTTTGGAAACTCTATTAATAACAAGACTAATTGTGCCTTGATATTCTTTGCTTGACTATAATAATGAATCTTTGATAATTGAACATACATTCGGTCAATAGTAACTGGGGTAATATTTAGTAATACTTCAAAGAAGTATTCTTTCAACTCTGTATTTAAATAAGCGTCAAATATTATTCTACGTTCCATAATAGGATCCAGGCCTTTAAAAGCTGGAGTGAATTGTGCATCTCTTATTATATTTCCCTCAGGAATATTATACTTAAATAAGTATCTATCAATTGACTCAATTTCAATAACCCTAAAATAGCTACGTCGATTTAATGGTTTTGGATTATTTACGGTAGCACAGCTGTTCAAATCACTATTTGATTGAACAGATTCAGAAGTTTCAGACACCAGCTCCGTCTCATTCTCATCATCCTTCTTATCTTTTGCTTTAATAACACCGATCATTTGCAAGAGTTCCGGAGTAACTCCATGGAATGTCATATTTGATTGGTGTTGATTTTGATTGACTAAAGTTGTCATCTTTATAATGTGATCTCTGAGTTCTGTATTTTCTTTCTTTACCTCTTTAACTTCTGCACTTTTTTTACTTACTTCTCTACTGAGGCTGAGTATCTTCCCCATACTTAAATTATCGAAAGATTCGGAAAGTATCAAAAGTGTTATCAATACAAATAATGTTATATATTCAGGTGTCAATGTATATGAAGGTTCTTTCTTGAAGAAAGCAAAAGTAATAATACCTATAAGATATAGAATAAATAAAACTAGTAATGCTCGAACAAAATTATTTTTAGATTTGGGACTTTGATTATCCACACAATCACCTTTCAGAGTAATAAAGTTGGTATTAATATTGTACCCAAGATTTTCTATTTATCTTTAGAATTGATTGCATCCCTTTCATATAACGCCTTATTTATGATTCGGGAAATACAGAAGTAAAGTCGAATATATGAACAAAATTCCTTAGTCTATATGACTTATAGTTATATTCTACTATAAAATTGGAATAATGTGCCGAAGAATTAATTATTTGCTCAAAAATAAAAAACTCCCGCTAAAATTAGCAAAAGTTTGAATCTATATCATATTCATATAACAGCAAGTACATACAGTATCCCAATTTTATTTTCCAAGGCCTACCTCTACCTTCCATCATTCCCCTTCCCCTCTCCCCTAAACACCTCAACCATCACCAAAGCCCCCATCCTAAACCCCTGTACAAAAGCTTCACTTGTAATCATTGAACTAGATTCCCCGTTCAAATCCAAAATCTCCTCAAGGGTTGTGAAGTCGTTCTCCGAAAATCTTTGCTTGACTTCTTCCATCAATGCAGAAATCTTTCTAGTCAACGGACGATACTCGGAATTCGAGGGGACTATATGCTCTTCGGGACGTAGGTTACCGTAATATAATTCTTCTATAATGTTCTTCATTGGCTCGACCTCTTAGGTTCTTGTCAAAGTAAGGAGTTAAAAAACTTGACGCCGCTCCCCCGAGACAAGTTTACCGTATTCGAATAGAGCGAGTTGAATTTTATGCAATATTCGCATAATACTCTCTAAGTAAACAAAATCGTATAGGCGATCCGGGATATCCTGCATTCTGCACCTGCATCCCCTCAAAAACTCCTTAATCGTGTCTACTTACAACAAAAGACGTGCATGGGACATCAAGGCTCCCCATGCACGTCTCATATATGTCCTTACAACACGATTATCAAGGACTACTTCTTATTCACCCTATTATAGTCTTCCAAAGCTTTGTTGGAGGCGGCGGCCATATCTTTAATGGCTTGGTCGATATCTTTTTTGCCTGTGACATAGGCCAGGGTTTCGTCCTTTATCGCGCGGTTGAATTCACCGGAGACCGGGTTCATGGGTTCCTGAGTTTCCGGAGACGATGCGTGGAGCTGCTCGATTGCGGTTTTAAATAAAGGATTTTTCTCCAAATGCTGCTTCATTTCAGGCAATTCATAGGTTTTTTTGTTGACCGGAAAATAACCGGTGCCTGTATGCCATGTAAATTGTGTTTTGGGAGAAGTGCTGTATTTCATATATTCCCATGCGGCATCGATGTTCGATGGTTCGCCTCTGTCCACCAGGTACAGCGCCGAACCGCCGACAGCTACTCCGCCTTTGTCACTCTCATGGACCTTAGGCAAGAACGCGGTGCCTACTTCAAATTTATCGCCTACCGCGGTTAACGTTCCTTTTACTCCTGCCGTAGAATTAAGGAACATACCCAGCTTTCCTGCAGCAAAGACCTCGTTCGTTTTTACTTCCGGGCCCGTTTGGATGCCGCCGTATTCAACAGCCTTTTTCCAAGTGGTCAGGAATTCTTTCATCGTCCCTGTCGAATCAAATTCTACTTGGGTCATGGTGTCTTCACGACCGTTTTTGTTATTGCCGATATAGCCTCCCTGCATCCCGATCCAGCTCGATAAGTGGTATTGGTCCGGCGTTACGGAAAGACCCCATTGCGTCACTTGATCTCCGTTCCTCTTCGTCATCTTGGCGGCGTATTGGCCCATTTCATCAATGGTTTGAGGAGGTTTATTCGGGTCCAACCCCGCTTCTTTAAACATGTTTTTATTGTAGTACAACAAAACTGTAGAGTTGGCAAACGGAACGCCCGCCAATTTACCTTTGAAGCTGAAGGAAGAAACGGTATTGGGCTCTAAATCCGCTATATTGAAAGAAGGGTCTTTATCGATCATCGATTGCGCCCAGATAATACTAGGCACGTCCTTGATATATGCCGTGTCCGATGCGGGAACTTGTACGATATCCGGCAAGTTTTTGGTATCCTTCGCCTGGACGGCCGCTTTTACTTTTTTCAGCAAGTCCTGGTAACTGCCTTGAAATACCGGCGTAACTTCAATCCCCTTTTCCTTGCCTATCGTATCGTTGAAATTTTGGACGACTTCTTTCACCACACCTTCATTCGTGCCCCCCATGGCATGCCAAAATGTTAAATGAACCGTTCCGGACTGGCTGGCATTAGCCACCGCGCTGCTGCTGGCGTCCATGGAAGATGCGGTTGTGTCGGTTTTCGTCCCGCACCCGGTAAGTAGTATGATCGATGCGGCTAGTACTGCAATGGTTTTCCTCATTCCCCAATCCTCCTAAGGGTTATGTGTGTTTTTTATATTAACTACCTATCCGTGCGCTGGGTCTGCGTCTGAATGGGCAGGTTAATCTTCTTGCATTTCCATATGGGCCACGATCGGATAATGATCCGACGGGTACCCCTCTTCAACCTTGTCTCTCACAATCGCACTGGATTTAAAGTCAATCCCTTGACTGCTCATAATGTAATCGATAGGGCTGCCTTCCGTGCCCCCTTGATAGCCGTGAAACGTTCTGCTATGTTTCTTCTCTTCCTCGGACATAAGGTCGAAGCAACTTGTCATCGGCTCGAATTCATGGATCACATCGAGCAATCCGCTCTCCGGAGTATCGTTGAAATCGCCGGTTAGTACGACCGGTAAGAGGATACCCAGATTCTGTTCCCGAACATTTTTCAAAATCAGTCTCAACCCTTCTGTTCTAGCCACCTTGCCCATATGATCCAGATGAGTATTAAAAAACCTTATCGCGGGCTTTGTCTCGCCATGAAAAGCAAGCTCTACCCATGAACAAATTCTTTCGCATTGGGCATCCCAGCCAAAACTGCCGATCACATCCGGAGTTTCCGACAACATAAACGAACCGCTTCGCAAGATGGAAAAACTGTCCCTTTTAACAAAAATAGCGCTGAATTCCCCCGCCACATCCGAACGGGTCCGGTTAACCCCATACACGTCATAGGTTCCGTGGAATCGGTCTTTTAGCCAATCCAGCATAGGAACCGTCGCTTCCTGCGTACCGATCAAATCCGGCTTGCGGTCCTCGATGATTTTGGCTACCCAATGCTTTCTTTCCTCCCATACATAAGGGTCTGTAGCTACTGCGGTACGCAAATTGAATGTCATCACGGTAAACGTTCTGCTCACTTCAACGCCTCCTATCCTTTAATTGCGGAAAATGTAATCCCTTGTACCAACTGCCTCTGGAATACGAGGAAAATAAATACCGATGGAATCAGAATGACGGTAACCCCCGCCATTACCGGGCCGTACACCATGCTTTCTTCGAATTGGAGCATCGTAATTCCAACCTGTACGGTTCTCATATGCTCGGTGTTGGTAACCAATAAAGGCCACAAGTAAGCATTCCACAGCCCGATAAAAGAAGCGATAAATATGGACGACAATACGGATTTGGACATTGGCAGCAGGATATTCAGAAAAAAACGCAGATCCCCGCAGCCATCGACAAACGCAGCATCCCTGAAATCCCGAGGCATCGTTTTGAAATGCTGCCGCAGCATAAACATAAACGTGGCCGAGGCGATCATGACAATCATGATGCCTGCGTAGGTGTTGATTAATTTCATATTCGCTACGGTGATGTAATTGGTAATAATGAGCATATCGCCCGGAATCATCATCGTTCCCAGAATAATCAGAAACCAAAAATGTTTGCCCTTAAAATCGAAGAAAGCAAAGGCGTACGCCGCTAAGCTGCTTGTAATCAATCTTCCGATCGTTCCGATCGACGCGATCAAAAATGAGTTCCACATAAACAGGAGAATAGGCGTGGAGGTAAACACCGTCTTGTAATTCTCCCAATATAAGGTGCTTGGAAATAACTTGGGAGGATAGGAGCTTAGGTCAGACGCGCTCATGAAGCTTACTCCCACGCAATAAATAACCGGAAAGGAGACCATCAACCCTACAAGAAGACAAAGAATGCTCATGAACATCTTGTGTACATACCTGGATCTCATCATGTGTAATGAACCCCTTTTTTCTCATATACAAAGCTCAGCAAAGTAACCAGCATAACAATGACGAAGATTAAGACCGCTACGGCGGATCCATATCCGTATTTCGCATTCTCAAACGCCTCGATATACATCCAGTACATCATCGTTTCCGTAGATCCCATAGGCCCCCCTTTCGTGATAATCCATACGGGACCGAACACCATCAGTGAACCGATCAAATCCGTACAAATCAAGAAAAAAATCGTGGGAGAGATTAAGGGCATCTTTATGCTTACCAGCTTCTGAAAATAGTTGCAGCCTTCCATATCCGCCGCTTCCAGCAACTCTGACGGGACATTGCGGAGCGCCGCAAGCAAAAACAAAAAGCTGAATCCAAGTCCCATCCACACGCTAAGGATCGAAATGCCTACCATCGCATATTTTTCATCGCCAAACCAGTCGATGCCTAAGCCCGTCAAATAGTTAAACATACCGATTGTCGGATTCATAAGCAGTTGGAAGATCATGACGGCCGAAGACATGGATACCGCCATGGGCAGTGCGAACATAATTTGATAGATGGGATTTCCCTTTCTCTTCTTTTCCGCCAAAAGCGCCAAAGCCAAACTGATAAAAAATGTAGCGGGAATCGTTATCGCCGTATATTCCAACGTATTTAACAAGGTATTGATCAACATCTTATCTTTGAAAAGATTAATAAAGTTTTCGAACCCAACAAACTCAACCGGGTTTCCATTCAGATCAACCAAAGTAAATCCCAAGTAGACCGTTTTGGCGAACGGATAATAGGTGAACAAAATAACAAACAGTAAGCATGGCAACATAAACAAATAAGGTTTGATTATTTTTTTTATCCAGCCCATACAGGACTCCCTTCCATTCTTCAAGAGGTATAGACATCTTTGCCGATATCGTAGCGTAAAAGTATTCGCCAACTGTCAAATCGATTTATATGTTTTGTAAAAGTAAAAGAACCCGCTCTGTAGAAACAGAACGGGCTCTTCGCGATTAAATCGGCTAGATCGTGCGTCTTATGCGGAACGTGAAAACATCATTGCGCAAATAATCCAGCGAGTACAGGACAGGTTGATAAAGAATGTCCCTTCATTGCAGAAAAAGCGATTCTCTTGGAGTTGCTTTTTTCATTCGCTAAGCATACTTAAATACACTTGATCCGATTTCTCGTTGAAGAATTTTGCCTCTGAAGGTACTTATAGGCATCCTTAAGGAATTTAACTTCGTAATTCATCTTCAACATCCTTAAGACGGATTAGTTCACCTTTTAGGTAGGCTTCACGGGCTTGGTTAATAGCATCTAAATCATCTTGAGTAGTTGGCTCATCATCTAGAGGAATTTCCCTTATCTCAATCATACACCTCGTCGACCATCGCTCGAAGCCGCTGGCAGTCGATCGCGGTTGCTTCCAGTGGCGGATAGGTCTGAAACTCCTCTTGCTCCACAATCAACCAAGGGATATCCAATTGTTTGGCCATTTGGACGTACTCTTTCATCGGCAGCACGCCGGAGCCAATTTCCGTGCTTTGCCGAGGAGATTCCTGCATATCTTTCATATGGAGAAGACCAATTCGATCCTTATGCGCCTCTAGCCAAGGCAGCGCATCCAGGCCGGAAACGGCCAGCCAGTAAAGATCCACTTCCAGGTCGATCCGTTTCGTCAAGGTTACCATCTCATGCAGGATGTCACGGCCGGGGATCTCCGTAAATTCATTGGCGTGATTATGATAGTAGAACTCGAAGCCTTCCTCCGCCGCTTTCTTCGCAATCTCCTCCATCTCGGCCATCCAGGATTGCCAGCCTTCAAAGGTCGGGAAGCTCGCATAGGGAATGACAAGCCGCGAATTTCCAATCTCTTTTTCGAAAGCCAAAGTCTTCTCAAGATCCTTCTGCAGCGTTTCATAAGAAAGATGCGAAGCCGCAACCTTCAGTCCCAATTCATCCAAATCGCTTTTGACTTCAGCCGCACTTTTCCCATGATAGCCGGCAAATTCAACGCCATCATAGCCGCTTCGTTTCACCTCTGTTAACGCCCCATATAAGTCGTCTTTGCAGGCATCCTGAATACTCCATAATTGCAAGGCAATTTGGGGTTTCATTGAATCTCCTCCCTTCTCGAGTTCATTATAGCGAAATCAGATCCCACATTCTTCCCGCTTTTCTCCCAAAAGCTCCCGAATAATGCGTTTTCATCTCATCATTTCAAAAGGTTCGGGCTGCCGCAACAGCCTGCCGGATCGCTTCATCCAGGATGCTCTGCGCCTGGTCCGGATGCTCGCTGGTGCCCTCCACAAAGATCGCCTGTACATCATCGATCCCGATGAAATTCATCGCGGCTTTGATATAACGATGACTATACTCGACATCTTCAAATTTGCCATGGGAAAGCACCGTACCGGAAGCCTGAATATGCATCACTTTCTTCCCTTGCTGCGTTCCCGTCAGGCCGGATAACCCCCGCATTCCATTATTCGCTCGTGTGAACGTTTTACCCGGAACCAATACGGCGTCAAAGTACATTTTCAAAATAGATGGAAAAGAGTAATTCCATACCGGATTAGCGATAACGACCTTATCTGCGGCCAGGAATTGATCCAAGATCTCGCTCATCCGTACCGCTTTTTTCTTCGACACTTCGCTAAGCTCCTCAAAAGAAGGACCGCTTGCCGGCTGCCCCCAGCGTCTCAGGAGATCCGCATCGATTTGCGGAAGATCCATGCGGTACAAATCCAGACGAATCACTTCGTCACCGGGATTGGCCTCTTGATAGGCTTCAATAAAATGTCCACCCACCCGCAAGCTGTAAGAGTCGTCTTGGAAAGGATGAGCCGTCACATACAACACCGTTGCCATAGTCATTTCCCTCCTGATTTTTCTTGTTGAAACAATTGGGGGTACAAGGCTTGAACGCCTTCGCTGAAGTCCTTCTGCAGTTTGCGGCTCCAATCATCGGCGACAATTTCATAACGATCGGCTGCAATCCCATCGATGGCGATGCGAGCGATATCCGCAGGACTAGCTTTAGGCGCTTGAACATTGGCGGTCATGTCCGTGTCCATAAACGCTACATGCAGCCCGGAAACCCTGATGTTTTTCGGAGCCAGTGCCACGCGAAGTGTATTCGTCATATTCCATTCAGCCGATTTTGCCGCAGGATAGGCCGTGTCACCCACACTAAACCAGGATAGAACGGAGAGGATATTGAGAATGGATCCCCCACCGTTTTTTTCAATAATTGGGGTTATTGCGCGAATCATCGACAAGGTACCAAAGAAGTGGGTTTCCATATCCAAGCGGATTTGATCGAATTCCCCGTCAAGCAATGAAGCCCCCGTATGGGATCCTGCATTGTTTACCAGCAAAGTCAGATCGGGTACGGCTCGTGCCGCCTCGGTGACCGATCGGGGATCGGTGATATCCAGTTGCACCGGGATCACACCCGGCAATTGAATGGTTTTGGGGTCTCTCGCTCCGGCATAAACTTTGGCTCCTCTGGAGAGGAGTTCGTTGGCGAGATGGTGGCCAAGCCCTCGGTTAGCGCCAGTAACCAACGCAATTTGATTTGAAATATCCATAGATAACAGCTCCTTTTCAGCAATTGGGAATCTATTTGATGCGGCTTTCTTTTTTAGAACGATCATTCTCTAATGATTAAAAAAATTTTACTCCTAAAGATATTGTTGCTCCCCCCTCCAAAGTATCAAATGAATTTTTAGAATGATCATTCTCGAATATACTCAGGAAATTCACCTTCCAGAGCCATCATACACAATTTGAGAACGATTAGTCAAGAATCCTTGCTTAACGGGTCGAGTACTGACTTCAAGAGAATCCCCAAACACCGCCTCCCCTATGGTAAAATAATGACACCCTACATACTGGAGTGATGAAATATGATTACCATTCGCCCCCTGGAACCTCAAGAGTTCGAGTTCTTCACGGATATGCACTACGAGTCCATTCACATCCCGCAAGGGAAACCACCAAAACATGAGCTTTTGAACGCTCCGCATCTTAGGAAATATCATGAAGGTTGGGGGCGTAAAGGAGATCGCGCATTCATTGCTCTGAAGGAGGAACGTCCGGTTGGTGCGGTATGGTACAGATTGTTCGACGAATCGAATCAAGGTTACGGGTTTATCGATAACGATACCCCGGAGCTAGGCATTGCCGTACATCCCCACGAGCGGGGTACCGGGATCGGACGCAGCTTAATGCAAGAAATGATCAAGCAGGCAAAGAGCGATGGATACAGCTCGCTTTCCTTGAGCGTCGATCCCCAGAATGCTTCCGCCGTGAAGTTATATCAGCAACTGGGATTTGTCTATTGGGGCATATCCGGTACTTCATGGACGATGAAACTCGATCTTCAACGTCAAAGTCAATAAACCGGACGGCGACGAGCCTCCCATAGTTTCACAGTCAGGATTGATACGAGAACAATGGCAGCATTGGCGACTAGGGTTCCCGTCCAAGTCATCGTCATCGTGCCAAAAAGGGGCGAAGCCGCATTAAACAGGGTGTGGAAGAATACGCACATGAACACGCAGCCTTTTCCTGATATTTTGTAGATAGCCCCGTTAAAAAACCGAAACGCTAGGAGTTGCACTGCAAACATCCAAAAGTTTATGAGACCTTCTCCGTGATTCGTCCCCGGAATGAAGAAAAGAGGGATATGCCATAAAATCCAAATGAGTCCGACAAGGAGGGAAGAACCGATAAACCCAATTTTTTTATCAAGCTTAGGCTGCAATATGTACATCCAGCCCGCTTCCTCCAACCCGCCGATCACCAGATTGCCGGGCAAGGAAAGAAAGAGCGTATAAAACGGAAGCATCAACTCCGTATGGCCCGAAACGGCAAGATGGATCAAAAAATACAGGGCAAGCCCCGCAACCACGAACAAGTAGAGAAAGATGCTGTTTTTAGCGTAAAAGACGGTTTTCGACCATTCCTTCCAATCCGCTATCTTGTTGTTTTTCTTCAATACGAGATAGGAAGCAATAGCAGGCGACAAAATGTAGATGGCAAAAGGAATATTCATCCCGAATTGCCGTAACGAGTGAACCCAATTGTAAACCGAATAGCCGAATGGCCCGAGAGCGATGAGCGCCCCCGATACAAGATAGGCTATGCCAAAGGTCAAAACTGTAAATTGAACGATGATTTTTTGGTCTGACACGATTTTGTACCTCACGTTTCTTTATCAAAGAAATATTTTGTATTGCAAGTTCTGAATTTGCTAAACGAATCGAGTCCATTGATGGCAAATCGCCATTTATGCTTTGGACAGCTTGCGCTTCTGATATAAAAGCAATCCCGCTAAAAAATAGATCAGGGTGAGCACAACAATCATCAAAATCTCAAACCGAATGTCCGTTATCCCCAGGGGATGCCCAAGGATCGAGAACATATTCAACTTCGGCAACGGGAACATCGCGCCGGAAAAGAACATGAGGATAAAAAATGGAAAACAGCCCACAGTTAACACATCAAAAACCGTATTCAGGAAGCTTGCCACTACCAGACTTACAGACACCATCGAAAAGCTGGAAAGAATGCCAATCAGAAGTACAGGCCCGAAATGCCCTCCTCTAAATACCGAAAAGCTTACCTGGTCCACGACCCGTGTACTTCCATAGGATTTGCTTAACCCGTCTACAGAAAGAAATATTTCATGTTCCATATTCTATCTCCTTCAATGTCAAGCCTATTTTATCTTTACCTATAATAACTTTGTGTTTATAGAAAAAGAAATGATAAATGATCACGTTCACAGCTGCATGGAAACGAATCAAGTGCGCCGTGAACTCCTTCACGTAAACGAGCAAGCACAGCCATCATGCGGGCGCCCGCCTTCCGAAATCACGGAAATTGCTCTAACGCTGATGAGAAACGCTATTTTAGCAAATTCGACGCTATAAAAATTCTAACGACGCTGAGACACTCTATTACGTCAAAAATCCACGTTTTCGGGAGCAAAAAAGCGATATAAGCGCTCTGGTAAGCGTTAGAATCGCAAATCGATGATTCAGGTGCATTTAAGCTCTGTGGCAAGCGTTAGCGGCTGGCTGGAGGCAGATACGAGCACCGAAGCGAGAAGAAGGACCTCAAATCCCCGCCACACCGGGGAATTTAAGGTCCTTTCACAAGTTAATGGAGGTCATCCTCAAATGTTGCATCCTCCACGACAAACCCCGCTCCGTCATATTTGTATTTCAGACGGATCGTAACCGGGAATTCGGCCGGCGATATCTGGACCGGCACCGACGCATACAAGGTATCCCCTTCAAAGAAATAGCGAACGATGCTGCCGAGACCCGGTTGGTCCAGCCATAAGCCGGCGTCATCCTCGTCGTATTCGAACGTGCGTGTTTCGCCGCCCAGCGTATATTGGAAGGTTCGCTTGCCCTTCTCCGCCGTCACGGTTGAGGTCAGCTTGGAGCTCACTACCCGCACAGGATCCGCCGCGGACACTTCGGTTAAATCTTGTCTCAGCAGCTTCACTGTCGACTCATAAACCCCGGTGCCGTATCCGCGGGTCAAGATGACGGCCAGTACCTCTTCCTCCCCAACGCCCGTATGCAGCATGGAAACTTGCGGATAATACGATTCATTGTCCACATTGTCCCAATCGTCGAATGTTCTTTCCGCACCGCCATAACGCACGCGGATCGGGTAGATCATGGTTGCATTTGCTCTCAGCGTACCCGTGATCTTTAGATCAAGTGCCGGCTCCTCCTTCAGAACAACCTCTTTTCCCTGATTTGCTCTAGTATAGGCTTCAAGCGACAATCCGACTTCGTCCGTTTCCACTTGTTCGATGTGCCCGATTTTGTGGTTATCGCTGCGAACGTGCACATCAATCATTTCCTGATACGTTAGGGGGACCGAATCCCGCAGCAGCAAACGAAGCCGATAAATGGTTTTTTCCTTATTTTTTTCCTCAACGGGTATGGTCGTGTCGACGTACACTTCATACACCCACGGACTGGACACATCGTAGCGCTCCAGCGGCTGCTTGACCTTGGGATTGTTCCAGATGTCCGGCGTCGGGCCGCCCCAAACGCCCAGCTTCCGCTGCATCAGCGCTTTAACTAACGTTACGATCGTGCGGTCGCTATCCTGTTTCGCTGCGTTTTCCGCGGAATTCCACCAGTCGAAATCCCCCCCGGCCCTGCGCTTGAAAGTTGAGTGAAACGTCTCCCCCCCTTCACCGCCTGCATCTTGAACGCCTTGAACCGGAACGGGCAAGGGCGGCTCAACTTGTGCAAACCAGATCCCGCCTCCCACCGCCAGGAGCAGGATGGGAATGACCGTCAATATCGCGGTGATCCATACTTTCCGATCGCGCTTCTTCTCCGCCACCCGCAACTTGTTCTCGACACGCTCCATCAGATCGCTTCGAAAACGCTGCTGCTGGAATGGCGGTCTGGCCAATCGACGATTCCAATCCGGTCTCCATTCATTCATGTTCATCCGCTCCCTTCCATTTGGAGGCCACCTTCTTTTTGGCTCGGTGAATCCTCGATTTTACCGTGCCTGGCGAGAGGCCCGTAACCGCAGCGATTTCCTCCATCGACAGCTGATAATGTACACTCAAGACTAACGGATCGCGAAATTGGCTTGGCAGCTTCAACACCTGCCGCCATAATTCGTCCGCAACTTCCCGATCCAAGAATTCCGACTCGGCAGACGGCGAAGGCGGCGAGAAAACCGCCCCGTCCGGCACTTCGCTCGGCGAACGGTCGCCGAACAGTATCACTTTGCGCATGAAGGCCCGTTTTTGATAAGAAAGGGCGGTATTCCGCGTGATTCTCAATAGCCAGGTTTTGACGGAAGACTCCCCTCGAAAGGAAGCCCGACTCCGGTAGGCTTTGATAAATACATCCTGCGCAACATCATCCGCCGTATGCGTATTCCGGGTGATCACGTAAGCATAGTTCCAAACCTCTTCCCCGTACGACTCCATAAGCCCCCGAATATCCGAAATGCTCGGCTCCGCCGGAGGCTGCAACTGCATTTCCCTCAAGTGGTTCTCCTCCCCTTCACCTAAACAGACTCTTCAAGTGCAGCGAAAGTTCCCTATTCACAAAAAATAGAGTAAAGATTGTATCAAAGAATCCATCTAGGATTTGACAGATTTGGGATCGTGATATAAAATGAAAGCGCATCCTTAATTTGCCATCTTCGTCTATAAGCATCGGGAAGGATGTCGATCCCACAATTTGAGGGCGCTGCTTTCCTGATCTCTTCCTATCAGGAACAACCCCGTGATCTTCTAGTGAAGATTGCGGGGTTGTTTGTTTTTTTTTTGCAGCGGGAAAGGAGGAGCCGAAGGTTCAACTCGCGGTTGGTTTGGAGTTCAAATGAAGTCCGTGTGCAGAAACAGTATAACAAGCTGGAAAGGTGGTTTGATTTATGAAACTGTTCTTGAAAAAATCCGTGATCACACTGCTTGCTTCCACCTGTCTCTTTACAGCATGGCTCATCCCATCGATCGCCGTTCCTACGGCCAAAGCCGCTCCCGATACGTCGGTTCTGAATAAGCAGAACTTCTCTACCGATGTGATCTATCAAATCGTGACCGACCGCTTCGCGGACGGAGATCCTTCCAACAGTCCGTCCGGCGCGGCCTATTCTCCAGGCTGTACGAATCTGAAGCTGTACTGCGGCGGAGATTGGCGGGGAATCATCAACAAGATCAACGAGGGTTATTTTGCCGGAATGGGTGTCAGCGCCTTGTGGATCTCTCAACCGGTAGAGAATATTTATAGTGTCATCAACTACTCCGGCGTGAACAATACATCCTATCACGGCTATTGGGCCCGCGATTTCAAACGGACGAATCCGGCGTTTGGCAACATGAGCGATTTTCAGGAGCTGATCAATACGGCTCATGCCCATGACATCAAGATCATTATTGATTTCGCGCCCAACCATACCTCTCCGGCTTCCGAGACGCAACCTTCCTTCGCCGAGAACGGCAAGCTGTACGATAACGGCAACCTGATCGCCGGTTACACAGGGGACACCAACGGAATTTTCCACCATAATCAAGGAACCGATTTCTCCTCGCTGGAAGATGGGATCTATCGAAATCTCTATGATCTGGCGGACATCAATCACCACAATAACGTGACGGATAGCTACTTTAAAGACGCGATCAAGCTCTGGCTGGACATGGGGATCGACGGCATCCGGGTGGATGCGGTGAAGCATATGCCGGAGGGCTGGCAGAAGAACTGGGTAGCCTCCATTGCAGGATATAAACCGGTGTTTACCTTCGGGGAATGGTTCCTCGGCATCGGCGAGAATGATCCGAACAACATCCGTTTCGCCAATGAGTCCGGGATGAGTCTGCTAGACTTCCAATTCGGGCAAAAGGTTCGGCAAGTCTTCCGCGACAATACGGATACGATGTACGGCTTGAATAACATGCTGACAACAACCGCCGCCAATTACAAGCATATTCATGACCAAGTTACGTTTATCGACAACCATGATATGGACCGCTTTAAGTCAGGCAACAATAACCGCCGTCTGGAACAGGCGTTGGCCTTCATCCTTACGTCACGCGGCGTTCCGGCCATCTATTACGGTACGGAGCAATATATGGCAGGTAACGGGGATCCGGCCAACCGTGGTTTTATGAGCGGTTTCTCCACCACAACCGCCGCGTATCAAGTCATCGGCAAACTGGCGCCGCTGCGCAAGTCCAATCCGGCACTGGCCTATGGAAGCACGCAGGAACGCTGGATCAATAACGATGTCTATATCTACGAGCGGAAGTTCGGCGGCAGCTCGGCGCTAGTGGCGATTAACCGCAGCGCGACAACCTCCGCCTCGATCACCGGCCTGCAAACCTCCCTCCCGGCAGGGACTTACGCGGATGAGTTGAGCGGACTGCTTAACGGCAGCAGTATCACAGTTGGTGCCACAGGCGCCGTATCTGCCTTTAACCTGCCGGCAGGAGCCGTCGCCGTATGGCAATTTGCCTCTGACGAGACGGCCCCGGTAATCGGCAATATCGGAACGGACCTGGGGAAAGCCGGCACGACGCTGACGATCGATGGCCGAGGTTTTGGCAATGCCAAAGGGACCGTCTATTTCGGCACTACGTCAGTCACAGGCAGCCAGATTTTGCAGTGGGAGGATTCCCAGATTCAAGTGAAGGTTCCGGCGATCGCATCCGGATCCTATAACATCAAGGTCCGGAGCGCGTCCTCCGCGGACAGCAACAGCTACAGCGGCTTCAATCTGCTTACCGG
The DNA here is from genome assembly GCF_900021165.1 of Paenibacillus phocaeensis. Lineage (GTDB taxonomy): Bacteria > Bacillota > Bacilli > Paenibacillales > Paenibacillaceae > Fontibacillus > Fontibacillus phocaensis. The sequence continues at coordinate 83,856 of NZ_FCOQ01000021.1, read as the reverse complement.
AGATCAGGTATCGGTTCGTTTCATCGTGAACAACGCCACCACGCAACTCGGCGAGAATGTCTACCTGACAGGCAATACGGCTGAGCTCGGCAACTGGGATCCGAACAAGGCGATCGGCCCGTTCTTCAATCAGATCATCACCGCCTATCCGACCTGGTATTACGATATCAGCGTGCCGGCCGGAACGCCCCTGGAATTTAAGTTTATCAAGAAGAACGGGACGGCTGTCATCTGGGAAGGCGGCGTGAACCACAGCTTTACAACGCCAGGCAGCGGTGTCGGTACCGTTCAGGTCAACTGGCAGCCGTAAACTCCAAGGCGGAGCAAGTCCTAGCCGCAACACAGCAGCCAGCCGGAGATCTCTCCCCGGCTGGCTGTTCTTTCTCCGCGATCATTCATCGAAACTTCCCAACATTACGCCTTCCGCCTTCACCAGAATAGCTAATTCTCTGTTGACTCCCTCGGCAGGTTTAGCTAATATATATACATAAAATAGCTAATTCGAGGTGAAGATCATGCGAGTATCTTCTACTGACATGCAGAATAATTTCGGCAAATATTTAAAGTTTGCGGAAGCCGGCGAAGAAATCATCGTTATGCGAAACGGCAAGGACGTGGCCACATTAAACGCGTTTGCCGAAGCCGTTGAAACCTCGCTAAGGGAAAAGGCGGCGAGCTACCATGCCGGGGACGAATGGGTATCCTACCAGGATTTCCTCGAGCTGACGGAGACGTCGGAGCAACGTTACGAGTTGATCGATGGCGTCGTGTATAATCTCGCTTCTCCTTCCTTCAAGCACCAGCTTGCCGTTCAGGAACTGTTAGGCACTTTTTACGCTTGGTTTAAGGGTAAGCCGTGCCTACCTCTGACCTCCCCATTCGACATCACCCTGGAGAAAGAGGAGCATAACACTTGCGTCGTACAACCCGATCTCGTCGTGATTTGCGATAAGGAGAAGATCGACGCCAATGGCAAATACATGGGTACTCCTCAATTGGTCGTCGAAGTCTTGTCTCCCTCCACGCGGAGTAAGGACATGATCAAGAAGCTGGACTTATACAGCGTATGCGGCGTGAAGGAATATTGGATTGTGGATCCGATGAAAGCACTCGTGATCCTATACTCGCTGGAGGACGGTAATATTACGGATATGACCGTATTCTCGAACACCGGGGATACGCATGTGACCTCTCAGCTTTACCCGGGTTTACAAGTATCGATCCCGGATTTGTTTGCCTAAGCGAGAGGTCTCTCCCGCATGAAAAAAAAAGCTGGCGAATCATCGCCAGCTCTTCGCATTCAGTCCATGCTTGCCGTGTTCATGACCGGAAGCCGCTCTTCCCTGCGTTTCTTCGCATAATCCGCCGTGGCCGTAAACAATACGTCCGAGGAGGAATTCAGCGCCGTTTCACACGAATCCTGCACGACTCCGATAATAAAACCTACCCCTACGACCTGCATGGCGATATCGTTCGAGATCCCGAACAGGCTGCACGCCAGCGGAATGAGCAAGAGCGACCCGCCGGCCACGCCGGACGCACCTGCCGCAGAGATTGCCGACAAGACGCTGAGCATCAGCGCCGTACCGAAGTCCACCTGGATGCCCAGCGTATGGACGGCAGCGAGCGTAAGGACCGAAATCGTTACGGCAGCCCCCGCCATATTCATCGTCGCGCCCAGCGGGATGGAGACCGAATAGGTATCCTTGTTCAGCCCTAATTTTTCGCACAAACGCATATTCACCGGAATGTTTGCCGCCGAGCTGCGGGTGAAGAACGCGGTAATGCCGCTTTCTCGTAAGCAAGCGAACACCAGCGGATAGGGATTGCGGCGAAGTTGAACATAGACGATCAACGGGTTCACGACCAACGCGATAAATAACATGCAGCCGACCAGCACGAGCAGCAGCTTGCCGTAATCCAGCAAGGAAGCCAGGCCGCTGACGGTAATGGATTCGAAGACGAGCCCCAGAATACCAAACGGCGCCAGTTGAATTACCCATTTGACGATCAGCGAGACGGCGTCGGACGCTTGAGTAAGCAGGCCTTTCGTCTGATCGCCCGCCCCCTTCAAAGCGAAGCCAAGCAGGATCGCCCAAGCCAAAATCCCGATATAATTGGCATTCATTAATGCACTGACCGGATTATCCACGACATTTAGGAGCAGTCCCTTGAGAACTTCCACGATTCCTCCCGGCGGGGTCAAGCCTTCCGTTGTTCCTGCCAACGACAAGCGAACCGGAAATATAAAGCTGACCGCCACGGCACAAGCCCCCGCCAGGAACGTACTAATTCCGTACAAGATCAGAATCGATTTCATATTGGTTTGACGCCCTTGTTGATGATTGGCGATCGCTGCCATCACCAACAGCAGAACCAAGATCGGAGCGACGGCCTTCAGCGCCGATACGAACAGGGTACCAAGCAATGCGATTCCGCTGGCTTTCGGGACGATTAACGCTAAGAGGATCCCGACGGCCAGACCGATTAGAATTCGTTTCACTAAACTGATTTGATTCCATTTGAGCAGAATTGCCTTCATGTTTCTCCCCCGTTTGTTTAAAATGTTGCCTTGAAGCATAGCGATAGTATACCACGCCTCACGGACATCTGTCCTCCGGATGGAAACATTTGTGCATTACTGTTCACATCTTCACTTCGATTGAGGGGCTAAAGCGTTCTCAATGCTGTAATCCTCCCTGAGTACATTCGTCTCCCGTCCTAACATCCATTGCGCCAGCTGGGCACCCAGATAAGGCCCCATCGTCAGGCCCGATGCCCCCAGACCGTTCGCTGCAAAAAGCCCCTCCCACCCGGGAACTTCCCCGAATACCGGCAGAAATCCCGGCGTGAACGGGCGAAAACCAACCCGCGCTTCCATGAACTCTCCATCCGCCAACCCTGGCGCTATCGCCAGCGCTTTGTCGATCACCTCATGAAGACCGCCGGCTGTGATGCGGGGATCATACCCAGCAGGGTTATTTTCGTGGGTAGCGCCAATGACGATGCGGCGGTCGTCAAACGCCAGAATATATTGATCGCCCGGCGGAATGACGACAGGCCAGCGTTCGGTTGATCCGTCCGGCAAGGCTAAATGAACGATTTGCGCTTTCTGGAAGGTGACCTGAAAATCCAGCCCCAGCGGGGTGAGCAGGTGACGAGCCCAGGCTCCGGCGCATACGGCAACCGCATCGGCGTGGATCTCCTCTCCGCCGACGCGCACCCCGGTCACGGCCCCGCCGTCCTGCAGGAGCACAGCCTCGCCATGCACGAAGCTTGCTCCGTGCCGAGCCGCCGCTCTCAGGAGCGACTCCCGGAGCGCACGCCCATCGACGCGAGCTGCACCGCTTACATACAGCGCGTAGAACCCCTCATCCAGCGGAGGAAACCGGCGCTTGACCTCGTCCGGCTCGAGCAGTTGAATATCGCCCATCTCCGGGGCTTCCCGTCTTCGCTCAAGGGCAAGCCGCTCTATAGCGACCAGCTTCTCGCGTTCCCGGTGCAAGCGGAGCGCCCCTACGCGGGCATACCCGGTATCGCGTTCTCCTTCCTGCTCCAATTCCTCGATTAACGGGCCGTAATACTGTGCCCCGCTTCTAGCCAGCCGGTACCAGGCTTGGTTGCGCCGCTGCGAGATCCACGGACAGATAATTCCCGCCGCAGCATCGGTGGCCTGTCCCGGAACGCCGCGGTCGACGACCGTCACCTCCGCCCCAAGCTTGGCCAAGTGATAAGCCGTCGAAGCCCCCAGAATCCCGGAGCCAATTACGATAAACTTTTGCAAAATAGGTCCCTCCTTTTTACATCTTATGGTTTAAGATGAAACTCTCAAGGCAAACCTGCGTAACATCCTGTAACGCTTCAATTCATAAGGAGGACTATCGTATGTTAATGACCACCACCTCAACTATCGAAGGCACGACGGTAAGACAATACCTTGGAATCGTCACCGGCGAAGTCATCATGGGCGCCAATGTCGTACGCGATTTCATGGCTTCAATTACCGATATCGTTGGCGGACGTTCCGGAGCTTATGAGAACAAGCTTGAGGAAGCCCGGAATACCGCGTTTGCGGAGATGAAAGAGAAGGCCAACGTTCTCGGGGCCAACGCCATCATCGGCGTCGATATCGATTATGAGGTCATTCGCGAAGGGATGCTGATGGTTTCCGTCAGCGGAACAGCCGTCATCGTTTAACCTCAGTTTCGCCCAATGAAAAGCCAAAAACCCGCGGTTTCGCGGGTTTTTGGGGTTCTGCAGGATCACATTCCCTTTAGATCACCTTGGTCATAAACACACTGTTAGGGTCCTCCGCGTAATCCGCAAAGGGTTCGCAATACGTAAACCCGAAGCCTTCATACAACCGGCGAGCCGGGACGAAAGCTTCCATAGATCCCGTCTCCAGGCTAACCCGGCGATACCCTCGCCGAGCCGCCTCCTCCAGAAGATGCGCCAGCACTTGCTTGGCGACCCCCTTCCCGCGATAAGCGATGGCGGTGCGCATGGATTTCACCTCGCCATGCTGGCGGTCCAGCTCCTTAAGGGCACCGCATCCTGCGAGATCGCCGTCCACCCAGGCACTCCAGAACGTGACGTCCGGCCGCTTCAGACCGTCCAGATTCAGCGCGTGAATGCTCTCGGGCGGGGAGTTCTCGGCCATATTTGCCAAATGTTCACCAATGAAAGCTGCGATCTCAGGTCCGCTCAAATCATCCAATTTGATGGTTAACAACCGATTCCCTCCCCAGGCTTACGCAATCTTATTATTTCGCTTGAATATATCCTTCCGCCTTCAGCAGTTCGGCGATCAGCACGCCGCCGCCAGCTGCCCCGCGCAGCGTATTGTGCGACAGTCCAACAAACTTATAGTCGTACAGCGAATCCTCGCGCAATCGGCCAACGGATACCCCCATCCCGTGCTCAATATCACGGTCGAGCTTCGTCTGCGGACGGTTTTCTTCCTCAAAATAGGTGATGAATTGCTTCGGTGCGCTTGGCAACCCCAACTCTTGCGGCCGGCCCTGGAATTGACGCCAGCGCTCAAGGATTTCTTCTTGCGACGGTTTGTTCTTAAACGAGACAAACACGGTAGCCAAGTGGCCGTCCGTTACGGGAACGCGGATGCATTGTGTCGTGATCAAAGGCGCGCTTGCTTTTACGATCTGTCCGCCTTCGACACGGCCCCAAATCCGCAGCGGCTCCTGCTCGCTCTTCTCTTCCTCGCCGCCGATATACGGAATGACATTATCCAGCATATCCGGCCAATCGGTAAAGTTCTTGCCGGCACCGGAAATCGCCTGGTACGTCGAAGCAACTACCGTCGTGGGTTCGAAGTCCAGCAGCGCGTTTAAGGCAGGGACGTAGCTCTGAATCGAACAGTTTGGCTTCACGGCAATAAACCCGGTGCTCGTTCCAAGACGCTTGCGCTGCGCGGCAATCACTTCGATATGCTGCGGGTTCACCTCCGGGATCACCATCGGCACGTCCGGCGTCCAGCGGTGTGCGGAGTTGTTAGAGATGACAGGAGTCCCGGTTTTGGCGTACGCCTCTTCCAGCGCTTGAATCTCCGCCTTCTTCATATCCACGGCACAGAAGACAAAGTCCACGTCCGCCGTCACTTCTTCAACCTGAGCTGCATCCTGAACCACGATCGATTTCACCGCTTCGGGGATGGGCGTAGCCATCTTCCAGCGTCCCTGTACGGACTCTTCATACGTTTTGCCTGCGGAATTTGCACTGGCCGCAATGCTGGTAACCTCGAACCAGGGATGCTGATCCAGCAGTTGAACGAAACGCTGGCCTACCATTCCTGTCCCACCGACGATGCCTACTTTTAATCTCTCTCCCATTTCTTGATCCTGTCCTTTCCGAGTAAATATTTGTAACCCTCGTTATAAATAAAAAATCCCACCTCCAAGACGAGTCTTCCGTCTTGGGGGCGAGATTGGTATGCCCGCGGTACCACCCCAGTTTCGTAATATGTCGCCATATTAACCTCTTCAAGTACAGCCTGGTCCGGCCAAGCGTATACCCTAGCTCTGTAACAGGAGCTCCTGTCACACCATCCCGCCGGTTTAACGTTCCGATGTGCTGCTCGGAGTCTTTATTCGATAAAGAAACGCTTTGCTCCTTTTCAGCTTGCCGGAGCTCTCTGGGAAAGGCTTCATTTACCTACTCTTCTCGTCATCGCATTTCATGTTGCGATTATATTACCAGATAACCGGCCGAACGTAAACCAGTTAGAAAAATTTTTCTCCGGGCGGCCGTTCACGGTTGCAACTGATCCTCGGATACGGGATTCCCCTGCATATCGATGTAATGTCCATCTTGGATAACGTAAATCCATTCCGGAAGCGCTCCGTAAAAGACGTAGCCGTCCGGAGTCTCGTCCGGGATAGCATATTGCGCAAACGCCGCGGCGATCTTGCCGCCTTCCTTCAATTTATCAGCAAAGGCGGTATTCAGACCGGACCCTTTGATGAACAGGTCCAGCGTCTGACGTTCAAAATTGAAATCGGCTGCGTTGCCCGGCACGGCCATATTTTTGACGACTTCCAAAGATAAAGAAACCAACTGCCCGTTTTCCGTCCCATGGATCTTGGTGATATTTCCCTGAACCCGATAGGGATTGGATACTTGCTCCCATTTCTCCGAGATCAGCGATTCACGCTCAGAAGACAAAGGACTGGCGGAATTATCGGCTTCACTCCTAGCGCATGCACTTGCAAGAATCAAGATCATCATGAAGATGACGATCATCCCTCCTCGTTTGACCATCCGGCTTCCTCCCTGCTTTTTATAGATGTAAACGTCCCGTCTTCACACTTAGTTTCATGTTTCTTGTATAAATGTAATAAAAAAACTGAAAAGGCAACGCAGAAGTGACGTCGCCTTTTCAGTTTCACTCAAAATTGCTTCGTATTGGGATTCAATTCTCTTGCCACATCTATATCGATATATCTGCAATCGTTATTATAATTCGTATAAACATTTCCGGCATACTGCCGAATATACGCACCGGAAAAGGATGTATCATCCAAATTGAGATTGTGAATGGTCGCGGGGTTGGTGCAACTGGTCGTATAGCAGCTGGTACCGGCAGAATTCAATGATTTTCCCGAATCGCATTGCCACTGGGCAACCCACATATTGGCTCGCCCACCGCAAGCGTCGAAGAGTTGTTGGGCAACGGTGCCTCGGCTTCCCGCGCTGCAATAGATGCCCGCCCAATAAGCCGTACGGCTGTTCATATAGCTTACCCACGCTGAAACATAACTTTCCATGGCGGAAGTATGCAGGTTCCCTCCTTCCACGTCCAAATAGATGACGCTCAAGGAAGGCGCGCCAACATCGCTGGCGAATTGAGCCGCCTCTTTTGCATCCGCTTCTCCTAACGATGCTGCGTTGGAAGACGTCGGCGCATTGCATGGACTTGGCTGATCTTGCCGCCCCACGTAAAAGTACCCGAGTTTGAAACCAATATCCTCGTATTCCTTACGCCGGTCGGCGGTGAAGCTGATCGACTTCCGATCCGTTCCCCGGTCGCTCGACATATAACACGTGCCACCGAGATAGAATCCCAAAAAATAGAAGGGGGTTCCGGTCCACATGTTTTGGGCTTGCGTCTTTGACAGTGCCGGCGCTTTATGAAATCCTTGATAAGCCATGCCGGTCACTCCCCTTTATTGCCGGATGCTTCGATGGACTCGGCGTTTTGCTGCGCCATCATGAGATCATCGTACATCTTGGCCTTCAGTTTCAATTCCAGAAAGAACTCTTCGGGTACCAGCAACTTTCCGTGCTCCTCTGTTTCAAAATAAGGTTGCATCAGAATCTACCACTCCTCTATCTTTTATTTCTTCCGGAAGAATAATATATTACTATGTGATTGGATTCACGATTGCTACGATTCTTCCAAAAGATAGAGAAATGGCTTAGTCCGCTCGAAACACCTGATACCTCTTCCGATATTCTCCCGGTGTGTGCGCCGTTTCGCGCTTGAACAGCCGGGTGAAGTAATTGGGATCCGGGAAGCCGCACTGCTCCCCGATTCGTTTGAGCGGAAGGTCGGTATGCGTCAGCAGGCGTTTGGCCCGGTCGATTTGCAAATGATGCCGGTATTGGAGCGGACTCATCCCCGTGTGCTGCTTCAAGCATCGCGCCAAATAATCGAAATGGTAATGCAGGTCGCGTTCCAGTTGCCCCGCGTCGAACGGGTCTTCCAGGTGGTCGGTCAGATAAGCCGCTACCCGTTCGCTGAGTAAATAGGATTTCGCCTGTGGACCGCTCTGCCGAATTCCGTGTTGCAGTTGCAAAAGAAACTGGCCGAACCGCACCTGCAGCTCGAAGGACCGATGCGCCGTCAACGCCCGATGCAACGAGATCATCTCGTCGAGTAAAGGGCGGAGCGTTCGGAGCTCCACATCAGCAAACTTCGGGACGTTGATGAGTGCCGGACGCGGCTCCGTATCCTGGTCGGTCCGCGCCAGCAGCGGCTGTTGCCAGTCCGGCTTGTCCGTCAGCCCGGGTGGCGAGGAAGCCGGATAGCCAAAGTGAATCCAATAGACCTCTGTCTCTTCCTCGGTTGGCCGGTAGCCGCGGTGCCGTTTCCCCGGCTCAAGGACCAGCAGCTTCCCCTCGCCGATCTCGTAGGAAATCCCTTCTTCCTCCATATACATGGCGCCTTTAGCGCAAAGAATCAGGTCGTACGCATCAAACACCCGTTCGGCATGCGTCACGCCCGCCGGCCATACCGCGTAGCCAACCGTGGCCAATAACGGGACCGGCGGCACGGCAAACTCCAGCACGAGCATCCCTATCGCCTCCTACAGTTTATGTAGAAATTGTACTATAATTAGTCGTCTTTAACAGCTGTAATAAGATATTTCATCTCATAGAATAGTAGATATCGTACGACTATATAGATCAATCACGGGAGGACATCCAATGAGATTCCGTCAGGTTCATCTCGATTTCCACACATCCGAAGCGATCGAAGGGATCGGCAGCCGCTTCTCCAAGCAACAGTTCCAGGATATGCTGAAGCTGGGTCATGTCGATTCGATCACGGTGTTCGCCAAATGCCATCACGGTTGGGCTTACCACCCGACGACCGCCAACGAAATGCACCCGCATCTCTCCTTTGACCTGCTGGGCGCCCAGATCGAAGCGGCGCATGAAATCGGCGTCAAAACACCGGTTTATCTATCCGCCGGGCTGGACGAGAAACTGGCACGCCGGCACCCGGAGTGGCTTATCCGCGATCCGCAAGAGAAGGTCAACTGGGCGCCGGACTTCATGACGCCGGGATACCATCAGTTTTGCATGAATACTCCTTATCTGGACATCCTCGCCGCCCAGGTTCGCGAAGTCGCGTCCAACTACGACGCGGACGGGATCTTCCTTGACATCGTCGGGGTGCGCGAATGTTATTGCCAATACTGCGTCGCCGAAATCCGCCGGCGCGGCTCGGATCCGCGCAACCTGGAGGATATGCGGGCCCTTTGGGAAGAGACGTACCAACGTTACGCCAACACCATGAACGATGCCGTGCATGCCGTCAAACCCGGCCTACCGGTCTTTCACAACAGCGGTCACGTCAAGCGCGGACGGCGCGATCTCGCAAAGTTGAACACGCATCTGGAGCTGGAGTCCCTGCCGACGGGCGGCTGGGGGTATGATCATTTTCCGCTTTCCGCTCGCTACGCTCAAGGGCTGGGGATGGACTTCCTGGGGATGACGGGAAAGTTCCACACCTCATGGGGCGAGTTTGGCGGCTACAAACACCCGAACGCATTGAAATATGAAACAGCACTGAGTCTGGCCAACGGGGCACGCATCTCGATCGGGGATCAGCTGCATCCAACCGGCTATATGGACCCGGCGACCTACGCGCTCATCGGCGAAGCTTACAAGGAAGTCGAAGCGAAGGAAGAATGGTGCAGGGAGGTGACCTCCGTCGCTGACATCGCCCTGTTGTCCGCAGAGGCGCTAGGGGTTCCGAATTCCGTAGCGCAACTGGCTGATTCGGGAGCCGTACGGATTTTGCTGGAAGGGCATTATCTCTTTGATGTCGTGGATTTGGAGAACGACTTAACCTCCTATCAAGTTGTCATTCTGCCGGATGTCATCCCTGTCGGCGAACCGCTGAAGAGGAAGCTGGAGGCCTATGCCAAGAATGGCGGCAAAATCCTCGCCACCGGACGCTCCGGCCTGTCGCCGGACGGTACACGCTTCGAGCTGGATTTCGGCGTGAAACCGCTGGGGGACGCCGTTTTTAAGCCGTCTTATGTTCGGCCGGATTTCGAGCTTCCTTCCTTACGGAACGCTTCCTTCGTCATCTACGCTGACGGTCAGGACATCGAACTGGACGGAAACGGCACGAAGCTGGCCAGCCGGGAAAATTCCTATTTTAACCGCGACCTGTTCACCTTCTGCTCGCATCAACATACGCCGTCCGATTTGCGGGACGCCGGCCCCGGCCTGGTTGAAGGTCCCGCCGGCATCTACGCGGCCTGGAACCTGTTCGAGGACTACGCTCAGAAGGGCAGCCTGCCCGTCAAAGAGATTCTGCATTACGCCCTGGACCGCTTACTCAGCCGCAAGAAGCTATGTACGAACCTGCCCGCACAAGGGGTAACCACGCTTCAGGCACAGCCAGCTGACAACCGCTGGATTCACCACCTGCTGTATGCCTCTCCGGTACGCCGGGGGCAAAATGTCGAGGTCATCGAAGACCTGCCTGTCCTTAGCGGTACGGAAGCTGCGGTAGCCGTTTCCGCGCCGGTTCGGGAAGTTTACCTGGCCCCTCAGCGGACGCCGCTCCCCTTTCGTCAGGAGGACGGCTGCGTCCGTTACACCCTGCCGCCGTGGTCCTGCCATCAAATGGTTGTGCTGCAGTTCTAGGGCACGATGAACGTTAAAAAGCCTTGAACCCATGGTTCAAGGCTTATCTGCATAACCCGCCGCTTACCGTAGCGCCGTTAACACTTCTTCCGTAGAGCGAATCTTCCCGATGCGCGGGAAGATATAACGGCATACGTAATCGTGCTCCTCCTTCGTCGAAGCGGTCATGGCATCTTCCACGAAGATCTGCTGGTATCCGTGCTGGAACGCTTCGCGCGCGGTCGTGTCAACTCCGATAGAGGTTGAAATGCCGCAGAGCACGATCGTATCGATGCCGCGACGCCGCAACTGCAAGTCGAGATCTGTACCGTAGAAAGCCCCCCACTGGCGTTTGGTTACGACGTGCGCTCCTTGGATCTTCGCCAATTCCGGCACGATTTCATCCCAGCCTGCCGGGTAAGCACCGGGGGTCAGATTCCTGTCCGTATCGGGCTTCAGCATGTCCTTACCATCCAGGGAGGATACGCGGACGAGTACCACGAACCCGCCTTCTTCGGCAAACGCCTGTGCCAGCCGACTTGCGTTCTCTACTACGACAGAGCTCGCGTGCGGAGCCCCTTGACGCGACGGATCGGCAATGCCTTGCTGCAGATCGATGACAACCAGCGCCGTTTTTTCCGCGAGGATCATCGTATTCATGTTAGATTGAGTATTTTCCATCCTCTCTTCCTCTCTCTCCTATCTGGATTGGACCGCCGTATGGGCCGGCTCTCTCATTTTTTTATACACCTTGACATAAACCCATGCCGCATTGATCAGCAGCAAAACGCTGGTCATCAGAAAAACATACGGAATACCAAACCATGCCGCAACTTGGCCGCCCAGCACCGAACCGGCAAATACCCCCAGATACCCCGCCGCCATACTAAATCCGTATACTCTGCCCGTGAGAGGCCCCGGGGTGATTTTCTTGATCAGCGTGTTCACCGAGGGGGTTAATCCTCCCGCAGCGAATCCCAGCAAAAATCTCAGCCCCATCAGCTCCCATGGATTCCGAGCGAACGCCTGCGGGATAAACAAGATCCCTGCGGCCAACAGCGCGGCCAGCATCACTTTATGGGCGCCCATGCGATCGGACCATTTCCCGAGTCTCGGCGCCGCCAGGATATTAGCCAACCCCGATGCCGAGAAGATGGCTCCGGCCAACAAGGCCACATGGCTGCTGGTCCGGGAAATTTCCTTTACGTATACGGTAAGTATCGGCTCTACCGAATACATCGCGACGCTCAACATGAAAAAGGTGACAAACAACGTTACCGTCAAGCTCTTCTCGGGCACCGCGCCCCATACTTCTTTCATGCCCGCCACTTTCGTGTCCGTCCGTACGAACGTTTCCTTTACGAAGAACAGCGTAGTGAGGAAGGCAATCAGCATCAAAGCGCCGGTAAAGTAAAATGTACTCTGTATCCCGACTTTCTCGGCAATAAACCCGCCAATCGTGGGCCCTAGCAGCGATCCCGCGATATTGGACGTGGACAATAAGCCCAGCGCCCAGCCCGCATGCGCCTTGTCCGTTTGCGTCGCAATCAGCGTCGTACAAGCCGTGCCGTAGCCGGTAATGATCCCTTGCAGCAAACGAAGAGCGATCAGCACATACACATTGGTGGCGAACCCCATACACCCAATAACCACCGCCATCCCAAGGCTGGCGCGGAGAAGCATCGGCTTACGGCCGTATTTATCGGCCGCAAGTCCCCAAATCGGCGAGAAGATGGCCGAGACGATAAACGTGATGCCAAAGGCAAGTCCGGAATAACGGGCCACGGCATCGGCCTGATCCACCCCCAGCTGTTTGATGTACAGCGGCAGGATCGGAGCGATCTGGCTCATGCCCACCCCCGTCACGAACATGCCAAACCAGCAAACGATTAAATTTCTTCTCCAAATCGGCATCACTCGAAGCCTTCCTTCTGTTAGCACACCCTGCTCTTTGCGCCTTAAATGAACTTTCTTGCAGGATGATTTTAACGCGAATAACGGCTTCAAACCATGCATTATCTTAAACTCCATGGACGATTTTGCTATGAAATTCGGAAGGACTAACCCCTTCTATCCGTTTGAAGGTTCGGCTGAAATAAAATTCATCAGCGAAACCGAGCTGCAGCGCGACCTCCTTGATTTTCTTGTCACCGTCCACGAGGAGTTCCTTGGCCTTGTCCATTTTGAGTTTGTTGAAATATTCGATGACCGTATAGCCGGTTGCCTGCTTGAACACGCGCGTCAGATAATACGTGGACAGGTGCACCAAATCAGACAACTCCGCCAGAGTGAGCCGTTCGCCGAGATGCTCGCGCATATACTGGATGACCTTCTCAACTTTAAGCGCAACCGCGTGATTCTGATGTTGCCGCTTCACTTGGACGAAGATTTCATACAGCAACTGCTGCAGTCCGGCCCTTGCCAGCGGCTCGTAACCCGGCTGTTTGGCGGACCAGGCGGACGTCAGCCTTCGGAAGGCGTCCTCTACCAAGTATCCGTTCGGCAGAGCGCGTACCTGCGGCAGCGGCAGCCCGTCGGGAGCTTTTCCGATCGACCAAGCGCCGTCGTCATATCCGATGCTCACATAACTGAAGTGGACCGAATAGAAATAAATCGGCTCCGCCTCATCAATTTCAATCGTATGGGGCAAACCCGCCCTGATGTAGAATAAGAGACCGTCCCGAACGGGATACTTCTTGCGATCCAGCGTGAAACTGCCCTTCCCGCCGATGATAAGCAGCAGCTCGTGATGCTGAAGCGTACGGCTTATTTTGCGCTTGAGCGGCTTGCCATCGTTTGGCTGTTTGCTATTGCAGTAATGGATATGAAAATAGAGATTATTCAAGTTCATAACCGCTCGCCTCCTTACCGGATCTTTCGCTGTGGAATGCATCTACTGCGATTAGACCATACGAACGGACATACCGCAACCTCAAGAATCTTAGCGGCATCGCAATCATCGGTTTAGGAATCTATGTATTTGTAAAGTCATTCTTCATCTAAAAAAACAAGGCCAACCGCAATCGGTTGGCCTTAGTCATTGTTGGTTTTCGGCTTACTTCACTTCGGTCGCGCCCGTAACTTTACCGTCGATTTTCGCGCTGGCTTGCACGTCGGCGTTGGCAAAATACAAGTTACCGTCGATCGTAGCCGTTTTATCCAGGTTGAACCCGTTGGCTTCAACATAGACGTCGCCTTTCACGGTGCCGCCTTGAATTCTCAGGTTTTCGCTTTGTACCGTCAGTTTAGGGACGGTCAATGTAAACGAAGCGGTGATGTTGTGATCTTCGTCCTGGGTGTACAACGCGATTTTGCGATAGATGTCCTTGGATGAGTCGTTCTTGTCATGGAATTCCCCGGCAACTACAACGTCCTTGTCAACGGTCAAGTCGTTCAGAATCGCAATGATCCATGTGCCCTTCTCGCCGACTGCGTTCACGAACGCATCCGCTTGGTTTACAATCGAAGCCGTTGTGGTGACATCCGTTTGCTCAGCGGGTTTATTCGTGTTCGCCGCCGAATTGTCGTTTGAACTGCATCCTGCCAGCAGTGCCGCTGCAATCCCTGCTACTACCAAACCTTTGACCATTTTCATGTTGTTTCCCTCCTGTTTTTATCTTCAGTTTGAATTATAAAAAAAAGTGGAATTGTTAAATGTGATAAATTTCACTTTTAATGTGCTTTTTTTCACATTCATAGTCACAGCTTGTTCATCTTTTGCATACCCTCCTTGACTACATCCCCTCCTTGCCCTTCGACCGACGATCCGGACGAGTTCTGGCCAGTGGGCACTCCCCCTTTCATCCTGAGTTTATCATATTGAGAATGATCGGTAAAGAAATATTTAGAATTACCGTTCCCGTATGTTTTGGGCCAAAACGACTCAGCTCCCGGCAACGGAACATCCGTCCTCCGGGAGCTGCATGATTTCCTCTATCAAACTGCTTACCGATATAGATTTAATTCAGCGATCGACCACCACCACTCCGGGGTCGTCGAAGTTTGCAAGATTTTCACGTACCGGGCGGTTTGCTGCGGGAAGGTTGTCAAGATCTGCTTGCTCGTCCCGGCTTCTTCCGCGATCGTCGTCCAGTCTTCCCCGTCATTCGAGATCAGGATCTGGAAACTGCGGGCATAATCGTTGTCGCTGCTGCCCGAATCCATGCTCAGCCGGCTGAAGCGCTGCTCGCCGCCTAAATCAATCTGGATCCACTGGTCAGGGGATTGCCCCGCGCCGGACGTCCAGCGGCTGCCCAGGCTATCATCCAGCAATGCCGAGACATCAGCGTAGGTCGAAGCCGTAACCGTCCATCCCGAGCGATCCAACGAATCCAGAAACGGCTCGTTTCCCTCTCCCGGTTCAGGTACCCAATCCGTCTGATCCGCTGTATACACGTTCAACTCCTGAATCGACCACCAGTGGGAATCGGTTCCCGTTTGCCCGACTTTTATGAAGCGCGCCGTCTGCAGCGGGAAGGCGGCCGTCACCACCGGACCTTTGCCGGTCCCCGAAGCGACGGGACTTCCCCAAGTCTCGCCGTCGAGCGAGACGTACACTTCATAACTGCGGGCGTAATCGTCGCGGCTGCCGCTGCTGTCCATGACAATCTGGTCGACCGGCTGCGGCGTGCCCATATCCAGCTGGAACCATTCCCCGCCGGATTGCTCGCGGCCGCTCGTCCAGCGAGTCCCTTCGTCGCCATCCAGCATCGCTTCTGCGCCCTCGCCAGAAGAAGTGGTAATGTTCCAGCCGTCTGCTGTCAACTCTTTTTGCTTGCCGATGCCGTAATCATTGACGTAAAGCTCGGCGATCGACCACCACCGGTTGGCTTCGCCAATTTGCACGAGCTTCAGGTAACGGGCGGTTTGCGTCGGGAAAGTAATCGACAAGAGCCCCGGCTGTCCTGAGCCTCCGATGACCGGATCTCCCCAGTTCTCACCGTCGTTCGAAACATAGAGTCGATATGCGCGAGGGTAATCATCACCCGCGTTGCCCGGATCGAGTTCGATGGAATCAAAACGCTGTACCGCGCCCAAATCCACCTTCACCCATTGTCCGCTTGCCTGCTCGCGTCCGTTCGTCCAAAGCGTGTCGCGGTTCCCGTCCAACATCTTTGCCGTCCCCTCCTCCCCTTGCGTGGAGGAGGCGGTCACGACCCACCGGGTTCGATCCTCAAGCGAGCCGTCCCCCGGAGGCAACGTCCCCGGTGACGGAACGCCGAATTCGGCCAGCTTCAGCTCGGAAATCGACCACCAGCTGTCCGAAGCGTCCGTCAGTACGATTTTCACATAACGGGCCTGCTGTTTACCAAGGGGTACGGCCAAGCTGGGCGAAGTTCCGGTGCCGGTAGTTGCCGGTTCACTCCAGTTCTCGCCGTCAGCCGAGACGTAAACTTCATATCCATGCGCATAATCTCCCCAGTTCGTACCGGAGTTCATCAACAAGGTATCGAAGGATTGCTCCGAACCCAGATCGATTTGCAGCCAATCGCCGGGGGCTTGCACACGCCCCGAAGACCAGCGGGTAGTCAAGTCGCCGTCAACGAGGTGTTCCACGCTTTCTGAACTGGAAGAAGCCGTGAGAGTCCATTCGCTGCGATCCAGATATTTCACGCCGTGCGTCGGATCCGGGCCTTCCAGCACCGTTTCTTCAAGCGGATTGACCTTCACCTGGGCTTTGGCATAAACCGTCGCCGATCCCAACGGTCCGTTTGCCCCGAAGAAATGCACCGTTTTGGCGTTGTCCGTCGGGTTCCAGATTTGCGCTGTGTAGACGCCGTCTTTTTCATAGACAGTTACCGCCGGATCGTCCGCCCAAATCTCCATGGTGCGGGTTCCGGTCGAAACCATGCTGTGAATGAACCAGTACGCGTTAAAAACTTCGTTTTGCTGCATTTGACTCGTATCCCATTTCGCCAGCGCGCCTTCCGGATCGCCGATCGATTGGAACGGCCAGATGATATGCTGCCACGAACGCTCCGGCTGGCCGCCGAGGTCTTGGATCAACCCGGCATATAACTCGTTTGTTTTCTGCGGATCCCGTCCGTAGTATGTCATCCATTCTGCCGGCGGGAGCCAGTGAATGCCGTAAATCTGCTCCGGTTCCCCGGAGAAATACGTGCCGTACAAATAGGCGCTGCCGTAAACATGACCTACGGTAGCATGCTTGTAGCCATCCGCCCAGTTGTCGTGGTCATAGTTGAACCAGTATTGCTCGGCTGCTTTCTCCTCGGTCGTAAAGCCCCAAATGCCGGTATCCCGGTACTCATCGTTGCCGGTCACAAGGCCCCACATGTATTCGCCGACCCAGCTGAATAAAGCCTCACCGGCGGCCTCCTGGTTGTTGCCGCTGCGGTTGTCCGCATAACCGCCTGCCCAGGAATGCCCTTCATACGGGTCAAAGTTGCGAAGCCAAGGGAACTGGCTGTCCGTCTTGGACGGGTTGGCATAGTCGCGAATCAGCAACTCCACCATATCGCCGTAATCCTGAAGGAACTGCTTGTCGTACGTCGCCAGCACGGCGGAAGCGAAGACATAATAGCCGTACGTGAAATGGTGATCCGTCAACCCCGTATTCACGCCATACCCGCTGCCGTACGGGAAAATCGCGCCCCATATGTCCGAGTAATGGAAATAATACGAGTGCAGCCGTTCCTCCGGCGAGTAGGTATACCAGTCCGTTAGAATCTCCTTCAGCTTGGAGAGATACCGATCTCTCCGTTCCGTGTCGCCCAACTGATCGCTGATCAAGACACCCAGGGACAAGGGGTGCAGCTTCTTCCCTTGCCAATAGGGATCGTCGCTCATGAGGTTGCCTGATACATCCGCATCCAATTGATCCAGGTACGCGATCAACTGCGCCCGGGAATAGGTCGGATCGTCAGGTTCGACAAACTGCGGGATGATGCCGTAGAAACGGTCTTGCGTCGTAAAAGAGTTCCCTTCACTAACCTTCATCAAACCGCGGATCGAAGGATAGCTTAGGTTAGTCAATGGTGTGGTTGCGATCTTCCATTGATGCGGGAGCAGCGCCATCAACGTGTCCGAAGAGAAGCCCGGACGCTTCAGCTCCGTGATCGAGCGGAAATCGGTCGTCACTAGCGAAGCCGCTTCATCATACCGGTAGTCCACTTGCGTATCCGTCACGAACGCATAGGCATGCTGATAATAGTTGCCAAGCTCCTCCGCAGACGGCAACGCCGCCAGGGACAGATAGCTGTCGCCTTGGCCAAATTTGATCTTGATCGTATTGCCAAGTTTCATGAACAACGTGCCTTCCGGAGCGAACACCCCGTAATGCCGCACGAATGTCTGCGGCTGCGGCGCTTTATCCTGGTTGGTCACCTCGATGCCGATATGATCGCCTGTCAGCACGTCGCCGTCATTGAGCAGGATCGGCTGACCATGATCGTCATACAACCGGGTGATGTACTGCGACTGCAGGATCGCCGCATCCGGATTTTCGAACGTGTTGTAAAGGAACGGCGAGCCTTTGACGAACGTCGTGCTCATTTTCGCCGTATCGTCGTCACTCATCACTACCGTGGCGGAATAGTCGCCATAACCGGAGATCTTCGTGACCACCTCCGCCGGGTTGAGGTCATTGGTTGACAGGATCAAATCCGGTTCACCGTCGGCGTCAATCGAACCTCCATCCGCAGAAGCATAACCGGCCCCCGGGTTCAAAATATTCAGCCCCTGCTTGGTATACCGGTTCTTCAGCGGGAGCGTCACCAGGCTGTTGCCATCGCCTAAATTGGAGATCAGGATCGACTGCCACCAATCATTTGAAGGAATCGGCGCTTTCACATTGGAGGTGCGATACTTCGGATTTTTCGGCTCCAGCATCGTCACGTCATTGATTTCGTAGCTGCCCGCGCCAACCTGAACGGCGGAAGCGGCCGGAATTTCCGGGATGTCATAAGTGGATTTCGGGTCGCCTTCGCGATAGGCGTAGACGCCGAATTCATACAGTGAATACCCATTGGTAGAGCCGCGGCCAAGACCGACCATTTTCACGTAACGGGCTTTCGCGTAGACCGGAATGCTCTCCCGTCCGCCCGATCCGTTGATCTGGCGATAAACGGTCGTCCAGTGCTCGGCATCTTCGGATACCTGAATATCGTAGGCGCGTCCGTAAGCCGCCTCCCAGTTGAAGGAGACGCTGCCGATCTCGCTGACATCACCCAAGTCGACATAAATCCATTCGTTATCTTTATAAACCGAGGACCAGCGGGTATCGTTGCTGCCATCGGTCGCGTTGCTCGCCAAGTAGTTCTTCTCTTCCATTTTGGCTTTATCTTCAGCGGATTTGCTCGGCTCATCGATTTCCAGCGAAGACGCCGTTACCGCCTTGCCCAGCGCAAGATTTACCGCTTCCGGCTTGGGAGGCAGGCTGACGCCTCCAGTGCCGTACACGTTAAATTCGTAAATCGACACGCCATAAGCCTCTTGTGCCCGCTTCGTGCTTAACATACGGACATAGCGGGCTTTGGCCGCCACCTCAACCTCGGTCAAACCGCCCTTTCCTTCCGTCGTCGAATAAACCGGCTCCCAATGAACTTCGTCATCGGATACCTCAAACGCAAACGCGCTGGCATAAGCGTTTTCCCACTTGACGGAAATCTTCGAGATGGCGGCACTGGCGCCCAAATCGACATAGATCCATTGCGGATCCTTCTTCCAAACGCTTTCCCACCGGGTATTCTCATTGCCGTCAACCGCCATATCCGGCGTATTGCCGCCCAATGAAGAAGAGGCGTAGACCGGTCTATATAGGGAGAGCAAATAGTCCCCCTCTGCCGCCTGAGCCGCCGGGGCAGGCAATGCTTGCACACTGCTGATCAACAAAATCATAGCGGTCAATAAATGCGCCCAAATGAATCGCGACTTCCGTCTGCTCACGTACGTTTTCTCCATGCTCTCTCTCCTTTGTTGTTTTGAAACTGTGAAGCCTGCAGCCTGTTCCTCTCCTTGTCTTTACCTCTACCTTCTCTCCATCGCAGGTCTCCTCACTGTGGGTATAATACGAATTCAAGCGGTATTAATGTGGAAAAATGTACCACTTCACCATGGATTATCGTCCGATGCTCCGCTAGAATGTAGAGCCGTTCTTTCGATTCCCAAAAAATAGGAATATAGCACTACGTTCATTCAGGCCCGTATTTCGAAAGTCTCACAACAAATAACCGAAACTCATTAGCATTTTTCGGATTGACACCACATATGTTTACGACATATACTGTTTATGTTATATACAGTTATTATTGAATATTCGGAAGGGAGCTAAAGAAATGAATCATGCCATCGAAGTCAACGGATTGCACAAAAGCTTCGACAGCCAAACGATCCTGAACGGGGTTGATCTAGTTGTGCCTTCAGGCACGGTCTATGCTTTGCTCGGACCCAACGGCGCCGGCAAAACAACGCTGGTTCGCATCCTTTCTACGCTTACCGTTCCTGATGCGGGAACGGTACGGGTGGCGGGGTACGATGTTGTCGCCCAAAAACAAGAGGTCAAACGCTCCATCAGTTTAACCGGACAATTCACCGCCGTCGACGAGGTGCTGACCGGCGAGGAAAATTTGGTGATGATGGGCCGCCTCTCGGGCCTAAGCTCTAAGGCAGCCCGTTTGCGCGCCGCAGAGCTGCTGGAACAGTTCGACTTGACCGATGCAGCGCGCAAGCGGGTAAGAACATATTCCGGCGGCATGCGCCGACGTCTCGACCTTGCGATCAGCCTGATCGTCAAGCGCCCGGTACTGTTCTTGGACGAACCAACAACCGGTCTTGATACACTGAGCCGCCGCGTGCTGTGGGACGGCATCACGGAATTGGCCCGGCAGGGCCATACGATATTTCTGACGACGCAATATTTGGAGGAAGCCGACCAATTGGCCGATACGGTTGCGGTCCTCAAGGACGGACAAATCGTGGCGACCGGCACCGCGGAACAGCTGAAGGCTCAAGTCCGCAGCGATCGGGTTGAGCTCCGGGACGCAGAAGACCGCCTGGTTTCCCGGGTGCCGACGGACGGCACGATCCGCGATTTGCTCGGCATATTACATGGTTTAAACTCACAGGTGCCGGAGGATGCGCGAGTCAGCATCCAGCGTCCGACGATGGATGATGTCTTTATCGCCCTGACTTCCGGCGACAAGGAGGTTTCAGCATGATGCAAGTTCAAAGCCCGGCAAAACAGCCCTCGTCTTGGATCACGAATTGGGTTTTTATCGGCCGCGGGATGCGCCATAGTCTGAGAGACGTGGACGCCATGGTGATGGCCATCATGCTTCCGGTCATGCTCATGCTGCTGTTCACCTACGTATTCGGCGGTGCCCTTGACCCCTCCGGCAATTATGTCAAATACGTGGTTCCCGGGATCATCCTGCTCTGCGCCGGGTTTGGCGCCTCAGGGACGGCGGTGAAAGTCGCCGAGGATATTTCAAACGGCGTGATCGAGCGATTCCGCACCCTGCCGATCCAAAGCCTTGGCGTGATTACCGGCCATGTCGCCGCCAGCCTGGCCCGGAATCTGGTCGCCACGACAATCGTTATTGGCGTTGCCTTGCTCGTCGGCTTCCGTCCTGCCGCCGGCATCGGCGAGTGGCTTGGGGCAGCGGGTGTCATCGTCTTGTTCATCCTCGCCATTACCTGGTTATTCGCCGCGATTGGCCTGATTGCCGGAAGCGCCTCCGCCGCAAGCGGATACGGGTTCATCCTGCTGTTCCTGCCCTACCTGTCCAGCGCCTTCGTCCCCACGGAGTCGATGCCGCAGTGGCTCCAGGGGTTCGCGGCCCATCAGCCGATCACTCCGGCGATCGAAACGATCCGCGGTTTGTTGACCGGCGCCCCCATCGGCGACAACGCCTGGTGGGCCGTAGGCTGGTGCCTGCTCCTCATCGGCGGGGCATTCATATGGTGCCGCGTGGTCTTTCATCGCCGGTCGGGACAACGTTAGAACCTATAAGAAAAACGTCTATCGATGTCCATACTGATATCTAAAAAAACAGGGAAATCGAATCGCTTCGATTTCCCTGTTTTATGTTCCTTGCCTTTCACTTCACTTTGGCTTCACGGCGCTTGTCAAATATTGCTCCACACCGTCCAGAATCCGCTCCAGACCAAATTCGATGTCATTCCCTACATCGTTGTCGGCCTCATTCTCCCCGGTGTACTCCCCCGACATCACGAGCGGATGCAAATACGGAAACCGCTCCGCAGTAACGAGCTCCTTCAGCGCAGCACTGTAGCTGAATCCGCTAAATTCGCCCGGGCTGGTGCCTGAACTTATAGCCCGGTCCATATCCCGTTGCAGGATCCCGCATGCCCGCGCATAGCTGCTTAAGAGCAGGATGATCGACATTTTTGCGTAGCCGCTGATGGGGAAGTTTTGTAATCCCCGCAGCGCCCAATCGACGAACCGCAAACTGTTCGGCGTGATCGGCGCGCCGTAAATCGGGAGATCGGCAAACCAGGGGTGTTCCTTGTATACTTTCACCGTGCTCCAGACGAAGGTGCGCATCATGCCCCGCCAATCGTCCGGATCCGGATTCTCGGGAAGAGGGATGTCACAAATTGCCTCCTGCATGAGCTGCAGCAAATCGTCCTTGCTCGGAATATATCGATACAGCGACATGGCCGTATAGCCCAGCGCCCCGGCGACCCGGCTCATCGAAACGGCCGCTAACCCGTCCTGATCCGCAAGCGCAACCGCGGTGCTGACAATTTCCGGGATGCTCATCTCCCGCTTGGGTCCCCGTTTCGGTTCCGGGATCAATCCCCAGGTCAATGCCACCCCATGAGGAAGGCCCATGGTATAGTTGCGATCATCCGCCTTGTTATCATTATCGTTCATGTCTCTTGTCTCCTCGATTGGCATAAGGTCCTGATATAAACTGCTTATTATATAAGCAATATACCATAATTCCAGGGACAACATCCATGAACGAGAGCATTAAGAATCCGCCCCACCTCGTCTGAAGGGAACTTCCGACAAATCGTCCTGCGCTCGAAACTTCAAACGTCCGATGCCAGCTGCGGTCAGTTCGACCGGGTAAAAACGCGCTGGGATGCGGTTGGAGAAATACCATTCCCGTTTGTCCCGAACGACAATCAACAGCCCGTACTCGTCCCCGACCGGGGTCAGTCCGGGATCGTCCCCTCTCCAATTCGGCAACCCTGCTTCGTTCAGACGATGAACGAACGGGATCACCTCGGAAGTGACGATGCCGATTTCGCTGACGCCTATGATGTCGTCGATCGAGAAGTCATGGCTGATCCCGCTGGGCAAATTATGCCGGGCGATCCATTCCACGATATTGCCGGACGGATCTTTAAAATACACTGAATGAGCGTTCCAGGAGGCGAAGAACACTTCGTCCTCCCCCTGTTCGCGGAGGAGCGGAACCCTAGTCGCCAACCATTGCTTGGCTTCCGCAAATTTATTTTCCGGTACGTTTAGAGCAAAATGGTAATATGGAGATTCGTTATCCAGAGCCAGTCGAAACGTAATCAGCGTTGCGCCGGCTTGAATCGTAAAGTGCTCCAATCCTTTCTCGATCAAGGTAAACCCCAGGGTTTCGGTATAGAAAGCTTCCGTCTCCTGCAGTTGCCCCGACCATAACGTCATTGCGGTAAACTTCATGTTCCTCTCTCCCCTCTCGGGCGACGGACGCCGAACATTCCTTCTTCCGGATTAAGCCAGGCTGTCCAGATATTCGCGGATCTGCCCCGGCGTCTTGGCGAATTTGCTGTGCAAGTGGGCGATCTTCTCCCCGTTCTTATAGACGAGCAAGCTGGGGATGCCCCGCACCTCGTTGGCTTCCGCGAGCGGCTGAAATTCCTCGGCGTCCATGGCATAGAACTCTTTGTCCGCATGCTCCGCAATGATATCTCCAATGAACCGGTCGAGGTTTTTGCAGTCCGGGCACCAGGTCGTGTCGAATTTAATGACGGTATATTGATCTCTTTGAATCAGTTGCTCGAATTGCGTTTCCGATTGGACTCGTTCCATCCGGATCCACTCCTTTAATTGTAGTTTTGATAGTTTAAATTTGAACATCTACCTTAGCTAGATTATAGCGCATCTGCGCGAGGACGCCATAGTCTTCATGAAGGTTTCATCTTCGCGGATTCATGGTACAATCTTTGGTAAAAATAACGCGAAAGGAATGGGCATCCGCATGCTCCTTGCAATACTCTTGTTCCTAATCGCCGGACTCGCCGAAATCGGCGGCGGCTATTTGATTTGGTTGTGGCTCCGCGAATCCCGACCGCTGTGGTACGGCATCACCGGCGGGCTGATCCTGATCGTCTACGGCATCATCCCAACGCTGCAAAAGTTCCCTTCCTTCGGACGTGTATATGCAGCCTACGGGGGCGTATTCATTGCGCTCGCGATATTGTGGGGCTGGTGGGTGGACAAGAAGACGCCCGATTTCTACGATTGGCTGGGCGCCGCCATCTGTTTGGCCGGCGTCTCGATTATTCTGTGGGCGCCACGACATTAGAAAGGACACCTTGGCGATGAATCTCTCTTGCATTTCTGCGGCGATAACGCCGCTTCATTTACGCAGCTGTTTAATCTACCGGGGACACCAGCTCGTCTTCGAGCATTATCGGAACGGACCTGTCAAGGAACAGATCGCCAAAACCAACTCGGTTACAAAAAGCTTCCTGTCGGCTCTGATCTGCATCGCCTTTGACCGCGGTCTGCTGCCCTCGCCCGATACGCCAATCCGCACCTTCTTTCCGCAACTGGATGCGGACTCCGATGAACGGAAACGGGAGATCACCTTGCGTCATCTCCTCACCATGTCGGGCGGGTGGAACTGGACGGAATTCGGCGAACATCACTCGTTTCCGCGAATGACCCGCTCGCGCGACTGGGTTCGCTTCGCCCTGGAGCAGCCGATGGCCGATCGCCCCGGCGACCGGATGGAGTATAACTCCGGCGGTTCCCAGCTATTATCGGCCATCTTGGTCCAAGCTGCCGGCATGCCGGTGGACCGTTTCGCCGAGGAGCATCTGTTTGGCCCGCTGGGGATCGATACCTACCGTTGGGAGCAAGACCCGCAGGGGATTCACACCGGCGGGTTTGGCCTGTGGCTGCGACCGTCCGACATGCTGAAGTTCGGGTTGCTTTATTTGCGGCAAGGCGTATGGAACGGCCGACAGCTGATCAGCCGGGAACGCCTGGAGGAGTCCGTCCGGCCCGCAATCGACGTCGAAGCCCCTCATCGCGGCTGTTATGCCTGGCATTGGTGGACCGATGTTTACACGGGGGACAGGAATTCGTCGTTTGAATTCTTCTACGCCCGCGGCTACGGAGGGCAATTTATTTACGTCATCCCAAGCCTCGAGACTGTCGTCGTCCTGACCGACGATAAGCGCAAAAGAGACCGCCCTCCGACCGAGGTATTCCGCCTAAATCTCGCCCCCCATCTATAAACGAAGAGCCCTCCCTTCTTGGGAAGGCTCTTCGGGCGTTGATGAATGGAAAGCTTCACAAGGTTGGAATTGTTCCCCCGTCAATCACATATTCGCTGCCGGTAATCGAAGCAGCCCGATCAGAGACCAGGAAGGCCACAAGTTCGGCCACCTCCTCCGGCCGCCCCGGATGTCCCAGCGGGATGCCGCCAAGCGATTGCATCAGTTGCTCCAGCGCGCTCTCCCGACTTCCGGTTTCCGTGGCAATCCGGTCGATCAAGGCCTCCGCCGCTTTCGTCTGAATAAACCCGGGAGAAACGGTATTGACTCGGATGCCTTGCGGGGCAAATTCTTTGGACAACCCTTTGCTGTAGTTCGTTAACGCCGCTTTCGCTGCGGCATAAGCCAAAGTCGTCTCAAACAACGGCAGCTTCCGTTGGATCGAGGAGATGTGGACGATCGCACCTTTCCCCTTCTCCAGCATGGATGGCAGCAGTCCTCGGTCCAAGCGGACAGCACTGAGCAAGTTCCAGTTCAGAGCATAGACCCAATCCTCTTCGCTAAGCGCCAAGGCTCCGCCCGGAGGTGTGTTGGATCCGCCTACGCTGTGAATGAGGATATCCACGCCGCCCATGCGCTCCTTAACGGCCCGGATCACTTTCTCCGCCCCTTCCGGGGTCGCCAGATCCGCCGCGACGAACAGTTGCGGATCGCCCGGCGATTCCGGCAGCGATCTGGCTGTCGTCATGACAACGGCGCCCGCCGCAGCAAGTCTCGCCGTAATAGCTTGTCCCATCCCCTTGGTGCCCCCGGTCACCAGCACTTTTTTACCGGCAAATTCCGTGTGGACCTGGTTCAAATCAAAGTTCATCCTTACCGCTCCTTCATTTCCAGTTTGCTGATCCGTCCTTGAGTTAAAGTGAAGCAGGCCCAGAACCGATACAGCCCGCCCGGATCATCGCAGGTGAGTTCAGCCAGAA
Organism: Paenibacillus phocaeensis; assembly: GCF_900021165.1. Taxonomy (GTDB): domain Bacteria; phylum Bacillota; class Bacilli; order Paenibacillales; family Paenibacillaceae; genus Fontibacillus; species Fontibacillus phocaensis. The sequence goes on along the minus strand of NZ_FCOQ01000021.1, from coordinate 57,562 downwards.
CTGCGTTCACCGGGCTCATCACCAGTTTACGATTGACCCCTTATAACGTCTAATCTATAGTATTCATGTAAATGATGAATCTAATTTATATAACCGAGGTGTCGCCTGTGGAACTCACCCAACTCGAATACTTCCTGACCGTAGCCCGTTTGCAGCACATGACCCAAGCTTCCAAGGCCTTGAATTTGACCCAGCCGGCCTTAAGCCATGCCATCTCCAAGCTGGAACATGAACTGGGCGTTCCGCTCTTCGAGCGAAGCGGCCGGAATCTGGAGCTTAACCGGTATGGACAGATGTTTATGATCTGGGTCGAACGGGCGTTGCAGGATCTGACCCATGGAATACGGGAAATTCAAGAATGGACAAATCCGGATTCAGGAGTGATTGCGATATCGTACCTGAATATTCTCGGGGTTGATCTCGTGCCGACACTCATTCGCAATTATCAGCAGACCCGTCCTCAGGTTCGTTTTGAATTAACGCAAGGGAATCTCGGGGATATTGACGAACATCTGGACAAAGGGCTCTCTGATCTCATGATCACTTCTCGCGAGTCATTTATGGAGCTCCATGAGTGGATCGTCATCCAGAGGCTTCCGCTCTTTATCGTTGTTTCTGCGCATCACCCCTTGGCTGGTCGCCCTTCGTTAAGTTTGACGGAATTGTCCGGGGAGCCGTTCGTGGGTTTGAAAAATAACTGCGGTCTCAAAGCGACGATTCTCGCTCGGTTCCAAAGCACCGGGTTTACGCTGGCCTCGACGTACGATGCCGAAGATTTGATCACGGTAGCGGGATTTATTAAAGCCGGATTAGGTGTATCCGTCTTGCCGAGAACGATGGGTCTGGAACTTGAAGGGCTCGTATGGATCCCGATCCAGGAGGAAGGCTGGCATTGGGAGCTTGGCCTCAAGTGGCGCAAGGATCGCTACGTGTCGCCGGCGGCCAGACGGTTCATCGACTATGTGGCGGAAATCAGCCCGATAATGGAACAATGCCGGCCTGAATGAAGTCCGATGATGACTCACTGCGGACCTGCACTGAACATGTTCCGTATGCAATTCCGGTCGCTCCAAAAAAAGGACCTTATCCCGCCGCAACGGGGAATAAGGTTCTTTTCTAATGCTCCAGCGCTTCCTGCGTGATCCGCTTGATATCGATCGGCGACGTCGTTCCTTCATTAACCATATCCGTCAAGATTTCGCGGAGGAAATAATCAACGCAATGAAGCCCGATGTTTTTGATTTTCACAAGGGCGTCGCGGTACATTTTGACGAATTCCTTCTCCGTGTTCCCCCGCTGAAGTTCGGCAAACGCTTCGTAGACTTGATCCAGCTTATCGGCAACCTCCAGGATCAGCCCCTCCACGGATTGGTCCTTCCCTTCTCGCAGCTGGTTGCGAAAGATCGCTTTAAATTCCTCCGGAATATGCTCGTCGATGAAATTATGCACCATCCCTTCCTCAACCTGCTGAATCAAGTTCCGCAGTTCAATTGAGGCGTGCTTCACCGGCGTTTTGATGTCCCCGATAAAAATTTCGCCGTAATCGTGGCTGCTGGTAATCTCGTATAATTTCTTCCAGTCGATGGCGACGCCATGCTGTTCTTCGATATCGGCCAAAGTTTTGGCGTACTGCACGACCTTCCAGGAGTGCGCCGCCACGCTATGCTCTTCAAATTTGAACCTTCCGGGACAGCGATAGATGCGTTCTAACTCGTTTAAGGAGCGAAAGTAAGCATGAATGCCCATCGGATCAGCCATCTTTCTGTATGGTTTTTTAACCTCAGTATAAACGGCAATTGTTAACGAGGCGTCAAAACCGTCAGCTAACCCCTTCATTCCCCCTCTTCGCGGATGAGCGGCGCGAATTTCCCCTTGACTTGATCCGCCAGCTGCTGCGGTGCGATCTCCATCTGCATGCCGATTTTGCCGGCAGAGACGAGGAGGGTGTCCAAGCTTTCCGCACGGCTGTCGATAAAAGTGGGAAACAACTTCTTCATCCCGACCGGCGAGCAGCCGCCGCGGACGTATCCCGTCTGCTGCTGCAAATCCTTCATCGGCAGCATTTCGATCTTCTTGACGCCGGCGGCTTTGGCCGCCTTCTTCAGGTCCAGCTCCTCGGCGACCGGGATGATGAACACGAAGTTCGCCGCCCCTTGATGCGCTACCAGTGTCTTGTATACTTTCTCCACCGGTTTGCCGATTTTCTCCGCCACCGCGGTTCCGTGAATTTGCCCGTCCTCCGCATCGTACGCATAAATCCGGTATTCCGTCTTGGACTTGTCCAGCATCCGCATGGCATTCGTTTTAACCTCCGCCATTGCTGCCACTCCTTTGCTATCCTTGAATTCTTCTAGGATTATCCTAGCACTTTCGTCAAACGGAGGACAGGCCCGGTTTGGTTAAAATCATTTCGCCCCAACCGCAAGCGGGGGGTTCGGCAGTGTAATAATTAAGCAGATTACCTCACTTTACCTAAATATATTTCGAATTATACCGGCGCGGCGGGGTTTGGGGTTTGCGCCGGATCGACCTCCATAGTAAAATAAAACCCTGAATCACGATCCCAGTTGGGTATGGAACGGAGAATGAAGCATGGCCGATACGTTAAAATCGATGTATAACGAAGCATTTCTGCGCGACTTCGGCGGCAAGGTGAAGGGCGCGTATAGGCGCTTTAACACGGAACGGTTCATTACCGACACTATGGATGAGACGTGGGACGAGCTGGAACTGAAAGCGCGGATGCGGCAAATCACGCTGAAGTTGGGGGCACAGCTGCCGGAGGCCTTCTCGGAGGCAGTGGCCGTCTTGTTCGCCATCGACGAGTCCTGCGTCGGGTTCCCGTACCTGTTCTTCCCCGACTTCGTCGAGGTGTTCGGCAGCGCCGAAGCCGACTGGCCGCTCGCCATGCAAGCTCTGGAGCGGTTCACGCCGAAGTCGTCCGCCGAGTTTGCCGTCCGTTCGTTTATCGAACGTGATCCCGAGCGGATGATGCGGCAAATGGCGCAATGGGCGGAACACGAGAACGAGCATGTGCGCCGGTTGGCGAGCGAAGGCTGCCGGCCTCGCCTCCCCTGGGGCCAGGCGCTGCCGATGTTCAAGCGGGACCCGGCGCCGATTCTGCCGATCCTTGAACGGTTGAAGGCCGATCCCAGCTTGTATGTCCGCAAGAGCGTAGCCAACAACCTGAACGACATCGCCAAGGATCATCCGGCGCTGGTGCTTGAGCTTGCGCGCCGCTGGAAAGACGCGCACCCGCACACCGACTGGATCGTGCGCCACGGCTGCCGCACCTTGATTCGCAAGGGCGGGCCGGAAGCGCTGGCGCTGTTCGGCTACGCCGCGGCCGGCGAAGGCGAGTCGCTGGCGACATCGGCGGCGCTCTCGGCCGAACCAGCCGTGCTGCGCATCGGCGACAGCAGCGAGCTCCGCTACGAGCTGACGATTCGCGAGGGCGAGCCGGCCAAAGTGCGCGTCGAATACGGCATCGACTTCGTCAAAGCCGGCGGCCGCACCTCGCGCAAGCTGTTCCTGCTGGCGGACAAAACCGTTCCCGGCGGCGCACAGATCGGCGGAACGCGCCGGCACGCCTGGGCCGATCTCACGACCCGCCGGCACTACCCCGGCGAGCATCGCATCGTGCTGCTGATCAACGGCGTGGAAGCGGCCGAAACTGTATTAACGCTGCAGGCCGGCGGTGAATAGAGAAAGACCTGGCCCGTTGGCCAGGTCTTTCTGTTTTTTATACGCGGCAGCGGCTGGGCTCAAGTGCAAAAGTGCAGGCGATTTCGGCCAAATCGCCCTTTGCGACCCACTCAAGTGCAAAAGTGCATCTCATCTGCGCTCAAGAGCCCATATCCCGCCTAACCTCCTTCAAACAGATGCACTTTTGCATTTCACCCGCTTGAATACGGAATTTCAGTTCGTACGAAATGCACATTTGCAGTTGAAGCCTAGAGTTAGAGCGGGACATAGGCACCGTTTACCATGAACTCGCCGGTTCCGAGCATCGATTACTGTTGACGGATACGCTGCTAAATGCCGTGACTACTACTTATGCCGAATACTGCTACCAACCGCCGTAACTGACTCCTGTTCCTATGGACTGCTACCGACCGCCGTGATCGATTACTGTGACTGATAACTGCTGCCGACCGCCATGACTATTACTGTTGCCGAATGCTGCTACTGGTTTCGTGACCCTCTACTGTAGCTGACTACTTCCACTAACTACTGTTACCAAGTTACTACACCGATTCCTGCGATCGGTGCCAGCTCCGGTTGAACGTGCAAGATCCGTTGCCCCGCTCGTCTCCAATTCGGTAGCGTTTATATTACCCGTTTCCGGCTTCTCATCGATTGGGTTCGGAGGATTCTGGAGATGCTGAAGAAGGGATCAACTATAGCTTAACGAATCGTTTGAGGAGGATGACAAGATGCCCATTGACGCGTATCTGTATTTCGATGGCAACTGCCGTGAGGCGGTTGAATTTTATGCCCATGCATTCGGCGTGGAGCGGCCGCAAATCCTCACCTACGGGGAAGCGCATTCCGCGGAGCCGGAATATACGCTTCCCGAAGCGGCGAAAGACCGGGTGATGCACGCCAACCTTAAGGTTAGCGGCAGCAACCTGATGTTCTCCGATGTATTCCCGGGTTCGCCGTTTACGGTGGGGACCAACATCAGCCTGGCGCTTGTCAGCACCCATCGGGAGGAAATCGTCTCCGCGTTTGACCGGCTGAAGGAAGGCGGCAAGGTCTCCATGGAGCTGCAGGAAACGTTCTGGAGTCCTTGTTACGGAAATATAAAAGACAAGTACGGGATCGAATGGCAGCTTAGTTACGACGACGGGAGAAACGACAGGTAGCCTAAAGTTCGAACCAGTTCACGCGGGGAGCGGCGAAATTCGCTGGCGGTTGGGCGTTCTCCACTCCCAGCTCTAGCACCGCCGCGATCCGCTCCCCCGGTTCGACGCCATAAAGCCGGCATGGCTTGGGATCATAAATCCATTCGGGTCGGGTCCGGCGCACGCCCCAAGGTTTGGACTTGGCCAACAGCTCAAAGTTCTGGATCAGGCAGCACACCGCCGCGTAATCCTCCTCCCGCTTGTGCGGATCGGACTCTTCCTTCGTCACGACGAGGAGATGGGCTTGCCCGCTACCCGGGAGGGGCACCTCAGCATTTCCGCCCGCTTCTTCTCCGCCGGTTACGAAAATAAATCGCCACGGTTCCCTCATCCCGTCATTTGGCGCCCAGACCGCAGTGTTCAACGTATCGAGAATGCTGCTCTCGGATAGCGCTGCAGCATCCGTCAGCCTCCCCGGAAGCTCTCCGCCCCCGTGGAGGACTGTCCATTTTTGCTCCGCCGGCGTTCTTTTCCGCCCTTTCGGAGCCTTATCGAAATAACCCAGATGCAAAGTACCGACGAACCTCTCGCCTTCCCGCACCCCGATGCTCGCTAAGAACGATTCGCTCTGCACGAACGGTTCCGTATCCCATAAGACGCCCAGACCCCGTTCCCAGGCCAGCAACTGCAATGTCTGCATGATGCTGCAGGCAGCGGCGTAATTCTCATCGCTTTCGCGCTGATCGGCGCCGGATTCCGCCACGACCAACAAGTGCGCGGGAATATCCGTCACCCTCTTGGCAATCATTTTCGCGGGGATCAGTTTCCCCAGTTTGCTGTCCAGCATCTTGGCCATCATATAGTCCGCGAGCCGCTCTCTCGATTCCGGCGTACCGGCGTAGATGCAGCGCCACCGCGGCGTTCCTTCAGATTCATATAATGATGCCGCCTCGTTGATCAGAGACGCGACCAGTTCTCGGGATACCGGCGAAGTATTAAATTTCCGGATCGTTCTGCGCTCACGAATCGTTTGGGAGAAATTCATCATCCTACCCCTCTCAACCTGATTTAGTTTACTAGTAAACTATAATGATAAAAAAATTACCTTTTCCGCTCGTGTACCTGATTCGCCATCCCTTGGAGAAAACGTAAAATCGTCTGAAGCTCGCGATCGGAAAAGTCGTTTAACAACCGCATAAACCGCCGCTCTTCTTCTTGATGCAGAGCTTCGTGCAACTTGTACAATTCGTTCCCTTGAGGGGTAAGCCGGAAGTACACTTCCTTACGGTTGTCGTTACGCTGGATTCGCTCAATATATCCGAGCGCCAACAACTTCGTGCTGATCTTCGTAATGCTCGCTTTCGACAAATTCATTCTCTCCGCAACCGCTGAATGATTGATCGGTTCATGATCGCCGATGCACTCCAGGACATGGACGGTCGATAAATTGCCCGGCAAGCCCGGCAGATCCCTGGCCTCTCCCCACGCTTTCAGTTCCGAGAGCTCCAGTTCCATCTCCTGTTCGTATAAATGCGAGTAATGCAGAACCTGCTCGTAAATCAACGCTTTTATCCTATCGGTCGAATCCATTCTCTCGCCTCACACTTCATTTAGTTTACTCGTAAATTAAAATAACATAAAGCCACGCTCCAATCAAGCGGAGCTCGCAGATGTCAACCGCCGCCGCTTCCCGGGGATCGTTCTGCCGTTCTTGGCACCGTTTCCCGGACCCCCGCTCCAATGCGCATAATCATCCCTTCGCGGGAGACACTACAAGCGGAAATGAACGAACCTACGGCCGAAGTATGCCATCCAAAATCAGGTAAACGGTGAATCCATGAAAATCAAGAACCAGAGTTGCAGGTCGATCGCGCGGATCTGCACGGTACTTACAATACTATTGGGTATCATATCAGCCGCCTTGTCCTCAAATGCAGAGGCTTCCCCTTCTTTGCCCATCATCTCGGAAGAGAGTATTTACTCGATTGAAGTCTATCCCCGGCAGCATCGGCTGACCGTGAAAATTCAGGGACAACCCTACAAATCCTACCCTGTCGCAGTAGGCAACCCTTCTACTCCTACCCCTGTAGGAGAGTATCTGGTGACTTATAAAGGAAAGGACTGGGGACCTTCCTTTGGTCCAAGATGGCTGGGCTTGAATGTTCCTTGGGGGTATTACGGCATCCATGGCACGAACCGCCCCGATTCGATCGGGCAACACCTCAGCCACGGCTGCATCCGCATGCGAAATCGCGACGTAATGGAATTATATGATTTGATTCCCGTGGGAACGAAGGTCACGATCTATGGTCATATTCTGGGGGAAGCGAACCAGGACCCCAGGGATTTGGCGGAAGGCGATGTTGGCGGGGATGTCCAGCTCATTCAATCTCGCTTGAAAAGCGCGGGATATTTCAAGGGGGAATGCAACGGCAAGTTCAATCGCGCTACTGCCGAAGCTTTAACCCGGTATCAACGCGATCATGGATTGATCCCCAATGGCGTCGTATCCTACCGGGTATACCAGGCCCTGGGTTTATCCGAATAATCTCACAAAGAAACAACCCTTGCTCCCGGATGGGAGCAAGGGTTGTTTCTTGTTTTGCCGGTGTCAAGAAGTCCTAGACAAACACCTGTACTAACTCGATATGCCGTTCTCTGGACAAATCCCGGAATTGCCACTCGTCAATTTGCACCAGCGGCTTGAAGATATCCGCGGGATTATTCCACACGATCGTGGCGGTTTCGCCGTTGCTGAGCTTGACCTTCTTGCCGATAAAATTCGGCAGGAGATTGGAGGTCAGAGCTTGAACCGCCTTTTCGTTCAGTTCGCCGAATCCCAACCTGTAAATGTTTCTTAACACGGTCAAGAGATCTTGACGTGTTCCCGAAACATCGGGGGAAGTCAGCGATATGTATTCGTTGGCCACCGCCACAATTTCGGCATATGGATGGATTTTCCCTTTGCGCAAGCCCGACGGATAACCGGTTCCGTCTTCCCTTTCATGATGCTGCAGCGCGACGAGGGCCGTAACCTCTTCCCCTGTCGACCTGCGGATAATGTCATAGCCATAGGAGGTATGGCGATTTAATTCTTCCCGTTCCTCCCCGACCAATTCCTGCTCGCGATTGCGCAGGGATTGACGGACCTGGCTCTTGCCGATATCGTGCAAATAACCCGCTTTGCTGATTTCGTAACATTCATTGGGCGAGTGTCCCAGCCAAGTGGCGATGTAATAGGACAACAGACCTACTTGCAGCGAATGATTATAAATATTTACATCCTCTTCAGAGAAGGCGATGAGCAGCGATACAACATCTTTATTTCGGTCAAGAACCTCAAGCATGGGCACCAAATGCTGTTCAACCATCGATTGATTGAATTTCCCTGTCGTCAACGCCTCTAAAAACAACGCCTGATACCCTTTGACCGTAAAATAAAAGTTATCGCGTAAACGCTGGGTGAAGCTGGGGTTCATGCCGGGATTCTGGGCATCTTCCCCTGTGCGAAATTCGATATCGACGTAATCGATACTCTGCCGAATCAGCAGGGCGATTTCCTCCGTATGAATGCTTGTCCCCCTCGGAAGAATATGCAACCCCGCCCGGTTAAACACGTCGGTTCTCAGACGATCCCCTTCCTGAAGTTCCATGACGTGAGTTCTCATATGACCCTCCCTTCTTCTCTACGCGAAATCGTCGAAATTTCTTCCATTACCTATAAATATCGCGTAAACTCGACGCGCCCTGAATAGTCCTAAAGGCGTGTTTTGAAGAGAGGGAAGCCGCCGATCCAGTTCAATTACCCGGGTCAAAAGACCCTTTTACTCCGCCTTCCGTTTCCACGGCGGATCTCCGTAACGGTGCAAAGCCTGGTGGATCGAATAAACGATCCACGGAATCACGGCCGCTACCCCTGCACAGATCCATGTTCTTGCGGTGGGAAGCCGGTCCAGCAACACATCCCACATCGGTTCATTCCTCCTCTAATCCGTTGTTTCCACCGTAGATCCCACTATGCGAACCTTGGTTCGAACCTCCACCCGGATGTCGCAGCGGGTATAATACCGTTCGCCCTGTTCCCAATCGTCTTTGATCTTCTCCCAGACCGCAGGATGCCTGCGTTTCAGATCGTCCCCTAAACCGATAACATCCACGCCGTATTCCTGCTGTACCTTGCGGATCGTTCGTGTAGTCAGACGGGTTAATTGCTCTGCCGTCGCTTCCTCGATTTCCGCGAGCTCATCCGGAGCAAGCAAATCGATGCGTTCCTGGGATTCTCCAACGTTCCCTTCCATCTCAAGGCGGAGGATAAATCGGATCTGCTCCGGATCGGATACATCCGCTTGAATGCTGCGACGCAACCCTTTGATTTCGTAAGCCAGAAAATGATCATTTACATGAAGCTCCAGCACCCCGTCCTGCGCCGTCCCCCGCAAGATGTTCAGCCCTGAGGTTTCATCATCATTTAACAATCCTCTCAGCTTCTGATCGCCGTCAAACAAAGCTGCGCCCGAAACCGATACTTCATCCTTGACTTTACGGATTTTCGGAAGCGCGAAGCTGCTTTTCGTGAGCATATAGCCTTGAACATCCCCGATGCTGGTGGGCGGATAGATCCTTGAGCTCTTGGTCGGATTTAGCGACGTAGATTCAAAATACATGACCGGCAGCTTCTCGTTCTTCGGATTCGTCTCCAATAGCGCGCGCGTCTCCCCTTCGGTCACCATGATCTTCGTAGATCTTCGCATTTCATGGTCACGGAGAAACAAGTCCAGGGCCGTCGAAAGCTCGCCGCTGGCGGCCAGTTCCTCGGAGATCAGGATCAGGCGCATATGCTGCAAGTAAGGGCTGCGGCTTGTCAGGTATGACATGTCCCGAGCCGCCGTAAACATCGTATTGGCCGAGGCCGACAAGTTAAAGAAGGCGGTGTTTTTGCTCCCGCTTTGGCTTCCGCCTTCTTTGGCCTGTAATCCGCCCGGAACGACAAACTGAAACGTGAGCAGAAACTGACCTCTCTCTGCCTCTTCTTCCTTGGCGAGGTCAATCCCGGCCCCCACCACGAACCCTCTTTCTTCAATCTCAACCCGGTCCCAGCAACCGGTGATCAATACGGCCAGGGCGAGTGCGATGAACCCGCCGCAGCAAACCCTACGCACGTCCTTTCACCCCCCGCAAGATGGACAATAACAACAGCATCGTCGGAAGAATCATCCCTAGACCGATCCCGGCATAGCTGATCCATTCCCCGAATTGTTGGATTTCGATCAAATTTTGCGGCTGCATCACGACCAGGAAAATGAGAGGTCCTAACCAAAACGCCAGCGTTATCCGCTTGGCTTTTTTAAATACAGCCTCCAACGCCTGTAAAGCTACGTCATAGGCCATCGACGCCGTGTTGAACAAGGTGAGTACCCATACCGAAAAAAAGATCGACTCAAACCTTTCGAAAAAACCGCCGGGAACCTGCACCTGCTTGGCTAGCTCCGCTGTAGGATAAAGCATGCTGCCCGTCACCTCCAGGCCGAAAACACCCACGGTGAATATAAAAGTCAGCACGTAAAGCACGAGCGGAATCAATATGCCAAACATCGAGGCTTTGGCGACCTTCTTCGGCTGATTGATCACCGCATTATAGAACAATAAAATCTCAAACCCGATAAATGAAAAGGCCGACTCCTTGGAAGCCACAACCACACTCCGCCAATCGGTTACAAAAAACGGCATGAGGTTATTGAACTTAAACAGGCTGATATTCATGAGGAACAAGATGAACAACAGCAGGATCACAATCGGCAAGAACAAGGTATTTAACCGGAATAACGCCACGCTGGGTCCGGCTACGCCATAAATGAGCACCAGCAGGAATACCAGGCAGATGACTTCCACCGGAGTTCGGTCGAACAGATAGATTCGCGAGATGCTCGCCACCCCTCGGGTTTCATAGGCGACAAAGGTCAACATATAACCGGCAAATAGCAACGTAAAGAGCACGGCCGCGGGCTTTCCGATGACCGCGCTGGCGATATCGTACAGATTCCGTTTGGGGAAACGGGAGATGAGCTTGGCAACGATCCAAGTAAACATCAGGGCGACCCATCCGCCAATCAGGATCGAAATCCACCCGTCGACCGATCGCGTCGTTTCTACGATGGTGCGCGGCAACATTAGGACGCCAAAACCGATGACCATATTCGCAACGGAGGCGAAAACCTCATAGGTGCCTACTTCCCGATCCCCATACTCAAAGGACTTCATGGGCCTCCCCCCTTATTTCCCATTCTGGAGTCGTCTTTGGTTTGCATAAATTGCGGCCGTTTCGTCAGCATCGTAGAGGGGGCACGGATGATCATATCCCGCCAATCGCGATAGAAACCGGGGGATAACGGCGTTAAATAAGGAACCCCGAAGCTCTGCAGCCTCGACAAGTGAATGCAGATCATGATCATGGCGAGAATGATCCCGTAAAGGCCAAACATCGAAGCTGCGATCATCGTAAGAAAGCGCAAAATGCGAAAGGCGATGCCCGCACTGTAGGAAGGGATGGCGAAGGAGGAAACGGCCGTTACCGCCACCACAATGACCATAATGGGACTGACGATCCCCGCTTGTACGGCGGCTTCGCCAATTACCAGCCCTCCCACAATCCCGATGGTTTGCCCAATGGGCTTCGGCAAGCGCACGCCGGCTTCACGGAGCAGCTCCAGCGTTAACTCCATTAAAAAAGCCTCAACAACCGCCGGGAACGGAACCCCCTCCCGGGAAGCCGCGATCGAGAAAGCAAGTTTGGAAGGAATCATCCCCTGATGGAAGGAGACGAGAGCGATATAAATCGATGGGAACGTCAAGGAAATGACGACCGCCGAATACCGCAGGACGCGAATCAAGGTTCCGATCAGCCAGCGTTCGTAATAATCCTCCGGGGATTGCACCAGGGATACAAACGTCGTGGGCATAATCAGGGAAAACGGAGTTCCGTCGAGCAAAATTACGACCTTGCCCTGCAGGATCGCGGAGGCCGCCTTATCCGGCCGTTCCGTATGCAGAATCAGAGGGAACGGAGAGAGGAAGCTGTCCTGAATCATCTGTTCGATCGTTCCGCTCTCCGGGACATCGTCAATATCGATCGTCTCCACCCTCCGCTTCACCTCTTGGAGGAGATCCGGATGTACGATGTTATCGATATAAGCGATAACCAGCTCTTTTTTGCTCCGTTCCCCTATTCGGTAAGGATCAAATCGTAGCTTGGGATCGCGAATTGCCCGCCGCAGGAGGATGAGGTTCGTTTCAATACTTTCGTTAAACCCTTCCCGCGGTCCGCGCACCAAAGCTTCGGTCTGAGGCTCCTCCACGCTTCGCCCCGTCCATTTCTTGCTGCCGATCAGCAGGACCCGGTCCAACCCCTCGATAAACAATGCGGTATCCCCCGACAATATGGATACGAGAATATCATCCAGCGATTGGGTAGTTTTATATTTTTGGACCGATAGAAAATGCTGATCCAACATTTCAAACATCTCCTGCCCGGACATCTTCTGGGTTGGTTCGACCACCGAAAACGCCCGCTGCAGGGAGGGAACAATCTGCTCGTTAATCATATTTAAATCCGATAATCCCGCAATGCATAGAATCGCGCACATTGGAACTCCGTCTTTCCCGCTGATAAACCGGGTAACCAAATCGTCCGGGGCCTCCAGAATGCGAACGATCCGGGCAATTGATTCATGAAGGCTGCCGCCAATTTCGCTTGCGGTGGAGGCTCCTTCGTGCAAGCCTGTGTTCTTTCGGAAGGGGCTGCGTTTGTTGTGATAATTTCGAAACATCATTCTTGGCATAGCAACTCATCCCCACTTGTCTGGTCATCTCTGATGTCGTTACCCTTTATTACCAACTTGCTCCGAAAATAATCCCGTTTCGGATTTTCATAGGGTCTACTCCAAGCCCGACACAAGAATAAATTTCCTGTTCGCCGTGCATCTTAACCGGGAAGAGTCGGTTCAGGAAGGAGGAGGTTCCATGCCTTTCATCAGAAAGCTGCAACGCCGGAAGCTCTCCGGAGGGGACAAACCAAGAAAGAACCCTTCAAGCTCCAAGAGCAAACCGGAATCATCCGCTCCCGCTGCAGACCCAAGTTTGTCGGTACGATTTAATTGGCTGAAGCAGGAGCTGATGGACAGCTCAGACATCATCTACCGGGAGTTTACGATCAGCACCGGTCAGCGCTGCGTATTAGTCTACGTTCGCGGCATGATTGCTCAGGATTCGGCCCAGCAATTCATCGTCCGAAGCTTACAGCGGGAAAGCGCGCAGTTGAAGGACAAGGATATCTATGAATTTTTGTTCGAGGATGAGGCGCTGAGCGTCTCCCAAGCCACGGTCATTGAGGATCTGGATCAAGGGGTTCAGGCCGTACTGAACGCCGGGGCACTGCTGTTGATCGACGGGGATTCGCGGATGATGACATTCTCCATTTCGGCGTACCCTACGCGCGGAATCGATGAAGCTCCGAACGAATCCGTTATTCGCGGATCAAGAGAAGCGTTTATCGAGGATTTGGAGAAGAACATGACCATGATTCGCCGCCGAATCAAAAGCCCTCAGCTCAAGACGCCGGCCGTCAACAAAGGCCGGGAGACGCATACCAGCGTCGTTCTGGCTTATGTCGAAGGCGTATGCAAACCGGAACTCCTGAAGGAAATGAAGCGGCGTTTATCTTATGTTGACATGGATGGAGTGCTCGGCTCCGCTTATTTGGAAGAGGTGATCGAGGATAACCCTTACTCGCCTTTTCCGCAGCTCCAATATACGGAACGTCCTGATGTTGTTTGTGCGGCGCTGCTGGAAGGAAGAATCGCCGTTTTTGTAGACGGCTCGCCGATCGTGTTGATTGCCCCGGTGACGCTGCCTATGCTGCTGCAATCGGCTGAGGATTATTATCAACGTTATGTCGCGGCGAACTGGATACGCTGGATCCGTTATTTTTTCGTATTTGCTTCCTTAACCCTTCCATCGATTTATATTGCCGTGACGACGTTTCACCCGGAAATGATTCCGTCCCAGTTGCTTATTACTATCGCAGCCTCTCGGGAAATCGTCCCCTTTCCGGCGTTATGGGAGGCATTTGCCATGGAGTTAGCTTTTGAGGCGCTCCGCGAGGCCTCGATCCGAATTCCAAAATCCATCGGGCAAGCCGTCTCTATTATCGGAGCTTTGATCATCGGCACTGCGGCAGTCCAGGCGGGAATCGTCTCGGCGGCGATGGTCATTATCGTATCCTTAACGGGGATCGCTTCCTTCATTATCCCCCATTTCGATTTGGGACTAGCTTTTCGGCTGCTGCGTTTTCCGATTATGATCCTGGCCTCCATGTTCGGATTGTACGGTGTAACCTGCGGGATGATTTTGATTTATATTCATCTGGTCAACATGAGGTCCTTTGGAGTTCCTTATTTGTCTCCAATTGCCCCGCTCGTTACTGAGGATTTGGGCGATACGCTCCTTCGAGCGCCCTGGTGGAAAATGCACAAGCGACCCGTGCAGCTCACGAACAACGAGGTCCGCCAATCTGACAACCCGCGCGCTTGGGTTAAGGAGAAAGGTGAACTGGAGTGATGAGAAGACGAATACAACGTACTATCGTAACGGCAACGCTGGTATTCCTGCTCTTCATCGGCGTTGGCGGGTGCTGGTCTGCCCAGGAATTAAATAACCGCGCATTTGTAAACACCGTGCTGATTGATCTGACGGAGGACGGGCAAACGGAGTTGACGCTCGGAATCCCGCTGCCAAACCGCATGATACCGGGCGAGGCTGGAGGAACGGGGCAACCCCAAGGGGATCCGTTCAGTTTCGTGACCAGACGAGCGGAGAACCTGAGCAAGGCGTTAAGCCTGATTCAGGTTGACCTGTCCCGCAACATTTCGTTTGGTCAAACCCGCATTATCTTGGTTGGCCGAAGACAAGCAGAACAAGGCCTGGACAAAGTCGTCGAATTCGTCTTCCGCCAGCCTTCGTTTCGGCTCAGCGCAAGTCTGTTCATAACTCCAAATAATGTAATAGAAGTTACGCGATCGCCGATGGTGTTCGAACGAATTCTTAGCGATATTTTGCGCAAATACGTCAACAATCACTTTACCCTGGACACCACGATCAAGGATTATAAGCTGGCACTGTACCAAGGCGGAGATATTCTGATTCCTCTTCTTAGCTTCGGAGACCTGCCGGGTGTGGCGCAGGAGAATCCCCAGAAGGATCGTTGGATGGGGTCCGGAGGGGCTGCGATATTCAGCGGCGGCAGAATGGCGAAGACGGAGCTGTCCTCTCACGAACATCGGATCGCGCTCTGGATCAGCTCCCAGCTTAGAAGCACGACGATCACGATCTCCTCTCCGACCGATGAGAAAGAAATGAGCTTTCTCATCGAGGGGATCAAGACGAGCATTGATCCCATCGTGCACGGCGGGAACCTCTCGTTTCGGATCAAGAGCAGCGCCAAGGCAAGTGTGGAAGCTTCGTTTTCACACATGGATTTGAAGAACCCTGATGTTATTGATCAGTTGGAGAAACTCCTTGATAAAGCGGTCGAGGAGCAATTTCTTGAAGTCTTGGCGAAGACGCGCCAAACCCGTTCCGACGCCTTCTTATTAAGCCAATATCTGGATTGGAGATATCCTAAAATCTGGCATTCAATGAAAGAGCAATGGAAGAATTTCTATGCCAAGGAGCTTCCGATTGAAGTTAGCGTGGATATTAAGCTGAACCGTGCGGGCGGCGTTTACCGTTCAGTGGTTCAAGAAACCAATCGATAGTGAGGGATAAGCGTGGTTTGGTTAGGAATCCTGTTTGTACTGATCATGCTGTCAGACTGGTTCATGCAGAAGAAGGAAGGGATCAAGCTTAACACCCGTGTCACTGTTTTGATCGTATCAATCTGTCTATTCGTTATCTCTGAAGTGCTATTTAAACTGAAGGACCGATGGAATCTCCTTATGATGTTTCGCTATTTACGCGAGACATTGCTGGGTTAATCCTAAGATTCCGGTCGCCAGGAGGCGGAGAGCATGCTCAAGAATATAACCTCAAACCAAATCTTCACACTTTACAGCTTGCAAATCTTCACAACTGTGATTGCTTTCTATTCGGGGATGCTGATCGGGGGCAGCAAATATTCCGCCCCCGTCGCTGTCCTGCTGGGCGGGTTGCTCGGCTTGCTGCTTGTCTACCCGGCTTACAAGGTCGGAAGTTCCCGTCCTGACGAGTTCCTCGTACAGTATGGGAGCAAACTGGTGGGGCGGCCCCTGCATCTCTTGTTCATGCTCTATATTTTATTGACCCATCTCTTCCTGGCGGCCCTCGACCTAAGAGAACTTACCGACTTTCTCCTGTCGGAATATTTGAATGGGACGCCAGGCTGGGCCGTTGTGGCCATTTTCGGGGTATGCGTAGCGTACGCCGTGCGCTGCGGCATCTCGACGATTTTCCGAACTGCGGAAGGCTTCTTCCTCGTCTTTGCCGTCGCCTTCTTCTTCATTCCGTTTATCGGGTTTCAGGAGATGGAGACGGATATGTTCAGCGCCTTGTACACCCACTTGTCGTTGAATGATATGTGGATAGGCATCTATGAAACTACAGCCGTATTTGGGGAAATGGCTTTCCTGTTTCTGCTGTTCCCTTATTTGAAATCTCCGAAAAAGGTTTATCGGACCCTCATCTGGTCAACCGGGATTTCGCTTCTCTTTATCCTGTTGCATCTCATTCCGGTTCTGCTGACGTTCGGGCCGAACCTGGGAGCCAACCTGACCTACCCCGACATGGAGCTGGTTCGTTTCATTCGGGTCGGATCGTTTATCGAAACGATGGATCCCTTTTTGATCATCTTGTGGCTGACCAGTATTTTTGTGAAGATAGCCTTTATCGTTTTTACGGCGGTCCTTTGCCTGGCCCAGTTAACTCGCGTCAAGGATCATAAGCCTTTCACGATGCCCGTCATCCTTTTTGTTTCTGTGCTCTCCCTGGTCATCGTCAGAACTCCCCCGGAGCTGTATCATTTTATGTCCAAAGATTATGCTCCGCTCATGTACATCGGCGAATTCCTGATCCCGACCATTTATTGGCTGATGAGCGCGATACGCACCAAGTCTGCGGGATCCAAACGAACCAAACCCGCCGAGAGAAGCTCGGCGGGGTAAGAGCAAGTCCTATTTCGTGGACAGCCAGGCCCGTTCCTGGTTCCACCGCAAGGCAACCGGGGTTTCGAAGAAGTCGGACAACCCGGATTCGTTCAGAACCTCCGACGTCTTTCCCTGCGAATATACCTCGCCTCTGCGGAGCAGGAGCGTGTGATTGAATATCGGGAGAATCTCCTCCGTATGATGGGTCACGTACAGCATGTGCGGCGTATCAGGTTCGGCAGCCAACTGCGCGATGCTTGCCAGCAGGCCTTCGCGGGAGATGAAATCCAGCCCGTTTGTCGCCTCATCCAGAATCAGCAGCTTGGGCGAAGCCATCAGCGCCCGGGCGATGAGCAGCTTCTGCTGCTCGCCCTGGGAACAGGTCTGGTAGCTGCGGCCATAGAGATGACTGCAGCGCAGCTGCTCCATTAAAGCGGCTGCCCGGTCATAATCTGCCGAATCGGGCTTCTCGTAAAGTCCGATAGAGGCGAACTTGCCGCTTACCACGAGATCTTCAGCTTTTTGCTCCCCATGAAGCTTGGATTGCATGGAAGAGCTGACCCATCCGATCGTTTTGCGCAGCTCTCGCAAATCCACTTCCCCAAACCGGTTTCCCAGCACACGAATCTCGCCGGAGGTTGGCCAGAGATATCCGCTAAGCATGTTAAGAAGCGTCGTTTTGCCGGAACCGTTCAAACCGAGCAATGCCCAGTGCTCCCCCTCCCGGACCGCCCAATCGATGCCGTTCAATACTGGCTTCCCTTCTCTCAACCAGGTCACCTGGTTCATCTCAATGATGTTCATCACACGTACCTCCGAAAATATGTAAGTTTGCAGTAATTTCAAGCTACGCCTGTCTCTGCGGTTTGTCAAGCGCGGAGCGGCGCTGATTTCTCGTGCCAATTCTCAGCCGATCGGCTAGAATACTAGAGAAAGGATGGTGAGCCGTCATAAATATTACATGGACTTGGGCAGATGTGGAAGCCCTTCAGCGCCTCGTCGAACAGCACGACGGAATCGCTTTGAAACTGAATTGGGACACGCTCCACTCCCGGATGGAAGAACATACTGTGGATTTGGTGGAGTTCCGGGACGGAAAATTGATTGCCTTCTTGGGCCTGTATCCATTCGGAAGCACACTGGAAGTCTGCGGCATGGTTCACCCGGATTATCGCAGACAAGGCATTTTCACCTCGCTCCTGCGGCGCGGGCTCCATTCGTCTTCCGTCATTGCGTATTCGACGATTCTCCTGAATGCTCCCGGCAACTCGGAGACGGCCAAGCCATTTCTGGCGAAATTCCCCTGCCGCTTCGACTTCAGCGAATATCAGATGAGATACGCCGGGGAGACGGATTCGGCGAGCACACCGCCACCGCATCTCGTACCCGTCACGCTCCGCCAAGCCAATGAGATGGATCGCCCTCTGCTCACCCGTCTCGACCAGGAGGGATTTGGTCTCACTGCGGAGGAAACCCAGGACTATTTCGAGACGTTAAACGAAGAGATCATCAACCAGACTGAGCTGATTCTCCATGAAGGGGAAGCTGTGGGTAAAATCCGTGTCTCCCGCCTGGATGGAGAGGCTTGGATTTACGGCTTTGTCGTCTCCACCTCACACCGGGGACAAGGTATTGGCGGCTCCGCTTTGCGGCAAGTCATCGACCGGGAGAAGAAGGAAGGATCCGACATTTGGCTCGAAGTGGCGCTAAGCAACCCTCAAGCCAGGAAGTTATATGAACAGGCTGGATTTCGGATTTGCCGTTCCCAGGACTATTACGCGTATCTGCGATAAAACGGCTCGAAAATGAAAAACCGCAGGCTCCTCTGCCAAGGAGTCCTGCGGTTTTTGTCGGATCAGGCATGCAAGTGTCCGAACTGGGCCTGATGCAACCGGCTATAGTGGCCTCCGGCAGAGATCAGTTCCTGGTGTCGCCCCTGCTCCGCAATGCCTTCTTCCGTCACCACGACGATCCGGTCGGCGTTTTTGATCGTGGCCAGCCGATGGGCGATCACGAGCGTTGTCCGTCCGACGGACAGCTCGGCCAGCGATTGCTGGATCGCCAGCTCGGTTTCGGTATCCAGCGCCGATGTCGCTTCATCCAGGATCAGGATCGGAGGATTCTTCAGGAACATCCTTGCGATCGCCAACCGTTGCTTCTGCCCGCCGGACAGCTTGACACCGCGCTCTCCAATCACCGTCTCCAGCCCTTCCGGCTGCGAGCGGATAAACTCTTCCAGCTGCGCGCGCCGCGCCGCTTCCCAGATCTCCGCTTCCGTAGCCTCCAGCCTGCCGTAGGCGATGTTCTCTCGAATCGTGCCGGAGAAGAGATAGACGTCCTGCTGGACGATCCCGATATTGCGCCGCAGCGACGAAAGGGTCAAGCTGCGGATATCCCGCCCGTCGATCGTAATCCGTCCGCCGTCCACGTCGTAGAATCGCGGGAGCAAGCTGCATAACGTCGTTTTGCCGGCCCCCGACGGCCCGACAAAGGCGACCGTCTCTCCTGCCCGAATCTTCAGGCTGACGTCTTCGAGCACGCGGGATGAGCCCTCATACCCGAAGGAGATTCGGTCGAAATCGATATCGCCGTGCAGCTTCCCAGCCTCCACGGCATTCGGAGCATCGGCGACGTCAGGCTCGGTATCGATAATCTCGAGATACCGTTTGAACCCGGCAATCCCTTTCGGGTAGCTTTCAATGATCGCATTTATCTTCTCGATCGGACGAATAAACACGTTGGCCAGCAGCAGGAAGCCGATGAATTCCCCGTAAGTCAATTCGCCGCGGATCACGAACCAGGTTCCGCAAACCATCACAAACAATGAGACCAGGCGCATCAGCATGTAATTGATCGACAGGCTGCCGGCCATAATTTTGTAAGCCCACAGCTTCGTGCCTCGATAGGCGTTATTGTTCTCCTCGAACAGCTTCTTCTCATGCGGTTCGTTTGCAAAGGCCTGCACCACGCGGATCCCGCCGATGTTCTCCTCCACCCGGGAATTGAAATCCGCGAGCGCGGAGAACAGCCCCCGGTAGGTCTTGGTCATTTTCCCGTTGAAATAAAGCGCCGTCCAGACCAGCACCGGCACGACAAGGAACGTCAGCACCGCCAGTTTCCAGTTAATCGCGAGCATCAGCAGGAACGAGCCGATCAAGGTCATTCCGGCGATAAAGACATCCTCGGGCCCATGGTGCGCCACCTCGCCGATATTGTCGAGGTCGTTGGAGATCCGCGACATCAGGTGCCCGGTTTTATGGTTGTCGAAGAATCGGAACGACAGCTTCTGCAGGTGATCGAACATTTTTTTGCGCATATTCGTTTCGATGTTGACCCCCAGCATATGGCCCCAGTACGTCACGATATAGTTCAGCACCGTGTTGAGGAGATATACGCCAAGCAGCGCAGCGGAAGCCCAGATGATCAGCGGCCAGTCGCGGCCCGGCAGCAGCTTGTCCACGAACTGGTTGACGGCGATCGGGAAGCCGAGCTCCAGCAGACCCGCCACCACGGCACAGCCGAAATCGAGAATAAACAAATGTTTATAAGGTCGGTAATACGAAAAAAAACGGCGTAACATTTCCGAATCTCTCTCCTATCTGTCTTACAGCTCAAAGGCTTGGGGTTTTGCTGAAAAGACTATCACAATTTCAAAGGGAATTGAAGAAGTTTTCGCCAAGAAGGTGGCATGCGGATAGAAAAATAAGGTACAATAACTACCGAATCAACAGAACTAATGGAAATGCCCAAGTGGGCTGGCCGCATGAGGCGGCGGAAGGAAGGATCAACGCATGTACGTAGCAAATGATTGGCAAGATTATGAAGTTCTCGATACCGGAAACGGGGAGAAGCTGGAGCGCTGGGGAGACGTCGTTCTGCGCCGCCCCGACCCGCAGATCATCTGGCCGATTGCCGATGAGGATCGCAAGTGGCGCGAGGTCCACGGCCATTACCATCGCAGCTCCTCCGGCGGCGGACAGTGGGAAATGAAGAAGCAGCTTCCCGACCGTTGGACGATTTCCTATGACCGGTTGAAATTTTATATTCGCCCGACCAATTTCAAGCATACCGGATTGTTTCCGGAGCAAGCGGCCAACTGGCGCTGGATGATGGACAAGATCGCCGCGGCCGGCCGGCCCGTTCAGGTGCTGAACCTGTTCGCCTATACCGGCGGCGCCACGGTGGCCGCAGCTTCGGCCGGCGCTTCGGTCGTTCACGTCGATGCCGCCAAGGGAATGGTTCAGTGGGCCAAGGAGAACCTGGCGCTTTCCGGACTGGCCGACCGCCCCGTGCGGTTCATCACGGATGACGTGTTCAAATTCGTGCAGCGCGAGCAGCGCCGCGGCAATCGCTATGATGCGATCATCATGGACCCGCCGTCCTATGGGCGCGGCCCTGGAGGAGAGATGTGGAAGCTGGAGACCAGCCTCTACCCGTTTGTAGAGTCCTGTTTGTCGATTCTGTCGGACAAGCCGCTCTTCTTCCTGATCAATTCCTATACGACCGGCATCTCCCCGACCGTACTGAACAACATTTTGTCGATGACCGTGAAGAAGCGTTACGGCGGACGAATCTCCGCCGGCGAGCTGGGACTGCCGATCACCCGCTCGGGGCTTAACCTCCCCTGCGGCATTCTGGGACGCTGGGAGGAATAACGAATGGAATCCGAAGCCAAGCGGACCTCGGGGCAGCCGGCGATGGCGATCCTTTACGAGGACAACCACCTGCTCGGCATCGAGAAGCCGGTTAATGTCCCGACGCAGGAGGATGCCAGCGGCGATCCCGACTTGCTGAATCTGCTGAAGGCGGACATCAAGGAGCGGTACGGCAAGCCCGGCAACGTCTATCTGGGGCTCGTGCACCGGCTGGACCGCCCTGTCGGCGGCGCGATGATCTTCGCCAAGACGTCGAAGGCCGCCTCGCGCCTGGCTGAAATGGTGCGCAGCCGCCGCTTCAGCAAGACGTACGTCGCCGTCGTCCACGGCACGCCGCCGCAGCGTCAAGGGCGATTAACCGATACGCTGCTCAAGGATGAGCGGACGAACACGGTATCCGTCGTTCCTCCCGGGACGCCGGGCGGCAAGGAAGCCCGCCTCGACTACCGGGTGCTCGGCAGCTCCGCATCAGAACGGCTGAGTCTCGTGCAGGTGGAGCTGCACACCGGGCGGCCGCACCAAATCCGCGTGCAGATGAGCCGAATCGGCTGCCCCCTGTATGGCGACCAGAAGTATGGCGCAGCGCTGAATCAGCCAGGCCAGCAAATCGCCCTTTGGTCGCTGTATGTCGGTTTCCCGCACCCGGTAACAAAAGAGCCGGTTGATCTTCTCTCTCTCCCGCCCCGCACCTTCCCCTGGGATTTGTGGGAGAGCGCAATGTATACCCGGCTCGCAGCTCTGCTGCGGGCTGGAGAGAACGGGATGGAAATATAAACAGGCGGGACGTCTGGGGCTGATGAATCTCATCCGCTCCCAGGCGTCCCGCCTTTACTTGATACCGTTCCTTATTTCGTCCCGGATATTTTGCCCAGCAGAAATACCAGCAGTTGTTGATTATGGGTGGAAATGCGGTCCAGAACGCCGCTCAAATATGCGTTGCGAACTTCGATGCCCCGCTGGACTTCGGATTGTCCTTTATCTGTAATCGACACCCATACGTTGCGGCGGTCGTTCTCGTCCCGGTCACGGCGGATCAGCTCACCTCGCTCCATCCGGTCCAGCAGCATCGTCACTGCGGCCGGCGTTGTGGAGAGAAACGGAATCAAATCGGACGGCTTGAGATTGCCCTGCTGCTCCAGCAGCTCCAGAACGGTCAATTGCGACGTCGTCAGCGTTGGAGCCAGCTTCTCCTCCATGTGGTCCTGATAATCCTTCATGATGAGATCAAGCAATCTGGCAAATTCAGCGGTATGCAATCTTATCCCTCCTTGCCTTACATCACCCCTAAAGAATTCGCTGCTTCCTTGGCAAATTCCTGCTGCCTTATAGCAATTATCCAAGGGGCGGCGGAATGAGGCAGAGGCAAGAACGATGCTGCCTTACCGGACAGGGTACCGCCAGCCAAACGAATCCTCCCGTTGTCCGCGTTGAATTCCCGTCAGAGTGTCGTACAATTGGGCCGACAACTCTCCTGTTTCGCCTCCGGCAATCTGGATGTCACGCCCTTCCCATGTCATGCTGCCGATTGGAGAGATAACCGCTGCGGTGCCGGTGCCAAACGCTTCTTCGAGCCGGCCTTCGCGATGAGCCTCGAACAATTCCTCCACCGAAATCCGCCGTTCCATGACCGGTATCCCCCATGCGCGGAGCAAATGAAGGACGGAATCCCGCGTGACGCCGGCCAGAATGCTGCCGTTTAGCTCCGGCGTAATCACTTCTCCATCGATCTTAAAGAACACGTTCATGCTGCCAACTTCCTCGATGTAGCGTTTTTCGATCCCGTCAAGCCACAGCACCTGGGAATACCCCTGCGATTTGACGTCTTCCTGCGCCTTAATCCCTGCCGCATAATTTCCGGAGGTCTTGGCCTCTCCGGTCCCGCCGCGCACCGCCCGAACGTAGCGGTCTTCCACGTAAATACGCACCGGGTGAATCCCTTCCGGATAATAAGCCCCGACCGGCGATAAAATGACGATCAACCGGTACTCTTGGGCTGCCCGCACCCCTAGCCCCGCCTCGGTCGCAATTATAAACGGGCGGATATACATGGAGTTGCCTTCACCTTCCGGCATCCACTCTTCCTCCAGCAAGAGCAAGCGGCAGATGCCCTCCAGAACTTCCTGCGGATCAACCTGAGGGATGCCGATGCGTGAGCACGATTGATTCAACCGCTGCAAATTCATTTCCGGCCGGAACAACACCAGATTCCCCTGAGGTGTCCGGTACGCCTTCATGCCTTCAAAAACCTCTTGTCCGTAATGAAACACCATCGCCGATGGATCCAGCGAGAGCGGACCGTACGGCACGATCCGCGGATCGTGCCAGCCCTGGCCAGCCGTATAATCCATGAGCAGCATGTGATCGGTAAAATACTTGCCAAAGCCCAGCCGATCGGCGGACGGTTTCGCTTTTTTGGAGGTCGTTAACGTGATGGGCCATTTTTCCATGGTTCATTTCCTCTTTTCCAAGGTATCAATTTACGAATCGTACGAATCGCTTGTTCCTGCTTTTCACTATACCGATTCTTCGTTTATTGATCAATAACATAGTTTCGATTATAATCATTGGCAATATCTATGGAATCAGGAGGAGGGAATCGGCTTGGAGCATCGCCTGCTGGAATATTTCATCGCGGTCGGAGAGGATTTGCATTTTACCAAAGCTGCGGAGAGGCTGGGAATTACCCAGCCTACCTTAAGCCACCAGATCCGTTTGCTGGAACAGGAGCTCGGGACCGCACTGATCAGCCGGGTCGGCAAGAAGAACTATCTGACCCAAGCAGGCACCATCCTGCTGGAGCATGCTCGCCGGGTCGTTTACGAGGTTGAGCAGGCCAAATTGGAAATCGGTCAAATCAGCGGGGTGCAGCGAGGCCAGCTTCGCATCGGTTGCTCCGGCAACCACTTGCTGGAGAGCAAACTGATCTCTTTTCATCGCCAGCACCCCGGCATCGAGCTGACCGTGCTTGAGCTGGCCACCGAGGAGACGCGGGCCGGGCTGCTCGCCAATCACCTGGATCTCGGCGTCGTATTTCTGCCGCTCCAGGACGAACAGATCGTCAGCCGCCCCCTTTATGACGAAGAGCTGGTGCTGGCCATCTCCAGCTTGCATGCGTACGCGGAGCTGCCGGAAGTCACGCTGGAGCAATTGGCTCAGTTGCCGCTTGTCCTGTTCCCGCCGAAATTTTACGTTCGGCAGTTGCTGGATACGGCCTGCGCCGAACAGGGGATCGAAATCCGGCCCGTTATGGAACTGTCGACGATGGAATCGCAGGTGCAGATGGTACTCCATCACGTTGGGGGAACTGTGCTTCCGAGCTCCTATGCCCGAACGCTCACCGGCGCGAACCGCCGCGCGGAAATCGCCGTTGTCCCGTTGGCGGAGCCCGTTCCGCGCAAGAACGTTGGACTTGTCTATCGCAGCAGTACGTACATGGACCCCACCCTTCAAGCGTTTATCCGCCATTTGACGGAATAGGAATAACAAAGTCCCGCCAAATCGCTTGCGCGTATTTCGCGGGACTTCATGCTTACTCTGATTTGGCTTTGAGCAGCATCTCGGTAATTTCATCGTTTTTCTCGAGATGCGCCAGCGCTTTCCCAATCGATTTCCGCTCGGCCAGCGGCGCCTCCTCCGAACTGAAGATGTGCTTATGCCCTTCCTTCGTGACGGCTTGCAACAGTACCGGCTCTTTGCAGTGAATTCCGCCGATCAAGCGGCTGCCGTTCGGCTTCACGCGCTTGCCTTCCTTGAATTCGAACGTCTGAACGCCCTTGCCGCCCCGGCTCTGGAGCGGGTAATCCAGCAGCAGGCTGCGCTTGCCGTAAGCCAGATCCGACAAGACGAGAACCTCGCCTTCCTCCCCTTCGACCCACAGCGCTGCGACAACCTCGTCGTTGTCCTTTAGATTAATCCCTCGGACCCCGGCGGACACACGGCCCATCGGGTTCACTTCACTCTCGGCGAACCGGATCGCCATCCCTTGCTTCGTCAGCAGCAGGATCTCTTGATTGCTCCGGCTGACGGTGACGCTCAGCACTTCATCGCCTTCGCCTACCTTGCAAGCGGCGATCGCGCCGGAACGTTTCGTCTCGTATTCCTTCAATTCCGTTCGCTTCACCTGACCGTTCTTCGTGACGAATACCAGACTAAGCTCCGGATTCTCATCGAATCCTCGCACCGGGATGACGCTGACGATGCGATCTTCCTTCGCCAGCGGGATCACGTTGACGATCGCGGTTCCGTTATCCTTCCACTTGAAGTCCGGGATTTGATGAACCGGCAGGAGGAAGTATTGGCCCCGCTGCGTAAAGATCAGCAGGTTCTGCAGCGTATCCAGTTCAAGCAGGTGCTTGATATAGTCGCCTTCCTTGACCCCGGAGCCGTCCCGCTCCCCGCCGGATCTTGTAAACGACAGCATACTGGTGCGCTTGATGTATCCCTCGTGCGAAATGGTGACCAGCACATCCTCCTGGGCCACCAGCACTTCGAGGTTCACCTTGAGTTCCTCGACTTCGTCCTGAATATGCGAGCGGCGGTCGATTCCGTATTTGTCACGGATCTCGATCAGCTCTTTTTTGATCAATGCGATCAACTTCTTGTCGCTCTCCAGAATCCCGCGCAGAACGGTGATCTTCTTCTGGATGTCCTCCAGCTCTTTTTGCAGCGTCGTAATTTCGAGATTGGTTAAACGATACAGCTGCAACGTCAAAATCGCATCCGCCTGGCGTTCGGTGAACCCGAACATCCATTGCAGGTTGTTTTGCGCGTCCTGACGGTTCTTGGAGGCTTTGATCGCAGAGATGACCTCATCTAAAATATTGAGCGCCTTAACCAGGCCCTCCAAGACGTGTGCGCGGTCCTCCAACTTCTCCAGCTCGTATTGCGTCCGGTACGTGACGACCTCGCGCTGGTGGGCGATGTAGGCTTCGAGCATCGCTTTGAGGCCCAACAGGCGCGGCGCTTTGTTGACGATTGCCACCATGTTGAAGTTGTAGGTGACCTGCAGGTCGGTTTTTTTCAGCAAATACGCCAAAATCCCCTGCGCGTCCGCATCCTTCTTCAGCTCGACAACGATGCGCAGCCCGTTCCGGCCGCTTTCATCGCGAACTTCGGCGATGCCGTCCACCTTCTTCTCCAGGCGGATATTCTCCATCGCCGTGACGAGACGGGATTTGACCACCTGATAAGGAATTTCGGTGATGACGATCTGCTGCTTCCCGCCGCGGAGTGTCTCGATTTCCGTCTTGGAACGCAGATAGATCCGGCCTTTGCCGGTCTGATACGCTTCCTGAATGCCGTCTTCGCCCATGATGATGCCGCCCGTCGGGAAATCCGGTCCTTTGACGAACAAACGGATTTCCTCCAGCGTCATTTCCGGTTTCTCCATCAAGGCGATGCACGCGTCGATCACCTCGCGCAGATTATGCGGCGGAATTTCCGTCGCAAACCCTGCCGAAATCCCGCTGGCCCCGTTGACCAGCAGATTCGGAAAACGCGCCGGCAGCACCACCGGCTCCTTCGCCGTGTTGTCGAAGTTATCCTTGAACGGCACGGTGCGCTTCTCGATGTCGCGCAGCAGTTCCATCGCAATCGCAGACAGACGCGCTTCGGTATACCGCATTGCCGCTGCCGGGTCATCGTCCTGTGAACCCCAGTTGCCGTGGCCGTCGATCAGTGTATGGCCCATCTTCCACGGCTGCGCCATCCGCACCATCCCCTCGTAAATCGAAGAGTCCCCGTGCGGATGATAGTTGCCCATCACGTCCCCGACCGTTTTGGCCGATTTGCGGTACGGCTTGTCCGGCGTATTGCCGGAATCGTACATCGCGTACAAAATCCGCCGCTGCACTGGCTTCAATCCGTCGCGAATATCGGGAATTGCCCGATCCTGAATAATGTATTTGGAATACCGGCCAAAGCGGTCGCCTACAACCTCTTCGAGAAACGCCGGCAAAAAGTTCTCCAGCATGCTCACATCAATTCACCTTCTATTCCTCAAACTCCGTGAAATCCACGTTCTCCACGATCCAGCGCTTGCGCGGATCGACCTTGTCCCCCATCAGCGTAGACACGCGGCGCTCCGCTTTGGCGGCATCTTCGATCTGCACCTGCAGCATGGTCCGCGTCTCCGGATTCATCGTCGTTTCCCACAGCTGCTCGGGGTTCATTTCCCCGAGGCCCTTGTAACGCTGCAGCTCGAAATTTTTGCCGAATTCCTTCAAATAGTTCTGCAGCTGCTCGTCGCTCCAGGCATATCTTACGGTCTCCAGCTTGCCGGAACGGCGGGTGATTTTATACAAAGGCGGCTGTGCAATATAGACCCGTCCCGCGTCAATCAAAGGCTTCATATAGCGGTAAAAGAATGTCAACAGCAGCACCTGAATATGGGCACCGTCCGTATCCGCGTCCGTCATAATGATGATTTTGGAAAAATTGCTGTCCTCCACGGCGAATTCCGGCCCGATTCCGGCGCCAATCGCCGAAATGATGGCCCGGTACTCATCGTTCTTGAGGATATCGGCGAGCTTCGCCTTCTCCGGATTCATCGGCTTGCCTTTCAGCGGCAAGATCGCCTGAATCTTCGAATCGCGCCCCTGCTTCGCCGAACCTCCGGCGGAGTCGCCTTCCACGATAAACAGCTCGGTGCGCGAAAAATCCTTCGACTGCGCCGGCGTCAGCTTGCCGCCCAGGTTCGAGCTTTCGCTTCGCTTCTTGCCCGAACGCATCTCGTCGCGGGCTTTGCGCGCCGCTTCACGCGCTTTGGAGGCTTGTACCGCCTTCTTGATCAGCGTCTGAGCAACCTGCGGGTTCTCTTCCAGGAACACCGCCATCTTCTCGCCGACGACCGATTCCACGGCGCTGCGCGCGGATGCGCTGCCGAGCTGGTCCTTCGTCTGACCAACGAACTCGACCTCGGACATCTTGACGCTGATGACGGCCATCATCCCCTCGCGCAAATCGTTGCCTTCGAGGTTCTTCTCCTTCTCCTTCAGCATGCCGTTCTTGCGGGCATATTCGTTCATCACCCGGGTATAGGCTGTCTTGAAGCCGGTTTCATGCGTCCCCCCGCCCCGAGTCGGGATGGAATTGACGAAAGAGACCAGCGTTTCGGTATACCCTGCATTGTACTGCAGCGCAACTTCCACCTCGATATCCTCCCGCTCCGCATAGAAATGGACGACGTCATGCAGCACGTCCTTCCCGTCATTGAGGAACTGAACGAACTGGCTGGCTCCGCCCTCGTAAAAAAACTCGTCGAAACGGTCGGACCGCTCGTCCTTCAAGGTCACTTTCAGGCCCGAATTCAGAAAAGCGATCTCCTGTAAACGTTCCGCGAGTGTATCGTAGTTTAATCCGATGCCGCCGGTGAATACGCGAATATCCGGTTTGAACGTCACCTTCGTGCCGGTCTTGTTCGTGTTGCCGAGAATCTCCAGCCCTGTGACCGGCTCGCCGACATGTTCGATGCCTTGATCGTCAACCCAATATTCGAAGCGCATTCGGTGGATTTTCCCGTCCCGGTAAATGTGTACCTCCAGCCATTCCGACAAGGCGTTGGTGACCGAAGCCCCGACGCCATGCAGACCGCCGGATTTCTTGTACCCTGCCCCCCCGAACTTGCCGCCGGCGTGCAGGATCGTATAGACTACCTGCGGCGTTGGAACACCGGTTTTGTGCATGCCGGTCGGAATCCCCCGGCCATTGTCGATCACGGTGACCGATCCGTCCTTATTCAGCGTGATGTCGATTTTGGAGCAGTACTTTGCCAGATGCTCGTCGACGGCATTATCGACGATCTCCCATACCAGATGATGAAGTCCCGACGAGCTCGTACTGCCAATATACATCCCTGGCCGTTTGCGTACCGCGACAAGCCCTTCGAGCACTTGAATGTCGTCCGCGTCGTATCCCGAAGACGCGCTTCCGGAACTGGTGCCGGGTACGTCCTCGAACAAATCGATTTGTTCGGCCATTCATGCTCCCCCTTTAATTCTTTTAGTAACCTCTGTATGTAGTCGAACAGATGTTTTGTTGCCTTCGTCCATTTTAATTCAAAATATCTTGTTTCGTAAAGACAAGGAATGAAACGATTAACGCGCAGGCTCCCCAAACCGCCAGAACAAGCAGCGAAAAGCCCAGCGACATCCCCTCGATCGGCGCCGGCGTACCTGCCAAATAATTCGTCAGACCGAGATTCACCATAAACAGGTATTTGGCGCTCGTCCAGGAGGAAGCCATATTCGTTAAAATATTGCCGGCGATCAGCGCCGCCATCATGATTACGATGCTCGCCGACGTGCTCCGTACGAGCACGGACACCATGAACGCCAAAGCCGCGACCACTACGCTGACAAACCAGATCAAACCGGCCTGCATGAAGATGTACAGCCATTGCGGAACCGCATGTACTCCCGAGATGTCCACCTCGGCGCCTTGCAGCTGAAACCCGGTAAACACCGGCAAATTCCATCCGCGGTAGCCGAAAAACAACCCCGAGATGAAATAGCAGATCAAACAGGTTGATAGGATGATCAAGGACACGAACATCAGCAAGGTCAACAGCTTGCTTAGCAGAATTTTCCACCGCCGGACCGGCCGTGTCAACAGCATCTTCACCGTCCCGCTCGTTCGCTCTGAAGACACGATATCCGAACCCACGCCCATAATTAACAGGGGAATGAACAGCGTAGCCGCGTTATCCAGGAACTCTCGGGTAAAGGACACGCCGCCCGGCTCCCTGGGGTTCACGTCATGCTCCAAATAATATTTCATCTGCTGAATATAGATTTTGCGGTATTTCTTCCATTCCTCCGGCACGCGGTCGCTGCCGAGCGAATTCTGGTTGTCGGTGATCGCTTGCTGCACCTCCCGGCGCCAGTCGGTCCCGAATTTCTCCCGTTTGTCTTCAGCTTGCCGCAACTGCGCGTAAGCAAACATCGGAACCAGCACGATCAGAACCAGCAAGATGACGTAAAAGCGTTTCTTTTTGATCATCTTGATCGTTTCATTTTTTACTAAAGGAAAAATGTTATTCAATGCTTTCACCTTCTGTCATCTCCAGGAACAGCTGCTCGAGCGTCGGATTCACTTTCTGAACGGCCTCTACCTGAACCCCCGACTGTACTAGCCGAAGCACGAGAGCGGGGATGACTTCCGGCTGCATTTCAGTTACGATCGCCTGTCTGCGGATCCCCGCCATGATCGTGTCGTCCAGGACGTTTGCAGCATCGTCCACCACGCGGACTCCAGCCGTCGAACGCAGCAGCCGCTCCCCCGGTTCCCTGGGCTCCAGCTCCCATATCACATAATTCTTATTGGCTTGAATCAACTCGTCGACCTTGCCGACCGCCAGAACTCGCCCGCGCCCGATGATGGCCACCCGATCACACAATAGCTGAATTTCGCTTAGCAGATGGCTCGACACGAATACGGCCATGCCTTCCTCCGCCAACCGGCGTATAAACCCGCGCATCTCTTTGATCCCCTTAGGATCAAGGCCGTTGGTGGGTTCATCAAGAATAAGCAGCTTAGGCCGTCCCAACAGCGCTTGAGCAATCCCCAACCGTTGCCGCATGCCCAGCGAATAGGTTTTCACTTTGTCGTCAATCCGGCTCGTCAGGCCGACCATTTGAACAACTTCCTCGATCCGCTTCTTATCGATGCCCGGAATCATGCGGGCGAAATGCTCCAGATTCTCCCACCCGGTCAAATAGGTGTAGACCTCCGGATTCTCCACGATGGATCCCACGCAGCGTAGCGCCAGCTCGGGTTCCCGCTGCACGTCATATCCGCAAATGTCCACTTGACCTTCCGTCGGTCGAATCAGATCAACGAGCATGCGGATCGTTGTCGTTTTCCCGGCCCCGTTAGGGCCGAGGAATCCGAAAATCTCCCCGGCATACACTTCGAAATTCACTTCGTGCACGATCCATTTCCGGCCGATTTTCTTCTTGAGCCCCTGTACCTTTAACACCGGTTGCCGCGGCTCGGCTATCATCGGCTGCCGTGTTCCCATGCCGCCCACTCCTTCCTTTCATTTTCAAATCAAAGGCCGTGACTATCGCGCGATCCCCTGGACCATCCGTTCAGCAATAGCCTGATAACCGTCACCATTCGGGTGAAAATGGTCGCTCGACAAATAACGAGGCGAGTTTTGCGTGAAGAGGTCATATGTCGGAACCACCAAAGTCCCCTCATATTTCCCGAGCGTACTCATCGCCATCGCGTTCCATCGCGCCACCGCATCGTTCCCGATTTCCCGCATGCCTTCCAGATCGCTGAACGGATTATATAAACCGACGTATACGAGCAGCGCCTGCACATTGATTTTCTTGATTTGCGCAACGACTTTCTCAAAATTCGCCGAGCTCTCGTCAATCGCTGCATCGATCTCCGCTTGGGCCGGGACCTGCTCCCCTGCGGTCAATGCTTCCGTGCCGTTAAACAGATCATTGCCTCCAATAGACAGCAGGATAATCCCCGCTTGCTGCAAGGCATATTTTACGCCCGGATCGTCCAACATCGGCATCAGTTCCTCGGTCGTTAACCCGTTAATGCCAAGGTTGTTCACCAGCTTAGAGGTTGCGCCTTGGCCTTCCTTGTTCAATAAATCCACCGTCCGGCGGGCAAATCCGCTTCCGGTATCATCCCCGGTCCCTTTGGCCAAAGAATCCCCGATGGCGGTTACATCCCATGCTCCAGCTTGTGCGGCTGGTTCCGATCGCGCCGGATTAGCCGCCAGTTTACCCGCTTCGGCTGAGGGTTCGATAATATCCGACACCGCATAAACGAAGCCGGCAA
The DNA here is from genome assembly GCF_900021165.1 of Paenibacillus phocaeensis. Taxonomy (GTDB): domain Bacteria; phylum Bacillota; class Bacilli; order Paenibacillales; family Paenibacillaceae; genus Fontibacillus; species Fontibacillus phocaensis. The sequence goes on along the minus strand of NZ_FCOQ01000021.1, from coordinate 25,087 downwards.
GCAGAAGCAAGGTCGATACAGCGGACGCGATTCCCACCCATCGCCAGATTCGGGACGTCCTGTTCATGCCAACTTCCCCCTGTTCCGTCTGAGTCCCTTCACATGCGCTCACTTAACTAAACTCTCCAACTTATGTAAATAACATAAAACTTCTTGTGAAGAGATGCAAATTTTCACGAAAAAAGGACTAGCTTTTTGTAACTAGCGGAGTTATAATAATCCATGTTCTCGAAAAACTTCACATTACGGGTTATTAGCTTAGCTGGTAGAGCAGCCGACTCTTAATCGGCAGGTCGCAGGTTCGACCCCTGCATAACCCATTTATAGCATCCTCCACTGCATCGGCAGTTTGGGGGATGTTATTTTTTTGTCCGCTTGTGGTGAAAAAAAGCGCGGGAATCAAGGCATATGCCCTGCTTCTCGCGCTTCTCGCCAGAAGTCTCCATCCTCCGCACCTCTTTAGCTGGCACGAATGACCTTAACGTCGGCCGGAATCACCTTTGCGCCTTCGTACAACATAAACCGCCCATTTTGCCACTCGATGCGCAGCAGCTTGCCGTCATCCGACTGGTACTGCCACACATGCTGCTCCCCGCCTTGAAGAAACGGGGTTTTGCCAACAACCGATACGTAACCGCCGTACTCTTCCTCCAAGTAATACAAGGTTCCGTCAAGCTCCATTTGCGACGGCACCTCGGTTGGATCGTTTAGCCGACCGTCAATGGGTTGATACAGCTGATATTGCAGCGTCTCGCGTTCCTCGACCAGCAGATAACGAATATGGCTGCCGTCCTGCAGCGTCAGCACGACCGCGTTGCGACCGCGATTGCCGACCCGGCCGGTTACCTCGTAGGTAACGAGCGAGACTTCGCAGATGTCGCCGGGAGCGAGCGCAAGCATACTTTTCTCTGCTATCGGCGGTTCCGGCTTAGCAAACAGGTTGCCGATTCTTTTCCATACGCTCATGTTAGGTCAAGCCTCACTTTAGGATCGATTCGCTTATTTTTTATCCTCGTATTGCTTCATCAGCTCGGCCAATTCCGCTTCCACCGCCGCGTCCTTATTCAGGCTTGCGAACTCGTCGTCCAGGGACTGAGCTTTAGAGTTCAACTCACTGCTGGCTTCCGCTTGGGCTTCCATTTGCAGCATTTTTTCTTCCATTCGCTTCAGACCGCTTGACGCGGAATCGGCGTTAAACCCGGACATCGTCTTGTTGATTTCATTCTGCGCTTTAGCTGCGTTGTAGCGAGCGACGAGCGTTTCGCGTTTATTTTTCATCTCCGTCAGCTGTTTGCGCATTTCCTCGAGCTTCGCACGAAGATTGTCGGCCGCGGCTTTGTTCTGATCGTAGCTGGCCTTATACTCTGCCATCTTCGTTTCAGCCGCTTTCTTCTCTTCGAGAGCGCGGCGAGCCAGATCGACGTTCTGCGCTTGTGCTGCTTGATGCGCCTGCTGCGTGCGCCGCTCAACCAAAGCTTCCTGTTCTTCGTACAGTCCTTTAAACTTCTTCTCAATCGCGATCTGGGCGGCAACGGCTTTCTCCGCGTCTTCAAGATCTTCCTGCATATCCCGGATATATTGGTCGGTCAATTTGATCGGATCTTCCGCTTTATCGATCAAAGCGTTGATATTGGACATCGTCAAATCGCGTAATCTTTTAAAAATGGACATTTGTTTTTTCCTCCCGATTTCATGATCAGATTATGCTTATGTTTACGCTGCAGAATTCGGGAGGTTTCATGAAATTATCTCGGACTATCGCTTGTGGCGAAGATTTTATGAAAAAGCGCTTCGAAAGCCGCCAGGGAGATGTTCTTGATGACCCCACAACAATAACTAACGGCGTGCGCAGTGCCACCGCCACAGGGAACTCTGCCTCACGATTCTAACGGAACGTAGTGCCGTTATTCGATCATTTCCCGGTCATTTCCTGCGCTAACGGAACCAGATGCCGCTATTCGCCTCAAAATGAGGATGCTGGAGCCAACTTGCAGCAAATAAAGTATCCTCGTTCCGTTAGAATTCCCCATCCTGCCTACGCACCCAAATAGCGTCTCTCTGTTCCGTTAGGAGCTCAACATTACCTGCCGAATCGCGTTTTCCCACTAACTTCAACAAAAAGCCCGGCAAACCGCCGGGGTTATCAACATCTACTCGCACCTCGATCGGCGTGCGCAGTGCCACCGCCACAGGGAACTCTACCTCACGATTCTAACGGAACGTAGAGCCGTTATTTGAACATTTCCCGGTCATTTCCCGCGCTAACGGAACCAGATGCCACTATTCGCCTCAAAATGAGGATGCTGGAGCCAACTTGCAGCAAATAAAGTCTCCTCGTTCCGTTAGAGTTCCCAATCCTGCCTACGCACCCAAATAGCGTCTCTCCGTTCCGTTAGGAGCTCAACATTGCCTGCTGAACCGCGTTTTCCCACTAACTTCAACAAAAAGCCCGGCAAACCGCCGGGGTTATCAACATCTACTCGCACCTCGATCGGCGTGCGCAGTGCCACCTCCACAGGGAACTCTGCCTCACGATTCTAACGGAACGTAGTGCCGTTATTTGAACATTTCCCGGTCATTTCCCGCGCTAACGGAACCAGATGCCGCTATTCGCCTCAAAATGAGGATGCTGGAGCCAACTTGCAGCAAATAAAGTCTCCTCGTTCCGTTAGAGTTCCCAATCCTGCCTACGCACCCAAATAGCGTCTCTCCGTTCCGTTAGGAGCTCAACATTACCTGCCGAATCGCGTTTTCCCACTAACTTCAACAAAAAGCCCGGCAAACCGCCGGGTTTATCAACATCTACTCGCACCTCCAACAGCATCTACTCCTCCCTCCATTGGCACCTCCAACAGCCTCCGTCCTCCCTCCAACAACATCTACTCGCACCTCGATCGGCGTGCGCAGCTCCACCGCCACAGGGAACTCTGCCTCACGATTCTAACGGAACGTAGAGCCGTTATTCGAACATTTCCCGGTCATTTCCCGCGCTAACGGAACCAAGTGCCGCTATTCGCCTCCAAATGAGGTTACTGGAGCCAACTTACAGCAAATAAGGTCTCCTCGTTCCGTTAGAGTTCCCCATCCTGCCTACGCACCCAAATAGCGTCTCTCTGTTCCGTTAGGAGCTCAACATTGCCTGCCGAATCGCGTTTTCCCACAAACTAAAAAAAAAGCCCGGCGAATCATTCCCATTCGCCAGGCTCTCTATCTCCCCAAAGTTCGCGGCTGAAACTGCTCATTTCCCGATAAACTCCTGCACCCAATACCCATTGTAATACCCAACCCCGATCAGCTTGTAGTTGGGATTGAGGATATTGGCTTTATGGCCAGGGCTGTCCATCCAATCCTTGACCACTTCTTCGGCGCTGCGCTGACCTTTGCCGATATTCTCACCCGCGTAAAGATATGTAATATTGAAGGCATCCATCATGTCGAAAGGAGAACCGTATTTCGGCGACGTATGGCTGAAATCCCCGGATTTGAACATATCGATGGCTTTGGTCTTGGCCATTTTCGTCAAATTGGTATGAATGATCAGCGGCTTCAGCCCTGCATTCTTCCGCTCCTTGTTGACAAGCTCGACGACCTGGGACGCATTTTGCGTCTGAATCTGCAAGTAGACCGCGGCAAGCGCCTTGGACTTGCTGCCGGCTGCTGCAGCTGCCGCCTCGGCGGTGCCCGTCCCGACGATCCCGCCCCCTCCTTGCACCATCGTCAAACCCAAAGCCAAGGCCGCAACCAGCAGCCCGGTTAATCCGAATTGAACGCTCCACTTCTTCATGGCGGTGAGCTCCTCCCAGCCTTTTTCCCGTATTGCCGTTTCTTGTCACATTTTAACATATTTCACGAAATTCCGCCTGCTCAAAAAATGGAAAAAGGGCAGCTCAATGAGCCGCCCCTCTAAAAGTCCTATTGTAGAGATTATTTCTTGGTTGCGTATTTGCGCATATCGAACGCAACCGCCGCAACGATAATGGCCCCTTTGATAATTTGCTGCCAGTAAGGACCTACACCAACAAAGGTCAGACCGTAGTTGATAACCGTAAAGATCAGCACGCCGGCCATGATGCCCGGAACGGTCCCGATCCCGCCGGTCGTAGAGACTCCGCCCACAACGCAGGCTGCGATCGCGTCCAGCTCGTACATATTCCCGTAGTTATTGGTCGCACCGCCCGTTCTGGCTGCTTCCAGCACGCCGGCCAAGCCGTACAAAGCTCCGGCAATGGAGTAAATGAGAATCAAATATTTAGTAACATTAATCCCGGACACCTTCGCGGCTTGTTCGTTCCCGCCGATGGCATACATGTTCTTGCCCAGCCGGGTCTTGTTGAACATCACCCATACGATCGCACAGACAACAATCGCGATAATTACGATATAAGGAATCGAGAAATCCCAATTCTTGAACAATGCTCCCGAACCCAGCGTTGTAAAGTCGCCGCGCAATCCGCCGATCGGCTGGGATTGGTTCGGTTCCGTATCAAAGTACAGGGAGTTAATCCCGTAGATCGCAACCATCGTGCCCAACGTGGCGATAAACGGCGGAACCTTGAACTTGGATACGATGATCCCGTTAATCAGGCCGAAGAGCAAGCCCACTGCGATGGCGATCAAGATCGGTACGAACAGCGGAAGCTCCGGCAAATTCGGGAAGAAACGGCGAGCGTAGTCGGCCTCTTGCAGCATGGAAGCGGACACGACTGCCGTCAACCCGACCATCCGGCCGGCGGACAAGTCCGTACCGCCCGTAATCAGGATAAAGGCAACCCCCAGTGCGATAATGACCCGAGTAGACGATTGAATCAAGATATCACGCAACGTATTTAGTCCGATAAAACTGGGGTCATACACGGCGATGCCGACAAGCAGCACGGCCAAAACGATATAAATGGCATTTTCAGTCACAAAACTTTGAATTCTCTTCGTATTCATGATTTTCTCCTCCTTCAAATCCCTTAGTGCTGGGCTGCCAGACGCATAATTTCTTCTTCCGTAGCCTTGTCTCCATCCACGATTCCCGTAAGACGGCCTTCGGACATTACCATGACACGGTCGGACATCCCAAGCAGTTCAGGCATCTCGGATGAAATCATGATGATGCTTTTGCCTTGCTGTGCCAAATCCGCAATAATGGAATAAATTTCGTATTTTGCCCCGACGTCAATCCCGCGCGTCGGTTCGTCCAGCAGTAAAATTTCCGGTTCGGTGAGCAGCCAGCGTGCAAGCAGAACCTTTTGCTGATTCCCGCCGGAAAGGTTCATGATCAGCGTTTTTGGTGACGGCGTTTTGGTGCGCAGCTTCTCGACCATCTGGTTGGCTTCCGCTTTTTTCTTCCGTTCATTCAGCAAACCATAAGGCGTCACATATCGATCCAGGTTGGCGATAGCGGCATTCTCATGTACGGATAATACCGGAAAAATACCGGTTGTGCGGCGTTCCTCCGTCAGCAATGCCAATCCGTGCTTTTTCGCATCGCCGGCGCTTCGGATCTTCACCACTTTACCGTTAATCGAGATGGTGCCTGACTGAATTTCACGAAGGCCAAACAACGCTTCGATCAACTCGGTACGCTGGGCTCCAACCAGGCCGCCGACCCCCAGGATCTCCCCTTTCCGCAGCTCGAAGGAAACCTCCTTAAACGATTTCGGATTGCTTGACGTCAGCTTATCCACCTTCAAAATGACGCCGTTCGGCTGGTTATGGCGATCCGGGAACCGCTGCGTCAGATCGCGGCCGACCATTTTGGAGATAATGAGATCGGTGGTCATTTCCGCGGCCGGCCAGGTGCCGATCTTCTTGCCGTCGCGCATGATCGTCACATCGTCGGAGATCCGCAGGATTTCCTCCATTTTGTGCGAGATGTAAATGATCGAGACCCCGCGCTTCTTCAAGTCACCAATGATCCGGAACAAGTGCTCGACCTCAACGCTCGTTAACGAGGAGGTCGGTTCATCCATGACGATAATCTGCGAGTTGAACGATACCGCTTTAGCGATCTCGATCGACTGGATTTTCGAAACGGACAGCTTGCCGACAATCGTTGCCGGCTCCAAATCGATATCTAATTCTTTAAACAGCTCTTCCGTGTCCTTGAACATCTTCTTATGATCAACGAATTGGAAAGGACCCCAACCTTTCATCGGGAACCGTCCGAGCCAGATATTTTCCATGACATTGCGGAAAGGTACCGGATGCAACTCCTGGTGAATCATCGAAACCCCAAGCTTCAGTGCATCGCTGGAACTGTTGATTTCCGCCTTTTGACCGTTCAGGATAATTTCACCGCCGTCCGGTTTGTAAATGCCGAACAGGCACTTCATCAGCGTTGATTTGCCGGCCCCGTTCTCGCCCATCAGGGCATGTACGGTTCCCGGTCTAACCTGCAGCGTTACACCGTCAAGCGCTTTAACGCCGGGGAACTCCTTGGTAATACCCTTCATTTCGAGCATAAATTCAGACATTGTTTTCGCCCCCTGATCATTTCTTTCGCTTTAGAGGCACAGCATAGTTTCCTCCGGTATTCCAATCCCTCGCGAAAAAACCGGGGAGGTCCGCAGCCTTCGGCATCGAACCTCCCATTTTTGTCCTTGCGAATATGAGAAGTCCTGCTGATTCCCTGTTTGCCGAGCTCTTATTTAAAGTCAGCAGCGTTTTCCTTCGTTACTTTTTGGTAAGGAATCCACACATATTGGTTGTCGGTAATATCGAAGCCTACGCTGTCTTTGCTGATCGCTTCGCCTTTCGCAAGCAAGGAAGCCAGCGTAACTGCCGCTTTCCCTTGGTTTTCAGCATCGTTCAGAACCGTGCCCAGCATCGTGCCTTGCTCCAGTGCTTGAATTGCAGGGGCCGTAGCATCTACGCCGACAACCGGCATGTATTTGTCGCCCGTGAAGTATCCGGCAGCTTTCAAAGCTTCGATTGCGCCGAGGGCCATGTCATCGTTGTTCGCAAGGACGGCTTCGATTTTGTCGCCGTTAGCCGCCAGGAAGGCCGCCATTTTCTCTTGACCTTTTACGCGATCCCACATTGCGGTGTCTTCAGCCACTTTCTCAACCTTGATGCCGGCATCTTCGATCGCTTGGATCGAATATTGCGTGCGCAGCTCAGCGTCTTGGTGTCCCGGTTCGCCTTTCAGCATGACGTATTGCAGAACGCCGTCGCCATTCTTGTCCGCGTCCGGATTGGCTTTCCAGTAGTCAACGATGATTTGTCCGGACAGCGTACCGGATTCTTCGGCTTTCGCACCAACGTAGTACACTTTATCCCATTTCTTCATATCTTCCGGCAACGGTTCGCGGTTCAAGAACACCACCGGCGTATCTTTGGCTTGCGCTTTGTCGATAATAACGCCGGCTGCCGTCCGGTCAACCGGGTTGACGATCAATGCGTTGATCTTCTTCGTTAAGAACAAGTCGATTTTGTCGTTTTGCGTCGGCTGCGAGTTTTGGCTGTCTACGATATCGACTTTGGCGATCCCGTCCGCGTTCTTCTCAATCGAGTTCCGTACGCCCGTCATAAACGTATCGTCAAATTTGTAAATCGCCACGCCTACGTTCGGTGTCGATCCTCCATTTCCTCCGCTGCTCTCTTTATCCCCGCCATTGGAGCAGCCTACCATCGTCGCCCCCAGCATTGCCGCAGCAAGCATAACTGTCGTTATTTTCTTCATATCTTTGACCTCCTGAAAAATGTATTTCTGTAAGTTATCCGCTTGGATACGGTTTCATTATGCCTGGTTTTTCGCCGCTTGCGAATCCAAAATTCTAAGGTGTTTCTATCAAAATTCTGATGAGGTCCCTTTGAATCTTTATAGATCCATGCAGCTTAAAGCCACAAACAGCAAAACAGCAAGCGTTCCGAACTCGCCGGATCCCACTTGCTGTTTGCTCATTAACGCCGCACCCCTACTTCACGAAGGGGAACAGCAGTTTCTGATTTTCAGGCCACAGCATATTGTTCAGATCGATCAGCTTCGTATCCGTCGGGATGCGATCCTCCAGCTTCTCGCCGCGGGCTGCCTGAACGGCGGCTGCGACCGCCATGTACCCGTTGTTGAACGGATTTTGCACGACCATGGCCTGCACCTTCTCCTCCTGCAGGAGCTCAAGCATTTCCGGCGGATTATCGAAAGCGATCATCTTCACCTTACCGCCGTAGCCAAGCTCGTCAACGGCGCGGCCGGCACCGATCGAGGATTCGGCACTGAGCGACACGATGCCGTCCAAATCCGGGAATCGCTCCAGCATTTCTGCAGTCAACGTGTACGCAAGCGTTTCGTCCGAACCGCAGTATTGAATATCGACAACTCGGACGCCGGGAAACCGGGCAATGTAGTCAAGGAAGCCTTCTTCGCGCTGGTTCGCGTTACGGGCGCCCTTCACGAAATTGATGATCCCGATTTCGCTATCCGGCCCGGTTAACTCGACCAGTCGTTCGGCCGCCTTCTGCCCGGCTTCGTAGTTGTTGGTGCCTACAAAGGTTTTCACCTTGGTCGAGGCCACCTCCGAATCCATCGAAACGACCGGGATGTCATAATAGGACGTCCGGTCCGTCACCTGACCCAGCGCTTCGTAATCGGAAGCGGCCAAAATAATGGCATCCGGACGCCGCTCGATAGATTCCTCCATCAGGCGAATCTGCCCTTCGACATCATTTTCATTCTCGGGCGCGAGAAAATTCAACCGTACATTGTATTCCTTGGCCGCAACCTCCGCGCCGAGCTTGGTTGTCTTCCAGTAGTCCCCATGGTCCATCTTGACGATCATATCCACATCAGTGACCTGCTGATTATTCCCTCCGCTGCCGGGGCCGCCGCAAGAGGACAGCAATATAGCCAGCAGCCCCGCCGTCAACGCCAAGGAAGCCAGGCTTGTGCACTTGGGCATTTTAGGCATCATGCCTCCTCCCCGCCTTGTTCCAGTTTCTCCGGCTGTACGGCCGGAATCGTAATCGTCACCGTCGTGCCTTCTTCCGGTTCGCTGTCGAAATGAAGCCCGTAGCCAGCGCCGTAATACAGGGCTATGCGCTCCTGCACGTTGCGTACGCCAACCCCCGACCCGCTTTCGCTGCGCAGGGTTCCGCTAAGCAACTGCTCCACCTTCTCCGGCGACATGCCTATGCCGTTGTCCTGGATGCGGAAGACGAGGTTGTCCCCTTCCAGACGAGCCTCCACAAGGATGAATCCCGCTTCCGCCGATTTTTCGATCCCGTGATGAATCGCGTTTTCGACCAGCGGCTGCAAGATTAGTTTTAGGGTTGAGCATCTCAGCGCAGCTTCATCGGCCCGGATATCATAGCGAAACTTGTTCTTGAACCGAATGGTCTGGATAATTAAATAGTGCCGGACATGCTCCAACTCCTCCTGCACGCTGATAATATGGTTCCCCTTGCTTAAGCTGATTCGGAAAAACCGCGACAACGACGTAATCGTCGTGACGACCTCCTCGTTTCGCCCCAGTTCCGCCAGCCTGGTAACCGAATTCAACGTATTATAGAGGAAATGCGGATTGATCTGCGACTGCAGGACGTCGAGCTCGCTTCTCCGCTTGGCTTCCTGCTCCTGGATGATTTGATCCATCAGCTCGCGAATCCGGCGCAGCATCAGGTTAAACCGTTTGGACAGCTGTTCAACCTCATAAGCGCCGCTCACATAGACATTTGTTCCAAAATCCCCGCGTTCCACCATCTGAACAGAGCGTTCCAGCCTGCGGATCGGCTGGGAGATCCGGGCCGAGACATAAATGCTGATGACCAGGATGATGGCGATCGCGAGAGGCAGAAACCAGGACAAGAAGTTGCCCACTTCCCTTTTGGTCGTCAAAAATTCATCGGCATAAGCAACCCCGACGATTTTCCATCCGGCCGGCTTGACGGTCTGGATGGTGATGATCCGTTGCTCCCCGTCCGACTCGTCAAAATAACGCCCATAGGCGTAATTGAGCACCGGCTCCAGATTTTCGTACTTTAATCCCGCATAAATCAGCTGTTGCTGCGGATGGTATACGATATTTCCCACGGCGTCGATGATGTACACGTACCCCTTCTTGCCCAAGCTGATGCGGCCGCTAAGTTCATCGATGGTGCGGAAGTTGATATCGATCGCCAATACGCCTTGCTTCAGCTTGCCTTGCTCCCGGTAGGTTACCGTCTTGCTCATGGAAACGACCCAGCGGTACTGCCACTTGAACAGGTTCTGGATATGCGGCGGCGTAAACTGCAGCTTCCCGGGGTTCTCCATCGCGGATTCGAACCACAATTGCTCCTGAAGCCGCGTGTTTTGCCGCATCGGGATCGACGGCACATTGCGCACCAGTTCCCCGTCCTCGGTAAACAGCGCCATGGATACCAAGTCCTCCCGCGTACTAAGCACGGTCTCCAGCTGCTCTCCGAGTTGATCGTTCGTAGGCAGATCCGGGACTACGGCAATTTTCTGCTCGACCAGATCAAAAATATCCTGCATCCCGCTGACGTACAGCTCCAGATTCGAATGGACCTGCTCGATGATTTGCTCCAGGCTTAAGTAGGCATTGTCTTCCGCAGCCTGGGAGAAGCGGTTGTAGAGCAAGCTGGTGACCAGCACAACCGCCAGCACGGTAACCGCGAGAGAAGAAACGGAGATGAGCACCTGGATGTTCCGCACATGGAATCCTTGAAGCAGCCGCTTGACGGAACGCCACAGCTTCATGAGCTTCTCGCTCCGGAGCGGTACTCTTTCGGGGAAATGCCGAATTTTTTGCGGAAGCAAAAGCTAAAGTAGTTCGGATCGGCAAATCCAACGCGCTCGGCGATCTCAAAAGCCTTCAAATCCGTCGTCGCGAGCAAGTCCTGCGCGGCATCCATCCGCACGCCCATTAAATAGTTAACAAAGGTGGTCTTCGTCTCTTTCTTGAAGATGTTGCTGAAGTATCCGGTACTGATATGCAAGTGCTGGCATACCTTGGCGATGGAGATCTCATGGTCTCCGTAATGGGCTAAAATGTATTCCTTCGCTTCGTCCACCAGCTTGTTGTAGCTCGATTGCCGGTCGGTGGCGATCGAGTGCTTCAGCTTCATGCAGACGTCCAGGAACCAAGCCTTCGCTTCATCGGCATGCGAGAATTTAACGAACTCCCCCAAGAAGCCGGCCCCTTCACCAAACAATTTGTCGAGATCAACGTGAACGTCCTTGGCGACCTTGATCACTCCCGTCAACATCTCGAGCAGATACACCTGAAAATCCTGATAGGATGCCTTACTGTCAGCCAATGCCGAGAATAGCTCCTCCAACAGAGAGGTCAACTCTTGATCGCTGCCGACTTTCAGGCAACGGACCAGCTCCTTTTCTTTAAGCTCGTCCATAGACAAGGGTACCGTTTGCCGCGTTTCCACATCTTCAATCCAAATGACTTTATTGCCGCCGAGAATTACGCGGTAGTCCAGCGCCTTCACGGCCTCCTCATAGGAGCTGGCAAGCTCGCTGAGATGCTCCACTTCCGAACCGGCGCCAATCGTCACCGTCAGCTTAAGGAAACGCTCCACGCTAAAGCGGATTTCCTCCAATAATTGCAGCGTTCGTTCAGCCAGTTGATCCTTCAGGTTAGGCTCGGCAAGGCTGAGAATCACGACTTCGTCATGATGAATGAACGCCCGATCTCCCGGATGGAGCCGGACGATTTCCTCGGCAATGTTAAATACGGCGAACAGCTGCAGTTGGGTATCGTTCGTATCCTTCAAGGAAACCGACGACGACCTTCCGCTCTCGAATTCCCCTGTCCCGCCCGGTTCCCGCCGGACTGCCGCCGAATCGATACGGATCGCGGATACCAGATAACGGTCACCGCTCAGGTTCAGGTCGTAGTGCTCGCATTTCTCGCGAATCTCGGCCTCCTGCAGCCGCCGGGAGACCAGCGAGGATAAGAACAAGCTTTGCAGAATCGGCAGATTTTTGCGGTAATGCTCGGTTAACAGCTGCACATTTTCCTTCTCGGCCATTTCCTCATCCAGCTGCCATTTTACCTTCTGCAGGATCTCAGCCAGCTCCCCCGCCGAAAACGGTTTCAACACATATTCGTCGATGCCCAGACGGATGGCCTTCTGCGCATATTCGAACTCTTCATAACCGGTTAAAATGATAATTTTCGTCGCCGGGTATTGTTCACGAATCCACTCGGAGAGCTGCAAGCCGCTCATAAACGGCATTTGAATATCCGTCACAACGACATCCGGCGTATGCTTCTCAACGAGCTCGGCCGCTTCCCTGCCGTTCTCCGCCGTCTCCATCACGGCGTAACCCAGACTTCCCCAATCGATCAGACTTAGCAAGCCTTCCCGAACGTCTTCTTCGTCATCGGCCAATATCAACTTATACATCGATGGACCATCCTCTTCTATGCCCTGATTTCCCCCCGATTTTATCCTATCGGTTCGCAAAAGTAAATTGCGGTCACACCGAAAGGCGGGAAGGGACCAAGACCTTAGTCCAGTTAATTTTCCGCCTTCGGTCCGTTTTGGGATTCCCATAAACCAAGTACCATGTTATTATCCAAAGGAACTATCATCAACTCTAAATGGTGGTCAAATTTATGAACAATGAAATGAAAATTTACGTCCTGCTAAGCAATCCGAAGACATGGGTTGCCAAAATGATCGGACTCTATACCCGTGCACCTTACAATCACGCCTCCATCGCATTTGATTCCGAACTGCGGGAGGTCTACAGCTTCGGACGCAAACATCCGGTCATTCCCATCTTCGGCGGCTTCGTCAAGGAGGATATTCACAGCGGTGTGTTCGAAAAAGCGAACTGCGCCGTATACAGCTACAGGGTTAGCGCGGAGAGCTACTTGCGTATGAGGAATTTCGTGAAAAATTTCGAAGATCACGACGAACTTTACACTTACAACTTTCTGGGGTTATTGGGCGTTGTGCTCAACATGGAGCTTGGCGGAGAGAACTCCTACTTCTGTTCCGAGTTCGTGAGCCGCGTATTTCAGGAAGCGGGGGTCAAGCTGTTGGATAAAGCCGCGAGATTAACGACCCCATCCGATCTCTCCGACTGCTCGCAGCTCCAGCTCGAGTTCCGCGGGCGCCTCGAAACGTATCGAGAGCAACACTGCTATTCGCGCCGAACCGCATTGGCGTATGAGCAAAGCCGGTACTATGCGGCGAATTAATGAGATTAGCGTTATTTCTTCCCCTTATCGTGTGGAACGGTATTCATGCTTGATCAAAACCAAATAAGCGACATCAGCCCTCTAAAAAATATAAATAAGTCTAAAAAAAGTACAGAAATAAAACACAAACCACGTAGTAGGTACTGCGTGGTTTGTGTTTCCTCGGTGTGCATCTACAGGTTCCGGTTCTCTGTGTTCCTTCACACGATTATCCCTTTTGATAAGGAGGAGATAACCGGGATCATCGCGCAAAACGCCGGAAAACGATGTTGATCCTACGCGAGACGTGCCGCATACGGTCATGCCAGATAAGCTTCCTTGACCTGCTCGTTGGCGAGCAGCATATCGGCCTCGTCCTCCATCAGGATTTCGCCGGTTTGCATCACGTAGCCGCGGTGGGCGATTTGCAAAGCCTGAAAAGCGTTTTGTTCGACGAGCAGCACGGTCATCCCTTCGCGATTAAGCTGCTGGATGATCTCAAAGATTTGCTCGACGATGATCGGCGCAAGCCCCATCGACGGTTCGTCCAACAGCAATATTCTCGGCTGCATCATCATCGCCCGGCCGATGGCCAGCATTTGCTGCTCCCCGCCGCTCATCGTTCCGCCGGTTTGCGTCAGCCTCTCCCGGAGCCGGGGGAAATGGTCGAACACCCTCTCCATCCGCTGCTTGATCGTCTTTTTGTCCCTGACGGAAAAAGCTCCCATCTCCAGGTTCTCTTTCACCGTCAGCCTTGGGAAAATCCGCCGTCCCTCCGGCACATGCGCGATGCCTTCCAACGCCGCCCGATGCGGCGGCAAGGTTGACATCTCGGTGCCGTTAAAACGGATGGTGCCGGTCGTATTCACTTGGCCGCAAATCGCCTTGAGCGTGGTGGACTTTCCGGCCCCGTTCGAGCCGATCAGCGAAACGATCTCCCCCTCTTCCACGGTCAAGCTAACCCCTTTTAGCGCTTCAATCGCCCCATAATAGGCATGAACCTCTCTCAGCTCCAGCAAGCTCATGAGATCACCTCGACTCGTACGCTGGTATCGCCCTGAATCGCGCTCTTGCCGAGGTAAGCTTCGATCACCTTCGGGTGCGAGCGAATATGGTCCGGCCCGCCTTCGGCAATTTTCGTTCCGTAATCCAAGACGAGGATGTGCTCGGCTAACTCCATCACCAACTTCATGTCATGTTCGATCAGGATGACCGTCATTCCGGTATCCTCCTGAATCCGCCGGATCAACCCGATCAGCTCGGCCGTCTCGCGCGGATTCATGCCGGCGGCCGGTTCATCCAGCAGCAGCACCTTCGGCTTCGCCGCCAGCGCCCGGGCGATCTCCAGCCGCCGCTGGGCGCCGTACGGCAAGTTCGCCGCCTGCTCGTTCAGCCATTCCTGCAAGCCGACGAATTCCAGCAGACGGTAAGCCTCTTGGTGCACCGCTTCCTCCTCATGCCGGGCGGCTGGCAGCGAGAGCAAAGCGCTGACGATTCCCGCCTTCAGATGGATATGCATGCCGACCATGACATTTTCCAGCACGGTCATGCTGCCGAAGAGGCGGATGTTCTGGAACGTCCGGGCGATCCCCCGGCTGACGATCTGATGGGGTTTGACCCCCACGATGGACGTTCCGTCCAGTTCGATCGTGCCTTCATCCGGCGTATAGATGCCGGTAATCATATTGAAGAACGTGGTTTTCCCGGCCCCATTGGGACCGATCACGGCGGAGATTTTGCCCCGGGGAAACGCGAAGTCCACGCCCCCGACCGCCGTTAACCCGCCGAAGCGCTTGACCAGCTTGCTGACCTTCAGAATCGTCATGAACCTACACCTCCGCTTTTCCGCTTTGTGGATTGGCCGGCGGCCCGACGGACAACGTCTTGTCGGAACGCAGCGCCTTCAACCGCACGGGATCCACCTGCTTGTTCTTGGCGGTGATCAGGCCGTTCGGCCTGAAGATGGCGACGAGAACCAGGATGGCGCCGAAGATCAAGCGCTGCATCTTGGACGGCGAGATCGAGGCGGGAAGCTGAATGATCCCCTGCAGCGATAACTGGTTTAACCAATTGGTCAGCTCCGTAAGCACCTGCAAATTCAGGATCGTCACCAAAGCCGCCCCGAGAATGACGCCGGGCACGCTGCCCATGCCGCCCAGCAGCACCATGACCAGAATCGTGATCGATTCGATCAGCGTAAAGCTGGTCGGATCGATAAAGGTCTGCTTGGCCGCAAATACCACGCCCATCATGCCGGAAAAAGAGGCGCCGATGGCAAAGGCGGTCAGCTTGGTGCGGATGAGCGGAATGCCCATGGATTGCGCGGCGATTTCATTCTCTCGAATCGCCTTCCACGCCCGCCCGAGCCGGGAATGCTCCAAGCGTTTGACGCTGAAAATCACGATTCCCAAAATAAAGAGGACGATAAAGTAAAACTGGTTCGGAAACGTAAACGAAAGGCCAAACAAGCTCGGCGGCGTGATCGAAGACAACCCCATCGCCCCGTTCGTAATATTCACCGGTTTATCCAGATTGTTGAAGATGATCCGGATAATCTCCCCGAACCCCAGCGTTACGATCGCCAGATAGTCGCCCTTGACCCGCAGGACCGGTAAACCAAGCAGCAGCCCGAATAGCGCAGCCATAAATCCGCCGAGCACAATGAAGATCCAGAATGCGCCCCCGGGCAGCGGAAACAGGTTGCCGGAGATAAACTCGTTCGCCTGTGGCGTGGCAAAGATAGCGTACGTATAAGCGCCAACCGCAAAGAAAGCCACAAAGCCGAGATCGAGCAGTCCGGCGAACCCGACCACGATGTTAAGCCCTAACGCCATCGCGATGTAAATGCCGCACTGTGTAGCCACTTCCATATATGACTGATGAGCCGGGCCACCGGAGGTCGCAAGCGGAATCACCCCCACCAGAAGCACCGCGCCGATCAACCATTTCACAGAGGGCCGGAAGGTCGTCAAATACAGCAGCAATAAAGAACCGAGCAGCAGCAGAAAAGCAATCACTGATTTATTCGAGAAATATACGCTGGCCGCCGTGATAAGGACAAACAACGTCAATAACAAAGCTTGCGCGGGTTTGCTGCGCTCCAACCAGAGCTTAAGCTGATTCATAGCGATCACCTACACTTTCTCTTTCACGGCTTTGCCGAACAACCCTTCCGGCTTGAAGATCAACACCGCGATCAGGATCAGAAAAGCGACGACGTCCTTATACTCCCCGCCAAGCGCGCCGCCGGTCAAGACCGACAGGTTGGCCGACGAGAACATTTCCAGCACGCCGATGAACAACCCGCCGAACATGGCGCCCCGGATATTGCCGATCCCGCCGAGAACCGCCGCGGTGAAAGCCTTCATCCCGAGGATAAAGCCGATATAAGGATCGATGGTTCCGTACTGTTGGGCGAACAGGACGCCGGTCCCGCCACCAAGCGCCGATCCGATAAAGAAAGTCAAAGCGATCACCTTGTTCACGTTAATGGACATCAGCGACGCCGTTTCCCGGTCCTGGGCTACGGCCCGCATGGCCGTGCCCCATTTGGTGCGATTGACGAAAAAATCGAGCCCCACCATTAAAACGACAGCCACAACCACGACGATGATCGTATTCATCTTCAGAAACGCATCGTCAAACCCGCTCCACAAGGAAGAGGCGCCCAACTTCAAGTTCTCGCCGTACAATGAAATGCCGGTGACGATAAAATTCCCTGTCCGGATATCCGCGATAAATCGGACGATATCCTGCAGCAGGAAGGACACCCCGATCGCCGAGATCAGCGAGATGAGCTTCGGAGCCCGGCGGAGCGGCCGGTAGGCCACCCGCTCGATGCCGATCCCGAGCAGCCCGGTCGACAGCATCGCCGTCGCCAGGATGAGGAAGTAAGCAAGTCCGGCGGGCAGCCCGGTCAACCATCCTGCCGAATTCATCGTCAGCAGGGCGGCGGTGCCCACAAACGCGCCGGTCATAAAGATTTCCCCATGTGCAAAATTGATGAATTCGAGGATGCCGTATACCATCGTATAGCCGATAGCCACCACCGCGTATACCGCGCCCAAGGTCAATCCGTCCACCAAAACCTGGGGGAGTGTTTGCAGGATCATATCCATAAGTCCTAACCCCTTCTGCGTTATTGCCGAAACCCAAGATCACTTCGGCTGTTCAATTTCCGATACCATCGTGCCAGGGTAGGTTGACGTTTCGAATTTATAGATAAAAACCTTGGCGAACTCGTTATCGCCCTTGTCGTCGAAGCTGACCTTGGTCGCGATGCCCTCGAAATCGGTTGTAGCCCGGACCGCGTCGCGAACCTGCTCGCGGGTTGGCAGCTTGCCGCCGTTCGCTTCAATCGCTTTCTTCACCGCGTCCAGAATCACATTCATCGAATCATAGGCATACGCCGAATAATTTTCTACGGATTTGCCGAACTTCGCTTGATATTGGTCCGCCCATTCCTTATTGGACTTCGTGACGTCCGTCGACACGGAGCTGTAAGCGACTTCGGTCAACTTATCGCCGGCGATGTCCACCATCCCCGACGAATCCAGCGCGTCCCCGCCCATGATCGGCACCGTGATGCCCTTCTCGCGGGCCTGTTTGACGATCAGCCCGGCCTCCGCATACATGCCGCCGAAGAAAATAAAGTCCGGCTTCTTGCTAAGCACCTGGTTCAGCACCCCGTTAAAATCCTTCTCCCCGACCGTGATGCCCTCATAACCGGCGATCGTGGCTCCGAGTTCTTCGGCCGCGCTGCGGAAAGCGTCGGCCAACCCTTGCCCATAAGCCGTTTTATCCTGGATGACGAAAATCTGTTTCGCTCCGACCGTTTTCACGGCATATTCAGCGCCCGCCGGTCCCTGGAAGTCGTCGCGGGCGACGATGCGGTTGGCCACCTGGAGTTTGCGGTCGGTGAAGTCGGTCGCCGTGCTGGCCGGGGAGACCATCGGAATCCCGTACTTCTCGTACACGACCGAGCTCGGAATCGAGACTCCGGAGTTCAAATGCCCGAGCACCGCCAAGATCGCCTGATCGGCACCGATTAATTCGGAATTGGCAACCCCTTTCTTCGAATCGCCCTGGTCGTCGTAAGGCACGAACTGCAAGTCAAATCCGAGTTCCTTAAATTCCGCCTGGCGTTCCTCCAGCGCCATCTGCCCCCCGAGCTTGATCGATTCCCCTTGAATCGCCGAGCCCCCGGACAACGGGGATTGCGAAGCGATTTTGATAACCTGGGTTTCACCGCCAGCCGTGGCAGCATTCCCGCCAGCAGGTTTAACTTCTTTTCCAGACGAACCGCATGCCGAGAGCAACCCGATAAACAAAGCAACGCTGGCCAGCATGGCAAAACTTTTTTTCCCCTTCATACCCATCCTCCTCATATCGATCCTTTTCCCTGGGTTAAACCCCATTCAACGTTATATACATGTCATGTATACAAACATTTTGCTGTCGTATCACTGTTTGCGTGTGAGTATTCATAACATTTGTGAATAACCTTACTCTATCGACTACAAGAAACTACGCTTTTCTACTCAACCTCTCGATAAGAATGTTATTTTATTTCACAAATCCTTTTCGCACTTCCTTCAACAAACACAAAAAAGCCCCACCCTCAACAGGGCGGAGCCAAACATACAACTTCGTGCAAATGGATTATTTAGATTTGATGTAAAGGTTTATTCATCCGGTAGCCGGTGCAGCTAAAGCCGCAATGTTCATAGAACGTTTTGGCGGACAGATGGTTCTCGCGGGCTGTGGAGAGCACCAGATCCGTGCTGCCCCGTTCGCAGGCCCACTTCTCCGCCGCTTCGATCAATCGTCTCCCAATCCCCGTCCTGCGGTGTTTCTCGTCCACAACCAAAGCCGTGATCCGAGTCACCGGTCTAGACATATCATGCGTCTGATGCTGCTTGAGAAATGCGGTCCCAACGACCACACCATCGAGTTCCGCAACTAGATTACCTAGCAGCAATTGGCTTTCCAGCATTGCTAAACGTTCTTTCAGCACACTTGCCGTCATCGGGTAACGCAACTGACGCATTAAAGGAAGCATGTGTTGAACATCGTCGCAACAAGCGTTGCGAATGACCAAAGCCGGAGCGAACGCCTCAATACTCAATTGGACCAAACCACCTTTATTTAATTTGCCAATAACAATCCTACTCTATTTTCCGGCTTTATGGGCAAGATTGCAATAGTTCTTATTAAAAATGTAAAGATTTTTCGATAAAAAGTTACAAATACCGAAATTGAGCCTCAACTAATCCGGAATAGATTCCCTTTCGTTCCATAAGCTCCCGGTGAGTGCCCGACTCTTTGATCTCTCCATGGTCCAAAACGATGATTTTGTCGGCGCTGCGAATGGTAGAGAGCCGGTGCGCTACGATAAATGAAGTTCTCCCCTTAAGCAGCACCTTCAAGGCGTCCTGGATTTTCAATTCGGTTTCTGTATCGATGCTGGCCGTCGCCTCATCAAGGATCAGAATCCGCGGATTGGCCAGCAGGGCCCGGGCGAACGACAGCAACTGCCGCTGTCCCATCGACAGGACATTCCCGCGTTCCTCCACCTCCGTATCGTAACCGGCGGGCAGCTTCATGATGAAATCATGGGCATCGACCGCCCTGGCCGCAGCTTCTACTTCCTCATCCGTGGCTTCCAGCCGCCCGAAGCGGATGTTGTCCCGAATCGTTCCCGAGAAGATGAACGTATCCTGCAGAACCACCCCAATTTGGCTGCGAAGACTCTGAACGGTGACATCGCGAATGTCATGGCCATCGATCAACACCGAACCGCCGCTGGGGTCGTAAAACCGGCTGAGCAGGTTGATGATCGTGCTTTTTCCCGAGCCCGTATGACCGACGAGCGCGATTGACTGGCCGGGGGAAACTTCCAGATCGATGCCTTTTAAGGCCGGGCGTCCTTTCTCATATTCAAACACGACCTGTTGAAAGCGGATCTCCCCGGTGATGGCCGGCAGCGGCTTCGCCCCCGGTTTATCCTTAATATGGGGTTCCTCGTCAATAAACTCGAAAATCCGTTCCGAAGAGGCCATCGCCACCAGCAATTGGTTATACATTTGTCCAAGGCGGTTGATCGGATCCCAGAAGTTGCCCACGTAGTTGCTGAATGCCACCAACAAACCGATGGTCAGTTCACCGGACTGAATCAAGTACACGCCCAGCACGAACAGCACAAACGTGCCGATCCCCCCGGTGATTTCAATCAGCGGGCCAAACCCCTGGTTCATGGCCGACGCTTTGTCCCACGACTTCTTGCTGCTCAGGTTCATCGAATCAAAGTAACGCATATTCTCCCGCTCTTGCGTATACGCTTGGGTGACGCGGATGCCCTGGATCGATTCGTTCAAGTGGGAGTTAATCCGCGAGTTCTTCATGCGAACCTCCTGCCAGGCCAAGCGGATCTTCTGCCGCAGCTTGGTGGAGATCAGGAACATGATCGGTACGGTAATCATCACCGCAAGCCCCAGCTTCCAGTTGATCAGCAGCAAAATCACAACGATGCCGGCCAGCTGCACGCAGTCGATCATTAGATTGACGACCCCGTTCGTGAACAGCTCCTGCAGGGAGTTGACGTCATTGGTCACCCGCACCAGCACTGAACCGGCCGGGCGTTTGTCAAAGAAATGAAACGACAGCTTCTGGATATGCTGAAACAAATCGGCGCGCAGGTCATAGATCACTTTCTGACCGATGATATTCGTATATTTAATCCGGTACACGCCGGAGGCCCATTGAATCAAGTACAATACGAGGACGGCGGCAGTGAGGCCATACAGCAGCGTTAAGCTGGTTTGGCCGTTCTCCGGCGCGATCGCCCGGTCGATAGCCAGACTCGTCAAATAGGGCACAGCCAGCTTCGTCACTGTACCAAGCACCGTCATCAGGATGATCAAGGGCAACATCTGTTTGGCATAGGGGATCATGTAGGCAAAGAGCCGGCGGAATTGCTGCCAATCAAACGCTTTGTCGATGACCTCATCGTCCTGGTAGACGAACCGCTCCTCGATTTTCCCGCGAAGCGTGTCCTTGTCGGATCCAGGTTCTCGCCTGGTTGCCGTTTGTGTATTCATGAGTTCCCCTCCCCTTCACCAGTTGCATTACCTGCCAAATGGTCCGCGTATTGAATCCGGTATACGTCCCGGTACGGACCGGGGGCTTCGATCAACTCCTCGTGCTTCCCGCGTTGCACAACCCGACCTTCGTTTAAGACAAGAATCTCATCGGCATGCCGCAGGGAAGAAATTCGGTGCGCGATAATAAACGTCGTTCGCCCCCGCATGACCTCCTGAAAGCCGGACTGGATTTCCTGCTCGGTCTCCATGTCCACCGCGCTGGTGGCATCGTCCAAAATGAGGATTTTCGGATTCTTGAGCAAAGCGCGAGCAATGGCGATCCGTTGCTTCTGCCCGCCGGACAATCCAAGCCCCCGTTCCCCGACCACCGTGTCGTACCCATCCGGCAGCTCCATGATAAAATCGTGGGCTTTGGCCAGTTGAGCCGCGCGAATAATCTCCTCCATAGATACATCGGTCATTCCGTAAGCGATATTCCCTTTGATCGTCGACGAGAACAGGAATGTCTCCTGAAACACCGTGGCGATTTGACTGCGCAGGCTGCGCACGCTAAGCTCCCGAAGGTCTCGGCCGTCCAGGCGAATATGACCTTTGTTCACGTCATAGGCGCGCATTAACAGCTGGATGATCGTCGATTTGCCGGAGCCGGTGCCCCCGAGGAATCCGATCACCGAACCGGGCGGAGCATGGAAGTCGATGTCGACCACGGCGGGCATTTTATTCCCGTAAGCGAACGTCACGCGCTCGAATCGAACCTCGCCGCGAACCTGTGCCGGATCAAGCTCTACCGCCTGCTCTTCATCCTTGACGTCGATCGGTTGATTTAAAATTTCCAGCACCCGTTCTCCGGACGCCTTCGATTGTGTGTAGTTATTAATATGGAACCCCAGGCCCCACATAGGCCCTATAATAAACCAGATCAAACTGAAGAAAGCGACCAGATCGCCGAGCGACAGCTGCCCCTGGATTACCAGGGTCCCTCCGACCGACAGAAGCACCGCTACGCTGATGGATGCCAGCAGTTCCATCACGGGAAAGAACTTGCTCCAAAGCGTAGCCGCGAAAATCTGGTTATCCTTATACCGTTCGTTCCGGTGCGAGAACTTTTCTACCTCATGCGGCTCCCGGGCGAATGATTTGACGGTACGCACGCCGGTTACGTTCTCCTGCACCGCCGTCGTTAAGGAACTCAGCGCCTGACGCATTTCCTGAAAGGCCGGATGAATTTTCGACTCGAATTTCAGGGCCACCCCGGCCAGAAAAGGAATCGTGATCATCGTCACTAANGTTAGCTGCCAGTGAAAAGACAGCATGACCGCCGATCCAAAGGTGACCATCAGGATGAGATTCAGCAGCTGGGCGAAGCCGAACCCGACGAAGTTGCGAATCGCTTCCAAATCCCCGGTCAGTCGCGACATTAAGTCCCCGGTCTTGGCCGTATCGTAATATCGGAACGATAAAAACTGCAGCTTCTCGTAGCAGGCATTACGCAGCCGATAGGCGAGATAGTTCCCCAGCCGCCCGCCGAAAAAACCATGCAGAAACTGCAGGAGCGCCTTCACGGCCACCACGGAAACCGCCGTTGCCGCGATCCATACCACCTCTCCGTAATTGCCCGGCCGTATCACATCGTCAATGAGCTTACGCAGCAGCATCGGGTAGACTAAACCCAGCCCGGTTGCGGCCGCCAAACAAACAATCGACAACACCAAGTAATTCAACCTTGCCTGGTAATAGTCCCGCAGTTGCCTGAGAACCTCCATGTCTCTCCTCCTACACCGTTTCTTGGATTAAACTGCAAAGTAACCGCCAATCCCCAAGGTTTTGGACGTCTGGGCGCGATGTCCGCGAGCTCTGACCGAACGCCACAAAACCTGTCACAGCCTGAAAGCATGCGCTTACATGGCTTTGGCTCCTTGCAGTTTAACATCAGGAATTTTCCGCGGCAAAGCGAAGAAAAGCCTAATATCCCTTGAATTTGGAATATTAGGCCTCTATCCCGGGTTAAACCGGCTTATCTGTCATAAAAAGCTTCCATTTCCTCCACATCCCGCCCGATTTGATCGAGGATGCTCTTCCAATGGGCGAGCTCCTCCGGAGTCGCTTTGGAACCCCGGATACTTTGTTCCCACTCCGCCCAAAGCCCGCGGAAAGTTGCGGCAGTCTGTTGCTTCCGAAGCGCAATTTCGCGTTCGTAATGCTCCCGGAAATTCGCCTCCATTCTCTCGGCGATCTCCTTCAGCTTGGCAAGCAAGGGTTCCTCGAGTTTGGCCCGCAGTTGCAGGCGCCCGCCTCCTTCAAAGAAGGATTTCGGATTTTTGAAGAAGGGCCAGTACGTCTCCGGCGATAGCGTCCCGCTGTCCAGCACCCCTTCCGGGATCACCGGCGTATTCCAGTTCGCATCGCTTCTCGAGTAACCGAGCGGCATTTCCAGCGCGGTCTCATACCGGCGGCACCAAGCTTCCGCCTCGCGTTGAAGCAGCCCCTCCGCCTTGCGCTCCAGACGCAGCGTTGTGGCGAGCAATTCCCGCTCCAATTCGCCCGAAACCTGATCCAACCAGCCGCGCATCGCGACGGTAAAGTTGCGTTTCAGCGGACCGTTATGCTCCTGCAGCAGCGAAGGGTGGAAGAATTCGGCGAACAGCTCCAGCGCCTGCAGCCGAACTCGCTGTACGACGTGGAATAGCAGCTCGGCATTCTCCTGCCCCCACTCCCGGCTGATATCGACTTGGACGAACTCATCAACCGCCTGATCGAACACCTCCCGCCGTTCGTGCAGTGCGGCGAGCTGTTGTTCTGCGTTCTCCGCCTGTTGCCCCGCCGCCTCGGTCCATTTCAACAGCCGTTCGTACAGCTGCTTGAGCTGCGCGGCTGCGGACGAGACGGCAAGGTTCCCCAAATCCTGCTCCAGAAAGGCGGAGAACCGTTGCCGGAACCGGGAGAAACCCGGGTCGCCTGCGGCGTTCTCCCGGCCTGCGGCCATCGCCCGCATGCTGGATACGGCATACACGTTCGGCTGCTGAATGCCAGCCGTTCGAAGGCCGTCCCGCACATGTTCCACGACGGCAGTCAGCTCCTCCTCTGAAGCCGCAAGGTCTGCGGCATTGACCACAAAGAACATTTTATCGAGGGCAAAGCTGCCCTTCATTCGTCCGAGCTGGCTCAACAGCTGCTTGTCGGCGCGGGAAAACGCATGATTGTAATACGTCACGAATAGGATCGCATCGGAGTCCTTCATATATTGGAACGTGACGCCCGTATGGCGGGCATGGATCGAATCCGCCCCCGGCGTATCCACCAAGACGATACCTTGTTCCGTTAACGGACAACTGTAGTACAAATCGATCTCCGCTACGAAGCAGGCCTTCGTCTCATTGGCGGCGTAGCTGCGGAACAGCTCCGCCTCCACGACCTCCACTTGCCCAAGCCGTTCGGCTGATTCCGCCCATCCGGCGGCTGCAGCCTTCAGGAAGCTGTAATGCGCGCGACCGGCCGCCGGAATGTCTTCAGGCTTCAAGCGCCGCACCGTCTCCAGCCAGGCCGTCTCCGACCAGGTCCCCAAGCCGAGGGCTTGGAAGGAATAGGCCAGGTCCTCGCGAATCGCCTCGGCGCTCTTGAATTTGACGGCGGCCGTGTGATGGCGCTGCCCGCCGGCCGGCGCCATCACACGGATGATCGCTGCGGTCGTCGGATGCGGCGAGACGGGCAGCACGGCTTCGCCCAGCAAGGAGCTGGCGAAGGACGATTTCCCGGCGCTGAACGCTCCGAACAGCGCCACGGTGAAGACGCCGCCGCGCAGCTCGGCGGCGCGCCGGGTCAGCTCCCGCACCCCGGTCCCGAAGGCCGGGTGGG
>NZ_FCOQ01000020.1 GCF_900021165.1 Paenibacillus phocaeensis | reverse complement strand
GGCGGTAGCGCGCGGCGATGGCGGTGCCGACCGCCGCTGCGTAGTGCAGCGTCGACTCGCCGGACAGCGTCGCTCCGCCCGGAAGCGGCTCCGTGATCCACGCCTCCGCCGGCTTGGGCATCCGCTCATCGAGCTGCTGCTCCCAGGCTTCGCTCCAGAGCTCCAGCTCCTGGCCGATCGCCCGCAGCTCCTGGCGCACATGCCAATCCAACTGCGCTTCCGCTTGTTCCCCAAGCGCTTGCAGGAATTCGCTCTGACGCTTCTGCTTCTCTGCTTCCGTCTTCCCGCCGGCGAACCAGCCCTTCGCTTTAAAGCCCGGGGCCTGGCTCTCCAGATATCGACCCGCAAGCTCCCGCAGCGGCGGCGTCATCAACTGCGCCGTATCCAGCAAGCTGCCGATGCGACGCAGCCATTCCAGCTTCCGCGGCTCCCATGCCTTCTCCGCCGACAGGTCCGCCAGCTCCAGTTGCCGCAGCTCTTCCTCCATCGCCGCGACGTTCGTGTCGCCGCCAGCCTCCGCCGTTAGCTGTTCACGCCGAGCTTGCTCCGCCTCAGAAGCCCGGGCCAGGTAACCTTCCACCGACTGGGCTGCCGAGGCATAAGCGCCGTATTCCAGCAATCCGTCTCCCTGATCAAACAAGGCGCGAATGGCTTCCCGCAGCTGCGGCAGCATATTCCCGGGAGCATCGTCCTGTTTTAAAGATAGATAAAAGATCCCCTTCGCCGCGATATTCCATGCCTGAAAAGCCTGGCTGACCGACGCCTGATAGTCCGTAAAGGCCAGCTCCTCTTCCCGGTGCTTATCAATTTGGTTCACAACCATATATACCGGCTTCCCGTAATCGCTCAGCGATTTGGCAAAGCTTAGATTCGTCTCCGAGGACACGTGATTATAATCCATCACATAAAACACAACGTCCGCCAGATGCAAAGCGGAGTGGGTCGCCATCGCATGACCGGCATCATTCGAGTCCACCCCCGGGGTATCCAGCAGAACGCCGCCGCGAGGCGGCAGCTTCACCTGATCCCAAAGCTCGACGCGGGCATATTCTTCGCCGTTGCGGCAATAAGCCGCCACCTCGTCCACCGGCACTTCCACCTTAGGTTTAGCCGGATCGGCCGGCGTCAGCAGCGCGCGCGGTTCCCCTTCCCGGATCAGCACCACATTGGCACTGGTCGGAAGCGGACTGGCCGGCATCACCGATTTTCCGCATAATGCGTTAATCAGACTCGACTTCCCCGCCGAAAAATGGCCGCAAAACGCCGCTACCAGCTCCCGCCGGCCCAGCTTATCGCCAACCTCGCGCAGCTCCGCCTCCGCGGTCAGATCCCCTTCTCCCTCCAGCAAGTCCCGCAGCCGATGCAGCCGCTCCTGCAGGGTGTACTCCGTCTCCGTTATCGTCCGATCCATCTAAGCCCCTCCGTTTTCCACGCTGCGAAATCAAGTTTCATTTTGATTTTGATTAATCACATTTTAACATTTCCCTGTGCGCTTGGAAACGCTCCTCGCCGGGGATCTTCTTCTTCCAGGTCATATCTATCAGCTTCAGCTTGGCAGATGGACTCATGCCTAGCCCCTTACCTCGCTAGCAAGCAGGAACTGAATGGGATGAACTCATCCTAATAAGTGCGCAGATGCCGTTATTTTCCCACATTTTTATCTAATCCGCTAAATAGTCGCACAGGTACAGTTATTTTCTGTGATTTTGAGAAAATCGGCTTTTTTCGTGCAATTAACTGCATTATCGCAGCTATTTTCGGAATAACCCCAGAATCGGTGAAAATAGCTGCACTCCAGCCGTTAATTTCCCCGCCGCCCCCGGCATCCGCTATTCCTATGAATCCTCATGCAACGCTTGCGCACGAATCATTCAACCGGCTGAAGCCATTAAAAAAACCGCCTCCCAAGAGAGGCGGTT
>NZ_FCOQ01000019.1 GCF_900021165.1 Paenibacillus phocaeensis | reverse complement strand
TTAAAAAAACCGCCTCCCAAGAGAGGCGGTTCAGCCGCTTGCGGCTTGTTCCTGACCCTACTAATATAAACCCGCCTCCCGATCCGCCAGCACTTGCCCGGTGAGCGACAGGTCGTAATCGCCCAAAGACGCCAGCACCTCGCGCAGCTCGGAGGATTCCAGCACCTCACGAAGCTTGGCAATCCATTCGCGGTTCTCCGGCTTGTTCAACACAACCAAATCCACCCGTTCAAGCGTAAGCGGGATGAACTCAAGCCCCGCAATGCGGGCGGGCCGTTCGCTGCCGACACCGACGTCCGCCTGGCCCAGGGCGATTCGCCCACCGAGCCCCATATGGGAGGTCTCCTCTTGGGTGTAGCCGTTAACGGAAGCCGGCGAGATCTCGTGCTTGCGGAGCTGCTCATCCAGCAGCACCCGGGCTCCCGACCCTTTCTCCCGGTTGATCAAGCGGACCCCGGGACGGGCCAAGTCCTCCCAAGACCGGATCCCCAGCGGGTTCCCCTGCTTGACGTAGAAGCCAGCCCGGCGAGAGGCAAAATTCAGAACCAGATAAGGAAGCGAGATGAACAGCTTGCGGAGGTAAGGCAAATTGTATTCCCCAGTGTCCCCGTCATACAGATGGGTGCTCACGATATCCGCCGCACCGTTATACATCGCCACCAAGCTGTCCATACTGCTGGCAAAAGAACGCAGCGGACGATACGCCCGGCTCTTGGATTCCAGCGCTTTGGCCAGCAGGTCGAGCCCCGGATCCTGCCCGGTTATGACCAGCGTCCTTCCCCCGCCCCGCACTTCTCCCCCATCGGCATCCTGGCGAACTGGCACGGTATAGGGGGCCTGGAAGACCGGGGTCGCCGCGGCAGCGGGCGATAAAACCCCGCTCTTCGCCCTGTGCTTGTAGGCCTCCAGATCGGTCGAATCCACTCTCATCTGCTTGCCGACACGGTAAGCGGGAAGCTCCCCTTTTTTGATCAGATCATATACGGTTAACTTAGATACCTTTAACAGCTTGGCGATTTCCTCCGCCGTATAAGAGATCGGTTCAGTCATGTCTTTCTCCTTCATCCGTTTCGCCCTAGTTCATGCAACTAGACTCATCTTACCGGGGATTTCCCTTTTTTTCAACGAAATCCCCCCCACATACCTATACAGATCGTTATGTTTCGTATAATCTAGCTATAACTAGATATATCCAGGAGGATTCGATATGAATAAATATTTCAAACTCCCTTTTTTAGCCATATTCACTTCCCTCATTTTGCTCACATCCGCCGGATGCGCCGGGAACACCGCTTCGCCGAAGGATGCCGCTTCGGTCAGTGCCGAACAAAGCAGCGGCAAGAATACCCAAGCTTCAACCACAGCCGATGACCCTAGCGAAGCCGCCGAGCCGGTCGAACTGCTCATCTCCGCCGCCGCCAGCTTGACCGATAGTCTGAATGAGCTTAAGAGCCTGTACGAAGCCGAACACGGCAATATCCAGCTGACCTTCAATTATGCCGCCTCCGGCACGCTCCAGCAGCAAATCGAACAAGGCGCTCCCGCCGACCTGTTCCTGTCCGCCGGGACCAAACAAATGGAAGCCTTGAGCGACAAGGGACTCGTGGACAACCAACTGACGGCAAACCTGCTCAATAATGAACTGGTGCTGGTCGTTCCGAAGAACGGTACCGTGCAGATCGACAAAATCGAGGATCTGGCTAATCTCGGCGACATCGCCATCGGCACGCCCGAATCCGTCCCGGCCGGGAAATACGCGCAGCAAACCCTTGCTTTCCATAAGCTGTGGGATAACCTGCAGTCCAAGCTGGTGCTGACGAAAGACGTCAAGCAGGTGTTGTCCTACGTCGAAACCGGAAACGTCGACGCCGGGTTCGTGTACAAAACCGACGCCGCCCTTTCCGATAAGGTGAAAGTGGCCTTGAGTGTGGAACCCGAAAGCCATGATCCGATCGCCTATCCGGTCGGGGTCTTGAAGAACAGCGCCCATCCGGACGAGGCCAAAGCCTTCTATGACTTTTTGCGGAGCGACCCCGCCCGGCAGGTGTTCAGCAAATACGGATTCAGCCCGGCGGAGTAATCGCTGATGCATGCACTAGGAATTTCGGAATCCTTTTGGGAACCTGTCGTCTTATCGCTGCAAGTATCCATCGCCGCCACCGTCATCGCTTTTATGGCGGGACTACTGGCGGCATGGCGGGTGTCCGCCGCTTCCTTCTACGGAAAAACGCTGGTAGAGACGGTCTTTCTCCTGCCGCTCGTGCTGCCGCCAAGCGTAGTTGGTTTTATTTTGCTTGTGGTGCTGGGAAAGAACGGCTGGATCGGACAAGCCGCAGAAACCCTGTTTCACCTGAGCTTCGTGTTCCGCCCGCTTGGCGCGGTGGTTGCCGCAGCCGTCGTCAGCTTCCCGCTGATCTATCAAACGCTGAAGTCCGGCTTTCATGCGGTGGATCCGGAGCTGAAAGACGCGGCCCGCTCGCAAGGTGCCGGAGAATGGCAGGTGCTGCGGTATATTGTGCTGCCCCTCGCCTCCCGCTCCTTGCAAGCGGCGTTTATTCTTGGCTTTGCCCGTGCGCTCGGCGAATTCGGGGCGACGATGATGATTGCCGGCAACATCCCCGGCCGGACGCAAACGATCCCGACGGCGATTTATTTTGCCGTCGACGCCGGAAACCTGCCGCTCGCCTGGGCGCTGACAGGCTGCACCATTCTGCTGTCCTTCGGCCTGCTGTGGATCTCCTCTCGTCTGAAAAACGACTAAACTCCCCGTCGGGCAATCCGCTTGACGGGGAGTTTTATCCGTGCTGTCGCTTCGTGTTTTAAAGCTGCCGTATCTGTTCTTCGATCGCCCATTGCTTCAGTTCGGAGACGTCGACCGGTCGCTTGCGTTCACCCGCCGTCCGCCGCAGCCGCTTCAGCAATGAAGCGACGATCCCCTCGCTTACCTCCATCCCTTCCTTCCGCAGCGCTTGACGAACCGAACTTCGGCCGGAATGCTTGCCGAGCAGGAATTCGTGGCTCATCCCGAGCTCTTCGGGGTTTAGGGTTTGATAGGTGCGGCGATCTTTGAGCAAGCCGTCCACGTGAATGCCCGATTCGTGGGCGAAAGCCATTCGACCGAGCAGCGGCCGGGTTGCCGGGATCTCGCGCCCGGACGCCCGGGCCACAAGCTCTGCCAGCGCCTTCATGCTTTCGGCACGCACCGCGCATGTCCCATGGTAGATATGCTTCCAGGCCATCACCACTTCTTCAAGCGGCGCGTTGCCCGCCCGTTCGCCGATACCGAGCACGGTCGTGCTGGCCCACTTGGCTCCGGCCTGCACGGCGGCAAGCGTATTGGCCGTCGCCAACCCGAAATCGTTGTGGCAGTGAATTTCCAGCTCGATCTCCGGCGGGAAGCCGGCGAGCAGTGCGGAAATTCGCGCAGCCAATTCGCCGGGATGATGAACCGACAGCGTATCGGCATAACGGAAGCGGCGGACTCCCTCCCGCCGGAAGGCGTTCATCAACTCCCGCAAAAACGACAGATCAGCGCGAGAAGCGTCCTCAAAACCGATCGAGACCGCAAGCCCCTTTGCCAATGCATAAACCGCCGCCGCTTTCCCGAGCTCCAGGATTTCGGACGGACCCGCTCCCAGCTTGGCTCGCATCTGGATCGCCGATACGGGCAGCGAGATATGAGCCCAATCAACCCCGGCCGCAAGCGAGGCGTCAATATCGGAGCGGCGCGCCCGGTTCCAAGCGATCCACCGGATTGGAAGCCCCAGTGAGACAATCCGGCGGATCGTCTCGCGCTCCTCTTCGCCCATCGCGGGTATTCCCGCTTCGGCCTGCTCAACACCGCAAGCGGCCAGGCTTTTGGCGATTTCCAGCTTCTCCTCCCCGGTGAAAGCGACGCCGGCCGCCTGCTCCCCGTCACGCAGCGTTGTATCGCAAATCCGCAGCAAGCCCATCGGTACGCTACCCCCCTATATTCCCTTGCAGCAAGCGCAATCCGGATTCCGGCGCAGCGACACGACATAACTGCTCATATCCAGCGTATAGATCCGGTGCATGACCTGCAGAAACGGACGACCGACCCCGGCGATCCACTTCACCGCCTCCATCGCGGCCAGACAGCCGGCCAAGCCGGAGGTGGCGCCCAACACCGGAAACCCAAAAGGCTCCCACTCCTGTTCCCGCTCCGGGTATAAGCACGCGAGACAAGGGGTTAAGCCGGGAACGATCGTCGTCAGCGACACCTCAAAGCCGTACATGGCCGCTTCGACCAAAGGTTTGCCCGCCGCGACGCACAACCGGTTCAACTCGTACCGTTCGGGAAAATCGTACCGCGCGTCGATCACGAGATCCGCACGCCTCACCCAGGGTTCGCTCTCTTCCGTAATTTTGGCATTATGCCCTTCGATGTCGACGTCCGGGTTAATGCGCTTCAGATTTCGCACCGCAGTTGCGATCCGTTCCTTGCCGATACGGTCGGCATCCATCAAGATTTGGCGGTTCAGATCCGGTTCCCGGATGACGCCCTCATGCGCCAGAATCAGGCGTCCGATGCCGGCTGCGGCCAAGTAGAGCGCGGCCGTTCCGCCAAGTCCGCCGATGCCGGCCACCATCACGGTCGCCTCTTTTAGCTTCCGCTGGCCCTCCGCTCCCAGCAGCTTTTGCTGGCGTTCGTACCGGAGAGACTCCCGCGTTGATGCGGAGACGAAACCGTGAAGACCTGTTGCCGGCTTCGATGTACGCCTATTCGCCATCCGATTGCTCCTCCCTTTTCTTCCGATCGCCTAGGTTAACCGTTTCGTTTGTAGCTACATTCCTGTAACGCTCCAGCCCTCTCAACGCTTCTTTCAAACAGGTTAGCGCGAACCGCTCCAGCTTGGCCCGGGAGGTAAACGGGAAATACGGGTTTCCCCGCTTAAAGCTTCTTCCATCGTTATCCCTCCTTTGCTTCCAAAGGGTTCCCGCCGTTCCCGGCTTCCTCCTCGGCCAGCAGCACCTTGCTCAGCCACATCGGCGGTTTGCCGCGCAACATCTCCAGCAACTTGCCGATCTGATCTTCGATTCCCACGCCCGTCGGTACTTTGACCGGCATCATTTTCCGCCGGGTGACGCGCGCCGCTGCGGAGGCCCCGATCTGCACCAGAAACACGAGCGTGCAATCCTCGATCAGGGCGATCCGCGCGTCGATTTTGCCAAGCTCGTCTTGCGCGATCTGCGCCGGTAAGCTGCGCTCCTCCAAGAAAACGGCGGATCCCGGCCTCACCTCATAGACCGCAAACCTCGGGCTATGCCCGAAATGGGCGTTCACATGCCGCCCGTCATCCGTGGCGAACGCGACTCGCATGACGATAATCCCCCTCCCTTTGGATCAGCCGGTTGCCCGTCTTATGAATCAGCTCCATCGTTCCCCGGTATCCGACCGTTAAGGACGTGTACGCCCCCAGCTCGTCAAGGATCGGAAACCCCGCCGCCATAAACGCGGCCGCAGAGCGCTCGGCACCGCTTTTGCCGTGGGAATTGCTGATCCAGAGCTTGGCGCCTTCCGCCAGCCGTTCGGCATCCTCGAAATCACCGATCCAGATGTCCCGTTCCGCTTCCCTTAGGCTCGGCGCATCATAAGACGCAACGAGAGCGCTAAACTCCACGCCCATCTCCTCCAGCCAAGCGACGGACGAACGCAGATGATCCGGCTCCAGGGCGATCACCGCCGTTGCCCCCGCATAATCAAAGTGGGCGTCGAGCATAGCGTCAAGCAAATTTTCCCGCTGCCAGCGATACCGGACGGGAACGGGTTCCCGGCTGAATTCCTGCAAAAAGTAAAAAAACGCGTCGCTGGCCTTGAGCCCCGTAATGCCGTCGAATACGCGGTACGGAATCCCCGCTCCGTTATGCAGCCGGCGGGCCGGGCGCTCCATGCTGGAGCCGACCGCGATGGTGAATTCGGAACGCAGCATCTGCCGGGCCGCATCCACCGGCACCCCGCCGCGGGTCAAAGGCGTGAACCCCGTCAGCAAATGCCCGGACAACGAGGTCGACAAATCCGGAAGGGCGATGACTTCAAAGCCGAAGGAGCCGATGATTTCTTTGAGCTCCATCACGTCCCCCGCCGTCAGAAACGACCCGGGGAGCAGATTGATTTGACGTTTGACCGGTTTTTGGACCCGGCGTCCCGCCTGCTCCAGCAGACCGTCGATGAGGGTTTCGACCATCGCGCTGAACCCCGATTCCAGAGAACCGCGATAGTCGGGAAGCGAGCAGGCCACCAGCAGCGTATCCTTCGGGTTCCGGTCGCGCTTGAACTTTTTCACTTTGCCGGCGTAATCGGTTCCCGACGCTTCCGTCAACGCGGTGCTGACGACCCCTAGGCAATCCGGGCGATGCTGCTCCAGCACCGTTTCCAACGCTTCCTCCAGGTTCCGGTCGGCATCGAAAATGACGTCCATTTCCTGCAGCGCGGTCGTTTGTAGCGCCACCGGTTCGCGGTAATGACGGGTCAGCAGCGCCTTGGCGAACGACGCGCAGCCCTGCGACCCGTGTATGATCGGCATCGAGCGGTAAATTCCCTGCAGCGCCAGCACCCCGCCGAGCGGCTGGCTGATCTTCAACGGATTGCAGTCCAGTGGTTTGGAGCTCTTCCTTACGGTCATGATGACGCCCCCCTCTCCCACGGAGCGGGCGAGCGGACCAAGCCCCACACCGGATGTTCCAGCGCGTTCGCCAGCTGTTCGGCCAGGCGGATTACCCCGTCATACCCCGCGTATGCGGTATGCCGTTCCTGATTGATGTCCACGAACGGGATCTGTTCTTTAAGCGCCATATACATGTTGCGGCCGCCGGCAATGACCATGTCGGCCTTACGCTCGCGCACCGTCTTCAAAATGCGGCCGGCTCCCCCTTCGGCGATGTACGCCGCATCCTCTCCGACCCTTTCGGCAATCCGGGCGATATCGCCGGCGGTGCTTTTGTTTGTGCCGACGCCGACGACGGTGATCCCGAGCTCCTGAAGCGCCGTGAGGACCGACCAGCTTTTGACGCCGCCCGTGTACAGCACGGCCCGCTTGCCTTTAAGCTTCTTGCGATAGGGGGCCAAAGCCCGCTGCACCCGCGCCTCTTCGTGCTCCACCAGGCGATCGACACGCCGCTCCACCTCCCGCTGATTCAGCAGATAAGCCAGTTGCCGCAGGGAATAGCTCGTTTCTTTGGCCCCATAGAAGGAACCTTCAAAATAGGGAATCCCGTATTTTTGCTCCATTTTGACGCCGAGACCCAGCAGCGCACGGCTGCATACGATCATATTGGCTTTTGCGCGGTGAGCTCCGGCAATTTCATGAAACCGGCCGTCTCCGGTAATTTTGGCGTGAAGGCGCATGCCCGCCTGATTCAGCAGTTTTTCGATATCCCAAAGCTCGCCGGCGATATTGTATTCGCCGATCAAATTGACCGCGGAGTCCGAGACGTCGGGCGGCTCCACCGTCCCGATCACATGTTGAAACAGCGCCTCCCCGGCCAGCCGGGTGCCCAGGTTTTTGCTGCCGACAAACCCCGGGCTATTGACAGGAACGCACGCCAATCCGAGCTCCTCGGTTGCCCGTTTGCAGACCGCATCGATATCCTCGCCCGTCAGCGCCGAGACGCAGGTGCCATAGACGAAGATCGCCGGAGGCGAATACCGCTTCGCGAGATATTCGAGCGCTTCGCGCAGCTTTTTTTCCCCGCCGAAAATAATGTCCCGCTCGCTCAAATCGGTCGTAAAGCCGTACGACGCCAGCCGGGGGCCGCTCGACAAGCTGCCCCTCGTTTCCCAGCTGTTTCCCGCGCATGCGCCGGGACCGTGAACCAGATGGGCCGCATCCGCGATCGGCAGCAGCGCGATTTGCGCGCCGTCGAACGAACACCCCCCTGTAGCGGCGCCTGGTTTCGGCCGCGGGCAGGGTTTGCTTTGCGGCGCTTCTTTGCCGCAGGATTCCTGAGCTCCCGTATAACCCGTGATTCTGATCGCTTCCATCCGTTCGATCCCTCCCGCTTTCCGAAGTCGCTATTCCCGTCGATAACCGTTTGACCCTGTACGATTAACGCACAAGGTCAAAGCTATGGGCCGGAGCCTGCTCATCGAGCTGCTCCAACACCGTATTGACGAACATCATCAGCAAGTTCAGCGCCCCTTGATAGCCGATGACCGGATAACGCTGCAAGTGATGCCGGTCAAAAATCGGGAAACCGATTCGCAGCAATGGCACCCCGGCTTCCTTCGCGGCATATTTCAAATGACTGCTGCCGATGGCAAGGTCCACCGGCTCATTGAACAGCAGGGAGCGCATATGCCACAGATCGCGGCCGACATGCACCTTCGCCTCGGCCCCGTAAGGGCTCGCGTCCAGTAGCAGCCGCGCCTCCCGCTCGAACTCCGGATCCCCGTTCGAGCAGACGATGTGGACCGGCTCCATGCCGAGCTCCAGACCAAAGCCGATCAAGCCGAGCAGCAGGTCGGGATCGCCGGCCATCGCCACCCGCTTCCCGTGTAAATAATTGTGGGAATCGGTCATCGCATCAACGGTTCGCGCCCGTTCCGCCAACAGGCTTTGCGGTATCGGTATGCCCGTCAGCCCGGCGATCGCTTCAAGCAGCCGGTCAGTGGCCCCGACGCCTAGCGGCGTGTGCATCGCCTGCACTCTTTGCCCCCAAGCCTCCTCCATATAGGCGATCGTTTTGCGCAAGCCGTGTTTTTGCAGCGCCAACGCCCCTTTCGCCTTTGCCGCCGAAGGCACGTCGGCCAGTCGGGTGCCGCCGTAATAATAAGCGTACGACCCATCCGCGCCGGAGTCGAAGTTCTCGCTATGGTCCCCGAGGACGGTGTACTCCGCGCCGAACAGCTCCAAGATGCGCTTCAGTTCGGCAAAATTGCCCGTATAGGGTTCAAACCCGAGCAAGACGTTCAGCTTCCCGCCTGCAGCAGCTATGTCCTGCTCGCCAGCGCGTTCGTACAAATAGCTTAGAATCGCCTTCAGCATATGGTCGTAGCCGGTAATATGGGAGCCGGAAAAGCTTGGCGTATTGGCGAACGGTATCGGCATGCCTTCCGGCAGAACGCCTTCCTTGCGCGCGTTCCCGATAAAGGCCGACAAGTCGTCGCCGATGACTTCGGCCATGCAGGTGGTGCTCATCGCGATCATCGACGGCTTGTATAGGGCGATGCTCGTTTCCAGACCGTCGATCAGATTGCGCATGCCGCCGAATACCGCTCCGTCTTCGGTCATCGACGAGGAGACCGCGGGCACCGGCTCTTTGAAGTGCCGGGCAAAGTGGCTGCGGAAATACGCGGTGCAGCCCTGCGAACCGTGGACGAACGGCAGCGTCTTCTCGAATCCCAGCGCCGCCATCACCGCCCCGAGCGGTTGGCAAGCTTTGGCCGGATTGACGACTACCGCCTGCCGCTCGAAGTTTTTGTCCGAATACTCCTTGGACCGGGTATACGCTGCGGTTCGCAGCACCTCTTCTTCGGGACAAGCGCCTTCGAACTCCCGTTTCCGTTCCCGTTGCCGGACGTATCGTTCCTCCTCGAACAGCTTGTTATGATCCAAAATCGTTCCGTTATCGCTCACGCCGTCACCTCCTCGCGCCGCGGCGCTTGAACCAGTTTCCATACCGGGCTGTTGACGGCCATATCCATGTCGCGGGCAAACACCCGAAACCCGTCGAACCCGTGGTAAGGCCCGCTGTAATCCCAGGAATGCATTTGCCGGAACGGGATGCCCATTTTGTGATAGACGTACTTCTCTTTGACCCCCGCTCCCATCAAATCGATGTTCAGCCGCTGCGCCAGCTCCTCCAGCTCGTAAGCCCCGGGATCGTCCATCAGAATCGTCGCTTGGCGCAGCTCGGGGATCGTTTTTAAATAGTCGTCCTTGTGGGCGAATTCGTAACCGGTGGCCACGATCTCCATGCCCAGATCCTCGTAGGCACCGATCGTATGGCGGGCCCGCAGGCCGCCGATCAGCAGCATCACCTTTTTCCCCTCCAACCGGGGACGGTATTTGGCGACGACCTTCTCCATCTCCCCTTGGTATCTGGCGATGACCTTCTCGCAGTTGGCCCGGATCGTATCGTCGAAGCGGGCGGCGATGGCCCGCAAGCTTTCGATCGTTCTGGTCGGCCCGAAAAAGTTGTATTCCATGGAGGGAATGCCGTACTCCCGTTCCATCACTTCGCACATATAGTTCATGGAGCGGAAACAGTGGATCAAATTCAGCTTGGCTTTGTGGGCGGTCATGATTTCCTGGAGCGTGCCGTCGCCGGACCACTGCCCGATGACCCGGAGCCCCATTTCCTCCAGCAGAATCCGCGACGCCCAGGCATCGCCGCCGATGTTGTAATCGCCGATGATATTGACGTCGTACGGGCCGCATTCCTTGAGCTCCGCCCGGCCCATGAGAAAATCGCGAATCGCGTCGTTGGCGATGTGATGGCCCAGCGATTGGCTGACGCCCCTGAAGCCTTCGCAGCGGACCGGCACGATCGGGATGCCG
>NZ_FCOQ01000018.1:458194-962493 GCF_900021165.1 Paenibacillus phocaeensis | reverse complement strand
CCCATCTACAACCCCGCCGCAAACGACATCGCCGAGCACGTCGTACGATACGAAATCCAGACCTTCGTACGCGCCTTCTTCCTCCAGGAAGTTGATGGCCTTAATGATGCCGCGCCCCGCGCAGCCGACGCCCGGTTCCGGCCCGCCGCATTCCACGCATTGGATGCCGCCGAATCCTTCCTGAATCACGTCCGCCAGCTCCAGATCCTCAACCGATCCCCGCTCCGCAGCCAAATGCAACACGGTTTGCTGTGCCTTCGTGTTAAGAATCAGCCGGGTGGAGTCCGCTTTTGGGTCGCAGCCGACGATCATGATTTTTTGATTGAACTTTTTGGCCAGTTGAGCCAACGTATTTTGCGAAGTCGTGGATTTTCCGATTCCGCCTTTTCCGTAAAACGCGATTTGTCTCATAGAAATGACCTCCGTTTATTTGAAATTGAATGATGCCCGGTTGACGAAAAATACAAATAACGCTCGTATTTGGCATGTTCCAGGATCAACTCCTCGATCGAACCGGGTTTGACCACCGGGATGATCCCCGCCGCCTTCAGCTTGGCTTCCGGCACTTTGCCGATGCCGGCGGAGAAGAGGGCGGAACAATCGCTTAACCCGGCTATGATTTCCCTCAGCGTGGCCGCCTTGTCGCCATTGCAGTTGGCCCGCCCTTGGCAATAGGCCTGCACCTTGCGAACGCCGAGGAAGGATACGGTTTCGCCGTCGGTTTCATACACCATAAATTCTTTGGCATGGCCGAAATGCAGATTCACCCGCCCTNCATCAAATCGATGTTCAGCCGCTGCGCCAGCTCCTCCAGCTCGTAAGCCCCGGGATCGTCCATCAGAATCGTCGCTTGGCGCAGCTCGGGGATCGTTTTTAAATAGTCGTCCTTGTGGGCGAATTCGTAACCGGTGGCCACGATCTCCATGCCCAGATCCTCGTAGGCACCGATCGTATGGCGGGCCCGCAGGCCGCCGATCAGCAGCATCACCTTTTTCCCCTCCAACCGGGGACGGTATTTGGCGACGACCTTCTCCATCTCCCCTTGGTATCTGGCGATGACCTTCTCGCAGTTGGCCCGGATCGTATCGTCGAAGCGGGCGGCGATGGCCCGCAAGCTTTCGATCGTTCTGGTCGGCCCGAAAAAGTTGTATTCCATGGAGGGAATGCCGTACTCCCGTTCCATCACTTCGCACATATAGTTCATGGAGCGGAAACAGTGGATCAAATTCAGCTTGGCTTTGTGGGCGGTCATGATTTCCTGGAGCGTGCCGTCGCCGGACCACTGCCCGATGACCCGGAGCCCCATTTCCTCCAGCAGAATCCGCGACGCCCAGGCATCGCCGCCGATGTTGTAATCGCCGATGATATTGACGTCGTACGGGCCGCATTCCTTGAGCTCCGCCCGGCCCATGAGAAAATCGCGAATCGCGTCGTTGGCGATGTGATGGCCCAGCGATTGGCTGACGCCCCTGAAGCCTTCGCAGCGGACCGGCACGATCGGGATGCCGAGCTCCTTGCTCATCTTCTTGGCGACCGCCTCGATATCATCGCCGATCAGGCCGACCGGGCACTCTGATTGAATCGTAATCCCCTTCGCCAAAGGAAACATTTCCTTGATCTCGCGGCAGATGACCTCCAGCTTCTTGTCTCCGCCAAACACGATATCCGTTTCCTGAAAATCGCTGGTCACCTGCATCGCCGTAAAATTGTCGATCCCAAGCAGGCCGTTTGCGTAATTCCGTCTCGTCCCCCAACTGTATTGGCCGCAGCCGATCGGGCCGTGGCTGATGTGCACCATATCCTTGATCGGCCCCCATACCACGCCTTTGGAGCCGGCATAGGCGCAGCCGCGAATCGTCATCACGCCCGGACGCGACTTCACGTTGGATTTGATCGCGCATTTGCCGCAATCCTGCTTGTGATCCTCCTCCATGACCTCATAATGCCGTTTGCGTTCTTTTTTGGCTTTCTCCGGGAAGATGTCCAGCATCTCCTCGATGTGTTGCCTGTTTTGGATTACGTCCGTCGTCCCCATTCTCCTACCTCCCGCTCCTTCATTTTCTATGGGATAAACATGGCACCGCTTGCCCGCCGCGCCTTAAAGCGCGGCTTTCATTTGGGCGGCGACGGTCTCCTCGTTTTCGATCACCCCGAATTCCATGAGCAAATCTTCCAGCTCATCCATGCTGATCGGCGTCGGGATCGTCAGCCTATCGTTATGCAGAATTTTGTCGGCCAACTGCTCGTATTCGGCGGTTTGAGCATGGGCCTCGTTGTATTGGGTGACGGTCATGCGCCGCAGTTCGGCGCGTTGGACAACGTTGTCCCGCGGAACGAAATGAATCATTTGCGTGTTCAGGCGGCGGGCCAACTCGGTGATAAGTTCATCTTCGCGGTCCGTGTTCCGGCTGTTGCAGATCAAGCCGCCGAGCCGGACGCCGCCGCTGTTGGCGTATTTCAAAATGCCCCGGGCAATGTTGTTGGCCGCGTACATCGCCATCATTTCGCCGGAACACACAATGTAGATTTCCTCCGCTTTTTTCTCGCGGATCGGCATGGCGAAACCGCCGCAAACGACATCGCCGAGCACGTCGTACGATACGAAATCCAGACCTTCGTACGCGCCTTCTTCCTCCAGGAAGTTGATGGCCGTAATGATGCCGCGCCCCGCGCAGCCGACGCCCGGTTCCGGCCCGCCGCATTCCACGCATTGGATGCCGCCGAATCCTTCCTGAATCACGTCCGCCAGCTCCAGATCCTCAACCGATCCCCGCTCCGCAGCCAAATGCAACACGGTTTGCTGTGCCTTCGTGTTAAGAATCAGCCGGGTGGAGTCCGCTTTTGGGTCGCAGCCGACGATCATGATTTTTTGATTGAACTTTTTGGCCAGTTGAGCCAACGTATTTTGCGAAGTCGTGGATTTTCCGATTCCGCCTTTTCCGTAAAACGCGATTTGTCTCATAGAAATGACCTCCGTTTATTTGAAATTGAATGATGCCCGGTTGACGAAAAATACAAATAACGCTCGTATTTGGCATGTTCCAGGATCAACTCCTCGATCGAACCGGGTTTGACCACCGGGATGATCCCCGCCGCCTTCAGCTTGGCTTCCGGCACTTTGCCGATGCCGGCGGAGAAGAGGGCGGAACAATCGCTTAACCCGGCTATGATTTCCCTCAGCGTGGCCGCCTTGTCGCCATTGCAGTTGGCCCGCCCTTGGCAATAGGCCTGCACCTTGCGAACGCCGAGGAAGGATACGGTTTCGCCGTCGGTTTCATACACCATAAATTCTTTGGCATGGCCGAAATGCAGATTCACCCGCCCTTCTCCGCGGGAGGCGACCGCCACGCGGAGCCGAT
The DNA here is from genome assembly GCF_900021165.1 of Paenibacillus phocaeensis. Lineage (GTDB taxonomy): Bacteria > Bacillota > Bacilli > Paenibacillales > Paenibacillaceae > Fontibacillus > Fontibacillus phocaensis. The sequence continues at coordinate 959,134 of NZ_FCOQ01000018.1, read as the reverse complement.
AGCCGGCGCCGCTTCCCGCATCCGCCGCTGCCCCGGTGCCCGCACAAGCGCAACCGGCGGGCTGCGCCATATTCCCGGCGACCGTCCGGGCCGCTTTGCGTTCCTCCAGTTGCCTGACCTTCGCCTCGAGATCGCTTTGCATTTGCCGGCGCGCCTCCAGATCAAGCCTCGGAGCGGATGCCAGCTTCTCTCGGGTGAAATCGCCGCTCCGGTCCTCGCCGAGCAACCCGATCGCATCCGCGCGGCATTGCCGGCAATGCCGCATGATCCGCGATCCTTCCTCCCCGCATGCCGCTTGTACCGCGTGCAGCTGTCGGGGAGTCGGCGCCTTTCGCCCTTCCTGCTCGTAGCGGCTGCCGGGCGCGATAATCAGCGGCATAATGTTGTGCATAAATGCGCCTAATTCCTTCACCGTCCGCGAGACGACCGGCAGATGCCTGTCGTTGACACCCGGGATCAGTACGGAATTCACCTTAACCAGCACGCCCTTGTCGCTTAACGCCTTCAACCCTTGAAGCTGCTGGGATATCAACCGGCCGGCCGCCTCCCTCCCCTCGTATTTGCGGCCCTCTTCCTCGTCGTACACCCATCCGTAGATTTGGCTGCCGATATCCGGGTCCACCGCATTGATCGTTATCGTCACATGCGCAATGCCTAGCCGGACGATCTCCCCGATATGCTTCATCAGCGTCAGGCCGTTGGTGCTCAAGCAAAGCGTGACATCGGGAACGGCTTCCCGGACTCCCCGGAACGTGCGGAATGTTTGCCCGGCATTGGCGAGAGGATCGCCCGGGCCGGCGATGCCGACGACGGATAACTGAAGGAGCTGAGCCGCAACGACCGTGACCTTTCGGATCGCTTCCTCCGGGGTCAGCAATTCGCTGACCACGCCGGGACGGCTCTCGTTGACACAGTCGAATTTTCGATTGCAATAATGGCATTGGATGTTGCAAGCCGGAGCCACCGGAACATGCATCCGCGCAAAATAACGGTGCGCTTCCTCGCTATAGCAGGGATGCCTGGCGATCTCCCCGCTTGCGGACGAACAGGCGGCTTCGGTTATCGAGCTCATACGATTTGCTCTCCTTTCTTCGACGGTGATGTCAGCTTTTCAAAGATTCAGGCCTGAATTCTTTGAATAAACTGTAAAAATTTATCTTAATCATAGGTTTGTGTAAAAATAACGTCAATTAAGATATCACCAAATTCCCTTGTTTTTGCGGACAGTTAACAAATGAGCCATAATCCACGTTAGTTTATATGACGCATAAATAACATGTATTCGATTACATTTGAAATTCTCAATGGAACAACGCAAAAAATCCCCTCCGGGGAGCCGTGCAATCTGCACGAATCCTCGGAGGGGATTCTATTTCGCTTAGACTTATGGGATTTCGCCCCGCTTAACCGACCACTTTCGCCGTTTCCGCCGGCAGCAGGATCTCAAATACCTTGCCATGCTGCAAAATCGTAATGCCTCTGGTCTTATCCTTCATCACGACCACTTCCGGTTTAACGGACATCCGTTCCAAATAATGCTCAGGCACTTCGCCGGAGTCGCTGACAACCAAGCCTTCGACCTCACGTTCGTCGTTTTCGCCCAAATTCAGATCAATCACTTGCTCAAATACGTCCGAGAACTGCTCAAAGTTATCGGTATACACAGAAATGCATCTCATGGGGTCTCTCATCCTCACCTATTCGTTATCTTACTTTGCCGCGCTTTTCTTATTTTTTCTGTTTTGCGGCGTTTTCATACGTTTCTTGCCCTCCCGGCACACGTCAAGCAGCGGACAGACTTCACATTTCGGGTTTTGCGCCTTGCAATGGTACCTTCCGAAGAAAATCAAGCGATGATGCGTTAAAGTCCACTCTTCTCGGGGAACCCGCTTCATCAGCTTCTTCTCTACCTCTAGTACGGAGTCGTTCCAGCCGGCCAAACCGAGTCGTTTGCTGACGCGCTCCACATGCGTATCGACAGCGATGGCCGGAACGCCAAAGGCGTTGGATACCACGACATTCGCCGTCTTCCGTCCCACCCCGGGAAGTTCAACCAATCGCTCGTGTTCCCGCGGCACCTCCCCGCCATATCGCTCCAGCAAAATATGGCACAGGTTCTGGATATGCTTCGCTTTGCTGCGGAACAAGCCGATTTTGCGGATATCCTGTTCCAGCTCTTCAAGCGGAACGGATACGTAATCTTCCGGTGTCTTGTACTTCTGGAATAGATCGGCCGTAACTTTATTTACGGTTGCATCGGTGCACTGCGCGGACAGGAGAACCGCGATCGTAAGCTCAAAAGCATTCTCGTGGTTCAACTCGCAGCGCGCATCCGGAAACATGACACCGATCGTATCTAAAATATGGCGGACGTCAGCCGCGTTCATGTCTCCACCCCTTTCCTGGAGGCCCCGCTGGCAGCTCGGATTTATCCGCGAAAAAACCGCCTTGATCCGGGAAACATCCCGCATCAAGACGGTTGATCTCACGAAAAATGATTATTGCTTTTCGATTTCAACCAGCTTGTCTCCGTTGAAATACAAAACAATTTTATCATTATTCTTGAGGGATTGCACGGATATTGTCGTGTCACCTTGGTGAATATAGGTGTCCGGCGTCACCGCAAACCGGTAGTTGTTATCCGATGTACTGGACCGCAACACGATGATCTCTTTGCTTACCCCATCGTAACGGGAAAATTTACGTTCCTGCGTAGTGAATACTTTGACCACCACTCCGCCGTTCGTGTCCTTGCGAACCTCAACACGATCGTTGGTTGTCAGGGAATTGATGCTCGTGCTGACCTCGGAACCGCGCTGGACCTTCACACCGCTAGCCAAGTTGAATGTTTCCACATTGCCGGCATAAGACTTCACCGTCAACGTCGAACCATCGACGCTTTGAACCTTGCCCAACGTCAGCTTCACCACTTGGAGCGATACGGCATTCTGCCCATTAAACGTAACGTTAATCGTCTGACCCGCTTTCAGATCGGTGACTCTGATTGCCCCGCCGTTTTCGCCAAGCAATACAGCCTGATCGACGTAGAAGTCTCTAGAAACTCCGTCTGCCGTCGCCCGAATGCGGCTGTTCGACGTATTCACCGAAGCGATTTCGAACTGGATGGAGGTCTTGACCGCCAACGTTTGCAGCGCGTCTTGGTTCGCCGTCAGCATCGCGGTTACCGCATCCCCGGATTTGACATCTGACAACGAAGCGCTAGCTTTGCCATAGATGCTGATCGAAGGAGTGGTTCCCTGATACGGGATCTCCACGGTTTTGCCGTTAGACAGCAGGATCGCAACCTTCTTCGTCGAGGTATTCGTCGATACATAAGTGCCTTCGTATTTATAGGTTACTTCCACACTAACCACACGTGAACCTACAACCGTCAGATCCACTCTGCGCCCTTTGGAGAGCAGCGCCTCCAGACCGGACAGCGTTGGCGCTGTTGAGTTATACGTGTATTTCGTCTTATCGTCGATCACGAACACGTACGGTTTCTCAGCCGCATCAGATACGGTAAGCGCCTTGGATTTGGCATCATAGTTGATCACGGTCGCATTCGCCATTTGCATGGATTGCCGTCCAGTCACAACGATCTTGGTCACTTCGTCATCCGGATTCAAGGTCATTTCCACCTTGTCCCCGCCATTAGCGTCCGTAATGAGATCGTCCAGGCTCGCGTCCGCGATCCCGTTAATTTGAACGGTCACGTTCTTCGCCAGCCGCTTGATTTCGTCACGGCCGCTTGCGTTCGTATAGCTGAGCAGCGAATCGCCGACAAGATCCAGCAAAGTGCCGGTCACCGTACGTTCGGTGGCTTGGGTGACGACCAAGGAAGCAAGCACTCCGTCCTTAACCTCAAAAGTCACGGTTGCTCCTTCGTTCACTTCCCCCATTTGATTTAAGACCTGATTTTGGTACAGCAAAATCGTCTTGTCATCAAATTTGAAGGTTTCTTCAGTGCCGTTGGCTACTTTGATCGTAACGGTTTTCCCAGTGAGATCAACCTTGGAAATCGTACCGCTGCCGGAGACATTGCCAACGGATTGCAGTTGTACGATCACCGGTTTTTTCTCGGAAGTAAAGGTTTCACGCTGTACGACTACAGTGCTCTCCGGCGTTAAGTCACTGACTTTGATCGTGTTCCCATATTGATCGACAAATGACGTACTACTATCATAAGTTAAGGTCAACGGGGTGTTATTGACCAGCAGGAGCAACTGGTTATTGCCAAGAACCCGCAGCAAGGTTCCTTCCGAACGTTCCAGTTGCTGCTTCGCATCCGTCACTTCCACATAAGCGGCCGAGCCCACCTTATCCACGACCAGCAATTTGGTGTACAGCTTCAAAGCGCTGTGCGTTGTTCTCACTTCGGAATCCTTCGTAAAATAAACCGAGCGGTTATCCAGCGTGAAATCCTTCAGTTGACCATTGGTATACAACGTCAGCTTGCTGTCCGTCAGTTGGGTTACAATGCCCTCGTAAACGTTGGCATAACCCGGATTGACATATTCACCGCCGCGGCTGAAGAACGTAGCGAGTTGAGCCCGCGTGACTTTGCCAAGCGGATCAAAGCGGTTGCCTTCCACCCCTTTGGTCAGGTTCAACTGAACGGCCACATTGACATAACCCCGCGCGTTCGCAGAGATGCTCGATTGATCGGCGAACCCGGTCGTCATGGATGCCGAAGCTTTGGCTTCCGTATCTTTACCGAGGGAACGCACCAGAATTTTGGCCACCCATTCCCGTGAAGCCTTCTTCTCTCCCCAGGACTCGCCTTCCTTTGTCGCAGCAATCTCTTCACTTTTATTGATTAGATTTTTCGACAATGCCAGTTCCAGATAAGGTTTAAAATAATTGCCGACCTTCAGATCTGCCGGAGCGCCGGTTCCGCTGCCCAACTGAGAATCCAGATTCATGAAGCGGATGGCCATCGTAATGGCTTCCTGTTGGGTAACGTTATCCCCCGGCCGGAACTTGCCGGCATCGCCGAGAAGAATTCCTTCGGCCGCCAGCTTGTATATATGTTTCTCCGCCCAAAATCCGCTTTGTACATCGCTGAACAAGGATACGGCTGCGACGTTATGCGTAGGGTTCGCGGTCGTCGTTTCCTCGGCAAATGCCGCGGTAGTCCCGCCCAAACACATGGCCGTGACCAGCATAGCGGAAACCGCCTTTTGGGTACTGCGTTTAAACGTGCGTTTATAGGATGCCATCAAATTCTTCCTTTCTCCAAAAAAGATCTCTATACTCATTCGACGGCGGACGGGCAAGTTCCTCCCCGATTCCTTAATTTCTTGACAACGGGTGCGTCAGTTCGACATGCCCCATCAGAGTATCCACGGGAGTTCCATCTACTAATAAGTCGATCGCTTGAACCTCGCTGAATTGAAACAGGGTGTTCGTCAGCGCCTCAAGCGCCAACGCCTCCCCGCCTGCGCCTAGACGCGCTTCATCGGGCAGGGACAAGTCGACGGTGACTGTACCGTCCTTCAATGTCGCGGAATGAAATTCGGCTTTGCCCCACAAGGAGAACTGTTTGGCATCATTCGGGGTCTGCAGCGCTTTAAGCGCCGCCAGATATTTGTCCTCTTCCGCCGGGTAAGCGATCTCCCGGCTGACTTTGCTGAGCTCCAGCATTTGATCATCGGTGAAGTACGCTTCAATGTTTGCCGTGATCTGCTGAGGCTGATTCGTCCCTCCCGCTCCTTGCGACGAATCCGCATTCTGCGGCGTAGCCGTGTCGGGAGCCTGTACATTCTCCTGGTTCGTCCCAGCATCCCCTGCTCCGTTGTTCGGAGCGGTCTGCGGCTTCTGCCCGCAGCCGCTGCTCAAGGCGAGCAGAAGAACCAGGACGCCGAGGATATAGCTTCTTCTTCTGTTCACGGTTCCTTCCTCCTTCGCCCGGCGATCACTGAAGGCCGAGGTATTCTTTGATGCCGTCGACGATGCCTTGGGCTACCTTGTTGCGATATTCGTCAGTTGCCAGCAAGGCATCATCGTTCTTGTTGCTTAAGTACCCGCATTCCAGCAGCACGGCCGGCATGGTGGTCTCCCGGGTCACGTGCAGGCTTTGCGTACGGACCTTGCGATCGGCCAAGCCGGAGGCTTGTACCAGATGCTTATGCATAACATTGGCTAAATCTCGACTTGCCGCTCGGGTATAGTAAGTCTCTACGCCGCTGGCTGTAGCCGAACCGGAATTCGCATGAACAGAGATAAAAATGTTCGCGCCGACGTTTTCGGCGATTTTCACCCGGTCAGGCAAGGTCGGATAAGTATCGCTTTCACGCGTGAGCACCAGATTGATATTCGGATCATTTTGCAGGAGCTGCTGCACCTTCAGCACCACCGCGAGGTTGAAGTCTTTCTCCTTCTTCTTGGTGACGCTGATCGCTCCCGGATCGCTGCCTCCATGGCCGGCATCCAGCACGACCGTCTTGCTTCCGTCGCCGCCGGAGCTCCCGCCCTGGCCATCCATGTTCAAATTAACGATAATTAATCCGTCATTCTGATTGATCAGTTGATAACTCACCTTATAATTCAGATCCAATACAACCCGTACCGTTGACGGATTGCTGCTGAACAGCGCGTACCGCACCTGGGACACATCCGGATACTCCGTCACTTCAAGAGCCCCGCTCTTATTAAGATCAAGCGGCGCTCCATTCGCCAACGTCTCCGCAAATTGAGCCTGCGGAAGATCGATGACCAGCCGTTCCGGACCGCTCATGGTAAAGATGTTAGGCGTCACGTTGCCATCGACCGCAATCATCAGGCTGTTGTTGCTAAACCCGATCCCGGTCACATTAGCCAGCTTGGCGGTATCCGCCGGAGGTACAATCGTTCCCGGCCCCTGTCCGTCCGTATCCGTCCCATTATCGGTACCGGCGCCGGAACCCGCATTGCCGGCATTTCCGCTTCCGCTGCCGGAATTTGGCGTCGTCAAGTATGCGGCTTTAGCCGTATTATCCCAAGACACCTGCAGTCCCATCTGCTCACCGACGAATCGCATCGGCACGAGCGTCGTGTCCTTGGCCAGCTTCGGCGCGATGGGAAGTTTGACCTGGCTTCCATTCACGGAAGCGGTTGTTTTGTTGACGTTGAGAATAAGCGTTGTCCCCGATTGGTTTATGGTTACCGTGCTCGTCTTTTTCTCATAGTTGACGTCAAAACCCAGCTCCTCCGCGACGACACGAATTGGAATCATCACATTTCCGTTCACATTTTGGACTTGTCCATTTTTGGGCAAAGCGAGCGCTTTCCCATCCAGATAAATACTCGTACTGCCGGGCGCAGCATGTCCTGTTTGCGCGATTACCAACAACAGCATCCAGGCGAACATGAGCGCCGCCAAACTTTTTTTCTTCATCCGTCACCCCTACCATCCTAGAATTTTGCCTCCGAACAACCGATCCGCGTTCCTTCGCGTTTCGACATCAGCAGACGACATATTAGACGCCAAAAGCCCTGGAAAGTTGCGAAATTATGGCATTTTTTCGCTTAACTTTTGCCAGAGCTTCCTACGAAAATCCTGTATTACCTGAAATCGGCTGCAAACTCCCGCTCTGCCCCTCCTTCGGGCATTATCCCGTTAATTCAGGTTCAAACGAGTGGTGGGCGTGCGTTCTCTCCATGGCAAACGGGGTAGCCGGAGGAAGTTCCATAACGCATAGAAGAGCGCTTGAAGGCCAGAGGGTGAAGTGATTTCCAGAACCCTTTCACACCGCGGCCTTTCCGCGCTCTTCTTATCAGTTATTTACTCCGGACGATCTATACTCCCATCACTTCTACCGGCTCATCGGGTGCTCCAGATCAACGTGGCCCATCAGCGATTCGACCGGCTCCCCATCCAAGGTCAGCTGGATTTGTTTGACTTCATCAAACTGGAACATCGTTTTCTTCAACGCTTCGATGGCTAACGACTCCCCGCCTGCGCCCAAGCGGGCTTCGTCCGGCAGGCTGATATCGAGATTCAGCTGCCCGCTTGCTGCGTCGAACTTCATCGTGTTCAGGACCACCTTCTCCCAGAGGGACAAAAGTCCGTCCTCTGCCGTTTGCAACGCCGCAAAGGCACTTTCGTATTTGCTTCGATCCGCCGTATATTCAATTTCGCGCGATTTCTGCTTCAAATCCATCAAGTCATTGTCAGTAAGGTACACCTGAATGGTTTGTTTTTCCGATGCCGGATCCGGAGTATTCACGTTAGCAGCCCCATCCCCGGTTTCGACTTCACCATTCTCAGATCCTTGAACCTCCTGCAGATCGTTCCCCTGCGCACCGCTGCTCAGCGCCGCATCCAATGCGGTCTCGTTAGCCGGAGGGGATGCCGTCGGCTTGCTCCCGCAACCTGCGGCAACCCCCAGCAACGCTACCATCACCAGCAATACCGCTATTCTTCTCATGCCGCTTGCCCCCTTATCGTTTCGGCCTCTTCCGTCTATCATAGGCCCAGATATTCTTTAATCCCCGCGGCTACACCTTCAGCAACGCGCTGTTGAAATTCCTCACTATACATCAGGCCTGCATCGTTCTTATTGCTGAGGTACCCCACCTCCAGCAGAACGGCCGGCATCTTCGTCTCCCGGGTGACATGGAGACTGCTCTTCCGGACGCCGCGGTCTGCCAAGCCGGTCGCATCCACCAGATGCCGGTGCATGACGTTGGCAAGCGGAATGCTCTCTTCCCGAGTGTAATACGTTTCCGAACCGCTGGGGTTGCTTGGAGGATCGATGCTGTTGCCATGAATTGAAACGAACACTGAAGCCCCCAGGTCGTTGGCGACCTTCACGCGATCTTGTAACGTCATCGTAACATCCGTCGTACGGGTCATCACTACATCCAAATTGGCTTCTTGTCGAAGCAGCGCCTCGACTTTCAGCGCCACTGCAAGGGTAAACTCCTTCTCCTGATTCTTGGTGACGCTAATCGCTCCAGGTTGGCTCCCGCCATGCCCCGCGTCGATGACCACGACCGGACGGCCGTCTCCGCTCAAGTTGGCGCCCGGCAATGCCGCTCCCGCCGTCAAATCGACGGTTACCAGACCCTCATCAAGATTCGTTACCTTAAAATCAACGTTCTGATTCAAGTCGATCACGATGCGAACGGTAGACGGTGCCGTGCTAAATAGAGAATATCGAATCTGGGATACATCCGGATAATCGCTGACCGTAAATTGGCCTTGCTGACTGGCGTCTAACGGATGAATTTCCCCAAAGGTCGGGGCAAAATTGGCGTTAGGAAGATCGACGACGATCCGATCCGGACCGCTCATTTTAAATACGTTTGGGGTGACGCTGCCGGAAAAGGCAAACATCAAGCGGTTCTCATTAAAGCTGATGCCCTGAATCAAAGCCGTAGCAACCTCTGTCTGGTTGTTGTTGGAAGTTCCAGGCACGTATGTAGGATCCTCTTCCGACGCAGGCGGTCCTGACGGAACGGTGATGGGGAGATCCTGCTCAGGCCCTTGACTGACAGTGCCCGGAACGACGCCGCCTGCCGTGCCTCCCGCAGGGCTTGTTAAATAAGCGGACTTGGTGACATTGTCCCAGCTCACCTCCATGCCCATCTGTTCTCCCACAAAACGCAGCGGCACAAGCGTCGAATCCCCCTGCAGATAAGGAGCGCTGTTCAGCTTGACCTGCTGCCCGTCTACGGTAGCCGTGTTCTGGCCGAGCGTCAGCTTAAGCTCCGTCCCCTCCTGCGAGATGGTAATCGTTCCGCTCTTCTTCTCCCAGGCGACCTGGTAACCCATCCCCTCGGCAACTACGCGCAGCGGCACCATAACGTTGCCTCCCGCAATACCGGCCTGGGCGCCGGGGGGCTGCTTCAGCTCCTGACCGTCCAATACAATATGCGTCCCGGAGGCCGCTGATGAGGCCGCGTAGGCGTCCTTTGCCAAGCCCGGGAAAACCAGCAAACCAACCAACATAAACATCATCAAGCCCAATTTCTTCATTCGTTAATCCCTACCCCACCCTCGTAATTTGCCGAATCCAGAACCTCATTGGCGGGTGCCCCCGGCTACTTGCCATCCAGCGACCTTTGTAAACGCCAACATTCCCAATGCACTGCTAATTACTTCCATAATATCAGAAAAATCGCGAGCTTGATAGACTCCTATTTTCATAGATTGACAAAAAAAAGCCCCCGCTGCATTTCGCAGCAGGGACTTGCCCGCCAAACTTCGGCAGTTTAAGCCATATTCGCAAACTTGTTCTTCTCGTATGCCGCGATCAAATCCTCATGTTGAAGAGTCAACCCGATGTCATCCAAGCCTTGCAGCAAAAATTGGCGGCGATGCTCATCCAGATCAAAGCTCAAGTTCAGGCCGAATTCGTCGGTAATCGATTTTTGCTCCAGATCCACCGTCAGCTTGTAGCCTTCATGAGCCGCCGTACGCTGGAACAGCTCTTCCACCTGCTCCTCCGACAGTTTAATCGGCAGAATTCCGTTCTTGAAGCAGTTGTTATAGAAAATGTCTGCAAAAGAGGGCGCGATCACACAGCGGAATCCGTAATCCAGAATCGCCCACGGCGCATGCTCCCGAGAGGAGCCGCATCCGAAGTTGACGCGCGAGATGAGCACGGATGCCCCCTCGTAACGCGGTTGGTTCAACTCAAATTCAGGGTTCACGTTCCCTTCTGTGTCGAACCGCCATTCATAGAACAGAAACTGACCGAAGCCCGACCGTTCGATCCGCTTCAAAAACTGCTTAGGTATAATCGCATCGGTATCCACGTTTACGCGGTCCACCGGACCCACGATACCGGTATGTTTCACAAATGCTTCCATCGTCGATTCTCCCCTTTTCCCTTGATTAGCTCAGGACTTCGCTTTTGATTTCCCACTCGCGCACGTCGACGAAATGACCCTTGATCGCCGCCGCAGCCGCCATGGCTGGAGAAACCAGATGCGTTCTTCCTCCGCGCCCTTGCCGTCCTTCAAAGTTGCGGTTGGAGGTCGAGGCGCACCGTTGACCTGGCTGCAAGACATCGGGGTTCATCGCCAGACACATGCTGCAGCCTGCGTCGCGCCATTCGAAGCCCGCTTCCTTAAACACCTGGTCAAGCCCTTCCTTCTCGGCTTGCAGCTTCACGCGGCCGGAACCCGGAACGACGATCGCCGTAACTTGGTCAGAGACTTTGTAGCCTTTGGCGATTTCCGCCGCAGCGCGCAGGTCTTCGATCCGCCCGTTTGTACAGGAACCGATAAACACATAGTCGATGGCAATTCCCGTCATGGGGGTGCCCGGCTTCAAATCCATGTATTCCAGCGCCTTCTCAGCAGCCTTCCGTTCATTGTCGGATGCGAAATCGGCCGGATTCGGCACCGTCCCGTTGATCCCTGTTCCCATCCCCGGGCTGGTTCCCCAAGTCACCTGCGGGATCAGAGAATCGACGTCAAATTCTACGACACGGTCGTAAACGGCACCTTCATCGGAGGTCAGCTTCTTCCACTCCGCTACCGCTTGTTCAAACGCCGCGCCTTGCGGCACATGCTCGCGGCCGCGCAGATAATTAAATGTCGTCTCATCCGGCGCGATCAACCCCGCTCTTGCCCCGGCTTCAATCGACATGTTGCAGACCGTCATCCGCTCTTCCATCGACAGCTCGCGGATGGCTTCCCCTGTATACTCGATCACATAGCCGGTCGCAAAGTCGGTGCCATACTTCGCAATGACGCCGAGAATCATATCCTTTGCGGTTACGCCCGGTTTTCGTTTGCCGACGAAGCGAACTTCCAGCGTTTTGGCTTTCGCTTGCTGCAGACATTGGGTTGCCAGGACGTGTTCAACCTCACTTGTCCCGATGCCAAAGGCAAGCGCGCCAAACGCGCCGTGCGTAGACGTATGGCTGTCGCCGCAAACGATCGTCTTGCCTGGATGCGTAAGTCCCAGTTCCGGACCCATGACATGCACAACGCCTTGATCGATCGTGTCCAGGTCATACAAGGTGATGCCGAAATCGCGGCAGTTCTGAGAAAGCGTGTCGATCTGCTGCTTGGAGATCGGGTCGGAAATGTTATAGCGATCTTTGGTCGGAACGTTATGGTCCATCGTCGCGAAGGTTAATTCCGGGCGGCGCACTTGACGGCCGCTGAGGCGAAGCCCTTCAAACGCCTGAGGGGAAGTCACCTCGTGCACGAGGTGCAAGTCAATATAGATAATGCTAGGCTTGCCTTCCTCTTGATAGATGACGTGATGATCCCAAATTTTCTCGTACATTGTCTTTTTGCTGCTCATGTTCATTCACCCCACACAAGGATTCGTACCTGATATCAAGGCGATAGCAAGCTTTCGTCGCTCTCAGCCGCCTTGAATGTTGAATTCAATATAACATGATCGTGTTAATTGTTCCAAGATATAATATCTATAAACGTAATAGGTTTAGCTTATAAGAGTTGAGAGAGCGTCAGCCTTAGCCCAAGGGCTGAACCAACACGATAAGCACCGGCAGCACGAGGAAGGAAGCGAGCGTGGTCCAGACAATGCACTTGGACACCAGACCGGGGGCGGCGTCAAACCGCTCAGCCAGCACGACCGCATTCACCGCGACCGGCATGGAGGCTTGAATGAACAGGACAGAGAAGAGCATGCCGGAAATGCCCAGCAGCTTGAGTGCCGTGAAGGCGATCAGCGGCGCCAGCAGCAAACGGACCCCCATGCCTGTCCAGAACGCGGCAGGTTTCACCTGCTTCGCCTCCGGGCGGCCGACCTTCACCATTTGTGCGCCCAGGATCGCCAGCACCACCGGTGAATACGCGGCCGCGACCATGGAAATCCCCTGCTCCAGCCCGGCGGTCAGGTGAAGGCCGTATAATTTGAGAAACACTGCCAGCGCCGCCGCATAAACCGCCGGCAAGGCAAATACGGACTTGACGGCATTTTGAACGGAGAAACGGGATCGCGCTGCGAAATAAACCCCCACTGTATTTACAAGAATCATCTGCGTGATCACATACACCGAGGCTTTATCCAGGCCGAGTTGGCCAAAGGCCAGCAGAACGAGCGGCAACCCGTAATTGGCGCTGTTCGTTAAGGTGGAGATGAGCGTCAACCCGGCCTTCTCCGCCGAATCCAGCCGGAATAAGCGCCCCAATGCGATAGCCGCCCCCCACATCAGAAGCAGGTTAACGAGGGCGAAGCCGATCGTGCTGTACAGCTCATCCATGGAGATTCGGGCATTCCGCAGCGTGTCGAAGATAATGGCCGGACTCAGCACGTATAAATACAAGGTGAGCAGAGGTTTCGTGTCCCAGGCGCGGAACCGGGCCAGCAACGCTCCGGCGGCAACCGGTACCGACAGCGGGACAAGCACGCCAAGAAGCGTCGAGACCACCGTTTGGTGCATAACGCCACCCCCTTCATTGAACTGATCCCTATTTTAACGCCCGAATGAAACCATCGTCCAAGACCAGAAAGCAATATGATTGATAGACAAAACCTATACCCCCGTCCCCAATTAAAAAGAGCAACCCGGCCGAGAAACTTCCCGGCTTCGGATTGCTCCATTGCTTCCTGATTTAAAACGAATCGATCCCCATCACATGATCAAGCGGTACCGGTCCGATGCTGCGGCTGTCGTTGCTGTTATTCCGGTTATCCCCCATCACGAATACGTGGTTCTCCGGCACTTCCCATGCTTGTGTCGCACTGGCATCCATCTGTTCCTTGATGTACGGCTCCTGAAGTTGCTGTCCGTTGCGGAACACGTGCCCTTCCTTTACTTCGATCGTATCCCCCGGCAAGCCGATGACGCGCTTAACGTAGAATACATCATTCTCTTCCCCTCCGGATAGCCAGGTAATGATCGGATGCTCCTTCACGTCGTCCCAGAACGTACGGCTCCGGTCGACTCGGCTGTCGATAATCACGATGTCGCCGTAAGCCGGCAGCTTCTCCAGCACATGCATAAATTTCCAGGCATAGATCCGTTGATTGTCGTTTAAGGTTGGCTCCATCGAATGTCCGTCAACTTTATAAGGCTGAATGATAAAAATGCCGATGATCATGCTAAGCACAAAGCCGAGGGCGATTGAGAAGCCCCACCCGCCGAGTTCTTTCCACCATTTTTTCCGTTTCAAGCGAAAACCTCCAACCACTTGATGTTTCCCTCTATTATAAAGGCAAGCGCTATACCAAGACAAATATCTATATGATATAGTGATCTTATAGGTTCTACTTATAAGAAACCAAGGGAGGATCCCATGGAACTTCGCCAACTTCAATACACCTTGCAAATTGCCGAGGAAAAAAATTTCTCCCGTGCCGCCGACAAGCTCCATATCGCCCAGCCCTCGCTAAGCCAGCAGTTGTCCAAGCTGGAGCAGGAGCTCGGAGTGAAGCTGTTCCAGCGCAATACGAGCACCGTTGAGCTGACTTACGCCGGGGCGAGCTTCATCGCACATGCGCAGAAAATAATGGACGCTGTTGCGGAGCTGCGCCAGGAGATGGACGACATCTCCCAGCTTCGGGCAGGCCGCGTCGTGGTCGGCAGTATGCCGATTACCGGTTCCCATCTGCTGCCTTATGTGCTCCCCGCATTTAAGGAAGGTTATCCGAATATTCAAGTCACCTTGCTGGAGGACACCTCCCTCAATCTGGAGAAACTCACAGCCGGCGGCGGCACCGATCTCAGCTTGCTCTCCTTGCCGCTGCAGGAGCCGACGCTCTCCTATGAGCCGATTGGCGAAGAGATCATCGATTTGGCGGTCCCGCCGGATCATCCCTTAACGAAGATCCCCGGAGTGCTGGAGCGGGGCGTGGAAATGAAGCAGCTTCAGAACGAACCGTTTATTGTCCTCAAAAAAGGCCAGGGCTTCCGCAAGCTGACCGTTGATCTGTGCCGGGGGGCCGGGTTTGAACCTAACGTCGTCTTTGAGAGCAACAATATCGAAACCGTGCAATCGCTGGTAGCAGCCGGCATGGGCATCACGCTCGTACCGCGGTTTATCGCCCGGGCCAAACGAAGCGAATTGATCCCGGCGTATTTGCCTCTCGCCGCCCCCGCCCCCAGCCGGACGTTGGTCATCGCCTATCGCAAAGGCCGATATCTGTCCAAAGCGGCCGAGGCGTTCATTGAGACGTTTAAAGCGACGATGGAGCAGCGCCAATCGCTGTATCATTCATAAAGCTGCGGCCGCCGGTCGGCAAAGACGGGAATGCGGCGGCGGACTTGGTCAACCTGCGTCAGATCGATGCTGGCGGTGACGATCTCCTCCGCTTCGCCGCCTTCGGCCACGATATCCCCCCAAGGATCGATGATCATCGAATGGCCGAAGAAAGCTTCGCCCCCGCTAATTCCCGTGCGGTTGCAGGCGATCACGTACATCTGATTTTCGATCGCCCGCGCAGCGAGCAGGGTGCGCCAATGATTGAGGCGCGGGTGCGGCCATTCCGCCGCCACGAACAGCAGCTTCGCACCGCGCAACGCCAAGCTGCGTGCGAGTTCCGGAAACCGGATGTCGTAACAGATCGCCGCCCCGGCAAGCAAGCCGTCCAGCTCGAACGTTACGCACCGTTCCCCTGCCTGCAGGAATTGGTCTTCCTCCATTAACCGAAACAGATGGATTTTGGAGTACGCCGCGACCTCTTCTCCGTAGCGGTTGAATACCGGCATCGTGTTATACACTTGGCCGCTTCGGATTTCAGCGATGGAACCGCCGATCACATGAATTCCCTGACGCTGCGCAAAAGCCGCCAGCCATTCCCGGCTTTCCCGCCCCTCCGGCTCGGCAAGTTCCCCGATTTCCGTTAAGGCATATCCCGTATTCCACAGCTCCGGCAACAGGATGAGATCCGGCTTCTCTGCGGCCGAAGCCGCCCGTTCCAGCAATCGTTCCATACGGGCCCGATTGTTCCCGGGATTCCCTAAATCGATCTCGCACTGGACCAGGGCGATGCGCCAGCGGTCCGGGAGACGTTTCGCTTGATTCGTCGCTTGTTTCACGGCTTGATCTCCCCCTTTCCTATGCGGCTTGCTTCTTGATTCTCATCATAATGGCGGCTTCACGGCAACGCAAGACGAAGCGGCCGAGCAGGCCAATGCCGTAATCGAGATGAACCGCCGCATTTCCTTTGCAAAGCCGCGAATCCCGTGGTATGCTAACATAAAATGAGATTCCTAGACGGACAATTTCCCAAACGCGCAGACGGGACCAGTACGAAAGAACGCGGCGATACAGAGAGTAAATTCCACCGGCTGAAAGAATTTACCTGCTAGCCCTTTCCGAATCCTATCCCTGAGCGGCCGGCCGAACAAGCCGGACAGCGCCCCTGTTACCGGGCATTCAAGTTGGATGAGCTCCCTCATCAATAAAGGTGGTACCGCGGAAGTCAAAACTTTCGTCCTTTGCGTGCAAAGGCGGGAGTTTTTTTATTTTACCTAAAGTTCAAGGAGGAATCCCCATGCTGCGACGCATCGTCGTCAAAATCGGCAGCAGTTCGCTGACCTCGTCGGAAGGAGGACTAAACCGGGAGGCCGTCGCCTATTTCGCGGCCGAATTGGCCGGACTGATTCAGGCGGGGTACCAGCCGCTGCTTGTAACCTCCGGCGCGGTTGCCGCAGGGTTCCGCGAGATCGGCTACCCTGAGCGGCCTAAGCTGCTGCATGAGAAGCAGGCTTCTGCCGCCGTCGGCCAGGCGCTGCTGATGCAGACCTATCGTGAGGAGCTGGCCCTGCACGGAGTTTCCGCCGCTCAGGTGCTGCTGACCCGGTCCGACTTTCAGAATCGCAAGCGGACGGGCAATGCCAGCATGGCGATCGAGGAGCTGCTGAACCGGAACGTACTGCCGATCATTAACGAGAACGATACTGTATCGGTGGATGAGTTGAAGTTCGGCGACAATGATACATTGTCCGCTCTCGTCGCTAACCTGATTCGAGCCGATCACCTGCTGATCCTGACCGATATGGATGGGCTGTATACCAAAGATCCGCGCCTGGACCCCGCGGCGACACGCATCAGCCGGATCACGGAAATCACCGGCGAGATCTGCGCGATTGCCGGCGGTGCCGGTTCTGCGGTAGGCACCGGAGGCATGCGTTCAAAAATCGACGCGGCCAAAATCGCCTCGCTGGGGGGCGTCCCCGTCTTTGTCGGCAAAGTCAATTCCCCAGGGGAGCTGCTTGCCGCTTTGCGCGGCGACGGGCGCGGCACCTATTTCGAGGCTCACGGCGCGGCGCTGCCGCGGAAGAAGCAGTGGCTGGGCTTCTTCTCCACCCCGATCGGAACGCTGACGGTTGATGCCGGTGCCGAGGAGGCTCTAATCCGCGGCGGGCGAAGCCTGCTGCCGGTTGGCGTCAGAGCCGCGAGCGGACATTTCCATACCGGCGACGTCGTTGAGGTTGTCGGCGCCGACGGCGAGGTGCTGGGGCGCGGCATCGTTAACTATGATGCAGACCAGCTCCACAACATCCTCGGCCTCCCCAGCGCCGAAGTCGTTAAGGTCATGGACAGCGTCCATCGTCTGGAGGTTATCCACCGAGACGAGTGGATTTCACTGAAAGCATAAGAAGTTCATCTGATCCCGAAGCGGATGTTCAAGGAGGTATACCCATGAGTGAAGTGAGACAAAAAGCCGAGCGTGCCGGCAGCGCCGTGTCCGTGCTGAACCGGTTAACGACGGCGCAAAAGAACGAAGCGCTGCTGGCAGCGGCCGAAGCGCTGGTAAGCGGCAGCAACGCCATTCTGGCTGCCAATGAGGAAGATTTGCAGCGGGGACGTGAGAACGGAACCTCGAAATCCATGCTCGACCGCCTGGCTTTAACCCCGGAACGGATTGAAGGCATCGCCGAAGGGCTGCGGCAAATCGCCGAACTGCCGGATCCGGTCGGGGACGTGCTGGAGACGATCGATCGCCCGAACGGCCTGCATATCGTCAAACGCCGCGTCCCGCTTGGGGTCATCGGGATCGTTTACGAGGCCCGGCCCAATGTTACAGTCGATGCCATGGGCTTGTGCCTGAAGACAGGCAATGCGGTGGTGCTGCGCGGCGGCTCGTCCGCTTTGTCCTCCAACCGCAAAATCATCGAGCTTATTCACGGCGCTCTCGCAGCGACCCGGGTCCCTGTTGACGCCGTGCAGCTGATCGAGGATCCAAGCCGATCCTCCGTCGATGAAATGCTGAAGCTGAACGGACTGCTCGACGTCGTGATCCCGCGCGGGGGGAGCTCGCTCATTCAGAACGTTGTCCAGAACGCTACGGTGCCGGTCATCGAGACGGGCGCCGGGATCTGCCATACGTATTTGGATGCCACCGCCGACCCCGCGATGGCGACGGATATCGCGTTGAATGCCAAGGTCCAACGCCCTTCCGTCTGCAACTCCATGGAAACCTTGCTCGTGCATGAGAGTTTTGCCGAACGGCATCTGCCCGAGCTGGCGACCCGTTTCAAGGAAGCCGGCGTCGAGCTGCGGGGCTGCGAGACCGCAAGCAAGTTGATTCCTTGGGCTGTACCGGTTACGGACGAGGATTACGCGACGGAATACAACGACTATATCCTTAACGTAAAAATCGTTCGCAGTCTTGACGAAGCGATGGCCCACATCGCCCGCTTTGGTACGAAGCACTCCGAGTGTATCGTTACCCGGGACGGCTCAAACGCCGAGCGGTTTCAGCAGGAAGTCGATGCGGCGGCGGTCTACCATAACGCCTCAACGCGATTTACGGACGGCTTCGAGTTCGGCTTCGGGGCGGAGATCGGCATCAGTACCCAGAAGCTGCATGCTCGGGGACCGATGGGTCTAGCTGCGCTGACGTCAAGTAAATACATCATCCATGGGGACGGGCAGATTCGGCAGTAACGAGCCGCCCCTCCCTTATTCACCACTACACCAGGAGGTATCCCCTATGAAAACAAATCCATCAGCTTTGGCCGCCTCCACCCTCTGTTTCTATGGAGCAGGTTCGATGGCTGAGGCGATCGTCCGCGGCTTGCTCCATAAACAAGTTGGACGTCCGGACCAAATGGTCATGCTGAACCGCTCGAATCGGGAACGGCTTGATTACTTGGCACAAACCTATCAAGTTCAGACGGCGGTCGAGGCGGATGCCAAGCAGGTCTATCTGCGGGATGCATCCGTTATCGTCCTGGCGATGAAACCCAAAGATGCCGGAGAGGCATTGTCCGGCCTCGGCCCGCTCCTTCGCGAAGGCCAGCTGATCGTGTCCCTGATCGCGGGTTTATCCATCGCCACGATTCAGGCACTGCTCGGCAAGAAGGCAGCTGTGGCCCGCACGATGCCCAACACCTCCAGCTCCATCGGATATGGCGCGACCGGCATTTCCTTCTCGCCGGAAGTGTCTGAAGAGCAGCGCGCCCAGGTGTTGGCGATGTTCGAAGCCGTCGGCATGGTTAGCGTGATCCCCGAGGAGCAAATGGAAATTTTAACAGGCGTATCCGGGAGTGGACCTGCATATGTTTATTACCTGATGGAGGCGATGATTGAAGCGGGTATCGAGGGCGGCTTAACGCCGGAACAAGCTCGCGAGCTGACCGTGCAAACGGTGCTGGGCGCCGCCTTCATGATGTCCGAAACCGGCGAAGCGCCAACCAAGCTGCGTGCGGACATCACCTCGCCAAACGGCTCAACGCAAGCCGCGATTGGCGTGCTCGAAGCGGGCGGCTTCCAGCCGAACGTGAGGGCAGCGGTCCACCGGGCCGCCGAGCGTTCGAAGGAAATGGGCGAGGCCGTAAAGCAAGCGCTGCTGTAATAGCGAAGCTTCGCGGTGCGCCAAAGGCAAGGTCCGCGTTTAAAGGTTAGCCTGAAAGGGGGCGGCAGCATGAACTACGTCGATATCCCATGGGAAGATAAACAAGCGGCGCTGGGCATCATCCACCGCGTCCGGGAGGAATTCGCGGCCCGCGGCTGGCTCCCCGCTTCCAGCGGAAGCTTGTCCGTACGGGTCGGCACTTACGCGCCGGACCGGTTTGCGTTTGCCGTGACGTCCGATGAGAAGCACGCGTCGGAGTTAGCCCTGGAGTCTTCCCCTGCGGCAGGCGTACTGTTCGTCGATGCAGCCGGCGAGCCTTTCGAGCCAACGCGGCTGAGGCCGTGCGCCGACATGCCGATTCACGCGAGAATTTACCGGATGACCGGCTGCAGCGCGATCGTTCACGTACATACGGCGTTTAACAATGTCCTCAGCGAATATTTCGGCGCGGATGGCGGCATCCCTCTCAAGGGAAACGAGTTGCTTAAAAGCTTGGACATCTGGGAGACACTAGAAGAGGTTCGGGTGCCGGTTCTGCCGAACCCTGCGGAGCTTTCCGAGGTTCTCAAACGAATCCCGGGCGGACTGGACACGCGTGTCCCTGCATTTCTGCTGCAAAACCACGGGATTTATGCCTGGGGTTCTAGCATGAAGGAGGCCAAACGCCATCTGGAAGCGTTGGAGTTTATGTTCGAGGCGCTGTACCGTTCGCTGCTGTTGCCCCCGAAAAGGCGTTAGTGGCGAATAACCCCAACTCGCGGCAGGCGATAAGCGGGCTAGGCCGATCAAGAATCGAGGATCGGCTTCCCTTCGTTTATCGCTGGCCGCGAGTTTTTTACTTGCTGGAAGACTAAATTATCTTTCGAGAAATTCCGCATACGCTTTCGCGTCCATCAAATTCGCCAACGCAAGATTCGGATCTTCCTTCAACCGAATATGCACCATCCAGCCTCCGTCGTAAGGCTCCTCATTCACCAGCTCCGGCGCGGTGTCCAGCTCTCCGTTCACCGCCAGAACGGTGCCGCTAACCGGCGTGAACAAATCCGCGACCGTCTTAACGGATTCGATGGTTCCGATGCCGTCTTGAGCTTCGATTTCCTGCCCGGGATCGGGCAGCTCCACGAACACGATATCGCCGAGGCGATGCTGAGCCAGGTCGGAGATGCCGATTTTCACCGTTCCATCCCCCAAATCAAGCACCCACTCATGCTCATCACTGTACCATACATTTTCCCTGATCTCACTGGCCAAGATTAGCTCCTCCTCACAATGGATGATCTAAAGTACTCACATCCCACATATTGCCGATCCTCAATCCTGATTCCGTTCTCGTTCAGATTATTCCAATCTAGCTTTCGTGTCAACATTACTAACATATTCAATAGCAACTAGAATAATGTAAGCGTAGTCTTTTCCAAAATTCGAAATCGTTTAAAATTATTATGACAACTTTATTGACATACAGGCTGTTTTTGAGTATTAATGAGAGATGTAAGCTGCGGTTGAAGGCAGGGGGAGAGATTACAATACGCTGTATTGTAACGCCGAAGGAGCAAGCCGTGAAGCGGTGAATCTCTCAGGCAAAAGGACTTCTGCCGGACGCAACTCTGGAGAGCATTCGCTGAGAGGATTGAACTTTGATGAATGGTTCCGACATCTCTCACGCGAATCACCCAAGGGGAAACCTGCGCGAAGGTTAGCGTTTCGACAGGGTAACTCTCAGGTACAAGGGACAGAGCCAGGAAGATCCGTTAGGTCAACTGACGGGATTTCTTTGGCCTGTCCTTTATTATTTGCTCAAAAATAAGCCGATGAGGCCTTTCGAGGTGATGTTCATGTCCGAATCCGCATTGCGGCGTACGCCGCTCTACTCCAGGTACGCATATTATGAAGGGGTCCGTTGCATCGATTTCGGCGGTTGGGAGCTGCCGGTGCAGTTCAGCGGCATCCAGAGAGAACACGAGGCCGTGCGCGAGCGCGCCGGGTTGTTCGACGTCTCGCATATGGGGGAATTTATCGTTGAAGGACCGGAAGCGGAACCCTATTTGCAGCGCATGACGACCAATGATGTAACGCTGCTTGAACCGGGCAAAGTCCAATATACTTTGCTGTGCGATCCCGATGGCGGCGTGATGGACGATCTGCTGATTTATAAGCTGGAGCAAGGAAAATACATGCTGGTGGTGAATGCTTCGAATATCGAAAAAGATGGGAAATGGCTGCGGCAGCACCTCCCTGCCGAAGGCGCAGCGATGCGGGATATTTCCGACGAGACCGCCTTGCTCGCCGTACAAGGGCCGCTTGCCGCCTCCCTCCTCTCTCCGCTTTGTGAAGGGCCGGAACCTGGGGCCTTGCGCCCGTTCACGTTCATCGCGGAAGCGCGAATCGCCGGCCTTCCGGCGCTGCTCTCGCGTACCGGATACACCGGCGAAGACGGATTCGAGCTGTACGTCGCGGCGGAGCATGCGGAAGCGCTCTGGGATGCGCTGATGGAAGCCGGAGCCGCCTGCGGGCTCCTCCCCGCCGGGCTTGGCGCCAGGGATACGCTGCGCTTCGAAGCCTGCCTGCCGCTCTACGGGCAGGAGCTCGGGCCGAACATCACCCCGCTCGAAGCCGGTCTGAACCGGTTCGTGAAGCTGGAGCAAGGCGATTTCATCGGGCGGGCGGCGCTGATCAAACAGCGGGACGTCGGCATCCCGCGCCGCCTGGTTGGCCTTGAGATGATCGATCGCGGCATCCCGCGCACGCATTATCCGGTGTTCGCCAATGGCGCGGAAGAACCGATCGGGGAAGTTACAACCGGGACCCACTCGCCGAGTTTGAAAAAAAACCTCGGGATGGCGCTCCTGGCCACTGCCTATACCGAACCGGGCACGATCCTGGAGGTCGACATCCGCGGCAAGCGGCTGAAGGCCAAGGTCGTCCCGCTGCCGTTCTATCGTCGAAATCCATCCGCCAAGCGGTGAAAGGAGATTCAGAAATCGTATGCTAAAACACCGTTACCTGCCGTTAACCGAACAAGATCAAGCGGAGATGCTGGCGACCCTCGGCGCAAGCTCCGTTGAGGAGCTGTTCAGCGACATCCCGGAGGACATCCGCTTTCAAGGCGAGCTCCCGGTATCCCCGCGTTTGGACGAATACGCGTTGACTCGGCACTTGGCCGCGCTGGCCGGACGCAACGCCGACACGGATCGCTTCGCCAGCTTCCTCGGTGCCGGACTTTACGACCATCATATCCCTTCCGTCATTCAGCATGTCATTTCCCGTTCGGAATTTTATACAGCCTACACGCCGTATCAGCCGGAGATCAGCCAAGGCGAGCTGCAGGCGATATTCGAATTCCAATCGTACATCTGCGAGCTAACCGGCCTTAAGGTCGCCAATGCCAGCATGTACGACGGCGCCACCGCCTTGGCCGAAGCCGGCAATTTGGCCGCTGCCGCCACCAAGCGTAAGCAGCTGCTCGTCTCCCGCGCCGTCCACCCGGAAGCCCGGGAGGTACTCGCAACCTACGCCCACGGCTTGAATCTTGAGATCGTCGAGGTCGGCTGGAAGCAAGGCGTCACCGATCGCGAAGCGCTCGCCGCAGCTATCTCGAAGGACACCGCCGCCGTGTTGATCCAGAACCCGAACTTCTTCGGTTCCCTCGAGGATCTCCGCGCCATCGGCGAATTGGCTCATACGCACGGCAGCTTGCTGGTCGTCAGCAGCAATCCGCTGGCGCTTGGCCTGCTGGAAGCGCCGGGCAAGCTCGGCGCCGATATCGTCGTCGGCGACGCCCAGCCGCTGGGGCTATCCCCTTCCTTCGGCGGGCCAACCTGCGGCTACTTCGCCGTATCGGAAGCGCATATGCGCCGGATGCCCGGCCGGATTGTCGGACAGACGACCGACCGGAACGGCAAGCGCGGGTTCGTCCTGACGCTCCAGGCGCGCGAGCAGCATATCCGCCGCGAGAAAGCGACCTCGAACATTTGCTCCAATCAGGCGCTGCTCGCCTTGGCCGCCTCCGTGTACTTATCCGTGATGGGCAAGCAAGGGATGGCCGAGGTCGCAGAGCTGAACTTGCAGAAGAGCCATTATGCCCGGAAGACGCTGACCGCGATTCCCGGTGTAAGCGCCGCGTTTGAGTCCCCGTTCTTTAACGAGTTCGTGCTGCGGCTGCCGGAGGGAACCGATCCGCTCCAACTGCAGCGGGATCTTCTCGCCGCCGGTTTTATCGGCGGGTACGATCTTGGCCGCAGTTATCCCGAGTTGAACGGCCACCTGCTGATCGCCGTAACGGAAAAACGCAGCAAAGCGGAAATCGACCAATTCGCCCGCGTACTGGAGGAATCGATATGTTCGAAATAAAAGAGATGACCCCGTCCGAGGAATTATTGATTTTTGAACGCAGCCGGCCCGGCCGGATCGGCTATTCCCTGCCGGAGTGCGACGTCCCGGCTATCCCCAAGGAGGAACTGGTGCCGCAGGGCATGCTGCGGAGCGAAGGCTTGGCGTTCCCCGAAGTGTATGAAGTGGACGTGATTCGCCATTATACCGCGTTATCCCGCCGGAACTTCGGGGTGGACAACGGATTTTACCCGCTGGGCTCCTGCACCATGAAATACAATCCGAAAGTGAATGAGGACGTGGCCCGCTACGCCGGTTTGGCGAAAATCCATCCCTATCAGCCGGAGGAAAGCGTGCAAGGGGCCCTGGAGCTGATGTACCGGCTGCAGCGGGATTTAGCCGGACTGACCGGCATGGATGAGGTGACGCTGCAGCCGGCAGCCGGAGCCCATGGCGAATGGACCGGCCTGATGATGATCCGCGCCTACCACGACAGCCGCGGCGAGAAGCGCACCAAGGTGATCGTGCCGGACTCCTCGCACGGCACGAACCCGGCCAGCGCCTCGGTCGCCGGCTTCGAGACGGTGACCATCCCGTCCACCGCGCGCGGCATGGTGGACCTGGACGCGCTGCGCGCAGCCGTCGGCGGAGATACCGCCGCGTTAATGCTCACCAACCCGAACACGCTGGGCTTGTTCGAGGAACAGATTCGGGAAATCGCCGACATCGTGCACGAAGCCGGCGGCCTGCTGTACTATGATGGCGCGAATTCCAACGCGATTATGGGGATCACTCGCCCCGGCGACATGGGCTTTGACGTCGTGCATCTCAACCTGCACAAGACGATGAGCACCCCGCACGGCGGCGGAGGCCCCGGCGCCGGTCCGGTTGGCGTCAAGCAGCGACTGGTTCCGTTCCTGCCCGAACCGAGCATCGTCCAAGACGAATCCGGTCGGTACGCCATCCGCAGCGCGCAATCCGAAGGTGCTGCCGTTGATCCGGCTGAAGCCGCCCATCGCGGATCGATCAGCTCGATCGGCCGGGTGAAAGCTTTTTACGGCAACTTCGGGATCCTCGTCCGCGCTTATGCCTATATCCGCAGCCTCGGCCCGGAGGGACTGCGCCAGGTATCGGAGAACGCGGTGCTGAATGCCAACTATATGATGAAACGCTTGGCCCCTTATTACGACCTGCCGTACCCGGATCAACCGTGCAAACACGAATTCGTCATGTCCGGCAGCGGGCTGGCGAAATACGGCATCCGTACGCTGGACATCGCCAAGCGGCTGCTGGACTTCGGCTATCACCCGCCAACCATCTACTTCCCGCTGAACGTGGAAGAGTGCATGATGATCGAGCCGACGGAAACCGAAAGCAAGGAAACGTTGGACGGCTTTATCGACGTCATGATCGCCATCGCCAAGGAAGCCGAGACGAACCCGAATCTGCTGCGGAGCGCCCCGCATACCACCCCGGTTACGCGCCTGGACGAAACCGGCGCCGCCCGGAAGCCGGTGCTGAACTGCGCCTGCGGGTAAGCGGGTAAGTGTGCAAGTCCAATCCACACACCCAAAAAAAGGAGATGCTGCCGATACGCAGCACCTCCTTCTCCTTGCTTAGAAATAAACCACCCAAATCACGATCGCCAGCAAAATGCGATACACCGCAAACGGCACCAGCTTGATGCGGTCGATCAACTTCAGGAAAAAACGGATCGACAACAGCGCAAACACAAAGGCGCTGATAAAGCCCACTACAAAGAACGGCAGCGCATCGATCGTGAAATACTCCAGATTCTTCACCAGGGAAATCAAGCTGGCCCCGGCCATGATCGGCACCGCCATGATAAAGGTGAAGTCGGCCGCGGCGCGGTGACTAAGGCCCAGCAGCACGCCGCCGGATATCGTCGAACCGGAGCGCGAGAAGCCCGGCCAGATCGACAAGCATTGAAACAAGCCGATACTAAACGCCTGCTTGTACGAAATTTGATCGACCGTCTCCACGCTTGCACGCCTCGGTGCAAAGCGGTCCGCGGCGATCATGAGCAGCGCTCCCACTACCAAACCGATCAATACGGTTGAGGTGGAGAACAGGTGCTCGTCGATAAAATCCTCGAACAACACGCCGAGAATCCCCGCAGGAATCAACCCGACGATCACCTGCATCAGCTTCAACCGGGGCCCGGCTTGTCCTCCCGCCAGAGTCCCCTTCGCCTTCCCCGGCATCCAGCGCGACAGTCCCAGCAGCTCGATAAATCGATCGCGGAATACGACGAGGACAGCCAGGATCGAGCCGAGTTGTACCACCACTTTAAACGTATTCGCCACATATTTCGAACCAAGTAGTTCCCCGGTTTTCAGCCACATATCGTCAACAATGATCATATGTCCTGTGGAGGACACCGGCGCAAACTCCGTTAACCCCTCTACCAGGCCAAGGATCATCGCTTTTATGAGTTCCAGCAAATTCATCGCACTTGCTCCTTTATGAGTTGTTCTTAAAAAGACGCCCTACCATCGACAGCCTTTTATTCTTCGGTCTTGATATTGCTGCGTGCTCCGCTTTTTCTTCGGCGCAGCCAAAGTACGCCTGCGAATAACACCCCTAACGCGATCACGGCATAAGCGATGTGGGAATACACATCCATGAATGCGACGATCTCTTCCCAGGATCCCCCTACCGCAGCACCAAGCAGGACAAGCGCCACGTTCCAAATGAGCGTCCCGATGGTCGTAAACAGCAGGAACAAGCCGAATTTCATCTTGGACATTCCCGCCGGGATGGAGATGAGACTGCGAATCAGCGGAACCATCCGACAGAAAAGCACCGTCCAATAGCCGTACCGGTCGAACCAGGCGTCTGCGCGGCGAATGTCTTCTTTTTTCAGACGAAGGAACCGGCCGTAACGTTCAACCCATCCTTCCAGCCGGTCGACGTTAACTAAATAGCCGATCCCATATAGGATCACGGCGCCGAATACCGAGCCCAGCGTCGAGTAGACGATGACCCCAATGGGCGTCAAGCTTGTATAAGTAGTCATAAATCCGCCGAACGTCAAGATCACTTCCGACGGGATCGGAGGAAACACGTTTTCCAGGGCGATGAGCAGAAAGACGCCAAAATAGCCGAACTGCTCCATAAAGTCCGTAATCCAGTTGTTCTCCACGTTGTACCTCCAGTTATTTAGCGAATCGCTTTTTTCACATTGCGCAAATATCGGGCCCGAATGAAGAAGAAATAAGCCACTTGCACCAGCAGGAAACTGGTCAAAATGACCACCGTCTGCCAGGCAACGGAGAAATTAAACAAGCTTTGCATCGCTTTGAAAGCGAACAAGCTATGCAGGGTTGCTAGGGCGATCGGCACGAAAAACAGCAGGCCGACCTGACGGGTAACGATCTTGGCCAATTCCTTCTCCGTTAGTCCCAACTTGGCCAATGCCCCGTACTGCCGGCGATCATACGCCAAATCGCTGTACAGCCGGAAATAAAGGAAGCTCCCTGCCGCGATAAAGAAGACGGTGCCCACCAGCAAGGCGAAGAACAGCAGCGCCCGGTACGTTGTCCGCTGCACCTCATATAAAGTGCCGCTCACGGTCATGGCATAAGGCGGATCCATCTCGTAGCGCATACTCCCGTTATCGGTCAGCTCCGTGGCCAACCCCCGGGTGAGCATCGGATCATCGACGTAAAATCCGGTCAACTCGTCCGCGTAAATCCGGTCGCCCTCCCCCGCCATAGACATCTTCAGTCGGTTCAGCAACGAATCGCTGACCACCAGGCCGGAAAACGAGCCCTCTCGATCATTTCCGGCGGTTAAAGTGAGATGCTCGGGGATCGCCACATGCTTCGTCACGCCGATCTCACGAACAGACTGTTCGGGCGCGCCTGCAAACGTATAGGTTACGGGCTTCCGCTGCGCGAGCAGCGGCTTCTCCTGCTCCGAGCCAAGCAGCAGCCGCGCTTCGCCGTCCAGCGGCGGAACCTCTGTAACCTTGATTCCCGCCGCGTTCAGAAGCCGTGTATAATCGGCGAAGGAGATCAGTGGCAGGTATTCCTGCACCGTCGAAGGGTGGGAGGATGCGACTTCCGCGAGGAGGATGGGCAAGCTTACCGTCCGGTAAGCGATCCCGCGCGATTCCAGCTCCGCTCGAATCATGCGGAGGTGCTCGCCCGCGGCTTCGCTGCCCCCCTTGGCCACATAAGCAATCTCCACCGGGTAGTCCAGATCGAATTGATCCGCCAGACGATTAACCGAAGCAAAGGCGCCCACGGCGCAAAACGTAACGGTCGAGATGATCGTGACGAGGAAGAACATCCGCGCATTTTCCTTCATTCGGTAAGCCAGGCTTGACAGGGTGACCAAATTTGTTTTTTTCCAATAGGAAGTGAGTTGCCGTTTGGCCCGTTGAATCAGGAACACACTCAACTGCGTGTAGAAGAAATAGGTGCCCGCAATCGTCATCGCCGTAACCGGCAGCATGCGGAGCATCACATTCGAGGCGGCAGCCGTTGCCGCCAGCACGTAACTGGTTCCCAGCAGGACCGCTGCAAGCAGCGATAGAGGCCAGGAAGCCTGCGGCGGCCGGGTTGGTTTCACCTCCGCCTGGAACAAATCAATCAACCGATGTGAACCCAGCAGCAGCGTCGTGCAGAGTGAAATCAACAGAAACAGCAACGAGAAAGCGCCGACCGTCAGTAGCAAACCCGGCCAAGTCACATGGAATGCCAACTGGGGCACACCAAGCAGGTTGGAACCGGCCATCAGAAACAACTTGGCAAGCAGAAGCCCGCCCCCCATGCCACAGACCAAGGAGCCCGCGCCAATCAGCATATTTTCCAGGAATACCAGCTTGCGCAGCTGTTTCTCCGTCATTCCGTGCAGCAGCAGGATCCCGAACTCCCGTTTGCGCGAGCGCAAAAAGGAGCCCACCGAATAAATCACGAAGAAGAAGACAAACACGTACATGATCGCTTCAGTTGCCCACAACACTCGCACAGCCGAACGATACATCACCTCTTCCTGCAGATCGGGGTGGAACAGGAACAGCACACAGACAAAAAAAATCATGACCGAAAACGAGCTGCTCAGAAAATAGGCGGCATACGTCCGTTTATTCCGCAGGACATTGTTATAAGCGAATTGACGAAAGGTCATGGCTGTCCCCTCCCAGCAGCGACAGCATGTCGATGATTTTCTGAAAGAAGGCCTGCCGGTTATCCCCGCGGTAGATTTCGTTGTACAGTTTGCCGTCCTTGATAAAAATCACCCGGTGGCAGAAGCTCGCGGCGAGCGCATCATGCGTCACCATCATGATCGTCGCCCGGTGGGTCTCGTTCATGGCGGCGAACGCCTCCATCACGTCCCGAGACGCTTTGGAATCCAGATTGCCCGTCGGCTCGTCGGCCAAGATGAGCGA
The DNA here is from genome assembly GCF_900021165.1 of Paenibacillus phocaeensis. Lineage (GTDB taxonomy): Bacteria > Bacillota > Bacilli > Paenibacillales > Paenibacillaceae > Fontibacillus > Fontibacillus phocaensis. Next base: position 929,663 of record NZ_FCOQ01000018.1, on the reverse strand, counting down.
AGGGCCGTGAATCATCGCGCGAGCGATCGCGATCCGCTGCATTTGTCCGCCCGACAGCTCATAGGCATACTTGGGCAAGATGTCCTCGATCCCGAGCCGCTGCGCCATTTCCAGCGCCCGGGCTTTCATGTCCGGGACAGGAACACCGTCGAGCGTTAACGGCAGTACGATGTTTTCCTCTGCCGTCAGCGTATCCAGCAGGTTGAAATGCTGAAAGATAAAGCCCAATTTCCGCCGCCGAAACCATGCGGTCTGTTCCCGGGTCATGCGGTGCGGGTCCTGACCGCCCAGGGTCACCCTGCCCGAAGTCGGCTCGTCGATGGTCGCGATAACGTTAAGCAGCGTCGTTTTACCGCTGCCCGACGGCCCCATAATTCCGACGAATTCCCCTTCGTCCATTCGAAAGCTGACCCCGTCCAAAGCCTTGGTGGCGATTTTGCCCTCATAAATTTTCGTTAATGCCGCAACTTCCAATACCGCCATGCTGATCAAGCTCTCCTTCATTTCCATCCATCGGGTCCCGGCCTAGCAACTGAACTACCCTGATTATAGTAAACCCGTCAGCTTGCGCTCCATCGCTCAACCTTACAGTTCCCTTACTTCGTTGTAAGCTTCGGCATTCGGCTGAAAGATGATCCGCACCGTCGTTCCCGTTCCTTTCTGTGATTCCAGCTCCATCCGGTGCCCCAGCTTCACGCAGATCTCCTTCGCCAAGTATAACCCCATCCCGGTGGATTCCTGAAAAATGCGGCCATTCTCCCCGGTAAAATAAGCATCGAACACGCGCGGCAGATCGCTGGCCGGAATGCCTACGCCTTCGTCCTCCATTTCCAGCACCGTTTCCCTCCCCCGCGCGAAGCCGCGAAAGCGGAGATGGGCCCCTTCCTTCACGGTGTACTTCACCGCGTTAGTGATCAACTGCGTCAGTACGAAGGACAGCCATTTCTCATCCGAAGCGATCAGCAGGTTTTCCGGGATGTCCATCACCGGATAGACTTTGCGCCGGATGAACAACCGCTTCTGAGCCGAAGCAACCGACCGCGCCAAGGCCCCCAAGTCCAGTGTCTCAACTACAAAGTCATGCTCAAACGTATCCAAGCGCGCTGCGTAGAGCACCATCTCCAGCCCCTTGCGCAGCCGGTCCAACTCATCGCCGATGGCTGCCAAACGGGGATCATCCTCATGCTGCACGATTAGATGGATGACAGACAGCGGCGTCTTCATTTGATGAACCCATTGATTCATGAAATGACGATGCCCTTCGAGCTTGCTCTGCTGCTCGCCGATTTCCTGCAGGTAAAGTCGATACTGCGCCTTTAGCAGCCGCTGCAAGGAGTCGGCCAGCGGTGAGCCCGGTTGAACGTCGGCAAAAGCGCGCAGTGAGTCCGGGACTTCCTCCAACCGGCGATAAAGCGACCGGTTTGTCCAATAGCGTACGATCAGGAAAGCCGCCAGAAGACACGTGCTGAGCAAGGCGGCATACAGGCTGATCGCGGTATGGCGATAACCGTCAAGCCAATACACGATCGTGATCAGAGCCAGCTGCAGCAAATATACCACGATGAACGGGCGTTGATCCCGCCAGAACAATCGCATGCGCCTACTCCCCCCAAAGCGGCACGAGGCGGTAGCCCTGCCCGCGGACGGTTTGCAGTGCATCGTCGATTCCGAGCGCAGACAACTTCTTGCGCACCCGGGTCACATAGACATTCAGCGTATTGTCGTCCACGAAGGCTTGATCGTCCCAAATTTTCTCCAGCAGCCGGTCCCGGCTGACCACCTGCTCGATTTTCCCCATCAATTCGTCCAGAATTTTCACCTCGGTCAAGCTCAGTTCGATCCGTTCATCCCGCAAGCTGAGCGACAGCCGATCCCGGTCGAGGCGTAGTCCGGAGACCGTCACCGCGCGATCATCCCCATTGCCGGCGTAAGTTCCATAGGCGCGGCGCAGCTGGCTTTTGATTTTCGCGATCACAATATCGTAATCAAACGGCTTGGTGATATAATCATCCGCCCCGTTCTCCAACGCCATCACCTGGTCCATTTTCCCTTCACGCGCTGACAAGAATACGATTGGACAGGTCGATAAGTTGCGGATTTGGCGGCACCAATAGTATCCGTCATATTTCGGCAGATTCACGTCCAGCAGAACAAGGTGCGGGGCGTAACGTTCAAACTCGGCTTTGACCTCGCCGAAGTCGGACACCGCCCATGTATCGTAACCAAACCGGTGCAAGTGTTGTTCCAGCAGCTCGACAAGCGTCCTGTCGTCTTCGACAATAAAGATTTTGAACATCTGTAGGTCTCCTTTTCTACCATCCCACTCCTAGCATTGTAACAATTCAGAACCCGGAAAGAAAATAGAGAGGCGCAGCCGGAAGCTGCAACCTCTCCCTAATCTTGTTAAATGTCCCCGTCGCTCCATAACGGATCCCGCCGCTTCGGCCGGGCGAGCAGCTTGATCCCTCCGCCAATCAACAGCACGGCCACTATGGTCGGACGGAGGTATCTTTCGATCCGGAGGTACAGATGCAGCTCAGGGAAGTTCGCATCCACTAGCGGAACGATGAATTCCATCCCGACAAAGTAGATCCCCAACAGGATGAGCACGATCCCAAGCCAATGCTGGTATTCGCCCCGAGTTTCCAGCAGCGGTTGATCCTCCATCGGCAGGATTCCGTATCGGCTCGTTTGCTGCAAGCCATCAAAGAAACAATAGAACCAAATAATCGGGATGACGAACAGAAAGACCGAAAGCCGCAGAACGTCGATCACATAAAAGCTGCCCAGGAACAAGACCATCATCTGCAGACCGCGTTTTTGGAGGCCCAGATACATTTGCCCCGCCCCCGGAAATGCGGAGAGTAGCGTCGCGAGCACTTTGCTGCGGCGGCCTTCGATTCTGCCGGCCTCCCAATCGTCAAACGGAGTCCGGTCAACCAGTGGCTCCCCGGCCTGCTTCCGGTGCACGAGCTGCACCGCGTCGAACATACTGTACAGCCAGATGATCGGCAGTAATCCGAGGAACAGCAAAAATACGGACTCATGGGTAATGCCTGTCACAAAAAACATCATCGAGATCAAACCGAAAAAGGCGATCAAAAACGACAGCCCGCGCTGCATCAGACCCAGTTGAAAATGGCCCAAACCCGGTACGAACGACAATAGAATCGTAAAGAACTTCTCCGACTCTCTCCCTTCGCCGGTCGTCTGCCGGACATGCTCCCGGTAAGCCCGTTCTTCCGGCGTTTCGCGAAGCACCAAGATCAGCAGATCCACCATCGAGATCAGCCACAGAAAGATCCCTGCGATCAGCGTCGCAAGCGCCAGCTCCCCGCTATTGGCAGCCATCGCGACAACAAAGCCAAACAACAGCCCGCCGAAGAACAGAATCGGGTAGGTGACGCCCCTCCCTTTCTTGCCCCAATACAGATGCCCCACGCCAGGGATGAAGTTTAATAATAAAGCTAACAGTCGATTGCGTTCAAACGGCATGTTCATTCTCCTTTTCTTGTAACTTGTTGATGAAAAATCCCCCGTTATCGCCTCCAGCCGTCGAACCAGCCGGTCGTCGCCTCCATCATCCGCTCGCTGAGCGACGGGGCATTCGAGTGATTCATCAATTGATTGGTCTCCGCCGCAAGAAGATCAAAAAATCCGCTGCCCAACAGCAGCGCCGTCAAAGTTGCGGCAATGGCATAATGCAGCATCGGGTGCCGGCTCCAGCTTCTGCGGCTGGCATTCCGCGCCTTGTGGGATTTCGATGGCGTTACCTTCATCAGGATCGATTGGATATAGGCGTTCTCCTCCTCCGGTAACGGAAGCTCGCTTTCCAAGGAGGACAATGCGGCAGCATAAGCGGCAAATGCAGCTTCATCCCCCTGCAGCAGCGCTTCCAAATGCGCCTCTGCGGTTGGATCCAGGCCGCCGCGGATATAACTCCGCCATAGCTTCAATTCGTCATGCGGTTGATCGCTCATCCCCATTCCTCCCTTGACCAATGCTCTCGAATATAGGCTCTCGCCCGGTACAGTCTCGATTCAACCGTCTTCACCGCCACGTGGAGCTCTGCTGCAATTTGCTCGTGGCTCTTGCCTTCCAGGTAAAACTTCGTAACGATCTGCCGGTGTCCTGCCGGAAGTCCGTCTATTCGACGGCGTACCTCCGCACTCCGTTCGGTATCGAGGAAGTGATGCAGGTGGTCCGGTTCAGAGCCGGTTACCTGAAGGTCCAGATCGACCGGATCCCATTGCTCTTCCTTACGCCGGTCTCGCTTCCGCTTGATATCTATCGACTTATTTACGGCAATCCGGGTAATCCAGGTTTTCAACCCTCGGGAGCGGTACTCCGGGAGAGATTTGTAGATTTGCAGAAAGGTTTCCTGCGCGGCGTCCTCGGCTTCCTTGGCGTCGTGCAACACCGAATGGGCTACCCGATACACATAGGTCCCATATTCCTGGACAAGCCAAGCAAAGACGCTGCGGTCCCCCTGCTGAAATCTTAGAATAAACGACGATTCATCAATAACTCTCCCCTCCTCCCAATGAATAGACGCAGGTTGTCCGTCCTGCCCCTGCACTACTGGGTAAAACGTTTGAAGCAGCAAAAGTTCTACAATTTGCGGTAAATTCACAAGTTGTCATCAAACATTACATTGAATTTGAGTATTTCAAGATTTTAAAACTGCATTTATAAGCGATATTGACAACGATTCACTAAGATAAATCCGGGTTTAAGCGTTTTATTCGATCTTCATCGTGATTGTTAATATACCTGACATCAAACTATAATTCATTCAAGTTAACAAGTTCATTGTTAGGTTTCATTACATAATGTTAACTAAAAACATCTTGGAGGTTGATGGAATGAAGAAATGGACATCCCGAAGTTTGAAGGCTTTACTGATCACCGGCCTCGCCGTCACCGCGCTGCTCCCTAATCTAGTTCTCTCTCCGGCTTCCGCGGCTGAAACCGTTACAGGTACCGTGAATACAACCGATGCCGTTAAGAAACTGCCGAAGGTGCAGGTCATCGCCACCGGCGGTACGCTTGCCGGGCAATCTACGGATGAAACGAGCTTCCAAACCTATCGGGCCGGTTCGCTGCCGATTGCCGATCTCGTGGCGTCCCTCCCCAACAAGGATCAAATCGCCGAGGTCTCCACTTATCAATTCGGCAACTCCGGTTCCAGCGCTTATACGATAGAGCAATTATACGATCTTTCCTTAAAAGTAGATGAAGCGCTCAAAACCCAGGACGGGGTCGTCGTCACAACGGGGACGGATACCATGGAGGAAATCGCCTATTTCCTCGATCTGACCGTACGTAGTCCGAAGCCGGTCGTCATCACGGGTTCGATGCGGCCTTGGACGGTCATCGGCACCGATGCTCCGGCCAACCTCTATAACGCCATTAAGCTGGCGGCGAGCGGGAAAACGAAATCTTTCGGCACGGTGCTCATGCTGAACGATGAATTCCATGCCGCACGCGAAGTGACCAAGACGAACTCTTATCGCACCGATACGTTTGTGACTCCGGAGATCGGCGCGCTGGGTTATATCGACGAGAAGACGATCCGCGTCTACCGCGCGCCGTTCCGCGCCTTGAAATCAGCTGCAGCCTGGGCTACCCCATTTGATTTGAACCAAATCACCAAAGAGGACTTGGCTAAAGTGGAGATCGCCTACTCCTATCAGGATGCAGGCGCAGGGGCGATCAGCGGACTTGTCGCAAACGGGGCGAAAGGCATCGTTACCGCCGGCACCGGGGCAGGCGGCATCTCCAAAGCGATGACTGAAGAGCGGAAAGCGGCCATCGAGAAAGGCGTTGTGTTCGTCACGACGACCCGGACCGGTTCGGGCAGCAACTACTCCAGCGGCGACGGGATTATCGCAGGCGATAACCTGAATGCGGCTCATGCCCGAATTCTCTTGCTGTTGTGCTTGTCCTTCTCCAAAGACTTCGATACGGTCAAGGATTGGTTTACCACGATCGGATACGGCCAAATCGAGCTTCCGGCTAAATAAGGGGGCTCCCTCCATAAAACAAGCAGCGCGTTCGCTACGAACGCGCTGCTTGTTTTTGCACCTGATTGACGAGCTTGTGGGGAATCGGTAAGATTTGGGTGGAGGTGTTAATGCCAAATGACCTTACTGCTTACTTTGGGCGGAATCCTGATGTTCCTCGCTGTCGCCCTCGGCGCCTTCGGCGCGCACGCCCTGAAGAACCGCTTGACCGAAGATCGTCAGAAAACGTACCAAACCGGGGTTCAGTACCATATCGCCCATGGACTGGGGTTAATTCTGCTTGGACTTGCCGCTGCGCAGTTCGAGAACGAGACGCAAATCCTGCTCGCCGGCTGGTTCCTGGTTGCCGGGATTCTCTTGTTCTCCGGCAGTCTGTATGCCCTGAGCTTGACCGGCATCCGCAAGCTGGGCGCCATCACCCCGCTAGGCGGCGTTTGCTTTCTCGCAGGATGGGTGATCTTCGTCATCGCTGCGATCCAAGGTTGACTTTCCCCCGGACCCCAACCAGGTAGATCACGACGAACAAGATCATGCTGACGGGCAGAATCAGAAATCCGTGCTCGTAACCGACCCGGTCGATGATTTTTCCGAAAAAGAAATTAAACCCGATGTCGAACAAGGAAGCAACGCTTATGATCGCCCCCGTCGCCGTGGATATCATGGCCGCGGGGTAAAACTTCTGCAGCATCATCACGATCGTCGGATATAGGATGGAGAAAAACAATCCGCTCGCGCTCAACAGCCAAAGCCCCGACGCCCCCCACAAAATCCCTGCGACGTAAAGGGCGCATGCCGCAAGCGCAAACACCGTGATGCTCCGGAACAGGCCGAATCGATCGATTAGCGGGGAGAACACCAGCCTGCCTACCGTTATGCCCCCGAAAAAGACGGCCAAATAGTTCGCCGCCACTCCTTTGGACAAATCCAGGTGAAGCGTCCCGTAAGCGACCAACCAGTTCATGATGCCATGCTCCGCGATAAAGTAAAATCCAAACAAGAGCACCAGCGGGATGAACGAGCGGCTGGCTAGAACGTCTTTAAACCGGTACTTCCGGCCGGAGCCCGCCCCCATTTCCCCTTCGCTCCGATTATCGGGAATCCGGTTTAGCAATATAATCAGAAACGCGACAATGCCCAACACGAGCAGAATAACGTTGGTCAACTTCCAGTCGGCAAAACTCTCAGCGAAGTTGCCGGCCAAGCTTTGGCTCCCGGTCGTGCCGATCCCTTGCACGAAAAACAAAAAATTGACCGCCAGCCCCGGCGTTGTTACAAAAAGCAGCGGGGTCACGATGTTGATCGTCGTACTCAGCAAGGTGGAAGCGCCCATTGCCAAGAACATTCCGATCAAAATGGCGTAAAAGTTATCCGACAGCACGAACAGCAGCAATGTCAGCATCCAGACGATCAGGATCGCCAACATCGCTTTCTTCCGTTCGAAGCGATCCATCAGCCTGCCCCCGACCAGTAAAAAGAAAAGATTCCCCGCATAACTGACCGTGACGATTTGAGCCACCTGGTCGGCCGTCAGCCGGAAATAATCGGCGAACACGACGGAAAAGACGCCGCGCAGACTATCGCTGGCACCGAGCGCAATCATCAAAACGAAAAATCCCCAAAACACGTGGTTCTTGTTCTTCACAACGGCACTTCTCCCATGACTGTATGTATTAAAAAAGAGAGCCCTCTTCTTCTGCAGAATAAGGCCCTCTCTTCCCTATGATCCTTATGACCGCATCCCGCCGCGGAATCGCTGCGCATAGGCCTTGACGTCCTCTGCCGTACGCACGCGGTTGCGGCTCCATTCCAACAAGATCCGGTCGATGTACCGGAAGTGAACTTTCCCGGCGAATACCGCTTCCTTCAGCGCCAGCCGAATCAGTTCTTCCGGATAGCGGTCCTGGTCTACCCAACCGGAAATCGTCTCGCATTCCATCGGAGATAGCGGGCGGGCGAATTCCTTCTCGAAAATCACGAACAGATTTCGCTCCTGCTCCTCCCGCGGTTCGATCGCGGCTGCAACAGATTTGCGGCCGGCAGCATCAGCTGGCTCAGCAGCTAACCCTTGGCCCAGCCGGTCGTACATGCCGCTTAGGTTGTAATGCTCCGAACGGATGCCGGTCGCCTCATCCACCGCCTCGTCGATACTGATCCAGCCTTCTTTCAACAAGCCGCGAATGACCGGAGCCAGCGTTCCAGGCGCCATCTCCATCCGCGATTCCAACTGCCCAATCGACGGAAAATCGTTACGCTCGGCTTGTTTGAAAGCAAGCAGCTGGATCAGAAGCATCGCTTCCGTATCGCTTAAGCGGAGCTTCCGGTAATGAGCAAGCAGCGGGTAAGGCACGTTCACCGTCCCCGCCTCCATCCCGAAAGCGATCCCCTTCGCCCACGCGTTGTTGCCTTCATTCATAGCCATAAATCAAGTTCACCTTTCAACGCCGATTAAGGATAGAGCCGGTACAGCATCCGCGGGAACGGAATCGTCTCACGCACGTGATCCAGGCCGCAGATCCAGGCGACTGTCCGCTCCAAGCCAAGACCAAAGCCGGAATGCGGCACCGAACCGTATTTGCGCAGATCGAGGTACCATTGGTACGTTTCCGGCGACAGGTTATGCTCTTTGAAGCGCTCTTCCATCAACGCCGGGTCATCGATCCGCTGAGAGCCGCCGATGATCTCCCCGTAGCCTTCCGGAGCGATCATGTCAGCGCACAATACGACCTCCGGGCGGTTCGGATCCGGCTTCATGTAGAACGCCTTGATTCCCGCCGGATAATGCGTGATAAATACCGGCTTCTCGTAACGCTCCGCAATCGCCGTTTCGTGCGGAGCCCCGAAATCTTCGCCCCACGGAATATCAAATCCTTGCGTATGCAGATATTCGATCGCTTCGTCGTAGGTGATCCGCGGGAACGGCGCTTGAATGCCCTCCAGCTTGGACACGTCGCGACCCACCGCTTCCAGCTCGGTGCGGCAATTCTTCAGGACGGATTGCACGACATGCGTGATAAAGTTCTCCTGCACCTTCAAGCTTTCCTCATGATCGGTGAAGGCCATCTCCGGCTCGATCATCCAGAACTCGATCAAGTGGCGGCGCGTCTTGGATTTCTCGGCACGGAACGTCGGCCCGAAGGAATAAACTTTGCCCAGGGCCATCGCCGCAGCTTCCATATACAGCTGGCCGCTTTGTGTCAGATAGGCATCTTCTTCGAAATATTTCGTATGGAACAGGTTGGTGGTCCCTTCCGCAGAAGTTGGCGTCAAAATCGGCGGATCGACCAACGTAAACCCGTTTTGATCGAAAAACTCCTGTACGGCGCGAATAATCTCAGCGCGGATCACCATGATCGCCCGCTGCTTCGAGGAACGCAGCCACAGGTGACGATGATCCATCAGGAAGTCGACCCCGTGTTCTTTTGGCGTAATCGGATAGTTCTCAGTCAAATGAAGGACCTCAATGTCGGTTACCGTCATTTCATAGCCGGATTGGCTGCGCGGTTCCTCGCGGATCACGCCCGTCACGTACATCGAAGATTCCTGGGTCAAGCTCTTGGCGTTGTTCCAGGTCTCCTCGGATACTTCGCTCTTGACAACGACGGCTTGGATGTAGCCAGTCCCGTCCCGAAGCTGCAGAAATTGAATCTTGCCGCTCGAGCGTTTGTTATTAAGCCAGCTGCCGATGACGACCGTTTCCCCGACATGCTCATTCACTTGACGAATCACAGTTTTGACCGCCATGCCTTTATCTCTCCTCTAACGATAACGATAGTAGTAACCTTAAGGTTTTATTTCGCCGTGTCTTACTTCATTTCCTGCACGATACGCAACGTATCGCGGGCAATCACCAATTCCTCGTTGGTTGGAACAACCAGAACCTCCACCTTCGAATTGGCCGTCGAAATCCGCCGCGGATCCCCGGAGCGCACTTTATTCAATTCCTTGTCCAGTTCAATGCCCAGGTAAGTCAGGTTCTTACATACGTTCTCCCGTACGATGGAGGAGTTCTCGCCCACACCGGCTGTGAAGACGATCACATCCACGCCGTTCATGGCTGCCGCATAAGCGCCGATATATTTCCGCAGACGGTATTCGTACATTTCGAACGCCAGCGTTTCATTCGGCTTGCCGGCTTCCCAGCCGTCCGTAATGTCGCGCATATCGCTGCTGGTCCCGGAAATAGCCAGCAATCCGCTGTGCTTGTTCAGCATCAGGTTCACTTCATTGATGGTCAGTTCTTCTTTGTTCATGACAAACGGAACGATTGCCGGATCCAGATCACCGCTTCGCGTTCCCATAATCAAACCTTCCAGCGGTGTCATCCCCATGGAAGTATCGACCGATACGCCTCCCTGAACAGCTGTCAAGCTGGCGCCATTGCCAATATGGCAAGTAATGATCTTGAGCTCTTCCAGCGGACGATTCAGAAATTTGGCGGCCGTCTTGCTTACATAATCATGCGAAGTTCCATGGAACCCGTAACGGCGAACCTTATGCTTCTTGTAAAGCACTTGCGGAATCGCGTACAGATAAGCCTTCTCCGGCATCGTTTGGTGGAACGCCGTATCGAAGACGACCGTATGCGGCACATTCGGCAGATTGGCTTCAGCCGCTGTAATCCCCATCATGCTTGGCGGGTTGTGGAGAGGCGCCAGGTCGTAGAGACGGCGAATTTCCGCTTTAACCTCCGCGGTAATCAGCGCCGAATTCTTGAAGGCCTCGCCGCCATGGACGACGCGATGGCCTACCGCATCGATCTCATTGATGGAGCGAAGAACCCCATGCTCTTTGTCCATGAGCTTATCCAGCACTTTGCGCATCGCTGTCGTGTGTTCCAGAATGTCGCTGACTTCGGTGACTTCCTCTTTGCCTGTTGGCTTATGGGTCAAAATGGAGGAATCCATGCCAATCCGTTCAACAAGCCCTTTGGCCATAACGGATTCATCTTCCATGTTGTAGAGCTGATATTTGAGCGAGGAGCTCCCTGCGTTAATGACTAGAATTTTCACAGTCGGTCACCGTCCTTATCGTATTTAAAGAAGCCTTCGCCCGTTTTAACACCTAAACTGCCGGCGCGAACCATTTTCTTAAGCACGAAGGAAGGACGGTATTTCAGTTCGCCAAATTCGCGGAACATGCGTTCCAACGCAGCCAGCACGGAATCCAGACCAAAGCGGTCAGCCATCTCAAGCGGTCCGTATTGGAACTGGTAGCCCATGCGCATCGCTTCATCGATCTCTTCCGCGGATGCAACGCCTTCGCCAAGCACATGCAGCGCTTCATTGATCATAACGCAAATAATCCGGGAAGTAACAAAGCCCGGGGATTCGTAAACCATGATGCCGCGTTTCTCCACAACCTCTTCCACAAACCGTTTCGTCTCTTCGAACGTTGTATCCGAAGTTTTGAGCCCGCGGATAATTTCCACCAGATTAATTTTGGCGACGGGATAAATGAAGTGCATGCCAATCACGCGTTCCGGATATTTCGTGCCTCCGGCAATCTCGGTCAAACTCAGCGTCGAAGTATTGCTGGCCAAAATAATATTGCTGGGACAAACCTGATCCAGCTGCAGGAATACCTCTTTCTTGGCATTCAAATCTTCCGAAATGGTCTCGATCACCATATCGCAGGTTCCGAGTTCGGCAAAATGAGTTACTTTATGAATACGGGATAAGATCAATTTCTTCTCCGCTTTCGTGATCGCCCATTTCTCGAGCTGTTTATCCAGACTCGTCTCAATCATGCTGTAGGCATGATCCAATCTATCGGCCGTCTCCTCCACGAGCAGCACGTCAAGCCCTTTAGCCGCCAGCATTTCGCTGATGCCCTGACCCATCGTGCCGCCGCCGATGACACCAATTCTTTTGTAGTTCATGGTCCTCTCGCTCCATCCTTTCATCGTCTGTACATAATATGGTTTCCCAGATGTCGAATCATACATCTTCTGACACCCAACATATAATAATATCTTAGCACGAAGAAAAAGTAAAAAAAAATAACCGGCATCATGAATTATGCCGGTAAATGGACGCTGTCACGAAATTGACAACGGAATTGCTCGCCGGAAAGGCGCTCTTCTTTTAATAAGATCTCAAGGGAGGTGTCGAAAACGGCGGAATGCTGTTGCAGCATTTCCTTTGTTTTCGCGGAAAGATCCTCCAAAATCCGTGTGTTTTCGTTCATCAACACTTCTGTGGTGACCATGTCCATATTGACAATGCCAAGCGAGGTCAAGCCGGACGTCATCATCGTGTGCACAATTTTCAGCGCCTGTTCAAAATCGTTACTCGAGCCGGTACTGCGTCCGCCGTAATAGATTTCTTCCGCGGCTGCCCCGGCCAAGGCGATCATGATCTGGCCTTCCAAATACGATTTCGTGTACAGATACTTCTCATCCTGCGGATTGTGCCGGACATACCCCAGCGCCCTGCCGCGTGGACTGAGCGCCACCTGGCTCACGCTGCCCGGAGCAACGACCTCCGCAGCAATCGCATGGCCAAGCTCATGTATAGCGACGCGACGTTTCTCTTCTTCCGCAGCCTGACGATCGGTTTTCTCTCCCATCAGCACTTTGTCGATCGCCATGGATAAATGCCCTTGCGTGATTTGATCCATCCCATCGCGCATCGCGTAAATCGCCGCTTCATTCATCACACTCTCCAACTGCGCGCCGGAGAAGCCGTATGATTCCTCCGCGATCTTGTCCAAATTGACGCTTTCCTGCAGCGGTTTATTGCTCGCATGCAGCTCGAGGATATGACGGCGTCCTTTCTTGTCCGGCAGATCCACCTGGATATGGCGGTCAAACCGGCCGGGGCGCAGCAAAGCGCTGTCCAGCATCTCCTTGCGGTTGGTCGCGGCGATCAGCAGGATCCGCGGCGTGTCGGAGGAGTAAATCCCGTCCATCTCCGTGAGCAGCTGGTTTAACGTTTGATCGTATTCGCGCTGTTGTCCGCCTTCTCTTTTCCCGCCGATCACTTCGATCTCGTCGATGAAGATGACGGCATTTTCCTTATTCTCTTTGGCAGCACGGGTTCTGGCTTCTTGAAACAAATCGCGAATCCGGCTTGCCCCTACGCCCACATACATTTCAACAAATTCGCTGCCCGAAGCCGCGACGAACACGGCGTTCGTGTAATGCGCCGCCGCTTTGGCGAGCAGCGTCTTCCCCGTCCCCGGAGGGCCTGTCAACAAAATACCTTTGATTGGCCGGATACCAAACTTGCTGATCTCCTCTTGACGCACCATAAAATCCAGCGCTTCCTGAAGCTCCTGCTTCGCGCTCTCTTGTCCGCCGATCTGCTCGAAGGTCAGCTTCGCCGGCCCACGCTTCTTGCGTTTCCGATCCTGAGCGGCTCCAATCGTGATGCCGCCGCCGCGCATTTTAATAGCGGCAAACAAGGCGCCAAACAGCACCATCGCAATCACAAGCGGGACAACATTGACGCCGGTTACCGCCAAGAATACGATCAGGACCGGAATAAACCCGATAGCCGCTTCAATCATCCATTTACGCATTCGGCCATGCCCCCAGTCGTTCCGGCGTACGCGGCAAAATCACAAATTTGCTGTATTGTCCGTCCGTTAACGTGATATAAACGTTCTTGTCATCCATTTCCGCCCTAGCCTTCAGCTTGCTGTTTTCTTGCTCCATTTGCTCCAGAGCGGCGGTGATTTGCGTGTATTGTTTGTTCTCCATCGCTTGGGCGATGGTAAACATCGCATTCTCCCACAACTGGTCGAGCGCAGGGGACGAATGATCCTCTACATCCAGCTTTAACATACGGTTTCCGATATGCTCTTTCCCTTCCTGTTCGATCTGCCGGACTAAGGCTCCCAGATCCGTTCCTGGCTGCAAACTCAACTTCAGCGCCAATTCGTCGGGCTTGACCTCCATCTCGACTTGATTTACACCCTCTACACTTTTTACAATATTCTCCAGCGGACGCTCAATCGCCCACTGCCGATATAGGAACCATCCACCAAACAACACGACGGCGGAAATGACGATGCTTGCAGCTATTGGTCCAATACGCAGTTTCACGTGATGTCCCCCTTATTTATAGTTATATCCATAGATATATCAATCCGTATATCATAACCACAAATAAGAGTATATCACATCGTATATCAAATATCGAAAAAAAGTGTGAAGATATTTAAAAATTGAAGCTAGTAGTTCTACCCCGAAATGCTACAAATTCTCAAGCATTGCCGGCAAGTCATTGAGATGTTCAGCCAGCCAGTTCATCTCCTTGGCGAATCTTACCGGAGGCGGGCTATGAAGCTCCATATGATCATGGATCCACCAGACGCTTTCCATGTACCACAACCATTGCAGGGAATGCGTTAATATTCGATCTTCGGTGGCGGTTGGCTGTTCTTGTCGATATCCCTCCATAAATGCCGCAGCCAAAGACAAATCCAACGAATCGCGAAATGCGCAAGACATGACAGCACGGGCAATATCCAGTCGGGGAAAATCATAATTAAGCCGATCGAAATCCAGAACTGCGGCTACGGCATTCTTGTCAAACAGCAAGTTATCCATCCAAAGATCCCGATGTGCCCAGCCGGGTTCCATCGATTCAATACATTCCAGCTCGACGTTCTCCGTTGCCATCCGCTGCCTTTCGATGAGGTCGAGCCATTGATCGTCCCCGCTTTGCCGAGCTTGTTCCTGAAGATCCAACCAATGCCTTAAGCGTTCCTCACGTGCCGGTGGGCAAAACAAGGTGGAGCTCTTCCGACCTAACGTTCCATCATTAAGCATCCGATGCATTTGCCCTGTAATCCGGCCTAAATCATAGATTTGGTGGATGTTGGTATGTCCCGGCGGAACAAGCTGCCCCTGACAATAATCCATCACAACGAATCTCTCGCCGTTCGCCGACTCCAGCATCAGCTCTCCATTCGACGTAAGGAGCTTAGGGCAAGGAAACCCCTGCTCGCTTAATCGCAGTTGCTGCGATAAAGCCAGTTGCAAAGTCTCCGGTTTATAGGACTTGAAACGCTCCTGATTGTATTGCTTGAGGACAAAGTCTCCGAGATCCGTGTCAATTTTCCATTTGTAATTCAACCAACCTCTTCTGATCGGTATAGCCTGCCGGATTGGACTGGAGAAGTGATGGGCAAACGCCTGCTTCAAGTCATCCAATACCCTTTCCTCTTGCCCTGCTTGATCAAACTGCTCCAAGCCGCTCCCTCCTTAAAAATAAAACGGTTTCGCCATTCAGGCCTTCTGCCTAAACACCGAAACCGTTTATTTGTGCATCCGTTCTAACTTTTCGTCAGCGATTCGGCAGGGTAAACACTTCCGGCAAAGACTCTCCGGTTGTAAAGCTGAAGAACCGGTAATAATGATGGTCCTTCTGTTTGTAGAACAGTTGCCAAACCAGCTGGTTATTATAAATTCCCGGGAGCAGCCGAACAACCCGGATGTCCGGCAAGGTTTGCTTGATGATCGCACGGATTTGACTTTCGGACTTCCCGTCGGACAACAAGCGCACCTCAGGATCTTGTCCATCCTGGAGCCAAACTATCATTTCACGGCCGGATTCGTCCTCCCCTTGCACGACCCAGGTGACTTCATCCCATACCGACTTCCATACCTTATCGCCCCGGACCAGGTCCGTCTCCTGCTTTGCCTGCTGAATGGCCGCTCTTTCGGCTCTCCATGTATCTTCATGAATGTATAGATAAAATCGATGGAGACCCAGGAGCACAATCAACAGGATCACGATAGACAGCAGGATCCATTGGGTTCGCTTCCTCAACCTTCTCTTCCTTCCTGTAAGCGCGTATTACCGTGCCAGCAATCCTTCGAAAGCCGCTTGGGCGTCATGCCGAATGCGCTCTTCATCCAGCGTCAGGCAGATTCCGTGTTTGACAACCTGCTTCCCGTTCACCCATACGTGCTCCACATCCTTCGGTCCCGCGGAATACACGGTGTGCGAGATGAAATCCGTTCTCGGCAGGAAATGAGCCTGCTCCGTATTCAGAGCGATGAAATCCGCCTTCATACCGGCGGCAAGCTTCCCCGTATTGGGTAAAAAGACCGACTTCGCGCCATACTCCGTCCCCATCTTGAGCGCTTCCAGTGCAGGCACGGCCGTGGGATCGCCGGATACGCCTTTGTGAATCAACGCAGCCAATCGGATCTCTTCCAGCATGTCGAGATTGTTGTTGCTGGCGGCACCATCCGTCCCAAGCGAGACAACTACGCCTTTCTTCAGGAGCTCCGGTACGCGGGCTACGCCGCTGGCCAGCTTCAGATTGCTGCCAGGGTTATGCGAGATCGTCACGCCATACTCCGCCAACACGTCGATTTCCTCGTCCGTCAAATGGACGGCATGGGCCAGCAGCGTCGGCCGGGAGAATACCCCCAGCTTCCGCAGATGCTCTACCGGACGAACGCCGTAATCATTCACGTTCTGCTCCACTTCGGCGCGCGTCTCCGACATATGCGTATGCATCGGCAAATCGAGATCATGTGCGGCTTGCACGAATTTCTCGATAAAGGCCGGCGGACAGGTGTACGGGGCGTGCGGCGACATCATCGTCGTAATTCGGCCTTCCGCCTTGCCGTGCCAATTCCGGGCAAACGCGATCGCTTCCTTCAGCTTCTGATCCTGCTCTTCCGGCGAGCACAGTCCGATCGCCCCGCGCATCAGCACCGCGCGAATGCCGGACTCCTCGACGACCTTGGCTACTTCATCCATGTGATCGTACATATCCAGGAACGTCGTTGTCCCGCCCTTGAGCATTTCCAGTACAGACAACGCGGTTCCGGCGTAGACATCAGCCGCTGTAAACTTGGCTTCCATCGGCCACATTTTCTCCTGCAGCCACGTTTGCAACACCATATCATCCCCATAGCCGCGCAGCAGCGACATTGCCGCATGCCCATGGGTATTGATCAGCCCCGGGAGAAATAACAAACCCTTGCCGTCAAACGTCTCGGCACCTTCGACCCCTTCAGGCCGCTCTTCGCCTATATAGGTGATCGAGTCGCCTTCAACGAGCATATATCCCTGAATCACGGGACGTTCCTTCTCCAGGACGGCAAACGTTCCGTTCTTGATCAACCATTTACGACTCATACGAGGCTTGTTCCTTTCCGTTCTCTAGATAATAAGCCAAGCTCAGCAGATCTGTAGTGAAATCGGCGGCGTGAATCCGCACTTCCGGCGGAACCTTCAGAATCGTCGGCGCAAAGTTCAGGATGGCTCCGATCCCGGCGGCCACCAGCTCGTCTGCTACACGCTGGGCTTCGGTGTCCGGCACCGTAATAATCCCGATGCGGATATTCTTCGCCCGAACCGTATCCACCAGCTCTTCGATCGGCTGAATCGTAATGTTGTTGATCTGAGTGCCGATCTTCGCGGGCGATGCGTCGAACACGGCAACGATTTTCATATTATCCTTCAAGTAAGCATTATAATTGGAAAGAGCTTGACCCAAGTTACCGGCACCGACCAACGCGACGTTAATCTGCTGATCGAGATTGAGAATTTGCTGGATTTTCTCGATCAAATAAGCGACGTCATACCCGATTCCCTTCCGGCCAAAATCACCGAAATACGCCAAATCCTTGCGAATCTGCGCAGGATTCAGGTCCAGCTTCTGGCCCAGCTCCTGAGAGGACACCGTCGGGACCTCCCGGCGGCTGAGTTCGTTCAAGAAGCGCAGGTATACCGGTAGTCTGCGGACGACCGCGTCTGAAATTTTTTCTGATTTCATCCTTCGTTCCCCCTAATCATTCAAGTGCGATCCATGAAGCGAATTTACGCTTCCGGATTCAACCATTCCGAGATGCGCGGTACCATTTGATTCATTGGCATATGCTCCATCTTCGGTCCGGGCAAAGAATATAAGAAATACTTCCCGTAGTAGGATTCCAGAATACGGGTATCATAGACGATCACAATGCCGCGGTCTTGCGACGAGCGAACGAGCCGTCCGAAGCCCTGCTTGAAGCGGATCACCGCCTGCGGGACGGACAACTTCATGAACGGATTCTTCTTCTCCCGCTGCAGTCGTTCACTCTTGGCTTCCACCAGCGGGTGGTTGGGCGGTTGAAACGGCAGGCGAACGATCGCCAAGCTCGTCAGCGCCTCGCCCGGGATATCAACCCCTTCCCAGAAGNGTCCGGGCAAAGAATATAAGAAATACTTCCCGTAGTAGGATTCCAGAATACGGGTATCATAGACGATCACAATGCCGCGGTCTTGCGACGAGCGAACGAGCCGTCCGAAGCCCTGCTTGAAGCGGATCACCGCCTGCGGGACGGACAACTTCATGAACGGATTCTTCTTCTCCCGCTGCAGTCGTTCACTCTTGGCTTCCACCAGCGGGTGGTTGGGCGGTTGAAACGGCAGGCGAACGATCGCCAAGCTCGTCAGCGCCTCGCCCGGGATATCAACCCCTTCCCAGAAGCTGCGTGTTCCAAGCAGTACGGACGCGTTCTGGCCTTGGAACCGGCGGGTCAGCTTGGTGCGGCTGCCGCTGTCCATCCCTTGTCCGATCACAGTGATTCCCTGCGCCGAGAGTTGCTCCTTCAGCGGGTCATACACCTGTCTCAGCATCCGGTAGGAGGTGAACAGCACCAGCATGCGGCCTTGCGTGGCCACCGCGGCATCCGCCAGCGACTGTACCAGCGTATGGATGAAGTGGTCATCCCCCACGCTGCCTTTCACGCTTGGAAAATCTCGCGGAATGACCAGCAGCGCCTGATCCCGATAATTAAACGGGGAGGGCAGCATCGCGGTGATCAGTTGGTCCTCTTCCGCCGCCTCCGTCAGGCCCAATTGCTCGATCATATACTGAAACGACTTATCGACCGATAAAGTCGCGGACGTCATGACGACGCTCTTCTTCCGGTCGAAGAAAAATTCCTTCAACTGGGCGCTGACGTCAATCGGCACCGCGTACATCTGCAGCGATCGGCTGCGGTAGTTCCCGTTCGCCTCCATCCAATAGACGGTGTCCTCGCTCTCCAGCTTCATGAAGAAGCGCAGCGCTTCCCGTTCGCTCGCCAGATCCTTGAACAAGCCGCTGATATCGGTTAAGAGACTCTCCGCCGCATAGTCGTCCTGCTCCTCCCGGATTTCGGAGAGGAGGCGATCCCCTTTTCGAAGCACGTCGCCCAGTCCCACATAAATCTGGTTCTCGAGCGCACTAAGCGTGTCCCAATCCTTCGGCTTTCGCGCCGGCAGCAGCCGGTACACGAATTGCCCGGGATCGCCCGGGGCTGCGTCACTGCGGTCCGGCATCAAGCTGAACAGCAGCTCGCTGAGTTTGTCCCAGCTTTCCTTCACATCCACCAGCGTCGGGTAGATCCCATCGATCACTGCGCACCATTCCGATGCTTTCTCCGCGGCGGACGCCTCCAGCGAGCCTCGGAGGTTGGCCAGTTGCCCGGTCTTGCTGTCTTTGAACAACCGGGTCAACGTATGGACAACCGTAAAGTACTTCATATGAATTCCAAGATGCTTGCCGGCCACATCTTCCAGATGATGCGCTTCATCAATAACCAGCCGCTCATATCCGGGCAACAGCTGATGACCGGCCTGAATGTCCGTAAACAGCTTCGAGTGGTTCGTGATGACCACATCCGCCACGGCGGCCTCATGTTTCGCCCGATGATAGAAGCATTTGCGGAACCAGGGGCAGGATCGGCCCAGACAGGAATCCGATTCACTGGCCACCGTCTCCCAGAAATCACCGCCACGATTGCCGAGATTCAGCTCCTCGTCATCGCCGCTTTCCGTTTGCGTCAGCCACACGACCATTTGCGCGGCCGTCATCACCTCTTCTTTAGGTGTCGCGAAGTCTTTCCTATTCATTTTATGTTCAAATTTGCGCAAGCACAAATAATGCTGCCTTCCTTTAAATACGGCAGCGCGGAAAGGAAAAGGCACGACCTCCGTCAACAGCGGCACATCGCGCTCCCGGAGCTGCTCCTGCAGGTTGATGGTATGCGTACTGACCATCACCTTCTCTTCATTCTTGACGCTGTGGTAGATGGCGGGCAGCAGGTAGCCCAGCGATTTCCCGGTTCCTGTCCCGGCTTCGACAAGCAAATGCTTGTCTTCCTCGAAAGCCCGCATCACCTCATTTAGCATCATGTTCTGGGCTTCCCGCTCCTCATACTGCGGCAATCGCTCCCGCAGCCGTTCCCGGACCTGTTCCATGAACTGCTCAAAGGTCACGTTGGTCAGCGGATTTCGTTCCGCACTGTCCCGAGGCGCCTCGATGTCCATCCAATCCTCGGCCTGCAAGGCGAATTGGCGGAAGTACACGAAGCCGTCCTCGCTTGGCATCGCCTCGCGTTCCTTCTCCTGTACCATCGCATCAAAGAACCACCCCAGATCGCTGTCCTCTCCGGCAAACAGGTCGGCCAGACGCTGTAAGGTCAAAAGTGGCAGCTGCGCACATTCCTCCAAGCATTTCAGGAAGATGAGCGCTGTCGCCAGCGCATCGCTGTCGGCTTGATGCGGACGATCATGCTCCACCTCGAACTCCGCCGCAACCATGCCAAGCTGATAGGAAGTGA
Organism: Paenibacillus phocaeensis; assembly: GCF_900021165.1. Lineage (GTDB taxonomy): Bacteria > Bacillota > Bacilli > Paenibacillales > Paenibacillaceae > Fontibacillus > Fontibacillus phocaensis. The sequence goes on along the minus strand of NZ_FCOQ01000018.1, from coordinate 909,077 downwards.
GCGAAGGGAACAGGATTTTCAGGAAATCCATCGTATCCAGAATGCGGCCGGTGAACGGCAAATAACCTGTTTGGTCCAACGCACTCTGCAGGTAATTAAAATCAAACGCAACGTTGTGCCCGACCAGGACGACATCGTTCAAGAGCGGTACCATCTCCATCATCACTTCGTCCAGCTCCGGCGCATCCTTGACGTCTTCCTCCGTAATCCCCGTCAACCCCGTAATAAACGGGGGGATGGGAACGTTCGGTTTGACGAAGGAACGGTACACCTGCGAAATTGATTTATCCGGTTCTATAATGGCAAGTCCCACTTGAATAATTTCATCAGAGGACTGGTTACCCGTCGTTTCAAAATCAAGCACTGCATATTTCATTGCGATTCGATGTCCCTTCATTCCAGTCTCCTTACAGCATAACAGAAGATAGCCAATTTGAAAATTAATACAAACGTATCTGTAATAAAAATCACAAAAGAAAACAAGCGATGCGCCGCATAGAGCGGGAATACGCATCGCTTCGTGATTCAAGCCTTCAAAATAAGTGCGGGATGGATCGATTGGATCAGAATCCTACAATAATGAAGTCAACTCGGGACCGTAATGCAGTTTTCCCGTACTGTGCGTACAAGCCTCCAAATTAGCCAACGGCTCGGGCAAGGACGGATCGCTGTGATGGGCTAATTTGAAGTACTCTTTGGCTTTGGGGTAGACGCCTTTTTGCGCCTCGATACAACCTAATGCGTTATAAATGACGGAACGCAGCCGCTTGTTCCCCGCCTTCTCCAGCACCAGCCAGAAATGCTTGGCGGCTTTGTCGGATTGCTCCAGATGCAGGTGGCACATCCCCAAATAGGTCCGGGCAAGCACGCTGTCCGGAAACTGCTGTATCACCCGCTCAAATTGGGCTACAGCCTGGGCGAACATCAGCAGCTTGTAATACCCTTGCCCTTTAACAAAGGTGGGGTCCTCCAGCTCAGGAAGATCGGGCAACTCCCTGGATTCCAGGCTCCCGAACGCATGGCGCAAACCGCCCATCTTTTCTTCAAAACACAGCCATTCTTCAATAATGCCATCGCTCATGTGTTGAAGCAAACTCCATTTCTTCGCCAACTCCTGCTTTTGGGCGTTGCCGGCCAAGGGGTATTTCCGTGTGATTTCGTCCAACATCTCATTCATTTCCGCAAACACATGCTGAAACATCATTCGCATCCCCCCTAACGAAAATGAAATCAGTCCGAGCCTTACGTTCATTTTTTGTTCCGGGAGCCGATTTCATTCCCGCAGGGAGGAATTACACTTTTTCATCGCTGATTTCCGCGTGGGAGCTGGGCGGCGAACCCCTCCGTCCTTCCTTTGGTTGCCGCCGCGGTTGCGGGGGATGTGTGCGATAAATCGAATACATTTGGGCGAGTTCGGCGACTTTGGCGGAATGTGTTCGAAATTTCATACAGATTACGGAGGCGGATGGGCAACAGGCGCGATTATGTATGAAAAACCGAATAGATTACCACACTTTCGGTCTTTCGCGACACTTTGTATCTGAAAAACCGAACACATTTGGGCGAGTTCGGTGACTTTGGCCGAATGTGTTCGAAATTTCATACATATTAGGGGGAAACGGGCAACGGGGGCGGCATTATGTATGAAAAACCGAATAGATTACGGTACTTGGGGTCCTTCGCGACACAATGTATCTGAAAAACCGAATACATTGCGGGCGGGTTCAGCGATTTTGGCAAAATGTGTTCGATATTTCATACATATTACGGAGGCGGATGGGCAACAAGCGCAATTATGTATGAAAAACCGAATCCAATTCAGCGGTGTGATGCATAGAGCAGCGTGTCTAACTAGTTACGTGAAAACACGGAAGGCCCGGCTGAATCCAAGATTCGACGCCAAGGCCCCCACCTCCATTAGAGCTCAACTTCGTGATTTTAAACCCCACTGCCGCTTTAGCGGATCATGGCGTGGAGTTCCTGATGTGCCTTCTCCACCGGCTTATTGTTCTCGTCGACGAACACGACGGTTGGCTTATGGCTGCGTACCTCCTCGGCAGACAACTGCGCATAGGAGATGATAATGACACTGTCGCCCGGCTGCACCAGCCGAGCCGCCGCGCCGTTCAGACAAATCACTCCGCTGCCGCGAGGGCCCGGAATAACGTACGTTTCCAGGCGAGCGCCGTTATTATTGTTAACAATTTGCACCTTCTCGTTCTCCAGCAAATCGGAAGCTTCCATCAAATCCTCATCGATCGTGATGCTGCCGACATAGTTCAAATTTGCTTCCGTTACTGTCGCACGGTGGATTTTCGATTTCATCATCGTTCTATACATCAGTTCTTCACCTTCTTCGTCAAAATAACGTTATCGATCAAACGAGTGGTGCCAAATTTCACGGCAACAGCGATGAGCACATCGTCTCGGCGCCCGGCAACATCGATTCGTTCCCCTTCCGCCAGCGGGGTCAATCCCGGAAAATCAGCGATTTCTACGTAATCGATCACGGCAAGCGGTTCAGCCCCAATCGAATCGCGTAGTTCGGATAACAGCTCACCTGCTGTCACCTTCGACCCTGTGCCTGCTCCTGCGTCCGCATCCGCCTTCGCCTGCGCCGCCAGCAAGCTGCGGGACAACACCAACGCTGCGCGCCGTTCTTCCTCGCTGAGATATACATTGCGGGAGCTAAGCGCAAGGCCATCGGCCTCACGCACGATGGGACAAGGAATAATTTCAACATCAAAATTCAAGTCCAGCACCATCTGCGCAATGACCGCCACTTGCTGAGCATCCTTCTGCCCGAAATATGCCCGATCCGGCTGCACGATATGCAGCAGCTTGCCAACCACCGTCGTCACGCCGTCAAAGTGGCCCGGGCGCGACGCCCCGCACAAGACGTCCGTCAAACCGGCGACCTTGATGTGGGTTCGGGTCGCCTGCGGATACATCTCCTCTACGCTGGGCATGAAGACATAATCTACCCCCTCCCGCTCAGCCAAGGCAAGATCCTGCTCGGGATTGCGGGGATACCGCGCAAAGTCCTCGTTTGGCCCAAACTGGATCGGGTTAACGAAAATGCTTAGCACCACCAGATCGTTCTCCGCTCGCGCTTTGCGCAGCAGGCTGGCATGGCCTTCGTGCAAATATCCCATCGTTGGCACGAGCGCGATGCTGATCTGTTGGCCGTCCTTGGCCGCCGTGAACCGCGCTTCCTTCAGTTGTTCACGAAGAGGACGTATATTCGTAAAGGTCATCATGACCGAATTTCCACCTTTCCTTTGCCGTACAGCGTACCCAAGGATTCCTGCACGCCCTGATCCGCACGGAACACATGCTCTTCTGCCGGAAACGAGCGGTTCTTGACATCGGCAACATACTCCGAGATCCCGCGGCGAATCTGAGCCCCAAGATCGGCGTATGTCTTAACGAACCGTTTGTCCCGGTAATCCGCGGTATATTTCAATACATCATGATACACCAGCACCTGGCCGTCGCAGCCGCGACCAGCCCCAATGCCGATGGTTGGGATGGACAGCTCCCGGGATATCGCCGTCGCCACCTCTTCGGTGACCAGCTCCAGCACAAGGCCAAACGCCCCGGCACGTTCCAATGCTTTGGCATCGTCCATCAGCCGTTTGGCATCGGCCGCATCTTTGCCCTGCACCCGGTAACCGCCGATCTGATTCACAGACTGAGGGGTCAGTCCGATATGCCCCAATACCGGGACACCCGCTTGGACGATCGCCTGAACCGTTCCGGCAATCTCAGCGCCGCCCTCCATCTTCACGGCATGGGCATGGCCTTCCTGCATGATACGGCGGACATTCCGCAGCGTTTCGTCGATGCTTCCGTGATACGTCATAAACGGCATATCCGTCACGATAAACGTATGCTGCGCTCCGCGTGCTACCGAACGGGAGTGATACACCATATCGTCCAGCGTCACGGGGATTGTCGAGTCATACCCAATGACTACGTTGCCCAGCGAGTCGCCGACCAGCAGCAGATCCGCGCCAGCTTCCTCGGCCAACTGGGCCGACGGATAATCATATGCGGTGATCATAGCCAGCGGAATGCCGTCTTGCTTCATCTTTTTCATTTTCACAACATTTAAAGCCTGTTTACCTGCCATTCGATCCATCTCCTTCGGTTTAGGGAGGTGCGAGTCCAGGAAAAACGCGCACAACAAAAAAACCTTTTAGTTTGGCACTAAAAAGGTCCGAAGTCCAAAGAAGAGTCCATTTCCTCGTTCTTCTGTCTCGGTCCTTCTTACGGCTCAGAGCAGAATCCAACGCAACTTGATTCGCGGGTGTTCAAATCGTCTGCCGACGGTTTGAACCTTCCTTTCCAACCTCCGACGAGCGCCCGGAGTGCAGTTCGGATCTTTGCCGATACCGCCTCCTGTGCTCAGTATAACAAAATCCGTTACATTTTTCATCCGCCAAGTTGTACTTCCCCAGAGAAAATCGTGAAATGTTTGCCATCCTGATCCAGAAGCAATAAAGCGCCGCTGGGATCCAGTCCGGTGGCCGTCCCCAGGAGCACCCCGCTCGGGGTATGGACGGTGATTTCCCGGCCTAACGTGACCGATAACGCCTCCCACAAATGAGCGATCGGAGCAAATCCTTCCTGCAAGTACAACTCGTATAGCTGCTCCATTTCCTTCAAAACGGCGCCGATGAGCACGACACGATCGATTCGGCGGCCGCTCTCCAGCGAAAGAGAGGTAGCGACTGGCTTGAGCTCCTGCGGGATCTCATCGGCCTCCAGATTAACATCGATCCCGATGCCTGCTACGGCAAACCGAATCAGTTCATCCTCGGCAGCCGACTCGACGATGATGCCGCACAGCTTCCGGCCGCTCACCAAAATGTCGTTAGGCCACTTGATTCCGGCATCCACGCCGCCAACCTTACGGATGGCCCGGCACACCGCCACAGCCGCAAGCAACGTCAACTGGGGGGCGATTGACAAAGGCTGCCGCTCCGGACGAAGCAGGAGGCTCATCCAAATCCCTTTGCCGGGTGGGGAATACCAGCGCCGGCCTTGGCGTCCCCGTCCTGCCGTCTGCTCTTCGGCCAGCACCAGCGTGCCATGGGGCGCTCCTTCTTCCGCGAGCTTCCGGACTTCCTCCTGCGTGGAAGAAGTGGATTCCAGCAGCTTTAATTTGCGTCCAAACATCCGGTTCTCCTGCAGCGCATGCAGCAGACCCACCTGGCTCAGCTTGTCCGGCTGACGGGTCAAACGATACCCCCGCCGGGGAGCCGACTCGAACTCGTAGCCTTCTTCACGGAGCTTGGCGATTTGCTTCCACACCGCCGTGCGGCTGATCGACAGCCGGCGGCTGAGCTCTTCACCGGATATATATTGCCCCGGATGCTCCAGGAGCATGTCAATCAATCGATTGGTTTCCATCTGCTACTCTCCGCCCTTTTTCACATATTCCAAAAGGGAGCGGCGGTCGTTGGACAACTCGCCCGCGGCAACCTGAAGCAGCAGCTCCCTCATCAGCTCTCCCAGCCAGGGGCCGCCTTTGCGGCCGATGGCTTGCAGCACTTCGCCGNCGTCCGCCTCCGCCGCTGTCCCGCCCTGCGCCGCCTTCGCATGGCGCAGCAAGCCGCTGCGCTCCAGCAGGGCCAGCCCGCGGAGCGGGTCCGGGCCCTGCACGATCTTCTCCAGCTCCATGCGCACGCGCTCCGTCGCGATATAGCCAAGCTTGTGCTTGCCTGCGATCAGGGCGGCCCACAAGCTCTTGACCGGGCGGAAGCCAAAGGTCGAGGCGAAACGAACCGCCCGCATCATCCGCAGCGCGTCCTCCTCGAACCGTTCCTCCGCAACGCCGACGCAGCGGATGAGCCCGCGCTCGATATCCTTCCGCCCGTCAAACGGGTCAATCAACTCCCCGTCAAGTCCCCGTGCGATGGCGTTCATCGTGAAATCGCGCCGCTGCAAATCCTCGGCGACCGCATCTACGAACTCCACCGAAGCCGGACGCCGATGATCCGCATAATCCGACTCCTTGCGGAACGTGGTCACCTCAAAGGCATGACCTTCCATCAGAACCGTGACCGTGCCGTGTTGAATTCCCGTCGGGATCGTGCGCTCAAACAGGCGAACGACCTCGTCGGGTTTGGCGGAAGTCGCAATATCCATGTCGTGAACCGGACGCCCCATCAATTCATCGCGGACGCAGCCCCCGACAAAATAAGCCTGGTGCCCGCCATCTTGCAAAACGCGCAGCACGTTCTCCCCTTGAACCCGCATAAGGGGGTCTACCTGACGCCAACGATTCGTTTCGATTGCGGACACCTCCTTCCAATAGAATCTTTGGGTTTCCCCACCACCGGCACAGCAAGCGCAGGGCTTGATGCCCTGCGCCGGTGTCAACCCTTCATTTCCGCTCTGTGCGAACCTCAACTGCAAGCTGGATTTAACATTGGCAGTTGACGATTCAACACGCGGTAATAAATTTCCTCATAGGCCGCCGTCGTCATCTCGCTGCTGAATTCGGTTCTCGCCCGGGTTAAGCAAGCTTCGCGCACCCGCTCCGCCAGCTCCGGATTCTTCAGCAGCGTGATGCAGTGCTCCGCCATCTGTTGGGTATCGCCGATCGGTGCCAAGAACCCGCTCTCCCCATGGGTTACCAGCTCCGGAATCCCGCCGGCGATCGAGCCGACCGTCGGCACGCCGCAGGCCATCGCTTCCAGGGCAACCAGGCCGAAGCTCTCCTTCTCCGAAGGAAGCAGCAGCACATCAGCCATGGAAATCACATGGGCGATATCGTCCTGCTTGCCGAGGAAATGCACTCGGTCGGATAGGCCCAGGTCCTTGATTTTGCATTGGATCTTCGGCAGGTCCGGACCTTCACCCACAAATAGCAATTGGGACGGAACTTGCTGATTCACCTGATGGAAAATATCAACGACATCGCTGACCCGTTTCACCGGCCGGAAGTTGGAGATGTGCATCAGCACTTTCTCCCCCGGCGCGGCAAAATCCATTCGGCAGCTCTTGGCATCCCGCGGATAATACACCCGTTCGTCCACGAAGTTATACGTCAAATCGATATCCCGGGTGATATCCAGCACCTCCCGGGTTTCTCGCATCAGATCACGCGACACCGAAGTTACCGCATCGCTTTCGTTAATCGCCAGGCGGATCAAATCCTTCAGCGATTCATCCTGCGCCAGCACCGTAATGTCTGTCCCATGCAGCGTCGTCACGACCTTTAACGAATCGCCGACCATCTGTTTGGCCAGGAACGCACAGACGGCATGCGGCACCGCATAATGGACGTGGAGAATGTCGAGGCCTTGCGTTTTGGCTACCGTCGCCATCTTGGTTGCCAGAGACAAATCATAAGGCGGATATCGGAACACATAATAATCGCTGACCTCGACCTCATGATAGAAAATATTTTTATGGTAACTCCCTAAGCGAAAGGGAACGCTATGCGAGATAAAATGGACTTCGTGGCCCTTCTCCGCCAACAATTTTCCCAGCTCGGTGGCCACAACCCCCGAACCGCCCAAGGATGGATAACAGGTGATGCCGATTTTCAAAAATGGTTCCATATGGTGGGGGCCTCCTTTGTTGTTATTCCCTCTTCCAGCTTATGTGCGCAGGGAGCCAAATAGATTTACCGGATAAGCTGTCTTCGTCATGAATCCTTCCGCGAACGGAATCAGCGAACGTTGCCCGATAAGCGAATCCCGAGCTTTAACCCGTTCCACATAACCCTGATTTAGCGGGGTCAGAGCAACGTCTTCTCCAGGCGATCCCGCCTCGAATTGGGAGCGGTAGCACCGCAGCGCCCGTTCCTTCTGTTCATAGGTTGCGCTTACGTCCACGATCAGATCCGGCGTTGTCCAATCATTAATGAAATAAAAATAAAGCTCGGGCGCAGGCACCGCCGGCTTGTCCGGCAGATACCGGCGCAGCTTGGCGTTAAATACCGCCGCCTCCACCAGCTTGCTGCAATCGATATGATCCGGATGGCGGTCCTCCCAATAGGGAGCAAACACAAGGCGCGGCGCAAAGCGGCGAATCACCTCGGTGACCGCAGCCAGTTGTTCCGCCGACCCTGTTAACCCGCGGTCAGGCAGTCCCAAATTTACGCGTGCCGCCAATCCCAGCGCTTCAGCCGCTGCCTCGGCTTCTTGCTTGCGCAGAACGGGATTGCCGTTGGAGGACAGCTCGGCTTCGGTCAAGTCGCAAATGCCAACGCGGTAACCCGCGGCGGTATGCTTGGCGATCGTGCCGGCCATGCCAATCTCGGCATCGTCCGCATGCGCCCCGAAGATCAAGATATCCAGTTGCTCGCTCATTTCGATAACCCCGGTTTATGCTGCTCAACCAGCTCTCGCCAGCCAAAGTCGCCGCGATCTAAAGCGCGCACCAAAATTTCCGCCGTCGCCATGTTAGTGGCAACCGGGATGCCGTGTACGTCGCATAAGCGCAGCAATGCAGTGATATCCGGTTCATGAGGCTGCGCCATCAGCGGATCGCGCAGGAAAATAACCAGATCCATTTCATTCTGGGCAATGAGCGCGCCGATCTGCTGATCCCCGCCGAGCGGACCCGACAAGAACCGATGGATTTGCAGCGACGTGTTCTCCATGATTTGCTGTCCGGTCGTTCCGGTGGAATAAAGTCGTTTATCCTTAAATACGTGCTCGTAAGCAATAGCGAAATTAACGATATCCTCTTTCTTACGGTCATGAGCAATAAATGCGATGTTTAACATATGCGATATCCCCTTTATTCATCCATAAAATGGTCGAACCCGTAGATCATGCCTTTGCATTCGATCACCTTCTTGATCGCCAAATTGACGCCCGGCATGTAGCCGGCACGCTCATAGGAATCGTGCCGAATTTTGAGCGTTTGGCCAAAACCGCCGAAAATGACCTCTTGCTGAGCAAATACGCCTGGCAAACGGACGCTATGTATCCGAAAGCCATTATAATAACCACCGCGCGCCCCTTCGATGGTCTCTTCCTCGTCCGGGTTCCCTTGGCGCAGCTCCTGCCGGTTCTGGGCAATCAGCTCGGCCGTCTTCACCGCCGTCCCCGAAGGGGCGTCCAGCTTCTGGTCGCCATGGTATTCGATGATTTCCAGATGCGGGAAATATTTCGCCGCCTGGGCGGCAAAACGCATCATCAAAATGGCCCCGATCGAAAAGTTCGGAGCGATCAGCCCGCCAATCCCCTGAATGTGGCACAGCTTGTCCAGTTCCTCGATTTGCTCCGGCGTAAAACCGGTCGTGCCGACGACCGGCGATACGCCGTGCCGGATCGCCAGCTCCGTATTGGTGTAAGCAAATTGCGGCGTCGTGAAGTCTACCAGCACCTGCGGCGAAGTCTCGCCAAGCGCTTTATCTAAATCCGTGGTCAATGGCACGCCGCAAGCCGGGAGGCCGACCAGCGCTCCGGCATCGAGGCCGGCATTCGACAAATTCACGGCAGCGACCAGTTGAAGCTCCGGATCCTGGAGCACCATCTTCACCACTTCTCTGCCCATTCTGCCTGCGGCGCCCGCCACAGCTACTTTAATTGGTCCCGACATCTTGATCTCCTCACATTCTCTACTAGGATGATTGCTTCATTTGCTGCTTTAGCCGCTGTTCTATCTCTTTCAGCTGGCCCGCCGCACCGGCGTCCAAAGGAAGCACCGACGCGTCGCGAACGGCTTGCAGCGCGAGGTCGTAGCATTCCAACTCCCCGTAGGCGATCGCCAGCCAAACCTGCGCATCCAACGACAACGGATCAAGCTCCACCGCGCGCTTCAGCATGCGGGCTGCCGGCTCGGCTGCCGCTTTTCGTCTGCCGCCCGCTTCTTCCAGCTGCCGTTTGGCCATCTGAGTCAGTTCCATGGACTGCAAGCGGTCGTAATGCAGTTTATATTCGTCCTGTGCAGGCTCCAGGGAAGCAGCCAGACGCGCATGCTGTAGCGCCTTATCCAACTGTCCACTCCGGGCACAAGTTATCGAGTAGCGATAATGAATGTCGGCGTGATCCGGCTGGATGTCCAGCGCCCGCTCAAACCAGTGAAGCGCCTGGGCAAAGTCGTTTTCGTAAATGCTTCGGTAAGCTCTTTGCAAATAATCCTCCGCCTTCATGTGCTATCCCCCTTTACTGTAGGGATGATCATGCTAACAGCATATGAAGGATATCCCTATTCGGTGTCCTTTTTCGTCCATCGATCCGCATCCCGGGTCGCAAATTTATGCATGACTTGATCATGGGCTTCCGTTAGATTAATGCCCAGCGAATTGGCGAAGCATATCGTAATGAACAGAATATCGCCCAACTCCAGCTCGATGGAATTGTCCGGTTCATCTTTCTTCTTCGGCTTCTCCCCGAAAGAATGGTTGACCTCGCGGGCCAGCTCGCCCACTTCCTCAGCCATTCGGGCCAGCATGGTCATCGGGTTGAAATAACCCTCTTTAAACTGCGATATGTAACGGTCTACTTCGCGCTGCATTTCCGCGAGAGATTTCTCTTTGTCTGTACTCAAGCGCCGATCCCTCCGCTGATTGTCCCGTTTTTCCCTATGTTATCGTAAGTAGGTGACGAAAACAAATCATTTTTTAATCGGCCCGGAAAAAGGTATACTAGGAGAGGCAGATCTATCCAAATGGCGGATAGGACGCTTCTGTAAATTAACTACGTTAGGGACAGGTGAGGTTTTTTCATGGCTTCGAGCAAATTTTCCGGATTTATGAAAACGCTGCTGCCCATTTTGCTGGGTACGGCGATATATGCGTTTGGACTCCTCTATTTTATCTTACCCAACCAGTTGATGGAAGGTGGAGTCACCGGCGTAACGCTGCTGCTGAACTATGCGTTTGGCATTTCGCCTTCCCTGTCGAACCTGCTGCTCAACATCCCGCTGTTTCTGCTCGGCTGGAAAATCCTCGGGGGACGCCAGATCCTCTGGACCGGAATCGGGATTGGTTCGCTGACCTTCTTCCTGTGGCTGTTCGAACGGATGATCAAGGAAGGCTGGATCCTGCCGTTCGAGACGCAAACGGATTATATCCTGGTCTCGCTCTATGCGGGGGTGACGCTCGGTGCCGGGCTCGGAATCGTGTTTCGTTTTGGCGGCACGACCGGTGGCTCGGATATCGTCGCGCGGATCCTCGGGCGCAAATATGGGTTCAGTATGGGGCAGGTCATCTTGACCATCGACATCATCATTATTGGTTTATCGCTCTTCTATATAAGAAAGGAAAATATTTTGTATACGCTTGTGGCGGTATTTATTGCCTCCAAGGTGATCGACTTCATCCAGGAAGGCGCGTATTCCGCCAAGGCATTTACGATCATCAGCGATCATGCGCCGGCCATTGCCGACTTGATTACGAAGGAGATGGAACGCGGCGTGACGCTGATTCCCGCCATCGGCGCATACTCCAAGCAAGCGAAACATATGGCGTACTGCGTCGTGTCAAGGCAAGAGATCCGGCGACTGCAATCCATTGCCAAATCGGTTGATCCGCGGGCGTTCATCATCATCAGCGACGTGCATGACGTGCATGGCGAAGGGTTTAAAGAGGATTAAGCTGAACTCCGGCCAAAATGCAAAAGAAGCAGAGAGCAAGGGACCCCCTAGCTTCTCTGCTTCCTTTGCATTGACCGCTGTCACTCGAACTTGCCTCATTGTCAGCTACAGCCGATACCGGTACGCGTCTTCTTCGCGATGCGGCTCCCGCACGGACGTGACCGTCTGCGAGGCGCGGTACTTCCGGATACCCGTGTAGGTCAGAGCAAGCACAATCCAAAGCCCGATGAGAACGCTCCAATACCAGGGGCTGTCGAACCCGGTAATCGGCAGAAATACCGGCTCGTCTCCCCGGCGGCCGAACAATCCTTTGAGCGCACCTTCCCCCTGTGCGATCGCTCCTTTGAGCGCAGCTTCATCCCAGGTTTGATCGTTGCTCAGTCGACCGGCGTAGGACAGCCAAGAATCGAACCGATCGATATCGGATGCCGGACGCCGGATCACCGCAGCGGGTCGAACCATCTCATAATGATCTTGCAGAGCCTGGAACGCCTGGCGTACCTCCGCCGGTTTCCCGCCGGCTCGCGCCTGGTTCATCTGCCGCAAATCATCGGCCATCACCTTATAATACTGCTGCCATAAGGCCTTGTCCGGATGCAGCAGGCTGTTGACTGCCAGCCGAAGCCGCGCTGAGGACAACGCCCACGCCTCCGGCTGAACTTCCGCCTTAACCAGCGTCTCTTTGGTGTCCATGATCGTTTCCGCCAAGGCATGGATGCCTTCGACCGAGGTTAATCCCTTAAAGGATACGCCTTCCAACGCGGCAATCAGCACTTCCATATCAGCCAGCGCCTCCGGAGCGTTTCCCTGCTGCATATGCTCGTACAGCTGCTCCGATGCCGTTTCCAGCTGTTTCAGTCGCTCGCTGTGCTCCTGCTCTGATAAAGCAGGCACACCGGTCGACGGCGTTCCCGTCTTCCCTGTCGCTTCGCTCCCTGCCGGCTGAGCGAGTACCGCCGTATCCCCGATCAGCATCGCGGCAAGCAAAGCCATTGCGGCTGCCGCCCCCTTCATCCAAGTTCTTCTCACGGACAATCCCCTCCCTACCATCATGGTATGGCAGGCTGTCCCCCGTTAGAACCTGGCTCTTAAGCGCGTTTGGCCCGTTTTAGCGCAAGCCAGCCGGCGGCGATGCTGGCAAACGTCAGGGCCACGGTAAAGACGGCGACCTCGGACACATCATCCCATAAGGTTTCCGGAAGCCAAGGGTATACCCCATACGTATAATCCACCGTATCATTCAGCAGTGTCCAGGCACCCGCCCCCAGCAGCATGAACGGACCAAACTTGTACAATCGGACGAACAAAAGAGACTCCACGGCCATAGCCAAATGAGAGGCGACCAGCATCCAGTCCTGCCACACCAGATCCCCGCCTTGATAAGCTCCGGCAAAGATCATCGATACCGCCCATACGCCATACTTCACACTCGTCACGACAGCCAGTCCCTCGATCAGGGTGCGAAGGCGATAATACTTCTTCAATGCTTTTGGAAACATCAGAAACAGCAAGCTTAACGTAAAGAACAAGCTGGCCGTGGGGCTATCCGGAACGAATACGATCTGCCAATGCGGGTGATTCCGCCAGGTGTCCAACAGCTGCGCATCATACCAAATATAGCCGTAAATCGTGCCAAGCAGATTACAGACGAACAGGGCCCATAAAATGAAACGGGAGGATAGAAATGAGGTGCTCCACAAATCCGATACTTTCAACGCGTTATCCCTCTTTTTCACGAGAATGACACCGCCAGCCGCAGCATATAGCGTCATCTCCGTGCACATATTTAAAAAAACCTGACCGCAACACGATCAGGTTTTTCCATTTCTTTTTTATTTTACTGTTCCGTCTTTTGTTTCGCAAGCCATTCGGCCAAGTGGTCGATGTCCTGATCCGTCAAGCCTGCGCTGATGGCGGTATCATACATTGCAGGCATCTTACCGTTATAGCCTTCTTTAATGATGGAGAGAATCGCTTCCTTGTCATGCTTGTCGCCCACGCCGCGCAGCGAAGGTCCGCCCGCCCCTTTCAGGTCCGCGGCATGACACGATACGCAAGTGGCCTTCTTGTAGATCTCCATTGCCGGGTCGTCCTTGTCTACGATTGCGACTTCTTCCTGACGCGTTGCGTTCGAGGTAGGCAAGCCCTTCTCCCGGTTCTCGCGGGCTTTCTCTTCCCGCTGAATGTGTTCCGGCACTTGACCCGTCGCTTCCAGCTCGTTCTGGTAATGCGTCCAGGCGAAGTTCGTCAAGTAGACGACTGCAGCAATCGACAACAACATCAGCGACGATGCGATCGGACGTTTATAGAAGCGGCGCTCCTTGCCCCGATCCAGGAAGGGTGCGAGCAGCAACCCGCCGAACATTACGCCCGGGATCCCCATCGTGCCGAGCACGACATAATCGCCGGAGGCATACGGATATTTCAGATATTGATACAAGAACAGGAAGTACCAGTCCGGCATCGGGATGACCGAAGCCGTCGGATTGGCCGGGAAGCCAAGCGGAGCCGGTTCCGAAATGGTCAGCACCAGGAAGCCGACGAGCACGACAACGCCAACCATCCATTCCTTCAGCAAAAAGTTAGGAATGAACGCTTCCGACTTGCCGGGGTAAGCCGTATAGTCCGGCGGCGTGATAAAACCGTTGCCCTTGCGGACGCGGGAATCACCGACGAATACGACTTTTTCCTTAGAATTGTCTTGATGAGCCATGTCCCTTTTGCCCCCCTTCTTTTATAGAGGTAATCTAGCGCGCATTTCGATCAAACTTTATTTCATCTTCAATTAGGTTGCATTCCATCGGTTCTTACAATGGACCGGAAATCCCTTGTCTGCGGATCATGATAAAGTGACCCACCAGCAGGATCAGCAAGACCGCAGGAAGGAAGAACACATGGATGGCAAAGAACCGCGTTAACGTTTCCGCCCCAACGATCGAACCGCCTTGCAGCAGTTCCTTAATGACCGGACCCAGCACCGGTACAGAGTTGGCGATCTCCAAGGTAACCTTCGTAGCGAAATAAGCTTTGTTATCCCACGGAAGCAAATATCCCGTCAGACCGAGACCGATCATAACGAAGAAGATCAACATTCCGACAACCCAGTTCATTTCCCGCGGTGCTTTGTAGGAGCCGGTAAAGAACACGCGAAGCGTATGTAGGAACATCATAACGATAACCAAGCTCGCCCCCCAGTGGTGCATCCCGCGGACGATTTGGCCAAAGGCGACCTGGGTCTGCAGGTATTCCACACTGGCATAAGCATTAATAATATCGGGAACGTAATACATGGTCAGAAACATCCCCGACAGGATCTGGATGACCGTAATAAAAAACGTCAAGCCGCCGAAGCAATACACAAACGCGGAGAAGTGATGCGCCGGGTTCACGTGCTCCGGAACCTCGTGATCGGCTACATCGCGCCAGATCGGCGTGATATCAAGACGTTCGTCAATCCAGTTGTAAACATTTTTAAACATCTGAATCTACGCCTCCTTATTTCACGATGGTGTTCGGGATGATATCCCCCAGATAGACCCAATCGTCCTTAATCATAACCTTGTACTCGTCAAGCGGCTTCGACGCGACCGCCAACTGTTTGCCTTCCTTGGTGTAGTGCGCGCCATGGCAAGGGCAATGATATTCATCCGGGAAACTCTTGTCGTTATTCCAACCGACCGTACATCCCAAATGCTTACAGATCGGTGAAAGCGCATAAATATTTCCGCTCTCGTCCTTGCGAATCCAAGCCGTTAGGGAGGCTGTACTTAGGTACCAACCGTCCTGCTGCTTGAGCTCGAACGAGAATTCCTGCGGTTCGTCCGTGATTTTGCTGACTTCCACAACTTTGACGAAGGTGCCTTCGCCTTTCTTGTGCAGAATCGGATCCACCGCGAAACGAACCATAGGAAGCGCCACCCCACCCACCATGAATGCAGTGGCCCCCCCAAGCGTGTATGTAAGAAATTGCCGACGGGACATCTCTTTGCGAATAGGCGGTTTATGCGAGGATTCCTGCTGGTCATGCTGATTGCTCATATGTCTTCAACCCCCTTTGTCAAGCAATTGTTTCCGAGCGTTTCAATGATATTTATCACAACATCGCGTAAGACATATTAATAATATATTAGCGTTTTAAGAGCGTCAAGAATTTGACACATTTTTTTGGCCTTCAAAAAGCTTGTCTCGCTTGAAATTGTCGATATTTTGTCACAATCACAAACGCTTGGCGGTTTGCCATAATTCCTGCACCGCCGCCTTGACCCGGCCTGCTGCTCCCTCCTTGGAATCCGGCGCAAATCGGCGTAGCGTCACGAGGAGATCGGCATCCGGAAGCGCCTCGTCGGACCACTCGAAGTCCGCTGAAACAACGATAGCATAGGCAAATCCGCTGGCCTTGACATTTCGGCACAGGTCATTTATCGCCTGAGGCATTTCCACCGTTTGGTATTGGTAAGACGGATAGGTGACCACCCTCCCTTTGAAAGGGATTTCCACCCAATCGAGGACATCTCTCAGTCTTTCCAACTTTTCGGTCACTTCATACGGCTGTTCCAAGCCGGTTAATCCCGTGACTGGGATCAGGCAGGTATCCAAGTATGGGCGCAGCTCCTCCCATGCGGAAGCTTCAATTTCACTGAATTTCATGTGATTACCCCTTCTTTGATCGATGTCTTCCCATTATAAACAGGGATCCTTGACAAATCCATTCTTGCAAAAAAACCGTCCCATCCGTTCACATATCCTGTGAACCGACGGGGCGGTTTGCTTTTTAGCGCTCTTCCAATGTTTTCAGTTCATCCGTCAGGAGCCGGAAGGCAACCTCATCGCCGTTCGCCAAGGCGGAGTCGATCTCGTTGTAGATCTGTTCCGAGCGATGCTTCCGGAGCGCTTCGTCCCATATCATTTCCGCCGCCAATCCAAGCATTGCTTCATAAGTAACCTTCATCTGATCCATAGGATGCACCTCCAAACCCTCGTTCCCTGATTTCTTTCCCCTCCGACAGATGAATGGTGAACGTCCATCCCCGGAACGGGCATTTTTTCCTTGCCTTGCACCTGTCTAAACCTTTCCGTCACGACAGAACCTGGCTCTACTAAAGCATATTCAACGACATTCACACCGTTTAGGACAATCGCCCCCCTGCTGATGAATGTGCCTGTGCCTATAATGCAGCCTCCCCCGCACCTTGCGGCAATTCTGCGAACCTACGCCCACCTTGATGGCCGAATAACAGAAGTTTATGTAAGGGTGTTGATCGCTTTTCAAACTTAAGCCTTATGGATTTGCAGAACAGCCTGCTTCCCAAACGGGGACGCTTGTACATACCGCTCATGTCGCTCGTCTTCACCGAAGCGAACCATTCCCAAGTGGAGCATCATCTGCAAGATCCGCTCTTCAAAGATCGAAGCAGGAGAATCATAGAAGAACGGTTTGATCAATGGTTCAACCCGGTCGAACAACGAGGGGACTGTCACCCAATCTTTCGAGCAGCTCACAATCCAATAGACTAGAGACAGTAAGTTAGGAATAGGCCCTTTATAAAGTCTTAACCAAAAGCGGACGAACTGGATCATGGACTCCTTGCGTTCCTCCGCGAGGCTGGCCGCTCCGGCATCCGTCAGTTCCAATCGATGGTTGTTCTCTTGAATGAGCCGGGAATGATAGGCATAATCGTATAGCAGCGCAAACCGGTTCGGGTAATCCTTAAAGCGTCGCCCATAACCGAAACGCCACCCTTTCCCAACCAATCCCTCGGACACGTGAAGCGTCTCCAGAATCTGCATCTGGTTTCTCCGATACATCACGCCTTCGCTGTTCAGCGGAATATCGTGCTTGGAGACATACTGCAGGAAGAGCAGCAGATCGGCGGACAACATATCCGGCTCCTCCCGGTACATCGGCGGTTCGGCGGCGGCCGCCTTCACTTCGGCGAGAAAGCGGCGTTCGAGAGCTTCCCGGAAGCGCCGCTTTAAATCTTCGGGAACCTCAAACAAATAGCGGGTCTGCTGGGTCGTCCCGTTAAACAGCCAGCCTTGCTGGCGAAAGCGGGTAATCATTTCCCGCGGACTTTCCCGTTCCTTGGCGTCGTCGGTAAACCGCGAGCCTTGTGCACAGGCAATCAACTCTTCTAAGCTGAACTGACGTCTTCCATCGAACAGAAGGGTGTTCAGGAAGCGTAAATCTTCCAGACTCATGCTGCCGATATGCCGCTCGATGAAGTCGCGCCGGCCTACCGTCTGCAGGATGGATTGAATCAATTCATGTTTCGAATGCCCGCTGCATTCGCAGCGGTAATGATCCGCTATTCTGCTAAGCTGCCCGATATCGGCAAAAGTGAGCATATCCGCCAGATTCATAGTTTTACCGCCTCGCCGTTTTAATCCCATTATGGGAAGGTTTTCCGGCGTTTATTCCCGAGCCGCGAAATTATCCCGAAAAAAAGGCAAAAAAAATAAGCCGGCCTAAGCCGGTTTACTTGGATTCCTTGATGCTTTCCTGCAAGTGACGCGTACAATTATACAAACGCATCTCCCAGGATTGCTCGTTTTTCTCCAGAATGGTCAAAGACAAGTTGCCGATCCGCTCCTGGCATTTCTCTTGATACAAGGCGATATAGAGCTGGGCCAACAAGCCGCCGTGCGAAACGACCAGCACATTGTTGCTAGGGTACCGCTCCGCCAAATCCGCCATAAAAGACAAGGCCCTCTCGCGGATTTCCGCTTCTTTCTCCTGCCCCAGATCATGTTGATCCCAATCTTTGCCCCATAAGGTCTCCCTTTCTGCAAGGGTCATGCCCTCAACCTGACCAAACGACCGTTCCATCAAGCGCGAGTCGGGATCATACAGCGGAATCCCCAACGTCTCGGCCAAGATGGCACCGGTCTCCCGCGCCCGCGATAAATTGCTCGTCAGTACGAAATCCCAGCGGTATTCGCCTTCCTCCTTCAACCTCTTGCCTAGCAGGCCGGCTTGCCGCCGCCCTTCGTCGTTCAAGGGAATGTCGCTTTGCCCTTGAATCCTTCCTATTGCGTTCCAATCGGTAAGTCCGTGGCGAATTAAACCAACGAGCATAATCATCCCCCTTTTAGATGTAAAAAACGCTTCACCCGCTCCAATAGCGGGAGAAGCGTTGCGGACCCAAGCTTATCTTCTGGTACGGCGCAACCCTCTCCAGGAGAACAGCGCCAGCAGCATTCCCGCCATAGACAATACCATCCAGTACTGCGGATACGCCGGGCTCATTTGCACGGCAAACGGCTCTACAATTCCTCGCGAGACACTAGGCAAGGCAAATGCGAAATCCTCGTACGTGTCCGACTCCGATCCTGCGGCCACAACGGCGGTCGGAAGAATTCCGGTCATCGGTTCTGCCGCTTCACGGTTTGGTGTTGTGTGACCCATCAGCAGGAATACAAAGCTGCACAGGAAGATCGCCAGGAAGCTGGCGGCCCAAAATACAACTCTCCGACGAATACGGCGAGTGACGCCGCGCTTGACATCCGGAGCGAGCCATGGCGACTCCGCATAAATGCGGTCCATCACCCGACGGTTAACCGCCTCCGCTTGCTCTTCCGTCACTTCTACCGGTATGTACTGCAGCATGTCCAGGCTCTCTTCCCATTGTTGATATTCGCCTGCGCAAGTCTCGCAGCCCAAAAGATGCCGCTCCAGCATAATTCGCTGAGGGTGTTGTTCGGGCAAGTCCCGTAACAATCCGAACAATTCTTGGGCCTCTTTACAATTCATCTGCTTTTCATCCCTTCGTAATGCTCGTAGATGGGTTCATAAAAGTAGGGTTCAAGCTGACTTTTTACGCTGCTGCGCGCCCGGAACAACAGCGACTTGACGGCGCTGACACTTTGTCCCAGAATATTCGCGATCTCCTGATAATCCAATTGATCGTATTCGCGCAAGATCAAAGCGGATCTTTGCTTCTCCGGCAGATTGTTGATGGCTTCTCTCACCATGCCCACTTTCTCGCTTCGCAATACCGCTTGCTCGGGGGCGACCTCGCTCGGAGCTACCGGAATAATCCCGCTTTCGTCCAAGGGGACGTTGCCGCTTCTCTGTTTGCGGAGTTCGCTGAGCACCGTGTTCCGGGCGATTGTATACAACCAGGTTGAGAACGAAGCATCGACTTCTCTGAAGGAATGCAAGCTGCGAAATGCTTTATAGAACGTTTCCGAGCATAGATCTTCGGCAAGCAGCTCCATATGAGCGCTCTTTAACATGTGATAAACGAAGGCCAAGATCTTCCGCTGATACCTTCGCATCAGCTCTGAGTACAGCTCCGTATTGCCTTCCTTAATCTCACGAATCATTTGGGAATCCGTCATTTGGTGCGATCCTCCTCGCGCTTCCATGGGCCATCTTCCCGTTCGATTCTTTCAACCATTATTACCGAACAGGGCCAAAAAAGTTGCGGTTATCTATGTAACTTCCACAAAAAAATTTTCATCGACACGAAAGCAAATTTAACAGTGTAGCCAAACATTGAGAATATTATACCACAGGAGTTGGATTTAAAAAAATATCCCTTCATGCTGATTTCATGGCAAAAGACGAAGAAACGCGTACTCCTCCTCCCATAACCCCCATAAATTTACAGACCCTTGCCGAATAGGCAAAGGTCTGTTCTATACGATATGCGGAAGCCCTCAGGATGATGCCTCAGCTACTTCATTAAATAAACGGGAAGCCGCTTCGCGAACCTCATCCGCCAGTGTGATCGCGGATATCACAGCAACGCCGTCGGCCCCGGCGCGGATCACTTCCCCGGCCGTCTCCGCGGTGATCCCGCCGATCCCGACCAGCGGCACGGCGATGCCAAGAGCGCGCAGCTCGCGGAGGACGGCCGGCCCCTGCGGCGGCTTGGCGTCCGCTTTCGAGGCCGTGGGATAGATCGGGCCGATCCCCAGGTAATCCGCGCCTTGCTCCACGGCGCGCTCCGCCTCGGCAGCTGTATGCGCGGACACGCCGAGAATGCGGTCGCCGATCCGGGCGCGGACTCGTGCGGCCGTCTCATCCTCTTGGCCGACGTGCACGCCGTCGGCGTCGATCGCAAGGGCCAGTTCCACGTCGTCGTTGACGAGGAACGGTACGCCCCGCCGGCGGCAGGCAGCTTGCAGTTGGACGGCCAGCGCTCGCAGCGGCTCTCCGGCAAGGGCGCCCGGCCCTTTCTCGCGGAACTGCACGAGCGTCACACCGCCGTCCAGCGCGGCTTCCAGTACTTGCAGCGGATCTTCGCGGCAATTCGGGCTGCCGATCACCAGATACGTCCGCAGCAGCTTGCGCAAACGGTCAACCTCCATCCGGCCGCTTCTGCCTCCCCTGCTCATCGGGAAGCCCCTTGCCGGCGGCGGTAAGCAAAATGGTTTGTCGGGCCGTGCCCCTTCCCCAACTCGATCCCCTGCTCGATCGCCGCCTGGATGAAGGCCCGCGCGATCCGTACCGCCTCCAGCGCCGGCTTCCCCTTGGCCAGTTCCGCCGTCAGGGCAGCGGAGAAGGTGCAGCCCGTGCCATGCGTATGCCGCGTGGGAATCCGCCGACCGGCCAGCTCCGTGAAGGCCGATCCGTCATAATATACATCGATCAGCCGCTCGCCGGTTTCGGCATCGTGACCGCCCTTGATCACAACCTGCCGCGCCCCATACGCACAGATGCGCTTCGCCGCTTCGCGGCGATCCTCCATGCTGCGGATGGAAAGGCCGGACAACACCTCCGCTTCGGGGAGGTTGGGCGTAACGATGTTAGCCAGCGGCAGCAGGTTCTCCTGCAGCGCCCGTACCGCTTCCGGCTGAAGCAGGGAAGCGCCGCCTTTGGCAACCATCACCGGATCAACAACCACCTGGGTCCAGCCAAAGGCGCGGATCTGAGCGGCAACGGCTTCGATGATCTCGGCGCTGAACAGCATGCCCGTCTTCAGCGCGTCCACGCCGAGATCAGAGCCTACCGCCTCGATTTGCTCCGCCGTGGCGCGCGGCGGCAGCGGGTAAACATTCGACACGCCGAGCGTGTTCTGGACCGTCACGGCGGTGATTGCCGACATCCCGTAAACGTCCAGCTCCTGGAACGTTTTGAGGTCCGCCTGGATGCCGGCCCCGCCGCCGCTGTCCGACCCGGCGATCGTCAGCGCTCTGGCGATCTTGCTCATCCGACCCACCATCCGCCGGTACCGGTCGCCTGCATTTCGCGCACCGCNGTAGAACGCCAGCCCGGCGGTGCCGGCCAGCAGCAGATCGCGCTCCACCGCGGCGAAGGCCCCCAGCACCGACGTGAGCAGGCAGCCCGTGCCGGTTACCTGCGTCAGCAGCGCGTCTCCGCCGCTAACGATCCGGCACTGCAGCCCGTCGGTGATCACATCTTCACGGCCGGTGATCGCCACGACCGTATTCAAGGCCCGCGCGGCCCGTACCGCGAGCTCGACCGCTTCCGCGCCTGCGGTGTCGCCGGCGTCGACGCCCTTGATCTCGCGGGATTCCCCGACGAGATGGGCGATCTCCGCCGCGTTGCCGCGCACGAGCGACACCTTGACCTCGCGCAGGATGCGCTGGGCCGATTCGGTGCGGAAGGCGGTCGCCCCCGCGCCAACCGGATCAAGCAGCACCGGTACGTGGTGGGCATTCGCCGACCGGCCGGCCAGGATCATCGCGTCTACCTGCGGGGTGGACAACGTGCCGATGTTCAGAACGAGGGCCCCGGCGATTCGGGCCATATCGGCGACTTCCTCCGGCGCATAGGCCATCACCGGCGAAGCGCCCAGCGCGTACAAACCGTTCGCCGTAAAGTTGGTAACGACCCCATTCGTCATGTTATGAACGAGAGGTTTCGTCTTTTGTACTTTCTCCAACAAATCACATAAATCTTTCTCCAGCAAACTCATAGGTTGAACTCCCTCGCTTTCGCTTCATTTGTCGTCAACCCCGGGTATCTCAGCGGCTCGCGGCGGGGAACGCCGGACTCCGAAGGCATCGCTACCGGCCACTGTTCCAGCCGATAAGCCATGTCCCAGAAGAGATATTCCAATTGGCAGCTTTGCAGGAAATGCTCGGCCATTCTCTGACGCTCCGCTTCCCCGGCCGTTTCCGCCCACCGGTCCAGCGCTTGAGTGAATTTCTCCGTCCCGCTTCCCGAACGTTGACCGTAGAACTGGATCCATTCGCAGAAGGGATGCTCCGGCGTTGGCTGCACTTCCTTCATCAGCTTTTGGCCAATTTCAAGATACGTCCACGGGCAAGGCAGCAGCACCGCATAAATTTCGCCCAAGCTGCCTTCATGAGCCACCGTCAGCAGGTGGCGGATGTAATGATGCGCCGTAGGCGCAAGCGGAAACCCCTGCAGATCTTTAAAGTCCACGCCCGCCGCTCGGCAAAAATAATGATGAGGATGAATTTCGCGGTTTAGGATGAAATCGATTTGTTCATTGAACATCGCGATCTCTTCGCGGGTTCGGCATTTGGATATCGCGATGCCATACATCCGCATATACGCATTTAAATACTCGTAGTCCTGCTTCACGTAATGAATGAGCTGTTCCGGCCTTAATTGGCCGCTTGCAATCCCTCTGACGAACGGGTGTTCAAAGATAGCTTGATAAATGCCGTCCGCCTGCCGGCGCAGCTCTTGTGAAAATCCCATCGTCTCCACCTCCCATAATGATTGGACTTGGAAATCCCCAGAGAAGGCAACGGGAAACGGTCTGCTCACAGAGCGCAAAAAAAGCCGCTCCGTAGAGGGAGCGGCTTGGATCAAGCCCTAGGCTGGTTGGTATCCGACAGCCTAAGCGCAGTTCACATGGGGCCAGCTCCACTTTCCTACGCTAGTATGAACTAGATCAGGTTCAAAGGGTCCAAGATGGTCTCTTGTCTCAGCCGTTTACGGCGCCCCTAGTGGATTTCCTATTTAATTCATTTATTACTCTACCGATCCCTACCTGGATTGTCAATCCCGTCCAGCGAAAGATGGTTGGATTTCTTCCTGCGATCGTCTACACCATCCCCGCCTGGCTGCATAGCATGAATCACAGGGAACTCTCGTTTGAGCTGCTTCCTATGACAAGCAACCGGACTCCGGAAAGTTAAGGAAGGTTACGCCATGAACTCAGCCGGAAAGAACAAGTCCTCCTCCTCCAGCAAAAAAAATGGGAAAAAGGGCGGTTTCCGGCCCAAAACCCCGGAATATACCGTAGCCGCACTGCTGCTCTCCGGCAAGCTTCGCGTGGATTCCGTCCAGTTATACCGAAACGCAACGATGTTTGTCTCCCTGGTCGGGGAATACAAGACGATCAGCAGCGACGCGAATGCCGATAAACTGCTCAACTTCCTCAATGAAAACGGGGATATCACCCTTAATGACATCATAAACGCCATGAAGAAAAAAGCGGATTCTTCCTCCTGACCCCATGCTGAACCAGACAGTGCCAGCTCGTTCAACCTTACCAGCTATTCCAATTGGAGGCGTATTCGCCCTTGGGTTATTAACATTAACCACACGAAGCGGGGGTTTACCACGATGAGTCAATTTGATGGCGAAGGATTCTCGGAACTGATCGTGATCATCATTTTGGTGGTCTTGTTTTTCTACGGTTCCAATGATATCGAGACGTTAACGGGCGCCCCGACTTCTGACTAATCCGACGGAAGCGCCCGCTCCGCTCGGGTTCGTTCAACTGCAAAAGTGCGTGCGGTTGATATGTACTGATGTGTGACGGGGGCATCATTATGCTCGAAACCGTGAGACGGTGGGGAAATGATGGGTAATTGTAATAATGGTTCGAAGTGACGGTAATGCATGACGGTAGTGTGACGGTGGCGCGTGATTGTAACTCATTCCCGGAACATATCAGGTCCCATAATTAGTGAGTAACTGGTAAAGGTCGCACACTAGGTAGCTGGCAACTGGCAGCTGGCAGTATGGTTGTAGCAGTATGGTTATAGCAATTTGCATCGTATTCGATTTTTCGCATATAATCGTTCGCCATCGCCCAAAAGTACAGGATATATTCGAAAAATCATATAGATTATCGCCGTTCCCCCATCTCAAGCCCCAATATGTATGAAATTTCATATATAACCCGCCGAAATCGTTAAAACAACTGAAATCTATTCGAAATTTCATCCATATTGCCCCGCCACGCAACAAAAAGGACAAAAAAAAGACCGCTTCCTTCGAAGCGGTCCTTGCTCACTCACGAGCAAGAAGTTATTGGATAGGAGTGGAGAGAAACCATACTGTACTTTTATTATATGTATACGTTTTCATTCTGTCAACAACTTTTTTTAGCGCTTACATGATAAGGCGTAGTCCCTTTTCGCCATGCCGACATTGACCGCCAAAGCCTTATCATCAAGTTGCTCCCCTCCGCTCATGAGCCAGCTAAGTCTCGACGGAGTGCTAACGGATCGAAATGACCTTATTTCTCTATTTCCCGGTCATTTCCCGCTGCAACGGAACCCAGAAACCTTATTCGACACTTTTAATCGCCGCATCGTTGCTTGAGTCCCAAATAAGGGCACCTCGTTCCGTTAGAGGAGGAGATTGCCCACAAATGCGTAAATAACGTCCCTAGGTTCCGTTAGGTTATCAGCACGCATGCAGATTCCCGCAAGCCACTGAACGGAGCAGCACAAAGCCACAAAGCCACAAAGCACAAAGCCCGGCTGAATTCAAGATTCGACGCCGGGCTTCTCTCCTTGACTCCTCTTATACGTAAACCGTGTGGCCGAGGGATTGGAGATGCGCCTTCGCCCTCTCCATCTCCCCTTCCTGACGGAAGGACAGACGCAGCACGCCAGGAACATCCTCGCGGCTCTCAATGATCTGCATGTTGCTCAAATTGATGTGGCGCAGGCCCAGCTCAGTGGCAATTTGCCCGATGATCCCCGGCGTATCGGGCACGTCGATGTAGATGTCGAACAACGAGGTGATCGCCCCCTTGCGCCGCTCCGGCAGCTCGCTGCGAAACCGGTTCGCCTTCTGGAACACCGCCTCGATCCCTTCCCCATTCTGGTCCTCGAGAAGAGAAATGAAGCCCTCGATCTCTCGGTTCCAATCCTTCAACAAGCCGAGCAGCACCTGGCGATTGCTGAGCAGAATGTCCCGCCAAATGACCGGGTCGCTTGAAGCAATCCGTGTGATATCACGGAATCCGCCCGCGGCCAGCATACGGTACAATCCGTTGTCCTCGTTGTAATCGCGCACCTGGTTGACCAGCGCTACTGCGATAATATGCGGCAGATGGCTGATCGCTCCGACGATTTCATCATGCATCACCGGGTCAACGCGAACAATCTGCGCTTTCGTGTGCATCAACAGCTGCTCCAGACGCGCATAAGCCTCTTCCGGCACCTCAGGGGATGGCGTCAGCACGTAATAAGCGTTCTCGAACAGGAGCGAAGAAGCCGCTTCTACGCCGGAACGTTCCGAGCCGGCCATCGGGTGGCCGCCGATGAAATGCACGCCCGGGCGGGCGAGTCTCGCCGCACTTGCGGCGACAGCCGCCTTCGTGCTGCCCACATCGGTCACGATACAACCCGGCTTCAGCGGAAGCTCCGTCAGCTTCTGCAGATAATCCTCCAGGAGCCCTACCGGCACGCACAAAAAAATAAAGTCGGCATCCGCCGCCGCCTCTTCAATCGACAGCGTCACAGCGTCAACGACGCCGCGCTCCTCGATGCGCTTCAGGGATTCCGGACGGTGGGCGTGGCCGACGACCGTGATTCCCGGCTTGCCTTTGAGGCATAACGCCAGCGAACCCCCGATCAAACCCACGCCAAAAATGGCAATTTTTGTTGTCATCGTATCTCACTCATTTTCTGCGAATAAAATTAGGAATCAGACGCGGGTTGCCGATTTGCCCAGCACCTGCTCCAGGGCCGTGACGAATTTCGCGTTTTGTTCAGCCGATCCAACGGTCACCCGCACGGAATTCGGATATTTCGAAAATCCGGCTCGCACGATAATGCCCAGCTTCAGCAGCGCGCCAAACATCTCACGCGCCGGACGTTGAACATCGACCATGATGAAATTGCCATGCGCCGGGAAATACGAAAGGCCCAGCCGTTCGAACTCGCCGTACAGATAAGCGATCCCTTCACGGTTCTTGGTACGGCAATCGGCCACAAAATCTTGGTCTTCCAAGGCCGCTTTCGCCGCCGCTTGACCGATTCTCGAAGTGTTGAACGGTTCGCGCACCTGGTTGATCAGTTGGATCACACCCGGCTGACCCACGCCATAGCCGATACGCAGCGAGGCGAGGCCGTAAATTTTGGAGAACGTGCGAAGCACCACCAGGTTCGGATATTGATTCAGCAAAGCAATCCCATTCGTGTATGCCGTATCCGTTACATACTCCGCGTACGCTTCATCCAGGACGACCAGTACATGTCCCGGAACCCGGTCCAGAAAAGAGGCAAGCTCGGCATGAGGCACGATCGTCCCGGTTGGATTGTTCGGATTGCAGATCCAGACAACCTTCGTTTTCTCCCCGATCCGAGCGAGCATCCCCTCCAGATCGTGGGTGCCTTCCTTCAGCGGCACCTCGATGCTGACGGCCCCTTCAATGTCGGCATTGCTCTTATACACGCTGAACGTCTGGTCCGCCATCACCGTCTCGTCGCCAGGCAGGAAAAATGCGCGGGCAATCAGGGCGATAATTTCGTCCGATCCGCAGCCGAAGATGATTTGGTCCTTCCCAACGCCAAGCTGACCCGCCAACAATTCCGTCAACTCTGCGGCGCTGCCATCGGGGTACAAGCTTAAATTCGCCAGCTCCTGCTCAATGGCGGCGCGGACGCGCGGCGAACAGCCGTACGGATTTTCGTTGGAAGCCAGCTTGATCACTTCCTCAAGCCCAAGCTCCTTCTTCACTTCTTCAATCGGTTTGCCGGGTTGATACACCGGCAGATTAACGATCTGGGGTTTCGGCAACATGGATGGTTTCCTCCCTCATGTGACTTGTTGTGCGTTCCCTAAAAAAACTATAATCTCAATTTTGCCACAAAGTCGCGAATTTGCAACAGCCCTTGATCCCGGGTTGAAGCCTGCGCCAACAGCGGCAAGCTTTCTTCGATCTTTCGCACGATCGCGCTGCCGACGACCGCGCCGTCACAGATTGCCGCAAACCGCTCCACCTGCTCCCGGCTCGAGATGCCAAAGCCAACGGCGACCGGCAGATCCGTTTGCGCTTTAACGGACGCGATAAACTCGTCAACGCTTACATTAAACGTCGCGCGCTCTCCGGTTACGCCCAGCGAGGATACGCAATAAACGAACCCGCGGGCACGCTCCAAAATCCGGGCGATCCGCCCGCTGGAGGTTGGCGCTACAAGCGGAATCAACTTGACGCCGGCCGCATCCGCCAGCCCCAGGACCTCCTCTGCCTCTTCATACGGCAGATCCGGAATGATCAAGCCGCTGATCCCCGCCCCCTGCAACTCGGCAAAAAAGCGCTCCGTGCCCATTTGCAGCACGGGATTGTAGTACGTAAACAAAACGAACGGAAGACGAATCCCCCGTTCCCGGGCTTGAGCAGCCGCCTCGATGCAGGAAGCAACCGTGACGCCGTGGGCAAGGGCGCGTTCGGACGCCCGCTGAATCACCGGGCCGTCCGCCAGCGGATCGGAGTACGGTACGCCGAGCTCCACCACATCGGCTCCGGCTTCCTCCAGCACCGCCAAAATGTCGAGGGTCGTCTCCGGATTCGGGTCACCAACGGTCACAAACGGAATCAGCGCCGTTTTCCCCGCCGCTTTCAACTTCGCAAATGTGTCGTCGAGCAAATGGCCTGTTATTGGACTCATATCGTCTCCCCGCCTTCCGTATACGCCATAATCGATTCGACATCTTTATCTCCGCGGCCGGACAAGCAGATGACGACGATCTCGTCCCGGCTCATGGCCGGGGCCATTTTCACGACTTGCGCCACCGCATGCGCCGATTCCAATGCCGGAATAATCCCTTCGGTCCGGCTCAGCAGTTGGAGCGCCTCCAGCGCTTCACGATCCGTAATCGGGTAATATTTCGCGCGTTCGATATCCTTCAGATAAGAATGCTCCGGTCCGATCCCCGGATAATCCAGACCGGCTGAAATCGAATGAGCCGGCAGCACTTGACCGTAAGCGTCCTGCAGCAGATAACTCATCGAGCCCTGGAAGACGCCTTTCGTTCCTTTGGTCATTGTAGCGGCGTGAAATTCGGTGTCAACTCCCTTGCCGGCTGCTTCCACACCCACGAGACGAACCGCCTGATCCTCCACAAACGGATAAAACATCCCGATCGCATTGCTGCCGCCGCCTACCGCGGCAACGAGCATATCCGGCAACCGGCCTTCGGCCTGCAAAATCTGCTCCCGGGTTTCGTCGCCGATCACACGTTGGAAATTCCGCACCATCATCGGGTAGGGATGCGGCCCGGTAGCCGATCCGAGAATGTAAAACGTGTCATGCACGTTGCTGACCCAATAGCGCAGCGCTTCATTGCAGGCATCCTTAAGCGTGCGAGTGCCGGACATAACCGGTACCACCTCTGCCCCCAGCAGCTTCATTCGAAACACGTTCAGCTGTTGCCGCTTCGTATCCTCCTCGCCCATAAACACCTTGCATTCAAGGCCCAGCAGCGCGGCAACGGTCGCGGTGGCCACGCCGTGTTGGCCTGCGCCGGTTTCGGCGATCACCTTCTGTTTGCCCATGCGCTTAGCCAGGATTCCCTGCCCGATCGCATTGTTGATCTTGTGAGCGCCGGTATGGTTCAAATCCTCGCGCTTCAGGTAGATTTTCGCCCCGCCCAGCTGCTCCGTCAGGCGTTCCGCATAATACAGCGGCGTCTCCCGTCCGGAATACTGCTTCAGCAAATAAGCAATCTCGGCTTGAAACTCGGGATCGTCTTTATAGTTCAAATAGGATTCTTCCAATTCGATCAGTGCGTTCATGAGCGTCTCGGGCACGTAACGGCCGCCAAAAGGGCCAAACCGTCCCTGCTCATCCGGTACCTGCTTCATCATCCCTTCACCCTCTCTACGAATGCGGTCATTTTCGCGA
Organism: Paenibacillus phocaeensis; assembly: GCF_900021165.1. Classification (GTDB taxonomy): domain Bacteria; phylum Bacillota; class Bacilli; order Paenibacillales; family Paenibacillaceae; genus Fontibacillus; species Fontibacillus phocaensis. The sequence goes on along the minus strand of NZ_FCOQ01000018.1, from coordinate 879,470 downwards.
TATCCTTCACGCCGTCCGTTTCAACCCCGCTAGAGACGTCCACTCCGTCCGGCTGCAAAGTCTCGATCAGCGTCCTAACATTGCCAGAGTGCAAACCACCTGCCGCCAGGAACGGAATTCCCCGCTCCTTGGCCCACTTGCGATAAGGCTCAGCGGCCTCCCAATCAAAAGGAATGCCGGAGCCTCCGCCGTATTTCGGGTCGTACGTATCGAGCAGCAGCCCGTCCAGTACACCGTCATACTCCGCCAGGGTTGCACCGGCATGGATCGTTCCGTCCGTTTTGACCGAAAACGCCTTGAAGATCTTGACACCATAAGCGTCCTTGACTTGCCGGCAAAACGCCGGGGTTTCCGTCCCATGGAGCTGCAGGATGTCTAGCGGCGCCTGCCGCAAACCGATGTCCAGCTCCTCCAAGGTCGGATTGACAAACACCCCAACGCTCTGCGGAACCGCCCCCGCGCTCCACTCTTGAAGTACGGGAAGCAGCTCTGCCGCACGGCTTCCGCTGATCTGGCGCTTGCTTCTGGCAAACACGAATCCGACATAATCTACGGGTAAGTTTATCATCGATTTTAGCACTTCAACGCTTTGAAGTCCACAAATTTTTACGGCCACTTCACCCATGCTGTCCCGCCCCTTCCGCAGAATAAGAAGATGCTCCGGCAGGAAGCAACGGCCCCATCAAGTCGTGTACCGCCTCCTCCACGTTCTCCCGCCGCATGAACGTTTCCCCGATCAGCACGCCCCGGGCACCGGTCCGCCGCAAGTATTCCACATCTTCCTGCGTGCGAATTCCGCTCTCGCTGATCAGCGTCGCATCGGATGGCACCAGCTCCGCCAGTGCGGCCGTCGTTTCCAGCGACACCTCGAAGGTCCGCAGGTTCCGGTTGTTAATGCCGATCAGCTTCGCCGCAGGCAGCGTCAGGACTCGTTCGAGCTCCTCGCGGTCGTGCACTTCGATCAAGGCATCAAGTCCCAGCGCCGTGGCGAGGGCGAGGTAATCGCGCAGCTGGGCGTCGCTCAGAATCGCTGCGATCAGCAGCACGGCGTCGGCGCCAAGCAGCCGGGCTTCATAAATCTGCCGCTCGTCGATCACGAAATCCTTGCGGAGCAGCGGTACACTCACCGCCTCGCGAATCGCGCTCAAGTAAGCGCCGCTGCCCTGAAAATACGTTTCGTCCGTCAATACGGAAATGCAGTCGGTTCCCGCCGCTTCATAAGCCGCCGCCAGCTGAACCGGATGAAAATCCGGGCGGATCAGCCCTTTGGACGGCGAAGCCTTCTTCACCTCGGCGATTAACCCCATGTTCCGCTTCCGGCCTGTCGTCAGGGCGGCGTGAAATCCCCGTGTCGCCTCCATCACAGCGATACGCCGTTCGGCTTCCGTAAGGGAGAACCCTTCCGCCAAGCGTGCAACCTCTGTTTTCTTCGTCTCCACAATCCGCTCAAGATACATAACTTAATTCCCCCGTTGTCTGAATAAGCTGCTCCAGCTTGGCATAGGCCTTCCCCGAGTCAATCGCTTCCGCCGCGATGGCGACCCCTTCACGAACGTCGTCCGCCAGACCGGCTACATATACACAAGCGCCAGCGTTTGCCAGCACCACGTCCCGATGAGCCCCGCGCTCCCCTTGCAGCACGCGCCGGACGATCTCCGCATTCGTCTGCGGATCGCCGCCGATCATCGCTTCCAGCGGATAAGTATGCAGCCCCAGATCCTCCGGACGCAGATCATAGGTCTTGATTTCGCCGTTCTTCAGTTCAGATACGCGTGTTGGGGACGAGATACTGATCTCATCGAGCCCTTCCCGGCTGCTGACGACCAGGGCTCGTTTGGAGCCCAATTCGCGCAGCACTTCGGCGATCGTCGACGTCTTGCCGCCGTCATAAATGCCCAGTACCTGACGATCGGCCCCCGCCGGATTGGTCAGCGGGCCCAGCATGTTGAATACCGTGCGAATTCCCAGCTCCTTGCGGGGACCGGCGGCATGCTTCATCGAGGGATGGTACAGCTGCGAGAACATGAAGCAGATGCCGATGTCGTCCAGGCAACGTTTCGCCTGTCCCGCATCCAGTTGAATATTGACGCCCAGCGCTTCAAGCACGTCGGCGCTGCCCGAACGGCCGGAGGCCGAGCGGTTGCCGTGTTTCGCCACCCGGACCGATACCGAAGCCGCGACGATCGCCGCCGTGGTCGACACGTTGATTTTGTGAATGCCGGATCCCCCCGTCCCGCACGTATCCAGCAGCTTCTGCGTTTCCGTATGAATCCGGCTGGAAGCGCCGCGCATCGCTTCGGCGAAACCGGTGATCTCCTCGACCGTTTCCCCTTTAATCCGCAGCGCTGTGAGCAGGGAGCCGATTTGGGCCGGCGTCGATTCCCCGTTCATAATGGCTTCCATCACACCACGTGCTTCTTCCCGCGCCAAATGTTGTCCTTCAATCAAACGGCTGATGCCGGTCTGAACGGTTTGCTGACCTGTCATCTCGATTCGCTCCTCTCTTTAATTCCCCGGGGTATATTCATACAGGTAATCCTGGTTGATCACATCGTCATGTCTGGCGGATGGCGGGAACATCTGCTCCGCGGTGCGGATCGCCGTCAGCAAGGCCTTGGCTTTGTTCACCGACTCCTGGAATTCGTTCTCGGGAATGGAGTCCCACACAATCCCTCCACCCGCTTGCACATACGCTTTTCCTTGCTTGAATACGATCGTGCGGATCGTAATGCAGGAATCCATATTCCCTGAAAATCCAAGGTAACCGATCGCCCCGGCATACGTGCCGCGCGCCTCCCGCTCCAGCTCGGCGATAATCTCCATCGCCCGCAGCTTCGGCGCCCCGGACACCGTACCGGCCGGCAGACAGGACAGAAACGCATCGAAGAAATCCTTGTCATCCCTCAGCTTGCCGGACACCTTGGACACCATATGCATCACGTGGGAGTACCGCTCGATATCCATATACGATTCGCAAGTGACGCTGCCGAATTCGGATACCCGGCCCAAATCGTTGCGACCCAGGTCGACCAGCATCAGGTGCTCCGCCCGCTCCTTCTCATCCTGCAACAGCTCGGCTTCCAGCGCCAGATCCGCTTCTTCCGTCGCCCCCCGCGGTCTCGTCCCGGCGATCGGGCGGGTTTCCACTCGGCCGTTCTCAACCTTCACCAACGCCTCGGGAGACGTCCCGACGATAATTTCCTCGTCCAACTTGAGATAATACATGTACGGCGACGGATTCAATGTCCGCAGGACGCGGTAGACGTGAAGCGGATCCACTTCGGTTTCGATATGGAATCGCTGCGACAGCACCACCTGAAAAATATCGCCGGCGCGGATATAATCCTTCGCTTTCTCTACGTTCGCAATGAACTGCTCCTTGGTTAAGTTCGAACGGACGTCGCCAAGGTCGGTCACTGCCGGCAGCGGCCGGCGATTGAAGCTCTCCCCCGGCCCTTCCTGCTGCAGCAGATCGGCCGCCAGGTCGAGCTTCAACTCCGCCTCCGCATAAGCCCGGCGGATATCCTCGTCGCGGTCGCCCGGCTTGACGTGCACGTTGGCCACCAGCAAAATCCGCTGCTTCACGTGGTCGAACACGATCACCTGGTCGCAGAACATAAACTGCATATCCTGAAGGTTCAGGTCATCGACCGGATGGGCCGGCAATTTCTCATAGTATTGCAGCAGATCATAGCCGAAGAACCCGATCGCCCCGCCCGTAAACGGCGGCATTTCCGGAAGCTTCGGACTGCGGTAACCCCGCAGAATCGCCTTCAGCTCATCGACGGGCCGGGACGAGCGCAGCTGTTCTTTGCCGCCTTCCCGCTCGATCGTGATCTCGCCTTTCTTGGCCGAGATCATCAGGAACGGATCGGTGCCGATAAAGGAATACCGCGCCCATTGACTGCCACCTTCCACACTCTCCAGCAGAAATGCCCGCTCCCGCTGGGCGATGCGGCGGAAAATTCGGATCGGGGTTTCCATGTCGGCGAGGAGCGTCCGGGCAATCGGGATCAGATTGTATTCGTTCGCCAAAGCTATAACCTGTTCTACTTGCGGGGTTGCCATGTCTCTCACTTCCTTTTCGGGTTGGTCTAGAGCCAAAATAAAAAACCTCTACCGAAGTAGAGGTTCTGGGATTTGCGGTTTATGGGAAAGCTCCGCCCCGAATGATGTGTCCTGCCGCCTTCTCCCAACGAAAGGAAAAGATCAACAAACACACCCGGAAACAGGCTATTCGCTCAGCTAAACTCAGCTCATCTCAACTTATCTCTACTCAGCTCTATCCATGCTATTGAACTATAAACTCATCTGACTTGCTCTCTTCTCACTAGCTCTCAACTTGCTCTTATCTAAAATCTAAAATAACTATACCTCATCGGCCGCCGGTTTGGCAACCCAAAACTGCGGGCGGAATTCCCGCCCTTTGCTTCTTGCTGTCTCCTTCTGCGCTCAGGAATTGGAGGCGCTGAGATCCGGGCGGAGGCTGCGGGCTTCATTCAGATAGACATGCTTCATGTCCCGTTGTCCTTTGGTGGTGTTGACTTGAATCAACAGGCGGATACACTTGGGCAACGCGCCCTGCACCGGGATTTCCGTGGAGCACATCAGCGGCACCATATCCCAGCCGCTGAGCACGCGGATCGCGCGGGCTGGAAAGGTAGCATCCAGATCCGGTGTCACCGTAATCCAGACACTGCAAATATCCTCGGGTTCGATTTCATTGCGCGCCACAATTTCCTTCAACAACGCAGCCGTCGCGTCCAGAATTTCCTGCTCGTCGTTGCGGGCTACCGTCGTTGCTCCGCGAATGCCTCGGTTATACATGTTGTCCCTCCTCTTTCAATTCAGCAATCACCTGGCGTACTTCATCCAATGTCACGTCAGAGACAATTTCCACCTTCCCGATCGCTACAGGCAAAATAAACACCATCGTCTGTTCCTTAAACTTCTTGTCGTGCATCATCGCGCTGAGGAGATCCTGTTCGTTGAGCCGGGCCGGCATGGTCGTCGGCAAGCCAAAACCGCGCAGAACGGATACCGTTTCCTCATAAATTTGCGGGTCCCTGCCCCGGTTCACCGCCAGCTTCGCTGCAGCGGCCATCCCGATTGAAATGGCTTCCCCGTGCAAAAATTCGCCATACCCGCCGATGGCTTCGATCGCATGGCCCAGCGTATGCCCCAGGTTGAGAATCGCACGAAGTCCGTTCTCCCGCTCATCTACGGACACCACCTGGGCTTTGATCGAACAGCCCTGTGTTAAGCCGTATCCCAGTGCTTCGGGATCAAGCGCCAGCAGGTCAGCCGTATGCTCGCGGCACCAATCGGCGAATGCCGAATCCCAGATCAAGCCGTGCTTAATCATTTCGGACAGACCGGCACGGACGTCGCGCGGCGGCAGAGTTTGCAGGCTGTCCACATCGTACAGCACCATTTCCGGCTGATGAAATGCGCCGATCATATTTTTGGCCAGCCGATGGTTGACTGCTACCTTGCCCCCGACACTGCTGTCGTGCGCAAGGATTGTGGTTGGCATCTGGACAAACGCCACGCCGCGCATATAGGTCGCCGCCACGAAGCCGGCCAGGTCGCCGACAACGCCGCCGCCAAGCGCCACCACCACCGAGCGGCGGTCCAAACCGCCCTCAATCGCTGTGGTCATAACTTCTTCGTAGACGTCCAGCGATTTGGACTTCTCGCCCGCCTGGACCACCTTGCTGACGGTTCGGTAACCTTTGGCCTGAAGGGATGCCTCAACGACCGGCAAATACTTCGGCGCAACATGGGCATCGGTAACGATGAGCACCGGGCTCTTCATCGACAGCTTATGCTGCTCGAAGAAATCCCCGGCCTTTCCCAGCAAGCCGCCGCCGATATAAATCGGATAAGAACGTTCGCCTAAGTCGACCTGCAGCGTTCTCATCAATACTCCTCCAGTTGCGCCAGGTATCCCTGGTAATTGCGCTCCATCTCCCCGATCGAATCGCCGCCGAACTTCTCCATGAACGCTTTGGCGACTTCCCAGGCAACCACATGCTCCAACACAACGCTGGCCGCCGGCACGGCGCACGCATCCGATCGCTCCACCTGGGCCGCAAATGCTTCGCGGGTGTCGATATCAACGCTTTGCAACGGTTTGTACAGCGTGGGGATCGGCTTCATCACACCGCGGACAACGATAGGCATGCCGTTGGTCATTCCGCCCTCGAAACCGCCCAGCCGATTGGTAGCTCGGTAGTAGCCGCGCTCCTCGCTGTACAGGATTTCGTCGTGAACCTTCGAGCCCGGCAGCGTCCCGGCTTCGAACCCGATGCCGATCTCCACGCCTTTGAACGCGTTGATCGACATCACCGCTTGTGCGATCCGTCCGTCCAGCTTGCGGTCATATTGCACATGGCTGCCCAAGCCGACCGGCACGCCTTCAACGATGCATTCGACGATCCCGCCGATGGAGTCGCCTTCTTCCTTGATTTTATCAATGTAGGCTTCCATCTTCTTCTCCGTCTCGGCGTCGGCTACCCGTACCGAGGAAGCTTCCGTTACCCGTGCCAGCTCGTCTAGCGGCAGGTTGTGGGGAGGCGCTTCGATTTCACCGATGCGGATGACATGGCCGGCGATCCGGATGCCGAAGCGCTCCAGAAGTTGCTTGGCCACCGCACCGACAGCTACGCGCACGGCCGTTTCACGCGCGCTGGACCGCTCCAGCACATTGCGCAGATCCTTATGATTATACTTCAAGCCGCCGTTCAGATCGGCGTGGCCTGGGCGGGGACGATGCACTCTGCGCTTCTCCTCGTCCGTGCCTTCAATCGGTTCGATATTCATGATCTTCTGCCAATGCTTCCAGTCGTTGTTCTCCACGACCAGCGCCACCGGCGCTCCCGTTGTATAGCCGTGCCGGACGCCGCCGACAATTTGAGCCGTATCCTTCTCAATTTGCATTCGCCGGCCGCGGCCGTACCCTTTCTGGCGGCGGGCCAGTTCAAAATTCAGCGCTTCAAAATCAAGCTGCAAATGGCTTGGCAAGCCTTCAATAATCGCAGTCAACTGGGGTCCATGCGTCTCCCCGGCTGTTAAGTATCGCAAACTCATGATGTTGCGTTCCCCCTTTAAACTGTTAAACTGTAAAGAACTAAAACCCGATGATATCTTTGCTCATTATAATATTGATTGCTGCATTCTGTCACGTGGTGATTCGCTTTTCCTTCAGTAAAGCCTTGCAATCCCTTCGCCGCAGGCCGTGCGCGGCCGTGCCCGACCCGGATTTCCGCGCGGCCTCCGCTTCGAGGCCCGCTTCCCAAATCCGGGGGGCTGCCGCATGTCCGATTACTCTGCCGGAACCGCATTCACGGCGAATGTCTGATCCGGCTCCGCCAGCTTGATGGCTTCCAGCTTGCGGATGCGATGCTGGCCAACCTCGCGCACGGCGAACACATAACCGCCGTATTCGAATTCCGGCTTCTCGTTAATCGTCGGGATGCGCCTCAACTGCCCGATCATGAACCCGCTCAACGTATCGTAGTGTTCGATGGGAAGCTGAATATCCAAGATATCCTGGGCATCGTCCAAGGACATCGTGCCGCTGAACAGATAGCGGCCTTCGCCAACCTGCTCGTATTCGCGTTCCTCTTCATCGTGCTCGTCATAAATATTGCCGACGATTTCCTCGAGCAAATCCTCCATCGTCACGATGCCGGCGGTGCCGCCGTATTCGTCTACGACGATCGCCATATGGATGCGATTTTGCTGCATTTCCTCGAACAGCTCGTTGGTTTTTTTCGAGATCGGGATAAAATACGGCGGCGTCACCAGCTCCTTCAGATTCCAATTCTCTGTCTCCCCGGTGCGCAGGAAGCGAATTAGGTCCTTGCTGTGCAAAATCCCGATCAGGTTATCCACTGTATCCTCATACACCGGGAACCGGGTATATTGTTCCTTGTCGGCAATTTCAGCCACGGTATGCTGGTCGGCATCAACCGGAATCGCCACGACGTCGATCCGATGCGTCATGATATCGGACACCGTCAAGTTGTCGAAGTCGAAAATGTTGTTGATCATCAAGCGCTCGCTGGGCTGGATGGTTCCCATTTCCTCCCCGGTGTCCAGCATCATGCGAATCTCCTCCTCGGAGACCTCCTCATCGTTCGCGTTCGGATCAATCCCAAACAAGCGAACGAGCAGGTTCGTCGACGTTGTCAGCAGCTTCACGAACGGTGCGGTGACTTTGGACAACACGGATAACGTTGTGGCCGCGAACATCGCCATAGCTTCAGCCTTTTTCATCGCCACCCGCTTTGGCACCAGCTCGCCCAAGACCAGTTGGAAGTAGGAGAGCAGCAACGTGATGACGATGAGCGAAATCGTACTGAGCACGTTCTCGGGAATCGGCATTCCGAGTTGGATAAGATAAGCCGCCAGGTCGCCGGCAAAGCTCTCCCCGGCGAAGGCACTGGCAAAAAAGCCCGCCAAGGTAATGCCAATTTGAATCGTCGCCAGGAATTTGCTGGGCTCACCGAGCAAACCGACGATGACCTTCGCTTTCCGGTGCCCTTGCCCGGCCATGGCTTTGATTTTATTATCATTCAGGGAGATTAAGGCGATTTCCGATGCGGCAAAAAAAGCATTAATTAAAATAAGGATCAAGATGATCAATAGTTCCAACAATCCATTCCACCTCCAAAAATTTCCCCGGCTTAGTTTGGGGCTGTCGCGCTGCGGTTATACGCAAAAAGGCATAACCCGCCGCCAATTAAAAATGACGCAGGTTATGCCTGAACTCCGCAGATGATGAATAGGCTGATCTTCAGTTGTACTGTGTTGCTACTCTCCGGGTCGTCCGAATCGCTCATCGAAGAAACCTCTCCTGACCTGAATTTATAAATATTATAGAAAGCCCTGCCGCGGCTGTCAAGAATCCCCTGATCTCTCAACGCAAAAAAGCGCCGCTTTCGCCCTGCAGGGCGACCCCGACGCTGCCAATCGTTGTTTGCTTTTGGCCCGTATTGTTGCTTATCTCAGTCCTGAGGCGGGTTGATTCTCCAAGGAAGACGTCCGCTGAACCTCGAGCGGGAAATCCTCCAGCATCCGCTGAAGGTGCGCGCCTTCAATGCCCAGCACCTGCGCGCATTCTTGCGGCGTCAAGAATCCCCGCCGATAAGCTTCGATCACTTTGCGCTTGTCCATGACCTGACCTCCAATGACGGTATGGTCCAAGTATCGGAAAGAACCCGCCTTTCTATACCCTACTCCTTCTTGCGGTAGAAGAACGTCTCCGCCGCCTCCAGATCGTACTGGCCGGGAGAGAAGATTTGCTCCGTGCTGCCGACGAACAGGACGCCGCCGGGACGCAGCGCTCGTGAGAACTTATGATAAAGCCCTTGCTTCGCTTCTTCGGTAAAATAAATCATGACGTTGCGGCAAACGATCAGATCGAAGCCTTCTTCGAACGGATCCAGCAGCAGGTTTTGCTTCTTGAACGTGACCGCCTTCTTGAGCTTCGGATCAAACCGGTACATATGGCCCTCCGGCGAAAAATAACGCTCTGCAACCGCCTTCGGCACATCCTTCAGGGAGCGCTCCAGGTACAATCCCTCCTGCGCCTTCCCCAGCGCCCCGTCGTCGATATCCGTCGCCAGCAGATACGTCTTCGGCAGAAGTCCCAAATCCGCGAGAATCATCGTCAGCGTATAAGGCTCTTCCCCGGTTGAGCAGGCCGCGCTCCAAACCTTCAGCTTCGGCCGCTCGGCCGCCAGCTCCGGCAGCACCGAATCCCGCAGCACTTCCCAACGGTTCGGGTTCCGCCAGAATTCGGAGACGTTAATCGTCATCTTGTCTAGAAATTCATAAAACAGCGGCTTATTGCTCATCATCGCCGTATAGAAATCCGCAAATGTCGCATAGCCGTTTTTGTTGCGCAACGTCGTCAGCCGCCGCTTCATCTGCGCTTCCTTATATTGGGCCAAATCGATGCCCGTGCTTTTCTTGATGCTTTGGATAAAGCCGAGGTAATCCGGGTCCGGTGCCGTCTCTGCCTGGTCTGTCCGAGCCGTGTCAGGAATGATTCGATTCAGATCCATGGGCTCACGCTTCTTGCGTACTGCACAAGCTCCTGCGGCGCAAAGAAATTGGCGATTTCCCGCTCCGCACTTTCCACTCCATCGGAACCATGAATCAGATTAAACGGGGTATGAGCGGCAAAATCACCGCGAATCGTACCGGGAAGTGCCTCGGTCACCTTCGTTTTTCCAATGACCATCCGGGATAAGGCGATGATATCGTCCCCTTCCCATACCATGGCAAATACCGGCCCGGAAGTTATGAAGCTGACCAGCTCGTCAAAGAAAGGTTTCCCCTCATGCTCTGCGTAATGCTTCTTCGCCTGAGCCTCCGTGACCTGGACCAGCTTGCCTGCGATCAGTTGAAACCCTTTATCCTCGAACCGGCTGATGATTCTGCCGACCAGCCCGCGCTGCACGCCGTCCGGCTTAACCATTAAAAACGTTCTTTCCATGGTTCCCCTCCCGAAATAAAACAGCATCTTTATGCGATATAAAATGACCGGCCTTTCAAGAAGGCGGTTTCACCTGCATTTTACCAGAAACTTGCGAAACAGGTAAAGCCATAAGATTCTAATAGGAACGCTTGTTGACGAATTCCGCGATGTCCTCCAAATGGGAGCGCGCTCCCGTCGCCGGCAGCTGCTGCAGCGCGTCCAGCGCCTTGGCAATGAAGCGGTCTGCCAGCGCTTCGGCTTTGCCGATCCCGGGACTGGTGCGAATCATTTCAATCGCCCGGGATACCTCCCCGCTTCCGTCTCCCGCCTGAATGCCGCGGATTTCCCGCAGCAACGGCTCTCGGAGCTCCGGCTCCTGCAAGGCGAAGAGCACCGGGAGCGTGATATTGCCCTGGCGCATATCGCTGCCCGGCGGTTTCCCGATCGTCTTCTCGGTACCTAGCAAATCGAGCAGGTCGTCGCGGATCTGGAAAGCCATACCGACGTTATAGCCATACCGGTACAGCAGGTGGTTCACTTTATCCGGCGCGTCTGCCGCAATCGCTCCCATCTGGCAGCTGATGGCGATGAGCAGCGCCGTTTTCCGGCGAATCCGCAATAAATAATTGCGCACACTTTGCTCAGTATTGAAAAAGTCGCGAATCTGCTCCATTTCCCCGATCGACATCTGGACCATCGCCTTGGACAGAATGCGGTGTATGTATGGGTTTCCTAGCTCAGACACCTGGGTCAACGCCTTGGCGTAGATGTAATCGCCGGTATACATGGCGATCCGGTTGTCCCACTTCGACTTCACCGTCGCTTTGCCCCGCCGCGTATCGGCATCGTCGATCACATCATCGTGGACGAGCGACGCCGAATGGATCAGCTCCAGCGGAACGGCGATATACTGCAGCTTCTGCAGATCGTAGTTCCCGAACTTCCCGCCGAGCAGCACGAAGATCGGACGCAGCCGCTTGCCGCCCGCCTTCAACAGATGCAGGGACGTCTCGCTCAGCAGCTCGTCATCGCCGTCGATGCTGCGATACAGCTGCCGTTCGATGAAATCCATATCTTTTTTTAATGTACCGAAAATATCCAGTAGTTTCATTCTTTCACCCGTATCAGCGAATTGTGACTCCAAAGTTCCAGCTCGACCCGATGGTCCAGTAAACCCATCTCGTAGGCATATTCAAAATACAAGGCGAGGCCCTTGCGGCGCGATTCGCCGAAATCATAACGTAGGTTGTTGAAATAGTGCTGCCAATAGTCCGCCGTCCCGCCGATCTCGGCGCAGGCTTTGGCTACGAGCGGAGAAAGGTCGCTGAGGCTCCTGCGTTTGCTGTCGGCGAAGGCTTCCGCCACTTCGGCCAAATAGCCGCCATTTGCTTCCGCAAACGTCTTCTGCACGGCCCATACCGCAAACGTCATGCCGTATCCGGTCCATAACTTCCAGACTTCCCCCAAATCCGTGACGATAAAACCATGATCTCGCCACGAAGCCTCAATGGCGTGGTCACCGATCAAGAGCGCCCCATCGCTGTCGGCCATCATCGCATCCAGATCAGGCTCGCTGTCCCAATAATCCGGCTTGCCGCCGTAAGCCTTCTCCATAATGATCTTCAGCAAGTTAACGGAGGTAGCCGAAGTATTCGTTAGCGCGATCCGGCCGTTCGCAATCTGCTCCGGCGGCTTCCGCGAGAACAACAGGATCGAATTCACCGGTCCATCGGAGCTGACCGACAGATCCGGCAATAAGACAAAGCGATCCGATCCATACCCGTAAGCAAAAGAAGACACCGGGGAAATCTCGAGCGTTCCGCCGAGCATACGGCGGTTCAGCTTCGAAGGCACCTCGGTGACCAATTGGCTTGCTTGCGGCAGGCGCGTAACGTCGAAATAGTGAAATACGGGCCAAACGTTGCTATATCTGATTTTGCCGATGAGGATGTCCTTATTCTCCTTGTTGTTCATCTTGATCCCCCCATCTTCGGAATAACGCATGCTCGATCCCCAGATTGTCGAGCACCTTGCCAACCAGGAACCGGACCAGATCGTCAATGGTTTGCGGTCCGAAGTAAAACGCCGGCATCGCCGGAATGATCCGGACGCCGAGTCTGGCCAGCTTCAGCATGTTCTCCAGATGAATGGCATGCAGCGGCGTTTCACGCGGCACCAGCACGAGCGGGCGGCCTTCCTTCACCATGACGTCGGCGGCCCGGGCGATCAGGTTGTCCGATGTCCCGTTCGCAATCGACGATAAAGTCCCCATGGAGCAAGGCATCACGATCATCCCATGCGTAAGAAACGAACCGCTGGCGATGGAAGCCCCGATATCGGCGATCGGATGATACACCAGCTTCCCGGGAAGCGTTCCAAAATGCTCATTCAGCGATGCTTCCCGGTCACTCGTGTTCCAGCCGAGCTCCTCCTTAATTACCCGCCACCCCGCGTTCGAAACCACGAGATGGACGAGAAAGTTCATTCCTAACAGCGTCTCGACCAGCTTCACCCCGTAAATCGAACCGCTGGCCCCTGTGATACCGACGACGATCGTTTTCGTTGTATCCATTAGTAATGACGCACCACCAAATCAATCAATGTGAAGGAAAATACGACGATGCTAAGTACGCCGTTCATGGTAAAGAAGGCGGTTTGCAAGCGGCTGAGATCGCCGGGCGACACGATATGGTGCTCATAAAATAAAATGATGTACGCAATGACCATCCCTGCGATGTACCACCAGCCCAAATCCGTCATCAACAGCAAAGCGATGAAACCAAGCGCGGTGATGATGTGAAACGCTTGAGCGATCTTAAGCGATTTGGCGACGCCAAACCTTACGGGAATGGAATAAAGGCCTTCCTTCGTATCAAATTCTACGTCCTGGCAGGCATAAATAATATCAAAGCCGGCGATCCAAAACGTAATCGTCACAAAGAACACCAGCGCGGTCCAACCAACTTGTCCAGTCACGGCCGCCCAGCCGCCGAGAGGAGCTAATGCGATCGTCAGGCCCAGGACGACGTGGCAGAGCCAGGTAAAACGTTTCGTGTACGAGTACAAGACCAGCATGATCACGGCGATGGGCAGCAGCTTGAGCGCCAAGGGATGAAGCTCCGCAGCCGCCCAGAACAACAGGGCAAATGAAGCGAGCACGAATAACACCACTTCACCGATTTTCAGCAGCCCCGCCGGGATGGCGCGGTTGGCTGTACGGGGATTCTTGGCATCACTGACCCGATCGATCAGTCGATTCAGCCCCATGGCCGCGCTGCGCGCGCCAAACATCGCTAGCAGCACCCAGCCGATCTGTTCCCAGGACGGGAGCTTATGGTTGATCGCTTCAGATCCAAGCAACGCGCCCATGAAAGCAAATGGCAAAGCAAATACGGTATGTTCAAATTTAATCATCTGCAGAAAAATTACGATCTTCTTAATCATGCTGCGTCTCCTTCGTTCCGATGTGCAAGGCAGCAATTCCGCCGGTTAAAGGATACGCTTCGACCCTGGCAAGTCCCGTCTCGCGGAAGATTTCCGCCAGCTCTGCACGTCCGGGAAATTGGACGAGGGAATCGGGCAGCCATTTGTATTGCTCATATCGTTTCGCTACCAGTCTGCCAAGCATCGGAAGTACTTTTTGAAAATAAAAATAATAAAGTCCTTTGAACGGCTGCCAGGTGGGCTTGGACAACTCCAGACAAACCACCATGCCCCCAGGCTTCACCACACGCCGCATTTCCTGCAGCACTTGGCGCAGATCGGGCACATTGCGCAGTCCGAAGCCAATCGTGGCGTAATCGAATCGATTGTCTTCAAACGGCAGCTCCATCGCGTTGCCTTGAACCAAGGTAATCCGCGAATCGAGCTGGCGTTCTTTCACCTTGCGGCGGCCGTATTCCAGCATTTGCTCGCTAAAATCCAGGCCGATGATCGGCCCCCCGCTGGCTTCGGCCATGCTGATCGTCCAATCGCAGGTGCCGCAGCACAGATCAAGCGCCGTATCCCCGGGGGCCATGTTCATTTTGGCCATCGTGAACTTTCGCCACGCTTTGTGGCGTCTGAAGCTGAGCAGGTCGTTCATCATGTCGTATTTCGGAGCGATGCTTTCGAATACGGAATGCACGAACTGTTCTTTGGTCTCGGATGAAGACGATTGACTCATTTGCTTATCTCCCTACCCTTCTTGCACGGAACGGCGTGCCGGCGACAGCACGGCGATAAACGGCTCCAGGATGGACTTCAGCTCCGTGCGCGCCGATTCCTTCTTGCACTCATGCAGCAGCGATTGAACATGATCCACCGATTGGTGCAGCATGGACATCAGCTGTTCCTTGATATTATATTTCACGAGCATCAGCGACCAGTCGCGCTCGCCAACCTTGCGTGCGGAGAGCGTATCTTTATCCTCGGAGGACCCGGTTTCCATAATGCGCAAATACGCGTATCCCTTGCGGTCATGCGGCAATTCAGAAGAAGAGTGAAGTTCGTCCAGCATGACTTCGCAGCGGCTTAGCTCGGCCAGCAGCTTCTGCCATACATTGTGAACCGACTTGTCCAACAGCTCCGTAAAAGAAAGAAAAAGCCCCATTTTGACATGGACGCATTCCTTCAGATATTCCTCCGCAGGCAATACGGCCTGCTTCAACTTGCTGTACAGCTGGACCTTCAGGCGGTTGACCTCACAGATCGCCGAGCTCAGGAGCGGAACCATGCCGGTCTCCCCGGCTCCGGCGAGCAGATGATAGAAGACGCCGCTGAAATAATCGCCGGCGAGCACCTTGAGCTGGCGAGAACGCATTTCGCGCGTAGCCTCCCCCAGTCCGGACGCCAGATCGATGCGATCATGGGTATCCATGCCAAGCTGCACGAGGAATGCGGCGAGCGCGCACGTCTCCGCCGACTCGGGCGACTGGCCCTCGCGCTCGTTAAGAAACGTATAAAGCAAACGAACACGGGGCACCGGGAACTCCGGAAGCGCCGTGTATGCGGTAATCATGTCATAACTGACATACTTATTTGCCAATTCTGTAATGCGATAAGGTTTCATCCTTTGCCTCCGAGCCGCTGATCTTTCAGTAATAAAACTGTCACAACTGTCACAATCTTGTCTATTATAGCATATGTTTTTTCACTGCGCACAGTGGCAAGACGCGAATTCAACGCATCGAATGCCTAAGGCGGCTACTCCTGCAGAAAGCGCGACTTCCAAAGCCGGGTTTCCGTCACCCGCATGCGCAGCCGCAGCGTCTCGGGCAACTCCCCGCTCCCGGTATGCCGCAAAACTTCCAGCTCCTCTGCGGAAAATTCGCTGCGTCTGACATCGGCAGCCAGCAGCAGATACTTCGTGCCAAGCCAACGATCTTCAGCCATCAACCGCAGCAGCAGCTGATCGATATTGCTGGTGTGTTCGAACGCGAAGGAGATCATTTCCGCCATTCCCCGGTAGACGTCGCCAGCACCCATTTGGTCGCCTTCGACCTTCAGGTCGATGGAGAGGATCCCCCCGTTCAGCTCCACCTTGGCGATCGGCAACGGAAGCTGCAGCGGGTCCAAAGCATCTACGAGGTTGTCATCGGTCAACTCTGCCGGAATCGGTCCGGCGAACACCGTGGCCGCTTGCCGGGGCTGAGCCGGGTGTTCGCTGAGCCAAGCGACACCCGCCATCACCAGCGCGCAGCCGAACGTGAGCAACACTGCCCGAACGGCAATTTTTCGTTTCATGGGGCACTCCCCCTTCAGTTCACTCGGACAGCGGCGCTTCCGTCCTGTCCAAAAGATTCCTATACCCCATTCTACATAGAAAAAAAGCAGGCTATGCCTGCAGAATGCAAAATCATTCTTCCGTATCGATCATCCCGTGCTTCGTGTAAACGAGCGCTTTGCCGCGAACCTTGACCGCGGACGTATGGTCGGTAAATTGGGCGATCAGCACCTCACCCTTATCCAATTTCTCGGTGTGGTGAAACCGTGTATCCTTCCCCCGGGTCAACCCGATGACCGTAACCCCTTGCTCCTTGGCCTTCACGACGAAATAGTCCCCGCCTGCAGCTTGTTCGTTACCGCCGCTGTGTTGGTTATCCATATGGCTGCGCCTCCCCCTTCTCGATTTGACAGACTGTTCACCCTCTACGCTCCCCGTGAAAAGAAAAAGCCGTGAACAAGATGCCCACGGTCTTTTGCACGGAAAGATATGTAGAAATCTTTATTTAATTCCGTCTTTGAGCGCTTTACCTGGTTTGAAAGCAGGAATTTTGCTCGCAGGGATTTCGATTTCCTCTCCGGTTTGCGGGTTACGGCCTTTACGGGCGGAACGCTCGCGGACTTCAAAGTTACCAAAGCCGACCAGTTGAACTTTGTCTCCGTTTTGCAACGCTTCGGAAATGGCCTCGAATACGGCGTCAACCGCTTTAGTCGCGTCCTTCTTAGACAACTCCGTGCTTTCTGCAACTTGAGAAATCAAATCGGATTTATTCATGTGTGATTCACCTCCCCACCAAGGAAAATAATACCACTTGCTATTTGTGTTTCCGTTTTACCGCAGAATATACGTGTTTTATGCAATTCATTACGTACAAATTCCCCAAAAACATGATGAAATCGCGCCTTCGGGGGTCGCGGAACAAATTTATAGTAATACAGCCCATGCATAATTTCAAGTTATTTCAAGGCTTACCGGCGATTTTTCCTCAATTCGCCCTATAAATTCAGGGAATCTGCCCCCTAAACGACAAAACAACCGCACGCAGCCAGAATCAGCATGCGCGCGGTCATTGAGGAGGAATTGCCTAGAGTTGGGTGATTCAATGAGTCGAAATGTCGGCTTCTGAGCACCGAGTAGGCCTACAAAATGATGGCGATGAGGCCGCCGGATCCTTCGTTGATAATCCGCCCTAGCGTTTCCTGCAGCTTGTAGCGAGCGTTGTCCGGCATCATGGCGATCTTGCCCTGAATGCCTTCGCGTACGATGGAGTGAAGGGATCGGCCAAAAATATCGGATTCCCAAATCTTGATCGGATCGTTCTCGAAATCCTGCATCAGATAACGAACCAGCTCTTCGCTTTGCTTCTCGGTTCCGATGATCGGCGCAAATTCCGACTCGACGTCGACGCGGATCATATGGATGGAAGGGGCCGTCGCCTTCAGCCTTACGCCAAAGCGGGAGCCTTGGCGAATGAGCTCCGGCTCATCCAGCGCCATTTCCGCCAACGTAGGTGCGGCGATGCCATAACCGGTTGTTTTGACCATTTCAAGAGCCTCGGCAAACCGGTCGTATTCCCGTTTGGCATGGGTGAACTCCTGCATCAGTTGCAGCAAATGATCTTTCCCGCGGATTTCCACGCCAACGACTTCCATCAGGATACGGTCGTACAAATCGTCCGGAGCGTACAGATCAATCTCTGCAACGCCCTGGCCCATGTTGAGCCCGCTTAGTCCAGCCCGATCGATGAAATCATATTCCATGAAATTTCCGACGACTCGATCGACATCCCGCAAACGGCGAATATCCTTAACCGTGTCTCGGACGGAGTTCTCATAGTTGCTGCGCAGCCAGTGGTTCTCGTTGAGCACCATTACCCAGCTAGGCAGGTTGACGTTGACTTCATGAACCGGGAATTCATAGAGAACTTCCCGGAGCACACCGGTCACGTCTTCTTCCGTCATCGTCGCCGCACTGAGCGTAATGACCGGAATGTCATATTTGGCGGATAACTCGCCGCGAAGCTGCTGCGCTTCCTCACTGTTTGGCCGCGTTGAGTTGATCACAAGCACAAACGGCTTGCCGACCTCCTTCAATTCCGCGACGACCCGCTCCTCGGATTCAACGTACGAGTAGCGCGGAATATCAGCGATCGTTCCGTCGGTCGTCACGACAACGCCCAGCGTGGAATGCTCTTGAATCACTTTGCGAGTCCCGATTTCCGCCGCTTCCTGGAACGGAATCGGCTCTTCAAACCAAGGCGTAGAAATCATCCGAGGCCCGTTCTCATCCTCGTAGCCCTTTGCGCCTTCCACGGCGTATCCGACGCAATCCACGAGTCTTACGTTAACCTCGAGTCCTTCAGCTACCTTGATCTGCACCGCATTGTTCGGGACGAACTTCGGTTCGGTCGTCATGATGGTTTTGCCGGCGGCGCTTTGCGGAAGTTCATCTACCGCGCGGACCCGATCGGCTTCGTTTGCGATGTTCGGGAGAACGACCGTTTCCATGAAACGCTTAATAAAGGTCGATTTCCCGGTACGGACCGCACCGACGACCCCCAGATAGATGTCGCCTCCGGTTCGTTCGGCAATGTCCTTAAAAATGTCCACTTTCTCCAATACCAATGATATCCCCTCCTCAAATTTCGCCGAAGGAAAAATGCCCCGAGAGCATCCGCTTCGTGATTCACCATGATTTTGGGCCTCGCTGCTGCGGCAGGAGCGGCAGCCCCTCTTGCCCGTGTCCGCCGCCGCAAACCTGTGGAAGGAACCTGAACGAAGCGGCGTAAACTCGTACATGCATTTGGACTAGTAACATCTTATGTACCAGATGCGAGAATATGACGGTTAAAACCGTCCAAGCCCGTTTTTTTTGCGGGGCCGCTCATTCAACCCGAACAAGGCGGGCACTTAACCGCCATACTCCCATTTGTATGAGTCTATCGGAGAAAATATGACGCTATTGGAAGAGGGGAAACGAAAGAAACTGAAACCCAGTCCACAACCTAAAAGAAGCCTCCCGGACATCCATCCGAAAGGCTTCCTCTTCAGTTGATATGAGCAACCGGTTCACTCCCGTTCCATCGGTAAGGCAGCGACTTCACCGGAACGAACACGGAACTGTCCGTCAGCCAGGTGCGCAGGTCTTCATCATCCTGCGGCGTCTTGCCGGACTGATCGATCGCCTGCATAATATCAAAAGCATAATCTACGTACACATTGCCCTGCGCATCCATCAGATAGGGGAGCGTCTCCCCGGAGTATACGCTTGCCAGCGCTAAACTCTCTGCCTGCATTAGCTGAAGATCTACGGGGTATAGCCCCGGATAGGTCTCCCCTTCTGCCTCGCCCGGCAATGCTCCTCCCTGGCTCGATCGGTAGCTCAGTACTTTGCGCTGGACATCGTTCACTTTCTGCATCGTGCCCAAATCCATGACTTTCACCGTGGGATCGGATTCTTCATCGATAACGAGAAAATAGACGGTTCCCCCCTGCTCAAAAGCCGCCGCCGGGAGTTCCTCCAAATAACCCTCTCGTTTCAGCTGCTCCAGATCAATTCGATACTTCTCATACCGCGGCGTTTCCTCCCCGGCGGTAACGATCGGCAGGATGCCCTTGTCCTCCTGAAATCGGTCCAGCGCCCGCTGAACCCGGTCCACGCTCTCCATGTAGGAAACCGTTCCTCCCTGCTGCCTGTCTCCGCGATATAAGCATCCCGACAGCAAGGAGGTCATCAACGTCAAAATAACAACCAAAGCGGCTATCCTTACCCCGGTTGGCTTCAAAACTGATAACTTCACCATGTTGTAATCCTCACTTTGTCCCCTTCGTACTTACCATAACTCCTCTTCATCCCGCTGCCGTTCCAACTGCTTGCGAATCGCCGCTTTGAGCGGATCCTCGGGAAGCTGGACGGCCACCTCCCCCCGGATCACCGCCTGACAGGCTAATCGAACCCCCTGCTCCAGCAGAGGGCCAAGCTTGCGGCGTTCCGCAGCGCTGGGAGGGGTTAACATCGCTGCTTGCTCCGGTTCAACCTGCACTTTACACATCAGACAACCCGCATTCCCGCCGCAGCGAGTCACAATCGGAATCCTTGCTTCGCGAGCCGCTCTCAATACCGTGGTGCCTGGCCGGACTTGAATGGTTTTCCCTGTCGGCTGAAACGTGATACGCCCTTCCACGATGAGCTCTTAGACCTCCCCGCCGCGATATTCGCTCCATGGACGGGAGAGCAGCGGTTGGTCCAGAAGTTCGGCCATACGTCCAACCAAATCCGCCGACCACCCATTACGTTTCAGCAGCTCGTCCAATAAGGGCAGGTGACGTTCGGGCGCCTTGCGAATTCTGGCGGCAATCGGCAGATAACGATCCGGGCGCTCCCGCAAGAGATTAAATACCAATTCATGAGCGAGCGGCATCACCGAAAAAGCAGCCTCTCGCAGCATCACACGCGGGGCTGTCGGCGCCAGCAACGCCTCCACCTCAGTCCGATATAAAGCGCCGTCGGGGTGAACTTCAAACCCGCCCACCAGCTCGACGGTCGACTCTCCCATCCGGTAGTGGCTTAACAGAGAGGTGTAAATCCCGCTTCGGTCACGGTGCGGCGCATCTGTCGCAAACCGCTCGAGCCGCTCATGCAAGCGGTCTGTGGTCGCAAGATCCGCATAGATGTCGATATCCCGCGGGGCAGCCGCGAGTTCAACCCCTTGCAGCCACAATCCACAGCTGCCTCCAAGCAGCCAGGCCCCCTCCACCCCTTCACAGGCGGCGGCAAGCTTGCCTAAATCCTCCGTCAACTCGGTATAGGCCTTGCTATCTTGTTGTTGCATACATTTTCCTCTTCTCTTGGGTTCCATGGTGTAGAGGCTGCTGTCAAGTAATTGACACGAGTCCGGTCAAGAAACCGGCCAGCATAATAAAAAAAGCAAGCAACGATAAAATCCCCTTGACGATCCCTTTCGTTTTCGTCCGTGCAAACGTGATCAAAAAAACGGAAATCCCCATGATCAGCACGGCCGCGATCGATAGCCACATCTTCGTCATTGCATCCATGTTCGTTTCTCCTACTATTTTTTTGCTTAATATGATCCATATTATAGCATTATGCCGCCTTTCAGGCTATGTACCCCCGGGATTTCCTTGAGGCAAATCCAGGCAGAGCCGGAAACTAAACAAAGCCCCGCGGCATAGGACCGCAGAGCTTAGGGGCAACAAGGAACACCTTCGATTATTTTTTGATCATTAATTTCATCAAGGCTTCCATATTGGATGGATTCATGCCGCTCTTTTTCACGGCGCTCACAATCTCCTGAATCGTGCTTTCCGATACGGGGACTTTCGCCACCGCCGACACCTGCTTGATCAGCTTCCGCAATTCGGCTTCATTTTGCATGGTTGACGGTTTTACGGTGCTGGCCAGCTTTTTGACCGAGCCTTCCGAGATGGTCTTCCCCGTCTTCTTGTTGATGGCATTCAGGGCCTCTTTGGATATTTTGCTCACGCTTTCGCCTCCTCCGCTGTCCTCTTCCACCAAGATATGAGGAGGCGCAGATAAAGGTGAGTTCCCCTCGCCAAAACGGGCTCATCGTGCTTTTCAGCACCGAGAAGGTTGGATGAAGCTAGAGACTGAGTAGCGGAGCGTACGTTTTGGGTACGTGAGCAACTGAAATGTTTCCGTAGGAAACATGCTTCGGAAGCATCCGCTTTGTCTCGGCTGAATTCAAGATTCGATGTCGAATCTGCTTCTTTGAGTATCATCGTGATCAAAAGCCGGCTTTTGAACTTCCACTCAAGTGTGCCATTGTTCCCAGGTTTCCAGGGACATAACCTCCATCTCCGTCTTCCGGTCGCGTCCCATCAGCGCCTCTACGGCGGTCTTAGGGTCCAGGCCTTCAAAGAGAACATGGTACAATTGCGCGGCAATCGGCATTTGCACTTGATATTTCTCAGAAATGGCATGAGCGGCTTTCGTGGTGCGAATTCCCTCTACCACCATGCCCATCTGGCTTAATACGGCTTCCAGCGCCTTGCCTTCGCCCAGCATAAAACCGGCTCGCCAGTTCCGACTATGCCGGCTGGTCGCGGTTACGACAAGGTCCCCGATCCCCGCCAATCCAGCAAAAGTTAACGGATTGGCTCCCATCTCAACGCCAACACGCGTAATCTCGGCAAGGCCGCGGGTCAACAGCGCCGCCTTGGCATTGTCTCCGTAGCCCAATCCGTCGGACATTCCTGCGCCCAGCGCGATAATGTTCTTTAAAGCTCCGGCCAGTTCTACTCCAACCATATCGCGGTTCGTGTATACGCGGAAATACGGGTTCATGAACAGATCCTGCGCCAGTTCGGCCTGGGCGGCGATCTGTGAAGCAACAACTACCGTGGTAGGGCAGCGTTTCACCACTTCCTCTGCATGGCTTGGTCCGGACAACACAACGATCCGCCCCTCATCACAGCCAAGCTCTTCGGCAATCACGGTCGATATCCGCTTCATGCTCTCGATTTCAAACCCTTTCGTGGCATGCACCACCAGCATATCCTCATGCCAGAAAGGCTTTAACGACTTGGCCACCTCGCGTACAGCCGAGGAAGGCGCGACCATCACCACAGCTTTCGCGCCGGTGACCGCCGCCTCCAAATCCGTAGTCGCGGCCAGCTTGGGCGACAGCTCAATGCCGGGCAAGAACCGTTCATTCCGATGTCTGGTGTTGATCTCTTTCTGCTGCTCTGCGTTACGTGTCCACAAGGCGACTTCCATGTCTTTGTCGGCGAGCACGCTGGCAAGTGCCGTTCCCCAACTGCCCGCCACCAGCACGGCGGCTTTATTAGACAACGCGATCTCCTCCTTTGGAACCCAGCTTATTCTCTTTGCCGTGCACGATCTTAACGATGTTCGTGCGATGTCTCCAGAAGGCGAATACGAAGATGATGAGACTCGTCCAGAAATAAGGGCCGAATTCGCCGGAGACCGCCAAAAAAATCGGTGTCAACAAGACGAAGATAAGCGAACCCAGCGAGACGTACCGGGTGATCACAATCGATAATATCGCGATAATCCCCGCGTACAGCGCAGGGAAGAAGAACAGGGTAGCCATCACGCCAATCGTGGTGGCGATCCCTTTCCCGCCGCGAAAGCGGAAATAGAGCGGCCAGTTATGACCAATGATGGCCGCGATACCGCAGAGTGCAGCGGTCCATTGGACACCGTCGCCGAGCCAGCGGCCAATCCAAACAGCCGCAATCCCTTTGAGCACATCAAGCGCCAGAACGAGAATCGCCGGGCCTTTTCCCAGTACGCGCAGCGTGTTCGTCGCCCCTGCGTTGCCGCTGCCGTGGTGGCGAATATCGATTCCTTTCAGCGCTCTCGCCAGCACCACACTGAAGCTTATTGAACCTAGCAAATAACACACAATTACAGCTATTACGGGTAAAATCACTTTATTCTCCCCTAACCTTCATCAGACTTGCGCCGTGTAAACAGCCGAATGGGCGTTCCCTCGAAATCAAATGCGGCCCGAATTTTATTCTCCAAATACCGTTCATAGGAGAAGTGCATTAGCTCCGGGTCGTTGACGAACACCACAATCGTTGGCGGTTTGACGGCAACCTGCGTCACATAATTGATTCGCAGACGCCGTCCCTTGTCCGTTGGCGGAGGATTGATGGCGATTGCATCGGATACGACATCGTTAAGTAGATGGGTTTGCACGCGTTTCGTATGCTGGTCTGCCACATGCTGAACCACAGGCAATAGTTTGTGCAAACGCTGCTTCGTTTTGGCCGACAGGAAGACGATCGGCGCGTAAGTCATGAACAGGAAGTGGTCCCGAATCTTTTGCTCGAATTGATGCATGGTTTTATCGTCCTTCTCAACCACGTCCCATTTGTTAACCACGAAGATAGAGGCTTTCCCGGCTTCGTAGGCATATCCGGCGATATGCTTATCCTGCTCGATGATTCCCTCTTCGCCGTTGATCAGCACCAGGACAACATCCGCCCGCTCGATGGCCTTCATCGCGCGCATGACGCTGTACTTCTCGGTTGTCTCGTAAACTTTGCCGCGTTTGCGCATCCCTGCAGTATCGATCAAAACGTAACGCTGCCCGTCCTTCTCGAATGGGGTATCGATCGCATCGCGAGTCGTCCCTGCGATGTCGCTGACGATGACCCGCTCTTCCCCGAGGATCGCATTGACCAGCGAGGATTTGCCTACGTTCGGCCGGCCAATCAGAGCGACGCGGATCACGTCCTCATCGTACTCGTCATCCGCAAGCTCCGGCAAGTTGTCAGTGATCGCATCCAGCAAGTCGCCAATCCCGGTACCGTGGCTTCCCGAAACCCCGATGGGATCCCCGAATCCAAGATTGTAAAATTCATAAATATTATCGATCCGGCCGATATTATCCACCTTATTTACCGCAACGATCACCGGCTTGCCCGACCGATACAGCAAACTGGCGACCTCTTCATCCGATGAAGTTACGCCGGCCTTGGCATCGCACATAAATACGATGACGTCCGCCTCTTCGATGGCGAGCTCAGCTTGCATGCGGATCGATTTCAAAATCGGCTCCTCATCATCAAGCTCAATCCCTCCGGTATCAATGATACTGAACGGCTTCCCGTTCCATTCCGAGGCGCCATAAATCCGGTCGCGCGTAATCCCCGGCTTGTCTTCGACAATCGCCAGGCGGTCGCCAATAATTCGGTTAAAGATCGTTGATTTCCCCACGTTCGGCCTCCCGACGATAGCCACTACAGGTCTTGCCATAGACATCCCTCCTAATTCCTTATTTTTCAAACCCCGTAATACCGATCCTCTATATAGGTTTCACACGTTTATTCACAGATACACGTTAATCATCATAGCAAAAAAACGTTTGCTTGGCTAACGGGCAACAACAAAAACGGCGAACCCGCTTCTTCAGGGTCCGCCGATGTTCGAGCCACTAAAACCTGATTATTTCAGTTTGCTGAGTTTGTCGCCAAAGCGTTCGCCCAGCGTGATGCTCAAGCCTTGGTTGCTCAGCGATACGTTAGGGTTATCGCCCAAGTCTTCTTTTCTCACGCTGCTGCCTTTGGAAGGTCTTTCGCTCTTCGGTGCAGGAGCCGGAGCTTCTTCGGTTTCCTTAATGCTGAGGCTAACCCGTTTCTCGTTCGGATTCACGTCCAGCACCTTCACTTGTACCGTTTGGCCTTCCTTCAGCACTTCATGCGGAGTACCGATATGCTTATGCGAAATTTGAGAGATATGAACAAGTCCTTCTACCCCCGGCGCGATTTCTACGAAGGCGCCAAAGTTCACCAGACGTTTCACTTCGCCGCTGACGATATCGCCGGTATGGAATTGCTCGGCTGCGGTATCCCAAGGACCTGGTTGTGCCGCTTTGATCGAAAGGCTGATCTTGCCTTTTTCCGGATCGACTTTGAGAACTTTCACTTTCACTTTGTCGCCTTCGGACAAGACATCAGCCGGTTTGTCGACATGGCTCCAAGCGATTTCGGATACGTGAACCAATCCGTCAACGCCGCCTACATCAACAAAAGCCCCGAATTGAGTCAAGCGTTGCACCGTGCCTTCCAGCACTTGCCCTTCGTTCAGTTCGGCCATAACTTTCAGCTTGTTGGCTTCGAACTCTTCGTCGAGCACGTCCTTTTGGGAAAGGATCACTTTGTTGTTCTCGCGGTCGAGCTCTTTGACTTTTACGCGCAAAGTGCGGCCTTTATAGTCGCTGAAATCCTCAACGAAATGGCGCTCCACCATCGATGCCGGAATGAAGCCGCGAACACCCACGTCAGCGACAATGCCGCCTTTAACGACGTCCGCTACCGTGACTTCAAACGTTTCGCCGTCTTGGAACTTCTTCTCCAGCTCTTCCCAAGCGTTCTCGCTGTCGATCGCGCGTTTGGAAAGTACCAGGCGCTCTTTCTCGTCGTCGATGCTGACCACTTTCGTTTCTACTTCCTGGCCAACCGCAACAACGTCTGCCGCATTGTCCAGGTGTACGGAGGACAGCTCGCGGATAGGAATTACACCGTCGTATTTATATCCAATGCTTACATAAGCTTGGTTATCTTCGATTTTGACGATCGTTCCTTTGACGGTGTCCCCTTTTTTCAAAGAGACGATTTGCTCCATCTCATCCTGGCTTGCGATTTCCGCAGCTTCTTGAACATTTTTTGTTTCTTCCGACATGTCAATAACCTCCTCAATTCAAAAACCCATTTATTTAAACCCGCCCGATGGTTGTTCAACGAGTCGAACTTCCACTTGCAGCGAGGTTCAAAACTTGCCTTTAAAATATAGCTTCCCTAATGTCTCCCACCTTCATGCATCACTTCCAGGCAAAGACATGAAGAAATTAACGTTGCTTGAGCTCGGCGATGCTGGCCATAATCTTCTCCGTGGCCCGCTCGGCCGCGTCTGCCCCGCCATTCTCCTTGAATTCCGTCAGATCTACCGGCTGTCCGTATACGACGCGCATTTTACGAAACAGTTGATAAGTGCCAATAATCGCAACCGGAATCACCGCAGCTTCACTGCGGAGCGCAAACGTTGCTGCGCCTTTCTTGCCGATCACATTATCCTCGGCGCCCTTAACCCGTCGGCCTTCGGGGAAGATCCCCATCACATGTCCGTTACGGAGCAAGGTTAACGCGGTTTTGATCGACTCTTTGCTTAC
This sequence comes from Paenibacillus phocaeensis, assembly GCF_900021165.1. Lineage (GTDB taxonomy): Bacteria > Bacillota > Bacilli > Paenibacillales > Paenibacillaceae > Fontibacillus > Fontibacillus phocaensis. Next base: position 852,593 of record NZ_FCOQ01000018.1, on the reverse strand, counting down.
GCCTCCGCGCTTAACAGGAAAAGCCCCTAACTGTCGGATCAGCCAACCGAATCCGAAGATCTGGAAGAGCTCCTGTTTGGCCATAAAATGCACCTTGCGTTTCAGCAAGATCCCGATGGTCGGGGGATCCAGCAAGGTTAGATGGTTGGAGCATAAGAGCACCCCGCCCTCCTTCGGAATATGCTCCAAGCCGCTCGCCTCAAGGCGAAAGAACAGCTTGTAGAGGATCCGAAGTACGCTTCGACAAAAACGATAGATCATCCTGGCTCAACTCTCACTTCCATAGGTTCTGCACATGGCTACGATATGGTCGGCCACCTCGTTCAAGGACATCTGCGTCGTATCCAGCAACCGGGCATCTTCAGCTTGGCGCAGCGGAGAAACTTCCCGCTCCCGGTCCAGCCGGTCCCGCTCCTCGATCGATCGCACGAGCTCATCGAACGAAATCTCGTCCTGCTCCTTCATTTCCTTATAACGTCGGCGTGCCCGCTCCTCGACGCTCGCGGTCATAAACACTTTCACTTCTGCATCCGGTAAAACGCAGGTACCGATATCGCGTCCATCCATGACGACGCCTTTGCGCAAAGCCATTTGCCGCTGTAAAGAGACAAGCCGTTCACGCAGCCCCTCGATTTGCGCATATCGGGATACCTGGGCATTGACGGCCAACGAGCGGATTTCCTCCGTGACGTCCTGACCGTTCACCCGAACCAGCTGCCCCTGTTCTCCAGGCATCAATTCGATTTCGAGTTCCGGCAAGTCACGCAGCACTTTGTCCACTTCGTCCGGTCCGACACCCCGCTGCAGAAAATACCAAGTGGCCGCCCGGTACATCGCACCGGTATCGACATACACATATTGCAGTCTGCCGGCAACCATTCGAGCTATCGTACTTTTCCCTGCCCCCGCAGGACCGTCGATGGCGATGTTGATTTTATCACGGGTTGTTGACGTCTCGCTTGCCAAAGGGGCATTCCTCCTCAAAACAAATCCTCAAGAAAAAAGCAGGCATTGCCTGCGACGTGAAAATTATACCACAGATAGCAGAGGGATGCAAAAGAATCGCTCTGGTTTCCCCCGTTTAATTCCCCTGCTCCCGGTGTATCGGCACACCTTCATATTTATCCGCCGAAGCCAAAAAATATCGGATCTCCGGGATCCGCAGCAGCAATTGAAACAAACAAAGCGCCGCCAAAATAACCAACAGCCCCCGTTTAAGCCACCGCTCCGCCTTGTCCGAAAACGACAGAAACAACTCCGTATAGATCTCGTCGTCTTGCATCCTTCTCATTCGTTTCCCTCCTGGTGGATCAGTGCGTTCAACATCACATCTTCCTTGTCTAGCTTATCCATTTCAGGAATACGGGAATACGTTGTTCTCGGGATGATTTCAGCGATTTTTGAAATCGAATTGCCTTTCGAAACAATAGCGAATCAGCTTCTGCCGTTCAAGGTCCGCAATGCTTACGAATTTCAGCATGACGACCGTGCGCCCCGTCTCCAGCTTCTTCGTCCGGACGACCTCGGCTTCAAAAGGCGCGTGATCAATGGAGCCATTCTTGAATGGAATGAGCAGCCAACAGAACAACTGATCCCCCTGGGCAAGCTTGAACTCGCTGCTGCAGCTAAAGGAGACCCCGCCGCCGCCCACATCCTCCGTATGTGCAACAAAACGAACGCCGTCTTTCATCAACACGGCGATCTCCAGCTCGGCAACGACCCGCAGAAAATTTCGCCGCTGAATTTTGGTGATCGTTTCCGGTTCGGGCTTGCGAATTCGCACCAATTGGACAACGTCGTCGGCGAAGCCCAACACGTATGTATTAAAGTAGTTTTTCACTCCGGATTCCGTCAAGAAATACACGGATAACTCGTCCCCGATGTACAGCTTCTTGATGCGACCGCTTCCGCTCTCGATCGGAACTTCGATCAAAAACGATTCCTCTTCCACGTCCGCGATCCGTGATTTACATTCCTTCTCTTCGTTCGGCTTGTCCGCCGACGCAACTTGAATGTATACGAGATCGTTCACTTTAGGAAACAAGTTCCCCCACCGTCCTATACCCATTGGTCGTATTGCTACCTTCTGATTATAGCACGGCGAGGGAGGGCCGGGCCTTAATTTATTTTCTGCAAGTCAAAAAAGGAATCTTCCGGATGACCGGAACATTCCTTTGATCGCTGTGAGCCGGATCAGGATGGCGTGGCTCCTTTGTTGTTGCGGTTCCGTATTTCTTCGATGACCTCTTCATTCCCGTTCTCTGCGTTAATGTAGATCCGGTACTGCGAACCGTTAATCGAACCGCCAAACTCGTAGGTCAGCACCTTTTCCGACTGTTCGTTTTCGATTAGCGCCAGGCGGTGATATTTCTCTTTATATTCCGGATTCAAGAACTTCCGCGCCTGCTGGAGCGTTAACTTCGGCTTTCCTACCGGCTCGCGGCTTTCCCGTTCATAAACATAATCACTGGCCTGCATCCCGGTGACCTGTCCGTTATCCAGAGCAACCCGGATTGTGATCTTCTCCGGATAAATGAGCACATCGCCTTCTTTGCTGACAAAGGTAAAGTTTCCTTCATTATCGAACTCGTCATACGACACTGCCGTTAACCCCGGATACCCTTTGTTCTCCAAGAATTCGCTGGCCCGGGCTCTCGCTGTTCCGACGTCGACAGCTTTCGGACCCAATTGGCGATGGTACACATAAGAGATCAAATGACCGCCGTTCCGGGTGAAGTCGAGCGACCAGGACTCTCCGTCCTTGCCGTTCTTCAGATTGGCCGTATACGACGCCCATTCCGTCCCTTTCCCATTCTCCACAACCTGGATCGCACCGGCGTCTTGAATCCCGGTAAATTCTGCCGTCTTGCGTTTGATTTCCTCCGCCGTGATTGGACTTCCGCCCAGCTTCTTCACCGAACGTTTATTGTACATGCTGGAAATCGACGGCCCCCAATCGAGCTCCGGATATTCGCCGACCTTCTTGTCAACTGTCTTGAAACCGTCGATGATCGTATTATCCCGCGGTTCTTGTTCGCTGGCCAACGCTGTTTCAACGTCCATCCAACGCAAGCGGTTGGCGATAACCTTATTCTGCACTCCTTGAAGATCCTGGGCGATTTGCGCCGAACTTTTGTAGAGCTCCTTCAGATTCTTCATTTCGTTATCGTTCAGCGGCTGTTTGGTCAAATCCCGAATGGCGGTCTGGTACGAAAACTTCGCGATCCGCGACAGAAACTCTTCCGTTTTATTAAATGGGAGCAAGGTTAACGGAAGCTGGTTGATTTCATTTTGCGCTTCGCTGGTGATCCGCCAGACGTTCACCAATCCTCTGCGTTGTGAGCCGGTGGATGCCGAATTGACAGCCAGGGTGTTGCCCAATTCTGCATGCAGCTTGTCCACGTGATAGGACAAATCGTGAAACGCCCGCTGATATTGGTTTTCCGCCTTGATTAGAATCGAGTTTTTCTCCTGGTTCTCTTGATACCCCCATACCAGCGCACCAATCAATAGTACCGCGGTCACCGGAAACAGGATCGCACTCAGTCGTTTGTACATTGGGCTTAGCTCTCTCCCTTCTTCAACTAGGTTGGGATTAGTGTGACAAGAAGGAAAGAACTTTATGCATATGAATAAGGTAGTTCAAAAAGCGGCTTCCGATCACGAAGTTATTCCATTGAAGCAGCTCGGCATCGGATCTTGGATTCACCCGGTCCCTCCGTTGCTCACGTAGCTTCCAGCTACGCTCCGCTACTCGCTCCCTAGCTTCATCCAACCTCCTCGGTGCTCAAAACCCGCTTTTTGAACTTTTATTGAAACGGTAGTTCAAAAAGCGGCTTCCGATCACGAAGTTATTCCATTGAAGCAGCTCGGCGTCGGATCTTGGATTCACCCGGTCCCTCCGTTGCTCACGTAGCTTCCAGCTACGCTCCGCTACTCGCTCCCTAGCTTCATCCAACCTCCTCGGTGCTCGACCCCCCCCCTTTTGAACTTTTATCGTAACGGTAGTTCAAAAAGCGGCTTCCGATCACGAAATTGGCTCCCCAGTTACTGAGCTTCTTCCTCGATCTCGAAGTCATGCTGATTGTTGCACAAGCATTGCTTAAAGCCGGTTTCGATCTGGCCGCGTTCTTTCTTGCCGCGCAACACAAACCGCTCGCCGCACGCTTTACAAGTAATCCGGACCTTGACGCGCACGAAAAAAGGCACCCCTTTCTATCCAATTTCGCGGTCTGCCCAGCGGCAGACGCACTTATCGCTAGAATCAGGATGCCCTATTCTTTACCAGATTAATCTTGCCCCTTGGCTCCCGGTGTCAACCGGAACGGGGAACGGTTATTGGCCCGGTACATCTTGCCGAGTCCTCCATACCACAAGAAGGCCATAAGCGGCACGATAAACCAAATCCAGTATTGGGTTGTATTATTCAAGATCCAATCATACACCCCGTGCCAGAACCACGGGAACAACAGCGAATAGATCAGGAACTTCTGGCTCTGCCACCCGGTTGAAAATTTGGCCCGGCCCAAGTAGTAGCCCATCATGACGCCAAACATCGCATGGCCGGAGACGGGCAGCAGCGCCCGAACGATCAAGGTGCCAATCGAAGCATGGCTCGCAAAGGCATACAGAACGTTCTCAACCGTTGCAAAACCCAGTGAAATGGCTGCTGCATACAAAATCCCGTCATACGGTTCATCGAACTCTGTATGATTGTAGATCATATGAAACAATACGAACCATTTCAGTACTTCCTCCACGCCGGCCGAAATGCCAAATGCCGTAACCAGCGGTCCTTCGCCCAGCCACATCGTCAGCCCTCGCTGAATGATCATCACCGGTAAGACGATCAAGAAGCCAAGCAAGAATACCTTGATGACCATATGCAGCGGTTCCGCATCATACTTGTCCTTGAGATAAAAATAAGTAAGCAGTGCAATACCGGGAGCTACCGCTGCGCTTGCTATCGAGAAAAAGAGCAACGGTGATCCCCCCTTATTCGCCGCATGCCGTTCCTTGTCTCTCTCTCATATGGTTTCACGAGGATGCCTTCGTGCAATTCGGACAATATCAATCCTGACGTTTGAAGTGGCTGCAAATCGTATCCACTGCGTGATCCGCCATAATCAAATTCCCGTATTCCTCCAGCATCGCTGTCGTCACCGAAGTTGCTTCACCAAACTCAGCTAATACCGCAATCAAAGCAGGGTGTTTGCCCTCCTCCAATTCCTCCGGTTCCAGCTGAAGAACCCATTTCCCATTATATTTATACAGTCTGCCGGCGTTCTGAATCATGGATTTAAGCACATGCGCCGCTTCGATCAGATTTTCGAAATCGTCAAAGGAATACAGAATCGTATCACTTTGCTCCAGCGTAACTTCCATCTCGTAGACTTCTTCCGGCAGTTCATCCTCATAAGGCGAGCCGATCCCGTGTTGATGGTGATCGTATTTGCCGCGCGTTACGATGACGACCATTCCTTGTGCAGGAAGGGCGAACACTTCCACAGCCAACGGCCCGGTGGCGTCAAAGCCCACTTCATTATAAGCCTGATCCATCATTTCAGTGAACAGGTCATGGACTTTGGGGATTTCTTGCCACATGTCCTCTTTCTGTATACCGCGTTCGCTTAAATCGTCAAACGTGAGGAAAATCCGTATCTTATCCTGGCCTAGTCTTTCTATCTTCATACAGGATCCTCCTCTCTCTATCCGTGTTATAAACAGATTATGAAACCTGCTGTCAAATGTGCTGGAAATGGTTCTTTGTATGTATGTTATCACTTATTTCCTCTAAATGCACGCTTTAAAATAGACCAAAAAAGAATCATTTTCCGTTCCCCGAATCAGGGGACAGAAAATGATTCTTAAGCTGGTTTTCGTGCAGCCGATTTTACAATCCCGGTACCGGTGTATTCGTCTCTTTGAGAATGGCTTCGACCTCGCGGCGCACATCCGCATCGCCTTTAATGAAGTCCTTCAGCTGCTTCAAACTGTATTCCTTCGAATGATTCGAACCGGCCGCTGAACTTGAGCCGGAACTGGGAAACACCTGGGCATTTGCCCCTGTTGCCTTCGCTGCGGGTGGGGACGCCGAAGCATCCGTCTTCAGCGCTGCCGAAATATCCTCGGTCGCCCCTTGACGATTCGAGGTGGTCCCGGCGAACTTCAGTGCCGAACCCGCACCGTTCATTACGGACATCAGACTTTGCTTCCGTCTTGAAGCCCACACTGTAGCAAAGACGCCAACCAGAATCCCACCTAAAAATGAGGAAGATTTCACGTAAAAAACCTCCTTGGTTATGTTAAAATCATCTGTAGTGTTCGCGGTTTACTTTAAACTCATGCGGCATAAATACAGGAAAGCGAGATGACCCCTTTGCTCCCCAAGAAACTCCTGCCCCTCGCCGCCGCTTGTCTTATTCTTAGCGCATGCGGCCAAACGAATGCATCAATGAACCAAGCGGTATCCAACCAAAATGTCCCTGCGGCAGAAGCAACCTCGCCGGAAGGCGGTACGGCGACAGGTCAAGCCAGCGGGCAGACGGAAAGTTCAATCGCGGCTGAACCGGACGCAGCCTCCGGCAATACGGTCGAAGCTCCGCCAACGCTGCAGTACCACATTAATAAAGCCTATAATGTTGCTCCAAACGATGAGACAATTGACAAGAAGGTCGTTCTGCTCACATTTGACGATGGACCGAAAGAGAAGGAAATGATCGACGGCCTGATCGACACGCTGGATAAGCATCAGGCCAAAGCGATCTTCTTCGTGAACGGGTACCGCGTGAAAGCTCATCCCGAATTGCTGCAGCTGATTCAAGATCGCGGACAAATCATCGGCAATCACAGCTGGGATCACATCGACTTGAAGAAAGAATCCGCAGCGAGCATGCGCAAACAAATCGAGGATGTCCAAGCCATCGTGAAGGAAACAACGGGCGAAGCGCCCCGGTTCTTCCGTCCGCCCTTCGGATCGGGCAACGACACAACCCATCAAATCGCGGAAGAGAACGACTTAATTTACATGACTTGGTCCAACGGTTCTCTCGACTGGGACAGCAAGAACAAAAACAAGCCGGAAGCGGTTATCGCTAATGTGCTTGAACAGCTCCATGCGGGCAGCAACATCCTGATGCACGAGCTCCCTTGGACCGTAGAAGCGTTGGATGAGCTCCTCACCCAGTTGGAACAGAAAGGCTATGGATTTGTGGACCCGCGGAGTATCGGACCTGCCCCAGCCAAGACCGAGAGCGGGAAGTAACTCAGAGATGCTTGCAATACAAAACCGTCAGGAGCATGTCTCCTGACGGTTTGTTAAGGTTCGGCAAACTATAAACCATGGCTTTTGCCCCACGGCGAATCGCTAACCCCCCACCACAACAAATAAATCAGAATAATAACAAAGATGTAGAGGAGCGAATTATAAAACCAACGAGTCATCTTCAATCGCTGCGAGGGATACAGTTCTTTGCGTGTCGGCAACATTTCCAGAACCGGCTCCATTCCCGGGATCGCAAGCGAATCACCCCGTTCGTCGCCCAGCTGCCCTCCCGGCGCCTGACCGGAAATCATCTCTGAGACGAGCGGCAGCGGCTGAACCGGCTCCTTCAACTTCGCCAATGCCGCGACAGCCGCGGACTCAAATTTATCGTCGCTAGCGGCTCGCGGTTTGACGGATTCCGGCTTCGACACCGCCGGAGCCGGTCTCCCCCGCCGCCGCTCGTCAGGCCCGGTCAATCGCGGGATCAACAATCGAACCATCGTCTCGTCCCCAATTGCCGGCTTCTTCTCCGCAGGCGGTTGGGGTACCCCCTCTTCTAGAATGAGGGGCAACCCCTCTATGCTCTTCGCACTTTGGGATCGGGCGGCTGCGGCCGGCCGTACAGCGTCTGCAGCTTCCGGCACGGGTTCTGTTGCAGCCATTCCGGAGGCAAGAGTCCATGATGCTGCGGAAGCGCTGAGTTTTGTTCGATTTTGCTGACCGTAACGGTCCATTCGGCTTAAATGTTCGTTCATGACTCCCTCCGGAATTTGATCACCAGTCCTGATACCATATCAATCAGGAAGTGACATAGGATCGGCGCCCAAAGCGTCCCCGTTTGGACATAGATGAATCCAAGTCCATAGCTGCTCGCGAACACCCATGCCGTTGGAATCCAGTGCCGAAGATATCGGACATGAATGGCCGCGAACAGGATACTTGTCCAGTAAGGACCTATCCCATGCTGGATGGCCCCCCGGAACAACAATTCCTCACAGAGCGCCACCATCGCAGAGATCACGGCAATATGCCAGATCGGACGATTGCGGAAAAGCAGCGAGTTAATGCCGCCGTCGTCCATGCTTTCCTCGGAGATGAACCGGGACAGAAGCATGTCCGCGACGAACATCACGACCGCTAATCCCGCCCCCCAGTACAAAAATTCGACACTTTTCGGAAAAACCAGCAGGTGTAACGGGTTTCTTTTCTGAAAAAACAGGATGACCAGACCGATAAATAAGGTAAGTCCTTGCGTTAGATACAAGTTAATAAGCAGCAGACGATCATTCAGTTGACCGGGGTCGACTTTTTGAATTTTTACTTCACGGAATTTGAACTTTTTCATAGTTTTTGTCAAACCCTGTCCTTTATATTATTCTAGCGCATTCAAATCAATATGGTAAGGAGCATCCTCATGATTCGTAAAAAAAATACCAAATTCGAAATGCTGTTCGCCCTTGGTTTTCTCGCCACGCTGATTATTGCGTTCGGGACTTTCTTCATCGGGCTCAATATCGGAATCGACAAGACCGAAGCGAAGTACGCCTATCTCAAAGCCGTGCCGCCCGGCAAGGAAAACGAAGTCTCTTATCAGCAGCAGGACCTGGTCACGTTCTACTACGTGGTGTTCCAGCCTTATCAGCAATTTAAGGAAGACTATCTCACCCTGGTCGAAGACATGTCCCGCAGCAACTCGAAATCGGTCTCTTCAGGCGCGATGAAGGAAATCCGCGAGAAAGCGAAAACCAGCTACGAGCAAATCGCTGCGCAGTCCATTACGGATTCCTCCCCCTTGCTGAAAGAGGCTCAAACCGATTATTTAAAGAGCTTGAAGCTGTTCTCGGATAGCGTTGACCAGGTGAAGGCCAAGGCGGGAAGCCAAAAGGGGGCAGAGCTGGCCAAGGCGTTCGCCCAGGACGAATTCACGGTAAGCGCAAAGAACTACGGCCTGCAGGCCCAGAAGAAATATTACTCCTCGATCTTGAAATGGACCGCAAAAGTGAAAAGCGGGATTCCCGCCGATTACACTTGCAAGACGAACATCGGGACCCAAGAATGGGCCGGCTATTCGCTGGCTGTGAAAAATAAAGCCATTACCGATATGATGGTGAACGAGCAGCTTTATGTATCGTATCTTCCGCAGGACATGACCGCCAAGATCGATCAACTGATTGCAAGCGGGAAGGCCGATGCGCTTAATTTATCCTCCGTCACCTCGATTGTTAAGGTTTTAACGGAAACCGATGCCGTCAAAAACAAGGAGTTCGCGAAATGGAAGTCCACGTATTATGCTTCCGAATCACTGCCGGAGCTGCCTTTCTTTACAGAGGATTAAGCGTTTAGGGCTCATCGCCTTAATCAGACGGTTTTCGACATTAGTAAAATCATAACCAAAATTTTAGGTGGATTCAAGTTTGGGCTAAATCCGAACGAAACCGTCTGACTTTGTAAAAATGTTCAGGTTAGTGTTGACACTTTACCGAGGGGCGTGTTACATTATGAAAAATTACATCTCATGAAACACGTTGAAGGAAAAAAGTGTTCGGAAAGCTTCCAGAGAGCCGGTGGTGCTGCAAACCGGCAGCGGAACGAATACTTTAGCGCTCCAGAGTCGCTGCGTTGAAGCTTGAGTAGGCGCAGCCGGTGAACCCGTTATCGTTCTGTCAGCAATGACAACTGAGGCTGCTTCTGTGAAGGCGCAGCGAATTAGGGTGGTACCACGAACAACTCTCGTCCCTTACTACGGAAGTAGTGTGCGGATCGAGAGTTTTTTGATTTCCACCCATGGAGCTAATGCTTACGGCGGAACATCGGCGCTTCGGAGCACCTCTGCTCTTTTGCGCGGTGACAGGACACAGCGTTGACGAGAAAACACATCCTGGCTTATGAACCACATCAGCTTATGCTTCTGAAGAAAGCGATGAATGCATTCTTTCCAAGGAAGCCTTGCTATATAAAACTTTTAGGAGGGTCAATTATCATGTTTAAAGTGTTAGTATCGGATCCGATCAGTGACTTGGGGATTCAACAACTGATGGAAGCCGCCGACGTTGAGGTGGACAAGAAGCCGGGACTCAGCGAAGACGAATTGGTGCAGATTATTCCGCAGTATGACGGTCTGCTGGTCCGCAGCCAAACGAAAGTAACCGAAAAAATCATGGAAGCCGGGACCCGCTTGAAAGTCATTGGACGCGCAGGCGTTGGGGTCGACAACATCGATCTGGAATCCGCAACCAAGCGCGGGATCATCGTCATTAACGCTCCGGACGGCAACACGATCACGACGTGTGAACATGCCTTCGCGATGATGATGGCGCTGGCCCGTCATATTCCGCAAGCCTACGCCAAGACGATTAACGGGGAATGGGATCGCAAATTCCTCGGGGTCGAGCTGCGCAACAAAACGTTGGGGGTCCTGGGTATGGGCCGGATCGGCAGCGAGGTCGCAAAACGGGCTAAAGCATTTGGCATGGACATTCTCGGGTATGACCCCTTCCTTACCGAGGATCGGGCCGAGAAGCTCGGCGTGAAGCTCGCTACCGTGGATGAGATCATTCGCAATGCCGACTTTATTACAGTGCATACGCCGTTGACGCCGGAAACGAAGCATATGATCGCCCGTCCGCAGTTTGAAGTCATGAAGAAAGGGATGCGCATCGTTAACTGTGCCCGCGGCGGGATTATTGACGAAATGGCGCTGGTTGAAGCGATTGACCAAGGCATTGTCGCCGGTGCCGCCTTCGACGTGTTCGAGAAAGAACCGCCGGAAGCCGACCATCCTTTCCTGAACCATCCGAAAATCATCGTAACCCCGCACCTCGGCGCCTCCACCGTGGAAGCCCAGGAGAACGTGGCGATCGACGTATCGGAGCAAGTGCTCCATATCCTGCGGAATGAGCCGTTCAAGAACGCCGTGAACATGCCGCCGGTAGCGGCCAGTGTCATGAACAAGCTGCAGCCTTACTTCGGGCTGGGTGAGCAAATCGGCATCTTCCTCTCGCAGCTGAATAATCAAGCCGTGAAGGAAATTCATGTCGACTATGCCGGAGATCTGGCAGAAGTTGATACGCAGCCGCTCACCCGCTACATTATCAAAGGGGTGCTGTCCCGCCATTTCGGAGGGGATGTCAATATCGTCAACTCGATGCATCTGGCAAAAGTTCGCGATATCAACGTTGTCGTATCACAAGCTTCGGCCACGAAGGGCTTCACGAACTTAATCTCCGTTGCGCTGAAAACCCAGGACGGTTCGGAGCGCCGGGTTGCCGGGACGCTATTGAACGGATATGGCGCGCGGATCGTGCAAATCGATAAATTCCCGGTCGACGTAGCGCCGGAGGGACATCTGATCTTCATCTCGCATAACGACAAACCGGGAATTATCGGACACGTCGGCACGCTGCTTGGGAAGAACGATGTCAACATCGCCTCCATGCAGGTAGGACGCAAGCTGGTTGGCGGCGAGGCCATTATGGTGCTGACGGTGGATAAAGCCGTGACGAAGGAAGTTCTGGACGAGCTGACGAAGCTTCCGGAGCTTAACAAAGCGCTGCAAATCATCTTTGCTTAAGTCCGCCTGGACCTGAATCCCGAAGTATTGTTCCACGATGAACAAGATTTATCTGCGGCATTCAACAAAAAAACATCCTTCTTCGCGAAGGATGTTTTTTGTTGATTACGCGGTTTGTTCCTTTTCGACAGGAAGCACAAAATGGAATATCGTACCTTTGCCGATTTCGCTATCCGCCCAAATCTTCCCGTGATGCGCGTCGATAATGTTCTTAACGATGGAGAGCCCGAGTCCCGTGCCCCCATTCTCCCCGCGAACGCGGGCCTTGTCGGCTTTGTAGAAGCGGTCAAAGATAAACCGTACATCGTCGCTGGGTATACCGACGCCCGTATCTGCCACGGTCGCGTGAAGCTGGTGGCCTGATCCCCCGGGTTCCATGCGGGCCGTCACTTCCACCTTCCCTCCTTCCGGCGTATGCCGGAAAGCATTATCCAACAGGTTGGTGAGCACCTGCTCCATCCGATCTTCGTCGGCTTGCAGCTTCAGCTCGCTAGCTTCCAGTTCCAACACAAGCTCAACGCCGTTCTCCTTGGCGCGAACTTGAAATTTACGATACACTCGCTCGGCCAATTCGCGGAAATCGAGCTGGCGCATCACCATATCGGTATGACCCGCCTCCATGCGTGCCAGGTCCAGCAAATCGCGAACCAGCCTTCCCATCCGCAGCGATTCGTCGTAAATCACCTGAGCGAGCTCCGCGCTCTCTTCCGGCGACGAAGCCATACCGTCCAGCAACGCTTCGCTATAGCCCTGCATCATCGAGAGCGGGGTCCGGATTTCGTGGGACACGTTCGCAACGAAGTCGCGCCGCATCTTCTCCAGACTCACCTCTTCGGTCACATCGCGGAGCACCGCAACCGCCCCGCGGATCTCGCCGTCCGAAGACAGCGGCGCCATATGCACGGACCATACGCCTTTCATGACGTGAACGTTCATTTTCTGGTCGCTTTCCTGGCTGAGCAGCCGACGGAACATCGGAAGCAGCGGCTGCGGAACCACCTGACCTTCACCGATGGGGGCAGGCCGATCCTCCCCCTCTTCCTCAGTCAGATCGCCCCACATCTGCAGAATCTGATCGCCCGGCGGGTTGGTCAAGATGACATAGCCGTCCCGATTCAAGGTGATCACCGCATCGTTCATGCTGCGCAGCACGCTGGAAAGATGCTCTTTCTCATGCTTCAGGCTGCGGATCGTATTGTCCAGTTCTTCCGCCATATGATTGAACGTGATCGCCAGTTCGCCGATCTCATCGCTCGTACGGAGCGACAGGCGAGTATCGTACTTGCCCTTGCGCACCGAATCGGTAGCTTGGATCAGCTGCTGCATCGGTTGGGTGATCTTGGTGAACAGAAACAACGCGAAAAACGTCGTGAGCGAAAATCCGATCATCGCAACGATAACGAATAGTCGTTTGACCGCTCCGGAGTTCGTAAAATTCGTATCGATGTACGGCAGCAGAAACAAACCCATCAACATTAGGACGCAGGCCACCAGGCAAATGATCGTAATCCACAGCTTACCGACGAGCGTTCTCCAGAAGTTCACTTATTTCGAAACCTCCAGCTTGTAGCCGACGCCCCATACCGTGGTGATCATCGCGGCGGATTCCGGCGAGACCTTGTTCAGCTTCTCGCGCAGCCGTTTGACATGGGTATCGACCGTGCGCAAATCGCCAAAAAACTCATAATTCCATACATCCTTCAACAATTCTTCCCGGGAGAACACCTTATCCGGCGAAACCGCCAGGTAATGCAGCAGCTCATACTCCTTCGGAGTCAAGCTGACCTCTTGGCCGCTGGCTGTCACCCGATGGGCATCATGCTCAATCACGAGATGAGGGAACACGATATTGTTGCTAGTCCCGCTTTCCTTGGTCAAATAAGCCGTTGCGGAAGCGCGCCGCATAATCGCTTTGACTCGGTAGATGACCTCGCGAGGGCTGAACGGCTTCACGACATAATCGTCCGCCCCGACCTCAAAGCCTTGCACGCGGTTAATCTCCTCGCCTTTGGCCGTCAGCATCAGCACCGGCGTAGCTTTGACTTGTCTCAATCGGTTACAGACCTCGACGCCGTCAATGCCCGGCAGCATAACGTCGAGCAGAATCAGGCCGTAGTCGCCGGAGGTCGCCATTTTCAGCGCGGTCTCCCCGTCTTCCGCTTCATCGATTTCGTAGCCTTCTTTTTCCAAGTACATCTTCAGCAGCCGGCGAATCCGCTCTTCATCATCGACGACCAGAATGCGGTTTGTTTGATCTGACATTAACAACAACCCCTTCATCATCTTACCCAATCAGTTGAGCAATCCATATGGTCTTCTTGTCTGGGTTAATCGGTACCCGCATAGGAGTGCAGACCCGCTATGATCAGGTTCACCCCTACGAGCGTAAACATGACGACCAGGAATCCCAGGACGGCCAGCCACGACGACTTGCGCCCCTGAAATCCCCGCGACAAGCGCAAATGCAGATAGGCACTGTAAAATAGCCAGGTGATGAGCGCCCATACTTCCTTCGGATCCCAGCCCCAAAATCTGCCCCAAGCCTGCTGAGCCCAGATCATTGCAAAGACCAGCGCCCCCAGCGTAAAGATCGGAAACCCGATCGCGATCGCCCGGTAACTGATCTCATCCAGATCATCCGGATCGATGCTTCGCAGTGCCGGTGACAGCGCCGTGCCGAGCGGTTTGCGAAGGATCAATCGGAGCAGCAGATAAAGCACGGTCCCTGTTAGTATAGCCCAAATCACCGTGTTCAGTTTACGGCCGGCCGTATCTCCCCGCATCCAGGAAGGTGCGTCAAATAACGGTTTCTTCATGCCGAGGAACGGCTGAATTTGCTCGGGTTCACTGTGATGCGGACCGACGATCGGTGGCAGATTATAGATTTCTTTATCTTCTATTGTACTATCTTGATCTACTTGGCTGTCAATCGTTGTCTGATTTTGTACGAATACAGCTTCATATCCGGCAGCCCGGAAGGCGAAAACGGAAACAATAAAGCCCAATACTATAATAATAGAAAAAAGCGTAAATTCAACCCACCATTTTTGCCGCCGGCCTGGCCGGTCGGTGGCTGAGAAATCCACGGCCCGCAGCAGATACATCAACCCGGCGATAAAGCCAACGGCGAAAAATGCCTCGCCGGTAGCGGCCAGCGTGACGTGAATGTAGAGCCAGATGGAGCGCAGCGACGGAATCAACGGCTGTACATCCTGCGGGAAAACCGCGGCATACGCCATAATCAGGATCGCCAGCGGGAGGGCGAACATCCCCAGCAAGATTTTACGGTAAATGATAAAGACGATAGTAAAAGCCACCATAATCATCATCGACAAAAAAGACATAAATTCGTACATATTGCTGACCGGCACGTGTCCGCTATAAGCCCAGCGAGTACCGCAATAGATCAGATGCGACAGCAGGCCAAGCGAGGAGACGCTAAACGAAATACGCCCCCATTTCGCCTCATGTCGCTCCGGATCGCGATTGCGCCACGTTTTTCCCGTTACAGCCACCACATAGAAAATAAAAGCCGCGCAATAAAGCAAAAAGGCTGTCATAAAGGCGACTCTACTGATTTCCAGAAAATTCATGGACGTTTCCCCCTGTTTTCCAATGACTTCTCATCCGCTTCCACGCCCATTGATTGGAGGAAGGCGGCGACTTCGCGGCGCATGCCAAACCAATTCTTCGTCGTGTGTCCGCCCAGCGTCAGCTGACGGCCGTCCACACGCAGCCAAATGCGGCGATGCTGCCAGTAAAATCCTAAGATCAATCCAAGCATGACGATCCCCAGTCCCAGCCAAACGAACGGCATCGCCCGGTCAATCCGGATGTTCAGATAACTGGACGCTTCCACAAAATCCACGTCCTCCATTCCGAGCACATCGAGCTGCAGCTTCGATTGAGCGCCGCCTAGCTGCTTGTTGATTGCATCCTGTTGGAACCGTTCCTTGTCGATCTGCTTGGGAAAATAAAGGTATTGCGTGCCTTCGTCCGGAAGATCCGGTCCCTGGATCAAGAACAAAAAGGCAGGTGCATTGGGCTCGCCGGAGATGGACACCGGCTGCCCCTGGTCGTTCAGGGAAAAATCCATATATTTGTTTTGCAGGGTGAGCCGATAAGGGCCAACTTCGAACTCGCGCTGCGGATTTCTCATATCCAATTGGAATTTGCCGTACGATTCTCCGGTTTGGGCATTAACTAAAGCCGGCTGTACGGATCTCAGCTTTGGCGTGAGATCGAAGTCGAACTGGTACGCCTGAAATCCCTTGTAGCTGAGCGGATCGTTGACCTGAATGGCATGGCGCTTCACTTCCCGGAGCTGCGGCTCCTTGGACGGATCGTCGCAATCGGCCGTGCATTCATACAGAACCGCTTGCGTCTCGAACAGCTTAGGAACTACTTTGCCTCTTGCTTTGAAGTCTTCGGACATTTCATCTTCGCTGTAATACTCCACCGTAAACTTCTCGTTTTTCAAATACAGGTTGGTTTCCGGAATCCGTGTGACCTCCCCTTCCGGGAACCAATAATGTTTGTCCAGATGTAATCCCGGCAAACCGCGGAACAAAACCGCGAGAAGAAAGACGATCAGCCCGATATGAATAATATACGGGCCCCAGCGGCTGAACCGCTGCTTCTCAGCCAGCAAGGCGCTGCCTTCCGTGTATACGCGGTAATGCTTCTTCCGCAAAGGCTGAACGGCCCGCTCAACCCAGTCTGCGCCTTCTTCGCGGATCTCCCCCTGGTATACCACTTTCTGGCGGGTGAGGAATTCCAGGTGCTTGCGCACTTTTTGCTTTGAAAGCGCTTTGTAAAGCGGAAGCACGCGATCCAGGCTGCAGATGACCAGCGAAGCGCCGATCATGACCAGCAGCAGGATAAACCACCAGGATTCATACGTATGAGATAAACCCAGTCGGTAATAGATCTCGCCGATCGTCCCGTATTTATTCTTATAGAAGGTAGAGGGGTCAAAATTAATGAAATTGCTTTCCTGCTCAAATATCGTCCCTAACATCGCGCCAACCAGTGTGATGAGGATCAGATAGACGGCAACTTTCACGGAGGAGAAGAAATTCCAGATCCGATCAATCACATTTGGATTGGCTCGCTGCGACCGCCGGGCCACCCCGTCGTATCGCATCTCCAGCAGCCCTCCCGGCTGCTCGTCCTCGAACAGCGGTTTGCCGCAAGCTTCGCATAACACGGTTCCAACCCGATTTTGGTGGCCGCATTCGCATTTTGTATTTTGGATCACCAATCATGTCCTCCTCTCGTTGTCAAAGACCCACCAGCTGCCTGATTTGGTCATCCAGCGTATCCAAGTTCAGCTCGCCCTGATGAATGGAGGAGATTTTGCCGTTCTTGCCGATAAAGAAGGTCGTTGGCATCGGTACGATGCCGTAATCGCGCGTCGTCGTATTATCGGAATCAAATAAAATGGGAAAATCCACACCCGTCTGCTTGACGAAATTTTGCACGGTCATCTCGTCTTCGCCCGTGTTAATCCCCAGCACAACAACGCCTTGATCGCGCCATTTATTCGCCTGGGCTTGCAGTGCAGGCATCTCTTTCACGCAATAGGTGCACCAGGTGGCCCAGAAATTCAGAACGACCGCTTGGCCCTTGTAGTCGTCCAGGGTATGTACCTGTCCATCCAAACCGAGCAGCTTAAAGGCCGGCGGCTTACCGCCTTGCTTCGGTTTATCGGCTTCGCCGCCGGACACCGCTGTCCCGATGGCATAGCCGCCAAGGACAACGATCAGCAGCAAAATGACGATTTGGATCGGCCGTCTCGCTTTCCCCATAGTGAACTTCCTTTCTATGATAATTATCATAAGTGTTGAACAAATCGTGAACACTCTATGAACATTATAACGAAATTTGCCGCAGTTTCAGCCCGGGGAAATATGAATATTATGTGACGCGCTAGAAATGAGGTGATTTTTGGTAACTCCGTGCGGAATTTTAGGCTTGTTCGCGGATTTCTCTGATTTCCTAAATTCATATAGGGTAGAAATCCGCTCACAAGGGCAACCACTGCCGTTTCTTCAGAATCATTTCACACTTTGCCATTCTCCGCTTTTTCTAAGTTCAACTTTAGAGTTCATGTTCTTAGAACATTAGCCGTTTCAGCTTCTATTTCCCTTCTTCGTTACCACTTTCACCGCATTTCTAGCGCTTAGGGGTGGGGGGAGTCGTGGTGCGGGCTTGTTTATAGAGGCTTTCGACCTCTTCTTTGGTCAAATGGCGGTAGAGGCCGCGCTTCAGGTTGCCCAAATACAAATCGCCAAAGGAGATGCGCTTCAGCTTCGTCACCGGGTGCGAGATCGCATCAAACATGCGTCGTACCTGGCGATTTCGCCCCTCATGGATCGTGATGGAAATCGTCGAAAACTTCCCTTCCGGATCGATATCTTGATATTCGACTTCGGCAGGAGCCGTCATTCCGTCCTCCAGCATCACGCCCTGCTTCAGCTTGTCCAAGGCCGAGCCGTGCGGCACCCCTTTGACTGTTGCATGGTACGTCTTCGGTACATGATGCTTCGGATGCGTCAGCAAATGAGCGAATTCGCCGTCATTGGTCAGCAATAACAGTCCTTCCGTATCGTAGTCGAGCCGGCCTACCGGATATACCCGCTCCGTAATTCCTTTTAAATAATCGGTGACGATTTTACGGCCCTGGGGATCGGAAGCGCTTGTGATAACCCCTTTCGGTTTGTTGAACACAAGGTACAGCTTCTTCTCCGCGCCGATCGCTTTGCCGTCAACGGTAATGACGTCCGTGGACGGATCGGCTTTCGTGCCGAGCGTCGTAACGGTTTCTCCGTTCACCTGAACTTTGCCGCTCAGAATTAATTCCTCGCATTTGCGGCGCGATGCTACACCTGCAGCGGCTAATATTTTCTGTAATCTCTCCATTTTCGCTAAGTCACCTCATACACATGATACCCACCGAAAGCTAAAATCACAATAGCCGCGCGGAGAAACAGCAAAAACCGCCTCAGAGCTGGGCAGCTCAAAGCGGTCCTGAACGGTTCTTGCCAAACGGAGTCATATATATGTAAGGAATTATCCGAATAAGAGCAGACATACGGCAATCGCCGCGATAAAGCCGACCACATCCGAGAATAATCCAACCTTTAAGGCGTAACGGCCATTGCGAATTCCCACGGCGCCGAAATAGACGGTCAATACGTATAACGTTGTATCCGTGCTCCCTTGAATCGTGGAGGCGATTCGGCCGATCATCGAATCCGGTCCATAGGTCTTAATCAGGTCGGTAGTAAATGCGAGTGAACCCGTCCCCGTCAGAGGCCTGAGGAAACCGAGCGGCAGCACTTCCGGGGGAACCTGCAACCAGGCCAGGAAGGGAGCCATCCAACCGACGAAGAAATCCAGCGCACCGGAGGCACGAAATACGCTGATGGCCACCATCATGCCCACCAGGTGCGGGATAATGCCAATCGCGGTGGAGAAGCCATCCTTCGCCCCGTCCACAAACGATTCGTAGACCGGTACCTTTTTGAAATACGCATAAAGCGGAATAAAGGCAATCATTACAGGTACGGCCCAGGCAGATATTAGATTGATCCAGTCCAGCAACGTGCCTCACCCTTTCAGCGAGATATTGGGCGGCGCCGTAGTCTGCGGCGGGGTGCGATAGGTATTCCGCCTGCGATACCAGCGGTCGGCCACAATGGCCGCCATCGTGGCGATCGCGGTCGCGAGCAGCGTTGAACCAACGATCTCTGCCGGATTCGCGGAATGGAAGTTAATGCGGATGGCGATCAGCGTGGTCGGAATCAACGTAATGCTTGCGGTGTTTAAGGCCAGCAAGGTACACATCGCCGGGGAAGCCGTTTGTTTGTCCGGATTCAGCTCCTGCAAAGCCTGCATGGCGCGAATCCCCATTGGCGTTGCCGCATTCCCAAGCCCCAGCAGATTGGCGCTCATGTTCGACAAGATATACCCCATAGCCGGATGGTTCTTCGGAACATCGGGGAATAAATAGGCCACAACCGGCCCGAGCAGCCGGGAAATGGTCTTGACCAGCCCGGAGTCCTCTGCCAGCCGCATGATCCCCAGCCAAAATACCAGGACGCTGATTAAGCCGAAACAGACGGTTACGCCGGTCGCCGCCCCATCAAATGCCGCTTGCGTCACCGTCCCGATGTCCCCCTTAATGGCAGCAAAGAGAAAACCGATCAAAATGAGTGCAAGCCAAATTTTATTGACCATTCTTCCTTCTCCCTCCTCGGCCCTGTCCAGCTAAGCTACAGTGATTACACATCAAACAGCAGGGATCTCAGCACTTTCTTCAGCGACCCGGTCCAATCGGCTGGCAGCCGAATCATCTGACGGTCCAGGGCGGATCCAAAGGCACCCCCCGCTTTCGGCGCGCCTTGACCTTCCGATGGAGACGGTCGATAGCTGATTTTTTCGTACACCGGCACCGTGCCGATCTCTTCGCCCTTCAAAAGAACGCTGATATTTCCGCGATAACCAAACGAGCCTGTGCGTGCCGTGGTCAGCTTTAGCCTCCGCTCAATCTGGTCCGCCTCCTCGGGGGCTAACGCATATTTGAACGCCGCCCCGGTGATCAGTCCATTTTCGATCTCTTGCCCTTCCTTGATCAACGTTGTCAGCGGAAAATTGGCGAAGCCATAGTCCAGCAGCTTCCGGTGGTCGTTCCAATCATCGCCGTCATTTAAGGTGACCACAGCAATTTGCTGTCCGCCGCGGGTTGCCGAGCTTACCAGGCACCGTTTGGCGATTTTGGTATATCCGGTTTTGACGCCATCCGCCCCGTCATAGAATCGCAGCATCTTGTTCTTGTTCAGCCATTTATAATCCCAGGGATCGTTAGGATTAGGCGCGGTTTTGCTTGGGGTACGGACGATCTCCTTAAAATGCGGATTTTTCAGCGCATAGCCGGTCAGCTTGGCCAAATCGTTTGCTGTCGAATAGTGGTCTTTGGCATCCAAGCCATGGGGGTTCTGAAAGTGGGTATGCGTTAATCCAAGCAGCTTGGCTTTCTCGTTCATCAAATAAACAAAGCCTTCTTCCGAGCCGCCGACATGCTCGGCAATGGCTGTTGCCGCATCATTGCCCGAACGAAGCATCAGCCCGTAGAGCATATTTTCCAGGCTCATCTCTTCTCCCAATTGGAGATAAATCGAGGAGCCTTCCTTCGCATAAGCATTTCTACCGACCGTAACCGTATCCGACAGCTTGCCATGTTCGATGGCGACGATGGCGGTCATGATTTTGGTCAAGCTGGCGATCGGCAATGGCTCGTCCCCGTGCAAACTGTACAGCAGACGGCCCGAAGTAACGTCGATGACCGCAGCGGCTTGAGCATGGATCGAGGGTGCAGCAGCAGGGGCTGCTTGTACCGCTTGCGGGTTCAGCCAACCGAGCAGGAGAAGAGCGGCCAGCAAGCTGAAGCGAGCACGAAATTTGCGGTCAGGTGTATTTTTCCTCATAAGCTGATTCCTCCGGTAACAGGTACTGTAGCTAGTCCTTGTTTACTTATATGCGATGATCCAAGAGAGTATGTCCCACCTTGGAATCAAGAAAAAGACCCCTCCCGGCAGCCCGGAAAGGATCAACGGTCGAAAGGTGTTTAGGCGAACGGATTGACGCTGGTTCGGGCAGCCGATTCCTGCATCGCTTGTTGTTGTGCGGCTTGTTCCGTTGCCTGTTGGTTCGGGAACATGGACTGGATTCTGTCGATGACACCAGGGACCGAATCGATGATTTTTTCGACCAGATGGGTCTGGTTATCGAGCGGAACGATGTGTACCCCCGGCTTCCCAACGACGAGGAACGCGATCGGATTGATCGAGACCCCGCCGCCGCTGCCGCCGCCAAACGGACGGGCTTTGCCGTGCTCGGACGTATCAGAAGCCGATTTATCCTGGCCGTCCTCAATATTGAAATCACTACCCCCGGCGGCAAAACCAAAACCGACTCGGCTGATCGGCAGAATGACACTGCCGTCCGGCGTTTCAACTGGCTCGCCCACAATCGTGTTAACATCAACCATTTCCTTGATGTTTTCCATGGCAGTTTGCATTAACCCTTGAATAGGATGGTCAGCCATTTCTTCACTCCTCCCTTCACTTTTAGCACGCGAACTATAAGTACCAGTCCAGCATATATAGCATAACCGCAGCGAATTTCCGCTATGCAGCGAAGTTCCATGGAAAATAACGGCGTACCGTCAAATACCGGAACGACAAAAAGCTTAGGTCTTTGCTTTAATCGAATGTGATGACTGAGCCACCCGATGAGCGTGGCTTTGACCCCCCATAGAGCTCCGGTCAAGGTCGCCGTATGAGCCGCGTCCTGCAAACCGACGTTTGTTGACCATTCCAGTTGGTGGAACGATACGCGCCGAAGTGTGGCCCGAAGCCAAACCCGCAACCCGCTGGTCGCCTTAAGCATCCGATCGAACTGGTCTTTCCATTGCTGAACCTGATCCTTGTTCACTTGCTGGTCAACGCTGGAAGACTCTTTCTGCAATACGTTCCCGGGCCGATCTTCCTCGATTTGCAGGCCGTCGCTCCAATTCTTCAACCAAATGGAGGGCACCTGATAACGCAGATGGACAAAGCCATAAAGCATCGTGACATCCAGCAGAATCGTATCGTCCCGGTTCTTCTTGCGCAGGGTTAATTGAAGCGTGATGGTAGACAGCAAAATCAAGGCGGCTATAAGCAGCAGCAGGATCAGGATGCCTCCGAGCCAAATCCACACGGGAAAGCCCTCCATACCTATCAGATAAAAATTCTCCATCGTAGTATGGCTTCCCCAATAGGAAAAAATTCGTTGGGATGTTGACTTCACAACAATGAAGCACAAAAAAACCGGAGGTTCCTCTCCGGCTTTCATAACACCCATTCATTTTTAGTGATCGTTTTCGTTCCCCTGCGGCTGCTCTTGCAGCCCTTCTTGCGGTTCTTCTTGGAATCCTTCATGCACTTCTTCTTCCCGCTTCGCTTGCGGCTCTTCCTGAGGCGCTAAAACCTCACCGTTGACGTCGTCGAAGGTCAGTTGCTGTTCTTCCAGCCGCTGAAACAGCAATTGCGTTTCTTCCTCAAGCTGCTCCGCGCTCTCGAAGTCGGCCAAATCCGGTAGATCCTTCAGGCTAGCCAACCCGAAGTAATCCAGGAACGCTTTGGTTGTGCCATAAAGAATCGGGCGTCCAATCGCTTCAGCGCGGCCAACCTCCTCGATCAGATCCTTATTCACCAGCGAATGAATAGCCCTCTCGGATTTCACTCCGCGGATCTCCTCGATCTCCACCCGGGTAATGGGTTGACGGTAGGCGATGATCGATAACGTCTCGAGCGCAGCCTGGGATAAGGTCGAACGCGAGGGCGAATAAGCCAGACGTTCGAAATAGGGGGCGTGTTCCGGAAGCGTCGCCAGCTGGTAGTTCCCGGCAATCTGCACAATTTGCAGTCCTCTGCCAGCTCGCTCGAAGGACGTCTTCATGTCGAGCAGGGCATCCGAAACCACCTCCTGCCGTTGTTCCGTCACTTCGGCCAGCTGTTTCAGGCTTAAGCCTTCTTCCCCTGCCAGGAACAGCAGCCCCTCAATAATCGATTTCAATTCCTGAAAATTCATCGATCTTTCCTTCCCCTCTCCACTCCATAACAATGTCGTCGAACAGCTTGTTCTGATAGCAGACGATTTGTTTCATCTTCATCAACTCCAGTACAGCCAGAAATGTCACGACGATTTCATGCCGATACATCTCGGGGTGCAGCAGCTTGGAAAATAACAGCCGCCCCCCCTTGCCCGCCTGCTCAAGCGCGGATACGACCTCCTTGATTCGGTCCTTGACGGAGATCTCGTCGCGATGAATTCGAGCGACCGTGTTCCGCTTGGCAGCCCGGCGAATCGCCTTCTGAAAGACGGCGATCAAGTCGGCGGCGTGCAGTCCTTTGACCGGATTCTCCTGCACTTCCGGCATAAACGGGGTTAAATCCTCCGGTTCCTTGGAGAAAATTAAACTTCGTTCCCATTCGCGCTCATGCAAATGCTCGGCGATTCCTTTATACTTGCGATATTCGATCAGCTTGCGGATCAGCTCGTCCCGCGGGTCTTCCTCATCCTCAAGCAAATAATCGAATTCATCATCCAATTCGATCACGGGTGGTTTGGGCAGCAGCTGTTTGCTCTTGATCGACAGCAGCGTCGCCGCCATGACCAGAAATTCGCTGGTCACCTCCAGCTCAAGCTCCTGCATGTCTTGTAAATATTCGAGGTACTGATCGGTAATCTCGCTGATCGAGATCTGATGGATATCAATCTCCGCTTTATCGATGAGGTGCAAGAGCAAATCCAGCGGACCCTCGAAAGTTTCCAGCTTGTACGTTACTGTCGTCAATGAACATCCTCCACCCGTAAGCAAACATGTATGTACATAAGTTTACCTTAAAAATGGTTTGTTGCAAAAGAAAAATGTAGTACCCCTGCGAATCCGGGGTACTACATTAAGATAAGCACTAGTTCAGCTGTTTCGTCAAGTTCGCCATCTCGATGGCCGCCATCGCGGCATCCCAGCCTTTGTTACCCGCTTTGGTCCCCGCGCGTTCGATCGCTTGCTCGATGTTTTCGGTGGTCACGACGCCGAAGATCGTCGGTACTCCGGTTTTAAGTCCAACGGCGGCAACGCCTTTGGCGACTTCGTTGCACACATAATCGTAATGTGTGGTGGAGCCGCGGATGACGGTGCCCAGCGTGATCACCGCGTCGTATTTGCCGCTTTCGGCCAACTTCTGCGCCGCAAACGGGATTTCAAATGCCCCGGGCACCCAGGCCACGTTGATTTCTTCCTCTTTGGCCCCGTGGCGTTTTAAAGCATCCAGCGCACCGGACAGCAGCTTGCTGGTAATGAATTCGTTGAACCGCCCAACAACAATCGCGTATTTTAACCCTTCCGATACTAAATGTCCTTCAAATACGTTTGCCATGAATGAATCAAACCTTTCTATAAGTGGGTTAGTGGATTATTTCTTCAATAAACGGCTTTATTCTTAAACGCGGGAGGATTCGTCCTGCTCCAAATCATCAAAGGTAAGCATATGTCCCAATTTGGCTTGTTTGGTGTGCAGGTATTTGGTGTTATCCTCGTTCTCCTTCATTTGAATCGGAACGCGTTCTACAACCTCCAGCCCGTATCCTTCCAAGCCTTTAATCTTCCGCGGGTTGTTGGTCATCAAGCGGATTTGACGGATCCCCAAATCCTTGAGGATTTGCGCCCCGATTCCGTAATCGCGCAGGTCCGCCGGAAATCCGAGCTTCAGGTTGGCATCGACCGTATCGAAGCCTTGCTCCTGCAGCTTGTAGGCCTTCAGCTTGTTGATCAAGCCGATGCCCCGGCCTTCCTGGCGCATATACAACAGCACCCCTCTGCCTGCCTCCTCAATCTGACGCAGGGCGGCTTCGAACTGCGGGCCGCAGTCGCAGCGGTGGGAATGGAATACGTCCCCGGTCAGACACTCGGAATGCACCCGGACCAGCACCGGTTCGTCGCCATGAATTTCGCCTTTAACCAGGGCGACATGTTCCTTGTTGTCCACGTCGTTGGTATAAGCGACGGCGCGGAATTCACCGTAATCGGTTGGCATGCGCACCTCAACCTCGCGGGTGACCAGCTTCTCCTTCTCATTGCGGTAATGAATCAGGTCCTTGACGCTGATCATTTTCAGATCATGGGTTTTCGCGATTTCCACCAGATCCGGCAGCCGGGCCATCGTCCCGTCTTCCTTGATCACTTCGCAGATCACGCCAGCCGGATACGCACCGCACATCCGAGCCAAGTCAACCGCTGCTTCCGTATGTCCGGCGCGCCGCAGCACGCCGCCCTTCTTGGCAATCAGCGGGAACATGTGGCCCGGCCGGCGGAAATCCGAAGCCTTGGCGTTGGGATCCATGATCGCCTTCACCGTCAAGGAACGCTCATATGCCGAGATCCCTGTCGTTGTCTCCTTATGGTCAATGGAAACGGTAAAGGCCGTCCCGTGGTTATCGGTATTTTGCGCCACCATCGGCTGCAGGTCCAGCTCTTCTGCCCGTTCAGCCGTAATCGGCAGGCAGACCAGACCGCGGCCTTGGGTGATCATGAAGTTGATCACCTCGGGCGTTGCTTTCTCAGCCAGGGCTACAAAGTCTCCTTCGTTTTCCCGGTCTTCGTCGTCAACGACGATGATGACCTTGCCCCGCATCAGTTCGTAAATGGCTTCTTCGACCCGGTCTAATACAATATCACTCATCTCTTCCCCTCCTTATGATATGTAGTTCAAAATGCCGTCTTCGGATCACGGAGCAACAACTCAGAGCGGCGGTTTCGGCGGCGAATCTTGAATTCAGCCGGGCCCTCCGCTGCTCACGTAGCTTCCAGCTACGCTCCGCTGCTCTGTCCCTAGCTTCATCCAACCTTCTTGGTGCTCCAAATTCGACTTTTTGAACTTCTATTGAAGCGGTAGCTCAAAATGCCGTTCTTCGGATCACGAAGCAACTCAAAGCGGCGGTTTCGGCGGCGAGTGGGTCCTGGGTGCCTGGCTAACGGAACTCAGAGACGTTATTTCGCTGCAAATTGGGCGATTCTTGCTCTAACGGAACCAGGAGGTCTTATTTCGAGACTGTACGGCCGATTTACTGCCAATTGACCTCAATAAGGTCTCTGAGTTCCGCTATATCGGGAAATTGCCGGGAAATGAGACAATAAGAGCTCTCCGTTCCGTTACAAGTTACAGCCAAAACGGGATAGGTTCTCGTTCGGCGCCAATCAATCGCATAACGCCCCAGCCTTCATTAAACAAACCCGTTCGCGGCCAGAAAAGGCAGGTTGATTCCCGACTCCCCGCCGTCGCTTACCTCTTCCTCATCAACGCCACCTCTGCCATGCTTCAGCAGATGATCCACGTATTTCCCGAGCACGTCGCATTCCAGATTGACCGTGTCCCCGGCCCGCTTGAAGGCCAGCACCGTTTCGGCCAACGTATGCGGGATGATCGAGATCGTAAACGTGCCGCCGTGCGCTTCCACCACCGTCAAGCTGATGCCGTCCACGGCGATCGAACCTTTTGGAATAATGTATTTGAACAAAGACGGCTTATGGGGCTTGATAGTATACACGACCGCATTCTGATCCTGACTCGTTCCGACGATGGTGCCGACTCCGTCGACATGCCCCTGAACGATATGGCCGCCGAATCTCCCGTTTGCTGCCATTGCCCGCTCCAGATTAACGCGGCTCCCGGGCTTCAAATCCTTCAGGTTGGTGTTGCGGTACGTTTGCGGCATCACATCCACCGTAAAAGAGGAAGCGTCGAACGAAGTGGCGGTTAAGCATACCCCGTTAACCGAGATGCTGTCGCCCAGCTTGATGCCTTCCGTGACAACCTTGGCCGAGAGGTTTAGCAGCATCGCCTCGCCCTTGCGGCTGATCGATTTCATTATGCCGATTTCCTCCACAAGTCCTGTAAACATCAGTGATCTCCCTCCTTCCTTTCAGCCTGCGCCCAGACCGGGATTCCTCGGATGCACACATTATCCCCGATTTGTTCCACTTCCATGTCGCGCAAGGAGACAGCCTCTCGCATGAAATCATAGCCAGAGAAACGAAAGCTTGCAGGTGCTTCGCTACCGCCCACGAGCTTAGGGGCATAGAACAGGACGATTTCATCAACGAGCTGCTGTTCCAACAGCGAGCCGTTCAGTTGTCCTCCCCCTTCGACAAGTACGGAGGAAATTCCCCGTTTGCCAAGCTGCTTGAGCGCTTCCCGGAGATCCACCCGCGGGCCGCTGCCGCAGCGGATGATCTCCGCGCCGCGTCCGGCCAGGCGCTCGGCTTTGGCCGGGTCCGCCTGCTCCGTAGTTAAAATCCACGTTGGCGCCGCCCCGTCGCTCAGCACCTTTGCCGTCTCCGGGATGCGCAGCGTCGAATCCGCGATCACGCGAATCGGCGACAAGCCCGGAACGGACAAGCGGGTCGTTAGCTGCGGATCATCGGCGGCAATCGTCGAAACCCCGACCATAATCGCCTGATGGCGGTGGCGCATCGTGTGCACGATTTCGCGCGCCTTCTCGTTGGAGATCCATTTGCTGTCCCCGGTGCGGCTCGCAAGCTTCCCATCCAGCGTGCTGGCGGATTTGATCGTCACATACGGCATGCCGGTCGTGATGAACTTAATAAAGCGACGATTCAGCTTCAAAGCCCGCTCGCGCAGCACACCAACTTCCACCTCAATCCCAGCGGCGCGAAGCCATCCAATCCCTTTCCCGGCGACGAGAGGATTCGGATCTTTGCAAGCAACCACGACACGTCGGACTTTCTCTTGAATCAATCGCTCCGCGCAAGGTGGTGTCAAACCGTAATGACTGCAAGGCTCCAGCGTAACATAGACCGTGCTGCCCTCCGCCCGGGAACCGGCCATGTTCAAGGCGTGCACTTCGGCATGCGGAGTTCCCCTCTCCAGATGGATGCCGAGGCCTACTAACGTTCCGTCTTTGACGACAACAGCGCCGACAACCGGATTGGTTCCGGTTTGTCCGAGCGCCCGTTCTGCCATATCCAGCGCCAGCGCCATGTAATATTCATCGTCGATCACTTTCATCCGCCGTCCCTCCTTCCGCCAATCCGTATCGCTAAAGATACAAAAACAACCCTACCGCAATCCGGCAGGGTTGATCATGAGAGTAGTTCTACGCAAAATCAAAAGAGCGCCTCGCCTCCTCGTTGTCACCACAGGTCCTTGAATCGACAGGACGACAACGTAAAGACAAAAAGCCGGCATCATCAAGAACATTCACAAAATAATAATCCTTGTGAAAAATAGAACTTGATCAATTGAAGCTCTTTAGGTATGAGCACCGTCGCAAATGAAATCACGTACGTGCTCCCGCGTTTTCCTTCTCCCATCCAGACTATACTGTCGGTCCCGGAATCTCACCGGCTCAGCCGCAAACGCTGTTAGAGCGCTGGCGGGTCACGGACTTGTGCTACACCGGATAACCATCCGATGCGCCATCACCGTCGGTAGGGAATTTCACCCTGCCCCGAAGGATTGCTGCTTATTTAATTGGATCCCATGACAACCTTTAGGTTTGCGATGCGTAATAGTCGTTTGGGTTCTGACTGTCTCCCACCAAAATCCTACCACGATCCGACCAATCCTGTCACAGGCTCTGCGGTAATGTTACCACCACAAAATGAAAAATGCAAGGACTCCCGCCGCTAATTTAAGTCATATCATCCCGAAGTGCGTCAATGATATTTTCTTTTCTGATCTTGTCCGTAGCGTACAGCATCGTAATGAAAACGACAAGGAATACACCCAGCACACTGACCATCATACTGCTCCACGGGAATGAAAAAGCGAAGTCATCCAGCTTTTCTGCGAACATCACCACTTTGTAAATCAGCCATGAAAGGATACCGGAGAGGGGCAGCCCCCAAAGCATCGTCCGCACTCCATAAAGGGCGCATTCAAAGCGCATCATCTTATTGAAATCAGGATCGGACATTCCAACGGAGCGGAGCATCGCAAGCTCACGCCGCCGCAGCCTGATGTTGGTAGAGATCGTATTAAACACATTGGCAACCGCGATCAACGAGAGCATGATGATAAAAACATAGGTGAATACATCGACCACAAAGATGATACTGCGGTATAAGTCAAGGGCCATGGACATATTGAACAAGCTATAGTCGGAGGTAAAGCCCGCTTCCTCGATCATCGACTGCATTTGCGCCATAGACTGTGCTGGATTTTCTGACCAGAAATTCAAGCCATACTTGGCAGGCACACCCAGTTCGTCAAACTGCGCTTTGATTTGCCATGGGGCAACTACCATAAAAAGGTAAGTAGGCATCGAATCCTTATCCTTGGGTAGTGTGTCCAACGGGTAGGAATCCACAAAAGTGGCGCGGATCGTTTTCGCTTGCTCCCCAGAGACAGAGGTAAGCGTGAAATCCATAGAACTGTTTGTAAAATAAGTAGTATGCTCGATTGTGTTCATCCCTACGATAAGAACCTTTGCGTCCTGTCCGGTATATTCCGCTGTCGGCAGGCCAAGGCGCTCGATAAAGTCGTAATAGATGTCATCCTCAATAAACTGAACATCCAACGGTAGTTCCAACGTTTTCTCTGTGTTTAGGTCACCTGCGGACTCCCGGTAGGCGTTCACAAAATCATTTGGAAGATCGCTTGTCATGCAAGAGTAGGTCAGATTCCCTTGATAGGTGCTTTTATAAACGCCGTCAGCGGTTTTGAGCTTGTCATATAGTTGGAAAAATCCGTTTTCCTCCATATTTTGTGTATAGAAAACGATGTCGCCGTCTGCTTCTACGGTGTTTTCTTTTGCAAGCTGTTTCAATGTGGTTCCAAAAGCACTTCCCGATACAAACAGTACGAAGCTTAAAGTAAGAGATAGCACAATACTGTGATAACGTTTTTTGTTTCTCTTAAAATTCTTTAGCGCAAGCGTTCCCTCCAAACCATAAATACGCTGCGCGAGTTTTGACGTTTTAACGGCTTTCGATTCGGTTTTGATCTCGTTGGTCTGACGGATACACTCCATCACGGGAGTGGCGACGGCTTTCTTGGCCGGAATATAGGCTGAGATCAGAATGGTGATCAAGCTGACCGCCGCCGCCGCAACCAGTGCGGGGGCAGACAGCGACAGGGTTAAGGGTACCGTGCTGCTGAGAATAGTGCTAAAATTACTTGCAACAATAGGAATAATCAATTCAATACTGCCTATGCCGACCAAAATACCAATCGGTATGCCGATTGCACCGATGCAAAGGCCTTCAAATAGCACCGAATTTCGCAGTTGCTTGGCAGTGGCCCCCACCGACATGAGAATACCAAACTGGTGTTTACGTTCGTTAAGCGAGATATTGAACGAGTTGTAAATCAGGAAAATCGAGCCTACCATGATGATGACAATCAAAATACCACCAACCGAATACAACAGGGTATTGAATAGTTTGTTTTCTGAGACCCCCATAAAGCGCAACACATCATCATTCAGAACATAGTCGCCCGTTCCGGCTACAGCGGATGTATAAGCTTTCACCTTGTACGGATTTTTTAATGTGACAAACAGGCTGAAATTGTCAGTCTGATCTGCTGCGTCTGCTCTGGTTATCAGGGTATATCCCGGCGCGGAATGTTCTTCAAATCCCGGTCGGTCGCAGATCCCCACAACCTTGTAGGTTTTCTCCGTCACAGGCACCAGCGTTTCCTTCCCAGCGCGATAAGAATCGTGCTGGGTGAGCGTTTCACCATTCGCCTCGCGGTTCCCGACCGCAAGGGTAAGGGTATCGCCCACCGAAATTTTAACGCCGGCCTTGGCTGCGATGTGAGACGGAACAAGAACTTCGCTGCTGTTTTTCGGTAGCCTGCCGGAAATCAAGCTGATGGGCAGGTTGTCGAAGGTTTCCTCATTGAACCCGGAAATAAAAAGATAGGGTTTTTCTGGGCTTTTCGCACCGTCAAGCATAGCATAGCCAATATTCTCATACCATGCGGTGTTTGCAACTTCTTTGTCGTTCACTTGTTCCTGCACGAAAGAGGAATCCACAGCCATAAACTCAACATGCCAGTCACCGTATTTCGCAATCGAACTGTTTGTCAGATAATTTAACAGAGAAGTGCCAAAGGTGGAGACAGCCGTAATCATCGCGGCGGACAATACCACTCCGATGATCGTGACAACCGTTCGGGTACGGCTTTTTTTCATACTTTGCAGGGTGACTTTGTTGAAAATGTTCATGGCCGCACCCGCTCATCCCTCACGACTTTGCCGTCTGATATGCCGATAATGCGGTCCGCTTGCAAGGCGATATTCTCGTCATGGGTCACGAGGAGAAGGGTCTGCCCATATTTTTGATTGCTTTCTTTCAACAGCTTGATGATTTCATGCCCATTCCGGCTGTCCAGGCTGCCCGTGGGTTCGTCAGCCAACATGACCGCCGGGGCGTTCATCAAAGCGCGTCCGATGGATACACGCTGTTGCTGGCCGCCCGAAAGCTGATTGGGCAAATGTGTTTTGCGGTCTTGCAGCCCAAGCAGTTCGAGCAAGTCATCAAGCCTCTCTTTATTGACCTTCCGCTTGTCCATCAGGATCGGCAAGGTGATGTTTTCCACCACATTCAGCGTAGGAATGAGGTTGTGAAACTGGTAAATCAGCCCAACTTGCCGCCTGCGGAAAACAGCAAGTTTTGTATTGCTTTGGGCATATACATCCTGCCCGTCCAAATATACCTTACCGCTTGTCGGCACGTCCACACCGCCGATGATGTGAAGCAATGTGGATTTGCCGGAGCCGGAGGAACCGATGATGGCGGTAAACTCCCCTTTTTCGATGGTAAGCGAAACATGGTCAAGCGCGGCAACTTGGTTTTCGCCCTTGCCATAGACCTTACATAGATTTTCAATTTTTAGGAGCTCCATGATGCAAGCCTCCCTTTCTCATGGTTACCCCTATCATAAAGCTTTCGACTTACATCTCTGTGACTTTCCGGTGAGAGATTCGTCACTTTGGAAAACGAATGGTAAAGATCGCGCCGCCCTGCGGGTGGTTTTTGGCGGTAATCGTCCCTCCTTGCCGGGTTATGATCATTTTGCAGAGAGCCAGTCCAATCCCGTATCCTGTTGCGTTTGCGCTTTTCCCGCGATAAAACCGATCAAATAAGCGGGGTAAATCTTCTTTTTCAAAACCCGCGCCGTTGTCGTGGATAACCATCTCGGCAAACAGGGGGTTGTCCGTGCAAACAATCTCAATCTTCCCGTGCTCGCCTGCGCTGTCCAGACAATTTTTCAGGATGTTTTGAATGGCTTCCGACAGCCACCCGGAATCGCCTTGAATCATCATCCCTTTCGGAACGTCGATTTGCAAATTAATATCGCGTAGTTCCATAGGGATGAGGAGCGGGCGAAGCGCGGTGCATACAAGAGCGTTTACCTCGATCCGCTCGCTTTGGAATACCACAATGCCCGCGTCCAAACGGGACAATTTCAAGAGGGAAGTAATCAGCCAATCCATATGTACAAACAATTCCTCTGTTTCCCGCACAAAGGCTTTTCGCTCGTTTTCATCAGGATGATTCGCTAATAAGGACAAAATGAGGTTCGCGGAGGTGAGCGGGGTGCGGAGTTGGTGGGCTATATCGGCCAACGAATCGGCAAGATGTTCTTTTTCTTTTTTCAGCGCGTCGTTTTGCTCCCGAATTCGCAACGTCATTTTTGTGATCTCGCTGTGCAGAATGGAAAGCTCACCCTCGTCCGACTCACCAATATACAGATGGTCAGCATTGTGAAGCACAAGGTTGATTTGATTTGAAATCCGCGCAATGCTATTGTATCTGGCTTTGGTAAACACGAAAAACGCCGTGCCAAAGGCGGCAGAAGAAGAGGCGGCAAGGATTCCCGTCGCCGTATTGATGGCAAATCCCAGCATTACGGCGGCGGCGGCCATGAAGGAGAACAGAATGGCAAACCGTCGAAACTCCCTATTCCGAAGCATACTCGCCCCCCAATCTATACCCTGTCCCGCGCACGGTCAGAATGATCTGCGGGTTTGACGGATCATTCTCGATCTTCTCCCGCAAACGTTTGATATACACGGTCAGTGTATTGTCATTGACAAACTCGCCTGCCGCGTCCCACAATTCGTCAAGCAGCCTCCCCCTCGTAATCATACTTTTGGGGTTGTTAATAAACACAAGCAACAAGCGGTATTCTAAGGCGGATAGAAAAACCTCGCTCCCGTTTTTTTTCACAACACCGCTTGCCGTATCGACATGAAGCCCGCAGATTTCAAAAGCCGACCGGAAGCGCCCGCTTTTTCGCAAGGCGGCGCCAATTCGCGCCATCAATTCACGCGGACGAAAAGGCTTGGTGATATAGTCGTCCGCACCCAGGTTCAGACCGGTAACCACACTCCCCTCGTCGCCGGAAGCCGTCAGAAAGATAACGGGAACATCCCCTGTTTCTTTGATATCCGTGCAAACCGTAAAGCCATTTCCGTCAGGCAAAGAAATATCAACGAGCGCTAAGTCGAATTTATTCCCGGCAAGTGCGACAAGGACTTCACTCCGCGTAGGAGCGTGGGTGACAGTAAATCCTTCCGAGCGGAGCAAAAGTATAAGGTTCTTAGCGATTGCCTTATCGTCCTCAACCAAAAATATCCGTGGCATTAGCCAGACCTCCGTTTCCTTAATCCAATCTTGTGAATCGTCTTGGATTGATTGCATAATACATCTGCATTTAACAGTTGTAAACCGTGCAATACGCCTTTTGCACCTGCCTTAACCTGTGACGCGCGGCTCCTTGCATTCCAATTCTGCACGCCTGCAGCAGATGTCCCTGTGCATAAAAACCTTCGCAAAGAGCCAATCTTAAAAGCGATATCGTAATGCAAATCTCTAGATTCAGGAGGAATGAACGTGGCTAAACCGGACAATCGCTCCGATAACGTGGATAAGCTGCAGCGGAGCATTCAGAACACCGTGGAGAATTTCCGCGAGGGAGAAGACTATCTCAGCGAGCATGCTGACGAAATCTCCGTCAAGGAGAAGAAGCAGATCGAGGAAAAGAACGACAAACGGCTGCATGCGATTAATGGTTTCCGTGAGGAAGTGAAGGACGAAGCCGCTCACCAGAGAAAATCGTAAAATCAACATAAGGGGTGCCCCGTGGCCAGACTGCATGGCCTGCGGGGCACCCCTTCGTTTCTAACGGATTAAGCTTCGTCCCAAACGGAAACTTCTTTCATTTTGTCGCCAGGACGGACATTGTCCACGTGTTCCATCCCCGAAGTCACTTTGCCGAACACGGTATGCACACCGTTCAAATGCGGCTGCGGCTCATACACGATGAAGAACTGGCTGCCGCCGGTATCTTTGCCGGCATGAGCCATCGATAGCACGCCACGCTCGTGTTTGGTAACATTCGTATCCGTCTCGCATTTGATCGTATAACCGGGACCGCCTGTGCCTGTTCCGTTCGGGCAGCCGCCTTGAGCTACGAACCCCGGGATCACGCGATGGAACGTAAGACCGTTATAGAATCCGGAATTCGCCAGCTTCTCGAAATTGGCGACCGTACCGGGAGCTTCTTCCGGCAGGAACTGAATTTCCACCTCGCCGCCTTTTTCCAATACAATTTTACCTTTTTTCATATTCGTACACACACCCTTCTTCTCTAACATCCTTGGACAAACCTCTTCTAGTTTACTAAAAAAAAAGAATTCAAGCAAAAAAGGCCGAGAGGACCGGATCATCCGGGCTCCCCTCAACCTCGTTTTCCCCTTTTCGCCGCTTACTTCAGCGAAGGCTGCTTGGCGATCCGCTCGGGGATCACGTCGCAGGCGACCAGATCCTGCAGCGACTCCCGCTTGACGACGAGATCGCTGTGGCCGTCTTGTACGAACACAACTGCAGGACGACGAAGCCGGTTATAGTTGCTGGCCATCGCGTAATTGTAAGCGCCGGTGCAGGCGACCGCGAGCAGATCGCCGCTGTTCACCTTAGGCAGATCGACGTCCCAAATCAGCATGTCCCCGCTCTCGCAGCATTTGCCGGCGATGGAAACCGTCTCTTCGTTCGCATCGTTCCCGCGGTTGGCGAGCATCGCCTCATATTTAGAGCCGTAAAGCGCCGGGCGCGGGTTGTCCGTCATGCCGCCATCCACAGCTACGTATTTGCGCACGCCAGGGATATCCTTGCTGGTACCCACCGTATAAAGCGTTGTGCCCGCATCCCCCACGATGCTGCGACCCGGTTCAACCCAAATCTCCGGAAGCTGCGGATAGCCGGCAAATTCCCGTTTAACGGCGTCCGTAATCGCGCCAACATAGTCGGAAACTTGCAGAGGCGTATCGCCTTCCGTATAACGGATCCCAAATCCTCCGCCCAGGTTGACGACTTTAAAGGTGACATCCAGTTTCTCCTTGACCTGCATCGCAAAAGCCGCAACCCGCTCAATCGCCATCTGGAAGCCTTCGACTTCAAAAATCTGCGATCCGATATGCGAGTGCACGCCAAGCAAATGGAGATTCAAGCTGCGGTTAGCCAATTCCACAGCATCCAGGGCGGAGCCGTTCCCGATATCAAACCCGAACTTCGAGTCGGTTTGACCGGTGGAAATATATTCATGCGTATGCGCCTCCACACCCGGTGTCACCCGAAGCAGAACGTTTACGGTAACCCCTTTCTCAGCGGCAAGCGCCTGCAGCATGTGCAGCTCCGTAAAATTGTCCGCGACGAAACAGCCGATCCCGGCGGAAATCGCCATTTCCAATTCATCCGGCGTCTTGTTGTTGCCATGAAAATGGATTCGCTGCGCGGGGAATCCCGCTTGAAGGGCCGTGAACAATTCACCCTCGGATACGACGTCCAGGGACAAGCCCTCCTCTTCGGCCAGCCGGCACATCGCCATGACGCAGAACGCCTTGCTGGCATAAGCGACCTGGAACGTCAGGCCCGATGCCCGAAAGGCATTCATATATTCACGGCATCTTTGCCGCACAAGGGCTTCATCTACGACATACAGCGGCGTTCCGTAGGTTTCCTTAAGCTCAACCGTATCGCAGCCGCCGATTTCGAGATGGCCTTTTGTATTAATTTTGCTGGTCCCGTGTAAATACATCTATGCAGTCCTCCACTTTCAAATTTTACACCAGTATAGCAAACAACCGGCAACCTGAAAAATGGATTTTTCGGAATAACATTTGTGTTATTTGTTAAACAAGCCTAAATATCACCGTTTACCCGGCATTCGCGTGTTGTCCCGAGGCCGGTTGGAGGACGGTCTTTGCTTGGAAGTCATCACCGGAACACGGAACAACACCCCTGCCATCGCCTTTGCATTAAAAGGTATAAATGGCCACAAGTAAGAGGAGTTATTCGAGCGGCGCAAAGTCAGCAGCACGATAAACGCCGTGACCCCGATCACGAATCCGGGGGCACCGAAAATTGCTACCGCCAGCAGCAAGGCCAGCCGCACAACGCGATTGGCAAGACCCAGCTCATAACTCGGCGTCGCAAACATCCCGATCGCGGCAACCGCCATATACAGAACAACCTCATTGACGAACAGCCCCGTCTTGACGGCAATATCGCCGATCAGGATCGCAGCGATCAAACCCATTGCCGACGCAAGCGGTGTGGGCGTATGTACGGCTGCCATCCGCATTAGGTCAACGCCGAATTCGACCAGCAGGAACTGGGCAATCAGCGGGATTCTGGCCTGCTCCTGGGGCCCGATGAAGGCGAGTCCCGCCGGTTTGAGCTCCGGATGGATCACGACCAGCAGCCAGATCGGCAGCAGGAACAGCGAGGCGAATATGCCGAAGAAGCGAACCCAGCGCAGATACGTGCCCATAAACGGGGTCTGCCGGTTCTCCTCCGCATGCTGGCACAGATCGAAGAAGGTAGTCGGCAGGATCATCACGCTCGGCGAGGTATCCACGAATACGACGACCCGGCCTTCCAGCAGATGCGACGCGACGACATCCGGACGTTCCGAATATCGTACGAGCGGATAAGGATTCCACCCCCTATGAATGATCGCCTCCTCCAACTGCTTATCCGCCAAGGGGATGCCGTCGATGTTGACCGCTTTGATTTTTTCGCGAATGGAGTCAACCTGGGTCTTATCCACGATATCGTCGATGTAGGCGATACACACATCCGTGCGGGTCCGCCGGCCCACGCTGACCATCTCCAGTTTAAGTCCCGGATCACGCAATCTCCGGCGAACCAAGGTAATGTTGGTCACCAGCGTCTCTGTGAACCCGTCCCGGGCTCCGCGTACGACCCGCTCCAGCGACGGCTCCTCCGGGCTTCGCACCGGATATTGCCGGGTATCCATTAGCAGCGCGGTCTCTTCCCCCTCGATAAACAACGCGCTCATGCCGGTCAACGTTTTGTTGATGGCATCGCTCAGCTTCTCTGTTTTCTCCACTTGAATATGAGGAATATAGAGTTCAAAAAAGGATCGAAGTGCTCCAGTCGTCAAATTTTCCGGGGTCAAGTAGGTCAACCGTTTAATGATTTCCTGCATCACGTCGGTCCGGGCAAACCCGTTGATAAAGAAGAGACAAGTGCGTTTGCCTCCGAAAGTCATATCGCGGAACACAACGTCAAAGCTTTCCCCCAGGCCAACGACTTCCTTCAGCGTATGTTTCGTAGTCGTCAGGCTGCGGCTGATCGCATCGCTTTGCTGCCAATAGATGACCGACTCCTCGACATTATCGGATCTCTCGGCTTCGCGTTTCCGTTTGATCGCCTCGTCTTCCGGATAGTTCTCCTGGAGATAATTCTCCTCTTCCTCGGGGACGAAGTCCGGGACCGCCTGGGGACGATCCATCTCGTCCTGCTTCGTGTCTTGTGTATCCTGCTCCATTCAGCGTCAACCTCCGTTTCTTGATTTCACGGTCTGTAAATAAACCATTCGAACAGGGAACCCGCCATTTTGCCAAACACCATCGCGAGCAAGAAGCCAAACAGATATCGCTGCATATGCAACCGCTTGGCCAAAATCGGCAGGACGTTCAGCACCTCGGTCAAAGCGGCTGCCAGCATGCCGACAAAAATGCCGTTAAATAAGCCGACAACTCCCGTCACGAACCCAGGTCCCGCAATCCGCCAATTCCAGAAGTCCGCCACCGTACCCACCACCGCTCCGGTGATCATCGCCCCTTCATACCAATGCACCTTGTCGTAAGAATTCGTCACCTGGGCCAGGCGCGGGATCATGTCCAGCACAATAAATAAAGCGATCACGCCCCCGCCCACGGCGATGCCGCCGGCCAAGCCCAGGAAGAGGGTCACCCCCGCAGCGATAGGCGATATCATGTTCGCTTCGCTGCGGATTCCGCGCGGTGCATTTTCTTGTACTCCTCGGCCACGACATACTGGTTAAGGTTCTCCTGGTAGAGGAACATTTCGACTTCCAGCGGGGTAGGTTCCTCATTCCACTTCTTCCTGAACAAATGATTGAAGAAGACGATCATCCCGAATCCGATGCCCACAGAATAAGCGCCTTGAAACAGATAGGGGTGCTCGTCCCGTTCACCCGTAATCATCTCCACGATCCGCACCTGTACTTCCGGCATGCTGACATCGGCATGGAAGTTCATGATGGTCAAGGCCGCCCCGAAGAAGAGCAGCAGCCATACCAAGGCAAACAGCAACAGGGACGGCTTCTTCTCCGGTTTCACCATCTCCACCAGCACATGAGGTTCGCCGAGCAATTCGACGCGCAGCCCGGGATAACGGGTTTGGATGGCGGAGATGACCTGGAGCATATCAATCACGATCAAATTCCCGTCGCGCTGCTCCGGACGCACCAGCACCAGCTCCAACAGCTGGGTCTCCAGTTCCGGCTCCGCCAGCACGCGAGCCACGTCCCGCAGCCGGATCGGCGCCCCGGCGGGCAGCCCAACCTGCTTGCGCAGACGCAAATAGACGATGGACGCAGCGTCCTTATCCATGCTGACCACCCTTCCACAAGCGTATTGCCCATAGTATGCCAAGCGAGGGGGGGCTTTACTCCCCATGATTATTTTGCGGCCGCAAAAAAAGCATGGGGAGATGCCAATGCATCGATCCCCATGCTTGATTCTTCGGTTGGACTGCTCCGGGTTTACAGCGATACGGCCGTATCCAGCGCCACTTCCATCATTTGTTTAAACGTCGTTTGCCGCTCCTCTGCGGTCGTCTCCTCGCCGGTCAGCAGGTGATCGCTAACGGTCAAGATCGTCAGCGCCTTGGCACCGTATTTGGCAGCGAGCGTATACAGTGCCGTCGTTTCCATCTCTACCCCCAGCACGCCGTATTTCATCAGCAGCGAAGTGACGCTCGTATCGTCGCGGTAGAACATGTCCGAGCTGAAAATATT
Source organism: Paenibacillus phocaeensis (assembly GCF_900021165.1). Taxonomy (GTDB): domain Bacteria; phylum Bacillota; class Bacilli; order Paenibacillales; family Paenibacillaceae; genus Fontibacillus; species Fontibacillus phocaensis. The sequence continues at coordinate 812,821 of NZ_FCOQ01000018.1, read as the reverse complement.
GCCGACATGCAGCTTCAGCCCCTTTTCCACCCCGCGCTCGTAGGCCGCCTTCAGCAAGTCAAAGCTCGCGATCGGCGCAAAATCGTACCCGCTGAAGACATGGCGGTTCATGCTGGAATCGGTGCAGGAAGCCTGGGCCAAGATCACGTCGCGCACGTGGACATGCTGCTGCATGCCGCCGCAGGTGCCAACGCGAATTAGGTTTTTGACACCGTATTCCTTCATCAGCTCATTAACATAAATCGAGATCGACGGAATCCCCATGCCGGTCCCTTGTACGGAAATACGTTTTCCTTGATAGGTGCCGGTGAACCCCAGCATCCCGCGCACTTCGTTATAACAGATGACATCGCTCAAATAGGTGTCCGCGATAAATTTAGCCCGGAGGGGGTCCCCCGGCAGCAGGATCGTTTCGGCGATTTCTCCCGGTTTCGCTGCGATATGTACACTCATGTTCCTGGTATCTCCCTTGCTCACAATTTTGGAATAACTGCCACTCCCCTATTATATAGGATGCGACAATCAACGTATATGGATTCACATCGCGCCCAAATTTCGCCTATGCAAAAAGCCCTTCGGAAGCGAGTGCGCCTATGGAAGGCCACCGCTGCCCGAAGGGAGGTACGGGTCAGGTCATTGCGCGATCTGGTCGCGAATGCTCTGCAATATTTTCTTCTCCAGCCGGGAGACCTGAACCTGGGAGATGCCCAGCCGGGTCGCGACTTCCGACTGGGTCTGGTCGCGGTAATACCTCAAGTACACGATCAACCGCTCCCGGTCGGTTAAGCCGTCAATCGCCTCGTGCAACGCCAGCTTGTCGAACCAACGCTCCTGGGATTCATCGGCGATTTGATCCATCAGTGTGATCGGGTCGCCGTCATTCTCAAACACAGTTTCGTGAATGGACGCCGGCGGCTTGTTAGCTTCCTGAGCAAACACAACGTCCTCGGGCGTAACCCCCAGTTCGTCGGCGACTTCCTTGACCGTCGGAAGCCGGCCCAACAGCTTGGACAATTCATCCTTCTTCTTACGAACCTTGTTCGCCATTTCTTTCAACGAACGGCTGACCTTCAGCGTCCCGTCGTCGCGCAGGAAACGCTGGATTTCCCCGATGATCATCGGCACCGCATACGTAGAAAACTTCACATCATAGCTGAGATCAAACTTATCCACCGACTTGAGCAGGCCGATACAGCCGATTTGAAACAAATCCTCGGGTTCGTATCCCCGATTCATAAACCGCTGCACGACGGACCAAACAAGCCGAATGTTGCAGTTCACCAGCCGGTCTCTGGCAGCGTTGTCCCCGGATTGACTCAGGGCGATCAACCGTTTCACTTCCGTGTCGTCCAAAAACTCTCTCGAGATTTGCTTCACTTCGGCATCCATAGATCCAACCCCTAATTGTATAAAGCTTTCTTGGATACAATCCTCTTCTTCATCCGAATGCGCGTACCTCCGCCCATCTCGCTGGTCACATCGAATTCGTCCATGAAATTCTCCATGATCGTAAAGCCCATGCCGGAGCGTTCCAGCTCGGGCTTCGATGTATATAGCGGCTGCTTCGCCAGCTCCACATCCTCGATCCCCCGGCCTTGATCCTCAATAATCAAAGTCACGGTGTCGCCCTCAATCGCAGCGGAGATGGATACAACCCCTTCCGGGTTCCCGTCATATCCATGGATAATGGAATTCGTGACCGCCTCGGACACGACCGTCTTCAAATCGGTGATCTCATCCATCGTCGGATCCAGCTGCGAAACGAAGGCAGCAACGGTCACCCGGGCAAACGATTCGTTTTCAGACTTCGCGGCGAACTGAAGCGACATAAAATTTCCGGTTTGATTCGCGTTGGTATTCACAGAGCCACCTCCAGATCGGTCAACGCCATATCCTCGTTTTCGAAGATGGACATGATCTTAAACAATCCCGACATTTCCAGCAGCCGGTATACCGGCGGGTTAACGTCGCATACGACCATCTTCCCGCCCTTGTGCTTGATCAGCTTATATCTTCCGAGGATCACACCGATGCCGGAGCTATCCATAAACTGCAGCGACTTTAGGCTTAATACGAGATTGCGGCAGTTTCCGCGGGCGATCTCCTCATCCATCCGCATACGGACATCGTCCGACGTATGATGATCCAATTCCCCGCTCAAGCGTACGATTAACGTCTCGCGGTGTTTTTCCATTTCCACATGCAAATTCACGTCTGTTCACTCTCCTCCCTGACATGAACACAACAATTCTACGATCCCGGGCCCGATTCCTGCCGACTGACAAAACTAGAAGAAAAGCCCTATGAATCTACAAAAAACAAGTGTGCCGCCGTTCGTTTGAATAACGTCCACCAGCCGGCTTTATCGATATCGTGTGGCGCGGTGAGCTCATATTCAGTCAACACCCGGCCATCCTGATAAACCACCAGCTTGCCGATGGATTGGCCCGCTTTGATCGGGGCAGCCAACTTGTCCGGTGCGATCAGCTTGTGCGTAATGCTATCTTGTTTCACGCCTTTCTTCACCAGTACGCTCAGCGGTTTCGCAGCGGCCAGCTCCAGTTGGGCGCTCATCCCCTTCTGCACCTTCACCTTGCCGATCGTTTCCCCCGCTTGATAAATCGGCAGCAAAGCGTATTGCGAGAAGGCATAGTCGAACATGGCCGATATTTCGCTGTTCCGCGTTTTCGTGTTGGGCTCACCCAGCACCACAGCGATCAGCCGCAGTCCGTCGCGTTTCGCGGTGGCGGCCAGGCAGAACTTCGCTTCCGACGTATAGCCGGTCTTCAGCCCATCCGCCCCGCTGTAGAAGCGAACCAGCTTATTCGTATTGACGAGCCAGAACGGCTTCTCCGTTCCCTGCCGCAAGTAATCCTGATAAGCGCCGGTATATTTCGTGATCCCTTCATGCTTGAGCAGCTCCCGGCTCATCATGGCAATATCATGCGCGGAGCTGTAGTGATCCGCCACCGGAAGGCCGTTGCAGTTAGCAAAATGTGTGTCCTTCAGTCCCAGCTCCTGCGCCCGCGCGTTCATCATTTTGACGAACGCTTTTTCAGAGCCTGCGATTTTCTCGGCAAGGGCCACGGAGGCATCGTTCCCCGAAGCCATAGCCACCCCCTTCAGCAGCTCATCAACCGTCATCGTTTCGCCCGGCTCCAGAAAGATCTGCGATCCGCCCATGGAAGCGGCATATTCACTGGCTGTCACCTTGTCGGTCAGCTTGAGCGAGCCCTTATCGATCGCTTCCATGGTCAGCAACATCGTCATAATTTTGGTGATGCTGGCCGGAGGCAGCTTCTCGTGACTCTTCTTCTCGTAAATGACCGTCCCGGTATCGGCATCAAGCAATACAGCGGACAGCGCATTTTCCGCCAACGTGATTTCATCATCCCCGACATGCGGTCCGCCATGCTCCGCGCTGGTGTAGGTCGGCCAAACCGACACAGCCAGAACGATCGCGGCAAACCAGATCAACACCCGTCTTTTCAAGATTCGTCCTCCTTTGGACATCAGTCTGGATTCTGCTAACCTAGTATCGGCATGAAAGTGGGATAATATTCCTGAACAAAAAGAAAAAACGCCTTTCGGCGTTTGGGTTCGTGGTTTGGTTGCCACATCATTTTGAATAAGGGAAGATTTGGGCCTTATTTTGACGTAACGGGGGATCGCGGCGATCATAGAGGAATCCTCTTCCTTTATTCTTCGAAATGGGCGCATAACCAAGCTAGTTATCCCCTCTACGGCCCCAAATAGGAACAAATAATTCCTCTATTTAGCGGCGAACTCCTTGTTCAGCGAAAATAAGGCCCTAAATGACCGCTATTTCATGCGATCCCGCCTCCCGTTACCGTTTCCGGCCGGGTGTCCGCAGCCGGGGTCTCACGCGCACAAGCTCAGAACCGCTTGACGCCATCCGGCGTCACCAGCGCGAAGACCAGCGGCCGTCTCGGCACCTTGGTCCCGGAAATGCCGTAGGCGTTCAGGATGCGCCGTTCCGCCTCCGCGCGGCCCGCTTCATGGCTGCGGTTCAAATGCAGCACGGCCAGCGTTTCGCCAACCTCGACCGGGTCGCCGATTTTCTTGCGCAGGTCCACGCCGGCTGCCAGGTCGATGACGGATTCCTTCGTTTCCCGTCCAGCGCCCAGCATCATGGCGGCAATGCCGATCTCTTCGGCCTGAATCGATTCGACGAAACCGCCGGCTGCCGCCTTCACGTCCACCTTCAGCTCCGCGGTAGGCAGGAGCTCCGGATGGTCGATCTGCTCCGTATTTCCGCCTTGGGCGGCTACCATTTGCTTCAGCTTCTCCAAAGCTTCGCCGCTGTCGAGCTGCGCGGTCAGCAGGGCATGCGCTTCCTCTTCGTTCTCCGCCTTGCCGCCAAGAATCAGCATGTGCGAGGCCAGGATCAGGCAGACCTCCTCGAGGTCAGCCGGACCTTCGCCCCGCAGCGTTGCGACGGCTTCTTTGATCTCCAGCGCGTTGCCGATCGCGTGACCCAACGGCTGGTCCATGTCGCTGATCACGGCGACCGTGCGGCGGCCGACCTGGGTGCCGATATCGACCATCGCCTTGGCCAGGCGGATCGAGTCCTCCAGCGTCTTCATGAACGCGCCGCTGCCGGTCTTCACATCCAGCACGATGGCGTCCGCGCCGGCGGCGATTTTCTTGCTCATGACGCTGCTGGCGATCAGCGGGATGGAATCGACCGTGGCGGTCACATCGCGCAGCGAATATAGCTTCTTGTCGGCCGGCGTCATATTGCCGCTCTGCCCGACAACCGCCAGGCCGATTTCGTTCACCTGGCGGAAGAACTGCTCTTTCCCCAGCTCTACGGAGAATCCGGAGATCGCTTCCAGCTTGTCGATCGTCCCGCCGGTATGCCCCAGGCCCCGGCCCGACATCTTCGCTACCGGCACCCCCGCCGCCGCCACAAGAGGACCAAGTACGACGGTCGTTTTATCGCCCACTCCGCCGGTCGAATGTTTGTCGACCTTGATGCCGTGAATGGAGCCGAGGTCAATCGTATCCCCTGACGCAGCCATGGCCATCGTCAGATCGGCCGTTTCCCGGGCGCTCATCCCTTGATAAAAAACGGCCATCGCCCACGCCGACATTTGATAATCAGGGATCTGCCCTTCACTGTACCCTTTCACCAGGAAAGCAATTTCCTCGCTTGTCAGCTCCTGGCCGTCCCTTTTTTTACGGATCAGATCTACCGCTCTCATCGCTCCCTACCTCCGTTCCTTAGGCTTCGCCGATTTGCGGAATGATGGACAACACCAGGCTCAGAAACTTCTCGCGCACGCGCTCGGTCGTTTCCATGACCTCCTGGTGGGACAACGGCTGGTCTAAAATGCCGGAAGCCATATTGCTGATGCAGGAAATCCCCAGCACCTCAAGCCCCGCATGGCGGGCTACAATCGTCTCTGAGACGGTGGACATGCCCACCGCATCGGCGCCAAGCATCCGCAACATGCGGATTTCTGCCGGCGTCTCATAGGTTGGGCCAAGCAAGCCGGCATAGACGCCTTCTTGGAGGGGAATCCCTCTCTCCCCAGCAATCTTCCGTGCGATTTCGCGCAGTCGACGGCTGTACGCCTGGGACATGTCCGGGAAGCGAGCCCCGAGCTCCTCGTCATTCGGACCGACCAAAGGATTTCTGCCGGTTAGGTTCAGATGGTCGGAAATCAGCATTAAATCCCCCGGCTCATAGGAGGTATTCACCCCGCCGGCGGCATTTGTGACGAGCAGCGTTGTGACGCCCAGCTCCTTCATGACCCGCACCGGAAATGCGGTCATTTCCGGCCCGTACCCTTCGTACATATGGAAACGGCCCTTCATCAGGACAACCGGCGTACCCTGCACCGTCCCGATCAGCAACTCACCGGTATGGCCTTCCACCGTCGACTGCGGAAAGAACGGGATATCGCCGTAAGCTATGCTGACCGGCTGCTCGATGTAATCGGCCAGAACGCCTAACCCGGAGCCCAGTATTAATCCTACCTTTGGCGCAAGCGCCGACCGGGAACGGATATATTCCGCCGCCTCCCGGATCATGCCAGTGGTCAATGTAGTCGTCATATCGAAATCCTCCAAATCATAAATAAAAGCTCGCTCTTCTTGAACTCCCTCTCTTAGACCAGCTCGGACAAAAAGCTCTTGCCGTGCTCGGTGGCATGCACCCGGAAATTGTCGGCGATCGTCGCCGCCAAATCGGCATACGTGGCTCTGACGCCCAGGCTGCCCGGCTTGTTCAGGCTTGGCCCGTAGACGAGCAACGGCACGTATTCGCGCGTATGGTCTGTTCCCGCGTGAATCGGATCGTTGCCGTGGTCGGCGGTAATGATCAGCAGATCGTTCTCCCCTACATTCTTCAGCAAATCAGGCAGCGCTGCGTCAAATTCCTCCAGAGCACGGGCATAACCTTGCGGGTCGCGGCGGTGTCCGTACAGCGAGTCGAAATCGACAAGATTCGTAAACAGCATGCCGGAGAAATCCTGGCCAATCCGCTGCAGCGTTTCCTCAATCCCGTGCTGGTTGCTCTTCGTCGGATACGAGGCAGTAATCCCTTCCCCGGAGAAAATATCGCCGATTTTCCCGATGGCCACAACTTCCTTGCCGGCATTCTTCAGCGCGTTCAGCACCGTTGGTTCCGGCGGCTTCACCGCGTAATCGTGGCGGTTCGGCGTGCGCTGGAAGTTGCCCGGCTGACCGACGAACGGACGGGCAATCACGCGCCCGACGGAATGCTCCGGCTCAAGCGTTAGCCGGCGAGCGATTTCGCAAGCCCGGTAAAGTTCCGGCAGCGGGATAATCTCTTCATGAGCGGCGATTTGGAACACGCTGTCCGCCGAGGTGTATACGATCCATTTGCCGGTTTTCATATGCTCTTCCCCAAGCTCCACCAGAATCTCCGTACCCGAGGCCGGCTTGTTGCCGATGATTTTACGGCCGGTTTCCTGCTCGAAGCGGGCGATCAAATCGCGCGGAAAGCCGTTCGGATACGTCTGGAATGGCGTTTCGATCTTCAGCCCCATGAGCTCCCAGTGGCCGGTCATCGTATCCTTGCCTGAGGAGATCTCGGCCATCTTGCCGAAGTACGCCGCCGGCTCGTCCACCGGGCTTAAGTTCGGCAGCTCCGCGATATTGCCCAATCCCAATTTCTGCAAATTCGGCAACTTTGTACCCGGTACAGTTTGTAAAATATGCCCCAGCGTATGCGCACCCTCGTCGCCGAATTTTTTGGCGTCCGGCAGCTCGCCGATCCCCACGCTGTCGAGGACGATGACGGTCATTTTTCTAAAACGATTTCCGTTTTGCATCTTCTATCACTCCTTTAATCTATGCAGCTATAGTTATCCCTTGCCTGCAGGGAAAACATTCTGCCTGTCCTTCGGTATGGCTTCCTCCGCGGCTTCCGAAGCATCCGGCTCCCGTTGAGCTCGCGGATGAAAGGCATCGTAAACCGTTTTGAGATTGGACCTGGAACGGTTGACGTACATTTGAATCGTTGAGGCATCGGAGTGTCCCAGCAGCTCCTGAACCGACCAGACGTCCGCACCCCGCTCCAAGAGATGAACGGCAAAGGAATGGCGCAGCGTATGCGGCGTGATATCGCTCGTAATCCCCGCCTCCTGGCCGTATTTCTTGATCAGCTTCCAGAAGCCTTGGCGGCTAATCCGCCCACCGCGGCTGTTCGGAAATAAAGCGAGCTGATCCGCTTCGACCGCCCCCAAATGGGGACGTCCTTCCCGCAAATACCGGTCCAACCATTCCGCCGTAACGCCGCCAAACGGAATGATCCGCTCTTTCCCCTGCTCGCCGGAGCAGCGGAGAAAACGGAGCTCCACATTGACATCATCCCTATTCAGCGAGATCAGCTCGGATACGCGGATCCCGGTCGCATAAAGCAGCTCCAGCATCGCTTTGTCCCGCAGCCCTAACGGCGTTTCGGGCTTGGGCGTGTCGAGCAGCCGTTCCGTCTCCTCGACGGTCAGCGTTTGCGGCGGTTTTTTGACTGCTTTCGGTACCTCCAGCATCACAAAGGGATCCTGGTCAACCCGCCGCTCTCTCAGCAGATACTGAAAAAAAGCACGAAGGGTCACGGATACACGCTGAATGGTTGCCGGAGCTTTACCGCCGTCTTTCAGGTAAGCAAAATAGAGTAGAATCCCCGCACGGGTCACCTGGCGATAATCGTCGATCTGCTTGTCCTGCAAATAATCGATGTACTGCTTCAGATCCCGCGCGTAAGATTCCCGAGTCGCATCGCTTAACCCCCGCCGCCCGGCCAAAAATGAAATAAAAGAGGCCGCATCCCGTTCCATGCGTTGCGCCTCCTTTCTAGGTTGTCGATAGCCTGTAAGTTACCTTTTCACCTTGTCTACTACTTCCACATCGTGTCGGGAATTCCCTGCTGCTCTTGGCGCCGGACTACTCTCCATACCAAAAAAACAGCTTGAGCCGATCCGCCATCGTCCCCATCTCCGCACTTCCCGAAACGCCTTCATGGAACACCTTCACCGCTGAGCCTTCGGGAACGCGGTACTTGTCCTCGCGGAACACATAATCGTCCAGAAATCCCAGCGCCTTATAAAAAGTATACGCAAGCGCGACGAATAGGATCAAATATTTCCCCGATCTCAGCCATTTACGAAGCGATATGACCATTTAGCCTCTTCCTCTCCCTCGTTCGTTCCGCGTCCGACACCCGCTTGGACGCTCTATGTAATCAGTATATAGAGAGGGGGCGGCGAGTATGCGCCAATAGGTTCAATCGGCAGGTAACCTCCGCTTTCCGCGCAGGGACGTAAAAAGCTCCCTACGGCAGGGCCGTAAAGAGCTCGGCTTAATGATCTTATTCCTTATTGCCATTTCCCGGCGAGTCGTTGTTCTTGTCCTTGCAGCGGTAACAAATGCCCTGGAAATCCAAGCGGTGATCGAGCACCGTAAAATTGAATTCCTTCTCCAAGCGTTCCTCTAAGGGTCCAAGCCAATCCTCGCGAATTTCATCCATTGCCCCGCATTGAACGCAGATCAAATGGTGGTGATGATGTTTGGTCGTATCGGTACGCAGGTCGTACCGGGCTACGCCGTCACCGAAATTGATCTTCTCCACGACATGAAGCTCGCTGAGCAATTCCAAAGTTCGATAGACCGTGGCCAGGCCGATTTCCGGCGCTTTCTCCTTGACGAGCATGAAAACATCTTCCGCACTGAGATGATCGTCTTCATTTTCGAGCAATACGCGTACCGTGGCTTCCCGCTGGGGCGTCAATTTGTAACCGTGGGATTGTAACTGCTGTTTGATTTTTTCGATCTTCGCTTCCATGTTATCCCTCCCCCAGCCCTTGCCGCACATCCAAAAAAAGTTCTATAACCACTTCTTTCATTATAGGGGGAGTTATTCAACAAAGTCAAACATTTTGGTATAGCAGGTTCATATATCACTTTAAAATCAGCGCTAATGGAACGGGTTATTCTCTGCGTGTTCAATTTTCAAAATATCAGGCAATCAGCGGCGTAACCCAGCTCATCATCACCGGGGTCACCCAGGTTTCAAATGAGGATACGGCGAGCAGCACCGCGGCCATAACCAATGTCAGCCCTGTATAGGAAAGGAACGGACGGGTGGCATGCCCCGTCCGGCTCATCAGCACGCGCGAGCGGATGATATTCAGAGAGAAGCCGACGGCCGCTACGCTGGCAATCAGCAGCGCCGGGATGACGATCAGATTGTGGGGAGCGACCGATACCAGGGCGAACAGCAGCCCTTTCCAGGTATATTGGCCAACCAGGCAGCCGACCGTGAAGCCGATCAGCACCCCTTTCAGGAAATCCAGGATCAGGATGCCCGGAAGCCCGATGACGGATAAACCCAGCAGCCAGATCAACCCCAGCCATTTCAGATGCAAGGCTGCCACATCCCAGAACGAATGCGGCTGGAACTCGGCTCCGCCCTCGTTAATCGACATAAAAAAGTCCCCTAAGTAACGGGAGATATCCTGCTGTTGCTCCAAAGTCAAAGCATTGACCATCAATGCGCCGAAAACGACGCCCATCAGAAACAGCACGGAAACAAAAACATAAAGCGGCGTTTGGTCTTTGAATGAATGGCGAATCGGTTGCAGCATCGAATTTGCCTCCTAGCTTGTTCAATAGGGTTCTATATTAAACTATGAACAAGTCCGCCTTCCTATGCCTGCTTCTTACCGTTTCGCCTCCGACGGATCAGGATTTCTTCACTTTGCCGTAAACCCCGCCGCCTCCGGCACTAAGCTCCAGCTTGCCGCTTCGGGCCAGGATAATCCGTTCGGCCAGCTCGGCTCCCGCCGCCTCCGCCAGCTCCACCTCTGGTACTCGGTGCAAAATATTCATCTCCGACCCGAACCTCTCCAATAACATCTCCAGCTTCGCCGGCCCCAATCCCGGGATAAACTCCAGGGGAACCTGATAATGGTATGGCGGGCGATTCGCCGGAACGAGAGGCTCCGCGCGATCGGCGATCGAGCGGATGCGGTCGAGCACGCCTCGCACCAGCTTCGGGCTGCCGCAATACGGGCAACGTTCCACCGCCACCTCGGCCTCGTCAATGATATAGTTGCAGTTGCTGCAATAGGTGCGGTGATATTTGCCGAGGCGCGGATTCAGCCCGTAATTGCCGGCCACATGACGCCCTTCCTCGCGCCGCAGCGCCTTGGTGAATTCAAGGTAACTCGCTTCCTTCAGCCGCAATTCATTGTACTCCCGGCCGATTTTCCCCAGCGAATGAGCATCGGAATTGGTTAAGATCGTATAAGAATCCAGCTCGCTGATCCATCCGGCCATCTCGGAATCGGCGCTGAGTCCCAGTTCCACGGCGCTGATCAGGGACAGGTCCAGCACATCTGACATGCGCGGCGCACAGCTCCCGTAAATGCTGCGATGCGGCGTGAAAATATGAGCCGGTATAATAAGGCCGCCCCGGGCATACACCTCCTCCTGCAGCGTGACGGCTGGAGCATACACCCGCTGCGAGCTGAGGCCGACATTTTTCATTCTGGGCCTAAGCCAGTCGGTAAAGCCGCGAATCGTCTCCAGATGTGGAAAAAAAGCCAGCAAATGCGCAGGCCCCATCCCCGGTTCGCGAATTTCCAGCTCGCTTCCTAGCAAAATCGTCGTCTCCTGATAGGCGATTCCTCCGTCCTTCAGCTCCTGCATCTCGCCTCGCTCCAGACAGAGTTCGATATCCTCCTGCACGCCGGGAGAATGGCAATCAATGATGCCTACAAGCCCTATGCCCTTGCGCTGTGCAGCCTCTTTGGCAATACCGGCAAAGGTTAGATTCCGGCTGCCGCTAATCTTAACAGGCTCTCCCCGACCGGTTCGGCCGATGTGGATATGCAAATCGGCGTATACGGTCTTCAGCGGATCCGCAGCGGTATCGGTAGGTTGGCTCATACCCCGGCTCCCGCCAATCCCCGGGCATTCCGCAACTGCCAAATGTAAACCGCCAGAATCGTTTTGGCGTCGGCAATCCGTCCATCGGCGATCAAGCTCAGCGCCTCCTCCAGCGTCGCTTCCTGCAGCTCAAGGAATTCGTCCTCATCAAGCGACATTTCTCCGGCGGTGAGCTCCTCGGCCAGATAGAGATGAATGATTTCATCCGCGAACCCCGGAGACGTATAAAACGAATGCAAATGCGTCAATTTGCCGCAGCGAAACCCGGTCTCCTCCTGCAGCTCGCGAACCGCCGCTTCGGCGGGATCTTCCCCGGGCTCGAGCTTGCCCGCCGGAATCTCCAATTCACATCGGCCCATTGCCTGCCGGTATTGATCGACCAGCAGCAACCGCCCCTCGTGCACAGCCAGCACGGCTACGGCCCCCGGGTGTTTTACGATTTCACGGGTCGCTGTCGTTCCATCCGGTAATTGGACCGTATCGATTTGCAAGGAGATCACTCTGCCGCTGAATACCGGCTCGGTGGAGATTGTGGTTTCAACTAATTTATCGTGGGCTGCCATTTCATTTCCTCCTTTTTGATGCCAAAACCGCTCCATCCCATCATAACTTGTCCACACGGGACATATGGTGTTATTATACCAAACCTGTTCGGAAAGGAGTCCCCCTCATGAAGAGCTATTTCACGGCGGATCGTGTACGCGCTCAGGGCAAAGGCTGGCAAATCCGCATCCTGCTGTCCCAATGGATGAAAGAAGCCGGACGCGACGCAAAAATCTCAGATCTTCTCCAATCCTATAAAACTAGTTATTCAGTCACGATTATTCCGGTTAATATAAGGAGGGGGTGAATTATGCGTAGTCCTACCGGACAACCTCAAAATATGGGTAAAATCGTAGAAATGATTCAAAACGCCGTTACGACAGGACGGCTAGACGTCGCCGAACAGCTGACCGGGCAAAGAGACGATTATTTGCTTAGTGAGCTGGTACAGTCCTTATATAAAGAAGGTTACATTGCGTTAGCCAAAGAACGGTTAATGCAGCTGGACCCCCGTTTGCTTCGCGAGCCCTCCCCCCCATTTTTGGATCTATGTCGGATTTGGGCAGAAATCTGCTACGATGAGGGGCGATATGACGAAGCGGCCCCAATCTTTGAAGCGATTGCGGATCGACAGCCCGATTACGCGGCTGCTCGCTTTGGAGCAGCTTCCTGTTACTTGCAGCAGGCGATCGTCAATTTGGAGCGAAGAATCCAGCTGTATCATCCGCCCAAATCGGAGCAGGAGAAAATCTGCAAATATTTGGAGGATTTTCACCATGCCTTAAGTCTCATTCAAACCTCAGGCTGGCATACCCAGTGGAATCCTGCGCAAGCTTGCCACTTCCCGGAAAAACCGACCACTTTGATGCATTAGACCCGATAAAAGCCCGGCGCGTATCCCGCACCGGGCATCTGATTCTCGTTTAGAGTGGAGAGGAGACGGATTGTCGGACAATTTCCAGCGCAAACTGCGCAGTTTTGACGATATCCTCCTTCTTAATTCGCTCGTTCGTCGTATGGATGTCTTCATAACCGATGGCTAAATTCACAGTTGGAATGCCCAGGCTGTTAAATACATTTGCATCGCTGCCTCCGCCTGTCGTAAACGTCGTTCCCGGCAGCCCTAGTACAGACGCCGCTTGCTTGGCGATCCGTAGCACAGAAGATTCCTCGGCAATCCGGAACGCATGGTACAGCACCTCGCTGCGGAATTCCCCTTTCGCCCCAAAATCGCGGCAGGCGGATTCTACCGCTTCTTTCATTTCCTCCAACTGCTTGTCGACTTTCTCCTGGGACATGCTGCGCGCCTCACCATATAAAGTTACGTGGTCAGGTACGATATTGGTGGCTCCGCCGCCTTCGAATTTGCCGATGTTCGCCGTCGTCTCCTGATCGATCCGTCCCAGCTTCATGCGGGCCAACGCTTTGCCGGCAACCTGGATCGCACTGACGCCATCCTCCGGGTTAACTCCGGCATGGGCAGCCTTGCCGTAAATTTCGATCTCGACGCGGGCTTGGGTTGGAGCGCCCACACAAATCGTCCCCACCTCGCCGTTCGTATCAATGGCAAAGCCGAATCGGGCATCCACGTAACGTGATTCCAGCGCCCGTGCCCCGCGCAGGCTGGACTCCTCGCCCACCGAGATCACAAACTGGATTTGACCGTGAGGAATGGACTCCTCCTGCAGAACTTGAATCAGTTCCAGAAGCACCGCTACGCCCGCTTTGTCATCCGCCCCAAGTATCGTGGTACCGTCGCTGCGGATCCAGCCGTCCTCTCCAACGATCGGTTTAATACCTTTGCCGGGTGTCACCGTATCCATATGGCAGGTGAACAGGAAAGGTTCTGCGGTGACCCCCTGGCTTGCTTTCAGCGTGGCAATCAGGTTCCCGGCGCCATGGCCCGTCTCCGCCTGGGATTCGTCCTCGACAACATCCAGTCCCAGCTCGCTGAATTTGCGTTTCAAATAATCGGCGATCTGGCGCTCATGTTTCGTTTCGCTGTCGATTTGCACCAGTTCCAAAAATTGTCCGATGACGCGTTCCTCGTGAATCATTGGACTTTCCTCGCTTTCTTCGTTACGATAATAGAGGTGAGAATAATATACGTTTAAGCAAAAGGAGTTACCGTTATGCGCAAAAATCGGATGAAAATCGTTGTATTTTTAATGTTGTTCGCCATGATCGCGTCCACGCTGGTCGCTTTCCTGGAGCCTTTCTTTATTCGCTGACCCCAACGGGGGCTGCTTTATGCTTTATGCTTTATGCTTTATGCTTCCGTCCAAGCCCCCGAACGACCAAATACCGCATTGAACTTCGGAACGATGTCTCTCGCGACTTGCTCAACCGTAAACGATCGGCCGGTCACATCCTCCAGCGAGGTTACCCCATATTGTTGAATTCCACAGGGGATGATTCCGCCGAAGCCTTCCTCTTGAATTCCGGATTTCACGTTGAAGGCAAATCCATGGCTGGTGATGAACCCTTTATGGTGCCTGCTTTTGTTGAATTTTACCCCGATGGCACAAATTTTCACGTCACCGACCCACACCCCGGTATACTCCGGTTTCCGCGAGCCTTCAATGCCGAATTCGGCCAAATAATCAATGATTACCTGCTCCAGTTGGCGCAGGTAACCGTGCAAATCCAATCCCCGCCCGGCCTCCAGCCGGAGCAGCGGATAACCGACGAGTTGACCGGGGCCGTGGTAGGTAATATCCCCGCCGCGGTCAATTTCAAACACGGTAATGCCCCGTTCCTGCAGCTGCTCGGAGTTGAGGAGCAGGTGCTCGGGATGGCGCTGGGAGCCGATCGTATAGGTCGGCGGATGCTGCAACAGCAGCAGGTGTTCTCCCTGCTGCTGCGCATCCATCTCTTTGATGAGCCGTTTCTGCAAATCCCAGGCTTCCCCATACTCCATCATCGGATAATAGCGTACTCTCAAGCCCTCGTTCATCGCATCCTCGCCTCGATTCTCTCTTGACGTTTAATTCAATAAACCTGCGTGTCCAAATTGTAGCTTTCCATATTTTCCTTCACCCGCTGCATAAAGCGGCCGCAAATAACTCCGTCCAGAATCCGGTGGTCCAGAGACAAGCAGAGGTTGGCCAT
Organism: Paenibacillus phocaeensis; assembly: GCF_900021165.1. GTDB lineage: Bacteria > Bacillota > Bacilli > Paenibacillales > Paenibacillaceae > Fontibacillus > Fontibacillus phocaensis. Next base: position 797,725 of record NZ_FCOQ01000018.1, on the reverse strand, counting down.
CGAACGAACAGCGATCATGTCGTTGATCACAACCGGTCTCTTCACGATCGATTCAAACGTTAGGATCGCGGCTTGCGGATAATTGATAATCGGCTGCGTCAGAATCGAGCCGAAAGAACCGGTGTTGTTGACTGTAAACGTGCCGCCTTGCATGTCATCCAGCTTCAGCTTGCCGGAACGCACTTTCGTCGCCAATTCCTCGATCTCCCGAGCCAATCCGGCGATATTCTTCTGGTCTGCCTTCTTGATGACCGGCGTCAATACCGAATCTTCAGTGCCCACCGCCAGAGAGATGTTGATATCGCGTTTGACGATGATTTTGTCCACCGCCCACACCGAGTTCATGATCGGATAATCCTTGATCGCCCCCACCACTGCCTTCAGCAAGAAAGCCAGGTACGTCAAATTGACGCCTTCTTTCTGCATAAATTCCTGTTTGATCTTGTTCCGCAACTGGACCAGATTGGTAACATCGACTTCGATCATCATCCAGCCGTGTGGAATCTCCGACACGCTTTGGCGCATCCGGGTAGCGATCGTGTTCCGGATTGGGGTGACGTCGATAAAATACTCGGAACGGTCGCCCCCCTCCACTTCGATCGTCGGAATCGGCGGATTCTCCGTCAAATGCAAGCCGGAATGGCGTACCGGTCCGGCGGCTGCGTTCAGCGCGGCAGGAATTGCGCTTTGGGATGCCGGTGCAGCGGAAGGCGCTGCCTGCGGCGATACGGGAGGCGTTGCAATCGCCGTAGCTGCCGGAGCAGCAGGGGGAGCGGCTACAGCCCCTTGGCCCCCCTGTTCGATAAAGGCCAGCACATCTTTACGCGTAATTCGTCCGCCAAGCCCTGTGCCGGCAATTTGCCGCAGATCCAAGCCGTGCTGGGCGGCAAGCGTCTGTACCGCCGGCGAATAACGGCTCCGCTGCGACTCGTCAGGCCGCTCGCCCGCGCTTGTCGTTCCCGCAGCCGGAACGGCCGCCTCATTCACCGGCTGGCTGCCCGGCGCCGTCTCCTCGGCGCTTGCCGTCTCAATTCGGCAGATCACGGCGCCAACCTGAACCTCCTGCCCTTCCTCAGCCAGCAGCTCGCCCATCACTCCGTCTACCGTCGAAGGGATCTCCGCATTTACTTTATCTGTAATGACCTCAAGAATAGGTTCGTATTGCTCGACCGGATCCCCCGGCTTCTTCAGCCACTTGCCGATCGTTGCCGATACGAGCGATTCGGCGAGCTGGGGCAACTGCACGTCAATCAATGTTTTACTGGATGCCATCGGTATCCTCACTCCCCATTAATAAAGCGCCAATTGAAGCATCGCTTCCTTGACCTTATCTTTGCTAAGCATAAAGAACTTCTCCATCGGCGGACTGATCGGCATCGCCGGAACATCCGGACCGCACAGTCGTGCAATCGGCGCATCCAGCTCGAACAAACACTCCTCAGAGATGATGGCCGAGACCTCGGCGCCTACACCACCGGTTTTATTATCTTCATGGACGATCAACACCTTGCCCGTCTTGCGAGCGGCCGTCACGATCGCTTCCCGGTCCAGCGGCTGCAGCGTGCGCAAATCGAGAATATGAGAGCTGATCCCCTGCTCTGCAGCCAGCTCCTCCGCCGCTTGCATTGCAAAATGCAGCGGCAGGCTGTAGCTGATCACCGTGATATCGCTGCCTTCGCGCAGCAGATTCGCTTTGCCGATCGGGACCACATAATCGTCCTCCGGCACATCTTCTTTGATCAGCTTGTAGCACTTCTTGTTCTCAAAGAACAACACCGGATCCGGGTCGCGAACAGCCGCCTTCAGCAAGCCTTTGGCATCATAGGCCGAATAAGGAGCTACGATCTTGAGCCCGGGCGTACCAAAGAAGATCGATTCCGGACATTGGGAATGGTACAGCCCTCCGAAAATCCCGCCGCCGATCGGAGCACGAACGACCACCGGGCAGCTCCAGTCGTTGTTGGAGCGGTAACGGATTTTTGCCGCTTCGCTAATAATCTGGTTCGTGGCCGGCAGCATAAAGTCGGAGTATTGCATTTCTGCGATTGGCTTCAGCCCGTACATGGCCGCACCGATCGCAACCCCGGCGATTGCCGATTCGGCCAGCGGGGTGTCAATGACACGCATTTCCCCGAACTGCTCCTGCAGGCCTTTCGTTGTCGTGAATACGCCGCCTTTGACGCCGACGTCTTCCCCCATGACAAACACGCTGTCGTCCCGCTCCATTTCTTCCTTCATCGCAAGACGAATCGCGTCGATATATTCCATTACCGGCATGATTATTGCCCCTCCCCTTCACTGGCGTACACGTGCAGTAAGGTGTCCTCCGGTTTCGGGAAGGGGGCGTTGTCTGCCGCTTCCACCGCTTCCTTCAACTGTTGATTCACTTCTTTCAACAGCGCGTCGTCCTGCTCTTCGCTCCACAAGCCGGCCTCGATCAGATAAGATTTCATCTTCGGGATGCCGTCTTTCTTCCAATTCTCATCGACTTCTTCCTTCGTCCGGTACGCCAGGTCATTATCCGAGGTGGAGTGCGGAGACAACCGATACATCATCGCTTCAATCAACGTTGGTCCTTCGCCGCGCACGGCACGCTCCCGCGCTTCCTTCACAACCCGGTACACCTCAAGCGCATCGTTGCCATCTACGCGGAGACCCGGGAACCCGTACCCTTGAGCTCGGTCGCATACGCGCCCGCCCAATTGCTTCTTCACGGGTACCGAGATGGCATACTGATTGTTTTCGCACATGAAAATCACCGGAAGCTTCTGGACCCCGGCAAAGTTCAGCCCTTCATGAAAATCCCCCTGATTGCTGGAGCCTTCGCCAAAGGTGACGAAAGAAACGATGTCTTTCTTCTGCATTTTCGCAGCCAAAGCGACGCCCACTGCATGGGGAACCTGAGTCGTTACCGGACTGGAGCCGGTCACAATCCGCAGCCGCTTGCTGCCGAAATGTCCCGGCATCTGCCGGCCGCCGCTGTTCGGATCGCTTGCCTTGGCGAAAGCCGACAACATCAGTTCGGTCAACGACATGCCTGCTGCCAGGACAAATCCATAGTCCCGATAGTAGGGCAAGAAATAATCCCGCTGCCGATCCAGCGCAAAAGCTGCGGCAACCTGTGCCGTTTCCTGCCCGATTCCGGAGACGTGGAAATTAATCTTCCCGGCACGCTGCAGCAGCAAGTTCCGCTCATCAAATTTGCGAGCGATCACCATATATCTGTACATCTCAACAACTTCTGCATCTGTTAATCCAAGCTGCTTATGTTTGGGCTCGGTTTGAACTACACTTTTGGCATTCATGGGAGTTACCTCCTTCGATTGGGAAGTATATAACTTAATCTTAACACCAGGTACTAAGACTTGGGATAAGTTTATTATAATCCTTTTACGACGAAAAGGAAAATATTCGTTTTCCCCGCCTATTCCCTCAAGCGTTTAAGGAGTTCCCGTCTACGGCCAGCGCCGCTTCGCCGATAATTTCCGCCAGCGTCGGATGAGCAAATACCGCTTGTCCCACTTCCCATGGCGTCGCATCCAGGACCTGGGCCAACGCAGCTTGGCTGATCAGCTCGGTCACATGCGGCCCGATCATCTGTACGCCCAGAATATCGTTCGTGCGGGCATCGGCCACCATCTTGACGAAACCTTCCGCTTCGCCGTGCACCAATGCCTTGCCTATCGCCGAGAACGGAACCTTGCCGATCTTCACATCCAGTCCCTTCGCCTTAGCCTCTTTAGCCGTGATTCCAACGGAAGCAACCTCCGGGCGTGTATACACGCAGCGGGAGACCTGACTCTCCTGATACCCGTGCGAAGCTACCCCTGCCAAATGATGCACTGCGGTTATTCCTTCATGGCTGGCGGCATGCGCCAGCTGAAGCCCGCCGATGCAATCCCCGATGGCATAAATATGCGGTTCTGTGGTCTGCATATGTTCATTTACCCGAATGAAGCCGCGTTCTAACCCGATATCGGTATTTTCCAGCCCAATATTCTCCACATTGGCTTGGCGTCCTATGGATACCAGCAGCTTGTCCGCCTCGAGTCGGACCCCTTCGTCTCCCCGCTTCGCCGAGAGTTGTACCCGGTTATTGCCAACTTCCAAGGTAGCCGGATCAACCGACACCCCTGTGTATACCTCAATCCCACGGCGCTGCAACTGCTTCTGCAATTCGCGGGCAACGTCCTCGTCCTCTGCCGGCAACAGTTGATTTGCCGCTTCCACTACGGTCACCTTCACGCCAAAATCGTTCAGCAGTGATGCCCATTCAACCCCGATGACACCGCCCCCTAGGATCAGCATCGAGCCGGGGAGATCAGCCAATTGCAGCGCTTCATCACTGCTGAGAACGTAGGTACCGTCCGGTTCAAGCCCCGGTAACGTCCGCGGCCGCGAACCTGTCGCGATAATCAGATTCGTCGGCACCACCGTCTCCATTTCGCCGTCCGGAAGCTCCACCGCAACGGCCCCGCTTTTCGGCGAGAAAATCGACGGCCCAATGACGCGACCCTTCCCTTCGATCACGCGAATTTTATGTTTACGCATCAAATACTGGACCCCTTTATGCAACTGATCCACGATGCCTTGCTTTCTTTCCTGCACTTTCGGGAACACCAACTTCACTTCGCTTGTTTCGATTCCGAAGCTTGCGCTGTCCTTCATTTGCGCGTACAACTCCGCGCTGCGCAGCAGCGCCTTGCTGGGGATGCACCCCCGATGCAGGCAGGTTCCGCCCAGCTTGTCCCGCTCAATAATGACGACCTCTTTCCCCAATTGGGCTGCGCGAATGGCCGCGATATATCCGCCCGTTCCTCCGCCCAGCACCGCTACATCACATGTGATTGCCATAACAGATCTCCACCCATTCTTTCAATTCTGTCGCTTTCCCCTATTTTACCTTGTTTTTCCGTGAATACAAACCAGCGCTGCAAATAGACATCCCCCCAGGAAAAAGGTATGATATTTTTAACAATACATAAGCCATTTGGGATGGAAAGGACGATTTGCTCATGAAGCTGAAGATTTCCCGTTTTATCGCTATCATTTTGCTGGTGATTCCCGGCATAACGGCGATGATCGGATTTCTGAAAATAAAAGACTCCCTCTTTAATTATATGTCCGCACACGGAGACGATGCTTTATCCCGCGTGGCATTTGATTGGCTGAACTTTGGGCTGGGCATAGTCCTATTTGCTGCAGGCGCCGGGTTTTTGGGCGGTTGGATTTTCTTCCGGGACCGCAAGCGCAATTATGTCGGGCCAAGATTTCGCAAGAAGGACAACGCTGCCGTCAAGGAACCGGAACCGGCCGCATTGCAGAACGACTGAACCGCTCTGTGCCGCAAGCAAAAAATAAACCTCTTTCGCCTGAAAATCAGCGGTAGAGGTTTTTTTTGCATACTTATTCATAGAGGGCTTCCTTCAATTTAGTCGACATCCGCGAGCCCTGCTGGGCAGATACACGAAGTAACGCCTTGCGTAATCTGGCATTCTCCGCACGAACCTGTTCGTAATGATCGATCAGCTCCAGGAACACTTGCCGCTTCGATTCTTCGAGGTTGGTGTCCTCCAGCATATTCCGATAAACCGCCAGATCCTTATCTTGGGACATGATTACTCATCCTTTCTTCGCTCTGATTATACCATAAGCTCCGGGTGTCGGATGTGCGGTGTTTCGACTTGGATGGTTGAGTGAGTGATTTGGAACGTCTTCTCCAGAGCGGAAATCGCTTCTTGCAGCACGGCTTGACTCTGGTTGCCATCCTCAATCGTCAAATGGCAGCTAAGCGCATCCATCCCGGATGTAATTGTCCAGATATGCAGATCATGTACCTCAATCACACCGGGAATCCCCTCCAGGCATAATTTGACCTCCGCTTGATCCATCGTCGCCGGCGATCCTTCCAACAGAATGTGCACCGACTGGGCCATTACGCCCCAGGCACCGCGAAGAATCAACAACGCAACGACAACGCTAATAATCGGGTCGAAAATGTACCATCCGAACAACGACATAACGATCCCCGCCAGGATGGCTCCAACAGAGCCTAACGCATCTCCAAGGACATGCAGATAGGCGCTTTTTAGATTCACGTTGCCTTTGACGTCCCCTTTCTTAAGCAATACAGCCGCACTCGCAAGGTTGGCGAGCAATCCGATTACCGCGATAACGATCATGGTGTTGCTGGATACGGTTGGCGGGTCCAGCAAACGACCGTAGGCTTCCCATATGATAAACCCGGCGATCACAAACAAGGTAACGCCGTTCAGCAGTGCCGCCAAAATCTCCATCCGGTGAAATCCGTACGTGTTCCGCTTCGAAGCGGGACGGGCAGCAAACCAAAATGCCACCAGACTAAGCACCAGCGAGCTGGCGTCGCTTAGCATATGACCTGAATCGGACAATAGAGCTAAACTTCCCGTAAACAATCCGCCGCCAAATTCGAGGACAGCGATCGAAGCCGTAATCAGCAAAGCAATCAGCAGCCCTTTGGTATTCCCCGACCGTGCTGCATGATGATCATGATGATGACCGGCATGGTCGTGATGATGATGTTGATGTGCCATGAAATTTTTCCTCCCTAATCGCATTTCGCGTGCTGAATCGCCTGAGTTAACAACGAGATTACATGCTCGTCGTCACAGCTGTAATACATCGTGTTGGCCTCCCGCCGGAACTTCACCAGCCGCAGGTTTCGCAGCAAGCTCAACTGATGGGATACCGCCGATTGTGACAAATTCAGCACGTCCGACATATGTGTCACGGAGCATTCCTCTTCCGACAGCAAATAGAGAATTTTAATCCGGGTCGGGTCGGATAATGCCTTAAAAATCGTAGATACCTGCTCCAGTGTATCCGGGCTGAGATATGTGTGTACATCCTTCTCCATTTGCGAGTACCTCTCTTTTTTGATATTTATTATATGAGCATATGTTCATATATAGATTATCCCTGAAATCCTGATTTGTCAATCGGTATCTTCAGAAATATGGACTCCCATAAATAAACGGCCGCATCCCGGTCTACACCGAGAAGGGCCGCCTTGGGTTTGAGCAGAAATTTTCTATGTATAAGAAATATTTAATCTTGGTTTAATTTCCTGTATTAATTGTTTTTCAAGTTCAACCACTGTATCGACTTCATCGATATTAAATGCCTTAAAAGCAAACAAGAAATTATTTGTAATATACTCTACCGATTCGACACCCGCTTTTAACAAAAAAGCACGAGAAACATTCTTTCGGAAAGCAGATTTGTCAATTACCAATTGATTATTATGGTAAATAGGATTATTTACTTGATAACTATCCTTGGCCGTAAACTTATTTTTTCTACTTTCTAAATACTTAGGATTTAAATGCTGTGACCAGATCCGTTTTCTCAATCCACCTTTTCCAGTTGCTTTCCCGATATATATTAATTCATCAGTGTCCTTGGTAAACCATGCATATATCCCAATTGATATAGGTATATCCTTTCTTGATATCCATCTTGGGTCATATTTTACAGCCCACACAGAGAACGCCCTCTCTCCAATTTAATCCTGTCACCTGTCTCTTCCTCTATCGCTGATAATAAAAACACTCCTTTGTTGGTGTTTACTCATACCAACAAAGAAGCATTTATTTTTACATATACCGAGTGCACTCTATTAATCCTTATCTTTCAAGGTTTCCTCAGACTTTCACGACACTTTATGCTCGATCCGCAGTTTATCCGCCACCATCGCGATGAATTCGCTGTTGGTCGGCTTGGATTTGGAGATGTTGATCGTGTAGCCAAACAGATGGCTGATCGAATCGATGTTGCCGCGCGTCCAGGCCACTTCAATCGCATGGCGAATGGCGCGCTCCACACGGGATGGCGTGGTTTTGAATTTCTCAGCGATCGCCGGATACAGCGTTTTTGTGATGGCGCCTAAAATTTCGATGTTATTATAAACCATCGTAATTGCTTCACGCAGATATTGATACCCTTTAATATGCGCAGGAACTCCGATTTCATGTATGATCGAAGTGATGTTTGCATCAAGATTCTTGCCTTTGCCCAGCGGCACCACGTTCGACTTCCCAAACGAGGCGGACGGCGCGCTGGTCGTTAAGGCTTGAACGCCAACAAGCTGACGGATGCGGTTCGCCAGGACTTCCATATCAAATGGTTTCAGGATGTAGTAAGAAGCGCCAAGCTGAACGGCTCGTTGTGTGATGTTCTCTTGACCAAAAGCGGTCAGCATGATGATTTTGGGCTGCGGGCTCAGGTTAAGGTCGCGGATGCGCTCCAACACACCCAGCCCGTCCAGATGAGGCATAATAATGTCCAGGATCAAGACATCCGGAACTTTTGCGGCATTATCGATCATCTCCAGCACTTCTTCCCCATTATAAGCGATACCCGAGACGACCATATCGTCTTGCTCTGAAATGTACTCCGCGAGCAAATTCGTAAATTCTCGATTATCATCCGCCAACAACACTTCGATTTTCTGCACTGCCTACTTCCTCCTTCAGGTAAATGGATGTTCTTCTTTGTTTCTCCTCTTCCCAGAATAAGGATTCGACATGCAAAAGTAAATTCCTTCTGTCGAAAATTATTTTTATTTATTTTTTTACAGGCATGAGATATAATAAAATATTTATCTACACAATCTGATTCAGTTCGGATTCATTCGACAAATGCATACAGGAACTCGGTGTTGTTTGTCGATACCGTTGTCCCCTTCTACACCTTCTGGATAAAAAAAATCTTAAGGCAGCGATTAGCTCGCCTTAAGATTTTGCTGCGTATCCTTCCCTTTCAGAATGCCGGCATCCTGCAGCATCCATTCAATGAAGCAACCGTACCCTGATTTCGGGTCGTTGACAAACACATGGGTGACCGCCCCAATCAGCTTTCCGTTTTGAAGGATCGGACTGCCGCTCATGCCTTGAACGATCCCGCCCGTTTTCTCTACGAGGCGCGGATCCGTAATGCGAATGACCAACCCCTTCGTTTCCGGAGCATTCTGTTTGGAAACATGGACGATCTCAACCTTAAATCGCTCTACGCGTTGACCTTCCACCACCGTGAGAATTTCCGCCGGCCCTTCCTTCACTTCCTCCGCAAAAGCAACGGGGACCGGTTTCTGAAATACGCTGTGCTCTGGATTTTGCGACATCTTCCCGAAGATCCCAAAATGCGTATTGCGCTCGATATTGCCTAAGATTTTACCTTCCTTCAGAAAATGAGCCCTTTTCTCCCCGGGTTCTCCGCTTTCGCTCTTGGAGATCGAGGTTACGCTGGATTGAAGAATTTGGCCGCTGCCGACTACAATCGGCGTCTGCGTGTTCATGTCGGTGATGATGTGGCCCAAGGCTCCATATACCCCATGATCGGGGGCATAGAAGGTTAGCGTACCCACCCCTGCGGCGGAATCCCGGATATACAGACCCAGTCTCCAGGCCTGATCCTGCTGATCGAACGCCGGACTTAAGGACGTGTTAAATTCTTTCCCGTCCCGCACATAGGTAATCTTCAATGGCCGCTGATGCTTGCCGGCATCTGCCGCTATATCAGCCACCTCGCGGACATCCTGCAGTTTGGTTCCATTAATGTGGGTGATTAAATCACCGGCTTGAATTCCCGCAGTTTCGCCGGGAGAGACCTTGCCGGTATCGGTGATAACCTGATGATGGCCGACCACTAAGATCCCGGCGGACTTCACCTTCACGCCGATGGTTTGCCCGCCGGGAATCACTTTGAGGTCCGGAATGACATTGACCTTGACGGTCTTCAGAGGAATTTGACCGAATAATTTCATACGGAGGTTGGCTTCTCCACTCCGAAGCGACGAAAGCTTGAGCGGATTTCCCAAGGATACTTTCATGGATGGGTTAGCCTGCCCGTTCAACATCACCACATCGGGCCGATCCACACTGACTTCGGCCTGTACGGGCAGAGCTAATGAAATTTGAGTTCCCTGACCCTGAAACAGGCGCAACTCGTCCGGCAATGCAGGAAGCCGCCCTTCAGCGGCCGACGTGCCGAGAAAACAAAAGAAGAAGGCAAGAAAAAGACCGAGCATTCTATTCCTGAGGTTCGGGTTCAATGGCTGTCACGCTCCCTTAGCTTCTTTCGCTTGACGAAAAGGTGGTCGCCAATTGCGTACCTATAAGATACCCCGGGTCAGGTGTTTTATTACTGTCAATCATTGTGCCGGACTTAATAAAGCATCCTTTTGTGCCTGTGCCAGCTTCAGCATTTCCTGGGCATGGTGCTGCGTCTTCTCCGTGATTTCGACCCCGCCGAGCATGCGGGCCAATTCATTCACCCGTCCCGCTTCATCTAAAGATTCGACACGCGTCATCGTGCGGCCGTCTTCAACGACCTTCTCAATTAAATACTGTCGATCGGCCATGCAGGCCACCTGCGGCAGGTGGGTAATGGCGAATACCTGACACATCGCGGACAACCGCGATAATTTATCGGCAATCGACTGAGCCGCTCGGCCGCTGACACCGGTATCGACTTCGTCGAAGATCAGCACGGGAACCTGCTCATGCCGGGCAAAAATGCTCTTGAGCGCCAGCATCATCCGGGATAACTCGCCGCCGGAGGCAATTTTGCTTAACGGTCGGAGAGGTTCTCCAGGGTTCGGCGAGATCAGGAATTCGGCATTCTCGATGCCGTGTTTGCTGGGACGGATCTTCTTCCCTTCCCATTCCAAACCGTGCGCGTCCTCCAGAAGGGTCAGCTTCACTTGCAGAGAAGTTCGTCCCATCTGCAGGTCCTTAAGCTCCGTCTCAATCTGAGCTGCGAGCTCATCCGCCATAAGCTGCCGTACTGCACTCAACTCGAAGGCTTGTTTCATCAGCTTGGCCGTTAATTTCTCCCGCTCCATCTGAAGCTGCTCCAAGCGTTCATCCTTGTTCTCCAAAACATCGGTTTCCTGGCGAATCTTCTCATAGTAAGTAAGAATTCCTTGAATGTCGTCTCCATATTTGCGCCGGAGCGTTGAAATCAAATCCAGGCGTTCCTCCACTTCCTCAAGCCGTTCGGGGTTAAACTCGATCCGTTCCCGGTAGGTCCGCAAGCTGTAAGACGCATCCTCAAGTTGATAATAAGCGGATTGCAGTTGCTCCAGAAGAGGCGAAATTCCTTTGCTGTCATAAGCCGATACTTCGCTTAATTTCGAAACGGCTTTGGCGATCGCATCAAGTCCCTGGGGACCGTACAAGAGGTCATAAGCTTTCGAGATGGACTCCATCATTTTCTCGCTATGGGATAGCTTGACCTTTTCCTCCGCGAGTAATTCATCTTCCCCCGGTTTTAGCTCGGCTGCCGCAATCTCACCAAGCTGAAAACGGTATAAATCAAGCATCTGCAGCGCCTGTTGGCTCGTATTGCGAAGCTCGTGATATTCCTTATCGATGCGAACAAATTCTGCATAAGTCGCTTGATACGCCGCCTTGACCGGTTCAATCGATTCTGCCCCGTAAGCGTCCAGCAGCTCAAGATGACGTTCCGGCCGAAGCAAGGTTTGATGCTCATGTTGACCATGGAGATTGATGAGCTCGTCCCCCACCTCGCGCAGCATCGATAAATTAACCAGTTGGCCGTTAACGCGGGCCGAACTCTTGCCTTGAACGCTGATCTCCCGGCGAATGATCAGATGCTCCCCGGGATCCCCGGCGATGCCGAGTCCCTCCAGCGTTGCCCAGACCGGATGTCCCGCCGGAAGATCGAAGGAGGCCTCCATCTCGGCCTTGTCGCAGCCATAACGGATCAATTCAGCCGAACCCCGGCCGCCGGCGATCAAGCCCAGCGCATCGATAATAATCGATTTCCCCGCGCCCGTCTCCCCCGTGAGGACATGAAAGCCGGAACCAAACGATACATCCACGGCTTCAACCACTGCCAGATTACGAATGGATAAATGAACCAACATGCGAGGCACTCCTTCCTAAACCCAAACTTAATTCGATATGTATCCCATGATCTGTTCGATCAAAAACAGGCTGTATTCCTCATTACGACAGATCAGCAAAATCGTGTCGTCTCCGCAAATCGTGCCGAGCAAATCCGGCCACTCCATATTATCAAGCAGTACGGCCACCGAATTCGCCGTCCCTGGAAGGCACTTCATCACGACCAAATTGCCGGTGTGGTCGATGTGCACAAAGCTGTCCACCAGAGCCCGTTGAAGCTTCTGCACCGGGTTATACCGCTGCGCCGTCGGCATGGAGTACTTGTATCTGCCGTCATCCGTCGGCACCTTGATCAGCATCAGCTCCTTGATGTCGCGGGAGACCGTCGCCTGGGTAACTTGATATCCCGCCTCGCGCAGCGCTTCCACCAACTCATCCTGCGTTTCGATTTCTCTTGCCGAAATAATTTCCCGAATCTTGATATGTCTATGCCCTTTCATTGTGCCCTCCATTTGCCTGTGGATCGAGAGTGTCGACTCAGGCCGATTCATCTTCTTCGTCGTCATCTGTCGTTAAGGAGATTCGCTTAAGTTCCCCTTGATCCGGGTCCACGTATAACACGCCGGCGCATTCCGGATACAGCAGCAGGAATGGCAGCAGATCCCGGCGCAAGCCACTGCCTGTCCATTCCACCGGGAAGCGTTCCCGCGCGGTTCTTACCAGATAGAATTCCCCGTTCTTGACCGCAATATAGTCGATAAACAGCCTGCTGTGCAAGAGCTCGCCGTCCACACTGAAAGTGAGCGGCACCTTCAATTTATCGCTAACGACCTCGTAGCCTGCCTGCTCCAGCAGATCTACAGCAGGGTGCTCCAGAATCTCCTCATTCATCTCAAAACCGATGCCGGATCTTAAGGAGAACGGCTTGCGAACCCAAGAGCGGAAACCACGGTACAGCAAATAAGCCGCAATTGCCGCGATCACTACCATCAGAATACCATCCGAATAAGCTCCCAACGATGATCACCTCATCCACTTAGTTCGACGTCGCCATGATCAGCTCCTGTCAGATCAATCACAAAATGTGGGGGAAATGAGGACAATGCACGGTTTTGATTTCATTATAGGGAACAGGCGTTCGATTTGCAAGCCCAAGCATGCAAAAAAAGACCCATCACTTGGATGAGCCTCCGGCAAAGGTGTTGGATGCTTCCTGGACTACGCTCGCGGCCATTTCGCGGATCTGGGAGAACCGCGCCTCCGCCGGCACCTCCCCGCGACCCGCGGCATCCTCCAGCCTAAGGTGGGCCAAAAATTCGATGTTGCCTTCACCGCCGGTGATCGGCGAGAACGTTAACCCGGCCACTTCGTAGCCTTGTTCCACCGCAAAACTCAGCACCGTCTCCAGCACTTCCTGATGCACCTTTGGATCGCGAACGACGCCTGATTTGCCAACCTTCTCACGGCCGGCCTCAAACTGCGGCTTGATCAGCGCGGCGATATCCGCCGGACGCTGCAGCAGCGCGAGCAGCGGCGGAAGGATGATTCGGAGCGAAATGAAGGACACGTCGATGCTGGCAAAATCCGGCTTAGGGCCGTCCAGATCCTCCGGCGTCATATAACGGAAGTTCGTCCGCTCCTTGACATTCACCCGCGGATTATTCCGCAGCGACCAATCAAGCTGATTATATCCAACATCGATGGCATATACGTAGTCGGCGCCATGCTGCAGGGCACAATCCGTGAATCCTCCGGTGGATGAGCCGATGTCCAGCATCGTTCGCCCCGCCAGATCGAGATCAAAGCGCTTGATCGCCTTTTCCAGCTTCAACCCGCCCCGGCTGACATAAGGGTGTATGGCTCCTTTCACGGACAATGCGGTATCGCGGGGAATTTTCGTTCCCGCCTTCTCAAGCCGCTCCTGTCCGCCGAATACCAGTCCGGCCATAATCGCAGCTTTTGCCTTCTCCCTGCTATCGAAATATCCCTGCTCCACGAGCAGGACGTCTACGCGTTCCTTGGAAACCGACATGCCAATCTCCCGTCAATAATTTACTTTTTTGCCTAAGGTTAAATGCGAATTGCCCCGTAACTTCTGAACCTCGAGGACGACGTTTTCGGCCGTTAAGCCCACTTCCTCCAATTGTTCCTTGATGCTGCCGTGTTCGATAAAGCGATCCGGGATTCCCATCAGATGAATGTCAAGCCCGTGGATTCCACGCTCGGCATAATGCTCCAATATCGCACTGCCTAAGCCTCCTGCCTGCGAAGCTTCCTCCAGCACAATCATCTTCCCGCTGCCCTCCGCTAATCGATCCAGCATATCTCCGTCAAGCGGCTTTAAGAAGCGAGCGTTCACAACCGCAGCGGACACCCCCTCCCGCTTCAGCATTTCCGCCGCGGCCTCGGCAACCTGGACCATCGGTCCAACCGCGATGATCGTCACGCTGTCGCCTTCCCGCAGCATTTCCCAGGTTCCGATTGGTATCGGCACCAGCTCTTTGTCCAGCGGGACTCCCGGCACATTAATCCGCGGATAGCGGTAAGCGATCGGCCCGTCGTTATATTCGAGCGCCGTCTTCATCATATGGCGCAGTTCATTCTCATCCTTCGGCATCATCAAGACGAGATTCGGAATATGGCGCATAAAAGCGATATCGTATACCCCTTGATGCGTCTCCCCGTCTGCGCCGACAAATCCGGCCCGGTCAATGGCGAACATCACGTTGGCGTTGTGGCGGCAAATGTCATGGACAATCTGGTCATAGGCTCGCTGCATGAAGGTGGAATAGACGGCATATACCGGCTTCATACCTTCCATCGCCATGGCCGCGCACATCGTAGCGGCGTGCTGCTCGGCGATGCCGACATCGATCATGCGGCCGGGGAACCGTTCCCCGAATTTGATCAGCCCGGAACCGCCCGGCATGGCCGGCGTCACGGCTACGATGCGTTCGTCCTGTTCGGCCAGCTCGATCAGCGTCTGCCCGAATACCTCTGTGTACATCGGGTTGCCAACCGCCTTCAGCAGCTGGCCAGACTCGATTTTATACGGCGTAATGCCATGCCATTTGTACGAATCCTGCTCTGCCGGCGTATATCCTTTGCCTTTGGTGGTCAGGACATGCACCAGCACCGGACCGCTCACGTTATTCGCTTGCTTGAAGGAATCGATCAGCCCCGGCAAGTCGTGGCCGTCTACCGGCCCCAGGTATTTGAAGCCCAGCTCCTCGAACAAGACGCCGGATACCATCAAATATTTGAGGCTGTCCTTCACCCGCTCCACGGTTTTGGCCACTTTACCGCCGATGGCCGGAATCTTCTTCAGCAGCTGCTCGACCTCGTCCTTGGCCCGCAGATAATTGCGGTCGGAACGGATTTTGGTCAAGTAATTGTGCAGGGCTCCGACATTGGGCGCAATCGACATTTCGTTGTCATTCAGGATCACCATCAGATCCTTCTTCTCATGACCGATATGATTCAGCGCTTCAAACGCCATGCCTCCGGTCAGCGCGCCGTCTCCGATGACCGCAATCACCCGGTTCGACTCGCCCTTC
Source organism: Paenibacillus phocaeensis (assembly GCF_900021165.1). Classification (GTDB taxonomy): domain Bacteria; phylum Bacillota; class Bacilli; order Paenibacillales; family Paenibacillaceae; genus Fontibacillus; species Fontibacillus phocaensis. The sequence continues at coordinate 782,259 of NZ_FCOQ01000018.1, read as the reverse complement.
AGATCCCGGGCAAGGGCCATCCCCATCGCCGCTGAAAGCGAGGTGCTGCTATGCCCTGCTTCCCACACGTCATGCTCGCTCTCACTTCGTTTGACAAATCCGCATAATCCGTGAAGCTTACGAAGCGTGTCGAACTGGTCCATCCGCCCGGTCAATATTTTATGTACATAAGCCTGATGGCCTACGTCAAAGATAAATTTATCCTGCGGACTGTTATAGCAATAGTGCAGGGCGATCGTCAATTCCACCACGCCCAAATTCGAAGCCAAATGCCCGCCGGTCACCGACAGCTTTTCGATCAAGAACTGACGGATTTCCTCAGCGAGCGGCGTCAATTGCTCCAGGGACAAGTTTTTCAGATCGGCAGGCTCATGTATTTGCGAAAGCAGCACAGCCATTCCCCGCTTTCCTTAATGTATGGTTCAAAAAGCCGTTTCCTGCTACCGGCTCCTTCTTGCATAGATGATAATAGCCTTCATTATACCATATGTCACGATGATGTCGAAATCACTTGCAACGGATAAACGAGTCATTTTTCCCTGATTTCGACCCGTGACGAATGAAGGACTAATGATCGCGGCGAAGCAGCTGATCGGCGATTTCCAGCAGCCGCTGCGGGTTAGGAACGGCCCCTCCCTGCACCGCTTCCTTCGCCTCGCTTGTCAACTGTTCGACTTCAGCCCGGGAGGATTCGATGCCAATAAAGTAAGGGTAGGTCACCTTCTGCTGGACCACGTCGCTTTGCGTTTTCTTGCCCAGCTTGCTCTCATCCCCGATCAGATCAAGGATATCGTCCTGAATTTGGAAAGCATGTCCCAGCGCTCGTCCGTAACGTTCCAAGGCCTCAAGCTGCTCCGCGGTCCCGGATGCGACATGCCCGCCCGCCTTTACCGAGAATACGATCAGGTCGCCGGTCTTATGCTCATGGATATAGCGCAGTTGATCCAGACGGGTCACCCCTTGCTCGCCTTGCATGTCGGCAACCTGGCCGCCGACCATGCCGCTGGGCCCGGCGTACCGCGACAATTCCTCCACGATCGCGAGCGCCGCCTCCGCCGGAACGCCATGCTCACGGCTCGCTTGCACGACGCTGTAGAAAGCATGCGTCAACAAGCCGTCTCCGGCCAGGATCGCCATCGCTTCCCCGAATATTTTATGATTCGTCGGTTTGCCGCGCCGGAAATCATCGTTGTCCAGGGCCGGCAAATCGTCATGGATCAGCGAATAGGTGTGCACCATTTCTACGGCGCAAGCGACGGGCAATGCCGCTTCCCGGCTGCCGCCGAGCGCTTCCGCCGCAGCCACGACGAGCAGCGGACGCAGTCGTTTCCCGCCCGCCATCAGCGAGTAATCCATCGCCTGGCGCAGCGTTCCCGGCACTTCCCAGACCGCCGGAACGCTGGCCGCCAAGCGGGCGGAGACGACTTCGCGAATCTCCTTCATGTATTCCTCTATCGATAATTGCTGACGCAACAAGATCACCGCTCTCCTCAGAAATCCGCGCTATCGCTTAGCGGCGGCTGAAACGGCTGTTTCTCTACCGCCCCATCCTCTTCTACGATCATCTCGATCTTCCGCTCCACCTGCGCCAGCTTCTGACCGCAAATTTGCGAGAGCCGCATGCCCTGCTGGAACAGATCAATCGCTTTCTCCAGCGGGACATCCCCGTGTTCCAGTTGGGATACGATGTCCTCCAACTGGTTCATCGCCTCTTCGAAATTCAGTTCCGGTTGCTGCGCTTCCGCGCTAAGCTTGGTTTCCTGTTCCTTCATCTTCTTCTCCCGCTCCTTCCGGCCTCATGCCCCAAACTTGACAATCCAGTTCTCCGTCCGTGACTTTCACCGTGATCCGGTCGCCCGGATTCACATCCGACAACGACTTGATGAGCCGTCGACCTTGTTCATCGTAGACGAGGCTGTACCCCCGCGCCATTACCTTCAGCGGGCTCAGTGCGTCCAAATGGCGGATGCCCGAAGCCAGCTGGCCGGATTTCTCGCGCAGGATGCCTTGCATGGCTTGCCGCAGCAAGCGNGCTGCAGGCGGTGCTGCAAGCCCTGCTGCAGCACCTGCTCGCGCTGGCGCAGAAGCGCGCGCAGCTCGGCCGTGTGCGGCACGGCCAGCTCGGCGGCTGCGGTGGGCGTGGCGGCGCGCAGGTCGGCGACGAAATCGGCGATGGTAAAGTCCGTCTCATGGCCAACGGCCGAGATGACGGGAATCGCCGATTCATAGATGGCACGCGCGACCTGCTCCTCATTGAACGCCCACAGCTCCTCGAGCGAGCCGCCGCCGCGGCCGACGATCAGCACGTCGGCCTCACCCATGGCGTTCAGCGTCCGGATCGCCTTCACGATCGAAGGCGCCGCCCCTTTGCCCTGGACGAGCACGGGGTACAGGATCACCGCCGCCTGCGGGTAACGCCGCCCGAGCGTCGTCAGAATGTCGCGGACCGCCGCCCCGGTTGGCGAAGTGATGACGCCGATCGTCTTCGGGAACCGCGGCAAAGGCCACTTGCGTCCCGGCGCGAACAGCCCTTCGGCATCGAGCTTCTGCTTCAGCTGCTCAAAAGCCAGGTACAAGCTGCCGACACCGTCCGGCTGCATATGCGTCGCATAGAACTGATATTGCCCGTCCCGCTCGTAGACGGAGACGTTGCCGCGTGCAATAACGCGCGCCCCTTCCTTGGGACGAAACGGCAGCCGCTGGTTATGGGACGCAAACATAATGCATTTGATCCGGCTGTCCGCATCTTTGAGCGTAAAATACATGTGCCCGCTGGAATGATGCGTGAAATTGGAAATCTCACCGCGAATCCAGACGTCGGTGAGCACCTGATCCGACTCCAGCTTCATCCGGATGTAGCGGTTCAAATCCTTCACCGATAAAATCCGCTGCTGCTCCAAAGGTGCCGCCTCCTTTCCGAGAAATAAGGGAATTTCGTACCCTTATTCGGCGCTCGATGTCCCTGTTCGAAAAAATAAGCGTACTTTTTTCCTTTATTTTATCTTCCATGCCCCTGCAAGCGACTTTTTACACACTTTCCTTAGGAATAAGGACATAAAAGTCCTCTATTCTCCCTCAATGCCCACTTTTGAGTTAAATAAGGCCCTTTTGTTCCCTTATTTATTTGGACCAGCCTGCGGGACCAGTCTGGCGAGACCGTCTGTGCGACCGTCTCAGCCCCCTCCGGTTCCAACAATCCCCGCTTAGGCCAATCCCTGCAGCCGTTTCGCCGCGATCAACGTATTTTGCATCAGCATGGTGATCGTCATGGGGCCAACGCCGCCAGGAACCGGGGTGATCGGTCCGGAGACCTCCTTCACGCTGTCGAAGTCGACATCCCCGGCCAGTTTCCCGTTCTCCAGACGGTTCATGCCGACATCAATGACCACAGCGCCCGGCTTCACATAGGAGGCGTCCACGAAGTTGGCGCGTCCGATCGCTACGACAAGAATGTCCGCCAACCGGGTCAATTCCTTCATGTTGGCCGTACGCGAATGGCACATTGTCACCGTGGCGTTCTCCCGCTGCAAGAGCAGCGACACCGGCTTGCCCACGATGTTGCTGCGGCCGATGACAGCTGCATGTTTGCCGGCAATCTCGAGGCCTGTCCGCTTGATGAGTTCGATGACCCCCGCCGGTGTGCAAGGCAGCAAGCTGTCGTCGCCGATCATCAAATTCCCGACGTTGACCGGATGGAAACCGTCCACATCCTTCTCTGCGGAAATCGCATCGATAACCGCTTTCTCGTCAATATGTTTCGGCAGCGGCAACTGTACTAGAATCCCATGGATATTGGTCTGATGATTCAGCTTGTCCACCAGGGCCAGCAATTCCTCCTGGGACGTCTCCGCCGACAAGCGATGAACCTCCGAATAGTACCCCAGCTCATGGCAAGCTTTCTCCTTGTTCCGCACGTAGACCTGCGATGCCGGATCCTCGCCGACGAGCACGACCGCCAGTCCCGGCGTAAGGCCTTGCTTCGCCAACCGCTCTACCTCTTCACGCAAATCCTTGCGAATCTCTTCCGAAATTTGTTTCCCGTTAATGATAGGTGCTGTCATGCTCGTCCTCTCCTCTACCTTAAATTGAAATTATCGGTTGCTTTTCAACCGGTCAACATCCTGAATCATTTTCCCAAGCACGCCGTTAACGAACTTCCCGGATTCCGCGGTGCCAAAATGCTTGGACAACTCGATCGCTTCATTCACGGCCACTTTGCCCGGCACGTCATCGCGGAAGATCATCTCGTACGTAGCCAGACGCAGCACTTGACGGTCCACCTTGGACAAGCGGCTGATTTGCCAGCCCTTCAAATAATCCTCCAGCAGGGCATCGATCGTTTCCTTCCGGCTCCAGGTGCCGTTAACCAGCTCCAGCACGAATGAGCGGGTCGCGTCCACATCGGACAGCTCCACCTCGCTTTCGTTCTCTTCCATGGCTTCCGTTAGCAGCATCGTGACCGCTTCATTCGCGTCCACTTCGTTCATTTCCATCTGGTACATACTCTGTACCGCAATCTCTCTCGCCAAACGCCGTTTCATCTGCTTCCTCCTAGAAAGTTTTTACACTGTATTCATCCACCGGTTCTTATCCTTCAGCATGGACCAAAACCAACGCATTCATCACTACATGCCATCCACTCGCACTTTGCTTTAACACAAAAAAAGACCCGCAATAGGCTTACTCCACAAAAGGGGCAAGAACACGTTCCTAGCTCTTTTCCGGAGTAAGCATATCACAGGAAACGGTAATGAGGAATTCGAATTCTCATTTAAAGGGACGCCAGCGCGTAGACAGCCATTCCCAGATGGTGCCCCAAGGCAACAGCGGGCCCCCCTCCAAGTCCTTCTGCTTGCCGATGGTATAACCGATAAACAGCAGCAAGGCGCAGAACAACATATTCCAGAATCCGAAAAACAGATAGATCGGGCATAAAAACACGGCCGCCGCAATACCAAGCAGGCGTCCTTTGTGACTCTCCCACAATTGCTTCCAGAACACCCCGCTGCTCACCCCTATTCAACCCGGCTTTTGATGACCGGCGAATGGACCAGGTTGGCAATATAAACCGAGACATAGGAGACGGGAATCCCCGTGATTTCCTCGACATGGTCATGAACCTGCCGCTGAACTTCCTCCGTCAATGCCGGAATTGACGTTTCTCCATCAACCAGCGCACGAACCACGATTTCGAGTCCCGACTCCATGATCCGAATCCGCGTCTTGACTTCCTTGATGCCGCGCACGCGGGAGGCGGCTTTATAAGACAGATTCTCGATCGTATCCACCGAGATTTGGATATCGCCGTATTCATTCCGCTGATCAATTGAAGTCGCCGAGCTGCGGTCCCTGCTGATCGCTATGTAAAAAACACGAATGCTGATGAGCAGCAGTACGATCGCTGCAACCCAGGTACCGATATAAAACGGTTGCTGCTCCAGGACTTTCAGGTTCAGAGGAACCGCATCCGTGAGCAATAGAATGACGAATACAGAGAGGATCGCGATGCTTAAGCTGTAAATAAACATCAAAATTCGGTCTAAAATTTTGGCCACGACAGGTATTGCCTCCTTAATAGAGGTTTGCTTCAGCTTGTCCCAGCTGAAAATTACAGTAAACCCCCTGACCTGGGAAGCGGTCGGGGGTTCATAACAAGGCTTTATTTCACGCGATGAGTCGCTTCCACTTCTTCCACACGTTCGGTCGCTTTGAAAATGACGTCGTGAATCTGTACGTTCACTTCAACGACATTCAGCCCCGTCATGGTTTCGATGGAACGCTTAACATTGCGCTGGATTTCCGAGGCGACTTCCGGGAGACGGTTGCCGTACTCGACGATAACGGATACGTCCACCGCAGCTTCACGTTGGCCAACTTCCACCTTAACGCCCTTGGAAAGGTTCTTTCTTCCCAGCAACTCTGCGATGCCGCCGGCGAATCCGCCGCTCATTCCGGCAACGCCTTTCACTTCAACGGTAGCCAGTCCAGCGATCACTTCGATGACTTCCGGGGCAATTTGAATTTCACCAATATCCGTACGTTCGAATTCCGTTGGCAAAGTGCTCATTCTATTCATCCACCTCTCAATAAGTATGACGCTGCTCTTACGATAGAAACCGCGCACTTATTATACATACTATATCATTTTGGGTTCATTATGACAAACTTGCGGCGGGTTTCTATATCTCGTTTTCTTCCAGAAATTTGATATCGAAGTCACCCTTGATAAAGGTCGGATGCTCCAGCAGCTTCTGGTGAAAGGGGATCGTGGTATGAATGCCTTCGATCGCGAACTCAGACAACGCCCGCTTCATTTTCGCGATCGCTTCTTCCCGCGTAGGTCCCCAAACGATCAGCTTGGCGATCATCGAATCGTAATGCGGCGAAATCGTATATCCGGGATAAGCCCCGCTGTCAACGCGAACGCCGGGTCCGCCCGGCGGCAAATAGAACCCGATTTTGCCCGGAGACGGCATGAAGTTGCGCGCCGGATCCTCAGCGTTAATCCGGCATTCGATCGACCAGCCGTTCAGTTTGATATCCTCCTGGGTGAAGGACAGCGGATTGCCTTCAGCGACAGAGATCATCTCCTGGATCAAATCGACGTTGGTGACCATTTCGGTGACCGGATGCTCCACCTGAATCCGCGTGTTCATTTCCATGAAATAAAATTGTCCATCTTGACCTAACAGGAATTCCAGCGTTCCCGCACCGGAATAGTTAACCGCTTGCGCGGCCCGAACTGCGGCCTCGCCCATTTCCCGCCGTTTCTCCGGCGACAGTACCGGGCAAGGAGCTTCTTCGACCAGCTTCTGACGGCGGCGCTGCACCGAGCAGTCGCGTTCGCCCAGGTATACCGCATTGCCGTGCTTGTCGGCGATAATTTGGATTTCCACGTGCTTCATGCCGGTCAAGTATTTCTCGAGGTACACGCCGGCATTGCCGAAAGCTTTTTGCGCTTCCTGCTGAGCCGTTGTAATTTGCTTAATCAAGGATTCCTCGTCTTCGGCAATGCGAATCCCTTTGCCTCCGCCGCCGGCCGTCGCTTTAATGATGACCGGATATCCGATATCGCGAGCCACCATCACCGCTTCATCCAGATCTTCAATCAGACCGTCCGAGCCGGGGATGACAGGCACCTTCGCTTCCTTCATCGTTTGCTTCGCCATCGCTTTATCCCCCATGCGGGTGATCGCTTCCGGAGAAGGGCCGATGAACGTAATGTTGCAGGATCCGCAAATTTCCGCGAAGTCGGCATTCTCTGCCAGGAAGCCGTAACCGGGGTGGATGGCGTCGCACTCCGTCAATGTCGCTACGCTCATCAGATTGGTCAGATTCAAGTAACTGTCTTTGGATAAAGTTGGTCCAATGCAATAAGCCTCGTCGGCCAGTCGTACGTGCAGGGAATCCTTGTCCGCTTCGGAATAGACCGCTACGGTGGAAATACCGAGCTCGCGGCAAGCGCGAATGATCCGCACGGCGATCTCGCCGCGGTTGGCAATCAATATTTTATGAAATTTCATGAGATTCTCGTATCCTCCTTTGGAAAGCTAGGGTAGCGGCCCTTGAAGCTGCATCAAGCATTAGCCGGTACTCCGCGCATTACTCCGGCTTCACCAAAAAGAGAGGCTGCCCGTATTCAACCATCTGCCCGTTCTCCACGAGGATGTCGATGATCTCGCCTTTGACTTCCGCCTCCAGCTCGTTCATCAGCTTCATCGCTTCGATGATGCAGACCGTCGTCTTCTCGCCGACTTTGTCGCCGATGTTCACATAAGGCTGGGCTTCCGGCGAGGAAGAACGATAGAACGTCCCGACCATCGGCGAAGCTATGGTATGTAGGTTAGCTGCAGGCGCAGCAGAGCGGGACGCTTCGGCCGCTTGAGGTGCCGGTGCCGTTTCTTGCAGGGCCGGAGCCGGTACGGCAGCCGAAATATTTTGCGGAACAGCGGCAACCATCTGCGGCTGCACGTGAACGACTTCGCTCACGCCGTTCTTGCGAATGGACAAGCGAGCGCCTTCATTTTCGATTTCTAGTTCATGCACGGACGTTTGGTCCAGCAGTTCGATCAATTCTTTGATTTCACTCAGCTTAAACATATTCTCACTCTCTCCTTCAGCTTTGTAGGAAAAGCCTTGGCCTTAAACCATAAGCCTTCTCGGCTCATAACTTTATGTATTATATCATAATCGATCAAAATGGAAAGAGTCCAAGTTGCCTCGGACCCTTCCTACGATTGGAACTTTCGGTTCGCTTGTTTATAGAGCTGGATTCCTTATTGCTTAACGTATTGTACGCTGACTTTATCCTGGGATACGTCAAGTTCCTTGATCACCAAGTCCATGATGCTGACGGCTTCCTTGGCCTCCATCTTCTCGCTGACGACGACCACTTTATATTTGTCGTCCGCTTCGGTTACAACCGCATTCGCATATTGCTGTTTAAGTCTTTCCTCGATGTCATAAATCTTCGCTTCCTTCTCCTCCAAGGCGCTTAATTCCTGTTGAGCCATAGCAGCTTCGTCCAACGTTTTGTTCTCATCGCTAATCGCTTGCATCAGCTCTTCCTGCTTCTTCATGTTCTCTTGCGTACGGGCGAATTGGTAAGCATTCAGCGTGTCTGCGGAAGATACGCCTTGAGCTTCCAACTGATTCAGCACCTCTTCATCCGTGGCGGCTGGCTTCTGGCCGTCATTCGCAGCCGGCTTGCCTTCCGCTGCCTTATCGGAGTCCGTTGTTTGGGGATCCTCGGCCGCCGCATTATCCTCGCTTTTGGCCGCATCCGGATTTACGGCGTTGCTGTCTTCAGCACTTTGATCGGCTGGATCTGCCGCCGCGGTATCGTCCGTGATGACGCTGCTGTTCTCACCGCCGTCCGTTGTAACCTCCGACAGAATAACGTCGTCCCCTGCCGCATTTCCGGCCATGCCGTTATTTGTCGTGCTGACCTGCTGTCCGTCGGTTGGCGTCGAAGTTTGCGGACCGTCCTCTGTAAATAAATAGTAGGCGGATAAGATGACCATCAAGCTCAGCATGGATACCAGCCAAATCGTTTGTCTTTTGGATTTCATAATGGAATTCCTCCTAAAAATTTAAAATGAAAGAAGTGCTCCCTCAAACTTGTAATTTGATTCTTGACTCTTGATTCTTGTTACTTCAACCCTGATAGCGATTCTGATCATTGAGACTGCTTGCGCGGTACAACGGAGATCTGATAGGCAGGGACGTTCAGCCCCTTCTCAACGGCATCCACGATCAAGCTTTTCACCGTTTTATTCTCGGCTCCCCGGGCTACAATCAGCACCCCGCGCACCTTCGGTTTGATCTTCTTGGTAACGATGGGCTGCTCGCTGCCGGAAGCCTCGTAAGTGACGATTTGACCGTCCCGGGTATATTGGGTGATGTGCCGTTTGCCCCCGTCCGCATCGCTTTCTTCCGTTAACTCCTGGGAGTCTTTGATGTTCCGCTGAACCACGATTTCCTCCGTCGAATCGATCGTGACAAGTACGTCCACCGCGCCAACGCCAACGATCTTCTCCAGAATTTCCTTGGTTTTGCTTTCAAGCGCCATTTCGATGCTGCTGAACTCATCTTCCCCCGTTCCGCCCAAAGCTCCGGGCGAACCGGAGATGTCCTGCATCATTGGCGGTTCGCGGCTCCCCTCGCCGTTCGTATCCAGTTGCTTCACGTTGACGAAGGAATTGAACAGCATAATGGCAATTCCGACCAACCCGAGAATGAGCAGCCAGCGAAATGTACTTGCCGTTTTTTTGCCCTCCGCTCCCCGGCCCAGCCATTGCTCCAATTTCTTCAACCATCCCGGCACTTTCCTCACCTCCCGGCATTTCCGCCGTCTAGACTTGCGGTCCCAAGGACCTTTACCGCCTCTCTATCCACGCCCCAGTTCACCTGAAGCAATTGTTCGATTTGCGAAACCAATGCGGCTGCCGCCGGCCGGGTATCTTCCGTTGCCTTATCCCCGGCTTCTCCTGTCGCTTCATCCCACGCGTCGTCACCGGATGCCATGGCCGCGTCGCTAGGCGTTTCGGCAATCCCGTCCGAACTGCCGGCCTTGCCGGAAGGATCGGTTGTCTTTACGCTGACTTTTATTTTTTCTACCGGTGCGATCGATACCTCCGGCCCCCGTCCGGCTGCACCGGCTTCTGCCGCGTTCTCTTCTTGCTTCACCTGCGCCATAACGACCTCAACGGAGGAGATGACCGGCTCGGCAGCATGCGGATTGGTTTCCCCTGTGGCCTGAGCTCGTGCAGGCTCTGTTCTCAGTTTGACGGTGACTCGATCTACCTGCTGGCCTGTCGTCCGTTCGATTTGCTCCTTCATTTGCCTAGACGCTTCTTCTCCCGCCCAGGCGAGCGCTTCGGATTCCTGTTTCTGTCTCAGCTTCTCGCCTTGCTGCAGAATGGCCTCTGTGCTTTGGCTCTGGGAGTCGCTGCCCAGACCGTCCCAGCTGGCTGAGAACGCAGCCTCGAGCTGATCCTTGGCATCCGCCGCGAAGAATCGCATCACCGGGGACAACAGCGTCAACAGGATCAGGAGGCTGACCACGAATCTGACGTAGCGCTCCATCGCGCGGTTGGGCAGCAGCAAATCGATAAACACCGCAATCAGCACGATGAAGATAATTTCTTTCAGCCACTCCGCCAACCAGTCCACCCATGATCACCACCCCTTATAAGTTGTTACTTGCTCCCGGAGTTCACCTCATCATGACGGTGATATTCCCGGCGGTCAGCATGATCGTAATCGCCAGGAAGAACATCATGCCCACCGCCGCCAGCGCTGCAAAAACATACAGCATGCTCTTGCCGATCGTCTCCAGGCAAGTGATGATCGGCGAATCGCCGAGCGGCTGCATCACCGCCGCCGCCAGGTTGAAGATCAGCGCCAACGTGATGATCTTGATCGCCGGAAATGCGCAGAGGAACAACAGGATGATGACCCCGACAAGGCCGATCGAATTTTTAACGAGCAGGGAAGCCGAGATGACCGTGTCCGTCGCATCGGCGAACACCTTGCCGACCACCGGCACGAAGTTGCCGGTCAGATACTTGGCCGTCCGCAGCGTCACCCCGTCCGCCACCGACCCAGCGATGCCTTTAACGGAAATTACGCCGAGGAAGACGGTGAGCAGTACTCCCAGCAAAGCCATGCTGACCGTTCGCAGCAGATTCGCCAGTTGAGTGAGCTTGTACTTGTCGGACAACGAACTGACGATGTGCAGCACGGCCGAGAAGAACAGCAGCGGGAACACGATCGTGTGCACGGTCGTTCCAACCGCGTGAACCATGAAGACGACCAACGGATGGGTTACCGTAACCGTCACCGCATTCCCCAGCGAAGCCAGAAGCATGAACAGCAGCGGAACCATCGCCATCATGAAGTCGATCATTCCGGTGATCGCATTCGTGGCATAGGTGATTGCAACATGGAAGCTGTTGATCGCGAGCACCAGAATCACCATATAGCAGATCGAATAAGCGACTTTACTGACCTGCTTGCGTTCAAACGCCGTTTGCAGGGTTTCCAGAATCATGCTGAAGATGGAGAGCAGCACGATGGTGACCAGAATGTGCCCGTTATACAGCACTTCATGCCACATATACCGCATCAGACCGCCCAGTCCCGATTTCAGACTGAAGCTTTGATCCTGCTGCAGGAGCATATCCATAAAAGACGGGACCTTCTGATCCGGGAAAAAACCGCCGTAATCCTTCATGAGTTGCTGCCAATATCGTTCGACCTGATCGGTGGGAAGATCCTCAGCTTGGCGCTGGATCCAATTATCTCCTTCCCCTTCCGCGGAGGCGATAACGGGCATGTATCCGTACAGCAGCATCCCTAGCAAGATTAGGAACAGCGTAGGGCCGCGCCATCGTTCATTCGTAGTGAGCATAAGTCCTTCTCCCCAATCCGAAGCAACCTTCTAAGCCGGCAGCAGCTTGATGACCGTCTCGATAATGATGCTGATAATCGGAATGGCAAGCACCATGATGAGCACCTTTCCCGCCATTTCGATCTTGCTGGCGATGCTCTCTTGCCCGGCATCCCTTACGATCTGAGCGCCAAATTCGGCGATATAGGCGATCCCGATGATTTTCAGAATCGTCTTTAAATAGATCATCTGGACGCCGGATTTATCAGCTAGATCCTCCAAGACCTCAATGATTCCTCCGATTTTACCGATCAGGTACAGAAATATCAGAACGCCCGTGCTCGCGGCAATCAGGAAAGCGAACATCGGCTTTTGTTCCTTGACGACCAGGACCAGCACGGTTGCGATGAGCCCAAGCCCTACAATTTGGATGATTTCCACGGTGCGCTCACCTACTGGAATAAGAAGATCGATTTGATTTCCTGAAACAGACTGTCAAGCAGCCGAATGACCATGAACAGGACGACCACGAACCCGATCAGCGTCACCCAATGCGCCATGTCCTCTTTCCCCATCTGTTTCAGCACCGTATGGATCATGGCGATAATAATACCGATGCCCGCAATCTGAAAAATAGCGTTCACTTCTATGTTCATTGACTTGGCACCTCACTAACGATTTCACAGGCGGCAATCAGCCGTGGAGGGAAATGGTATTCAGTAGAACAAAATAACGATGAACGCTCCGCACAAAAGACCCAAGCTTCGATACATTTTCTCATAGCGGGCTTGTTCTTCCCGTGCAGCGGCTTCCTCGCTCTCCAGCTGCCGCACCGCCGTAGCCAGATGACCCAATTGATCCTTCCGGTCGCTTGTCCCGAGCGTTAAGCTGAGCTGCCGAATGACCTCCTGCTCGGGCGCCTTCATGGCGGTATATTTCCACAGCTTCGTCACGGCATGCTCCAGGCTTTCCTGGGCGGTCCACGGCTGGGCCGCGCCCATATTGTCCGCCGCATGGACGAAGATGGCCCGGATCGGTTCCCCGCTTTGCTCGCCGATTCGGCGCAGCGCATCCGGCAGCGGCGTGAAGCCGTACATGATCTCGGTCTCCAGCCGTTTCAACGCGAGGATAAGCCGCCGAATTTGGCTTGGCCGGGCGGCGAATTGCCTGGCCTGCAGCCAACCCGCCAATGTGGCGGTCAGCAGGACGAGCGCAGCTCCGAACATCTTAAGCATGCTCTTCCCTCCCTTTCCAGCCGGGTGCGGCTGGCGGGATTCCTCGGCGTTTGCCGTCCCACAGCTTGAAAGCCAGTCCCTTCTCCGTTCGTGCAAGCACCGCATACATCTGGAAGAAGGAGCTCTCGGCCAGCTTGGACAACGCCGGGCGGGCCGCCAAATCGTCCACGCTTGATCCGTGTGCTGTGGCGATCACCCGCACTCCGGCATGGAGCGCTTCGGCCAAGGCCTCGGCATCCTCCGGTCGGCCGATCTCATCAACGATGATCACATCCGGCGACATGGATCGGATCATCATCATGATCCCCTCCGCCTTCGGGCATCCGTCCATCACGTCGGTGCGGGGACCGACGTCAAAACCCGGTACCCCCCGTTTGCTGCCGGCGATCTCGGAACGCTCGTCAATCACCGCGACCTTCAGTCCCGGCCAGGACGCTTCGGGATGTCCCCAGGTACCGCAGCTGATCTGGCGGGCCAGATCGCGAATCAAGGTCGTTTTCCCTTGCTGCGGCGGCGACAGAATCAAAGTGTGATGCACGGTTTTATGCCGGAAGTCCAGCAGCTTCGGCAGGATCGGATCGGCAATCCCCCGGATTTCCCGGGCGATCCGCATGTTAAACCCGCTAATATCTCGAAGGTGCTCCACCTTTCCCCCGCTAAGCAAGGTTCTGCCCGCCAATCCAATGCGATGGCCGCCGGCGATCGTGATAAACCCTTTGCGCAGCTCTTCCTCCATCGTGTACAGCGAATGGTTGGTGATGAGATCGAGCAGGCGATTGCCGTCCTGCTTGCTCGGCTTGTACGCGGCATCCGGATTCCTCGTCATCTCTCCGTCGGGCGTCAGGAAATAATACCGGCCTTCCGCGTTAATCTCCAATGGCCGGCCCTCCCGAATGCGAATTTCTTCTAAACCCGGAAAGATAGAGGGCGGGAGCTTGAGCAGTAGAGCCCGGAGATTGTCGGGAAATACGGTCAACCAACTCGGGTTCATAGACGCACCCCCAAAACTCTTACTTTCGTGCATGTCCATACCGCCTAAAGCTTTCTCTTAATTGAATTGTTTTTTGCTATATCACATGTGTATGCTTGTACTTTGCCATTATGCTAGGGAAATCTATCATTTCTTCAAAATCCCGATTAAGAGACAAGCCACCCCGCAGCCAATCCATACCATCTTCCCCCAGGACAATTTGTCGGCGATGCCGGCGAGTCCGATAGACGTAGTGACGAGGAGAATGGTTGGACCCACGAACGCCAGCGCGGAATTCACGGCCAGCGCCTTGTCCACTCTGCCCAGCTTCAGCATCAGCAGCGCCGCCAAAATCTCGATCGTTCCCGAGAAGATTCGCAATGCCGCCATACTGGTCACAAATTTATCAAGCATATGTACCTCCTTCTTGTCCCATCTGTTCTCTTAACGATATGCCCGAATTTCTCTATTTATTAAAAAAAAATCCCCCGAAGCCATAGCCATAGCTTCAGGGGATTCTCACGGTGCAATTGATATATTCAGTTATCGCAGCTTAGCGGCGATCCTTCGGTCCGCCAACGAAAGCGGTGCTTTCCGCATCCAGGCCGTAGGCTGTATGCAGGGCGGTCACGACCTCGTTCAACTTGCTGCCGTCGATGACGCAGGACACCTTGATTTCCGAGGTGCTGACCATTTCAATATTTACGCCTTGCTTCGAAATCACGTCGAACATTTGCGCCGCAACGCCCGGGTGGCTGACCATTCCGGCACCTACGATCGACACCTTCACCAGCCCTTCTTCAGAGGTGACCTTCTCATAAGGCAGCTCGGCGCGAATGCCTTCAAGCACCTTCACCGCTTTGTCGCATTCCGACAGGGCTACCGTAAAGGAGAAATCTGCTTTGCCGTCCGTTACACCGCTTTGGACGATAATATCCACATCGATCTTCGCTTCGGCCAGGGAGCCGAACACCTTCGCCAGCACGCCGGGGACATGCGACACGCCTAATATGCTGATTCGGGCCACGTTCTTGTCATAGGCGATCCCGCTGACTACCACACCTTGTTCCATATTGACTTCCTCCTTCACGACCGTACCTTCATGATAGTTAAAGCTGGAGCGAACTACGAGACGGACCTTGTTGTGCTTCGCGTACTCCACCGCACGGGGGTGCAGAACCGCCGCGCCCAGGTTGGCGAGCTCAAGCATCTCGTCATACGAGATTTCGTTCAGCTTGCGGGCGTTCTTCACGATCCGCGGATCCGTCGAATATACCCCG
Source organism: Paenibacillus phocaeensis (assembly GCF_900021165.1). GTDB lineage: Bacteria > Bacillota > Bacilli > Paenibacillales > Paenibacillaceae > Fontibacillus > Fontibacillus phocaensis. The sequence goes on along the minus strand of NZ_FCOQ01000018.1, from coordinate 766,881 downwards.
TCCACATCCGTATAAATCTCGCAATAATCCGCCCCCGTTGCCGCAGCCAGAGCCACCGCCGTCGTGTCGGAACCACCGCGCCCGAACGTGGTAATCTCCCCATCTTCGGTCATGCCCTGGAAGCCGGCAACGATAATGATCTTTCCCTCTTCGAGCGATTTCAGCACCCGCTCCGGCTGAATATCAGTGATCCGAGCTCTTCCATGCTCCGCTTCCGTACGGAAGCCCGCCTGCCAGCCCGTATAAGAAACGGCCTTCCCCCCTAACGCATCAATGGCAATCGCCAAAAGAGCGATAGAGATTTGTTCACCGGTCGTCATCAACATATCCATTTCACGCAAAGGCGGATTCGGATTCAGCAGCTTCGCCTGATCGATTAAATCGTCCGTTGTATCGCCCATCGCGGAGACCACGACCATGACCTGATGCCCTTCCTGCTGTTTCTCCACCACGCGCCGGGCGACGCGCTGCATGCGTTCCGTATCGCCTACGGAACTGCCTCCAAATTTCATCACGTATAAAGCCAAGTCAGACCCTCCCTAATGGTGCCCCAATTCGGAGCGTTCAGCCCATTGAATCCAGTAACGCTTTAAACCAGTATAATACGAAAGACCCGAAGTTCGTCAATGGTTTTGCGGATATTAACAAAAATTCCCCCACCCAAGTCAGGTGGAGGATACCGCTGGATGGCCAAGTCCCCGCTGCTGGCGGAGCCTTGTACCTTACTACTGCCGGTTCAAGTTATGCCCGCGAAATATATTTGCCTTCGCGCGTATCGATCAAGAGCACGTCGTCTTCATTAATGAAGAGCGGCACTTGTACGTTCAGGCCGGTTTCGACCTTCGCATTTTTGGTCGCGCCGGTAGCCGTGTTGCCTTTGATCCCCGGTTCGGTTTCAACGACCTTCAGCTCAACGCTGTTCGGCAGGTTGATCCCGAGAATTTCGCCTTGGTAGCTGACGATCTTCACGTTCATATTCTCTTTCAGGAAGTTCAGTTCCCATTCCAACTGATCCGAAGTCAACGTGAATTGATCGTAAGTCTCGTTGTCCATGAACGTATGTTCTTGACCGCTGGCATACAGGTATTGCACGTCGCGGTTTTCAATCATAGCCCGGCCGATCGTCTCGCCGGCACGGAACGTTTTTTCCACCGTGTTGCCGTTACGCAGGTTTTTCAGCTTGGAGCGGACGAATGCAGCGCCCTTCCCCGGTTTCACGTGTTGGAACTCCAGCACCGTATAAATGTCGCCGTCCACCTCGACGGTCAAGCCTGTCTTAAAATCGTTTACTGAAATCACAAAAGTACCTCCTCAAGTGGGTTAACATCTCTATTAAAATTGAAAAATACCCAAAATTCAAGCTGCCCACGTTAGTTGCTGTTCCCCCACGTTTGGAGTTCCCTGCGAAACGATGCAACAGCCGGGTGTCCGACCCGATGTGGACCGGCGGCAACCCTGATTTAACCAAGCGAGATAAATTCCTTCGTCGATTCCGTCAACCGGCGGATTCCGGTCTCCGTGATCACCACATCGTCCTCGATGCGAACGCCGCCGATGCCAGGCAAATAAATCCCCGGCTCCACCGTGACGACCATCCCCGGCTTCAGCACCGTATCGCTCGCTTTGGATACGCGCGGCGCCTCATGCACTTCCATGCCCAGGCCATGCCCGGTGCTGTGGCCGAACTGCTCGCCGTAACCGTAACGGGTAATCACATCACGCGCTAAAGCGTCGGCTTCCCGTCCGGTCATGCCCGGCCGCATGAATTCCAGGGTATGAAGCTGGGCTTCCAGGACGATATCATAAATTTCACGCAGCTTGGCGCTTGGCGTTCCCAAGGCGACCGTCCGTGTGATATCGGAGCAATAGCCTTTGTACAACGCGCCGAAGTCCATCGTAACCAGCTCGTTCGCCTGCATGATCCGTTCGCTGGCTCTGCCGTGCGGCAATGCGGAGCGCTCTCCGGAAGCCATAATCGTATCGAACGAAGGGCCGGTCGCGCCGTTCTTCTTCATGAACGTCTCCAGTTCCAGCGCAGCGTCCCATTCGCTCATTCCCGGCTTCAGAACGTCTAGCATATGCAGGAAGGTTCGGTCTGCCAATTCAGCCGCTTCCTTCAGGACAGCCAGTTCCTCCGCGTCCTTGAAGAGACGCAGTTCTTCAACCAGACCGCTCAGCGGAACAAGCGTTATCGGCGTAAGCTCGCGCTCATAAGTCCGATAGGTCGCGAACACCATCTGTTCTTCTTCAAATCCGAGTCGATCGATGCCTTCTTGCGTCATCAGGCTTTGAATCATTCCGGTGACCGAAGCCCCGTGATCTACGATTTCGAATCCGGGCGCCTGTTCGGCCGCCTGCGTCAAATAACGGAAGTCCGTCAACAACCATGCCTTCTGCGGCGTAATCAGGACATAGCCGGAACTTCCCGTAAATCCCGTCAAATAGCGGCGGTTCACTTCTCCGGTAATCAATACGGCTTCGATCCGCTGCGATGCAAGCGCTTCGCGGAGCCGATTTACTCGTGTACTCGCCATACCAAACTCTCCCTTATTATAAGGTAGTAACTTCACTATCCTCGCTCCAAATGATGCTTCAACGCCAGCAATCCCATTTCATAGCCATAGGATCCGAAACCGGAGATTTGACCGACGGCGATCGGCGCAATCACCGAGGTATGTCGGAACGCCTCGCGGGCGTGGATGTTGGACAAGTGAACTTCAACTACGGGGATATTCACCGAGGTTAAGGCATCCCGAAGAGCATAGCTGTAATGCGTCAACGCACCTGGATTCAGCAAAATCCCGTCTGTATTTCCGAAGGCGGCATGAATTTGGTCGATCAGCCCGCCCTCATGGTTGGACTGGTAGAAGAATAGCTCCAACCCATTAGGCGCAGCCAGGGCCTTCAGCTTGTCTTCGATCTCACGGAGCGATTCCGATCCGTAAACGCCGGGCTCGCGCACGCCAAGCATGTTCAAATTCGGTCCGTTCATGACCAAGATGCGATACATGGCGGCTCCCCCTTTCCGAAAAATAACCAAAAATAATTTTAACATACGAGGGAGTCGCTTGAGAAGCTATAACTTTTTTGAAGCAGCTTCTATTGAAGAGCCTTCTCGCGGGCTTTGTTCGGTTCACGCGAACGTTCATCCGTATATTCCTCCGCAGTGGTATAACCAATGAACAATCCCCACAACAGATACAGGCAGAACTCGCTGATGATCGTGGTCCGCGACAGCTCCCGCAGCGGGGGGATCAGATCAAACAGCGGCCCCAGCACCCCGAATAAGATTCCCCACCAAGCGATGCCGTATAGGATCCCCGGACCAGGTCCCCGCAGTTTACGAAATGCCACCACATAGAGGATTGTCGCCAGAATGGAAAAGGCAATAAACGACAACCACCCCACGTAATATCCGGCCTGACTCTGCAGGAACGAATTTTTGAAGAAGGGCTCTACCAGATAGCCGGGCAACACCGAGGTCAAGGACATAAAGAAAAACAGTCCCTTGACTCCCCCCCAAATCAATCCGGCAAAAAATCCGATTTCCAGCGAGAACTTCCAAATGTTGGTGTTTTCCCGCCGCTGCTGCCGCCAGGGTTGAACCCTTGTCCGCGGTTTCTCTTTGTTCGCTGTCATTCGCATCCTTCCCTTCTATAGAAATATTTTCATCCCTTTTTTTGAAGATTAGTATGCGCATTTCCAAAAAGACTAAACCAACTAGAATTTGCCCGCAAAGTCCGTTACAATGGAATCATTACAAATCTTGAGGTTATCCCGTTTACGCCACACTAAACTTATCTATTGTAGGAAGGTGAAAGTTTTGCCTGAACAATCTGCACCGACGATTTACGGCGGCCAAGCCGTTATAGAAGGCGTTATGTTTGGTGGAAAATATGTCAACGTGACCGCCGTACGCCGGAAGACGGGGGAAATCAGTTTTCTGGAGGTCCCTAAAGAAGACAAGGCTTGGGTCAAACGGCTGCGCAAAATCCCGCTGATCCGCGGAATCGTCAGCATCGTCGACTCGAGCGCCAAAGGTTCCAAACACCTGAATTATTCGGCAGAAGCCATGGCCGATGACGAGATGGATCCGGAGGAACGCGCCAAACAGAAGGAGAAGGAGGAATCCGGCTTCTCCCTCACCATGCTGCTTGGGGTAGCCGTGGTCGGGGTCTTGTCTTTTATCGTAGGCAAGTTGATTTTCACATTGGTTCCCGCGCTCCTGGAGCAATACTTGTTCCAGCATGCTTTTGCCAACCAAACGCTGCATTCGCTCATTGAAGGGGGGATCAAAATCGTCTTGTTGCTTGGCTACCTGTGGCTCATGTCCCAGACGCCTGTCATCAAACGGTTGTTCCAATACCATGGAGCCGAGCATAAAGTCATCTCCGCCTATGAAGCGGGTGAAGAATTGACCCCAGCCAATGTGCAAAAATACAGCCGCCTGCATTACCGCTGCGGCAGCAGCTTTATTATTCTGACGGTGATCGTTGGGGTTATCATCTATTCCTTGCCTATTTTCAGTTGGGATTCACTTTGGGAGCGCGTCTACATTCGGGTGCTGCTGCTCCCGCTTGTCATCGGACTCTCGTTCGAATTGCTGCGGTTCACCAATGCGGTTCGCGACATTCCGGTCCTTCGCTTCCTCGGCTACCCGGGGCTCTGGCTGCAACTGTTAACGACAAAGGAGCCGACCGATGATCAGGTCGAAGTATCCATTGCTTCGTTTAATCGGATGCGCGAGCTGGATGCCCAATGGGAGCAAGTTGGCGTCACTCCGACGCCTGTTCGTACGGCTTTGGATCCTTTGAAAGGATGAGGTCACATGAAAAAACAAGGCATCATGTTTTGGGTCATCGTCCTCCTGGTTGCGGTTTACTTGATCGACGGTTTGTTTATCAGCCATCAGATCGCGTGGGGCAGCATCATCGTGCCGGTCGTTGTCGTTGGCGTTGTCTTCCTGTTGTATAAATTCCCGCCGCGGAAATACCGGAAGTCACAGCCGAAGATCAAGCCTTCGGCACGTACGATGGCCAAGGTAGCCGCAGAGCGGAAGCCCGCCCGCGGCGAGAGTAAACGCAAAGCGTATCCGTTCCAAGTCATTGAGGGGCAAAAGGGCAAGAACGACGACGATTTGCCTAAGTATCATTAAACGACAAAAGGACGTTGCCGTGAATAACGGGAACGTCCTTTTTCATTCTATTTGTGCGCGGTAAACATTTGCTGGTATTTCTTGAACTGATCCTCATACTGCTGAAGGTTCCAACTGCCGAAGAAGCGGTCTCCCGCCAAGAACCCCGATTCGTACAGCAGCAGACTCTCCTCTTCGCTGATATCGAATTGCGTCGTGCCGATGCCTAACGTCGAAATCTTAATCGTACGATAGCGGTTGGACTGCTCGATGTATCGCTCGTCATGGGCGGACAACATCGTTTCTACGATCGCCTGCAGCATCGTAAACGGCCCGGTAATGCCATGCGGCTTATTCGTATTTTTCCCCACCATTTGAAAGCCGACGGTCGGAATCCGCTTCTCTCCGTGCCGCGGCTGGTCGCGGTCAAACAACCAGAGCGGAAAATTGCTGAGCAACCCGCCATCCACGATATGCAGAAATTGCTCGGCGAACGGTTTGCCTTTCGCTTGCTTAGGCGGCAGCCGCAGCAGGACCGGGTCAAAGAAATAGGGGATGCTGCAACTCATGCGAACCGCCCGGGCCACCTCAAACGTCGCCGGGTTGATGCCCATCTTCTCCAAATCGTCCGGCAATACCATAATTTTGCCGCTGGTAATGTCCGAAGCGATGATGCTCAGCTTCCCCGGGGCAAGATCGCCGAAGGTACGAATCCCTTTGGCCAGCAAAATCTGGCGGATCCACTCCTCCAGCGCCTCGCCTGCATATAAGCCTTTTTTGAATAAGACCCGCAGGGCCGGACCGATCAACGCCAGATTAAAGACCGGCGCCCGCTTCAAAAATTTCGAAAATGAAGTCGTCAGGATAAGACCTTTCATTTCGTCGGCGGTATAACCTGCGGCAATCATGGAAGCGATGATCGAGCCGGAAGAGGTTCCGGCTACGCGATGAAACCGTGCTCCGTACTTCTCGGCTGCCTTGACTGCGCCGGCCAGCGATATCCCCCTGACCCCGCCGCCTTCAAACACCCCGTTCATCAGCATCAGATGCCTTCCCCCCAACCCACATTCAGTCTACTGCTTATGTATGTTGGGAGGGGCTGTACGTATGCCTAAAGAACTTGTGTCGGATGGAGCCGTTGTACTGCTTCATTTAAGGGGATCAACTCCCGCTTCATCGAGGATCGTTCCACCCATTCGACCTGGCCCTGATCTGCGGTTTTACCGATAATCACCCGGTACGGAATCCCAAGCAGATCCGCATCATGGAATTTGCTGCCCGGACGCTCTTCCCGATCATCCAGCAGGACCTCAACGCCGGCCTGAGTCAATTGCTCATACAGCTGCAAGGCAAGGTTCATTTGTTGCGGATGCGACACGGAGATCGGAATGATGTGAACATGGTAAGGAGCGATCGCTACCGGCCATTTCAGGCCATGCTCATCATGATGTTGTTCGGCGATCGCAGACATCAGCCGGGAAAGACCGATTCCATAACAGCCCATGATCATCGGCTGCTGACGCCCCTGAGCATCCAAAACTACAGCGCCAAGCTGCTCACTATACTTGGTTCCAAGCTTAAACACATGGCCAACCTCAATTCCTCGCAGCAAGTGGAGCCGCCCCTCATGACAGTGAGGGCAGATATCCCCGTTAACAACGTTACGGAAGTCGCCGACGATTGCCTCCGGCACATCGCGAGTCGGTTGGACCGAGCGCAAATGGGTGTTGGCGGCATTTGCCCCTGCGATGACGTTGTTCATGCACGAAGCTTCCTTGTCCAGGAACACCGGGATATTAAGGCCGATCGGACCGGCATATCCAACCGGGGCGCCGGTTATTTTCTCTACCGTCTCGCGATCAGCAAGCTGCACCTGATCCACCTCTAGCCGAGCTGCTACCTTCAGCTCGTTCACTTCGTGATCCCCGCGCACGACGACCGCAATCGGTTCTTTTCCCTCAGGGATGTAGATCAACGTTTTAAGGAATTGTGTAGGGCTTTCATGAAAGAACTCACACAACTGTTCGATCGTATGCACGTCAGGTGTATTGACTTCCTCCGGAAAGGCCCCATCCAGCGCTTGATTCGGTTGGCTTCCGCTCGGCGGTGCCGAAGTTGCCTTTTCAAGATTCGCCGCATAATCGCAATTCCCGCATACGGCCACAAGATCCTCGCCGATATCGGCTAGCGCCATAAACTCATGGGTACCTCCTTCCCCACCAATCGTTCCAGGATCAGCTTCAACTGCCCGGTATTCCAAGCCGCAGCGCTGAAATATTCTTTCATAAGCGGCAACCATGGCATGGTATGCGCGATCCAAGCCGGTCCAATCGGGATCAAAGGAATAGGCATCTTTCATCAGGAACTCCCGCCCGCGCAGCAAACCAAACCGGGGGCGCCGTTCGTCACGGAACTTCGTTTGAATTTGATATAAGATAAGAGGCAGCTTACGGTAAGAGCTCACTTCATCCCGCAGCAGCGAAGTCATAACCTCTTCATGGGTCGGTCCGAGAGTAAACTCGCGGTCATTACGGTCCTTGAAGCGGATCAGCTCGGAGCCGTAACGTTCATACCGACCGGATTCCCGCCACAGCTCCGCCGGCTGCATTGCGGGAAGCAGCATCTCTTGAGCCCCGACCCGGTCCATCTCCTCCCGCACAATCCGTTCGATTCGATGCAGAACTTTTCGTCCCATAGGCAGGTAAGTGTAGATTCCCGCTGCTAATTGGCGAATATAGCCGCCGCGCAACAGAAGTTGATGGCTGCTCGCCTCGGCATCAGATGGAGCCTCTCTTAAGGTTGGAGACAATAATCGACTTTGGCGCATTTCAACGACCTCCTTCATCTAGAAAACAAAAAGACACATCCGTCAAGGGACGAATGTGTCGTGGTACCACCCTAATTCCACCACTGAAAAATTCTGTGGCGCTTAGACCAAGGTAACGGCTGGCGACCGGTACGAGTTAAAGTTTCGACAGGAAACCTCCCCGTACAGCTCACAAGGCGGGAAAAATTCACGAGCGACAGAGACCTTCCAGCTTCAGGGCCTCCTCTCTGAGGACGCAGTCGTCAATTTCAAATCCTTGATCACAGCTGATGGAACGTTGAACTAATATTGAAAATGAATTTACCGAATTTAATGCTTCCTGTCAAGGCTGCATCCCAAAATAAGATTGCAGCAACGGGATCAAACCCAGCGGGTTCTTGCGCAAATCCTTGGCACTGAAGAAGATGCTTCCGCTGATCTCAGGAACCTGCCGGTTGTAATCCAGCTGATCGATGATTTCCTGGGCGCTGGACCAGCCGATCTCCGGCGTTCCCAGCTTATAGGGCGCGTGGCCGATGTAAAGCTTCACGTTGGTCCCTCTAACCTCTCCGGCCCACCAGTCGGCCAGCAGGTCATACCGGACTTCCTTGCGCGTCATACTCCAATAGATCTGCGGAGCCACATAATCGATCCACTCGTTATTAATCCAGGTCCGAACATCGGCATAGGTGCTGTCGTAAGCCGTTACGCTCGCTTTTGTATCGGAGCCGGTCAAATCGCTCGACTTGTTCCGCCAAACACCGTACGGGCTGATGCCAAAGGACACGTTGGGTTTGGCCTGGTCGATGCTTTGGCCCAGCATCTGTACAAACTGATTGATGTTATCGCGGCGCCAATCGCCCTTGTTTGCGATTTTCTTAGCATTATAGGCTTTAAACGCAGCATCATCCGCAAATTTCTTCGCGGCGGTCTCCCCCGTCGGGTAGAAATAATCATCCAAATGAACGCCGTCGATCTCATACCCGTTCACGACTTCCATGATTGCGCTGATCACGTGATCGCGGGCTTCCGGAATTCCTGGATTAAGGTAAAGTTTGCCATCAAATTTGACTATCCACTCCGGATGTTGGTTCGCCACGTGATTGGCCGGAAGCTTGCTGGTGTCGCTGCCCGTGCTGGCGCGGAACGGATTGAACCAGGCGTGAAATTCCATGCCGCGGCGGTGCGTCTCTTCAATGAGGAACTGCAGCGGATCGTAACCCGGATCCTTGCCGGCGGTTCCCGTCAAATAAGAGGTCCACGGCACCAAAGAGGAAGGGTAGATGGCGTCCGCCGAAGGGCGCACCTGGACGAACACTGCGTTCATCCCCATCGCTTGCACTTCGTCCAGCAGCTTGACGTATTCGGCTTTCTGAGCTTCCGCCTTGCCGTAGGAGCTTTTGCTTGGCCAGTCCAGGTTGGAGACGGTGGATACCCAAACGCCGCGCAGCCCGTTAGCCGTTTCGCCCGTAACCGGAGGTTCAGGCAAATCGCCTTGCGGAACCTCCTCGCCCGTCCCGGGAACCGACGGCGCTCCCGCAGATCCGCTTGTCAGCGTAATCATGCGAGTCTGCCCGTTCCAATCGACGGCAATCCCCAGCTGTTCGCTCACAAAGCGAAGCGGTACCATCGTCCGTCCGGAGCTGATTTCTACGGAAGCTTCCAGGTTGACGGGACTCCCGTCCACTTGCACCGCAGAAGACCCTAAGGTCAACACGAGAGAACTGCCGTCCTTTTGAATCGTCGCCGTTTTATTGACTTGGGACCAGGCAACCTGGGCCCCCAGGTTCTCACTGATCACCCGGAGCGGCACCATGGTGACGTTCACCCCAGGCTTAATGTACGGCGAAGCATCGGTGGACAACGCTTCTCCGTCAAGCATAATCCGAATATCGGTTGCGGCCGCAGCCGCCGGCACATTTCCGGGATAAGGCCATAAGAAGAGCAACACTAGGAAAGGAATAAACCAATTGCGAAATTTCATCAGAATCCTCCACATCATCGTTATGTACGGACAAACCGTGCTACTCTCTTAAACGTCTGGTGGAAGGGAAGAGTTGCGCTCCGGAAAGAAAAAAGCATCTGCCTTATCTCAAAGGACAGATGCTTCTTCTATGACTCGCTGATCAATTCCTGATGAACCGTCTCCAGATCCCGAATCCGGGAGCTGTCGCGCTTGAAATACTCCACCAGCGTTGCGATACGCGTAATGGAATCCCAGCTTAAATGATGCTCAATGCCTTCGACATCTTTATAAATGTTCTCGTGGTCGACGCCGATCATGCCGAGGAATTCCTCCAGCAGCTGATGCCGGTCCACGAGCCGTTTGCCGATTTTTTTCCCTTTGTTGGTCAGAACAAGGCCCCGGTATTTCTCGTAGATCAAATATTCATCCTTGTCCAATTTTTGAATCATCTTCGTAACGGAGGAAGGATGAACCTCCAAACCTTCCGCGATATCGGACACACGCGCGTATCCCTTCTCGTCGATCAGTTTGTAAATACGCTCCAAATAGTCCTCCATACTGGGCGTTGGCATCTATCGATTCCCTCTTTTCCATGAGTTGACGCGGACAAAACATGTACGCAGGTTAACATTACTCTGTTAATGATACATGTTCTGATTGTCCGTTGGCAAGTGCACATCCGCACACTTTTCCCGAGTCCCCTCTTAGAACTTCAGCCATTCGGGGGTAATTTGCTGCAGCCAAATCGTAATTTGGGCCATGCGATTCGTAAACAGCAGCACCCCCATCAACAGCATCAGCGCTCCCCCCACCTTCATCATGACGGCGGAATAGCGGAGAATCCATTTGGTCGAACCGATAAAAAAAGCCAGCGCAAAAAAAGGCAAAGCGAACCCCAAGGTATAGGCGGTGATGAGTCCAATCCAGGTTCCCGGTTCCGTCACGGCTAAAGCGATAATCGCGGCCAGGATCGGGCCAAACCAAGGGGACCACCCCGCCGAGAAACCAATGCCGAAAATAAACGAACCCACATAGCCGGCCGGCTTGAATTTCAAGTCCATTTTCCGTTCTTTGAGCAGAAACTGCGGCTGGAAGACTCCCATTAGAAAAAGGCCCATACAAATAATCAAGATAGCGGACAGCTGCCGGATTAACCCGCGGTATTGGTTAAAAAACTCCCCAAACAGACCGGCGCCAAAGCCCAGCGTGTAGAACACTACCGAGAAACCGAGGATAAACGCCAGCGTATGCGTCATCGTCCGGAACCGGACGTCCCTCTTGCTCTGCTCCGTTCTCAATTGCTGCACGGACATCCCGGTGATATAGGACAAATAAGACGGATATAAAGGCAAACAGCAGGGCGAGATAAAAGAAGCAATCCCCGCACCGAAGGCGATCCCGAGATGGATGTCAGCCATAAGAACCCCCTATGTACCCTTGCGGGCTAGGCTAGGCGGATAATCCCCGTTTGCCCAGCAAGGTTAGTATCAACATACAGATCAGCAGCAGCACGATCGTCGCGCCCGGCGCCAAATTCCAGATGCCTGCTACGACCAAGCCCGCCACAACCGCGATTTCGGCAATGATGACCGAGAATAGAACGGACGACTTAAAGCTACGGGCGATCAACAGACTGCAGGCCGCCGGAATCGTCAGCAGGGCCGAGACCAGCAAAGCGCCGACGATTTTGATCGCGGTGCTGATCACCAGCGCCGTCATAACCGTGAGCAGCAAATTCAACAGCTTGACCGGGAGACCGCTCACTGCAGCGGCATCTTCCTCAAAGGTCAGAAGGAAGAACTCCTTGAAAAAAGCAGCCACAACGACTACAACGACCAAGGTGACCCCTAAGGCGACGTACAGATCCGTCGTATCCAGCGTATAAATACTGCCGAACAAATAGCTGACCACATCCGTATTGTAACCCATCCCCAGGGTGAAGAACAGCGATGCCAGCGCGACGCCCCCGGACATAATGATGGCGATCGACAGTTCGGCATACCCTTTATACGCTTTGCGGAGCTTCTCAATGGCAAACGAGGCAACGACAGCAAATACCAAGCCGATGCCAACGGGGTAGACACCGATCAGAAAACCTAAGGCCACCCCGGCAATGGTCACGTGAGCCAACGTGTCTCCAATCATCGACAGGCGGCGCAGCACCAGAAAAATCCCGATCAGCGGTGCCGTCAGCCCGATCAGCAGACCGCCGGCCAACGCTCTTTGAAAAAAGTCAGCGGATAAAATCTCCAATTTGAACAACTCCTAAACCAACGAATGCTGCAGATCCGGGATCGCGCAGTCCTGCTCGTGCGAGTGGCGCACGTAAAATTTAATCGCCCCGCAATGCTCGCGAGGTTCCTGGCCCAGCTTCCCTTCGATCATGCTGATATCATGAGAGACCATCAGGAACGTCATATGATGATGGGCGTGCATATGAAAGATTAATTCGAAAAAGTCGGCTTGCGTCTGCGCGTCGATCCCGACCGTAGGTTCGTCCAGTACAAGCAGATCGGGTTTGTTGACGAGCGCCCGCGCCAAGAACACGCGCTGCTGTTGGCCGCCCGAAAGCTGACCGATTCGCTTCTCCTGAATCTCGCTGATTCGCATCACTTCCAGCGCATCGTCACATTTGCGCTGCTCCTCGCGGCCAATGCGGCGAAACAGCTTCTTGTTGTTGTAGAGGCCGGACAACACAACCTCGCGAACCGTCGCCGGGAACAGGGGGTTAAAGGCGTTCTTCTGCGGCACATACCCGATTCGCTCCCAATCGCGAAAGCGTCGAATCGGCTCGCCGAACAAGCGGATTTGCCCCTCCGTCGGAGGCAGCAAGCCGACCATCATCCGCAGGAGCGTTGTTTTCCCTGCCCCGTTCGAACCGATTACGCCGACGAAGTCCCGCTCGCGAACCCGAAAACTGAAGTCGGTGATGACCTTTTGCTCTTGATAAGCGAAGGAGACGTGGTTGAGCTCGATAACACTGTCATGACAAACGGCATCCTGTGCCGTGTTTGCGTCGGATCTCATTTGCTTAGCGTCCTTCCGATACATGTAGTTTTCTTCTTATTGTAGAGCCTGGATCAGATTTTGCAAATTTTTCTCCATCAACGTAAAGTAATTATCCCCGGCTTGCGCTTGAGCTTTCGTTAATCCTTCGACCGGATTGAGGACCAGGGTCTCCACCCCCGCTTCGGAAGCCAGCGTTTTCGCCAGTTTATCCGAGACGAGCTCTTCGAAGAAAATGTATCGGATCCCCTTTTCCTTCACCATCTTCGACAGGGCTACCAGGTCCTGGGCCCGCGGTTCGGCTTCCGGCGAGAGTCCCATAATGGCGTGTTGGGTTAAGCCATAATCCCGGCACAAGTAACCAAAAGCTTGGTGAGATACGACAATCTCCTTGTTCGGCAACGCGGATAACTGCTCCGTAAACTTGGCGTCGAGTGCCTGCAATTGGCCGAGCAACTGCTGATACCGGGCCTCATAGGCCGCCTGATGCTCCGGATCTGCCTCAATGTAGCTGTTCTTGATATTCTCCGCCATGACGATGGCGGATTTCGGACTGACCCAGGTGTGCGGATCAACGTGATGATCGGCCGCTTCCTCCTCCTGATCCGTGTCCGTCCCCGCCTCATGACCCGCTTCTTCGCCATGTCCATGACCGTCGTTGCCATGATCGTGGCCGTCGTCCCCATTCGCTTCGATCAACTCGATGCCCCGGCTGACCTCCACGGTTTTGACCTTGTTGTCGCTTCCCAAGCCCTTCAGAAAATTCGGAACCCAGCCCTCCAGACCCGCGCCGTTATACAAAAACAACTGGGCTTTGGATGCATTCAGAATATCCTGGCTGCGGGGCGTCCAATCATGCGGCTCAACGCCGGTCGGCAGCAAATTGATGACATTCGCGTCTTCTCCCCCGATCGCCTGCGCAAATTCGTAGATGGGATAGAAGCTGGTGATGACATTGACTTTCCCCTCCACAATAGAACCGCCGCTCGTGTTCTTCCCGCAGCCTGCCAAGATCAGCAGCAACGTAAGCGCCGCCGCCGTAAAGACGAACCCCCGTTTCAATCTATGTATAAACATCAATGACTTCCTTTCTTAATCGTAATGATTACCAACAAGGATTATAGGGCCTATCTGGAACGATTGTCAACCACTATTATTCTTCCTCTATTTGCGGCGAGACAAACAAAACCGCCAGAGGAGAATCCCCTGGCGGTCAAGCGGGCAGCAAAGCAGCCCATGCAAGAGCGGTTTGGTTGTTGTTACTTCACAATCGCGCCGTTTGGCATCGAATCCGGCACCGTCGCCAGCGTCAGCTGGTCGCCTTGCGAGGCAGCGAGGATCATCCCCTGCGACAGCTCGCCGCGCAGCTTCACCGGCTTCAGGTTCGTCACGCAAATCACCTTGCGTCCAACCAGCTCCTCCGGCTTGTAGAACTTGGCGATGCCGGACACAACCTGGCGCTGCTCGTACCCGAGATCCAACTGCAGCTTGAGCAGCTTGTCGGCCTTCGGCACCGGTTCGCAGGCCAGCACTTGCGCCACGCGCAGCTCTACCTTAGCGAAATCGTCGATGCCGATTTCGTCCTTCAGCTCCGGCTGTTCTGCCGCCGGAGCTGGCGCGGCCGCAGCAGCCGGGGCTGTTGCCTGCGCCGCCAGCGCCCCCCCGCTCATCGAGTTCGAAATGAACTCGATCTCCTGCTCCGCGTCGAGCCGCGGGAAGATCGGCTCGCCTTTGACGAGCTTCGTTCCGGCCGGGATCCGGCCAAACGTCTTGGTGCTCTCCCAGGTCGTCAGCTCCCCGGGAGCAATCCCGAGCTGCGCCCAGATTTTCGCAGGGGCCTGCGTCAGGAATGGCTGCAGCAGAATCGAAGCGATCCGCAGCGACTCGGCCAGATGCACCATCACCGACGCGAGTTCGCCTTGCTTCGCTTCGTCTTTGGCCAGCACCCAAGGCTGCGTCTCGTCGATGTATTTGTTCGTGCGGCTGATAAACGCTCCGATATGGGTGAGCGCCACGGAGAATTCCATCTTCTCCATCACTTCTTCCACCTTGTGAGCCGTATCCAGCGCCGCTTGCTCCAGCTCGGCATCGTACGCCGTGGCGTTCGGTTCGTAAGCCGGCACTTCGCCGCCGAAATACTTCTCAACCATCGCTACCGTCCGGTTCAAGAGATTGCCCAGGTCATTCGCCAGATCGGAATTCACCCGCTGCACGAAACTTTCCGGCGTGAACGAGCCGTCCGAGCCGAACGGCACCTCGCGCAGCAAATAATAGCGGGTCGCGTCGAGCCCATACCGATCGATCAACACGTTGGGATCCATGACGTTGCCTTTCGATTTGGACATTTTGCCGCCTTTCATCAGCAACCAGCCGTGACCGAACACTTTCTTCGGCAGCGGCAGCCCCAAGGCCAACAGCATAATCGGCCAAATAATCGTATGGAAGCGTACAATCTCTTTGCCGACCAGGTGAACGTCCGCCGGCCAATAACGCTCATACAGTTCCGGGTGATCCGTGCCGTAACCAAGCGACGTGATGTAGTTGGACAGGGCGTCGATCCATACGTACACGACATGCTTCGGATCGCCCTTCACCTTCACGCCCCAGTCGAACGTCGTCCGCGACACGGCCAAATCTTCCAATCCCGGCTTGATGAAGTTGTTGATCATCTCGTTCTTTCGGGACTCCGGTTGAATGAAATCCGGATTTTCCTCATAATACTTCAGCAAGCGATCCACGTAGCGGTTCAGACGCAAAAAATAACACTCTTCCTTCACCAGCTCCACGGCATGGCCGCTTTCCGGGCTTTTCCCGCCGATGACTTCGCCCTTGTCATTGCGAACCACGTCAACGAGTTGGGATTCCGTGTAATACGTCTCATCGGGAATACTGTACCAGCCTTCATACTCCCCTTTGTAAATATCCCCCTGCTTCAACAAGCGGTCAAAAATCTCTTCCACGACCTGCTTATGCCGCGCTTCCGTCGTGCGGATAAAGTCGTCGTAGGAAATGTCCAGCTTCTCCCACAACTGCTTGATCCCCGCCACGATACCGTCTACGAACTGCTGCGGGGTTTGGCCTTTTTCCTTCGCTTTCTGCTCGATCTTCTGCCCGTGCTCATCCGTCCCCGTCAAATAGCGGACATCAAATCCGCGCAGCCGCTTGTACCGCGCCATGGCGTCTCCGGCCACCGTCGTATAGGCATGGCCGATATGCAGCTTATCGCTGGGATAATAGATCGGCGTCGTAATGTAGAAAGTTGGTTTGTTGGACATTCTACCTTTCATCTCCTTTGAACTTTGATTTCATTACAACAAAAAAACTCCCGCCCCATCATGGGGCGAGAGAGTTCTCACGCGTTACCACCCAAATTCCCCGCACCTTCACAGGCAACGGGCTCCATTGGTCGAATCCGACCGTCCGTTAACGCCGGACCCTACGCCATTCCCTCACCTGTGCGCTGCGCGGAAGCCCTGCGCTAGGCTCGAAAACGATTCCTCCCGGACCATATTCCAAAGACGCTCCAGACCGGTTTGCAGCTCCCCCGGCTCTCTGTGGCTGGATCTTATCCCTGTACTCATCCGTTCCCTGGAAACCTATCGTTGTTGCTTTATATTTTATATTAAAAAAATTTCCAAACTGTGTCAAGCCGCACTGAGGCGGCCTTTTCCCTGATGGGATCAGGCTTGTCCGCCATTCAGCGGCGGCGTTCCCTGCTCCTGCTCGCCCCCGCGTGTCTTCCCCGCCTTAGGCGGAACCGGGTCATACCCGCCGGGATGGAACGGCTGGCATTTGACGATCCGTTTGGCCGCCAGCCAGGACCCTTTCAGCGGGCCGTGCACCTCAATCGCCTCCAAAGCGTACGCCGAGCAAGTCGGATAGAACCGGCAGGTCGGCGGCTTGAGCGGCGAAATAAACTTGCGGTAAACATGGATCGGCGCCTGGAACGTTTTGCGGACTACGCCCATCTCAGGACACCTCGTTTGGGTCCGGCGCGGCATTTTGCGGCTTACCGTCCGGGCGGCAGTTTTTACAATACCCGAAAACCTCGAATTTATGTTTCACGACCTGGAACTGCTCCGGCGCATCTGTCAGCGGCATCGGGCAGAAATGGATCGGATACGTCTTCTCGCATTGCAGGCAGATCATATGATGGTGATGATGCCCCTCGCTGCTGCAGCTGGCTCTGAACTTCAAGCCGTCTTCAAATACGACTTGCTCCAGCACGCCCAGCTCCTCCATGACCCGGAGATTTCGGTATACGGTATCGAAGCTAAGGCCGCTGTACTCCTTGCCCATATATTCATAGACGTCCTTCGGGGTCAGATAACCGTCCCGTTCGGCGAACAGCTTGGCCAGGCTTTTGCGTTGATCGGTAATCCGCAGCCCCCGGCTGGACATCACTTTAATAATTTCCTCGGTCGACAGCATGTGACATTCCTCCCGTCTACCCTTACTCCATGCGTCTTCTCTAATAATGCCCCAAATCAAAAGCTCCGTCAATGCGATGGGATACAGCAAGTCCCTAAGGCATCTTGCGAGCCTCTAAACTCTAAATGTTGCACAAACTACAGCATTTCAAGAGGTGAACGGCTTCCTAACAGCAAATTGTTGCACAAAGTGCAGCATTTCAGGGGATTTCATGCCTAACTCCCCCGGATTGTTGCACTTTTTACAACATTCCCTCCCCATCCCCCTGGCTACTGATTGAAATATTGCACAAATTGCAACATTTCATCCTCTGCCCTTAATACATAAAAAAACACGGCGCCTCAGCGCCGTGCCTTTCCTGTCTTATTCGCTTTTCTTCTCCGGCATCTGCTGGAACAGCAGGTTTACGGACAGGTTGCTGCCCGGAGCAGCCGTGAACACCAGATCCACGGTTTGCTCGCGTTCGCCGGTCCGGAACAACACGGCATTCTCATTAGGCGCGCCAATTCCTCCGACCGTCGGCAAACCTACGATATCCCCGTTGACCATGACTGCGCCCGAATAATTCCCGCCGCGCGGGTTAAACGAAACCAGTGTGTTTGGCGCAACGCGGTACAGCTTAATCCGGTACAGGACACCGAAGTTGCCGGCGTTCAGTCGATAGTCGCCTTTTATGCCATCGGCACCTACCAGGAACGGGTCGCTGGAGTTATCGCCGATCAGCAGCCGGGATGGCTTGTTGCCGATCAACTCGGTCACTTCAATATTTCGGTTGGCCTCCATATAAGTACCGCGATTATGAATGTCGGGTTCAAGCGCGCTCAAATAAGGCAAAGTCTTAAACGGATCCTGGTCTGAATCGACCATAATAACCGTGTAGTTTAACGTATGGTCGCTGTACAAGTCTGCAAACAACGAGATGACGTCGCCTTGCTTCATCGCTGTCGCGCTTAGCTCGTTCAGGATGATTTTGCTTTCCCCTGGAGCAAACCACGTTTCCTTGTATTTGCTGCCGGTTTGCATCGATTCGTAATAACGCTGTACCGAAGCTTTCCCTGCGGCCGTGGCATAATTACTCGGACCGCCAAAGCCCAGGTTGCTTTGCGTCAGACGTGCCGTTTCGCCGTTGTTGTTCGTGGCGATCACGTACATTTTGACCGGTTTCCCCGTAGCATTGGCGTGGTGGACCATAAAACGCGTATTTCCGATAGCCGTTTCCTTGTACACGATTCCTTTGGAATAGACCGTTTCCGGGCTGTTGCTGCGGATCAACGTGACCGCCTCGGAAGTGAAGTCGTATTTGATCCGCTCCCAGCTCGGCACCTGGGTGCCGTCGAATGTATATTTCTCGCCTACCGGCATGAACAGTTTATTGAATTCATCCTGCGTATAGAGCGTTTCGTTCGTAATCGTAATCGTCTTCTCTACGGTCGAATACAAGCCGAATTGATTGACGACTTTCAGACGGATCGTCGTTTGACCCGGCGTAAAAAACGCTAGCTGCTTGTTTTCCCAAATTCGTTCGGTGATGCCTACTTCGTCCGTACTGAGGTCGTTGTAAGTGATCAATTCACCCATTTTATAGGTGTCTTTGTCCGTCGTAAAATTCGCCACCGGCGGCGTATGCGGCTTGCTGACATGAATCGTCAACGTAAACGGATTACTCCATTGTCCGCTGGAATCCTGAACCCGGTAAGTCACGGTATAATCCCCAGGTGTCATGAACATATCCTGGCGCCCGATCCACTCCTCGTTCACGATAGGAAGCCCGATCGGTGAGGAGGAATTCGTCACATATTGGACCTGTGTTTCGCCCGCGACCACTTCCTTGTTGCCGATTGTAAACGAAGCTGTCGGCAGTGTGTTCAAATTGACGATCACCCGTTTGCCAACCGAGTCATACGAATAGGTGATATTCAAAGCCTTCGTGATCGCCGTTAACGGCACCATGAAGTTGTTTTTGGCGGAATAGGATTTCCCCCGCATCGTCTGGGTTACGCCGTTGACTTTATAGGAAGTCGTATTCAGCTTGAACCGAAGCTCATCGCTGCCCCGCTTGATGATCGTTTCCTTCGTTGCATTGTCAAAAGACATTTGGAATCCGGCCCGCTCTACAATCGCCCGAATTGAAATGTAAGAGACCCCGTCCTTCACTTCCATCGGGTAGCCGGCAAGGTATTCCTTCCCGTTCTGGTACATCTTCTTGCTGTTCATCATCAAAATCAATTGACCCGAGTTGCTTGGGTCTTGCGTCACTTGATCAACCGGCGGTATGACCGGATTGGTTGGCGGGGTCGATTCGTCCCCCGTTTCCGTGCCTTCCTGACCATCTCCCGGGACCGTATCCCCTGTCGTTCCCTCGTTCGTTCCTGGATTCAGAGAAGGATCGTCCGTCTGCACTGCATCGGCTGGAGGTGCCCCCGTCCCGTTATCCGCAGGCTGCTGAGTTACGGTCGCCGGATCCACGCCGTTTCCTTGTCCCAATTCCTCCGCACTAGCCGGAAGCACCATGGCAATTTGGGATGCCACCAACATCGTGGTAATTAACACTCTCTTTAAATTCATGCTTAAACTCCCTTACTCTCCCATTTTGTAAAACACCCTTTAATCTCACAATGTATTAAACGCAGGTTAAAACGAAAAGTTGCTGACAGAATCCACAATAAAATAGCAAAAGCCGTCGTTCACTGCCGCATTTTCCTTTATTTTTTGACAAACCGGCGCAAAAAACGCCCGGAAATCCATCCCGGGCGCTACGGTTAAACCTGCGTTAAGCTTGAACTAAACTGACGGGCAAGACGCCTCGTGCCTGCGTCTCGCCAACCAGTACCTTGGCCGCCGCATCCAGTGAATACGGGCGATTCTCATACAAGCAGAGGTACGTCTCGATCTCCGGAAACGCGTTCAGATCGTAAGGATTGCGCGTAGACACAACCATCACTCGTTTGCCTGAGAGCTGCCCGAGACGCCGTACCAGCGTTTGCTGGCCTTCGGGAATCGCTCCCTCCGCCGTATAGGTAGCCACGACGATCTGGCCGAACTCTTGGGCCCGCTCCAGCACCGCGGCAATCTCCTCATCGCTAGGCTGAGTCCCGATCACCGCCGTGACCACCTGGCCATGCAGCGGTCGCAGGGCATCCGCCAGCGTATAGGGATGCACCGCCGGTTCGTCGACTTCGGTACGATGCCGCAGTTCCGGCCAGACGACCAGCACCGGCCGGTCGCTCTCGAGCGGCAGGCTGCCCGTCCCTTTCACAAGCGTCACGCTGCGCTCCGCCGCTCTCCGCAGCAGCGCGCCGCTCTCCGCCTCCGGCGTCAGCGGCCCTGCCTCCGCGGTCGCTGCGGCCACCGCCTGCGCCGCGCTGCCGATCCGCTTCGCCTTGAGCGCCAAAATGCGCTCCAGCGAGCGGTCGATTCGCGCTTCGCGGATTCGGCCGCTTCGCACCGCTTCGGCCACCCGCTCGATCGCTGCACGCTGGTCGGCCAGCGTATGGCTCACGAGCACCAGGTCCGCGCCGGCTTCGATCGCCTGCACCGCCCCTTCGGCGATCCCGTAATGCTCCGCAATGGCCTTCATCTCCAGGCAATCGGTGACGATCAGCCCGCCGAAGCCCAGTTCCTCGCGAAGCAAGCCGGTCAGCACGCGGTGCGACAGCGTCGCCGGAATCCGTTCCGGCTCGAACGCCGGAAAGATCACGTGCGCCGTCATAATCGCGTCGACGCCCGCCGCAATCGCTTCGCGGAACGGCGCCAGCTCCACCTGGTTCAGCCGCTCCTTCCCGTGCGGGACGCTGGCTAAGCCGCGGTGGGAGTCCACCGCCGTATCCCCATGGCCCGGAAAATGCTTCGCCGTTGCGATCACGCCCCGGGCCTGGTACCCGCGTACCGCTGCGGCCCCATGTACGGCTACCCGCTCCGGGCGTTCCCCGAATGAACGGACGCCAATCACGGGATTCGCCGGATTGTTGTTGACATCGACGCATGGCGCAAAGTTGAAATTGATGCCGAGCTGCAGCATCTCCTTCGCGGCCAGTCTCGCAACCTCCTCCGTCAGCGCCGGTTCATCGACGGCCCCCAGCGCCATATTGCCGGAAATCCGGCTCATTCCTTCGTGATCCAGCCGGGCCACCATGCCGCCCTCTTGGTCGATCGAGATGAACAGCGGGAGCTCCGGCTTGCTCCGCGGCAACGCTTGCAGGCTCCGCGACAACGCGGCGAGCTGCTCCACCGAAGCGATATTCCGGCGGAAGTAGACTACGCCGCCTACATGATATCGCTCCACCAACGTCCGAATCTGTTCGTCCGGCACCAAGCTGTGAAATCCGCAAATAAACAGCTGCCCGATCTTCTCCTCCAACGTCCATGCCTTCAAATCCACGTGCCGTCCCCCTCATCAAATCGTAAATCCCCAACCGTAAGCTCCATCCGACCTAAGATACATTCGATTCCTTCTGCCGAAAGTCCGACGGCGTCATCCCGGTATACTTCTGAAAGACCTTGGTGAAATAACGTCGTTCCTGGTAGCCGATGGAGATCCCGATCTGGGCGATCGAACGCTCGCTGCTTCGCAGCAAACATTTGGCCATCTCCATCCGCTGCTTCGTCAAATATTCCACAAACGTTTCGCCAAAATGGTTCTTGAAGAGCAAACAGAAATAACTGCTGCTGATCCCGAGGTAATCGGCGATGTCCTCGATTCCAAAGTCGTGGCCAAGATGGTTCTGGATATAGCTTTGCGCGGACATCATCAGCAGTTCCGTGGACTTCTTCGCCGACAGGCAACTGCGCGACTGCTCGATAAGCGAGAGAATCAGCGACAGCAGCTCCTTCAGGCTCATCGGCTCCCGCAGCCGCTGCCATAACGCTTCTTCCTGCTCCAGCGGCAGCATTTGCAGCTCGCGCATTTCCCGCAGCAGATGAATCAGCAAATAATGCATCAGCTTCTCCGCCGCACCGGCCCGTTGCTCGTCGAGTCGGCCATAGAACGATTTCAGTTCCCCGGTGATGCGTTCCAACGCCTCATGGCTTCCGTTGCGCAGTCCGGTTCCCAGCTGTTCGATCCAGCCCCATTGCAAGTCCACGGCATCCGTATCCGCTCGAAGTTCATCCGCCGACACCCAATCCGCTTCCACCAAACCACCCTGCGCCGAGCCTAAAATCAACCGGTGCTGCAAGCGATGGTACAGTACCGACAATTCCTGCAGCCGAGAGGGCTGAGCGGACATGCCTATACGTACCGGCAGCTCTTCCTTGCTTCGGATAAGCTGCCGAATCTGCTCATACCCCGCCATCAGCGCCTCCTCATCGAGGGGCTCATCCGCGGCGGAGGCGGGGAATACCAAACACCATTCGCCTTCACGAATCTGCAGGACGGTCAGATCGGGCAGCAGCTCGCCAAATATCTCCTTCAACGCATGTCTGATGTGCAAATTCCAGGCCTTTCGCTCATGAAGCGTCCAGACGATGGAACGATGCGAATATCCTTCGAGATCCAACAGAAGCATAGAATAACGGCGCTGCTCCATTTGACCGTCCTCCTCGTCCCATAGGAGCCCTTCCCCGTCAGTCTCCTGACCAAGCAGAGAATGCAATAGAAAATTCTCATTGGCCAAATCGACCACTTGATGGAGTCGTTGTTCTTTGTTCAGATTTTTGCGCTTCTCCCGGATCTGCTTGGCGACAGTCCGAACCGTCTCCTCCAGCTCAAAGTAATTAATCGGCTTGCAAATGTAATCCTTAACCCCGTACCGGATCGCCGTTCGAGCATATTCAAATTCCTGATAACCGGTCAACAGCAAGATTTCGCAAGGAATCTCCCGCTCCCGAAGCTCCTGCAGCAATTGAATGCCGTCCATCACCGGCATGCGAATATCGCTCAAGATCAAATCAGGACGATGTTGAGAGGCTAACTCCAACGCCTCCTTGCCGTTCTTGGCCATCAAGACATGTTCGAACCCTATTTCTTCCCAAGGCAATACCTTCGACAAGTTCGTGAGAATATGAATTTCATCGTCAACCAGCAGCGCTTTTAATCTCATCGGAATCACCCGCCCCATATCTTGGTATTACACACTGAATCGTCGTCCCCAATCCGGGCTGCGAACAAATAAACAAGCCATATCTGCTTCCGTATTGAAATCTCAGCCGGTCATACACACTGCGAAGTCCCAGGCCCCGGCGTTCATGACTGGGGTAAGGCGCCAAGGAACGATACGCCGGATCGTCCAAATCCGCATATTGGATCTTCGCCAACTGCTCGTTCGTCATCCCGATTCCGTTATCTTCAATCCGCAGCAGGATGCGGTCTTGTTCCATTCTCCCCGTGACCGTGATCCTGCCTTTATAATCGATCCCCTCAAACCCGTGCTGAATGCTGTTCTCCACAAGCGGCTGCAAAGTCAGCTTGAGCAGCAGGCAATTCTTCATTTCGTCCGGTATCTCAATCGTATACTCAAACAGCTCGTCGAACCGGAATTTCTGAATTTCCAAATAACTTCGCAAATGCTCAATTTCCAGGCTTAGCTTGATTTCTTCCTTATCCTGAATGCTGATTCGCAAAATGCTGGCCAGCCGCAGCACCATTTCGCTGACCTTGCGCCCCTCGTTCTGAACCGCAAGCACGTTGATCGACTCCAGCGTATTAAACAGGAAATGCGGTTTGATCTGGGCCTGGAGGACGCGCAGCTCGGCATTGGCTTTCTGCAGTTGCTCCCGCTTGACTTGCTCAAACAGCTCATTGATTTTATCCATCTGGTTGTTGAAGCCCTTCTGCAGCAGGAGCAGCTCGTCATCCCCTTTCTCATCGACCCGGGCGTTCAGATCCCCGCTCTCCACCTTGCGCATAAACCTTACGATCACGCCGATCGTTCCGGTAATCCGATTGATAAAGATGAAGTTGAACAACATCGCCGTCAGCACGCAGATGCAGATAATGGCGACAAACCATTTGGCAAAGGTGGTTACCTCTTGCGACAAATAACTCCAGGAAGTTACCGAGACGAGGCTCCACGGGTAATCTTGCAGTTTGTAGATCGATATAACGCTCTCCTGGCTGTTAAATTTGCCTTTAAAACTCCGATAACCCTCGCCAAGTTCCCATTCCTTCGGCAGATAGGCCCCGATTTGATGACCATCCAGCTCGGATTGATAATCGTACAAAATCAAGCCCTTATCATTAACCAGCATAAACCGGGTATCCCGCATTTGGCTGCCCAGCTTCAGGTTCTGGAAAATCTTCTCGAACTCCCAGTTCTTGATCTGCACCACCAGTACGCCCACCCGATCCAGATTGCTCAGCTCCTTAATCAGGCGAATTTGCGTGAACACGTTGTCCGACCCGGTTAATTCCGGGTACTCGTGGGGAGCAATCCATTTAGGCTGGCCGTTAAGGGCCATCACTTCGCTATATAAAGGATGCTCCTTGAATTTCTCGTACGGCAGCGTCTCAAAATTTTCCTTGTTGAAAATCGCAATGACATTGGATGCCCGGCCCCCGTGGATGTTATATAGAAACGCGTAGTCGATGGCCGGATGACTGTACAGCAAGGACCGGAAATTTCGCTGATTGGCATTCAGCTCCAACTGGGTCGTGGCCGTCAAATCCTGGGTATCCGGGTCCTTCGCCGACAATGCAGCCTGGAATACCCCTTTGGCAATGCCGTTATCGGTGACATTGTCCATCTCCTGGAAGACGTTCTTGATGCTGTAGCCGATGGCTTTCAGCGAATATTCCGCCTGCTGGCTGTATTTCTTCTCGATAGAGTTAAACGTGATTAGGAACGTAATGATCCCAAGTATAAATAAAGGAATGATCACTAGGCCCAAAAAAGCGGTAAACAGCTTGATTCGCAAATTCATCGGCGGCAGCTCCCAAATGGTAAGACTAACCTTATTCTATCACGCCTCCGTCTATCCTTTAACGCTGCCGGCCGTGACGCCTTCAATTATTTTTTCCTGAAGCACCGCATAGATGATCATGACGGGCAGAACGCTGAACACAATGCCGGCGGACATCTGCGCATAGTTCGTGTTGTAAGCGTCGCGGAAGCCAACCATGCCAACCGGAAGCGTACGCAACTCTTCACTGGACAAGAAATAGTTGGCCAGCAAAAATTCATTCCAGTTGCCGAGAAAATTGATGATGAACACCGTCACGATCGCCGGAACCGTAAGCGGGAGCATGATTCGGAAGAACATGCCGGCGGATGACAAGCCGTCCATGACGGCAGCTTCCTCGATTTCACCGGGAATGGAGCGCAAGAACGCCGCCAGGATGATGACCGAGAACGGAATCGCATTGGCCACATAAGGCAAAATGAGCGCCATATGCGTGTCGAGTACATTCAGGTTGCGCATCATCCCGTAAATCGGCAGCAGGAGCGAGTTGTTTGGGATCAACATCCCCAGCAGGATGAGCTGAAACAAGATCGCACTGATCCGGTTGTACCGCATCCGCGTGACGGCAAAGGCGAGCATTGCGGCAAACAGAATGGATAAGCATGCCGACAACACGCCGATGTACAAGCTGTTAAAGAAAAACGTGCTGATTTTGGCGTTTACCCAAGCGTTGACATAGTTGTCGAAAATGATTGACGACGGCAGACCAAACGGATTCGATGCGATCGCCTGGTTGTCGGTTTTGACCGAGGAGAACAACACGAACAGAAACGGATATAAAATGATGAGCAAATAAGCCATCAGAAACAGATGCGGGATCGACTTTTTCAGCATTCTCATCAGTATTCAATCCTTTCTGTACGCCGAACAACGAGAATTTGATACAAGGCGGTAATGATGATTGTAAACACAAAAATGAGCACGGCGATGGCATTGCCAAACCCGTGGCGGAAGCTGGTAATAGCGTAGCGGATCATGTAGGTCGCCATCACGTCGGTTGAACCGGCCGGCCCGCCTTTGGTCATCACCAGCACGATATCGGCCGCTTTCATGGCGCCGGCCACCGACAGCATGATCACAACGCTAACGATCGGCATAATCAGCGGGATCGTAATTTTGACGGCCCGTTGAATGCCGTTCGCCCCGTCGATCGCCGCCGCTTCGTCCAACTCGCGCGGAATCGCCAGGATGGCCGCCAGCACCATGACGATGTAGAACCCCGTCCACTGCCAGGCATTCGTGATCAGGATGGAGATCATCGCCCAATTTTTGTCGGACAGCCAATATACCGGGGAAATGCCGAACACCCCTAGCAATTGGTTCATGAGCCCAAAATCGGGGTTATAGATGAACCCCCATAAAATGCCTATGACGGCAGTCGACATAATGGACGGCATAAAAACAGCCGTCTTGTACAACCCCTTAAGCTTCTTGACGTTTGCGATTAACAGAGAGAAGAAAACGATCAATGGCACCTGGATCAGGCAGGAGAACAAAATAAAATACACGTTGTTCCGCACCGATTTCCAGAAAGCTTGATCCTCGAACGCCATCGCGTAATTATCGAATCCGATATAAGTCATATGCTTGGAAATCCCGTTCCAGCTGGTAAAGCTGTTATTGACGGCCGTAAAGATCGGATAGATAAAGAAGGCAAGGAACAAGATCAATGCCGGGAGAACAAACAAACTATAAATCAGAGGACTTCTGAGCGCTTTGTTCATGCCAATACCTCCGTAGTTGGAAGCAAGGGCGTCCCCTGAACCGCTGCCGGCGGGTGACGCCCTTGCTCGTTTTTCATACTAAAATTTATTCCGCCGCGGCATTGGCCGTATCTTGCGCCGCCTGGACATTTTCCAGCATTTTCGCCGGCTCGATTTCACCGCCGATAATCTGTTGGATCCCCATGCTGAGCGCGGTATTCACTTCGGCTTGCACCAGTGCGTCAAACGCCGGGAAGGAAGTGCCAATTTCGCTCACCGCTTTGAAAATATCCTGCATTAACGGGTCGTCGGACGCCGTCTTCATCTGCTCCAGATCCATCTTCATCGCCGGCAGCACGCCGTCTTCCTTCAAGCCGCGCAGTTGCATCTCATCCGTCCACATGTTCTTGATAAACTCTTTCACTGCGGCAAGCTTCCGCGGATCGTCCGCAACAGCGCTGGAGAAGCCGTACCCGTTGTTCGCGTCCTGCATCACAACGACCGGATCGCCTGCATTCACCGGCGGCATGTTGAAGAAGCCGATTTTGCCGACCATATCGCCGGCTTGGGCCGGATCGCGGAACACGGAGTTCGCCCACGAGCCGTCCATCATCATGATCGCTTCGCCCGTAATGATCTGGTTTCTCATATCCGCGTATTCAAAACCAAGCTCGCCTTTTTTGAAATACCCTTTTTTCACCCATTCCTGATGTTTGGCAATGGCCGCGACCATCTTCTCGTCCGTCCATTTGGTTGTGCCCGCCTTGAAGCCGTACGTGATCTCCGGTCCGGCATAATACGACCACAGGTTGTTGGTCGTCATCAGCGGGATCCAGGCATCCTTGGACGATTGGGCAAACGGAATTTTACCGTCCGCCTTGATTTTCTCGGCGATTTGCTCCAGTTCCCCAAGCGTCTTCGGCACCGTTAAGCCCTTGGATTCGAAATACTCTTTATTATAGAAGTAACCTTCGATCGAGCCGCCGATCGGCAGACCGTACACTTTCCCGTCCAAGGTAAACGGATCGAGTGTCGTAAATTTATCTTTAATCCCTAATTCTTCGATGATCGGCGCCAAGTCCAGCATCAAGCCTTCCTTAGCGTACAGCTGGGCATCCGGGCTGCCGAATACGTCGAAAATTTCCGGCGGTTTGCCCGCAGCCATTTCGCCCCGCAATTTCTCTTTGCGGTTCACTTCGGAGTCAACCGCATCCAGCTTAATGGTTAAGCCCGGTACAGCGGCTTCCGTTTGTTTGACGACATCCTCCAGCATCGCCAGGCGGAACTTCTTGGATTCCCCTACCTGCGTGTGGCGGATCGTAATTTCAAACGGATCGTTATTCGTTTCCGTTTCCGTCCCCGCATTGGACGTGCCCTGGCCTTCGTTCGCCGGGGTAGGGGCAGCATTTTTCCCGTTGTTGCCGGAATTGCCGCAGCCCGCTAACAATGCGGATGCGATAAACACCAAAGACAGCAGCAGCACCAAACTCTTCCTCATGTTTGATAGACCCTCCTCAAACTCGTTTATGGGATACACCCTCATTATAGAAAGCGCCATCACCTTTGATAAGGAGGACATTTTTCTATTAAGGGGATAATATCATCTAAATTGCAAAATGAAAACGGTTAAACCTAACATCTATCGAAAGGTTTAACCGCTTTAGGTTCGAAAATCATTTTTTAGTGTAAGAAAACATTACGCGAACTTACGAATTAGCTGCAACTTGCCGCTCGCCTTCATGAATCAAACGATAAGCTCGTTCGATCTCTTCGTCCGTTGGAGAAGGAACGCCTTCGAGCGGGTACGCCCAACCGAGTTCCTGCCATTTGTAAACACCCATTTGGTGATAAGGGAGGATTTCAAACTTCTCTACCCCCTGCAGACTGCCGATAAAACGGCCCAGCTCCAGCAAATCCTGCTCATCGCCATGGATGCCCGGCACGTAAACGTGACGAATCCACATTTTCCGGTCATGGTCGGACAGCCAGCGTGCGATTTTCAGCATCCGGTCATTGGGTTTCCCGGTCAGCTTGATATGCTTCTCGTTGTCGATATGCTTCAAATCCAGCAGGACCAAATCAGTGACATCCAGCAAATCACGAATCTTGTCCCCTTCGTTGTAGCCGTTTGTATCCAGCGTCGTATGAAGGTTCCAGCGTTTCTTCACTTCCCGGAACAATTCGGTTACGAACGGCGCCTGCAGCGTCGCTTCGCCGCCGGATACCGTCAGCCCGCCGCCGGACGAGCGGTAATAGCTCAAGTACGGTTCGATTTCTGCGAGCACTTCTTCCACGGTCATCTCCTTGCCTTCCGTCAGGCTCCAGGTGTCCGGGTTATGGCAATACTGGCACTGCAGCAAGCAGCCCTGCATAAAGAGGACGAAACGAATCCCCGGTCCATCTACCGTTCCGAAAGTTTCCAATGAATGAATGCGACCTTTAAGCATCTTCGTCACCCTTTCTATAATAAGCTCTAAGAAAGGAATGAGGAGAAAGGCGATCATGCCTAACTCCCCATTCTATCGTTCAGCTTCAATTGTTGCTGCTTGTCAGCAGGTCCTTACATTGTGCCGTGGAACGTCCGATTGATAACATCCAGCTGTTGTTCGCGAGTCAACTTGATGAAGTTCACCGCATAACCCGATACGCGGATCGTCAATTGCGGATATTGCTCCGGATGATCCATCGCATCAAGCAGCGTCTCACGGTCAAAGACGTTAACGTTCAAGTGATGCGCGTTGCTGCCGAAGTAACCGCCCATCATCGAAGCGAGGTTCGAGATCCGGGTTGCTTCGTCTTTGCCGAGCGCCTTCGGTACGATCGAGAAGGTGTTCGAGATGCCGTCCAAGCTGTGCTCGTAAGGCAGTTTTGCGACCGAGCTCAAGGAAGCCAAGGCACCTTTCTTATCGCGGCCGTGCATCGGGTTCGCACCAGGTGCGAACGGTTCGCCGGCTTTACGTCCGTCAGGCGTTGTACCTGTTTTCTTACCATATACAACGTTCGAGGTGATTGTCAAGATCGATTGCGTTGGCATGGCGTTCCGGTAAGTTTGGTGCTTGCGAATCATGCTCATGAACGATTCCACCAGATTCACGGCGATTTGGTCAACGCGCTCGTCGTTGTTGCCGTAGCAAGGGAATTCGCCTTCGATTTCGAAGTCAACGGCGATGCCGTTTTCGTTGCGGATCGGTTTAACCTTCGCGTATTTGATCGCGCTGAGCGAGTCGGTCACAACCGACAGGCCGGCGATACCGCAAGCCATCGTCCGCAGAATGTCGCGATCATGCAGCGCCATTTCAATCCGTTCGTAAGCGTATTTGTCATGCATGTAGTGAATGACGTTCAGCGTATTGATATACAATTTGGCCAGCCATTCCATCATCGGAGTGAAGCGTTTCATCACTTCGTCGTAATCCAGATATTCGGAGGTGATCGCCGGATATTCCGGACCTACTTGCGTGCCGTATCTTTCGTCTTTGCCGCCGTTGATTGCGTACAGCAAGCATTTGGCCAGGTTCGCACGGGCGCCGAAGAATTGCATTTGCTTCCCGATTCTCATCGCGGATACGCAGCAAGCGATACCGTAGTCGTCACCGTAGATCGGACGCATCAGGTCGTCGTTCTCGTATTGAATCGAGCTGGTCTCGATCGATACCTTCGCGCAATATTTCTTGAACGCATCCGGCAATTTATCCGACCACAGCACCGTCAGGTTAGGTTCTGGAGCAGCTCCCAGGTTGTAGAGCGTGTGCAGGAAGCGGAAGCTGTTCTTCGTGACGCGGGTTACGCCTTGCACGGACATCCCGCCGATCGATTCGGTTACCCATGTCGGGTCGCCGCTGTACAGTTCGTTATATTCCGGAGTTCTCAGGAATTTCACGATCCGCAGCTTCATGACGAAGTGGTCGACCAATTCTTGAGCCGCTTCTTCCGTCAATGTGCCTTCAGCCAAGTCGCGTTCGATGTAAGCGTCCAGGAACGAAGATACGCGGCCAAGGGACATTGCAGCGCCGTCTTGTTCTTTAACAGCTGCGAGGTATCCGAAATACAGCCATTGGAAAGCTTCTTTCGCATTGTTTGCCGGTCTGGCGATGTCGAATCCGTACATTTGACCCAGTTGCTTCAACTCGCCCAAAGCGCGGATTTGCTCGGACAACTCTTCGCGTTGGCGGATGATTTCTTCGCTCATCACGTCGACGTCCAGCTCGTCAAGCTCTTGTTTCTTTTGGTTGATCAGGAAATCCACGCCGTACAGAGCTACGCGGCGGTAGTCGCCGATGATGCGGCCGCGGCCGTAAGCATCCGGCAAACCGGTAATAATCCCGGTATGGCGGGCATTTCTCATTTCTGCTGTATAGGCATCGAATACGCCTTGGTTATGTGTTTTGCGAACGTTCGTATACAGATCCACGATTTCTTCCGGAAGTTCGAAGCCGTAGGCTTTGCAAGCGGTAATGACCATCCGGATGCCGCCGTTAGGACGGATCGTGCGTTGGAAAGGCGCGGAACCTTGTACACCAACAATTTGTTCTTTGTTTTTGTCCAGATATCCAGGAGCATGAGAAGTAATGGTCGATGGCGTATTTACGTCTACATCCAGTACGCCGCCTGCTTCTCTCTCCTTCTTCGACAAGGTCGATACGATATCCCACAGCGCCTTGGTGTTGGATGTTGGGCCTTTCAGGAAAGCTTCGTTGCCGTGATAAGGCGTGATGTTCGTATCGATGAAATCCTTGGTATTCACCTCATTCATCCATTTACCCGGTTTGAAGCCTCTCCATGCGTTTTGCACGTCTTGTACTTCTTTTTCGATCACCGACATCTTTATTCCCTCCATTTATATAGTGGTCGCGGTTTGAAGGTATATTCCGCGCCTCATGATCCCTTAAAATTTGTGACAATTTTCACAACTTAGTCAATTATTGTGCCCGGGCTTGAGGACCGGGTTTCATTCCATCATAAATCTATGAGGGATCATTTATATTGTAATCATAGCTTAACCCCGCTAAAAAGATTGTGACAAATATCACATTAAGTGATATTTGTCACGTTTTCATTCAGGGCTGTTCACTTATTCTTCAAATCTTCCGTAGAAGGCATCGCGGTAAACTTCCGCCAGCTCGCTGACCAGCGGCAGCTTCGGATTCGCCGTCGTACATTGGTCTTCAAATGCACGGTCCGCCAGGTAGTCGACGCGCGATTCGAAATCCTTCGGATCGAAGCCAAGCTCTTGGAACGTTTCCGGAATGCCCAGTTTCTTGTTCAGGTCGCGGATCGCCTTGATCAAGCTCTTCACGCCTTCTTCCGTCGTGCGTGCCGGCAGACCCAGAATGCGGGCGATTTCCGCGTAACGCTCGTCAGCTACGAAGTTCGTGTATTTCGGCCATGCCGCGAACTTCGTTGGTTTCTTCGCATTGTAGCGGATGACGTGCGGCATCAGGATCGCATTGGTGCGCCCATGCGCCGTATGGTATTGACCGCCCCACTTGTGCGCCAAGCTGTGGTTGATGCCAAGGAACGCATTGGCGAACGCCATGCCGGCAAGGGTCGATGCGTTGTGCATTTTCTCGCGGGCCAGCTTGTCGCCGGTGAGCGCCGATTTCTCGAGGTATTGGAATACCAGTTGGATCGCTTTGATTGCTAAACCGTCCGTATAGTCGTTGGCCATCACCGATACATAAGCTTCGATCGCATGCGTCAGGACGTCCATCCCGGTATCGGCTACCGCAACCTTCGGCAAGCTGTAAACGAACTCGGGATCGATGATCGCCACGTCCGGTGTCAACTCGTAATCCGCCAGCGGGTATTTCGTGTTGCCGTTGATTTTATCCGTGATGACCGCAAACGAAGTGACTTCGGAACCGGTCCCCGACGTCGTCGGAATGGCCACGAATTTCGCTTTTTGGCCCAGGCGCGGATATTTGTAGATCCGTTTCCGGATATCCATAAATTTTTGCTTCAGGTTATGGAAATCGGTATCCGGATATTCATAGAACAGCCACATGCCTTTTGCGGCGTCCATCGGCGAACCGCCGCCCAAAGCGATGATGCAGTCCGGCTGGAATTTGGCCATCAGCTCGGTACCGCGTTCCACCGTCGTTGTCGATGGATCCGGCTCGACGTCGGAGAAGACTTCGATGGCAACCGGCGTTTGCCGTTGACGCAGATAGTGCTCGACTCTTTCCACGTAACCCAGTTTGACCATCATCGGGTCGGTGACGATCAGCACGCGGGAGATATCCGGCATTTTGGCCAAGTATTGCGTCGAATTTTTCTCGAAATAAATTTTGCTTGGCACCTTAAACCACTGCATGTTCACGGTCCGACGATTCACCCTTTTCACGTTGATCAAATTGATGGCTGTCACGTTCGACGAAGTCGAGTTGCGCCCGTACGATCCGCAGCCCAGCGTCAGCGACGGCAGGTTCGTGTTGTAGATATCGCCGATCCCGCCTTGCGAGGAAGGCTGATTCACCAGGATCCGGCAGGTTGGCAACCGATCCGAGAACTTCTGAATGACTTCCTCGTTGTTCGAGTGAATCACCGAAGAGTGGCCCATGCCGCCGAATTGAACAACTTCCAGAGCGCGTTCGATGCCTTGCTCGGCGTTTTTCACTTTATAGCACGCAAGCACAGGGCTCAATTTCTCCGCGGACAGCGGGAACTTCGGACCCACGCCTTCAATTTCGGCAACGAGAATTTTCGTCCCGGCCGGTACGTCGATGCCGCACATTTCCGCGATCTTCATCGCCGACTGGCCAACGATCGAAGGATTCACCGCACATTTGTCGGCGATGATGGCGCCTGCAGTCAGCTTGGCAGCCTCGTCTTTATTTACGAAATAGCAGCCGTTGGCGATCATTTTCTTCTTCACTTGGTCGAAAATCGGTTCTTCAATAATGACAGCCTGTTCGGATGCGCAAATCATCCCGTTGTCGAACGTTTTGGACAGGATCAGGTCGTTCACCGCTTGATCCAGATCTGCGCTCTTCTCAATAAAGCAAGGAACGTTCCCAGGGCCAACGCCCAGAGCCGGTTTGCCGCAGCTGTATGCAGCCTTAACCATGGCGGATCCGCCGGTTGCCAAGATGCAAGCTACGTCCGGGTGATTCATCAGCGCGTTTGTGCGATCCATGGAAGGATTTTCGATCCACTGGATGCAGTCAGCCGGCGCTCCGTGTTTAACGGCGGCTTCGAGCAATATTTTAGCGGCTTCCGTACTGCAGGCTTGAGCGGAGGGGTGGAAACCGAAAATGATCGGGTTGCGCGTTTTGATGGCGATCAGAGATTTAAAGATGGTGGTCGACGTCGGGTTGGTCACCGGGGTAATCCCCATGATAATCCCTACCGGCTCGGCGATCTTTTGGAAGCTGTCGTAAGGATTGTCTTCGATCACGCCTACGGTTTTGTCGTACTTGATGCTGTGCCAGATGTATTCGGTCGCAAACATGTTCTTGATGATTTTGTCCTCGTAGACCCCGCGTCCCGTTTCTTCAACTGCCAGTTTTGCGAGATGCATGTGTTTGTCGAGACCGGCCAAAGCCATCGCCTGCACGATGTTGTCGATTTGCTCCTGATCCATGCTCATGAAGGCTTCAGAAGCTTTCTTTGCTTTGTTGATCAAGGTTTGAATGTAATCTTGTGCGGTTGCCTGCGCTTTTGGAGCCACTTCGTTTTTAACGGCCATCTCTCTCATCCTCCTAAGATTGGGTTAAGGATTTGCCTGCGAATGGAGTGAATATCAATTCGTGAAAATTTTCACTTGCAAGCGAACCCTTATGAAGCTTGTGCGCTTCTCTTTATGTCTTGATCATAGCACAGGGCATGATCGATGTATAGTGAATTATTTCACATACTTTAAAGAAAATTGAAAGTTTTCACTTGCCATGAGTTTATTTTCATATATACTTTACATAGTGTAGAGTTTTGCCCTTGCGATCATGGCCTTCATAACCCGTTAATTTGCCCAATCTATAACGGATTCTCTCGCTTAACAAAGTGAATTTTCTCACAATGTTGAAATTTCGACACTTTTTCAGGCTTTACGGCCCCCAAAATCACGAAAAAACGTTATATAATTAATTTAAAATTTTCAGAAAAATTTGGAACACAAAGGGGAAATCGATGATGAGTGAAATTGTAAATGCCACCCTGCCCCGCGGCAATACGAGCTGTTTTACAGAGCAAAACTTCAATCGCCTTCTCGTTACGATGAAAGACAAAGCTTATCCCGAGGGGACGCATTTGTTCTGGGAAGGTGACTTTTCCGATAAACTGTTCTACATCAAGCGCGGCCGCGTGAAGTTGACCAAATCGACGGACGAAGGCAAGGAACTGATCCTCTACATGTATGGGCGCGGCGACATGGTTGGTCAAGCCGATCCGTTCTTCAGCACGAAGCACAGCTTTACCGCTGAAGTCATCGAAGACTGCGAAATCGGCGTGATCGAGCAGAAGGATCTGGAGATTATGATCTGCCAGCATTGCGATTTCGCCATCGATTTCATGAAATGGATGGGGATCCACCACCGTTTGACGCAGACGAAATTCCGCGATTTGATGATGTACGGCAAACCAGGCGCTTTATGTTCGACATTGATTCGCCTCAGCAATACCTACGGCGAGCAGCATGGGGACACGATTCTGATCAACAAGAAGATCACCCACACCGACTTGTCCAATATGATCGGCGCAACGCGCGAGAGCGTCAACCGGATGCTGAGCGACCTGCGTAAGAAAGATGCACTGGAGTACGAGAACGGCATGATCGTGATCAAGGATCTCGTCATGCTGCAGGATATTTGCCACTGTGAGCTTTGTCCGAACGAAATTTGCCGCATCTAAGCGCCGACAGCTCCTTCCTATAGACGCTAGTACCGCCTTCTAGCGATCCGAACCGTCCTTCCTGGTTGGGCGGTTTTTTGCTTGGGTCTATCCCTGCAAGACAACGCAAGGCAAGGCAAAGACCCCCAAGCCAAATGGGCTTGGGGGATGGCGCATCTCGTGTGCCTTAGGCTTTCTTGCGAACAGGCGAAATAAACCAGTAAGCCATGCCGACGAAGACGCCTCCGCCAACCATGTTGCCCAGCGTCACCGGCACCATGTTGTGCAGCCAACCGGCCATCGTGATCGTGTCCGGATGGTTCGGCAGCAGCAGCGACAAGCTGAGCAGGGTCATATTGGCGACGCTGTGCTCGTAACCGCTGGCGATAAACGCATAGAGGCACCACCAGATCAGGACCAGCTTGGCGATATCCTCCTTGGCCCGGTTCGCCATCCAGAGCGCCAGACAGACGAGCCAGTTGCACAGAATGCCGCGGAAGAACAGCTCTGACACCGGGGCGCCCATCTTTTTGGCTGAAGCGGCAAAGATCAAATGCTCCGGCGCAGCCGTCTTGAACAACCCGCTGCCGACGATCAGCAGACAGAGCACCAGCGCGCCGGCGAGGTTGCCGAGGAATACGAGGGTCCAGTTCTTGGCCGTATCTCCAACCGTCGTCCGTTTCGCCAGCGTGCTTGCCGTAAAGAACATATTGTTGCCGGTGAACAGCTCCGAGCCTGCAAATACGACCAGCGTCAGCGCTAATCCGAAAGACATCCCCATGAGCATCGTCTGGTACGGCGATTTAGCCGCGGCCAGCGGCCCGCCGATGCTAAAGATCAAGATGATGCCTAAACCGACATAAGCCCCTGCCAGCATGGCTGACACGAGATACCTGGGCAAGCTTTCATTCATCTTCTCCTTTTTCTTAACTGCTACTTCCACAATCGCTTCCACATTTGGCGTAAACATCTCAGTTCCTCCCCCATCTCGTTTCCTTAGGTTAAAAAAACGCGGCGACCTTCCGATCACCGCGCTTTTGCCCGCCGCGTTACACCTGCTGCAGCCCGGCTGCGGCAACGAATACCTGCCCGTTCTCCACCTTAACCGGGAACATCACGGCTTGACCGGTATCCGGCGCTTGAACAAGCCCGGTCGTCAAATCGATTTTCCAGTCGTACAACGGATCGTACAGATAATGACCCGACACCATGCCCTCGGCCAATGGGCCGCCCTTCGGATGCGGATTTTGATTTAACGCTGCAAATAGGCGGTCATCCGACGTGCGGAAGACGGCGATCTGCCGACCGCCCGCCTCCACAACACGCCCGATCTGCGGCAGGAAATCCTCCAGGGCGCCGACAGGGTATAACGTTTCACCATTCAACTCCATCTTCATGCTCCTTAACCCCTTTCGCTTGAACGTGGTCCTACAACTGGCTGCTCATTTCCAATGAATGGTACAATTTGCCGCGCTGCTCCTCGTCATTCAGCACTTTTTTCCATGGATCGGTCACTTGCTTCAAGGCAAATTCAATGCGTTCCATCAACACCTTGCGGTTCTCCGGATCGTCAACGACAACCGAGCGGATATGTTCAAGCCCCATCCGTTCCACCCACTCCGATGTTCTCTCTAAGTAGTTGCCGGTCTCACGGTAATACTGCATAATTGCACCGCACAGCTCGATTAATTCCTCATCGGTTTTCACCTTGCACAGCGAATCCGCGAGCCGTGCCTTGATCCCGCCATTGCCGCCGATGAAGATTTCCCAGCCGCCGTCATTGCCGACGATGCCAATATCCTTCGTGCACGATTCAGCGCAGTTACGCGGGCAGCCATTCACGGCCATTTTGAATTTGGCCGGGAAGTCCAGACGCTCGAATTTACGCTCCAGCAATGCGCCCATGCCCATCGAATCCTGGGTGCCAAATCGGCAGAATTGCGAACCAACGCAGGTCTTTACAGTACGCAGCGATTTTGCATAGGCGTAACCCGACGGCATATCCAGCTCCGCCCAAACCTTCGGCAGATCCTCTTTCTTCACGCCAATCAGGTCGAGACGTTGTCCGCCCGTGACCTTCACCACTTTGACGTCATATTTCAAAGAAACGTCGGCGATTTTCTTCAGATCTTCCGGTGTCGTTACGCCGCCGTACATCCGCGGGACCACCGTATACGTGCCGTCCTTCTGGATGTTGGCGTTCAACCGTTCGTTGACGAACCGCGAAGCCTTCTCATCCTCATGCGTGTCCGGGTAGATCATTCCCAGGTAATAATTGATCGCCGGTCTGCATTTCGAGCAGCCTTCCGGCTGTGACCATCCCAGTACGTTCATCACTTCTTTGGTGGTCTGCAACCCTTTCGCCTTGATCTCTGCCACGATTTCATCGCGGCTTAGTGTGGTGCAGCCACAAATGCCCTGCTTCGCCGTTTGCGTGAAGCCGTCGCCAAGCACATACTGCAGGATTTGCTCTACAACCGGTTTACAGCCGCCGCAAGAACGGGTCGCCCCGGTACATGCCTTGATTTCATCCACCGTGGTCATTCCCTGGTTCACGACGCAATCCACGATCGTCCCTTTCGTGACTCCGTTACAGCCGCAGACGATTTCATCGTCGCTCATCGTCTCGACCGATGCCTTCTTCTTGGCTCCGCCGCAACAGCCGCCGCCCATCAGCGATTCATACAATTCGTCGGTCATCACCGCGCCTTGCTTGATCAGCTTCTGCAGTTCGGCCGAATCCGAAATGTCGCCGAACAGGACCGCACCCACCAGCTTGCCATCCTTCAGCAATATTTTCTTGTACGTCCGTTTCCAATCGTCCTTGCTGGCGATCACCGTATGCTCCGGTCCGTCGATAAATTCGCCGGTGGAGAAGACGTCCACGCCGGAAATTTTCAGCTTCGTCGATACGACCGAGCCTTCATATGGAGCGGTTTCCACCCCGCTGATATGCTTGGCCAGCACCATCCCCTGCTCGAACAATGGCGCTACCAGACCATAACAGATTCCGCGGTGTTCAGTGCATTCACCGACCGAATATACGCCTTCCAGCGATGTCTGCAAGTAATCGTTGACGACGATCCCACGGTTGACCTCGAGTCCGCTGGCTTTGGCAACGGCGACGTTCGGCTTGATCCCGACTGCCATCACGACGAACTCCGCTTCCAGCTCCGTGCCGTCCGCAAAGCGCAGTCCGCTTACCCGGCGATCGCCGAGCAGCTCCGTCGTCTGCGCGCCCATCTTGAACTTAATGCCCTGCCGCTCCAGCTCCGCCTGCAGCATGCCGGCCGCCTGAGGGTCTAATTGGCGTTCCATCAGATCCTCCATCAAATGCACGACGGTGA
The DNA here is from genome assembly GCF_900021165.1 of Paenibacillus phocaeensis. Classification (GTDB taxonomy): domain Bacteria; phylum Bacillota; class Bacilli; order Paenibacillales; family Paenibacillaceae; genus Fontibacillus; species Fontibacillus phocaensis. The sequence continues at coordinate 727,769 of NZ_FCOQ01000018.1, read as the reverse complement.
CATCCATGCCAAGCTGTACGAGGCCTTTAGCCGCTTCCAGTCCGAGCAGTCCGCCGCCGATGACGGCGGCCTTCTTGCAGGTTCTCGCCGCTTGCAGCATTTGTTCGCAATCCGCAATGTCGCGGAAACCGACGACCCCTTCCTTGTCGCTGCCTGGAATCGGCAGAATAAACGAAGTGGAGCCCGTAGCAATAAGCACCTTATCATAGGGAACGCGCAGCCCGTTTTCAGCCACCACCTCTTTGGCATCCGCATCGATGCGTTCGACGGTGGTTCCCATATGCAGCGTAATTCCGTTATTCTGGTACCAATTCAAGTCGTTCAGGACGATATCGTCCATCGTTTTGCTGCCTTCCAGTACATATGACAGCATAATCCGGTTATAGTTCGGATGCGGCTCGCTCCCGAATACCGTAATGTCGAATTTCGTAGTCAGCTTCAGGATTTGCTCTACGGCGCTGATACCAGCCATTCCGTTACCGATTACGACCAGTTTCTCTCTGTCAGTTCCCATGTTCGCAATACCTCCTCCAAATAAATAACGGGGTTCTCTTCTCTCTTCACGATAGTTCAATTTTTAAGTGATGAACTTAGTATAAAGTTCAAATCAAAGATAGTTTGTGATTGCATTCACATAAATTGTGAAATTTAACACAAACTTTGTCATATTTTTTTTGTGAAACCTATTGAAAAAATCCGCATCCCCGGCTACACCCAGGAATACGGATCCATCAAAACCTTCATGTCGCTATTTATGTTTTAAACTAACCTCCACATTGTCCTGCGGCTTTAACCTCATGTCCAGCCCATTGTCCAGCAGCCTCTTCCCGTTCACCTTCAGAATCCACTGTTCGTTCTCCTGAGGTATATAACCGCCGACGGACACAATCGATTTGTTGTTGGGATTAAACTGAACGATGCCGCTTCGTTTCAAAAGATCCCGGACCGTGGTGTTGTCGTCATATTTATTGACATAATATTTCTTCTGGCTGCCCCCGTCGATCGTCAACAGCAATGACGCTTGCTGCGGGATCATTTCATAACTGTCCACGGTCTTGACATAGACGAGAAGCTTGTCCCCGGCCTTCAGCTCCTGATCCCAACTGCTGGAAGCCAGGTCCTTGTCGTTCAGACGAGTGCCCCATTCCAGCGTGGAATCCAGCGATACCTCCCCAACGGACAAGATCGCCAACCGATCCTCTGTGAATCTGACGATCCCGCTGCTTTCCAGGGCATAGCGCGCCGTTAAGCCCTCCATATAGTCATAATGCAGGCTGCGCGTTACGTCAGGGATAAATGTGCCTCCGTCGATCGTCAACGTAATATCGTCGCTAGGCTGTTCTTTCTCAATTCTCTGCGTTTCCGCTGGTGCCGGTTGATCGGTAATCTGGCCTTGGGCGCACGCCGACACGATTAACGCCATTCCTGCCAACCATCCTACAAGCCATCGCCATCTTTTGCGCATTGCCGCCCCGCCTTTCTCCTATCATTGTCCCAACTCGGGCATAGGAATATTCCTATCTTAAGGATACCGGACAAGGCGCTGGTTCTCAAATTTTATTCGAATCGGCGGCAGGAAGGCAATCCGTTTGGCGATTGTGCTCACTTTGCGGTACATGGCTTCATTTCCGCATAAATAAAGGCCTCCCGGAATAGGAGGCCTGTCGTATGTTCATAGTAATTACTTAAGTACGTCGTGATCCACGTAGCGCTCGCCGTTCAGCTCACTGATCAGCTCAATCGCTACCTTCGCACCGTCGCCGGCGGTGATGATCGTATGCACGCTTACTCCGGCTACCGTTCCTGCCGCCCAAACGCGCGGAATACTCGTACGGCCCTGGCCGTCTGTTGCAATGACCGTTTTGATTCTAGGTTCGCGGCCTTCCTGCAGCTCCAAGCCGATAGCGCTTGCAAGTTCGGTTAACGCACCGGTAGCCAATATGATATGGGACGCTTCATAACTGCGGCCGGATTCGGTCTTGACGGTGACTTTCGATCCGCCGTTCGTGTCGATGCCCGTCACTTTTTCCTCAATGAATTTCGCGCCGAATTTCTCCGCCTGCTCCCGCCCGATCTTCAGCAGATCCGGCCCGGAAATCTCCTTCGCGCCGTAATGATTCTCGATCCATGCCCGTTTGGTCATGCTGGCGTTGCTGTCCAGAACGAGCGTTTCTTTGCCCGCTTTGGCTAAGAAGAGCGCTGCGCTGGCTCCCGCCGGTCCTGCTCCGATAACAATTACCTCAGCCACAAGTACACCCACTTTCTATTGTATTCATGCCGCCCGCTCGCCGGTAACGGCATGTCGTTCACTTAATCCACTCGGTTGCCCAGGCTTGAACCTCATCCATGACCGGACGAAGTGCCCGCCCTTTCTCGGTCAATTCATATTCAATCCGAACCGGCGTCTCAGGATAAACGTGACGGATCAAGATCCCTTCACATTCCAAATCCTTCATCCGCTCCGACAACATTTTATCGCTCATGGAAGGAATCTGATTGGAAATATCCTTGAATCGTTTCGGCCCGCTCATCAGCGTGTTGATGATCAATCCGTTCCAACGCTTGCCCAGAAACGAAAAAGCCGATTCAAACCGAGGACACATCGCGTGAGAATGCTCATCCATAAAATTCACCTCATTATCATTGCCCGCCTAAAGGCTCAAGACTTACATTTTGTTAGTATATTTCATATTAGCACATTTGTCCTTGGAAAGTAAGGGGGTCCTCCGGGTCATTTAAAAAAACGACCGCCCAGGCGGCGGCCGCTAATATAGTATATTACCCTGATTGTAACTTATACCCACCACATTTCGGCGGCAGAATCCTCCATCCGAACTTGTTGAATTTCAATTAAAATATACCGTCTTTCCGGTTCTCGCCGACTCGTAAATGGCTTCCAGAATTTCCGTCACCACAAGCGCCTGCTCCGGCTTCACGAGCGGCTCCTGATCCTCGAGGATCGCCTGCACCCAGGCTCTGGCTTCCCTCGTTGCATCGGTCTCCTGCTTCCCTTCGAAGAAGGCTACGCCGCCCGAACCCAGATCGATCTTCGTCTCATACAAGCGGCTTCTCTTCTCGCCGTTGATGCGCAAGCCGTTCGTCATGTCCGCGCCGCCTTCGGTTCCGCACAGCAGCGTCTTGGCTTCGCCGATATCCACGACGTTCAGCGCCCAGCTCGATTCGAGGATGATCGTCGCCCCGTTCTTCATCGTAATGAAGCCAAAGGCGGAGTCCTCCACTTTAAATTCCTCGGGGTTCCAGGGACCGAACGCATTAGCCGCATTCTCGCGGCTGCCGAGCTTGTGGAAGACGGATCCGGTGACGCTCTTCGGCTCGTAATTGTTCATCAGCCACAAGGTGAGGTCCAAGGCGTGAGTGCCGATGTCGATCAAAGGGCCGCCGCCTTGCTTCTCCTCGTCCAGGAACACGCCCCATGTTGGTACCGCCCGGCGGCGAAGCGCCAGCGCCTTGCCGAGATAGATATCGCCGAGTTCGCCGTTTTCGCATAACTCCTTCAAGTACAAGCTGTCGCTGCGGAAGCGGTTCTGATAAGCGATCGTCAGCTTTTTCCCCGTGCGTCTGGCCGCATCCAGCATTTGACGGGCTTGCTCGGCCGTCTTGGCCATCGGCTTCTCACACATCACGTGGCGGCCGGATTCCAGCGAAGCCACCGTAATTTCGGCGTGGGAATCATTAGGCGTGCAGACATGCACTACCTCGGCATCGCTCTCCGCCAGCAACTGACGGAAATCGGTGTAGACCTTAGCTCCCTCCGCGCCGTACTGCGCGGCGGCTTTGGCTGCCCGCTCCTCGACGATATCGCAGAACGCGACCATTTCCACCTCAGGCTGCTGCGCCAGACTTGGCAAATGTTTTCCGTTCGCAATTCCGCCGCAGCCGATGACAGCTACCTTCAACGTTCTAGACACGAATGTTTCCTCCCTTTTGCGCGTAGGAGCGTACCCACTCCATACTTGTTCCGATACTTTCCAAGGCATCTCCTGCACAATGATCCTGCTCGACGATCAGCCATTTCGCCCCCGCGGCAATCGCAGCATCGCCGATCTCCGTGATGGCGATTTCCCCACGGCCAAGCTCGACCGTATCCGGCGAACCGTCCGCCTTCTTGACCAGGTCCTTCCAATGCACCAGCGGAAGACGCCCTTGGTATTTAGCGATATAATCCAGCGGATTCGCCCCGGCAAAGGCAACCCAGCAGGAATCGAGCTCAACCTGCAGCAAGGAGGCCGGCACTTGCTCATAGATCGCATCAAGCACCGGTTTGCCGTCATGCTGCAAAGTAAGCTCAAAATCATGGTTATGATAGCAAAGCACCAAATCTTCCTCTTTGCAGCGCTCACCGAATCTTTTCAGATCCTCGATAATTTCCGACCAGCGGTTACGATCTTCCTCCGCCAAGTAAGGAACGATGATATAGCGGCTACCTATCGCTTTGTTGAACGCCAATTCCTCATCCAGAGCTTCCTTCAAGCGGTTGTACGGAGTATGCGCACCAATCGCGGTTAATCCCGTTTCTTGCAAAATTTTCTGTACCTGCTCCACCGTACGCCCGTAAAATCCGGCAAACTCCACGCCTTTATAGCCAAGCTCCGCCACCTTGCGCAGCGTTCCTTCAAAATCCCGTTCCAAATGCTCTCTTACCGTATACAACTGCAAACCGATCTGTGTCATGATTTTTGTCCACCTCTCCTTTGTATTGGGTGCATACAGCTAAGCCATTGTGTTTTGCCTGACGGTGAATGCGTTTTCATTTGCGATTTCTCCGTCCCCTCGTGCGCCTTCTAAGGACGCTGTTCAGTCTGCGCAAGAATGCTCCTCCCGAATTGCCCCAAGGAACACAGGTTCCAAGCCGATGCTTGTTGGGGAGACTGCGCTTTCCATGTACCATGGTATTTCAAAACGCTCCATTGTAAAATGAATAATGTGATTGAAACATGAACAATCTGGTCATTTTTTTGGAAAACCCTATGGAGGACAGCTATGAAAGAGGAAGCAAACCTGCAAATTTTGCATGCTGGCTATTCGTTGCACCGCAAGCCGTTCCACACGACGCAAGGGGATGGGCACGAGAATTATTTGATTCGCCTGCAGACGTTAGGCAAATGCCGTTCACGGCTGAACGGGCGGCTGGAATTGCTGGAGCCCGGCGACTTGCTGCTGTTTGCCCCGGGAGACCCCTATGAGCTCATAATCGAAGCCGAGCCGAACGGCACGGGCGAAACGGCGGTGTCCAGCGGAGATTACTATATCTTTTTGTCCGGGGAATGGATTGAAGCCTGGTGGAATCGTCGGCCGCTTCCTCATCGCTTGAAAGTCCCTTTGTCCGAGGGCATCGTCGGAGCCTTCCGGCAGATCATGCTGGAGCAGCGCCGCATCTCGAATCCGACCCCGGAAATATCGGAGTATTATTTGAAAATCCTGTGCCTGGAGATTGAACGGAACCTGCTGGAGCAGCCGCAGCCTACCTATCCAACCTATCTTGCCCACCGCCTGAAAAATTATATCGAAGAGAATGCCTCCTCCCCCTTTAAGCTGGAGGATGCGGCGGCCCACGTCGGCATCAGCGTGTCGCGGGCGGTGCATCTGTTCAAACAGGCGTTTGGTACCAGTATGATTCAATACACCCTGGAAGTGCGGCTCAACATGGCGCGCGAGCGGATCATCTTCAGCCCTTTGTCGCTCGAACATGTTGCGGAAAGCTCGGGCTTCCCCAGCTACAACTACTTCCATAAAGTATTTCGCAAGCGGTTTGGCATGTCGCCGAAGCAATTTCGCTTAACCGCCAGGGATAACAGCACTTAAGCATCCCCGCAATGCAAACAACGCCGCGAGCAGCCCATGAGAATGGCCGCCTGCGGCGTTGTTCCAGTGTTAAGCTTTATCCTCCGTTCGTTTGCGGAACGGTTGGGCGAAGGCGTGCTTTTCGCTTCTTCATGTAGGTGCCCAGCAGCACAACGGCAGCGATAACGAGGATTTCGAAGCCGTATTTGATCCACGGGCTGGCGAACCAGTCATGAATCAGCGGCTCTTCCACGATCATCTTGGCCGATGTCCAGGCGAGTACAGCCGCGCCGATTGTAATCACAATCGGGAAACGCTCGGTCAGCTTCAGGATCATCGTGCTGCCCCAAACCATGATCGGAACGGACACTGCCAAACCGATGATCACCAGCAGGGTGTCCCCATGCGCGGCCCCCGCGACAGCGAGTACGTTATCCAGGCCCATCATCGCATCGGCGATGATGATCGTGCGGATCGCCGCCCACATCCGGTTGCCTGCTTTAATTTCGTGGTTCTTCTCCTCAACCAGTAATTTGTAAGCGATCCAGACCAAGGCAAGACCGCCGGCAAGGCGCAGGCCCGGGATGTTGAGCAACTGCACGACGAGCAGCGTCATGATCACCCGGATGACGATCGCGCCCACGGTTCCCCAAATGATGACTTTCTTCTGGTCCTGATGCGGCACGTTACGGGCAGCCAGCCCGATAACGATCGCGTTATCCCCTGCAAGGACGAGGTCGATCAGGACGATGGATAATAGGGCCATCCAAAATTCCGGCGAAAATAACTCCATGTTCTCTCCCCTTTCTAATGTACCATGCAGCGGACCTATTCTTTCTGGAAAACCGCCTTGCGATCGACCGCTGGCTGATAAGGATATTGTAACTGGCCGGCGGACAATTGATGCGGCTGGGGCTACGGGAACAATCCCCATCTGGATCCAAAAAAAATACGCCGTGTCCGTATTGGGCACGACGCAATTTTATGCATCAAAAGAGACCTTTACCCAATACTCGCTACGGGCAAAGGTCTCGCTAACAACGTATCGTTGCCAATAAAGCCGGGGGTATGTATCACTCCCGTAATGACGACTTTATTGTAGCAGCTACTCCCCTTTGGGAACCATGCATGATTAATGGAATCATTATAGCACGTACTTCGGGAGAGCACCAGCTTTTTTATGCCAACGTTTTGGGTTTGGTGACAAAACAAGTTATAATAAAGATCGAAATGGAGGGATCACAATGAGTCCAGCGTCAAATATCCATGTCAAACTCGCCACCTTTGCCGGAGGCTGCTTCTGGTGTATGGTATCGCCATTCGAAGAGCTCCCCGGCATCCATGGCATTATATCCGGATACACCGGCGGTCATACGGTTAATCCTACCTACGAGCAGGTTTGCGCCGGACATACCGGCCACTACGAAGCCGTACAGATCACGTACGACCCGGCTGTGTTTCCTTACCGCAAGCTGTTGGAGCTCTATTGGCAGCAGATCGACCCGACGGACGAGGGCGGGCAATTTCATGATCGCGGCGACTCGTACCGCACTGCGATTTTCTACCATGACGAGCAGCAGCGTCTGGAGGCGGAAGCGTCCAAGCAGGAGCTTGCGCAAAGCGGCCGCTTCGATAAGCCGATTGTTACCCCGATTCTGCCGGCGGCTCCTTTCTATCCCGCAGAGGAATATCATCAGCAATACCATAAGAAAAATCCGGGGCATTACAAGCTGTATCGCAAAGGCTCCGGCCGTGAGGACTTCCTGGAACGCCACTGGTCCGGCCCTGCCGATCAGGAAGAACTGAAGCGCCGGCTGACCCCCATGCAATATGAGGTGACGCAAAATAACGCAACCGAGCGGCCATTCACCGGCGAGTATTGGGATCACGAAGAAGAGGGGATTTACGTGGATGTCGTGTCCGGAGAGCCGCTGTTCAGCTCCCGTGATAAATACGATGCCGGCTGCGGCTGGCCGAGCTTTACGCGCCCGCTGCACAGCTATCATATCAAGGAGAAAACCGATACCAGCCACTTCATGATCCGTACCGAGGTGCGCAGCCGATTGGGGGATTCTCACCTTGGCCACGTCTTCGAGGACGGTCCGGAACCAACCGGACTGCGCTATTGCATAAATTCCGCAGCACTCCGGTTCGTACCGAAGGCGGACCTGGAGAAGGAAGGGTACGGGGAATATCTCTACCTGTTTGATGATGCGCACGAGTAAACCATCTCTATTCATAAACAAGGCTGCCGATCCCGGCAGCCTTGTTCTCATTTCAACGAACAATATGACTCTATTCCTCGCCCTGCCCCGCTCCCGCTTTCTTCCGGGCACGGAACCGCCGCACCTTCATCAGGTTGCCGCACATTTTATCATCGCAGTATTTCTTCGTACGGTTGCGCGTGTCATCATAAAAAATCCAGCGGCAATCGGAATTATCGCATACCCGAATCCTCCCTGTCTCTCCGCCAAGCAGCGTTTCGCCGAAGCTTGCGGCGATTTCCGCCCGCACATGACGCCAATCCTCCGTCACTGGAATATATTCCAACCGGAGGGTCCCAGGTTCGCCGATCAAGCGGCGGGTCACCGTATCCGGCGATAGATACTCGTTTAAGAGCTGCCAATCCCCATTATCCATCTTCCCGCCTTCTGCCAATTTAACCGCCAATGCGCGAAGTTGCTCCCGAAATCGACGCATCGCCTCTGCCTCCTCCGCAGGCATGGGGACCGGTGCGACTAAATGCCAGTCGCTCAGGAGCCGCTCCTGCCAGGTCGGCTTCTCCAGCCGATCTTCGCTGCGCCCGCTTCCCCGCCAATCATGCCACTCACTATTCAAAAAATCACTCCACAATGTCTCCAATTCCGCCAACCCCCAAGGATGTAACGATCTAAAATTTATTTTAATGGTTACATTCAATTCAACTTCTGCTACAATACCATTGTAACCCTTAAAACTCGAACTAACCAGTTACAAACCTAAGGAGGAGCTGTGAAATGAGCGTAAGAGCCACCGATTTGCTGGCATTGCAGAAAGACAACACCTGGGAAGAAGAGGAATGGATCGTCCCATTATCGACGGCGCTGGCAGGTTTGACTGCCGAACAAGCGGTTTGGGCTCCGCCGGGAGGCGGCAACACCATCTGGCAAACCGTCAATCACATCAATTATTACAACGAGCGGATGCTTAGCCGTCTAACAGGGGTGGAACCGGGCGCACGCGTGGAAACTAACGAGGAGACCTTTGCCGTGGGGACAGCGGATGAAGCCTCGTGGACGGACGTGATGGCAGAAACCAAACGGATTCAGCTGGAATTGCGCGAGGTGATCGCCTCTTTATCCGAGGATGAGTTGGAAGCGCCGTACGCGAATACGAACGAATCTGTGGGACGCGAATTATCCCGCTGGATGCTCCATGACGCCTACCATGCCGGACAAATCGTGCTGATCCGCAGACAGCAAGGCTCCTGGAGGTCCTAAGTAAAGCTAAGGCAACCGCCCTTCTCCCCGCCTCTCCGTCCGGGATAAATGAAATGTAAAAAAAAAACGGCCCGAGCCTCAAGCTCGAGCCGTTTTCTCTTTGATCGGGTAAGGCAGCCGCCGCATCGGCGTCAACTGTCCCTGTCCGTAATGAACCGTCCAGGTAATCATCTTGCCGGCGATCAGTACCGCTAATATCGTAAACATCGTTTCTTTAAATGGTAAATATAACAACGAGACCGTCAGCACAATCGCATCCATGATGATAAACATCGTACCGATTTTGATGCCGGACCACTGGCTCAGCAGCATGGACAAAATATCGTCTCCGCCGCTCGCTCCGCCTGCCCGCAGGACAAGTCCTGCTCCGAAACCGGTGAGGAGGCCCGACATTAACGCGGCCAACGGCAGATTGCCTTGCAGATTCATCGTCAGTGGAGAATATCGTTCGCACAGCTCGTAAACCAGCGAGAACGTCAGCGACGCCACCATCGTATTCATCACAAATTTATGGCCCTTCAGCCACCAAGCGAGTACCAGAATCGGCAGATCCAGCAGGATCATGGTTAATGCCGGGGGCAGATTAAACAGATATTTGCCCAGCAAGGCCAGACCGACAAATCCGCCTTCCGACAATCCGTTCTGAAAATTGATGTGGTAATACGTAAACGCCAGTAGACAAGACCCTGCCAACATCGTCAACAATCGAATGCCGTACGTTTGCCATCTTGCTTTTGTCCTCATTTGGAATCCCTCTTATCGTAGTTTGGTTGACCATCCGGCAACGCCCTACGGAGTGAGTCCATGAGGAGTAGATCCTTCGCATGATTTCACGCTTCCTTCGTAGGTTTGTCGCCGAGATACCGACTAGCTACGAAGGGAGCTAAGTATAAGAGAGATCACAACGTTTCCAAATCGTCCTTTGGGATTTCGTCCTTCGGGGACACATGGTATCCTGATCCTTTCTGTTAGAATTTCTTCTATTCATATTATACCACAATTCAAATCATGACTCCACGTTCATGCCGATAAGCCTTTTTATTTTTAGCGAATAATGTGATACTTATCATTGCATTTTAGGAACAGTTCACACTTTGGCAACTTTCGTTGTGACAGAAGTCACCTTTTTGACTCCCCCCGCTCCCTATACTGAGGTGGAACGAAATTTCCAGGAAAGAGGGTCCACCCATGCTAGACGCTAAAACCATTGAAATCATCAAATCGACCGTCCCGGTGCTGGAAGTCCATGGACAAACGATTACGAAAACCTTCTATCAAACGATGTTCAAAAATCATCCCGAGCTGCTGAACGTATTTAACCATGCCAATCAGCGCCAAGGAAAACAACCTGCAGCGCTGGCCAACGCGGTCTATGCCGCCGCAGCGCATATCGACCGTCTGGAGGAGATTCTCCCGGTCGTTCGAGGGATTGCCCAGAAGCACCGGGCGCTCGGAATCCGGCCGGAGCATTACCCGATCGTCGGCGAGAACCTGCTCGCCGCCATCAAAACGGTGCTTGGCGACGCCGCCACTGAAGCAATTCTCGATGCCTGGGCCAAGGCCTACGGCGTGATCGCCGATGTGTTTATCAGCGTGGAGGCGGAGATGTATCGGGAGGCGGAGGAGAAAAAAGGCGGTTGGCGCGGATTCCGCCGGTTTATCGTTGACCGTAAAGTCAAGGAGAGCGAGGGGATCACCTCGTTTTATCTGAAGCCGGAGGACGGTCAAGCGATCGCCTCCTATGAGCCGGGGCAATATATTACCGTCTGCGTGAAGCCCGAAGGCCAGGAATTTACCCATCTGCGCCATTACAGCCTATCTACGGCACCGGGTCATCCGTATTACCGGATATCGGTGAAGCGGGAGGATGCCGCTGGGGATCGCCCGGCCGGCATAGTCTCGACTTATTTGCACTCTCGCATCGGAGAAGGCGATGTGCTGGAGCTTAGCGCGCCGGCCGGCGACTTCACGCTGGACCAAACGAAGGATCTCCCGCTTGTGCTGATCAGCGGCGGCGTAGGTCTTACACCGATGGTCAGCATGCTGGAGACCGCCCTGCAAAGCGGAACGAAGCGGGAAATCGTCTATATCCATGCAGCCCGCAGCGCGAGGCTCCACGCCATGAACGACCAGATCGCCGAACTTGCCCGGACGTATGATCATCTGCGCGCCTACACCGTTTATGAAACGCCGGAAGCCGGCGACAGCAGCGACAAAACCGGCTACATCGACCTGCCTTGGCTGAAGACGGTCGCTGCGGCTGACAGTGATTTTTATTTCTGCGGGCCGGTTCCGTTTATGAAGACCGTTCGCCGCGCCTTGAAGGATTGGGGCGTGCCGGACGAACGGATCCACTTTGAATTCTTCGGCCCGGCGGACAGCCTGGAAGATACGCTCAGCTAATAAGGTGTATCCCCTGCAGACAGACAAAAGCGCGGACTCGGGAAACCTCCCGTAGTCCGCGCTTTTGTCATACTACCGGCCTATGCCCGTTCGTGACTATGACCGCGTAGCAGCCGGTTGACCGTCTCCCGCCGCACGCCGATCAACTGCCCGATTTCTTCCTGGGTCAAGTAATCGGTCAACGGCACGCCATGCGCGTGCTGCCCCAGCCATTTGGTCAGCAGCTCCAGGCGTTCGGCCGGCGTGCCGACCGTCAGATGGTCAAGCCGCTCTTGCATGAAGCGCACCTTCTCCTGCAGGAGCTGCGCGACCTCCAGCGGCTTCTTCGGATCGTCCTGAAGCTCGCGGTACCAGACCTGCGCGGGAATCGCTTCAACCTCACTGCGCATCAGAGCGATCGCCGTCCCGTGCACCTCCTTCGGGGTAATCAGGGAGTGATGCGGCACGGTCTCCCCCGGGTACAAGATATTGAACAACACCATGTTCCCGTTCTCATGCAGACGCGTTACTTTGAACAGCCCGCTCTTGATATGGTACAGATAAGAACCGTCATCCCCTTGCCGGAACAAGATTTCGCCTTTATGTAAGATCATGCCAATCTCTCCATTTCCACAAAACGCAATTATTCATATTATAGCAAAAATGGAGAAGGCTGTCCCACCCCGGGGACAGCCTTCGCTTTACGGGCCGTTCAGCTTCCTGTGCCAAGCCTCATAGCTGTGAACGGCAATTCCGGCAAACGAGCCGTGTTTCCTTCCCAGCTCCTCCAACCTTTTCATCTCTCGATTCAGCGCGGCGAGCGGCTGTTCGTGGAAGGAAATGCCGGGTCCTTCCCGGCTCTCCCCCAGCTCGACGCCAACCCACACCCGCTTGTTCTGCCGATCCGCCTCTCGCAGCGTACGCTGCGAGATCTCATAGATACGGCCCGCGGCATCGCGATATGCCATGACCGCCAAATAATCGAACTGATTCACCATCCAATCGCCAAGTGCCAGCTTCACGGTCCCGCTTGGATGGTCGATCTGATCCAGCCAGAACGGAACGGCCGCACCGATGGCGAGATCGTTATATCTCGCTTCCTCCGTCCAGGTGCGGACACCCTCCATCCACTGCTCCACCACCGCGGCTTGATCTTTCTGCCAGCGATCCAGCAAATAAGGCTCGACGTCCAGCTGCACGCCAGCGAACCGTTCATTCGGGTCCGCCTCCCGGTTGAAGTCGATCACCCATTTCAGGAACGTCTCCGCCTCGTTCCGGTGTTCCCGGAGCGCCCAATCCGGATGCCCGCTAAGGGCGTGTACCCGGATGCCTTCTTGAGCAGCGGCCCGGATGAAGCTGCGATAGCTCTCCGGCTTCACCTCGCCGCCGATTTGCAGGAAGATCGTATCCACGCCTTGCTTGCTGACAAAGCTCAGGAGTTCAGCCGGATGCCGTTCGATGACCGCCGTCTCCCAGATCCAGGTAGCTTTCGCTTGCGAACCCGTTGGCCGGATTACGGCCAATAACAATAATACAAGCAAAACCAGGATCACCATCCCGCCGATCGCAAGCAGTGCGGAACGCTTGCTTCCCGAGAACGCCCGCAGGCGAACGAATATCGGCTTTCTGAATTTCAAAGTCCTTTGCCCTGCTTAACCGACGATCAGCGCCGGAGACTCTTCGTTGACCTGTGCAACGGAGTGGCCGATCTTATACACATGCGGCAGCGGATAATCGCGGAATGCGTTGCGTGTATCGACGATCGGCACGCCGAGACGGGCGATGCCCTCGTAGTCGAAATTGCTGTGATTGGTGACCAAAACGATGCAATCGTAGGCTTTGAATTTGTCAAGGTCGTAAGCCACGCTGTGTACCACGCCGCCGGATTTTTCACGGAAGCTTGCGGCATACGGATCATAATAGTCCACCTTCGCCCCGCTGTCCTTAAACAGCTCGTACACGGACAACCCCGGCGATTCGCGCAGGTCGGCGATATCGGGCTTGTAAGCCATGCCGAGAATCAGAATACGAGACTTCTTGATCGATTTGGCGTATTCGTTCATGATTTTAGACGTCTTGTTAACAACGTAATAAGGCATGTTGTCGTTGGTCGACTGCGCCAGCTCGATGAACTGACTGTAGAAGCGGAATCCCTTCGCTTTCCAGCTCAGGTACATCGGGTCCAGCGGAATGCAGTGACCTCCGATGCCGGGACCCGGATAGAACGGCATAAACCCGAACGGCTTGGTCTTCGCTGCGTCGATGACTTCCCAGATATCAATGCCCATGCGATCGCACATCATGGCCATTTCGTTGACAAAAGCGATGTTGACGCTGCGGAATGTATTCTCCAGCAGCTTGGACATCTCCGCCACCTTGGGCGAAGAAACCGGTACGACCGTTTGGACATACCGGGAATACAGCGCCGTGCCCAAGTCCAGGCAGGCTTTCGTTGTTCCTCCAATGACTTTCGGGGTATTGAAGGTATTGAATTTCGAATTGGACGGATCCACCCGCTCCGGCGAGAAGCAAAGGAAGAAGTCTTCGCCGACCGTATATCCCAGCTGTTCCAGCTCCCGCTGGATCAGTTCTTCGGTTGTGCCGGGGTAGGTGGTGCTTTCCAGCGTAATCAGCATGCCCTTTTTCATATACCGTTTCAACTGATCCACGACCGTGACGATATAGGAGGTGTCGGGGTCCTGATTTTCGCTCAGCGGTGTGGGCACGCAGATGCTGACCGCGTCAATTTCAGACAAGTTTGCATAATCCGTGGTCGGGAGGAAACGGCCCGTCGCCATCGCTCCCGCCAACATCTCGGAAGAGATATCGTGGATATACGAATCCCCCCGTTGGATTTTATCGATTTTCGCGGCGTCGAGATCGATGCCAACAACCCGGAAACCCTGCTTTACCATTTCGACCGCCAGCGGCAATCCTACATAACCCAGCCCTACAACGCCCAGCACGGCGGTTTTCGACTCAATCGCATTCATCAGCTTCTGGTAATCTTTATTCACAGGTTTCTACCTCCGTTTTTTGTCTATTTTGCCAGCCCGTATTTATTGAATCGCACGGCGAATTCGGGCGTCCAGCTCGACCGGGGAGAACGGTTTGGTGATGTAGTCCTCCACTCCGTTCTGGAAGCATAAACTGATCGTTTTCTCCACCCGCTGCTCCGTGAGGACGACGATTTTCGGCGCCTCCTCGCCGCCGGACTGCTGGATTTGGTGGATATAGGGCAGCCCATCGATACCGTAAAGGTTCAGCTCCGTCAGCACCAGATCCGGCTTCCAATCGGCGATTAAATCCAGGGCGGTGATGCCGTTATCGGCCGTCATCGTCTCATACCCTTGCATGTTCAGCCGGATTTGCAGAAACTCACGTACCGCCGGATCGCCCTCCACGATCAGGATGCGGCTTTTGACGAGCAGCAGATCCGCTTTTGTAAAAATATGAATATCATCGGAATAGTTTTGCTTGGCTTTTTCCTCGATTTGACTCAGCACTTGCGGTGTAATCTCCGCCTGTGCGGCGAAGCTGGCCAGCGCCATCCGCGGACGATAGTCGGCGATGCGTTCCTGAAGCTGCTGCTTCAGCCGCAAGCCTTGATAGTGGACGGCATCCAGCGCCAGGCCCGGCAGCAGCACCGCCACGCTTCCCGGCTCGTCTCCGCTCCACACTTCACACTCCAGACCCGGTTCAGATTCCAGAATTCCCCGCACTTGGGAAGCCACGTAAGAGGGGCCGCCGGTGGAATAAATGAACAGCACCCCGTTCACCTCTTGGGCCGTTTCCCTCACGCGTTGCTCTATGCCGGCATATAAGCCGGATCGTTCCGTTTGGTTATGCAGTGCCGTCAGGTTTGACATCATTCATTCCCGCCTTTCTTCTTCCGTAAGTTTATCCATCCGTTTGGTTATTTCTTGGATCCAAGCCTTTCCTTTGCCCGATCATCCCCTTTCCGGCCGCCGGCCGCAAAGCGGGGGAGGAGAAATGCGCTGACTCTTAAGCGGATTTGGCCGGTTTCGCCGTTTTGGCTGCCGTCTCCCCTTTGTCCTGCCAGCTTTGGCGGGTCATCGTCCCCCAGGAGTTGTTATTGCGCAGAAACTGGATATGCCCTTGAATGCGCCATAATCCCCCGAGCTGCGCGTAACCGAAAAACTTGAATACCGAAAACAACAACAGCTTGCACAAATCCGACAGTTTGTTGAAACGCTTGAATGCGAGCTCCTCCAGCAGCAGCGCTCCGATGCTGAGCACGTAGCCGCTGAGGAAATTGATCAGCCAGAAAATCGCCAGGATTCGCCAGTGTGTCATGTCCATCAAGGTGTACCCGATCAGAGCGAGCAGCCCCGTGATTTTGAAATAGGGATTCAGCGCTTCAAAAATGATGTTGTACGGCATCGTCAGGAGCCCCATCACCTTGTACTTCGGATTAAAGGCCATATCGTAGTTCTCGATCATGTTCTTGAGATTGCCGCGGCCCCAGCGCTTGCGTTGGTTGGACAAAATCCGGTACGTATCCGGCGCCTGCGTCCAGCACACCGCCTCCGGGCAAAACGCGATGCGGTATTTCAGCTTGTTCTCCAGCATATAGCGGTGGAGCTTGATGATGATGTTCATGTCCTCGCCGGGGTATCCGCCGCGATAGCCGCCGACGGCGATGACATAGTCCTTGCGGAACAAACCAAACGCGCCCGACACGATGATCAGTCCATTGATCGAGCTCCAGCCGATCCGGCCGCCGAGGAAGGCCTTCAGGTATTCCGTAGCCTGGAACATCGGCCAGATTTTGCGGGGCAGCGAAACCTCCTTCACCGCCCCGTTCTCAATCACGCAGCCGTTGGCGATCCGTACGTCGCCGCCGATGGCGACCGTCTCCTCCGGATTCTCCATATACATGCGAGCCATCCGGATCAAAGCGTCCTTCTCGAGCAGCGAATCGGCATCGATCGAAGAGATCAGCGGATAATGCGACAGGTTGATGCCGGCATTCAACGAATCGGCCTTGCCGCCGTTTGGCTTGTCGATCACGTACAGCTGCGGGTATTTCGGGTTATGGTACACCGCCGTAATCGGTTGGCAGTCGATCGTATGACGGATGTCCGGGTTCGGCAGCGGCATCAGCCCGAATTCATCCCGCAGGACGCCCAGCGTGTTGTCCTGGGAGCCGTCGTTAATGACGATGACCTCATAGGTCGGATAATTCAAAGTCATCAGGCACTTCACGTTCTCAATCACCGTGATCTCCTCGTTATAGGCGGGGACCAGCAACGAAACCGGCGGTACCAGCTCGGATCCGGACAACGTGTTGTATTTCGAGTAGGCGGCCCGGCGGAAGATCGTCAGAATCTGGCGGAATGAGAACGTCATGATCGAGAAATACACCAGGTTGACGGTCATAACGTAATAAGTTGCAAACAGGCCGTAGATCAGCAAAATATCTCTAAGCAGTGGTCTCCCTCCTCTCAAGCGCAATCGCCAAGCGTCCCGGTGCCGGAGTCGCCTCCGGCAGCTCTTGTCCTCGCATCGCCGCCAGCGCCACCTTCACCAGATCAGGGTTGTCCTCCCTCATCAATTGGAGCAGGAGCCGGCTGGCGTCCAGCCGCGTCTCCATCAGAATATCGGCGGCGAGATGGTGAATCGGCTTGCCGTGACGCAGCAGATGGATCAGCATATCCCTGAGCTGCTGCTCATGTTCCGCGCTCTTGGCAATCGAACGGGCGATCACGATGCTCAGCGGACTGTACTTCTGATGCTTCAGCATGTCCAGCAGCCTCGGCACCGCTTCGGCCGCCCGCATCCCGCCAAGGCGGTAGGCGGCGGCGATCCGCCGGCCGTAAAGCAAGCTGTCGAGCAGCTTCAGGTCATCCCGGACAAAACCGGCGTTATAACATAAATCAATCAGCTTCTGCTGCAAATCGCCCTTAAATTGTTCAATCCACTCGGTTACCCGCTGCTGGATCACCCGCCGCTCCAGGCTCCCAAGCTTGCCGGGCGGCAGCGGAAGCTCTTCGGCATCGCCCAGATGAGCCTGAAGGAACAGGAAGTAATCCTGATGTTTCTGCAGATATTCCTTCGTTTTGCGCTGAATGCGCAAATAACGGATTTTCATGGTGAACAAGAGCAGGATGCCTATGCCGATCAGCCCCAGGCATACATAAATGAAAGCAATTGCCAGGCCAAGATGCTGACCCGCCATCATGAGTTCCTCCCTTCAATTCCAGGTCATTCCCCCGTGCTCCGGCGATCCGGCAAGCTCTGGTAGAATGCCTGTAAAGCGTAATAGCCGGACTTGAGCCGCTCGGTATATTGCACCGTCTCCCATGGCTGCCATACGTATTTCGGGAACGTGTCCATCGAAAGAGCTCCCCCGGATTCCCCGGTTTTCGTTCCCAGGCCCAGGGCTTCCCCTTTGCCCCGGTCCTCGACCCAAGGCACGAGAGTCAGGCCGTCCGCTTCGGCCGTTGAGAAGGCACGGTCCTCCTTCAAAGCCCGATAGTCGATAACCTGGCGCGAGCTGGGGTCCGCAAAACCCAGCAGCATCCAGGGGATGCGCAGTTCTACCTCGTTGCCGCTGTACTGCCAAGAAGCAAGCGAATTGAAATCAGCGCTCTCCGGATCGGTCGTGCCGCGGATCAGCTTGCCAACGGTCATGTCCTGAAACGGATGAGCCGACCGGGTGTCCGGCGGCGTCATCGTTAAGCTGACCGCCAGCTTCCACGGTTGAAACTGCACCGTTTGCTCCTCTGTGGGATCGTCAAGCATCCAATATCCGTACCGACCATACAGGCGGCGATGGAAATCATAGCTTGGCGCCGTCAGCACTTCGGTCTCCTCATCGTTCCCGATGGCCACGATCGCTTCCAAGCCGTCGCTGAACTGAATTCCGGGCAGTTCCACCTTCGGCTGGTCCCCGCCGGGCTGCGTATTCGCGCCAAGTCGGATGAGCCGCTTGGCCGGATCGAACGGCTCAGTCAGTTGAAGCCCAACGTAGACGTAGGCCTCGTCGTGCGTCACCTGCAGCCGCTCGATTCCAGCCGACGGGCGATCCCAGGTTTGGACTTCTCCCTCCGGCAGCGCCTCCCAATCGCTTAATTTCCCGTCGATCGTGAGGTCGTCTTCTTTCCCGGGGCCCATCGACAACAACCCGAACTGCTTCTCGTTCGTCAGTACGTTAAGCCAAAAAGCGCGCCGGTCCTCCGGAATCTCAAAACGCATCGTATTCCACGTCTTCTTAAACCATTCGTCCTGCCACATGAACAGGATGGCGCCAGCATATCCGGTATCATAGATATCCTGCGTAAGGGAGACGTTGATCTCCCCCTGCTCCTGCTCGTTGTGCCCCCCCTGGTTCCGGCCTCCGCGGCCGAGGTGGGAGACGCCCAGAGAGGACGGAACGCCGTATTCGGTAATCATCACCGGGATGTCCTTATAGTAAGCTTTCAGTTCCTGCAAATAAGCCTTGTAGGTGTTGAAGTCCCCGTTCCCGTCCGGAATCGTCTCCAGCGACTTGTCCAGATGGAAGAAGTCCGGATAATACGGATACGCGTGATAAGCGGCGAAATAACCCGCTTCCCACTTCACCGGCTGGATATGGGTCGCATCCACACTGACGAGATCCTCCTCGAACAGCGGTTCGCCGGGATGCTCCAGCACATCGGTGGTGACCCAATTCGTAAACGTGATCGGATGCTCCCATCCATAAGCTCGCTCCTGCCGGGCTGCATCGTCCACGAGCTCCGCCAGCCAGCTCTCGAACGGACTAGCCTCGTCTGTAGCCGCAAAATGCACTCCTTGATACGGCTGAATATCCGCGTGCTTGCGGTTGGTATTGTCCACCATTTCCGGATCCCATTCGGTGCCGATATGCCAGGCCATCAGGTAGGGACCCGCATTGGCGGTATACTTGCCGCCTGACGTTCCCGGCTGCTTCGGCGCCTTCAAATCGCCGTAAACGGCTTTGACTGCTTTCTCGATCTCTCGGTGAAACGCCTCTTTAATCCCCGGAAGGTAAGCGTCCTGCTGCTCGATCAGTTGCTCCTCCGGCGACCAGATGCCCTGGATGAAATAGAGGGGATCCTTCCCTTTGTCCCGGTTGTATTTGACCAGAGACTTGTAGAACACCGGATTATGCACCGTATAGATTCGAATGACGTTTGCGCCCATGTCGTCAATCTGCTGGAACCAGCGCAAGTAATCCTCTTCCGTAATCGGAAATTCTCCGGGAAAATGTCCCGGTACCGTCGCCCCCAGGTTGACGCCCTTGACGAACAACTCCTCCCAGTTGCTCTCCCCGTCATAGGCGAGAAATTTGTCGCCTTCGGTGCGGAATTTCAGCTCGGTCCCGTCCTCTGCCGCATAGCTGTAATGAGGCGGCGGCCAATTTAAGACGGCCAGGACCACGCAACCTGCAATCAAGACGCCCGCCAGAACGAGTCCGATCGCCAATCTTTTTTTCGCTAATGTCGTCATCGGATTTACTCTTGGTTCACCTCGCTGTTCTTCTTTTCATGCACGTTTCGAAAATATCGAATCCCCCAGCCGTGCGCGGCATTTCCCGGAGACCGTTCTTTCAAACGTCCGCTTTCTATGCAGCTGTGCAGGTGATGTTTCAGTATGGCCGATTCGCACCTCCGCTTCTCGAAATCACTATTTATCATGAACCAAGCGCCCCTATCGTGTAACTAGGCTAATGGGAGTGTTTTACAGCTGGGGCCGTTTTCCGGGGGAGACGGATTTTCGGCATTCTTGTCCGGCTTGGCCATTTCGTGATAATAGACGCTTGAAATTCAACTAGGTTTCGCTCAATTTTTACACCCTTTTCCATAATGGTTACAAAATTGATACCAAAGTCTTGTCTGAAAATCGCGTCATTCTGCGGTTTTTCGCGACTTGCTAAGGTTACAGCCCTTGTCAAAAATCGCTTCCCTGGTCCCAGCCTGGGACTGGCGTTTTTTCGTCGTTTCGGATGACGTTTTTTCGTCGGGCCATCCTGCCTTGGTTGGCGACTTCCTTCCTAAAAAATGACGTCTTCCCGCACTTTTCGATTTCGGGACGCGAAGGATAGATTTCACTGGGCGTTTACAAAAAAAAGCTCCCGATCCCCCCGCGGCAGATCAGCAGCTTCTTTCGTTTACCTCTGGTTTACGCCATTTTACCTGTCGTTGACCCGGCTAATCCGCCTCGGCTCCGACAATATCCGTGAATGCGATCCATTCCGAACCGTTCTCGGTCTCAAGGCGCACCGGCCTTCCGATTTCGAGTTCATCCGAACATCCCTTCCGTCGTTACATCCACCCCAAGGTAGGCGCAGAGCCGGCTGATCAGCTCCGCCTTGACCAGTCCCCACAGCATGGAGAACTCATACGTATAGCCCCGGCATAAATAGCGGGCTTCAATCCCCAGATTCGTCCGCCGCTCTTCAAACACTCTCAATCCATGCTCGCGCATACTTTGGCGCACCCGGGTCAGATCAGCCGTTGCGGCGTTCTGCAGCAAGTCGATCATCCCCTTGTATACCTGCGGTAGCTTCAACGAAGCCGACGCCAAAACGCGCCGGTCCCGTTCCAGCGCGTCGATCAGCAAGGGAAGCAGCACATACTGTTTAATCATCTCTGCTTCTTCCTGCGTTTGCCAAGGAACGGGGTTCATGCTGCTTCCTTCTTCATGCTGTCTGTCATAAGCTCCCCCTTCAGTCAGAACGTTTGTTCCTATTATATTCATCATACGAACAAACATTCCCCGCAGCAACAGGTTTATGTTGGATAATTTGGCAGGGTGAAAGCGCATTAAAAAAAGGCGGATCCCCGTCCCATCGGACTTGGGGGATCCGCCTTAATTTCCTGTTGACCGCTTATTGGGCCGTTAAAATCAGCGGTCCGTCCGCCGTTAGCGCGATCGTATGCTCATACTGGGCCGACCATTTGCCGTCCGCGGTCCGCGCCGTCCAGCCATCGTCGTCAATCGCAATACGGAACGTCCCTTCATTGATCATCGGCTCGATCGTAAACACCATGCCTTCCTTGAGGCGAATGCCTTTGCCCGCCGCGCCGACATGCTCGTAGTTGGGCTCCTCGTGCAGGCGGCGACCCACCCCGTGACCCAGCAGATCCCGCACGACGGAATAACCGTTCGCCTCTGCATGCTTCTGGATCGCCGAAGCCACATCGCCCAGTCGGTTGCCCGGAAGCGCTTGGGCAATTCCCAGCTCCAGGCATTCCTCCGTTACCCGCATCAGCTTCTCCGCCTCGGGACTCACCTGGCCCACCGCGTAACACCAGCACGAATCGCCAAACCAGCCGTCCGCTTCCGCAACAATATCCAGCTTGAGCAGGTCGCCTTCCTTCAACGGCCGGTTCGACGGAAACCCGTGAGCCACAACATCGTTAACCGAAGCGCAGGTTTCGGCAGGGAATCCGTTATATCCCTTGGTAAACTGCTTCCCGCCCAGCTTCGTAATATGCCGGGCTACGAAATCATTGATTTCCTGCGTCGTGATCCCGGGTTCAATCATTTTGGCCACCTCCCGGTGACAATCCGCAACGATCTGGTTCGCCCGCTTCATCTCTTCGATCTCCCGCGGCGATTTTAAGATAATCATTAGACTTTCACCCCTTCAATAATTCATCGGAAGCGGTACGCTCCGATAGCTGATGCAATAACAAGCGCGCGATGCCCGCTGCCTCGCGATCCAATGTCCCGCGGCGGAGCGGGAAGCCAGCGCAGCCAGCCAAGGCGGCGAGCAGCCATTCCGCCTGCCGGACGTACGAGGCCAGATCACCGCTGGATTGGCCGGAGTGCTCGGCGGAAGCCGGAGGATCGCCCGAAAGCGGCGGGCTGCTGCTCAGCCCGGCCGCAAACGGCAGCAGCACTTCGCGGCGAAAAGCTTCGGCCAGCGGCGCCGCCCGCGCCTCGGGCAGCAGGCGGAACTCCTCTGCGGCCAATTTATACAACAGGTAGACGCCGTGGTCCTCGGCCCACATCTCCAACAGCCGGACGCCTGCTGCGACGAGAGGATCGCCTTTATTCCCCGCGACGAGCCATTCCCCGGCCCGGTCCATCGCCGTCCAAAGCACGTCGTACAGCAAATCCCCTTTGTTGCTGTAGTAATGATACACTGTCCCGTAGCCAAGCCCGGCCGCCGCCGCGACATCCCGAATATCCAGCGTCATGCCCTTATCGAGAAACACGTCCGCCGCCGCTCTGCGGATTTGAGCAAGACGCCGCAGGCGGATCTCTTCATTTTGCTCCTTCGTGCGCGGAGTCATTTCAGATTCGGCCTCCTTTTATTTTTGACCTACTATTATGTCAATATAAAACAACAGCAGGCAAATAGCAAGGGATTACACTCCCCTCCTACCATTTCCACTCATACTACTCCAATAGTCTTGACACGGACAGACTATCGGAGTAGTATGATTATAAACTATTGCAATAGTCTGAAAGGAAGAACTGCATATGGAAATCAAACTGTTTGATTCCGAATTGAAAGTGATGGATATTTTGTGGAAGGAGGGGGAGCTGACGGCCAAGCGGCTCAGCGAAATTCTGGCTGAGCAGGTCGGCTGGAATAAGAACACCACCTATACCGTCATCAAGAAATGCATGGCCAAAGGGGCGATTGAGCGGCTCGAACCCAACTTCTTATGCCGTGCCGCCATTACCAAAGAACAGGTCCAGGAACAGGAAACGTCGGAGCTGATTAACAAAGTGTTTGACGGCTCGGCCCATTTGCTGTTCGCCTCCCTTATCAACAGCCAAAAGCTGTCCAAAGCCGAAATTGAAAACTTGAAGCGGCTTGTCGATAAGTTGCAATGAGGTGGCCCGTATGAATATTTTTCAAATGAGCCTGTCGGCAGCGGTTCTGGTGATCGCCATCGTGATCATCCGCGGGCTGGCGCTGCACAAGCTGCCCAAAAAAACGTTTCTCCTCCTTTGGGGCGCGGTCGTTTGCCGTCTGCTCTTCCCTTTTTCCGTTCCATCGCGCTTCAGCTTTTTTTCTGGCGTGGACGCCCTAAAACAGATGTTTATAGAACCGGAGGCTCCTCCTGCGACGGCGGGAATACAAGGAAGCTACGAGGTGAGCGGAATCGCCATCGCCCCCTATCCGATCGGTGCATCGATCGGAACCGGCTCCGGTGTCCAGATGGTGCCGACGGAGACGGTATCGGTCGTATGGATCATTTGGGCAGCAGGCATGGGGACGTTTGCCTTGTTTTTTATCGCAGCTTATGTGAAGTGCCTTAGGGAATTTCAAGCTTCCCTGCCTGTAGAGAACGATTTCGTCGATCATTGGCTGCGGGAGCATCCGATGCGGCGGCAGGTGCAAGTTAGACAATCCGATCAGATCAAAGCGCCGCTGACCTACGGCTTGTTCCGGCCCGTAATCCTCCTCCCTAAAGCCACCGATTGGACGAACGAGACCCGCTTGCGGTATATCCTTACCCATGAAATGGTGCATATCCGAAGGTTCGACGCCCTGACGAAATGGGTGCTGGCCGCCGCTTTGTGCGTACACTGGTTTAATCCTTTGGTCTGGGTGATGTATGTGCTCACCAACCGCGATATGGAACTGGCTTGTGATGAAACGGTGGTGCGGATCTGCGGCGAAACGTCGAAATCCGCCTACGCGTTGACGTTAATCGAGATGGAGGAGAAGAAGAGCAAGATCACCCCTTTGTTCAACAATTTTAGCAAATATGCGATTGAAGAAAGGATTATGGCGATTATGAAAATTAAAAAATGGACCGTAGCGGGAACAGCCGCAGCGCTGCTTCTGGTTGGAGGCACGTTGACCGCTTTCGCCACCACCAGTGCCGTCAAGGCGGATACCGACACGGCTCCGGCAATGGCCACGGAAAACGGCAACTTGTCCGGGAGTCTGACGGATCAGGAACAAGAAGCTCTGGATCGGAAGACGATGGCCGCCGCAATGAAGGCCTATGAACCCTTCGGGCTGATTTATGACGAAAAAACCGGCGTGCTGTCTTATCAGGGGGAGAAGGTGCGCGACTTCTACGATGAACAAGCCGGAGTCGGGCAATCGATGATGGAGGGGACCGTTGACCTGTGCGCGGTCTATGAGCACGGAAAGCTGAGCGGTGTGCAAAAAAGAAGCTCAGCGGAATTCGCTCGGAACACGGCGGAAAAAGAACAACTCCAGCAAGAATTCGCCGCGAAGAAGCAGGAGCTGGGCGTTCCGGAAGGAAGCGAGTTCTCCAACGCGGATGAGTCGAATGACGATGGGCAAAGCACGATCGAAACTGGATCCGGCGTCGTTTACGCTTATACGGATGAAACGGGGGAAACCAAGTTCAGCACCGATCATGGCAAAACTTGGATGAGCGAGCAAGAATACGCCAAAGCTTACCCAATCCCTGAGTTGGTTTGGTGGACCTATGATGAATACAAAGCCTGGCTGAAGGAAGAGAAAAAGTCGCTGTCATCGATGATCGGCTCAAAGGGCTGGAACCCGAGCGACGGCTGGTATGTCTGGACGCAGGAGAAGGTCGATGAAACCATCGCCATGTATGAACGGACCCTTGAGGAGATTAAAAATGGCGTAAAGGTATCCAAAACCGTCGACGGGAAAAATGACGTGGTGATCTCTTCCGGCTTGAGCGAGCTCAAGCCGACGACCAGCTATAGCATGGCCATTGAAGACGGCAAGGGCAACACCGTCAATTTCGGACCCTTTGATACCGAAGAACAACTGCTTGCGGAATTGAAGCCATACTGCGATCAGCAGGTGAAGGACGGCAAGATGACGCAGGCTGAGGCGGATGAAATTTTGCGTAAAGCAAGTGCTCAGTAAATCATTGCCCCTCCCACAGACTTGTCGATAATATCGGCAGGTCTCTTTTTTTTGCGGCAGAAAAAAAGAAGGACCGCCGGAATCCATTCATTCCCAGGGTCCTGCACATCAAAATGATCCCTTCTGCCCATTTCTCAAAAGGGACGGCCTTTCTCGTGTCTACCGGAACATTCCCCATAACCGCAGCAAGTGGAGCGTATTGCGCGGGTCGATTCGCTGATCGATGACGAATTGGACGATCTGCTCTTCCTGAGCGCCGCTCAGCCGTTCGCCAAGCACGGAAGCGGCCGTTCTGACGAGCCTGCGCACCTTGACGCGATCCTGCAGATCCGCGCGGGTGAGGCCATCGACGACCTGTTTGATCCGCTCTTTGATCGCCGGATTTTTCATTTTGAGTTTAACCCGTTCGACCAGTTGCGGACTGATTCCATATTGATGATAACTCGGCACCGTGACTAGCACCTCCTGTCCCGTCAATTCCGGACTTCAACCCTAATATATGACGGTAAGGCTGTACATAGTGCACGAAAAAAATCAGGCCTCTAACGAAGCGGTTAGCTTTGTTTAAGGAACGCCGTCGCTTCGTGGGTTTGTCCCAACCGGACGATCGTTTCCTCATATTGGGTCGAGGCGTATGCAAAAAACAAAATATCGATCATGACCAGTTGAGCCAATCGGGAGCCGGACGCCCCGCTGCGCAGCGTCGCTTCCGGCGCCTGCGGCGTGTACAGCATCAAATCGGCCAGTTCGGAAACTTTATGATTGCCAAAACGGGACAAACCGATGGTGCGTACTCCGTACTTTTGAGCAACCCGGAACAATTGCAGAACTTCCTTGGTATTCCCGCTGTATGAAATGCCCATAAACAAGGCGCCGGGCGGAGCGCTGGCCAGCGCGGCGGCAATCAGATGCTCATCCTGAAGCGCAAACGCCTGCTTGCCGAGCCGCAGCCACTTTTGAGCGGCATCCGCCGCTACGATGGCCGAAGCTCCGACACCGTACATATGAATGACGGGAGCCTTTCGGAAGCTGTCGACCACCTGCTCGATCAACTCCGGCTGCAGGTGGAGCATCGTATCTTGAATGGCTTGGACACTGTTGGAAATCGTCTTTTGAATCACGGTTTGAACCGTCTCGCCCCGCTCAATATCGTAATACCCCGGCCTTTGCGGTTTGGCATTGTCGACGGACAAGCGCATCTTCAAATCGGGAAAGCCGCCCAAGCCAAGCGAACGGCATAACCGGGTAATCGCCGCCGCACTGGTTCCGGCTTTCTCGGCCACCGCATGGATGCTTAGACCGGAGACCTCCGTCGAGGCAGCCAAAATATATTGAGCCGCCTTTCTCTCCGATTCGGGCAGTTGCCCCAGCATCGCCTCCATTTGCGTAAGTATGCTTCCAGTCGTCACGCGTATCCCCTCCGTATTCTCCTACGTTTGCCTTCATCTCCGCAAACGCAAAAGAAACGCGGCGGCCCGGTAACAGGCCGCCAAACGTTCCTCCGCCAGCTGTTATGATCTATTATGCTCTATGAGCATCTGTTTTGTAAAACCAAAGAAGTAAGTGAGCAAGAAGCCCGCAACATAAGAGAGAATCAGTCCGGACAAGTAACCCAGAATGGTCATGCCGATCCCCATCGGGCCTTGGATCAGCGGAATGAGGACCAGGCCGGAAGGACCGATCGCCACCGAACCGACGAAATTCCCCGTCATCGCGAACAACCCGAGCAGGGCGCCGCCAAAGCCGCCGCCGAGACAAGCCGTTATAAACGGCCGGCCCAGCGGCAGGCTTACGCCGTAAATGAGCGGCTCGCCGATCCCGAGGAACCCGACGGGCAATGCGCCCTTGATCATATTGCGCAACCGCGCGTTGTGTTTCAGCTTGATATAGATCGCGATGGCCGAGCCGACCTGCCCCGCGCCCGCCATAGCCAGAATTGGCAGCAGTGCCGTGTAGCCGACCTGAGAAATCAATTCGGCATGGATCGGAATCAACGCCTGGTGCAAACCGAACATCACCAGCGGCAGGAACAGCGAAGCTAGAACAAACCCCGACAACGGTCCGCCATGGGCCAGCAACCAGGTGGTAATTTGTCCGATTCCCTGGGAGATAATGCCGCTGACCGGCATCAGGAAGAACACGGTAATGAGACCTACGACGAGCAGCGAAAGAGTAGGCGTTACAATAATATCAATGGCGGCTGGCATCCGTTTGCGGATCCATTTCTCCATCATAGAAATGAGCCCTGCCGCTAAAATAGCCCCGATAATCCCGCCTTGCCCTGCGTTAAGCTTAATTTCGCCAAAGAGAGGATAGGCGTAAGAGATGTTCGCTACCGCCGGAGCTACGATGATCGCGGCTACGGCGCCCCCGAGGGCTGGCGTCCCGCCGAACTCTTTGGCGGCGTTGATCCCGGCGAAGATCGTCAAATATCCGAAGAACGCCGAGCCGATCACGCTGATGATCGGTTGGAGCGTAAGAAGCCAATCCGCTCCGTTGCCGGAGGTGATCAAGTTGTTGATCAAGCCGGCGATGCCGTTGATAATCCCGGCCCCCACCAAAGCGGGAATCAGCGGAATAAAGATGTTGCCGATTTTCCGCAGGAAATTTTTAAAGGGAGTATTGTTTTTCTGCTTGAGCTCAGCCTTGATGTCCGAACCTTCGCGCAGAGGTGCCGCCGGGCTGCCGGAGGAAGCTCCTTCGCCGCCATGTCCATCGGCCTGCAGCAACTTGCCGAATTCCTCCGCTACCTTATTAACGACACCCGGTCCGAGAATGATCTGGTAGGTCTCGTCATCGACCACGCCGAGGACCCCTTCGATTTGCTTCAATTCCGCTTCGTTGATCCGGCTGCGATCCAGCGTCGAAATGCGGAGCCGGGTCATGCAGTTCGTAAATTGTTCCACATTCCCGGAACCTCCGATCGATTCCAGAATCCGCTTCGCCATAACCTCAAATTTACTCATTGGTCAGCCTCCTGCCCATAGATGTGGTTGAAATCTTTAATTCAAAGTCAGCTTAGCCGCCTTGCCGATAAAACCACGGCTTTGCTCCAACTTCTTCAAGGCTTCCGCATACGTGCATCCCGTCAGGATCATCAGGATCGCCGGCTTAGGTTTCCCTTCGGCAAGGTTCAGGGTGTTTGCGGCAGTTTCAGCATCGCAGGCGGTCGCTTCCATCACGATCCGCTTGGCCCGGTCAGCCAGTTTCTCGTTGGTCGGCTGCACGTCTACCATCAGGTTGCCGTAGACCTTGCCCAGACCGATCATCGACGCCGTTGACAGCATATTGCAAACCAGCTTCTGTGAGGTTCCCGCCTTCAGTCGAGTCGATCCGGTCAGCACTTCGGGACCGTTCTCGATTTCGATGGCAATATCCGCTTTGGAGCTGATCACCGCATTTTTGTTGCAACTGATGCTGACCGTGGCTGCACCGATCCGCTTGGCATATTCCGCCCCGCCGATGACATAAGGCGTCCGACCGCTTGCAGCCAAGCCGACGACCGCATCATCGGCGGTGAGGTTAAGGTTCTGCAAATCAGCCATACCAAGCTCGGCCCGGTCCTCCGCCCCCTCTACCGCTTTGATAAAAGCGTTGCTTCCTCCAGCGATCAGCCCAACAACCTGATCCGGGGAAGTTCCGAAAGTCGGCGGGCATTCCACCGCATCCAGCAGTCCGATCCGGCCGCTTGTCCCGGCCCCCATATAAATCAGCCTTCCCCCCTTGCGAAGAGATTCGGTAATGGCGGTTACGGCCTCGGCAATTTTCGGAATCTCTCTCTTTACCGCTCCCGCTACTTTCGCATCCTCTTCATTCATGACCGTCAGCAATTCGGCAACGCTCATTTCGTCCAGGCTCATCGTCCGTTCGTTTCTCGCTTCAGTTGTCAGATTTTCCAGCATAGGTCCCTCTCCTTTGATGTAAAATACAAGGCTGCAACCGCTTTCGACTCGATTATAATTCAATCGAAACATTATTTCAATATATTATTTTTTACATAAAATTATATTTCAGTTATCGACATTTTAATCCTGCTTCTAGACTTTCCAATTGGACATAAAAAAAAACCGCCCGCTTCGACCGCGGACGGTTCACACTGCCTCGTATATCGGATTTTCAATCGATCAACTCGCCTTGAAATACCTGCTCCCGCCGCAGGTAATCCCGCAGCGGCCCGTACTCGGGCGAGGTCCAGAACGCCTCGCCCCCCACCAACTGGGCGGCGTCGTCCCGCGCCGCCTCCAGCACCGCGTAGTCGCTGACCATGTCCGCGACGCGAAAATCCGGCACGCCGCTTTGCTTCGTGCCGAAGAAATCCCCGGGACCGCGCAGCTCCAGGTCCCGCCGGGCCACCTCGAAGCCGTCGTCCGTGTCGGTCATGACCTTCATCCGCTCCTGACCGACCTCCGACTTCGGATCGGCGATGAGCACGCAATACGACGCGTGCTCCCCCCGGCCTACGCGCCCGCGCAGCTGGTGGAGCTGGGACAAGCCGAACCGGTCGGCGTCCATCACGATCATCAGCGTGGCGTTGGGCACGTCGACGCCGACCTCGACCACGGTCGTCGAGACGAGCAGTTGCACCTCGTTCTCATAGAACGCGCGCATCACCTCGTCCTTCTCGGCCGCCGTCATCCGGCCGTGCAGCAGCCCGACCTTCATGCTCGGGAATGCCTGCTGCATCGACACGTACAGGTCGATGGCGTTCTGTACGTCCAGCTTGTCCGACTCCTCAATGAGCGGGCAGATCACGTACGCCTGCCGGCCTAGCAAGACCTCCCGTTCAATGAAGCCAAGCACGCGGTCCATCATGCTGTGCTTAACCCAATAGGTCGTGATCGGCTTGCGTCCCTTCGGGCGCTCCGACAACGTCGATACGTCCATATCGCCAAAGGCGGTAATCGCCAGCGTGCGCGGAATCGGCGTCGCCGTCATCGTCAGTACGTCGGGATTAAAGCCTTTGCGCCGCAAAATGCTGCGTTGATTCACGCCGAACCGGTGCTGCTCGTCGGTCACGACCAGGCTGAGCGAACGGAAAAATACGTCTTCCTGTATCAGCGCATGCGTGCCGACAACGATGTCGGTGAGCCCCATTTGCAGCGAGCCCAGCAAATCCTTGCGCTTGCGCCCCGTCACGCTGCCGGTCAACAGGCCCACCGTGATGCCGAACGGCTCAAACAGCCGGGTCAGCGAGCGCATGTGCTGTTCGGCCAAAATCTCCGTCGGCACCATGAAAGCGCCCTGGTGCCCCGACTTCACCGCCGCGTATAAGGCGATCGCGGCGATGACCGTCTTGCCGGAGCCGACATCCCCCTGGAGCAGGCGGTTCATGCAGTAAGGTGAGCGCATGTCCTGCAAAATTTCCAGCTCCACCTTCTTCTGCGCGTCGGTCAGCTCGAACGGCAGGCTGCGCACAAATTCTCGGATCGTCGCGTTATCGACGACATGCGCCACTCCGTCCATTCGATCGTGGTTCATCGCCCGGTACGCCTGCAGCTTGAGCTGGAACAGGAATAGCTCCTCGTACACCATGCGGCGGCGGGCAAGTTGCCCCTCCTCGTTATCCTGCGGCTGATGCAGCCGCAGGATCGCCGCTTTGCGGGGCATCAGGCCGTACTTGCGAAGCAGCTCAGGCGGTAGATTTTCCGGGATCATCTCCCCATATTGCTGCAGCGCTTGTCCGATCGTCTTGCGTATCCACTGCTGCGTGATTTTGCCGCCGACGGAATAGACCGGCTGCAGACTTCCACTGCGCAGCGTTCCGCGGTCGGGGAACTCCGACTCCGTCACGGTAAGCTGGCTGCGCCGCATATCCCATTTCCCGGTCAGGACGATCTCCCGCCCCGTCGTCAGCTGATCCTTAAGGAAATGACGGTTAAACCACGTCGCCGTGAACATCCAATCCTCTGCGACCATTTTACACGTAAGGCGAGATTTCCGCCCGTAACGCTGCAGCACCGGGAGGCCCATGATTTTAGCTTGGACCGTCACCTTGTCCCCATCCTTTACTTCAGTCAGGGAACGCAGCCGGTAATCCTCGTACCGGAACGGATAATATTCGATTAAATCATTCACCGTAAAGATGCCAAAGGCGTGAAGCTCTTCTTGTTTAAGAGCGCTCACGCCGCTGACTTGCTTTACGGGGATATTATGCAAATCCAACACACATAATCCCTCGCTTTATCGAGGCAGCCCCGCTGCCCCCGCCACTCTCTCTTAGCACAAACGAAACTCAGCCAAGCGGAACTAAGCTTAACGCACTTCACCTAACGGTTCTCAGTATAGCGGTAAACCCAGCCCAACGGGCTCCTGAGCTCCGCCTAACGGAACTCAGAGACGTTATTGTCCGTGTTTTGGGCGATCTCTCTGGCTAACGGAACCAGAAGCCCTTATTTCGGACCAAAACAGCCGAATGGCTGCCATAAAGGCCCGATAAGGTCTCTGAGTTCCGTTAGCCCGAGAAATAACCGGGAAATGAGCGAATAAGGGCTCTCAGTTCCGTTAAAACCAGTTCGAGCTCCATCAGTACCACCAAATCCAGTTCCGAGCACCTTCAGCACCGTCAAATCCAGCTCTGAGCTCCTTCAGTACCATCAAATCCAATTCCGAGCACCTTCAGTACCGTCAAATCCAGTTCCGAGCTCCATCAGTACCATCAAATCCAGTTCCGAGCACCTTCAGTACCATCAAATCCAGTTCCGAGCACCTTCAGTACCATCAAATCCAGCTCCGAGCACCTTCAGTACCATCAAATCCAGTTCCGAGCACCTTCAGCATCATCAAATCCAGTTCGAGCACCTTCAGCACCGCCAAATCCAATTCCGAGCACCTTCAGTACCATCAAATCCAGTTCCGAGCACCTTCAGTACCGTCAAATCCAGCTCCGAGCACCCACGCTACTATCAAAACCGGCTCTGCTTCAACGCGCGCCGCCTGAAGATCATTTCGCCGGCCAGATAAACGTCGCAACCGTGCCCGGCCCGACATGCGTGCCAACGACCGCGCCGATGCTGGTGCGAACGATCTCATGCAGCGTAAAATGCTGGCGCAGCATCTCCAGGATTTCCTCGGAGCCTTCCGGATTCACGCAGTCGCAAACCGCGACATTGATATCCTTCAATCCGCCGAAATCGTTCACGAACAAATCGATGACCCGGGACATCGCCTTCTTGCGGCCCCGGACTTTATCGACTGCGTAGATCACGCCTTCCTGGTCTACGGACAGGATCGGCTTGATGTTCAGCAAGTTTCCAAGAATCGCCGCAGCTTTGCCGATCCGCCCGCCTTTTTGCAAATATTCCAACGTATCTACGAGAAAATACAGCCGCCGGGCCTTGCCCAAACGTTCGACCTCTGCCCGAATCTCTTCAACCGAAGCCCCTTGCTTCGCCATCCGCGCGGCATGCACGACCTGGAGCCCGAAGCCGTACGTCGCGCACAACGAGTCGATCACCGTTACGTCAACCGAGTGGCCCAACTCTTCTTCCAACATCTCCTTGGCGAGTACGGCGGATTGATAAGTCCCGCTCATCCCGGAGGAGATATGGATTGAAATGATCGGCGAACCGGGGTAGGCCGCCAGCAGGTTACGGTAGACCTCAACATACTGAGAAGGCGAAGTCTGCGAAGTGGTTGGCAGGTCCTTCGATTGGGTCAGCTTGTCGTAGAACTCTTCCGCGGTGATGTCGATGCCTTCGAGATAAGATTGATCGCCGAAGGCCAGGCGCATCGGTACGATGTGAATGCCGTATTCCGATACGACCGCCTGCGGGATATCCGCCGTACTGTCGGCAATGATGACCGCCTGATTCATAGGTATCTTCATCCTCTCATCGAGATCAGGATTCTACCGAAAACAGATAATAATAAATCGGTTGACCGCCGTTATGGACCTCTACCTCGACGTCGGGATATTCCTCATGAATCCAGGCTACCAGCGTGTCCGTCATTCCCCCATCGGCTTCTTCGCCGGCGAGCACCGTCACGATTTCGTCGCCGTCGGTCAACATTTTGGCCAACAACCCCTGGCTCGTTTCCAGCAAACCTTCTTCGGTCGCCACGATCTTGGAATCGGCAATGCCGATATAGTGCCCGGCCTTGATCTCCAGATCATCAAACATCGTGTCCCGGACCGCGTACGTCACTTGGCCCGTCTTCACATGATGTACGGCATTCTGCATGTTCTCCTGATTGGCTTCCACGCTCTCTTCCTCTTGGAAAGCAAACGCCGCCGCAATTCCCTGAGGAATGCTCTTGCTTGGGATGACGCTAACGCTGCGCTCCCCTTCAAGCAAATCACGCGCTTGTTGGGCAGCCAGAATAATATTGGAGTTGTTCGGAAGCACAAAGACATGCTGAGCCGAAATCGACTGGATCGCGTTCACGAAGTCCTCGGTGCTCGGGTTCATCGTCTGGCCACCGGACAGGACCACGTCGACACCCAGACTGGTGAAGATCTCCGAAATCCCCTGACCCGAAGCGACAGCGATGAAACCATAAGGCGCCAGTTCATCTGCTGGCATCCCGGCCGGATCAACCGGACGGGCCGGCTCCGCCGGAATTTCGGCAAACAGCTCCGGCATCGGCGCCGCATCCATCCCGGCGATCAACAGATCCCGATGCTGCTCGCGCATGTTCAAAATATGAATTTGTGTAATCTCACCGTAGCGCAGCGCCAGATTCAGCACGTCGCCCGGCGTTTTGGAATGGACGTGGACCTTGATGATCTCGTCGTCCGCGATCACGATAATCGAATCCCCATTGACCGAAAGCGCTTTCCGGAACTGATCCTCGTCGAATGCGGCATCCTTGATCTCACCGACTTTTCGATTAATGAAAAATTCCATGTCATAGAGGAACTCAATGTCCTCGGTCTCCAGCTTGGCTTGCGCGGAAGCCGGAACATGAACCGGTGCAGCCGCTTGTGTACGAAGCTCCGGCTGGGCGATGGCCGCGGGAGCTTGTCCTAAAGTCGCCGCCGCTTCAATGCTCGCGCCGCCGGTCAACCATTGCAAAAATCCTTCATAAATATAAACAAGTCCTTGACCGCCCGAATCCACAACGCCAACCTGTTTCAACACCGGCAACAGCTCCGGTGTGTTCGCGAGCGCTTCCTTCGCTTTAGCCAGCACTTCGGTCATCAACTCGGTAATATCCGTTGTTCTGCGCGCATAATATACCGCATGCTTGGCCGCTTCCTTTGCAACCGTCAGAATCGTTCCTTCCACCGGCTTGACGACGGCTTTATAAGCGGTATCCACCCCGCTTTGCAAAGCGGCGGCAAATTGAGCTGTATTCATTTCTTCCAATGAAGCGGCATAACGGCTAAAGCCACGGAACAGCTGGGACAAGATCACGCCGGAGTTGCCGCGCGCGCCCATCAGAAGACCTTTGGATAAAGTGGCCGCTCTGCTGCCCAAACCTCCGGTTCCGTGATTTTTCAATTCCGTTACGCCGGCGGTCATCGTCAAATTCATATTCGTACCGGTGTCCCCATCGGGAACCGGGAATACGTTCAGGGAGTTGACGTGTTCAGCATGCTCCGTCAGCTGCTGCGCACCGGCCAATACCATAGCGGTGAAATCTGTTCCAGTTAAAGAACGCTTACTCAATGAAAATTCCCCTTCCTAGCTTGATACGCGTACGCCTTGGACTACGATATTCACCTGATCCACTTCGAGTCCAACGATTTGATTTAATACGTATTTCACTTTGAGCTGTATGTTGTGTGCGACCTCGGAAATTTTCGTGCCATAACTGACTATAATATAAAGATAAATAGCTAATCGATGATTATCCAGGTTCACTTCCACACCCCGGGCTAAGTTCTCACGCCCCAGCAATTCGGCAATCCCGTCTTTCAACTGCTTTCGGCTTGCCATTCCTACCAGTCCATAACACTCCATGGCGGCCGATCCGGCGATAACCTTAATGGCTTCTTCCGAAATATCGATTCGTCCATATTCGGTCGTAAGATTTACAGCCACGCCAAACTCACTCCTTCCATAGAAATTATTATGGACTAAACCATATTGTACTATAAGAACAGAGAGAAATAAATAAAAGAGTCCAACGTCAATATCTGTTGACGGGGCTTTTTTTACTGTGATATTATATTTAAGTGTTGTCAATAACCGTGATTTAGAGATGAAGCTGTTATTTTCAAGACAGGTGTACTGGAACAGGAGGTGTAATGAATGGCTCGCAAATGTTATGTGACTGGCAAGAAGCCAGGCAGCGGTAACCATGTATCTCACGCAAACAATCGCAATCGGCGCTCTTGGGGCGTAAACGTGCAGAAGGTCCGGATTTTGGTAGACGGCAAACCGAAGCGCGTATACGTAAGCACTCGGGCTTTGAAATCCGGTAAAGTGACCCGCGTGTAAGGCACGGGACGAACTATAGACAAAAAGCACCTTTTCCTATGGAGGTGCTTTTTTACTGTGCTTTTTCTTTGAAGTCGGTCGTAATTGCCGCCAAAAAGGCTGACGCCAGTTGCCTTCTAGCCTCGGTCTATTCCATGGCATTCCTTTTATGGCGGGAACCGCCAGGCGCGCCCTTTCGCTGCTTGGGGCGGGTTCTCAGGCCCCGCCCGCTAGTTCTTGTGAAACGTGTTCAGTACCGCCTTAACGAATCCTCCCAAAAACTTAGGCAGCTTGAATGTGTAAAATTTCATCGTTCACCCTCCCCGTCGTGCTCATGCCTTCACCCATATTCTATGTTTGATGTCATTTACCCGTGTATTCCCGCCACAAAAAAAAGGCTACATGAGAACCTTCGCTCATGTAACCCATTGTATGCGCATCTTGAGGCGCCTATGCCAATCCAACCAGGCTCTCGCGGATTTCTGCCATCGCCGCACGCCGATCGGCTTGGCCGAACACCGCATTCCCGGCAACCAGGACATCCGCCCCGGCTTCCACAACCAGCGGCGCCGTCGCAGCGGCGATCCCGCCGTCCACTTCGATCCGCAAATCGCTTAAGCCGAGCTCGTCCTTCCAGGCCTTCAGCTGGCGAATCTTGCGCAGCGTGCCCGGAATAAACGCTTGCCCGCCGAAGCCGGGGTTCACTGTCATCACCAGGACGAGATCCACGTCCTCCAGCACCTCGCGAACGGCGGAGGCCGGCGTGGCCGGATTAATCGCTACCCCGGCCTTCGCCCCGTGCTCCTTTATCAGATGCAGTACCCGGTGCAGATGCACGCAGGCCTCGGCGTGTACGGTGATCAGATGCGCGCCCGCTTTAGCGAAGGCCGGAACATACTCTTCCGGCTTCTCGATCATCAGGTGGACATCGAGCGGCAGTTTGGTTTGCGGAGCGATTGCCTGCAGCACCAGCGGACCGAATGTCAGGTTCGGTACGAAGTGGCCGTCCATCACGTCCACATGCAGCCAATCGGCTCCTCCCCGCTCTACGTCGGCGACCTCCTCGCCCAGCTTGGCGAAATCGGCCGACAGAATGGACGGTGCAATATATACGTTGTTACTCATGACGTCAATACCTCCGCTTCTTGTCCTTCATCTCTTCATGGAACTGCACGTAATGCGCATAGCGGCTGGCGGCGATGTCGCCCCGGTCTGCAGCCTCTCTCACCTTGCATCCCGGTTCGTGCAAATGGCTGCAGCCGCGAAATTTGCATTCTTCCGCGTAATTCGCGAACTCTCGGAAGCAGCTGGACAGCTCCTCCACGCCCAGCTCGAGGAAATCCAACTGACTGAAGCCCGGAGTGTCGGCCACGTAGCCGCCGTTTTCCAGCTCAATCAGCTCGACATGCCGCGTCGTATGGCGTCCCCGGCCCAACCTGAGGCTGATTTCGCTTGTCTCCAGCGACAGCCCGAGCATGGCGTTGAGAAGCGACGATTTTCCGACGCCGGACTGCCCCGAGAAGACGCTGATCTCTCCGGCAAGGCGAGATTTCACATCCTCTGTCCCCATCCCGGTTACCGAGCTGGTGACGATGACATCATAGCCGATCGATTCATACAACGCCTTGACCTGGCTAATGATCTCGGGCATTTCTTCCGCTCCGTCCTCCTCCAGCAAATCCTCCTTGGTGAGGCAGATCAACGCCTGCAAGCCGGCATGCTCGATATGTACCAGAAACTTGTCCAGCAGTTGCAGGTTGAGATCCGGCTCGCGCAGCGAGAACAGCAGCACGGCCAGCTTGGCGTTGGCGATCGGCGGTCGGATCAGCTCGGTTTCCCGCGGCAGGATCTCGTCCACGGTGCCTTCCCCGTTCTCGGTCGGGGAATAGATGACTCGATCGCCCACCAGCGGACTCTCGCCTCTCTTCTTAAAAATCCCGCGGCCGCGGCACTGGACGTAAGCCTCCTTGGCCCCGTCCGTTGCCCCGCCCTGCGCCGTCGCCGGCTTTACGTAGTAATAACCGCTTAATGCCTTCACAATCAAGCCTTCAGGCATAGGGGACGGCCTCGCTTTCGAATCGGTCTGACTTATTTGCCATGTTTGTTTCGTTTACCCGCCTTTCCTTTACCTTCGACTGCACCTTGCTCGACATGAAGCGAGGCCAGCCTGCCGGATGAAATCATGCCGGTA
The DNA here is from genome assembly GCF_900021165.1 of Paenibacillus phocaeensis. GTDB lineage: Bacteria > Bacillota > Bacilli > Paenibacillales > Paenibacillaceae > Fontibacillus > Fontibacillus phocaensis. Next base: position 689,735 of record NZ_FCOQ01000018.1, on the reverse strand, counting down.
TCGGGCGGGTTATCGCCCGAATTCATATCCATCGTATCCTCATCCGTCCCGCTGTTATCCGGGAATTGCGGCACCGGAACAGTTCCTTGCTTGGCATCGATGTACGAGACGGGATAGGTGTCCAGCATGACGCCGTCGCGCGTTACCGTGACATAACCGTTCTTGTTTGGCGCCAGTACCAGGTCGACCGCCAGGTATTGCGCTTTGCCTACCTTTTGCGTGCCCCATTCGCGGCCTTCGCCGCGAGCATCCCCGTACACGATGGTGTACTTGCTGATTTGGCCTTCCTGCGCAGGGACGGCCGGCACCTGGAAGGTATAGTTGATCGCTTCCGGCGGGTAGCCGGTGCTGATAAACAAGGTCACCTTCGAACCCGGCGCCACCAGTTCTTCCGGAGCGTATGGCCACTGCTTCGTTACTTTGCCGGCCTCGACCTCAAAGCTCGCTTCCTCCTTGATCCCGTCTTCAGCCAGCTCCAGCCCGAGATCTCTTATCGCTTTCTCCGCTTCCGCCTGGGTCTTATTGACGAGGTTCGGCATTTTCACTTCTGAGGGTCCCTTGCTGACCTTCAGAACCACATTTACCGTCTCCGGATCGAACTCCGATCCGGCGTCCGGCGATTGGCTGATAATGTTGCCGGGTTCAATCTCGCTGCTGTTTTCCTCCGATTTCGTCACACGGGCCTCGTCAACGCCCAGATCCTTCAGTTGCTGAAGCGCAGCATCATAGCTTCCCGTTAATGCCGGCATTTTCTGCGGCGGCTGCTCCGCGCCGACCTTCAGATCGATGGCCGAACCTTCCTTCACCATCGTCCCTTCCGGCTTGCTTTGCTCATAAACGATGCCCTCGTCCACACCTTCTTTGTATTCCCGGGCGATATTTCCGACGGCAATACCTTTATCAGTCAAAGTTTGAATAGCCTTCTCCTCTTCCAGGTTAAGCACGTTCGGCACGGCGACCTCCGGTACGGTAACCAGGCTCGTAACGTACCAAGCCACACCGGCCAATGCCAGCAGAACGACCAGCGTCAAGCTGATCCAAAGCGCCGGCTTGCCCCAAATTTTCTTCTTTGGAGAGCTGCCCCGCTCCTCTACCGTCGTCCCGCTATCGCGGGACAGCTTGGACGGCCCTGCCGACGGACCTTGATTTTGCGGCCGAATCGCCGGAATGATACGCGTGCTGTCTTCGTCATGATCTTCAATAAAGGCCAGTTTCGATTCCATTTTTCGTTCCGGCAGCAGGCAAGTTTCCAGGTCGCGCAGCATTTCCTTGGCGGATTGGTAGCGTTCGGCCGGATTTTTCCGCATCGATTTGAGAATGATGTTCTCCACGCTTTGCGGAATCATCGGATTGACCGTCCGCGGCTCATCGAACTGCTCTTGCAGATGCTTCAACGCGACGCTAATCGGACTTTCTCCGAGGAACGGCAGACGCCCCGTCAGCATTTGATACAACACGATCCCGAGCGAATACAGGTCGGATTTCTCCCCGGTGGCAACGCCCTTCGCGTGCTCCGGCGAGAAATAATGCACCGAACCAACCACCGAACCGGTCTGCGTAATCGTCGCTGAGGTGACGGCGCGCGCAATCCCGAAATCGGTCACCTTCACTCGTCCGTTTCGTCCGATCAAGATATTGTGAGGTTTAATATCACGGTGAATAATTTGGTTGTGATGGGCATGGTCCAGCGCATCGGCGATTTGCGATGCGATCCGGACGGCTTCTTCGACCTGCAGCGGCGCCCGTTCCTTGATGATTTCGTTTAGGTTCTGTCCTTCGACGTATTCCATGACGATGTAATGGACTTCGTCTTCCTGCCCGACATCGTAGACGCTGACGATATTCGGATGCGACAAGGATGCGGCAGACTGCGCCTCCCGGCGGAAGCGCCGAATAAATTCCTCGTCGTTCACAAATTGTTGACGCAGCACTTTGATGGCTACGTAGCGGTTCAACAGCAGGTCCTGCGCTTTGTAGACAAGCGCCATGCCCCCGCCGCCGATCCTTTCGATGATTTGATAACGACCGCCCAATTCGTGTCCGATCATGAATTCCACTCCTTTATGCCTGACCCGGCATCCTCTTGTTGTTCCAGCAGAGCGACGCTGATATTATCGTCGCCTCCTGCGTTCAGTGCCAGCTGGAGCAGTTGGTCGGCGCGATCCTTTAATCCGAGATCGTCCGAGCCAAGCGTCAGGACCATTTGTTCCGGCGTCACATAGTTGCTGAGCCCGTCGCTGCACAGCAGCAATATATCTCCCGGCTCCAGCGACACCCGGTTCAAGTCAACTTCCACCCGCTCATCGGTACCGAGCGCACGGGTCACCACATTGCGATGCGGATGCACGGTTGCTTCTTCCTCGCTGATCTGTTTGTTCTTCAGCAGCTCATTCACCAGCGAGTGGTCGTCGGTCAACTGGACGATCCGTCCTTGCCGGAAATGGTAAGCCCGGCTGTCTCCGATATGGGCGATTACCCCGTCGTTGCCGGCAAAGATGCCGGCGACTACCGTGGTGCCCATACTGTGATACTCCACATGTTCCGCTGCCTTGCGATAGACGACCTCATTCGCGTGCAGAATCGCTCTCTTCAGTTCTTCCCCGCACGCCTCCGCGGACAACCCGGCCGGCAGCGCCCCCAGATCTTCGGTGATCGTCTCGACCGCCATGCGGCTGGCGATGTCTCCCGCCTGATGGCCGCCCATCCCGTCCGCGACGATCGCTAGGGTATAACCCGATTCCAGTGGATTGACCCAGGTGCTGTCTTCATTGACGGAACGGACTCGTCCCACATCACTCACATAAACGCAATTCATCACATTCACTCACCTCGCACCAGACTCCATGTGCTTCGCCCGCAGTTGCCCGCAGGCTGCGGCAATATCATGGCCTTGCTCGCGGCGGATCGTCACATTGATGCCCTTGTCCGCCAATATGCGCTGAAATTGAAAAATATCGTTGCGCGACGTTCGCACGTACTTGCGCTCCGGCACATAGTTGACCGGAATCAAGTTGACGTGGCACAGCATATCCTTGATTACGCCGGCCAGCTCCTCCGCATGCTCCGGCTGATCGTTCACCCCGCCGATGAGCGCGTACTCGAATGTGATGCGGCGGCCGGTTTTAGCGATATAGTAGCGGAGCGCCTCCATCACATCATCAAACGGGAATCGCCGATTGACCGGCATCAGCTTGGAGCGGAGCGCATCGTTCGGCGCATGGATCGAGATCGCCAGGTTAATCTGCGTGTTCTCGTCCGCAAACCGGTAAATGTTCGGGACAATCCCGCTCGTTGATACAGTAATATGCCGTTGTCCGATGTTCAAGCCCTTTTCATGGATCATAATCCGTAAAAATTTCATCGTGGCCTCATAGTTCTCGAACGGTTCGCCCGTTCCCATAATGACGATGCTGCTGACGCGTTCTCCTCTGGCATCCAGGATTTTCTGCGCCTGCACCACCTGGGCAACGATCTCTCCCGGCGTCAGATTCCGCTTCAAGCCGCCCAGTGTCGAGGCACAAAACGTACAGCCCACTTTGCAGCCGACCTGGGTGGTTACGCAGATGCTGTTGCCGTAATTGTGCTTCATGATGACCGTCTCGATCGCATGATCATCATGCAATCCGAACAGGAACTTCACCGTTCCGTCCTTCGATTCCAGCTTGGTGATTTCCTGCAGCGTAACGAAAGCGAATTCGTCGTGCAGCTTCTGCCGAAGCGACTTGGACAGGTTCGTCATCTCTTCGAAGGAGCTGACCCGCTTCACGTACAGCCAGTCGAAAATCTGACCGCCGCGAAACGCAGGTTCCCCCTGCGAAACGGCCCATTCCTGTAATTCTTCCAACGTATAATCATATATAAAAGGTTTCATCTTCACACACCTGTCCATATTTAATTTCGAAATTTGCCCACTCATTCTTCCTATTTTATCATAAATCGCTTTCTGACTAAAGTCATCCGCCCCGCCGCGGCCGCGCAAAAAGGCCAAGCCCGCCGTTCACGGCGGCCGCTTGACCTATCGTGTCGTTACTTTTTCTCCAGCTTCTTGCGCAGCCGGGCGATATAGAATCCATCCGAATGGGCGTCCTGCGGCAAAATCTGCAGTCCGGCCTCCACCCTTCCTGCGGCCGCTTCCAAGGGGCCGCGTCCCTTCCAGCCGTCAGGCCCGTCCTCCAGCTCGAATTCCGGGTGACGGCTGAGGAAGGAAACGACCCTCTCGGCGTTCTCGCGCGGCTCGATCGTGCAAGTGCTGTAAACCAGAAGTCCGCCGGGCTTCAACAGCCCGCACACCGAATCCAGCAGCGCCTGCTGAACGCCGGCGATCTCCTGAATGTCACCCGGGGTCTTGGCCCACTTCAAATCCGGCTTGCGCCGGATCACACCCAGCCCGGAGCAAGGGGCATCCAGCAGGATTCGATCGAAGGAGGCCGCGGAAAACCGGTCAGTCAACTGCAGCGCGTCGCCCGATATAGGTTCCACCGGCGTAAGTCCCAACCGTTTGGCGTGATCCTCGATCAGCTTGGCCTTGTGCGGATGGATGTCGTTCGCCAGCACCCGGCCGCGGCCCTCCATGATTTCGGCGATGTGGCAGGTCTTGCCTCCGGGTGCCGCGCAGCAGTCCAGCACGGTCATCCCCGGCTGCGGATCCAATGCTTCGGCTACGAGCATCGAGCTCTCATCCTGGACGGAAATCAGCCCGTCCCGGTACCACGAGGTCAGCGCCATATTGCCGCCGCTATGTACCACGATGCCATCCGGCGAGATCGGCGAAGCCGAAACCCTCAACCCCTGCGCCTCCATCAGGCGCAGCATCTCATCCCTGCCCGTCTTCAACCGGTTAACCCTTACGCTGACCGAAGGCGGTTCATTATTGGCACGACAAATCGCCTCCGCCGCCGCTTCGCCATATTGCCGGATCCAGAGCGAGACCATCCACTCCGGATGGGAATGCTCAAGTGCGATGCGCCGCACGGAATCCAGCCCCTCCGGCAAGCGCAGCTCCTCCTTGCGGCGCAGCACGCTGCGGAGCACGCCGTTCACCATGCCGGAAATGCCTTGATGCCCCTTCTTCTTAGCCAGATTCACCGCTTCGTTCACGGCAGCATGCGGAGGTATCCGGTCAAGGTAATGCAGCTGGTAGAAGCTGAGCCGCAGCAAATTACGCACCCAGGGCGCCAATTTGGCCAGCCCCTTCGTCACAAACGGCTCCAGAAAATAGTCGATCGTATTCAACCGTTGAATAGTACCATACACCAGCTCGGTAGCGAGTCCTGCATCCGGTCCGGTTAATCCGGATTTCTGCAGCGCCCCGTTCAGCAGCAGATTGCTGTAAGCGCCCTCCTGCTCGACGGCGGTCAGCACTTGCAGCGCAACACTGCGGGCCGTCGGTGCCGCTGAATTCCGGCCGCCCCCACGGGATGCCGATGCTCCGGACGACTCAGTCCGCCCTCGGCCCCGGCCGGCTTGTCCCGCCGCTTTCTGGCCAGCGCCCGGCCCTTGGCCGCCGCCCGAGCCAGAGCCCGATCCCTGACTTGCGCCGCTCATGACAGTACCGTCCCGACGTTCATCACGCCGCCGCGGATGAATTCACCGGCTTCCATCGCCTTCTTTCCGGCAGGCTGAACTCGGGTCAGCCAGACGGAACCGTCGCCGGTTTTTACTCGGATGCCCCGCTCCGATAACTCCAGCACGGTGCCGGGCGCTTGTTCGCTCGACGATGGCCCCGCCTCCGCTGAAGCTCCGCTCACCGCGGGCTTGGCCACCGCCCACACCTTGAACACCTCGCCATTCCAGGTTGTAAACCCTCCGGCAAAAGGCACAAGCCCGCGCACGCGATCATAAATTTGCCGCGAGGTCGCGCTCCAATCGATGCGCTCATCCTCCCGCGTCAGATTAGGCGCGTAGGTCGACTCCTCATCGTTCTGGGGAATCCGCGCTGCCGTCCCGGCCAAGATCAGCGGCAACTGCGCAAGCAACAGCCGCGCCCCGGCATCGCTCAGCTTCTCGAACAAAGTGCCGGACGTATCCTCATCATCGATCGGCACAACCGTTTTGGCGATCATATCGCCGGTATCGAGTCCCTCGGCCATGTACATCAAAGTGATGCCCGTTTCTTTCTCGCCGTCCATGATCGCCCGCTGAATCGGCGCCCCGCCGCGGTATTTCGGCAGCAGCGAACCGTGCACGTTCAGGCAGCCATATTGCGGCAGATCCAACACGCCTTTCGGCAGGATTTGACCGTACGCCGCAGTGACGATCAAATCGGGCTTTAACGCAGCGACTTCCGCCACCGCTTCCGCCGCGCGCATCCGCAACGGCTGCAGCACGGGAAGCCCGTGACGCAATGCGGCTTCCTTCACCGGCGTTGGCGTCAGCACCTTTTTCCGTCCTTGCGGCCGGTCCGGCTGCGTGACGACGCCAACGACGTTGTAGCCCTCGCGCAGCAGCCCTTCCAGCGACGGGACCGCAAATGCCGGCGTTCCCATAAATACGATATTCATCGGGCGCGGTTCACTCCTTCTCTTCCCCCTCAGGGGTAATCTCGTACACTCTTTCCGCAACGTCCGTATATAATACGCCGTTCAAGTGGTCAATTTCATGTTGAAACGCCCGCGCCAACAGCTCGGAGCCGGTATAAGTCACTTCCTTGCCATTGCGGTCCAGCCCCTTGACCGTGACCGTCATCGCCCGGCGTACATCGCCGCGATACCCCGGAATGCTGAGGCAGCCCTCCGGCCCGAATTGTTCGCCTTCCGTGGATACGATCTCCGGATTAACCAGCTCGATTAATCCATTCTCATCCCCCACATCCACCACGATCACCCGCTTCAGGATCCCGATTTGCGGCGCAGCAAGACCGACCCCTTCCGCATCGTACATCGTATCCGCCATATCGGTCAGCAGCTTCTGAATGTTGGGCGTAATTTTCTTGACTTCCTTCGCTACCTGGTGCAGCACTTCATCCGGTTCCTTCACGATGATCCGAATCGCCATGATGGCACTCCCTTTCCCGTCTTCACTTTGCTAGTTTCGATTGGTCTTTTCCTATTCTAACCCAAATATATGTCAGCAGATAAAAAATGGATCATTTCAAACTGCGAAAAATTACATCAGCATTTGCGGATCTACGTCGATGCTGATCTGCAGCAAAGCGTCGCGCAATTGATCCAGCGTCGCCGCCGCCGTCTCCCGAACCAGCCCCACCGCGTCAAGTTCGCCGCGGTATTTGACCATGCATTGGAACCGGTAGCGATTCTTGATGCGCGGGATCGGCGAGGCCACCGGGCCAAGGATGTCCAGTGCCGCCGGCGCAAACCGATCCAGGCTGCCGAACCAGCCTTGGCGCTGGGCTTTGGCCCGCAGATCGCCGGCAAAATTCTCGGCCATCCGCAGCAGCAACGGCAACTTCTCATGCGACAGCGTGACGAGGATCAGTCTGCTATAAGGCGGATAATGCAGCGCCTTGCGTGTTTTCAGCTCCTCGCGAACGAAGGACAAATAGTCGTGGCCGCTGGCATGAACAATGGAATAGTGCTCCGGCATATAGGATTGAATGAAGACTTCGCCGGGAAGATGATGCCGTCCCGCGCGGCCGGCGACCTGCGTCAACAGCTGGAACGTCTTCTCTGCCGACCGAAAATCAGGGAAGTTTAGCGCGGTATCCGCAGCGATGACCCCGACCAGCGTAACATCCGGAAAATCCAATCCCTTCGCCACCATCTGGGTTCCGAGCAGGACATCGCCTTTTTTCTCGCGGAACGCTTGCAGCAGCTTCTCGTGGGCTCCTTTTTCGCTGGTCGTATCAACGTCCATGCGAATCACACGGATGCCGGGGAACAGCTTGGCCAGCTCCCCTTCGACCCGCTGGGTTCCGGTTCCGAAATAGCGGATATGTTCGCTGCCGCATTCCGGGCATACCGACGGAGCAACTTCCGCGTAGCCGCAGTAGTGACAGCGCAGGTTGTTCGACTTCTGATGGTAGGTCAGCGAGATGTCGCAATCCGGGCAACCCGCCACGTAACCGCAGGACCGGCACATGACAAAAGTCGAATACCCGCGCCGATTCAGCAGCAGCACGGTCTGCTCGCCACGCTCCAGCCGTGCGGCGATGCCTTGATGCAGCGCGCGGCTGAACATCGAGCGGTTGCCTTCCTTCAGCTCCTCGCGCATATCGACGATTTGAACGCCGGGCAGCTGGCTGCCGGCCGGACGCTGCTTCATCTCCAGCAACACCGGGGCGTACTCCCCGTGATCGCCGCCTGCCGATCGCGCCGCGTGGTAACTCTCCAGCGAAGGGGTGGCCGAACCGAGGATCACGGCCGCGCCATGCTGGCGCGCTCGCTTGACCGCCACATCGCGGGCATGATATTTCGGCGTCTCCTCTTGCTTGTAGGAGGTCTCATGCTCTTCGTCCATGACGATTAACCCCAAGCGATTGAACGGGGCAAAAATGGCCGAGCGTGCGCCAATCGCCACTTCCACCCGTCCTTCACGGATTTTGCGCCATTCGTCGTACCGCTCGCCGGTGGACAAGCGGCTGTGCATCACCGCTACTTTCACGCCGAACCGTCCCTTAAACCGTTCGACCATCTGCGGAGTCAGGGAAATTTCCGGCACCAGCACGATCGCCTGGCGCCCTGATGCGATGCAGCGCTCAATCGTCTGCAGGTACACCTCGGTTTTGCCGCTGCCCGTGACTCCGTGCAGCAAGAACACTTCATGACGCTCCGCATCCAGCGATTCCGCCAGACGGCGGTAGACCAGCTCCTGCTCCGGCGTCCGCGTCAGCGGCTCGCTACGCTGGAAGCGCCGGCCTTGATAGGGATCGCGGAACACCTCGACATCCTCGATCACGGCGAAACCTTTCTCCGCCAGTTTCTTCACCGTTCCGGCCGTCACCTGCAGCGTTGACAGCACTTCCTGGAGCGACATCGGCAAACCGATCTCCAGCAGGTAGGACAGCACTTCCTTCTGCCGGCGCGCCTGCGGACCGAAAGATGCAAGCGCCTCCTGCGCCGCTTGGCCGCTCACCGCAGCCGCCACCGTCTTGACCGTCTTCTTGCGCACCTTGTCTTTGATCGCCTGACTTTCCGTCAGTACCCCCCGGCTCAGCATTTCTTTGATCAGACCTGCCGCATCCGGGTATCTGTCGCCAAGCTGGGTCATCGTGACGGTGTCGGAGGCCCGGACAAACTCCAGGATTTCTTGTTCCTCCGGTGTGAGCAGACGCGGCAGTGCATACAGAGAATCGGTGCGATCCGCAGCGGCTGCTGTGCCTTCCTCCGTCGGATCTTCCTCCGCCACTCGAATGTATCGTTCGGCTTTGCCTTTCAGCGCCGCCGGAATCATCGCTTGCAGCGCTGCGATCAGGCTGCAGGCATACTTGCGGCTCATCCATTCCGCCAATTCCACCAGGTCCGGCGGCAGCGGCGGCGTCATATCCAGCAGCTCCTGAATCGGCTTCATTCGCGCCCGGTCCATCTCCGGCTGCTCATGCAGGGATACGACAAACCCCTGAACCGTACGGCGCCCGAACGGAACGCCCACCCGGCTGCCTACCTCGATCCAGCCGGCCATCGATTCAGGGATTAAATAGTCAAAAGGCCGATCGGTTTCCCGGCTCGGCACATCGACAATCACTTTGGCCATGCGGTAGATCATTGGTTCGTTCCTGCCAAACGTTCGCCAGCCAGCTCCAGGATTTGCAGAGCTACCTCATCCTTCGCCAACTGCGGCACGGATCGAACTAACCCGGACGCATCGTAGATGTTCACGATGTTGGTGTCGGAACCAAACCCCGCTCCCTGCTGGGTAACATCATTGGCTACCAGAAGATCGCAGTTTTTGCGCTTCAGCTTATCCAGGGCATGCTGTTCCACGTTTTCCGTCTCGGCCGCGAAGCCGATTAGAAACTGCGTTGTTTTTTGCTTGCCCAGCGTTTCCAGAATATCGATGTTCTTCACGAGCTCCAGCACGAGAGCATCCTCGCTTTTTTTGATTTTCTGCACGGCCGCTTCCTTCGGCCGGTAATCCGCGACGGCGGCGGCCATCACGAGAATATCGGTGTCGGCCCACACCGCCTGCACCGCCTCGTACATGTCCTGCGCCGATAACACGCGGGTGACCGGAATGCCGACCGGCGGCTCCACCTGCGTATGCCCCGCGATCAGCACGACCTCTGCGCCCAGACGTCGCGCCGCTTTGGCGATCGCGAATCCCATTTTCCCTGAAGAATCATTGGTGATATAGCGCACAGGGTCAATCCGTTCCACGGTGCCTCCCGCCGTCACAACGACCTTCTTGCCGAACAAGGGCTTTTGCGAGATGCGGTCTTCCCGGGCAAAATAATCCTTCACGACCTGCACGATCGATTCCGGTTCCTCCATTCGTCCTTTCCCGGTGTATCCGCACGCCAGCAGGCCCTCCCCAGGCTCAATCATCAGGACGCCGCGCGCAGCCAGCTCCGCCAAATTGCGGGTAACGGCCGGGTGATCGTACATATGGACATTCATCGCCGGCGCAAGCATGATCGGCGCCTGGGTTGCCAGCAGCGTCGTCGACAACATGTCGTCGGCGATGCCTGCCGCCATTTTGCCGATAATGTTGGCCGTTGCCGGCGCCACCAGCACGATATCCGCCCAATCCGCCAAATTAATGTGCAGAATGGAATCGGCATACTTCTCGTCAAAGGTGTCGGTGTACACGAAATTTTTCGATAATACCTGCAACGTCAGGTCCGTGATAAATTTGGTCGCGGATTCAGTCATGATGACGCGGACCTCCGCGCCTTCCTTCACCAGCTTACTGCACAAGGACGCCGCTTTGAATGCGGCAATGCCGCCGGTTACGCCTAACAAAACCTTTTTGCCGGTTAACATCGCTACCCCTCGCTTTCCCCAAAAGAAAAAAATAACAACCTCGCGGTTGTTGTAAAAAGAAGCCCGGAGGCCTTTCGTATATAGCTATTTCTCTGAATCAGTCTTTGGTGTTCTCTTCAGGCACTACGTCTTGGTGTTTCAGCTTAATGTAGTCGCCGTAGATCTCTTCAAGGGCGATGCCCACCTGCTTGTGCGATCTCGGCTGCTTCAGTTCGCTCTTGTCCCCTTCGCGCAGCTGTCTAGCACGCCGGGAAGCCGCGACAACCAAAGAGTATTTACTGCCGACTTTTCCGAGCATTTTGTCAATCGATGGATACAGCATGTTTAAAAACACCTCTTCTTATTTGGACTCACCGCCGCAGGAACGCGCAAGTGTTAACACGACTTTCTGATTTTGCAGTGTTCGGCGATGATAATGGATTGGATTCGCTGGCAGGCCAAATCGATCTCATCATTGACGACGGCATAATCATAATTCTCCATCAGTCCGATCTCGTGGGCCGCCACGCTCATGCGGTGATCGATCGTCGCCTGGTTCTCCGTTCCACGCCCCTGAATCCGACCCTTCAACTCGTCAAGCGACGGCGGCAGTAGGAACACAAACACGCCCTCGGGAAATTTCTCCTTGACCTTGAGCGCTCCTTGAACTTCGATTTCCAGAATGATATCTTTCCCGCCGGCCAGCGTCTCCTCCACAAAATCGCGGGGAGTCCCGTAATAGTTGCCAACGTACTCCGCATATTCCAGAAGCTGATCCTTGTCGATCATTTCCAGAAACTGCTCACGACTCTTGAAGAAGTAATTCACGCCGTTCTCTTCCCCGAGCCGGGGTTGCCGCGTGGTGGCCGAGACGGAATAAATCAGCTCCGGCATCCGTTTGCGCAGCTCGGTGCATACCGTGCCTTTGCCAACGCCAGATGGTCCAGACAATACGATAAGTAACCCTTTAGACATATCTCTCTCCATTTTATTCGTCGTTGTCTTCATCTTTGGTGGACAGACGATGAGCAACCGTCTCCGGCTGCACCGCCGACAAGATTACATGATCGCTATCCGTGATGATCACGGCGCGCGTCCGCCGCCCGTATGTAGCGTCGATCAGCATATGGCGATCCCTCGCCTCCTGAATGATCCGCTTGATCGGCGCGGACTCGGGGCTGACGATCGAAATGATCCGGTTGGCCGATACGATATTTCCGAAGCCGATGTTAATAAGTTTGATTGCCATGTTCAGGTAGTTCCCCCTAATTTGCTTGACTCACCCGGCGCCGGGCAGGATGGCTTACTCGAGATTCGCCGCCTGTTCGCGGATCTTCTCCAATTCTGCCTTCATCTCGACGACCAGGTTGACTAGAGCCAAATGATTGGCTTTAGATCCGATCGTATTGGTTTCCCGGTTCATTTCCTGTATGAGAAAATCCAACTTTCGCCCTACCGGTTCATACGCTTGAAGCAGGCTGCGACACTGCTCGAAGTGGCTCTTCAAGCGAATCAGCTCTTCATCGATGTTGGACCGATCGGCAAATACGGCCACTTCCATCGCAAATCGCTGTTCGTCATAGCTCCCTTCCAGCAATTCGGCAAGCCGCCCTTTCAGACGGCTTCGATATTCGTTCACGACCTCCGGGGCCAACCGAACCAACTCGCCGTGGATCGCCTCCAGCCGCTGCAGGCGCTGCCCCAGATCCGCAGCCAGATGCTTCCCTTCCCGCTCCCGCATCCCCAGAAGCCCGATCAGGGCTTCCTCCAGGCCATCGCTCAGGATCTGTTCCCAATCGGGCTCAGCACCGCCGGCCGGGGTGATCTCTGCTGGCGCCGTCAAGGCGTCGGGCAGGGACAGCAGATCCCGGGCACTCAGCTTCGCCTCGACACCGTAATGCTTGGCGAGCTCGCCGGCAGCCTCCAAATAGGCTTCGACAGCCGGTCGGTTCAAAACGTATGGGAGGGTGCCGGATTCATCGCGTTCTTTACTGATGTATACATCAATGCGTCCCCGTTTGATGTGGCGCAGAACCAGACGCCTCAGTCCGTCTTCATAGCACGTCCATTCCCGCGGCATCCGCAGGACAACCTCGGCGTACCGATGGTTGACAGACTTGATTTCAAATTGGACGACGTAACCGCCATGCGTTCTGACGGCCCCACCGTACCCTGTCATACTGTGCGACATAGGCATCACATCCGTTACCCTATTGTAATTGATTATGTCAACCGAGACAAGTGGGCCGTGCTCCGTTTGGACTTCTCGCGGACATAATTCATCAAGGCGACATTCATTTCGTAGAACATAAACGGCGTCATGAGATAGATCCCGTTAAAATGCTCCATCGCCGTATCGAGCAATTCTTTGGCGATTTCTACCCCCATCGCCCGTCCTTCTTCGCCCTGCAGCCCTTCCATTCGCTTGCGGACGTCCGCAGACAGCTGGATCCCAGGAACTTCGTTGTGCAAATACTCGGCGTTTTTGCCGCTGGCCAGCGGCATGATCCCCATGAATATCGGAATGTCCAAATGCGCCGTTGCCTGCTTGATCGCCACGATCAACTCGGGATCGTAGACCGGCTGGGTCATGATGTAATCGGCGCCGGAGGCGATTTTCTTCTCCAACCGCTCCACCGCTTTGTGCAAATGCTTCACGTTCGGGTTAAACGCGGCGCCGACGACGAATTTGGCTTTTTGCTTAAGAGGCTTGCCGGAGAAGGAGATCCCGTCGTTCAACTGCTTGATCATGCGAATGATCTCGAACGACGTCAAATCGTACACCGAACTGGCTCCCGGCAGGTCGCCGAAGCGGGCGGGGTCGCCCGTCACGGCAAGCACATGGTCGATGCCCAGCGCATCAAAGCCCATCATGTGCGACTGCGTACCGATCAGATTGCGGTCCCGGCAGGCGATATGCACGAGCGGTCTCAGGCCCAGCCGAGATTGAACGAGATGCCCGAGCGCCATATTGCTCATCCGCGTTACGGCAAGCGAGTTATCCGCCAGGGTGAGCGCATCGACGCCCGCCTCTTTCAAAGCGGCCGCCCCTTCCATGAATTTGCCGATGTCCAGGTCGCGCGGCGGATCCAGCTCGACGATGACGGTGTGACGTTCTTTCACGAGCTCGGTCAGACTCGGCAGCCCAAGGCTCCCGCCGCCTGTGTTGGCATCTGCATCACGCCGTTCTGCCAGCGACACAGCAACGGACCGACGAGGCTCCGGCAGCTTCGGTTCGCTCGCCAGCGGCGTAGCGGCATACCCTTTAAGCGCACCTGCCATGGCCGCGATATGCTCCGGCGTCGTGCCGCAGCATCCTCCGATTAATCTGGCCCCCAAATCGGCAAAGGATGGAGCGCATTCCCCGAAATATTCCGGTGTGGCTCCATATACATATTCTCCATCAACATAGTCCGCCAAACCTGCATTCGGGAATACGGACATCGGTACATCGAGGGGTCCTCCTACTCCATCCATCACGCCCATGATTCCTTTCGGACCGGAATGGCAGTTGAAACCGAGCACATCCGCCCCCTCCTGGAGCAAGATCCCAAATGCTTCCGGGATCGTAAACCCGTCCAGCGTCCGTCCGATTTGATCGACGGCAAACTGGCAAATCACCGGGATGTCGGTCAGCTTCCGACCCCGCTCCAAGGCAATCCGCATCTCCTCCAGGTCGTAAAACGTCTCGAACAGCAGCGCGTCTACCCCTTCGGCCAGCATGGCGGCGATTTGCTGTTCGAAGTAGATTCCAAGTTCCTGAGTGGTGACGTTCGCCCGTTTGCCGCCGCGGATGGAACCTACCGCTCCCGCAACAAAGGCGCGGTCCCCTGCCGCTTGCTTGGCAATCCGTACTGCGGCCCGGTTGATGTCCTCTACCTTGGCTTCCAGGCCAAATTTAGACAATTTATAGTAATTCGCCGAAAACGTATTGGTTTCCAACAGCCGAGCTCCGGCATCGAGATAGCGGCGATGAATGTCGCCGATCACGTCCGGGCGCAGCAAATTAAATTCTTCATAAGAAATGCCGACCGGAAAACCCAACTGGTACAAATAGGTCCCCATGGCTCCGTCGCCGACGATAATTTCGCGTTCCCAAGTCGTACGCAAATCCGGTTTCATGCTTCTGCCCCCTGACTGCCGTGATGTCTTATCGCCTCTTGATCAACCCCGGCGCAAACTATTATCATCCTAATTTATCATAAATCCCCCAGAATGATAAGGTATGTTTCCGGATTCCCAAACGTATCGCAAAAAGCCGGGCCTCCGCTAGGGAGAACCCGGCTTGCTCGCAACAACGCCCGTGATCGTGCCGCGTTCCTCATTAAATTTCGACTCTGCCTTCGTACACCGCTTCCGCCGGCCCCGTCATGTATACATGGTTGTCGCGTTCGTCCCATTCAATGAACAGGTCGCCGCCCTTCAGGCCGATCCACGCGGCGCGATCCGTCAATCCGTTCAGCACGGAGGACACCAGCGTGGCGCAGGCGCCTGTTCCGCAAGCGAGCGTTGGACCCGCCCCGCGTTCCCATACGCGCATCTCCACCCGCTGACGGTTCGTAACGGTGGCGAATTCAACGTTGATCTTGCGCGGGAAGTACGGATGCACCTCCAGTTTCGGGCCCCATGTCGTCAAATCGAAGTTCGGCGCATCATCGACGTAGATGACGCAATGCGGGTTGCCCATGGAGACGGATGTGAACCTAAATTCCCGGCCGTTCGTCTCAATCGGCTGATGGAGCACCGGATGTTGATCCAGTGTCGTCGGTACGGCCAGGCCGTCCAGGATCGGCTCGCCCATGTCGACCCGAACCGTCTTGACCTCTCCATCCTCCACCTGCAAGCTCACCTGCTGCACGCCAGCGCCCAAAGTTTCGATCGTGACGCTGTCCTTCTCAACCAGGCGGTGATCGTATACATATTTAGCTACGCAGCGGATCGCGTTCCCGCACTGCTCCGCTTCCGTGCCGTCGGAGTTGATGATGCGCATTTTAAAATCCGCTCGCTCCGACGGAAGGATGAAGACCAGCCCGTCCCCGCCGACACCGAAATAGCGGTTACACCAACGGATCGCCAGCTCGGATACATGATCCGGGAGCTGCTTCTCACCGTAAAACACCAGGAAGTCGTTGCCCAGCCCGTGCATTTTCGTAAATTCCATACTAACCCCACTCCTGCATCATCAAATTGATAGGGTTAGTCTATCTTTTGATCGGCGCGAAGGCTATTGATTTTATGCACGAATATTTGTACTTTTCGCGGTGACGAATGGACGCGGCCCGCTGCTGCGCCGATTCCGCTTGCCCGACCAGACGCTGCCCGCCCCCATCAGGAAGGTTGGAATGCCTGCGGCCACGAGCGTGATGGCCCACTCCCGCGTGCCGAGCGGAATCGTTTTGAAGATCGGCTGCAGAGGTTCGATGTACATTACGCCAAGCAGCAGGACTATCGACGACAGAACCGCGGCGACCAGATATTTATTTTGCAAAATATTGCGATGGAAAATCGAGCGCGAGCTCCGGCAGTCAAACACATGAATCAGCTGCGCCATGACCAGGGTGGCGAAGGCGACCGATTGCGCTTTGATCAATTGGGCCGGATCGTTTGGCGCGACCCGCAGCGTCAGCCAGAAGGCGCCCAGCGTGCAGACGCCGATCAGCACCCCGCGGCTGATGATCTTCCAGCCGAGCCGGCGGGCAAAGATATTCTCGTTCGCGCCGCGCGGCTTGTGCTCCATCAGATCCTTCTCCGGCTGGTCAACGCCCAGCGCCATCGCCGGCAAGCCGTCGGTCACCAGGTTGACCCACAAAATCTGGATCGGCAAGAGCGGCAGCGGCAACCCGGCCAGCATGGCGAAGAACATCGTCAATATTTCGCCGACATTGGAGGCCAGCAAATAACGGATAAACTTTCGGATGTTCTCGTAAATGCTGCGGCCTTCTTCAATCGCCGCCACAATCGACGTAAAGTTATCATCGCTTAAGATCAGCGAGGATGCCTCTTTGGACACGTCCGTCCCCGTCATCCCCATAGCGATGCCGATATCAGCCGCCTTAATCGCGGGCGCATCATTCACGCCGTCACCGGTCATCGCAACGACATGCCCGTTCCGTTGCAGCGCCTTCACAATCCGCAGCTTATGCTCCGGAGATACCCGGGAGTAGACGTAGATATTCTCCACCTGCTTCTCCAGTTGCTCATCGCTGAGCAGCTCCAGCTGTTGGCCCGACATCGAGGTTCCGCCGCGCGGCAAGATGCCGAGATCGGCTGCGATCGCCTCCGCAGTCAGTCCGTGATCGCCGGTGATCATCACCGTCTTGATGCCCGCCCGGCGGCAGACGGTGATCGCATCGCGCGCTTCGCGGCGCGGCGGATCGATCATTCCGGTGAGGCCAACGAAGATCAGCTGCGATTCCACATGATCTTCGTGATCCAACCCTTCCGCGGGCTTCAGATCGCGGTAAGCCAACCCGAGGACGCGCAATGCGCTGCGGGCCATTTGCTCATTGGCCGCTTGCACCTTCTGCCGGAACGTACCGGTGAAGGGGACTACTTTGCCATCCCACAGGATATACGAGCAGCGTTCTAGCAGCATGTCCGGTGCGCCTTTGACCAGCGCCATTTTGCCGCCTTGGTGGGAGACGATCACGGACATCCGCTTGCGCTTGGAATCGAAAGGAAACTCCTGATCGCGCACATACATCCCGCTTAGCGCCGCCGGCGACAAGCCCATTTTGGAGGCCAACGTCACCAGCGCTCCTTCCGTCGGGTCGCCCTTCAGCTTCCACACGGGACCGGATGCGGCGGCATCCTCCTTTGTTTTGCGGCGGGCGTGCTTCTCCGGATCATCGTCATAGATGACCGCATTGCTGCACAAGGCGCTGATCTGCAGCAGCCGGCGCAAGCTTTGGTCCTTGCGCAGATCGACGGGGATGCCCTGGTCGAGGATATGGCCAACCGGCTCGTACCCTTCGCCTGTCACTTCGAGCGACCGCCCTTCCAGCCATAACCGGGTAACGGTCATCTTGTTCTGGGTCAGCGTGCCGGTCTTATCCGAACAGATGACCGTAGCGCAGCCGAGCGTTTCCACCGACGGCAGCTTGCGGACGATCGCCTTGCGTTTGATCATCCGCTGTACGCCCAGCGCCAGCGCGATCGTCACAATGGCCGGCAAGCCTTCCGGAATGGCGGCTACCGCCAGGCTGACCCCCGCGAAGAACATGCTCTTCGCCGGCTGCCCTTGCAGGATCCCCAGGAGCACCACGACGACGGTCAAGCCAAGCGCCATATAAATCAGGATTTTGCCCAACTGCTCCAGACGCCGTTGCAGCGGGGTTTCCTGAACCTCGGTATTTTGGATCAGATCGGCGATTTTCCCCATCTCGGTGTCCATGCCCGTGCGAATGACGATTCCACGGCCCGTTCCGCGGGTGATCATCGTGCCCATGAAGCCGATATTCTTCTGGTCGCCCAGCGGAACATCGCTTTCGTTCAGCACTCCCGCGTGCTTGCCCACCGGATGCGATTCGCCGGTCAGAGCGGATTCTTCCACGTCCAGGCTGTTCGTGGATAACCAGCGAATGTCAGCCGGAATCCGGTCTCCGCTCTCCAGCAGGACGATATCTCCCGGAACCAGCTCCCTGGCCTGAATGTTCTTGACGGCGCCCTGGCGCAGCACGTTGGCATGGGGCGCGGACAGCTCCTTCAAGGCCCGCAGGGAACGCTCCGCGCGGAATTCCTGGATAAATCCAAGCACCCCGTTCAGAATAATGATGGCGATAATCGTAACGGCATCCAGATATTCGCCAAGAAAACCGGAAATCAGCGTGGCGCCCATCAGCACCAGCATCATAAAATCCTTGAACTGGTTCAGGAACAGCAGGATCGGGGAGATGCGCTCTCCTTCCTGCAGCTCGTTCCAGCCGGACTCCTCGCGTCTCTTCTGCGCTTCTTCATCGGTCAGGCCCTGTTCACGCGTGACGCCGAAGCGTTCCAGAAGCGCTTCACTGCTCCACTGGTGCCAGTTTTTTTGTTCCATCCTCCTTATTCCCCTTCCGTTTATTATGCAGTATCGGCGTGAAGGCTTTTCCACCTAGGGTAAATGTATTCCGGCCCGTCCCAAATTATCACAAGGGGGCCCTTAAGTTTTTGCCTGAAGTATGGCATCATAGAGGGGGGCTACCTAGCTGAACAGCCTTTCTATCATTCCAAGGTGAAGAACAGGAGAATATCATCAAATGGCATTGGACGGCATCGTAACCAGAGCGATCGTACACGAGCTGCAAGTCTGTATCGGCGGTCGCATCAATAAAATACATCAGCCCGCAGGAAGCGACCTTGTATTTCACCTGCGCACGCAGGCCGGGAACAAACGGCTCTTGCTGTCGGCGAATCCGACGTATCCGCGGGTTCATTTCACGGATGCCTCATTCCCGAACCCTCTGGAAGCCCCGATGTTCTGCATGCTGCTGCGCAAATACTGCGAAGGCGGAACTATCGAAGCGGTGAACCAGGTCGGCATGGAGCGCATCATCCACATTGACGTCCGTACGCGCGATGAGCTTGGCGATTTGTCCATCAAGCGAATCATCATCGAATTGATGGGACGGCACAGCAACATCATCCTGATAGATCCGGCCACCGGCACCCAGTTGGACGGAATTCATCACGTGACGCCGGCGATCTCCGGCTATCGGGTTGTGATGCCCGGCTTCGCCTATACGGCGCCGCCGGAACAGCATAAGCGCCATCCGCTCGAGGCGGATCGCGAGGCTTTTCTGGCCGCATGGCAAGCGGCGGCGGCCGAAGGCAAAGGCGCCGGCAGCGGCTGGCTGGTCGACGCGTTCGGGGGCCTGAGCCCGCTGATCGCCGGCGAAATCTATGCCCGCGCGGGGGTTGGCGGTGCCGCGATGGAGATCGGGCTGAACCCGGAGGAGGCGGAGCGGCTGTGGTTGGCTTTTTCCGGATTGATGGAGGAAGTTCGCAACCAGCGGTACGCCCCGATGACCGGTGAGAACGCCAAGGGAAAGAGCATCTTCTCCGCCATCCGGCTCACCAGCGCAAGCGGGGAGATTCGCACCTATCCTTCGATCAGCGAATGCATGGAGGATTACTACGGAGATAAAGCGCTGCGGGACACGGTCAAGCAGAAAACGAGCGACCTGCTGCGGTTCCTGCAGAACGAGCGGAACAAGAACATAAAGAAGCTGACCAATCTGGAGCAGGACTTGAACGAAGCGGAGGATGCCGAACGCTACCGCATTTGGGGCGAGCTGCTTCTTCCTTCGCTGCACGCGATCCGCAAAGGCGACGCCAGCGTGGAACTCGTCAACTACTACGATGAGGAGCAGGGAATGGAGACGATTCCGCTCGATCCGCTGCTGACACCCTCGGAGAACGCGCAGCGTTATTTTAAGAAGTACAATAAATTCAAAAACAGCCTCGCCGTAATCGATGAGCAAATGGAGTTGGCTAAAGGGGAAATCGCTTATCTCGAAGGCTTGCTGCAGCAACTAAACGACGCGACGTTAAGCGATATCGACGAAATCCGCGAAGAGCTGACCCAGCAGGGATACTTGCGCGATCGGGCAAAACGGGGCAAGAAGAAGAAAAAATCCGACCGTCCGACGCTGCACGTCTATACCTCGTCGGAGGGCATCGAAATTTACGTCGGCAAAAACAACCTGCAGAACGAATACGTCACGAACCGGCTGGGCAAACCCAACGATACCTGGCTGCATACGAAGGACATCCCGGGTTCGCACGTGCTGATCCGCAGCGAGTCGTACGGCGACGCAACGCTGAACGAAGCCGCGCAGCTCGCCGCTTATTTCAGCCAGGCGAAGGAGTCCAGCAGCGTCCCGGTCGACTGCACGCTGATTCGCCACGTCCGCAAGCCCAGTGGCGCCAAACCCGGCTTCGTGATTTACGACCATCAGCGGACGTTGTACGTCACGCCGGATGAGCAGTTGATCAAGGCGCTGCCGAATACGGTGAAGAATGGCTGATGCCTGATGCCGCAATGGATGGATGAAGCTGCAAATGGATGCCTGAAGCACGGTGCGGGTGCTTGATGCTCGATGCGGATGTTGGAGCACGGTGCGGATGCTCGATGGGAGCCCCCTGCTCCCTCTCCCGCCTGCAATTCCAAATGTAAAAGTACAGTTGAATCCCCTCCGAAATCGCCAAATGGAGTCAATCAAATGTAAAAGTGCAGTAGATTCCAGGCATCGCGGGGATTTTGGAGGATTGAACACCGAACGAGCTGCACTTTTGCAGTTCAACTGTCCAAACAAGCACTTTTCCGCAGAATGAGCTGCACTTTTGCATTTGAGTATATAAAAAACGGTGCGCCGCAGGGAGCTCTTAAGCCCTTGGACGCACCGTTTTATTAATTTCTCGCAGCCCGCCCGGCTGCCGCCGCCTGCTTCAGCCGTTCCACCGCCCCCGGCGGCGCCGTGCGTCCGCCCAAGTCGCCGTGGAAGACGACGCCCTGCCGTACCCCGTGGTAATCGGAACCGCCGGTCACGATCAGCTCGTATTGCTCGGCCATGGCGGTATACCGCAGCTCTTCCTCCGGCCCGTGATCCGAGTGGTACACTTCAATCCCGTCCGGCTTCCCGCGCTCCAGGATCGACCGAACCAACTCGTCATCCCCGTATAACCCGGGGTGAGCCAGCACCGGCGCACCGCCCGCCTCGCGGATCCATGCGATCGCTTCTTCCGGCGCGATGCGCGGCAGCGATGCGTATCCCGGTT
Source organism: Paenibacillus phocaeensis (assembly GCF_900021165.1). GTDB lineage: Bacteria > Bacillota > Bacilli > Paenibacillales > Paenibacillaceae > Fontibacillus > Fontibacillus phocaensis. The sequence goes on along the minus strand of NZ_FCOQ01000018.1, from coordinate 668,121 downwards.
TGCCTTCGGCCAAATACCGGTCAAACGCATCGCGCATATCGGTCGCATAGCCCTTGCGAACGAGGGCATCGGCGATATGGGGGCGACCCAGACTCTCATCCGGACGCAATGGCCGAGCCAACCCGTCTTTCACTTCCTCCAGTGTAATCGACAAGCCTAACTGCTGCAGCTTGGCGAGGATCAGCCCGTTCCGCTCATCGCGGACCGAGCGAAGTCGAGCCAACCGCTCCAGAAGTTGCTCGTCTTCCGTATTCAGGAAGTACCCCAGCACGTGGATATCCTTCCCTCCGGCACGGGTACTGATTTCGATGCCGGGAACGACATCCACGCCAAGCTCCTTCCCGGCCAACAGCGCCTCCGCGATCCCGGCAACGGTGTCGTGATCCGTAATGGCCAAGCCCGTGAGTCCTTTCTCCTTCGCCAGCCTTACATTTTCCGCAGGTTGATTCATCCCGTCCGAGGCTTGGGTATGCGAATGCAGGTCGTAGCGTTCATTGGCTGAATATGGTTCCATGCCTATCCCATCCTTCATTTTGTTCTTAAGTAGTTTGCGAATATTCCCGCAGGAAGGTCAGAAAAGTTACCGCAGTTACCGGCAGCAGCGTTGATTTCAAGTGGATCGAATAAAACATCCGTTTGAACGACAACCCTTCGATGTCCAGGACTTCCAGGAGTCCCAGCGCTTGTTCATGTTTGACGGAGGAAGGTGAAATAATCGTGAGGCCGATTCCGGCTTCTACCGCCGATTTCACCGCACCGGTGCTGCCAAGCTCCATGACCGTATGGAGTTGGCTGATATCGACACCGCGTCTTCGCATTTCATCCTCCATCACCTGACGGGTGCCGGAGCCTTTCTCCCGCAGCACAAAAGGGAAATGGACGGCTTCCTCCACCGTGACGGACTTCCTCCCCGACAACGGGTGACCTGAAGGAACGATCAGCTTGAGTTCATCTTCCATGACGGGCTCGGATACCAGGTCCGGGTGCTGAACCGGCGCCTCGACCAGACCGAAATTCAACTGATGGTTGACGATCTCCTCGATAATTTGCGTCGTATTGATGACCTTCATCACGATCGAGATATGCGGGTACCGCTGACCAAACGGGCCGAGCAGCCGAGGCAGGACATATTCCCCGATCGTCAGACTGGAGCCAAGCACAAGCCGCCCCTCCAGCATAGACGTATGCCGAGACATAGCCTGCTCCGTTTCGCGGATAAGCTCCACACTTTGACGGGCGAACGGAAGCAGGATTTGGCCGGCTTCGGTTAATTCGATCCGTTTCGTAGATCGGACCAGCAGCTTGGTACCGAAGTAGTCTTCCAACGATTGGATCTGCATCGTGACGGCAGGCTGCGTCATGTGCAAAGCTTGGGCGGCTGCCGAGAAGCTGCCCCGCTGCACCACCGTATAGAAAATATGCAGCTGGTGGTAGTTCAACGCCATCGTCCGGCACTCCCCTTTCGCTTTCTTTCCCTTACAATAGCATGACCCGGCTAACAAAAAAAGCATGCCGCTCGCCGACATGCTTGATTCTTAACCCTCGGTATCTATGATCCCACATCGTCCTATCTCCGCTTGCGGCTGTTCTTCATCAGGGTCATCCGCCGGGAGTGGCGAAGCCAGGAATAATAGGATTTCAAATCGCGCAGCTCGATGGTTTCAGACATCCGCCCCAGAAAGGTGACGATGATCATCCGATGCATCGGTCTTCCGGCTAAATCGAATTCGCCGGGAATCTCCGCAAATTCCGCAACCATCACAAGATCGTCATCAATCAGATAGACGTCTTCTTCCTTCCGATAATACGGTGTAATCCGACCTTGCTTCAGACATTCCCAGGCCCATCCGGCGATCTGCTCGAACCCGATATTGTCCCGATCGATTCTGTCCTGATATCTGAGCTTGGCATGGTTCGTCACTACGATATCGGCAACTCTCTTGTCCCCTAGCGCAATATAGAAGGATTCATAGGTTCTCCAGCGTTCCGTTGCCCTGTCTCTCATGCCGCACCTCGCATTAAATAGGTCTATGTAAATAGAAACTTAAGTGATTAGGTCTTTTTAACTAAGCACTTTTGCCTATTATATTACATCAATCCCTAAATTTCTACAAGGTCACAGCGCTTATTTTCCAAGAATAAGGAGAATTTTAGAACTTTAGACTTACGACAAATTCCAGGTCCTTCGTCCCAATGGTATCTTGGGCAAAAAAAGCCGCGCAACGAGGATCGCTGCACGGCTTTGACGTTCCGACGGTCAGGCTGTTCCCTTTACAATCCGTAGAAACGGGTTTTATCCGGGACGTCTTTGCTGTATTCCGTTTTGATTTCCCCGCGGTAAGACCGCTCGATTTTGCGAACATAGGACAGCTTGCGGATGTTCCGCATCGTCTCCTCCGCCCGGTCGGCATTGACATACATGACCACATAATGCATCCGGCGGGACAGATAATGCACGCTTCCGTATTTATCCAAGTTTCTTGCCGCTTTCAAGTCGCTTACCCAAATGATATAGCCTGTACGCTCCGGAAACATGACTTTCCCCTCCCGTTCCTCAACTATGAAAATTCCGGAAAAACAACGGCGCTGCCGCTGCTTCCGGAATTATCGGCTGCCTATGCCATTAGCCGCAGCTGCAACTTCCTCCGCTGCCGCATCCACCCTTTGGATTCGGATCATTGCTCGGTACTTTGATCGAATTGGAGACGGCATAAGCGATCATTTCTGACATCTGGTGAAGGATATCGTCCAACTCGTTCTCGGCCGCTTTGAACCTGCGGACCGCCTCGAAGCGCTCCAATTCCCGCTCCACCTCAGCCACTTTATCCTTGGCCTCGTGGTAGTTGGGATGGAAGTGTCCGAAGCGTTCGGTCTCACGGAACAACTCCTTCTGAGCCTCCAATTTCTTGACCCAAGCCTGAATCTCGTGATCCTCCTCCACGCGCCGCTTCCAATACAAGTATTCGGAAACAGCGGCGGATTGATTTATCATATCGCCCAATTCATAGGCGTTTGTCAGCACTTCGGCCATGTCGACCGTGTTCTTTGCGATTACGCTCATGAATTTTCATCTCGCTTTTGCGGTTATTGTTCCACCCTAGGGTAGACGTCATTATCATACCACAATCCTTTAGCGAGCAGAAGAGGTTCATCCTTCCTAATCTCCCGTTTAGCGTAAACCTTCCGGGAGGATCAGGCGGATCGCCTGCCAATCTCCGGGAGAGATTACGCGTTCCTCTCTTGGCTCCTCGGACGAATGAAGCAGCCGGACCTTTACCTGCCACTCCGCTTCCCCTTCTACGGCTAGCGGCACGCATAGAACCGTCTCCCCGCCAAGTTGCAGCAGGAGCTTGGCGTGCCATACCAGGGCTCGTTCGACCAGTTCCCGGGCGGTTGAGGCGTGATAGCGCCGCAACTCCTTCCACCACATGGCGGGGATCTCGGACAATCCGGGGAACAGCTCCGCCTCGTCCGGCGAACCATGTTCCGGCTCGTAGAAATGCAGATCCGCGCCTTTGTAAATCCATCCCTGACCCTTTTGCTGCATCAGCAACTCTAAGCCAGGCGAGGTCACTTCCGTCAGCTTCGGAACCTCCCACTCGTCCGAATCTTCTCCCCGGTTAAGAGGAGCTAACCGCTCATCATCCAGAGCCTTCATGATCTCCGCCTCAAAAGCTGGATTGACCCGAAAATGAAGCGGGCCAATCCGCTCCAGCTTCCCCGCCAATAGCGGCAGGGCGGCAATCCGCTCCGCGGCTTCCGCGTCTTGGCAACTGAGCAGCCTCACATCTGCCAGCGACGTGCGGCCGATCTCCCGGCCCCACTGAAGCAGTGCATCGCGGACAGGATCCGGCACGCCGGCGGAATGCGCTTCCAGCAGCCGCAGGATCTCCTGCGGCGGGCGGCCCTGCTGGCTCGCCTGCTCCACCCCTGCCCGCGTCAGACGATAGACGCTCATCACGCCGAAGGAGGCCAGTTCGGCACAGGCCTCCAGCTCGAAACGCACGGAGAACGGCACGTCCGGCGGTACGAAGATCTCGAAGTCGGGCTGAACAATTAGCTTGCCCGCAGGAGCTTGGGATGTCGGTGATTGGACGGGCTCCCGTTCGATCAACCAGCGAAACATCACCCCATCCTCAGGATGGCGGCCAAGCTCCATCCAGCCGAATCCGCTCATGGCGTCAAGCCATCCTGCGATCCAGGCTTCCTGCTCGGGGGAAGGAGCCCCCTCCGCCCCTATTCCCCCTTCGTCTTGGAGAGACCCCAGCAGTTCCTCAAGGGAATACCAGACGCCGGGCCGCAGGTCCGCCGCTGCCATTCGCAGAGCAACATGCTGGAGTACGGCGTCAGCCGGAATATAACGCTGCAGCAGCTCGTGCAGCAGGATGAGGTTCATCTGCGGGAGGTCTAGCGACAGCCAGGCTGCCAATCCCGGGGGAGCGACCCGCCAAACCGCCCTTTCCTTGGCGATCAATCCCAGCGACAACAGCAGATCCAAGACGACCGCAAGCGCAGGCGAGTAAACATCCGGATGCGGATAATTCAGCCGCAGCCCCGCGACATCCTCCGCTTGGAGCGTTATCCGGTTCTCCAGCTTGCCGCGTTCCTTCTGATGAATCGTCCCTTTGGCCGTCATCCGCAGCCCGCTGCCCGCAATCCAGGTTAAGGCACGGAACAGATCCAGCGCCAGGCCGGGTTTCGCTTCCCTTATCAGCTCTACACGGGCCGGATTCTGCTCCTGAAGCTCCGCATATCCCCATATCTTCCAAAATTCCAGCAGTTGGCTCAGCGGAATGTAGTACAACTTCTCGCCCCAGGCCTTGCGCACCGCTGCAAGGGCTCCGGAGCGCAGCAGCGCAGGCAGCGCGGCGCGTATGTCAGCCCCGCATATACTCCCGGCTGCAGCGGCATTAGCTTGCTCCAGCTTGAACGGCTGCCCGGCATAACGGTGAAACAAAAGCCGGAGCACCCCCAGTTCCGATGCCTTTGGCCGAGGCCCGCCCAGCTCCCCGGAAGTCGGAGCCCCTTCATCTTCATAAGCCGGCAATCCCGATCCCTTGCTCATTCTCTAGCCCCCTCTTGCTCCCGCTGCACGACGTACTCGTACCCTTGCTCCAGCAAAAATAACTGCCGCCGAAGCGCAAACTCCTGCTCCCGGGTGTTCTCCGAAACCAGCGTATAGAAATAAGCCCGGCTGTTGTCCCGCTTTGGACGCAAAATCCGTCCCAGCCGCTGCGCTTCCTCTTGCCGCGAGCCAAAGCTGCCGGAGATTTGAATCGCCACCGACGCATCCGGCAAATCCACTGCAAAATTGGCCACCTTCGATACCGCCAACACCCGCAAATCTCCCGCGCGGAAGGCCTGAAACAATCTGCCCCGCTCCTCCTGCGGCGTGCTTCCGGTAATCAGCGGGACTTGAAGCTCCCCCGCCAAGCTCTGCAGTTGGTCCAAATACTGCCCGATAATCAGCACTTGGCGATCCCGGTGACGGTCGAGAAGCCGCCGCACGATCTCATTCTTATACGGATTCTCCGCGGCGATGCGAAACTTCTCCCGCCCTTCGGCCTGAACATATTGATCCTGCTGAGTTGCGGGCATCTCCACCCGGATTTCCTGACAATCCACCTGGGCGATAAATCCGCTCTCCTCCAGCGTTCTCCATGGAACGTCGTACCGCTTCGGTCCAATCAGGGAGAAGACGTCCCTTTCGCAGCCATCCTCACGAATCAATGTGGCGGTTAAGCCAAGACGTCTCGTCGCCTGAATATCCGCCGTCGCCCGAAAGATCGGAGCCGGGAGCAAATGCACTTCGTCATAGATGATCAAACCCCAGTCGCGTTCATTAAACAAGGACATGTGCTTGAAGCCTTCTTCTTTCCGCGAGCGGTGCGTCAAGATTTGATACGTGGATACCGTGACCGGTTTAACCTGCTTCTTCTCGCCGGAGTATTCCCCGATCGCCTCGGCGGGAAGCGTGGTTTTGGAGTTCAACTCGGCAATCCATTGGCGTACCGAGGTTACATTGGAGGTTAGGATCAGCGTTTCGCATTGGAAACGTTCCATCGCCGCCAATCCCACTACGGTTTTCCCCGCTCCGCAAGGGAGAACCACGACACCGCTGCCGCCCTCGTCGGCCTTGCCTGTAAAAGCGGCGACCGCTTGCTGCTGGTAAGGTCGGAGCCGGAACGGCCGCCCCCCTTCCAGCTCCTGGCGGAGTGCAAACTCCAGGTTGCGGCCTTGGTGATACCCTGCTTCGTCAATCACAGGATAACCCATACGGGCGAGCTCCTGCTTTAACCGCCCGCGCCAGGAGGCTGGAAGCAGGAGATGATGCTCGTCCACTAGCCTCCATGTTCCTGCAGGTAAAACGAGCTTGCCGGCCAAACGCTCCAGAAAGCCCGTCCCTTCAACGCCTCCGTACTCTAGTTCCAACTGGTTACCCTCGCCGGGCATCGGACGCAGTTTTAACTGTCCGTAACGGTCCATCCAACGGCGGATGTCTTCCGAAACTCCGCTGGGCAGCCCGTACCGGGCCAGGGAAGCGAGTTCCTCCAGTACCGTATCCGCGCTCATCCCGCAGGAGGCGGCATGCCAGAGGGTGAGCGGAGTCATTCGATATGTATGATAATAAGCCGGGCTCTTCACCAACTCGGCATAATGGGAGAGTCGTTCCCGTGCCGTTTCGAAGCCGGGATGCTCCTTTTCCAGCAGCACCGTCAAGTCTCGCTGTACGATGCATGCACCCGTTTCTGTCATCGGTTATGCCCTCCTTTTCGGTCAGCTGGCCGCAGCCAGCAAAAAGAGAAGTCCGCCTCTATGACTGCGAACCTCTCCCGCTTGTTCTCTCTTCGTACTAATGGACCTGCTCCGAGATGTCGGACAACGCCTCACCGGCATTATCGGCAAAAATATTACGCACGGCCATATCACCGATCGACACGATCCCGATCAAGCGGTCCCCGTCGCATACCGGGAGCCGGCGCACTTGCTGCTGGGCCATCAACTCGGCCGCCTCGTCCACGGACATGTCGCGGGAAGCGGTCTTAATCCCTTTGGTCATCACTTCGTCGACCGCCGTCGAGCCGGGACGTTTCTCCGCGATGCCGCGAATCACCAAATCGCGGTCCGTTATGACACCGATGAGCTTATCTCCGCCTTCTACCACCGGAATGAAGCCCGTATCGTTTTCTTTCATCTTCACAGCTACTTCATACACATTATCCTGCGGCGTCACGGTAACGACATCATGGGTCATGATTTCACTGACTTTTCTCAACTAAATCCCTCCTTCGGACATAGCGTGCCTAAGAGGGCGCTTGTTTATGCGTGTTCGTTCTGATACGATTCCGCCATCGCCGCAAGCAAGCCGGCCGCGTGCAGCATGGCCTCCTCATCGATGTCGAACTTGGGATGATGATGCGGATAAATCGCCCCTTTATCGGGGTTCCCGGCTCCCACGAACATGAAGCAGCCCGGTACCTGCTGTAAATAGTAGGCGAAATCCTCGGCCGGCATGATCTTCGGCGACAATTCCGCCCGCAGCCCAAACACTCCTGGAGCCACTTTCTGAAAACGTCGGTATTCCCCTTCGTCATTCACCAGGCTCGGGTAGCCCATCATATAGTTGATTTGGGCTTCTGCGCCGTACGCCTCGGCCGTATTGGCCGCCAGGACGTGAATTCGATTGCGGATCAGCTCCCGCGTCTCCTCGCGGAAGCAGCGAACCGTGCCGGACAGCTTGCAGCGGTCGGCGATAATGTTCTGCGCCGTGCCTCCCTGAATCGAGCCGATCGTCACGACGGCCGGATCCAGCGGATCCACCGAGCGGCTTACCACGCTTTGCAACTGCAGCACCAGCGCCGAGGCGGCCACTATACTATCCACCGTTTTATGGGGCATGCCGCCATGTCCCCCGCGTCCCTGCACCTCGATGAAGAACTCGTCGGTCGAGGCCATCAGCGGTCCCGGCGCGCTTGCCGCGGTGCCGACGGGAATAGGCGTCCACAGGTGCACTCCGTAGATGACATCCACCCCGTCCAGCGCTCCTTCTTCGATCATCGCTAGCGCTCCGCCGGGACAGACCTCTTCGGCCGGCTGGAAGATCAGCCGGATTTCCCCGCGAAGCTTCGACTTGGTCCGGCTGTAATATTCCGCGAGCGCCAGCAGCGTTGCCGTGTGGCCGTCATGCCCGCAGGCATGCATCACACCGGGGTGCTGCGAGGCATACTCGCAGGTCTTCTCGTCCTGGATCGGCAGCGCGTCCATATCGGCCCGCAGCGCCACCGTCTTGCCGGGCAGCTCCCCTCGGATACGGGCCACAAGCCCAAATCCCCCAACATTGACGCTTGTTTCGACTCCCAGCTCCCTTAAGATCCCGGCGATCTGCGCCGATGTCTCCTTCTCCATAAAAGAAAGCTCCGGATGGCGGTGGAAATGCCGCCGCCGCTTCACCATGGACGGAAACAATTCGCTCAACAGCTTTTCCTCCATCGTCCCACTCCTCTTTTCTTCCACGATCCTGTTTAGCTTATTGTAGCAGAAAATGGGTTTGGAGATCAGGTCAACCTTGCGAGTTCTCCGCTGATTTGCGAGGGTTTCCCATGCTTGCACAACCGATGGAAACATAATATCATGGGGATAAGTGTGATAAGTTTGAGGAAAGTTCACATTTGGATCCGTGAGCTTTTGAACCAATATTTTAAGGGGGCACTCTTTACAATGATCGTAGAAAATACCGGATTGGACGGACTGCAAAGCGATTTGGCTTATTTGGACGAAGCTGCAGAGAAGGTTGGCTTCGTACGTTGGCAATGGGAGTACTACCGCGCTACATACGATTATAAAATCGAATACAATAACAGCGACTATTACCTCCGCATCAACACACGGGCGGTAGAAGGCAAACTGGAACGTCCGGACACGGTTCTGGCGATCGAAGCGGTCTATATGGGGCGGGCCACTTTTCCGCACGGATTGGAGTATGAGTCTGAGATTCCCGCGATGGTGATGAAGACCGCCAATCATAAATTGACGGAATTAAAGGAACTTCTCGAGGCCTAAAGCGGCGATGAAAGAAGGCACAGAGAAACCGAGACGCGGAGCCCCCGATTTTCAATTGCTCATCTTAACTTTGTTGATGGTCGGTTTCGGAATCGTCATGGTGTTCAGCTCCAGCTCCAGCATCACGCTGGTCAACGAAAACTTCGACTATAACCCGATGTATTTCACCAAACGGCAAATTATATTTGGTTTGCTTGGGCTTGTCGGCATGTTCGTGACGATGAATATCCCTTATGAGAAATATAAGAAGCTGTTTGTCCCCGTGTTCATTTTGGCGATTATTCTGCTGTTGATCGTTCCCTTCGCGGGAGCCATCAATGGGGCGAGCAGTTGGCTTAAGCTGGGGTCATTAGGCATTCAGCCGACGGAGTTGGCGAAAATTACGACCATCCTGTATTTATCGGCGCTGATTTCCAAGAAAGGCGAACGCTTTCGCGATTTGCGAACCGGCTATATCCCGGTCATGGTGATCGTCGGCTTCATCGCCGGCTTGATCATGCTCCAGCCCGATCTTGGCTCTTGCCTCATTCTTGTCGCTACCGCCGGGTTGATTATTTTCGCCGGCGGTGCCAATTTGAAGCACATTCTCGGCTCGATTGCGCTGCTCGTATTTGGCGCCAGCATCGTGCTAGGCGTCGGGGCGTTGTGGGACAAGATCAACCCGCCCGACCCTGCCTCCGCAACCGGTAGCGATTACCGCATGGGCCGGATCGAAGCCTTCCTGGATCCTTGGCATGACACGCAGGGAACCGGCTACAACTTGATTCAATCGCTCACCGCGATCGGCCACGGCGGGCTCACCGGCACCGGATTTGGACAAGGCATTCAGAAGCTGCATTATTTGCCGAATGCGTACAATGACTTTATTTTCTCCGTTATCGGCGAAGAATTTGGCTTTATCGGTACGCTTCTCTTCTTGCTGTTTTATGTTTATTTCATCTGGCGCGGGCTGCTCGTATCGCTGCGCTGCCACAGCACGTTCGGCACATTAACCGGGGTGGGGATCATGGGCTTGATCGCCATCCAGGCCTTCGTCAATATCGGCGGCGTCACCAACACCATTCCGGTGACCGGCGTCACCTTGCCCTTCATCAGCTACGGCGGCTCTTCGCTGCTCGTCACCATGGTGTCGATGGGCATCGTGCTCAGCATTTCGCGCGAATCGTCCCTGCCGGTGAAGCAGGAACGCACCAAATCGGTGGTCATCCGCGAATCAACGCCATTCGAAATGCGCAGCCAAATGCGGCGCTGACGACAAAGAAGACTACGGAACAATCGCTCCGTAGTCTTCTTTGTGCTTATTGCTTATGCCAGTTTAGTCCGGTCATTCGAGGCCGAAAGCGAAACTTTATATGCTGCAGAAGGTCAAGGAAGGATCGATCAGACTTCATCGTCCTTAAACGCAACGCCCTCGACTTTCACGTTCACTTCTACAATTTTAAGCCCCGTCATGCTCTCTACCGCTTCTCGAACATTTTGCTGAAGCATCCGGCAAACCTCGTGGATCGGCGTCTCGTACAATACGATGATTCGCAGATCGATGGCCGCCTCCAATTGACCGACCTCGACCGTCACGCCTTTTTGCACATTTTTGCCGCTTAATCGTTTTGCCCAACCTTCGGACAGCCCGCCGGACATCGCGGCGATCCCCGGTGTCTCCAGAGCGGCCATTCCGGCGATTTTCGCGACGACATCGTCTGAAATCCGAATCAGCCCATTATCCAACTGCAGTTGTTCGGTCATGGTCATTCCTCCTTCAACCTCATTAATTTTATTGTAAATCGGAAGTCGATTTAAAGCAAATATAGACCTTTGGCATCATTTTGAGTAAAATTGTTACATTCGGCTTTTTGCCAAAAAATGACTAACCCGAGGTGTTCCATGAAAAAGTATATCTCCCCCGCATTGTTGTTGATTTTCTTTGCACTTAGTGCCATCGGGCATTACGCGCATTGGTCACCAACTCTGGAATTTATCATCTCCGCGATCGCCGTGGTTTTGGTGGCGGGCTTTCTCGGCCGGGCGACGGAAAGTGTGGCGCATTACGCGGGGCAGCGGCTCGGCGGCTTCCTGAATGCCACCTTCGGCAACGCCGCCGAATTAATCATCGCCATCATGCTGGTGCGTGAAGGGCTGTTTGACATGGTGAAGGCCAGCATTACCGGCTCCATCATCGGCAACCTGCTGCTCGTGCTCGGTCTCAGCTTGTTCGCCGGCGGCTTGAAGCACAAGGTGCAAAAATACAATGTAGCCTTGGCCGGTATGAACGGCTCGCTGATGATCGTGGCGATCATCGCCTTATTCGTCCCGGCGATCTTTCTGCAAACCCATGTGCTGCACGAAGAGGACCGTTCCACGCTCAGCCTGGTCGTCGCCGGCATTCTGATCGTCGCCTACTTGCTCTGGCTGGTGTTCTCCATGGTCACCCACAAGAATTACCTTGCCGACATCAGCGAGAAAGACGCGGAAGAGCTGCCGCACGAACACGCTCCGGCCTGGTCGAAAGGGCAATCCATTCTCTATCTGGTGATCGCCACCGTTATGGTAGCGTTCGTCAGTGAGTGGCTTGTAGATACGCTGGATACCTTTACGGCCGAATTCGGGCTGAGCGAGCTGTTTGTCGGGGCGTTCGTCGTGGCCATCGTCGGCAATGCCGCCGAGCACAGCGCCGCTATCATGCTGGCTTTGAAGAACAAAATCGGGGCAGCCGTAGAAATCGCCGTAGGCTCGAGCTTGCAGATTGCGCTGTTCGTTGCTCCAGTGCTCATCTTCGTCAGCCATCTGTTCGGCAATCCGATGGATATCGTCTTTACCGTGATCGAGTTGGCCGCGATCGGCGTCTCCGTGTTTATCGCCAAGTCGATTACGCAGGACGGCCAAACCAACTGGTATGAAGGTTTGCTGCTGCTCGCGGTATACGCCATTCTCGGCGTTTCGTTCTATCTCGTATAACTCCCCGCTAAACAAAACAAGCGTGTGCTCCCGAAGATTTGCGGGAACATACGCTTGTATGATTTAACAGCAAACAAACAAGTTACTGCTGCTTATTGTTCATGGCTTCGTACAGGGAGGCCAAATTCCGTTCCAATCTGCTGAGAATTTGCTTGCCTATCGTCTCTTGAATAAGTCCGACGCGAATCGCGTAGTCTACTTGCCTGGAGAATCCATACATCTGGGTATCCAGCACTTCCTCATAGAGAGGGCAGTAACGGGTGGCCAAGTTCTCCATCTGTACTTCAATCAGCTTCTCAATTTTATCTGCATCTTCTTTCAGAAGATTAAGTGCTTTCAGGTTCAGTTGCTCCTGCAACTCAGATGAAGTCATGCTTCTTCCCCCCTATGTCCAAAATCGCCTACCATTAGCTCTAATCTTAATATTAGACGAAATTGAGGGCCAATACAAGAACCTGCTGAAATTAACCTCTCTCGTAAAAAACCGCTTGACCGCCGCCGTTTGCAGGCATTTAAAAAACACCCCCGCCGCCAGCGGGAGTGTTTCTTTTCGTTACCTTATTCAGCGACGACTTTTACATCCAAACCGTGTTTGGTGAACGCTTCGGTTACGGCTTTCTTCGCTTCTTCCGCATCCGGTCCGTGAACGTGAAGCTCATAGCTCTTCGTGTTTACGAGCGTGGTGAAGAGGCCTAGAATGCTTTTTACATCGATGTACTTGTTGTCCGCTTGGAGCACAATGGAAGAAGTGAATTTGCCGGCTGTTTGGGCAATTTCAACTACCGCTTCATTGTTCGTGGCCATAGGGATCCCTCCGTCTTTAACTTTGGAAATAACATACTTTAATCATACATTGAATCCGCTTTCCTAGCAAGGAAATTTCTTCTTATTTCAAGTTTTCCGGGTTGAGTCCTGCCAGCTCTGGAAGAACGAAAATGCCGTCTTTGCGAATCAGCACGTCATCGAAATAAATTTCTCCGCCGCCGTAATCCGGACGCTGAATCAGCACGAGATCCCAGTGAATCGAGGAACGGTTGCCGTTGTCGGCCTCCTCATACGCTTGACCCGGGGTAAAGTGCAGGCTGCCGGCAATTTTCTCATCGAACAGGATGTCCTTCATCGGATGCAGGATATGCGGGTTGAAGCCGATGGCAAACTCCCCGATATATCTGGCCCCTTCGTCGGCATCCAGAATTTCGTTCATCCGTTTCGTATTGTTGCTCGTGGCTTCCACGATTTTGCCGTTCTCGAAGCGGAATTTGATGTTCTCAAAGGTATTCCCGTTATACAGCGTGGCCGCATTGTAGCTGATCGTGCCGTTTACGGAATCGCGCACCGGAGCGGTATACACTTCGCCGTCCGGGATATTCTTCTGACCGGAGCATTTGATCGCGGGAATGTCTTTGATCGAGAAGCTCAGGTCGGTGCCCGGAGCTAGAATTCGAACTTTGTCCGTTCGGTTCATCAGTTCGGCCAAGGCATCCTGGGCCCGGTCCATTTTCGCATAATCCAGGTTGCATACGTCGAAATAAAAATCTTCGAAAGCTTCCGTGCTCGTATTGGCCAATTGAGCCATGCTGGCGTTCGGATAACGGAGCACGACCCATTTCGTGTGCTTCACCCGCTGCTCGCTATGTACGGGATGGGAATAAAGCGAGTTGTAGAGCTTCATCTTCTCCTCAGGTACGTCGGACATATCATTGACGTTCGCACCCGCGCGAATGCCGATGTAACAGTCCATCATTTGCATCCGCTTCAAATCGTATTCGGCCCAGGTTTTCATCCCGTCCTCGGTGGCATACTTCAATTGGGAACGCTGCACAGTGCGGTCGGTAATCTCTACGAAGGCATGGCCGCCTCTCTTCCCTACCTCTTCCACCACTGCTTTGAGCAAATCACGTTCATCGCCGATCATTTCGACCAGGACGTTCTCTCCCGGTTGTACATTAACGGAGTAACCAACTAGGTTCTCCGCCAGCTTCTGAATTCTAGGATCTCGCATCTGGCTCACTCTCCTCCAAAAAAAATCGCAGCGGGACTATGTGTGGCGCTCTGCCGTTCAATCGTCCCGCATAGTTTAACCATTGGTTAATTCTTCTGTTATTGTAGCACGATGGGGTCGGAAAGTCAGCCTAAGTCAAGAGGTCGCGTTACTTATAGCTCTCGAACCGGTTATCGGTTCGCAGCACCTCGCGCTGCGGCACGCCTTTAGCGGACAAGTAATGAAGCGTCGTCTCGGAAGTCAGCCTGGCCGGCAATCCTGTTTTGCGATCGATCGTCAAATGGTAAATGACCGTGGCTCTCATCTCCTCCAGCATGGCGGACAACTGATCCTGACCCGCTGTCCAAATCTTCGATAATTCGCTGCGCATCTGCTGCTGCCGGTCCGCCGGAACCTTCTCCAGCAGTTCGCCCCCGCCCTCGCGCGTCAGCTCCATTTCGGACAGCAGACGATCCTTTATCCGCATACTGGCTTCGGCCGGATCCATTTCGATCCGAAGCACTTTCGTTCCCCGCGCTGCACCGCTCTCCGAGGTGATTGTTTTCTTGGCGGCCGTATGGATTTCCTCCAGTTGATCCAGCGGATTCAACCGAACAACCCCCTGTAGCAGCGCATTGCGATTCTCGGACTGGACCAGCCAGTTTCCATTCTCGAACCGCAATTTGGCTTCCCATCCGCTGGCCTGCGGGAACCCCGCCGTCTGCAGCCGACCGCCAAGGTTCCCTGCCCCGCTGTTCGCCGGATGGGCCCGAATGCTTAATTCCCGGTGTTCTTGAAGACGGCCCGTATAGCTGAGACTCTCCTCCTGCGCTTGACCGTCCCCGCGCTGCAGGGCGGCCAGCCCGCGGAACGTCAGCGAATCGCAGCCCGCAAGCCCCGACCAGGTGAAGTTGAACCACTGCTCCGGCGTCTTCGATTCGTTCATCCCGCAGGACGCCAGCACTAGCGTGAACAGCAGGCTGTTCACAATGAACGCTAACCGATAAACCCGCCCTCTCTGTATCGTTCCCCACATACGCAAGCCCCCGCCTTTAGAAAAATACACCGGGATCTCACCGGATATTCCCTTTGCCTGTTCTAGCAGTATCCTGCCACGGGGACGGCTGCTCTATTCGCGTGATGCAGCCGTACACATAAGAACACCCCGCGGTCCCGGAGTACCGTCGGGGTGTTCTGCATCTAGAGGGCGTTGTCTCTTGATCCGATTTGCGTCTGATTGCGCCCGTTGTTCTTGGCTTTATACAGAGCCATATCCGCCTGATAGAAGAGCGATTCCACGCTGAGCTTATCGTCGCCCCGTACCCATTCGGCGATCCCGCATGAAACCGTCACCGGCGGATCGGTATTCATCTCGACCCGCAGCCGAATCGTCTCCGCAATTTGATAGCTGTTCTCGGCACTCGCGCCAGGCAAGTACACGGCCAGCTCCTCGCCTCCCCAGCGGGCGGCGATATCGGTTTTGCGGATCGAGCTTTTGACAATCGCGCAAACCTGCTTTAGGATTTTATCCCCGGTCTGGTGGCCAAACGTGTCATTCACCTGCTTGAACTGGTCGATATCGACGATAATCAGCGACCCGTTCATGTCTTTCTTCTGGAAATCCTGGATGGCGTCATCGACATAGTGACGGGCGTAAAGTCCGGTCAGCATATCGCGGTTGGCCATCCGGCGAACCTCCGCATGCAGCGACGCATTGGCGATCGCCAGTCCGATGTGTGAAGACAGAACCTGAAGCAGCTTGTAATTGTCATAGGAGAAGAAGCGAGTCTTGCGGTGCGCCAGCATAATGACTCCGTTGACCTCACCGCGGACGATTAAAGGTGCGGTAATCAGCGAGCGGGAATCCGTCTCCTCCATAAATCTCGAAGATACCTTCCCATAAGCCTGAAAGTCAGACAGAATGATCGGCTCCTGTGTTGAGTAGACCAACCCGCTGAACCCGTAGTTCTTCGGAAAATGCTCCTTCGACAGCCCCGGCACGTTGCTGGACATGATTTCGAACGTTTCCCGCTCTTTGTTCAGTTGGGAGATACAGCAGTACTCCGCCTTGAAAATCGATAACAGCTCTTCGGTAGCGAACTGGAACACTTCCTTGAGCCGCAGGCTCTGGTTCAATCGTTTGGTTAATTCATTGATCAGCCTCAGCTCGTTGATCAGCAAATTGGACTGCTCGTACAGCTTGGCGTTCTCGAACGCCGTACCCGCCGTATCGGCCATCATTCCGATGAGCTGCAAATCCACTTGATCCATCTCTTCCCGCCGAATCTGCAAGTGGAACACCCCATATACGCCTTGTTTCCCGCTGAGGGGGACGGCAATCTCCAGCCGTCTTTCGCTCCCGTCATCGGGATCCGCCGATTCCCTGACCTGCATGCGGCCCTCCATGAAAGCCCTCATCGGCAACTCGTCTCCCTGCCCGTGCAGTTGCAGCGACTTGACCCGCGGATCGCGGCTTAAATGATCCTGAGACATCAACAGCTCCAGCCTGGCTGCCGGATACATGCCGGCTACCCGTTCGAACACTTCCGTCAGGACCGAATCTACGTCGATCTTGTCATGGAGCTTCTGCACCATTTGAAAGAGCTTGGAGCGGCGCTGCTCCTCACGTTTGGCTTGCCGTTGAATACGCAGCAAGTCGGCAACGAACAAGCCTTCAAAGCAATTATAGAAGCAGGTTTGAAACAGTTGTGCCGCCGTTTTGGCGAACAAGACGGCCGCCGTAACCCCGCAGTCGCGCAAGCAGCAGCCGAACGCAGCGAACAACTCGCCGTGGATGCGGGTAAACACCGGCACAGCCACATAGACCCCGTCCGCGGTCTCGGATGCCATCGTTTGGCGTTCGTGAAGGCACTGTTTGATCATCTCTTCTACTTGAACGGGCCAGGAATGATCCATTCGCTGCCCGGGTTGAGGCGAATCAGCAAGCAGCTTCTCGCCGCGACTTCCGGCGATGAAGAACCCGGCTTTGCCCAGCTCCGGCATTTCGCTTAAGCGTTTGCGCCATTCTTCATAACCTTGTTTTAAGATCGAATCGATGTAGGGAAAATCATGAACGGTAATATCAAGCTGCCGCAGCCAATCCGTATCGTTGTCGCCATCCTCAAGCCGCGGCAGGCCGAAAGCGTTATTCAGGTTCAGCATCGGCTGACCCAGGGATTGATCGGCCATAAAAAAGCTCCTTTATATGCTGCGTTGGAATGTACCCCTCAACTTGCGATAAATACCAAACGGACAAGCTACCCTTCCATGAAGTTTAAGCTTGTCCATTTTCCGCCGGATCTGATTTTGTCTGTTATCTCTATTTTACTATGTTCCTTAGCGTTTTGCATTATAATTCCTAAGGTTTAAAGCATTTTTTTAGGTCAAAAGCCCTATCGACAAAATACCGCCTTTCCCAACAAAAACACTTATTGACTTTATCTCCTCAAATCATATAATATATATTGTTGATGAAGACTGGATAGAGTCTTGCTTAGGGCGTAACGCATGCGAGCACCCTCTCGGTTTTTGTTGCTGACGGGACAGCGGCTGAACTTTCCTGTCAGGGAGCGTATCTTTCCATCTATCCTTCGCTCATCCAAACAAAACCCGCGCAAGTAGAACCCTATACGAAATTTAACTAACAAAGGAGTCTACCTATACAATGGCACGTTACACTGGTCCTAAATTTAAACTCAGCCGCCGTCTCGGCATTTCCTTGAGCGGTACAGGCAAAGATTTGAAGCGTCCGTTCCCTCCGGGGCAACACGGTCCTAACCAACGCAGAAAAATCAGCAACTACGGAGCACAGTTGCTCGAGAAGCAAAAACTGCGCCACATGTACGGCTTGGGCGAGAAGCAATTCCGCACGCTGTTCGAGAAAGCGCAACATATGCCTGGTATCGCGGGCGAAACGTTCATGTTCCTGCTTGAAAGCCGTTTGGACAACCTGGTTTATCGTCTGGGCTTCGCGAACTCCCGCGCCGGCGCGCGTCAGCTCGTATCCCATGGCCACGTCACCGTGAACGGCAAGAAAGTGGACATCGCTTCTTACCGTGTGAACATCGGCGATGTGATCGGTCTTCGCGAAAGAAGCCGCAGCCTGTCCTCGGTGAAGGAAGCTCTCGAGAACCGCTCGCATCTTCCGGCTTACCTGGAATTCAACGACACCGCTATGGAAGGCAAATACATCCGTTTGCCAGAACGTTCCGAGCTGTCGCAAGACATCGACGAGAAGCAAATCGTCGAGTTCTACAACCGTTAAGATTGATCAATGCCAAACCGGCCGAAGTCCTTATCGACTTCGGCCGGTTTTTTCGTGCTTGCCCGCCCCAATAAAAAAAATCGGAACGAAGGATCGCTCTACGTTCCGATCTGTGAAAGCTGATTATTTTAGCGACAGCTTGGCGAATTTGCGTTTGCCGACCTGGATGATTTCTCCGCCGGCCAGCTCCACTTCCGCATTCGGATCGCTCACCTTCTCTTCGTTCAGCTTCACCGCACCTTGCTGGATGCTGCGTTTGGCCTCTCCGTTGGAGGCCGCAAATCCGATCAGCGTCAGCAGTTTGATCAGGCGGATTTTCCCGTTCTCCAGCTCGGCCGCAGGGATCTCCTTCTCCTCGATATCGTCCGGCAGCGCCCGCTGTTGGAAGACGGTCACGAAATGCTCCTGGGCGGCATCGGCCGCTTCCTGGCCGTGGTACATCCGCACCAGCGTATGGGCGAGTCTCATCTTGGCATCGCGCGGATGAACTCCCCCTGATTTGAGGCCTTCGTTGAGGGCAGCCAAATCCTCCAGTGACAAGTCCGTCACGAGCTCGTAGTATTTCGTCATGAGCTCATCCGGCACGGACATCGCCTTGCCATATACCTCATTAGGCGCTTCATCGATGCCGATGTAATTGCCAAGGCTCTTACTCATCTTCTGCACGCCGTCCAGACCTTCGATGATCGGGGTCATGATCGCGACTTGCGTGTCTTTGCCGTATTCTTTCTGCAGCGTCCGGCCCATGAGCAGGTTAAACTTCTGGTCCGTTCCCCCCAGCTCGATGTCGCTTTCCAGCGCCACCGAATCCATGCCCTGCATGAGCGGATAGAAAAACTCGTGAATGCTGATCGGCTGCCCGCTCGAGTACCGTTTCGTAAAATCGTCACGTTCGAGCATGCGTGCTACCGTGACCTTGGCAGAGAGTTTCACCACATCGGCGAAGGTCATCGGCGCCAGCCATTCGGAGTTGAAATGGACTTGGGTTTGGGACGGGTCCAAAATTTTAAAAATTTGCTGGCGGTATGTCTCCGCATTTCGCTGTACATCTTCTTCGGTCAACTGCTTGCGGGTTTCCGATTTCCCGGTCGGGTCGCCGATTCGCCCCGTGAAGTCGCCGATAATCAGCTGCACCTGATGCCCCAACTCCTGGAACTGGCGAAGCTTCTGCATCACCACCGTATGACCGACATGAATGTCCGGTGCGGAAGGGTCTAACCCCAGCTTCACCTTCAGCGGCTTGCCGGTCACGACCGACTTGATGACTTTCTGCTTAAGCTCGTCTTCCGGCACGATCTCCACCACGCCGCGGGAAATCACCTGAAGCTGGCGTTCCACCTCGGCCTGCTGCGCTGCGTTTAATTCTTCCCATTTCATTTCACTTACCTCCATCCAAATTGTTGACTCCACCTATGAAATTGAACGCAAAAAAGCTCCTTCTCATCCCAAGGGACGAGAAGGAGCGCTCGCGTTACCACCCTAATTAAAACCGCTGCCCGGTCCTCGCGGCAAGGATGCCAAACGGACGGTTCACGGTTTTCACTTCATTCACATAACGGGATCCCCCGGTACCGGACTACTGGCGCTTCGATTCTTTCGGGTACGTACCCGCGCGTTCCCCCGGACGGCTCCAGACGGTAATTCAAAAGGGATCCGCCCATTCGGTTCGCAGCCACCACCGATTCTCTGAGCGACGGGATTCCGCCTTCTACTGAGTCTTTCCAAGCCTTTTGTCGATATGCGATTTAAAATAATATATAACATAGATGCATCCGCAAAGTCAAACCTACGAAAACTAGGTCATATGCATTCGAACGCAGGCTCCACAACACGCCAAAATGCGCTGAAAAAACATCCAAATCCCCTTTTTTATGCTATAATGTTGCTGTTTATAAAGGAGGATCATGCATGGATCATGAGAACGACAAAAACTCCGGCAAGCTGCGGCGCACTAACCGGAGCGAAAAACCCGCTAAACCCGCCCGGAAACGCAAAAAAGGCCGGATCGCCTGGGCGATAACGGGTTGGCTCGTTCTGTTTGGCTTTGCCGGCGCTCTGTTTGCCGGGGGGGCCGTATTCGGATACGTCTCCTCCATCGTCAAGGACGATCCAGTACGGTCGCGTGCCGACATTGAAGCGAAAATCAATCATAATGAAATGACGGGCTTCGCCTATTTCCGGGACGGTCAACCGATCGGTCAGCTTCGCTCCGAAGAGGACCGGCGCCCCGTCACTTACAAGGAGATCCCGCAAACCGTGCTCGATGCCGTAATTGCCATTGAGGACAATCAATTCGAGAAACATTTCGGCATCGACTTCAAAGGGACGCTGCGGGCGGTCAAGCAGCGCTTGCTCCATGAGGACGTGCAAACCGGCGGCAGTACGCTGACGCAGCAGTTGGCGCGGCGCGTGTTCCTGAACCTGGATAAGACCGAGGATCGGAAGGTCAAGGAAATGCTGCTGGCGCTTCGGCTGGAGCGTTTTTTATCCAAAGAAGAAATTATTACGGCTTATCTGAATAAGGTGCCCTTCGGCAACGGCTCGAACGGGTATCAGGTCTACGGCATCAAAGCCGCGGCCAAAGGCATCTTCAACATCAGCAATCTGGCGGATCTGAATATCGCTCAAGCGGCGTATTTAGCCGGTCTGCCGCAGCTTCCTTCCTCGTATTCCGCTTTTAACGGGAAAGGGGAGTTTAACGAAGAGGCTTTCGGCCGGGCGGTCAAACGCCAGCAGTTGGTGCTGCAGCGCATGCTCGAAGAGAGCAAAATCACCCAGGCGCAATATGACGAAGCAATGGCTTTCGACATCAAGGGTTCGCTGGCCAAATCAACGAAGAAGGCTTACGATACCTTCCCGTATCTGATGCTGGAGACGGAACGGCAGGGCGCGATTGTGATTGCGATGCTGAACAATCCCGAGATGACCAAAGAGGAAGTCGCCGCTAACACGCAAATCCTCGAGGAAGCCCGGCAGGAGCTGCTGACCGGGGGTTATCGGGTTTACACAACGATCGACAAGAAGGTCTATAACTCGATGCACAAGGTCTCGGACAACGCCGACAACTTCTCTCCGTTCAGCGAGAAGAAAGGCCTGGAGCAAGTCGCCTCGATGATGATCGACAACAAGACCGGCGCGATCCTCGGCATGATTGAAGGACGCGACTTCTACACCGAGCAAATGAACTATGCCACGCAAATGAAACGGCAGCCAGGCTCCACGATGAAGCCGATCGCCGCTTATTTGCCGGCCCTGGAAACCGGGCTCGTTCAGCCGGCCAGCATCATCGACGATTCGCCGATCATTCTGAAGGACTATCAGAAGGGCTTCCACATTCCGGTGAACTCCAGCGGCGGTTACAAGGGCCTGGTAACGGCGCGGACCGCGCTGAACGAATCCCGGAACATCCCGGCGCTCCGGGTGTTCAACAACATCGTGGGCATCGACAAAGCTTGGGACTTCGCCAAGAAGCTGGGGATCACGACGCTGGAGGACGAAGACTACAACGCGCAAACCGGCGTACTCGGCGGCTTGAAGTACGGCGTCACCGTTGAGGAATTGACCAACGCGTATAGTTCAATTGCCAACGGCGGGAAATTTACCGATGCTTACATGATCGAGAAAATCACCGACGCCAAAGGGGATATCGTCTATAAGCATGAGGTCGAGCCACAGCAGGTCTTCTCCGAGCAAACGGCTTACCTGATGACCGATATGCTGCGAACCGTCATCAAGGACGGAACCGGCAAATCGATCAAGAGCGACTTCAAGAACTATGGCAAAATCCCGGTCGTCGGCAAGACAGGAACAACGCAAAACTACGCCGACGTCTGGTTTATGGGCTACTCTCCGGACGTCACGCTCGGCGTATGGATCGGGTACCGCGAGCCGGTGAACACGCTGTCGGAAGCCGGGAAATCGCGGGCGCGCAAAATTTGGGCGCTCGTCATGAATGAAGTTAGCGCAAATGAACCGGAGCTGTTCGCAACCGAAGCGTTTACCAAACCGGACGGCATCGTGTCGAAGACGGTGTCCGGTTACAGCGGCAAACTGCCGACCCAACTGACGCAGCAGGCAGGCAAGCTGGTTACGGATATTTTCAACGTCAAGTATGTGCCAAAGGAACCGGACGACGTCCTGATTCGGGCCAAGTACGTAACGTATGAAGGGATCAACTACGTGCCGCAGGAAACGACGCCTTCCGATATGCTGCGCGAGAAGGTCGTGGTCAAACGCGAGACGCCGATCGAAGAGCTCAAGGAACAGCTGGAGAAAGCGTTCGCCGGCATGTCCGGCAGCCATAAACCACTGAGCTTCTACCTGCCGAAGGATGCCGGTGAAGATGCGCCTTACAAACCGGATCCGCGCGTCGACGACGGTCAACCGCCAGCGCCTCCGGCGAATGTGACTTTGTCCGGCGGCAGCGGAGCGGCTACGATTACGTTTAGCGAAAATACGGAGAAAGACGTTGTCGGCTACCGGTTGTACCGCGCGGATGACGGCGTAACGTTCCAATATACCGGGAAAGCGGCGCTGGTAGGCGACTCGGCCGCAATAACGGACGGCGGCTCGGCCAGCTTNCAATAACGGACGGCGGCTCGGCCAGCTGCGCCACCGCGTACTACGTCACGGCGGTCGACGTAGCCGGCAAGGAAGCGGCTCCTAGCGCGATCGTCAGCGCCTTTGGCGGCGGCGGGTTCACGGACGGCGGCTCGACGCCGGACTCGAGCGGCGAGACGGCGGGCAGCGGCAGCGACGGCGGGAACCGCGGGACGATCGGCGACAACAGCGACGGCGGCCTGCTCCCTGCTTCGCCCGCCAACGTGAGCGTCAAGAAGGACGACCGCGGGTTCACGGTCAGCTGGGAGGCGAACGGCGCCCTCGACCTGGTGACGAGCTACAATGTCTATGTGTCCGATGCCCAAGGCGGCTCTTACACGAAGGTGGGCTCCACCTCGGACCCGCATTTCTCCTTCAAGACCGACTCCAGCTCCGTCTGGGTCCAGGTCACCGCCGTCAACGTGCTGGGCGAATCTTCGCCGTCGGCGTCGGTGCAGTATAGCAAGTAATGGAAAAGCAGCAGGCTCCCGCCTGCTGCTTTTTGCTGCTCACTTCAAGGTTGGGGAATTCGCCGATAGGGCGCGATTCGATCTAACCGTAGATATATCTGATTTTTCGAACATAATCCGTAGCGAACCTCCCGTTTGGAGGTAATATCATCGATTTTTCATATATAATCTCAAGGCTGGGGCTTCAATGGGGCGATTATATGTGAAATTTCATATATATTGGGGGCAATCCACCTTAGAGGGGCGAATAAGTTCGAATTTTCATATATAATTCCGATTCGGCAGCAGAGGCACGTCCCCAAAGGGCTGGCTCCCGCGTCCCCACCCAAAAAAGTCCCCTCAAGCTTTCGCTTGAAGGGACTTCCTTTCTTCCTACCTTCTTTCTGCTTGCCTCAATCCTCGATCGTCGACAAATCGCCGGCCGGGAGGTTGAGCTCCCAGGCTTTGAGCACGCGGCGCATGATTTTGCCAGAGCGGGTCTTAGGCAGTTTGTCTTTGAACTCGATTTCGCGCGGGGCGGCGTGGGCGGACAGCCCTTCCTTGACGAACTTGGCGATCTCGGCCTTCAGTTCCTCAGACGGCGTAAAGCCCTCGCGCAGCGAGATGAACGCCTTGATGATCTCCCCGCGCACGGGATCCGGCTTGCCGATGACCCCGGCTTCCGCCACGGCCGGATGCTCGACAAGCTTGCTCTCGACCTCGAACGGGCCGATCCGTTCGCCGGAGGAGTTGATCACGTCGTCGATCCGGCCTTGGAACCAGAAGTAGCCGTCCTCGTCCATGTAAGCCGTATCCCCGGAGATGTACCATCCGGGGATGCGGAAGTACTCCTCGTACTTCGGCGCGTTGTTCCAGATCAGCCGCATGACCGACGGCCACGGCGTACGGATCGCCAGGTTGCCCATCCGGTACGGCGGCAGCTCCTTGCCGTTGTCGTCGATGATCGCCGCCTGGATACCCGGCACCGGCTTGCCCATCGAGCCGGGTTTGATCGGCATCGACGGGTAGTTGCAGATCAACTGCCCGCCCGTTTCCGTCATCCACCAGGTGTCGTGGATACGGCGGTTGTATACCTTCATCCCCCAGCGAACAACCTCGGGGTTGAGCGGCTCGCCAACCGAGAGAACGTGGCGCAGCGATGACAGATCATACTGCTGGATGATGTCCTGCCCCGCTCCCATCAGCATGCGGAACGCGGTAGGCGCGCTGTACCAGACGGTCACCTGGTTCTTCTGGATCGTCTCGTACCAGTCCGCCGGACTGAAGCGTCCGCCGCGGACGACGTTGGTCACGCCGTGCAGCCACGGGGCGAAAATGCCGTAGGACGTGCCGGTCACCCATCCCGGGTCCGCCGTACACCAATAGACGTCTCCTTCCTTCAGGTCCAGCACGACGTTGCCGGTATGATAGTGTTGAATCATAGCGTTATGCACATGATAAACGCCTTTCGGCTTGCCGGTCGACCCCGACGTATAATGCAAAATCAGGCCGTCTTCGCGATTCACCCACTCGATCTCGGCTTCGGGGGAAGCGGCATCCATCTCCGCCTTATAATCGACGATGCCGTCCCCGGCTGCCACTTCGTCGCCTACGACGATGATGGTCCGCAGCGTGGGCAGTTCCTCGCGTTTCACCCGCGGCAGCAAAGCCGGCGTCGTGACCAGCGCCACCGCTCCGCTGTCCTCCAGGCGATCCTTGACCGCCGTTTCCATAAACGCTTCGAACAGCGGCCCAACGACCGCGCCGACCTTCAGCGTGCCCAGCACGCTGACATAGAGCTCCGGCGTCCGCGGCATAAAGACGAAGACCCGATCTCCCTTCGTGATGCCGTATTTGCGCAATACGTTGGCGAAGCGGTTCGTCAGTCCCTGCATGTCCTCGTACGTATAGGATTCCTCCCGCGAAGGATCGCTGAAGCGGAGCGCCACCCGCTCGCCCTTACCCGCATCTACATGGCGGTCGATCGCCTCATAAGCCATGTTCACTTTGCCCGTGATGTACCAGGAGAACTGCTTCTCGACATCCTCCCATTGAAAATTCTTATACGCCTCTTCGTAGCTGCCCATGTTGGACGACGGAACGCCCGGTGAAATGACTTCCCCTTGCAGTTGACTCATCGTTTCATCCTCCCTTAATCTTTGGAAATCCCCAAGCAATAGATCAAAGTTTATGAAAACGGATACATAGCAGTGTAAGTTGAAAGCTTAATTCAGCTTCATGGGTGAGGGCATCCGTTTTGATCGAAAAAGCAACGACTGAACTCAAACGATTGAGGCGATATTTCGAGTACAACGATCACACATGCGGCCTGAAATTGTGAAAATTTTATGTCGGAGAACATTATAGCACACGTTTTCGCACACAGGCTACACTTTTCAAATTTTCATTTTTCTGTTATAAGTGAGGGGAACGAGCAAAGGAGGCGGTTCCATGGAACACCGAAAAACGTATATCCGCCACACCCTGCCCCATCAGAATCGTGAAATTGTAGTAGAGGGCCCCGTGCCCCCCTCGAATCTCCAAACCTTACAGATGCATCCCGATCTGGACGCGTTCCGCAAGCCGGCGGACCAGCACGCCGCATTGGTGGAGATCGCCGGCCTTCCGGAGGGACGCATCATCCTGGCCCGAGAGGAATCGACCATCGTAGGTTATGTGACCTTTCACTACCCGGACGAAATGGAACGGTGGTCGCAGGGCAACATGCCTGATCTGATCGAGCTCGGAGCCGTCGAAGTCGCGGATGACTACCGGTCGCTCGGACTCGGTTCGAAGATGATCCGCACGGCGTTTGAAGACGGTCAGATGGAGAAATACATCGTTTTTACAACCGAATATTATTGGCATTGGGATTTGAAAAACAGCGGCCTCTCCGTGTGGGATTACCGCAGTATGATGGAGCGGCTGATGAAGACGGTCGACATGGTCTGGTATGCCACCGACGACCCGGAGATTTGCTCCCATCCGGCCAACTGCCTGATGGTGCGGATCGGCAAGGAGGTTCCTTTGTCCTCCGAGGAGCAGTTTGACCGGATTCGTTTTCAGCAGCGATTTATGTACTGACAGTAAAAAGAAAGGCGTGATGCATCCATGCCTGGAAGCGCTTTATTTGTCCACCATGAGCAAGCGATGAATTACCGGTTTCACGATGGCCATCCGTTCCATCCGATCCGGCTGGAACTAACGATGGATTTACTGCAGGAGCTCGGCGCACTGACGCCGCAGCAGATGCACCTGGCGCGGACGGCGACCGATGAAGAGCTGCTCTGGGTTCATCAGCCGGCCTATATCGAAGCCGTGAAGCAGCTGAGCCGACCGAATCCGGGGGCGGACTGGATCACGCGCGGCGAGCAGTATGGGCTGTTGGACGAGGATACGCCGTATTTCCCCGGCATGCATGAAGCGGCAGCCTGGGTTGCCGGGGGGACGATTACGGCCGTGGAGGCAGTACTCTCCGGCCATGCGACGCATGCCCTGCATCTCGGCGGAGGACTCCATCATGCCCTGTCGGCCAAAGCGGCCGGCTTCTGCGTTTATAACGACGCCGCGGTGGCCATTGATTACGCCCGCCGCAACTATGGTGCACGCGTCCTGTACGTCGACACCGACGTTCATCATGGCGATGGAGTTCAGTGGAGCTTCTATTCGGACCCCGACGTGTGCACGTACTCGATCCACGAGACGGGCAAATACCTGTTTCCCGGCACCGGCTTCCTGCCGGAGCGCGGCGAACATCAAGGCTACGGCGCTTGCATGAATTTGCCGCTGCAGCCTTATACGGAAGACGACTCCTGGATGGAATGCTTCGAGGAGTCGATCCGGCGGCTAGCCGCCCATTTTCAGCCGGATCTGATCGTCAGCCTGCACGGCTGCGACGCCCATGCCCTGGATCCGCTGTCGCATATGCATTGCAGCATGTCGATCTACCGGGACATGCCGGCGATCCTGCACGAGCTGGCCCACACGTACTGTGAAGGCCGCTGGGTCGCCATGGGCGGCGGCGGATACGACTTCTGGCGGGTCGTCCCCCGCGCATGGAGCCTGCTCTGGCTGGAGATGAGCGGTCATCCGCTTGCCGCCGCCCTGCGCCGCGATCCGCTGCTCCCGCTGCCGCAAGCCTGGATTGACCGCTGGCAGGCGCAGACCTCGTACGGACTCCCTGCCGCTTGGCTGGATGACCTATCCCATTGGGAAGGCATCCCCCGCCGAGCGGAGATCACGACAAAAAACCGCGAGACTCTCGCGGTCGCTTTGCAGGATTATCCCTAAGACTCAGGTGAGGTTAGCACCCCCACCTGAGTCTTATTGTTTTAGCTCGCCGGCATGCTTCACCATGTCGTCCAATATCGCAAACGAGCGCTGGGCAGCCAAGACCGTAAACTCGGCATAAGTGATATCCGCAGAGCCGTCGGCCTTGTCCGAGATGGAACGGAGCACAATAAACGGCACCCCGTTCCGATGGCAGACCTGGGCGAGCGCCGCCCCTTCCATTTCGACGCAAGCGCCATCCAACTCCGCGTACAGAACCGTGCTGACGAATTCCGGATCTGCGATGAACTGGTCGCCGGACAGCACCCGTCCGACTCGGAATTGATGGTCTGTGCATTGGCGGGCACACGCTTCCTCTGCCAAGCGAATCAGGGCAGGATCGGCCGGAAAGTCGGAGACATCCTGGTACGGCGTAACCCCGCGCGCATAGCCAAGCGGCCGCACATCCATATCATGCTGCTGGCAAGTTGACGAGATCACCATATCGCCCACCTTCAAATCCGGGTGGACGGCTCCAGCCACCCCGGTAAACCAAATCGTCTCAGCGCCAAAGCGATCGATCAGAATTTGCGTCGTGGCTGCGGCGTTCACTTTGCCAACGCCGGATTTGCACACGACTACGTCCCGTCCGTGCAGGATCCCCTTGATGAAACGTACTCCCGCCGTCTCAACCGTCTCCTGATTCTCCACTTTTTCAAGGAGCAGCGCGATTTCTTCATCCATGGCCCCCATCAGGCCAATCGTTTGGTTCATGCCTGTCACTCCCTCCTGTTCTCCCGTCCATCCGTGCGGGCTCAAATGTGCGTCCCCGAATACTCAAAAAAGCTCCTTGCATTAAGGAGCTTTTTTGATCCGTAGTTAACCTTTTTCATATATATTTTCTATGTGTAGCTTATCTCTCTACAAGAAACGCTTCGAGCCGCCGGACCTTTAAACGTGGCTGACGGACAACCGCAAAATCGTCTCATGCGGCAAAATCACCCGCGGGTTCTCAACCGTTTCCTTCTTCATCAGCTTCGTCAATAAACGCATCGCAACCGCACCGAGGTCGTACATCGGCTGAGCGACCGTCGTCAATTGAGGACGAACCATCGAAGCCATGCGGATATTATCCACACTGATGATCGAGAAGTCGTCCGGCACCTTCAAGCCCTCGTCTTGAATGCTGTGGATCGCACCGATGGCCATTTCGTCCGTTGCCGCGAAGATCGCTGTCGGCCGTTTCTTCAGCCCCAGGAAATACTTCATCGCTTCCACACCGGATTCGTAGCGATAGTTGCCGATCCGCACCAGATCCTCTTGGTACTGAATGCCCGCCGTCTCCAGCGCGCGCTTGTACCCTTGGAATCTGGCATAGCCGTTCGCCGGATCTTGCAGCGTTCCGCTGATCATCGCGATCTCGCGATGGCCATGACGGATGAGCGTGCTGACCGCGTCAAACGCCGCCGACTCGTGGTCGATATCGACGGAAGGATACATCCCGTTCTCGTCGCTCGTTGCGCAAAGCACGATCGGCACTGCGGACGTCTGGAACGCTTGAATATGTTCCTCCGTTACGGTCCCGCCCATGAACAGGAGCCCGTCCACTTGCTTCTCGAGCAAAGTGTTGATGACGCGGATCTCCTTCTCCTTGCGTTTGTCGGCATTACACAAAATAATGTTATAGTGATACATGTTTGCAATATCTTCGATGCCCCGAGCGATTTCCGCAAAGATCGAATTCGAGATATCGGGGATGACCACCCCAACCGTGGTGGTCTTCTTGCTGGCAAGACCCCTGGCTACGGCATTCGGCCGATAGCCTAACCGTTCTATCGCTTCGTAAACCTTTTTCCGGGTCTGCGGCTTCACATTCGGATTGTTGTTGACAACCCGGGAAACCGTGGCCATCGAGACGCCTGCTTCACGTGCCACATCGTAAATGGTAACCGTCACATTCTTCTCTCCATTGCCAATAGATTTTCACTCGTTCATCCGGTAAAGTTCCAGAGCTTCAATTAAATTTATGATACGACAAAATACTACTTTATGCAATGATAACGCTTCATTCAGCGTAAAATCTCCTGCAGCGCCGCCTTCGTGATCCGGGAATGGGACGTGTTCCAGACGGCTTGTCCCTCCTTGACCAGGATGGCTTGAGGGGATTCATGCTGGACGCCAAGCCGCTCGGCCGCCTCATTGGATACGTCCCGGTTCTCGATGACGTAAATCAGCCCGTATGTAACGTCTTCACGCGGAGTCCCATTCAAGTAAGCCTCCGCTTCCTTATGTGCCCCGGCGCTGATCGGGCAGCGGGTACTGTGCTTCAACAGCAATAGCGGCTGACTGAAGGAGCGTTCCATCGCATCATTCAGCTCCTGGATCGATTGTATTCTCATCCATTTGGACATGACGTTTCATCCCCTTTTGTTCGAATAAGAATCTCCAGATGTTCTGTTGATATCTTAACAAAAAGAGAAATGAAAATACAACATCATTTACAAAGTGATTTGCAAAAATCGAGTAAAGTCGTCAATTGGCCCTAGAAAGTTGTCGATTCTTGACATAATTAGACAATTGAGAAAGCCGTTTGGAGATGTCGTTCATCCAGTCCAGATCGCCGATGTTCTTCGCTCCCCCGTACAAGTCCAGCAAGAGGTTGATTCGCTCCTCGCATTGCTGCTCGAGCAGGCTCTCAAAGGAAGCGCTCTCGGTTCGGTTCCATTGGCGGTAAATGCCGAAGATCAGATCAGCCAGCTCGTTCCGCTCGGTAAAATATACGCGGCCGTGAGGCTGCTCCTTCTTAAGCTCGGCCAGCATGTCCGTCAAATCCGACTTTACTTCCGGAAGCACCTCGTAATAGCTGCAATCCTCGCACTCGTAGATGGGAACGCGATCGATTTCATAGATTCCTTCAAAAATGACCAGCCTGAAGCCTAGGTTCATCATTTCCCCGCAATGACAGTGCTTTCGCACGGTACCACCTCATCTTAGTCCTCTGCATTTTATTTTTCGATGATTTATCGTGTATATAGATCTTATTCGACCCGTCTGCGAGAATCTCCTTCTGTTGGCGAATGATACTTTAAATTGCCATATTTGGAAAGGTTTCAGAAACCGCCGGGCATAGTAATAGTCATCATTTTTGATACAATTAAAATATTGATTCGAATTTTCGTCAAGCACCATAAAAGACAGGAGGAGTTGGATTTGAGATTAACTGGCAAAAGAATTATTGCTCTGGTGGATGAGGAATTTGAGGATTTGGAGCTATGGTACCCGATCTACCGCGTTCGCGAAGAGGGGGCTGAAGTGCATTTGGCCGGTCCGGTGAAAGGCAAAAAATACATCGGAAAATACGGCGTCCCCGCCGAAGCGGAATGGGCCTTTGAGGAAATCGATGCCAGCGCGTATGACGGGATTCTGGTCCCGGGCGGCTGGGCGCCGGACAAGCTGCGGCGTTACGATAAGGTGCTGCAGCTTGTCCGCGAGCTACACGGAGCGAAGAAGCCGATCGGGCAGATCTGCCACGCCGGCTGGGTGCTCATCTCCGCCGGAATCCTGAAAGGCGTGACCGTAACGTCCACGCCGGGCATCCGCGACGATATGCAAAACGCCGGGGCGATCTGGCTCGACGAGCCCGTCGTTGTGGACGGGCATATCATCTCAGCCCGCCGTCCGCCGGACTTGCCGGCTTACGGCAAAGCGTTCGTGGATGCGGTGGCTGAACTGCGGTAGCCGTATCGGCTCTCCTCCGTCCTGCCCTGAAACGGTGTGACATGATTTGGACATGACTGACGACGCACCGGGCAAAGTTCCCCGCGCCGCGCCTGCTCCCGCCAAATGTAAAAGTGCAGTCTATTCTAACCGAACTCCCCGAAATTCGGGATTCAAATGCAAAAGTGCAGTTCACATCGGCTATAATGACCTCATTGGGTCCGATTCGCCAATATCAAATGCACTTTTGCATTTCAACGAGCCTCGCGGGCGCTTTCGACAAAAACCGCCTGCACTTTTGCAGTTCAGGGGTCAAATTGCACGAACAAGCAACCCCTTCATTCCGAGCCTGAAACGAAATAAGCCGTCCCCTGAGTCGAACCCGACTTAGGGGACGGCTTATTTTATTCGCAGGATCGTCTTATCTGCTCAACCGCTCCTGCTCCAGCTCCTGCGCATAGCGGATCAGCTCGGCTTCGACCTGATCGCTGGTCGACAAGCGGTAGCAGGCGGCGCCCACTTCCTTGCTCTCCCGCGCATCGGAGTTCAAGATGCGGTGCTTCACCCGCAGCAGCGCCTGCGGCGACATGCTCAGATCGGTGACGCCCAGATGCAGCCAGAGCGGCACCGCCTTCTCGTCCCCGGCCATTTCGCCGCAGACACTGACGGTGATGCCCGCTTCTGTGGCCGATTGCACCGTTTGGCGCAGCAGCCGCAGTACCGCCGGATGGAACGGATGGTACATATGGGCGATCTTCTCGTTCATCCGGTCGACGGCCAGCACGTACTGGACCAGGTCGTTCGTGCCGATGCTGAAGAAGTCCACTTCCTGAGCCAGCAGATCGGCAATCGCGGCCGCAGCCGGAATTTCTATCATAATGCCCACTTGAATATCGGGGTCATAGGGGAGTCCACGCCGGGTCAAGTCCTGCTTGGCTTCCTCCAAAATCGCTTTCGCCCCGCGGATTTCCTCCAGCGAAGAGATCATTGGATAGAGGATCTTCATTTTGCCGTAGGCGCTGGCGCGCAGCACCGCAGCAAGCTGCGTCCGGAACAGCTCGCGGCTGTCCAGACTGATGCGGATCCCGCGATAACCCAGCACCGGGTTCTCCTCTTCCTGCAATTCGAAGTATTCCAACTGCTTGTCGCCGCCGATGTCCAGCGTCCGGATGACAACCGGATGCGGCCCGGCTTTCTCCGCGACTTGACGATACACCTCAAATTGCTCGTCTTCGCCTGGAAAAGTGGATCGGTCCATATACAAAAATTCCGTGCGGAACAAGCCTACGCCCTCCGCTCCATGCTTCAAAGCCAGCTCCAAATCCTTGACGGAGCTGATATTCCCGGCAAGCCGCAGGCGTACGCCGTCTTTGGTCACCGCCTCCACAGCGGCCAACAGTTGCAGTTGCTCCTTGCGGCGACGCTGTTTCTCCGCCAGCTCCGTGTACCGCGTGACGACGGCCGGTTCGGGATGGAGGTAGACCAATCCCTCGTCCCCGTCGATCACCAGCATATCGCCGGTTTGCAGCGGCTCGGCCAGCTTGTTCTCGAGCCCCGATACAAGCGGAATACCAAGCGCTCGCGCCATGATCGCCGAGTGCGACGTTTTGCCGCCGGCCATCGTGACCATGCCCAGCACATTCTCCGGATTCAAATGCACCAGTTGGGAGGGGGAAAGCTCCTTGGCCACCAATATATACGGCTGCGTATCCGCGGGCAAGGTGATGTCCGGCGTCCCAAGCAAGTGCTTGAGCAAGCGATTGCCGACATCCTTGATGTCGAGCGCCCGTTCTTTCATATATTCATCGTCCAGCAGGTCAAACATCGTGACAAAATGGTCGATCGCTTCCTTAACGGCCACTTCCGCCGCCTTGTATTGGCGTTCGATGATTCCCCGGATCTCGCTCATAAAGACGGGATCCTCCAGGATCGCCAGATGGGCGTCAAAAATGCCGGATTCCTCCGCGCCCACCGTCTCCTTAATCTCGTTCTTCATCACTTCGATTTCGGTCTTGGACGTGCGAATGCCTTCGTACAACCGCTCGAATTCCTTGGCGAGATCCACCTTCTCCATTCGGCGATCCGGTACGTCCCATTCCCAGGCGGGCAGCACAAAAGCTTTGCCGATGGCGACGCCCCCTGCTGCTCCGATCCCCTGTATCATGTAGTGACCCCCTAGTCCTGCTTGTAAGTTCCATTCTAATAAGAGTTCAAAAATCAGCTTTTCAGCACCGAGAAGGTTGGATGAAGCTAGGGACTGAGTAGCACAGCGTACATAGAGGTACGTGAGCAACGGAAGGCCCGGCTGAATTCAAGATTCGATGTCGAATAAGCTTCAGGTATAGCTTCGTGATCAAAAGATGATTTATGAACTTCCTCTATAGGATGCCCTCTGTCTATTTCATTATGGTAATCCTAGCCCCTTAAATTTGTCAAAGGAAAAACGAGAAGCCAAAAAAGGGCCCTCCGGTTCGGACGGGTCCTCTTGGCATAATTCGTTTAACTTCGTTTTCCGATCAAAATACTGTCCTCGACCTTGATGCAGCGGTCCATAATGACGGTCAGACCGCCTTTCGAGGCGATTTCATACGCTTCCTCACTCACGATCCCCAGCTGCAGCCAGAGCACGCGTGCCCCGATCTTCACCGCTTCCTCCGCCACCGGCGGCGTCTGCTCGCTGCGGCGGAACACGTTCACGATATCGACCGGCTCCGGGATGTCCGACAAGCTTGGGTATACCTTCTCGCCCAGGATCTCCCCGCTTACCATCGGATTGACCGGGATGATGCGATACCCGTTCTGCTGCAGCGCTTGAGCGACCATGTACGAGGTCCGGTCGGTTTTGTCCGACAGCCCGACCACCGCAATGTTCCCGGCACTCAGCAGAATCTCCTTAATTTCCTCACGGCTTGGATTTTCAAATGCCATTTGCAATGCCTCCTTATGCTGACGCCGGCCCCAGCCGACGCCTTGCCTCTTAGTTCAAGTTTATTCTACCCGTTCCACAGATGCGCCAAGCGAGACGATATGGTCAAAAAATTGCGGATACGACTTCGCCACATGATGGGCGTCCTTAATCACCAGCGGCTGCCGGCAGCGCAAGCCGACAACAGTCAATGCCATAATGACGCGATGGTCGTAGTGCGCGTTGATCGTCACGCCGCCTTCCAGGCCGGATGGGCGGCCATGCACGATAATCTCCGCCTGGCGCTCCTCCACGTTCGCTCCGGCTTTCCTCAGCTCGGTCAAGAAGTCCGTGATCCGGTCGCATTCCTTATAACGCAAATTCTCCACGTTATAGAAGCGGGACGTCCCGTCCGCGAACACCGCAGCCGCCACCATCGCCAGCACGGCATCGGTCGCCGCATCGCCGTCGAATTCCACCGGCCGCAGCCGGCCGTTCCCTTGCACATGCACCGTACCGTCCCGATGGGTCAGCGGTACGTCCATCATCTGCAGGACGTCCACGACGGCGCGTTCCCCTTGCTTGCTGCGCTCCGCCAGCCGGTGCACCTTGACGTCCGACTTCGTCACCGCGGCTGCAGCCAAAATCGCCGCCGAGCCGGGATAATCGCCCTGCACGGTGTACGTCTTGGCCTGGTAGCTTTGCCCTCCGGGCACGCGGAAATGCATATAATCGTCGCTGGCATGGATCACGATGCCCGCCTGCTCCAGCACCTCCAGCGTTTGCCCGACGACCACCTTCGATTTCAGGTCGTTCAGCACTTCGATCTCGCTGTCTTCGGCCAGCAGCGGCGTCAGGAACAGCAAGGCGCTCAGGTACTGCGAGCTGACCGAACCGGATACCCGGATCTTCCCGCCCTTCGGCGCCCCGCCGCGGATCGTTATCGGCAGGCGGCCTTCGTTGTGGCTGACCTCGACGCCCAGTTGACCCAGCGCATCAATGAGATCGTCATGCGGACGTTTCCCCAGCGAATCCGGAAACGTGTTCACGAACGTCACCTCCGGGCACAATGCCGCGATCGCCATCAGGAAGCGCAGCACCGCGCCGGCGTTGCCGACATTCAGCTCCTTCACATCCTTGGGCCGACGCCCAAACCCGGTGATGACGATCTTCTCCTCGTCCTCTTCCAGCACCGCGCCCAAATCGGCGATACAGCGGCGCATGGCATCGCTGTCCTCACTGTGCGCCGGGTAATATACCGTGCTTGTCCCTTCCGCCAAAGCGGCAACCAGCAGGTACCGGGTCGTATAGTTTTTGGAGGACAATGCTCCGATTTCGCCCTTCAGCTCCGGCGTAGGCCTTACGATAACGTCCATAGTGTTCACATTCCCCTTTAGTGTAATTAATCAAGAACCGCGGTAATGCGTTAAAATCTCAGCCGCCACCTGTTCCGCGCTCTTGCCCGAAGTATCGATCGTCAGATGGGCAAACGTATATGCTTCCTTCCGCTCCTCCAGCAGCGCCGTCACCCGTTCCTTCGCGCCTCCGGCCAGGAGCGGCCGGCCCGGATCCTCTCCAACTCGCGCGATAATCTCCGCCGCCGTCGCCTGGAGCGCCACAACCAGACCGCCGTCCCGCATGACCAAGCGGTTCTCTTCGCGCAGTACGGCGCCCCCGCCGGTCGCCAGCACGATTCCGCGCTCCTGCAGCGTTCTCCGCAGCGCGGCGGACTCCAGTTCACGGAAGTACGCTTCCCCTTCCGCCGCGAATAGGTCCGGAATCGTCCGTCCGGCTTCCGCGGCAATCCGCTGGTCGAGATCGACGAGCGTCAACCCGGTCTCGGCCGCCAGAAGCGAGCCAACGGTCGACTTCCCCGTGCCCATCATGCCGATCAACACGATATTGCTTAGCGGTTGATGTCCCATTCTTTTCACCTACTTGCGCAGAGTAAACTTTTTCATATCATAACACAGGCCCATCAATTTTCAACTCGAAAAAAAAGAAGCCGGAAGAGACGTAATCGTCCCTCCGGCTTCGTGGCAAACCGTTCGCTTCGGCTTAGAACCATTGATGATGGAATACGCCTTCCTTGTCAACGCGCTTGAACGTGTGCGCTCCGAAATAATCGCGCTGCGCTTGCAGCAGGTTGGCCGGCAGGCGTTCCGTGCGGTAGCTGTCGTAATACGACAAAGCGCTCGCAAAGCCCGGCACCGGAATCCCGTTCGCCACGGCGGCGGATACAACGTTGCGCCAGGCGTCCTGGTAGCTTTCCACGACATTTTTGAAGTAAGGGTCGAGCAGCAGGTTCTTCAACGCCGGGTCGCGGTCGTACGCTTCCTTGATGTTATGCAGGAATTGAGAGCGAATGATGCAGCCGCCGCGGAAGATCATCGCGATATTGCCGTACTTCAAATCCCAGCCGTATTCGTCGGAAGCGGCGCGCATTTGCGCAAACCCTTGGGCGTAGGAGACGATCTTCGAAGCGAACAGCGCTTTGCGCACGTTCTCGATGAACTCCTTCTTATCGCCGCTGAACGCTTGCTTCGCCGGTCCGTTCAGGATTTGGCTGGCGGCCACGCGTTCTTCCTTCATCGCGGACAGGAACCGGGAGAAGACCGATTCGGTAATCATGGACAGCGGCACGCCCAGGTCGAGGGCGCTTTGGCTTGTCCATTTGCCGGTTCCCTTCTGGCCCGCGGCATCCAGGATCACGTCAACCATCGGTTTGCCGGTTTCTTCATCGTATTGAGAGAAGATGTCGGCGGTGATTTCGATCAGATAGCTGTCGAGCTCGCCTTTGTTCCATTCGCTGAAAATCTCGTGCAGTTCCTTCGCATCGACGCCCAGCACGTCTTTCAACAGATGGTAAGCTTCGCCGATCAGCTGCATATCGCCATATTCGATGCCGTTATGCACCATTTTCACGTAATGGCCGGCTCCGTCCGGACCAATATATGTACAGCAAGGGTCCCCGTTCACCTTGGCGGAAATCGCCGTCAAAATCGGTTCAACCAGCTTATACGCGGATTCCTGGCCGCCCGGCATGATCGCAGGTCCTTTCAAAGCGCCTTCTTCGCCGCCGGATACCCCGGTGCCGATAAAGCGGAACCCCTTGGCCTCCAGCTCTTTGCTGCGGCGCTGCGTATCCGGGAAATGCGCGTTGCCCCCGTCGATGATAATATCGCCTTGATCCAGGTACGGCAGCAATTGTTCAATCGTGCTGTCTGTCGCCGGACCAGCTTGTACCATGATTAAAATTTTACGCGGCGTTTCCAGCGAGTTCACGAACTCTTCGATGGAAAACGTGCCGACGAGATTTTTGCCTTTGCCTTCGTTTTCGAGCAGGTCATGCGTTTTTTCCGGGGAGCGGTTAAACACCGACACGGTAAAGCCCCGGCTTTCAATATTAAGGGCCAAGTTCTTGCCCATGACGGCCAAGCCGATGACGCCGATTTGTTGTTTTGACATGGTCTCCATCCTTTGCACACTATATTTTTTTCAATAGTATCATTTTAACTCTTTTGTGTACAGAAGTGAACCCCGCGCCATTCGCCCAAAAAACAACCCCCAACGCCGTGGGAGCCAAGGATTTGCCTTTGGATTGACTTGGGTAGGTTGCCGAAATCGAACAGGCACTCCCTCCCTTAGGATGAGCTTTTTCCCGGGTTACCATTCCAACTGCATCAACTCGAGCCGCAGCTTGCGCAGCTTCTCCTTGCAGGCTTCGGAGGCTTCGGCGTCCCCTTGCTGGATCGCTTCGAACAATCGTTCCAGTTCGGCGTCGAGTTCCTCCTGCAGCTGCGCCAGTTGCTGCTCCGCGGATTCGGATGCGAACAATTCGGCCATCTGCGCCGTGTCGACGACCGGCCCTTTTTGATAGATGACGCGATGCTCCATTCCCGAGATTTCAACCAGACGTATGACTTCCCCGAACAAAATATTCTCGACCAGGATCTGACGATCCTTAAACCGTTTGACCACCGCATGACCGCGCAGATCCCCGATCAGCTTCTCCAGCCATTCGGCCAGCTTGACATCCCGAATGACGTAATCGCCTACCAGCTTGTATCCTTTGGGAAGACGCTGAAACCGCAGCTTGGTCAGCTTTCGTCCGGTGCGGACCGAGATGATAAAGAGCGATTCGTTCTCGCTCCAATATAAAGAATACCCGTCTTGGATCAAGTCGCGGATCAATTGTTGAATGTGCCGGCGGTCGAATCGGAGTTCCAGGTTGCAGTATTCCACTTCGTAACTTTTGTTCACGGCACTCCCTCCTAACGGTTTACCTTATTTTATACTTCATCTTATGTAAGGGAACTTGGTTTATTGATTATTTTTACCCGGTACGGGCCGGGGATGACGCAGAAAATATGTTATACTGGTACCGTGCAAATCGCACCGCATCAGATTCATGCTCAAGTTGGAGGTATTTATCGATGTCCTTTCAAGGATTTACGACACAAGATTTCGACGCCTTAACCGTCCCCGGCCTGGAGCCCCGGATGGAAGCGATCATAAGCCGCATTAGACCGAAGCTGGAGACGCTGGGCACGGAGCTGGCTCCCTTCTTGTCCGCCTTAAGCGGGGAAGAGATGTTCCCGCATGTGGCCAAGCATGCCCGCCGGACGGTCAACCCGCCGAACGACACATGGGTCGCCTGGGCGGCCAGCAAACGCGGGTATAAAGCGCTGCCGCATTTTCAGGTGGGGATGTTCTCCACGCATCTGTTCATCATTTTCGCCGTGATTTATGAAAGTCCGAATAAGGCCGTGTTTGCAAATTACCTGGACAAGCAGGCAGCACAGATCAAGAAGACAATTCCGGCCGAATTCTACTGGTCCCTGGATCATATGAGTCCGGAAGGGACGCTGCACCGGGATACCGATGCCAAGCAGTTGAAGGCCTGGGCCGGACAGCTGAAGACGGTGAAGAAGTCCGAAGCCTTGTGCGGGTTGCGGCTGGAACGGAACGACCCGATTGTGTCCGACGGAAGCAAGCTGATTCACACCGTCGAAGAGACGTTCCAAACGCTGCTGCCGCTGTACAAGAACGCGTTTTAGGTTCGCCTCCCCTCGCTTGCCCTCAAACGCATCAAGCCTCCCCTGCCTTACGGCTTCGGGGAGGCTTTTGGCGTGCGAGCGAGGCCGATATGCAGGAAGAAGAGCAGCGCCATCGTAGCCGAGCTGGCCAGAAACGGAGCGTTCGGGCCGATCAGGTCCCACATCTTGCCGGAGATGATCGGCCCGGCGACCATGCCCGAGCCCTGGATCGTCAGGAACAAGCCCCAGACCGTCCCCTTCTCCCCGCTGGGGAGCATATGCGAGATCATCGTGTCCCACGTCGGGAGGATAAACGCATAGCTGCAACCGATCAAGATCACGAGCAACCAAACGAGCGCCACCTCCCGCGTCAGGGCAAACAAGCCGATGGACACCGCCGCCAGGGCGAAGCCGGTATGCAGAAACCAGCGTGTCCCCAGACGGTCGACCAGCTTGCCGATCGGAATCAGCCCGAGGACGGTAATCCCGCCGCCGACGACAAGCATGGCGCTGAAGGTCTCCGGCGACAGCCCGAGCTCGCTGCGAACATACAGCGTGATCACCGGCGTCAGCAGACCGACGGCGAACGATTGGAGGAACAGCGCCGGATATAACAGCGGGCTGACGTTCAGATGCGTGCGAATATGACGAAAGGAGGCGCGCATTTGCCTCCAGATCCCCCCGCTCTTGGCAAAGGGGGAGGCGTCTCCCGAGACGGCGGATTTCGCCTTGCCTGCGGCGGCAGTACCGCCCGATTTTCCCGGCAAGAACAACGACACCAGGACGACCAGCGCTATGCATCCGAGCAGGAACCAAAACACGGGCCGATAGGAATCATGCAGGAAAAAGTTGATGATCACGGGCCCAAGTCCGGTTCCCCCAAGGCTGGAAATCTGAATGACGCCCATCGCCGTCGCAAAGTTGTTGTTCTCCTCCGTGACGGCAGTGATCCCCATTAAGACGCAAGGCCACAGCGGCGCGGTTCCGATGCCCAGCAGCGCGCAGCCAAGCACGAGAAACCCCATGGACGGGAGAAACGCGATCATCGCCACGGCGCCGAGCGTGATGCACAGCCCCAGGCTCATCGTCCGGCGAAAGCCGATTCGTTCAATCAGCCAGCCCGCCGGGCTGCGAAACAGATTATCCCCTATATACTGCATCGAAAAAGACAAACCGATTGCAAACGCGCTAAGGCTCAACACATCCCCCATGTAGACCGGCAGGATGGATACGATTAACGACCCCTTGACGAATTCCACCAAAAACATGATAAGCCACAGGCTGGCGAACGTGGGATTCAGCCATTTTTTTCGCGTGATTCCGCTTGTCAGTTCCACGAAAAAGCCCCCTCTCCTGGTTTCCGATCACGTCTTCCTTCTCATTCTGTCCGTTTTACTCGGCAATTTAACCCGCATTCCGTCAATTTTGCGTAAAACCGTCGTCATTCGCTTGCATTCCGGGCGCATTTTGCTATACTCAAGCTTGTTTGAAAATTATGTAGACGAAAGGCAGGGATGGCCCGTATGGATCATCAAAGCACGCCGCTCTTCACTGCGCTGAAAAAGCACGCGGCCGGCAATCCCGTTCAATTTCATATTCCCGGGCACAAGAAAGGGCTCGGCACCGATAAAGAATTCCGCGAGTTCATCGGCGACAACGCCTTGTCCATCGACTTGATCAATATCGCTCCCCTGGACGACCTGCACCAGCCTACCGGCGTCATCGAAGAGGCGCAAAAGCTGGCCGCAGACGCCTTTGGCGCCGACTATACCTATTTCTCGGTGCAAGGGACCAGTGGGGCCATCATGACTATGATACTATCCGTTTGTTCGCCGGGTGATAAAATTATCGTCCCGAGAAATATTCATAAATCCGTGATGTCGGCGATTATTTTCGCCGGAGCGAAGCCGGTCTTTGTCTCGCCGGCGCAAGACGCCAATCTCGGCATCGATCACGGGATTACAACCTCTTCCGTCCGCCGCGCGTTGCAGCGTCATCCCGACGCCAAGGCGGTTGTGGTGATTAACCCGACGTATTTCGGCGTTTGCGCCAACTTGAAGGAAATCGTCGATCTGGCCCACAGCTTTCACGTGCCGGTATTGGTCGATGAAGCGCATGGCGTGCATATTCATTTCCATGAGAAACTGCCGATGTCGGCCATGCAGGCGGGAGCCGATATGGCAGCCACCAGCGTGCACAAGCTCGGCGGTTCGATGACGCAAAGCTCGGTTCTCAACCTGAATACCAAGAATGGTTACGTTAACCCGCAGCGCGTACAGACGATCATCAGCATGCTGACGACCACGTCCACCTCCTATCTGCTGCTGGCTTCCCTCGACACGGCGCGCCGCAATCTGGCGCTGCACGGACGGGAATTGGCCGAACGGGCCATGGAACTGGCGCATTACCTGCGGTCGGAAATCAACCAAATCGAAGGCTTGTATTGCTTCGGGCGGGAGATTTTAGGCGGAGAAGCGACGTATGACCATGATCCGACCAAGCTGACGATTCATGTCCGGCACTTGGGAATTACCGGATATGAGACGGAAAACTGGCTGCGCGAGCACTACAACATCGAAGTGGAGCTCAGCGACATGTACAACATCCTGTGCCTGATTACGCCGGGGGACACGCAGGAAACGGCTGAAATTTTGCTGACCGCCCTGCGCGAATTGTCCAAAACCTACTATAAAGAAAATAACGCCAACGAGCTGATCGTCAAGATCCCGGAAATCCCGCATCTTTCCCTGATTCCGCGGGATGCCTTCTATGCGGATACCGAAGTGATTCCGTTTAAGGAATCGGCCGGGCGGATTATCGCCGAGTTTATCTACGTGTATCCGCCGGGGATTCCGATTCTGCTTCCGGGCGAGGTCATTTCCCAGGACAATATTGACTATATCGTGGATCACGTCGAAGTTGGCCTGCCGGTGAAAGGGCCGGAGGACCGGTATATCGATAAGGTTAAGGTGATTGTGGAAGCCGATCCGATTTTCTGAGTCAAAGTAATCAAAAAGCTCCCCGCTTCCGGGGAGCTTTTTATCTTAAAACCAGGGGACGAAACTCAGATCAGGCTTCATCCATTTGGGCGACAAGCTCGTTATAAGCTGCTTCCACCTGTTTCCATTCTTGTTCGTCTTCGATATTGTAAAGCACCATTTCCTCGTTCTCTTCTTCCATGCGGAGAATGATGCCGTCCGCTTCCGGATTGTTGCGCTCGAGCAGCAGCGCGTATACTTTCTCGCCAACGTCGAAAGTTTCGACAAGAACCATCTCTACGTCGTTCCCCTCTTCGTCGGTCAGCGTCAACACAAACTCTTCATGCTCATGATCATGGTCATGATCGTGGCCGCATGCTTCGCCGTGTTCGTGATTGTGGTCGCTCATGAAATTACCTCGCTTTAAGTATGTTTTAATGGAGCAAAGCAGGGTCTCCCGCTTCTTTCCCCCGTATCGTAACACTTTTGGGTGGGACAGGTCAATTTTCGTGAATCCTGCCGGATCGGCGGCTCCCCATGCGGTTATTTCAAGACATTAATGCTCTTTTCCGAGACTAATACGAAATCCGACCCGTTCGACGGCTGCATGTAGAACCCTACGGTATACCGGCCCGGCGACTTGAAATCGTATGTGAAATCCTTTGTCCGGAACCAGAAGTTATCCCGCTGCTCTTTGATTTCATCCGTCTGAATTTCTTTGGATGCCCCGTCCGGAGCAGTAATGGACACCCGTACCGCAGCGATATCCGTACGTAAATTATCGATTTGTGAAAATACGTTGAACTTCAGCTTTCCCGTCTTCTTCACATCCCCAAACACCGCATCATCCGTGAAGAGAAACATGTGCACATTGGGTTTATAGTAATTCACCGTTTTGGCGCTGTCGTCATATTGGACCAAGCCTTCAAGATTGCGAACCGGCACATAGGTTTTCCCGTCCACGATATATCCGCCGTCCTCCAGCTCGCGGCCATTCAGCAGCAATTTCACCTTCTGGCTTGCGGCATCGGCAAACAGCAGGGAACCCCCCATTAGAGAGAAAGCAACCACCAGTAATGCAACTCTTCTCCATCTCATGAATTTGACCCTCCATTTGATTCCTGTTGATGTAAAGTTATACTCTCCGATCCCGGTCAAGTTGCGGTGGTGATGGGAAAAGACGGCACTTTTTTTGGCGAGAGATGCCAGGCTTTTGTTTCTTATGGAAATTGTGTACAGTTAAAAGATGATCCATACTTTGCTAAAGGGGGATTCCTGATGCCATTGCAACTGCAAATGCTGGGTACCGGCGGAGCGTTTGCCAAAAAATATTTCAACAACAACGCGCTCCTCTATGCCGGAGGCTTCACCCTGCTGATCGACTGCGGAATCACCGCCCCCATGGCGCTGCACGCGATCGGCAAACCGGTGGAGGAGATCGACGCCGTGCTGATTACCCATATCCATGGCGATCATGTCGGGGGATTGGAAGAACTGGCCTTCCGCCGAAAATTCGGGACAGCACCGAAGCCGATCCTGTATATCGCCGAGAATCTGGTGGAGCCGTTATGGGAAAATACGCTGAAAGGCGGGTTAAGCCAGGACGGCGTGATTCACTCGCTGGACGATGTCTTTGAGGTGCGGTTGTTGGCGGAAGGCCAGCCGGCGCAGCTTGCGCCTGAATTGAAGGTGGAGATCATCCGAACGCCGCATATCCCGGGGAAACCGAGTTATTCGCTTTATATCAATGACGAGATTTTTTACAGTGCGGATAAGACGTTTCAACCGGAGCTCCTGGAGAAGCTTGTGCGCGAACGAGGTTGCCGCCGAATCCTGCATGAGGTTCAACTGACCGGTTCGGGCGAGGTGCATACGACGCTGCAGGAATTGTTGACCTTGCCTGCCGAATTCCAACGCAAGACCCTGTTAATGCATTACGGGGATGAGATGGAGTCGTTCCGGGGGGCCACCGGGGAAATGGAGTTTCTGCGTCAGCACGAAGTATATACACTGTAAAAAAATAACCCTGCGGGCCATACGCCCGCAGGGTTCTCTCGTTATAGGGAATGGTCAACGTTATTCGAAACCAGGCAAATTGTCGAGGTTATTGGACGGATCCCCGTCGGCATCGCCGCGGATATACATCTCTCCGTCCCGCCCCTTGAACACGTTGACACCGGCGATCGCACCGGCTTTGACTTCCTGCAGTGCCTGCTGGTAATCCAACACGCGTCCGCTGGACGTTTTAAACGCCTCCAAATCCCCGTCGCCGTTCTTTCTTATCGCAATAATGGTTTCTCTGGTATTCAGGGCCATTGACTGGTTCATCTCCTCTTCATCAGGTTAGATCTAGCTTGCCCCGAAACCTCATAATCTATGTTTTTAGGATTTCAACGGTTTGACCATCCGGACGTGCGGAATCCCGGCATCATCGAATGGTTC
The DNA here is from genome assembly GCF_900021165.1 of Paenibacillus phocaeensis. Lineage (GTDB taxonomy): Bacteria > Bacillota > Bacilli > Paenibacillales > Paenibacillaceae > Fontibacillus > Fontibacillus phocaensis. Next base: position 623,466 of record NZ_FCOQ01000018.1, on the reverse strand, counting down.
GGTCGAAATCGTCTCATATCCGAGTTTGGCATAAAATCCTTCGGCCTGGCATTGCGCATCCAGCACCGATTTCGTGAGCCCCAGCTCCCGTGCCAGCTCCTCCAGGGCGAGCAGCAGGATTTTGCCGACCCCTTTCGAGCGGAATTCCTGGCGAACGGCGATCCGCTGCATTTTGGCCGCGTTGTCTTTATAGTAAATCAGCCTGCCCGTCGCGGCATAAGCCCCTTCCAATTCAATTAGCACATGATGTACATCCGGGCCGATCTGATCGTGTTCGTCAATCTCCAAATCAATGGGGACCTTCTGCTCCTCGACGAACACCTCTTTACGGATGTCCAGGCATTTGTGCAATTGTTCTTCGTGCTCCACATGGATGATCGTTGCAGCCGACATTTCGTTCCCCTCCCCGTTAAAGCTTGTCTGTTGGTTTGTTTAAACTGCATCATTATACAAAAAAATCATTTTCATGTATAGTTATTCTACATATATATCGGCGGAAAGGAGCTGGCAAAGGGGTTATGATCATGGGCATCACGATTGCCGCTGCGGTGCTGATCGCGGCTTTGCTGATCGTCTCCATGTTTTACGTGACGAAGAAAGGTTATTCCCGCAAGTGGGACGAGGAATAGGCGTCTATTCCGTGGAATACACATCCTCCACGATCGTGGGCGAATATACGCCGTCCGATACCGATGGGCCAAACGGCCAAGGGAAGGCGCGGGCTTGCTGGTTCATCGTCTCCGGGTCCGGCGCCAGACGGCAGGCGCTGGTTATAGCCAGCAGCAGGACGGCTCCGGCCACGGCTGCCCAGAGGGACCAAGCCCGCGGCTGCTTCATCTCATTATTTGGCGATGGAGTGTGATCATGGTTATGTGGGTTAAGGCGGATCCGGCGGTTTGGGTAGGTCCGACGCATCTGTTCAACTTCCTTTCTATATGTAGAGCGTTTCGCTGAATGTAGGGCATGGCGAATCCCCCAAATGTAAGGCGTTCCGCTGAATGTAGGGCATGACGAATCCCCGAATGTAAAGCGTTCCGCTGACGCAAGTGTGCCCTTCGCAGAGCGTTTCCTGACCGGATGTCGCTCCTCCTCCATTGTTGGCAGGGTCCCGGCTCCTTATACTTCAGGGAAGTGTTGACAAGAATCCCTCCGCCTGATAAGATAAATTTTGTCTTTACTATAAGTTTGATCTGCTAGCTCAGCTGGGAGAGCACCATCTTGACAGGGTGGGGGTCAGTGGTTCGAGCCCACTGCAGATCATACTCAAAGAACCCTTACAGCGTAAGGGTTCTTTGCTTTCTCGCTACTTTTTTAGAAGTAGCAAATGAATCAATTTCATACAAATGGTCAAGATTTGGTCAAGAAGGTCTCTTTTTTATGTCCAATGGCAATTGTTATAAAAGAAAAAGCGATCAGAATTTTATCTGATCGCTTATAGCCATTTTATTTTAGTGAAAAAAATATATTTTGAATTCCATCTATAGTCAAGTCTATCAATGCCAGCCGAGTTTATGTAAAAACGTTTGGTATTTTGCGTATATTTCATTAAATCGATCAATAGACCCATTAAATAACCCAGCTTTTAATGGTGGCCATTCATTCTTCATTTCATTGGCCTCTTCCTTAATCTGCACAAATTGACCACGTCCTTGGCTTCTATACTTCCATGCAAATCTTCCAGGAGGTCCCCAGAACCACTCATCGCTCCTTTTAGATTTGTCAGCATAGATTAGGGCAAGCATAATTTCAAATTTATCAAACGCTTCCTCATAACCGGCTCCGAGAAAGAGTAAATCGTCTAAAGAAGGTTGAAGCTTTTTGAATAAGTACTCGCTCCTTGGCGTATACATTCTTTCGTAATTAGAAAGTTGTTTATATATATCAACTGATTGTTCATCTATTTTATCCAACAAAGTTACTACTAATTCTTTGCTGTCATCATATCTTGTTGCGATTTTTGTAGTTAATATCGCCTTCAGCATTGAATAATCCTCATTTATTATTGCTGCTATGCCAGTTGAATAAATCAAAAACATCAATGGGTGCCATTCCATATTAGCCCATAATTGATAACCGGAATTTGATTTAACGTTTTCTGATAATCTAAGAATAATTCTCTTTATAGATATTTGTTGTACTTCTCTTCCCCAATAAGCTAGGCATATTGATATAAGCTGAAGCTCGGTAATTGCTTGTTCATATTTAAACAATCGCATTTCCACATTTTGATTTGTAAAATCTTTATCGTCCATAGAAAACTCTTCTTGATTCAATAACTGTATTGATTTTCTTATTTGTGTGTTGACTAAATCATCCAATTTAATACGGAACCGTTCTTCAGATAAGTACTCTTTTATTAGTTCAATTAATTCAGTATCACGCTTTAGCGTTTTATCAGTAAAAGTAGCTGGAACTTCTACAATTACATCTGTATCATACTTGTCATCGACTAATGAATTTAAAATAGGGGCTTTAAATATAAAGTCACCATCACCATCGAAATAACCAAAGTGTGGTGTTTGACTTGAATGGATATCATTTGAGACTTTTTGATATACGTATGCCATTACTCCATTCGCTGTAATTGTACCATCAGGTTGTGCAGCCTTCCCTTGTAACGCCTCTAAAAAGTGTCCAGTAAATATAGAATGTTCCGGAATAGGCCCTCCTGCATCAGCTACAACTTCATTCGCTTTCCCTGCTGTTAATACTTGGCGCGTATACCTTCTTAGCATGTCCTTAAGAAATCGAGCACTCCCTGGTTGAAGTGATCTTGTAATAGCTAATCCACCATAACATGCATCCATAACAAATAATACATGCTTTGCTTTAAACAAATCTGAATTTCGTGTTAAGTCATCCCACCTGATGAAGGTTGAAATATCTTCAGGATTTCCATCTACAGGAATTAAAAATCCAGTTTCACCGCGCTTTCCAGTCATCGTATGTCCATGTCCAGCATAAAAAATAAATACCCTGTCGTCAGTATCAGTATTACCGTTTGCATATTTCAAAAAGTGTTTCATTATATTCGCTTTACTCGCATCTTCATTTAGTAATAGTGTAACGTTATCTTCTGAAAAACCAAATTCCTTAACTAATGTTGAGGCAACTTCTTGAGCATCATTGCAGGCATAGTCCAATGGATTGACAAATTGGTAGTTATTAATTCCAATAATAAGAGCGAAACTATTCGTATATTCTGAACTGTATGTAACAGACATGTTCTACCTCCTTTAATTCAGGTTCTTAGAATTCGCAAATAATTTGCACTATTTCTTTTTAACATTATCTTTGTATTTATTCCAAGTTATTTCAACAAAATCAAATAACTGATACTCATGCAATTTTATCGATTTAAAAAAATCTCTATTCGCTTCATACAACATATTAGAAAAAGTTCTTCTGAGATCTTTTGTTGTATGGTACTTAAAATCATTATCCGAGAGTATAAGCCTTTCAATTTCATTTCTGTTTTTTAATAGCATGCTAATATTTGAACTTCTTTGGTTTTCTTTATATTCTTTGATCTCATTGTCATAATTGTCAATAAGTTCCTCAAGAAAAGTATCTGCATCTTCGTATTCTAACTCTTCGTCAACAGACAACCATGAATAAATTGATCCATTATGTGAAAAGAAAAAGTGAATACTTTGCTCTTCACCAACCCGCTTCTGCAATTTCTTCATTTTTTCATTGTAGGCTTGAACTTCTTTTTGTATATCACGTACATACTCGTGTGGCGATCCATAATCTTCGAGCACTTCATTTGTTATAAACTCAATCTCATGTTCTTTCAAATAGTCAACATTCATAAAAACATAATTCATTTCTAACTCAGTAGTAAAAATTAAAAACTCATCAATATCATTATAGTTAAAGAAAATGTCTATTTTGTCAGCCGTCATTAAACCGGCAAGCACTTTAATATTATGCTGGTTAAATTTTTCAATAAAATATTTAGATTTGATCACTTTTACTACCTCCTATTTTTATAATAAGTTTTCTATATTCGTATTAGATTTACCTTTCTCACCAGTATCTTTTTCACAAATTTCTAAGAAAAACAATTTAAGATCTAGTTGATATAACGAAGAATGTAAATCATCATGAATTATATCCGAACCCACTCCCCAATTGTTTCACCACTGATAGTTGTAATGAAGGAACCCTTACCACGTAAGGGTTCTCAGTACTTAAAAGTAATTTTCGAACCTCTGGCTAGTTCAAAATAACCTCCTCCTTTTCTTCCTCAAATAGCATTTTACCAAACATAATTGCGGTTTCTTTCTGCATACTCGGAAGTAGATGCGAATAAGTATCGAGGCTTATTCTGACGTCTGCATGGCCCAAACGTTCACTAACGATCTTCGGATTTACGCCTTGAATTAGAAGAAGTGTGGCGTGGGTATGCCTCGTATCATGAAATCGGATTTTGGGGAGTCCCAGCTTATTGATCTGAGCATTGAAAAATCTCCTGATGTTGCTCTTGTTGGTAGGAGTGCCGAACTCCGTACAAACGACCAAATCCAAATCATGATACAACGGGGACTTACGTTCCTTATCAATTCGCTTCTTATGCATTTCCAAATATGAGATCGTCTCAGGGGGCAAGTCGATTGTTCTCGTTCCTGAGGCAGTTTTGGTGTAAGGCATAAGTTCTTTTCCATCACTGCTTAAGGTTTGCGTTACACGAACAAATCCCCGTTCAAGGTCTACATCTTTCCAACGCAAACCTAATATCTCACCTATTCGCATTCCAGTGGTTAATCCCAGAAGCGGGGCTATAAAATACCGAGCATTTAAATCAGCGTTCTTAAGGAACAGCTTAACTTGCTCCAGATTCCAAACTTGTATTTCTTTTTTTACCGCCTTAGGCCGATCAACCAGCGAAGCGGGATTCTTCTGGATAAGTCCCCAACGTTCAGCTTTTTTAAGCGAATCATTTATTAGCGTATGGACTTTTTGAATGTTTTCATCGGATAACGACTTCTCCTTGGTAAGACGGTTGTAAAGTTGCTGAATCATCATTGGCGTAAGCTGGGTAAGTTCTACATGCCCTAGTGTTGGTAAAATATGTAGCTCAACCAACCAACGATATGTTCCGATGGTTTGCTGCTTTACCCTAGTTTGTTTATCCTCAAGCCACTGTTCAAGCATGTATTGCCGATAGGTCATTTTGTGGGGCTTTATATAGGTTCCGGTAAGTAATGTGTGTTCCAGTTCATTGAGTGCTTGTATCGCCTCTTGCTTCGTTTTAAACCCTCGTTTTTTGTACTGATTTGGCTTCCCGTTTGCTTTCTTTCCATGTGTAAGAACGAAATACCAACTGTTGCCGTCTTTCTTTACTGTTCTACCCGCCATTATGTTTCCCTCCATTAATCTCAAAACAAAAAAGTCACGACCGATTGGTCATGACTCAATTCATTTTAGCTTTTGCTCAATTTTCTTCCAAATGTAGTCATTGATACATTGCTTTGGAATTCTATATGATTTTCCTATTTTGAAAGATTTGATTTGGCCTGACCTAAGTAATTCATACGCTTTATTTCGTCCAATCGCAAGAATTCCCATCATGCATTCAATGTCAACAATATCATCATAGTCTTCGAGCATCGCCATTCCTCCTTTATTTTTCAAAGAAATAATATAAACTTTCAATTTTAGGCAATACGATTACCATATTGTTTATTGAAAATTGGATTTAATTAAGTATAATCAATCATAATCATTACTCTTTTCTCATTACAAAGAAAAAATCTGAAAATCTGTTAGATATTCATCATTACCATCGTATTTTCATATTTTTTTAAGTGAGGCAATCAAAATGAATCAAAAAGAAGAAAAGCTCACAGTGGAAGACTGGATAAATCGTTTCAGATGGTTTTATTCAGAAGATAAGTTCAGAGTAAATAAACATGGTGAATTGTGCCAAGTACTGTTTAATAAAGAACTACCTCTTGCTAACTTTTTTATTATCCCTTTAGAACTCGTAAAAAAGGTCTCAAAAGACACTGGAGATGTAGAACCTTATAAATACGTTTTTATTGGAGTTGTAAGGGGGCAACAAGTATTGAAAAGAATCGAAGTGTCATTTTCGGAATTACATAACAGTAACTGGATTAAAAAATGGAGCCCTTTTTGTGAACTATATGGGAAAAAAGCAGTTACTTATAAGGTCATTCTCGATCTTCTCTTTGACGCACAAGATCAAGTAAAAAATTGGATTGAGTATGACACCATTGGATGGCATTATTACAGCAACAAATGGTTCTATCTACATGGTGGTGGATACATTGGGGAAGTCAATGAGGATGTAAGAACTAAAAGTAACAAGTTTAGATTAAAGATTGATGAGAAATTAACAGAAAAAGAAGCTTTTCTTGGAGTTATGGAGATTACTGAAGTATTTGATTTGAAACTATCCTATTCCTTACTAAGTTTCTTATTAACAGCAATAGTAACCACCCCGTTAATGCAGACTAAAGCGTTATCCCCAAATTATTTACTATGGGTTATGGGAGGCACCGGGCTTGGTAAAACTACAATTACTACTTTCTTTACTAACATTTTCACGATGGAAAATGTCGCTAGAGTAGACGCCCACAAGACTTTAGAGCTTCTACCTAATATTCAAGAACAAAAAGACTGTGTTTTTATCATCGATGATTTTGGAACATCGAAGACTACACAAAAGGAATACACAGTTATCAATAAGGTCGAAGACGTAATTAGAGAACTTGGAGATAGAACTGTTTTGTCTTACGATAGTGGAATTTCCAAAGGAATGCTGCTTATAACTGGTGAAAGGTTCTTAGATCAAAGTGATAAAAATGAATCATCAATAAGACGTATCATTCGAGTCAAGATGGATAATTTATTTAATCAGGAGAAAAAGTCCTTTGATCCCATTAGGGCAAAAAGTTATAACAAGTACAAAGACACTTTTTTTATACCAACTTCTATTAAATACTACCTTGAGTGGCTAAGCGGTAAACTTAACTCGACTTTTATCGAAGATTACAAAAAGGACTTTGAGAAGTTAAGAGACGAACTTAACAAAAAATCAAACGCTAGGTATACAGATGGGTTCGCCCATCAAATAATTGCTTATAATTTCTATATGACATACGCCACTGAGAGAGGATTTATCACACCTGAAGAGTGTATATCCAATTGTAACAAAGCAAAAAAAGTTTTTCTTGAATTATTTGATGACCAATATAAAACAATATTTGAACCAAATGTAGAACTCTTTTTAGAAACTCTATATGAATTAATTAAGAATGACGAAATTATTATTTCTGAAGAGAGTTCACATTTAGATTTTGACCGTAATGTTTATGGAACAATTAAGTTTGAGAAGCAGCAGAAAGTGCTAAAATTACATTGGGAAACTATTTATACATTAATATCAAATCGTATTCGCGATTCACTAGATAATCGAACTATCTTTATTGGTAATAAAAAGATCGCCAAATTATTAGATGACTCCAATCTGATAACTTTTAATGAACATAATACTACAACACAATATAAGTCCAAAAATAACGGTAACATGGATTATTGTCGTGTTATTAATTTTAAAACAGAAATGATTCCTGAAATAATGGAAGTTGTAGATAGTAAGATTCAAAAACGTAATTCCATTATAAAGGAATCGGGAGCACAGATGGTTGAACTTGAACAGGATAGATCATGGAGAAAGCCAAGGCCCACATCATTAAAAAAAATGGCTGAAGATTTGGATATTATGGGTCATTGAGGGATTTATGAATGAATAAAAAGGTACATAGACATGATGTTAAATGTCTATGTACCTTTTTATTTAGTGTTATAAATCATCATACTCCAAACAGAGTATTAATCGAAGTGCTAAGATATACTACCCCCTCTTCTGGTAGAGTACCTCTTACCTTCGTTAAATCCTACACTGTGATTGGAGTGACTATCTTATGTTTGATACCATGTACATTTTTTATCAGTTAACCAAAACGGAGTATAACGATCTTTTTGAACGATTGAACACACTTAGCTACAGCTTATCTGGTTCAAAGTTATTTCCTGCTCCCGGGGATAAGAACGCATATATTACATTCTGTCTTTCTAAATATGGACTTGAGGAAATTAGACTGAGATATAACCGCGAAAAGAATTATCGAGCGATTGAGATTCTTCTCCGTCCTAAACTTCTTGTTGATGAAGGAAATTACTTTGACCTTATCCAAGGTTATGAATTTGAGAAGGCCCGGCAAAGCTTCAAAAAGATAATGGGGATCTTTGAATATTTGCCTGATCTTTTACATTGGAAAGTAAAGAGAATTGACCCAGCCGTTGATCTTCAAGTTGAAGAAGAACTTATTCTTACTTACTTGTTCCTCTTCAAAAAATCTAATATACCGTCATATATGTTGAATGATAAAAGAACACAACTATTTATGGGCTCGAGACATAATTTCTATATTGCTTCGAAAAATGTAACCGTAAATTTTTACTTTAGATATATTGTGCTCGGTAAAAAAATTCAAGAGGGACTAATTCCGAAAGTAAATATCGAACCAGTTAGAAACACTCTCAGATTAGAGATTCAATACAGAAACTGTTCTGGAGAACTATATCATTTTCTCAACCCTAGTTTTAGTCAAAAAACAATTCTTACTTTTTTCGATAATATTGTAGGTTCAGGAGATTACCTTGCTTTTACTGATGCAATTGATCATGTCCGTAAAAATGAAAAAAGCAATTTAATGCGCATCAAACTTACTCGAATTATCAAAAGCATAAATGAAGTTGGAAGTATATATCGGGCAAAAAGCCTTTTTATTATGAATAGCCAGGATACTTTAAAAGCCTCAAAAGAGTTCAGTAGTTTAATACAGAGATTACGAGCAATGGATATAAACCCGGTTACATTACCAGATAACCACAAATTCAAAAAATTAAGAGGATTGCGTAAAATGATAGAGCTGGAATTTACCCAAAAAAAGCAACAGACCGCTTTGTAGTCTGCTGCTTTTTAATACTACTGTTCGACTGTCAAATCACTTGCATCAATCCAACTGCTTGATTTGTACTTGATCCCCGCTAACATAGCCATAAAATCTGCATCTTCGTCTTTGAGCCATAGATTGTCTTTACTGTCCCAATAAACAAGAATTCGGCCACCGTCAATCTTTGTTACTTCACCATAAAAGAAGCTGAATTGGACGCGATCTCCTACCTTGATGGTTACGCCTTCTTTAGATATAGGTTTATCGCTTGTGGTATTTTGACTGCTGTTATCTTGAGAAGAACCGCTGCTCGAATCCTCCGAGGTGATCGGAAGGAAATATCCGCTATAGTCTGTAGGTATATTGTCAAAATCACCTTGATACAGCGCTATAATTTGATTTTTTTGATCCCAAACAAGCTGCAAGCCTAAGTGGTCGCTAACAAATCTTAACGGAACCATGGTTCTCCCGGATATTGTAGTTGGGGCAACATCCAGACTAATTTGTGTTCCATTGACATACGCTTTCCTACTATCGAGAGTAAGAGTCACTTTGTTCGTGTTCAGATTAAGGGTTATCTTTTTCTGAGCTGGTTCCCAGGTTGATGTCCCGCCAAACTCTTTAATGATGTTACTTATAGGTAACAAAACTCTGTTATCAACAACTGTTGGTGCAGCATATGTTACCGGATCGATATAAGTCGTTAATTGGGCATCATCGATAAACATCCCGGCATCGTTGACTTTAAGAATGATTCGTTTATTCAGAGCCTCAGCAGCAGATACAAAATTCTGTCCGATCAAGCTAGATGATATTATGATTGATACAGTAAAAATAACAAGTCTTTTCAACATTTTCTTCTCACCTTTTTTTTATTTGTTGGGATTACTACTTTTTCTCGGAATCCGATTTCTTGCCATAGGAATCATTCAAGTCCTTGGCCGTTTTAAAAACATCAAAGCCGTTTTCCAGAGTAAGGCTTACGGCGTCTTTGGCTGATGTTATGATTTGCTCCCATTTTTCATTCAAGAAAATCTCTCCTTCTTTAACCATTTATTTGTGAGCTTTATACTTCCAAGACAACCTACTCCAACTCCTACCAAGTAACCAATACCCGTCCCAATACCAGGGCAAGCTAATGTTCCTAAGGCAGCGCCAAGAGCAGCGCCCGTAAGCGCTCCTCCTCCAGCTATTGCGGCTCTGCCCGTTGTTTCCATCATCTTTTCGCCCATCTAATCCTCCTCAATTATTCTTCTTTTAGAATATTGGTTTTATCACCGACTATTTTTGTATCAATTAACACTTCCAACAGACACTGCTTTATCTTTTCAGGGGTAAGATTGACGTCTACATATTTACAGAAAGCTTGTACACCTCCTTTTGGGGGATAAGAAGGATACAATAGATCGATCAAATCGATATTTAGTGCCGATGAAATTTTCTCTAATGTCTTAATCGTTGGGTTCTTTTCACCCCGTTCGATTTGTCCTATGTATGACGTATTTACCCCAGCATTTAAAGCAAGTTGCTCCTGACTCAGGTCGCGTTTATTTCGTAAGAGCCTTATATTTTCTCCAATAGATTCAATGCTGCTCATTTCCCCTCACCCCTAATCAAACGATAGAATTTTTAGGAAAGAGGCTCAACAGGATATAGTACGGATTTAAGTGGATATAGTAAGGAATTGGTACAGAGCGTGGTTAAACCGTGGATAAAAGCATGGAATGAAATATATGATTCGAAAATTTAAGCGCTAGACGTACTTTTTAGAAATGACCATGTTCCTTCAGACTATAGAATCGATTGTTACCAATGATGACATGATCCAGAACATCAATTCCTATGATTTCACCAGCTGCCACCAGCCTCTTTGTTAGTGCAACGTCCTCTTGGGAAGGTTCTGGATCGCCGCTAGGATGGTTGTGTGCGCAAATAAGCGAAGCGCTGCAACGTCTGATAGCAGCATTGAATACTTCTCTTGGATGCACGATAGCTGCGTTCAGAGAGCCAATAGAGATGATTTCCTTGAAGATAAGGCAGTTTTTGCTGTTAAGGAAGAGACATATGAAGTGTTCTTTTTGCTCGAAACGGAGTTCTGGCTCAAGGAGATTGAATACATCTTGAGGACTTCTAATTACGCTTTGACAAGGCTCGGGACAAGTGAGTATTTTTGCAAGCTTTAACATTGCTGTTATTTGTCTTGCTTTTCCTTTTCCTATTCCTTTAATCGACAATAATTGCTGTTCCGATGCCCCAATCAACTCTTTTGTGGTAGGAAAACATTCAAATAATCCTTGAATTGTATAGCTGTCACTGGATTCTCTCAGAGAATCTGAAACTAGATTTTTTAAGATATCTTGGTCCATAAAAGCTATTCCTCCCTTAATTTTGCTTGCGTATCCAATCAATAATATAGATTTGAAAAATGGCAATTCACGAAATACACATGTATTCCGATAATAGACCAATTGTTCGGAAGGTGATAATATTTTTTGGGAGAACAATGTAATTTGACCCAATTCGAAAGTATGTTAAGACGGTTTAATACTTTTACAATACAGGAGTCTCCAGAATGAAAATTCGTATAAATCTATCTGAAGAGAGCCCTTATCAAGGAGGAACGTATGTTTAACAGCGATATTCCTATTAAGCGTAAAGAAGAAGATTCACTAGGAAGAACATCTTTTTCGCATTCTCTGGGGCAAGCTTTTTTGAGGTATACGAATCCAGAAAGTTTTGTGGTTGGACTATACGGAAGCTGGGGTACGGGGAAAACTTCAATTATCAACCTTTGTCTTGAATTTATCGAAGACCAACAAATCAATCTTGAAAATAGAATGATAATTCTTAAGTTTAATCCATGGAACTACTCTGATCAAAATCAATTAATTCAACAGTTTTTCAATGAAATGATAGCTGTAATTAAGAAAAAAACAATCGCAGAAAAGGCTAAAATGATCACCCAAAAAATATTATCTTATTCCAGGGTGTTGAAACCTCTAAAGTATATACCGGTAGTCGGACAATATTCCGAACTAGGCTCTGATATCGCGGAAGTTTTAAAAGAGGACACAAAAGAATTATCTGAATTAAAAAACGAAATTAATGAACTTCTTTTAAGTTTAGAAGTAAAAGTACTAATAATTATCGATGATATCGATAGGCTTAACAGACAAGAAATAAAACAAATATTTCAATTAATAAAGTCGTTAGGGGATTTTAATAATACCATTTACTTAGTAGCTTTTGATAAAGATGTTGTAGTGGCTGCTCTGGAAGAACTCCAAGGTGGTTCCGGTGACGACTATTTGGAAAAGATTATTCAGGTCCCGATTGCTGTTCCAGCTGCTAATGAAAGTGAAATGGAAGAAGTATTTTTTAGTAAGTTGAACAGCATTATTAACGATATTCCAGAAGAGTCCTTCGATATAACATATTGGGGAAATGTGTATCTCGGAGGTATTAAGCAGTTTATAAAGAACATGCGTGATATTAACCGCTTTTGCAATGTACTTTCTTTTAGTTTTGAAATGATAAAAGATGATGTTAATCCTGTTGACTTAATTTCCATTGTAGCGATTCAAGTTTTTCTCCCTGATCTTTACCACCAGATAAGAGAAAATAAAGGATTATTTATTGAAACGATTGATTCTTTCTGGAATATACAATACAAGAAAGATGAGATGAAGAAGAAGTATGATGAGATAATTTCCTCCTCATCTGAAGGCATAGAGATTACTGAACTATTAAAGAGAATCTTCCTTAGATTAGAGGAAATACTGGGAGGAACGAGGTATGACTCTGGCTGGCAATCTGAATGGAGAAAGCAAAAGAGAATTTGTAGTTCAGACTATTTTGATAACTATTTTAGATTAACTCTGGCTAAGGAAGAGATACCAAGCCAAGTAATTAAAACAGCTATTTATCAAACAGCTATTAATAAATTTGAATTCAAAGAGTTTGTCCAAGGCCTAATTAATGATAATCGAATTAACAGATTTCTTGAAAAAATCGTGGATTATATAGACATCGTACCTATTGAAAATATCAAAATAATTGCTTCAGTGCTTCTTGATTTAGGGGATAGTTTCCCTGAAAAAACAGATGCTTGGGGATTTATTGATTCAAGTTTCAGATTATCAAGAGTACTTTATAATTTATTTTGGCGTTTTGATATTCTTGAGAAAAGAGAGGAAATAATACTTGAAGTCATTCAATCATGTAACAACAGTATCTATTCTCCCTCCCACTTTTTGAGTTATTTACGACGAGAATATGGTACTGACGAAAGGCCAGCTGAACCAAAAGAAAAACAAACTATGTCCGAGGAAAAGCTTACTAACGTAGAGGCTGAATTACTCTCGAAAATCATAGGATGGTCTAAAGACAAAAGGCTTATAGAACATAAAAAGTTTGCTTCTCTGCTATTTTGCTGGAAACGATACGGGGAGCACGATTTGCTTAATAGCTATCTCAACGAACTAAAAAATAATGATAGAGATTTGGTTGTTTTCATCTCCCACTTTGTCGGTGAAGGAACTGTGTCTTCACTTGGAGATTATGTTGGGCGAAGAATTTGGAAAATTAATAAAAAAAATATAGGTGAGTTTTTTGATTTGGATGAACTCACAGAGCGAATCAGTAACTTAAAAGAGGATGTACTTTATTCAGAGTTAAATGCTGAAGAAAAACGGGCAATTGAACTGTTTTTACAAAAAAGCAGCGATGATATTTTTGAGTAAATGGTCAACTTTCACTAAAATCCTTATTAATAAGGCCATTCCAAAATTCACAACACACCTAACCCTCTTTGCCTCTCCAGATGAGTAGAAGTGTTGTGATTTCAAAAAATATAAAGCTGTGAGAAACTACTATGGATTTCTCAATCGCTGAAACTCATTTTGTTGAAAGAATAACCAGAAAAGTAGTATCTTACAATTCAATAATACATGATATAATTTTGTCATGTAATTAAAACTAATGGGGTCTTGTACTAATGAATATGAATATTTTACAGAGCAATTTATCTAGATTAATTTGTGGGGAATTTAATAGGCATACAGAACTAAAAGATGTTTTTCAGTATCAATCTTACATAATAACAAAGATGGAAAATGCAATTGTTCCCATGCTGATGAACATGGAAGAGGAAGAGAATATTAGTTTACTAGGCTCCTTTTACGGAAGAAAACTTTTAGAAGCATTTTGTAATACAATGATAGGAAGGATTGATCCAGTCAGATTAATCTCGATTAAAAATGTACAGAAGAAGAACTTTTCTGCCGATAAGCGGATGCCAATTGCTGTACAGTGGGCAGGAGATGTTTTTGAAAAGTATGGGGATAAGGTCCCTTCTGATTTATGGCATAATGAATTGTCTTCTGACAAAGTTGGAAGACCACTGTTCGGCATATATTTCTTTGAAATTTTCTGGAAGCCTGCTTTTGTTAAAGCTTTAGACTACAGGGATCTGGGAACGCACTTTTTTGTCGATTACGGTGATGATTTCACGATAGACAAACTTGCTCCAAGATTAAGGCAGGATGTAACAAAATTGTACTCAACTTTATCAAAAGGTGTACATAGTGAGTTGATAATAAATTTGGAAAATACACTTGATGCTAATACAATAAAGGACACTTTAAAAGATTTGATGAAGTTTATATCAACAGTTGGTTTATTGAGTCATTTTATTGATACGAGTAGTTGCACAGTATTACTTGAAGAAGCTTATGAAACATATTTAGGTATAAAAGAAACTTATAAGTAAGGATCGGTGGTTCTATGATGGATGAAAATAGTATTTTATTAGCACTTGCGGCAGAGGATTTTACAGATCAGGATTTTGAAAGTTATCACACATTCACTGAGTATGAGGATAGAATAATATTAAAACTAATAGCTCATGGTCCTGTTCTGCTACGCGGTGGACGTGGAATTGGAAAAAGTACTCTCTTCAAAGAAGCGTACTACCGTATAAATAGAACGCCTTCGATAGAGGAAAAAGTAATGGGGATATATGTAAGTTGTCGTTCTTTACCCCTATTAAGATCCACTGGATTGGAATATGAAAGAATTCTATGTGAATTTCTGGTAAATCATGTAAACGCCCATTTAAGAAAAATAGACTATAAATATCAAGAGTTAAGTCCTTCATCTGACGTATCTGATATTCAAAGACAACTAACACAATTATCTGATCTTTCCGGTAGGAGAATAGTATTATATTTTGATGATGTTGCCCACATAGGCCGCGAAGCTTCTCTAAAAGAATTTTTTGATGTATTCAGAACGTTATCAAGTAACCAAATATCTTGCAAGGCTACTATCTACCCTGGAGTTACTGCTTTTGGGGATAGATTTGATTTATTAAATGATGCTGTTGTGATCGATATTGCTAGAACCGAGTTATCAAATTCATTTAGTACATTTTTTACAGATATTATGAAAAAGAGATATCCAGAATTTGTTTCTGAGATTGAATTCTCAAGAATGCTTAAGCTTGATGAGGTTGCAACTTTTCTTGGAAGGGCAGTAATGGGCAATGTCCGAGCTTTTATATATGCATGCAATTTTTTATTCGATAGAAAAAGAAACGATGGAATCAGTTTACCTGATCTCGAAGAAACCATAAAATTTTTAAGCAATGATTATTACTGGCCTCTCTTTGAAGAATTGCAGCCAAAACTGGGTCCATATGAGCCCTTGGTAGACCCGGCGAAAGAAGTTGCTGAACTGCTTTTCAAAATTGTTGCAGATTCTATTAGCAAACCAGATTATGGTGCATCATGTCTTATACACAGAGACCATACAGAACGCTTGAAGAAAGTTTTTGAAATTCTGGAGTATATAGGTTTTATTTCTAAAAGAGAGACCTCTAGGGCCTTGAAGTCAGGTGGTCGAGGTCCACGCTATGCAATAAATATTTGTACTCTATTAGAATATATTTCTCCTTCTAGACTTACATCGGATTTGTATTCAAAACTACTTTTAGCTGAAAAAGAGTTCGCTCAAGTATTTAAAGCAGGAGACACAGCAAATGAGTTTTCGAAAATTACAATGCCCGAAACCTCATTAGACAAGGATTTAGGAATTTTAAACATGCCGATAGAAAGGTTAGAAAAATCTAAAGCATATCCTTACGGTTTGACTAGTTACCGTTTAGGGATATTGAAAAGTGCTGGTATAAACACAATTGGGGAGTTAGTTAATACCAAGCAAGAGTCGATTGCAAGCTTACATGATATAGGGACATATTGGGTTGAAAGAATTGATAATATTGTGGCTCAGGCAATTTGGATGTAATACTTTTGACACTTTGATTTGGTCAATCTACTGGTCAAGAATTTATCTATTTTTATCCCTTCATTCCCTTAAATAATTAAACTTCTCATACTTAAAATCCCCTGTCATGCGTGGTTTGCTGACATAATTTTCTTACATCTCAAAACTACTTGACCATCTTGACAGGGTGGGGGTCAGTGGTTCGAGCCCACTGCAGATCATAGAGCGAAAACCCTTGGGTATCAAGGGTTTTTCGCGTTTTATGGGGGCTTATTTGCACTCAAATAAGCCTCCAAATTATTCAGTTTGGTGCCGAGAAAATATTTCTCCCAATGCGTCCGCTGCCTCCTGCTGCATGTGCGGCGTGATGTGAGAATACCTGTCTAGCATCTTAATGCTGGACCAGCCCATCCGCTCGGCGATCCGCTTGCTATTTTCCCGCTTCTTCAGCGGCTCAATCTGCTCTCCAGTTGCCCGGCGCCGCTCAATATCTGTACTCACCTTCTTAATGATTCCCCCTGGATACCAACCATATCTCGATAGTGATAAGTATTAATTTTTGATAAAATAAATCAGCGGATCAACGTCTTGTCCTGGAAAACCAGCACAGAATTATTGAACTGTTCTCCAGTGCTGGCGCATTGGATTTTCCGTGATTATAAAAGTAGATGCGGTATTTTTGATGAGGGCTGTGTGAATCAGGGCCATGACGAAATTGAAAGAGGGGGCGAAATCATTTGGGATTACTACATCATATCGAGATATATGTATCCGACCTCAAGCGTTCGGCTGAGTTCTGGGGGTGGTTTCTGTCAGAGCTTGGTTATACGCCATATCAGCAATGGGAAGAAGGTCGTAGTTGGAAATTAGGAGACACCTACCTTGTGTTTGTTCAAGCAAAAGAAAAACACTTGGATGTGCCCTACCATCGTTGTCGGGTTGGACTGAACCATTTGGCATTCCATGCGACTTCGAGAGAACAAGTGGATGAGTTGACTGTAAAAGTTCGCTCCAAGGGAATGAACGTGCTTTACAAAGAGAAGCATCCTTTCGCGGGTGGAGAAAATTATTATGCTCTATTTTTTGAAGACCCCGACCGAATAAAGGTTGAATTAGTGGCTCCTTAGTATTAATGGGAGAGGATCGGGCTAAATTTGTTCATAATCTAGACTATGGGTACCTTTAACAGGAGTCGATAAATTTGAAAAAAATAATAGAGGTGTGTTTACTTGTTGCTCTTCTGCTCCTAGCTAGTGGTTGTGGAACTGAGAAACCGAAAAGCGCCTCACCCATTGCTGAGGATATCCATCAAACTCCCCGGCATTCTGCAGGATTATCAATAAGTAATGGAGTAGCCGTATGGGAACCGGGCACAGAGTGTTGCAAATCTTTTGAAGAAACTCGGCTTGCGGTACCTTTTGAGGTTCCTATTCCTAAGGTTCCTTTTGCTATTACCCATCAGGCTGCCGATATCGTCCCTGCTAATTTCGATTTGATACAACTGACCTTTGCGAATGAGGATCGTGGAGAACAACTGATCTGGGCTGTTTCCAATTCACCGGATAAATCCAAGCCGGAGGGAAAAAAGGGCCCTAAACTAAACGACGGGACACAAACCTGGATCCAAAGCACACCGAACTTAAGCGGGTTATATTGGAGAAATCAAGGATTAACCTATGCATTAGCGGCGAACAAGGTGGAAGATGGTGATTTTGTTCCTTTGTACCGGATTTCTGAGCTTGTTCAGATTGCCAACTCTATTGGAGAGTAGCTAATTCTAACGGAATATAGCGACCTTATTTGCTCATTTCCCGGGTATTTCCCGCGCTAACGGACTGGAGTGACCTTATTTGACGCTTTCGGCGACGATTTCACCTCTTCAAGCCCAAATAAGGGCTGTGAGTTCCGTTAACAGGGGAGGCA
Organism: Paenibacillus phocaeensis; assembly: GCF_900021165.1. Taxonomy (GTDB): domain Bacteria; phylum Bacillota; class Bacilli; order Paenibacillales; family Paenibacillaceae; genus Fontibacillus; species Fontibacillus phocaensis. The sequence continues at coordinate 605,269 of NZ_FCOQ01000018.1, read as the reverse complement.
TTGTGTTCGGACTCAAATAACGGCTCTGGTTTCCGTTAGCGCAACCGAGCTAGCAACTAGCAAGCAAAACAGCTCTACCAGCATCAACATTCAACTACCGGCACCGGTACCAGCATTCAGCATTCAGCATTCAGCATTCAGCATTCAGCATCAGCACTCAGCTACCAGCACTCAGCACTCAGCTACCACCATTCAGCATTCAGCTACCACCATTCACCATTCAACTACCAACACCAGCAAACGGACTGGTTGCTTCTTGCCTGTATTACGCCCCTCCCTAGCACCGCGCAAAAAACACGCGCCATTTTCGGCGCGCATTCTCGTTAGCGCGTTCTCGTTAGCGCGTTCTCGTTAACGCGTTCTCGTTAACGCGTTCTCGTTAACGCGTTCTCGTTAAAGTATGTTACTGTTCACCATACGTCCACCCATTCACCTGCTACCCCGCGGATACTCGACCCGAAACTGCGCCGCCTCCACCCACTCGCCGCGGGCGAAGTCCCGGCCGCGCACGAGGACATGGTCGCGGTAGACTTCCACGTAGAAGCCCTGGCTGCCGTCCTTGTGTTCGTCTTCATCGGTCCATAGGTAGGCGACCGAAGCCGCGTTGAACATCGCCGGCCCTTGGCCCTCGATGCCATAGGAAGTGTGAGGCGCATCCAGCTCCCAATGGGTATGCCCTGTAAACAGGATCGCCTGCGGATAACGGGCCAGTACGGCTCGCAGCTCGGCATCCTGCACGACGCCGTACCAGCGCTGCGCTTCGTAGGAGCCGGCCACCGTGTTCAGCAGCGGCTGATGCAGGAATACGAACGCCGGGCGGTCCGCCGCTGCGTTTTCCCCCAGCTTCTCGTCCAGCCAAGCCAGTTGCTTCGCCGAAAGAGAGCTGAATAACTCCAACCCTTCCTCCGTTCCGAGAAAGAGGAAATGATACCCGTGAATCCAATGATCATGATAAATGCCTTCCGCCCCCGTGCCGCGCAAAAATTGCCCCAAACGCGCCTCCCAATTTCCGAGCGCGACATCGTGGTTCCCCATCGTCACATACAGCGGAGGCAACGCCCCGCCAAACCGTTCCCAGATCCGATTCCACACTTCGTATTCCTCCGGGAACCCGTGATCGGTCACGTCCCCCGCATGCATGATTCCGACGCTTCCAGCCCCGTTCTCCGCGATATCTTGCAAAGCCCGCTCTAGATTGACGTTATGCGTATGCTGTTCGTCGCTCCGTACATGCGTGTCGGTGATCACCTGAAACCTAAGCAAAATCTCCTCGTCCCGCCGGCCCTCGCCCTCTTGCGTCACATTTCGATCTCCCATTTCATTATCCTCCCTTGCCGCTCAAATTCAGTCCGATGACGCCGAGGACGATCACCCCGATCCACAGGATCGAAGGCACCGACAGTTTCTCCTGGAACAGGAGGCCTCCCGCCAAAGAGATCAATACGATGCCCACCCCCGACCAAATGGCATATACAGTACTTACTTTCATATATCCTAGCGCAAAGTTCAAGCAAGTAAAGCTGGCTCCGTAAAAAATAAACATCAGCACCGAAGGAACCAGCCGGGTAAAGCTATCCGACAGCTTCATCGACACCGTGCCGGACAACTCCAGCACGATGGCCAGAGCCAGGAATAACCACCCCATGATCTTCTTCCACCTTTCCGGTATTACCGAACTTGCCCGAGCCGCAGCTCGTAATATCCCGCGATCACGGCATTCGCCGACGGGAAACCTTCCCTCACCTCGGCCTGACCCTCAGCCAAAGCGAGGGCTGCCGCCGCCCCGGCGGCGCGGGCCATCTGCATATCGCCGTCCGTATCGCCAATGATGGCTGCCTTGCCAATCTCCACACCGAGTTCCCGGCAGGCCAGCTCCACCATTTCCGGATATGGTTTGCCCCGGCCCACCCGATCCGCCCCGACGCATACGGAGAAATACGAACGAATGCCCAGCCATTCCAGATGTTTCTCCGCTGCCTCAGTCTCATCGGAGGTAACGATGCCGAGCCGGAGCCCCGCCTGACGGCATTGCTCCAGGAACGGCTGAACTCCCGGCAGCAGCCGGGCGGTGCGGGAGCGTTCCAGCTCCTCGTCTGCGGCCATGCGGCACTGCGCGGCAAGCACCCTGGCTGCCGCCCAGGAGAGGCCCGCTTTGTAGCCTTCCAGCGCCAGCAGCGTCAGCAGATCATCCACCGTGCCCATCGACAACGGGCTGTTCCGATCATATCCGGAGATTTGCCCCTCAGCATTGTACTGAATTCCCCAGAGCTGCAACAAATCGGAAGATAGCGACGGCCGCCGACGCTTTGCTAATTCGGAGGAAAAACGGGCGAGCAGCCGCTCGCCCCACCTTCCCCACGTGTAGATAAAGTCCATCAGCGTGCCGTCCTTATCGAACAGAACCGCCTCAATCTCAAACTCCTTCCCTGCTGCGGTTAATAGAACCCCAGGAGAACGACTATTTCCGGATTCGGTCGAGTTCACGCTGCGCCGTCTCCTTTGCCTCCTTCAGCGCTTCGGCTGCCGGCGTATTGCTGATCTGCACCTTGTCGGCGGCGATCTTCAGCGCATCGCTGATTTTGCCGCCCGTCGGGTCCTGGAACGGCTTCGAGGCATGCGTCGCCTGCTTCAACAGCACGGTTGCCTGCGGGTTCTGCTCGCTGTAAGCCACGAACTCAGGGTCTTCCAGCGCCGATTGACGTACCGCAATATAACCGGTGTTCATCGACCAGAACGCGGTGTTCTCCGGACTCATAAAGAAGCTGTACCATTTCATCGCGGCCTGCTGCTGCTCGGGGCTTGCTGCAGACGGAATCCCCGCCATAATCGCCTCGGCAACCGGCCGGCCCTCGCCGACACCTTCCCAGCCCGGTTGCTCCATCGCTGCAACCATGTTGAAATCGAGGTCGCCTTGATCGCCGCTGGACCCGATATAACCCGCCGCTTGGCCTTTCATCACATCGTCGATCGTTTTGTACCAATACTCCCAGCCTTGACCGCCGGAATGAATGCGCATGATTTTGTCCTCATGGATCCATTTGCGGAACAGCTCCCACGTTTCCACCCATTCCGGGGAATCGATCAGCACCGTGTTGCCGTCCTCGCTCAAAATTTTGCCGCCCTTACTATACACCGCATCGATCATATTGCCTGAGCCCCACATCGGCTCCCAGCCGTAGAACACCGTTTTGCCGCCTTCCTTCACGGTCATCTTCGCCGCCGCCTCGGCGAGCGCTTCCCAGGTCGTCAACTCTTCGGCTTTGACGCCGTTCTTCTCGAAGGCGTCCTTCCGGTAATACATCACTTGCGTCGTGCCGTACATCGGCAGGAAAAACTGCTGGCCGTCAACCTTCCCCTGCTCCAGGAACGTCTGCACCACATCCTCCGAACGGAAATCCGGCGTAGCGGCGATCAGCTCGTCCAGGGGAGCGTAATAACCCTTGCGCGCCCAGTCCACATTGGACGACAGGACCGCAGCCGGTACGGTTCCGGAGGCAATCGCTGCCTGCAGCTTTTGTTCCGTCTCACTGTAGTCGGCCTGCACGACTGGCTTGACGATCACTTCCTGCTGCGAGCGGTTGAACTTCTCGATTAAGGTCTGCATGTTTTCGCCCAACTTCCCGCCAAGGCCGTACCAAAACTCAATCGTGACCGGTTCTGCCGTTTGGGCTGTATTTTCGGAATTTGCCGCGTTCCCGGACGGCGCCGCCTGGGCGGGATCCGCCGTATTCCCCGCTGCGCCGGAGCCACCGCCGCAAGCACTGATAAGAAGGAACGTACAAGTCATGAACAACCCGAACCAAGATTTTTTCCAATTCGACATTTCCTAACCTCCACTCCATGATTTCAAAAATAGTTGCCTATCCTTTACTAGCACCTGCGGACAAATTGACGCTTTGCATGATCGTTTTCTGGGTCAGCACGAACAACACGAGCAGCGGTGCGATCGTGAAGGCGCTGGCGGCCATAATGAGCGGCCATTTCAGCCCGTAAGCACCTCCCTCCACGAAGAAGCTGCGCAGACCGGCCGAAACGAGCTGCAGGTCTTGACTTTTGGTGATCAGCATCGGCCAGAAATAATTGTTGTACTGCTCGATAAAGGTAATCAGTCCGAGTACCGCAAACGAAGAGCGCGCAAGCGGCAGCAGAATCGTCCCAAGGATGCGGAAATGCGACGCCCCGTCGATCTGTCCGGCTTCAACCAACTCATGCGAGATCTGCAGGAAAGCTTGCCGAATCAAGAAGATCGAAAACACGCTCACGCAGTTGGACAAGATCAACCCGGCATAGGAATCCAGCAAACCAAGCCGGCCCAGGACAATATAACCCGGCAGATATACGGCGGTACTCGGGACCATGTAGCCTACCAATACCAAGGCCGTAAACGCCCCTTTCAAACGGAACTTCATATGGGTCAAGGCGTAAGCCATCATCCCCGAATTGACGATTTGAATGGCAACGATAGCGGCGGCAACGAAAATGCTGTTGAACATGTACCGTTCAAACGGAGCGGCAGCCCAGGCCTCGGCGAACTGTCCCCATCTGGGGTTATGCGGCCAGAGCGTGGGCGGGAATTGCCAGATCTCATCCTTGCTCTTCAGCGCGCTGGTCGCCATCCAATAGAACGGAAACGCCATCAGCAGCGATACCGCCGCCAGAAGTAGGTGGCGGATCGCGGCGCCCCATTTTTTGAAACCTTGCATGGAGGGTCTCCTTTCCTCTACGAAGAATAATGTACCGTGCGGCGGCCAACCCAGAACGAGAGCAACGAGAGTCCGACACACCCGAGAATCAGCGTGATAGCGACAGAAGAGGCTTGTCCGATTTGAAACGCATCAAAGGCCGACTGATAGTACAGGTATAGCAACGTGCGCGTCGATCCGGCCGGACCTCCTTGAGTCAATACATTGATCTGGTCGTATGCCTGCAAGGATTGAATCAACTGAACCACCACCAGGAAAAAAGTCGTTGGCGAGATCAGCGGCAGCGTCACGTTCCAGAACCTGCGCCAACGGGTTGCACCGTCCAGTGAGGCGGCTTGCAGGAGCTCTGCGGGGACGTTTCGCAGCGCCACGAGATAGAAGATCATCCCCCACCCGGCCGATTTCCAGACGGTAACGAGCAGGATGCCAACCAGCGCCCAACTCGGATCCTCCAGCCAGCGAATGCCCTCCAGCCCCATAACCTTCAGCAGCGTGTTCGCCAAACCCACCTCGGGTTCGAAAATCCAGGACCACACGATAGAGACCGCCACTGTAGGGGTCACCCACGGGGAGAACATCAGCATCCGGTAGACGGCGCCGCCCTTCATATTCCGATTCAGCAGCAGCGCCAGCGCCAAGCCAAATACAACGACCGGAATTACGCTGCCGGCGCAAAATAACGCGGTGACCCGGAGCGATTGGTAAAAGGTTGGGTTCGTAAACAGGTCACGATAATTTTGCAGGCCGACGAACAGCTTGTCCGGGCTCATGAAGTCCCATTCCGTGAAGCTAAGGTAGATGATGTACCCAAGCGGATAGAACCAAAACATCGTCAGCGGCACCATCGCCGGGAGCGTAAACAGCAATGCCCGGCCCTCTTCCGCCCAAATCGAACGCTTCATAAATCCTCCTTTTATTTCATTCAATATTTATTGAATGTTTGCTATAATAGAGCTGAATTTAATGATTAATTTGTTCTGTTCAATATTTATTGTACGATCAATTGGATTTCAATGGGTTATCGCTGCGTGAAGCAGCGATTAACTGTGTGTAAATTTTTCGAGGGCAGGTGTTACGGTGAAGAAGCCAACATCAGGGAAAATGCCGGAACCGCAAAATTTTCGGGAAGAGCTGCGCGCCAAGGTGATCGATGCGATTGCACAGACGATGGACTTATACGGCGTCAATTACTCCTATGGGCAGCTGTACGGCATCATGTTTTTCGAGGATCGGCCCATGACGCTGGAGGAAATGCAGCAAAGCATGAATATGAGCAAGAGCAATATGAGTTATGCCGTCCGCTCGCTAATCGATTCGAAAATGGTGACCAAATTGGACGAGAAGGACGCCCGCAAAGACCTCTATGCCGCAGAAACGGATTTTTTCAAAGCGTTTCAGTCCTTTTTTGCCACGAAGCTGCAACGGGAAATCGATGTGATGCGCAGTGCCCTCGATGCTGTCATTCCGTCCCTCTCCGAGACGATTCTGGAGATGGAGACCTCCGAGGAGGAGCGCATGCGCTGCCTGGAGGATCTGCATAAGCTAAAGCATGCCGTAAGTTATTACGAGTGGCTGCAGCAGTTTGTCGACCGGTTGAAGGGCGGAGATTTTTTTGAAAAAGAGGACAATGCCCGCGAACAAGGATAAAAGTGTCGCTATTCAGCCAAACTAAACGGACAGCGCCGTCCGGAAGGACTTTTTCCCCCGGCCGGATAAGCTTTTTAAGTTCAGTTGATGGAGGCACGCAGAACCGATGTTAAAAATTAAACTGGGGGTTGCGCTTGCGATCGCCCTTTCCGCTTCGCTTCTCCCCCCTGCAGCGGAGGCATCCTCCCCGGCTCAGGGTAAGGAAAGAAGCTACTATGAGGAACGCGGGGACATTGTATGGGAAGTGCCGATGCCGGAAAAATATATCGCTTTAACATTCGATGACGGGCCGGATGACCAGCAAACCCCGAAGATTCTTGAACTTCTGGAGCAGTACCATGCGAAGGCAACTTTCTTTGTCGTTGGCGACCGGGTCAAGCGGTTTCCCGATATCGTCAGATTGGAGCAAGCTCAGGGACACGAAATCGGCAACCACTCCTATCACCACCCTTCCTTTCAACGGTTGGCGTTAAAGACTTTGAAGGAAGAATTGGACATGACCCAGGAAGCCGTACTTGAGACAACCGGGCGTAAACCGGTCCTCTTCCGCCCGCCGGGCGGTTATTATAATGAAGCTATCGTCGAGTTAACCAAACACAACGACCTGCAAATGGTCCTCTGGTCCTGGCACCAGGATACGAAGGACTGGGCGTCGCCCGGCGTTCAAAGGATCGTGCGCAAGGTGCTAAATAACGCCCGCAACGGCGATATCATCCTGATGCATGATTATGTCCATAACAGCACGCAGACGATCGAGGCGTTAAAGGTGATCTTGCCTGAACTCCAAAGCCGAGGTTATCGGTTCGTAACCGTATCCGAGCTGCTGACGCATAAGGTGACGCCGGATCATCATATTAAGGTCAACCATTAGACTTTATGGGAAAGGAGCAGGCACGAATGGACATCGACAAGGCGCAAGGCAACCTGCCTCCCGGCAAAGGCTCCGGCGTCGATCCGATTCCCGTACCTAAACACCCAACCTCCGCTACGGAAACGCTCGAGGATTTCGTCGGCGAGATGATGGACGAATGGGCGGAGACCTTTACGGGCGAGGATCACCGCGAGAATCCCACCAAGAAACCAGCTAAGACATAACCATAACGCACATGCAGCAAGGCAGGTCGCGAACCCGCCTTGCTTTTTAATTTAAAATTAATTTTCTTAATTTTTAATAATTGTGATTTAAATCACATATCAAGTGAAAAATATCACATATAATAAAGACATCAAAGATGATCATCCAAAAAAACAAAAAAGAACGATAAACCAAAGGAGTGGGAATCATGTTTAACAATTTCCTGAGAACCAACAAAGTTGCGATGTGGATCTTGACTGTCATCCGCGTGTACCTCGGCTATCAATGGATCGAAGCCGGCTATCATAAAATCACCGGCGGCTTCGATGCCGCAGGCTTCCTGAACGGCGCGATCGCGAACAGCGCCGGCGACCACCCGGCCGTGCAAGGCTGGTGGGCCACCTTCCTGCAACACGTCGCCCTGCCGAACGTCGATCTCTTCAACGTCCTGGTGCCTTACGGCGAATTCCTGGTCGGCCTGGGTCTCATTCTCGGTACCTTCACCACCTTCGCCGCACTGATGGGCTTCGTGATGAACGCCGCCTTCCTCTTCTCGGGTACGGTAAGCACGAACGCACAAATGCTGATTCTTGAAGTCCTGGTTCTCGTCGCTGCCGCCAATGCCGGTAAAATCGGCCTCGACTACTATGTACTTCCTTACCTCCGCAAGCTGTTCCACAAGAAAAACGAGGCCGGAACGCACACCCCGGCGCCTAAACAACCGCTGGACGTGAAACGCACGGCATAACGAACGCGTCAATGATAGAAGACCCTCCGGACGGAGGGTCTTCTTCTTTATCTGCGGCTCTGGCGTACAGCGCCCCAAGAGCAAATCACGGCGACCACGGCACCTGCCAGAAAGCCGCCAACAATATCACTGGCATAATGCACACCCAAATACAAGCGGCTGGCAATCAACAAAAGGATCAGCAGCAGCCCAGCACCGCAAACAGGAAGCCAAGCAAGACCGGACATAGCCATTTTTCAAAAAGATATCCCCCTCTCCAGCATGCGCCTGAATCGACAACCTTTATTTCAAATTTAATCCTTCCTTCGCCCGGTAAGGAAAGAATATCCGCTAGACCCGCATTAATATACTTACTATACTTATATATTGACTAAGTCGGGAGCCTTGGACTACAATGCAGTAGAATTCAACATAGAATAGATGGGTGATTAAAATAATGGAACAACACGCCTACCGCGTATTATTATTTTATAAATTTGTCCGAATCGAGGATCCCGCCGCCTTGACCGCCGAGCATCTGCAGTATTGCAAGGAGCTGGGCGTCAAGGGACGGATTCTGATCGCCGCCGAAGGCATCAACGGGACGTTGTCCGGCACGGTGGAGCAAACGGAGAAATATATGAACGACCTCAGAGCCAATCCGCTGTTCGCCGATATTGTATTTAAGATCGACGAAGCGGAAGGCCATACGTTTAAGAAAATGTTCGTTCGCCATAAACAAGAGCTGGTCACCTTCCGCTACGAGGAGGAACTTGACCCGAACGCCGTCAGCGGCAAACGCCTCTCCCCCGTTGAATTTTACGAGCAGCTGCAGCAGGATGACGTGATCGTTCTGGACGGGCGCAACGATTATGAATACGATATCGGCCATTTTCGCGGTGCGATTCGGCCGGACATCGATTCTTTCCGCGAGTTTCCGGAATGGATTCGTCAGAACCTGAGCGAGCACAAGGATAAGAAGATCTTGACCTACTGCACCGGGGGCATCCGCTGCGAGAAGCTGACCGGCTTCCTGATCAACGAGGGCTTCAACGATGTCGCCCAGTTGGAGGGCGGAATCGTTACCTACGGCAAGGACCCGCAGGTGAACGGGCGCCTGTTCGACGGGAAATGCTACGTCTTCGACGAACGAATCTCCGTGCCGATCAACCGCACGGACGAGGACATCGTGATCGCCAGCTGTCACCACTGCGGCACGACGCATGACCGTTATATCAACTGTCCCGTGTGCAACCTGCAGTATGTGTGCTGCGAGGATTGCGAAGACGAGCATCACGGCTTCTGCTCAGATGCGTGCCGGGAAGCGGCCCTCGCCGTCCCGCAAGGCTAACAGACCGCCGGAACTATCACCCGAGAGGGAGTGTCGCGCATGAATGCAAACAAAGACCTGTCTACCCGCGAGCGGATTCTTCATCTGATGAAAACCGCCGGACCTCTAAGTGCCAAGGAACTCACGTCGGAGCTGCTGATAACGGAAATGGCGGTACGCCGCCATCTGGGCACGATGGAACGCGACGGGTTGATCGAATCGAAGATGATCCGACAAACGCCTGGCCGGCCAACGGCGGTGTATGGATTAACCGAGCTGGCTGAGGGGCTGTTTCCGAAGAAATATCATTCGCTAACGCTGGATCTGCTGGACGAACTGGCGGAGGAAAGCGGTGAAGAAATGGTTGACCTCCTGTTCGACCGCCGCAAGGAGAAGCTAAGTCGCAAATACATGGCCGACATGCAGGGCAAATCGCTGACCGAGAAAGTGCGGACGCTCTCGGAAATTCAGAACGACAACGGATATATGACCGAGCTCCAGCAGAACGATGGCGGCGAATATGTGCTCATGGAGCATAACTGTCCAATCTCGCAAATCGCCAACCGCTACAATCATGCCTGCGACTGCGAACTGAATTTATTCGAATCCCTGCTGGACGCCGATGTCGAACGCACGGAATGCCTGGCCCAGCAAGGGAAGAAGTGCGTGTATGTGATTCGTCAGCGGAATCGGAACCGGTAATACGAGGAACAATCCGAATTCAAAAAAGGCAGCCCAAGGGCTGCCCTTTTTGTTATCTATCATAGACGCTTAACTCGTCTTCGATGGCTTGCTTGACGAGCCGGATACACTCCTCCGTCGTTTTGGCGGCGATTCGTTTGCCATTCACCAGCGCGTACGGTCTAAGCTTGCATAAGCCGCATAAACTAAGACAGTCCTGACGCATCACGGCAATTTCGGGATACTCCTCCTCCAGCTTCTCCAGCTCAAGCGCGCTCATCAGGTTGCTGTCGCACACCTCAACGATTACGATGCCCAACCCCATGACGTCGTTCACCCCAAACTTGTGACTCTAACTGCTTGAACCATCATTATGAGGATCGTGCGCCTATTTGTCAATGCCTGAACCTCATTTAACATACTTAACATACATTTATGTTGACTAAGGCGGAATGCAGATTTATAATTAGTTTTGTCGGAATTACTATTACATATTGGAGAAGAAAGGAATGATTCGAAATGGCACATCAATTACCTGCTTTGCCTTACCCGAACAACGCACTTGAGCCTCATATCGATGAAACAACGATGATGATTCACCATGATCGTCACCATAATACGTACGTTACGAACTTGAACGCAGCTCTGGAATCCGCTCCTGAACTGCAATCTAAATCGGTGGAAGAGCTGATTGCCGATCTGGACAGCGTACCGGAAAGCATCCGCACCGCCGTTCGCAACAACGGCGGCGGCCATGCCAACCACTCCCTGTTCTGGGAAACGATCGGCCCGAACGGCGGCGGTCAACCTTCCGGCAAACTGGCTGAAGCAATCAACAGCGAACTCGGCGGCTTTGACAAATTCAAGGAAGACTTCTCCAAAGCAGCCACAACCCGTTTCGGCAGCGGTTGGGCGTTCCTGGCCGTAGACGCTAACGGCAAATTGTCCGTCTACAGCTTGCCTAACCAAGATTCGCCAATCATGGAAGGCAAAACGCCAATCCTTGGCCTGGACGTATGGGAGCATGCCTACTACCTGAAATATCAAAACAAACGTCCAGACTACATCGCCGCTTTCTTCAACGTGATCAACTGGTCCGAAGTGGAGAAACGTTACGAGGCAGCACTGAACAAATAATCTGGGGTGCAGGCAACACACCTGCATCGCGAAGAAGGGTGTCCCGACGGACCGGCTAACCGATCCTCGGGGCACCCTTTTTTTCATCCAACACGGGCTTCATGCCCATTTCCGTCTCCTCACGACCTCAAGGCGACGGACTCGCGCACCACTAGCGTCGGCCGGACCTGCCAGTGAATCGCTTCCCGGGCTCGGCCGAGGTCTGACAGCAGCAGTTGAATCGCCGCATCGCACATGCGCTCCTTCTCCACCCGCATCGTCGTCATGTTTAACCCCTCGCTGTTGACGTAGGGCAAATCATCAAACCCCGCGATGGATACGTCCTCCGGCAACCGCTTGTTTCGCTCCTTCAGCAGGCCGGCCAGTAAATAAGCGATCCGGTCATTGCTGCAGAAGAATGCCGTTGGCCATTCCTCCAGCCCGTCCATAAATGCCGCAAGCTCCGCCGCAGTATAGTCGTACCCCCGAGAGGTGGTCAGACAGTCCGCCCCCCGGATGGCCATCCCATGCTCCTTCATCGCTTTCTGATACCCGAACCAGCGCTCCTCATGACTGGTCGACAGGTTCGTCGGCCCGATAAACCCAATTTGCCGGTGCCCGGCTTGAATCAAATGGGCAACAGCGGTATGAGCCCCCTCCAGATTGGCGGAAGTCACCGCCGGACAAGGCAGGTCCCGGTAATAGGAATCCATCAGCACAAGCGGCGTATCCAATTCCCAGACACGCTCGGCATATGCCCGGTCGATAATCCCGAACAGGATTACGCCCCGATACGGAATATCGGTAAACGGTCCGGGCAGCGAACGTGCGGCTTCCGTCTCCCGGTCAAGAGGGATGATGACGGCGTTAAGGCCTTTTTTGCGTGCGCAACGCTCCAATCCCCAGATCATATCGTGAAAAAATTGAAAGTGGTCATTATCCTGATAACTCATAATTCGCTCGGGAACGAGCACCAGAATGTTCGCCTTGCTGCGGTCTTGGGGCGCATAAGGACCGTACCCCATTTCCCGGGCGGTTTGATGCACGAGCCGGCGCATCTCTTCGCTGACGCCCTTCTTGTTCATCAGCGCAAGCGATACCGCATTTTTAGAGATCTGGAGCTGGTCGGCAATATCCTGCATGGATATCTTCTTTTTGCGGCCCATTCTTTTCATTCCTTTCGAAACATGCTACACTTAGCCTACATCCTACTTTACAAATCATAGTTTTGTCAAGTTTGTCAAGTGATGAAGCGATCTTCACTTCCACAGGAGGAATGAACGTTGAGTTATGCAATAGGTATCGACATCGGCGGCACGAAAACCGCCATCGGCCTGGTCAGCGCCGCAGGGGATGTGCAGGCGAAGGTATCCTTGCCCACCGACCAGACGGTAACGCCGGAAGTCATGGTGGACCGGATGGCTGCCGCAGTCCAGGACATCCTCGCTGATCAAGGCGTTGCAGCATCCGAGCTCGTAGGGATCGGGGTCGGGGCTCCGGGGCCGCTGAACACGAAGGAAGGTAAAATCGCAGAGCCGCCGAACCTGCGGAGCTGGTGGAACTTCCCCGTCGTGGCCTCGCTGGCGCGCCATTTTGATCGGCCGATCCGCCTTGAGAACGATGCCACCGCTGCCGCCTTGGCCGAGAAATGGCTTGGGGCCGCCAAGGATGCCGATCATTTCGTGTTCGTCACGATCAGCACTGGGATCGGGGCGGGGATCTATTCCCACGGCAAGCTCATCACCGGCGCTACTGGCAATGCCGGCGATGTCGGGCATTTCGTCGTTGACCCTTCCGCCGGCACCTGCGTATGCGGCCAGCAAGGCTGCTGGGAATACGTGGCCTCCGGCACGGCGGTCGCCAGACAAGCCTCGGCCCTGCTCGGCCGCGAAGTCTCCTCGAAGGAAGCTTTCAATCTGGCGGCGGCCGGGCATACTTCGATTCAGGAGCTTGTGGCCAAGGTGTTCAAGAACATTGGCGTAGGCTGCGTAACCCTGATCAATACGTTTGATCCGGAGAAGCTCGTCCTTGGCGGCGGCGTCTCCCAGGTTGGCGCCCCAATGTTTAACGCCGTGCGAGACTACGTGTCCAAGTATGCGCTAAACCCTTCGGGCCGGCAGACGCCAATCGTTCCTGCCGCGCTTCATCAGGATGCCGGCTTGATCGGCGCCGCAGCTTTAGTCCATATTCCATACTGATTCATAGACAAAGGAGTCCGATAACGATGAATGAACCGATTTTTTTGCAGCCGATTTTTCAAGAGCGTATCTGGGGCGGGACCAAGCTGAGAGACCTGTTCGGTTATCATATCCCGAATGATCGTACCGGCGAATGTTGGGCCGTATCCGCGCATCCGAACGGACAAAGCGTGGTCAAGAATGGACCGCACCAAGGCATGAAGCTGGGGGATCTGTGGACCTCGCATCCGGAATTGTTTCATTCCACGTCCAAGGTATTCCCGCTGCTGACGAAGATCCTCGACGCCTCCGACGATTTGTCCGTGCAAGTTCACCCGGACGACGAATATGCGGGCCAACATGAGAACGGCGAGCTTGGCAAAACCGAATGCTGGTACATCGTGGATGCCGAACCCGGTGCCGTCATCATTTATGGCCATGAGGCGAAGACGAAGGATGAGCTCGTTGCGATGATTGACAACGGCGACTGGGACCGCTTCCTGACCAAAGTGCCGGTCAAGCCGGGCGATTTCTTCTACGTTCCCAGCGGTACCCTGCACGCGCTTGGCAAAGGCATCGTGGTGCTCGAAACGCAGCAAAGCTCGGATACGACCTACCGCGTTTATGACTATGATCGCCGCGACAAAGACGGCAACGCGCGCGAATTGCACCTGGAGAAGGCGATTGACGTTACTACCGTTCCGCAAGCTTATGTGCCTGTCACCTACGAAACCACGCAAAAAGGCGGCTTGACGGTCACTTCCTTCGTCTCGAATTCCTTCTTTACGGTGGAGAAATGGAACGTTGCCGGCGCCGAAGCCGAGGTGTCCGCAAACGAGAAGTATACGATCTTTAGCGTACTTGCAGGCAGCGGTACGCTTACGGCGGGCGGCCATACTTACGATCTGGCCAAAGGCGAGCACTTCATTTTGCCTGCCGGCTTTGGCCCTTACCGCCTAAGCGGAGAGCTTGAAATGATCATGTCCCACGAATAATCTCCGGCAAGCAAACAAACGGACGGGAGCAATCATCTTGAGATGGCTGCTCCCGTCCGTTTTGGGTTGATCCCGCGGATTCGTTTAGGCTTCTTGCATATACCGTTCGTTCAGGATCCGCGCATGATGCTGCGCATGCCCCGCGATATTATAGGCCAAGGATCGGGCGGAGGCCGGTTCTCCGGCGGCAGTACCCATCCGGGTCCAGGCGGCGGCGTCCAATTGGCGAACCAACGCCAGCGTCGCTTCCCGCACGATCTCGAAGCCGCGCAGCAACTCCTCTATCGACAATCGGTCAAACCCGGCTTGGCGGACGAACAATTCCTCTTCGAACCCCGGAAGCGGCGTCGAATCCCCTCGAGCGATTCGCAGCATCCGGTAACTCATGATCCGCTCGGTATCGGTCATATGCCCCAGCACTTCCTTCACGCTCCATTTCCCCTCGGCGTACCGATAGTTGGCTTGCTCCTCGCTGACGCCAGCCCATTTCTGACGAAGGAGCTTGGGCTGATTTTCCAGATAGGCTAACAAATCGCCCTCAGGTACCTCGTCAATATAGGGGGCAAAATGCTTCGCGTATTCTCCTGCCTGCGGCCTGATCAACATCTTCATCATTCCTCCTTGAAAGTGTCGTGACGCTCCCCTACTCTTCTTCCCACACTTCTTCCATTAACGCACGAATGTGACGGGTTCTCCGTTCGGTCTCCTGCCGGTTGGGGACCCATTTCCCCCCGTCCCATTCCACGACATCCCCCGGCTTGACAGAAGGGTCGACTTGAGACCGCGGAATGCTCCGGGTGTGCCCGTCAGACTCCAGGATACAGACTTCCCCTTCAAAACCCTCCACGATATGGATCATTTTCACCCCGGCCTTTCCGTCGTAATTTGATACCCTCCGCCGTCGCTGGAAATTTCCACAGTTCCATGCAGATCATTGCGATACACCTTCACCTGCTGCTTGGCCAGCCGATCCAGTACGGTCTTCGTCGGATGTCCATAGGAGTTGTCGCCAACCTGGATCACCGCGTACTTTGGCTTCACCGCGTTCAGGAACCGCGCCGTGGTCGACGATTTCGAACCATGGTGCCCCACCAGCAGAACATCGGCACTGAGGTTCGCCCCCGATTCAAGCATCGCCCGCTCGCTTTCCGCCTCCGCATCTCCGGTTAACAGAAAGGACGTCTTGCCATACGTCACCTTCATCACCACGCTCATGTTGTTGTTGTCGTCTGTCTCCGCAACCGGGGCCAGCATCTTCACTTGAACCTGCTCGTCCCAAGCCAGCTCGCGTCCCGCTTTGGCGGTCTTGACCTTCAGCCCTTTGCGGCGAATGGAGTTCAAAAGCGACTCAAACGTCTTCGTATTGGACTGAATCTTCGGCATATATATTTCGCCGATATCCAAGCGGTCGATCACCCGATCCAGCCCGCCGATATGATCCGCATCGGGATGCGTGCCGATCACGAGATCCAGGCGGCTGACCCCATAGGCCTGCAGGTAATGCAGCATCTCCTCTTCCTTGTCATTGTTGCCGGCATCAATCAGCATCGTGCGCCCGGAGGGGCAGATCAGCAACTGTGAAGCGCCTTGCCCGACATCCAGGTAGATCACCCGGAGTTGACCTTCTCCCTGCACTTCGGAAGTCCATGCGGCGTTCTCGGCCGAGGGTCCCCCGACCGGGTCCCAGCTCTCCAGCGTGCAGCCCGTTAGGAGTACGCCTAACCCAAGCAAGAAACTCCAAACGAACGTCCATCTTGTCTTCTGTGTAATCATAGATGATAGTCCTCTTCCCAGAACATTTGTTCTAATTATAGGGGATACTCCACGTTGAAATCAACCAAAACTTGCTAACTCCAAGAAAAAAGAGCCTGCCTTCCTTCAGGCAGACTCCCTATTCCAGAGCTTATGGTTTGACCGAAACGCTAACCGACACCGACTTGCCGCCATATTTCGCTTTGACAGAAGCCGAGCCTTTCGCTATCGCTTCGATCTTGCCGGCCGACACTTTGGCAACGCTGGTTTTCGAACTGGTCCAAGTGGCGCTGCCCGTGACCGTCTCTACCTTGCCGGTGTCATAAGTTGCCGTAAGCACGAGCGTTTTGGCCGATCCCGGAGCCATCTGCAGTCTTTTCTCGCTGACCTCCAGCTTCATCAGCTTCGGAATTACTTTCACCTTCACGGTTACCGTTTGGCCCTGATAAGAACCGGTTAACGTTGCCGAGCCTTCCGCAACGGCCTTCACCGAAGAGGAAGACACCGTGGCGACCTTCTCATCGGAGGAAACCCAACCCATTTTGGAGGAAAGGGTTATCTTCTTGCCATCTGTATAATAGCCGGTAACCTTGATCGATTTCGATTTCTTGATATTCAGCTCAATCGATTGCGGCTCCACGACAATTCGGGAAATCTTCGGTTCGATGGTAACCGATAAACTGACGGTTTTGTTCTCATAGGTCGCCTTCAACGATGCCGAGCCTTTGCTGAGACCTTTAAGCTTCTTCCCGTTCGCCGTCGTCTTCAGCACCGCATTGGAACCCGATACCGTCCATTCCACGCCGGTTGGGTTCAACTGCTCCATCCCGTTCTCGAAGACGGCCGTGACTTGCGGCAGCGCGGTTTCCTCCCCGATGACGATGCTCATCGAATTTTGCGAAGCAAGCAAGGTCAATACCTTCTCCTTCACGCTCACTTTAACCGTGACCGTTGTTCCCCGAATCGGGAAGTTCGCATTGGGTGTCAGTCCAGTCCCGGCTTCAGCAAGCTTCCCGGTTAGCGTAACTTCCGTGGATACAACCGTGTCATCCAAATCCTTGGTTACGATCTTCCCATCTTCCACTACCGCGATGTCTTCATGATTCGAAGTCCAGGTGATGGCATCGCTGAGATCGATGGTTTCCCCATCCAGCTTCGTGCCCGTCACCTTCGGCAAGCTTGCCGAGCCTCCGCGATAGATATCGAGCTGCTCCTTCTCAACTTCAAGCTTAGTCACCGTAGGAAGCACGGTTAACTTGAAGCTCTTGCTTACCCCCTGGTAGCTGGCTTTAATCGTAGTTGATCCCGTCGCTTTGGCGGAAATCAAACCATTTTCGTCCACGGTGGCGATTAATTTATTCGAAGAAGACCACTCTGCCTTTACCGGCGTCGTCACATTCGCTGTTTCTCTCACGCCGGCACTTGCGGACAGCGTTTCCGCAACAAACAGCGTTTGATCGCCGGACGGCGTCAACAGGATCGTCTCATAGGGAGCGCGCACATAAAGATCCACTTTGACTTGTGTACCCAGATAAGTGGCTGTGATCGTCGCTTTCCCCGTCGACACGATCTTGACGACTCCGTCTTCCACGGTAGCTACGCCATTATCGCTAGAAGCCCAGGCGGCTTTATCCGTAACATCGCTGGTGCTGTTGGAACCGCTGGCCAACATCGTCTTGGCCCTAAGTTTCACTTCCTTGTCCGCCAAGATCAGCTCGAGGTCTTCCTTCTCCCCGATTTCATCTTCGGACGAGTTCGAATGGACCTGATACAATTTCAATCCGGAATACGGCGAAGTGACCTTTGCTTTAAAAGAAGCGGTCAATCCGGCATACTTGGCCGTAATTGTGGCTTCCCCCGAACCGTTTAATGTAATCTGGCCCTTCTCAATGGTCAGCACCCCTTCATTGGAGGAGGTCCAATCCGCATCCTCTGTCACATCTTTCGGATCAATCGATGCATTGTCCACCTTCGCCTTGGCCGTAACGGTTAGATCCGATGCGGAACTGTCCAGGCTGTATTTCCCGTCCAGTTTGTAATCCAAAGTTAATTTGGTGTATGTATCTGTAACCTTAAAGGTGATTGAGGATTTGGCACCGACATGGGTCGTGGCATTATTATAAGAGGCCGTGACGGTGGCGGTTCCGCTCTTGAGCGCAGTCACCAATCCTTCTTCAACCTTAACAACGCTCTCGTCGGAGGTTGCCCAGACTACGGTTGTAGTCACATCTTTGGTTGAACTGGTACCTTCAACGGATGCATTTACTTTGAGTTGTTTCGTCTTGCCTACCCCAAGCTCGATCGTCGTATTTTCCCCATCGATTTTGATCGAGTTGATGTCCCCAGCCGCGGCAAACACGCCTGTCGGAGCCATCACCGAAAGGAGCAGCGTCATAACGAGCATCCAATACGTCACTTTCCTGTTCGCAATCATTGATTCCTCTCCTTTGTCTCATTGCTGAATTACCGGAACCCTTTTCCAGCCCTCTGCGTTTTATATCGACATTTAGGAGATATTTCGTAACCTTTTCTCAGGAAAATAATCCCTTTGTCCTATAAAAAAAGAGCGCATTCGTCTAACGAATACGCTCTTTCCGAACTGAATGCCGAGGACCGGGCTCGAACCGGTACGGTTGTCACCAACCGCAGGATTTTAAGTCCTGTGCGTCTGCCTATTCCGCCACCCCGGCACATCATCAGAAAAATCCCGTATTTATGATTATATACAGAACTCGCATCAATTTCAACCCAAAATCGAACCTCCTCCCATCCGATAAACTATAAGAATGTGATTTATGGTAAGTTAAGGGTATCAAGGATCAACCGATCGGCTTGAATCTCAGGAAAGGTGAGGATTTAGTTTCATGCATGAATTAAAAATGGCGGTCACGCTCGGCCATCAGGTAGTTATTCAACTGCATAACGGGCAAATGATGACCGGGCTGCCCAAATGGGGTTCCGCAACAGACCAGGTACAGCTGCGGACGACAGAAGGAGCGGTCTGGGTTCGGCTAGATGAAATTAATCACGTGACGAGAATTATTCCATTTGGAAAATCATAAGGTTCACTGCAACATTCACATCCAACCTCCGTCTAGTAATTGTCAATAATAACAAGACAGAGGTGATCCCCTTGTTCAAACGTAATCTAACCCTGTTGTCTGCTGCCGCCATGTTGAGTCTGTCGCTTGCCGGAGAGAGCTTCGCGGCTGCCGCCTCCTTTAAGGACGTCAGCCACTCCGCCGCCAAAGACAGCATATCCATACTGCAGGCCAAAGGTATCGTCCGCGGTGTAAATACCGACAGCTTCCTGCCGGACGACCAATTGACCACCAGCCAAGGCATCCAGCTTATCGTCAACCTGCTGGGACTGGAACTGAAGACGGAGGCCGCCAAGGGAGCCGGCGATTCTTTCACCAACGTCAAGGATGGGGCTTGGTATGCCCCTGCGTTCGTCATCGCTCAAAACAACGGGTTTGATCTGGATGCCGCCGTAGATCCAGACAAGCCGATGACGCGNAAAATCCCGACAGCTCCCTGCCGGACGACCAATTGACCACCAGCCAAGGCATCCAGCTTATCGTCACCCTGCTGGGACTGGAACTGAAGACGGAGGCCGCAAAGGGAGCCGGCGATTCTTTCACCAACGTCAAGGATGGGGCTTGGTATGCCCCTGCGTTCGTCATCGCTCAAAACAACGGGTTTGATCTGGATGCCGCCGTAGATCCAGACAAGCCGATGACGCGTGAGGAGTTCACCCACCAGCTGATTTTGGCGATGGAGAAGCATGGCGATTTTCCGAAAATCAACATCAAACCGGTTGAATTTGCCGATGATGACCAACTCACCGTCTCCTACCAGGGAACCGTCCAACGCGCACTCGTGCTGGGAATTGCTAAGCTGGATGAGAACGAGCAATTCCATCCTCTGGATCGGATAACTCGTGCGGAAGCCGCCGTTCTGACTTACAATGCGGTTGAATATTTAGCTGCCCACCCTGCACCAACGCAAAACAGCAAGTAATTGCCCTGCTCTTTCTCTGAGGAAGGACCGCCTTGTGCGGTCCTTTTTAGTTTCCGAAAAACTTGCAATTTGAATAAATTCCGCTGAATCGACAGATTTTTGCAATTTATCTCAGGATTTAGGGAGGATTTACAAAAACGGACATAGAAAGTATAGGTACCACTTTAGCCTGGTGCGGACAGATATAAAGTGGGATCCGCAGGACGGTCGCCAGTGCACAGCGGACGTATGACATAGATACTTCAATTCTGGGAGTTGTTCGCCTTGGATCTAATCTTCAAAATTGAAGAGCTCCGGATGGAATTAAACCGACTCGCCGGAAACAAACGTTTGGTCGATAGGGAACTGGTCATAGTAAGTCAACGACTGGACGAATTGCTCAACGAATACCATCGTTTGGTGATCCAGAAGCAAGTCAAATGATTCAGGGAGCCGCTTAAGCGGCTCCTTTTTCTCTGGATAAGAGTTCCGGCGGAAATCCACTAAGGGGGAGGATTTTCTCAGACACTGCAACTCATGATAAGGTTAGCCGTATATTTTAATATCGATAACGTTTCGTGCAGGAGGTATTGATGAAGACCAACAACACCCGTTTCACCCAATGGGCAGATAGGATAACCTGGATCTCGGACCTCATTGCGTATTTGCCTCGTCTCCTTTTGAAATGGATCCAATAGTTGCAAGGAGGGCTTATCATCGGATTTTTACTTGTTCTGATCGCTCTTGTCTTTATCGGGCTGGGGATTCTCGTCCGCAGAAAACCCGATGTGTTCTGGCGAACGGGCGAGGCTTGGAAAGTTAGAGGCGAAGCCGAACCCAGCGAGTCCTATCTGGAATCCATGAGATTCCGGGGGCTCATTTGTCTTGGGATCGGAGGCTATTTTCTAGTCTGGGCGGTTCTCGTGATCGTTCTATAGCAAGCTTATTCGTAGAAAAAAGCCCCCTTGAGGATCAAGGGGGTTCGCGGGCGGCCGCTTAGAGGGTGGCATCCCTAATATCCGATATCTTTACCCACTGCCACTCTCCATTCCCAGTAGATAGTTTAATCTCACGCAGATGAGTCTGAACGGTTACCACTCCCCCTTGAAGTTCCGTATCTTCATACTCGCCCCATAGGCGAAGGGTGATCCGCCGGCGCTCCCGGAACGCCTCAGCGATCGCCCGCTCGATCCGCTCCACTTCCTGAGGATCCAGCTCGGGTCGCGGTTTCCTCCCCTCTTCGACCTGCTTGCGAATAATGGTTTCTTTATGCTCTGGCAGCATCATCCGGCTGGACTCCCAAAGGCCGTTTCCCTCCAGCTTTTTCATTTCAAATGACCTCCTATCAGTTGCGATCTCCGCCGTGCTTGACCCGCCGTCGTAAGCGAAGATGCCCGCAGTATCGCCGAGTCCCCGAACCGACGTTTGATTTCATCGGTCGCTTTTTCAAGCGCCTGATACTTGGGGCGATCGTCGAACAACGTGATCTGGTATTCTTCAGCCCCCACCAACCCGGACAGAGAAACGCCGACCTTACGGACCGGCTCGCCGTTCCAATGTCGGCGGAACAATGTCATAACCCCCTCGAAAACTTGCTTGGTAACGTTGGTTGGGTCCAGCATCTTCATCTGGCGCGAAAAACCGGTGGGGCGATCAAAATCCGCCCCCATGCAGGCGACGGATATAACCTCCCCCATGAAACCCAACTCACGGCAGCGCATGCAGACAAGTTCCGTCAATTCGAGCAATACTACCTTTACATCCTCCAGCTTGTAATAATCGCGAGGCAAGGTCATCATGTGACCCACTGATTTGGGAGGGACTTGGTGCGTCCCCGGCTTTACAGGACTGTCATCGATGCCGTTAGCGATTCGCCAATAGAGTTCAGCTTGAATATCCGAGTTTTTACCGAACTTCTGTCGCATCATCTGTTTTAACTTGGCCAGAGGAGTCTGGGCGATGCTGCCGATGGTGGGTAATCCCATAGCCATAAAATGCTTATGCATCCGACTCCCGACCATAAACATGTCTTTCACCGGTCGTTTCCAGAGGGTTTCCGGGAGCATCTCTCTGGTCAAGGTAGATATACCCGACGGATTTTTCTTAGCATAATTGTCGCAAGCGGTCTTGGCGAGGACCTTCGTCTCCGCGATCCCAAAGCGGGCATAAACACCGGTGGCTGCCTGTACATGGGTTTGAATGATCCGCGCCAGTTCCTCCGGGGAATCTGCAAATAAATGCAAAGACCCGGTGACGTCCAGAAATTGCTCGTCAATGGAGTACGGCTCGACCAAATCCGTATACGATTTGTAGATATCCGTGATCTGCATCGAGACATTGATATACGTCTGCATCCGTGGCTTAATCACGACGAGATCGGGGCACTTGGCCAATGCGGTCCCCAATGTTTCCGCCGTCGTCACCCCCTGTTGCTTGGCGAGCGGACAAGCTGCCAGAATGATCCCGGACCTGCGCTCCGGATCTCCTGCAACCACTAACGGACGGTCCTTATACTGCGGGTTCTCCGCTTTCTCCACACTGGCATAAAAGGACTGGCAATCACCAAGCATGATCATACGCTTAGCCGATTTCACCATAACTCCCCCTTGAATAAATACGAACGTTTGTTTGTATTATATGCGAATATATGTTCTTTATTCAATGAGAAAATTTCCCTTTTCGCCATTAGCAAATTCACTATCAAATCCAACCCCAAACATAGCAAAAACCCCTTGCTAGGCAAGGGGTTTCGCGCATATGGGCCCTACAGGACTCGAACCTGTGACCAATCGGTTATGAGCCGACCGCTCTAACCAACTGAGCTAAGGGCCCGGGAAAACTTGGATTGCGGGGGCAGGATTTGAACCTGCGGCCTTCGGGTTATGAGCCCGACGAGCTACCGGGCTGCTCCACCCCGCGTCAATAAATAGCGACAAGTATTAATATACACGATTTGTGCAGGGCACGTCAAGCCATACGTTATGGAATAAATCGCACACCGTATTTGCCCTTGCGGGAACGGAAGATTTCGATTTGCCGCATATCGTCGAACCCGTAGATCCAACCGTCCTGCTCCAATCGGCGAGCCAAACAACCGGCTTGAAATTTCGTTCTGTACAATTTATTAAAATAGACCCAACGCATGACTTTCCGTCCACCCTTTCGTAAATTAGAGCAAATTGTCCTTGCCTATAGAATACCCAACCTTAACAAAAAAAGCCGCCGGATTCCGTCCGGCGGCCTCTTCTCGCTCTGGTAATTTCTGTTCTTTCCTATGCAATCCTTAGCTTTAACCTTTAATAACGGTTCCGCCTGCTGCAGCCCCTTCATTCGGAACGAATGGCGTACCATCCTCCTGGAATTGGGTTTTCGGATTGTTTTTAATCTCCTGCAGCATTTTGTTCCCCTTCTCTTCCCATTCCTTAAGCGCTTCTGCCGGTGTCTTCTTGTTCTCCAGGACCTCCTGGAAGAACTTGCGCCCGCTGTCGGTCACACTATATAACCCCGGTTTCTCGCTCATCAGCTTATCCTGCTTCGGATCGGTAGGAGGTACTGGTTTCAGCAAATAAAACGCTTGAATATTGTAATCGAGCCCCGACTTCGGCTTGATATACGTTTTGCGGGCCAGCATTTCATAAGTATTGCTGCGGGATTTCAGTTTTGCCCAATCCTCACCGTTAATAAATTTAATGAAGTCCCAAGCCGTTTCGGGGTTTGAAGCCGCGCTGTTAATGGCAAACGTATTGCTAAGCCAGATGTTGCCCCCGACACCCGGTTTCTCAGGATGAGCCGGGACAGTAACCACGTCCCAATCTACAGGTTTGAAGTTTTTAATTTTTGAAGCGTTGTTGTTGGCGTCTGTAATTTCATTTACATAATAGTTCTCGCCGATCGTCATCGCTACTTTGCCGGAGAGGAAGAAGTCGCTTGTGATCGGGCTCCATTCCCCGTCCATCATCCCGCTGTTGTTGTCAGGAATGATTTTGTCCTTGGCCAACTTGCTGATCGTTTCCCAAACCTTGGTCCATTGCGTTGTATTCACGGTCATCGTTTCCGCTTTATCATCAAACGTTTTAAGCTGCAACGCGCTTATATAATTGTTCTGCATATCCCAGAACGGATCATTGCCTTGGTACCGGCTAAATGAAAATCCGAATACCCGATCCTTGCCCTCGCCTTTGGCCAGGCGGCGTGCCAGATTAAAAATATCGTCCCAAGTCATGTTATCGGTTGGCGGCTCTACGCCGGCATCCGCAAAGATTTTTTTGTTATAGTACAAGGCAGAGGAAGAGAACGAAGGCGTTAACGCATACAGGCTGCCTTCTCCCAGATCCTTAATCCCGTCAAGCACCGCCGGCACGAAGTCCGACGTATCGAATTTATCCTCCTGAATCATCGGATCAAGCTGTTTGACCATATTCTCCTTGATCAGCTGATTTAACACGGTCGTATCGGTCACCACGACATCCACCGGATTGCTGCCGGTCATGATTTTCTTCATGCTGTCCAGGTAATCCGGCTGTACGTAAGGCTGCGAGCCATCCTGGTAACGGTATTGGCTTTGGTCGATAGCCGGAACCACCTCGATGCGGACATTCTGATGCGTGAACTCGTAAACATCAGTATATTGTTGACGGAAATAAGAATCATCATATCCTCCGTAAAGCACTCCGATGCGCAGCACCTTCTCCTGCTCGGTTTCCGCCGCCTTGCCGCCGTTGCAGCCAGCTAGCAGGCCCAGCGCCAGCGTTGCGGCCAGCGATACGGATAACAATTTTCTTAACCTCATGATGGATCCCCCTCTAATGATTTCGGTGCGGTGATAATGATCTTCTCCCCATCAAACTCCATGCTCGCCCGGCCGCTGATCCCGACGGTCTCCAGGTATTCCTTCGGAACCTGAAGCCGACCCACGCGGTCGACAACGACGAACGCTTCATGCACTTCCTGCAATCCCCCGGCTCCCAACTCAGCCGCTGCCAAATCGAGATTCGGATTCCGTTTCAGGAACTCGGTGCTCGTTAAGCCGTCGCGGATGGCGACCACGCGGTCCACCTTCCCTGCCAGCGTCAGGTCGTGCGTGACGATGACCACGGTGATTCCAAGCTCCCGGTTCACCTCGCGGAAAATTTGCATGATTTGATCGGAGGTTGCCGTATCGACTGACCCGGTCGGTTCGTCCGCCAGCAGCAGCTTTGGCCGGTTCGATAGCGAAATGGCGATCGCCACCCGCTGCTGTTCACCGCCGGAGAGCTGGTGCAGTTTGTTATGCATCCGGTGCTTCAACCCGACCCGCTCCAGCAGTTCCTTCGCGTAAGCCCGGTCGAGCTTGCCGGTCAGCAGCATCGGCATCTCCACATTCTCCAACGCCGTCAAGTAAGGAAGCAGGTTGCGGGCGTTGTTCTGCCAAACGAAACCTACGGTATTCCGTTTATATTCGACCAGCTGGTCATCGCGGATCTTGAGCAAATCCCAGCCCCCGACGGTCACCTGACCGGCCGAGGGCCGATCCAGCCCGCCGAGGATGTTCAGCAGCGTCGATTTGCCGCTGCCGCTGTTGCCGATAATCGCCATCATTTCGCCTTGTTCAACGGTCAAATTCAAGCCTTGGAGCGCAACGACTTCAATATCTTCGGATTTAAAAATTTTGACAAGTCCTTCGCAATGAATCATTTCTTAGCGCTCCTCTCCCATTTTTACCGCCTGATGCACGCGCAGGCGCCGGATTTGCCAGAAGAGCAGGCCGGCTCCCATCAGGAGCATTACGAACACGACGACATAGAGCTGAAGCGTGTCTTGGTTATCGAACACAATACGGAACGGCGGCACTTGCGTCGTTACGTTGTCCGCCGTTTGCAGGAACGGCAGGTACAGCTTCCCGGCGATCTTCCCAATGACGATCCCGAGCACGATCGACAGACCTGCGGTCAAAATTTGTTCGGCCAGCAGCATAAACGTCAATTGCTTGCGGGATAAGCCCATCGCCCGTAATATCCCGAACTGGACCACCCGGCCGGACAAATTGAAGAACCAATAAAGCACGTACCCGATCAGCGATATGATCACCGAGACGAGGAAGCCGAGACTCAAGATCCCGAATACCCCGCCCCGCGTCGGGTGCTTGCTCTGCGCCGCAAGTTCGCTGCGTACATCGTCAACCGAATAAAGCTCGATCCCTTCGTCCGCCAGCTTGGTAATCAGCGGAGCGACCTTCGCGCCCGGCTTCATTTTCAGCCACACCTCGTAAGGAATAAGCGGAACCTGGTCGTAGATATAATCCAAATTCGCGATGATAAACGGCGTTTGATCAGGGTATTGGCTAGGCCAATAGGGCAAAATCCCATAGACGGCGAATTCCACCGTCTGTTCGCCCAAGGCCACCGTAAACACGTCCCCCGGCTTCAGCTTATATTTCTCGGCCATATTGGATGGCACCAAAGCCGCGCTTTCGTTCATCCCGAGGAAATTCAAATAACGATACGGGTGCGTTGGGAACAGATCGTTCCGGAACCAGGCGACCTTGGAAAAATCGATATTATCGATCCCCATCACATTCCCTTGGCCCGCCGAGCGGCCGGAGACGATGATGTTCCCCTTCGTCTGCAGCACGCGCGCCGCGTGCTCGACCCCGTCCAACTTCCGGAAAACTTCAAACGGGGGTTCGGAATAATTCACCTTGGTCGGGGTCGGATTTTGTCCGCCGCCGCCCGGCCCGCCGCCAGGTCTTCCACCCGGGTTCCCGCCGCCGCCCGGAGCTCCCGAGCCGCCGCCTTGACCTTGCCCGGAGCCTCCCTGGGATGGGCGAGTCATCTCCGGCGTGCCTTCCCAAACCGTCCGCATGATGACATCCGCCCCGTATTTGTACAGCGTCCGCTCCGTTGAATTCAGGTCGATTGTCCGCGCGGCGGAGGCGTTGTATACCCCGAGGCCCAGCGTCAACACGAGCAGAATCATCAGCGGATAATAAGAAGAGGACGATCTGGACAGTTGCGTCAAGCTTAGATAATAAGGAACCGGCAGCCACTTCTTGCCGATCCAGCCGATCAGCTTCAACAGCCACGGGAACACCCGCAGGAAGAACAACCCGATCGAGAAGATCGCCAGCGCCGGGACGAAGAACAGGAACGGCTGCACCTGCAGCTCATCCGTGGTCATCCCCGTCTGGAAGGTCAGCATCTGCCGCTGATTAAACATGTAGTAGCCGTACCCCGAGATCCCCATTAGAACGAGATCCAGGAACCAACGTTGCCAGAACGGCGCTCGGTCGGAGCGGGCTTGCTTCTGTTTCGTCTTGACGATCGAGGAGCGGGCGAACGAGACCGCCGGCAGCAGCGTGGCCAAGATGGCGATGATCACCGCCGCCGCTCCTAACGCCAGTGCGTCAAAGTTGAATCCTACCGGAATGGACTTCCGGTTGACAAAGGTCAAGAAGCCGTCCGCTGATCCGATGCTCTTCGACATGAACCAGCCGAGCAAAGGACCCGCGATTAATGCAGCCACCCCAAGGATTAAGCTCTCAAATAAATAGATCAAAATGATCTGATTTGTGGAAGCTCCGCGGCTGCGCAGGACGGCGATGTCGCTTTGCTGCTTGTCAAGCGCTTGGCGGGCGTTCATGACAATATAATAGAACACCATGGCAATCATCGGTGCCGCCAGGGTAAACAGCAGCGTCTGCATCTGCAAGCTTTGCTTGCGGAAATCGTTTAACAGACTGCCAAAGGATACATCCACCTTCGTGTCCTTCAGCTTCTGGTACAAATCCACATTCAGCCGGTCCAATGTATCGGAGAGCGGCGACAGCTGACCCGTCTTGATCTCGCCGAGATCGAAGGCGTAATACCAGTTGGAGCTGTGCAGCGGAATCGATAAGCGATTCAGCAAGTCGTCATTAAAGACTTGATCCGGGACGTAAAAGCTGTTCATCATCCCTTCAAAACCCTGATACCAATACGGATCATTTTCGTTGGTTGGCTGGAAGGTGCCGACGATCTTGACTTTTAGCGTCACGTCAACGCCGCTGTACACCGGATACTCCATTACGTCCCCAACATGCAGGTCCTGACGATACATCGCCTCTTCCAGCATTAAGGCCTCGATCTGATTCCCGTCGGCCTTCTCAGAATACGCCTGGCCGCCGGAGATCGAGATATGATCCTGCAACCCGCTCATGGACATGATCGACATCGTCCGAGTACGGCTTGCATCGACTTTGGTCGGATCCTCCGGAAATACCTCCGTGCTGCGGATCGACCGCGTATTGACGTAAGCGTCGAACGGGAAGCCGATTTCCTTCGGCACCTCATCCACAATATATTGATTGACGGCGGTTAACGCGGCCGCATCGGTCTTCGCGCCGCCCGGCGCCTGATAGCTCATGATCAGCGAACCTGCAGGAAGCCCTTCGCTTTCGGCTTTCAGCGTAGTTGCGACGACTCGTTTCAACGCCCCGTCGGAATACATCGGGATGCTGACCGTAAACGAGACGGCGACGATCAGGCCCAGTAAAGTACTCAACGTCAGCCATTTCGTGTTCCACATTTTGCGGAACAGCAAGCGTAATAAAGGTACTCCCATTAACGACCCACTACTTTCTGTCCCGGCGTGAGTCCTTTAATGATTTCCACGTCCGTCGAGGTTTGCAAGCCTACCTCAACGTCGGCTTCGCGCTTCGAGCCGTCCTCCTCTACAACCTGGACGTAAGTACGCGAGCCGATGGTTCGCAGGGCGGAAATCGGAATCAAAACGGCGTTTTCCTTGCGCTGGGTCACGATGGATACGCTAAGCGGCCGGCCTCGTTCAATTCCCTCAGGCCATTTGTCCAGTTGGACGATCAGATACTTATCGATCGTATCCTTCTCCGGAGGATTCCCTCCTCCGCCGTTCCCGTTCCCGTTATCGGATGATCCGGTCTCAACCGGCATTACTTTGACTTTGCCATTGAACACCCCGGCCGCATTGATGTCGACCTTGGCCTTCATCCCGACGGCGACCTTCGCCAAATCCTCCTTGGCAAACTGAGCCGCTACAACCAATGAAGAAGTATCGGACAAGACCGCAACCGTATCATAAGCCTTGATGGCGGCGCCTTTCTGGGCGGAGACGGAGATCACCGTGCCGGAGAACGGCGCCCGCAGGGTTCCGTCCGCAATCGTCTTCTCCAAATCCACCAGCGCCTGGCGTTGTTCCTCAAAGACGATGGAAGCCTCCTCAAATTCGATCGGGTCCTTCTCATCCTTGGTACGCAGCAGTTCCTTCATGGAGATTTCCTGCTTGCGGAACTCCAGCTTCTTCTTGCGTAAATCCTTCTGCAGATCTTCGACGTCCAGTTGAATCAAAGCATCGCCCTGCTTAACCTTGTCTCCCGCCTTGACCAAAACTTCTTTGACGTGAAGATTATCCTCCGTGAAAAACAACGGTTCCTCCCGCTGGCTCATAATCTTGCCGACAGCGCTCACGCCGATCTCAATCGTCTCCGTTCGCACCTCATACTCCGGTTTCTTCGAGATCGTCGGCGGCGTAATAACCGGAAGGTCCTCCTCCGCCTCTTCGTTCGGCAGCAGGGCGCAGCCCGTGGATGCAACCAGCGTCAAGCTGATGGACAGGACTCCCAGCGTCCGAATTAGTCTTGATTTCCCCCTTTTACCCGATAAATTTGCCATCCACCATTTCGTAAACATGGTCCGCTACCTCCAGGATTGTAGGATCGTGTGTAGTCATACAGATCGTCACGCGTTCAGTCTGTATGATGTTCTTGAATACTGCCATGACTTGTGCTCCCATTTGCGAGTCGAGATTGGCCGTCGGCTCATCCGCCAGCAGCAGCTTCGGCCGGTGTGCGATCGCCTTGGCGATAGCCACCCGCTGCTGCTCCCCGCCGGACAGCTCAAACGGACGATGGAACATCCGTTTCCCCAGCCCGACGAGCTCCAGACAATGCGTCACGCGCCGCTTCCATTCCTGTGGCGGGACGCCCGCCATGCGCAGCGACAGCTCGACATTCTCCCAGGCAGACAACAGCGGAAGCAAGGCATACGCTTGGAAAATAAAGCCGATCTGATCCCGGCGCAACAGCGTTCGGTTGTCATCGTTCAGCTGATGCAGCGGCTGATTCCGGAACCAAATTTCGCCCGACGTCGGCTGATCCAATCCGCCAAGCATATTAAGCAGCGTCGTTTTGCCCGAGCCGGAACGGCCCTTAAGCATCACGAGTTGACCGGGAAGCACTTCCATGTCAATCCCTTTCAATACCTGGATTTCTCCTCCGCCTACCGGAAAAGAACGGGTGACCTCCTTGACCGAAAGGATCGGTCCGGTTTCTTTCTCCGGCTCTTCCTCTTGCGCACGAGCTACAATGACCTCGGCGGCTGCATTCTCTAGGGCCGTATTCTCCGCGGCCGCGGCGGCTTCCTCATCCACTTCCGGGACCGGAGAGTCCGCTCCGGATTGAACTTCGACTTTTTCTGTTTTGCGAAGCCATCGCATCATCGTGTATCGTTCTCCCATTTTCCTAATTTGTAATTCTGCCTCAACTTGGTTTTCTTGGCCTTGTCTAGCAATTTACTCACGTCTTGCATTATAAACGAAATACTATGGCAAAAAGTTACAACGGAATTAACGAATTCGAACTTTTTCTTTCCATATTTTAAGCGCTGATGATAGGTTACAATTCTGTTAAAATTAAGGGTAATTCTACTAGAATCGGCAAGGAGAACTACTTCATGAAAAAAATGATCCCCTCTCTGCTCGTTGCGGCACTGCTATTTACCGCCTTAATCTTTCGGCTGGATCCGGCAGTTGCCGACAAACTCCCGTATAGCGATATATCGGCCAGTTATGCGAAAGATTCGATCCTTCGCTTACATGCCGATCACGTGATGAAGGGAACCTCCGAGACCCTGTTTTCTCCCGCTCGCTCGATTACGAGAGCGGAATTTTTGACGACGCTGACGCGGATCTTTCGCGTGGAACCGGCGGCATCCGCCATTCCCGCTTACCGCGACGTGCCGAAGAGCGCCTGGTATTACGGTACAATCCAGGCAGCAACCGAGCTGGGCTTGACGGAAGGGCTGGGTGACGGAATATTCAAGCCGAATCAACCGTTGACCCGCCAAGAGGCGGCTGCATGGATCATCCGGGCGCTGAAGCAAACAACGGCATCGGCATCGACTGGCGCACAGACCGGCTACAAGGACGAAGCGGCGACCGCCGTCTGGGCCAAGCCGTATATCGGATCCATTACGCAGCTTGGGCTGATGCAGGGCAACGGCGGGATGTTCTATCCGACACAGCCGATCACCCGACAGGAGACGGCGGTGATCCTGGATCGTCTGCTGCGGGACAATCGCTGGACCGATGCGATGGCGGCCAGCGCTGCGGTGGCTCCGCTCCAACTCGGCTGGCAGTACGGCCAATCGACCGAAGCCTATCAGAAGTCCGTGATGCAATCAAACGTAAACGTGCTGGTGCCGCGGTGGTTTTTTCTTGAAAGCACCGGGAAAATAACCGATTCCAGCGTCCCCTCCCTGGCGGCCTGGGCCAAAAATAACGGCAAACAGGTTTGGGCCATGGTAGGCAACCGGTTTGATCAGGAAACGACCCACAAGCTTCTTGCTTCGAGCTCCATGTCCTCGGACGCGATCCAAAGCTTGAAATCTTATGTTCAAAAATATGGCCTGCACGGCATCAATGTCGACTTTGAGAACGTCGCGGCTTCCGACCGGGATTTGTTCACCGCCTTCATCTCCAAGCTGGCCAAGGAACTGCATGCCGTATCGGCGGTGTTGTCCGTCGATCTTCCGCCGGATCTCGGCAGCGACTGGTCGGATGCGTACGATTACGCGGAATTGGCCAAGAGCGCCGACTACCTGGTCATCATGGCCTATGATGAGCACTGGAGCGGAGCTTCGGCCGGTTCGGTGGCGTCGCTGGGCTGGGTGCAGAAGCACCTCGACAAACTGCTCGCCAAAGTCCCGGCGGACCAGCTCATCCTCGGAATGCCGCTGTATACGCGGGATTGGAGCATCAGCGGCAGCGGAGCTACGGTGTCGTCGGAGGACCTTTCTCTCCCTGAGCAAAATACACGAGTAAACCAGTACGGCGGCACGCCCAAATGGAACGATACGGTCGGCCAATATACCCTGGAGTACCGCAAGAACGGTACACAGCACAAGATTTGGCTGGAGGACGCCCGATCCCTTTCTGAGAAATTTCGGTTAGGAGTGAAATACGGCGTCGCAGGGTATGCCTACTGGCATATCGGCGGAGAGTCGCCGGACGTGTGGACAAGCTTGAAAAATGCGGAAAGATACGAAGGATATGATTTTAAATAAATCGGGCAAGTACGCCCGAGCTTCTTCAACCCCAGCAGACATTTTGCAGGGGTTGTTTATTTTTTTCACTCGATCCGTCACATCATGGGCCGGGCAAACCGTTGTATAGGGTGGAAAGGATGTGAGAGATGTGGACGACGTCAGGTTGTCGCGGATCATCACCGACGTACTGGAAGGAGAGACGGAAAAATTCGCGGAAATTATCCGAGCCTACCAGAAACCGATTGTTCATTACTGCTTCCGTATGCTGGGGGATGCCGGCGATGCCGAGGACAGCGGCCAGGAGATCTTTTTGAAAGCCTACCGTTCCATGGGAAAGTATAACCGGGAGATCCCGTTTGGGGCGTGGCTGTATAAAATCGCCTATAATCATTGCATCGACGTACTGCGCAAGCGGAAGCTCGCCAAATACCTCCCCTTCTTTTACCGGGATGAGCGGCAGCATAGACCCGTCGATTGGTGGGTGGAGGAGAACTGCTACAATGAATTTGTGCAGCGAGCCCTGACGAAGTTGTCCGCGGAGGAGCGCAACTTGCTCATTCTGCGCTGTGTGGAGGAAAAGAGCTATGACGAGATCGGCCTGATCCTGCAGCAAAACAATGCGAGTCTGCGCAAGAAATATGGGCGCACGGTGGACAAATTCCGGAAGTATTATGCCCAAGCGAAGGGAGTAGAGCCTTATGATATCGGACAAGGATCAGGATCTAAGACACCTGTTTCATGAAGACCGGCTGCCCGATACGGATCTGAGCGGCAAAGTCATGAGCAGGCTGTATACCGAACACAAACCGAAGGAGCGATTCATTATGAAACGTAAAGTCAGCGCACTGGTGTTAGCTGGGATGTTGTTGGCGGTATCCACCGCGGTTGCGGCAACGAACCACTACATACTTAAAAATAAACAGGGTGAAATCGTAGTAGAGGAAAGGACTTTGGACAAGAGCAGTCCCGAGTATCATAAGCCTTCCCTGGACGAACAGATCCGCTCGCTCAAGAGCGCCGGGTTGTCGGACGATCTGCTGAAGGAAGGAACGGCGGCCGTTTTCTACCTGGCCTCGAACAATCCGGAACATAAACTCAACGTCGAGTATCGTCCGGTCAACTTCGACGATCTGACCCAACTGCGCGAACGAATGGCCGATCAACCGGCCAAGCTGCTCGAGCGAATCGGCGGGAACTATAAGTTCGAGCGGGCCACCGTCTTCTTCTTTCCGACCGTAATCGAGAAGCCGATGACGCCGCAGGAAGAATCGAAACTCGCCGAAACGCTGCGCAAACAGGCCGAGGAGTCGGCCAAAGGCTACGCGATGATGCCGCTGGAGACCTCCCCGGACCACTGGAGAATTAATGGAACCTATAAACAAGGCGAACAGGAAATCCGGGTTTCCATAGCCAGAATCCCCGGCAAGCAAACCATTTTGGTGCCCGAAGATGCCGGCTTAAACCGGGAAAGCCTCCAAGTGCAAGGCGTGGATATGGTGTATACAGAATTCAGCGGCGGGGATGCCGGCATCGGCGGCCGCAACATTCAATGGGTCGAAGATGTGCCGAACAGCAAGCACTCCGTCCACTACCACATCGAAACCGGCCTCCAAGTCAGCAAGGAGCAATTGATCAAGCTGGCCGAAGCCTATCTGCAATAGCTTATGAAAGCCAACCTGCCGACCGGGAATCGATGTCCGACGGTCGAACGTAAAAAAGCAGCTCTCTTCGCGATGAGAGGCTGCTTTTCCGCTAACCGGATAGAAAATTACGCTTTCCCGAACGAAGCTGGATCCTGCCGCCAGGACTGCAGAAGCTCCAGGTCTTCCAGCTGGATGTCGCCCCGCTTCACGGCAACGTCGATCAGCGCCGTATAGTTGGACAGGGTTTGCAGCGGGAGGCTGGCATCGGCGAACGCTCGCACGGCTTTATCCAATTGATAGCTGAAAATCGCCAGTACAGCCAGCGGCTCTGCGCCGGCGTCGCGCACCGCTTGCGCCGCCTTGATCGAGCTGCCGCCGGTGGAGATCAAGTCCTCGATGACGACAACCTTCTGCCCCGGTTTGATCAATCCTTCGATTTGATTCTCTTTCCCGTGGCCTTTGGCCTTATCGCGGATGTAGGCCATCGGCAGGCCCAGCTTCTGCGATGCGAAAGCCGCATGCGGAATGCCGGCCGTTGCTGTTCCGGCGACGACCTCCGCCTCGGGGTATTCCTTGCGAATGAGAGCCGCAAACGATTCGGCGATCAAATCGCGGATTTCCGGGTACGACATCGTAAGCCGGTTATCGCAATAGATCGGCGATTGGATCCCCGAGGTCCAGGTAAACGGCTGATGCGGCCGGAGCGCCACCGCTCCGATGTCCAGCAGACTGCCGGCGATTTGTGCTTCAACTGAGGTTGCATTTGTCATGACTACATCATCTCCTTAATGATCGATTCCGCCGCTTCGCGCGGATGAGGTGCAGCGATGATCGGCCGGCCGACGACAATATAATCCGTCCCCTGCGCCATCGCCTCCCCTGGAGTTAGCGTGCGCGACTGATCGCCTTGCGGACTGTTCGTCGGACGAATCCCCGGTGTCACCGTCAGGAAGGCTTGTCCGCACTTCGCTTTGATCGCCGTCACCTCCAGCGGTGAAGCGACAACGCCGTCCAGCCCTGCCTGACGAGTCAGCTCTGCGTAATGCACAACAGAACCTTCCACTTCTCCCGGGATGCCAATCTCCTCGTTCATCACTCGCCGACTCGTGCTCGTCAGTTGCGTAACCGCGATAATCTTCGGCATCGTAAGCGCGCCATTGTCCTCCAGCGCCGCCAATGCTCCTTCCCGGGCCGCTTTCATCATGTCCAGCCCGCCTGCGGCGTGCACGTTAAACAGATCCACGCCCAGCTTCGTCACGCTGTTTGCTCCGCCTTTGACCGTGTTCGGGATATCATGCATTTTCACGTCGAGAAAAACGGAGTACCCCCGCTGCTTCAACTCGCGAATCAGATCCGGACCGGCCGAATAAAACAGCTGCAGCCCCACCTTCATATAGCAAGGAATCCCTTCCAGTTCCTTCAGGAGCTCCCGCGCCTGATCGGCATCGGGGAAGTCCAATCCGACGATCAATCTTCCGGCCGCTTCTTCAAATGAACGCAAATCCGCTCTCCTCCATTCATGCCTGCGGCTCCGAAGCATAATGCTTCCGAGCCGCTGCTTTAAGTGTATTGATTCGGGTGAACCCTAGCAACGGACCAGAAAGACCTTATTTGCCCATTCCCCGGGTATTTCCCGCTGTAACGGACTCCAAGGGCCTTATTCAGCCCCCACGGCGCCCGAA
This sequence comes from Paenibacillus phocaeensis, assembly GCF_900021165.1. Taxonomy (GTDB): domain Bacteria; phylum Bacillota; class Bacilli; order Paenibacillales; family Paenibacillaceae; genus Fontibacillus; species Fontibacillus phocaensis. The sequence goes on along the minus strand of NZ_FCOQ01000018.1, from coordinate 569,425 downwards.
CAGCTGCTATGAAGCGAAATAAGGTCTCCTCGGTCCGTTAGCAACGGAAGCTGCCCAACACCGGGTCAATAACGCTTCTGGTGTCCGTTAGCCAGCCATTAAAGTGCCGGCATAGCCTGGGAGGAGAAGTTGATCGTCTCCAGCATCTCCAGCAGCGCGCGGACTGTATCCAGCGAAGTCATGCAGACGACGCCGTTCTCCACCGCTTCCCGGCGGATGCGGAAGCCGTCGCGTTCCGGCTCTTTACCCTTGGTCAGCGTATTGATGACGAAGTGAGCTTCGCCGTTTCGGATCAGATCCAGGATGTTCGGTACCCCTTCCGACAGCTTGTAGACCGTCGTCACGTGGATGCCCGCCTCGATCAGCGCGGACGCCGTGCCGTCCGTAGCGATGATTTTGTAGCCCAGGCGATAGAAACCGCGCAGCAGGTCAACCGCTTCCTGCTTATCCTTATCGGCGACTGTGGCGATGATCGCTCCGGTCGAAGGGATTTTCATCCCCGCGCCGATCAAGCCTTTATACAGCGCTTTGGCATATTGCGGATCGCGCCCCATCACCTCACCGGTCGATTTCATTTCCGGTCCGAGCGTTGGCTCGACGCGGCGCAGCTTGGCGAAGGAGAACACCGGCACCTTGACCGCAACCTGGGCGCTTTCCGGCCACAGGCCGTTTTGGTAACCAAGGTCGCTCAGCTTCGTACCGAGGATGCACTGAGTCGCTACGTTCGCCATCGGAATGTTCGTTACCTTGCTCAGGAACGGTACCGTCCGGGATGAACGCGGGTTGACCTCGATCACGTATACTTCATCCTTATAGATGACGAACTGGATGTTTACCAGACCGATCGTCTTCAGCTCGCGGGCAATTTTCACCGTGATCTCCACGATTTTCTCTTTCAATTCATCGGACAGATGCTGCGGCGGATACACCGCAATCGAGTCGCCGGAGTGAACGCCAGCGCGTTCGATATGCTCCATAATGCCGGGGATGAGCACTGTCTCACCGTCGCTGATGGCGTCCACTTCCACCTCTTTGCCCAGCATGTAGCGGTCGATCAACACCGGATGCTGCGGGTTAATGTTCACCGCTTCTTCCATGTAGCGCAGCAATTCCTCGTCAGAGTATACGATTTCCATCGCCCGGCCCCCGAGCACGTACGACGGTCTGACCAGCACCGGGTAGCCAAGCGACTGCGCCGTTCCCACCGCTTCTTCCACCGAAGTTACCGTGCTGCCTTTCGGCTGCGCGATCCCTAACTTCGACAGGAGGGCTTCGAACTTCTTGCGGTCCTCGGCTTCATCGATGCTCTCGAGCGACGTGCCGAGGATACGCACGCCTGCTGCTTGCAGCGGAGCCGCCAGATTGATCGCCGTTTGGCCGCCGAATTGAACGATGACGCCCACCGGTTTCTCCTCTTCGATCACGTTCATCACGTCCTCGAAGAACAAGGGCTCGAAGTACAGGCGGTCCGACGTATTGAAGTCGGTGGATACCGTCTCCGGGTTGTTGTTGATGATAACCGCTTCGTAGCCGGCTTTCTGAATCGCCCAGACCGCATGCACCGTCGAGTAGTCGAACTCGATCCCTTGCCCGATCCGGATCGGTCCGGAGCCAAGCACGACGATCTTCTCCTTGTCGGTTTGGACGACTTCGTTCTCCGTTTCATAGGTCGAATAGTAATAAGGCGTCGAAGCCTCGAATTCGGCTGCGCAGGTGTCGACCATTTTGTAAACCGGCTTCAGCCCGTGCTCCTTGCGGAAGCTTCTCACGTCCGCTTCGGTCCGATGCGTGCCGGACGGTTGGCCTGCGGCGCGCAGCTCGGCGATCGCACGGTCGGTGAACCCTAAGCGCTTCGCTTCGTATAGCGTTTCGTAAGAAAAGAACTCTTCCCCCGCAATCGTCTTCTCGAATTCCACCAAACGCTCGATTTTGTCCAGGAACCACCAGTCGATTCCAGTCAGATCATGGATTTGCTGCAGCTTGTAGCCGCGGCGGAACGCTTCGGCGACCAGGAACAGCCGCTCGTCGTCCGCTTTGATCAGGCGGTTATTCAGCGTTTCTTCGTCGATCTTCTCTGCGCCTTTCAGGTACAAGCGATGCGTGCCGATTTCCAGCGACCGGACCGCCTTGTGGATCGATTCCTCGAACGTTCGGCCGATCGCCATGACCTCGCCGGTCGCCTTCATCTGCGTGCCGAGCTTGCGGTTGGCATGGATGAATTTATCGAACGGCCAGCGCGGGATTTTGCTGACAATGTAGTCGAGCGTCGGTTCGAAGCAGGCGTAAGTCTGCCCCGTTACCGGGTTGACGATTTCGTCGAGCGTGTAGCCCAGCGCGATTTTGGCCGCCATCTTTGCGATCGGGTAGCCCGTCGCTTTCGACGCGAGCGCCGAAGAACGGCTGACCCGCGGATTCACTTCGATGACGTAATACTGGAAGCTTTGCGGATCCAGCGCGAACTGTACGTTGCAGCCACCTTCGATGTTCAACGCGCGGATGATTTTGAGCGAAGCCGAGCGCAGCATCTGGTATTCGCGGTCGGAGAGCGTCTGGCTTGGTGCGACGACGATGCTGTCCCCGGTATGTACGCCTACCGGGTCGAAGTTCTCCATATTGCAGACTACGATACAGTTGTCATTGGCATCGCGCATCACTTCGTATTCGACTTCCTTCATCCCGGCGATCGATTTCTCGATCAGACATTGGCCAATCGGACTGTAGCGAATCCCCGAAGCTACCGTCTCGCGCAGCTCCTCTTCCGTAGCGCAGATCCCGCCGCCGGTACCGCCCAGCGTATACGCCGGACGGACGATGACCGGATAGCCGATCTCATCAGCGAATTTCAGCGCTTCATCCACTGTGGTGATGATGGTGCTCTCCGGCACCGGCTGTTCGAGCTCGCGCATCAGCTCGCGGAACAGATCGCGATCCTCCGCTTTTTCGATCGATGTCAGCTGTGTGCCCAGAAGCTTCACATTCTCGCGCTCCAGAACGCCTGCGCGTGCCAACTCGACCGCCATGTTCAGGCCGGTTTGCCCGCCGAGCGTAGGCAGCAAGCCGTCCGGCCGCTCCTGGCGGATGATTTGCGTAACGAATTCCAAGGTGATCGGTTCAATGTAAACCTTGTCGGCCATGTTCGTATCGGTCATAATCGTCGCCGGGTTGCTGTTGATCAGCACCACCTCAACGCCTTCTTCCTTCAGCGCCTGGCAGGCTTGTGTTCCGGCGTAATCGAACTCGGCTGCCTGGCCGATCACGATCGGTCCGGAGCCGATGACGAGGATTTTCTTTAGATCTTTGTTGATCGGCATAGGTTTACAGTTCTCCTTTCGCAGCGGCCATCAGTTCGGCTTGGCGGGGCTTTTGCGGGTTCTGCCGCTTATGTTCGCGGATCATCTCGATGAACCGGTCGAACAGGTAGCTGTTGTCGTATGGTCCCGGGGCCGCCTCCGGATGATATTGAACCGAAAAGGCCGGGTACTTCTTATGTTTTAATCCTTCAATCGTTTTGTCATTGTTGTTGATATGCGTCACTTCCAGCTCCGTGCCGGCGATGGACGCCTCGTTTACGGTGTAGCCGTGGTTCTGCGAAGTAATGTAACAGCGGCCGGTGGCCAGTTCCTTAACCGGATGGTTGCCGCCGCGATGGCCGAATTTCAGCTTCTCCGTATCGGCGCCGCAGGCTAAAGCGAACAGCTGGTGACCCAGGCAAATGCCGAAGATCGGATACTCGCCGAGCAGTTCTGCAATCATTTTAGCGGCGTAAGGAACATCTTTCGGATCCCCGGGCCCGTTGGACAGCTGGATGCCATCCGGATGCAGGCGGCGGATTTCATCTGCGGTCGTATCATGCGGCACGATAACCACATCGCAATCGCGTTTGTTCAACTCGCGGAGAATCCCGCTTTTCGCGCCAAAATCAACCAGCACGATCCGTTCCTTGGACCCCGGACTGCTATAGACATGGTGCGTCGAGGTTTGCGCCACCTGGTTGCGCAGCTCGGCAATGCTGGTGGCCAGCATTAATTCCTTCAGTTCGTCCACCGATTTCGTTGAGGTGGTTAGGATCCCTCTCATCGTCCCCTGATGGCGAATCAGGCGTGTCAGCATCCGCGTATCGATGTCGGTGATACCGGGAATACCGTATTCCTTGAGCAGATCGCCCAGATTGTATTGAGCCCGCCAGTTGCTTGGGGTCGGTTCATAGCGGCGAACCACAAAGCCGTGAATTGACGGTGCAATGGATTCGAAGTCGTCGCGCGAAATGCCGTAGTTCCCGATCAAAGGGTACGTCATTGTGACGATTTGACCGCAGTAGGAAGGGTCGGACAGCACCTCTTGGTATCCCGTAATTCCCGTATTAAAAACGACTTCGCCCGTCATTTCCCCTTCCGCTCCAAATGAGGTTCCGGTGAACAGCGTGCCGTCCTCCAACAATAGTCTTGCCTGCATCCTGCAGCACTCCTTTATCCATAAGCTGAAATACTATATTCTCATCCGCCCATTAGCGGGCCAGTTCGATCGCATCATTCCAGATCAGGTTTCCTTTAACGATCGTCGCGACGGGCCAGCCCTTCAGCTTCCAACCCGCAAACGGCGTGTTTCGGCCTTTCGAGGCAAAAGCCGCCGGATCCACCGTCCGTTCCGCGTCCAGATCCACGATCGTCAGATCAGCCGGAGCCCCCGGCACCAAACGGCCTGCTTCCAAACCGAACACGCGAGCTGGATCCGCCGTCATCCGCTGCACCAGCATCGCCAGGCTCCAGCGGCCCGTTGCGACGAACTTCGTATACAACAGCGGGAAGGCCGTCTCGAATCCAACGATGCCAAACGGTGCCAGCTGCATGCCTTTCGCTTTCTCCTCTTCGCTATGCGGAGCATGATCGGTTACGAGGATGTCGAGGGTGCCGTCCTCCAGCGCCGCGATGCAGGCCTCCACGTCTCGGCGGGAGCGCAGCGGCGGATTCATTTTCCAGTTGGCATCAAGGCCCGGAATATCCTCCTCGGACAGAATCAGATGGTGCGGGCACACTTCTGCGGTCACGTTGATGCCGATTTGCTTCGCTTGGCGGATCAGCCGAATCGACTGCTCCGTACTGACGTGACACACATGGTAGTGAACCCCGGTCGCTTCCGCCAGCAAAATATCCCGTCCAACGTGAATCGCCTCCGATTCATTCGGAATTCCCTTAAGACCATGCTTTCGGGCGAATTCCCCTTCAGCCACCGGCGCTCCTTCCACAAGCGAATTGTCTTCGCAGTGGGCAATCACCGGCATTCCCAGCGAAGCGGCCTGCCGCATCGCATCCTTCATCATCTGCGCGCTTTGCACGCCCACGCCGTCGTCGGTGAACCCGATCGCGCCGGCCTCTTTCAAGGCAGTGAAATCCGTCAGCTCGCGGCCAAGCTCGCTTTTGGTGATCGCTGCATAAGGCAGTACGTTCACCAGCCCGGCTTCCTCCGCCTTCTGCAATACGAACCTTACCGTATCAGGATTGTCGGTCACCGGCCGGGTGTTCGGCATGCAGGCGATCGTGGTGAATCCCCCTTGCGCGGCGGATCTGGAGCCGGTTTCAATCGTCTCTTTGTGCTCGAACCCCGGTTCTCGTAAATGGACGTGCATATCGATAAATCCCGGAGTAACCAGTCTGCCGCCGGCATCAATCACTTGTGCTCCGTTATCGTCAATCTTCTGTCCGATTTGCCCCATTTTCTCGACCTTGGCAATGACACCGTCCTCGATCGTGATTTGCGATAATTCCTGCTCCCCTTGTTCGTTCAAAATATTGGCATTATGGATTACGACAAGCCGCATCGTTTAATCTCCTCCCGCTGATTGAAGTACGTACCGAAAATTACGTCCGCCGTCTGGACAGCAACAACTCGCTATCCGGCCCCGACTTACAGCAAAGCGCGTTCCATGACCGCCATGCGGATCGGAACCCCATTTTGCATCTGCTTGAAGATCCGGGATTGCGGGTGCTCGACCACCGCATCGTCGATCTCGACGCCCCGGTTCACCGGAGCCGGATGCATGATCAACGCATGCGGCGCGAGGGCCGCGGCCCGTTCTTCCGTCAAGCCGTATTGCAGACGATATTCATCGGCCGACTTGATCAACCCGCCAGCATGTCGTTCCAACTGCACTCGCAGCATCATAACTACATCGGCGCACAGTGCCTCATCCATCGGAACGTAAGGCGCGTATGCACTTAGTTCCGGGGCTTGCATGTTCTCCGGCGCACAGAGCTTCACTTCGGCACCGAATTTTTGCAGTGCCCACAGATTGGAGCGGGCGACCCTGCTGTGCTTGATGTCCCCGATGATCGACACCTTCAGTCCGCTGAGTTCTCCAAAATGCTGTTTCATCGTATATAGATCCAGCAGCGCTTGCGTTGGGTGCTCATTATTGCCATCTCCGGCGTTAACCAGCGGCACCGATACTCGCTTGGCCAACTCCTCCAGCATCCCGATAGGCTTCAAACGGATCACGCCCGCGTCAATGCCCATCGATTCCAGCGTGCGCACCGTGTCGTAAATCGACTCGCCCTTCTCAACGCTGGAGGCAGCGGCCGCGAAGTTCAGCACCTGGGCACCCAGCCGTTTCTCCGCCATTTCGAACGAGAAGCGGGTGCGCGTGCTGTTCTCAAAAAACATGTTTGCGACGAAATTCTCCTTCAATACAGGAATCATCTTCTCTTCCTTGGCATCCCAGTAAGCAGCTCGGTCGAGAATTGCGGTGATTTCCGCGGCGCTTAGTTCCTTTAGTCCAAGGAGGCTGCGTTCCTTCACTGCAGTTGCCGTCAGCGCCATCTTAGTTCCCCTCCCGCGCTTGCAGGATGCGAACCAGATCAGTGCCATCGTGCTCAGTCAAGAGCACTTCGATTTCTTCTGCGCGTGAGGTCGGCACGTTCTTTCCGATGTAATCGGCGCGGATCGGCAGCTCCCGGTGCCCCCGGTCGGCGAGCACCGCCAACTGGATCGACTCTGGGCGGCCGCAGTCCATAATTGCGTCCATCGCCGCCCGAATCGTACGTCCCGTATACAGTACATCGTCGAACAGGATGACTTTCTTGCCTTGAATCGATACCGGGAAGGTGGCCTTGCCTGATCCCTGGGCGGGTCCTTCTTTATCGTCACGGTAATTCGTTACGTCGAGCTCCCCCCACGGAATAACGGTTCCTTCAATGCTCTCAAGGCGTTCAGCCAGCCGCTTCGCGAGGTAGACACCTCTTGTTTTGATCCCGGCCAGCACACATCCTTCAATACCTTTGTTTCGCTCCAAAATTTCATGCGCAATTCTTGTCAGTGCCCTCCGAATCGCTGTCTCGTCCATTATGATATGACTTTCGTTGCTCACAGCCTGCGACCTCCTTAAGGGATAGGGTCACCTCGCATCGTCCGTGATAGGCGCATAAAAAAACTCCTTGCCGGAAATCCAGGCAAGGAGTCTTAAGCCACAGTTAGCCTATGACTGTCATGTAGGTCTTGGACATAGAGGATCGCCGCAAATAAGCGAAGTCCGCCCAATTCCCCATTCACGTTACCTTGCCAGCCTCACGGGACTGAATTAAAGGTGCTTATGGTTTACATGAATTATGACAGAATGAGGTTAGCCTGTCAAGACACCCGGCCCAAGACCGTTAGGTACCGAGGATAAGGGTCATTCTATCTCCCGTGTGGAAGCCTGCTGTGTGGATGATTGTTTATAATTATACATTCTGTGTTATATTTATTCAACCGTAACTTTTCCCGGCTTATCCAGCAGGCCACCTCTTCTTTCTGGTCCCTTTGAAGGATTATCCCTTTTGATCAGACATCCAAAAACAGCCCCCTCGTTAAAACGTGTGGTGTAAAGAAGAAAATAAACAGTATAAACTTCCAAGCACTGAAATCTAGAACAGGGGATCGAACAAAGGTCGGACAAGTGTAACCGGGTTTATGAAGTAAGCAGGTTTGTGAAGTGAGCAGGTTTGTGAAGGAGACGAGTTCATGAAGTAGGAGTTTATGAAGTAGGCAGGTTTAACTTAGTAAATTTACACATTTAGAAAACAAGAAAATTCAGGAAATATTTACGTATACGTATAGGAAGTATACACGTTTAATTCAGTAAGACACTTAGGAAGTGGTTATGTCTAAGAAGGAAGCAAGTCTAAGAGTAGGTGAGTTTGAACCTATGATCGTAAAGAAACATCAATCGAACGTAACCGGCATTGAGGACCAGATTATCGCGATGTACGCCAAGGGCGTAAGCACCCGTGACATTCAAGATCACCTGAACCATCTGTACGGGATTGAGGTCTCTCCGACGATGATCTCGAACGTGACGAACAAACTCATTCCCTTGATCAAAGAGTGGCAGAATCGACCGTTACAAGGCGTGTATGCCGTTGTCTTTATGGACGCGATCCACTTCAAGGTCAAGCAAGACGGCGCCATCGTGAACAAGGCAGCTTACATGGTCATCGGCATTGATCTCGATGGAAACAAGGACGTCCTCGGCATGTGGATTGGCGAGAATGAGTCCTCGAAGTTCTGGCTAAGCGTGCTCAACGACCTCAGAAACCGAGGCGTGGGCGACATTCTCATTACCTGCGTAGATAACCTCACGGGCTTCTCTCAGGCGATTTCGGCGTGCTTTCCGAAGACGGAGATTCAGAAGTGCGTGATTCACCAAATCCGCAATTCCACTCGCTACGTTTCGTACAAAGATCTAAAGAAAGTAACGGCTGATCTAAAGCCAATCTACAAGGCTACTACGGAGGATATGGCCCTCGTTGAGCTGGACCGGTTTGAAGAGACCTGGGGATCCAAGTACCCGCTGATCGTGCGTTCTTGGCGTACGAACTGGGACGAGATTGCCACGTTCTTTAAGTACCCTCCGGAGATCCGAAAGCTGATCTACACGACCAATATGATTGAGAGCTATCACCGCCAGCTCCGCAAGGTAACGAAGGGAAAGAGTATCTTCCCGACGGATGAATCCTTGCTCAAAATGCTCTACCTCGCGACAATGGACGTTACTCGCAAATGGACAGGCCGTGTTCAAAACTGGGGGCAGATCCTGCTTCAGCTCTCGGTCTTCTTCCCCGACCGCATCGGCCCTCATCTGCCTTAAGTAGGCTGTAGGATTTCTCTAGGAGTGTTTACACAAAATTCTTGACAGACCCAATCGACGGATAAATTAGCGTACGGTCAGTTAGGCTGCGGCGGCAAGAGGCAGATGCGGTTGGCGTGCGATCAGCGTTTTGTAGTAGATCGTCGGAATCGCCAAACACATGCGCAACAACTGCTGATGCTGCACTTCCCTTGCTCCAAGCCGGTCCAATTGGCGACGTCCAGTATACTCATCCAAATAGGCCTGCAGATATCTGGGTCCCAGGGCGACATATGTACGCTTCAGCGAACCCCACGCTTCTCTTACCACTTTCCGCAAGGGCGTATAAGAGCGGAAGGCCAACGGGAATGTCTGCATGACCGAGGCATGCGTATCTACATGCCCATTGATAAATGCAACGAGTTTACGCCGGGTGGCGCTGCTCTCTTCCCCCTTTCTCTGCGATACCAGGTCGATTCTCAGTTGTTCCAACTCACCTGATTCCGTTACCGTACAGCCAGCTACAACCGCTAACGCATTAGGATGCGGAAACTGATTGCAACGGGAAGGATCTCCTCCATATCGATCGCAGTTCACCTTCACCTCTCCACGCAAAAGCTCACGGGCATTGAATTCTCCGAGGGTATGGCGAATTTTGTGCAGCATCAACCAAGCGGTCTTATAGGTTACCCTGATTATCTGGCTTAGCCGCATCGCCGTAATACCATCAGGGAGCAGAAATAACTCCATAGTATGAAACCACTTCATCAGGGGCAGATGGGTTCCTTCAAATATCGTACCAACCAAAGGGGAGGTTTGGTGTGCGCATTTCCTGCACTCAAACAAGGGGATTCGCCGGGAATCCAGACGATTGTACTGGGAATGACTGCAGCGTGGACAAACAAAGCCGTTCGCCCACTTCATAGCGATTAACGCCTCCATACAGTCCTCCTCGCTATGATAACGGGTTGCGCAAGTTTCGAGATCAATTACCGCATCCACATTCATGATCGTTCGTTCCCCCTATCACAAAGAATCCGTACATATGTTCGCTCGAATTTATTATAGCAAACATACGTTCCTATATCAAGACATGTAAATTCTCACTTATTGCCCTCGTTTTTCTTCATTTATCGATTCCCCTCCCCTTGTCTCAAACTCCATCCACTGAACGAAAGGGATAAACATGCAAAAGGGGGGCCAGGTACATGTATGAGAGCGAAGTTAAGGGTAACATCTATAAAAGCGCAGTTAAAAGGTACGTGTGCGAAAGAAAAGCTGAAGGGTACATGTGTGAAAGCCAAGCCAAAAAGTACAATTGCAAAAGGGAAGCTAATAGGTACTGTGTAAAAGCCAAGCTAAAAGGTACATGTGTGAAGGGAAGCAATAAGCTACTTATGTGAAGGGGGCAATTTGAATACTACGTGAAAAAACAACAAAACCGCCCCTCAGGTCATTTATCGGCCCTGGGGACGGCTTCGCGCTGCACCACCAAACGTTTAGAATATAAACTTCAAGTCGCCGAGGCGGCGCTGAATCTCGGAAATGACACGACGTTCTTCATCCTCGCCGTCGGCGATAAACGTGACGGAGAATCTGACATAATGACCCGCATCATCCCATGGCACCGTAGAGATGAGCTTCTCCCGGATCAGAAACTGCGAGAATTCCTCCGCTGTAGCAAACGTCGGTCCGCCTTCCACACCCTTTGGCGCTTCGACATAAAGGAAAAACGATCCCTTTGGCTTCTTCGCCTTGAAGCCCAAATTATTCAGTGCGTGAACCAGCAACTCATGGCGGCGCGAATACTTCTCAGCGATCCGCTCTGTAATCTCCGGATGGGCGAGCCCATAAGCGGCTGCCTTCTGAATGGCGATGAACTGGCCGGAATCATTGTTGTCCTTCACATCGCTGAATGCTTTCACCACAAGCGGATTGCCAGCGACGAACCCGATTCTCCATCCCGTCATGTTGTAAGACTTGGACAACGAGTGCAGCTCAACTCCTACATCCTTCGCCCCTGGAACAGACAGGAAGCTCAGCGGTTTTAGCCCGTCATAAGTTAACGCTGCGTAAGGAGCGTCGTGAACGATGACAACTTGATATTTCTTTGCCCAATCCACCACTTTGCCAAAAAACTCTCTCGTCGCGCTTGCCCCTGTCGGATTGTTCGGGTAATTCAAGTACATCAGCTTCGCCTTACGGGCGATATCCTCCGGAATTGCATCCAAGTCCGGCAGGAAATCGTTCTCCTCGGTCAGTTGCACCGTATAAACCTCTCCGCCCAAATACTTCGTATGCGTGCCGATGATCGGATATCCCGGAACGGTCATAATCGTGATGTCGCCAGGGTTAATAAAGCAGGAAGGCAGCATGGCAATGGCCGGTTTCGAGCCGATCGAGTGCACCACCTCAGTGACCGAATCGATGCCTTCTACGCCGAATACCTCGTGAAGGTATTTTGCTGCCGCTTCCTTAAATTCGGCGATCCCATTATCAGCATAACCGCGATTCTCGCGTTTGGCCGCTTCCTCCGCCAATTTGGCGACGATCCCGGCATCGGCCATGTCGTCCGGTTCCCCGACGCCCATATCAATCAGCTCGACCTCGGGAAAATCCTTCTTCGCTGCCGCTTTGGCACGTTTGATTTTCTCAAATTTATAAATAGCGGTATCTTTGCCGTAATTCGCCCCGCCAATGCGCTCTGCAAACTGCTGTTGAATGAATGTCTCTTGTCCGCTCAACGTACTCATGTCCAACGCCATCTCCTTTATCTACATGAAAAATCCATCCTCAAATGGTTCGAACTCGCACTTTAAATAATGCAGGAATTCGGCCTATTTAGAGAATGGATTAATCACCAGATCGTTTGTACTTTTTGATCAAGCTGTCTCCTGGAGATGAACATTGAACGGTTGCTTAACGGTTTCGAAGCGTGTGCAACACCGCTTCCATATCGTCAGGAATCGGCGCGCTAAATTCCAAATAACGCGCGTCTTCTGGGTGTTCGAATCCTAACACGGCGGCATGCAAGGCTTGTCCGTCCATCTTGATCCCTTTGCTGCGACCATAAAGCGGGTCTCCCACCAACGGATGGCCGATGAACTTCATATGCACGCGGATTTGATGCGTCCGCCCGGTCTCCAGCTTGAGCTCAAGCAACGTATAGTCGCCAAAGCGTTCAACCACCTGGAAGTGGGTCACCGCATGCTTGCTGTTTCTTTCGATCACCGTGTACATCTTGCGATCATGCGGATCACGGCCGATTGGCGCATCAACCGTGCCTTGATCATGGCTCACATTGCCATGAACCAAGGCATAATATTTCCGGGTGACGGAGTGCGCCTTCAGCTGTGCTGCCAGCGAAGCATGCGCCTTGTCGTTCTTGGCCGCCATAATTAGACCGGACGTGTCTTTATCGATCCGATGGACAATGCCGGGCCGAAGCTCGCCATTGATCCCCGATAAGTCCTTGCAATGAAACATCAAGGCATTCACCAGCGTCCCGGAAGCATGTCCCGGTGCGGGGTGCACCACCATGCCCGGCGGCTTGTTCACAACGATGACATCCCCGTCTTCATAATAAATATCGAGCGGAAGGTTCTCCGGCACAATTTCCGTCGGCTCAGCTTCCGGGATAATCAGAACTACCCGGTCCCCCTCCGCCAGCTTGTAGTTTGCTTTGACCGGCGCATCGTTAACGACCAGGTTCCCCGCTTCAATCCACAGTTGCACCTGGCTGCGGGAGACCTCCTCCCCAAGCTGCGTTTTGGCAAATTTATCGATTCGCTCCTTCGCGTCGGCCGGACCGGCCACCCACTCGAGCTTCTCTTCTTCGAAATCTTCCTGTATGCTGTCCAGACTCATGCGTTTTCCTCATGCTCCTGAAGGGCCGCAGCCTGCTTCTCCCGGCGAAGCTCCAGCAGCGAATCCAGAATGATCAGCGCCACGCCAACGACAATACAAGTATCGGCTACGTTAAAAATTGGAAACGTGTACGTCCCAAAGTTAAACATCAAAAAATCGACGACTTCCCCGCTAACGGCGCGATCCAGGAAGTTCCCGATGGCTCCTCCGAGCACCAGAGACAACGCCACAGGCAGCAGCTTATTGGGTTGCTTTCTCACTTTCAGCAAGTACCAGATGATCCCAACCACCACGACCGTTGTCACCACGATAAAAAACCAGCGCTGATCCTGTAAAATGCCAAACGCCGCACCGCGGTTCCGATGGGAGGTGATGAGGAAAAAGTTGCCGATCACCGGGATTTGCTCTCCGATCGTCAGTCCGGTTGCGATCCAATATTTCGTGCCTTGGTCGACCAGAAAAACGATTAATGCAATCAAAAAATATACCACGCGGTCAGTCACCTCGTTTTTCATTTCCCGCCCCTACAGCGGCAGGATATTCCTCTACTAAGCCTTGTATATTGTAGCACAGCCGGAAATGACCCGTCCATGCGCGAAAGGATTTTCCTTAGGTATTTCGTCATGGTTCTGCACAAAATACCGCTAGGAGAGACGTTACTCCAACCGCTCTAGACACAGGAAGGAAGGAGCAAAAATCATGCCGCATTTAACCAAAACACAACTTGCGGAACTCACCGCAAAATTGAAGGAAGCGAAAACCGCCTTAATCGATCAGCTAACGGACAATGATCATTATGGAATGAATGAATCGATGCGTGATCAAACGAATGAGCTCAGCCCGATCGATAATCACCCCGGGGACCTCGGTTCGGAGGTTTATGAGCGGGGAAAAGATCTGGCCCTCGCCGAGCATCATGAGCTGCATCTGGCCCGGGTCGAAGATGCCCTCGAACGGATCGAGGACGGCAGCTACGGCTACTGCGCAACTTGCGGCAAGCCGATCAGTTACGAACGACTCAGCGCCATTCCGGAAACGGCGTATTGTAAAGAACATAGTCCGCAGTCCTTCGTTTCTGCCAAACGGCCGGTCGAGGAGAGCTTCTTGTCCCCTCCGTTCGGACGAACAAGCCTCGATGAACGCGACGACCAAAACGGGTTTGACGGGGAAGACGCCTGGCAGATCGTGGAGAGCTACGGCACCTCGAATTCGCCGGCTTTGGCCGAGGATTCAGAAATCGACGATTACAATGATATGGAGATCGAAGCGTCCGAAGAGTTGGACGGATTCGTTGAGCCTTACGAGTCCTTCGTTGCCACCGATATCTACGGGAAGAACGTATGCTTTTACCGCAACGGTGTATACCGGAAACATATGAGTGCAACGGAGCATTTAGACAGCGAGGATTCGCTGGGAACCGGCTCTAATACGTATTAAGCTCAAGCTGCCTTTGTACAATTCGCACGATGTCCGCGATATAGTCGCCGATAATCGGAAGGTTTAGCGCCCCGAGAACCTGCAGGATGTAGATGATCGTTGCCGCAAAAAAGGTAAAGCCAATTGCCACGCCTACCCCCCGGGCTGTGCCTGACAACAGATTCAGCCAAATCAGACGCCAGGGACGATTCAGCAATTCGGTGTATTCGGCGATGCGCGATTTCTCCAACTGCCTGGTCCAGTTCAGGGTTAGGCGGTATATGGCGTTCATCTGCTCCTCCGGCGTTTCCGGCAAGGGCTCCGCCGCAGGTTCGGGCGCCGGTTTACGACGAGACATGTACACCCCATCCTTTGCTCCCCAGAGTTTGCTAAAACACAAACGAGCCCGTTCCCCTTCTAGGGAGACCGCAGGCTCGTTTGCTTCAATTGCTACTATTATGGCCCTCCTGGAAAAGCTCCATTCAGGCGTTTATGCGTCGATCGAAATAGCGATCGTTTTGCTGCCGAGATCCACCGTTTCTGCAGGGCCTTGCGGCTTGCCGAAAGCAACGTCGGTAATCAGTACGTTCTCCCGCAAAACATGCTCAAACGCGGTGATGGCCGCTTTCAATTCGTCATCCACCTCAAGGGTGAGGTGCACGCGTTTCTCAATCGGCAAATCCAGCTTCTTACGGGTATCCTGCACGGCGCGAACGACTTCGCGCACCCAGCCCTCTTGCTCCAGCTCCGGCGTGATATCCGTATTCAGCGCTACGGTTAATCCGTAACCGGAAGCGGAAGCGTACCCCGGCTTCGCCTGTTTCTCGACGAGCAACTCATCCGCAGTTACCGTCAGCTCCTCGCCTTCCGGAGAGGTTGCCGTAAATTGACCTTGCTCCACAATGGCGCGGGTTTGATTCGGCGCAAGATTCTTCAGGTATCCTTGCAGGAAGCCAACATTTTTACCGTATTTCTTGCCGGCTACCTTCAGGTTCATCTTCAGGGTGAAATCAACGAAGCCGCTGTCGCTCGTTTCGATGTCGATCGCCTTAACGTTGATCTCTTCCTTGATGATCTCCTCATATTCGCTGACCGCAAACTCGCGATCCATAGACACAATCAGGCTGGACAAGGGCTGACGCGTTTTGATGCCGCTCTCGTTACGCACATTGCGGGCGAGTTCGACGATTTGCCGCGCGCTTTCCATGTCTTTTTCCAGAGCCAGATCGATCAGCGATTCATCCGCTTGCGGGTAATCCGCCAGGTGGACGCTCTCTCCGCCGCCCAGGTTAGTAAAGATATCCTCGGCGATCATCGGAGCAAATGGAGCGATCAGCTTGGATACCGTCAGCAGCACATGTGTCAATGTCTGATAAGCGGACAATTTGTCCTCGGTCAAGCCGCTGCCCCAGAAGCGGTCGCGGGAACGACGAATATACCAGTTGCTCAGCTCGTCGATAAACCCTTCGATCGCTTGCGAGGAGTTGACGAAATCATTAACGGCCAGCCCCTTGTCAACGACCGGAATCAAGCTGTTCAGACGAGACAGAATCCAGCGGTCCAGCTTATTCTCCGAAGGACGGTAAGCATGATCCTCAGGTTTATAGCCGTCGATGCCGGCGTACAGTGTCAGGAACGCATGCGTGTTCACCAACGTGTCGACTACTTTGGATTTAGCTTCGGCCACGATCCCTTTGGAGAACCGCTTGCTGTTCCAAGGTGCGCTATCGGACAGGAGCGCCCAACGGAATGCGTCCGTGCCGAACTCATTGATGATTTCCCAAGGATCGATGACGTTGCCTTTGGATTTGGACATTTTCTGCCCGTTTTCGTCCAGCACGTGGCCGGTGGCGATAACCGCCTTGTACGGCGTTTGGCCGGTGAACAGCGTGGATACGGCCAGTAAGCTGTAGAACCAGCCACGCGTCTGGTCGATCCCTTCGCAGATCATGTCTGCCGGGAATTGCTCCGCGAACGTCTCCTGGTTCTCGAACGGATAATGATGCTGTGCAAACGGCATCGAACCGCTGTCGAACCAGACGTCAATCACTTCGCTCGTCCGCTCCATCACGCCGCCTTCGCAGTGCGGGCAATGGACTTTCACTTCGTCCACATACGGCTTATGCAGCTCCAGATCTTCGCTGACATGGCCGACCGCATGCTCCCGCAGATCGGCGATGCTGTGCGGTGCAAACTGCCCGCCGCAATCCGGGCATACCCACACGTTCAGCGGCGTCCCCCAATAACGGTTCCGGCTGATGTTCCAGTCGACCAGCTCTTCGAGGAACTTGCCAAATCGGCCTTCACGGACATGCCCCGGATACCATTCCACCGAATTGTTGTTGGCGATCAGTTGATCCTTCACCGCGGTCGTTTCAATAAACCAGCTCTCCATCGCATAATAGAGCAGCGGCGATTTGCAACGCCAGCAGAACGGATAGCTGTGCTCGTATTTCTCCTTGCTGTACAGCGTTCCTTGCTCAGACAATAGCTTGACGATGTCGAGATCGCAGTCCTTCACAAAGCGGCCGGCAAAATCAGTCACCACGTCGGTATAACGACCTTGGCCGTTGACAACGCTGACGAAGCTGATCCCGTTCTCGCGGCAGACGCGGTAGTCGTCTTCGCCGTGCGCCGGCGCCATGTGGACGATCCCCGTACCGCTGGCGTCGGTGACGAACGAAGCGCCTACGATGACGTTGATGTTCTCCGCTTGAATGTAGGTGAATGGCGGCGTGTAGGTTTTGCCCACGAATTCCGAGCCTTTATGCGTCGACAATACCGTGTAATCGCCTTTCATGACTTTCTCGACCAGATTCTTCGCGACGATGTATACGCCGTCTCCCTGCTGTACCCGGGCATATTCCATGTCCGGATTGACCGCCAGAGCCACGTGGGACGGCAGCGTCCAAGGCGTGGTCGTCCAGGCCAGCACATATTCGCCGGTATCGTTCAGCTTGAATTTGGCCGTGGCGCTGAGGTCCTTGACGTCTTCATAACCTTGCGCCACTTCGTGGGAGCTCAGCGATGTCTGACAGCAAGGGCAATACGGACTGACGCGATGACCGCGATACAGCAAGCCCTTATCATGGATCGTCGCCAGGATGTTCCACACGCTTTCGATGTAGCTGTTGTTCAGGGTGATGTACGGATCGTCGAGATCCACCCAGTATGCAATCGCTTCGGTAAACTCGCGCCATTGTTTTTCGTAGCCGAACACGCTGTCTTTACATTTTTTCACGAAAGCTTCGATTCCGTACTTCTCGATCTCCTGCTTGCCGGAGATGCCTAGCTCCTTCTCCACGCCCAGTTCGACCGGCAGGCCGTGCGTATCCCAGCCCGCTTTGCGGACGACGCGATAGCCTTTCATCGTTTGGTAGCGGCCGACAAAGTCCTTTATGACGCGTCCCAGCACATGCCCGATATGCGGCAAGCCGTTGGCGGTTGGCGGTCCTTCGAAGAAAACGTAATTCGGCCGGCCCGCCCGGTTTTCGATACTCCGCTTGAACGTGTTTTCGCGGCTCCATTTGTCCAGAATCCGCAAGTCGCGCGTACGCGCATTTTCTTTGACGTCGACTTTCTTCATATTTCTCTTCCTTTCTTTGGTTCAGCCTGGAAAATAAAAAAAGCCCCGCCCCTAAAAGGGACGAGACTGTTGCTCGCGTTACCACCCTTGTTTCATGCGCTTCAAACGCAGCCGCCGACTGAACGCGGCCGCAAATAGGCATGACACCTCGATCCCATACGCTTCATATGGGGTCGGTATAACGGCCGACAACCGGCAAAGCTTACTAAGCGGAAATTCATCCCTAGCTTCATCCAACCTTCTCGGTGATGAAAATCCGATTAAAAAGAGTTCAGCTTTGCTTCTCCGGGAGGATCTTCCGTCCGCGCTTTGAACGTTGGCTTTCAGCAAGGCGCCAACTCTCTGGGGAACAAAATCGCAGCGTACTGGTTCCCATCATCGAATGCTTCCATGATGCAAGTACAATATGTAAATAGTTATATCGTATTGACTCCCTTATGTCAACATCAAGCAAACCGGCGCTTTGGGCCGTTGCCTCACGGAAGGTTGTGTTATGCCTAAATGTCCGTTTTCCCCCACACGAGTACGGAATGCCCTCCTTTGTTCCAATCCCTCCTCTCTTATAATGGAAGGGAGATCACTTGATACGAAAAGGAGCGAGTACACCGATGCAGACCCTCTGGCAAGCCAAATGGATCTGGCACTCCGGCGAGGCCAGCCCGCGCAACGATTGGAGTTGTTTTCGCAAAACATTTACGTGGCCGGATGAGAATCACGAGCAGGTATATCTCAAATTGACGGCCGACTCCAGGTACGTGCTATACGTCAACGGACAACGGGTTGGGCAAGGCCCTCCGCGATCCTGGCCATTCCGTTTAGCCTATGACGAATACGAGATCAGCCATTTGTTGAGACCGGGACAAACCAATGTTATTGCGGTCATGGTTATGCATTTTGGCATCAGCAACTTCTATTATCTGCGAGGGCGCGGCGGGCTGCTGGCTCAATTGGAGGTTGGGAGCGCCCGGCACAATCCAGGAGCAGCCTCTTCCAGTGTGAAGGTATCGACCGACGGCACCTGGTTAACCGTCATCCACCCGGGTCATGACCGGCGTTCCCCCCGTATGTCCTGCCAGCACGCTTTTGCCGAGAAAATCGACGCCCGGCTCTGGAACGACGCCTGGATTCGGCCGGATTACAAACCCGGCCCGGAGTGGCAGCCAGCCGATGTCATCGGTCCGGCGGGTTGCGAGCCTTGGGGAATGCCGGTGCCGAGGGACATTCCTTATTTGACGGAAGAGCCCGTTTATCCCCGGCGCATCGAGCGCCTTAGTCAGGTCAAGCCCGTACAGTATACCGCGGCAATCGACCTGCGCAACCATTTTTATGAAGAGAGCACGGATACGGCCAACCCGGCGGAGTTCCTAGGATGGTTAGCGACCGTGATACGCTGTAAACAGCAGGGTAAAGCCACGCTAGCATTTATCGATGTTGGGGGGACTTTTCGGAGCTGCAGCCTGGATGGGGTTCATTACGACGAGACCTCGCTCACCGGGGAAGCCCCTGAACGCTTCCTTCAGTTGGATCTCGAACCGGGCGACCATTTATTGCTGATCGATGTAAGCGGGGGCACGCACGGGGGCGGGTATCATTTTGCCATGGATGCAGAGGAGCCGCTAGAGTTTCTGTCTCCCCTCTCGTTCCTTCAGGATAACAACCTCACCCAACGGGATGATGCGTCCGCTTTTGTAACCCTCGGCCCCTTCGACGGCGGCATTCGTTACGATCATCAGCCGGCCCCGCCGATGAATGACGCACATCCGGATTATGTGAGAGCCAAAGGAATCTCGGATGCGGCAGGTCTGCTGGGATTTACGACTTGGCTTCGCCCCGTTCCTGAAGCGCTGGTCAGCCGGGAAGATGTCTTTATCCTCTCCGTATGGAAGAGGCAGGAAGTCCCCCTGTCCATTCCCGCCGCTTTGCAGAATGTTGTCATCCCCGGTCCCGCCCCCGGCGAAGTCCCCTGGTTCCCTGACGCGGATACCGAGCTGGTGATCGATTTCGGCAAGGAGCTGTCGGGATATCTGGAGTTCGAGGTGGAGGCGCCGGAAGGAACCGTTCTTGATTTCTACGGATTTGAATTTATGCATGAGGGACAACGTCAGGATACGTATGGACTGGATCACACGCTTCGCTACATCTGTGCCGGGGGGCGCCGTCGCTACACTTCTCCGGTGAGAAGAGGGCTGCGTTACTGCCAGGTTACGGTACGGGACGCGGTTGCCCCGGTTCGCATCTACTCCCTTCGGATGCTGCAGAGCAACTATCCCATTGCTGAGATCGGCCAGTTCCAGTCATCCGATCCGCGCTTAAATGAGATTTGGCAAATCAGTCAACATACGACCCGGCTTTGTATGGAGGACACCTTCGTCGACTGTCCGATGTACGAGCAAACCTTCTGGGTCGGCGACGCTCGAAATGAGGCGCTCATCAATTATTATCTGTTCGGGGCTGACCGGATCGTGGAACGTTGTCTGCGGCTCGTCCCCGGTTCTAAGTTCCAGACCCCGTTCTACGCCAACCAGGTGCCCAGCGGATGGAACAGCGTGATCCCCAACTGGACGTTCTTCTGGGTGATCGCCTGTCTGGAGCTGTATCGCCAAACGGGGGACAACACCTTTGCTAAAGATATCTTCCCGCACATCGAGTACACCCTGAAACATTATTTAAGCCGGCTGAATGACGAGGGGCTGCTGCAGATCCGCAGTTGGAACCTGCTCGATTGGGCTCCGATGGACCAGCCTAACGACGGCATCGTTACGCACCAGAACATGTTCCTGGTTAAAGCGTTGTCTTCCGCAGCCGCACTGGCTTCGGTTCTCGGCAATGCCGAAGCTGAAAAGTTCTACACCGTTCAGGCCAACCAGTTGGCCGAGGCCATCAATGCTCATTTATGGTCGGAAGAACGCGAGGCCTACCTCGACTGCATCCATGCGGACGGGCGGCCTTCCGACATCTTCAGCATTCAGACGCAAGTCATCGCCTTATTGTGCGGCATCCCTGAGCAAGCCGGGGCGAAGACCCGCAGGCTCGCTTCCGTTGAAGGTCTCATTCGGCGCCCGCCTCGCTCCTTCGTGCAAATCGGCAGCCCGTTTATGTCTTTCTTCTATTACGAGGCGCTGGCCAAGCTGGGCGAATGGGAGGTCATGATCGAAGACATTCGCCACCAATACGGGCAAATGATCGATTGGGGGGCTACGACCTGTTGGGAAATGTATCCGCATTTCGCCGAAAATCGGGCGAACCCGAACCTGCTGACAAGGAGCCATTGCCACGCCTGGTCCGCAGGACCGGCCTACTTCCTGGGTGCTTACGTTCTCGGGGTACGCAGTCTTGAGCCGGGTTGGAGCCGGGTCCTCATCGCACCGCAGCCTTGCGGCGGGTTATCCTGGGCCCGCGGTTCGGTCCCCGTTCCGGGCGGCGGGCGAATCGACGTCTCCTGGCGCCTGGAATCGCCGAAGTCCGCCGGCGCAGCGGCCGGTGTCCGGCCTGCCCCGCATGCGGCGGCGCCCGCCCCCGCTCGGATGCATCTGCGGATCGCTTCCCCGGAAGCCGTCGATATCGAGGTGCAACCTCCGGGAGATGTTGAAGTCGTCATCGAGCATATTCGATTGGCCGCAAGTTCCGTTCCGGCACAATAAACTCTACCTAAAGCCCAGGCCCGGTCAACTAAATTGACCCGCGCTTGGGCTTGCGCCTATAATAGGGGCAACCGCAGCCAAGGAGGGATCCAGGTTGTCTTTGTACCGAGGGGAGAAGGTTTTGGACGGGAGCGCTTTTTTTACAGATACGCTGCCTTTGTTCTTCAACCGTGCCGAGGAGACGTTTGATTTGCAAATGCATAGCCATCGGTTTGTAGAGATCGTGCTCGTCACTGATGGAGAGGGGTTTCACTTTATAGACGATGAGGTTGTTCGCGTCGCAACCAACGATTTGTTCCTGCTGCCGGCCGGAGCAAAACATGTGTTTCGCCCCGGCCACACGGGTTCCCGCCGACCGTTGACCGTATATAATTGCTTGTATGAACCGAGCAAACTGCGGTCCTGCTTGGAGCACCTGCCAGGCTTTGAAGAGCTGAACCGTTCCAGACGCTGCCTGTTTGGAGAAGAGGCCGCCACGCCGGGTCGGCCGGGTTGGCTCCATTTACGGGATTGCGACAGCCAATGGAGTACCTGGTTCCGAAGGGCTTACCGCGAATTTACGGAAAGGGCCCCCGGCTATCTCATCAAGCTGTACAGTTTGTTCATCGAATTGGCCGTCATGCTGGAACGCCATTTGGAACGCGAGGCGTCCGGTTCTGCAACTGCGCCGGGAAACCGAGGTATGGAGGAAATCATTCGCCAAATCAACACGTCCCTGCATCACCCCCTGACCGCCCGCAGCTTTGCTTCCGCCAATCATATAAGCGAACGCCATTTTCACCGCTTATTCCGGCAATACGCGGGCTGCACATTTAACGATTACGTACAGAAGAGAAGAATCGAGACAAGCTGCGAACTGCTGGTCTCCACCCGGCTCCCCGTACAGGAGATCATGCGAGCCGTCGGTTATGCGGACAGGAAGCATTTCTTATCCCTGTTCAGGCAAACTCTCGGCAGCTCTCCTTCCGAATATCGCCGGCAAGCCCGTCCAATCGATCGGATAGACGGAGATAGATAAAAAAACGCCATGGGATGCTTCTGTTGGAAGCCCCATGGCGTTTGTTGTGATTAATACAATTCTTGTACTTCTTGCCCTTTGTCAGCGGGACGTTCGCGGGTCTCCAGCGTATCCCAGCCGTCGCTGCTGAGCAAATCCAGCTGCGCTTCCACCAGCGTACGGAACCGAGCCCGGTAGATGGAAGCCTGCTTCTTGAGCTCTTCCACTTCCATGGCGATTTTACGCGATTTGGCCAGCGATTCGTTCACGATCCGGTCCGCGTTCTTCTCCGCTTCCTTCACGATCAGCTGAGCTTCCTTCTTCGCGTTGTTCTTCACCTCATCAGCCGCTTCCTGCGCAACGATAATCGTCTTGCTGAGCGTTTCTTCGATATTGGCGAAATGATCCAGTTTCTCTTGCAAAGTCAACAGTTGGTTATGTAGCTCCTTGTTCTCCCGGATCACGATCTCGTAGTCTTTGATCACTTGGTCGAGAAACTCGTTGACTTCATCTTCGTCGTAACCGCGAATACGTCTGGAAAACTCTTTGTTATGTATATCCAGCGGCGTTAATGGCATGATCCCCACCTCCTAGAAATTTCGAAACTTCCCTGCAAGGCGATGGTTCATAAGCTTGGAATTCATGAACTCGCACTTCACGGGAAGACGTGGTCAATCCAATCACGAGATACATTCAGGAAACAGTTCGAACTATCTTATTCGACAAGAATCCGCCATCTCCTGCAAACGCCTCACACAAATTTACCGATTTTGACACGATGTCTGCCCTTTTTGGTCAGGCTGCCCGCTTCCAGCACTTTAAACCGCCCGAAACCTTGCAGTGCAATCACGTCACCCGCCTTCAGCGGTGTGGAGGGATCTTCCTCCGTTCTCCAGTTTACCCGGCAACGGCCCGCTTTGATCGGGATCAACACTTTGCTGCGGCTTAGGCGAAAAACGTCGCTGACGATGCCATCGAGCCGTAAAGAAGCCACCGTTAATTCCAGCGGCTCCAGCTCCTTCTCCATCGTCCTGAGTTCGCTCAGGTTCAGCAGCCCGGTGAATACGCTGACGCGATGCACCTGACGCAGATTCAACTGCAGGTAGGGAGCAATCTCTTCGGCAACCACGACATGGCATCCGTCCTCCCGGACATGTATGTCGCCGATTTTGTCGCGTTTGAGACCCAATCCCAAAATGGCCCCCAAATAATCACCATGCTGAAGGGCAAGAAACTTTTGGTCCCCCGAGGTGATGTCGAGCACTTTCATTCCCATCGGTTCTTGGCTGAGATCCCGGTAATCCGGAGCAATCAGCGCCCGGCGTCGTTCCGCGCCCTCATAACCGCCGTCCAGCCGAATTTGCGTGTCCGGATGTCGATTCGCCAGAGACTCCAGAATATAACACTGCCGCGGATCCAGGAAGTCGCTAAGCTTGACTTCATGATAATCCCCGGCATTCACCACCCATTCCCAGGCCCGGTCGACGAACGGCCGTTCCTCCGGTTTGAAGTGTTCATAAATATCGGCTTTCATCTCAATACCCGAAGATAAAGCGAAGAACGCTCATTAATCCGAAAGCAGCCAATCGGAGAACGAACAAGGCGATAATCGGAGAAATGTCAATCATCCCCATGATCGGGGGGATAAACCGCCGGAAAGGAGCCAAATAAGGTTCCACCAGCTTGCCGAGCAGTTCGCCGATAAAGCTGTCGCGGGCGTTAGGCACCCAAGACATCAAAATGTAAACCAGGATCATATAGAAATAAATATTGTACAGCAGCCAAACGATGGAATCGATATAGCCTATCAAGCTGTCATCACCTCATTCTGTTGTAATCGGAATCCTCCGTTAAAATTTCTGTGATGGACCCCTGAATTTCGACGGTATCCGGCGTGCACAGAAAAATATTCGCGCCAACCTTGGAAATGCTGCCGCTAAGTGCGTAAATCGTCCCGCTCAAGAAATCGATAATACGCATCGCCTGATCATTGCGAACCCGTTGCAGATTAACCACGACCGAACGGTGGGAACGCAAATGGTCAGCGATTTCCTGCGCTTCTTCATAGGAGCGAGGCTCATAGAGGATCACTTTGACATTCTTCTGGGAGTGAATGCTGACCACGTTGTTTCCTCTCTGATTCTTACGGGGTTCAAAGCTTGGGGTTTCAATTTCCGCATCTTCTTGCCCGGAAAAGCGTTCGCGTTCCACGATCTCTTCCTCCTCCTGCAAGCCCAGAAAGTTCATGAACCGGTTCATTACTCCCATTACGTCAATTCCCCTTTCCCCACTAAAATCGTTCCTAGGCGCACCCAAGTGGCCCCTTCCTCAATCGCGACTTCAAAATCACCCGACATGCCCATCGACAGCTCCGTCAACGGCTCTGCGGTAATCGATAAGGCGTTCAGTTGATCGCGCAGCTCGCGAAGCCGTCGGAAGACCGGTCTTGTCCGCTCTGCCTCCTCTTCGATCGGGGCCATCGTCATCAGTCCGGCAATCCGGATATGCTTCATTTCCGCGAGATCCCGCAGAAAATCCGCCGCCGTCTCCGGCGTAATCCCCTGCTTGGACTCCTCGCCGGATACATTCACCTGCAGGAAAGCCGTAACGCTAATTCCCAGCGCGGCAGCCCGTTTCTCCAATTCCCGGGCCAGCGACAGCCGGTCCAGCGAATGAATATATTGAAATCTCCCAATGACATCCTTGACCTTATTGCTCTGCAGATGGCCGATGAAATGCCAGGTTCCTTGCCCGTCCAGCGCTTCCCATTTGGGAACGGCGATTTGCGGGCGGTTCTCGCCGATATGCTTAATGCCTTCCTCCAGCACTTCACGCGTAGCTTCGGCGGATACATATTTGGTTACGGCGACAACATGTACTTCCTCGCGTTTCCTTCCGCTACGTTCGCAAGCCGCAGCTATCCGCTCTTCCACGTGCTGTATCCGTTCCTTCAGCGACACGGGAAGGATCACCTCTCTCTTATGCCTATCCAGCTTGCCATCCTCCCGGTAACGCCACCTTGCGCCCGATAAGAGTAGAAATACTCCGGATGACAGCTTGTACACCATGTTGTACATTCGATATGAGTCGGCAATATTCCTGCTTTAATCATAATGATTCGATTCATTTCTTTCAAGTTCAGCATCGTTTTCCCCGCACGATTAGGTACAGGAGCATAAGGCTTCTTCCCCGCCAGTTCATCTTCAGGGGGCAACGCCTCCCGGACTTTCTCCATAACCGCTTCGTCTACCTCGTAGCAGCAGTCCCCGATGCTGGGGCCAATCGCTGTTCGTATCTCGCTGCGCCGGCTGCCGAACACGCGCTCCATCGTTTGGACCATCTCTGCTGCGATCAGGCGAACCGTCCCTTTCCAGCCGGCATGAGCCAAGCCGACGACGCCCTGCACGGGATCGGCGAAGTACAGCGGGACGCAGTCCGCATAAAACGAAGTCAACAGCACCCCCGGCGCGTTCGTCAACAGCCCGTCCGTTTCCTGAAAAGCGCTGCTGCGGTCCAGATAGCCTTTGCCGCGGTCTTCGGACCGAACCACGGCGACGGCGTTGCCGTGAACCTGCTCCCCGCAGGTCCAGCCTTCCGGGGAGAAGCCCAGCGCTTTCGCTAACCGGCGCCGGTTCTCCAAGACCTGCTGCGGATGATCGCCGACATGGTAGGCAAGATTCAATTGATCGTACGGCGGTTCGCTGACCCCGCCCGTTCTACCGGTAAATCCAACGCTTAATCCCGGGATCAGCTCCGACCAAGGGGCCAGCTCGAACCGTTCCGGTTGTTGATCGTTAGCATTCCTTACAAACGGTTCCATCATCCATCTCCTTAAGGTAATTAAAAAAACGGCTTTTGATCACGAAGTAGTTCCTAGAAGCATATTCGACATCGAATCTTGAATTCAGCCGGGCCAAGCGGAGGCTTCCGTCTAATAGTACAAGTCTACCACAAATCAGCCCGGCGCCGCTTGCGGTTTTCTAGCTTCGCCGCTCCGCCCGCCCGTCCCGATCGATGTACACGGTAGTATCGTAGGTCGTTTGCGTTCGGGATTCGCGCAGCTCCTCCATTTTGACCAGAACGACATCGGATCCGATTTTTACGATGTTTTTCCAGGGGATAATCAAATCGCTGCCGCCGCCAAATAACCCCATGAATTTAGCCCCGACGGGTACGACAATCGCTTCGATGACCCCTTGTCTCAAGTCCAGCTCCAGGTCGCTGATATGCCCGAGCCGCTTCCCGTCCACGACATTAATGACATCCTTCGTCTGGAAATCGGATATTTTCATACTCGCCCTCACCACATTATCCATGGTTTTACCGCCCCCGTCCCGTCTGATTCACTCCGTCCCTTTACTATATGTGCGAGAGATTCGGCACATGCGCCCTTGGCCACGGGAAAAGAAACGGGAGGCAATGCGAAAAGGACTTCACCCGGGATCCAAAGATCCCGGAAATGAAGTCCTCCCGCAAGTCAGGTTCCATCTATTCTATTATTTACCCAACGCCCCCGCAGCCGCGTTCTCACCGCCCAGACGTCCGGAGGTGAACGAATAACCGATGCCTACGCCATTGCCGACATAAGTGTCGTTAAACAGCACGCCTTCGGATTCAAGCCCAACTGCGTAAAGTCCTTGCACCGGCACCCGTTTGTCGTTCAGCACTTGGAATTTCGGATTTACGAGCAAGCCGCCAACCGAACCCAGGTTGTTGATTTCGGCGATGATTGCATAATAAGGACCGTCGCCCATCGGCTGCAAGTAGTCTTTGGATTTGCCAAACTCGGTGTCTACGCCGGTTTTCGTTGCTTGGGTATATTTGTTGAACGCCTCTTTGAATACCTCTGCGTCCATTCCGGCATTTTTGGCCAACTCCTCAATTGTGTTGCCTTTAAACCCGTCCCCATTTTTCACCATCGAGTCAAACACGGATACGACGTTCTTCCATGGGGTATCCAGCTTGAATTGTTCGGTGAAATCCGCGTAAAATTCCGGTGGCAGTCCAGGCAGCCCCGGCGCTTTGATCCCGTTCATGCCTTTCGCTTCCAAAGCCTTCAACTGCGATTGCGAGACGATCACCAGATGATACGGCCCGTTAAACGCACTGGTGTTGGCCGCTGCGACCGCTGTCAGAGTAGCCGCCTCGTCACGGAATCGGGCTCCCGAAGGACCCACGTTCATCAAGGTTGGCAGATAACTCAGCATCATCGGATAGGTGGCTTCAAAGGACGAATATTGCTTCTTCAGGTTGCTTGTCCCTCTGGCCAACGTCTGATGCAGCATTTGACCGCCGAAGTTGTCCGGCACCTTTGCGCCAACCGCCCAGGACATTTTCAGACCTTCGCCAATGTTCTGCGCAAGTCCGCCGTTAACGCCTTCAAAGCCAAAAGCTTCCTTCACCATTTCCTTGTTTCCGGCGTATCCGCCCGTTGCCATAACCACGCTCTTCGCACTGATTTCCAGCGTAGTTCCGTCCGCTTTCTCCGCTACGACGCCGGTTACGGCACCTTTGGCGTCCGTCATCAGCTTCTTCGCGGTCGTTTCGGTAATGACTTTGCCGCCGTTCTTCTCCACGGAAGCCGCCAGCATCTTGCGAAGGGTCTGCTCGCGGGTACTATAAGCCGGCAGCACGTGAAGTTGCTCACCGCCGAAGTTCATAAACGTCGTCACGTACCCTTTGCTTTTCAGCCAATCGTAGGTGTCCCCGGATTTCGTAATATATTGGCGGATAGCCGCCGCATCCACTCTCCAGTGGTTATTGACGATCCAATTGGAGATTTCCTGCTCCACATTCACCTTTAATCCGCTGGAAACCGCTGCGGAAGAATTATAGAATTTGCCGGCCCAAGACAGGTTGCTCGCCCCGCCGATCACCCCGGTTTTCTCGATGATCACGACCTTAGCCCCTTTGTCCGCCGCCGTCACCGCTGCCGATACGCCGGATGCCCCTGCGCCGACCACGACAACGTCCGCCTGGAGCTTCTCCGTCTTGCCTACGCCGGGCTTCTTGACGCTGACCGATTTCAAGGCGTTGACATCGCCGCCCGCTTTCTTCACGGCATCTTCCACGGCTTTCAGCATGGCCTCGCTTGATAAGCTTGCGCCGCTTACCGCGTCGATCGCCAGCGACTGGTTCTCCAGAATTTGCTCTTTGATTTTGTTCAAAGCGGAATCGCCAAGTCCTTCGGTTTCTGTCTGGCTGACAATTTCGATGTCCTTGATCCGATCCGGTTGCTCCATCGTCACTTTGACTTGGATTACGCCGTCTTTGCCTTCGGCCTCCCCGGTATAGGTCCCCGCCTTAAACTCCGAAGCGGCCTCCGCTTTCGAAGAGCGGTTTCCCAATTTCCCGGATTGCCACCCCCAGCCAAACATCGCCGCAACCAAAACGATGCAGATGGATAACATGAGCATTTTGTTAAATCGTTTGCTGCGCATTGCTTAATCTCCCCTTCCTGCATATCGAAGCCTATTTGTTGTGATTATTTTCACATATAATGATGAAAAATGGCTTCTTTCCAATCATAAACCTTGGTGCCGCACTAAGGTCAACAGATTTCCTCTATAGGGATTTGTATTTCCAGGAAGGATCGCTTTGTCCCTATATGATTTTCGGTTAACATTAACCGCCCGGTCGCCGCGCCGGAAATCGTATATCGCTGCTCAGCCATGTACTCCAACATAAATCTTAACGATTCCTTGGTGAAATCCTCGCTTTGAGGCGACAGGATCACGGAAGACACACAACGGGACGGCGGAATATACTCCAGATGCTCATCGAGTTCAATTCCGAGCTGACTCACCTCGTCTTCGGAGATCGATAAGCCCCAGCTGAAATCCAATGAGTCCCCCTCCGACTCGATGGAATCCCGCTCAATACGGAAGCAATAAAAGGAGTAAGGCAACACTTCCATCAATGCGTTAATCGTGCCTTCCAGGCCCTTTGTGTTGAGCAGATCATTCTTGTCCGTCTGCTTCAATCGATATAGACCCGGCCTGTTCACCACCCTGCATTGGTAGAGCCGGCGCTCCAAGCTCTGAATTTCCCGGCTCAGTTCGCCGAGCTTATGTAACAGCATCGTGCTTTTACGTATTTCCTCCTCCAGCTCCTGTTTGCTGCTCTCCAGTTTGTCGAGAATGTCACCCAGCGAAGCGTTCCGAATGAGGCCGGCCACGTCCTGCAGCGGAATCTGCAAGCTTCGATACCACCGGCTCATCAGCAGATCCCTGGCATCCAGGTCATTGAAATAGCGGTAGCTGTTGCGACGGTCCTTGACC
Organism: Paenibacillus phocaeensis; assembly: GCF_900021165.1. Taxonomy (GTDB): domain Bacteria; phylum Bacillota; class Bacilli; order Paenibacillales; family Paenibacillaceae; genus Fontibacillus; species Fontibacillus phocaensis. Next base: position 539,541 of record NZ_FCOQ01000018.1, on the reverse strand, counting down.
GGCTTGACGATGTCATGCTTCTCGTACAACCTCAGCGTATCCCGGGTGATGCCCAGCAGCGAGGAAAACTCGCCAATGTAATACTTCATCCTATTTCCCTCCTGCATCTCTCGCTTCACACGCGTACTGCATCACTTCCATGATACCTAAGAGGCAGCCGTTCAGGATATGGGAATGTTCACAACAAAAAAAGGTCCCCGCAGGGACCGAACTTACGACTTCACATGCTTCTGCATTTGTAAAATGGCGGATTTCTCGAGCCTGGATACTTGCGCCTGGGAGATCCCGATCTCATCGGCGACCTCCATTTGCGTTTTTCCTTCGAAGAAACGCATGGACAAGATCATTTTCTCACGGCGGCCTAACCGCTGCATCGCTTCGCGCAGAGCAATTTCCTCGATCCAGGACACGTCCTTGTTCTTGTCATCGCTGATTTGGTCCATCACGTAAATGGGGTCGCCGCCGTCATGGTAAATCGGTTCAAACAAGGAGACCGGATCCTGGATGGCGTCAAGGGCAAAGACGACGTCCTCCTTCGGCAAGCCTAACGCTTCTGAGATCTCGAAAATCGTAGGTTCGCGCGAGTTCTGATTGGTCAGGTTGTCCCGCATTTGCAGCGCTTTGTAGGCAATGTCGCGCAGGCTGCGGGAGACGCGGATCGGGTTGTTGTCCCGCAGATAACGCCGGATTTCCCCGATGATCATCGGCACGGCGTACGTGGAGAATTTGACGTTCTGCGATAAGTCGAAATTATCGATGGCTTTCATGAGTCCAATGCAGCCAACCTGGAACAGGTCGTCCACATACTCCCCCCGATTGTTGAATCGCTGGATGACGCTCAGCACGAGTCTCAGGTTGCCATTTACTAACTTTTCTCTGGCTGATCTTACGTGGTCCTGCTGCAACGAGTGGAACAATTCACGCATTTCCGCATTGGTTAGAACGGGCAATTTTGCGGTATCGACACCGCAAATTTCGACTTTGTTTCGGGTCATCGTGTCTAAACCTCCCAAGGAGAAACTAATGAACAGTATCTCCCGGGGCTGTATTTTTATTCCGCAACCCTCTTTCGATGACGAAGCAAAATCACGAAGCTGATTGATGTCGAATCCTGCTGAAGGATCGTATTTAGACCATCTTGTTAAATTCCTTGCGCAGCCGTTTAATAATCCGTTTCTCCAGACGTGAGATGTAGGATTGGGAAATCCCCAGCAGATCGGCCACATCCTTCTGTGTCTTCTCGTCGCCGTCAACCAGCCCGAATCGCAGCTCCATAATCATGCGTTCCCGCTCGGTTAATTTATCGAGCGCTTTGTGCAGCAGCTTGCGGTCCACCTGCTCCTCAATGTTGCGGTAGATCGTATCGTTCTCGGTGCCAAGCACGTCGGAGAGCAGCAGCTCATTGCCGTCCCAATCGATGTTGAGCGGCTCATCGAAGCTCACCTCCGTGCGGATCTTGCTGTTGCGGCGCAGATACATTAAAATTTCGTTTTCGATACACCGGGACGCATAAGTAGCCAACTTGATCTTCTTCTCCGGGTCAAAGGTATTCACCGCCTTGATCAGGCCGATCGCGCCGATAGAGACCAGGTCCTCGATATTGATCCCCGTATTCTCGAATTTTCTGGCGATATAAACCACAAGCCGCAGGTTGCGCTCGATCAGCATGGCCCGGATCGCCGAATCGCCGCTCGGCAGCCGCTGCAGCAAATACTCCTCCTCTTCGCGCGTCAACGGGGGCGGCAGCGCTTCGCTGCCACCGATATAGTAGATTTCTTCGCTTTTTAGTCCAAAAAGAAACAGCAGCCGGTAATACTGCAGCTGCAGCATCATTTTCCACTTTACATGCATGGTTTCGTGTCCTCCTAAGTTACGTTCCCGTTTTACGTATGGTGCCTGTACTGTCATTAGCCTCTGCTGTCTCTACCAGCGCGGGATGAACAATCGCCCGGTAGGTTCCCTCCGTCGATAACCGTCCCCCGTCCAGGCCGATCAGCACCCGGGTCGAACGATGCTCCCGCCCCTCCAGACGCACCGTCACTTCGTCAGGCTTGAGCGCCAGCATAAACTGCGTTCCCTTGTTGATTCCTCGGTAGGGAACCAGCCGCAGCCGCTCCGGCCAAGGAAAATCCCCGGCCTCCGTCAGCTCCAGGATGAGGTTGTCCGCACGCTCGTCAGCCAGCTTCTCCCGATACGACGGAGGGAGAACCCGCTCCCAAAGCGAAGCCTCCATAACCGTGACCGGCAGCCGGCTCAGCGGATCCGATAATTGATTGCCCGTATCGATCAGTCCTGTACAGGTAATCGTTGTCTCTTCGACGCGCACCTCAAGCTCAGCTAAAAAGGAGTGAATCCGTTCCTGCCGCTGACGGGAATCGATCACCCGCTTAAACCAGAACAAAACGGCAAAAAAACAAATCAGAATAAACACGGCTCCGATTTTAAGCGAGAACGAAAGCCCGCCGGATGCCGAATACCAAATTCCGCTCCAGATTTCCCCGGAGTCCTGCAGCAAATAATGCACACCCAGAATCCCGCCGGCTGCCGCAAAATTGACAATATAAAAAGCTCCCATATTCCGTAAGTAGTTTTGCAAACTTCCAAATCCGAACGCGATCCACAACATCGCGACAGAGAAAAGAAACTTTACCAGAAACGTGTACAGAAACGAGAGCTCCGGCAAAAACATCATGACGACATACATCGCTCCAACAGTTGCGGACAAAGCCAGCCGCCAAAGGATGATTTGTTGCTTCCGCATCCAGGCCGTAACCAGGAGCAAGCTTCCATCGATCAATAGGTTCATCAGAAATAGGAGATCGATATAGACAACCAACGGCATTCACCTGCCTGGGTAGATGCTTATCAGTATAAAGAGAACGAACGAGAAAGTCTGTCTAAAATTGAAAGTAGAATGCCACTATTTTTGTCGACACAGCGGGAGAGATTCGCAGAATGGAGAAATAGAAAAAAGACCCTGTCCCGGATTCGGGTCAAGGTCTTGGGGAAGACGTATTAAAAGCTGATCACCTATTCGTTGTTGTTCCGCGAACGGTTGCGGAGAAACGTCGGAATATCCAACTGGTCGCCGCTTGGCTGATTGCCGAACGGTCGCAACGTGGAGGCCGAATTCGGACGGGATTCCTGAGGCTCCGGAGCGCCGGGAGCAGACGCCGCCGACTTGCGATTAGGCAATGGCTTGTTCTCGAAGCCGGTGGCGATGACCGTCACTTTGATTTCTTCCTTCATGTTCTCGTCGATAATCGCACCAAAGATCATATTCACTTCCGGATCGGAAGCGGAAATGACGATTTCGGCAGCTTCGTTCACTTCGTACAGAGACAGGTTGGCTCCGCCGGTAATGTTCATGATCACGCCGCGCGCGCCTTCGATCGAAGTCTCCAGCAGCGGGCTCATAATCGCTTTGCGCGCCGCCTCGGCTGCACGGTTCTCGCCGGTCGCAAGACCGATCCCCATCAGGGCGGATCCGCGTTCGGTCATGATCGTCTTCACGTCGGCGAAGTCGAGGTTGATGAGACCCGGCACGGCGATCAGGTCGGAGATGCCTTGCACGGCTTGACGCAGGACGTTGTCCGCTTCACGGAACGCTTCCAGCATCGGCGTCTTCTTGTCAACAATCTCAAGCAAGCGGTCGTTCGGGATGACGATCAGCGTATCGACCTTCTCCTTCAGGGCTTCGATGCCCAGCTCCGCTTGCGAAGAGCGCTTGCGTCCTTCAAAAGTAAACGGACGGGTTACAACGCCAACCGTCAGCGCGCCGCACTCTCTGGCGATTTCGGCGATCACCGGCGCTGCGCCGGTCCCGGTGCCGCCGCCCATCCCGGCAGTGACAAACACCATGTCCGCGCCTTTCAACGTATTCGCGATCAAATCGCGGGATTCTTCCGCCGCTTTCTTGCCGACTTCCGGATTGGCGCCGGCGCCGAGACCGCGGGTGAGCTTGTCCCCGATTTGCAATTTATGTTCGGACTTGGCCAGATGCAGCGCTTGAGCATCCGTGTTGACCGTAATAAACTCTACGCCCTGCACGCCGTTCTCGATCATCCGGTTCACCGCGTTGCTTCCGCCGCCGCCAACCCCGATCACCTTGATTTGTGCCAAGCTCTCCATTTCGAAATCAAATTCCAACATACTCTTCCATCTCCCCCTCAATATGCATGGATGGCCCGTGCATCATTCCTGTACTCCTATATAAATTCGCTAAACAAATTTTTGAGTCGTTCCATCAAGCCGGTTTTCGGACGAGCGGTTTCCTGCGGTCCTGGAGCCTTGCTCCGGTTGGCGCTCTTCTTGGGATTCGAACCGCCGCTGCGGATCCGAAAGTTCCTGATCACTTTATGCAAGATCCCGACGCCTCCGGTATAAGCGGGATCGCGAACGCCGATGAAATCCGGAACCGCGATCCGTACGGAGGCTTCCAGCTCCTGCTGGGCAATCTTGAGCAGCCCCGGCATGGATACCGTTCCGCCGATCAGAATATATCCCCCCGGCTGTTCGCTGTAGCCAAGACGTTTCACTTCCTGGCGGATCAACTGGAAAATCTCCTGCACGCGAGGTTCCGCAATGGCGGCCAGATCCTCCTGCGTAAACTCCTTGTCCACATTGCTTCCGATCCGCGTGACTTTAAAGGTCACGTCAGACGCCGCGTCTTCAATCGCAGCGCAGCCATATTTCAGCTTCGCCTTCTCCGCGTGGTCCGTCAACGTCCGAAGACCGTAAGCGATGTCGTTCGTTATAAATTCTCCCCCAATCGGAAGCGTGGATGTCGCTACGATCGTGCCGCTTTCGAATACAGCGATCGTCGTGGAACCCGCACCGATATCGACCAGGACGGATCCCATCGTTTTTTCGTCTTTGGATAACGCCAGCTGCCCGGAGGCAAGGGATAGCAGTACCAGATCCCGCACCTTCAGTCCGGCCTTCTCCACACAGCGAAGCAGGTTATGAATCGCCGTCTTGGCACCGGTAACGATCGTCGCTTCAACCTCCAACCGCACGCCAATCATCCCGCGCGGATCGGAGATTCCTTCCAACCCGTCCACGATGTACTGCTTGGCCACAACATCGATAATTTCCCGCTCCGGCGGCAAAGCGATGACCTCGGCCGCCTTAAGCACGCGTTCGATATCCTCCTCGCCAATTTCCCGGTCTTCATTTTGTACGGCTACAACCCCGTGGCTCGTTTGGAGTCCGATGTGATTTCCCGAAATGCCGACATACACTTCCGATATCTGAATATCTACCATCCGTTCCGCATGATCCACAGCGCTGCGGATCGACTGCACCGTCTGGTCAATATCTACAATCGCGCCTTTTCGAATTCCCTCCGAGTCGGCAGATCCAACCCCAATAATATTAAAGGTTCCATTACTAATTTCCCCAATAATAGCACGAACTTTGGATGTACCGATGTCCAAACTAACAATGATGTCATTGTTGCTCAAGCCCCTGGCACCTCCTATTTCCCCATCAAAATATACTTGCCGTGTTAGATGCACTATCTACTTAATTCAACGCCAGTTAACCTTTCCCTCTTTTTTCTACAAATTTTTTGACTTCCAAGTTTTACATCCAGTAAGCAGGAAGCACTTGACCCTGCGGAGTTAGATCCTGGCCATATCTGCAAAATTAGAAGAAAAAAGAGGGAGATCGTCAACTAGCCCATAAAATGTATTTTAACATTGTTTTTCAATCATGAGTAGTATCATTTTGTCCACTCTCCCCGTTCTCCTCCGCGGAGTATGGAACATAAGAATCGGCATCCAGCATCGTCAGCTTTCCGGGGTCCTGCGTTTGCAGAATTTCGTTCATGTATTCCGCTTTTTTGGCCAGAAGCGATATGGCTGAGATGATCTCGAATCGAGAGCGGGTGTACATCTTGATTCGGTCCGGATAGGATAAGGTCGGCGAAGGCACGATCTCCGAAATGTCGGCGGTCAGCTCGTCCGGAATTTGCGATAGAGTTCGGCAAAGCTTGATCAAGCTTGCGTCATCCGCCTTCCAGCCGGTCAGGATCGGCTTGTCCACCGGCATGGATCCGCCCTTCAGGCCGATGCGGGTCCCGTTGGCAAGCAAACCTCGCAATGCGCCGTCCTCCGTCAACTCGTATGCCGCGACCTTATATTCCTCGATATGGATCGATATCCCGCCCGGAAAGGACTTGTCCACCGTAGCTTGCTTCACTGAAGGAACCCCTTCCAGCTTGCGGGCGATTTGATCTGCGCTGACAGCGAAGAACGGGGCTCCCACCTGAAGACCCGAAACTTCAAGGAGTTCCGTTTCAGTCGTATACGTATTGCCTTCAAACGTAATCACGGAAATTTTACTAAGAGATGAACGAAAAAACAGGACACACAGCAAGGCGAGGAACAACAAGATGAGTATCGTTTTGATTTTACGGCCGCTTCTCTTCTTCGGCGCGGGTTCTTTTAGGACGGGTACATTTGCTTTTGGCATGTCATCTCTCCGCAACTTTCTGAATAAGTATTACAAAGCCTATGATCCCCTCCGGAGGAGGGGACACAAGCTTAGGGCTGTTAACCAACGAAGGTTCGCGATAACGGCAAGTCATTGGCTTAGGCCAGATCCAACTGCCGCAGGGCGGGAGATTCACGGCGCACGGTGCCTCCCAGCCGCTGAAACATCGTTTCGATCCGATCGTAGCCGCGGTCGATATGATGAACCTGCTCGACCACCGTCTGGCCTTGGGCCGCCAGACCGGCGATCACCAGCGCCGCTCCTGCACGCAGGTCGGTCGCTTCGACGGTCGCTCCGTACAGCCGGGGAACACCGCGAATAAATGCGGAATTCAGGTCCACCGTAATATCGGCTCCCATGCGGACAAGCTCGCCGACATGCTTGAAGCGGCCTTCGAATACGGTCTCTTTCATCACGCTGAGTCCGTCCGCCAAGGATAACAGCACCATGACCTGGGACTGCAAATCCGTAGGGAACGACGGATACGGCGAAGTCACGATCCGTTCCACCGCTTTGGGACGACCCGCACTGCTCAGGGTTATTATATCATCGGTTACTCCAATTTGAACACCAGCCCGCTTAAGCACATGCAGCAAGGATACCAGATGGGAAGGATTGCTATGGGTCAGCGTGACGCTGCCGCGGGTTGCAGCGACGGCAATCAGTGCAGTTCCCGCAACGATGCGGTCCGGAATGATCTCGTAATCGCAAGGGAGAAGGCGCTCCACGCCTCTGACCGTAATCGTATCGGTTCCGGCGCCGATAATGCTTGCGCCCATGGCATTCAGGAAGTCCTGCAAATCCTGAATTTCCGGCTCCCGCGCCGCGTTGGTTATAATGGTGGTACCTTCGGCCAGTGCGGCCGCCATCATGATGTTCTCAGTCGCCCCCACACTGGGAAAATCCAGATGAATGTCGGTGCCAACCAGCTTGCCGGCCCTGCACCAGATTTGCTGATCGTATTCCTCAATCTTTGCTCCTAAAGCTTCGAGTCCCTTTAAATGCAGATCGATTTTCCGTTCCCCGATCGCACAGCCGCCAGGCTGATAGATGCAGACTTCCCCAAATCGGGCAAGCAGCGGCCCCATCAAAAAAATAGAGGAGCGCATCTGTTTCATCAAATCCTCCGGCACATGGCTGGAATCCGCCCCCGACGTATCGACGGTCACCGTATCTCCCAAATGGACGGCTTTGCAGCCCAATCGACCGAGAATGCCCAACATGACATCAATATCGAGCAGGCGGGGGACATTTCGAAGTTGTACCTTGCCTTCCGCCAGCAGCGATGCGGCCAGGATCGGCAGTGCGGCATTTTTCGCTCCATGGATACGAATGGTTCCTGATAGGGGTTTCCCGCCTTCGATCACCAATTTGTCCAATGTATCACCTCCGAGTTTACCGTTCACCCACGAAGAAGACCTCCGGCACCAGCGCCACACCGAATTCGCCTTGAACGGCGGCCTTGACCTGCTCCATGAGCGCAAGAACGTCCTCTGCTGTCGCTTGCCCGGTATTGACGATGAAATTGGCGTGCAGCACGGATACTTCGGCCCCGCCGACCTTCGTCCCTTTAAGTCCCGCCGCTTCGATCAGCCTGGCGGCATGATCGCCGGGCGGATTGCGAAACACGCTGCCTGCGCAAGGTTGCGTCAGCGGCTGCGTCTTGCGGCGGCGGTCCTTGTATGCCGCCATGGCTGCCGCAACTTCCAGCCGATCCCCCGCGGCAAGCGAAAAACATGCCTGTGCCACGATCCCTCGCTGTTCATGCAGGACGGAATGCCGGTAGGCAAACTTCATATCCTCCGCTGTATATGCAACCAATTCACCCGTCTCCAGAACAATGTCAGCGGATTTAAATATACGTGACACATCGGACCCGTGAGCACCGGCATTCATATAGACCGCGCCCCCAACCGTTCCCGGGATCCCCCCGGCGAATTCCAGGCCGGTTAATCCCGCTTTGCCTGCCATGATGCTGAGTCTGACGGTGGACGCGCCGCCGCCGGCACATACTTCCGTACCGTCGAAGGCAATCTGCTCCAGCTCACCGCCCAGCCGAATGACGCAGCCTCGGATGCCCTTGTCGGAGACGAGCAGGTTGGAGCCTTTCCCGACGACCATCCACGGGATGCCTTCCGCATGGAGAATACGCATCAGCTCCGCAAGCTGCCGGGCAGTCTGCGGAACGACCATCGCATCTGCCGGGCCGCCGATTTTCCAGGTCGTATACTTCGACATCGGCTCGTCTGGCAAGACCTCCAAAGCCTCCAGTCTGGTCAATTGTGATATCCACTGCTGCATCGTATAACCCTCCTTGACTTGTTTGGCGGATCCTGTTCGGCATCAAACGCCAAAGTGCCGCTGTACCAAATCGGCAGCCGACTGACTGCCGGAGCCCGGGTCCTGCGGGGATTCTCGTTCCGCCCCGCTTGGTTGTCACGATTTATAGAGTATCTTATGCCTCCCTCACGGAGAGTGTGACACTCGCCCAGACCTTGGACCCCGGCATACCGCAGCTAACTGCGGCTTGTGCGTTGTTGCGCCAGCCTCCGCATCTCCTCCACGACGAGATGGGCGGAATCCGGCTTGCCCAAAGTGCGGGAAGCGGTCGACATCGCACGATGCCGCGGTAAATCGCCCATGACACGTTCAATGGAAGCATAGAGGCTTTGGCCCGTCAGCTCCGGCTCCAGAATCACCTCCGCCGCGCCGGCGCTCTCCAGCGTGCGGGCGTTCTTCTCCTGGTGATTGTTCGTGACGTTAGGAGACGGAATCAGGATGGACGGAATGCCAAGCGCTGTGATTTCCGCCAAAAAAGAAGCCCCGGCGCGGTTCACGATCAGCGAGGTGCACGCCAGAACTTCCGGCATGTTGTGTACATAAGGAAGCACCTGCAAATTGGCGGGCAAATCGCCCGTCTTCGCCGAAATCGCCTCCACCGTCGAGGCATAGTAACTGTCCCCGGTCACGTAAACAAATTTCAAATGCTCCGATTGCTTCAAGAGCGGAGCCATCTCAACCATCGCTTCATTGATCGCTTTGGCACCGCGACTGCCGCCGACAACCAGCACGACGGAGCTCGACTCCGGCAAACCAAGGGTATCAAACCCCTTGCGCTTGTCGGCCGCACAAACGGTGGTTGCCCGGGGATTCCCGGTATAAACGACGTTGCGGGCCGAAGGAAACGCCGTTCCGGAACCTTCGAAGCTGACGGCAACGGTCGAAACGTATTTGCTTAAGAAGCGGTTGGTCAATCCCGGAATGGCATTCTGTTCATGAATGAGGCTGGGAATACCCAGCTTGGCCGCCGCGTAAACGACCGGGCCGCAGACGTAGCCGCCTGTGCCGATCACGACATCGGGTTTGAACTCCTTTAGCAGCTTCTTGGAGGTTTGCACCCCTTTGAGAAAACGCAGAATCGTTTTCACATTATCAAACGACAGCTTCCGGCGGAAGCCCGTAATCTCAATTGCTTCAAACGGAATTCCCTGCTTGGGAACCAGCGAGCTTTCCAGCCCGCGCTTGCCCCCGATATACAAAAACTCGGAGCCGGGAATTTCCTCAGCGCATTGGCTGGCGACGGCCAGCGCCGGGTAGATATGTCCCCCGGTTCCGCCGCCGCTAAGTACGACGCGCATATTCTCACCTCGCGTAACGGGATAAATTAAGTAAAATGCCCAGCGCAGTCAGCATCAACGTCAACGACGACCCTCCGTAGCTGATCAGCGGCAGCGTAATGCCGGTGACCGGCATGAGGCCGATGACGACGCCGATGTTGATTACAACCTGCACGCCGACCATCCCAACGATACCGACAGCCAGCAAGCTGCCGAAGGTGTCGTCGATCGTCATGGCCACGCGCATGCCGCGCCATACCAGGATCAGAAACAACAGCAGAACCAGTAGTCCGCCGATAAAGCCCAATTCCTCGGCCAGGATCGAGAAGATGAAGTCGGTTTGCGGCTCGGGCACGTAGCTGTATTTTTGCCGGCTCATCCCAAGTCCCAAGCCCGCTAAACCTCCCGGCCCGATCGCATACAGCGATTGAATGATCTGATACCCCGCTCCCAGCGGATCCGACCAGGGATCCAGGAAGGCGGTGATGCGTTGCAGGCGGTAGGGCGCCGCCAGAATCAAACCGACGAACCCCAGCGCTCCCACAGCAGCCAAGCCGGCCAAGTGCCGGATGCGCGCACCTGCAGTAAACACGATCAACAGAGAGGCGCCCAGCATCACCGTACCCGTTCCCAAATCGGGCTGCAGCATGATCAAGCCGAAGGCCAGTCCGATAATACCGAGCGGCGGCAGCAGTCCTTTGGTAAAATGCGTAATCTTGTAATCTTCCTTGCTGAGCCAGTAGGATAGGAACAGAATCATCCCCAGCTTCATAAATTCGGACGGCTGAATCCCAAAGGAGCTGATCCCCAGCCAACTGCGCGCTCCGCCGCGTACGACCCCGATCCCGGGAATGAGCACGATCACGAGCAGTGCAAAACAGAGGACCAGCCCGATTTTAGCGTATTTCCGCAGCAGGCGGTAATCCAAATTCATCATCAGAACCATCGCAATGAATCCAAGCCCCGCAAATAGCAGCTGTCTCTTAACAAAGTAGAAAGAATCGCCGTAATCATGGAAAGCGAGTACGGAACCCGCGCTGTATACCATCACGATTCCGATCGCCAGCAGTCCGAGAATGCTGGCCGCCAGCCAAAAATCCGGCGCCGTACGGCTCTTGCCCATCGTGGATGCCACCTCTTGACAGAAAGTAGGGGCTTTTCCACCCCCCTACTTAAAGGGTATGCACCGCCTCTTTAAAAATGCGTCCACGCTCTTCATAAGAAGGGAACATATCCCAGCTGGCGCATGCCGGAGAGAGCAGAACCACATCTCCCGGCTCCGCCAGGCCGGAGGCCTCCTTCAGCGCGGTACGCAGCGTATCTGCGGCGTTGTCCACAGTATCGACCAGCACGATATGCGATAGACCCGCCAATTCGGCAACTCTAGCGATTTTTTCTTTCGTTTGACCCAGCGTAACGACGGCTTTGACTTTCTCTTTGAAAATCGGCAGCAGCTCCATATAATCGGATCCCCGGTCCAAACCGCCGGCGATCAGCACGATAGGGGCCTGCAGGGCGCCCAGAGCCATCGCCGTGGCTTTCGAATTGGTTGCTTTGGAGTTGTTGTAATAAGCGACGCCTTGCTTCTCGTCTACGTACTCCAAGCGGTGCTCCACGCCGCGGAAGGTCCGCAGCGGCTCCGCAAGCGCTTCAGGCGCAGCTCCCGCTGCAATCGCCGCCGCAACAGCCGCGAGGGCGTTCTCGACGTTAAACCGGCCCGGCAAGCCGATCTCGTCAACGTCGATAATGCCGCGAACCTCACCGTCGGGCCCGCGATACAGGATGCGCCGGGACAGCCCGTCCTCGACGTCCGGAATGTACGACGGCGCCACGTAGACGCCTTCCGACTTCAACTCCTCGGTCATGGAGAAGGGGATCAGCTTCGCGTGAATATACGGAACAAGCTCCCGGCACACAGGGTCGTCCCAATTGATGACGGCGCGATCGGTCTCCCGTTGATTGCTGAACAGCTTGGCTTTGGACGAGATGTAATCCTCCATCGTCCCGTGGTAATCCAGGTGCGTCTCCGCCAGGTTCAACAGGCAAGCGACTTCCGGTCGAAATGCCCGGGTCCCCTTCAGTTGAAAGCTGCTAAGCTCGGCGACCAGCCAATTCCCCGCATCCGCCTCTTCCGCCGCCTCACACAGCGGGATGCCGATATTGCCGGCGACGATCGGTCTCATCCCGGCGGCCTCCAGCATGTTGCCGACCCAAGTCGTGGTCGTGGTTTTGCCATTGGAGCCGGTGATGCCAAGAATCGGAGCCGGGCTAAGCAGATAGGCCACCTCTACCTCCGTCACGACCTCGATGCCCAGCTCGAGCGCTTTGGCCACGGGAGGAGCGGTATACGGAATCCCGGGGTTTTTGACGACCAGCGAAATGCCTTCGTGGATCAGCCCGTCCGGGTGATCGCCGCATACAACAGAAATTCCCAAAGCTTCCAATTCGGATGCTTCGGGACACTGTTCTCTTTCTTTTTTATCGTTGACCGTAATGACGGCTCCATATTTATGCAGGGTTTTGGCGACCTGAACGCCGCTTCTCGCCAAACCGAGAACGACGACCTGGCGCCCCCGGTATTCTTCTGGATGATTCATCTTATTTACAACCCCTTGTTCAAGTAAAGTCCAATGACCGCCAACACCAGGCCAACCGACCAGAATGTAACGACAACGCGCCATTCCGACCATCCGGACAATTCGAAGTGATGGTGAATCGGACTCATTTTAAATACCCGTTTGCCGCGTGTCTTGAAGGAGATCACCTGAATGACGACGGACAGCATTTCGATGACGAAAATCCCGCCGATGATCAGGAACAGCAGCTCGGTTTTGGTCACGATGGCAATCGCTCCGATCGCCCCGCCGATCCCCAGCGAGCCGGTATCGCCCATAAATACCTTGGCCGGGTGGGCGTTAAACACGAGAAAGCCGAGCACGGCACCGATCATGGCCGCCGCGCAAACCGCGGACGGAAGCGAAGTCACCTGCATCGCGATCACCGCAAACGCGCCCAGCGCAATCGCGCTGACGCCGGACAGCAAGCCGTCCACCCCGTCGGTAAAATTAACCGCATTGGTGACCGCCATCATCATAATGACAATAAACGGATAGTAGAACCACGGCCCCCAATCGAACGCGAAGTGCGTCCCCGGAACGCCGATGGCCGTACTGTGACCTTTCGAAATCAGCAGAGCGCACATGATCCCGGCGAACAGCAGCTGTCCGATCAATTTCTGTCTGGGTGTGAGACCCAAGGACCGTTTAAACACGATTTTGATATAATCGTCAAGAAATCCGACCAGCCCGAAGCCAAGTGTAGCGATCAGGAGGACGTAGAAGTCGATATTCACGACGGAAAACTTAAGATAGGACAGCGTAAACGCAAGCAGGATAATAATGCCGCCCATCGTTGGCGTGCCCGCTTTCTTCAAATGGCTTTGCGGCCCTTCACCGCGGATTTGCTGGCCGAATTTCAGCCGTCTCAGCAGCGGAATGACCAGCGGAGCCGAGATGACCGCCAGAATAAAGGATACGCCGATCGTTAGCAAGATGAGTCCAAAATCCATGGGATCCCCCCCTTTCGCCGGTATTAGTGTGTCAGCTCGCTAGTTTTAACCGCCTCGACGACCTCTTCGAGTTTCATCCCTCGGGAGGCCTTAACCAAGACAACGTCCTGCGGATGCAGCAGTGAAACCAGCTTGCGGATCAGTTCAGACTTATCAGTATATGCGTAAACGGCATCCGGGTCCATCTGTTTCTTGGCCCCTTCAGCGAGATGGCGGGAGAGCGGCCCGTAGGCAAACAGCAGATCCACCTTGCCCGGCGTGAGCAGCTCGCCGATTTCGCGGTGATACTCCGCTTCGGAAGCGCCCAGCTCCAGCATATCGCCCAACACCGCAACCTTCTTCCGGTAGCCCTTCATATGGTTCAGCACGCCGATGGCCGCCTTCATGGAAGTTGGACTGGCGTTATACGCGTCATTCAGGATTGTGATGCCGCTCAGACCGGTAATCACCTCGATGCGCATTCCGGTCAGCTCGACCTTCCCGAAGCCTTCGCGGATCGCCGCCTCGCTTACGCCGTAATGACGGGCAACGGTAATGGCAGCAAGCGCGTTCGTTACATTATGCTCGCCCAGCAGCGGCAGGTCAATCGGCTCGCCTTCACTGCCGTACGGCGTGAACAAGGTCCGATGATCCGTGTGCAGAATGCCGGTCGGATAGGCGTCATTCTCCGGACGAAGCCCAAACGTTGCCGTATGCAGTCCTTGCGGCTTCGCGGTAGACGGCTCGGCCAATACCTGAGGGATCAGAGGTTCGTCCCCATTGTAGATCAACAGCCCCCCTGACTTCATACCGGCAAGGATCTCCAGCTTGGCCCTGGCGATCTCTTCCCGGGAACCCAGCTGCTGCAGATGCGATTCGCCGATATTGGTGATCACCGCCGTTTCCGGTTCGCCCAGTTTCGAGAGCAGCTCGATTTCATGGCGGCCGCTCATGCCCATCTCGAGCACGGCAATCTCCGTATCTTCCGGCATGGCCAGGAGCGTCAGCGGGAGACCGATATGGTTATTGAAGTTGCCTTTGGTTTTATGCACTCGGTAAGTCGTAGACAACAGAGCGTAGACCAGGTCTTTGGTTGTGGTCTTCCCGTTGCTGCCGGTAATGCCGACGACCTTGGCCCCGGTGTCGGCCAAATACGATTTGGCCAGCGCCTGCAGCGCGGCCAGCGTGTCGTCCACAAGCACTGCCGGACCCGGCGGCGTCCCCTTGGATCTGGCCCACAGGCAAGCGCCTGCCCCGGCCTGCAGGCAGTCTGCGGCGAAATCGTGGCCGTCGAATCTCTCCCCTGCAAGCGGTACGAACAAGCAGCCTGGCGTAATTTGCCGGGAGTCCGTCACCACGCCTTGCACCCGGATATCGGCATCGCCGGCATCCCGAATTTGTCCGCCGCACATCGCGGCAATTTCCGCTAAATTTCGATTAATCACTTTGCCAAACCCCTTATCGCTTCTTTTGCTACGATTCGATCATCAAAATCGAGCACCTTGGAGCCGACCAATTGATAGGTTTCATGGCCTTTCCCCGCAATCAATACTACATCCTCACGGCTTGCCATTTCAATAGCCTTTTGGATGGCCTCCCGGCGGTCAACGATCAGCTCGTAACGCGCCCGATCCACCCCGTCGTCGACCAGCCCCTGCTCAATATCCCGCAGGATCGCATCCGGATCTTCGGTTCGCGGGTTGTCGGAAGTAATGATTACCTGCTGCGCGTATTTCGCGGCAATGCGTCCCATGATCGGCCGTTTCGTACGGTCCCGATCCCCGCCGCAGCCGAACACGCAAATCACTCGGCCTTTCGCGAATTCGTTGACGGTTCGCAGCACGTTCTCCAATCCGTCCGGCGTGTGGGCATAATCGACGATCACGGCGAATTCCTGGCCCTCGTCAACGGCCTCTACCCGCCCCTCGACGCCTCGGACCGATTCCAGGCTGGCTTTGATCCGCTCCAGCGGAATGCCCTCCAGCAGCGCCGCCGAAATGGCGGCCAGCGCGTTGTATACGTTAAACTTGCCAACCATCCGCAGGGAGATATCCGCGCTGCCGCGGAACGTATCCACATGGAACGACGTCCCCCGGGCGGTGATGGAGATGTTCGAAGCCCGCACGTCCGCCTCCTGCTCCACGCCGTAAGAAATCACTTCAGCCGCCGTTTGCTTGGCGAAATAAGCGCTCGCCGGATCGTCCGCATTCAGCACCGCGTAGCTGCGTTCCTCCGGGTTCTCGGCATACGTATTGCCAAGCCGGGAGAAGAATAACGCCTTGGCGCCGCGGTAGTCTTCCATCGTTTTATGATAATCCAGATGATCCTGGGTCAAGTTCGTAAATACAGCCGTACGGAAGCGGGTCCCTTTGACGCGGCCCTGGTCTAATGCATGGGAAGAGACCTCCATCACGCAATACGCTCCGCCGCCTTCAGTCATGTCATATAAATATTTCTGCAGCTCAAGCGCTTCCGGCGTCGTCCCTGACATCGGATAGGTCTGCCCGGCAAACCGGCGCTGAATCGTGCCGATCAAGCCCGTTTCCCGGCCCTGATCCTGCAAAATCCGCTCGATCAGATAAGTCGTGGTCGTCTTGCCGTTCGTACCGGTCACTCCGATCACCTTCAGACGCGAGCTTGGCGATCCGAAGAACACGTCCCCGAGCACCGCCATCGCCAGCCGGCTGTCCTTCACCTTAAGCTGCGGAAGTGCAACGCCATCCAGCCAGCGTTCTACCACAAGCGCGGCCGCTCCCTGCTCCGCAGCCTGCCGGGCATAATCGTGACCATCCACCGTATGCCCGGGAAGGCAGATGAACAGATCCCCCGGCTGCGCCTTGCGTGAATCGATGGCGATTCCCGAACAGGACGTTTCCCCATCCCCTCGTATCTGTGAAGTCATTAAATATGTTGCCAGTTCCTTAAGCCGCATCGGTTACCCCTCCGTCTTTCAACTACATGCTCTATGAGTGAATTACACTTCTTCTATATTATCACCAAAAATTGCTTAGTTCAGGAATATTATTCACTTGTGAGCGGATTATGATCATGCTGTTGTTCAGCATCGGCTTCGCTGCCCATGTAAATGCGGATGGTCGAGCCCTTCTCCACCCGGGATCCAGCTTTCGGAGCCTGATTGATAACCACGTTGCCGGCGCCGGATCTTGCCAGATTGAAGTTCATGTTCATATCCTCATAGATCTCCTGCGTGGTATGTCCAATCAGGTCCGGCACGGTAACGATCGGCGTCTCTCCGTATTTGTATTTCTTGGCCACCTGCTGTTGGCGCGGCGGAACCTTCATATACTCCAGCGCATCTTCCATAATGTTGCGAACGATCGGCGCTGCGACGACCCCGCCGAACTGGATGCCCTGCGGGTTATCCACGGCGGTGTATACGACGATCTGCGGATCGTCCGCCGGGGCGAAGCCGATAAACGAGACGATATGCTCATTTTGCGAATAACGTCCGTTTACAACCTTCTGTGCCGTCCCTGTTTTCCCGCCGACCCGGTACCCGTCGATAAACGCGTTCCCGCCGGTCCCGTTGGCAACGACGCTTTCCAGCGCTGTGCGGATCTGCTTCGAAGTCTCCTCCGAAATGACCTGCCGCACCAGCTGCGGCTTCGTCTCCGAAACCACCTCGCCGGTGTCCGGATTTGTCCAGGACTTGGCTACATAAGGCTTAAACAGCTTGCCCCCGTTGATCGCCGCGGATACCGCGGTGATCTGTTGAATCGGAGTGACCGAGACGCCTTGCCCGAACGAAGTCGTCGCCAGTTCAACCGGCCCCACTTGCGGCAGCTTGAACAAAATCCCGTTTTCTTCCCCGTTCAGGTCGATCCCGGTTTTGCTGCCGAAACCGAAATTTTTGATGTACTGAAACAGCGTTTCTTTCCCCAACCGTTGACCCAAGGCTACAAATCCGGGGTTGCAGGAATTCTCCACGACTTGCAGGAACGTTTGGCTGCCGTGGCCGCCTTTCTTCCAGCAGCGCAGCGTCGCTCCGCCCACCTTGACATACCCGGGATCGAAGAAGCGGTCATGCAGCAGATCGACCTTCTTCTCCTCAAGCGCTGCCGCCAGGGTGATAATCTTGAAGGTGGAGCCCGGCTCGTACGTCATCCAGATCGGCAAATTCCGATTATACACGGCCGAATCATATTCCTGATAGGCACCGGGTTCGTACCCCGGTCTGGCCGCCATGCCGAGGATCTCGCCCGTTTTGGGATCCATCGCGATCGTCAGCGCGGAATTGGCTTGCAGCCGGTCCATGGCCTGATCCAGCTCACGTTCAATGATGCTTTGGATCGTTTTGTCGATCGTCAGCGTTAAATTCAAGCCGTCCTTGGGCTCCACATATTTCTCCGAGGAACCCGGCATCAGTCGTCCGCCGGCATCGGACAGATAAGACACGCTGCCGTTCATGCCGCTGAGCAGGCTGTCGTATTTGCTTTCCACGCCGGTCAGCCCTTGGTTATACCCTCCGGTGAACCCCAGAATATGGGCTGCCAGCCCCCCAAACGGGTAGTAGCGCTTGTTGTCTTCGGCGACAACAATACCCGGAAGAGCCAAATCACGAATTTGCTGCGCTTTTTCCATCGTAATTTTGCGTCCGCCGGGTTGCAGCCTGACTATGGATTGTCTCTTGGTGATCGATTTCAGAACCGAATCCTCGGTCATTCCAAGCAGCGGCGCCAGGCTTCTGGCCGTCTGTTCCGGGTTCTTGATCTGCACCGGAATGGCCATGACCGTTGGCGTCGTAATATTATAAGCGAGCACGTTGCCGTTCCGGTCGCTGATTTCGCCGCGTTTCGCCGAATAAGGGATATTGCGGCGCCAGGAATCCTCCGCTTTGGCCGACAACTCAGCGCCCTTCCCGATTTGAACATAGGCAAGACGTACGGCCAGCGCCGCAAACAGCAAACACAACACCATCAACAGCCAGAACAGTCTTCGTCTGACGGTAAACTTGGATACTTTCACAGGTCGCCCCCCTAACCCATCCTGACACATCATCATGATTGTACTCATCACATGACTATTCAGGACAACCAGGGGTTAGAACAAGCTATGGTGAGTCCTGGGTTGTATCCTCTCCCGTATTGCCGCCTTCATCGCCGGCGTCGCTTGCCTCTTCTGTCTGCTCGTCGCCGGGGGGAGCTTCCTCCTTGTCGGGCGGTTCCAACGTAAGAATCACGCGTCTGCCCCCGTCTTCATTGACGACTTCCTGCGAAACGACGTATCCTTCGCCTTTCGCCGTGACCGGAATCTGCAGCACGGACAATATTTCCATGGCATCGCGCAGCGATTCGCCCTGCAGGTTCGGCACATTGATGTCCGACCCTTTCTCCGTGAGCAGGTAAACGAATTGCCCGGATTTCAGCGTACTGCCCGCCTTGGGGAACTGGGAAATGATCTCGGTTCCTTTCCCGTAAGTCGCGTAGGAAATACCGCTTGCCGACAGCTTGTCCTTGGCTTGTAGCACCGACAGCCCGCCCACATCAGGGACTTTCGGACCCGAGGCAACTGTTTTCGTCCGGCCATCCGCCGCGCCGCCTTCCACTTGCTTCGGAACTCCCATGTACTGGAGCGTTTGATTTACGATTTTCTTAAAAACCGGAGCTGCCGCGGTTCCCCCGCCCAGCTCGGAATCCTTCGGTTCATCGATCAGAACGATCACGGCGATCTTCGGATCATCCACCGGCGCGTAACCGATAAACGAAACGACCTGCTTCGTATAATCGTATTTGCCGTTGACAACTTTAACCGCGGTCCCCGTCTTGCCGGCAATCCGATAGCCTTCAATGTAGGCGTGGCGGCCGGTGCCGATTTTTTGGTCGGAGACAACCTGCTCCAAATAGGTTCCGACTTCCTTGGCCTTATCCGGAGAGATGACCTGCTCGACCACTTTCGGTTTGGTGTTCAACGTCTCTCCCGTCTGCGGATCCGCAATCGATTTGACGATATGAGGTTCCATTAGCTTGCCGCCGTTGGCGATTGCCGATACCGCTACAATTTGCTGCAGCGGCGTAACGAGCAGCTTGCCATGGCCGTAAGCCATGGCCGCAAAGTCGGCTTGCTGAACCGGATCCACGATCCCTTTGGACTCGCCCGGCAGTTCGATGCCGGTCCTTCTCCCGAATCCGAAATGGTCGACGTACGTCTTCAGCCGTTCCGGCCCCAGCATTTCGTAGCCCAGCTTGACGAACGCCACGTTACTGGAGCGCTTGACGCCCTCCAAATAAGTGATCTCGCCCCAGCCGGATCGCTTCAAGTCATGGATCGTTTGCCCCGGCACCCGAATGTTCCCGGACTTGTACGTGGCGTTTGGATTAAACAAACCGTCCTGCACCGCCCCGGCCAAGGTTACGATTTTGAACGTGGAGCCCGGTTCATAGACCGATTTGATCGCATGGTTATAGAAGTTCTTCTGATCGACATCCGCCCAATATTCATTGGGGTTGTAGGTAGGCATATTCGCCATGCCGAGAATTTCCATCGTCTTCGGATCGGCTGCGATGACGGTCATACTGATCGGCTGCAGTTGATCATACGCTTCCTTCATCGCCTGCTCGATATAATACTGAATCGTGTAATCGAGGGTCAGCTTCAGATTGTTTCCGTTTTTGGGCGGGTTATAGATTTCGCTGGCTTTCGGAATTTCAATCCCGCGCCCGTCCCGCTTGTACTCAATCGAGCCGTCGACGCCTTCGAGCTGTTCGTCGAAGTAGGCCTCGAGCCCGGATACGGCTTTCCCTTCGCGGTCGAGGTATCCCAACACGTGGGAGGCGATGCTTTCATGCGGATAATACCGTTTCTGATCCTTGATCAAATAAATGCCGATGTCCTGAATTTTCTCATGTTCTGTCTTCAGCTCGTTGATGAAAGCTTGCACCTGGTCGCGCAGGTCCTGGTCAATTTTCCAGCCCTCATTCCGCACTTCGCGTTGCGTAAAGAACTCGCCGGACTCCTTCTTGGCGTTGACAATGGCCCGCAGCTCGCCTTCGTCTTTCCCGAGAACTTTGCCGAGCCCTTGGACCACCTCGTCCTGAAGACCATATTTGTTAATAAGCTCCGGATTAACGGCAACCGTATAGGCCGGGGCGTCTACCGCCAGAACGTCGCCGTTCCGATCGGTAATCGTTCCCCGCGTCGCCGGCAGCGTTTTTTTGGTCGACCATAACACCTCGGCATGCGCCTGCCAGAAATCCGCCTGCACCACCTGCAGCCAAAACGCTCTACCCATCAATACAGCAAAAAAGAGGGTAATACATCCCCCTATCAGCAGTGTTCGAAGCTTTATTCGCTTGATCATGGCAAAACCTCTTTAGACTTTATTTCTTGGCCGTAGCCACGCCTTCCTTCGCTTCCGCCGTCTCGGTATCCTCGCTAACGCCGTCCTTCTCCAGCATTCCTGGTGGAACCTGGACATGGAATCCTTCCACTTCCGGCTGGACATATCCGAGCTCCTTCGCCTTCGCCGGAATCTGTTCCTCCAGCTTCTCTTTCTGGATGGCCAATTCCTTTACTTCTGCATTGATCGCCTGAATATCCGTATTCAAATTAAACATTTGACGTTTGATGTTGTAAAGTGACACATTTTGCCATAACAGACCGCCCATAACCGCTACGCAAAACATCACCGTCATCATATACAAAAGCTTCTCGCGAACCGGCAGCGGCGATCGGCGGGTGACCACCTTTGTCGTTTCCCGGTAACGCTGCGGCTGATGGCTGCGTTCCGCTTGCTTCTCTTTAACTGCCAGATTTCCACGCGTATAAGCCATTTACGATACCTCCACACTGGTTTGCAATTTCTCCGCCACGCGCAATTTTGCCGAGCGGGCCCGCGGATTATCGGCCAGCTCCTGTTCCGACGGAACCAGCGGTTTCCGATTGATTAATTTAAGCGAACCTTTGCCGCCGCACACACACATGGGAAAATCGGGCGGGCAGGTACATTTCTCCACATAGCTTGCGAAAATTTGCTTGCAGATTCGATCCTCAAGCGAATGAAAGGTGATGACGGAAACTCGGCCCTCCGGCGCCAAACAGCGTATCGCTGCATGCAGCCCTTCCTCAAAGGCGCCCAACTCGTCGTTGACGGCGATGCGCAGCGCCTGGAAGCTGCGTTTGGCCGGATGTCCGCCCGTCCGTCTCGCGGCCGCCGGAATCCCTTCCTTGATCAGTTCGACGAGTTGCTCGGTCGTTTCGATCGGCTCCTGCCCGCGCCGTTCCGCGATGACCCTGGCGATGCGCCTGGAAAATTTCTCCTCACCGTATTGGAACAGGATACGAGCGATTTCGCGTTCCGGCCACGTATTCACAATCTCCCGTGCCGTCAGCGGCGCCGATTGATCCATCCGCATGTCGAGCGGAGCGTCCGCGTTGTAGCTGAATCCCCGCTCCCCTTCATCAAATTGGGGAGAGGACACGCCAAGGTCAAACAATACGCCGTCCACCTGGGGAACCCCGTTTACCTGCGGCACGCCCTCGATTTCCAGCAGTTTTTGCTCGATATAACGAAAATTGCTTTTGACCAAAATTAATTTATCCGCATAGGCTGCGAGCCGTTCTTTGGCATTGTCCAGCGCCCAGTCGTCCTGGTCGAAGGCAATCAGCCTTCCGCTTGGACCCAGCTTGGACAAGATCACCGAGCTGTGGCCGCCGCCCCCTAGCGTACAATCCACGTAAATGCCGTCCGGCTTGATGCGCAGCCCTTCTGTCGCTTCTTCTTTGAGTACCGTGATGTGATGGAACAAGACTTACGCCCCCAAACCTGAATTCATTTTTAAAGTGGTTGTTCAAAAAAGTCATCTTTATGAACACACACTTAAAGATCGAAGTTGAAATCGACCAGTTTCTCTGCAATTTCATTGAAGGTATCTTCCGACTGCTGGAAATATTGCTCCCACGTGTCTTTGCTCCATATTTCTACCCGGTTCGACACGCCCAGGACAACGCAATCCTTCTCCAGCTTGGCATACTGCCTTAGATTGCTTGGCAAGTTTACCCTTCCCTGTTTATCCCATTCACATTCCGTCGCCCCCGAGAAAAAGAAGCGGGTAAACGCGCGGGCGTCGGATTTCATCAGCGGCAGGGCTTTCAGCTTCTGCTCCAGCACTTCCCACTCCTGCATCGGGTAGACGAAGAGGCACTGGTCTAAGCCGCGCGTGACCACGAAAGAGTTGCCGAGGAGATCACGAAACTTGGCCGGGATGATAATCCGGCCTTTATCGTCAATGCTATGTTGGAATTCCCCCATAAACATTGGTGACTCACTCCTTACCTCTTTCCCCCACTTTACACCACTTTACACCACTGTGATATGTAACTATTCTGCATAGAAGGAGAAAATCCTTCTATTGTTCATAATTTTTTTTGGCGGGAGGTGAGCGCGATGTTGGAATTCGCTTGGCCAGCGATTGCCGCTGTTTCAAGGAGGTTCAGGAAATCACGACAAAAAAAGGACTATCCCGGCAGATTATTCTGCACAAGATAGTCCTGTTTGCTGAATGATGAACAGTTAATGCTCCTGCCAGCTATCCAGGTAAGCGCGCTGCTCGGCCGACAAGGTGTCGATGCTTACCCCCAGGCTTTCCAGCTTGAAGCGGGCCACTTTCTCGTCGAGTTCATAAGGCACGTTTACCACCGCCTTACCGATCTCCTGATAACGGTCATTCACGTACTTCAAGGACAACGCCTGCAATGCAAACGTCATGTCCATGATTTCCGCCGGATGCCCGTCGCCTGCGGCCAGATTGACCAATCGGCCTTCGGCCAGCAGATACACTTTCCGTCCGTCCTTCAGCTGATATTCCTCGATATTGCGGCGCACCGTACGAACGGAGACAGAACGCTCCGCAAGTTCCGGCTTGTTCACTTCGACGTCGAAGTGCCCCGCATTGGACAAAATCGCGCCGTCCTTCATCACATCATAATGCTCGCCGCGAATCACGTCGCGGTTGCCGGTAACGGTGATGAAGAAATCGCCGACTTTTGCAGCTTCCAGCATCGGCATCACTTGGAAGCCGTCCATCACAGCTTCCACCGCTTTGATCGCGTCGATTTCCGTGACGACCACGTTCGCGCCCAATCCTTTAGCCCGCATCGCTACGCCTTTGCCGCACCAGCCATAACCGACCACAACGACGGTTTTGCCGGCCACGACCAGGTTGGTCGTCCGGTTAATCCCGTCCCACACCGATTGACCGGTGCCGTAACGGTTGTCGAACAAGTATTTGCAATAAGCGTCATTCACCGCTACCATCGGGAATTTAAGCTGTCCGTCCTTGTCCATCGCTTTCAAACGCAAAATCCCGGTGGTTGTCTCTTCGGCGCCGCCCCGCACGTTCTCCAGCAAGTCCGTCCGCTCCGCATGCAAAATCGAGACCAAATCGCCGCCGTCATCGATGATCAGATCCGGCTTCGTCTCCAGCGCCTTGATCAACAATGCCTTGTATTCTTCCGGCTCAGGGTTATATTTGGCATAGACGGTAACGCCGTCTTCAACCAATGCCGCACACACATCGTCCTGCGTCGACAGCGGATTGCTGCCGGTAATCGTCACCTCGGCCCCGCCCGCTTGTACAACCTTGGCCAAATAAGCCGTTTTGGCTTCCAAATGAAGCGAGATCGTCACTTTCAGTCCTTTAAACGGCTGCTCTGCCTCAAATTGCTTGCGGACCCGGTTCAGCACCGGCATGTGGGCTTCCACCCAATCGATTTTCAAATGACCCTCTGGCGCCAGCTTCAGATCGGTAATGATGCTGTTTTGAATCGCTTGTGAACTCATTTACTCCGCCTCCTATAAATAGATAATTCGATGTTTGCCAGTTAACTCATAAGGAATATCCATCAGGTCTTCGATCCAATCGATCCCATACCGGTTCAAAGCATCCAAGAGATTGTAAACCCTCTCCTGCGGCTTGTTCAAGGGGAACAGCGTTAATTGAATTCGGTCAAAATGGCGCAAGCCGGTCGCATGAATTTGCTCCATCGCATCCTTCGTCTTGCCGCGCAAATATTCGATTTGGTCGATGATCTTGCCCCGGTTCACCGCCCCGATTCGGGACAGCCCGCTTTGCACCCCGGCCAATTCCTCAAGCAGCGGATTGTACAACGCCTCAAACGCCGCAACAACTTCATCAAACCGCTGATCGACCGGCATCCGCTCCTGCGCGGCAAGCCACGCTTCGCGTTTGCTTCGGAAGGTTTCAGCGTCCTTCACCTCATGCCAGCTTAGCTCGTATTTCTTCATATACTTCTGCAATGTGCCATCAACCACGGTAAAAGCCTCCCGCGGCAACAGCAGCGGCATTCTCAGCCCCAGCTTGCGGAACGCCTTTCGCGTCAGTCCCCAATAGGCGATCTCTCCGGGTCCCAGAACCGAGCCCAGCACAGGCAGCAAGCTGTCCTGCATTAACGGACGAGTTAATACATTGTTGCTGAACCGCTCCGGATGTTCCTGCAGCTCCGCCAGCAGCCCGTCTGCTGTAAAAGAGACCTTCCCCTTGCGATCTTCAAACCGACCCTCCCGCTTAAACAACAGCAGCCGTTCCCGCTCGCTGATGTAGAATAAATTGGCTCCGCCTTCAGCGACTTCTGCGGAAGGTTCGTACCCCAGCCCCGCCATGTCGCGGACCGTCTCGTGGTAGGCCGACTCCAGCTCCTCATTTTGCAGGATCATTCGCTCGAACACCGGGATTTCCAATCGGCGCAGCTCAGGATCCGACGAATCCAGCAGCACCAGGCCGTGTTTTCCGAACAAGGCTCCGATCAGCTTGGCAAAACCTGCCGTCAGATGATCCGCATCCGCACACGAGCTTCGTACCAGTTCCATGATCGCCGCCTTGTGCCCGCTGTCGGGAAGCAGCGACTCCAGCTCCGACAGGGCCTTCTCCCAAGCCTCGGCACTCACCTTCGTGAAGCTGACCGGCAGCCGGTCCATCGCTCCCCGGTGCATGCGGATCCGGCGCACCTGCAGCTCCGGCGATAACACATAAGCATGATTGACTTCCTCCCAGTCGTGATCCTCGCCGGCGATCCAGAACACCGGCACGACCGGGCGGTTGAGTTGGGCTGAAGCCGCCTTCGCCGCTTTGAGAATCGTCACGGCTTTGTAGACCACAAGCAGCGGCCCGGTGAACAACCCGCTCTGCTGCCCGCCGACAATCACCGCCGTCCCGGGCAACTCCAGTTGATCGATCGCCCGTTGGACGGACGGGTCCGGGTTATAAAGCCCGTTATATTCTCGGAGCCGGGCAGCCAAGGCTTTCCGATCTACGCGCGTATGCTCCGTTTGATCTAACCACAGGGCCCGTTCAGCCCAACAATCGGCCTGGCCCGGGTCGCTCTCATATAATGACTCAACCGCGGAGAACTGGTTGACGTATACTTCAGCCAGCGGTCCCGCGAACGATAATTGCTCTTGAACGACATTCATCCGGTAGCGTCCTCCTGTCTGCATCAAAACCTTCCTTGATTGTACCGGATGTCCGGCTGCTCCGTCAAAGAAATCCTTACTTTTGCAGAACTTCTAACTTTCCGTAACGAATAGGCGCAAAAAACTCCCGCAACCGTCAATTGCGGTTGCGGGAGCTCACAGGTTCAATCAGCCTTTTTTCGGCATGGAGACGAAATGTCCCTTGGACACTTCAACCAGTTCAGAGTTATCCAAGTCGTACAACCCGCCGCTTGCAGCACCTTCCTTGCCGATTGGGCCGCTCGCGGAATCTTCCAAATGGATCCGCTTCTTGTTGGCTTCAACCTCCGGATCCGGGATCGGAATCGCGGACAAGAGGGTTTTCGTGTAAGGGTGCATCGGGTTGGCATACAGCTCTTCACTCTCTGCCAACTCCACGATTCGGCCCAGGTACATTACAGCAACCCGGTCGCTGATATGTTTAACCATGGACAAGTCATGCGCGATAAACAGATACGTCAACCCCAGACGTTCTTGAAGATCCTCGAGCAAGTTAACGACCTGCGCCTGAATGGATACGTCCAAAGCCGAAATCGGTTCGTCGCAGATGATGAACTTCGGATTCACCGCAAGTGCGCGGGCGATCCCGATCCGTTGGCGCTGACCGCCGGAGAACTCATGCGGATAACGCGTCGCATGGTCCGGATTCAGACCGACCATATCCAGCAATTCTTCAACGCGTTTCTTGCGTTCTGCGTGGGAACCGGCCAAACCGTGAATGTCCAGCGCTTCGCCGATAATATCGGTCACGGTAAACCGCGGATTCAGCGAGGCATACGGATCCTGGAAGATCATCTGCATGTCGCGGCGCATCGCTTTCATTTTCTTCGGCGGCAATTTGTTGATATCCACGCCGTTAAAGCGGACGCTGCCGGCTGTCGGTTCATACAAGCGCAGAATCGTGCGGCCTGCGGTCGATTTACCGCAGCCCGATTCACCAACGAGGCCAAGCGTTTCGCCTTCGGCGATCGAAAAGCTGATGTCGTTAACGGCCTTCAGCACGTTACCGCCGCCGACGTTAAAGTATTTCTTGAGACCTTCGACTTCAATCAAGGTTTTGTCTTTGCTCATGACGACTGTACCTCCTTGGCCATCGGATGAAGATCCCAGCAACGGGCCATATGGGTTTCACTGAATACGGTCGCACCGGGATCGATGCGTTCGCAAATCTTCATCGCCTGATCGCAGCGGGCCGCAAAAGGACAACCGATCGGCGGCTTAATCAAATCCGGCGGCGTGCCGATAATTGGAATAAGCGGTTCGCCTTTCTTTTGGTCCAAACGAGGCATCGAACGCAACAAACCTTTGGTATAAGGATGCTGCGGGTTTTTAAAGATCTCCCATTTCGTCCCGGTTTCCACCACTTCACCGGCATACATAACGATGACGCGGTCACACATGCCAGCGACAACGCCAAGGTCATGAGTAATCAAAATGATGGAGGTTCCAAGACGGGATTGCATCTCTTTCATCACATCCATGATTTGCGCCTGGATGGTTACGTCGAGCGCTGTCGTCGGTTCGTCCGCGATCAGCAACGAAGGCCGGCAAGCGAGAGCAATCGCGATCATGACGCGCTGCCGCATGCCCCCGGAGAATTCGTGTGGATATTGGTTAAAGCGGGCTGCCGCATTCTTAATGCCAACAAGCTTGAGCATCTCGATCGCCTGTTTCTTCGCTTCACCCGCTGACATATTCTGATGTTTGATTAATACTTCAGTAATTTGTCGGCCTACTCTGATCGTAGGATTCAAGGAGGTCATCGGGTCCTGAAATATCATGCCAATATCTTTCCCGCGAATCGTTTCCATTTGTTTGTTGCTCTTTTTCAACAGGTCTTGCCCTTGGAAAATAATTTCACCTTGCTTAATGATGGAAGGAGGGGATGGAATCAGGCGCATAATCGTTTGGGCCGTGACGCTTTTGCCGCTTCCGGATTCGCCGACGATCGCAACCGTTTCACCTTTCCCTACTTCAAAGTTCATGCCGCGGACGGCTTTCACTTCTCCACCTTTGACTTGGAAGGAAACATGCAAATCTTTGACTTGTAAAATCGGCTCCATTCATTCCACCTCCTATTTCTTCAATTTTGGATCCAGCGCGTCGCGAAGACCGTCGCCGAAAATGTTGAACGCCAGCATGATCAAGCTGATCAGAACCGCCGGGAACAGCATGCGCCAAGGGTAATACAACCAACCGGTCAAAGCATCGTTGATCATCGAGCCCAGCGAGGCAATCGGAGCTTGTACGCCCAACCCAAGGAAGCTAAGGAATGCTTCAGCGAAAATGGCGTTCGGTACGGACAACGTCACCGTAACAATGATCGGGCCAACCGCATTTGGCAGCAGGTGGCGGAACAACAGGCGTCCATGTCCTGCACCCATCGAGCGGGAAGCCAGCACATATTCACGGTTTTTCAACTGCATGATTTCGCCGCGGACGATCCACGACATGTTAATCCAACCGGTAATCGTCAAAGCCAGGATAATGGTTCCCAAGCTTGGCTCCATCACGACCAGCAGAAGAATCGTAACGAGCAAGTAAGGAATGGAATATAAAATCTCTGAGAATTTATTCATAATTTCATCGACGCGGCCGCCAAAGTATCCCATGATTCCGCCGTAAATGACGCCGATCAAGAGGTCGATACACGCTGCCGCCAGACCAACGATCAGGGAAATGCGCGCCCCCATCCAGGTCCGGATGAACATATCTCGGCCAAGGTCATCCGTGCCAAACCAGTGCGTAGATGATGGCCCTTTGTTCGTATTTAAAAGATCGTTCGAATAATAGTTGTAGCCGTAAATCTTGCCGATGAGCAAAGGAGCGATAATCGCGGTTAACGTAATCAGCGCCAAGATGACCAATGCCGTCATCGCCAGCTTGTTGCTGCGCAAACGTTGCCAAGCGTCACGCCAAGCGGAAATACTTTCGCGTTGAATCACTTCGGCTTCTTTCTCGTCCGTTCCGATTTTGCGGAAATCGTCCGCTGTCAGATCGACCGGAGTCGGCATCACTTTGATCGGATTCGTATCCATGCGCATTATCCCTCCTTCCCTTTCGTAAGTTTAATTCTCGGATCTACAAGCACGTAGAGAATGTCCGTAATGAAGCGAGCCACCATCAGCAACACCCCATAGAAGATCGTTATCCCCATAATCAGCGGATAATCGCGGACGCTGATGGCTTGCACGAACTGCTTGCCGATGCCGCCGATCCCGAAGATTTGTTCGATAACCACGGAACCGGTCACAATATTCGCCGTCATCGGTCCCACATACGTGATCACCGGCATAATCCCGTTGCGGATGACATGGCGGGACAGGATCGCCATCCAGCCCAAGCCTTTCGCCCTGGCCGTTTTGATATAATCGGCGTGCAAGACCTCAAGCATGCTAGAACGGGTTAATCGCGCGATAAACGCAATCGGTTGCGCCGTTAAGGCAGCTACAGGCAACACGTAATACATCGGCCCCTTGAAGCCCATCGTCGGCAGCCAGTGCAGCTTCGAAGCAAACACATACTGCAGTAAAGATGCTACCACGAAGCTAGGTACCGCGATGCCCAGCACCGCTAACACCATCGCCACATTGTCGATCAATTTGCGATGGTACAGCGCTGCCAACATACCAAGCAGTACCCCAACGATTAACGCAACTACGATGGCAACCGCCCCAAGCTTCAAAGACGCTGAAAACGTTTGACCGATGATGTGGGATACATCCTGGTTAATCATTTTCATGGAAATTCCCAAATCACCCTGCGCAATGTCACCCAAATATTTTAAATATTGCTGATAAACGGGCTTATCGAGTCCAAGCTGTTCAATTAAGCGTTCCTTGATGGCCGGAGGCACTTGTTTCTCTGACGTCAGAGGGCTCCCTGGAATAGCTTTCATCAGAAAGAAGGTAGCCGATATAAGAACAAACAGCGAAACCAACATGTAAAAAAACTTATTGGCGATATAACGTACCATGCCCGTTCACACCTCCTTCTTATAAAATTTCGACATATATCGATTTTAGGTGAAAAGAACTACTTTGTCTATTCCATATATTTGTATAAGGACGCAATGCTTGGAAGAAGACCGCACACAAAAAAAACGGGATATATATGGAATACCCACATATATATCCCGAAATTCCTATGCAATTTGCAACAACTTATTTACGCTCATCCGTAATGTAAGCACGGCTGTAATCAATCGCGCCGCTGAAGTCGAGCGAAACACCCTTCAGATACGGTTTGGTTGCCGCAACATTCGTGTAATAGTACAACGGCATCAGAACTTGGTTGTCCTTGATCAGGATTTCTTCGGCTTTCGCGAAGTTAGCATCGCGTTTTGCCATGTCGTCGCTGGATTTCGCTTCTTTAATCAAGTTGTCATATTCTTCGTTCGAGAAACCAGTGTCGTTGTTGCCGCCGCCGGTCACCCACATATCCATAAACGTCATTGGATCGTTGTAATCGGCAGTCCAGCCGGCACGAGCAACTTGATAGTTCAGGTTTTGACGGTTTTCGATGAATACGGCCCATTCTTGGTTTTCCGATTTCACGTCAACGCCAAGGTTTTTCTTCCACATATCAGCTACAGCCAGAGCGATTTTCTTATGAGCATCGCTGGAGTTATAGATCAAAGTGATTTCAGGCAGTTTCGTGTAGCCTTCTTCTTGCATGCCTTGTTCCAACAGTTTTTTGGCTTCTTCAAGGTTTTCCGTGAAGTAGTCGTCTTTGTGAACGGTGCGGAATTCATCACCGTCATTTGCGCCTTTGATACCTGGAGGCACAAAGCCGAACGCCGGAACTTGACCGCCAAGGGTTACGTTGTCTACGATCGCTTGACGATCGATGGCCATCGCAAAAGCTCTGCGGATATTCACATTATCGAACGGTTTAGCCGTTACGTTAAATTCATAGTAGTACGTGCTTGCAATCCCTTTGATTTGCAGTTCGTCTTTCAACTGATCTTTCAGGATCGGGATTTGGTCGGTTGGAATTTCGCCGTTCGGATGACCGGCGCGATCCAATTCGCCGTTTTGGTAAGACGCCAACTCCGTCGCACTGCTGTTGACCAGCGACATCGTGATTTTGCTCAGTTTGATGTTGGCTTTATCCCAGTAGTTTTCGTTCTTGGTTACTTCGATCGTTTGGCCTTTGATCCAGTTGGTCAACGTGAATGCGCCGTTCACGATCATTTTGCTTTGGTCAACCGCCCATTTCGGGTCATCCTTCACGGATTGGTGAACCGGATACAGCGTATAGAAGGAAGTCAAGCCCAGGAAGTAAGGCGTTGGGGATCCCAATTCAACTTCCAACGTGTAATCGTCGACCGCTTTTACGCCGACTTGGCTGAAATCTTTGATTTTACCATTATAATAGTCTTCAGCATTTTTCACATAAAATAATTGATAAGCATAAGGAGCTGTAGGATCGGTATTCGGGCTCAGCACGCGTTCCCAAGCGAATACGAAGTCATTCGCCGTAACAGGGTCCCCGTTGCTCCATTTTGCATCTTTGCGAAGGTTGAACGTGTATTTCGTACCGTCGATCTTCCAGCTTTCAGCTGCAGCGGGGATAACTTGACCGCCTTCATCCATGCGTGTGAGGCCTTCGTACATCAGTTTCAGCACGGTGTTGGCTTGGCTGTCTTGAGCTTGAGCAGGATCGAATGTTGGCGGTTCTGCGCTCAGGTTAATTCTAAGCGTTTGATCTGCGGCCAACTTCTCTTCACCGCTGTTGCCATTGTCGGAAGCCGTATTGCCTCCGTTAGCTGCGCCGTTATTGGCGGCGCCATTGTTCCCGCCGTTCGAACCGCATGCGGCAAGCAAAGTGCCGACTGCAAGAACGAGCGTCAGAAGAAGCAAAAGACTTTTACTCTTCTTCATCTAGCAATATCCCCCTTAAAATGTTTTGGTATATGTTTTTAGATTATACAACCAGCGGTCAAAAAAATCCAACATAAATTTAAAGATTTATCGCGCATTTTGATAAATTCCGCGCGATTCTTTAACAAAATAGTCCAATATACAATATTGACTTTTGTTTTTCTTAACAATTAACCAAGGATGTCATCCATTTATTCGGTATTTTACCGGCTGTCCCCTTAGTTCGGTCTAGGCCGCTGTAATATATGTAAGGAAGCTGATCAAGAACAAAAGAACATAGGCTACTCCGGTTGCCGCAAATGCCAGACGCCATACCACACGCATCAGCTTGCGGCCGTCAACCTTCCCCTTCAAGCGAGTCTGAGCCCCGCCAATCAACCCTCCAACGACCAGCAGGATCATGAGGATTAAATAGAAGCCAAAAGTGGAATGAAATACATTATTGAACAATGCCGAAACCGAGAAGATCAGAAACAGCGTCGTCACATCCATCGCCAGCTTCAGCGCCTTTTTCTTGTCGTGTTTAACATAGGAATAAATGAAATAAACAAGTCCAAACGGGATGACCGGTATCATGGCCAACACGATAAAGGAAGAGACCAACGCTTCCAACGCCTCACCTCCGCATCAATTTTGTAAACTAAAAGCTTACTTACAAAGTAAGTAACTATATTTTTATATCCATGTTAGGTTATAACGCTCGAACCAATTGCCACACCATCTCATGTCCGGGAACAGAGATCCCTTTGCGGCGCGCCATTTCGACCAATCTTCCATTAATATAATCGATTTCCGTGGGCACGCCTTGCTGCACATCTTTTAACATCGATGAGGTATTGGTTGAGGTTGCCCGACACACTGCCGCGATCTGGTCAAACATGTCCGTATCAAAGGGAATCCCGTAGGCTTCGTAGACAGCTACGCCTTCATTGCACAATTGACGAAGCATCTTAAGCCGCTCCTCGTTCTCCAGCAACTGTCCGTTAGCTACCCGCCATAAAGCCGTCAGCGGATTAATGGCCGCGTTGATCAGCAGCTTCCTGTAGATTTCCCTCTCGATGTCTTTCGACAAAAACGCGGTAAATCCTGCTATCTCAAGCATTTTCACGAAACTTTCTGCAGGCTGAGCTAAAGCGGCCGATTCGCGGTACCCCCCGATTTGGGTCATCCCGCAACCCGCCCGTTCAATGTGAGATGGACTTATCCGTTTCGAACCTTCCGTTGTAATTGCTGCATAAAGAGGCACGCCGGGCAACGCCGTACTGATCCGTTCCAGATGCCCTACTCCGTTCTGAAAGCACACAACCTTAGTATCCGAACCTACAAGCCGGCCGATCGAAGCCAGGAGCCGGTTATCCAAGTGCCGTTGTTTCGTGGTCAACAGCAGCCAATCGGCTGGATCCAACTTAAGGCCCCCGCCGATTTCTTCAATAGAATACGCCTCGAATTGAGGGTCCTGTATCAGGGTCATGGTCCCATCCGATTCGGCAAGCCGAATCCCCTTCTTCTTCAGCATATCGGCCTGCTCAGCCGTTCTTGTCCAGAACCGCACCGCCGCACCGCACGCCGCCAGCTTGCCGCCGAACAACAGCCCCAGGGCTCCAGCGCCGATGATGTCAAATTGCACGATATTCCACGCCCTTTCCTTCATCTATTTCTTTTATATCAAAATCTCCCCCTAAAACACAAAAATCCCGCCATCCCGGCGAGATTTTGTGACAGATCCCTCTTATTCGATTCGTTCCAAATTTCCATTCGCATCCATTTTGAATCTGGATTTGCTTTCCTCATCCTCTTCGTTTAAGAAAGCTAAACGCCGGGCCCGGTCCATGATTTGAATTAACGCCTTATAATCATCGTTGACCACCCGATAATCGGTTTGCACCTCATTCACCTGCGCCGATAACCGTTCGTTTTCTTCGCGAAGCGTGGCAAGCTCCTCTTCCTTCTCGCGCAGTTCCTTCTCAAGCGCCTTCATTTGGCGGTTGGTCTCTTGAACCGTGTTCTTCCATCCGCGCAAAAACCGGATTACCGCGTCGATGGAGATCGTTTCCTCCGTTACTCCATCGCTGCGATACCCTCCGTCGTCCATTTCGACGGAAGCGAGCGAAGCCATACCGGAACCCACGGTCAGCGGGGTTTGTTTTTTCATATAATTCCGTTTCTGTCTCTGAGCCTTAGCGATGCTGATGGCCGCTTCATACTTCTTCCGGACGCAACTGTTCCACCGGAAACCGCAAGCCGCCGCTGTTCTGCCGATTCGTTCCCCTACCTCTTCGAAAGCGTTTAATTGGGTGCTGCCCTCCCGTATATGCCGAAGAGTCACCTCGGCCAGAATCAAATCATCTTCTGCGCTCCATGCATCTTGTCTCACAGCTGTCATGCTATAAAAACCTCCTAACGACATCCTAGTCTAACCGTCTTCCAACCGGCGGTCTCCGGCAGGCGTATGGGTAAAATGCTTCTTACTCCATTTCTATGCCTCTCATAGAGTTCATAGAATCTATTTGATACTAAAATGTATTTCCAAAATCAAGGGACTCCATACCTCACGTTTTCGGAAACGAATAACAACTGCACATATTCACCGATACTACTGTTAGAAAAGTCACGTCACCACTGGATTAATCAGGTTAAAAATCGACTTTTCATTTACACTTTTCGGCCTAACGGGTATAATGGGAAAAGAAATGGAAGGTTCGTTGATACATAAGAAAGGGGGATTACCTCGTGGCACGCATGTTCCGCGTCCTTGGCTTCTTCACTCTGGCTATTGGGCTTATGGCCTTTGCGGGCGATCTGACGGAAATGGCTCTGCTGTTCTTCTTGCAAACCGCCTTTTTCGTTCTTTTCGGCTACCTGAAGTTTACCGAGAGAACCTATATCCTGCTGTTTTGGGGATACATGATCGTCGCTTTTACCGGCTTCAGCTATTGGACGGTCTTCAAAATGGGTTTGCCCCTCTAATCCCAAAAGTTTATAAGTTCCAGAAAGGCGTTTCGGCCGCAGGCCGGGGCGCCTTTTTTTGTGAGCTCTGCTATTTCCAAACCTGTTATCATATATATAGTACAACCACTGACGGGAGAGGATCGTTGTTGAAGAAACGCGTCATAACGTTCTGTCTGTTGCTGCCGCTTGCGGCCCTTCATCTTATCGGCATCCCGGTTGCTGCCGCACCGCTCACCGCCGAAGAACAACAGATCCTGGAACAAAGCTTGTCGATTCAGGAAATCGATCGGGAAATCGGGCGAATCGAAACCCGCCAGCGGGCGGCGGAAACCGCCCTCCTTGAGCTGCAAGGGCAACTGACCGATAAAAACGAACAAATCCGCACCAGCCGGGAACAAGCCGGCTTACGGCTGCGCGCTTATTATATGGGGGAACGGGAAAATTTGTTGTACGCCTTGCTTAGCGTGAACAGCCTGAAGGATTTTTTTACCGTATTGGACTATTATCAACTCATCATGGATCGGGATCGAACCCTAATAAATCAATACAAGTCGGAATATGCGGAACTGGCTCGCACCAAGAAGAAACTGGATGCCACCACCGCCGAGCTCGCCCGGATGAAGGAAGATCTTCAACTCCAGCGCAATCGGGTGGCCGCGCTCCAGCAAAGCGTTGATCAGACCCTTGGACTGAGCGCCGACCCCGAGAAACTCAAAGCGCTCATCCAAGAGCTTACGGCTTATTGGAAGAACATCGGATTACATGAGCTGCGTAAGTATTTTCAGGCTCTCAGCTCCGCCATGTCGCAGTTCCCCGACTTTTTACAGCAGAACGAGAACAGCCTGGTTGCCGAAAAGGGCGGTTATCGCCTGGAGATCCGCGAAGAAGAGCTGAACGCATTTCTCTATAGCAAGAGCGAGCTGCTGAAAGACATGAGCTTCCGCTTTGAGAAGGACAGGATCATTGCGCGGGGCAGCCGGGAGGGTCTGGAACTGGAGGTTGAGGGTCATTATACGGTTGAGCAGGAACCGGAAAATTCGATCGTCTTCCACGTGGACCGCTTGTTGTTTAACGGCTTGACGCTGCCGGATACCACGCGGGCCGAATTGGAGCGGGACTTCGATCTTGGATTTTATCCGAAAAAAATCGTCCCCTTCGTAGAAGCGACCGATGCGGCCATCTCCGAGGGGACGTTAACCGTAAAATTGAAATTGGCTTTATAGAAGCGGCATCGTTACTGGCTGAGTTCGGTCAGCCGGCTGCGATATTGCTTGGCGTTTATCGCTCCGTTTAAATAATCGTTGGTGAGCGGCGCAAAGGCTCCCAGCTGTCCCGGCAACGACGGGCTAGCCGGGACAGCTGATCCGGATCCGGCGGCCAACGTGGCAGGGAGCCAATCCGGCAGCTTATTATGGGCGGCTTCGTAATAAATGGTTTTCATAACAGGAAGATGTCTGTTCGCTTCGTGCCAGCGCATTTGATTTAACGCGGAGGTCATTTCTGAAATCCACAATCCGGCTGCTTCGGCGTTGTCCGATTGCGAAGAAACCGCGTAGCTGCGGCCTTGAATCCAGGCTGACGCGAGATTCGGCTGCAGTTCCGGCATCCACACTTTCGTGCGGGAGTGCGTATGCTTCTGCGCCTCGGACGCTGTGGTGAGGAGCATCGTCAGCTCGCCGCCATTCAGCTTACTCCACGGGTCGGAGCCGTCCAGGCCCGCATCGAGAAGCCAAGGGCGGATCAGCTCCAATTGCTGCAAGGCGAGCGGCATGTTGCCTTTCACTGCAAAAAAGGGCTCGGAACCCGTTGGCTTCCAGCCTCCTCCAAGCTGCCAAATCAACGTTGCCGCCGCGTAAGGATCCCGAAAATCCAAACCTAACAGGTAGGGCTGGGTTCGTTGTTTCTTGAAGGTCGATACCAGGGCGTTCCAATCGTCCGCCGAAGCCGGCTGACGCTCAAGGCCCAGTTGCTTCAGCTTGGCTGCGTCATACACCATCACGTAAGGATCGACATCCAGCGGGACTCCCCAGACGTAACCGTTCCATTCATTCGGGATTAAGGAAGCGCTTAACACTTCCCCCGACAATGAGCCGGAATAATAACCTTCCGTGGGCAGCAAGTAGCCGTCCGCGGCAAAGCGCCGAATCCAGACATTATCCAGCAGCAAGACGTCCGGCGATTCCCCCAGCTTCATTTGCTGGCGTTGGAACGTGGCATAGGTCTCCTCCGCCGGGACATTCACAAGATCGACCTTTACCGGATAGATCGCCATAAACTGCCGGTTCATTTCCTCCAAGCGGCGAAAATCAGACTCGTTCAGCTGCACCGCCACTTGAATATGGCCCGTCTCCTGCAAGGTCCGGGATTCAGGCGGCGCTGCCGGCTGAGCCTCCCCGCGGTTCTCCGGGCGAACCATCGTTGTCTCTTCGCTTGGGGACAGATTGATTAAAGCGAGCAGGAGGATGGCAAACAGCACCCAATGATTTTTTCGCTTCACGCCTGTTCTTCCTCTCCACGATTTAGGAGCGTAAGTCCATAAACATTCCGATACTCCGTATTGTAGCAAATCGCCAAAGGAGTTGTCCCGTAAAAAAATGTATATGAGGCGGAATGGCGTGAGGTTCCCTTTCCGCTGTAACGGAACGTAGAGCCGCTATTTGCACATTTCCCGGATATTTCCCGTTCTAACGGAACTATGAGCCGTTATTTGACCCAAAACGTAACTGGCAGCACCAAAAGTGTCCAAATAAGGTCCCTAGGTTCCGTTAGCGCTCCAAGTTACTTATCTGCTGCAGAATAACGTCTCTGGGTTCCGTTAGCGTTCTTCCAAACCGCAAAAACAGCCCGGCGAATCAAAATCACACGAAGATTCGCCGGGCTGTTGCTTCTCGCCGCGGAGTGCGGCGGACAAGAGAGGGCTGAGATCGTTACTTGCTTCCGTTGATTCGGCCGGATTCAGCTGCCACTGGTTTCTCGCTGCGGATGAACGGCGACTCCAGGCAGGCGAGCAATCTTTTACAACAAATCCGCCGCCAGTTGCGCCAGCTTCGAACGCTCGCCTTTCTCCAGCGTGATATGCCCGCTGATGCCCTGGTCGCGGAAGCGTTCGACCAGGCTGGTCAAGCCGTTGCTTGTCGCGTCGAGGTAAGGATGATCGATCTGCTCCGGATCGCCAACCAGCACGATTTTGCTGCCTTCCCCGACGCGCGACACGATCGTTTTAACCTCATGACGCGATAAGTTTTGGGCTTCATCGATGATGATGAACTGCCCCGGGATCGAGCGGCCGCGAATATACGTGAGCGCTTCGACCTGAATGCTGCCAAGCCCCATCAAGATTTTCTCGATGTCGCCGGATTTTTTCGTATCAAACAGGAATTCCAGATTATCGTAAATCGGCTGCATCCAGGGACGAAGCTTCTCTTCCTTCTCCCCGGGCAGATATCCGATATCCTTCCCCATCGGGACGACGGGGCGTGCGATCAGCAGCTTCTTATATTTATGTTCATCCTCTACCTTCAGCAGACCGGCCGCCAGCGCCAGCAGCGTCTTCCCGGTTCCGGCTTTGCCGGTAATCGTGACCAGCGGAATCTCATCATTGAGCAGCAGCTCCAACGCCATCCGCTGCTGGGCGTTCCGGGCGCTGATGCCCCAAGCCGGCTCATTGCTGAGATACAGCGGCTCCATTCGGGTGGCGTCTTCATTGACTTTCAGCAGAGCGGATTTTCCCGTACCCATCTCATCTTTCAGAATCACGAACTCATGAGGGTACAGAGAATAATTTAGCCCGAGCGGCTTTATCGGCAGGAATCGATACGAATAGAATTCATCGATCACCGACGGATGAACCTTGATGGTCGAGTAACCTGCATACAGGTCGCTGGGGCCAACGGTCCGGTCTGACAAGTAATCCTCGGCATGTAGCCCCAGAACATCCGCTTTGATCCGGACGAGCACATCTTTGCTGACCAGAATGACGGGGCGCGGCGTGGCCGACTCCGATTGCTCCAGGTGGTAATTGAGAGCTACTGCAAGAATCCGGTTGTCATTCGTAACTTCGCCGAACATTTCCTGGACTTTGATGAAGCTGCGATGGTTGAGTTCCACCTTGATTCGCCCGCCGCCCTCCAGCGGTACGCCGTCGTGCAAATGCCCCGTTTCCCGTAAACCGTCAAGCAATCGCGAGACCCCCCGCGCATTGCGGCCGATCTCGTCGGCATTCCGCTTCTTGGTGTCGATTTCCTCCAACACCACCGCCGGAATCACCACATCATGCTCATCAAAGGCAAAAACGGCACGCGGATCATGCAATAATACATTCGTATCCAATACAAAGATCTTCTTCACCCTTATCCCCTCCACCGCGGTCAGTGCAGCCTAATGAGATCCATACATATTTTTTCCCGTCCCGGGAAATCTAAAATCGATATTTGAACCCGGTACTTCAGAGATCAATTCCGAAAGGACGGATCGAACATGCGAATATGGCTGTGTTTGTTAATGACGGCTTCCCTGCTTACCAGCTGCGGAACTGCTTCTGAAAAGGCATCACCCTCTCCAAGAAATCAAACGGAGAATACGCCCCGAGCGCAAAGTGTAGACCCTTACGCCACCACCGATACCGACGGCAACAGGGCGATGTCGGACCGTGACAGACAAGTTTATTTGGAGCAGCTTGTGAAAAAGGTTCCCGGCGTCAAAGGCGCGCATTGTGTCATCATGGGCAAAACCGCCGTCGTCGGCATCGACGTGGACAGCCGCCTCGAACGTGCAAGAGTGGGAAGCATTAAATATACGGTAGCTGAAGCGCTTCGAAAAGATCCGCACGGGGCGGGAGCCATCGTCACTGCCGATATCGACCTGAACCAGCGCATTGCCGAAATCGGCAACAAAATTCGGGAAGGACGGCCGGTTTCCGGTTTCGCCACCGAGCTGGCGGACATTATCGGACGGATTGTACCGCAATTGCCGAACGATACCCGTCCTCCCGAGGGCGTTCATCCGAATCAGAATCAGAATCAGAATCAGAATCAAAACCAGAACCAAAATCAGAATCCGAAACAAATGCAAATCGCCCCTGGCGGTGGAAATACGCGGCAAAATCTACGTTAAGTTTGTCCCAAGATGGAAAAAAAGCCTAGCGACAACCTCGCTAGGCTTTTTTCATGGCTTCAAACACTTGACGATCCAGCATGTCCGCAGCACGCTGGTCATAAACTTTGGTATATTCCGGTGGAGAGACCAATTGCGCGCCGTAAAACAAAGCGTTCCGCACCGCATCGATATAAATATCGAAGCAGCACATCTTAAACGGCACACCTTCGAGCGGATCCTGAGCGATCTCCGCTCGGCCGTTAACGGCATAAATGGTCTCCCGGCCAAATACCGTTACGGTGACCCGCGGATTGGCCTTAAGGTTGCCAACCAGCCTGGAGCGATGGTCCAAGGCTAACCGCAATTTCGTATGATCCACGGCATATACCCAAGAGATCGCACTGGACGTGGGTCCGCCGGACTCTTGATCCACCGTGTTCAACAATACAAAAGTCTCGGACTGGAGAATCGAATAAAGCGAATCGGACAATTGGGTAACGACCTCGGACATGATGACCAGCCCTCCTGTACGGCGTTGC
Source organism: Paenibacillus phocaeensis (assembly GCF_900021165.1). Lineage (GTDB taxonomy): Bacteria > Bacillota > Bacilli > Paenibacillales > Paenibacillaceae > Fontibacillus > Fontibacillus phocaensis. The sequence goes on along the minus strand of NZ_FCOQ01000018.1, from coordinate 498,925 downwards.
ATGGGATTCCAACGATAAGACGCTTCAGCTATCCTATAAATCAATTGTATTATAGCATGCGGCAAAACTTGCATTCAATCGTCAGTTGACCGGCTCCTCGCCATTCTCCTGCTGCGGGTCCGGCGTCTTTATGCCGGCGAGCTGATTCTTTAAGGCCTGCTTGGCCGCTTCCAGTTCATCTTCATGCAAGTAAACGAAAGGGCTCTTCCAATCCCCGGTCACCGGCATGAAATCCACGTTCTCCTTGGAAATGCTCCAATAGGCTTGAATCATGTTCTTCATTTGCTGCGATTCCAGATCCGTCTCCATATTCTTGCCGACGGATTCGATCACTTTCCCCGCGCCCATGACACCGTTCAGCGATTTCGCCTGGTCAATCAGAGCATGCAACACTTCATTTTGCCTGCGGTTGCGGTCGAAATCATCCGATCCTTTCGTCTGCGGCTTGCAATTCGATTTGCGGTACCGCACGAAACCCAATGCATCTTCGCCGTTCAGGTGCTGTGCACCCTTCTTCAGGTTGATGTTCGTACCGTCCGCCTTATCGCGGTAACACATATTCGCATCGACATTGACGTCCACGCCGCCCAGCGCGTCCACTATATCGCGGAACCCTTGAAAGTTCAGCACCGTGACATAGTCGATATGGATATCAAAAAACTTGCTCATCATCGTTTTCATTTCCTGTGTAGCAGAGATTCCCGTTTTCTTCTCGGCCGCCAGGAAGTTCGGATAAAACGCATTGATCTTGTTCGTCTTGTACCCGTCCATCTTCACTCTCGTATCCCGGGGCAAAGAGACGACCGTGGCGGATTTCGTATCGGGATTCATGGCGATGACCATCATCACATCGCTAAGATGAGTGCCGGTCTCCGGACGGTAATCCGTGCCGAGGAGCAGCATCGTAATCGGCTTGACCTTGGCCGATTTCTCAGGAGCTACTTCCCCCGTGGTCCCGGTCGCGTCAATGACTTGATCCGCCGTATAGAACAAATAACCGGCATAAAGCCCAACCCCGATCACCCCGATAATCACAAGGGTCAGGACGATTTGGAAAAAACGTTTAATGCCGCTGGTTTTTCTCTTTCGAGCGGAACCCGGCTTCGCACCTTTTGTCGAACCTTTTGCCTTGTCTCTTTGGCTGTTCCCCCGAGGGGGTAAGCCGCTGCGATTAGAACTCATGAACTCAAACACCTTATTTCTCTATAAATGTTGTCGCATCCATTAAGACGTAACGGGTTTAAGAAAAGTTACGGATCACCTACAGGAGGCAAATTATGCCGATGGATCCCCGGCCGGCGGGCCTTCATTTTTCTCCTTTTTCCGTCGTCCCTCAACAAAATAACGGATCCGTACCATGAGCATCAGAACGACAGCGACCAGCAGACATTGGATGATCGGCAGCTTGTCGATCTGAAAGATGAGCAGCAAGAACGAACCCAGCGCCATGAGAAGGTACAGGATGATCTCCTTAAACAGCGGCAGCTTCTGCTGTGCCCGGAATACTTTATTGTAAACAAAAACAATCAGCACGAAGATGAGCACGTAGGAAATGACCGGATGGTCCGCAAACCAGACCTGCATAACGAATCCCTCCTTCAAATGGCAACATTATTCCTATTATAAATTGGCTTCCGACATTTTGCGATGTTTTTCCGCCCGTTCACGTTCGCTTTTGTTCAAAATCTTCTTGCGCAACCGAACCGATTTCGGTGTGATTTCGCAATATTCGTCGTCATTCAGATATTCCAGCGCTTGCTCCAAAGAGAATAACCGCGGCGTTTTCATCTTCACGGTCTCGTCCTTCGTTGCGGAGCGCACGTTCGTCAACTGCTTTTCCTTGCAAATGTTCACGACGATGTCGTTATCGCGGGTATGCTCGCCGACGATCATGCCCTCGTAGATTTCCGTGCCCGGTTCCACGAACAGGATACCGCGATCCTCGATCGACAAGATCCCGTAAAGTGTAGAAACGCCATTCTCACTGGAAACCAATACGCCTTCATGACGTCCGCCAACCTGGCCGCCGATAAACGGACCGTAGCTGTCAAACGCATGGTTCATAACGCCATAACCGCGGGTCAGCGTCAGGAAGTGCGTGGTGTAGCCGATCAGTCCGCGGGCCGGAATCAGGAACTCCAAGCGAACCTGGCCGCTTCCGTTGTTGATCATGTTCACCATTTCCGCTTTGCGGGAACCGAGGCTTTCCATCACCGCCCCCATGCTTTCTTCCGGGATATCGATGAGCAGCCGTTCGATCGGCTCCATCTTGACTCCGTCGATCTCCCGCACGATAACTTCAGGCTTGGACACCTGCAGCTCATATCCTTCGCGGCGCATGTTCTCGATCAGGATGCCCAGGTGAAGCTCCCCGCGGCCGGATACGATAAATGCGTCCGGGCTGTCGGTTTCTTCCACGCGCAGGGAAACATCGGTTTCCAGCTCCTTGAACAAGCGCTCGCGCAGTTTCCGGGAAGTCACCCATTTACCTTCGCGGCCGGCGAACGGGCTGTTATTAACAAGGAACGTCATCTGCAGCGTCGGCTCGTCGATCTTCAATACCGGCAAAGCTTCCGGTTGGTTCGGATCGGCAATCGTCTCCCCGATATTGATATCCTTGATCCCGGCAATAGCTACGATGTCGCCGGCTCCGGCTTCTTCGATTTCCACGCGGCGCAAGCCTTGGAAGCCGAACAGCTTCTCGATGCGCGCCGTCTTCTTGCCGCCTTCGCGTGTCATGACCGCCACGGATTGGCCTTGGCGGATGATGCCGCGGTTCACACGGCCGATGGCGATCCGGCCCAAATATTCATTATAATCCATCAGCGTCACGAGGAATTGCAGCGGCTCGTCTACCTTCTCCGTCGGTGCCGGAATATGATCGATAATCGTTTCGTACAACGCCAGCATATTGTCATCCTGTTTCTCCGGATCCAGGCTGGACGTCCCGTTCAAAGCCGAAGCGTAAACCACCGGGAATTCCAACTGATCATCGCTGGCTTCCAATTCGATGAACAGATCCAGGACTTCGTCGATCACTTCCGCCGGGCGTGCGGCCGGACGGTCGATTTTGTTCACCACGACGATCGGGGTGAGGTGATGCTCCAACGCTTTACGCAACACGAATTTCGTTTGCGGCATACAGCCTTCATAGGCATCCACGACGAGCAGAACGCCGTCAACCATTTTCATAATCCGTTCCACTTCCCCACCGAAGTCGGCGTGTCCCGGAGTATCCACGATGTTGATCAAATAGTCCTTGTACGTAATGGCGGTGTTTTTGGCCAAGATCGTAATCCCGCGCTCCCGTTCCAGATCGTTCGAGTCCATGGCGCGTTCTTGAACTGCCTCATTTTCCCGGAAAATCCCGGATTGCTGCAGCAACTTGTCGACGAGGGTCGTTTTCCCGTGGTCGACGTGAGCAATAATCGCAATATTGCGAATTTGATTTCTTTCATGCATAGGTTTATCTCCATATCCTTTCGTCTCTATAGATTAATGACAAGTTATATAAATAAAGTTTGCACTTCGAACGGTGATTACCCGACAGAACCAAGTGCAGCCTCCTGAACCACAAAACAAAGCGTCGACTAAATGCCGACGCTTGACATATCCCCTATATTATACGCGAAATTTCGAATTTTTCAAGAGCCGCAATCCATCACCACGATCTGCGGCGATTGCCGCGGGCCGCGATCAACCAGATCCCGGCAATAATCAGCAGCGCTGCCAAGAAATACACGATCGACGAGGCGAACAGCGTCCACCCGAGCAACAGGACCGAAATGGCCCCCAGAATCAAGGCAGCAATGAATATTCCGTTCTGGCGTTGAGGCGAGAAATAGCCGTATTCGAACAGACCGACAGCCAAGCCAAGGAAGAAGAACGGCCAGGTGTACTTCAAGGTGTGCCATCCGCCGATTACGCCGGTGAAGAAGACGAGGCTGTAAATGATCAGAATAGCGCCGGGAAGCAGCAGTTCCGCTGGACCTTTGCGCCAAAAATGCCATAAGTGAAGCACGATCCCCGGGATCAGCAGCAGCAGCGGCCATAGCGCTCTGCCGAGAAAGCTGAACACCCCTAATTTTCCGAGCAGGATAATGACTCCGGCAGCGAGAATCAAGATGCCAGTCATCAGCTTGTTGTTGTCGGACATATCCATCACACACCTTCCAGAAGACAATGAGGGACAAGCCGCAGCAAAATACGACATCCCCTTCTCTTCCAGTTTATATGAAATCGGCCCAAAAAACCACTCGGCCTAAGTCCAGGTGCGATGTTTTTTTTCGGTTGGCGTGGATGGAACTGCCTCAGGGGATCAACCGCGGCCTGCGTTATATTTTCGCAGCCAGCCGAACATAATAACGACCGCGGCGGTCACCGCAGGGACGGCATGTGCCCATGCTGGGGCGGCCGCCGCAAGGGCCGGTCCGAGCTGCGGATCCTGCAGCAGCATATCCCCTGCAGTGTATCCGAGGATGCCCGCCCCGGCATACACCAGGATCGGCAGGCGCTGCAGCCAATCGGCGATCAGGTTGCTGCCCCATACCACGATCGGAATGCTGATGGCGATCCCGATGACGAGGATCGACAAATCGCCCTTTGCGAGCGCGGCGATCGCCAGCACGTTATCCAGGCTCATAATGAAGTCGGCGGCGAGGATCGTCTGCACCGCCTTCCACATCGAGCCTGCGCCAGCCACGCGGGAATGCTCCTCCTGCGGCATCAGCAGCTTGAAGGCAATAGCAACCAGCAGCAGGCCTCCCGCCGCATGAATAAACGGAATTTTCAACAGCAATACGGCTACCCAGGTTAAGATGCACCGCAGCACTACGGCCCCCAGCGCCCCCCACCATACGGCCCGCTTACGTTGCTTAAGCGGCAAGTTCTTGCTGGCCATAGCTATAACAACGGCATTATCGCCGCTGAGCACTAAATTAATGATCAAAATTTCCGACAGCAGCAGCAATTGTTCCAAGGCTCATCCCTCCCTTACAACTTGTATGAGGAATGAAGCCAAGCTATGCCACTTTACAAAAAACACTCTGGACAAATGAATCCATTTAACGATTTAATACGTATATACGTCTATAGAGGAAGTGACATAACGTGGACTTATTTAGTGCTGCATTTTTTCTCGCCCTGATTAACATCATTTTTATCGATCTTATTTTGGCAGGTGATAATGCCATCGTCATCGGGATGGCGGCCAGAAAGCTGCCTCACACCGTCCAGAAGAAGGCTATTCTTTACGGGACGGCCGGGGCTGTGGTGCTGCGGATTGCCGCGACTCTCATTGTCGTCTGGCTGCTGCAAATCCCCTGGCTGCTGGCGATCGGAGGATTGATGCTCATCTACATCGCCTACAAGGTGCTGGCGGATGAGGGCGATCATGAGAACATCGAAGCCAAAGACAAGCTGTGGCCGGCGGTCCGGACGATTATTATTGCCGATGCGGCCATGGGGCTCGACAACGTCATCGCGGTCGCAGGTGCATCCAAACAACATATGGTCCTGGTCGCCATCGGGCTGCTGATTAGTGTGCCCATCGTCGTATGGGGAAGCACCCTGTTCATTAAGCTGTTGGACAAGTTCCCTTGGATCGCCTACCTGGGTGCTGCGGTGCTGGCTTATACCGCCGCGAATATGATTACCGAGGAACGCCATTTCTTGCATTTCTTCGAGGAGAACCCGGTCCTGCGCTATCTCTTGATCGCGATTGTCGTCATCGGAGTATTGTTCGCAGGTTATAGGAAGAAGCGTCAACATCGCAAGGAATCGGAGAGCCGGCAGACCCATCCGGCAACCCGCTAGGAACAGCAAAACCCGCCTCTAGCCATGAATCATGGCTTTGGCGGGTTTTTTTGCGACTTAAAACCATTGCTCCTGCACCACGTTATCCACCGCCGGCTCTCGCCGCACTACCTTGCGCCCGGGACGAATCACGATGGTCTCCGTATCTTCTACGGCTTTGGTTATCATGGGGTCCAGATCCTCCAGCGAGCGCTCGACATTTTCCAATACATGCAAATTCGGGTTCGTTGCCGGCGACTTTGGAACGAACAAGGTACAGCAATCCTCGTAGGGTAAGATCGACAGGTCATACGTGCCGATCTGCTGAGCCAGAGCGATAATATCTACTTTATCCGTCATGACGAGCGGCCGCAGCAGCGGCAGATCGGTGACGCGTCCGATCGCATTCATGCTGGACAACGTTTGGCTGGCGACTTGCCCCAGGCTATCCCCGGTTACCAGAGCCAGGGCTCCATTCCGCTCCGCCAGCTGGGTCGCAATGCGGAGCATTGATCTTCGCATCAGGGTGATGATCAGATTCTCCTGACCGGATTGGGCCAGCTTGGTTTGGATTTCGGTAAACGGAACGAGGTGCAGCTTGATCGACCCGGCAAACTTCGCCAATACCGCAGCTAAGTCGATGACCTTCTGCTCGGCTTTCTTGCTCGTAAACGGATAGCTGTGGAAATGAACGCATTCAATTTCCAACCCGCGCCGCAGCGCGGACCAGCCGGCAACGGGGCTGTCGATTCCTCCGGACAACAGCAGCATCGCTTTCCCGTTCGTACCGAGCGGGAATCCCCCTGCACCGGGAATCACCTCGCAGAACAAATAGGTGCCTTGTTCCCGAATCTCCACTCGCAAATCCAGTTCAGGATTATGGACGTCGACTTGAAGCTCCGGACAGGCGTTCAGAACCGGTCCGCTGACCAGCTTGTTCATCTCTTGCGTGGATTGGGGAAACGGCTTCCAGACCCGACGCGCGCTGACTTTAAATCTCGTTCCCGGCGACGGGTTCAGCTCTTTGACGAAGTCTACTGCGGTTTGGATAATGTCCTCCAGGCGGGACGGAGCGACCTTGATCGGGGAGATCGAGGTGACGCCAAACACGTTCTTCATCGCATCGACGATCGGCGTCAGCGGCTCTCCGTTTAATGCAATGTAGATTCGACCATATTCTTTGATGATCTCGGCCCGGGGAAACGGGTGCAGCAGCGCTTTGACATGGTGGTGAGCCACCTTCTCGAAACGCGACCGGTTCCGCCCTTTGAGGGTGATTTCTCCGAAACGGAGCAGCAGCATATCATATTCCAGCATGTTCTAGTTTCTCTCCTATCGTAAAGCCTGCAGCCGCATAACCGAATGCTTCAAAGCGGCCAGCAGGGCGTCTATGTCTCGTTCTTCATGTTCATCGCCAAGGCTGATACGAATGCCTGATGAGGCGACATCCTTGGACTTGCCCATAGCCAGCAGGATGCGGCTGGGTTCACTTCGCTTCGAAGAGCAGGCCGAGCGGGTGGATACATAAAACCCTTCCTCCTCCAACATATGCAGCAAAGCCTCCGCTTTCATGCCGGGGTAAGAAAAATGCACGATATGCGGAGCGCCTTGCGCCGGCGAATTCACCGTCAGCTCCGGCAGCTCCGCAAGACCTTGGGTCAACCGCTCCCGCAAGCTATACAGCCGGCTTGCTCGAACTTCCCGGCCTTCCGCCGCCAAACGCAGCGCTTTGGAGAAGGCCACAATATAAGGGATGTTCTCCGTACCGGAACGGTATCCCCCCTCCTGACCGCCTCCAACCAACAACGGTGCAAGTCGGAGCCCTTCGCGGACGTACAGCAGCCCCACCCCTTTGGGCCCTCTTAGCTTGTGCGCAGACAAGCTGTACATATCAATCCCGCTGTCCTTCAAAGATAACGGCAGCTTCCCAAAGCCCTGAACTCCGTCGACATGGAACAGAACCCGGGGCGCGGACGCCTTCAGGACCCGTCCAATTTCTTCCACCGGCTGCACGGTTCCGATTTCGTTGTTCACCTGCATGACCGACACGAGCACTGTGTCCGGACGCAGCGCATCCCGCACCTGTTCAGCCGTAACGCAGCCGTTCCCGTCAACCGGTAAAATAGTTGTCTCCCAACCCCAGGCCCCCATTTGCTTCACGCTTTCCAGCACGGAGGGATGCTCCGTCGCGGTCGTGATCAAATGCTTGCCGCGGCTGGCATATTGAAGGGCAGCCCCTTTGATCGCCATATTGTTGCTCTCCGTCGCCCCGCCGGTAAACACGATTTCCCCCGGCCGAACTCCCAGGGCCGCTGCGCTGACTTCCCTTGCTTTATCCAGCAGCTTGGCGCTCTCCTCGCCTAGACGGTGCAGCGAAGACGGATTTCCATAGTGACGTGCCATCACTTCTGCTACCGTCCGGGCAACCTCATCATAGGGCGGTGTCGTCGCCGCATGGTCGAAATAGATCATCTCATCACCTTCATCTCAAAAAAGATCAAATGAAAAACGCGTTCACCCGAGACAACCGCGACCGGAGCGTTTTCCACTTGATCTTTCAAATTCATGTACCGCATTTACGATAAACCCACTAGGTTTCTTAGGCTTCGAATTTGGCTTGGGCTCTCATAATCTTGGCGATATAACCTTGCGTTTCCTGCGGCAACAGATGGAACTTCTCCATTAATTGCTCATCGTTGGCGATTCCAAGCCGCTGCAGCCTTCCCGGACCGGCATTGTACGCCGCAAGCGCCGTCTTGATCTCCCCGCCGAAGCGGTTGATCTGATAAGACAGATATTTAGTGCCTCCGTCAATGTTCTGTGCGGGATCAAACGGATTGCTGACCCCCAGCCCTCTTGCCGTACCGTCCATCAACTGCATCAGGCCTTTGGCGCCAGCCGATGAGACCGCCTGCGGATTAAACGACGACTCCGTCGCAATTACCGCTTTAATCAGGCTTTCCGGCACTCCGTATCTTGCGCTGGCTTGGGATATCAAAGACTGTAAATCCGACGGTGCGGCCGGAGCCGTTCCGGTGGAATCCTCCACCGTCCCAACCGCGCTGAGCGTTCCATCGGGAAAACTCATTTCAGCCAATAGCGCATCCAGCGAAGCGGTGTCGCCAGACCCGGCGGAATACAAATATCCTTGAAGCGACTCGAATAAGGAACGTGGATCGGCATCAGCTGTATCGCCCAACGCCCTCTCGCCTTGTTCTGCCATCATCATTTCCTGAAGCAATATATCAAACAACGAACCGTCCGTACTACCGGAAGACGGCTGCGCCGAGGTTCCTTGCAAGTCTAAAGGGTTCAAGGACTGAAGCTGAATCCATTGTCCCATCGTTCGCGGATCGATTTGCATACCTATAAGCTCCTCTTTTTGGGGGATTAACAAGTTCGATGCCTATATTTTACACGCAATCCGCGACGCATACCACCCTTTTTCGATAAAAGCTGCAGAAATGGAAAAAGGCCAACGTCCAGAAGGCGACGTTAGCCGGATCGAATAACGGTTCATGATTTCGCCGCCATCAGTTGCCCGTCGGACGTCTGTCAGCGGGTAAACGGCATGAGTACGAAATAACTTAACGTGGATACGATGCCTAAGCCAATGGCCCAAGCTCCGGATGTTTTGTTGCCCTGGCTGTAGGCATAGAAGCCCATCACTGCTGCCAGCGGCCCCAAAATGATCGACCACAGGAATAACGAAGCGATCCCCAGGCCGACGCCGACGTAGCCCACCGTACGTCCGGCTGTATTAGCGCGATCCGTGCGTTCCGTTTGATCTGCATCGCGAGTCTCTTCGGCACGATCGTTGCGAACGACATTGCCGCTGAACGTCCCTGCCGGAGTAACCTCTGCCGCATATTCCTCGCGGTGCTCGCGGTCCACTTTGCGCGGATAATCGGTCCGGCCTGTGCCGAAGGATGGTTGCCCCGGTTTGTTTGGGTTGTTATCCGTCATCACAAACACCTCCATTAAAATGATGTTGTTCTTACGACGATTTGGACTTGGGCTAAAACGTATGGCAGCAAGTGGCAGCGGACGACGGAGCGGTATCTCGGTGTTCCGTATCAAACGTTTCGCCGGCGAATTCCGCGGAATAGCGGCTGTTCGCGTGCTGATCGACATCGATCATAATGACGTCGGCGTTGCACACATTTTTTTCTCCCCAATAGGTGCAGTTGGATACGCTACATTTGACCATGGGTTTTTCCCCATTTGGCATGTTGATCACCTCGCGTATCATTTTCTCCCCAGTCCCAGTCCCTTATGCGCCAGACGATTAGATAATCGTTCCCAAAATAAAAAGATGCCGGCAGCTCGGCATCCTTGGATTTTAATTTCGTTATTTATTGGGCGGAACGTCTTAACCGAAGTTGGGTCAAATAGTCGCTTTCATAATAGGTCAGGTCATCGCGCAATTCCTCGAAGACCCCGGTGATATCCAGCACGATGTCGCGCGCCGCACGAACCGGCTTCTTGCGGAATCGAATGGCATCCTGCCCGGTATAAGCGTACCTTCCGTCTTCGGAGTAGCTTTCGTTTTTAGGATAGAAGAAGTTATTCACGCAATCATGATACACATGGTACAGCACTTTCTCAGCAGCCTCTTCGTCAAAGGTGCCGCGGCGCAGAGTAACGCCCAGCTTCTCGTAGCATACCTCGCTGAACACGAGCAGATGCCGCAGGTCGGACATAAATCCTTGGTAAAACAATGCTCTGTCTTCGTCTTGGCCTTCCATAAGCTCTGGCAGCGAATGCTCGTTCAAGAAGGTCTCCAGCTTGTCGGCCGCCTGTTTCAGCTTCTCTCGAGTGGCTTCACACAGCTGCCTGATGTTATTGGCTTGTGGCATGCGAACAATTCTCCTTCACCTGTAATGATCGGTATAGTCATTAACGAAATTATCGTAACACAATTTACCTGAATGCGGTATCCCTCAAGGAATAAAAACAGGGACATCACCTCACGCTATGGCTATCGACAGATTTAAAGGAGGCTAACCGATGAAATGGCGCAGATGGGCCGCTTTGGGGTTAACGGGAGCCGCCGCAGTAGCTGCGGTTTCACTTCTTTTCCCCTCCTCGGACACTGACAAGGCAGCTCCGCGGAATTCCGTAAGCCGGCTATCCGTACCGCAACCGGCGGAGGAGCAGAAATTGAAGCAAAGCATATTGAAGCGCGATATGACCGCAACGGAACGGTTATCCCGATTGGACGCTCGGGGACATCTTCGTTCGCTGGCGGCCGACTTCGCTCAAAGCCCGGGCGGCAAGCTGCCTGACTCCGCCCAGGATTTGCAGAAGGATCACAAGCAGTTTCAAGCCATCCTGTGGTACGATGCCGCAGCCGGGACCCGGCAATTCCGGCGGGAAGACTTCAACCCGGATCCGGCTGTGAAGAAGCAGTTGAACACCTACTTAAACTACGCGAAAAAGGCGCTGAACAAGTCGAGCTCCTACGAATCGCCTTGTTTTCCGGAGAAGCAGCCGAAATACTTCGTTGCCGCAGAGCCGGCGAAGGGCAAGAAGCAAGGGGTTATTGCGGTGATGGACATCGGCATATTAGGGCGAGTTCAGGACCATCAGCATAAGAACCTGCGCCTGATCCCTTACCCGAAGGAAGGCAGGTTCAAGGTGGAGTCAGTGCATGCGGATACGCTGAAAGACATTACGGTGAAAACAGGGCATGACAACGAGAAGGCAAGCCATTATTACGAGAACGAAATCGTCGTCACGTTCCAGAGCAAGCCGAGCCCCGATCAAATGAAGCAAATCCTGACGGAGATCTCGGGTAAACCGCCGCGTCAGCTGAACAGCACCTATATATTTCGCTCGGACACGATGTCCATGAAGCAGCTTCACCAGTATTTCCAGAAGAACTGGCAGCCGAAGTATCTCGAGCCGCATTATTTATATCTGACCAACGAGAGCGGAGGAAGCATCTGGGACGATCCGGGGAGCTTCTTCAACGAGGAGGAGAACCGCTCTTCCGAAGAAACGCCGGAGATCCCCAATGACATGCTTTTCTCCGAATATCAATGGAATCTGCCGATTATCGAAACGAACCGGGGCTGGCAATTGTCCAAGGGAAGCAACGATGTCATCGTAGGCATCGTCGATACCGGGGTAGACCTGAAGCATCCCGATTTGCAGGGCCGCTTGCTGAAAGGCTACAACGTCATTGAACCGGACAAGGAACCCTTTGACGATGTCGGGCACGGGACCCATGTGGCCGGCATCATCTCCGCCAACGTGAATAACGGTGAAGGAATTGCCGGGATGATGTGGGGGGGCAAGATTTTACCGGTGAAGGCGCTGGACAAATCCGGCTCGGGGACAACGTATTCCGTGGCGCAGGGCATCATCTGGGCGACGGACCACGGCGCAAAGGTGATCAATATGAGCCTTGGCAACTACGCCGATGCCCAGTTCTTACATGAAGCGATCAGATACGCTTTCGAGCGGGATGTCGTGCTTATCGCTGCCACGGGCAACGACAATACCGAACGCCCCGGTTATCCGGCCGCTTATCCGGAAGTGTTGTCAGTGTCGGCGACAGACTACAATCTGCAGAAAGCCTCCTTCTCCAATTACGGGGATTACATCGACGTCATGGCCCCGGGCGAAAGCATCGCCAGCACTTACCCGGATAACCAATATGCGGCGTTGTCAGGGACTTCGATGGCCAGTCCGCACGTTGCGGCTCTTGCCGCCCTGATCCGGTCGGTGAACCCTGATTTGAAAAATACCGAGGTCATGGATATCATCCGGAAGAACGTGGTCGATCTCGGGGATACCGGGCGCGATAAATACTACGGATACGGGCAAATCGACGTGTATGCCGCGCTGCAGGCCGCCGGGGGCGGCGAAGCGCCGCTGCAATTCTGGCCGCAATCGATCCAGCGTAAAATGGAGCATGCGGTGGAACGAGTCCAATAATCCAATAACCCCTTAAACCAAAAGCCTCCGCATCGCCGGAATTCATCCAGGCGATGCGGAGGCTTTATCCATAGATATAAATCATGTTCCCTTTAGTGCTGAAAGTTTGCCGTAAGCCGGGTTCTGTACTCGTTGCGGTATAACGGGAACTACCCTCCCGCCTTGAGTGACAATCATCTATCTAGGCCGCACATTACTGGGCGGCTCCAGCAACCAACCCGGACGCGCCTCGGGCTAAGGCCGCTTCGCGAAGAAGCTGCGTCCCATTAGGTCTTGCTCCAGGTGGGGTTTACCAGGAACGAAGTCGCCAGCGTTCCTCGGGGTCTCTTACACCTCGGTTCCATCCTTGCCTGTGACGACTCCACGAAGTGGAGAAGTCCATCGGCGGTCCATTTCTGTGGCACTATCCTTCAGCTCGCGCTGACTGGACGTTATCCAGCACCCTGCCCTATGGAGCCCGGACTTTCCTCCCGCGGCTCTTCAGCCGCCGGCGATTGTCTGTCAAACTTTCGAAAGGCAACACTTGATAGTATACAGGCATTGCCGTCTGCTGACAAGAGCGTATTGACGGTAACCCTGACGTATAGTTCCAGCATTGGCAGCTCCGGATTCCCGCTGCCCTCGAGTCTCTTACAGAAACCGGAACGGCTCCGTATTGACTTGGGAAATGTGCACGCGAGTGGCGTATTTGTCCTCGGTCAACCTCTCGGTCAGCCAGGCGGCAACACGGGGTTTCATGATCTTCTCCGCATTATGCCCCGGATCCACGATCGCGACCCCGGCCATCCAGGCATCCTGCGCGGTATGGTAATCCACATCCCCCGTCACGAGCACGTCGGCGCCGCGAAACTGGGCGTTTTTCCAGTACCGTCCGCCCGAACCGCCCAAGACAGCCGCCTTGCGAACCGGCCGGTCCAAATCGCCGACAACCCGAACCATCGGCACCTCCAGCCGCGCTTTGACCCGCTCTACGAATTCCCGCAGTGTAACCGGCTCCGTCAGCTTGCCGACCCGCCCCAATCCGAAGGTGCGGCCCTTCAAATCCATGGGATACAGATCATACGCAACCTCTTCATAAGGATGCTGCTTCAGCATGGCTTGGATGACCTTGCTGCGCAAACTGTGGGGGACAACGGTCTCGATACGCACCTCCTCCACCCGCTCCAGCTTGCCTTCGGTCCCGATGAACGGATCGGTTCCCTCCCCTGGCTTAAATGTGCCGTAACCTTCGAGGTTGAAGCTGCAATGGCTGTAATTGCCGATATGACCCGCCCCTGCGTTAAGCATCGCCTTCAACACCTGCTCATGATGATCCTTCGGCACAAATACGACGAGTTTGTACAGGTTGTCCGTATGTACATCTTCAAGCGAACCGGCGCTTTCGATGCCCAAGGCCTCCGCCATCCAATCGTTCATTCCGCCGTCCGTGACATCGAGATTCGTATGGGCAATATACACGGTGATGTCGTTCTTGATCAGCTTCTCATACACCTTCCCCATCGGCGTATCACTTTGCAAATGGGGCAGCGGACGATAGATGATGGCATGATGGGCGACAATCAAGTCCACATCCAGGGAGATCGCCTCGTCCACCACTTCCTCGTTCACATCCAACGCGACCAGCACGTTGCGAATCTCCTTCTGGAGGCTGCCCAACTGAAGTCCGATCTTATCTCCTTCCATTGCGACATGCTTGGGAGCGAGCTGCTCCACGTATTGCACTACCGTTTGTCCCTTGGCAAACATGCCAGCACCTCCTTGATTTGTTCCGATAACCGGGCGAGCTCGGCTTCCTTCTGACGGGACGACTCCAGCGTTGACGAGGCGACCGACCGGCGAATGCTCTCCAGCTTGCGCAGCTCCGATTCCCATTTGGTGAAAAAGACAGCGTTAGGTGCCGCCGTTAACCTTGGCCCCATCATAAGCTGCAACTCGCGGGTCAGACGGACCCGCCCGTCCTCCAATTCGCGTTCGCGGTACAATTCGTCGTTCCTCACCTCCGCATCGGGCATTGCTTCGGCCATCATTACCTCGTAAATTTTGCCGTCCTCCTCGAGAATGGCCTCTTCAGCCAAGTACCAATCGTGCGCAAGCAGCCAGCGGCGGACAAATTCACCGCCTACGTTCGGCTGCAGCACGAGCCGCTTGACGCCGGCCAGCTTCGCTTGGCCTTCGTCTAATATAGAAGCGATCAGCGCGCCGCCCATCCCGGCGATGGTGATCGCGTCCACTTCGCCGATGGCGATGACAGCGAGTCCATCCCCCTTGCGCACGGAGATGCGCCCCGCCTCTCCTGCCTCGGCCACCTGGCGGCGTGCCGCTTCCAGCGGGCCGTCGTTCACCTCGCCGGCAACGGCGAAGGCCGCTTGTCCGCTGCGCACCGCAGCAACCGGCAATAGCGCGTGGTCCGAGCCGATATCGGCGAACCGGCATCCGGGCGGAAGCCAATCGGCAATGAGCTGCAATCTAGCTGATAGTTTCATGTCGTTATCCACACCACCCATTTTTTCCGTAATCCAAACAAAATAACAAAGGCCGCAATGATCTTTAGGAGAATCAACGCCGGCATGGCAGAGAGTTCGGCGTCCCGCAGCAGGAAGGCATCGGCTTCCGGCATAACCCATAAGGAAACCGAAACGGCAAAGAACACAGGAGCCATCGCCTTAAGCCGATGGTACCCGAGCCAGCTCAGCCAGAAGAAGATCGCCGCCAGCGGAAGCCAAAACACCTGCAGCATCCCCCACGACGCGTCCGGGTTCATTTGGCCGAGCAAGAAAGCGTACAACAGCATCCCGCAGGCAAACCCGCAGTAACTGATTATCCCAAGCTGCAGCGCGTACCCCAAGACAAGCCAGACGAACCCGCAAAAAGCGATCAGCAGCGTTGTTCCGATGCCGGACGGCCACCCCTGGATGGTAATGATCCAGCTGCCGAAGCCCAGCAGCAGCAGGCTGCCGAGTCCGGCCATCGACATGGAGAACAACGTTTTACTCCGCCGATAATAGGCCGACAAGGCATAGCAGGCCGCCGAAAGCAGCAGCGCCACGGCGATTTGCAAACCCCAGGGAAAAACGTTAAAATAAAAAACAATAAAGAAAAAGAAGGAAATTATTCCAAATGAAAGGGACCATAGCTTCAGGCTTCCTTGTTGAATCAGGGTCTTCAGCGTGAAACCTGAACGGGATGACGATCCTTCGGTCTGATCTTTATATAGATTTTCCAGGAAATCGCAATATTGCTCAGGCAACAGGCGGCTTCTGCGCCAGTGATCGATTTCCTTCAAAATGATCTTGCGTTTATCCTGATCCAAGCAGAACACCTTCTCCCATGGTTGTTCAAGAAATTCAGCCAGGCCGCCGCGCCTTCCGCAACCGACTAACGGAACCCAGAGCCGTTATCGACCGGCATTTGAGCGGGTCCGAATTCTAACGGATCGAGAAGACCTTATTAAGGTCCAAAGTAGTCAAATGGCCGTCAACCGGGCGAAATAAGGTCTCTAGAGTCCGTTACAGCGGAAAAACGCCGGGAAATCCTAAAATAAGGTCTTTACGTTCCGTTACGCCGTTCAACAAAAATGACCTTGCTGCTTAGCTGCAGAAGGTCAAGGTTGCAGGCGGTCCGGTCCGCCTATTCGAGGAAATCCTTCAGCCGCTTGCTGCGGCTAGGATGGCGCAGCTTGCGGAGCGCTTTCGCTTCGATTTGCCGGATTCTTTCCCGTGTAACGCCAAAGACCTTCCCCACTTCTTCAAGGGTTCTTGTGCGTCCGTCGTCAAGTCCAAAGCGCAATCGAAGCACGTTCTCTTCGCGTTCCGTGAGCGTGTCCAGCACATCTTCCAGCTGTTCTTTGAGCAGTTCGTAAGCGGCAGCGTCCGCCGGGGCCAGAGCTTCCTGGTCTTCAATAAAGTCACCGAGATGGGAATCGTCTTCTTCCCCGATCGGCGTCTCCAACGAAACCGGTTCTTGCGCGATCTTCATAATCTCCCGGACCTTCTCCACGCTAAGCTCCATCTCCGCCGCGATTTCCTCCGGCGTAGGTTCGCGGCCCAGCTCTTGCAGCAGCTGGCGAGATACCCGGATCAACTTGTTGATCGTTTCCACCATATGAACCGGGATCCGAATCGTTCTGGCTTGGTCCGCAATCGCGCGGGTGATCGCCTGACGAATCCACCAGGTTGCATAGGTACTGAATTTAAAGCCTTTCTTGTGGTCAAACTTCTCCACAGCCTTGATCAATCCCATATTCCCTTCCTGGATCAGATCCAGGAATAACATGCCGCGGCCAACATACCGCTTGGCGATACTGACGACCAGCCGCAGGTTGGCTTCGGCCAAGCGGCGCTTTGCCTCTTCGTCCCCATTCTCGATGCGTTTGGCCAGCTCCATTTCATCGTCTGCCGACAACAACGGTACACGTCCGATCTCTTTCAAATACATTCGGACGGGATCGTTGATCTTGATTCCCGGAGGAAGCGAGAGATCGTCGTCGTAATTGAAATCGTCGCCGTCATGCGAGCCGTCGCCTTCTCCGCCGCGCCGGTGATCTTCGTCGCCGTCACCGGTTACGTCGATGCCGAGATCGGCCAATTGTTCGAAAAACTCGTCCATCTGCTCCGGATCCTGATCGAAAGGCGAAAGCTTCTCCATGATTTCTTTATAAGTTAAGGATGACCTTTTCTTCCCTTGTTCGATCAATTGATCCCTTGCCTGATCCAGCGTTAATTCCGTTTCTAGTTCAGTATGTTGATCATTCGTCATTTCTGGCTCCCTCCTCCCTAGAAACATCACCGAAAGTCCGTCGTCTTACTGTCTCTCTAGGGCAATAATCTCACTTGCAATTTGCGCCGCTCGCATAAAATCGCCGGCCCGTTCCGCGGCTACCATTTCTTCTTTCTTGCGTTTGATCTGATCAAGCAGCGGAACCTTCTGAATTTCGCGAATACAATCGTCCAGCTCCTGCGTCGTCCATTCGGCCGGTGTATCCATCATCGCGATTGAAATGACCGTCTGCTCTAACCGCTCATCCTGCAGTGAGGAGATGAAACGGCTGGCATCCGGGGTTTTCCCTTGCGCATAATAGGCGTATAGATAAGCGGCAATCGCCACATGATCTTCGATGTTAAAATTTGTCCCCAGGCGTTCGCCTACATACCGGGACACCTCTTCGTCCTGCAGCATGAAGGAGAGCAGTCTCCGTTCCGCCGCATGAAAAGCGGGCAGCAACGTCGGCATGGATGCCTGCCCTTTTTTATGCCTACCATTATTCCACCTTTCGGGCTTATTATCCCCGGCATCTGCCTTTTTTTGCATAACCGTTCTCAGCTCATTGCATTCCTGCTTCAAGCTGTCGAAGGAGACCTGCAAATCGGCGGAGAGCTCCTTCAGATAGATCTCCCGTTCGCTAGGGGAGGAGAGCGCGGCAATAATCGGCATCGCCTCTTTGATATATGCGATCTTTCCGTCTTCTTCTAGCAGTATATGGTTTTTCCTCAGATATATAAGCCTAAATTTGACGGAGGAAACCGCGCCGTCCAAAACTTGATGGCGGAACCGCTCGGCTCCGTACTTTTGGATGAATTCGTCGGGATCCAGCCCTTCGCTGAGCAATGCAATTTTCACCTGGGTAAACCCTGCGCCTTCAAGAATCGGTATGCTCTTTAATGCGGCAGCTTGTCCGGCGGAATCGCCGTCATAACAGACCAACACTTCGTCGGCCAGGCCGCGCATGATTGCTGCATGGCTCTCCGTTAAGGCGGTCCCCATAGTAGCTACCCCATTATGAACTCCGGCTTCCCATGCGCTGATCACGTCGCCGTAACCCTCGAACAGGACGATTTGCCCCGTCTTGCGGATCTCGTTCTTCGCTTGATGCAGATTG
This sequence comes from Paenibacillus phocaeensis, assembly GCF_900021165.1. Taxonomy (GTDB): domain Bacteria; phylum Bacillota; class Bacilli; order Paenibacillales; family Paenibacillaceae; genus Fontibacillus; species Fontibacillus phocaensis. The sequence continues at coordinate 480,312 of NZ_FCOQ01000018.1, read as the reverse complement.
TACAGAACTCGGCTTTTGGTAAACAGCTTGCTTTCCGGCGAGTTCAAATATTTCGGTTGCCCGTCGCCCAGCACTCTTCCCGCAAACGCGATCACTTTGCCGCTTCGATTATGAAGCGGGAAAATCACCCGGTCGCGGAAACGGTCCACAAATCCGGAACCGTCCTGCCTGGACGATAACAAGCCACCCTTCTCCATCGCTTCCAGATTAAATGATCGTTTGTCCAAAAACTGGACGAGCGTATCCCATCTCGCGGGCGCGTAACCGATCTGGAACGTATCGATGGCTTTGTCGGTGAAGCCGCGGGATTTCAAATACTCCATCGCCGGCTTGCCGTATTCGGTATTCTTCAACAAATAATGATAAAGCTTGGAGGACCATTCATGGGCCTGCAGCAGCTCTTCCAACTCCTGGCTACGCGGTGAATCGCCGTAGCCTCTCCCCTTATCCTCATAAGGGATGTGCGCCTCTTCCGCCATAACTCTGACCGCTTCGGGGAAGGTTAATCCTTCGATTTCCATCCTGAATTTGATGGCGTTCCCGCCTTTGCCGCAGCCGTAACAATGGAAGATTTGGCGTTCGGGTGTGACCGTAAACGACGGGGTTTTCTCCGAATGAAACGGGCATAACCCCTTCATATACTTCCCCTGTTTCGTTAGATGAACGTGCTTGCTGACCGTGTCGACGATATCATGCTGACGCAGAACCGCCTCGATGACTTCCTCCGGAATGCCACGTCCGGTACTCATCCCAATCACCTTCATCTTTCACGCGTGAGAATCATCGAAAATGTCAAAATTACCGACATTTTGCTGTTCTCGGGTGACACGTAAATAGTAATTCGCTAAAACTATACATTCTCCTGCAAACGTGACAAAAGTTTTGACAAAGCCTCCGTAAACCGCTCGCGATCTTCGCCGGTAAACGGCCTTGGTCCTTTGCTGTGGTGCCCTGCGCGCCTTGCCTTAGCCTGGTAGTGGCGGCGCTCCAGCAAATAGTCGATATTCCCGGCATGGTAGACATCGCCGCGGGGAGATAAGCCGTAGCAAGCTCTCGCAATCACCAGGGCTGCCAGGCCATAATCCTGGGTCACAACAATATCGCCTTTCTCGACGTGAGCGGCGATATAGAGGTCGGCGCTTTGACCGCTCCGGTCAACCTGAACAACCTTCACTCCCGGTTCGGGCTGTAAAACATGATCGTATGAGGCCACCATCAGCACCGGTACGCCAAACCTGCCGGCTGTTTCGGCAATTTCCGTCTTGACCGGACAGGAATCCCCATCGACGACGATCCGCATCCTCCATGCCTCCATGTATTACAATATAACCTTGAATCGGCCTATTCTAAACAAGGACAAGCCGAATCTCAGCGTTTTTGGCCGATAAGCGAGGGATGGCTGACGGCAAGCCCTTCGCTTACCGTCAGCCACACGCTCATCACTTCCCAACTATTAGGCCCAAACCAATTTGCCGAAATCGGCAAATGCCTTGAGATCCTCATCGATTGCAGCCAGCAAGGCCAAGCGGTTCGTCCGAATCGCATCGTCCTCAGCCATAACCATAACGGCATCAAAGAATACGGTGATTGCCTCTCTTAGTCCGCCGATCCGTTCCAACGCACCGGCGGCATCCCGCGAAGCGAGTGTATTCCGGTATTCAGTAGAGACCGAACGCCACGCTTCATACAAGGCTTGTTCCGCCGGTTCGGCGAGCAGATCGGAGCGAACTTTCTCGCCGGTCGCTTTCGCCGCAAGGTTGCTGACCCGGCCGAACGATTCGACGGTCGACTTGAAGTCTTCCTTCGTATCAACGGCTTCCATCAGCGCCTTGCCGCGAGCAACCGAAGAGACGACATCATCATAGCCGGCCGACAGGACCGCATCCACAACGTCATAGCGGAGATTCTCGTCCGACAGCGTCTTTCTGACGCGGAGGCCAAAGAATTCCATCAGATCCTTCAAGATTTCCTCTTCGCTGCGTTTGAGTCCGCGGAATTGTTGATGCGTCTCCAGCGCCAGCTTGAAAATGTCGGTCAACGAAACCGACAGCTGGTGTTCGACGATGATCTGCACAATCCCGGCCGCTTGACGGCGCAATGCGTACGGATCCTGCGACCCGGTAGGGATAATGCCGATCGAGAAGCACCCGGCGATCGTATCGATTTTGTCGGCGATGCTGACGATCGAACCAACGGAAGAAGCCGGTACGGCATCATCGGCGAAACGCGGCTGATAATGCTCGAATACGCCTCGTGCCACCGCTTCGGGTTCGCCTGCTTTGCGGGCATAATCCTCGCCCATGACCCCTTGCAATTCAGGAAATTCGTAGACCATTTGCGTCACCAGGTCGAATTTGCAAATCTCGGCTGTACGCGCGGCGGCTTCCGCCGTCCCGGTATCGGTGCCAAGCATCGCCGACAGCTTCTCCGTATTGCGACGGATGCGGCGCACCTTGTCCCCGATCGTGCCGAGCTCGTCATGGAACACGATGCTTTCCAGCTTGGACAACGCGTCCTTGATCGCCAGCTTCTGATCTTCCTCATAGAAGAATTTCGCGTCAGACAAGCGGGCACGAAGCACCTTCTCGTTGCCGCGGGCAATCAGATCCAGCGAGGTGTTGTTGCCGTTGCGCACGGTCACGAAGTAAGGAAGCAGATTGCCTTGCTCGTTCAACACCGGGAAATACCGCTGGTGCTCGCGCATCGAGGTGATCAGCACCTCCTGCGGAATGTTCAGGAACGATTCCTCAAACGTGCCGAACAACACGGTTGGCGTCTCCACCAGGAACAGCACTTCCTCCAGCAAATCTTCTTTCACTGCGATATGCCAGCCTTTTTCCTGCGCCAGGGCGTTGATTTGGTTTTGAATTAAGGTTTGACGTTCATTTACATCCGCGATGACATGCTGGGCGCGCAGCGTTTCCACATAAGCCGCCGGCTCTTCAATGACCGTCTCTTTCCCCAGGAACCGGTGTCCCCGCGTCACATTGCCGGACTTCACACCGGCGATTTCCAGGTCGATCACGTCTTTGCCGAACAACGCCACCATCCAGCGGATCGGGCGAACGAACTTGAAGTCGTAATTCCCCCAACGCATATTTTTCGGAAAATTCATCGCCTGCAAGATGCCCAGCAATCCCTCTGCGACCAGGCTGGACGTCTCTACGCCAATCCGGCTCTTGCTGACGTAGACATACTCGGTGCCGCCAACCTCCCGGAACGTGAACTGCTCCGGACTGGCCCCTTGGCTGCGGGCAAAACCCAGCGCCGCTTTGCTCCATTCGCCGTTCTCGTCCAGGGCGATTTTGCGCGAAGGCCCTTTGACCTCCTCATGCACGTCCTCTTGCTTCTCGGCGACGTCTTTAACCCAAACCGCCAACCGGCGCGGGGTTGCATAGGCTTCCACCGCTCCGTGTTGAATGACCGATTCCTCCAGCCACTTCACCGTCCGCTCCTTCAATTGCTCCATCGCAGCGCGGATGAACCGGGCCGGCATTTCCTCTAATCCGATTTCGAACAACAGGTCCTTAGCCACGTGCGGCACCCCCTTTCTGAAGCATCGGGAAGCCGAGCTTCTCGCGTTCCTCGAGATAGGTTGCGGCAACCTGGCGCGCCAAATTCCGCACCCGCGTGATATATCCCGTCCGTTCGGTCACGCTGATCGCGCCGCGGGCATCCAGCAGGTTAAACGTATGCGAGCATTTCAGCACATAGTCGTAAGCCGGGAACACCAAATGCTGCTCCATCGCTTTGCCGGCTTCCTGCTCGTACATGTTGAACAGCGTAAACAGCATTTTCACGTCGGAGATTTCAAATGTGTATTTGGAATGCTCATATTCCGCCTGATGGAAAACATCGCCGTACGATGTCCCGTCCACCCATTCGAGATCAAACACATTCTCTTTGTCCTGGATATAGGAGGCCAGGCGCTCCATGCCATAGGTAATTTCCACGGCGACCGGATTCGTCTCGATCCCGCCGACCTGTTGGAAGTAAGTAAACTGCGTCACTTCCATCCCATCGAGCCAGACTTCCCAGCCGAGGCCCCAGGCGCCCAGGCCCGGATGCTCCCAGTTGTCTTCCACGAATCGGATGTCATGCTCCAGCGGGTTAATGCCGAGCCGCTTCAAGCTCTCCAGGTAGATCTCCTGGATATTGTCCGGCGACGGCTTCATAATGACCTGGAACTGGTGATGCTGGTACAGCCTATTCGGGTTCTCCCCGTAACGGCCGTCCGCCGGGCGCCGGGAAGGCTCAACGTAGGCTACGTTCCACGGCTCAGGGCCGATGGAGCGCAGGAACGTCATCGGGTTCAGGGTACCCGCTCCTTTTTCCACGTCATACGGCTGCACGACGATACAATTCTGCTCCGCCCAGAACTGCTGCAGCGTTAAGATCATTTGTTGAAAGTTAATACTCATGGCGAACCTCATCTCCTAACCTTCAGGTTTGTTCAGCAAGCTCGGTTCAGGGCAATATAAAAAGCCCCCGCCTCTACGCCTGCTGTCAGACGTAGGGACGAGAGCTGTTGCTTCCCGCGGTTCCACCCTACTTGATTTGCCGCTGGCCGCCTATCGGTGACCCTTGCCGACAAATCCGCTTTTCACGATCGGTTATGCTCCCGGGACGCCGTTTCACAAGACCGTCTATCCGGGCTCTCACCGTCCCCGGTCGCTTGCTTCGACTGGAGATCCTTTAAGATCCGTTCAGCCGATGTATAGACCTTGCCTCGTTACTCTTCCCGTTCAACGCACAGAAATTCTTTTATATATTAACTAATTTTATCTGGTTCGTCAAATTTCATACTTGTCGAGCTGATCGAGAAAATGGCGCGACTTCAGCTTGAGTCCGAGCTGCATATCCATAAATGCGCGCATCACGGTTTTCAGCTCCTGTTTCGTTTCGTCTTTGACCTCTACGTTGCCGAGCCGGCGCAGGTCCATCTTTTCGAACAGCATCAGCAGCTTGAGTACCCCCGGCGATACCTGCATCGCAGCGGGGTCCTGATGACGGCAAGCTCTGCACAGCCTTCCGCCCAGACGCGGGCTGACATAAGGTGAATCGTCGGCACGGCCGCAGGACACGCAACTCTCGAACGAGGGGCCGTAGCCGGCCGCCTGCAGGATTTTCATCTCAAATAGATGGATGACGATCTGGGGATCCTTCCCCGAGGATAAGCCGGTTAGACAAGCCTTCAACTGGGTATACCAGAAGCTGCCGACCTCTTCGTCCTGCAGCGTCTTGTCTAGCAGCTCGCAAGCATACGAAGCATAGGCCGCCAGAAAAAGATCCTCACGCAAAGAAAAGTGAGATTCGATGATCTCACCTTGGTTTAAGGTACCCAAACCGCCGTTCTGACGGAAGAACACGTATTCTCCATGTGTAAAAGGCTGGGTCAGGGCGGCGTGGCGGCTCTTGACCTTTTTGGCCCCGCGCACCAGCACCCCGATTTTGCCGTTCTGTTCGGTGCATAAGGTAATGATTTTATTGCCTTCCCCATAATCCATGCTGCGGATGACGATTCCTTCCACTCTGTAGAGCATTTCTTCTCCCCCAAACTCGCCTCTCCCGCAAGATCGGTATTACTCGGCTTCTTCCTCTACAATCAGCTCTTCGGCAGCCGCAGCCTCCTCCTCGTACGGGCCGCTGGCTTCCTTATAAAGCAAGTAAGCATCGACATCTCCAGTCATCGCAAAATACTTCCACGAAAAATCTCGCATTCGTATTCACCCTTTCTTCGGAAATGACGCCTGCATCTTCAAAGATAGGATGTGCGCATGAGCGGGATCTATGCGTTGCAATAACTCCCAGTATAGAGGAGGTTTATTTCGTCGACTTGTGATCACGAGCTTCAATCCCAGCAGGATTTCGCCTTGAATTCACCCGGGCCAAGCGGATGCTTCCTAAGCATGTTTCCTACGGAAACATTTCCGTTTTTTGGAAATAAAAGCCCCTTAATAGCCCTTTAAGCGTCCTTATGGAACCCAAGGTCCCTCAGGATGCGCTCCTGGTTGCGCCAATCTTTCTTGACCTTGACCCATAACTCGAGAAAAATCTTCGACCCGAGCAGGTTCTCGATGTCTTGCCGGGCCTGCTTGCCAACTTCCTTCAGCAAAGCCCCTTGCTTGCCGATGATAATCCCCTTTTGGGAATCGCGCTCGACGAAAATCACCGCGGAAATGTTCACCACGCCGTTCTCTTGGACACGCATGTCTTCAATCGTGACGGCGATGGAATGCGGGACTTCCTCGCGGGTCAGGTGCAGGATCTTCTCCCGAATCAGCTCGGCGCAAACGAATTGCTCCGGATGGTCCGTAACCTGATCTTCCGGGTAATATTGCGGGCCTTCCGGGAGGTATTTGCCGATCTGTTCCAGCAGGGTATTGACGTTGTTCCCGTGCATCGCTGAAATCGGCACGATTTCGCTGAACGAGTGAAGCTTGCTGTACTCCTCGATCAGCGGCAGCAATTGCTCCGGCTCCACGCGATCGATTTTGTTCAGCACCAGAATGACAGGGGTCCGCAAGTCCTTGAGTCGCTCGATGATAAACCGGTCGCCGCCCCCCAGCCCTTCCGCGGCATCGACGAGGAACAGCACCGCCTCGACCTCGCCAAGCGTGTTGAGCGCCGTCGTGTTCATATAGTCGCCAAGTTTGGATTGGCGTTTATGGATCCCCGGGGTATCCAGAAACACGATCTGCATCTCTTCCGACGTGTATACGCCGTGAATTTTATTCCGCGTCGTTTGCGGTTTATCGGACATGATGGCGATCTTCTGCCCGATGATCTGGTTCATCAGCGTGGATTTCCCCACGTTCGGCCGTCCGACAATCGCCACGAAGCCGGATTTGAATTTTGCTTTTGCCATAATAGAATTCCTTTCGTTATGACCTGGTCATGCTCTGACCGTCAATGTCCGTGTTGGTTCTAGTAACCCGCGTTAGCACGCGGGCAGGAGGTACTGGAATACAGGCCAGTCCTGGTTGCTAGTTGGTCGGTGGTTCGGCATGTGGACCGTGATGCGACATGTGAACCGTGTGCGACATGTGAACCGTGTGCGACATGTGGATCGTATACGACATATGGATCGTGTGCGACATGTGGATCGTGTGCGGCAGGTGGATCGCCTGTTGGCGTTGATCGAACTGCGCGTAACGGAACGTAATGACCTTATTTGCCCATTTCCCGGCTATTTCCCGCTCTAACGGAACCCAGGGCCTTTATTCGGCGCTTACGACGTCCATTTCTCGCATTTTGTCCGAAATAACGTCTCCTGTTTCCGTTAGAATCCCACCGTGCTCTTATACCTGTAAATAACGTCTCCTGTTTCCGTTAGCGGACCGCAGGGACCACTCACTCGCTAGGACACGAGGAGCGGAGCGTACGTTTGGGGGACGTGAGCACCTGAAATGTTTCCGTAGGAAACATGCTTCGGAAGCACCCACTTGGCCCGGCTGAATCCAAGATTCGACGCCGAATCTGCAGCGCTGCATCCGCTTCGTGATCCGGAGACGTCTTTTTGCACTACATACATCTTCTAGTCTAGATGGGAGGGGGCGAAGGCGTAGGGAAGCAGCTCCCGCACCGTCGTCTCGCGGATGTCGCCCTTCAGATTGCCCAGGATCACGGGCATGTCCGGGCCGCACAGCTCCAGCAGCACCTGGCGGCAGACGCCGCAAGGAGCCACCGGCTCCTCCGTGTCGCCAACGACGGCGATCGCCTGGAACGTCCCCGGTTGGTGTCCGTCGGCGATTGCCCGGAACATCGCGGTTCGTTCGGCGCAGTTCCCAGGCGTGTATGCGGCATTCTCTATATTGCAGCCACGGTGTACACGGCCTTGACTATCCAGCAGAGCTGCCCCAACGCCAAATCCCGAATACGGAATGTAAGCCGTCTTGCGGGCCTCAATGGCTTCTTGCATCAATTGTCCGTAATCCATATTCCTAGCATCTCCTTCACAAAGGCAAAATAAGTACGGGTACAGCTTATTCGAACCGCCGGCTTGCCCGAGGTTAAGACAGCCCCAGCCATCTCATCACCGGCTCGTAGAAGATCAAGATCCCGATCGCTGCGGCAAAAACCGCTGCGACCAGCACGGCCCCGGCCGCGGCATCCTTGGCGATCTTGCCAAGACGATGCCACTCCGGGGCTGCGAGATCAACGACGGCTTCGATCGCCGTATTGACAAGCTCAAGCGAGATGACCAAAGCGATGACGAGCAGCAGCAAGGCCATGTCTCTCCCAGGAAGAGACAACGCAATCGCCGCGGCAATCACGATCACGGCCGCAACGCAATGAAACCGCACATGCCGCTGGGTCTTCAACGACGTGACGATTCCCTCCAGCGCATAACGAAAGGACGAACTCCAGCGGCGTGATGGCTTCATCAGCGAACAAGCCCAACCTCGGCCAATGCCGCTTCCTGCTTCCCCATCATTTCCGCTTCACTGGCGGCGTCTTGATGATCATAGCCGAGCAGATGCAAAAAACCGTGCACAAACAGGAACCCGATTTCCCGCTCCAGCGAATGGCCGTATTCCTCACTTTGCGCTTTGGCCCGGTCTACGGAGATAATGATATCTCCAAGTACGTCGGTCAAATCGTCCAACTCTTCATCTTCCTCGAGCTCATAAACGATTTCCGGTTCTTCCTCAACCGATTCGTTCATGGCGAACGACAGGACATCCGTCGGCCGGTCGATTCCGCGGTAATCGCGGTTCAGCTCATGAATCGCCTCGTCGTCTACGAACGTCAGCGCCACCTCGCCTTCGGCAATGCCCTCGGCCTGTCCGGCGATCTGCAGCACGCGATCCAAGAGATCGATCAACTCCTGCTGGATCTCCATTTTATCTTGCTCATTGCTCCAAGCCAGCTGTAGGCCCATTTACGTTTTGCCCCCTGTCCTTCTCCTCGTTCTCTTTACTCTTCTTCACTTCTTCCGGATATTCAATCCGCGAGTGGAAGATGCCCATGACCGTTTCCTTCAGCGTTTGTGCGATCAAATCCAGTTCCCGCATCGTCAAGTCGCACTCGTTAAACTGGTGATCGTCCAGACGACTCTTAATAATCTTCTCGATCATCGACTCGACTTGCTCCACCGTCGGCTTGCGCAAGGAGCGCACCGCCGCCTCAACACTGTCCGCGATGCCAACCACAGCCGCTTCCTTCGATTGAGCTTTAGGCCCCGGGTAGCGGAAATCCTCTTCGGTGAAATCCGGTTCCACCCCTTGTTCTTCCGCCAACCGCAGCGCCTTGTGATAGAAATAATGCAGGAACGTTGTTCCATGGTGCTGCTCAGCGATATCGCGAATCGGCTTCGGCAGCTTATATTCCTTCTGCATTTCCACCCCATCCCGAGCATGGGCGATAATGATGGATTTGCTTAGCTTCGGATCGATAAAGTCGTGGGGGTTCTCCATGTTGTTTTGATTTTCGATAAAATAGCTCGGCCGCTTGGTCTTCCCGATATCGTGGTAATAAGAGCCAACACGGCACAGCAACCCGTTGGCGCCGATCGCTTCGGCTGCCGCTTCCGACAGATTGCCGACCATAACGCTGTGATGGTAGGTGCCCGGCGTCTCCGTCAACAACTTGCGAAGCAGCGGATGGTTAGGGTTCGACAACTCCACCAGCTTGAGCGCGGAGAGGATCCCGAAGGTAACCTCGAAGAACGGCATCAAACCGATCACCAAAATCGTCGTCACCAGCCCCCCGGCCACGGAGAAACCAAGCGCATACAACGTGCTCGTTTGCGTCCAGTCCTGATTGTCGATCAACTGCAGCGTAAAAATCGACAATGCGCCAAACAAACAGATCATGATCCCCGCCTTAAGGAGCGTGGAACGCTGGCTGGCCCGGTGAATGGCAAAAATCGCTGCAAACGAAGTCACCAAAGCGAAGAACCCGAACTGAAAATCAAAAATTTCGCTTTGCCGTTGATTGAGGATGATGCTGGCCAGAATCCCGAACAGGATCGAGCATATGTAAGCGAGCGGCAGATCCAGCAGCAGCGTGATCAGCATTGCACCGGTAGCGATCGGCGCCAAATAACCGATATAGGATTGCTGTTCCGTCTGCAAAATATTAATGACATGCATGGATATGATCGTGATGAGAATGATCAACAGCAGCATGACGAACTGCGCATTGTTGTACTTGAACCGACTTGCGCCTTCCGATTGGCGGATAAACATAATCAGCCCGGTCGCCATCAGCAAAGACAGCAAAACGAGCCCAAATTGCGGCGAATAATCAACCTCATTTTTCAACAGGCCGTTCTTCTCCAGCAAGGTGTACATTTCCTGGGTAATTCTCTCGCCTTTTGGGACGAGCACATCCCCTTGCTTGATATAGACGGTAGGCGTATTCTCGCGCGCTTCCACCTTCGCCGTCTTCGTTGCTTCCTCGTCGTAGAACTTGTTGGCGGTGATCGACAAACGAGCCAGCTCCTGTACGACTTCACGTGAAGTCCGTTTGCTCAGGGAACTGGTACTGACCATCTCGGCGACTTTCGCCCGCGCAGCCTGCGCCTCAACGATCGGGTCGGCGGTCAGCCGGGCAACGATATCCGCAGCAACCGGCTTCATCTCATTGATATCCTCCGCCGTCAAGCGGGGAATCTTGATAAAAGTCTCTTCCGAGATATGGTATTGCTGCTCATCAACGCGCTGGGTTACCTCTTCAAACAAGGTTGGCGAATAAACGCTGGAATTCCGGTTATTCATGATGAAGTTCTGCACGTAATCCTTCACGCGTTGCGGCAGTTCCTCACGGTAGATCTTGATCTTGTCGTCCTCGGTAACCTGATCGTCCTGGTTTAACCGAAAAATCCGGTCAAGCATTTGCGCAACCAGCGTCTCATTGCGGAGCGGGAGAATCGTATAGACCTGTCCTACCTTCTCGGCCGCTTCCTCTTGCGCCTTCAGCGTCGCCTTGGTATCGGGAATGTCCATCGGCGCCATAATTTCCTTGTCGCTGGGCAAACCTACCGCGATGTCATACGTTTCGGGAAGCAGCTTGGGCGCCAAACTGACGTAAAACATAACGACAAGCAACGCGAACAGAACATAACGCACGCCGGTGCTATGTTTCCATCCCGTAATTCTGGATTGAAACGCCCCTTTCTTTTGCTGATCGTCATTTGTCATCTCAGACAGCCCTCCTGAACATGGTAAACCCTAAAAGCGTATGCAAGCTTACCCTTGGTTTTCGGCAGCGCGGTCGTACGCTACAATAATCTTCTGCACCAGCGAATGGCGAACGACATCCGATTCGGCAAACTGAACGAACCCGATCTCTTCAATCCCGCTCAGAATCGCTTTGGCTTCCACCAGCCCCGACTTCTTCCCCTTGGGAAGATCGATTTGCGTCACGTCGCCGGTAATGACCATTTTGGAACCAAAGCCAAGCCGGGTCAGGAACATTTTCATTTGCTCCGGGGTTGTGTTCTGCGCTTCGTCCAAAATAATAAAGGAATCGTCCAGCGTGCGGCCCCGCATATAGGCGAGCGGAGCGATCTCAATCAGCCCGCGCTCCAAGGCCTTGGCGGTTTGCTCCGGCCCCATAACATCGTACAATGCATCATACAGCGGACGCAGATACGGGTCCACCTTCTCCTGCAGGTCCCCCGGTAAAAAACCAAGGCTTTCCCCCGCTTCAACCGCCGGACGCGTCAGGATAATCCGTTTGACCGAGCCTTCCTTCAGCGCCGTGATGGCTAAGACAACGGCTAAATACGTCTTGCCTGTCCCGGCCGGGCCGACGCCGAAGACGACGTCCCGCTTCTTGATGGTTGTCACGTAGTGCTTCTGTCCGATGGTCTTCACCCGTATCGGCTTGCCTCGGTAGGTGATGGCGATTTCGCCTTTATATAAATCAAGCAGCTGATCCGCACGGAAGTCCTTCGCCAAATCGATTGCATATAATACGTCCCGTTCGGTTAAGATGTATCCGTTCCGAATCAGTTCAAGTAACACTTCAAACAACTGTTCTACCTTCTCCGCTTCACGTTGCTCCCCGCGGATGGTAATTTCCGATTCCCGCAATACAATGCTTGCCGGTAAATGCTGTTCAATCAATTTCAGAAATACGTCCTGAGGGCCGAATAACGAAAGTCCTTCAGCCGCACTGTGCAGCGGTAATTTGATGTTCACCAGTTGTTCCGACAAATAGCCTCATTCTCCTTGATCATGTACTATCGGCACTTCTTCCGCAATGTTCTGTTCTACTTCGAAATGCACTTTTATATAAACTTTACCATTGTCGGCCTTCTCATGCAAAATTTTTTGATCCATTACGACGCTGTCCGTGCCGTATTTGGCCAAAATATCGCGTTTTGCCCGCTCGATCCCCTCTTGTTTGGCTTGCTCTTCCGTCCGTTTCAGCTCCAGTTCGGTCGTCTCCATGACCTTCTCCGTCATCCAGCCAATCGGGAGCTTCCAGCCGCGCCAAGTCAACGGGTCCTGATCGATCATCGTCTCCGACGCCATGTAAGCGACTTTGCCGTAGCCGGTCAACTGAATCGCCGTATTGCCGAAAAATAAATATCCCCGCTGCTTTCTCTCTCCGGTATACACCTTCTGCTTGTATACCAGCGGCACCTGGATATTGTACTCATGCCAGACGATACCGCGGATTTCCGCTTGCGGAACGACCGGCTTGCCGCCCTGAAATCCCGATACCAGCACCTGGCCCTTCTTCACCCGATCGTTCTTGCCAACCTCGGGTTGTCCCTTCTCCGCATAGATATGCGTGATCACAGCATCGTGCTTGCTGACCAGATGACTGGGGCTGACCAGCTTCTGATCCTTGGGTTTCGTCGCTTCCACCACCTGGATCGTGATTCTCGTTCCCGTGCGGGTAACCCCTACCCAGGAGGTGCCCGGCAGCTTGCGGGTTAATTCTGCAGAGAGCTTGTCCTGATCAGGCAAACGGAAAATCCACTGAAACGGGTAGATGCCTTCCTGTTTCGCCGCCTGAAGCACGTCCTGCGAAGCGATGTCCTTATTCCCTCTCACCTCGACGTCCCAGACAAGGGAGGACAAACAAAAAATCGCCGTCAGAAACAGGACAAATCCGGCGATGAACCCCTTTCTCTTCCACACTCGGACCCATATGAACGGCAATCCGGAGCGCCCTCGGACCGACATCCGGCAGCCTGTCCGCTTCAGGAGCGGCCGCAAGCGGAAGAAATCGGATAACGCGATCTTCATATCCATTTGCCCTCCGGGCAGGGGCTGGACATCCCAGATCTCGATCCCCTGGCGGGACAGCTCGTTCACGAGCTGTTCGATCGATCCTCCGCGGACCGTGATGGTCACGATGCCCCTCAACTGGCTTAATGCCGGTGATTTCACGCTTCATTCCTCCGTTCCACGATATTTGATGCCAAAGATCCGGCCTTCCACGACCACTTCTTCAGGCATGATTGCTTTAATGACCAGTCCGCTGCCCTCAACCTCCAGCGTGCCTTGACTGAGCGCCAAATGCAGCGCTTCGGGGGAAAAGTGGACAACGCCCCGATGATTCTCTATATACAGCTGCTGACCTCCAATTAAGGTGAGCCTCGGCAAATCGAATACAAGGTCGCTGGGCAGGTCGAGCGCATCAACCGTCCATTTGCGAATTTTGCGGACAAACCGGCTCATATGAGGCAATCCTCCTTCCCCTACTGTACAAATTATGCGGCCCTGCTTGGATTTATGAGAGAGGAAAAGGAGAACAAAAAGCCAAGGCTGCTTCGGGCGGCAACCTTGGCTTTCTAAGGGGTAACAAATGAAAAAACACCTTCTACGAATCAAATCGTAAAAGGTGTTTGTCTCTCGAAGTTATGGCAAAAGCTGTTGAACCGTCTGGTTTACGAGTTTGCCATCTGCCCGGCCTTTCACCTTAGGCATCAGCGCGCTCATCACTTTCCCAATTTCGGCTTTCGAAGAAGCACCGGTTTCCTGGATGGTCTGCTGTACAATGACTTTAATTTCTTCTTCGCTTAGCTGTTCAGGAAGGTACACAGCAAGGATCTCCGCTTCCGCTTTCACTTGCTCGGCAAGATCGTCACGACCTGCTTTTTCAAATTCTTGGAGGGCATCTTTGCGCTGTTTGATTTCACGACTTAGGATATCAAGCACTTCATTATCGTTCAAAGTTCTTTTCAAATCTATTTCAAGATTCTTCATCGTAGCACGAACCATTCGAATGGTGGAGAGCTTGAACTTGTCTTGACTCTTCATCGCTTGCTTCATATCTTCGTTCAATCGCTCGCTAAGATTCATCGCTGATTAAATCCTCCTAAAACTTTCTCTTACGAGCAGCCTCGGACTTTTTCTTGCGCTTTACGCTTGGCTTTTCATAATGCTTACGTTTCTTCACCTCAGCCAATACTCCATCTTTCGCGATGGAACGTTTAAAGCGACGAAGTGCAGCATCAATTGTCTCGTTTTTGCGAACTTTAGTTTCAGACACCAGTTTTCCCTCCCTCCGACCAGACCGTCCAAGAGCATAACACGGTTCATCAAACTTCATTATAGGGGAAAGAGAAATAGGGTGTCAACCTGAGCGCCCGCATTTTTCTCTTCCAATTTCTAAAAGAAGTTTTAGAGCGCGTGCGAGTTTGAAGATTGCACCAGAGCGCCGAGCTTAGCGCCCCCGATCAGGTGGTAATGAAGATGCGCCACCGCTTGTCCGCTGTCGGGTCCGCAGTTGTTGATCAGCCTGTATCCACTCTCCGCAACGCCCAGTTGCTTCGCGGTTTCCTGCGCGATCCGATGCATCTCGCCGATCAAAGCCAGATCCTCTGAAGCGACATCATTCATCGAGGCGATATGCTTCTTCGGGATGATCAGCACATGCACCGGTGCAGCCGGCTGAATATCGTGAAATACGAGAACGCGTTCATCCTCGTAAACCTTACTTGAGGGAATTGAACCTTCTACGATTTTGCAAAACAAGCAATTTTCCATCGAAAAGCCTCCTCAGCATCCTATTTGCTACTTCTCATCATACCGAAAATGGACAAAAAAAAGAAGCACCCTGCGTCCTCAATAACTGAGTTGGCTGTTCGCACGGACGTATTGGACGGAAAATCGCATCTCGTTCTCAGTCACCAATACGTCCGGCGGGGTGCTTGCAAATATGATGTCGGCTAACTGTAGTATAACAGCAGGGTGATACTGTATCTGTGATGTACATCACTACTTGAAATGTTATTTTTCTGGGAGTTGTCATTTTAATAAAGGTTCAAAAGTCGGGTTTTGAGCATCGAGAAGGTTGGATGAAACTAGGGACTGAGTAGCGGAGCGTAGTGGTAGCTACGTGAGCAACGGAAGGCCCGGTTGAATTCAAGATTCGATGTCGAATTCGCTTCATCGTTAAAGCTTCATGATCAAAAGACGACTTTTGAACTACCTTATATGAAATTGCGCGTGTCGTTGTTGCGTCCGATCTTGTAGGCTGCGAGCAGAAAGAACACCAGGGTGAACGCGGCCAGCACGGTCAGGTTAAACCAAATCCGGTCGAAGCCTTCGCCTTGCTGCAGCGTTTCAACCGACTGCAGGACCCAATGCTGCGGCATGAACTCGGAAATCCGCCGCACCGTCTCCGGCATGATCTCGCTCGGGAAGAAGCAGCCCGCGAGCAGGCAAGTCGGCGTAATGATGATGTTCTGCAATGCGCCGGATACGCCGCTGTTCTTGGAGAAGGCGACGATCACAAGCGAGAGGCTGATCGAGACGAGGGAGAACAGCATCAGAAGCAGCGCCATCTGCCCGAACGGAATGCCGGTATCGATTCGGAACACCTCCTCCATGAAGAAGAGGGTAACCGCGATCTGCACCGTCATTACCACCAAGTTCACCATAAGGTTGGCGATCACGAAATTTCTAGCGTTGATCGGGGAGGAAATCACACGGAAGAAGGTCCGGTCCTCCCGGCTTTTCAGAATCAATTCCGACAAATTCACCGCCGACATCATCATGAACAAGATCAGGAAGCCGATCGTTAGATAGGTCATGGCTTGCCTTTTCTCTCCGGAGCTGTCGGCTGACTGGACGATCAGTTTCAAGCCGGAGTTCTGGTAATCCGCGTAAAGCTGCGCATATTTCGCCTCGTCGCCCTGCGCTGCCCGGCTGAGGGCCGCCATGTTTCCTGTATAATTATATAACATTGCCTTCAGGTAGGCGGTGACTTGCGCGCCTTTGACGGACTGAATGCGGAGGTGATCCGGCTCTCCGGCGAGCAGGCTTTGCGAATAGCCTTCTCCCAGTACAAGCCCGCTGTCCAACTCCCCGGAAGCGAGTTGTTCTCGCAGCTCCGTCTCCGTGACTTCCGTCAGGCGAATCTGATCGAGCCCTTCCAGAAATTGAATCGTATCCGCTGCAACCTTGTGGTTCCCGTCCTGATTGACGACGCCAACCCGCAGTCCGGTCGCTCCGACACCGCCGTAGAGGATGACCGTCAACAAGATCCCGCCCAGCGGCAAGCCCAGATATAAAATCAAATTTTTGCGTTTACGAAACGTCGTCCACAGAATATGGGAAGCCAGCCACCCTATATCTTTCAGCATGTTACAGCCCCTCCTTGCGCCGCATCATCCACCCTGCCGTGAGCAGTAACACAGCGGCTAAACTGAGATTCAAGACCACCACCGGCCACATTGCCGCGACCTGATCGTTATAGATCATCCGTGTTATCGCGATATTAACCCACCGTATCGGCGAGAGATTGGCTGCGTAACCAAGCAGACCCAAGTTCTCATCCGCCCCCATGGGAAAATACGCTCCGCCGAAGAATGCCGCCACTTGAGTAAGGATCATAAGCACGCCCCGCGTAGCCGTATCTTTCAGCACATAGCTGATCGCCAGCCCCAGACTGACGCCCATTACAACCTCTGAGCCCAATACGGTAAGCACCGCAATCGAGTGTTCTCCCCAATAAGCCTTGAAGGCAAATTTACTGAAAACCATAAGGATGAGCACACACAGCATGTTAATCAACAGACTTCCAAGCACCTTGCCGGCGAAAATTTCGCCTTTGCGCACCGGCGATGCCGCCAGACGCATGCCCGTCCCCTGCCGAATCTCACCGGAGATCAGCCGGCTGGCAGAAATCGAGCTCCAGAAGGCAATCATGGAGGTCATAGCCAGCGCGTAATAATCAAGCGAGCCCGGCTGCCGGTCGGCGGTGATTGAGGTTTCCTCGATGTAATCCCGCGTATTCGCCGAACCTGCGGTCATAACTTCGGCAGCCTGGCCGGGAGCGTTCTTCTCAATGGCCAGAACCGCATTGAATTGCTCCGCAAACGCCGTCAGCAACCCTTGCACGACATTGCTTTGGATAGCATTCCGCCCGCTTAAGTAAAGCGATATGCCTGAGTCCCCCAGCTCAAGGTATTCGTCGTAATGGCCTGTTTCAACTTCCTTTTGACCGTCTACATCCGGGGGGATCCGCTCGAACGACAATCCCATGTCAGCGGTTTCCTGGGCAAAAGCCTGAAAAGCTTGCGTCAAGGCCGGGTTTCCGCCATGATCCTTAACCAGTACGTGAATGTCGCCTATCTCCGCCGTTCCGCTGAAGGTGTCCGACAGGGCTGTGCCGAGAATTAACATCAGCACGATCGGGAACGCGAGCATAAACACCAACGTCCAACGGTTGCGCGTCTCCCGCCTGAACTCCTTGAGCGCAATCGATAATGTATTCATCTTGTGTCTCCTCCCTGTGCGATCGGGTTAACGACCGCGCTCTAGTCCCGTAAATTTCGCCCCGTCAGCGTCAGGAATACCGTCTCCAGGTTCGGGTCCTGCTCCTCGACAGAACGGATGACAGCACCGCCCTCGAGCAGTTGCTTCAGGATGCTGCTAAGGTTATCCACCGACAGATCGCTATAGATCCGAATAACTTCATCCTGTGCCGTTACCGTGCGCACTCCGGGCAATGACCGGATCAACCCCAGGAAAGCTTCGCCCTCCTGCTTCAGCTCAATGCGCACTTCCTTCACGTCGGTGATCGTGGCGATCAGTTGCTCCTTCGTCCCGTCCGCGATAATCTTGCCGTGATCGATGATGGCGATCCGTGAGCAGATTTCTTCAACTTCCTCCATGTAATGGCTGGTATAGATAATCGTACAGCCCATCTCATTCAGCTTGCGGACAGAGGCCAGAATATAGTTGCGCGATTGCGGGTCGATCCCGACCGTCGGCTCATCCATGATGATCAGCTTAGGCCGGTGGGCAATGGCACAAGCGATGTTCAACCGGCGTTTCATCCCGCCGGAGAAGTTCTTCGGATAGCTCTTGGCTTTATCCGTCAAGCCGACGAATTGCAGCGCTTCCTCGGCCCGTTCCTTGAGCTCCGCTCCCCGCAAGCCGTACAGCCCGGCGAAGAACTTCACGTTCTCATAAGCGGTCATGTCCTGATAAATCGCCAAATCCTGCGGGACGATCCCCAGATTCATTTTGGCGAATCGGCTGTGCTTCGCGATATCCTTATCCAGGATGCGGATCTCCCCGTCAGTCGGGCGCAGCAGCGAGGCGACCAGATGAATCGTTGTGCTCTTGCCGGCACCATTGGAGCCGAGGAATCCGAAGATCTCTCCTTCCTTCACCGATAGAGACATATGATCAACCGCGATAAAGTCACCGAACTTCTTCGTCAGATCGCGAATCTCCAATACATTCATTCCAACCTCTCCATTCCTGCTTCGTTCTTGACCTTATTGTAGAAAAAAAGGATGCCCTTATGTCAGTGCATAAGTTCATCCTTTGTGCATGAGAAAGTTCATATTATCGCGGAGACGGGACCCCCGGCGGGTGAGATTCTTCATTCGGCAAGCGGAACGTATGGAATTAAGGTCGTCACCTTGAACCCGTGCGACCCGTCCGCGATGACGGTGCCGTTAACCGCGGCCGTCCGCTCCTCCATGCCGAGCAGCCCCATTCCTTTGACGATTTTGGCTTGTCCCCGGCCATTATCCGTGACGACGGCTTGAATCCATTTGCCCAGCACGCGCACTTCGACCTGCACAGAGGTAGCCTCCCCGTATTTGGCCGTATTCGTCAGCGCCTCCGTCACGTTGTCATGAATGACCTTCCAATAAAGCGGCGTAATCTGCTCAAGCTCCCCGCTGTGAACGAACGAGGTCTGCAGTCCGGACCGGCTGCCGAAGGCCTCCACGGCGTTTCTCAACCGATGAATCCCTAGCTGCTCCACCGGGGGCTTCATGTTCTTGAGCGTTTGCCGAATCTGCTCAATCGATTCCTGGGCGATGCCGATCGCATTCTGCAGCAGCTTCTCCGCTCCCGCCGGATCGGGATGCAGCACCCGTTTGGCGGCTTCCATCTGGATCAGCGCCCCGGTCATGGAATGACCGATGCTGTCGTGAATCTCCTGAGAGAGTCGGTTCCGCTCCTCCAGCTTGAAGGTGTATTCCGAAGCCCGGATAAACTCCTGGTTGCCGTGCAATTGCTTACGCAGCTTCTGCTGATCCAGACGCAGCTTGTCCAGTTGCTCCTCTTGCTGGCTCAGGCGCAGCAGAAGGCGATGGACGCAGATCCCGGCGAGGAGGCTGAGCGCCACAATAAACGCGTAGACCACGGCAAGCGCCCCCTCCAGGAACAGCAGCGGGATCGCCAGCAATGCCGTAATGACGACACGCGTCGCGGTCCCTCTCGCCGTTTCATAGGCGCTTAGCGGGAGCAGGAGCACGAACTCCGGGTTGACGTAAACCGCGCAGCAGGCGCTGTACACGACTATTCCCCCATAGATCGCATTCCGATAGGCCGCCTTGGGAAGCAGGAGCGCAGTGAGATCCAGCGCCAGATATAGCAAAACAAACAAGACCAGCCACGGCGACGGCGAGGCTTCACCCGCATAAATCAAGGCTACCGCCAGGCCCAGCACAAGCCATCTGTTGCCGATGCTCCATCGTTCCATCGCTTAGCGGACCCTCCCGGTCAGATAATAAATGGCGATTTGCGTGCGATGCTCGAGCCCGGTTTTGTTCAGGATGGACGTAATGTAATTGGCCACAGTCCCTTCGGAAATGAAAATCTCCTTGGCGATTTCCTTGTTGGACAAGCCCTTGGCAATTCGCGCCATGACCTCCAGCTCCCGTTCGGTGAACCGTTCCACCTCAATTGGCGGCGGTCCGGAGCCTTCCGGGACAGATGCAGCGGACGAATGGAGACCGGGTGCGGGGAGGTCTGCCCGGGCGTCCGCGGATTCGGGCTTTGGCTGCGCGCCTTCCTCCTTAGGAGCTCCACCTGTGGCAAGCGACTGCTTCAGCTTATCCAGCACTACGTCCTGGAGGACGTTATGGCCGTAATGCACGCTCTTGATCGCGTCGCGGATCCGCTCCGGGTCGTTGTTTTTCAGCAAATACCCTTTGGCTCCGGAGCGGATCGCCTCCATGATGTATTCATCATCGTCGAAGGTGGTCAGGATCAGCGGCTTCGCCAATCCCTCCTTGGTGAGCAGCCGAGTGGCCTCGACGCCGTTCAGGTTCGGCATCCGCACATCCAGCAGCGCAACGTCCACCGGATGACGGCGGCAGTAATCAACCGCCTCCTGGCCGTCCTGCACCGTCTCCGCCACCTCAAATTCCTCGAAGCTGTTCAAGATGATCCGCATTCCCTCTCGGATGAAAGAGTTGTCGTCTGCGATCAGCACCCGTATTTTCATGCCGCTCCTCCGTTTCGTACATTTCCGTTACAACCGTTCCAATTCGATGCGGGAACCCGCGCCGCCGCTCTCCGCGGGAATAACCACCAGCTTGCGGGCCAACCGCGAACGCAGCTCCGCGACATGGCTGATGATCCCCACCGATAGATGTTCGTGGTGCAGGTGCTCCAGCGATGTGATGACCGTATCCAACAGCTCCGGATCCAGGGTTCCAAACCCCTCGTCCAGGAAGAAGAACTGCAGCGGATATTGACCGCGCAGCTGAATCTGCGCCGACAAAGCCAGGGCCAGCGCCAGCGAAGCCAGGAAGGTCTCCCCGCCCGACAACGTTGCGACCGGGCGCTTCACGCCGCCGCTCGCGTCGTCGCGGATCACGAAGCCGCCGCCGGAGTCGGTCTCCAGCGCATACCGCTGCTTCGTCAGGAACCTCAAGCGCTGGGATGCGGCATGGCTGACGTTCATCAATTGCTCCTCCGCGACGTATTCCACAAATGCATTTCCGCGCAGCGCCGATTGCAGCTTGGCGAGCAGGCCGGCTTCCTGCTCCAACTGGACGCGGGCCGATTCCAGCTCCTGCCAGCGAACGTGACGGACCTGCAGGTCCTCCCAGTCCCGCTCGGCACGGGCCTTCCGCTGCAACGCCGCCTCATCCTGCTCTTTCGCTGCGGTTAGCGCCGTTTCGCTGAACTGCCATTCCTCGTCGCTGACCGTTTGTCCTGCCAGCTTCACGTCCAGCTCGCTGAGGCTGATCGCCAGCTCTTGTTCTCGGCTGCGGTGGTGTTGCACCGTCGCGGTGATGGAATCCGCTTCTCCCGGGGCGAGCAGATGATCCAGCACAGCGGCCTCCTCCTCGAAGGGCGATGCCGCCAGCGCTTGAAGCCAGCGGGCGTGAAGCTCCGCCTCCTGCTCCCGGGCGGCAGCGGCCGCTTGAACGGCGAGCGCCTCCGCCTTAGCCAGTTCGTGACTGCGGGCAGCGGTTTCCGTCTGCCGGCCCCGGCCGCTTTCCGCCTGTTGGCGAAGGGTGGCCAGCTTCTCCCGCGCTTCGGCAAGGAGCTCGTCGACCGGGCGCTCCCCGGCCACCGCATGCAGTCTCTCTTGCTTCTCCCGCTGCAGCTCCCGTTTCCCCTGCTCCTGGACTTCCCACTGCACCAGCGTCTTGTCCAGCTCGATCATTTCGCCTGACAGCGCCTGCATCTTCGCCGTTTTCTCTTCGATGAACGGCACGCTCACCGCCAGTCTGCCCCGCAGGTCGTCCGCCAGCCGATCCTTGGCAGCAAAGGACTCCATAAGCCGGGCGGCGTCCTCCGGCGTGAAGCTCGGGTACCGCTCAGCCCATTCGCGCTGTTTAGCGGCGAGGGCTTCACGATTCTGGGCGCAGCGCGCCGCAGCCTGTTCCAGCCGCTCGGTGGCCGCAGCCACGGCCGCATCGGCGGCAGCGCGCTGCGGCT
>NZ_FCOQ01000018.1:0-458187 GCF_900021165.1 Paenibacillus phocaeensis | reverse complement strand
GCGCTGCTGCGCGCCCCGCAGCTCGCGGCGCCGCTCGGCCGCGTGCTCCGCCGCTTCGCGCGCTGCCGCCGCCGCTTGCTCCAGCGCCTCGGCCGAGGCATGGCCCAGCCCTTGCTGCTCGGCGGCCACCTCGGCGCGGCGCTGCTCGTTAGCCCGCACCTTGCGCGTCAGCTTCTGCCCCAGCAGATCGCCGTATTTCTCCAGATGAAACAGCCGCTGCAGCATGGCCCGGCGGTCCGCCCCTTTCAGGGACAGAAATTCGGCGAATTTGCCCTGGGGCAGGACAACCGCGCGGGTGAAATCGTCCATCTTCAGGCCAAGCTTTTGCTCTACGCAGCGCGTTACGTCCGCGAGTTTGTCGGCGACAACCTTTTCCCCTTCCGGCTCGATTTCGATGAATCGACTGATCGTATTGCTGACCGACAGCTCGCCCTGGCGTTTGAAGCGCCGCTCCACCCGGTAGCGCTCCGTCCCTGCAGCGGAATTCAGCTCGAAGGTAAAAGCCACGAACAACGTATCCTCCGAATGGTTCATAATCCCCTGAGTGCCTCCGGATGCGCGGCCAACCTTACCGTACAGAGCCAGCGTAATCGCGTCCAGAATCGTCGATTTCCCGCTGCCCGTCGGCCCGAAGATACCAAACAATCCCGTCTCGCACAGCTCGGTGAAATCGATCGTCTGCGGCTCGCGGTAACTTTGCAGCCCGGCTATTTTCAGCGTAATCGGCTTCATCGGCTTTCCCCCTCTACCCTTGCCTCATCGCCCGCCGCCTCGTCCTCTTCCTCGGAAACGAGCGACATAAACAGCTCGACCAATGCCTCCTCGGGTTCGGCTCCGCCCGTCTGCCGCTGGTAGAACTTGCGGAACAACTCATGCACCGGAACGCCTTCGCGGGACACGGGTTCCTCCTCCAGCTCCCGCCCGGGATATACCGGCCGGATATGCACGATCCCTTCATGGGCTTTGCGCAGCGCCTGGATGTCGGCCAGCGACATCGCTTCACTCAGGCTGATTTCAAGGTCGATGAACGCGTTGGCGTCCCGCCCCTCCTCGAGCCAACGGTAGGCTTCTGCGAGTCCGCCCCGGCAGCTCCAGCGCACCAAAGGCCGGCCGCTGCTAAGAAACAGCTCTTCCAGAACCGGCTCCTTGCCGGGGGCCACGTCCAGCAGCATCACCGACTTGGCTTGTCCCGCCTCGGAAAAAGAATACCCCAGCGGCGACCCGCTATAACGGGTCAGCCCGCCGCCCTTCACCGCCTGCGGCCTGTGCAGATGGCCGAGCGCCGTATATTGCGCGCCGACGTCGAGCGCCGACGGGTCCACGGTATAAGCGCCGCCTACCTGGATCGGCCGTTCGGAGTCGGACTCCAATCCGCCTAGCACATAGATATGGCTCATGGCGAGATTAACCGTATCCGGGCGAAACGCACCGGCCAGTTGACGCATGAGTAGCCCCACCTTGGCGCTGTAGGCGAGCCGCAGCTCGGACTCGTCCGCATCGCCGGCCAGCAGCTCGGACAGCCGGGCTTCCGACGGATAAGGCAGCGCGGCGATGATCGCCGTTTCCCCGGTGCGGGCAACGGGGACGGTTATCGCCTCCGGCACCGGCAGCCCGACCAGCGAGATGCCCCGGCGCGCAACCAGCGGCGATACCGCGGCCACGCGCTCCGGCTGGTCATGGTTGCCGGCGATGACCGCCAGATGGCAGCCGGTTTCCGTCAGCCGTGCCGCCGTTTCGTAGAACATGCCCTCGGCCGCAGCCGGCGGGTTCACGCTGTCATAGACGTCGCCGGCCATCAGGACGAGATCGACCTGCTGCTCCTTCACCATCCGCACCAGTTCGTCCAAGAACGCCTCCTGCTCCGCAAGCCGGCTGCGTCCCTCCAGCGTGCGCCCCAAATGCCAATCGCCCGTATGTATAATGCGCATCCGATTCTCCCCCTCCATCCCGGCAAAGTTCGCCGGCGTCCAACATTCCTATTTTCATAGACACATGTGCTCCCGCAAAGAAATAGAGTGAAAATGTATTGCTATTCCGGCAAATCCGAGCTTAAGCACAAATTTAGGATGATAAATCCACTGGCGTTGCATTAACCCGAGGGGTCTAATGGCCGTAACCGCCTCCCCTTTGAAACCGTGCAGGTGGATAACGGCCTTTTACGGCGCTATTTTGTCGAATCCGGTCCTTTGGTGTGAAATAGAGGTCATTTAGGGCCTTATTTTGAAAAAAATCGGGCCAAAACCTGATTTCTGTACTCGCACCAGAGAAATAAGGCCCTTTTTAGCCGCTATTTTTCCCGAAAAAGCATATCTGGGCGAAATAGCAGCCCAAAATGTCGCTATCATAATGTGCGGTAAGTGAGATAGCGGGGTGGGCAGCACCATGTCAGGTTTAATGCAACGCTAGTGGATAAAATCACGCTATTCACCTGAAACAGCCTCAATCTGGCTTCGTTTGAAAGAAATAAGATGATTTTATATCACTATATTTGCCCGTCCGTCGGACATGACCAGAATAAGAATATCCATTCACTCTATTTGCCTTCGGGCCGCTTTTACATGCCAAGCAGAGCCCTGGCCGCTTCGTCTCGAATAGCCACTAGGAATCTCTTAGTCTCTTAGTCTCTTAGTCTCTTAGTCTCTTAGTCTCTTGGTATCTTAGTATCTTAGTATCTTAGTATCTTGGTCTCTTTTTTAGTCTCTTTGCTTCCATGAACTCATCGTCGCCGAGGGAGTCTCACAGCTTCACCGCTTGGCCGCTATCGAGGAAATACAGCCACTTCTCATCTACCGCCGTACCGGTGATCTCTTCGACCGCCTTCGCGTACAGCTCCAGCTGGAATCGGTACGACTCCGCCAGCGCCGCCGTGCCGCCGCGATGCTCCAGGACCCGGTCGCTTTTGTAATCGAGCAGGTATACCTTGCCGCCCGCAGAGAACAAGCAGTCCACAATCCCTTGGATCAGCACGGTTTCCCCGTCCAATTCCCGGAACGCCGCGCCGGCCGGAGCGCCGGAAGGAGCACCTGACTGAGCTTCAATCTGCCCCCCTGCCGGTGTCCCCGTATGAGCCTCCTTCTGAGCGGCACCCTCGGCCCCGGCCGCATCCCAGCCGCTGAGCTGCGGCGAAGCCTCCGCGGCAGGCAGCCCATAGCTGAACGGCATTTCCCGCTTCACCCAGTCCGCCTGCCGCAGCAGCTCGCCGAGCGGGCTTTGCAGCAATCTCGCGATGTTCTCCGCATCAATCGCAGCCGCCTGCTCTGCAGTCATAATCCGCCGTTCAACCAATCCGGTAAGGGTCGTCTGAACCACGTCGAGCCCTGACCCCGCATCAAACGGCAGATGCTGCATCAACGTATGGTACGCCACCCCGCGTTCGGTTGGCGTCAGCTTGCGCTGCTCCATAAACCGCGGCCGCCGCAGATGCAGCTTGAATTCCGGCGGTTGCTCCGCCTCGGCCTGCTCCCGCTCGCGCGCCAACTCCGCTTCGGCGAAGACATCGCGTGACGGCTCTTCCTGCAGCGCGAACAGGGCCTTCATTTCCGTCACAGAGGTTTTGGCCGCAATCCGGCTTGCCGCAGGGTAAGGATACGTCCAGTTTAATCGAGACTCTATCGCTCCCTTCAGCCCGGCAACCTTCGGGTCCTTGGCCTCTCCGGCCAGGACCGCCGCTACCGGCCGCCCCGCCAGGAGCGCCTTGATCTGCGCCGGCTCCGCCTCGGCTAAGGGCTCCGCGGTGGCCGCCGCCTCCGCGGAGCCGGTCTGTCCCGCTCCCCGCGCGCTAACGAACGCGACATTCCATTCGGACGGGCTGTCCGCCAGCGCGGCAGCCCCCGTCTCCGGCAAGCCGGCGAATAACCGCAGCTCCCGGGCGCTCGGGTGGCGGATTAGCGCCGGACCAACCCAATCCAAATAACAACGCCCGCGCGCCAGCAAATAATCCGGCAGCAGTTCGCCGTCAGCCTCCAGGGCGCTGCCCCAGGCTTCGACGGACTTGGCCAGGTTCTTCACCGAAGAGACGAGCACGAGCTTGTCCTTCGGACGGGTTAACGCCACGTACAAGACGCGCATTTCTTCGGCCAGAAGCTCCATCTGCGCCCGCCGTCGAATCGCCAAATTCGGCAGGGTCGGATAGCTCAGGCGGGTATCCGCGTCAACATATTTCGGACCGAAGCCCATCTCTTTATGCATCAGGAACGGAGCGTTCAAGTCCTGACGGTTAAAGGGTTTGGACAATCCGGCGACGAACACAACCGGGAATTCCAAGCCTTTACTCTTATGGATCGTCATGATGCGGACGCCGTCGCCCTGCTCCCCGGCATCCCCCGGGGCGCCAAGATCGCTGCCGTTCTCGCGCAGCCGACTCACGTAGCGCAGGAACCGGAACAGCCCGGGGGCAGAGGAGGACACCTCAAACTGTCTAGCCCGGTCCAGCAGCGCCTGCAGATTGCCTTGACGCTGGGATCCTCCCGGCAGACCGCCGACCCATTCCATATAGCCGGTTTCCCGGTAGATTTCCCGGATCAAGTCGCCCAACTGCCCAATGCGGGCCATGCCGCGCCATTCGTTCAGTTGCCGCAAGAAGGCCTGCAGCTTGAGCGACAGGGCATCACGGCCTGGCTCTGCCGCCGGATTTAATGACGAGTCCGCGCCTGACTCATTCACCAGGGGGTTCCCATCTTCCGGCGACGCCTCGGTACTTCCGGCAGCAACCCGCGCGAGCACCGCCTCGTAATAGCGGCCGCCTGGAGAAGCAAGGCGAATGTCGGCCAGCTCCTCCTCGGAGAAATCATACAGCGGGGAGCGCAATACCGCCGCCAGCGGAATGTCCTGCAGCGGATTGTCGATGACCTGCAAGAGCGACAACATCGTCTCAACCTCGGACGCCTGAAAATACCCCTGGCTCAGTTCCCCGTACGCCGGGATCCCTTCCGCCCGAAGCTCCTCGATCATCGCTGGCGCCCAGGTGAGCGTCGAACGCAGCAAAATCACCATGTCCCGAAAAGCAACGGGGCGCATCGCCTGCAGCTGCTTGTCGTAAATCCGCAGCGGCTGGCCGCCCTCGCCCAGCATGCCGCGGATGCGCGCCGCGATCGCGCGGGCTTCCAGCCGCACCGCTTCGATCAATGCGGCCTCATCTTCCTCGTCTCCTGCATCCCCTTCCGGCGTCTCGCGATCCCCCCGGTCGGCGGGTTCCGAGCTGCCGCCGGAACCCGTGTCGCGATCGACCAGCAATAACTCAGGTCGGTAATCCTCGGCAGACTCCGGCGGAAAGCCCTCCCCGTACACCAGCTCGGCGCGTCGATCGTACGAGATTTCCGCCACGCTTTCGTTCATCATTTTCCGGAACAACAAATTGACCGCATCAACCACCTCGCGCCGGCTGCGGAAGTTCCGCGCCAAATCGATGCGCAGCCCGGCCCCGTCAAAATCGTCGCCATAGGTCCGGTATTTCTCCAGGAACAGCCCCGGTTCCGCTAACCGAAAGCGGTAGATGCTCTGCTTCACATCGCCGACCATAAACCGGTTGCCCGGGTTCTCCCGGGCGATCAGCCGGACGATCGTCTCCTGCACCGTGTTGGTGTCCTGGTATTCGTCTAACAGCACCTCATCGAACTGCTGACGGTATTCCAGAGCGGCATCGGATGGCCGAAGCTCACCTGGTTCCGAATCCGGATGCCGCAGGATCTGCAGGCAGTAATGCTCCAAGTCGGAGAAATCGAGCCAGCCCTTGGATACTTTCTGCAGTCGGTAACGTTCACCGAATTCGCTCACGAGATCGGACAACGCGCCCAGCAGCGGAGCCATGTCATGCATCTCCCGCAAGAACGCCTCCGCCGGTCGGCCGTACAGCTGCGAGCGCAAATCGGTAACGGTCTTCTTCGCTTCCTCGCGCAGCGCCTTGACCCGATCCTGGACTTCGGGATCCGTCTGGTCCTTCTTCACCGGCTTCAGCTTGCCGAAGCTCGCCCCCTGAAAGATGTCGTAAAGCGAAGCCCAGGCTCCGCCGGCCACCGCTTCCTGCAGCGACCGAACCGCGTTCAGATCTTCCTCCAGCGTCACGGCGTACGGCTCGGGTCCTCCCGGAGACAACGCCAGCGCCTTCGCTTGAGTCAGCAAGCTGGCCGCTCCCCCGAGCGCCAACGCGGTATCGGTTAGCAGGCTTTGGACCCATGCGCTCTTCTCCAGCGCAGCCAGATCAGGGGCCCGGAAAGCCGAAGAGGCTTCCTGCAGCCAATGATCCGGCCAAGGATGGCTGCGAGAGAAGTCGTAAAGCCGCTGCACCAGCGTAAACACCGCTGCATCGCTGCGCTCTCCGCCAAACAGATCGACCAGCTTCACAAAGGGACTGTCGGCCGGCTCGCTGCCGTATTTCTCCTCGAGCAGTTCCTCCAGCACCTCCTGGCGCAGCAGTGCCGTTTCACTTTCCGAGGCGATCCGGAAGCCCGGATCCAGCGGAATCAGCGTGTAATAACGCTGAATGACCTCCATGCAGAACGAGTGAAGCGTCGTAATCGAAGCGCGCCCCAGCATGGCGAGTTGCCGGTTTAAGTATTCGTTGTTCGGATCCTTGACGAGCTCTTTCTCCAGCGCTTCCGTGATCCGCCCCCGCATCTCCGCAGCCGCGGCTTTCGTGAACGTAGCCACCAGGAGCCGGTCCACGCTCATCGGTTGCTCGGCATCCGTCAGCTTGCGGATAATGCGCTCGACGAGCACCGCCGTCTTGCCGGAGCCCGCCGCCGCTGCCACCAGCATGTCCCCTCCGGACAGGGCGATCGCTCGCCACTGATCGTCGCTCCAGTAACTGCCGGCGGGTTTAGGTTTCATCGTGGTCATGATGGGTTCGCTTCCTTTCCGCTCTCCTGCCCGAGGAGCTGCCAAATTTCGTTCTTGCCCGGCTTGCCGAGATGATGATAGGAGTTGCCTTCCAGCGACTCCTCGAACCGGCACACCGGCTTGTACGGACAGAACGTACAAGCCGTCTCCATGCCAAGCCGGTAGGGAGCGATCTGCACATCCCCGTCGGTGATCCGCGTTCCGATCTCGGTGATCGTCCGCCGCACGGAACCCAGCAGCGTATCCCATTGCTCCGGCGTCGCTACGGACGCGCTGCTGTAAAAGCCGCCGTCCGCCTTGATCGCCACGGGGATGATTTCCGAGTAGCCTTTTTCCAGCCGGGCGTCCATTTTCGCAATTACATCCCGGTCCGCCAGCAGCAGGCCTTTCATTTTGAACCGCTTCAGCAGTTCCTGCTGCGCTTGCTCCGCACTCATGCCATTACTGCTCTGCAGCAGCGGATTATGCACGTGGAAGTACAGCGTGCCCGCAGGGATGGCGGGTTGCCCTAACCAGGCTTCCGCCGAAGACAGCAGCACGTCCAGGTAGGTGAGCATTTGCAGCGACAAGCCATAATACACCTCATGGAGCTTCAGGTCGGTCTGGCTCGACTTGTAGTCGATGACCCGCAGCAGCAAGCCTTGTTCCCCTTCCGCCATGTCGACCCGGTCGATCCGGCCGACGATTTCCATGACGCATCCGTTCGGCAGTTCGAACGTCAACGGAGGCAGCGCCCGCCCCGGACCAAAATCCAGCTCCAGTCCGACGGGCTCGAAGCTGCCCCGCCGCGCCTGCTCGCCGAGGATCAGCGAAGCGCGGCCAACGATGGCTTTGAGCTTGCGGGAGATGTAACCGTATCGCTTGGAGCTAAGCAGGATTTCCCCCTGAAGCTTTGGCGCCAACTCGTCTACGGCGGAATTTGCCGCTTGGATCGCCTCCTCCGGCGAAAGGCTGCCCCAGCTGCGGTTTTGCGCTTGGAAGGAAAGCGCCATCTGACTGAGCGCTGCGTGGAACAGCTGCCCGATATCCGGCGCCTGCAGTCGGTAAAGCTGGCGTTCCTTCAGCTTCAGCCCGTGGGAAGCGAAGTGCGCAAACGGGCAAGCCGAGAACTGCTCCATCCGCGACACGCTTGTCCGCAGCCGCTTGCCGTATAAGCGTCGACTGGTCGCCGGCGTCAAGCCGCGCACCCGGTTGCGATAGTCCAGCGAAGTGAGCAGGTGCGATGCCTTGCCTTCCCATTCCGGCTGGGACTTATACCACTCCAGCACGCGCCACCACAGCGGAGAAATCGGTTCCCCTGACTTCCATCGCCGCAGTTGGCCGATCAGCACATGGAGCGCAGGCCCCGGACGCGAGACGAACTCCAGCTGCGCCGCCGCTTGATCGTCGTCAACATCATCGCTGGCTGGCCCCGGCGATAACGCCAGCGTATGCTCACGGAGTCCCGGGAAGATCCGCTTCACATGACGGATCACCTCTGACGGCAGCAGCGCCCCTCCCTCTCCGTCGGCCGCAGGGTAGCTGAGCCACAGCGAGCGGCTCGCTCCCGACAACGCCTCGTACACGAGGAAGCGCTCATCCAACAGCTTGCGGGCCAACCCCGGCGCCAGCTCAAGGCCGAGTTCCGCCAGGCGCTGCCGCTCCAGCTCGCTGAGCACACCTTCTTCCTGGAGGTTCGCCGGCATGATGCCTTCATTGATGCCCAGCAGAAACAGGTGCTTGACCTGCCCTGAACGCGTCCGCTCGGTGCTCCCGATCAGGACCTGGTCAAGCGAAGGCGGTACCAGTGCCACCTTCAGCTCCTTGAGGCCGGTCTCCAGGATGCCGGCAAACAACTCCAGCTCCAGGGGCTCGTCCCCCATCATCTCCACGATCTGGTCGAGCACGTCCAGTACCGCGCCCCATAATTGCCGATGTTCCATCGCCTGACGCGGCTTGCCTTCACACACCATCCGGTGGGCCAGCACATCAAGGTGCTGAGCGGCTTCGACATTCTCCAGCAGCTGGTACACTGCGGCACACCTATCCGCAGCGTTCTTCGCCTTCCGGATCTCTTTCTCGAACGCCGACAATGGACCTGCAACCGCAGCGCGGCACCGCTCCAGAAGCTGCAGTTGCTCCTGGGCTTTCGCCGAAGCTGCCGTTTGACCGCCATCCTGTTCGAGCGAGAGGCTTGGCGCCGATTTCCAAGGGCGGCCGTCAAACCAGCGGTAGCCTGTGATCCCGCTCGCCAGGGCGTAGTTCTCCAGCAGATCCATGTGCTCGCGCGTCAAACTTCCGTCCAGCGGCAGCAGAAATTCGCTCTTCACACAGCGGAAGACATCCTCATATTTCCAGAAACCCAATACGACGTCTAGCGCCGCACGGATAAATTCGATCATCGGGTGATACAGCATGCTGGTCTTCTGGTCAAGAAAATAGGGGATCCCATAGGCTTCCATCGTCGGAGCCAGCAATTCTTCGTAATCCCCCAGATTGCGCACCAGCAGCGCCATATCCCGCCAGCGTACCCCCTCTTCCCGGGCCAGGCGCACCATTTCTCGTGCCGCGCCTTCAACCTCAGCCCGCCGGCTGGCAGCCCGGTGCAAAGACAAAGCTTGCTCCAGATCTCGCGGCGGTTGGGCTTGCGGCCACGGAATACGCCGTTCGTATGCCGATTCCAGATACGACAGCGTCTCGCTCTCCTGAAAACGGGGAAAGGGGCGCGCATCCAACACCTCCGCCGGTTGAACTTCCACTCCCGCTTCCAGGGCCAGTTGATTCAATTTAAGAAAGGCGGACGCCGGGGTATGGAACAAATTCAATTCATGCGGCAGCGTCCCGTCGCCATAGATTCGGTCCATCGTCAGCGATACGGTGACGTTCGCGGCCGCCTTGAGCAGCGCAAGGATCGCCGTATATTCCTGCGGCGTAAACGTGTGAAATCCGTCGATCCAAATTTCCGCCCCGCGCAAATAAGCCGATTCTGCCGCCCCTTGCGCCAGCTTCACGACATGATCCTCGTTGTCGATGTACAAACGGGACAGTTCCTCGTCAAATTCGGCGAACAGCAGGCTGAGGTCGTGCATTTTATCCTTCAACAAAGGGGACTCCCCATCGGTTTGCTCCAGGAGACGATAGTGCTCCGGCAAAGCCTGGAAATCCACGTTGTATTTCTTCATCTCCGTATACAACCCGGCGATCCGGTCGATTAAACCAAGCTGGTCCCCGCCGTGCCCGAACAGCTTCAGCTTGTCTTTGCGGCGGCGCATGAGCTTGTACAGCAGCATCTTTTTACCTTCGTCATCAATCGGAACCAACGCCGCTCCGCCGGTCTCCTGCATAACGCGCAGCGCCAGGCGGCGAAACCCCAGCACCTGGGTGCGGACGGTGCCGCGCAGGCCCGGGGCCGTGGCGATTCGCTGTTCAATTTGGAACGTGCCCTGTTCCGGGGTTAAGATAATGAGCGGCGGACCGGTGGGGTCCTCGCGCAGCGCGGCGGTTACCCGGTCGAGAATCAGACTCGTTTTGCCGCTGCCGGAGCGGCCGATGATGAACCTTAAAGACATGGATAAACCTCCTACAACGGACAATTCGTTAGTTTCCAGTATAGCATAAATACGATCAAACATTCGCATCTAAAAAAACAGCCCCGCTTCGCGCATGCACGCAAAAACGAGACTGTGATTCCGGGAAAAGCCCGGTTCCGGCACTTCATGATCACCGGTTTCTTCGCCTTCTTATAGGTCTCCGCCCCTTCCGCGGAACAGGGAGGTTATGTGCTAAATCGAGCAGCAGCTTTATCGGAAAGGAACAGGAAAGAAGTTACATCCGTGCCTGGCCCGCGCAATCCCGAATTAAATCACGCCTTTACTGCGCACCTCAAAAATCGCAAATTTCAGGTAATGTCCTTCGTCCACCCCAAGGATTTGGGGATGGTCTTTCCCGGCCGCCCGCCATTCCACCAGGCGCAAGACCTTCCCGGCATCCTCCGCCGCCTCCAGGATCGTCTCCAGGAACAGATCCGGGCGCATATGGTAGGAGCAGCTGGCCGTGACCAAATATCCGCCTTCGTTAACCAGCTTCATCCCGTGCAGATTAATGTCCTTGTAGCCGCGGCAGGCGCCTTTAACCGCCGACTTGGTCTTGGCGAACGCCGGCGGATCCAGGATCACGACATCCCAGGTCCGTCCTCCGCCGGCCGGCAACGGTACGGAGGTATCGACCTTGGCCTCTGGCGCGGCCCGGCGTACCCGCTCCTCCAGGCCTTTGGCTTGGCTGCGCAAATAATCGAACGCATCGGCCACAACAAATTCAACACGATCCGTGAACCCGTTCAACTCAACGTTCCGCTTCGCGCTTTCGATCGCATGCTCGGAGATGTCGAGGCAGGTGACCTTTTTTGCCCCATATTGGCAGGCATGCAGAGTAAAGCTTCCCGTGTGCGAAAAACATTCCAGCACGGTCGCCCCGTCCCAATAGGGAAAGGTGACCTCTTTGCCGTTCCGGTTAACCGGCACCAGCCGCACGCCGCCGTCTTCCGCCGGCAACTCCTGCAGCGCAATCCCGCTGCGTTCGCCCCAGCCAGTCATCAGCGGCTTGATGGAGGCCCGATTTTCCCGCTGGTCGAAGAAATACCCCGTCTTTTGCCCCTGCTCGATGTCCACTTCAATCTGGAGTCCGTTCTCGGTTACGATGACATGGCGTGGCGGCTGGCCGAGCATCGGCCCCTTAACCTGCTCCAAGCCTTCCATTTCACGCACGGATACGTCGCTGCGTTCATAGATGCCAACAGGATGCAGCACCTCCGACAGCGCCTCGATGATCTGCTCCCGGCAGCGATCCATGCCCAGCGTCAGCAGTTGAACGACCAGCACGTCCCCGAACTTGTCCACGATCAGCCCCGGCAGGAAATCGGCTTCCCCGTAAACCAGGCGGTAGGCATTCTCCTTCACGAAGCGTTCCCGGTGCTTCAAGCATTCCGTAAATCGCCGGACAAAAAAAGCGGTGTCCATCGCCGCAAGCGGCGTAAAGGACACTACGCGGACGGTAATTTGCGAAACCGGATTGTAATACCCCGTAGCCAGGTAGCGGTGCCGGTGATCGGCGACTTCGACCAAAGCGCCCGGCTCTACCTCCCCTTCTATGCTCTCAATTTCATTTTTGAAGATCCAGGGATGTCCCTTTTCCAACCGTTTCTTCCGGCTGCGCTGCAGTATAACCCTTGCCACTCGCTTCTTCACTCCTCATCACAAAATGTATTCATACCAAGGCTCCTCGGCCTTCTCGGCTCGGGCGCCCCCCGCTTTTGCAAGCATGGAAGTTGTCCGTCCGACATATATGTAACTTGTACGATGGTAGCTTGTTCAAATTGATTTCACGGGAAAGGGGGACCTCGATATGTTTCAAGACCTCTTGTTTCCGGTGACGTTTGGGTTCGCCCTGTTCCTGTTCGGCATGAAAGTCATGGAGGCTGCCTTGCATGCCTGGGCCGGCCCCAGGCTGATCGGCTTTCTTCATCGGACGACGCGCACGCCATGGACCGGCTTGCTGTCGAGCACGCTGATCACGGCTGTCCTGCAGAGCAGCACGGCCGTCACGGTGATGACGATCGGTCTTGTCAACGCCGGCCTGTTGTCTTATGCGCGAACGCTGGGCATTATCCTGGGCGGCAATATCGGTACATGCCTCACCACCGAGCTGCTTGCCCTTAATATTGCCAAGCTGGGCGTTCCCATGCTTGTCGCTTCGTTAGGCACATGGGCTGCGGCCGTTCTTGGCGGCGAATTTCTGCCTGAACATCTCAAGCGCCGCCTGACTTGGCTGCTGCCCTTGCAGTTTGGCGCTCTGGCCCTTGCCGGCTTCAGCTTGGTGATGATCGCGATTCGCTTCATGCAATCCATCGGCCCTGCGCTGGAGGAGCGCGGCGTGATTTCCTGGCTGCTCGCGCATGCCACCGGCAGCCTGCTGTGGGGCGCCTTCGCCGGCGCCATCCTGACGGCGATCATTCACAGCAGCGCCGCGGTCGTGGCCATGACGATGGGACTCGCCGCCAGCGGTGCTCTGCCGGTGGAGTTCGGGATCGCTATGGTGATCGGCTCCAACGTCGGCACTTGCGTGACGGCGGTGATCGCCGCGATCGGCGGCACCCGGCCGGGCCGGTTCGTCGCCTGGTCGCACGTCACGCTGAACGTGCTGGGGGCGGTGTTGTTCTTGCCGATGGTCCCGCTGCTGCAAGCGGCGGCGGCGTGGCTGACCGACGATCTGTCGGCGCAGATCGCCCATACGCAAACGATTTTTAACGTCGTATGCTCCTTGCTGGCGCTGCCGTTCTGCTATTTGCCGGTCTGGTCCAGGCTGGATCGGTCCGGGGACGATGGCGATCTCCCGAGCCGTCTCCTTCCGAATACGAAGGCATAGGAATAGTTGCAGGAATGCAGTTATTTCTAGGGAAAAGCGGATTTTCCCGTAAATAGTTGCAAAAATGCAGTTATTTTCGCCGATATCCTCCCAATTCACCAATACCGTCAAAAATAACTGCACCCTAGCATCTAATTCGGCGTATTGAACGATTTCAGCAAAAATAACTGCATGTGGGCATCTATTTCTGCGTGCCGTTCATCCATCCTAATTTTTCGGCTCGATGCCGAGCATTTTTAGAGCCTTTTCCAGGATAAAATCGTTGTTGTCGTACCCGGCTTTCCTTTGTTGACGCCAAGCCTCCTGCGGCTCGTACCAGGACACGCTGCGGATCTCCTCAAGCTGCGGCTTAAGCGCCCCGCTTTGCCATTCCACCAGATAGTAGTGAACTTCCTTATCGACGTTCCCCAGTTTGGGATGATGGTAAGTATAGGCGATAATATCGATCAATCTATCGATCCGGCCCACAATGCCGGTTTCCTCCAAAATTTCGCGCAAGGCCGTTTGCTCCACGGTTTCTCCCGGTTCTCTCTTTCCTTTGGGGAACGATATTTTGCCGTAACGGTCGGTGATCAGCTGCACTTGCAGCTGCCCGTCTTGGATGCGGTAGACAACGCCTCCAGCAGAGATTTCTTTGAATGGCATTCTGGCTGTACCTCCTTAAAATTACTCAACCCTTCCAAACCGGGACTCAACCCTCCCAAACCCTCCCTTACCGTAAGGGAGAGCCCCCAAGGGCCCGCTGCCCTTGGGAATCCCGCAAACTGGAAGAACGTGGGATCGACTGAGACGCTCCTGCCGCTGTTCCCTTCGGGAATGCGTTTCTTCCCTCCATGGCACTTGTTAATTATAGGCGCAACGCACTCATACTTCCAATTTACCCATATGTAACAACAAGGATTTCAGCCCCATCAGGGTGAAATCCTTGGTTCATGCCCGGTGTCGGGCGGAAGTATTAAGCTAGAGCTTGCGAGGCTTCGTCCAGCACACGGACCAGTTGACCTTCGCTGGTGTTGACGTCGGCGCGGGTCAGTTTGACGCGGCACATCTTGCCGGTCAGGTCCGGGGTACCTGGGAAGCGGATTTGCAGGTAGTTGTCGCTGAAGCCGGTCACGAACCCGTCTCCGGCGGTGCCTTTCTCATCCTTCTCCGGAATGACGTCCAGCACCTGGCCAACGAACTTCTCGGCATAAGCGAGCTGCATTTGCTCGGACAAATCGATCAGCTCATGCACGCGGGCATGCTTCACATCCTCATCCACCTGGTCCTCCATCCGCGCGGCCGGCGTACCGCTCCGCTTGGAATACGGGAATACATGCATTTCCGAGAAGCCGATACGTCGGATCGCTTCGAACCCTTCACGGAACAGCTCGTCGGTTTCCCCGGGGAAGCCCACGATAACGTCGGTTGTAATAGCCACATCCGGCATGAAATCGCGGATCATTTTAATTTTATGCTCAAACTCTTCGATCGTATACTTTCTTCTCATGCGCTTCAGCACTTCGTTGCTGCCCGCTTGCAGCGGGATATGGAAATGGCGGCACATCTTCGAGGAGTTCTTCAGCACCTCAAGCATACGCTCATCGATTTGGCTCGCTTCGATCGAGCTGATGCGGATGCGGCCCAGTCCTTCCACTTGATCCAGGTCCCAGAGCAGATCGGACAAACGGTAGTTCTCCAGATCGTCTCCGTACCCGCCGGTATGAATACCGGTCAGAACGATTTCCTTGTAGCCTGCTGCAACCAGTTGACGCGCTTGCTGAATCACGCTTTGCGGGTCACGGCTGCGCGACAATCCGCGCGACCAAGGAATAATGCAGAAGGTGCAGAAATTGTTGCAGCCCTCCTGAATTTTCAGGAAAGCACGGGTATGATCGGCGAAGTTCGGCACGTCCAGCTCTTCGAACTCCCGTGTCTTCATAATGTTGCGCACTGCGTTAATCGGCTTGCGCTGCTCTTGAAGCTGCTTCACGTAAGGGATGATCTTATCCCGGTCCTGCGTCCCGATCACCAGATCCACGCCGGGGATGTCCAAAATCTCCGCAGGCGAGGTCTGCGCGTAGCAGCCGGTTACGGCAACGATGGCGTCCGGATTGCGGCGCACAGCACGTCGAATGATCTGACGGCTCTTCTTGTCACCGGTGTTCGTCACGGTGCAGGTATTGATCAAGTAAACATCGGCAGCCGATTGCTCGAAATCAACCTGCTCGTAGCCCTCGTTCTTAAATAGCTGCCAAATCGCTTCGGTATCATAGAAATTAACTTTACAGCCCAAGGTGTAAAAGGCGACGGTTGGCATCGCTCAATCCCCCCCCATTTCTCCGGATTCATACATGATGCAGGTCAGGGCGGCCATAGCGGCCGTTTCAGTGCGAAGGATGCGGCGGCCTAAGCCAACAGATACCGCACCCGCCGCTTCGGCTTCCTGTACTTCCGCCTCGGTGAAGCCGCCTTCCGGCCCGACAATGACGGCCACTTTGACTGCCGCATCAGGCGCCAGCGCGGCGGCGAAAGGCTTCAGCACGTCCCGCAGCTGCTGGCCTTCCTCTTTTTCATAACATAAGCATATCAAATCGTAGTCCGGCAATGCGGCAAGCAGCTTCTCCCATTTCACCGGCGACTCAACAGCCGGAACCCTGCTGCGATGCGCCTGCTCGGCGGCTTCTTTCGCGATTTTTTGCCAGCGGGCCAGCCGTTTCTCTTCCTTCTTGCTGTCGTACTGCACAACCGTCCGTTCGGATAGGAAAGGAAGGAAGGAAGCCGCTCCGATCTCCGTGCACTTCTGGATGACGGTCTCCATTTTGTCGCCTTTCGGCAAACTTTGGGCCACGGTCACCTGCAGCCACGGTTCCCCGGAACCTGCCAGCTCCTCTAGAATCGCCGCAGTTACCTGTTGCGGCTCGATCGAAGTGATCTCCGCGAGGACCTCCCGGGAAACCCCGTCGCTCACGATCAGCTTGTCACCGGGCTTGGCGCGCATCACCCTGCCGATATGGCGGGCATCCTCGCCGGCGATCGTCACGTCTTGACCGCGGAATTGCGCGGGCTCCACAAAATAACGCTGCATGCTTTATCATCCTTATCGTTCCATCAAGGTCAAAATCACCAAACTACATCATACAACTTTTGAAACCCCGTTTCCAGTCCTTCTTCCCGCCCTATACGCCAAACAACGTAAGGAAAAGATGGGCGAACTGGTAATAAATCGACTCGGCTGCATTATACAGCGGCATGATTGTATACCTCTGCATTCCCGGAACGATGAGGATCACCAGAAAGATCAGCACCGACCACTGCTCATATTGCTGCAATTTCCCCAGCATCCGGCGCGGAACGACATCTTCCAGGATCCGGTAGCCGTCGAGCGGCGGCAAAGGAATCAGGTTGAACAAGAATAAGAAGAAGTTCATGACGGTAAATAGATTAAAGAAAATAAGAACGGCTTGAAACAACTTCTCGTTCGTAATTGAATCCAGTACCCCGAACCGGGCCAGCAGCACGTAAATCAAAGTCCCGAGGACGCCCAACAGCAAGTTGCTGAGCGGCCCGGCAACGGATACGATCACGCCCATCATGCGCGGCTTGCTGAAATTGTCACGGTTCACCGGTACCGGCCGGGCCCAACCGAAGCCGGCGAGCAAGAGCAGAATAATCCCCAGCAGATCAAAGTGAACTGCCGGATTTAAGGTGACGCGGCCCAGCAGCTTGGCCGTCGGGTCCCCGAATTTATTGGCGAAATAAGCGTGTGAAAATTCATGCAGCGTAAAAGCGATCACCAGCGTGATCAAATAAAAAGGAAGCTGGTCCAGCGGGACCCGCAATATTTGGTTTAACCAATCCATAAACGGTTACCTCTTTCTTGCCACAAAAGCGACCCAATCCTCTTCCCGGGCCGTTCGTTCCAGTTCGAAACCCGCGGCAATCAGCGCTTCTTGTACGGCTTGTTCTTTGTTCTTATAAATGCCCGAAGCGATATAATAACCGCCGGACTCTAACGCTTGATAAACATCTTCGATAAACAGCAAAATGATCTCTGCTAAAATGTTGGCAACAACTACCCGTACCGGCAGCTTAACCTCTACATCGGAGCTGCCTTCGCCTTGGAGAACAGATAACAGATCGCTCTCCACCACCTGAATCCGGTCCTCTAAACCGTTCAGCCGCGTGTTCTCGGTAGCGCTGGACACCGATACGGGATCCAGATCGAGGGCCAGTACCTTAGACGCCCCAAGACGGCAGGCTCCGATCGCCAAGATCCCGGATCCTGTGCCGACATCGATCACTTCATCCCCTTCGCGGATAATGGTCTCGAGCGTGCGCAAGCATAGCGACGTCGTCGGATGCGTACCTGTGCCAAATGCCATACCGGGATCCAGTTCGATAATTCGCTCCCTCGGCGACTGTGGCGTATAATCCTCCCAGGTCGGCTTGATCGTCAGCCTCTCCGACACCCGCAGCGGCTTGAAGTATTGCTTCCAGTTGTTGGCCCAATCGTCTTCGCTTACGTCCCGTACGGTAATTTCCGCATCCCCCGGGTCGATCTCATAGTTCTTGAGCTCCTCGATCCGCATCCGGACTTCGGCAATCACTTCATCGATGTCCAGTCCTTCCGGGAAATATCCGCTGATTTTCGCTTCCCCTTCGGGAATATCGTTAGGCGGAATTTCAAACCATTGCCCGAGCGAAGTATCGCGAGGCTTATCGTTATCGACGTGCTCTTCGATGGTGACCCCGCCCGCACCCGCTTCATGCAGGAAGTTGGACACCATCTCCACCGCTTCTTCCGTCGTATGTATAGTTATTTCCTTCCAAATCATCGTATGATTTCCTCCTTGACATCCATGCATAAGTTTTATTGTACTATAGAATAAAGAACGTGACAAAACAAAACAGGGGACCTCCAAAGGTTCCCCCGCTCTGTCGCAGCTGGTTACAGCTTGAATTGTCCCTGCTGGCGTGCATCCGCCCGCTCGCTGCGTTCCAACGCCTCCCAATCTTCTTGATCGGCCAAATCCTCGGAAAACTCCACATCGTTGTTATGCCCGAGCGGCAGATTTTTAGGGTTCGTCGAGATTCGCTTCGTACGCCGATCCTCCTGGCTTTGACTCATGTTGGTTCTCAGCTCCCTTCTAAACGCTAAATCAAGCCGCCGGCTTCCTCGATGATACGCAGCGCTTGATGATGGATCGATTCGTCAACGACGGCGGTCAGTAAAATATCGTGGCCGGTCGGCCCGCCTTGTCCCCCGTGGCTAAGTCCGCTGGCCGCCGGATCCGCCGCTGCGAGAATCCCCGCCGAACGGTTCGTGATCGCCGCATCTTGCGTGATTGCGGCCAAGCTGGATATGCTGCCTGTCGCCGGATTCACCGGATCGTAGCCCTCCCCGGCATAACGGCTGAACCGATCGATCGACAGATCCTCCACCCGCAGCGCACTTAACTTACGGGCTACCCCTTCGGCTTCTTCCGGGCTTTTGAAATAGGCCAAAATGTTCTTCTCAGCCATTCTTCCTCCCTGCCTTTCGTTTTACGCTTCCATGAACTGTACCCTTCACAGCCCATTATTCCGTAGGATGTAATCTTAGCCCTGGCTTTATACCCTGTCTGCTCCTTTACCTCGCCAATTTTAGTTAATTAAAATTTGAAACGCACGGCCCGTCTTATCCGTATTACTTGCTAGGGAACAGAACATACTGATTTGCATAGGAGGGGTTTAAGCACCATGTTAAAAAAAATGATGCTGCTCATGATGGTTTTCACCGTATTTTTCACCTTTACCGCCCCTGATTTTGCCGATGCGAGACGCGGCGGATTCAAATCCGGTCCCCGTTCGTATCAGCCTGCTCCGAAGAAGCCGGCACAAAGCGAATATCAGAACACGACGGGCAATCGTTCGGGAGCCACGACAGGTACTCCGACGACAAACCGGGGGTTCTTCAGCGGCGGCAGCTTTATGCGCGGGATGATGATCGGCGGATTTGCCGGCCTGCTGTTCGGCGGCTTATTCGGCAACATGGGCTTCTTTGGCAACCTGCTGGGGTTAGCCGTTAACTTGTTGGTTATTTATGTCATTATTATCGCGGTGATGGCCTTGTACCGCCGGTTCAAAAAACAGCCGCGCCACGACGACTACCGCGGCGGAGGACGATATTAAGCCATGATCCTCGGCATGGACGAAATCATTAATGCGATTTGCCTGCACAACGCCGAGCGGACGGGCGTCCGCCCCACCGATGTGACGGTAGAGCTCAGCTGGGACGAGGATACCGGCTATACCGGCGAGGTATGGGTCAACGGCCGCAGCCGGTATATCGTCGAATCGAACATCATGGAAGCGATCATGGTGTACATGCATCGAGAGTATGGAATGCGGGTGTTTCGTGAGGATATTCGGCTGATCCTGGAGGAAGAGATCCTGGCGGAGATTCAAACGAGCCCCTAATCGCTTGCTACCGTTCCCAAAAAATCAAAAAAAGCGCGAGCCGAGGAAATCCATCCTCGGCTCGCGCTTTTATATGGGTTCGATCAGTCCCCGCGAAACGCCCGTTTCATCCGGTCAAAAAACGATTGCTCATGCTCATGGGTTTGCTCTCCGTCCAGGGAAGCAAATTGACGCAGCAGTTCTTTCTGCTCGTCGTTCAACTTGCTCGGCGTCACGACGACCACCTTCACGTGTTGATCGCCCTGACCGATCCCGCGCAAGCGAGGCACCCCTTTGCCTTTAAGGCGGAAATAGGTTCCGGTTTGCGTTCCGGCCGGAATCTTCAGCTTCACTTTCTCCGTCAGCGTTGGGATTTCGATCTCATCGCCAAGTGCCGCCTGAGCGAAGGTTAACGGAACTTCGCAATAGATATCGTCGCCTTCCCGGTCGAAGAAATCATGCGATTTCACGCGGATTACGATGTAGAGATCACCGGCTGGACCGCCGCGCAGTCCGCCTTCGCCTTCGCCGGACATCCGCAGTTGAGCCCCGTCGTCAACCCCTGCCGGGATACGGACATGAATTTTACGCTGCTTCTTCACCTTGCCGCTGCCGGCGCAGGTGGTACATTTTTCCTTGATAATTTGCCCTTTGCCGCCGCAGTTGCTGCAAGCCCGTCGATTGACCATACGGCCAAACGGCGTGTTCTGTACAACCTCCTGCTGCCCGGTGCCATGGCACACGGAGCAAGTGACCGGCTTCGTTCCGGGTTTCGCCCCGGTGCCAAAGCAAGTGTCGCAGTTCTCCGTGCGCGGAATCGTGATATCCGTTTCCTTGCCGAACACCGCTTCCTTGAATTCGATCGTCATCGTATATTGCAAATCGTTGCCGCGCTGCGGAGCGTTCGGATCCCGCCGGCCGCCGCCGCCGCCCCCGAAGAACATATCGAAGATATCCCCAAAGCCGCCAAAATCCCCGCCGGAGAATCCGCCACCCATTCCCTGATTCGGATCGACATGGCCATACTGGTCGTAACGCGCGCGTTTCCCCTCATCGCTTAGGACGTCATAGGCTTCTTTTACTTCTTTAAATTTTGCTTCCGCATCCTCCGCTTTATTGACGTCCGGGTGATATTGCCGGGCCAGCTTGCGGTAAGCTTTTTTGATTTCCTCGTCGGATGCGTTTTTACTGAGACCCAGCACCTCGTAATAATCGCGTTTTTCTGCCATTCTTCCACCCCCGTCTGTCATCTTTTGATCACGAAGCAGATCAACTCATCTTATGATCACGGCAAAAGGAAAGTCAAAGCGCGGAAGCAGCCCGCACTTTGACCTTCCCGGTTACCAAAGTTTATTCACTAGACTTAGGCAGCTCTGTGAGCCATCTTAGCTTTGTTTCTTGTCTTCGTCAACCACTTCATAGTCGGCGTCCACAACATTATCGCGGGTTTGGCCTCCGGCAGACTCGGCTGCACCTTCCGCTCCGGCTGCCTGCGAAGCCTGTTCATACAGCTTCACGGACAATTGCTGAACGATCTCGGTCAGTTTCTCCGAAGCCGCTTTGATTTGCTCCAGATCGTCGCTTTCCAGCGCTTTCTTCAGCTCTTCTTTGGCCGCATTCGCTTTGTCGGTTTCAGCTGCATCGACTTTGTCGCCCAGCTCTTTCAACGTTTTGTCGACGCTGTAGATCAGTTGGTCGCCGTTGTTTTTCACTTCGACCAGCTCTTTGCGTTTCTTATCTTCTTCCGCATGCAATTCGGCGTCCTTCATCATCCGTTCGACTTCCTCGTCGCTCAAGCCGCTGGAAGATGTAATCGTGATCTTCTGGCTCTTGCCGGTCCCCTTGTCCGTTGCAGATACATTCACGATCCCGTTGGCGTCGATGTCGAAGGTCACTTCGATTTGCGGTACGCCGCGCGGTGCCAAAGGAATGTCGCCCAGCATGAAGCGTCCCAGTGTCTTGTTGCCGGCCGCCATCTCCCGTTCCCCTTGCAGCACGTGGATCTCTACGCTTGGCTGATTGTCCGCATAGGTGGAGAAGATTTGCGATTTGCTGGTCGGAATCGTCGTATTCCGTTCAATCATCTTCGTGAATACGCCGCCTGCCGTTTCAATCCCCAGCGACAGCGGAGTCACGTCGAGCAATACAACGTCTTTGACATCGCCGGTCAACACGCCCGCTTGTACCGCGGCACCCAGGGCAACCACTTCGTCCGGGTTAACGCCTTTGTGCGGTTCTTTGCCTGTCAGCTTCTTGATCGCTTCCTGTACGGCCGGAATCCGCGTGGAGCCGCCGACCAGCACGATGCGATCGATGTCCGCCGGAGTCAATCCCGCGTCGCTCAATGCACGGCGAGTCGGGCCGAGCGTACGCTCTACGAGATCTGCCGTCAATTCTTCGAATTTTGCACGGGTGAGGTTCACCTCAAGGTGCTGCGGCACGCCGTCTACTACGGTGATGAACGGCAAGGAGATCGTCGTGGTCAACACGCCGGACAATTCTTTTTTCGCTTTTTCGGCCGCATCTTTCAACCGTTGCACTGCCGCTTTATCTTTGCTCAAATCAATGCCTTGATCTTTCTTAAACTCAGCTACCAGGTAATCGATGATCTTCTGGTCGAAGTCGTCGCCGCCGAGATGGTTGTCCCCGCTGGTCGCTTTTACTTCGAAGAAGCCGTCGCCCAGCTCGAGAATCGAAACGTCAAATGTCCCGCCGCCGAGGTCATAGACAAGGATCGTTTGGTCTTCAGCTTTTTCCAGACCGTAAGCCAATGCCGCGGCCGTAGGTTCGTTGACGATCCGCAACACGTCCAGGCCCGCGATTTTCCCGGCATCCTTGGTTGCTTGACGCTGGCTGTCATTGAAATAAGCCGGAACCGTAATGACCGCTTGGGTAACCGGTTGGCCCAAATACGCTTCTGCATCGGCTTTCAGCTTCTGCAAAATGATCGCGGAAATTTCTTGCGGCGTAAATTCTTTGCCGTCGATGGATTCTTTATGGTTCGTCCCCATATGCCGTTTGATCGAAATGATCGTACGATCCGGATTGGTGATCGCTTGACGTTTCGCCGTTTCTCCAACGATCCGTTCGCCGTCCTTCTTGAAGCCTAC
This sequence comes from Paenibacillus phocaeensis, assembly GCF_900021165.1. Lineage (GTDB taxonomy): Bacteria > Bacillota > Bacilli > Paenibacillales > Paenibacillaceae > Fontibacillus > Fontibacillus phocaensis. The sequence continues at coordinate 435,424 of NZ_FCOQ01000018.1, read as the reverse complement.
GACGGATGGAGTCGTACGCGCGCCTTCCGGGTTCGGAATGACGACCGCTTCGCCGCCCTCCATTACTGCAACGCAGGAGTTGGTTGTTCCTAAGTCAATACCGATTACTTTGCTCATTACGTTATGTCCTCCTTAATAGGTTGAATCGTCTAATCTTACAATAGCTGGCTCAGGATACTCAGCCGCTGACTTTAACCATCGCCGGACGCAGTACTTTATCTTTCAAAAGATAACCCTTCTGCACGACCTCTACGACAATGCCTTCTTCATGCTCCTCGGATTCCACTTGCATAATCGCTTGATGGAATTCGGGATTAAACGGCTGGCCTTCCGCTTCCATCGGCGTCAGCCCTTCGGCCTTCAGGACGCCTTCCAGCTGGCGGAAGATCATCTCCACGCCTTTCGAGTAGGATGCCGCATCGGTGCTTTCCCCTACCGAACCAAGCGCCCGCTCGAAGTTGTCAATCACCGGCAGCAGCTCGGTGATCAATTTGGCGGAGGCGTATTTCCCCAGCTCTTCCTTCTCCTTAACCGTACGGCGCCGGAAATTATCGAAATCGGCCTGCGTTCTTAACAGACGCTGTTGATATTCCTCGCTCTCCGCGCGCAGCTTCTCCAGTTCGTCGGAAGCTCCGGCGTCGTTCCCGGCTTCCGCAGCAACCTCTTCTGCAGCACCCTGCGGTTCCTCGACAACTTCCTCCTGCCTCGCTTCCGGCTCCTTCGGTTGCAAATCCTCTTGCACGTTATCGTTCATGGTCATTTCTTCCTCTACATTATGATTGATGTTGTCTTGAATCGGCTGTGATTCCTTCAAGATGCTCACCTCCTTAACATGCAGCTAGACGAATCGTTCATGCATGTTATTACATCCGGGTCAGAAATTTGCTCAAATCCTTGGATAAAATCTCCAAAATCCGGATGACTCGGGCATATTCCATCCGCGTCGGCCCTAAAATGCCGATGGTCCCGACCGCTTCGCCTTCCAACTGATACGTCGCTGTGATGAGACTGCAGTTGGCAAAGGCTTCATGACCGTTCTCGGTGCCGATGCGCACCTGGATCCCGGACCCTGTCGCCGCAGAGATCATTTTCGTCAGGGTTGGCGTCTCTTCCAATAAATCCAGAATCCCCTTCACCTTGTCGACATCCCGGAACTCGGGTTGGGTCAGCATGTTCGTTGCCCCGCTCAGGAAGAGGCGTTGTCCCTCCGAGCCGGGATCGAGCGCTTGATCCAACACTTTCATCAGCTCTTCGTAATGCTCGATATGCCGCTGCATCTCCTGGCCGATCTCGTTATACAAGGCGGACTTCAACTTGTAGATCGGCACTCCGGCAAGCTTGCGGTTCAATAGATTGACCACCCGCTCCATCTCCGAAACGGACAAACCGGCCGGAACGGACACGGTCTTGTTCTCCACTTGTCCCGTATTCGTCACGACGATGGCGACCGCCGTCGTCTCATTCAGCGGCAAGAGCTGAAAATGGCGTAAAGACGTATGAAAAACTTCCGGCCCCAGCAGGATGGAAGTGTAGTTGGTCATTTGCGAGAGAATCGTCCCGGCATGTTGAATCACTTGCTCGGTTGCGTTCAGCTTCTCAGCGAAAAACGCCTTTAACATCGTAAGTTCTTCGTTGGTCAGCAAATTCAGCGGTGTCAGGTGATCCACATAGTAGCGATACCCCTTATGGGAAGGGATACGTCCCGCCGACGTATGCGGCTGCTCCAAAAAACCAAGCTCCTCTAAATCAGCCATTTCATTGCGGATGGTCGCCGGGCTGTACCCGACATCGCCCCGTTTAGAAATGCTGCGGGATCCCACCGGCTCCGCCGAGCGAATATAGTCGTCCACAATTGCTGTTAGAATCATTCTTTGGCGTTCCGTCAACATGGCAATCCCTCCTGAGTTTACTTGATTTTCCGCTTCGTTAGCACTCAGTGTCATAGAGTGCTAATCACTAATACAAAAATACCAAACCGACCTGACCATTGTCAAGTCAGTCCAGTATCTTGAGAACCGCGATTTCGTCGCAGCAATGCTGCTTCGCACAATTGACGCAGTCGGTCCATACTTTCTCCGGAAAGATCTCTTTATTCACGACGGCAAACCCGTTTTTGATGAAGAAGGAAACCTCATAGGTGAGCGCCATCACCTTGGGGATCGCTTGTCTCCGCGCTTCTTCCACCAGTTGCTCGACCAGCATGGAACCCAGCCCTTTGCCCTTGTGGCCTTCGGCGATCCCAAGCGAACGGATTTCAACGAGTTCCTCCCCCAGCTTGCACAGCGATCCGCAGCCAACAACCTCGCCGTCCACTTCCGCAACGACGAAATCCTGAATTTGACGCTCCAGCACCGCCCGCGAACGCGGCAGCATAATCCCCCGCCGGGCATACCCCTCAATCATGTTATATAATGGCTCGACGTCTGCTAAGTTGGCCTTTCTGCACACGGCAACCGCTGGCATGCTGATTTCCCCCTCGATCACAATAATATGAATAAATATACATTATACGGTATAAAACTTCAAGAAAAATGTTTCACCGCCATGTCACCTTCAAAGTATATTCATCCGAATGCAAAAAAGCAGCTTTGCCACCTCGTCAAGGAGGCACAAGCTGCTTATGAGTCGATTCGTTGTTATCCTGTTAACACGCCGATAAACTCGGCAAAAACTTCGTTGCCGAACAACACGCCTTGCTTGCTGAGCCGATACCCCTCATCGTCGCGATGGGACTCCAGCAAACCGGCGTCTACCATTTTGCCAAGCGGCCGGGCAAACACCTGATCCAGCTCTTCGCCGAATTGCGCCCGGAAGTCCGACTTGCGGATGCCGTCCAGCATGCGAAGCCCCACCATCACGAAGTCCTCCATCGCTTCTTCCCGCGATACTTCGAACTGCTCCAAACGAGGGAGGCCCGCCTTTGCCGCTTCGACATAAGGGTTCACCCCCTTGATGTTCACGTGGCGATTCCGCCCGACGTACCCGTGCGCACCGGCTCCAAGACCGTAATAATCTTCATTCTTCCAATAGGTGATGTTATGCCGGCTGGCATAACCGGGTTTGGCAAAATTACTAATCTCGTACTGTTTGTACCCGGCCCGCTCCATCCGTTCCATCAGCAGCAGGTACATGTTCAGCTCCTCCTCTTCGCTCGGAAGCGGAAGCTGATTCTTGTGATACAGCGTATGGAACAACGTGTTCTCCTCAACCTTAAGGCTGTAAATCGAGTAATGCGGCAACCCGAGCTCCAGCGCCCGCGATACGCTGTAATCCAGCATCTCGACCGTCTGGTTCGGCAGCCCGAACATCAAGTCGATGGACAGATTATCAAGCCCGACGGCCCGCGCATTCTCCAGACTTCGATAGACGTCGTCGGTATTATGAATCCGGCCGATGCCGCTGAGCAGTTCGTTCTGGAACGCCTGAACGCCGAAGCTGACCCGGTTCACGCCGCCGTCCTTCATGACGGTCAACTTGTCCCGATCCGTCGTCCCCGGATTCGCCTCCATCGTAAACTCGATGTCGCTTGCCCATTGCGGGAAATGACGCCGAACCGAGGCGAGGAAAAACTCCATCTCCTGCGGAGTCAGCACGGTAGGCGTACCGCCGCCGACAAAGATGCTGCGAATTTCGCCGGGCGGGGTTTGCTGAACCGTCAGCTCCATTTCCCGATCCAAGGCGCGCAGATAATCCATGACTGGCTGGTCTTTTAAAACATAAGAGTTGAAATCGCAATAGAAGCACTTGTTCGTGCAAAATGGGATATGAATATATACGGCATGCGGTGCGCCGGATGATCCGGATTGCGTTATCCCGCTGCCCGCCGCCGGGTACTGGATCGGCATTCCCTGCCCCGATGCGGTTGATAGATGGTCCATGGTCATGCCCTCCTCTAATTTCATGTATATAGTAGAAAGGAAAGCCGTCCGGCTTTCCTTCGTCAAACAGGGCCCTTTTAGTTGTCGTCGATTTTCAGCACGGCCATAAAAGCTTCCTGCGGCACTTCAACGTTACCGACCTGCTTCATCCGCTTCTTGCCTTCCTTCTGCTTCTCCAGCAGCTTGCGTTTCCGCGAGATGTCGCCGCCGTAACACTTGGCAAGAACGTTCTTGCGCATTGCCTTGACGGTTTCGCGGGCGATCACCTTCGTGCCGATCGAAGCCTGAATCGGCACCTCGAACATTTGACGCGGGATCAGCTCGCGCAGCTTCTCGCAGATGATCCGGCCGCGGTGATAAGCGCGGTCGCGGTGCACGATGAAGGACAAGGCGTCGACTTGCTCGCCGTTGAGCAGAATGTCCATCTTCACCAGGTTCGATTGACGGTAGCCGGACAGCTCGTAGTCGAACGAGGCGTACCCCTTCGTGCTCGATTTCAATTGATCGAAGAAGTCGTACACGATCTCGGACAGCGGCACTTGATAGGTGATCGTTACGCGCGTCGTGTCAAGGTATTCCATATTCACGAACTCGCCGCGTTTGCTTTGGCACAGCTCCATGACAGTTCCGACATAATCGTTAGGCACGATGATCGACGCTTTGACGTAAGGCTCCTCGACATGGTCGATTTTACCGACCTCCGGGTAGTTGGACGGGTTGTCGATGGAGATCGTCTCGCCGTTCGTCAGCGTGACTTTGTAAATAACACTGGGCGCGGTCGTAATGAGCGGGATGTTGAACTCCCGTTCGATTCGCTCCTGGATGACGTCCATATGCAGCAGCCCCAAGAATCCGCAGCGGAAGCCAAAGCCCAACGCACTGGAGGTTTCCGGTTCAAAGCTCAGCGACGCATCGTTCAACTGCAGCTTCTCCAGCGCTTCGCGCAGGTCGTTGTAATCCGACGTTTCGATCGGATACAAGCCGCAGTAAACCATCGGGTTGATCTTCCGGTAACCCGGCAGCGGCTCCGGCGTAGGATTCTTCGCATCCGTGACCGTATCCCCGACGCGGGTGTCGCCAACCGTCTTGATGCCTGCCACGATAAAGCCAACATCGCCGACGTTAAGCTCGTCCACAATCGTCATGCGCGGCTTGAACGCACCGACCTCGATGACCTCAAACGTTTTGTCCGTCGCCATCATTTTGATTTTCGAGCCGGCCTTGATCTGTCCGTCGATGACGCGCACATACACGATAACGCCTTTGTAAGGGTCATAATGCGAGTCAAAAATCAGCGCCTTCAGCGGCTGATCCGGATCTCCCGTCGGTGCGGGCACCTTCTGCACGACTTGCTCCAGAATTTCCTTGATCCCGATCCCGGCTTTGGCGGAGGCGTGTACCGCTTCGCTGGCATCGAGGCCGATCACATCTTCGATCTCCTGCTTCACCCGGTCGGGATCCGCGCTGGGCAAGTCGATTTTGTTAATGACCGGCAGAATCTCCAGGTTGTTATCGAGCGCCAGATAGACGTTGGCCAACGTCTGGGCCTCAATCCCCTGGGCAGCGTCCACCACCAGCAGCGCCCCTTCGCAGGCGGCCAGACTGCGGGAGACCTCATAGGTGAAGTCGACGTGTCCCGGCGTATCGATCAGGTTCAGCAAATACTCCTCGCCGTCATCGGCCTTGTAGGTCAGACGAACCGCCTGGAGCTTGATGGTGATCCCGCGTTCGCGTTCCAGATCCATCTGGTCGAGGACCTGCTCCTGCATCTCCCGAGAGGTTAGCGCGCCGGTGTACTCCAGAATCCGGTCGGCCAAAGTCGATTTCCCATGGTCTATATGTGCAATAATACAGAAATTGCGAATTTTCGCTTGTCTAGCCCTGATATCTGTCATCCTTACCCCCACCACAAATCATCGAAGTCATACAATCAATTTATTATATCAGTTGCAGGGGCAAGCAGCAATCACGGCGAGCTATTTTCATTCCATTCCGCAGATTCATAACCATAGAACAACAGCATAACAAACCCACCATTCGTTATAAAACGCGCTTGTCCGTCCTCGGACTTCCGGAAGGCAGCTTATTCCCCCGGACCAAACAGGGAGGCAACCCAGTGAATGCTCTTCTGGGACGCTTGCTGCAACAGATGGGCGGCTTTGTCGGCAAACCGATCCACGGCCGGAGGCGACGACGGCGGCATCAGCAAGTCGGCCGGCGTCTGCATCGCCTGGCCGCCGGTCGCCGGGGCGGCCGAGCCCTCAGCCCCCGTGCCGGGCGTGACGGTTCCGGGCGGGGCGTAGCTGTAGCCTGGAGCCGCGGTATACCCGCCCGCCGTCCCTTGCGGGGCGGTATTTCCTTGGCTCCCGGACCAGACGGGAGTCGAACCGGCTGTCCAACCGTTGGTGTATTGCTGGGGCTGCGAATACGGATAACCCGTTGCTTGGCCGTTCGTGCCAACCATCGCCCCTCCGGTTTGAAAGCCGGGGCCGTACACCGATGTCGTTCCGCTCTCGGCGAGCTGCATCCCCAGCGTCACCCCCACCGCCAGCATGAGGCCGTATACCAATGTTTTGCGCAGCGTTTTCGCCATGCCCTTCCCCCCGTTACTTCGTGATTGGTCTTAGGATTTCTTGCTCGATGCCCCGGCTTGCGGTGTGCCGTTGCCCTTGCCCGCTTCTTTGTTGGCGCTGCTCACACCGCCGTCCGTCCCGCCGCTCTTCGTTAGCTTACCTGCCTTCTCGGCATCCTGGCTTTCCCAATACAGATCGGCCAAGATCCCGGCCAACACCTTGGCGGTGCGCTCCAGCTCTTCCTCGCTGTTGTCGATGCCGCCGATTTCGATCAGGACGCTGTTCGGCGACAGCGATTGATTGTATTCCCCGTTGCCTTGGGAAGACGTCTTCCCCCAGATCCCTCTGGAGATCCCCGGATAGGCTTTTTCCAGACGATCATGGATGGAGCTGGCGAATCTCTCATTCTCGCGCCAGTTCTCGTTGCCATGCCCAATAATGAAATACACCTGGGCGTAATTCAGGCCGTCGATGGTCGTGGTCGTTTTGTCATGGCGCTGCGAGTCGCGGTGAATATCGATAAAATATTGCAGCTTGCCGTTTTCGGCCATCGCTTGCTTTACGGTCTCTCGAGAGTATTTATATGAGTAGTTATAGTTGTAATTGCTCACCTTGGCCGCATAATTTTCGAACGAGTGCAAGGCTGCGACCCCTTTGAGCTCCAGTTCTTTCGCCAGCGCTTCGCCCACCAGGCCGACGTTCTTCTTGTCCTCCGCCGAACTTGGATTATCCACATTGGTGCCCAGGACGGGATTATACGATTCCTGCGGATGCGAATGATAGATCATGACGATGTTCTTGTTGCCGGGCTTGATCGAGGGCTCTCCCCCGTTCTCAGACGAGCCGTTCGGGTTCCCGGACTCCCCCGTCGGCGGCTGAGCCCCGCCCGGATCGGCGTCACCCGCCCCCGGATCCGCATCTTCCCCGCCTTCTTCGCCATTCGGCTCCGGATGATTCGGCCCGCTGCCGTCCGCCCCTGTGCCCGGTCGATAATCCTCGGGAGCCTGAGCCATCCCATTGCCGGAACCCGTGCGCAGCAGGATCGGACTATCGGCGCCAAGCCCCGGGACCTCGCGCGCTACCAAGCTCTTCGGGTCGGACGGGTTGACGTCGGTCAACAGTTGAAAGACGAAGTTCGTCATCTGGCGCCCGGAAATCGCCGGCACCTGCTTCTCGCTTGCGGCGTGCGGCAGCTCCATGCCAACCATATCCATGAAGAACCCGCTCGACAGCGAGGCGGCCAGCCCCTTCATTGAAGAAACCGGCGATGTATTTAAGCTTTTCTCGGCGATGCCCAGCACCCCCAGCATCACGAAAAAGATCACCGACATCACCGATAACAGTAAAAACGTTCGTCCCAGCGCTAAAACATGAATCAGATTCCGTCTCCATTTTCCTAGATTCCAAGCCTTGAATTTCATATGTGTATCCTCCTCCAGCCGCTTTCGAACTATATTCCAAATCTATGAACCTAGTTCGGGGGCTAGAACCTCGAATTCTCACAAAAAAAAGAAATCCGCTAGATTCGCGGATTCCTTGAGTTTCAGGAGAACCATGCCGGTGCGGCGTTAATGGGTATAGGAAGCTACGTTATCCGGCGTCACCGCCTCGTGCAGTGAGATATTCAAACCGCTGGCGATCACGTTGGCTACATCCTCGATGAATTCGTCGATTTCCTTTGGCGTGACGATCAGATCATGGCCCAGCGGTTCGAGTACCTCTTTGACAAGGCCTAACCTCTCGCTTTCGCTCAGATCGTTCAGCATGCCCATGATCTGTTGGGTCGGGGCGTTCCCGTCGTCGCTTTCTTGATTGAAATGGCTTTTCATTAAATCAAATACATTGTTAACGATCGTGGATGCGTAGCACACTGTAGGTACGCCGATGGCGATACAAGGCACGCCCAGAATTTCCTGGGTCAGCCCCCGGCGCTTGTTGCCGATGCCGGAGCCCGGATGGATGCCGATATCCGCGATCTGGATCGTCGTATTGACCCGCTCCAGCGAACGAGAAGCCAGCGCATCGATGGCGATGATCAGGTCCGGCTTGGTCCGGTCGACGATCCCTTGTACCACCTCACTGGATTCGATGCCGGTGATTCCCAGCACTCCGGGCGCGATAGCGCTGACCTCGCGGTAACCCGGCGCCACTTGGTCCGGCGTCAACTCGAAGTAATGGCGGGTCACCATCACATTCTCCACTACCAAGGGTCCAAGCGCATCCGGCGTCACATTCCAGTTGCCCAAGCCTACGATCAGCGTCTTGGCCCCCGGTGCCACTCCGATTTTATTTAAAAATGCGGTAAACTCTTTGGCGAACGCGGCGGCAACCTTCTCCTGCAGCTCGGTATCCTGATTCCTGAGGCCGGGCACCTCCAGCGTCACGTAATGCCCCTGGATTCGTCCGATTTGCCGCGAGGCCGCCTCGTTGGTCACATCCAGCCGGGTGATCTTGATGCCATCCTCCTCTTCAACCCGCTCATTCAGCCCGGGAACCGGACCGCCGTGAGCCGTCTCCGCGATTTCCTTCGATTCAACGGCCAAGTCGGTGCGAACGGAATACTCCCGCAAATCCAAATTCATGCCATATGACCTCCATTTCCTCTGATTGCCTTTATTGTGCGGGAGAGGGAAAGCGTTTATGCATGCCTGATCGGCAGCCTGCGAAACTTGTGCGAAATCAAGAGATTCGGTAGGATGTAATTATTGCTTTTTGCTATCTTGCGTGATAAAATATTTTAAGTTGTGAATCATCAGGCTTGAACTATGCTTTACAGGAGGTGAATGCAATGCCTAACATTAAATCCGCAATCAAACGCGTAAAGACGAGCGACAAACGCCGCGCGCTGAACGCTTCGCAAAAATCCGCCCTGCGTACGGCTGTGAAATCTGCCGACACCGCTCTGGCGAACAACGAAGTTGAAGCAGCTAAAGCTGCTTTCGTGGCTGCAACCAAAAAATTGGACAAAGCCGTTACTAAAGGTTTGATCCACAAGAATGCAGCTGCCCGTAAGAAATCCCGCTTGGCTAAAAAATTGAACGAACTTACGTCCCAAGCGTAAGCCTCGTTAATGATAACGAAGTTAGTCTTCAACTAAGCTCAAAAAGACCTGAACGATAAATCGTTCAGGTCTTTTTGGTGATTGGCGGCCGGAGTGTTGGCCGAGCGTGGCTTGGCTTGGGGACGTTGTCGGGCTGAAGGCGTTGCCGCCTGAGGTTAGGCCCCCAGTTTTAACAGAAATAGTTCCAACCCCAGGACCTTGTCGATCTGCCCGCTTTTCATCCGGTAGTCCAGTTCTGCCAGCTCGGACAGGATCGCCTTTAGGCGTCCGGCTTCGAATTTGCGCGCCTGGTCGCCAGCCAGCTTGACCACGTACGGATGCAAGCTCAACTGCGAGGCGATTTGCTGCTGGGAATAGCTCTGGCGTCCGAGCTCCTTCACCTGCAGCATAATACGGAACTGGCGGGCGATCAGCGCCGCGATTTTGATCGGCTCTTCGCGCTGCTTCAGCAGCTCGTAGAAAATGCCGAGCGCCTGCTCCAGCCGGATCGCAGCGATGTGCTCGACCATCACGAACACGTTCTGCTCCGTGCTGCGGGCTACCAACTGCTCGACTGCGGCGGTATCGATCATGCCGCCGGCTCCGGCATACAAGCAGAGCTTGTCCGCTTCCGCAGCCAATGCGGCCATCTGCACGCCGCTCGCCGCGATCAGCGCTTCCGCGGCATCGCGTCCGATCCGGCAGCCGCGTTTCTCCACCTCATGCACGACCCACTGCACCAACTCCCCGCCGCCCAGCGGCATAAAGGACAATACCGTACCTGCCGCTTTGATCGCCTTGACGACCTTCTTCCGCTCGTCCAACTTCTCACCGTTCACGACAAAGACGATGATGCTGTGCTCCGCCGGATTCCCGATATAGGTGAGCAGCGCCTCCACTTTGTGCTCGATTTTGCCGCCTTCCTTGCCGCCGGCTACAAGCAATGCGGAGTCGCGAACCACAATCAGCTTACGCTCCACGAGAAATGGCATCGTCTCCGCCTCCTCGACCACCACCTCGATCGGCGTTTCCGCCAAGTCGAAGGTAGCGAGGGCAAAATCCTTTTGATCCTTATCAACCAACCGTTCCTGGAGCAGACCCACGAACTCCTGAATTTGATATTTCTCCGTGCCGTAACAAACGTATAGCGGGGAGATCCGCCCCTGTTTAATCTCTTTCATCACTTGCTTTGCGTCCATCCGGGTTCTCCCTTCCGTAATCATGGCCTCCTTCCATCATACTTCGATTTCACTTATTCGTCCAAGCCCTGTTGAAGGCAGTCCTGTCGGGATACCGCAAATCGGTAACGCGGGGAGTTGATGCGCCTTGCTACTCCCGGTGTTAGTTTCCAGCAGCATGATGGGCAGTTTGATCAAAAGGTGTGAGAAGTATGTGGTTGGTTGGTAGGTATAGTGCATCGATTGTTCTGTCGTGGGAAGTGGGCGGTCAACAGCGTGTACGCCTTATATAGGCAGCATGTGGCGTTGCTAAGTATACAGCGGTGGGGGGGAGGGGCGGACACTGTAAGGCGGAGTGTGTGGTTCGGCGGTTGGCGGTAGAGCAGGTAATGTGTGTCATTATGTGCGGCGGTTGGCGGTGGAGTAGATAATGTGTGTCATTGTGTGCTTGCGGTAGGCGGTGGAGTAGCTAATGTGTCATTGTGTGCTTGCGGTTGGCGGTGGAGCAGGTAATGTGTGTCATTGTGTGCGGCGGTTGGCGGTGGAGCAGGTAATGTGTGTCATTGTGTGCTTGCGGTTGGCGGTGGGGCAGGTAATGTGTGTTGTTATGTGCGGCGGTTGGCGGTGGAGCAGGTAATGTGTGTCATTGTGTGCTTGCGGTTGGCGGTGGAGCAGGTAATGTGTAATGTTATGTGCGGCGGTTGGCGGTGGAGCAGGTAATGTGTGTCATTGTGTGCGGCGGTTGGCGGTGGAGTAGGTAATGTGTGTTGTTATGTGCGGCGGTTGGCGGTGGAGTAGATAATGTGTAATGTTATGTGCGGCGGTAGGCGGTGGAGTAGGTAATGTGTGTCATTGTGTGCGGCGGTTGGTAGTCGGTGGTTATTTAGGCGGATGTGTTGCGGTAGGTCGTGAACGTTGAGGCGGTTGTGTGGTACATCACGATGGACTGCATCGATCGGCCAAATGTAACATTACAACGTAACGGAACGTACAGCCTTTATTTGGGCATTTCCCGGCTATTTCCCACTGTAACGGATTCCAGAGACCTTATTGGGCTCTTATGGTGCCCGATGAGCAGAATATCCCCGAAATAAGGTCTCCTCGTTCCGTTAGACATCTGCTCATCGACGAACTCCATAAATAGCGGCTCTGTGTTCCGTTAGATTGACGAAAGCCAGCTGCGAAATACGTCTTTAGTAATGTAACGGAACGTACAGCCCTTATTTAGGCATTTCCCGGCTATTTCCCACTGTAACGGATTCCAGAGACCTTATTCGGCACTTATGGTGCCCAGTGGGCAGAATATCACCGAAATAAGGTCTCCTCGTTCCGTTAGACATCTGCTCATCGACGAACTCCATAAATAGCGGCTCTGTGTTCCGTTAGATTGACGAAAGCCAGCTGCGAAATACGTCTTTAGTAATGTAACGGAACGTACAGCCCTTATTTGGGTATTTCCCGGCTATTTCCCACTGTAACGGATTCCAGAGACCTTATTCGGCACTTATGGTGCCCAGTGGGCAGAATATCACCGAAATAAGGTCTCCTCGTTCCGTTAGACATCTGCTCATCGACGAACTCCATAAATAGCGGCTCTGTGTTCCGTTAGCGTGCGGGGAGCAACAGGGACTGAGAAGCGCAGCGTAGCCTCCGGCTACGTGAGCATCTGAAATGTTTCCGCAGGAAATAGGCTTCGGAAGGCTTCGGAAGCATCCACTTAGGCCCGGCTGAATTCAAGATTCGCCGCCGGATCCACCTCCTAGAGTCCTATTCGTGATCCCAACCCGACTTTTGAAACGACCGCTTCCAATGAGGTTTAAAAGTCGGGTTGGGTGCACCGAGAATTTTTGAAACAACCGCTTAAAATGCAACAGAGGGACCTCTGCCTCTTGGCGAAAGATCCCTCTGTCCCGGAGCATCTATATAAACGCGGGCTGAAAAGCTCTAGAAACTCTCCCGCCAGCGGTCATACGACGATCAGGGGTGTTCAAACCGTTATCTCTAATATACATATAACCTATTCCATATCTCCAGAAAAGGTGCCTGCGGCAAGTTCAAAAAAACGCCCAATTTTGTCCGACCGATATTCTCGTTTAGCTCACGTATTCTCGTTTAGATCTCGTTTAGATCTCGTCTAGATTTCGTCTAGATTTCGTCTAGATCTCGTTTAGATCTCGTCTAGATCACGTTTAGATCGTTTAGATCATTTAGATCACGTAGAATCACGTTCGCATCGTTCAGGGCTGCGTTTCTTCGGATGCAGCTGCGGCCTTCTCGGCATCGACGGTATGAACCGCAGAGGTTCCGTCGATTTCTGTCTCGTACGTAAATACATGGCCTTCGTCGGACCAAGCGCCATCAACCCAATTCCCGTCGATGACCTGATCGGCTACCTGCTTCCGCTCCTGAACTTCAAGAAGGTAGACATACAAGTGTCCGTCCTTCAACTCGGCTTCAAATTTTCCGTCCGACGAGGTCCAGGTATTCATATTGGCGATCCCCAACTTCCCCGTTGGCTCATCCAGGGTTAATTGCCGGTTGATTGCATCGTCTTCCGAATCGTTCGGCGCAGTCATATCGGCTGGAGGCTCCATATTTCTCGCTTCGGGCAATGCGGAGTCCTGAACGGGAGCGCCGCCGTCCCCATCCGTCGGTACCGAATGATTGCCGGCCGGATCGTTCTTCCCAGAATTCGACCCGCTTGGAGCTTTAGTGTCTGCTTCAGGTTTCGACCGTGTCTCTGCAGGAGTACCGTTGTCTGGGGAGCCCCCTGTATCGATCTTGCTGTCAGCACCGCCTGAGTTCAAACCTTCGGCCGGAGTACCTTCTTCTTTCGGCACCGGAACATCTGCCTTTCCGGCTTCAGGCCCCCCCGTATGACTGTCATCCTTGAAGAGCTGTGCGTTTCCCGCCGCATCCCCGGCCGAATCAGCAGTTGAGGACTCCTCGCTAACCGAATCCGACGACAATGCGGAGTTCATCGCGATTTCAGCATCCGATGCGGTACGCGGTTCATATTGATATATGAACACACCGAGAATCAAAGCCGCAGCTACACCAAGCGACCCATATCGGTAAATTCGGCTCCGGCGCAGCCCGGTATCCGCATCCTGACGACGCGAGCTGTGTCGGCTCAGCATCGTACCGCTGAGACCGGAGCCCGCATCAACCGGCATCGCCGTAATAGGCAGCACCGTTTCCTCAGCAGCACTGCCTCCTTCGCGGCGGGCCCGGTCGATCTCATCCAGCTGCGGTAAAATCGCGTCCACGAGGCTAAAATTCGGAACTACCTTCGGCAGCTCCTCCAATTGCGCAGACAGCTTGTTCAAGAGCGCAAACGTCTCGGCGCATTCCTCGCAACCGCGAATATGCTCAAAGAGAAGAGAAGTTTCTTCTTCGTTTAAATCATGGTCGAGATAACGATGCATCCATTCCACCGCCTCCGGGCACTTCATCCTGATACACCACCCTTCTGATAATCTTGGAGTAAATGCTGAAGCTGCTGCCTGGCCCTGAATAGATAGGATTTCACCGTATTCAGCGGCAAATTCAAACTATCAGCAATTTCGTTATACGAAAAATCCTGCAAATACCTCAGCACAACCACCGACCTGTGGTGTTCCGGCAATTGATCGATCGCACTGCGGATATCCTCGGCCAAATAGCTCGACATCACTTCGCGCTCCACACTATCATTGCCCTGAAACACCATTTCGTGCTCTTCGATCGAAACGGTTGGCTTATTTCTACGAAATTTGTCGATACAAATGTTGGTCACGATCCGTTGGACCCAGGTTTTGAACTGCGCCTTTTCCTCATAAGAACCAATCTTGGTATAAATGCGAATGAGAGCTTCTTGAGCAGCGTCATGTGCATCCTGCTCGTTGTTCAAAATATAATAGGCCGTCCGGTACACGTGATTTTCAATTTCTCGCAATAGGGTGATTAGAGCGTCGCGATCGCCCGTTTGAGCGGCTCTGATGAGTCCCTGCTCTACCACTAAGGCTCCCCCTTCCTTGCATCCTTACAGACGCTAGCGTCCGACAAGATGTTGCAATGTTGTTACTATTTTTTAAATAAAAGTTTTTCTCGTGCAGAGTCGTTTCAATCTCACCTAAGAATACCAAAAAAAACAGGCCCCGTCATCCTGCCGAATTCAGGTAAGGGCCTATTTTATCAGGCTTTACAGCCATAGGGATCTGACCTCGATGTTCCCGCTGCGGACTCTCATCTGAACTTCACCTTGCGTGTCTGTTCGATAGACTCGAACCTTTTGTCTATTCAAACGGTCCATGACTGTGGGGTGCGGGTGGCCGTAGGTATTCGATGCACCTACGGATATCAGTGCCGCCGCCGGATGCCAGTAAGCCAACCAAGCCGCGGAGGTAGAGGTTTTGCTGCCATGATGGGCAACTTTCATCACATCTACCGAAGGTTCCTGCAGCGATCCTGCTCCTGCCCTATTAACGGCTGATTTTTCCAGTTCGAGCACCTCCCGCTCCGCCAACTCATCCATATCACCCGTGAACAAGAAAGAAGCTTTCTCCATATCCAACCGAAATACGATAGAACGGTGGTTTTGTTCTTTCACAAAGGGAGTCCCGCCAATCTGCTCCGTTCCCGTCAGCGGATACAGCACCTCAAGGAGGGTAGTCCTGTCCGGTTGCAGCTTCATGCCGCGGCTTGCAGAATACACCGGAATGTGCCGAACAAGCGCCGTCTCCATCAACCGAGCCATCGTCTTCGACTTCGCCAGGCTGCCGTTGATCAGCAGCGCCTCAACCGGGAATGTATCCAGCACCGCCTGCAGTCCGCCGATATGGTCCTGATCGCCATGCGTCAACACCACGAGATCCAAGCGGTGGATCCCCCGCTTCTTAAGCAGCGGAACAACCGTTTTAGCCCCCACCTCAAAAGGCTCGCGTCGCTCCCGCCAGGCATCCTTCGCTTTGCGGAACGACACCGTGCCGCCGCCGTCCACCAGCACATGCTTGCCCGAAGGAGTGGTAATCAGAGCACAGTCCCCTTGGCCGACATCGAGGAACTCAATGTAGCCCGTACCTTTGGCGTAGGCGGGCGCATAGCCGGATATCAGCAATAACACCAGCCCCGCTGCTGCGGCAAAACGCAGAAGCTCCAATCGTCCTGCCCATACTCGCCGGATAAGCCCGGCTGCGCTAAGGTGTGGGACCAGCGCATTCCAAAACCCGGCGAACCCTTTCCAACCCAACTGCCCGAGGACGGTTTGCTGCATCGAAGGATTGGGCTGACGCCAACCGTACGCACCAATGGAAACGGAGGCCGCTTCTCTCACCGGGGCTAACGGAACCGTGTCATCGTCTTGCCGCGCCGCAGCCAGCAGAGCCGCGGCGATGCGCTCACGTCTTTTTCCCCAAAAGAGCACTAGGAAGCACCCCGCATAGAAAGCCGCGATCCAAAGCAATGAGGGCGATTTCCAATACGTCATCATGCCGCTGCGCGCGCTCAGCCAGCTTGTTGCTTCGAACGTTGCTGTATTCAACCACCGTACGGGTACGGCCGCCCATGAACCTAACCGAACCGACAGCAAGCTCAGCAGCAAAGCCCCTGTCCCCGAGGGCAGCGCCAGCGTGCCGATGATCGGGACAAGCAGCAAATTGGCCGGGATAGACAGAAGGGAGAACTGGTTGAAATAGACGATGGACAGCGGAAAAGATACCAGCTGTGCCGCCAATGTGATCGCTACTGCATTCCCGACCTTCCCCGGCAGCCACCGAAAGTATGGCGCCAGGAGAGGCACAAACACGATTAGCCCCGCCGTTACGGCAAACGAGAGCTGGAAGCTGACGTTCAGCAAATAATACGGATCCCAAAGCAACATGAGCATCGCGGTGGCCGCCAATACATTAAGGCTGTCCTTGAGCAGCCCGCGCCTCAGCAAATACAACCCCAGCATCGTCATTACCCCGGAACGAATGACCGACGGGGAGAACCCGGTAAGCAGCATATACGCCGGAACGAAAGCGAACGCAACGGTGGTTGCGGTCTCGCGGGTCACTCGGCACAGGCGAAGCAGCCCCAATACCAGCGCGATGTTAATCGCCACATGGCTGCCGGAGATAGCTAAAATATGCGTAAGCCCAAGCTGGGTAAACTCTGCGTATTTGTCCGGGTCCAGCTCATCTTGTAAACCGATCAGCAACCCTTTCATATAACCAGCCTGCCAGCCCGGAAACAGCTGTTCAATCCGCTGTCCCAGGCGATCGCGCAAGGAATCCACATATCCCATAGCTGCGGCGATCCCGTGAGTTGGCGTTCCCGGTTGCAGAGCGGAGGCGCCTGCCGCCTTTGCCAGCCAGTGAATTCGCTGCAGGTGGAGATACCGGCGATAATCAAACGCGCCGAAATTGCGGGCTGGCTGCGGCGCTTCCAATGTTGCATGAAGCGTAATCTTAAGGCCGCGCTGCCACGAGGCCGCGACTTGTTGTTCACCTTGTGCAGCTAGCCGCAGCTGGACGGCGACCTTTTCTCCGCCGGGAATCTCCTGCATGACCTGCGGGTCTGCTCCGGTGAGCAGCGAGATCCGGTTTGCCTTCAGCGTAAAATCCGCCCGATCGCCATCGACCTTCACCGCCGACACGATCATTCCCTCCAGACGAACGGTTGGCCCATCCTTAGGCGATGTCTTTGCCTCCCCACGGCTTGTCCCCGACGCTCGCGGACCGTCGGCCCGATCCCGATCATCCGCCCCTGCTTCCGCAGCCGCCACTATCGGAGCAATCCGGCTTTCATTATTTGCCTCGTGATAGAACCAATATCCTCCGCCAAGCGAGAAGGCCAGCCATACCAAAACCAAACTCCGCCATGATTGACGCCGGAGCAGGGCAACACTCGCGCAAGTCAGCGATAATCCCAGCCAAAACAATCCATAACGCCAGCCGGCAAGGCCTGCCGCCGCCAGTCCGCTGCCGGCGATCCAGCCGCAGGCGATTGCGGTTAACGGTCTGCGATTCAACTTTCAATCCCCTCCTTGGGTCCGCAAAAGATATCCAAAACAAAAACACCCCACCCGCCTATAGGCGAATGAGGTGCTTCCACATTCAATAGCGCTATCGCTTAATCTTGTTACTCCTCCACGTGAGCAATCGTTTCCTGCGGCGGCTGGTAGCCTTCCAATCGACGGAAGGCGATCCCCTTCTGCGCCATCATGGCCGTCACCTTGCCGGTATCCTTCGGATACGGTCGGTGGAACACGATCTCCGTGATTCCGCTGTTGGCCAGCATGTTCGCACAAGTCCAACACGGCTCGTCCGTCACGTAGACGCTGGAGCCTTCCCGGTCGATCCGGTCCGTGAACAGAAGCAGGTTCTGCTCCGCATGAATGGTGCGGACGCAGCGCTGCTTCTTCACCATTTTCTCCTGGCCGTCATCGATCACAAGTTCGTATTCTTCCGCGATCATACAGCCGGCTTCCGAGCAGTCCGGCACGCCGGAAGGGGCTCCGTTATAAGCCGTTCCAAGCAGCTTCTTCCCCTGCACCAGCACAGCGCCGACATGGCGGCGGTTACAGCGCGACCGCGTCGATACCATATAAGCGATATCCATGAAATACGTGTCCCAGTCTTTGCGTTGATCCGGATTCATCCCATTCTCCCCCTCGCCCGTCCTCTTTCGATCACACAAGGTTTACAACCCGACGTAGGGCTTCATCTTCTCCAGCAATTTGTCCCCGATGCCTTTCACCAGGGTCAAATCTTCGATTGAAGCGAACGCGCCGTGCGCATTGCGGTAATCGAGGATTGCCTGCGCTTTCTTCTCGCCGATTCCAGGGATCTCCTGCAGCTCGGCCAGTCCGGCGCGATTGATGCTGATCCGTCCGGCCTCGGCGGATTTACCTGCTCCAGCCGCAGAAGGCGCGGCCTCGCTCGCTCCCTCAGACCCGGCGCCAAGCCCGGGGTTCCCCGCGGTGGCAGCTGTTGCTGCCGAGTCGCTGCCGGTTCCCCCAGCCGAGCGCTCCGCGGCCGCGGCGGTTGTGCCCGCCTCCTCCGCACCCGCAGTTGCCGGCTGCGAAGGGCTTTCGCCGCCGCCGCGCTCTGCGGAGCCAGGAGTTTCACTTACCGCACCGCCCCGGCCTTCCTGGGCCAGCGCCGCTTCCACTTGGGCGTTCACCGGCGTCCAGCCTTCGATCCCGGCAGGGGGCCGCCCCCCTGTTGCCAGCAGCATCAACCCGGCGCCGATCGTCGCCGATACCATTGCCGTCCATACGAGTTCCTTCCGCATTTTGTAACCCACTCCCCTATCAAACCTCTTAAAAGAATCCGCTTATAGTCATGAAGATCCAATCAAGCTGCATACATATTTATACAGGTGAAGTAGAAACGGCAGAAGTAGGTTCCCGCTTACGTAAAACTAACCGTTTATGAATCGTGAACGAATACGATCCACCTTATCGTTTGAACAAGACAGTGCGTTAAGCACGGAAAGGGGAAGCCGGATGAAAGTTGCCTTCATCGGAACCGGATCCATGGGAAGCCTGCTCATCGATGCTTTTTTGCGTTCCGGCGCGCTGCTCCCGCAGAACATTTGTGCCAGCAACCGCTCTCCCTACAAAATCAAGTGGCTGGTTCAGCGCCATCCCGGACTGCAGGCGTACGGCAGCAATGCCGAAGCCGCGCAAGGAAGCAAAATTGTCTTCTTGTGCATTAAACCCCTGGATTACCCTGAAGTGATTGCGGAAATCCGGGACGTGCTCGACGAGAAGCAGATCGTCGTGTCCATCACCAGCCCCGTCCAGATTGAAACGTTGGAAGACGCCCTGCCTTCCAAAATCGCCAAGATCATTCCCAGCATCACCCATTCCGTTCACAGCGGCGCTTCGCTCTGTATCTACGGGAAGCGAATCCGCCCCGAGGACCGTCTGCTGCTGGAACAGCTAATGTCTTCGATCAGCCTGCCGATGAACCTCAAAGAGAGCGAAACCCGGATCGCTTCCGATTTATCCAGCTGCGGGCCGGCTTTTATCGCATATATGCTTCAGCTCTGGGCGGAATCGGCCGCCGAGCTGACGGGCATCGGTTATGCCGAGGCGATTGAGCTTGGCTCGGAAATGCTGCTGGGCACCGGTAAACTGCTGACGGGCGGCGGCCTCAATCCGGATGAACTCATCGAGCGGGTGGCCGTCCCCGGCGGAGTCACCGCCGAAGGCATCGCCGTGCTCGAATCCGGTCTGCGCGGCGTATTTAACCGCCTGATCGAAACGACGCACCGCAAATACGATGAAGATATCAGCAAGCTGCACGCGCTGTTTCATCCAGGTATTCCGGCCGCTTCCTCGTCATCCATAGGGCCGTTGACGGCGGGTTTGGAAGGTGAGCGCCCCCGTGCCGGCATCAAACCGCCGGACGGTTCGGGGGCAACTCCCAGTTCCTGATCCCGAACTCCCCAAGCTTGCGCAAAAAAATTTATCCCACGACGATATTGACCAGCTTACCTGGAACGGCAACCACTTTACGGATCGTCTTTCCAGCCACAGCCTGCTGTACGTTCGGCAGGCTTAAGCTGTGTTCCTGCATCGCGGCCTGGTCCAAATCCTTGGAGATCTTCGTGCGTTCAACAATTTTCCCGTTAACCTGCACGACGATTTCGACTTCGGCTTCCACCGTCCAAGCCTCTTCATAGGCCGGCCAGGCTTCGTACGTAATCGTATCCGCGTGGCCGAGGCGTTCCCACAGCTCTTCCGCCAAATGGGGGGCCAGCGGGGAGAGCAGCTGTACGAAGTTTTCTGCGGCCGCTTTCGGCACGATGTCCGTTTTGTAGGCTTCGTTGACGAAGATCATCAACTGGCTGATCGCCGTGTTAAATCGCAGGTTCTCAAAATCCTCCGTGACTTTCTTAATCGTCTTATGCCAGGTACGCTTAAATTCGTCACTGCCGCCATCCGCCGAGATTTTCGGATTCAAGCTGCCATCCTCGGCGACAAACAGACGCCATACACGGGATAGGAAGCGATGAATGCCCTCTACGCCGCTGGCGTTCCAAGGTTTGGTCGCCTCCAGCGGTCCCATGAACATTTCATAGACCCGCAGCGTGTCCGCGCCGTATTCGTTTACGATTTCGTCCGGATTGATGACGTTGCCGCGGGATTTACTCATCTTCTCATTGTTGGTGCCGAGAATCATCCCTTGGTTGACCAGCTTGTGGAACGGTTCCTTGGTCGAGACTACCCCAAGATCATACAGCACCTTATGCCAGAACCGGGCGTAAAGCAGGTGAAGCACCGCATGCTCGGCCCCGCCGATGTACAGATCGACCGGAAGCCATTCCTGCTGCTTCTCCTTCGAGCACAGTTCCTTGTCGTTATGCGGATCGATATAACGCAGGTAATACCAGCAACTGCCGGCCCACTGCGGCATCGTATTCGTCTCGCGGCGAGCCGGCTTCCCCGTTTCCGGATCGACCGTATTCACCCACTCGGTAACGTTCGCGAGCGGCGACTCTCCGGTACCCGACGGCTTAATCGCGTCAACCTCCGGCAGGACAAGCGGCAGTTGATCTTCCGGTACCGGCTTCATGGTACCGTCCTCCAGGTGCAAGATAGGGATCGGCTCGCCCCAATAGCGCTGGCGGCTGAACAGCCAGTCGCGCAGACGGTAGGTGACTTTGCCGCGGCCTTTGCCGTTCTCCTCCAACCAGGAGATCATCTTCTTGATGCCTTCCTCCTTGCCCAGCCCGTTCAGGAAACCGGAGTTCACATGCGCTCCGTCGCCAGTGTACGCCTCCTTCGCGAGATCGCCTCCTTCGACCACCTCGATAATCGGCAGATCGAACTGCTTCGCGAACTCGTAGTCGCGCTCGTCATGACCCGGTACGGCCATAATCGCGCCGGTACCGTAACCCGCCAGCACGTAGTCGGCAATCCAGATCGGCAGCTTCGCGTCGTTCACCGGATTGATCGCATAAGCACCGGTAAAGACCCCGGTCTTCTCCTTCGCCAGATCGGTGCGTTCCAAATCGCTTTTGCGTGCGGCTTGGTCCTGATAAGCTTGAACTGCTTCACGCTGTGCGGCCGACGTAATCGTCTGGACCAGCTCATGCTCCGGCGCAAGCACCGCATAAGTAGCCCCAAACAGCGTATCCGGGCGCGTCGTAAAGACGGTCAGCGAGGCGTCATGGCCTTCGATGTCGAACACCACCTCGGCCCCTTCGGATTTCCCGATCCAGTTGCGCTGCATGTCCTTGATGCTTTCCGACCAGTCCAGCTCCTCCAGATCCTCAAGCAGCCGCTCGGCGTATTCGGTGATCTTCAGCACCCACTGGCGCATCGGTTTACGGATGACCGGATGCCCGCCGCGCTCGCTCTTGCCGTCGATGACCTCCTCGTTCGCCAGGACCGTCCCCAGCGCCGGACACCAGTTCACGGGAACCTCGGCCACATACGCCAGACCTTTCTTATACAGCTGGATGAAAATCCACTGCGTCCATTTATAATAGTCCGGATCGGTCGTGCTGATCTCGCGGTCCCAATCATAGGAGAAGCCCAGCGACTTGATCTGGCGCCGGAAATTGTTGATATTCTTCACCGTGATGTCGCGCGGATGCTCGCCCGTATCAAGCGCATGCTGCTCCGCCGGCAACCCGAAGGCATCCCAGCCCATCGGATGGAGCACGTTATACCCGCGCATCCGTTTAAAGCGGGAGACGATATCCGTGGCCGTATAACCTTCCGGATGGCCTACGTGAAGACCCGCCCCCGAGGGATAAGGGAACATGTCGAGCGCATAAAACTTGGGCTTGCCCGATTCCTCCCGCGTTTTGAAAGTGTGGTGCTCATCCCAGTAAGCCTGCCATTTCGGTTCGATGGCTTGGGCCCGGTAAACGTCATGGGGCACGTTGTGGTCCGCCATAATTCAAAATCCTCCTTGAACAACGCATTATTTTCTAATACAATAAACAACCTTGTAAATTAAAAAACCTCCCGACCCATAGCGTATAATCGCTAGGGACGAGAGGAAATTTCCCGTGGTACCACCCTAGTTAGCATCGGACATGCTTTGTCCTAGCTCCCTTTGCACCCTTAACGCGGGCAAAACGATGATGATTTGAGGCATCATAACTCCAAGGCGAGTTCGTCTGCATTCCCCAACCGGCTTGCACCCAACGCCGGCTCTCTGGATGGCGGAATCCAAATTACTATTCCTCTTCAAAGTTCCACAATATAGAATTGGATCATCAATCATTATATCCAATTCGCCGCCCTAAAGTCAACGGCGGACCTTCGCTCCAGTCGAGCAAAGATCCGCCGCCGAATCAACTGCGATTAACCCGGTTTAGAAGTGTCTCCATGTCTCTTTCCCGGAGACCGCCCTTGCTAAGCGAGACAAGCGCCCGCAGCGGCAAGAAATGCAGATCCGCCTCGGCGATATCCGCAGGTTTGTCCTCCGGAAAAATACCGCTGTTCGCTTTAAATTGCTCCATCAACTCCAGCGTCAACCGGTCAAGCTTTCCTCCGGCAAGCAGGTCGCCTAAGGTCGAATTCCGCGTAAACCGACGCTCTCTCTTAGCCGTGCTCTCGACATAAACCGATGCTTCGGCCGCGATGTCCCGGGACGAACGACCGATCAGAATATCGAACACACCGCTCTCGACGTGCCAGTCCCCCAGCTCGGTATCATAGTAGGCGAATGCTCTTCGTTTCAGCTCGAAGGCTACCGTCTTCTCTTCCCCCGGCTCCAGTTCGATCTTCTCAAAAGCCTTCAGTTCCCGGGGCGGACGGGCAACGCTAGATTCCCGATCGCCTACGTACAGCTGTACGATCTCCTTGCCGGTGACTCCGCCGGTATTTTTCACCCGTACGCTGACCGTTAAGGTCTCATCCTCCCGGATTCGGGAATCGCCCAGGATCAAATCGCTGTATTCGAACCGGGTATAGCTCAGCCCGTGACCAAACGGGAACAGCGGCTCAAGCGCTTTGGCGTCATAGTACCGGTAACCAACGAATATTCCTTCTCGATATTCGGTCCGGTCGTTCTCCCCCGGAAAGAAGAGATGGGACGGGTTGTGCTCCAAAGCCGCCGGGAAGGTCTCGGCCAGCTTGCCGCATGGATTAGCGTCGCCGAACAGCAGATCGGCCAACGCGCCGCCACTCGCCTGTCCGCCCAAATAGGCTTCCAGCACGGCCTGGGTATGGCCGATCCAAGGCATTTCCACCGGTGAGCCATTGCTGAGGACAACGACCAAATTACGCTGAACGCGGGCTACTTCCTCAATCAGACGGATATGATTATCCGGTAAGCGCAGATGCTTGCGGTCATATCCTTCCGTTTCATAGCGATCCGGCAAACCGGCAAAAATCACGGCGACGTCCGCCGTCTTGGCCGTTTCCACCGCTTCCGCAAGCAAAGCGGCATCCACCTCGTCATCGTCCAGCCGGTAGCCTTGCGCATAGTTGAGTTGCGCCGGGTTCTCTACCTTACGGCCGATCTCTTCATAAATATCATCCAGCCGGGTCGGCACAATATGCGAGCTGCCCCCACCCTGATATCTCGGCTGCCGCGCAAAGCCGCCGATAACGGCGAGGTTTGCCGACTTGGAGAGCGGAAGTATTCCTTGTTCGTTCCTGAGCAGTACCATGCTCTCACGGGCAATCCTCCGGGCTAATTCATGATGCTCCGCCACATCGAAGGAAGCTTGCTCCCGCTTGGCCGCATGCCCCTTGAACGCCAGCTCCAGCAGCGCCTTCACCGCTCGATCCAGCACCGCTTCGTCCAGTTCGCCGTTGCGCACGGCTTGCACGATTTTCGCGTCGCCTTCACCAAGGCTGAACGGCATCTCCAGATCGAGTCCGGCCCGCAGCCCGGCGACCCGCTCGTTGACCGCCCCCCAATCGGAGACGACGACGCCATCAAATCCCCATTCTTCCCGCAGAATGTCGGTAAGCAACGTCTTGTTCTCGGCGCAGTATTCCCCATTTACCCGATTGTAAGCGGTCATTACGGTCCACGGGCGGCCTGCCTTTACCGCGCCTTCAAAGCTGGCCAGGTAAATCTCCCGCAGCGTCCGTTCGTCCGCGACCGCATCCACCGTCATTTTGCGATGCTCCTGGTTATTGAGGGCAAAGTGCTTCAGCGAGGTTCCTACTCCTTGGCTTTGTACCCCTTGAATATGGCTGGCCGCCATTTCCGCGGACAAATAAGGGTCCTCCGAGAAATATTCAAAGTTTCTGCCGCAGAGCGGACTGCGCTTTATGTTAGCGCCAGGCCCCAGCAGCACCGATACGCCCGCCGCCTGGCTTTCCTTGCCTAGCGCCGCCCCCATTTCCCGGATCAGCGAGCGGTCCCAAGAACAGGCCAACCCTGCGGCGGAGGGGAAACAAGTGGCCGGTACGCTCTGGCCAGCCACCAAATAATCCGCGTTCTCCACTTCCTTGCGCAAACCGTGCGGCCCGTCGGCCACTCGAATTGAAGGAATACCCAAACGCTCAATCTCCTTCAGCCGCCAGAAATCCTGGCCCGAGCAGAGGCTTGCCTTTTCTTCCAATGACAGTTGCGCGATGATTTCCTCGATCTTGGGTTCCATTTATGATCTATGTCCTCCCGTTCCGGCCGGCCATCTCAAAACCGAAGCTTCGTACGGCTGCAATACGCCTTGCTCCTGTTCTTCATAATTGGATAAAACCCGTTCGCCGCCGAAGGTAATTTCCTCCAGTTCTTTCAGCGCTACGGGGTGATCGGTAAAATTACAGATGACAACAAAAAGTTCATCCTCGTAAATGCGCCGGTACGCCCCGATCTCCGCAGATTCCATGCAAAGATCTTCATAATAGCCGTAAACCAGAGCCGGATGCTCCCGTCTGAGCGCGATGAGGCGACGGTAGAACTGCAGGACGGAATCTCCGTTCTTCATATTCTCTTCGACGTTGATCGTTGTGTGATTGGGATTCACTTTGATCCACGGCTTCCCGGACGTAAAGCCGCCCTCCGCTTCCGCGTTCCACTGCATCGGCGTCCGCCCCTGATCGCGGCTGCGTCTGCCGAGGTAATCCATGATCTCTTCCGCCGAACGTCCCTTCGCCGTCTCATCGCGAAACAGATTGATACTGCCGATGTCGCGGTATTCGTGAATCGAGTCGAAGCGGCAATTGGTCATGCCGATCTCCTGCCCCTGATAAATAAACGGCGTACCGCGCATCAAAAAATAATACGCCGCCAGCATTTTGGCCGATACCTCGCGGTACGCCCCGTCGTTGCCGAATTTGGACACCGAGCGGACGTGGTCATGATTTTCCAGGAACAACCCCATCCACCCGTGCTTGTTAGATTCCCTTTGCCACAAGGACAAAGCGTCCTTGAATTTTTTCATATCCCAGTCGATGAATTCCGCTTTGCCGCCGGGCTTGATGTCTAAGTCCACATGGTTAAACTGGAACAGCATCGTAAATACGCCGTCGGTCTCATCTACGAAATCAGGGATTTGCGAGAGGGGGACTCCCGGAGCTTCCGCGACCGTAATCGCCCCTCTCGGTTCCAGGACCTCCTGCTTCATCTCACGGAGAAAATCGAGGATTCCCTCCTGGTTCAGGCTAGCTTGTTCGATCGCGGCGTAAGCCCGTCCGTTTTCGGGTTCAAGCTGCGGATAAGCAGGGTTTTTCTTAATATACGTAATCGCGTCCACGCGGAAGCCTGCGATCCCCTTGTCCATCCACCAGTCGATCATAGCGTAGATTTCCCGCCGTACCTGCTCATTTTCCCAATTCAAATCGGGCTGTTTGGCCGAGAAACAGTGAAGATAATATTCGCCGCTCTGCTCGTCGTACTCCCAAGCCGACCCGCCGAATCCGCATTCCCAGTTGGTCGGTTCTTTTCCGTCCCGGCCCGGCCGCCAAATATACCAGTCCCGCTTCGGATTGTCCTTGGAGGAACGAGACTCGATAAACCAGGCATGCTCGTCCGAAGTATGGTTGGCGACCAAATCCATCACCAGCCGGATTCCCCGCTTGCGCGCTTCTTCCAGCAATTCGTCCATATCCTCCATCGTTCCGTACTCGGCCAAAATACGGTGATAATCGCGGATATCATAGCCGTTGTCGTCATTCGGCGAATCGTAAACCGGGCTCAGCCACAGCAAATCAATCCCCAGGTATTGCAAATAATCAAGACGCTGAATAATGCCGCGCAAATCCCCGATCCCGTCTCCATTTGAGTCCTGGAAGCTGCGCGGGTAAATTTGGTACGCCACGCTTTCCTTCCACCACTGCCGTTTTTGTTCTCTCATCGCAACCTCCATCAAATCAATGAAATTAGAGATGATTCCATGTATTTTCTACAGCCAACAGCTGTCGATTTCCCATTTGTCCAGCTTCTCCAACACGGCCGAGCCATCGCCGAAAAAGACGATTCCGTCGGAAGCTTCCCCCGGATAAAATCTGGCGCTCATGACTTGTTCTCCGTTATTGACGAAGATCTCAGCGCAGGACCGGTCGATAAATACGCGCAGAATCAGCCTGCCGTCTTGCAGGTGCACCGGGGCCTTGCGAACTCCCCCCACTCCTTCTCCGGAACGGGTCCGGTCCAGAACCAGGTTTCCTTCCGGCCCGATAAAGGTTAATACCGTTTCCTCCGCACCGTCCCGGCTGCAGCCGAACTTCAGGCCAAAAACCGAATCCGCGTCTGCGCGAACGGCGATTTCCAATTCCACACTGCTGCCATAAACCCCGGACAGCGCAATTTCATTCTCCAGCGTAATGCCGGCATAGCCGACATGCTCCCGCCGCAATTTCTCCAACTCGGGCAAAGGGGTGCTGTACAGCTTCTCTCCCTTAAGCGTCAACAGCCGCGGGAGCGTCATCGTTCCGGCCCATTGGTGCGCCGCTTCAGGCTTATCCTCATCCCAAGAGGACATCCAGCCGACCATAACACGTCTCCCCTGATCATCCAACGTAGTTTGCGGCGCATAAAAATTAAATCCATAATCCAGCAGATGAAAATCGCCATGCTCGAATAAGCCCCGTACTTCATCAAAATGTCCAACCATATAACCCGATTGGCTTTTGTTAAGGTACAGATCGCCCTCGGGCTTCATGCCCTCCGGCGAAACGATGAGGATATGCTTGTCGCCCAAGGCGAACAGATCCGGACACTCCCACATAAATCCCAAACGCTCATCGCCTTGCGCCAAAATACGGACAAACTTCCAATTCAGCAAATCGGCGGACTGATACAACAAGGCCTGCCCCCGGTCGCCGAGGCTGCGCGAGCCCAGCACCATATAATAAGTATCGCCTTGTCTCCACACTTTGGGATCCCTGAAATGATAAGGGTGTATATCCCCTGCGGGAGCCGTTTGGATCAGCGGATTTTGCGACAGCTTGACGAAGTTGACCCCATCCTCGCTAACCGCCCCGCATTGCACTTGAAGCAGATCTCGGGTCCAGTCCGATCCGGTCCAGACATTTCCGGTATAAAGCAAATACAGCTTGCCGTCTTTTTCAATCGCGCTGCCGGAGAAACATCCATCCTTGTCGTATTCCTCATCCGGAGCTAAAGCGATGGGCAAATGCTGCCAATGCACCAAGTCCCGGCTTTTCAGGTGTCCCCAGAACATATTCCCCCATTTGGGAGCGTAAGGATGGTGCTGATAAAACAAATGATGTTCTCCCTTGTAAAGGCAAAATCCGTTCGGATCGCTCAACCAATTCGCCGGCGCGGAGAGGTGGTATTTCGGTTTCCACCGGCTCTCTTCAGCAATGGGCTTTACCCGCTGCTGATACGCTTCCGCCCCGGCGATCGCGTTCGATAAATCCGTTGATTCATATGACATTATTTAACTGCTCCTTCAACGACGCCTCGAATAATTTGTTTTTGCATGAAGAGATAGAAGATAATGACCGGAATCATCGACAATACCAGCGCCGCCATCGCGACTCCGTAATCCGACGTGTATTTTCCGAAGAAATAAAACGTGGACAACGGCAAGGTGCGGTCGTCTTCCGAGATCAGCACCAGCGACGGCAGCAGGAAGTCGTTCCAGATCCACAATACGTCCAGAATCGCCAGCGTCGTCGAGATCGGCTTTAAGATCGGAAATACGACTTGGGCAAACACTCGCAATTTCCCCGCCCCGTCGATCAATGCCGCTTCTTCCAGCTCCTTCGGAACCCCTTTGACGAAACCGTGGTACATGAAGGTGGCCATCGCAAGTCCGAAGCCAAGGTAGAAATAAGCCAACCACCATTTGCTGTTCAACATGTTCAGGTCACCGTAAATCGAAACGAAAGGGATCATGACCGCTTGAAACGGGATGATCATGGACGAAACCAGAATCATCAAAATGTAATTGTTGATCTTCCATTTCCAACGCACGAGAAAATAGGCGAGCATGGACGAGAAGATAAGAATGAGCCCCACGGAAAGAACCGTAACGATCACCGAATTGAGCAACGCATGCGAGAAATTCATCGTTTCAAAGGCCTCTTTGTAGTTGCCGAAACTCAGACTTCCCGGCAAACTCAGCGGATCGCGGACGATATCCAAGCGGGGTTTCAACGAGTTCACAAAAATCATCAACAGCGGAAAAATAAACAATACGAGCGTCAGTGCGCTTACGATAAACAACAGCAGTTTTTTCCCGGCTTTGCCGCTCATCAAGCTTCCACCTCCACCTTTTTCATCGCTCTAACCTGAAGGATGGCGATCGCGGCGACAATCAAGAACAATATGAACGCCTTGGCTTGACCGGGACCGTATTTTTGATAGACAAACGCCTCGTTATACACGTGCATAGCGATCATTTCCGTGGAACGGAACGGTCCGCCTTTGGTAAGGGACAGGTTAGTATCGTAAACCATAAAGCTGCGCTGCAGCGTCAGGAACAAACTGATCGTAAAGGATGGAACCATCAAAGGGATGCGGATCCGCGTCAGTTGTTTCCAGTAGCTGGCACCGTCCAGATTGGCCGCTTCGGTAAGCGACTCGGAAATGCCGGTCAATCCGGCAATATAGATCAGCATCATGTACCCCGCATTCTGCCAGACGCCAACCACGACCAGCGACCAGAAGGCGGTGCCGGGATCGGCGAGCCAGGACGAGGAGAAGATGCCAAGATGAAGCTCGCTCCCCACATACACAAGCACCTTGGTGAAAATAAACTGCCAGACAAACCCTAGGATGATCCCGCCAATGAGGTTCGGCGTAAAAAATCCGGCGCGGAAAAAGTTCTGGCTGCGAAGTCCGCTGGTGACCAGCAAGGCAAGGGCAAACCCGATTACATTCGTCAGAACCAATGTAAAAAAGACATACCGAACTGTCAGCCACATGGAGTTCCAAAACACGGAATCCTGCAACGCAGATACATAATTGCTTAACCCTGTAAATTCAAAGCTGCCGGTTCCTTGCCAATTCGTCAGCGTCATGAACAATCCGGCCAGAAAAGGCAGAACGATGACGGTAGTAAACACAAACAACGGCAAGGCGGCAAACAACCCAAACACTTTCCACTTACCAATCCAAGTTTTTTCGTTATACATATTTTGGGATGACCTCCAAGAAGGGCTCTCAATATACGGCAGGGGGATAAGCCAAACGGCCTCCCCCTCCGGTATCAAGCGGTGTTATTTCTGTTTCTTCCAGTAATCTTCAATCTCTTTGGCTACTCCGGCGCGGTCAAGAGCGCCTGTCAGATATTTCTGCAGGGCGGCCCCCATGGTCGGATAACCGTCCGGCGGGAAGTAAAGGTTCATCCATTCCAGCGTTTGCTGCTTGTCCATGTAATTCAATACCGATTGCGACAAGCTGTCTTCGGGTTGAATTTTGAAATTGCTGAACGCTGGGATTGCGCTGAATTGGTTGACGTAATAATCCTGGCCTTTCTCGCTGCCGATCATCCAGTTCAGGAAATCCTTGGCCGCAGCCTGTTGTTCCGGAGTGGATTGCTCTTTATCGATGGCCCAGTACAAGGAGACGCTGGCCGAAATTTGGCTGTTGCCGTAATCGTCGGCATTGTTGCTGATCGGTACCGGCAAGAAGCCGTATTCGCCGTCCGGATCGGCTTCCTTAATTTGCGGGTAAGCCCAGTTGCCCATGAACCACATCGCTGCGCCTCCGTCAGCCAACAGCAGCGGCGCTTCGTCGTATTGCGCGGCAAGCGGAGCGTCCTTCGCCGTGTTGTATTCCTTCATTAACTCGAAGGTATCCATCCAGCCGTTAAACACCGCGTTATTAGCGAGATCAACGGAACCGCTCTTCATATCTTCCATGAATTTGTGACGCGCATCGCGGTCCGACGATTGGTCGGTAAACAGAATATTGGCGAAATGAGCGCCAAGCGACCAGTCTATCGGAGTGACCGTGATCGGTGCGACGCCGCTGGCTTTCACTTTTTCAAAAAGCGCTTTCAAATCGTCTACGGTTTTGACCGTTGCAGGATCGAAGCTGCCGCCCGTCGCTTTATCCAACACTGCTTTGTTGTAGATAAAACCAAACGCTTCTACGGACATCGGCATGCCGAGCACTTTTCCGTCGTACGTGGCATAGTCCAGAGTACCGGCCGAGGCGTTTTGGACCCATTCCTGATCCGACAAATCCAGCAGCTTGTCCTTCATCAGCGGCAGTTCCTGACCGATGCTGATCACGGTTGGCGCATTGTTCGAGGCATAAAGCGTGGTCATTCTTTCATAACCGTTCGCTCCCGACAATGGGATAATCGTTAATTTGGCTTTATCCTGTGATTCATTGTACTCCTTGACCATTGCTTCAAACGGCTTGGCGATTTCTTCTTTGCCGACCAGAACCGTAATATCAACGGGTTTGCCGGACGCTTCGCCCGCTCCTTGACCTGCATTGCTTTCCTTGCCGTTCCCTCCGCAAGCCGACAGCACTGTAACAAGCAGCGCCATGGCGATGGAAAGAGACATCCACTTCTTCATTTTTGTTCCCCCAGTCTGTAATTTTTTGAGATCGGTTTGAAAATGAGCTCATGGTTCATTATATTACTTTTTATTTTTATGTCAAACGTTTTCATATTGAATATCCTGCCTTTAACAGGGAAATATTATAATTTTATGACA
Source organism: Paenibacillus phocaeensis (assembly GCF_900021165.1). Taxonomy (GTDB): domain Bacteria; phylum Bacillota; class Bacilli; order Paenibacillales; family Paenibacillaceae; genus Fontibacillus; species Fontibacillus phocaensis. Next base: position 403,718 of record NZ_FCOQ01000018.1, on the reverse strand, counting down.
CATAAACCGCAAAAACATGGCAACGTTGTCATATTGGTGATATAGTTTAAAAAGGATTTAACTCTCCGCCATAGAACTTTAAATTACAAGGGACCAACAAAAAAGGATGATCTAAATGTCAAGTATTAAAGATGTGGCTAAACAAGCTGGGGTTTCCGTCACGACCGTGTCGCGCGTGATCAATAACCGCGGTTATATCGGCAAGGAGACCCGCAAGAAAGTGGAAGCCGCCATGGAGGCGGTGGATTATCATCCCAATCAAATCGCCAGGGCCTTGCAAAGAAGCCAGACCTTTTTCATCGGAGTCATTGTGCCGGACTCGAATCATCCGTTTTTTTCCGAGTTAATCAAATATATCGAGATCCAGGCCAATGAAAGAAACTACAAAGTGCTTATCTGCAATTCGCTCGACGATCCCGAAAAGGAAGCCAATTATATCAGCATGCTCCGGCAAAATCAGGTGGACGGGATCATCATGTGCAGCCATACGCTGGATATCGATCAATACAAGAAGGCAACGCTGCCGATCGTCTCTTTTGACCGGATGATTTCGCCCAACATTCCTTGCGTCGGTTCGGATAACTATCGCGGGGGCGAGCTGGCAACCGAACATCTAATCAAACGAGGCTGCAAGAAGATCCTGCATATTTCGGGCCCCCTTGATCTCGATATGCTGTCCAATCGGCGGGGAGACGCCTTTATCCTCACCTGTCAGAAGCACGGAATCGAATACGACTTCGTCGAAGGCGCTCGTAACAAACTGACCTTCGATTATTTCTGGGATTTTATCACCCATGAATTGTCCTCGATTGAATTGTCAGGATACGATGGTGTTTTTTGCAGTAATGATATTGTGGCATATGCCCTATATATTTATGCGCAGCAAAAAGGGATTAAAGTCCCCGAACAGCTAAAAATCGTCGGTTATGACCACCACAGCTTCACCCGTATGCTGCAAAATCCGAAACTCACCACCATCAAACAGCCGATCGACCGGATCGGGCGGATGCTGCTGGGGACGCTGGTCCAACTGATCGAGAACAAACATGAAGAAATTAACAATACGACTATCGTGGATGTAGAGTTGATTGTCGGGGAGACGACTTGACGATAGACGGCGGGAGCTTACCTACCGTACGGCAGGCCGCCATCCCAAGCATACAGAAAGGCCGTCTGGAGAGAATCCTCCGACGGCCTTTCTTTGTTAGGCGTGAGGCTCAGCTAAATTGGCCAGAGCAAGCGCTCCGCTCAAACCGGCATTGTCTCCAAGCCCGGGCGGTACGATATAGCTGTCGATCTCCTCGATCAGACTGCGATGCTGTACATAACCGCTCAGCAGTTCTTGCACTTTTCGGCGAATCAGCGGGAACAGTTGGACCTGCTTCATCACGCCGCCTCCCATCACAATCTTCTCCGGCGACAGGATCAGGATGTAGTTCATCAGGGCTTGCGCCAAATAATGGGCTTCGATCTCCCATGCCGGATGATCCGCCGGCAGGTCCGCCCCATTGCCGACACCCCAACGTTTGACGATGGCCGGCCCGGCAGCCAGTCCTTCCAAGCAATCCCCGTGATAGGGGCAAGTTCCCTCATACGTGTCGTCAGGATGGCGACGAACTACGATGTGCCCCATCTCGGGATGGGATAAACCATGGATCAACTTGCCTCCTACGACGGCCCCCGCGCCGATACCGGTACCGACCGTAATATACAGACAGTTGTCCAGCCCTTTGGCAGCTCCCCAACGGGATTCTCCCAAAGCCGCACCATTCACGTCCGTATCGAAAACGATCGGGATGTCGAAATGCGCCTTGACGGCCCCGACTAGATTATAATTCCCCCAATGTGGTTTGGGCGTGGTCGTAATGTAGCCATATGTGCTGCTGCCCAGGACCGGGTCGATCGGTCCGAACGACCCAATTCCCATCGCTTCCACTTCTTTCCCCTGGAAATAAGCAAGAACTTGGCTCATCGTCTCCTCCGGGGTTGTCGTCGGAAAACTGATCCGATCCTGCACTTCCCCTTCATCCGTCCCTATGCCGCACACAAATTTGGTGCCTCCCGCTTCAATCGCTCCCAGCCTTCTCACGTTGTTTTCTCCCTCCGTTAGCTCGTTAGGGCAAATTTTCCAAATCCTATTCGCCCCCAGGATTAATGTCGAATGGGATTATAACACACTGTCTTCTTTTGCACTATCACCTAGCTTCCACTTAGCTTCCATCTAGCTTCCATCTAGCTCTCGGTACTTAGCTTCCAGGAACCAAACTGCCGCTCCATTTTTCCTTAATCCCTCATGAAATCATCTCTTTACAAAAACAATAAATCCGAGTAAAATAACTAACTGTCAATACTCCATTTCCGAGACGTGGCTCAGCTTGGTAGAGCGCTTGCTTCGGGAGCAAGAGGTCGCAGGTTCAAATCCTGTCGTCTCGATTTTTCTTAATGCATCAACGGTTTCTACGCAGTGTTGGTTCTAATTTTAAAGACAACTACCTAACGGATGAATCATCCAAAGGGAGTTGTCTTTTTTCGTGCTTATAAAAACCACCGTTCCCTGCGGGTATGATGAACATGTATGCGAAAATTCGAATACAAATTGCCCGCTGCCGGCGCTTTCTGCCGATGTATGCGAAAATTCGAATACATTTCACCCATGTCGGGTCACTTGGATCCCATATATATAATATTTCATGCTTATTCGCCCCAATCGGGTGCAAATGCCCTGAATCTATATGAAAAACCGAATAGAATTCGCAAATTGGCCCATAAGCGGCAATTTATATGCGAAAAATCGAGTATATGGAATGTTGGGGCAAATACACGAGGACAAATACATATGCGGACAGCGATAAACGGAATATGATAAGTTAAGCACGCAGGGAAAGGAAGGAATCAGCTTGAGGATTGATCTGGGCAGCGGAAAACAGAAGTTTCCCAATTGCATAGGCATAGATCGGGTCGCTTATCTGGACACGGATTTAGTGCATGACTTTAATCGTCCGCTCCCATTTGAAGATAACTCTGTGGAATTCGTAATGGCTTCGCACAGCTTGCAATTTGCCGATGATCTTCCGTCCGTCTTAAAGGAGCTTTACCGGATATGCCGCCATAAAGCTATGGTTTGCATTGTAGCGCCGTATGCTCATGCAAGCTCTCATATGATCAACCCGCAGTTTAAACAATGGTTTAATGAACATTCTCCCCGGTACTGGACGAATTCTTCCGAAACGGTGATCGACAAAGATGAGTACCTGTTATCGCAAAATAACTCCTGGTCCTTGCTGGAGGACGACCCGCTGCCGTTTGACTTCAGGGTGCTGCGCATGGAATTTTTCTATTTCCCCGCGTATCAATCCGGCTATGATCCATTTGAGTTGGCCTTGCTCCGGCAAACCCAGTTCAACGTCGCTTACCAGATTATGTACCATCTGCTTGTTGTGAAACAGCCCGTATCCATGGGGGAAATGCTTTTTCTAAGCAGGAATGAGGAGTTTGAGGAGCCGGACTACGTGAAAGAACAAAGGCTCGTCTCCCCGACAAACGAGGCAACGGACCGCCCGCTCTATCTGGATCATATGGAGCCGGTTATCCAGTATCGGGATGCGGGAAGTCCCCAGCCCCAACCGCCCGCAATTAGACATGCGCAGCCGAAGATCCGAACCCCCAAAAACATCAGACAGCGGAAACGGAATAAAAAGCAGGTACCTTCTCCAAGAAGAGGATAGAAACACCTGCTTTCATGCTATGACACCCCGGAACAGCTGGACCCTGGACACAGACAGGCCCACTGCATCTACCCAAGATGCTTAGAATCCGTCCAATTACTCTGACACTTCTTCGATTCGAATTTCCGCAGATGCCGTAACATCGCCCAGAACGGTAAATACGGTGGCAAACAGCTTATGCCGCCTGAACTGGTTCTCAACCGGGGCGACAAGCCGGAAGCGGACCGTATCCACTTCTCCGGGTCCGTTAACGCCCAGATTAATCTCATCCAGTGTTTTCGCCAAAATCGGCCGATTGTGGTTGACCAATGACTCAGGAATAAATTGAAATCCTGCAGGAAGCAGGACGCGCAGCCGTTCTACAATTGCCACATCGGCAATATTTGTGATATTGATGGCAACCGCGGTTTCTTCTCCGGGAAAAACATCTTCGGGGTCCACGAAGATATCTACAACGGGAGGTTCGTGCGCCGGGGGCACGGGTGCTGGAGGTTCATGTGCTGGAGGTTCAGGTGCTGGAGGTCCTGGAGGTTCAGGCGCTGGAGGTGGTGGAGGTGGTGGAGGTGCTGGTGAGCAGAATGCAGGAACAAACACCAGGGCTGGGGGATAGGGAAATGTTCTTTCCACATCCGTTTCCGTCCATCTTACAAATGCATCGATATTGACAGGAATATCGGGCACGTTCTCGCCGCTTCGTGAAATTACACCCGGATTGGGAGTGAGGTCATAAGCGATAACCGCTCTGAAGAACCGCCCTTCTTGAAGCACCGCTTCCTCCGGAGCCCACAGGTCCCCGGCATGTAAAACAACAATATAACGATCTGCCTCCTGGGTCACGCTGACCCGTCCGCTATTCAAATCGACAGGCTGAAATACAACCGGACTCTCCGGCGTATGCACGAAGGCAACTTGAAGCGAATTCAGATCCAGCGTGAAGGTGCCATCATTCTGCAGAGCGGATGCAGTGCCTGAGCGCCGGGGAATCGTATCCGCAATCATCACATTGCTGAAAAAACCGAGCTCTGCGTTGGTAACGGCAAGCATCTGATCCCGCAGCGCATCCTGAGCATTGGTAATTTCGAGAGGGACAAAAAACGCTTGGCCGGAAGACGCCGTTTCATTCAAATATTCAGGCAGCAGGACCGAATGTCCGATCCCGATCGTATCGATCCGAATTCCGTTGGCACGAATGTCCTCCGAGGCGGCAATCATAAACCGCTTGGCCTCGTTACTGCCGAATATATTCCGGCTCGTACGCTCGTAGTAATCGATCAGCCGGGTTTGCGGAATTTTCTCATCTGTGGCGAAAATCATCAGCTCCGTCTCGGAGTTGTCGAAGGTAACCGTCCCCAGCTCGTGTCCAACCAAACTTTGGCGGAAGAAGACATCCTCATAAACCGGTTGAAGCGGGACGCCTGAATCTGATTGCGAATATTGCCAAATCCCGCCCACCCTGGCGAAAAACGGGCTGCGCTGGTAGTAATAATAATTTGCGGCAAATCCAATTCTTCCGTTTGACCAGTAATAACCGTTCAGAGTAATGCCATCGAGCAAATTAGGCGTGGCTGGCACACGTGTTACATTGTCGAGGTTTCTTCCATCGAAGTTATGCCATTCACCGGCAAACGGATTAATGGTGAGCGACTGGGTTGCTACGGTAAAGAAAGCTTCACTTCTGGCCAGCGCACGCAACTTGAGACTTACGGTTTGCAGCGGCGAGAAGGTCGCCGGATCAAAGCTGCTCGGATCGATCCCCTCCCGGGTCAAATCCTCGAGGGTCACTTGCGCCCGGATCCCGTTGTAGTCGGCAAAAAGCGCGCCCCCCTCTTGTACAAGCGTTGCCGCACTGATTCGGTTTGGAATATCCGCTTCATTATAATAGGCATAAAAAGTAGACGAGGCGGCGCTCTCGCCATCTGTCATAAGAATGATCAACTTATGCGCCCCAACGGGAATCTCCTCCAACAGTTCCCCCGCCAGGAGGAAGCCCGATTCGATATTCGTATTGCTGTACAGACTGATATTGTTGATCATCGTTTCAATTTCTTCCTCATTCTGATAGAAAAAAGCGGTTTTGTCCGCCACGCTCCGGAAGTTGGCTAACGCCGTCGCCGCCTGCACCGGATCATAACTGTTGGCGCCGATGTAATGATCTTGTACCGGCGCACCGCCGCCGGCTGGTACCGTTGAAGGAGCGGGATTGATTAACCCGCTGAACCTGCCTTCCGCGTCGGCTGGCGTGACATGTACCCTGGCCCCGTTCCCAAACGATACGACGGCGATATGTTTCTCAACGGCGGCATACTCCTCCGAGAAAATAATGTCCAAGAAGCCGTGAATCGCTTGAACCGCAACCTGGAAGCGTGTTTCCGTGTTGTTGTTGACATCCTGCGTCCCCATCGTCGAAGTGGCATCAATGACAAACACAAGATATAAAGGCAATTCGAAGGTGGTGAGGCTGCCTTCCGCAGAGAGTTCTACCCGAAACGTGCAAGGAGTCTCCGGGTTGCTCCCCGCCTGCTTCTGAATTTCGATTGCCAAAATTCACCCTTCTTTCTGATTTTTCATGATAGAGCTTCAATCGAAGTTTTCCGCTTCTAATGAGGTTTTCTCCCTCCATATATATGAGCGAAATTCGATCTGGTGTGTCGAAGATATCCCGGTTTTTTCGCCGCAATGTGCGACCGTCTGTACAAGCCGGATGCAAAAAAAGCAACCTCCCCGGAGGCTGCTTAGTTCCTTAAGATACTTTAAATTTTGCCGTCGTCTGCCAACGAACCCGTTCCTTTAACGGCAGCGGCAGTCCGAGCTTCTGCAACTCGGCATAAACCCAATCCACGTGATACGCGTATACGATTTCGATTCTTTGCCGCATCTCTTCGTTCGTGTATTCCGGCCCCGCCGAAGTTCCCGCTGGCATCCGATCTCCGCCCGGATCCGGAGTCAAATCCGGGGACGCCTCGCTTTCCCGAAGCAACGGGCGATGTTCGTCGATGAGCCGCCGCAAGATGATCAGATGCTCATAAATCTGGCGGTACGAATCGATCTCCTCGCCGATTTGATCCATCGAGTCGTTCAGATGTTTGGTCAGGTGGAACTCCTCTTTGCACAGCTGATAATATTTCACCAGACTGTCCAGCTCTGTGCGAAAGCTCTTCAAATCGACGGGTTCCCGGCATGCCGCGATCTGCCCGAATAAATCGGCGATCTGTTTGGCGACGACCTTCCGCGCTTTTTCCAGGCCGGCTTCATGCTTTGGCGGAAAAACGACCAGATTCACGACCACGGCGACGGCGATGCCGATCAGCGTATCCGTAATCCGGTTAATACCGTAAAAGACCGGGCTTTCGCCCGGTTGAAGATTAAGCATAATGGCTAAAAAGACGATGCATCCGATGGAAATCGACTTATTCCATTTCAGCAAATTGCATACATATATCACTACGATGACGCCGATCGCGCAATAAACCGCGTTTCCCGGTTCGATCATGGCAAATCCCGCGCCGACGATCGCCCCGACGAACGTTCCCATCGTCCGGTGTTTTCCTGCCGTGAACGAGTTGGTGACTGAATTTTCCATCGAAATGATCGTAGCGATCGCCGCGTAAAAAGGATACTCCAGGTGCAGCAGCGCCGCGATGATCACACAGATGCATATGGCCAAACCCGTCTTGGCGTTGCGCAAACCGATCGTCCATTTCAACCGAATCAACCCCTAATTAAATTCAGAACCTGAACTCAGAACCGTATTATATAAGATAGGTTCATACAGCCTCAACCCATTATGTACTAGCGGACGGCCGTTTTCGGGGAAGATTGGAGATCTTTCATGAAATATTCAAACAATTTACTCGCTGCCGATATCCAAAGTATCCGACGTCTTATCGTAACTTAAGCTCGCATGGAGTCCCCTGGCAACGGCTTGTGCAGGAACATAGGTGACTCCATCGATCACTTGGGGAGCCGCGCTTAAAGTCTCAGCAACGCCATTATAGTAAACCTTCGTACTTCCGATCGTTAATGTGATCTTATCATCGCCTTTGATTATACCGATGGTTTGGGTTTCGCGATCCCAAGTTGTAGTTGCGCCCAGGCTCTCGGCCAACTCCCGAAGGGGGACCAGATTCGTATTTTGAACGAGAATTGGATCATTGGTTAACATGACCTTTTGACCGTTGACTTTCAGGGTCAAAGACGATTTTTTGTGAGCAGGGATTGCCGTTTTGTGGGTCTTCTGCTTTGGGGTTGAAGAGGATTTGCGAGTCGTGGTTTTGCTGGACTGGCTGCCGGAAGATTTTCCTGAACTCGATTTCCCACCGTTATGGTAGTGATACTCTCCGTAGTCCAACCCCCATTTTTCACAGTTTGTCCGGCAAGTATGTCCCCCGTTAGCATCGGTCCGACCTGGATGCGCGGCCGCGGGGACACTCGCCATGGCTAGCATGATCGCCAAAATCAAAACGGAACAAGCTTTTCTCATTGTTTGCGCCTCCCAAAGTGATTTTTTCGCTATCCATTATAACATCATTCCATTGATTGTAACGTTAAGTCGGAACCTCTAAATGACCCCAAATCCGGACATACTGCTACTGGGGTGATCATGTTGCTGAACAATATCATCGTCGGATTCCTCGTTCCGTGGATTGCCGGCGCTTTCTTGATTTATCGGGACAAAAAAGCGATGCTGCTCGCCTTTCCTTCGGGCGGATTCATGTCGCTGCTGTTCAACGACCTCGGCGTTTATTACAAATGGTGGCAGTTGCATCCGGATCACATGGAGTCCGTAACCACGATCCCGTTTAATCTCGGGATTTATCCGATCGTGGCGGGCTGGATGCTTTATTTCATTTTCCGCACCCGGTTTCGGTTCAATGCCGCCTTGATGATCGTGGCTTTCACCGCCTTATTGACCGGCGCCGAGTATGTATACGTCTGTCTGGACAAGATCCATTACGGGAACGGATGGAATATCGGCTGGACCTTTTTGTCCTACCTTCTGGCGCTGGGGGCCGTCTACGGCTATACCCGCTTGCACGCGCGATTATTCGTCTCCCGGAGCGGGCAACAAGGCCCCTCCGGGCATTAACCGAACCCTCTGCCGCTTATCTGACCCTCATCAAATCTATAGGGGAAATGTTCAGTTTCCGCCAGACATGAAATTAACGCTTTGGCAAGCGCCGGAACGCCAGCAGGAACAGCAGCAGCATGCCAATATAACCGAACAACGGATACAGGTACGTTAACAAGGAGGCAAATCCGGCCTGGCTGATCAAGAAGCAAGCAAGCAAAACGACAAGCAGAGTCGCGTTTTTGGGGACTTTGTAAAGGCTTTGCAGCTGTCTCGTGACCCCAAACACGTTTCCAACCAGCGTCGTAAATATCTCTCCGTAAATCACCAGCAAGAACAAGACATGAAGGAACGGCCCCAGGTCGCGGACGATTTCCGCCATTGGAATATCGTAGCCTAACATCTCGGGCATCCGGGAATTCAAGGCGAAGTGGTAGATCAGCAGCATCGCCCCAAGCCCGATGCCGCCCCAGATGCCGCCCCATTTCAAGGTTCGCTCGTCTTTGATCTCGCTGCCGAGCGGAACCATCACCGCCTGGATAAAGGCGAAGTTGAGGGCCGCATAAGTGAAGGGACTCAGCGCCCAACGGTAACTTTCCAGTTGCTGCAACTGCCAGCCGTTCATCCTGAGCAGGGTGTCCGGTTGAATGGCCCGGAATGCAATCAAGCTCGTAAACAGAAGGATCATCGGCACGACGACTGCATTCACGATGACGATGCCGTTCATTTCCTTCGTCATGACCAGATAGCCGAGAACGATGCTGATCAAGATGCCCCATTGATAGGGAAGCCGAAGCTGCTCGGCAAAGATCGAACCGGTGCCGGACAACATGACGGCCGTAACCCCCAGCAAAATGAGCAAGGTCAGGAGGTTGGCGATCTTACCGAACAGGGAGCCAAACAAATGATCATTAAATTCCTGGTACGAATAGGCCTGGATGCGATGAGCATAGATCATCATTTTCGTCCCCAGCCAGATGAACAGCAGCGTCGTCACGACGATGCCCGCGGCCCCGACCGGGCCATACACCGTAAAAAACCGCATGATGGATTGTCCCGATGCAAACCCCGCGCCCACAACCGTACCGATATAGGTCATAGCGATTTGAAATATTTTGACCCATTGACCATTCATATATCCTCCATAATTACCATTTTTATCTTGTCCCTTCTCATCCTATGTCCAAGCCATGCGTTGTATTCTCAAAATTAAAGGAGGATTCCCCTGCTAAAATGCAGTACCATGTAGGAGTGAGAAGCTATCTTGATGACGCGGAGTGAGCTGCATGAAATCGTTCTATCAAAATTGGAAACTGGATCCGGAGCTTCCGATGGACATCTATCAGAGCTCAAGCATCACTTTCTATCCCCATTTCCACGCCGAGATCGAGTTTATCTATGTCGCCTCCGGAGAGATTCGGATCGGCGTCAACGAAGAAAGCCGCCTGCTCCGGCAGGGGGAGATGGTCATTTGCGGCAGCAACGACATCCATTACTTCGACAGCCGGGGGATGGAGTCGGAAATCATTATTCTCATCTGTAAGCCGGAATGGATCACGATGTCCAAGAGCTGGCCCGTCGATTTTCGGTTTGCTTCGCCCTATCTTCCGGCGGATACCCCTGGATTGGATCCGGTTAAAACGATTCTGGACGAGCTTATCCGGGAGAAGCACGATCGTCAACCCGGCTACACGCTGCTGCTGAAAGCCCGGTTGTTAGAACTCTGCGGCCGCTTGCAAAGATACGGAGCCACCTTGCCTACGGACAGCTCGATCAAGGAAAAATACGAATCCCGCCGGGCGCGGATGCAGCAAATTTTGTCCTATATCGAGGACCATTACCGGGAAGAACTGAACGTGGCGGTCATGGCGGAACATTTTTCGATGGAGCCCTCCCATTTCAGTCGTTCCTTCAAAGCCGCCATCGGCATGAACTTCAAGACTTACCTCAATACGGTGCGCGTGTTAAGCGCCGAACAGCTGCTGCTGACCAGCGATCTCAGCATTATGGATATCGCTCTGGAATGCGGCTTCAGCAGTATTCGCACGTTTAATCGCGTATTCAAGGAGCTGCGCGGCGGCATCCCGTCCAGCCTGCGGCATCCGGATCGCTGAAAGATTTTCGGGTGAAGCTGGAAAACGCATATTTTGTCCAGGATTCCGCATAAACTGGCGAGAGAAATCTAAGGAATCTATTTATAATGATTCTTGAAAGAAGAGTATCTACCTTACCCGCGAAACGGAGGAATTCGATGAACCCGCTGCGAGTCGGAATGATCGGTTACAAGTTTATGGGCAAAGCCCACAGCAACGCCTACCGCGCGCTGCCGATGTTTTTTCCCGGCGCCTTAAAGCCGGAGATGGCCGTGTTATGCGGCCGCAATGAGGAAGCGGTGCGAGAGGCAGCCCAGCACCTGGGATGGCGCGAAACCGTCACAGATTGGCGGGAGCTTGTCGCCAGGGAGGATATCGACCTGATCGACATCAATGCGCCCAGCGATGCTCACAAAGAAATTGCGCTTGCGGCGGCCCGGGCGGGCAAGCATATTTTTTGCGAAAAACCGTTAGCGCTTACATTACAGGATGCCCGTGAGATGCTTGCGGCGGCTGAATCGGCTGGCATCGCCCATATGGTCGGATTCAACTACCGGTTCTCCCCGGCCGTGCAGCTGGCCAAGAAGTTGGTGCAAAGCGGGCGGTTAGGCCGGATCTATCATTTTCGGGCCTGGTTCCTGCAGGACTGGATTCTGGATCCGTCCTTCCCGCTGGTCTGGCGGCTGCAGAAAGAGATCGCAGGCTCGGGTTCGCACGGCGACCTCGGCGCCCACTTGATCGACCTGGCGCATTTCTTGGTCGGGGATATTCGCGAAGTGGTCGGCATGAGCGAGACGTTTATTAAAGAACGGCCGCTGGCCGAAAATATGACGGGCCTCAGCGCCGAGAGCAGCGCGGATGCGCCCAAGGGGCCGGTAACGGTCGACGACGCCACGCTGTTCCTGGCCCGGTTCGCGAACGGCGCATTGGGCAGCTTTGAAGCGACGCGGTTTGCCGCCGGCCATCGCTCGACCAATGCGTTCGAGATCAACGGCAGTCTGGGCAGTGTGAAATTCGACTTCGAGCGGATGAACGAGCTTGAGGTGTACTTCACCTCCGACGACGCCGATGTCCAGGGCTTCCGGCGCGTGCTTGCAACCGACCCGGCGCACGCCTATGCCGAGGCTTGGTGGCCGCCGGGGCACACGATCGGATTCGAGCATACGTTTACGCACGAGATGCTCGAGCTGACATCGGCGATCCGGGAAGGCCGCCAGCCGGTGCCAAGCTTCCGCGAAGGCGTACAATGCCAGGCGGTGCTGGAGGCCGTCGAGCGCTCGGTTGCGGAGCGGCGCTGGGTCGATATCTCGGAGATGTGACTCGAAGGCCCCCGATTCTAACGGACCGTAGGGTCCTTATTCGTCCATTTCCCGACGATTTCCCGGTGTAACGGACTCCAGGAGCCTTATTGGGCTCACATGGCATACTTTTGGCCGTTTCTACCTGAAATAAGGTCTCCTCCGTCCGTTAGAATTCGCAGCGACGCAAACGAGGATCCATAACGTCTCTGGTGTCCGTTAGCTGGCATCATTAAACTGCTCGCTTCTCCGGAACACCCATCGTGAACCGAAGTAGATTTGTTGAACAACCCTATAAGAGAGAAGGAAATTTGAATGAAAAAAGCATTAATCGTCTGGGGCGGCTGGGATGGTCATGAACCGGAGCAGGTCGCCGGAATCTTCGCCGGCGTTCTGCGGGAACATGCCTTTGAAGTGGAGGTGTCCGATACTTTGGAGGCCTATGCCGATGCGGAAAAGCTGCTGGGGCTGGATTTGATCGTCCCGGTGTGGACGATGGGCACCATCGCCCAAGAGCTGGTAAATAACGTGTCCGCGGCAGTTCAGGCGGGGACCGGTCTGGCCGGCTGCCATGGCGGAATGTGCGATTCGTTCCGGAATAACGTCGACTGGCAATTCATGACCGGCGGGCAATGGGTCGCCCACCCGGGCAATGACGGAGTCGACTATCAGGTTGAGATCATCGCCAACTCCAGTCCGCTGGTCGAGGGCATCGAAGATTTCCGCGTCCAAACGGAGCAATATTACCTGCATGTCGACCCCGCCGTCGAAGTGCTCGCGACTACCCGCTTCCCGGTCGTAGACGGCCCTCACCGCCTGAACAAACCGGTGGATATGCCGGTCGTCTGGACCAAGCGCTGGGGAGTCGGACGCGTGTACTATAACTCGCTCGGACATCACGCGGATATCGTAGACCTGCCCCCGGTGAAAGAAATGATGACGCGCGGGATGCTGTGGGCAGCGGAAGGCAAGCGGCTGGCTCTGGAAATGCAGACGGGGAATGAGCTCCGCTCTAACACCTATACGGGCATGGGGGACAGCCAATAATGGACAAAATCAAGGCAGGGATCATCGGCTGCGGCAAAATCAGCGGCATCTACATGGAAAATTGCGCAAAATTCGCGGCGCTGGATCTCGTGGCTTGCGCCGATCTCGATGTGAACCGGGCGCGGGAGCAGGCCCAACAATATAATATCCCCCGCGCCTGCTCGGTTGACGAGCTGCTGCAGGATCCCGACATTCAAATCGTCATCAACCTGACGATTCCGGCGGCGCATGCCGAAGTTTGCCTGAAGGCGTTAGACGCCGGCAAACATGTCTATGTGGAGAAGCCGCTGGCAGTCACCCGCGAGGAAGGCTTGTCCGTCCTCGAAGCAGCCCGTCAGCGCGGGCTGATGGTCGGCAGCGCGCCGGAGACCTTCTTCGGAGCCGGGATCCAGACCGCGCTGAAGCTGATCCAGGACGGGGCCATTGGACGTCCCGTCTCTGCAGCCGCGTTTATGATGAGCCGCGGTCATGAGTTCTGGCATCCGGACCCGGAATTTTATTACGCCAAGGGCGGCGGGCCGATGTTTGATATGGGCCCTTACTACCTGACGGCATTAATCCAATTGCTGGGCCCGATCAAGCGGATTGCCGGCATGACGGGCACAGCGCTGGAGCAGCGTACGATTACCAGCGAGAAGAAATACGGGCAATTGATCGAGGTGGAGGTGCCGACGCATGTTACAGGCACCTTGCAATTCGCTCAAGGGGCGATTGCAACGCTGACCACCAGCTTTGATATTTTCGGCGGCAGCACACTGCCTCCGATCGAAATCCACGGGACGGAAGGCACCCTGCTGGTGCCTGACCCGAATTCCTTTGGCGGCCCGGTGAAGCTGCGCCGGATTGGCGAGGAGAATTGGACCGAGGTTCCGCTGGTTCCCGGCTATGCCGAGAACAGCCGCGGCATCGGTCCGGCCGACATGGCCAGCGCCCTGCTGCACGGCCGGCCGCACCGCGCCAGCGGCGAGCTGGCCTACCACGTACTGGAGGCCATGTGGGGGTTCCACGATGCCTCCGAGGCGGGCCGCTTCTACGAGATGCAAAGCACATGCACGCCGCCGGCTGCGTTGCCAACGAACCTAAAACCGTACGTGCTGGATTAAGGAAAGCTCTAGACTGCGTGCCGCAAACGCCATTGCGGCCCAACGCAGTCATCGCGGACGAGCCTTACGCATGGCGGCAACGGTCAGCAATAACAGCGGGATAAGTAGGTGAGTCGATAAGATATGGAACGGAACTGCCGACCTTACCATTTGTCCGAAAACCGAAAAATTAGGCAGGTCCCAAATGCCCACGGCCAAACTGAGCAAGGCGATCGGGAAAACCAGCGGACGGTAATCCGTAACCTGAAAACAATGAGCAAAAGAGAGCGTGGCGGCGTAAAGAAAGAGGGCGGTTTGCAGAAAATTGCCGATGACCCACATTGCCAGCAGCAATGACTCCAAATTTTCCAGGAAAGTGCCGACGCTGACATAACGAAAGGCGACAAGCAGCGGGTATACTTTATTCCCCAGGCTCGGCCCGAGCAGAAACAGAGCCATCAGGTTGGAATAAGTCAGAAACAAAACGATCATAACCACCGAGGTGTATCCCCATTTCCTGCTTTTCTCCGGATCCGTTACGTGAGGCAAAAGAAAAGTCATCAGAAATACCTCGTTCAGCCAGCCCATCATCGCAAAAGACCCTTTGACGACCGGGGTTATCCCCCGACTCAGGATCGGAAAAATGGCTTTGGCATCCAGATCGGGAATCAGCAACAGCAGAAAGAAAAGGGGGAAAATAAAGATCGGTAAAAAAATGGCGGTGCTCCGGGCGAGCATTCCCACCCCGCCGCGCACGGCGATCGCACTTAGCAAAAGCAGAGATGCCATAATAACCAACAAAGGCGTTTTATATAAAAAATTGCCTGCCACAAATTCCGCATACTGCCGGGTGACTCCCCCGGCAGCATGCAAATTGTAGGTAATATAGACGAGCCCGATGATTTTTCCGGGGATCCTGCCGAGAATTCGTTCGCTGTACTGGACGACCGTTTGCCCCGGATAAAGCTCATGCAGACGATTCACGATATATACGGTAATCCAACCAACCCAAAGGGCCAAAATACTGGTAAGCCAAAGATCGTTCTGAGCAAATTGGGCCGTGATAGTCGGCAATACGAGAAAGCCGGAAGCCATTACAACCGGATACATCATTAGCCCCATTTGAAAAGCTGATATTTTTCCCTTGTCCAACATGTGCCTTCACCTCGTCTTGGGCCATTCCCGTCCTGCCGAATGATTACGGTTCCATCAAGCCCCGAAATGGTTTGAAAATGAACATCAGCACCGTAGTCGGTCCGGCCGTATGGGGCAGATCCAGCGTTGACAGGATCCAAACCAGGAGCAGCAGCGATAGGAATACCGCTTTATCCCATATCGGTTTTGCTTTCATTTTCGGCCACTCGAGACGGGCGATCAACAATGCGGAGAACGTCACGATCCAGAAAAAAAACACTCTCATTTCTTTTTTACCTCTTCCTTGGGCACCCCTTCCGGAGCGCTGATAAGCCCGGGTCTGGGAATCCTTGCTTCAACTTCCGTATAGACTTGAACCTTAGGGAACTGTACCTCCCAGCGGTCCTTCATTTTTTCCCATTGCCCAGGATACTTGCGGTGGAAGACTTTGGCGAACTCAAAAATATCCGTCTTATGCTTCCGTTGAACCTCGTAAACCGCCGATTCGATTCGTTTCCTGACATCAGCCTCGAATTCCCGCTTCATAACGGCTAGCAATCGCGGATTCATGGGATCCAACAAAGTCTCGTTTTGGATGATATCGCCTTCCGTATTAACGCGGACCGTCATCTTCCAGGTACTGCCTTCAATCTTGGGGATCAGTTTGACGCTTGCCTTGACCGGTTTTAAAGATACCCGTCCTTCCGATCCCTCCGATGCGAACACAACTGTATATTCCCGAATCTCATTTCTAAGCCACATAACCCCTCTTGTTGTCCTTTCGGAAATTACCCCCACCATTTTGTCTTTTTGGAACACGGCGCTCCCCATCAGAAACGGAATCGTTTGAAATGGCTCGGGCGATTTCGTCTGCGGCAGGATATGGATCATCGGTACAACCGCCGCCCGGGAATCCCCGTTTATCATAAGGCTCAACTGCTGCAGGGTCACCCGTATCCCGATTTGCAGATCAGCCAGCTTCCGCAGCACTTGGGCCGAAGAATTTTCAAGCAGCGGAGATAACTCGAGCATTGGGGCCGCTTCTCCCTGGCTCACGAAAATATAGGCTCGCTCTCTCGACTCCGGAAAACGGATCAAAAAATCAAGATGCTTCTGAATTCCTGCCCTAGCGACGGATTCGCTAAATATAAAGATTCTGCATTGTCCCCAAAACATCTCCCTGGAAATCTCCCGTTGCAGTTTGGATATCGCGTCCGTGATGTCGATGCCTGTCTGTGATCGGGTGGCCGTCCGTTTCGCCGGGCCACCTCCCGTAGCGCCGCCTCCCGACGTTCCCCCTCCAGCCAGATTTTGCGGAAGGACGAATTGCACGGTCGCACGAACCTGATGATTCTCCGCCTCGTCGAAAGCAAGTGCCGTAATCAGAGCCAGATCATTCAGCTCCACGCGATCCCAGCAACCGCCCAGCAATAGCAGCAACGGAAGGGAAAACGCCATCTTCATCCCTGCTTTGATCCATCTTTTCATCCGTACGATTCCCCTTTGCCGAGTGCTTGCTCCGACTACTTGTCATCTCCCCGGGCTGGGCCCGGCTTTTGATCTGCTGTCTGCCGGTATTTGTCATATCTGCCCGTAAAGTGCGGCCGCGTGTTCATTTTCCACCAGTGCCCTCGGATCAGAATATCCTTCCATTCGCTCGGATTGGGAATGCCCGCTCCGGACAGGTAAGGAACGCCAAAGGAACGTAAGCTGAGCATATGCAACACAATGGCGATGATCCCCATCATGACACCGACAAGCCCCAGACTCCCACCAAGAAAAATCAACGGAAATCGCAGCAACCGTACGGCAATCCCGGTGATGTAACGCGGAATCATAAAGGAAGAGATTCCCGTAATCGCAACGACGATAACCATGGGCGCGGACACCAGTCCGGCTTGGACCGCCGCTTGCCCGATAACCAGTGCCCCGACAATGCTGACGGCGGCCCCAACCTGCTTGGGCAACCGCACGCCCGCCTCACGCAACGCTTCAAAGGTAACCTCCATTATCAATGCTTCGATCAACGCCGGAAAAGGCACCTGCTCCCGGGAACTCGCCATACTGACCAGTAAGGCGCCGGGAACCATCTCTTGGTGAAAAGTAAGGACCGCCACATAAAGCGAAGGCAGCAAAAGAGAGATCAGAATAAATAAATAACGCAGCCAACGAATGACCGTAGAGATCATAGACCGCTGATAATAGTCCTCCTGCGACTGAATCAACGAAAAGAAGGTGACCGGAGCGACCAAGACAAACGGGGTGCCCTCCGTTAAAATCGCCACCCTCCCTTCCAGCAAACTGCCCGAGACGACATCGGGCCGTTCCGTGCTGAGCAATTGCGGAAAAGGAGAATACGGACGATCCTCGATCATCTCCTCGATATAGCCGCTTTCCAGAATTCCGTCGATCCGAATGCGCTTCAACCGATTACGAATCTCCTCCACCAACGTCTTGTCCACAAGCCCCTCAATATAAGCTAGGACAAGATTCGTTTGGGTATACGTGCCGATTCGCATCGACTCCATTTTAAGCTGCGGACTCTTAATGATACGTCGGATTTGCGAAGTGTTGGTGCGCAAGGTTTCGGTAAATCCTTCGCGTGGCCCCCGAATCCCCACTTCCGCCGAAGGCTCTTCGATCGCGCGTTTCTCCCATTTCACCAATCCGAAGCCGTACCCGGCAGTCCAGCCCTCAACCAGCAAGATCGTATATCCGTTCGAAAGAAATTCGATGCCCTTGGCGAACGATGTAAATTCCTTCGCTTGCGTAGCCGGTACTTTCCGCTCGATCAGCCGGCCTATATCATGGATTTCACCGTCATCCTGCTGCATGAGCGGAGTAATAACGTGCTGCTCGACCCCTACGTCATCGGCCAAACCATCAATATACATGAATATCGCTTGCTTTTTTCCACCGATCAGAACAGAACGGTAAACGACGTCCGAACAATTGTCGTAAAGCAAGCGGAAACGGAGTTCGTTTTCCCGCAAATCCGAATAAAGCCGATGCGGCTGCGGCTGCTCCTCGATTTGCGGTTGAGGTATCTTCCCGTTCTGTTTGGTTTTCGAGCGATGGATCAGCTTTTTGAGTATGAGGAATTCATTCATAGGGATGAAATCCTTTCGAAAGAGCTGGTTTATTTTTCATATTGTCACCATTTGGCATCATTTTATGCTAAACAAAAAGGCCCGCAAACTGCCGTCTCAGCGATTGGGGTCCCCTGGTTTATACGGGGGCGCCCTCCTGTGCTTCTATCCCTCTTTGCCGATCCTGCTTCGGACATAACCAATCAGCCAAAGGACAAGCGGAACCAATAGGAGATACATCATCGCGTACCCGGCCCAAACCCGCTGGATGATGTCGGCCACATAGACCGTATTGATATAGGTATGCCAGGCAACCAGCATAAACAACACCGCCAAGGGGAGAATCAACATACGCGGGTCGCGCAAACCGAACACGCTTCTCAATCCGACCAGGATCGCATGGAACAACAAGGCGATTTTTATAAAAAACGTCAGGATCCAAATGGTAATCAGAATGACTTCCACACGCTGAAAGAAGTTCCCGACATTGATCGTTTTGGCCAAGGCAAACGTTGGAAACGTGGCGTTCTCAGCCTGCTCGATACCCAGTACCAGCACGCCGAACAACACGATAACGGCAAGCACCAATCCTCCGAGCAAAGTGCCGCCCAAGAGGGCGGCCTCCCTGCCTTTCTTCTCCTTCACCAGAGGCAGGAAAGCGAGTAGGACGACCAGTTCCTGAAACATCGCAGAGTGAACTCCCGCACGAGCAACGGGCAAAAATCCGTCTTCCATTATCGGTTGGATATGGTTCCAATCGACCTGCGGCACCAGCGCCAAGATAAGAATCAGAAATAAGATCATAACCCAAGGGAACACCAATTCGCCAAACCTTGCCAAAATGATTGCACCCAATCGGGCGCACATCACCGCCGCCGCTAAGAACAAAATTTGAGTCGCTTCGGTCGGCGTTTCCGGGATCAATTCGCTGGACAGAAAAAAACTCAGGTTCCCCAGCAGCGTCCCCGTCAGGATCAAGAAATAAAAGAGATACAGCAGGGAAATCAGTTTGCCCAGCCATTTCCCCAGGCACGCCTCGTTAATTTCGAACAAGGTTTTCCCGGGATATAGCCGGGCCAGGACGATATACAAAACAATCATGACCAGATTGACAAATAAGCTGATCAGGGACGCAAGCCACGCGTCCTCCCTGGCCATATGGGTCAGCCCCGCCGGCGTGACGAGGATGGATGTGCCGACGGTCAATCCAAACGTGAGTATGAACAATTGCCTCGGAGAGACGGACTTCGGTCTCATTAGATCGCTCCCAACTTTGAACAAGAATCAAGGGTTCAAGAAGCCGAGCGGCGCCATAACGGCTCGAATCCAATCGAGCGGCCTGAACTCGGGTCCACCGATCAGGTCGTTGAATACGCCAGCCACGGCTATACCCCATACCATGTAAAACACAAACAAGTCTCGTTTGGACCGCATTTTGAACAGTTTCAGCGTACAGACGATTCCCGCTACAGCCAGTACCAGCAATATGCCGAGCTTCCAGATCAACGAAGCTCCATCTCCCTTCGCTCGGGTTGGATGATCGAACCGATGCGCCGGATTTTCACCTCGGAATGAACTCGCACCTTCATCGTACGAAAACTGTCCTCCCAATGGCCTCGGTATTTGTTCCACACCTTCGGATATTCGCGGTGCAGCGCCTCACCCAGTCCAAAAATATCGGCCCCGTATTTCCGCTGGACCTCCTGAATGTTATGCTCCACATTCGTGGTCAGTGTGCTGGCCAGTTTGTCTTCAATCTCTTCAAGGTTGGAGGGCTTGCTTAAATCGAGATTGCATTGCATCGCATTGATATTCGCTTCCAGCTTCAGGCGTATCCCAAATTCGGGACGTCCGTCCGGCGCCAGCTTGACGTCAATCACGCTTCTCGAGTCCGCAATTTCCACGCCGACGACACCCCCACCCGGGCAAGGGACACTCCCCACCGTCATCTCCACTTTATTCAATATATAGTTGACCGATTTGCTGCCGGACTCTTCCAACCAGCCAACGAGGCGATCTTTCATGAAGACGGCCAACCCCGCATGCTTCAGAATGGTATTCGGCTTGATTCGTTTCATGTTGTCCAACTCGCTCCCGGTTTGCCGCGGGCCTTGAATCTCAACGCCCGACAAGATCGGATTGGAACCGCTGCGGTCCATCTCGGTGATAAATTGCCGAAGCGTGACCTTTCCCATGGCCGCCGACTTTTTATTGGAGACCAGAATGGAGGAATACAGCGAGTTGGCAGGAATATGCTCGAAGGGGGTCACCACCTGGAGGATGTCCTCAGCCTTCAGGCCTTTCGCTACCAGAAGATAAAAATCCGTACGCAGCTGACGGTTGCGCGAGATGAAATCCAACGCGTCGCTGACGCCCTGCCGCGCCATCTCCTCACCGAATACGAGAACGCGCACATGGGATAAATACAGCATGCGGGGGGTCACTTCCAGCATTCGTTGGAGCGCATCGGGAACCGTCTTGCCTACCGTCTTATAGGTAATCGCCGGCGAACTTCCCATGGAGCTCCGCTGCTGGGAACCCACCTCGCTCGAATTCATCACCTGCGCGGATACCGCGTATCCTTCCCGATCGAGATCGATCCCGAGCGCCATCACCACCGCCAGCTCGTTCAGTTCCTTTTTGCTCCAGCACCCGGGTAATACCGCTAACCCAACGAGCAGGAGTGCCGCTATCACCATTCGTTCTCTCACGATTGTCCATCCCGTTCAAAAAATTTTTTCGCCGCCCGTCGGGGCAGTCGCATCAACGTATCCTTCTGAGCGCTCCATCGAAACGGAGCCATCGAAGTCATGTAAGGGACCCCCAGCGATTCCAGGCTGCACAAATGCAATCCCAACACAATCATGAAGATAATGATCCCATACAGACCAAATGACGCGGCAGTTCCCATCAGGAAGAAACGCAGCATCCGTACGGAAATGCCTACATTAAAGGCCGGCAGCGCGAAGTTGGCGATGGCGGTGACGGATACGACGATGACCATGGCGGCAGAGACGAGCCCCGCTTCCACGGCGGCTTGACCGATGACCAGCGTCCCCACGATGGATACCGATTGGCCGATCGATTTCGGAAGACGAATGCCCGCTTCCCGCAAAACTTCAAAAGTAATTTCCATGATCACAGCTTCAATGAATGACGGAAATGGAACGCCCTCGCGTTGTCCGATAAGGCTCATCAGCAAATTGGTGGGGATCATCTCTTGATGGAAGGTGGTAATCGCGATATACACCGAGGGCGTCAATATCGCGATCCCGAAGCAGAGATACCGCAAAAGACGAACCAGGCTGGCAAAATCGCCGCGCTGGTAATAATCCTCGCTGGATTGAAAAAATTGCGCAAACAGCGCCGGAACCACCAGGACAAAAGGCGTGCCTTCCACAAAAATTGCGATTCGTCCCTCCAGAAGCGCCGAAGCGATAACGTCGGGACGCTCCGAATTGTATACCGTAGGAAACGGTGAATATTGCGGATCTTGAATCATCTCTTCGATATAATTGCCTTCCAGCACGCTGTCGAGTTTGATCTCGTCCAGCTTTTTTCGCAGCTCCTCCAGCACTTCAGGATCGGCGATTCCTTCCATATACATCACGGCCACATCGGTTTGCGTCTGCTCGCCTATCTTTCGCTGCTCCATACGCAGCCTCGGGTTCTGGATCCTTCTCCGCACCAGCGCCGTATTGTCCCGCAGCGATTCGTTAAATCCCTCCCGCGGACCGCGAACTACCGATTGCGAGGTGGCCTCTTCCACAACGCGCTGCTTCAGATGGCGCGTTCCGACGCTCAACGTCAGCGGAGCTCCTTCGACATAAATGATCGTGTCGCCAGCTAAGAGACGGGCGGCCGCATCGGGATAAGAGCTGACCTCCGCCACCTGACCGAACGGGATGATCCGCTCCTCCAGAAATTTCAGTTGATCGGCGGGCGCCCCTTCCTCCTCCCGGTCTGACAACGGACCCTCGCTCTCCATCATCGCTTCGATCACATGGCGCGGTTCCGCCATCCCTTCGACGAATACGACGACAGAACGGAAATGACCCACTCGCAATTGTCGATACACGATATCGGGACTGTCCCCCAAATACCGGTGCATATCTTCGATAAATACCGCCGGGTCCCGGGCGATCGCCGCTCGTTCCGATTCCGGCAGTTCCAGATCGATCGGCATACTATTCCCTGCTTTCCTTTTTTTTCTATTATCTCCGGGCGTCCCAATCGTATGCATCCAAAAGAAAAGGACCCGCCTTCGCGGATCCTCACTTTCGTATTAGCGGGGGGAGGCCACCAAGTTGCCCCGTGTCCCCCCGGACGATTCCGTCTCACGGATGGACACCGGAGATACCTTCGCCCCCAACTCTCCCGCATGTTCGACCCCCATTTCTGCTCAACCAACGATAAAAACTCCGTATAGTCCAAACTATGCGCGCCATATAGATGAACAGCGATAGATGGAGAGGAATGGAAACCTATGGCCAAAACGAAACAACGTCCCTATATCTTTGTTACGATCAAGGCGTCTACAATCCGAAATATCCTCATCTGGGATCTTATCACAGGGACCGGGCTGTACTACCTGATCAAGCTGGCAACCGCCAGCGTACTGTTGGGCACGATGGGCAGCGCCTTGGGGACGGAAGCGATGAAGCGCCTTCCCTTAACGCGGTTGATCCAAATGAATCGGAGCATATCCCCCGTAAAAAAAGGCTGATCGCCGGATAACCGGGCGATCAGCCTATCCACCGGCGGGGGTTGCCCGCCCTCGCCTTACAGCACCGACGACGTGCCGCCGTCGATGTTGACCGCCGTGCCCGTCACATAGGATGCGGCCTCGGAGACCAAGAAAGCGATGACCTTCGCTGCCTCTTCCGCCTGGCCGATCCGCCCCAGCGGGATGCCGTGGCGCGGGTCGGCCGCGAATTGCTCCCAAGTCAGCTCGGGCGCTGCTTGGCGCCATTTCCGCTCAATCTGGTCGCTGCGGATCAGCCCGATGCATACCGCGTTGACGCGGATACGGTCAGCAGCCAGATCCTTGCTCATCGCCTTCGTCAGGGCAAGCCCGGCGGCCCGGCTGACCGATGTCGGCAGCGAAGACGCCCCGGGTGTTTTGCCGCTGACTGCGGTGACGTTCAGGATGGCTCCGCCCCCCGCTTCACGCAAGAAAGGGAGCGCGGCTCGAGAGAAGTTGACCGCTCCGAACAGCTTGAGATCCAAATCCGCTCCCCAAGCCTCGGCTCCAACTTGCTCGAAAGGTCCTGCCGCCGACGTGCCTGCATTGTTCACCACAATATCCAGGCCGCCAAAATGCTGGGCAGCTTGCTCCACCGCCCGGCGCGCGTCTTCACCTGAAGCGACATCGGCGCTGAGGACCAGCGGCTCAACGCCGGCCTTCGCACGAATGGCCGCAGCCGCCGCTTGCAAAGGCCCTTCATTCCGCGCCACAATCGCCACTTTTGCCCCTTCCGCGGCAAGCGTAAGGGCGGTGGCCAATCCGATGCCTTTGCTGCCGCCGGTGATGATCGCCCGTTTCCCCTGCAATCCAAGATCCACGTGAACGCCTCCTCGTTTTTTCAGATCACTAGCTATCGATTAAGATTACCCTCTAGCCTTCAAATACTCCGCTTTGTAGGCCGCCGCCTTCTCGGCGATCAGCGACAGATCCTTCCGCTTCACCGCTTCGTTCGTCAGGTCGGAGCCGATCCCGACAGCCACCGCGCCGGCCTGGATCCATTCGCCGAGATTCGCCAGCGAGACCCCGCCGGTTGGCATCAGATTTGCCTGCGGCAGCGGTCCTTTAACGGCTTTGATCATCGACGGATCATACAGATTGCCCGGGAACAACTTCACGATATCCGCCCCAAGCTCCAACGCCTCCTGGATTTCCTTGATCGTCATGCACCCGGGCATCACCGGGACGCGGTATCGATTACACAATTTCACCGTATCCGGATTCAGAGACGGACCCACCACGAACTGGGCGCCGCTAAGGATCGCAGCCCGTGCCGTTTCGGGATCAAGCACCGTGCCCACGCCGATGATGGCATAACGGGAATCGTCCGAAGCGTCCCAGGCATATTTGCGAGCCAATTCCTCAATCGCCCGCAGGGCAAACGGAATCGTCATCGTGACTTCGATAACTTTAATCCCGCCGGCAATCGCCTGCTCGGCCATTTGCACAACTTCCTCCGGGGTTTCGCCGCGCAGCACCGCGACGACGCCTTCCTGCATGATTTTTTGCACCAACTGCAGTTTTTTCATCTGATAACCCTCTTTCCCGCAATTACGTTGTTTTTTACCACTTACAAGGAATAAGAATAAGACTCCAACTCAACACGCTCGCCGTTTACCCTGCGATCCCCCGGGAGCCCGGGGCCTTCGACGCTTAGAGAGAGCTTGGCTTCCTCGGGATATGTCGTATACGACACGCCGATTCGCTCCGCATTTCCATCGATTTCAAATCGGGGGGCACGGGACATCCACTCCGAGGCAAAGCCATCCAAACCGGGTATTCCCCGTTTGCCTGCTTCCGGGACACCCATGGCTTCCACGACGACGGCAAGCTTGCGGCCGTGCGCCTCGATCTGCAGATAACCGTCGCGCTCCCGCACCTGATAAGCGCGCGATACGTACACGGCAAAATACGTCTCTTCAACCTTTCCGAATATACCATTCGCTGCAAAACGCCATTCTCCTTCCGGAAGCACACCGAAGATCTGCCCGGGAACATCCTCCGGCAGCGAGTACACCGCCATCACGACATTCTTATGATACAACACCTCGGTCCACTCGCTTTGATGACGCGGGTCCGTCCCTGCAGGATCGTAACCTTTGCCGGGATGGAAGAAATACAGCTGATTCCCCTTCTCCCCGCGAATCGGCAAGCTGTACAGCCAGCGGAGCTGTTCGTTGTCGAATTCCTCGACTCTCTCCCACAGCCCCCCCACTGCGTACTGGTCCGTGATGTAAGCATAAGAATGGAGACGTTGCTTCACGCCGCCGATCTCCTTAAGAAGAGCCATTCGCGACTCGGCGCCCTCCTTCCGCCCCAGCGCCCGGAGCCGGGCATGCTCCGGCGCTTCGCGGAAGAGAAGCCCGGCATACTCCGTTCGCGGCATCGCTTCCGGCAGCTTGAAATCGCCGAATTGCACATAGTCGTGCAGCACGTTGGCGTCCCTCGGTGCATCGTGCGGCCAACCTCGGGCATGGGCGCCGACCCAGGCGCCTTTGAAATAATAGGTCGCCCGGACGGACCAGAGATGGTCCAGCATATCTCGAAGCTCAGCCTTGACCTCCGCATCGTCCACCAGCGCCCAGGCGCAGGTGAATGCCTGAATCCAATGCCAGAACCAGGGCAAAGCGCCGTATTCGGCCATGCCCTCACGGCGAATATGGGCCAGCGTTTGCCGCAGGCTCTCCCTTCCGTCAGCGAACAACGCCGCATCTCCGTAACGCCGCCCGAAGATCAGCTTCGCAGCCGTGTATTTCGCCTCATGATGGTTGTAATCCCGCAAAGGCTGGCGATAAAAGCCGCTGCGGTACACATGGGACAATGCCTCCTCAAAGCGCATTGCCAGCTCGGGACTCAGGTCCTCCCCATAGCATTTCACGAAATACGCCATCAAGCTGCCCATCAGCTCCACCGGCAGTACATGCGCCGCCGCCAGCTCCGGGGACGGGTCAAGTCCCAACGGCCAATGGCCGTATGTCGGACTGGCCTCCTCCCGGTTCTGCAGCTGCAGCACGCGCAGCAGCACCTGTTCGGCTCGCCGCCGGCCTGCCGCGCGGTCAAACGACAGCGGTCCTTCCGAACGGACCGCTGCGGCAAATAAGTACGAGGCGTAATAGTAGTTGTCCCGGAGATCGCCGTGAAACCACAATCCGCTGTCCAAGAGCGGCTGCCGCCACGCCCGCTCGGCTGCGAGGCGTACAATTTCTCCCATTCTTGAGCGATACTGCTCCATCCAATGACGCCCCTTCCCCCACATCCTATCATGGTTCATTCGGTCGCTAAAGCCGGTAAATCTACGAATGGATACGGTAAACCTCTCATTTCCGTAATCTCCATCCTTTAGGGCTCGCCCTCTTGCCAAATGAACCAAAATGGATTAATGTGAACCTATATGAACATTATACACCAAAATGAACGTGAAAAGGAGAGATTTCACATGGAACGTCGTTACGCTTCGCATCCCAACGAGGTCAAGCAATTCGATACGGACCGGCTGCGCAAAGAATTCCACATTCCCACCTTGTTTACGCCGGATCGGCTGGAGCTGGTGCTCACGCACGAGGATCGGCTGATCATCGGCGGCGCAACCCCGGTGCGGCAGGAGGTCAAGCTTGAGACCGATCTCAAGGAGCTGGGCGTCTCTTATTTCCTCGAACGGCGCGAGCTCGGTGCCATCAATGTCGGCGGGCCGGGAACGATCGTCGTCGACGGGACGGAATATGAACTGAACACCAAGGATTGCTTGTACGTTGGCAAGGGCGCGCGCGAAGTGATTTTCCGCAGCAAGGAGGCGGCCAAGCCGGCCAAATTTTATTTGAATTCCGCTCCGGCGCATCAGGAGTTCCCTACGGCCAAAACAACGCTGGCGGAAGCGGAATCCGGAGCGCTGGGTTCGATCGAAAATTCGAACGACCGCACCATCCACCGGTTCATTCACGAGAACGGCATTCAAAGCTCCCAGCTCGTCATGGGAATGACCCAGCTCAAGACCGGCAACATGTGGAACACGATGCCCGCCCACGTCCATCCGCGCCGCATGGAAGCTTATATGTATTTCGATTTGGCGGAAGACGCAGTTGTTTTCCATTTGATGGGCGAACCCAGCGAAACCCGGCATATCGTGATGCGCAACGAGCAAGCCGTCATCTCGCCAAGCTGGTCGATCCACAGCGGGGTGGGAACCAGCAATTATACGTTTATTTGGGGAATGGCCGGCGACAACAAAGCTTATGCGGACATGGACGCGGTTCCCATGAAAGACTTGAAATAAGGAAGAGTGAGCATCTGGCATGAATCCAATTCGACGTTATGAGAAAATCATGGAGGTTCTGCTGACGCAGAAGGAAGTGACGGTGGCGGAGTTAAGCGAGAGCCTGGGCGTCACCGGCAAGACGATCCGGGAGGATCTCGCCAAGCTGGAGGAGCAGGGGCTCCTGGTGCGTGTGCACGGCGGGGCTATGCTCGCCCAAAGCGACCAATACGGCATCCTGCCGTCCAAGGAGCCGCTGGCTAAACACGCCGAGGAGAAAAGCGAAATCGCCCGCCTCGCCTTAAACCACATCCAGGAGGGCGATATTATCGCGCTTGATGGCGGCAGCACCACGCTGGAGCTTGCCCGGCGGCTGGAGAACCGGCCGCTGACCGTCGTGACTAACGATGTATACATCATCAGCGAGCTGGCGGCCAAGGACCAGATCCGGCTTGTCGTGCCGGGGGGCTATCGCGTCCGCAACATGCTGGCCGGGCCGGAGTCGGCGGCGTACGTGCGTCAGCTCAACATCCGGAAGTCCTTTATTTCGGCGACCGGCATTCATCCGGAACATGGACTGTCGATCTATACCGGCGATTTAATCGACTTCAAGCGGGCTCTGATCGAAACCTCCCGCGAGGCGATTGCCGTCATGAACCATCAGAAGTTCGGACAGACAGCCCTTCGCACCTTCGCTGCACTCAGCGAAATCTCGCGGATCATCACCGATCGCGGCCTCTCCCCCGAGGCTGCAGAGCCCTATGAACGCGCCGGCGTAACGATCGAATTCACGGACAAATAAACGAAGCGAACGTGATCTTAAGGAGGAGCATGTATTTATGAAACTGTTTGATTTAACGGGCAAAACCGCCCTTGTCACCGGAGCCGCCGGCGGACTGGGCCAAGGGATCGCGATTGGACTGGCTGAAGCCGGTGCTGACGTCGTTTGCGCGTCCCTCAGCAGCAGTGCTGAAACCGTGGGCAAAATCACGGCTTTGGGCCGGAAAGCTTCGGAAATCATCGTCGATCTCAGCGATCATTCCAAACTGCAGGATACCTTCGACGAGGCGCTCACATTGACGGGACATATCGATATCCTGGTTAACAATGCAGGCATCATCCGCCGGACGCCGGCGAAAGACCACAGCGAGAAGGACTGGTTTGACGTCATCAATCTCAACCTGAGCACGGTTTTTCTGCTGTCGCAAATCGCCGGACGCCATATGATCGAGCGCGGCAGCGGCAAGATGATTAATATCTGCTCCATGCTCTCCTACCAGGGCGGGATCAACGTGCCCGGCTATACGGCCAGCAAACACGGGGTCGCCGGCTTAACCAAGGCTTTCGCCAACGAATGGGCTTCCCATGGCCTGCAAGTCAACGCGATCGCCCCGGGATATATGGCTACCGACAACACGGCGCCGATCCGGGCCGACGAGAACCGGAAAGCCTCGATCACGGATCGCATTCCCGCCGAGCGTTGGGGGACGCCGGAGGACGTGAAGGGCCCGGCCGTCTTCCTCGCCTCCGCCGCCTCGGATTACCTGAACGGCCATATCCTCTGCGTTGACGGGGGATGGATGGCGAGATAGCGGAATTCCCGTCATCCTGTCACGAGAAGAAGCTCCATCCGAATCCGGACAACCCGGATCGGATGGAGCTTTTTGATCATCCCTGACGGATTTACAATTCCTCGTCCTGCACAAAATTCAGCACCGCATCGTCAACGGCGGCGATCCTCCCAAGATCGGGCCGGTCCGTCAGCGAAATCTCGCGATTTTCAGGACACCCGTGCAATTCAAACAGAACCAACTCGTTTTTCCCTTTCCGGAGCAAAGGTCCGGGAATATACAAGGCTCGCTGCGGTCCGGCCTTCCAATAACGGCCAAGGTTAAAGCCGTTGATCCACGCGACGCCTTTATTCCAGCCGTCCAAGCGCAAAAACGTATCCCCGATTTCCTTCGCCTCGAAGCAGCCGCGATAAAAACCAGGCATTCCCGGTTCGCCCGCAGCGCCCTCCGCCTGTCCGTCAGAGTCCTTGTATTCGAGCGCAACGAGCGCGTCCGGATCCAGCGGCAGCGTACGGACCGTCCATCCGTACTGGAACTGGTTGTCGATCCGTACCCCCTCGGTTATTCCCTTCGCATCACGAAGAAGCGGCCCGTAGTTGATCCGTCCCATATTTTCGACGAGAATGTCCAACTTTGCCCCGCCGGCCGGTACGGAAATATCCAGGGACTGAGGATTCCAGCGTTCGATGACCCCGATCGGCCGCCCGTCCAGGAACACCTGGGCCCGGTCGCGAACTTCCTGAAGGAACAATTGTTGTCCGGTCCGCGGCCCGTCGAGAAACGTGGAATACAGGATGAACCCGTAGGATTGCCCGAATTTCTCCATCGGCTGAATGGATACGC
This sequence comes from Paenibacillus phocaeensis, assembly GCF_900021165.1. Lineage (GTDB taxonomy): Bacteria > Bacillota > Bacilli > Paenibacillales > Paenibacillaceae > Fontibacillus > Fontibacillus phocaensis. Next base: position 373,775 of record NZ_FCOQ01000018.1, on the reverse strand, counting down.
TGTTCACCGGTTCGGACAACTGTTCCAGGTTGCCTTCGGCAAGCAACTCCGCCCGATCCGTCAAGGCGACTTTTCCGTAAGCTATCTTCGGAACCGGCTCGGGGAATGGGCACGCAGGTTCGATGCCATGCTTGCCAAGCACCGCCCGGACGGCCGCCAGTTTCTCCGTCGGATCTCCCCATTCCGTAAGCGGAGCGTCGTAATCATAGCTTGTGATCGTCGGCTCGTAGGCCGCGATATGATTCGCTCCGTTATAGAAGCCGAAATTGGTTCCCCCGTGAAACATGTACATATTGATCGACGAACCCTGCTCCAGCATCTCGTCCAGCACTTCGGCAACGTCAGATGCATCCCGCACGTGGTGATCCTCCATCCAGTGATCGAACCAGCCGTTCCAGTATTCCATCACCATGAGCGGTTCTTCCGTGCGGTATTCCCGATATTTCCGGAACGATTCCTGTACGCGGGAACCGAAATTCACCGTAGCATGAACATCCGGCAGCGTCCCCCCAAGCAGCATCTCATCCGTCGGCCCGTCCGAAGTAAACAGCAGAACATCGATTCCCCGCCGAAGCAGCCCGTTGCGCAGATAGTCAAGATACTCCCGGTCATTGCCGTAACTGCCGTACTCGTTCTCCACTTGAACGGCCAGGATCGGCCCCCCATGCGTGGAGAGCAACGGCACAAGCCGGGGGATCAATTCATTGTAATACCGGTCTACCTTGCTTAAATAGAACGGGTCGGAGCAACGAAGCTGAATATCACCGTAACGCAGCAGCCAGCCGGGAAGTCCTCCGAACTCCCATTCCGCGCAAATAAACGGGCTTGGCCGAACGATCACATGAAGTCCAAGCTCGCCGGCCAGTTCGATATAAGAGACGACATCGGCCATCCCGGTAAAATGGAACTCTCCCTCCTTCGGCTCATGCACATTCCAGGCAATGTAGGTTTCGACCGTATTAAATCCGCTTGCTTTCAATTTCAGAAGCCGATCTTTCCAATATTCCGGAACAACCCGGAAGTAATGGATCGCCCCCGAAACGATCCGGTAAGGGCGGCCGTCCAGCCAATATTGTCCGTTCTTCCATGTGAGCAGGCTCATGTCAATTCACCTCCGCAGTAATAGACGGCGAGCTTCCTGATCTTCGGTTCGGCAGACGCCTTCGCGATCCGAAGCCGAATTTTATCAGTACGAACGGGAGCAACAGCGTCGATTTTCTTGTGACCGATCGCGCTGCCGCGTTTCAATGCCAGCCACTCGCCGTCTACTTGGGCTTCCAGCACGTATTCAAGCACCCGCTCTCCATAAGCGAGGTCTTCCATCATGACGAAATGGTCGATCACGCGCCCCCCGTCAAGTTCCACCTCCATTCGATCTCCCTCCCCTGACGTTTCCGCCAAGGCCTGGTCGAAACGGCGTTGGACTTCCCTGCCGAATTCCCGGAGCCGAAGCACGTCGGCTTCCGGAATCAGCCCTCTGTCATCGGGAGCCGCATTGAGCAGCAATGTGGCTCCATGCCCGACGGACTGGTAGTAGATATTCATCAGCTGTTCCACAGACAACAGCAAGTGCTCTTCCCCGGCATGCCAAAACCAACGGTCTTTTCGGAGGGGCACATCGCATTCTGCCGGCACCCACTTGGGCGTCTCGGGCAGCCACTTCAACGAAGCTTCGCTGAACATGCTGCCTTTAGCAGACTCCGCCGTGTTCCAGCAAGGATAGGGGGCAAGACCATCCTCATTGCCGACCCAACGAATCGTAGGCGCCCCCATATTAAACACCATCGCCCCGGGCTGGTGCCGCTTGACCAGTTCCATGATTCTCGGCCAATCGTACTCCCGTCCCTCCGAGCCGGCCCCGTCGAACCAGATTTCCACAAGCGGGCCGTAGCCTGTCAGCAGTTCCTCCAATTGACGAGCATAGAAATCGTCGTACGCCTTCGGATCGGCATAACTAGGTTCATGCCTGTCCCAGGGCGACAAATAAATGCCGAAGCCCATCCCTTCCTCTCGGCAAGCTTCAGCGCACTCTCTGACGACATCCCCGCGCCCCTCCCGCCATGGACTGGAAGCAACGGAATAATCGGTGGTCGACGTCGGCCACAAGCAAAACCCGTCATGATGCTTGGCCGTCAGTACAAAGTAACGAAATCCGCAAGCTTTGGCCGTACTTACCCATTGCCTGGCGTCCAGCTGTGCCGGATTAAACCGTTCGGGAGAATCCGTGCCGTCTCCCCACTCCTGATCGCAGAACGTATTGAGGCCGAAATGGCAGAACATCCCCATCTCCATATCCTGCCAAGTCAATTGTTCCGGGGAAGGCAAAGCGCCTCCCCCCTCCGTCGGTTTCCCTATTGACAACATCCCCATCTCCCTTTAATCTCAGCGCTCCCGGCGTGCAAAGAAGGCTTTGGAAAGCCGGTGGACTTCCCAAAGCCTTGCTTTACGTTGCCAAGACCTGCTCCAGGTCCCTCTTATTTAACAACGCCTTTTTCATTGATGATTTTCGTTGCTTCATCCACCATCCATTGCTGCACTTCGTCGATCGGTTCGTTGCTGAGCATAAATTTGCTGAAGCCGTCATCAATCACTTTAGTCAATTCGGAGGTTGCCGTCGTCATGACTTGCGCGCCGTCCAGGAACTGGATATCGTCGTCGAACAGCGTATATTTCAGCGAATCCATATCGTACATGTCCTCTTTGCCGGCGACCAGCTTGGTCAACAGCTCTTCGTTATTCGCTTTCTTGTAACCGGAGAATTCCGCACGGTTGTCCGAATCCGCCGTCGTCATAAATCGCATCAACTTGAAGGAAGCTTCCTTGTTCTCCGAGGTTTCTCCCATCGCCAGCATGTTGCCGCTGGTGAAGTATTTGCCCTCGTAACCTTTAGGTTCGGAACCGGCAGGAGGCACCGGCACCGGAGCGAAAGCCGTCTTGAAATCATGAGGATACTGTTCGGTATTGCCCGGATCCGGAATTGTAAAGTTGCCGGTCAGAATCATGGCAGCCTCTTCATTGAAAAATTCGGTACGGTAGTTCAGCTTCGCGGCAAGCACGTCGCTGTATGGCTTGGCCGATTGATCCTTCTCCTCCATATCTTTGCGGAGCTGGAAGAAGTATTTATACGTTGGATCGGCCAAGATCGTTGTGCCGTCATCGTACAGGAACGGATCTTTCATCATGGTCTGCGCCGGTGCGTTCATGTAGAGCTCCCAGGTATGAAAATAGGTGCCGTAACGTTTATCTACCCCTTCGCCTTGGGTCAACTTCTTGGCGTACTCCCGGTAATCGTCCCAGGTCCACCCGAATTTCGGTACTTCCAGACCCGCTTCATCCAGGGCATCCTTGTTAAGCATGACATAGTTGATGCTCTTGGTGTACTGCATGCCATAATACTTGTCGTCTACCTTGGCATTCACATAATACTCATCTTCCGGAACCAGGCTCTCCTGCTCATAGAACTCGTTCAGAGGGGCAAGCGCTCCCCGGGTTGCCCGTTCCAGCACGGCCCCCAGGCTCGGCAATTGCACCACGTCGATCGCCTCTCCGGAGGAAATGAGGAAATCGAGTTTTTTCAGCATTTCCACGGAATCGCCGGGAACGAGCACTTTATGCTCTACCTTGATATTCGGGTTTTGATCCATGAATTCCTGCAACATGGCATCGGTGCCTGCCGATTGCGCTTCGTTATCCCAGTTGTAGTAAGTGATGGTCACTTGCTTCTCGGCTTGGGCGCTCCCGCTATTGGCGTCCGCCGCAGAACCCCCATTCGCTGCCGAATTCCCGGAGTTCCCGCACCCGCTTAACAGCAAGGTCACGGCCAGAAATGCACCGAGTATTACGGATAATTTTTGCTTCCCTTTGTGCTTCATATTGCTTCCCCCCGTATGGAATGATTGAGTGTTGCGTTTTTTCACCCCTAATTATAGTTAGCTGTGGAAGAAGCCAAGTGCACAATTTTGAGGTGATGGGATTACATTTTTGACTTTTCGGGGCATGCGGGATCGATCAGCCTTTTACACCGCCCAAGGCGATCCCGTTGATGACCTGCTTCTGCAAGGCGATAAACACGATAACCAGCGGAACGATCGCGGACAACGCTGCCATCATCATGATCGCATAATTGTTCGTATAGTCGTCGCGGAACAACGTCATCCCCAGCGGTATCGTATACAAATCCTTGTCCAGCAAGAAAATGAGCGGATTCTGGTAATCGTTCCAGGTCCAGATAAATTTGATGATGGCTACCGTGGCGAGCACCGGCTTGCAAAGCGGGACCATGATGGAGGCGAAGATCCGCAGATGGCCCGCCCCGTCGATTCGCGCCGCTTCGATGTACTCGTCGCTGACGCCGTGCATGAATTGCCGCAACAGGAAAGTGAAATAAATCGAGAACATGCTCATCAGAATAATCGCGGCATGGGTATTGTAAAGGCCAAACCAACGGATCAGCAGAAAGCGCGGAATTAACGTCGCCTGATCGGGAATGATCATGAACGATAACAGCGCCGCGAACACCAGACTCCGGCCTTTGAAATGGATTTTCGTCAAAGCATACGCCGACATGGAAGAGATCACAAGCGTGATGCAGGTCGTCAAGATCGCGATTTGAAAAGAGTTAAAATAGAAATCATAGAAAGGAACCCGTCCCATCCAAACTTCCTTGAAATTATACGCTACATTGATCTTTTCGGGAATCCATTGGATCGGAAAACGCATGACATCTTTCTCGTACTTGAACGCTGCGGATATCATCCAGATCAGCGGTACCAGAAACATGACGGACAAGGCGCCCATGAGGGCTGTGATCACGATTTTAGATCCATTTTTCCGAATCGATTGCATTGGCATCTTCCTCCTATTCTTCGTTACGCATTTTCCAGGTGACTGCCGTCAGCAAGCCGATAATGGCGAACAGCAGCCAGGAAATCGCCGAAGCGTAGCCCATATTGTAGTATTTAAAGCCTTCTTCGTAGATGCGGAATACGAGCACGGTAGATGAATTGTTCGGGCCGCCCTCGGTCAAGAAGGCGATGATATCGAATACTTTGAACGAACCGATCAGCATCGTGATCAGCAGGAAGAACGTCGTCGGACGCAGCATCGGTACGGTAATGGCAAAAAACTTTTTGAGCGCGCCGGCCCCGTCGATTTCCGCAGCTTCGTAGATCTCGTTCGAAATATTCGTCAGTCCCGCCATATAAATAATGATCGTATAGCCAAGACTTGCCCAGGAACTGATAATGGCGATTGACAGCAGCGACGTTTTCGGGTCGACCAGCCATTTGGGCGGGTGATGAATCCCCAGTTCCATCAAGAGCTGATTGACGGGGCCAAGCGAAGGATGGAGCAAAGCGCTCCACACCGCGGCAATCGCGATGATCGAAGAAATATACGGGATGAAGAACGCGACTTTGAAATAGTCTTTGAAAAATACGCTGTTCTGAATCAGTGCGGCGAGCACCAAAGCGATGGCGATCGGGATCGGCACCGTCAGAACCATATAGATGAGATTGTTCTTTAACGCCTGTAGAATGGTTGGATCCTGGAACATCTTGAGATAATTATCGAATCCGGTAAACTCAATGCCCTTAACCCCCGACAGTAAATCCCATTTGGATAAACTCAAATACAGGGAAAATCCAAGCGCAAACACGTTCAGAAAAATCATCCCGACGATCTCCGGCACCAGGAACAGCCATCCGATCAACGCCTCTCTCCGCTGGGGAGTCCAGAATTTCCGCGGCGTCCCCAGCCTTTGGGACACCGGTTGTTTAGCAGCCTCCACGTTGCATCACCTCAACTAAAAATAAGTTGTCCTTATCGTACTGCATCGGGCGGCGGCTTGAAGGACGGATTCTGACCAGCCTTGTGCACGATTTTGACCTTTGTGTCCGGCGAGCGCAAAAGAAAACCGCCCGAAGGGGCGGTGGTGGTGGCGGCAGCGGCGACAAATTACTTGCGCGCCGTATGTTTGGTTTTGTATTCGCTTGGCGTCGTTCCCACATACTTCTTAAACACTTTCGAAAAATACGTTCGATCCGAATATCCCAATCCGATCGCTAACGACTCCAGATTCTGATTGGACATTTTCAGCATTTTGGTCGCCAATTTCATTTTGTACTGATGCACATAGTCCGTAAAAGTCACGCCGGTCATGCGCTTAAAATAACGCGAAAAATAGCTGGGATTCAAGTAGAGATAACGCGCCATATCGATCGAGGTAATATTGTCGGCCAGATGCTGTTCGATATATTGCTGAACCACTTGCAATTTGGGCTCTTGCGGACGGCTCGCCGGTCCTTTATGCCGGTTTTCGGCAATTTGCACAAGCTTCCTCTCCACCAACTCCATCGAATCGTCCAACGTCCGGGACAACACGAGGTAAACGAACAAGTCTTCGCCGAATTTCAAGTTGGAGAACATCATCTCGATGCCGCGAAGCATAAAGGACATCTCCCGGGCAAAGTCGTCCGGATCGATCGACATCCCGCGCGCGCTTTCACCGATACCGCGCAAAGTGCTGCGGATCCCGTCCAGATCCTGCCGGATCACCGCCTGCTCCAGCTTGGAGACATAGCCGTCCAGAAAACCCGCAGGGGCGGTCTGGAACATTCGCGAGGTGATCTGAGTTGAATCCGAAAGCGTATAATCGATCCCCGCGTAAAACTCATGTTTGTCATGAAGGATTTCCTGATAAATCGGACCGAGGGTCGCCAGCTCCATTTTTCCTGTAAAAGCAACGATGCTGACCTCTATCTTCAGGAAACGGGCGCACCGATCGCGCAGCCGCCGTAAAAAATGTTGGAAATCCGACGCGGCGTTATGCGCCAGATTCGCCCGGTAATTATAGAGAATCACGAGATTCTCCTGCTCCAGGAACGGCGTGATCCCTTCGCTCGATTCGGACAATTCCAAGGCGATATTGTAGATGGCGTATAAAATCAGCTGATATTCATTTTGCTTGTAACGTTTGTCAAAGCTGGAAAAGTGAAGGCTCACCATTCCGAATTTAAACCACGGGTACCTCCAGGATATTCCGATTTGAGCCGCATAATCCAGCGTGGCTTCAGACGCCGCACCCGCGATCACCCTTTGCAGCAAATCCTGGCGGAACAACTGGTTGTTGAAGCTTGCCGAATCGCGGTAGATCAGCCCTTCCTTTGATTTCAACAAGCGCACCGATTTACCCAAGCTTTGCTCCAATTGCTCCCCTGTCAATTGATCCTTCAGCAAATAATCGTCGGCTTTCAGCTTCACCGCCTGCTGGGCATAATGGAAATCCTCGTGACAGGTCAGAAAAATGATGCGGGTGTCCGGCTTCTCCCGGGTAAACCGTTCGGCCAGTTCAATGCCGTTGGTTTGCGGCAGGCCGATGTCCGTGATCACGATATCCGGCTGCACTTCGTCAAACAGAAGCAGCGCCTTGGCACTGGAGTAGGTACTGCCGACGATTTGCAGATTCAGCGCTTCCCAATCGATCATCTGCCGGAGCACTTTGAGCATCGGTACGTCATCGTCGATAAGCATCACTCGGTACATCCTAATTCCTCTCCTCTCGTCGGAAGAACATGATGATTGGCCTGCGGCAAATACAGTGTTGCGGACACCCCGCCTTGCGGGCGGTTTTGCAGCGACAAACGCGCCTCCGGCCCGAAGGTTAATCTCAGCCGTTGCATCACATTGATCAAGCCCACTCTGCGATAAGACTCGTCTTGTTCCCCATTTGCATTCTGCAGCACTCGGTTCAACCGGGCCAACACGGCTTCGTCCGCTCCGCAACCATTGTCCGAAATCTGGATGATGACGCCCGTAGGAACCGCTTCCGAGCAAACCGTGATTCGAGGTTCCTGCTGGTCAACCAGTCCATGAACGACGGCGTTCTCCACCAGCGGCTGCAAAATCAATTTGGGAACGATCAGCCGCTCCGTCGCCGGGTCCAGCTCGACGATCAACTGCAGAGGGATTTCATTCCGGATTTTCATAATGTCCGTATAATGGGCCAGCAGCTTGCATTCCTCCCGGAGGGTTGCCGGTTCGTTGACTTTCAAGTAAGCCCGAAGCAGGCTCATCAGCGAATCGATGATTCCGCTATGCAGCGTATCCCGGTTCAAGATCAGACTGCATTTGATCGAGTTGAGCGTGTTGATCAAAAAGTGGGGGCGAATTTGCATGAACAAAGCCTCCAGCTCCATGACCCTTTTTTGTTCTTGCTCCTGCTCAATGTCGTAAATCAACTTCTGAAGCTGGCCCAGCATCGTATTCAGCGTTTGTCCCAACTCGGCGATATCGTCCTTGCCTTTCACGTCCAGCCGGGCGTCCAGATTCCCCATGCCAAATTGCCGTACGACGCGTTGAAGCTTGAGAATCGGGCTGTGCAATCTCTTGGCAATCAGGACCGAGGTGGCGGAAAATACGATAAACAGTAGCAGCACACCGCCAATCCCGGCGTAAAAAGCGCGTGAAATTTGGCCGGCCCATTCCGTTTCGGAGGTTTCATAAACGAGCTTCCAGCTCGATTTGGAGATGGTTCTGACCGTAAGCAGGTTGCCTTTGGTATCCGTATGATGAGACGGGGTTAACTCCGGGTTGCCCGCGATCACCCCGCCCTCGGCGTCAAACAGGGCCACCTTGCCGAATTCGACCTGTCCAAGCAGCTTGGTGAAGTACGATTCGGAGATGGAAACGAGCAGCACGGAGACCTCCCGGCTCTCGTGGTTGTCGTAAATCACTCTGGCGATGTAATATCTGCTGTTTTTTCCGGAACCGCTGTCCGCCATGCCGAGCCATTGCAATTTCTCCGGTTTTTGAAGATCGACGCGATCCATCAGCTTGTCCACATTGGCATTGATCGAAGTGAGCTCCTCGGTGCCGGAGGAAATCACGAAATGCCGCCGGTTAACGAGATACATGCGGATGCTGTTATTCAGCGGCTTGGAATTAATCAGCGAGAATACCTCCTGAATCTGCGAAAAATGCACATAATCCTCGTAATCGTTCAGCCGTTCCGTATCGGCAAATGCGTTCAGGTTCGCGCGAAAATTCTCATCATTCACGATAAAATGCGAGGCGAACGTCACATCGTCGATCGTCTTGTTCAGTTCGTCGATCATGACGTTCAGCAGATTCTCGTTGCTGAGCTGCAGCTTCTCGACCATGGAGCTCCGGATCAGAACAAAGGAAATGACCGAGACGGCAATGAGCGGAATAAAGATCAACAAGAGGAACGACAACTGAATGCGGCGATAGTAAGTCAGTTTAAACATGTGATTCGTTCCCTTCTCATGCTCTTCTCCTTATTCTATCAGCCCTCCGGCAAGTTTACCTAAATACAATGATTGCCAGGGCTTCCCGGCTGCCGCAATCGTCAGCGCTCATACCAGTATCCTACTTTGCCGCTTTCCAGCCGGATCAGGGCTTCCAGGTAGAAATAATCGCCCCAGATCATGAAATCGTCCGGAGACTGCCCTCCCCTGACATGATAGGAGCCATGCTTCAACAGACCTTCCGCCTGCTCGCCGATCGTGGCGTAGTTCCGCACCAGCGAGGTGATCGAACGGATCAGCCCTTGCTGGAAATCTTCCCGATCCGGATCATGTTCCCCCAGCAAACCGATTAATTCCTGCAAGCCTGCGGCCACGATGGCGGATGCGGAACTGTCGCGGAACGTCCCCGACTCCAAAGGAACGTCAAAATCCCAATAAGCGACGTGGTCCTCCGGCAAGTGCTCCAAAAAATACCGAGCCATCCTCTTCGAAGTGTCCAAATAGACCGGATTTTTCGTATAACGATACGCCAGCGCGAAACCGTATACCCCCCAGGCCTGCCCGCGCGTCCACGTTGAACCGTTCGTATACCCTTGATGCGTCGCCCCGCCGATGGGTTCGCCGGTTTGCGGATCGAAGAAGAAGGTGTGATAGGAACTGTCGTCCCCCCTCACCAGGTAACGTCTCGATTTATCCGCCTGCATCCTTGCCACTTCCGCATAAACGGAGCGGCCGGTTTGCTCTCCCGCCCAGAACAGGAGGGGCAAATTCATCAGGCAATCGATGATGATCCGGCCGCCTTCCTTGGCGTCTCCTTCCGGTCCCCAAGCCTGAATATACCCTCCGGCCGGGCGCCAGCGCTTCAACAGCATATCCGCCGCCTCAAGCGTCAATTGGCGGGCACGCTCGTCTTTTTCGACCATCCATTGCGCTTTGGATGATAAAGAGTATAGAAAGCCGATATCATGGTGATCCAGCACCTTGTTCTCCGCGAGACGGCGGTGAAAGTCTTCTACCGTACGTACGGCTCCCCGGCGGAACACCTCATCCCCCGTATATTCGTAACACAGCCATAGCAGGCCGCTCCAAAATCCGTTCGTCCAATCGTCGTTGTCGTTTAGAAGGTAAGTCCCCTTCTTGCTTACGTGGGGGAATCGCGTCCCGTATCGATCCAGATTCACCCGAATTTTCTCAACGGCGTCCTCAATCGCATATCTCCACATCGTTTGTCTGCCCCTTTCGAACCGATCGTTGCTTATGCCCATCATAAGTAGAGTGAACCCGTTCTAAAAGGGGAGATTTTGGGCTTTGCTGTGCAAAATTTTGACTTTCGGGGCGGTTCCTCCACATTTCGTTATCTTGCTTTTCCTTTCGCTCCCCGTGGCGCCGTTCCCCCGACCAAGGTATACTAAGGCTGGAGGTGAAACCCATGACCCACGGCGCGAAGTATCAACCCCCCAGCGAGGCACAGTGGCAAGCGATTCTCACCAATGATCCTTCGCAGGACGGACATTTTTACTATGCGGTAGCCAGCACAGGCATCTTCTGCCGGCCTTCCTGCAAATCGAGGCCGCCCAAGCGGGAGAATGTTCTAGTCTTCGCCAACGCGGAGCAGGCCAAAGCCGCCCGTTTCCGCCCCTGCAAACGCTGCAAACCGGAGGGACAGCGGCTGCCGGATCGGGAATGGGTCGATCAGATCGTCGAATATATCGACCGGCACTACCGGGACAAGCTCACGCTGGAGACGCTGGCGGAGTGGTGCCACGGCAGCCCGTACCATCTGCAGCGAACGTTTAAACGGGTCATGCGGATGACGCCGACGGAATACCTGGGGCGGCGGCGAATCGAGGAGGCGCAGCGGGCTTTGGCCGAATCGCAGCGGACCGTTGCGGAGATCGCCCGGGACGTGGGGATCGGCAGTTCCGCCTATATGATCACCTTATTCAAGAAAACGACCGGCATCACGCCGAACGAATATCGCAAAATGCAGACAGGCGGGCGGATCTGATCTTGCTCGCTTCAGGCTGCTCGATTCTTTCTCTGGAGGTATATGCACCATGACAACCCCTCAATACCTGCCGATATATTGGTCCCGGCTTCAAGAGGCTTCCTGGGGCCTGTATCTCGCCGCTACCGAGCGGGGGCTGGCGTTTGTCGGCTCCTCCGGCGGCCCGTTGGATGAACTGACCGCCTGGGCGAACCGCCGATATCCCGGCAGTTCGCTTACGCAGGATGACCGCCGGATGGCTCCTTATGCGGCGGAATTGTCGGAGTATTTTCGCGGGGAGCGCCAGAACTTTACCCTCGCTTTTGACCTGCAGGGAACTCCGTTTCAACAAGACGTATGGAAGGCACTCGGCTCGATTCCGTTCGGGCAGACCCGGTCTTATACGGACATCGCCCAGTCCATCGGCAAGCCGGCTGCCGTCCGTGCCGTGGGTACGGCGATCGGGGCTAATCCATTGCTCATTACCGTTCCATGCCACCGGGTGATCGGCAAGAATGGGACGCTCACCGGCTACCGCGGCGGGCTGGAGATGAAAACCCGGCTGCTTGAGCTGGAACAGGCGGCGATAGGCAGCGAAGGCAGACGTTGAATCCGCAGGATCAGCCGCGCGTGACGGCCCGCTTCACTCGCCCAAGTCACTGCACTGCTGCAAGTGTTTCTATTCCCTAAACCCCAAACAACCGCCGGAGCCTGCGCTCCCGCGGTTGTTTGGGGTTTGAATCTCACCAGTTTGATCACGTTAACATTTCTGCACATCAAGCCTCCGCAGAAACGCAGCCGCCTCTCTACCGCTCGACATGCCCTTTGCCGGACAACAACCGTTCGATCTCCGCTGCGCTAGGCAGGCCTTCCCAATCGCCTACGGCCTGGATCACTTGTGCGCCAACCAGATTGCCAAGGCGCACCGCCTCAACCATGCTGTATCCACGCACAACCCCCGCCAGAAATCCGGCGCAAAATCCGTCGCCCGCTCCCACCGTATCGATCACATGCTCCACTTTATAATACGGGACTGATGTCAGTTGGCCTTGCTCCAGCACGTAGGTGCAGTCCTCCCCGCCTTTGATAATGCTGACGGCGGATAACTCCTGCAGCTTGCCGAGGATCGCATCCACCGATTCGGTCTCGTATAACAACTTCAACTCATCGAGTCCCGGCAGGAAATAATCCGCCTTCATCGCCAGCGGCAGCAATACCTTGCGCGCGTCCTCGACACTCCATAATTTCAAGCGCAAGTTGGGATCGAAGCTGACCTTCACCCCGTGCCGCTTGGCGATGTCCACCGCCGCATGGGCCGTTTCCACGCAAGAAGCGCTGAGCGCCGGCGTAATGCCCGTGAGATGCAGCACCCGGGCTCCGGCGATGTAGGCTTCGTCCAGATGCTCCGGACGCATCATGCTGGCCGCGGACAGCTTGCGGTAATAGTAGACCGAGCTTTTGCCCGCCACGTTCTCCCGCACCATCATGCCCGTAGGCGCTTCGTCCGTCAGCTTCGCGCGAGACACGTCCACGCCTTCGCCGCGGATGGCCTTCAAGATCCGGCGTCCAAACGGATCATCGCCCAGTCGGCCGCACCATCCGGAGGTTTGCCCCAGCCGGGCCAATCCGATCGCTACGTTGGATTCCGCCCCTCCGAACGAAGGGGAGAGAGCGTTTGCATACTCCAGCCCTTTGCCTCCTTCTGCAATCAGCAGGGCCATACTTTCGCCGAAGGTTACGACTTCGGGACTTCCTTGCCGGGTTGAATCGGGAATATTCATCTGTCTTTCCACCTTTTTCACATAATCGGTATAAGTCATCAGGATCGGTATTCCTGCACATGCCAGCTTTTATTATCTCATGTTCCGGCGAAGAAGACTATGTATAAATGGGAGGCTGTCGCGCCTGGGTGTCCCTCATTGCTACCTTTACACGATTATCCCTTTCATTCAGGGGGGGCAGGGGCACGGAGTGAGGGGCATGGAGTATGGAGTAAGGGGCATGGAGTAAGGCGGCTCTTGACTCGGCTCCCTGATCGAAGGGGATAATCGTGCAAAGCGTCCTTTTGAACAATTAACTTTTTATTACATACAAAAAGCCGATGTGCACAGGGGCTTTCCCCGTACGATCGGCTGCGAGTTTCGGACAGGAGGTTATCCGGTCCGGCATAGCCGGCGCCTTCTTAACCCCCTACCCCGTTCTCATAAGCTGTCAACTGGCTCCCATGACCGATGCTGCCCAATACCCCCGTGCCTAAACTAATGACCAGGGCGACCGCCACTATCCACTTCCGCACTTTCCAACACCTCCCCCATCAAGGTTACATACTCCTGCAGTTGCTGCGGCGTAGCCTCCATTCGATGCTGCTCAAATAGCGGGACCATTCTCATGAAGAACTCTTTGTTCCGGAGCGAAACGGCGTATTTGAGCGCGTAGACCAATCTCCCCAAGCCTTCCTCGATATTCTGTTTGCGCAGCAGATAAATGGCCAGTTGATAGTTGAGATCCAGATACCGGTCCTTATTCACTACAGATACATAATGATTCGGAAATTGGCTATATAAATCCGTATTCACAGGAAACTCTTTTAATACGTCGTCGATTGGAAAACCGTTAAGATTGGCCGCTTCAACAATAATTCTCAAGCTGGGAAGTACTTCATAGGGATGCTCTTTAAGCAGCTTGATATACTCCGGAAGAATCGCCGCATTTCCATTTAAAATCTCCAGGTTGTAGCGATTCGCTCTCGCCCAAACTTTAAACTTCTCTACTTCTTTGAAGCCGGTCTCATCCAGGCCTTCAAACCAGCTCAAATCCTCGTAGCCCGCCACACAGGCCAACGCTTCCTCATACTTGCCTTGATGCTCCAATGCCGAGCTTTTTAACAAATAGCCCTGTCCGTAATAGACCACCAAATGGCGTTCGCAGCGCAGCTCCTGATACGGATGAGGGCTTGCCGATTTACGACACCTTTCATACATAAGTCGGGCTAGTACCTGCAGCTCCTCGGCAAATCGCTCCACATACGTCCACTTTTGCAGGGAGTAGTAAGCGTTAGCCAGATGCAGCAGCCCATCGAGCTGAAGATCCTCGGGGAGCCGGTTGCGGTAGGGCTCGAACCAGGTTGCCGCACGCAAGTTCGTCTCCGCATGGTCCCCCAGCCGCATCCGGAACAGACGGTATTGACTCATCGCCAACCGTTCCGAATGCTGGTATTTCTCGTATTCGCATACGGACTGGTAGAATAACCTCGCCGCTTCGCCTTTTCCTTCCTCGTAAAGTTCCTCACCAATGGCAAAAACCATCGGAAGATAGGACAGGTCCTCTGCCAGTCGGGACAACACCTCCTCGATACAGTCCCATTCGCCAATTTCCGCACAACGGAGCAGAAACGACTTCAACCTCCGCCGGTTGGGATGTTCAGCATCGAGACATTCATCGATATATAAGCGATAATATAGCCCGATCGGCTGTTCGAGCGCTTTGGTCATCAGATCCAGCTGCCCGATGGAGATCGGTTTGGGGGGATTTCCATTTAAAATAGCGCTGAGCGTCCCCCGATTGATTCCCGAGAGGTGGGAAAAGCGGTGCAAGGAATATCCTTTCTTTTCCAACTGGCGGCTGATCACGGAACGAATCGCGGGTTCCTTCCTCATTCGATCTCCCTCCTTCGGAATCTCCTATATTTTTACACATTATATAGAAATGTGAACAGGCGGTCAAATAAAAAAAGGGAACCCCCTTGCACGGAAGGTTCCCTTAGGAATGCTAGACTTCGAGAATGGACGGCATGATATGCGGAGTTCGGCCCACTTCTTTGGCAAAATACCGCCGCAGCTGCTGTTGTGTCGCCCGCAGCCAAGCGTTTTGATCGTAAGACTCCTTCTCGCCAAGCCGGTTCAAGCTCCGTTTCAACATCGCTTCCGCCCTGCGTAGCAGCGGCCGGGCATCCTGCATGTAGACGAAGCCGCGCGAGACGATATCCGGTCCAGCCAGGATTTGCCGCGTTTTACGATCCACCGTCATCACGACGATGACAATGCCTTCCTGGGCCAGTTCCATCCGTTCTACCAGCAATGCGTCTTCGTGAGTTGGGCGCATCTCCCCGTTACTGATGAGCACTTGCCCGGAAGGAATCGTACGTCCCCGCTTCGCCCGGTTCCGATATACCGACAACGTATCCCCGATGTTCATGACGAATACATGATTTTCGGGAATGCCCGTTTGCAGCGCCAGATTGCGGTGGCTGAGCAGCATCCGGTACTCGCCGTGGATCGGGATGAAGTACTTGGGACGAATGAAGCTGAGCATCAGCTTCAAGTCTTCGCGGCAGCCATGCCCGGAGGTATGAATATCAAAAATCGAGCCATAGATGACGTTCGCGCCAGCCCGCAGCAACAAGTCAATACTGCGGTTAATGTTCTGTGCATTGCCCGGAATCGGCGATGAGGAGTAAATGACCGTATCGCCCGGATACACCTGCACACTCCGATGCGCCCCCGATGCAATGCGGCTGAGCGCAGCATTGGGTTCCCCCTGGCTGCCGGTACAAACGATGAGTACCTGCTCTTCGGGGTAACGATCGATGTGCTTCACATCAATCAGCATCCCTTCCGGTACGCGGATATATCCCAGATCTTGACCAATGGCGAATACTTTCTCCATACTGCGGCCGATGACGGCGATTTTGCGATTAACCAGGGTCGCCGCTTCAACCACCTGCTGCAGCCGATGCACATTGGAAGCGAAGGTGGCGAACAAGATCCGCCCCTGACAGCCGCGGAACGACTCCAGGATCGCATCGCCAACCCGGCGCTCGGAAGGCGTAAAGCCCTCCTTCTCACTGTTCGTACTGTCCGCGAGCAGCGCCAACACGCCTTCACCGCCGACGCTGGCCATTTTGAACAGGTCGGCCGGACGATCCTCCGGCGTGAAATCGAATTTGAAATCGCCCGTATGAACGATTGATCCGTAAGGAGTATCAACCACGATGCCGAAGGCATCGGGAATACTGTGGGTCGTGCGGAAGAAATGCACGGCCAAATGTTTGAACGCATACCGGTCGTTCTCATGGAACACATGGAGCTCCGCTTGTCCAAGCAGGCGATGCTCCTCCAATTTGGCTTTGACCAGCCCAATGGTCAGCGGACCGCCGTAGATCGGCAGCTGAAGCTGGCGCAGCACGTAAGGAATCGCGCCAATATGATCCTCGTGACCATGGGTAAGGAACAGGCCTTTCATTTTATGCTTGTTTTCAATCAAATATCGGATATCCGGGATAATGCAATCAATCCCCGTCAAGCGGGAATCCGGGAATTTAAGTCCTGCGTCAATCAGAATAATCTCATCTCTGAATTCGATGCCGTACATATTTTTGCCGATCTCCCCGATCCCGCCAAGCGAGAAAATTCGTACAGGCGGCGGAGACGACTTGGAACGTCGATTCGTCTTTACTGGTTTAGTTGCTGCTACATTCATTAGGTCGATAATCCTCTCTGAAGGGTTCGTTCACTAGGCTATAAGAGAATTATACTGAATTATCGGCACAATAACTATTTAATTTTTACGGATGTTCGGTAAAGCCGGGGGAATTTGCCCAAAGATTTTAGCTCCGCATTCAAATCGAGGCTTGAGGCACGACAACAGGAACAAGGCTTAATTCTAACGCTTAGGAGCAACGCTATTAGGCCCAAAATGAGGATGCGCAGGTTGTAACGCTTGCAGGAGAGCTTATTTCCCGGTTTCTCCTCCAAAAAACGGCGTTTTCGCCCCCATAAGCTCGCTGATCAGCGTGAGGACCAAAGGAATCGTCGTCACGCGGGGCCCCGACGGGACGACGAGTTTTGAAGCGAGGAATTGAAACAAGCAGTAGCCGCTTTTAAGGGCGGAAGGCATTTACAAGGTGCTATCCATAAAAAATAGACTGCAAACCTTTGTCAGAGGGCAGTCTATTTTTTATTACGAAAAGAAAGTATCAGAACGATTAAAGTCGCAAATGAGATCATTAGCGTTTCGTGCTAAGTCACAATGTCGCTTTTTCTAAAAGCGAGGAGGGCCAGCGTTAAACAAACAGCGATGATGATCAAAGGAATCAGCGTCATGCGGAGATACTCTTCGGGTCCCGACGGGACGACGAGTTTTGAATTTACTACGTATTGTCCGGAAAATTTGAAAATCTGAGTCATGAGAGTATGTTCTGAGACCGCGCGTAACAAAGCATAGGCGGAGTCTTTGAGATATCCGCTAAGCAGAAAATCGCCGAACACGGTGAGAAAAGTGAAAATGATCGCCGAAGCCGTTCTTTTGATCAGGATCCCCGCCATCATCACAATAGAAGCGTAAGCGGCCAGGTAGAGAAAGTTGAACACAACCGCTAACATTGCGGACATCAGATTCCCCGCCGAATCGTTGTTTCCAATAGGAGAACCCACAAGCAGCGCCAATGCCAGATATAAAATATAAAACACTCCAAAAAATTGAACGACCCACCCCAAAATCGCCAGAAGCTCCGTTACATATTTCCCGATAAAGTAAGACTGTCTGCTCTGACCTGAGGAAATGATATTTTTAATAGAGCCGTATTCATAACCCTCCGTCGTAAAATAACAAGCATGCACCGGAATAATAAAGTACATAAACAAAGAAAGCTGGGTGGAGACTCGCAAGGGTTCTGCCGGATGGCTTAACGCAAATCCGGTCTTCAAACCGATCCATACGGGTAACGCAATACCGACGAGCGTAAAAATAATAGTCGTCATTCGAAAAGCGAATTCTTTCCGCAAATAATAGATTTCACTTGTAAGGAAATTTTTCATGAAGCGTTGCCTCCGATCAGGTCCATATAGTAGTTCTCCAGATTGGGAGAAGACAGATGAATTCCCTCGACCGGAACTCCATGCTTCAACAGAACTGCCATAAGTTGTTCCAGATTCGTGTCCTCCTTGGGAATATGGATCTCTCCATTATCCGTGATCGTCATTCGCTCGAGGTTAAGCTGCCCTCTTAAAACCTCGACAGCCGCCGACAGATCCGGCGTTCGAATGCATAGGCTGGTTTCCGCAGATTTTAATAACGCTTGGGCGGAGATCTCCTTGATTAACCTTCCTCGATGAATGAATCCAAATTTAGTGGCCAATAACTGCAACTCGCTTAAAATATGGCTGGAGATCAAAATGGTGACTTCATGATCTTTGGCCAGATGCTCCAGGATTCTGCGCATCTCAACGATCCCAGAGGGATCAAGTCCGTTGATTGGTTCGTCCAGCACTAGAAACTTCGGCCGGTTGAGCAAGGCGATGGCCAGTCCAAGCCGTTGCCGCATGCCTAACGAGTATTCCGAAACCTTCTTATTTCTGCCGCTGTCCGTCAAAGATACCGTATCCAACACCTCGGCAATTCGGCCAGGATCCCTAATTCCGTAAATCCGGCAATAAAAGGTCAGGTTCTCCTCTGCGTTCAAATGCGGATACAGCGCCGGCCATTCGATGAGAAACCCGATCTGCCGCCTAGCCGCATCCCATTCGCTTTTTGCCGTTTTTCCAAATAGAGAAAAGCTGCCCTGCGTCGGATATACCAAACCTCCAATGATTCGCATCAGTGTGGTTTTGCCGGCGCCGTTCTCCCCGACAAACCCATAAATATCCCCGGCGTGGATCGTCATATGAATATCCTGAAGCGCGAAGGAGGAGCCGAATCTCTTCGTTAATCCTTTTGCCTCAAAAATCGGTGTCTCCATGTCCCAACACTCCTCTACCTGCTGTGATCGAGGTCATGATAACATGCTTGTCAGTCCTTCAAACCATGGATTGTCAGAATTAAGAGCTTTCGTGTAACTATTCAGGGGTTCAAAAATTGTATAATCAAAGAGAGGACGGTAGAAAGGAAGGTTCACGTGATTCGAATCTCCGTGTGTGATGACGACCTGCCAACAACCGAACGGGTCGAAGAACTTTTATCGGATCTTCAATGCATGATTCCTGAGAAAATAGAGGTGTCTCTTTTCTATTCCGGAGAAAGTTTCTCAAAAACCATTCAGCAAGGTTGCCCGTACGATATTATTATCATGGACATTGAGATGGAAGGCGTTAACGGCATTGAAGCGGGGCATGCGCTTCGAGCGAGCGAGGAGAATGACAACGTCCAGTTGATTTATATTTCCAGTCATGACCAATACCATATTCAGCTGTTCGATGTTTATCCGTCCGGATTTATCAAGAAACCCCTCGACCCCGAAGCTTTCAAAGCCAAACTGACGTCAGCCATTCAAAAAGCGATTCGCAAGCGGCGGCAAGCCTATCGTAGCTTCCTGCCGGTACGTCAAAAGGGAAGCGAGCAACTGGTACCCTTCCGGGAAATTATGTACCTGGAAAGCAACTTGAGAAAAATTTCGCTCTACACCGGAACCGGTCCTATCGAATATTACGGCACGTTAAATGAAGAAGAAAAGAAACTGACGGGCGGGGATTTTATACGAATCCACCAGTCATACATCGTGAATTTCTACTTCGTAAGGGAAATAGCTTACAGCAAACTGGTGCTTGTTACAGGCAAAACATTGCCGATCAGTGAAAAGAGAAGCTCCTCCGTCCGAAAAAACTACTTGAAATTCAGAGGGGATTTTATTGGATAACGCCTTTACGGAAGAACTGTTTTATTTGGTGACCCTTCCGATTTTATCGTTTATCGTTCACTATTTTTTCAGCCATTGCTTCGTTTGCCGAGTGGAAAGCAAATTGAAGCTTGGTTTATTTTACGTTCTGTACTTCATCGGGACCGTCGCTTTGCGTTTCAGCCCATTCCCCGGCGCCGTTCAACTCGCCCTGAACATGGGGTTAATAGTAGGGATGTCTTTTCTGTATAGGGGAAATTTGAAGTGGAGAATCAGCGCAGCTCTGTTTATCGTGGCCCTTATCATTCTAAGCGATGCGGCGATGCAACCCGTGTATTCGAGCAACGGATACATTCTAACACTTTTTCTTTCCAAACTGCTAATGGTTTTGTTGGTCTTCCTATTGGTTCGACTCATCCGATCCTATGGAGCAGGGAATCTATCCGGACGATATGGAATGCTTTTATTTTTATGTCCGTTTTTAAGTGTAACCGGTATCCTCTCGCTTTCAAGCAACTTGGCTTATCGGGCTTCCCCTATTTTATTTCCGGTCATCTCCAGCGGGCTGCTGATCATCAATTTTTTGATTTTTATTCTATATGACCGCGTATTAAGCTTTCAAACAGCTCAGACGAGAAATCGACTGTTGGAGCAGCAAAATAAGTATTATTTAAATCAATATCTGCAAACCAAAGAAAGACAGGAGGAAATCTCGAAGTTCCGGCATGATTTTCAAAATATTCTGCTGGGGTTAAGAGCAAAGCTGCAATCCGGTGAGGAAAAAGCCGGCCTGCAGGAAATAAACAAGCTCCTGGGAGGTCTCGAAGATGGCTCGGGAGGCTGCTATACCGGCAACCTGATCATTGACTCGATCATCAATTACAAGCAGCAGGTCGCCCGGGTCAATCAAATTCCCTTCCATTTGGATTTGAATATCCCTCCACATCTGGAGCTTGATACCGTGGCAATGAGCGTAATTCTGGGAAACGCATTGGATAATGCCATCGAAGCCTGCAAGGCGGAAGCCAATGTAGGTCGGCAAATCAACATTCATATGCATTACCTTAACCAAAGTTTGTTTATAAGCATCCAAAATCCGTACGTCCATGAAATTCATACAAACCGGAAAGGAGATATCGTTTCCGCCAAATCCGGAAACCGTGGCCCCCATGGTCTCGGCTTAAAGAACATCAAAAAAATCGTTACCGACTGCGGCGGCATCATCGAGATTTCTTACAACGGCCAGCTTTTTCAAATCGAAATTGCGCTGTTTAAGATCCGCCGCCAGGAGCCGCAGGGATGAAGCCTATCAAATCCAACGCTATTTTAAATTGCCGATCAATTGCTGATAGGCATCTATAACTTGCGGTGAAGCATAGTTTTTATAACGTTCGAATAACTCCACATATTTGATGATCAAGGATCGATTATGAATGTTCAGATAACAGTATTGTTCCAGGCTCTCTATAAAATAGTTAAAGCCCTCCGAGTATTTGCCTTTGCGCAAATAGTAAATTGCCAGTTCGTTGAGAAGTTGGGAAATGCAATTCGTAATCGTTTGCTCGGTGTATAAGCCCCTTGCAGTGGGTTGTTTTGTTAAAGAAACAATCTCCACTTCAAAGCACTGGATGATGTCATCGACATCTATATCAAACCGATTGGCAGCTTCCATTATATTTAATAGGGCAAGAACAGCGTCATCTTTTTTAGAGACGATACTAGCCACATAATCGGGAAAGACACTCACATCTCCAGAAGATAGTCTGGTCAGAAGAGCATTTGCCTGGGCCCACTCTTGAAACAGCTCCTTCCAATGCAGAGTTTCCGGATCGTTTTCCTTCACCCAGCTTAAATCAGCGTAAAGCCCAATATATCGCAGCGCCTCTTCATACTCTCCCTGGATATCATAAATATTTCCTAGAAAAAGATAAGAATAAGCCAGGTAAAAAAACAAAGGTCTGTTCGTCTTTTTAAGAAGTTGGGTTCTCTTCCTTTCCGAGAAGTAATAGATTTTGGCCTTCTGCTCCATCCTTAGAACGATTTTCTCTACTTTATCCCAGCGGTTTAGGGCACGGTATGCGTTGGCTAAATCCTTTAACGCATCAAGTTGACTGGCTTCATCCAGCCGCTCGACAAAAGGCTCGAACTGTATCGCGGCCTGAAAATTCTGATCCTGGTCATGACCCTGTCCGATCAGAAACAACCGGTACTGGCATAAGGCCAACCGTTCGGAATGCTGCCTGCGCTCGGTCAGGGCCACATTCTCGTACAAAATCCCCGCCGCCTCCAATTGACCTGCTTCATAAAATTCCTCGGCCAAATCAAACAAGAGATGCGCATATAGCGGATTATCCAGCAATAAGCCAACGATCTCCCGAATAAGGTCCGGCATATCCATTTCGGCGCAATTTTGCAGCATCGGTTTCACCCTGCGCCAATCGGGGTTGGCTTCATGCAAGTACTCGCCAATATAAGTCCTGTAGAAATAACCCCGGGGAAGTTCCATTACCGCTGTGATCCTCTCCAACTGTTCTACCGCAAGCGGACGGTTGCCGTTCAGGATCGAACTGACTGTCCCGGGGTTCAATTTCCACTGCTTGGCCAATTGCGTAAGACTTAGCCCGTTTTGCTCCATATAATTATGGACTGCTTCAATAATCGTGGTCCGATATTTCAAGTGATTCAAGTGAATCCCCCTCAACCATACAAATGAGACTATACATATTACTTTAGGGGATTATGTCTAGATTTGGAAAAACAAAAATTAAAAAGCAAAAATCTGACATGACAAAAAAAGACCAGCTCGTAGGAGCTAGTCTTTGAAAAACGCTGTTCCGATAGTTAAATTAACCCCCATGTACGTCCATAAAGAGATGGAACACTGCTCCATTTGACGTCTCACTTTGGGAGATTTGTATTGGGCTGAGCAAGATTAGTAGAAAGCTACTTAGCAAGAGGAATGTTGTCCATTTTCTTTTCATCTTCGTACACCTCATTAATTAAATTTTTGTAGGTTAAGATCGTTTCAGGGGAAGCATAAGCCCTATAAAGCTCATATAAACCTACGCACTTAATTATACACGTTTTATTGTTTATTTTTGCACATATTTCCAAACTATCTATCAAATATTTAAATCCTTCCTCATACTCTCTCTTATGTAGATAATAACTAGCGAATTCATTTAAAAGCCGGGAAGTACGATCTAATATCATCTGTTGAGAGTACACTCCGATAGCTGTTGGTTGTATAGATATAGATTTAATGTCCTCTTCAAAGCGCTGAATTATATCATCAACATTTATATCATATCGGTTTGCTACTTCCATGATATTTATTAGCGAGAGTATAATCTCATCTTTTCTTGGTGCGACATAGTCTACATACTCCGGAAGTACACCTATATCTCCCGAAAAAAGCCTGAACATCAGAGTATTCGCTTGTGCCCAATCTAGAAAAAGGGTCTTCCAATGTTGTGTTTCCTGATCATCTTCCTTCACCCAGCTCAAATCTGCACAAAAGTGAATATATCGTAATGCTTGTTCATAATCTCCTCGTAATCCGTATATATTTGCATGTAGCAAATAAGTATAGGCTAAATAATAAAATAACGGCTTATTCGTATTTTTGGGAGTTTCTGCTCGCTGTTGATGCTCAGAGAAATAGTAAATCTTGGCCTTATGTTCTAGAATTTTAATTGTTTTTTCTACCTTATCCCATCGGCGTAAGGAACGATAAGTACTCGCCAAATCCTTCAGCGCATCCAACTGCTCCACTTCATCCAACCGCTCCACAAAAGGCTCGAACTGAATGGCCGCCTGATAATTCTGCTCTTGATCCGTTCCTTGTCGAATCATAAACAACCGGTACTGGCAAACCGCCAAACGTTCCGAATGTTGCTTCTGCTCGCTCTCAGCGATCACTTCATATAGGAGTGCGGCTGCCTCGCGCTTATTGCTCCTAAAAAAGTCCTCCGCCACCTCAAACAACGGGCTGGAATACATTAAATTGTCCATCAAGAAATCTACGGTTTGTTGAATGCAACTCAGTTTGCCGACTTCGGCGCACCGGTAAAGGAAAGGTTTGATTCGCCGCCAGTTGGGTGATGCCTCGGACAAATACTCTTTAAAATACTCTTCATAAAGGCACCCTTCCGCCAATCCCATCAACGCCGTCAACCGATCCAATTGCTCAACACTCATCACCTTCCTTCCGTTGATCATTGAACTTACCGTACCGGAATTCAAACCCGCCAGTCTGCTCAATTGGCTAATATTTAAGCATTCCCGGTGCATGAAGTCGCTTATTTCCGCTAAAATCGTGGTGGTTTGATTCATCCGACAACCACTCCTAACAACCCTTCATTTCCTCACGTTACCCGTAACATCCTCATGGTATAGGAATCTTCGCCAGTTAATGGGTAATATTTCTATTTCAAATCTAATATACCAATCTATTCTTGTCAATAATATGCAATATAGAACTTGTGAATTCTTTTCTAACAAATATAAAACTTATAACACTCTCCAGTTCGCCCCTCGGCTTGGACTAAACTTAATACGAGAGGTGGCTTACATGGAAGTAGCTAAGCAAGTCGGGAAGAACGTCAGATACTATCGTAAGCTTAAAGGGCTGACTCAGGAACAACTGGCCGAATCGACGGAAACGTATGGTTCTTACATCGGACGGTTGGAACGCGGGGAGCAGAACGTGCAGCTCGAAACGCTGCATAAAATCGCGGATGCATTGCAAGTCAGCGTGTATGCCTTATTCCGGAATCCGGGATACGATGAGCTTCAGGATCAGACCTGGATTTGGCAAATCGTACAGCTGCTGCAGGAGCAGCCGGCGGAGGAACAAGCGCGTGCCTACCGTGTGCTGAAAGAAATGTTTCGTTCCATATAAAAAGGGTTTAAAACGGAAACCTCCGCTTTTAAACCCTTTATTTATGTGCGTACTAGCGCCTTAGTCCCACAATCCGCTGCGCTCCACGACCTCCAGCCAGCGTGTGGCGATCAAATCGTGGCCCGCCGCCGTCGGATGGACGCCGTCCCAGAGCCAATAGGCGGCCCCCGCCTTTTCGGTCGCCGCATCAAAAGCGTCCTGCAAAGGCACATGCACCGCACCAAACTCCTCAGCCAATTGGCGTACGATATCCTGGTATCTACCCACCAGATGCTTCCATTCGGTCCATTTTTCCGCCGTAACCCCGGTGTTCAAGATAAACGGTTCGCATAACACCAGCTTGGTGTTCGGCAAAACTTCCTTCGTCTCCTCCAACAAATGACGGTACGCCCGCTCGAAACGGTCCGTCACCCCGCTAGGTTCACCGCTCATTTGCCGCCAGGCATCGTTCACGCCAACCAGCAGGCTGATTACGTCCGGCTTCAGGCTGATCGCATCCTCGTTCCATCTGGCGTACAAATCCGAGACCCGATCGCCGCTGACCCCCCGGTTCATAAAGACTGGCTGCAATTGTGCGAATTCGTGGCCTAACTTCGCCGCGATAATGTTGGCATAGCTGTACCCCAACACACGATTCAAATCCGTACCGCGGTCCCGATTCCCGTCCGTGATAGAATCCCCTTGGAATAACACCGTGCATGGCTTCTTCATGCGTTCCCCTCTTTCCATTGGTTTGTTTCCCATTATAACTATGGAAGACCGCGAACCTCCATGAAGAAATTCGTGCAGAAATGCAGTTAAATTTGCAAGTTTGAGCTATAATTCCCGATTAGCTGCTAGGCTGCAGTTATTTTTGAGAGAATAGGGCCCAAACCCGCTCATCGCCAAAAATACCTGCACTCACGCAACTATTTCACCTTTAACCTTAAAATCCCCCAAATTACCTGCACTCACGCAACTATTCGGACTCGGACTCGGACGTGACACCGCCGCAGCGGCTTCAGATCGGAATCACCGTCTATTTTACCGCCACAAAAAAGAGCCGGGCCGCCTCATCCACCGCTTCCACCCACTCGAAATCGGCGTAGATGGTTACATCGCGGAAGCCGCAGCGCAGCAGTTCGCTTCTCATCCAGGCCGGGTCATAGGCCCGCTGGATATGAGTCTCCTCGAACCGGCGGTACAGCCCGGGGCCCTGCTCCTCTTCGCGGGCGAAGATCGACAGATGATGCTCGATTTCGTTGCGATAGGCATCCCGCTCACACGTCCAGATATAGGACACGCTGGGCTCGTCCCAAATAAACGGCTGCTCCTCCTCGTACCGAATCAAGGTGTTCGGATGGTGCACGTCGAAGAGGAACGTCCCTCCGGGCTTCAGCCCTTCGTATGTACGACGGAAGGTTCGGAGGATATCCTCCTCTTCCAGCAAATAGTTCAGGCAGTCGCAAAAAGAAATGACGGCATCCACCGGCTCCGGCACGGACCATTCCGTCATATCCTGCTGCACCCAACGCACGCTGCCTTCGCGGAACAGCCGCGCCCCTTGAGGGGTTGCTTCCATTTTGCGGCGGGCGACCGCCAGCATGTCGGCGGACAAGTCGATGCCCGTCACCTCGAACCCGGCATTGACCAGCGGGATCGTGATGCTGCCGGTTCCGCAGCCGAGATCGACCACCGTTCTAGGCATCCCGTGCCGCTCCCAAGCGGTGCGGGCAAACCGGATCCAGTCCGGGTAAGGCATGTCCTCCATCAATTCATCGTACACATAAGCAAATTTCCGATATGATGCCATGGCTTGCTTGTCCCCGCTTTCTGTCTGGATGCTGCTTGTTTCACTGCTCTTTAGGCTTCCGGCTGGTTGGGGACGTCCTCACTGGCGTCCGGCTTCTCGACCAAATACGTCCAATTTTCCTTCTGGACGACTTTGCCTTCTTTCATCAGCTTGCCGATCGCCCGCTTGAATGCGGATTTGCTGATGGCGAACCGCTGCTTGATCAAGTCCGGCGGCGTCGCGTCCGAATACGGCATCCCGCCGCCCGGACGGCTCTCCAGATACGCGAGGATCCGTTCCGCGTCCTGGCCCATGCCGATTTCCTTGCGCGGCGCCATCGCCAGGTTCACGCGCCCGTCCTCGCGGATATGCGCCACCCGTACCTGCACCCGCTCGCCCAGACGCAGCAGTCGATTGCGCTCGGTTGCATGGATCATGCCGATCGCGCCAAATCCCAGCACGCCGCCCTGAACAACCACAAACGTCCCCATTTGCAGCGGCTTGTAGACGATCGCGTCCAGCCATTGATTTTTCCAGGATTCCGGGGCGTGGAAGGCATGAGGAGCCAGCTCCTGCTCGCCGGCCAACTTGGCTTTGAGCCGCCCTTGCTTGTCGTGTTCCATGATGACGTACACCTGATCGCCAACCTGGGGATGCAGCTCTCTTAGCTCGGGCAGCTCCCGGATCGGCAGCAACAGCTGACGGCCCAGCCCCATCTCCAGGAAGCAGCCCAGCCGCGGATGGACGTCCGCCACCTCCAGCAAAGCCAGCTCGCCCAGCGTCAAATACGGCTTCTTCATCGTGGCCGCCAGACGGTCCTCCGTATCGTAGAACAGGAATACCTCAACCGTTTCCCCCGGCTTGACCTGGCGGGTCAGCTCGGAGTAATGCAGCAGAACGTCTTGCCCGCCTGCACTAAGAAAATATCCGTACGGCGACACCTCGCGATCGATCGGCAAAGAGATGAGGGTCCCTGCTACCAGGCTCATACCGTCTCCACGACTTTGGCATCCGACCAAAGCCGTTCAATGTTGTAATACTCGCGCTCATCGCGATGGAACACATGAACAACCACATCGCCCAGATCCATCAGCACCCAACGAGCGGAATCCATCCCTTCGATGCCGCGGATTTGCGCGCCGGCTTCATGCGCTCTCTTCCGGACCTCGGTGGCGATCGCCTGCACCTGCGTATCCGAGTTGCCGTGGCAGATCACGAAATAGTCCGCAATCAGGGAAACCCCCTTCAAATCCAGCGCCACGATATTCATGGCTTTTTTATCGTCTGCGGCTTGCACCGCCATATTCATTAATTCGTTCGAACTTACCGCCATTCACTCAGCCTCCTTAAATTTTGTTCGGTTGACAATTAAATCGTTGCGCGCCAATACCGTGAGCGGGAAGATCGGTTTCCCTTTCTCCAGTAAAAAAGAGATCGTCGAATCGAACCCCGCGACCAGCGCGTCCTCCAGACTCGTTTCCGCCAGTTCGCGGATCTTCTCCACGCCCGGGAATTCGCGCCCCGGCTCGATGTAGTCGGCCAGGCAGACGATTTTGTCCAGCAGGGTCATGCCTTCCCGGCCGGAAGTATGGTAACGGATCGCATCCAACACTTCCTCGTCGTCGACACCGTAATCCCGCCGGGAGATAAAAGCACCCACCTCGGCATGCAGCAATTGCTTGTCATGCCGGAGCAACTCGGCGTTTAAGCCGTTCTCGCGGATGATCGCTTCCTGCTCCTCGATCGGCCAAAACTTGGCCAAATCATGCAACAAGGCGGCCAAATCGGCTTTGACCGGATCGGCTCCGTACCGTTTGGCCAGGATCACCGCGCTCTCCATCACGCCTTCGACATGCTTCCAGCGCTTGGCCGGCATCCCCGCCGACACGGCGGCGATCAGTTCTTCACGGCTGTAGCCCATACAATCCGCTCCTTATCATATATTCATACACGGCGTCCGGAACCATATACCGAATCGAACGTCCGGCGGATAAGCGGCTGCGAATCAGGCTGGAGGAAATATCGACAAGCGGCATTTCCGCAAGCTGCACCGCTTCCTGAATAAAGGGCGGCAGCGCGTCCAGCTCCAGGAAGCTTCCGGGGCGCTGCAGCCCGATAAACGAGAGCATCCCGGCCAGATCCTCGATTCCCTCCCATTTCGGAAGGTAATTCACCATGTCGGCCCCGATAATGAAATAGAACTCCAGATCGGGATGAAGCGAACGAAGCTCCCGGACCGTGTCCACCGTATAGGATACCCCGCCGCGGCGCAGCTCAAGGTCGAGCGGTTTAAAGGCAGGGTGGCTGGCGATCGCCGCCTCTACCATCTCCAGCCGCTGCCTACCGCTGACGCCGGCCTGATGCTTGTGCGGAGGGATATGGGAGGGCATGAACCAGACCTCTTCCAGATGATATTGTTCTCTGGCGGCTTCTGCCGCCAGGAGATGGCCGAGGTGAATCGGATCAAACGCCCCGCCCATAATTCCGACTTTTTTCATTTTGCGTGTCCTCCACGAACCTATGGAAGTTCGATTTGCTTGTATTCGCGAGACTCTTTGTAGAGAATAATCGTCCGTCCGATCAGTTGAACCAGCTCCGCGCCGGCCCCTTCCGCCAGCTCCTCGGCAATTTCCTTCGGATCGTCCAGGTTATTGTTCAGCACGGAGATTTTGATCAGCTCCCGACGCTCCAACGCTTCCGAGATTTGTTTAATCATATGCTCGTTCGTGCCGCCTTTGCCTACTTGAAAAATCGGCTGCAGCCCGTGCGCCATACTGCGCAGGTAGCGTTTTTGTTTTCCCGTTAACATATGGTTTCATAACTCCTTAATATTCAATTATGCGATAACTTGTTTTATTGATACATACTCTCCAATACCGCGGCGCGCATCGCTTCGATTGGAGCCGTTCGTCCCGTCCACCGTTCAAACGCGTAAGCGCCCTGGTAGACGAACATGCCAAGTCCGCTGTGGATCGTACATCCTCGAGCCTCGGCTTTCTGCAAGAGCTCCGTCTTCAGCGGATTATAGATCAGATCGCTGACCACGATTCCCTCCGGGATCTGCCGCGAATCGAGCGGACAATCGCCGACATGCGGATGCATGCCAACGGAGGTGGTGTTGATGATCAGGTCCACCTTCGGCAGGACCTCATCCAACGCCTCCATCCCGCATCCGGCCAAGTTCCCGAGCCGGGCCCATTCGGCGGCCAGTTCGCGCGCTTTCTCGGCCGTACGATTGGCCAATGTCACGAGTTCCGGCTCCTCCTGCAGCAGCGCGTAGACGATGCCGCGAGCTGCGCCGCCGGAGCCCAGCACCAGTACGCGTTTCCCCCGCAGCACGGGGGCCGCCTCCTCCTTCAGCGAACGGATATACCCGATGCCGTCGGTGTTATAGCCGGTGAGCACGCCGCCGTCGTTGACGATCGTGTTCACCGCGCCGATCAGGCGCGCTCCTTCGTCGACCTGGTCCAAGTAGTTCATCACTTCCACCTTATGCGGGACCGTGACATTGATGCCCCGGAACCCGAGCGCGCGGATGCCCCGAATGGCTTCCTCCAACCGGTTCCCCTTGACGTGGAACGGCAGGTAGGCACCTGCGATCCCGCAAGCTTCCAGCGCAGCGGTATGCATCGCCGGCGACTTGGAATGCTGAATCGGGTCGCCGATGACGCCCAGCAACAACGGCTGCTTATTGAGGGGGGCAGCCTGCTTATTGCGGGGAACGGCCTGCTCATTGCGTGGGGCAGCCTGCGTACTTGCCTGCAAGGTTGCCTGCGCCGGATCCTGACTCGCATTCTTCTGCGCCGGATTCTGGCCCATCGACTTCTGCGTAGGGTCCAGCATCATCGACTTCTGCGTTGGATCCTGGCTCGCCATCTTCTGCGCCAGATTCTGACCCCTTGCCTTCTGCGCTGGCCCCTGGCTCGCCTTCTTCTGCACCGGGTCCGGCCTCATCGACTTCTGCGTTGGATCCGGCGTGCCCGCCTGCAGCCCCTCCCGTTCGTCTTCCGGCGTGCGTGCCCCTTCCCGTTTCTCGTGATTCGCCTGCTCTCCCATCGGTTCTCCTCCCGCTCGCCGACCTGAGAAAAATAAGGGCACAAATGGGCCTTATTTTCTCGAAAGTCCTCTTCTTCCGGGAAATAGCGGTACATTATGGCGTTATTCTGCCTAAGATGTAACAAACCGCCCTATCTTTGGGCCATGTTCCGGAAATAACGCCCAAAATTACCGCTATTCCGCTCAAAACTCACCTTTTTCATAAAATAGCGCCCTTTTTTACCCTTATCTGGTTCTGATTCTGGTTTAGGCAGAACACCGCAAGCCGCAAGTCGCAGTCCGCAGATAACCAACCCGTCAGCCCGCCAATCAGCCGTCAGCCGTCAGCCGTCAGCCAGTCAGCCAGTCAGTCAACCAGCTAGCCAATCAGCCGTCAGTTAGTCAACCAGTCAGTCAACCAGCTAGCCAATCAGCCGTCAGTTAGTCAACCAGCCTACCAGCATCCGCAACCTTAAACACCCTTAAATCAACGACGGCCGAACGAGCACCTTCACGCCCTTAGGCACGTGCGCCGCAACGACCGCGCCGAAATCGTTGTTGATCTTGACCCAGCCGAGGCCGGAAATAAACAGGTCGCTTCGGCTGCCCTTCGGAACCCGGAACTCGTGCCGCGTCCATTCGGGCAGGGCTTCGAGATGCTCCTTGCTCGGCGGCGCCAGCATTTCCCCGGCATGCTCCGCGAACAGCTCGTCCGCCCGCTCCAGCTTCGTACGATGAATCGGCACCCGGCCGCCGACGAAGCAAGTAAACGATTGGCGATCTCCCTGAATGAAGTCAAACCGGCCAAAGCCGCCAAAGAAAAGCGTCTGCCCCTCATTCAGCTGGTACACCGCCGGTTTAAGCGGTTTGTCCGGCAGAATGACCCCCAGATCGGCAGGGGCTACCAGCTCGCTGTACCTCGACGGATACATAATCCCCGGCGTATCGATGATCGCCCGGCCGTCATCCAGCGGGATGTGCACCATGTCGAGCGTCGTACCCGGATATCGCGATACGGTGAGCTCCTGCTCCAGGTCGCTGTAATCGCGAATCAACCGATTGATCAGCGTCGACTTGCCGACGTTCGTCGCGCCGACCACATACACATCGTGATCGCCGCGCCGCGCCGCCACCGCTTCCAGCAGCCGATCGAAGCCGCTGTTCTGCTTGGCGCTGCACAGGACGACGTCTTCGATCTTCAGCCCCAGGTCCTTGGCTTCCTTCTGCACCCAGTTTCGGACCTTGTTCCAATTTGTCACCTTTGGCAACAGATCGGTTTTGTTGACGGCCAGCAGCACCGGATTGTTCCCGACAAAGCGTTGCAATCCGGAAATGACGCTGCCCTGGA
The DNA here is from genome assembly GCF_900021165.1 of Paenibacillus phocaeensis. Taxonomy (GTDB): domain Bacteria; phylum Bacillota; class Bacilli; order Paenibacillales; family Paenibacillaceae; genus Fontibacillus; species Fontibacillus phocaensis. The sequence goes on along the minus strand of NZ_FCOQ01000018.1, from coordinate 341,857 downwards.
AATCGAACAGGTCGACGATATGAATCACCAGCGCTTCCTTCCCGCCGATTTGCGACAGCAGCCGCAGGAACTCGTCCTGCTCGACCGTAACCGACGAGGATTCATTGTAGTTCTTGATCCGGAAACAGCGCTGGCAAATCACCGGTTCTTTCGTCAAAGCTTGCTCCGGGACGAACCCCGGTTTACTCGAATCTTGCGTTTGCAGCATGACGCCGCATCCGCTGCATCGAAGAGCGCCTTCCGCGCTCCGCACTTCCGTCATCGCTTCTTTTCCTCCTCGAGCCATAATCCAACCTTGCCCAGCCGCCGCTTCACGATACGCTCCAGCCGGCGGTTAATCCTCGTGCCGATTCCTTCATCCTGGACGGAAATCGGGAGCACGAGCACGGTATATAACCCCTGCCGGTTCCCGCCGAACACATCGGTCATCATTTGGTCACCCACGACGATCGTCTCCTGCGGGCCAAGGCCCATCATTTCCATGGCTCGGTGAAAAGCCGCGCCGGACGGTTTCCTGGCTGCGTGCACAAACTCAATATTCAAAGGGCTCGCGAATATCGACACCCTGTCCAAATTATTGTTTGACACAATCACGAGTTTAAATCCGCATTTCTTCACTTTCTCAAACCAACCGATCAGTTCGGGAGTGGCCAGCGGGGCCTTAGCACCGACAAGCGTGTTGTCCAGGTCGGTGATGATGCCGCGGTAACCCTGGGCATAGAGTCCTTCCAGATCGATATCGAATACGCTGTCCACGCGTAAATTCGGCATAAACTTCTCAAACAAATACGTTCACCTCGGTTTCATACGACAAACTATACCATATTCTTCCCCCGACATGCTTCTATTTTAAAAAAGAAAACGCCCCCCGCGCAAGCACGGGGGCGTTATGAAGGCGTCCAGCGCATCCCAGCGTTCCCAGGCGATGGGACGATCCCGATCCGAAGGAAGCCGACAGTTGGCGGGTCACTGGTCCAGGAACCGTTTGCCGACGATCGGCAGCGCCTGTCTCCACCTGTTTCCGCCGGCCAATTTGACCGCCTTGCGCGACATCTCGCGCGCCGCGCGCCAATCCGCTGCAGCCGGGCTCCGGCCGTAATTTGCCTGCTCGTACAGGAGCAGCAATGGGTCCAGCACCTCGGCAAGCTGCGGCCGCTCGAGCTTCCAGCGCCCGAAGGCCTCCCGCAGCGTCTCCTGATCACCGCGGGTCAAGCCTCTGCGGCGCAGCCGCTTCACAAGCCGCAGCGTCTCGTAAATCGCCTTCTCGCCTGACGTCAGCGGCCGGCCCAACCGCAGCCGGAGCCAGAGATAATACAGCTGGGATCGCAGCTGGTACAGAGTCCAAACCACCAGCACACTCACGGCGGACAAGAAGATCCGCTGCATCACAACCGGATCCAGCTTGGAGAAGAAGCCGTCCTCCGCCGCTGAAACTTCCGGTTCCGGTTCCGTATCCGGGGCAAAAGCTTCTTCGCTCTCCTCCGGCGCCAACATGACCGGCGACAGGAAGCCCGGCGTCGCTTCAAATGGGATCCAGCCGTAATCGCCGAAATACAACTCCGCCCAAGAGTGGGCGTCGGCGTTGCTCACATTGTAAGCCCGGCCGAGCTCGGGATTCCGCATCAGCATCTCGTCGCTCGGCTGACTGCCGGGCGCATACCCCTTGACCCAGCGCGCGGGAACTCCCAGCGATCGGGCCATGACGACCATCGCCGTCGAATAGTAATCGCAGTACCCTTGCCGGATTTCGAACAAGAAGCTGTCGACGAAGTCGTCGCTGCGCTTGCGGGCCAAATCCGGTTTATTCGTGTATTCGTAATTTTGCCGCAGGTAGGTTTGCAGCAAATCCATTTTTGCGTACGGCGTCCCGCCTTCTGCGGTAATCTCCTTTGCCAGGTCTTTGACCCTTTGCGGCAGATTGTTCGGCAGCTGTAAGTATTCCTCCGGCGCTCCTTCCGGATATAATGCTTCGTAATCGGCCTGTTGCAGCTCGTCGAGCGGGATCAGCGGAATATTGGCGACCACTTTATACTTCCTAGGATAATCCGGCAAATCGCCGGGATTGCGGAAGCCGTTCCAGAACAGCTCCGCCTGCTTCCCGGCCCAGCGCATATCCGGCTGCTGGCGTTCGTCGAGCAGCTCGACGCTTTCAATCGCATAACCGCCGAACAGGACAGGGTAGACCTTGTCGGTATTCATCGTCACCGTCTGTTCCACCCGCATCGTTTCTACCTTGCCAGGCTGCTCATGCACAAGGGGATCTTCCTCCAAAGCGCCGCGGTAGCGTTCCGTCTCCCGGCCTTCCCGCTCCAGATCCGACCACCCGGTTCCTGAGTAAATGCGGCGGGTTTCTCCGCGCCAATAGGATCTTACCGGCGTATCGATCGACATCACCGGGCTGTAGCTGAATTCAAAACCGTCACCAAGGGATTTGTCGTCCCGGCTGTATCCGGAGACGACCTCCTCTTTGACCGCTGACGGTCCTTCCCCAAGGCTACCGGAGAGGGCCGAGGGTCCCCCGCCGCCGCTCCCGCTTCGCTTGATCCAAGCCGTATACGGATCGGTCAGCGTCGGGGAAACCGACGGCATACTGATGCCGATCAACAGGACGCAGGCAAACACGATGCCGATATTCACCGCGATCTTGATCGGGCTCTGCCGCAGGCGCTGCCAGCCCTGAGGATATTTCTTGCGGTATTCATAGAAATGCGTGCTCACCAACCAACCGAGGCCGGCAAACACGATCCAGGCCACATTGGTCCATAAATAATAAGGTGTAAAAGAGTCCAAAATCGCAAAAGCAATCAAGTGAGCTGCCAGAAAAATCAGAATTCGCGGCCGACCGACAACAAGCCGCAGCACCGCCTCCAGCAGCGCCCAGGCGATGAGGGAAAACCAGATATACGGCGTAAAGGTCAGCGCCATGCCGCGAATCTGATCGGGAAAAAACGGGCCGTACGGGATGTAAACTCCGTAACTGGTCAGGATGAAGCGCCACGTCGTCAGAAGTAAGATGATCTTGATCGTCCACTTCCACGCCGCCGGCAACGGCAGCAGCCATTCCACCAAAGCCATCATGAGGATCGTCACCGTCACCAAAGTGGTCGTCACCGCAAACCACAACGGCTCCGTAAAGTCTATCCATTGCATAGCGATGATGACAATCCAAAGCAGATTCAATGTCTGATACGTCTTGGAAAATTGAGGGTTTACGCCTTGCTTGGCAGCTTGCTTCACAGCTTCGCACCCCCCATCGCCGCAGGAAGCTCACGGAGAGACGAGACGTATACGCCGCGCAGCCCCCGTTCCAGCAGAGCTCCCTGCCAGGCGGAGCGCTTGCCTGCCCGGTAGGCGTTCGGCATGCCTGAAGCAGCGGCTTCTTCTCCGACCTGGATATGATACGGGATCATCTGCCGCGATTTGGCCAACCTTAACATCGAGAGCACCTTATCGTCTGCCAGCGGACTGATAAGGATAAAGAATGCTCCCGGCTGGAACAAATCCTGCTGCGCCTCTAAACGCTCTCTGTGATTGCCGAACCCGTCCGCGTTGATATCGACGAGCTGGTGCAGCATCTGCTGGCGCTCCAGATAACTCTCTGCCGGAGGGAAGTAACGGAGGGTCTTGCCCAGGGTGCACAGCCCCATGCTGATCCGTTCCCGGGTCCCGTACTCCAGCAGCGACGCCGCCGTAGATACGGCCAGCTCGAACTGAGCGGAGCGGGGGTATCCGCTGCTATGGGCGTCGAGAACCAGCAGTATTTTGGGCAGCGATTCATGCTCGAATTCCTTGGATTTCCAGGTTCCCGTCTTTGCGGTCGCGCTCCAGTGAATGCGGGAAATCCGATCCCCGTACACGTAATCCCGCACCCCGTTAATCTGAGTTGATTCTCGGCGCGACAAGGCAACGGCCGTCTCCGGACCGGCGAGACGCGAATTGCGGCTGTACAGCTCCCAGTGGGGGACGAACACAGTCCGGGGAAGGATGCGAAACTCTCCGTCAGCCTGAAAGACACTGGTGTGCTCCACCAGGCCGAAGATATCCTCGGCACTGAAGTTCGTGCCGATAAATGCGTATTTGCCGCGCTCGAGGGGCGGCGTTTTGTACACCAGCTCGGACCTTGAGCTGAAGTAAGGCACCACGCTGTCCTCGAACACCCAGGTGTCCCCATTATGACGCCGCAACGTTTCCCGGACGACGATGTAGGGGAGCGGCAGGAATGCCGGAAGCTGCAACTGCAGCTTGACCAGCACCTGATCCCCCGCTTGCAGCAGCGCTCCCCGTTCACCGGAGAGCGACAGCGTGCGGGTGCCTCTGATCCTTTTGACGCCGCCAAGGCCGCCAATCGCCCAATAGAAGCTCAGCACCGATACCATCATGAACAACATCAGCGAGGTTTTCCCGCCTTGAAACAACACGTACAATAAGCAGACGAGCCAGACGGACGCAACGCTCCAGAATTTGCGGGAACTAAGGCCCGATTTGATGCCTTCGACCAGCGCTCGCATCGGTTACCGTCCTACAGCGACCGGTACATGGACCTGCCGGAGAATTTGCTGCAGCACCTCACCGATGTTCCGGTGGCCAAGCCGCGACTCGGGGCGCAGCAGGATCCGATGCTCCAGCACGAAAGGGGCCATAGTCTTGATATCGTCCGGCAATACGTAGTCCCGTTCCTCCAGGAAAGCAAACGCCTTGACTGCGGCCATAAAGGCCAGCGAAGCGCGCGGTGACGCACCCAGCAGAACGTCTTCGTGCTCCCGCGTCCGGCGAACGATCTCCAGCAAATAATCCGCTAAGGATTCGCTGATATGCACCTGGTGAACCTCGCGCTGAATTGCGGCGATTTCCTCCATCGTTGTAACCGATTCCAACTGGTCGGCCGGCTGACCCTGGCTATGGGAGCGTAGCATCGCTTTCTCCGTACCGGCATCGGGATAGCCAATTCCGATCTTCATCATAAAGCGGTCCAACTGCGCTTCGGGCAGTAGATAAGTGCCCTCAAAATCGATCGGGTTCTGCGTGGCGCAGAGCATAAACGGATGGGGGAGCGGGTACGTCACGCCGTCGGCGGTCACACTTCGTTCCTCCATGACCTCCAGCAAGGCGGACTGGGTTTTTGTAGTTGCCCGGTTGATTTCATCCGCCAGCAAAATATGCGTCATAACCGGACCAGGCCGGAATACGAATCGTTCTTCATGGGGATGGAAAACCGAAACCCCCGTAATATCGCTGGGCAAAATGTCAGGGTTGCATTGAATCCGCCGGTAGTCGCCGCTCATCGATTTGGCCAGCGCCTTCACAAGCTGAGTCTTGCCTGTACCGGGTACGTCTTCGATTAACACATGGCCGCCGGCCAGCAGTGCCGAGAGCAGCAGCTTGATCTCAAATGACTTTCCTAAAATACACGACTCCAGGTTGTTCTTTACGGCGTTCAACGTTTGCATTGATTGCTCGTGTACGGGCACGCATTTTCCCTCCCAAATAAGACCGGTATATATCTACCTATTTTACATGAAGATAGATAGGGAGTACACTGCAACCCGTAAAAAGCGGAGGGAATTCCGAAAATTTTATCCTTTGGGCCGTACGACAAGCGCCGCTAGAAAGGAGAAAATGATCGCCGCCGATATCCCCGCGCTGGTGACGTCAAAAATCCCGGTGATCACCCCGATCCAGCCATCCCGCTGCAACTCGGTTAGCGCTCCGTGCACCAGCGAATTGCCAAAGCTCGTAATCGGCACGGAGGCCCCCGCTCCGGCGAACTTCACCAGCGGGTCGTACCATCCGATCGCATCCAGCACCGCACCGGCTACAACCAGCGTGCTCATCGTATGCGCCGGGGTCATCTTCAACACATCAAACATCAATTGGCCGACGACACAGATCAATCCGCCAACCAAAAACGCCCATACAAATATCATTTTTCGTCATCCTCCTGTTCCAGGGCGACCGCGTGAGCGATGCAGGGAATGCTCTCGCCCTGCTGATAAGACAGCGGCGACAAGAGGGCTCCCGTGGCAACGATCAGCACCCGGCCCAGTTCCCGGTTTTTTAATTTTCGTAAAATATGGCCATAGGTAACGACAGCAGAACAGCCGCACCCGCTGCCTCCGGCATTCACATAAGTCTGTTTCTCACGATCATAGATCATCAGCCCGCAGTCGTTAAATTCGGTTTTGTCCATCGAAACGCCGTCCTGATCGAGGAGATCCTTGACGATGGCATGTCCCACTGTCGCCAGGTCCCCGGTTACGATCAGATCATAGTCCTCAGGGCCGCGGCCTGTATCGCGGAAATGCGACACCAGCGTGTCGGCTGCGGCCGGGGCCATCGCCGCCCCCATGTTAAACGGATCCTTCACTCCAAGATCCTGGATTCGGCCGATCGTAGCATGGGTAATGCGGGGACCGGTTCCTTCCGTCGATACAACTGCGCAGCCCGCCCCCGTAATCGTATACTGGGCTGTGGCCGGTTTTTGCGATCCGTATTCGGTCGGATACCGGAACTGCTTCTCCACCGTACAGTTATGGCTGGCTGTGCCGGCCATTACGTAACGCGCCCCGCCGGCGTCCGCCAGAAAAGCGGCGAGCGCCAGACTCTCCATCGAGGTCGAGCAAGCCCCGAATACCCCGAGATACGGAGCAGCGATCGTACGGGCTGCAAACGTTGCGGTGATGATCTGGTTCATCAAATCGCCGCCGATGAAGAACGACAGATCCTCCCGATTGATACCGGCATGGACCAAGGCGAGGGACGATGCGTGCTCCAGAAGTTTACGCTCGGCCTTCTCCCACGTCTTCTCGTCAATCTCCAAATTGTCGTAGACGAAATCGAACGTACTGGACAGAGGCCCCTCCCCTTCTTCAGGACCCACGACTGTCGCTGCCCCAATGATCGCCGGTTTGGAGCGGAATTCCCAGGTTTGCGCGCCTATCAACATGGGTTAATGCACTCCTCCCAGACCGAAGATGACATGGATAACCCCCACGATGAAAGCGGCGACGACGCCAAACACAATCACCGATCCCGCCAGCTTAAACATATTGGCGCCAACGCCGAGGACAAGCCCCTCCGCTCGGGATTCGATAGCCGAGGAGCACATCGAGTTCGCGAACCCGGTTACGGGGACGGCTGTTCCGGCCCCGGCCCACTGGGCAATTTTATCGTAGACGCCCAAGGAGGTGAGCACGACAGAGATGAATATCAACACAGCAACCGTAGGGCTGGCCGCCTCCCGCGAGGTCATGTCGGCGAAGGTCATGAACAGCTGTTGGATACATTGGCCGATCAGGCAGATGAACCCGCCGACCAGAAACGCCCGCAGGCAGTTGACCCAGATCTTGGGTTTAGGATTATGCTGGTCGGCAACCTGCTTGTACTCTTCCTCCGTCAGAAGCAGATGGTTCAGCTTCACCCGGGCCCCCGATTTGCTTTTCGCTTTTGCAGGCAAACGACATTCCTCCTTATTTTCCTGACTTGCACGGTATACTCATTATTTGTCATCCGACCGCTTGTTATGTTTGGAAAATCATCCATGGCTCAAGATATGAAAAAACCCGCGGGAATCGGGTTCCGGCGGGTTTGCCTCAGGCGGGACGGGTATTGCTAATATGAGCGGCCATCCAGGTGTCCCCCTGCCCTTTCACAGTAACAGAAGAATGATGACCAGCAGGATGAAAAGAAGACAGATCACCAGCCAATCCTTGGCATACTGTTCCATTAAGCTTAGCCTCCTCATTCGCCCATCAGACTGCTGCTTGGTGCAGTATATGCCGGACGTGGAGGCCGGGTGCAACCGGTGTTCTAACCGGGGAGGTGCACGAATGGACAATCGAAAAAAGGTAGTTCATACTAAGAAAGAATGTTCACTTGGCTGATAAAAAGAAAGCAAAGGAGAGAATACCATGAATCAGAAAACGCGCGAGTTATTTAAAGAACTGACGGAATTCCCGGCGGCGCCCGGATTTGAGCGGGAGCTGCGCGCCCTCGTCAAGGAGAAAATGTCGGCTTACACAAAGGAATTCGTTCAAGATAACCTTGGCGGTTTATTCGGGGTCCTGCGCGGCGATGAGCAAGGCCCGCGGGTTATGGTTGCCGGACATTTTGACGAGGTCGGCTTCATGACCACCGGCATCAGCGACAACGGGATGGTCTCGTTCCAGCCGCTGGGCGGCTGGTGGAGCCAGGCTGTGCTGGCGCAACGTCTGCAGATTATTACGCCCGGCGGCCGCATCCCCGGGGTGGTCGGTTCGATTCCAACCCACCTGCTGGACGAAGCGCAGCGCAACAAGCCTGTGGATATCAAAGCGATGTACCTGGACATCGGCGCGGACAGCCGTGAGGAGGCCGAAGCAGCCGGTGTGCGGATCGGTCAGCAAATCGTGCCGATTTGCGAGTTTACTCCCCTTGTCAATCCGAAGAAAATCATGGCCAAAGCTTGGGATAATCGCTATGGCGTAGGGCTGGCGATTGAGTTGGTCGAGGCGCTGCATGGCGAGAAGCTGCCGAATATCCTCTACGCCGGCGCTAACGTGCAGGAGGAAGTGGGCTTGAGAGGCGCGCGGACAGCGGCGAATCTGATTCAACCGGACATCTTCTTCGCACTGGATGCCAGCGCGGCCAACGATATGACCGGCGACAAGAGAGCGTTCGGCCGGTTGGGCGACGGCGCACTGTTGCGCATCCTCGACCCGACGATGATCACCCATCGCGGCTTGGTCGAGTATATCCGCGATACGGCGGATACGCACCGTATTAAGTATCAATACTTCGTATCGCCGGGCGGAACGGATGCCGGCCAGGTGCATCTCAGCGGCACCGGCGTGCCGTCGAGCGTAATCGGCATTTGCTCCCGCTACATCCATACCTCGTCTTCGATCATCCATACGGACGATTACGAAGCGGCGAAGGAGCTGCTGATCCGCCTCGTGCGCGGACTGGATCGCACGACCCTGAACACAATTCTCGAGAACAGCTGAGCAACGCAAGCTAAGCGCGCTGACTTAGCTGATCCAGCTGGTTGTCGGCTGCGAAATTCAACTGATCCGGTTGGATGTCGGCTGCGAAATTCAGCTGGTTCGGCTAAGCTCGCTCTGCTGATCTAGCTACCTCTCGCGACCCTTGCTAAATTCAGCTAAGTTTGTTACCTCTCGCGACCCTTGCTAAATTCAGCTAAGCTTGTTATCTCTCGCGACCCTTGCTAAGTTCAGCTAAGCTTGTTATCTCTCGCGACCCTTGCTAAATTCAGCTAAAGTTTGTTACCTCTGCGACTCCCGGCTGATTTGACTGATGGCTGATCCAACTGAACTCTGCAATTCCAACTGATGTTGGATAATTTAGTTGAATTCTGCGAGTCCAGCTATCTGATGTCGGCTGATCTCGTCCTCGCGACCTTAAATGTTGCAGAAACTGCAGTATTTTACCCGTCAGACCGGTCTCTTCGAGCAAAATGTTGTAAAAAGTACAACATTTCCTCCCGGTTACGGGGAGATCTCGGGAAAATGCTGTACAAAATGCAACATTTCGCCCGTAAAGCCGCATATTCCCCCAGAAAAGTTGCAGTTTTTACAACATTTCTGACGGAGGAACGGATGGTGGAACAGATGGAGGAACAAGCGGAGGAACAACCGGAGGAAAAGACGGTCGAACGGCCAGAGGAACGACCGGAGAAACAGGCGAGGAACTAATGGTCGAACGGCCGGAGAAACCGCGCAAAAAACCCGCAAAGCCTGCCAAAGGCCTTGCGGGTTTTAATTATTTCCGGCCCTCCAAGATCACGACACCTCGACCGGGTACCGTGACGGTCCCCGACACCTCGGTGTTCGCCAGCAGGTCCTTCATCCCTTCCGACCCGATCTCCAACTCGGCGGCGCCTTCGTTATGATTCAGCAGGAAGAGGAAGCTTTTGCCGTCCTTGACGCGGCGCGCCACTTCGACGCCGGCCGGAGCGTCCAGCAGCGGCCGGATGCCTTTGTCCTCGCACAGGTTCTTCAGGAACCCTTGCAGGAAGGCCGCTTCCGGGCTGCTCGCCACATAATAGGCACGGCCTTTGCCGTACGAATTGGCCGTTACCACCGGCATTCCTTGATAGAAGTCCGAGCCGTACTCCGCCAGCACTTCAGCTCCTTCGGTGTGGATCAGATCGCACAGAAGGCCGCATTCATATTGGCCCGACAGCGCGCCCCAGGCCTCTTTCATCACGATTTGGTTGGTGTGGCCCGGCAGCAAGGCGTCGATCTCTTCCGCCCAGACGCCCAGCACGGAGCGCAGCTCGCCCGGATAACCGCCGGTCGTCACCAAATCGTTCTCATTCACGATACCGCTGAAGAACGTGGTGATAAACGTGCCGCCGTTCGCCACAAACGCCTCTACCTTTTGGGCAAATCCCGGCTTCACCATATACATCACCGGCGCGATCAAGATCCCGTATTTGCTGAAATCCTCCTCCACCGACACCATATCGCTCTCCACATGCAATTGGAACAAGGCATCGTAATATTTGTGAACCTCGTTCGCATAATTCATGGCAACGGTCGGGCCGCTGGAGAGCTCGATGGCCCAGCGGTTCTCCCAATCGTATACAATGCCGACCGAAGCTTCGGTCCGCGCGTCCAGCAGCGTATCGCCGAGCTGCTCCAGCTCCCGGCCAAGCTCCGCCACCTCGCGGAATACCCGGGTGTGCTCATGGCCGACGTGTTCGATCACCGCCCCATGGTATTTCTCGCACGCCCCGATTGAGCGGCGCAGTTGGAAGAACAGCACCGTGTCGGCGCCGCGGGCGACTGCCTGATAGCTCCACAACCGCATGACGCCGGGGCGCTTGAGGGAGTTATACGGCTGCCAGTTCTGCTGGCTTGGCGTTTGCTCCATCAGCATGAACGGCGCCCCGCTCTTCAGTCCGCGCATCAGGTCGTGGGTCATGGCCGTGTGGCTGACCGGCGTATCAAGCGACGGGTAGTTGTCCCAGGAGACGAGATCCATCTGTTTGGCCCATTCAAAATAATCCAACTCCGGATAAAGCCCCATCAGATTGGTCGTAACCGGGATGTGGGGGGTATGCTTTTTGATCTCATCGTATTCCAGCTTGTAGCACGCAAGCAGCGATTCCGATTGGAAGCGGCGATAATCGAGCGAAATCCCTTGGAAATTGGTGCGGTTTCCGCCCCATTCCTCGCTGAGTTCGTTCGGGACGACGATATCTTTCCAATCGTAGAACGTATGGCCCCAGAACCGCGTATTCCATACCCGGTTGAGCTCATCCAGCGTTTTGTAGCGCTCCCGCAGCCATACGCGAAAAGCTGCAGCGCAATTATCGCAATAGCAGTAACCGCCGTATTCGTTGGAGACATGCCAGATCAACAGGCCCGGATGATCCTTGTAGCGTTCGGCAAGCTTACCGGCCAGACGAGCGGAATACTTGCGGTAAGTCGGCGAATTCGGACAGGAGTTATGACGCCCGCCAAACCGGCGCTTCCGCCCCTGTACGTCCACGCGGAGCACGTCAGGGTATGTGCGGGCCATCCACGCGGGGTGAGCCCCGGTGCTGGTAGCCAGGCAAACATAGACCCCGCTCTTGTACAAGCGGTCGATCGTTTCATCCAGATGGGTAAAGTCATACGTCTCTTCGCTCGGTTGATTCAGCGCCCAGGAGAATACGTTGACGGTCGCAACGTCGATCCCGGCCAGCTTGAACATCCGCTCGTCCTCGTTCCAGATGTCCGGCCCCCACTGTTCCGGGTTGTAGTCGCCGCCGTACCAGATTTTCGGCAGTTTATCGTTGATCACCATACCCACATCCTTTTGCGATATATAACTTCTAAGTCCATTCTAAAATGAATAATCCCCGCTTTATATATAAAATTCCCGTGTTGTAATATAATAATATGGATCAAGTTAGGAGGCATTAGATACGATGAGCTCACGGGCCTTTACCCGTTTTGTTTTCTCTCCGGCGGCAACTCCGGATCTTCCCTTGCTTCTGGAAAGCGTAGGTTATAATCCGAATCAGGAGAAAATCACCCGTCCCGAAGGCTACCCCTATTACCATTGGCTGCAAACCGCCGAGGGTGAAGGGGAAATCACCTTGGGCAGCGGAAAGGTCCCCCTTCCGCCGGGCAGCGGGATGCTGCTTCCGCCGGGTATGCCCCACGCTTATGAAGCCAAGCGGAGCCCGAAATGGGAGACGTATTACCTCACCTTCGGCGGAGCGGCCGCCGGTTCGATTCTGGCGGCTTTTGGCATCCGCGAGGCCGCGTTGTTCCGCTGGGAAGCGGAAGCCCCGCTCACCCCGCTGCTCGGGCAGCTGTTGAACAAGCTGGACCGTCTCCAGGACTTCTTCGGCCTCGAAACCTCGACCGAGGTGTACCGTTTTCTCGCCGTCCTGAGCCAATTTGGCCAGGTAAGCAGCAGCGCCGTCCCCCGAAACATGGAGAAGCTCGGGCCGCTGCTCGCCTGGATGGAGCAGGAATACGGCAATCCCGACGTTGGCCTGGATACCTTGGCAGAAGTGGTCGGGATGTCAGGCAGACATCTCAGCAAGCTGTTCCAGCAAACCTTCGGCATCGCGCCGTACAGCTATCTTACCCAGATGCGCATCCATAAGGCGAAGGAGCATCTGGCCAGTGAGCCCGGCGTCACCGTAGCCGCCATTGCCGGCAAAACCGGCTTCCGCGATGCCAGCCACTTCGTTGCCACCTTCCGCAAGCACACGGGCATGACCCCCCAGCAGTTCCGCAGGCTGCATTAGGCGTTTGATCCGAAGTGGTCAGCGTACGAGATCGGTTATAGTGGCGCAAAAAGGCCCGATGAAAGCACGGACCTTTTCGCAACGCTTATTAAACCAGTAAGATTATTGCAATTTCTTGCCGGTGAACAACTCGACTCTCTTCTTCACCAGTTCTGTATATTCGGCTTCCATTTCTTTGGCGCCGGCTTTATCCAGCTCGACCAGGAATGCGTCATATACCTTGTCGAAATCGGCCTCTTTCGCCAGAACCGCTTCCGGAATCCGCTTGCGGATGATATCCTGCGTTTTTTGGAAAATCACTTGGTAATCGCCGTCCGTAGGAACAGGCATATTGTACAATGCGCCCCAATCCTTCGCAGGGAAGGCGTCTTCACCCGGGAACAGGTCTTTCCAGGTTGTTGCATTGTAGGCTTTCAGCGTTTCTTTCTCAGCTTCGGTGTAGCCTGCCACGATTTGCTCCGGGAAGTTCGTGGTGTAGTAGTTGCCTGAAGGATCCTTCACGCCGTCGCCATAGTTTGCGCCGAAGATACGGTACAGGCTGATGCCCGATTCTTTGGTGAAGTTCGTGCTGTCATTGACTTTGCGTTCTTGAATGTCTGCCGGTACGACGCGTTGGCCGTTCTCGACCGTATAGTGTTTGCCTTCGATCCCCCAGTTTCTCAAAACCTGGCCTTCGTCGGAAGACAACCAGTCTATGAATTGGATGGCGCGAACCGGATCTTTGCATGCCGTCGTGATGCTGATGCCGTAGCCGTCAACGCCCGCTTGCTGGAAGGAATGGTCCTCGTATTCTTCCGACAAGGTGACCGGGAAATGCGCGTAGGTGTATTCGTCTTTGCCTGCGGTTTTCAACGCGTTCTCAGCGTCCTGATACCCCCACTCCTGGTCGATCAGGCCCAATACGCGGCCGCTGGCGATTTTCGCTTTGTATTGGTCTTCTTTTTGAACAAACGTATCTTTATCGAGCAAACCTTCGTTATACATGTGGTTCAGCCAACGGAAATATTCCTTCTCCTCCGGGCGTTTGTAGTGCAGCATGGCCTCATACGTCTCCGGATTAACGTAGTACTCGCCATCATCAGGAGCTCCGGTCGCCAGGAACGCCGGATTCGTTACCGTAATCATGATTCTCCAGTCGTCAGCGCTCAGCGTCAGCGGAATCGTCGGCTGGCCATCCGTCGTCGGGTTCTTCTCCACGTATTGCTTCAGCACATTTTCAAAATCCTTAACCGTGCGAACCTTCGGATAGCCCAGTTCTTTCAGGACGCGCTGCTGAATTTCAAATCCGCCGCCGGCATCGAAATATTGTTGGTCCACGCCGCCGTTGGTAAAGATCGAATAGATGGCTTGATCATCGTTGCTGTATTTCAGGCGGTTCATGTTTTCGCTGAAAATTTTCTTCAGGTTTGGCGCATGCTTCTCAATCAACGGGGCCAGGTCGACGATCAATCCGGCATCCACCAGCTTGCTCAATTCGCCTTTGGCAAAAATCAGGTCCGGCACGCCGCCGCTCGCCGCCATCAGGGCGATCTTGTTCTCACCGCCGCCTGCGCCTACGTCATATTCGGCTTCGATCGTCACACCGGTTTTCTCCTGAATCACCTTGCCTACGTCGTCCTGCATGTTGTTCCAGTTCGGGCTGGCGTCCGCACCGAAGAAGGTAAAGGTAATCGGGCTTGTATCTGCGGCTGCTTCCGCGTTGGTTCCTGCGTTCCCGGTGCTCCCGGTATTGCCTGCATTCCCGTTATTGGCGGCGTGGTTTCCATTGCTTCCGCAACCTGCTACCAGTATCATACTCGCGAGCAGGATGGCTGCAAAAGCTTTAGGACTTCTCCATTTCATTTCCGCGTTCCCCCTCATCATCTTGATTATGAAGCTTGTATTGTATAACAGGCATAACCTGCTGATACCCATTCCGTACGCCAACTCCTGCGTCAAGCCTTGACGGCCCCCAGCGTCATCCCGTCTACGAAATAACGCTGCAAGAAGGGGTAGACAACCAGGATGGGCACCGTAACAACGATCGTGATCGCCATTTTGATGGACTCGGGCGAGACCTGGGCCATCTGATTCGCCATATCGTTGGCATTGATCATCCGTGCGCCTTGGTTCGTGCTCTGCAGGATTTTCATCAGCTCGTATTGCAAGGTCGTTAAATGCGCTTTGTTCCCGTTGTACAGATAGGTGTCAAACCAGGAGTTCCACTGACCAACCGCCAGGAACAAGGCGATCGTCGCCAGAACCGGCTTGCAGAGCGGCAGAATCACCCTGTAGTAAATCGTAAAGTCGTTGGCTCCGTCCAGCTTGGCCGATTCCTGCAGCGCATACGGCAATCCGTCGATAAAGGAACGGATAATAAAGACGTTAAATGCACTGACAACCCCCGGCAGCACATAAATCCAGAACGTGCCGATCAATTCGAGATGGCGCATCAACATATAAGTCGGTACCAGACCGCCGGAGAAGTACATCGTCAGCGCCAGAAAAGTGGACACGAACTTCCGGGATTTGAAATCCTGCCGGCTGAGCGTATAGGCCAGCATCGAGGCGCTGATCAATCCAAGCACAGTTCCGAGCACCGTCCGGTAGATCGTAATTTTGAAGCCCGTAATCAGGCTGGAATAGTTGAAGATCGTCCTGTAGTTCTCCAGGGTAAATTCCCGCGGCCACAGGTAAATGCCGCCTCGAACCGTGTCTGTGGAATCATTGAGCGAGATCGCCAGCACGTTCAGGAAAGGGTACAGCGTGATGACCAAAATAACGCTCATCAGCATGAAATTACAGATATTGAAGATTCTATCGCCCCGCGTGTCGTTGAAGGCTTTGCTTGAACCTGCCATCGTCGTCTCCTCTCCCTTCCCTACATGATGCTTTCTTTCGTCGTTTTCTTCATGATTCCGTTCGCGGTAAGCAGCAGGATGATGCTGACCACGGAGGTGAACATGCTGATCGCCGTACCATACGAGAAGCGGCTGATATTGATCCCGTAGTTCAGCGCATACAAATCAAGCACTTCGGAATAGTCGGTGACCAGCGAGTTGCTGAGCTGGAACTGCTTCTCGAACCCGATGCCGATCAAATGACCGATTGACATGATCAGCAGCACTGAAATCGTCGTCCGGATCCCCGGAAGCGTGATGTTCCAGATCTGCCGGAAACGTCCGGCCCCGTCGACCCGGGCCGCCTCATATAGCTCTTTATCGATACCGGTGATGGCCGCCAGGTAAATGATGGCGTTCCAGCCGGTTTCCTTCCATACATCGGAAGCGGTTACAATTCCCCAAAACCACTTCCCCTCGGCCATGAATTGAATCGGCTCGTTGATGATGTGCAAGGAGATCAAGATCTCATTCACAATCCCGCCGTCGATCGAGAGCATCTTCGTAATAATCCCCCCAACGACAACCCAGGAAACAAAGTGCGGCAGATACGACACCGTCTGCACCGTCCGCTTGAAGTACTTCCCGCGAAGCTCGTTCAGGAGCACCGCAAAGGTAATCGGGACTACGAACCCGGCGATCAGGCCCATGATGCTCATGGCCAGCGTATTGCGGAGCACCAGGTAGAACCGGTCATCCTGGAACAGGTCCACAAAATTTTTGAATCCAATCCATTTCTGCTCCGTGAAGGATTTCGCCGGCTTATAGTTTTGGAAAGCCATCGTCCATCCCCAGATCGGTAGATAGTTGAATACGAACAACCAGATGACGAATGGCAAGGACATGAAGTACAGATACTTTTGCTGCAAAATACTCCGCCAGATCCCGCTCTTCCGCTTCCTCGGCGGCTTAGGGGTTGCGCTTGCCTTTCTGGTTTGAGGCCGAGTTGACAGCGTTTCCATCTCTTTTCTCCCCCCTTGTCTGCTATAGCTTAATGATAAGGCAGGGGGGTGCGGCAAAATACCCGAGAGATTTCAAACAAAACCATATAAAAATTAGAGATTGCTTCCGGTCGGCAGCGTAAATTGAATCTCCGTCCCGCTCCCGTACTCGCTGACAATCCGCAAACCATGCTCTTCCCCGTAAGACAAAACAAGTCTCTGATGGACGTTGCGCAGTCCGATTCGCGTCTGCTCCGGTTCATGGCTCCCGGAGATAAAACGCCTCACCTCGGCAAGACGTTCCGGCGTCATCCCCATCCCGTTGTCGCGTACCGTGACGCGGACCCGATGCCCGTCCGTTTCGACTTTCACCTCGACATGCACGCCTTCTTCTTTGTCCTCGACTCCATGCACCACCGCATTCTCGACCAACGGCTGAATGATCAGCGGCGGAATGCGAATAAGACTGGCTGCGGGATCGATCGATAAGGTATAGCTTAAGCGGTCCTCATAGCGGAACTTCTGGATCTCCAGGTAGGAGCTGACCATCTCCAGCTCTTCCTTGAGCGGCGTGCTCTCCCGGCCGACCTCCAGATTTTTGCGCATCATTTTACCGAGCAGCCGGACTACATTCGCGATTTCCTTATCCCCTTTCAAATGGGCATTCATTCGAATCGACTCCAAGGCGTTAAATAGAAAATGCGGATTGATCTGGCTGGCCATCATCTTCAGCTTAATCTCGCGTTGTGCCAGCTCGAGCGTGTTGTTTTGCTCGGTTTTCTCCACCACCTGGTCCATGAGCCGGCGGATGCTGTCCACCATATAGTTGAACTGCCGGGACAACTGCCCGATCTCATCATTGCCGTCGATTCGCGATACGACATTGAGATCTCCTAAGGCCAGTCGGTTCAAGTGACGGCTTAATCGCAGCATTCGGTTGGTCGTCAGGAAAGAAACGGTATATACGAAAATCAGGGCAATCACCAGCACGAGGATCATAATGAGGAGTCCGACTAGACTGACGGTATTCGCGTCTTTTACGATTGGCTCCGTTGCAAACACCGAGATAAACTTCAAGCCGTTCATGCTGGACTCCGGGGTCAAAGTGTCGATGACGAGGTAAGACGGGACCCCTTGGATATCCACTTGAAACGTCCCTTTCTGCTGATTCCGCAAATCAATGCCGTAGTCCAGATCTTCCAGCGTTTGGCCGACGATCGACGGATTTTTGGCGGCGACAACGTACCCCAAATCATCGGTGATCAACGTCTCGAAGGGCTCCTGCTGCAGCATCCGGTTAAGCTCCTCCTGGTTCATGATGACCATCAGAACGCCGCTCTTCTTCGTCCCCTCAAAGGAGATTTGCCGAACGAGGCTAAGCCGCTTAACCGGAACCTCTTCATTGTCGTTGATGTAAAACCACCCGATGTCTTTGCTCGTCATCGCCTGCTTGTACCAATACATGCCCTCGATGTTCTCATTCACCGGGATTAACTCCAGGTTGTTGATCAAGGTCGCGTTGTCATAGTAAAAACGGATCCCTGAAACCTCGCGGTAGGTTCTGTCGTAATTGCGGAAATCGTCATAGTCGAGATACGCCTTGGTCAACTCCAGCACGTTGGGGTAAGGGGTGCTTACCATCTTCTCCAGCTTGTTGTCGAGCATAAAGAAATCGGAGATATCGGTAGGCACGCGGAGCATCGTAGCCGTTCGGGTTTTTACCTTCTCGACGTTGTTGGTCGTTTGCGCGATCGCCCGTTCCATAGCTTGATGGCGGAAGTAAGCGGTTACAGCAGCGCCTACGATCAGGATGGGAATCATGACCACGACGATATAGGAAATGAGCAGCTTATGCTTCAGTCTCAGGTTGTTGGTGATACGGATCAATTTGCCTAACAATCGGATCCCCCCTCATAGAAATGGAAATATCCCCTTCGTTTGGGGAAAGGGGATATTTCGGCATCCCTGCTCCTTATATCAGGGCCAGGGATGCCAGTCATCTATTAAATTGCCGCCTGCTAAAGGTCCGGGACCCCTTATTTCAAAGTGATTTGCAGTTCGGTCTTGCCGCTGAAGGAAGCGGCCTGGATCCGGCCGTTCTCGGCGAGCGCTGCGCCTTGCACCGCAACCGGTTCACCCATGCCTTTCAAGGTGACGAAGAACGGTTTGCCTGCCCCTTTGGCAGCCAATTTCACGACATTTCCGCTGCGAACGACCGTCACGGTTAATTCAACCTCGCCTTTGGCATTCCGCACCGTGCGAGATACCGCAGCTCCGTCCTCAATCGCATACAAGCCAAGCTCCACGCCGTCCGCATAGTCATAATCCGGACGCACGTCGTTTGCGCCTATGGCCAGGATCGAGTTCGGACGAACGAACAGCGGCAGGCTGAAGAAGTCGTATTGTTCCTTGCGCCATTTGCCGCCTTCTACGGTTTGACCGGAGAGTAGATGCGTCCACTGACCTTCCGGCAGGTAGTAGGTCACGTCGCCCTGCTCACTGAATACCGGCGCTACGAGCAGCGAGTCGCCCAGCATATACTGACGGTCCAGCGTATCGCAAGCCGGATCTTCCGGGAATTCGAGGAACATGGCCCGCATCGTCGGCACGCCTTGCTGCGTCGCTTGGACGGCGGTGTCGAACATATAAGGCATCAAGCGGCATTTGAGCTTGGTGAAGAAGCGGGTGACGTCCACGGCCTCGTCGTCGTAAGCCCAAGGCACGCGGTACGAGCTGCTGCCGTGCAAGCGGCTGTGGCTCGACAGCAAGCCGAAGGCCAGCCAGCGTTTGAACACATGCGCTGGCGCCGTATTCTCAAAGCCGCCGATATCGTGGCTCCAGAAGCCGAAGCCGGCGAGACCCAGCGACAAGCCGCCGCGGAGGCTTTCCGCCATCGATTCATAATCGGCGTAGCAGTCGCCGCCCCAATGAATCGGGAACTTCTGGCCGCCAACCGTTGCCGAACGGGCGAACAAGGCCGCTTCATTTTTGCCCAGCTTCTCTTCCAGCACTTCAAAGACGACTTTATTGTACAGGTACGTGTAATAGTTGTGCATTTTCACCGGATCGGAGCCGTCGTGGTAGACGACATCCGTCGGAATCCGTTCGCCGAAGTCGGTCTTGAAGCAGTCGACGCCCATGTCGACCAGCTCCCGCAAATATCCGGCA
This sequence comes from Paenibacillus phocaeensis, assembly GCF_900021165.1. Lineage (GTDB taxonomy): Bacteria > Bacillota > Bacilli > Paenibacillales > Paenibacillaceae > Fontibacillus > Fontibacillus phocaensis. The sequence goes on along the minus strand of NZ_FCOQ01000018.1, from coordinate 322,121 downwards.
AACCATTCGCAGGCCGCAGGATTCGTGAAATCCACCAGCGCCATCCCCGGCTGCCAGAGATTCCATTGCCAGACGTCGCCGTTCGCTTTTTTCACCAGATAACCCTTTTGCTTGCCTTCTTCAAACAGCCGGGACCGCTGCCCGATGTACGGGTTGATCCACACGCAAATCTTCAGCCCCTTCTCCTTCAAGCGCTTAAGCATGCCCACCGGATCCGGGAAGACCCGTTCATCCCATTTGAAGTCCGTCCAGTGGAATTCGCGCATCCAGAAACAGTCGAAGTGGAATACATGCAGCGGCAAATCGCGTTCAGCCATGCCGTCCACAAAGGAATTTACCGTCGCTTCATCGTAATCGGTTGTAAACGAGGTCGTCAGCCACAAGCCAAAGCTCCAGGCTGGCGGGAGTGAAGGCTTGCCGGTCAGATCGGTATATTTATTCAGCACTTCCTTCGGCTCGGGGCCGTCGATCACGAAATATTCCAGCGATTCGCCGGGAACGCTGAACTGCACTTTCTTCACTTTTTCCGAGGCGACTTCGAAGGAAACGGCGCCCGGATCATTGACGAATACGCCATACCCTTTATTGGTCACATAGAAAGGAATGTTCTTGTAGGACTGCTCGGAGCTGGTGCCGCCGTCCTTGTTCCAAATGTCGACGACTTGACCGTTCTTGAGGAACGAGGTGAAGCGTTCGCCGAGTCCGTACACCCATTCGCCAACGCGAAGATCAAGCTCCTCGCGCATATAGGTCTTGCCGCCGGTCTCGGTAACATGCGCCATCGATTTGAATCCGCTGCCGGTAATCCGCTCGCGGCCGCGATAGAAATCCACGGACCATTGCGGGCCTTTATTGATGCGGACGCTGAGGCTGCCGCTCTTCAGCTCGGCGTATTGCTCATTCTCCGTAATCTCGGCATGATCGCCGCCCTTCGCCAATTCAAAATGCGGGCCATGGTCGACCGTACCGGCAAAGTGGATCAGCTTCACGCCAATCACACCCGGCAGCGGGGAATGGAATTGCATCGTCAGCAGGGTCGTATTAATCATGTCGCCGCGACCGCGGATCGGTGTCGTTGAAGCGGAGGCGATTAGAGTATGGTCTTGAACGTAAAAATCATGGGCCTGTACCGCGGTGGATAGGGTAAATTCGTCGCGAATCAGCCAGTTGCCATCGGTAAATTTCATAGAGGGAGTACCGCCTTTCTCGTCGCATTGTTTTTCAAATGAAAACGTTCTATACTTGCATTATACTGATACCACGATGATTAAACTAACATTATCAAGTGAAAATATAACACTATTTTGACGAGGTGAATGACCATGGATCAAGCGCTGCGCCGCTCGCTGAAAGAGAGCAAAAGTCACGGCACCGAGCGCCTGCCGTTCGGCACCTACTGGTACCGCTACGGCCCCGGCGAGCATGTCATCGACTGCCACTGGCATGAGGAAGCTGAGTTGTTCTATTGTCTTGAAGGCGAAACGCTGTTTCAAGTCGACACCGATTACTTCCCGGTTCGGGCGGGAGAAGCGGTATTTATCGACGGGGGAGATCTTCACGCCGCACATGCCCATGGCGAGCAGGGCTGCGCTTTCTTCTCCCTCGTCTTCGACACGCAGTTGCTGGCCAGCGCCCACTACGACGCGGTTCAGGAGAACCTCATTCTGCCGCTGCAGGAACGGAAGGCTACCTTTCCCCGTCATATCCGGCGCACGGAGGCGGCAAATCTCTCCTTGCTTGAGCATATCGTATCGATGATGCGCAGTTGCAGCACCCAATCGCCCGGATATGAAGGCGCCGTCAAAGGGCATCTCTACCTGATGCTGGCGGAGACCGCAGCGGCAGGCCGAACCGTGAACCGCTCCCATGGCAGCAGCCGCAGCGAATCCTCCAAGATCGACCGGCTGAAGACCGTCATCCAGCATATTCAGCAGAACTATGGTCATCCGATCCGCCTGGCGGAGCTGGCAGCGCTGATTCCAATGAGCGAAGGGCAGTTCTGCCGCTTCTTCAAATCGATGACCCGGCAGACGCCGATGGATTACATCAACTCGTACCGGATCCGCCAGGCTGCCGAGCTGCTGCGGGAGCCGGACCGCAAAATCTCCGATATCGCGCTGGAGGTTGGCTTTGACAACATCAGCTACTTCATTCGGGTGTTCCGCAAGGCGATGAACTGCTCGCCGTCGGAATTCCGCAAGCGGCTGCTGACGCCAGTGGAGGTCTAGCTGGTTGCCGATTCCTAACTCGCGCTGCTCGCAGAGCGAGTTGCTATGCGGCACGAGGGCTGGTCAGGCTACATGCTGCCCCTGCTGCGCCCAACGCTCGCTTGCCGCGCAGGAACTGTAACTTTCCTAATGCTATAGTAGTTTGGCTCAAATACGCGGAGGCAATGCTCAAAAGTCATAGAGCCGGAACCAGCCGATTGGCGCCTCCCCTTGCAGATACAGGTACACCGCCCGCACAGGTTCGCGCAGTGAACGCGGGCGGCGGCACAGTTTCGCCGTTCACTTGAAGCGTCGTCGTCAAGGCCATCACGCTGGAAGAAGGCCCGATCCTGATCGTATATTCACCCGCTCCGCCAGCGGCAAATCAGGGTTCTGCGATTCCCTCGCCGCCATTTCTCGGGGTACACGGTACATTAGTTATATTTTCATATAAAAATATCGTATCGCCTGCGCTACCCCTCACTACTACGCCACTTTGCTACCCCACTACTACGCCACTTCGCTACTTCGCTACTTCAACTATTTCCCCCCTTCTTTCCGTGATTATCCCTTTTGTTCAGAAATAGGTTAACAGAAAGGTGATATGAGGTCTTCTAGATGAAGCTCGGAGATGAAACCTCTTTGAAGGGTTGATACTCCACATCTTTATTGAAGAAAAATTAGCTTTTTGGGATTTTTTTCTTGTAACAAGAACATTTGTTTGGTATAATGAGAAAAAAGAGAACGTATGTACGTATTTCTTGATTTGGAGGGATCGGACTTGGAATTAGGTGCGAATACGGAGCTTCAATCTATCCTCAGTCGTTTTCAAAGTGAGGCGAACTGCATCGATGCGATTATCGCTATGAAGTGGCCGAATGGCTTCGTCTGCCCGCGATGTGATTATACCGAATGCACCCGTCTGTCCTCCCGCCGCCTTCCTCTATTTGAATGTGGAAGATGCGGCTATCAAGCCTCGCCTTTGGTGGGCACGATTTTTGAAAGAACCCATCTGCCCTTAGTGAAATGGTTTCAAGCTATGGAATTGTTCCTGCTTCCCGATGGCATCTCGGCGCTGCGATTGAGTCAGGTTATCCAGGTTACCTACAAGACCGCATGGCTCATGCTGCACAAAATCCGCCATACTCTCGGTGAATGCGATGCCCGGGAGCTGCTCAGCGGAGAGGTGAAAGTGAACTGCGATCTATATGCAAACGATCCGTTGCGGTTTCATCCAACCGTTCAACCCTATGCCACCGCGGTCGTCGCCGGATGCACGGTCACGGAGTCCGGGGAGCTGGGGCGGGTAAAGATTCAGTTGATTTCGCATAAAAGAGGAGGCGGGCAACGGGCCAACCGGCACGATCTTTCCGCGTTCATTCATAAGCATATCGAGGACCATACCTCCAGCGTTCAATCGTTCCCGTTGGCTTATCGGCTGTATCAGCCTTTACAGAGAGAAGTAAGAGCGGCTTGGAGTTCTCTCAAGAGTACGTATGTCGCCTTAGGTATAACGCATTTACAGGCGTATCTAAATGAGTATACCGTACGCCGCCGCTTGCTCATGTCTAATTCTGAAGAGACGATGAGTCGTCAATTTCTGCATATGTGTATGTCTATTCCAGCGATCCCGTACCACCAACTAATTGCACACCAACAACATAACCCGTCCCTTGCAGCAGCGGCTTAATCAATGGCTGAACGAACGCGCTTAAGCGAACGAGCAGGGTCGATTTCAGGACGGACCGGGTGGCCGGGTGGACCGGATGGACGGATGAGCTGGGTAGACCGGACGGACCAGGTGGACCCGATGAACTGAGTGGACTGGACGGATCAGATGAACCGGATGCGCTGGGTGGACTGGACGGATCAGATGAACCGGATGCGCTGGGTGGACTGGACGGATCAGATGAACCGAATGTGCTGGGTGGACTGGACGGACCAGTTGGACCGGATGCGCTGGGTGGACTGGACGGATCAGATGAACCGAATGTGCTGGGTGGACTGGACGGATCAGATGAACCGAATGTGCTGGGTGGACTGGACGGACCAGTTGGACCGGATGCGCTGGGTGGACTGGTGGACCGGGTGAACCGGATGGGCTCGGTGAGCTAGGTGGACTGGACTGGGCTAGGCTGGATCGGTTGGTATAGAATCAGGGCTTTTTTATAACCTTAACATTTTTTCTTGTGAGTGGTTCACGGCGGTTCAGCCTCTCTTTCTCCACTCCCTGATGCAACGGGATAATCGTCAGAAGAGGCTCGGATAGCATACATCCCATCGAGGATTCAGGCATGATTCGACTGTTTGCGGTAAGCGGAAGGCGAGGTGCCAACGTATTTGCGGAATTTGCTGTGGAAGTAATCGACATTGGTATACCCGACTTTTTCGGCCACCTGATAGACCTTCAAGCCTTCCTCAAGATAACTCTTCGCTTTCTCGATCCGCACCTTATCCAGATACGTATTGAAATATTCCCCGGTCGTGTTCTTGAACAATTTGCCCAAATAAGCGCTGTTATAGTTAAAAATGCCGGAGAGCGTCTCCAGTTTGAGGTTATCGCTATAGTTCCGGTGAATTAGGTCTAGCATAATTTTGACTTCCCGGTGTTTGCCGTCTTCGCCGAGCTGATTCATGATCTGCTGCAGGAGGCGTTCCGCCTGTCCATTTAACTCCAGGATGGAGTAGGCCTTTTGAATCTTAGAGAAACCGTCGGAAAACTCCTTGCCGCGGTGTTGCAGCTCAGGCGATTGCTTCAGCGCCTTGCCGTAAATCGTCGTCAGCAGCTCCACGTAACGGCTCTTGATTTCATTCTCTGTTGCCCCCTCGGCTCGATAGGCTTCCCCCAACCGGTGCAGCACGGATTTCACCGCATCCCGATTTCCGATGTCGACGGCGTAATAGAGCTGTTCCCCCAGCTCTTCGGTCGAAGATCCCGTGACCTTGGCTGTCCCGGCTTGCAAAGCTTCCGAAGTCAAGATCGTTCCCTGGTCCAGAAAAAAGTGATGTCGAACCAACTCGCACGCGGTTCGATAGGATTCCCGGATCTCCGTCAAGCAGCCAACCTTCTCACCAAGCGCGGCGGAAAACCGGATTCCCGCCCCGGTCAACTCGGCGGCCAGTTCGCGATAAATCCCCCCGAGTTCTACCGAGAGAAGCGGTTCCTTCAGCAGGACGCCGAGCTTGGCGTGAATGGCGAACCCCCAGCCGCGGCCGGTCTCTTCGAACAGCCGAACCAGCGTTTTCCGGGCCAGCGCATTCATTTCGGCTTCGGCGTCCCCTTCAATTTGCGCGTTCAGCAGCAGGATTTGAAACGACTTGCCGCAGATGCCGACCTTATCGGCCCGTTCGCATAGCGTGGCGGTATCGTCTTCGTCCTCGCCGGTCAGTACGGACTGGATCAGCGCTTCGCGGTTCCATTCGTCCGTGACGTGCTTCCACTGCTGGGAGGACTTCTCCTCGTCGATCGTCAGCTTGATTTTCCGGAGATAATCCTTCAGCTCGTCCTCATCGACCGGCTTCAGCAAATAACCGTCGGCCCGCTGGGTCATGGCTTTCTTCGCGTAGCTGAAATCCGCGTAACCGCTAAGAATTAAAATATGCAGGAGCGGGTCCTGCCTGCGGAGCTTCTCGATCAATTGCAGCCCGTCCATGCCCGGCATGCGGATATCGGCCAGCACCAAGTCAGGATGGGATCGCTGATATTTATCCAGTGCTTCGTTCCCGTTCGCCGCCGTATCTACAACTTCGTAGCCATAAGCTCCCCAATCGATGAAGGCGCGCAGGCCTTCTCTGAGTTTGGGTTCGTCGTCAACAATAAGCACTTTAATCATTTGGCACTCCTCCGACCGGAAAAAGTTCGTTTCTCCAGCATCATTAAAGCGTTTTCAAACATTATAAGTTGAACTTTGAATCAGTTACCAACATTATTCTGTTCATTTATTGCACTATTTTGAGGTTGCAAAAAAAAGCTGCCCCCATCATTGGATAAGGGAGCAGTTGTCCGATTCATTCGGTTTACGGTGATTCCAGGGTTTCGTTTAAATTCGGGCTAACTTCCGGTGCGAGTCGGATCCGGGACCGGCGCGCCGAAATTCGGCGTACCGTCCTCGTTCCAGACAAATGGCTGGGCCCGCGTATGCCGATTCGGATCATACAGCGGGTCGCCGACGATCTCCTTGTAGTTGCGGGCATGATATATTAGCACATCGCGCCCGTCTTCCGAGACGGTAAAGCTGTTATGCCCCGGCCCGAACTGCCCGGCAGCCTCATCGGTGGCGAACACCGGGACCGGCGATTTCGTCCAGGAGGCGGGGTCCAGCAGATTCGCCGTTTCGGCGGCGGCAAGGAGCCCCATACAATAATGATGGTCGGTTGCGCTGGCCGAATAGCTGATGAAGATTCGTCCATTTCGCCGCAGTACCGCCGGGCCTTCGTTGACCTTGAAGCCGACCGTCTCCCAGTCGTATTCCGGCGTGGAGATCATCGCTTGCTCTCCGGTCAGCGTCCAGGGGTTGCTCATCCGGGAGATGTACAGATTGGAGTTGCCGTCGATCTGCGGATCCTTCTGCGCCCAAACGTAATAACGTTCCCCCCGGTGCTCGAACGTCGTCGCATCCAGCGCGAACGACTCCCAGCGCGTCCGGATCTGCCCTTTCTCTTCCCATGCGCCTTCCAGCGGATTGGCGGAGGCGTTCTCCAGCACGTACATTCGATGATCAAACAAACCTTCGTTCGTTTCCGTCGTCCGCGCCGCGGCAAAGTAGATGTACCATTTTCCATCGATATAATGGATTTCCGGCGCCCAGATATTGGCGCTCAGCGGACCGCTCTCATATTTGCGCCAAGCGATGACCGGCTCCGCATCCCCCAATCCTTGCAGCGTCGTTGACCGGCGGATTTCAATCCGGTCGTATTCGGGAACGGAGGCCGTAAAGTAATAATACCCGTCCCGATGCTTATAAACCCACGGGTCTGCCCGCTGTTCTACAATGGGATTTAAATACGTCTGCTTGTGATTCATGTCGGTTTCTCCTTCTATGATTAGTTGACATTGAGCGCGAATCCGAATCCGCCTATCCTTTGACCGCTCCCGCTGTCATCCCGTCGATAAAGTATTTTTGGAACGCGACGAACAGGATAAAGATCGGAATGATGGAGAAAAAAGAACCCACGATCAGCAAATCATAATTGTTTCCGTAAGGAGTCAGCAGCGTCTTGAGCCCGATCGGCAGTGTATATTTGTTTGCATCGCTCAACACCATAAACGGCCACAGGAAGTTGTTCCAGCTGTTCATCCCGTTGAGGATGGCCATTGCAGCAAAAGAAGGTTTCATTATCGGCAGGATCAGCCGCACGTAAATCCCGTATTCGCTGGCTCCATCCACGCGTCCGGCGGCGATGATTTCCCGGGGAATTCCCCGCAGATACTGCCGAAAGAAGAAGATCGTCGCCGCGCTGGCGATCCCCGGCAGAATGATGGCCGAATACGAGTTCATCAGCCCGATATCATATGTCAACGTATACAGTGGCAGCAGCAGGATTTCAAACGGAACCATCATAATCAGCAGCACGCAGACGAACAGGACATTTTTCCCCTTAAATTCATACGCCGAAAATCCATATGCTACCGTGGCGCTGACCAGCAGAGTCACAACCACCTGCACGATCGTCAGCAGAAGTGAATTAAAAAACCACAAAAAATAAGAATGGTTGCCCGTAAACAGGTAAATGAAGTTGTCAAAGCTCATAGCCGATAGATCGAACCGCAAATTCAGCCCGTACCGGATCAAGTCCTCTCCAGGCTTAAATGAAGCGAGCGTAACGGCATAAAAAGGCAGAAGGATCAGCACGCACAAGAAGGCAAAAAACACGAACAGGACGATTTTGATCGGCAAGCTGCGAGTTGATTTCGTCATGCTTCCTCCTCCTTCTTGAACATGCCGGTGAAGGCCAACTGCGTCAGGTTAATGACCATCGTGATGATCAGAAGCACGATACCGACGGCGGCTGCATACCCCAGGTTGTTCTTCTCAATCCCTTGGCGGTACAAATAGCCGACGATAGTCAAGCCGATATTTTTCGGAGAATTGTTGCCGTTCCAGAGCATCATGCTTTCGATAAACATCGCCAATCCAGCATAAATGCTGATCGTTAATACATAAATTGTCGTCGGCTTCAACAGCGGCATGGTGATTTTCGTAAATCGCTGAATAGGCGAGGCGCCGTCGATCGAAGCGGCTTCGTAATATTCGTCGGGGATATTTTTGAGTCCGGATAAGAAGTAAAGCATGTTCACCCCGGTCCATCTCCAGGTTGCCAAGGCCAGCAAAGCGATGAATCCGGTTGTTTGCCCTTTCAGGAATTTGATCGGTTCGACGCCAAACAACCCCAGGAAGCTGTTGATTAACGAACCTTCCATTTCCCCGAACATCAGGCGGAAAATGGTCCCGGCAACGACAACCGAAGTCAGGGCCGGGAAGAAAAACGAGGATTTGAAAAACTCTCTGGCCCACATGAATTTATTGTTGATTAATACAGCAAACAGCATCGGAAACGGAATCAGGATCACTAAAGTTAACACCATATAGATCGCACTGTTGCCCACTGCTTTGAGGAAAATGCCGTCGCCCATCAATTTATCGTAATTGTCTACGCCAATCCAGGCCGCTTCCTGTCCCAGCGTGACCTTCTGGAAGCTCATTCCGAAGGAACTGGCCAGCGGATACACCCAGAAGAGGAGGAAAACGAGCACGAACGGCAGAACAAATACGTAAGGAGCTACCTTTTGCGAGTAAAGGAATTTTTTGACCATCGCCATCCCCCTTTTAAACAGAGCTACTCCGGATGGAGTAGCTCGCTGCTTATTTCAATCGATTCGGGATTACTTCAGCTCCTGCTCGATTTGCGCCTGCGCATCGTCCAGGGCTTGCTTGATATCCTTGCCATCTTCGAAAATCTCGTTCAGCGTGACGGTACACAACACATTGTTGATGGTTGGCGATGCCGAGGTCGACTTGATCAGTTGAATTTCATCCTTGATGTCGGCCAGCACGTCAAACGGGTTGTTTACGAAATATTGCACAAACTGGTTATCCGGGTTATGGGTGACGTCTTTCATTTCCCAAACATCCATGTTCACCGGGTCGAAGCCCAGCGTGTTCCAGATCTCGATGTTGGCATCCTCCGACAATTTGGCAAAAGCGAGGAAGTCCTTCGCAAGCGTAATGTCCTTCGCCGTCTTGGTCACGACCGTCCCGGTTCCGCCGCCGCCGACCGATCGCGGCATGCCTTTCTCAATAACCGGGATTGGCGCAATGGCGATCTTCCCGGACAAGTCCTTCATGTAGTTCGTGTAACGCGACATTTGCCACAACGGCATGAATGCGGTTGCATAGTTGCCTGCGTTAAATTCCCCGTACGCCTCTTCCGTATCCGGCTGCCCGCCGGCAATCGTGGCGATGACATTGTTATCCTGCAGGTCCTTCAGCAGGGTGAGCGCCTTCACCATCGCTTCCGAATTGACGACCGGGTTCCCGGCGTCGTCCGTAAAATCCGTCCCTTGCTGCGCCAGCAGCTGGGAGGCTTGCCACGTTGCGCTCGTATCGGCGGTCCCCATATACTTCCCGGTTTTCTCATAGACTTGAATCCCGGCTTTTTTGAAATCCTCCCAAGTAACGATCGTCTTGTAATCCACCCCGGCCGCTTCCAAAATTTCCGTGTTGTAGAACGCGACCGAAGCGCCTACGTGGGTCGGAACGCCATAATTCTTGCCGTCTTTGCTGTAAAGGTCGATTCTCGATTTGACGATCGTGTCCCGATACGGATCGATGACGTCGTTCAGTTCGACCAGTTGTGGTGTCCCGGCCAGGAAGTCCGGGAACTTGCCTAGCTCGATATCGGCGATATCCGGCGCGCCAACGCCCGTCTGCACGGCAATCGATAATTTGTTGTGCATGTCGTCGTAAGGCATCACGGTGACGTTCAGCTTGATTTGCCGATCCGGATTGGCGGCGTTCCATTTCTCCAGCATTTTCTCAAAATGCTGCCCATGCAGCTCCACGAATGTCCAATAGGACAGCTCCGTCGCGCTTTCTCCAGCTCCGCCGTCCAGCACGGAGGTTTCCCCGCCGGCCGTCGTCGACGCCTTGCCGCAGCCCCATAACCATGTGGCCATCGTTAAAATCAAGAGCACAATCCAACCTTTTTTCTTCATCCTTGACCCTCCCTGACAAAATAAAATCTACACACTTCATCTACAGTCTGTTTCTCTCACTTCTAGCAATACCGGCGGTAAATCGATAGCCTAAGAAGCGCTCGCCTGTTGTGTATAGCTCTAGCTCAAGGATGTTGTCATATTCCATCGGGAGATGCAGTGGACACGCTTGAAGGAGCGCCAGTTCGTTAGTTCCCCGGCTTACCTAAGCGAATAACGTTCCAGGACGCCTTGGCGAATCGGGCTTTGACATAACCGCCATCGCAAGCAGCATCCCCTCTGTTGTGAGGTTTTACGTTCTCGCGCTCCGCCGTATTCACAGCTTTCAGGTCCTCGTGCTCCAGCACGAGATGCTCGATCAGACGGTAACCTTCGAACCCGCGGATATCGCATTCCACTTCAAGAGCCTCCTCCAGGTGGCGGTTCACCGCAAAGATCGTCAGCGTCTCTTCCGCTTCATTGTATACGACGGCGCTATCCAAATAAGGAACATCGGTGTAATCCTTGGCGTCGTATACCGGGGAGTCGACGACCGGTTGCAGGGATACGCCCCGTCCGAAAACCGAAGCATGCATATAAGGGTAAAAGATCGTCTGTTTCCAGGACCGCCCGCCATTCTCCGTCATAATCGGAGCAATGACGTTCACCAATTGGGCCATGCAAGCCATCTTCACCCGGTCGGCATGGCGCAGGAACGTAATCAGCATACTGCCGACCAGCAACGCGTCCTCGAAGTTGTAGACATCCTCCAGTTGCGGCGGAGCGATCCCCCAAGGTTCGAGCCGGGCATCAGAATCGTTGGAATGGTACCAAACGTTCCATTCGTCGAAGCTGAGGTACATCGTTTTCTTGCTGCGTTTCTTCGCTTTGACATAGTCGCAGGTGGCGATTACCGTCCGGATAAAATGGTCCATGTCCATCGAGCGGGCCAGGAAATTCGCGGAGTCGTTGTCCCGGTTGCCGTAGTATTGGTGCAGGGAGATGTAGTCGGCAACCTCGTAGGTGTGATCCAGCGTCACCGCTTCCCATTCAGGGAACGTCGGCATCGACGAACTGGAACTTCCGCAGGATACCAGCTCGATCCCGGGATCGACCAACCGCATCGCCTTCGCCGTCTCGTAGGCCAGCCGGCCGTACTCCTGCGGCGTCTTCTGCCCGATTTGCCAAGGTCCGTCCATCTCGTTGCCCAGGCACCAGGTTCTGATCTGGTGAGGCTGCTCGTAACCGTGGCTGCGGCGCAAATCGCTCCAATAGCTGCCGCCCGGATGATTGCAGTATTCCAGCAAGTTGCGGGCGGCATCGACGCCCCGTGTCCCGAGGTTCACCGCCATCATCACTTCCGAGCCGACCTCCTTGGCCCATCCGGCAAACTCGTTCGTCCCGACCCAGTTAGGCTCGACCGTTCTCCAGGCCAGTTCCAGACGTTTGGGTCTCGCTTCGACCGGACCCACCCCATCCTCCCAGTTGTATCCGGATACGAAGTTCCCGCCGGGATACCGGATGATCGGAACGTTCAGCTGTTTGACCAGCTCCTTCACGTCGTTTCGGAACCCCATCCGGTCGGCTGACGGATGCGCAGGCTCATAGATTCCTCCGTATACCGCTCGGCCCAGATGTTCAATAAAGGAGCCGTAAATCCGCCGATCCACCTCGGCAATGCTAAAGGCCTTATCGACGACCATCTTCGCCCGCAGTGCTGCTGATGACATGTTGATCACCTTCCGTTTTAGAAAATACTAAATTATTTCGCATATTCTTGAATGAATCCGTTTACAGGTATAAAATAACATATGAGAATTAGCTTGTAAATATATTTATCTAAACTGTTTTATGTTTTTGTAAAGTTAATTAAATAAGTGATGCTAAACCGCATGAAAAACAGTGTAAAACAATTGTATTTTCAATAAACTCCTGAAATTTGATTTAGATTATTCTAAATATAATTGTGAATTTATTACAAAATTAAGCTATTTTTTGAACATTATTTACATTATTTGATTTGATGCTTTCTTAAACGACTGAGTTAGTTTATAATTATCTAAAATAAAACAATCCATAATCCTATTGGAAGAAGGTTCGATTATCCGATGATCTATATTAAGGATTTGATGAGCGGGATCGATATTTTTAAAGCGTTAAGCTCCGAGATCAGGATTCAAATCCTCGAATTGCTGGCGAAGAACCAAGCCTTAAATCTGAACGACCTGGCCACCAAGCTGGGGTTGAGCAACGGGGCCATTACGATGCACATTAAGAAGCTCGAGGAGAGCGGCCTGATTGAAATCAATACGACCGTCGGCAAACACGGCATCCAGAAAATATGTTATCTGAACAAAGACAAGTTGATGGTCGACCTGCGGAGCAAAGATGTCGACAACTTATATGAAGTGGAAATCCAGGTGGGCCACTACAGCAACTATCAGGCGGTTCCGACCTGCGGGCTCGCCACAAAAGACAGCATCATCGGCGACTTCGACGATCCCCGATACTTCGCCGATCCGCAGCGGATCGATTCGGAGATCATATGGTTGTCCGAGGGTTTCCTGGAATACCGCATTCCGAACTACCTCAAGCCGAATCAGACGTTCCGGGAAATTCAATTTTCGATGGAGCTGGGTTCGGAGGCCCCCGGCTATTGCGACAACTATCCGTCCGACATCTATTTCTATTTGAACGGCGTCGAAATCGGTTTCTGGACGAGTCCGGGCGATTTCGGCGATGCGCGCGGGACGTTTAACCCGGATTGGTGGCCGCCGCATCTGAACCAATACGGGATGCTGAAGCTGATCCGCATTAACAACGAAGGCAGCTTTATCGACGGTTGCCGCATCTCTGACGTCACGCTGGAACAGATTAACCTGGATTTCAAGAGCGAGCTGACGTTTCGCATCGCCGTCACCGACAAGCCGATTAACAAGCGGGGGTTGACCATCTTCGGCCGGAATTTCGGCAATTACAGCCAGGATCTGTTGGCCCGGGTGCTGTATGATGTAAGGGAGGAATAAACGAACAGCAGCCATCAGGTTGACCTGGTGGCTGCTGTTTGTCATGCGCAAGATAAACTCACAGGGGCTGACCGTTGTCGACGGTGAGAGTTTGCCCGGTAACTCATGTTTACATCTCCTCCTTCATTCGAAGCGGATTCGGTGCCTTTGCTGCCTTTGTTTCCTCGGCTTGCGGCTTGCCGTTCCCCTGCCAATTCACCAGGAAGACGCCTGCACAAGTCAGGGCCCCGCCCACGTAAACGTACCAAGCGATGTGCTCGCCAAGCAGCAGCCAGCTGCAAAGTAGGCTAAAGATCGGTACGAGGAACAGGAACGAGCTGGTTTTGCCCGGATCGCTATGGCTTAGCAAATAGAACCATAACGTAAATTGAACGATGGAACAGAACAAGACCATCCATACGACCACCCAGCCCGACGTGAAGTTCAGTTCGAAGGCGGGCTGCTCTCCTGCAAAGCTGAGGATCAGCAGCAGGATACCGCCCACCAGCATTTGGTAGGCGGCCAGGACGCTTTTATCGAACGCCGGGCCGATTCGGTTAATGATTAACGTGGCGACGGTGAAGCATACGGCTCCAGCGAGCGCAAGCAAGGTGCCGGGATCCAGGCTCAGATGCGCCCCGAAGGTGATCACCACGCCGATAAAACCGATCGCCACGCCGAACCATTGCCTAACGCGGTACGCGGTGCCCATCAACGCCCCCCAAACGAGCAGCATCAGCGGGCTGGTACTCGAGATGATCGCCGACTCCCCGGAGGTGATCCACCGCATGCTGTAGGCCGTGAAGCCCATCACCCCGGCCGATTGAAACAAGCCGAGCAGCATGATTTGCAGCCAGGCTCTGGCTCCTTGGGGCTGCGGTCTTTTGGCGCTGAACAAGGCAAGCAATCCCCCGGCGAACAAGAAACGGATCCCCATGAGCATAAGGGGCGTTGTATACCCCAACCCCAGCTTGGCAACAGGGTAGGCCGTCCCCATCAAGAAGGTGGTTAACAGCAGCAAACCTGTATATTTGTAAATGTTCATGAAGTTCTTCCTCCCGTGATGTAAGTCATGTTTGTATTGTAAGGGAGGTATGCCATTATGTATAATGATTGATAAAGATATCTGATATCATTTTTAGTGATACCTTATTGGAAAGGGGACTCCCGCTATGGAGAGTACGGATTTACGAATCTTTCAAGCGGTTGCCCGGGAAGGGTCCATCACGAAAGCCGCCGACCGGCTGGGTTATGTGCAGTCCAACGTAACCGCCCGCATCAGGCAGTTGGAATCGGAGCTTGGAACGGGGTTGTTTTACCGTCATAACCGCGGCATGACCTTGACCTCCAGCGGCAAAACGCTGCTGGATTACACCGATAAAATCGTCGGTCTGCTGGACGAAGCGACGACGGCGCTCTCCTTCTCCGGCGAACCTGCCGGCCCGCTTACGATCGGCTCGACGCAGACGACGGCGGCGGTGCGGATGCCCAAGCTGCTGAGCCGATATTACGAAATGTATCCGAAGGTGGAGTTAACGCTGACGACCGATTTCTCCGACCGCCTGGCCGAGAAGGTGCTGCAATATGAGCTGGACGTGGCCTTTGGCAGTTTCCGGTACCGCCATGAAGATCTGGCCTCCATCCCCGTGTTCGACGAGGAGGTTGTCGTCATCTCTCCACCGGGCATAGCCAGCCTGGATGAGGCCCTGGCGAAACCGAGCCTGGTTTACAGCCAGAGCTGCACTTACCGCGAAATGCTGGAGGAGATGCGGCAATCTCGCGGCAGAACTTACGTCGGCACGATGGAGTTCGGCACGCTGGAAGCCATCCTCGGCGGCGTATCGGCCGGCCTCGGCATCTCGCTGGTTCCTCGGATCGTCGCCGAGAAGCCGGAGCAGGACGGCACCGTGCGAATCCACGAGGTTCCGGAGGCGATGCGGCACATGAAGACCGAACTCCTCTACCGCAAAAACGCCCATCCCACCAGTGCGCTTCGCGCTTTAATGGAGCTGCTGGGGGTAGGATAAGAGACTCGGGTAAGCCCAAGGCCATGAATCGCGACAAAAAATCACCTTATTCCGAAGAAACCGGGGTTCCCGGCGGAAATAAGGTGATTTATTACCGCTATTTCGCTTAAACGCGCCGGCGGGACCCCTTCGTGAGGTCCCGCCGGCGCATTTAAGCGCGGCCGGGGCGCCTGGCCCGGCCGCGAACGGTTCGCGCGCTAGGCCTGCCCCGCCTCGTTCAGCGCCCGCAGCAACGTGCGGCGGTCGCGCACCCGGTGGGCTTCGCGCAGGCTGCGCGCGAACAGCTNCTCGGCTTCGCCGGGCAGGTCCCGCAGCCAGGCGCGGACCTGCTCCCCGTGTTCCCGGAGCGCCGCGGGCTCGGCGCCCGGGAAGGTCCCTTCGCCCGCGGCGTGGTACGCGCGGGCGATCTCGGCGCAGGCAACGCCGACTTTGGCGCCGTGCAGCAGCGCCCGCCGGCCCAGGCGCAGGTACTCCATCTCCCAGTAATGGGAGAGATGGTGCTCGGCGCCCGAGGCCGGGTGCGACTGCCCGAACAGCAGCATGGCGATGCCCGATTCGATCAGCGCCGTCATCAAGGCGCGGATCCCTTCTTCCGTGCGCGCGCCGATCGCCTCGGCGTGCGTCACGCAGCTCAAAAGCGCGCGCTCGGTAATCGCCGCCGCCTGTTCGTCATAAGGTTCCCCCGCCGTCAGGCGGGAGAACTTCCAATCGAACAGGCTGGTGTACTTGCCGAGCATATCGCCAAAACCCGCGGCGACCAGCCGCTGCGGGGCCGCCATCAGGACGTCGAGGTCGGCGAAGATCGCAACCGGCGGAACAGCCGGTACCGTCTTCTTGACCCCGCGCAGGATGAGCGGCGCACCCGCGGAGGTGAAGCCGTCCACGGACGGCGCCGTCGGCACCGAGACGAACGGCTTGCCGGTCTTGTGGGCGGCAAACCGGACGATGTCGTGAATCGTCCCGGAGCCCACCGCGAGCAGCGCGGCCGTCTCCTCCGGGCGAACCTCCAGCAGCAGTTGGACGATCGCAATCTCGTCGGCCACCACGTCCCCCTGCGCGTCCGGTTGAATGAGGCAGACGCGCGCATCGACGCCTTCGGCCGCAAGCAAACCCGATAGCTGCTCCCCCGCCGCCGCATACGTAAGATCGTCCGCCACCAGCAGGACGTGTTCATAACCTTGTTCCCGCAAATAAGGGGCGACTTTCCGGATTGCCCCCCGCTCTAGTTCAATCACCTTCAACTGCTCCAATACCTTGTCTTGCAGCATGGTATCCCCTCCTTGGGCCATCCATCAACTTCCTGCAATTTAACCGTTGATCCGTCGCTCCGCACCCACACGCTTACTCCGCAGCTTTTTTGATCCGCTTCAGCCGTTTCATCACGTCGTTTTCGCCGCGGCCGAAGTAGTCGTGCAGCTTGCTGTACTCCTGGTACAGCTTCTCGTACACTTCCACGTGCGCCGGAATCGGCTTGAACGTTTCCTCCTGGACCCTGGCCATTTTCCCGGCCGCGTCCAGGATCGAATCGTACCCGCCAGCCTCCGCGCCTGCGGCTACCGCCGCGAACATCGCCGCGCCGAGGGCCGGCGTCTGCTTGGAATCCGCCACGAAAATCTCGCGGTTCGTCACATCCGCATAGATCTGCATCAGCAGGCGATTTTTCTGCGGCAGCCCGCCGCAGGCGTACAACACGTCCACCCGCACGCCGTTCCGATCGAACGCGTCGACGATTTTGCGCGTGCCGAAGGCGGTAGCTTCCAGCAGCGCCCGGTAAATTTCCTGCGGTTTGGTCAGCAGTGTCATCCCCAGCATCAAGCCGGTCAAATCGGTATCCACCAGCACGGACCGGTTGCCGTTCCACCAATCGAGCGCGAGCAGGCCGGTTTGCCCCGGTTTGTATGCGGCGGCTTCCCGCTCCAGCCATTGGTGTACATTCAGGCCCTCCTTCTCGGCCGCTTCCTTCACGTACGCCGGCAGCGCTTCTTCAACGTACCATTCGAAAATGTCGCCCACGGCCGACTGTCCGGCCTCGTAGCCGTACAAGCCCGGGATGATCCCGTCTTCGACCACGCCGCACATGCCTTCCACCTGCTTCTCTTCCGTCCCCAGCAGCATGTGGCAAATCGAGGTGCCCATCGCCATCACCAGCTTGCCCGGCGTAACGACGCCAACGGCCGGCACAGCCGCATGGGCGTCCACGTTGCCCACCGCCACGGCGATCCCCGGCGCAAGGCCCATCATCTCGGCCATCTCCGGCAGCAGCCCGCCCGCATTCGTTCCGAGCGGAATCACATCGCCGCGCAGCTTCGTATCCGTCAAATCCTCCAGCCGGGGATCCAGCGCCGTGAAATACGCCTTGCTCGGATACCCGTCCCGCTTGTGCCAAATCGCTTTATAGCCCGCCGTACAGCTGTTGCGGACGATGTTGCCGGTCATTTGCGCGATCACCCAATCGGTCGCTTCCAGGAACAGGTCGGCCTTCTCGTAGATCTCCGGCGCTTCATCGAGGATTTGCCATACCTTGGCGATCATCCACTCGGAGGAAATCTTCCCCCCGTACCGCGGCAAAAACGCCTCTCCCCGCGCAGCCGCAATTGCGTTGATCTTGTCGGCCTCCGGCTGGGCCGCATGGTGCTTCCACAGCTTCACCCAGCTATGCGGGTTGTCGGCCAGCGCCGAATCAAAGCTAAGCGGCTGACCCTGCGCATCCACCGGCAACATCGTGCAGGCGGTAAAATCGATCCCGATCCCGATCACATCCGCCGGATCGATCCCCGATTCCTTCAGCACCGCAGGCACCGAGCGCCGCAGCACCTCAATATAGTCGCCGGGATGTTGCAAGGCCCAATCATGCTCGAGCTTGATTCCGGAGCCGGGCAGCCGCTCGTCGATGACGTGGTGCGGATACGGCGTAACGTGGTCGGCGACCTCCCGGCCGTCCGACAGATCGACCAGCACGGCGCGTCCGGACTGGGTGCCGTAGTCGACGCCGATCGTGTATTTTTTTCCGATACTCATCGTGATCCCTCCCCGTTATTTCTGCCCGTAATAGGCATTCGCTCCATGCTTCCGCAGAAAATGCCGATCCAGCAGCGTCTGATCCATCGCCGGCGTATCCGGATGAATCTGCAACATGCGGGCGGCGATCTTCGCCACCTCTTCCAACACAACCGCATTATGGACGGCGTTATGCGCGTCCTTGCCCCATACGAACGGCGCGTGCGAATGCACGAGCACCCCGGGAACCCGGTTCGGATCCAGCCCCAGCTCGGCAAACCGCTCCACGATCACATTGCCTGTCTCCAGCTCGTAAGCGCCTTCGATTTCTTCCCGCGTCATCGGCCGCGTCACCGGAATCTCACCGTAAAAATAATCCGCATGCGTCGTTCCGTACGCCGGCAGCGCCCGCCCCGCCTGGGCCCAGCTGGTTCCCCAAGGGGAATGCGTATGCACGACCCCGCCGATGTCGGGAAACTCGCGATACAGCACAAGATGTGTCGGCGTATCGGAGGACGGACGCAGGTTCCCCTCCACCACGTTCCCTTCCAGATCGACGACGACCATGTGTTCCGGCTTTAAATCCTCATACGGCACGCCGCTTGGTTTAATGACGAACCGTCCGCTTTCCCGGTCGATCCCGCTGACATTCCCCCACGTAAACGTGACCAGTCCATACTTCGGAAGCTCCAGATTGGCCTCCCACACCTGCTGCTTTAAGGCTTCCAACATCGCTTGATCCAACCCCTTTCCTCATCCCATCCTAAAAAAGGTACGTACAAGTTACCAAGCACCTGCTTCAACTCCAAGCGGCACCGCCCCGCCAAACTTCAGCAGGACGATGACACCGCCAAGTTGCCTCGTTCCAGTTTATTTCGACTCCGTCCGCTCCAGCACCGAATCCCGTTCAATCAGCTCCGGCTCAAACACCGTATCGTCCGGCCTTTCCCCCCGCTCGATCATTCCGATCAACTGGCGGGCGGCGAGTTCGCCCATCGCCGTTTTGGGATGGGTCAGCGTCGTTAGCTTCGTGCCCGAGGCCGCCGCCAGGCTGGAATCGTCGAAGCCGATAACGGACAAGTCCTCGGGAACCCGCAAGCCGCAGGCGGCTGCGGCGTCCATCAGCAGCACCGCCAGCTCGTCATTGTAACATACCAGCGCCGTTGGCCGCGTATCCGACATTTTTTGAAGCAGGTCCAGCGCCTTTTGGTAGACGAAATCCCCTTTTTGCTCCGTCGTAAACGTCACCACATGCTGTGGCGACACCGTGATCCCAAAGTCCCGATGGGCGGAGAGGAACCCCTTCAGCCGGTTTACGCCCTGCAGGTCATCCCTTTTGAAGAACCCGGCGATCTGCCGATGCCCCTTCTCTAGCAGGTAACGCGCCGCCTTCCGCCCCCCCGCCTCATCGTTCACCTTCAGGCAAGGACATTCCAGCTCATGATATTTTTCGTTGATCATCAAATAAGGAATGCCCTTCTCCTGCAGCTCCAAAAAATACCCCAAATTCGGGTTGCCCTCCGCGCTTTTCGTCGGCTCGATGATCAGTCCGCTGAGCGGCTGGCTCGTCATGAGCTGCAGGCTGTCCATCTCTTTCTCCTTCGTGTTGTCCGTGCTCGACAGCAGCAGGCGATACCCGTGCTGGCGCAACTCCGCTTCCGCCCCCCGAACGATATGGGGAAAAATATAATCCGAAATATACGTCGTCATTATCCCGATCGTCTTGACCGCTTCGCCTTCCCGCCGCCCGGGATGCCGGACGAACGTGCCTTTGCCTTGGATGCGCTCCAGCCAGCCGTCTTTCTCCAGCTCTCCGAACGTCTGCCGAACCGTCTGCCGGCTTAAGCCGAACTGCTCCGCAATTTCGTTCTCCGAAGGAACCTGCTGCCCGGGCTGAAGTTTTCCTTGCTCGAGCCAGGACAGCAATTCGTTTTTGAGCTGCATATATTTCGGAATTTTTCGGTCATTCATGTTTCGTCCACCCTTCACCAATGCCGCCGTTCTTTTTGTACTCCCCGTTATTGTAACATAGGCCGGGCGAACGCAGAGGGCTGGTACTGATCCCCCCTTATCTAAAAGCTTCGATTAACGCAGCCGATAAGCGGCATCGCTCCAGCGCAGCTCATTCTTGAAGCGCGGTACCGAGGTATCCTTGTCGATGATCACCGTTTCAATGCCGGCCATTTCCGCCCAGTCGGACAGGTTCTCGGCTGTAATCGCGTAAGACAGCACCGTATGATGCGCCCCGCCGGCCAAAATCCACGCTTCCGCCGACTCGCGCAGCGAAGGTTGCGGCTTCCACAATACGCGGGCCACCGGCAGCTTCGGCATCGGCTTCTCCACCTTCACGCCGTCCACCACATTGACCAGCAGCCGGAAGCGATGACCCAGATCGACCAGCGAAGCGTTGACCGCCGGACCGGCCTGGCCGTCGAACACGATCCGCGCCGGATCGGCTTTGCCGCCGATGCCCAGCGGATGCACCTCGATCGTCGGCTTCGTCGCCGCAATCGTCGGGCACACCTCCAGCATGTGCGCGCCGAGAATCATATGGTTGCCCGGCTCGAAATGATACGTGTAATCCTCCATGAAGGACGTGCTCTTGTTGTTCGCCAGCACCTTCAGCACGCGCGTCAGGGCCGCGGTTTTCCAGTCGCCTTCGCCGCCGAAGCCGTAGCCGGCTTCCATCAGCCGCTGCACGGCCAGACCCGGAAGTTGCTTAAGTCCGTGCAGGTCTTCGAACGTCGTCGTAAACGCGCCGAATCCGCCTTGCTCCAGAAACCGCTTCATAGCGATTTCAAGCTTCGCCTGATAGGCGATGGAATCGCGCACCGGACCATCGCTTAAGCCCGCTTGGGTAATCGCGTACTGCTCCGCGTACTCCTTCAGCAGCGCTGCGGCTTCTGCGTCGCTGACTTCGCTCAGCACCTGCACCAAATCGCCGACGCCGTACCCGTTGACCGACCAGCCGAACTTGATTTGCGCTTCGACCTTGTCGCCTTCGGTCACCGCCACCTCGCGCATGTTGTCGCCGAAGCGGGCCACCTTGAGCTGACGGCTCTCGGCGTAAGCGGCTGCCGTCCGCATCCAGCCGGCGATCGAGCTGCGCACTTCGCCGTCTTCCCAATGGCCGACGACGATTTTGCGGGCGATGCCGAGTCGGGCGCCGATATGGCCGTACTCGCGGTCGCCGTGGGCGGACTGGTTCAGGTTCATGAAGTCCATGTCGATCGTTTCCCACGGAATATCGCGGTTAAACTGCGTATGGAAATGCAGCAGCGGCTTTTGCAGCTGGGACAAACCGGCGATCCACATCTTGGCTGGCGAGAACGTGTGCATCCAGGTGATAATTCCCGCGCAGGTCTCGTCGCCATTAGCGGCCAAAATCAGCTTGTAGATTTCGTCCGGAGTCGTCACAATCGGCTTGAAAACCACCGGAAAACCGATCGCCGGATCTTGGTCCAGTTGTTCTGCAATAATGCGGGAGTGGGCGGCCACTTCCTCCAGCGTTTCAGGGCCGTACAAGTGCTGGCTGCCGGTCACAAACCAGAAAGAATGCGGTTTCAATTTCATCATGCCAAAGCGCCTCCTAATCGGAAATAACTGCTTGTTAACTTGTACATACCTTATTTGAATTTTCGACAATTTCACTCATATTGTACGTACAAGTTGGATTAACCTTATTCTACTTCCCTCCGGCTCAAAAGGCAATAGCGGGTTCGCTCCTGCCACCCTCCTCCTGCTCCTCCCTCAGCCCTCCCTTTTCAAGATTATCCCTTTCGTTCAGGAGGAGTCGGCTACCGGCGTAGGGGGACAGGCGCCCCTGAGTTAAGACAAGCTTCAATCCATTTCCATGTTGACTGATCAAAGGGGATAATGGTGTAAAGCGTCCGCCGGACATATATCTTCATCTTCTTCAAAAGGTCGGCAAGAAGAAGACTGCCCCCCTCTTTTCAAGATTATCCCTTTCGTTCAGGAGGAGTCGGCTACCGGCGTAGGGGGGACAGGCGTCCCTGAGTTAAGACAAGCTTTTGTCCATTTCCCTGCTGCCTGATCAAAGGGGATAATGGTGTAAAGCGTCCGCCGAACACATATCTTCATCTTCTTCAAAAGAACAGCAAAAAGAAGACATCCCCCGAAGGAAGATGTCTTCCGCTGCTGCTTCTAGGATTCGCCGCTCCGCTGTGATCCCTATCCCAAAATCCCCGGCTGCGGAGTCACGCCAAAGGCGGCAGCCAGATCGCGCAACTGAGCGTCGGTGATCTTTTGCAGCACCGGACGGTCGCCAAGCAACATGTAGATTTGCGCCGCCTTCTCCACGGTTTCGATCAAGCCAAACGCTTCGTCCATCGTCGTTCCCGTGCCAAATATCCCGTGCTGCGGCCAGACGACAACGCGATGCTCGCGCATCTTCGCCGCGGTCGCCCGCCCGATGTCCGGGCTGCCCGGCACCATCCACGGTACGATGCCGACGCCGTCGGGGAAGACCACCAGGCATTCCGTGCACATTTCCCACAGCGTTTTCGTCAGCTTCTTCTCGTCCAGCTCATGGACGAACGTCATGGCCAACGCGTGCGTCGCATGGCAATGCATGACAATACGGTGCGCCGGGTCCACCTTCAGCCGCTCGATGTGGCTCATGAAATGCGCCGGCAGCTCGCTGGTCGGAACTGCGCCGTCCCGCAGGCCCCACAGCACCTCGACCTGATCGCCGCCCTCGGCTACTCGGAGTACGCCCAGGTTCGCTTCCGGATCGGAGATCACGTTTTTGAAATATTTGCCCGAACCCGTCACGATAAAATAACGCCCCGCCAGCTCCTTCACCGGAAACGCGAGCGGCAGCCTCCGCCGCTCCGCCGCAGAATCGGTTCCGCCGAGATGCTTCATTACCTCTGCCTCGTCCAGCAGATAGCTGATGTTTCCCCCGTTCCGCTCATCCCAGCCCAGCCGCCACATGTGATACGTGATTTCCGCCATCTCCCGGATGAAAGGCACTTCCATGCTTGGGTTCCGCCGTCCTTGCTCCACTTCCGCTAATGTCGTACTCACAGTAGGTTTCTCTCCTTTGGTCAAGCTTGTATTTGAAAAAATGCGGATTGCCTCAAATTACGACGATTTACTCCTTACCGCGCCGACAGCACGTTTGTTTCGTAGGTCTTGACGTCCGCCAGCCACGTTTCACGCACCGGCACGCCGTGCGTTGCGCAGAAGTAATCCCATATCGCCCCGTACGGATACGATTTGAATTCTTCGACCAACGCCAAGCGGGACGTATAATCGCCATCCAACTCCAGTTGCTTCAGCGTAGCGACCGGCTCCAGCATCGCCCGCAGCAGCGCTTTTTGCGTGTTGCGCGTCCCGATGACCCAAGCCGCGATATGATTGATGCTGCCGTCGAAGAAATCGAGACCGATGTGCGTGCGCTCCAACAGCTCGCCGCGCACCAGCTCGCGGGCAATTTCCAGCAGCTCGTCGTCCATCGTTACGACGTGGTCGCTGTCCCAGCGCACCGGGCGGCTGACGTGCAACAGCAGCTCGCGGCCAAACAACAGCCAGGAAGACAGCTTGTTGGAGATCGTCTCTGTCGGGTGAAAATGGCCGGCATCGAAGCATACCGCTTTGCCGCGCGACAACGCATAACCCATGTAAAATTCATGCGAGCCGACGACATAACTTTCCGAGCCGATGCCAAACAGCTTGCTCTCGACCGCGTCGATGTTGTACTTCTCGTCGATCGGCTCGGCGAACACCTCATCAAGCGCCTCCATCAACCGGGCCCGCGGCGTCAGCCGATCCACCGGCGAGTCCTTGAAGCCGTCCGGGATCCAGACGTTGGTGACACACGGCTGGCCGAGCGCCCGGCCAAACGATTCGGCAATCTTGCGCGACGCCTTGCAGTGGTCGATCCAGAATTTACGAATCTCCGGGTCGGCGTGGCTGAGCGTGAACCCGTCCTTGGCTTTCTCGTGCGAGAAGCAGGTCGGGTTAAAATCCAAACCCAGCCCCCGCTCCTTCGCCCAATCCACCCAACCGGCAAAATGCCGCGGTTCCAGCGCATCAAGTTCGACCTGTTCGTCCGTATCGGCGTAAATCGCGTGAAGATTGACCTTATGTTGGCCCGGAATCAGCCGCAGCGCTTCATCCAGGTCTTGCCGCAGTTCGTCCGGCGTCCGCGCCCGTCCCGGATAACTGCCGGTAACCGCCAGGCCGCCGCCCAGTTCCTGATCCTTGCGCAGGAATCCCTTGACGTCATCCCCTTGCCAGCAATGCAGCGAAACCTTGATTTGAGCCAATCGTGCCAGCGCGGCATCGACATCGATGCCATGCCGCTCGTATAGTTTTTTCGCCTCGTTGTAGCTGGTTTGAATCGTGTTGTCCATGTTCTGCTCCTCCTTTTGGCATAAATCATCTGTCTAACCACCTGATAGTCCAACCGTTACCGCGCCAGCAAATCCGCGAATCGTTTCCGCGCCTCTGCAATTGGGCGAGCATTTGTCCCGCGAGGAACATAGATCTGGATCGGAAAAGACCGCCGAATCAGCTCGCGCCCCTCGCCGATATCGCGAATCGCGCCGCTGCTGATCATTTGCACCAGCAAATTCCCCAAAGCTGTGGACTCCGTTGGCCCAGCTTCAACCGGAATGCCCGACACGTCCGCCGTCCACTGGCACAGCAGCCCGTTGTTCGCGCCGCCGCCGACGATGTGCAGCGTCTCGGGTTTTTGCCCGGTCAACCGTCCCAGCTCCCTCAGGTAAACCTCATAGGATAAGGCCAAGCTGTCAAAAATGCACCGTGCCACCTCACCCGGCGTATCCGGAACGGGCTGCCCCGTCTCCGCACAATATCGCCGAATCTCCTCGGTCATGTGCGAGGGATTGAGGAAGCGATCGTCGTTACAGTCGATCAGGGAACGAAATGGCGGTGCGGCCTCAGCCAGTTCCACGAATTCGGCATAGCTGTGCTGCTTGCCGTAATCCTTGCGGACCTCCTGGATCAACCACATCCCCATGATGTTTTTCAAAAAACGATACGTCCCATATGCTCCCCATTCGTTCGTATAATTGCGCTCCATCGCTTCCGGCGTCGCTAGCGGCGCCTGCCGCTCCACACCGATCAGCGACCACGTCCCGCTGCTGAGATACGCCCAAGAAGCGCTGCTGGCCGGAACGCCCAATACGGCGGAAGCTGTATCGTGCGTCGCCGCGACGATCAGCTCGCATTCGGGCAAGCCGTAAGCCTGCACCAGCTCCGGCTTGATCGGCCCAAGCCGTGTTCCGGGCTCCGTCAGAGCCGGAAACTTCGACCGGGACACCCCCAGCAGTTCCAGCAAATCCGGGTCATACTCACGGGTTTGCAGGTTCAGCAAAGCGGTAGTCGAGGCGTTCGTCAGTTCGTTCATCCTCCGCCCTGACAATAGATAATAAAGATAATCCGGCACAAGCAGGATATCCTTGGCCTCCGCCAGTTCTTCCCGATCATGTGCATACAATTGATATAACGTATTAAAAGACAAATGCTGAATGCCGGTTTTTTCATAAATCCGCGCAAACGGATAAACCGCGTGAACCTGAGGGACGGCCTCAAGTGTGCGGGAATCGCGATAGGCGTACACCTCGCCGATCCGCTTCCCCTTCCCGTCCAGCAGGACATAATCGACCGCCCACGTATCGATGCCCAGCGTGCAGCGCTCAATCCCGAGCTTTTTGGCCTGCTGCAGGCCGCGGAGGATTTCCCGATATAAATGGTCGATATCCCAATAACAATGCCCGTCACGCTCGGAAAACCCGTTGTCAAACCGGTGGATTTCCTGCAGCGACAAACAACCGTCCTGCAGTTCTCCCCGTACGAGCCTTCCGCTGGAGGCGCCGATATCAACGGCAACGTGAATACTCATCGCTTAAGCTCTCCTCACTCTGAAATGCTGCTTGTTCTTACCTCTATCCTATGTCTGTTTTTTTGCAAAGTCAACACAAACAAATATTATCTATGTTGTTTTATTTCTGTTTTTGTATTTTTCGTGAAAATATAACGTCTGTCAAAGTCGCCGCATTTCCGAAATACGGTTGCCAAGCGCCCCTTTTTCTCGCTATGATGGGAGGGAAACCAAGACCTGGGGGTCTTGACACTAAGAACGGATTTCGAGGTGAACGCCATGCTGGCGGCAGAACGCAAACAAAAAATCATCGACTTGCTGCATCAGGACAAGCGGGTGCTGGTGTCCGAGCTCAGCCGGATGTTCGAGGTGACGGAGGAGACGATCCGCCGCGACCTGGAGAAGCTTGAAAAAGAAGGGATCGCGACCCGCTCCTACGGCGGTGCCATGCTCAACCGGCATACGAACGAAGATTTGCCGTATACAACCCGGAACACGCTTAATGTAGAGATCAAGCGGGACATCGCACTCAAGGCCATCGAACTAGTGAACGACGGAGACACGCTGATGATTGATCCAAGCTCAACCTGCTTTGAATTCCTCAAGACGCTGTATTCCAAAAGCAACGTCACCGTCATCACCAATTCCGTCAGCGTCTTGCACGAATTCGCCAGCTCGAACCTGAACATCATCTCCACCGGCGGTTCGCTGCGCGCCCGTTCCCTGTCGCTGGTCGGCCCCGCCGCGCAGGAAACGGTGGAGAAGTACAACGTCGACACCGCGATCATCAGCTGCAAAGGCATGTCGCCGGACAAAGGCATCTCCGATTCCAATGAACCGGAATGCGAGCTGAAGAAGCATATGCTCCGCCATGCCGACAAAGTCATTTTGCTGGCCGACCACACGAAGTTTGACAAGAACGCGTTTGTCAAACTGGCTGACTGGGAGCAGATCGACTATTTGATCACCGATCAACGTCCCTCCGATGCCTGGTTGCAGCTGCTTCACGACAAAAACATCGAAGTGTTATACTAACTTCCCTCATCTTGCCCGACCAGCAACGCAAACACAATACCGGGCCCATGTACGCCGATCGTCAAATCGTTTTCGATGTCTGCCGAACGGCTCGGACCGGAGATGAAGTGGATGCCGGCGGGCAAAGCCTCGCGCCCGGCCGCGTCGAACGTCTCCAATACCTCGCCCAAGCGGGTCTTCAGTCGTTCCACGGGGATGATGGCGAACAGCATCGTCGGCAGCAGGCTGACCGAGCGCCCTTTCTCCGCGGCGGACCGGACGACCAGCGAACCGGTGTAGGCGACGGCATGATCCGCCGCTACGATGCCGATGTCCGCCTCCGCAGCCCGGGCGATCCACGCCTCGGGCTGACGCCCGTTCCACACGGATACCCGGGCGCCGTCAGCGGTAAGCGCATCGTCGAGCCCGAGCTCCGCCAGCAACGGATCATCCTGGCGCAGAATATAACGGGCACCCAGCGCTTGCGCCTTGGCCACCATATACGCTTTGGCCGCTTCGAGATTGGCCATGCGGACGACATGCCCCCCCGCCGCCGTAAAGTGGTCCTCAAAGCGAGCCAGCCGCTCCTCCAGGCTCCAATCCAGCTCCCGCCAATACAACGGCGCTCCCTTGAACGGATGGCTCGGCGCCTCCCGCTGCCGCGGCCGCTTGAGTTTCCCGGCAATCCGCTCCATGAACTGCTCCTGCTTCTCCCGCGCTTCCGCTTCCTTCATTTTCAGCCAATCGATATATTCGTTATCCATCATGGGTTTGACCTTCTTTCCGTACATTCGCGGCACTGGATGACTCATCTTCGGCTCCATGCGTTCGCCTCGTCTCCCCGCATCCCCCCGCTCCAGTTGCACGCTTGCGCAGCGCTGCCTTCATCCGTTCCTGCGCAGCCGCGCCATCCACAGTCTCTGCCACGGGTGCCTGCAGCTCATGTTGGAGCGTACCCCAGCGTTCGCGGAACGGCTGGTTTGCCAAGCTTGGGGCCACCCGGTAGCGGTTCCAGCCTTTGAGCGGGCCGATCCGCACGGGGATTTCTCCGTTGCGGACAACAACTCGCTGAGCGACCCGTCCTGCCTTCAGCGCGCGATGAAACCGTTTGGAGCTTGCCGTCACCGCGGCGAAGCCCTTCATCCCCGCCGTCTCCAGCTTGTTTCCGAAGCCTCGCTCGATCTTGCGCCGACGCAAGTAGACGAGCATATCGTGCAGCGGGATTTTGACCGGACACGCTTCGTAACAGGCACCGCATAAGCTGGAGGCCGAAGCGATATCGTCCCATTCCGCTACATTCTTGTTGAGCGCCGGCGTCAGGACCGCCCCGATCGGGCCGCTGTACGTACCGCCGTAGGCATGGCCGCCGATATGGCGGTACACCGGACAAGCATTAAGACAAGCGCCGCAGCGAATACAGTTCAGCAGTTCCTGGAACTCCGGATCGCCTAGCTGCTCGGAGCGGCCGTTGTCGAGGATGATGATGTGCATCTCCTCCGGGCCGTCCCCATCCTCTGTACGGCGCGGACCGGTGATACCGGACATGTATACCGTCAGCTTCTGACCGGTTGCCGAGCGCGGCAGCAGTGTCGCCATCACCTCGAGATCGCTCCAGGTCGGGATGATGCGCTCCATGCCCATAAACGTGATTTGCGTTTGGGGGACGGTTGATACCATGCGGGCGTTCCCTTCGTTTTCGAACAGCACAATCGAACCGGTCTCGGCGATCGCGAAGTTGCAGCCGGTCATGCCGATGTCCGCCGCCAGGAACTTCGTCCGCAGCTTCCGGCGCACGAACCCCGCCAGCACGCTCGTCTCCGGCGGCAGCGCTTCCCCTGCCTCGCGGGACAACAGCTCGGCGATCTGGTGCCGGTTCTTGTGGATCGCCGGAATAATGATATGGGAGGGGGCCTCCCCGGCGAGCTGAATGATATACTCGCCCAAATCGGTTTCGACCGCCTCCACCCCCGCTTCCTCCAGAGCCCGGTTGATATGCAGCTCCTCGCTGACCATCGATTTGGACTTCACGACAGAACTGGCCTGCTTGCGGGCGGCGATCTCCAAAGCAATTCGCACCGCCTCTTCACCGGTCGAAGCAAAATGGACATGCGCCCCGTTTGCCCGGGCCTGCTCGGCAAATCGATCCAAGTAGTAATCGAGATGCGCGATCGTATGCAGGCGGATTTGCCGCCCCCGCTCCCGCCATTCCTCCCAGTTCCCATGGTCCTCGGCGGCTATTCGCTTGCCCTCGCGCAAGCGCTCCGTCGTAAAACGCACCGCTTTGCGCAGAAAGTCATTGTTCAGCGCCAGATCCGCCCGCTCCTTCACGCTGCTCATGCCAAGCTCACCCCCTCATACAGCAGTTCCGCCAAATGCATAACGCGCACCGGCTGGCGGCGGTAACGCAATTGACCGGCGATGTTCATCAGGCAAGCCATGTCCAACCCGGTCAGGACCTCGGCAGACGTCTCGAGCACGTGGTCGGCCTTTTCCGTGACCATCGCTCCGGAAATATCGGCCATTTTCACCGCAAACGTCCCGCCGAAACCGCAGCAATCCTCCGCGAACGGAAGCGGTACGAGCTCCAGATCCCTTACGTTATGCAGAAGGGCCATCGGCTCCTCCTTGATCCCGAGCAATCGGCTGCCGTGACAGGACGGATGATACGTAACCTTATGCGGAAAAGACGCCCCAAGATCCGTTACCCCCAACACCTGAACGAGGAATTGGGTAAATTCATACGACTTCGCTTTCAGCTCCTCGGCCATGGCCAGCCGAACCGGATCATGCTCGAACAGCTTCGGGTAGTGATGAATCATGCCGATACACGAGCCGGAAGGCCCCACCACAAAATCACTGTCGGCAAAAGCCTCCAGCAACGTTGAAGCCGACCGGCGCGCTTCTTCCCAATATCCGCTATTAAACGCCGGCTGGCCGCAGCACGTTTGCCCCTGCGGAAAATCCAGCCTGACCCCAACCCTCGCCAACAGGCGCGTCATCGCTTCCGCAATGCGCGGGTACACCGCATCTCCGATGCAGGTAGCAAACATCGATACTTTGATGCCGGCCCCGGCCGTTGCCGGGTCCACTTGATTCAGCAGCCCCATTCTCGCACCTCCCATAGGTTCGTTAGACTTTCACCCTCTTCGATCCCCTCCGCCTTACCTCACGAACGCCGCCGGCACGCCGCCGTCGATCGTCAGCATGCAGCCGGTTGTTTTCGCCGCCTTGGACGAAGCGAAGTAGGCAACCCCCTCGGCAATATCCCGCGGGTAAATGTTCACTTGCAGCGTCGTCCGTTTGCGGTAATACTCCTCCAACTGGTCCGGGTCAATGCCGTAAGCGGCAGCCCGCTCATTTCGCCAGTTGGAATTCCAAATCGCCGAGCCCTGTAAAATCGCATCGGGCAAAATCGTATTCACCCGAATGCCCAGCTCCCCGCCTTCGGCTGCGATACAGCGGGCCAAGTGAGCTTCCAACGCTTTGGCGGAGCTGTAAGCGGTGACGTTCTTGCCGGCGTAAACCGAGTTTTTCGAGCCGATGAACACCATGCTGCCGCCGAGGCCCTGTTCCTTCATCAGCTTGAACGCTTCCCGGGCAACCAGAAAATACCCCGTCCCCAGCACGGCCATGTTCAGATTCCATTCCTGGAGCGACGTTTCCGGGAACGGGCTGGACGTTGCCAAACCGGCGTTGTTGACAATGATATCGACACCGCCATAGGTTAACGCGGCTTCCGCATACGCGGCCGCAACCTGCTCCTCCTTCGTCACGTCCATCTTCACTGCCAGCGCCCGATTTTCGCCATATTGGGCATTGATCTCGGCAGCAACCTTTTGTGCGCCTTCCAGGTTAAGGTCAGCCAGTACGACATGCGCCCCTTCCTCGGCCAGTCGCCGCGCAGTTTCGCTGCCGATGCCGCCCGCACCTCCGGTAATAAACGCAATCTTGCGGGAAAACTCCGCCTCCGCCGGTGCAAGCGACAATTTGTACAGCTCCAGCGGCCAATATTCCACATTGTAGGATTCGTTTTCACTGAGCGATACGAACCGGCCCAGCGCCGTTGCTCCTTTCATTACCGCAATTGCCCGATGGTACAGCGCCCCGCTCAGCTTGGAGTTCACCCAGCTTTTGCCGGTGTTCAACATGCCGATTCCGGGAATCAAAATAACGCGCGGTGCCGCGTCGAACATGACGTCATTCGCCTGCTTGTTGCGTTCAAAGTAGGCTTGATAACGCGCCTTATAGTCGGCGATTCCCTCCTGAAGCTTCTCCTTCAGACTGGCGACATCAGCCGTATCCGGCTTCCAGTTGATGAATAGCGGCACCACCTTGGTGTGCACTAAATGGTCGGGACAAGCCGCACCAACCTGCGACAGCTCCCCGGCATCCCGGCTTCCGGCGAATTCAAGAACATCGGCCTCGTCGTCAAAAGTGACGATAACCGGCTTCTCTCCGCTCGCCAGCCCGCGAACCAGCGGCATGATCTCTGCCGCGATCGCCCGGCGCTGTTCGGCTTCAAGCGGCTCAGCCACTGACCCGCCAAACATGCGTCCTTCCGCCGCTTGCGCTCTGCTTTTCGCTTCAATATACGCCTCCGCCTCATTGATAATGGCAATGGTTTTGGCGTAGCAGTCCTCCTGCGTCTCTCCCCAAGTCACCAACCCGTGCTTCTCCATCAGCACAAGCTCCGCATTCGGATTGGCTAACACGCCTTCGGCGATCATTTTGGACAAAGTGAACCCTGGGCGGATATAAGGGACCCATACAAAGCGGTTGCCGTAGATTTCCCGGGCAATGTCTTGGCCGTTGTCGGCGCAGCACAAGCTGATGATCGCGTCCGGATGGGTATGATCCACATGCTTGAACGGCAGAAACGCATGCAGTAGCGTTTCGATCGATGCCCGCGGATGTTTGGCATCGATCATACAGTTTGCGAGATATGCCACCATTTCTTCGTCGCTCATGTTTTCCCGCGCAAACAGCGGTCGAATGTCGTCCATACGCAGCCCGGTAAAGTTTCCGGCTTTCATCGACGCGAGGTCCGAGCCGCTGCCCTTCACCCACATCACCTCCACGTCCCGGCCGCGAAAATCCTTTTCGATTGTTTTGCTCGACGTATTGCCGCCGCCCCAATTGCATACCCGACGATCTGCCCCCAGCAGATTCGAGCGATAGACAAGCTGCTCCAGTCCCGAAGCTAAAACCGTTGCTTTAGATGAATCCCATAAGTTCTGTACCATAATTACCTCCATTTTTGATTGTTTGGTTTTTTCTTTATTTTTGTTTGTTTTAATTTTAAACTATTTGGTTTGTTTTGGGTATAGCGCTTTCACAAAAAAATCTCACTTTTTTCGCTTTCCCGCTTTTGGTGTTCCTCCTGCCCCTTCTTCAATGATTATCCCCTTCGCTCAGGATTCACCGGATGATCACACGGTATTATCATTGGAATTATCATTATCCCTTTCATTCAGGAGTTGCCGCATGGCAGTGTGATTTTCCTAGTGCGAAACGTTGAATGAATTATTTTAGCTGGGATAAAGATCAAAAGTGGAATTTTCTGCTTGTTTCGAGAACGTATGTTTGGTATAATGTAGAAAAGCGAACACAGGTTCCTATTTTGAGTCAGGGAGGTTATTGGCCGTGGGGGTTAAGATGAAGCTGGAGATAGCAAAAATCAACAGTCACTTCCATCGTGAAGGGGACTGCATAGAGGCTTTAGTCGCATTGAAGTGGCCAAACGGCTTCGTTTGTCCCCTCTGCTCATACACCCGGTGTACCCGTTTGACCTCCCGCCGGATTCCCTTATTTGAGTGCAGGAGATGCGCACATCAGACATCCCCATTGGTTGATACGATTTTTGAGGGGACACATCTGCCCCTTTTAAAGTGGTTTCAAGCTCTGGAGTTGTTCCTGCTCCCCGACGGCATTTCGGCGATGCGGCTGAGTCAGGTGATTCGTGTCACTTATAAGACCGCTTGGTTAATGCTGCACAAAATTCGGTATTCCCTCGGCGAATTTGATGCGCGGGAGCTCTTGAGCGGAAATGTGAGAGTCAACAGCGATCACTATGGGGTAGATCCTTTCCGGCACCAACGGCTTCCTCACTCCTATGCCACTGCGGTTGTGGCTGGCTGTGCGGTTACCGAATCGGGCGAGCCGGAGCAGGTGAAGATCCGCTTGGTGTCGCAGAAGAGGGGAGACGGAGCACAGGCAAGCCGCCACGAGATTACCGCGTTCATAAATAGATATGTAGATGCCCATAACTCGGCGTTTCAATCTTTCCCGCTGGCTTTTCGTCTATATCCTCCCTTGCGGAGAATCGTAAGAGAGGCATGGGAATCCCTGAAGAGAACGTATGTAGCTTTAGGGATTAAGTATTTGCAAGCGTATCTCAACGAGTTCACCGTTCGCCGCCAACTGCGTCAATCCCAATCGGGAGAGATGAAGCAGATGACACTAAAGTTGCTTCACATCTGCATGGAGATTCCGTCAATTTCTTACCGCGAACTGATCACACATAGAAGGCACCCGCACCTTAAAGCTGCGGCTTAGTAGTAATGCGGTCCAGGTCAGCAGGGCGTGCGCATTTCAGTTTAAGTAGTTTTAAGTGAAAAATGAGGCATACAGAACGTTCAGGGAAACTTTAGTAGCCTCAACCAATCCGGGCGTCCTTTGTCGAATAGCGACCCTCGGCGCCCACGTTCGCATGTACCCAGTATCATCCTTTTGTCCAAATTAATAAAATTTATTATCTATCGATCTACAAGACAAGTTATTTAAGTCTACCTCTAATCTGGCAAAATCCATCTACAATCTATCTATAATCTACCTAGTTCCGCTCTACCTATTTCTCTCTCTGAGCTTGTCTGTTGTCTCATTACCTCTTTAACCTCATTAACCTCATTACCTGACCAAACGGGATAATCGTCAAAAGAGGACACCACAACGGATAATGTCCCGCCCCGCAGCAGCATCGCAACCTCAAGAAATTACTTTTACTGCTAGAGGCTGCTAGGTCTCTATTATAGTAAATGCTTTATCCCGGCGCTAAAAAGGGGGCGTGCCCTCCGGCAAGCCCCCCTGCTATCTGCGATATTCTATTGGAGGTATCCTCTTGCTCAGGGCGTAACCACGCCTTTTTTCAGGATCACATTGGCGTACAGCGCCCTTTCCCCGGTAGAGACGATCGCATACGCCTGTTTGGCCCGTTCGTAAAAAGCGAACCGTTCGACCTCCTCAAACAGTTGTTCTGCGGGGTGATAGCGGCTGACAATCCGGCGATACTCGTCCCAGATCGGCGTCTCGACCGGATCGCCGGGCGTAACCGCCATTAACGCGACCGGGCAATCCACGTAGACGTCAAGCGGAAACAGCGGCAATATCGCTTCCAGCATCTCGGGGATGCCATGGCCGTCACCGCGAACCAGCCGCTGCGCATGGCTTGCGGCCGGAAAATTACCGTCGGCAAGCACGATCTCGTCCGAATGCCCCATTTCCATCAGAATCTTTAGCAGCTCCGGCGAAAGGAGGCTGGATATGCCTTTTAACATTTCATGACCTCCCGAGTCGTTCGAATCTTTCATAGGCGGCAGCCCATGCTGCTTGGCGCTCTTCGGGCCCCGGTTCATAAACCTGGAGCGGGAACGAAGCCTTCACCAATGCAAGGCCTTCGTGCAGGTCTTCAAGCCAACCGCCGGCCCGCAGCTGTACCAGCAGGTTGCCGATCGCGCTGGCTTCCACCGGTCCCGCCCAGACCGGGCGGCCGATCGCCTCTGCTGTAAACCGGCAGAGCAGCTCGTTCTGAATGCCGCCGCCGACCATATGCAGCCCGGCAAATCGTGAGCCGGTCAGCTCCTCGGCCTGCTCCAGCACCTGACGGTAGCGCAGCGCCAGGCTTTCAAGGATGCAGCGGGCAAAGGCGCCGGGCGAGTTCGGCACCGGCTGACCCGTTTCCCTGCAGTAAGCGCGGATCTCCTCCGGCATATCGAGCGGATTCATGAAACGCAGATCATCCGGGTCGATCAAGGTGCACAGCGGCTCCGCCTGTCCGGCCAAATGCACCAGCTCCGCGAACGAATAGGCTTCGCCGTCCTGTTCCCATTTGCGCTTACATTCCTGGAGAATCCACAGGCCCATGATGTTTTTGAGCAAATGGTATGTGCCGTCGACACCGCCTTCATTGGAGAACTGGCGTTCCAGCACCGCCGGCGTCAACAGCGGCATCGCCATTTGCGTTCCCAGCAGCGACCAGGTGCCGCTGACGAGGTAAGCGAACGCCGGCGAGTCCGCCGGCACGGCCGCAGCGGCGGATTCCGTGTCGTGCGAAGCGACGGCGATCACCTGGATCGGCGGCACGCCAAGCTCCGCACAGACCTCTGCTGTCAATGCACCGATTACGGTGCCCGGGAGTACAGGATCGGGGAATATCGCGCCCGGGATGCCCAACTGCTCCATCAAAGGGATGTTCCATCCGCCTCGTCCCGGGTCAAACAACCCCGTTGTTGTCGCCATGGTAAATTCACAAACACGTTTGCCAGTCAGAAAATAGCTGAGCAAATCCGGCGTCAACAACAGCGTTTCGGCCAGGTTGAGCTTGGGGGACCCGGCTTTATTCATGGCATGCAGTTGATACAACGTGTTAAACGGCATAAACTGCAGCCCGCTTTCGCGGAATAATCGCTCAGCGCCAACCTGGGCGGATACCTCCTCGACCGCCCCTTCGGTTTGACGATCCCGATAATGGTAGGGAATGCCGAGCAGTTCGCCGTTTCGATCCAACAAGCCAAAATCGACGCCCCAGGTGTCGATGGCGCAGCTCTCCGGCCGATAACCGGCCTGGAACGCGATGCGGATGCCAGCCTTGATCTCGCGCAGCAGCATTGGCGTATCCCAGTGCAGGTGCCCGCCGATTTGAACCGGAACGTTCGGGAATCGGTGAATCTCGGTGATCTTCAGTTTCCGGACGCCGGCAACGGCGGAGCTTCCGCTGGAGCTGCCTTCTTCCGGACATTCGGGGACGATCTCACCGATAAATGCCCGGCCGCTGCTCGCGCCCAAGTCAAACGCGAGGGCACAAGGGAGAGGTTGCTGTTCCGATGACATGAGTTTCACCGTCCGTTCACTTCATTTTTTGCAGCAGCGTAATTCGGTAGTCTTCGCTTTCCAGCGCAGCGATGTCCGCGACTTCCTGATCCGTTAACGGGACAGGCGTTCCCGCCGCCTTGGCGGATAAGTAGATCTTTGCGCTCTCCTCCACGACCTGGGTCCGGTAGTAAGCCTCCCGCAAATTGCGCCCCGTTGTCACCAGCCCATGATTCCCCAGCAGAATCGAGCTCGCCTCGTTCACCTTCTCGGCCACCGCATTTGCCAGCAGGTCCGTCGTCGGAATCAAATAAGGGATAAACGCTGTCCGTCCGACCAAGGCGGCCTGGTCCGGGAACATGATCGGCAAGTCTCGCTCGATCAGCGTAAAAGCGATGCAATGCGACGGGTGCGTATGCACCATGGCTCCCATATCGGGCTTTTGGCGGTAGCCGTAGAGATGCATCAACACTTCGGAAGACGGGCGCAGGCCGATATCAGTCACCTCCCCTGTCGGAATATCCACTTCGATCCACTGCTCCGACTCAATTTCCTCAAGCGCGAAGCCGCTCGGCGACAAGTACATTTTGTCGCCGGCTCGGGCGCTGATGTTGCCGCCCGGCCCCACGACCAGGCCGCTGTCCACGATCTTGCGCGCGTATTTGCACAACTCTTGGCGCGTTTCCACATTTTGCATTTTGTTCTTCTCCTTTATGTCCATGGCTTGATTCCTGGCTATTTGTACAGCGGCCCAAAAGCGGCGCAGGCCCGGAAATCGGCGCTCTCCGCATTCTCGGTACCGAACAGGCCCCAAGCCCGCGGGCGGAATACCTTCTCCTTCGCTACATTGTGCATGCTGACCGGTATGCGCAGGATCGAGGCCAGCGTGATCAAGTCCGCGCCGATATGGCCGTAGCTAATCACGCCGTGATTTGCGCCCCAGTGGTCCATCACGTCATATACGCTGGCGAACGCGCCGCTGCCGGTCAGGTTTGGCGCAAACCAGGTCGACGGCCACGTCGGGTCGGTCCGCTTGTCAAGCGTGTCATGCACCTGCTCCGGCAGGTCCACCGAATATCCTTCGGCAATTTGCAGCACCGGACCAAGCCCTTTGACCAGGTTCAGCCGGGTCATCGTCATCGGCATGCCGCCGCGGGTCAAATAGTCAGTGGAGAATCCGCCGCCACGGAAATACTCCAGCGAAGCCGGCCGGAATTGCGTCGCCTGCAGCATACGCTCGATCTCCTCCTCGCTGATCTCCCAGAACGGCTTGATGACGGGAGCGCCGTCCTTCGTTTGCTCGCCGGTCCCGTCGAGCGCCGCCGAACCGGAGTTAATCAGGTGCAGGATGCCGCCCGCTGCACGGCCCTCCAGCTTATAGCCGGTTACCCGCTCCACGGATGCCGGGCTCCAGTACGTACGCACGTCGGCAAAAATCTGCGCCGTATTCGTAAGCAAGTACCCGAACAGCATGCCGACGCCGTTCAAGCTGTCGTTCTCCGTCGCTACCAGGTAAGGCGCACGCTTGCCGTTCCAGTCGAACGACGAATTGAGCAGCGTCTCCATGAAATCGCCGTTCGGAAAGTGGTCCGTCCACTGACGTTGCCCCTGGAAGCCGGAGGCGATCGCGTGATGCCCCTGCGCCTCCTCTTCGTAACCCAGTTCGGCGAGGCGCGGATTGCCGATCATGAGGTCGCGTGTGATCAGCGTCATTTTCACGACCGTCTCCCATTCTTGGTCCTTCCGCTCGCGCGTCGTCTGCAGATGAGCCGGGTTATTGTCCGGGCCCTCCTGGCAATTCCCCTTCACCCAGGCCAATGCCGCTTCGTATTCTTCGGGATCGTAAATCCCTTCCTCCATCCGCCGCGTAAATTCCGTCATGTCGATGTACTCATTGCGCATTCCCAGATACTCCTGGAAAAAAGCATCGTTCACCATCGAACCGGCGATCCCCATCGACACCGAACCCATCGACAGATACGCCCGGTCGCGCATCAATGCCGCCGCCAGCCCACCGCGGGCAAAGCGCAGCAGCTTCTCCTGCACATCGGCCGGGATCCGGTCGTCCCCTTCGTCCTGCACGTCCTCGCCGTAGATGCCAAACGCCGGCA
The DNA here is from genome assembly GCF_900021165.1 of Paenibacillus phocaeensis. Taxonomy (GTDB): domain Bacteria; phylum Bacillota; class Bacilli; order Paenibacillales; family Paenibacillaceae; genus Fontibacillus; species Fontibacillus phocaensis. The sequence goes on along the minus strand of NZ_FCOQ01000018.1, from coordinate 283,609 downwards.
GCCCTTTCTGCGCATGGGCGGATAAGACGGCGGCCAAGTATACCGCACCCGGACGGCCGGTTCCGTTGAAGCCCCATACCGCCTTCGGAATCTGCGGATCGGTATCCATCGTTTCCGTGCCGTAACACCAGCACGGCGTCACGGTGATCGATACGCCCACCTCGGCCGCCTTAAATTTCTTCGCTGCCGCCGCAGCTTCCGCTACGCCGCCGATGCACGTATCAGCGATGACACACTTTACCGGCTGCCCGTTCGGATAGCGGAGCTCTGCTTCTAGCAGCCGGGCAACCGCCTTGGCCAGATTCATCGTCTGCTCCTCCAGGGACTCACGTACACCTCGTCTTCTGCCGTCGATCGTCGGACGAATGCCGATTTTCGGGAATCCGTCCCGCCATCTGTAATCGTTTTCAACCATACCCAACCTGCCTCCTTGGACAATGAATTATAGTCCCATTCTAAAGTTGGCCGGTACGATCGGGAACCTACTATATTGCCCTCTTGCTGCATCAACATCGCAAAATAGTGAACCGCCTCTTCTCCGCGGAATATTCCTGCAATTTCCTCCGCTCCCACTCTGCTTCCGCTATAATGGGAATATCCAATGTTCGGGAGGAACTTATCGTGCCGAAAATCGAAATTCCTCATCGCAAAAGCGACCGCTTCCGTTTCAAAAAGACACCCGAGCTGCTGTATGCCGGCCAAGTCGTGGACGAACGCCGCTTCTACGCTCCGCCGCAGATCCACGACTACTGCGAGATTATCTATATTGTTGAGGGCTGCGGGAAATTCCGCATCGGCGGCACAACCTATGAAGTGCATCCCGGCGATGTTGCCGTCTATAACGCAGGCGTTCCGCACGAGGAACGTTCAGTGAGTCCGGAACCGTTCAAATTGATCTACTGCGGCGTGAGCAACGTCCATATCGAAGGGGTACCGATTGGCCAACTGCTGCCCGCCTCCGTAGACCCGGTGATCCCTTGCGAGAAATACGCCTACAAAGTGGAGAGCTATCTGTCGGAAATGCTCCAGGAATGCGATTCCCAGGTGCTCGGCTACGAGACGCTCAGCAACAACCTGCTCATGTCGCTGATTACGCTCCTGTACCGGATCGTCGACGTGAAGCATCCTTTCGATCCGCTGAAGGACAAGAATGAGATTACCGTCCGCACCAAGCAGTTTATCGATAAAAATTACACCCGCAGCATTACGCTTAAAGAGATCGCCGATACTCTCTATGTCAGTCAGCACTATTTGTCCCATCTGTTCAAAAAAGAGCTGGGCGATTCGCCCGTCAACTACCTGATCACCCGCCGAATCGAAGAGGCCAAGCGCCTGCTCCGCGAAACCAACGCGCCGGTTCATGAAGTTGCCGCCCGGGTAGGTTACGGGAACGACAAATATTTCTCGATGCTGTTCAAGAAGGTAACCGGCCAATCGCCCAGCGCTTTCCGGGAAACGAAATAAAGGTTGCGTGGCTCCCTCGCGAGGCTGCCCTCCGCCCCGTAACCTCCCCCTTGGCCTCTGCCCGCCGCTTTTCACCATTATCCCTTTTGTTAAGGGGCGAGATAATGAAGGCTTACGGATTTCGGCAAACCTCCCTCGCATGAATTCCTGTCTGATCAAACGGGATAATCATGCAAAGCGCCGCCCGGCAACATGCGCCGACTGACTTGCCGCCCAAGCACGCCGTTTGCCCTTTGCTCCCTCCTCCCTAAAAAAACAAAACAGCGCAAGCCCGGCGGCAACTGCCCCCGGATCTTTGCGCTGTATTCAGCGAGCGAGTAAATCCTATACTAGATCATCCTATGGTTATGCTGTCACGACCAACTCGGCAGCAAGCGTGTCCCGGCTGTTGCCCCCAACTTGAACGGTAACTTTGCATGGAACCGCCGCAAATCGAAGCTCCCGGTTCCAGATCCCGAGCTCCTCCCGGCCCAGCACGAACTCGACGATACGGCGCTCTCCCGGGTTCAGCTCGATCTTGCTTAAGCCTTTCAGCTCCGCGATCCGCCGGGTGATGCCCGATTCACGAGCCCGGATGTACAGTTGAACCGTTTCTGCTCCGCTCCAATCTCCCGTATTTTCCACCTCGACGCGAACGGTCACCCGCTCCCCGCTCTCGAGCTCCGTCGCCGAGACGGCATCTCGGGACAAAGACAGATTGGCATATGCAAACTCCGTATAGCTCAGTCCGTAGCCGAACGGAAATAGCGGCGCAGACGGCATATCAACGTAATTTCTGACCCGGCCCGGGTCCTTTTGGTTGTAATAGACAGGAAGCTGAGCCGAAGAGCGCGGCAGCGTCACCGGCAGCTTGCCGCTAGGATTCACCTTGCCGAACAGGAGCTCGGCGATCGCCCGTCCGCCCTCCGTTCCGGGGTACCACGCGCAGAGGACGGCACCGCACTTATCAACGATCTCGCCGAGCGCATGCGGTCGGCCTTGGACGATGACGGCGACGACAGGTGTGCCGGTGGCCGCGACCGCTTCAACCAACTCCCGCTGCACCCCGCCGAGCGACAGGTCGGCCAGGTCGACGCCTTCGCCGCAGTCCATCTCGGACGGGCTGCCCTCTTGAACGATCGCCGCGCCGTTTTCTTCGAAATCGCCTCCGAATTCCCGGGCGCTGCTCCCGCCGAGCACCAGTACCGCAACGTCCGCACTCTGTGCGGCTTCAACCGCCGCGGCGAACCCCGCCTTGGACCGATCCCGAATGCCGCAGCCCAAGGCGTACACAATCTCGGCGCCTTCCGGGGCGCAAGATTGGATGCCCTGCAGCACCGTCGTTCCGGTCCCCTCGCGCTGGACGCTCGTATAGTCGCCCAGTTGGTTATACAAGCGGTCGGCGTTGGGACCGATGACCGCAATCCGCTGCGGACGGCCCGGGATCGGGAGCAAGTGGCCTTCGTTCTTCAGCAACACGGCCGATTCCCGGGCGATCTGCAGGTTCACGTTCCGAAATTCCGGGCTGCCCACGACGGAAATGGCTCGCAGCTCCGGAACATAAGGACGGTCGAACAGCCCTAACCGGAATTTCAACCGCAGCACACGGGCTGCCGCCCGGTCGATATCCGCCTCCTGCACCCATCCCTGGCGAACGGCCTCCTCCAGCGTGGAGAAAGCCGTATCCCACAGGCTAAGATCCACGCCTGAAGACAAAGCAAGGGCTGCTGCGGACTCGTGGCTGCCAGTTAGCGCCAGCAGCCGGTCGACCGCGCAGCCGTCCGCCATCACCAAACCTTCGAAGCCCCATTCCCCGCGCAAGATCCCGGTGAGCAAATCACGGTTGGCATGGCATGGCACGCCGTCGATTTCGTTATAAGCCGCCATGAACCCCGCGGCTCCGGCAAGCGCTCCCGCCCGGGCAGCGGGGAGATGAATCTCCCGCAGCTCCCGCGGCCCGATGGCCGCCGGACCGGCATTGCGCCCGCCCTGCGCCGCTCCCTGCGCGCATAGATGCTTCAGGACCGCCGCAACGTGGTCCGGCGAGTCCAGCTTCTGCGGATCGTCCCCCTGCATGCCGCGCACGACCGCTTCCGTGAAGCGCGAGGCCAAATAAGGATCCTCGCCATAGCATTCCTCGGAACGCCCCCAGCGCGGTTCCTGCAAAATATCAAGTGCCGAGACCAGCCCAACGTGCGCCCCGCGGCTGCGGATCTCCGCCGCCACATGCCCGTACGCCCGAGAGGCCAGCGGCGGGTTCCAGGTCGCTCCGATGCCGAGATTGACCGGCAGCAGGGTGCCGTCCAGCGCTTGATGGCCATGCGGGCATTCTTCCGTCAACAGGACGGGAATGCCGAGGCGGGTATGCTCCAGCACATACCGCTGCACCATGTTCGCTACCTTCGCGCTATCCGCCGCAGCGATTCCGTTCCCGTAATTCACCCCTGACCAAGGATCGCTTCGGAACAAGCCGTACAAGGCTCCCATTCCCCCGCCTTTTGCAACCTCCTCCTTAAACGCCTCCGTTAGCTCGAACTTATTGTCTTGGCGGACGTAGGCGTCCCAGCCGTACATCCGCTGATTGAGTTGACCAACCTTCTCCCGGAGCGTCATCCGGTCCAGTAAATCCGTCACCCGCTCTTCCAACGGAGCGGACGGCCGCTTGTAAGTTTCCATCGGTACCCTCCTGCCTATCTATCTTCCTGTAGCCCAACCGCCACTGGCCCGTCTCCTAGTCTTTGGCTGTCGACTCTATGTCGGACGTCTTTTCACCGCCGTCCCCGGAAGCCTCCTTGCAGACGCGCAGCCCCCGGTATTCCTTCGGCGTCAAACCCGTATAGGTTTTGAACACAGACACGAAATATTTATATTCCTTATAACCAACCTTGTCCGCGATCTCAAATACCTTGTCCTGTGTCGTGGCAAGCAGATTCTTGGCCTGTTCAATCCGCATTTCGTTCATGTATTCCGTGAAGCCTTTTCCGGTGCTTTGTTTAAAAATGTAACTAAAATAGCTTGGGGTGATCTTCAACCAAGCCGCGACTTCGGAAGCTTTCAGGTCTGTACGGTAACGATCGATGATAAATCGTTTCGCTTTTTCGATGATCCAATAAGACTTGTCGATTCCGTTCTGGTCAATGAGCCGCTGAAGCTCCTCCATATCCTCCAGAACGACCGACTCCAGTCCGGCGTAGGAATTATACACATTCGGGTCGGGCTGGCCCTGACGGGCATGGTCTAACCCGGTCATCCCGCTCTTGCGCAAGCGTTGACGGAGCAAGGCAAACAATTCCTCGTACAGATTCCAAACTTCCGGCAACAAGTAACGAGATTCACGAAAAAAGTGAAACAGCTCTTCCACCGACCGGCGAACTGCCTCCCGATCCTGCTTGAACAAGGCGGAGATGAGCACCTGCACGGTTTCGGTGATATCAAATCCCGACAATGTCCGTCCAGCCAGCGCCGCTTCACCATAATCGGCCGTCAGGAACCTCCGTCCATCCAGCACATGATACGACAATAGCCGCATCGCTTCGGAACAACGGTCGGCGGTTTCTCCCAAGTCCTCGAACACAGCGGAGACACCGCCATAAATCACGCCTCCCGCCTCAGGGGTGAGACAATCGATCACCCTGGCCAGCCAATCATCCCATACGTCCGCATTGGCGCTTGTCTCCGAGGCCAGCAAGGTGATTAACCGATTTTCATGGTCAAATACGGATACCGCCCGAATGTGGCTGCCCTCCAGACTGCGATGCAATCCGAGCAGCCAAGACGCTTGAATCGATTTATAACGGTCTGCCTCCATATTCGCATAACGCTCGCGGAATTCGGCCAGTTGGGTCGCTATGATGCGGAATTGAACGCCATTCAGCGAGGATGGCGGATCTGTGCCGAATGCCGTGCTGTGACGGGCCATGCCCGAGAGCCACAGCTCCCATTCCCGCGAGGTCTGTTCCTTGTCGATGGTTCGAATGTCGGCAACGATATTCTTCACAACGGCGCTAAGTTCCTCAATATCGACCGGCTTCAGCAAGTAGTCCCCCACGCCAAGCCGGATAGCCTGACGGGCATATTCGAAATCCTCATACCCGCTGATCATAACGACCTTCACGTCGGGATGCCGTTGCTGCAATTGCTTGGCCAGCTCCAACCCATCCATGCCGTCCATGCGGATATCGGAGAGCACCAGTTGGACCCCGTGCTCCTCGATCAGCCGAAGCGCCTCTCTCCCGTCATACGCCTCGCCTACCACTTGCACGCCCAGCTTCGTCCAGTCGATCGTGTAACGCAGCCCTTCACAAATGACGGCTTCATCGTCCACAATCAGCATTTTCACCTCATTGCCCGCGCTAGCGGGCTCCCTGTTCGTTTGAAAATCAGGATCCATGACGTTCACCTCCAAGGTCGCGGGCTTCGGTATAAGGGAAACGGAGCCGTACCCAAGTGCCTGCGGCCGAAGTATCGATAAGCTCCAAGCCGAAATCCTGTCCGAAAAAGATCGATATTCTCTCGTGAATGTTATGCATGGCTCCCTGCCTGGCTTCGCCGGTTCCGGTCTGCTCCAAGGAACTCCGAACGGCGTTCGCCTTGGCAGGAGCCATTCCTTTCCCGTTATCGATGACGTCTACCCATATCTCGCCTTCTTGGGCGTAACAACGAACGTTCACTTCCCCGTAGGGTTTTCCTCGGTCCAGCCCATGCTTGAGGAAATTCTCCACCAACGGTTGAATCGAGGCTTTTAACGTCACGGCCTCCTCGATCCCCGCCTCGGTATGGAGCGAATATTTCAACCTCTTCTCCCCAAGCCGACGTTGCTGCAGATACAGATAGGACTGGGCAAATTCCAGTTCCTTGCGCAGCGTGGTTTGATAGCTGCCATTATTCATGCTGGAGCGGAAAAATTTCGACAGCATTTCGATCAACTGACTCGACTTGGACGCATGCTCCAATCGGGCTGTCCAGCGAATCATGTCAAGCGTATTGTACAGAAAATGCGGGTCCATCTGGTTTTGCAGAAGCTTCAGCTCGGATTCCCGCTCCCTTATTTCCAGCTTGTATTTATGCTCGATCAACTGCTGGATCGTCTCCACCATCTCATTAAACTTGCGGTTCAATTCGGAAATCTCATCATTGGAATTGACCGGGACCCGGGCGTTGAAATCCCCGTAGGTGACTTTGCTGGTTTCCTTCTTCAGCCGCAGAATCGGACGGATGATCGTATAATGGAATCCGATCAATGCAGTTAGCCCCAGAAGTAGAATCGCCGTTAGGATAACCAGCATCGTCATCTTGATCCCGCGGAATTCCTCGGATACCTTCGCCTCGGGAATCATGGCAACGATCTTCCAATCCGTACTTTCCATCTGTTTATATAAAGTTAAATACCGCTGCCCGTTCACCTCGTACGTGAGATCTCCCCGCCCGGACGACAGCTTGTCCAGGAACGGTGCTTCCAATTGGAGCAAATCCGGCAATGGATTCTTCGATCCCAGGATCATTTGACCCTCCGGACCGATAATGAACACACTCCCGGATTCATCCTTGAAAATCCCTTTCTCCAGCAGGCCGACGATACTCGCTTCATCTACTCGGATAATCAGCCTTCCCAACGGTTTGGTGATCTGGCTGTAGGAGTTAAGCACGCGGAACATCGAAAGAACCCGGACTTCGCCATTCCAATCGCTATGCAGCGCATAACTTTCGGTCCACACCATCCCGCCTTTGCGCGCTTTGGCCGCCTGCTCCCACTCTAACTCGTCGCCGCTGAAGGGTTCCCCCATTTCGATAAAGCTGCCGTTGAACCCTTTAATTTCGATCGATCGAATGTATCCTTTTGACATCAACTGAAATGTTAAAAAATCCTCGATATTCCGCTTATAAGAGGCTTGCTGTTCGCTGCTGAGCGGGGGCGAAGTGCGTAGAAAATTCCGCATATCCGGGCTCAGGATTAAATAATTGGCGATATCTTCGACCATCTTGGTCTGTTCACCAAGTTGTCCCGCAACGTTATCGAGATTCCGCTTGGTGGAATTGATGAACTGATCCCGCAGCACCTCATTAAATTGGATTTGCACGACCACGCCAACGCCAAACGTCGGCAGGATGACGAAGATCAGAAAGATGACGAGCGCCTTCCGCTTTAAGCCAAAGTTGCCGTAAATCCTGTTGTACCTTGTCATCGCGTTCGCCTCCGCCTGGTCGTGGTGTAAATGTATACCTTAACCTTTCACAGCTCCGGCTGTCATGCCGGTTACCAGTTGTTTTTGCAGCAACAAATAGAAGATAATAATAGGAATGAGCGCCATCGTCAGCGCAGCCATTTGCAGAGTCAAGCTCGCCGTTTCAATCCCGACGAAGTTGGCCAAACCAAGCGGCAGCGTCTTGAGCGCAGACGAGCTGATTAATACCAGGGCAAACAAATATTCATTCCAGTTATATATGAAGTTGAGGATGACGACGGTGGCCATCGCCGGTCTTGTGATCGGAAGAATGATCGACCAGAAAATCCGGAAAATCCCCGCGCCGTCCATCACGCCCGATTCCTCCAAATCTTTGGGAAATCCGCGCATGAAGCCCTCCAGAATAATGATCGTCAAGGACAAATGAAAAGCCGTATACGGCAAGATCAACGATAAGTGCGTATCCAGCAAATGCAGCTTCTGCATGATCAGAAAGATGGGAATCAACGTTGCATGAATCGGGACTAACATGCCAAGCAGAAATAAGCCGTAGGTGAATCCGCGCAGCTTAAATTGAAACCTCGATAAGAAATAAGAAGCCAACGCTCCCAAAAATACGGTTACGAGCAAGGAAGCAAATGTGACGAAAAGACTATTCAGAAAATACACATTCATATTCGCGACTTTCCACGCCTCCGCGTAATTGGAGAAATGCAAGGCTTCCGGAAGCGAAAACGGATTGGCCGCGTATTCCTGTTCATTTTTAAAAGAGTTTACGACCATCCAGAACAGCGGGACTATATTCATCATAGCGAATAAGCTTAGAAAAGTGTACGCAAATATACGAAAGCCAACAGACTTCTTATTCATGACCGTTCCCTCCTTCCTTAAGCATCTTTTTCGCGGCCCATGCGGTTCACCAGCGAGATAACGATCAGACTAAACAGCAATATCAAGATTGCCACGGCGCTGCCGTATCCGTATCGCATATTCATAAAGGCGCTATTGTACATATGGATCGTCATGACCTCGGTTTGGTGAGCCGGGCCGCCGCCCGTCAAAATCTGAATCAGGTCGAAGACGCGGAAGGAGTTACTGATGCTGTAAACGATCGTCACCATCAACGTACTCCGAATCATCGGTATCGTAATGCGAAAGGCCCGTTTGAGCCCGGTTGCCCCGTCCAGCGCGGCAGCCTCGTTGACCTCATCCGGAATGTTCTGCAATGCGGCCAGGAATATAACCATATACAACCCGCAGTTTTGCCAGATGTACGCGATACTGATCGACAGCATGGACCAACGGTCGCTCCCCAGCCAGTTCTGCTTCCAGCCGTCGAGACCCAGGAGGCCCAGCAGGTTGTTTAACATCCCGTATTCGGTGTTGTAAACCATGCCCCAAATCAGGGACACCATGACGGACGAGATCACGACGGGCATAAAGCCAACCGTCCGAAAAAATCCGGAACCCTTCAGTCCTCGGTTCAACAGTAGCGCGAGCAATAAACCAAGCGGAATTTGGCCAATCAGACCGGTGACCATAATAATGACGTTATTTTTGACGGATAGCCAAAAGATGTCGTCACCCAGGATGCGCAAGAAATTGCTGAGACCAACAAACTTCATCGAACCAATGCCGTTCCAATCCATCACCGAATAGTAAAGCGACAAGCCGATCGGAACGATCGCAATGCCCAGATAAATGACCAGCGCCGGAAATAAACCGAGAAATATCGCCAGCTTCGTGCCTCGTAACGTTTGCATCAGAGATTCCCTCCTTTATGTCTAATCTAGGTTCAAGCCCGATGAATGAAGAAAACCCGGGGATCGGGTTTTCTTCCACACATCGAATTGGAAAGACCTAAGCTTCAGTGCTGTTTGTTAATTATAGTTATCCATGGCCTCTTGAACTTCTTTGGCCAATTCTTCCGGCGTGCCGCGGCCTACCGTCAGGGCTTGCAATCCATTTTGCAGGACGTCCACCACTTGGGTAGGGATCACGCTGTCGAATACCGGAGCCGTCCCGTTACCGGTCAAAGCCAACATTTCCTTCAGATAAGGACTTGCATCTTCGGGGATTTCTACCTTAGCCGGTACGACGACGCCGTTACGGATCAATTCCTTATACAGATCTTCGCTTACGAAATATTTCATGAACTCTTCAGCAGCCGCTTTCTTCTTCTCGTCGAGACCGCTCTTGATCGCGATGCCGTATTGTACGATACCCGCGCTCTTCTTCGGATCGCCTTTGCCGCCATCTACACTTGGGAACAGGGCGATACCGAACTTGTCTCCCTGTTCGTTGTTAATCCGGACTCTTCCGTCGACCGTGGCGGAGGAAATGTGCATGGCCGCTTTGCCTTGGATTAAGTAGTCCTGTCCTTGAACGGAATCCATGTTGTTGGCGTCCGTATTAAAAGCGCCCAGTTTGGTCAGTTCATCAATGACCGAAAGTGCTTTTACGAACTCCGGATCGGTAAACTTCGCTTTCCCTTCGAGTACAGCCGGAAGGAAATCGCTTCCGGTAAACCGATCACCGATGACGGAAATATAGGAGGATTGCAGCGGCCATTGTTCCTTGTTGCCGAGGGAAATAGGAGTGATCCCCGCAGCCTTCAGCTTTTTCACCGCATCGATGAACTTGTCATAGGTATCCGGGAATTGATCGTAACCCACTTGAGCGAACATCTCTTTGTTGTAATAGATGATGTCTACGAAATTTTGCTTGGTTGGGACCGCATATTGCTGTCCATCCACGTTAAATCCGGACAAAGCGGCTTCCGGCAAAATCGAACCCCAATTATCCATCATATCGTTGATAGGCTGAAGCAGATTTCCTTCCACGAGCGGTGCCAAATCCGCGCCGGGCCACACGACGTTGATATCAGACAGGTTGTTGGCGGCGGCTAGTGTGCGCAGCTTGGTCTTGTACTGTGCAGATGGGACGCCGTCCTGCTTGATGACGATGTTCGGGTGGTCCTTCTCGAATTCCGCGATCCGCGCTTTGTAGACTTCGTTATCCACGTTCGGGGAAGTCCAGGGATGCATCATGTTTAAGGTAATCGTTTCTTCTTCGGTTGCGCCGCCAGCATTGTTGCCGCCCGCCGCATTTTCATTGCCGCAAGCTGCCGTGAATAGTGCCATCACTGCAACTAAACCGAGCAGCACCGCTTTTTTGCCTTTGTGTTTTTTGCCCATAATCAACCCTCTTCTCTTGTTTTTTGGAATCCGTTATCCGAAACATAACAGGAGATGATCGCTTTTATTTCCCCTCCCGTTATATTACCTAATTATAAAAGCTGCATCCTTTCGACTATATCCTACAAAACATCAATTATATCCGAAATATTTAGCTGAGTTTGGTGAAACCTTGATGTTTTTCTGAAAATCATGTCATATATCATAACATAAAGCCTGGGTTTTGCATGACGGCGAGTTCTTCTTATTTTGGGTAAGCGTTTGCAAAATAGATTCCTTGAATGACCGCTTTACGCGGTCATTCAAGAGCTGGCACTCAGGCCTGCGGTTCATTCAGAATATAATCGACGAGTTCCTCCAGCGGCACCGTCGCCAGCGCGATTGCCGTATCGGTTACCCCGTAATAGATATAAAGCAGCCCGTCTTTGACCACGTTCCCTGTCGGGAAAATGACGTTCGGAATCTGGTAGCCGAATTTCTCGTAGTACGTTTCCGGCTCCATGATGAAATTTTTCGTGCGGGCGATGACCTTCTCCGGATGGTCCAGATCCAGCAGCATAGCCCCAACGCGATAGACCACCTCGTCGTCCACGCCGTGATACAACACGAGCCATCCGCGATCCGTCCGCACCGGCGGCGTCGATCCGCCGATTTTGCGCGACTCCCACGTCATGTTTTCCGCCTTCGCCAGCAGCTTCGGTTCCTCCCAGTGGACAAGATCGTCCGAATAGGTGATCCACATCGCCGCTTTTTCCGTACCGTACGCTTCGCCTATGAATTCCTCCGGCCGCCGGAGCAACACGAATTTGCCGTTAATCTTCTCCGGAAACAGGATGTTGTCGCGGTCATTGATGTCCAGCGGCGTCGTGTCGGCCACGAACTCCCAATCGATCAGGTTCTTGGAGGCGAGGATCGACGAACGCGTCAGCCAGTGGCCTTCCTGCTCGCCCCACCCGTCCGGGTACTCGGGGATCGAACGTTCCGGAACCCCCCGGCCCGTTGGATAATAGCTCATCGCACAAGGGCGCAGCGCGTAGTTCAGATAGAACGTATCGTCGATTTTTACGATCCGCGGGTCCTGCACGCTGCCGTATGGGAAGCCGAGCTGGTCCGGCGTGACGATCGGCTCGTCCTTCACATGGGTGAAATGCACGCCGTCTTCGCTTTCCAGCAAGCCCAGAAAGTTTTTGCACGGCGTCAGGGAGCCTGCCGTCCGTTCAATCATATAAAATTTGCCGTTATCGATAATGACCGCCGGATTGAATACGGTTACTTTTCTCCATTCAAAACCTCCCGGTACCACGATCGGATTTTCCGGATGCCTCGTAATCTTCATCTGTGCTCCTCCTCATGAAACCCTATAGATATGGATCTTGGCTCTTTATTGTTATTATAGCCCTGGCCCTCCGACGGAAATATCCCATAAACTATCGAAAACATCTGAATAAATTCAGGTCTTGTTGTGTGTCTCTGTCGTCTCCTTTGCACGATTATCCCTTTCATTAAGGGAGCAAGAGCAGGAGCTGGCTAGGCCAGGAATACAGAAACAGGATCTGCCAAAAAGCTTCTTCCTCCGAGCTTGTCCATTTCTGCGCGCGGCCCTATGGTCTGATCAAACGGGATAATTTTGTAAAGTGTCCGGACAGCAAAAAACCGTCCCGAAACAGGGGAGAACCCGCCTGTCGGGACGGCCTGCAAACAGCTTTTTCGCTTCGTCCTGCCGGAGAAACGCCGCGTTACGAATCATAGTCGACAATGTAGCTTTGCTGCTCCGTATTGTAATAGCCGACGCTGTACTCGGCCAATCTTCCCTGGATGTCCCGTGAATACCGCGACCGCTTCAGCACAGGCACGCCGTCGGCCAAACGCAGAAACCTTCTCGCTTCGTCCGGCGGCAAAGCTACGGCGAATTCATCTCTCAGCTTGTCCAGCGAAATGCCGCGCTCCTCCAGCACGTCATACAGCGAATGATCGCGGAAATCCTCGAGCTCCGGATCCGGCTCATTACGGGTTGCGGCCACATAATGCTCGTAAAAAATATAAGGCTGGCCGTCGAGATAATACGCGCGTTCCAGCTTCAGACAACGCTCCCCGAACATCCCGTGGAGCTCGGAGCCCGCTTCGTTCCGCACCGTTGCGGCGCGCAGCCACTCCTTGCGAATTTGGTGGTTTTCCTCCACCAGAATCTCCGTGAAGTGTTTCCACTTCGACCACTTTGCGGCCGCTTTATTGCGGATTACCTTGGTGCCTTTCCCGCTGCCTTTCTCCAGGTATCCTTCTTGCACGAGTTCCTGAATCGCGCCGCGAACGGTGATCTTGCTGACGGCGAACTCCTGCTCCAGCTGGGGCTCGGACGGGATATTCGACCCGAGCGGGTATACGCCGTATAATATGCGGTCCTTCAGAATGTTTTTGATTTGCAAATATAACGGTCTATCTTTACGGGACAAACTCATGGCTTTGCTCCTACCTTTCCACATCGCCTGTGGCGGATTGCTCCATCGCCCGGAGGATCTCCGCCTCCGTCGCCATCGGGGTGTCGCCCGGCACGGTATGCGCCAGCATCCCCGCTGCCGCCGCGAAGCGGATGGTTCGCTCCGGGGCGAAGCTCTCCAGCTCGCCGTGGATGATTCCGCTCGCATAAGCGTCCCCTGCCCCTATTCTATCATAGACGGAAAACGTCAACCGATCGGAGAAAACAAATCGGTCTCCCTTGTACAGAAACCCGCGCAGCGAATGAGTATTGTCGCCGTGGATCTGGCGGTGCGTTCCGGCAACCGCGGAAATCCCGTAGCTTTTCGCCACGGCCGGGATCAACTCCATCAGCTGTTCCTCCCGTTTCCGCCGGGCCGAGGTCATACCGAGGGTAAGCATCGCATCCTGTTCGTTCATCATCACGATGTCCGCCAGCCGCAACATCGCCTCATAATGCGGTTTGGCTTGGGCATATCCGCCTTCTCCCCAAAGAGACGGCCGGTAGTTGCAGTCGAAGACCACCTTGCCTCCCTGCCGTTTCACCGCTTCGGCCAAAGCTAGCATATGCGCCCGTACGCCGTCATTCATCGCCAGCGTAATCCCGCAGAAATGAACCACATCGATGCTGGCAGCGATTTCCGCGAAGTCGTACGTCCCTTCAGGCGCGGTGTTAAAGCTGCTGTCCATCCGGTTCGAGTATGTGACACGGCTCGGCCGTACGCCAAAGCCGTTCTCCAGGAAGTACATGCCAACGTACTTGCCTCCCCTTACGACAAGGGCGGTGTCAATGCCAAGCTTGCGCAGATAAGCGGCCGCGGCGTCGCCCAGCGGATTGCCCGGCAGCCGCGTGACCAGCGCACCCGCATGCCCGTAGCGCGATAAGGCCGACACGACATTCACGCCGGTGCCTGAGAAGGAATATTTCAACGTATCGCCCTGCGCCAACGTCTCGTAACCGGGCACCTGCAGACGCATCATCACTTCGCCGAAGGCTGCTACGCGTTTAGGCATAAACATCCGCCAGCTTCTTCATGATTTTAGTCAGCAGCAGAACGTCTTCGGTCCGGGTGTTGCCCGTCGCCTTGTCGATGATCGAAGTATACACATGCGGGATCACCTGCGGAACGCCGGCTTCCAAAGCGATGCGCAGGATCGCCTCGAAATTGTCCAGATCGATCCCGCCGGTGGGCTCCAGCGCAAAATTCTCCTTGGCGCAGGCAGCCGCAACGGCGCGAAGCTCATCTTCACGGCTCAATCCCTGCATCGGGAAGTATTTGAGCGCGTTGCCGCCCATATCGCGGACCAGCGCAATCGCCGCTTCGACCGGCACGATCGCCGGTTTCTCCTGGGCGGCGCTGGCCGGGCCGGTGGAGATGTTCACGTAACCCGCTTGCCCTGTCGGGGATACCAAGCTATTAATCCAGCTGTCTTGCTCGCCTAGATTTGCCCGGGTCGCCCCAACGGCCGGGAACACCTGATTGATGTGACTTCCGGGGTAATGCTTGGCGATTTCCGCAACGACCGCCGCCTGCCGGTTATCACCGGCGCCAAGACCGATCGACACCGCGTCGTCAATCTCCCGGCCGTACGCCTTCATCGCCGTCACGGCTTCCTCCACCGTAGGATAGTCCTTGGAAAGCACTCCGACAAGTACGTAGCCCTCCGCCGCTTCGAACACTTCCTTGGCATTTGGAATGTCTTTGGCCAATACATTGAGGGCTACCCGTTTCTTATAAAATCGTTTTGCGATCTGCGACATCTTAACGTCCTCCTGCCAATTCCCTTATTTTTGCAGCAATCACTTGGATATCGTCCCCCATCAGCGGGCGCGGATCGATATCGAAATACCCTTGTCTAACCCCGTAATCCCGGGTATAAATGGCAATATCGCCGGTTTGCAGCGCATGCACCATCTCTTTCGCGGTGATTCCGGCTTGCTGCGGGTCGACCTGAACCCGGGCCCGGTAAATTGCCCGGCCGGCTTCGTCCTGTACGATCGACACCCGGATCCCCGGGAGATCGCTGAGCGGCAGCAGCGTCTGCAAGGCGACCTTCTCCCGCTCGCTGTTGTCAGGCTTGGCGGCATACTCGTCCAGAGCCTGCAGCAGGCCGAAGGATGTTTCCTTGCCCACCTTCATGCTCCGTCCGATGCCGTGCAGTTGCACCTTCACCCATTCGATGCAGGCGCGTTTCCCGGCAACGATCCCGGAAGTGGGCCCCTCAATCGCCTTGGAGCCGCTATAAATGGCCAAGTCGGAGAATTTCACGTATTTCTGCAGGTCCTCTTCCGCCGCCGCATCCACGATCATCGGCACGTGATTTCGTGTCGCTACCTCCCAGGCCTCTTCGACGGAAATCATGTTCTTCTGCACCGCATGATGCGATTTGACGTATAGGATCGCCGCCGTTCTCTCACCGATCGCATCTTCGATATGTTCCGCCCGGCCTTCGTTGGCATAACCCACTTCCACCAGTTTGCCGCCGCCGAGGTAAACCATCGTTTCCACTGGAGCGCCATATTGCACGTTATGTCCTTTCAAGATGATGATTTCGTTGCGGAGAATCTCCTCCTGGTGCAGACGCAAGCTCTTGCGCCGGTCGCCTTGAGTCACGATTGCGGCTACCGACAAGGCGATGCCGCTTGATGCCGAGTTCACAATTACCGCCGCCTCAGAACCAACGTGCTTAGCAACATAGTCCCCCGCCTTATCGACGAGATCGGCGATTTCAACGTAGCTTTGACCGCCCCGCTTCATCGCCTCCATTACGGTATCGCTTGGCGCAGATACGCCGAGAATGCTCATGCGTCCGCTGGCGTTGATCACGCGCTTAAGCCCGTACTTCGCATTCAATGAATTTTCCATGAACGATCACTCCTTGTGCTTCGATGCGGCGATTCGAGACGCGCCGTTCTCCTTCCGAATCGGTCAATGCAGCAGGTTCTTCCTTGACGGCAAACAACGTTAAATTAGCCGGGTCCCCGACCCGAATGCGGCCGAGCTCTTCTCTGCCCAGCCACTGCGCGGCGCGAGTGGTTACCGCCGCAATGACCTCTTCCAGCGGATAACCAAGGTAGAGGAATTTGCTCAGCACGTTCGCCATGCTGTATACCGGG
The DNA here is from genome assembly GCF_900021165.1 of Paenibacillus phocaeensis. GTDB lineage: Bacteria > Bacillota > Bacilli > Paenibacillales > Paenibacillaceae > Fontibacillus > Fontibacillus phocaensis. Next base: position 267,197 of record NZ_FCOQ01000018.1, on the reverse strand, counting down.
CCGTTCAGCCGGTTGCCCCGGTAGATGTCGGTGCTGATCGTATCCGGATTGATGCCGTGCCGCTTGGCGGCCTCCGCCACCCGGAAGGAGAAGCTCGCCGTGCCGTGGCCGACGTCGAGATGCACGCCTCGGCGGATGGCTTCGGTCAAGACCGGGAGCGGCTCGCCCGATGGTTCAAACAGATTGTTCGCTTTGCCGTTGAGATAATGCGTAATGATATCTCTTCGCTGCAGCAGAGGGATCACCTCCCGGATATCAGGCGGCGCCGAACCGATATGCACCATCAGCGGAAGTCCGGTCTCGAGGGACAATTCCCGCGCGATGCGCAGCGGCGTTATGCCGTTCTCCCGAACCACGCTTTGGCTGATCCGCGCTTTCAGGCCGACGATGGAGTCGCCGTAATCCGCCAACGCTTCTATTACCCGATTGCGGTCGATCCAGGCCAATTGGGACAGTTCGTCGATGCGTTGCAGTCCGATCCGCGAGATGTTCAAAAATGCCAGCAGGTTGGTCGCAGCCCGTTTGCCGCTCGCCACCAAATCGCCGATCCGGTCCGCGCCGCAGCTCCCGGCGTCCACGATCGTGGTGACGCCCTGCTTCACGCCGATTTCGTCGATTTCGTCGCCGTACGGGTCAAATTCCGGAAACGCATGGACATGCATATCGATCCAGCCGCTGGACACGTAGAGGGAGGAGCCGTCCTGTTCCCGTTCTCCACGAGCCTCGCCGGCTCCCGTGATTTCGGCAATCATTCCGTCTTCAATTACGATGTCGATCTCTTCTCCGTTCACTCTCTTCAGATGGCGGAGAACTATTCTTTCCTTCACTTTATTCGCCTCTTTTTATAGATCGTTGTCATGCTTACGGTTGGGTTTAGCATAACACGGAAATGCCCTTTTGAGAATATAACGTTATAATGTTTATTTGCGTTGGGGGACAAATCCCTCGATCGCCAGATCAAAACCGACCTCAAACATACGCCTCCACGGGAAATGCAGCCCGGTCAGACGAATGCTTCCATCCTTCATATCCGCAAAATAATGCGCTGCCGCCTGGTTCATTTTTTCCGTGAGCGTTGCCTCAACCTGCTCCAGACAATGCTCGAGCGTATAATAACTCGCATTCAGCCTGGGAAGATCGTTCGCCAGCATATCCTGGCGCACCAGCGATTGATACAGGAAATCCTCCGCCAAGCGGTGATAATAGAAGACGCGGCTCGCCTCACAGGCCTGCGCCAACTCTCCTTGCGCCCAGCGATCTGCGTAATACGAAGCGATGACCAGGTGAGCTACCACCGTCCCCAGCGTGTTCCCGGAAGTATTCCAGCCGGCATACGCCGTCAATTGGTCCAGCCGCCCTTGCTGCCGCAGCAGGTTCATCAGCACCGGATCGCCGCCATTACAGGTCGCCACGTCGCCCAATGCCACCTGTTTTCCTTTCCGCAAGTAGGCCCCGATCGCTTCGGCGAACTCCCGGTAATGAATTTCCGAGAAATAGGAGCGATGCCGTTCTTTAAACGGGATTTGCTCGGCCATCCCCGCTTGGTCAACCGCCGGCGAGTGGACGAGGAGCACCAGATCCGTCTCGAAGGAATGGTCAGCAAGGACCGCTCCAACCGCGGTAATATGCGATTTGATGCTTTCGTTCAGGCTGCGATCCTCGTATTTCGGTTTGATCCGCGGGCCTTCGGTTGAAGAATAACGCACAAAAATCTCCGGCTTGTACTGCTTCAATTCCCCGAAAATGCGGGCAAACATCGTGCAGCCGATCTCATCGGCTCCCGGATAGATCAGAACCTGATCCAGCACGTTCAGCGCTTCCACGCGGGCAACCAGCATTTGCTGCTCCGCCCGGGAGAAGCCATATTGCGAATTATCGTCGAGCGGAATGACCAGATGATCGATGATGCCTTCATGGACCAAGGTCAATGTATGCTGATTCACCTGCTGGTTGACGGCACGACGCTCCAGAAAATCGCTTAAATAAGCTTGCGGGACCAGCCGCGTAACGTCATCCAACTCTTGTTGTTCCGCCGGGGTCAACGCCCCTTGCTCCGCCTTGTCCGTCAGATAGCTGTATTTGAAGATTTGCCCGCCATAAAATTTGTAATAATCCGGCTCTTCTTCGTCCTTATTGTTATTCGGTACCCGCATAATTAGATTAAAAGCATGAATTTGGATGCCGGGATACCGGCGCTTGATCTGCCCTAATACCTCCAGCCGCTGCAAGCACTCCTCCAGAGATAAATGATGCAGCCGGGACGGCACGATCCCTCCGTAAACGAGCAGATCAATCGACACCAGCAAATAATCGGCCCCTTCCGCGGCCTCGATCATCCATTCCCGGATCCCATTCGTATCCGCCGGGCGTTTCTTGTCCCCGAGCAGCGAACGGTCCGGAACGACAAGCGTTACATCTGTCATCCGTGCCAGTTGTCTGGGAAACAACGCATTACACGGCCTTTCATCCAGCGGGACATATACCACTTTTGCCATAAAGCCACTCCCTCCCGATCGCCTGATTTCTATCGAAACAACAGCGCATGGGTCATCGTACGCTTAATGTAATCTTAGCCTTCCGGGAGTTCAGGAAATATCCCATGAATTTACGATAATATCCGAAAATGTTGTTTATTTGCCTAGTTCGGCGGACTTTTCGAATGTCGCCCCTGTCTCAACTATGATTTTTTTCACACTTTAGTAGTTGACAAGACATTTTTTATGAAATATATTGTTTTTGTCGAAAGACTGTGGAAAATTATGACTAACAATCGCAAATTGGGCACACTAATCGAAAGATTAGGCCGCAAAGCCTTGGAGTCTAACAATCCGTACTAGGGTTAACGACCGTCCGGCTGCATAACAATGAATTTTGTTGTTGATGCAGCCGGTTTTTTGTTTTTCTGGCGTTCTCAACGGAATTTCCGTGAGAAATAGATAACCCAACGTAAGGAGGGTAGAAATTTAGTGCCTGAAAGGGAGGAAGTCTATGAAAATCTGAGGAGGAACCAATGAAACACGGGTTAAAAATCGCAGTATCTTGGTTATGCTTATTATCACTTTTTATTAGTCCTATGTCCGTCTTTGGCGCAACGAGCTCAGGCGATCCCGTCTGGCCCAATCCCGGAGCGACCCAGCTTAGCAAAACCGCCAAGCCTACAGGAAACCCGGGCGAATGGGAAATCACGCTCAAAGTTGAGGGGAAAAACCTCAAGACGAGCTCAGACGTGGTATTGGTTATCGATAAGTCCGGGAGTATGAACGACAAAGTAAACAAGCAAAAGAAAATGGACAAAGCGAAAGAAGCGGCGAATAAGTTTGTGGACAACCTGCTTTTGAATGGAGCGGACACCCAGATTGCCGTAGTCGCTTTTAACCGAACGTCGGAGCTTGTTTCCAGCTTTAAGGGACCGAACCAGAAGGCTGCTTTGAAAGCTGCCATAAATGGGATCAAAGCTGATGGCGGTACGAACATACAGGCCGGGATCAAACAGGCGCATGAACTTTTAAGCAGTAATCAGAGTCAGGCCAAAAATAAAATTATCGTCTTATTAAGCGATGGAGAGCCGACATACAGTTACAAAGGGATCGCGGCTACGAACTATTCCTGGTCGAACAATGGCTATGATAGCAGCTACCCATTTGCGATAACCGCATTCGATTATGACAACATTGTCGGAAGCGGAAGCAGTTATAAAGTCGACTACGGATTTGGTGAGTGGATCCGGGATTCTTGGTTTTCCGGACATTACCAATACGAAGTCAAGGACAACGGTATCGGCACTTTTTCAGAAGCAAAATTGGCCAAAGAGGCAGGACACAAGCTTTTCTCGGTAGGATTGGACGTTGAAAAGAACAGCAACGCGGAAAAAGTGTTGAAAAACATTAAGAGCGAAGGCTACTATTCCGCGAGTAATGACGATTTGAACAAAATTTTCCGCGAAATGGCCGGAAAAATCTCGTTTGCGGCACAAGATGCCAAAGTCATTGATCCAATGGGAGATATGTTCAATCTGAAAATGCAGGGCAAACAGATCAGCGTTCAAGATTACACCGTATCGCAAGGCAAAGTTGATTGGGATCCGGTCACTGAGAAATACATCTGGAACATCGGCAATATCGCTGAAGGTGAACCTGCCGTCTTTACTTACAAAGTGGTCATGGACCCATCGAAGAACCCGGTTTCTAATACCCTCTACCCTACGAATGGAAAAACGACCTTGGAATACAAGGACGTGAACAACCGAAATACTTCGAAGGATTTTGAGGTGCCGAAAGTGAGTATCGGCAACGGTTCCATCCTCATGAAGGGCTATAAGGTCAATGCGGACGGCCATCCAGTCAATGCTGAAGGCATTGAAGTGGAGGGTCCGGAATTCGCGGAAGTGCTTTATAGCGAGTATTACAAGGATCAAACCGGCAATGAGGCTCTGCCTATAGGCTCGAAGGAATATTCCGTTCCGGCCAAAGAAGTTGCCAGTTACCAGCTTAAAGTGGGCGAAAACCCCACAAAGGTTAGATTGACCGCAACCAACCCAACACCGGTTATTTGGTTTGGGTACGAGGAAGTAGTTGATCGCACCGTTACTGTGAAGTTCCTGGAGAAAGGGACAGAAGAAGAACTCGCTAAGCCCAAAACGTTTACTGGAAAGATTGGCGAAACGCTAAACCTCGAAGCCGTTGACGTTACGGACTACACTCCGGTAAACGCAACGGCACAGTATACCGTCAAACCTGAGGGCAATGAGTACATCTTCTACTACACTTCCAACGAACGCACCGTTACTGTGAAGTTCCTGGAGAAAGGGACAGAAGAAGAACTCGCGGAGCCAGTTACAGTATCCGGCAAGATTGGCGAGACACTGAAGCTTGAAGCCGTTGACGTTACGGACTACACTCCGGAAAACGCAACGGCCCAGTACACCGTCAAACCTGAGGGCAACGAGTATATCTTCTATTACACTTCCAACGAACGTGTTGTGACTGTGAAGTTCCTGGAGAAAGATACGAAGAAAAAGCTCGCGGAGCCAGTTACGGTTTCCGGCAAGATTGGCGAGACACTGAAGCTTGAAGCCGTTGACGTTACGGACTACACTCCGGTAAACGCAACAGCCCAGTACACCGTCAAAGCTGAGGACAATGAGTACATCTTCTATTACACTTCCAACGAACGCACCGTTACTGTGAAGTTCCTGGAGAAAGATACGAAGAAAAAACTCGCGGAGCCAGTTACGGTTTCCGGCAAGATCGGCGAGACGCTGAACCTTGAAGCCGTTAACGTTACGGACTACACTCCGGAAAACGCAACAGCCCAGTACACTGTCAAAGCTGAGGACAATGAGTACATCTTCTATTACACTTCCAACGAACGTGTTGTGACTGTGAAGTTCCTGGAGAAAGATACGAAGAAAAAACTCGCGGAGCCAGTTACGGTTTCCGGCAGGATTGGCGAGACACTGAAGCTTGAAGCCGTTGACGTTACGGACTACACTCCGGTAAACGCAACAGCCCAGTACACCGTCAAAGCTGAGGACAATGAGTACATCTTCTATTACACTTCCAACGAACGCACCGTTACTGTGAAGTTCCTGGAGAATGATACGAAGAAAAAGCTCGCGGAGCCAGTTACGGTTTCCGGCAAGATTGGCGAGACACTGAAGCTTGAAGCCGTTGACGTTACGGACTACACTCCGGTAAACGCAACAGCCCAGTACACCGTCAAAGCTGAGGACAATGAGTACATCTTCTATTACACTTCCAACGAACGCACCGTTACTGTGAAGTTCCTGGAGAAAGATACGAAGAAAAAACTCGCGGAGCCAGTTACGGTTTCCGGCAAGATTGGCGAGACGCTGAACCTCGAAGCCGTTGACGTTACGGACTACACTCCGGAAAACACAACAGCCCAGTACACTGTCAAAGCTGAGGACAATGAGTACATCTTCTATTACACTTCCAATGAACGCACCGTTACTGTGAAGTTCCTGGAGAAAGATACGAAGAAAAAACTCGCGGAGCCAGTTACGGTTTCCGGCAAGATTGGCGAGACATTGAAGCTTGAAGCCGTTGACGTTACGGATTACACTCCGGTAAACGCAACAGCCCAGTACACCGTCAAAGCTGAGGACAATGAGTACATCTTCTATTACACTTCCAACGAACGCACCGTTACTGTGAAGTTCCTGGAGAAAGATACAGAGAAGGAGCTCGCTTCGCCTCAACCGATTAAGGGTATGATCGGAGATACGTTAGATCTCGAAGCCGTTGACGTTACGGACTACACTCCGGTAAACGCAACAGCCCAGTACACTGTCAAAGCTGACGGCAACAACGAGTACACTTTCTACTACACTTCCAACGAACGCACCGTTACTGTGAAGTTCCTGGAGAAAGGGACAGAAGAAGAACTCGCTAAGCCCAAAACGTTTACCGGCAAGATCGGCGAGACGCTGAACCTCGAAGCCGTTGACGTTACGGACTACACTCCGGAAAACGCAACAGCCCAGTACACCGTTAAAGCTGAGGACAATGAGTACATCTTCTACTACACCGCCAACAGCACCGAACCTGACGACAACAGAACCGTAACCGTCAGATACGTAGATAAAGATACGCAAAAAGACCTGAAACCTTCGCAACCGCACACAGGCAAAGTCGGCGAAGTAATCACCCTTACAGCCACGGATTACAAGGATTCCGTCACAGGAGTGGTATACCAACCGCACACCTATGAAGTTCCGTATACATTCACGGAAGATCAGGTACAGCAATTCGTGTTCGAGTACACCCAAGACAAATCCAACTTGGAGCGTTCTGTCACCATTCACCACGTAGACCTTGAGTCGAACGAGGAACTTATCGCTCCTACTACCGAGCTAGGTTATGCCGGGCGGACATTGGTGTTGTATCCGGAACCTATTTCCGTGACCGATGCCGTATATTACCCGGAACAACTCGAGTATGGTTTCGAGATTACGTTGGATTCGGTACAGGAATTCACCATTTACTACACGAAAGGTGAACCGACTGACCTGGCACAACTCACCGTCTCCTATCTGGATCGGGAAACCGGGGCCGAACTGGCTGCACCGGAAATGATCAAAGGCCGTATTGGCGACAAGATCGAACTCACTGCAAAAGAGGTATTGGGGTATACACCGGAAACAGTGAAATACACGCATGAGTTCATCGACGATCCGAATCAGGCCCATGTGTTCTACTATACGAAAAACGCGCCTGCAGATCGTCAACTGACCGTCAAGTATTTGGAAAACGGAACAAATCGGCAGTTGGCAAGCCCAACCGTCGTAACCGGCAAACCGGGTGAGACGAAAACTCTTGCGGCCTTATCGGTCTCCGGCTACACTCCGGTAAAATCGACCGATACCTATACGTTCAACGATAAGGAAGGCCAAGAGTTCATTTTCTACTACACCAGAAATTCGTCCAATCCGGGGGGATCGGACAATTCCGGAGATTCGGGGAACTCCGGAAATTCAGGGGATTCGGGAAATCCAACCCCGCCGAGCACACCGGAGGTAACTCCGTTGCCGCCGTTGCCGGCCGTTCCGCCGACACTTGACACGGAAAACCACTTCCAATATATTCACGGGTATCCAGACGGCTCGGTGAAACCGCTCAATAACATTACCCGTGAAGAAGTTGCAACGATTTTCTACCGGTTGCTGGACGATGAGAGCCGTTCCGCATACCTGAAGACCGGCACCGATCTCTCCGACGTGGAAGCAAAACGTTGGTCCAACCCATTTATTTCGACGATGGAGAATGCCGGGATCGTTACGGGTTATCCGAACGGAACCTTTAAACCGGGGCAATTTATTACCAGAGCCGAGTTTGCGGCGATCGCTTCCCGCTTCGACAAGCTGGACGAACGTCCGAACGACATGTTCACGGACATCAAAGGCCACTGGGCGGAAAAATATATCGCCTCCGCAGCCAACAAAGGCTGGATCAACGGCTACACGGATGGTACCTTCAAACCGGATCAGTACATTACCCGGGCTGAAGCCGCCAAGTTCATCAACAGCGTGCTGAACAGAAAGGTCGATGAGGCCGGACTTCATGAAGACGCCAAGATGTGGCCGGACAATGCCAAAGGCATGTGGTACTACTACGAAATCCTGGAAGCCACCAATCATCATGATTACTCCAGAGAGGATTCCGACGTCGAGGTTTGGAATGAAGTGAAACCGAACCGCGTCTATCCTTAACCAACAGAAAAACTCCCTTTCGGTCAAGCGGCCGGAAGGGAGTTTTTAATATGCTGCTTATCCGGCATTTGCGAACAGCTTGTCCAGAAACTCGAAAGTTAAAGGCATGTCCTGTTTAAGACGTTCCCGGGTTTTATCGCTATAAAAATACAACGTAGCGGTTTCCGCGAAATATTCTTCGGCGTAAGCCGAAACATAACCGTCGCCTTCATAATCATTGTTCGCTTCACTTTTCCATAAATCAACAAATTCTTGGGACGAACTTATGTTGTTTAAAACAAGCCGATCGATCGCATGGAACGTTTCATGAAGCTCCAGGTTTTGCCCGTTATGGCCTTTGCCCTTATTGCTGTAGCCGATCCGCACGATCACGATGTCCATGCTGACGCCCGGTACATTGTCCCAGGTCAATCCGGTATTTTCCCAGCCTCGGGGGGTAACCCCCTTGTATTGGGCAAACTCCGGTTCATCCGTAATTTTGCCGTTGGCCAGTTTGATTTTAACACCATGTTCCTTTAAACCTTTAAGCAAATTCGCGGGGATTGCCGAGAGACGGCCCAACATTTTATCGGCTTCGGCTTCGTTGTAGTGATCTTGCGGCAACACGACAAGCTGGCTGACCAGATTATGATTATCCTCTTGCGCATACGCCGGAATTGTCGCTAGATTCATAGAAAAGATTATTGCGATCGCCAAAAAAATAAACCGTTTCATCTCGGTTTCCTCCCGAATCGCATCAGAAACGATGCGTAATGACCGAATCAGGAAGAAACGAAATACCCTGTATTTGCGTTTGGCTTCCATATCGGCAACTGGCTGGCGTAACGGCGTAACCCGCGGTAGCCCCTGTAGCTTTGCGTCCCCATCTTTCGATGGATTTGCCTTTATCAATATGAAAAAGAACCTTCTTACCGAAGTAAGAAGGTCCTCATGCAACATCAAATCTGTTGGCCTCTTAGATCGGTAACTGGCTGGCATAGCGAACTTCGTCGCCTTAACCCCTGTAGCTTTGCGTCTCCACCTTTCGATGGATTTGCCTTTATCAACCTATCATATTTTCAATTGTCACAAATCTGTCAACAAATCTATCAATCTAGATTTAGAATAAGCCAAATGGACTAGATAGTCAAGACTTTCCATGGCAGAAAATGTCGAACTCGATCGCCTTAATTTCAACGGCTCTTCAGACGTTCATATCATGTAGTCGGGCTTAGGCGAAAGTGATATCATGGGAGTTAAACCAAGCGAGATGAAGTCAACGAACGTACCCAAGATCCTCAATCTCTTGACCCCGTAAAAGGAGCCCCTCATATATGAAAAACAAACGGATTGCTTACTTTGCTTTGTTGGGAGCGGCAGTAGTTCTACTTCTCCTGCTTCAGCCACATTTGCCGTTCTCAAACCCTTCTGTCGGGGCAAATCAGGCGGAGGATGTTCTGAACATCAAACGGGAAAGCGGAGAAGCTCTAGAACTTCACATTTCGGACCTCCCCCTATACAAGGCATATCTCGACACGCAAGATGACATCGCAACGGAAGTTGAAAGAACACAATACGAACTGTTGCCGTTGTCAAAGACGGATTCCTACCTATTGTTGAAATACAATTGCGGCAACAAACAATGCTCCACTCTTTTGGTGAAAGTCAGCGGTGCGGAGGTTGCTAGCATCGGTTTGCCCGACGGCATTTTTGGGGATTACAAGCTTTCACCCGACCGAAACAAATTACTAGTCCGCTATGGATACAATGAAGGTAACCAAGTGGTAAGGCACATCATCGTGGCAACGGATTTGGAGAAAATGGAGGTCATCCCCCTCTCCCCCGCCTCAGCTACGAAGGCGTATGCGGAAGTACCAACTTGGCCTATAACAGATTATGAATGGACAGACGATAACCACTTCAGCATATGGGTTGCGGATACAGGCTCTACTGACTTTTCGGCTTTGGCGAAGTGGTTTTCTGCCGAAGTGCAAAAGACAAAGGAGATCCAAATCGCATTGGCCCCCCTTTAATAAGCGAGCACATTAACTTCCGATTGGATACGCCCCGTTCGGGAGCGGTTCAAAGAAAGCTATTTTTTCTATCAAATTGAAGACGGGCAGTCTTTCATAGGAGAAGGAAAACTAACAGATCATAACGGAAGAGTTGATGTGCAGACCGATACCCGGCAAAAAAAGGGGCGGTGACCGTGGAGTTTGATGAGTCGGTGGTTAGCTATGAATAGCACTCATCGGTTTGGTCATTACGATAGTAGCTACGTCAGACCAAAACAAAAAGAAATAGACCGCCCACGTGGTAGGTAAGGGGTCTATTCCTTTAACCAACTACAGCCGACCGCTCTTCAAAGCGGCTGTTGTCAGAGTGAAGATGTTCGCGCATCTTCACTCTTTATTTTATGCAGAATGATTTGCTTTCATTCTATCACAAAGGAAAACGGATTGACAATGTACATCCCCAACGTTCGTGAATCATCTCTAAATTACTTCCGAGTTGTAGAGCATACTATGATGACTTGGAAGGAGCGGCATTCCGAAGAGGAGTTTGAAGAGCTGGAAGCGCTATTGGACATCTACGCACAGATCCATGGGACGGAGTTAACCTCTTCTTTTCGCTGCGGCTTTCGGCTTGGAGCCTGTCTGATGGTCGAAGTTTTGGGCGAAAGGGATGGAACTTGCTGAAAATAAGCTCTTGCAAAAAAAGGGCCGCTCGCAAAAAGCGAAACGGCCCCATACAATGGGAGGCTAGGGAGGTTCAGGAGGCATGATGCCGCCCTTTTGCCACAGGAACCCAAGCCAAAATATTCTCGATCCGAAAAGCCCGTGGCGCACGGGAAGCCAAGCAGGTCGCCCGCACCAAACCGCCTCGCACATCATGAACTTCAATCCGCCGCTGCGTAATTTTGCCCGCACGGTCAACGTAGATGATTTCTACGGTCTGGCCGATGTATTTTTCCACCAGGATCATCTCCAAATAAGAACGTTTGTTTGTATTATATGCAAACCGACGTTCTTGATTCAACTGGAAAATAAATCAGCCGGCTTCCTCACTTGTCTTTCGTCATTCCCTGACGAATGTTCCCGAGCTCGAATAGTCCGGTGGCCGACAAGCCGGCCAAACCTCCCGCCCACAGCCGCAGCACTAACTCCATTTCCGTAAAAGGATAAGCCGCAGCCCCGACTAATACGCCGATGACGACCCCAATGAAGGGGATCAGGTTTTTCGGCAGGTTGATGGTTGTTTTGACAAGTTGAACCAGAGCTAATACGAATACGGACAAAACGGAAGCAAAAGCTAATACATTTGTTAAAATTTCGTTTTGCATGACTTCGACTCCCCTCCTTATTTACTTACTGCTCGGGGATACCCGCTGAGCGCCTCAGATAATTCGCCAGATTGTTAAAATGCTGCGCCCGCGCCTTGTCCCCCTCATCCCGCGCCTTAAACCAAGCCGGCGAAAGCCAGCGGAAGATGATTTCCTGCGCATTGCTTTTGGGCAGCGAAATCAACGGACCGGGGGCGGTTGAAGAGGCCAGCGGAATCCCCGATGCCACTCGAAGATTGTTTGCCAGATTGTGAAAATGCGTCATCCCCACCTGATCTCCTTTGGCCTTTGAGGCATACCAGGCGGGAGATACATAGTTGTCGATCAGCGATTGCGCGATGGTAGCAGGCAGCGGTGTAAAGGACGTATTGGCATTCGTCGTTGGACCCGGCGTGCGCATTACGTTGAGTTCAGCCGAGATATCGTCCAGCAATTGATTCAATGATTTCCCGCCCGTGGCCAGCGCTTTATCGGGATCCTGTCTGCGGGCCGGATCCAATTGCCGATGGGTCGGGATATAGACATAAGGATTCTTATTCCATTTGCTGCAACAATAAGCCAAATACCAGACATACCGCTTGTACGCTTCCGTAAAGTTTATGCGCCCGCCGTAGCAAAATTCCACCCCGATCGCAGCATCGTTGGCATCATAGCCAAACAACTCATTGTCGGTCGTGACCCCGTACAGCACGTGCCAGGCTTTTTCCGCCGGATCGGGACCCGTGCCGGTCGGTATAATCTCAAGGATTTTCGTATCGTCGATAAACACATGGGCCGAGGCGGAACGATTCGTTTGCGAGTTGAAATAGGCATAGTGATTATCCGCCGTTGCGCCCGGATTTCCCGAGTCATGGGCTACAAAAAACTCTGGTGTCCCGGTCGACAACTTCGTCCCCGGCCTTACATTCGGCCTTATCGCGACATATCGCCTTTCAATTGGGTACTTTCGAGTATTCATATGCGCTTCACCCCTTCCGTTTATACTATTCTGTTGGCTGGTCAATCTGCTTGTGCGCTTGTTTGGTCGATTCCGGGGCACACGTCAGCCGGATCTCGCTGCTAAAAGAAAAGAGCCTGCTAGAATCGCAGACTCAGGGTATAATTTAACATGTGCAACTGAACTTGGGTGGGACAGTATCGCCTCCGGATGGGAGGTGATGCGTAAAAACGAAAATAACCCGCCCAGGTTAGCGTCAAGGTGCGCCATATCCCTCAATTGCGCAGAATCACTATGACTCCTCCAGTCGGTCGATGCGCTTATGGGCTTGCTTGGCCGATTCCTCAACGCGCGTCAACCGCTCGGAGAAGGCTTCAAACCGCTGGCCCTGCAGCTTCTGCTCGACTTTCATGTCGTCTACGCCCCGCTTGATGTATTCTACATCCGCGCGCTGTACAGCCTCCGCTTCGGCCGACTCCTCAGCCTCCTGCTTCGCCGCCTTCGCGCGCCCCGCCCACCCTAACGCAATCCCGCTCACCGCCGCCAGCACGGAGGTCACCGCAGTGATTATCGTAATGTCCATGATTACACCTTCTTTCGGGGGAAATCTCTCCACCCGCGTAGCGGATGTTTTATGCTTCGCATGCATTTTTACTCACTCAACTGACTTTAACCGTAATTAAAAGCACTCGGGGAGCCGAAGGCTTGAGAAAAAGCAGGCAAAGCGCTTATGAGACTCGCGAATTCCTACTGCACTGTCTTGTGACCTAAGCATTCAAATGATCTTAACACGCTCTTATTCTAACAATAAAGTAGCTTGCCTTTTATGTTGACAGTATAAGGATTCCCACCATCATCCTGACTTAAGTAGACCATTAGTTTCTGGGGTTTTGATGAGTCATAGTTACTATTTTTTCTTATAGGTCTATAAACAATGTTGTTAGAATAATTTTCGTATCCAGAAATATATGCTATACCTTGTATAAGATTTACGAACAAGCCACAAACAGTAAAAGAAGCATCGGGAGTACTACTGATACTCAAAAACGTAAAAATACTCTTAGATAAATCGGGTTCTGGGGCCAGAAATAAAGCCATTCTTGGAGTACCATACTTATACGCATAATTTAAGTAACTAAGTCCTTCAGGGGATATAGAAAAGTACTTAATTCCTGGGGGAAAATCAAAAACATTAATATATATACTTGAGTTTGGTGCTTGTCCAGAATAACTGGTATTCAATTCACCGTAGCCACCCAGCGCCAAAGACCCGATAACCCCCCCTACATTAACCCCACTTTTAATATTCTCGGTCACCAGATTAGCAAAGGAAGCAGTAATCTTGCCGCCGCCATTATGGTAGCCAGCAGGGATGGTATACTGGCCGCCTTGTGTGTTAATTGTGTATGTTTTCGCCCCTTGGTTTGGCATCGTGCCCATCAAACTACTAGCGCTGGCACTACTAAACGTCTTGCCTACTAACACATCCTCGGTCCCTGCATTCCCAGTTGCTTTAATTACGGTAGACATCTTACTAGTAAGTATGTCCCAACTGTCTGTCATGGACGCTGATACTCCCAAGGCAATGAGGGCGTCCACTACGTCCTGTTTCCGCTCATTGCCAAGCTGAAAAGCCTGGTCTGCCTTAGTCTGCGCTGCCGCAGCGGCCAGATTTGCAGCATTTGCCGTGGTTTGTGCCGCTGTTGCAGTGTCAAAGGTCGCTTTGACCGCGTTCTCCGTTGCAGCGACGTCCTCCCGATTTCCGCTAGTGGAGTTCGAGAGCTGCACGATGCCAGGCCCGGTTAGTGAAGCCGGAGGGATATCGATATCCTGCAACTCTTCCCTGACCTCCCCCACCGCCGCATCAATCTTATCCCAGTTCTCATTCAACATCGTCTGAATATTAAATGTTTCGTTTCCGTCGGCTACAGGGTCTTTTTTGAGCAAATTGAGATTCGGTGTGTTAGTTGCCAACCGGATCACCTCCTGCAAAATGGTTTAATGGGATTTCTTCCAGTTCATGGAGCGTTAAAATTCCGTGAACATCACTAATCAACATGTAATTAAACTCAAACTCTACCTTCAAATGCGCCGGCTTGATCTCCTCGATAGCCGCTTTCAGATCATCCAGATTCGGCGGGATCCCCACCGTATCCACAAACTTGACCGTAAAGCCCCACTCCCCCGGCTGAAAAGAAACCTCCACTCTCCCCCGTTCATACGCCTCCGCCACACTCTTCACCAATCGCCCCGAAAACTTCCCGCTGCCGCGCAGCTTCGATTCGACGACGGCGCGGCGCTGGTCGAGCGGCTTACTGGGGTCGGTCGCGATGCCAAGCTCGCTCTCCCAACGATCGAGGCCCCAAGTGGCCGTGCGTACAAAGAACTGCTGCAGCGTCTCGTCCAGCGCCTCGAACAGCAGGTCCATCTCTGCGCCTTTGGCGTTCATATCCGCCTGCATGACTCGGGAGGTCTCGTAATAACCCGGGAGATACGAGAACATTTCGAACCCCCGAGGACTGGTCAGCAAGGACTCCTTCGGGCTAACCCGCAAAGGTTCACTCGCCCGCCTCAACACCGCTTCACTCATCCACATCCACCGTCCCCAGCACGGCAACCTGGCCCGGGTAGATCTCCAGGTTGGTGTCGGCGTTGCCATTCACCGTCAGCTCGGCATAGTCAATGATCGGCGGAATGTCGAGCAGAATCGCGGCAATCCGCGTAAACCGCACTAACGGGTCGGCAAAAGCCAGCTGCTTCAAATACGCACGCACGCCCTCCTCAATCTTCTTCTTCACCTCAGCCATCGTTACGCCGCTGGCGAGCGTCAGCTTCACGCGAAGATCGATCGGCACCTCCTCGGCGGCCATCACCGTGACGATCGGCCCCGCCGGCGCCGCGCCTTCGCCTTGCCCGTCCCGGGTCGGATCGATGTAGGCCTGCGCCGCGGCAACGATCTCTTCGCTAGCCGCCCGCTTGTCGGCATCCAATAAATAGATGCCGACCGTCCCCGGTCCCTGCCATAACGGCTCCACCTGGGCTCCGCCCACGCCCGGCACCTCCCCGGCCCACTTCAGGTATTGCGCTTTGTTCCCGCTCGTCCCCTGATTGCGCACCTGCGAGAAAAACCGCTCCAACAGCAGCTCATCCGACTCGATATCCGCACCGCCCCGCGTAGCCTCCGGGTTCGTGACGGCCGTCACGCCGCCGACCGGCGTAGCCATCACCTGAATGACGCCCGCCGGTACAACGCCCGCACGGCCTTGAACCAGCGCCCGGATCGGGGCCGTCCCCTCGCCGCGCTCATCCAACGTCACGGCTGCCGTCGTTTCGTATTCCATCGACGCCTCCGCCGAATATTCGTCCGCCGGCGTCGCCACAACCGTCCCCGCAGGCACCGTCCGCGCCGGCTCTCCGGTAAACCGCACCACGCCGGTTGCGGCCACGGCCGACCGCCGCGTCACCCCGTGCTCCGCCGCCCGGAGATCGAGATACTCCCCGTACGTCGTGCTCGCAAACCCGCGCGCCAGCAACTGCTGCGCCCACGCCGCCGCCTCCGACAGCATGAAGGCCGCCGGCGCCTCCGCGTCCCAAATAAAAGAACCCTCGGATTTATCGATATCCGAAGGCACCCGCTCCAGCATTCGCTGCATAATCCGCGCTTCCGTCTGATCCTGCAAATAAAGCGGCAACTCCGCCATCACGTCACGCTCCCTTCCACCAGTAACTCGTCCTCCCTTACATTTTTGACCCGGCAAGTAAATCGGCACCCATCCTCCCGCCAATCAAAAACAAACCCGTCCACGCTCAACGTCCGCGGGTCCACCATCAACGTCTCCGTCGCGATCCGTCGGATTTCGCTTTCCTGAACGGCCCGGCTATAACCTTGGCCGATCAACGACTCGAATTCCTGACCGTACGCGCGGGAGTAAATCAAGTGCCGATACCGTGGGGTACGGATCGCTTTTTCACACCACACTTTCCAGGCGGCGATTTCGTCGGCAAGAGCGATTTTCCCCGTCGGCGTCATCACGAACTCCCCAGCCCCAAAATCGAACCGCCAGCTTCGACCAAACGTGACCGCATCCATAAGCGACTCCTGCCCGTCCGGCAACACAGCCGACCAAGAATCCGCCACCATCTCCGGAAAAAGATTAGCCATTCCCGCTCACCACCCTGCACAGCACAACCGCATCATTCCCGCCGTTCAGCGGCAGCGCCAGCACGCGGTCTCCAGGCTTGTATCGGAGCGATAACACCGTGTCATCGGTTTCCGAGGGCTTGAACGCAAACTCCCCTTGGCCCTCCACGCTGCCGCCCTCGCTATCCCTCAACCCGCGAACGCCACCGGTCAGCTTCAACTCCGGCAGCTTCAGCGTCCCCGGAAACTCCGCGACCAAGTACTCCTGGATTTCGTGCTTGAAGCCGTCCAGCTTCAGTCCCGTACCCGTCACGGTCCCGAGCTCCGCCGTCACGCCGGTTAACGCTTCGGCTGCTCTTTTCGCGACATTCTCTCGCAGCGATACGGCCAACGCCGCATAAGGATCAATGGTCAAGATAATACCTCCTCTTCACGTCGTCCATCGTTGCC
This sequence comes from Paenibacillus phocaeensis, assembly GCF_900021165.1. GTDB lineage: Bacteria > Bacillota > Bacilli > Paenibacillales > Paenibacillaceae > Fontibacillus > Fontibacillus phocaensis. Next base: position 250,117 of record NZ_FCOQ01000018.1, on the reverse strand, counting down.
AGCTCCAGCGTCATATGCCCGGGGTTCCCCAGCTCATGCGAAACGGAGGTCACAATCAGGTTCAGCCCGTTAAAATTCACCTTGTCCCCGGCTCGGATCGTATTCAGATCTATACAAGTTACGGTGTAGGACTGCGCTTGACCGGTCAGCATCGACTCGGCAAATTTTTTAGCGGCGCCGGCGGTTTTGACGTTCTCGTCCTGCATAATCCGTTGGAGCACCCCGTATTTGGCAGTCTCCCCGCTTGCTACGGCCAGCACCTTGGAAGGCGCGCTATCCCCCCGGTCCTCGGACCCGATCACTTTAACCCGCGTCACCGCCCCCTCCAACGTGCGGTTTTGCGTGGCTTCCTCCAATTGCTCCAGCTTCCAGACCCCAGTATTGCTGCCGATCTTGAACAAAGTTAACCCGGCAGGCGTCATCCGCGGAACGTACATCTCCCCGCCGGCCTTCACCGTCTCCTTGAGGTCGGACAAGATCATGTTGTAGAGCGTTTGCGGGCGATAGACGGCTTTTTTCAGTTTCGTTTTCGTGTCCGGCACCGCATCGAGCGGAATGCCCCAGTCCGCCGCGTATTTCTTCAAGCGCTGAGCAGCCGTTCCCCCTGCCGGAAACAGATACTCATCCTCCGATTTCGCTAAATAAATCGTCCGGTCATACACCGTCACCGTCATGTGCTTCGTCTGTTTCAGCGTACTGGAGCAATCCCACACCACGCCCGGATGCAGCAACGGGACCATCCCACCGCCGCCCGCCTGCCCCCCGGCACTACTCCTGTCCCCCTTAAACGGGACGCCGCTGATCCGAATCTCCTGCCCCGGTTCGATCCCCGGAAAAGAAGCCGGAATGCTCAGCCCAATCGTACCTTGATAAGAAATCTGTTCGAGCGAATCCTTGAGCGAGATACTCTCCACAACTTCCCGCAAGTAATATTGGTTTTGCAGCACCACCTCGTAACTCACTTCGGCATCACCAGCTTTTGACCGGGCCTGATGCGGTTCGGATCCTTGCCGATCGTTTTTTGGTTGGCGCTGTAAATCTGCTGCCACTTCGAGCTGTCGCCAAGCTCCAGTTTGGCGATTTTGGACAACGTGTCACCGGCTTTGACAGTGTAGGTTTTCGCCGGTTGCTTCGTGTCCGGCCGGGCGGATTTGGCGTTGGAAGCCGTCCCGCCGGCAGCGGCCTGAGTGTGAATCTTCATCTCCCGCCAAGTCCGGGCGGTGAGGTCGAAGTACACGTCCCCCGGCTCCCCGCCCCGAAAGGTGCTGTTGTGCGCGGCGATTGTCACCAGCACGTTTACAGCCGTACCCGTGATAATCATTCGGACCGGCGACCCGCTGTTCATCATCGCGGTTAATCGGTTCATCGCCTCCTGCGGATCGGGGAGATCTTGATAGTTGCAATACCCCGGATCATATGCCGCCGGAAAAAAAGAAGAGAAGGCGATCTCCTTCACCTTCTCTCCAGCCGGAAAGTCGTATTCCCCCAGCGATACGATATTCACGGTCTCCACGCCTTTGCTCCGCGAGATCGTAATCTCCTCCGGGTTGACGGGAAACACAAAGTCTTGACCCGCCCCATCGATGAAATGAATTTCCATGCTCACTCACTCCCCTCCCCTACTTCAGATTTTGCATGGCAAACCGCACCTCGTTGGCGATTTTCCAGCCGGCCGCCTTTGCGAGTTCGTCGTAATTGATCTCGTCTTTGTTCACGGTGAGGCTAAGCGCCCCCCGGGATAAGGAAACATTAATCTGAGGCGCTGCAGAGGTTGGATTTGCTCTGTCCTTCGGACGGTTTGAGTTCCCCCCATACGGATTTATACCAGACAAACTCGGAGCGAGCTGCGGAACCGAAGATAAGCCCATGCTCCTCCCCACCGGTAAGGGGGACGCCTTCGGAGTTGCCTTCTTGTCGGCGGCTTTCTTTTTCTTAGAAAAAAGGTTATACACAAACCCACCCAATTTATCTCCAACGAAGTCACCGCCCATCGCACCCAATGTCGCCCCGATCGCTGTCCCCGCTCCGGGAATAATCGAGCCGACAGCCCCGCCCACGATACCGCCGATCGAAGATACCACGGCGGAGGTGGTTGCCTTTACACGTTCTTTATTGTTCTGTGCCGTTGCGATTGCAGTTGCGTTCGACAGTAAACCTAACGGCCCCGGAAGCTTGATGCCCTTGCCGATCTTCCCGATCAGCCCCCCGGCTTTGCCTAGTAACTTCGCTCCAAGCTTATCTACCGAGCCTGCACCCTGGGTCAATAAATCCGGAAGGCCACTGCCGCCCAACAAATCTCCCGCTGTGCTTAGGAGCATCCCAGCCCCAATTTTCCCCAGAGAGCCAACGATACCGCGGCCAGAACTTGGTTTAGGCAATTTCACTCGCGGGAGACCCGTATTCTTGGGCCTCCGTCCCCTTGTAGCACGGCCGGTTCGCTTCCCTCTGGCTCCGGTTCCGCCAATATAACCGCCACCGCCTGAACCGCAGTTGCAATTACAGGTAACTTCGCATTTGCACTTCTTGTCTTTTTCATCTTTTTTGAAGATGTATTTATCAATCAGTTCTTTCGTGCCCTCTTTGGCGTAATCCTTCGATACATCCTTTCGAACATCCTTCGTGAAGCCCAATAAAGATTCGGTCGTTCTCTCCAGAGGTCCTTTGTTCTGGGGCAGCGCTGACAAGGTATTATCCTTCTTCGATGCTCCCTGGCTTCCGGTTTCGAATAGAGAACTTACAGTCTTTCCCGTAAACACCAGCGCTTCTCCAATCGCCGAGGATATCCGCCCCAGCGTGCTTTTCCCCTTAGAGCTTACCCATCCGGCAAAAGAGTCGCCCACCACCGCCTCCCAATCAACCCCCGCAGCAGTAACCTGCCATGGGGTAGCCGTCAGCTCGCCAAGGGAAGTTCGGAGCTTCAATGCCAAAGGCGAGACGCGATCGCTCAATTGCACCATAGGTTGCGCTGTCGTTCGGTGCAGGCGTTCCAACGTTGCCTCTGCCTTTCGGACGGTGGACATGAAACGATCGTCCAACGCAAGGATGGGTTTGATCCGGGTTTTCCCCAGCAGACTGGCCCGGCGCTGGGTTTGCTGCAACAGCTTGTCCAGGCTGCGGAGCTTTTTTTCGGTCTTGTCGATATTGCCGTCGTCGATCTCTATATCAGGCTTGGACTTTTCATTGACAGCCATAGCTATAGCTTACCTCCTTTCTCCATGTTTTAGGTCAGCAGAGGTCCTGTCGAACTCACATGGAACTTGCTGCTGGAATGCCCTCGGCATCCGAACCTCAGTACACCTGAAATCCGAAATAAGAGCCAGAGTGCAGTTAATTCTCCCATTTATCGGGTTTTTCCGAAAATAGTTGCGAGCATGCAGTTATTCCCAGTAAAACAGCCGAATTCTCTAAATTCTCAGAAAATAACTGCATCTACGCAGCTATTTAGCCGTTTGGACGGAAATGCGCGGAAATAACTGCATCTAGGCCATTATTTCGATGACATCGTGCCGCTCGGTTGATCCTACTACACATTGACGGGATAGAGAGTTCATAGAGAGTTCATCGAGCCCATTCCCGCAAACCCGCAAAATCTACGAACTCACTTGTCCATTTAATCTCTCGGCACTCCAGCGTCTCACAACAACATCTCCAGCTCCCTTTCCGAAAAAGCCCGCAGCAGATAGCGCTCTCCCTTCGGGAGCGACCAATATTCCCCGGGGCGCAGATGATGCCGCGTCCACATATGGAACAGCAGCGTCGTCATGCCGCCGGAGCTGATTAGTTTTTTACGTCTTCGATGTCGACCCCGAACCCGGAAATCTCCAGCACCTTATCGCCGACGGCGTCAAGCTCCCCGGCCAATAGCAAGCGGCGGACCGCTTCTTCTCCGCCGGACAACTTCAGCCGGCTGGTCAGGCGCTCGTCGCCCCAGCCGCTGAGCTTCACGCTTTGCGTTTCCGCGCCGCGATCGCTGCCTTCCGCTTTTTTCACCACTTCCAGCATCGAAGTCGCTTCCTTAATCAACGCCGCGTTAAACAGCTCGCTGTCGATCTTTTCGCTTACCTGACCTTTACTCGTCTTGCGCACCGTGCAACGTTCGCGGATCGCATCCACTTTACTGGACGTCAGGCCGCGCAGCGTCACGCGCAATCCCAAGCGTCCGATAAACACCGCTTCCTCCGGCAAATTCGCCACAGTTTCGAACAGACTATCCAAAATTTCCTGCTCGCGCACCGGATCGATCGATGAATACTCACTCATATTCGCTTCCTCCTCCTTACATCTGTTTAGTTCGAACATTAGCGGTACAAAAGGGCGTTATTCCACCCCAAATCCGGCATCTGAGCAAAATAAGACCCTTTCATGGCCTTAATTGAACGAAATAAGCGCTGTCCAGGCGTTTTACCGCAGTTATGCAGACAATAGAGCCATAAATGTCCGCTATTTCATTCACCATGCAGAAAAAAACTGAAATAACGCCCAAAATGTCCGCTATTAGTAACTAGGTCGGGCCACGGGACAGGACATCATCCCCAAAGTTAGCCACGTTCACGTTCCCCGCCAAACGGGCCCCCTATATCAAGAAGCCACGATCGGATCCAGCAACTCGTACGACTCGAACGTAAACGGCGTTTCCTCTGTCACCTCTTCGCCGGCGGTCCAGTTCGCCAGCACGATTTTGTCGACCATACAGTTGTTCAACTGGATACGTTCGAACCCGTACGCTTCCGGATCGTCCAGCTTATGAATGATCGAAAATTTCTGAAAGCCGCGCGCGATCATGTCGGACGTGACCTTATAGCCGCTCATCGTGCCGGTGCCTTTTTTGCGCCCCAGCTTGTACACCGTATAATCGGTGCCTACGAGGTTCAACTCCTTCTTCTCTGCCTCAACGCTCGCCTCCAGGTGGTTCAGGTTCGACTGCCATACCCCTTCGATAAAAATCTGGCCAAACGTCCCCATCATCACGCGGCTGGGATCTAGAAATTGTGCCATCGGTTAACTCCTCCTCCTCAAACTTGAATTCCCATTATTGCACGTAAAATGTGCCGAAAATTTGCTCCATCACATCGGTATCGTCCGCCGTCCAAGCCAAGAACACCTGATCATCCTCCGGCGTGAATTGCGGTGCGCTGCCATAAAATCGCGGATCCAGCGTCACATCAAACCCGGTCGCTTCGATCACATTCTCGGCGGCCAACGCTTGCAGATATTGCTTTCCGGCGCCGATCAGCGCCAGGCGGCCCTCCTCGGTGTTGTTCACCTTGCCGATATAGGCATCCTCGGCGGTCCGCTGCAGGTCCGCGTTGATTTGATCCATGACGCGAATCTTGCGGATCTTCTTCCAGCCTTTGTTCTGCCCCACGCGAGGCGAAATGAGGCTGTTCACGCCGCGCAGCGCCTTCACCCGGCGGCCGTCGTGCACGAGCAGGAACACCCCGCCTTGCACCGCCTGCTCCTGCTCGGAGCGGGTCCAGCGTCGCGTCACATCGTCGAACGGCGCGGCGGCGTACGTCGTCGACGCCTTCAGCGGCTGGCCGGCGATCAAGCCCGCGGCCCAGGCGGCCACCTGCGCGGACGAATACGCCCGGCCGTTCAGCACCGCGCCGGTGCCGACGTTCACGACGCCTTCGTGATCGATGGCGGCGCTGCGCGCCACCGTTTTAGCAACGGCGTCGGCCGCCGTATCGTCGGCAGCAGATCCGCCCAGCACGGCGATGACGCCTTTGCCTTCGCCGCGGACGCGCTTCACCCAAGCGACGACGCTGGTCCGCAAAGCCGCGTCCGACACACCGTCCAACGTGAGCACATGGAAGTCCTGCGTCTCGAACGCGGACAGAGCCGAAGCGTATTCGGCGTTTGTGATCCCCGCGATTCCGCTGTCCCCGCCGGTCAAGGCCGCCCCGGAGACGTCTGCCAACACGCCGTCCTCCAGCGCTTCGGCAACGATCCAGGCATTCGCCGGATCGCCGTTGACGGCTTCGGCCGCTTGCACAGTCGAACCGTCGCCCAACGGGAACGTACGCAGCAGCGTTGTCCCTTCATAGAGCTTCAGCTCCTTGCTGCCGGGAAGCGACAGGCTGGCCCCAATCGAGACGATGAAGTCATTCCCGCGTTTGCCGGGATATTTCGCTTTCACCTGTAACGCTGCGGCGTTCGACGCATCCTGAAGCATTACCGACGCCTCCGCAGCGGAAGCCCCGGCCAACCGGTAGGCCAGCAGTTTCTTGGGACCTCCCAACAAAGCAAGGTACAGCGTACTAAACGCCGTCGCACCCTCCGATTCGTCTTCCCGGAACAACTCCCGGATTGCCGCCTCGCTTCCCACTTCCACGAATTGTCCCACCGGCCCCCAATGGGCCTTCACCGGGGCGACAACGACGCCCCGCGCCCCCGCTTGAATCGCATTCCCCGCCGCACTGACGAAATTCATATACAGTCCGGGCAATACCGGCTGATCCGTTACACTCCATGTTCCTCCTGCCATAAATAGCAGCACCTTCTTCCTCCAAAATGGTTCGGCAAGCCGTTTCGCCTCGCCGATTTGCATCCCTTTCCGCTCTGCCCCCCATGACCGGGGGAAACGTTCATTTCATTTTCGCTTGATAAAAAACCGACTGCATCAGCGGCGCGTCCACCGCCGGCTTCGACGTCCGCCGGATCAATGTGACGGTCAGCGGCCCCTGCACCGTCTCGCTCCCCGCCGCCCCTTCCGGCGGCAGGCTCATCTTCGGATTGGCAACGCGCAGATATCGCTTGGCCGCGGCGTCCAGCGGAATTTTCACCGCCGTGCCGAGCGCTTCCAGCAGCCGCAGCATCGCCGCATGCTCGCGGTCCGCGTCTTCCGCCAGAATAAAAGCCGTCATCCGCTTCTGCACCTCATAAGACGACGGGCCCAGCGCCCGCACGTCCATGCCGATCATCCGCCACATCACGGCTGGCGCGGCCGCATCCGGCGGCCACATCCCGCAGTAGGCTCTCCACTCCGGGCCTAGCGCCGCCAACGACCATTCGGCCAATCCCGTCATCCACGGGTCGCCGGTGATCGGCGCCGGTTCCGATGCCCCGGTCATCTCCTCCTCTGCAATCGCAATCACCTCCTCTCCAGCATGAAATCGCCATGCATACAGCGCGGCAGACTGCAGAACTGCTTCGTTCCCTCCAGCCGCCCCCAGATACAGCCCTGGCAACGCGTCGGCTGCACCCACTGGGGTTCGGTTGGATAGGGCGGCGTTTTGTTCTTGCTTCGCATCGTCACTCCTCCTTCCCAAAGCAAAAACCGCTGAAGATCTCAGCGGTTCTCATCGGTTTGACTCGGGATCATTAACTTTTCCTTTTCCACACTACCAATGTAACATGCAGGAAACCAAACGAACGGACAGGTGACGGACACTCACCGGACAGCTATCGGACAGCATTCGCTCACTGTAGCTGCAAAAAAAGCCGGCTCTCAGCCGACTCCCTGTTTCGTCTCCCGGTTCTCCTCCTTGACCTCGTAAACCTCCAGCCTCATCGCCGCCGCCAGAAGGCGGATCGCGCTGGCTTTGATGCGGCGGTACGTCCGGTCGCTGATGCCCATTTCGCCGCAGCTGACGAAATCGTATTCGGCTTTCTGATCCAAATAGCTTCGCCGGATCACCTCCCGCTGCTCCTCCGACAGTCTCTCCATCGCGAGGTCCAGCAGCTCCGATTTGCGAAGCAATTCCGCTTCCTTATCCACGTTCCCGATCGCCAGCCGTTCCGTCGGTTGGCTTACCGCGTGGGTAGCGCCGTGGAACCTCGGCTCATATCCTGATGTGATGAACGCTTCCTTGCGAATCCATCCGATCTGCCGGTACCGCCTGACTTCCTCCAACCGCTTCTCTACTGCAGCTCGAGTGGCTGCTTCGTCCACCGGCATCGTGTCGAATAAAGCATGATACACATGAATGCGTCTTCTCCCCATATCATGTCCCTCCTCTATTTCATTGCCGATTTGGCAAATTCAAAACAAGTTCTTCGATTAACCACCTTGCTTGTCCAAGCGTGAATCCGGGTCCAACTTCCCTTGCGCCGCTTGCACCTCCTCTTTTTTACCAATTTGGTAACCGTAACCTGATTATATGTTGCCATTTCGGTAATGTCAAGCCGAATTATTACCACTATGGTAACAACGAAATCTTCCCATTGTTTCATCTCCACTTTACCGATTTGGCAACTTGTGCTATATTAAATGAAAAGGCAAGGAAGAGGAGTAGTCATGCAAACGCTAGGCGATCGGATCAAATATCTTCGTGAACTACGTCAGCTCACGCAAAAGGACTTAGCCTCCCAAGCGGACATTTCGGTCGTGCAATTGTCACGTTATGAGACGAACGACCGGAAGCCGGATCCGGAGGTACTGCGCAATATCGTCGATGCTCTGGATACCAGTGCGGATTACTTGCTGGGCCGGACGCTCGACCCGTCTCCCGCTGCGGAGAAAGGCATGAGCTTGTCTTTTTTCGGCGGTCCCGAAGCGTATACGGCCGATGAGATCGCCATGATGGAAGCCGCTTTGAGAGCGTATCGGGAGCAAAAGAAGAAGCTGCTGAACGGGGACGAAACGAAGTAGCTCGTCATGCTCGTCATGAACCAACCTAATCTATACGTGCAATATGGCCCTGATTCGAAGGGCCCTTATTTCGGACCATAAACCGAACATACATTCTGATTTGGGGTGAATTGGATGTTGTACGCCTATTATCATGAGACCCATCTGGAACAGTGGATGAATAGCAAATATCTCGACCACGGGATCTCCGCACCTTCCGATCTGGACATTGAGCGAATCGCCATGGCTTTTGGCATCGGGTTGATTTACGGAGATTTCCCCTCCTTTTCGGATAATGAGGAGAACGTGATCTTTCTGAATAAGCATATGGAAGAGGTCCAAGCCCGGGTCGTTTTCTATCATGAGTTATGCCACGTGTTGCGCCATGCCGGGGATCAGCGCCGAATGACGGAACTGTTCCTGCATGCCCAGGAGACCGAAGCCGAGCAGTTCGTGCTCTACGCCGCCATCCCCTTTTATATGTTCGCCAAGCTGCCGGTGCCGGATCATCGCAGCGAGGCGGTGGCTTATATCGCCGAGCAATTCCGCGTCCCTCCAGAGCTGGCCGAGCAGCGGCTGGATCAAATTCAGCGGCGCGTGCTGCAGGGCAGCTTGATCGCAGCAGCCCAGGAAACGGCTCGCCGCCAGCGCGAAGCGGAACGGAGCTGGTCACCAGAGACCCGCCGGATGTTGTCCCAGCTGGAACGACAAATCGGCGGACAGGGAGGGCGATGACGATGCGAATTGCGGCTTATTGCGATTTTTACACGGATTCCACCCGTCCGCTGCAGTTGATTGTCGATACCCGGGCCGGGGAGCTGGATTGGTCGAAGACTTTATACCTTCCGGTGTCCGGCCCGTTTGAACCCTTCACAGCTGAAGACTTCGGGGATCTGCCCGGCGTATCCGTCCTGCTGGAAGACCTGGTGCGCCCCAAAGAACCGCTTCCCCCATCCGGCGGCTTGGAGCTGGATCCGTCATATCCGGTGCCGGTGCAATCCCGGCGGGTTCTCGGCATTCGTCTTCCGCAAATCGCCGCCCGCTGCGGCGATGCGGACGACATCCAGCGCCTGGTGATTCAGATGGATGATGTCGAGGAAGTCCTCAGCTAGGTGCGTGGTTGATGAGGGCGGTCGTATTCCACCACCGGCCACTTCTGCTTCCGCAGCGCATCCATTAACAGGGGGCCGACATGCAGATTGTCCTGCACCAGCTCGCGCGGCGTCAGCGCCATCCACTGATTCAGCGACACATCCGCGAACCGGTCGCTGCGGAACATTTCCAGGAACCAGATGCTGCGGTTGCCGGTATTCTGAATATAGTGGCCGTAAGCAAACGGGACATAACCTACATCCCCTGCCCTGACGTTAAAGGTGCGGGCGACGCCGCCTCCGGCGAACACCGTCATGCGCCCTTTCCCTGACAAGTAATATTGCCATTCATCGTTGTTCGGGTGCCAATGCAATTCCCGCATAGCGCCGGGCTTGATTTCCACAAGGGCGGCCGCAATGGTCTTGGCGATGGGGAAATTGGTGGAGTCGGCGATCCGCACCGTCCCGCCCGGCGTTTTGATCGGCTTCTGGGCCAGCAGGCTATGCTTGAAGCTGAGGGGAATTTCTCCGTACGGCGAAGTCACCCTCTGGCTGGCGATGGGCCCCGGGACGCGATCCTGGTAGATGTACACCTGTTTCCCGGGAATATGGTCAAACGCTTTGCGCGGTACGCCAAAATTCGCCGACAACACCTCTTTGGGCGTATGGGCGAACCAGTCTGAAATCGACAAAGTGTTCAGGTCGGAGAAATGTCCGTCATCGAACACAAGCAGAAATTCACAACCTTCTTCCAGCCCTTGAATCGAATGAGGGATCCCCGGCGGAAAGTACCACAAATCCCCCACGCCCACATCGGCGATAAAATTACGTCCGTCCTGATCCACCGCGGTGATCCGGGCTTTGCCCGAGATCATGAACGACCACTCCGCCTGCTGATGCCAATGCAGCTCCCGCACTCCCCCCGGTGTCAAACGCATGTTCACTCCCGCCAGCGTTGTCGCGATCGGCAGCTCCCGAATCGTAACTTCCCGCGACCATCCTCCGTGATTCAACTGCATATGCGTATCCGAAAAAGAAAACTTCAGATTCGGAATCAACCCGTTATCGGTGACCGGGGGAACCAGCATATCGGGATTCTCGCGATCCCGCATTACGTCTCTTGGCCCCGTATCGGTTGCCCCGCTGCCGTCGTCGCGAATCGGTTCCGGCACGGTTAACGCCCCGGCGGCTTGATTTTCCGGTTGTCTGGAAGCGGATGGATCCAAATGATCCGTCATTAACAATCACTCCTCCTTCTGGACATGCTTATGTTAATTTTTTCCATATTATAATGATACAGTGATCCTATTCCTCAAACAGCCGAAATATGTTCCGGCAAACCCGTCCGTTTTCCCATAAAATCCAACGATTTCGAAGAAAATAGAGGGAAGTGCTTGATAGTTGCCTAAGCTTCTGTATAATTAAAGTTAGTAAGTTCAGTAAACAAACTAACTAGGTAAAGGGGAATCCTTGTGGAAAAACCTGTACGTCCGAATGAACCGCTGGTTACGCATATTTTTACGGCAGACCCATCCGCTCATGTGTACGACGGCAAGATCTATATTTATCCTTCCCATGACCTCGATCACAACGGTCCCGATAACGATAACGGAGACCAATACGCGATGGAAGATTACCACGTTCTCTCGCTGGACGATTTCAACTCCCCATGCGTCGACCATGGCGAAGTTCTGCATTTGCGGGATATTCCGTGGGCCAGCCAGCAGCTGTGGGCCCCGGACGCGGCATATAAGAACAATACGTATTACCTCTATTTCCCTGCACGGGACAAAGAGGGCATCTTCCGCATCGGCGTAGCTACCAGCTCTTCGCCTGCGGGTCCGTTCACGCCGCAAGAAAGCTACATTCCCGGCAGCTTCAGCATCGATCCGGCCGTCCTCGTCGATGACGATAACCGCGCTTATATGTATTTCGGCGGACTTTGGGGCGGTCAGTTGGAGAAATGGCAAACCGGTACCTTTAAGCCCGATGCCGAAGGACCGGCACCGGATGCGCCGGCGCTTGGGCCGCAGTTTGCCGAATTGAGCGACGACATGCTCAGCTTCAAATCGGCACCGCAGGAGATCTCCATCGTGGATGAAGACGGAAATCCATTGTTGGCCGGGGACGAGGACCGCCGGTATTTCGAGGGACCTTGGGTGCATAAATACAAGGGTTATTACTACCTGTCCTACTCAACGGGAACCACCCATACGCTTGTTTATGCAATCAGTAAGAATCCGCAAGGTCCTTATGTCTTTAAAGGGAAGATCCTGACGCCGGTCATCGGCTGGACCACGCACCATTCCATCGTGCAATTCCAGGACAAATGGTACCTGTTCTATCATGACAGCTCGTTATCCGGAGGCGTAAACCACAAGCGCAGCGTGAAATACACCGAGCTGCATTACAACCCGGACGGCACGATCCAGACGATAGATCCGTACAAATAGTAGCAACAAGAGAGCGCCAACCGGTTGTTGAAGTCGGTTGGCGCTCTTTTTTTTCACACACGCATTGGGAGGACTTGAACAGATTCAGCTGAATGCCCATGTGACATCGTCGAACCTGTTTCATTGCAAAAAGATCGATTCGGTGTCTTTTTACAACTCACAAATGATGCCAATGATGATTCCGACGATCGGGTCCAATTTCACTGGAAATAGCCGGGCCTTATCATTATGATGAACATGAACCGTTATATTAATCATTCGTAAAGGAGCTAATGACATGAACCATCAGCTTGTTGCACCTACTCCGCCGCTGGGCTGGAACAGCTGGGACTGCTACGGTGCCGCCGTCACGGAAGAAGAGGTTCGGGGCAACGCAGAGTACATGGCGAAGCATCTCAAAGCTTTTGGCTGGAGTTATATCACCGTCGATATTCAATGGTATGAACCGGGGGCCCATTCCTCGCAATATCGGCCGTTTGTTCCGCTCGAGATGGACGGCTACTCCCGGCTTATGCCGGCGGTGAATCGCTTCCCCTCCGCGGCTGGCGGGCAAGGATTCAAGCCCTTGGCGGACGATGTACATCGCCTCGGCTTGCAATTTGGCATTCATATCATGCGCGGAATCCCGCGGCAGGCCGTTCATGCCGCAACGCCGATTAAGGGCACAACCGCGACAGCGCGTGACATTGCGCATACGAACTCGATTTGCCCCTGGAATACAGATATGTACGGCGTGGATGCTTCAAAAGAGGGGGCGCAAGCCTATTATGATTCGCTCTTTGCCTTGTATGCCTCGTGGGGGGTTGACCTGGTAAAAGTGGACGATATCGCGGCTTCCAAGCTATACGGCACCCACCACCCGGAAATCGCGATGATCTCCACTGCCATTCAACGCTGCGGGCGGCCTATGGTCCTAAGCTTATCTCCCGGACCCGCTCCAGTGGAATCCTCGGCTTTCTTCGCCGAGCATGCCAACATGTGGCGGATGACGGACGATTTCTGGGACCAGTGGCCGCTTCTGCGGGACATGTTCGATCGCTGCCGCACCTGGCAGGGCATACCGCAAGCCGGTTCGTGGCCGGACTGCGACATGCTGCCGCTGGGTCACATTGGGATACGCTCAGTGGATGGCGGCGGGGCGGATCGCTGGACCCGGTTCACGCGAGAGGAACAATTGACGATGATGTCGCTCTGGAGCATCTTCCGCTCCCCGCTTATCTTTGGCGGGGAACTGCGGGATTGCGACGAATGGACCCTCTCGCTGCTGACCAACCAGGAGGTGCTGCGCATGCACAGGGAGAGCTGCGGAGCGAGGGAAGTTATTCGGCAAGGGGATCTCATCGTGTGGACGGCCGAACATCCGGAAGGTTCACGTTATGCTGCACTATTCAACCTCGGCGAGCACCCCCTGCCCCTGGATCTCTGCCTGGAGCAACTCGGACTTCCGGGCGTGTCCGAAGGCACCGAGTTATGGAGCGGAACCCCCGCCGAACTTACCACGGAAGGCGGGCTTCGTTCCACCGTACCGCCGCACGGAGTTCGCCTTTATCGGTTAGCATAAATTCCAACGACAAGGCCGGAGCATATGACGCTCCGGCCTCTTTTCTTGCCGTTGATACGAGAATGACCTCTAACGCTGATGAGAAACGCTATGATGGCGAATTTGACGTTATCGAAATTCTAACGACGCTGAGACACTCTATTGCAGCAAAAAACCGTGGTTTGGTAGCAAAAAAGTAGAAATAAGCTCTGTGGCAAGCGTTAAAATCGAAAAACGATGATTTCGGCTAATATAAGCTCTGTGGCCAGCGTTAGAGGATGAAACGTTCCCGTTGCTCTTCCGGGATAAGCACCCATCCCCACTTTGCTGTGGATCCTACCGGTCGTCCTTCCGGGTTCAGTTCATCGCAAATCCCGGCGGCGTCAAGCCTGCGCGAAGGATGGGTAGCGCGCTCCCGCTGCGGCCCCTTTCGGCGATATGCGTTCGATCTCCGCCAGTTCCTCCGCGGAAAGCGTCACTTCCAGTGCGCCGAGATTTTCCCGCACGCGGTCAAGATGTTTCGTCCCGGGAATCGGAACGATTTGCTCGCCCTGGGCAAGCAGCCAAGCTAACGCCAGTTGAGACGGTTTGCAGCCTTTGCGTGCGGCGAACGTTTCGATCAGAGTGACGAGCTCCAGATTTTTGGCGAAATTTTCGCCCTGAAAACGGGGGTAAAAACGGCGATAATCGTTTTCCGGGAGATCGTCGAAACTGCGGATTTGCCCGGTCAGGAAGCCGCGGCCAAGCGGGCTGTACGGAACAAACCCGATGCCGAGTTCGCGCAAAACGGGCAGCACCTCGTCCTCCACTTCGCGGCTCCACAGCGAATATTCCGTTTCCACCGCAGTGAGCGGGTGTACCGCATGGGCGCGGCGAATCTGCTCGGGCGTCGCTTCCGACAGGCCGATGTAGCGTATTTTCCCGGCTTGAACAAGCTCGGCCATGGCGCCGACCGTCTCCTCAATCGGCGTATTCGGATCGATGCGGTGCTGATAATACAGGTCGATATAATCGGTGCCAAGCGCCAGAAGGCTGGCATCCACCGATTTTTTGACGTAAGCGGGATGTCCATGCGCTTTCAAGTCCAGCGAGACGATGCCGAATTTCGTCGCAATCACGGCTTGGTCCCGGCGTCCTTTTAAAGCCCGACCGACCAGCCGCTCATTGCCGCCGAAATTTCTTTCCGTAAGTTGCCCGCCGTAAATGTCCGCCGTATCGAACATCGTCACGCCCAGATCCAGCGCGCCTTGAATCGTGTGCACCGATTCTTCGTTGTCCGGCATCATCATCGTGCCAAGGCCAAGGGCCGACACTTCAAGCCCGAGACTCCCGAGTTTCCTTTTCGTGATCATATTTCCCATGATCGTCCCCTCTTTTCCACAGATTTGAATATGGATCGCTTCATCGCTTAAGTACAATCTTATTCTAAAACACGGCTCCGGGAGCAGCCACAGTACGCTTATGCTAGTAACGGCATTAACAGGCTCGGGGCGAACTAACGCTCAGGGCTGAGCTAGGGCAGCACACCCTAGAGGCCCTCCCCGTATGTCGTTATTCCGGCACCGGGGTGTAAATACACAGATGCAGATCGGGATGATCCGTCGTAAAAGTCAAGGAATGGATATCGCAAGTCAGCACGTGCTTTTCATTCTCATCGGAGGCACGTAAAGAAATCCGGGTAACCCGCTTGACAGCATTGGCATCACCTCTCATAAGGAATCACACTTACTAAAAGTGTGTAACTGTAATATAATAAAGACGAGAATACGAATCACCATCAAACAACAGAGGTGAAGGAACCTATGGAAAAATACCGCATCGATCCTGGCAAAGGATTGGAGTTTGGGATATACACGTTGGGCGACCATTTGCCCGATCCCCATACGGGGCAGCAGATTTCGGCGCAGGAGCGGGTCCGGCAAATCATCGAATACGCCAAGCTCGCCGAACAGGCGGGCCTTGATTTTTTTAGTGTCGGGGAAAGCCATCAGGACTATTTTGCAACGCAAGCGCATACCGTGGTGCTGGCTGCGATCGCCCAAGCCACGAGCAACATCAAGCTGGGCAGCTCCTCGACGATTATCAGTACATCGGACCCGGTGCGCGTGTACGAGGATTTTGCGACGATCGATTTGATTTCGAACGGCCGGGCGGAAATCGTGGCGGGCCGCGCCTCCCGGGTCGGTCTGTTCCGTTTGCTCGGTTACGATGTTCGCGATTACGAGGAGTTATTCGAAGAGAAATTTGAGCTTTTGCAGCAAATCAACAGGCAGGAAGTCGTCAACTGGGAAGGCGAATACCGCGCCCCGCTGCATCATGCCAAGGTCCTTCCCCGGCCGCAAACCGGCTCCATGCCGATTTGGCGGGCGGTCGGCGGAGGGCCGGCCAGCGCGATCAAAGCCGGATCCGCCGGCGTTCCCATGTTCATGGCGCATTTAGGCGGTCCGGCCTCGGCCTTCAAACCGACGGTTGACGCCTATCGGCAGGCCGCAAGCGAGGCGGGCCATAATCCGGCCGAGCTGCCTATCGCGACCGCTGGTTTTTTCAATGCTGCCGAAACCTCGCAGCAAGCGCTGGAGGAACTGTATCCTTACATTAACGAGGGCATGAAAAAAACAAACGGTCAAGGTTTTTACAAGCCGCTTTTTATGCAGGGCGGAGATCCGCACCATATCATAAATGTCGGCAGCCCGCAGCAAATTATCGAAAAGATTTTATACCAGCATGAAATGTTCCGGCATCAGCGATATATCGCCCAAATCGATTTCGGCGGCATGCCGTTTGACCGGCTGCAGCGGAATATCGAACTGATCGGCACGGAAATTTTGCCGGCGATCCGAAAATATACGGCGAAATCCTAACCCTTAACCGAATAGGAACGTCGTGCCGTAAATTCCAACAACAAGGCCGGAGCATATGACGCTCCGGCCTCTTTTCTTGCCGTCGATACGGGAATGACCTCTAACGCTGATGAGAAACGCTATGATGGCAAATTTGACGTTATCGAAATTCTAACGACGCTGAGACACTCTATTGCAGCAAAAAACCATGGTTTGGTAGCAAAAAAATAGAAATAAGCTCTGTGGCAAGCGTTAAAATCGAAAAACGATGATTTTGGCTAATATAAGCTCTGTGGCCAGCGTTAGAGGATGAAACGTTCCCGTTGCTCTTCCGGGATAAGCGCTCATCCCCACTTTGCTGCGGATTCTACCGGTCAAGCGCCAAACTCGACAGGTTTATTGCATTGTCCTCATCGGAAGTTATTTTAATTCCCGGAAAAAGCGATCGATCGCCGTTTTATCCGGCAGCGCCGGAATCCCGCCTTTTTTCGTTGTAGTCAAGGCTCCCGCCGCGTTGGCGAACCGGGCGCATTCAGCCACGTCATCGACGGTCATCCGGTAAAACCCGCCGGGGATCTCGAGGATTTTGCCGATGGCCGCCCCGAAAAAAGCATCCCCCGCCCCTGTCGAATCCACCATGTTTACAGGGTAGGCCGGCGCGGTGCCCACCGCATGCAAATAGCGGTAGAAGCACCCGTATTCGCCTCGCGTTACGAAGATCAGGGGGATGTTGTACGCCCGCATCAATTGCAGAGTGCCTTCGGTGGGATCCTCTTGTCCCGTAAGAAAAGTCAACTCCTCCTGGGAAACCTTCAGAATATCCGTATAGGCCAGCCCTTCTTCGATCGCCTCCTTGGCGGCGGCCAAGGAAGTCCACAGCGATTCGCGAAGGTTGGGATCGAACGTGATCAGCAGCCCATTGCTCTTGGCGTGCTTCAGAGCTTTGCGGGTGGCGGTTCTCGCCGGCTCGGCCGTCATGGACAGCGAACCGAAATGAAACACCCGGGACTGCTCGATGAGGCCGTAATGGACTTCATCCTCGCCCAAGGTCAGGTCCGCCCCCGGATTGCGACAAAAGCTGAAGGAACGTTCCCCGTTCTCGGCCAGGTGGACAAACGCCAGGGTCGTATGAATTTCCTTGGAGAACCGGAGTCCCGCCGTATCCACGCCATAGTGCTGCAGCGTATCCCGCAGCAATTCGCCGAAGCGGTCCGTTCCCACTTTGCCGAGGAACGCCGTCTTCATGCCGAGCTTCGCCAGCAGGACGGCCACATTGGCCGGCGCCCCGCCGGGATTGCATTCGAACAACGCCTGCCCCTGCTCGGAGCTCCCGGCCGGCGTAAAATCGATGAGCAGCTCGCCCATCGTCACCGCGTCAAACATCCGCTTGCGCCTCCCTCTCTCTTCACCATACGGGGCGGAGTGTCCAGCATTGAAGCGAGACCAAGTTTACCGACCCGCCTCGACTGAACAACCGCGTACCAACGCTGTCCGCATGCGGAAACAGGTTGTAGGTCATGACCGTCCGGCCGTTATCGGCGAAAATTTCCACTACGCTGGTATCCATCAGAATTCGCAGCTTCAGCGTGGTTTGGCCGAACGCCTCCAGTTGGCATTCGCAACTGCCTTCGCTCCAGCCGTCGGAGCGGCTGCGATCGAACCGCAGCATTCCCGTCGCCGGCGTGTAGGAGAGCACCGTTTCCTTCGTCCCGTCCGCGGATACCCGCAGTTTGAGCCCGAACTCCTCAGCCTCGCAGCTCGCCAGATCAAATTCGGCAATCATCTCCCAGGCGTTGCCCTCCGGTCTGGCCAAGACCTTCTCCGTGTCCGCCGCGATCCGCTGTTCGCCGCTGACCTGGCCTTCTTCCCGCAGCGATGCAAGCTCGGCCACCGGCAGGAATTTCAGCTTCCCGTCTGCGTCCAACTCCACCGTGCGCGGAATCGACATGGACCCGCACCATTTCTGTTGCGAAGGCGGCGCAAAATCCTTGAACCAGGGCATCCAGTCCCAGGAGTTGAGCCAGGCGATGATGATCCTTCTGCCCTGATCGTCCAGCAATGATTGCGGCGCGTAATAGTCGAAGCCGAAATCAACCTCGCCCTGCACGTCCCAGGTGAAGATACCGCGTTCGTAATCCATATCCCCGACCAGATAGACGGTTTTCGTATTCCCCATGCCCATCGGCGAAAATAGCAGCACATGCTTATCGCCAAGCGGAAAGAAGTCCGGGCATTCCCACATGGTGCCGAGGCTGCCGTCGCTTTCGGCCAGGACGCCGACGTAATCCCACTTCCGCAGATCGGGCGAACGATACAACAGCGCCTTGCCCCGCCCGTCCTTGCCCGTGCCAACGACCATATACCAAGTGTCGTCGTGCTTCCACACTTTCGGATCGCGGAAGTCGGCCGAACCCTCCTCGGGAGGGAGGGCAATCACGGGATTACCCTCGTATTTCTCGAAATGAATGCCGTCCGAACTGGTGGCCAGACACTGGGTTTGGATCGCTTGTCCATCCCGGATGACCGTACCGGTGTATAACAGCGACAGCACTCCGTTATCGTCCACGGCCGACCCGGAGAAGCAACCGCCTCTCTCATCCAGATCGTAAGGTTCGCTTGGCGCCAGCGCGATCGGCAGATGCTCCCAATGCACCAGGTCCTTCGATTGGGCATGCCCCCAGTGCATCGCGCCCCAGCGATCTCCGTAAGGGTAATATTGGTAAAACAGATGATACTCCCCTTTAAACTGGATCAGACCGTTCGGATCGTTCACCCAGCGAGCGGGCGCCATAAAATGATATTTGTGCCGCGAAGGTTCCCGCGCCGCTTCCTCCCGGATCGCGGCGATCGCCGCTTCGGCTTTGGCCAAGGCCAACGCGTGCCGCTCCCGGCTACCTTGCTGAAGAGTCATCGATTATTCCTCCATCGCTTGACGTACTTGTCTCGCTTGCTTCACGTTGCCCTCGGAATGCCAAGGCGTACGGTCCAGCTTCTTCTGCAGTTCGGCGTTTCTTCCTTCAGAGTAGGCGTTCATACGCTCTTTGGCCATCTCCTGCGACTGCTGCATCTCCGGATTTAAGGACACGTTTTGCGGCTTGGCGATATTGGCAATCTGCGGCATCAGTTGGATTCGTTCCTCGACCGGCAGAATGCCAAACGGCTTGGAAGGCAACGTCTGGTACCAATAGGCGGTCGAGGACCAGTCGTCGGCCAGGTGATTGGCATGACCATGCTCGATCGTCACTTTCAGGCTTTTCGAGAAGTGAATCGGATCGGTGAGATGGAACCGATAGGAGACCTGATAACCCGGCACATCGCTTTCATGCACGATCGATCCGCAGAACGGAAACGCATTTTTCTGCATGCCCCAGGCGTGGTTGAAATAATCTTCCGCTCCGGTTCCGACGATGCTCGGCAGTTCTTCCCCGTCGATGAAGATCATGTCGTCGCCTTCCCCCCACCAACTGCCCTGGAAGTGCGTCACCGATAAATTGCAGCCGATATAATGGCCTTCCCCTTCCGTCTCCAGAACCACGTAGTTCCCGGCTCCGTCCAGATTAGCCACGCGATTGACTTCCGGCGTATTGACCTGCAAATTCGCACCCCATCCGTCGCACGGATATTCGCGTCTCCACTGCGCATGGAAGTAGGCGGTGCCGGCATCCAGCGGCTGGCGGTAAAGCTCGTAATCGATATGGAAATAAAGGCCGAACGGCACATCGTTTTCGTTGATGATTTCGATTTTGGCCCGCTTGTTGAACGGCATCGGCAAATAGCAGTTTACGGAAGCAACGCCGCCGAATTTGAACTGTTCCTCCGGTTTGACGGACACCGTGAACGGCAGCGAAGCGAAGTTCCCCGGCATGGAATGGCCGATACAGAAGAAGTCGCCAAGCGGCACAAGCACGCTGGGATAGGCCTGATCGTCCCAGGTCATTTTGATCAGCACCTTGCGGTACCAGGCCGGATCGGCCATCTCCCACGTTACGCCCAGCGCGTTATGAATTTCGTTGACCGGAGCGATGTTGGCACCAAGATCCGGACGCATCACGCTGGGGCCCAGCACCCGGCGGCAGAAGGAAGTCATCCAGATGTGCGAGATGCTGCCGGGTCCTTCGATATCGCCCAGCACGACGCTTTCACCTGCCGGGATCATCCAGTAATCCTGGTTCTTCCCTTCCTGGTCCCAGCTGGATACGCGGGCCGTACGGACTTGTTTGATTTGGGTGAGCTGCCCCAGAAAATTTGCGCTTTGATGTTGCATCATGAGTTCTCTCCTTCATCTATCATAAATTTGGGTGAAACCATGGATATAAAAGTGTGATCCAAAGATGACTTTTTGAACTACCGTTCCAATGAAGGTTCAAAAAGTCAGGTTTTCAGCACCGAGAAGGTTGGATGAAGCTAGGGACTGAGTAGCGCAGCGTACATAGAGGTACGTGAGCAACTGAAATGTTTCCGCAGGAAACATGCTTCGGAAGCATCCGCTTGGCCCGGCTGAATTCAAGATTCGACGTCGAATAACCTTCCGAGGATAGCTTCGTGATCCAAAGATGACTTTTTGAACTCCCTTTTATCCTTTGACCGCTCCGGCCGTCATGCCCTCGATAATAAACCGTTGGAACACGCCGAAAAAAATCAGCTGCGGCACAATGATCAAAATGCCGGCGGCCAAAGTCCCGCCGTAATCGATGCTGAACGCCCCTTTAAACTGAGAGATGCCCAGCGAGATCGTATATTTCGCCGCATCGCTGATCAACGTCACGGCAAACGGAAACTCATTCCAGATATATAGAATATTGAAAATGAATACGGTAGACACGACCGGCGTAATGATCGGAAACACAATCGATTTGCACAGCGTATATAAGCCGCTGCCGTCGATAATCGCAGCTTCCTCCACTTCCCTCGGAAATCCGCGCAGAAATCCGGTGAACAGCAACGTATTAAATGCAATCGAGGTTGCGATATAGGGCAACACCAGCGACCAGTAGCTGTTCAGCAAATCCAGCAGGATCGTGATCCGGTACACGGGAAAGATCAGAATAAACGCCGGAATGGCCAGGCCGGAAATGAAATAGAGCAGGATCAGATTCTGAAGCTTCTTCGACTTGAACACCATACGCGTTAAAGCAAACGAGCTCATGAACGTGATGATGATTTCGATCACGATCGTAAGGACCGCGACGATGATCGTATTTTTATATAAGGTGAAAAAATCCAATGTGGCGAAAGCCCGCGTGTAATTTTCCAAGCTCCACGACTCGGGCCAACTGAACGGGTTGTTCAATATCTCGCTACTGTTGCGAAAAGAGAGAAACCCTACCCACAGCACCGGCAGTAAAATGAGCAAAGTCACCCCATAAGCCAAGAGGTACCCGCCTAGCGTTGTCCATCTGCGGCTCGAAGGAGCGTTCGTCGTTGCACCCATCCTCATCCCTCCCCCCTTAATCCTCAATGTTCGATTGGCTTAGCTTCAAATAGGCGACGGAGAACAGCACGGTCAGCAGGAAAGTAACGGTTGAAATCGCCATCCCGTAGCCGTATTCCGCCGAGGTAAAGGTCGTATTGTACATGTAGGTGACCAACACTTCCGACTGATGGTTGGGCCCGCCCCCGGTGAGCATAAATACGGTTTCGAAAATTTTGAACACATTGGTGATGACCAACACGACGGCGATCTTGTTCGTTTCGTTCATCATCGGCACCGTGATGTGCCGCAGTTGCTGCCAGGACCCGGCGCCGTCGATGGCGCTGGATTCGTACACGTCCCGGGGAATCATTTTCAGTCCGGCCAGAAAAATCGTGGCGATAAATCCCAGCTGCTGCCAGACAAACACGACGCCAATCGAGTAAGGAGCCAGCGCCTTGCCGCCGATCCACATCTGGGTCAGGTTTCCAAGCCCCAGCTTGGTGAGCAGCATATTGATCAGGCCCATTTGCGGATCGAGCACGAACACCCAGATCAGACCGACTACGATCGGCGCGATAATGCTGGGCGTATAGTTCAGCGCCTTCAGCGCGCCGCTGCCTTTGAAGGATCGGTTGAGCAGCAGGGCCAGCAGGAACGACAGCGGAACCAGCAGGATCAGCGATACGCCGAGAATAATGAACGTATTTTTCAGGGAGACCCAGAAGAACGAATCGCCCAATAGCAGCTTGTAGTTGTTCAATCCCACAAACTCCGCGATCCCGATGCCCGTATATTTCGTCGTGCTGTAGTAAAACGAAATGAGGATCGGAATCAGGATATAACCGGTAAACAGGAGCAAGGTCGGAAACAGCATCAGGAAAATGCTTCTTCTTTTGCTTAACCAGATCACTTCTCTAGGTTCCTCCTATCCTGACAAAAGACGAAGGGAGGAGCGGACGAACAAGCCGCCCCGCGCCCATAACCCCCTTCTTCCTGCCTTCGTTATTGCTGTCCGACTTTCTTGTCGATCAGATCGAGCGCTTGTTCCGGCGTGTAGAACCCGTTGATGATTCCGTAGATGCTGTCGTACAGGGTGTTGCCGATCGCGTCGGAAACCACCAGGTCCGGCTGGGCCAGCGGCTTCTCCCATCCCGGTTCGTTCATGGCCTTGATCAACTCGGCATACACCGGATGCGCCTCTGCGTCAACATTAGTCTCAACGGGGGTGATCGGCGGCAATTGGTTATCCACCATCATCTGCATGCCCTCCTGGCTGTAATAGAAGGCGAAGAATTTCTGGACGGCGTCGTATTTCGCCGGGTCTTCCTTCACCTTCGCTCCGGCCACTAGCGGGGCGGAGGCGGAAATCATAGAAATCTTCTGATTCCCTACACCATCGCTAAACGTCGGGCCCCAGGAGAAGCCGATCGTCTTTGCAATGGGACTCGCCTCCAGCTTGCCCGTTTCCCAAGCTCCGGCGTCCAGCATCGCCGCCTTGCCGGAAGTGAACATCTCCACCGCCTGAAAATAACTCAGCGTCGTCACGTTCTCGGGGAATGCCCCCAGTTTTTGCAGTTCGGCGATTTTCTCGAAGAAGCGGAGGAAGTCGGGATTGTTGAACTTCTCTTCCCCGGCCAAAATCGCGTCGATCTTATCGAAGTAACCGTAACGAGTAAACATGCCCAGGAAAGCCCAAATGCTGTAATTGTCTTTTGCGCCCTGTGCGATCGTGACCACGTTGTTCGCTTTAAACACTTTGGCCGCTTCAGCCAGTTCCTCGTAGGTTTCCGGCACTTTGACGTTGTACTGCTCGAACAGGGCCTTGTTGTACCAAAGTCCGGTCACCAGCGATTGATACGGCAGGCCGAATAACTTGCCGTCGTCCTCGTAGTTTTTCAGCATCATCGGATCGATGGCGGCGAGTTCCGGCGTATTTTTCACCATTTCGCTTAAATCCAGCAGCAGGCCGGCCTGGTTCAACTCTTTGGCGGGTGCGGGCAGCATCCAGAAAATATCGGGCATTTCACTGGTCTGGGCCTGAATCTTCATCTTCTTGATATGATCATTCGTGTCTGCCCCGGTCAAATTAACCTTAATCTCGGGGTACTTGGCCTGAAAAGCCTCGATTGCCTTATACATCGCCGGTTCCTGATCCTTGACATTGGCGACGTGCATGGCGATATCCAAAGTGACGGACGGCGCGTCCGCCTCGCCGGAACTCCCGTTCCCCGAATTCGCAGCGCTTTCATTTTTCGGACTGCCGCAGGCCGCCAACAAGGTCAACAATATCAACACACTTAGCAATCCGGACAAACCTTTCTTCATCTTCATTCCCCCTTTTTCATCTTGAAGACTTGCATGAATTGTGCAAATATTAATCTAAGTTGAAGGTTGGCCTCCTTCTAACAATGCCATTCTATTACGAATGTAAGCGGTTGTATTTAGCAGATGTTATGGATTATTTATCAAAAGTTGCTTCGATTCGTAGGGGAAAATTTGGATTGGAGGAGGTACGGATTGATGATCTTGGACAGCTTGTCGCCGTATATTCGGGTGGCGATGGACGACATCAACACGGAACCGTGGTTTATTCAGGAACGGGTATTATTTGATTACGAATTGCTTTATGTGATGGAAGGGGAGCTTCTGGTAACCATCGAAGACGAGGTTTACGAGGGGAAGCAAGGGGATATCTTTCTGTTTCGCCCGGGGCAACGCCATTCCTTGCGCAAAACCAGTCCCAAGCTGCGTCAGCCCCATATTCATTTCGACTTTTTTTATCAAGCGGACAGTCCGGGGATTAAGGTCTCTTTTCGCTCCTGGGATAAAATCTCGGAGGAGGAGAAGCAATGGTTCCGCGATGACATCATGGACCAGATGCCCGTCCCTTTATCCAGCCATCTCCGCCTCAAGAATCCACTGCTGATCGAACAGATGCTCATTCAATTGATCAACGAGTTCGATCTGAAAATGCCGTTCTTCGAAATTAAAATCAAAGGGTTGTTCATTCAATTATGGATTCAAATTTTGCGGGAAAATTACTGGAACCTTCATCCGCATCTCATCACCAATTTCCAGACCTTGCTTAAGGTGAAGGACTTTCTGATGAACACGCCGGAACGCAAAGTCACCCTGGAGGAAATCTCCAAAATGTCGGGAATCAGCAAGCATTATTTAATCCGGCTGTTCAAGAAAGCCTTCGGCATGAGCCCGCTGCAATATCACCAATTTATCCGGATTCAACGCGCTAAGCACTTGATCCAGTTTACGGACGATTCCATTGACGCCATCGCTGAGAAAATGGGCTACCCGAACATCCACGCGTTCAGCCGGGCGTTCAAAACGGTGGACGGGATTCCCCCTTCTTTTTACAGGAACTAATTTATGAAAGCGCTATACAAAATCCCATAATCCAAAAATTCTCCTATATCTTTCGGCGCCCCGCCTCCCGAATAATGAAGGAAAGCGCCGCAGGCCGCTAAATTTACCAGCAAAGGAGAATGACTTAAATGACGCTAACCTTCAAAACCATCCGCGAGGCATTGGCGTTGCCCCAAAGCCGTTTCTTTGGCGTCGTCTACGAGAACGGACGGTATGCCGCTAACGACGAGGCCAGTTTCTTCGGGCGCAAGCTGCCCGACCCTGAACTGACTTTCGATATTTCCAATAACCAAACACTCGTCAACGTAAATATGAACGGATCGATCAAGTATATTACCGTTTATAACGGCCAATATGCCAGCGACAATATTCCCGGCGTCTGGATGTGCAAAGACTTCCGCAAGACGGGGCCGTACGCTTTTGGGTTGAAGCTGGGCGGGCAGAAGTTTGATCTGGGTCAGGATGATCTTCCTTATGCTACCTCCTTGTTGGATAATTTGTTCCCCATGACCGAGTTCCGGTTTGGGGACGTTCAGGCGACGTTGCTCGTCTATGCTCCAGTCTCCGCCGATGGTGCGGTGCGCCTGCGGGGAACGGTATACGGCCTGCATCTCGAGAACCGGTCCGGGCAGGAGATCCATGGCGAGGTACGGCTTCCGCGTGCGGATACCGATGCGGATCAGGTATTTTCCGGACCCGATGTCTGCGTCTATCCTGTAGAAAGAGAAGATTGGTATGCGGCAAGCGGGGCGGTATCCTTCCGTCTGGCTCCGGGGCGAGACGTCTGGATACCGGTGGTCCTCTGTCCGCCTGGGGAGGAGACGCCTCGGCTCGTCAATGAGAAGGGCACGCTCTATTGGCTTCACGAAACTTGGGCCTATTACCGCAGCTTGCTCGGGCGGCTTGAAATGAAAGACGATCCGTTCGCGGCGGAATTCTATGAACGGGCGATGCTGCAGTCCCTGGGATCGATCGCTATGGATCGCCAAGGGGCCATCGTCGGGTCGAACTGGGGAACGTATCCGACGACGGAGTTCACCTGGAACAAGGATATGTACTATTCCCTCCTCCCCTTCCACACGGCCGAACCGGAGTTGTTCAAGCAAGGCGCATTATGGTTTCTGGAGCACGGGGTGCGGCCGGCCGGCAATCGCTACCCGGGCGGGATTTCCCACTCGCTCAGCAACTCCCTCTCTTCCGTTGTGATGGCCGGGCTGTATTACCGAAGCACCGGGGATAAGCGGTGGTTCCTGGAGCGGCCGAATATCGATCTACGCATCCGCAAGCTGCTCGAGGAAACGCTGCGGACGCGGAGGCCTGACGGCCCGTGGCTGTTCCCCTCGGATTGGTTGTCCGACGCGTATTCGCTCGGCGATTACCACACGGGCTCCAACGTCGTGGCCTGGGCGGCGTTCCACCATTACGCCCGCATCGTCCGCGAGGTGTTCGGGGATACGGAGACCGCCGAACGTTATCGGACCATCGCCGCAAACCTCAAGGAGGATTTACAGCAACACAATACGGTGGAGGGCCCGTTTGGCCTTCAGTATACGGAAGGAACAAGCGCCGGAAGCGATGCGCTCAAAGACGATGCAAGCAAGTACAAAGGAACATACGACGATTTCGGCATGCAATTCATCGGCCGGCTGACAAAAGACGGGGCGGTCGATTTGCTCCACCATGACGGAGAGGAATCCGATACGATTCTCATGCCGTTGTACGGATACGCCGCTTATGACGATCCGGCGTACCGGCACTATATGCAGTTCTCGCTGAGCACGCACAATCCCACCTATAATCCGGAATCCAGAGGCATTCAATGGGGAGATCATGCCGCCTGCACGTTCCCGGGTTATATGAGCGGAATGGGCATGCTGACGGATTTCGCTTCCATGTCCGGAACGGATGGCTATTTGACGGAAATCCGCAAGCTAACCGATGCCGACGGCTCGCTTTGGTGGTGGCCTTACCTTAACGGCGCACGATACGGCGATGTGGTCCGGCACCACAACTGCGGCAAAAGCGGTTGGGCGTCGGGGGTATTTGCCGGCCTGTTCGCCTCGCGGATCCTGGGGATCGCCTATGACGCGCCCGCACGCCGGCTGTCCTTCCGCCCGTTGCACGCCGCCGGTTCCTTCGCTTGGGAAGACGTCCGGCTTGGCAGCGGCGTGTTCAACCTTTCTTTCCGCCGAGAGGGGAATGTCGCCGAAGCGATTGCAGCCAATTTCGGCGCCAAGGCGGTGACCGTGCTGGTGGAGCTTCCCTGCGAACAAGCGGCCAGCGCCCGGACGTTCGTCAACGGCAATCCGCCTGTCGGCCGCGTGGACAACGGTTATTACAACGGCTGTACCACCGTTATTTTTCAGGAAACCCTGCTGCCCGGGGAAAGCAAATCCTTTATCATTACGACCTACTCTCCCAACGAATAAGAGCGAGGTGGGCATGGGCCGCAGCTAGCCCCCTAGCCTTGCGGCTTCGGGCGCGCAACCCCAAAAAACAGAGGCAAGTTCGGAATTTCCCGAGCTTGCCTCTGTTTTCTATCCGCGTGTGAACCCGTGCGCGAACCTCTAACGCTTGCAGGAAACGTTATTTGCGCAGAAAAGGGGGCGTTCAAAATGTAACGCTTATGAGCGAGCTTATTTCCCGGTTTCGGTGCAAAAAAGGGGCAGTTTCGCCTAAATAAGCTCTCTGATCAGCGTTAGAATGGAAACTGCCCGCTTTTTGGCCAAATAAGCTCTCTGGCAAGCGTTAGAATAATTGCGCACGGGGCGGGACGGGGCGGCGGGACAGGCCCCGCTTGCGTGCACCACGCCCTGAGTGCACCCGGTGCGAGCGCGCCCTGCATGCACCGCCTCGTTCATCAAGCGCCGATTTGCAGGTTGAGCGTAGAAAATGACTCAGAACTCAAAGCCGAAATCGGCGCTTGACGGGGACACAGCAACAATGCGGAACCTCTAACGCTTGCAGGAAACGTTATTTGCCCAAAAACGGGGGCGTTCAAAATTTAACGCTTATGAGCGAGCTTATTTCCCGGTTTCGGTGCAAAAAAGGGGCAGTTTCGCCTAAATAAGCTCTCTGATCAGCGTTAGAATGAAAACTACCCGCTTTTTGGCCAAATAAGCTCTCTGGCAAGCGTTAGAATAATTGCGCACGGGGCGGGACGACGGGCGGCGGGCAGTGCGAAAATTGAAGGTGTCATAGCGCGTTGAAGCTCAACCGCTTTCACTGCTTCGATCGCTTTCATCATTTCCACTGCATCGATCACATTGATCGCCCTGATCTTTCAAACGCCTAGACCACATTCGATCGCGCTGACCGCCCTCCCCCTCGCCCTCCCCGCCGTCGCTAGAACGTCCGGTAGAACAACCTTGCGCTGACCTTCTCCGGGATCGGCAGACGCTGCGAGACGGGCAGCATCTGCGGGAACGCCTTGTGCGGCTCGCGCTGATACCAGTAGGCGACCGACGAATAGTCGTTCGACTGGGCGTTCCCATGCCCGTGCTCGATGCTGAAGCGCAGCGACTTGCGGAAGATGATCGGGTCGACGATATGGAAGCGGTATTGCGTCATTTTGCCGGAATAGTCATTAAACGAAATCGTGTTGCTCTCTTTCCACGCATCGCCGTTTTCCCGGATCGGCGCATACAGCGACAAGCCGTGGTACGGAGCGTCATATTTTCCGGCGGGATATCCCCAGGCGGCGCAAAAATAATCCTCCGTCCCGGTCCCGTGCAGCCGGGGTGGCCACGGTTCGCCGTCGATGAAGAACATGTCGTCCCCCTCCCCCGGCCAACTGAAGCCCGGCATCGGGTTCAGATGGTCGATGCTCAGGTTGCAGCCCACATAGTGGCCTTCCCCCACCGCGTCCAGCAGGACGTAATTATCGTCCCCGGTCAAGTTTTTCAACTCGTAAACTTTCTGGTCGGCGTAATTCGCCTTGTCCTGCCGATCGTGCTCTACTTTCAGCGCAGCCAAGTCCACCAATCCTTGCGTCGGATTCTCCCTGCGCCAGGACGCGTGGAAGTAGAAACTGTCATCCGGCACCTCTTTCTCCACATAGTCCACGTAAAAGTACAAAATCAACTCGTCTTCGCACTCATTAATAATTTCGATCCGGGCTCCCTTGCGAAACGGCATTTCGAAAAAACAGTTCATCGCCGCTTTGTCTTCAATTACGCCCTGGGTCGTGATCATATTAAGCGGTGCAGACACATAATGGCTGGCCACACCGTGCCCGACGCCGAAGAAGTCGCCGACCGGCGAATCCACGCTGGGTTCCTGTTCGTCATCCCAATACATGCGGATCAATACTTTGCGGAACGCGTATTTGTTCCTGGCCGCAAGGGTCATCCAGATATGCTGGATCACCCCCGAACCGGCGATTTCCGCAATCGCCGCCGTTTGCCCGGCACCAATCACCATGAAGTCCCGGTTGCCGCCCGTTTGATCCCAGCTCGACAGCCGCCGGGACGTCCCTTCCTTACGCAAATATAACTCGTTCATACTACTCTCTCCTCCCTCGCATTCCAGAATCAAGCCTTAATCCCCGTCAACGTAATCCCTTCGATGAAATAACGCTGCCCGATGAAAAAGACTACAATCGCCGGCAGCAGCACCACGGTCGCCGCCGCCATCATCAAATGCCACTCCGCCGAATACATGCCTTTGAATTGCTGCAGCCCAAGGGCCAGCGTATATTTGGTTTCGTCACTTAAATAAACGAGCGGACCCAGGAAATCGTTCCACGCGGCCAAGAACGAAAACAAACCGACAACGATCAGCGCAGGTTTGGTAAGCGGCAGAATAATCGAACGAAAAATCCGCAGATGGCCCGCGCCGTCCACGTAAGCCGCTTCATCCAGATCCCGGGGGATGCTGAGATAGAACTGGCGCAGCAAAAAGATGTTAAACGCACCGCCGCCAAACCAGGCCGGAGCGATCAGCGGGATAAAGGAATTGGTTAAGCCCACTTGGCTCCAGCCGATAAACGTCGGGATCAGCGTAACCGCGTACGGCAACATCATGCTGGACAGCAGCAAGCCGAACACGAGGTTCCTGCCTCTCCATTTCATCCGGGCGAAACTGTAGGCGCTGATCGAGCTGGTGATAATGACGCCCAGCACCGAAAAGACGACGATGATCGCCGTATTCACGAAATACCGTCCAAAAGGCAGGATCGTCAGCGCCTCGCTGTAATTGGAAAATTGAACAGGATTGGGAATCCACACCGGCGGCAGCTCGAAAATTTGCCCCATATTCATCAAGGAACTGCGTATGAGCCACACCAACGGCAGCAGACTGAAGATCCCCCCGGCGGCCAGCACCAGATAGATCAGCCCTTTTTCAAACCAAGCCTTGGCTCTCATCGCGCGCCATCCCCCTCGTAGTAAACCCATTTATTTGATGTCCGGAACACAACGTACGTCAACACCATAATGATCACGAACAATACCCAGGCAATCGCGCTGGCGCTCCCCATCCGCGAGAACTGGAAGGCTTCCCGGTACAAATAGAACACATAGAACAAGCTGGCGTTATTCGGTCCGCCGTTCGTCATGACATACGCCTGCGAGAACACCTGAAAGCCGTTGATGATGCCCATAATCAGGTTGAAGAAGATCGTCGGCGTCATCAACGGAATCGTAATATGCCGCAGCTTGGCCAGCCTTGACCCGCCATCCATCTCAATCGCTTCGTACAGCGAGCGAGGAATATCCTGCAGACCCGCCAGGAAAATAATCATCGTTCCGCCCGTCGTCCACAGATTCATTAAAGCCAGAGAAGGCACCACCGATTTCTCGCCGAAAATCCATTGGCTTCCCGGCAAGCCCAGCGAGCGAAGCAGCTCGTTGGCCAGGCCGAGATCGGGATTCAGCAGCCACAGCCAAATAAACGAAATGGCGATGATCGGCACGATCGAAGGCAGATAAAAAATCGTGCGGAAGATCGACTTTCCTTTGACGTTCTGATTCAAGAGGATCGCCAGCAGAAAGGAGTAGATGATACCGGTCGGCACACTAAGAAGGACGAAGTAAAAAGTAACGGCCAGCGACTTGTAAAAATACGGGTCCGCCCCGCCAAACATCCGTCTATAATTGTCGAGCCCGGTGAAGGTTGGCGAATTGGATCCGGTGTAGTCCGTAAAACTCATGTACAAGCTGTACAGCATCGGGCCCAGCGTGAAGATAAGCAAGCCCAGAATCGCCGGCATGGCAAACAGCCAGCCGTAAAGTTCTGTTTGGGTGCGGCGTTTCTTTTGCATACGGTTCCCGGTCTGGGAAGTGATGGCTTCCATAAGCTAGTTCCCCTCCGTCAAAAACGCTGCCGAACGACGGCGCCGTTACAAGCAATGACGCGGCGCCGCCTTCGGACAAACGTCCGTTATTTCAGATAGGTGCCCTGCACCAGCGGCTTCACTTTCGTTTCGACTTCTTTCATCGCCGCTTCCGCCGTTTTTTCGCCGAGCCATACTTGATCCAGAGCTGCTGCGACCGCAGCATCGATTTCGACGAAGTTTTTAACATTGTTTTCCGGTGACGGCTCGGCATGTTCATAGGTGGAGCGCATCACGGCATCCTGGAAACCGGCCGGTCTTCCGGGCAGTTCCTCATTCGCCCATTGATCGATCAATTCCGGATCCTCGTACCATTTATTGAGCTGCGGCATCCACAACCCTTGATGCAAATCGAGCACGTTTTGCGGATCGGTGAGGAACTTGGAGAATTCCCAAGCTTCCTTCGGGTGCTTCGAGCTTTTGAAAATAATCAGGGAACCGCCGAGGAAAAACGTTTTGTAGTCCTTGATCACCGGAAGTACGCCAACGCCCCAGTTGATGTTGGTTTTGCTTAAATCGAGGTGGTTCCAGCTGCCGTCGATGATCATCGCCACTTTTTTGGACTGCAAGGCGGTGGCCGGAGCGGGAATGCTGCTGGCCTGAACCGGCGAAGGCGAGACGTGGTGTACGTTGATCAGATCGGCTACTTTTTGCAGCGCTTCGGTCGCCTCCGGCTTGGACAATCCGAATTCCTTGCCGTCCGCCGTCAGATAATCCCCGCCATTGGAGAGAACCAGCGGCATGTAAGACGACCAAGCCAGATTGAGTTTAACACCGTATTGCTTGATGTTCTTCGGATCGAAGCCCGGATCGTCCGGATGCTTGCCGTTCCGGTCGAGCGTCAGCCGTTTGGCGGCGTCGACGAACTCGTCCCAGGTCCACGCTTCCTCCGCCTTGGTAGGCGGCAGCTCTACCCCCGCTTCCTTGAACATATCCACGTTGTACATCAGGGAAGGGACGACGGAGGCCTGGTACGGTCCGGCGCTCTGGTCCTTGTCCCAGTTCCACCAGGCATACTCCAGGTAATCCTCTTTCTTGATGCTCGGATCGTCTTTCATTAAATCGAAGAAGTTGTAGATCAGCCCTTCCTCGCCCATTTTCAATTTCCAGGCGGCCGAATAGCTGATGTCCGGCGCTTCATTGCCGGCGATCATAGCATTCAGCTTCTGCAGAAAATCCGTGCCGGGAATGTGCACCGGATCGATAGTGATGTTCGGATTTTTTTGTTCAAACGCCTTGATGGCCGATTCGACCGCTTTCTTTTCCTCCGGGCTGCCCCAGAAGGTGAATTTCAGCGTTACCTTTTCTCCGTTATTCGCCCCCGCGTTATTTCCGTCGCCGTCTGGGCCCGCGTTCGTTTGCGAGCCTCCGCCCCCTGTTCCGCAAGCGGTTACAAATAAAGCCATGATCATGAGGATCATAAATGCGATCTTCCATTTTCCCGTTCGGTTTGTCATGGAATGCTCCCCCCGATTTTCAAAGTAAGCGCTGCAGCCGCTTGCTCTCATTGTAAAAGCGCCGCTCGTGAAAGCCTATGGGACGTTTTTTCGTTTCCTGTACGATTTTTCGCTCAATTCAAGATTCGACGTCGATTCCGCTCCCTGAACCTGCTTGGTCACGGGAAGATAACTTCCTTATTCCGGTTTTCCCTGAGGGATAACCAGTTTGACCCGGGTCCCGAGCTCCGGAACAGACTCGATGCTGATGCCGTACCGCTCGCCGTAAAGCAGCTTGATCCGTTTGTCGACGTTATGGATCCCGATGTGAGAGGAGTTCTCCTCCAGCACCTCCTTCAAATGTTCCGGCTCAATTCCGCATCCGTTGTCCTCCACGCAGAACTCGATATCGTCCCCCCGCTTGCGCCCGTAGATCGTAATGAGGCCGCCGCTTTCCATATCCCGGAAGCCGTGAATGATCGTATTCTCCACCAGCGGTTGCAGAAACAGCTTCGGTACGCTAACTTCCATCAGTTCCGGTTCAATGTTGAAGTCAACCCGAAAACGATGCTCAAACCGGTTGGACATGATGACGATATAATCCTTCAGCCACCCGATATCCTCGGACAGCGGCATCGAATCCTTGCGGTTGTCCGTCGTATAATGCAGCATGCGGGACAAGCTGACCAGCATCCGGCTGACCTGCTCCTTCTCGCCGTAAACGGCCATCCAATTGATGATATTCAGGGTGTTGTACAGAAAATGGGGGTTAAGCTGGATGTTGAGCGCCAAAATTTCCGTTTCGCGCTCCCGGAGTTTGGCCACATAGTTTTCGTCGATCAGTTGTTTCACCTTCTCGTTCATGCTGTTGAACTTCATCAGCACATGTCCCAGCTCGTCCTTTCCCTCCACTTTGATTTTGGCGTTGAAGTCGCCGCCGCCGACCCGTTTGATGGCGAGCAGCAGTTTGCTGACCGGCGAGGTGATCCGCATGGAAATCAGGTAGGCGAACAGCAGCGAAAGCAGCAGCAGCGAAGCGCCCAGGGTCAGGATAAAGAAGGTGATCGTCTGCGCGATATCTTGGGTCAATGCGCCCGGGGGAATGAGCACAACCGACGTCCAACCCGTGATGGCGGAGGTCGCGTAACAAGCGAGCATCCTTTTTCCGTCCACCGTCACATAAGAGGATCCGCTGCCGCGATTTTGCACCTCGCCCAGCCATGGCAAGTCGGGTTGGTTTCCGACGAGTTCCGCGTTCGCATGGGAGATAATTGTGCCGTCCGTGCCGGCTACCAAAAAAAACGCACCCTCGATCGGAACGCTGTTCCGAAAAAGGTCAGCATAGACATGATCCCGGAAATTCATCACCAGAATCGGCTTCTCCGCCCCTTCCCCGGCCCGCACAATGGAGTCCCCCCGCACGCAGGAAGGGTTCATTTGCCGCACGGCGGAGAATAAATAACGGTATTCGATATCGGCGCCGGCCAAATCCGGCAATTGATGCATCAAGCTGTAATTATACGTCGGCACCCAGGCCAAACGTCCCTTCTGCTCGGCGGCCTGCCGATATAACTCGGACTCGTAAAAATGATCCGGCGGGTACGTATTGCGCGCTTTGCTTCCGTATACGAAGGCGCGGGTGACGAGCTCCACCGAATACAAATCCCGGGATTGCGAGAAATAACGGTTCAGGATCTCCGTAACCCGTTTATTGGTCGCGAGCAGTTCGCTTTGGGCAGGCGCGGAACCGCTAAAAACTTGGAACAGATCGCATTCGACCATCAGGGAAAGGCTGTCGTCCTGAATGATCTTCAACCGTTCGTCGATGATTTGATTGTTCTTATGCACGATTTCCGTCACGTTGTCCCGGGCCAGCTTGAGCATGATATTTTTGCTGGCATAGAAGGCGCCCGTCCCCAAGGTCGCAAGGGGAAGCGTTATCAATACGATGTAGGATAAGATCAGCTTGTGTTTTAGTCGCATGGGCGTCACCTACAGCAGATCTTTCTTGCGGAATTCCTCCGGTGACAGGCCGGTTTCCCGCTTGAAGATTCGGGTAAAATACCCCGCATCCCTGAAGCCCACGCTTAGGGCAATTTCGGAAATCTTCCGGTTTCCGTCCTTCAGCAATTCCTTGGCTTTCTCCATCCGGAGCCGCAGCAAATATTCGGTAAACGTCATCGAAGTATGCGACCGGAAGAAGCTGCTGAAGTAAGCGGCGCTGAAAAAGAACCGTTTGGCGACCAACTCCAGCGACAGGTCCTCCATGTAATGCTCCGCGAGATACGTTTTGCACATCGCGATGATCCGCTCGTTTTTATTGTTCTTCCGGCTCTCGATGCTGTCGATAATCCGATGCAAATAATAACCTGCCTTCTCCTTGACTTCGTCAAGCGACGCGCAAGCGGGAATCTGAAATTCCATCTCGGAAACGAAATTGCCGGCTTCTTCGCTCCGGATGGACGTTTCGCTGGCTTTGACCAGGTTCACCAGCACGTACAGAAGGCAGCGCTTCAAATGAGCGGGAGAAGGATAGTCGCCGTCCAACAGCTGCCGGATCAACAAGTTCAAGGCTTCCAGCGCCGACTCTCGGTCCCTGTTCGCCACGGCGGCCGCGATTCCGGTATCGGCGGGAATCAGCTCCAGCGAAGGCTTGGACGGATTGTAAGCGATTTCGTAATTAACGATCAGTTTCCCGCTCCCGCAGTAAAAAGCGTAATCCAACGCATGCAAAGCTTGCCTGAAGGAACGGGGAGCCTCGCGATAGAGATCGGTTACGCCGTCGCCCACGCCGATGGATAGAGTAAGCCCGAATTCCTGGCGAATCTGCTCGATGAATCGGGTTAACCGCTCGGCCTCTCTCTTCATCAGCCATTCCAGGGAATGCGCGGGGGTAAGGACAGAGACCAGCATAGGCTCATCCCCGTCCAGGTAAAAGGATAAAGCCGGACCGATCGGTTCGGTCACCTGACTCATCCAGTCCTTGAGGCTGGTCTTCACTTCCGCGAATTCCTCGCCCCGATACTTCTCATCGATCTCGGATCTGGAGAACTTGGCAACAATGACGAATCCGGCCTGTCCCGGCGGGACCCGCCGTTCGATTTCCCGAAGCTCGTCTTCGTTCGCGGCCGAACGCAGCCAAAGGCTATACAGATGCTGCTCATAGACAGGGATGGCTGAACTGAGCTTCTCCTTGAGCTGCGCCCGGTCTTGGACGCTTAGCCGTTCTTTTTCAATCGCAGCGTCCAGTTTGTCCAGCATCTCCGCGATATCTTTGGATTCCAGCGGTTTGAGCAAGTAATCGAACGCGCCGAGCTTAAGCGCCTGCCTGGCGTAATCGAAATGCCCGTACACGCTGAGGATGACGATTTTTGTCGATTCGCCGCGCGCTCTCAATTGCTCGATCAATGCAAGGCCGTCCATATGAGGCATGCGAATATCCGTAAAAAGAATATCGATCCGGTTATCCAGGGCAATACGCAAAGCTTCCCCTCCGTCCCTGGCCATAAACAACCGATAATCCGGCCGATAGGCCTTGATCATCTCCGCGATGCCGCGGCGGTGACGCGGTTCATCGTCCGCTACCAGCACGTGATACATCATATCCCTCCCCCGAAGCGTCGATACTAGATTTTTTCAAAGACCCCTTACGCTGCCGGACGCTTTGCACGATTATCCCGTTGGGTCAGCCTCTCCTGTTGGATCAGCCTCTCCCTGTTGGATGAGGCTCCCCCTGATTGAGAGGGATAATCGTGCAAAGGCTCCCTCCGCATCATCGTTAGCGCAAGCTTACGCTGCCGGACGCTTTGCACGATTATCCCGTTGGGTCAGCCTCTCCCGTTGGATCAGCCTCCTCCTGTTGGATGAGGCTCCCCCTGATTGAGAGGGATAATCGTGCAAAGGCCGCCTCCGCATCATCGTTAGCGCAAGCTCGCTTCGATCCCCAAAGCCAGGGCGCCGCATAATCCCGCGTTATCGCCCAAGCCCGGCGGCACGATGTAGCTGTCCATTTCGTCAAGAATGGCTGGAGCCGCTACATAGCCGTTTAAGTTCCGGGCCACTCGCTTGCGAACCAGCGGGAACAACTGCTTCTGATGCATGACCCCGCCGCCAAGGATCACTTTTTTCGGCGACAGCAGCAGGATAACTCCCGAAAGAGCCTGAGCCAGATAGTAGGCTTCCATCTCCCATGCCTGATGATCGTCCGGCAATTCGCTTCCTTTCACTCCCCAGCGCTTTTCGATCGCCGGTCCGCTGGCCATCCCCTCCAGGCAGTCGCCATGAAACGGACAAGCCCCTGCGAAAGAATCTTCCGGATGCCGGCGGATCAAGACATGCCCTCCTTCCGGATGGACCAGCCCGTGCACTAATCTGCCTTCCGCATACACTCCGACTCCGACGCCCGTCCCGATCGTATAGTAAACGCAGCTATCCAGCCCCTTGGCCGCGCCCCACTTCGCCTCGCCGAATACCGCCGCGTTCACATCGGTATCGAAACCGATCGGCACCGGAAAGGATCGTTTCATATACCCAACGAAGTCAAACCCCGCCCATCCCGGCTTCGGCGTTGTGGTCACCCGTCCGTACGCAGGGCTGGAACGGTCCAGATCGATCGGCCCAAACGACCCGATCCCGATCGCCTCAACGCCCTTGTCCCGAAAAAACGCAACCGCTTGCTCCAACGTCGTCTCCGGCGTTTCCGTCGGAAAGCTGATACGTTCGAGAATTTCCCCCTGTTCATTTCCGACCCCGCAGATGAATTTCGTACCCCCGGCTTCAATCGCACCGATTCGCATAGGATCTCCTCCTCAAAGTTTGGTGAGTGCTTCTCTTTTATTTTACTTGCTTGGTAATCGTTTTACTATACCGTTTCGATATTTTCTTTAGCACAATCATTTTATTCGTTATAAAACAGCAATGTAACCGTTGACAAAACCAAAAACGGCGTTTATCATAATCCTTGTAAAACGTTTTACTAAATGGAGATGACAAGATGAGAAAAGTGTTTTTCAAACCGCAAGACGGATGGGTAGGAGACGTCATCCCGTTCTATGACCGTGGAGAGTATAAGCTCTATTATCTCCATGATCAAAGAGCTGGCGGCGATTACGGAAATCATACGACGTGGAACCTGATCACCACCAAAAACGGCCTGGATTTTGAGAATTACGGCGTCGTGCTGCCCAACGGCGGCGAAAACGAGCCGGACCGCAACGCTTATACCGGCTCCGTGATCAAGGACCATGACGGCTTGTACCACCTTTTTTACACCGGGCACAATCCCAACGCCGAGTTTTGCGTGGACGGCAAGCCCTTGCAGGTTGTATTGAAGGCCACCGGGACCGACGGAGTTCATTGGACGAAGGACGCTGATTTCAAGCTGTACGGCGACGGGGTGATTTACGAGAAGTTCGATTGGCGCGATCCGTTCGTGTTCTTCAACGAGGAACGGCAAGAATACTGGATGCTCGTGACCTCCAGACTAATGAACTCCTCCGAGAAGAAAGGCGGATGCATCGCCCTTCTCACTTCCGATGATCTGGTGCACTGGAATTATCGCGAACCGTTCTACAGTCCGGACAAATATATCACGATGGAATGTCCGGATTATTTTCAAATGGGAGACTGGCATTACCTGGTCTACTCGACGTTCAGCGAGAAGTTCGTCACGCATTATAAGAAGAGCAAGAGCACTCTGGGCGCGTACAGTTCCCCGATCCCGGACACCTTTGACGGCAGAGGATTTTACGCGGCGAAGACGGCCTCGGACGGATCGCAAAGGTACGCGTTCGGCTGGGTTCCTTCCAAGAAGGGGTCAAGCGATTACGGCGATTGGGAATGGGCCGGGACTCTGGTCGTGCATGAAATTTACCAAAATGATGACGGCGATCTGCTCGTTAGGATGCCTCAAGCCATCTATGAGCATTTTATTACCGAGACCGCACTCTCTCTCGAGGCGGAGAGCAACTGCCGCGATGACGGCAGCCGCTTCGAATTGGCTTCTCAAGATGGACTGGCCTACCGGGTGTTGAATGAACTTCCCGCCCAAGTCCTGATCGAAGCTGCGTTTACAGATTGGAACGAGGCGAAGGATTTCGGCATCGCGCTGCGCACCGACAAGGCGCTCGATACCGGCTATTTCATCAAATTCGATCCGTTCCACAACCGGATTGCTTTCGATATGTGGCCTCGGACCGAGCCCGGTTTCTTTCAATGGCAAATCGCCGGCGACAAACCGCAAATGATCGAATTGGAGCGTCCGTTCCGCTTTGCGGAGCACGATCAAATCCGCGTCAAGCTGATTTTAGAGGATGATATTTTGTGCCTTTACGTGAACGACAGAGTTGCGATGACCACGCGGATCTATAACTTCCAAACCGGCTATCTTGGTTTTTATGCCAATGAAGGTTCCGTTAAAGTTCAAGACGTCAAGATCAAGACCGGGGAATTGCGTTAATCTGTTGCGAATTTAAAAGTCTCTTCATGAGATTTTTAAAGATAAAATTAAAAATTGGGGGTTTTGAAATGGCAAAAAACAGCCGAAAGTTTAAGCTCTTCTCTCTTATCGTCATTTCCGCTTTACTTGGCACCGCTCTCGCGGGCTGCGGCGGTTCGGCGAACAAAAACGCCGGAGACAGCGCCGAGAATCAGGGGAATTCGTCCGCAGTCAGCGAGGGTAAAACGATTACTTGGCTGACAGCCCGGCCGGAGAACGGAGCGATCATTCAAACCGTTCGGGAGCTGGCGGACCGCTACGCGGAAGATCATCCCGGCTTCAAGCTGGATATTCAAGTAACGGCCGACAGACCTTCGTATCTGACCAAGCTGAGAACGCTTGTCGCTTCCGGCGAGGTTCCGGAATTTATCGATACGGATGCCGATCCCTACGCTCAGGAATTGGCGGAAGCCGGCATGCTGGTTGATATGAAGCAATTCTTGGACGAGCAGGGCTTGTACGATCAATTCTATGAACCTGCGCTGAAATACCAGGAACTGCCTGACGGCAGCTTGTATCTCCTCCCTTTGGAATATCATTTGGAGATGACTTGGTACAATAAGAAAATCTTCGCGGACAACAATCTGTCCGTACCGAAAACGATCGACGATATGCTTACCGTCAGCAAAGCGCTTAAAGACAAAGGCATCACTCCGATCGCCGTTGACGGCGTGGATGTCTGGCCCGTGCTGCGTTATGCGGCGATGATTCCGTTCCGCGCCACCGGGAATGAATTTGCCCGGAATCTGAGCCAAGGGAAAGCGAAAATGACCGACGAAGTCGGCATGCAGGCAGCCAACTTCGTTTCCGATATCGGCCAGTACTTCCAGCAAGGATTCGCCACGACGGATTATACGACCGCCCTTAACATGTTCCTTAACGGCGAAGCCGCCATGTATCGCATGGGCACTTGGGAAATCCCGTCCTTCGTGGACGAAAATCTGCCGGATAATATGAAGGGGAACGTCGATTATTTCTACCTGCCGACGATGGAAGGCGCCAAGACGCCGGATAACGAATTTTTCGGCAACAGCGGGATCGGCCTGGCGGCAACCGCGGACAAATTTGAAGGCACCGCCAAGGACTTCCTCAGCTTCGTTCTGAACAATTACAGCGACGTCTACGT
Source organism: Paenibacillus phocaeensis (assembly GCF_900021165.1). GTDB lineage: Bacteria > Bacillota > Bacilli > Paenibacillales > Paenibacillaceae > Fontibacillus > Fontibacillus phocaensis. The sequence continues at coordinate 209,435 of NZ_FCOQ01000018.1, read as the reverse complement.
GGCTAAACAGCAGATGTCCCCGCTGAAGTTCACGATTGAAGACGAGTCCAAATTCTCCGAGCTGTTCCTGCGGATCAAACAGGATATGGACAACTACGGTTCGGAATTTGCCAAGCCTTGGGATACGCTGCTGGATGCCAATACGAACTCCGTCATGAGCGATTTGATCATGAAATTGGCCATGGGGGGCATGACGCCAGAAGAGTTCGCCAAACAAGTTGACGACACCGTCGCCCAAAACGCAAGCAACTAAATCGTTGCGTTCATATTCTCTGTCCTCCTGCCCGGTCCGTTCAAGGTCCGGGCGGGGACTTTTCCTCCTAAGTTTGTCAATCTGAATCAATGGAGAGATTCCACATGAATGTACTCAAAGATAAGAAAGCATGGTTGGTATTTATCACGCCCGCCCTGCTCTTCTATTTGGGAACCGTCTTTGTCCCCATCATTCAGTCGCTGAACTACGGCTTTCAAGATTGGAACGGCATCAAGGACGCCAAATATATCGGGCTGGGCAATTATATCAAGATGTTTCACGACCCTTACTTTTGGAACTCCGTGCAGAACAATCTAGTCTACGTCATCATCGTCGTGTTGATGCAAGTGTTCATCGGGTTGTTTTTCGCGCTGTTGCTCTCGTACGTCAAAAAAGGGGCCGGCGTTTTCAGAACGTTATATTACTTGCCGGCTGTCGTGGTCACCGTCGCCATCGCCCAGATGTTCCGCAACTTCTATTCCTTGCAGCCGCTCGGCCTGCTCAACATGTTCCTGGGGTGGATCGGGCTGGGCCATCTGCAAAGCGCCTGGTTATCCGACCCGCACACCGCGCTGATCGCCGTCTCCATTCCCGAAGGCTGGCGTTTCACAGGGATGTACATGGTGATCTTCTATGCGGCGCTGATCGCCATTCCGAAAGAAATCGAGGAAGCCGCCACCATCGACGGCGTGAACGGCTGGCAGCTAATCCGTTACATCAAATTGCCGAGCATCAAGCACGTGTTGAGTCTGGCGCTGATCATGTGCACCACCGGGGCGCTGCGCGGCTTTGATATCCCTTATATCATCGGCGTGCCGGGTTCGACGACCGAGCTGGTCACGACCTATATGTACAAAAAAGCGTTCTCCACAATTCAATACGGTTACGGAAGCGCGATCGCCGTCTTTATCGTTCTCGAAAGCCTGCTTGCCGTCCTGATCATCCGGGCTATCTTTAATTCCAGGAAAGGAGAAGCCTAACATGAAATCCAAGAAGACTTCCCTGTCCTTCCTGCTCTATTTTATCGTGATCGCGATCCTGCTCGTCCAAATCTATCCGGTCGTCTGGCTGTTGTTGTCCAGCTTCAAATCGAGCATCGAATTGACGACAAAGCCGTTTTCGCTGCCGACGGTATGGTCGTTCGCCAACTATGCTGACGTATTTCGGGAAAGTGATCTGCTCCTGTATATCAAAAATACCGCCATCGTGACCTTCAGTTGCCTGGTATTGATCGTTTTCCTCAGCGCAACGGCGGGATTTGCTCTCGTCAAAATGAAGGTGAAGCTGAATTCCAAGCTGCTGCTGTTCTTTACGATCGGCATCATGATCCCGATTCAGGTCACCCTGATTCCGTTGTTTATCATGTACAAAGACTACGGGCTGCTGAATTCCTATCTGGCATTGATCCTGCCGCAAGTCGGCTTTGCCCTGCCGCTATCGATTCTGATCTTTACCAGCTTCTACAGCTATGTGCCTAATGAATTGATCGAAGCCGCCGTGATCGACGGCTGCAATATCTATCAGGTGTTCTATAAAATCATTTCGCCGCTGACTATCAACACGACGGTTACGGTCGCTTCGATCAACTTTATTTTCATCTGGAACGACTTTATATTTTCCAACACCTTTACGAACGACAAGCAATACAAAACGATCGCCGTCGGGCTCCAGGAATTCATCGGGGCGTTTGGCGCGACGGATTGGGGCCAGACGTTTGCAGCCATCTGCATCAGCATCATCCCGATTATCATCACTTACCTGTTCCTGAATAAATATGTGATGGCCGGCGTGTCCGACGGCGCGGTCAAAGGATAAGAGACCAGCAGAGACAAAGGAGAGATCCCCATGCAATCGATGAATCAACTTTTTGGCAGAATGAAAGGGAGAAGCAGAGCAATCACAGCGGAAAATCCGCGCGGCTTGAAAGGCGAAGGCGGACAAGCGGCCGGCCCGCTAGGGGTGGCCCGGAAAGGCAAAGCCTTCATCCCGCTGGCCCAGGGCGAGACGGCCACGCTCGTCGATATCGAAGGCCCCGGCATTATCCAGCATATCTGGATGACCGTAACCGATCAGACCGAATCCGGCTGGTTCGTATTGCGCGACCTGGTGCTGCGGATGTATTGGGACGGCGAAGAATCCCCGTCCGTTGAAGCTCCGCTCGGCGATTTCTTTTGCAACGGCTTTGGCGCCAGAGCGGTCGTCAATTCCATACCGATCGTGGTCAATCCGGTTGGCGGCATGAACAGCTACTTTGCGATGCCTTTTAGAAAGGCGGCCAAAGTAACCATTACGAATGAACATCCTCAGGAAATCGAGGCGTTTTTCTACCAATTTGATTACATGCTGGTCGATGAGCTTCCGGAGGACACGGAATATTTCCACGCTCAATTCCGTCGGGAAAATCCGACGAAGCTTAAGCAGGATTATACGATTCTTGATGGAATTAAAGGAAGAGGGAAATACATCGGCACCTACATGGCCTGGACCTCCCTGTCCCGCTATTGGTACGGCGAAGGAGAAGTGAAATTTTACCTGGACGGCGACAAGGACTGGCCGACGATTTGCGGCACGGGGGCGGAGGATTACTTCGGCGGCGCCTGGGGGTTCGTGAGACCCGACAACGGCAATCCGGTTCATGAGCAGACGTACTCCACCCCATTTATGGGTTTTCCGTATTTTGCAGTAACGGATACGACAAGAGCGCATATTTACGATGGAGCCGCTTGTCCGATGCGCGGTTTCTATCGTTGGCATATACTTGATCCCATTTTATTTGAGGAGGATTTGCGGGTCACCGTTCAGCAGATCGGGCATGACGGCAAGGCGTTGTTCGAAAGAAGCGACGACGTGAGCTCCGTATCTTACTGGTATCAGACTGAGCCGCATCAAGCGTTTCCCGAACTGCCCGGCGTGCTGGACAGACGCCCGCGCTAATTTGGAGACACTTTGCAAAACATAAAGAAATAGAGGTTTGAACATGACGAATAAAAGGGTTACCTTGGTTCAAGTCGCCAAAGACGCGGGGGTATCGCCCGCGACGGTCTCCCATTTTCTAAACGGCAACTATCAGAAAATGGGCGTGGAGACAAAGGAGAAGATCCGTCTCTCGATCAAAAAGCTGGGGTATCAAGTCAACCCGGTGGCCAAAAGCCTGATTACCGGCAGAATGCATACCATCGGGCTTGTATTATCCGATAGTATTTATGACGGGGACGGGTATTTCGAAGACTTATACTTTCTCCACTTCGCCAAAGTCATCAAGCAGCAGCTAAAGGTCTTGGGGTATAAGATCATCCTGCTGGACTTTGAAGAAATCTTTATGAACGTCCAGATGGTCGACGGGATTATCGTCAAAGCCACGATGGAAACGGAGAAATTCATGCCCAAACTGATGAGTCTCAACGTACCGGTCATTACGGTAGGCCGTCATAATTTGCCCTACGGCGCGCATGTGCTGCGCGTCAATGACTATCAGAGCGGGCAAATCGGGGTGAACCACATATTGTCCCGCGGTTATGACAATTTGATCATTTTGACGTATCCGCACGGGCATGTTCCCGGATTCGACGACCGGCTGAACGGAGCCAGCGAGGCCCTGCAGCAGCAGGGCAGGCTGACGACGGTGTTAACGGGCGATATGACGGAGCAATTCGGATACGATACCGTGGTGAATCTGGCCCAATCCAACCAACTGCCCCAAGCGTTGTTTTGTTTGAACGACATCTCGGCCATTGGGGCATTGAAGGCTTGCAAGGATTTGGACCTGGCCGTCCCGAAACAACTCGCCGTGTTGGGCATCGACGATATGCCAACCGTTTCCGAACTGTTGAGCTTATCGACCATACGCCACCCCATCAACGAATTGGCCGAGGCCGCTTCCAAGCTGATGATCAAATCCATTGAATCCGACGGGGATCCGGTCGCTCCGGTCGAAGAAGTGTTCCCGACAGAACTGATGGTGCGGCGCACCAGCTGATTTTTTTCCGGGTTCGTGTCTTGAGTCGCCTGCACGCTGCTTTGTACGATTATCCCTTTCATTCAGGTTCTCTACTTCTGATCAAACGGGATAATCATGCAAAGCGTCCAGCCCGGGATTCCCAGGTTGGGTCAAACTTGAAAACGTGAAGCTTTCCTTGCAGGAACTAAAGAAGCCGCTGATGCGGCTTCTTAATAAACTTTCTTCAATACCTCGATCATTTCATCCAAGGATAGGCCAAACGACTTGTAGTAGTCCACCTCGTTCGCCAGTTGTTTCATCACCATTTCGTCGCGTCTGCGTTGCATCTCCTCCGGCGAGAATTCGGCCACAAAGCAGCCTTTTCCGGTGACCGTATGGATTAAGCCAAGCCGTTCCAGTTCTTCCCAAGCCTTCTTGACGGTAATGACACTGACCCGCAGCTCATGGGCGGCTTGTCTGATCGGGGGCAAACTGTAGCCGCTCTCCAGCTCCCCCTTCAGAATTTGAGCGCTGATTTGCTCGAACAGCTGTTGATAGATCGGTTTCTCCGAGGTGCTCGAAATAGCTACATTCATTGGATCTCCACTTGAAGGAATCGTTTGAGGGCAATCCGGTATCCAATAGCCGTAAGTGCCAGGAAGAGGGCGATCCCCGCGATGAGAATATAGGCCTGCTGTGCTACGTGATGCGCCTCCGTACCATAAAAGATCCCGTTCAGCCTCGAATTTTGAATCCCGAGCCATTGGGCTATTCCGGCGAACAGCGTGGCAGCCACGACAGAGGCAAGCAATGCCATGCCAAATTTATAAGCGGTTTTGTAATATATAGGGAGAAAAATAAGGTTAAAGATCGCCAGCATGGCAAAGCAGAGACCAAAGAAACCTAAATTCGGCGGGAAGAAAATATAGTTCACATCCGGATATAAGCGGAAGGTGATCATGCCAAAGACCAAGGCAACTACGATATGCGCGATTTCCAGACCTGTGATCACGAATACTCGGGCTTTGACAATGTCCCGTTTTCTGACAGGCATCATCGAGGTAAACATCAAATCATTTTGCGAACGAAATTGATTGAACATATTCGGAACGGTAATCCAGCAGAAATACAGAATCACAATAAAGTAAATCCAGCCGGGGATAAACATTAAAGCCCCAGTCAACACCGGCATGATCAAAAACAGAGGATGCACACCCAGCTTGAGATCCTTCTTGATCAAGTTAACCATGAATTTCCTCCCCCTTCTTCGTGTAATAGATCAGGATATCCTCTAGGCTTGGCGTTGTCGCTTTGATGCCGGAAGACGGATGGAAGTCTTTCGCACGAATTAACCCGGTGAAACCAAATGAATTCATTTTATAAGAAATCAATCGATCCTTCACCCGCTTCAATTCGCTCTCGGAACCATTCAACAGGAGATAAGCTTCTTTGAATTCTTCCTTCTCGCCGCTAAGAACAATTTGCCCATTCGCAATAAAGGTAATGTAATCCGCACACTTCTCCAAGTCCGAGGTAATATGCGTCGAGAACAAAATGCTGACTTCGCCGTCCACAATCAGCTCTTGAAAGATCTCCAGCAGATCGTCCCTCGAAGCCGGATCAAGCCCGCTCGTCGGTTCGTCGAGGATGAGCAGCTTCGCTCCGTGAGACAATGCAAGAGCCAGGCTGTACTTCACCTTCATGCCGGTCGACAGATCGGCGATCTTCTTATTCTCATCCAATCGGAATCTCCGCAGATAGTAGGAATACTTCTTGTCGTCCCAGTTCTGATAGAACTTTTTGATGGTCCCGGTCAACGTCTTGATTTTGCTGCGCGTATAAAAATCGATGCCTCCAAAAGTAAAACCGATGTCTTGCTTCAATTCAAGTTCGTGTTCATTCAAATTTCGCCCCAGGATATGGATTTCACCGCTGTCGACGCGAGTCATATTCAAAATCGATTTGATCGTGGTGGTTTTCCCCGCTCCGTTTACCCCGATAAAGCCCATAATAAATCCCTTCTCCAGCTGGAACGAAACATCCTTGAGCTCAAAGCTCGGAAATTTCTTGTTAATATTTCGAACATCTAAAGCCAGCATCCGCTACCTCCTCAAAAATAAATTGTGCATATCGTGTATGCACAATATAACATCGATTATGGGGAACGTCAATACTCTGCTGGATAATAAATAAGCAATCCCCTGCTGCCAGGAGATTGCTTGTTCACGTGCTAATTCACAATCGTGCCGTCATCCAAATGCAAATATGTCCTAAACTCACGTGATCCTTCTTGCAGCTCAATGATTCGGGCCCCGCGCTGCAATCGACCATAGGTGTTGTAGCCTGTTACGCGTCCATAGCATAGTTGAATGCCATGGAGCCAGCCCATAAAGTCATTATCATGATCATGCCCGCAAAAGGTAGCAAAAACATCGCCTTGATCCAGCATGGCGGTGAATAGCCCCGAATTCAGATCCGGACAGCAGACCTTCTCAAACTTGTGTCCGACGGCTCTGCCGCGGATTAACGAGGTCTCATACTCCGGAATCGGAATATGGAAGAACGCTAAGGAAGGTAATGGAGCTTCGTGCTTTTTCGTCATATGACGCGATGCCGAGAGGTACCACGCAACTTGATCGGTATGAATCCACTCATAGCCGCCGATCTCTTTCGCCGCCTCTATGCCGGAATCCAGAAAATACATCGCTAATTTCTCATCATCCTCCTTCGATCCATGGACGGTAAGCAGGAAGTTGCCCAATCCCGAAATATCTTCAGGACCCGTCTGCGTCAAGCAGGTGTCATGCTCAAGCAATATATCCAGCAGCTGCTGTCGCGTTACATTAACTTCGGCATCATGATTGCCGAAGATACTTGCGAATGGAATACCCGATTCCACCGCAGGGGAAATCGCAAGACGGAAGCTCGGAATCGGGTCCTCGCTGACGTGAGACCAGATATGATCGCCTGTATGCACAATAAAATCAGGCTTTTCTTCAGCGATCAGCCTTTTCATTAATGCAATCGTCTTCTCGTCCTTCTCCGCGCCTTCCCCGATATGAAGGTCTGTAAACTGCAAAATCTTAAAGGAACCGTCCTCGCGAAATTTCAAGGGTATACTCATGCGTTCCATCTCCTTCCCGTCTCATCTACATGTAAATTTCAATGATATTCCGGCCCGCTTGAACCAAACTTTCAAATTCGTCAGGCTGGATGCACGCGCCGCCTGCACGATAACGATTAGCGGTATATTCGAAGTGAAGCTCTTGACCATTCATCGTAATGCGCTCAATGGAATCGCGGTTGGTCAGATGATAAACAAATTCGACCTTGACGCCTTGAACCATGAAGTGAAAGCGCATATGGTTTAACGATTCCGGCAAAACCGGGTCAATAACCAGATGGCCTTCTTCTTGCCGAATCCCCAATGCATTCGAGATCAGCTGATTTATATAGATCCCCGGACCGCTGGAGTAGATTCTCCATCCGCCCTTCACGGCAACGTCTCCTGTGCGCAGCTTGTTGAACTGCTCCTGTGCATCATAACGGTTGTTAAATTTTCCGTCCGAGCTGCTGAAGTAGGAATTCGATTGACGCAGCTCCGCATTCGGAACGACTTCGCGAATCCCCACCGGATTAATCACTTCAAGGGCTTTCCACACCTGATCGCGACGGCCTAATTTCGCTGAAGCTTCGACATAGCGGATATGCGCATGAACATATTGAAGTCCAATCTCGCGGCCAAAATTGGCGGCTTGCTCCGCGCGTTTAAAATGCGTGCTCACACCGCCGGCATACTGTGCAGGACGGTTCATCAGGCGTACGCCATCAGGGCAGAGCAGCTCGCGATGAATGAGATCATAATGCGCTGCCGCTTGCTCTGGCGTGAACAGCTCACCGATCATACTGCGCGTCATCGGCAACAGGCGGTATTGAATCCCCGTTTCGCTCTCGGTCGGGTGCAGCATCGGCTTCGGTTTATCCGCATCTTCCAGATACAAGAAGCCGGGCACCACCTCGGTCTCTAGCATATAACGATTGAAGTCGCGTTGAATCCCTTCATACATTTGGGTCAATTCCGCACTTGCAGCTGCATTAACCTGACTCATTACCTGGGCGAATCTCTTTATTGTCTGGTACGTCAAAGCAACCGTCCAACTGCTCACCATGTATTTCTTCAACTGCGCATTGGCGGGCTGCAATGTATCATCCCAGTCTCCATCGCCGTAGGAGGAGAGGTACGTGTCATGCAAGAAATGCCCCTTAATATAGTCAACTTCCTTCATCGCATGCTCAAGCAATGTCGCCTGATGCGCGGTGAACTCGAAGGAGCCTTTCACAGTATACGGAATCTTTGCCTCCAGAATGCCGTAATCTTGCGTAATGGACAAGTAATCGCCAAGCACCTTCAAAGGCCATACGATAATATCGCCATGGCTCTCCTCCTGCTGAATCGTACTATAGTTATCGAACATGAACCATTGCGGCCAGTTCCCGTCGTCCTCATATTGGTGCATGAAGACGGTTAATATAATCTCGCGAACCTGTTCATATTTTCCCATCGACATGAAATACTCCACAGGACCTTGGCATACATCGCGTGTTCCCCAAGCCGCGCCGCCATATTGCTCCAGACCATGCGGCATCGAGTAGTGAACCAGCATATTATGCGTATACCACCATGCGAGCGCGTTCATCTTAAAGAGTGAACCCTCTTCCGATTGCTCCGTTAAACGGAAGCCATTCATCAAGTCGGCGAGGAACGAACGATATTTCTCAATCTCGTCCGTTGCTTCCGGCTGCTTCACTTCTTGGAGCCGGCCATCGACATTTCCTTGAATCGATAGAGTCCATTGGGAGCTGGCCGCCAACTCCAATACAGTTAACGGCGCGAGATGCGCCGGAGCTGGCGTTAACAACTTCTTCTCGTCGCATACCCTCATGGTTGTGCCTAGCACTTCAAGCCGATATTTCAATGCAGGATAGAATTTATGGCTTAATGAGGATGCATCCGCCGTGAAAATGACCGCATGGGATTCCGTCCGTTGATGGTAAGAAACCTCGAATTCATTCACGCTCATCGTGATTTGGTTCGTCACCAGACAGGAATATTCGCGCCTTTTCAACGAATGGAATTCCAACGACAATTGCGGCGCATCTGCCATGGAATAATTCGTAATGACCAATACATCGTCAGCCATTTTATAGTACCAACGCGCATAGTTAAACCCGATCTCGAACACCGACGGCATGGTTAACAAACGGTACTGACCCTCCATGCGGACATAAATACGCTGTCCGGACATCTTCGCGACATTTAATGCATTTCTTGTATTGCTCATCAGTTTATTGAAATTGGTGTTCCCGACAACGATATGCGAGTTGAACACGCCGTACATATAAGCCGTCGTAGATATTACATTGCTGTTCACCCGATCGTTGCTGCCGCTCATCAGAATGTGACCATGCGGACGCTCAACGCGCAATTCCTTCTCCTTCAGCACGACATGCTCATACGTATCCGTAAAGAAGGATAACAGCGTATCGCCCTCCCGCTCCTCCTGGCGGCGATTCGGGAATAACTGATTCAGCTCTTCTGTCGTAAAGGACTCCGTCCGTACCGGCTCACCAAGCTGCGGCGATAATGTTGCACGGACGAACTCTGTTCCCGCAACGACAGGCTCCTGCTTCACTTGTACCCAAGCGGCAGCTACTTCGGATGCGAACTCCAATTCCTGAACAGCCGAAGCATGATGGGATTGGAACAATCCGTAAAATACGAAGTTCGCTTTCCCGTTCAACGCAACGAGCTCCGATTGTAATGCCGTATACGCAAATTCATATTGATAGACTTCATTAGCAAGCGTCTTCTGCGCTAGCGCTTCCGGTTGATTCGTTTCCTTGTACGATAGACCGAAGAACTGGAAGCCATCCGTTGAATAGCCAACCGCCTTCGTTAACGAGCCCTGCTGCAGATAAGGGAACTCACCCGCCTGGGGCTGGTTCTGGCGCGAACAGACGACATACCCCTTCAGCTCATCGTTAAATACGGAATGATCCATATATTGCGACAGATAAGCTTCATTACTGCGTACAGCACTGGGAGAAGCGATCCCAACATCTTGACCGTAGATCACGTCTACCCATTTCCCTGCACCTTCCAGTTCTACTTCCCAGAACCAAATCGCTTGTGCAGTTAAGGTAAATACGACTCGATAAGAAATCCCCTCCGCTTCGCCCTGCCAAATCATCCGATGACCCACGCGGCAAACGGTTGAATTTGAACGAATGCCCAGCAGAGGAACGGCATGAATTCCTGTTTCGTCATGAATACGCAAGTACAGATTATTTAGAGAACCGTCGACGGAATGTGAAAGGAGCTGATTCATCATCGTACTTCCGGATTTCATCTCATACACATCGCCACTATACAAGAAGGAGAACGTGAGTCCGCCATTCTCAAGCACGTAATGCGGCGCGTGTATAACGCTATTGGACGCATGATTCGCCATGTTCTATCTCATCTCTTTTCCATATCTATATTGAGTCGCAGTCTGCTAAACGAACTGCGGCACCTTTTGCTTATCCAGCATAAAATCAATACTTTGGACATCCCGGCTATTCGGCCCGACAAATACTGTAAATTTGCCATTATCACTAGAAAAGGATAAGTCAGAATGCGTATATCTTAACTGCTCCTCTGTCAGAACAAATACAACTTCGCCCGTTTCCCCTGCAGCAAGTTTGATCTTGGCGAAGTCCTTCAACTCTTTCAACGGTCGGATGACCTCTCCCGACCAGTCACGGACATACAGTTGAACGACTTCTTCACCTGCTCGAGCGCCGGTGTTTGTCACGGAAACCGTCACCTTCAATAAACCTTCAGCACTCATAACTGGATTGGATAATTTCGGTTCACTATACGTAAATGTCGTGTAGCCAAGTCCATAACCAAAGGGGAGCAACGGCTCATTGGGAGCATCCAAATAACGGCTCACATAGACTTCCCCTGAGTACGGAGAGAGCAATGGACGCCCTGTATTGTACGTATTGTAATAAATCGGAATCTGACCCACGCTAACAGGGAAGGACATGCTCAGGCGTCCCGTTGGCTCCGCATCGCCATAGAGGAGTGACGCAATCGCTGCACCGCCTTCCGTGCCTGGGAACCAAACTTCTAGAAGCGCATCCGCCACATCATACACACCGCTTAAATCAAGCGGTCTGCCATTAAAGAGCACCACAACTACAGGCTTGCCAAGCCCTTTAGCCCGACGTAACAGCTCACGCTGCGCAACCGGCAACGTAATATCCGTGCGGCAACGCGCCTCACCGCTCATCAGCGATTCTTCCCCCAGCGCCAGGACAAGGACATCTGCATCCTTTACAGCCGCTTCTGCCTCTCTCCACTGCGCTTCTGTCATCTCATCGATGCCGGATCCCTCAGCCACAATAATCCGTTCGGCACCTGCACGCTGGATCATTGCGTCCATCAGGATCACCGCATCTTCCTTATCTCCCACACATGACCATTGCCCCAAGATGTCATTGCTGCTCGCAAACGGTCCGATTAAGGCGATGCGTGAACTCGCCGTTAATGGCAACACGTTATTCTCATTTTTCAAAAGTACGCTCGATTTGATCGCAGCTTGTCTGGCGATCTGACGATGCTCTTCACACAGAATAAGTTCCGCTTCCCGAACCGGATCCGCGCCGTGATAAGGGTTTTCGAATAATCCCAACCTCTGCTTTAATTGCAAAATACGAAGTACGGCCTCATCGATAAGCTGCTCTTCGATGCGACCCGCGGTCACATGAGCTGCCAAATGATGCACATAACACGGCGTCATCATTTCAATATCCAGACCTGCACGCATCGCTTTAAGCGCGGCCTCCGCCTCGTCTTCAGCTACGCCGTGAGCAATCATCTCTTTAATGGATGCCCAATCCGAGATTAGAACTCCATCAAACCCCCACTCCTCACGAAGAAGCTGACGCATCAGCTTCACATTTCCACTTGCCGGAATCCCATCCAACACGTTGAAGGAGGCCATAACCATAGCCGCCCCTTCATCCAAAGCTGCGCGATAGGACGGAAGATAACTCTCCCGAAGCTGCAGCTCCGAAAGATCAACCGTATTGTACTCACGCCCGCCTTCCACGGCACCGTAAGCAGCGAAATGCTTCACGCATGCAGCGATCCGCTCAGGATCATCCGAAAGCGCGCCGCCTTGAAATCCTCGAATAAAAGCACGTGCGTATAGACTATTTAAATACGGATCTTCCCCCGTAGACTCCATGACACGGCCCCAACGAGGATCACGCACAAGATCAACCATCGGCGCAAAAGTAACATGCAATCCGGATACGGCGGATTCCTTCGCAGCGACCCTCGCATTCTGCTCCGCTTGATCCATATCCCAAGAACAGCCCATGGCAAGTGGAATCGGAAAAATCGTCTTGAAACCATGCACCACATCCGCCATAAACAGGAGCGGAATCCCATGACGGTTATTCTTCAAATGCGCGTCCTGGACGGCCTTCACTTTTTCGGCACCCACATAGTTTAGAATCGAGCCTGCATTATGAACAACCTCTTCATTAATTCCCATCTCTTCGCGCGGCCCTGTAAACTCGCCTTCCCCTTCAGCTCCTTCAAAGAAATTAACGGTAAGCTGCTGGAGTTGAGCGATTTTTTCATCTAAAGTCATCTGACTGATGATATCGAGTAATTGCTGATTATTCATTCGAAATCCTCCAATGCACTACTACAAAAAGACCTGAAGTCCAGAGTCCATGTCCCGCACTTCAGGTCCTTTTCATTTGCCTTACTTCTTCATATTGTTAAGTTCGTCGAGAAGAGGTTGTACCAGCGTTTGTTTGCTCTCAACCCATTTTTTCCAGTTATCTTCTAAATCTCCCGGTTGCAGAATCAAGTTGGTATATTCTGTCGCATAGTCGAAGGAGGCTTGATCTTTCGCTTTAGAAGCATATAATTGGAAGTCCCAGTCATACTTCGAGTAGGCCTCATCCTTCTTGCCTAATTCAGCTTTAAGTTGATACATTTTCACTGCACGATCACGGAAATCTTTATCGATCGCTGGGTTTATAACACTAAAGTCATCACCAAGTACGTATAAACCTTCGAAGATCCCCGGATATTTCGAAGAAAGCGTGGTTCCTTCTGGCAAAATGCTCTCCATTTCATTCTGATCGTTCATTTTCCAATCCGTGCCCTCAAAGCCCATGTTTACGATTTGTTGACCTTCATGGCTTGTGGAGTAATCGATCAAATCCATGATCCGTTCAAACTTCTCCTCCGAGATGTTGGGCGAGAAAATCAAGGACGACCAGTAGTTTGGCTGTTCCAAGTTGCGATATTTGCCATCATCCCCAAGCACAAGCGCAGAATGTACAACTTCTTTACTGTCGATGTTCAAGCCGTCTTTGAAGCGTTTGTGCATATCTTGACGATAGGAAGCCAAGCCGCCAAGACCCGTGATTGCCGCTTCACCAGAAGTGGCAAACTTCTGACCCGTCTCCCCGTTTTTATACGTATAGAATTCTGGAGACAATAATTTTTCTTTGTAGGCTTGTTGCAGATCTTTCAAGCCGGTCAATGTATCTGGATCCGCAGGCCCCCATACATACTTGCCGCTTGCATCTTTGTAGAATGCAGATTCCACACGGGAATGCGCAGCGTTCGCCATAATAATCTCCGTCAAGGCATCTCCGGCATCGAATGCGATCGGAACGAGCTTGGAGCCCACTTTACCTGGATCTTTCTCTTTCACTAGACGAGCGAAATCGAACAACTCTTGTACGGTGTAAGCATCCTTCAATGGGAAGCCAACGGCCTTCGCCCAATCGCTGCGCAGGGCAATAACGCCAATTTGGTTCATCAATGGATCAGCCGGCTTGTTCTCGAAGTAGACGGGCTTAGGCAAAATATAAGTACCGCCGAACTGCTCCTCCAAACGGTCACCTAGACCTGTTGATTCATACGCCTTTGCAACATTCGGCCATCGCGTTTTCCAATCATCCGGGAATTTGTACAGCATCCCTTGATCTACATACTTCGCTGCATCCCCCTGGTTATAGTTCCAGGAAGCTACATCCGGCAAGTCATCGGAAACAATCCAGAGACGCAATTTCTCATCCCAGTTATCCCAAGGCACGTAGTTGTAATCCCATTTAATATTGTATTTATCTGTCCACCATTTGTGGAAAGGATTATCCAGCGCGCCATCCTTCAACTCCGTAAGCGAAGCAATCGAAATGGTAAGTGGTTTGTCGTAGTTTTTCTCTCCTGTTGCTCCCGAATCCGTGGATGTCGAGGTGCCGGAGTCTTTACTGTCACTTGCCTCTTGCTTACTACCACATGCGGCTAATGATGCAACGAGTGTAAGGCAGAATAACATAACAAGAATTCTTTTTGCCGTGCTGTTTTTCGTCGAGTTCATCTGTATCCCCCTTAGGATTTAGTGAGAATTGCGTAAAACACCGTGTTGCGATATGACTATCATGATCTAGGTCTTAATAGCCCCAGTCATAACCCCTTTGGAGAAGTGCTTCTGCAACATTGGGAAGAAGCACATAATCGGCACCATGGTGACGAATACGGCCGACATTTTCATCCCTGTCGAGAAGGTATCCTTCGTGACAGCCCCCATACTGGTTGCATTCGCTGAACTTGTCTGAGATTCCACGATAATACTGCGGAGTACGTTTTGTAGAGGCATCTGATCCGCCTTCCGCAGGAAGACCATCGCATCATACCAGCTATTCCAAATCCCTACGCCATAAAATAATGTAATGGTTGCTAGAATCGGCGCAGATAGCGGCAAAATCACTCTAAACAAAATCTTCCATTCCCCGGCACCGTCGATACGGGCGGATTCCATCAACGCTTCCGGCAAACCGTAGAAGTAGTTCATCATAAGAATCATATTGAAGGCGCTGAACGAACCCGCCAGAACAACAGCCCATATGGTCCCTGTAAGCGATAAAGACTTCATGACCAGATAAAGAGGGACAATTCCTCCATTGAAAATCATCGTAAACAGAACAAGCATCATGATCAGCTTCTTGCCTGGAAACGTCCTGCGGCTCAAACCATACGCCATACTCGTCGTTAAGAACATGCTGATCGGTAAGCCGAGCAGAAGCAATTTGAACGTATTCAAGTAACCCGTAATAATGCGTCCATCCGCAAATAGCATACTGTAGTTCTTTAAGGTAGGATGCTTAGGGAACAGCATTAACGGATTGCTTGCATACTCCTTCTGGGTCGAGAACGAGATCATGATCACATTCCAGAACGGAATAATAATCGCCAGCCCGCAAATGGTAAGAATGGCGAAAATGACGTAATCCAGGGTGGTGTACTTCTTCTTTTTCCTAAGTTCATGTGCCACTTCTTAACCCCTCCTTTCTAACGGAACAAACCATCTCCGCCTAGTAACTTCGCGGCCCTATCTGCTGCTAGAAGCAGAACCATGTTGATCACAGACCGGAACAAGCTGACTGCGGTTGAGAATGAGAAATCAGTTGAAGACTGGAAGGTAATTCGATAGATGTACACATCGAGTACCTCGGAAGCATTCTTCGTCGCCGCATTCGCCAAGTTGAAAATTTGGTCGAAACCGGAAGACATCAACCCGCCTGCAGCAAGGATAAACATGATCGTTATCGTCGGCATAATATTCGGCAACGTAATCTTAAACATCTGTTGAAGTCGGGTAGCCCCATCGATTTGTGCTGATTCATATTGGTCCATATCAATCCCGGAGATCGCAGCCAGATAAATAATGGCTCCCCATCCGGTCGATTTCCATATGTCTGAAATAATTAACAAGGGCAGAAACATCTTCTCTGATCCCAAGAAATTAATTGTATGAAACCCAAGCATCGTCAAAATACTATTAACAAAACCGTCATACGCTAACAGATTGATTACGATCCCCGAAACTACAATCCACGAGAGAAACTGCGGAAACGTAAATACCGTTTGCAGCATTTTGTTGTAGCGTTTCATTCGCAATTCATTGAGTAATAAGGCGAGTAAGATGGGAAACGGGAACGTAATAGCCATCTTAATCACATTAACGTAAATCGTCCTCCATACCGCGGCACTAAAAGCCGGATCGCGGAAAACGTATTTGAAATTTTCGAAGCCAATCCATGGACTTCCCCAAATGCCTAAGTTCGCTTTAAATTCTTTAAACGCCAGTGACAAGCCGCCCATCGGCATGTATGCGAACAGGAATAACCAAACCAATCCTGGAATCAACAAGGTATACACCATCCGGTTCTTCCAGATGTTCCTGAACAGCGCTCGCGTTGCCGATTCCGATCTTTTAACAGGTACCACTGCAGCATCCGATTTCAATGTACATCCCCTCACCCTGGTTGAGTCAGATCTCGAGCATCCAATCTCGGATTACCCAAAGAGAAACTCAAATGTTGTCTTTAAATGTTGTTCCCAGAATCGCCAATCATGCGTTCCAGGCGTCTCAACGTATCGATAATGGAATGCCGTCGTACTCATATATTGTGCAAACTCCCGATTCATCTGAACGAACGGATCCTCTGCACCACAGCATGCAAGTAGAGAAGGCCGCTTCCCGCCATCTTGCAGAAGCTTGACTGCCAATGCATAGAGATCATCTCGCGGTTCAACTTGAAGCTGCTCACCGAAAACCCCTTGCATCTCTCGAATTCCTTCAGGAGTCATTGCCGGGTCCCGCAATCGCCTTTGAATATCGGTCACACCGGATAGTGATACCGCTTTGCGATAACGCTCCGGATAGGTTAAGGCACATTTCAAGGCGCCATAACCTCCCATCGAGAGCCCGGCCACAAACGTCTTCTCCGGATCCGTATTGAACTTCAGGACTCGACTGCACAAGTCGGGCAGCTCCTGGGTTACATACGTGAAGTAATCCAAACCATACGACATATCCGTGTAATAACTGCGATTTACTCCTGGCATAATCACGGTACATCCATACTGTGCGGCATATTGCTCGATCGTCGTCAGTCGATGCCAGGTGCTGGCATTATCTCCTGCGCCGTGTAATAGATAAAGCGTTCCATTATTTTGACGCCCCGCATCAAACGGTGAAATGACGTGAATGCTGGTTGTCATGCGCAAGGTGGGAGAACCTGTTTCGATGGTTAACAAAGCCACAGTAGATCCCCTCCTTCCTTCGCATGATCAGGCTAGTTCATTTTCTTGCAGGAACCCCGTTTGGCAAGCTTTGATTCAAACACGATGTGTTTGTTTTCGGATTGGCGGTTCATCAAATCAAACAAAATTTCCACGCTCTTGCTTGCCATCTCAACACCCGGTTGAATAATGGTATCCAGCGCGGGATGGTAATACTCCGCCATCTCAATCCCGTCAAACCCGATGATGGATACATTATCCGGAATGGACAAGCCTGCGGTGAGCAACGCCTTCGCCGACCCAATCGCAATGGCGTCCGACGCGGCAAAAATAGCTGTAAAACCTTTCTGCTTATTCAATAAACGCTTCGTTGCCGCAAATCCCGAGCTTGGACTATATTCGCAATCCTCAATTAATGCAGGATCGAACTCAATTCCATGCTCCTCCAATGCCTGCTTATACCCAATAAAACGTTTGTTCCCTGTCGTGTTCTCGAACAACGGGTATCTGGCCAGGAAACAAATCTTCTTGTGGCCCAGCGAGATCAGGTAGCTCGTCGCCTTGTAAGCTTCTAATACATCATCAATGATGACGCTGGAGAAGAGGCTGGGATCTACGTCCTGATTCGTCGTAATCGTCGTCAATACGAAAGGAATCGATAACTGTCTGAATTTTTCTGCCGAGTGATCATAGGTCCCCCCGAAGAAGATCACCCCCTGCAAGTTCTTCTCCTTGACGAGCTGTGCTGCAACGCTGATCTCATCGCTCCCGTCCTCCACATGCTGGATCAGGAGAGGATATCCTCTCAAGTTCACTTGCTTCTCCACTTCGCGAATCATATTCGAGAAGAAGGGATTGGCGATCCCTTTAACCATCAGCCCGATCGTCTTTGACTGCGGAGATTTGAGATTGCGAGCATTGCGGTTGACGACATAATTATGCTCTTTCACCACCGCCATAACCTTGGCGCGGGTCTCCTCACTCACGAATCCTGAATTATTCAGAACTCGAGATACGGTTGAAATGCCCACACCGGATAACCTTGCAATATCTTTAATATTCATTTGGTTGATTCGTACCCCCATTTGTACTTCCTTATAGAAAACCATGAAAATGATGAGGAAACGATTCCACAATCCTCATAATCATTCTGTTTTTCTTGCTGAATCCGTTTGCAAAAACAATATTACTCCTCTTATCGCGTTACAGTCAACACTTAATATTTTAAATATCCAAAGAGGTTATGCAGAATTATAACAAAAAAATCTATTTTTAACATATGATAGTATGTTTTTATGAATTCAATCGTGATATATGTTTTGGTTTTTGGGAAATTATTGGTGTATACTGATCAAGGAACGAAAAATGAAACTTTTATGTGGAAACGTTTCTATGACTGTTACATAAGGGATCTGCACGCTTTCACCCATTTGTGAGGAGGAATTTCATGCTGCCGCTTAACGACCTCATAATACGCATTCAAGCGCAACAATTGAATATTTCTAACATCCTTATTCGGCAACACGGGGTTCCCGTGGGCCGTCTTGAATTCTCGAAAGATCAACGCCGTCTACAGCACTCCGTTAGTAAATCTTTCACGTGTATCGCCATTGGCATGGCCATTCACGAAGGTAAGCTATCCTTGAGTACGAAGCTTGGCGATGTATTCCCGGAATACAAAGCTTTGCCTCGGGATGAGTGCACCCATTTCGCAGAAGAAATAACCCTGCTTCATCTCCTCACGATGTCATCGGGGCATGATACAGGTCCATTATCCTATGAAGAACGTGCGCATCTCACAGAAAGGGATTGGGTAAAGCATTACATGTCGCTCCCTTTAGACCATGCACCTGGAGCGCGTTTTATTTATAGCAGCGGCGACACCTTTATGTTATCGGCTGTTTTGCAGGCTGCCACAGGCGAAACGGTGCGCGACTATTTAATGCCTCGGTTGTTCGAGCCGCTTGACATGCAGGATATTCAATGGGACACCTGTCCATTAGGCCGAACGCTTGGATGCACTGGATTATACATCAGCACAGAGGAATTAAGCCGCTTCGGGCAATTTCTGTTACAACAAGGGGCGTGGAATGGACAACAACTTGTTCCAGCGAACTGGATCAGCTTCGTGACAAGCAAGAAGATGGATACCGCCGGAAGCGCGGATTGGAATCAAGGGTATGGCGCACAATTCTGGAGATGCACTCACGATGCCTTTCGGGCGGACGGCATGTATGGTCAATTCTGTATTGTTATCCCTCATCACCAAGCAGTTATTGCCGTCAACAGCCACGAGGAACGTATGCAGGAGATCTTAGACGTAATCTGGTCTGAAATATATCCATTGCTGTAGTTTGCAGCGAATTCAATCATAGGGAGTACTCATCATGGTTAGAATCAAAGCAGCGAATCAAACCTTCTTAACGATCAGCATGTTATGCTGCCTCGTATATTTCACAAGCTATATGACCCGACTTAACTTCACAGTAGCCATCTCAGAAATTACGCATTCCCTAGGCGTATCCAACAAGGCAGCGGGTATGGCCATCGTTGGCAGCTCCATCATCTATGGCATTTGTCAACCGATTTTCGGCATATTAGGCGACAAATTTAAACCGAGACTTATGATTTTGATCGGTTTATTCGGAACCTCATTATGTAATTTCATCGTCTCATCGATGAGTCGGATTGATCTGATGACCATTCTATGGTGTATCAACGGCGTGTTCCAAGCGATGCTCTGGCCACCGCTCGTACGGGTGATGTCTCAAACGTTATCCTATACGGATTATCGAAAAGCCAACGTCTATGTCGCCTCTTCGGCTTCCATAGGAACCATCGTTTCTTACGTGCTTGCCCCTTTCTGTATTTGGATAGCGAACTGGCGCCTAACCTTTATCATTCCCGGAATTCTGGGGATCGTTACTGCTTTGATTTGGTTCACAAGCATGAAGCGTTTTACATTGCAGCAGACAACCGTGACCCCAAAGAAAACCAATACATCTACGCAAACTTTGAAGACAAGCACCTTGCTCCTTACATCAGGCTTACTACCGATCATGCTGGTCGTCATCCTTCAAGGTGCATTACGGGACGGAATTACAACATGGGTGCCTACCTACGTGAACGATATTTTCAACTACAGCACCTCCATTTCGATATTAAGCACTGCTGTGCTCCCCCTATTTACGATATTGAGTGTCGCGACTGCCGCAAGAATTCATCGATGGCTGAACAATGAATTACTGGTTTCTTCTTGGCTATGGGGACTCGCGTGTCTGTCCGCCGCACTGCTTGCAGGCTTGTTTACAACGAGCGCAGGATTTTCGATTCTGCTCATGGCTCTCATTACGGGATGTATGCACGGGATCAATTTAATGCTTATCAACCAACTGCCGTTATACTTCGCCAAATTCAATCGGGCCTCCACGATTTCCGGCATTCTGAATGCATTTACTTACGTAGGAAGCGCCATTTCTGTTTACGGGATCGCCGTATTAAGCGAACATTCAGGTTGGAAAATCACGATGATAACCTGGGGCATCCTCAGCTTGGCAGGTTTGGTCATATGCATCGCCTGTATGCGAAAATGGGGGCATTTTATACGGACTGAATTGCAACAAGCAGCTTAATGGTTGAGTCATGAATTTAAAAAGGCTCGCCTTATCGGCGAGCCTTGGCAACAGGTCGAGCCTGCTTCAGTCTAGCTATAGTGTTGCTGACCCTTACTTTTTCTTATAAAACTCATGATACAGCTTCATGAGCGCTCTTTTCTCGATTCGCGACACGTAACTCCGGCTGATGCCGAGCTCCTTGGCGATTTCGCGCTGGGTCCGTTCTTCTCCCCCATGCTCCAGCCCAAACCGCCCTTTGATCACTTCCTGCTCCCGCGCGTCCAGAATGTCCAGGTTACGATAGATTTTGCTCTTCTCCATCTTGAGCTGGACCCGGTCCACCACATCATCTGCTTCCGTCCCCAAAATATCAATTAAGGTGATTTCATTGCCTTCTTTATCCGTTCCGATCGGATCATGCAGTGATACGTCCTTGCGCGTTTTCTTCAGCGATCTCAGATGCATGAGGATTTCGTTTTCAATGCAGCGGGCTGCAAAGGTCGCCAGCTTCGTCCCCTTATTCGGCCGGAAACTCTCGATGGCTTTGATCAAACCGATGGTCCCGATCGAGATCAGGTCCTCCAGATCCTCGCCGGTGTTATCGAATTTCTTCACGATATGCGCCACCAGCCGCAAGTTATGCTCGATCAGAATATTGCGGGACACCGCGTCCCCTTCCGCCATTCGCTGCAGGTGCTTCGTTTCCTCCTCTTCGGTCAGGGGCTGTGGAAACGCATTATTTTTCACATACGATACGAGCAAAGTCAGCTGTTTAATGAACAAAGCAATTGCGGTAAACAATCCAGGCAAAGATGACACCTCCTGCTGATTCACATCACAATGAATACAACCTCGCTTCATTTTGGGTCATTTCATTGTATGTGGGCGGAGGCCTAGGCGTGCCTGTACAGCGAGAAAAGAAAATGAATCCAGGTTGGATCTACAAAGTTTGCGACAGGTTTGTTCCCTATTTACCTTCCGTTTACTTTTGCTTTTTATAATTGGCTTGAAATCGCAGGAAAGGGTTTTAAACCCGATAGAAAGGAAATGAATTTATGAATCAGACACCGGTAGTACAGCTTCGGCACGCAACGAAAAGAATCGGAAAAAAGACGATCGTGGACGATCTGTCGTTCGATATTCCGGCCGGAGAGGTATTTGGTTTCTTAGGCCCCAACGGAGCGGGGAAAACGACCACCATTCGCATGATGGTAGGTTTGATCAAGATCACTCGGGGAGATATTCTCATTAAGGGACACAGTATTACCAAAGACTTCAACAAGGCGATTCGGAATGTAGGAGCCATTGTTGAGAATCCGGATTTGTACAAATACATGACAGGGGATCAAAATTTAAAGCATTATGCACGGATGATTCCCGGCGTAACCAAAGCCCGTATTGAAGAGATTGTAGAAATCGTTGGACTAAAGGACAAGATTTACGACAAAGTGAAGACCTATTCCCTTGGCATGAGGCAACGGCTGGGAATTGCTCAAGCCCTTCTGCACCGTCCGTCTCTTCTTATATTGGATGAGCCGACGAACGGGCTTGATCCCGCCGGGATTCACGAATTGCGGAACTACTTAAAGAGACTTGCTCATGAAGAAGGCGTTGCTGTTTTCGTTTCAAGCCATTTACTGTCCGAAATGGAATTAATGTGTGATCGAGTGGGTGTTCTGCAAAACGGAAGGCTGGTCCGTATCCAAAGCATACGAGACTTTGTCCATAATAGCGGAAGTTCTCATGTTTGCATCACCGTTGAACCTTCCCAAATCGAACAGGCAAAAAATCTGTTAGCCGCTTTAAATAAGACAGCTTTGCCGGCTGGACAGCCGGGGCAGTTGTTGATTCCGTTGAACCGAGATGAAATACCAACCGTCAATAAGCTCCTCTTGCAAGCGGGTATTCAGGTATACGGCATTCAAGTGCAGGAGCAGACCTTGGAAGATAAATTTTTGGAGATAACGGAGGGGGAAAAATGATCGGATTGGTTGCCAACGAAAGCATGAAAATATATAGCCGGAAATTAACATGGATTCTTTTGATCTTACTGTTTGTCATCACTATAAGCTCTTCGATCTTAGGCAAAATCAACAACACGAATTCCCCGGATTGGCGGGCTGAAACAACACAACTCGTTCAGCAGTATGAAGAACGTTTGAAAATTACGGAGTTATCTCCTACGTTACGTGCCGATGCGGAAAATAAGTTGAAGATTGCGAAGTATCGCTTGGAACACGACTTTCCGGCCCCCTCTGATAATCCGTGGTCAGCGTTGCTCACTTTTTCCGGCTTAATCGAAATGGTCATCGTGTTCGCAATCATCATGGCTGCGGATATGGTAGCCGGGGAATATACGACCGGAACGATGAAACTCTTGCTGATCCGCCCGCACAGCCGCGCTAAAATTCTGTTTTCCAAATATATTGCGGTGTCTCTGTTCGCCATCGTTATGCTGACGCTCCTGGTCGTATGCGGTTATGCCGCAAATGCTTTGTTTTATGGATGGGGCAACATCCACATGACTGATTTATTTTTGAACCCGCAGGGACAAGTTGTACAGTTGAATGTTTTAATGCAGATCATAAAAATGTACGGCTTAAGTATTTTCCCTGTCATGGGCTACGTCACCCTGGCTTTCGCAGTATCCACGGTTCTGCGCAACAGTGCCTTGGCGCTGGGAATCTCGTTGTTTATTATGATCGTGGGCAATTCCATGATTGAAGCGACAGCCAAAATGAAATGGTTAAAGTTCCTTCCTTTTGCCAACAGCGACATAAGCCTGTACATTTTCCACCTACCGGCTAGACCCGAAATGACGCTGAACTTTTCCATCGCCGTGTTGCTTGCATACATCGCTGTACTGACACTTCTAAGCTGGTACGTATTCAAGAAACGCGACGTATCGATTTAGTGGTCATGTAATCCATTTCGTTAGATAATAGAATATTGAGATCACCCTGGCAAGAGAGGAGGAAGGAAGGTTGCGCTTACAAAAGATACTCATCATCGATGACGAACCCGGCATTGTCAAGATGCTTGAAACCATCCTTCGCAAGGAAGGGTATACGGCCATCAGCAGTGCTTTTACGGGTCAGGAAGCCTTGGAGAAAATAAGCCATCATCCGTACGACCTAATTGTATTGGATGTCATGTTACCCGATATGGACGGATTCCAATTGTGTCAGGAAATCCGCCGGTATACCGCCGTCCCTATTCTATTTTTGACTGCCCGCTCCAGTGATTTGGATAAATTAACCGGACTTGGGATTGGAGGGGACGATTATATAACAAAGCCATTTAATCCCTTGGAAGTAGCCGCACGTATCCATGTCCAGTTTCGAAGGCTGGAACAATATCAAGGAACTGCGCCGTCAACGGAGATTTATCGTTTCGGTTCTGTTGTCATTGATAAAAAGGCTGCTGCATTATGGGTAAATGGAGAGGAAATTCCTTGTCCGGCTAAAGAATTTGAGCTTCTTCTGTTTTTCGCCGGCCACCCTAATCAGATATTTACCGCAGGGCAATTGTACGAGCATGTATGGGGCTATGACAGCATTGGAGACGAGAAGACGGTGGCCATTCATATCATGCGCCTGCGCAAAAAAATCGAGCAAGACGCAAAACAGCCCTCTTGGATCGTTACTCTAAGAGGGATTGGTTACAAGTTTGTCCCTCCCAAACAAGGTGACTTGATATGAAAGTAAATTTTACAAATGGCAAGTTGGTCGTCCGTTTTACATTGAATTTTATCATACATCAGATCCTGCTGTTCTTGACCGTCTCGTTGCCTGCTGTTTTCTATATTGTCGTGCTGAGGCAGCCGGAGAAGCTCTTCTTCGTTAACCTAACAACGGGAATCATTATTTTGGCTTACTTTCTGTATTGTTTGTTTTATGGTTATTATGTTGCGCGGCCGATGGCTGATATTTTAATGAAAATCAAAAAGTTATCAAATGGGGAATATCTGGCCCTTGACAGGAAAAAGCGCTTTTTCTCTCTTTCTAGCCGACTTTACAGGGAGGTCTACGCCAATCTTGAATCTCTTTCCCTGACCTTGCAGGACAATGAGCGTAAACGGCAAGAGTTTGAACAATTAAGACAGGAATGGGCGGCGGGCGTTACCCATGATCTGAAAACCCCTTTGTCTTATATCACGGGTTATACGGACATGCTTTTATCGGGTGAACATGAGTGGAGCCAAAACGAGAAAAACGAGTTTTTACAATTGATTCGAGATAAAGCCAACTATATGGAAGAACTTATCA
Source organism: Paenibacillus phocaeensis (assembly GCF_900021165.1). Lineage (GTDB taxonomy): Bacteria > Bacillota > Bacilli > Paenibacillales > Paenibacillaceae > Fontibacillus > Fontibacillus phocaensis. The sequence continues at coordinate 184,192 of NZ_FCOQ01000018.1, read as the reverse complement.
ATGACCTTGGAATCGCTTTTCAGATGGACCAGTCCATTGGTTTTAAGTTTTCCCCACAAAGGATCGAGTTGGTGGAGTTAATTCGCCGAACGGTTGCTGAAGCAGCGAATATGCCTCCGGATAAGGCAAACCACTTTGAAATATGGGGCGGGGAGAACCCCTTTTATGTAGAGGGGGATGCCGTACTGCTGAAAAGAGCCTTTTCAAACCTATTAGTCAATGCCGTTGTTCATAATCCAGCAGGTACATCCATTATTGTGCACATCCAAGGGAGCTCTCATATCCAAGTACAGATTACAGACAATGGAAAAGGAATGGATGAACAAAGCATCGCCTATCTGTTTGAGAGGTATTACCGGGGGACTTCAACGGATACTCCTGCAGGCGGCACTGGATTAGGAATGGCGATTGTGAAGCAGATCGTCACCGCGCATCAAGGAACCATCGATGTCAAAAGTAAAGTAGGCCATGGCACTTCGGTCACCGTTCAACTGCCTAGCAGTCAAGCATGATTTTCCTCCTTTAGCAAATACTACAGGACAACTGAGTAAAGGAGGCAAAACTTTCATGTGTCAACGGTTTTCGATGGCGGCCGAGTTGCCGGAGGTTCAGGAGCATTTTCAAATCGGGCGAGTGATGAGTTATTACAAGAACCGCTTCAACATCAGCCCTACGCAGCCCACACCGGTTGTGCTTCAGCAAGACGGGGAGCGGGTGCTCGACGAGTTCCGCTGGGGGTTCGTTCCTTATTGGGGCAAAGATGCGGTTAACGCCGATCTCCGCAATGTCCACCAGAATCCGACTTATCGCCGGATCATCAGCACGCAGCGGTGCGTCATCCCCTGCAACGGCTTCTATTATTGGAAGAAGGAAGGTAAGAAAGAGTACCCCGTTCGGGTGGTTTTGAAAAACCGCGGCATGTTCGGCGTGGCCGGCCTGTATGAAATTTGGCGGGATACGCGCGGCGAGCCGCTTCGCACCTGCACCCTCGTCATGACGGACGCCAATCCGCTGATCGGAGAATTTGAGCGCCGCATGCCGGCGATTTTGTCCCCCGAGGACATGACCCGGTGGCTGGACGAAGAGATCAATGATCTCGACTCGCTGGACCCGATCCTGCGACCGCATGCGGCGGAAGAAATGCAGGCCTACGCGGTAACGCCGCTGATCGACAACAACCGGTACGACACCGACGAATGCATCCGTGAGATGGATTTGCAGCTGGCTTGGGTGAAGCGTTGAGACTTGGAAAAGGTAAAAAAAGGCTCTTGGACACCCGTCCAAGAGCTTTTGTATTTTCTGCTTCAGTAATTCCTGCCGTAATAGAGCTTGAGATTCGGGATATCCACCAGGTACAGGATATCGACGCCTTTGGCGCTGCGCTCCACCGCAAGTCGTTCGATTGGTTTGCCGGGAGCCAACGAGGTTTCGGTCCAGCCGGTTCCGCCTGAATTCACGGCCACAAAAGCCCGATCCGTTCCGCTTTGCTTCACGTAATAAATTCGGGTTTCCGTGCCGGTCCAGGTGACATCCACCGCAGCCCGCGTCGCAGAGGCATCAAAGACGGTCTGCAGCTCCCATCCTCCCGTTCCGTACGTTGCTTGCTTCACGGCGAAATTCGCGCTTCCTGCCTCGCGGTAACGGTAAGCGATGATCGGCCGTCCTTCGGAGTCCATCGTCAGTTTGGCGCTTTGCACGCCAGGTCCGCCCGGATCGTCGCCGCTCTGCACGTAAGTTTCGCCAGGAGCTAAAGGCTGGACGATATCGGCCGTAGTCAACGTTGCCGGAATAGACACCGGCGTTCCATCCGCCTTGGTGAAGACGCCTGTAGCCGGGCTGTACTTCAGGTACGACAGCTCATGGCGCAAGGCGCTGGCGGCAAAATGCGCCCACTCGAACAAAATATGCATATCCCCGTTGGCATCAAAAGCCAAGTCGTCCGGATAAACGGACCGATTCAGCGTGGATGCAACCACTCCGATCTGGCTCCAGGTCGAGGCGGCATTATCCCAATGGAACAGGACGCCTTCCCGTTTGCCCGCAGGATCCTTGGCGGCCCGTGCGAAGAGATACAAATCCCCGTTCGGCGCGGTTTTGACGATCGGATAAGAAATCTTCATATCCGGGCCGGGCAGATTCGCCGAATGATTCTGGGGAGCCCCGCCCACCGTGTCCGAGCGAAAATACCGCCAGTTGTTATCATGCATCGAGGCAAACACATGGAACCGGCCACTGCCGTCCCTCGCAATGGAGGGTTGGTTATGCCCCACATCGTCTTGATACTCAGCCACGACGGAACCGTTCATGACCGGGATATTGCTCCAAGCCCCGGTACCGTCTCTTCGTGCAATATATACCGTATGCATACCTGCGGTGCTCCCCGGTGCATTATACGCCATATAAGCATATTCATTCCCCGTTCCATACGTATCCAGCGGCGACCACCATCCCGCCTGATTGCTGGAATCCATCGGGTAAGGAACCTCCGTAAGCTCCGCAGCCGCATATCCCGTCGTTGCCGGCAGCAGCGTCATCAACGCCGCAAACCAAAGCCCGATTCGCCAACCTTTTCCCCTCTTCACGTTTTCCCGCCTCCTCAATTTGAAATCGTTTACAAATCCATCCCCCGATCACCTTGGTTCTCCCGGTACCGATACAAGCGTATCACGCCACCCCAAGCCGAAATAGAAACAAAACAACGTTTAAATAGAACGAAATTACACATTATTGCCAATAATAGAACATTTCTCCGTTTTCATACGGCATCCGCCGGATTCCGCGAATTAGCGCCCGCGTTCGTACCAATATCCCGGGATTCCGTGTCCAAGGCGCATCAACGCTTCGAGAAAAAAATAATCCCCCCAGATCACATAATCATCGGTTGCGATGCCGCCCCTCACATAGTAGGAGCCGTGGCGCAGGAAACCTTCGCCTTCGTCTTCGCCCTCCCTGGCCCCGTTCGTGCCGTCTGAAAAACAATGCTTCGCCAGCGACGCCACGGAACGCTCGGCAAAGGCCAGAAGCTCCGCCCGGTCCGGATCATCGGCAGGCAGATGCTCCGCAAGCTCCAGAACCCCACACGCGGCGATGGCAGAAGCCGAGCTGTCCCGCGGTTCGCCATCGGTTTGCGGCGCATCAAAGTCCCAATACGCAATCTGATCCTCGGGCAGATGCTCGATGAAATAACGGGCCAGGCGTTTGGACGTATCCAAAAAAGCCGCATCCTTGAAATAACGGTAGGCCAGTGCAAAACCGTAGATTCCCCAAGCCTGCCCCCGCGTCCAGGTCGAGCCGTCGCGAAAGCCCTGATGCGTGCCGCCCCGGACCGCATCGCCCGTCGCGGGATCGAAGTAAAACGTGTGATACGACGAGCCGTCGCCTCTCACCAGGAATCGCCGGCTTTGCTCGGCATGAATCCGGGCGATGTCGGCATACCCCGGATCCCCGGTTTGCTGGCTGGCCCAATACAGCAGAGGCAAATTCATGAGGCAATCGATGATGATGCGGCCGCCGTTGATTTCATCGCCCTCGGGCCCCCAGGCTTGCAGAATACGGGCGGCCGGTCTCCACCGTTCCCTCAGCAAACCGGCCGCTTCCAGCGTCGATTGCCGGGCGGCTTCATCATGCTCTACGATCCACTGCGCCCCGGTGGACAGCAGATACAGGAACCCGATGTCGTGGTGGTCCAAATGGCTCCGCTTCGCAAGCCGAGCTTGAAAAGACGCCGTGGCCGCAGCGGCTGCTTGACGGATCTTTTCGTCCCGGCTGTACTCGTAGCTGAGCCACAAGATGCCGGACCAGAAGCCTTCGGTCCAATCGGTATGCTCCACCAACTGGTACTTGCCGTCTCCTTGGCTGACATGCGGAAAGCCGGATTGAAAACGGGAAATATTCGTTCGCGTGAGATCCAGCGTTTGCTCGATCAGTTGATTCCAATTCATGTTTATCCTCCTGTAGGTTGGCGGGATAGAATCCGATTACATGACAACTTCGACTCTTACGGACGAACGTCCGGGATAAGCCGGCAGCACCGTGCCTTCCAGCCGCTGGCCGTCAACGGTGATGGATTTGACGCCCCGGCAAACCCGGCTTTCATTGCGAACCGTAATCTCATAGTCGCAGCCGCGGAACTTGCGTTTCACGCTAAACCCTTCCCATTCGGCGGGAATGCAGGGGTTTATGGACAAGCCTTGAAGCACCGGCTTGATGCCCAGAATATATTGCGTCGCAGCAACGTACATCCAGGCGGCCGTCCCCGTCAGCCAGGAAACATTGGCCAATCCGAACTTGTCGGACTCCGGCCCAAACAAGTTGGAGGCGTAAACATAAGGCTCCGCTTTGTAGCGCCACAAGCCCGCTTTGTCCATCGCCACGTTCGGGAGCAGCTGGCGGTAATATTTGTAGGCGAGATCCCCGCGCCCGAGCAGGCATTCGGCAATGATCGCCCAGGTATTGGCGTGGCAAAAGACCGCCCCGTTCTCCCCCGTCCCCTTGTTGTAATTCGTCAACGGATCGGCGGGATCAGGGAACGTGCTGATCGAAGGATGGATTTTCTTGATGCCAAGCTCCGTGTCCAGCAGCTCGCGTACGCTGTCCATCGCTTGCCGCCCTTTTTCCGGATCGGCCATGCCGGACAGAACCGCCCAGGTCTGAGCGTTCAGCCAGATTTTCGCCTCATCGTGCTCGTCGCTGCCAAGGAAGCGGCCGTCATCCATAATGGCGCGGCGGAACCAACGCCCGTCCCAGCCAAGGCGGTTGACCAGCTCCCGCTGCTGCGCATACATCGCCTCGTATTTCGCCACATCTTCGGGGTGACCGGCGGCGACGGCGAGTTCCACCATCCGCTGCAGCACCAAGCCAAGCTGCATAGCGGTCCAGATGCTCTCTCCCCGGCCTTCGCGGCACACCCGGAACAGCTGATCGTTCCAGTCCGATCGCAGCATTAACGGGAAGCCGTTCGGCCCCAGCTTCGATGCCGTAAAATCGATTGCAGCCTTCAAATGCTCGTATACCGTGCCTTGACCGCCATCGTAGTAGGGCACCTCCGCATGCAGGAACGCGGGATCTCCGGTTTCGGCCAACAGGTCCCAAGCCGCCAATGCCGGCCATAAATGATCGTCGGAATGGACGCTCGTCACCGGTTCCCAACCCTCATGCGGGAAAAAATAGTGATTCGCATGCCCATCCCGGTACTGCTGGCCAAGCAGCAGCCGGAGCTTGCCCAACGCTTGCCCCGCATCAAACGGCACGACCGCCAGAATATCCTGCGACGTGTCCCGGTACCCGACACCGCGAAACGTTCCGGTGGCGTAGAAGGAAATATTGCGCGAGAACAGAAAGTTGCGGTGCGCCTGATACGGGTTCCAGATGTTCAGCATCCGCTCGGCGTCCGGATCCGGCAGCCGGCATTCCCAAGCGCCGAGATACCCGTCCCAAAAGGTTCGAAGCCCTTGAAAGGACAGCTCCGCGAACCCGGCTTCCCGGGAGCGCGCAAGGGCCTCCGCAACCTCGCCATCATCCCGGGCCGTGCCCAGGAAGAGATGAAGGACTTTGCTTTCGCCCGGCTGCAGCGTGATTTTGAACTGCAGCGCACCGCACGGATCCCCGCCCATCAGCGTTGACCCGCGGCAGCCTCCTTCTTCGATCGCCGCCGGATTGGCCTCACTGCGATAGCTGCCGATAAATTCCTCGCGGTCGCCGTCATAGCTGGACAACGGTGCATCGGAGGCAAAATAGACGAGCGGCGTCTCCTCCGGCTTCGGTTGATTTTCGACGCCATACCGGTACACCAGCGCCTCAGACGGATGATACTGCACGGAGACCTGATGTTTGTTGTAACATTGCCACTGCAGCTCGCGCATAAATTCCATCATCCCGAACTCCACATAAGCGTAAACGTTCAGCTCCTTGACGACCGCGGTATCATTAGACAAACTTAATTTCCAAATCAGCGAATTTTCGTAAGGGCCGACGAAATACAGCGTTTGAGCCGCGACCCCGTCCCGCTTTGCTTCAAACCGGGTGTAACCGAGGCCGTGGGCGCTTTTCCAAGCTTCCGGTTTGTCGGCAGCCGGCTCGTTCGTGGGACACCAATAGGTCCCTGAGTCCGCGTCCTGGATGTAGATATAAGGGCCCGAGCGATCCATCGGCAAGTGAAAGAACCGATAGCGCGTAATCCGCCAGATTTGCGGTGATTTGTAAAAGGCGACCCCGCCGCCTGCATGGGACAACATCGTATGGAACGTGCCGTTGGACAAATAGTTCATCCACGGGGTCGGCATGTCGTGCCGGTGGAACTCAATTTCTTTTTCCGCGTCGCGGAAGGAATAGTAACTTTGCGGGTCAATCGGTTTCATGGGAATCCACTCCTTTAGGCGAAAAAAACAATAAGACTTACATCCATCGGGATCGGGATCAATCGGCCGTTCACGGGAACAGCGGGGTTCTAGCGGAACCCAGAGACGTTATTCACTCAGAAAAAAGGAGCCCCCGATTCTAACGGAACGGGAAGGCCTTATTCGGAGTAAAATCAGCGAAATAGCCACCCTGCCCGTCGAATAAGGTCTTTCAGATCCGTTACCGTTCACCCGAGACCGGCTGAGTCTGCTGGTTATTTAGGCTCGACCTCGTCCAGCGTCAAGCGGTATGACAGGTCCTTCATATAGCGGCCGTCGGGATGAAGGAAGACCAAACCCAAGTCGAGATCCTCGCCGCTCCCGCGCACGATGGCGATCAATCGGTTTAGGCCCGGGTTCAAGTCCAGCGTCTGTTCCGGATTCGGAACTACTTCGCCGTTCAGCACAATTTCAACGGCGGTTGAGGCATCGGTGAGCACGCGCAGCCGCCCTCGGCGAGGAGCCGCCCCTTCTTCAGGTACCGTGACGAAACAGCTCAGAAACCACGGATCCTGCCCCGCATTGGCGAGATGCAGCAGACCGGTGGGGCGGCGTTCTTTTTTCTGCATCCAGCCGTACAGGCCTTCGCCTAGATTGTTCAGCGAAAACTCCGGATCGGTGTAGTAGGCTCTCATCGCGCCATAATCGACGTAAGCCGGACAAGGCAGCGCCATCATGGCTTCCACGGCCCACTCCCCGTCGCCCTTCTCCTCGTTCAGCAGCTCATCGTCAAACGAAGCGCCCAAGTTAGCAAGCAAGCGACTATACAAGCGTTGCGCCTTGTCGCTATCGGGGTCCGGCAACAGCTGGGAGCATACCACGATTCCGCGCCCGACCTTGGCTTCAATCAGAAACGCGCCGGATGGCCGGGCTTTCCGGCGGTTCAGCTCCACCAGCGCCTGGCGGCTGTATTCTGCGGTGTACCCCTGCACGAAGTAATCCTTCCAGGCGGTGCCCTCCACGCTGGTGCAGAGGACGGCGACGTCCGCCGCTTCCAGGCGGTGGGCGGCGAGGANAGACACCAGCATATGCGAGCAGGTTGCGCAGCAGCAAGCACGCCTGCGGCACGCGATCGGCGTGGGCCATCAGCTCCAGCTGATTGGCCACCATCAGGCCGCGGCCGCGCCGGTATTCCAGCAGCGGCGACCACAGATCGCCGCCGTCGCCGAAATCGCCCGCGCTGCACTCCAGCAGCAGCGTGAAGTCGCCGCAGACCGGCTTCTCGAAGGCGGCGCGGATGATCGGCAGCGGACCTTCTTCCGCAAGCTCCGGACGCCAAAACATCAGATCGTCGTCGCCGATCCCGGAGAGCGCCGGATGGCCGTAATCGCCGGCATGGGCGCGCTGGAAAGGACGCCGCGACAGCGTCAGCTTCCCCAGCGACAGCTGGTTCTGTTCCAGCAGCAGCAACCGGCCGCCCTGCGCGACGTACGCCTGAAGCTGCCGCTCCAACGCGCCGTCCGCATCTTCGGCGTAGCTTCCGATGATCAGGAGCCCCTCGGTCGGCAGACGGCGGTCGGCCAATTGCTCCCGATTCACCCGTTCACAGCGGGGAATGAATCTGCGGACGGTCTCATAATCCGCGTCATTCCCCCAATAAACCACCGGCCGCTGGACAGGAACGGGACGGCTCCGCAAGCTGGCCGTCAGGATCCGGTAGTTCAACCGCAGCTCATGCACCGGCTGTCCGTCGTGAAGGAGCGTGGCCGCAAGCTCCGCTCTCCCCTCCGACTGGACGGGCTGCGGCTGCCACTTGATCCGGAGCCCCTTCGGTTCAGCCGGGCTTTGCGTGAACTCGAAGCTTTCCTCATGAACAAGCGTTTCCCCTTGCTTCACGGTAAACTTCACCACGACGCTTCGCCCCGAAAGCGTGTCATTGTACACGTCAAAGCTACGTTCGATCGGTTGGTCGTCATAGAAGCAGCGATCGTATTCGGCGGCAATGATCGTCGTTGGCTTGAACGCCTCCGCCAGGACGGCAAAAGCGGGATTCGGCCGATACGGCGGCTCTTCCTCCGGCAGCAATCCGTTATGCATCGTCAGCGAATAAGCCGGAATCCGCTTCGGCTTCACGCCGGGCAGGTCCAACCGGACCGGCGGCGGGAGGACCACGTCCTGCTCCGGCATCGCCCGCATGAAATAGTGGGCGAAATTAAACGTCGACAGGCCGGAAACCCCCTGGCGGCGCGCATATTCCACGAACAGCCGCTCCTTCTCCGCCAGACCCAAGGCGCTTTCATCGGTTCCCCGATAAGCCTGCAGCCCAACGTACATGCTGCTGTTCTGCGGGCAGATGTACCACCAGCCGCCGTGTTCGCCAAAAGTTAACGGTACAGTGCGATCCCATTGCCCGATCGTTCCGTCGATGTTGTAATGGCGGCTTTCCACCTCCGTATGCGCCTTGGAGAGCAGCCGGTTATCCCCTTCGGTCAGGATCGCCCGCGTCGGGTCCAGCTTCCGGATCAGAGCCATCAACCCGGGGAGATGCACCTTGAAACCCTCCCGTCCGTCCACCCAGCGCATTTCGTTCTGCACGCTCCAAAGGATGACGGACGGGTGGTTTTTATCGCGCCGCACCAGCCGCCGGATATGTTGCCGGCATGCCGCCAGATAGTCGGGATGATCCGCCAGCATCGATTTGCTCGAGCCGTAGATAGCCGTTTCATCGACGATCAGCATCCCTTCCTCATCGGCGATTCGAAGATAGTCCGCCGGATAAGGCTCCGCATGCAATCGGATGCTGTTCACCTGGGCGGAGCGGCACATCCGATACCAGTTGCGAATATAACCTTCCGTCTGCTGCGCCCCGCCTTGAAAATGCCACGAGTCGCCGCGCAGGTTCAGCGGAATCCCGTTCAGCTTAAATTGCGAGCCCTCACACCAGAACTCGCGAAACCCAAACGATTCCTCGCGTCGGTCAATCACCCGTTCCCCGTCCATTAGCTCGAACTCAGCCCGGTACAGAAACGGCGAGTCCGGGCTCCACCAGTTCGCGTCCGTCCAGTCCAAGCAGAACGAAGCGCGGTAAACTTCCCCGCTCCGTGCGTTCTCGCACAGTCGCAGCCATTCAGCCGCTTCGGCTGCTTCTACCGCTTCGACCGCTTCGACCGATTCAGCCGAAGTCCTTTCAATCGGTCGTTCCTCCGTAAGAACCTGCGGCCCAACCCCCGTTGTCGTTCCGAGACCGAGTGGTCGCCCGCCATCCGGCCCCGAAGCCAGCACCCCCAGCTCACGCACGCGAAGCCGGACATGCAGCGGCCCATCCCAAACGTTCGCCGCCACACCTTCCGTCCCGCCGATGATTACCTCCGCTTCCATCCGGCCGTGCCGAATGGACGTGCGCAGGGTGACGTCTTCAATAGCCAGCAGCGGGTAGCTCTCCAGATAAACATCCTGCCAAATCCCCCGGCATACGCTGCCAAACCAGGAGCCGACCAGTCCCGTCACCTTCTTGGCACCGGAGGGCAGCGTCGTTTGATCGAAGCTCCCGCAGACGAGGTGCAGCTCATGCTCCCGCCCCGGCATCACGCAAGAGGTGACGTCGAGCCGTAGCGGCAGATAGCCGTCCTCCCACACGGCGATCTCCTTTCGGTCCAAATAGATGACGGCTTTCTGCATAACCCCGTCCAATCTCAGCACGATACGCTGACCGGCCATCTCTTCCGGCACTCGGAAGCGGCGATGCAGCACCCCCGCCTCGGCGTCGTCCCATTCCCTCGGGTAACCGTACAGATCCATCGGAACAAAGCCGTGCTCCGGGATTTCGCCAAACCGCTTGCCCGCCGCCTGCGCGTAAGAAGCTCTCCAACTGGAAGGAACCCTCACCTTCTGTGCCTCATATTCGAGAGATTCCGGCAGCGTGCGGCGCCGCGGCTCGCCATACAGCGGCGTAAAATCCCAATCTCCGTTCAGGCATAACGTATGACGCATCGTGTCTCCTCCTCCATCCGGTCAAATGCCGCGTGCAGCACCAGCTCCAGCTTCCGCCAAAGCTCCTGTCCAGCCGGAACTCCCGTCCACGGGATAAAATGCGGCTCCATCGCTTCAGCCCAGCGTTCCGGCTTGAGCGACGTGTTCAGCTTTCCTGGGTAAGCTGCCGGCTCCAGGGTCGCAGGCTGCTCCGAATAGAAGAACAACAAATTCTCATGCAGCCCGATCATCCCGTACTTATCCCCGTCGCCCGGCTTCTCCTCTTGATATTGATAATGGTGGTAAATGTAGCTCGCAGCCTCTTCGGGCTTCAACCTGGCCAGCCTCCCGTAAGGTTCGGTCAACCGCCCCGGATGCCGCCAGACCGTACCCGGGGCGGGTTGATGATAATGAAAAATATCCGTCATCGGCGCCCACCGCCGCTCCGTCTCCATCTTCGTCTTCGTCTTCGTCTGCGTCCCCGTCTCCGTCTCCTGCTCCATCCCCGTCTTCGTCTCCTGCTCCATCCCCATCTTCGTCTCCTGCTCCATCCCCTTCTCCACCTGTTTCTCCAGCTCCGTCCCCATCTTCATCTCCGTCTTCGTCTGCGTCTCCATCACCATCTTCGTCTCTATCTCTATCTCCGCCTCCATCACCGTCTCCCCTCCCGGCCAAACGGCCAGCCGCTCACATGCCGCCATCAGCAACTGCTCCGGCGTAACCGCCTTCTCCCGCAGACATTCATAGTACAAATAGAACCGATTCCCGTCGGCAAACAAGCTGAGCTGATCGACCTCCAGCCGTTCCATCGCGGTGGCGAGCCCATGCGAAACCTCCGGCAACCGCCAGATCTCGGCCGTCTCCGCTTGATCTTTCCCTTCGGCCCGGTAAATGCACCGTTTCATGGCCAACCTCCCAATAGATCGGGGAAATCTATTCGAAAAATCGCATAGATTTCCCCGTTTACGTCGATTTCAAAGGAATGTACTTGAAATTTCATACACATTAAGGCTTCTGGAAGACGAAAGCCCCTAATCTATATGAAAAATCATATATAATCCCGATTTCTGGCTCCCGTCGAAGAAATATACTCGAAAAATCGAATACAATCAGACAATGAGCTCAGCCCCTTGGCCCCATCGAACTTCTCGAACTCTAAAACTTCTCGAATTCCTCGAACTACTCGAACTTCCCAAACTTCTCAAACTTCTCAAACTTCTCAAACTTCTCAAACTTCTCGAATTCCTCGAATTCCTCGAACTCCTCAGCCCCCTCGCCCCCCTCGAACTTCTAGAGCATCTCGTACTACTCGTACTCCTCATACTCCTCGGACCCTAGACCCCCTCAAACTACTCGAACATCTCGACCTCCTAGAACTCCTCCAACTCCTCGCCCCCCCCCGTCGCCCTTACCTTACCTTACCTTACCTTACCTACACTGCACTGCCCCTAACCCACCTCAAGGATTCAGCGATACCCGAATCTCGTCAAACAACAGATAGTCGAACCCGCTGACATAGAATCCAACCTTGCCCAGCGGCCGGTGGTTCGGATCCGTACCGGCGATGCGCAGCGCCCCGTCTACGTAAGCGGCGATGTCGCCATCCTTCACGACCACCTTCACCGCGTATTCCGTATCCGGCTGCAGATCAAGGCCCGGCCCATCGGCTTCCGCCAGCTTCTGCCAGTTGGTGTCGTACAGGATCCAGCCGGAGGTTCCGTCCGCCCGCGTCCGGTAGCCGATGCGAGTAGAACCGGCCGAGTCCTGTCGGTCGAAAATATACATCACACCGCCGTTATCCGGCATCACCGCCGGCGTCTTGAGCGTGAACTCCAGCACGTAGGATGATGCAAAGTCGCGATCCAGTAAACCGGTAGCACCGTTTAAGATCTTGTAGCGGTGGTTGCCGTCGGGATCGGCCGCGATGCTCCGGTTCGGATCGACCGGCCAGCCGTTGCCCCCGTTTTCGAAATCCGCCTCATGCATTACGCTCGACACGGTCACCGAAATGTCCGCTTTCACCTGCGGATTCACCGCGGAGACCGCCGTGATGATCGTCTCCCCTTCATAAACGGCGCTCACCACGCCCCTGGCATCCACCGTCGCCACCGCCGGATCGGCCGTTTGCCACGCAACTTCCGTATCCGGCGTATCCGACGGGTCGAAGCTGAGCTTCAAAGGCCGTTGTTCCCCGGGAGCCATCCGTATCCGGCTTTCAACGGGAAGAATACTGGCCAACTCCGTCGACAACGCCTTAAACCGGATATCGTCAAACAGCATGTGGCTGACGCCGGCGACGTAGAACCCGACCTTCCCCTCGGCGTTGTGTCCGGGATCGTGGCCCTTCAGCCGAAGTCCGCCGTCCACATACACGCTGATGTCGCCGCCTTTGACAAGCATTTTCACCTCATATTCCGTGTTCGGCTGCAAATCGGGGCCCGGCAGCTTCACTTCCTTCAGAATCGCCCAGGCGGGATCGTACAGCAGCCAGGCCGAGCTGCCGTCCGCCCGGGTTTTGTAACCGATCCGGCTGGACCCGCTGCCAACCTGACGGTCGAAGAGGTATAAGGTCGCGGCGTTCCCGATCGTCTCTGGCGTCTTCAGCTTGAAGCTCAGCTCGTATTCGGAGAACGACTTGGAGCTCAGCGCCGTTGCGCCGTTCAGCACCTTGTACCAGCGGTTATCGCCTTCCTTGACGATGCTGCGGTTCGCATCCTGCGGCCATCCCCCCGCCCCCGATTCGAAATCGGTGAAGTCCATCACGCCGTCGCCGGCTTCCACCGTAACGTTTACCGTGGCCGTGAACCGGGGGTTCTCCGCCGAGGCCACCGTGATCCTCGTCTGACCTACCGCCTGGCCGGTGACAACGCCGCTTCCATCAACCGAAGCGATGGCCGGATCGGCCGAAGTGAAGATCAGCGCCGGATTGTCGGCATTCCAGGGCAGGACCGCCGTCCGCAGCTTCACCGTCTTCCAGCGGTCCACCGTGACGGTATCGTCATAAACCGCGACCCCCTGCACCGGGTAACGGTCTTGACCAAGGGTCGTGCCCGCTTTGCCCTGGATGCCGATTTGATCAAACGGGATATCCGGGAATCCCGGGATCCGTTCGAACACCTTCGCATCCGGCCGCAGCGACAGGTCCCCTCCTGCAAGATCCACGAAGCCGGGATCCTCCGCCGTCACCCAGTTGTTGGCGTACTGAACCAGCCCGAATTTGTCGTACGCCCCGTTTTCATTGGTGGTCGAGCTGCGCGGCACTACCGGATTGTAGACCACATTCCCCTGGAACGTATTCGTGTCGGGATAGTAGCGATTTTCCGTGAAGAAATCGGCCAGTTCCGGATACTTCTCCAAATAAGGCGTACCCTCAAAGTTGTTGTTGGCCGCGAACAGGGCCAGCCACTTCGGCATGTAATTCTTCGGCACCTGATCGTCCGGATCGTCGCCGAGATACAAGTCCGCGTAATCGTACGGCACCTTGCTGTCCACAAAGATATTGTTGCGCGTCAGAATGTGCGAGCCGCCGTTGTTTTTGATCGCCGAGTTGCCCATTTTGTAGAAAATGTTCTCATCAATCGTCAGCCCCATCGTAAAATTGTCGGGATACACGCCTTCAACTCCCGGTTTCGTTTCCCCGATATGATGGAAATAATTGCGCCGGATTACGGTTCCGCGCTCCTGCGGCGTTTCGCCGGCATTCATGTAAATCGCGCCGAGGTCGGAGAAGGTTTTGCACACATCGTAAATGTTGTTGAACTCCACCGCATGGTCGTTGCCGAAGATCAGCACGCCGGGATGAGGCGCATCATGCAGCTCGTTGTGTTCCATCCGATTGCCCACGCCCGACAGCAGGACGCCGGGATTGTAAGCCTTGTGATAATAGGCAAAATCGTGGATATGCGAGTTCTTCACGATGTTTCGGCCCGGCGAGAGCGTCGTTTTGTTGCCGCCCGTCAGGGTGACGGCCGTCCCGCCGATATGATGGATATGCGTGTTTTCGATCGTGTGGTCCGTGCCGGGAACCCCGTTGAAGTCGTTGTAGTAGAACCGGCTTTGCGTATTCACCAGTACGCCGCTGTTGGTGAAGTTGCGAATTTCGCTGTTTTGAATCTTCATATGGCGGCCGCCCATGAACACCGCCGCCGAATCGCGGCCATTCTCCAGGATCAGCTCGGAGAAGTTGATGTAAGAAGCGTTCAGCGCGTTGATCATCGGCGACTTCAGCATCGTGACTTCAATCGTCGGATCGACCGTCATAAACTCCGCGTTCGGCAGGAAATACAGCTTGCCCGCCTGACGATCGATGTAGTACTCGCCGGGCATGTCGATTTCCTCCAGCAGGTTTTGTGCGAAATGGAAATCGGGGTACCAGTTCTTGAAAATTCCGCTCATCTCTCCGTAACGGAGCGTAATGGTTTTGGCGGCCGGATCAATCGAGGCGACTTTGTTGTACGACCACTCCCAGCTATATCCAAAAATCCCGTCCAGCCAAATATCGTCCGCCTGCGTCCAGTATTGCGGACGATCATACGTGTACGTAAACGTCCCCCCTCGCTTATGCACTTCCCCGTTCGGGTCTTTCCGCGTCGGGCCGGGATCCAGGATTTCGTCCATCTGAACGGTGCCCTCGTTCGGCCAGCGTGCCAGCGTCATGCCTTGCCCGTTGACGTACAATTCCATCGGCGGGACTTCGCTTAGATCGTTGGCGAGGTAATATCCGTGACGGCTCAGGTTCCCGTAGTCCGTGATGCCCAGCGCCGCCAAATCCGCTACCCGCACCTTCTCCCGCGCTTCAGGACTGATGATCCGGCTTCGTACCGCCTCGTCGACAACCGGTACAAAGGCCGACTTCTCCAGGCGCTTGGAGCCGGACAATATCACCTTCTCACCGGGGTATGCCGTATAGGTGACCGGTTTGCCCGCAGTACCCGAATCCTGCTCCCGCAGTTCGAAGCTCGCCGATCGCTCGTAGCGGCCTTCACGGAGATAGACCGTGACACCTCCAGGCGGCAGCCCGTTGGCTGCTTTCAGTTCCCGAATAGCATCCCTCGCTTGCTCCAGGGTCCGAAACGGGGCCTCCTTGGTCCCGTTGTTGGCGTCGTTGCCGTTTGTGGCTACGTAATAAACCGTGGCGCGGGAATGGCCTGAATTTCCGGGATGGCCGTTTTCCGCCGCAAAAACGGCGGACGGTGCTACAGGACTTAACGTGAATAACAGACTGGCGATCATCCATGCGAGCCAACTCTTTTTCTTCATCGCTCTTCCTCATCCTTTCCCCTGCGATATAAACGGCTTTGCCTCATCAATACGCTGCGGCAAAGCCGTCCTTCACAGCGGTCTCTCCCTATCTCCGCTCCACGTCCCTTGGTCCAGGCGAATCCCGTTACTTTAATCCTTGTTCCTTCAGGAACGCTTCAAATTGACGGGTCACCTCTGCCACATATTTATCCTCGCCCGCTTCCTTCAGCTTGCCGTACAAC
Organism: Paenibacillus phocaeensis; assembly: GCF_900021165.1. GTDB lineage: Bacteria > Bacillota > Bacilli > Paenibacillales > Paenibacillaceae > Fontibacillus > Fontibacillus phocaensis. The sequence goes on along the minus strand of NZ_FCOQ01000018.1, from coordinate 168,405 downwards.
ACGGGCCACGTTTCGTCGAAGTCCAGCGTACCGGTGAGGATCCCTCGTTTATACTCGCCCCACACGGCGTTCAGGTTGGCGATCTCCGTGTTCACCGGTTCGGAATTGAACTTGAAGGCGCCAATCGGATTGACTTCGGCTTCCTGATTGATCTTCTTCGTTTCTTCCCAGATGTTCTCCGGCTGTCCTTCCTTCAGATAGGAATTGAACACGCTACCGAACACCCAGTCCATATTCGGGCGGTATCGGGTATCCGGCAAGGCCTCGATGTAATCGCCGGACGTTTTTTTGTAATGGACATCCTCAATCCCGTTGCAAATCAGGTTGTAGAGCTCTTTGTCGGTATTGATCAGATTGAGCAGCATCATCGCCCGCTCCGGATTCGGCGAAGTGCGGCTGATCGATTGGTTGGTCGCCGCCGAATAACCGTTGGAATACCAGTTGCTGATCGGAACGGTGATCACTTCGTTGCCGCCGTTCTTCGCCATCACCTCCGCTTCCACACCCGGTTTCAACGTAACGTTGAATTCCACCGCGATCTGGCCTTTGGTTTGGAAGTCTTCAAATTTGGCCGTCGCCGCATCCTTGTAAATATATCCTTGCTTATACCACTTGCTGACCAGCCGGTAATTGTTCAGCTCCGCTTCGGGATACCGCTGCAAGGCATAGGTAGGATCGTTCGTCTTGATGTAAAAATGGTTGTCGACGCCGGGAACGCCCCAATATTCGTCGTCATGAACCTGCGGAATGAAGTCGAAGTAGTTGCCAAAGTTGCCGAACGGAATGATATCCGGTTCGTTTGCCTTGATTTGCGCCAGGAACGGTTCGATGTCCTCTATTTTTTGGATCGATGCCGGATCCAGCCCGTATTTATCGGCAAACCGCTTCTGCACGATATAACCGTAACGGTTGCCATTGATCTGCTGGTTAGGAATGCCGTAGATTTTCCCGTCGACGGTCAGGCCGTCCCACATCACCTGCGGAACGTCCGCTTTCAGCTCGGGGGCGTACTTGTCAAGCAGCTCGTCGATCGGCTGGATCGCCCCTTTACGCACCAGTTCCTCCGGCTTCAGCATGTAGCCGGTCCAGAGAATGTCGAACTTCTCGCCTGCGGCCAGCACGGTGTTCATCTTCTGCACGTAGTCGCCGATCGCGATCGGCATCATTTTGACGGTGGCGTTCAGCTTCTCCTTCACAATCTTATTGACCGCTTCCTCCACCTTCGCTTGATCCGCCTGCAGTTGGGAGAGCGGATAATACCAAGTCAAGGTGACGGGCTCAAGCTCGGTTGTTCCCCCCGTCTCCGTCGTCGGGGCGTTCGCGCCTTCCCCGCCGCCGTTGCCGGCATTCCCGTTGTTGCCGCCGCCACCCTTGCCGCCGCAGGCCGCCAGTACGGACGCCGCCAGCAGCACCAACGCCAAAATCCCGATTAGCCTTCTTCTCATGTCTTGACCTCCTGTGTTTCAATTAGATTTGGTATATGTTAACCCTTGAGGGAGCCAACCGTAAGCCCTTTCACGAAAAACCGCTGAAAGAACGGAAAGATCACCAGCATCGGTCCGCCGGCCAGAACGGCGATGGCCATTCGCGCCGAATTGTTCGGAAAGCTCGACAAATCGATGCCCAACTGCTGCGTAAACTCGGAGTTCGAGGTAAGAAATTCGATACTATTCAAGGTTCGCACCAGCAGCAACTGCAGCGGCACCTTGCTTGGGTCGTCGATATACAGCATCCCGTTGAACCATTCGTTCCAATAGGTGAAGGAGATCAACAGGCCCAGCGTGGCCAGCGCCGGCGTAGACAGCGGCAAGATGATGCGGAAGAAGATGCGGAATTCCCGTGCCCCGTCGATTTTAGCCGACTCGATGATTTCAATCGGGATTTTCGACATGAAGCCTTTCATGACCATAATATTAAACGGCGACAGCAGCACCGGCAGAATTAGCGCCAACAAGCTGTCCTTCAGATGCAGGTATTGCGTCATCAGAATGTACGAAGGCACAAGCCCGCCGCTGAACAGCATCGTGAAGAACACGTAAAACGTCGTGATCCGGTTATACCGGTAGTCCGGCCTGGAGATGACGTAAGCGGTCATCGCGGTTAACAGCAAGCCGGTTAAGGCCCCGATCACGGTCACCGTGATCGTCACCCCGTAGGCTCGCAGCAGAATATCCGGAGCGTCCAGCAAATACCGGTACGCATCGAGACTGAACGATTTAGGAATAAACTGGTAGCCGTATTCGGTTAACGCTTTTTCATCCGTCAAAGATACCGCCACAACAAGCAGAAACGGCAGAACGACGATCAGCGACAAGACAATGAACAGGAGATGGAGACCCGCTTGGGACAGTTTGATTGTTTTCGGCATGGTTGTATCCCCCTTACCATAGCGAATGATCGGGGTTGATTTTGCGCACGATGCCGTTAGCCAACAGCACCAGGATGAACCCGACCACCGATTGATAGAATCCCGTCGCTGCGGACATACTCACGTTCCCTACCTCGCGCAGGGCCCGATAGACGTAGGTATCGATAATATCCGTGGAGCCGTACAGGAAACCGGAGTTGTTCGGAATGAAATAATGCAGCCCGAAGTCCCCGCGGAACATGTTGCCGATCGACAAGATCAGCATGATGATCACGAGCGGCGCCAGCAGCGGGATCGTGATTTTCAGCGCCATCTGCCGCTTCGTGGCCCCGTCCATCTTCGCCGCTTCGTAATACTCGCCGTTGATGCCGACAATGCCGGCGAAATAGATCAGCGTGTTGAACCCGACGGCTTTCCATAGCTGAACCAGAATCAGAATCACCGGCCACGGCCCGGCATTTTGATACCAACTGATCGGCTCCAGGCCGAACGTCTCCAGCGTGCGGTTGATGAAGCCGTCCGAATGATTTAAGAAGGCATAGGCCACATACCCCACCAGTACCCAGGATAAAAAATAGGGTAAAAACAAGGCTGTCTGGTAATACTTGCTCCATCTCGCCTTCACTTCATTCAGCAGAATCGCGAGCAGGAGCGCCGCAGCCGCCGTGGTCAAGATGTAGGCGGCGTTGTACAACACCGTGTTCCGCGTAATCCGCAAGGCCGCATCGGTAGAGAACAAGTAACGGAAATTGTCCAGCCCCACCCATTTGCTGCCGAACATGCCCAGATCGTACCTGTAATTCTTAAAGGCAATAATCAGTCCAATCATGGGAAGATAAGCAAAGATCAGCTTGTACACAATCCCCGGCAACGACAATACAAAGAGCTCCCGGTTGTTTCGAAAATGGTGAAGCTCCCTTCGCATCCATGAATCCCTTTTCAACATTTCAAAGCCCCTTCCTTTCCATCCGTCTAGCCTGCGACAATGGCTTTGCATGATTAACGATAGCGCAGCTGCGGGCCCAATCGTTACTGTACAATTTCAGGATTGCTGTACCGGAAGGCTGTAAGTATTTCGGATTCCTGTACCGAAACGCCAAGAACCCGCAGGCGGTAGCTTTCCGCTGCGGGTCCGTGAGTTAGAAGGGGATTCACGTATTGCGATCGATGGCCGCCTTCAGCCGGTATTCCTTCGGCGTTGCCCCGTAACGCCGCTTGAAGAGCCGATAGAAATAGCTTTCATTGCCGAAGCCGACCTTCTCCATGATTTCCGCCACCGTCAGTTGCTGCTGCTCCAGATACAACCGGGCTTGAGCCAACCGGACTTCGTTGATCCGGTCAACGACCGACAAGCCTTCCTCCGCCTTGTACACCTGCCCCAAATGTACGGAGCTCATCTTCAGCATATCGGCGATCCTTTGCACGTTCAGGTCGGGGTCGGCGTAATGCTTGTCGATGATTTCCTTGACGGTATCGGCCAGCAGCCGGTTTTTGTTCTCCCGCCCGCTGCGGCGTTGTTCCAGTACCTCCCGTACGACTTCCAGCAGCACGGCCTCGATCTCCTGAAGCGTTTCCTGTTCCAAAATCCGCCGGTTGATCGCCTGAAGGTTCACCGACACCGGGTTGACGTTGTGATGGTTCATCTCTCCAAGCGTATTGCTCAGCGCCGCGGTCAAATGCAGCAGCCCGGAATACATATTCTCGAAGCTGAATCCTCCAAGGAGCTGGATCCAGCTGCGGATCGCCTGCTCCATTTCCTCCGGATCGCCGCCCTTCAATCCATCCGTCAGCCGCCGCTCCAGCTCCTGCGGGACGCGGAACGCCTCATTGGTTTCGTTGGCGCGCAGCCGTTCCGGTTCAAGAATCGCTCCTTTGCCAAAAATCATGCGGTAGTTGGCGCGTCGAACCACCAGGTTGTAATACTCCGTAATCCGGCGGTAATCCTCGAACACTTCGCTTAACGTGACCGTGAAGGTAATCCGGTAATAGCGGAGGATCGTGCTTTGCAGCTCGCCGAAGCGGTCCCTCAGCTTCTCGAGCGAATCGCGTTCCCCGCCGACGATGAAGACGAGATGACCGCTCTTCATGTCGGCCGCTTCGCAGGAACCGCCGTTGCCAAGCTGCTCCTGGCCGATATTGGCGACGGCGAAGTACAGCAGCGACTCCGCCGCAGAGCCTTGCTGTTTGGCCAATTCATGGGCATCATCGATCTGCACCAACGCCAGCCGAAGCGGCGACGGATAGCCGATGTCGATGCCATATTGCGCTTGAAGCCTTAGAAAGGCCGACTCCTCCAAACTGTCGCTCATGGTGATCAAACTGCGCAGGTGATACTGTTTGGCGATATTCCACTGCGAGGCCCGCTCCTGCTCCAATCCCTTGAGTTTCCCCAGCATTTCCGTCACGTTATCGGCGATGAGCGACAGCTCATCCTTGGCCGATGTCGCCCGGGCTCCTCCCGGCGGGACCAGCGTAAGCAAATGGCCCACCGGTTTGTACAGCCGCAGGGCAAAGAACACAGACAACAGTACGGCTAGAAGCGCCACGGACAACGTCACCGCGATCTCCGTCCACCTCATCTGCCGAACGCTGCCCAACACATGATCATAGTCCTGCAGGCTGATAATCTGCCAATTGTTTAGAGCTTTGCTCAAATAAGTAACCTTGTATTTCCTTCCGTCCTGCGCGTAGATAAAGGAGTCCAAGGAATGCTTCGAGCCGCCGATCTGCCGAAGAACCTCCTTGGTATCGAGCCCTGCGGGCAGCGAACGATCATTGGACATCAGCAGCCGCCCTTCGGCGTCGGTGACGAACAGCAGATCATTCTCTCGGTCCACCACCCGATTAAGCGCTTTCAGGTTATCCAGCATCCAGCCGGGCTTCACGGTCAAAATCAACACGTCATTATTAACGGAACCCAGCGAAAGCCCGTCATACACGAAAAAGGCAAACACATCGATACCTTCGTTCCCGCCGTCCAGGTCGAGCGGCAGCAGCTGCAGCTTGGGCAGCTCGTTGTCTGCAGCCATCGCTTTTTCCAAGGCGCCGTATAATTGACCGTTATCCATCCCGTGGTTCAGCGACGAGAAGAAGCGCCCCTGCTTCCCGTTGTAAAATACAATGGCGTGCAAATAAGGGGAGGTGGCCACCGTTTTGTTCAGCCGTTCGATTTTCAAAATGCTCTGTTTATAGTCCCCCCCGGACTTCAGTGCGATCATCTCTTCATCGTTGTAGAGAGAGACCGCCAGATCTTTGACGATGCCGTTCATGTTCTCGATATTGTAGTTGAGTTGTGTAAGCAGCTTGCGGTCAGCGTCATTTTGCAGGCTCAGCACCTTATCGCGCGCGACGGAGTTCAGAGCGAGGGAAGCAATGGCAAACATCGCAACAACGGGCATAAAGCTGAGCAAGATTCGCTGCAAATATTTGCGCGAACGGAGCATTTGCAGCACATTCATCGGTTTTCACTCCCTGCGAATAGCTTGGGATTGCGATTCATCGTTTCGATCTCGGCATCGGGAGAATGCCTTGGGTTCGGGTGCCCTAAATATATCGTTCGCTTTTGGGGTTGTCAATCGTCATCTTGCCGCTTGCCCGATCGCATGATCGATCCTAGACTGACCGCAGGCTCCGAGCCCTAAATTGTTGCTTTTTGTGCAGCATTTTGAGCCTGAAACCGCGGGGTTACCCCCAAATCTTGCATAAAGTGCAGCATTCTCAACCGAAGGTCCACCCGGATATAAGAAAATGTTGCAGATTTTACAACAATGACGTTCCGAGGGGGGAGTAACTGATGAGAATGATGCATAAAATGCAACCTTTCCTCATCGCCCAAAAAAAGCTGCTTCGTCGCTATGAAAGCGAGGAAGCAGCTTTTTTCGGGATTCACTCGACCAGCCAGCGCCGGAGCACGTTCGCGTGATTATACACCGGGTCCTTGGCGGCGTACAGCAAGGTGACCGGGCGTTCTCGCGCAAGATCGCGGATACGGCCGGCCAGTGCGGCGCTCTCCGGGCTTGAGTTCAACTCCCGGAGATAGCTTGCGCTGAAGTCCGCATACCGCTCCATCCGGTGGGCGAATGCCTTGCGCAGCTCCGGGCTGGGCGCAATCGCCTTCATCCACTCGTCGATCGCGGCATCCGCTTTGGTCATCCCGCGCGGCCACAAGCGATCGACCAAGATGCGATACCCGTCCTCCGGAGCTGCGGGTTCATAGATCCGCTTCACACGGATCTGCTCTTTTAGCGCTGCGGTGGGCGAACCGGACGCAAATTGCCGGACTTCATCCGCTGTCGGCATCCCCGCCTGGGCGCCAAACTTCGTTACGGCCAGTGCAGAAGCCAGCGATGCGAAGCGCACCGCTCCTTCGAGATCCTGCCCCTCCGCGAGCGCCGTCGCTAACGCGGCGTTGAAGCAATCGCCGGCCCCGGTCGTGTCCACGACGGGCACCGCGTTGCCCTCAACGATGCGAACCTCCCCGGCCTCATCCAGATAAGCCGAACCGGCAGCTCCCAGAGTTGTTACAACCTGGGCTGCGCCTAGCGCCATCAGACGCCGCATCGCCGGGCCAAGAAAATCGCCAGGCGGTACGCGGTCTGCCGCCGGCTCCATCCCTGCGTACCGCCCAAGTTCCGTGCGATTGGGCGTAATAAAGTCGATACAGCTATAGAGCTCCTGCGGCAGCTCTCGGGCCGGGGCAGGGTTCAGGATAACTTTCTTCCCCAGCGACTTGGCGGTGCGGGCGGCGTGAAGCACCGTCTCCACGGGAATCTCCAGCTGAAGCAGCACAATGTCGGCCTGCTTCAGCTTGTCCAGGTGCAAATCGATATCCGCGGGCGTCACCCGGTCATTTGCACCTGGAACCACAATGATGCTGTTGTCCCCCTCGGCGACACAGATCGAAGCGACGCCCGACGAAGCGCCTCGCAGCCGCTTAACGCCGCCGGTATCAACGCCTTCTCGGTTCAGGGCAGCCAGCAGCTCGCCGCCGAAGGCGTCCGTCCCGACCGCACCGATCATCGAAGTCGCCGCTCCTAAGCGGGCGGCGGCCACCGCCTGATTCGCACCTTTCCCGCCCGGAATCAATCGAATCCGGTCGCCAAGCAGAGTCTCTCCCTTTTGCGGAAGATGTTGCGTCTCTACGACGATATCCATATTTAAACTGCCGATGACAGCCACCTTGGGTTTTGACATCATTGATCCGTCCTTTAAGGGGGTTGCCTTAAAGTGTATGCCAGAACCCGGTTTTCAGCAAGCCGGCGGGTTCCCCTTCGTGTTGTTCCGTTCGCTTCGCGGCAGGGAAGGATCAACTAACCTCCTCCTCGTAGACGACATAGCGGTTTTTCCCCAGCTTTTTCGCTTGGTACATCGCATGGTCTGCCGTTTTTAACAGAATGGAAGTATCCGTATCCCGGGGCGAACCCAGCCGAATCCCGATACTTCCCGTTACAGGGAACTCCCGGTCCCCCAGCACGAACGGGTGCTGAAGGGTTCGCAGCACGGCCTCCGCCGCACGCTCGGCCCGTTCTCGGCTGCCGTCTTCGAGAATGATCAGAAATTCGTCTCCGCCGATCCGATACACCCGCTGATTCCCGCGCGTGAAGGGATGCAGCCGAATTCCAACCTCCTGGATGAGCAGGTCCCCCATATCATGCCCCATCGTATCGTTAACCGACTTGAATTGATCCAAATCCAGAAACAGCAGCGCTAGCGGTTCCCGGGCTTTGGTCGAATCGAAATAACGGTTTAATCCGTTTCGATTCGGCAAACCGGTCAGCGCATCGCGAAAAGCCATTTGTTCTAACATTCTCCGATCGGCGACCAGAGTCAGCCAGGAGAAGAGAAACACGAGAAACAACACCGCGGCCACGCCATACACGGCAAAAAAATCGACGGTGGCTTCATCTTGTGCACTTCGGTTGCCGTTCAACAGCATTTCAGCCATGTGTGTGACCCAGATCGCCACACCGATCGCCGAAGCAATGCCGCAAATCATCAGCGCCCTTGTTTTCCGGTCGGTCCGCGGCGATTTGATGATACCCGCGGCAATGCCGAGCGCGGAAAAAGAGGCCAGGATCGCCAAGGCCGCCGGAACCCCGACCAAATTCCAATCCAATCCGCTGCTCTTCAATCCCATAAATTTCACCTTCCCATTCGATCCTTCGAATCCTTCGTCAGGTACAGGTTAGCTCTCGCGGCCTGAAACACCCCTTCTCCGTGCAAAGGGAACACGCCGATACCCACAGCCGCGGTCAGACGACACTCCGGAGCCAGAGGGTACGAGATTTCCCCGATCGCCGCCGCCAGTCCTCGGCCAAGCAACACCGCCTCCGCTTCCGTCAGATCCCATGCGATCGCCGCGAACCGGCATTCCCCCATGCGGCACAGCACAGCCGCAGCCGGCAGACGGCTGTACAGCACGTCGGCGATTTGCTTCTGCCAGTCATCTTCGGCTACCTGGCCCAACCGTTCATATACCGCCTGCAATCCTGCGATTTCGATATAGAGGACCGCAAACGGCCGTTGTCCTCCTTCTTCCTGCCGCATGGACTGCTCCAGCCGTTCCCGAAAGAACGATCGATTCGGCAGCCCGGTCACCTCGTCGTGGTAAAGGCGGCGATGAAGCTCATCGCGCATCTCCAGACGCCAGGCCGCGAGCCATATCAAACGGCCCGCCATATCAAGGAATGCCAAGGTGTCGGCTGACGGCGGGGCATGTTGCTCGCGGTGCAGCTCAATGACCGCGGCCACGCCTCCCTCGGGAGCCAATATCGGGACTGCCCAGCAGGAGCTCAGTTGCGGATGATCCAAGAGCAGATCCCGATAATAAGCGCATCGCGGGTCATCACCGACATCCGGCACAACGATCAACCGCTGCTCATATGCCGCAGCAGCGCAGGCACCCAGCATCGGTGCCATTTCCAGTCCTTGAATCCGGCGAACATATTCCCTCGGCAGACCGGACGCGGCAACTAACCCTAAGGGGTGCGCTCCATTCTCGGTGTCCGGCAGAAAAATGGCGCAACTCGCATCGGTTTGCCGTTCGATGAATCCGGCAAGCTCCTGCAGGATGCGCTTCAATTGAATTCCCATCGCAATCATATCCAAGATACGGCTCTGCTGTTCAAGCAGTTCCCGCAGGTTATCCTTCCGACTGCGGGGGGCTGAATTTAACCCCGCAGAACCTCTTGCCAACCGGACAAATCCAGCAGCAAGTCGCTTTGATATCTCCATAACCCACCAATCCTAACTCAGCACTTTCCGGATTGCTTCAGTCACTCGTTCCTTTTGGAACGGCTTCACGACGAAATCGAGCGCCCCGGCCTGTATCGCTTGAACCACCATTTTTTGCTGGCCCATTGCGGAGCACATAATGATTTTGGCATTCGGATCTATCCCTTTGATGGCTTGCACCGCTGCGATCCCGTCCATTTCGGGCATCGTAATGTCCATCGTGACCAGGTCCGGGGTCCATGTATCGTAGAATCGGACCGCTTCCAGTCCGTCCTTCGCTTCCGCGACGACCTCGTGGCCGTCCTCCTGCAGCATTTGCCTGATAACCATACGCATAAACGCGGCATCATCGACAACCATGACGCGTGCCATCCCCATCTCTCCCTGCGGTCAATATGACACATCTATCCTATTTTCACTTATTCAACTCTACAATTTATCGACAAGAGCAGACTTTCCTCGCAAAAAAGGAAAAACGAGCCCCCGTATCGAATTTAAATCGATTATGAAATACAAAAAAACACTGCTCATTATTGTCATGTTCGTGATCGCCATTACCGGTATTCGGCTGACCTGGCTCGGATTGAATCGTACCATCGACCATCCGCAGGCATCAGGCGGCATCTTGGACCTTCGAGGCTGGAAGCTTCCGGCGAATCACACGATTCCGCTGGAGGGGGAATGGGATTTTTACCCGGACGCGCTGATCGTTCCTTCTTCGGACACCGAAGACTTGAACCGGGAAGTTAGCGAAAAAACCTCCATTCCCGTACCTGGAACCTGGCGGAACTATTTTCCGGCAGCGCATCAAGGCTCCTATCATGTCGGAACTTACCGATTGCAAATTTTAATGGACGAAGAGGCTTCCGCCTCTTCCTATCTGCTGCGTACGGGAGAAATCAAACGCGCATCGGCCGTTTACATTAACGGCAAATGGGTAGCCGGTCAGGGAGTTCTAGCGGAGAACGAAGCCGAATTCACACCCAAATACGTACCTTATTCGATTCCGATTCCCCAAGGGGCGACGAAGCTGGACATCGTCATCCAAGCCGCTTCTCATGTGGGGGAGGGCGGAATCATCCAGCCCATCCGCTTAGGTACAACGACTGCGGTGAATCACCGCATCGGGATGTCCATGAGTCTGCAAGGGCTGCTCTTTGTCGTTTTACTCGTGCACGCGCTTTATGGAGTCATGCTTTATTTTCTGGGGGCTCCTCGCAAAGGCTTGCTATACTTCGCCGCTGTAATCTTCTGCGCGATTGTTTCCGTCATCGGGGCCGACGACAAACTGCTGTATCTTTGGCTGCCTGACTTCCCCTTTGAGGTGGGTATAAGGCTTATCGTCGCCTCGTATGTTGGAGTCGTGTCCTTTATCCCGCCGCTGGTGAAGAATATGTTCCCCGGTACTGCCCAATCCAAGCTGCTTCAGATATTTGCCTGGTTCTCTGGGGGGTATGCGGCGTTTGTCCTGATCTTTCCAACCCGAATCACGCTGCAGGTTGAGCGGGTGATGCTGACAACCGTACTGCTGTCCGCCGTATTCATCACGGCCTGGCTGCTGCGCAAAGCGATCCGCAAGCAGGAGGATGTGATCTTCCTGTTTCTGGCTTGTACAAGCCTGGGCACCAACATTGTTTGGACCATTGTCCAGAGTCGGCTGGGGTTGTATCGAATGCACTACCCGTTTGATTTGATCTTCACCGTGCTGGCCTTTGCGGCATTTTGGTTCAGGCGGTATTTCCGAACCGCTCAGCAAACCCAACGACTGGCGGGTCAACTGCAGCAGGCCAACCAGCAGAAGGACGATTTTCTCGTCAATACGTCGCATGAGTTAAGAAACCCGTTGCACGGCATCATGAACATCACTCAAAGCGTGCTGGACGATCGGGAGCACCCGACAAGCGAACCCCAGCGCCAAAAGCTGGAGGTTCAGCTGTCTGTAGCCAGACGACTGTCCCGGTTGCTTGACGATTTAATGGATGCAGCCCGGTTGAAAGAGAATCGGCTTCGATTGGAGTTCACCCGCATCCAACTGCAGAACGTCATCCCCGGCCTCCTGCAGATGCTGGGATATCTGCTCGATGGCAAACCGGTTCAACTGCGAGTTGCCATCGCAGAGGATTTCCCATCCGTACGTGCCGACGAGAACCGGATCATCCAAGTGCTCTATAACCTGCTTCATAACGCGATTAAGTTCACCGATCAGGGGGAAATCACGTTGGAGGCTGAAACGAACGGGGAACTCGCCTACATTCGTGTGAAGGATACGGGGATCGGGATGGATGAGGAAACTTGCCGGCGCATCTTCTTGCCCTATGAGCAAGGTCCGTCGAACATGGAGAGAGCCGCCGGCGGATTCGGTCTTGGACTGAGCATCTGCCGCCAGCTCGTCAACCTGCATGACGGGACACTGGAGGTATCATCTGCCCCGGGGCGCGGCTCTGTCTTTACCTTTACGCTGCCGCTTGCCTCCGCCTCGGAAGCGGAGCTGCCGGCATCCCTGGATCCGGCGGAAGCCACGCTGCCCGACATGCAGAACGCCTTCGCCGAGGCGGCGGCCGCGCGTGTGTCGGAGCCTCCGTTGCAACCGGAACCCCAGCCGCTTGTGAACAGCGGCAAACCGAGCATCCTCGCGGTCGATGACGATCCGGTGAATCTGAAGATCCTGACCGATTTGCTCGGTCCGGCGGAATATGCCATCACGACCGCGACAAATGCGGAGGAAGCCCTTCGTTTCTTGAACCAGGGAAGTTATGATCTCGTGGTGACCGACGTCATGATGCCTGGCGTGTCAGGTTATGAACTGACGCGCGCGATTCGCCGCCGATACACCCTCTCCGAGCTTCCGGTCCTCCTGTTAACGGCCAGAAACCGGCCGGAGGATCTATTTACCGGCTTCGAATCCGGCGCCAACGATTACGTGACCAAGCCGGTGGATGCATGGGAGTTGAGATCGCGGGTACGGGCGTTGACCGCATTAAAAGTATCGATCGAGGAACGGCTTCGTCTGGAGGCCGCTTGGCTGCAAGCCCAAATCCAGCCGCATTTCCTCCATAACACCATCAATTCCATCGCTGCGCTCAGCACCATGGATACGGGCAAAATGCAGCGGCTGCTGGAGGAATTCAGCCAATATCTGCGAACAAGCTTCGATTTTCACAACTCGGACCGGGTCGTTCCGGTGAATCGGGAATTGGAACTGGTTCGTTCTTATCTCTTTATTGAAAAGGAGCGTTTTGGCAGCCGGTTGAATATTCGCTGGGCACTCCACGTAGAATCCACCTTCATGCTGCCGCCGCTCTCCATTCAAACGCTGGTGGAGAACGCCGTCCATCATGGAATTCTCCGGCGTTCCAAAGGGGGCACCGTGGAGATACGCCTCGATCGTACCGCAGAGGGATTCGAGGTGTCGGTCATCGACGACGGGGTCGGCATGAGTGAGGAAGCGCAGCAACAGGTGCTCATGCCTTCCTTCCGGCCCGGGAAGGGAGTCGGTTTACGCAATACAGACCGCCGCCTCAGACAGTACTATGGGCAGGGATTAACCATTCGCAGCTCTGCTGACCAGGGGACATCGGTATCCTTCACCATCCCCGGATGACTTCAAAAGCCTTCCCCGCAGTTTTAGGAACTGCTTTGGGGAAGGCTTTTTTGCTTAAGCGACCACTCAGTATACCACTGAATAATCGAAGGATTGGGGGGTTCGTTCAGCTCTGCGTCAAGCGCCTCCTCCAGGTTGCGATATTGGCGCATGACCAGAGCGCGTTTATCCAAGGAGGCGTACAACTTCATCAGCGCGAAATGAGCTTCCTCCTCCAGCGGATGGCGTTCGCAAATCAACTGGTACCACTCGATTGCCTTCTCCTGGTTTCCCTGCGCCATAAGCCATTCGGCCAAGTGGGAAGCGATCCGAAGCCAGGAGGATTTTAACCGGTAACGTTCGCTCTCCGCCCACCAATAGTCATAATCCTGCAGGTAATCCCCTTGGTAAAGGTCCAGTGCCGCTTCGTATTCGGCAGCGGTCTGCGCGTTGACGGGAGTTGCGGAACCGGCAAACCGATCCCAAGCTTCCACATCCACTTCGGCGTTGGTGAGCTGCAGGACATAACCGTCCGTTTCACTGTTGATATGCAGAACTTCACCGAAAGGCTCAAGCGTTTTGCGAATATGGTAGACTGCCGTATACAGCTGCGAATAGGCTCGGCCGGGTTCATATTCCGGCCACAACAATTCGATCAGCACAGACTTGCGAACAAGCTGTTCCCGATGCTGGAGCAGGTACAGGAACAGTTCCTGGGCTTTCGTTGTCCGCCAGCGCACCGGTACGGGCTGCAGGTTCGCCGTTTCAATCTGAAATTGCCGAAACATTCGGATTTTCATTTGCTCTCCCTGGACAGTCAGGGGGTCCTCTTGCTGCTTTCGGAGCTCTAAACGTTCCTGAATCCGCTGCAGCGTGATCTCCATCCGCGCTTTAGGGACCGGTTTCATTATATAATCCAGCGCGTTGAGCTCAAACGCTTTGATGGCGTACTCGTCATATGCGGTAACGAACACCACGTTCAAGTGAGGCCTGTCCTGCAATAGTTGCTCGGCGAGTTCAATGCCGTTGATTTCGGGCAAATGGATGTCTAGGAACACTACATCCACCTCCGCTTCCTTCTCCAGCACATAATGCTTGGCTTCAATCGGATCGGAGAATTTGCCGAGGATTTCAATTTGCGATACCTGCTGCAATTGATGCTCCATATAATTTAAGGCCAGATGTTCATCATCAACCAAGATTACCTTCATCGGCAACTCCCCTTGTTTGATCTTCAATCTTATCCTTTAGTATACCTGAGATTATGATGATTTCCATCGAAAATGCGAGATTCTTATCAATTCGCCGCGGACGATGGTCAGCGCTTTGTAATACTGCCTGCTCTAACGCGGATGAGAAACGTTAAGCGGGCCATTTGAGCGCGAGTTGAATTCTAACGACGCTGAGCCACGCTATTTTAGCGAAAACTCCCCCTTTTAGCCCTAAAACGATGCAATAAGCTCTGTGATCCGCGTTAGAATGGCAAGACGGCAAGTTTGCCCGGTTTAACGTTTGCAGCAAGCGTTAGAGTCAGTTTGGCGAGTTTCGCAGACTGCGGACTATAGAAGCGTGAGTTAAAACATGACAGCGAGAAGAGGACGTCCCTCCCCCTTTGCAGGAGTTCGCCTCTTCTTACCCCTCGGAGGAGGGGCTCTGACCGCAAAAAAAGCCAGAGCATTCGCATCAAGATGCGATTACTCTGGCTTAGAGATTCGTTCTCTATTCGCTTTAGCTTTAAGCTTGTTGCGTCGCGGAAGCCTGTGCCCCTTGCGCCGCCCCTTCCTCGCCGCCTTCCTTGGAGGTCTGCGGAGCCGGCGCCTGGTTGGTGGACCGCAGCGGCAGTTCTCTCAGGAAGAAGACCAGCACGAAGGCCACGACCAGCACCAGGGTTCCGGTCAGGAACACGGTGGACAACGTGTTGCCCAGCGCATCGCGGATCCCCTGGATCATCTGCGCGAACAACGGCTGCGCGTCCGCCGGCAATCCGGCTTGCGTCTGCTCCAGCAGCGGCTTGTTCATCAGCGTTTGCGGGTTCGCAAACGCGGTCATTTGCTGTACCATCTGCGGATCCATTTGGCTGATATCCGGAGCCGAAGCGGATTGCAGCGACTCTTTCAGGTTTTTCGTCAAATTGTTGGACATGACCGTCCCCATGACGGCGATCCCGATCGTACCGCCGAGGTTACGGAACAACTGGGTTGAAGCGGTAACGACGCCCAGCTCTTTATGAGGCACGGCATTTTGCGTAGCCAGCGAGAACACCGGCATCCCGACGCCCAGACCCAAGCCAAATACAATCATGCTGAGGATGGCGACCGGCACGCTGTTCATGAAGACCATAATGGCCATCCCTGCGATCATAATCGGAATGCCAAACAACGCGAATTGCTTGTATTTGCCTTTCTTCGCGATCATTTGCCCGGTGATGGCGCTCGCGACAACCATGACGATCGACATCGGCATCGTGACATAACCGGCATAAGTCGGCGAAATGCCAAGCACGCCTTGCACGAAGAACGACAGGTAAATCAAGGCGCCCATCATTCCGAAGTTCATAATGAAGCCGATGATGTTGGAAATCGTAACGACATCGTTCTTAAACAGGTGAAGCGGCAAAATCGGATTTTTCACTTTCGATTCCACGAACACGAAGATCAATGCGGATACGACTGAAGCCACAAGCAGACCGATAATTTGCGTTGAACCCCAGGCATACGTCGTTCCCGCCCAGGAGAAGGCCAGCAGCATCGGCACGATCGTCGTCGTCATAAACAGCGAACCTAGATAGTCGATGCTTTGGGAGCTGCCGCGCTCCATTTTTGGAAACAGCGACAGGATCATGACAAACGCCACAATGCCAAGCGGCAGGAAAATCCAGAACAGCCAGTGCCAATCCATGTGATCGACAAGGTAACCGCCCAAGGTTGGGCCAAGGACGCTGGAGAAGCCGAAAATCGCCGTCATAAGGCCCATCCATTTACCGCGCTCCCGCGGCGGGAACAAGTCGCCGACAGCCGTGAAGGCGGTCGACTGGATGATGCCGGCGCCAATCCCTTGAATCCCCCGATAGGTGATGAACTGGAACACGTCCGAGGATGTCCCGGTCATAAAAGCACCCGCCATAAAGAGCAGGATCCCGATCAGCAAAAACGGCTTCCGCCCGTACATGTCGGACAGCTTGCCGACCAGAACAGTAGCGATCGTAGACGTCAGCAGATAAATGTTAATCGTCCAGGTATAATAGTCCATGCCGTCCAGAATCGAGATGATTCGCGGCATCGCTGTGCTCACGATCGTCTGGTTAATGGCAGCGAAGAACATCGCGGCCATAATTGCGATCATGATTGAAACTTTACGTTTCATTGATAGGTGTTCCATATGGTCTCCATCTCCGTTATAAATTATTGTCTATATTTGCAAGCACCACGCCAAAAATCCGTCGCAAATGCTGTAAATCCTCTTCCTGCAGTTGATCAAAAATTCCCTCAAGCATTTCCTTCTGCCGTTCGGTGACCTGGCTGATCATCTCCCGGCCCCGTTCGGTGATCGTAATGTTCACCACCCTGCGGTCGTTCTCCCCGCGTTCCCGGGTGACGAAACCTTCCGTAACCAGCCGGTCGGTAATTCCCGTAATCGCCGCCGAGGTAATTCCCAGCGCTTCTGCCAACTGGGATACCGTATGTGTCCCCGTGGCGTTCAGCATGTAGAGCATTTTATATTGCGGGAAGGTCAGGTTAAAATCGCCGCCCCGTTTTTTCCACTCCTGAGAGATCGCCTTGATCAGCGTTCGAAACATCGAGGTCACTTCGAACAGCTCTTCTTTTTTCACCAACGCGCTCCTCCTCCTCCCTGTATTGAGCCGTTCGTTTATTTAATCATTTAATTACTTTACTATTTAAATATTTCAGCGCTTAATAATATACTCCCTAACGAATCGCCCGTCAAGCTTTCCTCCCCGCAAAAATTTGCCATGGAGAATAAATTTTCCCGTCATTCAAGCTCCCTTGCGCATAATAAAGAAGCCGTTCCCCAGCGGTGCCTGAGGAACAGCTCCTTTACGTCGATTGTTGATGACCTCTATTCTTCTTCCTTAAATACCGGTTGGATCGTCACCTCGAAATCAAACGACTTCTCGGCGAACCGATAAGGCTCTGCCAGCTGCGGTCCGCAGGAGCCCGATCCCGCGCCGCTCATCTGGTAATCGAGCGAAACGATCGTTTCGGGACGCCGCTTCAACTCGTACGTATGCTTGGCCGCCGTCAGATCCTCGGCCGTATAATGCAGCGCCTGGAACGAGAACGGCTGCCCTGCCGTGAACTTCAGCCCCATGCCCTGAAGGGTGGAGGCTATCGCCCAATCGGTGCCGTATCGGGAACCGGTCTCCTGCGGCATGACGTAGTTCTCGAACATGTCGTCCACCGAGAGCAGATATTTTCCTTTGCGTACGCTTGCGCGTTTGTCCACGTAGCTCTCATGCGGGCCATAGCCGCAATATTCGATCTCCTCGGTCCCCTTCGGCATCGTCAACTCCAAGCCAAAGCGCGGCAGATAAGGAAGATTCTCGCGCACGTCGGCATGAACCGCCAGCTTGATTTCACCTGTTGCCGCAACCGTCCAGACGGCGCTGCCCCGCACGAGCGGTTCATAGCTGTAGCTGGCGAGCGAGAAGTCAACGCGGATTTCGACCGATGCGTCCGGCTTGCGCTCCCAGCGGCTGGCGTACACCTTCATGGCCGCATGATCAAGCCCCGCCGCTTCCCATTCCTTACGAATGTACATATCATTGTCCATCGGTGCCCGCCACAGGTTAAACCGGACCGGACCGGCGAGCAGCGGAACGCCATGTTTCGACACTTGCTGCGGCAATCCCTTGTTCAGGTCAAACCCATATTCGAAATCAAATCCGTTCACCAGAAGCAGACCGTCGCGTTCCTCCGCTTTCATAAAGGCTGCATATTCTCCGGTTTGTGAATGCTCCTCTGGGGATGCCGGCCCCTTCGCCCCCGTCAATTCAAATTGATCAAAGGCAATTTCGTAACCTTCCTCCGCCCAAGGCGTGTCCTGCTGCTGCCGGACCGAACAGGTCAATATGAACGGTCCCGGCATATCCTGCGGCAGATCGAAGGGAAGGGACAATTCTTGGGTCTCGCCCGGTTCCGCCGTGAGCGAAGCCGTCCGTCCCTGCCGCAGCACTTCTCCTTCCCGCTCCAGCTTCCAGTTGACCGAGAGATGCGACAGATTGCTGAAGTCATAACGGTTCCGCACGCGGAACCGGCCTTGGGCGGCGTCCCCCGCTTCGATCCGAACCGGGGCAATAACCTGCTTTAGCTCCAGCAGCCCGGTGTGCGGCCGGCGGTCCGGCGAGACGAGCCCGTCGATGCAGAAGTTCCCGTCGTTCGGCCGATCGCCGAAATCGCCGCCGTAGGCATAATAGCGCTGCCCGTCCGGCGTTTCCGCGGCGATGCCGTGATCGCACCACTCCCAGACACAGCCGCCCATCAGCTTCGGATACCGATAAATGACGTTCCAGTAATCCTGCAAATCCCCCGGTCCGTTGCCCATAGCATGGCTGTACTCGCACAGGAACAGCGGCTTGGTGCTGTTCTCATCCAGGGCGTAACGCTCGATTTCCTTCACCGAAGCGTACATGCGGCTGTCCAGGTCGAGGCATGCAGTATCCGGATCGCCGTAATACCGGGCATCCGCACCTTCATAATGGACCGGCCGGGAGGTGTCGCGCGCTTTCGTCCATTCTGCCATAGCCTTATGGTTCGCCCCGTATCCGGATTCGTTCCCCATCGACCAGATGATCACGGAGGCGTGGTTTTTGTCCCGTTCGACCATGCGGACCGCACGCTCCACGAACGCTTCCTGCCAATCCGGGTTCTCGGACAGCAGATGGAACGCCCCCTCTTCGAGTTTGCCCGTGCTCGTCACCCCGTGACACTCCAGATCCGCTTCATCGATCACGTAGAACCCGTATTCGTCGCACAGATCAAGAAACTTCGGGTCGTTTGGATAATGCGAGGTGCGGATCGTATTTACGTTATGCCGCTTCATCAGTTTCAGATCCGTAACCATATGGTTCAACGGGATCGTCTGCCCCAGCTCCGGATGAGAGTCGTGCCGGTTGACTCCCTTCAACTTCACGGCGCGGCCGTTGATGCGGAAGATGCCGTCTGCGATCTCTACCTTTTTGAAACCGATGCGAAAACGAAGTACTTCTCCCCCAGCCTTCAGCAGCAGCTCATACAAACGAGGTTGCTCGGCATTCCACAACTGCGGCTGCGGCAAGTCCAGCTCGATCGCCCCTTTGCCGTCGATTTGTGCCTCCTGTTGCCCAACCAGTTGGCCCGCGGGATCCCGCAATTCCGCTTGTACTGTCAGACTGCCCATCGTGACAATCTCCGAGTAGAGCTTGCCCTCAGACAGATCGGCCGACAGCTGCGGCTGGTTGAATACGTCGCGGATATGCGCTGTTTCCCTGGACAGCAAATAGACGTCACGGTAGATTCCGGAGAACCGCCAGACATCCTGATCCTCCAAATACGTGCCGTCGCACCATTTCAGCACCAGAACGGCAAGTCGATTGCGGCCCGCCGTCACGAACGGCGTGAGATCGAATTCTGCCGGAATTCGGCTGCCCTGGCTGTACCCGACGAAGTGGCCGTTCACCCACAAATAGAAGCAGGCGTTGACCCCTTCGAACACGAGATGTGTCTGCCTCTTCGTCCACGTTTCCGGTAAATTGAACTCTCTCGCATACGCGCCAGCCGGATTGTCGTCCGGTACGTACGGCGGATCGTAAGGGATCGGGTAGTTCACGTTCGTATAATGCAGTTGGTCGTAACCGTTGGTTTGCCAGCAGGAAGGCACGATCAGATCGTCCCAAGCGCTTACATCCGTTTCCGTCTCAAAAAAACGTCCGTCCACTTCGCGAAAACTGCGATGGTACCGGAACTTCCACATCCCGTTTAAGGTTTGGTAATACGGCGAGCGTCCGCGTTTTCCCGCACGGGCTGCTTCCGCGCTGCCATAGGGAACATAGGAGGCCCGGGCCGGCAGCCGGCCGATGTGCAGACACGACAGATTTTCCCATTCATGGTTCAGTTCCAACCTAATTCACTCTCCCACAACGAATTTGCTCTCATTATAGAGGTGGGATATAATCGGGCGGAAGCCACAAATCGGACAATCCACCAGACAAAATGGACAAAATGGAGGAATCCCCCATGGATCTGCTTCCGCTCAGAAGCAATTTAACCCCTTCCCATCGCGAAGTTCTGCCGCTCTCGGTTTATACCGTTGGGACGGAAATTCAGCCGCCGATTACGCGAATGAGAGGATTTTCGGCACACCAGTTGTTCTTGACTCTCTCCGGGGCGGGGCAGTTCCGCAGGTTGGATGTTGACAAGGACAAATGGGACATCTTAAATCCGGGACAGCTGCTCTTTATCCCGGCCGGCTGCGCTCATGAATATATGCCCTGCGGGGAACAGCCGTGGTTCGTCGGATATGTCACGCTGTTGGAGAATTTCGGCGAAGTCTTAGGGCGGTGGGGGTTTGGAGATAGCCCGCGACGGCTTCAGCTCTCGGATGTCTCCTTGTTTACAGACCGCTTGCAAGCCATCTGGCGGCTGTCCGGCAACGAACATGACCCTTGGGCAACCACCGAGCTGCTGTACTCCCTCCTGCTCACGATCCTCAAGGATACGGCCGGCCAAGGAAGCTCGCAGCCTTCTCCGGCCCTCCCGCCGGTACCGTCGTCGGCTCCTCCCCCTGCCTCCTATCGGGCGTCCGTTGTCGATGTTGCGGTTCGCTTCCTGCACGACCATTTGAACCGGCCGATCACGATCGCCGCTCTGGCGGGCCATGTCGGCTACTCGCAGAAGCAGCTCACTCGGCTGTTCCGGCAATCGATGGGGTTAACGCCGCTGCAATACCTCCATCAGATCCGGCTGAACACGGCCCGGCATCTGCTGCTCGATCATCCCGACATGACGATCCGGCAAGCAGCCGCTTATGTCGGCCTGGAGCCGGTTTATTTCGCCCGGCTGTATAAACGCGAGTTCCGCCGTCTGCCGTCAGAGGAGCTTCGCGGCGAGCGCTAGGCGGCCGTTGCCATCATTTCCACGGTGCGAATGAATGATTGAACAGACCCAACGGGTACGTCCCCGGCCTTCCTCCGGCAGCGGCTTGGCCAAATTCACCGGGACGAGCTCCCGTCCGTCAAATCCAGCAGCAACGCCTCCAGCACAAATCCGTCAGCCGTCTCCTGCTTGAGTAGTTGGGCCGGGACTGCTTTTCGGATTTTGGGATTTTGGGATTTTGGGGTTTTGGGGTTTTGGGGTTTGGAGTTTCGGGGTTTCGGGGTTTCGGTTTTTTGGACTTTCGTTTTTTTTGATATTAGGATATTGGGATATTCGGATTTTTGGGCTTTCCTATTTTCGGAGTTTCTGAGTTTTGGAGTTTTGGAGTTTCTGAGTTTTGGAGTTTCTGAGTTTTGGAGTTTCGGAGTTTCGGAGTTTTNTCGGCGGCTAGCGGTCATTGTGTCGGAATTATACCGCCGGCATGATAATAAGGGCTACAATGCAGTTATTTTCGGGAATTCGGCGGGTTCTTGGCAATTAGTTGCAGAGATGCAGTTAATTCGGCTCGATATCGCAAAAACCAAGGAATTTGACTAAATTAGATGCACTCTGGGCGTTATTTCCCCAAAAATGGCGAATTAGGAGAAATTAGATGCATTATAGCAACTATCTCATCGCTGTCGCATCTAGAAGAAGAAGTCCAATCCGCCCTTGTTTCGGGCTCACATCCACCGACCGCGGACGCCCGTACTAGCTCACGCTTGTCGCCCACATCCAGGTCCGTTGGCAGAGGCCGAGGTCTAGCAGACTGACGCTGGCAGCGACTGGGATCTAGCGGGTGATTGTCGGCGACAGCCGAGATCTGCGAGCAGTTGCCAATGGTGGCCGAGTCTGCGGGCGATTGTCGGCGGCGGCCAGCGGTCATACCGTCGAAGTTATGCCCCCGGCATATTAATAAGGGCTATAATGCAGTTATTTTCGGGAATTCGGCGGGTTCTTGGCAATTAGTTGCAGAGATGCAGTTAATTCGGCTCGATATCGCAAAAACCAAGGAATTTGACTAAATTAGATGCACTCTGGGCGTTATTTCCCCAAAAATGGCGAATTAGGAGAAATTAGGTGCATTATAGCAACTATCTCATCGCTGTCGCATCTAGAAGAAGTCCAATCCGCCCTTGTTTCGGGTTCACATCCACCGGCCACCCGTCAGTACTAGCTCACCATTGCGCCCGCATCGGATCCGTCTCGATGGCCTGCGCGTCCGCCTTCAAGTCTAACTTGATCAACTTTCATCTTAGCCAGCACATCCGCTTTCGAGTCCAACCTGATCAACTTTCATCTTAGCCCACACATCCGCCTTCAAATCTAACTTGATCAACTTCCGACTAACCCGGTGCATCCGCCTTCCTTCAGGTTCGCCTGAACTTCTCTCCTGAGCCTGGGGGCGCATCGTTTCATCCTTTTTTGTTCACGTGTGCATAAATGGGATTGGCTGCAACTATCATTTTATAAAGGAGCTGACGTTTCGATGAATACGCCGCATCATCCGCTCTTATCCCGAACTTTATTCCCCGATTTGCCTACTTACCCGGAACGAATGATCCAGTTCGGCGAGGGCAACTTTATGCGCGCCTTCACTACCTGGCAGGTACAGCAGATGAACAAGCGGGGCCAGTTTGAAGGCAGCGTGGTCATGATCAAGCCGCAGGCCAGCCCGGTATCCGAACATTACGCCAAGCAGGATCACCTCTACACGGTGCTCATTAACGGGATTGCCGAGCAGCGAGTCGTCCGCGAACACGAGATCCTGTCCTCCGTCAGCCGACTGATCAGCCCGTATACCGAGTACGAGCAATTCCTCGCTCTGGCTGAGCAGGATTCGCTGGAGTTCATCACCTCGAATACCACCGAGGCCGGCATCGTCTACAACCCGGACGACCGCCTCACAGACCGACCGCAGCGCAGCTTTCCCGGCAAACTGACCGCCTTGCTCTATCGTCGATATCAACTGGGAAAACAGGGATTCACAATCCTCCCCTGCGAACTGATCGACCGCAACGGGGAGAAGCTGCGTGAGATCGTGCTGCGCCACGCGGCGGATTGGGATCTCGGCGACGGATTCGCCAAGTGGATCGAACGGGATAATACGTTTTGCTGCAGCCTCGTGGATCGCATCGTCCCCGGCTATCCTCAGGACAAAGCGGAGCAGCTCGAGCAGGAGCTCGGCTACCAAGACCGCTTGATAGTAACCGCTGAGCCGTACCTGCTGTGGGTCATCGAAGGGCCGACAGGGCTTTCCGAGCGGCTGCCGCTGGCCGAGGCGGGACTGAACGTCATTTTTACCGATGATCTGCACCCGTATCGCGAGCAAAAGGTTCACCTGCTGAACGGCCCCCATACGGCGATGGCCGCTTTAGGCCTGCTCGCCGGCTTAGAGACCGTGGAGGACGTCATGAAGGACGAGGATTTGTCCGTGTTCGTCAGGGAGCTGATGGAGGAGGAGACCATTCCGATGTTGGATTTGCCCAAGGCCGGGCTGCAAGCCTACGCCGAGGCCGTGCGGGAACGGTTCATGAACCCGTTTATACGGCACGAGCTAGCTTCGATCTCGCTGAACAGCATCGCCAAATTCCAGACTCGGCTGCTGCCTGTGCTTCTGCGTTACCAGCGGGAACGCGGCGAACTGCCGAAGCGGATCACCCTGGCTTTGGCGGCGCTGCTGGTCGGCTACCGGGGCGATCGCCTGCAGCGGAAGGACAGTCCGGATGTGCTGAGCCACTTCGACAAGGCCTGGGCACAGCAGCCCGCTGAGGTGATTCCAACCCTTATGCAGGAGGTCAAATTGTGGGGCGAAGATCTGTCCGGCATCCCAGAACTGGTCAACACCCTGGAGCAATATGTCCGGAAGTTGGACGCTTTCGGCGCCCGGGCCACGTTACAATCGATTGGAGGCGGCAGCCCATGCGGCGATTAATGAAAATGAATCCGCGCGACAACGTTGCGGTCGCTCTGCGACCCATCGCAGCCGGCGAGACCCTTAAGTTGGATGAGATAACCGTTCAGGCTAAACAGGACATTCCGCAGGGACACAAAATCGCATTAACCGAGATTCCTGCCCATTCGTTCGTGACCAAATACGGCTACCCGATCGGCCATGCCGTTACAACCATCGCCCCGGGAGACTGGGTGCATACGCATAATGTAAAGACAAATTTGGCCGGCGAAGAGCAATACGAATATCAACCCAACCTGCATCCCGTGAGTTATCCGAAACGTTCGCTAACGTTTCAGGGATACCGACGGAGCAATGGGAAGGCAGGCATCCGCAACGACCTGTACATCGTGCCGACCGTCGGCTGCGTAAACGGGATTGCCGAGCAAATGATCCGCGCATTTAAGGCGGAGCATCCGGATCTTGGTCCCTTCGACAATATCACCGTGCTGAAACATCCCTATGGCTGCTCGCAGTTGGGCGAAGACCATCTCATGACCCGCAGCATCCTCGCGGATGCCGTACTGCATCCCAATGCGGGCGGCGTGCTGGTGTTTGGCCTGGGCTGCGAGAACAACATCGTAGCCGAATTTCGCCAGCGGCTCGGCGACTACGACGAGCAACGCGTCAAATTCCTCGTCGCCCAGGAGGTCGAAGACGAGCTGGAGGCGGGGCTGGCGCTGCTCGAAGAGCTGGTTGAGGCCGCGCGGGACGACCGCCGGGAGCCGGTGCCGCTCAGCGAGCTGAACGTTGGGCTCAAGTGCGGCGGCTCCGATGGATTCTCGGGAATTACGGCCAATCCGCTGCTTGGCGCTTTTTCCGATTTCCTCATTTCCCAGGGCGGCTCCACGATCTTAACCGAGGTTCCTGAAATGTTCGGAGCCGAGCAGATGCTGATGGCTCGCGCGGAGAGCCCGGAGGTGTTCGAGCAAATCGTCTCCCTCATCAACGATTTCAAACAGTACTTCCTGTCGTATGGGGAACCCGTCTATGAGAATCCATCGCCGGGCAACAAGGCCGGCGGCATCAGTACGCTGGAGGACAAATCGCTCGGCTGCACGCAAAAAGCCGGGACCGCTCCAGTAGTCGACGTCCTGAAATACGGTGAGAAACTGCGCAAGAAAGGCCTCAGCTTGCTGCAGGCCCCGGGCAACGACCTGGTGGCTTCCTCCGCGCTGGCTGCGGCTGACTGCCAGTTGGTCCTCTTCACAACCGGCCGCGGAACCCCGTTCGGCAGCTTTGTTCCAACGGTAAAGGTCGCCACCAACAACGAGCTGTTCGCTCGCAAGCAGCACTGGATGGACTTCAACGCCGGCATTTTGCTGGATACGCCGATGGAGGATGTGCTGGAGGAATTTATCGCCTACGTCATCGCGGTGGCGAGTGGTCAGAACACCCGCAATGAACAGAACGAGGTCCGCGAGTTGGCAATCTTCAAAACCGGGGTCACGTTGTAGCCCTACCTGACAATTCATTTGCCGTCCAAGAAAAAAAGCCAGGGTCTGCCGTCATCGGTCAGTCCCTGGCTTTGTGATTCTGTATGTCATTAGGCAAGCCGCCTCGTATGAACGCGCCTTCATATAGGTGTACGATCGCCAAGTCAACCGGTGAGCAAAGCCAACCTGTCGATTTGCTGGTATAACCGCTCTGCCTCGTCCGCCAAGCTGGGTTGATCCAGCCGGATCGACATGGCCAGCAGCCGGTCGGCTTTCTGTTTAAGCCGCTTGATCTCCATCATGACCGCTTCTTGATCCATCCCCGGATAACGTTTCACGAGCGTTACTCCTTTCACCACATTTTCAAAAAACATCCATTGACCTTACTCCAATTTACTTCATTTTGCAGTAGAGGCCGTTTCATGGAGTTTTGAAATAGCGAGTATTTTTTCACAAACTTGATCTGGATCAAGAATAAGTCGGCGGATGGATGTTAACATAGGAGACAAGAAGACGGTAATTCAGACAAGAATGCACAATAACCCAAGACATATTACGGTCCGCACGGACGATCAAGGAGGAACCTATCCATGGAAAAGTTAACGTTATCCGAGCTTCAAGACTACCAGGCGGAGAAATTCACCAAGCGCATCGCCTTTAAAAAAGGGGACAGTGTCGTATTCGTCCTCAACTTTATGCCGGGGCAAGAGCTGCCGACCCATACGCACCCGAATACCGATGTGTTTATCCTTGCCTTGCAAGGCGGCGGGGCTGTCACAGTGGACGGAGCCACCTCGCCGCTCGTTCAAGGCGAAGTGCTGCATCTGGAGGGAGCGGAAGCTTTCTCCTACCGCAATAACGGAACCGAACCCGCCAGCCTGTACGTCATGCTGACCAAAGTCCCTTCGCCGGAATATGCGCAAAACATTTAACGAGGTCTCCCAGCGGATTCTCTAATTCCGGTTCACGGCGGGCAAACTTTCATTTATGAATTCACTTTTTTGTACCCAACCAAGCTAACGCATGGCAATCTCCAGACCGCANGTGCTGCATCGGGAGGGAGCGGAAGCTTTCTCCTCCCGCAAAAACGAAACAGAACCCGCCAGCCTGTACGTCATGCTGACCAAAGTCCCTTCGCCGGAATATGCGCAAAACATTTAACGAGGTCTCCCAGCGGATTCTCTAATTCCGGTTCACGGCGGGCAAACTTTCATTTATGAATTCACTTTTTTGTACCCAACCAAGCTAACGCATGGCAATCTCCAGACCGCATAAACTGAGCACAAATTCAACGAACATCGCGTTGGACCAGGAGAACCATTCCCGCGAGTATTCTGAAGGGTTATCCTTATGGAAACCTTCGTGCACCAGATTCGTTCCGGCATCGGTTCGTTCGAACATGCCCAGAATGTCCAGTTTCTCCGATTCTTCGCGTGCAGTGATCCCCTGGATGGACAAGGCGATATGCCAGATGTAGTCCGGGGGAGTATGCGGGCTGCCGATCCCTTTGGCATAGGTTCCTTCATAATAGTAAGGATTGCGGCGGCTAAGGATCATCCGGCGCGTGTTCAGATAAATCGGATCGTCCTTGCTGCAGTAATCGAGATAAGGCAGCGACAACAGGCTAGGCACATTGGCGTCATCCATCAGATTCACCCCGCCGAGGCCGTCAACCTCGTATGCATACACCTTCCCGAACTCCTCGTCTTCGAGGATAGCGTA
Organism: Paenibacillus phocaeensis; assembly: GCF_900021165.1. Taxonomy (GTDB): domain Bacteria; phylum Bacillota; class Bacilli; order Paenibacillales; family Paenibacillaceae; genus Fontibacillus; species Fontibacillus phocaensis. Next base: position 140,984 of record NZ_FCOQ01000018.1, on the reverse strand, counting down.
CCGTTCGATCCCCTGTCGGATGTCCTCCCGCAGCGCACCCACTTCCCCGGCAAAATCGTCATCCCCGTAAAACCGCTCATTGATCTCCAGCAAGTAGCCCAGCACCACGATTGCAAACAGATTCGACGGAACGAGATAACCGTATTTGCAGGCATCATCGCTCGGGCGGAAGCCGGACCAGGTCATGCCGGTGTATCCCACCGGTCCGGGGAGCCGATCCGTTTCCCCGCTGTCCTCCCGGACGAACGTATATTTCGAGCGTTCCTCATGGTGCTGCTCTATCCGCCAGGTTTGCAGGATCAATTCGGCTGCTTGCTTGAATTCCGGCGTAAAGTGGCGGGTCTCCCCGGTATTTTTCCAATACAGGTACGCTAGCTGCACAGGATAACATAACGAGTCCACCTCGTATTTGCGCTCCCAAATCCAGCCGGACATTTCGGTCAAATCCGTTTGATGGCCGCGAAAATTCTCGAATTCGTTAAACGCATTCGCATACGGATCCCGCAGGATCGATTGGCATTGCGTCCTCAGTACGCCTTCGATGATCTCGCGCAAGCCGGCATCACTCGCCGCCGGAATGAGATACGGCCGGAGCTGGTTCACGGAATCGCGCAGCCACATGGCGGGAATGTCGCCGGTCAGCATGAACACCGTCCCGTCCTCATGGCGATGGATCGTAGTTTCCAGCGTATTTTCGTAACACCGTTTGAACATCTCCACGATTTTCGGGCGGTGCTTCATGTTCGCCTCAACCAGGGCGATAATGTCGGTTTGAGTCAGTTGCTCAGTCATGGTTAATCTCCTCCGTGTCGTCTAGTGGTCGTTAAGTTCGTTCGAGAGTTCGGGGGTCTTCCGTGCGGCCTCTTCTTCGCCCTGCGCTTCCAGCTTTGCCGCCGCTTCCAGCAGCATCAAGCCGCTCAGTTGGACGCTAAGCTGGACCGGCAAGGTCGGCGGCTCCTTCCAGGACGGACCGCACAAGAGAGGGTCCTCGAGCAGCCCGTCAGAACGAAGCTTCTCCGCATTGGCGAGAATAACTTCCCGAACGTGCGGACATGCCGGATCGATCTCCAGAAGACGGACGAGGTAGCGAATCAGGATCCCTTTAAATAAGCCGGTATCGTCGATCCCCTCGTCGGGAAGCAGCCCGGTGCCGGGCTCGCCCAGCTCTTCGAAGCAGGCGGAAGCGGTCCGTCGGGCATCTCCCAAGTACACCGGTTCACCGGTGCAAACGTACAGTTCAACCCCCGCCCCGATGAAGACGCCCTGACAATAAGTAAATCGCCAGTCTTTGTCGATCGCCCCGTCCCCGGTGCGGTTCATGCCGTCCCAGACAAAGCCGGTATCGGGATTCACCAGATGGGTTTGGTTCCACTCGTAAATCCGCTTGGCCCAGGCCAGATCCTCAGGTCGGCCGAACAAGCCGAAGAGCCGGGCCGCAAGGATTGCAGCGGGCGCGTTGGCCGGGGTATTTTTGTAATCGAGCTGATCTTTCTTCCAAGCCATCCCCCCGCCGCAATGCTCATTCCAGGCGGTTTGGATATCCGCCCACAACTCCTGAACCTTCTCCTCGTACCACGTCTCGCCGGTCGCCCGATAAGCTCGCAGCAGCGCCAGCGCCGTCCATTCCATGTCGTCGTAATAATTGTGCAGGAACGTCTCGCCGTTCACGCGTTCCAGACTGCGGCAGAACTGCCGCATCTGCCCCGGCAGCGCCGGGTCGCCGGTCCGCTCGTAGGCGTCCACCAGCACGTCGAGGACGTGGGCTTGCCACCAGTAGTAGAAATTCTCGCCTGCCTGGCCCGCCGTGCGCGGATACCACTGGTCCAGGATGCCGGTTTCCTCATTCCCGTAGCGCTCGAATAAGTCGCGGTGCATACGCTCGGCCAGATGGGCCCAGCCTAGTTCGCGGCGGTCCATCACGGCGTCACCTCTTCAGGCGTGTCATCCGGCGTTAAGCTTGAGAACGCCGCCTCCATCAGCATGACGCCGCTTAGCTGTGAGCTGAGCGACACGGTCGCCTCCGGTGCCGGGCCGCGGCTCCAATCCGTGCCGAACCGCGGCTGCTGCGGAGCGGCCAGCCGGCTCCACGCCTGCGCTGCCTGAAGGCTCACGTACTCGGCGACTTCGGGATGGTCCGGGGCCGCTTTAGCCAGCTGCACCAAATAGCGGATCAGGATGCCTTTGAACAGCCCGGCGTCGCCGTCCCCTTCCTCCGGCAGCAGACCGGTCTCGCTATCGGTGAACTCCTGGAGGACGATGCGAAACGTGCGAAGCGCCGCTTCCAGATAGGACTTCTCTCCGCTTACCCGGTACATCTCGACGGAAGCTCCGATGAAGACGCCTTGGCAGTAAGTGAACTTCCAATCCTTATCGATCGCCCCGTCACCGGTTCGGTTCATGCCGTCCCACACCAGCCCGGTGGCCGGATCGACGAGGTTCGCCGCCTGCCAGTCGTAAATCCGCTGCGCCCAAACCCAATCGTCCGGATCTCCAAACGCTTGGTACAACCTGGACGCCAGGATGACGGCGGGAGCGTTGGCCGGGGTATTTTTATAGTCCAGCTGCGATTTCTGCCAGGCGATTCCGCCGCCCATCTGCTCGTTCCACCCGGTTTGAATGTCCTGCCACAGCAGCAGGGAGGCCTCCTTGTAACGCGGTTCGCCCGTAGCCTGATAAGCCCGCAGCCAAGCGAGCGCCATCCATTCCATATCGTCGTACAGCTCATTGGGCCAAGCGCCGCCATTGCGTCGAAGGAGGCCGTCGTACAGCCCCTCCAACCGCCGGGCATACCGCAAATCTCCCGTACGCTGCAGTCCGTCAACCAGCACGTCAACCGCATGCGCCATCCACCAATAATGAAAAATCTCGTTGCACGCCCCGTTTTCGCAAGGCGTTTGTATATTGTACATCTGGATCGTTTCGTTCCAGAACCCTTCATCCAGCGCGGTTTGAGCCAGATCTGCCCGCTGCCGCCGCACGTCGGTTTCCCTCGTGGTGGTATTCATGTGATCTCTCCCATCTGTCCTTCTGTCCTATCCCTTGATTCCGCTAAACGCAATGCCCTGGATAAAATACCGCTGCAGCAGCAGGAACAACACCAGAATCGGCAGGATCGCCACCAGCGCCCCCGCCATCATCGGCCCGTAATCCGTCTGATAGTTGTACGAAAAAGCCTGCAGCCCCATCTGAATCGTCGCCTTCGCCGGATCGTTCAGCACGATCATCGGCCACAGGAAGCCGTTCCAGCCGGCTTGGAACGTGAAGATTCCGAGCGTAGCCAGCGCCGGCTTGGTCAGCGGCAGATAAATGCGCCAGAAGATTTTGAATTCGCCGCAGCCTTCGATCCTCGCCATCTCCATCATGTCTTTCGGCAGGGTCAGAAAGAACTGGCGCATGAAGAACACCGCAAACGTCCCGGACGCCCCCGGCAAAATAATCCCCCAAAACGAGTTCATCAACCCGTTCCCGCCGCTCCCAAACAGGTCATTCCCCCCGACCAGCGGGATATGGCGCAGCACGTATACGCTGGGGATCATCGTAACGATCCCCGGCACCATCATGGAAACGAGCAAGATGCGGAAGAACGGCTGGTTCATCCGAAAATTCAGTTTGGCGAACGCATAACCGCTCAGCGAGCCGAAGAACAGGTTGAACAGCACCCCGACCGCCGCCAGCAAAAAGGAGTTCCAGAAATACAATCCAAAAGGCACGGTCGTAAACGCGTTGTAATAATGCTCGAAAGTGAGGTTCGTCGTGAACCATTTAATCGGCATGGAGAACATCTCTTCATCCGGCTTGAAGGAGGTCAGCACGCTCCAGTAAAAGGGCAAAAACATAATCACAGCGATGATGGCGCCAACCGTATAAAACAACGCATTCGCCAATCGCTTCTGCATCGGTACGCCGAGTTGCACATGACGGGTGCCGACGCTTGTTCTTGTCGTCTCTTGATTGGTCATACGATCGGCTCCTCCGCTTTGGTGATTTTCATGCTAACGAGTGAAAATACGAGAATCGCCATCGCCAGCACAAACGCTTGTGCCGAAGCATACCCCATTTGCAGTTGATTGAAGCCCTGCTGGTAGATCAGGTACACCGGGGTTTTGGTGACGTTGGCCGGCCCGCCTTGCGTCAGGACGAACGCCTGGTCGAATAGCTGCAAGGCGCCGATGATCGACAGGACGCTGACGAGGAACGTCGTCGGGCGAAGCTGCGGCCAAGTGATATAGCGGAAGCACGCGAACCGTGACGCCCCGTCCAGTCGGGCCGATTCGTACAGGTAATCCGGCACGCCCTGGAGGCCGGCCAAATAAATGATCATATTGGAGCCGACCGACTGCCATAACGTCATGACGATGATCGACAGCATGGCCGTTTCCGTCTGCGACACCCAAGCCGGGCCGGTGATGCCGATATACGAGAGCAATCCGTTGATCAGCCCGTATTCGGGATGCAGCATCCAGATCCACACGGTGGCCGCAGCGACGGCCGAGGTCAAGGTCGGCAGGTAATAAAACGTGCGGAACAGCTTGACCCCGCCTTTCTTTTTGTTCAGCAGCATCGCCAGCAGCAAGGAAATCAACAGATTGAGTGGCACGAAAACAACCGCGTAGTAGAACACATTCACAAAAGTCTGCCAGAGCAGCGTGTCGCCGATCAGGCGGCGGTAATTGTCCAGCCCGACCCAATCGTTGCTGCTTAGCACGTCATAGTTGGTAAAGCTGAGGTAGAGGGCCATCACAACGGGGATGACCATGAATACGGCAAACAACAGCATGGTTGGTGTAATGAACAGATAGGCCATTCGGGCCTGATGCCGTTCGAGCTTATGGACGGATGCCATTCTTCGCTCCCCTTTCAGAGGCCGATTTTTACTTCACAACCGCGTTTTCCGCAAGCAGCTTGTCGCCTTGCTCTTGGGATTTTCTCAACGTATCGTCGATCGATTGCTTGTTCTGCAGCAGCAGCTCCAGATTCGGAATCAGCGCATTCTCCTCCATCACCGAATATCCCGGATGCGTCGGACGCGTCTTGGCGAATTCCAGCGTTTCGGTGAACGGCTTCCACAACGGATCCTCAGTGAAGAATGGATCCTCCAGTGCCGGCTTGAAGCCTGGCAGGTTCAAGCTTGTTTTGGCCCACAGCAACGCGTTATCCTTGTTCGCCGTCCACCACTTGATGAACTCCCACGCTTCATCCGGGTGCTTGGATCCTTGCGGGATGACGAGCCCGAAGCCGCCCATGACGCTGCCCTTATCTCCGTTAGGTCCTGCAGGCGGCGGAACGATGCCGTATTCCAGATCCTTGCCGTACTTATTGTAGGTGCTCATCATCCACGGTCCGGTATACAGCATGGCTACCTTGCCGGTCACAAACGCGTCGGTGCCTTCGCCGAGACCTTTTTCAAACCCGACTTTGTACACTTTGTCTTCATTTAGTAAGCGCTGCCAAAACTCCAGAACCTGTTTGCCCTGTTCATTGTTGAAGTTGGTTTTGCCATCGTCGCTGAGCATTTGCCCGCCGGCTTGCTGCAGATACATGTTGAACAGACCCGGGTCGGCCATGGAGAAACCGGCGGTTTCAAGCTTGCTGCCATTCCATTTCGTCAGCGTCTTGGCAGCCTGCTCCAGTTCATCCCACGTCGTCGGCGCCTCCAGACCCGCATCCGCAAACATCTTCTTGTTGTAGAACAACGCGCGGGCATCCACCGTCAACGGCAGGCCGTACAATTTATCGCTATTGGTCAATTCCTTCAAGGACTCTTCGTAAAAATCGCCTTTGTTCACCCCGTCGCGCTCCATATATTCATCAATCGGACGAAGTACGTTCTTCGGGGCGTACAGCGCCGTTCTCCAGCGATCCCAGAACAAAATATCCGGCGCACCGCCGCTTGTTGCGGCTGTCAGGAACTTCGTGACCATGTCCTGCTGAAGCACGTATTTGACTTCGATTTTGTCCTGTGACTGGTTAAAGGCGTTAACCATGGTCTCGAATTGCTTCTGCCCTTCTCCGCCCCAGTCGCCCCAGAACGTCAGCTTCACTTTTTGGGTACTGCCGCTGTCGTCGCTGCCACCGCTCTTGCCGCCACTGCTACCACTGCTGCCATCACCTGCACTGCCGCCGTTGCCGCCTCCTCCACAACCAGCCAGCATCGCACCAAACAGGACGGTCACCAGCATCACCAGCATCCACTTTTTCATTTCGTAAACCTCCCCTTTTCGTTTCGATCAACATAGTAATTAAAGCGTTTTCAATAAGCATAGTATATTGGCATCATATCATTATGTCAATAAGGAAAATGGTCGATATTGCTGATATATAACATACATATCAAACGTCCTCTTCTACTTTTTTGTACGACAAAAAACCCCTTTGTACAGGGGCCTTGTTCGGAAATTTGAATATGGGCTTCATGTTCGGAAATTTCGATATGATTTCTCCCTCGTCCGTCCGCCAAAATGCAAAAGCCGAAAGTGCAGTTGATATACAGCAAAATGCTCGACTAGTGTGCTCAAATGCGAAAGTGCAGTTGATTTGCCCTAAACGGCTCTCGAAAGAGACTTCAAATGTAAATGTGCAGTTCAAATTTGCTCAAATCGCCTTTTTCAGCCAAATTGTCGTCAATCAGATGCACTTTTACATCTCAAAGGCCCACGAACGTAAAAATGCCGAGACTCAACTGCACTTTTGCAGTTGGGACTCGGCATGTGGGGGGGTGGTGGAAGTTACCTTAATACGCAAACGAGCGGCTGCCATCGCACTGCGGAGACGGCACTCGCCATCGCGCGCATAGCTGCGGTTGCCTCCGTCACGGGGCGGCAGGCGCCTTACTGCGCCGCGAACGGCACCCCCAGCCCAGCACCGTGTAGCCGCAGATGGCCATTCCCACGGAGCGGCGACGCACCGCGCGCCGGCGTTTGCCTTTGCCCCGCGAGGCGGCAAGGGCATCCGCCGCCTGTGGCGGCACGAAGCCGTCCCTGCAGGCGGGAGGCTCGCTACGTGCGCGCCTCCCGCGCGGGGCCGGTGGACTCCCCGGGAACGAGCACGGCGGGCAGCTTGATTTTGTTCGCTGCCGGCCGGTTCTCGCGCAAAGCCAGCACATTCTCCACAGCCAGCTTGCCCATGTCCTCTTCGCTTTGGCGCATATGGGTGAAGGCGTAGCCCTCGCCGATCCGAAACTGCGGGCTGTCGAAGCAGAGGATCGACACGTCCTCGGGAATGCGAAGCCCGAGCCGCGTGACCGCGGCTTTGGCCAACAGCGCGATATTGTATTCGATGGCGAAGAAGGCCGTAATCGAAGGATGGGCCTGCAAATGGAGCATGATTTTGTGAATGTCTCGTTCGATGTTCTCGTCATAGAAAGAGTCCGGCAGCGTGGAAGTCAAGTCGCTGATCCACAGCTCCCGCTCTGCAGCGATGCCACGGCCAGCGTGCGCTTGCACGAACCCTTCAATCCGCTCTTCAACAGCCGAAGTATCTATCGGCGGTGGGGATAACAAGGAAATGTGGGCGTGCCCAAGATCAAACAAGTATTCCGTTGCCTCCTGCGCCGCTTTCACATTATCCGTACTGATGGATGCCGCCGCTACGCCTTTTAGCTCCCGGTCGATCAATACCAGCGGGAAACGTTCGATCACCATCTTGAGGATTTCGGCGTTGAAATACTCCCCTTGAGCGGGGAATACAATCAACCCGTCGACCCCCAGTTGCAGCAACTTGCGAATGGTCGCTTCCTCGTTCTCCTGAATCCCAAACGTCCGCTTCAGGACGAGGAAGCAATCCTGCTCCCGCGCGGCATCCTCCATCCCGTAGATCAGCCGGGTTCCGTAGCTGCCGGCGAAATCCGTCAGCACGACGCCAATCAGCTTCCCGGCTGCTTCCCGGCTCGTTCCGTCCCCGCCGAAGACGCCATCCGGCCGAGCATGACCCTGTTCCACCGTGCCGATCCCATCCGCTTCCGGGTCGGTCACAAATGAGCCGCGCCCCGGTTTTCGCACGATGATCCGCTCGGCGGCCAGCAGCTCCAGCGCTCGCTTGCTCGTAATCCGACTTACCTGATATTCCTCCGCCAACTCTTTCTCCGACGGAATCCGGTCCCCGGGCTTATAGTTTTGGTCCAGAATTTGCCGTTTCACATCATCGAAAATCTTCTCGTACATCGGTTTAGATGAGGTACTTTCACTCATGACGTTCCTCCCACGTTCCCTGCAAAAGGACATGATATATATTATAATATATCATGATATATCGCGATTGTCGAATCCTGTGTGATCCGCATCGAATTCTCACCTTCGAAGATTGAGAATATGCTATGCTATAATCATAGAATTCAATCGCTGTATCTTATTCTTCATCCTATCTATGTAAGGAGCATGATCCTGTTGCCTTCTCTTAACCGCAAACCTGCGCACGATGCGCCTGCGAAGTCCAGTAACCGTTTATCTCAGACAAGCCGGAGATTAGTTCTCCTCACCCTGGCCGCCCTGCTGCTGTTCGCCTGCGTGAGCACGACTGGCCCCGCTTCTTCCGCGGCCGCCTCCAAGCCTACCGTGCCGCCGGCCAACCCTGCCGGTACTGGTGAAATCCCCAAAAAATCTCAACTTCCCAAGGGGAAGGGCTTCGTATATCTTGACGAGGTGATCCCGGATGCCGTTTACGATCTGCGTTATTATACCGGCGACAACTTCATCGGAGAGCGGATCGACGGATACAATGGCCCGTTCGCGATTCTGACCCTGCGGGCGGCCCGCGCCTTAAAGAAAGTCAACGATGACTTGGACAGCCAAGGTTACCGCTTGAAAATTATCGATGCTTACCGCCCGCAGACAGCGGTTGATCATTTTGCCCGCTGGTCCAAGGATCCGCTGGATACCGAGATGAAGGAACGGTTCTACCCTGAAGTGGACAAGAAAAATCTGTTCAAGCAAGGCTACTTGTCCTCCAAATCCGGCCATTCCCGCGGTAGTACGGTGGACCTTACCCTGGTTTATAAGAAAACCGGCGAAGAGGTCGACATGGGCAGCCGGGTTGATTTTCTCGGCCCGATTTCAGCGCATGGAGCGAAGGGCTTAACGAAGTCCCAACGCACGGGCCGGTACATTCTGAAGACCGCAATGGTCAAGCAGGGCTTCAAGCCTTACAGTAAGGAATGGTGGCATTATACGCTGAAGAACGAGCCTTACCCGTCGACCTATTTCGATTTTGACGTGGAGTAACCCGCCGCGCCTTCGCCGGGCTATCGTTTACCACTTCAAGCGGTAGATCCCCTTGTTCTCCAGCCCCCGAATCAACGGAGTCCACGCTTCGGATTCCGGCGTTGTCGCCAGAGCGTCCTCCACCATCTGCAGCTTGGCGTCCAACGCGTCGATATGATGCAGGGCGACCGCCTCCGGCGTCTGCGGCTGCACCGGGCTGCCCCATTCCCCCAAGTTGTGGTGGGACAACACCAAATGCTGCAGCCCCAGCACCTTCGGCGAGTCTAACGCGATGCCAAGGCGAATCGCCGCTTCGGTGATCCACTGTGACGCCATGGAGATGTGTCCCAGCAGCTTGCCCGCCGTACTGTACTCGGACACGATGCCCAGCTCGGCCACCATTTCCTCCGGCTTGGCGATATCGTGGAGGATAATCCCAGCCTTCAGCAGGTCCCGGTTCAAGAAGGAACGCTGCCCGCACAGAAAATCGCCAATTTCCAGCATTCGCACCATATGATAAGCCAGTCCGCCGAAATAGGCGTGATGATGCGTTTTGGCGGCAGGATAATGGGCCAGCTTCTCCTCCACCTTGCCCACGCAATAACGGACAATCGCCTGGATCTCCGCATCGGCGATATCGTTGATAACCCCTTGGATCGTATGAATCAGCGCTTCGGATGAAATCGGCGCAGAGCGGATGAATTCCGTCAGGCTCACGCCGTCTTCCGGCTTGGCCAGCCGGATCTGCATCACCTTGACCTGCAGCTTCTCCCGGTAAGTTTGCACGATCCCCCGCACCTTGACCAGCCCCATCCGGAAGAACGTTTCCTTGTCGGTTGGCGAGGCATCCCAGAACTTAGCCGGCATTTCGCCGGTTGCATCGCATAACACGATATCCAAATAATCCTTAGGCGGATTGGCGTTGGTCTGTTTCACTTCCAGCTCCTTAAGCAAATAAAAGCCAACGAATTCATCCTGGTTTCTTAATTGATTAATTTGCGTCACCCAAAATTCCTCCAAATCCCTTGATAGACCCATTATACTATGGGACCGCCAAAACCTCAGCGTCTTTTCACCACCTCTGCCTGCTTAGCAAAGTATAAAAAAAGAACGCCGCCCCCGTGACGACCACGGAGCCAGCGTCCTTCCCTTTACACCATCTTATGATTCCCGCTTGGGTTCCTCTAGCAATAAGGAGCATAAAGCCCGCGGCATCAGCTCCAGCGAAATCTGCTTCTCCACCGCACCTAACTCGTAAGCAACTTTGGGCATGCCGTACACGACCGAGGAACTTTCATTTTGACCCAGGGTCCGTGCACCTTTACGGCGCATCGCCAGTAAGCCCTTAGCCCCGTCATACCCCATGCCGGTTAGGATGATTCCAGCTGCCCGCGGGCCGCATTCCCTCGATACCGATTCGAACAAGACATCGATCGACGGACAATGTCCGTTGATCTTCTCACCTTCAAAGCAATCGATTCGATAGCGTCCACCCGCCTTGCGCAGCCGCATATGGCGGTCCCCCGGAGCAATCAGCACCTTCCCCGGTTCGACCATGTCGCCGGAAGCCGCTTCCTTCACGGTAAAAGGAGTAGTCTGATTTAAGCGGTCCGCGAACATCCGGGAGAAAATTGGCGGGATATGCTGAACGATTACGATTCCGGGAAACGACGAAGGCAATCGGTTCAGCAAATAGGAGATCGCTTCAGTTCCACCGGTAGAGGCGCCTATAGCAACGATTCGGTCGGCGTCAAATCGGCGCTCCGGCATCGGCGAGACCGTGTTCATCGGCTCTGCTGGATAGCTGCGGGAAGCCACGTTTGTCTTGGCTGCCATTTTTACTTTATCGATTAAATCACGAATGAACCCTTCAACACTCTGGGGCGACCTTGGATCCGGTTTGCATACGAAGTCAACAGCCCCCGCCTCCATAGCCTCGAAGACGGCGTTGCTGATCGTGCTGACAACAATGACCGGAAGCCGATACTGCGGAAGCAAACGGCGGAGGAATTCGATTCCGTTCATCTTCGGCATTTCCACATCGCAGATCATCACGTCCGGATGAAACCGCAAGATCTGGTCCCGGGCATCAAACGGATCCACCGCTTTACCCACAACTTCAATGGACGGATCCGAAGCCAACCCTAACGCCAATACCTCGCGGTACATCATGGAATCGTCGACGATCAGCACGCGTAAGGCCCGGTTGTCCCCCATAAACTTCCCTCCTCCGTTCTCCTGCTATTCCTTCCGATAGATCGCCGGTTTGACGTACTTGAACGGCGTCGTTTCCCGCTGCAGCGATTCGGAATGGCCGATGAACAAGTAGCCTCCGTGCTCCAAATGCTTATAGAACTTATCGACCAGCGCTTCTTTTGTCGGATTATCAAAGTAGATCATCACATTCCGGCAGAAAATGACGTGGAATTTGCGCTTAAACGGAAACGACGGCTCCATCAAATTAAACTTGCGGAAAATGACTTCCCGTTTCAGCTTATCCTGGACGGTGAACCGATCGCGGTCCCGGGCATTAAAGTACCGCATTCGCCACGAGGAGGGCAATGCCGAGATATCGTCAATGCCATACTCCCCTCGCTGCGCTTTGGCCAAAATTTCCGTCGAAATGTCTGTAGCCAGCACCTTGGCATCCCAAAGCGGCTTATTTGCGCCGAAGTATTCGTCCAGCAGCATCGCCAGTGTATAAGGCTCCTCACCCGATGAGCAGCCCGCACTCCAGATCCGTAAATCCCGGTCCTTCACCACGGCTTCCAGATAAGGCAGGACGCGGTCCCGCAGAAACTCGAAATGATCATATTCCCGCATAAAAAACGTATGGTTGGTCGTAATCTTATCTACCAGCGTCATGACCGCTTCTCCGGTACGGTCCGAAATAACATATTGATAGTATTCCTTAAAGCTGGAGAATTGCTTGCTGACGAGAACCTGCTGCAGCCTGCCCATCACGAGCGCGCGCTTCTCGTCTTTCAGATTGATCCCGTAATGATGGCGAATATAGTCCGACAGCTGCCGAAACTCCTCACTCGTAATGGCAATCATCGCTTAATATTTTCCGAACTCCGAGTCGCTGAGCAATATTTTCGGGGCGCCCGTTCCGCTGGCAAACTCGGATTTCCGGGGCTCATTCATCTGTTCCAATACGCGCAGAACCTCGGGATTCATATCCTCCTTGGCGGTATAATCGGCAAATCCGCCGCGCTTCAGCCTAAATCTCGCCACCTGCTGCTTCAGCAGCCCGGCTTGACTCGACAATTCCTCGCTCGCCGCAGCGCTTTCCTCCGAAGTCGCTGAATTCGTCTGAATGACCTGGGATACCTGGGATATTCCTTGATTGATCTGCGTGATTGCAGCCGCTTGCTCCGTGGAAGCCATCGCGATGTCCCCGACTAAGCCGGCCACCCGTTCGATATCCCCTACGATCGACTTCAACGCATCGGCCGTTTGGTCTGCGATACGAGTGCCTTCCTGCACTTTGTTAATCGAGCCTTCAATCATATCGGTGGTCTCTTTAGCGGCATTCGCCGAGCGAGCCGCCAGATTGCGGACCTCTTCGGCGACGACCGCGAAGCCCTTGCCGTGTTGCCCGGCCCGCGCCGCTTCTACCGCAGCATTCAGAGCCAAAATGTTGGTCTGGAACGCGATCTCATCGATCACCTTAATGATCTTCGAGATGCTGCTGGATGCTTCGTTAATTTCACGCATCGCTCCCAGCATATCTTTCATCTGCTCATTGCCCTGCAGTGCGCTTTGCTTGGAATCGGCCGCCAGTTTATTGGCTTCATTGGCGTATTGCGCATTTTGTTTCGTCTGCGTGGAGATTTCCTCCAGGGAAGCGGTGAGCTGCTCGACGGAGCTGGCTTGTTCAGTGGCGCCCTGGGACAACGAGATGCTGGAATCGGACACCTGCTTCGATCCGGAAGCCACCTGATCTGCCGCCGTATTGATGCTGGCGAGAATTTCGTTGTTGCGCTCCACCATCTCCTGCAGCTTGATCCCCATCAGATCCTGCTCCGATCTCACCTTCACCTGAACGGTCAGATCGCCGTTGGCCACCTGCTCCACGACCCGAACCTGGTCGCGAATACTGGCGATCATGCGGGAGAAAGCCAGCATCAAATGGCCGATTTCATCCCGACTGGTCGTATCTACGTTGACGTTAACGTCCCCAAGTGCGAGAGCTTCGGCCGCTTTCGACAACTTGCCGATCGGTCGCGTAATGCTCTGCACAATCCATATCGCCAAGCCTATGGCCACCAGCGCCATCACGATGATGACTGTAAGCAGGACGTCAAAGGTTCTGCTGTACATTTTATCGCCATCTTTGCTTTCTTTTTCCGCGCGGGTCTGATTAAACTTGACGAGATTCACGAGTGTATCCGAGGCCTCATCAAATTGGGTTTTCGACTCGGAGGTCATTAAATCCATCGCTTCTTGGATCTTGCGTTGAGCCATGAAAGAGCGTACCTGCTCGCCCGAATTCGTGTATTCGCCCCATTGCTGCTTAAACTTCTCATATAATTGCCTATCTTCTTCCCCTTGCAACCTTGTTTCATAGTCCGCGATCTGCTGCTCCAACAATTGGCCTTCCTCTCCCAGCTGCTCCTTCATCTGGGCTAACTGGTCCGCGTCTTCTCCCGCCATAACATAGCGAAGCTCGGAAATGCGATAATCGGAGGTCAATGTATTCAACGTATGCGCCGCGTCCATCGCCGGCATCCATTCGTCGCTGATTAAAGTAGATTGATGATTAACCTTGCTGAGCGAATTGATCGAGTACAGACCAAGTCCCACCAGCGCAATCACCATCATGGAAAAGGATAAAATTAAGCGTGTTCGAATCGTCAGCTTCTTCAACATGTGTATACCCCCGTTAGGATTTCATAGATGACCTAAATGCTCAGCTTCTTCATGCTGAAGCAGCTTGTCACCGTCCAGCAGCAGCTTAATTTCTCCTCCTACCTTCCCAACCCCCTTGATGAACCCTTGCGGGTTCCCGGATTTGATGTCCGGCGGCGGGACGATGTCCTCCTCGGCGATCTGGACGACCTCGGACACGCTGTCGACGATCAAACCGATGGACACCTCGCTTAAATCCACGACAACGATACAGGTCCGGTCGTTATACTCGCGGAACGGCTTCTTAAAACGCAGCCTGACGTCCATGACCGGAATGATTTTGCCGCGCAAATTAATGATCCCCCGAATGTGTTCCGGAAGCTCCGGCACCTCCGTAATCGCCTGAATCCCGATAATTTCCGTGACATACCGGATTTCGATGCCATAGACATCGGTCCCAATCAGAAAAGTAAGGAACTTTCCGGTTTGCGTATCATCCTCTTGCTCGTTCTGCAGCTGTGCGGTTGGGTCTGTCATGACCTGATTCTCTCCTTTTCCATTCTAAGATATATAGGCAAGTCCACCTACTTCCAGGATCAGGCTGATGCTTCCGTCCCCAAGCATCGTGCAGCCGGCCAATCCCCGAATGTTCCGAATCCTTCGGATGTAGGAGGGCAAACTTTTGACAACAACCTGCTGCTGACCGATCAATTCATCAGCGAAAATGCAGAAGGTCTGGTTATCTTGCTCCACCATGATCAATATTCCCTCCTCCATGTCCTTGACGTCGGTCGCAACTTTAAATCGATCGTACAAGCGAAGCACGGCATAACACTGTCCCCGCACCATCACCATTTCGTTCCCATCAGGATCCACCACAACGCTGGAGCGGTCAGCACGGAACGACTCCTTGATCGCCGTCGTCGGGATCGTATAGCGGGATTTCCCCACCTTGACGTTCATCCCGTCAATGATCGCCAGCGTAAGCGGGATGCGGATCGTGATCGTGGTTCCCTCGCCTTCGGCGCTGTCCACGGATACACTGCCGCCAACGCTTTCAATATTCCTGAGCACAACGTCCATCCCCACGCCACGACCGCTGAATTCGGTGATCACTTCTTTGGTTGAAAACCCCGGCAAAAAAATCAGATTGTAGATGTCCCGGTCGCTCATCTCCGCTTCGTCTCGGAAGATCAAATTACGGTCCCGGGCTCGCTCCATGATTTTCTCCCGGTTTAATCCACGGCCGTCGTCGCGAACGAGGATTAAGACTTCGCCGCCGACATTTTTAGCCTCCAGCGTCAGCGTTGCGGTTTCATGCTTTCCGGCGGCCGCCCGCTCGCCCGGCGCTTCGATGCCGTGATCGATTGCATTACGCACCAAGTGCATAATCGGATCGGAGATGTGCTCGATGATATTCTTATCGACTTCCGTATCCTCGCCAACAAGCTGGAGCCGGACCAGCTTCTCCTGTTTCTTACACATGTCGCGGACGATACGGTGCATTTTCTGAAACGTATTCACCAGCGGAACCATACGGATGGACATGACCTTATCCTGAATCTCTCCGGTAATTTTACGCAGTTGCCGAGCCGCCTTCCGGAATTGCTCCAGCTCAAGTCCCTCCAGCTCGGGATTTTGCGTGACCATAGATTCGGCGATCACCAGTTCCCCGACCAGATCCATCAGCTCGTCCAGCTTGGCCAGGTTTACGCTGATGAAACTGGACTGCTGAGTACCCGCCGGTTCGGAGAGGGTTGATTTGGCGGGCGAGGATGACCTTTGTTCAGAAGGACGCGAAGGTTCCTCGGGCTTAGCAACAGACGATTGTTCTGTGACGGAGACGGGCTCAACCGTCGCTTTAGGTTCGGTAGACAGCTCCCGTCCCTCGGTTGCCGCCGTTTGTTCACTGACCTCAAGATGCTTGAGACAAGGAGCTTGCGATAGCAGCGAGGTGATGGTTTCAACACTTTCCCCATTGCGAAAAAACAGATGAAACCCCTGCTCCTTAATCGTTGCTGCAGTATCCGGGTTGCTGTCTATCTCTTCAGGCCAGTAGCTGAAATGTTCGGTCAAGTCCTTCAGGCTATGCACCACCTGGTAGGCACGAACATTTTCCATGTTGTAGTCATCCTCGAAGAACAGAACCGCTTTCAAATGGACAGCCTGGGCAGCAGGGGCGAGGCTCCCGTCCAGGATGCCGCGGTCAAGGGGTTCGGAGTCGGGAGCATCCTCCCGGCTAACGTGCCGACGTTTAAGCTCCTCCAAGTAGAGATGAATGCTGCTCTCCAGCGGCGAGCTGTCGCCGTCAGGCATATCGCCTTGTCTGATTTTATATAGCTCAAGCTTGATAAAATCACCGCCCTGGAGCACCAAATCGGATAAGGCCGAATAATCGGTCAGTCGGGGTTGATGTTCGCGGATAAACGCAAAGAGATCTTCAATGACATGTGACAATGCCGCAATATTGTCAAAGCTCATCATCGTAGAGGACCCTTTAATCGTATGCATAATGCGAAAAATGACATCGACTGCGGCGGAGGAAAACACGTTGGCTTCCTCGCATTCCAAAATGCTCTGCTCCAGTTGCTCTAACAGCTGCGAGTTTTCATGAAGATAGATCTCCAATAAAGGATCCGAAGTACCGAATTCTGCCATGACATGATTCCCCTATAATACAAAGTTCGACAAATTTAGTTTTATTTCGACAAATTTATCGCATAAAAAAACTCTTTCTCGAGACAGCTTGATTTTCGATGAAAGAGAACCTATGAAAGATCGAATCGTAGCCACAAGTTACCATGAAACCCGGCCGCCCTGATAGATGTTACGTTAGGCCCGTGGCTTTGCGTCCTTGACTTTCGGCAAGTTTGCCTTTCTAGTAAAATTGCTATTTTTTAGTTAATTCATACTAGCATGTCAGGACAGAAGTTGTAAACAAGGAATTTTGAAGCGTATCCGGCGGCAAAAATCAAAGCCCCTCAGAACGAATCTGAGAGGCTTTAGAACCAGGTCTTAGGGCTCGCGGATTTGGGAAATCCGATTATCTTCCGGCGTTCTCCAATGCATTCTTCACTGCGTCGATCACTTGGGCCGATACGGCCTTCACGCCATCGGTTTCCCCGAAGGCAGCCGGACGATACCCGTACTTATGCAGGGAACCTTCGGTTGTTGGGGTCTCAATCTCCGTCTTGACGGTCTTCTCGTCAGCGGATAATTGATCTTCGGTCTTGATTTTACCGGAGGCGTCGAGATAGAACACTTCCATTTTGAACGGAATGTTGTTTTGAACGGTGACCATGACATAAACGGATTTGTCCTTATTGATCCCGGCAAAAATACCGTTAATATAAGCCGTTTTATACGATTCGGTAATCTCTGCTTTCTTATAGGCATTTTCCACAGCTGCTTTCAAAGCGGTGCTGCTGCTCGTTGCCCCGGTGACCACATCCACTTTAGCCGCTTGTTCTCTCGTTCCGGCAAACAGCATGTCGCGGGTCAGGATCGGGATCGCTCTGATCACATCGGCATATGCCGAGGCCCCGCGGTCCACCATATTCACGCCAACACGATACAGCTTCAATCCGACGATGACGCCGTTGCGCAGCGTGACATCGGCACGGTTCGTCCCTTTGTCATAAGCGTCGCCATAAGCCGTGTAAGTGCCATCCTTGTATGCGCCTTGCGTTTTCGAGGCGTTGTTCAACAGGTCGGCAAACGCCGCTCTGGCCGCAAGCGATAAGCCTTCTTGGCATACGATCGGCGTCATGTTGGCACCCTTTTGCGTCAACCCTTCGTTTAATTGGGCAACGAGAGCTTTTTGCTCTTCCGTCAACTTGTCGGCGGCGATTAATTTCCCGTCCGCGCCAAACAGGTTCACATTGACGTTCGAGACTTGGTCCGCCTTGATATCGGCCAGCACCAGTAATTGGGAGAGGTTGTCAACCCCGGCGAACGTGCCTTCAAAATACTTCGCTTTGCCCGGAGCCTTCAGCGCCTTCTCAAAAGCTCTCTCCACGGCCAAATTCCAGCTGTGGCTGCTTTCGGTTGCGCCGGCAATCGCATCGACGTCATCGCTGTAGTTCGCGAGGTAGGAACCGTTGGCAAGCAGTTTGGCGGTCATCGGCGCATTGGCCTTTACCACATCGGCATACGCCGTGTCGCCCCGGTCAATCAGGTTAGAGCCCAGCCGATACAGCTTCACGTCAACCAGCTTGCCGTTGCGGATGTAGACATCGGCTCTTTCCACACCCTTATCACGGGCTGCGCCGTAGGCAGAGTAGAACCCGTCGATATATTTCGAGTCGTTGTTGACCTTTGCATTTTGCTCCGCATCCCAATAGGCCTTCACTGCCGCTTTGAATTCAGCTTCCTGGCCTTTAGGGCTTACAGCGTCCGTACCTTTGGCCAACAGCTCGGCTGCAATGGCTTTCGCCGATGCGGATTGCTCTTCGGTCAGATTGGCTTCCTCGACGGCATTGCCATTGGCATCCAGCGGATATACCTTCACAGCCGTACGCTTCGTAGCGTCAAAGGTTACGAAGACCATATATTTGCCTTCCGGATCTACCCCCATATGCTCCCCGGCAAAATAGGTTACCTCCTTCGGCTTCTCCTTCAAGGCTCTTTGGAAAGCGCGATCAACGGACAACTTCCAGCCCTCGCTGGAACGAGTCGCGCCGGACACCACGTCCACTTTGGCAACCTCTTCCTGCGTTTTGCCGAGCAGGTTAGTTCTCATCGTTTCATAAGCATTCCAGAGACCGCTGTAATTGTTGCGCACGTCTCTGTCAATCAGCTTGGGGCTTGTTCGTAGCAATTCGAGGGCAGCAACTTTCCCGTCCTTAATTGTGACTTTGGCCCCTTCCGTCCCTTTCGAATAGGCATTGCCATACGTAACATATACGCCGTCGGCATAAGGACTCTCAGCTTGCTTTACGACGGGGGTTGTCGTTTTCGCTGGAGTTGCTGCCGGTTTCGTTGTAGACTTCGCAGGCGTCGTCGTTGTCTTGGTCGGCTTCGTCGGCGTCGTCGTTGGAGCCGTCGTCTTACTAGGCGTCTTCGTGGTGGTCTTGCTTGGCGTTGTCGATTTACTTGGCGTTGTTGTCGACTTGCTTGGTGTTGTTGTCTTGCTTGGTGTCGTGGTCTTGCTTGGCGCCGATTCCTTCAACGGCACTTCGGTTTCCGATGCGGCAGACACCACATCAATGCCAGTCAGCTTGAAACCGGATGTACCAACGGTAAGCGACAAGGACGATAACACCAGCGTTGCGCTTACGGTAAGGCTAATTAGTTTTTTCAAATGCGATCCTCTCCCTTGTAAAATTCACCAAGCTATGTAAGATACATAACCCGCTTCTTCCTAATGCTTCCTTCTCTTTGTTTTTCGACTGTGCTCAGAACCGAGAACCGATAAATCCCTTTCCAAGCAATCGCGCCCCTCCCTCTTGCACGATATCAATCCCGGAAACCGCAATTCACTTTATTGTGAATTATTTCACATGAATGCAGATTAAAATAAGTTCATTGCTGCGGTTTCGAGTAAATACTAGGTAATTAGTCGCAAAAATGCTGTACGCAAAATCACACAGCCTGAAAGATATGTCACTTTCCCCGCCGGATTGCAGCAAATCATCAGCCGCCGGAATCCTTCCCGGCGGCTGGTGTATTAATGAGAGTATTATCGCATGCTGCCGATCGCCATCCACGTCACAAAGCCGTAGTTGACGCTACTGTCCTTCAGCTTGGAGATCGTGACGACTGCCGATTCAGCCGACTGCTCCTTCAGCGAGGCATAATACGCGGAATGGTTGGTCATCGCGACCACCACGTAGTTGGACGAAGTAAACGGCGAATCGAAGTTGATTGTGACTGTCGTTTCCTCCTCATGATGCTTCAACAGAAACGCAATCATGCCGAATTGCAACTCCGCGGGCTGGCCGAACGACGTTTGAACCGGAGCAAAGCTTAACTGCTCCACCCCGACAGAACCCGGCTGCAAGTGACGGGTTCCAACGGCCTCCTCGGCCAATTGGTTGCTGCCAACCGCGTCTGGTGCCAAATGGAGGTTCCCGACGGACAAGGCTTGCAGATGATCCGCCCCCACCGCTCCCGCGGCCAATACCCCGGCATCCACTGCACCAGGCTGCAAATGCCCCCGCCCGATGGCGGACGGCTGGATCTCTTCACTGCCGATCCCCTCCTCCGGCAGCAGACCGTACTGCTGGATCTCAGGGGACAAATGCCAGACATTGACGGCTTCGAGAGAGAGGTGATGGGCATTTACCGCCGCATCGCTCAGATGGCGGGACTCCACGCTGTCCGAAGCCAAATTCGCTGCTTGCACGGCATTTTCGGCCAGATGCCGGCTTTGGACAGCCGCATTAGCCAGTTGGCCGCTTTGCACGGAACCCTCCTGCAGATGGCGGGTGCTAACCGCCGCTCCCCCGAGTTGACGAGGGCCAACGCTGCCTTCGGCCAAATGCTCACCCTGCACTACGCCTTGGCTTAGATTTCGGCCTTGGACGGACGCGTCTGCGAGATGCCGGTTCTGCACCGAACCGCCCCGTAGATGTCCGCTGCCGACCACTTGTTCACCCAGGGCGATGGCGTTCACCGCGCCGGCTTGCAGATGACGGCTGGTAATGGAGGCGGACTGCAGATCCTCGCCGCCGATACCCTCGGCAGGCAACAGACCGTGCTGCTGCAGTTCAGCGGACAAATGCCCTGCATTTACGGCCTTCAGGGCAAGATGGCGGGACCCAACCACCGCCTCTCCAAGGTGTCGGGAGTTGACGCTGCCTTCAGCCAAATGTTCACCTTGCACCGCACCCTCATCTAGATTCCGGCTTTGGACGGAGGCATCCGCCAGATGGCGATTGTACACGGAACCGCTCTGCAAATGGCCGCTGCTGACCGCCTGCTCGCCCAGGGCGATGGCGTTCACCGCGCCGACTTGCAAATGTCGGTTCGTAATGGACGCCGGCTGCAGAACCTCCCCGCTAATGCCGGCGGCGGGCAACAGGCCGCGCTGCTGCAGTTCAGCGGACAAATGCCCTACATTTACGGCCTTGGGAGCAAGATGGCGGGACTCGATCGCCGCCTCCCCAAGCTGCTGGGACGTAATGCTGCCCTCGGCCACATGCTTGCTCTGAACCGCACCTTCAACCAGGTGCTGGCTTTGGACGGACGTTTCCGCCAGATGTCCGCTCTGCACCGATCCCGCCTGGAGATGAACGCTGCCGACCGCCTGCTCGCCCAACGCTTCGGCGCCAACCGCGCCAGCTTGCAGATGACGGCTCGTGATGGAGGCCGACTGCAGCGCTTCCCCATCGACTCCGGCGGCGGGCAGCAGACCGCTTTGGCGCAGAGCGGGCGTCATGTGGGCGGCGCTGATCGTTTCCGCAGCAATGTGGTAAGAGCCGATCACGGCCACGCCGAGGTGGCGATCGGTCACGCTGCCTTCGGCCAAATGGGCACCGCCCACCGCGCCGGCAGCCAAATGACTCGCCTGCACGGAGCCGGCGGCCAGCGCTTCGGCCCCGACGGCACCGGGTGCCAAATGCCCGGCGTCCACCGCTTGCGCCGCCAGTTTTGGCCCGGTCACGCTGCTCTCCGCCAGCTTCGCGGCGGTTACCGCCAGATCGCCAAGCTTATCCGTCGTTACGCATTCCGGCGACAGCTTCAAGCTGGTGACCACATGATCCTGGAGATGCGGCGAGAAGACGACGCCAACGCCCAGATGCTCCTCACGAACGGCGCCGGCTCCGATCTGGCTGCGGGTAATGGAGCCCTCCGCCAAATGCCGGGTCTGTACGATGCCGGGGCCCAAATGTTCCGCCGTAATTTGCTGTGCGGCGATGGCGGCTTCCGTCACCGCCCCCGGTGCGATGGCCCAAGCCGTCACGCTGCCTTTAGCCAATTTCTCGGCCGTGACGCTCTCCGGCTGCAGATGATCCGCTCCAACGGCTTCCTCGGCCAGATGTTCCGCGATCACCTCTGCGAACGCCAGCTTCTCCCGGGTCACTGCGGAATCGGCCAAATGCCATTCCTGCACGGCTTCCAGAGCTAGGTGACCGCTATGCACCGCCCCTTCGGTCAGATGTTGGCTCGTAACCGCCCCTCGGGCAAGCTGCGTCGATTGGACAGCGCCTTTGGCCAGGTGCCGGGTCAATATAGCTTCATCGGCAACTTTCCCCGGCAGCACGCTTTGATCAGCGATTTTGGAGGAGGTCACCGCCTGCTCGACGATCTGCAAGGTCCCCACCGACTGGTCGGCGAGCTTCGTGGAGGGGATCGACTTATCGGCGAGATGCCGGGCTTTGATCTCCGTGTCGGCGATATGCTCCTGTCCAATACTGCCCGGCTGAACATGTTCACTACCTACCGCGCCTTGTGCAAGATGGCGGGATTCTACCACCGCCCCGCTCAAGTGAGCTGACGTGACGATCCCCTCCTGCAGTTGCTCCGCACCAACACTGGACCAAGCCAGCAGCTCTTGACCGATCAGTCCCGGCGTCAAGTGATGGGACATAATAGTCTGATCCGCCAGATGGCGGCTTTCCACCGCTCCTTCCGCCAGCTTCTCCCCCGTCACGGAGCTGTCGCGCAGCTTCGACGTCGTCACCGCAGCCTCTCCCAGCTTGGAGGTGTCGACCGCCCCGTTTGCCAGGTGATGCGCATTCACGGCTCCGCTGTGAATTTTATCCCCCGTGACGGCATGATCTTGAAGCAGATCGGCCGTGACGATCCATTCTGCCAAATGGCGGCTCTCCACCGTCCCCTCTGCCAACTTCTCCCCGGTGATCGCCCGGTCGGCCAGCTTCTCCGGTGTAATGCTGCCGTCCACCAGTTTCTCCCCGCCAATGGAGTGCTCCCGAATTGCACGTCCCTCGATCGAGCCGTCCACCAAATGGCTGCCGTTCACCGAGGAAGGAGCGATTTTGGAGGAAGTTACCGACCGGTCGGCCAGCTTGATCGTCTCCACGGCATAATCGGCGATCCAGGCGGTGTCGATCGTGCCTCGCCTCATCCGCGAAGCGTCGATGGTGAATGGAGCGATTTTCTCCCGGGTCACCGCCTCATCAATGATATCGTCGGTATAAATGATGCCTTGTTCTTGCTGCGGAGCGGTTTTCTCAACTAACAGATCCTGCAGCGCCCGATTTACGTCAACCTTCTCGTGCTCCGGCTCTGCCCCCGGCGCTGAGGTCGCGCGCTCTTCGTCTTGTTCCGGCAGCGCGGGCATTGCGATTTCATGCAGCCGGAGCTCCCCGTCCCCGGATGGCGACGAGTTCTTTCGTTCCTCCAACAGCGTTAATTCATTAATATCCGGGTTATCTACAAAATAGAGCGTTTTCCGCGGTCTGTTTGCTTTTGTTGGCTTTCGTCTCTTCAAGAGCCGCCCTCTCCTTTGCCAAAAGATGAACATCTGCGGTATCATATGCGGGCGTGTAGGCTCATGTCACTGCTTTGGGGCGGGATCTCGGCAGCTTGTCGGAACCTAAAAAAAGATAAAATTTAACCGCCGAACTCTTCCGTTTTTTAGCGCGTACGCCATCGGGCTGCAGGCGATTTTGCTCCTGGCCTTTGCTTTCCTGTTTCGGAGCGGGGTTCATAACCTGCCGGTCTACTATGCGATTGGCTTTATGCTGATGACGTTCAATTATGGATACTTCAACGCCGAGATCAGCCTCATCAAGCTGAGCGTCCCGAACCGTGAGCTGACGGCAGCCAATGCCAAGCTAAGCTTCGCGGAGACCTTCGTCGGCATCATGGGACCCGCCTTGTCCGGATTGATCCTGATGTTGCCCGACATCTCTGACGGATTGCTCCTCACATCGGCCTGTTATTTCATCTGCATGGGGTTGTTTATGAAGCTGAATGCGGACGAGGAAAAAGAAACCCCGCGGACCCAATTCACCGCGGAGTTTCTGGAGGGGTGGCGCGCCTTCTGCGCCAATAAGCCGCTCGCCTGTGTCGTATGGAATCTGGTCGCCTTAGTCGTATACGTGCGGACCCGCCTATGGAAGGTTCAGTAAGGTGCCGGAGCTCGCGCCGGCTGTCCCGATTGGAGCCGGACGCTTATTCGATCAGCGCTCGCGCACCCAGACCGTCATTTCACCTTCACCGCGGTTGGCCCAGGCGTAATAAGGAATGAACTTGACCATCGCCGGCTCCTCGATCCGGGGGGCTGAGGGTCTGTATAACTCGCTTTCCCAATCCGGTCCGGTAAGCCGGATGGCCTCGGCTTGCACTGTGACGACGCCGCCCAGCAGGCCGGCTTCGCGCTCGGCGCGAAGTTCCGCCTCCCTCGGCAACACCAGCTCGTGCAGGTTCGCGCCGTTATCCGCCTGCTCCAGACAGTAGACAAGCGGTCCGCGCTGCAGCGCTACCTTTCCGGCGTTTGCCCGGACAAGCGGATGGCTATACATGCGCTCTACCGGCATCGCCAGCTTGAGCTCCACGAGGTCTCCCGTACTCCATTGTCGCTGCAGCCGGATATATCCGTCCTGAATCGAAGCAGGATCCAGCGCCACGACCTCCCCATTCACCTTCAGTCCCGCCTCCGGGCACCAATCCGGCAGCCGCAGCGCCAGCGTAAACCGGCCTTCTCCTTCCGGCTCCACTTCGAAACGTACGCTGCCGTCCCATGGGTAATCCGTCGTTTGCGTCAACTTCACTTTGCCGCCGCGGGTCTCTAGTTCAGCTTCTCCGCCGATATAGAGATGCGCATATACCGTGTCGCCTTGGACTGAATAAATGTATTCGCCCAAGGAAGCCAGCAGCCGGGCGATATTCGGCGGACAGCAGGCGCAGCCGAACCATTCCTGACGGACCGGCTTGACATGGTCCACCTTGTGATTCGCGCCTCCGCAAGCTTTCGGATCCACCTCCAGCGGGTTCACGTAGAAGAAATGCTTGCCGTCCCGGGCCATTCCGCCGACAACCGTATTGTACAAGGCACGCTCCATCACGTCGGCGTATCTGGATTCCGGCGAAATCCGCAGCATCCGCTGGGCGAAGAAAATCAACCCGATCGAGGCGCAGGTTTCCGCATATACCGTGTCATTCGGCAGATCGTAATCGAACGAAAACGCCTCGCCCTGCGGCATCGAACCCACCCCGCCGGTAATGTACATCTGCTTGCCGACGATGTTGTCCCACAGCTTGCAGCAGGCCGCAAGCAGCGACTCATCCCCGGTCAATGCCGCTACATCGGCCATTCCGGTTAACATGTACAACAGCCGAACGGCATGACCCACAGCGGTCTCCTGCTCTCGCACCGGAAGATGCGCCTGATGGTAAGCGTGATCGATGTGTTTGGCACTCCCTGCCCAGTGCGTCTTGCCGCCCCGTCGTTGGAGCTCCTCCTCGAAGAAGGAAGGCTGCTGACCCCGCTGATCGAGAAAATAACGGCTTAAGCGCAAATACCGCTCTTGTCCGGTGACCTCGTACAGCTTGACGAGCGCCA
This sequence comes from Paenibacillus phocaeensis, assembly GCF_900021165.1. Taxonomy (GTDB): domain Bacteria; phylum Bacillota; class Bacilli; order Paenibacillales; family Paenibacillaceae; genus Fontibacillus; species Fontibacillus phocaensis. The sequence goes on along the minus strand of NZ_FCOQ01000018.1, from coordinate 115,463 downwards.
GCTCGATTTCCTGATGGCCATCGTAACCGGGCAGCTTGCCGGCCTCGGCGCCAAACACGCTGTCGATGTAATCTGCGAACTTGGCAACCACGTCCAGCAGCTTTCTTTTTCCCGTGGCCCGGTAATAGGCGACTCCCGCTTCGATCAAATGTCCTGCACAATACAGCTCGTGGCATTCGGTCAGATTCGTCCAGCGCTTGTCCGGTTCCTTCAGGATAAAATACGTATTTAAATAACCATCCTCCCGTTGAGCCAGAGCGATCGTATCAATCAGCCCGTCGGCCATCGCCTCCAGCTCCGGGTTTGCATCCGCTTCCAAAAGATAAGCTGCCGCTTCCAGCCATTTGGCCAAATCGCTGTCCTGAAACACCATCCCGTAAAAATCACCTTGCGCCAAGCCCGCAGCGATTTGAAAATTACGCACGGCGCCGCTGCGTTCCGCCCCGGGTACCCGGTCGTTTAAGGCCTCCCATTGATACGGGACGACCACATCTCTAACCAGCTCGATATAATAACTCCAAAAATCGTCGCGAATTCGTACCCGATTCAGCGCGACGCGCTCGGAACGCATCATTTGCCCGGCCAAGCCCATCGAATAACGTCCTCCTTTTTTTTGAAAAATCATACTGACAATTCTCATTTTATCTCATATATTTAAGACAAAAAACGAACTACAGCAACCTCAAAGTTATAATATTTCACACTCGGATTGGAGACGAATATCTTGCCAAAACCAACGGACCTGGTGCAGATTACAGCCCCGCCCTTGCCTTATTTTCTCGAGTGCGGGCACAGCGTGTATCAGCCCGGAGACGAGCATCCCAATCGGCGCAACATCGGAATCTTTGACTGGGTCGTAGTGGAGTCCGGCGCGTTATTTATCGGTGAGGAGGGGCAGACCTGGGGCCTGGGAGCCGGCCAGTCGCTGCTGTTGCTGCCCGATCGGCATCATTACGCAGTCAAGCCGTGCGAGGAGACTACGTCCTTCTATTGGCTGCACTTCCATACCGTTTGCGCGTGGCAGCAGCTTCCGGCAGAGGAAGCGGACCATCGCTATCCTGATGCGGACGACCATTACGGCCGTTTCCTGGCTTCGCCGTATTCCCTCCAGTTGCCCAAGTCATGGGATCTGCCCTCTCCCGAGCAGACGTTCCGCTTATTTCGCCAGTTGCTGGCAAGTCTCGGGGAGCGCCAATCCCGGGCATTTTGGAATCGGCAGCAGCAGTTCGAAGAACTGCTCCGCGCAATGGACCTCCGGCAGTTGGAATCCCACGCCTCCCCGGTGGTTATCGTCGCGGAGAAGGCCGAAGCTTATATCAAAAGCCACTACCGCTCCGAACTGAACAGCGGGCAGATGGCCGGCGCATTGCATTACCACTACAATTACATCACGCGCTGCATGAAGCAGGTGTACGGCATGACGCCTAACGACTATCTGCTGCATTACCGGCTGGAGCAGGCCAAGCTGCTGCTGCTGAAGACGGAGTGGCCGATCGCGGACATCGCCGCTTACGTTGGCTTCAACAGTACTCCCTACTTCTCAAATCGGTTTGCGCTGAAGAATGGCTGCTCGCCGCGCGAGTTCCGCAAGCAATATACTTCTTGAGGAGTTGGTGAGTCAGTGCATCTTGGGGCGGGAAGAGTGCTGCTCGTTGGAAGGTAAAAAGGGGCGGAGATGTTAGTGTTGGTGGAATGCTGGTGGTGTTGTAACTGATACTTCTGGTGCTGGTGCTGAGGTGTTTTGGTGCTGATGCGTTGGTGCTGTTGCGTTGGTGCTGTTGCGTTGGTGCTGTTGCATCGGTGCTGATGCGTCGTTGCTGTTGCGTCGGTGCAAATTTACTCGCGCTGGTGCTGTTACTATTGGTGCTATTGTTACTGCTGGTGCTACTACTGTTGTTGGTGCCAGTGTGCTGGTACCGGTGTTTTGGTGCTGATGCATCGGTTCAAATATATACTCATGCTGCTATTGTTACTATTGGTTCTACTGATGCTACTGGTATGCTGGTGTGCTGGTGCGCTGGTGGGTGCTGACTTGTTGGTGCTTTCTGGCGAGCGGTCGTTAACCAACTGCTAGACGATCCCGGCAACTCTTGCCGAAGCCAAAATGCTGCAATTCCTGCAACATTTCAGGCCCTATATCGCTCCAAAACCATAAAATGTTGTAATTTATGCACCATTTTCGGGTGATTCTCCCTGCCAAGCTCAATTTTGTTGTACAAAATGCAACATTTCCGCCTGATCCCTATTCTTCAGAGAAAAATTGCTGCACTAACTGCAACATTTGGCCCTCCTTCCCCCTCTTCCTCAATAAAAAGCCGCCCGCCACAGAATCATTCTGCGCGAACGGCATTTACGCCTTGAAACGATAAGCAATCTTAGTCGGTCACCACCGTCGTGTTGATGGATGCGAATGCCATCGGACCAAAACCTTCCGAGGCTTCGCGTTGCGGCATGTTGATCAGGAAGGCAAACCCCTGCCCGCCCATGTTCTTGACGATATATTCCTGAGTCAGGCCTCCGCCTTGAGCGATCAGGAACAGCTCGGCATCGCGCATCGTTACATAGAGTTGGTCGCCCGACCACTGCTCGACTTTGCCGATCTTGGATAAATCCTCTTTGGCTGTCTTCGCCAATTCCTCGACATCGTAGCCGGAAGGCAGCTTGGTGATCACGACATGATATCCCGGGTCATAATCCATCGTTAATTTGTTGGTGCTGGCATCAAAAGAGAAGCCGTCGAACATGTAGAACGCATACCCCTCCCCCTTCGCAAGCGTGGCGGTTCGCATCTCCTTCTTGCCTTCCAGCTCAACCTCCAGCGATTTCTCAGCCGGCAGTTCCGACGTCGTACCGGAGTCGGTCGTCCCCTCGGCAGAAGTTGCCTCGAGCTTCGTCAAAACCAGCTGTTTCAGCGAATCATCGCCCTCTACCGTCCGTTCGACGTATTCGATAGATACCGGCGTCCCCTGCTCCAGGTTTTGCGCCGCCTCACTTAATGCTTCATCCAATTGAAAAGCAGTTGGCGTCCCGTCCACTTCAATCTCAGCCGAATGGTTATCGATCAACCCGACGAATGTCCCCGTCCCCTGCTTCGTCTCGCCTGCCTCATTATCCGGTGTATGGTTGCCTGGCGCCGGCTGATTCTCGTTCGTTTCCCCGCCTGTATTTAGCCCCGGCTCAGAACCGTTCCCGGTACACGCTGCCAACGAGAAGACCAGCAGCAGCATCCCAAGCAAGCCCGTCGTTTTCTTCCATTTCATCTTTAAGCTCATGTTTGTCATTAGGAACACCCCCGTATACACAGACGGCACCATCCCTCAAAAAGTTGCCAAAGCAAGACAATTTCTGCTGTTCCGCATACCGGCAACGAGCGCACCAAAAAGGCGAAGCCCCCTAAGGTGCCCCGCCTCGCCCTATTTCTTATTTTCTTATACCACTTTACCGATCACCGGTTTCTTCTTCTCTAGTTCCCCGGGCCGCCAGCAAGAACAAAACGATCAACACGAAGGCGACCAGCGCCATAAACGGAATCGTAATAAAACCGAGCCAGCCTTGTCCCAGATAATCCACGTTGCACGGCACGCCTACTTTGCAGGGAAGCAGCTTGGCTAACGCGGGGATTTTCTGCTCGCTGTAGTGGTAAATGGAGATCATACCGCCGATGACGCTGAGCGGCAGCACGTACGGAATGATTTGACGGTCGTTCTTGTACGCAGCAATCCCCAGTAAAATAACCTGCGGGTACATAAATATCCGCTGAAACCAACATAGCCGGCATGGCTCATAATGCAGCACTTCGCTTAGATATAAGCTGCCGGCCGTTGCCACCAGCGCAACCAGCCAGGCAAGGTAGATGCCGTAGTCTCTCAAGAACCCCCGCACTCTCCATCCCTCCACCCCGATTATTCGCCGGATAATTCTTGATCCAGCGTCTTCTTCAGCGTCTCGTAATCACCCAGATTGCCAGCGTATTCCACCCCGTTGATGAAGAACGTCGGCGTGCTGTCCACGCCCAGCTTGTCGCCTCGGGACAAATGGGCTTCAACCTCTTCTTGGTACGTTGCCTCGGCGATATCCTTCTGCAGCAGGTCGTAATCGATCGGCAGCTCCAGCTCCTTAGCCAGATTCACGAGGAATTCAGGCGAAGCCCAGCCGCTGTTTTCCGCCCCTTGACGTTCGAAGATCGCGTCGAAATACGTCCAGAACGCGTCATTGCTTTGATGATATACCGATTGAGCGGCCAGCGCGGCCGTAAACGAGTCGGAACCGATAAACGGTAAATTCATAAAATAAAAGGCGACTTTGCCTTGATCTATATAATCCTTCACCAAATTAGGCTTAATCAGTTCGTTAACATGCTTGCATGACGGACATTGATAGTCCCCGAACTCCAGCACCTTGACCGGCGCATCGGCTTGTCCCAGCACAGGCAGCGCGGCGTAATCAAATTCGACCGCCTTCGGCTTGGGTTGAATCGTCAACACGACGATAATGAGTACCAGTAACAGCCCCACCGTCGTAAACCAGATCAGGCGTCTTTTCTTCATTTGCTGCTGTTGCTTCTGTTGTTCGGCTTTGCGCTTGGCCAAAGCGTTGGTTGCGGTTTTCGGCGGCATGCGACCCCTTCTTTCCTGATAGATTGATAGATTTGAGCTTCGTCTTATCCTGCAACCATTCTAGTTACAAAAGCAGGATTCGTCAAGCGGAACGAGCCGCAAATGAAAAGGGCTGCCCTCAGCGCTCAAGGCGCTGAGAACAACCCCTGAAGACAAACGAATCTCATCCAGTTGCAACGCGGATTATTCCGCAGCTTCGCCCGAGCCAACCGTTCCGGCCGGCTCCCCGTCGGCAGCGGCATCCTGAGCCAGGTCCGCATCGGCCACCCGCGGCAGGACGATCGAAGCCAACAGCTCCTCCGGCTGCGCGTGCATCGTCACCCCCGCCGGCAGCTTCACATCTCCGGCTAACAGCTTGTCCCCCGCATCCAGCGAAGTGATGTCTATATCCAAGGTTGCCGGCAAATCATCCGGCAAGCCCTCCACCTCCAGCTCGGTTGCCTGAACCTGCAGAACGCCGCCAACCCGGGTTCCTGCTGCCGTACCGGTATAATGCAGCGGGATTTTCACGCGAATCGGTTTATTTTTGGATACCTGCTGAAAATCGACGTGCAGGATCTTTCCTTGCTGCTGCTGGATATCTTTAATCAGCGCCGGAACGGTTGGACCTCCTTCCACCTTCAGGTCGAAAAATTCCGATCTTCCCGTACGCACGACCTTCACAAGCTCCTTCACATCCACATGAACCGCGAGGTTCTCGGACTCCGCTCCATACACGACCGCAGGAACGCGTCCATGTTGTCTCAGCTGGCGCAGCGATGAACGGTGGAATTCCGTTCGTGGCGTGGCGTTCAGTTGAAACGAGTGATGGTTCGTACTCATCTTGCAACAACCTCCTTGAATTTTTTCCTAATTTGGCAATTGGCGTAAGATGCCCTAAACGTATATTACCCATTTTTACCACCAACTTAACCAAAGAGATCCGATCTCACGCATCAACTTTACATAGAATTATAATTTTTACATAGAGTTTACATAACTATGCATTTCAGCGCCTCGCATCATAGTAAAATAAAAAAGAATCAGAGCAAGAAAAATGAGGCGGAGGTCATTCGTACATGGCGGATATGGTGATGAAAAAGCAAGGACCGCGATATTTGAACCGCGACCTCAGCTGGGTGGAATTTAACCGCCGCGTGCTGCAGGAAGCCAAGGATTCGAGCACCCCTTTGCTGGAGAAGGCTAAATTTCTGTCCATCGTCTCCAGCAACCTGGACGAGTTCATGAGCGTACGCGTCGCCGGCATCCAGGATCAAATCCGCGCCGGATATACCAAGAAGGATTTTACCGGCTACACCCCGGCCGGACTCTATAGAAGGCTGATTGCCCGGATTTCGGCGATGGTGGCCGAGCAATATCGAACTTATCGGGAATTGTCGAGACTTCTCGCCAAGGAGGGCATCCAGTTTCTCAAGTATGACGAGCTGAACGGAGCACAGCGCAAATCGATGGAGACGTATTATCACGATATCGTGTATCCGGTGCTGACGCCGATGGCGGTAGACCAGAGCCGCCCTTTTCCACTCGTACACACCGGGTTTGTCTATCTGGCCGTCGTATTAAAACGGAACCGGACGGCGCAAACGGAAGAAGAGGAGGAGGAGGAAACGTACTTCGCGATCGTGCAAATTCCCTCCAACCTGTCCCGGATTATCCCGTTGCCGCATCATTCCAATAGCAAGAAGCAGTCCTTCATCCTGATCGAGGAACTGATCCGCCATCATATTCAAACGCTGTTCAGCGGGTACACCCCGCTGGCCGTTGACGAATTCCGATTGACGCGCAACGCTGACCTGGCCATCGACGAGGAAGGGGCCGAGGACTTATTGGAGGAGATTGAGAAGGAACTGCGCAAACGGCGCTGGGGAGCACCGGTCCGCCTGGAGATTCAGAAGGGCATTCATCCATATGCGCTTGAGGTCCTTAAGGAGGAGTTTGAAATCAGCGACGCGATTTTTGAAATTGAGGGTCCGCTTGATTTGGGGTTCCTCGGACGTCTCCCGGGTGCGGCCAAGGGATTTGCTCGACTGCGTTACCCGCAGGTTGATCCGGTGTATCCCCGGGAATTCGATGAGAACGATGACTTCTTTGAGGTATTAAAACAGAAGGATGTTCTGGTATACCACCCCTACGAGAGCTTCGATGCGGTGACCGATTTCATCGATCAGGCCGCGGAGGATCCGACGGTGATGGCGATCAAGATGACGCTGTATCGCGTCAGCGGGAACTCGCCGCTGATTCAGGCGCTCGCAAGGGCCGCGGAATCCGGCAAGCAGGTCACCGTCGTCGTTGAGCTGAAGGCCCGATTTGACGAAGAGCGGAACATCGCCTGGGCGCGTACGCTGGAGAAGGCCGGCTGCCATGTCGTTTACGGTCTGATCGGGCTGAAGACCCATGCCAAGATCCTGCTGGTCGTGCGCCAGGAAGGACGCGACCTGAAGCGTTACGTCCATGTGGGCACAGGCAACTATAACGACATCACCGCCCGGCTCTACACCGATATCGGATTGTTTACGACCGATTCTGCGATTGGCGAGGACGCTTCCCAACTGTTTAACCTCATCACGGGGTATTCGGAAGCCGAAGAGTGGCAAGCGTTGACCGTAGCGCCCACCGGCATGAAGGACAAGCTGTTTGAGCTGATCCGGCGGGAAGCTGCGCATGCTGCTGCCGGCCGCCCGGCGCGGATTATCGCCAAGATGAACTCCTTATCCAACCAGGAGATGATCGACGAATTATACGAAGCCTCCGCTGCCGGCGTCCGCATCGACTTGATCGTGCGCGGCGTATGCTGTTTGCGCCCGGGAGTCGAGGGCTTAAGCGAACGGATCACGGTGCGCAGCATCGTCGACCGGTTCCTGGAGCATTCCCGCATCTATTATTTTGAAAATGGCGGGAGCCCCGAGGTATGGCTGTCCAGCGCCGACTGGATGACGCGCAACCTGACGCGACGGCTTGAGCTGATGTGCCCTGTCACCAAGCCGCAAACCCGGGAGACGCTGGTGCGGGTCCTGATGCTGTCGCTCGCGGATAACGTGAAGGCGAGACGCCTGGTCCCCAGCGGCAAATACGAGCCCATCCACAGCGGCTCTCAAGCCGCTCCTTGCCGGAGCCAATTTGCCGCCCGGGCAATCAGCGCGTGGAAGACGGATGAATCTCCCACTCCAATCTAAGATCCCACGCTTTCTTGAAGCTCTTGGCCGCAGCCTCAAGCTGCCTGGTCTCCAGGTAAGCCTGACTGCGGCATTTCAGCTTCAGCAGCAAGGCCTCCCCTTCCAAGACTGCTTCGGCGGCGGCCACCGTCTGCGTCTCGCTGGCGTCAAGGGCAACCGCCACCTCCAACAGCGCTCCGAGTTTCTGCATGTCCTCGTCATCCTTTTCCTGCAGCAACGTGCGGAACTCCTCCATTCCCGACTTTTTCCCGTGATTGGCCGGATAATCGGCGATATAACTGCATAATACCGCTTCCCGGTGGGTGAATGCGCCAAGGGGAGCATGCAGCAACCAGTACAAGGTATGTTTATCGTATTGATGGTAACGGATCGTGCCGCCGATTTTATACAACATCGCCGCCGTTCCCAGCAGCTTGGCGTGGTCTCGGTTAGCTTGCTCCCCGGTGAGTACCCCGTACAGCTGCTCCGCGTACTGTCGAACCTTGCGGTAATGGGCAGTCGGAGCCAGTCCATGAAAGGCCAGAAGTGTACTAGCCTGCTGTTCCAGCACCTGATCGGCAGCCGGTACTTCAAGACCCAGCGTATCCTGCAGCAGCCCTTCGCGCAGCCCCGAACCGCTGACCCGAAGATTCACTGCCCCAATCCGGTCGAAGACGGTCTTCAAGAGGATCGTTCCCGGTACAATGATATCCGCCCGCGCCTTGGACAACCCGTCGATGCGTTTGCGCTTCTCCAGCGTCAGCCGAGGCAGGGCTTCAGCGTAATGCCGGAGACTCTCCGGCTCCAATCGGTAATGATGAGCCAAGCGGAGCGGATATTTGCGCCGACGCTGATCCAGCTTGCCCAGCGTACGTATCGTTCCGCCCAGCCCGATGAGCGGCAATCCCGGGTGGGCTCCGATCCAGGGCAAGCCGTCCAGCATTCGGCCGACTTCCTCCTGAAGCCGGGCCACTTGCTCGGGCGGCCACGGCTCCTCCGGTACGCCAAACTTCACCTGGGCGTTGACCGCACCGATTGGCAGCGAAACGCTGTCGATCAACTGCCGGCCGCGGAATAAGGTGATTTCCGTGCTGCCGCCCCCGATATCGATAATAAAGCCGTCCTCGATCGCCATCCCGCCGGCTACGGCGATAAAGCCGAAGTAGGCTTCCTGTTCACCGGATAGGATCTCCACCGTCAGACCAGTCTGCTCTTCGAGCATCCTGCCGATCTCCTGCGCATTTGCTGCGTTCCGGATCGCCGCCGTCGCGGCCACCCGGATCCCCCGGCAGCGGTAGGCTCGGCACACTTCGCGGAACTGGCGCAGGATCGGAACAATCGACTGGATTTCCTTGGTTTCCATGGCCCCTTGGGCATTCATCTTTTCGCTCAAACGCGCCGATTCCTTCAGCTCATGGATCAAGCGATACTCTCCCCGCGGGGTCGTTTCATAAATCGCCAAACGAATCGAGTTGGACCCGATATCGATGATTCCAATGGTTTCATAGTTATTTTGCATACGAACTCTAGCTCCCGTAACCTATAGAAGTTGTGGTTCAACAGCTTTGCAGTTTTACCTCACTTTATCCCAAAATCGCCCAAAAATAAACCTTGCCTGCGAAAAAAAACCGGCGCCATCACGGCACCGGTTCAAGAAGAAACCCGTCAAATTCGGTTGGAAAAGATCTTCGCTGGTTACGCTTCGATACCCCGAACCAGCTCGACGACCTGCTCCGCGGTCTGCATTTGCAGCGCCTTGGTCGCGAGCTGCTCCATCTCCGCCTTGGACAGCTTGGAGATCTGCGAACGAGCCGGCAGAATCGAAGTTGCGCTCATGCTGAATTCGTCCAGCCCGAGTCCCAGCAGCAGCGGAATAGCGGTGGCATCGCCCGCCATCTCACCGCACATGCCCGCCCATTTGCCTTCCTTATGGGCAGCGTCGATGACCATTTTCACCAGCCGCAGAATCGCCGGGTTGTAAGGTTGGTACAAATAAGATACACGTTCATTCATGCGGTCGGCTGCCATCGTATATTGAATAAGGTCGTTAGTCCCAATACTGAAGAAGTCCACTTCTTTAGCAAACTGATCGGCCAGAACGGCCGTCGACGGAATCTCTACCATGATTCCGAGCTGAATCTCCTCGGATACTTGAACACCTTCGGCTTTCAGCTTCTCCTTCTCTTCCATAAGCAGCGCCTTGGCCGCGCGGAATTCATCCAGCGTTGCGATCATGGGGAACATGATGCGCAGCGAGCCGTAGACGCTGGCCCGAAGCAAGGCGCGCAGCTGCGTGCGGAACAGGTCCTTCTGCTCCAGACACAGACGAATCGCCCGGAAGCCCAGGAACGGATTCATTTCTTTCGGCAGATTTAAGTACGGCAGCTCCTTGTCGCCGCCGATATCCAGCGTCCGAACGACAACCGGTTTGCCTTCCATTTTTTCCAGAACCGTTTTGTAGGCGTTAAACTGAATTTCCTCGGAAGGCAACTCGGTGCGTCCCATGTACAAGAACTCCGTCCGATACAGGCCTACGGCTTCTCCGCCGTTCTCCAATACCCCGGCGACGTCGTTGGGAGTGCCGATGTTGGCCGCCAGCTCTACATGAACGCCGTCCTTCGACGTCGTTTGCACTTCGCGCAGCTTCTTCCACTCTTCGATCTGCTTCAGATGCTGGTCGCGTTTCGTCAGGTACTCATTTAGCACTTCCTCGGTTGGATTCACGATAACGCTGCCGTCCAGCCCGTCCACAATCACCAGATCGCCGCCGTTCACCTTGCCCAACACCTCTTTGGTGCCGACGACCGCCGGGATCTCCAGCGAGCGGGCCATGATCGCCGAGTGCGACGTGCGGCCGCCGATGTTCGTCGTAAAGCCCTTCACGTAAGTGCGATTCAACTGCGCCGTATCCGACGGGGTCAAATCTTCGGCAATCACGATGACTTCCTCGCTGATATCCGCCGGGTTGGCGTAAGTCAAGCCAAGCAGATGCGTGAGCACGCGCTTGGTTACGTCCCGCATATCCGCCGCGCGTTCCTTGAGGTAGGCGCTTTTCATATTTTCAAACATCGTAATAAATTCATTCGCCGTTTCATTTAAAGCATACTCCGCGCTCAGCTTGTCGGACGCGATTTTGTCACGGACCGGGTTCAGCAGCTCGGGATCGTTCAGAATCAACAGATGGGACTCGAAAATTTCCGCTTTCTTCTCGCCAAGCTCCTGAAGCGTGCGCTCTTTAATCGCCTCAAGCTCCTGTTGAGATTTAGCCAAAGCATCGTCCAGACGCGCTAATTCCGCTGCGGGATCGGAAGCATCCCGACGATGAATCGTATAATCGGGATGCTCCAGTTTGAAAGCTTTGGCGATGGCCACGCCGGCCGAAGCGGCAATGCCATCAATTTTAAGCATTCACTTCCCCCAGCCCTTCGTTAACCATCACTTCGGTGAGCGCTTGAAGTGCTTCTGCGGCCTCTTCCCCTTCAACGATGAGCTTCAGCGAATCGCCTTGCTCAAGACCCAGGGACAACACGCCAAGAATCGATTTTAACGTAACTTTCTTGCCGCCGGCTTCCGCGAAGGATTCGGCTCCCTTGAATTTATTGGCGGTATTTACCAGAGCCGTAGCAGGGCGTGCATGAATTCCGTCTTCATCCGTAATTTTGAACATTCTTTCCATGATTGATCCTCTCGCTTTCTGGTTTATGAGTTTTGGAAAAAGATATAGAATACGCTCCCTATCTTATTGTAAGGGATCGTGAGAACCAAAGCCAAATGCACCGCGTCCAAATGAACGTACGGGCATAGAGAGACTTACTGGATCGTAAGGATTCCGGCTTCGCCTTTCGGCAGTTTGCCGGTCTTATGCAGCTTCACGGACGCGCCCTCCGGCAGGTTCGAGAAGACGATCGGCGAAATGATCGACGGAGCATGCGCCTTCACATAATCCAGGTCCACTTCCAGGATCGGCTGTCCGGCAGCGACCAAATCCCCTTCCTGGACCAGCACGTTAAAGCCCTGGCCTTTCAACTTGACGGTATTGACACCAATGTGCACAAGTACTTCCTTGCCTCCGTCCGACATAATCCCAATCGCATGCTTGCTTGGGAAGACGTTGAACACTTTCCCATAAACCGGTGAAGCGATCACCCCGTCATGGGGCAGTACCGCAAACCCGTCGCCGGTCATTCTTTCCGAGAACACCGGATCGGGAACCTCGGAGATATCCATCAATTCGCCGTTTACCGGCATGACGATGTCTTCGTTGATGATCGCATCGCCGTCTTGAGCGGCTTGCTGCTCCGCTTCGGCAGGCTTAACCTCTTCCGTCTCCACAGCCGCCCGCGGGGTCTTCCCGCTCATAATGTCGGCGATTTGGGACTTGATCGTATCGGAGCGCGTTCCGAAGATCGCTTGAATGTTATTGCCAACCTCCAGCACGCCGGAGGCACCCAGCTTCTTGAGCGTGCCCTTGCTGACATTGCCCTTGTCCTTGACTTCAACCCGCAAGCGGGTGATGCAGGCATCCAGGTGGGCGATGTTCTCCTGTCCGCCGAGCGCCGCCAAAATATTGTGCGGCAGATCGTCCTGATTCACCGCGCCGCCCTTCGCTTCGTCTTCTGCTCCGCTTTCCGGGTCTTCGCGGCCCGGCGTCTTCAGGTTGAACTTGCGGATCACGAAACGGAATCCGAAATAATAGATGACCGCAAGAATCAGACCCACGATAATGACGTTCCACCAAGGCGTACGGTTCGGGATCACCCCGAAGATCAGATAGTCGATCAAACCGCCGGAGAAGGTCATCCCGATCTTCGTACCCAGGATATGCATCGTCATGAAGGATAAGCCGGCAAAGATGGTATGCACCGCAAACAATACCGGTGCGACGAACAGGAACGAGAACTCCAGCGGCTCCGTAATCCCCGTCAAGAAGGAGGTTAACGCCGCCGAACCCATAATCCCGGCCACGTATTTCTTATGCTCCGGACGGGCTTCGTGATAAATCGCCAACGCGGCGGCCGGCAACCCAAACATCATGAACGGGAATTTACCGGTCATGAACGTACCGGCCGTAAACGGTACGCCGTCCCGCAGCTGGGCCATAAAGATCGATTGATCCCCGCGCACAAGTTGACCGGCGCTGTTGATGTATTCGCCGAATTCGAACCAAAACGGCGAGTAGAAGATATGGTGCAAACCAAACGGAATCAACGCCCGCTCGACCACCCCGAAAATAAACGCGGACAAGGTCCGGTTCTGTTCCAGCATGAAGTGGGACGCGGAGTTTAGTCCGGTTTGGATCGGCGGCCAGATGATCACCATCAACAAGCCGAGCAGCACCGAGGTGGCCGCCGTCATAATCGGCACGAACCGCTTCCCGGCGAAGAAACCGAGGTAGGACGGAAGTTCGATCTTGAAGAAACGATTGTACATGGCGGCGGCCAGAATCCCGACGATGATCCCGCCGAACACCCCCGTTGCCAGCGTCGGAATCCCCAGCACATTGGCATAAGCAGGGTCGGTCCCGATCATCCCCGGCGTCACCCCGATCACCGTCCCCATCGTCACGTTCATGACAAGATAGCCGATGATCGCGGCCAGTCCGGCCACGCCTTCACCGCCGGCCAGACCCACGGCCACGCCAACCGCAAACAGCAAGGCCAAGTTCGTGAAGACGATTTGGCCGGCATTCATCATGACCGTGGCTACAGCATGTACGCCTTGGTTATCCAGCGCAGGCACCAAATCCAGGAACTCGGGGCTGACCAGCATATTGCCGATCCCGAGCAGCAGCCCTGCCGCAGGGAGCAGGGCGACCGGCAGCATCAACGCTTTCCCGACCCGCTGTAAAACCCCAAACAAACGCTTAAACATAAATACCCCTCCTGTTGTGACATGTTGCAACAAATAAAAACAGGCATAAGCCAATATAGGTAATGGGTCTGTATCGTGATCGCTTACGGATAGAATACCCCGTAACCGTCCAATACAATCCAAAAAAACCTTTATCAACTCATGCCTGATCGAATCAGTCACACATTGTGATTTATGAAGTTAGTGTCAATGTACTTAGGAATTATAGCAGACCTTTTTTTTTCATGCAAGCGAGTTACTGAAGATTCTCCGGGGCTACCCGATGCAGATGCATCGTTAAATAACTGACCTCGGCCTTGTATACCGGCATCTTGAGCCTCTGTTCCATCACCTTGGTCAATTTGTACGCAAGCGAATACAGAACCGGGTACTCCTGCTTCAACAGCAATTCAAGCTTGTCGACTTCACTGACCTGCTCGCCCCGCCGAACCCGTTCGATGGCAAATCGCAGATGGGTCAACAGACGCGAATAATCCAGGGAGTTCCGAAGGATTGAAAATTGAAGCTCCGTCTCGATAATGCCCACCAAATCTGCAATGAGTTGGGCATGCCCGCGAACCTCACTGATGTGGCGGTTGGTCATGGCGCTGTTGATATGGAGCGCAACGAAGCCGATTTCGTCCTCGCCGAGATCCACATCAAGCCGTTCCTTGATCAAACGGATGGCGTATTCCGCCAGCTCGAACTCCATCGGATAGATCTCCTTCGTCTCGAACAGAAACGGGTTATGGAACGCGATGTCCTGCTCCGCCCGTTTGATCGCAAACGCCAAGTGGTCGGTTAACGCGATGTGAATATGCTCATTCAGCTCGGTTTGCGTTTTCCCGGAAATGTACATGATGATTTCGCCGATGACTTCGATCAAACGCTCGTCAACCTGAGGTATAAGCTGTTTGTATTGTTCCTGCTCCTGCTGATTCGTGAGAATGAACATCTTCTCGACCGCTTCAAGTGGAATGGAATCCCCCGTTTTCCGGTTAAAGCCGATGCCTTTGCCGATTACAACGACCTCGCCACGCTCTGGATGATTTGCGATGATGACATTGTTATTCAACACTTTGGCCACGCGAAGGCTGTTCACAACATAAGCACCTCTTTCTAATTTTCCGAAAACGGTTAAGCCCATTATAATTGATTTCCCGAGTCGCGTCAGCCGATTCTCAGGCATTTCAAAGGCGTCCTCGCTCGAAGACACGAACGGGACGCCGGTTAGCCTTATTTATTCTATGACAAGGTACACGGATTCATCACGATTGTCAAGCCGATTCAGAAGACCTGATTCAGAAGACCTGACTATCGGTCCTGCTCCGGTTCCTTCGACGCTGCGGTCTCCAGGGCGACCGGCTCCGGTGCTTTAACGGCTGCCGCCGACTTGGCGGGAGCTGCCTCAACCGCCGGTGCCGCAGCGGCAACTTTGCCTTTGGTCAAGCCTTGGATTAACCGATCCAGCTCGATCCCCGAGACGCTCTTCAGCATGTCAGGTGCCGTGGCCATCAGTTCGGTCACATAGTTGCTGACGCGGGCGGCGCCTTCTCCTTTGCCGGTATCGACAACGGTCAGCTTGTCGATGGAAGACAGCGGTGCGGCAATTTGGCCGGCCAGCTCCGGCAGCATTTTCGTAACGATATCGAGAATCGCGGCCTCGCCGAACTTCTGGAACGCATCGGCCAGTTTCTCCTTCGCTTCGGCTTCGGCTAAGCCGCGCAGACGGATGATCTCGGCTTCCGCTGTCCCTTTGGCCCGCTCCGCTTCCGCAATCGCCAAGCCCTCCAGGCGTTTCTGTTCCGCGGATGCTTTGGCCTGCGTCTCAATCGAGTATTGCAGCGCGTCGGCTTCCCGCATTTTCCGCGCCTTATCGGCTTCGGCAGCCTGTTCAACCGCATAGCGGTCCGCATCGGCTTTCTTCTTCACTTCAGCGTCATATTGCTTCTGACGAACGGTAATCTCCTTATCCTGCAGGTCGATCTCCCGTTCCTTGCGCACCAATTCTACCTTCATTTGCTCCTCAACCGCCACTTGCTTGGCACGAGCTTCCTGAATGTGATATGCCTGGTCCGCTTCCGCCTTCGCGGTATCCTGCTCTTTCTTAAAGGAGGCGACCTTCAGCTCCTTCTCTTTCTCCGCTTCGGCGATGTTCGTGTCGCGCACCAACTCCGCCTTCTGCCCGGCCTCCTCGGCCAAAGCCTTCTGAATCCGGGCATCCCGCTCGGCTTCCGCTTCCGCGATGTCGGCATCCCGCTTAACGGCCGCGATCCGCGGCTTCCCAAGCGCCTCCAGATAACCGTGCTTATCCCGAACATCCTTAATCGTGAACGAGACGATTTGCAGCCCCATTTTCTTTAAATCGCGGGCGGCCACGCTTTGGACCTCTTGCGCAAATTTATCGCGGTTCCGGTAGACTTCCTCAACGGTCATCGAACCCAAAATCGAACGGAGATGGCCTTCCAGAACCTCCTGTGCTTCGCCCTTAAGCGATTCGATCGGCTTGCCCATAAACTGCTCGGCCGCCGTTGCGACGTCCTCGATGGAGCTTCCTACCTTAATGATCGCCACGCCGTCTGCGGAGACCGGAACGCCTTGCTCAGTGTAGACCTCCGGCGTCATAACGTCCAGCTTGTGGGAGAGGAGCGACATGAATTCGGCTTTTTGAAAAATCGGCCAGATAAACGCCCCGCCGCCGCGGACGATTTTGATTTTACGACCAGACTGGTCGTCGGATATGTTCTTGCCCCCGAGAAAAGAACCGGTGACGATCATCGCTTCGTCGGGGCTCACCGTTTTGTATCGGGCCCAGAACGCCAGCCCTAACACAAGGATGACCGCGATCACGATGACGGGAATCAGCAGGAAATCCGGAATACTTTCGAACAAAGACATCAGCTCCCTCTTCTTGTTATGGCATTACATCGGGTGGGGATAAAGCTCGGAGACCTGGACGGTCCCGTCTTTCGCCGTCTCAATAATCACAACGACCGTTCCGGCGGGAATCTCCTTCCGGTCCCAGCTTGAGGCGATATGCAGCGTATTGCCGCCCACCAACTTCACCATCACTTCGCCATACCCTTGCGCCGGGATCGGGACGGTCACTTCGCCAACCTTGCCGGGCAGCTCCGATTCCGAAAATCCCGTGGAATTTTCACTGTTCTCCATCGGCCGGACATAGGCGAAATACACGGCGGCGGATAACAGGATGGCCGCTACGATCGCCAGTACGATCACGCCGGCCGCTCCAAGCCCGGTGTACCGGTTCAGCAGAATCCCGGCTCCACCAAAAGACGTGACCGCAGAGGCCGTAATGATCGGCTTGAGAAAATCCGCGGACAGGAAATCGAACACGCCGTCCAGCCAGCTTCCAAGCAAGTCGCCAAGCAATGCGCTGATCACGGCAAACAAGGCGCCGCCCACGAAACAACCCCAAAACAGCGTTTCCATCCTGTTCCTCCCTCTACCCAAAATATTGATGTACTCTACAAATACATACGTAAAATGGAGAATTATGTTTCGAAAAAGAAAAAACCGGCCTGCGGTGCTTGACCGCAAAACCGGTTATTGGGAGGCAAAAGACAGGCAGGAATTTACAGCGACATCCGATAAATTTCGAGCACGTCCTGCTTCTCCAGCACGGCAAAATTGCCGAAAGAGCCGAAGCGCACCGCCTTATCCGCCATCGCTTCCAGCTGGCTGCCGTCAATGCCGTAGTCGGCCAAGCGACTAGGTGCGCCGATCGAACTCCAGAACGACCGCAGCGCTTCGATGCCCTCAAGCGCAATCGCCTCGTCGCTCTTGCCGGCGGGATCGACGTGGAAGACGTTGATCGCCAGACGCTTAAAGCGTGCGACGTCCTGCTTCAAGTTATATTTCATCCAGTTCGGGAACAGGATCGCCAAACCGCCGCCATGCGGAATATCATAAACCGCCGACACGGCATGCTCGATGTTGTGGGTCGCCCAGTCCCCGGACAAGCCCATGTTCAACACGCCGTTCAGCGCCATCGTGCCGCACAGTAAAATCGTCTCCCGGAGGTCGAAGTTCTCCAAATCCTCCACCAGCTTCGGCGCGGTTTCGATGACCGTCCGCAGCAGCGCCTCGCAGAACTCGTCCTGCAGCGGAGTATTCGGCGTCGGATGGAAATAATGCTCGAATACATGGGACATGATGTCGACCATCCCGTATACCGTTTGTTCCTTAGGCAGCGAAGCGGTGAACTGAGGGTCCAGGATGGAAAAAGCCGGATACGCCAGGTTGCTGCCCCAGCCTAGCTTCTCCTTCGTCGCCTCGTTGGAGATCACGGAGTTACCGTTCATTTCCGAGCCGGTTGCGGCCATCGTCAGCACCGTTCCGAGCGGCAGGGCCGCTTTAGGCGCGGCTTTCCGCTCCGCGAAATCCCACATATCGCCGTCGTATTTAGCGCCAACGGCAATCGCCTTCGAGCAGTCCAGCACGCTGCCGCCGCCGACGGCAAGGACCAGCTCGATGCCGTTCGACTTGCACAGCTCGACCCCGCGGTGCACCGTAGACAGGCGCGGGTTGGGTTCAACCCCCGCAAGCTCGGTCACCTCAGCGCCGATTTCTCGCAATATCGCCGTCACTTGATCATACAGCCCGCTGCGTTTGATGCTGCCGCCGCCGTAGACGAGCAGCACTTTACTCCCATAGGCCGGCACCTCGGTCCGAAGCGACTCGAGTTGACCTTGGCCGAAAATCAGCTTCGTCGGATTATGAAATACGAATTTGTCCATACCAAATTCCTCCTAAGTTAGGTTATGTAAAAGGGGCTTTGCGATCTTAGCCTCTTCGAACTCCCAACCTAATTATACTTCCATCTGGAATGAAATAACAAACCGAACAAGGGCCGCCCAAGCCCTGAAGCGACTTGGGACGACCCTTTAAATGAGGATAGGTCTTACCGTCTCCGGTAACCGATCGATCCAACGAAGCGTTCGAAAGCTTCGCGGCCATCCGGCGTCGTTTTAAACACGCCGGCATGTCCAAGGATCTCCGCGAACTTGCTGCCGACCTCGTCACGCAACAGCGCTTCGGCCTCCTCGTGCGCGAGCGACATGCCTGCCCGGGCAACCAGTTCCTTCACCCAATCCGCGTGCACGGCCAAGCGGGCATTCGGATCGGTTACGGTCTGCTCGTACAGCGCCTTGTCGCCGCTGAGAATGGCCGCAACCCCCGCCAGTTCTTCCTTCAGCCGGCCCGGCAGGATAGCCACGCCCATGACTTCGATCAGGCCGATGTTCTCCTTCTTGATGTGGTGCATCTCGCGATGCGGATGGAAGATCCCCTCGGGATGCTGTTCGTCCGTCCGGTTGTTGCGCAGGACGATGTCGGCCTCATATCCACCGTCCGCGCTGCGGCGGACGATCGGCGTCACCGTGTTATGCGGCACGGATTCCCCCTTCTCCTCGGAGAAGGCTAAGACGCCCGCAGACGGATCGCTGTACTGCTTCCATTTCTCGTACAGATCGTCGGCCACTTCCAACACGGCCTCGCGGTCTTGACCGTTCACCCGCAGCACGGACATCGGCCATTTCACCATGCCGACGGTGATGCCGGCAAAACCCGGATGCGCGAATGCGGCTTCCACCGGAGCTTTTTCCAATGGGAACGTATGGCGTCCCCCTTGGAAATGGTCATGCGTCAGAATCGAACCGCCGACAATCGGCAGATCTGCGTTGGAGCCGATGAAGTAATGCGGGAACAACGTCGTGAAATCAAGCAACCGCTTGAACGTATCGCGGGTCAGCTTCATCGGCACGTGATCGTGGTGGAACACGATGCAATGCTCGTTGTAATAGACGTAAGGCGAGTACTGGAAAAACCATGGCTCCCCGTTCAGCGTGAGCGGAATGACGCGCAGGTTCTGGCGGGCCGGATGATTCAGACGACCGGCATAACCGACGTTCTCGCGGCACAGCTGGCATTTGGGGTACACCGGCGGCGGCAGCAGCTTGGCCATGGCGATTTCCTTCGGATTTTTCTCCGGTTTGGACAGGTTGATTGTGATTTCCATGTCCCCGAACGGGGTGGGCTGCTCCCAATAGATGTTTTGGCGGACCCGATCCATCCGAATGTAATTGCTGTCCACGGACAGCTTATAGAAGGCGTCCGTTGCCGCGGCGATTCCCTGCTCGCTTTCCGTTTTACGGAAGGCGGCGATCGTTTCCGACGGGCGCGGCATGAGCAGGCCCATGATTTTGGCATCCAGTAAATCGCGGTAAGTGGCGGTATCTTCGGGAATCAACCCGATCGCGAACCCGTAATCGATCAAGACTTCGAGTGGCTCCTGCGGTCCGGTCAACGCCTCCTCCGCCACTTCGCCGGCGTACGGCTCATCGAACGAAAACAACTCCAGAAGACGGTTGCGCGAGTAGTCCACGTCCCACCAATCGATCAGGCCCTGCTCCAGCGCATAATTCACCAGCCGTTCGATGGCATGAAGCGCCTCTTGGCGATTTCTCTCTTCTACTCCCATCCCATACCACTCCCTTAGTCGTTATAGCCGTTCGGATGGCTGTTATGCCACTGCCACGCGCTCTCGATGATGTTCGTCAATTGGTTGCGGGTCGGATTCCAGCCCAGCACGCGGCGCGCTTTGTCCGAAGAAGCGATGAGCACCGCCGGATCGCCGGCCCGGCGCGGGCTGATGACGACCGGGAAGTCGCGGCCGGTGACGTCCTTCACGGTTTCGATCACTTCCTTGACCGAGAAGCCTTGCCCGTTACCCAGGTTAAACACATCGCTCTCCCCGCCGCCGAGCAAATGATCAACCGCGCGCAGATGAGCATCGGCCAAATCGCTCACATGGATATAGTCGCGGACGCAGGTGCCGTCGGGCGTATTGTAATCATCGCCGAACACCTGAATCGACGGTCGTTGTCCTAAGGCCGCTTGGATGATCAACGGGATCAGATGGCTTTCCGGGCGATGGTCCTCGCCGATTTTGCCGCTCTCATGGGCGCCGGCCGCGTTGAAATAGCGCAGCGATACGTATTTGATCCCCAGCACTTGATCAAACCAGGCCATCATCCGTTCCATGGTCAGCTTCGTTTCACCATACACATTGGTTGGCTGGGTCGGGTCGGATTCCTCGATCGGTACCTTTTCCGGTTCGCCATAGGTTGCGGCGGTGGAGGAAAAGACAATTTTGCGAACGTTGGCCTGATCCATCGCGTCAAGCAGGCACAATGTGCCGTACACGTTATTATCGAAGTATTTTACCGGGTCCTTCATGCTCTCCCCAACCAGAGAATTTGCGGCAAAATGAATGACCGCTTCGATCTCATTCTCGGCAAACAGCTTGGCCAGAAGCGCTTTATCGCGCAGGTCTCCTTCATACAGCTTGCCGCCGAGCAGCGATTCGCGATGCCCGGTCTGCAGGTT
Organism: Paenibacillus phocaeensis; assembly: GCF_900021165.1. GTDB lineage: Bacteria > Bacillota > Bacilli > Paenibacillales > Paenibacillaceae > Fontibacillus > Fontibacillus phocaensis. Next base: position 94,435 of record NZ_FCOQ01000018.1, on the reverse strand, counting down.
GTCGACCACGACGACCTCTTTGCCTTGCTCGAGCAGCGCGGCTACGGTATGCGATCCGATATAGCCGGCTCCCCCTGTCACCAAAATCGCCATGATTAATTCTCCCCTTTCATTTCATGCACGCCGTCGCCGACGCCGCAGACGTAGAACTCGCCTTCCAGCCCCGTCTGCTCTTGGTAAGCCCGGCCTACCTCGGCTACGAAACGCTCCACGGAATCCTCATGTACCAAGGAGACCGTACAACCGCCAAATCCGGCCCCGGTCATCCGGGCGCCCAGCGTGCCCTCGATCTTCCGCGCTTCTTCGACCATCACGTCCAGTTCCAAGCAGCTCACTTCATACAAATCGCGCAGCGAGTCATGCGAAGCGTTCATCAGTTCGCCGAAAGCCTTCAGGTCGTTTGCGTTCAGCGCCTCCACCGACTTGAGTACGCGCGCATTCTCTTCCACAACGTGTTTGGCCCGTTTAAACAGCACTTCGTTCGTAAAATCACCCTGCCATTGCTCCAACTGCTCCGGCTTCAGATGAGCCAGGAACTCCAGGCCCGGTTCGCGTTTTTGCAAAATCGCCAACGCCTCATCGCATTCCGAGCGCCGTTCGTTATATTTGGAATCCACCAGACCTCTGCGTTTCTTCGTGTTGCTGATCACCAGCTTATACGCCCCCGTCCGAAACGGCACCAGCTGATATTCCAAGGTGTCGCACATCAGCAGGATCGCATGATCCTTCGCTCCGTTTGCTACGGCAAACTGGTCCATGATGCCGCTGTTGACGCCGACATATTGATTTTCCGCCCGTTGGGACAACCGGGCGATTTCCACCTTATTGGTCTCTTTCCCCTCCATGCTCAGGAAGGCGAAAGCCGTCACCACTTCGATCGAAGCCGAGGAGGATAACCCCGATCCGTTCGGAATTTCACCATGGAACAGAAGATCGTATCCGCTCGTAAGCTCGATGCCCAGCTTCTTCAGTTCGACGTAGACGCCGATCGGGTAATCGATCCATTCACCGGTTTTGCGGGTCCCAAGCTCTTCCAAGGCCAGCTCCGCCGTAAAGGGAAGATTGTTGGAAGCGAAGGAGACTTTGCCGTCGGCTCTCTTGCGAATCGCGAGCGTCGTCCCGAATTCCAACGCGGCCGGGAACACATACCCTCCGTTATAGTCGATATGTTCGCCGATCAAGTTGACGCGTCCTGGCGCGTTGAACACGCTCAGCGGTTCGGAGCTTTCCCCGTATTTGGATATAAACAATTGTTCCATTTCCTGCTTCTTCATGAACGTCCACCCCATCGTCAAGGAATCTTTGATTCTTGTACCCAGTATAATGAAATCGCAATGCTTTGATAATGCAACTTTGCGAGAACTATATAGATAAATGTGACTTTTCGGAGTAAAATGTGAACAGGTATCTTTCAGGGCTTCCGCGTCCCTGCCATAAAGGAGACAAGACCCATGAAGCAAGAAACGTATCGTGCCGCCGCCAACCCGGATTTATTCGAGGCGGAAGAACTGCATGTTCTCTTCGCCGGCGAAAGCCAGACCCTGCCCGATCACCGCTTGGGTCCGAAAGTCTATGATTATTTTCTTCTTCACTTTGTGGAACAAGGCAAGGGCTCTTTTCGCACGGAATCCGCTTCTTATGAACTGAGTAAAGGGGACGGTTTCCTGATCCTCCCCGAGCAACTCGTCAGCTATGCATCCGACATTGCCGAGCCTTGGCGGTACCGCTGGATCGCTTTTACCGGTACGAAGGCGGCGGAGCTTGTCCACCGGGCCGGCTTCACCCCGGAGCAGCCGGTGTTCCGCTACGACGGGAACAGCCGAATCCCGGGCCTGCTGCACGGCGTGCTGCAGACGTTTCAAAGCAAAAAAAACAGCTCCCACCTGTCATCGCTGGGGCTGTTGTATCAAATCATGGCCGAAGCGCAGGAAGCGCTTGGCTTGGCCTCGGCGCTGCCGTCAGGCGAATCCGGCGTTCAGCGGATCGTTAAGCAGATGATTCATTTTATGGCCAGCCAATATGCCCACCCGATTTCGATTGAGCAGATGTGTGCCTCCTTGGGATATAACCGGGCTTATCTTTCACGGATTTTCAAGAAAGAAACCGGCTTCGCCCCGGTCACCTACCTGCTGAAGCTGAGGATCGATAAGTCCCGCCAGCTGCTGCGCGAACGTCCCGAACTGTCGATCGAACAGATCGCCGCTTCCGTAGGGCTCACCGATCCGCTGTATTTCTCACGGCAATTCCGCCGCTTCCATCACGAATCGCCGAGCGAATACCGCAAGGCGGTCACCCGGAATCCCGCCGGGGAGTGAGCTTCGCCTCACTCCGCCAAGCCAAGCATCCCGGAGACGGCCCCCAATACCGAGCCGATCGGCTCGGTGATCAGCAAGTCGGCGCGATGATCATACGCCGTTGATGAAGCGTTGAGCAGCACCGTCCGTTCGCCGCGGAAATAGGTGATCAGATGCGCCGCAGGCTGCACGGTCAGCGAGGTGCCGCCGATCAGCAGCAGATCGGCGCCCGCGATTGCATTAACCGTGTCCTGGATCACCTGCTCATCCAGGCTCTCCCCGTACAGCACCACGTCCGGCTTGACGATTCCGCCGCAGGTACAACGCGGCACGATGTCTTCGCTGCTCATGACGTCTTCCAGCGTAAAGGTGCGGCCGCAGTCCATGCAGGTGTTGCGGTGCACCGATCCGTGCAGCTCCAGCACGCGGCGGCTTCCCGCCTGTTGATGGAGCCCGTCGATGTTTTGTGTAACCACGGCGCTTAAGCGTCCTCCCCGCTCCAGTTCGGCGAGGAAGCGGTGCGCCGCGTTCGGCTGCGCTTCCGGGTGGATCATTTTCGTCTTATAGAAATCGAAAAACACCTCCGGGTGCCGCTCAAAAAACCGTCGGCTCAAGATCTCCTCCGGGGCGTAGGGCGACGCCTTCTCCATCTGATAGATGCCCGCCGCCGATCGGAAGTCGGGGATTCCGCTCTCGGTCGATACCCCGGCTCCACCGAAAAATACGATATTACGGCTCTCCTGAACCCAAGCCGCCAAAGTGTCGATCTCCCTGGTCATCCGGATCGAACCTCCTCATGATGGATCGTCAACTCGCCGTATCCGGCGATGATGACGTCCGCGTCCCGCAAATAACTCGCGGCCTGCTCGTCTTCACCGTACCCCTCCGCAATTCCGATCGTCATCACGACTCCCGCACGCTTCCCCATCTGCATATCGGCGTTGCTGTCGCCAATGACTACGACTTCGCCAGGGGAGACGTCAAGCTCGCGGCAGGCTAACAGCGCCATATCGGGTCCCGGTTTCCCCCGCAGCACACGGTCCCGCCCGACCACGCTGCTGAACGCATCTCGAATGCCCATCCATTCCAAATGCTCCAGCGTCTCCGATGTCGAGTCCGAGGTGACGACCGCCAGCTTCAGCCCCGCATCCCGGCAGCTCTGCAGGAAGTCGCGCAGCCCCGCCAAGGGAACGGCTTGCCCCTTCCGCTTGAGCTCCGCCATGGCCGTCGCATTTAATTCCCGCACCATCGTCACCGCTTCGTTCCAAGGGAGCCCTGCCGCATACAAAGTCGAAGCCAGCAGGGCAACGATCTCCTCTTCCGACCCTATCGCAACCGGCCCGGTTTTGTCATATCCGATCACGCGGTTCTCCTCATCGGTGTGAAGCCCAAGCAGCACGGTTTTGTTCAAGGTTCCAGGAGACCCTAGTTCAGCCAATTTTCGCTCCATTAAACCGGTTATAGCCGCCGCCCAACTGCCCCACAGGCTCATGAAGTTCAGCAGTGTCCCGTCCTTGTCGAACAGAATGGCGCGGCAAGCCGCTTGATGCCCATGTGCTTCAATCGTTGCCATAGTTGTTCCCCTTCCTATAAATCATAGCCCTATTATATCATTTTCGGGCTATCGCCGCGGTTGCTCAAGTCCATTTCATCGGGTTCACATTGCGGGTAAGGTACCTTAATATTGGATATTTTGAATTTTTTTCACTAAACTCGTTTCATCATGGAAATCCGTGGTAAATAAAACATACGAACTCCAAAATAAGATCAAGGAGGGATTCGATGGCACGAAGCCACAGCAAAATGACCCGGGAAGAAGCGGGCCGTTTGGGAGGACTGGCCACAGCCAAAAATCACGGCAAAGCCTTTTACCAGGAAATCGGACAAAAAGGCGGCGAAGCGACTTCGAAAACCCATAACCGCGAATTTTATCAGGAAATCGGCCAGAAAGGCGGCGAAGCGACCTCCCAGAAGCATGATCGAGGGTTCTATCGGGAGATCGGCCGCAAAGGCGGGGGTGCCCGCAGTAAACCAGGATTTAATGCCTAGACCTTGCGAATCTCCGGGAATTCCCGGAGATTTCTTGTGTTTCATAGGCCGTTGCAGCACCTGTCCTGATGCGATTTCCTGCGATCGACGGTAGAAAATCATAACTAGTTGTGATAGACTTTAGAGAAAACCTTTAGCGTTGTAAAGCTCCAAAACTATATGAAATCATGGGGGGGATCGGAGATCATGCCAGCCAAGAAGATGCGTTCTGATATGATCAAAAAAGGCTTCGACCGTGCTCCGCACCGCAGCTTGCTGCGTGCTGCCGGCGTGAAGGAAGAAGATTTCGGCAAACCGTTTATCGCGGTCTGCAACTCTTATATTGATATCGTGCCTGGACACGTGCATTTGCAGGAGTTCGGCAAAATCGTCAAGGAAGCAATTCGCGAAGCCGGCGGCGTCCCGTTCGAGTTTAACACCATCGGCGTGGATGACGGCATTGCGATGGGACATATCGGGATGCGCTATTCCCTGCCAAGCCGCGAGATCATTGCGGATTCGCTCGAGACCGTCGTGTCTGCACACTGGTTTGACGGCATGGTATGTATTCCAAACTGTGATAAAATCACCCCGGGCATGATGATGGGCGCGCTTCGCGTCAACATCCCAACCGTCTTCGTCAGCGGCGGCCCAATGAAAGCCGGCGTGGACAGCAAAGGGCGCAAATTGTCCCTGACCTCTGTCTTTGAAGGCGTTGGTGCGCATCAAGCCGGGCAAATCAGCGACAGCGACCTGCTCGAGCTTGAACAATACGGTTGCCCGACCTGCGGCTCCTGTTCCGGGATGTTCACTGCCAACTCGATGAACTGCCTCGCCGAAGCGCTTGGCCTTGCGATGCCGGGGAACGGCACGATCCTGGCGGTGGCTGAGGAACGCCGCGACTTCGTGCGGCAGTCCGCGCGGCAGTTGATGGAACTGATCAAGCTTGATCTGAAACCACGCGACATCGTCACCAAGGAATCGATCGATAACGCTTTTGCGCTGGATATGGCGATGGGCGGTTCCACCAATACCGTGCTTCATACGCTGGCCTTGGCCCAGGAAGCAGGGATCGATTACCCACTGGAACGCATCAATGAAGTGGCCAACCGCGTGCCTCATATCGCCAAGCTGGCCCCGGCTTCCGATATCTTCATTGAAGACGTGCACCGGGCCGGCGGCGTCAGCGCCGTCATCAATGAGCTGCTGAAGAAGCCGGGTGCTATTTTCGGCGAACAAATGACCGTAACGGGCAAGACGCTGGCTGAGAACGTCGCCGGCTGCGAAATTCTCGATCACAACGTCATTCATCCGATCGACAAGCCGCATTCGGAAAAAGGCGGGCTCGCTATCCTGTACGGCAACCTGGCGCCGGAAGGCTCGGTTATCAAAGTGGGAGCCGTAGACCCTTCGGTTGGCGGGTACCACAAAGGTCCGGCCATCTGCTTCGACTCGCAAGAGGAAGCGCTCGAAGGAATCGCAGGCGGCAAAGTGAAAGAAGGTTGCGTCGTTGTCATTCGTTATGAAGGGCCAAAAGGCGGACCAGGCATGCCCGAAATGCTGGCTCCGACCTCGCAGATCGTGGGGATGGGGCTCGGCGCCAAGGTTGGCCTGATCACCGACGGACGTTTCTCTGGGGCTTCCCGCGGGATCAGCATCGGCCACATCTCTCCGGAGGCAGCCGAAGGCGGACCGATCGCTTTCGTCGAAGACGGCGACATCATCGAGCTGGATCTGAATAACCGCAAGATCGAGCTGCACGTCAGCGATGAAGAGCTTGCGCGCCGCAAAGCGAATTGGAAAGGCTTCGAACCGAAAGTCAAAACCGGTTATCTAGCCCGTTACTCCAAGCTGGTTACGAACGCCAGCTCCGGCGGCGTAATGAAAATTTAATCTAAAATAAATAAGGCCGTATCCGAATCTGATGATTCGGGTACGGCCTTTCTTCTTCCAGAAGAATGAGCGATCCAATTAACGAGTAGGCAATGTGACGCTAAGCAAAGACTCCTCTTCGACGACGACCGGCTTCTCTTCCACGGCATGGCTGCTGCGATGCGAGCCGTGATCGGCGAACCGTTCCAGCAGCACATCCATCGGCATCACAATCATTTTCGGCACCAGCTCTTGAGATTGTTCCTTTAATCTCGACGTTCCGGCAGGATGGATAACACTCATCAATAATTTCAAATAAATTTTGGTCGAGCTGGCAAACCAGCCTCGCGGCAAATCCGTAATGATGAATCCAAATTGCTCCGGCCCCCGGTTAATCATACTAACGCCATACAACGCCTTTACCTCGCTTAACTCGGGATGATCCGTTACATACTTAGCTAATAAGGGCAACGTTTTCTCCACTCCGCGAATCATTTGAATCGCCAGTTGCACGGTTGTTCTGGAGCGGGTCCCGATTTCGTACAATTTCTTGTTGTCAAAATGGAGCTCCATCACCTGATCCCCAGCCTGCAGGACCTTCCCATCGTTCATTGCTACCGGCTTCCCGTGATAAGGCCGGATACGGAAGTGGAAGATCGGATCCTCGGGATTCGGCGTTTTCAACTGGAATACGACGTGGAAGATCTTCTCCCAGAGCAGCCATAAGGCTACGATACTTCGCTTCAGCCAGGAAACCTTCACCGGGGCTCTTCCCTTCGGTGCGGGGGTGCCGGCTTGCCTGCGTCCAAGCTTGGCCTCCTCCGTCACCTCGATCAATTCATCAATGCGGACGCTGCGCATCCCGCGGCGATCCGCCTCCGTCAGCACACGCTCGAGCGCGGTAAGCATTTCCGACGGAGCTCCGGCATTGGCGCCTAAAGTGGCTCCGCAGTCATGCAACAGGAACACCTCTCCGCCCCGCAGCTTCTTCATCATGCGCTTCGTCAATCGATCGGCGCCAACCTTAACCCGCCAATCGCCGAACATGGCCGACCACAAGACGATCTGCGTGTTGCCGCGGTTCGCAAAGTCAAACAAATTGACAATGCCCCACGGCGGACGGTAATAATGGGAGTGAATACCGGTCACGTCGTAGATGATCTTATTCGTCTTCTGAATCTGTTTCTTGACGGCGGCCGGTCCCATCAGCCAATTGGTCTTGTGCACATAATTATGCGTGCCGATCAGATGGCCTTCCTCGTGAATCCGTTTAATCAACTCGGGATATTTCTCCGCATTCGAGCCAACCAGGAAAAAGGTTGCCTTCGCTCCATGACGCTTGAGCAAATCCAGCAATTGCGGAGTATATTTCGGATCAGGACCATCGTCGAACGTGAGCGCAAACTCCTTCTCGCTGATCCCGTGCTTAAATACGCGAAACCCGAAGATCCGAGTGATCAATCCGGGGATAAAAGCGTACAGCGTTGAGATATAAAATAACCATAGCAGCAAAGTCTCCATATGCTTTCCCCACTTTTCTATGATCAATGACTTTGGCATGCTCCGTGAAAAGCATAGCATCTACACTATTTTATCACAGACATCCGCAGTTTAGGCGCATTTTTTTGGGGAAAGCTCAGGAAAAGACGGTTAGCTTGGGGAGGCTAATAAATCCATGGTTCGCCGGAACAACTCCGCCGCAAGGTGCTTGGAACCTTCGGGCCGATTCTGCACAAGAACAGCCACGGCATATTTCGGTTGATCCACCGGCCCATAGCCGATAAACCATTGGTTATTGCGTTGATGATTGTTCTTCAGGACTTCCGCCGTCCCGGATTTCCCTGCCAGTGGCCACTTCGCCTGCTGCAAGGTACGCCCGGTGCCGTCCGTGACGACCAGCCTCATCCAGGAGAGCAGCCGCTGCGCCGTCTGCGGCGTAATTTGTCCGCTGGGGGAAGGCGAGGATTGGGTCGGCAAATCCGTCAACAGTGAACCGTCTTTATAACGGATCTCGCTGACCAAGCGCGGCGCAGTGACCTGTCCGCCGTGGAGCAGGGTGACGACCAGATTTGCCGCTTGCAGCGGGGAGACCCGCACATCCCGCTGGCCGATCGCCGTTTGGGCCCGCACCCCGCCGTCCGCCCCCGCCAGGTTGCTAAACACCGTCCCCGCCTCCTCTTGATCCAGCGGCCGCAGCAAGCTGCCTCCGAGGAAGGCGGGATCCCGCCAACCGACGACACGACCCAAACCCAACTTGGCCGCTGTCCGATCGATCGCTTCCGCACTCAACCGTTCTCCCAATGTGGCGAAGACCACATTGCAAGACTTGGCGAATCCCTCCTCCAGCGTAAGGTTTCCATGCCCGCCGTCCTTCCAGCAGGACAAACCGTATTTTCCGTAATGACCGCTGCAATGAAACACTTCGCCAGGGACTGATACACGCTCTTCCAGGGCGGCAGCTGCTATCACCGTCTTGAAGATCGAGCCGGGGACTGCTGCCTTCACGGCTTTGTTGCTCCAGTTCTCCGCCGCCGGATTAACCTCGTGCGGATCATAAAAGGGCACCGACACCATCGCAGCGATATCCGCTGTCTTCGCATCCAACACGACCACCGCTCCCTCCGTCACGCCCATATCCGCCGCCAACCGCTCAATCTTCTGCTGCAGGGAATCATCCACCGTCGTTAGGACTTGCAACGGATAATATCGGCTGGAGGCTGCATTCACCCTGGTGCCAATCCCGGCGAGCGGGTCTTTGCGGCCATCGACCGTATAGGCGGCTCTGACCCCGCCAAGCCCGCGCAGCCATGCGTCCAGCGTTTTTTCCAAACCTGACGCCCCGACCTGCAAGGTCATCGCCAAGTTGGGTTGATGCGGATCTTCCCGCAGCTTACGGATGACATCCGGTCGCTGCGTCACAAATCCTAACCACTGGTTGCCCCGCTCCCCGGGACCATAACGCGTCATATACGGCAATACCTCGACCCCCTCCAACCGCGGGAATGTACGAGCCGCGACTTCGTCGATCCGAAGCGGCTCGCCCGGTTCGCCGCCGGCTTTTGGCCAAATATAGGGCCGTTCCAGCTCTCCCCACTTGCTTCGAAGTTCAGGGACCGTTGTGCCCAGCGCCGCTGCCAAATTGGCAAGCCGGGAATCTTCGGGCAAATGACGAACCGGAAATAAAATCGGCGTCCACGCCATTTTCCCTGTTAACATCGTTCCGTTTCGATCAAAAAGATGTCCCCGCCCCGGATCCAATTCGATGCTCTCCTCACGCTGCCGGACAGCCAGCTCGTTGACCGTCTTGCCGCCGACGGTTACTGCCTTAAACGCCGAGGTCGTCTGAATCCAGGCGATGCGCAGCGCAAATAACGCGATCACAACCGCGAAGGACAACAGCAGATAAAAGATTCGTTTTTTGCGCAATAACGACATCGTTCGCCCTCCATTCTGCTCTCATTATTTCCTGGGAAAAGTCGAGGTAAACCCTGGCCTGCCCGCTTCGGGTTGAGGTGCAATACGCGCCAGGCGTTCGGGCGTATTCGACACTCGCGGCGGGCATCTCGTTCGCAATGGCGGCGACTCCGCTGCCAAAAACAAAACCCGGCCAAACCTGCAATTGCAGATTGGCCGGGTTTTGATCCCCGATTTCCGGAACCCTCGGAAAATCGGTTCAGGCGCTTAACTTTCTCTCTATACGGTGAACTTCGACAACGACTCCTTCAAGCCGGTGGACACGTTCTCCAATTTGTTCGACAGTTGTACCAGTTGATCGCCAACCGTTTGCTGTTCGCTCGAGAGCGATGCAACCTCTTCGGACGTAGCGGACGATTGCTGTGCAACCGCACTGACGTTGCTCATCGCTTCGGACAGGACCGATTGCGACTCGTTCAACTGGTCGATGGAAGCCGTCACGGAATCAAGATGCCGCACGAACCCTTCCATTTGCTGCTGTACGGATACGAAGATTTGGTTCGTCTCCTGTACCGAGGCGATTTGCTCTTGGAAGATCGGGCTCGCTTCGGACAGAGTCTTGACCGTCTCATTCATCTCTTTCTGAATCGTATCGGTAATTTCGCCAACCATTGTGATCGATTGACGCGATTGATCCGCTAATTGGCGAATTTCGTCGGCAACAACCATGAACCCTCGGCCGGCCGCCCCTGCACGAGCCGCTTCGATTGTTGCGTTCAGCGACAGAATATTCGTTTGCTGCGTAATGTTCTGCATCACATCAAGCACTTTCAAGACCGAACCTGTACTTGCTTTGAGGGAGTCGACCTTGGCGGTCAAGGCGTTGATCATCTCGACCGTTACATTGGTTTTCTCCATCAAGCCGTTCAAATACTCGGTCCCTTGCTGACTCGACTTCTCTACCTGACGGGCCGAAGTCTCCATCTCTTTGTTGGTTTGGATGACGCGTTCCATCTGACGGGAAATATTCTCGGTCAGCTCGTTGCCGCGTTCCGCTTCGTTCGCCAGGCTGGTTGCCCCGTTGGCGATTTCTTCGGTAGCCACCGCAATTTCTTTGGCCGACAACGCGGTTTTGTTCGAGGCTTGGGACAGCTCCGTAGCCGTATCCAATACATCCTGTGCGGAGTTGTTGGTTTGCTTCACGAGAGCGGTGATATTCTCCATCATCACGTTAAAGCTCACTGTCAACTGGCCGATCTCATCCTGCGCTTTCGTGTTCATTCGAACGTTCAGATTCCCCTTAGAGCCTTCCTCCATCAAGTTTCTAAGCTTGCCAAGCGGATGAGCGATCATCCGAACCATCCAAACGCCGATCAGAATCGCGATAATTGCTACAACCACCAAAGAGAATATCGTAAACATCAGAATCCGGTCTGCACTCTTCGTGAGTTCCGCTGCATCTACAGTTCCGATCAATTTCCATCCGGATGCCTGGGTGTTGTAAGAGGCGAGGACGGAGCTGCCGTCTGCATCCTTGGTTCGCAAGCTTCCGGAAGCCTCTTTGCTTTGCCCTAGATCAAATTCGCTCGGCTTCCCTTGATCGCCGTCAATAGAAGAGCCTACTACGACGTTATCTTGAGTCAGCATTTGCAGCTTGGAGTTGTTCCCCAAGTTCACTTCTCTCAGATACCCGTTTAAGATGTCCAAATTGATATCGGCAATCAGGACGAAACGTTTCATGCTGTTTACGCTCTGTACCGAACGAGCCAAACGAAAGACTTCCGTGCTCTTCCCTTCCGACGGAACTTGCAGCCAAATCGTCTTGGTCGTTGCAGCCAGATCCTTAAACCAAGCCTCGTCGCGAACGGTACTCAAAAAAAGGACATCCGCGCTGCCCGAAGTCACATCATCCACGATTTTGTCCGCCGACAGCATGTATACCGCAGAGACGCCTTTCGTAGAGAATGTCAGCGTATTCAAACGCGTTCTCATTTTGTTGGTCGCGGTAAACTTGTCATAGTCCGAGATGTTCGACAAGGAAGCGTCCATAATTGCATTTTGCATCTCGTCGTCCAGGAACATCTGCTGCAGATTTTCCTCATACTTTTGCATGACGATATCCAGCTTTTGCGAGGTTTGAACAATCGTCTGCAGGTTGGCTTGTTCTGCATTGTCCTGAATGGTTGCCTTCGCCATCTGGGAGGACATAATCCCGATCGCCAGTACGAAGAACATGATTGCCACAAAGAAAATCAAGAACAACCGAATGCCTACTGATTTCGAGGGGTTGATTTGTTTCGGAAGCTTGTCCCGCAGCGAACCCAACAAAGCCTTGAAATCTAGCGGTGTTTTTCCCGCCGGCTTACCCGCTTTTGATTTTGTCCGTTCTCCCTTTTGCTTCTTTTCCTTCTTCTTGTTGGTAGTTTCTTGGTCCTCGTTCTTCGGAACCAGACTCATGTTGATCACCCGCCACTCATAATAGTTGCAGACCCAGTCCCTTAGTCTCAGGGTCATGCATAACGCTGTTGGTTGTTCCCATCACTCGTCAGCTATTCGAAATATTCGACAATACCTGACGTTCTCCTCTATAATATCGGTTGGAATTGGGTCGGATTTTAAATAATCTTGACAAAAGTCACAAAAAAGGGCCTTTCGTCCTATAAACGAACAGGCCCCAAAGCATATTGATTTTTCGCATTCACTTCTTTTTGCGCATCATATCGAAATAGGAGACCGGCCGGTCTACCTTCATTTTGATCCGTTGCAGCGGGTGACGGGCTGCATCCAATTCATTGCCGGATTCATCGTAAATCGTTCCAACCTTCTGCTTAAAGAACGTTCCTCCCGGTCCAAAAAATTCCACCTCTTGACCCGGTTTGAAATGGTTCCGCTGCTGAATTGTGGCCATTCCGGTCTTTTCGTCGTACTCCATCACCAATCCGGCGAAGTCGTATGGCGCCGCCTTCTCCTCCGGCTCATAAATATGATCTTCATGATCCGGCGTGTCATAGAAAAATCCTGTATTCAGCGGTCGGTTTGCCGCCTTATTGATCTCATCGATCCACTCCGGCTTCAGCACATAATGTTCCGGGTCCGCCATATACGCATCAATGGCTTGGCGATATACGTTCACAACCGTCGCTACATAATGGATCGACTTCATGCGCCCTTCGATTTTGAAGCTGTCTACTCCGGCGTCAATCAAATCGGGAACATGCGCGATCATGCACAAATCCTTCGATCCCATTGTAAACGCATTGTCGTCCTCCTCAAACAAAGGCAGCTGTGTGACGCCAAGGCGGAACTTCTCCAGCACCCGGCTCTCACGAGCTTCTTCCTCAGAGATCCATTCTCCCTCCGCGCGCGTATCCGTGAACAAGTCATATTTCCAGCGGCAGGATTGACAGCAGCCGCCCCGGTTGGAATCGCGGTCCGTAAAATGATTGGACAGGACGCATCTCCCCGAAAAAGAAGAGCACATCGCCCCATGGATAAACGCCTCGATCTCAATGTCGACATGACGTTTGATTTCCTCGATTTCCTCCAGACTGGTCTCGCGGCCTAACACGACCCGCGGCAATCCCTGGTCTTTCCAGAACTGAACCGCCTGCCAGTTGACAGTTGACTGTTGGGTGCTGAGGTGGACCTCCAGCTCCGGAACAACCCGCTGCGCTGTCCCTATGATCACCGGATCAGCAACGATGATGGCCGCGATCCCCGCGTCGTACAGATTGCGCAAGTATGCCTCGATGCCTTCCAAATCCTCATTGTGGGCGTAAATATTCGTGGCGACGAACACTTTTGCACCGTATTTCTTGGCAAACTCCACGCCTTCCCGCATTTCCTCAAAACTGAAATTATCCGCATTGGAACGAAGGCCGTAGTGTTGTCCCCCGATATATACGGCGTCAGCGCCGTAATGAACGGCGAACTTCAGCTTCTCGAGATTGCCGGCCGGGGCAAGCAGCTCAGGTTTTGCCAGCCGGTTGCGTTTTCCCGCATATTTCGGGATATGCTTCTCCGCAGTTTGCATCTTCGTTCACCTCTCATCATTTTGTTGGTTTATAAGTTTTTTGGTACTTAAATTTGAAATATAGGTCAAAAAGCCGGCTTTTTGACTTCTTCTCAATAGACTTGTTCTTTGTAGAAGAAGCCGAAGGTCAGCTCCCGCTCCGGGTCCTGTACCTCCCGGATCGCTTCGATCCAACCCTCGTCAAGCTCATACCCTTCCGGATCGCGGAAATAGGCTTCGATAGCCTGGCGATAGGAACGAATCACAACCTCGTTATATGTGATCGGCTTCAGCAGCGTCTCGATTTTGAAGCTGTGTACGCCCGAAGCCATCAGCAGGTGCAAGTCTTCTAAAATACAGATATCATCCGAGCTCATGATATGCGTTCCGTTGGTATCTTCAAAAATCGGAAACTTCTCGTCCGGACGCTCCGCCTCGACCAGGAACAGACCGCGGCTTAGGCCCAGATCGCTGCTTGGATCAACCGGTCGTCCTTGATGCCTCATATAACTCTGCACCAAACGGCGCTTCGAGTGATAGATATTGGTCATCCCGTGCACCTGAACCTCCGCCTCGATGTTCAACGAAGGAGGCATGGCCGTGATCTCGTCCATGTTCAACTCGCGCGCAAGCACTACGCGGGATGCGCCCTTCGTCCCCCAATAATTGGCGGTGGCATAGTTAGTGGAGGTCATCTCGGCATTCCAATGCAGCATCAGCTGCGGCGCCACCCGGCGCACCGTCTGAAGCACGGAAGGATCGCCGAATTCGACAGCATCTACGCCGCATTCGGCCACCTGCTTCACGTAATCAGGCAGGTCCCCCAGCATGGCATTCGTCATCAGGTTGTTCAGGCTTACATAGATTTTGGCTCCGTATTCACGGGCGACTTGAACCGCTTCGGCAATGTCTCGTATCGTCATGTCACCGGGTAGACGCATCCCGTATTTAGCCTCGCCGATCAGGGCCGCGTCGGCCCCCGCTGCGAAGTAACGCTTTAATTCTTCCAGCGAGCCGGCAGGGACCAGCAGTTCCGGTTTTTTACTCATCTTGTTACTCCCACCTTTAAGAGGTTCCTGAACCTCCCCATGATTTATGGATTGGCCATGGCCTTGCTTGTCTCGATATTCTTCAAATGCTCCTTATAGGTCTTGGCGAACAGGTGCGCTCCGCTGCCATCCTTCTTGGTCACGTAGAAGAGGTACTCCGAAGCCTCCGGCGTCAGCGCCGCTTCAATCGATTTGAGACTGGGCGCCGCAATCGGTCCGGGTGGCAGCCCTTCGTACAAATACGTATTATAGGGGCTGTCCACGCTTCGTAAATCCGAATAAAGCAGACGCTCCTTCGGTTTATCCAGCACATATTGCACCGTGGCGTCGATTTCCAGCTTCATGCCGTCCTTCAGCCGGTTGTAGATCACGCCCGCGACCATAGGCCGCTCGGCATCAACCACCACTTCCCGCTCCACCAGCGAAGCGACCGTCATCAGCTCGCCTAAAGTTAGGCCGCGAGCCTGCAGTTTTTGTGCAAAATCCGGAATTTTCTCAAGCCGATCCCCGGTTTCCTGCAGCATGCGGGAGATGATGTCCTGCTCGTTGCTGCCTTTTTTCAGCTCATAGGTTTCCGGGAACAAATATCCTTCCAGCCGGAACGTCAACCGCTCGTTCGCCGGGAGCTGCGACAACAGTTCATTGTCAAGACCCGCAGCATCCTTCGCCAGCTGCAGAAACTTGGCTTTGTCGACCAAGCCTTCTTCCGACAACTTGTCAGCCATTTGCTTGACCGTAAAGCCCTCGGGAATCGTAAACCGGATCATCTCCGCCTTGACCACGTCGCCGCGGTTCAGCTTGGCGATGATTTCGTCATACGTTACGCCCGGCTGCATCTCATAAACTCCGGCCTGGAACCGGCTGCCTTCCGATTTCCATTTTAAATACGTGACAAATAAGAAGGAATTTTTAATGAGTCCCTGTTTTTCCAGCAGCTGTGCAATTCCCGATGTCCCCGTTCCCGGTTCAATCGTCACCTTGGCCGTCTGCTCCTTCGCTTCCACAGGCAACATGCCCGTGTATACATAAATTCCGGCCGCTCCTGCTCCGATCACCACGAGCAGCAGCAGGACGGTCAGCCATTTCAGCGCCTTTCTCAAACCGCTTCCCCCTTAACAGCCAAAAAGAGCGGTAAAATCCCGCTCTTCCCGGACTGATCTATCGTGCTCCTGCAACGCCTTCCCGCTACTCTGGAAAGGTCAATTCGTCATAAAGCTCGGATACGTTCTCCCATTCCTCATCGTCATCGATCGTGACCAGCTCAAGCTCATCGCCGGTTGTCAGAATCTTGAAGATCTCCGGTTCTTCCTCCTTGGAGGCATCCTCCGGCTTAAGCACGGCATAGGACGCACCCGCGACGTCAAATTCTTGAACGACTTGGTAGTAGGAAGCATGGCCCGACTCGTCCTCCAGCTCCACGATCGGGCCGAAAGCATCGCGAACCCGCGACGTCATGACCGCTTGGTCTGCCGTAAAATCAGTCATTGCGATCTTCTCCATCAAACTCGTCGATGAGCGTATTAAACGTCTCCTCGACGATTTCCCATTCTTCGTCGCTTTCGATCGTGTACAGCTTCAGGTCATCGCCGTCTTCCTCGTAACGGAACGCGTATACCTCTTCGCTCTCTTCATCTTCATTCCCATCGGAATCCAAAGGAACGACCATCATATACTTGGCGTCCGAACCGTCGACTTCGAATTTCATAATCACTTCGAACTCTTCTTCATTGCCCTCTTCATCGGGGATATAAATAATTTCCGGTTCTTCTTCATTTCCGATACGATCTTTAGACATACGCGATCACCCTCACTTTATACTCTTAGAGTCCAAATAATTTTGCAAAATCAAGCTGGCGGCCATCTTGTCGACGACACCCTTGCGCTTCTTCCGGCTGACATCCGCCTCCAGCAGCGTTCGCTGCGCCGACACGGTCGTCAGCCGTTCATCCCAGAGATGCACGGGCAGATCCAGCCTGCTCCGCAAATCCTCGGCAAACGCCATGCATATTTCTCCCCGGGGACCAATCGTGCCGTTCATATTCTTCGGCAATCCTACAACGATCTCCTCCACCTCGTGCTGCTTCACCAGCTCGGCGATGCGCTCGAACTCGCTGCCTTCCCTTCGGCGCTCGATGGTTTCAAGCCCTTGGGCGGTCCAGCCCAAGCTGTCGCTCAGAGCGACTCCGATCCGACGATCCCCGTAGTCCAGACCCATGATTTTCATGCGTTGCTCCTTTAATGCGTATCCGCGCCTCTTTCAGTACCGAGAAGGATCGTTTCCCTTAACGGTGGCCCGCCATGTAGAAGCGCACCAGCTCTTCGATCAGCTCATCGCGTTCTTTCTTGCGGACCAAACTTCTCGCATTGTTATGACGCGGTATATAGGCCGGATCGCCCGACAACAAATATCCGACGATCTGGTTAACCGGATTGTATTCCTTCTCCTGCAACGCTTGGTATACCGTAAGAAGAATTTCCTGCGCCGACGCCTCTTGTTCATCGCCTTTGACGTTAAATTTGACGGTTTTATCCATGGAGTCCATGATGACACCTCGCTTCTTCGACATACGCCTTTATGATCGCAGCTGTTTTCCTCTTAGCTTAATCATACTATACCATATCATCGGTTCCATAAGGAAATTTTCGGTGGGTGGCCCCGTCAAATTCACGGCCTTCTCAGGCTTGAGAAGCAATCCATTCCGCCGCTTTCTTCAAGGCTTCGTCCAGTTTGCTGGCGTCCTTCCCGCCGGCCTGGGCCATATCCGGCCGGCCGCCGCCGCCGCCGCCGCAGACCGCGGCCACTTCTTTGACGAGCTTGCCGGCATGAAGTCCGCGCGCCACTTCTTCTTTTGGCACGACGACGACAAAATTCACCTTATCCTCGCTTGGAGCCCCCAGGACCAGCACGGCATCCGGCAGCTTCACCTTCAGCTCGTCAGCCAGTGTGCGCAGCGCGTCCATGCTGCCGGCCTGTACGCGAGCGGCCAACAGCCTGGTTTGACCGACGCTGACGACCTGACTCGTCAATTCACCGGCTTCGATCACGCTGAGCTTGCTCTGCAGCGATTCGTTCTCGCGGCCAAGCTCCTTCAACTGCTGGAACAACCCTTCGACCCGTTTCGGCACGTCGTTCACGTTCGATTTTAGCAAGCCGGCCGCCTGCTTCAGCAGATCCAGCTGACCGTCCATGAACAGATAAGCGCCTCGCCCGGTCACTGCCTCGATCCGGCGCACACCGGAGCCGATGCCGCTTTCGCTCACGATTTTGAACAGGCCGATCTCGGCCGAGTTGTTCACGTGGCAGCCGCCGCAGAGTTCCAGGCTGTAGTCGCCGATTTGGACGACGCGAACGATATCCCCGTATTTCTCGCCGAACAGCGCCATAGCGCCCATCGCTTTAGCCTCATCGATAGGCTTCAGCGTGATCGTCACCGGCAGCGCATTCCAAATCTGCTCATTGACGCGGCGCTCAATCTCAACCAGTTCCTCCGGCGATATGCTGCCGAGATGGGAGAAGTCGAAGCGCAGACGCTGCGGTTCAACGAGGGATCCCGCCTGGTTCACATGCTCGCCGAGCGTGTCTTTCAACGCTTGGTGCAGCAGGTGAGTTGCCGTATGGTTCTTCACCGTATGGCTGCGTTGTTCCCGGTCCACAGAGGCCGTGACTTCCGCCCCCACCCGCAGCTCGCCGGTTTCCACCGTGACCTGATGGACATGCTGCCCGTGCGGTGCCTTGAACAGGCCTTCGACGGACGCGCGGCCGGAGTCGCTCTGAATCGTCCCCTGGTCGCTGACCTGGCCGCCGCTTTCCGCATAGAATGGCGTCGAAGCCAAGATCATTTGGCCCGACTGACCGGCGCTTAGCGAATCCACGAGGGCGTCGTCGACCACGATAGCCGCGATGCGGGTAGTAACTTCAAGCTCATTATATCCAACGAAATCCGTTTTAGTCGTAAAATCCGCCAGAACCCCGCCTTGCACTTTCATGCTGCCGCTCTCATGACGGGCGGCCCGGGCGCGTTCGCGCTGTTCTTCCATAGCGGCCTCAAAACCCTCACGATCGACGCCCAGCCCATGTTCTGCCGCAAAATCCTCGGTCAGATCCAATGGGAACCCGTACGTGTCGTACAGCTTAAACGCGTCCGCCCCGCTAATCAACGTGCGGCCGGCCGCTTTGGCTTCCCCGCTGATGTCCGCCAAAATCGCCAAGCCGTCGCTCAGCGTTTCATGGAACCGTTCTTCCTCCGCGCGAATGACCTTCTCGATGAACTCGCGTTTGGTGACGACATCCGTATAGTAAGTGCCCATGATGTCCCCGACGGTTCTCACCAGACCGTACATAAACGGCTTGTCCAGACCGATCAGCTTGCCGTAACGCACCGCGCGGCGCAGCAGGCGGCGAATGACATAACCCCGGCCTTCGTTGGACGGCAGCACGCCGTCGGCCACGGCAAACGTCACCGTACGAATGTGGTCGGCAATCACCTTAAGCGCCACGTCGCTCTCCTCAGCCGTACCGTAAGTGACCCCGGCCATTTGGGCCGTCTTGAGAATAATCGGTTGGAACAGGTCGGTGTCGAAGTTGGAGTTCACATCCTGCAAAATGGACGCGAACCGCTCCAGACCGGCCCCGGTATCGATGTTCTTGTTCGGAAGCGGCGTATAGCTGCCGTCCTTGTTATGGTTAAACTGCGAGAACACGAGGTTCCAGACCTCAAGGAAACGTTCGTTCTCCCCGCCCGGATAACATTCGGGATCGGACAGGTCGCCGTAAGCTTCGCCGCGGTCGTAGAAAATTTCCGTACAAGGTCCGCAAGGCCCTTCGCCGATATCCCAGAAGTTGTCCTCCAGCTTAATGATGCGCTCCGCCGGAAGGCCTACTTTTTCATTCCACAATGTAAAGGCTTCTTCATCTTCGGGATATACGGTCACCGACAGACGCTCCGGGTCAAAACCGATCCACTTCTTGTCCGTCAGGAATTCCCAAGCCCACGTAATGGCTTCTTCTTTAAAATAATCCCCGATCGAGAAGTTCCCCAGCATCTCAAAAAACGTATGGTGCCGGCGCGTCTTGCCAACGTTCTCGATATCATTGGTGCGAATGCATTTTTGCGAGTTCGTCAGGCGCGGATTTTCCGGCTTCACCCGACCGTCGAAATAAGGCTTGAGCGGGGCCATCCCGGCGTTGATCCACAGCAGCGATGGATCGTTATGCGGAACGAGCGAAGCGCTTGGTTCGATTTTATGGCCTTTGCTTGCAAAGAACTCCAGCCATTTGGAACGGATTTCACTTGCTTTCATCGTATTGCCCTCCTAAATGTTCCTCTAAAAATAACAAAAACGCCCCTGAAAATCAGGGACGATTGCATCGCGGTACCACCCTGGTTATCGCTCCCGAGCGGCTGGACCTCTGTCCGCCGGCGTCTGCAGCGATCGCCTCGTCGGTCCGGTAACGGGGACCTGCCGGTGAATTTGTAGCTCACACTCCGAAATTAGCTTTCCGTTCGCGCAAGATTTCAGGTTCTCTCAGCCGCCGCTTAAGGCTATCCCTTGCGGGGCACCCAGCCGCGGAACCTTTCTCTGGCAAATCCGCTTACCGAACGTACTTGATTTCATCAACGTTTTCGATTTTGCACATAACATTTTAAGTATATAAGGCGCTTGACGCCGTGTCAATGCAGCGGGTTCACATCGCCTTGCGCCGAACGTAGTAAGCATAGAAATGCTGGATAACCACCTTCACCACGGCAAAAAACGGCACGGCCAAAATCAGCNAGCGGGTTCACATCGCCTTGCGCCGAACGTAGTAAGCATAGAAATGCTGGATAACCACCTTCACCACGGCAAAAAACGGCACGGCCAAAATCAGCCCGGGAACCCCCGCCAGCTCCCCGCCGATCAAGAGTGCCAGAATTATCAGCATCGGGTGCATATGCAGGCTCCGTCCCACCACCTGCGGGGAGATAACGTTGCTCTCGATCGTTTGGCAGACCATGTTGACGAGCAGGACGAGCAGGACCATTTTCCAGGAGATCGTTGTAGCCATGACCATAGCCGGAGCTGCCCCGAGAAACGGGCCCA
The DNA here is from genome assembly GCF_900021165.1 of Paenibacillus phocaeensis. Lineage (GTDB taxonomy): Bacteria > Bacillota > Bacilli > Paenibacillales > Paenibacillaceae > Fontibacillus > Fontibacillus phocaensis. The sequence goes on along the minus strand of NZ_FCOQ01000018.1, from coordinate 73,685 downwards.
GGTAAGGAATAATGTTGCACAGCGCAACCACTCCCGCCAGCAACAGCGCAAACGGCATCCCGATGAGCATATAGCCGATATAAGCCAATATCCCGATAATGACGCAGACCAGCAGTTGTCCCCGGACATAGTTGCCCAGGGCCATGTCGATTTCCTTCAGCAGCGTGATGATCGATTTGCGCCGCGAGCGCGGCAAATACTGCAGCATCAGCCGTTCGATCAGCTCGATGTCCTTCAGCATGTAGAAGATCAGGAACGGGATAATGAACGCATTAAACACCACGCCGATCGTCGCCCCGATATTGTCCAAGAAGCCGGAAATGGCGCTCGCCATCCGATTTTCGAATTGATAGAACCAATTGTTCATCCCCATGCGAATGCTCCCCGGCAAAAGACCGTTGTCCCAACGGTTCATCATTTGCTGCGTGTGGATGGTCAGCTCCGGCAAATGCTCGCCCAGCTCCTCCAGCTGTTCAACGAACATCGGGATCACATTCATGAGCACGACGGTAAAGCCGGTCAGGAATACCGCGTAGATCAGCAGTACAGCCATCGTCCGCGGCACTTTGCGCCCGCCGAGCATCCGGACGATCGGATTCAAGACGTAAGAGATGATAACGGCGATCACGAACGGGGCGAAGACGGCCTTCAAAAATCCGTAGACGAGCGAAAACATCGGACGCAGCTGCCACACGAAAAACAAAATTACCAACCCAAGCAGCAGCCAAACGCCATATCGAAACAGCTTGCTTCGGGTGATCGGTTCCATCGGTTCTATCGGCCCCTTTGGTTCCATCGGCTCCAAACCTCCTCCCTCTTACGCGGCGAATTCTTCGTATAGATCAGTATTTGCCTGGGGAGGGAAATTTATGAGGGGAGGGGGCGGGGAGCCGACAGATGAATTGTTCTCCTCACGACAGACCTTAACGGAACGAGGAGCCGCTATGAAGTCATTTCCCGGAGATTTCCCGCTCTAACGGAACCACAAGCCGCTATTGACCTCCAAATCGAGCGGATTGAGCGAAAAAAGCAGGAATAAGGCCATCTGGTTCCGTTATTTCTACCAAGCTCCCGTTTCTAGCACAATAACGTCTCTGAGTTCCGTTACGTCACGTTAGTCCAAGTGCGGCGGGAGGTTCTGCCAACTTATGCCTCTGCCGGACGCTCACTCGTCACCTCCCGCAAACCAAAAGCCCGGCTCATCCTTACGATTCGCCGGGCTAGTGCAAGTTCGCGTTACCGCGCTCAGCGGCTCTTCAACTCCTCATAATGCGCCAGGGCCGCTTGATGGATCGGGTGCTCGGCGTCGAGGCCGGTGTATTTGGCCAAGGTCTGCGAAGCGCCGACTTCTCGCAGCGACGCTAGCAGCTCTGCGGCCTCCGGATCGTCCGGAGACTCGAAGCGGAGCGCCATCGCCATCGTCAGCGCCAGGTAGCCATATCCAAGCTCCCGTTCATACGCCTGCGTCGCCGGGGAGACCAGCCGGTCGCCGGCGGACAGCTTGCGGATCGGTGAACGGCCGACCCGCGAAACCTCGTCCGTCAGCGCCGGATTGGCGAAGCGCTCCAGCGTCGTATCGATATATGCCTGATGCTCGGCTGACGAGAACCCATGTTTCGCCATAAGCACCGCCCCGGTCTCCGAAAGGACGGCACGCACATGATGAACGACCTTCTCGTCGTTCATCGCTTCCTGAATCGTAGCATGTCCCTGCAGGTATCCCATATAAGCGGCCGAGCAATGGCCGGTATTTACGGTAAATAATTTGCGTTCAATGTAGGGCTCCAATCGATCGACGTAATGAACCCCCTCCACCCGGTGGAAGCCGTCGAACATTTGCGATTGGTCGACCGCCCATTCATAAAAAGGCTCAACCACGACTTGCAGCGGATCCTCATGCTGCTGCAGCGGAACGATCCGGTCGACCGCCGCATCGGGGAACGCCACATTGGCGTCCGCCCACTTTCGGGTCGCTTCATCCAACTGAGCATAGACATGCTCTTTAAGCTGGGAGCTACCGCCGATGGCATTCTCGCAGGCGATGACGTGCAGAGGGGCTGCTGCTGCATTACTCTTCCGCAGCATCAAGCCTTGGGCAATCGTGCCGGCGATATGCTTCAACACCGTAACGCCAACCGCCGTCGTCACCACATCAGCTCCGGCAATCGCCCGGGCGGCGGCCACGGGGTCGTTCATGCTGTTGATCGCCGTCACACCGCGGACGATGGCAGTTTCCCGCTGGTCGCTGGCAAGCGTGACGGGGTATTCCTTGCGCCGCGCCAGCTCCGAGACGAGCTTCTCATTCACGTCCACAAAACAAACCTCATAACCCGAACGGGATAACAGCAAGCCGATAAAACCTCTGCCGATATTGCCTGCACCAAAATGAACGGCCTTCATCCCTCCATGCCCCCTTCCAGGATTTCCGCGATTTCCTCTTCAGTTTGGGCATTCATAATCCGCTCCAGATTGGACTCGTCGGTGAACACCATAGCGACATTGGTCAGGACCTCCATATGATCCCCGCCGGCGGCAGCAATCCCGATGACGATAAAGGCCGGCTCGTCGCCGCCGAAGTCGACGCCTTCCGGGAAGCGCACAACCGACAGTCCGGTCGAGGAAATCATGCTCTTGGCCTCCTTCGTCCCGTGCGGGATCGCCAGACCGCCACCCATATAAGTGGAGACGATCTCTTCGCGTTCCACCATTTTGTCGACGTATTCTTCCGTAACGTGGCCGGCATCCACCAGCAGCTTTCCGGCCATGCGGATGGCCTCGTATTTATCGCTGGCTTTCCCATTCAGTACAATTTTCTCTTTAGACAGTAGTTTCATGATTATTCTCTCCCTTTCCACTTATTGTCCTATCTTCTGTGTTTACAGGTTCTCAAAATAAACCAGCAGCTCGGTTGCCAAAAAATTGCGAATTTCCTGACACTCCCCCGTTTCCAGCAGCTCCACCAGCTCCGGCTTCAGCAGCAAGGCGCTGATTTCGCTCAGCACCTCCAGGCTTTCGCGCGACAGCTCGCGCGGCGCAAGCATGAACAGCAGCGCCCCGACCTCCGTACCGCCGTCCAGCAGCACAGGCTCCTCCAGCCGGAACAGGGCCAACGATCGATAATTCACGAACCGGGTCCGCGTATGGAATAGCGCCAACGAGGTGCCCGGAATGACCTGGCTGGCCATTTTCTCCCGTTCCAATAACCGGTCGGTGACGGCTCCAACGTCGGCAACGGGAGGCGGAACAAAGGATTGGTTTATTCCCTCCAGCGCCGTCATCACCGTCTCCCGCAGCGAATCCCCCCGGTTGTTCAGAGCGTGAACGTCGAATTGTTCCAACACGCTGACAACTTCGCTCAAAGCCATTGACAACGTCCGCACCTTGTCAAAAGCCCGGGTCTTGGACGACTCCGGCTCGGGCGCCGGCTTCCGCGACTTCAACGTCGTGTGCTGCACGTACTCCAGCAACCGCTCGCTGTCCTCTTCCGTGAGCAGCGGACTCAACTTGACATACCGATCCTCCGGCAGAGGCAAATCGATCGTCGAGATGATCAAATCGTAATCGGACTCCGGAAGCCGCTTGGCTTCATACCATGACACGTTGCCCAGCACCTCGATCTGCGGCATCTCCTTCGCCAGCCGGGTGGCCAGCAGCTTGGAAGAGCTTAGTCCGCTCGAGCAGACCAGGATCGCCCTCACGTTGCGGCCCAGTTGGTTTAACCGTTCGACCGAAGCCCCGAAATGCATCACCAGGAATCCGATCTCCTCGTCCGGGACTTCCAGACCGGAGGCGCTGTCGTCCATCGCCTCGCGAACGATGCCGAAGAGTTCCTCATAGTCTTTTCGAATGGCCCCCAACAGCGGATTGCGGATTCGCGAGCCCTCACGGATTCGTTTAAACGCCGGTCCCATATGCTCGAGCAGGCCGCTGCGCAGCAGGCGGTCTTCCTGAAACGGGATACCGGTTCGCTTAACGACGTTCTCCGTCAGCCGATACACGGTATCGACCAGCTCCAAATCCGTTTGGACGAGCTCGGGGGAGGTTTCCTTGGCCCGGCTGAACAACGAATTCAAATAGGCGATTTCCTCCGGCGGGAACTCCATCTCCAGCATATCAGCCAAGCGAAGGGCAAAGCGGGAGGTTTCGGCCTCCTCCTGCTCCGCGCCCCCGACCGGAACCGGCTTCCCCTGACCCGCAATCCTTTCCACAAACCTTCCCGCTTTGATGCGATTTACCGATACGGAGAGATGGATCAACAGCTGCGTGTAGGCATTTTCGGACAGGTGTTCCGTCCAATTCCAGTTCATCGCCCAAAGCGCGTTCTCCACCGTCATCAGGTTATGCGTGCCGACGACCTCCAGCAGCCTGGCGGTTGCCGAGGAAATCTGGCTTTCCGGAGAGCCTCCAATCAGGTCGGAGTAATCCAGATGATCGGCCGCCAACTGGCATAACGCCGTGCGTTTCCCCTGTTCATCGCCGATCAGCTCAACGCCGTAACCCCTGCGGCGGACCAGCTCCAGCCCAAACCTTCGGACCCAGGGTTCGACCGCATCCAAATCACTGCTGATGGTCGCCACGGTCACCTTCAAGCCATGAGCCAGCGTAAACAGCTTGCAAGGTTCCTGCTCCTCCAGCAGCCGGCAGATCAGCAAGAGTTGCCGCTCCTCCCCGGAATAATCGCTTGGCTTATCCACCAGCAGCAATCGCTTGGCCTCCTGGAGCTTCTCGCCTTCTTCGCGGTCGGGGGAACTGCTCCAAACGGAGATCCCGGTACCCGATTTCCGGTGCAGGACCAATCCGAAATAAGCCAGAATTTTCTCAATCTCGTCCAATTCCCGGTGAACCGTTCTGACGCTGACGTTGATCTCCGCAGCGATTTCAGCGGCGGTCATCCCGTTCTTGCGACCGAGGAGGAGGATGAGGATCTGCTTTTGTCGTGCGGTCATTTTCCTCATATCAAGTCTCTCCCTAATATAGACGCAAAACACCGGCGAAAAATCGCCAGTGTTTTGCCCCCGCATCGTAACCGGCGACTCTATTAGCCTTTCAGCCGTTCGACCAGTTCATCGTATTTGGGACTCTTCAGGAAATTATCAATGGAGATATGCTCGGCGTCCGGTTTTTTCGCGATCGCGCGATCCGTCAGCGTTTTTTGCGTGATGACGATGTCGGCATCGTTTGGAATTTCGCTGATCGCCGAATTGACGACCGTCACCTGCACGCCGGCGTCCTGCATTTTCTTTCTCAGCACCGAAGCGCCCATTGCGCTGGAACCCATGCCGGCATCGCAAGCGAACACGATTTTATTCACCGTTTGCTTTTGCACGCCGCCCGTTGCAGCAGGAGCTGCAGCTTGGGTTTTGGTCCCCGCAGCTTTCATCTCTTTCATTTTAGCCGAAGCTTCGTCCAGATTCATATCCTCTTCATCTTGTTTACCCGTTTTGAGCAGCAGCGAAGCGACCAGGAACGAAACGACGGTTGCCACAATAACCCCGCTTAGCATCGAGACATAGCCGCCCTTCGGCGTCATCAGGAAGTAAGCGAAAATACTACCCGGCGAAGGTGAACCAACAAGACCTGCACCCGTCAATTGGAACGTGAACGTACCTGCCACACCGCCGGCAATCGCTGCCAGAATCAGGACCGGTCTCATCAGGATGTACGGGAAGTAAATCTCGTGAATCCCGCCCAAGAAGTGGATCACCACTGCGCCTGGAGCTGATTGTTTCACCATACCGCGTCCGAAGACCCAATATGCCAGCAGGATACCCAGACCTGGACCCGGGTTGGATTCGAGCATGAACAGCATCGATTTCCCGATCCGCAGCGCTTCTTCCGAAGCAATTGGCGTAATGACACCATGGTTGATGGCATTGTTCAGGAACAATACTTTACCCGGTTCAATGATGATGTTGACCAGCGGAAGCAATTTCGCATCCACCAGGAAGTCAACGCCCGAAGACAAGGCCTTGCTGATCGCGGTTACGACCGGACCCACGCCGGAGTATGCACCAAGCGCCATCAGGCCGCCCAGAATCCCGATCGAGAAGTTGTTGACCAGCATTTCGAAGCCGGATCTGATTTTGCCGTCTACCACTCTGTCGAACTGCTTAATGACCCAAGCGGACAAAGGACCCACGATCATGGCGCCGAGGAACATCGGAATGTCGCTGCCGACGATAACCCCCATCGTTACGATCGCTGCCGTCACGGCACCGCGTTTCCCATGAATCATGTTGCCGCCGGTGTAACCGATCAGAAGCGGCAGCAAGAATTTGATCATCGGATCGACCAGCTTGCCGAGATATTCGTTCGGAATCCAGCCGGTTGGTATGAAGAGTGCGGTAATGAGCCCCCAGGCGATAAATGCGCCGATATTCGGCATGACCATTCCGCTGAGCGCACGACCGAACTGCTGGACCTTGACCCGGACTCCGCCGGTTCCTGCAGACGGTTCTTTCGTTTGTGCTATAGCCATAAAGAGAAACCCCCTTAAAATGATGTACGGACCATCAACAATCTGAACTTGTTGGATTACCGTGTTTCTATCCTCATCCTAATTCAAAGCGCTTTCTTTCTCAATCAAATCAAAACACGGTTTCGTCATGATTATTGTTGACAACATTTGAAGAGCGATTCCTCCTATGCAAAAAAAAGCTGTCCCCTTCGCGAAAAAAGAGGACAGCTTCTGCATTTCCACAGCGTAGCCGGAATATAATGTTACGAGGAAGCGTGCATTTGCGGGAAATCCTGCACCATTTCCTCGCCGAAGAACAGATCGTCCAGCGAGCTGAGCGTTCCATCTTCCTCAACCTGATACACGGACATTTTGTCGCCGTTCACCGTCAGTTCGATAAAGCAACCCCAGCAGTAGAACTGGTGGGAGCCGATTTTCCCGATATCCTTGGAATTGCAATTTGGACATTTCATCATAGAACCATCACCTATCCATCCACAAAAATTCACGGCTTTTCAAGCAGCTGTTCGCTGCCCAGGGGCACCATGATCGCATTTTCCCCTCGGGTCATTTCCGGCATAAAAGGCAGCAGCTTGCGCCCCTCCATCAGATCGGTGAAAAACCCGTCGCTAATTTCAATTCCAGTAATTGTGTTTCCCAATTCATGTTCAAAATAAACATCCGTCACATGGCCCAGACGAATCCCGTCTTCGGTCAGGACAGGCAATTCCTTCAATTTACCGTTCCCCGTCAAAAAGGTGTTCTGTATGTTCTCGGCTCCCCACTTGCGGACAGCCTGTTGATTGCGAATCATCACGGCATCTTCGCCGTAAGCCACGATGTCGTCCCATCGTACAGCCTTAACGCCGGAAGCCCAAAACAACCGGTTCTCCAGCTGAATGCCAAAGATCGACCAATCGTGGTTCAGGATGATGTCAACGACTTTCCCGACCTGCTTGCCATGGTCCACATCATAGACGGTCAGGCCAATCATTTCTTGCATTCTCATGTTGGAAAGGACACTCCCTGCTTGGGCATTTCATACTGTGCCGAAAAACCTGAACCTCCCCTCCGCAAAAGCTGATTTGACCCCTAAAAGGTGCCCATTATTTTCTTCTACGAAGACGTTCTAAGATGGTTCCAATTTTTTCGGCAATATCGTAAATTTCTTCCCTAGTATTACCCATTCCGACACTAAATCGAATCGCGGACCGCAAAAAACTTGCCGGCAGATGCATCGCTTCCAGCACATGGGACGGCTCCAATGACCCCGAGGTGCAGGCCGAGCCGCTGGAGGCGGCAATGCCTTCCATATCCAGATTCATCAACATCGTCTCCGAATCCACCTCCGGGAAGCTGAGGTTGACGATATGCGGCAACCGGTCGGTCGGATGACCGTTGAGATGGAAAGCTTCGGCAGAGATCCGCCGTTCTAAAGCCGACAACAGCTCCTGAATCAGCAGGCGATCCTGCGCGGTGCGCTCCTCTCGCTCTGCCGCAGCCAATTCGACCGCTTTGGCAAAACCGGCGATCCCGGCCATATTCTCCGTGCCGGCTCGGCGTTTTCTCTCCTGGACCCCCCCGTGCTGGATCGGCTCCAGCAGAAGATCCTTCCGAACATATAAAGCCCCGACGCCTTGCGGCCCGTTAATTTTGTGCGAGGAGAAGCTCATCAGATCGACCGGAAGCTCGCGGCAGGAAATCGGCAACGAACCCAAGGCCTGTACGGCATCCACATGAAAAACGATCCCCCGCTCCCTGGCGATGGCGCCGATGTCCGCAATCGGCTGAATCGTGCCGACCTCATTATTGCCGTACATCACGCTGATCAGGATCGTATCGGGGCGGATCGCCTCCCGCACTTGATCCGGATGCACCTGACCGTAACGATCCACCGGCAAATAGGTCACCTCGAACCCGTCCTTCTCCAGGCGCTCGCAAGAATGCAGAACCGCATGGTGCTCGATGGCGGTCGTGATGAGATGGCGGCCTTCCGTTTTACGGGCGGTTGCCGTGCCGAACAACGCCAGGTTATCACTTTCCGTTCCTCCGCTGGTAAACACCAGCTCATCCGGACGGCAGCCGATTCGGGCGGCAATCGTATCGCGCGCTCCATTCACCAGACGCTTAGCCTCGCGGCCGTAGAAATGAACGCTGGAGGCGTTGCCCACTTGCTCCCGCATCACCTTCAGCATCGTCTCCGCAACCTCCGGATGGATCGGCGTGGAAGCGGCGTGGTCTATGTAAATATGCTTCATATTTTAGCCACCTTAACTTAAGGGAATACGCGCCGATGAGGGCCGGGCATATTCCTGACAAATTTTAAGCGAACTTAATTCTATATTATTTTATCCGAAAAAACTACTCATGCGTGAAATACGACATTTTTCGAATCTTTCTTCCGCTGCCCGACATTTTATAGCATAATAGATATAACGTTATAATGATTAAATTCAATCCATTGGGGGATGGTTTCCGTGCGAAACGTAAAAAGCCGTTCAAAGATGATTTCCGCCATTCCGTCAAGGTGGGAGCATTTGAAATCGAAACTTCTGCTCAAATACACATTATCCTACATTTTAATGTTTCTGGTTCCGTTGACGCTGGTCACGGTTTCCGTTTATGAAAGCGCCGTCAGGAATTTGCGAATGGAGATTGAACAAGCCAACGTAAACCAATTAACGCAGGTCAAAACAACGATCGATGAGCGGATGGCCGAGCTGCTGGAAATCGCCAGCAAAATATCGTACGACGAGCACCTCACCCCCTATATGGTACGCCATCCGCTATACAGCGCCGATGCGATCCGTACCTTGGCCAACTACAAGGCGAACAGCAGCATTCTCGAAGATCTTTTTTTGTATTTTCACGATGACACGATCATTTACTCCCCTACGGGTCTAACTTACGTCGACGTGGTGTTCGAACGCATGTACCGGTTTGAAAATTGGACAAGCGCGCAGCTGATCCGGGATTTGAACGAATTGAAGCTGCCGGTGATGCGGCCCGCAGAGAAGGTCAACGTGTATTCGCGCAGCGATCCCATGCTGACTTTCCTGGTGCCGATCAAGCCGAACGACCCCTATCCGCACGGGATCGTCGTCTATTTAATGAAAGAGTCCAAATTGACGGGGGTCATGGACTCCATACTGAACGATTTTTCGGGAAGCAGCTATATTTTCGATCAGAAAGGCAACGCGTTAACGATCAACAATCACGGCGCAAGCCTGCCGACTGACGATTTAATGGCTTTGCCATCGCTGGAACCGGGCATCCACAGCCTTTATTTAAACCAAGAACAATACTCCGTCGTCGTCGTCAAATCCCAGACCAACGGATGGACCTATGTCACGACCATGCCCAGCTACCAGTTTTTCAGCCGCGTTGCCCATATTAAGGAACTCGTGTTTCTGATTTTCGGCATTGCCGTCATCACCGGGATCCTGGCGGCCATGCAGCTGGCCAAACGCCAGTATCACCCGATCAAGGATTTGATGGAGTTCGCCAAATTGAAGATCAGTCCGTCGGACAGTCCGAAAACCCGGGACGAATGGGATTGGCTCAAGCAAACGATCCACGATTACAGCGCCAGAATCGATATGCAGCAGCCCTATGTCCGCAATCAATACCTGCTTCTGCTGCTGAAATACGGCAAACCCAACGACCCGGAAATCGAACGGATGATCAGCGGGTCGGGTCTGATGCTTCCTCAAGGCCAGGGATACTATTTTTCCGTGATTTTGGCTTGGGACGAAATGGTCGATGGAGAGAAAACCTGGGAGGAACAGCAGCATTTGCAGGAAATGCTCAGCGAATTTGAAATTACCGAGCTGGGCACTTATGTTTGCGGGCTGGAATTTTCGCCGGAGGAGCAGTTTGCCTTGATCGTATCGCTGTCTGCAAACAGTCGGGAAGAGGCGCAGCAGCGCATCGTGGAGATTATCGAAGCGATCAAGGTGCTCGTGATCGACAACTCCCGGATCGTTCCTTATTTCGGAGTCGGGACCTTATACGAGGATCCGGGGGATTTGAACCAGTCTTTCATCGAGGCGTCCGCCGCTTTGGAGTACCGCATGATCGGCAGCAACGGACGAGTGACCTATTTCGAACAGATTGCGGAATTAAACGTCCCTTCGGCCGAAACGTTCTGGATTCCGCGCAAGTCGATCTTGAAGCTTGAGCACGGGTTAAAACAAGGCAATGAGCTGGTTGCCAGACAGATGATCGCATCGATCATCGAAGAGCTCAAGCGGGATTCCCTGTCCGTATCCCTGCTCCGCTGCCTTTGTTTCGACCTGTTGAATTCGCTGCTCCGCACCGCCTCCGAACTCGGGATGAGCGACGTGTTCCTCAACCTGTCGAACCTGGCTTCGTTTGAATCCTTAGAGGAGCTGGAGGCCAAGCTGGACGCCCTCGCTTCCCGGATTTGCCTTCAAGTCGAGCGTAACGCAGAGACCGGGGGAAACTCCCTGATGGACGACATTGTAGCTTACGTCAATCAGCAATTCGCCGATTATACGCTCAGCCTGGAGCATGTGGCCCTCCGGTATTCGATTTCCACTTCTTATCTGAGTCGATGTTTCAAGGAGAAGACCGGGTATAATTTCTCGCAATATATTTGGCATTGCCGCAAGGAGGAAGTCATCCGGCTGCTCGTGAACACCAATGCCCCGTTGAAGGAGATCATCGAGCAGGTCGGTTACCTCGATGCGCCGAACTTTATCCGCAAGTTCAAGAAGGAGACCGGGTACACCCCGGGACAATATCGGAAGCTGCATGCCGTTAATCCGGACGTCTCGTTGGCTTACGAAGATTCATGAACAGCCGAAAAAACCAGCAAGAAGCGTCCCCGCCGGGGACGCTTCTTAGCTCAGGTTAAACAGTTCTTCCACTATTCCGCTTGCTCCAGAATATAATCGACGAGTTCCTCCAGCGGCACCGTCGCCAGCGCGATTGCCGTATCGGTTACCCCGTAATAGATATAAAGCAGCCCGTCTTTGACCACGTTCCCCGTCGGGAAAATGACGTTTGGAATCTGGTAACCGAATTTCTCGTAGTACGTTTCCGGCTCCATGATGAAATTTTTCGTGCGGGCGATGACCTTCTCCGGGTTGTCCAGATCCAGCAGCATGGCCCCAACGCGATAGACCACCTCGTCGTCCACGCCGTGATACAACACGAGCCATCCGCGATCCGTCCGCACCGGCGGCGTCGATCCGCCGATTTTGCGCGACTCCCACGTCATGTTTTCCGCTTTCGCCAGCAGCTTCGGTTCCTCCCAGTGGACAAGATCGTCCGAATAGGTGATCCACATCGCCGCTTTTTCCGTACCGTACGCTTCGCCTATGAACTCCTCCGGCCGGCGCAACAACACGAATTTGCCGTTAATCTTCTCCGGAAACAGGATGTTGTCGCGGTCATTGATGTCCAGCGGCGTCGTGTCGGCCACGAACTCCCAATCGATCAGGTTCTTGGAGGCAAGGATCGACGAACGCGTCAGCCAGTGGCCTTCCTGCTCGCCCCACCCGTCCGGGTACTCGGGGATCGAACGTTCCGGAACCCCCCGGCCCGTTGGATAATAGCTCATCGCACAAGGGCGCAGCGCGTAGTTCAGATAGAACGTATCGTCGATTTTTACGATCCGCGGGTCCTGCACGCTGCCGTATGGGAAACCGAGCTGGTCCGGCGTGACGATCGGCTCGTCCTTCACATGGGTGAAATGCACGCCGTCTTCGCTTTCCAGCAGGCCCAGGAAATTTTTGCACGGCGTCAGGGAGCCTGCCGTCCGTTCAATCATATAAAATTTGCCGTTATCGATAATGACCGCCGGATTGAATACCGTTACTTTTCTCCACTCATATCCTCCCGGTACCACAATCGGGTTCTCCGGATGCCTCGTAATCTTCATCTATTGGTCCTCCCCTTTCTCATCTTGGCTTAACTTAATTGAGCGCCGCATCAATCGCTCGATCCGCTTCAGGAAGGATCAACCCCCGTCCGAACCGTCAAATCGGCCGTCAGCCCTTCCGCGGAGTTCGGTCCGACCCTCACCTGAAACTCCCCGTCTTCCACGATGCGCGCAAGTCCCATGCCGACAAACTCCAGTTGCTCCCGCCCGACGTCAAAAACGACGGTTTGCGTTTCTCCGGGAGCCAAGGCGATTTTCCGAAAACTTTTCAGCATCTTTTCCGGCCGGGTAACCGACGAAGCCAGATCGGAGATGTACAGCTGGACGACTTCTTTGCCGGCCGCCTCCCCCGTATTCGTCACGTCCACGCAAACCCGGGCGTGCCCGTCCGGGCCGATGACCTCGGGTTCGACGCGAAGATGATCGTATTTGAACGTCGTGTAGCTAAGTCCATAACCAAACGGGTATGCGGCGTCAAAATCCGTCTCCAGATACCGCTTGCCTCTCGTTCTCCGGTGATAGTAATAAACCGGCAGTTGACCAACCTGCTTCGGCACGCTGACCGTCAGACGGCCGGACGGGTTCACGTCGCCGAACAGCACGTCGGCGATGGCGTGGCCCCCTTCCTGTCCGGGATACCAGGCCTCCAGGATGGCATCGGCATGCTCTGCGATCCACGGCTCGACGATCGGCCGCCCGTTGATATAGACCACAATCAACGGTTTATCGAGCTTGCGGAGCTCTTGAAGGAGCGGCAATTGAGCGCCCAGCAGGCCCAGCGTGGCCCGGTCGATCCCTTCCCCGCACTCCATCTCGCTCCAGGCATGATCCGTCACGACGGACGCGCCGGTTAGCAAATCGATCGTGCCTTCGCCGAAATCCCTGGCGCTGGAACCTCCCACCGCGACGACGATAGCATCCGCCTCGGCGGCGCAAGCCAATGCCGGCTGAAATCCTTCGCGAGCGTTGTCGCGGATGCGGCAGCCCGGAGCATACAGCACGCGGTCTTCTTCGTCGCCGAGCGCGCGCCGGATGCCTTCCAGCACGGTGACGATCCGGTCCTTCGGCTGGGGAGAGGTGTAATCGCCAAGCTGATTGTAAGCCGCGTTCGCGTTAGGCCCAATCACCGCAAGCTTGCGAATATCCTTGCGCAGCGGCAGGATGCCGCGCTCGTTCTTGAGCAGCACGATGCCTTCCCCGGCGATTTCCCGGGCCAGCTCCCGGTGTTTCGCGCAGCCGATGATCTCGCCTGAGCGCGCCGGGTCACCGTAAGGGCGTTCGAACAAACCCAGCTCGAACTTCAGCTTCAAGACCCGCCGCACCGCTTCGTCGAGTTCCTCTTCGCTCAGCACCCCCGCGTCCAGAGCCGTGCGCAGGTGCTCCCGGAACATTTCGCCGGACATCTCCATGTCGATGCCGGCCCGGATGGCTTGCGCGACGGCGTCTTCCCCGGTTTCGGCCGTATTGTGGCCGTTCATCAGCATGCCAAGCGCCCCGCAATCGGTGATGACGAAGCCGTCGAACCCCCACTCGTCCCGCAGCACGTCCTGCAGCAAATACCGGCTGGTCGTGCACGGCACGCCGTCGATTTCGTTATAGGCGGTCATCACGGAGCGCGCGCCGGCAGCCACCGCCTTGCGGAACGGCAGCAGGTCCACCTCGTGCAGTTCCCTCAGCCCCATATGGACCGCCTGCGCGTTTCGCCCGCCTTCACTGCTGCCGTAAGCGGCGAAATGCTTGGGCGTAGCCAGCAGGCTGTCCGGCGCGTCCAGCCGTTCGCCCTGCAGCCCTGCGATTGCGGCTGCGCCGAATTCGGCCACCAGGTACGGGTCCTCCCCGTAGCATTCCTCCGTCCGGCCCCAACGCGGGTCGCGGACGACATCAAGCACGGGAGAATAGGTGGCCGCCGCCCCCTGGCTGCGCGTTTCCGCCGCCACCGCTTGGCACATCTCGCGGTACAGGGCGGGGTTCCACGTGCTGCCGATCGAAATCGGCGTCGGGAAGACGGTCGAGCCGATCGACATATGGCCGTGCGAGCATTCTTCCCCGAACAAAATCGGGATGCCGAGCCGGCTGTGCTCTATAGCGTAGCGCTGCACTTGATTCAGCGCTTCCGCGCCTTCTTCCGGCGACAGACCGGTCTCAAGCGTCACCCCTGTCCAAGGATCGGCGCGAAGCAACCCGTAGAGCGAACCCATTCCGCCCCGGGCGATCTGTTCCTTGAAGGAATCGGTGATTTCAATCGTGCCGTCCGCGTTTTTCTCGAAGCATTTCCAGCCGAAGGGCTGCACCAGCTGGCCGATTTTTTCGTCGACCGTCATGCGTTCGAGGAGATCGCCCGCTCTCTTTTCGGCAGGCAATAATTTATTTCTGTAGTCCATATCTCGCACCTTTCTCCGCTAAAGTCAGGTCGGCCGAGTCGGATACTGCCCCTAAGGGAAACCAGCTCCCAGAGATCAGATGCATCTCGGAGAGCCGGCCGGCCGTGCTTATTCCGTTTTAATTGGATTTCCAGCTGTCGTAAGCTTCTTGATAAATTTGCTGCATGCGGTCGCCGCCCATCTTTTTGACGGTTTCCACATATTTATCCCAACCCGCAAGCGGCTCGGCGCCGGTCACAAATTTCGCCTCCATCTGCCGAACGTAGGTGGTGAGGTCGGAGCTGAGCGTCGTCACTTCCGCCTGCTGTTCAGGAGTCAGGAACAAGGTCGGGAACGGAATTCTCGCGCCTTGATCCAGCAGCTTGATTTTCGATTCGTTATCCACCCAAACTTCGAAATCGGTTTTCAAGCCTTTGTAAATGTCGTCAAAAGAAATCGTCGGCGCCGGAATCCCGTAGTTCGGCGTCAGCGTTGCGCGATATTCCTCGCGGTCGCCGCCGCCCGGCACCGGCAGATATTGCTTGACCCGGTTATCCTTGTCCGTATACTCCCAAAGCACGCCCTCCGGACCTTTGTTGAACATCAAGGCCCCTTCGTAAGAATACAGATAGTCGACCCAGCGCAGGGAAGCTTCCGGAGCCGGGTTGGTATTCGTGATGGCAAAAGCTCCCGTCGTGATTCCTTTGTTTTTGGCGATCGCCGGCTTGTCCACCAGATCGCTCTTCACCGGGGCAAACATCGGATCGTCAGTGCTAGGCTCGCCCCCGAGGGTCATATAGGCATGCCATTCGGAGAACAAACCGACTTGGCCGTTCTGGGCTTTCGCTTTTTTCTGTTCGGCCGTTTGCGAGAACGATTCATGATCGAGGAGATCTTCCGCCCATAACCGGTTCAGATAAGCGAGATATTCCTTATAGCCCTCTTCCATCGGCGTATAATGAACCACGTCCTGATCGTCTACGTAAATCTCTTCTTCATAGATGCCAAATGCGCCAAGCAGCCAGGTGCGGATATCGCGCAGGTTGTTTGTGGAAGACAGCGGGATTTCGTCGGCTTTCCCGTTGCCGTTGGGATCTTCCTCTTTAACGCGCTTCAGGTATTCATACAATTCTTCCGTCGTTTCCGGAAGTTTGCCGATATTCAGTTGCTTGAGAAAATCGCCGTTATACCAAATCGGATTCCGGTACCAGGGCTGATTGAACTCGATAACCGGCAGCGAGTAAATATGGCCGTCCGGGGCAGTGATCGATTTACGGACGTCCGGATAGTCCTCCAGCACCTTCTTGAAGTTTGGCGCGTATTCATCGATCAGATCTTCCAGCGGTATCAAGATGCCTTGTTCGCCGTAATTCATTTGCTCGGCCGGAGTCAGTCCCGCCGCATAAAAGACGTCCGGGTATTCGCCGCTGGCGAATACGAGGTTCTTCTTCGTATCGAAGCTGTCCTTCGGCGCGTTGTTATACACGAAATGAATGTTCGTCAGTTTCTCCATCTCCTGCAAAACGGCCATGTCCTTCCAGTTTTGCAGACCTACGTCGGGTGCCATCATCGTTAACGTAATCGGCTCCGGCACGATCGGAAACCCGTCTTTGCTCACTTCAGAAGCTGCATTTCCACTAGCTCCCTCCTCTTTCGCGTTGCCGGAACCGCCGCAGCCGGACAGCAACGTGATGACCATCGCCGCAAGCAGCAGCAAAACCCCGCTCTTTCTAATCTTCTGCATTCAGAATCCTCCCTTTTGACCCATGATTGAATTATATAATAATCGGAACCGGAGTCCCGTTATTATCCGTGCGTCCGCGGATGTTCCGCGTATGTTTCACCCCCGCTCGCCGGCCTTAACCTTTGACCGAACCGATCATTACCCCCTGCACAAAATAACGTTGCAAGAAGGGATACACGGCGATCACCGGGAGCGTGGAGACGATGATCACGGCGTATTTGACCAGCGCGGCGATTTCCGCCTTATTGGCCATCGCTTGAGCGATATCGCCGCTGATCGCTGCCCCGGTCGTCTCTGCAGACATTTCCTGAAGCACCAGGATTTGGCGCAAGACCATTTGCAGCGGGTATTTCGCGTCATCGTTCAAATAAATCAGGGCCGGAAAGTAGCTGTTCCAGTGGCCAACCCCGTAAAACAACGCCATAACGGCGACGATCGGGGCGGACAAAGGAAGCACGATCCGCAGGAATAGTCGGATATTCGTGCATCCGTCCACGTGAGCGGCTTCCTGCAACTCCTTCGGAATAGTCGATTGAAAAAACGTCCGGGCTACGATGATGTTCCAAACCGAAGCCGATACCGGCAAAATCAACGCACCGACCGTGTTAATCAGACCGAGATTCTTGACCATCAAATAGGTCGGCACGAGGCCGCCGCTGAAAAACATCGTGACCAGGAACATCCCCATGAAAAAGTGGCGTCCTACGAAATCGGAACGGCTCAGCGCATAGGCTGCCGGCAAAGTCACTGCCAGATTCAGCAGCGTGCCGATCAGGGTGTAAAAAATCGTGTTGCGGTAACCCAGCCAAATTTTGGGGTTGTCGAATACGAGCTTGTAGCCGTCAAACGTTAACCCTTTGGGAAACAGCCACATTTCTCCCGAGCTGACGTATTTGGGACTGCTGACGGAAGCGCTGACGATATAAATCAACGGGTACAGCACCACGACCAGCGCGATAAGCAGATAGACATAATTCAAAACCAGAAACAGCCTGTCCGATTTGGATTCTTTGATTGTCGTGACCATTCGTTCGTTTTCCTCCCTTCTACCATAGACTGGTCTCGCTGGTCCGTTTGGCGATTTTGTTCACGGTGATCAGCAGGATCGCGTTCACGATGGAATTGAACACGCCGACGGCGGTAGAGAAGCTGTACTGTGCGCTGACCAGACCGGAGCGGTACACGAACGTGGAGATGACGTCCGAAGATTCCATATTGAGCGGATTTTGCAGAAGCAGCACTTTTTCGTACCCGACGCCCAAAATATTCCCCATGTTCAAAATAAGCAGGATCGTGATCGTCGGAACGATCGTCGGCAGGTTGATATGCAGCACGCGCTTAAATCGGCTCGCGCCGTCGACGATCGCCGCTTCATGGAGCTGCGGGTCCACGCCTGCCAAAGCCGCGAGATAAATGATGGTGCCCCAGCCCGTGCTCTGCCACACGCCGGACAACACATAGATGGTCTTGAACCAGCGAGGGTCGGTCAGAAATGCGGGAGCCTCCGCACCGAACGCTTCTATGATGCGCACGATCATCCCCGATGAGGGGGACAGGAACGTGATGATCATCCCCGCCATGACGACCATAGAGATGAAATGAGGCGCATAGGTGACGGTCTGTACGGTTTTCTTGAACGCCCCGTTCCGGATCTCATTAAAGGCGAGCGCCAGGAGGATCGGGAGCGGGAAACCGATCGCCAGTTCGTAGAAGCTCAAGCTGAGCGTGTTCCACAGCAGATCCCAAAAGTAATAAGAATTGAAGAATCGCTCGAAATGTTCGAACCCTACCCACGGACTGCCTGTGATGCCCTTGACCGGCGTAAAGTTCTTGAACGCGATTTGAATTCCGTACATCGGACCGTAGTGAAAAATAAGGAAGTATAAGAAGGCAGGAACCATGAACAGATACAGTTCCCAGTTTTTCAGCATTCTGCGGCCGAGAGAACTTTCGCCCGATGCTGACCTTGCGGCGACGGATGTTTTCCGGCCGTTTTTGTTCTTCATATCGTTATCTCTCCTTTCTCTTGATCCAGTCCGTTCACATCCGGGCCTTGCTAACGCTTACAACCCAAATTGTAGGGAATCACAGCTTACACCGTAAATATGTCGAATGTGGATTGTCATCTTTAAAAAAGCGCCAGACCGCGGTGCTGCGGCATTTTCCCGATTTTACACCCGGTTGACATTTGTCGATGACTCCCCTCGAAATATGTCGATCATGCAGTCTTGAAAGCGCCTGCAAATCATACATATTGTGATTTCCGGACAGATGTGTGAACCTGCTTACGAGTGTGCCTTGGGATTTGGATTGATGAGGAGGGAACGAGATGACACGCAAAACCGCACACCTGATCTCCCATTCGCATTGGGATCGGGAATGGTACATGCCGTACGAATATCATCACAGTCTATTGACCGAATTGATGAATCGCCTGCTGAACACTTTGGAGGAAGACGAGCGTTACCGCCATTTTCATCTGGACGGGCAAACGATCGTGCTGGAAGACTACTTGCAGGTGCATCCCGAAAAAAGGGAACTGCTGAAGAAGCACATCCGCGATGGGCGGATCGCTATCGGCCCCTGGTACGTGCTGCAGGACGAATTTCTCACCAGCTCGGAAGCCAACGTCCGCAACCTGCTGATCGGCCACCAGGATGCCGCGGAGTTCGGGGCCGTATGCAAATTGGGGTACTTCCCGGACTCCTTCGGCAATATCGGGCAAGCCCCCCAGCTTCTGAAGCAGGCCGGCATCGAAACGGCCGTGTTCGGCCGCGGGGTCAAACCGACCGGCTTCAATAATCAGGTGGACGAATTCGCCGGATCGGGGTACGAATCGCCGTTCTCGGAAATGCATTGGGCTTCGCCTGACGGATCGACCGTGCTGGGACTGCTGTTCGCCAACTGGTACAGCAACGGCAACGAAGTGCCGGTTGATGCGGAAGAAGCCGCCCGCTTCTGGAGCAAGAAATTGGCCGATGCCGAAAAATACGCCTCGACGCCGGAGCTCCTGTTCATGAACGGCTGCGACCATCAGCCGGTGCAGACCGATTTGCCGGACGCGCTGGAGACCGCACGCGCCTTGTTTCCCGAGGTCGATTTCGTGCATTCCGATTTTGCTCAATATCTCGAAGCTTTAAAGCAGCAGCTCCCGGATCGCCTCGTTACGGTGACCGGAGAATTGCGCAGCCAACATACCGACGGCTGGGGGACGCTCGTCAACACGGCGTCGGCGCGGGTATACCTGAAACAGCTGAACCAGCGCGGGCAAACGCTGCTGGAGAGAGGAGCCGAACCGCTCGCCGCGCTCGCCGCGATTGTGGGAGCTAAGGCTTACCCGCACCGACTTCTGACGTACGCCTGGAAGACGCTGATGCAGAACCATCCGCACGACAGCATTTGCGGATGCAGCGTGGACGAGGTGCATCGGGAAATGGTCGGCCGGTTCGAGAGAAGCCGGCATACGGCGGAAGCGATCGTCCGCGAAAGCCTGGAGGCCATTGCCGGCAAGATCGGGACGGCTCAGGTGGAGGCCTGGAACGAGGAAGCCGTGCCTGTCGCCGTGTTTAACACGGCCGGCCGGGAGCGAAGCGGCATCGTCAGCGTAGAGTTGACCGTGGCGAAGCGCTACTTCAAGGAAGGGCCGAATCCGGCAGCGATCGCGGAACAATTGGACGGAATTCCGTTAGCGTTAACAGAAGGACGGCTCCTCGATGATCAAGGCCGTGCGGTTGCCGCCAAGGTCGAGGATTTAGGCACCGCTTTCGGCTACGAGCTGCCAAAAGACCGGTTCCGCCAGCCGTATATGGCGCGCAGGATCCGCTTGACCTTTGAAGCGGAAGCCGTGCCGGCCCTTGGCTTCAGAAGCTACGCCTGGCAGCCGAAGGGCGCTCCGGCCGCGCTTCGGCCGGCGGATTCGCCGCTGGTCCTGCTGGAGAACGGAATGGCCAACGAGTTCATGTCCGTGCAATTCCGGGCAGATGGCTCCTACGACCTGACCGACCGGCGAACCGGCCATACTTTCCGGGGGCTGGGGGTATTTGAAGATTGCGGGGACATCGGCAACGAATATATGTTCAAACAGCCGGACGGCGATATCGCCCTGACGACCCGGGGAGTTCCGGCGGCAATCAGGGTGGTCGAAGCCGAACCATACCGGATCACTTACGAGATCGTTCATGATTGGGCCGTTCCCGCCGGGGCGGACGAGAGGCTTGAGGAGGAACGGCGCAAAATGCTGCCGTTCCGGCAGCGGCAAGCCCAACGAAGCGAAGAAATGGTCCCGCTTCGCCTGACAACCCGGGTTAGCTTGGAGAAGTCCGGCAAAGGGCTGCTCGTAACGACCTCGTTCGATAACCGGGCCCAGGATCATCGTCTGCGCGTCCTGTTTCCGACCGGTCTTCAGGCCGACCAGCTTTACGCGGATTCCATTTTCGAAGCGGCGGAACGCAACATCGAGCCGGCTCCGGAGTGGACCAATCCGAGCAATGCCCAGCATCAGCAAGCCTTCGTCAGCGTGTCGGACGGACAATCCGGGCTCACCGTCGCCAATAAAGGATTAAACGAATACGAAGTGCTGCGGGACGGCCTGAATACGATCGCGGTCACACTGCTTCGTTCGGTGGGCGAACTGGGCGATTGGGGCGTCTTTCCGACGCCGGAGGCGCAATGCCTTGGCGAGCACACCGTAGAATACGCGGTATTTCCTCATGCCGGGGATGCCATTGAATCCGGGGGATACGAAGACGCCTACGCGTTCCAGATTCCTTGGTTCCATGTCCAGACGGAGTTTCGGTACGGCGCTTTGCCGACAACGTACGCACCGATCTCCTGGCATGGAGCCAAGCTGGCCCTGTCGGCCTGCAAGTTGTCCGAGCAGGACGATCTCGTGCTCCGCTGGTACAATCTGGACCGTCGCGACTCGACCGAGCTGGACGTTGCGCTGCATTTCCCGGCCAGGGCCGCGTATCGAAGCGACATCCTGGAACGCAGGCACACCGAACTGGATCTGCAGGATGGGAACCTGCAAATCCAGGCGGGTCAAGCCGAAATCGTAACCATCGCTATTTCCGCCACAACACTACAAACCGAACCAGGGAGGAACCGATCATGAAACTACCCGTATCCATCACACGATTTCTGGACGAAGCGGACGCTCGTCTCGCCCATCGTCCCAAGTTGAAGCAATTGTTTCGCAACTGTTTCCCCAATACGCTGGAGACAACCACCAAACTGCTGGAAGACGGCACGACCTTTGTGTTCACCGGCGACATCCCGGCCATGTGGTTGCGCGACTCCACCGAACAAGTCCGCCACTACATCCCGTTCGCCAAGGAAGACCCGGATTTACAGCGGATTATCGGCGGTCTGATCGCCCGGCAAATGTTCTACATCAACATCGATCCCTACACCAACGCGTTCAACGAAACGGCCAGCGATCAGCATTACCGGGCTACCGACGAATGCGACTTGAACCCTTGGATGTGGGAGCGGAAATACGAGCTTGATTCCTTGTGTTTTCCCGTCCAACTCGCCTATTCGTATTGGCGGGAAACCGGCATCGATTCGATCTTCGACGATGCCTGCTACCGGGCGCTGAGCACCATCGTCCAGGTGCTGAAAACGGAACAGCGGCACATGGAACAATCTCCGTACCGGTTTGTCCGCCAAACCACCCAAGAAACGGAGACGCTGCAGAACGACGGACGCGGTCTGCCGGTGAATTATACGGGAATGACCTGGTCGGGCTTCCGGCCAAGCGACGATGCTTGCTTGTTCGGCTATAACATCCCGTCCAACATGTTTGCCGTCGTCATTTTGGGGCAGATCCGCGACATCGCGCTGGAAGTTTACCGGGACTCGCGGCTGGCCGAAAGAGCGGACAAGCTGCGCCAAGAGATCGATTACGGCATCCGCGCCTACGGGATCGTCAACCACCCGGTGTACGGCAAAATCTACGCCTACGAAACCGACGGGTTTGGCAACTACTGCCTGATGGACGACGCCGGCACGCCCGGACTGCTGTCGATTCCTTATATCGGCTACGTTTCGGCGGAGGATCCGATTTACCAAAATACCCGGCGCTTTGCCCTTAGCTTCGACAATCCGTTTTATTTTGAAGGCAAGTTCGCCAAGGGCATCGGAAGTCCGCATACGCCGGGCGGATACGTTTGGCATATGGCATTGTCTATGCAGGCGCTGACGGCCAGCGATGACCGGGAAGTCCAAGCGCTGATCGACATGCTGATCGCCACGGACGCGGACACGGGTTATATGCACGAAGGGTTCCATCCCGACGATCCGGCCGATTTTTCCCGGGAATGGTTCGCCTGGTCCAACAGCCTGTTCGCCGCACTGATATGCAAAGCGATGGACAAAGGACTCGTTTAACGAAAAAAAAAAGCCTGCCGTAGAGCAGGCTTTTAATATTCCGCTTGCCGCGCCGCAGCCTCCGTCCGAGGCGAGCCTGCTCTGATGGCCAGGACGAAACAAAGGATCAGGACGGCCGCGGCGGAGATATACGGATAACGGATATCCATGTCGAACAAGACGCCGGCGACGAGCGGACCCGCGATATTGCCGAGACTGGTATAGGCCGAGTTGAGACCGGCAACGTAACCCTGCTGATCTCCGGCCATTCGGGACAATTGCGTACCGACCGCCGGCCGCAAAATATCGATGGACAAGAACACCAGGAAAGTCACCAGGAAGATCAGCCAGTAGCGGTGAACGAACAAGGTCAACAGGATGCACACGCCGGCCGTAATCAAACTGACGGAAATGACCCGCTTCTCCCCGAAGCGGTTGAGGATTGAGCCGAAGACCGTCGCCTGCACGACGGCGCCGGAGATCGAGCCGAACGTGATGATCATGGCGATATCCTTCGGCGTGAAGCCAAATTTGTGGTCGACGAACAAGCCGAAGACCGTCTCATAATTCGCCAAGCCAAACGACAGGACAAAGACGGTAATCAAACTGATGAAATAGGGCTCCCGGTACGAGCGGGCTAACTGAATGATCAGGCTCTCCCGCTTCGGCTTCGGCCCGGCTGCCGCTTCCGTCTCCGGCCGTCGGCTGGCAAGCTTCAGCGATTCCGGCAGCAAAATGGTTGTTGCCACAGCGGCGATGAGTCCGGCTACGGCCGCGGCATAAAAAGGCACGCGGATCCCGAATTCGGCGATAAACCCGCCGATCCCCGGACCGATAATAAAACCGGTAGTAATAGAGGCGTTGATCAGCCCCATGCCCTTGGCTCTTTCCTCGCCCGATGTGACGTCAGCCGCATAAGCCATGACGGCCGGCATGATGAGCGCAGCGCCGACGCCTCCCAGCATTCTCGCGGCAAACAACGGAACCGGAGAACTTACCGCCCCAAAGAGCCACTCCGACACGGCGAAGACGATCATGCCGGCGACGATGATTTTCTTCCGGCCCAGCGAATCCGATAAACGGCCGGCCAGCGGCGAGAACAGCAACTGCGTCAGCGAGAATGCGGCGACCAGCATACCGACCATGCTGCCGCTGATGTTCAGCTCCGTCATATAGGTCGGCATGATCGGAACGACGAGCCCGATCCCCGTAAAAACGAGGAAGATATTGATCATAAGCAGCAGGATGGCCCCGTTGTTACGAAGTAATAAAGACATGATGATTTCCTCCAAATGAGTATAAAAGATCTATTTTTATATACTGAACATTCAGTCTGTATTTATAAGTAAAAACCTACTTAGGAACCATTCCGTTCAAAAATACGGTGATCGCCGCGCGGTATAACCCCCGGACGTCTTCAAGCTTAACGAGCCGCGTCATTTGACTCACCCCGACCAGCAGGCTTTCCAGCACGACGGACAGGGTTTCGGCGTCGCCCTGCGCGAATTCTCCTGCGGCGATGCCCTCCTCCAGCAACTGCTTGTTGAAGGCAAAATGATGGGCAAAGATTTCGGCGATTTTCACCCGAACGTCGTCAGCCAGATTATCATCGTTCATAAATTCATCCATCGCCTTGGACATGGGGTGGTCCAATTCGTCGAGCGCCAGTTGCTCGGCCATTCCGTACAGTTTATCCGTCGCCGTAGGGTAGGAAGCTTCCTTCTCCCGCCAGCGCTGTTCCCATTCCGCGTCCCATTCTTCGATCAGGTGCAGGAACAAGCCTTCCTTGCTCTTAAAATGATAATAGATGTTCCCTTTGCTGCTTCCGGTCGCCTTTACGATGTCTTCAATGGAAGTCGCCTTGTAGCCCTTTTTAAAAATCAGATCTTTGGCCGCGCCGACGATCCGTTTCTTCGTTTCCAGACTTTGCTGCAGCTTTTTGTTCATCGGAACCCTCCTATCTATACTGAACGTTCGTTTTGTATCATAGCAAAAAAAGAAGCAAAGATCAAACCGATAGAGAGCGAAGCCGAGGATGCCATTGCATGAAAAAAAGGGCTCCGACCGAGCCCTTTCCCTTTAGATATAAAACATGTAGTTTTCCTTAGCCCCATGCTCCTCAAAATTCACCAGATTCTCGAGTGTCGTTGAATCCAGCACTTCAGCAATGCTGTCGCGGATGCGCAGCCACAAATCGCGCTTGGCCGGATCGTCCTCCTCGGTGAAATCGACCGGAGAAATCGGCCCCTCCAACACGCGGATGATATCCCCCGCCGTAATTTCGCTTGCTTCTTTAGAGAGAATATAGCCGCCGTAAGCTCCGCGCACGCTCTTCACCAAACCGGCGTTGCGCAGCGGGGCGATCAATTGCTCCAAATAATGCTCGGACAATTGATTTTTCTCGGCGATGCTTTTGAGAGAAGTTGGCCCTTCGCCAAATTTAGCGGCCAGCTCCATCATAATCGTCAATCCGTAGCGTCCTTTTGTCGAAATCTTCAAAGAAGGCACCTCTTTCAATTTTCAAGTAAACTTTATATAATTAAGCTTTGATCCTAAAAAAGACAGTCTCGGGCCATGCTCCGCGTTCTTCCGCGACAGTCATGCCCAAATCCGGGAATTCCTCCCTATTCCTATCTTTACCCTGTGCTTATCGTAACATATCATATGGGTTTTGGAAAATAAAGCAACAAATATGGTAAAATAAACGGCGAGCGAACGCCGCTCAAAGGAGTGATATTCATGGCGAAGCCTAATAGCGAAACCCGCGTCGTCGTCGGCATGTCCGGCGGCGTCGATTCCTCGGTGACCGCGCTCCTGCTGAAGCAGCAGGGCTACGATGTCATCGGCATATTCATGAAAAACTGGGATGATACCGACGAATTCGGCTATTGCACCGCCGAAGCGGACGCCGAAGACGTTCGCCGCGTCTGCGAGCAGATCGATATCCCTTATTACACCGTGAACTTCGAGAAGCAATATTACGATAAAGTATTTGCCTATTTCCTCGAAGAATATAAGCGGGGCCGGACTCCAAATCCCGATGTGATGTGCAACCGGGAAATCAAATTTGGCGAATTTCTGAACAAAGCGCTGGACTTAGGTGCGGATTATGTCGCAACCGGGCATTATGCGCGGGTCGTGGAGGAGAAGGGGACATACAAGCTGCTGCGAGGCGTCGATAATAACAAGGATCAAACCTATTTCCTCAACGCGTTGAGTCAGGAACAACTGTCCAAAGCGATGTTCCCGATCGGCCACCTGCCGAAGCCGGAGGTGCGGCGGATCGCCGAAGAAGCCGGTCTTTATACGGCCAAGAAGAAAGACAGCACCGGCGTCTGCTTTATCGGAGAACGCAACTTCAAGGAATTCTTAAGCAACTATCTGCCGGCCAAATCCGGCGAGATGGTCGACATCGTCACCGGCGAAGTCAAGGGCCGCCACGACGGCCTGATGTACTATACGCTCGGCCAGCGGCAAGGCCTCGGCATCGGCGGTTCCGGCACCGGCGAACCGTGGTTCGTCGCCGACAAAGACCTAGAGCGCAACATCCTGTACGTCGTGCAAGGCGACAAGCACCCCAGCTTGTACTCGACCTCGCTGATCGCTTCCGGCGTCAATTGGATCGCCGGAGCTGACCAGTTGCCGGAAGGACCGTTCCACTGCACGGCCAAATTCCGCTACCGCCAGCCCGATCAAGGCGTGACGCTGACAAAGCGGCCGGACGGCACCGTGCATGTCGCGTTCGATCAGCCGCAAAAGGCGATCACCCCAGGACAAGCCGTCGTGTTCTATCAAGGCGAAGAATGCCTGGGCGGAGGCACGATCGAAGCCCCGGCGAAGCTGCGGGCAGAGGCTGCAGCGACGCAAGCCTAATGAAAGCGGGAGTCCCGCGTCAGTTCAGTATTGACGCGGGGACTCCCGCTTTTTTTGCGTATGCCCGCAGAGCTCTTGCACGGGCGGTTCGGTGGTTATTTGCCGCTTCTGCGCCGCAGCTCCTGGTTATGCTTGATTTTCGCTTCGTTCCCCTGCTCCGTGGCATGGTAGAACGTCCGCCCGGCCAGACGCTGCGGCAGATATTCCTGCTGCACGTAGTGTCCGGGGTAATCATGCGGATATTTGTAGCCTTCGTGCCCGAGCTTCACCGCACCTTTGTAGTGGGTATCGCGCAAATGCAGCGGCACCTCGGCGGATTTGACCTCCTCGATGGCCGCCATGGCATTCCCGATCGCCTCTACGACCCCGTTCGATTTCGGGCTTTCGACCGCAAACAGGATCGCCTGAACGACGTTCAACCGCGCTTCGGGCCATCCGTTGTTGCGATAGGCGTCCAAGGCGCTGACCGCCTGCACCATCGCCTGCGGGTTGGCCAGACCGATATCTTCGCTGCTGGCGGCGATCAGCCGGCGGATAAAGGTCATCGGATCCATCCCCAGCTTCTCCACAGCGTAAAGGAACCAGAACACCGCCGCATCGCTGGAACCGCGAATCGATTTATGGAACGCCGACAGCACATCATATTGCGTGGATTCATCCGCTTTGACAAGCGGCCGGCGGATCGACTCCTCCGCTACTTCCAGCGTGATGCGCACTGTGCCGTCCGATTGCGGCGGCGTCGTCATCGCTGCCAGCTCCAGGGCATTCAGCGCCCGCCGAATATCGCCGTTGGCCATCGCCGCGATGTGCAGGAGCGCTTCCTCGTCGACCTGCAGCGGCATAAAGCCAAGCCCCTTCTCCTGATCGGCCAAAGCTCGCCGCATCGCGATCAGCGAATGCTCCTTCGTCAACGACTCCAGCTGGAATAACGTGGAGCGGCTCATAAGAGCGCCGTTCACATAGTGGAACGGATTTTCCGTGGTCGCGCCGATGAAGATGATCGTGCCTTTTTCCACCGCTGGCAGCAAGGCATCCTGTCTGGAACTGTTGAAACGATGCACCTCGTCCAGGAACAAGATCGTTTTCGTGCCGTAAAAGGCTTTGTCGTTCTGCGCTTTCTCGATGACCTCGCGAACGTCCTTCACCGAGGCATCCACCGCGTTCAGCCTAACGAATTCGGCTTGGGTATGGTTGGAAATAATATGAGCCAGCGTCGTTTTGCCGCAGCCGGGAGGGCCGTACAGCAAAATGGAGGATACCTGGTCCGCTTCGATCGCCCGCCGCAGCAGCTTGCCCGGGCCGATGATATGCTCCTGTCCGATATATTCATCCAGCGAGGTCGGCCGCATCCGGTCGGCCAGCAGCCGTCCCGCCGGACTCTGCTCCTGATTGAAAGAAAATAAATCCACCTTCAAGTCACTTCCTTGATCCTTAGCATGATGAGCATGATTTATGGGAATGAACCCAAACTTATTCTAGCATAACTTGAGTAAAAAACACTTATAGTCGTTCTTTCGCTTTTCCTGCGGCCGGAAGTATGAGTTAATATAGATGTCGGGCCGACGAATCACGGGAAAGGGGGCTGATCGAAGTGATTTCAGTGAGTGAGGTGGCTGCCGCGTAAGCGGCGCCGCAATAAAACGGGGGGCTGGGAACAGCCTCCCTTATTTATGTTTGACGATACTTGTGTTAAGATAGATCCAGCAAAAACCAAATTTTGTCTTTATTTAAAGACAAAAGGTCGGCTTTTCCACACCGTAAAGGTGGGGATGAAGCGACTACCTATTCCAATTTGAAAGGGGGAAGCGAGCATGTTGACTTATATCGTAACTGCAATCGAGGACGGACCACGAAATAAGGAGGTACATGATCGTGAATTACAAAAATGGAAAGGATGTTCTTCCCCCTAGGCTGCTGCAGGAGCTCCAGACCTATATCCAAGGTGAGCTGTTGTACATTCCCAAACCGGAACAGTCGAGGGCGTTATGGGGAGAACTGAGCGGTTCCCGCATCTCCATCGCCAAGCGGAACGAAGAGATTTTCCGCCTTTATCGCACCGGGAGCACGGTTCGGGATTTAGCCGGAAGATTCCACCTCTCCGATGAAAGCATCCGCAAGATCGTAAGCAAAATGCGCAGTCTCAGACAACCCGCGGCCGTGACCGAGTAACAGGCAACGGGGGAACATCCAATGAGGAATTTTATAACAACGATAAGCCAAGACCGGCTGGTCTTGGCTATATTTATATTGGATCAGGTATAATGGTATCATATCCTACTTACAGTCTATTCCAAACCGAGGTGACCCCCTTGACTCANCCCCGCCGCCGAAGGCCGAGGGGCCCGACGTGCGGACCCTGCGCCCGAACCGGAACGGCATGATCCGCCTGCGCGGGCGCACCGACAAAGGCCGCCGCTGGCAGCAGGAGATCGACTTTGAGCTGGCTGTCACGCTCGTGCGCGAGCATATGGCCGTCGTCGTGAACCCGTTTACCATTCGGCGGTTGTATACCAATAAAGCGTTTCGCCAATATATTTTGACGCGGGACAACTACACCTGCTTCTTCTGCGGGGAATACGGCGATACCATTGACCATCTGCTGCCCAAGGCGAAGGGGGGACATACCACCCCGGTCAACTGCGTCTGCGCCTGCAACCTCTGCAATCAGAGCAAAGCCGACCGGTGGCTGGACGACTTCATGCAGGACGATGTGCTATCATAAACGATCCGTCTGGTGGACGGGTGCTCCAAATGATCATGGATCGAGCGATCTGTTCGCCCCCCATTCTTCGGACTCCGCTCATTCAGGGCCTCTCAATGTGAATCTATGCGAAAATTCGAATACAATCGAGCGTTCTTGGCGAGTTGGGCGGAATGTGTATGAAATTTCATACATATTTGCGAAGCCTGAAGGGGAATGCCCTAAATATAGGCGAAAAACCGAATACATTTCGGTTTTTTTGCCTTCGGCGGGATTTTATAGTTGAAAAATCGAATACATTTCCGCTCGTGTGACTTCCGAGTCTTGTTTCGTGCAGACCGGAACGCGGGCCAACTCCCCACCTGAGCGAAAGGGATCCTGCCGCAAAAAAAGGGCTAGGGAAGCTAATCCCCTCGCCCAACCAACCAACGTGCAAGTTTACATAGCGCCTCATCCCGTTCGCGCATCAAGTCAGCCGCACGTTCCCTTCATCTTCATCTTCATCTTCCCCTTTATCTTCGCCTCCGACGACTCCCCCTCGTCCTCCTTTTCACAATCCCGTTCGCCTTCCCATTCACAATCCCCAGTCACTCTTCACAATCCCCTTCGCCTCCCCATTCACCTGAACAAAGGGGATAATGCCGTAAAGAGGCCCAAACCCAGTAGTCACCGATCGCGACGTATTAGGACGATTTTTTTAGGACGTATATGCCCTGCTCCTTGAACGCACCGAGCCCGAGCCTTATGCCTCCAAGCTCATCCGGGCGGCATATTCCGACGCTCCATCGCCGGAGACGTAATCCGGCAGCTCTTCGCCATGCAGCAGCCACAGTTCGTGCAGCGCGCGGGTGCAGCCGACATACAGCAGCTTGGCGTCCCTCGGCCCGTAATGCTCCCGGTCGACGTCCGTCACGATCACCGCATCAAACTCCAGGCCTTTCGACAGGTACACCGGCAATACCGAGACGCCGCCAGCGTATTGCGTCAACTCCCCGTTGATCAGGTTGACTTCGAACCCTTCATCGCTTAATGCGGCGTGCAGCTCCTCCGCCTCCCGCATCGTCCGGGTCAACACCGCCGACGTGCGGAACGAGCCGCCCAGCACCTTATTCAGCGCTTTCCGAATCAGCGGCAGCCGCTGCTCGCCAGCCGCTTCCAGCAGCCGCACCGGCTCCCCGCTGCGAAATACCGGGACGGCCAGCAAATCCGCACCTACGCCCCGCTCCAGAACCTCGTTGGCGAATTGAATGATCTCCATCGTCGATCGATAACTGCGAGTGAGCGCAAAATAGGCGGTCTCATCCGGCTGGAACAGCTCCTTCATTTCTTCCCAGCTTCGCACTCCTTTGTAATAATGGATGCCCTGCGACAAATCCCCTAGAATCGTAAAAGAATGGCCCTTCACAAAGCGATCCAGCACATGCACCTGAAACGGGGTGAAATCCTGCGCCTCGTCGATGACCACATGGTCGAAGGTGAGGTTGCCGTCGATTTCATGGATCAGCGTATACAAATAGAGCAGGGCTGCGAGATCCTCTTCTTTAATAATGTCATTTTTCTTCAGACGAGCTTGCGTCTCCTTCCAGATACCCGGCGGGATCCGGTCTGAAACATCGGCCAAGCCTTCCGTCCCGCCACCTTTTCGGATGCCGAACAGCTCGCGATACAAGCTGAGTGGCGTCAGCTCCGGCCACTTTTTCGCATAGCTCTTTTCCCGCTGCTGCGCCTTTTTCTTCCGCTCCTTCAGCGCCGCAACTGATGGCGATTTCTTCAGTTCCATTTCAATCCAGCGATGAATACGCGCCAACACCCGTTCTTTGCGGCGGGCTACCGGATAATGGCGGTATTCGCCTTCGAACCAGGCCAGGATCTCCTTGCGCGGCAGGCGCGCTCCTTCCCAAGGCTCGAAATCCCCTTCGGGCACACAGCCAGACTCTAGCTGGCTCACCGCTGCGTCGATGATCTCCTTAAACGCCATCGAACCCTTGAAGCGTCCGGGCAACTCCGTATCTTGCCACGTTTCCGCTCCCTTCGCCCCGCCGTCAAACCAGCGCGATAACGCCTCAGATCCATCGGATGGAACCTCATCCAATCCCAACACCTTAGCGGCCCAATCGCTGAACGTGCTTTGCTGAATATCTCCTACCCCCAGTTCGGGCAGCACTTCCGAAATATAATCGATAAACATATGGTTGGGTGCAAAAATCACCAGCCGCTCCGCCTTAATCTGCTCCTTATATTGATACAGCAAAAAAGCCAGCCGATGCAGCGCCACGGTCGTTTTCCCGCTGCCGGCTACGCCTTGAATAATCAGCGCCGTATTTTTCGCTGCGCGGATAATTTGGTCCTGCTCGGCCTGGATGGTCGAGACGATGTCGCGCAGCCGGTTATCCTTGTTCTCCCCGAGCCGATAAACGAGGAACTCATCCGATACGGCCGGACCGTCGCTGTCACGGTTATACGTATCCACGACTCGATCGAGAATCCCCTTGCGAATCACGATATTCCGCTTCAAATACACTAAGCCTTCAATCAAACCCTCAGGCGCCACATACGAAGCGTCTCCCCCGCCGGTAAACGAGTAGAACAGGCTGGCCACCGGCGCGCGCCAATCGATGACGATAGGGTCTTTGCCATCTTGGTCGCCTACGCCAACTTTGCCAATATAAAGCGGCATTTTTCTTCTTCCCTGCTCCTCGAAATCCAGCCGGCCGAAATACGGCTCGCGGATCGACTGCTCCAACTGCTTTCGTTGGGTCTCCCGATTCTCCTCGAGAAGTTGTTCGGTAAAATCCTGCCCGGTGTACACCGGAATCGAACGAAGCCGTTGCAGTTGCTCGTCGATTTCTTCCAGGGTGCGGTCAAGCCGCGCTTTCTCTTCTTGATAGGCACTTTGAAAATCATCCATTTCAGTTACCTCCTAAGGTTTTGTGTACGCCAAGCGTCAAAGGACTCCATTATACCACTATCTTCAGTCAAAAGGCGAATTCTCACAAAAAAGAAAAGACGCGGTATCGTTCATGACAGATGCCACGAAAACCCGCGTCTTCCGATTAAACTTTATCCGACGGCCGCTTCAAACCAAGCATCAGCTTCTCGACCGTTTGCGCAATCCGGCCTGCCCGCGTTTCCGCCCGCTTGGCGTCCGTAATCCATTCAATGTACGCCCTCTTGTGCGAAGGGGCTAACCCGCTAAACACCTCAGCCGCCTGCGGCTGACGGTTCAAAGCCGTCGCCAGGTCCTCCGGCGTCTCCGGAGCCGGTGCCGGCTGGCGCTTCGCCTTGGCCTCCCCCGTCCCCGCCGTACGGCGCGAGGAACCCGGCGTAAGCTTCACTTTGTCCGCCGGGCGAAAACGCATCGCCGACCAGGTCTCGTCGACAGAGATCAGCGCAATCCCGTCATACCCCGCAGCTTTGACCGTTTCCCAACCTTTGTCCCGGGTCAGATCGGTACCTGCTTTAGCGCCGCCTTTCGGATAGCATAACCACAGCAGTCCATCCGGCTTAACGGCGTGAAGGGCCTTCGCCGCTCCTTCCTCGACCTCGCGGATCGAACGAAAGAACATCTGCACGAAATCATAATCTCCGGCCCGGTTCACGCCGGCGGCAGTGTGCTTCGAGCTCAAGCCCAACTGCTCAACGTACCCGTCGGGCGCATCCAGCACGAGCACGCGGTCGCGATCCGCAGGCAATCGCAGCTTCCTGATCAACTCCGGGTTCATACCCGCACGCCTCCGCGCTCCAGCAGCTCGCGCACCGCTACGCTGACCATGATCAAGCCGACCACCGGAGGCACAAACGAGTTGCTCGCCGGCGGCTGCTTGGCCTTGCGGATTTTGGCGTCGGCCGGAGCGATTTTCTCCGTGACCTCCTGCCGTGGTTTGACCGGCGGCTCAGTCGAGAAGACCACCTTTACGCCCTTCTTAATCCCGGCTTCCCGAAGTTTCGTGCGAATCACGCGGGCCATGGGGTCCATATGGGTTTTCGAGATATCCGTAACCTGAAACTTCGTCGGGTCCATTTTGTTGGCAGCCCCCATGCTCGACAGGATCGGAATCCCCCGCTTCAAGCACTCCTTGATCAGATGGATCTTGTACATGATCGTATCGGAAGCGTCCAGCACGTAATCGATTTCGTATTTAAACAACTCTTCGTAAGTCTCTTCCGTATAGAACATATTCAGCGCGATCGTTTCGCACTCCGGGTTAATCAGCTTGACCCGCTCGCACATCAGATCGGCTTTCTTCTGACCGATCGTCGTCGTCAAAGCATGAATCTGCCTGTTGATATTGGTAATATCCACGACGTCCTTATCGATCAGGATGATTCGGCCGACACCGGTTCTGGCGAGTCCTTCGACCGCCATCGCCCCCACGCCGCCGACGCCAAGCACGGCTACCGTGCTGTTCTTGAGAATGTCCAGCCCTTCTGCCCCGATAGCGAGTTCTGTTCGCGAAAATTGATGAAGCATGATCTAGTGTACCTCCCGATAGGTTGACGTCTTAATCGGTTATTTTTTCGCTTCCGCCAGCTTGGCGGCGAGCTTGATATGGAGTTGATCCAGCTGTGAACCGTCCACCTCGGAAGGTGCGTTCATCAGCAAATCGGTCGCGCTGGCCGTTTTCGGGAAAGCGATCGTCTCACGCAGGTTGTTGCGGCCTGCCAGCAGCATCACCAGGCGGTCGAAACCGAAGGCGATCCCGCCGTGCGGCGGCGTACCGTATTCGAAAGCGTCCATCAGGTAGCCGAACTTATCCTGAGCTTCCTCCGGCGACAAACCGATCGCTTTGAACATTTTCTCCTGCACCTCGCGTTTGTAAATCCGCATGGAGCCGCCGCCAACTTCATAGCCGTTCAGCACAAGGTCGTAGGCTTGAGCGAGAATTTTGCCCGGATCGGTATCAAACAGCGGCAGATCCTCTTCACGCGGGCGGGTGAACGGATGATGCTCGGCGATGTAGCGTTTTTGCTCCTCGTCCCAGCCGAGCAGCGGGAAGTCGACAACCCAGGCAAACTTATACACGTTGTCATCGATCAAGCCGAGATCGCGGCCGATCTTCAGGCGCAGCGCGCCTAATACGTCGGCTACAACCTTCTTGTTATCAGCGGAGAACAGCAGCAAGTCGCCTTCTTCGGCGCCGGTGCGTGCCTTAATCGCTTCGATTTCCTGCTCCGTGAAGAACTTCACGATCGGGCCGCGGAATTCGCCTTCCTTCACCTGGATCCAGGCGAGACCTTTGGCGCCGTAGCGAGCCGCATAAGGTCCGAGATCGTCGATCTCCTTCCGGCTCCATGTGCCGCAGCCTTTGGCGTTCAGCACTTTCACTTCCCCGCCCTTCTCGATGACGGAAGCGAACACCT
Organism: Paenibacillus phocaeensis; assembly: GCF_900021165.1. Classification (GTDB taxonomy): domain Bacteria; phylum Bacillota; class Bacilli; order Paenibacillales; family Paenibacillaceae; genus Fontibacillus; species Fontibacillus phocaensis. Next base: position 38,912 of record NZ_FCOQ01000018.1, on the reverse strand, counting down.
TAACGCCGCTAGTGGCCACGAGGTCGCTCACGTTGACCAGTTCCAGTCCAAATCGCAGGTCCGGCTTGTCCGAGCCGTATTTGTCCATCGCATCGGCGTAGCTTAAGCGCTGGAACGGCGTAGGGATATCGATGCCCTTCGTCTCTTTGAACAGGCGCACCACCAGCTTCTCCATCATCTCCAGCAGCTCGTCGCGCGACAGGAACGAAGTCTCGATGTCGACTTGAGTAAATTCCGGCTGACGATCGGCACGCAGGTCTTCGTCGCGGAAGCAGCGGGCAATTTGATAGTAACGCTCAACGCCGCTGACCATCAGCAGTTGCTTATACAGCTGCGGCGATTGCGGAAGGGCAAAAAATTCGCCCGGATGTACGCGGCTTGGCACAAGATAGTCACGTGCGCCCTCCGGCGAACTCTTGGTCAAGATGGGGGTTTCCACCTCAATGAAGCCTTCCCCGTCGAGGAAATCACGGAACACTTTAGCGGCTTTGGAGCGCAGCCACAACGTTTGCTGCATTTCCGGACGGCGCAGATCAAGATAGCGATATTTCAGCCGCAGCGATTCATCCACTTCGATGCCGTCTTCAATGAAGAACGGCGGCGTTTTCGCGGCATTCAGCACTTCGATTTCGGTAATTTGCACTTCGATGTCGCCGGTTGGCAGATTCGGGTTGACCGTCTCGGGGTCCCGAGCAACGACTTTCCCGGTGACGGCCAGCACGTATTCGCTGCGCACCCGGTCGGCGATTTGCAGCGCTTCTCCGGAATAAGCCGGGTTAAAGACGACCTGCACGATTCCGCTGCGGTCGCGCAAATCGATAAACAGGACGCCCCCCAGGTCGCGGCGGGTTTGCACCCAGCCGTTTAATGTAACGGTTTCTCCGATGTTCGCGGTGCTCAGCGCCCCGCATTGATGCGTTCGTTTCATCGTAACTCCCCTTTTCGCTATTAGCTGTTGTTTATAGATAAATGTTATTTCAACTCTTGAATCCATTCGCTTAACTTCACTGTGCGCTGCTCGCCGCTTTCCATCGACTTCAGCGCGATTTCCCCGCGCTGCAGCTCATCATCGCCGAGTATCGCGGTGTAGCGCGCCTGCATCCGGTCGGCGGATTTCATCTGCGCCTTCATCTTCCGGCCCAGGTAATCGCGTTCGGCGGAGAATCCCGCTTGCCGCAGCTTGAACAGCTGGGTCGTAATCTCCTTATCCGCCGCTTCGCCCAGGGCGATTAGATAGACGTCAAGCGGCTTGACGGCGCCGACTTCAATCTCCTGCTTCTCCAGAATCAATGCAATCCGTTCGAGCCCCATTCCGAACCCGATGCCCGGCTGATCCGGGCCGCCTACCTCAGCCACCAGTCCATTATAACGCCCGCCTCCGCCGATCGTATCGATCGCGCCGATGCCTTCCGCCTTATATTCAAAAGCAGTGTGCGTGTAGTAATCCAACCCGCGGACGAGACGAGGATTGATCTCAAACTCTACCTCCATCGCGCTCAGCAAATCCTGCACCTTGGCAAAATGCACGGTGCATTCTTCATCCAGGCTATCCAGAATCGACGGTACGCCAACGAATTTGTCCTGGTCGATCTTGCAGTCGAGTACGCGCAGCGGATTGCGTTCCATCCGAGCTTGGCAGTCCTTGCACAGGCTGTCCTTCATCGGCAGCAGGAACCCCAGCAGCTTCTCGCGGTAGGCCGCCCGGCTGGCCGGATTGCCAACGGAGTTGATCTCCACCTTGACTCCCTTTAGCCCCAGCTCGCGGCAGAACTGGTAACCCAGCGCCACAACCTCGGCATCCATCGCCGGATCGGTTGCTCCGAACGCCTCTACCCCAAATTGGTGGAATTGGCGCTGGCGGCCTGCTTGCGGACGCTCGTACCGGAACATCGGCCCGATATAATACAACTTGCTGACGTCCGGCTCACCGTACAGCTTGTTCTCCACATAGGAGCGAACGACGCCGGCCGTCCCTTCCGGACGCAGCGTCATGCTACGCTCTCCCTTGTCCAGGAACGTATACATTTCCTTCTCGACGATATCCGTCGTCTCCCCTACGCCGCGTTCAAACAGCGAGGTCTGTTCAAAGATCGGGGTCCGGATCTCCCGGTAGTTAAAGCGCCGACACAAATCTCTGGCCTTCTCCTCGATCAATTGCCATTTCTCGACGGTTCCCGGCAGCAAATCCTGCGTGCCCGTCGGTTTCTGAAAAGCCATATCGTTCATCCTCCATCTCAGACTCGTAAGCCAATATAAAAAATCCCCCGTTCCTGTTTGATCCAAACAGGGACGAGAGATCGGTTCGCAATCACCCGTGGTGCCACCCACATTCCGAATTCGAGCCGGAATCGGTACCGTCACGCAGGCTGCATGTCGGCTTCCAAGCATCGCAATTCGCTTTAAGCGGTTATCGCCCGCCTACGCCGTACGTCTACTCTCCAAGCGAAGGATCGCTCAGGGTTTCGCCGCCGGTTCTCGGGGAAGTCTTTCGCTCAATCATCACCGGAATCCTTCCAGCCTGCTTCGCTGCCCAGGTTAACGAACAAGCATTTTCGTCCGTTAAGGCTGTCGAAGTCGGGGATTCCTCTCTGCGGATGTGGGGTTGAACTACTTTGTCCCGTCATCAAATAACTATGAGTGCCAATCTACGCCCCTCTTGGAGGTGACGTCAACTGTTATTTTTAGATTGTATGAAACCACCGCGCTAAAGTCAAGCCCGACCGCGAAAAATGTCCGAATAAAGAAAAAAACCTGACACCAACGGGGTGCAGGTCCAAAAGGTATTATATTAAAAAGGGGGTCATGCTGTTATTATAAACAGACAATGTTAAGGGAACATGTATCTAATATTACAGTTATATTACAGAAAACTTTTCAAATCAGCGAATGACTTACGGCTCGGCGATATATGCCCCTTGTTCGCGCAACTTCCGCACGACGGTTTCATAATCGCTATCCTCTACACTGGCACTCAGCACGTATTTCCATCCCTGCGGCTCGTCGCTGGTGTCGATGAGGGATTCCGACGTCATGGGACGATCTCCTTCAACGGCTTCGCTGCGTTCTCCGTTCAGCGCGTCGCCCGCATAACGCTCCCCCATGACCGTGACCGGCAGCACACTTTGGATGCCGTGCGCCGTTCCAGGGACAGGGACCATTCCCGGGTTGTTCGCTCCCGAGGCGCTGATGACCCCGTTATTGTAAGGTAATAACGGAACCTGGAGCCTGTCGTCCTCCCCCCATTCGTTAGATACATGCCCTGCTTCAACCTCATTGGTATTGTAGGCCAACAGGGTGATGCGCGCGCCTTCCACTTGATCCTCTGTATTGAAATAGGCCTGAATAGGTTTCGTCATGCCGATCGCTCCTTATTCTTTGCTGTGTTCATCGATTATCGAAAAGCTCTTCGCTTGTTATTGCCAGAATGGGCGAACTTTATGAACAGTTGACATCAATTTCACGCTTCATCACAACAATCTGGATTTCAGCCGGAATCAGTTTACGTCCGGAAGCGAATTTTTACGCGCAACGCCGCTGTTAACGGCCGCTTTAGCTACCGCCTTCCGGATTCGATCCACCACGCGCGAATCAAACGCATCCGGAATGATGTAATTTTCGTTCAGCTCCGACGGCTCAATTACGGAGGAGATCGCTTCCGCCGCTGCCAGCTTCATCTCGTCATTGATATCCGTTGCCTCGCAATCGAGTGCGCCACGGAAAATACCGGGGAAACAAAGCACATTATTGATTTGGTTCGGATAATCGGAGCGGCCGGTCGCCATGACCCTTACATAAGGCGCAGCGAGTGAAGGATCAATCTCAGGCATCGGGTTGGCCATAGCGAACACGATCGGATCGTTTGCCATGTTCTTTAAATCTTCTACTTTCAGTACGCCCGGAGCCGATACGCCGATAAATACGTCCGCTCCCTTGATGACTTCCGAAAGCGATCCCTGTTCATTGTCCGGATTCGTTATTTTCGAGAAATCGGCCCAGTGTTGCTTCTCGTACAGGTCACTACGGTTGATGGCGCCTTCGCGATCCACGCCGATCAAATTGAGCGCCCCTGCCCGCAACAGCATTTTGGAGATGGAGATGCCTGCAGCTCCAACGCCATTGACGACGATTTTGACATCGCGGATATCTTTATCGCATACCTTCAAGGCGTTCAACAAGCCAGCAAGCACCACGATGGCTGTGCCGTGCTGATCGTCGTGGAAGACGGGAATATCCAGCTCGGCTCTAAGCCGTTCCTCGATGACAAAGCAACGGGGGGAAGCGATATCCTCCAGATTGATACCGCCAAAAGTCGGCGCCAGCGCCTTCACGATGGAAATAATCTCCTCGGTATCCTTGGTGTCGAGACAGATCGGAACAGCGTCCACCCCGGCAAACTGTTTGAACAGGGCCGCTTTCCCCTCCATGACTGGCATGGCCGCCTTTGGTCCAATGTCGCCCAAGCCGAGCACGGCCGTTCCGTCCGAAATGACGGCTACGGTATTCTTTTTCGTCGTCAACTGGTAGGCCTTCTCCTGGTCTTTGGCAATAGCCTGGCAAACCTTGGCGACCCCCGGCGTATATACCTTGGAAAGATCCTCCTTGCTGAGGATCGGATGTTTGATCGTCGTTTCCAACTTCCCGCCTTCGTGCAGTTGCATGATTTCCATCAACCGCTCTACGATATCGCCTCCACCTAGCTTTTGCACCGCCGTTTCGATCAAGTTCCTGTCATCCGGATGCGGCACCGATATCTTAACCTCAGCCATCGCCGCCCCCTCTTCATTCGGGTCCTGAAGCTCGACCTGAAGCACGGTTCCTCGATAAGCCTCCACGATATTCACCAGATTTGCCATATAATCGTTTCCGCTGTGGTACTGTACGCGCAGCGAAAATAAATGAGAATGATCCAGCACTTGACTCATAACAATCGCCTCCCAATTTTTGAATTTAAACTATAGCTGAAGTCCCGGCTGAACTACCGCTAGAGGTTAACCTCCCCAGACGGAGATGAGCAGCGTAGCTGCAACGACAGTCAACGCACCGCCGATCCGCGTTGAGATTTGCGCAAAAGGCATCAGTTCCATCCGGCCCGAAGCGGAAAGAATAGCCACATCCCCCGTTCCTCCCAAGCCGCCGCGGCAGCCTGTAACGATGGCGGCCTCCACCGGGTACATCCGGATCCACTTGCCGACAAAATAACCGGTCAGAATCATCGCGGTGATCACGGACGCGCAAACAAGCACATAAGGAATGGAGATCAGCGCGGCGACATCTTCAAGCGGAATGTACAAAATACCAAGGCCGACCATCAGCGGCCAAGTCAGGGTGCCGGACACGAATTTGTAAAGGTGGTAGGCGCCTTGTTCGATTTTGTACGGGAGCAGCTTGGAAATTTTGAGCAGCGCCGCCCCGAAGATCATCAGGATCGGACCGGGAATGCCCACATATGGAGACAGCAAACTGCCGGTAATAAACAGGCTGCAGGCAAACAAAAGGCCGCCTCCCATCAGTGCAAAATCGATTTTCTCGCTGTCATAGTTGCTTCCTCCCAGCTTCTTGCCGTCTTTCTCTCGCACAAGAACGCCGTTGCCGGTGATCGCTGGATTTTTATCGGCCATTTTCTTCAAAATACCGGCCCCGATAATGGCAAAGACGTTGCCGATAACCGCTGCCGGAATCATCTGCGCCACGTATTGTCCCGATTCGCCGCCGAGAATTTGCGAGAAGGCAATCGACAAGGGCAGGATGCCTTCGCCTACGCCGCCGCCAATAATCGGAACGACAATGTAAAATAGCGTGTGATGGGCGGTATAGCCAAACAGCAGGCCCACACCCAATCCCGCCGCAATGGCCGCCGCTGTACCTGCAATCATTGGAATGAAGATACGGATAAAACCGCTGATCAGCGTCTGGCGGTTCATGCCGGTGATGCTTCCCGCCACCAGGCAGGCGATATACAGATAGAGAAAGTTAGACGTTTTCATCAACGTGTTCACGGCGTCAACTACCGGAGGATTCAGCACGTTCCAGAAAACCAAAAACGATGGAACCATAAGGGACAAGATCGCCGGTCCGCCGATGTTCTTCAGCAGCGGGAGCTTAAAACCCAAATGGCTTAACAGCATTCCCATAATCATGATGACAGCCAGGCCGCCGATCATGTCATTCGGAAGCTCTCCGACGGCGGCGGCGGCAATAATGATCAGAGCCAGCACGATGTAAATCGGGAGAGGAATAACGCCAATCTTTAACCTCAGCATTTTTGATAGCATGCCGTCCGCTTTGGCGGGCTGTGACTGCGGTTCGTGTGGAATTGACGGCGGCTGTAAAGTTTTTTCCATAGGGGATGTAGGCCTCCTTTATTTATGTTCAGCCCCATCATAGCTTTCTTGTAAGCGCTTTTGTTTTTGTTAAGATATTGATTGCTTTATGTAAGTTATTAAAGTAAACGCTGTCATAAAAACAGGCAACTCTCCTTGCAAACCAAGGAGAACTGCCTGTTACAAATACTTCGTGATCTTGATTTTACCCTGCGGCATTATTTTATACCTCTGCACCGGCCTGCCTATGGTTCCGTAGATCAGCTCCATTTCGAGTACGCCCCTGCTCTCCAGCTCGGCCAAATATTTGCCGGCGGACACCCGGGATATCCCCGTGGCTGCGGAAATATCCACGCTGGTGAACCCTTCGGAAGGGAAAGATTCGATCGCCTTCCATACCGCTTGAAGCGTCTGGCGTGTGAATCCTTTGGGCAAGGGTACGCTTGGGGCTTCATCGGCAGCGACATGAGTCAAGGAGTCAAGCTCCGACTGGACCATGCTGTCAGCAGTTTTGAAGAGTGCAACTCGCTTGCGATAGGCGTCCATGGCTATCCGAAAGCGGTTAAACTCAAACGGCTTGATCAAATAATCAACCGCTCCGTTGTTCAGCGCCTGCCGGATGCTGTTCTTGTCGCTCGCGGCCGAAATGACGACCACGTCCGTCGGCCAGGCTTTGCGGCGGATTTCGGTTAGCAACTCCAGCCCGCTGCTCCCTTTCATGTAAATGTCCAGCAACAGTAAATCATAATTTGCGGAATTCAGCAGAACAAGCGCCTGCTCGACGGAAGCAGCCCAACCTTCGGCTCGAAAACCCTGAATCTGCTCCAGATAAAATTTGTTCATTTCCGCGACCATCGGGTCGTCTTCAACGATAAGCACTTTAATCATTTGTCTCCCACACTTTTGCTTCGTACGGTATCCGTACGATAAATTCCGTTCCCGAGCCTTGCGAGCTCTGGCACAAAAGATGCCCGCCGAGTTTCCTTACGCTGCGCATCACCAGGTATAGGCCAATTCCTCGGCCCTTGCCTTTGGTCGAAAAGCCCTGCTCATACATGCGTTTAATGATCTCCCCAGGTATGCCGGCGCCGTTGTCCGTAACGGTCACGGTCAAATGGAAGCATTCATGGGAAAAACCGATGGATATTTGCTTGTTGTCGTCGCCGGGCTCGGCCTCCAGTGCATTTTCCAGCAGATTGCCCACAATCGTAACCAGCTCATGGGCCGTCTCCGCATCAGCGCATTCCGGCAGCATCCCCTCTTCACGTATGCTCATCTTTGCTCCGGCCTCGCGTGCCCGGCTCAGCTTGCCCAACAGAAATCCAGCCATAACGGGGTCCTTGACCTGCTTCACTAGAACACCGGCTTCCGACTGAAAATGCTGAAGGGTCCCGTTAAGATATTCATCCAGACGATCGTAACGCCGCATATGGTTCAATCCGGCCATGACATGCAGTTTGTTCATAAATTCATGAGTTTGCGCCCGCAAGGCTTCGACATACAGCGAAACTCCCGACAAGCGCTCCATCAGGACGTCCATTTCGGTCTTGTCCCGAAAAGTGGCGATCGCGCCTTCAATCCGTCCGTTCACTTTGACGGGTACGACATTGGCCAGCAGCGTCATCCCCTCCTGATCAATATCCATGTCGTTCAGCGGCTCTCCCGTTTCAAGCACGTTGGCCATTCTCAGCATGGGACATAGGTCGCGCGAATTGCCCTCCATCTCCGATATGCCGAGAAGTCTCCTGGCTTCGGTGTTGATCAAAGTGATATCCCCCTGTCCGTCTACGGCGACAATGCCTTCCTTGACGGATTGCAGCATCGCGTTGCGTTCCTCCAGCAGCTTGGCGATCTCGTCCGGTTCCAGGCCGAACATCATCCGCTTGAGCCTGCGGGCCAGGAAAACGGCTCCGGACACGCCGAGGATCCCGCTTGCGACAATCCCCAAATAAATGATCCAGCGATTCTGCCTTACGGCCGAATTGACGTCGTTCAATGAAAGGCCAACTGCAACTGCGCCAACCACCTTGCCCGCGTCGACAATGGGCGAAAACGCTCTCACGGATCTGCCTAATGTTCCCTTAGCAATGGAAACGGACTCCTGCCCGCTTAAGGCCGTCGCCTCATCGCCGCCGATAAAATGCTGCCCAATCAAAGCGGGATCGGGATGGGACAACCGAATGCCGCTCATGTCCATAACGACGATAAACTGCACGCCGTTAACCATGCGGATTTCTTCCGTAAATTCCTGGACAGCGTCGGCGTCCCCCCGGCCGGTCAAAGCGTTGATCACGGTAGGCTCGCGGGAAAGCGTTCGAGCGATCGTAACCGCTTTATGCTCCAAATCTTCTCTTGTCAGCTCGGATATTTTCATATTAAACATCACATAAACCGTAAGCAGGACCAAAGCCAAAACGGAGCAAACCATCAAAGTAGTGGTCGTTTGTAAACGCAGCGTTCGACCGGCTATTTTCATCGTTCCCATCCTTCAAATTTTCTTTGATTATACCCTGCGGCTTCGCCAAAAGTCAGTGAAGGTTATGTGAATGCAGCCATTTCAGGAGCCGCACGGGTACTGAAAATTCCGGGAATTGCCGGGTCTAGTTGCATAACGGACAAAAAGCCACTGCCGGCGATTCGCCTAGCAGTGGCCTCCTATTGGGATGATCTATCAATAACGCGAACGCGGCGAGCCTTCAGCTTCCGGGGCGGGGAAGCCATTCGGCAGAAGGCTTGACCTCCCGCGGGATCAACTCGAACTGCTCCGGGGCGGCCGAGCGGGCCAGCACTCTGGCTTCGGCGCGGTCCCCCGCCGCAATTAGCGGAATGGCCTGCCAGTCTCTGGATTTCGCGGATTGGCGCATAACAAAAACTCCTTCGGATAACATAGAATTTATTCAAAGGTTGTCCAAAAGCCCCGTTGCTTATCCTCCATCGCACCGGCTTACAAAATACGCCCCGCTCGACCGCTGAATCGCAGACACCGTGTCGCAATCGGTCAATTCCCCCCAGCGCTGTCCAGAATGAGGGTCACCGGCCCCCAGTTGGTCAGTTCAACGTCCATATCCGCACCGAACACCCCGGTTTCGACGGTCAGCCCCTTATCCCGAAGCAGCTCATTTAACCGCTCATAGAGCGGCTCCGCCGTTTCCGGCCGAGCGGCCGCCATGAAATTCGGACGTCTGCCCTTGCGGCAATCGCCGTACAGGGTAAACTGGGAGACCGATAGAATCGCTCCGCCAATCTCCGTCACCGCGAGGTTCATTTTCCCCGCTTCGTCTTCGAAAATCCGCAAGCCGGCGATCTTCTCCGCCAAATAGGCGGCATCTGGTTCGGTGTCCTCATGCGTGACGCCAACCAGCAGCAGGAGCCCCGGGCCGATCGCCCCTACCGTCTCTCCCGCTACGATTACGCGCGCCTCGCGGCAGCGCTGCACGACCACTCTCATCTGGGTTCGAATCCTTTCTGTGTCTGTTACTGCATGATCCGATGGACCGTGTACACATCCTTCACCCGTTTGATTTTCTCTACGACGGATTGCAGATGATCGGTATTGCGGATCAAGATCGTCATATGCACCAAAGCCATTTTGTTCTTATCCGATCGGCCCGAGACGGCCGAAATATTCGTTTTGCTTTCCGACACGGCCTGCAGCACCTCGTTAAGGAAGTTCCGGCGGTCATGACCGGTGATTTCAATATCGACGCTGTAATTCGCTTCGATCGCTTCTTCCCACTCCACATCGATGACGCGCGCCGCTTCCTCGCCGTCTCCCCCGCTCGGAATGTTCGGGCAATCGCTGCGATGCACCGATACCCCGCGTCCGCGGGTGATATAGCCCACGATCTCATCGCCCGGAACCGGGTTGCAGCACCTTGCAAACCGTACGAGCAAATTGTCGATTCCCTTCACGACGACGCCGTTCGTTGGACGCCGGCGCTCTTCCGGCGCCTTCACTTCCTTGACCTCCGAGGTCAACTCGATGTGCCCGGCCGTATCCTCCTGCTCCTTGCGCAGCTTCTCGGTCAGCTTGGTGACGATCTGCGAAGCCGTGATTCCTCCAAATCCAATCGCCGACAGCATGTCGTCGATGTCATTGAAGGCGTATTTCTTCGCCGCCTCCAGCAGTTTATCGTCGCTCATCCACTGGGACGGCTCGATCCCCGCCCGCTTCAGCTCGCGTTCGATCGCTTCGCGGCCTTTTTCCACGTTTTCTTCGCGTTTTTCCTTCTTAAACCATTGCTTGATTTTGCTGCGGGCGTGAGAGGATTGGGCGATTTTCAGCCAGTCCTGACTCGGTCCGTACGAATGCTTGGACGTCAAAATCTCCACGATGTCCCCGGTCTTCAACCGATGATCCAGCGGCACGATCCGTCCGTTCACCTTGGCGCCGATGGTACGATTGCCAACTTCGGTATGGATACGGTAGGCAAAATCCAGCGGCACGGAGCCCGCCGGCAGCTCGATGACTTCCCCGGAAGGGGTAAAGACAAATACGAGGTCCGAGAAGAAATCCATTTTCAGCGATTCCACGAACTCCGATGCATCCTTGGCCTCATGCTGAAGCTCCAGGATTTCGTTAAAGAACGTGATTTTATTTTCCAGGCCGCCTGTTCCTGAGCCTTCCTTATAAGCCCAGTGTGCCGCGATCCCGTATTCGGCGGTGCGGTGCATCTCCCAGGTCCGGATCTGAACTTCCGTCGGTTCCCCGTTCGGGCCGACGACCGTCGTATGCAGCGACTGGTACATGTTCGCCTTCGGCATGGCGATATAATCCTTAAACCGCCCCGGCATCGGCTTCCATAACGTATGGATGATCCCCAGGGTTGCATAACAATCCTTAATATTGTCAACGATGATGCGGATGGCCAGCAGATCGTAGATTTCGTTGAACTGCTTGTTTTTCACCGTCATTTTCTTATAAACGCTGTAGATATGCTTCGGGCGGCCGGACAAGTCCGCCTGTACGCCCATTTCCTCCAGCTTCTCGGCGATACGGCCGATGACGTTCTTGATGTATTCCTCGCGCTCGGCCCGTTTCTTGCGCATCAAATTGGCGATCCGATAATACTGCTGCGGATTCAGGTACCGCAGAGCGATATCTTCCATTTCCCATTTGATCGCGGAAATCCCCAGCCGGTTGGCAATCGGGCAGAAAATCTCCAGCGTCTCGTAAGCGATCCGCCGCTGGCTTTCCTCGGACTGGTATTTGAGCGTCCGCATATTGTGCAGCCGGTCCGCCAGTTTAATGACGATCACCCGGATGTCCTGTGCCATCGCAATAAACATTTTGCGGTAGTTCTCGTTCTGCTGCTCCTCCTTGGATTGGAATTTGATCCGCTCCAGCTTGGTTAATCCGTCAACGAGCAGAGCACAATCGCTGCCGAAATGCTCCTGTATCTCCTTTAAAGACACCGTCGTGTCTTCAACCACATCATGAAGAAGGGCCGCAATGACCGACAGCGCATCCATCTGCATGTTAACAACAATATCCGCCACGGCCAAAGGATGAAGAATATAAGGCTCCCCGGATTTGCGGACCTGTCCGTGATGGGCTTCGTCCGCAAACTCGTACGCTTCCCGAATCCGTTCGAGATCCGGTTCCTTTATATAGGCAGACGCCTTTTCGAGTAATTGCTCTATGCCCATTGAGATCCTGTTGATTCCTTTCTATTATGAAAATATACTGAAAAAACGCATACAAGAGCATAATTCGCCTCATTTTGATTTCCTATAATTATGACTCTTGCGTTCCCTCCCGTCAACTCCGGGTATTGTCCTCGATGCGCGGACACCCGCCAAGCACATTCGGATCTTCTTCATAGCTGTATGCCGTCAAGTGGACATCGGGAATATTGTTAGAGACAAATGCGTCAGCCGTGCAAATTTCTGTTGAAAATTGTCGGCATTGTCATTATCCTATTAAGGATAGTTATCTTATGAACGTATCTATAGAGGAGTGAACGCGTTGCAACGTGAAATTCAAGTCAATGAGAAAGTCCCGTTCGGACCGGGTGTGCTGTTAAGCCTGCAGCACTTATTTGCCATGTTCGGAAGCACGGTCCTGGTGCCTAATCTGTTCGGCGTAGACCCGGGCATGATCCTGCTGATGAACGGCATCGGCACCCTGCTCTACATCCTCATCTGCAAAGGGAAAATCCCCGCCTATCTGGGCTCCAGCTTTGCCTTCATCGCACCGGTTCAGGCGGTGATCATCAGCCATCCTGGGAACGGGTATGCCATGGCGCTTGGCGCGTTTATCGTCACCGGCGTGATCTTCGTCCTGATTGCGCTGCTGATTAAATACGCCGGCACCAATTGGATCGACATCGTATTCCCGCCGGCCGCCATGGGCGCCATCGTCGCTCTCATCGGTTTGGAGTTAATTCCGGTCGCAGCCGGCATGGCCGGGTGGATCACCGATGGCGCGGAAGGATGGACGCCAAACGGGACGGACATCACGTTGTCGCTTGTAACGTTAGGCGTAACGGTACTTGGCGCTGTCTTGTTCCGCGGCTTCCCGAAGATCATCCATATCCTGATCGGGATCGTGGTTGGATATGTACTTGCGCTCTTCATGGGTGAAGTGAACACCGAAGCTATCGGAGCAGCCAAATGGTTCACCCTGCCGACGGTCACGACCCCGCAATGGGATCCTTCCGTTATCATCTCGATCGTGCCGGTCGCGCTGGTCGTGATCGTAGAGCATATCGGCCACCTGTTGGTGACGAGCAACATCGTAGGCAAAGACTTGTCCAAGGATCCCGGGTTGCACCGGTCGCTGATGGGGAACGGGATCTCCACGATTCTCTCCGGTTTTGTAGGCTCAACGCCTAACACCACCTACGGAGAGAACATCGGCGTCATGGCGTTGACCCGCGTATATTCCGTGTTTGTCATCGGTGGAGCCGCCATCTTTGCGATCCTGCTCTCCTTCTCCGGCAAATTCTCGGCTATCGTTGCCAATATTCCGAATCCGGTGATGGGCGGCGTATCCTTGCTCCTCTTCGGCGTAATCGCAGCCTCGGGCCTGAGGATCTTCGTGGAGCAGAAGGTGGACTTCTCCAAGCCGACCAATATGCTGTTGACTACGGTCGTGCTGGTGATCGGCCTGAGCGGCACCAAGCTGACGATGGGCAGCGTCGAGCTGAAAGGCATGGCCCTGGCTACGATCGTCGGAATCTTGCTCAGTTTGTTCTTCAAACTGATCCAGGTCCTCAAACTAAGCAACGACAATGAAGACGCTGCGCATTAAGCTCTTCCACTAATCAACAAGGGGCTGCCGCCATAGATTACCTGGCGACAGCCCCTCTTTGTTATTCGCATAGATTTATTCGTATTTCACAAGCGAGAATACATCGATTCCCGGCAGCTTGCTGCGGCCGTCCAGCTCGCTCAACTCAATCAGGAACGCTGTGCCAACCACATGTCCGCCCAATTGGCGAACCAAATTAACGGAGGTGGATATCGTTCCGCCGGTCGCCAGCAGGTCGTCTGCGATCAGCACATTTTGCCCCGGCTTCACCGCATCGCTATGCATCGCTAACCGGTCTTTGCCATACTCCAGATCGTATTCCACTTCAATCGTCTCGTAAGGGAGTTTCCCGCTTTTGCGGATCGGTACGAACCCAACGCCAAGCGCGTAAGCCAGCGGAGCCCCCACCACGAAGCCGCGGGCCTCCGGTCCGGCAATCAAGTCGATTTGGAGGTGGGATACCAGCTGCTTCAGCTCGTCAATGGCCTTACGGTACATTTCACCGTCATTCAACAGCGTGGTAATATCTTTAAAACTGATGCCGGGCTGAGGAAAATCAGGAATCACCCGAATGTACTCTTTAAAATCCAAACCAATCTCCTCCTAATTCAAATGCGTGCGAATCATTTCCAATGTCTCGATGATCTCGAACAATCATTTATGAAGCTCCCTGTTTATGGGTGAGCATCCATTCGGTAATTTCCGACACCCGGCCGTACTGCAGCATCTGTTCGATTTCCGCCAGCAGTCCGAGCTCCCGGTAACGGCTTGACGTTTCCAGAGCCTGCTTGGAAGGAGACGGATGGATCCGAATCATCCCCGATGCCCGGATAATAAATCCCAGTTCTTCGAATACCCCGAGTGCCATTTCGACCATACGCTTGGACCAGCCGGTGCGCTTCACAAGCGCAGCCAGCAGCTCTTCCTCGCGCAACCCCTGCCCCGCCCCTTTATAGATCAAGCTGTAAACCAACTTGAAGCGGTCCCTGGAAGGCGGTTCGATTTGCTCTTGGGGCGCACGCAGCGAATGCAGCATATAAATGCGCTCCAGGCCGGTAAAAGCAGTTAAGATTCCGGTCCAGCCCTCCGGCGATTCCGGAAGCTCCAGGACGAACAGCGTCGCCGCGGCCTCGATTCCTGCCGCTTGGGCAAGATCGTTGCCGGGACGTAAGCCAACGTTCTTATCATATACCCAAACCGGGGTCTCCTTCAAATCAAGGGACTGGAAAAATCCGGACCCGTCATTAAGCACGACGGCCGAGGTTCCCGAACCGCAAGCGGAGAGTTTTCCCAGCTTCCCCTGCAGCTCTTCGAGCAGCGCCGCCGGATTCCGGGAACCCCGATAATCAAACACCTGCAGGTGGGAAACGGCCATATCCTGGATCATCAGCTGCGGTTTGCGCGATCCGTTCCACTCGTTAACTGCGGCTTCCGCAACGATATCAATCTGAGCTTCCTCGGCCAGCAGCGGGGCCAATTCCCCTTTGCCAAACGCGACCGCTTCCACCGTCTTACCGCTCTGGCCCAGGATCAGCTTCAAGTGCTTGCCGTCCTTGCCCATCTGCCGGCATTCCAGCAGCTTCAGGCCGCGAAGAAGCAGCCTTGGGCAGGTGTTGGCCATGCCGAATGGCGCCAGATGCTGAAGCTGCTCGATTGCCTGCAGCGTGACATCCTTCAGGGAACAAGCCAAATCCGTCTGCAGAACCGGCACGAAGTGCTCCGGCGTCAGTCGGCCGGCTGCATAAGCATTTAATCTGCGGCCGAATTCTTCCAATCGCTCCCGGTTAAGGGACATCCCGGCCGCCGAAGGATGGCCGCCGAAATGATCCAGCAGATCGGCGCAATCCGTTAATGCTTCGTAAATGTCAAAGCCGGGGATCGAGCGGGCCGAACCTTTGCATTCTCCTGTCTCGGGATGAATGCCCAACACGATCGTGGGACGATAATAACGTTCCAGTAATTTGGAGGCCACGATCCCGACAACGCCGGCATTCCATCCTTCACCGGCTACGACGATGACGTCCGGGATCCCCTCCGTCTTCTCCTGGTCTTCCAATTGCCGAAGCGCCTCCTGCACCATTTCTTCAACGAGCATTTGGCGCTCCTTGTTCAGCACATCCAGTTCCTCGGCAATCGCTTCGGCTTCCTCCATGCTCTCCGCCGTCAACAAGGCGACCGCCCGGTTGGCGTGACTCATCCGGCCGCTGGCATTAATCCGCGGCGCCAAACCGAAGGCAACGGCCGTCGAGGTCACTTCTCCGCTGGACCATCCGGACGTGCCGAGCAGCGCCGTCATTCCCGGGAAAGCCGAACGGGCCATCGAAGCCAGCCCCGCCTTGACGATCACCCGATTCTCTCCGGTTAATGGCATGAGGTCGGCGATGGTTCCCAATGCGGCGAGCTCCGTCCAGGCCTCCGGAATGTCGTCGCCCATCAAGGCCTGAGCCAGCTTGTACGCCACGCCAACTCCGGCCAGCCCCTTAAAAGGGTACGTACAGGCGGGGAGCTTGGGGTTAATCAAGGCATACGCTTCCGGCAAAACCGCAGGCGGTTCATGGTGATCGGTGACGATGACATCCATCCCCGCCGCATTGGCATAAGCCACCTGCTCGACGGCACTGATCCCCGTATCCACCGTCACGATCAATGTAAAGCCTTTCTTCTGAAAATGTTCCAGCACCGGAATATGCAGGCCGTATCCTTCTTTCGTACGATGTGGAATGTAATAGTCATATGTAGCACCAAGACGCCTCATCAGGTGGATCATTAACGTCGTGGATGAAACGCCGTCGGCGTCATAATCCCCGTAAATCAAGATCCGCTCGCCCTTCTCCACCGCGCGGCGGATGCGGGGAACGGCTTCCTTCATCCCGCTGAGCAGCATGGGATCATGTTGATTCGCGAGGCTTCCTTGTAAGAATAGCTCCGCCTCTTCCGGGTTCTCCATCCCCCGTGTAACCAGCAAGGAAGCAAGCAGCGGGGAGATGTTCAACTGGCCGGCGAGCTGGCCGGCTGCCCCTTCGTCACAGGGCAGCTGAGACCAGCGATATTTGGAGTGAAGCACAAGCGGCACCTTCTTTCTTCCTGTCGGTTCTATCCTTAGGGCCGGCTTACTGAAGCAGGTTCGGCAAGTCGCTGTCGGATTCCTCGGCATTGCTCTTGTACGGATATTCCGCCTCGTAAGGCGCAACTTGAATCCGAACGTCGGTGACGTGGGAAAACCGGTTGAGCAGCAGCATTTTCGCCCGATTCGCGATATCATTGGCTTCCATGACGGTAATCCGCGGGTTCACGCTGATTCGGGCACTTACGGTCACATAATGGCCCTTCTCCTGTGCCTTCAAATCCTCAACGGTGATAACCCCATGCACTCGCTGCACCGTCTCGATCAATGAAGCAGCATCTTCTTCGCGTACCTGCTGCGAGATCGGACCGTAAATGGAGCGTGTGACCAGCCGATAGACTTGAATCAGCACATGCGACGCGACCAGAATAGCGGCAACCGGTTCAAGATAGAGCATCGCCGGCAAATCCCAGGCTCCCCCTCCCATCGCCCCAAATACCCCGGCGAGGACAATCACGGAGGAGAACAGGGCATGGCGATGTTTCTCGACGAGCGATTGCAGCTCGCCATCCGACTTCCTGCGGACAGACCGCCATTTGATTTGAAACAGCGTCTCCCGCAAAGCCATCGATAGGAGGACAGCCGCCAAAACGAAGGTCTCCGGCGGAGTGGTATCGGCTTCAACGATGTCGGTAATGGCCGCAATCCACAGCTGTACGGCGCCCATCAACAGAAAAACGGAGAAGAAAATAGCTGGCAGCGGCTCGGGCGACGCTTTGCTCGGGGACCATCCGGCCCGCCGCAAACGCCGATTTCCCAGTCCAGGCAGTCTGGCTGCCCCACCTCCGGCGGCATCGCAGGCGGAATATAAGGCCCCGGCCAGCAATGCCAGGCTGCCGTACAGCAGTCCTACCGTCCCTAAAAACACAGCCAGAACGACATCCCCCACGATCCCGGGCCAAGTCGCCGGTCCAGGAATAACAGGTTGTTCTCGTGTCATAATCTCCCTCCTGATGCACGTAAAAACGGATAAGTTGCGAAAGCCGCGTCAAAAGACGCGGCTCTGTCCTTATCCAGCTAATCGATTGGCGGTTCAATCTGGCCTGACGGCCGCTTAAGAAGCTTTGGCCGGTTTGCGCTTTTGCTTGCTCTTCAATACGAACCAGAGCGGGCTGGCGATAAAGATGGAGGAATATGCCCCAAACAACAGCCCGATCACCATCGCAAGCGAGAACATCCGGATCGACTCCCCGCCCAGCAGGAAGAGGAAGAACGCAGCTACAAACACCGTTAATGCGGTATATAAGGAACGCATGATGGTTTGCGATACGCTTTCGTTTACCAGCTTGATCAGATCCTGGCGGGACTTCTGCTTGGCAAAACGCAGGTTCTCGCGGATCCGGTCAAAGATAACGATCGTATCGTTAATCGAATAACCGATAATTGTTAATACAGCTACGATAAACGTCAAGTCCACCTCAAGCCGGAAGATCGAGAACACGGCGATGACCATAAAGGCATCATGCAGCAACGCTACAATCGCGGCTACGGCAAACCGCCATTCAAACCGGATGCTGACATAGATGATAATCCCGAGACAGGAGATCAAGACCGCGTAAATCGCATTGCGCGCCAGCTCCTTGGCCATTTCCGGATCCACGGTATTCACTTCAAACGAAGCTTTCTCGTCCAGTTTCGAAATTTCCGCTTTCAGTTTCGCATCACTATCTTCATTTAAGACTTTCGTAAACCGGATATTCATCCGGTCTTCCCCGGGACTGATCGTCGCCCCTTCATCAATGCCCAGGTTCTCCAGAATCGGATTGACTTGTTCCGCCGTCAGAGGCTTGGACAGCGAAATATCGACATTGGATCCCGCTTTGAAGTCAACGCTGTAGTTCAAGCCGAAGAACGACAGACAGATAATGCCGGCAATGGTCAGGACGAGCGATAGGGTGTAGAAATATTTGCTAAGATGTACGTAATCTAGATTCTTATTAAAGCTCACGAATGTCACGCTCCTTCACACCGAAATATTTCGGTTTCAACAGCTTGCCGGCTTTAAGCAGCAGGTTCAGCAGGAAACGGGAGAGATAGATATTCGTGGCGATACTGAGTACGATTTCCACGATGAGCACCAAGGCAAAACCTTTGACGGCCCCCGTACCATACGCATACATCACGGCCGCAACGATGATCGTCGTAATCTGCGAGTCCAGCACGGTACGCAGGGAGTGCTTGTCCCCTGCTTTAACGGCGGACATAATGCTCTTGCCGGACCGCATTTCCTCATGGATCCGTTCATTGGTAATAATGTTGGCGTCAACCGCCATCCCGATCCCGAGAATAATCGCTGCAATCCCTGGCAGGGTCAGGGTAAAATCGGCCCAGACGAACACGAGAATGAGCAACCAGGTGTGCACGATTAACGTGAACGAAGCGATCAACCCAGGCACCCGGTACATGCCGATCATGAACAACAGAATGAAGAGGGAGCCAATCAGGCCAGCCTCAATCGTCTTGTCCAGCGATTGCTTACCCAGCGTTGCGCCGATGCTTTGCGAATATTTCTCCGTTAATTGAAGCGGGAGTGCGCCAAGGTTGATCTTGTCGCGCAGTTCCTTGGCCTTGTCCAAGTCGCCGCCCACGCTGATTTGTGCGCTTCCGTCGGTCAGAACGGCTTGAACGACCGGGTCGGAGACCAACTCGTCGTTCATATAGATCGCTAACGGTTGTCCCAGCAACCGCTTGGTCACTTCGGCAAATTTCTCTTTGCTGTTCACTTTGATGCTGACCACCGGTTCGTTCATTTGGGTGAACTCCAGCTTGGCTCCGTTTGCAGCAAAATCCGTGCCGATCATTTCGATTTTGTTGTATTCGTCGGCGTTCTTCTCCGTGCCGTCCTTACTGCGGAACGTCAGCGTAGCTGGTTCCTTCATCGTCTTGCGCACCGTAGCCTCATCGGTCACGCCAGCCAACTTCAGGCGAATCCGGTTCGTGCCTTCCGTCGTCACTTCCGGCTCGCTTGTCCCCAGCTTGTTCGCCCGGTCCTCCAGGCTTTTGGCCGTTTGGATCAAGGATTCACGCGTAACCCCGCTTCCGCCCTCAAGCGGACTGGCTTCATATAGAATCTCAAAGCCGCCTTTCAAATCAAGGCCGAGACGTACGTTGTTCAACAGGTCGGGGGTTGTCCAAGCCATGATCCCAAACGAGACAACCACGACGGTTATGAATGCGATAATTCTTTTCATCCCGTACTTCTTTCCCCTTTCAAATTCTCAATATTCCTATTATAGCGATGGCCGAAAAACCAGTCAATTTATCTAATATTGTCAATTTGATTAACGACCGGCACGAAAAAAAAGATCCCCTTCAATCTAAACGGGATCCCCGATAAGCGGACATCGTCATATAGTTCATAAACTGGGTTACTTTCAGAGAAAGAATGTCATTGACCAACTGATACAAAGGGGGGATTCCGCCCTTCTCGTATTTATGGCTGATACACTCCCAAATGTCAGGTCCGGTGATATGTTCGTACCCGATAAGCCGGAACTCTTCGGCCTTGCTGCGACACAAGCCCTCGATTGCCTCGTTCAGTTGTTGGTCCGTCATTTGATCTTCAGCCACGCTTCAAGCCTCCTTAGAAAACCCGTCTTATTACATTCTACCCTAAATCTCCGAATCCTGCTTAGAAGAGTTCTTCCATTTGGGAATCTTGCAAAAAAGACGAGTCATGAACCGGGACAGGTCTGTCATATCCATGAAGAGAGAGGTTGTACGGGCCTTGCTTACGAGTTTATTAGGCAGCTGCCGCATCGATTAGAAGCAATGGACTGCTGCCGGGGGAGTGGAGTTTCGATTGAATAAACAAACCTTTATCCAGGGTACGATGATTCTATTGGTGGCAGGGATCGTAAACCGCCTCCTGGGCTTCATTCCGCGCATCATGCTGCCCCGCGTGATCGGGGCCGAAGGGGTTGGGCTGTATCAACTGGGGTATCCGTTTTTTCTCGTGCTGGTCACGATGATCACCGGCGGTATTCCGCTTGCGGTAGCGAAACTGGTGGCCGAAGCCGAATCTTCAGGCAAACC
This sequence comes from Paenibacillus phocaeensis, assembly GCF_900021165.1. Lineage (GTDB taxonomy): Bacteria > Bacillota > Bacilli > Paenibacillales > Paenibacillaceae > Fontibacillus > Fontibacillus phocaensis. Next base: position 18,178 of record NZ_FCOQ01000018.1, on the reverse strand, counting down.
CGACCGTTCGGTGTCGATTTTACGGACAAGCTTGGTGTTTACGACGGCAGCCGGATTTTTGTTTACATTTCTCTGCTTATTTGGCGCCCCTTGGGTGACCCGGTATATCCTGACCGATCCACGTGTCTATCATACGTTTATCGCCATGAGCCCCATGATTGTAATTGTGGCGGTCTCGTCGGTCTACCGCGGATATTTCCAAGGGAAGCAGGATATGATTCCTTCGGCGGTCTCCTCGATCTTGGAGACGGTTGCCCGCATCATCGGCGTCCTCTGGTTTTCTTATCTGCTGTTGCCCATGGGAATTGCTTATGCAGCCGCAGGGGCGATGCTTGGCGTCGTGGCCGGCGAGGTAGTTGGAATGGGCGTTCTGCTGTGGCAATATCGGCGATTGCAACGCCGGGAGCAGTCGGCAAACTCCCTCCAGAGCGCCATGTCGGAATCCCCCGATCCTGACCATTCTGCTGAAAATGAAACGGCTAATCCCTTCGCAGCAACGTTGCGCCGTATTCTGCGCATCGCGATACCGGTCACGGGCAGCCGCCTGGTTGGTTCCCTATCCTACCTACTGGAGTCGATTACGACGGCGCGAAGCCTGGCGATCGCGGGCATAAGCGTTGGTGTAGCCACCTCCCAATACGGGGCGCTGCAAGGGATGATCATTCCGCTTCTGCTGCTGCCCGGAGCCTTAACTTCCTCGCTTGCAGTGTCCCTGGTCCCCTCCTTAGCCGAGGCGCAGGCACGCGGGGATGTCAAGACGATCCATCTGCGGCTTCATCAATCCTTGCGGCTTGCGCTGGTCACCGGCGCTCCGTTCGCCGCGATCATGTTTGTCCTGGCCGACCCGATATGCCGGCTCGTTTATAACGACGGAACCATCGGGGGGATGCTCAGAATTATGGCGCCGTTTGCCCTTCTGCTGTATGTGCAGACGCCGCTGCAGGCCACGCTGCAAGCGTTGGATAAACCGGGGCGCGCACTCATCAACACGTTGGTTGGGGCGATCATCAAGATTTCGTTGATCTTCTACCTTGCCTCCAACCCGGCGCTAGGAATCTACGGCGCAATTATCGCTATTATTATTAACTTTATCGTAGTGACTGTCATGCACGGGTACAGCGTGTCCAAGACCCTTCGCTATCGCTTGCCTTATCTAGATATGCTTAAGGTAAGCGCGGCAATGATCATTATGGCCGCCGCTGCGGACTACTTCTACAAGCACCTGGTCATCAGCTCGCAAATGGGGTGGCAATTCCTGACGGCAGCTCTGCTGTCCGGGTTGCTTTATCTGGCTCTTGCCGGAATCATGGGATTGTTCGATCTCCAGGACCTGAAACGGATCCCGGTCCTCGGCAAGTGGCTCCGAAGATAACCGCGGCTTATTGCTTCTCGTCGATCGCGTTAATATATAGCTTGCCCTTATGATCGATGCTGCAAAAAAACACCTGTTTAAAATCCGTCAAGCCCTTCGATTGGATTTGATTTTTCAGCCAAAAGCGCGTTTTTCCGATTTGCTTCAAGTTATCGTCGTTTACCTTGCCGTCCATAATTAACGGCAGCGGGAGCGCCTCGTATTTGATTTTCGCGGAGAGACGGGCTTCCTTCTTTTTGGGATGCGATCCTTCCTGACCTCCGGATTTCTCCTTCGGAATCACGCTCAGCTGCCCCGTGGTTTCTAACACGGCAAATTCGACGTCAGCGACGCTGTCGATTTTCTGGGATCTAAGCTGCATCAGCAAATCATCCAGATTGTATCGCTGGCGCCGCATTTCTTTACGGTTGATTTGCCCGTTCTGGATGATGACGCTGGGCTTGCCGTCAAACCACAAACGCACTTTACGAAAACGCAGCGACAGCATTGCAATCGCGATCTGAATCAACAGCAGCGTAAGCATGGGAACAACTCCGTCATAGATCGGCCGGTTGATGTCCTCCAGCGCAAACACAGCGATTTCTGCAATCATTACCGATATAACCAGATCGAAGATGGACAATTCGCCGATCTCCCTTTTGCCCATAATACGCATGACTCCGAACACCAAGAAATACATCAGGACGGTTCGGAAGATATGGTTTGCCATATGCTCGACCACGCCAATCCCTCCTCTGGTTAGAAGCTCGCACAGAACATGGTATAGGTATTCTGACCGCCCCCCTCCTAATCCATGCGAAAGCTTCGCAGGTTAAAATGCGGGAAGGTTGCAATATTCTTCCTTGCTCAATTTTGGCCAAGTCTGGTCTATCCGGGGAAGCTTGACCATAAAATGAGGTAAAACGTCTGTCAAGACATGGAGGACAGGAGGTTGAGCGCAATGCATTTGATTCGGCGAATTTTCGGGGTTCGTTTGTCCCAACCCACCGTTGCCGGGTTATGGTATGGATTTTTGTGGATGATGATCGGTGCCTTGATTTTATCCTTATTGCTGCAAGGGGACATGCTGGAAGAGTATGAAATGACGTTATACACGTATCTTGTACACGCTGCTGCCGTATTGTTTGGGGGGATCGTCTCCGGCAAACGGGCAAAAGAGAAAGGCTGGTATCAAGGGGCACTGACCGGAGCGCTGTATGTGCTGCTCTTGTTGCTGATCAGCTTCTTGGCCATGGATACGTCGCTCGGCTTGCGGGAATGGGGATTAATCTTGCCCGGGTTGGTGATCGGGGCAATCGGCGGCATGATCGGAGTGAATCTCGTTCGCAAGTAAACCGGGTTTTACGGCGGCCTCCATTCATGATAAGTTGGACATAGTCCAACCGACATCATATGAGGAGGTCGTTCTCGTATCATGTATTATTCCATGTCCGGCATTTCCTGGCTGACCGGAATCTCCGTTCTAATCCTAATCGGGGTCAACACGTCTCGCTCGCCCTGGCATGCCGGTATTTCATTGTTTCGGCAACTGATCAAATCAAGGCATTTGCTGTGGCTTCCGCTGTTGACCGCCGGAGTTCTGCTGTTAAATAGATATGAACTGTTACTGGAAAATCAATTTCCCTACAATATGGATTTCACCCCGTGGATCTTAAGCATCGAGGGGCATTTTGTCGCTTCCTTTCAAAGCCTGTTTCATGCACCAGCCGTCACCCAAGTGGCCGCCTTCTTCTATTTAGTCGTTTTTCAAGCTCTTATTCTTGCTTCGCTGGGGATTTATGCTTCCGACGACCGACTCCCTTTGCTGTACGCCACCTGTTGTACCGTGATCCTGAATTACGTGGTGGCGCTTCCTTTTTATTTGCTGTTCCCCGTAAACGAGGTATGGTCGTATTCTCCGTCGGGCGCTTCTTTTTATATGCTGGAGGTCTTCCCGGATTTCGAGAAGGTTTACCGCCCTTTGTCCGGTCTCGATAACTGTTTCCCCAGCCTGCACACCTCAGTCTCCGTCTCTATGGCCATTTTGGCAATGCGCTCAGGAAACCGGCGCTGGGGCCTAATGGCTTCCTGCTGTTCGGCCATCATTCTGTTCTCGATCTTTTATTTGGGAATTCACTGGGTTACGGACATGATCGGGGGAGTGGTGCTAGCCGTTTCAGCCTCAACCATCGGCCTTGCTTGGGGGAAACGTATGGCGAACTCTTCGCCGCCCGGAAGCCTTAAACCGAATCAAGACATAAGAAAAACGGCTACCCCTTAAACACTGGATAACCTGATAATACGAAAGAGCCTGTAGCATACAGGCTCTTGCTTGGTTTGCTTATCGGAAATTACCCTTCCGACTCCTTGATCGCGTGGCTGATCGCGCTGCGGTCAAACGTCAGCTTGGTTACGTCATTGACGCGAAGCACTACCGTATCGTCGGTCAGTTCCATAATCGTCCCATGCAACCCGCCGATCGTTACGATCTTGTCGCCTTTCTTCAGCGCATTCAGCATCGTATTGCGTTGTTGCTGCTTCTTCTTCTGCGGGCGAATTAATAGAAAGTAGAAAACAGCAATCATGATAACAAACGGAATGATCATGGTGATCAGCGAATTGCCGGCGGCCGGCGGCTGTGCGGCATACTGAAAGAACATGTCTTATCCCCCTTTCCAAGATAACTAACTGTTTAAAATCCTTTGTCATTGCCAAACAGACCGTACTGCTCAAAAAACTCATCCCGGAAACTCAATAACCGATCGTCCATAATCGCCTGACGGACTTTGCCCATCAGATTGATGAGGAAATGCAGATTATGGTATGTAGTTAATCGCAGCCCAAATGTCTCGTCGGCTTTGATGAGGTGGCGAAGATACGCCCTGGAGTAATTTCGGCAGGTATAGCAGTCACACTCGGGATCCAGCGGTCCGAAATCATTGGCATACTGAGCGTTGCGTACGACAAGCCGGCCTTGGCTGGTCATGGTTGTGCCGTTGCGGGCAATCCGGGTCGGCAGCACGCAGTCGAACATGTCGACTCCGCGAATCGCCCCTTCAATCAACGCATCCGGCGATCCGACCCCCATCAAATAACGCGGCTTGTCTGCCGGCAGCAGGGGAACGGTATATTCCAACATCTCATACATCAATGGCTTAGGCTCGCCTACACTCAGTCCACCAATAGCATACCCCGGGAAATCCAGCGAAGTCAAATCGCGGGCGCTTTGCTTGCGCAGGTCCTCGTACATGCCGCCTTGAACGATAGCAAACAACCCTTGATCCTGGGGACGGGCATGACTCTGCAAGCAGCGCTCCGCCCAGCGGGTCGTGCGCTCCAGCGAGTTCTTCACGTAATCGTAATCCGCCGGATAAGGCGGGCATTCATCAAATGCCATCATAATATCCGAGCCGAGCGCATTCTGGATTTCCATCGCCACTTCCGGAGACAAGAACAGTTTATCGCCGTTCAGATGGGACCGGAAGTGCACGCCTTCCTCCGTGATTTTGCGCATTTCACTGAGCGAGAACACCTGGAATCCGCCGCTGTCCGTCAGAATCGCGCGATCCCAGTTCATGAATTTATGCAGTCCTCCCGCTTCGCGAATGATCTCATGCCCCGGCCGCAAGAAGAGATGGTAAGTGTTGCTCAGAATAATCCGGGCATCCATCTCCTTCAGCTCTTCCGGACTCATCGTTTTCACGGTCGCTTGTGTGCCAACCGGCATAAAGACCGGCGTGTCGAACGAGCCATGCGGCGTGTGCACGCGCCCCAGCCGGGCGCCGGATTGCTTGCAGGTCTTGATATGTTCATAGGTTATTGCTGCTGCCAATCTGATCAACCGTCCTCTTCTCGTAATGGATACCTCTTTAGTAAATGAACATGGCGTCGCCAAAGCTGAAGAAACGGTACTTCAGGCGGATCGCTTCCTGATAAGCGTTCAAGATCCGCTCCCGCCCCGCCAGGGCGCTGACCAGCATAACCAGCGTCGATTTCGGGAGATGAAAGTTCGTGAGGAGCGCATCCACCAGCCCAAATGAGTAGCCGGGATAGATGAAAATCCCTGTCCACCCGCTGCTTTTGACGATAGGTCCGTCCCCACATTGCTGGGCTACGGTCTCCAGCGTCCGCGCGGAGGTAGTCCCGACGGCGACAACCCGGCCTCCTCTGGCTTTCGTTTCATTTAAGATGTCCGCCGTTTCCTGAGGCAGTACATAATACTCTTCGTGCATGACGTGATCCTCAACCCGATCCACCGACATCGGCCGGAACGTGCCCAGACCGACATGCAGCGTAACAAAAGCGAGGGTTACCCCTTTGGCCCGCACCAGCTCCAGCAAATCTTCGGTAAAGTGCAGACCTGCGGTTGGTGCGGCGGCAGACCCTTCATGTTTGGAATACACGGTTTGGTAACGTTCACGGTCATCCAGCTTCTCCTTAATGTAAGGAGGCAGCGGCATCTGGCCAAGTCGATCCAGAATTTCATTGAAAATCCCTTCATAAGCAAACCGCAGCACTCGTCCGCCCATCTCTCCTTCGGACTCCACGGTTGCACGCAGCTCCTCGCTGAATACGATAACCGCACCGGCCTTCAGCTTCTTCCCGGGTTTGACCAGGGCTTCCCATCGGTCCTCGCCCAGATTTTTGAGCAGCAGCACTTCCGCTTTGGCGCCGGTATCCTCTTTAACACCGAACAAGCGAGCCGGGATGACCCGAGTGTCATTGAGCACCAACGTATCGCCAGGCTGCAAATACTCCAGAATATCGGAAAAGGTATGATGCCGGATTTCCCCGGTTTGTTTATTTAAAGTCAGCAGACGCGAAGCGCTTCGCTCGACCAGCGGCGTTTGGGCGATCAGCTCCTCCGGGAGCTCGAAATCATAAAGATCCACATTCATCGGTTTATTCATTCCTTAACGATAGTCACATTTTGGTAGTAGTGTTGCAAGATTTGCCGATAATCATACCCGGCGTCGGCCAACCCTTTGGCTCCCCACTGGGATAACCCCAGGCCATGGCCGTTTCCTCGTCCAACGAAGACGAACTGATTGGAAGTGTCAACCACGCGGGCCGTCTGATCACCGCTCATGACGACCAGCTTGCCGTTCGCCGTTGTCTTGCCCGAAGCCGACAGAATCGACGTGGACGACGTGGCTGTGCCTGTTCCTGTTGTTCCTCCTGCACCTTGTACAGTATACCGCCCGGTTTGGACGATATCAAACAGGGTGCTTGGCAAGCTGCCGAGAGCAGAGCGATACGAGTCCGCATATTTCACCTCGAGCGGCTGGCCGTCGGCCTTCACCTGCGTCACTCGGCCAGACGGTCCGCGCTGTGTGATTTCCAGATTCGAGATCGAAGACGGGGCTTCCGTTGTCGTTTTGCCTTTCAGGGATTTCACCAGCTCATCCGAGCTGAAAGGTCCACGAATCCACGCGTAGGAACTGGATTCAGGCACCTTGTCCAATACGATGGCCTGATCGCCCGGGTTCAACTTGGCAACCGGATCCACCTCCGATTGAATCAACGGCAGCTTCCGGACCAGAACGTTGCTGGTCGTCACCGTCAGCTTCTGCAAGCCGGCCGGTGTCGTTCCATTTAAAGTCGTGTTGTCTTCCCGGACATATCCCGTTATTCCGTTCGACAGCAGAACCTGATACCACGACTTCAGGGAAGCTTGCGCCGATTCATCTCCGTCGCTGGGCACGCTGGAATAAATCGGATTCACATTCCCCCAGACCTCCGTCGAATCCGCCGTTACACCGCCGCTGTTGGATGCGAAGATGCCTTCCACGATCTGCCCGTTGCCCGCTGTCAGCACCTCCCCCGCCGTGGCATCCACGGCCTGGACGATGCTGGGCACTTCCTTCTCCGTACCGTTGTACACTTGGCTTAAAGTCGTATCCACGAGGCCGGCAACCTTAAATTTGTTGAGTCCCGCATTGTACAACGCATAGCTGCGAGCCGCAACCGCCTGGGCTTTCAAAGCTTCCTGCGGCCAGGACGACGGAACTTCGCCCGCAACAACGGAATATAGATATTGCTCTAACGGCAGCTCATTGATGAGCGCCAGTTGACCGTTCACTTTGCTGATTTCAAAATCCCCCCGGTAACTGCGCCCTGAGCGTTCCACCACCTGAATCGGGGAATTGCCGTCATCCCGGACGGACAATGTGGCGCCTTCCCCGCTGAGCTCGTAATGATCAACGCCGGCGGGGGCATCCAGGTTTAGCGTCACATCACGATGCAGTAGTAATGCGGGTACCGTCTCGTTGACCGGAGCCCAAGAATACGCGGGATAGAGCCCGCTCAACTCGGTTTGCAGCGCGGCTTGCTCCGCTGCGCTTAAAGCTCCTCCAACCCATACCGCATACTGCTGCGGCCCGATCATAACCGCAGCCGCCTCTGCATGCTGTGCATTCAACGTCTGGCTTAAACTTACCGCCTCGGATTGACTCGCAAACGAGCCGGCACTAACATACCAGGGCCCGCGTGCTTCGGCCTTGGCCCCTTTTAAGGAAGCGGACAACGTTTGGCTGACCCGGTCCGCTGCTTTTTGCGCTTCTGCAGCGCTGGCATAGGGACCCGTGTATACGCGATAAAGGGTGCCTCCTGCTGCTTGATCTGCGGCGTAAGCCACCGGCTTATCCGTCGTTCCCTGCAGCTTCTTAACGGCAGCGGAGACCGCCCCCCAGTCAGCGGATTCCAACGCTTTGACCTTATAACCGTTAACGCTGAACCTTGCCGTATTTCCCGCTCCCAATTGCAGCCAAGGCTCCAATCCAGAGTTGACCACAAAGCCCGCTTCCGCTGCCGCAGCCGTCTTCAGGGTCACCGCCGGTGTTGTTGACTTATAAGTGCTGCCGAGGTCCAGGTACATAGCCACGCGAACGCGTGTGGTATCCGATTGATCAGCCGCCGCCGGAAGGTGAATCCCCCCGGCTAACAGTAACCCGGCGAGAATTCCCTTTCCCCATCGGCCTAACGAAAATGTCCGTCTTGTACGTTTCAAACCCGCTTCTCCTCCTCATGATGCCAATAGGCTAAGTTAAAGTGGTTAAGGCGTTTCCGGTATCGGCAAACCCAAATGTTGATAAGCTGCCGGCGTCACCATGCGTCCTCGCGGCGTCCGCTGGAGAAATCCGATCTGCATCAAGTAAGGCTCATAGACATCCTCTATGGTCTGACTCTCCTCGCCGATCGTCGCGGCGATGGTATCGAGTCCGACGGGACCGCCCCGGAAGCTTGTGATCATGGCACGCAGCATTTTATGGTCGATTAAATCCAGCCCCATCGGGTCAACCTGCAGTAATTGCAGCGCCTCTTTAGCGATATCCGTCGTAATCATGCCGTCGCCGCGGACCTGCGCATAGTCGCGCACCCGCTTCAGCAGCCGATTCGCGATTCGCGGCGTGCCCCGTGAACGAAGCGCAATTTCCGTTGCTGCATCCCCAACCATTTCAATGCCGAAGATATCCGCCCCCCGTGACACGATATAGCTGAGTTCGTCGATATTATAAAATTCAAGGCGGCTAACCACCCCGAAACGGTCGCGAAGCGGTGCCGACAGCAGCCCGGCTCGTGTTGTGGCCCCAACCAGCGTAAAGGGCGGCAGGTCCAAGCGAACGGACCGTGCACTCGGCCCCTTGCCGATCATGATATCGAGCGCGAAATCCTCCATCGCCGGATACAGCACTTCCTCCACCGTCCGGTGCAGCCGATGTATCTCGTCGATGAACAAGACGTCGCCCTCCTGCAGATTGGTCAATAGAGCCGCCAAATCCCCCGGGCGCTCAATGGCCGGCCCCGAGGTTGTCCGCAAATTGACGCCAAGTTCGTTGGCGATGATGTTGGCCAGCGTCGTCTTGCCAAGTCCCGGCGGTCCGTACAACAGCACGTGATCCAGCGCTTCCTTGCGCATTTTCGCCGCTTCGATATAGATTTGTAAATTTTCCTTAATCTGATTCTGTCCGATATATTCCGCCAAATAACGCGGCCGCAGGCTTAACTCCACCGCCTGATCTTCCATCATTAAGTTTGCGGATATGATCCGGTCCTCCATCATGCGCTAAGCTCCTTTCCTCTCCTCATCCTTAGCCGGCGTACAGCAGCTTTAGCGCCTTTTTCATAACGGAATCCACCGCTTCGTCCGGCGCAACCTCGTCCTTCAGGCGATGCCAGACCTTGTCCAGCTCCGCTTCGGTATACCCCAGCGCTTTCAGTCCTTCCCGCGCCTCCGGCCAACCCGGAGTTCCGGTATCCAGCCCCGCCTCTCCAACATCAGCCGGCACCGGGTCAAACAAGGTCCCCCCGACGCCCTCCAGCTTGTCCTTGAGATCAAGAATCATCCGTTGGGCCGTCTTCTTGCCGATCCCCGGCAGCTTGGTCAGAAACGCGATATTCTCCTGATAGATCGCCGCCACCACATGGTCCGGATTGCCGCCGCTTAAGATCCCCAGAGCTACGCGCGGGCCAATGCCGGATACTTCAATCAGTTTGCGGAACAGCTTCTGCTCTTCGCGGGTCGGGAATCCGAACAGCAGAATGGCATCTTCCCGGACATGGTGATGGGTGTATAGGGTCACCGTTTCCTGTTGTCCTTTAGCGGCCAAAGCGTAAGGATTGGGGCAAAACACCCGATACCCTACCCCCTGCACATCCAAGACAACGTATTCTTGTTCCAAATGGGCAATCTGGCCTCGTAAAAAATCGATCATGAACGCAATACCTCGTTTATTTTAGAATTTAATGTATAGGAATGCGCATGGCAGACGGCAACGGCTAAGGCATCCGCCACGTCGTCCGGCTTCGGAATCGCCTGAAGCTTCAGGAACATGCGCGTCATTTCCTGCACTTGACGTTTCTCCGCCTTCCCATAACCTACAATCGCTTGCTTCACCTGCATCGGGGTATACTCCGCTATCGACAAGCCTTTCTGGACAGCAGCGAGGACCAGCACGCCCCTGGCCTGGCTGACCGACATCGCCGTCGTGACGTTCCGATTGAAAAACAGCTTCTCAAACGCCACCGCCTCCGGCTTGTATTTGTCAATCAACTGCACCATGGCCTCGTAGACATGCAAAAGCCGTTCTTCCTCCGGGGTATGCGCTTCGGTCTGGATGCATCCGTACTGTACCGGCGTCACCTTACTCCCCTGTTTATCAATAAATCCGAACCCGACAATAGCGATGCCGGGGTCAATGCCAAGTATACGCAAGGCTCATCTCTCCCCAATCGTTGCTTAAACTCCTCCATGATCCTTTGGATGGAGCCCTGTCCCGCGTAAAGCGAACATATGTATTCACTTTATTATAGCAAAAGATCGCGTACATTGAGGAAAAAGTTTGTAGAGAGGTATGGATCGGTGGATGCAAAAAAAGCGCAAGCAGGAAGTGGCTGTTGCCATCTTCTCTGTTTGCGCTTAACGCTACTTCTTGAGCAATAAGTAGGCAAAATAAGGCACCCCGAGCAGCGAGGCCATAACCCCGGCCGGAATCCCGTCAGGATCGATCAGATTGCGGCCGATCGTATCGGCGATGAGCAGCAGCCATCCGCCGAGCAGCACGGCAACGGGAATGAACAGTTGGTTGCGCGGTCCGACCAACGCTTTAGCGATATGCGGAGCCATCAGCCCGATGAAGGCGATGCCCCCGGTGACGGAAACCGCCGATGCGGAAGCCGCGACGGCGGCCAAGATTAGGACCCGCCGCTCGCGTTCCAGATGCACGCCCACGCCGATCGCCGAGGTCTCGCTTAAGCTGAGCAGATTGAGCTGCCGGGATTTGAACAAAGTAAACGGGACAAGCAGGATCAGCCATGGGAGCAAGGCCCCGATAAAAGGCCAGTCCGTCCCCCAAATGTTGCCGGCGATCCATTTGGCGATAAAATCCACCTTGGCGCGTTCCGCCGAGGAGATAATGACGATCATAATCCCCGACAGAGCCATGGAGAAGCCTACTCCAACCAATACAAGGCGAACGGGATCAAGCCCCCGGGTCCGGCTGTACGAGAACAGATAGACGAGGACGGCGGTGAGCAAAGCCCCGATAAACGCAACAAAAGGCAGGAGATAGGCAAACGCCCCCGTCTCGATAGGAAAATACAGAAAAAACACGGAGATCGCCACGCCGGCCCCGGAATTGATGCCGACGATACCCGGGTCGGCCAAATCGTTGCGGGTAACGCTTTGCAGAATCGATCCCGACAACGCCAAGGCCATTCCCGACAACAACGTGATCAGAATCCGCGGCAGTCTGACGGAAAACAGGACGAAGTCCTCTTTGAACGTGCCGTGACCTAGCAGCACGGGGATCAGCCTGTCGAAAGACAGGGGCGAATAGCCGAATCCCATGCTGGCGACAGCCGTCAGGACGATCGCCACGCAGCTGATCAGCAAAATAAGACGCTGTTTCCGAACAAGCGCTAACGGACTCATGATAGCGTTTTGCCCCCTTTACGCACGACAAGCAGGAAGAACGGCAAGCCCGCCATAGCTACGATCGCTGCCATAGGCGTCTCGTAAGGCGCGTTGATAGTCCGGGCAAGCGTATCCGCCAGCAGCATGAAGGCCGCCCCTGCAAGCACTGAAAAAGGCAGGATATAACGATAATCGGTACCGACAACCTTGCGGACGATATGCGGAATCATCAGCCCCAGGAAAGCGAGGTTTCCGGCGAGCGCCACTGCGGCCCCCGTCAGCAGGATGACCAGAGCAAACAGAATCCCTTTGATTCGGGCGAGCTTTTGCCCCAGACCTACCGCCACTTCGTCGCTCAGACTCAGAATCGTTAAATGTCCGGAATACAGAATGGACACTGCGATCCCCGCTGCAATCACCGGCGCTATCACCTGAATTTGTGCCCAAGTAGTCCCGATTAAACCGCCTGCCGTCCACATAGAGACGTCCTTGGAAATTTTGAACATTAAGCTGATGCCTTCTGTGACGGCTTGAAGGAAGGTGGAAATGGCCGCTCCCGCAAGCACGATGCGGACGGGGGACAGCTTCCCCCGGCGTACCGCGCCAAGGCCGATGACCAACCCGCCGCCTGCGGCCGCGCCGATAAAACAAGCCAGCATAATGCCGAAATAACTGATCCCCGGAACGCTCGCGAAAATAATGGCAAGCGCCAGGTTGGCGCCGGATGTAAGCCCCAGCAAGCCGGGATCGGCGAGCGGATTGCGGGTGACCCCTTGCATGATCGCTCCGGCTGCCGCCAGCGCGGCGCCGACCAGCATCGCGGCCAATTCACGCGGCAAGCGGATTTCCTGCAGCGTGAGTATATTCCCTTCGGAGGCAGTCGAAGTTAGCGCCAGCCACAGCTCGCGGGGCGTCGTTTCCTGCGCGCCGAACCACATCGATATTACGAAGGCGGCGACGAGCAGCAGCACACCGCCGAGAAGCTTGTAAATAAACGGAATCGAACGTATTTTAATTCTCATCGGTATCGTTGCCTTGATCATTTGCCGAGAAAACTTTTAATGAAGAAGTCCAACTGGTATTCCATGCTGAGCGGGTCGTTAAAGTAGAACGCTTTCGCATCGGCTTCAAATACCCGGTTGTTTTTGACGGCAGGGATATTTTTGTAGGACTGTGTATTCTGAAAGGAATTGTCCTCGTCGGCATTTTTGCTGAAAATAATATAGTCCCCTACATAATCCTGTAAAACTTCGGACGATACCGCGAAAAAGCCCTCTTTCTCCGTGGCTTGTTTGGCTTTCTCGGGCAAGCTAAACCCCAGATCGCCGTACAAAAGTTCGGTGCCGCGTCCAAAATTATAGCCGTACACGTACAGCTGTTTGTTGAACGTCTCGATGACCGACACCGTCGCTCCTTCGCCGACCTTCGCTTGGATCTCTTCACCGGCTTGTTTGGTCCGCGCCTTGAAATCATCGACCCAGGCTTGGGCTTCTTTTTCCTTGTTCAGCAGTTTGCCGATTTCCAGCTGCTGTGTTAAGTAGTCCACTTTGCCGTACGTATAAGTAACTGTCGGCGCAATTTGCTTGAGCTTGTCCAGGTTTTTGATATCAGACTGTCCGATGATAAGGTCCGGCTGCAGTTCGATGATCTTCTCCAGACTTTCGTCCGTAACCGCCTCGACGTCCTTCAGCTTGTCTTGAAACTGAGGGTTTTCCTTGGACATTTCATCCGCTCCGACGATCGGCACATTCAGCAGCATCACATTGCCCGTCAGGAACCGGGTCAGGACAACGACACGCTGCGGATCGGCCGGAACTTCGACCGGCCCGTTCTCGGATTCATAAGTCATGGTCCCGGAGTCAGACGCGTTTGAAGCCTGGGAAGACGCTGGGGAAGAATTCCCGCCAGTACCTGTGCGATCGGTTTGATTTCCACCGCACGCGCTCAACATAACCGCTAGTGACAATATGATTGGAACAAACAGCTTTCTCATAAGATGACCCTCTCCCTTTTACAATGGCTATGCATCAATCCGCATTTCAGTTGATAATGAGTTTCATTTTCATTAATCATTATATTCAGCCTCATTTTGCTAGACCATAGCTTATTGTTAGGAAAGAAGCTTGGACTATTGAATGCCGGCAAACAACGCGATCGCACGTTGCAACTGCAGCCGGATCGACACGGGATTGTATGGGATCCATTCATCTACGTCCAGCTGATGCACCTTGTTGTGCCGCACGGCGGGAAGCTCTCTCCAATGCGGAGACTGAAACACGGCGTCAGCGTGGGCGGTTGAACCTTTGGCGTCGGGAAGCACGATGACGAGCAGGCGATCCCCCGCGTAATCCGCTAACTCCGCCGGTTCGATGGGAATGGAATGAAAGGGCGTACCGAGCTTATTGATAAGCTGCTCCACTTTGGCCGGTGGCCTTAGCTCGAGCGAATGATAGATTACGTACCCGACATTGCGGGCGCCGTAAACGAGCAGCCCCTCCGGGCGAAGCACCAATATCGCCACGGTTTCGCCCGCGGCCGCATATTGCCGTACAAGCTGGCGCGCCGACATCTCCTCCTGTTCAAATGCGGCCAGCCACGCTTCCGCCTTATCGCTCTCCCTGATCGCCCGGGCGATCAAGCGAAGATGCTCCTTCCAGCCCAGCTCCATCCATGGAATATCTACCACAGGCGCGATGGCTCGCAACTGCTCGGGATTCAAACCATGCCGATGCAAATGCTGACCCGCTGCGATAATCATGTCCGCTTGGGTATCCAGCAGCGCCGACTTTAACTGCTCGAAGGTACAGTCCGTATGGATAAATCTCATCGTTTGCGGTTGCGGCAGGTCAGCGGTTTGGACATACTCGCCGTTCTCCGAAATCGTGAGCGCCGGCTCCCGCCCAAGCAGCAGCAGATGGCTCGCATAAGGCGTCAGCATGACGGCCACGCGCTGCGGAGAAACGCGGTGGTATCCCGTCGGCGAAACCCCGGTCTGCCGTTTAAAGCGGCGGCTAAGGTAAAATTCATCCTTGTAGCCGACCTTCTGCGCGATCTCCCGGAGCGTGCCCGAACCGCCGATCAGCAGCTCGACGGCCCGGTGAACGCGCAGCCGCGACAGGTATTCCTGCGGTGAGAAGCCGGTAATCCGTTTGAATAGAATAGAATAATGCGAACTGCTTACGCCCGCCATCGCGGCCAATTGCTCGCGGGTGATTTTATCTTTAAAGTGGTTCTCCATATAGGCGAGGCTTCGCTCCATGCTTGGCTGCCCAATGTCCGCAGCGGTTGTCCCCGTTCGGGACAGCAGCTCAAAAATCACACGATAAAACACCAGTTGATTCTGGACATGCCGGGCTTCATAAGCCGGTGAACGATAAAGGTACAATTCCTCCAGCATGGCCACAATCCCCGGTTCATTTGGAAAAAGTCGCACATTCTTACCATCAATCAGCTCGCTGCCGTGGTTCATGGAGCCGTCATACTGAGATACGGTTGGCCCGGAGATGCCGATGGATAGCTTGTAGGCGTGCAGCGGCCCCTGGGAATCCGTCATCAGCGCGGCAGGGGCTCCGGCCGGAAGCAATATAACCGTGCCTTCGGCAAGCTCAAAGGACTGGTCTTCGATTCCGAGAACCGCCTTGCCGCCGGCAATGCCGATCAGCACCGCAAACTCTTCATGGATTTTGTGCATCGGCAAGCTTGAAGTGCCGTATAACGAACGAATTTGGACAGCCGTATATATAGGGAAGCGGAACTCCGCCCACTCCGAGACAAGGTTAGTCAAAACAAAGCCTCCATTGCGATGAAAATTAGCAGCTTCTTTCTCAGATAGTACCACATTGGAAGGCCTCGTCAACTCCGGTGTACCGTGCAATGCAACGTAAAAAAACGCCTCCCTCCTTTGCATAGGAAGGGGGCGCTGCTTTGGCCGTTTTCAGTATGGCTGCTGCTCATTGCGACTGCTCATCGTTTTGCTGCATAACCCGCTCCGACGGCTCAATCGCAAAGTCGCTGAAGGTGGACAGGACGCTGTTGTACTCTTCTTCATCCTGAATGCGAATCCCTTGCTTTAATTGTTGAATCACTTCCGCAGGCAAGGCGCTCTCCATCATCTCTACATCCATCTGGAAAAAAGTACGGATCACCTTTTCCTTCTTCGGCGGACCGTCAAATAACGTCAAATTCCCATCCTTGTCCAAACCGATGTACCCCCGCGTTTTGCAGGTATCGGACAGGCCGTCGATTTTTTCCTCAATCCAAACATCGCCCCCTGCGCCCAGTCTTCCTTCCCATGCAGGGTGGTCTTTCATCAAGTCAGCGATTTCCTCCGGCGTCATAATCCCGAGCACGCTGCTTTCTTCACCACAGGTATATATCTTCGTCAAATGGACGATTCGCGACTTATCCTTCTCCAGGTCCAATAACCATTCGTGATCGGCCGTGGGGACAGCTTCCTGCCATTTCCCTAAAGTTTCGATAGCTATCGGCTCGCGGGCCATCAGCTTTTCCATTTGTGTGGATAATGGCAATCCCATCCAGGCCATCACCGCAATCAGGCAAAAGGCGCTGGCGGTCCATATGGCGCGTCTCCATCTTCTCCATCGTTTTTTGAAGTTTTTTTTGATTTGGAAGATATTCACGGTTATCCCCTTCTATCGGACTTTTGTCTCTATTGTGGCCGATAGTAAGGAGCTTTATTCAATTGGGAAACCAACGAGGTTGTTTCAACGCCTAAACAAAAACAGCCATCCTAAAAGGATGACTGCTGATTCGAATCGGGACGACACGATTCGAACATGCGACCCCCTGGTCCCAAACCAGGTGCTCTACCAAGCTGAGCTACGTCCCGAAATCAATGGTTACCCAATCTAAGAAATCGGGCCACTTTTTCTATTATAGCGACCTATGTGAAGATGTCAACAATTAATATTCGATATTAATCGGCAGAGCTTTATGTCTGGGGGCCCTACATTTATCGATTGGACAGCAAATGGTACCTTTATTTCTCTTCCGGCCCAGAGAATGACTTTGGTTACGGACATCCCAGCTCCTATGTCCTGGAGAACGCTTCTCCCGATCCTTTTGAAGGAACCTGGGAGCTTAAGGGGGAATCCGCAAATGCCGATCGTGACGGACAGATTACGGATCGCCCGTCCTATACTTTAGCCATGGAACAAAATAGCTTGCTCGTTATCGTGTCCATGAACGGCAAGGACGCGGCCGTTTCTATCCAATCCTTGCTCACCATTTGCAATGAGGCTCTTGCCATGGCTAACAATTTCCAACGATATCGTCTGAATATGGGCATCAGTACACTGCATCGAGATGTATTAACGCTGTCACAAGCCTATCGCGAAGCTAGAGAAGCATTGAAGGGCAGCTTTTACAGCGATAATCCTGTCGTCGTCTACAGTCCACATGCCAACCAAGCAATCACTCCCGTTACGCTTCCGCATCATGTCGCAGATCAAATTGCCGAATATCTGCAACGTGGACAAAAAGAGTTGGCCACCCACGAGCTGGACCACCTGCTTGAGAGATACAGAAAGCAACCAAGAACCGATTGAAAATGTGAAGGTAGCTTGTCTGCCGGTCAGTTCTTACTGTTTCCGTCTGCGGATTGCCAGCCAACCCTTTGTTTCGGAGCCCACAGAAAGCCAAACCACCGTGTATAAGCAAATCCAGGAGAGTAAAAATATCCAGCAGTTGACAGATATCCTAAAGCGTTTGATTCAGAGCTGTTCAGAGGCTTTGGCGTCCAATGACAAGCAAACCAATTATATCGTGATCGAATGCCAGAAATATATCAGAGAGCATTATAACCAGAATCTGAACCTGCAGATTATTGCAGACCACATCCATATCAACAGTAGCTATCTTAGCCGCCTCTATAAACGAGTAACCGGGGAATCCATCATTGATTCCATCAACAAGTACCGGATTGAACAGGCCAAGAAATTACTACGGAATCCGGCAAATAAAGTATTTGAAGTTGCGGTAGCCGTAGGCATTGAAACGCCTGCTTATTTCACTCATGTCTTCACGAAATACACGGGGATGAGTCCGAGGGAATATAAGCTAAACTATTCATTCTCTCATTGATCGAGCATAAAAGAAAGACAGGTTCATCATCGGCCGAAGCCATTGATGAACCTGTCTTGTTTGATGCCGGTGAAGGGACTCGAACCCCCACGGTTTCCCTCACGATTTTGAGTCGCGCGCGTCTGCCAATTCCGCCACACCGGCAAAGGAACGCGCCCTAAGAGATTCGAACTCCTGACCTTTTGATTCGTAGTCAAACGCTCTATCCAGCTGAGCTAAGGGCGCGTATGAAGATGGAGCGGACGACGGGAATCGAACCCGCGACCCTCGCCTTGGCAAGGCGATGCTCTACCGCTGAGCCACGTCCGCAT
>NZ_FCOQ01000017.1 GCF_900021165.1 Paenibacillus phocaeensis | reverse complement strand
GGCCGTGAAAGAGGAGAAGTTCTGTGAACGAACCAAAATACGAAACCGTAAAAAAAACGCTGCTGCAGCAGATCCAAGCCGGAGAGCTTCAAGCCGGCGACAAGCTGCCGAATGACGAAGATCTGATGAACCGATTCCAAGTCAGCGGAATCACGATTCGAAAAGCGCTGACGGAACTGGCCGCCGAGGGCGTAATCACGCGAATCAAAAGAAAGGGCTCCTTTGTAAACGGAGCTCAAGCCGCGAACCCTTCGAGCCGTTTGATCGCATTCATTGTATCGGCAGAGGACAACTTCGACGTATCGTATATGAAAATCATCAAAGGCGCGCAACAAGCCGCAGCCGAATTCAATTACTCCTTAATCGTGGAATGGAGCAATGAAAATTTGGCCGTCGAACAGGCCTCCATTCTGAAAATGCTGGACCGAAAGGTCGACGGCTTCCTGATTTATCCGTTCGATCCGGTTCAGAGCCAGGATAACTATCGGCTCATCGAGCAACACAACATCCCTTATCTGCTGGTAGACCGGTACAACGTGGATCATCCCAGTTATTTTGCCGGATGCGACAACTACGACGGGGCGATCCTGGCTACCCGGGAGCTGATCCGCCTGAAGCACACCCAAATAAAGTTCGCGAGCTACCACTTCTTCCTTCACTCCGAGCAGGAGCGATTCGCCGGCTTTTGCAGTGCCATGCGTCAAGCGGGCCTTTCGGTAACCGACGATGATTTGTTAACCCGCATCGACTATGACACACTGGCCGACCGTATTGAGAAGCGGGAGGTGACCGCTTTGTTTTGCTCCAATGACAAGCTTGCTATGGAGATCATCCGGCAGCTGACCGGCCGCGGCCTCAAAATCCCGCAGGATGTCTCCGTGATGGGATTTGACGATTGGGACCATTCCGGCAATCTGTCCATCGGATTGTCTACGGTCCGGCAAAACTTCGAGGAAATCGGTAGAAACGCCGCCCATTTGCTGAACCAGGTTATTCAAGGCAAAACCCACGGCGGCAACACAAAAATATTGTCGGGCGTCTCCTTGGTGATCCGGGAGTCTACCTGCAAGAACCCTTACGCATAGTGTTTTTATTCAAATCGATCTTTGAAAGGAAGTCATGCGACATGAAATTCGACTTTTCAAACTTGAGCCTCCGCCATGGGCTCTTCCAGGAAGAACCGGAGGGGATTTCCTGTTTTCTCCCGGGCAGCGCGATAACCATACGTTTTCAAGGAACGGAAATCACCGTCGAAATCGAGGATGTCAACGGAGAGGGGAAGAGCTGGGTTAACGTCTATATCGACGATCTCCCGGTCCGGGTGATGAGAATAGATCCGGATAACCAGCGGTATCAGCTTGCGGACGACCTGGAGGACAAGCCCCATACTTTAACGCTGCAGAAACGTACGGAGGCCGCATTCGGCCGCATTCGATTTACCGATTTGACCGCAGAGAACGGAACTTTCCTGAGCCCGCCGAGCCCTCTCCCCCACCGGATGCTCATCATCGGCGATTCGATCACGTGCGGCTTCGGCAACGAGGCGCAGATCCCTTGCGATTGCGATGCTTCGCGCGAAAATATCGCGCTTGCTTACAGCTCGCTGACCGGCCAGCTGTTGAACGCCGAGACTTTGATCGTCGGCGCGTCCGGTACGGGCTGCTACCAGAATTTCGGCGGCGCCAAGGAAGGCCGCATGTCGGATTACTTTATGGAAACGCTCTGTCCTTATCTCGATCAAGAAGCCATGGATCCCTTTGATCCCGAGGTGATCGTCATTAATCTCGGCACCAACGATTGGTCCGCGCCCCTCGAGCCTTCGGATTACATGGAGCAATACCGCAAATTGGTCGGTTTCATTCGCGGCAGGTATCCCTCCGTCCCATTGTTCTGCGCCATCGGCCCGATGACCCTTGGTCCAAGTCCTTATTTGAAGGCGCTGGTGGAACGTCTCAGCGAAGAAGGCGACAAGAACATTCACTTCGTGGAGTTCCCGCTGATCCAACGGCCGGAAGACGGNACGGAACTTTCCTGAGCCCGCCGAGCCCTCTCCCCCACCGGATGCTCATCATCGGCGATTCGATCACGTGCGGCTTCGGCAACGAGGCGCAGATCCCTTGCGATTGCGATGCTTCGCGCGAAAATATCGCGCTTGCTTACAGCTCGCTGACCGGCCAGCTGTTGAACGCCGAGACTTTGATCGTCGGCGCGTCCGGTACGGGCTGCTACCAGAATTTCGGCGGCGCCAAGGAAGGCCGCATGTCGGATTACTTTATGGAAACGCTCTGTCCTTATCTCGATCAAGAAGCCATGGATCCCTTTGATCCCGAGGTGATCGTCATTAATCTCGGCACCAACGATTGGTCCGCGCCCCTCGAGCCTTCGGATTACATGGAGCAATACCGCAAATTGGTCGGTTTCATTCGCGGCAGGTATCCCTCCGTCCCATTGTTCTGCGCCATCGGCCCGATGACCCTTGGTCCAAGTCCTTATTTGAAGGCGCTGGTGGAACGTCTCAGCGAAGAAGGCGACAAGAACATTCACTTCGTGGAGTTCCCGCTGATCCAACGGCCGGAAGACGGCATGGGGGGCTGCGGGCATCCTTCCGTCAAGAAGCATCGGCAGATGGCCGAACAGTTAGCCGGGACGATCGGTCAGATTTGTTCCTGGCCCCAACAACAATAACCATCAACTGCAATCAGGGGCTGCCGGAAGGCAGCCCCTGATATCTATTTATTTCTTCGCCAAGAAAGCGTCGACCTGCTTCTGCAGTTCAGTCTGGATTTTCCCCAGCACCGCTTCGCCTTCCGCCTTAAACTTGGCAAAGTATTCGTCCGGATCAAGCGCGCCGTTAAACAGACCGTTATAATATTTTGCTTGAATGGTCGAAAACTGGGCCACTTCGTTCTTCACCGGCGTCGGATCGAAAGTAAATCCGGTTAAGACGTCCTTGGTGAAATGGTCGGCTTGAGTAATAAATTGATTGTACTTCAGATTCTCTTCGTCCGTGCCGGCCCACTCCCGCTCCAACGTCGGGTTCAGCATGAGCTGAAACGACACGATCCCGCCGTCATTGTTCAAGGTTTCGTATTGATGGTCGCCGGCGGCTTTCCAGTTCACGCCTTCAATGCCGTGCTCCAGCAGGTCGTAATTCTCCTGCCGATTCGCCCAGTCGAGGAACATCATCGCGCGGTCTTTATGCTTGCTGGTCTTTACAATACAGATGAAGTTATCCATCTTAAAATTGGAGATGTTCTTTCCCGGAGTGAGATCAAACAGGCGAACCGCTTCCAACTCGCCGTCAGACACGACCTGCTTCAACTGGTCGTTGAACGATTCGGGAACGCCAAAGGCCATCTGGGGGGTAGCCGCAACTTTGTTCTGGAGTTGCATTTCCATCGGGCCGCTTTTATTGGTCAAGACATCCTGCGACATGACCTTGTCCACGAACAGCTTGCGGACATCCTGGATATTGGACCAAATCTTTGGCTCCTGGGTTTCAAAGAAATTGTAGACTTTCCCATCGTTGCCCTTGTAATACAACATCAAGCTGGCACCTGCAAAATTCGTCGGGCGAATATTCACGCTGGTATCGTCCCGAATCAGCCAGTTCACCCAACTGTAGGTGACATCATCCGCACCGGCGAGCAGCGGCGTGATCTCCGGCATATGGTCGCGAACGGCGTAGAGATAAGCCTTCAGATCCTCATACGTCTTCACGGGCGGCAAGTTTAATTGCTCCCGTAGGTCTTTTCGGATGAACACCGATCTTTGCTGGGTATAAGCGCTGCCTAAAGGGACGCCGTAGATCTTGTCGTTGATTTTGTTCGCATCCCACATTTGCTGCGGTCTTGTCTTCAGCACATTCGGGCCGTATTCTTCCAGAAGGCCGCCCAGTTCCTCGTAAAATCCCTGGGAAGCCATCGTGTCCAGATGCAGCCAGGGAGCATCGAAGATCAGATCCACGCTCTCTCCCGAAGCCAACATGACGTTCGTCTTCTGACTAAGATCGGCGAAATCGATGACCGTAAA
Source organism: Paenibacillus phocaeensis (assembly GCF_900021165.1). Lineage (GTDB taxonomy): Bacteria > Bacillota > Bacilli > Paenibacillales > Paenibacillaceae > Fontibacillus > Fontibacillus phocaensis. The sequence goes on along the minus strand of NZ_FCOQ01000017.1, from coordinate 130,542 downwards.
TTTAACCTGTGTGTTCAACTCGGCTTTCAACCGTTTGTTGACTTCCGCCAACACCTCATCAAAGTTAGCTCCCTTCGTCCCCGGAACGACGACCTCCAGAGTGACCGGGTCAAGGGACGAAGCGCCGGTTCCCCCGGAACTTTCCGGGGCAGGAGCGTTCCCGCCGGAGCCGGAGCATCCGGATAAAGCAAGCGCTAGTCCGAGCAACGCCATCCCCCAAAATTTGCGTTTTGCAGCCATGTAAATAACTCCCTTCTCATCTCTTTTTTTCGCAGCCCGCCCGCTAGCCTTTTACCGAACCAAGGGTCAGGCCTTTGACGAAATATTTCTGGACCATCGGATACACGAAAATAATCGGGCCGATCGTCAAACACACGGCAGCCAGCTTGACCCCCTCTGCCGGCGGCAACGTCAGTACATTGCCGTGGTTCAGCGACGAGAGCTGCATCTGTGACATAAGCTGCCGCAGAAGCAACTGAAGCGGGTACATATCGCTGTTATCAATGAACAAGAGCGACAGCCACCAATCGTTCCAATATTGCAGGGCGTAAAATAAGCTGATCGTGGCAATCACTGGCGTTGAGATCGGCCGGATAATTTTGAAGAAGATCGTCCACTCTCCCGCACCGTCGATGGTAGCCGATTCATTCAATTCATAAGGCAATGAGCGATAGAATGAGACCAGGATAAACGCGAAGAACGGATTCATGACATAGGGGAGCACCAGCGCCCACAGCGTATCTTTCAGGTGCAGCCACTGCACGACCAGAAGATAGAAGCCGACCAGCCCTGAACCGAATACCATCGGCACGTAGGTCATGAACGAGAGAAAGCCGCCGTATCGGTTCTTCGGATGAGCCAGAACGTAAGCATACAGCATGGTGACGACGAGGCCGATCCCCGTTCCGATTGCCGTCACGGCAAATGTGATGCCATAGCTGGTGAACATTTGCTTGCCTTGAAGCAGGAACCGATAGGACTCCAAAGTGAACTCGGTCGGCCATACGGCATATCCGTTCAGCGCCAAGCTTCGGGTGCTGGCGAACGAATTAATGACCATCAGCCAGAAGGGGAACAAACAAACCAGTGCAAATAGGATCAAAAACAACCCGAACGACCCTAACGCGATTTTATCGGAGATGCCGTTTTTCCGCCGAACTTGGGCGGGCCGGATCAATGCAACCGGGCGATTCATATGAAGTTCACCTCCCTCCATTTCGAGAATAAACCCCCGTATTCAAACCATCTAAAACAACCTGGAGTCCTTATCAATCTTCCGAATCAGCGCATTAAACGAAACGACTGCGATCAGTCCCATGACAGACTGATAGAATACGACGGCCGACGACATGCTGAAATTGCCAAGTTGTCTTAGCGCCCGATAAGAGTACGTATCGATGACATCCGTCGTGGGGAACAGAATGCCGTTATCCCCGATAATCCCGTAGATCATGCCGAAATCCCCGTAGAAAATCCGTCCGACTCCCAAGAGAACCAGGATAATGATTTGCGGCTTCAGCAATGGCAGCGTAATGTACCTCATCTGCTGCATCCTTGTGGCTCCGTCCAGTCGGGCACTCTCATAATAATCGGCGGAGAAACCGGTAATGGCCGCAATCAGAATAATGGAGTAGTACCCAGCACTTTTCCAAATTCGAGTAAAAATCAAAATCATCGGCCACACCCAGGGGGTTTGGTACCAATCGACGGCTTGAAGCCCGCTGGCACTCAGCATGCGGTTAAATAGACCGTCCGTATTGTTGAACAGAATGAAGGTCATATAACCCACGACGACCCATGAGATAAAGTAAGGCAGGAAAACAACGGATTGGATCGTGCGTTTAAACCATCTCAAGCGAATCTCGTTCAAGAAGAGCGCGATCAGCAGCGCAAAAACCAGCTCGCATATAATGAACAGCGCATTCAAATACAAGGTGTTGACCGTAACTTGGATCCAATCCCGATTGGAGAAAAAAAAGCGGAAGTTGTCCAGCCCCACCCAATCGCTGCCCCATATGCCTTTGCTGATCTGAAATTCCTTGAACGCCAGCAGATGTCCAGCCAGAGGAATATAGGAGAACACGATGAGAAAGACGACACCCGGGATCGCCATCGTATACAAGTTCCGGTTCTTCACAAGCTCCTTCAACATGCTCAATTGACAGTATCACTCCATTCTAGCGGGTCTGTCCGATGTGGCCATATCCTGACAGTGTTTATTATGAGCGGGAGGAAGCTGCGGGGCATAGTCCTCATTGCGCCACGAAAGGTGCTGAATTTAAGAATCGCGCGGTCATCCGCCTTCCTGAATGTTCCTAATTTGTACATTGTCAAAATGAGGACTTCACACGAAAGTCAGGATGCGGATAAGATGGAATAAGAAGCGTCCCGGTTAGCTTCTTCTATTGATCAATTTACACGCGGGGTGCTGGAATGAGATGAAGATCAAACCGTTTTTGCAGAAGACCTATTTTCGTACCTTTCTATTACTAACCACTGTGCTGATCTGTTCCATGATTCCTTTCGTCTATTTTCTGTCCGCGGAATTCGCGAAATACACCATGCTGGAAGTGCGCAGCAATTCGCAAAACGAAGTCAACAATCTGGCCTCGAAGGCCGATATGATTCTCGGCAATTTGAAAGCTTACGGGCTCAGCATGTATGCCGATCAGAATATTCAGAACTGGTTCTTCAACACCAACCGGGATCCGCTGATCGACCACGCTGCGCTCGTCGCTCAATCCAACTTCATGTCTACCGAACCGCTCATTCAGCGGTCTTATCTGATTAATTTGAGGTATCGCCTTGTCGTCGATTCCAAAGCCGGAATCACCCGCTTTGAGTCCTTTGCCGACCCGAGCATGTTGAAGCGGGTGGGATCCTTCCAGCGTCAATACTTGCGCTTTTCCAGCCATTCGCTGGAAGGTTCGGATTACCTGGCCCTGGTTCTGCCCGCAACTCCCGAGAAGCCGTCCGACTTCTATCTGGTGTTGCTGATCGATAAACCGCTGCTGAACAAACTTCTCTTCGGCGAAACGGTGTCCAAGGAGCAGGACATTCGAATTCTCGACGAGAACGGGTCAGTCCTATTAGGCACCTCCCCTTCAGCTATGTTGAACGAACAACTCTATCAAGCAGGGCAGGAGCAGCGGGACAGCAGCTTTCAAGTCCGGCTTCCGAATCAGCGGTGGTACGTCAATACCGCTAAACTCACGACGGAAAATTGGGCGGTNTCCTATTCGACAAAATATCACTTCTTGACCCGCCACATCACCTTATTCCAGCAAAAATTGATAACGTATACATTGCTGCTACTAGGGATCGTCTCGGCATTGTTCTTCTGGAGCTCGCACCGTTCCTTGCGTTCCATCACCTTTCTGTCGGAGAAACTGAAGAAGAAGGTGAATTTTGCGAACCCTGCATCCCAAGCCAAGGCCGATATCCAATGGATCAACGACGGGATCGACTTGCTGTTGAACAATGTAGAGCAGCTTCACGCCTCCATGCGCAACCAATCGGAGCTTGTCCGAACGGAATTTCTCGCGCAGTGGGTGCTGCACGGGACGCCGGGTACCCGAAGTTACGAATATATCCGCTCCCGGACCCAGTTGACCTCCTGCGAAGTTCTGTTCTTGGCCGTTCTGCGGATCGAAGCGTATACGGTCTTTTGCGAACGTTACGATTTCCCATCCCGGAAATTAATTAAATACGCCATCCGCAATATCAGCGAAGAAGTAATTTGCACCGGCCCTTATGCGGCCGAAGGGTTGGATATGGGCGGCGACCATCTGATTCTGATCCTCGGCGGGCAGGATCGGGACGAGCTTCAACTGCAGCGCCTTCTGAAGGAGACCCAGCATCAGGTGGCGCGCATTCTGAGCCTCGAGACCACCGTGGCGGTCAGCAATGCCTATGACTTCGGCGCTAATCTGCGAAACGTATATGATCATATCTACGAACTGACGATGCTGCGTTTTCTTAACGGGGAGAGACCGATTTTTCTGGAGAGCGATTATGAAGAGTTTATGGCAGGGTATCCGTCGGCGACCGAAGCGCTGGAGACAACCGAGATTATCCAGTCGATCCGCCGCGGCCGTCCGGAGACCGCCGTCGTGCTGCTGCGCCAGCAGATGAAGCATATTCATGAACTGCCTTATCGCGACTGCAAACTATACCTGACCTATTTTACCTATGATCTGCTTAAAAATTTCAATAAGTCCAGCGTCTTGCATGAGATCGGCAGTATCCATCAATTGCTCGAGCGGTACAGTACGCTGTACGAGTATCAGACGTGGCTGGAGGGCATCGTGATGATGCTCGCGTCCGAGACCGAAGCGCCAAGGTCTTCGAGCCGCAAGGAAGAGATGATTCTGGAGATTAAGGAATTCGTGGATAACCACCTGCAGGATGCCCAATTATCGATCGAGCAGGTCGCCGACAATTTCTCGTTCTCCGTCAGCTACATCCGGCAATTATTCAAGGAGGTCATGAACGTGTCCTTGTCCGAGTACATTCTTCAGGAACGAATCGAGAGAGTGAAGGAAAAGCTGGTATCCAGCCGGCTCTCGGTGCTGGAGATCGCGGATCAATGCGGCTTCATCTCCAAAGGTCATTTCTTCTCCGCGTTCAAGAAATTCACGAATCTGACTCCGAAGCAGTATCGGGAAATTCACGGGGAAACCGAAATCAGAAGCTCCTGGTAAGAAATCTCCCCTCGCCCAAATCAACAAGGACCTTTCCGGCATCCCAATGGGTTTTACCGGAAAGGTCCTTGTTCAGTTATCCATCCTCGTGCGCTCACTCTGGCTGTTCGGCTGCTCCTTGAACCGGCTCAAGCCCGAGCTTCGGGTTAGACAAATCAAGTTTGTACATGATCTGATTGTAGTTATAGCGCGGCGTGGGGACATGATCCGTGAACGTATTCGTATAAGTTCCTTCGAAGTAGATCACCCGGCCGCCGTCCTTATGGAAGGATTTATGCTGAGCCACGTTATAGAACGTATAGTTGTTATGCGTTACGATCTTCTTGGCCTCGGTCCAAGGACCTTGAGGCGATGGAGCTTCCGCATACCAGATTTCCCCAAGTACCGAAGTCTTGCCTTCGAGCTGCTGTCCAATCATGACGTAACGCTGCCGGTAATCGTTCCATTCGATGGAGCTTGAGGCGATCTTCACATCTTCGCCGGTATCGGTATCTTTCAGTTGATTATATTTCGGATCGTCAGCTTGGAGCAGTCCAAGCTGGATCAGCTCCTTCTCTTGATCTTGGGTCAGCGGCGGCGTATCCTTCTTCCAGCCCCATACGAGGTTGCCGTTCTCATCGCGTTCGAGCGAGGTTTGCGCCCCGTTGTATGTCGTTCCGGGCGTCAGGCACGTAAACGACTCGTATTGGGTGTAATCGATGATGGCTTCATAACTGGCGGCAACGCGCAAATTCGGCATCCGGTGTTCGGTAAAGAGCCAATATCCCTTCCCGTCCTCCTCGTAATAGCTTGCCTGGCCGCCCGGATGGCGCCAATCGTCCTTGAACGGGAACTGGACGACCTGCTCGAACTCCTTCTCCGTGTCGTTAAAGGCGAGAATGCCGAAGGCGCTGAGCTCGGGATTATGCGTGCTGTAGCCGGCGAGCAGGCGCTGCTGCCCGGTGCTGTCCTTGGCGGTCATCAGACCGAATACCCAGGCGATGCCTGCACCGTCGGGCAGCTCGGGCACCAAGCTTTTGACAAATCCATCTTCCTTCGTAAAATAGCTCAGATTCACGCCGACATCCGGATCCAGTCCGCCTTGTTGCGGCAGTTCGGATGTTGCCCCCGTCACACGGAAGTTCCCCAGCGGATAGGCGGGCCGGTCGGTATCGCCCCAGAACCAGTACAGCTTATCCTTGTACTCGATAGTCTGTACGGAATCCTGCCCCATGACCAAGCCGTTGATCAGCGGCTCCTGAATCGGCGCTTTCTGACCAACCAGCAAGCTGTCGCGATAAATCCCTTGGCCTGTAACCCGGTACAGCCGCTCGGCAAGGTTGATCCGGTTCATCTCCAGCGTAACGCTGCCCCCGGGCTTTATCTGTACCGCCTGCCCCCGATTGCCGAACATGTCGGCAGGGATATCGTAGCCGTCGCTCGACAGATGGAAGAAAACCAACTGATCCATCAGGCCTGGCTCATCGAAAGCCACGACCCCCGCACTGTCCGTATAATACAGAATGTTGTTCGTCGTCTTCAACTGAACTTGAGGAATCCCCCGGCCTGTCTCGGCATCCACCACCTTAATCATGAACGGCTTCGAGACGTCGATCCTCTTCCCGCTTACCTCCGTTTGCTGGCCGCCGGCATCCTCGGCTTGCGCCGCAGCTGCGGCAACCGGTGCCGTCAGGATCGTCAGCATCACGCAGCCCCATATCCCCGCACTCTTCCACGGTTTCCATTTCATTTCGATTACCTCCCGACCTTTGTCGTTTTGATAGAATGAAATCGCCACGCTGTCGCTCCCATTCCGCGGCACGCCCGGATATCCTTACTTCCTCCCGTTCAGCCGGAGCCGGATCGTCTTCACCTCGAACGGACGGAACTGAAGCGACATCTTACCTCCCTCATGCGGCAACTCCGCCAACTTCTCCTCCAGCATCGTGGTCTCGGATGCCGCCGCAACGGGCAACCCGAAATGAAGCCCGCACGCAACGGAAGCTCCTTTGCTCTCGTACAGGCGCACGATCCAGTCCCCCGATCCGTCTTCGGCAAGTTTCACCGTTTCAGCGATCACATTTGCCTTATCGACGGCGAGCAAGGACTGCGTTTCATGGCTTCCTCCCGCCGCAAGACTAACCGGATAATTCAACTCGTAGGCTTCCCTTACGACGGGGCTGTCGAGGAACGCCCCCTCCCAGAAGGTGAACCCGTAAGTAAAGTGATGCACCCCTTGATCGGACGTCTCATCCGGCCAGGTCGGAGCGCGGAGCAGCGTTAAACTCATGAGATTGTCGTCGACGGAAATTCCGTATTTGCAGTCATTCAGCAGCGCAAAGCCGCGGTTCGCTTCTGCTAGCGCCGACCACTTATGATGGACCACCTCATACTGATCCGCATCATGCGGACGCGAAGCGTGATTCGGTCTCTTGACGTAACCGAACTGAATTTCCTGCAGCGACTCGTTTGTATGGACGCGCACCGGGAAATCGACTTTCAGCAGCTTATTCTTTTCTTGCCAATGCATCGTCGTATGGAACTCGACCCGACGGCTGCCGGCGCGCAGCCGAATATCCTGGACGAAGGTCGATTGGTTGATTTGGCGTTCCACTCGAATATTCGCGAAGTGCGGGCCGTTCGCGGTAACCGATACCTTGGCAGTTTCGTTTAACTCAATCGGAGCCAGGCGGTAGCGCCGATCGATCTCCCAAGCATCGAAATCCGAATTCTGATCCCGATACATCCGCATGACATTACAGTTTTCCGCTGCCCAATCCATCCCGGTCTCTTTGTCAAAAATACTTGTGATCTCGCCTCGTCCATTCAATTCAAGTCCAATCCATTCGTTCTCCAGCCGCGATTCCGTCGCAAATACGGCGGACGCCGCAGGACCATCGGCCACTCCCGGTTCGATCCGGTACGTTGACCAGCCCATGGAAGGAGCCTCCACTTCGGCATAATTTGCTCCTTCGTACTGTTGGACCGGCAGGGCGGCTCCGTTCTCGTCCGAGATTCCATGCACGCCGGCAGGCAAGGCAACCAGTTCCTTACGGGGCCAAGATAACGAGTTGAAGACGGTAACCCGGGAAGCATCGTCGTCCGTAATCGACTCTCTTGCTGTTGAAGCCAATCCGTACACGTTCGCATTCAATTCCTTCAGCGCAAGCTGCGCCTCTTCATGGACGCGGTGAATGGATGAGCCCGGCAAAATATCATGGAATTGATGCAGCAGCAAGGTCTTCCACAATGAATCCAATTCCTTATGAGGGTAAGCGCGTTTCTGAAGCAGCTCCGCTGCCGCCCCCCACAACTCGACTTCACGGAAGCCGATCTCCGCCTTCCGGTTCAGCTTCTTAATCAGCGCTTGTGTCGTGTATGTCCCGCGGTGCGCCGGATAATAGAGTTCGCCGACGTATTTGACATCCGGGATGCCCCGCTTGATCTGATCCTCGAAATATTCGATTGGCGATCCATGCTTCGTCTTCGGGACACCTTCCAAATTGCCCAACCTGCGCAGAAACTCGAGATCATCTCGATTGGATCCGCCGCCTCCGTCCCCGTGACCGAACTGGGTAAGCCGGGTGGAGATCCCTTCCAACTGAACGCGGTCACTCCACTGACGGATTAAGAAGGACGGTCTGATCCGAATCGGGTAGTCGTCGCCGTAGTTAAGCAAATGCGTCAGGACTTGCGAGCCGTCGATCCCTTCCCACAGGAATGTATTATGCGGGAACGGATCCGCAACATTATCATAAGTACCGAACAGCTTCACCGAGCCGAAATACTTAATGCCGCAGCCCTTCATAATTTGCGGAAGGTTCCCGGAATAGCCGAATACATCAGGCAGCCACAACATCTCATTCTCCACACCGAACTCTTCCTTGAAGAACCGCTTTCCGTGCATAGCCTGGCGGATTAGGCTCTCCCCGCCGGGCAAATTCGTGTCCGGCTCTACCCACATCGAACCTTCCGGGATGATCTTCCCTTCCTTCACCGCCTGTTTGATGCGCGCATACAATTCCGGATACAACGTCTTGACCAATTGAAATAAATACGGCTGACTCTGGGTGTAACGGTATTCCGGATATTCGTCGATCAGCGCCAGCTGATTGGACATCGTCCGCGCTATCTTCCGTTTCGTCTCTTCAATCGGCCATAACCAGGCCACATCCAGGTGGGACTGACCCATAAGATAGAGCGTAGGCACCGTTGAACCGTTGACGCAAGCCAAGAGCGGCTCCATGATTTGCCGGCACCGCTTCACGTTCTCCTCCAGTGATTCCTGACGTAAAGTGAGGTCGAGCGCAGCAAATACCTGCGTTAGGCAACGGTCGATTTCCGCAACACGAAGGGAGGTGGCATCGAGATGATTGCGAAGATCATACAAACACTCCAAATCGATGAAAAATTGATACACTTCCTCTTCAAAAATACAGAGTTGCGACTCTCCGAACACAGGCTGAACATCCGTATGTCCGGCATAAGCTTCCGCGACAAGCTCGAAGCGCTCCCCAGCCTTCGCCGAGCGCGTTAAAGTTAGATAATGATGGTTAAGGTCCTTCGCACCGCTTACGATCCCGTTGATATACACGGTCGCTTCGGATCCAAAGTCAAGCACGGCCACGAGCCGTTTACCCTCAGCTTCCTTCGGAACCACAATGGTCCCCCGAAACCAGCCGTATTCCCATCGGTCTCCCCAACGTTGGCCCGGGGCGATCTCCCGGAACGGCTGTCCGTCCAGCTCATGAAGGAACAGCTGTTCCTTCGTCGTAAAACCGGTGAAATCGATTGGCGAAACCTTCGTCATCATAAATGGGTTCTTTTTAGTCAGCAGCTTTTCCGCATGGAATAAAATCTCTTTTTTATTCTTCATGGTTTCTCACATCCTATGTTTTCTGTAGTAGTTCGCTCAGTTGGACATCGCTCTTTGCGCAGCAGCGTTATAGATTTGGAGCACCTCATCGATGTTGCCCATTTTATGAATCTTGTCCGTGAACGCCTGCCAATTGTCGAAGCTGTTCTTCCCTGCTACAAATTTGGCTTGTTCTTCCGTCACGAACGTTTTGACCGGGTTCATGATCTCCGAGATTCGCTGACTTTCGTCCCCCGTAAGTTGAATCGACGGCTCGCTCAGCCAGGAAGGAACATACTCGTTCTCAGGCATCGGCAGACTTGTCAAAAATCCAGACTTCTCAATCGGCACCTCTTCATATTTGCCTCCAAATACCGTATAGTCCGTCGCGGCAAAATCAACGAACGCCCTGGCGTCGTTCACCATCTGTAAGCCGGGGTTATAGTTGCGGCTTGCACGCATGCCGTATTTATCCCCTTCCAACCAAGGGTCCTTGGCCGTTTTCAACGAGTCTACAAAGGTCGGAACCCCGTCTTTCCCCAGGGTATAGGTCGTGCCTTCAATCCCCCATGTGATCAGTCGGATCATTTCATCGGAGTACTGATAATCAATGAATTTAATCAATTCTTCAGGGTTTTTCACTTTCGAGCTCACACCGTAAGCTCCCCAGCCCAAATCAGGGGTATTGGCGTTGACAACCTCCTGCCAAGCTTTTCCGTATTTCGGATTGTCGGGATACAGCGAAACCGCGAAGATCTTGCCGTCGTTGGCCGTTCTCGTATATTCGGCCGGCGTTGTAAACCACTGCGTCAGCCACATGAAGTTGTCGCCGTTTAACGCTTTTCTTTTCAGCGTATCGTCGGTATCAATCGTATACTCCGGATCAAGCAACTTCTCCGAATACAGTTTGTTGGCGAATTGGAGCGCATCTTTATAGCCCTCATCCAAAACTCCGTATACATACTTCTCGCCATCCCAGAAGATTTCGTCCCGAATGTGATTCGCCGAGAACAGGGATCTCAAGCTGTTCCATTTCGTAGCGACCGGATATTTGTCGGGGTAGAGCGCTTTGAGCTTCTTGGCCGCTTCATAAAATTCATCCAAGGTTTCCGGAATTTCGATATTATTGCTCTTCAACACGTCATAACGGTAAGCCGAGGTATTCTGAATGAGCATACCGCGATCCTCCGGAAATCTCGGTGTAGAGGTTTCCTTAAAGGTATACATTTTGCCCTCGGCATCCGTTACCCGCTTCATCCCGTTCTTGACTTTGCTGATGTAGTTCATATAATTCGGCATTAAATCTTTGTATTGAACCAACTCCAGCAGTTGGCCTTGTTTGGCCATCTCGGTGGTGTCATAGAAGAGGGGCGTAACGAAGAAGTCCGTCAAATCGTCGCTGGCGATCATGAGTTTGACCTTCTCGTCATACTCGGAAGACGGAATATAGTTATACTCGATCTCGACCTTCTTGCCCATATAAGCTTCCATCCGTTTATGCCATTCTTGGCCCACCATACTGTTGGGGTTATCTACGCCGTTTGACGGCAGCGTTACCGAGAACCGCATCACTTCTGGTTCGTCTTCGTTGCCAGCCGCGTTCTTGGAACCGCTCGAACATCCGGACAAAGCCAACAGCGCAACCCATCCAAGAACCATTACTTTCATCCATTTACTCATTGGATTTCCCCCTCATTTAACAATTCAACCGCTTACCCTTTAATAGAGCCCACAAAAATTCCTTTGGTAAAATGCTTCTGGAAGATCGGGTAAATGCACATGATCGGAAACATCGTGATGATGATCACGCTCATGCGTACCGCCTTCGGATCCAGCGCCTCCCCCGGGGCATTGATGGCGACGGCGCCGCCCCCTACCCGTCCTTGAATCGCGGTTGTGTCCAAAGTAAACAAATAGTTTCTTAATACCATCTGCAGAGGATACTTATCTTGGTCTCGCAGATAGATCAGGGCTTCGAACCAGCTGTTCCAGCTTCCCACCAGGCCGAACAGCGCAAAGGTTGCGATCAGCGCCTTTGACAAGGGCAGGATGATTCTGAAGAGGACTACCAAATCATTGGCCCCGTCGATATAAGCAGAGTCCTTCAACTCAGACGGGATATTCAAGAAGAAGGTACGGAATAGAAACACGTTGTAAGCGCTGACCGCTCCCGGAAGAATCATAACCCATATCGTATCCAATAGATTCAGACTCCGCATCAGCAGATAGGTCGGGATCAAGCCGCCGCCGAAGAACATCGTGACCATGAGGAACAACGTAAGAAACTTCTTGCCTGCAAACCCGGGAATCGTGAGAGGGTAGGCCATCAGCGCCGTGAACAACAGCATAATGCCCGTAGAACCCGCCGCGTAAAGGATCGAATTCAAATATCCTTTAAAGATGTACGGATCTTGAAAGACGGTTGAGTAAGCTTCCAGGTTAAATCCCTTCGGCCAAATAGTGACGCTCCCGGAAGAGATATATCGCGTGCTGCTTAGCGAGGTTGCGATGATATGTAAAATCGGGTACAACACGACTATCAAAATGAACAGCATGATCACAAAATTGAGAACATCGAAAGCTTTTGAACCGATGTTAGCCTTTTTCAAATCCCCACCACCTAGAACAAACTCGTCTCCGACACCTTTCGGCTGAACCAATTGGTCAAGTAAAGAATAATAAACGAGATCAGCGACATAAATAACCCGATAGCCGTCGTGTATTCATATTGAGCGCCCAAGATCCCTTGACGATAAACATAGGATCCTATCACATCCGCGACTCCGTACGTCTCGGGCGAATAAAGCAGAATGATCTTCTGAAAGTCACTCCCGAGAATACCGCCCACGGCAAAAATCAATAAAATGATCGTCGTCGGTTTCAGCGACGGCCAAGTGATATGCACGACCTTCTTCCATCGGCCAGCCCCGTCAACCTCGGCTACGTCATAGAGAGTAGGATCGATGCCGCTTAATGCAGCAAGGTAGATAATCGTGCCAAAACCTACGCCTTGCCATATGCCGGAAGAGATGAAGATGGTTCGAAAATAAGCCGGCTCAAGTAGAAACATCACCGGATCTCCGCCAAAAAAGGTCACAATATGGTTAAACAAGCCATCCCTCGCCGTAAATTCCTTTAACATTCCCGCAACAATGACCACGGAAATAAAGTGAGGGAAATAGGATACCGTCTGTACAAATTTCTTAAACCCCTTGTTCTTCAGTTCGTTAAACAGCAAAGCCAATAGAATCGGTGCCGGAAATGACCAGAATAACGTATACAAACCGAGAAGCAAGGTATTCTTTAATACCCGGTAAGCCATGGGATCATTAAAAAAAGCGGTGAAGTATTTAAACCCCACCCACTCGCTTCCCCAAATCCCTTTGGAAGCACTGAAGTCCTTGAAGGCGATTAAAATGCCGTACATCGGAAAATAGTGAAAGATCAACAGTGTCAGAAAGCCCGGAAGCACCATAAGGTAGAGATACCTGTGCTTGATGATCCTGGTCATGAGCCTGTTATGGGTTGTCTGCACAACGAACACCTCCTGACTGTTAAAATGTTGTGGCAGAGCCGTGCGCATATGCGAAACTCATCAAGATACCGAACCAAATCGCCTATACCCCCCATAATGTAAGCGCATACATTTTCACCCCCAGATTTAACCCTGCGATAGCCCGGAGCGACCGGACGCCCGGTTTACCGTCCTCCGCCCTACAACAATGACTATCCTCAAGTGCACAAGTTATTATGCTAAGTAGAAAATAACACATACTATTTAACTCGTCAATAACAAGTAATTATTATACATTCGCAAAAAGTTAGTATGTTATCTTTGCGCTAATCCAAACTGACGATACCGATGGGGCGTCAGCCCATGCTTTCTCTTAAACAGGTCATAGAAGTAACTGACGTTATCAAGCCCGATCTCCATGCAAATATCCAAGATGTCCAGATCCGTGTTAAGAAGCAAGTTCTCGGCGTAGGACAATCTTAATTCATTGATATACCGGGTCGGAGACATGCCGAGATACTGTTTGAACATTCTGCATACGTAGGCATGTGATTTCCCGGACAATTGTACAAGAGCAGCCGTCCCCCGTATAAAATGCTCTTTCTTTCTGGCTTCTTTGCATAGCGTCCTGAACCATTCCGGCTGCCCGGTCAAATCAACCGGATCCTCTTCGGCCTTGATGTACCGGGAGAACAGGTCGGTCAAGATAGCCCGGACTTCCGCTTTGACGGCCAGCTTCTTCTCCTGCGGGATCAAACGGAGCTGGTCGAGACGATACCGCACATATTCCTTCTCTGTCTTGGAGAGTAGGGTCACAGGCGGCATGTCAGGCACAAGCAGCCTGTCGCTCGGGAACCCTTCCCCCAAAAAAGCAATCAGGTCGTCCAGAACCTCCCGGTTAAACGACAAATTGATAAACTGGCAATCGCTATCCGTTTGCTCATAGGAATGAACATCCCGATCACGTATAAAGACCAGCGTATTCTCCTGAAGCAGCTGTCGGTTGCCGTTAATGACGTGTATAACTCTTCCTTTCAAGATCAGAAACAACTCAAAGAAATCATGAGTATGCATCCCGATAGTCTCTTTCACCGAGGTAATCAACCGATAGTGCGCCTGAATTTCAGCATCAATGCCATCCGCTGCAAGAAGCTTTAACATATCGAAGTCCTCCTTGTTCATCTATCAGTAAAGGTTGATGACAAAACCCTCTGAGGTCAAAACACCATAAAGCAATCCAAAATGGAGCAAGATTTAAGGCCAAACTTTCGATTAGGATGAAGTTGTGATCGAAACCCTGAAAGGAGAATTTCACAGATGAGTTTATTGGAGCTGCGTCAGCAATTCGAAGCTGACAAACGCGTCTATGAGAGCGCCAAACTGATCTTCCACGGCGTTCAAGGCTACGATGTCTATAACCCTTCCATTCCATTTGAGTGGAAGGGTCGCCGTTATATTTTTGGACGCGTTGAGAAACGCCAGGAGTGGGCAAGGTCCTGGGTTCGCTTATTTGAAGAGAGCGGGCCGGACGAGTGGACGGTCGTACCGAATACGATGATTTATCAACTTGAAGATCCGTATATCAGCGTGATCCATAAACAGCTTGTATTAGGCGGTACGCACGTTCGCTACAAACAGGGACGTCTGGATACCTTTTACGGTTATTTCTATAAGGGCTATGACCTTCATGATCTCTTCTACTTCACGACGGGTCCTGAATACATGAAGGATATTCGACTGGTGGAGCTTCAGGACGGAAGGATCGGCGTCTTCTCCCGACCGCGCGGCGAGGAGGTGCGCAAGGAATTCGGAAGCGAGTCGCTGGTAGGATTCACCATCATCGACAGCCTCGACGCCCTGTCACCGGAAGTCATCGAGAGCGCCCCTTATATCCGCGGGCTGTTTCAAAAGGATGAGTGGGGCGGCTGCAACCAGGCGTACTTGCTCGAAAGCGGAAAGATCGGGGTGATCGGTCATATCTGCTATGCTCAGGAGGACCGCTCCACCTATATGAACATGGCGTTCGTTCTGGATCCGCAGACGCATCTATTCTCGGACCTGAAGATCATCGGCACCCGTCCATGTTATCCCGAAGGCCCTGCCAAGCAGCCGCATCTCACCGACTGTGCATTTACCGCAGGGATCGAAAGGCGCCCGGACGGCAAGGTCAATCTGTACAGCGGCATCGGCGACACCGAAGCCGCCCGCATCGTGATCGACGATCCCTTCGAGGAAGAAGGGGGTATCGTAACCTTCTAAATGAAGGGGCTAATCTTTGAGCTGCTGGCAATCCCAGCGGCTCTTTTTAATATCAGGATAAAGACAACCCCCTCTCCTATTGCCAATCGTCCTCCTCAAAAGTTATTATAATAAGTAAATGAAAACACATACTTTCTTATACGAACACATCGTAATATAAACCTTCCGTAAATTCAAATCTTTTCGAAGAGTTATAATGAAAGAAATGCTGATATGAGGTGAACCGAATTGAGCAAGAAGGACCTGGCCCCGCCAAAGTACCAAATGGTGAAAAACTATGTCTTATCCCAGATCAAAAATCAGGAATTTACCGAAGATGAACGGATCCCCAGCGAGTCCGAATTTTCCAAGCTGCTGGATGTCAGCTCGATTACGGTCCGCAAGGCCCTGTCGGAGTTGGTGAACGAGGGGGTCATCTACCGGATCCGGGGGAAGGGAAGTTTTGTCGCCAGCCAAACCGCAGCCGTTCCGGACAAGAACTCCAATCTGGTTGCCTTCGTGATTTCCGGCATTGAGCTGTACGATAGTTCGTATTTGCAGATCATGAGAGGAATCCAGTCCTTTCTAGGCAAACAAGGCTGCAAGCTGATCATCGAATTTGTGGAGAATGATTTCGAACAGGAACGGGAGCTGGTTCTGGGGTTAATTCAGACCGAGTTAAGAGGAATACTGATCTATTCCTCCGATCCGGAAGCTGCGAAGAGCTATCTTGGGGAAATTCGGAAAAAGGGGATTCCTTTCGTCATGCTGGACCGCTCCCCTTCCGGCTATCCGGTGAATGTCGTCGCCTGCAACAACCACGACGGCGCCTATGAAGCTGTGGAATACTTGATCAAACAGGGGCATCGACGGATTGGATTCGCAGCTTACGACTATCATCTTAGCCCCGAGGTAGACCGCTATAACGGTTATCGCAATGCCTTGTCAAATGCGTCCATTCCGATTCCTGAGTCCCTCTTATTCCTGAATAAAGAAATCGACTATGACCAGCTCGCAAGTCTCATCCGAAACGGGGAAATCACTGCGCTGTTCTGCGCGAACGACAAGCGGGCGCTTGAAGTCCTTGAGCAGCTTACCGTGCTTGGCATTCGCATCCCAGAACAGGTATCCCTTATGGGATTTGACGATTTCGAAAGCTCCAAGTTCGCCAAGGTTGCCTTGAGCACCGTGAAGCAATATTTTGACATTATCGGTTATGAGAGTGCGAAATTGTTGTTCGAAATGACCGAAGGCTCCTCCTATGGGAACAAGAAGGTCATGTTGCCCACCAGCCTGGTCTTGCGCGACACGGTTAAGTCATTAAGGGGATAGTTTCCATTCTTTATGCAGTGAAAGCAAAGAGAGTCAGGAGAAAGCTTATGTGGAAGAATTTAAATCTGGTATGGCCAAAACCTATCGGGGAAAACGGGAGCCGGCTGTCCGGCGGGGAAATCCAGTTAATCGCCATTGCTAGAGCGCTGCTCCGCGACTCCAGCGTAATTCTGTTCGATGAAATCGCCGCTCATCTCGACGATGAAACGAAAAGACTGATGAATGATTTGCTACAGACCGCGTTAAATGACCGGATTTGTATTTTTATAGACCATAGCCATTCTTTTGATGTTTTGTGCAACAAGTCTTTGCGCTTAAATTCAAAAGCCCCGCTCCGGACGATCTGATCTTCCTCTAATCCGGGCGAGGCTTTTCTATAAGGGGGAAGAAGCTCACTTCGATATGTCCAAAAATCCCTCCCCAAACACATCCCGCACATCGTGGATCGTCAGGAACGCGGCTTGGTCGATGGAACGGACGATTCTTTTCAAGGTGGATACCTCTTGCTTGCTGATAACGATATAGAGAACCTCCTTCGGGTTCTTCGTATAATAGCCATGGCCCGACAGGACGGTTACGCCGCGGTCCATCTGGGTGATGACCCTCTCGGCGATGTCGTTTTGCTTCTCGGAGATGATCGTGACGGCTTTCTTGGGATTCAGCCCCTCGATCATAAAGTCCATCACTTTCGTGCCCACATACAGGATAACGATCGTCAGCATCAGCTTCTCCGCGCCAATGATGAAATAAGAGGAGAACGCCACGATCAGGTCGAAGAACAACAGCGCATAGCTGATATTCCAATCGAGATATTTATTGGCGATCCGGGCCAGGATGACCGTTCCCGCCGTCGTTCCGCCGACCCGAACGATCAGGCCGATGCCAACCCCCACGATCACCCCGGCGAACACCGCATTGATGGTCGGCTCGTGCGAATCGATCCGCCAGTTCTCGGTCAAATGCAGGAACAACGAGTTAAAGGCCACCGCAATCACCGTATAGATCGTCGTTTGCCGATCCAGAAATTTGTACCCGACGATCAGCAGCAACCCGTTGATCCCAATATTGACCAGCGACGGCGACCACTGAAACAGGTAGTACAAAATGATCGTGACCCCCGTAACGCCCCCTTCGCCGAAGTCGTTCGGAATAATAAACAAATTGACGGCCAACGCAAATAAAAAGGCCCCCACAATGATAATAGCGATATCCGCGATTCTCTTCTTCATCCCAACTCTAATCCTCTCTCCACTACAACTCTTTTCTTTCTTAACAACCAGAACATCGTAGCGATTCGGATTTGGAAAGTCAAGATGACTTTAACACATTAGTTCGTTGCCTTATTCACTATGCGATTAACCTCAGATATCCATTCTTCTTTAAGAACAGTCTCAGCTAATCGGATCTATTCTTCAACAATACATTAAAAACATTTCTTAATTCAGTATTATTAATAGGAGATAGAATCATCGCGGACAATATCGTTTTAGGATCTACAGCGGTCCAATCTATTAAATATCCGGATTCGAGCCCCAGACAACGAATAAACTCGCGTTGAGCTCTACCGTTGCCTTCTCTAAAAGGGTGGAGTACATTTAATTCCGTGAGATAATATGTTAATTTATTGATAAATTCACTAACGGGCATATTTTTTAAATAATTATCTTGTTTGAGTTCATTAAGCAGTTGATTGGTTTGATTAACCAAAAATTCAACTGAAGCAAAACGAAAATTACCCTTTGCAATATCTTCCTCACGTAACTCGCCTGCAAAAGGATATATATCTTTAAAAATAAACCTATGAATATCACACAAATGCTTTAATCATAGTTTCCTTTTAATGGCCTCAAGCCTAGAATTCTCAAGCGGTCTGCTGTCACTAACCGCTCAAATGCATCAAGCTGTTTTTGCTCTTTCAATCCAGGAATGTTAATTAATACATCACTACCAGGGTAACAATACTTTGATTTCCCTGGCTCATACATTCTTGGCGATTTCTAGGGCACGGGCCAAAAACTCAGAATTATTAAGCCGCCCATTTGCCCTTTCTAATAGCAAGAGATCTTCTTGCGTAGTGAAACGGATTCCTTCAATTTTTAAGGACGCCTTGGCATTCATTAGAGCAATTTTACTTTGAGTACGGGAATATCTTCTCATCACACTCATCCCTTTTCTGCTCTTTCTTACTGCATTAATATGCATTAAGTTTGTCCACCTTTCCTACCCAAGATACCTGTCTGCTTCAGTATAACATTTAAACTCTTAAGTCCACAATTCGCCGAAGTATAGTGATGCTGACATTCCGAGCACTTCACCTGCGGCTTCCTGCAAACCACTGTCCACTCATACCCGCATGCGGGTGAATCCCCCGATCTTCCCCCCCTTTAAATCAACTGCGAAATAGTCCAATCTTCTCGGAGAGTGATGAATAATTATGAACCGAGTCAATCACAGTTTCAACAATTGCAGGGGGTGTCCGGTACTTGGATAATCACATATCTATAAAAACATTAAAATATTTCGGTTTAGTGAGCTCCCCCCAATAGAACAAATCTACACATCCCATCCCAAGCACCGCCGCCGTTTTGCAACAAATCCATGCAAATTCCGGCAACGCCTTTGCGGACTTTTTCCCTATGCTATAATTTGAGAAAAAGACACCTGCCGCAGTACTGGAGGGGGCAAGCCCGCATGGCTGGATTCACGCGTTACCTGATTCCGCAGAAATTGAAATACCGCCTATTCATGGCGTTCGTCTGCTTGATTCTCCTGCCCTTCTGTGCCTTGAATTTGTACAACTACCAGCGGATCGAAACCCTGGTTCAGCAAAAGATCAGCCAGCAAAGCCACTCCCAGCTGGAGCAGATGTACCGGACCCTGGAGGATCAGATGGGCATCGCCTTCAAGACGCTGATCTTCCTGAAGCAGGACGACTCCGTGAAATCCGTGCTTCGCCACCCGGAGCAACACGACGGTCTGGAGAATAAGCGGATCATGGAGAATATTTTCATGAACCTGAACAACAGCTTCTTCCTGTACAACCCGTCCGTTTACTTTATGATTCTGGACATGAATGAAAGCGTATACACCTCTTATCCGCCCCGGGATGCCCTGGTCTACGACAAGCTTAGAAATCACCCGGGATTTAGCCCGCAAGCGATGAACGCCAACCGGTACCATTGGGTCCCGAACGACCCGAACTATGTGTTGCGGGATGTCTCGACCAGCACCTACTTGTTGTCCTTGTATGCCTATTTGGGCGATAACCCGAACCAGCCCTACGGCATGGCGCGCATCAGCATCGACTATTCCTCCTGGCTGCGCTCCATTCATAATCAATCGGATTTGCAGCAGCAGTATTTCCTGATTACGCGCGCGGGAGAGGAGATCTCCAAATCGGTGCCGGAAGCGGTGCTGCCCGAGAAGGTGATGGCGGAAATCGCCAAGCAACCCGACCGTCAGTATTTCATCGACAAGGACTCTAATTCCCTGGTCAACTACATTTATGTGGAATCGCTGGACTGGTACATCGTGAACCGAATCCCGCTGCCGATCTTGTTTAATGAGATTGACGCATTGAAACGGCAGTATTTTACGACGTTTTTCATTCTCATGGGGGCTTTTCTGGTCATGACCTTCGCGATCGCCGCAACCATCACCCGTCCGTTGTCCCATTTGCAGAATAAAATGATGGCCGTCGTTCGCAAAAATTTGAAAATCCGCCTGCCGGAGCAGAAATTCCGCGGGGAGATTCTGGACTTGACCCGGACTTTCAACACGATGCTCGACGACATGGACGCGTTGATCCAACGCCTGAAGGCAGAGGAACGACAGAAGGAGGCCGTTCATTTTCATATGCTGCTGGCGCAGATGAACCCGCATTTTCTGCTGAATACGTTAAACACGATCAAGTGGAGCGCGATTCGCCAGGGCAACGAAGACATCACCGAGATCACCTTGTCTTTAGGCAAACTGCTGGAAGCCAGTCTGAATTCGGAAAAGGATCTGGTGCACCTCCAGGACGAAATCGAGCTGGTGCAGGCCTATGTGCATATTCAGCAAGTCCGGTACAATCACCGGTTTGAGGTCGCTTATGCCTTCGACGACGATGTCGTCTTTGCGTTGGTGCCGAAGCTGAGCCTGCAGCCGCTCGTCGAGAACGCCATCTTGCACGGGGTCAGTCATCTCACCGGCCCAGGGCGGATCGAGATTCGCGTCCGGCGCGAGGGGCCGGCTCAACTGACCGTGGAGATCGAGGATAACGGCGTCGGCATGGAGCGCTCGGCTCAAATGAAGCGGACGCGGAAACGGCCGGGCATCGGCCTGGACAATGTTCGGGAGCGGCTGCGCCTGCTTTTTAAGGAGGATGGCCGCATGGATGTGGTCTCCTCGGATCAAGGAACGCGGGTTCGGTTTACGATTCCTTTATTGCTGTCAGCCCCTTATAAGGAGGCAGAGCTTGCGGGGACTCCACCCCCTTTGACGCTACCGGCCGGTGATGCTGCGGCGAACGATTCGAAAGGAGGACGATAACATGTGGAAAGTGCTGCTGGTCGAAGACGAAGTGTTCGTTCGCGAATCGGTGCGAGAGATCATCGCATGGGAAGAGCTTGGGTTTACGGTGGCGGGCGAAGCCGGCAACGGCAACGAGGCGCTCGAGATGATTCGGCGCGATGCGCCCGATCTGGTGCTCGCGGACATCGTGATGCCGGAGATGGACGGCGTAGAACTGCTCCGCCGCACCCGGGAAGAGGGCTATCGTTCCCGCTTCATCATGTTGACCTGCATCGGCGAATTCGAATATGTACGGCAAGCGATGGAATACGGCGCATCCAATTATATTCTGAAGCTGTCGATGAGCGTGAATTCGCTGCGGGACACGCTGCGCAAAGTGAGCGCGGAGCTCGCCAGGGACGGCGGCGCGGGGCCGGCGACACAGGAGACCGGCGAAGCGAAGCCGCAAGCGGGAGGTTTGGGGGCGCAGGCGGCGAAGGCAACGGAGGTGCCCGAGGCAGCGATGGCGGCTGGGGCAGTGTCTGCGGTGGCGGCAGCGATGGCATCGCCATCAGCGGCAGCGGTGACGGCGGTGACGGATGAGGCAGCAGCACCGGTGACGGCAGCGGCAACGACAGCGGCGACAGCAGTGGCTGCAGCGACAGCGGTGGCGGCAACAGCCTCGCCACCGCCAAGAACGTTGTCCGCGCCAACGTCTGCCGCTCCAAACCTCAGTCCAACCGGAACCGCAGCAGGTATTTCCCATCCCGAGGTGTGCAAGATCCTCGACTACATCGCCGAGAATTATGCGCAGGACATCACGGTCAAGTCGATGGCTCAATACGTCATGATGGGCGAGAACTACGTCAGCGCCTTGTTCAAGAAGAAAACCGGGCAAACGCTGATTCACTACCTGCACCGGGTGCGGGTGGAGAAAGCGCGGGAATATCTGCTGCATACCGATCTGCCCGTGCATGAAATCGGTCAGCGGGTAGGCTTCATCAACGACAACTACTTCATCAAGATCTTCAAACGCCTCACCCAGCAGACGCCCAGCAAATTCCGGCAATGGAACAAAACCGCCCGATAGAAGAAATCCATGGGCCTAATCCTCGTTTTCGGGCGTGCAATTGCATCATTTTGTTCCGTGATCTGAAGGGATATGTAGGTTCAATTCCGCTCCCGTCCCCTGCTACGATGAGGGGGATTCAACCATCAACGATACAGGGAGGTCTTTACCCGTGAGAAACAAAAAAGGATGGGCCGCACTGCTGCTCTGCACGCTGCTGATCGGCTTGTTGGCCGGCTGCGGCGGGAATAACAGTAATGGGGCAAAAGGAAATTCGGGAGCGGTAACCCCAGATTCGAAAGCGCCTTCATCGGGCGAGACGATCAAGCTGACGATGTGGGGCGGAGTTCCGCCGGAAGCCGGTCCGCAAGCCGTCGTGGACGCTTGGAATGCCGCGCATCCCGACGTCCAGGTCGAATATGTTCGGTTCGTAAATGACGACGATGGGAACCTGAAGCTCGACACCGCGCTCGCCACAGGGCAAGCGGTGGATCTCTTCGCGAACTACTCGGTGACGCAGGCGGCCAAACGGGTCGAGTCCGGCACAGTGCTCGATTTGAGTGTTTTTTCGGACTACAATATCGATGAGAAAATCGGGTCCAACGCAGCCACCTGGCAAATCGACGGCAAGTATTACGGGATCCCCACCAAGAAGAACGTCCAGTTCTTCGCCCTAAACAAGGATGCATTGGACGCCGCCGGGCTCGAGGTGCCGAAGGCTTGGACCTGGGACGAAGCCCGGGAATATGCCAAGACGCTGAAAGCCGCCGGCTTCAAATACGGGCTGGTACAGCACATGGAACCGTTCGCCGATCCGATGGATTCGGTCCTGGAGAAGTACGGCTACGTCAAGGAGGACGGCAGCTCCAACATGGACCATCCGCTTGTGCTGAAATGGCTGGAGTCGATGAATACGATGATGAAGGACGACCAGACTACACCGCCGCTCGGCGAGCAACTGACGTCCAAAATGCCGGTGGAGAACATGTTCCTCGGCGGCGAAGCCGCAATGATCAACATCGGGGAATGGCTGCTGCGCAGCTCCAATAATATGAAGGACTTCCCTCGCGACTTTAAAATCGCGTTTGCCCCCGTGCCGAGACTGGCGGAGAACGAAGCCGACTTCATCACCAGCGGCGGCGTGGGCGATTTTATCTCGATTAATGCCAACTCGAAGAACACGGAAGCCGCCTGGGAGTTCCTCAAATGGTATGCCGACGAAGGCATGATGCCGATGGCGGCCGGAGGACGGCTGCCCGCATCGAATGCGGTTGACCAGGACGCCGCGATCCAGAGCTTGCTTGGCGAACACGCGGACACCTACGACCAGGAATCGCTGGAATTCGTCCTGTACGGGAACGAGACGCCGACCTTCGTCCGCAAGCTCCCGCAAGAAATGGTAGATATGCGCTCGCAGGAATACGAGAAGTTCTTCCTGGGCAATCAGAACGCCGAGCAAACCGTGCAAGCGATGGTGAAACGTCATAATGAGTACCTGCAGCAAAACAAATAACGGCATGAGACAGGTCCGGCTGGGTGCAGCCGGGCTTATCTCTTTTTTCACCAAATAGAACAAATCTACAG
Source organism: Paenibacillus phocaeensis (assembly GCF_900021165.1). Classification (GTDB taxonomy): domain Bacteria; phylum Bacillota; class Bacilli; order Paenibacillales; family Paenibacillaceae; genus Fontibacillus; species Fontibacillus phocaensis. Next base: position 106,774 of record NZ_FCOQ01000017.1, on the reverse strand, counting down.
CTCCCCTGCGCCGCCCTGCGGGCTGCCTGAGAAATGCGTATTTCTGTAGCATGAGGTCGGTGGTTTTGTTCCTTATAACGGCCCGCCCGCTCCTGCTATGCTGAGGACGTAACCGAACTTTCAAGCCCAAGAGGAGTGGAACCATGTGAGAACATCGTGGATGAAAAGGCAGCAACTGCTGGGATACGTGTTTATCGGGCCGAACATGATCGGCGTGCTGCTGTTTTTTATTTTACCGGCCCTGTATTCGTTTTACTTGATGTTCACGGATTACAAGTTCATGAAGCCGGACACCCGGTTCATCGGACTCGCCAATATCCAACGAATGCTCGGGGATGAAGTCTTCTATATCGCGCTGAAAAATACCCTGATCTTCCTGCTCTCGGTGCCGGTGTCGATCGGGTTGGCTTTTGTCGTGGCGGTGGTCCTGAACCGTTCCGTGCATATGAAGAAGCTGCTGCGCGCCTTATACTTCATGCCTTATATCACCAGCGGCGTCGCCGTCGCATTCGTGTGGATGCTGCTGTTCCAGCCGACGAACGGGCCGATCAACGGCCTGCTGCGGGCGATCGGCATCGCCCACCCGCCGGGGTGGCTCTCGACTACGGAGACCTCGATGTACGCCATCGACATCATTTGGGTCTGGTTCATGCTCGGCTACAACATGATCATCTACCTGGCCGCCCTGCAGGAAATTTCCGGCGAACTGCTGGAAGCCGCCAAAATTGACGGTGCCCGCACCTGGCAAACGATCCGCAGCGTCGTCTGGCCGCTCGTCAGCCCGACCACCTTCCTGCTGCTCGTAACCGGCTTGATCATGTCGATCAAGCAGTTCGGGATCATCCAGGCGATCACGCAGGGCGGCCCCGGGAACAGCACGACCGTACTGTCGCTGTTCATCTACCAGAACGCCTTCCGCTATTACGAGATGGGCTACGCCTCGGCGATTTCCTGGGCGCTGTTCCTGATCATCCTGATTTTCACCGTCATCCAATGGGTCGGCCAAAAACGCTGGGTGCATTATTAATACGAATGGTTGATTCCGGACGAACCCAATAGATAGGGGAATAAAATGGCGCTATTTCGGCGAACCCCCTCACTTTCAGCAATATAGAGGACATTTATGGCGCTATTTTCCCGAATGGGCGGGAGTTAGCTGTATTTCGCACCGTTTTGTGGCAGATAAGGCCATAAAGTTCCGCTATTCGGGAGATCCAGGCACAAATACAAAAAATAAGGCCATCAACTTCCGCTATTTTGTTTTGATAAGGAATCTCCGGCCCCAGATCACTCGCATTATTTAAGGAGGAAAAAGCATGCCATCGACTTCCGTCACTAAAATCGTCACCACGTGCGTCATGCTCTTGTTCGGGATACTTATGGTCGTTCCGTTCCTATGGATGATCAGCACCTCGTTCAAAACGCCGGCGGAGGTATTCGAATTTCCGATCAAGTGGATTCCCGCCGACTTCAACTGGGAGCACCATATCAAGGTGTGGACCGGGAAGAACAGCTTCACCCACTACTACTTAAACTCTCTGAAAATATCGCTGATCAGCGTCACCGGCGCCGTGTTGTTGTCTTCGCTGGCCGCTTACGGATTCTCGCGGATCGAGTTCAAGGGGCGGAACGCGATGTTCCTGGTATACCTGTCGATGATGATGGTTCCGCCGCAGGTGCTGTTCGTGCCGAAGTTCATCATGTTCGACTGGGCGGGGATTTACAACACCCATTGGGCGCTGATTCTGCCCGGGATGTTTACGATCTTCGGGGTGTTCATGATGCGGCAGTTCTTCCTCACCGTGCCGCAGGAAATCTCCGAAGCCGCCTTCATCGACGGCGCCGGGCATTTCCGCATCTTCTTCCGGCTGATCCTGCCGCTGGCCAAGCCGGCGCTCGCTACGCTGGCGATCATCGACTTCTCCTGGCATTGGAACGATTACGAGAACGCGCTGGTGTTCCTGATCGACCAGGATCTGTTCACCGTCCCGCTTGGCCTGCAAAATTTCATCCTGGAGAACACCGTCGATTACAACGGCATGATGGCGGCGGCCACCGCGGGCATTATTCCGATGATCCTCGTCTTCCTGATCGGCCAGAAATACATCATCCAGGGGGTGTCGAGTTCGGCGGTGAAGGGGTAAGGCCGTGCGGCAGTTAGCCTGCCGCCAGTAACCGGATATGTTGTGGACTCTACAACATTTCTTTCGCTTAGGTCCGCGGCTGGCGGCTGGCGGTGGGGCGAGCTGATCATGTTGCATTGAGCGCAGCATTTTGGCGATTCTACGGGCTTAAGTGTTGTCACAAATGTACTAGTTCTCTATAAAAATACCTATAGTTACATGACAAGCGTTGAAAGTTACTTATCAAGCGCCATAGTTGCCATCATGTGTCTAAAGTTACTTGCCAGGCTCCCTTAGTTACTGCCAAGCGTTCAAAGTTACTTGCCAAGCCCCTTAGTTACCGTCAAGCGTCAAAATTACTTGCCAAGCTCCTTAGTTACCGTCATGCGTCAAAATTACTTGCCAAGCTCCTTAGTTACCGTCAAGCGTCAAAATTACTTGCCAAGCTCCTTAGTTACCGTCATGCGTCTATAGTTACTTGCCATCGTGCTGCACAAGAACGCGCGCCGGGAGTAAAGCGCCCAAATATACTCGGTTTTTCGAACACATTTCGGCGTCAGCAACCAAAAAGGCGAATTATATTCGATTTTTCATATACAATCTCAGCTTCCGCCTTCCTGCGGGCTAATTATATATGAAATTTCATATTTATTCCGCCGAAGTCGCTGCAAACGTCCGATTGTATTCGATTTTTCGAACACATTTCGGCGTCAGCAACCAAAAAGGCGAATTATATTCGATTTTTCATATACAATCTCAGCTTCCGCCTTCCTGCGGGCTAATTATATATGAAATTTCATATCTATTCCGCCAAAGTCACCCGAGGTGATGAAATGTATGCGGTTTTTAGCATATATTTCTCGCATTTGCAGATCTCAGTTATGGCTCGCCATTCACACATCTGGATATGCGCATTTATGGCTCGACCAATCACTTTTTGGCAGCACGTTCAACTAATTCAGTCAATCGAAAGGGGTTCACAAACCAATGAGAAACGAAACGGTATGCAGCGATATTACGGTCGTCGGCGGAGGCCTCGCCGGCGTTTGCGCCGCCGTGGCGGCGGCCCGGCTCGGGCGCAAGGTCGCGCTCGTGCAGAACCGCCCGGTACTCGGCGGCAATTCCAGCAGCGAGGTGCGCGTCTGGGTCTGCGGAGCGACCGCGCACGGCACAAACCGGTACGCCCGCGAGACCGGGATCATGGGCGAAATGTTCGTGGAGAACCAGTACCGCAATCCCGACGGCAATCCCTATCTCTGGGATATGGTCGTGCTGGAGACGGTGCTGGCTGAGCCGCACCTCTCGTTATACCTGAACACCGACGTGCACGAAGTCGAGGCGGACGGCGCGGAGGAGGCACGGCAGATCCGGTCCGTCACCGGCTGGATGATGGGCTCGGAGCGGCGTATCCGCTTCGAGAGCCCGATCTTCCTCGACTGCACCGGGGACGGACTGGTCGGGTTCCTGGCTGGCGCCAAATACCGGCTGGGCCGGGAGGCCCGGCACGAATTCGGCGAAGCCTGGGCGCCCGAGGTCGCCGACGACATCACGCTCGGCAGCACGCTGCTGTTCTACACGAAGGATGCCGGGCACCCGGTGAAATTCGTCCCGCCGTCCTTCGCCAAGGATATTACGCAGACCCCGATCCCGCTGAACCGCGTGATCCGCAGCGGCGACTCGGGCTGCCATTACTGGTGGATCGAATGGGGCGGCGAGCTGGATACCGTGCACGACAACGAGCGCATCCGCGACGAGCTGTCGGCCGTCATCTACGGCATTTGGGATTACATCAAAAATTCCGGACAATTCGATGCCGACAACATGACCTTGGAATGGGTCGGCTCGATCCCCGGCAAGCGGGAATACCGCCGCTTCCTCGGCGACTACACGCTGACCCAGAACGACATTCTGGCGCAGGAGCCGTTCGAGGATCGGGTCGCCTTCGGCGGCTGGTCGATCGACCTGCATCCGCCGCAAGGGATGTACGCCGAGGAAAGCGGCTCGAAGCATCTGCACGCGGACGGGAACTACCATATCCCGTTCCGCTCGCTCTACTCCGCGAACGTGACCAACCTGCTGTTCGCGGGCCGCAACATCAGCGCGACGCACGTCGCGTTTGGCACGACGCGGGTCATGGCGACCTGCGCCACCATCGGCGAGGCCGCCGGAACCGCCGCAGCGCTCTGCGCGAAGCTGGGCGTCACGCCGCGGGAGCTGTCGCGCCGGCACACCCCGCTGCTGCGGCAAACGCTGCTGCGGCAGGACGCCTCCGTGCTGGGCGTCGCCAACGAAGACGCCGCGGACTTGGCCCGGAGCGCGAAGCTCAGCGCTTCCTCCTTCCTGTCCCGGCTGGCGGCGGAATCGGCCGACGAGGCGTATCCACTGGAACGCGATGTCGCCCTGCTGCTTCCGGCGGATCCCGGCCTCACCGGCACGATCGAATGGCGGCTGGACGCGGTGCAGGACACGGAGCTTACAGTCGAGGTGTGGAGCACCGGGCGGCCGGAAAACTACGTGCCCGCCGCACTCAAATACCAAACGACCGCCGCCGTAACCAAAGGAGACGGACAGTGGGTGCCCGTTCGGCTGGACTGGACGCCGGAGGAGCCGCAGAATGCGTTCATCCTCATCCGCAGCAACCCCTCGGTCCGGCTCTACTTGTCGCATACGCCGCAGACCGGGCTGCTTGCCTTTGAGCGGGGCGCGGCGACCAGCGTCTCGAAGGATCTCGAAGATCATGACGATACCCAGCCGGTTGTGGAATGGAGCATGAAGCGCCTGGTACGCAAAACGTTCTGCTTCCGAGCGGACTTCGCCACGGACGCCTATCGCCCCGAGCATATGCTGGACGGCTACAAGCGCCCTTACGGCGGGCCGCATCTCTGGCTGTCGGAGCCGATGACGCAGGATACTCAGCCTTGGGTTGAACTCTCATGGGAGTGCGAGCACGTTGTCCGCGAGGTCCATTTGATCTTCAACGATGATGTCAATGAGGACCTGATCAACCTGCACCACCACCGTACGCCATTCGAGATCCTCCCTGAGCTGGTCAAAACCTACCGGCTCGAGGCCCGGGATCCCGCCGGGAACTGGATTCCCCTCGCTGCGGAAACCGGAAATCGCCGGCGGAAGCGGGTGCACCAACTTGAAACCGCCGTCCCGACCAACGCCATCCGGCTTATCGTCGAGGAAACGAACGGGTCGCGCTATGCCGAGGTTATCGAGATTCGGGTATATGCACTGCCCCATCGGTAAACCGCACCTCAAACAACCAGCCCTTCACTGCAGGGGCTGGTTGTTTTGTTATGCCTATGACTTTCTTAGTTTGCAAGATGAATTGGTTCCGTATAATATAAAGTAATTAATAAAAGATATTTATTAAAGTTGGTGAGTCTGTTCGCTATGAAAACTCCTCGCGCTAACAGCATTGAGGTCAAGAAAATCAATCGCAAAGTCATTTACCAGTTCTTATACCGGCATGATCCGATATCCATCCAGGAAATCGCCCATACTTTACAACTCTCGTTGCCAACCGTAACGCAGAACCTGAAGGAACTCCAGGAGCGGGACCTCGTGATCGAGACCGGGCTCTTCGAATCGACGGGCGGCCGCAAAGCTAAAGCGATCTCCTATAACCCCCTGGCCAAATATGCGCTGGGACTTGATGTTACACGAAATCACATCAGCATCGTCTTAATTGATCTAGGCGGCAACGTCATCCACCACGTACGGCATACGTATCCGTTTGTGAATCAGCGGGCCTATTTCGAGGGAATCGGTCAGCATGTGGAGCGATTCCTGGACGAATCCGGGGCCGACCGGGAGAAGCTGCTTGGCGTCGGCATTGCGTTACCGGCTATTTTATCTCACGGCAATCAGACGGTTCAATATGCCTCCGTGATCGACTTTCGAGGAGGCGGCGTCCGCAGCTTTGAAGAGTTCATTCCCTATCCCTGCGTGTTGATTAACGACGCCAATGCCGCAGGGATGGCCGAGTTCTGGAACGAGGACGGCGTTGAGGACGTTGTCTATTTGTCCCTGAACAACAGTGTCGGCGGTTCCGTCATTATCGGGCAGAGCACCTACGCCGGGCAAAATCAGCGAAGCAGCGAATTCGGGCACATGACGATCGTACCGAACGGACGAACCTGTTACTGCGGACAGCGCGGCTGTGTTGATGCCTATTGCTCCGCGAAGATTTTGTCGGACAGCACGAATGGAAGCATGGCGGAGTTTTTCCGTTTGCTAAGGGAGAACGCCCCGGTGCAGCAAGCCCTTTGGGAGGAATATCTCTCTTATTTGGTGATCACGATCAATAATTTACGAATGCTGTACGACTGCAACGTTATTGTTGGGGGTTATGTGGGGGCCTATATGGACGAGCACCTCGGCCAGCTTCAGGAGCTCCTTGCCCGCAAGAATACGTTCGAGCCGGATGGCACCTATCTGCAATGCTGCAAATATAAACTGGAAGCGACTGCCGTAGGTGCTGCGCTGCAGCAGGTTAAGACATTCATCGAGGAGATTTGAGATGCTCATCGCCCCCTTCTTGAATGAAAAAAAGGCGAGCGTTTCCCTAAAACCAGGAAAACGCTCGCTTTTTTCTCAATTGACAAACTACAATTTGATCAATGCCTTCACAACTTCATTTTTGTTCTGTATGACGAAATCAAACGCCTGCTTGCTGTCGTCGAATGCAAATTCGTGAGTAATCATCGGCTTCACATCGATCCGCCCGTCCGCCAGCGCTCCAATGGCCGGGGGGAACAAGTTGCGGTAACGGAATACTGACTCCACCCGGGCTTCCTTCATCAGGATCTGCATGAAATCATATTCGATGATATCCTTAGGTGCGAATCCCACGAGTACAATTGTTCCTCCCCGCTTAACGAGGTACGGCGTCTGCTTGATCGTCGTCTCACTCCCCGCCGTTTCGATCACAACATCCACGCCCTGTCCATCCGTGCATGCCGCTACGACGGCAGCGACATCCTCCTGTCTTGCTTGAATGACTCGCGTAGCTCCCAGCTTCTTAGCGAACGCTAAGCGGTTCTCGATCACGTCAACGACGATCGTCTCCAAGGCTCCATAGGCATGGCAAGCCAGCAGCGTCATCAGACCGATGGCGCCGGCCCCCAAGATCACAACGCGGTCGCCCAACTTCACCTGGCCTTGGCTGGCGGCATGCAGTCCTACGGCCAGCGGTTCCACCAGCGCCCCTTCGCGTGTGCTGACCCGGTCCGGGAGCTTGAAGGCCATATCAGCCGGATAGGCGATATAGTCAGTCAGGCAGCCGTGAATCGGAGGGGTGGCCAGGAAGCGCACGTCCGGACACAGGTTGTAGCGGCCGGACTTGCAGAACTCGCATTGTCCGCAGGTGAGACCCGGCTCCAGGGCAACCCGGTCGCCAGCCTTCAAATGCTTGACCGCCGATCCAACCTCCGTAATCGTCCCCGCACATTCATGGCCCAAGATAAAATCCCCATCGACCACGAAGCTGCCGATCCGGCCGCTCTCGTAATAATGGACATCAGAGCCGCAGATCCCCACATACTCCAGTTTAACAAGCACCTCGTGGGCTTGCGGGACAGGGATCTCTCCCGTACGCAGCTCCATATCTCGAAGTCCCGTCATGTAGGCTACTCTGTTCAGCATGGTTTTTCTCCTCCTCATTCGTTATAGGTGGTCGATCATTGAATTGCGCCAGCCTTCTTCAGCAGTTCGATGTATTCGTCGGCATTCTCCTTGGTAATCAGCGGGTTGCCGATGTCCGTATCAATCTGCTCCTCTTCGCCGGTCAGCAGCTTATGACTCGTATCCAGCAGCTTCTCAGCAAGCTCGAATGCGTTTTGCAGCGTTGTGGAAGTCATTTTTCCCTCTTTAATTAACAGTACCGCTTCAGCCGTTCCGTCCACGCCGTAGACCAACATATCCTTGTATTTCGGATTGTCCTTCACAACCTCAACAGCTCCAGCGGCCATATTGTCATTCATCGAGATGACGGCGTCGATCTTGTCGTTCGCCTGTACCCAGTCCTCCATATACCGCATCGCCTCGTCCTTATTCCAGTTCGCGATCTGCTCGCCGACGATCTGTACATCGGGACGTTTATCAAAGAATTCTTCCTGCCAGCTTCTGCGCCGCTCATCGGCATGGAAATTGCCTGACGGCCCTTGAAGAACAACCACTTTGGCGTTCTGCGGCACCTGTTCGACGGCGGCGCGGGCGTTAACGCCCGCTTGCTCATACGGCTGGGCATCGACCGAGGAGGCCCCTTCGATATCCGAAATCCGGGCATTTGTCGTAATCGCAAAAATCCCTGCCTGCACCACCTTCTCGACATATGGCCGTTGGGCTTCACCGTTATTCGGCTGAACGATCACCAGATCGTATTTGTTGGTAATTGCATTTTCAATTAATGAGTTCTCCTTCTCGTCATTCGCTTCGCCGTCGAAGACATCCAGCTTGATGTCCTCGTATTTCTCCGCCTCCTCCTCGACGGCATTGGCCAGCCACGCCGCGAACGAATCGGATTGCGCCCGGGCAATATAAGCGACCTTGTACGATTGGCTGGACGGATCGCCGCCGGAAGAAGCGTTGGATGGAGCTGCCCCATTGTTCGAACTGCAAGCAGCTAAGATCAGTGCGCATAACGCTATCATTCCGCTGGAAAATCCTATTTTTCTCACATTGCATCCATCCTTTATCCTGAATTTGGGTGGCTTGTTTCTTAAACGGAGGTATTCTTCTGCTTCTTCTGCCGGATCGCCTGGCGATTATCCTCGACGCGGCCAAGCAGGCTTCGGGTCTTCCGTTTCTTCGTCTGGATATCGTAGATCACGGCCAAGGCGATGATCGCTCCGCGAATAATTTGCTGCATGTAGGAATTTACGCCGCTAAGGTTCATAATATTGTCCAAGAAACCTACAATAAATGCCCCGACCAGGGTTCCCCCGGCCGTACCGACGCCTCCCGAGAAGCTGGTTCCTCCGATAATGGCGGCAGTCAGAGCGGTAAATTCATAGTTGACCGCACCATTCGGCAATCCTGCGTTGACCCTTGCCATGAACAATACCCCGGCCAAGCCCACGAAGATGCCGTTAATGATAAAGGCGGTGTATTTGATTTTGTGCACATGGATCCCGGAGGCGACCGCCGCCTCCTCATTGCCCCCTACCGCGTAGACGGATCGGCCGAACCGGGTGTGGCTGAGCAAATACCAGGTCAGTACCCCAATCGCGATCAGAAAAATCACCGGGATCGGAATCCCCAGCAGCTTACCTTGCCCAAGGAGAACGAAGTCTCCCAGTTGGAGAATGTTCTGGCCTTTGGTGTAGTGAAGGGCCACGCCGCGGGCCATAGCCATCATGGCCAAAGTCGCGATGAACGGCGGTGCTTTGAACGTGCTGATCATCACGGCGTTGATCACGTTGCAGACGACGCCGGTCAGAATGCCGACGAACACCGCTAGGAACATCGACCCGGTCGATTTATAAGCGGATACTGCAAATACCCCGGACAGCGCCAGCACTGAACCGGCGGACAGGTCCAACATGCCGCAGATAATCAGAATCGTTGCTCCAAATGCAAGAATCGTCGTCACCGCCAACTGGGTGGAGACGTTCGTTAAGTTCGTTACGGAGAGAAAATTCGGATTCGCAAACGTGCAAATCAGAAACAGTACAAGCAGCACCAGGTAGATGCTGTATTTCCTTTTGACTAACTGCCAGATATGAATAGTGGCCTCCATCTAATTCACCTCGCTGGTCATCGTTCCCGTCGCGTATCTCATAATGGTTTCCTGGGAAAAATCCTCGCGGCCGATCTCCCCTGTTACCTGACCTTGCGCCATCACATAAATTCGGTCGCACATCCCGATCAACTCCGGCAGCTCGGAGGAGACCATGAGAATCGCTTTGCCCTGCTCGGCTAATTCGCCGATCAGCTTGTAAATTTCATATTTCGCCCCGACATCGATCCCCCGCGTCGGTTCGTCCAGTATAAGGACATCCGGCTGGAGCAGCATCCACTTGCTTAGCAGCACCTTCTGCTGGTTCCCGCCGCTGAGGGAAGCAATCGACGATTCTAAAGAGGGGGTCTTCACCCTCATCTTGCTGAACATTTCCTTGACCAGCTCCTGCTCCCGCTTCGGGCGGTGCCGGAACCCGTAGAACACCTGCCCTAATACGGCCAGCGTTGTATTCTCCCGAACAGAACGCACGGGGATAATCCCGTAGCGCCGACGATCCTCTGAAAGCATAACCATCCCCTTCTCTAAACTGCCCTGCACAGTGGGTTTCGCCACATTCTCACCCTTCATCCGGATCGTCCCGGAGCTCAGCGGATCCAGGCCAAACAGGGATCGCATTACCTCCGTCCGGCCCGCTCCCATCAACCCCGCGAAACCAATAATTTCCCCCTTCCGCGCATAGAAGCTGACATCGCGAAAGACCCCTTCGCGGGATAAGCCTTCGACACGGAGGATCTCTTCTCCGATCGCCGCCTCTACCTTCGGGTACGTATCCTTGAGCTGGCGCCCGACCATCAGGCTGATCACGGTTTCAATGTCCAGCTCCTCCTTTGGCTTGCTGTCCACCACGGTACCATCTCGAAACACGGTGATCTCATCGGCAATCTGAAAAATCTCATCCAGCTTGTGCGAGATGTAGATGATGCTGACGCCCCGGGTTTTGAGCTCGCGAATCTTGGCAAACAGCCGGTCGACCTCCTTCTGTGTGATCGCTGATGTCGGTTCATCCATAATAATAAGCTCCGCTTGATTTGATACCGCTTTCATAATTTCCAGCATTTGAATGTCCGAGACCGTCAAGTCTTTAAGCGGCGTCTTCGGATCGTACGGCAGCTGTTCCGCTTCCAGCAATTGCAGCGTTTGCCGGGTCACTTCTTTCCAGTCGACCTTCCCCAGTCGGTTGACCGGCAGTCTTCCCAGGAACAAGTTCTCCTCCACGGACATCTCCGCTACATAATTCAACTCCTGAAAAATCATTGAAATCCCCAGTTGGCGCGCTTGCAGAGGATTGCCGATCTTCACCAGCTTCCCGTCGAGATAAATCTCACCGGCATCCGGCTGGTAAACGCCGTTAATAATCTTCATTAACGTGGATTTACCTGCCCCGTTCTCACCGCAAAGGACGTGCACCGTCCCCTTCTTGACGGAAAAGTCGATCTTATTCAGCGCTTTGACCCCGGGAAACGACTTTTCAATTTGAGATACCCTCAGTTTGATGGGATCTCCCATATTCTCCCCCCTGCCTGTTCAAATTCTGCGGTTTCTCCATGTACGCTATCCATTTCTTTTGAACTTCATTTTAGATAATACTTTTTTAAATGCTTTTAATAAAAGTATATCGATAATTGTTTGATTGTCAATACTCATTTCTTCAGCACGGATCCTGATTTACAGAACCCCCGGGATAGCGGGGGTTCCCCGCAACACAACCTAAACTTCCTTTAATAACCAAGGCAACATCTTTAATTTCGAGAAAGCCGGGCCTCCCGGCGGAATGATATCATTTGAGGCAGGAAAGGAGGAGCTTTCGAATGAATTGAAAGCGCTTTACAATCACATTCATGGACAAAGGGGAGTGATCGAATGAATCAAATGATGAAACGTGCCCTCATGCTGCTCATCGCCGCCCTCTTGCTGCTGCCTGCAGGATGGCCGCCAGTCTCAGTAATCCAGGCGAATACCGCAGATCCGGATGGCACGGTCACGGTGTATCATGAAGACTTCGCAAACGGAATAGGCAAGGCGATTCAGTCCGGAGGTGCGACCCTGACGTCGGTCACCGGCAAGACGTTTGCCGGCAACGAAGACGGAGGTGCTTTATACGTCAGCAACCGGGTGAACAACTGGGATGCGGCCGATTTCCGGTTTAGCGACATCGGCCTGACTAACGGCAAAACCTATACAGCCCAGGTAACCGTCTACGTGGACGCCGCTGTAAGCGTGCCTGCCGGCGCCAAGGCCGCCCTTCAAACCGTAGACAGCTACGGCAATTACGCCGAAGCGGACTACACCGCCGGCCAAGCCGTAACCCTGACAAAGGAGTTTACCGTGGACACAGGCGCGGACAAGGCGCTGCGCATTAACTCCAACGCCGCAGGTGCCGCGGTTCCGTACTACATTGGAGACATTCGCATCACGGAAAAAGAAGGCTCCGGCGGCGGCGAGCAGCCGCCAAGAGATCCGGCTTTGCCGTTCTCCACGATCACCTTTGAGGATCAGCAAGCCGGCGGGTTCACAGGCCGAGCCGGGACGGAAACGTTGACCGTGACGAACGAAGCCAACCATACGCCGGGCGGCTCCTATGCACTGAAGGTCGAAGGACGTAGCAACACCTGGCACGGGCCAATGCTGCGGGTGGAGAAGTATGTGGACCAAGGGGCGGAATACAAGATTTCTGCCTGGGTGAAGCTGATCGACCCGGCCAGCTCGCAACTCCAGCTGTCCACGCAAATCGGTGAAGGCAGCAGCGCGAATTACGTTGCCCTCTCCCCCAAAACCGTCAGCACCGGGGACAACTGGGTTCAGTTTGAAGGAACCTACCGTTATAACAGCGTAGGCGGCGAATTTCTGACGATTTACGTGGAGAGTTCGAATAACGCGACCGCCTCTTTTTACATTGACGACATCCGCTTCGAAAGCACCGGATCCGGTCCGATCGCCATCCAGAAGGATCTGGTCCCGCTCAAAACGGCGTACCAAGACGATTTCCTGATCGGTAATGCGATCTCGGCGGAAGATCTGGAAGGCGTGAGGCTGGAGCTGCTTCGCATGCACCACAACGCCGTCACAGCAGGGAACGCGATGAAACCTGACGGCCTGCAGCCGACGAAAGGCAATTTCACCTTTGCCGCGGCGGATGCCATGGTCGATAAGGTCCGGGCGGAGGGCATGCAAATGCACGGCCACGTCTTGGTATGGCATCAGCAGTCCCCGGCCTGGATGAATACCGCCACCGATGCGCAAGGGAACTCGGTCCCATTGAGCCGGGAGGAAGCCTTGGCTAACTTGCGGACTCATATTCAAACCGTCATGGAGCATTTCGGGGACCGGGTTATTTCTTGGGACGTTGTCAATGAAGCGATGAACGACAACCCGGGGAATCCGGCGGATTGGCAAGCTTCCCTGCGGCAAGCCCCGTGGAAGACCGCGATCGGTGCCGACTACGTCGAGCAAGCGTTCCTCGCAGCCCGGGAAGTTCTCGACCGTCACCCGGAATGGGATATCAAGCTGTACTACAACGATTACAACGAGGATAACCAGAACAAAGCCCAAGCCATCTACAATATGGTCAAAGCATTGAACGACAAGTATGCGCTGACCCATCCCGGCAAACGTCTGATTGACGGCGTTGGCATGCAGGCGCACTATAACGTCAACACGAACCCGGAGAACGTCCGGTTGTCTTTGGAGAAATTCATCTCCCTGGGCGTGGAAGTCAGCATCACCGAGCTGGATATCCAAGCCGGCAGCAACTACCAGCTGTCCGAAAAGCTGGCCAATGCGCAGGGGTACTTGTACGCGCAACTGATGCAAATTTTCAAAGCCCATGCGGATCACATCGCCCGCGTCACCTTCTGGGGAATGGATGACGGCACCAGCTGGCGATCCGCGTCCAACCCGCTGCTGTTCGACAAGAACCTTCAGGCGAAGCCGGCTTATTACGGCGTGATCAACCCCGCCAAGTTCATCGAAGAGCATCAGCCGGATGTATCGGAAGCGAACCAGTCCACTGCGGCTTATGGTACACCAACGGTAGATGGAACCGTGGATGCGGTCTGGAGCAAAGCCCCGGCGATGCCGATCCAGCGTTATCAGACGGCTTGGCAGGGCGCAACCGGCACGGCCAAAGCCCTCTGGGACGAGAACAACCTGTACGTCCTGATCCAAGTCAGCGATGCGCAGCTGGATAAGAACAGTCCAAACCCCTGGGAGCAGGATTCGGTCGAGGTGTTCCTGGATGAGAACAACGCCAAGACCTCGTTCTACCAAGACGATGATGGACAATACCGCGTCAATTACGACAATGAGACCAGCTTCAATCCGGAGAAGCTCGCCGACGGATTCGTATCGGCTGCCCGGGTTACCGGCACGAACTATACGGTCGAAATGAAGATTCCGTTCAAGTCGATTACCCCGGCGAACCTTGTGAAAATCGGCTTCGATGCGCAGATCAACGATGCCAAGGACGGCGCTCGCCAAAGCGTCGCGGCTTGGAACGACACGACCGGGAACGGATATCAGGACACCTCCGTCTACGGCGTGCTGACGCTGACGGGCAAAGGCCTTGTCGATACAACGCCGCCCGTCTTGAAGCTTACCGCAAGCCCCTCCGTGCTCTCGACGCCGAATCACAAGCTTGTCCCGATCAAGGTCACCTGGCAAGCCACCGACGAGGGTTCCGGCATCGATTCGATCAAGCTGGTCTCCATCACCAGCAATGAGAGCGATAACGGGCTGGGCGACGGCGATACGGCAAACGATATCCAAGGCGCGGATTACGGAACGGCTGATCCGGAGTTCCTGCTTCGGGCCGAGCGTTCAGGAAAAGGGACAGGGAGAATCTACACGATAACCTACGAGGCTACCGACAAGGCCGGCAACAAGACGACCGCCCAAACCACAGTTCAAGTCCCGAAGGGGAAGAAGAACTAGTAACGAAAAAGCACTGACCCCAAACGGTCAGTGCTTTTCATATTTCTCGTGTTCCAGATCAGGTCACCAGGGTTCCCCTGCACCGCCGTTAACTCAAGTTACCGCTTCCCTGAAGCGCGCCAATCCTCCAACTGCTTCTGGACCTCAGCCCGGACCTCATCCAGGCCGGCCTGCTTCAGCTCCTCATTGAACTTCGGCAGCTCCGTGTCCACGTCAACGCTGCCTGTCATGAGGCTCGGATAATATTTCTGCCATACCATCTTGATGTTCTGCATCTGGATCGGCATCATCGAGAGATCCGGCGTAAAGCCAAACGTACTGGATTTGACAGCCCTCGCATTCGAGGCGCGGAATTCGTCCCATTTATTCAACGGTTCGGGATTCTCGCCGCCCCGGGTCTTTAAGATGAACCAGTTGCCTTGAGTAAACGTCACTCCGGTATAGTTGGACGAAGCGTCAGCTACAGGGTTCCCGTCCGCATCCTTCGGTGGAATCGGCACCACTTGATCGTTCTCGTCCAAAGTGTAATGCACGCCCTCGATCCCATAATTAAACAAGTTCCGCACCTCAGGATCAGTATTTAGCAGATTCAGAAACTTGATGCATTCAATCGGGTACTTCGTAGCCGCACTCACCGCCATGACGCCGCCCCGCACGTCTTCCGTCGTGACGATCTCCGTCGTCACCGGATGCGCCACTACCTTGTAGCCGCGATCCTTGCTCCAACTGCTCTCGGAGAGAGGACCGCCGCTCGAAGCCTTCCAGAACACCTTCTTCCCTCTCTCAAGCTCCTGATTCTCCCGCAATGCCGCATCCTCATTAATATAACCTGCCTGGTAATAGTCCCGAAGCGTATCCAGAATCCGCCGGGCTTCCGGCGTTTCAAAGATACTTACCACCTCCGAATCCGGATTCAGAGATTGCACCATTAACGGAAGCTCCTTGTCGATTACATACTCATACCCGTACAAAGCGAAGAAGTTGTGAGAATCTTTGTCCAACTCCATCGGCAAATAATCGGGCTCGTTCTGCTTCACCATCCGCATCAAAGGCTCCAGCGATTCCAAGGTATTGTATTTCGTCATGTCAATGTGATACTTGTTCACCAGTTCTTCCGGATACATCCACTGCTGGCGCACCGCGAGTTCCTTATTCGTAGGCACGCCATAAATCCCCCCATCGTCCATCCGCACGCCTTCCCAGAAGACAGGATCGATGACATCGTACATCTCCTTCCCCGTGCTGGACAGATCGTCATCCAGCCGCAACCACGCCCCCCGCTTGACATAGGTGGTGAATTCAGGGGCATAAGCGATGTCGAAAGGCGTCCCCGCCGATACCATCGTGTTCAGACGGTTCTCGTATTCCTGCCATCCGATCTTGATGTAGGTCAGCGTGACGCCAATCTTCCTCGCCAGCACTTCATTTATTTGATCATTCACCTTTTTCAGGTCGGGATCCGGCTCCCCGATCGTATAATAGACCAGGTTGACCCGATCTCCACGGGGAACGGTATCCTCTCTGCCCGTTGAAAGGAAACAGCCCGCGGTGAGCAGGGAGAGCAAGCCGGCGGCGACCACGCATAGAATCAGGCGAATAAGCCCCGAGGTACGCTGCATAACGCCTCCTTTCCGCCATGAAGAGCTTACGCTTTTTTGCGAAGATCCGAAGGGGACATGCCGAAATAGCCTTGAAAATGGGTGTAGAAATAATTCAGATTCTGGTAGCCCACCGAATGGGCGATATTGGAGATCTTCTCGTTCGTGGCGAGAATCCGCTCCTTCGCATTCAGCATCCGATAAGCCATTAAATATTCAGAAAATTTCATGCGGGTTTCCTTGAGAAACAGTTGGCCTAAATAGGTGCTATTCATGCGAAACCGTTCGGCGACCGACTTCAGCGTGAGGTTCTGCGCGTATTCCGCCCTCACCATCAGCAGGATGCGATTGGTCAGCTTGGACAGCTCCTCATAGGGGAGCCCCAGGATCGGATCCGTATTCGTGTCTTTCCTGAGCACCCCTTCCAAGCTCCCTTGCAGATCCTCCACAATGATCTTCTCAATAACCTTCTGCAGTTTGGCTCGATCCACGGGCTTCAGCAAATAGTCCTTCACCCCGCAGCGAATCGCCGCCTGTGCATATTCGAATTCGCTGTAGCCGCTCATAATAATATATTGGGTCGGAAGACGCAGCTCGTTCAGCTGATGGATGATCTCATAGCCGAGGTCCGGGCCGATGCACACATCAAAAATGGCGATATCCGGAATGATCTCCACGGACTTGGCGATGGCGTCTTGTCTCGTTTCACTGGTCTCGATTCGGTGAAATCCGTATTCAGCCCAATCCAGGGTTCGCTTCATGCCCTCCAGAATCTGCGGTTCGTCATCCACGATCAGAAGTTTGTACATCTTGAAATCACCCCTTTGAGATCATCACGGTAATCTTGACTCCGGCTTCTTCGTTATTCTCAATGTCCATCGCAAAAACTTCCCCGTAGAAAAAATGCAGCCGGGTATACACATTGCGCAGCCCGATACTCCGCACAGGCGCATCCTCTTTGCAGTAAAGGTTGCGCCTCACTTCCGCCAATCTTGCTTCGGGGATCCCTTTGCCGTTATCCACGAATTCCAGGATGTAACGTCCGTCCTCCTCCCAGCCGTTCACGACAAGCAGATTAAATTCGCTGCCCGGATTAAAACCATGCACGAAGAAGTTCTCGGCCAGAGGCTGCATCCAGAATTTGACGGTGAGCAGGGTGAACAGGGCCTCATCCACATTGATTTGATAATAGAACCTTCCTGGATATTTCAGCTCCATGATGCTCAGGAACTTCTGCAGCAGCTCCAACTCTTCACCGATGGATATAATATTATCCTTCTGGACGATATCGCGATAAAGCGAACCTAAGGTCGCGATGGCATCCGCGGTATCCACGTCCCGGTGCAGCAAGGCGGTGGAGCGAATCGATTCCAAAGTGTTATACAGAAAATGCGGATTGATCTGATGCTGAAGCGCTTTCATCTCGGTCTCTTGCTGTTTCAGCTTCAACAGATATTCGGTGCGGATGTGCTTGTCGAGCTCATGGACCATATCATCCAATTCCCGGGCAATCATGCCGTATTCGTTGCGCCGATATCGGGCGGGAGAATTGGCGGTGAAATCGGCGGTTTTCACGCGTTTGATGGAATGGATAATGTGCCTCAAGAATCGGGCGTCATCCCGCATATTGTAGACAATGAGCAGCAGAACGCTGATCATCGCCAGCAGAACAACCGAAACCAGGGGGATCAGAACGCCTGCCTTCTCGCGCATCAAATGGGACAAATCCACGAGAATGACCAGCCGGTAATCGAACTTGGTAGAGTGCATGTTCATGAAGAAGACATTCCTCATCCCCTTCAAGGAGGAATAACCGCTGTCTCGGGTCTCCTCCGTTGCACGCAGGACCATCTCCTTCGTCCCGTGATCCATGCCGGAAATCATGTACACCTCACCGGAAGCGCTGACGGCCGCGGCGATGTCTAGCTTATAGCCTTGCACTTTCCTGAACAACGGTTCGCTGCCGATCAAGAAGCGGAATTCTCCAATCTGGCGGGAGATCTGATTCGGATCGGACAACTTCTTCCGATACACAAAGCCCTTCTCTATATTCTCGCGAAAAATTTCATCCGTGTTCGGCACGCCAAACCGATAGCTGGCATTGCCGCTGTCACTAAATCGAACCATATTGCTGTCCGTCTCGGTATGCAGGCTGACTTGGGTCAGATCCCCCTTCATCGAGCTGTACAGGAAGGCTCTCATATCCTCGGGGAAAGAGACCAGCGGTTCGTTGTATAAGCTGTATTCAAGCCGGCTCGTCAGATAACCCTCTGCGGTGTTGTCCAGAAAATAACGCACATCCTTCATCAGCCGATCATTAGAGTAAATCCGCTGCATGTATGCCTCGATTCGATCCGTATCGTATTGCAGCTCGTTCTCGACCCGAGTGAAGGCGCTGACCGCCTCGCTTCGCGCACTCTCGATCCACTGATACATCAGAACCGCGCAGGTCATTAAACCAAGCGCCAGACCCAGGGTCACGACAAATACCGTGTAGGCAATGAATTTGCTGCGGTAGATCTTAATCTGCCAAAAGGAACCCATTTTCGCGCCTCCTTTGCCTTTATCCTGCGGCGCTGATTCCATTGCCATCATTCACTCTCATTATAGCATCATATTTAAAGCCCGAACGGTAGATAATTCTTCCGTCCGGGCCCGTTCATCGCGCTTATTTCTTATTGAAAGAAGGCGTCGATCTGCTCTTGTGCAGCCTTCATGATCGTATCCATTCCCGCCTTCTTCAGTTCTTCGATGATTTTCGGCACCATTTTCTCCGGATCGGATGCACCTGTCAGCAATTCATAACGGTACTTATCCCACGTCGCTTTCACGTTCGCTACTTCGGTAGTCAGATTGGTCGTGTCGAGTGAGAATCCGAGTAGACTCGAAGCGCTTGCTTGTTCATTCAACTTCTGAACCTGCAGCCATTGATCTTCCGGAGCTCCCTTGGTTGTCGCCATATTGAAGAACGTTCCTTGCGTATATCCCGCCAGCGGCCAAGTATCGGACGTACGTTCGATGACTTTCTCGCCGTCTACTTTCACATAGTCAACGCCCTCTTCGCCAAAGGCCAGCATATTGCGCAGCTTCGGATCGGTGTTCACCAGCTCCAGATATTTCAGCGCTTCCTTCTTATATTTGGAGTTCGCCGAGATTCCGTTGAGGGAACCTTGAATCGTTGCGGTCGTGTACAGCGGGCCGTAAACCTGCGTCATATCGTATTTCTCGACACCCTCGTTGATTTGCCAAGTGATATCCGCCCCCGGGAAGCCTTGGGCACTGAAGAACGGGCGTCCTTTGTCCGCTTCCGGCTTGGTTGGAGCATCCGGATTGATAATGCCGTCTTGATACCATTGATGCAAAATCTTCAATTCGTCCATCACGTCCGGTTGCTCCAGAACGGAAACCACCTTGCGGGAAGAATCATCCACCTTCACCCCAATCGGAGGGAAGCCCAGCGCAAGATCGTCATATCGGTTAAAGAAGCCGTTAAACCCGTCGCCTTGCGTCATCGGCAAGGGATAGAAGCTCTTGCCCTCTCCCGCTTTCATATCATGGAACGGTTTATCCAAATCCTTCAAAGTCTTGATATTGTTCAAGTCGATGCCGTACTTCTCAACATACTTATGATCGAAGACCCAGTATTGAGTCAGCGAGGAATCCTTATAGGTTGGCACGGAGTAAAGCTTGCCGCCGATGCGCGTCCCATCCCATACCTTCTCCGGGATGAACTTGTACAGTTCCGGCGTCTCGGATTGCACGAGATCGGTGATGTCCGCAAGCGCCCCGATCGTCACCTGTTGATTGTATTTGGAGACGTTGGTGAACAGGATATCGAAAGGTTCGCCCGTGTTGACGATCGTGTTGATCTTCGTATCCCAGTCGCCCCAGCTGGCTACCTTGATATCGACCTTCACGCCGATTTTCTCGGCCGTATATTCATTCATGGCTTCGATAGCCTTCTCGAAGTTATCCGGGATCTGCCCGCCGATCGTCCACCAGACCAGGGTTGGGATGTCTCCCGAATTCGTTGTTGTGGAGGTGTCTGTCGACGAGTTGTTCGAAGCGTCTGAAGCGTTGTTCGCCGACGGAGCATTGGATTTCGAACCGCAGGCGGCAAGAACGGACATGAGAAGCATCATGATACATAGGGTAGAGATGAGCTTCAAAGACCTTTTCATAAAATATTTCCTCCCTTTTGTGTTCTAAATATATCCATAAACCGAGACAAGCCCAGTTTATTTCGAAATTATCCCTTGACTGCGCCAACCGTCAGACCGGAGATGAAATACCGCTGGAAGAACGGATAGGCAAAGGCGACCGGCAACACAATTACAACGGCCACCGCCATGCGGGCAGACTCTTTAGGCATCGTCGCAACCAGCTCGGCGTAACTGATCCCCAGGCTGGAAGCGTTCCTGGCCAGCGCATCCACATTGCTCATCAAGTTATTCAACAGCGCTTGCAACGAATACAGGTCCTGGTTGTTGATATACAGCATCGATTGGAACCAGTCGTTCCAGTAACCAAAGCACAGGAACAAACCAATCGTTGCGATCACCGGCAAGGAGATCGGCAGAATGATCGAGAAGAAGATCCGCAGTTGGCCGGCTCCATCGATTTCGGCGGATTCGATTAACCCGTCCGGAATCGTGCTCTTGAAGAACGTCTTACAGATGATGACGTTAAACGAGGAGACCGCAAGCGGCAGGATCAGCGACCAAACCGTGTCCTTCAGTCCCAACAGATTCGCGTTGATATAATAGCTGGACACCAGTCCGCCGTTGAACACCATCGGAATAAATACGACCCAAGTCAGGAACCCCTT
Source organism: Paenibacillus phocaeensis (assembly GCF_900021165.1). Classification (GTDB taxonomy): domain Bacteria; phylum Bacillota; class Bacilli; order Paenibacillales; family Paenibacillaceae; genus Fontibacillus; species Fontibacillus phocaensis. The sequence goes on along the minus strand of NZ_FCOQ01000017.1, from coordinate 85,543 downwards.
CAATTTATAATTCGGGCGGGAGAGCACGTACCCCATTGAGGTGGTGAGCAGAATCCCCAGCACCGTCCCGATGATCGTGACTAAGACGGAGATCCCCAAGGCCTGCAGGATCATCGTTCCCTGCTTCGCAATATAGCCGTAGGCATCCCCCGAGAACACCGTTGGGATGAGGTGATAACCATTTTCCCGGATCGAATCTTCACTGGACAGCGAGATGGACAAGACCACCAACATAGGTACGACACAAATCACCGCAAGGAAGGAGAAGAGGAGATGGAGGAGCAGATTCACCCCTTTGCTGGGACGATTGAAGCGATCCAGACCGCTCTCGTAAACCGTTCTTGTTGCCATAAACGCACCTCCTTAAATCATCGCGCTATCCGGGTCGATTTTGCGGACCGTCCAGTTCGCCCCCAGAATCATCAAGCAGCCGAGAACCGATTGCACGAAAGCCGCTGCCGAAGCCATGCCGACCGTTGCCGTTTTGAGCTGTTTGTAGACCAATACATCAATCGTCGTAGCCACATTAAACAGGGAGTTGGAATCCCGCGGCACCTGGAAAAACAAGCCGAAGTCCGTATAGAAGATGCGGCCCACCGCCAGGATGAACATCATGACGATCACAAGCTTCATTAAAGGCAGCGTGATAAACCGCGTTTGCTGCCAGAGCGTGGCGCCGTCGATCACGGCCGCTTCATAGTAGGTTTTATCGATCCCGGCAATGGTCGCTAAATAAACCACCATCCCGTACCCGAGCCCCTTCCACACATTCATGAAGACCAAGAAGTAAGGCCAATATTTCGGTTCCATATACCAGTTCACCGGGTCATGTCCCCAATTCACCAGCATTTGATTGAGAATCCCCTTATCGAAGCTTAGGAACGCCCAACCCACTGCGGAGACGACCACCCAGGAGAGAAAATAAGGCAGGAACATCATCGTTTGATAAGCTTTCCCGGCCCGGCGGTTGTGCAGCATGCCGATCAGTAACGCTAACGCTACCGGAATCACAATCCCAAGGACGATAAAGATAAGATTGTACCCGATGGTATTTCGAATAATGATCCAGGCATCGTTGGACTTGAATAAGAACTCAAAATTTTTGACGCCGGCCCAGGGGCTCTTAAAGACATTGCTCAGAAAACCACCGGTGATTTTGAAATTCTTAAAGGCGATAATGATCCCGAACATCGGCAGGAAACTGAACAGGATATACCACAGGGTCGTTGGCAAGGCCAACAACGTTAGCTCTGTGTCTTGCTTGCGCCAACGTGTTCGTAAGCGCTTTCTAGAATCCTTTGAGTTCATGCCCCGTCACCTCTTTCTTTCTCGCGTGTATTGCTCTGGATACCCTCATTTTATTGGAAATAGAGCGCTTTCATCCAGACCATAAACTTGATACTATAGTCAACAAACTTTAGATTGATGCTACAAAAAGTGATGAATACGCCAAGAACAGTCCCTAAAGCTTACGCTTGCTACCACGCAAAAACACCTCCAAGAGGGTCTCCATATCCTGTGACATGGTTGCATTCCCTTGAAGGTGTTTTTCATTTGTCCCGCATTAGGGGTCAGTACATTCCAACCCCTGGCCGACTATTTTTCTTGCAAGCCATCTATAAGTCTCTGTTGTTGCCGATCCAGTTGCCTAACGGCCGGAACGAGCAGGCACAACGCGGCAATACCGGCAACCATCAGGCCCGAGAGCAGGAACCATCGGTTGACCCCGATCTGGTCGGCAAAAAGCCCCGAAATCACCAAACCGAGCGGCATGGCCAAAGCCATTACACTTCCATACAAGCCGAATACTCTTCCCAAGTATTCCGGTTCGATTTTCTCCTGAAACAACGAGATCTGCACCCCGTTATAGAACGGCCCGGAAAAACCCATCATGGCGCAACAAATCAGGAAAGCGGCAAATCCGCCTGCCGGCAAAACTCCCGCCAGAATTAACGCCAAACCCATGAGCGAAAGGGAGGCGATGATCGTCATGGTCCGGTTCCTGAAGCCGCCCCATTTACCCAGCAGCAGCCCCCCGCCCAGCATACCGACGGCAAAAATCATTTCCGCCGCGGAGGCATGCTTCATCGTTCCTCCGAAATATCCCATCGTCATCAGAGGAAACAACGCATTAATAGGCATGAACGCAAAAATGAACAACCCTCCGATCCAGAGCAGCGCCACTAAACCTTTATGCTGCTTCAGCGCTTGATATCCGGCCTTGAATTCCTCCATGAAGCCGCTTCGCGCCATACTCCCGCCCTCGGCGACGGCCGGTTTCGGAATGGCCACGATAGCCACCATGAAGCAAGCGATCAGCGCTCCCGCAACGTCAATGGCAATAATGGCGTTCAGATCCCAGATGGAGTACAGCAGTGCGGCCGCGGCCGGACTGACAATATAACTGATCGACTGCACCGACTGACTGTACCCCGCGGATTTGGCCAAGAACTCCGCCGGCACCAACAAAGGCGTCGTTGCGTTCAGCGCGGTGGAATGAAAGGCCGTGCCGATACTGCGGATAAAAAGGACGAGCATCACGACCCAAACAGGCAGCTCTCCGAAGAAAGCCACCAGTGCTAACGACGCAGCCGCCAAAGCAACGACCAGGTCGGCTAGAATCATGACGGTTTTCCGGTTTAAGCGGTCCACCCAAACCCCGATCAACGGTCCGCCGACCGCTTGCGGCAAAAATCCGACCAGCGTAGCCATCGATAACACCATGGCCGACCCTGTTTTTTCGGTTAAATACCAGACGATCGCCATCTGAAGAATAGCGCTTGTGAGGATAGACGCGGCTTGACCTGCCCAAATCGTGAAGAAACTGCGTTTCCAGTTTGCATGTTGTGGATTCATATCTCAATCTCCTCTGCATTTTTTATTGGTTTTTTATCGTTTTTTAGGCAATAAAAAATGCAGGCCTTAAGTCCACATGACGGGCTTTAGGTCTGCATACCAATGAAAAGGCACAGAAGAAGAAAGGGATAGCCTAATTAAACGTACACCATCCATTTAACTTATCCATGTCCGATCCCATTCATTAAAATAAGCACGACAAAAAAGCCCATAAAAATATGGAAAAAATCCGCTTTTTTATTGCCGTTCTTATCTCCAGCGAATGGAATGCATAGATAAGCTAACCTCCTTCACAATCGTAAAGTACTCGCACATGGTAACACGGCGTTTCGGGGGCTGTCAATTCCTAAAATACGGAATTTCACCTAATAAATTTGCTTAATATGTACCGACAAATCTTTGCTCAAATCGACGTAACCGTCTTCCGTCCGGATCAACGGATGCGTCAGATCGTGAGGGTTCAGCATGACGACGACACCTCTTCGCTCATCCGTAAGCACCACGGGGCTGCCGACGAGCGAATGCATCATTTTCTCCACGAACAACCTCGTAATCGCGGGGTCCAAGGGCCCGAACTTGTCTTTTTCCATCTGCTCCAACACCTCATTGAAAGGCGCCGGATCCCGGTAGACCCGCTTGGACGTCATCGCGTGAAAAATATCCACCACCGCTACGATCCGACTGAAGCTGTCGATCTTGTCCCCGGTAAGGCCAAACGGGTAACCGCTTCCGTCCATGCGTTCATGGTGCTGCAGCGCGACCAGAGCTTGCCGGTGAGAGACGCCCGCCGTTTCCTTCAGGATTTCGTATCCGAAGACTGCGTGCTTTTTCATCACCGCGAATTCTTCCGTCGTCAAAGCTCCCGGTTTATTTAAGATCTCGTCGGGAATCATCGTCTTGCCGATGTCGTGCAGGAATGCCGCCGCCGTCAATTGCAGCAGTTCCCGTCGNGGGGAGAGACGCCCGCCGTTTCCTTCAGGATTTCGTATCCGAAGACTGCGTGCTTTTTCATCACCGCGAATTCTTCCGTCGTCAAAGCTCCCGGTTTATTTAAGATCTCGTCGGGAATCATCGTCTTGCCGATGTCGTGCAGGAATGCCGCCGCCGTCAATTGCAGCAGTTCCCGTCGATCAAGCCCCATCCAGCCTCCCAGCAGATTGGCCATGGTCCCGACCGCGATATTGTGGCGGTAGGTGTAATCATCCCTCGCCTGCAGGGCAGCAAACAAATGAATCAGCTGCGTAGCTTGCGTCACCTCGTGAATCGCGGGGATGACATGCTTTCGAATCTCTATCATCGATACCTTGCGCGTTTCCCGCACTTCACGAAATACCTCGGTGACATATTCCACCGCATCCTCGACGATTTTGGCCTGGGGAGAAGGCGGGAGTTCCGGGATAAACCCTTCGACAGCGAGATCCGCTTCCGTCAGAGAAATGCCCCGATTTTCCAGCATCACCAGATGCTCCTGCGAGATCACAGTCGACGCGGACAGCAATAAAGTTCCGGCTTCGCTAAAGATATCCTTATTTACTTTTCGCCCGATGAGCTGCCTTGATGCCAATCTGGAATCTTCCAAACGTTCCCCTCATCCCTCATCATTTCATATACCATGCGGCCATTTGATTTAAAAAGCCGAGGCAGCAGGCAATCCATACTGTCTCGGCTTCAGAAAGAATGAATCCGCAATGATAAATATTACTTTATAGTTTAACACATAATACTCGACAAAATCTTGACAAGTATCGGCAATAGACGACAGCTGATCTATGTTCCGAAAGGCAACAAAGAATAGATACGGCAAAGCACTGACCGCTGATGGTCAGTGCTTTGTCTCATTCGAAATGATCTTGGGCCATTTAGGATCCCGCGATGACTTCCTGCTGCTCTTCGTCGATGATATAGCTATGGTTGGTCGCGGCTTCTTCGATATGCCGGAATGCCCAGTGACTTTCGGGTACGTCCGGGAACGAAGGCTTGTCCACACCGTACAGCGGGCCGCGTTCAAACATTCGGTTCATCATCGCTACCGCTTCCGCGCGCGAAGCTGCGGCGTTCGGCTTAAAGCTGCCGTCCCCGAATCCTTCCAGCAGCCCGGCGGCATAAGCCGCGTTAATGTTCCCTTGCGCCCAATGCGCCGCGATATCGGTAAACCCGTCTGCTCCGCCTTGTGCAGCAACCAACTTGCGGTAGTTGGCCATCACCGTCGCGATTTCCGCGCGGGTCACGGCTTGGTTCGGCTTGAAGCTGCCGTCCGGCATGCCTTGCATAATCCCCTGTTCCTGGACGAATGCAATCACGCCTGACGACCAGGATTCCGCCGGTACATCCTTAAACGGTGCGTTCCCGCTCCATGTTCCTTCCACATATCCCAGATTGCGCGCAATCATCGCCGCCAGTTGCGCGCGGGTCACCTTCTCCAGCGGTTTGAATTGCCCGTCCGGGAAACCTAGAACATACGGCGCATGCTGACCGGCCGATACTTGCCGGTTGAAGTCGATGATCGTAAACGTGCTGAAATGCTCGATGGAGAACTGCAGACCCAATTGTCCGTCCGGCATAATCACCGGCTTGCCGGGTACCACTTCTTTTTCGCCGTTCGTATGTTCGATGAAGATCCCTAATTGTGCCAGGAACGCAGCGCGTTCGCTCGCCTTATCCGGAAGTGTCACTCCGCGCAGCGGCAATGTCAACGTCACCGGTCGGCTTGGCAAATTCGTCTCAATCGTCATCGGTCTGGCCACAACTTTGATGTTGTCGTCGGCCGCCCATTTACGAACGACTTCTTCGGTTTTCGCACGAAGTTCGATCTCTTCCCGTTCGTTCTTATCCTTCACCGGAACGAGCCGGAAATAGAAACTTTGATTCAAGCCGTCCAACGAATCGGCCGGCACTTGAATAAAGACATTCGGATTGTAGATCTCCAGTGCGATGCCATTGCCTTCCAGCAAGTTCACCGTTTCCGCCGGAATCTCAAGATTCACTTGGCTCACTTCATCCGCTTCATCCGGAATGAGAATCCGCGCAAGATCTTTGCCGGATTTCAGCGCTTTATCCACCGTTTCCTGCGCCTTGTCCTTGGTAAAGATCACTCTATCAGAGAGGCTTCCATCCCGATTCTTGGTTCGTTCAATAGGAACCTTCGTAATGTCAGCTTCCTCATCGCCGCCGATGACCACATCGACTTCGATCGTCGTGGTTACCGGTCCAGACGGGGCAGTCGGGGTGTCGGAACTGCCTGAGCCGCTGTTGCCGCTGTTGCCCCCGGAGCCGCCGTTGCTTGCGTCTGCCCGGGTGACGGTCATACGGTATGTCGTGATCTGGCCGTTCGAATCCGTCACGACAACCTCCACCCCGTTAGCGCCTACCGCCAACGGCAAGTCCCCGCTGGCCGAGCCGCTTGGCACCGGAATCGGTTCTCCGCCGTTGACGCGAATCGTAATCGTCGCATTCGGATCCACCGAGGTTGGTGTCAACCGGATGCTCGCCGTCCCGTTGCTTACCGAGATGCGGTACCCTTCCGTTAACTGCGGGTTAAATACCGGAGTCAGTGTCCCCGCGGAAGGCACCAAGGATTGGAGTCCCCGAGATTCCAATGCGATCGTCCGGCTGAACGACGGAAGCTTCCTGTCCGTTTCCGCGGCAACGAGGTTGCCAAGGGCCTCATCGTACGTCAATGTAATTTCTTCCCCCGGTTTGACTTCGCGGTTCAGGTACAGGGTCAACTGCGTTCCGTCTGCACTCAGCTCGTAGACATCCTGTGTAACCGTAATCGGATCACGAGCGCCGCTTAGGCCGAAGCCGCGAAGTTGATCGGACGTCAACTTCACCGACTGGTCGAACTTGACAATCACCCGAGCGCGATTCGTCTCGTCCAAAGCCACTTCAGTGACGAGCGGATCATCGCCGACCGGAACCAGCATATCTCGAGCCTCAGCCAGTTCTCTCCGCGCATCGTCCACTTCCCCTTGTGTGGCATCCGATTTCTTCAGTACCGTCAGCGCATTCCCCAATTTCAATTGATACAGATTCCAGCTTTCCGGCGTATAATCCACCGCATTCAGCTCCCCGGACCGATCGACTTCCGCTTGCAGTGCGGTTTTATCGACCGTTGCCGTGATCGTGAAGGTTCTCGCCTTCGTAACCGTCCGGCTGCCTTCCTTGGCCGTGACTTCAACCGTATACGTGCCCGGAGGCAGCTCTTTTCTTAACTCATACGACCAGGTGGTGCCGCCTGTACTCCAGTTGAGTTCTCCGTCAATATCAACGGGACTTCCTTGATCGTCCTTTAAAATCACCGTCAGTGAATCGGCGGTTGCAGGAACATTCCCCTGAATGGCAGGCGTCTTGTCGGACGTATCTCCGCCGGGTTTGAGAATCCGCAGCCCGGAGGCAAACGGGTCTTCCGCATCCAATTCAAAGTCGCCGACTTTCGCTCCGCCCTCACCCGCGCCAACCAGGCGACCCGCAGTCGCATCGTACGACACTTGCACAGCTTGCTCAACCGATAGTTCCGTGTCTTCCAATGTCAGGATCAGCTTCGTCGGGTCAGTACGATCCACGGCTGCATCAATAACCGTGACTTCCGTTCCCCCGACTTTCACCGTAAATCCGTCCGTGACACCGCCACCGCCAAGATCGAAATCCACCGCTTTATCGAAGGTAATCGTAATGGTGTTCGTGCCTTCAACAAAGTCTCCTTCGACGGCTACCGGCGGATATTTCTCAAGCCCATCGATCGAGGCTTGCAGACTTTCTAGAACGGTATCCACATCGCTTTGGTTGGCACCGTCATCGGCCAATACCGATTCAGCGGCATCCAAGGCAGCCTCAAAGGTTCTCCAGGCAGCCTCCAGATAACCCTCATCCGAAATGTCCAGAGCTTCGGCAATCTTCTGCTTCAGCGCCGCTTTATTGACGGCATTTAAGGTCTCCTTAAAAGCCTCGGCGGAAACGCCGCTGGCCAGGTCTCGAAGCGTGCCCGTTCCATCATAACCAATCGTTATCGCCTTCCCCGATGCAAGCTCCTCTTCCGGCAATGCAATGATCAGCTTGGTCTTGTCGTTCTCATCCACCTTGTAAGTAAGACCGGTCAATACGAGCGTCTTATCGCCGACTTTGATCTCGAAACCATTCAGGTTGTCCAAAGCAACGGCACGGTCAAAGGTTAGTTGCAATTCACCGGTCACGGCATTCGATTCAGCCAGTTCCAGCTTCGCGCTATCCGGTAACGGATAAGCCGAGCCGAAGGTGAAATAATATCCGTTCCCGATATCCGAACCGCTGAGGGTTACCAACCCGTCGGTCGGATCCACCTCGAAGTAAGTGACGCCGGAGTCAAAGGTCTGGCTGTTGCTGACAATCAAATATCCGGGATAACCTTTTTCTTGATCGATCTTATCGACCTGAAGCGTAATCCGATCCGCATTATCCCAGTTCGTTTTCTGAACCTTATACACGCGTTCCAGCGTTCTGATCGCTACGGACTCCGCGTTCGCGAGCTTATACCCCTGTTCAAAGCTCACTTCTTTTCCGTTATCCCCGAACACAAAGAAGGATTTCTCGTTATGAAAAAGGGTCTGATTGGCCGCATTCGTCTCCGCAACAGAATCACCCAGCGCAATCGTCACATTCGCGCCATTGCCTTGCGATTTCGATTGCTTTTGAGTCTGCGCCCCCAAGGGATCATAACCGATCCCGGCAATCCGGTTGTTGTAACCGGCGTTGTCGACTGCGTTCCAGAAGGTTGTGCCTTTCGTCCCGTTCCAATCGCTGGCCACATAATTCCCCGTTAGGGTAATTCCGTATTTTAGAGCCAAATAGCTGTATACTTTGTTTCTCTCATAGGTCTCCAAGCTTTTGTTATAGAGCAGCGTTTCGGACAACATTCCGTCGAACCGCCGATTATGTCCCGCACCGAAGTAATAGCCCCCGGCTGTTGAGCCCCCGCCCTTTCCCGGATTATAATTCGCATTTTCGGCCGGTACCTTTTCCGCCAGTTTCTGCGCGTTCAAGGAAATAGCGAAAATATCCTTTGTCCTCAATACGTTGAGGATGTCGGCTTCCCCCAATGAATATATACTACCGTTAGAATTATTGACGGATAGTGCACTTTCACTCGAGGTATTGCCCAACGAAGATTGAATTAAATTCGGTCTGAACGTGTCGCTGGCACCGTCCCCCCCGAAGTGCCATGGGAACTTATCCATAGGAAGGCCTTCCGCCGGACCTTGAATTGAAAAAACCTCGCGTGCCGTATCCGATGTATTAAAATGAGTTCTTATATAATAACCTCTGCCACTTGTAATAAATAATCCGCCGTTGAAGTTAATTGCGTTAGGGATAAACGTATTAGGGGTCGCCTTATCCGAAGACGTCCAAACATTGTCGCCCTCAACATCCGGATCTAAATCGACCAGGTCCGTCAAGGATTCAATCTTCGTTCCGTCTGACGAATTCATGCTATCTTCGACATCGACCCATGAAATCAGCCCGTCGCTCACGCCGCCCGGAGCCGCCTTTTGCATCGGCGCTTCCGCGGTGCGGGCAAACGTAAAGGTGTCCCCGTTATTCAATTTCGCACTGCTGAGGGTCACCTTTCCTTCAGAACTTACGAGAAGAGCCGGATCAAATCGACCATTAATCAGGAGATAGTAATAGTTATCCGGTTCCACATTATCCAAGGCAAAAGTAACATCGGCATCGGCCCAGTTCGTTTTTTCCACTTTATACTCACGCGACATGCGGGTTAAATCGGCTGGCGCCCCTGCCGCCGAAACGGGATTGGTAAAATCCGTCGAGCCGTTATTATCGCCGAACACAAAGAAGGAGGTGTTATTGCCGAATGAGGTCTTATTATCCAAGTTTGTCGGCTGAATCGTGTCCCCCATCGCAATCGTCACATTGGCGTTTACATCCACGGATTTTGATTGTTTCTGGGCCAGGCCGCTGGCATCGTCACGGCCGAGGCCTGTGATCCGATAGCCGTAGGCTGCATTGTCCCCAGCTGCTGTCCAGAACGGGGTTCCGTTGCTGTCCACATAATTAGCCGTGCTGCTATTCGCTTTAGTACCCGATTTTAACGTCACCCCGTATTTTAAAGCGAGGTAACTGTTGATCCGATCCCGGTCGTATGGAGTTAACTCCTTCTGTTCATCGAACACAATCAATTCAGGAAAATGACCGTTTAAGAAAAGCGTGTTTCGGTCGGTTGCACCTAATTTCAATTCATACGAACCTACATCTACTAAAGGCGTTTTTGAATCTCCCGCTACTCCGTTTTCCCAAGCGGTAGCTTCGCCCGCAGATGCGGAGAGCAGTTTCATCCCATCGTTCTCCCTCAGATCGGGCGAGTAGATTTCACGAGCAGTCCCTACATTATTCGCCGTATCCGGGAATTGAACCAGCGGACCGTTGTCGTGATTTCTAAAGAACCCCTGAAGGTTACTGATTGTGTTTTTTACCGAGAAAATCGTACCCTGTTGATTATTATTAAATTTAGCAATGGTAAAGATTTCACGCACACTCATGTTGGAGTCGGCTCCACCATCCATCCTGCCGTTTCCCCCGAACTTTAATGTCGGGTTAAAATTCGCCAGGCTGTCATCCAGTGTCACCCCATTGCTAACCGTATCAATGGTAAATCGGATGCCATTAACGTCCGTCCACGACGTCACACTTGAGCTTGCCACTTCCACGTTATCGCTGGCTTTCAGCCATAACGCCACCCCTTTTACCCCACCGGGATACACGGCCTCCGTAACGGTCCCCGGAGCCGCGTAAGCTCTCTGGGACTCGAACAAACCCGGCATCGGGAGCAGGCTTGCTACAAGCAGGAAGGACAAAGCGATCGACCATCCTCGCATCCATTTCAATTTAAACCGCTTCTTGATCTTTTTCATCCTTTTCCTTTTCTCTCCCATCTATTTCAATTTCTATTTTAAAATTTTGAATACAACAATTTTAATGAAAAGCAAATAACAATCTATCATACAAAACTCGACAAAATCTCAACAAGTTTTGGGTCAGCTCAACGTCAGAATTAAAAAAAACGGAGAGGGCGTGGATCGCCCTCTCCTTTGCTGTTTGATTTCGTGATCAGATTTAACCCAAAACGGCGGCGCAAGGGAATCCCCCTGCACCGCCGTTATATAGCCGATTATGAATTGCGGATTAAGTAATCGAAAGCGCCCAAGGCTGCGGTCGCGCCCGATCCCATAGAGATGATGATTTGCTTGTAGGCTGAATTCGTGCAGTCGCCGGCGGCAAATACCCCAGGAATCGTCGTTGCCCCGCGGTTATCGACGATAATCTCGCCCATCCGGGTGCGTTCCAGCGTACCTTCCAGCCATTCCGTGTTCGGCACGAGACCGATTTGAACGAATACGCCTTCCAGCTCGAGATGTTTCTCTTCGCCACTTTCACGATCGATATAGGTAACGCCGTTCACCTTGCTGTCCCCCGTGACTTCCTTCACTTGCGCGTTCTTGATCACGGTCGTGTTCGACAAGCTGTTCAGCCGATCCTGCAAGACGGAATCCGCCTTCAGTTCAGGCATGAATTCAAGTACGGTCACATGCGATGCTACGCCCGCCAGGTCGATGGCCGCCTCAACGCCGGAGTTGCCTCCGCCGACGACAGCGACGCGTTTCCCTGCGAACAACGGACCATCGCAGTGCGGGCAATACGCCACGCCCTTGTTCTTGAATTCCGCTTCGCCCGGCACATTCATGTTGCGCCAGCGTGCCCCGGTGGACAGGATGACGGTCTTGCTCTTCAGCACCGCACCGTTCTCCAATTCCACTTCGATCAGGTCCTTCTTCTGAAGTCCCTTGGCCCGCTGCGACATCATGATGTCGATATTGTATTCTCTCGCGTGTTCTTCCAGATTGGCCGCAAGCTTAGGCCCTTCCGTATATTTCACGCCGATCAAATTCTCGATGCCCAGGGTGTCGTTCACTTGTCCGCCGAAGCGTTCCGCTACGATCCCTGTACGAATACCTTTGCGTGCCGCATAGATCGCTGCACTTGCGCCAGCAGGTCCGCCCCCGACGACGAGCACATCATAAGGCTCTTTGCCTTCGAAGGCCGTCGTGTCCGAGGAACCCAATTTGCCCAGAATCTCCTCGACGGACATCCGACCGTTGCCGAACAGCTCGCCGTTCAGGAATACGGTTGGAACCGCCATGATCTCTTTGCTCTCGACTTCATCCTTAAAAGCCGCGCCGTCGATCATCGTATGAGAAATGCCGGGATTGAGCACGCTCATCAGGTTCAAGGCCTGAACGACGTCCGGACAATTGTGGCAAGACAAGCTCACATAGGTTTCAAAGCGGTATTCGCCTTGAATCCCTTTGATTTGATCGATGATAGATTGTTCAACTTTCGGGGGTCTTCCGCTGACTTGCAACAAAGCCAGTACCAGGGAAGTAAACTCATGGCCCAGCGGGACACCGGCAAAGGTGATGCCGGTGTCTTCCCCCACGCGATTCACGCTGAAGCTAGGGGTTCTGGGTAAAGTCGTTTGCTCTACGGTAATTTTATCCGACATGCTGGACAACTCGTTGACGAGGTCCATCATTTCGTTCGAAACCGCATCGGTTCCGGCACTGACTTTCAGCAGAACATTCCCTTCCAGAAGCTGAATATATTGCTCTAACTGTTGTTTAATGTCTGCATCCAGTTTCATAATTCTCTCTCCTTAGATCTTGCCAACCAAGTCAAGGCTTGGTTTCAAAGTTGCAGCCCCTTCTTTCCATTTCGCCGGGCAAACTTCACCTGGATGGTTATGAACGTATTGAGCCGCTTTGATCTTGTCGATCAACGTGCTGGCATCGCGTCCAATGCCGCCAGCCGTAATTTCGATGGCTTGGATTACACCATTCGGGTCGATGATGAAAGTTGCGCGATCCGCCACGCCTTCTTCTTCGATCAATACGTCGAAGTTGCGGGAAATCGTGTGGGAAGGGTCACCGATCATGATATAAGTAACCTTGCCGATCGCTTCGGAGCTGTCGTGCCAAGCTTTGTGCACGAAGTGGGAGTCGGTCGATACGGAGTAGACCTCCACGCCCAGATCCTTCAATGTTGCATATTGATCTTGCAAGTCTTCCAGCTCGGTAGGGCATACGAAAGTGAAGTCGGCTGGATAGAAGCATACGACGCTCCATTTTCCTTTGAAGTCGGCATCGGATACCTCGATGAATTTACCGTTGTGATAAGCTTGAGCTTTAAAAGGCAGGACTTCTTTTCCAATCAATGACATGATTTGAACTCTCCTTTGTTTTTGGTTTCAGCAGTTATTTATATTAATTATTATATGCGAACCATTCTCAACGTCAATCTACTTCACTAAGTCTTCATAATTAAGTCTTCCTCATTAATATACCCTTGACCGCTGAATATAACCATTCAGCTAGACTTTTCACAAATTATTCATTTTGCTTTCAAAGGATCATGTTGATAGGTTCTAATTGCAAAGAGCCTCCGATCGCTCCTGCGATCAGAAGCTCTTTGGATTTCGGTTCAGCCAGGATCTCATCAACGGACCGATCATCGCTCGAAGAATGCGGTAACGAAGTTTCAACGGATGAGGGATCGTATCCCTGTTCTCCTTAAGGTAAGTAATCGCCGAACGGTTGCCTCTTCTGGAATTGCATTCGCTGCACGAGGCAATCAGGTTAGTGGGCAGATCCGAGCCGCCTTTGCTCGAGGGCATAAGATGATCCACCGTCGTAGCGGGTTCGCCGCACCATAAGCAAGTATAACGGTCTCTCTTCAAGACCGTCTTTCGATATTCCCGGAACAAGAATGGATTGTAGAGCAATTGGATCGTCCGCTCATCCAACCAAACCGCCCGACCTCGGTTGACTTCCCGCCATGCACGGTCCAGTGTGCACGGGGTTAATTCTCGGCCATCTAGATTCAGTACGGTGATCACGACATCCCCTCCTAGGGTACAAATCGCTGGCTATTCGCCAGTATCTTATAGGATTTGTGTCCCTTGATGTCCCTTATACCGCCTTTGCATGATTATCCCTTTCGTTAAGGGAGCAGGGGCACGTAGAAAAGCGAGTTCTTTCTCCCGTTCTCGGCGATCTGATCAAAGGGGATAATCGTGCAAAGCTGCCGGCCGACATGTGTTGATCAACTGGGAGTCACTTGAAGCGGAGTCGGCACCGGTTCCTCCGCCTCGTCCCCCTCGGATTCCATTTGATCCTCGCCTTCAAAATCCTCGTCCGGTTTGTAATACTCCTTGAGTTCATCCTCGACAGTCCCCTCCGCCAACGGGACACAATGACGATAAGCCGCCCGGCAAATCACGTGAGCCGCTACCGGCGCGGTGAGAAACACGAAGAAGATGCCCAAGATCAAGCGAATGCTGAAATACCCCTCGGAGATCAGAAAATACAGCAAGGTTCCAACCAACGCGCACAACACGCCAAGCGTCGAGCTTTTCGAGGTGGCGTGTGACCGGGTGTATACATCGGGCAATCGTACATTGCCAATCGCACTGATTAAGCTAAATACGGCCCCCAGGAGAATCAGGATCGCCCCAACGATTTCACCGCTTCCGCTCAATGACAGCCCCCCTCTCCATAAACCGTGCAAAGGCCACCGTGCCGATAAACGATAAGATGCCGATCAGCAGGATCAAATCAAAGAAGGCATGCGTATGCAGCAGTACGGAGTAGACCGCAATACTCGCGATTAAGTTGATACCCACGGAATCCAGCGCCTGCACCCGGTCCGCACTGGACGGCCCTTTGATGACTCGGTACAAGTTGAACAAGATCGCTGCCAGCAGCAGCACTAAAGCAATGATCAGGATTGTATTAAAAATCATTTTCTGGTCACATCCTTTATCGCTTTTTCGAACACGGATTTCGATTTGATGACGGCATCCTTGGATTCCGGCATATTCAATCCATGAATGTACAACGTCTTCGCATCGGGGGTGATATCCATCACGACCGAACCCGGCGTCAAGCAGATCAGCAGCGACAGGAGCGTGATCTCCAGATCCCCCTCCAAATCCGTCTCCACCTTGAAGATACCCGGCTTCACGTCCACCTTCGACCGGAGGACATGCTTCATGACCATCATCGAAGACGTAATGAGTTCATGAATGAAGATGATAAGCAGCTTGCCGACCGCAGCCAGCGTAAAGAGATAGAACGGCTTCTTAAAGAAGCGGCGAATGCATAATAAAATGAACAATCCCACGATGTACCCGCTGATAAAGTTTAAGACGCTCATTTCATCCTGCAGGAACATCCACAGGTAAGCGATCACGATGTTAAGCAGCACCTGAACGGGCATGGCGGACTCCCCCTTTGTTAATCCATCACAGCATGGATGTATCGATTTGGATCCAGCAATTCCTCGGCAGCTTGGGCAACAACCCCGGCGATGCCTTCCGCTCCAACCCCCAGGGCAAGGCTGACGAGGGTCAATAAAGCGATCGGGAGCAAGAGCCCCTTGATCGATCCCTTCTCTTCGTCTTCGCCGAGAACCGTCTCCCCCCAGAACACGTTCATGAATAATTTGATCATGGAAAACAGGATAAACAAGCTGGATACCAACCCGATGACCCCAAACGCATATTGTCCTGCCTCGAAGGTCCCTTGAATCGTAAACACTTTGCCGAGAAACCCGCTCAGCGGAGGAATGCCGACCATCGAGAGCGCCGCGATAAAGAACATCCAGCCAAGCGGGGGATGAAGCCGGATTAAACCGCTGATGTCTTTCAATTGGCTGGTTCCCGTCAGATGGATAACCGTACCGCCAATGAGGAAGATCAGGGCTTTAATGAGAATATCGTGAAGCAGATAGTAAATCGAACCCGTCATGCCTTCCGTCGTGGAAGAAACGAGCCCCAGCATGATAAAGCCGACGCTGATCACCACGTTGTAGGTTAATATTTTTCGGATATCCCCAAAACCGACAGCGCCCAGTCCCCCAAGAATCATCGTTGCGGCTGCCAACAGCCCGATCAGCAGATGCGTAATTTGCGGTTCATGATAGAAAATAAGCGTGAACATCCGAAAGATGGCGTAGATCCCCACCTTCGTGAGCAACGCCGCAAAGATGGCCGCAATGGCCGTAGGCGGTACGCTGTAAGACCCCGGCAGCCAGAAGAAGAGCAATAACCCGGCTTTGAGGGCGAACACAATCAGAAACAACAAGGCCACCGTCGTGATCAACCCATCCTGGCCCGCTTCCGCAACTCGGAGCGACAGGTCTGCGAGATTCAGCGTGCCCGTGATCGAATACAAATAGGCCACTCCCATGAGAAAAAACGCCGATGCAATTACGTTCGTGAAAATATATTTGAGCGATTCACGCAGCTGCCGCTTCGTTCCGCCCAAGGTAATCATCACGTAAGAAGCAACCAGGAACACCTCGAAGAACACGTATAAATTGAACAAATCCCCGGTCAAGAACGAACCGTTCACCCCGGTAATCAGGAATAAATATAACGGATAGAAATAGAGCTTCTCCTGTTTCCGGCCGATCGTAGGAAAGGCGTAGATCAGACAGCAGACCGAAACGATCGAGGTCGCGAGCAGCAGCAAGGCGCTGAACATGTCGCCGACGAAGCTGATTCCATAAGGCGCTTCCCAGCCGCCCAATTGCAGCGTCTGAATGCCGTTCCCCTTGATCTGAACCATCAGCAGCACGGAGATCCCCCCGGCAGCCAACAAAGCAAGCAAGCTAAGCGTCCGCTGCAGCTTGATATTTTTCTGCAACAGGATCAGGAGCATCCCCGTTAATAAGGGGATAATCACCGGAGCAATCAACCAATTATTCATTCTCATTTCCCCTTAACTGCTCCATGTCATCGGTCCCGAAGTTCTGATAGGCCCGGTAACATAAAACCAAGACTAGCGCCGTCACGGCGAAATTGATCACGATGGCCGTCAGGATCAAGGCCTGGGGCATCGCATCCGTAAAGCCAACCTCCCGCTCTCCCAGCAGAGGAGCGCTCCCCTTCTTCAGACCGCCGGAGGTCATGATCAACAAGTTTACGGCATGACTGACGATGGAAGCTCCCAGCACGATCCGCAGTAACTGTTTCGACAGAATCAAATAGGTTCCGATCGATACTAAGATCCCGACGAGTATGACGATGAGCGTCTCCATATTATCGATCCTCACTTATGCTTAGAATGATATTGACCGCCGTGCCGATTACCGCCAGAGCTACGCCGGTATCGAATACCAGGGCGGACGCCAGCTCGGTATCCCCGAAGATCGGCAAGTCGACATGGCCGAAGGTCTGGGTTAAGAACGGCTGGCCGAAGAGGATCCCCGCCATTCCGGTCCCTACCGCAATCAACACGCCGATAGCGGCGAGCTTCTTGAAATCCAGCCGGATGTTCTCCCTGACCTTCTCGATGCCAAAAGAAAGGTAGAGCAGCACGATGGCGGAGGCCGTGCTTAACCCTCCGATAAACCCGCCTCCCGGATGATGATGACCGTTCATGAACAGATAGACCGAGAAGGTCAAGATAATCACAGCTGCGACGCGGGTTACGCTTCTTAGAATCACATCATTCGGTTTCATTTGGCTCCCTCCTTTTGGAACGCTGATGAACTAAGAGATATACCCCTAACCCGGCGATCGTCAGCACGGAGATTTCCAACATGGTATCGAAGCCGCGGAAATCCACTAGAATGGCGTTCACGATATTTTTGGCGCCGGCCAGTTCATACGCATTTTCAAAAAACGAGGTGATCGGCTCAAACAGCTTATGTCCGTTCGCGGATAAGGCCAACACAGTGACTGTTAATCCCATCGCCAACGAAATGATGACATTGGTTAACTTGAAGGATATGCGTTCGATGTTCTTCTTCAGCTTCGGCAGATGATAGAAGCACAGCAAGAACAGGACCGTCGTCACCGTCTCCACCACCATTTGGGTCAGTGCAAGATCCGGCGCCTTGAAGATGACGAAGAACATCGAAATCATATAACCCATTGCACCCAGGGCTACGATCGCCATGATTCGATTGACGGCCAGCAAGACCGTGATGGCTGCGATGATCATCACGATCACAAGACCCGCCTCGAAGATCCCGATCGGCGCATCCTGCGAGAGATCGAATTGCAGACCGTAAAGCCCGAACAGCGAACCCAGCAGCAGGAGCACAAAGAAAGAGAAAATATAGATCAGATAATGTCTCAGCGAACCGGTCATATACCGATTCGTCAGCGAGGCCGAGAGCTTCTCCGTGCCCTCAATCCCCCGGTTGAACCAATGGGATAACATTAACCCTTGCGGGAAACCTCGCAGAGCCACGATCCATCGCTTCGCGGTCTTAAAGAGCAGCCACCCGATCACAACAACGCCGATCGTCATGAACAGTTCCACGTTGAATCCATGCCATGCGCTGATCTTGAGATCGTACGGCGTCACGTCCATCATCGGCAACACCGCGGTCAAAGCCGGGGTCAGTATAAATTTGCCGAGGACATTCGGAAAGAAGAAGAGGAGAATGACAAGCAGGCCCAGTACGAGCGGAGGAATCAGCATCCCTAAAGGCGCCTCATGCACTTCCTTCGTCAGCTTTTCGGGGCGGAAGCTTCCTCCAAAGGTTTTGAAGATAAAGATCATGCAATACACAAACGTAAAGATGCTGGCCACCCAAGCGATCACCGGAAACACCACGCCGATGCTGCTCAACCCGAAGATCCCGGCGCGGGATACCTCATTCACCGCCCCAAAGAACATCTCCTTGCTTAGGAATCCGTTAAACGGCGGCAGCCCCGCCATCGACAAGCCGCTGATCAACGCGATCGTGAACGTGACCGGCATCACCTGCATCAACCCGCCCAGGAAGCGGATATCCCGCCGGCCTGTCTCGTGGTCAATAATCCCGACGACCATAAACAAGCTTCCTTTAAATGTGGAGTGGTTAAACAGATGAAAGAGCGCCGCGAAGGTCGCTACCGTAAACACCGTACCGCTCTCGCCCGGCCCAAAATACACCGCGAGCGAACCCACGCCGAGCAGGCACATGATCAATCCGAGCTGACTAATCGTCGAATAAGCCAACAAGGCTTTGAGATCCGTTTGTCTTAGCGCCGTCAACGAGCCGTACAGCAGCGTTATCAACCCCACGCCGGCAACCAGCCAGAACCATACGGAGCTTCCGCCGAAGATCGGCGTCATGCGTGCGACCAGATAAATGCCGGCCTTGACCATCGTGGCGGAGTGCAGGTAGCTGCTGACCGGAGTCGGGGCTTCCATCGCATCCGGCAGCCAGATGCTGAACGGAAACTGCGCGGATTTGGTAAAAGCCCCCACCAATACGCACAGCATGGCCGGAAGGAACAAGGCATGATTCTGGAGGACCTCCAGATTGGCGATCATCTCCCGGATGCTGTAGGTATCCGCCATCAGGATCAGCATAATGAATCCGGCCAGCATGCCGAACCCGCCAAAGACGGTGATCAGCATCGCCTTCAACGCGCCCTGACGGGAGCTTCTCCGTTCATACCAATAAGAGATCAACAGGAAGGAAGAGACGCTCGTTAATTCCCAGAACCCATAGAAGACCAGGAGATGGTCCGAGAATACAACGCCAAGCATGGCTCCCATAAACATAAGCAAATACACATAGAAGTTATGGAGAGCCTCCCGCTCCTTGGACATATAGAAAATGGAGTAGAGGATCACGAGCACCCCCACACCGGAGATGAGCAGCCCGAACAAGAGGCTCAGCCCGTCCAGGTAGGAGATCAGGCTGATCTCCAAGGTTGGAATCCACGGCAGCGAGAAGGTATACGTTTCTCCGGCTGCCACGGAGGGTATAAATTGAAATAGATAGATAAAGACCGACAGGGGGACAAGCAGCACGAACCATCCGGTATGTACTTGACGGTTCCAATACCTGTACAGAAACGGGACTAGGATCGCACTGACGAACGGAAGAAACAGGAAGGCATAAAATGGGACCAAGCGCACTCCTCCTTACTTGAAAATGATTCCTGGCAATTAAGGTTTGACTCCGGATGAAACATCAATTATAGTCTTACGTAGTTTAAATAAAGCCCTACAATAAGCCCTGAGGTGAATCGTTCGAAATGGATACTCCGTGTAATGAGAGCATTTTAGTTTGCGTTTATTATGGTCCCAACGGGGAGCGGCTAATCAAACGCGGCTGCAAGATTGCGAACCTGATGCAGGCTCCACTTTATATCTTGACCATTGATCCTAAGCCCTTCGATGAATTGGATGCGGAGAAGGTCTTCTATATCGAGCAGTGGAAAGAGTATGCGAATACCCATGCCACTGCCCAATTTATTATGAAGGACAATGAGAGCCGCCCTGTCTCCAAGGTGATTGCCGAAGTGGCTCGGGAGAATAACATTACCCAGATCATTCTGGGGCAGACCGCTCATAGCCGTTGGGAACAAATCACGAAGGGATCTATCATTAATGCTTTGGTACGGGAGATCCCCTTTGTCGACCTGCATATCATTTCGGTTGCCCGTTATATCCGAGACGAAGAGGGAATTTATGAAAAGGGAATCCGCGCTTATCTGATCAAAGATGGGGATCGTTATAACCTAAGCTTCAACCACCATAAAGATACCCTGTATGAAGGCATTTTCTTCAAAGAAGCCGATACGGACTTCAATAACGGGATTTTCCGCTTGATGAAGGACGACGAGACGCTTCAGGTCCAAGTGACAGAAGGCATCGTCAAAGAGCTGAAGAACGTGGACCTTCAAACCGCGATGATTCGGGAAGACACGGATGAAGCTTAGATCGAGGAATCCCTTAAACTGAACTTAAATTGACGCCATTATAGATGAACTCTCCGCCTGGGATGCGGAGGGTTCTTTTTTCATATCCCCACCCGAAGCTTATAAATTGACATCCACCTTGATCGGCAGCCGCTCATTCTTATCGATTCCTAAATACTTCAAGGTCTCGGCGGTAGAATGATGATGCAAGATCGACTTGATGATGGAAATGGCCACCCCTTTATAGTAGGCATGGTAACCAAATGTCTTCCTTAACGTATGCGTGCCGATCTTCTCCGAAATGCCAACTTCTCTGGCCGAATGGTTGATGATGCGATAGGCTTGCTGGCGGGTAATCGGACGGCAATCCTTCTTGGACTTAAATAAATAATCCCCCGGTTTCCAATCCATCATGGATAAGTACTCCTTCAGGATCTCCCCAATATTGCTGTTCAGGTAATAAGCCTGCTCTTCCCCGGTTCGTTCATCCTTAATATAGAGAAACTGCTTCGGGTTCTGACCGTCACACACATCCTCCACCGTTAGATTCAGCAAGTCAATCAGACTAATCCCCGTATTGATTCCCAGTACGAATAGCAATAAATCCCTCACCGAGTGTTTCCGCAATTCCTCCTTCATGGCCCGAATGGTCTCAATATCTCGAATCGGATTTACATACTCCACAGAGGACCCCTCCGAATAATGTTACTTAATTTAATACTAGCATATATTAAGTAACATCACAAACGATGTTTTGAGGGTTCCAAGGAAAAAACAAAAAAACAGGGACCTCTCAAAGGCTGGAGCAACCCGCCCTTAAGAGAGTCCCTGTTTGATTCAGAGTATGCTTTACGTTTCTATGTCAGTTTCCTTCAGCAAGCCTCAATACGACGGACAGGATCCCTTCACGTCTTATCCTTTGACCGCCCCTGCAATCATGCTTTGTTGGACTTGCTTGTTCAGCAGCAAATAAATCACTACGGTAGGAACGGTCGTAATCATCAGCCCGGCCCCGATAATTCCCCACTGCGTAATGTACGTCCCGACCATCGACATCATCCCGACCGTCAGCGTCTGATAATGCGCGTCATTGATGAAGGTGACCGCAAACATCAGCTCGTTCCAGCAGGAGAGGAAGGTGAAGATCGCTACGGTAGCGATCGCGGGACGAATCAACGGCAGAATAATGTGAAAGAAGGTTCTGTAGATGCCGCATCCGTCGATCACCGCGGATTCCTCCATCTCGCGGGGAACCCCCTTGAAGAAGCTGCCGAGAATGAATACGGCCATCGGGATTCCGAAAGCAACGTAAGGGATAATCAACGACCAGTAGGTGTTCAGCAAATGCAGATTTTTCAGAACCATAAACAACGGCAGCAGCGCCGCATGAATCGGAACCATCATCCCGAGCAGGATCAAGGTCATCGTCAAATGGCTCAGCTTCCAGTTCATTCTCGTGATGGCATAGGCCGCCATCGAAGATAAGATCAATACCAGGATAATGGAGGCCGCCGTGACCCACACACTGTTCCCGAAGTAACTCATGACGTTGCCGTCCGATAACGCCCTGGCATAGTTGCTCCACAGGAGCTTCTTCGGAAATCCCGCCACATCGCCGCTGAAGATCTCGCTGTTGTCTTTCAAGGAGAAGAACGCGAGCCAAATCAAAGGATACACTTGAACGATTGCGACGATGACCAAAAAGAATTGCAACAGGACCTTCCCCAGGAAGGACGGTTTCTTGGGCAATCTTGCTTGTGCAGTCTTCATCCACATTCCCCCCTATTCGGTCTTGAAGAATTTATTGATCAGCACCGTGAAGATCAAGCATTCCAGAATAATAAAGACGGATATCGCACTGCCGTAGCCATACCGGTACGTATTAAAAATCGTCGTGTACATCAAGGTGCTTGGCACCTCGGTAGCGAACAAGGGCCCCCCGCCTGTGAGGACATACACGAGATCAAAGACCTTAAAGGCTCCGATGACCGAGAAGACCAGGCAGACTTTGAGGATCGGCTTCATCAGCGGGATGGTGATCAAGAAGGCGGTGCGGATGCGGGAAGCCCCGTCAATCTTGGCCGCTTCGAGAATATCCTGCGAGATCGACTTCGCCCCGGCATACATGAGCAGCATATGATAGCCGACGTACTGCCACAAGGTTGGAATAAAAGACGCCGCCAGCGCGGTCTTCTTCTGTCCAAGCCAGTCCTGAGCTAGACTCGAAAGGCCGATATTGTCCAGCAATGTATTGAGAAGGCCATAATCCGCATTGTAGATTTTGGACCATAATTGCGCGATGACCACGGTGGAAATTAACACTGGAATAAAATACACCGTCCGGTAGAACCCTTCTCCCTTCACTGAGGAAGCCAGAATCAAGGCAAGCAGCAGGGAGATCGGCAATTGAATGAAGATGGAAGCCGCCGCGAACAGGAAGGAGTTCCGGATGGCATGCAGGGCTCTTGAATCCGTAAACAGATCCGCGTAATTTTCCAGTCCTATAAAGGTGCCTTTGCCAACGCCGTTCCAGTCCAACACGCTATAGTAACTCGAGACGAAAATCGGAATTAATACAATCGAACAAAAGATCAGAAGAGTAGGAAGAACAAATAGGGCAATCGCTGTTTTATTCGAAAACACTGAATTCATCGTCGGTTCTCCCCTCAAAGATGCGGTCAGGGTGCTCCCTGACCGCATCTTGTTTGGATTTATTCATACCGGACAAGGCTCAAAGACTCAGTTCCGTCGGCTCAAGCTGCGCCATCTGCTTGCAGAATTCTTCAGGCGTAATGTCGCCTGCCAAGAGCAAGGCAATCAAATTTTTGTGCGTTTCCGCGGATTCGGCCGGAAGAATGTTATCCCACCATGAAATGAACGATGTGGCCGTCTTTAAAATTTCGGCAGCCGATTTATCAAGCGAGGAAAGGCTTGACGTATCCAGCCCTTCCGTGTTCCAGGTTGGAAGTCCGGCCCCGGCCAGATAACCTTGGGTACCCAGCTGCTCACTCAAATAGATCAGGAACTCGGCCGCTTCCTTCGGATGCTTCGTCGTGCTGTTGATATAGTTCCCGTCAACGGCTACGCCGAAAATTTCGCTGGCCTTGCCCTTGCCGTCTTCAAAGACCGGGAAAGGAATAACTTGAACCTTTCCTTTCGTCGCCGCCGACGGATCTTCAATCCCGGCATTAACCCAGTTGGCCTGGAACATCATCGCGCCGCTGCCCGCATTGAATGCGCCCAGCATTTCATCGTAGCTCATGCTCAGCATGCTGCTGTTGAATGCGCCCGCTTTGGCCAACTCCTGCAATTTGGTCGCCGCCGCAACGAAGTCAGGCGAATCCCATTTGGAAGGATCCTTAAACGCCTCGATTACGGCGTCATGCCCGGCTTGGCGCATCGCAATGATGTCGTACCAATACATGCCCGGCCAGCGGTCTTTCTCGCCGATGAGTGCCGGAGTTATTCCCGCCGCCTTCAATTTCTCTACCGCATCGAGCAGTTCCGTGTAGGTCGTTGGAATTTTCGCTCCCGCTTTGTCAAACAATTCGGTATTTACATATAGGTTGGCGATATGCGTGAACACCGGAAGGGTATAGATCTTCCCGTCCGTTTCGATGGCTTCTAACATACCCGGCGCCATTCTCGCCTTAATCTCATCCGTCAGATAACCGGAGATATCAAGCACGTTCCCGGATTCGATATAAGGCTGCATGAAGCTGCCGCCGCCCATGCCGTAAAAGATGTCGGGCGCTTCGCCGGCGGCAAGCGATGTTTTGATCTTGGTCTTATACTGTTCGCCGGTGGTTCCCGTCCGTTCGACTTGGATATCGGGATGTTCTTTGTTCCACTTCTCGATGATTTGCGGCAGGAGTTTCGCCGACGGGTCCGTGTTACCCACAGACTGGTCCCAAATCGTCAGCTTGATGGAACCGCTTCCACTTCCGCCCGAAGATTTTCCCTCGGAAGAATTGGGCGAACAGGCCGCTAAACTACCTGCTAAACCTAATGCCAGGACGAGACTCATAGATCTTCTTAATAACGCTTTCATCTCTTTGACCTCCCAACTGGATTCGATGCATCTACCGCTATTTTAGGGAAGATCTCCCAGGACCTCCATTCAAAAAACCTGCATCCCCTTTTAAAATTCAAGCATTCCTCATTCGTCATTTTGCGTTTCGGTACTCGTTCATGGGCCGACCGATCGCCTTCTTGAAGAGAATACTGAAATAATGCGGATCTGTAATGCCTACCCGCTCCCCGATCTCATATCCCTTTAAATCCGTGGTTTTCAAGAGGTATTCCGCTTTCTTCATCCGCAGGCTGGTCAAGTACTCGACGAAAGTCTGGCCCGTCTCCCTCTTCATCAGCCGTCCCAGATGGCCCGGGCTGACGAAGAAGGCCGCAGCCGTGCTGGCTAATCCAACCGCCGGATCCCCCAGGTTCTGTTCCAGATACGCTTGCACCTGATGGATCAGGTTCCCTTCATTCGCTTGCCGCTTTGCATAAATGGCCTCGGTAACCGTTAGGATGTAGGCCCTCAAGGTCTGAACCAGCTCCGGCAAATTATCGGCGGTTATCACCGACACCAGCATTTCTTTGTCCAGCCCCTGTTCGTCTCCCAACTGCTCGATTGCGGCGCTCTGACCTTGATGAATGACGTCCATCGCCGCCATACGAAACTGGGATACGCTGGAGAAGGAGACGTCGAAGATTTGCCCCAACATCTCCGCGGCTCGAGCTGAAGAACCCACGCTGATGTAAAATTGCAGTTGCCGCAGCAGCTCCGAGTTGGAGCGGTACGTCTCCTCTCGGCTATCCACCATATCTTCATAGCAAATCACCTGGTTGTTTCCGACAAACGCTTTATAACGAATCGCGCTGCAGGCTTCCTGATATCCCAGATGTCCCTCCTCCAGGCTATGGCGCTTCCGCCCGACTCCGATGGTGACCAGCCCCTTCGGAGCATCCATCAATCGGTTGATCAAGGCTTCGCAGACCCCGACCAGCTCCCCCTCTGGACGAAAAGAAATCAGGACAAACTGGTTCCGGGTGTCCGACAGCATGGTGACGAAGGCGTCCCCCTGAAAGAACCGCTCGATCTTCCGCTTGCACGCCATCCCAAGCAGAATTAACTGCTCCTCGGTGTGTTTCTCCGCTAGAGGCGTAATTTCGACCACAGCGATTTGATAAGGGGTTTCCTGCCGGAAGGCGGGCAACTGGTAATACTCCGCTTGCTCCCGGATTTCCTCCCGGGTCAGCGTCCCATGCAACCACTGCAGCAAGAACTTCTCCCGGAGATACGGAAGGTTCCGCGCCAACTCTTCCTTCAATCTCGCCAGCTCCCCCTCCCGGAATCGTTCCTCCTCGATCTTCCGTTTCAGCTTGCGAGCGACCTGCAGCAGATCCGCCGCCCGGATCGGTTTGAGCAGGAAATCGAACACTCCGATCTGGATGCTCTGCTGTGCATACTCAAACTCATCATGGCCGCTTATGACGACGATTTTCATCTGCGGGTGCTTCTCCAATACTCTTCGGCTAAGCTCAATCCCGTCGATGTTCGGCATGTAGATGTCGGTGAGGAGGATATCCGGTTTCTGCTGCTCCACCAGCTCCATCGCCTGCTGAGCATTCGGAGCTTCCCCAACGATCTCGAAGCCTTCCTGTTCCCAGTCCATGCGCATGCGAATCAAATTCCGAATCAAATGTTCATCGTCAACGATCAGAACCTTCAACTTTTCCATGGCGAATCGACTCCATTCGGTAGAATTAGCGTTATCGTGGTCCCTGCGCCCGGTTCACTTTCGATGTGGAAGACGTCCTTGTCTTCATAGAAAATACGCAAACGCTCCATCGTCCCCCATAAGCCAAAGCTCTTGATTTGACCTTGCCTTTCCGTAAACAGGATCTGCTCGATCTCCTCCCGCGACATGCCGATGCCGTCATCGGAAATCGAGAGGATCACCGAACCGTCCACTTGCTTGGCGGTGATCCGTATGATCCCCTTCGTCCCTTTAGGTCGAATCCCATGGTAAAGCGAATTCTCTACCAGCGGCTGAATCACCAGCTTCGGGATCGGAGCTTGGGCGCAATCGTCCTCCACCTCGATCCGGGCCTCAAAGACGTCCGGGTATCGCACGCGCTGGATTTTCAAGTAATTTCGTACGATCTCGATTTCTTCCCCAACGGTGATGACATCTTGCCCTTTGCTCACACTTAACCGGTAGTAGCTTCCCAGCGCCTCAATTAAATCACAGACCTGCGCCTGATCCCCTGAGAGCGCAAGCGACGTGATCGAGTCCAGCGTGTTATATAGGAAATGCGGTTTGATTTGCGATTGAAGCGCATTCAACTCCGCTTTGCGGATCGTCTTCTGCTCTTCAATCACGCGCTTCAGCAGCTGATCGATCTGCTCAATCATCCGATTGTATCCGTTATACAACTGTTCCAGCTCGAAGCTGTTCGGCTCCGTAGTGACCTTCATGAAATTGCCGCTGGGGGCTTTATTCATGGCTCGAAGCAGCTTCTGAATCGGTTTAATGATGCTGCGCGAAATGACGAAGGAGCTGACAAAGAAGATGATGCCGTTAATAATCAGCAAGACCAGCGTCAACACGACCAGCGATTGGTTGCGCGACTCCATGGAGTTATGGGGCGAGATGCTCACAAACTTCCAGTTATAAGCTCCGCCCGACAGATAGGTCACGGTGGATTTCCGGGAACCCAGATTCAGGGAAAGCGAGCCTGCATCCGCCCGCTGAAATTGTTCCGCCAGCATCGCCTTGTTCGTGTCGAGCAGTTCATGCAAAGCGGCATTGCCTTGCTCATCCGTCGCATCCGCCACGATGGTCTGATTGTTCTCGTCCAGAATGGCGATTTGCAAGGAGCTTCCATTTTGCAGGTTCGAATACGCCTGAACCAGCGCATCGTCCTTGATATCTATGACCAATACCCCAAGCGGGGCCGTGTTGTCGATGTCGCGAATCAGCCGAATAAAAGAGACGATATTGCCGTCAGCCGCTTCCGCTGGCGGGCGTCTCTGATCCAGCCGCAGAATATATTTCCCTTTGTTGCTCACCACTTGGTCATACCAGGGGGCATCCTTGATATCCACCTCCATGTACGTCGGCAATTCCTGGGTTGCCACGGTGAAGCGATGCCCGGCCTGGTCATAAATGTGCACGGAGTCGATAATCGGAACCGCTTGCATCAGATTGTACAGATAGGAGCTGACCTTCGACTGAGTTTGCAGGTTCGCATATACATCTCCCTGCCGCAGCAGGTTCTGCAGATTGCGATCCGAGAAGATCATTTTCGAATAGTTGTTGACGTTCTCAATCATTAAATCGATGTTTGTCCTTATGGACGTCACCGTTTGCAGCGATGCCTCATTGATTTTCTTCTGGGCCGAATTGGCCGCCATCTGATTCAGCACGATATAACTGAAACCCACGGTAAACAAGATCACCATAAAATAAGCAAGCGGAATCTTAAAAGCCAGCTTTTTCGGTCTGCCGTAACTTAAGGAACGTATGCTCTCGATCAACCTCTTCTTCACCCTCAGGCCCCCCGCTTCTTATGCCGCCAATCTCACATCCCCCATTATAGATGATAAACGCATAAGGCCCCCTGTCGCACTAGGACAAGAGGCCTCGGTTTCAGATTCCAACCCGCTGTTATCCTATTGGAAGAGATCCGGCAGGATATCGTAGATATACTGGTTGACCCAGTTCCAGGCGTGCGTGCCGCCCTCGCCCACAATGAAGTAGAAATTCCCCTTGGCTGGATCCGACGAATACCTGAAGGTATCCGTGAGTTGCTTCATCGCATCGATCTGCAGCTTCAAATTCGGATAAGCGATATCCAGGCTGCCCGTCGCGCTGAAAATAAAGTAATCCTCCGGTTTATAACCGGCGTCTTTAACAACTTTGGCCAGGTATTCCGCCGTTTCCTTCGGCTTGCTGCTTCCGCCTCCCTGCCCCAATACCCAGCTGTCCCCGCTTAAGGGCAGGTAGTACTTGAAATAGTCGAGGTTGTGGATGAAGGTGTACCATGTCGTCACCGAACCCATGGAGAACCCTCCGAACGCCCGGTGCGCCCGGGAGGCTTGCAAATCGTTCAGGCTGGCGGATTTCGCATAGGTGTGATATTGGGTTTCCACCAACGGCACGATGGTTTGGATGAGCTCCTCGTGGAAGAGAGCCGTATCATTTTTGCCGCCATAGAAGGTAGGGGTTACCACGATCAACGGTTCAATGTCGCCGTTAGCGATCATATGGTCGATGATTTTCTTCAATTCCTTGCTCTGACCGGGGCCGCCGAAGATGAGATTCTCATTCTCCCCGCCGCCATGCATCAGATAAAGCACATTGTACTTCTTCGTAGAATCGGACGCGTTGTAACCGTACGGAAGATAAACATTCAGCTTCTTCTCATCCATCCCCCCGGTTAAATTCGGGGTCTTGTACGTTAGGCTCTCGATGGTCCCCGGCTTGGCACTTTCGGTTCGATAGGCGTCCGGCACTTCCTTGAAATATTTCTCGTTCGCCGCCTCTTCCGTCATCTCCAGTTGCTTGACTGCAGCCTGAATGGCCGCGTATTGCTCATCGACTTGGGACTGCGTGGCCTTGGTGTCATTCAGAACGTTGGCGGTCACAACCTTCATCAGGGCATCCGTGACCACGCCAGGGTTTTGATACCGCGTGAAATCCAGCTTGAGCGTGCGCTTGATCAGATTCAGAAGGTCATAGGGATTGATCCCGCTGACATCCCCTCTGGTCTTGCCCGTGAGCACGACTTCGCCGAATTTGCTCGTATCGTTCCAGGCGCTGCCCGTTCCGTCGAACAGATTCAAGGTCCCGATTCGATTCGCATCCTTTGCGTCATTAATCTGCAATTCGAGGCCCATTACTTTTCCGTTCGCCGGTGGGGATTCGAGGGCCACTCTCGCCTCAATGAGATATCCGCCGTTCACCCGTTTCGAAGCGGTATAGAACCGCTCGACTTTCCCGTTGTCTACAGACGGGGCATTCTTGTAATTGACGCGGAAATGCAAATCGTCGAGGCCATATTCCTGCGTCTGGTCATGATTCTCATCCAGGAAAATCTCTAAGGAATCCTGCATATAAGGAGTTACCGATTCGGCAGAGAGTTGCTTATCCTTCACTTCGACCAAAACATACAAGGCGCGGTCATCCCACAAAGCTTTAAAAGTGGCGGAAGCCTCCGCTTGATCCGAAGGGAATCGAGGTGTAACCGCTTGCACTTTGCTCCAGACTTTGTCGATATTGCCGTCGATCACAGGCGAGCCGAAGCGGGCCACCATTCTGCCCTCAGCATCCAGCCCGCTCTTGTCTCCCGGCGCAGGCTTGCCTGGATTCGGTGCCGCGGCCGCCGCAGACCACGAACCGGGAACATTCGCCAACACCAAGGATACGCCGATCCACAACAGCGTTAGGGATTGCAGGAACAGCTTTGTTCTTCTCTTCAACAAAATCTCCTCCTTGCCATCATATTTTGAAGCGCTTTCATCACAAGCCTCCTTCGATAAGGAAAATGAGCTTCATCCCTATTTTAGGGAGAGCTGGGCGAGGACTACATTCACAAAACGCGCATCGGCTTTTAAAATTCGAACATCTGCAGGAAGTGCCGGCCGCACGAAAATAGAACGACGAAAAAAGCAGCTGAACCGAGAGTCTCTCGTCAGCTGCCTAGCTTCACACCAAATCCCGCGTCAATTCCATGCGGAAGGAACTTCATCGCCGCGCTTGTCAGAGGGCGGCGGAACGAGCTATCCGCGCATCGATTTCCTGCAATAGCGCTTGAATGGCCGCCGTCTGTTTCGAATCCGGCTGCAGAAACGGTTTAGTGCAAAATCCCTGCATTTTGATCCCCTTGAGCATCATCGCTTGTTTCACAATGGGGATGAAGGGGGTGCCAATATCGTATAATTCCATCATCTTATCCACGATCGTTTGAATCGCGGCGACTTGTTGATAATCATGGGCATTGGCGGCCTTTGCCCATGCCGAGAACACTTCCGGATAAATATTGGAAAGACCCCCGATACAGCCATTCCCCCCACTCAACACATTATGGGCAAAATTCTCGTCAAATCCGGAGTAAATGATAAAGTCGGGGAACTCGGGCTGTACCGTTTGAATTAATTTTCGGGTATGCGCCATTTCCGTGACGGTATCTTTATAGCCTTTAATATGACGATGCTTTCTTAACAGACGAAGCGTAACTTCCGGAGACAGGTCATGGGCCGTTCTGGCAGGGAAATTGTACAAATAAATATCGCCCTTCACCGCCTCCGCGACTTGGTCAAAATAAGATTCGATGCTGTCATCCGACAATGTAAAATAATACGGACTGACGATCATAACCCCGTCCGCTCCCGCATCCATGGCGTAGTTCGATAGATGAATCGTATCTTCTACGTTCATGCAGGCGGTTCCGATATACACCTTCGTCCGATGATTCACGTGGCTCACCACAAGGTCGATTAATTGCTTCTTTTGCGCTTCCGGCATAGAGAAAAATTCGCCGGTGCTGCCCATCACGACCAAACCGTCTACGCCTCCGCGAATTAAATGATCATAAATCTCTTTGTTGGCCTGTTGATCCAAATTGCCTTCAGCATCAAAAGCAGTGACCACAGGCGTTAAAAACTGTGCTTTTTTCATAGGTTTGCTCTCCTTCTCTTTTAAGACCGCCCCCACCGCCTTGGCGTTTCCCAATCGCTGGTGAAGGGCGCCGATGTGTATCATTGCAGATCGATCATACGACTAAACTTAATAATAGAATCGCCCCTAATCCCACGACAGAGACAATCGTCGAAAGAACCGTCCATGTCCCGAAGGTTTCCTTCATGTTTAATCCAAAGTACTCTTTGATCATCCAAAAGCCGGCATCATTCACATGAGAGCATATTGAACTGCCTGCGCCGGTAGCAAGGACCACCAGAGCCAGGTTGACATCATATTGGCCAAGCAACGGAATCACCAAACCGGCTGTCGATAACGCCGCAACCGTTGCGGATCCGAGAGATACCCGCAAAATAGCGGCTACGATCCACGCCAATAGGATCGGCGACATCGTGGAACCCGTGAACAATTCCGCAACATAATCCCCGACACCGCCAGTAATGAGCACTTGCTTGAAAGCACCGCCGCCGCCAATGATCAACAACATCATGCCAATGTGGCTGATCGACACCGCACAAGAGCTCATAATATTTTTTATCGGAATTTTTCTGAAAATCCCCATGGTAAAGATCGCAATAACTAAGGAAATCAACATGGCTGTCGAAGCATTGCCTACGAGACCAACGATGGAGAAGAAGGCATTGTCCTCAAGCCCGGAAGAGGTTTTGACCATATCGATAATAGTCGCTATAGCCATTAAGATTACAGGAAACATCGAAGTTAAGACACTGATTCCAAAACCCGGCGTTTCTTCGAGTTTGAAGGTTTTCTGCTCGCCGAGGGAATCGATATTGCCGGTTTTGTCAAACGCGCTGGGCACGATTCGCTTCGCCAATTTCGTATAGACCGGACCTGCGAGAATGACCGCCGGAATCGCCACGATAATGCCGTAGAGCAATACCATCCCAATGTCGGCGCCATATTCGCCCGCAATCGCCGTCGGGCCTGGATGCGGAGGCAAGAAACCGTGTGTGGCCAATAGAGCGGCCGCCATGGGAATCCCCAAATATACGATCGGTACTTTCAATTGCTTCGAGATCGTGAACACGATCGGAATCAACAGGACCAAGCCAACTTCAAAGAATAAGGCGATCCCTACGATAAACGAAGCCGCGACGACGGCCCATTGAATTCTTTTCTCCCCGAACTTGTTGATCAGGGTCATGGCAATTCGGTGCGCGCCTCCTGCATCGGCAATCAGTTTGCCAAGCATTGCGCCAAGTCCAAAGATCAGGGCAATATGGCCAAGCGTTCCGCCCAATCCGCCCTCAATCGAGGAAACAATCGTATTCAGCGGCATGCCAAGGGCTAATGCGACCAAGAAGGACACAATGATCAGAGAGACGAACGTATTTAGCTTGAAGCCCGTAATTAACACGAGCAGCACGATAATTCCGAGTGCAACAATAAATAATGGCATAATGATCAAACCTCCAGCTGATTAGGTGGGTTACCGTTACTCTCCTTCTTGTGTCAGGACTTTCATGCCCGCATTTAACACTTCAATAATTCGGTCGACGTCATAAACGCAACCGCGCCACGTCCCCCCGCTCACATATTGAAGCGCTGCCCATAATCGCGTGTCATCCGGCAATCCGGACTCCGGTTTCAGCTCCGGGTGTATTTCGCGTTCTTCCAACACCTTCGTCGCGGCTTCAAGGGACAATCGGTGATCTTGTGTCCCGATGAAGTTCACGGATCCAACCAGATTGTTGCGATCCACCATGATTTCAATCAGATCGCCGTCCCGCAATTTGCCAATAGGCCCCCCAGCCAAAGCCTCCGGTCCGACATGGCCAATACAGGCTCCCGTGGATACCCCGGAGAAACGCGCATCCGTAATCAAGGACACGTGCTTGCCATAAGAGAGGTGCTTCAAGGCCGAAGTTAATTGATAGGTTTCTTCCATTCCGGTTCCCAAGGGTCCTCCGCCCATGACCACCATGATGTCGCCCGCTTGAATCCCCCCGGTTTTGATCGCCTTGATCGCTTCCTTCTCCGAGATGAAGACCTTGGCAACCCCGGTATGGCGATATACGCCGTCTTCATCAACCACAGCGGGATCGATGGACGTGGATTTGATGACAGAACCCTCCGGCGCGATGTTCCCTTTGGGGAACGTCACCGTTGAAGTTAAGCCCCGTTCTTTCGCTTGAGCCGGGCTCATAATCACTTCGTCCGGATGAACTCCGTCCAGTTCGTTCAACAGCTGTCTAAACTTCGCACGCCGTTCCGATTTCTCCCACCAGTCCAGATTAGCTCCCAACGTCTCCCCGGTCACGGTAAGCACATCTTCATGCAACAGGCCCAATTTTCTGAGATGAAGCATGACCTCGGGAACGCCGCCGGCCAGAAAAGCTCGAACCGTAGGATGGTTAACCGGTCCATTGGGCAACACGCTGACCAGACGAGGAACTCGTTTGTTGATTCTCTCCCAATCATCGACGGAAGGCACCTTGCAGCCCGCCGCGTGGGCCACGGCAGGAATATGCAGCAACAAGTTGGTGGATCCGCCGAATGCGGCATGCACAAACATCGCGTTTTCAATGGCTTTATCCGTAATGATATCTTTCGTGGTCAGGCCTTTCTTCTCCAACTCCAACACGGCGCGTGCCGACTGCTTGGCGATCTCCTCCCAAACAGGCTCTCCGGATGGCGCCAGAGCCGAGTGAGGCAGCGCTAATCCCAAGGCTTCCACGACCACCTGGGAAGTGCCGGCCGTCCCTAAGAATTGGCACCCTCCTCCGGCGGAAGCACAAGCTACGCAGCCAAGTCTTGCCGCCTCTTCCAGGGAAAGCTCGTTGTTTGCAAATCTCGCCCCGATGGTCTGCACCTTCCCCGCATCTTCCCCAACGGTAGCCGGAAGCGTAGAGCCCCCCGGGATGAGAATAGTGGCTAAATCATGCATCGAGGCGAGTGCAATCATGGTGGCCGGCAAGCCTTTATCGCAAGTAGCTACCCCGATCACGGCACGTCCCGTCGGAAGGGAGCGGATTAACCGCCGCATGACCGTGGCCGCATCGTTTCGATAAGGCAGCGAGTCGAACATTCCGGAGGTCCCTTGCGAGCGGCCATCGCACGGGTCGCTTACATAGGAGGCATAGGGAACGCCGCCTAATTTGCTGACTTCTTCCGCCGCGGCTCTGATTTGCATGCCCAATTCGAAGTTGCCCGTATGGTAACCAAGTGCAATCGGGGTTCCGTCGGGGTCACGCATGCCCGCCAATGTACTAAGGATCAAGACTTGTTTACCGAGCAGCCGGGAAGGCTCCCAGCCCATACCGGCATCGAGCGTCATGCCGAAAATATCGCCGCTCGGCCGTTCCCGCAGCATCTCCGGAGTCAAAGGCAGCGAACCTTCGGGACCCGCCGCATGGGTTCGTATCTCGTAGATTGCTTTATTTTCATCACCAAAAATCGAATGGATCGACATCGTAATCCCTCCTAGTTATTGAGCCGCTTCGGCACTTGCCCCGGCTTCATACGCCTTCATGTAGATCGCGATCAAATCTTCCTTCGTAACCGGCTTGGGATTGGCTCCCGTACAAGCATCCTTCAACGCCTGTTCGGCCAGCTTCTCTACATCTTCCACGCGGAACGGCGATTCGCGAAGGGGTGGGATATTCACCGCTTTGGAAATGCGGCGGACTTCATCGACGGCCATCCTGGCCGCTTCTTCCACGGTTGCCGCAGCCGATGTATCCCGGCCTAATGCCCGGGCAATATCCGCAAATTTATGGGGACAGGCATCCATATTAAATTCCATTACATAGGGGAGCAGCATCGCATTGGCAACGCCGTGCGGGAGATCGTACTCTCCGCCCAATTGATGAGCCATACTGTGGACAATGCCCAATCCCGCATTGGAGTAGCACAGACCGGCGATAAAGGAACCCCAGCCCATACCGGAGCGGGCTTCGATATCCGAACCCTGCTCGACCGCTTGCTCCAGATATTTGGCAATCAGTTCAATCGATTTATAAGCAATGGCATCCGTCAGTTCAAAAGCGCCCTTCGCGGTATATCCCTCAATCGCATGGGTAAGGGCATCCAAACCGGTAGCCGCAGTTAACCCCTTCGGCTTCTTCATCATTAACTCCGGGTCGTTGACGGCGATAACCGGCAGCGCGTTGGGATCCACCATAATCATTTTCAATTTGCGGGCTTCATCCGTGATCACATAATTGATGGTGACTTCCGCCGCCGTACCGGCCGTGGTGCTGATCGCTACAATTGGAACCGATTTATTCCGGGATTTCCCCACGCCTTCGTAATCGGCGATATGGCCGCCGTTCGTCGCCAGAATGCCTATCCCCGAACCGGTATCCTGCGGGGAACCGCCGCCCACCGTAATGATAAAGTCGCACCCTTCCTTCTGAAAAACGGCTAAACCGTCGTGAACGTTGGTCGTGGTGGGATTCGGCTTCACTTCATCAAAAATGCTGTAAATCACGCCTTCTTGATCCAGCACATCGGTAATTTGCTTGACGACACCGTTCTCGTTGAGGACTTTATCCGTTACGAGAAGGGCTTTTTTCAAATTGAGCTTGGTGATTTCCTCCCCGACGAACTTGACGCTTCCGGGACCGACCAGATTAATAGCCGGCCAGTAAAATTTTCTTGGCGTTAACATGCTCATCTCTCCTCGTGGCTTCATTATAAAGGTTACGTGAAAATAATCACATATAAAGTATCAGGGGCGCTTGGTTTTGATCTCCACCTCCTCTGGATGTGTTTGCCGACATCCATTTGTTTTACATTATAAAACTACGTTTTACTATTTAGTTTTTCTGGTTTGATTATAGCACGGCGTTTTGATCGGGAAAACGGATACATTTTGTCAATTCCGTTACAATGCGCAACCTATTGGGAGGGGGAACGCAGAATTCACTTTTTCATGACCCGGAATATTTTGATATAATATGTAATAGTTTTACACTATAAAACAAGAGGTGCTGCATTTGCCAATCATCCAATCGGTAGAACGGGCTCTAATGATCCTGGATTTATTTGATGAACATACCACCGAACTGAAAATCACCGAAATTAGCGAGCGGATGGAGCTGCATAAGAGTACGGTTCATTCGTTGCTAAAGACCCTGCAAGAATATGCCTACATCGATCAAAATCAAGAGAACGGAAAATATAGATTGGGCTTAAAGCTGGCGGAACGAGGCAATTTAGTCATTAGCAATATCGATATCCGGAAAGCGGCGCACCAATATCTGGTTGATTTGGCGGCAAAAACGGGGCAAACGGTCCATCTGGGGATCTTGGACGGTCGAGAGGGGGTTTATATCGATAAAGTGGACGGGGAACAATCCATTATCCGGTATTCCCGAATTGGCCGAAGACTTCCCCTCCACTCTACCGCCATCGGCAAAGTGCTGTTGGCTTATCAAGAACCGCATGAGATGACACGCCTGTTGCAGGGTTATCCTTATCAGCAGCAAACCGCCAACACAATTACGAATGAAGCCGTGTTGCGCAAGGAGATCGAGAAGATCCGTCAGCAAGGTTACGCCATCGATCATCAAGAAAATGAGCAAGGGGTTCAATGTGCGGCGGTGCCGATTTTCAACGGCAAAGGGAAGGTGCTTGCGGCGATCAGTATTTCCACCTTAATCTCGCGCGTTAGCGACGAGGAACTGGCGATATTTATTGAGATTCTCAAAGCTTCCTGCCAGGAACTTTCCGAACTGATGAAATATGATTTTGAATCCTGAAGGGGCGGAAACCGCCCCTTTTCTGATGCATAATCGGAAAATAAGCCTACCCGTCCGCGCGGAGAATAGAGGTTCTCTAATGCGAAGTCATCGAAGGCGGGGCGTCCTCCGGAGAGCTTCCCCATGCTTTGTTCGGCCTTGGCCCCATCTCCAGTACAAGCCGTCCCCCGCTCACTAGCTCCTGATGGGTGAGCCATGGCCGCGAATGCGGCTGCCCGTTCAGGGCGGCGGATTGGATGTACTTGTTCGCCTTGGAGACATGATGGGCTTCAATGACAAACGTGCGGCCTTCCCCGGTACGGAGGGTCGTCTTCTCGAAGATCGGGCTGCCGATATCATAGACGGGCCGCCCCGGGCAGACCGGATAGAAGCCCATGGCGCTGAATACGTACCAGGACGACAACGAACCGATATCATCGTCTCCGCATAGGCCGGCCGGCCCGGCGTTATACATCAGGTGTTGGATATCGCGTACGCGCCGCTGCGTTTTCCAGGGAGCTCCGGCATAGTTGTATAAGTACGGGATATGAAAGCTGGGTTCGTTGCCATGCGCATACATCCCGATCAGTCCCGACATATCGGGGAATTGTCCAAGAAACCACGGTTTCTCCATCGTGTACTGCTCCGTAAACAAGGCGTCGAGCTTTTGGATGAAAGCCTCTCTCCCGCCCATCAGCCGGATTAATCCCTCGACGTCGTGCTGCACATGGAAAGTGTAGATCCAGCTATTCACTTCGGCAAAATACCCCTCCCCGGCAAATCCGCCGGACAGCTTCGGGTCAAACGGCTCGACCCATTCCCCGTCCGCCGTCTTGGGAGCCATCAGCCCCAGGTCAGGGCGAAACAGATGGCGGTAGTTGCCCGCGCGCTGTAGGAAGCGCTCCGCTTCCGCCTCCCGCCCCAGCTTGCGGGCCACTTGGGCGACGCACCAGTCGTCATACGCTCTCTCCAGCGTAACAGACACCGATTGCCGGCGATGCCAGGGATCCACTTCAGGCACCCATTCGTCTACGCCAACCTCGGGGACCCAGGTAATCTGATGGGGCATCTTCTCCATGACGAGGTCCCAGAGCTTTGTTCTCCACTCGTCCGGGTCCGCCACCTTCGCCTCCTCCCTTACGGGGAGCGCCGGAAACCAGCCCCGTTCGTGGTATACCCGGTCCAATTCCGTAGCCGGCACCGTCCGCCAGGGAATCAGGGACATTTCCGTCGCATCCTTGAGCATGCCTTCATAGGCTGTCTCTACCTGGATATCGTCCAATCCCTTCGCACAGGCATCAGCGATAAGCGATGCGGCATGATGGCCGATCATCACCGCATGATCTCCCCCCGGATGGGGAAATTTCGGGAGCAATCCGCCTTGTTCGTACATTCGGACCAACGAGTACACCATATCTTCAAACACGCGCGGTTCGATAAGGCTCTGCAACGGGCGGGCGCAGCGATACGTATCCCAAAGCTGGTCGTGGGTATAGAAATCCCGCCCCTCCGCCTTGTGAACACGTCCGTCAAAACCGCTGTAATACTGGCCGTCTTCCGTAATATTCCGCATCCGTTGCAGCGTACGGTACATCGCCGTATAGAAAATCGTCCGTTCCTCCTCCGTCCCGCCCTCCACCTCGATCGCGGAAAGCGCGCGGTTCCAGGCTTCGCGGGCCCGGGAGACGGCCGCATCGAAATCCCAGTCCGGCAGCTCTTGCTGCCGATTCTTACGGGCTTGCTCCAGACTGATGTAGGAGATGCCCGCCTTCAACTCGATCGTTGCCTCCCCTTGCCGCGCCTCGTAGGCCAAGTAGATTGGGCGGCCGTTTTCGATGGAGCCAAACGACGAGGCAACCTCTCTCATTTCCAAGCTAAAATAACAAACATGTCCTTTAGAAGTGCGCTCTCCTTCGATCACACGGCCGTCGTTCCGGTGAAATTGCGTCGAATCGCCGCCATCAACGAGGATATGGACCGGACCGGCGGAATGAAAACGAAAATAAGCGCTGCGCTGCGCCGCCGTCATCTCGGCATCGATCTCATGATCCTCCAGGAAGACGCGGTACTTATAGGGCCGGGTCTCCTCCAAATCATGATCGAAGGTGGAGGCATGCGCCTCCCTTTGATCAGAGAACGGGTTGCCGGAAACCGTCACCGTGGCGGGGCCGAAGGAGAATCCGAAGTTTTTGTCCGCCAAATACTTGTCCCCGATGCCCGGCGTAGTAACCGGATCGATCTCCATCATCCCGTGAGGAAGCTGCACGGTTGGAGATGTGGACCATGTTTTGTAGGACAACGTCCCGATATTCGTATTGACGTACGATGCCCAATCCCGGTCGGCATGAGCGGTTGTGCTCTTCAAGTTGATCCCTCCTAAAATATAAAATAAACACTATATATAATATGTTGATTATATCATATGATGAACGAAATGTAATATGTCTTGCAACCTTCCTTCCATTTGCCTTATGAAAACAAAATACCGTCAAAAGCGTCTAAAAAACGCAACTGACGGTATCGATTATATTAATCCTATACAAGCTTATTTCGATGGGTTAGAATTCAGCGGAAGAACGTCCTTCCAATGCTTCAACTCGCAAAATCACATCGTCCAGATCGCTTTCAACCGCATTTAAATGTCGGCCCAGCTTATTTCCATATTTTTGCATATTATCCAGCTTTTCATGAAGCAGCTTAATCCCTTCCGCATTCGCTCTGACTTCCGCTTTAATAGAGCCTTGTTCCTCTTGGATGACCTTCACACCACCCTTGATATAGCTCTGTTCCTCCTGGATGGCCTTCACATCACCCTTGATGTAGCTCTGTTCCTCTTGGATGGCCTTCACATCACCCTTGATGTAGCTCTGTTCCTCTTGGATGGCCTTCACATCACCCTTGATGTAGCTCTGTTCCTCTTGGATGGCCTTCACATCACCCTTGATGTAATTCTGTTCCTCCTGCATTGCTGTAACCTTTGCATCTATAATCTCTACGGCATGTTTAATAGCTAATAAAAGTTCCTTTGTTTCGTCCATTTCATTCAGCTCCCTATCATGAATAGTATCAGATTCAGCAGGCTATGGAAAGTCAGTTCATTACCGTTTCTTCCATCCCTGATTAACATGATTTAAATCATCAACCGTCTCACACGCGCATGAGAAAGCCGGGAAAAATAAACGCCCCGACTCCTCGTCTTTCGACATAAAGTCAGGGCGTGCTTCGCCTCGTAGCTATTAAATTCATTATACCTTATTGGCCAAGAAATGGAAAGTCTATGGGTTGAGAATCCTTGCCCCATTTATTTACCTGCCGCCTTCTTCTCCCCAATGAGAGAGCTTAACCGTTCCAACAGATCCCCGCCGCCCGTTAAAGAGATGGAGCCGATCTTCTCGCAGATCTTCTCGAGGAATTCCAGCTCCTTCAGACGGAACAACGTCTGGTTCTCATCCATCAGCTTGGCGGTGTTCAGCAAACTCCGGGTCGAGGCCGTTTCTTCCCGGCGGGTGATGAGGTTCGCTTGAGCCTTCTTCTCCGCCAGCAGGACGGTGTTCAGGATCTCTTTCATTTCGCCCGGCAAAATCACATCCTTAACCCCCGCACTCAGGAACAGTACCCCGAACTCTTCCCCTTTCTCGCGCAAGCGGGACAGGACGAACGAGGCAACGTCCTCTTTCCGCTTCAAAAGATCGTCCAATTTAAGCGTTCCGACATATTCCCGAAGCATCAGTTGGAGCTGGACATGGATCTGCTCGTCGAACGATTTCATTTCCAAGCTTCGCAAAGGATTGACGATCCTATATTGGCAGACGAAGTTCAAGCGCAGCGTGACCTTGTCTTCCGTCATGATTTCTTGGCCAACGAGATCCATTTGCTGCTGTCTGCTATCAACCGATTTGACCATCACCGACACGGGCCCCTTCCAGAAAGAGTACCTTCCGGGAGTCAACTCCCTTTGCAACACTTGATCGAAGAACAAGAATCCGGACTCGTAGCTGGCGATTTCGTAAGTTTGCACATAAGCGGCCAGTTTCGGTAAGATCGAACGGTCGATCTCCGCGGGCAGCTCCGGGTTACGGATATCCGCGTGCAAAAACGTATGGGTCTTCAGGAGGTTCCAATAGGCATAGGTGCCTGGCAGCAGCAACTGCACGAATTGACCGTCCTCATAATGCAGCACGTATTCATGGTCCAGTACCCGTACAATATCGAGCTCCCGCACCAAGCCCTCATCTTGAAGAAACAGCTGCAGCTCTTTCCCCTCCACGACGAACGGCTTCGCGATATCCAGCACGACGACGGTGCTTGGCGACCACGCCGCATACCGATAAGTTCCCGGATTGAGCTTTCTCACATAACTTCCTTTATGAAAAAGCAAACCGCGTTGATCCGCTTGAATCGTTACTTGTTTGAACATTTTCGTTACCCCCTTAAATTTCGACCTTTGGATAAAGGATCCCACCGCAGTTTTGGCGGAATCTCGTTTAAGATAAGCGGTCAGTCCGTAATTTTGAGGGATATTGGATTCAGAAAAGCGGCCCATCATTCAGCAACCTTCTTCCTCTTCCATCCGAACAAAATTACCGGAGTTCCGCTCCTCGGTATCCACGGATTACATGGCCTCACTGCGGTGCGCTCAAACTAGCCGCCGGGATCCTTTCCATGGGTCTTTGATCTGAACTTTTCGCTCGATGAACCGTCGAGTGTTCTACCAGAATCGCGCCCTAGGCGATTGGGGAATCGAACCCCAAATGGAGGTATCTTTCGAGCCGATCGTACAGGATACCGAAACCTAACAGGCCCAGCACTGCGGGATGAAAGGAGATCCTCGCCTCGTTACGATCGTCCGAGTAGTACCGGTACTATCATCGCTTATTGGAGTCGGAACGAACATGGCGAAAGTATTACGACCCGGTAGAAAGTTTCCATTTCGCCCCAATCCCTCCCCTGCTACAATGAAAGAAGATGTTTCGCGGAACGGAGGATTCTTTTGGCTAAAGAAAGCTTTGACAAAGAAATTCAATTCCTGCGTATGTTGGTGCTGACCAGCGGTGCCTTCAATCGGCAGCAGTTCGCAGAACGGCTTGGTATTTCCGTCCACACCTTTGACAAAACGATCCGGCGGCTTAAAGAGGTCGCAAGTTCCTTGCACCCTCACCTGCCGCAGGCACAAAGCAAGGAATGGTCCGAAACCCTACGCTATAATTACTATGAATCCGCCGATCCCCTGCTCTTATTTCTCTTCCGCGCCAAATCCGTAAAAGAGTCCGAAGGGCAAAGAATCTCGCTTCTGTTGGCTGCGATGAACGACCAGGCTTGGACGGCGATGGAACTCTTGGATATGTGCTGCAGCAGCTTATCCTCCGATCTTCCTATGCCTGACGAGAAGACCATCCGGTCGGACCTCAAGTATTTGGAGGAGGTTGGCGTCATCCAGAGAGAACCGGGGCCCCGCCCCTACCGGTATCGCATCCAAAACGACTTGATTCGAGGCCTGTCGGACGAAGAACTCATCGATTTGTATGATTTTGTGGACGTGATGGCCAACACGCAAGTTCCTTCCGTCCAAGGCTACCTGCTCCGGGATGGAATCAAAAAACATCTGCTGCGCCATCCCTTGGAGCCGCATGCGGTGGAGCCCTTTTTATATAAATATCACTATTACTCGCGAATTTTGGACGAAGCTCATCTGTTCACGCTGCTTCACGCGATACGTCACCGCCGGAAAGTCCGGTTTCTGTACTTCTCGCCAAAGTCCGAAAAAAGCTACTCCTCCAAAAACACCAACCCGCGGTTTGAACGGGATACCGAGGGCAAAACCCATAAGACGCTTCCGCTTAAAATCGTTTATGATCATCAATATGGAAGATGGTATCTGCTTTCCCACGGCCGGGAGGGGATACGGAAATACCGCATGGAGGGAATCACGCAAATTGAAGAAGACGAATCCGTTGATGGGGTTTGGTTCGAGGAAAAGATAACCGAGCTCGCCGAGAAAATACGGTACAGCTGGCTGATCGATACCGGCCCGCCCGTCAGGGTGCGTGCGCGATTCTATAACCCGGGGAGTTCGGAGCCGAACTTTGTGAAGGAGCGCGTCATGCTTCAGGGCCAGTGGGGACAAATCGTGGTTGAAGAAGAAGACGCCTTTATTTACGAGATCACGGTAAACGGGACGACCGAAATCAAGCCATGGCTGCGGAGTTTCGGTTCCAGCTGCGAGGTTCTGGAGCCTGCTTCGCTTCGCCGGGAGATGATTGCCGAATGGAAGGAGATCCGGTCTTACTATGAATCTGTTTGAGAAAATATTCAATCACCAGATCATCTCCCGGCTGGAGGATTCGGGTACGTTTACGGTCACCTCGCACGAACGGGCATGGCTGAAGACGATGCTTCAACACCCTGCCGCATCTGATGCTTTTACGGAAGATACCTTAAACAAGCTGCGTTCCATCCTCGAGCCGGATCCGGTGATGGATATTTCCTGCCACTTGATCGAGAAGGCCCGTACGATGGAGAAACGGGTCTACCACCCGCTCCTGCGGCCTTTGCGCCGCCTCATCATGAACCAATCCGGCATCCGGCTAACTTACGAAGTCAAAGGCGGACGGGCGTATACCGATCAATCCGGGTTTCCCTACAAGCTGGAATACTCCATGGTCAAGCGGGAATGGTATTTGCTCTGGTATCACATCCGGCATCACGCCTTGATGAGCACCCGGCTGAAGAAGATCCATGCTGTCGCGTCAGAATCTATGGACCCGGCGACGGCGGAAACCCTTCTGAAGAGGATCGAAAGAACCATCGATGCACGTAAAACGGAAGTCGACATTGAAATTGTCCGTGATTATAACGAAGAGTTGTCCCGCATTCTGTATGCCTTCTCCAGCTTCGAAAAGAAGGTGGGGTACGATCCCGCGACCGACACCTACCGGGTCAGGGTTTCGCTGCCTAGAGATGAACAAGAATATTTGCTATCGAAAATCCGTTTT
Source organism: Paenibacillus phocaeensis (assembly GCF_900021165.1). Lineage (GTDB taxonomy): Bacteria > Bacillota > Bacilli > Paenibacillales > Paenibacillaceae > Fontibacillus > Fontibacillus phocaensis. The sequence continues at coordinate 41,523 of NZ_FCOQ01000017.1, read as the reverse complement.
CTTGGGAAGCGGGTCCGGGTCATCGAAGGGGATTATTTGCAAAGGAGAATGCTTGAGGCCTCGATGAAGGCTTTGGAGCGTTACGGGGTTGTTGATGCGGCCGATGAAGAAGAGCTATCATCGTAAACTGACTATAGAGGAAGCAAAAACCCGCTCACAGAGCGGGTTTTTAGTATGGGGGCTTAGCTGAGCGTCATGCGCTACCTTTTTTTTGTTAAAGGGCACCTGCATCTCTTGCCGTATAAAACGACGGATATATCGGTCGATAATGCAATTCGTCACGGATCCGCTTTGTATCGACGACCATATCCCATGGGTCAAATTCCTGTTGCTGCGCATCAGACGAGGTTTCGTAATGATGAAGCTGAAGCAGTTCCGCAGCGGAAATCGGCGCATCGTCGGCAACATTGTAGATTCGCCCGTCTATCCCTTCTGTTGAGGCGGCTAGCATCAGGGCTTGGCTTACATCGGCATGGTGCGCCATATGGATTCGTTTGGCCGGATTCCAGTTGCAAAAGAGGGGTAGAACCTCCGCAATATGAGGATCGCGCTCGCCATAAACAAATGGAAACCGCACGATGCGCAGACCTAATCCCTTATCCCGATGAAGCTTTAGCAGCGCCGCTTCGGCTTCAACTTTCGTTTGCGGATAAGCAAAGGCAGGCCGGGGTTCGTCATCTTCATGCTTCGGTCTCGAAGGCCCCCCAGATCCGTATACGTTATTCGTGCTGGAGAATACAAACCGTGGCACCTCCGCCTTTAAGGCAGCACGAGCTAAAGATACACTGCCATCGATGTTTGCTATTCTGGTCGTGTTCTCGTCTACGCCGCGGAACTGCGCTGCCAAGTGAACTACCGTATCCGTACCCCGGAGTGCCTCCTGATAACTGTCCGGTTGTAAAAGATCGCCTTCTACGACTTCAGCCCCTTGCAGATCAAGCCATTCCGCCTTGGCGGCGTCCCTAACCAGCACCTTAACATGGTGCCCCCACTGTAACAAACGGGGAACAAAACGGCTTCCTACTTTACCTGTGGCTCCTGTGACAAAAAAATCCATGGATCGAATCCCCCTAAATTTTTTTAACCGGTACACTGGCAGTATAATAGAGTGTGCGAACAGCTTCCTTCCTGCGTGGATCGTAGGATTGGGAGTGTCAGGCTTAAGGGGGAATCCTACATGGATGACATTCTATCCAAAATGTCGCTAGGTGAATTTTTGCGATCACGTCGAGAGCGTCTGAATCCAGCGGATGTCGGGTTAGTCTCCTATGGACAACGGCGGACCCCGGGGCTTCGAAGGGAAGAAGTAGCCCAACTTGCCCATATCGGAACATCGTGGTATACCTCCTTGGAACAAGGCAGAAATATCAATCCATCCGAGGAGGTGCTCAATAGCATTGCCAAAGCGCTGCGATTGACTGAGGATGAATGCCGCCATCTTCACCTTCTTGCAAGACCGGTACAACCGGATCAGGCAGAGGACCCAAACATAAATGTCGGCTTGGAACGGACGGTCCTAGCTCTTGATCCGAATCCGGCATTCGTGCTCGGAAGATGTTGGGATTTGCTGCTGTGGAATAAGGCGGCCGAGTTCGTCTTCCGATTACCGCCATTGGTCAATCAAAAGACGCAGAAACTCAACTGGATGAGACATCTGTTGACGGACGACCAGCTCGGGTCAAACATAAAGGATTGGGAAGCCGGGATACAAGTCTTGATTGCGCAATTTCGCGCGGATTACGCGCACTTCCCTCATGATGCGAGGTTCAAGGCATTGATTGAAGAATTGATGCAGAGCAGCCCGCTATTTCGCGAGATATGGCCGCTGCATAACGTCCAGGTCATGACTGCTCGCCACAAACGGAGATACGATCCGCGGATCGGAGAAATGGAATTTGAACATGTGACGCTGCAACCACCGACCCAACCGGATCTGAAGATCATGATTTATACCGCTTCAGCGGATACGGCAGCGCAGTTGCAGCGTGTAATCGAAAAATGAGTTCTGTCAGAGCGACAGAACTCATTTTGTTTGGCGGTTATATTGATCTGCTCAGTCTGATTGCTAACTCCTAAAGCGCCTCTTTAAGCCAGCCACAACTTCTCTTGCGCAGGCTGCTCGTCCATGAACTCGTCATATTGCGGCTGAACGGGTGCGTGGTATTGAGCTGGGGCTGGGGCCGGCGCCGGCTGCAGATAGGCCTCATCCACATACATGATTCTGCGCTGTACCTGCATCAGCCCGTTGACTACGCGAAGCGCGACCAGGAACAGGAAGAGCCCCACGCCTTCGTACAATATATACTGCTGGTTATAGGTCCAATCGAGATGGAAGTAGGTGAACAGGTTATTTTCCAAAATATCCAGCTTCAATTCATTCATCAGAATGATATGCACCACCGGAAGAGCGATAAATCCGATCCCCAGGGCAAGGGCTACCACCATCACTGCAAAGAAGACAATCCCGGTGACAAACCGAAGGAGGACAAGCATCAGATTGCGAATGAACAGTCCCCCGTCAAACCCTTTTACCATGCGCTTGAACCAATTCTGGCTCGCTTCGGGTTGTGCCGGATTCGGAACCGCAGCAGGCGGAACCGGCAGCCCCAAAATATGCCGAATCAGACTTTGCTCAAAGCTCACGATTCCATTCAACAGCTTGGCCATTCCAAAAAACATCGGAATCCCGATAAATACCGGGGTTAGCGCAATGGAAAGAACAAGCCCGGTGATCGCTAACGTCAAATAAATGATCCCCAACGGGAGAGATAACAGCAAATAGAGAATCGTTGCATAGGTTTTGGGATTAAACAACGCCCAATGAACCTTCCCCACTTTCGCCACATTCGTCGCTTCAACTGCCTTCACTAGCAAACACTCCTTTAACTTCATCAGTCACGCACCAAGTTTATAACCCCATTATAACTACCGTATTGGCGTGATATAACCGTCTGAGGTGGTGTTTGCATGCTAGACTTTAGGCTAGGATGGGAGGTTCGATCAGGCGGCTGCCGTTCCGCGCTTCCATAACCCCACCGTACAGATCAACAAAATGAAGACTTGAGCCGAAACCACCACCAGCGCCGTCCGGTCGAAGACCATCTCCGAACTGAAGGAGAGGAAGTTATGGACCGTATGCCACACGATGCCAATCCACAAGCTTCGGGTGATACTGACGATGAGTGCCAGCGCAAGTCCGGCGAGAAAAGCAAAAGCGATCTGCAGCAGCACTTCAAGCGGATTCGTTCCGCTCAAAGCGTTAGCGGCATGCAGCACACCGAATACCACGGCCGAGCCGATCACGGCCTGTTTACGGCCTATTCGCGATAGGAAGGAGAAGCTCAGTCCTCGAAAATAAAGCTCTTCGTTAAAGCCAACCGCCACGGTGAACAGAACCAGCACGGCGTATTCGGCTCCCGGGCGGGTAAATGCACCCGGTTGAGGACAAAATTCTCGGACATGGTTAAAGCTCCTCGCCTTCTTTTTTGAGTACAACCAGCAAGCCTGTAAATACGTTGACTAGTACCTCTTATCGAATCACTAACCCCCCATGACGGGGGCCAAACCTGCAGCGACGACCACCAGAACCTCTCTCACCCTGTCTTCCGCCGGGCTCTGCTGGGGATCCCTGCTCCATTCCATGGCCGATCCAAAGATGCCCCAGCTCGCGATCAGGGCGGTCGTCTCCACCGTTTTGCGTGAAACGGAGGGCTCCGCTTGTTCGCTTAACCAGGCAAATAAGAGGTCATAGAGTTCCTTTTGCATCACGAGTTCAAACAAGGTCTCATACTGACGATCCGCCAAAGACAAATACGGACGCGTACAGTAGAGGAAATCGAAAACGATCAAGATCAGCGTCCGCAAGCTCCCGGTATCGGATAAAACCGCATTCGGCAGCTCATCCTCCAGCTTCTCCAGGAACTTCTCCCTCATCCAGCTCTCGAGAAATGTGAATTTATCTTCAAAATGCGCATAAAACGTCGAGCGATTGACCGTCGCGTATGCCGTAATATCTTGTATGGTAATCGAAGAGACGTTCTTCTTCTGCTCCAGCAATTCCATAAAAGCTTGCATCAAAAGCTGACGCGTTCTTTTCACACGGGGATCGTCGGGGTTGGTGAGCATGTTAAGCCTCTCCTCTCTCTCAGGATAGAAAACCAACAAATCAGGGCGTGTGTTGGATAACCCACAAAATCGCCGGTGTATTGGTTGTAGGACCCCATTCGCTTAGATAAGATTAGCACAGACAAGATGTCTATGAAAGCCGAATATCGATTTAACCAGGGGAGGAAAAGGAGAATGGACTACAATCGAGGAAATAAATATGCAGGCAAAAAAATCGTAATTACGGGAGGAAGCAGCGGGCTCGGACTGACGACAGCAAAGCTGCTGGTGGATGAAGGCGCAAGCGTCCTGATCACCGGGCGTACCCAGTCGAAGCTGGACTCCGCTCGTGAACAACTGGGCAGCAATGCGGTCGCCGTGCTCAGCGACACCGCGTCGTTAACGGCGATCGATAAATTGGTCGACCGGGTCAAGGCCGAGTTCGGAACGATTGACGCCTTGTTCGTCAATGCCGGCATCACGGGCTTTGTTCCCTTCGAATTGACGACCGAGGAAATGTACGACGAGTTGCTGGCGATCAACGCCAAAGGTCCGTACTTTACCGTGCAAAAACTGACCCCGTTGCTCAACGAAGGAAGCGGCGTGGTGCTTACGACCTCGATCGCGAACACCGTGGGGATCCCGATGCTTAGTGCTTATGGGGCCAGTAAAGCCGCGCTGCGCTCGATGACCCGCAGTCTGGCCCGCGAGCTGCTGCCGCGGAAGATTCGCGTCAACGCGGTTAGCCCTGGCCCGATCGACACCGGCATTATGGATAAATCGATGCCGAAGGAAGCGGCGGAGCAGACCAAGGCGCAGATGGAACAGCAGATCCCCATGTTGCGATTCGGTGAACCGATCGAAGTAGCCAAGACTGTCGCATTCCTTGCATTCGATGCGACTTACACCACCGGAGCCGAAATCCCTGTGGATGGAGGCGGCTCTCAGATCTAAAGGAAGGACGAACCCATATGACAACATCCTGGACAGAAGACGACATCCCGGATCAAACGGGACGTATAGCGATCGTAACCGGAGCCAACAGCGGGATTGGCTGGGAGGCGGCGCGGGCGCTAGCCAGCAAAGGGGCGACGGTCATTATGGCCTGCCGCAGTATCGCCAATGCCAACCTGGCCGCTGACCGGATCAGGGCACTTAAGCCGTCGGGCCAAGTCGTTGTAATGGCGCTCGATCTGGGCGATCTGGCCTCCGTCCGCGCTTTTGCGGCGGCCTTTCGCCAGAACTACCCGCGGCTGGATCTCCTGATTAACAATGCCGGCGTGGCGCATCCCCCTTACGGGAAAACCGTGCAGGGCTTCGAGCAGCAATTCGGCACCAACCACCTGGGGCATTTTGCGCTGACCGGTTTACTGCTGGATCTGCTGGATGCCACGCCGGGGGCACGGATTGTAACCGTAAGCAGTATTTCGCATCGGTCGGGAGTCATCCACTTTGATGACCTGAACCTGGAACGGAACTACAAGCCCTCGCTCGGCTATGCTCAGAGCAAGCTGGCGAATCTCTTGTTCACCTATGAGCTGCAGCGTCGGCTTGTAGCTGCAGGCCAATCCACCGTGGCCGTAGCGGCACACCCGGGCTGGTCCGCAACCAATGCGCTGCGGCATTCCAACTTCATGCGACACCTCAACCCGATGTTCGCGCAGCCCCCGAAAATGGGCGTCTTGCCCACCCTTTACGCAGCGACCGCGCCAGACGTCCGCGGCGGAGACTACTTTGGGCCAAGCCTTCTCGAACTGCGCGGCTTCCCCAAGAAGGTCGAATCGAGCCCGCGTTCCCATGACGAAGCCGCCGCGCGGCGGTTGTGGACGGTTTCGGAGGAGTTGACGCAGGTGAGGTATGAGTTTGGGGCGGCGACTTAAAAAGCATTGCAATCGAAGTTGGAGGATTGCAGGAACGGAACAAGTCCTTGAGGGAAGAAACGCTCTCTGGGACTTGTTCTTTTTTAAACCCATTGTCCCTTTTCTCGCTGCTAAAGTGTTGTACATTAGATAGAGGGGGGCAGGCCTTCGAAAAGTTAGCTTTTCACCCTGGCTCTACAGGATCGCGCAGTACCATTGACGAAAGAAGATCTCACGGCGGTTGTGGAAAGCAACATGCAGGGTAAATCGCAGGAAGAATAGTCAATATATATTGTCTGCCTGCTCACAAAATACGGAAAGCAGTCCACCTGCTCCTAATTTGGATTTACGTCCTCCTGTTGAAATTTCAATTGAAGAGGCAGAAGCTAAGGTCCCGTTTGAAATCAAACAACCTTCGGTTCCTTTCCAAGTTACCCAAAAGTCAGCAAGGATTTTAGATACCAATGGTAAATTTGATGCGGTAGAAATCACGTATGCAAATACCGATGAAGGATTTCATTTCTGTAACAGCATCATTTGTTTGCTCACTATTTGCAATTTCCCTTTTCGCCAAGAATATAGATTTGCTCTAGCTTGCCTCGTAAGCGGTACTAGAACGCCCCGTAATCGGCTCAATTCCAGGTCAGTCTGATTGTCTTCTCAATTTTATAACTGTATAATTGTTATAACGATTGAATATGTTAATGAGGAGGAAACCTAATGAACAGGAGTATTGAGATGGAGCGGAAAGTGACCAAATTTGGCAACAGCCTCGGTATAACCATGACGGATGCCTTGAAGCAAATTGGACTGGATCAAGGTGACACCGTCACCATTGAGGTTAGTCCAGCCACAGGAGAAATTATGATTAAGAAGTCAACAAAAGTCTCTTTGCCTGAAGGAATAAGTGCAGACTTCATGGATACTTTAACGGATGTAATTGAGGAGTACGATCAAACGCTTCGAGGTCTTAAAGACAGATGACATCCATCCGCTATTTATCCGTCCAAGAAGTCATAGCAATCAATGTTGCCATGATTCAACGATATAGTCCGGGGGAACACATTGGAATTAAGGAACCTGGATTGCTCGAATCGGCTGTCCATCGATCTCAATCTTCTGCCTATGGCGAAGATGCTTATCCTACTATTTTCGAAAAAGCCGCAGCTTTGTTTGAATCCCTCGGCCAAAACCACCCTTTTCACAACGCAAACAAACGGACTGCTTTTACAGCACTGGTTGTATTCCTACGCTATAATGGCCTAAACTTCAAGATGGACACAAAGAAAGCCGAGGATTTTACTGTAGATATGGTTAATCATCGTTTTGATTTTCAAGAAATGGTTTCGATTATTGAGGCTCACTGCATCACGGTTCCCAATTCATAAGTGCAAAATACCATCCTTTTGCGGATGGTGTTCATAATGGTGAGCCATATTGAAATATATTAAATGATGCGTCTTTTTTGACCATTTCAGCCATCATTTGTACAATAGGTTTAGCCGTTGGAACGGGCGAATACGATAGGCAGGAAGAAGGAGATTTCTATGGAATACCATGTATCCATGAATGGAAATGATCAGGCCAGCGGAACCATCGATCAACCCTTTCGTACGATATCACGCGCTGCGGCTCTTGCCATGGCTGGGGATACGGTTATCGTTCATGCCGGAGTATACCGGGAATGGGTGAACCCGGCTCATGGTGGAACAGCGGAGCATCGAATCCTCTATCGATCCGCAGGCGACGGGGAAGTCGTCATAACAGGCGCTGAACGGATTACGGACTGGAAGTCGGAGGGAGGCCCTGTTTGGAGTACAGAAGTACCTAACTCCCTATTTTCCGTTCGTAATCCCTTTGAAGAGGAGCTCCGTGGAGACTGGGTGTTTGACGGGCCCTTCCCGGTCCATCTCGGGGATGTCTATTTGGATGGCAAATCTCTGTATGAATGCGATGGTGTCGAGAAGGTTCGCCAGCCCGAAATTTGGCCCGAAGCCAAATATCCGAAAGACTCCCTGTTAACGTGGTATGCCGAAGTTGGAGCTGCCACAACCAAGATCTGGGCCAATTTTGGCGGAAAAGATCCTCGCAAGGAAAATGTAGAAATCAATGTTCGTCCTTATTGCTTCTGGCCTGAGAAACCCGGAATTAACTACATAACTGTAAGCGGATTCACGCTTCGCCAGGCCTCTCCCGGGTGGGCGCCGCCTACGGACTATCAGGAAGGTTTGATCGGCCCTCACTGGAGCAAAGGTTGGATTATTGAAAACAATCTCATCTGTGAATCCAAATGCGTGGGGATCAGCCTGGGGACTGCAATCGGTACCGGTCACACCAAGTCTTCGGGGAAGCATATTAAGGGCGGTACTCAACGTGAGCAGGAAGTGATTTTGCGAGCCTTACGCGCTGGTTGGCATAAAGATCGCATCGGCAGTCACATCGTTCGAGGTAATGTGATTCATGATTGCGAACAGGCAGGGATTGTCGGCCATATGGGGGCCGCTTTCAGCCACATTTACCAGAACCGCATTTATAATATTCACCACAAGAGGCTCAGACACGGTGCCGAAGTCGCCGGAATCAAACTGCATGCTTCCCTGGATACTCAAATTTGTGAAAATATCATCTATAGCTGCTACCGCGCACTTTGGCTTGACTGGCAGGCACAGGGGACCCGGATCAGCCGCAATGTATTTTTTGACAACCTATCTGAAGACTTGTTCGTTGAGGTCTGCCATGGTCCGTATATGGCGGATCACAATCTGTTCCTCTCTCCCATGAGTTTCCGAAATATGGCGCAGGGCGGAGCGTTTGTCCATAATTTGTTTGCGGGCCGATTTGTCGTTCGTTCCGAGATTACCCGTACGACGCCGTATCACTTCCCTCACGAGACAGCCATGGCAGGGTACTCCAATATCACCGGGGGCGATGACAGGTACTATAACAATATCTTTTTGGGGGATGAGGGTGCGAATCAGGAGCCGGTTCCCATCACCTTTTTCGAGCATCTTCCGCTTAAACCAAGGGATGAAGTTGGAGAGAACGGGAAGACGGTCATGGATGGGGTTCCGGACGATTCCATTTGCTATCTCTATCCTGTGGGATTGGGGGGCTACGACAACCATCCCGATGCCAAAGATAAGAAATGGTGGGAATACACCAAAGAAGAGCTTGCTGCGCTTGGCGACGCCGCCAAGGATTATTTTATCGGAAATGCCGTTCTTCCGGTGGCGATGGGTGGAAATGTATATCTTAACCATGCGGTTCCAGGCAGTCATGAGCCCCATGCGAAAATGGATGCGCAGAAAGGCATCACCGTTCAGGTTCATCCTGCGCAAGGCAAAGTGCAAATTCAGGTCCATGCGCCCGAATGGCTTCGAGGGGCCTCTGCCCTATTGGTGACCACCGATCTGCTGGGCAAAACTTATCACGCCGAAATGAAGTATGAGGAGCCGGACGGCACTCCATATCGTTTCGACTCCGACTTTTTCGGAAACAGGAGACCTGATGCCAATGTCACGCCCGGTCCGTTTGAATGGAGTGAAGAGGGTAGTTTTGAGTTTGAATTTTAGATAGAAGAAGGGCCCCGACCGTAAGGTCAGGGCCTTTAATATACATATGGAGGCGAAAGGCATCGAGCCCCATTAAAGTTCATTCATACCTTTTTATCAAATTTCGGAAGTCGTTCCTGCACTTCTTCCCAGCGCATACCCGCACTCCAAGACAAATTGTTTTTTTGCTCGAGTCGGGGATACTTGTCACATCATCCAATGGCCATACGTCAGACTAATGAGAACATAATTTAAGGGAAAAGGAAGCGGAGTGATGAACGCACAGGAATTGATAGCGGAACAATTTGAAAAGAATCGCAAGAACCTTCTCGCGATAGCCTATCGAATGCTGGGATCTTGGAGCGAGGCAGAGGATGCGGTTCAAGAAGCTTGGCTGCGTCTAAGCCTGTCCGATGCCAGAAATATTGAGAATCTAGGCGGTTGGCTGACTACCGTGGTCTCCCGAATCTGCCTTGACATGCTTCGGGCACGTAAATCGCGGCGAGAGGAGTCGGTGGAAGACTATTCGCCCCATGCATTCATGAATGATTCGGATAGCGATCCTGAACAAGAGGCCCTACTGGCAGACTCGGTCGGACTCGCAATGCTGGTAGTGCTTGGCAGTCTGAGTCCATCCGAGCGTGTCACTTTTGTCCTGCACGACATCTTCGCTATTCCCTTTACTGAAATTGCCTCTATCCTGGGTAAAACCGAGGCAGCTACCAGACAGCTGGCCAGTCGTGCACGCCGCCGTGTGAAAGGTGGGAACCCAGAAGACAAGACTCCTCTGGCTGATCAACGCGAGCTGATCGAAGCATTCCTCGCTGCGGCGCGGGATGCTGACTTTGACAGGCTGTTGGCTGTGCTTGACCCGAATGTTGTGCTTCGGGACGACCGTCAGCGTGGAGGATTGCGCATCACTCATGGAGCCCACCATCTAGCCCAGCAGGTTGCCGGGCGCATACAGGCTTCACAAACCGCTCTGATAAACGGTTCCGTTGGTGTGATCGTGGCCCCTCAAGGTCACTTGCAGTACGTGCTCCAATACACCATTCGGCAGGGAAGGATCGCCGAAATCGATTTGATCTCCGATCCCGTAAATATCAGCAAGCTGGACCTTGTGCCGCTGGACTATTAAATTCAACCTTTTAGAGGAGGATTTTTATCAAAATGAGCAATTACAGAGTGGAAGAGAAAGATGCCTTTCGTTTCATAGGATTTCCTAGTTTGCTGGGTGAAGAGGCAATCATCCATACCGATAGTTATTCCATCCGAAAGACCGAGTTCTTCAAGTCCGTCATTCAGAGCGGCAAGTTGACCTTGCTTCGCCCCCTCTCGGAGAGTAAGTACGGGTATGGAGTAATCGCCGCTAAGGATAGCGGTACGTTCTACTATGCCGGTATCCGTACCACCCAACCCCCTATCGACGGAACGGAAGAGGTGTTATTCCCCCAAAGTCACTATCTGATTCTGAGTGGCCAAGGCGGGTTGTCGCGCCTTGCCTTTGACAAACTTGAAGATCAAGCATTCACGGAGGTCTTGACCGAGAACTTCCCTTACGAATATCACGGAGGTCCCATTGCTGAAATCTTGCTAAACGGAAATCCGGCCGACGCAGAAGTCGAAGTATGGATCCCCGTAATTCGGAAATCATGACCCAAACGAAAAGAGGCTTCTCTACATTTTATTGTAGCGAAGCTCCTTTTCGTTGTTGTGGAGTTACCCTATGGAGGCGAGGGGGAGTCGAACCCCTATCCGATGGCAACGCCACATAGGCTTCTACGAAGAATGTACCCGATAACGCACTTCGAGGGATGGTTATTCAATACACTTCCGCTCCGTCCGCTTTCCCTGTGAATCGAAAATGATCTCGAATTTATTCCCCTCAGCATCCTCGCGAATACGTCGGTTATCCTTAATATAGTACAGGGATGCTCCCGATTGTTTGGCTTGTTGACGAGCACGTTGGCTGGCCTTCTTAAGTATACTTTGAAGCTGTTCTCGATCGACTGCCATAGCGAGGACCCCCTTCTGCTATCTGTGAATTGCTTTACATTACTATACACAAATAAATTCCATCAACCACATCATTGGCTGAAGGCTTGTTCGTCTTGTTTCATGGAGGCGAGGGTGTCGCCTCTATTGACTAGTAAATGAATAGGACTGATTACATGTACATTCTAATGCAACTTCCCAGCTAGTGGAAACGTAGTAGAAGTAACTATTCTGGTATCGAGGTGACTAAATGAAACCTGTACATAAGTTGCTGTTCCTATGTATGGTGCCACTTTTATTGTCTGCCTGCTCACAAAATACGGAAAGTAAGCCACCTACGACTAATTTGGATCTACGTCCTCCAGTCGAAATTTCAATTGAAGAGGCGGAAAATAAGGTCCCGTTTGAAATAAAACAACCATCCGTTCCTTTCCCAGTTACTCAAAAATCAGCAAGGATTTTAGATACCGATGGTAAGTTTGATGCAGTAGAAATTACGTATGTAAATACCGATGAAGGATTGAACCTGATCCTTATGATTACAAACTCAAAGGCTGATACGACTCCGAGTGGGAAGAAAGGTCAAAAATTAGCTAATGGTTCGCAAACATGGGACCAAGGAAACGAACATGTAAGTGCCATCTATTGGAGAAACGAGGGTTTAACTTACTCTCTTATTTCAGGGAAAAATAACAATCTTGAACCGTTATACGATTACCAAAAGTTAATTGAAATCGCAAATACAATAAAATGACTGCGCATGCAGTTCTATCATTTTCATTCTGAAGTAATACTAATGATCTCTGTGTTCTGAGTAGCCCCATCACTTCCTAAGGCTTGAACATAAATGCGGTCGTGAAAACTCCGATTGCCGAAGTTCCATGTCAAAGACCAGCCGTCACTCCCATCCTTATCATAACCAATGAGTTCTCTTTCCCCCCAAGTTTCCGTACCCGTCGGAGTAATCCAAAATAGAACGGTTTCGATATTTTTAGCCTCTACCCGAATGGTCATGGTATTCACATCTTGGTGAACAATCCACCACCCGGCATTCTTCGGCAAATCCGTGGACACCTTCAATATATCTGCTTTCCCGTCCGTGATTGGAGATTGTTCTGATATAGTTTGTTGGTTGTTACACGCGGGCAACAGTAAGGCGAATAAAAAACATATACCCATGATGTTCATTGTCTTCATCATTTCCCTCCAGAAAAAATGCTGTTATCGTTCTAACGTAGAAACGATCTATGTTGACCTTTTGTAACAGAATGTAAAGTTAAAATATATGAGCTATAAAAACAGAAACCCGCTCAGGGAGCGGGTTTTCATTGCGTCTTAACTAAAGGAGAGAGATTGCCCTCTCCACTTTACGATTTATGCCAGCTTATTAATTGCTCAGCCCTATGGCGGGGGCGCGGCTTCGGTAATTTGTCCAAAGGGTAGTACCCCATATGAAGCGTGCCGACAACCTTCTCCCCCGGCCGAACCCCGACAGCCTTGCGGAATCGCGGATCCCAGTTGTACTCGTTGGTTTTCCATACAACCCCGATTCCTCGGCTCCATGCCAGAAGCTGAAAGTTCTGAATAAGTGCCGCACATGCCAGAAGAGCCTCCTCGGCCTCTCTCGGACGCGGTTCTTCTTTGGCGACAACAATCAGATGCGCGACGGCATTATCACAATAATCCCGTTCCGCTGACTCGCCATATTGCTCGAGCTCTTCCCTGGTATAGGTTTGGAGAACCGCCCGCGCAAATGTTCTCCGTCCTTCTTCTTTAAACAGGATGAAACGCCATGGTTCCCTGGCCGAATGATAAGGAGCCCACACCGCATCGTCAAGCAATTCCAGAATAAGCTCATCCGTGATCTCCTTCTGGCTGTATCTCCTGACGGTTCTCCTCTCCCGGATTACGCGGGACAGTTCATCGCTCATCGTGGTTCGCCCCCGTTCCGGTTAGTTGTTCTGTTCAATGACTTTCACGATCTCGTCAATGGCATAGGTGTTGGCTACAGGCGAAAAACCAAAGTTAAACCACTCATTGTCTCCTACAAGATAAACATGGCCATTTTTGACTGCATTCAAATTTTTCCATATTGAACTGATTGCCATATTTTCATATTCCATTCTCGCTTGTTCCGCTTCCGAGCCGCTGTCCACCTGGAGAATGATATGATCCGGATTGTATTCCGGCAGTATTTCCAAAGAAATCTGCACGGTGCTCTCTTCTTTCGGAAAAGCTTCAACCGGTTTCAGGCCAAGCTCCTCGTGAATAATACGCCCTCTGCTTGAAACTGCCCCATAAATAAAGACTCCCTTTGGAGTTATTCTCATATAAGCAACGGTTTCGTCCCCTATTAACGTCTGGAGCTTTTCTTTCGCCTCTCCTGTTGTACGTTCATATTCCTGAATGGCTTGTTCGGCCTTCTCCGTTCTTCCGAGCGCTTCCCCGATATCCCGAAGCTCATCGCGCCAATCGTCCCGGTTCGGCAGCAGCACCGTTGGGGCGATTTTCGCAAGCTGGTCGTAGCTCTTCTCATCCCTCCAAGCCGGCGCAAGGATGAGATCCGGTTCGGCAGCAAGTACGGCTTCGAAATTAGGGCTATCCACAGCTCCCAGATCTATAACCTCTTTGAAGGCCCCGTTGAAATACGAAGGGAATTCCTCATGATAATTTTCAGCTGCAACCGGCGTTATGCCAAGCGCAAATAAGAACTCCGGATAGGTCACCGTAGTGCCAATCACTCTTGCAGGATCGGCGGGCACCGTAATATCCCCTTTCATGCTTTTGACGACACGCTGCTTATCTGCTGCCGATGGCGTTACTGTCTGGGTCGCATTTGATGCTGTATTCGATGCTTCTTCGGCCGCAGGAGCCGGCTCATTGCCCCCCGCACCGCAAGCTGCGCACAACAAAAGTACCCCTAAGGATACGAATAAGGCCATCCTGCTTCTTGTCCGTTTCATTCGCATCTTTCCTCCAAGTCTATGGTCTAATTAATAATAATTCTCATTCTCATTATAAAGAAACCACTGGACTCGGCCTATGGAGGAATGAGAACGACCGCTTGGAGAATTGGGAAGTGCAACTTCCGTTTTAGGAATGTCGAGGATTGCGTTGCCTTTTTTCAAGAATCCGAACCATTTCTTCCGCGGCATAACATGTAGCGATTGGAGAAAAAGAAAAGTTATACCAATCCCTGCCTCTTACAGGATATACCTGCTTATTCATGACCGCCGTCAAACCGTTCCACTGCTCGCTTTGCGACAATTCCTCATAGAATTCCCTAGCTTGTATCTGTTCGTCGATATGCAGAATGATATGATCGATACTTAATCGCCTTAAGGTCTCGCTGGACAAAGCGATACCCGGATTCTCGTTATACAATAACGCGGCAGGCTTTAATCCCAGTTCCCGGTGAATGGTTTTTCCTCTATGCGAATGCATGCCATGGATATAGGCTTCATCTCCCGATATCCGCACATACATGACCGATTCGTCTCCGATCATCGACTGCAAACGCTCTTTCGCTACAGCGATTCTGGACTCATAATCCTGTATAACTCGTTCGGCTTCTTTTCTCTTTCCCAAAATTTCCGCCATATCCCGCAATTCATCTCGCCAATCCTCTTGTTCAGGCAGCAATACGGTCGGAGCTATTCGGGACAACTCCTCGTAGTGATGCTGGTCCTGCCAGGCCGGTGCCAGTATGAAGTCGGGCCTTGCTGACCGAATGGATTCATAATCGGGCTTCTTCGAACCGTACAAGCGATAGACACCTGAAAACTCACTTTTAAGATAGGAGGGGAAATCATTCTGGAATACGAGGGCGGCGACTGGCGTAATGCCAAGCGAATACAGAAGCTCCGGATACGTGACGGACATCCCCAGATATCGCCGGTTCGTAACATACTGCCGGGGAGAAAGTCCGACGGTCTGCTTGAAACGCCTGCTGAAATAGTGTTCGTCCTGAAAGCCGACTTGCCGCGCGATGTCATAGAAACGGTTGCCGGTCATATGAAGCATTTCCTTCGCACGGCGGATTCGAAGATCGGTCAAATAATGGTTTGGGCTTTGCCCTGTTTGTTCCTTGAATAAGGAACTGTACCAGCGCCGGCTTATGCCCGCCATTTGCGCCAGTTGCTCCACGTTTATCGCTTCTTGATAATGCTGCTGGATGTACTGAATCGTCCGGCCCACAGCCGCTTCCGGACTTTCCTTCCCCGCTGGGTCAACCTTCCGTTCGAGAATAAAATACATCAAATTCTGAAATCGGAAGTGATCGGCCATCTGAAGTTGACCCTCATGTTCGTCAGCATGCCGGTACAATTCCATCATCATTTCCTCTAGCCGACTGAACGCCGTTGCCGCCATATCTCCATATGGAAGCACTTCTTCTTGGCTGCTTGGTATCAGACGAACCTCTCCATTCCCTCGTGCATCTTCCATACGATACACCGTGAAGGACAGCAAATAATAGAGAAGCGTTTGCTTCCCCTCTTGATGGATCCTCGCCGTGGTTTCCGGAGGCAACAACAGACTGTTCCCCCGATTCAGCTCGACATGGAGGCCGCTCCCCTCCAGCTTTCCTTGTCCTCCTGCAATCAGCAGCAGCCTATGCGTACCCGTCAGCTCATCCGTTAACCCGGTTGTTAGTTTTCGATAGTGGATGCCGGTCATCGAAAAATGCAGATCGCGAAATGGAATCCCGGCTGATCTATTCTGATTCATATTAATACGCAGCCCCTTCGACCAATCTCGAAAACCTATCGATCTCCACGAGTGATAACGATTATCAATAGTATAGAAATAAAAAGAAAGCTTATCAACCTGAGTTGACAAGCTTTCCGCCTCGGGTTGAGCTGACCGTTTCGCATAGGGTCTTCTATCATCCGCATGAATGAAGACAACACAAGCTTCTACAGGTGTAGTCACGGTTTTGATGTCACCTAACCTAAGCATCGTATGCGATACTGGGACGCCCCGTAATCGGCTCAATTCCAGGTCAGCCTGATTGTCATCTCGATTTTATAACTGTATAATTGTTATAACAATTGAATATGATGATAAGGAGGAAACCTAATGAACAGGATGATTGAGATGGAACGGAAAGTGACCAAATTGGGCAACAGCCTCGGTATAACCATGACGGATGCCTTGAAGCAAATTGGACTGGATCAAGGTGACACCGTCACCATTGAGGTTAGTCCAGCCACAGGAGAAATTATTATTAAGAAGTCAACAAAAGTCTCCTTGCCTGAAGGAATAAGTGCGGACTTCATGAATACATTGACGGATGTCATTGAAGAATACGATCAAACGCTTCGGGGACTTAAAGACAGATGACATCCATCCGTTATTTATCCGTCCAAGAAGTAATAGCAATCAATGTTGCCATGATTCAACGATATAGCCCGGGGGAACACATTGGAGTTAAGGAACCTGGATTGCTCGAATCGGCTGTCCTTCGACCTCAATCTTCCGCTTTTGGTGAAGATGCTTATCCTACTATTTTCGAAAAAGCCGCAGCTATGTTCGAATCCCTCGGCCAAAACCATCCTTTTCACAACGCAAACAAACGAACTGCTTTTACAGCACTGGTTGTATTCCTGCGCTATAATGACCTGCTCTTCAAGATGGACACAAAGAAAGCCGAGGATTTTACTGTAGATATGGTTAATCATCGCTTTCATTTTCAAGAGATGGTTTCGATTATTGAGGCTCACTGCATCACGGTTCCCAATTCATAAAATGCAAAACACCATCCTCTTGCGGATGGTGTTCATAATGGTGAGCCATGCCCCTACGACTCCTCCACCAGAATCCCCACCACTTTCTCGGCCAAGTCCACATCGGTGTGATCCAGTTGCACTTTCACCTTACCCAGTCTGCGAGCTTCGCGCCATTCCCGCAAGTCTTCTTCATTCTCCAACTTCAACTCGGCAATTTCACTAGCCCGATCAAACATGTACTTGCTCGTGTAGAGGCAGGTGTAAATCCTTTGCCCTCCAAGAGCAATCGGTTGGTCCCGCCGCTCCCAACGTTCAATCGTAAACTTCACATAAAGCTCCTCTTCCGTCCCGGGCCTGGCCGGCCGTTCTGTAATCTCCCGTCTTCGAACCACTTTCCAATCCCGGACGCGGCCGAACCAGTGAATACCTATGTTGCCGGGACCTTGGAACTTCTTGCGAGACTGGCACATCGCGATGTATTCGATTTGAGTCAGCAACTTGTGGTCGACGATATTCTTCAGCGGCATATGGTAGAACTGATACTTCAACGCCATATCTAGTTGGGAAGGCTCCCTGAGCGAACCCACCAGGACATTTTTGCCCGCAAACTTATTGTAGTAATATTCCTTCGTCCCGCGAGGGCGAGTGGAACGTTCGTAGGCTTTCTCCGGGCTGTCTTGGATGATCTCCTCCAGCAGATGGTCCATCAAATCCGTCGTATTTGGTAGAAACGGGATCGCCCCGATGTTGACGAGCTGAATGCTTTTGTAAAAAGGATGCTCCCTAAACTTCACCTCATCCGGATACGGAAACAGCACATACGCCCCAAACATACTCCGCTCATACTCGCCGTTCCGCCCATCCTGGTACACAATCGCATCCCGGTAGCGGTGCATCGTGTTGATATCGTCCTCCTCAGGCCCCGGCTGCTTGTACTTCTTCCAGTAAGGCGTCCCCTCATAAGCGGGGTTCAAGCGGTATTTCGCATCAAAAATATACTTATACTCAATCGCCGCGTCATTCTTTTTCAGGGTCAGCACGTTATCCGGTCTCTGCGCCAACGTAGAGTGGCCGTCTCCCTGAGGCAGGGAATTGTAGTAGAGCGTAAACACCTCCCCATTCCGCGGATTCCGATAGACCATCTTCGCCTTCTGCCCGCGATCCAGCGTCACAAACAGACCCTTCCGATCCACCTTAATCAAATCCTGGCTCACCAGCTCATATTTCCGCCGCATCAAATCGTGGATTTTCAGGAAACACCAGTACTCATACAACTGCGCCAGATCCTTCATCGATAACCGGAACAGATCCCCTTGAATCGAGAGCCCCTTCATCAGCAAGAGATAAATCCGATAGACCTCCCGATACCCCGGAGCCATCTGCAAGACCAGCGTGATCGAAACCTGCTTCATCTCCCCGACTTGTAAAAAATCCTGCTGTAACAGCCGCTGCAACTGCGAACTCATCACGTCGATGTTCTTCAGCAAGACGGGATCCGCGGTTCCTTTTTTTGCTGCGTAGGACCGTAGCTCCTTCAGCTTCGAGGTAATGCGCAGCAACACCCAGCGGATGAACCGATTTTCCGCCGTATCGAAGTCCGTATACCGCCGGGTTTCCAGCACATGCGTAGGCAGCCCCTGCCCCGGAACAAACAGCTCCGGCCTTTTGCGCAAAAAAGCGAGATTCTCCTTCCCCACCCGCTTCGCCTTCGACGCCTCCACCAGATGAGATTCCCGGCGCATGTTGTAGTGGGGGGCATGTTTGATCCGATCGATCCCTTGGGTCAGTTGCCCAAAAACCTGCTGTAATATCGCAAAAAACTCCGTCACACTCTGATGCCGGGTCTCCCTTAACCCGGTCAGATGAAACGTCTTGCGCAGAAAGTCAAAAGACAGATTATAGATCTGCTCATTCACCTCTCGCAAAATCACTTCGTAATCGCGTTTGTAGTCCATTTTGGAGGGGAACACTTCGAGCTGCAGCTTAAAGATGACCTCGCCATGCAGGCGAAGCTCCAGCTCCGAGAGGCCAACCTCATTCTGAAAGTTAAGGATCCCCGACATAACACGGCCATGACGGCCTACAGGGTTAACCGCTTGCCGTAAGTGAAGATTTTCATGGAAGAAGATGATCGGTAGATCCTCCTGTTTCTTCTCCACTACGAACTCATAAGCTTGGGTTTCATAAAACAAGGGCTCCGCCGGATCGCCAGGATTCCAAGTTCGGAGACCCGAGGACTCATGCGAAAAGACTTGAATCGAGTTCATCTCCACCTTCGGCGAGGGAACCTCTACTTGAAAATGGGCGTCCACCCACACCTCCCCCTCCTGCCGATGAAGCTGCATCGTCTCGACAGTCGGATGAAATGGCTTCCCCTTGATAAAGAGATCAAACAGATTGGTCTCTATGCGCAATAACTCCATCGGCGCATTACGATAACCAGTAAGAGGTGAATCCATCTTCTTCAAGCCTCCGTAACATCGAAGCGATTTTCCTTGCACTACGCGAATACTTGGCCTGATCGAGCAGGGGTTTGAGCTTATTCCCCTCGAACAGTAAATTTGCATCTTCTAAGTACTCGTTAACAGCAAAAGAGGAACCCACACACTCCCGCATCAAGTTCAGAAGGACTCTCCGGATTGAAGCACTGCTGCCTTGAATGCGAGGCAATATTTTCTGGAGTAACTGGTGATCCAACGCCTCATCCTCGGTAAGCAACCCGAACCGCTGGTTATAGAGCATATAAAAGCACACCGCATCCCGAATCCGAAAACCGACATGCGCATGAATCTCCTCCAAAATGCGATTGATCTGCACCAACGTATCGGTCGTCTTCGTAATCAGGGCTTTGGATTCCGCATGATAGGCATCTACTAGCTGCAAATAGTCACTTCTTAGGAACTGATTTGGCGTGGCCTCTGAACGTCGCTCTACCTGTGACTCCTCGTCAGGAAATTGAGCCAAGAAGATATCATTGAACTCAATCGTATTCGCTCGATCGAGCACCTTTTTACTAAAAGGATGCGTCGTCTCGTCCATGTTGACCGTCCCAATCAAGTATACATTCTCCGGAATCGACAGATTGCCATATATCTCTCGATCCTCATCCTGCACAAGCGAACTGTCATGAATGATTGGATCAGTAGCAATTCGTCCACCCCACCATTCTTGAGTCTCCAGAATGCTAAGCATATCGCTGAAATAATGCTCTACTCGTGCCAAGTTCATCTCATCAAGGCAGATAAAATAAGGTTTGCTTGGGTTATGGGATGCCTCCAACAATACCTTGGTAACACGCCCCGGACGGAACTTGCCGGACAAGTCACTATAACCAATCAGATCCGACGGATCACTCCAATCCGGCCGGACCGGAATCAACGTAAACTGCCCATTCTCTGAAGTCGCTCCCATCGCCTCCGCAAAGAGCTTAATGAGCTTCGTTTTCCCGGTCCCTGATACGCCTGCTAGGATGACGAAGGGTTTGGTTTTGAGGGAGAGGTAGAAGTTTTCGATCATTCCAGTCGGGTAGGCAAAACCCTTATTTTTAATGTACGTTTGAATACCATCCAAATGCCCGCGAACTGCCTCATCATCCATGTTCTCTTCCACCGCTTCCAAAGGATATTCAGGATCTTCGACCTGATCTATTTGAAGCTCCCGATCGACGTATTTTTGGTAGGTCATCATCAATTGTTCTAAATCAGCAATTAATTGATCATCGCTCGGAATTTGAGACGCATCGTACCGCTTGTAGGCAACCGTCGATATTTGATAATCACGGCCCAAACCAGCTGAAGTAAGCTGGATATTTTCATCTTTGGAGAAAGCTTGAAAATCAAGGCTCTCTCTTATTTCCGTCACCTTTTGCTGTAGGAACTTGTACCCTTCTTTTCTTCCTCGCTCTTGGATCGGTTTCGTAACCCCTTGGTTAAAAGTCAGATAGACCGCACTCATGTCCTCAGCAAATAGGTAAACGATATATTCCCCGTATTGGGTGGATTTCGTAATTCGGGTATCCATAAGAGCTAGCCAAGGTACGGTTGCCCAGTTCCCCATCCCTACTGAACCTTGAATTTTGATATGCTCCGAAATAAAAGGAAGCATTCTAAACTGCTCCGGCAATTTTTTTCTGAACAAAGTACCTAGCGCGTGATTCGTAAAAGATTCAGTCTTAGCTTGAGGATAGGTTTGTAGGATATGAACCAAACTCTCGTGAAGCGAGAAGCGCGGCTCCTGTCCAAGCTGGTTATGGTATAGGTCCAATTCACGGTTAGCATAATCCTGAAGCTCCGATAACACCGCATCCCCTTGCGCCCATACTGAATCCGCAAATGTCAAAAAAGCCCCGTCCGCTTGTTTAACAACAACCGAACGAAGCGCTTCTATTGGAGTATCTAGAATATGAGTCTTTATTCGCGGAACGTTCATGATCTCCCATCGTGTTGCTACTTTATTTGGAGGTAAGTCCACAACAAGACCGTTGCTCTCTCTATATTGGTAGTATGTTAGAAAACGTCTCGCTACATCATCAAACTTAAGCAACTTATCGTGCGTTTCCTGCCAAGTGTCAATCATCGCAAGCACAAGCACCATTTTGTAGGACTTTTGCTTTACACGGAATATATTTGTTAATTCAACTGGAAGTGACATGCTTTGCCCTCCGGGATAGTGATAGGTATATTATAGCAAGATATGAAAGGGTGAGAGATGGCTATTTCACCTAATTGCAAAAAGAGGCCTCAGGGGCCTCGGGTTATTAAACTGAGTAAACAAACAATTTTCTATTAGCTAATTCGATCACTTCAGATATAGGTATAACTTCGTTTGGAACAACACCGTTCATTGTAGCTCCCTTTACAGCTACTGCAATGACCTCACTATTTACGTTGATTACAGGACCACCACTATTTCCACCGTAAATAGTAGGAGTTATTTCATAACGCTTATGTTTAACTGTATTGTCGCAGCTATCATTATGCATCCTTATGCCCCTTACAAATCCATTATCTACTCTTATATCCTGACCCATCCGATAATCTGGATAACCGACTAGATCAATAGGTTGATCTTTTTGTATGAGTTCATTATAACTGAAGCCTTCTGCATTGTGATCCAAGCTAGAGGATCGTAAAATTGCAATATCCTTTTCAATATCATAGCATTCGATTTTCATCATATGTTCTTTAAAGTCAATAGAATTAAACACTCTCACATAATAAGATTGTGGAATGTACATTTCAAGTTCAATAGCATCCACTAGGTCTTTTAGAACGTGGACATTAGTAATGAGTCCAATTCCTTTTAATAAAAAGCCAGTTCCTTGATTATGGTACACATATTCGAAATCCATACTTCCCTTAAAAGGAAAAGCTACCACCGGATTTTCCTGTTCAATTACAAAAGTATACTCTTCATACAATTTTCTTTTGTTACTTTGTTCTTCAACAGATTTAATAACTTTATGTTCTGGAGATACATTATTAAAACGGCTAGCTAACTTCAAATAAACTGGGTCGCTTGTACCTTTTACATGCCCTACATGATTAACCATACCTCTTAGTACTGAAAACATTTCAGGGTGTATTCTATTCGCTCTTTGCCGAAATGGGTATTTACGTTCAAAGACTTCCCTCGCATAGTCAAGATCGTTAATGTTCTTTTCTATACAATTCAGTATGGAACGAATTCTACGAATATAATTCCTGCTTACGTTTAATTTTTCATTTACTGTTATTCCTGTTACAGATTGATTACCTTCACTATCTTGCAATCTTATTTTTTTTTTATTCACATTGAAACCATTTTTTGTAATGATCTTCATAAACCTCTCACTTAACACAATCTGTCCATCCTCATTCAAAAAAGCGATACTCTTAGGAAATAACTTCTTGTTTGTTGAGAATGTAATATCATCAGCATAACGTGTATATTTAACCCCTTTACTTTCGATAGAGAGTTGTTTAAGTTCCTTATCTAAAGTCTTTGCTAGAATGTTGGAGATTATTGGGGAAGTTGCCGCCCCTTGAGGTAAAAAACCATCGGGATGCGTGCATATGTTCGCAAGAGTTGTTGCGACTATTTCGCTTAACTTAAAGTACGAAATAAACATTTTCCTCACTCTTGCAAAAGATATACTTTCAAAGAAGTTTTCCAGGTCTATATTTAATACAAAAGCTTTTTTTAAATGCTCTGAAGCATTAGTGATAATACTTCGTTTTTCTATAAAACCATGCGCACGATTGTGAGGAGTAAAGTTTAAAGAGAGTATATAGGCAAGTTTTTTTTGAAGAATCGCTAGGTTTTTAGAAGGAGAGTGAATTGTACGGTAACCACCATTCTTTTTATGCAGGGGAAAAGATACATAGTTTATCCACTTGTCTCTTATAAGAATTTTCCAAAGAAACTCTGTTGGAATTTCAAAAAGCAGTGCAACATCCCCAAAATCGGTTAAATTTTTAAATTTATTCTTTATTTCTTCATCGGTGCTTAGTAATACAGGTTTCACTAAACTACTGATAATAACTCACCTCTGAATAAGGAAGTAGGCAAACAAGTGCAGTTCTACCTTTCTAAATCATACCGTTGAAACCATTGCGACATTTAGATAAATACTGAAAATTGCGCGTAGGATATGTAGTTACATTCTTTTTATAAGATAGCGATTAGCACTACCAGAAGTTCAACTGCAACTTGCCTGCCTATGACTATTATACTACAATTTTTTTTTGGTATCATTAGCCATGAAGATTTTTCACCGTTTTTCAATTATGCAAATCTGTTGTAGTTTCCCGTTCGTAAACAACTTGAGCTTGGTAGAGCCTCTTCTGATCAGTAATAACAGACTTTCAGGACCCACTATGTATGCGAAAGAGACATCCTTAATGGGTGTCTCTTCTAATAAGCAGGATAGAAGCGAACCGCGGAAGTTCAAATCCACAATTCTTCGTCTAACTAAGTATTTCGTTCAGGCGAGGTGTCATTATATTTTCCATATATGGTTATAAGCTAACTTTGCTAATTCCTTTCCTCTTGACTCGATGTCAGCTATTGTCCATTTTGACTTCCCTGTATTAACTGACACGAATGCCTTAACACTTTTTAAGTTAGACTTATTATATTCAACTAATTTTTTTTCAAATGCCATATCGCCTATTGATGAATTCAGTTTTTTATCAAGGGGAAGGAGATTACCTATTAATCCAACTTCATCTATCCCATCTGACTCATTCATAATATGTTCTATTGATATTATATTTGTTGTTAGCTCCTCCGTGCTATAAAAATCATCCTCAAACTTCTTTAGAATATATTGAATGATCTTCTTATCAGTTGTATATGTTTTAGTATAGTAAAGTTTCAAAAAGCCTGATTGGAATTCATTGTATGCGGGTATATTTGACTTGAAATAGTTGACTATCTCAGAAATAATTGTAGTAACTTCGTTTTTATTTTTCGCATTATTTAATTGTCTTGCAAATGTTGAGTACTTGCTCTCTATATTAGAAGCTCTCGAAGATACAATTGCTGTGTAAATAAAATGAAATTTCTCAATTGCAATAATAACCCTTTTTAAATCACTTTGTTTGATTTTTTTATGTTCTTTCAAATCTAATAGAACTAAGAGCAATGGCCTAGGTTGGGTTACACCAAAGATTTTCAATGCAGAAAATACTTCGAAGATATATTTATCCTCCATCTGCTTCCAATCAGTAGTGGATGGACTAGCTATTCTTATGTAATTCTTTGCTGCATCCTTTAATTCTTCAAGAAAAACCTTATAGTTCTCCTCATCTGGAATAACACGTTTCTTAAAGTCATCATATAATCCCGCATCCCGAACAAATGAATACTTTGCCAACCAAAAATGTCTGTAAAACTGAGACATATTAATTTTATCTTCTCTACTTACTAGCAAGTTTCTAGTTTCCGTCCAAGATTCCTTCGGAAAGTCACCAGCAGCAGTAGTCTTAATCTTCTTAAATATTTGATTTTTTATTAAATCAATTGCTTCAAGATCTTTTCCTTTTGCGTTTAAAGTTTCAAAAATCAAATACGCATCATCTTCGTCTTTTACAGTAATGTAAATAGTGATAAACGCTAAAACCTGATTCCGAATGGCTTTCAAAACATCGATATAATCCTGGTCTTTTAACCCAAGCTTAAATCTTCTGTTTAAATCTTTTAATAGGTTCTGTTCTTCTAACTTCTCGATAAAGAAGTCGTATGCGAATAACAGGGCCTTTTCTTCATCAGTTCGAGGCACTTGTTTAACATCTTTTTTTGATTGTTGAATTCTAAATTGAAGAAATGGCTTAGGATTTTCATTTAAGAGAATTAAGAAGGGTTCATTGTCATCATTAACCGTCTCAATATAATTTTGTGCTCCTTTAGCCAATGAGTCTTGTCCCAATTGGTTAAATGTTTCGACTAAAGCTGCAAAGAAAATAGTGATAGTCGTTAATCTTTGTTGTCCGTCTACTACATAAAAATCCGAGTCTTTTGAATCGTCACCGACTAAAACAACGGAACCAATAAAGTACTCAGACTCTACTAGTTTTTTTTCATAATCATTAACTATAAGATTTGACAGAATATCAGTCCAAAGAACAGTCAGTTCATCTTCTCCCCAAGAGTACTCTCTCTGGAATCTGGGAATCACATATCTTCTCTTTAGACTCAAAATATCTTTTATCGATCGAGTATACGCTGAGAGTTCCATCACTACACCTCGTTCAAGTTAATTGTAATTCGACAAATAGTTAGTTCTTCCACATAGTTAAATTCGACAAATAAACACAATTCCCTATTATCCCCTCCAAAGTATACAAATATTTATCTTCTTACAGTAAGCCCATAGGGGTCATACAACTTTAACTTCATCTCCAAATAATTAGCTATTAACAGCATTGTTTTTCAAACAAATTTATAGCAAAAATCCACAACCTCAATCGGTTGTGGATTTTCATATGGAGGCGAGGGGAGTCGAACCCCTGTCCGAAGGCAACGCCACATAGGCTTCTACGGGTGTAGTGACAGATTTGATGTCACCCTAGAGACTCCCTGTCACCGGATTCCCTTCGGGTCAGCCTGATTATCTTCTTCCGCCAGCCCCAGGCGGAGACCAGACGGCGTATCCCACTAAAGTTGGGCCCTATTCCCGGCACATGGGCGATGCAGGGATAGAGCTAGCTCACAGGTTATTAAGCTGCGAAAGCTAAGTTGTTGTTTTGTTTGCCGTTTAATTGGCTTTAGCGTTGATGAAGTGGACGCGTCCCCACTACCCGCTACCCATGCTCGATCTACCCCCGTCGAATCCATAAACGCCCCCGAATTAAAAAGGGTGCTGGATCAAGGTGCAGCCTGCAAGGGCCTGCTGTTGTTCGCATCACAATTCCTTCTCCATAATAAGGATCGTGATCATCTCTTACATTACTTAGTATACCATGTTTGCGTCGCATCATGTTTATGGACTTGATGGAAACGCTGGGAACGAATTCGCCCCACGTTATCTTGCGACCTTCTGCTTCTCACGCAGCGCCCGTTGAATATCTCGCTGAGCATCACGCTTCGCAGCCGTGTCGCGCTTGTCGTATTGCTTCTTCCCTTTGCCCAGGCCCAGCAGCAGCTTCGCATATCCGTTGCGGATGTAAATCTTGAGCGGTACGATCGAATACCCCTCTTGCTTGGATAAGCCCAACAGCTTGTTAATCTGCGTCTTATGCATCAGCAGCTTCCGCGTCCGCGTCGGGTCGAGCGGATTGAACCGGTTCCCCTGCTCGAACGGGCTGATATGCATGTTGTGAATATGGATCTCGCCGTTCCGGATCGTTGCGAACGCATCCCCGATATTCACCCGGGCGTTCCGAATCGACTTGATCTCCGTACCGGTCAGCACCATGCCCGCTTCGTAGGTATCTTCGATGAAATAGTCATGGGAAGCTTTTTTGTTCTGGGCCAGCACTTTACCGTCACTTTTCTTGCCCATGCTTATCCTCCTCAAAGTTTTGTGGGCATCGCTTCCTGGACAAGCTTCGAACAAAACTCGCATCGGAAGCATAAGCTTGAAGCCCCAAAGGGCAGTTTACCAGACATTTATTGTACCAACTCCGGCGGTCAAAAGCAAGGTGAGGCCCCGAGGAGCCGCGCATCTAGTTTCTTCTATACCGGATAAAAATCGAACACAACAAAGCGAACGACAGGATGCCGGCAAACACCTGAAAAGGCAAAGCATTTCGTCCGGTTTCCAGCAAATAAGCCGTAAGGATCGGACCTACGCTCGCACCGGCAAACAGGACGAAAGTATATAGAGAGGTCGCAACCCCCCGGTTCCCGCTCCCAATCTCTCCGATCAGAGAGATCAAGGAGGGGACGACCACGGCGATGCCGGCGACGAACAACACACTCATGACGAGGTAGACCCCTAATTCCTGGACAAAGGACATCAGCAGAAGCGCCGCAAGCGAGAGGATAAGTCCGGTACGCAGCACCGGCAGCAGCCCCCATTTGCGGCAGATGCGGCCGGCAAATAAGGAGAGAACCATGCCGAGCATCCCCAGCGAACGCACGCCCAGAATCTCCATTTCGCCAAGGGAGTAAGGAGGGTTGCCAAGAAAAGACCCCAGCGCACTGTACATCCCCACAAAACAGAGCAGGATCGTCAGCGTAATGCCGTAGCAGAACCAAAGACTTGGATTCGCCAATACGGCAGCTCCCCTGCGTCCTTTCCCCGAACGGCCTTCCCGCGCCTGCCCTGCCGGAACCGGCGGCAGCCAAACGATCAACAACAATAAGGTCAGAAGATACGCCAACGCCAGCAATCTGAATACCCAAGGCCAACCGAGAAATGCGGCAAGCGAGCTCGCCCATACTTGTCCGAAGATCCCGGCCATTAAGAAGCCCGAGCTCACAAAGCCGATAGCCGTCACTCTTTGATCCGGAGGGAAGATTTCCCCGGCGTAGGTTAACGCCACGGGCGAGAAAGTTGCCGCCGCCGCGCCTTGCAAGCACCTTAACAGGATCAATGCCCCAAAACTCGCCGCGTAGCCGAGACACGCAGTGGAGACAACCAGGACAGCCAGCCCCGCTACGATCATCCGTTTTCGACCCAGCCGGTTCGATAAAGGACCGTAAACCAGACAACCCGCCGCGAAAAATAAAGAAAAGGCGCTGCCGGCCAAAGCCGATTCGCTTGTACTGACACTAAATACCCGGGCAAATTCCGGAAGAAGCGGCACCGTGACATATAACGAAGACAAGATCAGCAGAGCGGCCCCAAATAACAGCGACCGGATCAATGCATAATTGTGGTGTACCCACGGAGGACGATCCATTTTTGTTTTCATAAGAGCTCCTGTTTGCCAATGATTTTTGAATAAAGAGTAGATCATCAGATGTTTGATGTAGTTAAGAATACGCCCGTTTCAAGCTTGATGTCAAGGAATCTGTGTAAGGTATTCTAACACACTCTCAAAAAAACCTCTTGTTTTTCTGCAACCACCCCCCTATAATGTGAAACATAAAATGAAAAGTGCAGTAAGTTTT
The DNA here is from genome assembly GCF_900021165.1 of Paenibacillus phocaeensis. Taxonomy (GTDB): domain Bacteria; phylum Bacillota; class Bacilli; order Paenibacillales; family Paenibacillaceae; genus Fontibacillus; species Fontibacillus phocaensis. The sequence goes on along the minus strand of NZ_FCOQ01000017.1, from coordinate 12,744 downwards.
CAACAAATGTAATATAACCTTACGCAAAAGGAGGCGTTATTATCGCAGCTCAAACGGAATTCAAAGCCATCCCCCGACGAAAGTTGGTCGATGAGGTACTGGATCAGATGCAATCGCTCATCCGGTCCGGCCATTATAAAAGCGGGGATAAGTTGCCGCCGGAGCCCGAATTGATGAAACTGCTCGCAGTGGGAAGATCGACGGTCCGAGAAGCGGTCAAGGTATTGACGCATGCCGGCTTGCTGGAGGTACGCCAAGGAGACGGGACTTACATTCGATCCGCTTCATCCGGTTTTGGCGGGGTAAGCCAAACCCTCCTCACGAAGAACGATGCCCAGATTCTCGAAGCCCGCGGAATTCTCGAAATCGAGTTGACGGGACTGGCCGCTTCAAGAAGAACGGATGCCGATCTTGAAATCATGCGCTCCTACCTGAATCAAAGAAACGAAGCCTTGGAGAAAGGCCGCTACGCCGAATATGTCGAAGCGGACATTGCCTTTCACATCGCCGTTGCCCAGGCCGGCCAAAACGAAGTTCTGTTGGAAATGTACAAAGTGGTAGCCGAGAGTTTGAAGGGAATGTTAAGCCAATTGATCCTGGACACCCGGCAGTACGAAGACAACACGGCCTATCACGAAGCGATCTATGCCGCCATTGCGGCCGGAAACAGCCAAGAGGCAAGACAACACGCCATCCAAAATCTCGACGCGGTCCACCGGGCCCAGCTCATCATTTCCTAAACATCAGATGATCTCTTCTTTAAAGCAAACCTCTGATGATAGGTCGAATCACTCAGAATCAGGAATTTAGGGGGGAACGAGTCATGAATCATGAGCACGCAGACAACGAAACTTTGCAAGTTGGCATCGAAGACAAGCTTTCCATCGGGGCAAACCTGACCTACGGGTTCCAGCATTTATTAGCGTTAACGGGCATCTTCCTCTTCCCGGTCTTAATCGGCCAAGCCTTGGGGCTGGAGTTCAAAACGATAGGCTACTTGATTCAAGCTTGTTTCTTAACAACGGGACTCGTGACAATACTGCAGTCGGGAAAAATGTTGAAGTTGCCCGTCGTTCAAGGGCCGACAGCCGCGTTTTTCGTGGCCGTGCTGTCCGCGAGCGCAAGCGTCGGATTAGGGACGGCTTTTGGATCGATGGCGGTGGCGGGGGTCATTTTTATGCTTCTGTCCATTCCGATCCGCAAATTCGGCTTAATCGGCCATATCAATAAATTCATCGCCCCGCCGATCGTCTATGGCACCTTGTTAATCATCATTGGTGCCCAACTTGCGGATATCGGACTGAAGAATTGGTTCGGCAGCGCCAATATCGGCATCAACTTTGCCGCTTCCCTCGTCACGGTCGGGTGCGTGCTCGCCTACATGATCTTTGGGGGCAATACGATCCTGCGCCGGGGCGCCTTGCTCTGGGGGATTATTGTCGGAACCGTGTTTTTCTCGGTATTCGGCACCGTTGATTTCTCGGTCGTAGCCACAGCCGGCTGGTTCCGATTGCCGGAAATCTTCCCGTTTGGCTTCGGGATCTCCATCCCCGTCGTCATCCTCATGCTCCTGGCCTTCCTGCAAGCTTCCGCGGAAGCCGTCGGCATGTATACCCTGTTGACCAAATGGGGCAAGCAAGACCTCGACAGCACCCGAGTCAATCGCGGCTTGTTCGGCGAATTTCTCGGATGCACCCTGGGCGCGATCTTCGGCGGGTTGGGCACAACCTCGTACCCCGAGAACATCGGCATCGTCCGCGTCTCCGGCATCGGCAGCCGTTACGTCACCATGACCGCCGGNGGAAGCCGTCGGCATGTATACCCTGTTGACCAAATGGGGCAAGCAAGACCTCGACAGCACCCGAGTCAATCGCGGCTTGTTCGGCGAATTTCTCGGATGCACCCTGGGCGCGATCTTCGGCGGGTTGGGCACAACCTCGTACCCCGAGAACATCGGCATCGTCCGCGTCTCCGGCATCGGCAGCCGTTACGTCACCATGACCGCCGGCATCATGGCCGTCATTCTGGGCCTGGTTCCCAAGGTCGGCTTGTTCATCGCATCCCTTCCCGGCGCTGTTTTATCCGCAGCCTCCACGATTTTGTTCGGCATCATTGCCATCAGCGGGATTCAAATGGTCAGCAAGGTCAAGTGGGATGAACTGAATCTTGCCGTCGCCGGTTCCTCCTTTATCATTTCGCTTGGCACAATGTATCTGCCCGCCGAACTCACATCCGGGTTGCCGCTGGCGATTCAGAGCATCGTCACCCAGCCGATGCTGGTAGGGGTCGTCATGCTGATCCTTCTAAACACAGTCGTCAACGTATGGATTCGCCCGTCGCTCGAACGGCGGAACCTGGCGCAGGACAAGATGCCAACAGAGGCCGCTTAAGGCCCTATCCTATTACCCGATCACCCGACAGAAGGAGCGTGCTGAACCATGAGTATGAAACGCAAAGTGAAATGGGACATCGATCCCGCGAGAACCGCCGTCATTGTAGTCGATATGCAGAACGTATTTTGCAAAAAAGACGAAGCCCTGTATGTCCCCCGCACCGAAGGGATCATCGATCCTATCCGGCAGCTTACCGCGACGGCCAGAACGGCGGGAATGCCCGTGATCTATCTGCGCCATATCGTCCGGGGAGACGGCAGCGATACCGGAAGAATGCAGGATATGTATCCGAATGTAAATGAGATCTTAAAACGCGGCACCCCCGGCGTGGAGATCATCGACGAGCTTGCGCCGCTTCCTCAAGATATCATCATCGATAAGCTCTTCTATAGCGGCTTCCATGATACCGATTTGGATACGGCTCTTCGGGTTCGGGACATCAACACGATCATTATCTGCGGTACTGTAACCAACGTTTGTTGCGAGACGACCGTCAGAGACGGTGCGCACCGCGAATATAAAGTGATCTTCCTCAGCGACGCGAACGCCGCTATGGACTATCCGGACATGGGCTGGGGAGAACTTTCCGCCGAAGAGATCCAGCGCGTGACGTTAACCGTCATCGCTTACGAATTCGGTCAAGTTAGCACGACCCGCGAAATTATCGACGAAATCCAGGCGACAACCAAAGCGGTCCGTTGAAAAGACGCACAGCCCCCGGAACCAAAACTCCGGGGGCTGATTTTTTTCGCTATGCCAGATTAATCCGCCGGATCGTCTCCAGCGGCACCTTCGGCTCGCGAGTCTCCGTCAGCAAGCCGTTAACCTCCTGCTGCACGTCGGTAACTTGCGTATAACAATAGCCGCAGACGTAATCGAGCGACTTGATCGCTTGCATGATGCTCTCGAACCGCTCAAGAAACGCCTCTTCGTCGCTTACTTGGTTGCCGTATCCCCAGCCCGACTCCGATTGGAAAGCGATCCCGCCGAACTCCGAGATCAGGATCGGCTGGCCGCGATAGGCGTGCCCGTTCGCCAGGGCATACTTCCAATGGTTAAACGAAATCCGGTTGCCGGTGATCGCTTCCCTGTCCTTGTAGCGCTCCAGGAAGCGGCTGCCCGATTCCTCGTAATCATGCAGGGTTAAGATGTCCGAAACCGTGTGCTCCCACCCGTCATTCGTAATCACCGGACGATAAGGGTCGATCGCTTTGGTCAGGTGATAAATCCCCTCCGTAAACTCCTGTTGCTTGCGGTCGTTCAAAATATTGGCCACGCCCCACGATTCGTTAAAAGGAACCCAGGTGATGATACTCGGATGATTATATTGCTGGCGGACGATCTCGACCCATTCCTTCGTGAACGCCTCGACGGCCCGATCGTTAAATTCGAACGTCGCCGCCATCTCCGACCAGACGAGCAGCCCCTTGACGTCGCACCAGTACAAGAAGCGGGGGTCTTCAATCTTCATGTGCTTGCGCACGCCGTTATACCCCATCGCCATGATCTTATCGATATCCTCGAGAATCGCTTCCTCGGAAGGCGGCGTCAAATGCGAATCCGGCCAATACCCTTGGTCCAGAATCAATCTTTGGTAGATTGGCGTATTGTTCAGCAGCACCTTGCCGTTTTCGATGGAAATCTTCCGCATCCCGAAATAAGAATACACATGGTCAACCACCTGATCGTCCCGGTATAAAATAAATTCCACCTCGTACAGATTCGGACGCTGCGGCGACCACTCGCTGAACTTCCACGGTCCTCCGGCTTCATGCAGCAAGCTGGCATCCACGCGGATCCAAGGACGGTCGATGGCTACACGCAATCGTTTGACAGTTTTCCCTTTCAGGGAGATAACGGTTTCCAGCTCCAGTTGGCCGCCCGTCAAGTCTCCCGCCACCTGATATTCAAAAGCCACCGTCCGTTGATCATAATCGGGCGTGATCTTCACGGCATCCACATGCGCCGAGTCTACGAATTCCAACCATACCGTCTGCCAGATCCCCGTGGTTTGCACGTAGAAGCATTCGAAGCTTTCGCTCTGCCAGCGTTGCTTCCCGCGAGGTTGCGTACAGCTCTCGCTGTCTTCGGCCTTCAGCGTCAGCACATTGTCGCTGCCGAACGTCACGTACGGCGTGATGTCAAAAGAGAACGCGGTGTAGCCGCCTTGATGCTCCCCGACATAAACGCCGTTGACCCACAATTTGGCCCGGTAATCGACGGCCTGAAAGTGGAGGATGGCCCGCCGGCCCGCCGCCTCGGCCGGGAGATTCAGCTTCCTCTCGTACCAGACGTGAGGATGAAAGGTTTCCTCTCCAATCCCGCTCCGTTTGGTTTCGTACGTGAACGGCACCCTGATCTTGCGATCGGCCTGCAGATCCGCGAACCAGTTCTCCCGCTCGCCGAGATTCTCATCGTCAAAGCGGAAATCCCACTCTCCATTCAAATTCATCCATTGCTCCCGCACGAATTGCGGTCGGGGATAATCTTTGATATACATAGCGGTTGTCATGTGACTACTCCTTTTCCTGAATCTATCTCTTTACAGCGCGCACTTGCATCTCCCTGAAGCTGAACGTCGAATCCACGCTTCGAAGGCCAACGCGTCCGTGGAAATAAGGGTCGGGATCCGTGTAATCGATCACCGGCTCGTCTGCCCCGCCCCAATAGACTTGAATGCGGGAACCCGTCGCCGCGACGCGCAGCGAGTACGTCTGCCCAGGCTCCATCGGGGCGCGACCGCTGCTCACCGCGAACGAATCGTAATTCAGCTTCAGCAACTGTAGTTGCCCGTCGGTCAGGCTGATCGCGTAACCCATCGCCGAGTCCCGGACCTGATGCTCGAAGTAGGATTCGTTGGTCGTGCGGATGAACACCTGTCCTTCCCCCGTCAAGCTCTCCGGAATGCCCACTTGCAGCGACAGCTCGTAATCCTCCCAAGCCGGATCTCCAACAAACAAGCGATCATCCGCGATGCCGCTTCCTTGAAACCCGCCGTCGATCGCTGCGAAGGCGCCGTAAATATCTTCGGCTGCCACCGCATCCAACAGATTCGCAGTCCCTGCTCTCGGCACGTCCGCCGACGCATAGAGATCCAACGTTCGGAAGGTCGCTTGACCCTTGCGCAGTTTGATTTTCAATGTATGGTAGCCTTCCGGAAGCTTCATGGCTCCCAGCTTGACCGTTTTCCAGTCCGGGTCGGGATCAGGCGCAATCTTGAAGGATTGCTTCTCGTTCCCGCTGCTCACCTCCACCGTCGCCGCTTCCTTCGAGGTCAAGAGGCGCATTGCCAAGCCGTAGGTTCCGGCCTCGGCCACGTTAACCTTATACGACAGCCAATCCCCTTCCTGCTCGAGCTTCACGAAGTAACTGCGATCTTCCGCCATGCCGATGGAAACCCCATCCGACTTGCGGAACTCCCCTGCAGCGCGGTCGACCGCCTTCACCTTGAAGCCGCGCCCGGCCTCCTTTAAATAATGAACCGCCTCCACAGTGCCCGGTACCGGTTTGTAGACTTCAAAATCACTGCTCCCGTTCACATCGTTGGAAAACGCCGTGTAGGAATACGAAGGTTCGGCCCGGAACGCCCCGTACCCGATCTGGCCCGCAACGGACATTTGCATTGGCAAATTAAACTTCAGCATTTGATCAAAATAAACGCGAACCGTACTTCCGTCATTTTCCACACGAATCGTATGAAGCTTCGTAAAATCGAAATCCTCCGGCAACCGAAGGGTAGCGGGCTGCTCCACCTGACCTTCGCGAACCTGCATCACCGACAACTCGCCCGTCGCCGGCGTCAAGCGCGCGGACCCGTAATTTTTCGAATCGGTATAAGAAAAAATCGCCTCCACATAAGCCTGCTCGTCCTCAACCGGTTGTTTGAAGCTCAAGTTGTACTCGGCGGTAAATCCGGCGCTCGTTGCAGCCTTGCTTAACCATCTCTGGGTGCCGTCCGGCAGCGTCTCCACGTCCCCATCTGTCAGAGACTCCGGCTGATCCAACCGGCTTTGGAAATCCGCCTGTTTCGGAACCGGCTGAGCGGTATTCGTCGGCCCCAGCACTTCCATCCGGTCGCCGTTGAACACGATGCGGTCGATATTCATCTGCCGCACCGGCGGGCCTTCCGCAGAACGGCCAACCAGATTGTGATACACCATATAATAGGAATCCAGATCCGGCCCGACGAAGCTCGAGCTGTGACCCAAGCCAACGAACGAGCCGGAGGTGTGAATCACCACCGGGTTGTTGTCCGGCACCTGATAGGCGCTTGTCGGGTCATCGTGGGCAACGGCGTAGTTGATCCGATATCCTTTGCTGAACACATGATTGCCGGTATAGGTCATATAGTAAGTGCCGCTTCGTTTGATGATCGTGGATCCTTCCGTCCACCCGCCCAAATACGCGTTGGTCGTGGATCCGATATCGATCGTATAGGGATCGGTCATCCGATGAATGACAATCCCCTGGTCTCCCGCATGCGTGAAGTACCACTCGCCGTTATCGTCAATAAAAACCGAACCGTCGATGCTAAGCCCCAAATTCTCCGTCTGCACCTCGAACGGCCCCGTCGGACTGTCGCTTCGCAGGACGTAGTGTCCGTTCCCGGCGGGCGAAGTGTACATATAGAAGTACCCGTTCCAATACACCACTTCGGGCGCATAAGCGCCGGTGGTGATCGGGTCCTCGGTCACCAGGCCTTCGGGTTTCCAATGAATCAGGTCCTCCGAACTCCAGCCCTTGATCCCGGCTCGGAAGTCCTTCGTACTGCAGTAGAGATAATACTTTCCGTCGTGGCGAAGAATATAGGGGTCGCCGATTCCGTAATCCTCCCATTCCTCGGGGAGCGTAAAAGGGTTCTGATAGACCGGATCCTGTTCGCTGTACAATTTGACCTTCACCTCTTCATTTGAGCTGCATGAACCAAGAATAAGTGCGATTCCAACAAGGGCCATGCACAGGCCCGCCAGCGTAAATCTCTTCCTTCTCCAGGGATTGTGAGTGCCCATGTCAGCTCCTTATCCTTTCAAACCGCTGATCGCAAGCGACTCGACAAAATACTTCTGGCAGAAGAAGAACACCAGGATGACGGGAACCATCGCGATCACGGAAGCCGACATAATCAACGGATAATCGGAATTGCTGATATACATCGATTGAAGGGAAGCAATCATCACCTGGATGGTCTGCTTCTCCGGCGTATGCAGATAAATTAAGGGGCCGAGGAAATCATTCCAGATGCCCATGAACCCCAGCGCGGCCTGAGCGGCAATGGCCGGTTTGGCGATCGGCAGAGCAATTTGCATGAACGTGCGAATGAATCCGCTCCCGTCCAGCTTCGCGGCTTCGATCAATTCCGTCGGGATCGACCCTTGCATAAATTGACGCAAGAAGAACACCACCACGATGTTGCCGAACAGTCCGGGAACGATTAGCGGCAGCAGCGTGTCTACCCAATTCAACTCAGAGAACCCGATAAATTGCGGAATCATCATGACCGAATACGGAATCATCATCGTGCCGAGCAAGCACATAAAGATCGTTTCTTTGAACGGAAAATCCACCTTGGCAAACGCATACGCCGCCATCGTGGATACGAATAAACCGATCGTCAAGACGAAGAGCACAATCGTCGCGCTGTTCAGAAAACCGTGCAGGATCGGCGCCTCCGCCCACACGCCCTTGTAGTTGGCCAACGTGGCGGGATTCGGAATCCATTTGGGCGGGAGGTCGAACACGTTCTTTTTCTCCTTGAGGGAGGTCGACAGCGACCAGGCCAGCGGAGCCAGCATAATGATGGAACCCACGAACAAGATCAGAACATTGATGCTAAGGGTAATTCGACGTCTCAGCAGCATACACACGCCTCCAATGCTAAAATCTCAGGTAACGCCTGCCTAGTCGTTGTAGATCCACCGTTTGGACAAACGGAATTGGAGCAGCGTTAAGATGAAGATGATGATGCCCAGCACCCAGGCCAACGAGCTGGCGTAACCCATGTTGAAGTATTCGAACGCATGCTGGTAAATGTAGAAGACCACCGTTGCCGCGCTGAATTCGGGGCCCCCGTCTGCGGCCATGACATAAATCTGGCTGAACGCTTGGAACGTGCCGATGACGCCCATCACCACGATATAGAAATGGATGTTGGATAAGAGCGGAAACGTAATTCGCGTGAACTTCTGGAACCCGTTCGCCCCATCCACCTCGGCCGCTTCGTAGTAGCTTCGGGAGATCGATTGCAATCCGGCCAGATAGAGCACCATATTGCCCCCGATCCCGCCCCAGAGTCCCATCAGGATCAAGGACGGCTTGATCCACAGGGGATCGCCAAGCCAGTTCGGTCCGGTGATATGGAACGCACTCCATAACAGTTGATTCAGCAGCCCGTAGTCCTGGTTTAAGATCCATTGCCACAAGAGGGAGACCGCAATGATCGGCGAGATCACCGGGATGTAATAGATCGTTCGAAAGATCGAGATGCCTTTGATCTTCTGGTTCATGAGGATGGCTAGCAGCAATGAGAGAATCATGCCAAGCGGAATGCCGATCAGCATAAATACCGTGTTGAACAGCGACTTCATCACCTTCTCATCCTGGAACAAGTCCACGTAGTTCGCCAGTCCGACGAACTTGGGGGATGAAACCATGTCCCATTCGGTTACGCTTAAGACGGCCGAGGCAATTAACGGAGCAAGGCCGAAGATAAGGAATCCGAGCAGCGGAATCGCAACGAAGCCGTAAGCCCACATGATTTCCTTGCGCCGAAAACCGGGGATTTTATTGGTCATGACCTTCTTCCTTCCCGCGAATAAGAGTTAAGAGAAGAAGGTGAAAGCAGTACACGCCTGACTTCCACCCTCCTTGATGAACGTGATGCCGAACTCCTTACTTGTTCCCTTTGTCGTACAGATCTTGCAGCTTGGGCGCCATCTCTTTCACCCATTCCGCCGCCGTTTGCTTGCCGTTCCACACCTTGCTGGCCTCCTGGTTGAAGGTATCCAGCCATTGCGTGTCCTTCGAGCCGTATTCGACCGGCGGATGTCCGTAATCGATGATGTCCAGGAAGACCTGCTTGTGCTCCGGCGCTTTGCCGTTGGTTAAGTAATCGTTCTTCGCCATATCGATCAGGTTCGGTACGGCCTGGCCCATCTCCATGTTTTGCTTCTGACCCTCAGGGTCCAGGGACAGGAAGGCGGCCAGGTTAAACGCTTCTTGCGGATGCTTGGATTTGCTGGAAAGGGCAAACCCCATCGATCCCAGCCAAGTGGACGTCTTCCCCGTATTTGGACTTGCCGGCCACGGCGCGATATCCCAGCCGAAGGGCAGATCCCAGAAGGCCGGTTGATCCCACGGTCCGAGCGGGAACATGCCGATCTTGCCGGCGACGAACCGCGAATAGCTGTTCATCGCCTTCTCGTCGTCCGCGGAAGGGCTGACATGATGCTTGAGATTCAAGTCGGCGATAAACTGCATCGCTTCGGCAAACTCCGGCGTATCCACGGTGATTTTGCCTGTCGCATAATCAATGTATTGTCCGCCGTTGCCCCATACCGCCGCTTCCAGCGGGAAGCCGGCCCCGCCGAAAATATCGACCTTGCCGTCGCCGTTCGTATCTTTCGTAACCGCCTGGGCGGCCTTCAGGTAATCGTCCCACGTCCATCCGCCCGGTTCGGCAGACGGATACTCCGCCCCGGCTTCATCAAAGAGATCCTTGTTGTAGGCCATCGCCCATGGGCCAACGTCCTTGGGAAGTCCGTACAAATCCCCCGTTCCAAGCGACTTCCCGTCATACCGGTAACGGTCCAGCGCTTGTTTCCAGACATTGTCCTGATCGAATAATTCCGTGTTGTCGAGGTAGCTCTGAATGTTGAGAATCGTGCCGGCCTCCGCATATTTGTAGAACGCCGGTCCGGACAGATAGAAGATATCCGGCGCTTTGCCCGACGCGACCAGCGTCGTGAGCTTCTGGTTATATTCCGCCGGCGGGACGCTGGTGTAGTTCACTTTTACATTCGGGTATTTGTCTTCAAAAGATTGGATCAATGCCGCAAAAATCTTCTTCTCGTTGGGATCCCCGTGACCCATAAAGGAAATCTCCACCTTCTCGTCCGAGGTGGCTGGCTGCCCGTTCGAAGCGCCTTGATTCGCGTTGCCCGGTTCCTTCGAGGCATTGGCCGAGTTGGCATTGGTGCCGGAGCCGCATCCTGTAAGCGCTACCAACATAGACATAACTAAACACACCGCGATGATTGCCAAGCGATTGGTTTTCACGTGCATAACCTCCCTATGGAATTGGCCTTAACGGCGATTCGCGATTACGGTATGATGCGGGTCAACGTGTGTTTGTAACCGCTTTACATTTGCATTTTAGTCGATCAATTTCAAGATTAGTATACTTTATTTAGTATATAATATACTTTATAACATTAATTCTACGGGAACCGTGACTCTTCGCGGATTCGATTGCCCTTCCAGCTGCTCCAGCAAACATTCCACGGTCTGCTTGCACATCGTTTCGATATCCTGTTGCACGAAATGAAGGCCGGGTCTCCCCGGTTCGTCGAACCCGATCAGCGCAAATTCCTCCGGCACCTGCTTGTTCAAGCGGAGCAGCGCCTTATAGACATAGCTTGTGAGCTGTGCGTTCATGACGAAGGCCGCCGTAATCTCGGGGTGCGAGCGGAAGAATGCATGGATCATCTCTTCGCCGTCGCCGTTGTGGATATCATTGATGTTCAGGATGCACCATTGGTGTTTGTTAATCGGCAGTTGATTCTGATAGAACGCCCGTTCAAAGCCGGCTGCGCGGTCCTCGGTTACGGTATTCGTGATCACGGGAGAAATCAAGGCGATTTCCCGGTGCCCCTGATCCAGCAAATAGCTGACCGCGTCGAAGGTTCCCTTCTCGTTATCCGCGCTCACGCTGTACGTCCGAATGTCCTTCAAATAACGGTCAATCAGAACCAACGGGAACTTATCGATCGACAGGCGCAAAATATCCTCGTTATAATTCTCCTCCTCGGTCGGGAAGATCACCATGCCCTTCACGCCGTTGCGATGGAACGCTTCGATCGCTTCGCTTTCATTTCGCTGCGATTCCCGGGAGATGCTGAGCATAAGTTGATAGCCGGAGGCCGCGGCAAACCGTTCGATATTGTCCACGATCCGTTGTTCCACTTTGGTCTGCAGCGTGGGAATGATCAAGCCGATCGTGCCCTTGCGGGAAGCATCCGTGCGCTTCGCGGCCCCGGACGCGTTCAAATAGCTCCACACCTCGTGATTAACGAAGGTGCCCTTGCCTTGATGCCGCGTCAGGATGCCTTCATCCGCCAGGCCGATCAAGGCATTTTTACTCGTGATTTGGCTGACATGATACTCCTCGGCCAGCTCCTTCTCCGACGGGATCCGGTCTCCCGGCCGGAGTTCCCCGGATTGAATACGTTCGATGATATCGTCCTGAATCTGTTTATATAAGGGCAGGTTTTTCAAATCAGGCCACTCCCATCTTCACCCGTTCTAAATTATATACTTAGTATATTATTTATTTTCTTTTTGTCTATGTCGAAGACGTGACGCCGCGGGATGAAACCTCTCGTTAAATTCACCCGCTAACCCCCCTGCGGATCGCGCAGGTACGCGACATTAACGAGGCTAACGAGGCGCTGCGCCCTGGAGACGATGATATATATATCGATTGTTCAGGAAACAAGCTTGCTGCCCTAGCGAACCTAGAGTGGATGGATAAATGGCGGCACTCGCCCAGCATGAACGGAGCCTGCGTGACGCGGATCCTCGAAATAAGTGCGTAGATGCAGTTATTTTCTCGCATTCTGATCTCAACGGCTAATTAGTTGCGTAGATGCAGTTATTTTCTCGCAATCTGATCTCAACGGCTAATTAGTTGCGTAGATGCAGTTATTTTCTCGCATTCTGATCTCAATGGCTAATTAGTTGCGTATATACAGTTAATTTCTCGCATTCTGATCTCAATGGCTAATTAGTTGCGCATATACAGTTATTTTCTCGCAATCTGATCCCAACGACTAAATAGTTGCGCATATACAGTTATTTTCTCGCAATCTGATCTCAACGGCTAATTAGTTGCGTAGATGCAGTTATTTTCTCGCATTCTGATCTCAACGGCCAATTAGTTGCGTAGATGCAGTTATTTTCTCGCATTCTGATCTCAACGGCCAATTAGTTGCGTAGATGCAGTTATTTTCTGCAATTTTGAGGAAATCAGCCTTTTTCTTGAGAAATAACTGCGTTCTTGCCACTATTTCCGGAAAAACCCGCGAATTGGTGAAAATAGCTGCACGCCTGCACTTATTCCCACTCCCCCGGCGGG
>NZ_FCOQ01000016.1 GCF_900021165.1 Paenibacillus phocaeensis | reverse complement strand
GGGCTTGCCTGCGCTGCGGCCGGCCTTGCCCTTGCCGGCGGCCTTGCCTTTGCCGGCGGCTTTGCTGCCGCCTTTGCCCGGCTTGCCGCTGCGGCCAGCGCCGCCCCGGCCGCCGTCAAAGGCCCCGCGCCCGCCGCCGAACTCACCGCGCTGCCGCGGCTTCATATCGACCATCTCGAAATCGATCGTATGGTCGTCCATGTTCACGCGGGCCACGCGGATCTTGACCTCGTCGCCGATCCGGTAGATCTTCGACGTGCGTTCCCCGATCAGCGCCATGTGCTGCTCGTGGAAGTGATAGTAGTCATCCGTCATCGCGCTGAGCCGGATGAGCCCCTCCACCGTGTTCTCCAGCTCGATGAACATGCCGAAGCTCGTCACGCTGCTGATCATGCCGGGGAATTCCTCCCCGACCTTGTCCAGCATGAACTCCGCTTTCTTCAACTGTTCCGTATCGCGCTCCGCCTCCACGGCGATGCGCTCCCGCTCGGACGATTGCTGGGCGATGTCGTGCATGCGACTGGCCAGATACTCCATCCGCGCTTCGCTTAACATCCCCCCGCTCTCGATCACCTCGCGGATCACCCGGTGAATCACCAGGTCGGGATACCGCCGGATCGGCGACGTGAAATGCGTGTAGAACTCCGCCGCCAGCCCGAAGTGCCCGGTGCTTTCCGCGTCGTATTTCGCCTGTTTCATCGAGCGCAGCATCATCGTGCTGATGACCGTCTGCTCCTTCGTGCCCTGGATGTCCTCCAGCAGCGTCTGCAGCGCGCGCGGATGCACCTTGTTGCCTTTGCCGCCCCTGACCGCATACCCAAAGTTGGCGACGAACGCCATGAAGTTCATCAGCTTCTCTTGGTCCGGATCTTCGTGAATCCGATAAATGAACGGCACCTTCAGCCAGTGAAAATGCTCCGCCACCGTTTCATTCGCCGCCAGCATGAATTCCTCAATAATCTGCTCAGCGATGGAACGCTCGCGCTTCACGATGTCGATCGGCTTGCCGCTCTCATCGACGATCACCTTCGACTCCTCGAAATCGAAGTCGACCGCCCCGCGCCGCATGCGGTTCGCACGCAGCTTCAGCGCCAGCTCCTGCATCAGCTCGAACGTCTCGACCAGATCGGCATACCGTTCGGTGACCTCGGGATCTTCGCCCTGCAGGATCTTGCGCACATTGGTATAAGTCATCCGTTCCTTCGTACGGATCACGCTGGTGAAGATATCGTGCTTCACGACCTTCATCTGCTCGTTAAATTCCATTTCACAGGACAACGTGAAGCGGTCCACCTTCGGATTCAAGGAGCAGATCCCGTTCGACAGCCGATGCGGCAGCATCGGGATCACGCGGTCGACCAAATACACGCTGCAACCACGGTTGTAAGCTTCCTGGTCCAGCTGGGAACCTTCCCGCACGTAATACCCGACGTCGGCGATATGCACGCCCAGTCTGATATTCCCGTTCGGCAGCCGCTCCACGTTAACGGCATCGTCCAGGTCCTTCGCATCTTCGCCGTCAATCGTAACGATCACCTTATCGCGCAAATCCCGCCGTCCCTGGCGGACGATTTCCGCTTCGTCGATCTCGTCGGGGGCTTCCTGCGCTTCGGCCATGACATCCTCCGGGAACGCCTCCGGCAGCTGATGCTTGCGGATAATCGACAGGATATCGACGCCCGGATCATCCTTATGCCCGAGAATCTCGATTACCCGGCCTACCGCCGCAGACCGTCCCTCCGGATATTCCACGATCTCGGCCACAACCTTCTCGCCGTCAACCGCCCCGCCAAAGCCTTCCCGCGGTACGAATAAGTCCTTGTTGATCCGTTTGTCATCCGGAATCACGAACCCAAACGATTCGTTGTTCTGGAAGACCCCCACCACTTGGGTTACGGCGCGGTGCACGATGCGCACAACTTCGCCTTCCAGCTTGCCGCCGCCCGCGCTTTTTGAGCTGACGCGCACCAGTACGGTGTCCCCGTTCATCGCGCTCTTCAAATCATTGGCATGAATGTAGACATCCGGGTGATCGCGATCTTCCGGGATCAGAAACGCAAAACCTTTGGCATGGGCCTGCAAGCGCCCGCGCACCAAATCCATCCGTTCCGGAACGCCGTAACGATGAGTGCGGGTTAAAATAATTTGTCCTTCCTGCTCCAACCGGTTGAGCATCTTCAGGAACTCTTTGAAATCGCCGGCATCGGTGATGCCGAAATGCTCCTCCAGCTCCTGGTACGTCATCGGTTTATAAGCGGTCTCCCGCATAAAAGCGAGCAGCTCTGCTTCCGTAATTAATTTCAAATGATTTCACCTCAAACCCGGCTTGTCCCTCAGGTGCCGGGGTGTAATTTTGCATCGCATTTCCATGATATTCCTCCTACCGTATATCCCCTAGTATACACGAAAATCGCATTCGGCATCCGTTTTCCCCTGGCTTTCCCGTGAAATCACATGATTTTCATGAAAAAAACTTCATTTTTGCGAAAATCAAACTCACGATAGTAAGGATTATTCCATCTTCTGCAGCAGCGCAACAGGTTGAATAGCCGCCCTTGGCATTCCGCAAAAAAGCCCCCGTCTCCCGAAGGAAACGAGGGCTTACACTGACTAAAATGCTAGGGTTAGTCCATCACAACAGCAACGATAATCGACAAGATAAAGAATCCCACCGCCAAACCGACGGTGACCCGTTCAAGAACGAGTTCCATGCCGCGCGCTTTTGTTTTGCCGAAAAGATGTTCAGCACCCCCGGAGATGGCACCGGAAAGACCCGCGCTCTTCCCTTTCTGCAGCAACACGACTGCGATCAAACCGATCGAGAAAATAACGAGCAATACCTTGAGCAAAATATCCATTCAATCCACCTCCTAAGTGAGAAGCATCTTTCATCTATTCCATAACGCCGAAATTTACGATACAAAAACAGCATTATTATTGTACCATAGCGTCCCCGGAATAACAACCGTTTTCCTCTGCTCCCCTTCCCTTGAATCATGTAAAACGAAAGTCCCCCTGACCGTCAACGAAAAATGTCATTATTCCCCAAAATCCGACGAAATTTGAGTCCCATATTTCTCTATTTTGTGCCAAATACCCCCTTTTTTTCGTGGTAGGATGAACTTAAGTCATATTTTCACAAGCCTCAGGAGGGTAATTTATGTTCAAGTTCAAGAAAGAGAAACGCGAGTCCCGAGAGAAGTCCGGATCGTTTCAACGAAAGCTGTTGATCCTTATTCTTGCGACCTCTCTCCTCCCGCTCCTCGGCATCAGCACCTTCTTCGTCAGCTATTTCGGGGATGTGATTAAGCAGGACAACGAAGAGTTGGTCCAATCCACGCTGGATACGAACATCGCCAAAATCGATGAGTGGATTTCGGGCAAAGCCAAAGCCGTCGAAAATCTCGTGGCGCAGGATCCGGAATTCCAGACGTTCCAGCCCGATCGGATCTTCCCGATTCTGAACGTGCTTGAGCAAAGCGATCAGGAGTCGGAAGGGTTCAGCGTGATCGACAAGAACGGGAGGCTGACGAACATGCTTGGCATGACGGCAGATTCCTCCCAAAGCTCGTATTTTATCGAAGCCAAGAAGAACAAAGCCACGGCCTACTCGGATATGAGCTATCTGGAAGCGTTGGATAAGTATATCATCCCCGCGATGGTTCCCGTCAATGACAAGAACGGCCAGTTTCTGGGCGGGGTTGCCTTCTCCGTCACCCCGGATGTGTTGTCCCAACTGAGCGCCAAGATCAAGATCGCCGATACCGGTTATGCTTACGTGATCTCCAAGAGCGGCGTCTATTACAGCTATCCCGAGGCGGAACGGTTCAACAAGAACATTCAGGACTATGCCGGGACACCGAAGATGAAGCAGGCCGTCAAGACCCTTCTCGAACAACCCAGCGGCAGCGTAACCTACCGGGATGAATCGGGGAAAGAAGTTATTACATACTTCGGTACGGTGCCTAGCACCGGCTGGAAGATGGTAATCACCGTGCCGACCGGCGAGATTTTTGCTAAGGTCAACCATGCCCGGAACCTATCGATCGCCTTCGCCTTGGCCACCGTCGTCCTCGTCTTTGCGGTCGCCTACTTCCTAGCGCGCCAAATCGTGAAGCCGATTCGCTCGGTGTCCTCCGTCATGAAGAAAGTGGCCGAAGGCCATTTGAATGAACGGGTGAAGGTCACTTCGAAGGACGAAATCGGGCAATTGAGCGGCAACATCAATGTGATGATCGATTCCCTCGCGACGATGGTGAAGCAAATTGACCGAACGATCGGCGAGGTCGCGGCCGCTTCCGACGAGCTGCTGAACGCCGCCCGCCAATCGTCTGAAGCCACTTCAGACATCACCACCGCGATTCAAGGGGTTGCCGGCGGCACCGAGACCCAGTTGATGGGCGCTGAGCAGTCGGCGCGGGCGACGGAAGAAATGGCTGTCGGCGTCCAGCGCATCGCCGAGGCTTCCGGCCAGGTCTCCGAGCGGGCCGAATCCGCCGCCAGCGAGGTGGAGAACGGCTATGTGCAAATTCAGTCGGCCATTGAGCAAATGTCCCATATTCAATCGACCGCCAATCAAACCGCGACCGATATCGAACGCTTGACCACCCATTCCAACGAAATCGGGGATATCGTCCACGTCATCTCCGAGATCTCGAACCAGACCGCGCTTCTGTCGCTGAATGCCTCCATCGAAGCGGCGCGAGCCGGCGAGCAGGGGCGAGGCTTTGCCGTTGTTGCTGGCGAGGTGAAGAAGCTCGCGGAACAGACCAACCAATCGATCTCCCATATCGTCGAATTGATCCAGTTCATCCAGGGCTCGACCTCTCAGGCGGCGGAATCGGTGAAGAACAGCATCGAGGAGATTAACAAGGGGATTCATCGAATGGAGAACGTCGGCGTATCGTTCGGCCAGATTCGCGAGTCGATTCATCACGTCTCCTCGCAAATCCAGGACGTCTCGGCAACGACGCAGCAAATCTCCGCCGGCACCGAGGAGATCGCCGCCTCCGTCGGCGACATGCTGAGTACCGCCAAAGAATCGGCGCTAAGCGCCCAATCGGTGGCCGGCTCTTCGGAGGAACAAGCCGCCATTATCCAGGGAATTGAGGCTTCGGCCCAATCGCTGAACCACCTGATGAACGAGCTGAAGGAGCAAATCCGAGTTTTTAAAGCTTAGGACAAGAACCCGGCGCGCTAAACACCAGGTGATCAGGTTATATCGTTAACTATACCAACTTGTGAAAATATGAACATCATGAAAGGACGCCCTGAGTTTCAGGCGTCCTCTTCTTTTTGCGTTTAGTTTGTTTGGATTTAGTTCGTTTGGGTTTAGTTCATCGTCAGCTTATATACGCGCGCCTCATAGGGCCGTAACTCCAGGCTCCGCACGTCTGCGCCGCCCGGCAGATCCTCATAGTTAGCGATGAGCAGCTCGGCTGCCTTGGCCTTCTCCGAGCTCAGCGCTGCCGCCCCCGGTGTCGTCCAGGCAAAGCGGGCCGGTTGATCGTAGAAATTCAAGATCACCAACAATTGCTCTTCACCCAGCGTCCGGGTATACGCATATACTTGCTCGTCATCCGCATTTAACAGCTCATATCTTCCGTAGACGATCACCTCATGTTGTTTGCGCAGTTCGATCAGACGGCGATAATAGTGGAAAATCGAGTTTTCGTCCGCCAGCGCCCGCTCCACATTGATGTCGCGGTAGTTCGGGTTCACCGCCAGCCAAGGCGTCCCGGTGGTAAATCCGGCATGCGGGCTACTCCCGTCCCATTGCATCGGCGTACGGGCGTTGTCCCGCCCTTTGGCGTAAATCGCCCCCATGATTTCCTCCGGGGTACGGCCTTTCTCCAGGTATTCCTTGTACATGTTCAACGTCTCGATATCGCGGTATTCCTCGATCGTCTCGAACCGTACGTTGGTCATGCCGATTTCCTCGCCTTGATAAATGTACGGCGTCCCCTGCAGCGTGTGCAGCAGCGTCGCCAGCATTTTGGCCGATACGTTATGGTATTCGCGGTCATTGCCGAAGCGCGACAGCAGGCGCGGCTGATCGTGATTGTTCAGATAGATGCTGTTCCACGCCTTGCCTTCCAATTCCGTCTGCCATTTGGAGAAGATTTGTTTCAAATCGACCAGCGACCACGGCTTCCCCCACCATTTGCCGTCCGAACCTGAATCGATGCCCATCAGCTCGAATTGGAAAACCATACTGAGCTCTCCCCGATCCGTTCCGGCGAACTGAATCGCATCTTCCGGCGTGACATCCAGGGTTTCGCCTACCGTCATAATATCGTATTTGGACAAGACCTCCCGGTTCATTTCCTGCAGGAACTCGTGAACCCGCGGGCCATTGATGCAAGTCCCGCCGTCCGCGCTGTCCGGCAGCCCCGGCGGCTTGGAGATCATGTTGATGACATCCATTCGGAACCCGTCGATCCCTTTATCGAGCCACCAGGTCATCATGTCGTACACCTCGCGGCGAACCTTCGGGTTTTCCCAGTTCAAATCCGGCTGCTTCTTGGAGAACATATGCAGGTAATATTCGCCGGTAGCCTCGTCATACGCCCAAGCCGATCCGCTGAAGAACGAACCCCAGTCGTTCGGGGTTTCACCGTCTTTGCCGGGACGCCAGATATAATAATCCCGGTACGGATTATCCTTCGATTTGCGCGACTCCACGAACCAGTGATGCTCATCCGAGCTGTGGTTCACGACCAGATCCATGATCAGCTTCATGCCTCGCGCATGCAGTCCCTCCAGCAGCTCCTCCCAATCCCGCATCGTCCCGAATGCGTCCATAATCGCCCGATAATCGCGGATATCGTACCCGTTGTCATCGTTCGGCGACTCGTACACCGGGCACAACCAGACGACATCCACCCCCAGCGTCTGCAAATAGTCCAGCTTGGAGAGGATCCCATTTAAGTCGCCAATCCCGTCCCCATTGCTGTCCATAAAACTGCGCGGATATATTTGATATACGACGCTTTCCTTCCACCACTTTTTATCCATAAACCTGTCCTCCTCTAAAGTCTGTCTACATAGCTTTGCCCTTTTTCACATGTAATGTGCCTTTCCGTCCCATTGTGGCTAATGCATCTTCTTGGGTCTTAGTGCTGCACTGTGTGATAAGTAATGTAACCACCTCGCACAAACGTAAACGTTTACGTTGAGATTAGAAGAGATTAACCCGGAAAAATAAGAACATAAAATGTCCTTATTTCGTCCAAGTTCATGCTTACCGCGAGAATAGCGGTATTTTTTGTCCTTATTTAGTCGCCCAAACCCCCATTTGCCTCGTTTGAGAAGGAATAAGGGAATTTATTACCCTTATTCTCTGCCCAAACGCCTAAGTGACGTAAATAAGGGTATTTTATACCGCTATTTCCGCCGCGAAAATGATCGCAGACTGCCCCCGTCCCACGCCAATCGAACACAAAGCCTCGAACGGACGTAGCTCGAGCGGACGTGGGCCCGCATCCAAAGATAGATAGCTACGTCGGCAGCTACCGAGGTAGCTGCAACGATCAGCCTAGCCCTAACTCTACCTATCTCACCTGACCGTGCTTACCGCGGCTATAACTAACCTTCCCGTCTTACTCCCGCGTGCTCACCGTGCCGCGCTCCATCACCCGATGCGGCAGGATTTCGCTGGCTTCCGGCTGGGCCGTTTCGATCCGGGCGATCAGCTTGGCCGCGGCCAAGCGGCCCATTTCCGCCAGCGGCTGGGCGACCGTGGTCAGCGGCGGATAACACATCTCGGCCAGCTTGAGATTGTCGTAGCCGATGACCGAGAGCCGCGCCGGAACGGCGACGCCCAAGCGAGCCGCGGTGGAGATGACGCCGATCGCCATTTCATCGCCGGCGGCGAACACCGCCGTGATCTCCGGCGCTTGGCGCAGCAGCTCCTCCGCCGCCGCACAGCCGCCGGCAAAGCTGAAGCCCCCGTCCAGCACGGGCGCTTCGTCCGGCGGCAGGCCGTGATCGGCCAGGGCGGCGCGGAAACCGGCGATGCGCGGCTCGCCGGCGATCACGTCGCGGGCCGGGCCGCCGATCATGGCAATCCGGCGGTGCCCCTGCCGGATCAAATAAGCGCAGGCGTCATACGCCGCCTGGCGGTCATCCACCTTGACGTAAGGAATATCTGCATATTCCGACTTCGTGGCCACCAGGACGACCGGAACCCCCATTGCCCGAAGTGTCTGTTCATACTCCTCTTTCAGCACACCGCTTGAGAAAATAATCCCGTCCACCTGCTTCTCCCGCAACACCTGCAAATATTTCATCGTCCGTTTGCCGTCCTCGGCAGTATTGCAGACGACCACGCTGTAGCCTTGTTCCTGCGCCACTTCCTCGATCCCGTGCAGGATCTCCGAGGAGAATGCGCTCGATACGCTCGGGAACAACACCCCGATCGTCTGGGTCCGCTTGTTAACCAAACCGCGCGCAATCGCATTGGGCTGATACCCCAACTCGGCCACTGCGCTCAGCACCTTGACCCGGGTCTCTTCCGAATAACCCGGTAAATCGTTCAGCACCCGGGAGACGGTTGCTACCGATACCCCTGCCAGCTTGGCGACATCTTTGATTGTTGCGCTCATGACACCCTCCGCACTAGAATTACTGAGCATTTCCGCATACGTAAACGTTTAACTCAACTATATGCAGATCCCTTGTATTTGTCAACGCACGTGAACCGCGCCTCCCCGATATCTTGTCGCCGTTAACATGCTTAGCCCAAATAAACAAAGCCCCAGCTCTTAAAAGGAGCTGGGGGCCTTTGCTTCAACGAGACCGGAGAAGTTCTCCGGCGTCCTTCTTAACGATGTTCTTTCAGGTTGTAGAAGGATTTCAAGCCGTTGTATTGAGCGAGATCGGCCAATTGGTCTTCGATGCGAAGCAATTGGTTGTATTTCGCGATACGGTCCGTACGGGAAGGCGCACCGGTTTTGATTTGGCCGGCGTTCGTTGCCACGGCGATATCGGCGATCGTGCTGTCTTCGGATTCGCCGGAACGGTGCGATACAACCGCAGTGTAGCCAGCGCGTTTTGCCATTTCGATGGCGTCGAACGTTTCGGTCAACGTACCGATTTGGTTCACTTTGATCAGGATCGAGTTGCCGATGCCGTCTTTAATCCCTTTATACAAACGTTCCGTGTTAGTTACGAACAAGTCGTCACCCACGAGTTGGATTTTGTTGCCGAGTTTCTCAGTGAGCAGTTTCCAACCTTCCCAGTCGTCCTCGGCGCAGCCGTCTTCGATGGTGATGATCGGATATTTGTCGACCCAAGAAGCGAGCAGGTCAACGAACTCAGCGGAAGTAAAGGATTTGCCTTCGCCTTCCAGGTGATATTTGCCGTCTTTGTAGAACTCGGTGGATGCTACGTCCATCCCCAAGAATACGTCTTTACCTGGCGTATAGCCGGCTTTCGTGATGGCTTCCATGATCGAGGACAAAGCGTCTTCGTTGGAAGTGAAGTTCGGTGCAAAACCGCCTTCGTCGCCTACAGCGGTGTTCAGGCCTTTCGCTTTCAGCACGGATTTCAGGTTGTGGAAGATTTCAGCGCCTGTGCGAAGAGCTTCTTTGAAGGAAGGAGCGCCTACAGGCAGGATCATGAATTCTTGCACGTCTACGTTGTTGTCGGCATGTGCGCCGCCGTTCACGATGTTCATCATCGGAACCGGAAGCTGCTTCGCGTTGAATCCGCCCAGGTAAGCGTACAGCGGCAGGTCCAAAGCGTCTGCAGCTGCGCGGGCAACTGCCATCGAAACAGCCAGGATGGCGTTAGCGCCCAGTTTGCCTTTGTTTGGCGTGCCGTCCAGTTCGATCATCATTTTGTCGATGCCGACTTGGTCCAGAGCGTCCATGCCAATGACTTCCGGAGCGATGATCTCGTTGACGTTCTTCACAGCGTTCAGTACGCCTTTGCCGAGGTAACGGGATTTGTCGTCGTCGCGAAGCTCTACAGCTTCATGCGCGCCGGTGGAAGCACCGGAAGGTACAATCGCGCGGCCCATTGCGCCGGATTCGAGATAAACTTCAACTTCAACGGTAGGGTTCCCGCGGGAATCAAGGACTTCGCGAGCGTATACATCAGAAATAATCGTCATGTGGAATACAGTCTCCTTTTTAGTAGGTTTATTAGGATCTTACGCCTTGCGGCTGGCAATCATCGATTGACCGGTCATTTCCGGCGGCTGCGGCAAGCCCATCAGGTCCAGCAACGTCGGAGCGACGTCAGCGAGGATCCCTTTGTCACGCAATACGACGTTCTCGTCGGTAACGATAAACGGCACCGGATTTGTCGTATGAGCCGTAAACGGACGGCCTTGGTCGTCGATTTCCATGTCGGCGTTCCCGTGGTCGGCAATAATGATGACAACTCCGCCTTTGGCTTTGACGGCGTCAACTACCTTGCCCACGCACTCGTCCGTGACTTCAACCGCTTTGATCGTCGGCTCCATCATTCCGGAGTGTCCGACCATATCCGGGTTGGCGAAGTTCAGGATGATCGCGTCATGCTGATCCGACTCGATTTCCTTCACGCACGCTTCTGCGACTTCATAGGCGCTCATTTCCGGCTTCAGGTCATAGGTTGCAACCTTCGGCGAGGCGATCAGCACGCGTTTTTCGCCCGGAAGCTCAACGTCGCGGCCGCCGCTGAAGAAGAAGGTAACGTGCGGGTATTTTTCCGTTTCGGCGATCCGCAGTTGCTTCTTGCCGTGTTGAACCAATACTTCGCCGAACGTATTGTCAAGATTCTTCGGCTTGTACGCAACGAACCCGTCAACCGACTCCGCAAACAAGGTCAAGCACACAAAGTGCAGGTCTTTCGGGAATTTCGGTCCGCGGTCGAAGCCTTGGAAATCCTTGTTCGTAAATACGTTGGACAACTGAATGGCACGGTCCGGACGGAAGTTCAGGAATACGACGGAATCGCCGCTTTCCACTTGCGCGATCGGTTGACCGTGGCCATCAACGATGACGGTCGGCATAACGAATTCGTCAAATACCGATTTCTCGTACGATTCCGTGACCGCTTGAATCGGGTCGGTATATTGCGGTCCTTCCGCGTACACCATGGCCCGGTAAGATTTCTCTACACGGTCCCAGCGTTTGTCGCGGTCCATCGCGTAATAGCGACCTTGCACGGTTGCGATCTTGCCGACGCCAAGCTCATTCATCTTGGCGATCAGGCGCTCCAGGAAGCCTTTGGCGCTGTCTGGAGCCACGTCGCGGCCGTCGAGGAAGGCATGTACGTAAACTTCATGCATCTCTTCCTTCTTCGCCAGCTCCAGCATCGCAAACATATGCTCAATGTGGCTATGCACGCCGCCGTCGGACAGAAGGCCGTACAGATGCAGCTTCTTGCCTTTCGATTTGGCGCTGCGCACCGCATCTACCAGCGTTTCGTTCGAGAAGAACTCGCCTTCGCGAATCGATTTGGAGATCCGGGTCAAATCCTGGTATACGATCCGGCCGGCACCAATGTTCAGGTGACCGACTTCGGAGTTCCCCATTTGCCCTTCCGGCAAACCCACCGCTTCGCCGCTGGCGGTCAGCGTAGCGTTCGGGTATTGCTTCAGATAACGGTCATAGTTCGGTTTCTTCGCTTGGGCAACCGCGTTGCCTTCGACTTTATCGCGGAGTCCGAATCCGTCCATAATGATCAGTGCTACTGGTTTAGGAGCCGCCATTTATTTCGCCCCCTCAACGAGCTGGATGTAAGATTCCGGCTGCAGGCTGGCACCGCCGACGAGCGCGCCGTCGATGTCGCTTTGGCCCATGTACTCCTTCACGTTCTCCGGCTTCACGCTGCCGCCGTATTGGATACGGATTTTCGCGGCTACGTCGTTGCCGTACAGACCTTGAACCAGGCTACGGATATAGGAAATCACTTCGTTGGCATCTTGCGACGTCGAGGATTTGCCCGTCCCAATCGCCCAGATCGGTTCATATGCAATGACCACTTGCGCTGCTTGCTCCGCAGTCAACCCTTTCAAAGCCGCTTCGGTTTGGACCTTCACGACTTCTTTCGTTTGGCCGGCTTCACGCTCTTCGAGCTTCTCGCCGACGCAAGGGATTGGAGTCAAGCCGTGTTTGAAAGCAGCAAGGATCTTCTTGTTTACGATTTCGTCGGTTTCCCCGAAATACGCCCGGCGCTCGGAATGGCCGATAATGACATAGTCCACGCCAAGCTCTTTCAGCATGCGGCCGCTGATTTCTCCGGTGAAGGCACCTTCATCTTCAAAATGCATGTTTTGCGCGCCGATTTTGATCGACGTGCCTTTCGCAGCTTCTACCAAAGCCGGAAGGTTGGTGAACGGCGCACAAATGACGCTCTCTACGCCGGCAACCTCCGCTTTACCTTTGACGGCTTCGAAGAAGGCCTTGGCTTCGGAAACGGTTTTGAACATTTTCCAGTTTCCGGCGATAATAGGTGTTCTCACAGAGCCCACTCCTTCCTTTTTATAAAGATAGTTCAAAAAACCGACTAAACCCGTTTTTGAACCTTGATCTCAAAACTTACTTGTCGTTCAAAGCTACGACGCCGGGAAGCGCCTTGCCTTCCATGAATTCCAGGGAAGCGCCGCCGCCCGTGGAGATGTGGTCCATTTGCGAAGCCAGATTGAACTTCTCAGCTGCCGCTGCGGAGTCCCCGCCGCCGATGATGGTGTAGCCTTCCGTTGTTGCGCAGGCTTCAGCCACTTCTCTCGTCCCGTTGGAGAAAATATCGATTTCGAACACGCCCATCGGCCCGTTCCAAACGACCAGCTTGGAGTTCTTGATGATTTCAGCATATTGGGCCCGCGTCTTCGGTCCGATGTCCACGCCTTCCCAATCTGCCGGGATGCTATCGATATCCACCGCTTTATGGTTGGCCGTTGCGCTGAAATCATCCGCTACGATGCAGTCTACCGGAAGGAGGAAGTTCTTGCCGAGCTTCTTCGCTTTCTCGATGAAGCCGAGGGCAACGTCGAGTTTGCTGTCATCCAGCAGCGATTTGCCGATTTCATGGCCTTGCGCTTTGAAGAAGGTGTAAGCCAAGCCGCCGCCGATCAACACATTGTCTGCGATGTTCAGCAGGTTGTCGATCACGTCGATTTTGTCTTTGACCTTCGACCCGCCGATAATTGCCGTGAACGGACGATCCGGATTCGACAACGCTTTGCCGAGAACGGACAATTCCTTCTCCATCAGCAAGCCGGATACGGCCGGAAGGAAATGAGCGATCCCTTCGGTGGAAGCATGTGCGCGGTGAGCGGCACCAAACGCATCGTTCACGAACAGGTCGGCCAGCTCCGCAAATTGCTTCGCCAGTTCAGGATCATTCTTCTCTTCACCCGGATAGAAACGTACGTTTTCAAGCACCAGAACATCGCCGTTGTTCAAAGCATTCACTTTGGCTTTCACGGCTTCGCCTACAGCTTCGTCCGCCTTGGCTACTTCTTTGCCGAGCAGTTCGCCCAAGCGTTTGGCCGGCAGCGTCAAGCGCATATCTTCATTCACTTGGCCCTTCGGACGGCCCAGGTGGCTTGCAAGGATCACTTTTGCGCCATTTTCGATCAAATATTTGATCGTCGGCAGCGTTTCGCGAATCCGGGTATCGTCGGTAATTTGGCCATCCTGCATCGGTACATTGAAATCCACGCGGACAAACACGCGTTTGCCGGTTACTTCCACATCACGTACACTTTTCTTGTTCATCTCCACGTTCCTCCTAAACGGTATGCGCGGGTCTCCCAGACCTGAATAACAATGCGCATCTACGGCTTATTTCTGGTTTCTCTCCTAAGACGCCATGAAACGAATCTCTATCTATATAAAAAATCGGTGTGTGTGTGAATGCCGTATTTCATGCAAGAACCAAAGAGGAGTCCTTAAATAGGTTGCTCCTCTTTGGGATGAATCGCTAATTTGGGCGCTGTCTTATTTTACTTTTTTCGCAAAATATTCGAGGGTACGAACCAATTGAGCGGTGTAGGACATTTCGTTATCGTACCAAGATACGGTTTTCACCAGTTGTTTGTCGCCAACGGTCAATACTTTCGTTTGCGTAGCGTCGAACAGGGAACCAAACGTCATCCCTTTGATATCCGAAGATACGATTTCGTCTTCAGTGTAACCGAAGGTTTCTGGATCGGAAGCAGCTTTCATTGCAGCGTTCACTTCGTCAGCCGTTACTTTCGTGTTCAGAACAGTTACCAGCTCCGTCAAGGAACCAGTTGCTACAGGCACGCGTTGAGCGGCGCCGTCCAATTTGCCTTGCAGTTCAGGGATAACCAGGCCGATTGCTTTCGCTGCGCCGGTCGTGTTAGGGATGATGTTCTCAGCAGCTGCGCGAGCGCGACGGAAGTCACCTTTTGCATGCGGAGCATCCAGCGTGTTTTGGTCGCCGGTGTAAGCGTGAATCGTCGTCATCAAGCCTTCAATGATGCCGAATTTGTCGTTCAATGCTTTAGCCATAGGAGCCAAGCAGTTTGTCGTACAAGAAGCACCGGAAATAACGGTTTCCGTACCGTCAAGGATTTCATGGTTTACGTTGTAAACAACGGTTTTCATGTCGCCGGTAGCTGGTGCGGAGATAACGACTTTCTTCGCGCCGCCTTTCAGGTGAAGCTCGGCTTTTTCTTTCGTGGTGAAGAAGCCTGTGCACTCCAGAACGATGTCAACGCCCAGCTCGCCCCAAGGAAGTTCTTCAGGGTTGCGGTTTGCCAGTACTTTAACTTCTTTGCCGTTGACTTTGAAGAAGCCGTCATGCACTTCAACTTCGCCGTCGAATTTGCCTTGAGTCGTGTCATATTTCAACAAATGAGCCAACATTTTAGCGTCTGTCAGGTCATTGATTGCTACTACTTCGATGCCTTCCACGTTTTGAATACGGCGGAAAGCCAAACGTCCAATACGTCCAAACCCGTTAATCCCTACTTTTACACTCATTGAATAGTTCCTCCCAGTGTTTGATTTTTTATTATTCAAGACAGGCCCGATAAAACCCGTCATGAGTAAACCTGTTCATTTCCCGGATCTCTTGATGAGTTCGCTGACGATCTCTTCCGCAGCGGCTTCATCGGTCACCAGAATATCCTCATGACCAAACCGCAATACGGCGTGGATCGCTCTTGCTTTGCTCTTGCCGCCTGCGATTCCGATCACGGTCTCCGTTTGCTTGATGTCTTCGAGGCGAAGACCTAAGGTCAGCATCTTGTGCACGACAACGCCGTCTTCATTAAAATAATAACCAAATGATTCCGCCAGCGCGCCTTCTCTTCGAATTTCCTCGGACACGCCCGGCTCCAGCTTGCGGCGCCGCGCCATCTCCATAGCGTCTCCGATCCCGTGCACGACGATACGGGCCTTGCGGATCATGTTCACGATATCCTGGATATTCGGATCGTGAACCAACGACTCGTAAGCTTCCTTCCCTAGCAGATCGGGTACATGCAGCAGACGATAACCTGCGCCGACCCGCTTCGCCATACCGGAAGCGATCGTATTCGCCTGAATTTCCAGGCTCTCGCCAAGACCTCCGCGCGCCGGTACGAACCAGCTTTGCTTCATCGTGACGTTGGGCGGCGGATTCAGCTGATCCGCGACTTCCGCCAGCGTTGTACCGCCGGTTACCGCGACCACTTCGTCCCCGCACATTGCCCCAAGCAGTGCCTTGGCGCCTGCGCGCCCCAGCTCCCGCTTCACCAACGGTGAGGTTTCACAGTCTCCAGGTACAATCACCACTTTACGCAGTCCATAATGCTGACGGATCGTTTCCTCCAGATTCGAGAGGCCGAACAACTCTATCATCATCGGCTCCAAATCCTCAAGCAATCGCCGTCCTGCGTCGCTGATTCTCATGCCTATATTCTCGATTTCTATCAGGCCCTGGGCCTTCAAGAGATCCGTCTCGGCACGCAACACACGCTCCGTCATGTCCAGCGAATTCGCCAAGGTTCTACGGCCAATGACATCAGACAACATGATCTGGTGAAGTATAGTGTACCTTTTCTTGAGAATGTCCATGAGATCAGGAAGAAGCTGCTTTTGAATCTCTAATATATTTCGCATGCGTTCCACTCCTGCAAGCTTCGTCTTCTCTCTCCATCCCTTGGTCTTAAAATGTCCCGGGTTAACTTTTTAAGTCCCACTGATATTTTAACCAATATTTAGTTCAGTTGCAAGCCTGACGTCCGTATCATTTACTTTAGCGTTTTCACTTATACATAGAGCCTTTTTTCACATTCTACTTGACCGCGAAAAAACGCCCCTTCCGTTAGGCATAGACGTCAAATCTTCGTCTACGCTCGACAAAAGGAGCGTTTCTCTTCGCAACTCTTCTTGCTTTCAGAAAGGGCTTAGGTTCTAGGAATCCGGAGGGATAACGCGCTCTTCGGATCAAGCCGGAAGCCGGCTGCATCCATTCCTTTCAGCTCCAACGAGACCTTTCTCGGTTCCTCTCCATCATTAAACAGAACGACCCCTATCGAGTCATCCGTATTCCGGAAAGCCGTCACCCGAACGGCCGGCACATCCGCCTCAGCCGCAATCCGCACGGCCTGCGGGCGAATCACTTTGCTGAAATGGGCCAGGGCATAGTAATCCAGCGTATATTCAAGCTCGCGGGTCTGCTGGTTGACCGTCACGATCCCGCGGCACGTGCTGGTGCCAAATCCGGGAACTGTCGGCCCATTCTGCTCATCGAGCGCCATATTCCAGAGCACCAGCGATTGGCTGTGATTCCGCAGGATCTCGATCCCGGTCCGCATCACATTGGAGAAAGCCGGTTCAAATGCCGGAATCCATTCCCCGCCGGAGCCTTCGGTGAAATGAACCTCTTTGCCCGGGAAGGCTTCCTTCACTTGGCTTTGCGCGGATGCTTCGCCTCCATACCAGTGCCAGGCCACGCCGTCGACCGCGTCAGCCGCTTCCTTCAACACGGACAGCGGGTAATCGGGACGATCCCAGTTGTGGTCATAAGCCAAGATTTTCGTAGACAACCCCTGCTTCGCAAACGCCGGTTTCAGATAATTCTTCACGAAATCGGTCTGCATCTCGGCGGTCATCAGCATGCCCGGATAATGTCCCGGCACATAAAGCGGTTCGTTCTGCGGAGTCACCGCATAGATGGACAACCCGTGCTTGGCATAAGCCTCGATATAGCGGACGAAATAATTCGCATAGGCCTCGTAATATTCCTTCTTCAATTCCCCGCCGATCATCGAGCCGCTGGTCTTCATCCAGCCCGGCGCGCTCCAGGGAGAACCAAACAGCTTGATGGACGGATTTATGGCCAGCGCTTCTTGTACGAGCGGGATCACATCGGCTTCATCGTGGCGAATGGAGAACCGCTGCATCTCCGGATCCGCCTCCCCTTCCGGCAAATCATCGTAGCTGTAGAAGAACCGGGCATAATCCGAAGCGCCCATCGGGTTGCGCAGTACGGAAAGGCCGATCCCCTCCTTCGAGTCAAACAGCTTCCTCATCAAAGAAGAACGCTGCTCCTCGGGAAGGACCTGATGGATCAGATAGGCGGCCGAATCGGTAAAAGACGCCCCAAATCCGTCCATCGTCTGGTAGCTCACGGATTCATCCAATCGGACCGCGGCATCCACGGCTGCCGAATCCTGCGGCTGCAGCTGCTCCTTCGTTTTACGAACGAAAAGAGCGGATTCTCCGGAGGAGTAATAAAGTTCAAGCTCACGCATGGTGTTCCCTCCACTTCTATAATGGCAGCTCAGATGCATTAAAGACCGAGCTTTTCTTTATTGACTTTCATTTTCTCCGTACGGATTTTCACGATTTGTTCCCAGCCGTTGTCCTCAAGGAACTTCTTATAGTTGTTCAACGTACTCTCGAACTCCGCATCGTTCTTGGCGCGAATCAAGCTGACCATCGTGGTGTTCCAGGTTGTGTTGATGGCCGTCAGGGAACGAGCTTCTGGAGAACCTGCGTCCGGATTGATATTTTCCAGGATAAAGTGGGGAACCAGCTTGCCTTCCCCCCACTCTTGCATCTGCTTAATAGACTCTGGGAAAGCGTCGGCGCTCAGCGCTTTGTGACGGTCATGGCCGAAGAACATAAATTCGCCCATCCGGTATTCCTTCTTGAATTTATCGGCATCCGACTGCTGCAGCTCTTTCACTTCCGGGGTGAACTGCACTGTACCGTCTGCATTCTTCGTATACGTCTCGCCTTCGATTCCGTAGTTCATCAGCATCTGGCCTTCTTCATCCAGCAGGTATGTGAAGATCTGGATCGCCTTCGCCGGGTCCTTACATTGTTTCGTAATAAAGCTGATCATCCAGCCGGTGATGCCGGATTGGTTCAATTTCGGGGTGTTGCCCGCCGTGCTTTGCGGTCCGTCGATGGCCAAGTAAGCTTGGTCCGGATGCGCGTTTGCGAAAATTTGCAGGTTGCCGCCTTGCTGCGGCGTTCCATCCAGAAGCATCGTAGCGTATTTACCGGCTTTCACCTTCTCTTCAAAAGCCGGACCGTCATCGGCAAAGCTGTCATCGCTGATATTGCCGGCTTGATGGACTTGATTTAATGTTTTCAGCCAAGTCAGGTAGTCTTCGTCCAGGTTGCGGTTGTAGAATTCGCCGTTCTCCGTCTCCAGCGGCACCCCGAGGAAGTCCTGGAAGACATCGCCCAAAGAGCCCGTACCCTCGCCGATCGAGTTAAATCCAAACGGAATCAGCTCCGGGAACTGGGTTTTGATCTGCTGCATCACGTTCTTGAATTCCTCGGGCGTACCGATGCTTGGCTTGCCCAGCGCTTCATATACGTCTTTGCGGATGATGAAGGCGGTTTTAGCCGGAATGTTACCGCTGTCATAATCGGCTTGCGTATTGGAATAGTTCGGGTAACCGTAGGTGTTGCCGTCCGCTTGCTTAAACCAGTTCAGCGTATCTTGGGCAGCCACCTTGTTGAAATAAGGGTCGTATTTCTCCGCCAGTTCGTTCAGCGGCAAGGCCCAGGAAGAAGCCTTCTGGACAACGGCCGAGTTCGAATCGAACACCGTAATCAAGTCCGGCATGTCACTGCCGGCAAAGAAGGTGTTCAGTTTGGTGTCGTCGCCGGTAATAAATTTGATCTCGATATTCAGGTCTTCCTTGATTTTCTTCGTGACCACATCATTGCCAAAGTCGGTATTCCACCAGTCGGCGTTAACGTACCAGGTCAGCTGGGTCGGCTCTTCCTTCTTATCCAGCTTCCATGCCGGCGTATTCGCATCTACGGTATACCGGTTCTCCAGGGATACGTCCCCTTTCGCGGCTTTCGAGCCGCCGCCGGAACCGCCGCAACCCGTCACAACCAAAGCAGCCGTCAGCAGGGCGGCGCAAGCCGTTATCCCTTTTCTAGCAAGACTCTTGTTCAACTTAAGCATTTGTGTACCCTCCCTTTTAGTAAACCCTCACTAGTTCAACCCGCGTATACAGGCCCACATCTCTCTATGCTGCCTCGTTACTCCTTCACCGCCCCCAGCATCATGCCCGAGATGAAGTATCTTTGTAATAATGGATAAATCACAACAATCGGCAAAGTCGTAATCACAATTGTTGCGAGTTGAACTCCTTTGGTGGTCGTTTCAATCACGACGGAACCCGCGACGTTCTGCATCGATTGGGTCTGGGATTGAACGATGATTTCGTACAGCTTCATCTGCAGCGGATACAAATACTGATCCGTAATGTACAGCTTTGTCGTCATGAAGTCGTTCCACTGGTTCACCCCGTTGAACAACGCGATCGTTGCCATCGCCGGCATCGATAAGGGAATGAAGATTTTGAGGAAGATTTTCCAGTCGCCGGCACCGTCGATCTTGGCCGACTCCTCCAGGGAATCCGGCACGTTCCGGAAGAAGTTCATCAGAATCACGACATCGTAATAACTGAACAAGGCCGGGATGATATACACCCAGAAGCTGTTGAGCAAGCCCAGCGATTTAATGAGCAAGTACGTCGGAATCATGCCGCCCGAGAAGAACATCGTAATGACGCCCATCGTGACGTACAGCTTGCGGCCGCGCACATTACTCTTGCTGAGACCGTAACCGATCATGGCGCAGAAGAAGACGTGGGTCACTACGCCAATGACCGTCTTGAGGACCGAGATCAGGAACGACTGCCAAATCGTAGGGTCCCGAAACACCGCCTGATAGTTCTCCAAGGAGAATTCCTTCGGCCAGAAGACGAAGCCGCCTTCCGCAAGCGACCGCCCCGAACTGAAGGAAGAAACGATCACGTTCCAGAGCGGAATGACAATAATGATCGTAAATAGAATCAGGATCGTGACGTTCACCGTATCAAAGATTCTGCTGTCGAGATCCTGTTTGACCGCCTTTCGATTCATGGCTGCTGCTCCTTCCTTACAGGACAGATTGATTATCGTTGAGTTTGCGGGTCACCTTATTGGCAAGCACCAACAAAATAACCGATACGATCGAAACGCCGAGTCCGACGGCGGTCGCATAAGAGAAGTCCCCTTGGGTCATCCCCATCCGATACACGTAGGAGTTGATCACCTCGGCTTTCTCCCGGTTCTGGGAATTCATCAGCACCAAGGTCTGGTCCAGGTTGGAACCGAGCAGACCGCTGACGGTCAAGATCAGGTTCAAGCTGATAATCATCTTCATATTCGGTAACGTGATGTTCCAAATTTGCCGGAGCCGGCTCGCCCCGTCGATCTTGGCCGCCTCGTAATAGGTTGGATCGATCTTGGCCATGATGGCGAGATACAGGATCGTTCCCCAGCCCGCCTCTTTCCAGACATCAGACAAGACGGCAATCCACCAATATTTGCCCGGATCCAGCAGGATATTCTGCGCTTTCGAAATCAACCCCAAGTCGAGCAGCAGTTGGTTGAACATGCCGGTGGTCGAGAACCAGGTGATGAGCATCCCGCCAAGCACGATCCAGGACAAGAAATGCGGCAGATAGGAGAGGGTCTGAACGATTTTCTTGAACCGTCCCATGCCGACTTCGTAGATCATGATCGCCAGGATAATCGGGATGACGAATCCGATGGCCAGCTTCAGGAAGCTGATCCCCAGCGTGTTGACCACGGAATCCCAGAAATACTTGTCGCTTGCGATAATCTTGAAGTTATCCAACCCCACCCACGGGGCCGAGCTTAACGTATCGATGACCGTATAGTTCTTGAAAGCGATCGTTAATCCGTAAATCGGCACATAGCAGAAAATAATCATAAAAATGATGCCCGGCCAGATCATCGACTGGATCTCCCATTGCCTGCTGAAGTCGATGAAGAATTGCTTCATTCTTAATCCCATCGGTTGTTTGGCTGACGCAGCAGACTTCGCCATTTTGCGCTCCTCTCTTTATCCCAATCCCAGAGGGATAAAAACGTTTTTATTTTCATCGAAAAAACCCCTGTTCTGATATGAAACGCTTTCAAGCTGGCCGAGCTTAATTAGTCCTGACGCAAACGGACATGGCTCGATCCGCGCACGATCAATTCTCCATCCAGTTGCTGCACCTTCCCTTGCTCCCGATGCTTGATCATATTCACCAAATGGTTGACGGCCAAAATGCCTTGTCTGGCGATCTGGTTCCGAACCGTGGTTAGCGGCGGCGTGAAATACTGGGCAATGTCGATATCGTCAAAACCTACGACGCTGATATCTCGCGGAACTTCAAGGCCGTAAGAACGCAGCGCCTTAATACAGCCGATCGCACTCAGATCGTTGCCCGCCAGGATCGCGTCCGGTATTTTGCCCGGATGCTTGTGAACAAAAGCCCGAACCGCATTATAGGTACTCTCTTCTTCAAAATACCCCTGCACAATGAGATCCTCGTCGACCGGAAGCTGATGTTCCCGCAAGGCCGCAAGGTACCCTTCCTTCCGCTGCACGCTGTCGTACATCGTATCCACGCCGGAGAGGTAAGCGATGGTCTTATGCCCCAGGCTGATTAGGTATTTCGTGGCCTCGTACGAGGAGGCATAGGAATTGAAAATAACCGTTCCCATCGTCTCTTTCTGAATAACCCGATCCAGAAATACCGCCTTGATCTTGTCCTTCTCCATCATCGCGATGTCCTGATCATCAATCCGCAGCTCTTCGTAGATAATGACGCCATCCACCCGGCGGCCCATAATATTGCTGATAATGGTTTGCTTGTCGGCCGTGACCATCACGTGCAAGCCATACCCGAGCCGCTCGCTCTCGCGCGCCATCGATTCAACTAAAATGTAGAAATAAGGTCCGGATACGCTGGTTGTAAAAAAACCAAGCATATTCGTTTTCTTCGACTTCAGCTGCTTCCCATTCAGATTCGGGACATAGTTCAGCTGCTTGGCAACCTTCAGCACATGGGATTTGGTCTCCGGATTCAGCACATCCACATCGTTCAGCGCGTTGGAGACCGTGGAGATTGAAACTCCTGCTGCTTTGGCAACATCTTTAATGGTGACTTTCCCCATCCATCGATACACCCTATCTATAAAAACGTTTTTATATATTTCTCAAGTTATCATAGAAACGCTTACATGACAATCCTTATTTTTGCGATTTTTTAAAAATGACCTCTCTTTTCGCAGCCCGGCCCTTCCCCGCTTCCCATTTTGATTTGCACCTTGCGTTTTGATTTAAAATGTCATATAATACTTTTTGTTCGCTAAATTTGCGCCCGTGGTCCAATGGATATGACGTAGGCCTCCGGAGCCTGAGATCGAGGTTCGATTCCTCGCGGGCGCGCCATTACATATTTGCATTTGCAATATTTGCATGTTGCTGCTAAGTCCTGTGACTCACGTCTTCCGGACTTTTTTATTTCCCTGAGTTTGACTTTCTTTGACTTTCTCGAATAAATTGTTTATGATGAGATTAATCTTCATCGTTTCCGTCAATTCTTAGATTGATGGAGACGTTTCTTTGCAGACTATTTGGTGGGTCGTTCCGCATGAACACCCTAAATTTAAGGAGGTTTTATCGGTGAGTTATATTCCTATGGTCGTAGAACAAAGCAACCGCGGCGAACGCGCTTATGACATTTATTCCCGTCTGCTTAAGGACCGGATCATCTTCCTGGGCTCTCAGGTGAACGATGTCGTCGCCAACTCCATCATTGCCCAGATGCTGTTTCTGGACGCGGAAGATCCAACGAAGGACATCTCCCTTTACATTAACAGCCCTGGCGGTTCCATTACGGCCGGCATGGCGATTTATGATACGATGCAATTCATCAAAGCGGACGTCTCCACGATTTGCGTTGGGCTCGCCGCTTCGATGGGCGCCTTCCTGCTGAACGCCGGCGCCCCGGGCAAACGTTATGCGCTGCCGAACAGCGAAATCATGATCCATCAGCCGCTCGGCGGAGCGGAAGGCCAAGCGACAGACATCGAGATCCGCGCTCGCCGGATCCTCAAGATGCGCGACAAGCTGAACCAAATCCTCGCCGAACGGACCGGCCAACCGCTGGATCGGATCGAGAAGGACACCGACCGCGACTACTTCATGAGCGCGGCGGAAGCGAAAGAATATGGCTTGGTCGACCAAGTCATCGAGAAAGTGAATCCAACCGCCAAAGCGTAAGGCTTGAACCGAAAGGCTGCGCTTCGAACAGAAAGCTCTGTTCGAAGGGCGGCCTTTCTTGTTATATTTAAATTTAAATATAACTCGGTGGGGTGATGCCGCGGGGCGGGCTGGCGGTGCCGGCGGGG
>NZ_FCOQ01000015.1 GCF_900021165.1 Paenibacillus phocaeensis | reverse complement strand
CGGCGGCGGGTGCTTCGCGGAGCGCATGCGCCGCCCCTGGGCGGCCGAGCCGCGCGCGAGGGCCTGGGGCGGGCTGGCGGTGCTAGCTTGCCGGCAGAGCCTTAAGCGCAATGCAGCAGGAGGGTCCGTTGAGCTATTCCCCCGCCGCTGTATCTCCAACCGCCCGCTCTAACGCTGGTGAGACACGCTAAATCCGCTTTTTGAGCCATATCTGAACTCTAACGACGATGAGACACGCTATTTCTAACAAAAGCACCTATTTTCCGCCGTAAATTGGACAATAAGCTTTGTGACAAGCGTTAGACACAAAACATCGCGAAATTCGCCAACTTAAGAGCTGTGGCAAGCGTTAGAGCTGGCGATTGGTTGAATCACTCACATTCAGCTACTCAGCCCGATCGGTTCGACTACTCACTTTGAGTTACTTTGGGCTAGGTTACTTGAATTACTCACATTCAGCTACTCAGCCCGGTCGGTTCGACTACTCACATTAAGTTACTTTGAGCTAGATTGGTTGAATCACTCACATTCAGCTACTCAGCCCGGTCGGTTCGACTACTCACTTTGAGCTAATTTGAGCTAGATTGGTTGAATCACTCACATTCAGCTACTTAGCCTAATCGGTTCGACTACGCACATTAAGTTACTTTGAGCTAGATTGGTTGAATTACTCACATTCAGCTACTCAGCCCGTGGTTCGACTACTCACTTTGAGTTACTTTGGGCTAGGTTACTTGAATCACTCACATTCAGCTACTTAGCCCGGTCGGTTCGACTACTCACATTAAATTACTTTGAGCTAGGTTACTTGAATTACTCACATTCAGCTACTTAGCCCGGTTGGTTCGACTACTCATATTAAGTTACTTTGAGCTCGATTGGTTGAATCACTCACATCGTGCTACTTAGCCCAATCGGTTCGACTACTCACTTTGAGTTAC
The DNA here is from genome assembly GCF_900021165.1 of Paenibacillus phocaeensis. Classification (GTDB taxonomy): domain Bacteria; phylum Bacillota; class Bacilli; order Paenibacillales; family Paenibacillaceae; genus Fontibacillus; species Fontibacillus phocaensis. Next base: position 60,812 of record NZ_FCOQ01000015.1, on the reverse strand, counting down.
TTTGGGCTAGGTTACTTGAATTACTCACATTCAGCTACTCAGCCCGATCGGTTCGACTACTCACATTAAGTTACTTTGAGCTAGATTAGTTGAATTACTCACATTCAGCTACTCAGCCCGGTCGGTTCGACTACTCACTTTGAGTTACTTTGGGCTAGGTTACTTGAATTACTCACATTCAGCTACTTAGCCCGGTCGGTTCGACTACTCACATTAAGTTACTTTGAGCTCGATTGGCTGAATCACTCACATCGTGCTACTCAGCCCGATCGGTTCGACTACGCACACTGAGCCACTTAACCTCGCTAATCCAACTTGGCTTGGTTGGCTGAACTTGATTGCCGGTTCGATTTAGCAGCTACTCAATCGGACGAAGAGAAGAATGGGTTCATGAAAGATTACTTACTCTAAAGGAGCGAACTGGAAGATGAAGCAAGCCGCTAGGAAGAAGCAGTATGAAGTAAGCCGCACATTGGCGAACGTCGCCATGGGCACGACGAAAGCCGATTTGGTCGTGAAAGGCGGTACCTTGGTCAACGTCTACACCGGGGAGCTCCAGCCGCAGACGGATGTCGCCATTGCCGAAGGGCGCATCGCCTTCGTGGGAGACGCGGCGCATACGATTGGCGATGATACCGTCGTCATCGACGCGACGGGCCGTCACATTGTCCCCGGCCTTCTGGACGGACATATGCACGTGGAGAGCACCATGCTGTCGGTAGCGGAGTTCGCCAAGGCGGCGATCGCAAAAGGCACGACCGCCATCTTCATGGACCCGCATGAAATCGCCAATGTGTTTGGCGCGGAAGGCGTACGCTGGATGCACGAGGAAGGCCAGAGCCTGCCGCTTAAGGTCTACACCACGTTTCCTTCCTGCGTCCCGGCCACCGATCATTTGGAGGATGCCGGGGCCACGCTGGACACCGGCGATATTGCCGAAGGAATGACTTGGGAAGGCGTTGAAGGGCTGGGCGAAGTCATGAACTTCCCCGGCGTCGTATACGGCGATCCGAAGATGCTTGGCGAGATCCAAGCAACGATGGAAGCTAGCAAGACGGTAACGGGACACTTCCCAAGCGATGACGAGCGCATGCTCCAAGCATACACAGCTTCGGGCGTCACCTCCTGTCACGAGACGGTGACCCGGGAGCAGGGGCTGGCGAAGCTGCGCATCGGCATGCACCTGATGATCCGCGAAGGCTCCGCTTGGCATGACGTCAAGGAAGTGATCAAGGTCGTCACCGAAGACCATGTCGATCCTTCGAACATCCTTCTGGTCACTGACGACGTGTATCCGCAGACGCTGATCGAGCACGGCCACATGAACCATGTCGTGCGCCGGGCCATCGAGGAGGGCGTCGACCCGGTCACCGCGATTCGGATGGGAACGATCAACACGGCGCGGTACTTCAAGGTCGACGGCGACTTGGGCGGCATCGCGCCGGGGAAATGCGCGGACTTGCTGCTGATCGGCGACCTGCGCCGGATGGAACCTTCGACCGTCATCACCGACGGCAAGGTCGCCTACGACGCCGGGCAGCTCCGCGTGCCGTTTCCGGCGTACCCCTATCCGGCGCAGGCGCGCGCCTCAGTGAAGTTGGCGCGTCCGCTGACCGCCGAAGACTTCCTCTATCGCAGCAGCGCCAGCGGCCAGGCGGAAACGACGATCCACGTCATCGACGTGATCGAGAATAGCGCCCGCACAGCGAAGGGGACGGCAACCGTGCCGGTTGACGGAGACGGAGTCGTGCGCCCGGCCGCCGGGCAGGACATCGCCACGCTGGCCTGCATCGACCGGCACCGCGGGTCTGGCGAGCGGTCTCTCGCCTTCGCGCGGGGCTTTGGTCTGAAGCAAGGGGCCGTGGCCTCCACCGTGGCCCATGACAGCCACAACCTGCTCGTCATGGGGACGAATCCCGAGGACATGGCTTTTGCCGCGAACGAGCTGGCGAAGCTGGGCGGCGGCATGATCGCCGTGCGGGACGGCCAGGTGCTGGCCGCTGTACCGATGGTCATCGCCGGGCTGATGTCCGATCAACCGTTAGAGACGGTCGTCGCGCAGGTAAACGGGCTGGAGGCCGCCTGGAAGCAGCTCGGCTGCCAACTGAACGCGCCGTTCATGACCTTCTCGCTGATCGCCCTGCCGGTCATCCCCGAGCTGCGCATTACCAATCGGGGCCTGGCCGACGTCAACGAGTTCAAGTTGATTCCAGTCGAAGTCGGTTAAACGGAGAGCATTAGCCCGCCACCCTCCCCACCGATCCCCACCAAAAAGAACCCGCCAGAGCATCCCCTCCGGCGGGTTCTTGGCATTTCACCCGAGCTTAACGCGCCCTAACTCTAAAGCTAAAGAAGGGGCGCTCCCGTTGATTCGCGGCACACCAGCCGCGTATCCAGCAGCACGCACTCCCCGCCAACCGCGGGCTCATCGATCAACTCGAGGACCTTGCGCGCACCCATCCGGCTGAGCTGCTCAATCGGGCGCTGCACCGTGGTGAGCGGCGGATTCGTGTAGTGCGAGAAGCCGATGTCGTCAAACCCGACGACCGAGACGTCCGCCGGAATTTGCAATCCCGCCTCCGCAGCCGCCTTCATCGCACCGATCGCCATGTCGTCGTTGCTGCAGAAAACCGCAGTCGGCCGTTCCGCCAGCGACAGCGCCATCAGCCTCCCCATCGCCAGATACCCGCTCTCCACGTCGTAGCGTCCCTCCACGACCCATTCCTTCCTGACCTCCAGGCCAGCGGACGTCATGGCTCCCAGGTACCCTTCCTTGCGCTCCTGCGTCGACTTGTAGCCGGGGATCCCTTCCACCAGACCGATACGCGTATGGCCCAAATCGATTAAGTACCGCGTCAACGCATAGGCCCCCTCCCGGTCGTTGGACACGAAATTGACGATGGCCGGGTCACCTACGTTCCGATTCAACACAACCAGCGGGATTTCCTGTTCCCGCACATGGCGGATAAACGCATCGTCGCGTTCGCTTTGACTCATCAGCAGAATGCCGTCAAACCGCCGGCGATGAATCGAGCTGAAATCCTCGAAATCATCGATTCCCCGCAGAAACAAGTTATACTGGACGCCAACCTCCTGCCCCACACCGCGAATGGCCTCGGCAAGAAAGCTGGAAGAAGTCCCCTGGACCATGCTCGTAAAAAACAACCCGATCGTATGCGATCGCTGCAGCACCAAACTTTTTGCGTTGTAATTCGGTACATACTGCAGTTGCTCGGCAATCTCCAGAATCTTGCGTTTGGTCTCCTCCTTGATGAGCGGACTGTGGTTCAGCGCCCGGGAAACCGTCATATGCGAGACATTCGCCAGCCGGGCGATGTCTTTGATCGTCGCAGACATGAAGCAGCGTCAACCCTTTCTATTGTTCCGGAAAAGCAAAATACCGCTTCGCATTCCCATAGCAAATGTCGGTAACAATCCGTCCGAGAAGCTCAAAGTCCTCCGGTGCTTCGCCGCGGTCGACCCAATCGCCGAGCACGTCGCACAGCAAGCGGCGGAAATATTCGTGCCGCGTATAGGACAGGAAGCTGCGGGAGTCCGTCAGCATCCCGACGAACTGCGACAACACGCCTAAGTTGGCCAGCGTACGCATCTGCTGGATCATTCCGTCCTTGTTGTCATTGAACCACCAGGCCGTGCCGAACTGGATCTTCCCCGGCACGCCGCCGCCCTGGAAGCTGCCCATAATGCTGGCGATGGCCCAGTAATCGTTCGGGTTCAGCGAGTACAGGATCGTCTTCGGCAGTCCGCCATCCCGCTCCAGGGCGTCCAGCAGCCCCGCCAGTGCTTCAGCCACCGGCCCGTCGTTGATCGCGTCGTAGCCCGTATCCGGGCCTAGCTGCTTGAGCATCGCCGTATTCGTATTCCGCAGCGCATGGATATGCAGTTGCATCGCCCACCCGCGAGCGGCGTACTCCTTGCCGAGGAACCGCATCGTATACGACTTGTACTTCCGCTCCTCCACCGGCGTGACAGCGCCTTTGCTGAGCGCCTTCGCGAAGATCGCCTCCACTTCCTTCAGCGTCGTCTCACGGTATTCCAGCGTATCCAGGGCATGGTCGGACACGCAGCCGCCGATCTCATGGAAGAAGTCGATCCGTTCGCGGAGCGCATCCAACAACGCCCCGTAGTTCGTAATCGGCTTGCCAACAGCCGCCTCCAGCTTCGCCAGCCAAGGCTTGAACGTCTCGCGATTGATCTCCAGGAACTTGTCAGGGCGGAAGCTCGGCAATACCGCCGTCTCAAAGCCCGCAAGCTCCTTGATCTTCAAATGATATTCGAGCGAATCCGCCGGATCGTCAGTAGTGCACACCACCGTTACCTTGGACTTCGTAATCAAATCGCGTGCGCCAAACCCTTCGCTTTGCAGCTTGGCATTGGCTTTCTCCCAGATCGCCGGAGCACTCTGCTCGTTCAACAGCTCCTGAATGCCGAAGAACCGCTGCAGCTCCAGATGCGTCCAGTGGTACAACGGATTGCCGAGCAGCTGCGGAACAACCTTGGCCCAGGCCAGGAACTTGTCGTAATCGTCCGCCCCTCCGGTAATGAGCTCCTCGTCAATGCCGCAAGCGCGCATCACACGCCACTTGTAGTGATCGCCGCCCAGCCAGGCCTCGGTCAGGTTGCGGAACTTCTTATTCTCGTAGATTTCCTGCGGGCTTAAGTGGCAGTGATAATCGAGGATCGGCAGATCCTTCGCGTATTGATGATACAACTTCTCCGCCGTATCGCTGTTCAGCAGAAAATTTTTCCCCAAAAACTTCTTCGCCATGTTCCCGTTCTCCCTTCAATTGATCCCTAAGATCTCCTATTGTTCACGTTAACATCACGTTGCTGATTCCTATTGTAACCGTTTCACCGCAAAACGCAAGGAGATTTATAGGCGCCGTGATATTGCCTTGCCAAGCTTCATGCGCGCAAGAGGCTCTGCTGAATCCGACTTCACCGGGGCTAAGCTGAGGCGAATGTTGAATTTCCTGCAACATTTTTGAACTGGACCGTCCCCGTTCGCGCTGATTGTTGTCTTTTATACAACATTTTTGGGTACATTGGAGCTGCTGCTGCAATTATGCTGCATTTTTTGCAACAATCTGACCTGAAACGCCTTGGATCCGCCCGAATTGATGCACAAAATGCAACTTTCCCCCCTCTTCCCCACTCTCCCCAAAAAAAAACCGCCCTCCCGGCAGCAATCTGCCGATGAGAACGGTAGAGGAATCAAACCCATTAGCGCGTTTTGAAATCAAACGGATTCGTTCCCGGCGGCAGCAGTTGAGCAAACGGGAAATGAAATTCCGGGAAGCCAAACACATAGGGCAGATATTCATACAGTTGGAAAAAGATCGTAACGCCATCCCCCTGCACATAAAATGACGGGTTCGGACCAATCGTTTTGAAGTTGCCGAAGTATCCGTCGGTTTCCTGCAGCTTCTGGGCGATGGCCGGATCGACGATGCTGCGATAATTCGGGTTGGCCCGAAGCACCTCGTCCAAGGTCAGCAGCTTGCCGTTATCCAGACGGAACGTCAAGCCTTCGCGAACCGTCACCCCATGTGCGCCGCCGGTATAGGAATACCAATCCTGGTACAGGCTCAGCACTCCGTCCTGGTTGTATGTCACCTTGTAGGTGCCGACATATTCGTAAGGGTTGCCGCTGGGCGTTGTCGGCTGCCCCGCCTTCGCTTCCTTCAACGCATGGGCCACAAACGTCTCCGCCTTCTCTTTCAGCAGCTTGTTGATCTTCTTCTGCACCGATTTATGCTTCAACCCGCTGATTTGCGGATAGTCGACTTTAATCGAGGCTTCCGGAATCTTCTTCTCGATCATATGGTTCGTGACCTTAACGCCTTGCTGCCCCTGCTGCGGGCCGGAATTCGCCGCATTTATCCCCCCGCTGAGCTCCACCGGCGATGACGGCGCAGCTTCGGCCGGAACGACGGCCACACTGGAGATCATCAGGCCGGCAGTCATCAGCGAAGTCATCATTTTTACCGCGTTACGCTTCATTTGTTATCGCCACCCTCTTTAAGTTCATACCTAAATTATGACCTCGGTGGCGACAATTCATGTACGCAAAAACGCCAGCACGCCTTCCCTAACGGGAAGCGCCTGGCGCTTTCGCAGGAGCAAACCGAAATTACTCGCGTCCGCTCTTCAATTCGGTCCAGAAACGGTCGTACAGCTGCAGCTTGTCGCCCACGTCGCCAAGCCACTCCGTCCGGGACAATTCGTCCTCCGACAGATTAATCATCTTGTCGTTCCGGTAATCTTCGCTGTGGAATTCCGCCGCTTTCGTATTCGGATCGCTGTAGCCGATCGATTCGTAGTTCTTCGCACTCACTTCCGGGTCGAGCATGAAGTTGATGAATTTCTCAGCCAGCTCTTTGTGCTTCGAATCCTTCGGAATCGCATAGTTATCCGACCAGATCGTGCCGCCTTCCTTCGGAACGACGTAAGCCACGTCCGGGTTGTCCTGCGCGATATAGGAAGCGTCGCCCGACCATACGGTGGCGATCCAGCCTTCCTCTTGAATCATCTTCTGCTTGATATTGTCGGTATCAAACGCCAGTACGCTGGGAAGCAGCGCCTTCAGGTCTTCCACTGCGGCCGTGATTTCCCCTTCGTCCGTGGAACTGTTGGAATGCCCGGCTTTTTTCAAGGCCATGCCGATCACTTCACGATTATCGTCCAGCAAGATGACCTTACCCTTGTATTCGGGATTCCACAGGTCTTCCCAGCTGTCGATCTCGTCCTTCACGTATTTCTTGTTGTAGGCGATCCCGGTCACCCCCGAGGTATAGACGATGGAGTACTTGTTCCCCGGATCGTAGGACGGGTTCTTGTAGGCCTCCGACACATTGGCGAAGTTCGGGATGTTGTTCATGTCCAGCGGAGCCAGCAGATCCTGCTTGATCATCGTCGCCACCATGTAATCGGACGGCTGAATCAGGTCGTAACCGCCGCCGCCCGCTTTAATTTTGGCCAACAGGTCTTCGTTGTTCGCAAACACGTCATAATTGATTTTCACGTCGAACTCTTTCTCGAACTGCTTCAAGACTTCCTCGTCAAAATTGTCAGCCCAGCTGTAAATGTTGAGCGTCTCTTTCGAAGATCCGCAGCCGGACAGCAATCCAATCAGCATCAAACTTGCCAGCACAAGGCCGGCCCATTTCATTTTCGTATTGTTCAATTCCCAATCTCCCTTCTCAGTCGTTATACGGAAAATAAGAATGTTCCTTTTCTAGGACGTTTCTAGAACGGCAGCACGGATTGTTTCTTCTGACCTTTACCGCGATTCAGCACAAATTGCGCCAGGAAGATCAAAGTGACCGTGACCAGGATCAAAATCGTACACAGCGCGTTAATTTCCGGGGAAATACCCCTTTTGACCTGTCCATAGATGTATATCGGAAGCGTGGTCGAATTCGGCCCGCTGACGAAGAAGCTGACCATGAAGTCATCCAGCGACAGCGTAAATGCGATCAAAGCCCCGGAAATAATGCCCGGAGCGATTTGCGGCAAAGTTACATGACGGAACGTCTGCCACGAGCTCGCCCCCAGATCCTGCGCCGCCTCCTCCAATTGTCCCCCCATCCCGGAAAGTCGGGTAGTGACGACAACGTAGACATAGGACAAGCTAAACGTAATATGGGCGATGATGATCGTCATTTTGCCAAGCGGCATATGCAGTTGATTAAACAGCACCAGCAGCGACAAGCCCATGATAATATCCGGAATGATAATCGGTAAATACAGCAAGCCGCCCATTCCCGCCTTGGAGCGTCGGCCCAGCTTCCGCATTGCCAGCGCCGCCAGCGTGCCGAGCACCGTCGAGATCACCGTCGAGACAATCGCTACCGTCAAGCTGTTCGCCAGCGCCTCCATGACATGGCGATTCTCAAACAGCGAGACATACCAATCGAACGTAAAGCCGCTCCAATCGGCCGCCAGTCTGGAACTGTTAAACGAGTAAGCAACGATAAACAGGATCGGCACATAGATAAAAATCATCATCACCAGCGAGTGAACACCCAGCAGCGGATGGCTTTTGGTTTTCATGAACGCACCTCCCGCACTTTTTGATACCGGGAGGTCATCGCCCGGTTAAACAGCGCGATCAGAATCAGCGATGTGATCACGAAGATCACGGACAGCGCCGAGCCAAACGGCCAGTTGCGGGCCCCGAGGAACTGGCTCTGTATGATGTTGCTGATCATCGCCGATTTCGCCCCGCCGAGGATGTCCGTCACGACAAACATCCCGGTTGTGGAGACATAGACCAGTACCGAGCCGGTCATGATCCCGGACTTGGTCTGCGGCAGGGTGATATGCCAGAACGCTCTCCAGCGCGTCGCTCCAAGATCGCTGGCGGCCTCCAGCAGCTTCTTGTCCATTTGCTCCAGCGCCACATAAATCGGCAGCACCATAAACGGAATAAACGTATAGACCATGCCAAGCAGGACTGCGCCTTTGGTATACAGCATCTGCAGCGGTTCAGAGATCAGCCCCATGCCGAGCAAGAGTTCGTTGACAATCCCTTGCGTGCGCAGCAGGAGCACCCAGGCATAGGTGCGGATGAGGAAGTTAATCCAGAACGGCACCGTAATGAGCACCAAGCCCCAGGTTTGCATTCTCGGGCCGGCGTTGGCGATATAGTAAGCCAGCGGGTAACTGAGCAGCAGGCACAACGCCGTCGTCACCACCGACAACAGGATCGTATCCCAATATATCCCCAAATATAACGGGTCAAAAAATAACGCGTAGGCATCCAGGTTAAAATCCAGCACAACGTTGCCGAGATCGTCGCGTCCCATAAAAGAGATCCCCACCACGATCATCATCGGCACGACCAGGAACAGGCATAACCACAGGAGCACCGGCAGCATGCTCAAGCCAGATTTCTTCATGATCCGATGACCACCTCGTCCTCCGGCTTCCAATCCACCCCAACCGTCTCTCCAATTTGCCATGTACGCTCATCGTTAACATCAAGCACGACGGATACCGTCATCGGTTCGTTGTCGAGCTGAACGATCAGCTTATGCACGCCGCCGAGATACAACACATCCAGCAGTTCGCCGCTTCGTTTAGGTTCAACGCCTTCGCTGCCCCGCACGGCCTTCAGCTTCTCCGGCCGCACAGCAAACAACTGCCCGTCCCGGGAGAAGATGTTGTTCTCACCCACGAAGGTGGCCGAAAACAACGTGGCCGGCTGTGCGTAAATTTCCCGCGGCGTGCCGATCTGCTCCACCTGGCCGCTGTTCATCACAACGATGCGGTCGGACATCATCATCGCTTCTTCCTGGTCATGCGTAACGTATACGAAGGTGATGCCGAGGCTGCGCTGCAGCTGCTTGAGCTCGCCCTGCAGGCTTTTGCGAAGCTGCAGATCCAGCGCGCCCAGCGGTTCGTCCAGCAGCAGCACCCGCGGCTTATTGGCGATGGCTCGCGCGATGGCGACCCGCTGCTGCTGCCCGCCGGACAGCTGATGCGGATACCGCTTGGTAAGCGCGGTCAGCTGCGTCATTTCAACCGCCTCTTGCACGCGCTCCTGCTGCTGCTTCGCCGGCATCTTTTTCATCTTAAGCCCGAAGGCGACATTCTCTTCCACCGTCATATGAGGAAACAAGGCATAGTGTTGGAAAACAAGGTTCAAATCCCGGCGATTCGGCGGCAGATTCGTCAGGTCCTTTCCGTCCAGCAGGATTTTCCCTGAGGTCGGTTGCTCGAACCCGGCGATCATGCGCAAAATCGTCGTCTTGCCGCAGCCGCTTGGGCCCAGCAAGGTGAGGAATTCCCCTTCCTTAATCGTGAGCGATAGCGGATGCAAGGCGACCTGTCCCGCAAAGTGCTTCTCCACCGCGGCCAGTTCTATCATCTTTGCATCAACTCCTTCAATGTAGGCTTGTCTTCCTAAGAAAAAAAAGCCATATCCATTGGTATGGCTTAACGGTCCTAGATCATTTTTTCGCATATTCACTATACCTTGTTTTGGCGCGGGTTACAATAGTTTTTGTTGGATCTTGGCGATCGGCACCCGCTGGATAAACGAGGAAGCTGAGCGGCCGATCTGTCCGGCATTTATGCGCTAACGCTTGCCACTCTGCTTATACGGGCGTTATCGCCGACTCGTAAACGCTACAATTGAAGTTCCCCGTTTCGGGCCAAATAGCGTCATCTTCAAGCGTTGCACTTTCCCACCGTTCCCTATAACTAACCTGGATATGTCTTTTGACTTATGTCAAAAAGATTTCAAATCCATGTTTATGATCATCTTGACAACTTGTAGCCACAAATTTATGGTTGTCTTGTAGCTACAGATTGGAGGTGACATATTGGTAGCTAAAAAGAAACCGGGGCCGAAAACGGACAACCCTATGGACACCATGCTTCGTGTTCGGGTAGATAAGATGACTTTGGAAAAACTCGATGACAGCGCCAAAGAGTTAAATACTTCCCGTTCAGAAGTCATCCGGAGGGGGATTCATCGGATCCACGACGACCTAAATAAATAAAAGGAAGCGGCGCCCTCTTAACCAAGACCACGCCACTTCCCACACGCAATCACCTAAAAGGCAGACTGCATAAATATCCTACCATGTGCGGTCCCCCCTTTCAAGGAATTGCAAACGTAAGAGACGAAAGGATGGAGCGTATGAAAAGTATCTTGGAAGAACTTTTTAGCGGCGGTATTTACCCGGACGAGCTCATCGTTTCAAAAAACCCGGAATATCGCCCATTAAATCGCAAAATATCCGAGACGATGAAAGTGTGGAGGGACAAGCTGCCCGAACACGACTTTCTAGAGCTCGAAGAATTGCTGGATTTACGCTCTCAAGCCGACTCCATGCACGCCGAAGCAGCCTTTATGTATGGATATAAACTTGCCTCCTGGATCCTGATTGAGGTCATGGCCGGAAAAACGGAGCTTGTTCGTTAGCAAGATTAAAGCAGATCGCACAACAAACTAAAGCACCTCGATTGGCAATAGACCTATCGAGGTGCTTTTTTAGACGCTCAATGAAACATGACCAAAAAAGGAACTTACTCTAGAAATTCGGCATCACTTCTTCTTAAGAGTCGGATAATATATAAATTTCTTCATCACTTTTAGGTTGAGCAAAAATATCTTCAACAGTAGACAAGGACTCAAGAATCCCCAGTTGATCTATGCTAACTAACAAGTCGAACGTGTTATATCCTACTTTCTCGAAGGTCATTTCGTTTCCAAAGGCCAATTTGATTTCTTCACTAAATTTTTCTTCAAATTCATCACCGTGGGGCAAATAGACTTGCACCGGAATTTTCGTCTTCACGTCATCCAACTTGGAAATTTCCTCTTGTAAATTCAATCGGATTTTTCCTTCTTTTTCAATCTTTAATTCCTGTGTATTCCCATTTAACCCTCTTGGTTGCATCTGCTCCAATTGAACTACATTAGACTTCACAGATTCTTTCAAAGCTTTCTTATTGATTATTGATGGCTCGATGTGCAGTTGAGATGTATCCCCGTAGGCAAATGACATGCTGGAAAAAATAACTGTAAATGTGAGTAAAAACACTACATTTTTATTCAGCATTTCAAATCACCTTTCCATGAAATAATGACTTGCCTAGAACCCAACTTCCGAGGGTCCTGCGCTCCCCCTATTTCAGCTCATACATCACGGTCAACGTCATTTGCAAGTCGATTTCGCCCGGTTCTACCGGCGTGCTCGCTGCGGAATCCGCCGCGGCCATTTCCATCATCTTATAGTTCTGCGTGAAAATCGGCGTGCCGGCGCTGGCCTGGCTGATGCTAAGCACGACGCCCACTTGACGGTTTGCCGCTTTGGCGATCGACGCCGCCTTCTTGTTCGCGTCATTCATCGCTTTTTGGATCACTTGATCCTGATACTGATCCGGATTCTCGGTGCTGAAACGGATATTGTCGATCCGGTTGGCGCCCGCTGCGGATGCCGCATCCAGCAGCTGTCCAACCTTCGTCAAATCGCGGTAAGTCACTTCCAGCGAATGCTGCGCGGAATACCCCTTGATTTGCTGGCCGTCCTTCTCGTTATACGTATAATTCGGTTGGACGTAGAGTTGGCCGGTTTGGATATCCTTGTCGGCAATCCCCCAGGTCTCCTTCAGCAGCTTGGTCAGGGCAGCTACCTTAGTCGCATTGGCGCTTTGCGCTTCCTTCGCCGTCTTGGCTTCCGTCACCACGCCGATCGACAGATACGCCACGTCCGGCTTCACGGACAACTCCCCGCTGCCCACCACGGTAATCACATTCTTCTGCATCTCGCCATCCGCGTAGACCGGGACCGGAGCATTCAAGGCACCGCTTACAAACGTCCCCCCGGCGATCAATGTCCCCGCAACCAACACCGACGCTACAGGTTTTAACCATGTTTTCATGTTCATGACCTCCATTAGTTTTTGATAGACTTTGGTAATTTATCTTCTAAACGCAAACCGCGGACAAATGTTGCAGCTCCAACGCAAAAAAAGGATGGTCCCGCGGAAAATCCACGGAAACATCCCCTTGTTCCGAAAGGCAAAACCAGCGTTTACTGGTTCTCCAACTCCTCTTTGCTGACCAAATTGATTAAAGCGTTTGCAGCCTGCTCAGCGTCCGCACCTTCCGCACTTATGTAAATTTCAGTACCGGTACTGATCGCGAGGCTCATGATCCCCATAATGCTCTTGGCATTGACTTTTTTATCGTCTTTCTCAACAAAAATCTCCGAAGAATATTTATTCGCTTCCTGAACGAAAAGCGCAGCCGGCCGGGCGTGCAGCCCCGTTTTTAAACGAACGGTAACCGGGTGTTTAACCATGAAAACTTACCCCCTATACGAATTCAATCCATTTCGTCACATTCGTAGACATTATAATTTCTATCATTATAGCATACGGAGTGCGTCAGACACTAGCAGCAAAACCTTTTTAGCTCCCGCGAATTTTTTCAGCGAGCTCGTCGATCTTGCGCAGCCGATGGTTCACCCCGGATTTGCTGACCGTTCCCTTGAGCAGCTCGCCCACTTCCTTCAGGTTCATATCGGGGTGGGCCAAGCGGATTTCAGCGACCTCCCGCAGCTTCTCCGGCAAGTTCTCCAGTCCCACTTCTTTCTGAAGCAGCTTGATATTATCGATCTGCCGGACGGCAGCGCCGATCGTTTTGTTCAAATTCGCCGTCTCGCAATTCACGATGCGATTTACGGAATTCCGCATGTCGCGCATAATCCGCACGTCCTCGAATTTGAATAACGCCTGGTGCGCGCCGATGATGCTGAGGAGCTCGATGATTTTTTCGCCTTCCTTAATGTAGAAAATAAACCCTTTCTTCCGCTCGATACAGCGCGCGTTCAAATGAAACTCATTCGCCAAATCGACCAGCGCCTTGCAGTGCTCCTCATACATCGAAGCGATCTCCAGATGGTAAGACGAACCCTCCGGGTTGTTGACCGAGCCGCCGGCCATAAACGCCCCGCGCAAATAAGCCCGTTTACAACAGTTTTTCCGGGTGAGCTCCGGATTAATCCCCGGGTTGAAAATAAACCCTTCGGAGACAATTTTCAGCTCCTTCAGAATCTCCTCGACCCGAGCCGGAATGCGGACGATGTAGACGTTGTTTTTCTTGAGGCGCATCTTTTTGCGGACCAGCAGCTCCGTGTGAATTTGGAAGTGCTTCTTCAGCAGGGAGTAGATCCGCCTTGCGATCGCGGCGTTTTCGGTGGAGATATCCAAAACGATCTTTTTGTTCGAAACCTGCACCGATCCGTTCATCCGGATCAAAGCGGATAATTCGGCCTGCTCGCAGCAGTCCGAGGCTTCGACCATGGTCAGCTCTTTTTTGGTTTGCGCCGCAAAGGACAAGGGACTCACCTCTTTCGTAAAATCCAGTTATCAACCAGTTGATAGATATGATGGCTTAATTTATCGGCATCATGCCGCAAATACCTGCGGAACAATACCAGCGTATCGGCGATGACCTTGTACCCTTGACCGGTCACATTATCCCAGTCCACCTGGACGGGCTTGGCGCCCTTTTCCGCATAAAAATCCTGGACCTGCGGCGGAATCTCGCCGTCATTGACGATCACGTAGTCAAACAGATGCTTGCCGACATGGTTATATACCGCCTGCAAGTGGTCGCTGACCGTATAGTCGTCCGTCTCGCCCGGTTGGGTCATGACGTTGCATATGAATATTTTGATCGCGGAGGTGTTTTCCAATACGGCCTCCGCCAATTTAGGCACAAGCAGGTTCGGAATGATGCTGGTGTACAAGCTGCCCGGTCCGATCAGAATCGCATCGGCCTCCCGAATCGCTTCCACGGCTTCCGGTAACGGTTCAACTTCCTCCGGTTCAAGGAATATCCGCTTGATCTTGCCCCGGACCTCCGGAATCTTGGATTCTCCGGTCACGATCGTGCCATCTTCCATCTCCGCATGGAGCACTACCGCCTGACCGGCAGCAGGCAGCACGCGGCCGCGTACGGCAAAGACCCGGCTCAGCTCGCGCACGGCCGTCACGAAGTCGCCGGAAATGTCTGTAATCGCGGCCAAGATCAAATTCCCTAAGCTGTGACCGGCCAGCCCCGAACCCGAGGCAAACCGGTAGTTGAGCATATCCGACAGCAGCGGTTCAACGTCGGCCAGTGCAGTTAGGACGTTTCGAATATCGCCGGGTGGCGGCATTTGCAATTCGTTGCGCAAAATCCCGGAGCTGCCCCCATCGTCGGCTACGGTTACGATAGCCGTGATATCGAGCGGTTTCTCTTTCAACCCGCGAAGCATGACGGACAATCCGGTGCCCCCGCCCATCACGACGATCCGCGGTACTCTGGTATCTTTAGCCCGATGTATCACTTGATTCACCTCTTAATGAGGGTTCAAAAAGAAATCGGATCTTCCTCTTCTTGAATAACCTCTATACTCGCAGGGGAGCTGCCTCAGCGGTCCCGGCCTTCGTCACGATGACTGACGCGAACCGTTTCCGTTTCACTGACGCCAAGCATCCGGCCCAGGTATTCGGCAATCGCAACCGAACGGTGTTTGCCGCCGGTGCAGCCAATCCCGATGATGACCTGGCTTTTCCCCTCTTTATGGTACTGCGGCAGCAGGAAATGCAGCATATCCAGCAGTTTGGTCAGGAACGTCTGGGTCTCCGGCCACTTCATAACATATTCATATACATCGCTGTCTTGTCCCGTGTGCGGACGAAGCTGCTCAATGTAATGCGGGTTCGGCAAGAACCGGACATCGAACACCAGATCGGCGTCGATCGGGATGCCGTATTTAAATCCGAATGAAGTGATATACACCGATAAATTGCTGCTCTCCAGATGCGAGAAGCGGGAAATGATCTTCTCCTTGAGCTGCGCCGGCTTCATGTTGCTGGTATCGATCACCTGGGTCGCCGACATCCGCAGTTCATCCAGCATCCTGCGTTCCAGCCGGATGCCGTCGAGCGGCATCCCGTCCGGGGCGAGCGGATGGCGGCGGCGGCTTTCCTTATAGCGCTGCACGAGAATCGAATCGGTGGCGTCGAGGAACAGAATTTCACATTTGATCGTGAAATGCTCCTTAATATAACCCAGCGATTCCGACAGCGCCGTGAAGAACTCCCGCCCGCGCAGGTCGATGACAAGGGCGACCTTGGCGATTTTCCCCTTGGACTGTTCAATCAATTCGGCGAATTTGGGGATCAGCACCGGAGGCAAATTATCCACGCAAAAAAATCCGAGATCCTCCAGACTTCGCACGGCCAGCGACTTACCTGCCCCCGACATGCCCGTGATAATGATCAGATTGGCGACCGAACCTGTTTCCTTCTCTGGCACGATTGATCCCTCCTCGCGAAATTCTCCTTGTCCTATGTTCTTTTTCTACACTATCCGATGCTCGCTCCCATCGGTCCGAGCGCTCCAGCCGGTCCAACCTCATCCGTAGTGGTCAGCCCCGGCCGATTCTAACGGACCGTAATGACCTTATTTGCTTATTTCCCGGTCATTTCCTGCTGTAACGGATCCCAGAGACCTTATTAGGCTCGCATGACAACCATTTAGCTGCATTTGCTCCAAATAAGGTCTCCTCAGTCCGTTAGAGATCTTAATGTGTCTGCAGCGGGCGAATAACGCCCCTGGTTTCCGTTAGTGTGTTTTCTCAGACTTCGTGATGGGAAGACGACTTTTTGAGCTTGAACTCCCTTGAAGCGTTAGGAGCGCAGGAAGAGGCCGGCGGCGCCAACCATCCCCGCATCATTGCCCAGCGTAGCCGGGATGATTTGCATGCCCCGTTGCACCGGTTCCGGCGTCAATTTAGAGAATACGCTGCGGACTTCATTAAATAGAATGTCGCCCGCCTTCGAGACGCCGCCGCCGACGATAAACAGCTGCGGATTGAGGACGACCGCCACGGCCGCCATCGATTTGCCCAGATAGAAGGCCGCACGGTTCACGATGCGGATCGCGGCCTCGTCACCGGCTTTCGCCGCGTCAAAGACGTCCTTGGCCATGATGTTCTCGACATGGGACAGCGATGTCCGATCTCCGCGTGCCACGGCGTCCTTAGCCATCCGGATAATGCCTGTTGCTGAAGAGACCGTCTCCAGGCAGCCCATTTGTCCGCAGCCGCAGCCGATGGCTTCCAAGTCCGGAACGACAGACATATGGCCAAGCTCGCCGGCCATCCCGGAGAACCCTTGATAGATTTTACCATTGATAATGATCCCGCCGCCAACGCCGGTACCCAGCGTGTAGCATACGCAGTTGTCGATGCCTTTGCCGGCTCCGCCCCAGGCTTCGCCCAACGCGGCAACATTGGCATCGTTGTCTATTTTGATCGGCTTGCCCAGTCGCTGTTCCAAGATCTCGCGAATCGGGAAATCCTTCAAACCTACATTCGGCGCCAAAATAATGATCCCTTCGCGGACATTCGTAAACCCGGCCACCCCGGCGCCTACCCCCGCTACCTGCTCCCAGGCGAACGGCGATTCTTCCACGACGCGCCGGACGTACTTCTCGATATTCGCGACAATCGTATCCGCGCCCTTATCGACTTCAGTCGGGCCTTCATACGTATGAAGAAGTTGACCCTCTTCATTGCAAATGCCGACTTTGACTGCCGTACCGCCCAAGTCAACGCCAATGTAGATTTTTTCAGACATATTCACAAGCCACCTTTTTCTTAAATAATAGATAATTTACGTGCCCATACGCGCAAAAAGGCCTTTCTCAACCCATCATCGCGCAGCCCGCGCCATGACTGAAAACGCCTTCGCAAGTAGTTTTCTCCTACGTACCCACTATAAGCGAACCCTTCGGTTCGGTCAAGAGACGGGAAGAAACGGCAACCCCAATAGATATAAGGGATTTTGCGTAAATGACGCAGATCACAGACAGGTCCGAACAGACCCGAATTTCCACCCATTCCCTCACAAAAAATCCATAAAAAAACCGGCATTCGCCATACGAACGCCGGGTGCTCGTTAACTCCTATTCGGACAAAATCCGTTTCTGACCTTGCAATTCGCGGATGGGCGCGATATTCTGCGTGAACTCCAGCGTCCCCAAATAGCGGCCCTCTTCGCTGCGCACGGCGAAATAGCGGATGTACACGAATTTGTCCTTGACCGGAATCCAGAAGTCCTCGGCCTCCTTCCGCCCCGCCTTGAAATCCTCCAGCAACTGGTTGACGACATGGACGCTTTGCGGCGGATGGCAGTTCTGCACGGTGCGGCCGATGACCGCCTTCGTTCGGGCGAAGATCCGCTCCTTGCCGTGGGAGAAATACCGGACGACATCGTGCTCATCGATAAACGTCAGATCCACCGGGAGGTGATTCATTACCGCTTCCAGTTGCTCCATCGACAGAATCCCCGTCTCAAATTTAACGAAACCTTGCGGAACTCCCGTCCCCTCTTGGGCAGCTCCCCCACCCTCGGACGCGGTTCCTTCCGCTTCCTCGCCCGACAGCTGCAGCGGCACGCGCTCCGGAATCCATTCGCGCTCCGGTGCGGTCAAGCAGAAGCCGATCTGATCGCTTTCCCTTGCAATGCTGACCCATTCGTCCTCCGTCAGTTTCTCGAGGGCCATCGGCAGCAGAATGTTCTCTTCCTTAAAAATCATCTCGTTCACTTCTTTAATGATCCGTTCGAGATCCATCAGGATCGTCTCCGGGTCCGAGCTTCCGTCCGTCAGCTTTCCCTTCGTTTCCTTGATCATCATCCGGATGCCGTCATCAATCCCCCACATGACCTTCGTCGGGCCGTAGATGCCGTACTTCTCCAGATACGGGAACAGCAGGTTCTCCTTGCGGCTGTAATGCTTGTCGAGGTCCAGAAGCAGGCTGAGATCTTCCAGCAGCTTGAATCTCAGCTCCTCGCCGGCTTCCTTCCGATATTTGTCGAGATGCAGCTGCAGTTTGAAATTCACCAGCCGTTCGATCTCCCGATTCTCTAACTTGAAGGTATGCACCGGGTGGCCTGGCTGCTCCTCCGGCTTGGACGAGCGGTGAATCTCCTCGATCGAGCCCTTGAAAATTGCCGTATGCACCGAGCACAACCGCTGCACCTCCTCAACCGGGATGCCTTCCTCCTCCATGAGCGCATGCTCCATCGCGGAGATTTCCGCGACCGTTACATCGCCTACCGCCGCTTCGAACCGCGCCTTGACCTCGTCCACGCTTTTCCCTTGATGCAGCTCCTTGATGATTTCCTTCAACAGTTGTTGACGGCGGCTTTGCTCCGGTGCGCCTAATTCCCGGTTATTGATCAGTTCGCTCATGTCCTGTTCCTCCTTAGATCTATCGAGTATCGAGTCAAGCCGATGAACCCGTTCCGCCGACTCTCGTTGATAACCATTCTCAAGAACAAGGTATCATAGGAAAAATCACGAACTTGTGATTGCAATCACAAATCTTGAGGGTGAATCGCGGTTCCTGCCGTTTCTTTTTTCTCTGTCTTTTGCCAAAATAGAAGGAGGAGGAATGCCATCATGCCTATTACGAATTTGCTATATATTGAAGACGATCTCGAAATCGGAGAGTGGGTCAGCTCCAACCTGCAGGAACGCGGGTACGCCGTCACGTGGTTGAAGAGCGGGGAACAGGCCGTAGAGAAAGGGGCCGAATGTCAGCTCGTTATCCTCGACGTGATGCTCCCGGGATTAGACGGCTTCACCATCGGGGGACGGTTAAAGCAGCAATATCCGGAGCTTCCGGTGCTGATGCTGTCAGCTCGAACCTCGATCGACGACAAGCTGCAGGGGTTGAGGTTCGCCGACGACTATCTGACGAAGCCGTTTCACCCGGACGAGCTGGCGGCCCGGATCGAGGTGCTGCTGCGCCGCAGCGGGAGTTCCGCCGACCCGGAACCGCTGCGCCTTAAACATTTGCTGGTGTATGAGAAAGAAAACCGGATCCTCGATCAAACCACCGGCGAAGAAATCGTGTTGACCGGCAAGCAGTTTCATATCTTTGCCTATTTGCTGCGTCATCTCGGGCAAATCCTGACCAAGGAGCAGATCTACGAAGCGGTTTGGAACGAGCCCTACCTGGACGGGGACAAGACCCTGATGGTCCATATCCGTCATCTGCGCGAGAAGCTGGAACGCGATCCGGCGAATCCCGAAGTCATCGAGACGATTCGCGGCATCGGTTATCGGGTGAGAGCATGAAATTTCGTCCGGTTCGTAAGTTCCGCAAATCCCTGCTGACGAGATACGTCCTGATCCTGGCGATAGCCTTCGTCTTTATTCCCGTCCTCATACCGGTTAGCTTCTTCGCGTCATGGGGCGTCAACTTGTTGATGAACTCGGAACAACTGGGGCAGCAAACTAAACGCCCCTATGGCACAGGGATCGACATCGAGACCGCTTGGCATCATGCTGCCGCCGGGCTGAAGGGGGCTGCCCCCGAAGCGGTCGACAATAAGCTCCGAGAGCTGAAGAAGCGGTACCCCGACGCTGCGCTGTATTGGGTCGACACGGCAGGCCAGACGCAACTGCAACTGCCCGAACAGGAAACGGTGCCTAAACAGTGGTCCCTGGAGGACACCATCGCCTTCATGAAGCAACGCGTGGACGCCGACCCTTTTACGGTCGTCGCTTTTATTGGCGGGGACGAACGGGCGAAGCAAGGCTTCATGGTGCTGGAGCTCCCGCGTAAATTTATGGTGATCCAACCCGAAGGCCGGTCAAGCGACAGCCGATTTTACGGCGTATTTCTGGCGATTTTGCTGGGGGCGTTTGTGCTGCTGTCCTACCTCTTCTTCAGTGATATCCGCAAGCGGCTGCTGCGTTTGGAAGCCGGTATGACCCGCCCTGGCCCTGACGGGCTGCCCTCCCCCATCCAAGAGGGGCGTCCGGACGAAATCGGCCGGTTGGAGCAAGCCTTTAACGATATGGCGTTCAAGCTGAAGGACAGCCGCCAACGGGAACACGAGGAAGAAGAGCTGCGCAAAAGCCTCATCAGCCACTTGTCCCATGACCTGCGCACGCCGCTGACCGTGCTGGGCAGCCATCTGTATTCGCTGCGCCAGGAGTCCCTGACGGAGCAGGGCCAGCATTCGCTGGCCTTGATGGAGACCAAAATCAGCGATTTATCCGGCCTGATGGACCATCTGTTATCGTACAACCTGCTCTCCAGCGGGCGGTATGCCATGACGATCGAGCGGCAGGATGTGCTGCGGCTAGTGCGGGAGAGTGCTGCCGCCTGGTACCCGGTCTGGGAGAAGGCCGGCATCACCGCCGATATTGAGTTGCCCGAAGAGCCGCTGTACTGGAGGCTGGACGCCCAGGGTTTCCGCCGCGTGTTGGATAATCTGTTTCAGAACCTGGTTCGCCATGCCGGTTCGGGTCGTTACGCGAGGATTGCAGTAGAGCCCCGGGGCGGTGCCCTAGCCCTCGTCATCAGCGACCACGGCCCGGGGATGCAGGCCGTTTCCGCCGCCGGAGGCGCGGGGCTCGGCCTGCAGATCGTCGATCTGCTGCTGCGGGAGATGGGGCTTGCCCGGGACACGGTATCCGCGGAGGAGGGGACGAGGATCTACATTTTCCCGACGGTCCAGTCGTAATCGCTGAAGTCTTCGGGGACTCGGGAGACTCCGGCGATCACCGCCGTGACTCCGTTAACGAGGGACTGTGCGCAGTTCCTTTTTTTTCTCCAAAATTAAACGAATTTTAAACTTGCCCTGCCCTTGTCTTTAACCTCCGGACGATATGATCATTTCCGAGGTGATAAATCGTGAGTGATATGATCATTCAAACGGAAGGGTTAACGAAAACATACCGCGGCCGCGCTGCGGTCGACCATTTGAACCTGGAGATCGCCAAAGGGGACATCTACGGGTTCCTCGGACCCAACGGCGCCGGGAAAACAACCACGATCCGCATGCTGCTTGGTTTGATCCAGCCGACTTCCGGCTCGATCCATATCTTCGGCCGCGAGCTGCGGCGTGACAAGCTGGCCATTCTGCGCCGCATCGGCTCGCTGGTTGAATCTCCATCCTACTACGGGCACTTGAGCGCCGTAGATAATCTGGAGGCGATCCGCCGCATTTTGCAAGTGCCGAAGTCGCGGATCGACGAAGTGCTGGACATCGTCTCCCTGACCTCCGAAGCTCGCCGCCCGGTGAAGGGCTTCTCCCTTGGGATGAAGCAGCGTCTCGGCATCGCCGCCTCCCTGCTCGGCCATCCCGAGCTGCTCATTCTGGACGAGCCGACCAACGGGCTCGACCCGTCCGGCATCCATGAGATTCGTGAGTTGATTAAGAGTATGCCGAAGCGCTACGGAATTACCGTTCTAGTGTCCAGCCATCTGCTCGGCGAGATGGAGCTCATGGCCGGCAAAGTGGGGATCATCCGTGAAGGCCGGATGGTGTTCCAGGATACGATCGACAATCTGCGGCTGAGATCGGCGCACGACATGGAGCTCGTCGTTTCGGAGCCGGATGAGGCGCTTTGGATCGCCCGCGACCTGGGCGCAACCGGCAAGCTGCAAAGCGGCGTCCTGTCGTTCCCGGGGATGGCCGATGCCCAGGTTGCCCATCTCGTCAAACGATTGGTGGAGAACGGGCACGCCATCTACCGCGTCGAGCAGAAGAAGAAATCGCTCGAGGATATCTTCATGCAGGTCATCGGGGAGGGGGCCGCGGTATGATGTTGCGTTCCCTATCCTCCGACTTCCTCAAGATCCGGCGCAAGGGAATCTGGTTTTTGGTTTTTCTTGCCCCGCTGGGACTGGTTGCCATGCAGGCGCTCAATTACGGGCTGCGCTTCGACTGGATGATGAAGCGGTATGCCGATGATCCGTGGGGCGGTCTGCTGCAGAACATCTCCCTGTTCGTGCCCATCGCACTTTACCTGGGGTGCACGCTGATCAGCTCGCTGGTGGCCAACGTCGAGCATCAGCTCAGCTCCTGGAAGCAGCTGCTGGCGCTGCCGATCTCCCGAACCGCGGTGTTCAAAGCCAAGTTTCTGCTGTGCTTCCTGCTGCTATGCGTATCCTGCGTGTTATTATCGATTGCCGCCGTGATCCTGGGGGTATCCCTCGGCTTCAAGACCGCTTCGCTCCCCTACCCGGACTTGGTGCGTTTGGGATTGTATCCGCTGTTCGCCGCGCTGCCGCTGCTGGCCCTACAACTCTGGCTTTCGCTCACCTATCGCAACCAGTCGCTGCCGGTATCCCTCGGTGTAACCGTCTCGATCATTTCGCCGTTTACGTTGAACCTGTCCGAGTGGTTTCCGCTGAACTGGCCGGTATTCGGGTTCGAAGGCCCGCACCACGAAGGGTTCGTCGCGGCCGGCCTCGCCGTCGGCACCGTGATCCTGCTCATCGGGCTGGTTCATTTCAACCGAAAGGACGTGGATTAAGATGAGAACCTTCCTGAATGTCTTGTCCGCCGAACGCCTGAAAATGGGAAAATCTCGGGTGTGGCTCGTCCTGCTGGCCAGCCCGGCTCTATCCGCCTTAATCGGCGTCCTGGTCGATCTTCCCAACCGGTTGGACCCGGGAGCTTGGCCGCTCTTGATCAACAGCATGGCCATGCTGCACGGGCTGCTGTTCCTGCCGATTCTGTCGGGCCTGTTCCCGTCCTTCCTCTGCCGTTACGAGCACACCGGCGGCGGTTGGAAGCAGCTGCTGGTGCTGCCCGTCTCGCGCAGCGCGGTGTACATGGCCAAATTCACCGTCGTTGTTGCTCTTTTGGCCGTCTCCCAACTGCTGTTCCTGGCAGCTCTGCTGATCGTGGCACTCATCCAGGGAATGGCGGGACCTATCCCTTGGGGCATGATCGCCACAAGCCTCGGCGGCGGCCTGATCGCCTGCTTGCCGCTGATCGCCTTACAACTCGGCGTATCGCTGGCATGGTCCAGCTTCGCCGCCCCGCTGGCGGTCAACGTCTCGTTGACGATTCCCAACCTGCTGATCATCAACTCGGCCAAGATCGGCCCCTTCTACCCTTGGGCTCAGCCGCTTCTGGCCATGATGCCGCGCGGGCAGGCGGACTATGGGGCTTTCAATTTGCCGCTCGAGAGCCTGCTCCTGACCATCCTGGGCAGCTTCCTGCTGTTCCTGACCGCCGGCATGCTGTATTTCCGCCGCAAGGCGGTATAACCCCACAACAAAAGGCCTGTAGATTCGCCGGGAGAGCTGCCGCTCATCCCGGTCCATCTACAGGCCTCTATTTATAGGGGAGGTATTATTATCGCAGAATGCTAAAACGCCGGATTATTCTTTGACGCCGCCTAGAGCGACACCGGCAATAATGTACCGGGACAACAGGAAGTACACAATGAATAATGGCAACGCGGTCAAGGCCAGCCCCATATAGATGGAACCATACTCGGTCTTGTAAATATCACCGCGCAGCAAGCTGACCATAATCGGCATCGTATATTTACTCTTATCCGTCAACAAAATGAGCGGCATAAACAGGTTGTTCCAGTTCGCTACAAAGGCAAAAATCGCTTGCGTTGCGATGGCCGGCATCATGAGCGGCAGGATAATTCGGTTAAACGTCTTGAATTCGCCGGATCCGTCGACGCGCGCAGCCTCAACAATCTCCAGAGACAACGTAGCAAGCAAATATTGACGCATGAAGAATACCACAGCCGGGGCTGCAATCGCTGGCAAAATCAGCGGAAGAAAGTTATTGGTCCAATGTAATTTATACATGAACTGATAAAAACCGATCGAGCTGGCTTGAGCCGGTATCAACATTACGCACATAATAAAGGTAAAAAACGGTTGCCGCCATTTCCAGTTATATGCGACAAGACCATAAGCCGTTAAGGACGAGAAGTACACCGTTAAGATGGTTGCCGAACCTGAAATGATAAATGAGTTCAAGAACCCTTGAACCGGGTCGAAGCTCTTATCCAGCAGCACACGCAAGTTGTTCATCATATGGGTTGAAGGAAGCAACGAAAGGCCGCTCTGGATTTCAGGCGTGGAACGGGTGGCGTTCACGAACATGATCCAGAAAGGAAGAATGCTGAGTAGGGCCAGCAAGATGCACACGATATAAATAATCGTCCGGTTCACTCTTAGAGCGACGACACTACCCTCTTTAATTTTCTCCACGGCTTACACCTCCCCTTGAGCTGCGCGGGCAGCTTTCTTCTGTTGTTTCAAGGTTTTCTTCAATTTGGCCGCATCCCGATCACGCATGAGATAGAACAAGACTGCAGACAAAACTGCGGCGATCAGGAACAAAATCATACTTGCGGCTGCAGCTTTGTTGTACAAATAGCTTCCCTTGAACGCTTGCGCGTAGATAAAGACGGAAGTCGTAAGGGTCGCATCACTTGGTCCACCTTGCAGGAACAGCTGCGGAATATCAAACATGGTCAAGCCGCCGATCATCGACGTAATCAGCGTGTAAAGCAAAATCGTACGAAGACTTGGCAAGGTGATGCGGAAGAAGGTTTGCCATCCGTTCGCACCGTCAATTGCCGCGGACTCAAATAAAGCAGGATTTATACCCATAACGCCTGCGACCAGAATAATCATGGTATTCCCATACCACATCCAGAACTGAATGAATGCCACGATTCCCCGGGCCGTCGTCTTGTCTTGCAGGAAGAAGATCGGCGCATCGGACCACCCCAGCATTTGAAACAGACTGTTCATCGGCCCCATCGGATAGGCGAACAGGGAGCTAAAAAGCACTGCAATCGTACTTGCAGTGATAATATTCGGCATATAGAGCAAAATCTTGAATGCACCTTGCCCCTTAATGTTAAGGCGCTTGTTCGTGAACCAAGCTGTGAGCAAGAGCGCCAGGCCAATCTGTGGAATGAAGTTGATCACCCATAGCAGACCTGTATTCACGAGTGACTTCTTAAAGGAAGCATTCTCTAAAATCAGATCTTTAAAGTTCTGAAACGGGTTATCCAGAATTTCAAGCGGTTTGGGGATGATCCCCTGCATATTCGTAAAACCGATGACCAGAGTGTACAAAATAGGATACAGCGAGAAAACTAAAAAAATCAAAATAAAGGGTAAAGAGAAAATATACCCGTATCTCGAATAATTAACACCTTTGCGACGCATGGCTCTCACCTCTGTTTAATGGGTATAAAGGGGCGGGAAACACCCCGCCCCTTCGCATCTACCGCTTACAACTTATTCGCTCTCGATGCCAAGTTGGTCTTTGACTTGTTGTTTGAAGGTTTTGATCGCATCGTCACGGGACTTGTTGCCTGCCGTGTAATCACGAACTTGATCGCGCCACAGTTTGTTGATGGTTTCGTCGTATTGAGTCAAGTTCTTACCGGAAGCGTTCGCGTTAGCCGGAACGAACACATCGAACATGTTCTGACCGCCGAGCAATGGAACTTCACCATTCGACTTCGACATCACTACGGAGGAAGCTACGCTGTCCTTCGTACCTTGTTCGCCTTCTACCATCGTACCGTTAGCCCAGAGGTATTGGAGACCCGTTTCAGAGGTGTCAAGGGTTACCCACTTGATAAAGTCTGCAACTGCTTGCTTTTTCGCTTCGTCCTTCGCTACGTCTTTGTTGGCCAGCAGCCAAGTTCCGCCCCAGAAGAAGCCTGTAGGTGGTTCAGTCACTGCCCAGTCCCCATTGGTGTCTTTAACATTGTCTTTCATCGTATAGTTGATCAGCCAAGCAGGACCAAAGAAACCAAAGATCGGTTGTGGGCCCGTTCCGGACATATCCGCGAACCAAGCTTCCTGCCAGTCTTGCGTATCGTTATGGAAACCGTTGTCTTTCAACTTCTTGGAAAGATCGATGAACTCTTCACGTTTTGGATCGATATGAAGTTTGCCGTCTACAATCCAACCTTTGTCGGAGCTGTTCTCGATCGCGTGCCACATGTCACCGTCACCGGAAACAATGCCGTAGCCTTTCGCTTTCAGCTTCTCTGCAGCTGCAAAGAACTTATCCCATCCAGGACCAACTTCACCCTTGATTGTAGCTGGGTCGTCCGTTCCGAATACGTCCTTCGCGATCGAACGACGATAGATGAAAGCGCCGCCAGTTGCTTGATAGCCAAGGCCTTTCAGTTCGCCGTCTTTGCTGCCGATATCTACAGAATACTGAGCGATACCCGCATCTTTGACCATTTGGTCCGTCAGGCCGAGATCAGCGTAATTCGCGGCATAACTGGAAGCGTCTCCTTGCGTATACTTGAGGACGAACGCAGCTTCAGCCGCATAGATGTCCGGTGCGTCTTTGCCGCCGCCGGCCAGAGCTTGGTCAAGCGCAGGCTGGTAAGCGCCGTCAGTCGTTGCGATCACTGTAGTCTTAAACTCAACATTGGCTTCCGGATGGAGTTCCAAATATTTCTTAGTCATGTTTGGAATTTCGTCCGTGAAGCTCCAGAGATTGATGGTCACCTTCTCCCCTTTAGAACCTGTTCCTGCGGAAGAATTCGATTCCGTAGGGGTAGTCGTATTCGAGGACGACTCATTCTTGGAGTTGCCTCCGCAAGCCGTGAGGGCCGTAGTCATCACCAGCAATGCAGAGATCCCGATCAACAGGTGTTTCATGCGTTTCATACGTTTCATGCTTTGCCTCCCCTTTTTTGTTTGCTTTCTCGGTATTTTGTAACCGCATTCATATTCTAATACATCTTGCCCCACTCCATAAGTAAGCGCTTATTGGGAAAAGTTCAACTATTTTTGGGTAAATGCGTTTATACGAAAAAAAGAACCGTCGCTGAAGCCAGCAACGGTTTTCGTTATCCTATGCACCTATCGGAAAAAGACTATAGTTCCAGATCATCCGGCCAATGAATGGAGACACCTTGCCGTTCTAACAGCGCTTGATACGCGCGAAGATGCGCCCGATTGGAACGAACCTCGTGCGGAGTGACTTGATTTTGCATTGCGTAAGCCGCCAGATATCCGGCCGACTCCCCGATATTCCATTCCGTCGGATGAAGCCGGTAGCAGCCGTTCGTGATTTGCGTGGTACCGATATTTTTGCAGGCCGGCAGCATATTTTTCATCCGAATCGGCAGCAGTGCGCCAAGCGGAATTTCATACGGATAATTCGGAATATAAAACGTCCGGTTCGTGACGGTCGTCAAATGAACATCGAGCGGATAGCTGCCAATCCCAACGCTGTCCTCATACCGCCGTATTCCCTGCGACCCGCGTATTTCCTTGCTGACATCCTGTTCCGTTATCGTATGAACCGCCTTGATTCTCCGCGATTCGCGAATATACGGGTATTTCGCCAACCCATCCGCCGTGCCTAACACGTCTGTCCGCAGCCGAATCCCCGGATACCCACGCCCTCCATCGGGACGAGGCGTTTCGGTCTGAAGCCAGTAGACGAGCGAGAGGCTTAACTGCTTGGCATTATTCAAATGCCGTTGCCGCTCCGCTTCGGGAACGCCGATGATCGGACCGAGGAAGTAATCGTTCTGCGGCCAATTCACGAGCGTAATATCGCCTTCATATAATCCGGGTTCAAATAAAGCAGGATCGATGATGCGCCGATACGTCCAGAGCGACAGAAGCTCGCGCCCGGCAGCATCTTTGCGACCATCCGGAAACAAGCCGTACTCCTTCATCTGCGTCGTATCGTCCGTGTCGTTTGCATACCAGCTTAAGAGCGGAAACGAGGTGTGCTTCGGGACGAATTGGCGCCAGAAGTCATATTGCTCCGGCTTCTCGATCGTAAAGTCGCCGCCTTCCGCATAATCGAGCGCAAAGACATGCGTAATCGATTGCATATCCAACGGATTCGCCTCTTCGGGGGCATGCGGCTCGCCTGTTTCGCTTCTGGATTCCGCGCCGGTGACAAATTCGATGCCCGCTAGCGGCAAGACGTCTCCGCATTCGGTCGCATCAAGGAAATACGCTCCTCTTAACACGACTTCCTCGCCAGTGCTTATATGCGTCACCGTCACAGTTTCCACCCGGTCTCCGTTCACAGCGGCCGCGGTTGGTCGGAAATGATACAGTACTGTGATGCGGCCGCTGCTCACGTAAGGGGCCAACATATCCTCGAGCACGCGCAGCGCCACCTTCGGCTCGTGACACAGCCGACTTACCCAGCCGCCCCCCGGGTTAAGAAGCTCGTTCCTTCTCGCTTCCTCCGTCATCGGGTAGTTTTGCTTATAGTATGCGCGTACGCGATTGCGAAACTCGCGATACGTTTGCGTGCAGCCGAAATGTTCGATCCATGGATGTTCATCCGGCGGAACCGCTTGGCTGGTCAATTGGCCTCCCAGCCAATCCGTCTCTTCCGTCATGATCACGCGCAAGCCCATTTTGGCTCCGGCCATAGCGGCCATGCACCCGCCCAGACCTCCGCCGAGGACGACGACGTCCGTCAATCGTTCGTTATGCATATGTTAAAGCTCCTTTGGAAATTGTTCATTGCTGACTCCCCGTGAGTGCATCCATCGCCAAGCGGGCCGCGCCGATCGCCCCCGCCCGATTTCCCAGCGATGCGGCACGGACGTCCATGGCCGGGTCCAGTTCGGCCAGCCGGCTATGCAACAAGGGCCACCATAACGCCCCCGCTTCGACAACCCCTCCGCCAACGAGGATCGCGCTTGGGTTTAGTCCGAGATGGATGTTTTGGACAAACAGCGCCAGGTTATCGACGAACTGGCGGAGGACGTCGGCAATCGCCTGATGGCCCCGTTCATAATCGGCGAAGACTTCACGCCCCGAATCGTAGTCCCGCCCCGCCGCCTCCCGCGCGAGCCGAACTAACGCGGTTCCGGAAATATATTGCTCGATGCAGCCTTGTCTGCCGCAATTACACGGTCGGCCGTGCGGCATGAAAACTACATGGCCCCATTCGCCCCCGTTCCAATGGGCTCCCCTGTATAGTCTTCCGCCGATCATATTGGCGCCGCCGACGCCCGTACCGAGCGTCAGCATCGTCAAATCGGACAAGCCGGCTCCCGCGCCGAGCCATGCTTCCCCGACCAATGCCGCGTTGGCGTCGTTATCGACAACAACG
The DNA here is from genome assembly GCF_900021165.1 of Paenibacillus phocaeensis. Taxonomy (GTDB): domain Bacteria; phylum Bacillota; class Bacilli; order Paenibacillales; family Paenibacillaceae; genus Fontibacillus; species Fontibacillus phocaensis. The sequence goes on along the minus strand of NZ_FCOQ01000015.1, from coordinate 31,349 downwards.
GGCAGACCAAACATCGCTTCGTACCTTTGCCGCAAATCAAAACCCTGCCATCCCGGCAAATTTGCGGTCGCATAGACGATTCGTCCCGTATCGGCGTCAACCCGGCCCGCCGTGCCGATTCCGATGCCGGCCGCGTCCGGATAGGATTCGAGCAATTGGCGAATCGCCGTCTCCACGTGGAGAGCGATGTGCTCCTTTCCTAAGTGCGCTTCCGTGGGCACTCGCGTTTCGCACAAACCATCCCCGCGTTCGTTCATGACGATCCCTTTAATCGAGGTACCGCCGATATCGATGCCGATGACGTACATAGGAGCTGCCCCCCTTCCCGTTCGCATGAGCTCAAGATCGCTGCTTCAGAGCTTTTTTGATTTCTCCGGTATACCATTCCGTAATCACCTGGGGACGCGTAATCGCAGAGCCGACGACTACGGTGTGAGCTCCGATCAAGAACATCTGCACCGCTTGCGACGGCGTCTGAATTTTCCCTTCGGCAAATACCGGAATCGTTAGCCGCCCGGCCGCCTCTTGCACCAAGGCATAGTCGGGCTCGTTACGTTGTGGCGAATACGGCGTATAGCCGGACAACGTCGTGGATACGCAATCTACGCCTAAGGAAGCGGCATAAAGGCCTTCCTCCAAGGTCGAGATGTCGGCCATCACTTTCTGGCCCCGTTCTTTCATGTAAGCCACCAGCGACTCAAGCGACTCCCCGTTCGGACGCGGACGCCGGGTCGCATCCAAGGCGATCAGATCAACACCCACTTCCATAAGGTCTTGGATTTCTTTAAGCGTTGGCGTAATATAAACGTCGCTGTCGTTGTACACTCTCTTAACGATCCCTATAATCGGCAGGTTCGTAACGCTCTTGATCGCGGCGATATCCTGCAAACCATTGGCACGAATGGCGACGGCTCCTCCGACATCAGCCGCTTTCGCCATTTTGGCCATCGTCTCCGCCCCATAAAGAGGTTCATCCTCCAGCGCTTGACACGAAACGATCAACCCATTGCGAATGCGTTCAAACAGCGGCTGTCGGTTCATGGAAATCCACCTCTTCCGCTAACGTTTTATTCCCTTGCTGTCTGTATGTTTCATTTCCGTTGTTCATTTCTTCTCCTATCCCTTGCCTTTCTTTTTATTGCGCACCTGCGTTTTCAATCCAACCTCGAACATCCGGCTCCAAGGCATATAGCAATCGTCGATCACGATCTCGTATTCGTCCTCGTCGTCATGCAAGCGGGTTTCGATAAAACGGTTCAATTCCGCTCGAACCCGCTCCGCGACACGACCTCTCTGGCCGTCGACGGCGAAATAATCGAGTCCCATCTCAGGCAGTACGCGATCGGTTACGTCTCTGCGCACAAAGGCGCAATAGCCGCCGTCTTCAACATACCGCAGCGACAGGAAATCGCGATGCTGCGGCGTATCGCCGTAAACGGCATAAATCATTCCCTGCGCAATGCAGGTTCCAAGCGTGTTGGAGCTTGTATTCCAGCCTGCATACCCGGCCAATCCGAACAGCAGCTTCTTGTCGCGAAGCAACTGCAGCAGTTCCAGATCGGCTCCGTTGGCATAGGCGATATCCGCGATGACGCAGGGCTTGCCGAGCCGGCGAACGATATCGTCGGCCATCTCGACCAGTTCGACAATGTTCCGGTAGACTTGATACCCCGGATGAGGTTGGCTTTGGTTGCCCGCTTCCATCATGCTTTCGCCGGGCGTGTTGAGGCAAAGCGCCATATCCGCTTCGGCGAGGGAAGACGTCATCAGCCCTCCGGCCGCCATGATTTGATATTTGACGGATTCGTATAATACACGGTCTTCATATAAAGGCGTAACAAACGGGCCTTGCACGCTGGAAAAATGGACATGCACCCGCGGCTTTCGCCCCTCAAAACGGTTGATCATGCGCGCAAGCAATGTGCAGCCCGCTTCGTCGGCTCCCGGATACATATATACGGATAATTGCTGATGGCATGCCTTGACTCGTTCCCGGACCTCCTGCTGATCGATCGCGGTCAGGCCATAAGGGGCCGAATCATCCTGCGGAATGACCATGAAATCAATGGCCCGGTCTTTCACCAATTCAATCGCCCGTTTGTTCGCCGCCAAATTGACGGCGCGGCGCTCCGTATATTCCCGCCATACCTCCTCGGGCAAAACCGCCTCGATCCGCCGCAATTCGCTTTGTTCATCCTCCGTCGCGACGCCAAGCGCCAGGCGATGACGGATATAGCCGCGCCTAAATATCTCCTCGCCCCAATCTTCGTAATAATCCGGTTCTTCGTCGCTGCTGGAGTACCGCGGGCAACGCATGATGAGTTGAAACGCGAAGAGCTGCAAGGAAGGATTGATTTGCTTCAACCTGCGAACCTGCTCCAATCGCTCTTCACATTGCTTCGCCGTTAGCCGGTGCAGCCGCGAGGGGATAATTCCGCCGTACAACAAAGTGTCCAAGGCAATAATCGCCCCGTCCGCATCGCGCGCCTGCTCAAATAACCACGCCCACAATTTCTCGATATCTCCGGGACGCTTCTTGAGCCCCATCCTGCTCAAATCCGGACGCACGACGGCATAATCGGTGCCCTCGGCAAGCAGCGCCGGAAATTCGTAGTTGCAAGGACGTTCGTCCAATGGAACGTAAATGATTTTCTTCACGCAACCTCAGCCTCCTGACCTCCTCGACTTATGATCCTGGGATCGCGGTTAACCCTTGACCGCTCCGGAAATGCCTTCCATGTAATAACGCTGCGTAAATAAGAACACCACAATGATCGGTATAACCGAGATCACGGTTCCTGCGGCGATCCAACCGAAATTGTAGGCGAACTGTCCGTTTAGAAAACTGAGCGCGGAGGCAATCGGATATTGACTCGTATCGTTCAGCACGATCATCGGCCAGAGGAAGTTGTTCCACATCGCCATAAACTCCAACAAGCCGATGACGGCAATCGCCGGTTTGACGATCGGCAGCGCCAATTGCAACCAAATGCGAAACTCGCCGGCGCCGTCCACTTTGCCGGAATCGCGCAATTCGTGCGGCATGCCCATAAACGCCTGTCTCATTAAGAACACATTGAATACCGTAATCCCCGATGGAAGCACGACCGCGAGAAACCCGCCCATCAAGCCAAGCCCCTTCACCGTTAAATAGTTAACGACCATACCGGCTGCGGCAGGGATGATCATCGTCGCCACCAATAGCGTAAACACGAGATCCCGGCCTTTAAAGCGGAACACGGCAAGCGGATAGGCCGTCAAGCAGGAGAAGAAGATATTCATGACGACGCCCATTAAGGCCATCACGAGCGTATTCCATAAATATTGCGGGAAGTTCATGTAATTCCACACTTGAACGTAATTGTCAAAATCGACATAGGTGGGAAAAATCGCCGGCGGAAAGCTGAATACATTCTTGCCGGGCATCAGCGATACGCTAAGCAGCCACAAAAACGGCCCCATCATAAAAATGGCGAACAGAATCAAACCGAGGTACAACAGCGTTAACTTCGCGAAACGGTACGCTTTTCTTCTCATATCACCCATCCACTAATATGGATTGACACCGCCTTTCCGGTTGAATCTGAAGACGATCACGCTGAGCGCAGCAATCATCACGCTGACAACGAGGCCAAGTGCCGAAGAGTAGCCAAAATTGAACTTTTGGAAGCCTTGCTGATAGATATATAAACTGGACGTTAAGGTAACGTTTCCCGGTCCGCCTTGCGTCAGGACGAATACTTCATCGAAGACGCGGATCGCAGCCATTAACGAAATGAGCGAGCAGAAAAACACATACGGCTTCAACAGCGGAATCGTCACTTTACGAATCGACTGCCACCGGTTCGCCCCGTCGATCATCGCCGCCTCCACCATATCTTTCGGAATGGACTGCAGTCCGGCCAAATAAATCATCATATAGTATCCAAGGCCCTTCCACATCGTAATGAACATCAGCGTCCACAGCGCCGTATGCTGGTTGGACAACCAGGTAATCCGCTCCTGCATCAACCCTACGCTCGACAGCACGTAGTTCACGACGCCGTTCTGGTTCAGCAGCCATCCCCAAATGAGTGCAACCGCGACCATAGAGGTCACAACGGGGATGTAATAGGCAGTACGAAACAACTTGATTCCTTTCACGTTGCTATTGACTAAAATCGCCATAAGAATGGAGAACAGTTGGATAAACGGCACGACGATTACATAAAGCAACGAGTTGATCAGCGATGCAATAAAGTTCCGGTCTTGAAAGGCTGCTATGAAATTCTCAAATCCGACAAACTCCGTTTTGCCGATGACGGAATAATTCGTCAGGGCCAGCGGGATGCTGTAAACAATCGGCCAAAAAACGAACAGGGCCAGCAAAATCAAACCGGGCGCCATAAAAAGCCAAGCGGCGGATGCTTCGGATTTGCCGAGCCTGGACAAAAGGGGTTTCATGCCTGTTTCACCTGCCTTTATAAATAGCTTGAGCAGGACAAGCCTGCCCAAGCCAACCTATTAATTACCCAAAATCCGATTGACTTCTTTCTCCGCTTCCGCCAATTCTTTTTTCACGTCGCCATCGTTCAAGTAGATGATCTGTAAAGCCTTTGTGACGGCCTGATTCACATCGTTTGCGTTCTCAATCCCAAGGTAGAAATCTTCGGCTTTGTCCAAGCTGACCGCAGATACGGTCTTGGCTACGCCTTCCACGGTACCGTCGTTTTCCGCGAAAAACGGGTCTTTGGCGCTTTCCACCGTCGAAGGCAAGGTGTTGGCGACCTTGGAGAACTCCAGTTGATTGGCTGCATTGGTGACGAATACGGCGAAGTCGACCGCTTCTTTCTTATGCGACGTCGCTGCGGGCACGACGAGGTTCATCGTGTTGGAGTAGCGGATGCCCGCTTTGCCAACCGGGCTCGGTACGGCGACCATTTTGTTGTAAACGTCCGGCGCCGCCGTTTTGATTTTGTTGATAAACGGGGAACTGGACAAGGACATGGCCACTTGTTCACTGGCAAAGTATTGGACTTGCTTGTCGTAGTTGATGATGTCCTTTGGAATGACGCCTTCTTTTAACAGTTCTACATTTTCGTTAATGTATTCCTCGACGTCCGGCGTATTGAAAGCGGCTTTCTTATAGTCGTCGGTCAGGAAAGGCAAATTTTCTTCCAAGAGGGTACGCGCTTCCATCGTGAAGATGTAGCCGTAGGCGCCGGTTTTTTCTCTGATTTGACGGCCCCATGCGTTGAGCTCCTCTTTCGTCGCCGGAGGGGTGCTTGGATCGAGCCCCGCTTTCTCCACCAAATCCTTATTGAGGAACAGAACCGGCAAAGCGGTGTACCAAGGAAGGGCAAACGCTTTGTCGTTCATCTCCGTCGAAGAATAGATGCCCGGGAAATAGGCCGCTTTTTGCTCCGCCGTCAGCTCTTGGTTAAAATCGACCAACGCGTCCTTGCTTCCCATTTGATTGGCAAATTCCGTGTTGAGGTTTACCACATCCGGCGCTTCCCCGCCTGCGATGCTGGTCATTAATTTATTGAGCACGGCATCGTAAGGGAAGTCCTTCCAGTCGATTTTGACGTTCGGATGCTGCGTTTCGTAATCTGCAATCAGCTTGTCGAAATAATCGTTAAAGGTAGGCTGCAAAGAAATGGTCCAGAACTCTACCGTGACTTGTTCCTCCGCTTTCTTTTCCCCGCCGTCCCCGTTCTTGGCAGCCTCTCCATCCGAAGATTTCGATCCGCATGCCGCCAATAGACCTGCGATCAGGATTGACGCCAGGAGTAGTGAAATCCATCTTTTTCCTCTAAAGCTCATGCCCCTCATCCTTTCTGTACGCAATGTGTTGGTTGTAACCGAGAGAAGAAATGCCATGGATCTCACCCGGCCATTCGCGCAAAGAAAACGCTTGCAAAATGGCCGCAATGCCTTACCAAGAATGAATGATTCCTGCATGCATTTTCCTCTCGTTGCACGTCCATTGTAGCATCGAGTGGAGAATATATCCACTATTTTATTATAAAATAAAAGATTTTTCCTAGATTAAATTCTGTGCACACAAAAAAGAACCCGAAAACGGGCTCTTCCAACTTCTTTTCGCTAGTGTTGTCCAATTTAAAACAATTTCTCGGATATGGCCTTAGCCATGATCTCTCTATATCTCAGCGCGGTTTCTTTCATTTTCAACGAGACGGCGACATTCAGAATATCGATGACGGCCAGTTGCGATATTTTGGCGGAAAGCGAGCTGCCCTGCAGCGGATTCTCGCGGGCGATCATCAATAACACGATATCCGCCACTTTGGTGATCGGCGAGCGGGCGTTGCTTGTGATGGCGACGATGGTGGCGCCCGCCTTTTTGGCCAACGTCAGGTTTTCGATCGTATCCTTCGTACTGCCGGAAATCGAGATGCCGACTGCCACATCGTCCGGAGTCATCAGAGCCGCTTCCATAGCCTGAAAGTGCGTGTCCGTCTTGGCGCTGCTTTGTTTGCCGATTCTGGAGAAACTGTGTGCTGCCTGCATGGCCGTCAACCCGGATGAACCTACGCCGAAAAAGCAGATGCACCGGGCCCGGTACAGCGCCTCAATGGCCAGGCTTAGCTGCTCCGACACGGCCAGTTCTCTCGTCTGCTCCAAGGTGCGGATATGGTTCGCGATAATTTTCTCGTTTAATGCGGCGGAATCGTCCTCCTCGGTAACTTCTTGATGCAAATGATCGATCGGTTTCACCATATCTTGCGCCAGTGATAATTTAAAATCTTGAAACCCCTGATATTTCAGTTTCCGGCATAAGCGCAGCACCGTCGTTTCTCCGACTTCGGCCTTTTCCGCCAGTTCGGTTACCGAGTGGTACATAATATCCGAAGCGTTATCCAAAATATATTGCGCCACTTTCTGCTCCGCTTTGGTAAGTCCGTTCAGATGGCTCTGTATATTCAGCAAAGTTTTGCCCATTCCTTGTACGGTCAGCAAGCGCAGATCTCCTTTCCGTCGGCAATCGATAGAATATAATCTTCATCTTTACATGGTTTGGAAGATTGTTTCCTTCTGCTGTTTATTTTAGCGAGAACGCATGGAATATACAAGTAGACATCACCTAGGACCCCATCGCAAGATTCGGCCGTTCCTTCGAATGATATTGGTGATAGATTCACTCTATTTCGCCTAATTCGGGCAAAAAGTAACGCTATTGCTCGGTGTTTGGGGGGGATCCTGCAAACACCGAACAATAGCGTTATAAAATCACCTTATTTCCGCCGAAACCTGCCTTATCGTCCAAATACGACGATTTTTTACCGCTATTTCGAGGCAAGCCAGGGTCCGAGTGAAGTCCGTCTCCAACCGCCGGCCGGCATGCCCCCATGCTCAACTCCCCGTCGGGCCGCTCCAATCATGCACCATGCTGCCTTCCAGGAACTTCTCGCAGTCCATCGCCGCCATACACCCGGACCCGGCCGCAGTGATCGCCTGGCGATAACGCGTATCCTGCACGTCCCCGCAGGCGAATACGCCGGGCACGTTCGTCTCCGTTGTCCCTGGCTTCACGACGATGTAGCCGTGTTCATCGGTGGCAACCGCGCCGCCCAGGAACTTCGTGTTCGGCGTATGGCCAATCGCCACGAACACCCCGTCGGCTTCCAGCAGCTCCTCTTGGTCCCCGGCATTGTTCCGCACCTTCAGGCCCTTCACTTTGCCGCCGTACTCCGTCACCACTTCCAGCGGCGTGCGGTTCAGCGCCCAGCGGATTTTCTCGTTGGACTTGGCGCGGTCCTGCATGATTTTCGAGGCGCGCAGTTCCTCCCGGCGATGCACGATCGTCACCTCGGTCGCGAATCGCGTCAGGAAGTTGGCTTCCTCCATCGCGGAGTCGCCGCCTCCAACGACGAGGAGTTTTTTGCCGCGGAAGAAGAAGCCGTCGCAGGTTGCACAAGTGCTAACCCCCCGGCCCACATTCTCCTGCTCACCCGGAATGCCCAGATACTTGGCCGAAGCCCCCGTCGACAAGATCACCGTTTCGGACTCCAGCACCTGACCGCCTTCCAGCGTCACCTGGAACGGCCGCTGCGTGAAATCGACCCGCTCAACCCAGCCGTTCCGAAATTCAGCGCCAAAACGTTCCGCCTGCTTGCGCATATTGTCCATCAACTCGGGCCCCATAATTCCCTCCGGAAAACCCGGGAAGTTCTCCACTTCCGTTGTCGTCGTCAATTGTCCGCCGGGCTCCAGACCCTCGATGACAACCGGGCTGAGATTAGCCCGCGCCAAATAGATCGCCGCCGTCAGTCCAGCCGGCCCAGTTCCGATCACCAATACTTTGTGCATACGTTCGTACCTCCTTGGTTGCTAGGAAATAGATCGACCCGCCGATTCCTATGTAAGGAATAGATGCTCCATCAAATTTTCCCCAAGTTGGGCCTGCTTTACCCGCAAACTATTGAACCGAAGGAAAAATCGCTGCGATCTTCTCCTTCACCCCGCACACTTCATCCACGCGTTGAACATAACGGCGCGCCGTTGAAGCCGAAATATTGTATTTCTGCGCCACCTGTTCGTAGGTGACGGATTGGCCGTGCATTTTGCCCGTCAAATACTCGAGCGCCGCAGCCCAACCCTCCAAATGGGAGACCGCCGGCGTATCCGGATACAAGCGGGTGAGAAATTCCGCCCACAACGTCTCCATATCATGCTGCTGCTGCAGATCGAAGCTCCGCTTCATTCGCTCCAGAGCCAGATCTACCACCGCCTGCCATTCGCTGCGCCATACCGGCAACTCCGTCGTCACGCGGCTGGGATCAACCAGGGTTGTCGTCCCGCCGGAGCGTACGGGCAGCGGCTCATTCACGCCGAGATTCCGGAGCACGAACAGCGCCATTTCCTTCAGGTAAGCATCTTCATCCGGCTCCAGCAAGAAGGCTTGCAGCGCCTCCTCGACCTCCCGGTCAGCAATCAGGCCCAGCGCCTGAATCACCTGAAGCTTCGTCTTCGTATCCCCGTGGCGCAGGGCCCAGAAGAACGAGGAGCGAACCAGCGGATTCTCCTTCAATTCGGTCGGGATGCCCTCATCCGAAAGCTCCCAGTGCTTCATTTGCTCTTCGAACGGCAGCAGGTATTGATAATTTACCGTAAACGGCCCGGCTTCCGGATGCTCCCGCTCTCGGGCCAGATAATTCAAATAATAGTCCGGCACGCTTGAACCGGGGTCCAGCCTTTTCGCCGTATTCCATAGCTGCTCCGCTTCAGATTGCCGCCCGGTATGGTATGCCGCTACTGCCGCATAGTGATAAAGACTGGCATCAAAGTTCGTCTCATCGCCCCGCAGCAACCGTTTGAAGTGGCCGAAGGCCGCATCGTGACGGCCCAAAATCCCCATCGTGGTCGCCAGCTTGAACACATGTTCCTGATGGAAGGGAATGATATTCTCCAATCGCCTGGCCAATTCCTCCAGCGCCTCACGGTTCCCCTCATGCTGATAAAAAATCGCCAAGTTGCACAAGCCGTGCAAATTCCCGGGATCCTGCGCAAGCACCTCTCCCACGGTATCCATCGCTTTGCGAAACAACCCCAGGTAGTAATATCCCAAGGCCAGGTTGTTGCGGGCCGCAAGGAAATCCGGACGGTTCCGCACCAGCTCCTCCAGCATTTTGACCGCTTGGGCGAATTTGCCTTCCTCCAGCAGCGCGCGCGCCTGATCATGCTCATAAACCCCGTGCCGCGACTTAATGCTCTTCAGCTTGGTCGGACGATCGAGCTCGTATTGCAGCAAGTCGATCATCTCTTCGGCTTCGCTCAGAAACTGGCCGTGCTCATCCTGCTCCAAATAATTAACGAGCGCTTCCTCGGCCGCTTCGAACATATCCATATTGGCGTAGTTGTTCGCCATGTAGAAATAACATTCCGTCATAGCCGGGTCGATCTCTTCCAATACGGTCTGCAGCACCTCATTGGAAGCTTCGTAATCTCCCATTTCCGATAAAATGCCGGCCATATTGCAGTGATTCACCGGGTTGCTCGGCTCGTATTCTACGGCTTTGCGAAAATATTTTAATGCCTTGTCATAGCGATAACGGTCCAACGAAGAGACGGCTCTCTCGAAGAAAAAACCCGCATCCATCGAGATGGGCAGCACTTTCCCCCGTTTGGCTTTACCCGGTCGCAATTTTTCGTTCAAGCAAGGCACCTCCTTTGATTTCAAGCTTTGAAGTCGACTTCCCGTACCTTCAGTTAAACTCTCCATCCCCCAGTATAACATAGGAGGAGCTGTCCTCCCACGGGGAATCCTGGCGGAAAATAACGGATAAGCCGAAGCCGGAAGAAAACCGCCGGAACGCCGAAGCAAAAGCCGCGAAGAAACGATAGAACCGCGCTGCCTCAATCGAATACAAAAAAGCCGCCCTATAGGCGGCTGCGGCTATATACTTGAATCATTTATAGACTAAATTCCCCGGTCCTTGAACAAAGCGGCGATCGACCCGCCCTCCAGGATAAACTGCGTGGCCCGGGCCAGCATCGGCGCGACCGAGAGCACCTGCACATGGGACGAATGCAGCTCCGGCTGTGCGATCGAATCGGTGACCACGACCTGCCGGATGTTCGGGTGCTGAAGCTTCTCCAGCGCATTTTCGGAAAAGAGCCCATGCGTCGCGCACACGTAAGCGTCCGCCGCCCCCCGTTCCTTCAGGCTTTCCACAACGTTAACGATCGTGGTGCCGGTATCGATCAAGTCTTCGATGATGATCGGCGTATGCCCGGCAACGTCGCCGATCACATGCGTAATCACCGATTCGTTGTGCGTAGGGCGCTTCTTGATCATGATCGCGAACGGCGAGTCCAGTCCGTTGGCCAGCTTCTCCGCCATCGAGGCGCGTCCCGCATCCGGCGAGACGATCACGGGATTCGGGATCTGCTGCGCCTTCAAATAATCGGTCATCAAGTCTAACGCGGTCAAATGATCGACTGGGATGTTGAAGAAGCCCTGGATCGCCGGCGCGTGCAGATCGATCGTCACCACCCGATTGGCCCCCGCCGTCGTCAGCACATCGGCGAGCAGCTTCGCCGAAATCGGCTCTCGCGGCGCGGATTTACGCTCCTGCCGAGCGTAACCGTAATAGGGCATGATAATGTTGATCGTACGGGCGGAAGCCCGTTTCGCCGCATCGATCATCACCAGGAGCTCAACGAACAGCTCATTGATCGGATGGGCGAGCGACTGGACGAGAAACACATCGAAATTGCGGATACTTTCCTCATAATGCACATAAATTTCTCCGCTTTTAAAGCGCGACAACTTCACCTTCCCGGGTTCAATCCCTAACCGGCCGCAGATATCCGACACGAGCTTCGGATTGGACGAACCGGAGAACACGCGCATTTTGGCTTCCATAACATCCTCCCGAATCCTTATTTAAGACTTGGACATGCGTTCTCTTTTATCGTACATGGATTCGAGTTTGGCGTCCAGCGCCCGGCCTTCGGTTCGTCGTTTACCTTCCCAAATCCAACGGGATCATTGTCCGACGACGCCCCTCGAAGGTCGCCAGCTCCCGCACGCCCAGGTTATACAGCAAGGTACGCGCCTGATCCAGGTGTTCGCTCAGTTTCAGCGGATCATGGGCGTCCGACCCTACGGTGAGCGGAATCCCCATTTCGATCGCGGCCCGTAAAATCCGCTCGCTCGGAAACATCTCCGCGCACGGCTTGGACAAGCCGGAGGCGTTCAGCTCCATCGCAATCCCGGCTTCCTTCACGGCGGACAAGGCCCGCTGCTCCAGACGGATCGTTTCTTCCACCTGCTCAGCCCCCGGTTGATGTCCGAACCGCTTGATCACGTCGAGGTGGCCAAGGAAATCATAGAAGCCCGTTTGCGCGGCTTTCGTCACGGCCTCATAATACCGCTCATACACCGCAAGCTCATCCTGACCCTCCCAGTGGTGAACCTGGCGGAAATCCGACACATCCCATTCCCCGAGAAAATGCACCGAACCGATCACATAATCCCAAGGGTACGCCTTGACGATTTGTTCAATGCGTTCCTCCCAGCCTTCGATGTAGTCGCCTTCCAGACCAACCCGGACGTCGATCTGCCCGCGATACTTCTCTTTCAACCGAAAAGCTTCTTCAACGTAACGCGGCAGCTCGTCCATCGGCATGGCCATTTCCGGATAATACTTCGCCGGATCGACATGCAGCAGCGGCATATGGTCGGAGACGCCCAACTGGGACAAGCCGATCTCGATCCCCCGGCGAACGTACTCCTCCAACGTGCCGACGGCATGCCCGCAGCGTTCATGATGCGTATGGTAATCGATCAGCATCCGTTTACGCCTCCGTTCTAGTCGCGCCGCGGCCGCTCATGCCGCCGCTCCAGCTCCCGCATGATGTCGTCCAGCGGCAGATGGCGTTCGCGCAGCAGCACCAGCAGGTGATAGATCAGATCGCTCACCTCGTAACGCAGCTCGTCGTTGTCGCCATTTTTGGCCGCAATGATCGACTCGGCGGTTTCTTCGCCGACCTTTTTCAGAATTTTATCGAGCCCCTTCTCGAACAGATAGGTCGTATACGCCCCTTCCGGACGCTCCGCGTAACGCTCGGCAATCAACTGTTCCAGCTCGGCCAGCACCTGAAAGCGCGCACCGCCAGCACCCCCGCCGTTTGTCCCCGTTGAAGCTCCCTCATCTGCAGCCGCCGCCGTCCGATAGAAGCACGTTGGCTCCCCGGTATGGCAAGCCGGCCCGTTCGCAATCACCTCGACCAGCAGCGTGTCCCCGTCACAGTCATATTTCAAGGCCGTGATCCGCTGGGTGTTGCCGGAGGTCGCCCCTTTGTTCCACAGCTCGGCACGCGATCGGCTCCAGAACCAGGTCAGCCCGGTTTCCACCGATTTGCGCAGCGACTCGCGGTTCATATAAGCCAACATCAGCACATCCTTGCTGCCTGCGTCCTGCACGATCGCCGGAACCAGTCCGGCCGCATCCCACTTCACCGCCTGCTCCAGCTCTTCAAGAGATCGCGATAATTGCAGCGGTTGTTCCTTCCCCACGGTCATCGTATTTCCACCCCTTTGGTTCTCAGCTCTTGTTTCAAATCCGGGATTGCCATTTCTTTATAGTGAAAAATCGTCGCCGCCAGCGCCGCATCCGCCTGTCCTTCGGTAAATACCTCGTAAAAATCGTTCACCTTCCCTGCCCCGCCGGAAGCGATGACCGGAATGCCCACCGCGCGGCTGACCGCGCTCGTCAGCGGCAAATCGAATCCGTCCTTGGTGCCGTCGGCGTCCATGCTCGTGAGCAAAATTTCCCCGGCGCCACGCTTCTCGACCTCCTGCACCCAAGCCAGCGCCCGGATGCCCGTCGGTTTCCGTCCGCCGTGGGTGTACACTTCCCACTCGCCCCACTCTGCGTTATATTTGGCATCTACAGCCACCACGATGCACTGGGACCCGAAACGGCGCGCCCCGTCCGAGATCAACTCGGGGTTCACCACCGCCGCTGTGTTAATGCCGATCTTATCCGCTCCGGCCCGCAGCAGGCGCTTCATATCGTCCACCTGGGAGATCCCTCCGCCGACCGTAAACGGAATGGCGATTTCGCCGGCCGTCTGCTTCACAACCTCGACCATGGTCGCCCGTCCTTCGTGCGAAGCGGAAATGTCCAGGAACACGAGCTCATCCGCCCCTTCCCGGTCATACAACGCCGCCAGCTCTACGGGATCGCCGGCATCGCGCAGGTTTACAAAATTCACGCCTTTGACGACCCGCCCCTCCTTCACGTCGAGGCAAGGAATAATTCGCTTTGCGAGCATGCTGGTTCGACTTCCTTTCTGTCTATTTTACGCTAAGATTCCAGAGCTCTGATCGCCGTAATAGCCTGGGCCAAATCGATGTTCCCGGTGTAGAGCGCTTTGCCGACGATCGCCCCGCCGATCCCCTGATCGGCCTGTGCGGCCAGCCGCAGCAAATCGTCCTGCACCGTCACCCCGCCAGACGCAATCACGGTCTTGCCGGACGCCCGAGCCAGCGACAGAATCGCTTCCACGTTAGGACCTTGCATCATCCCGTCGCGGGAAATGTCGGTGAAGATGAACGTCTCCGCCCCTTTGGCCGCCAGCTCCTTCGCCAGCACTTCGGCTTGAACCTCGGACGTTTCCAGCCAACCGCGCGTAGCGACATAGCCGTTGCGGGCATCGATCCCGATCGCAACTTGGTCGCCGTAGGTGCCCAGCACCGCTTCAGTAAACGCGCGGTCCTCGATCGCCGCCGTGCCGAGAATGACCCGGCTGACGCCCAGCGACAGCAGCCGCTGGACATCGTCCAGCGTGCGCAGCCCGCCGCCGACCTGCACCGGCACCTGGACGCTGCGGACGATTTCGCCGATCAGCTCATCGTTGACCGGATGCCCGGCCTTGGCGCCGTCGAGATCGACCAAATGGATGAACGTCCCGCCTTGCGCCTCCCAGGAACGGGCTACCTCCACCGGATTGGCGTTATACACCGTCTCCCGGTCGTAATCGCCTTGGACCAGACGTACACACTTCCCGCCGCGAATGTCGATGGCCGGATAGATAATAAAAGATGACATAGGTTCGTACCTCCCGCCGTTCATGGTCGATAAAATGAATACTCCGTCAGACTCCGTTTGCTAAAATAGCGGTAATTTATGGCGTTATTTCGGCACAATCATGTGTTTTAAACAAAATAACGGTATTTCATGGCGCTATTTGAGCCAAATCACGCCAAATCACCTGTTTTGGAGCAACTTGCCCGATAATAGCGCCACATTTTACCGCTAATCATCCGCTAAACCCGCCTATCCGCAAAATAAGGCCATAAATTACCGCTAAATTCAGTGCGGGGGTGGGGGAGGGAGTGTCGGTACCTGCTCAGCACCTACTTAGTACCTCCGCGCACCTCTGTCCATACTCAATCCCCCAGTAACTCCGTACCGCAGCAATTAGGCTCTCAGCGCCTCAGCTCAACCTACTTGCGCCTGCTGCTGCTCCACCAGCTGGAGGAAATTGCGCAGCAGCGCCATGCCGAGCTCCCCGCTCTTCTCGGGATGGAACTGCATCCCGAAGACGTTGCCGCGGCCGACGATGGCGGTCACCGGATGCCCGTAGTCGGTCACGGCCAGCACATCCTCCGGCTGCTCGGCTAATACGTGGTAAGAGTGGACGAAGTAGACATGTCCCTCTTCCAGCCCCGCGAGCAGCGGGTTCTCCGGCTGCAGGAACGCCAGCCGGTTCCAGCCCATATGCGGCACCTTGTACCCTTCGGTGCCCGCAAACCGCACCGCCCGGCCCGGCAGCAAGCCCAGCCCCTCGTTCCGCCCATGCTCTTCGCTTTCGCCGAAGAGCAGCTGCATCCCGAGGCAGATGCCGAGCAGCGGCACACCTTGAGCGGCCGCCTGCCGCACCACGGCGTCCAGACCCGACGCGCGCAGATGCTCCATCGCGTCGCCGAAAGCCCCGACGCCCGGCAGTAGCACGCCGTCCGCGGCCAGAATCTGGGCCTCGTCCGCCGTGACGAGCCCTTCGTACCCGAGGCGCGCCACCGCTTTGCTCACGCTGTGCAGATTGCCCATCCCGTAATCGACGATGGCGATGTTCATCGCGTTATAGCACTCCCTTCGTCGACGGCACCCCGCTGACGCGCGGATCGATGCTCGTCGCCTCATCCAGCGCGCGCCCGAGCGCTTTGAACACCGCCTCGATCATGTGGTGCGTGTTCTGGCCGTAGTGCACAATGACGTGCAGCGTAATCCGCGCTTCCAGCGCCAGCTTCCACAGAAATTCGTGGACAAGCTGCACATCGAAGCTGCCGACCCGATCGGAAGGATACTCCGCACGGTATTCAAAATGCGGCCGGTTGCTGACGTCAATCACCACTTGGGCCAACGCTTCGTCCATCGGAATAAACACGTTCGAATAGCGTTTAATCCCTTTTTTGTCGCCCAGCGCCTCCCGGATGACCTGACCCAAGCAGATCCCGATATCCTCCACCGTATGATGGTCGTCGATCTCAATATCGCCGCGGGCCTGGACTGCTAGATCGAAATGTCCGTGCTTGGTGAACAGATCGAGCATATGATTCAAAAAAGGCACATCCGTCTCCAGTTCAGCCTTCCCGCTCCCATCTACGGCAAAAGTCAATTGGATATCGGTCTCATTCGTCTTGCGGCTGACACTGGATTGGCGTACCGCCATTTCTCCGTCTGGTCGATTCGTCATGTTCATTTCCCGCCCTTTCCTTCTTGCTGCAACCGGATCTCAATCGCCCGGGCATGGCCTTCCAGGCCTTCCCGCCGCGCCAGCTCCATAATGGTCGCCCCGTTCTCCAGCAGCGCTTCCTTGCTATAGTAAATCAGACTGGATTTCTTAATAAAATCGTCCACGTCCACCGGCGACGAGAATCGTGCCGTGCCGTTCGTCGGGATGATGTGATTCGGCCCGGCGAAATAATCGCCAACCGGCTCCGAGCTGTACGGCCCGAGGAAAATCGCCCCGGCATTTTCCACCCGCCCCAGATAGCCCATCGGATTGTCCACGATCAGCTCAAAATGCTCCGGCGCCAGCTGGTTGATCACATCGATTCCGGCTTCCACCGAATCGACGAGGAGGATCGCGCCGTAGCGCTCGATCGAAGCTCCGGCGATCGCCTTGCGCGGCAGCGCGGCCAGCTGCCGCTCCACCTCGGCCTGGCACGCCTTCGCGAACGTCTCCGACGGCGTCACGAGGATCGCCGACGCCATCTCGTCGTGTTCGGCCTGGGACAGCAGATCCGCCGCCACATAGGCGGGATCGGCGCTGTCATCGGCCAGCACGGCGATTTCACTGGGACCGGCGATACTGTCGATATCGACGACGCCGTACACTTCGCGTTTGGCGAGCGCGACGTAGATGTTGCCCGGCCCGCAGATCTTATCGACGGGCCGGATCGTGTCCGTGCCGTACGCGAGCGCGGCAATCGCTTGGGCCCCGCCGACCCGGTAGATCTCGTGTACGCCGGCTTCCGCCGCGGCCACGAGAATATACGGGTCGATCCCCGCTTTGCCGCCCGTGGCCGGCGGCGTCACCATCACGATCTCCGGCACGCCCGCCACCTGCGCGGGGATCACGTTCATGAGCACGGAGGAAGGGTAAGCCGCCTTCCCTCCGGGAACGTATACCCCGACGCGCTTCAGCGGCCGGAGAATCTGTCCGAGCAAGCTCCCGTCCGGCTGCAGCTCCATCCAGGAGTTGCGCTTCTGCCGGGCGTGGAACGCCCGGATATTCGCGGCCGCTCCCTGGATCGCCGTAACAAACGACGGCTCCACGGCGTCATAGGCCGCTTTCAACTCCTCCTGCGTCACGCGCAGCCCTGCCGCGTCCAACGTCATGCCGTCAAACTGCTCCGTGTATCGGAGCAAGGCCGCATCGCCTTCCGTCTTGATCGCCTGTACAATCGCTTTGACCGCTTCATTTTGTTCCGGCGAGCCGTATTCCACTTCCCGCCGCAAATCAAAATCCTGTGCCGATACCAGTTTCATCATCCGGCATCCCCCTGCTTTCCTCGCTTATCTCGTTACTGCTCCGCTTCTTAAGCCTGTTTGACCTCATCCCGCCGAATCACCTTGCTCAGCGCATCGCAGACGGCCTGGATCTCGGCGTTCTTCATCCGATAGCTGACGCGGTTGGCTACCAAGCGGCTGGTGATATCAAAGATCTTCTCCATCTCGACCAATCCGTTCTCCTTCAGCGTCTGTCCGGTCTCAACCATGTCGACGATTCGGTCGGCCAAGCCGATAAGCGGCGCCAACTCAATCGAGCCGTTCAGCTTGATCACTTCGACCTGCTGTCCGTGCTCACGGAAGAACTGCGATGCCACATTCGGATATTTCGTCGCCACTCGCTGTTGGATGCCCGGCTTCCAATCCGGCAGCGCAATGACCGACATGCGGCAGCGGGCGATGCCGAGATCAAGCAGCTCATAGACGTCCCGGTTCTCCTCCATCAGCACATCCTTGCCAACGATGCCGATATCGGCCACCCCGTATTCCACGTAAGTCGGCACATCCACCGGCTTTGCCAGAATGAACTCCATGCCGATGTCCGGAAGCGGAATGACCAGCTTGCGCGATTCGTCCACATCGTCCGGAATCTCGATGCCCGCCTCGCGGAACAAGGCGGAGGCTTTCTTATAAATACGCCCCTTGGGCATGGCGACTTTAATGATTTGGTTCAATGGATCGTGCCCTCCTTCCAAGCAGCATGCCTTGATTCAAAAGCTGACGAACGTCAGGATGTCTCCGTATGACGGCCCCAGCGGTCCCGCTTTGCGCCCTGCCTCCGGCGCACTAAGCAGAGCCTCCGGCCCTTCCGCCCGGCGCATCAGCACGCTGCAGCCTTCTCCGCGCAGCCGCTCCGCTTCGGCAAAAGCCCGCTTCCGGTTGGGAGCATCGTACTGCAGCATAACCGGAAGCTCCGGCTCGGCTGCAAGTCCGCCGACTCCGTCCAGAATCCGGTTCGTCTTCAGCGAGAACCCTGTGGCCGGCGCAGGGCGTCCGAACTGCTGGAGCAGGTTGTCGTACCGCCCGCCGCTGCACACCGGGAAGCCCAACTCGGCCGCATACCCTTCAAACGTCATGCCCGTATAGTAGGAGAAATCCCCGATCATCGTCAGGTCGATCATCACGTGCTCGGCAACGCCGAAGTCCTCCAGCGCATCCCACACCTGGCAGAGATGGTGAATGGACGCTTGGGCGAGCGGATTCCCGCTCAGCTCCAGCGCTTGGCCGCAGACTTCTCTCCCGCCGCGCAATCGCAGGATCCCTTCCAGCTCGTCGCGCTGCTGCGGCGACAGGGACAATCCGGCCAACGTCTCGCGGTAACCGACATAATCACGATGCAGCAGCCCGTCCTTGAGCGCCTCCTGAATATCTTCGCCGCCCGGAACGGCCTCTTCCAACAACCCATTCAGGAAGCCGACATGTCCGACGGCGATCTTGAACGATTTTACTCCCGCCGCTTGCAGCGAGGCGACAGCCAAAGCGATCACTTCAGCATCGGCATCCGGGGAATCATCCCCCACCAGTTCAACCCCGGTTTGGAAGAATTCCGCCTCCCGTCCCGCCTCTTCCTCAATCGCCCGAAATACGTTGGCGTGATAGGATAAACGAAGCGGCAGCGGCTCCTCCTTCAGCAGAGAAGCGACGACCCGGGCGATCGGTGCCGTCATATCGGAACGAAGCACCATGGTGGTGCCCCGGTTATTCAGCAATTTAAACAGCTTCTGATCCGACGTCGAGCTGGCTACGCCAACCGTGTCGTAGTATTCCATCGTGGGCGTCATGATCTGCCGGTAGCCCCAGCCAGCCATGCAGTCCAGCACGCGCCGTTCGATCGCCCGCAGCTTATCCACGGCAAAAGGCAGATAATCGCGGACTCCCGCCGGTTTTTCAAAGCCTTTTGGTTTCGACAAGTGTTTCACCTCACCGTTCTTCTTGCTTGCCACAATTTCTTTACTATATTAAAGTGCTAATATGCTACCAAATTAAAGAGTAGCCCAATTTTATCATATTTACTTTTGGACCGTCAATCGCTTCTTCCCCGTTGACCGGCTCTAAATCCATCCTCTTATTATTCCCCAAGAGAGGGCTAAAACCCTTGCGGCCCCCCAAACGCAGCAAAGCCGGCCTATTACGCCAGACCGGCTTGGAATGCAGAGTTACAGATTCGCGCCAACCGATGGGCTTTGTCCGCTCTCCCGCGGTCGGGTCGGTTTATTTTTGCGTAAAGAAGCCGGGACGTTCCCGAGGAACCACGCAGCAAACGGCAGCCGCCGGAAGGAGAACTGCACGAATCCCCACGAGAGAAACAAGGCCCCCAGAGAGCCAATCCCGATATAGATCAGATAGCCGATCGAAGCGCCGGGCAACCGGTCCTCGCTCCAGAGCAGCCGGTACATGAACAGCACGAAAGGATGAAACAAATAAATCCCGAAGGAGAGCTCGCCGACCCGGGTCAGCGTCCGAATCCAAAAGGCCGAGCCTTTTCTCTGAATATAAAACGCGGCCTTCAGCAGCACCAACGCGGAGAACAAGGAGTGGACGTTCCACAGCAGTTCAAACCACAGGGAGTTGGGCGACGCGAGCCCCTGACGATAGGCGTACCACAACTGAACATGAAGGAAAGCCACCAGCAGCCACCCGCCCCAGAGAGCGGCTGTCCATCCCTTCTGATCCTTAGACAGCGCTTTCCATTCCGTGTTGAGCCAGACCTTGATTTTGCCAAACCCGATCGCCAGTACCGCCCCCAGCATGTAGTACCCCATATAGGTAATCGCATAGCTGGCTTTATTCGTCAGCTGCAGCTCGTATTTATTCCAGAACACGAAGCCCCACTGCAGGGCAAGACCACAGGGCAGGATTAAAGCAAGCAGCGCGCGGTGATTCCGAAAGGACTGAAACAACCACAAAAACAGCGGGAATAACAGGTAGAATTGAATGCTGATGAATACGAAATAGAGGTGGGTGTACGCCGTACCGTTCAGGAGCGCTAGTCCCAACGACTTCAACTCATACATCTTGGAATTGTTGATGAAATCGTGGCGATAAATCGCCAGCAGCATGAAATAGCAGCAGGAGACCAGCAGGTATGGCAAAATGATATAGGTCAGGCGTTTCTTAT
This sequence comes from Paenibacillus phocaeensis, assembly GCF_900021165.1. Taxonomy (GTDB): domain Bacteria; phylum Bacillota; class Bacilli; order Paenibacillales; family Paenibacillaceae; genus Fontibacillus; species Fontibacillus phocaensis. Next base: position 10,700 of record NZ_FCOQ01000015.1, on the reverse strand, counting down.
AGAACTTGCGGACCAGCTTGCGGCTGATCGGCTGATCGTAATAATTGTAGAAGAGCACGAAGCTGCTTAGAAAGATGAACGACGGGGTTCCGATTTTGAAAAAAATATTCAGCCAATTATAAAAGTAGTAGACCGGTGAATTCAGCGCTTGTTCCGCCGCTGCGAACGATGAGGCATGCACCTGGATCACGCTGAAGATCGCTAGCGCCCGAAAAATGTCCAGCTGCGGCAGACGTTCCTTGACCACCTTGCTCACTCAACCAACCCCTATTCATAATTAAGAAGATAGCCTTATTTATGGACTAGACGCCTGTTTATGGCAAAAGTTTCTCCCGAGTGCTCTTTTCACTATACCAGAAGTTGGTCCATCGTAAAACCGTTTGGCCTGCTTCGCCGGTAATCCCTGTTCGCTGCATTACACATTGGGAAGGATCCTCGGACTCAAACCCCAAGAAATCAAGATCCCGCTCCAGTAACGCGGAAAAAGCGGTCCCGATCGGCGAGATGCCGGGTTCGAGACCGCTTTTTCATTATGCTGTGGTTCGTGGCTTCCAACTGGTTTCCAGACCATGATGTCCTCGCCGTTCCTCGCCCCAGGCAACCACAGCTCCCCCGCTAACGCTTGCCACAGAGCTTATACCCGCCAAAATCCCGGTTCGGCAATTCTAACGCTTACTACAATGCTTATTGTTCCTTGTTGCTGCCGAAATCAGGCATTTTCCACGAAATAGCGTTGCTCATCGTCGTTAAAATTTCTACAGCGTCCAATTTGCTGCAATAGCGTTCCTGATCAGCGTTAGCGCATTCGGAAGTGTGTTCGGGTACCCCTAACCTGATTGCTAACCTAGGGGAGGGGCACCTTACTTCGTACCACTGTCGTTTGGAACTCCTTGCGACGACATCCCCGCATTCGCATTCTCGGAACTCTTCCGCTCCAGCTCCCGCAGCGGGTTGCCGCCGACAAATGCGCCGGGTGCGACATCCTTATGTACCACGGATCCAGCGGCGACAACCGCACCGTCCCCGATGGTCACCCCCGGGAGAATCGTGCTGTTCGCCCCGATCATCACCTCGTCGCCGATCCGCACCTCGCCCAATCGGTATTCCTTGATCAAATATTCATGGGCGAGGATCGTCGTGTTGTATCCGATGACCGAATTTCGGCCGACCGTAATGAGCTCCGGAAAAAACACATCCACCATCACCATCAGCCCAAACGCGGTATGCTTCCCCACCTTCATCCCAAGAACTCGGCGATAGATCGCATTCTTCACAGATAAAATGGGGCAGTATCGGGCGATCTGGATGAAGATAAAATTGCGGACGCCCTTCCACGGACTAACCGTCCGGTACAGCTGCCAGAGCGCGTTCGGCCCTTCAACCGGATACCGCTTGACCTGTCTCACGGTCTCACCGGCTCCATGTCCAGGATCCCATAGAGATCGGTCATATCCTGAAGGATGTAATCCGGATTATACTTGCGCAGCATCGCTTCGCCTTTCAGCGACCACGCCACTCCCGCAGCCTGTACGCCCGCAGCTTTGGCACATTGCAGATCGGCAGCACTGTCGCCCACCATCAGCGTTCGCGCCGGATCGGCGTTCAGCTCGCGCAGCGCCGTCAGAATCGGCTCGGGATGCGGCTTCGGATGCTTTACGTCCTCTACCGTTACGATGGCTTTCATATACGGATTCAACCCGAAGTGGTTCAAGGCAAGCAAGGTCGTTTCCTTAATCTTCGTCGTCACGATGCCCATCGTGATCCCCTGCTCATGCAGCTTCGAAATGACTTCCTTCACGTGCGGGAACTCACGGATCAGCTCATCATGGCGCTCCCGGTTATATCTCCGGTAATCCGCCACTAAATCCGCAACCTCCTGCCTTCCCGAGAAGATCTGCAACTGATGCTCCAGCGTCATCCCCATGTGCGGGATGATCTCTTCCCGAGTGTGCGGTTTGAGGCCATTTTTCTCGATGACATGCAGAAAGGTTGTAATGATCAATTCATTGGTATTAATGATCGTTCCATCCAGATCAAATAACACGGTGTCTATCATGTGTCGCTACTCCTTCTTCTCTTCCGGTACCTCGGGTGCTTCCGTTGCTTCCGCTCTCTCCTCCACGGGCAGTTCTGCTGCCTTGTCCGGCTCCGCCTTCACCGGTTCAGCAGTCCCAGCCGCTCCAGGCAATCCTTCTACAGCGGCGACCTTCGTAGACGTAATAGGGTCCCTATAGTAGGGCAAATCACGCACGGTCCGGCGGCGTACAATGATGAAAACAATAGAGGCGATGACCAGCCCGATTGCAAGCAACTGAGAAATACGGATGTTGCCGTAAGACGGTGCCAAATATCCCTGTTCGAAGCCAAACCAGGTCATTGGAGCCCACAGCCCATTCACAAACGACGCAAGCCAGGAAGCTCCTTGGAATGCCAAGCTGTCCGTCCGCAGCGCTTCGATGAAGAACCGTCCGATCGAATACCAAATGAAATACGAGGCAAACAATTCACCGGAGCGCAAAAATTTCTGTCTGCGCAAGACGAGAAGCAGAATCAAGCCCAGCAGGTTCCATAACGATTCATACAGAAACGTCGGATGATGGAATGTCCCTTGTATATTCATTTGATTTACAATAAACGATGGCAGGTGCAGGTTCTCGCGAAGGAAACTCTCCGTCGTTGGACCTCCATAAGCTTCCTGATTCACGAAGTTCCCCCAACGTCCGATCATTTGCCCGATAATGAGGGAAGGGGCGCAGATATCAGCAATCCGCCAGAAGTTATAGCCCCGACGCCGCACAAAGATGACCGCGCAAATGATCGCGCCGATCAGCGCCCCATAGATAGCGATCCCGCCATTCCAGATTTTGAAGACGTCCCAGAAGTTGTTCTTGTAATCGTCCCACATAAAGGCGACGTAGTAAATCCGCGCAGCGATAATCGCCGACGGTACCCCGAGCAGCAGCAAGTCCATAAAAAATTCCTGGGGAATGCGGAACCGCTTCCCTTCCCAAACAGCCAACAGAAGGCCAACCAATGCACCGCTTCCCAGAATCAGCCCGTACCAGTGTACCTTCAAGCTCCCGATAGAAAATGCAATCGGGTCCAATAACAAAGTGCCCATCGTTCACGCTCCTAATCCAAATCGTCGATATCTTCCGCAATGGTTTCGGTCAGTTTTGTCGTAAACTGCAGAGCAGCGTTGTATCCCATGCGCTTCAAACGGAAGTTCATTGCAGCCACTTCGATAATAACGGCCAAGTTCCGTCCCGGGCGTACCGGGATCGTTGCCAGCGGCACATCGGTATCGATGATTCGCGTCGTTTCTTCATCCAGTCCCAACCGGTCGTACTGCTTCTCCTGCTGCCAGGCTTCCAGTCTCACGACCAGCGTAATGCGCTTGTTATTCCGAATCGCCCCGGCGCCAAACAACGTCATCACGTTGATGATCCCGACGCCGCGAATCTCCAGCAGGTGCCGGATCAGTTCAGGGGCCGAACCGTGTAATTGATTGTCCGACGTTTGCCGGATCTCCACGGCATCATCCGCAATCAGACGGTGTCCGCGCTTGACCAGCTCCAGTGCGGTCTCGCTCTTCCCGATGCCGCTGCTGCCGGTAATCAGCATCCCTACCCCGTATACATCGACGAGAACCCCGTGAATGGTTGCCGTTGGCGCCAGCTTCCGCTCCAGGAAACTGGTGATCCGGCTCGATAGAATCGTTGTCGCCATGCTGCTGCGAAGCACCGGGATCTGCTTCTCTGAGCTGATCTCAATCAATTCCTCCGGAACCTTCCAAGACCGGGTGACGATAATGCAGGGCGTCTCCTCGCTGCTGCAGAGCCGTTCCATCCGATCCCTGCGCTCTTTCTCGGGTAGCATCTCGAAGAAGGCCAGCTCTGTTTTCCCCAGAATCTGAACGCGCTCCGGTGGGTGGTATTCAAAATAACCAGCCATCTCGAGGCCCGGACGATACAGATCATCCACCGTGATCGCACGTTTCAACCCCTGCTCTCCGGAAACCACCTCGAGTCCGAACTGGTTGACCAACTCGGATACTTTCACTTTTTTCACCATGGTGCTCTTCCTTTCCCTGCCGGCATCTTAGACGGAACAGCCCGTCCTCCATGAGCTCCGGCTCCAATATAAGCTGCCTAGACGGCATTCATTCCTCTTGTTACTGGATCACTCAATGTATTCATCGTAAAGGAAATTGTCACGTAAATCAATCATCGTCCCTAGAGCAACCCCGTGGCCCTTCCTCGGAACCGAGCTTTCCCCCATTCAGCAAAAAAACCGCCCCGAAGGGCGGTCTCTTCATTTATCGCTAACGGATTAGCTAAAGAACACGTTGCGTTCTGTTTCTTTGTCGAAGATATGAATTTTGTTCATATCGATCGCCAGTTTCACATTGTCGCCTTCACGTGTGTTGGAACGGCCGTCTACACGAGCGATCAAGCCGTCGCCGCCTGCACCGTTCAGGTACAATTGCATTTCGTGACCCAGGTTTTCCGTCAGGTACACGTTCGCGGTGAAAGCCGTTTGCGGCGAAGCTTCCAGGAAGACAGGCTCTTCATGAATGTCCTCAGGACGAATACCCATGATCACTTCTTTGCCGATGTAACCTTTTTCTTTCAGAACCGTTGCTTTGCCTTGAGGCACAACAACGTCCATGTTCGTTGCTTTGAAACGAACCGTACCGGCTTCTTCAGCCAAAGTACCGTTGACGAAGTTCATCGTAGGAGAACCGATAAAGCCAGCTACGAAGATGTTGCCTGGTTGGTTGTACAGCTCTTCTGGCGAAGCCGCTTGTTGAATGATGCCGTCATGCATAACTACGATCCGGTCACCCATCGTCATTGCCTCGATCTGGTCATGGGTTACGTAGATGCAAGTCGTTTCCAGACGTTTCACCAGCTTCGTGATTTCCGCGCGCATTTGACCGCGCAGTTTAGCATCCAAGTTGGAAAGCGGTTCGTCCATCAGGAACACTTGAGGATCGCGGACGATTGCGCGGCCCAAGGCAACCCGTTGACGTTGACCACCGGAGAGAGCTTTCGGTTTACGATCCAGCAAATGCTCGATGTCGAGGATCTTAGCAGCTTCGCGTACGCGTTGGTCGATTTCGTCTTTCTTCACTTTGCGCAGTTTCAGACCAAATGCCATGTTTTGATATACGTTCATATGCGGATACAACGCGTAGGATTGGAACACCATCGCGATGTCGCGGTCTTTCGGAGCAACGTCGTTCACGACGCGATCGCCGATGTACAATTTACCTTCTGTAATTTCCTCCAAACCGGCGATCATCCGAAGAGTCGTGGATTTACCGCAACCGGATGGACCTACCAGCACGAGGAATTCTTTGTCCGCAATATCAAGGTTGATGTCTTCTACGGTTGCTTTAGCAGCACCTGGGTATTTTTTGAAAATGTGTTCTAAACGTACGCCTGCCATGTGTTTGGCCTCCCATTAAATAAATTTAGTGTTAAGGGTTCTATGACACTTTATGAAATCGGATACATTTTATATTTATATATTAGTCGATAGGAGTCCAACCATCCATCCACAAACTGCACAAAAAACTTAAGGGCTTTTCGTCACTTTATACAATAACAGCTCCAGCTTGACCAAAACGGCGTCATTAAACGTTCTGACATCCAGTCCGGTCTCCTGTTTGAACTTATCGATCCGGTATAATAACGTATTTCGGTGAATATAGAGCCGTTTTGCCGTTTCGCTAACATTACAGTCCAACGCAAAAAACGTCTCCAACGTCGACCGCGTCTCCTCATCCTGCAGCAAACCTGCGCGATCTCCCAGCTCCAGGGCAAATTGGCGGCGCTGCTCCTCCGGTATGCTGTACACCAGCCGCTCCAGCTTCAGTTCCCAAGGCAGGTGGATCGGATCGGTCACATTAAATTTACGGCCAAGGATCAGCGTCTGACGCAAGAACAACGTTGCGGATGCCAATTCCGCTTCCCCGATTAGCGCGCCCCCTACCGTCAGATGAAAGCTCCCCACCCATTCATTGGTTACGAGCTCGTATAGCCCTTGGCAAAGTGCGCCCAGCAGGTCACGTTCGGTTTCCGCCTCCTCCTCGCTCTCTTCGCGCAAGTTCATAAACAGCTCTTCACCCAGCAGAATCAGCCAATCGTCTTTGAGCGGAATCAAACTCACTTCGCCGCCGAAATAACTCTTTAGGAGCTTGTTCAGCTTGGAAAAGGAAATGACCTGACCCTGTCCCGAACTATCCCAGGTCAGCAAGAACGGCAGCATTTGTCCCTTCAGCTTCGACTTCATGGAAAAATGCTCAGGCAACGGCTGGTTCAGTTCCCCCAGCTCCAGGCGCTCCTGCAGCCATTCCCCAAGCTGGATGCTGCGCATCTCATCCTCCCGTTTCAAACTGGGGAGAGGTTGCGAGGGCACGCGAGCTGCGGAGAGGAGCAATTGAATCAACTGTGCCTCCGCCTTCGTCACTTCGGGGTTCTCCGTCTCCAGGACGCGTACGCTTCCCGGCACACGCTCCACGAGCCACACCCACCGCTGGTCGATGCGGTAAGGACCGGCTTCCCGGTCATCCGATTCCGGTATGGCTTTGTTCCAGGCCTGTTCTTCCCAGACGCTCTCCGAGAGTGGCGCGCCGATGACGCTCTCCACTTGTTGTTTCAGCCATTTGATCTCCATAACGTTGCCTTTCTCTCCATGCATTTTAGTGTTGATTAAAATCATTTTATCATACCCGCCAGAGCAAACGTAAATCCCGCTCCAAATGCAAAAAAACCGTTAACCCTAAGGTCAACGGCTTTTGACATGAGCCATGAAGGACTCGAACCTTCGACACCCTGATTAAAAGTCAGGTGCTCTACCAACTGAGCTAATGGCTCGTAAAAACTGGTGGAGGCTGATGGATTCGAACCACCGAACTCGTCAGAGAACAGATTTACAGTCTGCTGCGTTTGGCCACTTCGCTAAGCCTCCATATGATTATGCTTCCCGCATTCTTCGAAAATAATGTAGGAGCATAAAAGTGGCTCGGGACGGAATCGAACCGCCGACACGAGGATTTTCAGTCCTCTGCTCTACCGACTGAGCTACCGAGCCGCAGGGTTTTCGGTAAATTTCCAAAAAAATAAAGCGGTGAAGTTAGTCACTTTCCCACTTTACGGTGGAAATATTTAAATAAATGGCGGAGCCGACGGGATTCGAACCCGCGGTCTCCTGCGTGACAGGCAGGCATGTTAGGCCTCTACACCACGGCTCCGCATTGGTATAAATGGTGCCGGCGAGAGGACTTGAACCCCCAACCTACTGATTACAAGTCAGTTGCTCTACCAGTTGAGCTACACCGGCACGGTGTAAATATTTATTTGCAAGGTGTCGATGATGGTGGAGGCTGAGGGGATCGAACCCCCGACCCTCTGCTTGTAAGGCAGATGCTCTCCCAGCTGAGCTAAGCCTCCGAGATGTTATGGTAGCGGCGGAGGGGATCGAACCCCCGACCTCACGGGTATGAACCGTACGCTCTAGCCAGCTGAGCTACGCCGCCACAATATTAAGCTTGTACAAATGGCGGAGAGAGAGGGATTCGAACCCTCGCACCGCTTACGCAGTCTAACCCCTTAGCAGAGGGTCCCCTTATAGCCACTTGGGTATCTCTCCAAGCCATAAATTCAAGGTTTAATCCTTGAAAACTGGATACGAAACGAATTTGCGTGTTAGTCTCCGCAAGTGCTCGGATCGGCTTGTTCAGCCTGACGCCACTTTTTGGAGTTTTTTGGATAAGCCCTCGACCGATTAGTACCTGTCAGCTCCATACATTGCTGCACTTCCACCTCAGGCCTATCAACCTCGTCGTCTTCAAGGGGTCTTACATACTGGGAAATCTCATCTTGAGGGGGGCTTCACGCTTAGATGCTTTCAGCGCTTATCCCGTCCGCACTTAGCTACCCAGCTGTGCTCCTGGCGGAACAACTGGTGCACCAGCGGTGCGTCCATCCCGGTCCTCTCGTACTAAGGACAGCTCCTCTCAAATTTCCTACGCCCACGACAGATAGGGACCGAACTGTCTCACGACGTTCTGAACCCAGCTCGCGTACCGCTTTAATGGGCGAACAGCCCAACCCTTGGGACCTACTTCAGCCCCAGGATGCGATGAGCCGACATCGAGGTGCCAAACCTCCCCGTCGATGTGGACTCTTGGGGGAGATAAGCCTGTTATCCCCAGGGTAGCTTTTATCCGTTGAGCGATGGCCCTTCCATGCGGTACCACCGGATCACTAAGCCCGACTTTCGTCCCTGCTCGACTTGTCAGTCTCGCAGTCAAGCTCCCTTTTGCCTTTGCACTCTTCGAATGATTTCCAACCATTCTGAGGGAACCTTGGGGCGCCTCCGTTACTCTTTAGGAGGCGACCGCCCCAGTCAAACTGCCCACCTGACACTGTCCCCATACCGGATCACGGTACCAGGTTAGAACTCCGATACGATCAGGGTGGTATCCCAACGGCGCCTCCACCGAAGCTGGCGCTCCGGCTTCCTAGGCTCCCACCTATCCTGTACAAATCGTATCAAAGTCCAATATCAAGCTGCAGTAAAGCTCCATGGGGTCTTTCCGTCTTGTCGCGGGTAACCTGCATCTTCACAGGTATTAAAATTTCACCGGATCTCTCGTTGAGACAGCGCCCAAGTCGTTACGCCATTCGTGCGGGTCAGAATTTACCTGACAAGGAATTTCGCTACCTTAGGACCGTTATAGTTACGGCCGCCGTTTACTGGGGCTTCGGTTCATAGCTTCGGGGTAAACCCCTAACCACTCCCCTTAACCTTCCAGCACCGGGCAGGCGTCAGCCCGTATACTTCGCCTTGCGGCTTCGCACAGACCTGTGTTTTTGCTAAACAGTCGCTTGGGCCTTTTCACTGCGGCCCCCTCGAGCTATTCACTCTACCGGGGCACCCCTTCTCCCGAAGTTACGGGGTCATTTTGCCGAGTTCCTTAACGAGAGTTCTTCCGCGCGCCTTAGAATTCTCTTCTCGCCTACCTGTGTCGGTTTGCGGTACGGGCACCTTCTCCTGGCTAGAGGCTTTTCTTGGCAGTGTGAGATCATGACCTTCGGTACTGTAAATTTTCCCTCCCCATCACAGCCCAGCCTTACGATGTGCGGATTTGCCTACACACCAGCCTCACTGCTTGGACGGGGCATTCCATCGCCCCGCGTCACTACCCTGCTGCGTCACCCCATCGCTCATAGNCCAGTTTTCAAGGATCAATTGATAAATCTTATGGTGGAGCCAAGGAGGATCGAACTCCTGACCTCCTGCTTGCAAGGCAGGCGCTCTCCCAGCTGAGCTATGGCCCCAAATTCACCCTAACACAAGGCGTGATGCCAAACGTTATGGGAAATATGGTGGGCCCTAGTGGACTCGAACCACCGACCTCACCCTTATCAGGGGTGCGCTCTAACCAGCTGAGCTAAGGGCCCATAACAGATATGATTTTGTGAACCCAAAAATGGGCTGCGCTTGGCGACGTCCTACTCTCCCAGGACCCTTCGGTCCAAGTACCATCGGCGCTGGAGGGCTTAACGGTCGTGTTCGGGATGGGAACGAGTGGAACCCCTCCGCCATCATCACCAAACGCATGAGAGTTTGAACTCTCAAAACTGACCAACGAGTGAGTAACTTCGCTAACCTGAGTTAGCTANTTTATCCAGTTTTCAAGGATCAATTGATAAATCTTATGGTGGAGCCAAGGAGGATCGAACTCCTGACCTCCTGCTTGCAAGGCAGGCGCTCTCCCAGCTGAGCTATGGCCCCAAATTCACCCTAACACAAGGCGCNGGAGAACCAGCTATCTCCGAGTTCGATTGGAATTTCTCCGCTACCCCCACCTCATCCCCGCACTTTTCAACGTACGTGGGTTCGGGCCTCCAGTGCGTGTTACCGCACCTTCACCCTGGACAGGGGTAGATCACCCGGTTTCGGGTCTACGCCTACAAACTTAGTCGCCCTATTCAGACTCGCTTTCGCTGCGGCTCCACCTTCTCGGCTTAACCTTGCTTGCAAACGTAACTCGCCGGTTCATTCTACAAAAGGCACGCCATCACCCATATAGAGGGCTCTGACTTCTTGTAAGCACACGGTTTCAGGTTCTTTTTCACTCCCCTTCCGGGGTGCTTTTCACCTTTCCCTCACGGTACTGCTTCACTATCGGTCACTAGGGAGTATTTAGCCTTACCAGATGGTCCTGGCAGATTCATACGGGGTTTCACGTGCCCCGCACTACTCGGGATCCGTCTCGGAGGGTTCACACTTTCGATTACAGGGCTTTTACCTTCTCTGGCGGGCCTTTCCAGACCTCTTCGTCTAATCTGAACCTTTGTAACTCCGTGTGAGACGTCCCACAACCCCGAAGAGCAAGCTCTTCGGTTTAGGCTAATCCGCGTTCGCTCGCCGCTACTGACGGAATCACTTTTGTTTTCTCTTCCTCAGGGTACTTAGATGTTTCAGTTCCCCTGGTCTGCCTCTTCGCATCCTATGAATTCAGATACGAGTGACTAGGTATTACCCTAGCCGGGTTTCCCCATTCGGACACCCCCGGATCGATGCTTGCTTACAGCTCCCCGAGGCAGTTTCGTTGTTCGCCACGTCCTTCTTCGGCTCCTAGCGCCTAGGCATCCTCCGTGTGCTCTTAGTAGCTTAACCAA
>NZ_FCOQ01000014.1 GCF_900021165.1 Paenibacillus phocaeensis | reverse complement strand
GTTCCTCCACATCTCTACGCATTTCACCGCTACACGTGGAATTCCACTCTCCTCTTCTGCACTCAAGCTGCCCAGTTTCCAGTGCGACCCGGGGTTGAGCCCCAGGATTATACACCAGACTTAAACAGCCGCCTGCGCGCGCTTTACGCCCAATAATTCCGGACAACGCTTGCCCCCTACGTATTACCGCGGCTGCTGGCACGTAGTTAGCCGGGGCTTTCTTCTCAGGTACCGTCACTCCCCTAGCAGTTACTCTAGAGGACGTTCTTCCCTGGCAACAGAGCTTTACGATCCGAAAACCTTCTTCACTCACGCGGCGTTGCTCCGTCAGACTTTCGTCCATTGCGGAAGATTCCCTACTGCTGCCTCCCGTAGGAGTCTGGGCCGTGTCTCAGTCCCAGTGTGGCCGTTCACCCTCTCAGGTCGGCTACGCATCGTCGCCTTGGTGAGCCGTTACCTCACCAACTAGCTAATGCGCCGCAGGCCCATCCGTAAGTGACAGATTGCTCCGCCTTTCCCAAGTCTCCCATGCGAGAAACTTGCGTATCCGGTATTAGCTACCGTTTCCGGTAGTTATCCCAGTCTTACGGGCAGGTTGCCTACGTGTTACTCACCCGTCCGCCGCTAAGTTAATCAAGAGCAAGCTCCTAATTAACTCCGCTCGACTTGCATGTATTAGGCACGCCGCCAGCGTTCGTCCTGAGCCAGGATCAAACTCTCCAATAAAGGATGGAAGGAATCTCGAACCCAAAGGTGTCGAGGTCTTCCATCCAAGGTGTTTGACTTGCTCATTTAAACAAACTGACGAGATTTAAAATCTCAGTTTATTACTCACTCGTTGTTCAGTTTTCAAAGATCAAACATTGATATTTCGTTATCGCTTCGTTTCAGCAGCGACCTTTATAATATATCACGCTGCTCGTTCTTTAGTCAAGGCTTTTTTTGCTGTCACCATCTGGAAGGCCTTGCCCAGCTTGTCCCGCCGCCGACGAAGCGATTAATAATGTACCACAGATGATGAAGTCGAGTCAACCGTCAGATCATCGTTAACTTAAGACCAACCAAAAGTGCGACTCCAGGCAGACCCAGTACCAATACCGTGCTCAAGGTAACCGGATTTAGCGGAATATACACTTCGGTCAACAACCCAGAGAAATTGATCACATAAATCCCCAGCGCCGCCAGCACGATGTGCAGCCCAAATCGCGGGAGCCAAACCCAACCGATTTTGCGTGAGAACAGGATATATAACAGCAGCGCCAGCGACACGACAAGGATGCCGATCAGCACAAGCTTCATCTCTTTTCCCCTCCTACCTCAAGTATTCAAAAATAGGATCCATTCCGAAAGGCGTCCCAATCGACCCGGGCCTGCTTCGCTGCCTTCAGCTGAATCTGGTACCTGCGTTCCGCCGCTTCCAGGGTGTATATCGCCACGTCCACCTCATCGTGCCCCACCGCCTCCTGAAATGCGATGCTGGCCCTTTCCCACTCTCTATGCGCATGGATAACTTCCTCGTACAGTTCCCGTTTATAATCCAGCACATGATTCCTGTGAGTCAGCCGTGAGCGGCCTTCCCCCCAGCGCTTCAGAATCTTCAAGTTGGATCGCCTCCCCATCCGGTTTTATTTCATGTGTATCGGGAAAAGGACAAACTTAGAACCTCGGACGCCGGAAAACAAAAAGAACTTTAAGCCCTCAGCGCAAGCCAGAGCCTAAAGTTCTTCGGTTCAAACGATTGAAAAAATCTAATTGAGTTCTCGGCGCCCTTCCAGCGCCTTGGACAACGTTACTTCGTCCGCATACTCCAGATCTCCGCCAACCGGGAGCCCGTGGGCGATTCGGGTGACGCGAATCTCGAAAGGCTTCACGAGACGGGAGATATACATGGCAGTCGCCTCTCCCTCAATGTTCGGGTTGGTCGCCAAGATCAGCTCCTTCACCCGTTCATCGCTCAACCGGTTCAGCAGCTCCTTGAGCCGGATATCATCCGGTCCCAAGCCCTCCATCGGCGAGATCGCCCCCTGCAGCACATGATAGTAGCCATCAAATTCCTTCGTCCGCTCCATCGCCACTAAGTCCTTGGACTCCTGTACAACGCAAATCACCGACGCATCCCGGGTCTTATCCTGACAAATCCGGCAGGGGTCCGTATCTGTGATGTTGCAGCAGACGGAGCAATAATGAAGGTTGCGCTTCACGCTAACCAGCGCTTTGGCGAAATCAATAACGTCGTCTTCCTTCATACGCAACACGTGAAAAGCCAGTCTAGCCGCCGTTTTTGGCCCAATACCGGGCAGGTGGGTAAAAGCATCGATCAGCTTCGCGATCGGTTCGGGATAATACAATGGGGCCTTCTCCTTCAGTCTGTAAAATTAGAACAGGCCTGGAATTTTCATTCCGCCCGTAAACTTGCCCATGTCCTGGTTCGCCAATTCTTCGGCTTTCGTCAATGCGTCATTAACCGCAGTAAGCACCAAATCCTGCAGCATTTCCACGTCGTCCGGATCTACCGCTTCCGGTTTGATGTTCAGAGCCAGCACTTTTTTATGCCCGTTCACTTGCACGGTAACTACACCGCCGCCTGCGCTGCCTTCCACGGTTTTATTCGCGAGCTCTTCCTGCGCTTTGAGCATTTGCTCCTGCATTTTCTTTACTTGCTTCATCATTTGGTTCATATTGTTCACGTCATTCACATCTCCTTAGTTTGGTCTGCATGTACATCATGCGTTATATAGAAAAAACATAACCACGATTCTACGGTCCAAACCTGGCCGTTATTCGTTATTCCTTGATGACGACCAGATCCTCCCCGAAAATACTCAGCGCTTCGTCCACCCAAGGTTCCTTCCCTGAACCCGATCCGCCGTCCTCGGGCGGCGGCTCCAGCTCAAACGGTTCGCCGCCAGGCTGCCGTTCACCTGATCCTTGCAGCGCATCGGTCCAATCCTTCAGCATCATCGTCACCAAATGGTACGGTTTGCCCAACTGGCGTTCCATGACCGTTTCGATGACCTGCTTGTTGGCCGGCTTCTCGGTGGTCTCGCGGTGAATGTCGTTCTTGAATGCAACTAGCACGTTGTCTTCCGATATCGAAACGGGCTCGCCATTCACAAACCACGCGTGGATCGTAATCTTCGCGTCCTTAACCGCTTGGAGCACCTGATTCCATTTTTGCTGAATTTCCATGAATTCCGGGCTGTTGCGGGCGGCAAGATATTGATCCATCCCGGCTGGGATTTTGGCCTTCGAAGCCACGCGCGGTGCAGGGCTCCGCGATGGGCGATTCCCCCCGGCCGCGGCGCCTCCTGCGGAAGGGCTTGCTGCAAGTCCGCCCTGCAGCGCCCGCTCCAGCTTCGCTTCCAATTCCGCGAGCTGACGGCGAAGCTGATGAACCTCGGAAGCATCAGCGGTTGCTCCCGCACTCGTACTCACGCCCGCACTGCGGACCCCCGCCGGCTGTTCCTCGGTGCTCTCTCCGCCAAACGTGCAGATCTTTAGCAAGGCGACTTCAAACAACGTCTGCGGTTGAACAGCGTATTTCATTTCCGTCTGATAGTGATTTAGCGTATCGATGATGCGGAACAGCTGCGGTTTCGTAAAGCCTTCGGCAATCTCCGCAAAATCCTGCGGATCCAGCACGCGTTCCGTCAACTTATCCGCCTTCGGCACCATTTTGACCATCAGCAAGTCACGGAAATAATAGAGAAGGTTCTCCATGCATTTGTCCGCGCTTTTGCCTTCCTGCATAAAGCCGTCGATCATCTGCAGCATCCCGCCGATATCACCGGCGAGCAGCGTTTGCGCCAGCTCTGCGAACTGCCGGGAGGCGATGCCGCCGGTCATGTCCAGCACTTGCTGGTACGAAACCTTGCGGCCCGAGAAGGAGGCGATTTGATCCAAAATGCTTAACGCATCGCGCATCCCACCGTCGGATAATCTGGCAATATACTCGATCGCTTCCTTCTCGGCTTCGATCCCCTCTTGCTCGCAGATCATCCGCAGCCGTTCGCTTTGCTCCTCCAGCGATACCCGCCGGAAGTCAAAGCGCTGACAGCGCGAGATCACGGTTGCGGGCAATCGGTGCGGTTCGGTGGTCGCCAATATAAACATCACATGCGGAGGCGGTTCCTCCAATGTTTTTAGCAGCGCGTTGAAAGCTTCCGTGGTCAGCATGTGGACTTCATCGATAATATAAACCTTCTGCCGCACTTCCGTCGGGGCATATTTGACTTTCTCCCGCAAATCGCGGATCTCCTCAACCCCCCGGTTGGAAGCGGCGTCAATCTCAAGCACGTCCATGACGGCGCCAGCCGTGATCCTCCGGCATGTCTCGCATTCGTTGCACGGTTCTGCGGCAGGTCCCTTTTCACAGTTTACGGCTTTGGCCAATATCTTCGCGGCACTGGTCTTCCCGGTTCCCCGCGGACCGCTGAACAGATAAGCGTGCGACAGCCGCTGTTCGCGGATCGCATTCTGCAACGTGCGGATGATATGCTGCTGCCCCACCATGTCTTGAAACGACTGCGGCCGCCAAGCCCGGTACAGCGCAATATGCTCCATTATGCGGCACCTCTTTCTTTCCTCAAACGACGGTTGTCGTTTCCTTATTATACTATAGCCTTTTGGTCTATGTACAAAAAAAACACCCCTGTCCGCAGACAAAGATGTATTCTCATTCAAAGTATTCACCGTGCACCTGTTATTGATCATTGCGATCCGAGCGGCACCTTTACGGCATGACTCGGGACAGGCTGCCCTCCGGCACAAGAGTAATACTGCTTATGGCTGCTTCCTTCCGGACCTGACCAGGTTCGCAGGTACTCCTTGCGGAGGACCCGTCCGTCAACATCTGCCGTAAAGACCGGCCTCACATCGACAAGACCTCTAACAGGACTTCAACCTCGCTACAGCGGATTGCGAGTTACAGGGCACCGCTACCTCCCCATCTAGCACGGTGAAACTAAGTATAGCTCATGCCTGTACAAATTGCAACCGGACGGAAGAAGTTGGCGGACTGCCGGATCTGTGCCTGGGTTGTCACTGAGTTATGCGTCTCATTCTCCATGCAACTCTAGTTTTTATTTGATATATTAATAGGATAGAAAAACTGGAAGAATGAGCATAAGAGAGGAGATACAAATGAGATCTATCGGAAAATTGATGCTGGCCACTACCCTGTTGGCCGGAAGCCTGTTCGGCATGGAGCCGTCTCGGTCTGAGGCAGCGGCGTCGGTGCAGATTCTGTTGGACGGATATCCGCTGGCCTTCTCCGGCGAGCCGATGATCGTGAACAGCACGACGCTGGTTCCGTTCCGCTCCATATCCGAAGCGCTCGGAATTACCGTTACCTGGAATCAGGCCTCTAAAACGATCACTGCGGTTAAGGGCACCGGAGCCGAAGCCATCCATGTGCAATTAACGCTGGACAGCAAAACGGCAAAGGTGAACAACGCCTCCGTCCCATTGGCGGTCGCTCCTCGTTCCGTTGGCGGTAATACGCTGATTCCGCTCAGCTTCTTCAGCCAGCAGTTCGGAGCCCAGGTCGGATGGGACCAAGCCTCGAAAACCGTATCCATTGCTTCCCCGCAGAAGCGGATGTACACGCTTGGCTTCTACGCCATATCCTCCTTCTCGGAGGTGGGGGCAGTTCCTAGTCTGGACGCCGTTGCGTTCGGCTGGGGCCGGATTGACGAGAACGGACAATTTACGCAAACGGGCGGGCCGGGCGAGGTATTTAAGCTGCCGCAGCCTGCTGGCGAAACCACCGCCGACAGCTTGGTCGCCGATGCGGCCAATGCACGAACTCTGCCGTATCTAATGGTTTACTCCGGCGATACTAAGGGCGAGTTGACCAAAATCATCGAGGATCCGACCCTGCGCCAACAAGCGATCAGCGATATGATGAACGCCGCGACAGAGAAGGCGTTCCAAGGCATTATGCTCGATTTTGAGGGACTGGGCTTAACGACGGATAAGACGGCGACACGGCAAGCTTTTAACAATTTCGTCAAGGAGTTGTCCAAGCAAACTCGCGCGGCTGGGCTCAAGCTTTCTCTTGCCCTTCACCCGCTGAACTCTTCTTATCATGGGTATGATTACAAGACGCTGGGGGCGCTCGCGGACGAGATCGTGATTATGGCTTACGATTACCTTCCGGGTGATAACAAAGACAAGCCGCAGCCTCTGGATAAAGTAGATGAAGCCATACGGCTGGCTCTGCAGGAGACCAATGCCAGCAAGTTGATCCTCGGTCTTAACCTTTACAGCGAAGATGCTAACAGCGTCAAAACATTGACCGGTCTGGCGAAACGCTATGATTTGAAGGGCATCGCCTTATGGCGTCTGGGCATGATCAATGCTGAAGAGTGGACCAGCCTCAAGCAAAGCGTAGAGTTTAAGAAGTAATCGATTGTTAGAATAAGCAGGTTGGATTAGAGGGCGGACGGGCGTCGGCCATCGTTTCCAACCTGCTTTTTTACTTGTACCGGCTCATTGCCGCCCGCTTACTTACTTGTACTTGCGGCTTATCCCGCCTCTTTGCCGCTCAGCTTACGCCTCTCGTCCGAGATTGAACCGCCGCCGCCTCTCTCTTCGAGACCGAACTGCAAAAGTGCAGTTCATTTCGCCAAATGATCCTATATTTGCGGTTTCAAATGCAAAAGTGCAGTCGATTTCCGCCTATTGTTGCAAATTCCCCCGTTTCCCGCTTTTTCGAAGTGCACTTTTACATTCCAACAAGCATATTGTTCGATTTGCGCTCCGATCAACTGCACTTTTACACTTGGTGAGGATCGTTACGGCGTGGGCAGTCCGTCGGCCACCTTTCTGCCAATCTACCCATCTACTAACTACCAACTACTAACTACCAACTACCAATCAAACGCATCCCAATCCCGCCGCACCACATCATACCTCAGAACCCTCCCGGACTCGCCGCTGGACCTGGCACGAAGCCAACCCCGCTGGCATAATTGCTGCAAATACCTCACGGCAGTCCGATGGTTTACGCCCAGCTGTCCCTCCACATCCTTCGGACGAATGGGCTTGCCTAACTGAACCGCTTGCAGCAACGTTGATTTCAACGCCAATCCGGGCAGATCCGTCTGTCGACCAGACACCTCAAACCGGCTCAGCAGCATCCGAAGCAACATGATGCAAATTTCGGGCTGTCGTTCCACATCGTCATAAGATAAGGAAATCACCCGGTAACCCAGAGCTTGGAGAAAGACCTCCCTATTTAACTCCCGGCTATACATCGTGCGGTCCATATCCCGAACATGCGGCCCGTAGCCTTTGATTTCAATGATCAGCTTCACGGCTTCCGTTAACCAAGCAAAGTCCGCAAAATACGAGCGCCCCCGCCAATCCGCGATTTCATACTCCGGATGCAGATCGTCCAAATTTCTCCGCAGTGGCCACCATATGTTGCGCAAAAACAACTGCTCACCATGCCCGTGCCCTCGTTCCAATCGGTCTTTCCGCTCGCCGGAACGACGCTTGAGGTGTGTGTCCAACCACAGCCGATGCGCCTGATCAAACTTCATATATACCTCCCCCTCTCCTTCTCCCACTTTGTAAAACCCGTCAAAAAAGAAAAAAACGCCTCCGCCCATCATCAGATGAGCAAAGACGTTCTTCGTCATGTCGTTTGTGCAAGGGTATCTTAGATACCGTATTTCTTTTTGAATCTATCCACACGTCCACCAGCATCCAGGAATTTCTGCTTCCCTGTGAAGAATGGATGGCAGTTGGAGCAAATTTCAACGCGCAGAGCCTGTTTCACGGAACCCGTTTCGAACGTGTTACCGCAAGCGCAAGTTACCGTAGTCACGTGATACTTGGGTTGAATTGCTTCTTTCATCACTTTCACCTCTTTCCGCCCTGAGCCTCAGTCGTGCCCAGAGTTATAATGACACATAATCGCATTATAGCACGGGCCATCGCTTCACGCAATTGCCTGTTTTATCCTCTTCCCTTGACGCGAGCCAGCTCGGCCGGCGGCACATGCGTATACGATCCGATGACGACGTCCGGAAGCTCCTCCTGAAAAATCTCGATCGCCTGTTTCATGCCCAGAATCTCGCCTTTTGCCTTGGGAATGAGATCCAGGTAGCTCTCGGGGTCGATGTTCAGGTTGCGCAGCTGAATGAGCTTCAGCTTGGTGCGGCGAGCGAATTCGATCATCGCTTCCACTTCTTCCTCGCGGTCGGTCACCCCGGGGAAGATCAAATAGTTGATCGAGGTGTAGACCCCTTGGTCCGCAGCATACTTCAACGACTTCTCGACATTCGCGAGCGTATAGCCGCGCGGTTTGTAGTAGGCGTTGTAGTGGTCGTCCAGCGCGCTGATCGTGCTGACCCGCATCAGATCCAAACCGGCATCCACGATCCCGCGGATGTGATCGGATAATCCTGCATTCGTATTAATGTTGATATATCCCATGTCCGTCCGACGACGAACCTCGCGAATCGCTTCGATAATCAACTTGGCCTGCGTGGACGGTTCCCCTTCACAGCCCTGACCAAAGCTGATGATCGACTCCGGTGTAGTCAGATGCTCCAGCATAACTTCCACCAGTTCCTCGACGCGCGGGCGGAAGTTCATCCGCGTTTGCGGCGAGACGAAGCCGCTGTCGTCCGGCTGTTCGGAAATACAGCCAAAACAGCCCGCATTGCATGAATAGGAGACGGGGACCGCCCCTTCCCAGCGGTTCAGGAACGTATTGGAAGCCGTCAGGCATTCGTAGCCCAACGCGCAGTTCGATAAATGCTCGTACAGCCGATTTTCGGGATAACGGGAAGTATAAGCTTTGACTTGATTCTTCAACTCAAGAGGATCGCAATTCAGCGGATTCCATTTCTCGGGATCGTCCGACAAGCGTGCCGTCACATAAAACTGACCGTCCTTCCAAACCACCGCGGAATATCCGAACAAAGGCAGTTTGTACTCCTTATCGGTCTTCACATACCCCGGCAGACAAAGACGGGTATACCCTTGCGGAAGCAGAGCGCCTACCGCCTGAACATCGCCGGGGAGCGGCTTCATTTCGCCGGTATCCGGGTCCATTCCGATCGGCCGGGTGGACGGCAAGCCTACCAGCGTCGCCCCTTCCGGAAGCGGAATCAGCTCCTCCTCCATGATCTCCACGATCATATCCGCACTGCGAGCCAAGCCGAACAGCGACGGATGATCGTAGACCTGTCCTTGTTCATCTGCATACACTAAGTACATGTTGTTCTCCTCTTTGTATTCATCACGGGAAAGCGAAAGCTTGCCCTCCCGGGTAGAACTCTTTAAACCGTAGAATTCTGCGTAGCGCCCGTAGAAGCCGAACCCGTCCGCGAAGAGGCAGAGCTCGATCGAACCGGACGACGCGCCCCGCCGTTGCCGCCACCCGAAGGGGTGTTGCCGGATACGTCGAAGGAAGCCAGGAATTCGGCATTGGTTTTGCAGTCACGCAGTTTTTTCAGGAATCCTTCGACAAAGTCGTAGGAGTCGTTCATATTTTTGCGAATCGCCCAGATGGTATCCAGCTCTTCCTTGCTGAGGAGGACCTCCTCGCGGCGTGTGCCGGAGCGGCGAATGTCGATCGCCGGGAAAATCCGGCGTTCCGCCAGCTTGCGATCCAGATGGAGCTCCATATTCCCCGTGCCTTTGAATTCCTCATAGATAATATCGTCCATTCGCGAACCGGTATCCACCAAAGCGGTTGCCAATATCGTCAAGCTGCCGCCTTCCTCTACATTCCGGGCCGAGCCGAAGAAACGCTTCGGACGATGGAAGGCAGCCGGATCGATCCCCCCGCTGAGCGTTCGTCCCGACGGCGGAACAACCAGGTTATAAGCCCGGGCGAGACGCGTAATGCTGTCCAGCAGAATCACGACGTCCTTCTTATGCTCCACCAGCCGCAAAGCGCGTTGCAGCACAAGCTCCGCCACCTTGATATGATTCTCCGGCAGTTCGTCAAACGTGGAAGCGATCACTTCACCTTTGACGGAACGCTGCATATCGGTAACCTCTTCCGGACGTTCGTCGATCAACAATACGAATAACTCAATCTCGGGATTGTTGGTGGAGATACTGTTGGCAATTTCCTTCAGCAGCAAAGTCTTCCCTGCTTTAGGCGGCGCCACGATCAAACCGCGTTGGCCTAGTCCGACCGGGGCGAGCAAATCCATAATACGGGTGGATAAATGATTTGGGGAAGTTTCGAGCACCAATTTGGTCTGCGGATAGAGTGGAGTCAGCGCTGGGAAATGCAGACGTTCCGCCGCGATGGCGGGATTCTCGCCGTTGACGGCATTGACTTGCAGGAGACCGAAATATCTCTCGTTTTCCTTCGGCGTCCGACACTTCCCGGAAACGAGATCCCCGGTACGCAGATCAAATTTGCGGATTTGCGAAGCGGAAATATAAATGTCTTCCGTGCTGGGCAAATAATTGATCGGTCGCAGAAATCCGTACCCTTCCGGCAAAATCTCGAGCACGCCTTCCATAAACATGAGGCCGCTTTGTTCGGCCTGTGCCCTTAAAATAGCGAAAATCAATTCTTTCTTCTTTAACTGGCCGTAATAAGGGATCTGATATTGCTTCGCCAGCTTGTACAGCTCGGTAAGCTTCATCCCTTCCAGATCGGCGATTTGAAGATCCATATTAAAATAACCACCTATTCAATTTTATTGAAATCTAGTGAAGTTTGGCATAATGATAGATTCATTCGTCTAGTATGCCCTATCCTTGGCAACTTATGCGCCAGGGCGGAAAGTTATTCTTCCGTTTCCCGCCACACATCGGCTCCCAGGGCACGCAAATTCGGCACCAGATGATCATACCCCCGGTCAATCAGCTCGACGCCGAAGACCTCGGTTGTGCCTTCCGGCACGGTCAGCCCGGCTACCACCAGCGCAGCCCCTGCACGCAAATCGGCCGCTTTCACCTTGGCGGCATTGAGCGGTCCGCCTTCAATGATCGCTGAACGGCCTTCGACGCGAATGTTCGCTCCCATTCGTACCAGCTCCGGCACATGCTTAAACCGGTTGCTATACACAAAATCGCTTAGCACGCTGGTTCCTTTCGCTTGGGTCAGCAAGCTGGTCATCGGCGATTGGATATCCGTTGGAAATCCCGGGTAGACTAATGCTTTGACGTCGACATGATGGTAATCCGGGCGGCCGATCACCCGAATGCTCTCATCGAGCTCTTCGACCTGGGCGCCCATTTCCAACAGCTTGGCGGTCAGCGCCTCCAGATGCTTCGGAATCACGCCGTCGATCAAGACATCCCCTCGCGTCGCCGCGGCAGCAATCATATAGGTCCCGGCTTGAATCCGGTCGGGAATAATGGAATGGCGGCAACCTTTCAATTCCGCAACGCCTTCAATCCGAATCGTCTCCGTGCCGGCCCCTTTGATGACCGCTCCCATGGAATTCAACAAAGTGGCCACATCTATAATTTCAGGCTCTTTCGCCGCATTTTCGATAATCGTAGCGCCTTTGGCTCTTGTTGCCGCCAGCATAATATTAATCGTAGCTCCCACGCTGCTGACGTCCAGGTATACCTTCGCGCCCCGCAGCTCCTTGGCATGCAAATGAATAGCGCCGTGTTCATTGGTTACGGTCGCCCCTAAAGCTTCAAACCCTTTGATATGCTGATCAATTGGACGAGGCTCAAAGTTGCAGCCTCCCGGCAATCCGATCGTGGCTTCCTTGAAACGTCCTAACATGGCCCCCATCATATAATAGGAAGCCCTCAGCTTCTTAACCGGCCCGTTGGGCATCGGAATCGAACGAATATGGGTGGGATCAATGCGCATTTGACTGCCATCCCATTTGACGCGGGCACCCAGCTCTTCCAAAATCTCCGAGTATACCGCCACGTCGCTTAAAATCGGCAAGTTATCCAGAACCACTTCGGATTCTGCCAAGATCGCAGCCGGAATCAACGCAATCGCGCTGTTTTTTGCGCCGCTGATCGAAACGCTTCCGCGCAGCGGACGTCCGCCACGGATCATTAATTTCTCCATAAGTCCAGGATCCCCCTACGTATTTGCGTCGGTACACATGCCCATGATTTTAGCGGCAGAAATGGAAAGACACCGTCTAAGCGGTGTACTCTCCAAGTCACCTTATTCAGCTGGACGTCCAAGCTCCTGTCCGTCCTAAACCTTGCGCCGCAATCCACCTGAACGGAGTACGGCGCAAGCGCTTGACGATGTAGTTTACGCTTTGTTGTTGGAACCGAATTCGCGGATTTTGCCAACAACCGTCGCTTTGATCGCGTCACGGCCCGGAACGATGTATTTACGAGGATCGTAAACATCCGGTTTCGCAGCCAATACATCACGAACAGCCTTCGTGAAGGCAATTTGGTTCTCGGTGTTCACGTTAATTTTGGACGTACCCAGCGAAATCGCTTTGGTGATGTCGTGGGTCGGAATGCCTGTCCCGCCATGAAGTACGAGCGGAAGCTTAACGGCGTCGCGGATCTCTTCCATTTCTTTGAACCCAAGGTTCGGTTCGCCATGGTAAGGACCATGCACAGAGCCCAAAGCAGGGGCCAGGGTATCGATCCCGGTTTCTTTCACGATGCGAACGCACTCGTTCAAGTCAGCGTATTGGATGCCGCCGATCACGTCGTCTTCTTGACCGCCAACCGTACCGACTTCGGCTTCTACCGAAACGCCTTTGGCATGAGCGTAATCAACGACTTTCTTCGTCATGGCGATGTTCTCGTCAATCGGATGATGGGATCCGTCGATCATAACGGAAGTGAAGCCCGCGTCGATCGCTTCCTTACATTTATCGAAGCTCGAACCATGGTCGAGGTGAATCGCTACAGGTACCGTAATCTTCATATCATGCAGCAGGCCTTCCACCATCTTAACAACGGTGTAGAAACCGCCCATGTGACGGGCTGCCCCTTCAGAAACGCCCAGAATAACCGGGGATTTCTCTTCTTCAGCTGCAGCAAGAATCGCTTGCGTCCATTCCAGGTTGTTGATGTTGTACTGGCCTACGGCATATTTGCCGGCAAGGGCCTTGTTCAACATGTCAGTCATTGATACTAATGGCATGGGTTTCAATCCTCCTAAGGATGTGGGATTTTATCTTATTTAGCCGACATTCACACACTTTCTTATTATACCACAACCTGTCAAAAATACTATTCATGCTTTCCTTCCGTTTGTGAACGCCTTATGCTGATTTATGCCAAAAAAAGAGACCTTCTTTAGGAGACTGCGTGATCCACGCCGCTCTTCTAAAGAAGGCCTTCTTCTCATCACGGCCATACTGCCTAAAGACGAGCTCCGCCTTTCAGCTGCAGGTTGACCGCTGCGCGCATTTCATCAATGTCAAAGGGTTTCGTAAAATGCATCAGAGCCCCGAGGTCCGTCGCTTCCTTGATCATATCGAGCTCGCCGTAGGCCGTCATCATGATGACCTTGATCTCCGGATTCACCTCTTTGATATGCTTAAGGATTTCCAATCCGTCCATGCCCGGGATTTTCATGTCGAGAAGCACCAAATCCGGCGAGTCGCTGCGGACGATTTCCAAAGCCATCTTGCCGTTGGCCGCCTGAAACGTTTTATACCCTTCGCTGCTGAACACTTCCATCAATAAAATGCGGATACCGTTCTGATCGTCGACAATTAACACTTTCTTCTCTTCCACCGAAAAGCCCTCCTACAAGTCCACCCTGTAATCCTTGTCATAACTAATACTTCGCTCCCGATTTGCAAAACCCTTCTCCACTGGAAAAAAGAGCCTTAAAAAATCGGTCGCCCCAAAAATGACAGGGGGGCCCGGGGACTTGCGGCGGAGCCGCTGCTTAAGACAAGTGCGTGATCGAAGCTTTCACGAACTCGCGGAACAGCGGCTGCGGACGATTCGGCCGGGAAGTGAACTCCGGATGGAACTGCACCGCCAGGAACCAAGGGTGGTCCGGAAGCTCCACGATTTCCACCAGCCGTCCGTCCGGCGAAGTTCCGGAGATGCGGAGGCCGACGCGCTCCAGCGTCTCGCGGTACGCATTGTTGAACTCGTAGCGATGGCGGTGGCGCTCATAGACCAGCTCATCATCATAACATTGCATCGCCAGCGATCCCGGCGCCAGCTTGCACGGGTACAACCCCAACCGCATCGTGCCGCCCAGATCCTCGATATCCTTCTGCTCCGGCAGGAGGTCGATCACCGGATATTCGGTAGACGGATTAATCTCCGAGCTGTTCGCCCCTTGGAGCCCGGCCAGCGAACGAGCGTATTCGATGACCGCCACCTGCATCCCGAGGCAGATCCCGAAGAACGGAATCTTGTTCTCGCGGGCATGCCGGATCGTCGTGATTTTACCTTCAATTCCGCGATCGCCGAAGCCGCCCGGCACGAGAATCCCGCCAACGCCTTGCAACAGTTCGGCCACGTTCTCGTTCGTCACTTCCTCGGCGTTCACCCAGCGGACCTTCACATCGGCATTCGCGTCAAAGCCGGCGTGAGACAACGATTCCACCACGCTGAGGTAAGCATCGTGGAGCGCTACGTATTTCCCGACGATAGCGATTTCCACCGTTTTCTCCAGCTTGTTAATGCGCTCCACGAGGCCTTCCCACTCCCGCATATCCGGAGCCGGCGTCGTGAGCTTCAGATGGTTGACGACGATTTCGTCAAGCCCTTCATCCCGCAGGTTGAGCGGAACTTCGTACAACGTATCTGCATCCCGGCACTCTACAACGGCGCTGGCATCCACGTCGCAGAACTGGGCGATTTTCCCCTTGATGTCATCCGAAAGCTCGTGCTCCGTCCGGCAGACAATCACATTCGGCTGAATCCCGATGCTGCGCAGTTCCTTCACGCTGTGCTGAGTCGGCTTGGTTTTGACCTCACCGGCAGCTTTGATATATGGAATGAGCGTCACGTGAATATACATGACGTTCTCGCGTCCGATGTCGCTCTTGATTTGACGGATCGCCTCCAGGAACGGCAAGCTTTCGATGTCGCCGACGGTCCCGCCGATCTCGGTGATGACCACGTCGGAGCCCGCTTCGCGTCCGGCACGGAATACACGCTCTTTGATCTCGTTCGTAATATGAGGGATGACCTGAACCGTCCCGCCAAGATACTCGCCCCGCCGTTCCTTGCCGATGACCGAGGAGTAGATTTTACCCGTCGTAACGTTGCTGTTCTTCGAAAGATTGATATCGATAAAACGTTCATAATGGCCCAAATCCAAATCGGTCTCGGCGCCATCGTCCGTGACGAAGACTTCCCCGTGCTGATACGGGCTCATGGTGCCCGGATCGACGTTGATATATGGATCGAATTTCTGGATCGTTACCTTTAAACCCCTGTTCTTAAGCAGCCTGCCCAACGAAGCCGCCGTAATGCCCTTCCCCAGTGAGGATACGACCCCGCCTGTCACGAAAATGTATTTTGCCACAGCCTAAAACCTCCTAAAGTAGTACGTGTTCAGAAACAAATCGGATCCCAGAAATTCAGGCAACTTAGATCATTAGCGTAACCTATTCTCCGGCAAAACATAGCCAAAAAGGCTATAAAAAAACAAAAAAGTGACACCCGAATTGGTCGGGGCACTTTTAAAAAAATGCATAGTTATAGGTTTGAATCATAAGCCCATGCAATAGTTTACCCGTTACCCCTGCCCGTGTCAAGTCAAGGCGGAAGGCATTTTCTGAACAAAATAAGACTTGGGAAAGGACGGCCGGAGCCGTCCTTCAAGGGTCCATTGGGAAATCGCAAAGCCCTTGTCCCGAGACCGATCAGTCTTCGTCGCTGTCTTCGAATTCCTCTTCGGTATCCAGTTCTTCTTCTTCCTCGGCAAGTTCGTCTTCGTCTTCGAGCTCCTCGTCGGGAAGCAACTCGTCGTCTTCGACTTCCTCCACGTCTTCATCGTCGTCATCCGGGAACAACTCGTCTTCGGAATCCTCGTCGACTCCATCGTAATCCTCGTCGTCGGATACGTACGTATCGTCCTCTTCCACAAAATCGTCATCTTCCAGATCGTCGTCGTCATCGTTAATGATGCGCGGACGTTTGGAGTTGCCGACCGGATCCTCCGAACGCTCGATCGGATACCAGCGCTTCAGGCCCCACAGATTGGTGCCCACGCAAGCAAACCGTCCATCGATATTTATTTCCGTATAAAGCTGCGCAATCGCCTCGTTAATTTGCTCTTCGGTCATGCCGCGAAGCTGGGCAACCTCATTCATCAGGTCGCGGTAATAATACGGCGTATTCGCCGCCTTCAAGATCATAAAGGCCAAGTCGACCATCGGGATTTCCTGGACTTTCTCCGGGTCGATTTTCAAATTCAGCGGGGTAGTCACGTTACGGACACTTCCTCTCACGCAAATAGTTCACTATAAAGCAAAGATGAAACCTTATCCTTAAGGCCGGTTTCCTTCACTAACATATCCATATCACACAATAGTAAAACCTATTTGGCACTAAATTGCAAGTTTTAAAAACACATCAAAGCCCCGCCCGGCAAAAGGGAAGGAGCGGAGAACCTCCCGGCTCCCCGCTCCTTGACTGTATCCTTCCCCAAGGAAGGCCCCGGCCCTCTCCTGGGTTGGCGAAAGCCTCAAGGCCTTCTCTTCATCCTATGTCCAGATTTGTACTTTGACACGCCATATTCGCTCCAAAAACGACAGGCCGGGCCCATTTCCGCAAAACAGGGCCTCTTCCCCATTCAATGAAAACTGGACCGTCATACTATACTGCAACACGCTTCGTAGGAGGGGCTACTTACACATGGACTACTCCGGATTTCTTAGGTATTTGAACGATCATGTCGACGCCTCCGGAAAAAGCGGTCGTATCATCATCCGCTTCGCGCACCCGGCAGAATTCGCCGAATGCGTACGCCAATTGCTCAAGCACAAGCGCAAACATCCCGCGCTGCGGCACATCCGTTCATCCTCTCTGCTGCAAGCGCTGATCTGCCCCCTTGGTCCTCGGGGGGAAGCCGCCCGCTCCCGCTTCGGCCTGTGGGTCGAAGAAGACAGCCTCGTCACCGTCCATAGCCCGGCCCCGGCCAATAAGGGCAAAGCCAGCGCGATCCCTTGGGGGATCCGGCGAATTGGCGCTCCGGAAACCTGGTCCGTGTCCACAGGTTACCGGGTTCGCATCGGTGTGATCGATACGGGGGCCGATTTCAGCCACCCGGATCTTCGCCATTCCTTGGCTCGGGGCATCAATCTGCTGAATCGGATCAGCCTCCCTTACGATGACAACGGACACGGCACGCATATCGCCGGAACCATCGCCGCTTCCGGTGGTTCTCAGGGGATGATGGGGGTGGCCCCCCGATCTCTGATTTTTCCGGTCAAGGCGTTTGATCATAACGGCTCCGCCTTTGTTTCTGACATTATTTTGGGCATCGACTGGTGCGTACGCAACCGGATGCACATCGTTAATATGAGCTTCGGCATGAAAAGCAACAGCACCTCACTGCAAAACATCATCCGCAAAGCCCATCATGCGGGCATCGTTGTCGTCGCTTCTTCGGGGAACGACAAAAAGGGCCGCGGCGCCGATTATCCGGCACGCTACCCGCAGACGATCTCTGTAGGCGCAACCGGCAAGGATGGCAAAATCGCCTCCTTCAGCAACCACGGTCCTAATATCGATATCTATGCCCCCGGCGAGAAAATCAGCTCATCCTGGCTGGGCGGCGGTTACCGCGAAATGAGCGGCACCTCCATGGCGACTTCGCACGTCAGCGGCGCCATTGCCCTGCTGCTGGCGTCAAAGCCGGACCTGAAGCCGGGCGAGATCAAGCGGCGTCTGCGCCGCACCGCCAAGCCGCTGCCCGGCACGGCGACCCGAGCCAAAGGCGGCGGCGCAGGCGAACTGAGCGCGGCGCGCCTGCTGCGCTCCAAGCCGGGGCGCAGCAGCTAAGCGCCAAGCCAGAATGCAGCAGCGTCAGAGCAGACGGACCCGTATCGGTCCTGTCTTGCTCTGACGCTGCTTTTGCATGATTATCCCTCTCGCTCAGAACAGCTGGATTTGGATTTAAGTCAGGATGGCGCTGTCTGATCAAACGGGATAATGATGGAAACCGTCCGGGCAATGAATTGTAGCCCGGGGCGGGGTTACATCTTGTCCGGAGCAGACACGCCGATCAAGCGGAGCACATTCGCGAGCGCCGTGCGCACCCCGCCGAGCAGCACCAGCCGCGCCGCCGTTTGTGCCGCATCCTCCGTGATGACGCGCTCCGCCCGGTAGTAGCTGTGGAACAGCGCCGCCAGTTCATACACATAGCGGACCAGCCGGTGCGGCGCATAGTTCTCCGCAGCCACGCCGATTTCCTCCGGCAGCTCGCCCAGCTTCCGCAGCAGATCGTATTCGTGCTCCGCTGTCAATTTGCCGAGGTCCACGCTCTCGGCAGCCGGAATTTGGATCCCCTGCTCTTCCGCTTGCCGGAAGATGCTGCAGATCCGCGCATGCGCATATTGCACGTAGTACACCGGGTTTTCGTTCGAAGTCGAAATCGCCAAGTCCATATCGAAATCCAGATGCGAGTCCATGCTGCGCATCGTAAAGAAATAGCGAATCGGGTCGACGCCAACCTCGTCCATCAAGTCCACCATCGTGACCGCCTTGCCGGTTCGCTTGGACATTTTCACCTTCTCGCCGTCCTGGAACAGGCTGACCATCTGCGCGATCAACACGGTCAGCTTCTCCGGATCCTTGCCGATCGCCTGCATCGCCGCCTTCACCCGAGGAATATATCCGTGGTGGTCCGCCCCCCAGATGTTGATGATCCGGTCGAAGCCGCGGTCATACTTGTTGCGGTGATAAGCAATATCCGGCGTCAAATAGGTATACGTACCGTCATTTTTCACCAATACGCGGTCTTTGTCGTCGCCGTAATCCGTCGTTTTCAGCCAGGTTGCCCCTTCCTGCTCATACGTCTGCCCCTTGTCGCGCAGCTCCGCGAGGGAAGCTTCCACTTGGCCATCCTGATACAGGGAGGTCTCGCTGAACCAGACGTCGAACCGAACCCGGAAGCGCTCCAGGTCGCGTTGAATTTTGGCAAGCTCTTTGTCCAGGCCGAATTTGCGCAGGAATGCTGTCCGCTCCTCCTCTGACATGCCGAGCAGTTTATCGCCTTGCTCAGCGACCAGCTCCTTGGCGAATCCTTTGATATCTTCACCGTGGTAGCCGTCTTCCGGCATCTCCACATCCTGCCCCAGCTCTTGGCGGTAGCGAGCCTCGATCGATTTGATCAAATTGACGATCTGGTTTCCGGCGTCGTTGATATAGTATTCGCGCGTCACGTCATAGCCGGCAAAATCCAGCACGTTACACAGCGCGTCGCCCACGGCTGCGCCCCGGGCGTGACCGAGGTGCAAGCTGCCTGTGGGGTTGGCGCTGACGAATTCGACCTGCACCCTTTTACCATTTCCGAGCCCGGTACGGCCGTAGTTCTCACCTTCTCGGTACACCTGCAGCAGAATCGGATACAGGTAGCTCTTGCTGAGCGTAAAATTGATAAACCCCGGACCGGCAATCTCCGCCTTCTCGATCCCGGCCTGCCCGTGATCCAGCTTGCCGAGAATCTCCTCGGCGATTTGGCGCGGGTTCTTCTTCGCGATCCGCGACAGCTGCATGGCCGCATTGGTGGCGAAATCACCGTGAGCCTTCTCCTTCGGGACCTCCAGCACGATAGCCGGAATTTCCTCCCGCTGCGCCAGGCCTGCGGATACGATCGCATCCAGGATCGCCTCTTTCAGCGCCTGGTTCATTTGTTCCAACGGATTGTGTGGCATTTAAACGTCCTCCTGTATATATAAACTGAGTTCAAAACGTCCGGATAGTTCCTCAAACACGTACAAATCGTATTCCCAGACCACCTGACCCACCGCGCCATCCCAATTCGACTCGAGCTTCACGGTATCGGTAGACAGGTTGAATCGAGTGAAGGGAGATCGGTAAAATCCCGGAATTCGGGAGCCGCTGCGAAAGGTCTGCTCCGCCTCCACGCCTCCGTGCCGCATGATTTTCAGCTCATCGCCGGTTAATTTGATCAGCGTGCGCGTCGTTGCGCCCTCCGGCCCCGAGTCGGGCTCTTCATACCGAATATAAACGGCTTCTCCTCGTCGGACGGCATCTCCGCGCAGGTGCTGCACCGTTTCTTCCGCTCCCTGCCGGCTCGTCAGCACAAGGCTTACCGGCTTGGTTTCCGGCATATGACCCATCTCCTTCCGGCATCCATCCTTACTGTACTACTATAGCCAGTTCGCCCCGGCAATTCAATACATTCGCGGCTCCTCTCGCCCCGCGACCAAAAAAAGAAGCCGCTGCAACAGCGGCTTCCTACTCGACATCATGCCTATAAGGGCTGGCTTAACACCATATATTGGACTTTGCCGTTCGTAAAATAAACGTGGAACCGGAAATAATCCCCGACCTTATAACTCCAGCAGCTGACCAGCTTCAGCGCCTGCGGCCCCAGCTTCGCCAACACCTCGTCCGTACCGATCCCCGTCTTCACCCCGTCCGCAGACTGATGCTCCGGCCGGGTAAATACGATCTTCCGATTTAAAGCCAGCACCCCATCCTTCAACAAACGAGCCTCCCTCACCTGGCCGGTGCCGTCGTCGTAATACGGCTTCGCCCAAACGATCTCCTCCGGTTGGGCCTTGGCTAACCGCTGCTCCCAGCCCTCGAAGTCGAGCCCATCGACCTGTGCGGTCTCCGCGTCCAACGGATCCGGGTCGACCGTGCCCGCCTGCTCTTGCTCCACCCGGGCCTGCTCCAGCAGCGCATCCAGCGACGCCAGCTCCTCTTGCTCGCGGAACAACCCCTGCATCAACAGCAACACCTGGTCGTCCGCGTAATAATACTGCCCTTGGTACTCAAAAGCGTTGTCGGTCAAATCATAGGTTAGCTCATAGCGGGTATCCGCCAGTTGAAATTGCAGCACGACCGGCTTCCGGGAAGCCGCTGGAATCGGAGCCGCAAGCGCACTCTTCATATCCGTGTAGCGCAGCGATTGCAGCAGCACGAATTGCCGTTCTGCCGGAATGTCCGCGTCGATGCCGTTCCCGCCGCCCGTAATCGCCTGGACTTCTTCTTCCTTAAAGGGAAGATGGTCCAGCAAATAGGGCGATTCTTCGGCTTGATCGAGATTCCCTTCCCCAGCGGGGCCGTCCCCCGGCTCTGCCGCCGGGGATTGGACCGCAGCGTTCATCGAAGGCTCTTCGGACGGCGCATCGCCGGGGCGGCCGTAAAAGATCCAGCCAGCCACCAGGACCACTATGATCATCGTAAGGCCCGCAAGCATGCTTCGAGCCGAATTGTTCGTTCTGATAAAAATCCCGCCTTCTCCCATAAGAAAGTACTGACATAAATCATCCTAACATACTTGAAACGGCTTGTTTTATAGTCCGAACGGCATATTTTATTTCACAAATCTGTGCGGATCTCCCGACTCCATGAAGCTGCGGCGGTTTGGGGATGCTCTACTTCACAAGATCCTCGACGAATTTGGGCAATACGAACGCGGCCTTATGGATTCGCGGCGTGTAATATTTCGTGTCCAGATCCGGGATCTTCGTCTCATCCACCTGCAGCGGATCATACACCTTGCTGCCTATCGTGAACGTCCACAGCCCGCTGGGGTAGGTTGGGATGTTGGCGCCGTAGACACGAACGATCGGAAAGATCTCCTTCACGTCCTTGTTCACTTTCCGGATTAAATCCGCCTTAAACCAAGGGTTGTCGGTTTGCGCCACGAAGATGCCGTCGTCCTTCAGCGCTTCATAAATCCCCTGGTAAAAGCCGCGCTCAAACAAAGGCGCCGCCGGTCCAACCGGCTCGGTGGAATCAACCATAATGACATCGTATTGATTTTTGCTTTCAATAATATGCATGTAGCCGTCGGCCACTTGCACGTCAACCCGCGGATTGTCGAGCTCCCCGGCGATTTCCGGCAAGTATTTTTTGGAATATTCAATCACCTTGCCGTCGATCTCAACCAGCACCGCCTGCTCGACTTCGGGGTGCTTGATCACCTCGCGAATGACCCCGCCGTCCCCGCCGCCGACCACGAGCACGCGCTTCGGATGCGGATGGGTGAACAGTGCCGGGTGCGCCACCATTTCGTGGTAGACAAACTCATCCTTAATCGTCGTCATGACCATGCCGTCCAGCACGAGCATCCGGCCAAATTCCTCCGTATCCAGCATCGCCAAATCTTGAAACTCGGTTTGTTCCGTGACCAGCGTTTCGCGTATTTTCGCCGTAATCCCAAAGACGGGTGTTTGCTTCTCCGTAAACCATAATTCCATAGGCTCAACCTTCTCTCCTTAAGATCGGTGGATTTTCCGTCAAAACATCTCTCCTATATTGTACCAAACGAAAAAATAATAACACACCTCCCGGAAATTCCGCGCTGCCGCCGCTTTCGCCGTGAATGATCTCTCCCAAACTTTCCCATACTAAAACCAGGATAACCGCAGCGTCGGTTACGCTTTAGGATCGGAAAGGAGAGTCCTTCGTGCAGAAACTCGTTCGCAGTGACCGACATCAACATAAGCGCAAACCTCGCCGTCCGTGGATTCTGCTGTTCAAGCTGACGATCGGCACCGGATTGCTCGGCCTCTGCGCCGCCGGCATCCTGCTCCTCTATTTGTCTCAAGCGGAGCTGCCGCTCGCCGATTCGGACCAAAATTCCCAGCTGATCAACAGCAAAGGGGAGACGATTGCAGTGTTCTCCGATGGCGGGAAGAATCGGGAAAGCGTCGAGCTGGCGAACATCTCGCCCTGGCTGGTCAAAGCGACGCTGGCGACCGAAGACCGGCACTTTTACAATCATTTTGGCTTTGATATAAAAGGGATGGCCCGGGCTGCCCTCGTTAACCTCAAGGAAATGGGCACCGTCCAGGGTGCGAGCACCTTAACCCAGCAGTTGGCGCGAAATTTATACCTCTCGCATGAACGGACCTGGTCGCGGAAAATCAAAGAAGCGATGTACACCGCCCAGTTGGAGATGAAATACTCCAAAGACGATATTCTGCGCATGTATTTGAACGAAATCTATTACGGACATGGCGCTTACGGGATCGAAGCCGCCGCCCAGATGTATTTCGGGAAGCCCGCCAAGGATCTGAGCCTGGCGGAAAGCGCGATGTTGGCCGGGGTTCCGAAAGGGCCGACCTATTACTCGCCGTTTAATCATATGAAGAACGCGAAGGACCGTCAGCGAACGGTGTTATCCGCCATGGTCGCCACAGGCGAAATTACGCAGCAGGAAGCGGATCAGGCCTACGAAGCCATGCTGAAGTTCCAATCGCCGAAGCAGCAAAGCCCCACCGACAAAGCCCCTTATTTCCGCGATTATATCCGGAATGTGGTGGTCGGCGAGCTCGGCTTTGATGAGACGCAGTTGGAACACGGCGGGCTCAACATCTACACGACGCTGGATCCGGAGGCCCAGCAGGCCGCGGAAGCCGCGGTGACCTCCGAGCTCGGAAACGCGCCGGAGCTGGAGGCGGCCCTGGTCTCCATCGATCCGCGCAACGGCTACGTCAAAGCGATGGTCGGCGGCGCGAACTACAAGCGGAGCCAATACAACCATGTCTTTGCCTCAACCCGCCAGCCCGGCTCCAGCTTTAAGCCGATTATGTATCTCACGGCGCTCTCCTCGGGAAAGATGACCAGCGCCAGCAAGTTTAGCAGCCAACCAACCTTGTTCCATTATGATGATAACCGCAAAACGTACAGTCCGAAGAACTTCGGCGACAAATATCTGGGTGAAATCGATATGCGCCAGGCGATCGCAGCTTCGGACAATATCTATGCCGTCAATACGATCCTGACGGTCGGGGCGGAGCAAGTCATCGAGATGGGGCGGAAAATGGGAATTACCAGCCCGCTTCAGGCCGTCCCGTCGCTGGCGCTCGGCACTTCGCCGGTCAGCCCGTTCGAAATGGCTACGGCGTTTGCGGTCATCAGCAACCAGGGCCGCAGTGTCAAGCCGGTGGCGGTGCTGAAGATTACCGATGCCAGCGGACGCGTGTTATATGAGGCCAAGCCGGCCAAAAGCGAGCAGGTCGTTGAGCCCTCCGCCGCCTACGTGCTGACACAATTAATGGAAAGCGTATTTGAAACCGGAGGAACGGGCAACCGTGTCTCGAACGAAATTAAACGGCCGGTTGCCGGCAAAACCGGGACGACCAGCACGGACGCCTGGCTGGTTGGCTTTACGCCGGAGCTGTCGACGGCGGTGTGGGTCGGCTATGACAAAGGCAAGACGCTCGGCACCGCCGAGTCGCGCAAGGCCGCGCCGATTTTCGCCAAATACACGGAGAAGGCCCTGGAGAAGGTGCCCCCGAAAATCTTCCCGATCCCCGACGGCGTTGTCAGCGTATATATCGATCCGGAGACGGGCCTGCTGGCCACGAAGGATTGTCCGGATAAGAAGCTCGAAGTGTTCATTCAAGGCACCGAACCCACCGAGTTCTGCACCGCACACGGGGAAGGCGACCCCGAACCGCTGCCGCCTCCTGCCGAAGAGGAGAAGAAGGAGAGCCATTCCTGGTGGAACGACCTGAAGCGCTGGTGGATGGATTAAACTCCGTAACCACGTGCGGGTTGGACAACATGCGCAAAAGTTCTTACGATATAAGGAAGCAAACCGGAATTGAAAATTGATGAAGGAGACTTCCTGATCTATGGACCCTATCTTGAAACCGATTATACCGGGGGCGCCGCTGCCCCCGGCTTTTTATCGCTTGCCGGCGCTGGAGGCCGCCCCTCTGCTGCTGGGGCAGACGCTTGTTCGCCGTACGGAAGAGGGCGACATCCGCTGCCGCATCGTCGAGACCGAAAGTTACGGCGGCATCGAGGACAAGGGCAGCCATGCCTATGGCGGCCGCCGGACGGCACGGACGGAGATCATGTTCGGCCCGGGCGGGACGGCCTACATCTATCTAATTTATGGCATGTACCATTGCCTGAATATTGTGACCGGCTCGGAAGGCGACCCGCAAGCGGTTCTCGTTCGGGCCGTAGAGCCCTTGACGCCGGCGGATGAAGCGCGAATGCGCCGCTACCGCGGGACCGCCGCCCGCAAGCCGGCGGATCTGTCCGGCGGCCCCGGCAAGCTGTGCCGCGCGCTGGACATCAGCAAGGCGCTGAACCGCCTGCCGCTGGATCAGCCCGGAGGGCCGCTTTGGCTGGAAGGCGGCCGGGAGGCCGCGGAGCTCGGGACCGCGGAGACGATCGTTCAGGCGCCGCGGATCGGCATCGCCTATGCGGAAGAATATGCGGCGAAGCCGTGGCGCTTTTATTTTCGCGGCAACCCTTATGTTTCGGTTATCGACAAGCAGGCTGAGGTTTGGCCGGAAGGCCGTCCATAATCGTGAATATGATCGCCGATTATTGGATTTTCCAGGGAATGCCACAACTTTTTGCAACATGACTTCGTCTCTTCCTAAGAAGATATGATTTCTACTTAGGAGGCATTGAACATGAAAGTGCATTCCAACCCTTTCCTTAAACGGGTAACGGCAGCATTCGGTCTCATTCTGATCGTCTGGGCCGGGTTCGCACCGGGCTTATCCCCATCGCCGACCGCTGCCGCTGCATCATCGAAGCAGGAACTGTTTACCTACGGGCTCGAACACCCGACCTTTAAGCAATCCGGCCAGCTTTATGTGCCGCTGAAGGAGGTTGCTCCCCTGCTCGATCTCCAAGTGGGCTACGATGCGAACCGTAAAGAGGTCCTCGTCACCGGCCTTCAGCAATTCGCTAAACTGAAGGTCGGCAAATCCAAAGCCACCGGGAAAAATAACGTCACCGTCTCTCTGGGAGCGCCCGTGCGCGTAGTCAAGGGCGACACTTATGTGCCGGCCACATTATTGTCTAAAATGTTCGGTATTCCCATCTCCGTTCAGAACGCCAAGGAACCGCAGGTGATTGCGACCGCCTACGCATCCAAATATCTCACGATGCGCACCGGCAACATGCTGTTCTGGATGAACCGGACGCAAGGAACCTTGTACGCCGGGCCAAATGGCCAACTGCCAGCCAAGGCCGGGAAAGTGACCCTTCAAAGTCCCGATTGGCTGGACGGAAAGGCTCGTCAAGTGGACGGTTCCACATTCGTGCTCGATGTAAATAACGCCCACGGCGAACCGCATATTTTCAATGACTGGTGCCGGGTTCTCATTCATGACGGCAAAGTGGCGCAACAGGCGGTGATGTCCTTCGGCGGTCCTTCGCTCGTTCACCTGATGGAGAACGTAGCCTCCTCAGAAGGCCTCATCGTCCTGAATGACGGGCATCAAGCCAAGCTGGTTACGCTGGAAGGACAGCTGGCCGAGACGCTGGATCTCGATCAGTTGGGCGGGGCCGAAGATGTCTACAGCCTGGAAGCGATGGAGAAGGATTTCCTGCTGATTCGCCCTTATTCCACCGGAAGGCTGCTGCTGATTGACCGGCAGTCCGGCGAACGAACCGCATTGTACTTGAGCCTGTTGGATCAGGAGATCATCGAACAACTGGAAAGCGACGACCTGGGGCTTAACGACGGGCTAGTCTATACTGGCCGTTCCGGCTCCGTATTGAATTTCAGCTGGCATCCCCCGTATAGCAGCGAGACCGAAACCAAATCCTTTGACATGTCCAAGTAACTTCATTGAACCTTAGAAACCAAAGGCCCCTCTCCAGCATCCAGCCGGTGAGGGGCCCTTCTTCTATCGCTTCGTCTATTCGATTACGCCTCCAGCGCCGCCTTCAGCTCTTCCGGTGTGCGATCCCACCACTCCGCGTTGGTCTCGATCAGCAGCCGTTTCAGCCCTGCCTTCTGGTCTTCGCTAAGTCCGTCCAATATCACTCTGCGCTTCAGCGCATAGTCCATTTTGTTCACATGGTCGGCGAGGATTTTCCAGCCGCGGCGCGCCTCTGTGTCAATCCACATCTCGCAGGCGGTCATCCCGCCGTAGAATTGCCCCTCGGGTCCCCGATCGACCGCTACCCATACGATCCAGACCTGCCGGCCGTTAGGAACGTCCTCGCGGTTGGTCGAGAACTTAATGCCCTTCTCTACCTTGCTTTTGGCATGCATCGCCCCAACGTCGATGTAGACCTCGTCGCCGTCGATGATGACCGGGGACATGCTGTTCAAATCGATCGAACCTGCGCCAAAACCTTTATGTTTGCTCTTCTCGTCGTTGCTGATAATATTGAGGGCAAAAATTTTTTTACCCGTTTTTGGTGTCTGATCCATCGTTCCCTCCATTTTCCCGCGATCTTGCCCTTTCAAGAATCCAGGGTCGGTTGAGTTCAAGATGCTCTTGTCGAGTACGCCTCCAGGGCTGCTTCGTGAGCAAAAGCCTTCTTTTTGAACTACCTCTCAATTTTAGCTAATAATCTTCCAATTGCAAACATATACATGCTGTAGATGCTTGTCAACGGGAGGTATCCATTGTATGACCCGACGTACTATAGTCTACAGCATTTCCATCCTTGCCTTGTGCCTCACCCTCGGAGCTGCCTGGCTGGCCCTGCGGGGAGGCGGGGATACGCCGGCTTCATTCGTCTCGACCAAGGCGGGGCCCAAAGCGGTCCAAAAAACCGGACAAACCCCTGCCCCGCCGCAAGCCGAAAGCATTCAGCAGCCGACCGCTGAAGTGCTCAGCAATCGGGTCGCCGAATACCACATCGATGTCCGGCTGAACGAGCAGGACGGCACGTTGACCGGCTCGGAGACGTTGACCTGGACGCATCCCGGCAAAAAAACGATCAACGAAGTCTATCTGCATTTGTACCCTAATGCATTTTCTTCCGAAGATACGACCTTTATGAAGGAATCGGGCGGAAAGCTGCGGAACGACATCATGCCTAAGGACGGTTGGGGATCCATGGAGATCACCGAACTGCGGACGACCGACGGCATTTCCCTGCTGCATCGGATTCAATACGTCCAGCCGGATGACGGCAATGCGAAGGACAAAACCTTGGCCAAGGTGCGCTTGCCCGTGTCGGTTCAGGGCGGCGAGAGCCTGACGTTGCGGATAAAGTTCACCGTAAAGCTGCCCAAGATCTTCGCCCGGATGGGCATGACCGACGATTTCGTCATGGCCGGACAGTGGTTCCCTAAGATCAGCGTATATGAACCGGCCGGCACTCGGGGGCGGACGTCGGAAGGCTGGAACCTCCACCAGTATCACGGGAACTCGGAATTTTACTCCGACTTCGGGATATTCAGCGTCAGAATCAATGTTCCTGAGACGTATACGGTAGCGGCCACCGGTTTCCAGACGAAAAGAGCGGTTTTGAAGGACGGACGGAAAACGGTGCAGTTCTACGCTGACGACGTCCATGATTTCGCTTGGTCTGCCTCACCGAATTTCATTTATGCGGAGGAGCCGTTCTCCTCGGCGGAGGTTCCGGGCGTTCGGATCAAGCTCTATCTCGATCCCGCTCACAAGGACCTGAAGGAACGCTATTTCTATGCCGCCAAGGTGGCGCTGGCCAACTACAGTAAATGGTACGGACAATATCCTTATTCCACGTTGTCTGTGGTTGTCCCGCCGGCAAGCGGCAACGGTGCAGGCGGTATGGAGTATCCAACCCTGGTCACCGCCTTCGGAGCTGTCAGCGATTCACCCGGCTACGACGAGCTGGAGCGGACGGTCATTCACGAGATTGCCCACCAATTCTTCTACGGAATGATCGCCAACAACGAGTTCGAGGAAGCCTGGCTGGACGAGGCCTTTGCCTCCTACGCGGAGGATAAGCTGATGGAGCAGGAATTCGGGATGGCCCCGAACCTGCCGATCCAATCCGCTTTGATTACTTCTCCGGCTCCGCTGACCCAGAATGCCTGGAAATACGGCTCCGGGGACGGGTACGCCAAGAACGTGTACTATCGCGGCAAGCTGATCCTGCTCGATATCGAGCAGCAGGTCGGGAGCAAGACGATGAAGCGAATTCTGAGTACTTACAGTCATAAATACCGGTTTAAGCACCCGACGACGGCTGACTTCCAGCGGGTCGTTGAGCAAGTGACCCGTCGCAGTTGGAAGAGTTATTTTCAACAATACGTCTATGACGGGAAAATGGCTGATTTTGCAGTAGACCGAATTCAAGTGACCCCGGTCGGTCCGGAGAGCGAGCGCGTGTATGAGTCGAGCGTGGTCTTCTCCCGCAAAGGGGCAACCCACCCGAAGGTTCCGCTGCTGTTTACTTTTACGGATGGACATACGGTGCGCAAGCAATGGAGCGGAGAGGACGAACGCGTCGAGATCAAGCTGCAATATAAAGCGCCGCTGGCTTGGGTACAGATCGACCCGGAATACACCTTAACGGTGGAGAACAGGCACATCAACAACTACCTTAAGGCGGAAATCCCGGAAACCACGCGGTCCCGCTCCAATATGAGCGTCACCAAGCTGCTCGAAGCGGTCCTCGGGGTGTTCCTGTGGTAGCCTCACCCAAGCGAGTCAACCCTTCACACCGATTCACTACAACGGTGAACCCGTATCCAGAGATTCGTGACTACCGATCGATGTTAATCCACCTCTAAAGGAGGGAAAAATATGAGTTTCGTTCGTTTGGGGTGGACCACCCTGAAAAGCCAATTTCCCTCGGTCATCATCTTGTTCCTGTACCAGCTGCTGTGGGGATTGTTCCTATACCGACTCGTCGATACGGCCGTGACGGCGCTGCTGCAACGATATCCCGACCCGCCGCCCACCGCACTGTCGCAAATCCTGTTCTTGCTGGAGGGACAAATCAATTTATGGAGGAACCCCGATATCCGGCTGTATTGCTGGCTGCTGGCGGGAATGATCGTCCTGCGCATGATCCTGACCCCGTTGATTCAAGCCGGGATCTTCTACGGCTTCACACCGGTCGACAGCCGAAGTCCGGGATTCCCCCTGTTCCGGGGAATGAGGGAGTTCGGCAAACCCGTCATCCTGTTCTACGCGCTGGAGCTCGTGCTTACCCTTCTGCCTGCCTTCTGGATTGTACCCAGGCTGCTGTCCCTCTGGCCGGGATTGGCAGGAGTAGAGACCCCGGTGTCGACCTGGCTAACCGGGCTCGGGTTGATTATAGGCTGGTTCATCTATGGCTGGTTGGTCCGGCAGTGTCTGCTCTTTGCCCAGTTTGGCTATCTGTTCAAAGCCGGTGTATGGAATTCGCTGCTTCTCTGCTTCCGGAGCCTCTTACAGGCGATCTCCATTTCGGTCATTCTCGGGGCATTCGGACTACTTCTCTTCCTTCTGTTCGGGACCGTCTCTTGGATCGGTACGGGCATGTTAGCCCTCATCCTGCAGCAGGCCTATCCTCTTTTTCGCTGCACGGTTCGGGTTTGGAAGGTCGCCTCTCAATTTCATCTTTGGCAGTCAAAGGCACAAAGAAGTTAAATTTTTTTAACCCCTCCAAAACCCAGCAAACTCAAGGCCTTCGCCGTTTGGCGGAGGCCTTGAGTCCTATTTTCCCCTCTTAATCTTGCGAATTAACCATTGCCAAAAGATACCTGCTTTTGTTACAATAACAGCAACGCAATTTCAGTAACAGTTTTGTAATTATTTTTGTCATCATTGGCAGGAGAATGACGCCGGATGTCGAATAAGTAAATTCAGGTGTGAAATCAAAGCCGAATTCCCTTCGCCAGGGGAACGGGGGAACCACTTTGGGTGAATTGATCTCGCTTTAGAGGGATCATAGGGAACCTTCAACCGAATCCTTAAGCTAACCTCGTAGGCATTGGAAGGAGCATAACTTCTTGAAGAAGCGTTTGACAGTAGCAGCAGTAAGTTTTGCCTTGCTTTTCACCATTGGAACTGGCAGCGTTTTCGCCGATTCCAAACTGGACAGTGCAATCGACGGCGCGCTTGGAAGCGACTATCTTGCTGGCGGAACCACCACAGCCGGGTTCGACTGTTCTGGATTTACCATGTATGTCTTCTCGAAAATCGGCATCAAGCTTCCTCACCAATCCGGCTCTCAGTACAAAATGGGAACCGAGGTTGAGAAGAGCGAATTGATCGCCGGCGATCTGGTCTTCTTCAATACTTCCGGCAAAGGGATTTCGCATGTCGGCGTCTATGTCGGCGACGGCAAATTTGCTCATGCCTCCTCTTCCAAAGGCGTAGTCATCAGCAAATTAAGCGAGAAGTATTATGTCGAGCGTTACGTTGGTGCCAAGCGCATCATGAGCACCGACAAGTATGAAGATGTGACCGGTGATGTAGCTGAACACGATGATGTTCAATAAGACTTGCCAACCGAAGCCCGTGGGGATGTTGATAACAACGTCTCTGCGGGTTTTTTCCTTTGCGCCCCGGCCCCTTAGGAACCATTACCCACGCAGTCCTTCGTCAAAACAGGCCAAAAGAAGCCTTTTTCCTAGCAAACTTGTCAACTCTGGACACCTTTGGTAGAATGAACAACGTAAAAGGTAACAACTTTGTAATGATTGTTGTAACTGTTCCATTGCAGCATCTTGGGTGCAACTACTACAATGAATAGCCGAATTCCCAGGCACCCGGGAAACGGGGGGCCCACCATAGGGTGAATTGATCTCGCGATAAGGTTCATAAGATGACTTTTTAACCCACCTTATAGTGAGATCATAGGGAACCTTCAACCGAATCCATAAGCTAACCTCGTAGGCCTTGGAAGGAGTATGACAGCTTGAGAAAGACATTGACAGCAGCGGTAACGAGTTTAGCCCTCCTATTCACCTTAGGGGCAGGGAGCGCTTTAGCCGATGCGGAAGCCGCAGAGACAACGCCGCTCACCAGTATCGTCGATTCTGTGTACGGAACGCCTTATAAGTACGGAGGCACCACGGCATCGGGCTTCGATTGTTCCGGATTTACCCGGTTCGTATTCAGCCAAATGGGCATCAAGCTTGCACGCGTGTCATCTGCCCAGTATAAGCAGGGAACACCGGTACCGAAGAGCGAACTCCAGGCAGGGGACCTCGTCTTCTTCAAAACCACGGGGAACGGCAAAGTCT
The DNA here is from genome assembly GCF_900021165.1 of Paenibacillus phocaeensis. GTDB lineage: Bacteria > Bacillota > Bacilli > Paenibacillales > Paenibacillaceae > Fontibacillus > Fontibacillus phocaensis. The sequence continues at coordinate 102,112 of NZ_FCOQ01000014.1, read as the reverse complement.
CCCATGTCGGCGTATACGTAGGCGAAGGTGAATTCGCCCACGCCTCCTCATCCAAGGGGATCCGGATCGACAAGTTAAGCAACAGCTACTATCAGAACCGCTACGTTGGCGCGAAGCGGGTTCTAAGTAAATACGGCTATTCCGTCTACGCTGCGGAATCTTAATCTATCGGTTTCTTCAAGTTCATCATCTCTCGCCGCAGGTCGCGTTCCGATTCGGAACCGCTTGCGGTCTTTTTTTATCCGCACCCTTACCTATATAACGAGACATCCCGCCGAAAGGTTACCGAAAAGTTGAAAATCCCGCGAAAAATCCATGATTTCCCTCCTGAAAGCGTACACCTTTACAAGCTGCGTAAATCCGGCTATTGTGAGGGTAAAGAATCGAACTACACCGGACTTTCCTCTAATAAAGGAGGGGTAATATGGACCCATTGATTTCTCCGTTTCGGATCGTGCCCATGGAAGAAGCTCATGGCGCGGAAATTTGCACCTGGCGTTATGATTCCCCCTACGATGTCTACAGTTGGCTGCCCTGGGACCAAATGAAAGCGCTCGATGTGGAGTTTGGAAATCCGACGATCCGCGCCGAACAGTATGTCTCTTTGCTGAATGAGGAAGACGAGCTTGCCGGCTTCGCCCAATATTTTCCAATGGAGGGTGTAACCCGGCTGGGTATCGGCATGAAGCCCGTTTTATGCGGCCATGGGCTGGGCAAGCTGTTTGTGAGGACCATCGTGGAGGAAGCTCGTCGCCGGAAACCGGATAACCAGATCGACCTGGAAGTGCTCACGTGGAATACCCGTGCGATCCGGGCTTACCAGAAGGCGGGATTCGTCATTACCGATCTGTATGAGAAGATGACCCCGGGAGGGGTATCCAAACCGTTCTACTGCATGGTTCATAAGGGGTTGCCTGAATAAAGGGGCGCCCCTTCTCACACTCACCCAACCTCGCGCAGTGATTTATGGCACAGATTTTAATGCGTTTGGTTTATTTTTGTTCCTATTTTGGACACAAAGACTATGATCGAGCAGCGTGTTCCGTTATAATGTATAGGTAGCATACATAGGAGGGGCGATTGAAATGCAAAAGTGGATTATGAGCGGTTTGTTCGTCATCGCAGGCGCTTTAGCCCTTGTATTGATGTTCACCTTGCCAAGCCGGGAAGCGGCGGAGCAGGAAGCCAAACCGCAATTGCCTGAAATCACATTGAATGCGGAACAAGCCGAAGCCATCGTCAAAGCGAATTGTATCTCCTGTCACGGCGATACGCTGCAAGGCGGAGCGGGACCGAATTTGCAGAAGATCGGCTCGGAGTTGACGGCGGAGCAACTGTATTCGATCATCACTAAAGGGAAAGGCGGCATGATGCCTTCTTTTAAGGATCGCTTAAAGGAAGAGGAGATCGCGAACGTCGCCATGTGGCTTGCGGAGAAAAAATAAAGGCGCACACAAAGCACACCCGCCGGGAATGTCAGGTTCCCGGCGGGCGTTTTATTTGGGGGCCTGCTTATTCGCCTAGTCCCCGGACCGCATCTTCTCGAATGCCTCGTTGTATTGCTGCGCCTCTTTAATATCGACGGCTGTAATGCCGCCTTCCTCCCAGGAGGTCAAGCGGAGCGTTACCGTTTTATAGTCAATCGTGATAAAGGGGTGGTGGTTAAACGCTTCCGAGATCGCCGCCACCTCGTCGACAAAGGCGATCCCCTTCATAAAGTTGGAGAACGTGTATTTGCGGAAAATCCAACGTCCTTCCTCAAGCTCCCAGCCTTCCAGTTTTTCCAAATGCGCTTCTACTTCTTGTGGTGTAAACGGCATTTATCTTCCTCCCCGTTCTCTTCAAGAACTCCTGTATATGTAAGCATCCTCGTCACGCACCAGGATCTGAAGTTGATTTGTCCTAGCCTCGTCTCCAACTATTGTATTCTCGTACCCCTGCCTTCATGCGTAGGCCGCCGACCGACCCCATAGAACTCCGGGCTAAATTAAGGCAACTGAAGTCAGTTCAGCATCTCCGATCAGGATATTAATGCGATGGCCTTCCGGATCATAGATGACGATCGCACTGCCAACCTCGATCATCGGCTCTTTACCGAGCCCAAAGAACAAATCCTCCGCCAGGGCCTCAAGCACCTCGTTCCGATCTGCTTCCGATAGGACCTCCCACTCCGACGGCTCCATTTCAAAGAATAGATAACTATCTTGAATCCGGCCAACCGCTTTCGTCAAATCAGCCAAAATAAATTCATAATCTCTGCCATGTTTTACGCCCACTGCGATATCCTCCCTTTTGGCCTCTCCATTCCGACCGTATTCTTATTATACCGGAAAAAACCACTTAAAAAAAAAGGGAAATCTGTCGATAAAATAGTTAATCGTTTTAAACGGTGCAGGGACGCCTCTTTCCGCAAGGATGCGGGGAGGGTAAGAAATGGTTCAATTTCTCTCAAGGACGAGGTGTACAATGGAAATTTCAACAATTATTGGTTTGATTCTCGGATTCGTCGCCCTGATTTTGGGGATGTTCCTGAAAGGCGCGCCAGTGGAAAGCTTGGTTCAAAACCCTGCGGCCTTCGTCATCATATTTGTCGGGACGGCGGCGACATTGTTCATGGGCTTCCCGATGTCGGAGCTAAAGAAATTCCCGGTTTTGCTCAAGCTGACGGTCACCAAACCTAAAATGATCAGCAAGGCAGAATTGATTACCCTGTTTATGGAATGGGCTACGATTACTCGCCGTGAAGGCCTGCTCGCTCTGGAAGCGAAGGTCGAGGAGATCAACGATGACTTCTTGCGCGGCGGCATGCGGATGATCATTGACGGCAACGACCAGGAGTTCGTGCAGGACGTGTTGACTGAAGATATCGCCGCCACCGAGGAACGGCATAAAGCCGGGGCGCTGATTTTCTCCCAGGCAGGGATGTACGCCCCTACGCTCGGGGTGCTTGGTGCGGTCGTCGGCTTGATCGCGGCCTTGTCGGATATGAACGATATCAATGTGTTGTCGCATGCGATCTCCGGTGCGTTTATCGCGACCGTTTTCGGTATTTTTACCGGTTATGTTCTGTGGCACCCGATATCCAATAAACTGAAGCGGCTCTCGAAGAAGGAAATGGAGATCCGGTTAATGATGGTTGAAGGTCTGCTGTCCATTCAATCCGGCGTGTCGACCATCGCCATCCAGCAGAAGCTGGCCGTATTCTTAACCCCTGCCGAACGTGCGGAAATTCTAGAAAAGGGGGCGGGTGAAGGTGAGCAAAAAGAATAAGCATCAAGACCATGAAGAACATGCAGACGAGAGCTGGCTGTTGCCTTATTCGGACTTGATGACGCTCATGTTGGCCCTCTTTATCGTTCTCTTTGGGATGAGTACCGTCAACGCCCAGAAGTTCCAGGAGATGAGCGAAGCGTTCAGAAGCGTATTGACCGGCGGGTCGGGGGTTCTGGATCACAACGCCATGAGCAGCAACTCCAACACTTCCAACAGCGACAGCGAACTGCCGAAGCCTTCCTCAGACGGCTTAATGACCAAGAAGGATGAGCTGAAGCGCCAGGAGCAGCAAAACCTGGAGGCGCTGAAGAAGCAGTTGGATACTTATATCAAGGAAAACGGGTTAACCGATGACCTGGAGACGAAGCTGAACCAGTCCCAGTTGATGATCACCATCAGCGACAAGGCGCTCTTCGCTTCCGGGGAAGCCGTAGTGAAGCCGGAAGCCCGCCAGTTGGCCAAGGCGATCTCCACGATGCTTCAGCAATTTCCGGATTATGAGATCATCGTATCCGGCCATACCGACAACGTGCCGATTTCAACTTATGAGTTCCCGTCCAACTGGGACTTAAGTTCGGTTCGGGCCTTGAATTTCATGAAGATTTTGCTGATTAACACAAATCTGGATCCGAAGAAGTTCAGTGCGATCGGTTACGGCGAATATCATCCCGTAGCCGGCAATGACACGGCCGCAGGCCGGGCGCAGAACCGCCGGGTTGAGGTCTCGATCATTCGGAAATATACGGATAACAGCGAGCAGCTTGGCGTAACCGCTGCTCACGAATAAGGGCAAGAAGGACAGGCGCCTCTCCTGAGGCAAGCCTGTCCTTCTTCGCGTTATCGGATCTTAAGTCAGTTCATAATGAAGAGACGCGCCCAACTCCCGCTTCTCTTGTTCCGTTAAATCGCGCCAGGTACCGATCTTCTGTTGGCCGAGATGAATGTTCATGATCCGGATGCGCTGCAGCTTGCGCACCTCATATCCCAAGGCGCTGCACATGCGGCGAATCTGCCGGTTCTTCCCCTCGGTCAGAATAATCCGGAATACCCGTTCCGACATCCGCGTCACCCTGCAAGGCAGGGTCATCTCCCCGAGAATCTTGACCCCTTCGCTCATTGCTTTTACAAAACTGGGAGTTATCGGCCGATCTACTGTCACGATGTATTCCTTCTCATGTTTGCCTTCCGCACGCAAAATTTTGTTGACGATATCGCCGTCGCTGGTAAGCAGGATCAGTCCTTCCGAATCCTTATCCAACCGACCGATCGGAAAGATACGCTCCGAATGCCCGACAAAATCGACGATATTCCCCTTCACATGGGCTTCTGTCGTACTGGTAATGCCCACTGGCTTGTTTAAGGCGATGTACACATGTTTGGCGCGCTTAGTCTCAATGGGCCTTCCGTTCACGCGTACATCGTCCCCCGGCTCTGCCTGGCTGCCCAGAACCGCCTGGATGCCGTTAATCGTCACTTGTCCCGACTCGACCAGCTTGTCCGCCTCTCGCCGGGAACAAAAGCCTGTCTCGCTGATAAATTTATTGATTCGCATGATAGTGCCTTCGGTCCCTCCGCCCGACCTAGCTGTTCGCTCCATCGGCGAGATCAGCTAGCCCTTCGTTATGTTCTTCTTCCTCCTGCGCTAGCGGGAGGGTAATCGTTACCGCCGTTCCTTGGCCCAGCTCGCTGTCGATCCTCAGCGTCCCTCGGTGTCCCTCTATGATCCGCTGGCTGATCATCAGACCCAGGCCGGTCCCCTTCTCCTTATTGGTGTAGAACGGCTCTCCGAGCTTCTGAAGCCGATCCTTGGCAATGCCTTCGCCTTCATCGATCACGCGCAGCACAGCCTGCCTCCGCTCGTCTTCCTCCACCTGCAGGAGAATCCTGCCGCCCTTGGGCATGGCCTCCATGGCGTTCTTTAGCAGGTTGATGAAGACCTGCTTCAATTGATTCTCTTCACAGTGTACCAGAATCGGGTCTGGGGAGAAACGGACCTCGAATTCGATATTATGTAGATGGGCTTCGCTATCCAGTAGCGATACGACATCGCCCATCGTAAAGCGGACGTCCTTGGTCTGGAACTGCACCGCCTGCGGCTTGGCCAGAATCAGAAATTCACTGACGATGAGATTAATCCGGTCCAGCTCGGCCAGCATGACATCGGTATGCATGACGTTCACGAGCCGGGTTCGCTGCTGCATTTGCAGGAAGCCCCGCAGCGTCGTGAGCGGGTTGCGAATTTCATGAGCCACCCCGGCGGCGAGCTGCCCCACGGTGGTCAGCTTCTCCGAGCGCCGGAGAAGGTCCTCCATCTTATTGTGCTCCGTCATATCTCTGGAAATGCTGATCAATGCGGTGATCCGTCCCCCTTGGTCAAAAATGGGAGATACGCTGATGCTCACCTCGACTTGACTTCCATCCTTGCGCAATCGAACCGTTTCGGCCAATACGGAGTCGCCCGTTGCGATCACTTCCGTTTCCGGACGCCAGATCGCCCTTCCATCCACTTCCGACATCGGGAGGAATTCCAGAAATTGTCCGACAATTTCATCACTGCTCCAGCCGTATAACCTTTCGAAGGCCGCATTCACCTGCAGTACCCGGCCCTTGATATCCGTGATATGAATGGCATCGGCGGTCTGGCTAATAATCGATTCGAGATACTCCTTCATGGAACGGTTCTCTTCGTTCTTCCGCTTCAGCTCGGTTGTATAACGGCCCAAGTTGTCCGCCATAATGTTGATCTTATGCGCCAACAATCCAAGCTCATCGAAACTGCCAACCTTTAGCCGAGTCTCAAGCTTTCCCGAAGCCAGTACATTCACCTGGTCCAAAATATGACGGAGCGGGCGGATCAATCCCCCGGCCATCCAGTAGCTCCCCATGATCATGATGCCCAATAGGGCCAAAGAGACGATGAGTTGGCTCACCATCTGTTTGGAGATCGCATCGGCAATTGGAGCATAACTGGAGACAATCCGAATGACGTAGGGTTGTTCGCCGCTCCTTGTCACGGGAACATAACTCTCCAGGACACGTTCGCCATTGATCCGAGTATCCACCAGGAGGCTACGATTCTGCGAAATCGCTTCCGAAACGGAGCGCTTCAGCCCTTCATTATTTATATAGTTATAGGTTCCGAACAACAATTGACCTTTATCAAATCGATTCGGGTCAATGCCTGTGATCTCCAGCAGACTGTGATTCGTGCTCAACGATTTTTGCGAGACTCGCTCCGGGCTGGTCATGGTCAGGACGGCATCCGTCATGTCGCTGCTCATTCTGCCGCCCAACGTTAGTTTGACATAATGATATACCGAGCGGCTTTGTTCGACAGCAATAGCGATTTGATTGGCCGTCAGCATCATATTGGCTTCGCTATCCCTGCGCAAATTATCCCTTACCGTGAAATAACTTAGAACGATATTCAGAGACAGGATCATCAGCGCAAAACAAGATATAATCAAAGCAAGCTTTGTTTTTATAGTCAAGCGATTATCCCACCTCTGAGCTGGTTTATGGATATATATGGGAACTCAATTTTCTACATCCATCATACCTTTTACGACATGTTTTGCAAAGACGTTGAAATTCCCAGTTCCTTTCCCTACAATATGTAGAAATGCCTACAGAGTTGGTGCTCAAGACTCACTCAGACGGGTTTCGCAGAGAGCAAGTTATCCACATATTATTAACATACTCACAACCGTTTGGGATAAAATGTGTATAATAATGGGGATAATCCTGCGGTTATGCACAATGTTACCCACAACATGTTAACAACGAATGCCTGTTCGTTGGACAAGACTTGTGGATACGCTGATAAGGAGTTGATTTTTACGCACATGTCATCCTCATTCCCATTGATACCCGAGCCGCCTGCCTCTACTCATCCTCATGAATATTGGATGGCGGAAGCCCTTCGTGAAGCTCAGAAAGCCGAAGCCCTTGGGGAAGTTCCGATTGGCGCGGTCATCGTTCGGGGCGACGAGATCGTTGGACGCGGCTACAATCTCCGGGAGAGTTCCCTCGATGGGACCGCCCATGCGGAGATGATTGCGATTCGCGAGGCCAGCGAGCGCCTCGGGGCCTGGCGTCTGCTTCACTGCCGCCTCTACGTCACACTGGAGCCTTGCCCCATGTGCGCCGGGGCAATCGTGCAATGCCGAGTTCCCCACGTGATCTACGGGGCTCCGGATCCCAAGGCCGGCTGCGCGGGAACGTTAATGAACTTGCTGCAGGAGCCGAGATTTAACCACCGCACTGACATCACCGCCGGTGTGCTGCGAGAAGAATGCGCCTCGTTGTTAACTGAATTTTTCCGTCGGCTTCGCAAGAAGTAGAAGTTGCCGCCGAACGCCAAAAACCTCCAGTCCCATGAAGTACATGGAACTGGAGGTTCTTTTTTTATAGAATATGGGATGATCCCTTCGCGAATGTCCAGGTTTTAATAACCAAACTGGCCCATCTCTTCTTGCAGTTGCTCCAAGGTCAGCGTATCCGTAGGAATGCCGATTTCGAAGGCCGGTTTCTCGTTGATTTGCGTAAAGCGGCTGGTCATTTGGATGGCCGCCTTGATGTTCGTCTGCGTATCCGGATCGTTTACGGCAACATCTGCCTGAAAGTTGTAATATGCCGGGTAGTTGTTCGCATCGATCGCAGTATCCACCGTGAACTTGTTGATTTGCAGAGAATTCTTCATCTCATCCAGTGCCTTGCCCAGTTCATCCTGGTTGCCTTCCTGCAGCTCCTTCTTCGCCTCCGCAATATCCTCCGGCGTTAGCTGCAGCATCGAGCTGTATTCTTCCTTGGCCAGGATATCCAGCATCTTCGGCAGCGCCTGATTCACCAGAATCGTCACTGCTTCCTTCACATTCTCATTGGTAATGGCAAATTGGACCACCTGCTTCGCCTTGAAGCCTTCCGGCAACGAAGCGTCTTTCGGATCAATGTTGGTGAAATAATTGCCCGATTCATATTCGGCGAATAAAGCCCCCATCAATTCCGTAGCCAGCTTCTGGCTCTTCTCCGGATTGAATAAGTCCGGATTAAACTCCTCACCGCTCTGCTCCGCCAGCTCCTTCATGTCGAGAACCAGGAATTTGCCGGTTACCGATTCCGGCATCGGCAGGAACGGGATGTTAGGTACTTTCACGTACAGCTTCTCCGGCGTCATGACGAGCGGAATGGTAATCGTTGTCGTCATATCCCCCGTCAGCTTGACCTCCAGCGTAGCCTCGGTTTGCATCGGATCCTTCTGATAAATTTGCTTGACGTTGATCTCGGCGTTCTTGAGCATGGATAACACGGCGCCCACTTCCGGCGACCCCGCTTCCTCAGTTCCTTCAACCGAGAAATCCAGAATCTTAATCTGGTTCTCAAGCACGTACGAATCCATCTCTAGCGCCTTCACAGCTGCGCTGCTCAGGGCTTCCTTCGGTTCCTTCTTGCTGCTGCAGCCGGACAAGACCAATACAACGGACAGCATCACCAGCAAGCAGGACGTTAACCACTTCTTAGACATTACTTTCTCCTCTCTCCTACCTTTTGAACCTCAGTAAAGCTAAATTTTTCTAAACATTACCTATCATAAACCATACGCAAGGATTACGGAATACGTTTCGCCAAACTAATGGATGGCCTTTTTCTTGAAACGTCCGCCCTTGACGTCATGAATATTTCCGACTGCCAAAAATGCATTTTCATCGTAATGATTCACAATTTCCTTCAGCTTGGCTTCTTCCAAGCGGGTGATGACACAGAAGATCACTTTCTTCGGATCGCCGGAAAATCCGCCTTCCCCGGTCAAATACGTAACACCGCGTCCTAAACGGCTTAGGATCGCATCGCCGATCTCATCGATTTGATCGCTGATGATCCAAACCGATTTCGACTCATTCAAACCGTCCACAACGATGTCAATCGTCTTATAGGCAATATAATAAGCTAGTATCGAAAATAATGCGCGCTCCCAACCAAATACAAAACCTGCGCTGAGCAGGATAAAGAAGTTAAAAAACATGATGATCTCGCCAACGGAAAATACGGTTTTACGAGAAATGAGAATGGCCACGATTTCGGTACCGTCCAACGAACCGCCGAAGCGGATGACCAAACCGGTCCCCAAACCAAGCAAAATACCGCCAAACACAAATGCGAGCAAGGTATCGCTCACAAAAGCCTGCACCGGGTGCAGCAGCGCCGTGCCGACCGACATGACGATAATGCCTAATAGGGTGGATATAGCAAACGTCTTGCCAATTTGCTTGTACCCGACAATGAGAAAGGGGAGGTTAAAAAGGAAGAGGAATATCCCAAGCGGGAGTCCAGATAAGTATGAGGTCATGACGGAGATACCGGTTATGCCGCCGTCCGTAATTTTATTAGGCACGAGGAATAACTCCAGTGCGACGGAGACGATCAACGCCCCAATCACGATAAACATGGATCTGAAAATGGTGCTCTTCAGCGTCCGTTGTTTATGTTGACGTACTTGGGTTGCTGTAGGTGGAATCAATTGGTTTGGATTAACCGCGTTCAAATGGCATCACGATCCTTTCAGTAAGTATATATTGTTCTTCCCTCTCACCATGCTTTCCAAAATATTCATGTCCTCGAACAAGAACACACCCTATCTTTATTATGACATTTTCTGCGCTTGTTGTCTTGCTCTAATTCACGAGGTTCAAGGGTCTATAGACATCTGAAAAAACCCCAGCAGAGCTGGGGCAAGGGATTTGCGTATTGCGGGCAATCTTCCGCTCAGGACTAGCCTTCCGGATTAAAATTGCCGTCTTGTTTTCGGATCTTGGCCTTTTTCGACCCGGACAGCGGTTCAGGGCCGCCTTTGCCCTCGTTCCGCCCGCGATCCCGGTTCCCCCCGTTGCCGGAGCCTGAGGTTTGATAGGTTTGCGGTTTCGTCATAACGAATGAAGCCTCCCTTGATTTAATCGATCCACAGGATTAATTTGCGGAAAAACGACCTCTCTTATGCACGAAAACAAGTGCGGCAACGCTGTGCGACTATCACGCCGGGGCCTAGGAACATGCCTTAGGGCATGTCCGCTTCACGGCCCGTTCGAATCCCACCTTCGCCATACGCAAAAAACCGACTCCTTTTCAGGAATCGGTTTATATTCTCGTATGGCGGAGAGGGTGGGATTCGCTCCGTCGTACGTTGCCGCACTTGTGCGGCAACGCTGTGCGACTATCACGCCGGGGCCTACGAACATGCCTTAGGGCATGTCCGCTTCACGGCCCGTTCGAATCCCACCCTTCGCCATACGCAAAAAACCGACTCCTTTTCAGGAATCGGTTTATATTCTCGTATGGCGGAGAGGGTGGGATTCGCTCCGTCGTACGTTGCCGCACAAGTGCGGCAACGCTGTGCGACTATCACGCCGGGGCCTACGAACATGCCTTAGGGCATGTCCGCTTCACGGCCCGTTCGAATCCCACCCTTCGCCATACGCAAAAAACCGACTCCTTTTCAGGAATCGGTTTATATTCTCGTATGGCGGAGAGGGTGGGATTCGAACCCACGTGGGCTTGCACCCTAACGGTTTTCAAGACCGCCCCGTTATGACCGCTTCGGTACCTCTCCAAGCTGAATCCGATTTAGCGTAACAAATCAGATTCTACCATATCCTCGGCAGGTTCGCAAGCTAATTACGCTTGGTAATCTTCTGCAAATTCCCCATATACGGGCGCAAAACCTCAGGAATCTCTACACTGCCGTCCTCCTGCTGATAGTTCTCGAGGATTGCGGCGACGGTGCGCCCTACTGCCAACCCTGAGCCATTCAGCGTATGCACGAACTCCGGTTTCGCCTTCGGCTCAGGACGAAACCGAATGTTCGCCCGGCGAGCTTGGAAGTCCTCCACGTTGGAGCAAGAGGAGATTTCGCGGTACACCCCGCTCTCCGGAAGCCATACTTCGAGGTCGTACGTTTTGGCAGCCGTAAAGCCCATGTCACCGGTACACAACGCGAGCACACGGTAAGGCAAGTTCAGAAGCTGCAGTACGCGCTCGGCGTTGTTCGTCATTTTCTCCAGCTCGTCATAGGAGGCGTCCGGGTGGACAATCTTGATCATTTCTACCTTATTGAACTGGTGCTGGCGAATCAAACCGCGGGTGTCGCGCCCGGCCGCGCCGGCCTCTGAACGGAAGCAGGAGCTGTACGCCACGTAATTCCGCGGCAAGTCCTCCGCATTCAAGATCTCGTCGCGATGGTAGTTCGTTACCGGCACCTCAGCCGTCGGAATCAGATAATAGTCGCTGCTGCCGGAGAGCTTGAACAAGTCCTCCTCAAACTTCGGAAGCTGTCCGGTACCGTATAGGCTGTCGCGGTTAACGATATAAGGAGGAAGCATCTCCTCATACCCGTGTTCGTTGCTGTGCAGATCCATCATAAAGTTAATGAGCGCACGTTCAAGACGGGCCCCCAGCCCTTTGTAGAACGTGAACCGTGAACCGGTAACCTTCGCCGCAGCCTCGAAATCCAGAATCCCCAGGTCGGCCGCAATATCCCAATGCGCCTTCGGGGTGAATTCGAACTTCCGCGGCTCGCTCCAGCGGCGAACCTCGACATTATCCTCTTCCGATGCCCCCACCGGAACGCTGGAGTGAGGCAGGTTGGGGATAGAGAGCATCAGCTCATCGATTTTGGCTTCGAGCGCCCGAACCTCTTCATCCAGCTCCTTGATGCGATCTCCGACTTCGCGCATCTCCACGATCAGCTCATCGGCGTTCTCCTTGTTCTTCTTGCGCTGCGCCACCTCTGCGGAAACCGTGTTCCGACGGTTCTTGAGCGCCTCGCTCTCTTGAAGCAACACCCGGCGTTTCTCATCCAGCGGAGCAAAACCGGAGATCAGCTCCAATGATTTCCCCCGATTCTTCAGCGCTTCCTCAACGCGCGCATATTCATTTCGCATGATTTTCACATCTAACATGAGTAGTCCCTCCTAGAATGATCCCGCACAGACCTGCCGACCTTCATCTGGGGAGACCCGCGGACGGAAAGGCTGCTATCGGAAGTTCAAAAACGCCGGTAAAACAGATAAAACCTCAACCCGCAAAGGAGTCAAGGCCTGTTTACGGCTGCTTGGCTTGCTTGATCATCTCCACAAAATACGTATGTAGCGAGAAGTCCTCGGTCAACTCCGGATGGAACGACGAGACGAGCAAATGTCCTTGGCGCGCCGTCACAATTTCATCCTTATAGGTCGACAACACTTCTACCCCTTCTCCAACCGCCGTGATCAGCGGGGCACGAATGAATACCGCCCGCAGCGGAGCATCCAGACCCTTCACGTCAAGATCGGTCTCGAAGCTTTCGCGCTGACGTCCAAACGCATTGCGCGATACTTTGATATTCATCAGACCGAGATGAGCTTCCTCGCCGCCTTCGATCTCCTTGGCCATCACGATCAGACCTGCACAGGTTCCGAATACCGGCTTCCCTTGTCCAGCAAAAGCCCGAATGGCATCCATGAATCCGTATTTCCGCATCAGTTTGCCGATTGTCGTGCTCTCGCCGCCAGGAATGATCAGTCCATCCAGCTCGGCAAGCTGTTCGACGTGCTTTACAGTTACGCCTTCTACTCCGGTTTTCTCCAAGCTGCGGATATGCTCCGCAACCGCGCCTTGCAGCGCCAACACACCCACTCTCATGACAAACCTTCTTTCTCTATATCGGTAGTTCACTATGATGTACCCCGACCATCGTAAAGAGACGGCCGGGGTCGCAGAATAGCTTCTAATTCCTAAGGTTGTTTCGCGAACCGGGGATTACCAACCGCGATCCGACATCCGCTCAGCTGCGGACAATTTGGAAATCTCGATGCCTTTCATCGGCGTACCCAAATTCTTGGAAACTTCGGCAATCAATTTGTAATCCGTATAGTGCGTCGTCGCTTCAACAATGGCCCGAGCGAATTTCTCAGGGTTATCCGACTTGAAAATACCGGAGCCAACGAACACCCCGTCCGCACCCAAATGCATCATTAAAGCCGCATCCGCCGGAGTTGCTACGCCGCCAGCCGCAAAGTTAACGACCGGCAGTTTGCCGTTCTCGTGAACTTCGAGGAGCAGGTCGTACGCCACGCCAAGGTTCTTCGCTTCAGCATAAAGCTCATCCTTGGACATGTTCTGCACCTTGCGGATTTGGCTATTGATCAGACGCATGTGACGTACCGCTTCCACGATGTTGCCCGTACCCGGCTCACCCTTGGTCCGGATCATCGAGGCGCCTTCACTAATCCGGCGAAGCGCTTCGCCCAAGTCCTTCGCGCCGCACACAAACGGTACGGTGAAATCCCGTTTATCGATATGGAACACTTCATCCGCCGGGGTCAGCACTTCACTTTCGTCCAAATAGTCTACCCCAAGCGATTCCAGAACTTTCGCTTCCACGTAATGACCAATTCGTGCTTTGGCCATAACCGGGATGGAGACAACCTTCATGACTTCCTCGACAATCGTCGGATCCGCCATGCGGGCTACGCCGCCGGCCGCCCGGATATCGGAAGGCACACGTTCCAGTGCCATAACGGCGGTTGCTCCGGCCGCTTCGGCAATTTTGGCTTGTTCTGCATTCATGACGTCCATAATGACGCCGCCTTTTTGCATCTCAGCCATACCTCTTTTTACACGCGATGTTCCTGTTTCCATGTCCAATCCTCCCGATAATAATCTAACTAAATATTCTACAAGATACGCCCCAAATACACAACCCGTTTACTCGGATATGAACCCGACGATTAGAAAAGATTTTTGATGCCGTTAAACAGATCGCCGAAGAAATCCCCGATCGCCCGCATCAGCAGCTTAAACCAGCCGGCTTTCTCCGCCTCCTCGGCCGTAATTAGGTTGACCGTCTTCTCGAGCGTTTGATCCATGCCGGGTGCCTTAAACGAATACGTTACGGTTCCAACCTTCGTTCCCTGCTTCAACGGTGCCGTCAGAGTACTTTCATCAGACAGCGATACATTTGCTTGTACCGCACTTGTATCTACACCTTTAGGAACGACGAAGCTGACTCCTTGATCCGTAACAACAGGAACTTCGGTGTTTTTGGCTTTCTTCACCGTAACGGTTTCCGTTCCCACTACCGTCGTTTTCGGCGGCACGATTTGTTTCGTTTCGAAGTTGTTGAAGCCGTAGTCCAGGACTTTCCGGGTCTCGACAAAACGAGCTTTGTCCGTAGCCGTACCCATGACCACGCTGATCAGCCGCATGCCGTTACGCTCAGCCGTACCGGTAAAGCAGTTTCCGGCATTGGTGGTGTGTCCCGTCTTTAAGCCGTCCAGACCTTCGTATGCAAATTGTTTAAAGTTCGTTACGTCTTTATTCGCTTCCAGCATCCAGTTCAAGTTCACCATCGGAGCAGTGTCGCGATCGCGGAACTTCTTGCTTTGAATCGTTGTGAAGCGGGTAAAGTCCGGGTGATCCGTTACAATATATTTGGCCAAAATCGCCGCGTCCAGCGCTGACATCACGGTTTCTTTCCCATCGGACGGCCGGAAGCCCTCCGGCATATCCGCGATATCCAAGCCGGTGGAGTTCGCAAAGTGAGCGGTCGTCATCCCCATCCGTTTGGCTTCATCGTTCATCATTTTTACGAAGGCTTGCTCGGATCCGGCCACATGCTCAGCTAAAGCGACCGTTGCATCATTGGCAGAGGCAATTGCCATCGCCGTATACAGTTCTTCTATAGTATGTTGATCCCCTTCAGCCAGAAAAATCCGCGAACCAATCGTTTTGGCCGCATTTTTCCTTACTGTTACCACTTCGTCCCAACTGAACTTCCCTTGCTTCACAAGCTCAGCAACGATATACTCAGTCATCATCTTGGTCATGCTGGCTGGAGGCAGCGGTTGATCTCCATTTACATTCAACAGGATTTGTCCAGAGACCGGCTCCAATAAAATAGCGGAGCTTACCTCCAACCCTAAAGACTCCACGGAAGGAATTGAGGTCGCTGTTTGCACTGTCGTCGTTTCAGTTGTCGTAGATTCGGTCGTAGTAGATTCCGTTTGTTCCCCCTCCGCCAGCGCCAAAGCCGGAACGAGCGAGAAACATAATAGATTCAGCAGCAGTACAGAAGCTACGCTTTTGCGCAGGAAACGCCGTTTGGTTGTCGATTTACGTTGTGGTTGTTTGAGTTTCAATGCCCTTAAAGCTCCCCTCATATTCTTTCATTTGCTTTATCTATTCTATCACAGGGGTACCCGCAAAAAAAGACAAGCAGGGCGGAAATCGCCCTGCCAGTGGTGGAAGATTATAGTAAATTAATTTGGAGGCCCGTTCTGCTCAAGGTTACAGCGAGTAGTTTGGCGCCTCTTTCGTAATTTGCACATCATGCGGATGGCTCTCGCGCAGGCCGGCGCCCGTGATGCGGATAAACTGCGTATCGTTCCGCAGCTCATCGAGCGTCTTCGTGCCGCAATACCCCATCCCGGAACGCAGTCCGCCAATCAGTTGATGGATCGTATCGGAGATCGGCCCTTTGTAGGCTACGCGGCCTTCGATCCCTTCCGGAACCAGCTTCTTGTCATCGTCCTGGAAGTAACGGTCCTTACTGCCTTGCTTCATCGCGCTTAGAGAACCCATACCTCTATATACTTTATACCGGCGTCCTTGGTAGATTTCCGAGTCGCCAGGGCTTTCTTCTGTGCCGGCAAACAAGCTGCCCAGCATCACCGCATGCGCACCGGCCGCGATCGCTTTCGTAATTTCGCCGGAGTACTTGATGCCGCCGTCCGCAATAATCGGAACTCCATATTCGCGGGCAACCGTCGCACAATCGTAAACCGCCGTAACCTGCGGCACGCCGATCCCGGCGATAACGCGGGTCGTACAGATCGAGCCAGGGCCGATACCGACCTTCACCACAGAAGCGCCCGCCTCAATCAAGGCTCTCGTCGCTTCGCCTGTGGCGACATTCCCGGCGATAATCGTCAGATCCGGATACCGCTTGCGAAGCTCGGCAACCGCTTCGATAATATTGATGTGGTGGCCATGCGCCGAATCGACCGTGATCACATCGACTCCGGCTTTAACCAGGGCATCCGTCCGGTCAAAAGTATCCTTGGAGATCCCGACGGCTGCGCCTACGAGCAGGCGCCCTTGCGCGTCCTTAGCGGCGTTCGGGAATTGGATCGCTTTCTCGATATCCTTAATGGTTATAAGGCCCTTCAACGTATTATGTTCATCCACCAAAGGGAGCTTCTCAATCTTATGCTGTTGCAAAATGACTTCCGCTTCCTGCAGAGAAGTTCCTACCGGTGCGGTAATCAAGTCTTCCCGCGTCATCACTTCGCTGATCTTGATATTGTAATCATGGACGAAACGCAAATCGCGGTTCGTCAGGATCCCAACCAGCTTGTGCTCCTCATTTACGATCGGCACGCCGGAAATACGGAATTTGCCCATGACCTGCTCCGCATCGGACACGAGATGATCCGGAGTCAGCGAGAACGGATTCGTGATCACGCCGCTTTCGGAGCGTTTCACCCGGTCGACCTCTTCGGCTTGTTGTTCGATCGGCATATTTTTATGAATAATCCCAATGCCGCCTTCCCGTGCGATCGCGATCGCCAGCGCAGACTCCGTGACCGTGTCCATTCCCGCACTGATCAGCGGAATATTCAGCTTCACCTTATCGCTGAGCCGGGTGGAGACGTCCACCTCTTTCGGCAAAACCTCCGATTTACGGGGTACCAGAAGCACATCGTCAAACGTTAAGCCTTCCTTGTCAAATTTACTTTCCCACACCGTGATGAATCCTCCTTCGATTTTGTTGATTTGTTGGGCCCTTTCCTGAAATCCGGGTATAAAAAAAACGACTACCGATGTAATCCCTTAGAAGATATAACCCTTATATATCAAGACCGTATAGCCACTTACGAAAATATATTGTTCCCATCTTAGCAAAGCCCCCCTAGGCTGTCAAGGACAACCGGGGCTAAAAATAGGAGCGGCCGTCCAGCGAACACGAGTGTCTTTTTCACGCGTACATCCGCCGTGCTTCTCATGGATTCTGATGCTAATCCTGCCCCAAACCCCTTGGTTTGATTCTGCAAAAAGAAAAAGGACGGAAGGGCCGCGTTCGCCCAACTCCGTCCTTTAAATTTGCCAGATGCCCTCCGCATCAGGATCGTTTATCATGGGTAATGACCTGGTCAATAACCCCGTAATCCCGCGCTTCCTCCGCGCTCATGAAATAGTCGCGGTCCATGTCCTTTTCGATCCGTTCCAGCGGTTGTCCGGTGCATTCCGCAGCGATCTGATTGAGACGTTCCCGGATCCCTAAGATCCGTTTCGCACTGATCGCAATGTCGCTGGCCTGCCCCTGCGCACCGCCATGCGGCTGGTGGATCATAATTTCGCTGTTGGGCAGAGCGAACCGCTTGCCTTTGGTCCCGGCCAGCAATAGAATCGCGGCGAAAGACGCCGCCAGACCGGAGCAAATCGTCTGCACATCCGGCTTCACATATTGCATCGTATCGTAGATGGCGAAACCGGCCGATGTCGAGCCGCCCGGGCTGTTAATATAAAAGTAAATATCCTTCTCCGGATCTTCTGCCGCCAAAAACAGCATCTGCGCCATGATACTATTCGCAACCTGATCGTCAATCGCCGAGCCGAGAAACACGATCCGGTCCTTCAGCAAACGCGAATAAATGTCATACGACCGTTCGCCCCGGCCGGTTTGTTCAATGACGTAAGGAATAACGGAACTCATGGGATACCCTCCTTTGAGATCAGGCGGCATGACCGAAGGCAAAGAACGTTAGCCGGCTCTCTACCGGATCCACCACAGGAGTACTTGACTTGCCCCGTAGAGAGGAGCGCCGATACGATTGGAGTGTTAATACTGGAACTACATCCTGTGGCCGTACGTCGTTAAACAGCATCGCAAGTGCAGCAGCATCTTCCCGACGAACCGCATCAAGGTACGCATGGACCAAGATCTCATGGGAGGCGTCCGCAAAAGCCGTCTCCTCTACGATTGGAACCCCATCCGAGTTGTCTCCCCCTTCTCTTCGGGAGGAGCTTTCCACTGCGTTTCGCAGCCTCACCCTCGCCCGATGCAAAGCGGCTTTGACGGCCCCTTCCGTCGAGTGGATCAACTGCGCCGCTTCACCTGCCGTATATTGCAAAATCTCGATGAGCAGAAATGCGGTTCGCTGAAGAGGGGATAGCTCGGAAACCATGGTTTCTACCGCAGCCCACACCGCAGCCGTATCGGTCTGTCCCGGAGCCTGCAACAGTTCTTCTACGGGAAGCGGTTCGGCTGTAAGCCTCTTCTTCCGGCCGCGATCAATCCATGCATGCTGGGCCGTTCGATACAGGTATGTTCGCGTTAAGCGAAAGCTCTGGCCTTTACCGCGTGCAGCCGACCAAATCTTAAGCCACGTATCCTGCGCCAAATCATCGCCTTCCCAAGCAGAGCCGGTCAGAAATCGGCAGTAATGACGCAGAGCCTTACCGTAGACTTGCACCCAGTCCGAGAAGCTCCCCTTCTCAGACTGAGGCCCAGTGCGCTCGTGTTGCTGCAAATGCTTCTCCTTCACCGCCGTAGCCACCCGGGACACCTCCTGTCGTCATCTAAGTTCGGCTTTTACTCAAGCCATCCTAGCCCGTTCGTACCTTCTCAATCGACCTATGCCAACCTGGAGTAAGCTTAATCCTCACTCACCGGTATAAACGTAAAAATCGGTGAAATCGATACGCGGGATATCTACCTGAATAAAGTCTAACAAATATTGTTTGGTTTTTGGTTTTGTTCAACCGTCATACCTATTGTATCCCCGATCAGTCCGGCAAAATGCCATAAAATCCTCGCAACGCTGTTTTTATTTTCGAATAGTTGCAGGTGTGCAGTTAATTCTCGCCTTTTCGGCAAATCGAGCCCAATAGTTGCCCATATGCAGTTAAATTTGCTCAAACAGCCGCATTCCCCGAATATCGTCGAAAATAACTGCATACAGACAATTAATTGCCCAAAAACGGCGGTTTCTCCAAAAATAACTGCAGCTCCGCACTTAATTCTCAAGTTTGCGCCGGACACCTGTGTAACGCCTCGCCTCGCCGCCGAGATGCCCATCAAATGTTCAATCGATGCTCTCGGTGCTCTTTGGCATCCCTTGACGAAGTAGAAGTTACTGAAATAGTTGTGCCTGTGCAGTTAATTCTCACCTTTTCGGCAAATTAAGCTCAATAGTTGCCCACATGCAGTTAAATTTGCTCAAACAGCCACATTCCCCGAATATCGCTGAAAATAACTGCATACAGACAACTAATTACCCAAAAGCGGCGGTTTCTCCGAAATTAACTGCAGCTCCGCACTTATGGATAAAACTAAAAGAGCACCGCCGGATTAACGGCAGTGCTCTTTGTCTTTGCTTGGCGGCGTCCTACTCTCCCAGGACCCTTCGGTCCAAGTACCATCGGCGCTGGAGGGCTTAACGGTCGTGTTCGGGATGGGAACGCGTGGAACCCCTCCGCCATCGCCACCAAACGGTTCAAGCGTTTTGATCGCCTGAAAACTGGATACGAAACGTAGTTTGCGTGTTAGTTTTTTTGGATAAGCCCTCGACCGATTAGTACCTGTCAGCTCCATACATTGCTGCACTTCCACCTCAGGCCTATCAACCTCGTCGTCTTCAAGGGGTCTTACTAATTGGGAAATCTCATCTTGAGGGGGGCTTCACGCTTAGATGCTTTCAGCGCTTATCCCGTCCGCACTTAGCTACCCAGCTGTGCTCCTGGCGGAACAACTGGTGCACCAGCGGTGCGTCCATCCCGGTCCTCTCGTACTAAGGACAGCTCCTCTCAAATTTCCTACGCCCACGACAGATAGGGACCGAACTGTCTCACGACGTTCTGAACCCAGCTCGCGTACCGCTTTAATGGGCGAACAGCCCAACCCTTGGGACCTACTTCAGCCCCAGGATGCGATGAGCCGACATCGAGGTGCCAAACCTCCCCGTCGATGTGGACTCTTGGGGGAGATAAGCCTGTTATCCCCAGGGTAGCTTTTATCCGTTGAGCGATGGCCCTTCCATGCGGTACCACCGGATCACTAAGCCCGACTTTCGTCCCTGCTCGACTTGTCAGTCTCGCAGTCAAGCTCCCTTTTGCCTTTGCACTCTTCGAATGATTTCCAACCATTCTGAGGGAACCTTGGGGCGCCTCCGTTACTCTTTAGGAGGCGACCGCCCCAGTCAAACTGCCCACCTGACACTGTCCCCATACCGGATCACGGTACCAGGTTAGAACTCCGATACGATCAGGGTGGTATCCCAACGGCGCCTCCACCGAAGCTGGCGCTCCGGCTTCCTAGGCTCCCACCTATCCTGTACAAATCGTATCAAAGTCCAATATCAAGCTGCAGTAAAGCTCCATGGGGTCTTTCCGTCTTGTCGCGGGTAACCTGCATCTTCACAGGTATTAAAATTTCACCGGATCTCTCGTTGAGACAGCGCCCAAGTCGTTACGCCATTCGTGCGGGTCAGAATTTACCTGACAAGGAATTTCGCTACCTTAGGACCGTTATAGTTACGGCCGCCGTTTACTGGGGCTTCGGTTCATAGCTTCGGGTTAAACCCCTAACCACTCCCCTTAACCTTCCAGCACCGGGCAGGCGTCAGCCCGTATACTTCGCCTTGCGGCTTCGCACAGACCTGTGTTTTTGCTAAACAGTCGCTTGGGCCTTTTCACTGCGGCCCCCTCGAGCTATTCACTCTACCGGGGCACCCCTTCTCCCGAAGTTACGGGGTCATTTTGCCGAGTTCCTTAACGAGAGTTCTTCCGCGCGCCTTAGAATTCTCTTCTCGCCTACCTGTGTCGGTTTGCGGTACGGGCACCTTCTCCTGACTAGAGGCTTTTCTTGGCAGTGTGAGATCATGACCTTCGGTACTGTAAATTTTCCCTCCCCATCACAGCCCAGCCTTACGATGTGCGGATTTGCCTACACACCAGCCTCACTGCTTGGACGGGGCATTCCATCGCCCCGCGTCACTACCCTACTGCGTCACCCCATCGCTCATAACGGATTACGGTGGTACAGGAATTTAAACCTGTTGTCCTTCGACTACGCCTTTCGGCCTCGCCTTAGGTCCCGACTTACCCTGAGCGGACGAACCTTCCTCAGGAACCCTTAGGCTTTCGGCGGATCAGATTCTCACTGATCTTTTCGTTACTCATACCGGCATTCTCACTTGAATACAGTCCACCAGTCCTTCCGGTCTAGCTTCAACCCGTATTCAACGCTCCCCTACCCCTGATGCAATGCATCAAGCCATAGCTTCGGTGGTGTGTTTAGCCCCGTTACATTTTCGGCGCAGAGTCACTCGACCAGTGAGCTATTACGCACTCTTTAAATGGTGGCTGCTTCTAAGCCAACATCCTGGTTGTCTGTGCAACTCCACATCCTTTCCCACTTAACACACACTTGGGGACCTTAGCTGATGGTCTGGGCTGTTTCCCTTTTGACAATGGATCTTAGCACTCACTGTCTGACTCCCGGTTATTCAGTCTATGGCATTCGGAGTTTGACTGAGCTTGGTAACCCTTGGCGGGCCCCGCACCCAATCAGTGCTCTACCTCCACGACTATCCCACCGAGGCTAGCCCTANGTTCCTCCACATCTCTACGCATTTCACCGCTACACGTGGAATTCCACTCTCCTCTTCTGCACTCAAGCTGCCCAGTTTCCAGTGCGACCCGGGGTTGAGCCCCAGGATTATACACCAGACTTAAACAGCCGCCTGCGCGCGCTTTACGCCCAATAATTCCGGACAACGCTTGCCCCCTACGTATTACCGCGGCTGCTGGCACGTAGTTAGCCGGGGCTTTCTTCTCAGGTACCGTCACTCCCCTAGCAGTTACTCTAGAGGACGTTCTTCCCTGGCAACAGAGCTTTACGATCCGAAAACCTTCTTCACTCACGCGGCGTTGCTCCGTCAGACTTTCGTCCATTGCGGAAGATTCCCTACTGCTGCCTCCCGTAGGAGTCTGGGCCGTGTCTCAGTCCCAGTGTGGCCGTTCACCCTCTCAGGTCGGCTACGCATCGTCGCCTTGGTGAGCCGTTACCCCACCAACTAGCTAATGCGCCGCAGGCCCATCCGTAAGTGACAGATTGCTCCGCCTTTCCCAAGTCTCCCATGCGAGAAACTTGCGTATCCGGTATTAGCTACCGTTTCCGGTAGTTATCCCAGTCTTACGGGCAGGTTGCCTACGTGTTACTCACCCGTCCGCCGCTAAGTTAATCAAGAGCAAGCTCCTAATTAACTCCGCTCGACTTGCATGTATTAGGCACGCCGCCAGCGTTCGTCCTGAGCCAGGATCAAACTCTCCAATAAAGGATGGAAGGAATCTCGAACCCAAAGGCGCCGAGGTCTTCCATCCAAGGTGTTTGACTTGCTCATTTAAACAAACTGACGAGATTTAAAATCTCAGTTTATTACTCACTCGTTGTTCAGTTTTCAAAGATCAACTTCGTTATCGTCTTATCGGCGACAACTTTTATAGTATATCATGTCCGGCGTTATCTTGCAAGCATTATTTTTATCTGCGATTCTGAGCTGAAGTTCATAATGCCCACGAATAACGACCGGATATATAATATATCATCTTTTCAACCCGGGCGCAACCCGAATACCGGCTTTTTAACCATCCAAATTCACCCAACCGAAAGCAGAGGTCTCCTATTCGACATTTATGAAAAAAGCCCGGCAATAAGCCGGGCTCACTAGTATCCTATTGCTTATTCCGCCGAGCGCATATGCGGGAACAACAGCACATCGCGGATGGAAGCCGAATCGGTCAGCAGCATCACGAGGCGGTCGACCCCGATGCCCAAACCGCCGGTAGGCGGCATCCCGTATTCCAATGAACGGATGAAGTCTTCATCCATTTCATGCGCCTCATCATTGCCCTGTTCACGCTCCAGGAGCTGCGCTTCGAAGCGCTGGCGCTGGTCGATCGGATCGTTCAGCTCCGTGAAGGCGTTGGCGTGCTCCCGCGCGACGATAAATAATTCGAAGCGGTCCGTAAAGCGCGGATCCTCTGCGTTCTTTTTGGCCAGCGGCGAAATCTCCACCGGATGTCCGTACACAAACGTTGGTTGAATGAGCGTTTCCTCCACAAATTGCTCGAAGAACGCGTTCAAGATGTGACCAAAGGTCATATGCGGCTCCACCGGAACCTTATGCTCCTTGGCCAAACGATGCGCTTCCTCATTGCTCATTTGCACGCCGAAATCAACGCCGGTCACTTCCTTCACCGCATCGACCATCGATACGCGGCGCCATTGCGGAGCCAGGTTCACCTCATGACCCTGGTAGTGAACCACTTGCGTACCCAGCACTTCCTGGGCAATATGGGAGATCAGATTCTCCGTCAAAGCCATAATATCTTTATAATCCGCATAAGCTTCATACAGTTCGATCATCGTGAATTCCGGGTTATGTCGCGTCGAGATCCCTTCGTTCCGGTATACCCGGCCGATTTCATACACTTTCTCCAGACCGCCGACGATCAAACGCTTCAGGTGAAGCTCGATGGCAATCCGCATATACAGCTGCATGTCCAGCGCATTGTGATGCGTAATGAATGGGCGCGCGGCCGCCCCGCCGGCAATGCTGTGCAGGGTTGGCGTTTCCACTTCCAGATAACCGAGGGAATCCAGATAACGGCGCATCGATTGGATGATCCGGGACCGCTTGATGAACGTCTGCTGTACTTCCGGATTGACGATCAAATCGACATAACGCTGGCGATAGCGCAGCTCCACGTCTTTTAACCCATGATATTTATCCGGCAGCGGGTACAGGGACTTGGACAATACCTCTAAGTCCTTCACCTTGATCGTTGTTTCGCCGGTCTTGGTCTTGAATACCTCACCGGTCACACCTACAATATCCCCGAGGTCCAGCATGCTGAACGCTTCATATTTCACTTCCGGCACGCTGTCCTGGCGGACATAGATCTGGATTTTGCCCGACAAGTCCTGGAGATGCGCAAAGCTGGCTTTCCCCATCCCCCGTTTCGCCACGATTCTTCCGGCGATGGATACCTCGACCTGCTTCTCCTCCAATTCTTCCTTGGAAAGCTCGTCATACAGCCGGAGGATGTCACCCGCCATGTGGGTGCGTTCGTATTTTTTGCCAAAAGGGTCGATCCCGAGCCCGCGCAGCTCGTCCAATTTATCGCGACGAATCTGCAGCAGCTCGCTGACCTCCAAGGCTTCCTGGTTATTGTTCTCTTCGCTCATAGCCCTACTCCACTCCTTAATCCCGCTAAAATTTGCTCGCCGACAAAAGAAACAGTGAAAGAAGCTTCCGCTGGGGAAGCTTCTTTCGTCGCTCATTCCGCCTTACTTCTTAATGTCTACGATTTTATATTGAATCACGCCGGCCGGAACGTTGACGTCCACAACGGCGCCTTTTTTCTTCCCGAGAATGGCTTTGCCGACAGGACTTTCATTCGAAATCTTGTTCTGCATCGGATCGGATTCCGCCGTCCCCACGATGGCATATTCCATCGTATCGCCGAATTCCAGGTCCTCGACCGTCACGATCGAACCGATGCTGACCGTATCCGTATCGATTTCATCGTTGTTGATAATCCGCGCGTTGCGCAGCATTTTCTCGAGTGTGATGATCCGCCCTTCGATAAAGGCCTGCTCGTTCTTCGCGTCCTCGTATTCCGAGTTCTCACTGATATCCCCGTAACCGATGGCTACCTTAATCCGTTCGGCAACCTCGCGGCGTTTCACGGATTTCAAGTTCTCCAATTCTTCTTCCAGTCTCTTCAGACCGTCCTGGGTAAGGATAACTTCTTTATCGCTCATCTCAACCGATTCTCCTGTCATGGAAAAAATTTTCGCACGGTGCGTGCGGCACCCGAAAACCCTCCTGGAAAATGAACGCTTCCCGAAAGGAATTGTTCCTTTGCCGTCCACTGCCGCTTAGGTGCTGGGAAGCGCTCGCTTCCGGCCGCAATGGTCACTTCATTCCTTGCTCATTGTGTATATCATATGCATTATGTGATAAGGGTCAGACCACCCCAAAGGGAAAGACTAACGCTTGAGGCGAATTTATATTGTGAAATTATAGGTGAACGATTCTCAAATGTCAATGACACCCGAATTTACAAATGTAAACGTTTCATGAAGAAGGAGGCACCTGAAAAAAGAGCCCCCTCTCCCCGGTCCTGCCTTATGCGGACACCTCATCGAGTATTGCTCCCGACTTCAAGTCGGCGACAAAATCCTCAAGAATGCGCACCATCTCGTCACGACGGGTTTCTTCCATTATGAGGTCTTTGATGCGCGCCGCGCCCTTCAGACCTTTCAAATACCAGGCCAAATGCTTGCGCATTTCGCGTACGGCCACAGGCTCGCCCTTCAGTGCAGCCAGGCGGTCCATGTGAAGGATCGCAATGCGGATTTTCTCCTCAGCCTCCGGCTCCGGAAGCAATTCGCCGGACTTCAGATACTCCACCGTTCGGTACAACATCCAAGGGTTGCCCAGCGCCCCGCGTCCAATCATCACCCCGTCGCAGCCGGTCTCATCCAGCATCCGTCTCGCATCCTCCGGCGTCGCCACATCGCCGTTGCCAATGACGGGAATCGACACGGCCTCCTTCACCTGACGGATATAACTCCAATCCGCTTTCCCGGTGTACAACTGCTCCCGCGTCCGGCCGTGCACGCTGACGGCTTTGCCGCCGGCCTGCTCCACCGCTTTGGCGTTGTCCACTACGTAGATATGTTCTGCGTCCCAACCGATGCGCATCTTCACGGTGACCGGCTTGCTTACGGCATCCACGACGGCCGAGACCATCTCGTAAATCTTATTCGGGTCCAGCAGCCACCGTGCGCCGGCGTCGCATTTGGTGACCTTCGGCACCGGGCAGCCCATATTAATATCGATGATGTCGGCGTTCGTCTCCTGATCGACGACTTTAGCTGCCTCCACGAGCGAAGCGCGGTCCCCGCCGAAAATTTGCAAGCTGAGCGGCTTCTCCCGCTCGTCCACGAAGAGCATTTCCCGGGTGCGCTTGTTGCCGTGAAGGATCGCTTTATCGCTAACCATCTCTGCGCAGACAAGCCCTGTCCCAAATTCTTTGGCAATCAGGCGGAAAGCCGGATTGCATACGCCTGCCATCGGGGCAAGCACAACTTGGTTTTTCAATTCGATATCGCCGATCTTCAGCAAGATGGTTCCCTCCTATCGATAAGGTTGTTTTCACGCAGCCTACTTACCCTCTATGGTTCCGGCTTTAGCTCCGCCAAGGTAATCCCCAAACAATCTGCAATTTTAGTTAAAATTTGATCATCTGCCCGGCGATTACCCCGTTCCACCGCTCCTAATAAAGCTAGGGATACGCCGGACTTCTCGGCCAGCTCTTGCTGAGTGAAGCCTTTTAATTTTCGGAAAGCGCGGATGCGCTGTGCCAGTTGCATGTTTTCCAAAACCGGACGCCTTCCTTTCCATCTAGGGTGTCCAAGGCACGGTGAATACGCTCATACAGCCCGGAAGGGTCTCCTTCCGGCACAATGTCGGACAAGGGAACAAGCACGAAAGCCCGCTCCATCATCCGCGGATGAGGCAAATTCAGAAGGGGGGTGCTCATTTCCCTGCCGCCGGCCCACAGCAAGTCAAGGTCCACGGTACGCGGCCCGTTACGGATGGTGCGCTCCCGCCCCAATCGCAGCTCAATGTCCAGCATCACAGTAAGCAGCGCCTCAGGATCCAACGAAGTGTTCAGCGCAAGTGCCATATTCACGAAACAAGGCTGATCCAGGTACCCTACCGGGTCGGTCTCATATAAATCGGAGCAGCGCAGCACCTCAATCGCCGGATGCTCCTGCAGCGCAGTGATCGCCTGCATCAGGGTAGCCTCGCGGTCTCCCAGATTGGCGCCTAAAGCAATATAAGCCTCTGAGTGCTCAGAGGGAGAAGTCGTGTTCATAAACGATAGCTCACTTTCTGGTTCGATACATCTCCACCGTCACGCCGTCAAAATGGATATCGAACGGAGGATGCGGCTTCGTCACCCGAACCGTTAACGCATCTACCCTAGTATAAGTGTCCAATACCGCAGATGCAATATGCTCCGCCAGCGCTTCGATTAATTGGAAGCTTTTCTCCTCGACGATCGTTTTGACCAGTCCATGGACTTCGGCATAATTAACCGATTGGGTCAAATCATCCCCCATCCCCGCCGGATGCAGATCCAGCTCCAATTCGAGATCCACGTAAAAGCGCTGACCCAGCTTGCGCTCCTCCTCGAAAACACCGTGGTATCCGAAATATTCCATGCGCCGCAGCGTCATTTTGTCCATGAAATCCGGCTCCTTTTCCTGTAATTTATGAGACGTATACGATCGCATCGCACATCTGTACCGTTTGCTTGATCTCCTTCACATCATGAACGCGAACGATTTGGCAGCCCTGCGCAATCCCCAGCGCCACGGTTGCCGCCGTGCCAAGCACGACCTCATCGACCGGCAAATCCAGTGCGGTACGGATAAATCGCTTCCGGGATGTACCGAGCAGCAACGGATAACCGAGCGCCACCAGATCGTCCAGTGCGCGCATCACGCGAAGATTCTCCGTATAATCCTTGGCAAAACCGATCCCGGGGTCCAAAATGATGTTCGCCTCGCGCACGCCGGCTTGTCGGGCGATCGCCACGCATTCCTGCAAATCGGCAGCGACGTCGGCAAGCAAATCGCCGTAATTGCGATCCGGGCGGTTATGCATCAGGATCACCGGACAGTCAAACTCCGCCGCCACCGCCGCCATTCGGGCATCAGCCTTAAACCCCCATACATCATTAATAAGATGCGCGCCGGCCTTCAGCGCTTCCCTCGCCACTTGGGCCTTGTAGGTATCCACCGACAGCGGAACCTGCGGCAGCTCGCGGTGCAGCGCCTCCACCACCGGGATGACCCGCTCCAGCTCCTCTTGTTCACTTACGGGTTCATGACCCGGGCGCGTCGATTCCCCGCCGATATCAAGGATATCCGCACCTTCCGCCACCATTTCACGAGCATGCTGCAAGGCGCGCTCCACGGTAGTATAACGTCCTCCATCGGAAAAAGAGTCCGGCGTCACATTCAAAATCCCCATCACCAACGTGCGCTCCCCAAGCGTAAAGGACGCCTCGCCGAGCGAATAGCTGCGTTTATAAATGATCGGCTGCATCGCCATTCCTCGCCTTCTCCCTATACTTTCCCAGCAGCGATTGCGTAACCGGCCCGATAAGTCCGGCTCCGACCTTGCGCCGCTGCATCCCCTGGCGGACCTGCATGTCGAGCTCGACCAATTCCGTCACCGGCACAAGCTCCTGAATCGAATTCGTCAGAAATACTTCATCAGCCGTCAGCAGCTCGTCCCAGGTATAGCGGCCTTCCTCCGTCGGAAGCCCCTGCTCGGCCGCCAGCTCTAGCACCACGGCGCGAGTAATGCCGGGGAGAATGCCGGTATCGATATCCGGCGTATAACATTTGCCATTCCGCACAAAAAATACATTGCTGACGATCCCTTCCGCCAGCCAGCCCTCGGCCGTCAGCAGCAGCCCTTCAGCGGGGACGGCCGAGGGGCGCGGCTCGTGCACCTCGAAGACGGACGCCCCCTGCTGCAGCGCCTCGCGTTCCATTCGGGCGAGCTCGCGCTTCGCCAGCACATTGTTCATATAGTGCAGCGATTTGAAACGAACCTCGCCCTCCGGCGTGTTCCTGGGAATCGCCAACCGCCACAACGGCTTCCCCTTCGTGTACAACGCTGCCCCCGGCTCCGGCAGCGGCTTCACATAGATCACAACCCTCGGCTTGTCGTAGTCGCCGGCCGGCAGTCCCAGCGGTCCCTCGCCGGCGGTCACGGTATAACGAATATAGCCTTCGTCCAAGCCGTTCCGCTCCAGCAGCTCGCGAATCTCGGCCTTGACCTGGCGGAGATCGGCCTTGTAGTCGATCCCCAGCGCCTTGCAGCCCGCCGTCAGCCGCTCCAGATGCCGCTCCAGCAGGAATGGCTGCCCTCCGTAAGTGCGGAACGTCTCAAATAAGCCGATCCCGTACATAAAGCCGTGATCCATTACGGAGATCACGGCTTGATCGGCCGGGGTCGGAACCCCCTCCACCCCGATGTAATTCATGCTTTCGCTTCCGCCTTCCGATTCAGGAAGTTACGGAGAATCTGGTGGCCATGCTGAGTAATAATCGACTCGGGATGGAATTGTACTCCTTCTACGGCGTACGCTTTGTGGCGCAGCCCCATGATTTCCCCTTCCGCTGTCTCAGCCGTAATCTCCAGACAATCCGGCAGGCTCTCGCGCTCCACAATAAGGGAATGATAACGCGTGGCCGTGAACGGCGACGGCAATCCGGCGAACACAGACTCCCCCTGATGGTAAATCGGCGACGTCTTGCCGTGCATCAGCCGCTCGGCGCGGATTACGTTGCCGCCGAAGGCTTGACCAATAGCCTGGTGCCCCAAGCAAACGCCAAAGATTGGGATCACTCCCTTAAAATGATCGATCAAATCCAGCGTAATCCCCGCCTCATTGGGGGTACACGGGCCGGGAGATATTAAGATATGATCCGGCTGCAAAGCCTCGATTCCCGCAAGATCGATCTCATCGTTGCGGCGGACAGTTACTTCCTCACCTAACTCGCCTAAATACTGCACCAAATTGTACGTGAAAGAATCATAGTTGTCGATCACCAAAATCATCTCGTCTCATCTCCTGTCCTAGACTTTGTCCAGCTGGCTCTTCTCGCTCTGTTGAATCGCCAAAGCAACAGCTCTGGCCTTGTTAAAGCATTCCCTGTACTCACGGTACGGGTCCGAATCGATCACGATCCCCGCTCCCGTCTGCAAATAACCCACGCCGTCCTTCGCGACCAGCGTACGTATAATAATATTTAATTCCATATTGCCGGTATAGTCAATCCATCCCATCGCGCCGGTATAAGGCCCTCGCGTGACCGGCTCCAGCTCCTCGATGATTTCCATCGTGCGCACCTTGGGCGCTCCGGTAATCGTGCCTCCCGGAAAAACAGCGGCGATCGCATCATACAACGTATGATCTCCGCCGAGCCCCCCTTCGACCTCGGATACCAGATGCATGACATGCGAATAACGCTCCACGGTGAACAGCTCGCTGACCCGCACCGTTCCGTACTCCGCCACGCGGCCGATATCATTCCGCAGAAGGTCGACCAGCATGATATGCTCCGCCTGCTCTTTGTCGCTGGCCCGCAGCTCCGCCTCCATCCGCTGATCCTCTTCCAGCGAATGTCCCCGCCGCCGCGTTCCTGCAATCGGGCGCGTACTGATCTTCCCTCGCTCCACCTTCACCAGCAGCTCCGGCGAAGCGGATACGAGCCGGAAATCGGGAAAACGGAGCAAGCCCATATAGGGCGACGGATTTAGCCGCCGAAGCTGCTCGTACACCCGCTCCGGCGACGCCGCCAATGCAAAGGCCTGGCGCAGCGACAGGTTCACCTGGAACACGTCGCCGGCGGCAATATACGCCTTCACCCGCCGCACCGCCGCTTCAAACGCCTCCTGCGTCATCGAGACGCTTAAACGGCGATGCTCCAGCTCCTCGTCACTGATCGGCGAAGGCGCCGCTTGGCTTCCCGATGCGGATGGGTCGGTCGCTTCGCAGAAGCAGAAGCCCGCCCAACGCTCCGCCATGAGCGAAGCCCGTTCTTCGGCGCGGCGGTAGCTCTCGCGCAGCTGATCCTTGGACGCTGAATCCATCGGGACATGGACGACACAGTAGACATGACCTTCTTCTTGATCGACAGCCCACAATTCCGTAAACCGCATCCAGATATAATCGTCCAGGCCAAGATCGTCCTGCGCCAAGTCCGGCAGCCGCTCCAACGATCGCGCCACATCGTAGGCGAGGTACCCGACGGCGCCGCCGCTGAATTTAGGCAGTCCAGGCACCGCTGGCGCCCGGAACGGCTCCATCCAGTCCCGCAGCAGCTCCAGCGGCTTGCCTTGCCGGGTTGAAGCCGTATCGGCAGGAAGATCGTAGACGACCGCCTCATCGCCTTTGCCGCGAATGACCGATACCGGGGCCAAGCCCAAAAAGGTGTAAC
This sequence comes from Paenibacillus phocaeensis, assembly GCF_900021165.1. Lineage (GTDB taxonomy): Bacteria > Bacillota > Bacilli > Paenibacillales > Paenibacillaceae > Fontibacillus > Fontibacillus phocaensis. The sequence continues at coordinate 70,704 of NZ_FCOQ01000014.1, read as the reverse complement.
GTCCCCCTTTGCCGCTCTCCAGCACACAAGTATACGGCCCGGCCTCCGCCCATGCCCGGGACCAATCCTCAGGCAAGCCGGAAGCCGCCAGCGGGCATTTGACCGCAAAAGGCAGCATCGTCCATGCTCCTGTCTCCGCCCATTTCATCCATTGCTCCCAAGTCGTCATGTTCTCCATCAACCGCGTTGATCCTCCACATCTTCCATCATTCTGAAGCAGCTCTGATCTTATTGGAAGCTAGTATACTAGAAGACCGCCTGAAAATGAAAGCCCCCGGACCGTTCATTTCGAACAGCCGGGGGTTGGGATCGCTCTCCTGAGGAACGATTAAGCTTCGAAGTTGTACAGCGGCGTGCTGAGGTAGCGTTCGCCGTTACTTGGAATCACCGCGACGACCCGCTTGCCTTTGCCGAGTTCTTTAGCCACCTTCAAAGCGGCGAACACCGCAGCGCCGGAGGAAATCCCGGACAGGATGCCTTCCTCTTTCGCTACCGTCCGCGCTTGTTCAAACGCCTCATCGTTCTCCACATGAATGATTTCATCATAAATTTCGCGGTTCAAAATCTCCGGAATGAAGTTCGCACCAAGACCTTGGATCTTGTGCGGTCCAGGTTTGCCGCCGGACAAAATCGGCGATGCCGCCGGTTCAACCGCGTAAATTTTCAGATCCGGGAACCGTTTCTTCAATACTTCACCCGCACCGGTAATCGTACCGCCCGTACCGATCCCAGCAACGAACGCATCCAGACGCCCGTCCAGCGATTCGATCGCCTCAACGATTTCCGGGCCTGTCGTTTCACGGTGGATCTTCACGTTCGCTTGCGTTCTAAATTGGTCCGCCAGGAAATAATCCGGATTCGCTGCCAGCAGCTCCTCGGCTTTCTTCACCGCCCCGTTCATCCCTTCGGCTCCCGGAGTCAATACAAGCTCGGCCCCATAAGCGCGCAGCAGGTTGCGGCGTTCCAAGCTCATCGTCTCCGGCATCACGATAACGGCTTTATACCCTTTAGCCGCCGCAACCATCGCCAGGCCAATCCCGGTGTTCCCGCTGGTAGCTTCGATAATCGTTCCGCCCGACTTCAGCTTGCCGGCTTTCTCCGCTTCTTCCACAATGCTGATCGCAATCCGGTCCTTCACGCTGGACCCTGGATTTTGGTATTCCAGCTTCACATAAATTTCTGCGCTGTCCTCCGGCACAACCCGGTTCAACCGGACCAGCGGCGTATCTCCGATCAATTCCGTCACGCTATTTACGACTTTTGCCATATCAAATATCCTCCCTTTGGATAAAAAAATAACCTAGTCGATCTGGCTGCCCCAATATGAAAGCTAGACAGTTTAGGATGTGCGATTTATCAGCTTTCATTTATTTCCGAGTAAATAAGTTGGTTTTCTGATTATATCTTAACAACCCCGATTGGAGTTGTCAAGAAAAGTCACAAAAAATACTTTGCAACAAAGGTCTTGCCGACCGATCCGCAAAGTATCTTTTGTCCTATAGGCTTGGTTCAGGTTTTCCAGCCGCTCTTGTCCTATTTCTCCGCTTGAGCAATCAGCTGATCGAGATCCTCGGTTGTAAATAGGTAAGGTTCGTTGCAGAAATCACAGACAACTTCCGTCTCTTGATCTTCGTCCCGCAGCTCCTCCAGCTCCTTCCTGCCCAAGCTGATCAGCGTGCGCTCCACCCGTTCCCGGGAACAGTTGCAGGAGAAGACGATGTCCATTTCCTCCAGCACCTGCACATCCGGTACGATCCGGCGCAGCATATCCTCAAGCTCCAGGCCTTGATCAAGCAGCGTCGTCACCGGCGGCAGTTGGCCAACCGCCTTCTCGATCGTGTCGATCTCCGAATCGCTTAAGCCCGGGAGCAACTGAATAATGAAGCCGCCCGCCACGATCACCGAGTTGTCCACGTCCACCAACACCCCTAATCCGACGGCAGAAGGCGTTTGCTCCGACACGGCAAAATAATACGTGAAATCCTCGCCCAACTCGCCGGAGATCAGCGGCACGCTGCCGCGGTAGGGCTCCTTCAGCCCCAGATCCTTCGTCACATGGATAAATCCATCCGTCCCGACAACGCCGCGTACATCCAGTTTCCCCTGGCTGTTGCTCGGCAGATGAACATGCGGGTTCTTGACGTACCCGCGCACCTCGCCTTTGGCGTTGGCATCCGCGATGATTTGGCCGATCGGCCCATCGCCTTTGACCTGGACGGTCAGCTTCTCCTCGCCTTTGAGCATCGCCCCCATCATGGCAGCGGCGGTTACCGTGCGCCCCATGGCGGCCGTTGCCGTTGGATAGGTATCATGCCGGCGGCGCAGCTCCTCTACCAATTCCGTTGTTCGCACGGCGAAGGCGCGTACTTTCCCGTCCATCGCGATCCCGCGGATCAGCCGGTCTTGTTTGTTGTTCTGGTCCATCATGCGAAGGGACCTCCTTTCACTACCTCCCAGGAGTAACTTGAACTTCTACCAGTATAACCATCGCCCGCTTTATTGATTGCGTTCGTATATAATTCGCAGCCCCTCCAGGGTTAACTGCGAGTTGACTTCCTCGATTGTCCGCGTTTCGCTGGCGATCAGCTCGGCTAACCCCCCGGTTGCGATGACTTTCGGCTTCGCGCCCATCTCCTGGGCGATCCGTTCCACAATGCCATCCACCTGGCCGGCATAACCGAAGATAATCCCCGCTTGCATCGCATGCACCGTATTGCGGCCGATCACCTTCTTCGGCTTCTCCAGCTCGATCCGGGGAAGCTTGGAAGCCCGTTGGTACAGCGCCTCCGTCGAAATGCCGATCCCCGGCACGATCGCGCCGCCGAGATAATTGCCGGCCGCATCGATGCAGTCAAACGTCGTGGCCGTGCCGAAATCGACGACCACCAGCGGCCCGCCGTACTGCTCGATCGCCGCAACGGCGTTGACGATCCGGTCCGCGCCAACCTCGCGCGGATTTTCGTAGCGCAGGTTCAACCCGGTTTTGATGCCCGGGCCGACAACGAGCGGCTTATGGTGCAGGTATTTCTCGGACAACTCTTCCAGCACGTGCATTAACGGCGGAACAACCGAAGAAATGATGACGCCTTCGATCTCGTTCTTCCGAACACCCACCATATGGAACAGGTTGTGAATCAAGACGCCGTACTCGTCCACCGTGGCTTGACGGTTCGTGCTGATGCGGAAATGATGGAGCAGTTCCTTCTCCCGGTAAATCCCCAGCACGATATTCGTATTGCCTACATCGACTACAAGGAACATGCGGTAGTTAACCCTCCTTCTTGCCGTTCAGATCCAGACTGATATCCAGGCTTTCAAAAGAATACGTCAACCGTCCCACGGAAATGACGTCCACGCCGCTCTCGGCAATGCCGCGGATCGTCTCCAGCGACACGTTGCCCGACGCCTCCACCTTCACATGCGGGGCTTTGGCCTTGATGCGGCGCACCGCTTCCTTCATCAGATCGGGGGCCATATTGTCGAGCATGATAATATCCGCTCCGGCCTGCAAGGCTTCTTCGACCTGATCCAAGTTTTCCGTCTCCACCTCAATGGTCATCGTATGCGGAATATGAGCGCGGGCGCGGCTGACCGCTTGGGCGATGCCTCCGGCCCCTTTAATGTGATTATCCTTGATCATCACGGCATCGTACAACCCGAAGCGGTGATTGGCGCCCCCTCCGATGCGAACGGCGTATTTCTCCAGCATCCGGTGGCCCGGTGTCGTCTTCCGCGTGTCGACCAGCCGAACCGGCAGCTCGCCAAGCGCCTCCACGTAAGTGTTCGTACGCGTTGCAATTCCGGATAAACGCTGCAGTAAATTCAGCGCCAAGCGCTCCCCGGTCAAAATGCTGTGCGTGCTTCCTTCAACCTCGGCCAGAATCGCGCCCTTCTCGATTCGATCGCCATCTTTCACGCGCGGCGTAAACATCAGGTTCGGATCGACGATCTCAAAAACCAACCGCGCTACCGGCAGACCGGCCACAACCCCGCCCTGTTTGGCGTGAATGATTCCTTTGGATTCATGGCCTGCCGGGATCGTTACGGAGGTCGTTACATCCCCGGAGCCCACATCTTCCTTCAGCCAATTTCGGATCGCCTCAACGAGCCCTTCATTATATCCATTAAACATCATCGCTATATTCCTCCAACATTCCTTTATCCCGCTGCCACAGCAGATGCTTGCGCCACTTCTCGTCGCGGCGCTCCGGGAAATCCTCGCGGTAATGTCCGCCCCGGCTCTCCTCCCGCGCCAGCGCAGACTTGGCCAGCAGCAGCGCGCAGGTCAGCATATTGGCGTACTCCCATTCTTCCCGGGTATGCAGCACCTGGCTAAAAATCGCCTGATGCTTCTCCAGCTCCTCGATCCCTTTGGCAAGGCCTTCGGCCGTTCGGCGCAAGCCGGCGCGGCGAACCATCGTCTTCTGCAGGTCCAGCCGCCGTTCGACCAGCGAGGCCGGAGCCGGAGCTTGACGGCCGGCGCGGTAAGCGATCGCCTCGCCGGTTCGGGTGCGTGGCGGCAGCTCCCGGATTCGCCGGATAATCCGGCGTCCGAACACAATCGCCTCGGACAGCGAATTGCTCGCCAGCCGGTTCGCCCCATGCACGCCGGTTGACGAGACCTCCCCGCAAGCGAACAAGCGGTGCACGCTCGTCTCGCCGTGATGACTGACGCGAACGCCTCCCATCATATAATGCGCAGCCGGCGCAACCGGAATCCAGTCGGCCGTCAGATCGAGTCCATAGCTCAGGCAGGTTTCGTAAATCGTCGGAAACCGGGCTCTGACTTTCTCCGGATCTTCATGCGTGATATCGAGATAGACGATGCTGGCGCCGGTCTCCTCCATTTCGCTCACGATCGCCCGGGCCACGATATCCCGCGGTGCCAGCTCCAGCAGCTCATGGTATTTGCTCATAAAGCGCTCGCCTTTGATATTGCGCAGCACGGCCCCTTCGCCGCGAACGGCCTCGGAGATCAGAAACCGCGGAGCGCCTGGGTAACAGAGTGAAGTGGGATGAAATTGAATAAACTCCATGTCACGAAGAACCGCGCCTGCCCTGTAAGCGATGGCCATACCATCGCCCGTAGCCACTTCGGGGTTAGTCGTATAGCGATACAACTGCCCGGCTCCCCCGGAGCACAGAATCGTGGCCTTCCCGCGCAGGAACACCCGCTGTCCGTCAGGCTGCTGGACAAGCGCGCCCAGGCATTCATTCTCCTCGGTAATCAAATCGATCACATAATGATTGTCCCAAACCTCGATGTTGGGATGAACGCCCGCCTGCTCCGACAAAGCCCGCACAATCTCATACCCCGTGGCATCTCCATGAGCATGCAAAATGCGGCGATGGCTGTGCGCTCCTTCCTTCGTCAGGGCTAGCTCCCCATTCTCCAAATCGAAGGCCGTACCCAGCGTCATCAGCTCCTTAACGCCTTCGGGCCCTTCGTTCACCAGAATGTCCACCGCTTCGGAGGAGCACAATCCCGCCCCGGCCAACAGCGTATCCTGCCTGTGATAAGCCGGGGAATCGTCCTCGGAGATCACGGCGGCAATCCCACCTTGGGCGTAGCGGGTATTGCTTTCCAGCATCGATTTTTTCGTAATCAGGATTACGCGATCTTTTTCACTTGCCTTAATAGCGGTAAAAAGACCCGCGATCCCCGAACCGATCACGATCACATCCGTATCAACAACCGGCAGCCGACCTGCCTCGAAATCAACCAAATATTGTGGAATCACAATCTCACCTATCTTGGACAAGAGAGTAGCGCATGCTACTTAACTTGTAACATGCGCTCTAAGGATAATCTGGCTTTGTCGGCAACGACGGGCGGTACGTAAATCTGCGGTTGCATCGTTTCCAGGCATTTGACCAGTTTTTTCAGGTTATTGACTTTCATGTTCGGGCACACCAGGAATTTCGTGGCAAAATGGAAGGTCTTATCCGGGCTGTCTTTGCGCAGCTGATATCCCGTTCCATCCTCCGTGCCAACGATAAACTCCTTGGCGGAGGAATTCTTGCAATACTCCAGAATAGCCGTGGTGCTGCCCACGAAATCCCCCATCGCCACTACCTCCGGACGGCATTCCGGATGCACGACAAACTCGGCGTTCGGGTATTTCGCTTTCATCTCAACGACGTCCTTGACCGTCAACATATCATGGGTATTGCAGTAACCTTCCCAGATGATCAGCTTCTTGTCGGTATGCTGCTGCACGTAATGACCAAGGTTCTTATCCGGCACCCAAATGATTTCGTCCGCATCAACGGAATTGATCACCTTCACCGCATTCGACGAGGTGCAGCAGATATCGGTTTCCGCTTTGATTTCTGCGGAAGAATTGATGTAGGTCACCACTTTGGCATTCGGGTGCTGCGCCTTCAGCTTGCGCAAGCCGTCGACATTCACCATATCGGCCATCGGGCAGCCGGCGCGTTCGTCGGGAATCAGCACCGTCTTGTTCGGCGCCAGGATCTTCGCGCTTTCCCCCATGAAATGAACGCCGCAGAACACGATGGTCTCCGCGTCGGTCGAAGCGGCCTTCTGTGCCAGCAGGAACGAATCCCCCCGAAAATCGGCCACCTCCTGAATTTCATCCCGCTGATAATAATGCGCCAGAATGATGGCGTTGCGTTCTTTCTTGAGCTGCACCAGTCTTTCCCGCAATTCGCGGTTCATTTCGGCCTTCCGCTCAAGCGCTAGAGCCTCCACTTGAATTCCTCCCCCATAAGCTCAGGTATCGTCTGTTGCTGTTTACTTACTCCCATCCGGGCTCTCTATCTCTTCGCATCGGCCGGGTTCCTTCATGCGTTGTATGGCAATCCTGCGTGAAACGGCAAGAACGTATTAAATTTCACACGGTGTTTATCAACTAATTTACACAAGGTGAAAGGCACTGTCAATGCGGCGTGCGCCGGCGTATAGCGGCAATTGCTTACGATTTTGCAGGGAAAATCAGGATTAACGGGGGGATTCGCGCGTTCGTGATTATCTAAAATTTTTGGCAAACGGGCCGGGGTGTTGGCTCCCTTCCATCATGGATCTGAGCCCAAATGGATTCGATTTTTCGCATACCTAACGTCGCTGAGAGCCCTGAATCCGAAATCTATTCGATTTTTCATACCGATTTCAGCGCTTCTGCTTCCTAAGGCACAAATGAACATGAAATTTCATATAGATTCGGCCAAAATCGCAAGTTCCTCCGAAATCTATTCGATTTTTCGCATACATTCGCCCCACGCCACCCCAAAGCTCCTTCCTCCGCAACAAAAAATCCGGGAAACCTCACGTTTCCCGGATTAGGTCTTAGCATATTGGTTTACACGGTTGGCGTTCCGCCGCCGTTGTTGTTGTTATTGTTGGGATCTTTGCCTCCACCCGCCGAATCGGCTTGGCCCGGCGTGTCGCTGACGGTGCCTTGCGGTGCGTCGACAACCGGATCCTTCGTCCGATCGCTGGCGGTTCCGCCCGGAACGTCATTCGGGATGTCCCCGGCCGGAGCGGCAGGCGCCGGATCCTCGGTTTTGCCTTGGATGCGGACGCGAACATCACCCACGTTGTCGATGGTCGGTTCACCCGGTTCCGAAGAACCGTTGCCGCCGTCTGGCCCGTCTTTCTTCAAGCCGTCCAGCGTGCCGGTTTCGATCAGCGATTTGATCTGCTCCAGCTCCAAGGTCTCCACTTCAAGCAGCGTTTCCGCGATGAGGTGGACTTCCTTGGCATGCTCGGTCAACAGCTGTTTACAACGTTCATACGATTCGCTGATGAACCGGTGCATTTCCTGATCGATCTCGTAAGCGATTTGATCGCTGTAGTTCTGTTCGTGGCCGATATCGCGGCCCAGGAATACCTGGCCTTGCGAGGTGCCGAACTGCATCGGTCCGAGCTTCTCGCTCATCCCGTATTCGATAATCATGCTGCGCACGATATTCGTTGCTTGCTGGAAGTCGCTGTACGCGCCGGTCCCGATTTCGCCGATAAACAGCTCCTCGGATACGCGGCCCCCGAGCAGACCGGTCACCCGATCCAGCAGCTCGTTCTTCGTCGCCAGCATGCGGTCTTCCTTCGGCAGCATAATCACATACCCGCCGGCACGGCCGCGCGGAATGATCGTTACCTTATGCACCATATCGGCATGCTCCAGGAAGTAACCTACGATCGTATGGCCCGCTTCGTGGTAAGCCACGATGCGTTTCTCCCGGTCGCTGATCACGCGGCTGCGTTTCTCAGTCCCGACAATGACGCGATCGATCGCATCATCCACTTCCGGCATGGAAATGTCTTTGCGGTTCCGGCGTGCGGCGAGGAGCGCCGCTTCATTCAGCAGGTTCTCCAGATCAGCACCGGTGAAACCGGTCGTTCTCTTCGCGATAACGTCCAGCTTAACGTCCTTGGTGAGCGGCTTGTTGCGCGCATGCACTCTCAGCACGGCTTCGCGGCCCTTCACATCCGGACGATCCACCGTGATTTGACGGTCAAAACGTCCCGGACGCAGCAAAGCCGGATCCAGAATGTCCGCACGGTTCGTTGCCGCTACGATAATGATGCCCTCATTGCCGCCGAAGCCATCCATCTCTACGAGCAATTGGTTCAGCGTTTGTTCGCGTTCATCATGCCCGCCGCCGAGTCCAGCTCCGCGTTGACGACCTACGGCGTCGATTTCGTCGATGAAGATAATACAAGGCGCATTCTTCTTGGCGTTCTCGAACAAATCCCGGACACGGGATGCCCCGACCCCCACGAACATTTCCACGAAGTCTGAACCGGAAATGCTGAAGAACGGAACTCCGGCTTCGCCGGCAACTGCCCGGGCGAGCAAGGTTTTACCGGTACCCGGAGGGCCCACCAGCAGAACGCCCTTCGGAATTCTTGCCCCAACGGCGGAGAATTTCCGCGGATCCTTCAGGAACTCAACGACTTCGACAAGCTCTTGCTTCTCTTCGTCGGCACCTGCAACGTCTTCGAACGTGACTTTCTTCTTCTCTTCATTATAGAGGCGGGCCCGGCTCTTGCCGAAGTTCATGACCTTGCCGCCGCCGCCCTGCGCTTGGTTAAACAGGAAGAAGAACAGGATGAACATAATCGCGAGCGGAACGATCGAAGTCAGGAAGGTCAGCCAGATGCTTTCGCCCTGCATTTTCTTCCATTCCACGCTGAAACCGTTCTGGTCGCTATAAGCGATAATTTCCTTGACCACGTTCTCGTCAAAAGGAACATAAAGTGAGAAATTCTTCGTCTTGTCGTTATTGACAGCTTCCTTATACTTACCGGTTACCAGATAAGCGTAACCGTCAAATTTAACGGTTAAATCAGCAACGTTGTTATCCTTCAGTTCCTGACGTAAGTCCGAATACTTAGGGGTGACGGTTGCTTCTTGTCCGCCATTGAGGAATTGGACGATGCCCACCACGACTAAGAAAAGTATCAAATAAAAACCAGAATTCCGGATGAACCGATTCATCCCCTACCTCCTCTCAAGACCTTAAGTTATTTTACCATAGCCAATCTCGCCATTTCAAAATTCCGGCAAGGGTGGTCCTTCGTCCATGCGGACGACGAAATCAACTGGTGTAAATCTCCGGCTTCAGTACTCCGATGAATGGGAGGTTACGGTATTTCTCGGCATAATCCAGCCCGTATCCAACAACGAAAGCGTCCGGCAGAACGAATCCCGACAGGTCGGCTTCCAATTTCACCGTGCGCCGTGCAGGTTTGTCGAACAGCGTGACGATTTTAACGGATTTCACCTTGCGCCGCTCGAGAACATCGATCAAATAGCTCAGCGTCAGCCCGCTATCGATAATATCCTCCACAATCAGGATATCGCGTCCTTCTACAGAATGATCCAAATCCTTGATGATCTTAACTTCCCCCGAAGAACGGGTGCCCGCGCCATAACTGGAGACGGCCATGAAATCAAGCTCGATCGGTACCGTAATTTCCTTGACCAGGTCGGCCATGAAAATAAACGCACCTTTCAAGATACAGATCACGAGCGGATTGCGACCTTCGTATTCCGCGCTTAACTGCTTGCCCAGCTCGATAACCTTCTCCTGAATTTGTTCTCGCGTAATCAAAACTTCCTGGATATCGTTTAGCAAAATGAGTGAACCTCCTACGTTATACTATGAATGCCGGTCTTTTGCTAATCCTCAAGGTGCGAACGGATCTTGGCGCGGCGTCAGAACCATATGCACAACGGAAGTCGTGCGCGGGTTCACCGCGGCGACTGCGGATCGGCGAACGCCGGGAATCCACAGGATCCGGCCTGCGGCATCCGTCACAATCGGGATGCGGGAGCGGAGGGATGGAGGTATTTTCGCATCGATGAAAATATCTTTTACCTTTTTGCTGCCGTTTAATCCCATAACTTTCATGGCATCCCCCGGAAGCCGGGAACGCACGGTAAGCGGATAGACCAGCTTATCCGCATCAAAATTCGCTTCGCTATTCCCCTCTGCCTTTGCGAGAACGCCCTCCCTGCCGGCACCATGCCGCGTCAAGCGCAAGCTCTGGCTCATGCCTTCGATCGGCACCTCCGCCGGAAATTGTTCCACCAAATATGTATAATGAGGAATCCGACTTTCCACTGCCGGGGGGATAAAGCGGATTCTGTCATACTCGCGTACGCACTTGACGCCGCTGCCGAGATCCAAGCTCCACGTCGTGGGCCGATCCTGAATCGACCCCTGGCGAATGGCCTCAACCTTGACAAAATCACGATCCTCCGCGCTTAAAGGCAGATAATTTAATATTAGTTTAATCAACCTCCGTTGTAAAGCAACATGTACAGTAGCGAAAAGCGGGGCCGCAAACGAGAGAATCCCGTCTTCCGCCCGCACCAGATCGGCATACGCTTTCGACGCCTCCAGCTGCAGATAATGATCTTCCGCCGCAGCCAGCTCCGCCAGTCGGTTCAACGATTCCGGCAACTGACCATTATATTGCCCCAAAAAAGGCAACACATCCAGCCGAATCGAATTTCGCGTCAACTCTTTATCCAGGTTACTGCTATCCTCTACGAAAGCCAGTCCGGACTCGCGGCACGCCTGGAGCAAATCCGTCTTGTATATACGAAGCAGGGGACGGAGAAGTTCCACATTTTTTTCCCGGCGCTTCAGCCTTATTCCGGCCAGCCCGGACGGACCGCTCCCCCGCAGCAGCCGCATCATCACCGTCTCGGCCTGATCGTCGGCATGATGAGCAAGCGCGATGGCCGAAGCCCCGTAACGCTGCGCTACCTGATGCAAATATTCATACCGCTTCTCCCGAGCCGCCAGCTCGAGGCTTTTCCCCGTTTCCCTCATATAAGCGCGTACATCGGCATGTCCCAGCTCAAAGGGGATGCCAAGGCGCCTCGCAAGCTCGCGTACAAATTCCGCATCCCGATCCGCTTCTTCTCCGCGTAAGCCATGGTGAAGATGGGCGCAGATCAGCTTTAGATTCAGCTCCTTGTCTCCAGCGATTTCCTTCATTATATGCAGAAGCACTGTTGAATCGACCCCGCCGGACACCGCCACGACGATGACGTCCCCGGGGGACCATAACCGCTCTTGCCGGCCGAGGCGACGAACCTGCTCTGTCAATCGGTGCAACGTGGATTCTTTCATCGGATCCCACCTTCCGTCGAAAATGATCGTGACCTCTTGGAGCCCTGTGAGTTAGTTCGTAAACGTTGCGGATCGGAAGCGCTAAAACCTAAAAGTAAAATAAAGAGCGCAAGCAAGCAACGTCAGCGACACCGCAAACGCGCCGACGATCCAGCCCGGCGTGGCGGAACGGGTTCGCCGCCGCGGAGCGAACCGGTCCGCAACCAGCTCTTTCCACAACCAGCAAGCTTCCGCCGTGTCGCGGAACTCCCCGTTCAACGCCCGCTTCAGCCAGACGCGGTACGGCGCCAGCGCCTCGTTCCCCTCCACGATGGCGAGAAGATCGCTGCGGCTGCGCGTCTGCGGCAGTTGGGTGGCGGCTTTCTTCAGCGGGGTCTCCGCGAGCAAGTGAATGCAGACGACCGCAAAGGAAAACCAGTCGTAGGCCGGGTCCGCCGTCCGGCTCCCGGCACTCCAGAAGCCGCGGTCGTACCACTCCGTGAACTGCTTCACGCTGCGCCCTTCGCCGGTGACCCCGCCATAGTCGATCAGCTCGACTTCGCCGTAAGCACCGGCGAGCACATTCTCCGGCTTGAGGTCGCCAAACACCCAGCCGGAGCTGTGCAGACGGCCGAGCTGCTGCAGCAGCTGAAGGCCGACCACGTCCAGCCAGCGTTGACCGCGCCGTGCCAAGAAGGCGCGCAGCGGCTCCCCCTGCACATAGCGCATAACGTAGAAAGGAATCTCCCTCCCCTGGAAGGTGAAATCGTCCACCTCCACCAGGTAATTGAGATCCCGTTCCGCCGCGCCGCGCCGCCGCCCTTGACGCTGCAGCGCTTTCAGCACATTGATCTCCGATTGGATGTCCAGCGTATCAAAGCCCAGCTTCAGGGCGTATAATTTTCCGTTCTTCTCCCGTTTCACCAGGAATACGACGCCGTTCGCACCCTGCCCCAGCAAGCGCTGGATGATATACCGTCCCCCGTTCCAGCGTCCGGTAATCCGCGTCCCCTGCGGCAGGTTGATTTTAGACGACGTAGTCGCCGAGGATTCCATCTTGTCCCTCCGTCTTCTCATGCCAAGACTTCCCATGTTCATCCAGTGTACCATATCGCATGAAATCCATCACCTTCAAGAGCGCCGGTCCCGTTGGCGTTGCCCCTCTCATGACGAGACGCTGGAAGATGGAACGCGCTGTACCTAGATCACGGGTCCAGTCCACGTCCAGGACGGCATCCTCCCCGCTGTGCGAACCGGGGAAATGAAATACGGCCAGACGGCTCTCCCCTTTCCGAGAGCCCAAGCTCAGCATCATGTCCCGAATCGCTTCCTCTACGGCCCGAAGCTTCGGCTTCATGCTGGCGCTGGCATCAATCAGGAGCGCCACCTGCAGCGGACTGCTCTCGCTCAGTTCGTCGATGACCTCCACGACCTGTGACCGCGTCTCCGGCGGCAGATCGCCGACCTGCTGATCGCCAAGGATTTGCCGAATCTCCTTATGAACCGCCTGCTGAATCGTCTGAACGACCGTCTTTCGCGTCAGCATCTGCATCGTTTGCGCGAGGTTCTCGGTTCCGGCGATCCGGCTCATGCCGCCGCCGGCCTTGGCGATTTCAGAGATTTCCAGGCTCCCCAGTTCTCCGATCGTCCCATAATCGACGATTCCCACTACATTCACGGTAATCCCTTCCTGTCTCGCTAACGCCGCAGCCATCACCGGGCTTTCCCCGACATTAGAACACCCGTCCGTAATCAACATAATTTGTTTCATCCTGTCTTCCCGCCCTTCAAAATAGATAGAGTTCAACATTCTCTTATCTATCATTTCCAGCGAGGTTCGAGTTCAAACCGACCCGCAATCACTTCTATAAAAAAGAAAGGAACCAAAGACGCCTACCTTCAGTTCGCTAGAATTCAGAATAAAATTTAGCCTGGCACGAATAAGTGCACAAATTTTAGGACGAAAAAAAAAGAACCTGAGGTTCTCACCTCAAGCTCTCGACTAACTCACCGTTCGCGGCCGCTCCAGCCGGCTGATGCCGGGGATGTGCAGCGTAGACCACTCAGGCCGCAGATGGTCGATGTTGGCGACGACCACCGTCATATCGTCGTGGATCACGTTCTTCTGGTACCGGATCACGGACTCCAGCAGGCAATCGGCGATCTCCTGCGGCTCCTCGGCCTGGATCTCCTGGATCAGCCGCTTGATCCACAGCTCCTTGTTGACCGCCGGCCCCGGCGCATCGTAAATGCCGTCGGTCATCATGATCAGCGTATCTCCCGGATACAGCTGAACGGACACCAGGTCGACTTCGATATCCTGGATAATGCCGATCGGCAGGTTGCTGGCCGTAACCGGAATCACCTCCTGGCCTCGCTTGATGAAGCTTGGCGACGAGCCGATCTTCATGAACGTCGTCCGGGCCGTGTACTGGTCGATCAGCGCCATGTCGACCGTCGCATACACCTCGTCCGGCGAGCGCAACATCAGAATCGAATTCACCGATTTGATCGCCAGCGTCTCCTCCATGCCGGACTGCAGCAATTGCTCGAGAATGTTCAGCGCCGTGCTGCTCTCCAGCCGCGCCCGCTCCCCGTTGCCCATGCCGTCGCTGATCGCTACCGCGAAGGTGCCGTTGCCAAGCTCCTTGGCACTGAAGCTGTCGCCCGAGAGCATATCCCCGCCTTTCGCCGTGCCGGCGACCCCCGTCGTGATCTCGAACGCCTTGGCCGAACCGAAGGTGACGGTCGACAGGCCTTCTTTGCCGCCATGCAGCGTTTCGTTCATCACGGCGATATGCTCGCCCAAGATATCCGACAGGAGCGGCGCGATAATCTTCCGGCATTCATCGAAACCGCGGGTGTAGGCATGGACAATTTCAATCTCCACGTTGCCATGGTCCAAATTCACGATATCGATGCTGTGAATGGACAGGCCCATTTTTTCCAGCGCCTCACGGATTTGCTCCTCCTGCTTATACATGGCTTGTCCTTCGCGCTGAATTTCCCGGGCCAGGTCTTCCATGACCTGCGAGACGCCCGAAAGCTGTTCGGCCACCAGTTGGCGGCTGTCGTAAATTTGCCGTTTCCAATGGAGATCATGCTGATAAAGATCGTATTCGTGTTTCATAATATCCAGCACTTGATCGGTTTTCGCACACAGCTTGCCCCATCTTGCCGGGAGTTCCGCTACGGTGACCTCCGGCTTCTCCTCAATCGCCGTCATCATCTCCGTCATCAGCTTGTACGTTTGATAGAATCGCCCGTCCCAGCATGTGTTTCTACGGAAGCATGTCGCGCAAGCACCCTCGGTCACCGCATTCATGAAATGGTCGATTTCCTCGCCGCGCTTGGCGATTTCCCCGGTACTGGACACCTGTCCGAAGCTGCGCGCCAGCTGCTTGAAGACTTGGGAGAACTGCGCCACCCGACCGGCCGTAATGTCGCGTACCCGCTTGGCGTATTCATGCTGGGTTTTAGCATGCTCCTGCGTGCCGGGCACGTATTTGGCAATGACTTGGACCGTTTTTTTGGGAGTCAACAGAAAGAGTAGAACTGCAGCGCAGCTCTCCCAAGTGGAGGACATCACGTCCGCCGGGCCGGCGATATAGATCGACAGGATCGACGAGCCGAGCAGCATGCCGAAACCAACGGCCCATTTGCGCCCTTCCCGCAGCATCCCGGCGAGCATTCCGGAGAATGCCAGCAAGCTCATCTGGTAGAGCGCCGACGTGTCCGCCAGGCTGAGGATCAGTCCGGTAATCACCCCAACCGAAGCCCCTAGAGGCGCACCGCCTGCCAAAGCGAACAGCAGAATCAGGTATCTCGACAACACGTGCTCGGCCGATAATCCTTGGATCTCCCATCCAACGGTTCCGGTCATCACGGAGGCAAGCAGAATCACGAGGCACAAAATTTCCTCGCCGCGCAGCTGGTAGTGCTTCTTCCGATACGTGAACACCGGAACCGCCTGGATGAAGACGAGCGTCAGGACAAAGCTCAGCAGCGCATCCATCACGGTCATCGCCAGCGCGTACCAGGTCAGCGAAGGGCCGATCACCGCCCCGAACATGCCGACGAAGAACGTGCTCGTAAACACCATAATCGGGGCATAGGAGAGATCCGCCCGTTCGAATGACTCCAGCCCCTTTTGCAGCAAATAGAAAATCAACAGCTCCACCGCGATTTCAATCGCATGGAGATGGGCATCCGGCGTCAGCAGCGCCCCTCCGATCATCGCTGCGCCCGCGATCCAGGCGATATCTCGCCGCATAAACAAGATGACCGCGAAGAAAGCAACGGCAAATGGAGCCAGCTCGTCCAATATCGTTGCACGGCCCAGCAGGAAACTCATCGCAAGGAGCAGGCCGTTCCACTTGTTGACCGCGAACAGCCGCCCTGCCCGCCGGATGATCGGCTGATCCAGCAGCATTTTCCCCCACGCCTCCTTGTCCCATGCCTTCGCCTTTCTCATCCCTGGAAACAGGGTGACATTCCACTTGTTCAACATCCTGGCACCGCCTTTTCCAAATTAGTAAGGTATGTCCCATTATAGGAGGCTAGAACCGGAAAGTTTGTCATATACCGGAGCAGGGGCCAAAGAAATTTCCGACAAATTGAGAGGGGGTGCCGACAAGGCGCGAATGTATGCCCCCCATAGCGATGGGGGAGGTTAGGGGTTCCTATGTTCGTATCGGAGATCACAGGCTTGGTTAGCGAAACACGGCCGTTCGGACGCGCTCCTCGTAAAAAACCGTAAGAACCTGTCGGCAAAAAGTCTGGAGGCGACAAAAGCTGCTTCCCAGGACATTCAAAGTCATCTTGTGGAGATTCCATTCCCCCTTACCGCCATAAAAACAACAAAAAACCGCAGGCGAGAAACCGTCTGCGGTGGGTTTGATCGTTTAAGTTTTCAGGGATTACATTCGTTTGGCTCCGCGTCCTCCGCGTTTGCCTTCCGTATTCTTCTTGAGCGAAGAAATGCGCTCCTCGCTGTCCTTCAGGAAACGAGATACTTTGTCTTCGAAAGATGCTTTGTTGGCTGGGGGCTTGAAAGAACGTCCTCCCCGGTCCCGGTTAAATCCTCCGCCCGGACGGTCTCCGTCTCTTCCGCTTGGCCGGTCCGGTCTCGGTGCGCGAGGCGGTCTGGCTTCGGCCGGTTTGTCAACAGCCTGCTTGATGGAAAGTCCGATCTTGCCGTCCTTATCGACATTGATCACCTTAACGGTAACCGTATCGCCGATCTTCAGATGATCGTTAACGTCTTTCACGTAATTATCGGCGATCTCCGAAATGTGAACGAGACCCGTGACACCTCCTGACAGATCCACAAATGCTCCGAAATGCGTGATGCCTGTCACTTTTCCTTCTAACTTGGTGCCCACTTCAATTGCCATAAAATAAAATGATCCTCCCTTAAAAATATACAGCCAGGCCTCGAAATCATGACTGCGGTGATTTGATTATACCGAATGACGGATACAAGGTCAACAGACGGATGTCCCGTCAACCCGCATGGGGTCAGTCATTTCCGGCTTCAGACTCGGATACCCGGACCGGGATTTCGCCCGGTTTGTATAGACCATATTTCTTCATGGCAATTTGTCCGATGTACTCGGGGTCGTTCAGTCGGTTAATTTCATATTTGAGCTGGTTCAAGCTCTGCTCGCTGGCTGCCTTTGCGGCTTGCCGCTCCGCCAGCTGCTCCGACTTGCCGCCGATGTCCCCAGCTTGGGAAATAAACGTGTACCCGGCCCAGCCCAAGAACAGGACCATGAATCCCATCCAGAGCCGCAGCCTGCGCTTCGCGAAAGCAGATCCGTTTCCGGAGGACGGATTCGGGTTTGATGTTTTCGGATTTGTTGACCCTTCGCGCATGAGGACACCTCCCAGCCTTATTCCTTGTTGAACCAGCGTAATAGACGCAAAACGCGCTCCCGCCAAATCGCTGCCCCATGCCGGATCTTGTCCCAACCCTGCGGAATGCGAAGCCTTGTCCATATAGGTCTAAGCACCCATACGAGCAGCTTCCAAATCGGCAGCAAGGTCACCCGGCCCAGGAACAGCAGCACAATCCAAACGAATCCGAGCAAGATCCGGATCATTTTGACCAGCCATAGTAACGGAGCGATGATGAGAATCTTGAGTATTCGTACGATAAAGCGATAAATTTTGTTAGTTGTCCTCATTAACATTAACACAAAACGCTCTGTGATAACACTGAGGAACAAAAAATAAATCCAAATGCCTAGAAACAGGCCCAGAAACACATAGAACCGAAGTTCCCCGTGGTTGCTGTGGTACAACGTGCGGAAGACGAATAAAGCAGCAGCCAACCAGTAGAGCAAGTCGAGGGCATGGACGCTCCAGCGGGGAAACCGCAGTTGTCCCGAGACGACGCGATAGCTGTCAAAGGCGATGCCCATAATCCCCCCGGAGGCCAGCATCCAGAGCAGGGTCGCCCATTGCGTCTCCAAATTCATCGGAACAACTTGCCGAGCAGGCCTTTACCGGACGAATTGGAACCCGGATCCAAATACGACAGCGAATTGACCGTACCTTCGATGCTGACCAGCCCCTGCTCCAGGTTCAGGTTTTTGATATGTAAATTCTGCCCTCGGATCGTCAGATGTCCAAGTTCGGTCTGAAGCAGGAATTCCTCGCTGTCGAAGCTTTCCACATTGAGGACCCCCGAAATATCCAGCAGCTTGCGATTTAGCAGATGCAGCTCCTGATGCTTAGCTTTATTGGGTTCGACCATGGCATGTACCCCTCCTTCTTATCCCTAGCTTATGGACGAAAAATCGGCTTTAGAACAAGTTCCTTCCGGCCGATAACGTGATCTTCTTTACTGTTGTTCGGAACCGCTTTCAACTACGATGAAGTGGAAGAGATTGACATTCGTTGTTGGAGGCGAATCCAGATGCGTCAACCATTCTCAAAGGGTTCCGATTTCGGTCAAAAATATCGCCGGGAGACCGATGCGCTAGGGCCGATGGCCCTCCCGGCAGAGGCCTATTACGGCATTCATACGGCGCGGGCAGCAGAGAATTTCCCGGTCAGCGGGCGTCCGGCTCATCCCCGGCTGATCGAAGCGATCGCCGTGGTCAAGAAGGCGGCGGCGCGGGTTAACGGCAAGCTGGGCTTGATCCCGGCAGAGGTGGCGGAAGCGATCGAAGCGGCGTGCGACGAGATCGCCGGCGGCGCCCTGGCGGATCAATTCGTCGTCGACGCCCTGCAGGGCGGGGCGGGGACGTCCACCCACATGAACGTGAACGAGGTGGTCGCCAATTTAGCAATCGAACGGCTGGGCGGGTCCAAAGGCGACTACAACCTCGTCCATCCGCTGGATCACGTCAATCGCTGCCAATCGACGAACGACGTGTACCCGACCGCGCTCAGGATCGCGGCGATCCGGCTGCTGCGCCCGCTCAGCGAGGCGTATGCTTCCCTGCAGGAAGCGCTGCAGGAGAAGGAGCGGGAATTCGCGGACGTGCTGAAGCTGGGGCGTACGCAGCTGATGGACGCCCTGCCGATGATGGCCGGCCAGGGATTCGGCGCTTACGCCAAGGCGGTCGCCCGCGACCGGTGGCGGCTGTATAAGGCCGAGGAGCGGCTGCGCGAGATTCATCTCGGCGGCACGGCGATCGGCACCGGAATGGACGCGCCCAAGGCCTACGTCTTCCAGGTGACCGACACGCTGCAGGAGTTGACCGGGCTGGGCCTGGCGCGCAGCGAATTTCCGATGGACGGGACGCAGAATATGGACGTCTTCGTCGAGGTGTCCGGGCTGCTGAAGGCGGCAGCCGTGACGTTGTTCAAGATCGCCGGCGATCTGCGGCTGCTGGCGTCCGGCCCCGCCGGGGGCATCGGCGAATACGCGCTGCCCGCCGTCCAGGCCGGCTCGTCGATCATGCCGGGGAAGGTGAACCCCGTCATGGCGGAGATGGCCGGCCAGACGGCCATGCGGGTGATCGCGAACGACGCCGCGATCACCTGGGCCGCCGCCGGCGGCCAGCTCGAACTGAACGCGTATGGCCCGCTGATCGCCGATTCCCTGCTGGAATCGCTGGAGATCCTGGGGCGGGCCGTCCCGCTGTTCGAGCAGCGCTGCCTTCGCGGCATTGCCGTCAACGAGGGCGTATGCCGCGAGCATCTGCGGCGCTCCACCGTGCTGGCCACCGCGCTGGTCCCGCATCTCGGCTACGAGGCGGCGGCCGAGATTGCCGGGATTGCCCGGCGCGAGGGGCTGTCGGTGGAGCACGTCGCCGTGGAAGGCGGCTGGCTGACCGCCGAACGCGCCGCCGCCATCCTGAATCCGCTGCAAGTCACGAAGCCGGGGATCCCCGGCGAATAAGAGGGGGAACGCGAGATGAGCCTGAACGCAACGCCGCGCGGAGAACGGACGCATATCGCCGTCTTCGGCCGGACGAATGTAGGGAAATCCAGCGTGGTCAACGCCTTGACCGGGCAGGAGACCGCCGTGGTCTCGCCGGTGCGGGGAACGACCACCGATCCGGTGTATAAAGCGATGGAGCTGCTGCCGCTGGGGCCGGTGGTGCTGATCGACACCGCCGGGCTGGATGACGAAGGGATGCTTGGCGAGTTGCGCAAACAAAAAACGCGGGAGTTGATCCACCGCGCCGACCTCGCCTTGCTGGTGATCGACGCCTTGGCGGGAGCCGACGACTTTTACCGGGAGCTGCTGGCCGAGTTGAGGCAGCGGAACATCCCGGTCGTGGGCGTGCTGAACAAAGTCGATACGCTACTGGATGCCGATACGGGGGTTGCGCTTGATGAGGTGAAGGCGCAGCTGGGCCTACCGGAATGTGTAGCGTTCAGCGCCCTGGACAGCCGCGGTGTCCCCGAGCTGAAGCGGGCGATCGTCGCCGCACTTCCGCACGAGGAGGAGCGCTTCCGGCTCGTCGGCGACCTCGTAGCGCCGGGCGATCTCGTCGTGCTGGTCGTGCCGATCGACAACGCCGCCCCCAAGGGCCGGCTGATCCTGCCGCAGCAGCAAACGATCCGCGACCTGCTCGAGAGCGACGCCATCGCCGTCGTGACGAAGGAGCACGAGCTGCGGGCCACGCTGGAACGGCTGGGGACGAAGCCGCGGCTCGTCATCACCGACTCGCAGGTCTTCCTCAAGGTGGCCGCTGATACGCCGCGGGATGTGCCGCTGACCTCGTTCTCCATCCTGTTCGCCCGGCATAAGGGCGATTTAGGCGAGCTGGTTCGAGGCGCGCGGGCCGTGGAAAACCTGCGGGACGGCGATCGCGTATTGATCGCCGAAGCCTGCACGCATCATCAGCAATCCGATGATATCGGCACCGTCAAAATCCCCCGCTGGTTGCGCCAGTCCACCGGCAAGCAGTTGCAGATCGAGCACGTCTCCGGTTTCAGCTACCCGCCGGACCTGTCTCGCTACGCGCTGATCGTCCATTGCGGGGCCTGTATGCTCAATCGCCGGGCCATGCTGCACCGCCTCGGCGAGGCCGAAGCCGCCGGCGTCCCGATCGTCAACTACGGCGTGTTGATCGCCTACCTTCACGGCGTGTTCCCTCGCGCCATCGAGCTCTTCCCCTCCGCCATGATGGCATGGGAGGAAGCGGCCCGGGAGCCGCAGTAAAAGAGCTCGGGAACAGGCTATCGAAGCGAACCGAAGTTAAGCCGAAGTGAGCCGAAGCTCTAACGCTTGCCAGCAACGCTATTTGGCCCAAAACGGGGGTTTTCAGAATGTAACGCTTAGGAGAAAGCTTATTTGCTGGTTTTGCCCTCGAAACGGGGCCATTTGGCACAAATAGGCTTCCTGACAAGCGTTAGAAATCAAATCCCCTTCGTTTCGCCCAAATAAGCATCCTGGCAAGCGTTAGCCGGGATACGTCCGAGCAAAGGATGCCCGCTCCATGGTAGCGTCTCAAGTTGGCCCATGTTAGGGTAACAAGAAGCTTAAGAGTCGCAAGAGTAGCGGGAAGTAATTGGAGTAATTGGAGTAATTGGTGTTACGGGTGTTACGGGCCTAGCGGGTCTACCAGGTGTATCGGGGAAGAGATGTAACTGTAACCAAGAGTAACGGGAATGGCAGGAGTGGCAGGAGGAACTGGGCTGGGCTGGGGCAGTAGAGTAACTAAGAGTAACATGTGCTGTGGCAACGAAGCTAGAACAAGGCAAGCAACGAAAGAGCTTCTGACGCTGCGGCAACAACGCTGCCACTGAAAGCTCTAACGCTTGCCAGCAACGCTATTTGGTCCAAAACGGGGGGTTTCAGAATGTAACGCTTAGGAGAAAGCTTATTTGCTGGTTTTGCCCCCGAAACGGGGCCATTTTGCGCAAATAAGCTTCCTGACAAGCGTTAGAAATCAAATCCCCTTCGTTTCGCCCAAATAAGCATCCTGGCAAGCGTTAGCCGGAGCCCGGATTCGGAATAGTTACTCCAACAGAAAAGTTAGCAGGAGCTGCAGACGCCAATGGTGTGTTAGAGGCAGTTTGGAGCAGTTAGCAGCAGTAGCCACAGTTAGCCACAGTTAGCCGCAGTTAGCCGCAGTAGCCACAGTTAGCCACAGTTAGCCACAGTTAGCCGCAGTTAGCAGCAGTTAGCCGCAGTTAGCCGCAGTTAGCAGCAGTTAGCCGCAGTTAGCCGCAGTTAGCCGCAGTTAGCCGCAGTTAGCCGCAGTTAGCCACAGTTAGCCGCAGTTAGCCGCAGTTAGCCACAGTTAGCCACAGTTAGCCACAGTTAGCCGCAGTTAGCCGCAGTTAGCCACAGTTAGCCACAGTTAGCCACAGTTAGCCGCAGTTAGCCGCAGTTAGCCGCAGTTAGCCGCAGTTAGCCGCAGTTAGCAGTCGCTTGGCTGTAGTTAGCAGTAGTTGCAGTAGTTGCAGTAGTTGCAGTAGTTAGGAGCAATTAGCGGTTAGCAGTCGTTAGCAGTTGGCATTGGTTGGCAGTGTTCGGCGGCAGTTAAAAGAGTAATTAACAGCAACAGGTGCGAAGGTTGCGAAAAGCAGCAACTGTAGTCGACAGCAAGGACTGTAGCAGGTGTAGCAGGTATAGCAGGGACAGTGGCGAAAGGAGCAACAGCATTATCGACAACAGCGACACCTGCAACTAGGGTGAGCCGAAGCTCTAACGCTTGCCAGCAACGCTATTTGGCCCAAAACGGGGGATTTCAGAATGTAACGCTTAGGAGAAAGCTTATTTGCTGGTTTTGCCCCCGAAACGGGGCCATTTGGCACAAATAAGCTTCCTGACAAGCGTTAGAAATCAAATCCCCTTCGTTTCGCCCAAATAAGCATCCTGGCAAGCGTTAGCCGGGGGTCGTGCGGTATGTGCGGTTCTTCCGGTTCGTACGCATGAATCGAGCCCTGTGCGTTGGCAAGTGGAATAGGGTGGGCCACAGGACGGGTTGTCGGTTGGTCAACCTGCCGGCGCCAGCAACCGATTCACGACCAAAAAGCCTTCAACGCCGCCATTAGGCGGGATTGAAGGCTTTTGCAGTTTGCATCCAGCGGCTCGACTTAGAACCGCAAGTCCCGCTCCCCATTCTGGATGCGCTGCAGGCGGTTGATCGTCGCATCGCGGGCGGACGCTTTGGGGATGCGGCGAAGATTGTTTTTGATCAGCGTGGCTCCCATCTCCCGGGCTTCGTCATCCCCGTAGTCAAGCAGATACTCCTGCAGGGTTAGCAGCGCGTTCGGGTGGCAGACGTTGTGGATCTGGCCCGATTTGGCCAAGCGCATAAAACGGTCGCCCGTTCGACCCTCCCGATAACAAGCCGTGCAGTAGCTCGGGATATAGCCGTCCCGGCACAGCGACTTGATCATCTCCAGCGGTGAGCGGTGATCGCCGACTTCGAACTGCGCGGTATCCCCGCCGCCGGGGCACACCATACCCTCGCTTCCATACGTGTCCGTATACCCGCCGACACCGGTGCAAGAGCCTGCGCTGATCTGGGAAATCCCCAACTTGATCACCTCGTCGCGGAACTCCGCATCTTCCCGTGTGGACAGGATCATGCCGGCATAAGGCACCGCGAGCCGTAACACAGCCACGATCTTCTTGAACTCATGATCGTTCACGAGATACGGAAAGCTGTTCAGATCAACGCCGTCCGCCGCCCGAAGGCGCGGGACCGAAACCGTGTGCGGCCCGCACCCGAACGTTGCTTCCAGATGCTCGGCATGCATCAGCATAGCGATCGTCTCGTATTTGTGATCATACAATCCGTACAATACCCCAACCCCAACGTCGTCGATGCCGGCCCGCATCGCCCGGTCCATCGCCGTCGTATGCCAGTCGTAATCGCGTTTGGGACCTTGCTGGTGCATCCGGCTGTACGTCGGACGGTGGTACGTCTCCTGGAACAGGATGTAGGTTCCAATCCCGACGTTCGCCAGTTTGCGGTAATCCTCCACCGTCGTCGCGGCGATATTGACGTTAATCCGGCGGATGCTACCGTTATCGACCTTCACCGAGTAGATCGTCTCGATGCATTCAAGAATGTAATCGATCGGGCAATGCTCCGGATCCTCCCCAGCCTCCAGCGCCAGCCGCTTGTGCCCCATTTGCTGCAGCACCTCGACCTCCTGGATCAACTCCTCCCGGTTCAAACGCCGGCGAACCATCCCCTCATTAGACTGCTTATATCCGCAGTATTCGCAGTTATTAACGCAGAAGTTGCTAACGTATAACGGAGCAAACAGAACGATCCGATTCCCATAAATCCGTTCCTTCACCTCGCGGGCCGCATGGTAAATCTCCTCCAGCAGCACATCGTCCTCCACATTTAACAGGACGGCGGCTTCCGCCGCAGTGATGCCTTTGGCGGCCCGGGCACGCTCCAGAATCGCCAGCACCTTCTTGCGGTCGCGGGCTAGCTGCGACCCGTAGGCAAGCGCCGATACGATCGTTTCATCCCGAATGAATTCCGCCGCCTCCCATTGATTTGATCTACTCATCCCCATCCCTCCCTGTTAGATACCAAAAGTCTGCATCGTTGCGAAGCGCGCGGCATCGGTTGTAAACACATATCGCGCACCTCGCAACGGTTATCCCCTAATAGCGGGAGCGCACCAAATAGTGCGTGTGCAAGTGCATATGGCTCTTATGGCTATTCGGCTTCTCCAAAAACTCGCGGTAAATCTGCTGGATATACGGGTTCTTATGCGATTTGCGAACCGTAGACGCTTCGTCCTCGTCGTAAATGGCCTTGGCCCGGGCTGCCTTCACGTCGAGCGTATCCCGCAGGCGGGCATCCACAAACGGCTGCCCGCCGCCGCAAATACACCCGCCCGAGCAGGCCATCACCTCGATGAATTCATACCGGCGCTGACCGGACTGAATCATCGACATCAGCTTCCGGGCGTTGCCGAGCCCGTGAACGACGGCGGTGTGAATCTTTCGGCCGTCCGGCAGCTCCACCGTCGTCTCCTTGATTCCGTCCATCCCTCGCACGGCGGTGTATTCCACCGTCTCAAGCTCTTCGCCGGCCACCAGCTCGAACACCGTCCGCAGCGCCGCCTCGGCTACCCCGCCGGTTGCGCCGAAGATTACGCCGGCCCCCGAAGCCTCGCCAAACGGATTGTCGAACGCTTCGCCGCGCAAGTTCACAAAATCAATCCCCGCCTCTTTGATCATCTGCGCGAGCTCCCTTGTCGTCAGCACGTAATCGATGTCCTGCCGCGATTCGCTGGCCAGCTCTTCTCGCTGCCCTTCGAACTTCTTCGCCGTACACGGCATGATGGACACAACAACGATATTCCCCGGGTTGATCCCCATCGTCTGGGCAAAGTAACTCTTGATCATCGCCCCTTCCATCTCATGCGGCGATTTGCAGCTCGACAAATTCTCCAGCAGATCCGGGAAGTTATGCTCGACAAACTTCACCCAGCCGGGGCAACAAGACGTCATCAACGGCAGGTTCTCCCCGGTCGCCAACCGATGCATCAGCTCGGTGCCCTCCTCCATAATCGTCAAATCGGCGCCAAAATCGGTGTCGAACACCTTGTTGAAGCCAAGCCGCCGGAGCGCCGCAACCATCTTGCCCGTCACTCGCGTGCCGATCGGCATCCCGAATTCCTCGCCTAAAGCGACGCGCACCGCCGGTGCCGTTTGCACCACGACGAATTGATGCGGGTCGGCAATCGCCTGCCACACGTCGGCCACATTCTCCCGCTCTTGCAGCGCGCCGACCGGACAAGCCATGATGCATTGCCCGCAGTTGACGCAGACCGACTCGCCAATCGGCCGACCCAAGGCCGGTCCAATCACTGTGTCGAACCCGCGGTTCATGAATCCGATAGCCCCGACGGTCTGCACCTCGCTGCAGACCGCGACGCACCGGCCGCACAGCAGACATTTGGACGTGTCGCGCACGATCGACGGCGACGAGATATCGACCGTCGACCGCGCCTTGCCTCCCGCATATCGCACGTCGCGCACCCCAATCTGATTCGCCACCTCCTGCAGCTCGCACGTTCCGCTGCGCAGGCAGGTGAGGCATTCCCGATTATGATCCGACAGGATCAGCTCGACCGTCGTCTTGCGGGCTTTGCGCACCCGCGGCGTATTCGTCCGAATCTGCATGCCGTCCTCGGCGACCAACGTGCACGAAGCGATCAGGCGAGGACCCGACTCCACCAAGCAAACGCGGCAGCTAGACGGGTGGTTCATGCCCTGCAGATGGCAAAGGGTCGGAATGTGAATGCCTAGTCCGCGGGCTGCCTGGAGCACCGTCGTTCCCTTCGGTACTTCTGTTTCCATTTCATCAATCCATAGTTTCACCGTATCCATCCTCGAACGCTCCCCCCTTTAGCTCTTGTAAATTGCAGCAAATTTGCAGCTGTCGAAGCAGATTCCGCATTTGATGCATAGCTGCGGATCAATCACATGCGCCTCTTTCATCTCGCCCGTGATCGCTTCCGCCGGACATTTCCGGGCGCACAGGGTACAGCCGCGGCATTTCTCCGCATCGATCGTATACGTAAGCAACGAGCGGCATACGCCGGACGGACATTTCTTGTCGACCACATGGGCGATATATTCCTCGCGAAAATAGTTCAGCGTCGACAGCACCGGATTCGGCGCTGTTTGGCCGAGCCCGCAAAGCGAAGCCGCCTTGATCTGCTCGGACAACTCCTCCAGCGCATCCAGATCCTCCATCGTTCCTTTGCCTTCCGTGATTTTCTCCAAAATCTCCAGCAGGCGTTTGGTGCCGATCCGGCACGGGGCGCACTTCCCGCACGATTCATCGCGCGTAAAGTCAAGGTAATACCGGGCCACGTCGACCATACAGGTCTCTTCATCCATCACCAGCATACCGCCGGAGCCCATCATGGAACCCAGGCTGAGCAGTGTATCGTAATCGATGGGACGATCGAGATGCTCGCTCGTTAAGCAGCCGCCGGATGGCCCCCCGGTCTGCACCGCCTTAAACGCCTTGCCGCCGGGAATCCCGCCACCGATTTCGTAAATGACCTCGCGCAGCGTAATCCCCATCGGCACCTCCACCAGCCCGGTGTTGACGACTTTGCCGCCTAAGGCGAAGACCTTGGTGCCTTTGCTTTTTTCCGTCCCGATCCCCGCATACCACGAAGCGCCCTTCAGCAAAATGATCGGCACGTTGGCCAGCGTCTCCACATTGTTGATAATCGTCGGCTGCCCCCACAACCCGCTGACGGCCGGGAACGGCGGCTTCGGGTTCGGCATGCCGCGCTTGCCTTCGACAGAATTCATCAGCGCCGTCTCTTCCCCGCAGACGAACGCCCCCGCTCCCAGACGGACGCTGATGTCGAAGGAAAAGCCGCTGCCGAACAAGTCTTCACCCAGCAGCCCATAGTCCCGGGCCTGCTTAATCGCCGCCTGCACCCGCCGCACGGCGATTGGATACTCCGCCCGGACGTAAATGAAGCCGTGGTTCGCTCCAATGGCATAACCGGCAATCGCCATGCCTTCCAGCACGGAGTGCGGGTCGCCTTCGAGGATCGAGCGGTCCATAAATGCGCCAGGGTCGCCTTCATCGGCGTTGCATATGATGTATTTTTGCCCCGTCCGCTGCCTTGCCGCCGTCTCCCACTTGATCCCGGTCGGGAACCCGCCGCCCCCGCGTCCGCGGAGGCCCGCTTCCTTCACCTGGTTCACGACCTCCGCCGGCTCCAAGGTCGTCAAGACATTATGCAGCGCTTTGTACCCGTTCATTGCGATATATTCGTCGATGTCCTCCGGATCGATCGTGCCGCAATTCCTCAAGGCGATCCGCTGCTGTTTGCGGAAGAACTCAACCTCATGCAGCGGCTTGATCTGCCCGTCCTCGCTCAGCGACTGTTGATAGACGAGGCGAGTAACGATTTTGCCTTGGAGCAGATGCTTGTCGACGATCTCCGCCACATCCTTCACCTGCACCCGGTTGTAGAACACCTCTTCCGGATAAACGATCACGACCGGCCCGAGCTCGCAGAGCCCAAAACAACCCGTCCGGACAACCTCGATTTTGTCCTGAATCCCTTGGCTGGCCACCGCCTGCTCGAACGCTTCCGCGATGAGCATGGAATCCGAGGAAGCGCAGCCTGTGCCGCCGCAGATCATGACGGAACGCTCAGCGACGCCCCCTTCGTCAGCCCCGGCCTTGCCCAGCTTGCGGCGGACCAGCCGGTTCAACTGCGCCGTTCGGATGCTTTCAAGATCCAACAACGTTTTCATCGTTCCAACCTCCCCCCTAATGCGTCTCTACAGGCGTGCGCATTTGCTTCAGAATTTTCGGTATTTCGCCCGGCGTCAGCCGGCCATGCACTTTCTCCCCGATCGTCATAACCGGCGCCAAACCGCAAGCCCCCAGACAGCGGGTGGCTTCCAGCGTAAATTTCCCGTCGGCCGTCGTCCCTTGCACCGGAACGTCCAACTCCTGGCTCAGGCGGTCCAGCACCCCTTGGGCTCCCTTAATGTAGCAGGCCGTGCCCATGCAGACGTGAATCACGTGCTCTCCCTTCGGCTCGAGCGAGAAAAACGAATAAAACGTCGCTACCCCGTAGATTTCGGCCATCGGCATTTCCAGTTCCCGAGAAACGACCTGCAGCGCCTCTTCCGGCAGGTAGCCGTATAAATCCTGAATTTCGTGGAGAACCGGGATCAACGCGCCCGGCAGCGTACGGAACTGATCGATTATTTCCCCAACCCGGGCCAACCGCTCCTGATCCTCCGCACAACGGCAAGTCTCTTCCATCTTCGAATCCTCTCCCTTCATCGTCCGGCCGCCAGCCTTAGAGCAGCGGGCTTTCGTGCTTCACCTTCAGCCGCTCCCAGCGCCGGTTGACTTCTTCCTCGAACGCGTCCAGCAGCTCCTGATCCTGCAGCATGTGCTTCGTCTTGCCCATCATCTTCAGCCATTCCTGCGGCGAGATCCGCTTGTTTTTCGCCTCGGGATTGTAGGTGATATTCGTCACGCCATGCTCGATTTCGTACAACGGGAAGAAGCAGGAGTCTACCGCCGTCTGCAAGACGGTTGTACCGAGTTGGTCCTCGGACCGCCAGTTCAGCGGACAGGTGCTGAGCAGCTTCCCGTACACCAGGCCTTCATGCTGTGCGTACCAATGCGCTTTGGCTGCCTTCGCGATCAGGTCCTGCGGAAATGCCTCCGCCCCGGTGAACACATACGGGATGTTCGTCGCCGCCATGATCTGCGGGGTATCCTTGTGGTGGAACGCCTTCCCTTTCTGCGCCTTGCCTACACCGGACGTGCTGGTCTGATGACCCAGCGGCGTGGAGTAGGAGAGCTGGGAGCCGGTGTTCATATACCCTTCATTGTCGTATTCCAAAATAATCATCTTATGGTTCCTGAGCGCCGAGCCGATCGCCGGCCCCATCCCGATGTCCATCCCGCCGTCACCGGTCACCATGATGAAAGTCACGTTGTCCGAGACATCGATCTCGCCGCGGCGCTTCCGTTCCCAGAAAGCCTCGACGACGCCGGCAACCGTCGCCGCCCCGTTCTGGAACAGGTTGTGCACGAACGTTTGCTTGTGCGAGGTGTAAGGGTACCCGGCCGTCACGACGTACGTGCAGCCGGTTTGAACCAACGTCACAACGTCGCCTTCAATGCCTTTGTAAAATAGCTCCAGCGAAGAAATCGCGCTGCAGCCCGGACAAGCGCCATGGCCCGGCGCCAGCCGCTTCGGCTTCGCCGTCAGGCTGCGCAGCGGCGGCAGCTTCACCTTCAGCTTGCCGGTCGCTTCGTCCGGCGCCACCTGGATCAGCCCGCTGTTAAAGGCATCGCCGTGCTGCGGCGTCAACAGCGGTCTGAGCTCGTGAACCGGATCGCCGGGTACCTGCCCGAAATAATCGAAGGGCACCGCGGCCTTGCCCTGATTCATCGCGTCGATGGCCAGCTCAAAGAACGCTTCCGCTTCATCCGGATAGAAGTCTTTGCCGCCCAGGCCAAACACGCGCGATAAAACGATCGTTTGGTTGGCCGGATCCAACTTTAACGCGGAGCGGATTTCATGTGTCATATTGGCGCCCTTGCCGCCGTAGGAATCCGCGCGTTCCCCTACCAGCAGCGCCTTGACGCCCCGCAACGCAGTGCGGATCTCCTCCGCCGGGAAAGGCCGGATGACGTTCGGTCGTATAAGCCCCGCCTTGACCCCCTGCGCCCGCAGCTTGTCAACGATCATCTTGGCCGTTTCCGCCGCGGAATTCAGCAGGAATAAAGCGACCTCCGCATCCTCCATTTGATACTGTTCAAGCACCGGGTAATCGCGTCCCGATATCGCCTTGTATTCGGCGGCGATGTGTTGATACACTTCGGCTGCCCGCTCCTGAGCCAGGTGCAGCTGGTAGTGGTTGTTCAACAGGTCATCGCCGTTCATATGCGCGCCAACCGAAATCGGCCGCGACGGGTCGGCAACGTTATCGAATCCGGCAGGCGGCGTCTCGCCCACGAACGCCCGGACCGTCTTGGCGTCTTTGAAATAACTTAACTTCCGTTTCTG
This sequence comes from Paenibacillus phocaeensis, assembly GCF_900021165.1. Classification (GTDB taxonomy): domain Bacteria; phylum Bacillota; class Bacilli; order Paenibacillales; family Paenibacillaceae; genus Fontibacillus; species Fontibacillus phocaensis. The sequence continues at coordinate 40,137 of NZ_FCOQ01000014.1, read as the reverse complement.
GTGGGACGTGAAGAATCCGTCATAGGCAACGATCACAGGCAGCCGCACCTCCGGATCCTCCGACCACTTCAGCGCCAAGATGTTCATGTCGTAGGCGGCTTGCGGTGTGCTCGCCGTCAGGATTAACCAGCCGGTATTCAGGGCGTAATACAAATCGGAGTGATCTCCGCGAATATCCAGAGGACCGCTGATCGCGCGCGTGACCAGGTTCAGCACCATCGGGAACCGCGTCCCGGACTGCACCGGCAGCTGTTCGATCATATACATAAATCCGTTGGCGCTGGTGGCATTGACTACCCGGGCTCCAGCGAGCGCCGCCCCGTAGCAGATTCCCGCCGAGCCATGCTCCCCGTCCGCCGCAATCAACTGGATCTGATGCAATCCTTGCGCTTTCTTCTGATCCAGAATCTGCGCGATCTCCGTGGACGGCGTGATCGGAAAATACCCCATCACATGGTAATTGATCTGAGCCGCCGCCATCGCCGCCGCTTCATTGCCGGATTCAAAGGCCGCCGTTTGCTCGGCCAGCTTCATTTGTGTGATTTTCTCTTCGGTTATAGACATCGATAAAGTCCTCCTTTAGGCTCTTCTGCGTGTTCAAACACCTTGGAATGACACCTCTATTGAAAGACGTGCGCCACGCGGTGGCTGTCGGCATACCCGGGTTCCTCCCGGCGCACGCTAAGCGCACCTGTAGGACAGATTTCCACGCATTTCAGACAACCTTTGCAATATTGATAGTCGATGCCGCTCAAGAACATTTGAGAGCGCCCCTTCTTGTCCTCCCCGGATTCCCACACAAAGCACAGATCGGGGCAAACCGAGTCACAGCTGGCACAGTGGATGCAGCTATCCATCTCCAGCTCCGGTACAAAACCCTGCCGGGAGCCGCTCAAATCCTTCAGCAGACTGTTGCCTTGCGCGCGGATGACGCCGCCCGGCGCCTGTGTCTGATAGCCAAGCAGCGGCTGCGGCCGCTCGAAGCGCATCCCTTGGGCTCCTTCAGGATACGGGATCGTCTGGAAACGCACTTCATGATAACCCCGGTCGAACGTACGCAGATTGGGCTCCACCAAATGCGGGTATTTTTTCTGGAACGTATGCTGAATTACTTTGCGCATCGAATCGGGATCGAGAAAATCGCAAATCCGGAACAACGCCCCCAGCATCGAGGTGTTGACCTTCGTATGCTCGTCGATGGCGATGCCCATCGCGTCAACAACGGCGAGGGTCCCGTAAGGGTACTTCAAATCGCGCCGGATCTCCTCGAAATCGCGGGTGGAGTTCACCAGTACGGTTCCGCCTTGCTTCAAGCCGCTGAGGACATTTACCGTCTTGTGCAGCGCTTCATGGAAGACGCCGATTACGTCGGGTTCCTCGATCGGGCTGTGATCATGAATCTCCACGTTCGGCTCGCAGAAGCGGACGAAGCTCTTTACCGGCGAGCCCTTCTTCTCCGATCCANCTCGCAGAAGCGGACGAAGCTCTTTACCGGCGAGCCCTTCTTCTCCGATCCATAGGACGAGAAGTTGGCTCCATTCAGGCCGAGTCCAAGCACCCCGGATTCCGCTAGCATCTTCCCGGCCAGATTGGCACCGAGCCCGCCGATGGATTCCAGCCGAATTTCAAAAAAGCCAAGTTCGTTCGTTTGAGTCAATATGCTCATTCGCCATGTCTCCTCTACATTTTGTTGTGAATTATTTCACTTATCATTTCATTGCGAAAAATTCCTCTGCTTTGTTAGTCATGGAACGGATTTTTCCTATTGCGCATGGTGGCGTTTCGCCGTCGCTTTCAGGCTGTCCCCCCTTCCCATATCTACGGAGAATCCCGCAGCTCTAATCCGGAGCTCAAGACAATGTCTGCATTGCGCAGATTCATCCCCCGTACAGATCTTGTTGTTGTACAGGGCATATTTCTTGCGGACGGCAACGGGTGACAGATTGGGCATGACCACATTGGCTCCGACCTTCAGCGCCATTTCCCGGCCTTCGGGGTTTAACGTGCCGAGCGCGGTTGTTGCGGGAATTAACGCTTCCGGCAGGAACAGGCGAGCCAGCGCCACCATAACCAGCGTATCCTCCAGCGATCCGGCCTTCGCCTCGTTCAGCGGAGTCCGATCATGGGGAATAAACGGGCCGATGCCGATCATGTCCGGATTTAGCGTTTTGAGATAAATGAAGTCCTCCGCCAGATCCTCCCGTGTTTGGCCGGGCAATCCAACTATGAATCCTGCGCCCACCTGATATCCGATCGATTGCAGCGTCTCCAAACATCGACGTCGGTGATCGAAGGACATCGAAGGATGCAGAGTCTGATACAACCCTCGTGAAGCGGTTTCATGACGCATCAAAAAGCGATCCGCCCCCGCATCATACAGCAATCGGTAGGTTTCCGCCTCCCGTTCGCCGATGGATAAGGTGATGGCCGCATCCGGGAACTCCGCTTTGATATCCCCAATCAAGGCTGCCAGCAGATCGGCCGTATACCAGGGATCCTCCCCGCTCTGGAGCACAAACGTACGGAACCCCAGCCCGTACCCTTCCCGGCAGCATTCGAGAATTTCCTCGGGGCTGAGCCGATAACGCTCGGCATGGCGATTGCCGGCCCGCAGTCCGCAATACAAGCAGTTCTGGCGGCAGTAGCTCGAGAATTCAATCAAGCCGCGCATGTATACCTTGTCTCCGTATGCTTGTTCTCTTCTCAGGCGGGCTAATCGGTAAAGCTCCCTGCGCGTTTCGGCATCCATATGCTCCAGCAAATAGACGAGCTCCTCCTTGGCGAGCTCTTCTCGCACATAGAGCTTGTGCACGAGCTGTTTCATCCGTCAATCATCCCTTTGGATAAACTGGAATATGGACCTTGGTATACCCTATGGCGGTCGTGGAAAATGATGAATGAAGTAATTGTGAATATTTTCACTTTGTAAGCGTTTTAATTAAAGATCGTTCATAAAATCACCCCGGTTTCTGAATAGAGCTGCGGCTTGAGCGACGAATGGGTATCTTGCCTAAGTTTGTCCATTGCTTTGTTCGGGTTCGTACGTTGAATCGCGGGTTGGATTAATTGTCGAAAGTGGGTAGATCGATGGGCATGACTTCGTATCGTAGATGTGTGCCGCGTGCGCAGCGTTAAATATTGGGCATGAGGTTGAATCAGAGGTGTTTTCTAGGAAGCGGATGCGCTTAGGTCGAAAACGTTAGTCCATGTGTATTTACTATATTACCACGATTTCACAGTTTGGCTAGGGGATTTTTTACTCGATCCTTTTTATCGGGTGAAAAAAAGAGCATGTCCCGAGTTGACGGAACATGCTCTGAGCTCCTCTCCTTCAGGACCAGTCCAAACCGGATTCCTTCGCGATCGGCTCTTCCTTGATTAAGGTATACAGGGTCGCAGCTTCGTCCTTGCGAGTCGTTTCGACCAGGCGTTCGACACGCACGGTCACCAGCTTCTGGCCGAATTGAACCGTGATTTCGTCGCCGACCTTGACGGTACTGCTCGGTTTGGACTCGCGCCCGTTGATCAGAACTCTGCCTTGTTCGGAGACGTCCTTGGCCACCGTGCGCCGCTTGATCAACCGCGATACCTTCAGGAATTTATCAAGACGCATTATTTTACAGCTTCTTTAAGTTTGTTACCCGCTTTGAATGCCGGAACATTGGAAGCCGGGATTTCGATGGTTTTACCGGTTTGCGGGTTGCGGCCCGTACGACCGGAGCGTTTACGAGTTTCGAACGTACCGAAGCCGATCAATTGGACTTTGTCGCCGCCAGCAAGCGCATCGGTAATTTCACCGAGAAAACCGTTCAATACGGATTCAACGTCTTTTTTCGTCAAACCGCTTTTGCTGGAAATGTTGTTGATCAGATCTGTTTTGTTCATTAATAATGCCTCCCAATAATAAAAGAAATAGGTGATACCTTGGCACTACAGGCTCTAGACCTGATTTGTGCAAGATGGTTATCTTTGTATGAGTATTCTTGCTTGAATTGAAAAATCCTGCACTGTTAGGAACTTTTTTTTGTTTTTTTCGCAAAAAAACCGAAATTTAGGCCTTTTCTACCATCATTCCCGTTCTTTCGACTTAGCTTCCTCCCATAAAACGTCCATTTCCGCGAGTGTGCTGTCGCCCGGGGTTTTCCCCTGCTCGCGAAGCCGTTCCTCGACGTAATGGAATCGCTGCGTAAACTTGCGGATCGTCCGCGATAAGGCCTGCTCCGGATCGGCCCCGATGTACCGGGCGGCATTCACGACGGAAAACAACACATCGCCCAGCTCCAGCTCCTGCTTCTCGGGATCGTGCTTCTGCTCCACGGCTTCCTTCAGCTCGCGAATCTCCTCTTCCAGCTTGGACCAGACCCCGCCGATGTCCTCCCAGTCGAAACCGGCTTTGGCCGCCTTCTTCTGGAGCTTGTACGCCTTCATCAGGGCCGGCAAATCGCGCGGCACCCCGCTGATCGCCGATGGACGCTCGGGTTCGGTGCCTTTGCGCTTCTTCTCTTCGGCTTTCATCGCCTCCCAGTTGTTCAGGGCGGCTTCCGCGTCCTCCGCGCTCAAATCGCCGAAAACGTGCGGGTGGCGATAAATCAGCTTCTCATTCAGCTCCTGGATAACGTCATATACGTTGAAGGTGCCGGTCTCCTCCTCCATCTGGGAGTGGAGCATAATCTGCAGCAGCAGATCGCCCAGTTCCTCGCGCATGTGGTCGGGATCATCATCGTCAATCGTCTCGAGGACCTCGTAGGTTTCTTCGATCAGATTTTTGCGAAGCGATTCATGCGTCTGCTCTCGATCCCACGGACATCCGCCCGGGCTGCGCAGAATCGACACGATCTCATGAAGGCGCTGGAAGCTGCGGATTCGCAAGGACTCGTCCTCACTAGCCGGCACGTAGACGAGGGACAGATTGCCGTAGCCGTCGATTCGGTCCAGCTCAAACAGCTCCACCCGCTCGATCCGCTCCTGACCTTCGACGCCAAGGGCATGTCCTACAACAACCGGATAATCGTCGGGCAGCAGTTCCATCAGCCCTAGCTTCACTTCCGACGCGGTCAGTTGGTCATACACTTGCCCGATCAACGTATGCCGCCTTGGATCGATCGCCGCTCCATTGACCTCCGATGCGTCCAGCAGCAGAAAACCTTCGATCGGATCAAAGCCAAGGCGAACAAACGCTTCGTCCAGGAAGCTCTCCCCGCCGATAATGTCGAGCGGAATGCCCCTCTCCGGGCACCGCCCCCGCAGCAGCTTCACCGTCGCTTCAGCGACCAGCGGATGCCCGGGAACCGCGTAGACGATATTCACTCCCGTGTCGCCTGCTTCGGCCCGTGCCAACAGCCTGGCGACAATCTCCTCGTATACGGAGGGGAAATCGTCCTTCGCTTCATACACCTCGTCGAACGAAGTAAAGCGGACGCCCGTTTGCTCCAGCCAATCCACGACCGGATGGTCCTTCGTCCGGACGTAACGTTCGCCCGCTTCCTGCAGCCGTTTCAAGCTGCCTAAGGTCAGCCGGTCCGGATCCCCCGAGCCAAGGCCGACTACCGTAATGGTTGCGCTCATGGTCATTGCTCACTCCCTGTCCGTTCTGCTTGTCGATCGATCCGGTCGCATGTAAACTAGCGGACCTGAAAGACCTTATTTGTCTGAGAAACCGCCGATATCGCTTATAACGGACAGGAGAGCCGCTATTTGCCCCATTATGGCTAAATACGAGCACATCCGTGCCAAATAAGGTCTCTGTGGTCCGTTACAAATGGAAAACGGTGGATTTCACCGAAATAACGGCGCTGAGGTCCGTTTGTCAATCGGCTTTCAGCACCGCAGCTTGTGCCACCTCTTACTATATCACTGCCGGGATCGAAATAGAAATTGGCAAGGCAATGGGCGGTCCGCGCCAAGCGCGGCGGGCTGCCGAGCCAAGCTACGGCAGCAGCCGCAGCTTCCGAAGCAGCGCCAGCAGCTTCGGGCCCACCCGCGGCAGGGCGCGAAGCTCTGCCGCACTGAGCAGCCGCAGGCGCAGCGNCGCTCGTGACCGCGACCAGCGCGCCGGGCGCGGCCGTCCAGGCCACCCAGGCCAAGGTGGCCGACCCCGCCGCATCCTCGTACAGCATCACGTTGATGGGCGCAGCCAGCAGGGCCAGGCCCAGCGAAGCGGCCAGGCCGATGAGCCAGAACCAGCGCAAGGCCACCTGCACTTGCCGCCGGATCGCCCCGGCGTCCCCCTTCATCTGCAGCTCGGCCATCGCCGGGATGAACAACACCGACAGCGACGTTGCCAGCATCGTGACCAGTTGAACGAGCGGGATGCCCCGGTTGTAGATGCCCACCTGGGCCATGATTCGCAGCTCCTCCCCGTGAGCGGAGAGCAGCCGCGGCAGCGTAAACGTATCCACCAGGCTGATCAGGGGAACGGCAAGCGCGGCGAGGCTGATCGGGAGCGCATCCTTGAGCAGGGCGGACCGCAGCCGCTTTCGGCGTTCCCGCCGCAACGCCCGATCCTCATCAGCCGGCAGCATCTGGCTTCCATTTCCCGACAGGGTGTGTCTTCGCGAAACCCGCCGCCAATACAGCAGCATCACCCCGAGGCCCGCCGCCGCTCCCGCCGAGGAGCCAACCAGCGCCCCGCCGGCCAGATCCTGCTCTCCCGCCCCCAGCCGGCTGAGCATGAGAAGCAGAACGATCATCACGGTTACCCGGACGGCCTGCTCCATCACCTGGGAGACCGCCGTCGGCGTCATATTCTGATGCCCTTGGAAATACCCCCTCAACGCAGCGGCGACAGGAACAAGCACCAGCGCCGGTGCCGCCCCGCGAAAGGCCGGAATCAGCAAACGGCTGCCGATCAGCTGCGACAGCATCGGCGCCCCGAAATAGAGCAGCAGCGCAAACGCAATCCCCAATCCCGTCATCATTACCGCCGCCAGCTGCAGCACTTCGCGCTGTTCCCGCTCCAGCCCGGAGGTCTGGCGTTCGGCGACGAATTTGGCTACGGCCGCCTGAAACCCGGATGTCGTGAGCGTGATCAACAGCGTATAGAAAGGGTATACCGTATTATAAATGCCGAATACGCCGTCTCCCCCGATATTTTGCAGCGGGATCTTCTGCAGCATCCCGAGCAGCTTGGTCATCAGAGCTGCCGCGCTCAGAATAGCTGCTCCCTTCAGCAGTTTCGAGGACAGGCTTTCCTTTGTTTCCATCGTGACAACCTACTTTGCTTCATCAAATAATGAACCTGCTTGTTCTGCTAACAGGTTCCATTATATGACGAAACGGGGGCTTGCCGCCATTTCTCGCTTCGCCCCCGGCCAAACGCAAAAAACTTACACATCCCTCGTAAGCTTCAGACGGACCTGCGTCCGCCCCAAACTGCAGGTGTGTGTAAGTTCCTCCATGCGTTATCCCTGATACCTAAGGTCGTTCTACTGCTCCATTTGCTTCGCCAGAAAACCGGCTGCCGTCTCGACCATTTTGGATTCCAAATCCGACATTTTCACCGCATCGTCCTTGTTGACGAGTACCACCGTTCCGATTGGGTCCCCGCCCGCAATAATCGGTGCAATGACGAACGAGGAGATATCCTCGGGGTGATCCTTCGTAATTTCATAAGATCCCGATTCGGTTTCCATGATGATTTTACGCCCGTCCATACTGCTCTCCAGCAGCGAGCTGATTTGTTTCTCCAAGTACTCCTTTTTGGAAGCCCCGGCAACGGCAATGATCGTGTCCCGATCGGATATTAAGGTAATATGACTGGTGCTCTCATACAGCGACTCCGCATACTCCTTGGCGAAATCGCCCAACTCGCCGATCGGCGAATATTTCTTCAGAATCACTTCTCCATCCCGGTCCACAAAAATTTCGAGCGGATCTCCTTCCCGAATCCGCAAGGTGCGGCGAATTTCCTTAGGAATTACAACACGGCCCAGATCATCAATACGGCGTACAATACCAGTAGCTTTCATTTCACTTGATGCCCCGCTTTCTTAGAAGTTTTGAACTACAGCTGAATTTTCTTAAGCTTCACCTAATCGGACTTTATACGTAATCTGCGGCTTACACAGATGTATGCGCCATAAGCTTCGCCAAAACGAGCGGCCGAAGGTGGGGACAGGGATGGCTTGTTCTGTGATTATGACCATAGTATTCATCCCGCGCGAACACCTTATTCATCATAATGAACCATGATTTTTAACGGATGGGGGCGTATAGGCAAAAATGTCCGTAAAAAAGCAGCGCGAACTTCTCCGCGCTGCGTGTGTATCCTGCTTATTTGCTCGTATTTGCGCCATTCGTGCCGGCGTCGTTGGCCGCTCCATCGCCGCCCGTTCCGGCGTTGCCAGCGTTTCCGGACCCTTCTTTATCGGTATTCGTCCCGGCATCCGTGCCCGCATTGGTGCCCGTGCCGTTTTCGCCCGTGCTGGTTTCCACTTTAGGCAGCTCGATTTTCTTGATGATTTTCTTCTCCAGATCCCCCGACATGAACTCGTCCAATTTGTTCGAGGCCAGCGTCGTTTGGATCATGTCTTTCTGTTCCTGGGTTAAATCCTCATATTTCTTCTCAGTCCGAGCTTCCACGCGAATAATATGGTAACCGTATTCGGTTTCCACCGGTTCCCCGATCTGGTTCAGCGGTTGGGTTAATGCCGCTTGCTTAAAGGCTTCTACCCAATTGCTAACCTCCACGTTCTCGTACAACCCGCCGTTATCCTTGGAGCCCGGGTCTTCGGAGTACTGTTTAGCCAAAGCAGCGAAATCCTCACCCTTGTCCAATTTGGCTTTGACTTCCTTCGCCAGCTTGAGTGCGGCTTCCGAAGTCCGTTCCTTGCCTTCCGGATCGGTGAAGTTAATCAGGATGTGACGCACCGAAGCCGTCGTATAATCCTGTTTCGTTGCTTCGAATTCCTTCTTCACATCATCTTCGGAGATCTTCTGCCGTTCGCTTTCCATCACGGTATAGATCCGGACCATGTAGTTCTTGAAATCCGCTTCGGTGATTTTCTGCGCATCAAGCATTTTCTTGAAGTTCTCTTCACCGGACGACGATTTCATCAGATCAAACTGCTCTTCGGCTTTCTTCTTGCCGGCTTCCTTGGTTTTATCATCGGCTTTGGATTCCAGATATTCATAGGCGATTTCCTGCTTGATCAAATACTGGCGGAAATCCTCCATCTGCATGAATTGTTCCATTTGGGGTTGGAGCGCCAGCACGATCCGCTGCTCGCGGTCGAATTCGTTCTCCGTAATTTCGCCGCCTTCGTACGTTGCAATGACCTTACTCGTATCTTTCCCTCCCGAGCTAGCTTCCTTCTTGCCGCATCCTGCCATGACGGAGAAAGCCAATACCGCGACGAGCGCAATCAGCATCATTCTCCATGAGCGCCTTTTACTTTGAAACATCCTGTAGTTCCCCTTTCGCTTTGAACGCATCCTTCAGGGCTCCGAGAAACTGCTCCAACAAGCCCATCAATTCTTTGTCGTCCATTCCCTTGGTTTTAATCCGGATGAGCATCACGGATCCTTGACTAAATTGTACACGTCTTCCGAACAGATTGCCAACTTCCGCAAGCTTGCTTGGAACGACAACCTTCTCCCGGCCTTCGTAGAATTTGATCGTCACTTCCTCGCCCCGCAGCGTCATGGACTCGATCCCGTATTGCTTGCCGTACAGTTTCACGCGGGCCACGGAGAGCAGATTTTGCACCGCCTCCGGCAGTTCGCCGAACCGGTCCAGCAGCTCGTCCTCCAGCTCGGCCACGTCCTCAAATGAGGCAGCGGAGGCGGTTTTCTTGTAAATTTCGATCTTCTGAATGCTGTCGTAGATGTAGTCCGACGGCAAATAGGCGTCGATGCCCAGATCGATCGTCGTATTCCAGGTTGTCTCGGCTGAGACGGTCTCGCCCAGCATCGATATTTTGCGCTTCTGGATCTCTTCGGCCAGCATCTGCGAATACAGATCAAAGCCGACGGAAGCGATAAAGCCGTGCTGCTCCGCGCCAAGCAAATTGCCCGCGCCGCGGATCGCCAGGTCGCGCATGGCGATCTTGAAGCCTGAACCGAGCTCGGTGAACTCTTTGATCGATTGCAGCCGCTTCTCGGCAACCTCGGTCAACGACTTGTCGCGTTGATACGTGAAATAGGCATAGGCGATTCGGTTCGACCGTCCAACGCGGCCGCGAAGCTGGTACAGCTGGGACAACCCCATCTTGTCGGCATCGTGTACGATCAAGGTATTGACGTTCGGGATGTCCACCCCGGTCTCGATGATGCTCGTGCTGACCAGAACGTCGTACTCCCCGTCGAGGAAGTCCAGGATGGTTTTCTCCAGCTCCTGCTCCGACATTTGACCATGGCCGATCCCCACCCTTGCATCGGGCACGAGCATGGAAATTTGCGCGGCCATTTCCTGAATGCCCTGCACCCGGTTATACAGGTAATAAATCTGACCTCCGCGCGCCATCTCCCGCTCAATTGCTTCGCGGACGAGCGATTGGCTGTGCTCGACGACATACGTCTGCACCGGGAAGCGGTTTTCCGGCGGCGTTTCAATAACCGACAGATCCCGTACGCCCAGCATCGACATATGCAAGGTCCGTGGAATCGGTGTTGCCGTCAGGGTCAGCACGTCCACATTCGTTTTCAGCTTCTTCAGCTTCTCTTTATGCGTCACGCCAAACCGCTGCTCTTCGTCGACGATCAGCAGGCCCAGATCTTTAAAGACCAAATCCTGCGACAGAATCCGGTGAGTCCCGATGACCACGTCTACCGTTCCTTGGCGGACGCCCTTGATTGTTTCGTTCTGCTCTTTGCGGCTCCGGAACCGGCTTAAGGTTTGAATGTTAATCGGGTATCCGGCAAAGCGCTCGCGGAACGTCTCATAATGCTGCTGCGCCAAAATCGTCGTCGGCACCAGCACCGCCACTTGCTTGCCTTCAATCGCCGCCTTGAAAGCGGCGCGAATGGCAACTTCCGTCTTGCCGTAACCTACGTCGCCGCAGAGCAGTCTGTCCATCGGACGGCTTTGCTCCATATCCTTCTTGATTTCCTCAATCGCCCGCAGTTGATCCGGCGTCTCCTCATACGGGAACATCGCTTCGAATTCCTGCTGCTCGGGGGTGTCCTTCTCAAAGGCATACCCCGGCGCGGCTTGCCGCTCGGCATACAGCTTGATCAAATCATCGGCGATGTCCTGGACGGAGGAACGGACCTTGTTCTTCACGCGAGTCCATTCGTTGCCGCCCAGCTTGTAGATCTTCGGCTCCTTATCCTCGGAACCGACGTATTTCTGGATCATGTCGATCTGTTCGATCGGTACCGACAGCTTGTCGCCGCCGGCATAGAGGATATGCATGTAATCCTTATGAATCCCGCCGACCTCCAGCGTGCCGATCCCCATGTATTTGCCGATCCCGTGATTCTGGTGAACGACGTAATCGCCGACCTTCAGCTCGGTATAGCTCTTGATCCGTTCGGCATTGTCCATGCTCTTGCCGACGCGGCGCGCTTTGCGCTGTTTCTGGGAGAACATCTCGCCTTCGGTGATGACGACAAGATGGACGGACGGCAACTCGAACCCGGACTGCAGATTGCCCTGCAGCAGCGACGGCTCCTCAATCCCGTAATCCTGCAGCACCCGCCGCATCCGATCCATGCGCTCTTCGGTGCTGGCCAGCATCACGACGTGGGCGCCGCTTTTTTTCCAACGCTCCATCTCTGCCTTCAACACATTCATCTGCCCATGAAAATCCTGCATCGCCCGCGTCACGAAGTTGACGATATTCTGAGGCTGGGAATGCGGTACTTGACGGAGGAATAACGACATAAACAGCGTTTGGAATGGCCGGTGGTAGATCAGATGATCCGCGTCCACCGCCAGCGGCAGGTCAGGCAGACTCTTGCCGTTCTGGAACAGGTGCAGATTCCATTCCGCTTCATCGCGTTCCAGCTGTTTGGCCGTCTCGAGCAGACGCGCCGGTTCGTCGAGCAGAAGCAGTGTATCCTTCGGCATGTAATCGTATAGCGTTTTTCGCTCCGGGTAAATCAAAGAGATATATTTATAGATTTCCGAGAAATAAACGTGCTCGCGCAGCATCTCCATTTCCTTGAACAACTCTTCGCGGAGCCGATTCTTGGCCTGGCGATCGGTCATCTTGTCGAGCTGAATCTCCAGCTTCTCGGACACGGCCTGCGCCGCCTGCTCAAGCCGATCCTTCGAGGCGATCAGCTCCTTGCAAGGCGGGATGAACACTTCCTTGATCTGGTCCACCGAACGCTGATCGGCCGGATCGAAGGTTCGGATCGAGTCGACCTCATCGTCAAATAGCTCTACGCGGTAAGCCGTGGACGCGGTAAGCGGATAGAAGTCGATGATTCCGCCGCGCAAGCTCATTTCGCCGCGGGATTCCACTCGCTCGACCCGTTCGTAGCCTAACTCGACCATTTGGGTCAGGAAGTGATCCAGTTCCAACGTGCCCCCGAGCTTAATCGTAAGTCCGGCCTCGGCCATAGCCTCCGGCGTTGGGATAAAGCGGCGTATGCCGGAATAAGGCACCACCACGACCCCCCGGAACCCCCGAGAGCATTGCAGCAGCACCTCGATCCGCTGCGCCAGTGTTTCCGGACTGGATACGGCCGATTCGGCGGCAACCAGCTCATTCGCCGGATACAACAGCACCTGATCCGTTGATAGCGCTTCCTGTAAATCTTCATATATTTTCTGTGCGGCAAACATATTGTGGGTCACGACGAGCAGCGGCCGGTTCGTTTCTTGATGCAGCGCAGCCAGCATGACCTGCCTGGATGAACCGGACAATCCGGAGATTAACTGTTCCTTCATGCCCGCGTTCACGCCCGCTACCGTCGAAGCAAAATCGGTATCGCGTGAAAAAGCTTGAATAAGTGCTTGTAGCAAATGAGGCACCTCTCTTACTGCTGATGGATAGGGACTAAATCTAGACGAACAAGGGTAAGTCCCCCTTACCCGAACCAAAAAGGAGCCTCAGCAAACGTGCCAAGGCTCTATAACCGTACATTCCGGTGAATTTGTCCATTGCTTCTGATGAGTGGCAAACTATTGCAGAGGGTTCGCGAGCAACATCAGCTCCGGGTTATGGTCCAGTGCTTCCCTGCAATAATCGCAGGTCACTCGAACCGTCATTTCGCCGTTTGAATCATACGCTATTATATCTCTCCGCTCATCGGGGGTCAAGGAATGGAAGCCCAGTTGGGCTTCAGTCACCTGAGGCGATTCAATTCTACCAATCACCGTCCGGCAGTGCCGGCAAACGTAATTTACAGCCATCTATATGCCTCCTGAAGATTCTTTATGTCTCCAGTATGCCCCGGGCGTTCGGCTTTTAGCCTATCGGTCTTGCGATATACCTCAGCCGTTAAACTTGGCCATCGTTTGTTCGAACGTATGATCCAGGCTGTATTCCAACGCATCGCATGCCGCTTGAATGGACTGATCAAGCAGCGGCTTATCCTTCTTCGCAAAACCCGACAACACGTAATCGACCACCGCAAATCCCGGTTCCGGCCGGGATATGCCCATTCGAATTCGATTGAACGTTTGAGTGCCGGTATGTTGGATGATCGACTTTATGCCGTTATGCCCGCCGGCGCTGCCTTGATATCTCAGGCGGTTGCGCCCCAGTTCGGTATCCAGGTCATCGTAGACCACGATCAGATCTTCGATCGACGCTTTATAGTAGTCCATATAAGCGCGCACGGCTTCCCCGGACAGATTCATGTAAGTCATCGGCTTGATCAGCACGACTTTGCCGCCCGGCAGCATCCCTTCCCCAATCAGCGCCTTGCATTTGCTCTGCTTGATCTCAATGCCGTGCCGGCGCGCCAGCTCATCCACGGCCATAAAGCCGATATTATGCCGGGTTTTCTCATATTGGGCTCCCGGATTGCCGAGCCCTACGATCCACTTCATGGGTCATGTACCTCAAAATCAGGTTACTATGGCGTTCCTCACACTCTATAGTAGCTTAAAACCGCCACTGGTGCGTGGTTCTTCGTTAAACCAACTAACTTCTCACACGAATTAACTGGATAATGTACCGTTAATTTTGAAGGAATCCGGCTGTATGCGAAAAATCGCCCAAATTCCAGTTAAACTTTTAACCGACGGGGGAGTGCCAACGATCCCGTCGTCCCCTATTACTCCTCACCCCACTGCCACGGCAGGGCTTTGCTGTTGGAAATCCTCCGTTGGGCGGATTAAGGCAAGAGGGTGAAATGATTCTGAAGAAGCGGAGCGTTCGCCTTTGTGAGCGGATTTCTACAACTTCTAAATGCAGTCCAATCCAAGAAATCCGCGAGCAACAGCGATCGTAAGAACATTTCACACGGCTGCCTGCTTCCGCCCAACGCGCCACGGCAACGGAACCTGCGCAGCACCCATTTCACCAATAAACACTGTCAATACACCGATAGGGGTTACGTCCCCGTTCGGGAGGACGCAACCCCTGGTGTGGCAGTGACCATTTTATTCGATCTCGAACAGCTTGCTGATCGACAGCTCCTCGTGCACACGAATGATCGCTTCACCCATCAGTGGAGCGACGGACAGTACCTTGAGCTTGCTTGTCGGATTCGGATGCGTGATCGGAATCGTATCGGTCACGATCACTTCCTTCAGCGGAGAGTTCTCCAAACGTTCCATTGCCGGCCCGGACAACACCGGGTGCGTACAACAGGCGTACACCTCTTCAACCCCGCCTTCCTTCAGCGCATTGGCGCCAAGGACGATCGTACCGGCGGTATCGATGATGTCATCCACGAGGATCGCGGTTTTCCCTTCGATGTTCCCGATGATGTTCATCACTTCGCTGACGTTGGGCTCCGGACGGCGCTTGTCGATAATCGCCAGCGGCGCGTTCAGGAAATCGGCCAGCTTGCGGGCACGAACCACCCCGCCATGGTCCGGCGAAACTACGACCGGATTCGGGATATGTTTCGAGCGGAAGTACTGCGCCAGAATGGGCACACCCAGCATATGATCGACCGGGATATCGAAGAAGCCCTGAATCTGCATGGCATGTAAGTCCATCGTAATGACGCGGTGCGCGCCGGCTTTCTCGATCAGATTGGCCACCAGCTTGGCCGTGATCGGGTCGCGCGAACGAGCCTTCCGGTCCTGGCGGGCATAACCGTAATACGGGATAACCACATTGATGCTCTTGGCCGAAGCTCTTTTCAAAGCATCCACCATGACGAGAAGCTCCATCAAGTTATCGTTGACGGGCGCGCAGGTTGATTGCACCACATAGACGTGGCAGCCCCGGACGCTTTCGGACAGCTTAACTTGAATCTCGCCGTCGCTAAAGCTTGTCGTCTCCGAATCCCCCATCGGAATACCGATATAATCCGCAATTTGATGGGCCAACTTCGGGTTGGAGTTACAGGTGAATATCTTTAATTTAGAATCGCAATAAGTCATAAAATTAAAACCCTCCGTGCTGTGTAGATAGCGATAGGGCGTTTCTT
The DNA here is from genome assembly GCF_900021165.1 of Paenibacillus phocaeensis. Classification (GTDB taxonomy): domain Bacteria; phylum Bacillota; class Bacilli; order Paenibacillales; family Paenibacillaceae; genus Fontibacillus; species Fontibacillus phocaensis. The sequence continues at coordinate 24,636 of NZ_FCOQ01000014.1, read as the reverse complement.
GAATAACCCGCTTCCCAGCTACCCCGTCTATTCAAATGGTCACTGCATCCTTGGTTAAGATTCCTGCTGTCTTTGCTTCTTGGCTTTGGCCCGGGCCCGAATCTTCTCGGCATAACCGGGTTTATTCTCCTGCCGGGTTCTGGCGATCGCCAGGTCGTTCTCCGGAACCGATTGCGTAATCGTTGAGCCGGCAACCACGTAAGCCCCTTTGCCCACCTTGACCGGGGCAATCAGGTTCACGTTGCTGCCGACGAAGGCCTCGTCTTCGATCTCCGTAATGGACTTATTATAACCATCATAATTCACCGTAATCGCGCCGCAGCCGATATTGACGTTCTTGCCGACTTTGGCGTCGCCGATGTAGCTGAGGTGCGACACTTTGGAGCCATCGTCCAGCGTCGCATTTTTGATTTCCACGAAATCGCCGACTTTGACGTGCGCTCCGAGCTTCGTCCCCGGACGCAAATAAGCGAAAGGCCCTACGGTCGTTTCCCGGCCGACCTCCGCCTGGCTGAGCACCGACTGTTTCACCTTCGCGCCGTCCTGAATCTCGCTATCTTCAATTTCCGCCGCCGGACCAATCACGCAATCCTCGCCAATCGTCGTCTTCCCCGACAGGACGGTACCCGGATAGATCACGGTATCCGCACCGATCGTCACCTCTGCGCCGATATAGGTAGAGGCCGGATCAATCACCGTTACGCCGTTCAGCATATGATTCCGCACGATACGTTCGCGCATCACCGCTTCCGCCTCGGCTAAAGCCACCCGATCATTGACGCCAATCGATTCCCGAACATCCGCGACCACATATCCCTCTACGATTTCATTCGCCTGCACCAAAATGCCGATCACATCGGTGAGATAATACTCCTGTTGAGCATTATGGTTGGTGACTTTCTCCAACGCGGCAAATAATTTAGCATTATCAAAACAATAAGTGCCCGTATTAATTTCCTGCACGGCTGCTTCTTCCGGCGAACAATCCTTCTGTTCGACAATCCGTTCCACCGTTCCGTTTGCGCCGCGAATCACCCGTCCGTAACCGTACGGCTGCTCCATCTTTGCCGTAAGGACGGTCGCCGCCGCTCCCTTGCGATGATGCAGATCGAATAGCGCTTCCAGCGTCTCTGCCGTAACCAAAGGGGTATCGCCACAGATCACCAGTGTGACTCCTTCTTCTCCCGCCAATAATGGCCCGGCTTGCTTGACGGCATGTCCGGTTCCCAGCTGCTGCTCCTGCAACACATATTCCGCCGATGCGCCCAAATAGGACTTCACGGCGTCGGCTCCATGGCCGACAACCACGATGCTGCGTTCGCAACCCGCTTCTTGAACCACGTTCAGCACATGCCCAACCATCGGTTTGCCGCAAACGGGGTGAAGCACTTTGTAAAGCTTGGACTTCATCCGTTTCCCTTGACCTGCGGCAAGTACGATCGCTAATCTTTTCAAGTCCCCGGCCTCCTTCTCTTTTTTAAAAAGGTAGCTCACTCTCATTAAAACTCATTACTGAATATATCTCATTTAGGGCAAAAAGAAAAGGGAGCCATGTACGCATGGCTCCCTTTTCCTCGAACCCCAATTGGTCAAGAAATTAAATAAATGCGACTTACGCCCCTTCTTCAATCGCTTCCTCTTGGTCGGCGGCACGCTCATATTCAGCCAGGACTGCAGCTTGAATCTTCTCGCGGGTGCCAGAGGAAATCGGATGCGCGATGTCCCGGAACTCCCCGTCCGGCGTGCGCTTGCTAGGCATAGCTACGAACATCCCATTATTTCCGTCGATGACGCGAATGTCATGAACAACAAATTCGTTATCGATGGTAATGGATGCGATTGCCTTCATTCTGCCCTCAGAGCTGACTCGGCGGAGTCTTACATCCGTAATTTGCATATGTGTTCACCACCTTTTTCCATCAGAGACTTGGTGTAATATTCCACATAGCAAACGGAAATCCTTTTTTTTTCATCAACAAAATGGGCTAAAATCACGATTTTTTTTGATAAAACGGGCTTTTCGACACGTTTCGTCGATAATTCTTACAATTTGATGAGATCTCGACAAGGTTCTTATTGTCCAAATTTCGAAAAATAATTCCCAGGTTCTACTGCGATCTCCTTCTCCTTCGCATCAACCGCACGAAGGGTGGCCAATGAGATGTAATCATGCAGGAGCCGCTGTTCGCTGGCAACCTCCCCCGATTCCACCAGGACCCCGACACCGGCAACCTCCGCATTGAACTCGCCGAGCAGATCCACCATGCCTTGGATCGTCCCCCCTGCCTTCATGAAGTCGTCGACGATGAGTACACGGGAGCGCTCCTTAAGTGCTCTGCGGGACAAGGTCATGGTGTGCAGGCTCTTGTGGGAGCCCGATACATAATTGATGCTTACCGCCGATCCTTCCGTCACCTGATGATCGCGGCGAACCAGGACAACCGGCAGGTTCAACTCCGCCCCGGTTGCATAAGCGAGGGGGATCCCCTTCGTTTCCACGGTCATGATACAGTCGATCTCCAGATCGCCGAAAGCCGTAGCAAACAGCTTCCCCGCCTCATTCATCAGCGCCGGCTGTCCTAGGAGGTCCGACATATACAAGTAACCGCCGGGCAAAATCCGGTCCGGCTGCGCCAGCTTCTCGCACAGCTGCCGGATAAAAGCGTTCGCTTGCTCCAAGCCGACCCGGGGGATATACTTCACGCCGCCGGCCGCCCCTGCGAGAGTCAGCAATTCCCCCATCCCTTCGCCTTCAAACACTTCTTTAATGATGCCCAGATCCTCACTGATCGACGACTTGGCCGCCCCATACCGCTGCGCAAAAGTAGTCAATGGGATCAAATGATGCGGTCTAGACAACAAGTAATGGGTCATCTCGACCAAACGAGCGCTTCTCTTTAATTTCTTCACGAAGTACCCCTCGCTAAATCCGAATATTTTAATGAAACTATAACATTTTTGTACGGATTTGTCCAAGCCTTGGAAATAAGCGAAGGCGTACGGCCGTTCCAAGCCCCTATGCCGGCATTACGTCAGCAGTCGAACGGCGTAAACTTCTTTGCAAAACCCGCGCAACCCGTTGTAAATGCGGGAGACCTTCGATTCCTTCGACACGAGCCCAAACACCGTAGGTCCGCTCCCGGACATCAGCACGCCATCCGCGCCGAGACGCAGCATCGCTTCCTTCAAGTGCGCCACTTCCGGATGAAGCTGCAGCGTGACTTGCTCCAGCACGTTGCCGAGCTCCTGGCATACGTCCGTGAACGAACGCTTCTCCAGGGCTTCCTGCATCCGGGACGCCGATGGATGATGCGTGATCTGTTCAGCTTGCAGGCGGCTGTAGACCTCTGCGGTTGATACGTTGATCGGGGGCTTCGCCAAGACCACCCAGCACTGCGGAGGACTCGGCAGCGGCGTCAACACTTCTCCCCGACCCGTGGCCAGCGCCGTTCCTCCCGTCACGCAGAAAGGCACATCGGAACCGAGTTCCGATCCAAGCGCCTTCAGCTCTTCGTCGGGGATGTCCAGTTCCCACAGCCGGTTTAACCCCCGCAGCGTGGCCGCTGCGTCACTGCTGCCTCCGGCCAGGCCCGCGGCAACCGGAATTTTCTTGTCGAGGTGAATATAAACCCCGCTTTGCACATTATATCGTTCCTTGATCAGCTTCGCCGCCTGAAACGCCAGATTCTTCTCGTCCAGCGGAATATATCCGGCCTGGCTCGAAATTATAATCGTATCCCGCGGGAGGGCGCTCATTTCCAGACGATCGGCAAGATCGACCATGGTCATGATCATCTCAACCTCATGGTAACCGTCCGGACGTTTATGCAACACATCAAGCATTAAGTTGATTTTGGCCGGTGCTTTTTCGTAAATTTTCATGGCGCTCCCCCACCCTCAGCAATTCCGTCGAATTCCTCATCCATCCGGTTTCTGTACACATTCCTTTATTTTAAAAAATCGTGGCCTTCTCGTCTATGTATGAAAGACAAATGATTCTCCCTCTATCTTACTGCATCCAGTGAAAAAAACGAAGCTCCCCGAATAGGAAGCTTCGCTGCGACAGAGATTATTGCTGTTTCGCTGCGGCCTTCTCAGCGAGCTCGATCGCCCGCTTCACCATGTTGCCCGCATCTTTGGCTTTGATGCCCCCCCAGCCTTCCTGCTGGACGGTATCATAAAATCCCAGATCCTTCGCAAGCTCGACCTTCAAGTTCTCCGACATCACGCTGCGTCTTCTTCGCGACATGGTCAGTGCCCTCCTTTGGGTCATGGATATAGGAACGATGATTAGTATGCGCCGGCCTCGTTCTACGCATACCGTGGGAACCTTGTCCACCTTAGACGAACATTGGGCAGCACAACAAGCCGGCTATCCAGCACACAACTGTCGCAGAAAAAGAAAAAACGGCCTCACCCACCGGGCGATAACCGTTTGCTGTTTGGTTCATGATGTTCACGGTTTAATATACGAAATCCGCATTCCGTCGTTGTCGTCGCAAATCATCACTTCGACGGATTCGGTCAGTATATCGGCATAACTGTAAGACACACGCTTAAAGGTTTGCTGTTCTTGATCCAGCTTCACAATGAAGACCGAAGGGTAAGTCTCCTCCAATACTCCAGTGCGTTCGACGGTCTTCCGGCGACCTCCGTTTGCCCGGAGCATAATTTTCTGTCCTACGTGGGCGTCGAGACTATGCTTAATTTCCGACAGCGCATTTTTAGCCATTGCCTGTGACCACCTTCTTTCTTTGTCCATTATACAGGAAAGCCACAACCTTGTCAAATCAAAACAAATAATTATATCAGCAGTAAAAAAGGCGTGTCAATGATTATTTTTCGACATTATGGTTTGTAACCCGATGGGAGTTCAAATAAAAATAACCGGAAGGTCCTGGGGCGTTCGCCTCAGCTCCTTCCGGCATGGATCAAACGGAATGACGGATTTTACATTTTATTAGGCATTTCACATGGACGGCACCACTTTCAGCGTCGTTAAATCCTTGAGTTTGGGCAGTCCAATCCGATAGCTCCCGCGTGTCTCAATTCCGCCGACGCCTTGCGTGCCGCTGATCGTGTGGTTCAGCACGTCGGTGATTTGAATGGTCTCGCGAATGGAGGTGAGCGACGCCTTGGCAGCGATATATACCGGATCCAGCGCATGAATCAGCACCCGGCCGGGCGAGCTGGCAAAATTGGCTCCCGCCTGCAGCAACGCCTCAAAATGCGACTGGCAGGCACCGGCCACGATCGTAAGCGTGTCGAAATTCCGCTCGTATTGCCGAGCCGTTTGGATGGCTTCCACAAAATGCTTGGAATTCTTATAGCTGGTTAAATTATAAAGGTCGCCGTTGGGGCGCGATTTCAACACACCATCATGACCGGTCAGCACAACGATATCCGGCTTGACTGTAGGCAACAGGCGGTACAGCGCATGGGCCATTTGCGATTCTGTAACGTAATATCCTTGCGCCGGGACGCGCAGCTTCTCATAGAGGCTTAAGCTCTTCTGCAAATATCGTTCGTCGCCGTCCAGATGCAGCACCTTGCCCGGGACCTCGAAATAAGCGGGTTCCCCTTGCATATAAAGGTCACGGCCAACCGCCATCCGGTTGCGTTCCGCCAATTCCTTGCGGTCCTGGGTTAATCGCTTCAACGACTCGTTCACTTTGATGCGGGCCCGCTGCGTCGTTTCTCCTGGGGAAGCCGGGTCTACCTTAACCAGATCGGTCAAGGGCGCATCCGCCAGCAGCCGAAATTCCGTTCCTTTAATGATCGCTTCGCTCCGCACAATCCGTTCGATCCGGAACGTGACGTCTCCACCGTATGATTTGCGGACGACCAAGTCTCCCAAATTCGTCAAGTCAATCACCTCTATCCCCATCGTATGGGCGACAAGAGGGAATGGTTACTCGCGGAGGTCCTTCACACCGGCGTTAAGCAGCGTATCGCTCAGCTTCGCGAATTCCTCCAGACTTAGCGTTTCGGCTCGCCGGGAAGGCTGGATTCCGGCTTCCTCCAGCAGCATCTCCAGCCGTTCCCGCCCCTCTTTCGGGAAGAAGCGGCTTTTCAAATTGTTTGAAATCGTCTTGCGTCTCTGGGCAAAAGAAGCCTGTACCACCTCGAAGAAAAAAACCTCGTCCTTCACGGCCACCGCCGGCGTCTTCCGTACCGTCAAGCGGATCACCGCAGACTCCACATTCGGCTGCGGAATGAACACGCTGTGCGGTACCGTGCAGATCAGCTCCGGTACGCTGTAATATTGCACGGCAATGCTGAGGCTGCCGTAATCCTTGCCGCCCGGTGCAGCCGCCATGCGCTCGGCCACTTCCTTCTGGATCATGACGACAATATGCTCCAGGGGCAGCTTCTCCTCCAGGAGCTTCATCAGAATCGGCGTCGTCACGTAATAGGGCAGATTCGCCACCACGCTGACACCGCTCACTCCGCCGAATTCAGCGGCAAATAAGGCCGGCAGGTCCAGCTTCAGCACGTCCCCGTGGATCACCCGTACGTGCGGATACGGCTCCAGCACCTCCTCCAGGATCGGGAGCAGCCGCTGATCGATCTCCACCGCCGCCACCTTGCCGGCCTCCTGAGCCAACTTCTCTGTCAATGCGCCGATCCCCGGTCCGATTTCCAGCGCACCCTTGGTGTTGTCCAGTCCCGCCGCCGCGACGATTTTGCCGAGGATGTTCTGATCGATCAGAAAATTTTGTCCCAGGCTTTTCTTGAACGAAAAACCGTGCCGTTGAATGATCTCTTTCGTTCGGCGCGGCGTTGATACGTCTTCCCTCATCATACTCTAAACCCCTTTACTCTCTAACTCAGCTAAAGCCGCCGCAAACTCCTCACGGCTGATGCGAAATACGGATAACCGCTTGTATAATTGCTTCCCGTTGCAATACCCGATACCCAGCAGCTCGCCTAAGGCCTTCCTCCGTGCTGCCGCTTGCGGATGCACAATCAGCCCCGCATGCATCAAGTCATCCCAATCGATGCCCGCCTCGACTCCCGGCGCTTCGCTGCGCACCCGGGACAACGCCGTACGGATCGCCTCCGGCGAAGCGTTCTCCACCCCGATATCCCCGCGTTTCGTCGCCTCGGCTTCGGGCAGGAACGCATGCTTACAGCCCGGCACCCGCGCCGCTACAATTTTGCGGATTCGTTCCCCGGCATGATCCGGATCGGTGAAAATGATAACGCCTCGGCGCTCCTGGGCCAAAGCGATCTTCTTCAGCGTGTGCTCGCCGATGGCCGAACCGCCGGTCTCAATCGTATCCGCCTCCACGGCGCGCTTGATGGCCACGGTATCATCCCGGCCTTCCACCACGATAACTTCTTTGATCATGGTATCTATTCTTCCCTTCGTGCTCTAACTTCTCTTTTGGTAATTTATATCGATGCCCAACTACCTCTCAAGAATAACAAAAAGAAGAGGATGGTATCCTCTTCTAATCCACTGTCTTATTCATCATCCTAATACTATCCCATTCCCTCCGCATTGTAAAACGGAGATAAGCAGGGTTAGTTCAACTCCGGCTTCGTCGGACCGATCACGTATACCGTGCGGCCCTTCTTCCGGCCGAAGTTCTTCGCATCCTTCAGCGAATCGAAATACACGTCCATCTTATGCCCGTTGATGGCCCCACCGGTATCCTCCGCTTTACGGAAGCCGATCCCCTCGATGTATACCCACCAGCCGAGTGGAACGACGTCTTTGTCAACGGCAATCGTCCTGCCTTCCGTCACACGGGTGCCGGAGGCCGTGCGAGTGCCAATCCCGTCTTCTTCCGCGGAATAAGCGGTCAACGTGACGCTTTTGAGTATCTTTTTATATTTGAATGAGACGCCGCCTTTGGTCGTCAACCCGCTAATATTCACCGCGTTATTGGTACGGTTGATGCTGGCCGACAGAACGGCGGTTGGCTTCTTCGTGCCAACGGCGACAACCTTCGGTTGAGGTTTCTTGGAGACCTCTTTACCCAGCCATCGTTTCGTCACGAACTTTCCGTCCTCGTAGGTTTTCTCAATGTTGTGAATGACCAGACCGGCGCTGCCTGGCTGAACGACCTTCGTCGTGCCCTTCAGCAGATTGGCGTCCGACGTTTTGACCACGCTGAATGGCACGGTCTCTTTCGTCTGCACCGTTTGCTTGCTCACCCGAACCACCTTCACGTTCAGGTTTGCACTAACTTTACTGTCCAATGTCGGAATAACCTTGTCATGTGGATCCAAGGTAACGCCAAGCTCGGACAACACGCCTTCAACTTTGCTTTGCGTCGTGAAGTGGACCTTCTTCGTTCCGTCTACGGTCACGTTTACTGGGACCGCGCGTACAATGACAATGCGGTCGCCGTTCTTCAGTGCGCTGTCCAGCGGAAGGGATACCGAATCCTTCGCGCTAAGCTGAATCGATTGCTCCTCCAGCAAATGGGCTACGCTGGATTTGCTCGTCTCCACCGATTGGACGCTGCCGTCCACGATCAGGGACACTTCTTTATGTTCCTGGCCAAACAGCCAGATTAGGATGATGATGATTACCGCGATGGTCAGAACGCCGACGAGCGCAATCTGACGTAAATTCTCATGCTTCCATCGCATTGCGTAAGACATGCTGGATGAGCGTGATTCATGGGTCTCCCCTTTGCGGAAAATGCCCATTTCTTCCGTCCTCCTTCATAGTCCCGCCGTCTAGGTCGATGCATGATAACGATTGACGCGACTACAGTTACTTTTTACAAAACGCCTATGGTTGCCAAAAAAGTCATCTTTTGATCACGAAGCAAATCAAGAAGCTGATTCGACATCGAATCTTGAATTCACCCGGGCCTTCCGTTGCTCACGTACCCCTATGTACGCTCCGCTACTCAGTCCCTAGCTTCATCCAACCTTCTCGGTGCTGAAAACCTGACTTTTTGACTCTTATTTTAAAAAATTAAGCCCAAGCCGTTTTGCATCCTGATCCAGTCTCTCTTGCGATCGTCACCTCCTGTTTACCAACAGTATGATGACCCTATTACTTTTATTCAAAACAAAAGAAGCCTAAAGAAAGAGTTAGAGGAACTCCTTCGTGGCTTCTTGTTTGTCTGGGTGTAATAGCTGCACGAGTGACCTCTCTTATACGCTTACGAGGTTAGCTGTCGGGTTCGGGCGAAAGAGAGCCGCCCTTTCTCAGTTCATTCGCTCATGGCGCAATGACCTCGAATTCACCCCATAGACCCTGGTAAAGAAATCAAATGCCGGCGCAACTGGCTTCTGCCAACCGCTGCCCGCATTGGTTCCCCCGTTCTCCGGCGAAGGAGATTCAGCGAGACTGGTTCATGGAACCAAGCATCGAGTGGTTCAATTTGTCCATCCGGAACGAACCAAATCGATACTGAAAAGATTCTATCCTGTTTCGATGCAGGTTGTAAAGCACGAATCAACCACGTTTTTTTTAATAAATGGTTAAAAAAATGTAATGATCTCGTTTTTAAGGGTTAAAAAGCATTAATCTTTCCGAAATCCTCTTTTTTTCGTCCCATTTGCTCTCAAATTCTCGAGATTCCAAATCGTTCCATTGCATTCCGGGTCGTAATTTCCGCGATTTCCTCAAAAGTCACCCCTTTAAGCTCGGCTGCCATTTCCGCTACCAATCGAACGTGCGCAGACTCGTTTCGCTTCCCACGATATGGATGCGGTGTTAAATAAGGGGAATCCGTTTCAATCAGCAATCGGTCCATCGGCGTCTTGGCCAACACTTCCTTCGGCTGCTTTGCATTTTTAAACGTAATGGGTCCACCAAACGACAAATGAAATCCCAAATCCAGACACATTTTGGCAATTTCCCAACTGCCGGAGAAGGAGTGCATTACGCCGCCAACTTCGTTGGCCTTCTCCTCGCGGAGGATGCGCACCACGTCCTCATGGGCGTCGCGATTATGGATCGAAATCGGCATTCCCAAGCTGCGGGCCAGTCCAATTTGTTTGCGGAAAACTTCATGCTGAACGTCCTTTGGAGAGGTGTCCCAATAATAGTCCAGCCCAATTTCCCCGATCGCTACCACCTTCTCATGCTTGCACAATTCAGCGATCCAGTCCAAATCGCCTTCCTGCATCGTAATCGCATCCTGCGGATGCCAGCCAACGGCGGCGTAGATGAAGTCATACGTCTCCGCCAGCTTCATCGTGGAAGGGATCGTCTCCCGGTTAAATCCGATATTAATCATTCGCGTAACCCCTTGCTCCACGGCGCGCGCAATCACTTCCTCGCGGTCCGCGTCAAATTGGGGAGCGTCCAAATGCGTATGCGTATCAAATAACATAACGAATCGTCATCCTCCTAATTCCGTTGTTCGAAAATACGGGCTACCGCCGCAGGCAGACGGTCCATAACGGCAACCAGTTTATTATCCGGATAGTACAAATGCGTTTTGCCCCGGTGCAAACCGCTGATGGATCGCACGATATCCGAGACTTCGGAAATTTCCCGCACTCGCTCCTGGCGGTCCAACAGCAAGATTTGCTTCTGGCGGACCCCTTCGTCCGGACGGAACACATCATACGGCAGATCGGTCGGAAAATCAATTTCCATGTCATATTCCGGGTGCAGCCCAACTTGCGTAAAGGCTCCTCGAATCTCCTCCAGCATTTCCAGCTCCGGTGTATCCAATTCTACATATTTATACAATTTGCGATTCAAAAATCGGGAGCACAAATCGCTTAACAGCCCATCCTGCTCCCTCGTCCATTGCATGAACGCCGTCTGCATCAGCGCCTCGTCAAGCTGCAAGTAATCGGCGACGCCGATGTTGCCCCGGAATAAATCCGGCAGCGGATGCGGAAGGAAACCAAAGGAATGTCCGCTCCGATACAATTCCTTGGCGCGGCGCAGGATCTGCCGAAGAATGATCTCCGAGCTCCGCGTCACCGGGTGGAAATACACTTGCCAATACATCTGGTAACGCGACATCAGATAATCCTCCACCGCGTGCATCCCCGATTCCTTCACAACCACCCGCCCCTGGTAGGGCCGGAGCATCCGGAGAATCCGGTCCATATCAATCGTGCCGTAATTCACACCGGTAAAATAAGCATCCCGGAGTAAATAATCCATACGATCCGCATCCAACGGGCTTGAAACCAGGTTGACCACAATCGGATTCTCGTAATCCTTGCGAATCACTGCAGCCACCTTGTCCGGAAAATCCGGAGACACCTCGCGCATGACGGCGCCTACCTCGGTGTCGCCCAATATAATTTTGCAGGTCCAATCCTCGTGGTGCATCTGAAACGCTTCTTCTATAGAATGGGAAAACGGACCGTGCCCCAAATCGTGCAGCAACGCCGCGCACAACGCCACTAATTTATCCCCGCGGGGCCAATCCGCGTACCCGCTTCGTTCAAACTGCGAAATAATTCGGCGCGTAATCTCATAAACGCCAAGCGAATGCGAGAAGCGGCTGTGTTCGGCACCATGGAAGGTCAAATAAGACGTCCCGAGCTGACGAATGCGGCGCAGACGCTGGAACTCCGGCGTATTAATGAGCGACCAGATCAATTCGTCCTGTACATGAATATAATTATGTACGGGATCCTTGAACACTTTCTCTTCCCGAAGCTGTCGATGCATAAATCAACACTCCTTTATCCGTAATTTAGGTGATAAAAGCTGAATCCTGACTGAACAAGGCAGGTTATGTCGAATAATGTCGTAATGTGTCAAATTTTAGATTTCCAAAATGTCGAATTATAGAATATTGTTAACTTGCTAGGTTTAGTAACGTTTTCGGGTGTTATGTATCGCAATAATTTAGAAATAATATTGAACTATACCATAAATAGGTTGACTAATCTGGCAATGGTTGGTATTATAAAAATCATAAAAGATAGAATCATGTCGAATAATGACAATTCCAATTTATAGCGAGAGGGGCAATCATCAATATGATGAAATCCACAGGTATCGTAAGAAAAGTAGACGAATTGGGCCGTGTCGTAATTCCGATCGAATTGCGCCGCACACTGGGGATCGGAGAGAAAGACGCGCTCGAAATTTATGTAGACGGTGAACGGATCATGCTGAAGAAATATGAGCCGGCTTGCATCTTCTGCGGCAATGCCGAGAACGTAACTTACTTCAAAGGCAAAATTGTTTGCCACGAATGCATTACTGAGCTTCCTACCCCTGTGACAAATTAAGAATTATAGTATATAATAGATTTACTGAAACTGTTAATTCTAACCTTTTTCATATCTCCTTGGCGCCTTCCTAGGCTAGAACCCGGCCTAGTGAAGGCCCCTTTTTTTCGTCTATTTGGTTAATTCTGTCTAATCTCGGAGAGAGATGGAGACCTATAGCAGCTGGTTATAGATATCCCGTTTGGCTACGCCCCGATCGGCCGCTGTTTTTTTCATCGCCTCCTTCCGAGACACCCCTTCTTCGGCTTCATAATGCCGGACATGCTCCTCCACCGTAAGCGCCTGCCACCAGGCATCCCGCTTTTCTTTCACCACATCCGGATGCGCTCCTTCTACGACCAGGCAATATTCACCTAACGGCGGGTGCTCCTGCAGCCAGGCAAGGCAATCCTGAATCGTCCCGCGCGCCATTTCCTCATACCGCTTCGTCAATTCTCTTGCCAGCACGATCCGCCGATCTCCCCACACCTCGAGCAGAGCCTCCAGCGTTCGAATAAGCCGATGCGGCGATTCGTACATCAGCATCGTGCCTTCCTGATCCTCCAAGGACTTCAGTAACCTTTCCCGCTCTTTGGAATCCCTTGGCAAAAAGCCAAGAAACGTAAAGCGTTCCGTCGGAAGTCCGGAAACGATAAGGGCCGATAATGCCGCATTGGCTCCCGGTACCGGTATCACCGAAATCCCCGCCTCAAGCGCCAGCTTCACAAGGTCGCTCCCGGGATCCGAAATCGCCGGCAGACCGGCGTCGCTGACGAGGGCTAAATTTTTTCCTTCTATTATAAAGCGAATCAGTTCCGGACCGCTGGCGGTCTTATTATGCTCATGATAACTGAGCAATTTACCCGGAGAGATGTCGAAATGGGTTAACAGCTTTCGCGTCTGCCGCGTATCCTCCGCCGCGATGATGTCCGCCTCCTGCAGCGTACGGACAGCCCGGTAGGTCATGTCCTCCAGGTTCCCGATCGGCGTACCTACCAGAAACAATTTGCCGCTGCTCGCTTGGGTTGCTGCACCCGAAGACGAATCAAAACTCTTCTGTACTTGTACGTTCATGCTCTACCCTCTTTTGGCCCGTAATAAATATTCATGATTTCTTCGCAGTATTCCCCGTTCTCATTATATACGATCAACGGCGGCAGTACCCGCACGTCCGGCTTGCCGTCCCGCAGCGCCTCAACCAGCACCATATTCGCTTCCGCTCCAGCCCTGGGATGCACGAAACGGATCACCTTCGGCTCCAATCGATATTGACGCAGCAGCGTCATAATTTCGCCCAGTCGCTGCGGCTTATGGACCATCGACACCTTGCCCCCTGGCCGAACCAGCCGCATTGCGGCCGACGCCACATCCTCCAGGCTGCAGTGAATTTCATGCCTCGCGATCGCCTGATGTGTATTCAGCTTCGTCTCCCCCGCCGTCATCGGCATATAGGGCGGATTGACCGTGATGGCATCATATGCGCCGTGACCCGTCACCTTCACCAGGTCGCGCAGGTCCCCCTCGTGGATCCGGATCCGGTCCGTCAGCCCGTTCATTTCCACACTGCGTCTTGCCATGTCCGCCAGCCTCGGCTGAATCTCGATCCCTTCGATCTCCGCTTTCGTCCGAGTGGAGAGGAGCAGCGGAATCACCCCGTTGCCCGTACATAAATCAAGGACTCTGCCGTACTTCGGCACCGGGGCAAACCGGGCCAACAATACGGCATCCATCGAGAAGCTGAACACTTCATCGCTCTGAATGATATGCAAATCATGCGTCAGCAAGTCGTCTATGCGTTCCTGCTCATAAATCGGTATCGGGTTCATGAATCCTAACTCCATCCTTTTTTCAGCCTAAATTTAAAAAAAACCGCAGGGACGCCCCCCACGGTTCCTTATTTATTCAAAAACGACAAGCAGAACAGGCAGTCGCCTTCGGTGCGCAGATGCCCGTAATAAACGTTGCAAATATGAAAGCCTTCATGGTAAAGACGCGCCAGATTATCGTAGCCTTCGCCGACGACATCGATCGCTTCTTTGCCGGCCAGAACCGGACTGTCGGTTCTCTCCGTTACCGGTAAGGGCAATGGCCCCTCCGCGCTTTCTCGCTTTAATATTTTGCGCAGCTGTTCATTTTCGAGGCGAAGCCGCTGGTTCTCTTCGACCAGCTTCTTGACCTCCAGCTTGAGGCTGCCCAAATCGCCGTGTACTTTGCCCATTTGCGTTTCCAGCGCCTGCATACTTGTGAAAATGTCCTTGTTCTCCAAGTTCCCACCCCAGAGTCATCTCTAAAATCTATCTTGAAAAGATCTTCTTATTTCAGGACGACATCGTCCAGCGGAAGCTCCTTCACTTTCCCGATTTCAAACAGCTGTACATGCACGGTGCGGCTGCCGGCGTTAAGGCCGACGACCTTGCCGTCTCCCAGCGAAGTGACGACGATTTTGCCTACGGATGGAAGCTCTTCTTTGGTGCTTTCGTAGTTATCATGCTCAAACTTCAGGCAGCACATCAAACGACCGCATAATCCGGAAATTTTCGTAGGGTTCAGCGACAAGCTCTGATCCTTGGCCATCTTGATCGATACCGGCTCAAAATCACCCAGCCAGGAGGAACAGCAGAGCACGCGGCCGCAAGGGCCAATGCCGCCAAGCATCTTGGCTTCGTCCCGCACGCCGATCTGTCTCAGCTCGATCCGGGTCCGGAAGATGCTGGCCAAATCCTTCACCAACTCGCGAAAATCCACGCGGCCTTCCGCCGTGAAGTAGAAAATGATCTTATTGCGGTCAAAGGTAAACTCGACGTCAACCAGCTTCATTTTCAAATCATGATCTTTGATTTTATTTAAACATGTGGCAAACGCATTCTTTGCCGCAAACTTGTTCTCTTCGACTACACGGGCGTCGGCTTCGTCAGCGATCCGAATGACCTTCTTCAGCGGAAGGACGACATCGGATTCTCCAACGTTCTTCTTGCCGACCACCACTTTCCCATATTCGATCCCCCGCGCGGTTTCCACAATCACGCTTTGATCCTTCTCCACGGGGAGTTCCAGCGGATCGAAATAATAGATTTTGCCCGCTTTCTTAAAGCGAACGCCCACTACAGTATACAAAAACTAACCCCCTCGTATAGCTCTAAAAAACTGATGAACCGCTTACCCTCGAAGCGCGCGTTCTATAAGACGCTACTGTAAATCCCTGCTCTTTCAGGGGAGAAAGTTTCATGCGAAAGTAGAACGGATCTGTCATATCCTGTTGCAGGTCTTATCGCTGTCCATCCACGGCGATCAAAAACTGCTCTACACAGAGGCTGGCATTCATATGCTGCCGCAGTTTCTTCTTGCTCTCTGCAGCCAGGGCCATCGCGTCAATCCACTGTTCGGCGGTGCGGCTGGCGGCATGCTGATTGATAAACGAAAGCTCATCTATGAAAACGATCTGATCATGTTTATGATAGAGCGCATGGATCATATCTTTGAACCACAAATGGAAAAGGCTGAACAACATGTCCAAATGATCGGTCAAGCCGGATTTGAACAACGTTTGCTGCGCCGTAATTAAAGGAGAACCGCCACGGCCTGCGATTTCCTTCCCTAATTGTAACACTACGTTTCTAATTTCTGCAAACCAATTCTGCTGGATTAAATCCCGGCACGGCCCCAGTCCCGCCGCGAGATGAACGGCACTTCGGGCCAAGATTGACGAAAATCCCTCATTCGCCAATATTTGGAGCATCGTCTCCGGATTCACCGGCGAGAAAGGAACCCACTGTGCCCGCGACTGAATCGTCGGAAGCAAGGCTCGTCCATTGTCCGACAGCAGAATCGCTACAGCCGGGGAGGGCGGCTCTTCCAGAAACTTCAGCAGGCTGTTGGCTGCTTGCACCGTCATTTTTTCAGATTCGTCAATGATATAAGCCTTAGGATTTCCGCTCTCCGAACGATAGGAGAAGATCCGTTGAAGGTCGCGGATTTGTTCAATTTTGATCGTTGCCCCGTCGGGCTTGATCGTGATTAAATCGGGATGATTGCCGTGCAGCACCTTGCGGCACTCTAGACATTCCCCGCAAGCGTCGTCTCCGCCTTGAGTGCAGAACAACGCCTGGACGAAGGCCATGGCCATTTCCATCTGCCCGCTTCCAGGCGGTCCGCTAAATAGATAGGCATGGGAGATTTCTCGGCGTCTCAGACTGCTCTGCAGCAGCTGTTTGGCCGTATCCTGCCCGATGATCTCTTGAAATGACATTGCGTTTGACCTCGTCCTTTCAATGCTAGAAACACAAATTGATCAACATGCCGCGGATTTCGCCGATTTTTTGCAGCAGTTCGATCTTGCCTTGCTCGGTCTCCAGCAGTTCGTCCGCCATCGCCAGAAGCGCAGCATCGACTTCATCCAGCAGCTTGTAGCGCTTCCCGCGGCCGCGGCGGTCCCATCCTTTGGATTCCTTAATGGTTACCCCCCGCCGAACCGTATCCTCCAGAAAACGCTTGACCATCATCCGGTACGCCTTCAGCTCCCGAACGGTCATGGACCGGGCAAGCCGGTCCCCTTGCATTTGAATTTCCTTAAATCTCCGGTTCAGCTCTTCTTGGGTTGCCTGCTGGCCATGCTGCTGCATCACATCGGAGAAGCTCTTGGATTGCACCGGCTTGGCTGGGCTGTCAGTCACCCCCAAGCCGCTTTTGAGCGGCCGGTATCCCGGATCAATTTTCAAAGCGTTCACCGCCTATGGTTGATATAGAAAAAGAGGTTCAAGATTCGATGTCGATTTCCCTTCCTTGATACGCTTCGTGGTGGGAAGATGACTTTTTTGATTTCCTCTCATGCTGAAGATTAAAAAGTCGGCTTTTCAGCACCGAGAAGGTTGGACGAAACTAGGGACTGAGTAGCACAGCGTAGATAGATCTACGTGAGCAACGGAAGGCCCGGTTGAGTTCAAGATTCGATGTCGCATCCGCTTCCCGAATAACTTCGTGATCAAAAGTTGACTTTTTAATAACCGCTATATTTAGAAGTGTTCGAAACGGTCTACTGGGAGTACAAACACCGTCGCCCCACCCACCTGCACCTCAACGGGCAACGGCAAATACGAATCGGTAGTACCGCTCATCGGCGTCACCGGGGTAACCAACTGCTCCCGCACTTTACAACTGTTACGGATCACGTTCAATACGGCATCCACTTGATGGTCGTCTACACCGATCATAAATGTCGTGTTCCCCGCCCGAAGAAACCCTCCGGTACTCGCCAGCTTGGTTGCCCGATAGTTTTCCTTCACGAGCGCGCTGGATAGCCGGTTGCTGTCTTTATCCTGGATAATCGCAACAATCAGTTTCATATGCAGTACCTCCTTGTTTTATAAAAAAATGTACCCTACTAACCTATTTGACGGCTAGGCCATGAAATCCTTTATTGTCGCGGAAAGATGCCCGCGAATCTCCGCAGCAACCTCTTCCTTGCTGCGCGAAGCATCGATCGTTTTGATGCGTTCCGGATACTTCGCTGCGAGAATCCGATACCCTTCCCGAACCTTTTGATGAAATTGCAGGCTTTCCATGTCCAAACGGTTCACCTCGCGTCCGGCTCCGGCGGCAATCCGGGCCAATCCGGCTTCCGGTTCGATATCGAGATAGAAGGTAAGGTCCGGATACCGCCCCTTGGTGGCGAAAAGGTTGATCTCCAGCACTTCATCGATCCCCAGCCCGCGAGCATATCCCTGATAAGCCAGACTGCTGTCCAGGAATCGATCGCAGAGAACCGTTATCCCTCGCTCCAGGGAGGGCTCCACCTTCTCCGCCAAATGCTGCCGCCGGGATGCCGCGTACAACAGCGCCTCCGTCCGCGCATCCATCGTCGTATGCTGCGGATTCAGGATCACTTCGCGGATCTTCTCGGCAATTTCAATACCTCCGGGTTCCCGCGTAGATATAAACGACACGCCATGTTCTTCTAACGCCTGTTCCAATTCCCGCATAACCGTGGTTTTGCCGGAGCCATCCCCCCCTTCGAGCGTAATGAATAATCCTTCGGCTTGATGGTTCATCTAGTTCGTTCCCTGCTTTCTTATCGAAAAATCATGTACAAGTATATGCTTGGCTTTATCTCTTCTTGACTCGAATCGTTTGCAGCCGCGGATCTGCCGCCCCCTGGCACTTGGCTCCGGAATCCCGAAGCTGCAGCAGTCGCTGCCGAATTCCCTCGGTGATCCATTCCCCGGGGTAAAGCAGTGGAATGCCGGGGGGATACGGAACGATCATCTCGGCTGCTTGCCGGCCCAGGCAGTCCCGGGTAGATACGACCTCGATCTCTGCCGGGAGCAGCGGCGTAAGGCCAAAGGGGACAGGCTCGGACACCTCGGACAAAACGACCTCATCTGTCGTAATGTTCCACGTGGAAAGTTGATTGTCCCTTCCCGTAGAGGTGCTGGAGCTCGCCGCAACCCCAGCTCTACCAGTCTCAGCGATCTGCTCCAACGCCTGCAGCAGCCGCTCGGCATCCTCCATCGTTGTCCCGGGGCCAAGCGCCAGAACGACGTAGCGGTCATCGCTCATTTCCGGCACGCATCCCTGAGCCTCGAGCCGCTCCTGCAGTTCATACCCGGTGAGGGCTGCGGATACATCATAAATCACAAGTTTCAAAGGATCTTGGATAGTATATGCAGCAGCCCCTCCGCTGGCGCCCGGCGGTGCAACGACGCCGAAGCGCGGCAGCTTGGCCAGGCTGCGCCGCAGATGCGCGGCCGCGGCCAGCCCGCCCTCGAAGAAGGCGGGGCCGTGCGTCCCCAGCAGGCTTCGGCTCAGATCGAGCGAAGCCATGATGGGGTAGGACGGGCTGGAGCTCTGCAGCATCGCCAGCCGCTGGCGCAGCAGCGCGCGGTCGAGCAGCCCGCCCTGCACGTGCAGCATCGCGCCCATCGTGAGCGCGGTCAGCATCTTGTGCGTCGACTGCACGACGCCATCGGCTCCCGCGGCCAGCGCGCTCTCCGGCAGCGCCGGGTGCTGGCCGAAGTGGGCGCCATGCGCCTCGTCGACGAGCAGCGGCACGCCGTACGCGTGGCACAGCTCGGCCAGCGGCTGCAACGGCGCGCCCATCCCGTAATAGCTCGGGTGCGTGAGCAGCAATCCCTTCGCGCCGGGATATCGGCGCAAGGCTTCCCGCACCGCGGCTTCGCTTGGGATGGTGGCCAGCCCGCTGCCGGTATCCTGCCGCGGCGCCAAAAACACCGCGTGCGCACCCGCCAACATCAATCCGTGAATGACGGATTTATGCACGTTCCGCTGCACGAGCAGCACATCTCCTGGCGCGGTACACACGCTCAGGATCAAGGCCAGGTTGCCAGCCGTGCTGCCGCCAACCAGAAAAAATGTCTCCTCCGCCCCAAACTGGGCGGCCGCCAATTCCTGCGCCTCGCGGATGACGCCCTCCGGATGATGGAGATCATCCGTCCCGGTGATTTCCGTGACGTCGATTTCCATCACGCTCAACAGTCCATCTTCCGCACGGATATCGCCACGCAAGGCTTGTCCGTTTTTATGCCCCGGCACATGAAAAGTAGCATCTTTTTTCTCACGATATCGCCTTAGGGCCTCGTACAATGGGGCAGCTTGATTTCGTTCCTCTTCCATTCCTATGCTTAATCCTTCCGAGTCAAGGTCTTCCTATCTTTGTGCAATTGTATCCTTTGCTTCATTTTACCGCTAGTTCGCCCGGTAGGGCAACATAAAAGGACCTGCTCCCAAAATGAACAGGTCCTTTTAACCGGCAGTGTTATGCATTTTTTTGCACCCAGATCTGCTTCATTTGATGAATGAAGAAATGGTATTTCTCCTCCTGCACATCAGTGTGCACCATCTCTGCCTCGCAAGCGTCGCAGATAAATTCCGATACGATATGAATTCCCTCGTTTTTTGGTTCTCCACAAATAATGCAAGTTCTGACGCCCAGCTCATCCATGCCCGATCCCACCTTGTCTTTTTTACTATCAGTATGACACAGATTCTACTATTTTAAACCTTTTCATAGTCCGCTTTCTACTTTATCTTATGCCGCTGATCCGTATGCGGTGTTTGTACGCGGCGTCTTAATTATTCTTGGTTTCATCCGATATATTAAGAAGAGCTAGTCCGCCTTTGCGGAAGCTCATGTCAATTTGAAGGAGGATCGAACGCTTGATGTCCGCCGAAACCGAAACTCATGCAACGTTTTATCATTATACGCTGCTCAAAAAGAAGGTTTTGCCGAAGTCGCTCATCCACAGCTTAGGAATACTCCCCGTCATCTGGCTGGCTGCTGAGACGGTTTTTATATCCTGGACCAGCGTCTTTTTTTTCCTGCTGGCCATCCCGGTCC
Source organism: Paenibacillus phocaeensis (assembly GCF_900021165.1). Lineage (GTDB taxonomy): Bacteria > Bacillota > Bacilli > Paenibacillales > Paenibacillaceae > Fontibacillus > Fontibacillus phocaensis. Next base: position 4,121 of record NZ_FCOQ01000014.1, on the reverse strand, counting down.
TATTGTGGATCCAATATGTCATCTCCCGCTCCGTGTTGATGATCGTCAGCCATTCCTATCGAAAGCGTTGGCGATTCTCCCGTCAGATGCCGTGGATCGGTTACATGCCTGATCAATATATCGCCTACCCTGTGTATCGTCGGGTCCACCTTCATACCGCCTGGATTGGATGCTGTATTATCGGTATTCTGATCCCTTGGTCACCGATCTCCTTTGTGCTTTCTTTATTTTTCTGGCATCTTTGGCTGATGATCCCCCGATTGATCGTACTTGCGATCCTGCGGGGACAACGGAAAGACGGAATGATCAAAATCACCGGTCTCGAAATTGCCTATTACATGCAATGAACGGTTAACAAAGAAAGAAGCCTGTACCCTGCGCCGCTGCAGAGTTCAGGCTTCTTGTGTGTGCTGTTACGCAATTGTTTGTACCGACTTGTCCGGTAACGGGCGCCGCCATCATATCCGAAGTCCCTAAGGTCAAGGACTACTGCTCTCCAAACCTTGAATGACTGTTTTCTCTTCTCTTTTCGGGACCAGAACGGTAATAGAGTTATCGTGAAGCGTCAGCTGCACAATTTGCTTCCCTTTCTCGTACACTCGGGTTGATCCCGTGCTTTCTTCCTTTTTCTCCTTCCATCCCCATTCCGCAATCACCTTCTCATAGGCCTCGGGGATTTCGCTGCTCTCCTTGAGTCCGGTAAGCTTATAATGCACGTAGTCCATCTTGGAGTTATTAAGAGCCGTTTCCGTTTGATTCGCCTCTTTAGGGACGGGAAAATTCTTCTCGACCGTTGCTCCCACAAAATCCGTCCACGAAGGCTCGGAAGATGCACAGCCTGCGATGACAATCATCATCAAGACTCCCCACATGAAGCATAAGGATATTCGTATCCCTCTTCGCCGCATGATCCATTCCTCCTTACCCCTGCCTATATACTGAAAAAAACTTCCTGCTGTCACTCTGATATAGATTCCGGATAGGCTAAATGCCCTAGATGCTAACATACCATTCTAATTATAACGGCAGACGTATCCATGTCGGTAACAAAATGGTTACATTCCATTTGGTAGAAACTGAAAATATCTCAGTGGTTTTTCAGAAAATCGTAAATTTGCGTTAGATTCGAGTCACTTTATATAACATCTTGCAAGTACATTATTAAAATTCGTTAATAAAAGGAACTCGAAGTAAAATCGCGCTTTAAGGTAATATTCCATCATGTATGCGTTTTATTGAAGTACCATCCTCTTTGTCATCATATCTAACATCAAATTATGATAATTCACATAACTTTAATCATTTGTAGGGGAGAGGAATGGCTTATGAACCGATATCGACCGCGCTGGAAAAGAAGAAGTATATTGCTGCTAGCTTCTGTGCTCATCGCCGGTTTAGGAGCGGGGCCGACCCCGCAAGCTCAAGCGGCTTCATCGGTTACAGCCTCATCGCTGGTTACCGGCGAGCATTTCCGTCAGACGATGAAACAAGCTGCGGTTGAGGCGGGGGGCTCGTTTACCATGCCGGAGCTCTCAGGGAATCAAGTGCTCCGCAGCCAGGTCGCTGTCTTGCTTCAACAATGGTTGGGGCTGGAGAGTACGGCTGAAGCCTTCCGCGACGTTCCCGACCAGTCGAATTACGCGGGGGCGGTCGGAGCGGTCGTTCAAGCCGGTCTGATGAAAGGTTACTCCGATACCTTGTTTCAACCTGATGAACCTCTGTCGACAAACGATCTCGAACGGCTTCGTGAACGTGTTCTAGGCTATTTAAAGCCCTTTGTGCTCCCTGAGGCCTCGATCTCCGAAATTCAGCTGGCGATGGAGCTAAGCAAGATAACTTCGAAACAACTGGTTCAGATGTATCTGGATCGCATCGCCAAATATGACGACCAGGGGATCTCTCTTCAGGCAGTCTTAACCCTTAACCCTGAGGCTTTAGAGTTAGCTGAAGCGTTGGATCAGGAGCGAGCTGTAAAAGGTCCGCGCGGGCCTTTGCACGGAATTCCACTCTTAGTAAAAGATAATTTCGATACCTCCGACATGCCTACCACGGCGGGTTGCCTGTGTTTGCGAGATTCCGTGCCTGATCAGGATGCCGATCAGATTGCCAAGCTCAAAGAAGCCGGGGCGATTATATTAGGCAAAACCAATCTGCACGAGTTTGCCTTTGGCATTACAACCTCCAGTTCCTTAGGCGGTCAGACGAAAAATCCTTATGCTCCGGATCATTATCCTGGCGGATCCAGCGGCGGTACCGGGGCAGCCATTGCCGCTAACTTTGCCGTTGCCGGACTGGGCACGGACACCGGCGGTTCGATTCGTATCCCTTCCAGCTTTAACAGTCTGGTCGGCATCCGCCCAACAATCGGCTTATCCAGCCGGGATGGTATTATCCCGCTAGCCCTGACTCAGGACGTCGGCGGTCCGATGGCCCGTACGGTCGAAGATGCGGCAATCCTTCTCGACGTTACAGCCGGCTATGATCCGGACGATGTCGCTACCGCCTATAGCGTTGGCCGTATCCCGGAGAGCTACACCGACTATCTTAACGCTGATGGTTTGCAAGGCGCACGCATCGGCGTAGCAACTGAACTCTTCCCGGAAGGCAACGATCAGGAGAGATCGGTGTCCGATGTGGTCTCTAACGCCGTCCGTGAGCTGGAAAGCCTCGGCGCAACGGTCGTAAACATCAAGATTCCTCATTTAGCGGAGATCAATAAGTACCCCAGTTTAAGCGGTTATGAGTTCAAATTTCAGTTGAACGAATACCTGAAGGATTTGGGCGAAGATGCCCCTTATCACAGTCTGGCTGAAATTATTGCCTCTGGTGAGTACGACAAAACCCAAGAGCAATCGATGAAAGCCCGCGATTCCCGGGAATCGCTGGATACCCAGGAGTATAAGGATATCGTGCTGAAGCGCACCAGCTTGACCCGTGAATCTCTCCTGAAGGTGATGGCGGACAACAACCTCGATGCGATCGTGTACCCGACAAGCACCCAACCGCCGGCGTTAATCGGCGACAGTCAGTCGTCCGGGAACAACAATCGTCTGAGTCCGTTCTCAGGATTTCCAGCTATTACGGTACCGGCTGGTTTTACGGCAAACGGCCTGCCGGTTGGCATCGAATTCTTGGGTCGTGCATTTGACGAAGGCACACTGATTAAATTGGCTTACAGCTACGAACAAGGCACCCATCACCGGCACGCTCCCAGATTAACGCCATAATTTCCTCTATTGAGCACTACCAAAACCACGGTAGTGCTCTTTGATTATCCGTTGACGAAGTAGAAGTTACTTGTAATAGTTGTGCCTGTGCAGTTAATTCTCACCTTTTCGGCAAATCAGGCCCTATAGTTGCCCACATGCAGTTAAATTTGTTCAAACAACCCCATTCCCCGAATATCGCCGAAAATAACTGCATACAGACAATTAATTGCCCAAAAACGGCGGTTTCTCCGAAATTAACTGCAGCTCCGCACTTAATTCTCAAGTTTGCGCCGGACACCTGTGTAACGCCTCGCCTCGCCGCCGGTGGCCATCAAATGTTCAATCGGTGCTCTCGGTGCTCTTTGGTCATCCCTTGACGAAGTAGAAGTTACTGAATAGTTGTGCTTGTGCAGTTAATTCTCACCTTTTCGGCAAATCAGGCCCAATAGTTGCCCACATGCAGTTAAATTTGCTCAAACAGCCCCATTCCCCGATTATCGCCGAAAATAACTGCATACAGGCAACTAATTACCCCAAAACGGCGGTTTCTCCGAAATTAACTGCAGCTCCGCACTTATGGATAAAACTAAAAGAGCACTGCCGGATTAACGGCAGTGCTCTTTGTCTTTGCTTGGCGGCGTCCTACTCTCCCAGGACCCTTCGGTCCAAGTACCATCGGCGCTGGAGGGCTTAACGGTCGTGTTCGGGATGGGTACGCGTGGAACCCCTCCGCCATCGCCACCAAACAGTTCAAGGTTTAATCCTTGAAAACTGGATACGAAACGAAAGTTTGCGTGTTAGTCTCCTCAAGTGCTCGGATCGGCTTGTTCAGCCTGACGCCACTTTTTGGAGTTTTTTGGATAAGCCCTCGACCGATTAGTACCTGTCAGCTCCATACATTGCTGCACTTCC
>NZ_FCOQ01000013.1:0-270000 GCF_900021165.1 Paenibacillus phocaeensis | reverse complement strand
GACCGCGTTGACCGTCTCTCCCTGCTCGATTTGAATCAGGTTGATAATCGGCGTCCCCCGCGCGGTACGTCCCAACTCAGGGATCTCATACGCCTTCAACCGGTAGGCCTTGCCGCGGTCGGTGAAGAACATCAGATAATGGTGGGAGTTCGTGACGAACAAATGCTCCACAAAGTCATTATCCTTGGTGTCCATCCCGACGACGCCGCGCCCGCCGCGCTTCTGGCTGCGGTACGTCGTAACCGGCAACCGTTTGATGTAGCCGGTATGCGTGATCGTGATGACCACTTCCTCTTGCGGGATCAAATCCTCGTCAAGGATGCTCTCTTCGCCGATCGTAATCTCCGTGCGGCGTTCGTCGGCAAATCTCTCGCGGATTTCTTGCAGCTCATCGCCGATGATTTTCAGCACGAGATGTTCATTCGCCAGAATCTCGCGATACTCAGCGATCTTCTGCAGCAATTCGTTGTACTCATCTTCGATCTTCTCGCGTTCCAAGCCGGTCAACCGGCGGAGTCTCATATCGAGGATCGCCTGCGCCTGTTCGAGGCTCAGCCCGAAGCGAGTCATCAAGCCTACGCGGGCTTCTTCATCGGATTTCGAACCCCGGATCAGGGCGATGACCTCGTCAATATGATCCAGAGCAATCCGCAAGCCTTCCAGGATATGCGCCCGAGCTTCGGCTTTCTTCAAATCGAATTCCGTGCGCCGGCGTACGACATCAACCTGATGCTTCAGGTAATGGCTCAGAACGTCCTTCAGCGTCAGGATCTTCGGCTCATTGTTCACAATCGCCAGCATATTAATGCCAAACGTGCTTTGCAGCGCCGTATGCTTATACAGGTTGTTCAGCACGACACTCGGATTCACATCTCGGCGAAGCTCGATAACCACACGCATCCCTGTACGGTCGGACTCATCGCGCAAGTCGGTGATGCCGTCGATCTTCTTCTCGCGGACCAACTCGGCGATTTTCTCAACCAAACGGGCTTTATTGACCTGGTAAGGAAGCTCCTCCACCACGATGCGAGCTTTGTTATTGTGCTCCTCAATCGTCGTCTTGGCCCGCATCGTTATCGATCCGCGACCGGTCGTATACGCCTGCCGGATCCCCGAACGTCCCAAAATATAACCGGCCGTCGGAAAATCCGGGCCTTTGATATAATCCATCAATTCCAGCGAACTAATCTCCGGATTCTCAATCAAAGCATGAACCCCGTCGATGACTTCCCCTAAGTTATGCGGAGGAATGTTCGTCGCCATTCCGACCGCAATCCCCGACACGCCATTCACCAGCAGGTTCGGAAAGCGGGAAGGAAGGACAACCGGTTCGTGCTCCTCACCGTCGTAGTTCGGCATGAAATCGATCGTTTCTTTGTTGATGTCACGCAGCATTTCCATTGCGATTTTGGATAACCGTGCTTCCGTATACCGCATCGCCGCAGCCATATCGCCGTCGACCGAACCAAAGTTGCCATGGCCTTCGACGAGCATATATCTCATCGAGAAATCCTGCGCCATCCGAACCATTGTCTCGTAAACGGCAGAGTCCCCGTGAGGGTGATATTTACCGATGACTTCACCGACGATTCTCGCCGACTTCTTGAACGGTTTGTCCGGATGCATCCCCAAATCCGACATTGCATACAGAATGCGTCGATGCACCGGCTTCAGACCATCCCGCACATCCGGCAACGCACGGCTGACAATAATGCTCATGGCATAGTCCATAAAGGACTCGCGCATTTCCACATTAATGTCCCGATCTATGATTTGAGAGAATTTTTCTTCCGCCATGCTGGACCTCCTTCATAATCTATCCACGTGCCTTCGTATGGGAAAAAGCCCGAGAAACCGCCACTTTCATTATATTACTTTCACAAATCAAGCTCAATTAAACGTGACCGGTCTTCAGCACACGATCCATAGACAGCAAAAAAATAGGGATGTGTCCACTCCCATCGAATCGTACGTTCATACACTACGGATATAGGCATTTTCTTTGAATCACTGAAAAAGCTTATAAAATCCCCATATCTTATAATTATACCATTGTTTTTCTCTTCTGTCCTATGTTTTTCGCACGGATGAGAACGGGCCCGCCGCGGTCCGAAAGAAAGGAAGGTTAAACGATTTGACGATCCAACGTATCGCAAGCAAGTGGGAGAAAACGAAAGTGATCCGCCAGAAGGAATCCCTTCGTCCATACATTCCGGATACGCGAAAATACTCCTTCGAGCATCTCCGGGATATGCTCGAGACGTACGGCTATGTCTTCGTCAAACCGGATGAGGGGACCTATGGCATCGGTGTCATGAGCATTGAGCAATGGACGGACGATCTGGCCCCGGGAAGCCCGGTCCAATATAAGCTCAGGCATGGGATCGAATACGAGCTGTACCCGACGGTCGAGGATCTGCACGCCGCCCTAACCGGGAAGATCGGACAGAAGTCCTACTTGATCCAAAAAGGCATCCGCCTGCTCACCTACCGCCGACGCAGATTCGATATTCGCGCCCTTGTGCAGCGGACACCGCGCAAAACTTGGGAAACCACCGGATTTATCGGACGGATTGCCGCGCAGCAGAAGGTCATCACCAACTATCACGGGGGCGGCAGCGTCATGCTGATCGAGGATTTGCTCAGCTCCCATCTGACGCCCAGAGAATTTGCCGAGAAATACAAGGAAATGAAATCGGTTGGCGTACAGGCAGCGCTTCAACTGGCCCGCAAATTTCCCAAACTGAAGGAAATCGGCCTGGACATCGCGATCGACGAGCAGCATCAAATCTGGATTCTGGAAGTCAACACGAAGCCGGCTTTGTTCCCTTTCAAAATGCTGCATCCCAAGGAGGTCTACCAAAAAATTCGGCGCTACGCCGTCGCTTACGGACGGTTGAAGGCCAAGTCCGCCAAAGCAAAATAGAAAAAGGCTGTTCCTAAATCTGCCGGGCGGAAGCCCGGTCAGTTTAGAACAGCCTTTTTCTATAGGGTCCCTATATCGCTTAGATATCAAGATTCTTGACGTATTTGGCGTGCTCGTGGATGAAATCCCGCCGCGGCTCAACATTATCCCCCATCAGCGTATCAAAAATCGCATCCGCCTGGATGGCGTCGGAAATCGATACCTGCTGCATCGTGCGGCTCTCCGGATCCATCGTCGTCTCCCAGAGCTGCTCGGCATTCATCTCGCCCAGACCTTTGTACCGCTGCACATTGACTTTGACGCCTTCGCCAAATTCGGCGATGATTTCATCGCGTTCTTTCTCCGAGCCGGCGTAACGAACCACTTTGTTCCGTTCAATCTTGAACAGCGGCGGCTGTGCGATGTAGACATATCCTGCTTCGATGATCTTGCGCATGTAGCGAAAGAAGAAGGTCAACAGCAGGGTGCGGATATGCGCGCCGTCGACGTCGGCATCGGTCATGATGATGATCTTGTGGTACCGCGCCTTCGAAATATCAAATTCCTCGCCGATCCCGGTGCCGAGCGCCGTGATAATGGCCCGAATCTCCGCATTTCCGAGAATCCGGTCCAGCCGCGCTTTCTCGACGTTCAGAATCTTCCCGCGCAGCGGCAAAATCGCTTGGAAGTGGCGATCCCGTCCTTGCTTCGCCGATCCGCCCGCCGAGTCCCCTTCGACGATATACAGTTCGCTGATCGAAGCGTCCTTGGAGGAGCAGTCGGCAAGCTTGCCCGGCAAGGCGCTGACTTCGAGCGCGCTCTTGCGCCGCGTCAGTTCGCGCGCTTTACGCGCCGCTTCCCGTGCCCGCGAGGCTTGGAGCGACTTCTCCAGGATTCGCCGGGACACGGAAGGATTCTCGTCCATGAACTCCTGCAGCTTCTCCGCGAACAGCGATTCCACAATCCCGCGCACTTCGCTGTTGCCCAGCTTGGTTTTCGTTTGTCCTTCGAACTGAGGTTCCGGAATTTTGACGGAAATAATCGCAGTCAAGCCCTCCCGGACGTCATCCCCGGTCAGGTTTGAATCGTTCTCCTTGATCATACCGGTCTTGCGGGCATAATCGTTAATGATCCGGGTCAAGGCGCTCTTGAAGCCGGACTCATGTGTCCCGCCCTCATGCGTATGAATGTTGTTTGCGAAAGAATAAATATTTTCCGTATAACTGTCGTTATACTGCAGCGAAACTTCAACCTGAATCATGTCCCGCTGTCCTTCGACGTAAATGGGATCCTCATGAAGCACTTCACGGTTATGGTTCAGGAAGCGGACATACTCCATAATGCCGCCTTCGTAGTGGAACGACTCGCTATGACCCGTCCGTTCGTCCGTCAATGAAATGTTGATGCCTTTGTTCAAGAAGGCCAGCTCGCGAATCCGCGTTAACAGGGTATTGAAATCAAAAATCGTCGTCTCCGTGAAAATTTCCGGATCGGGATAAAATCTCGTTGTCGTTCCCGTTTCGGTCGTGTCGCCGATAACCCGCACCTCGTATTGAGGTACACCGCGATGGTATTCCTGCTGATACACATGGCCGTCCCGCTTGACCTCAACGATGACCTTGGTCGAGAGGGCATTCACGACGGACACGCCTACACCATGCAAGCCCCCGGATACCTTATATCCGCCGCCGCCGAATTTTCCCCCGGCATGGAGCACGGTCATGACGACTTCCAGCGTTGACTTCTGCAGCTTTTCGTTCATACCGACCGGAATCCCCCGGCCGTTATCCACTACCGTTACGCTGTTATCAGGATGAACGATGACGTCGATTTTGTTCGCATAGCCGGCCAGCGCTTCGTCGATACTATTGTCTACGACTTCCCATACCAGGTGATGCAGGCCCCGAACGCTGGTCGAACCGATGTACATCCCCGGCCGTTTGCGTACCGCTTCCAAACCTTCAAGCACCTGAATATTACTCTCGTCATATGTTTGTTCGTTCATTGACAAAACCTTCACCTACTTCTCTAGAATCAAATTCAAGGCTAAACCGCTAAAATCACGTTCGCTTTCTTCTTCAGCGTAGCGGAGGAGATCGGCGAGTAATAGATCTCGTTTTGGGTCACGACAATCGACTTCGCTTCCTCTTCGCCGATGCGCACCACGTTCTTTGCCTCAAGCGCATGGCTGAGGAACTGCTTGGATATTTTTGAAGATTTCTCGATCGTGATATCGAAAATGGCAATCAACTCCGATGAGAGAATCACCTTTTCTCCGCCCAAATGGATATACATCCGTTTCCCTCCGTCCTTAACCTTGGACTTGTCCTTCCTGAACATGAAAAATGCTGGCGTCCTGTAGCCGGCTCGCATTGATGCTTTCGATCCCCGTAGCCGTAATGAACGTCTGCACTTTACTCTGAAACGTTTCGATCAATTGGGTCTGGCGGTACGGATCCAATTCCGACAAAACGTCATCCAGGAGAAGGATCGGGTATTCGCCGATTTCCTCGTGAATGAGCTCGATTTCCGCCAGTTTCAAGGATAATGCCGTCGTCCGCTGCTGGCCCTGGGAGCCGTAGACCTGCGCTTCGTTGCCGTTGATAATAAACGACAGATCATCGCGATGCGGTCCGCAAAGCGTCATGCCGCGGCGAATTTCCTGATCTTTCATTTGTGATAACTTTATCATAAATTGCCGCAATAGGACAGCTTCATCTTCTTCCTCGGCCTCGCCGAACGAAGGAAGATAAGCCAATTTCAAGGTTTCGCCGCCTCCGGTGATCCCCTCGTGAATGTGCTCCGCCCACTTTTGCAGTTTGCTTATAAATTGTTTCCGTTTTTTGATAATTTTAACACCATGTTCGACTAACTGTTCGTTCCAAATGTCCAGCATCGTCGTCATTTCGGGGCCGGCCCCCCAAGCCTGCTTCAGCAAATTATTGCGCTGGATCAGCACCTTCTGATATTGCTGCAAATGATAGAGATAGCTGGGCTGAACCTGCCCGATCTCCATGTCAAGGAACCGGCGCCGTACCCCGGGAGTTCCTTTGACGATTTCTAGATCCTCGGGAGCGAACATCACAACGTTTATCGCCCCGATAAAATCGCTCAGCTTCCGCTGTTCAAGCCCGTTCAGCTTCGCTTTCTTGCCCTGCGGCGTCAATCGCAGCTCCAGTTGTACCGCACCGTACTTCTTCTCTACCTCAGCCGACACCACCGCATGGTCGCTGCCGAACGAAATCAGCTCCTTGTCTTTGCCGGTCCGGTGCGATTTCGTCAGCGCAAGCACGAACAACGCCTCAAGCAGGTTCGTCTTCCCTTGGGCATTGCGCCCGATGATGAGATTAACCGCGCCGAAGGCGTCCAGCGTAAGGGTGCCGTAATTCCGGTAGTTTTGCAGCGATAAACGATTTACAAACACGTTCTAAGCCCCCTCATCTTCCGCCGGTTTTCGGCGGTTCGGCCCGGTCAGGGCACTTCAGGGCGCTTGTTCTCCCGTCACCTGAAAAGAACCGCATCCTTCCACCTCAACGAGATCGCCCGGATACAACTTCCGGCCCCGCCGCTCCTCCGGCTCGCGGTTGACCTTCACAGCGCCTTCCTGCAGGAGGGCTTTGGCCATCCCTCCAGTTGACACGCAATCCGCCAGCTTCAGAAAAGAATCCAGTTTAATATATTCGCTTGAGATGGAAATTATTTTCATGGGTGTTGGCTCCTTTTTTATCTTCCCTAAACAGATTAATTCGTTGTTCGGTATGGCAGGATCAGGTACAAGCTTTGACTGTCGTCTACCGGCTTGATGATAATGGGGCTCATAGCTCCCGTAAACCCGATATGCAGCTGTTCGCTCTCCACGACCTTCAAGACGTCGAGCATGTATTTCGAGTTGAAGGAAATGCGCAGCGGATCCCCTGTAAACTGGGCTACTTCCAACTGCTCGGTAACTTTACCCAGCTCGGAGGAGCTGGAGGAAATTTCAATCGTTCCGTCTTCCAGGGTCTGCAGGCGAACGATGTTCGTCTTCTCCTCACGGGACAGTAAATAAGCACGGTCGATCGAATCACTCAGCTTCTTCGTGTCCAGGACGAGTTCTGTTTTATAGGTGGTCGGAATAATCTTGGAAGTATCCGGATAAGTTCCATCGAGAATCCGCGTATAGAACAACACGCGATCGATCTTGAACAGCACTTGGTTGTCAGCAACAACGATGTCGACGCGCGTATTTTGATCGGGAATAATTTTGCTCAGTTCGTTCAGCGTTTTGCCGGCGATCACGATGTTGCTGAAGCGCACGCCGTCGGCATCGTCCAGACCGGCAATCCGGCTGGCCAGACGGTGACGGTCCGTTGCGACGAATTTGAATTGGTTGTCCGTCAAATTCCACAATACCCCGGTCAGAATCGGAGAGGTTTCGTTGGTAGAAATGGAAAAGACCGTTTGCCGAATCATGTTCTTCAGCAGATCGCCGGGAATCGAAATCACTTGATTCTCTTCGATGCTGGGGAGTACCGGGAATTCTTCCGGGTCAAGACCTACCATTTGGATATCGGTGGATCCGGACCGAATGAAAGTCTGGAATCCGTCCTGCACTTCCATCTCAATCTCGGAGGAAGGCAGCTTCTTGATGATTTCAACGAAGAACTTCGCCGGCAGGACAACACTGCCCGGACGTTCGACCTGTACGATTTGCTTCTCCTGATCTTCAGCCGGAATAAAAGCTTGAATGGAAATGTCCGTATCGCTGGCCGTCAGGGTCATCCCTTGAAAATTCACATCCAGCTTAATCCCGGTCAAAATCGGAATCGTCGTCCGGCTCGAAATGGCTTTGGATACGTGTTGGATCGATTCATTGAGATCATGTTTTAAAATACGGATTTTCATAAATTCAACTCCTAAACGTTTTATGAAGCATACGCTTCTAAGGGAATCCTTTGTCATTAAGCGGCTTCGGCAGCAGATGAGTTGTCATATTCTTCGCCTCCGAAGCATAACCTAGAGGTATGTACGGTTTGAGGCGCTCCCTGCTTCCTTCCTCTTCACTTGGACAAGTGCGGCTGTGAAGGATCAGAGTCGGTGGCTTGTCCGCCGCTTATGAAGATGTATATATCTTTAATAGATTAGAAGAAGTAGTAGGGGCACTGAATATGTGGATAACAACCGAAAAAATATGAAATGAAGCCTATCCACATGTGAATATCATGTGCATAGGCTTATCCCTTATTCAGGTGGCACTTTTTATTTTTTCGGTAATGTTGTTGACGATTTTGAATAGCTCCTGATCCGTCTTGAGCTGCTGGGTGATTTTCTCGTGCGCATGGATGACCGTCGTATGGTCCCTTCCGCCAAACGCATCGCCGATCTTCGGCAAGGAGAAATCGGTCAGTTCCCGGGCCAAATACATGGCGATTTGCCGGGGGAAGGCGATCGCTTTGGTCCTTTTGCGTGCCTTGAAATCGTCCAGCTTCAAGTTATAATAATCGCCGACCTTTTGCTGAATGTCCTGAATCGTGATCATCTTCGGTCGGCTGGATGGGATAATATCCTTAAGTGCTTCGGCCGCCAAATGGGTCGTAATATCCTGATTGATCAAGGAAGAGTAGGCAACAACGCGGATGAGCGCCCCCTCAAGCTCGCGGATGTTCGTATCGATTTGATTGGCGATGTACATCATCGCTTCGTTCGGGATATCGAGGTTCTCCGCTTTGGCTTTCTTGCGCAAAATCGCGATCCGAGTCTCGAGATCCGGCGGCTGAATATCGGTGATCAAGCCCCATTCGAACCGGGAGCGCAGCCGCTCCTCCAGCGTCGGAATCTCTTTCGGCGGACGGTCGCTGGAGATAATAATTTGCTTGCGCTCTTCATGCAGTGCGTTAAACGTATGGAAGAACTCTTCCTGGGTCGATTCCTTGCCGGCGAGGAACTGAATGTCGTCGATCAACAAAATATCGATGTTGCGGTATTTGTTGCGGAAGCTCTCCGCGCGGTTGTCCCGAATGGAGTTAATGAATTCGTTCGTAAATTTCTCGGAGGAAATGTACACGACTTTACTGCTGGGGCTGTGCTCCAAAATGTAATGGCCGATCGCATGCATCAGATGCGTCTTGCCAAGTCCTACACCGCCGTAGAGGAACAGCGGATTGTACGCCCGCGCTGGGGCCTCGGCGACCGCCAGGGAGGCGGCATGGGCAAATCGGTTGCCGGAGCCGATGACGAAAGTATCGAACGTATACTTCGGATTAAGCATATGGGAAACGCTTTCCTCGCTTGGGACGGGAGCGGGAGGTTCCTTGTAAACCTGAGCTTGCTCGGGCGGGGCCGACTCCTCAATCACAAACGAGACGTCGACCTGTTTGCCGATCACCTCAAGAACGGTTGTTGCCACCAGCTTGGTGTAGCGGCTCTCCAGCCATTCCACTGCGAACGTGGTCGGAGCGGAGATCACGATCGACTGATCGGTCAAGGTGACCACCTTGGTCGCCTTGAACCAGGTGTCAAAGCTCGGTTTGCTCAGTTTCGTATTAATGATGGATAAAATATGTTGCCATATTTCCGAAGTATGGCTGTCCACAGACTGTCACTCCTTTTAAATCTTCCAATTGTGGCTTAAGCCATGCAGAAAGAAGTCGAAAAAACATAAATAAAGGGGAATTTTATCCCCAATGTTAAGTAAAGTATAATGATTTTAAAACGAGAAAATTTCGAATTGTTCACAATGTTATCCACAGGCTGTTAATAAATCAGCGGATAAACTTAGATATTCACAACGAAAACAATATAATCATAGCAAAAGAAGGCCTGTTTTTCAATGCGCTGTCTGCTTTTATCCACAAATTCAATAACTTGTGCATAAATCTCATTCACACCACTACATATTGTTTATAATTTGTTTAGAATTCGACAGGGCCCCCTAAAATCTCAAAAAAATTATTCACAAGTTATTACGAGAAAGCTCGAACGCCGGAGATGAGTGTGTATAAATATTCGGTCAGGTTGGCCGCGGATAAAAAAAATCCGACCGCCCTTACGGGTTGTCGGATTTGATTTGGTATGTCTCCGTCTATTGGGGCTCGGATTGTTGTTGTTGAAACCTAGAAATCGCCTCGTAATCTTCCTCCAGCTTGCGTGAAATCCGGATATAAATCGGCAACAATTGCTTGTAGATTGCGGCATGCTCCGGATTTGGCGTATGCTCGTGGGTGCCGCCGACCATCTCTTTGACGATTTCGAAGGAGTCGATTTCGCCCAGCGCGTACAAGCCAAGGACGACCGCACCCAGGCAGGAGCTCTCGAAGCTCTCCGGGATCACTACCTGCTGATCGAAAATATCGGCCATCATTTGCCGCCACAGCGGAGAGCGGGCAAAGCCGCCTGTGGCTTGAATTTTCCGCGGCCGCCCTATCTGTTCCTCCATGGCTAGGAGCACCGTATACAGGTTGTAAATGACACCCTCAAGAACGGCGCGAATCATGTGCTCCTTCTGATGGTGCAGCGTCAGTCCGAAGAAGGAGCCGCGCGCATGAGGGTTCCACAGCGGCGCGCGTTCGCCGGCGAGGTAGGGGTGGAAGAGCAGCCCGTCCGCGCCCGGACGGACGCGCTCGCCGATCTTGGTCAGCACGTCATACGGGCTGATCCCCAGCCGTTTCGCCGTCTCCACCTCGGAAGCGGCGAATTCATCCCGCACCCAGCGGAATATCACGCCGCCGTTGTTGACCGGCCCTCCGATCACCCAATGCTTATCCGTCAGCGCGTAGCAGAAGATACGGCCTTTGGGATCGGTTCTCGGACGGTCGACGACGGTGCGGATCGCACCGCTGGTGCCGATTGTGACGGCGACGACGCCGGGATCGATCGCATCGACCCCGAGGTTGGACAGGACGCCGTCGCTTGCGCCAATGACGAAGCGAGTGGAGGGGGTGAGTCCCATGGCGCTGGCGTAGCCGGGCGCCAAGCCTTGCATAACATACGTCGTCGGGACAAGCTTCGATAACTGCTCCGGCGTGATGCCGGCCACCTTCAGCGCTTCCTCGTCCCAATCCAGGCGCTCCAGGTTCAGCAGGCCGGTGGCCGAGGCGATCGAATAATCGACGACATTCTCTCCGAACAGCTTCAGGAAGATATATTCCTTAATCGAAATGAATTTGCGGGCTTGCGCGAAAATGTCCGGCCGTTCATGGCGAAGCCACAGCAGCTTGGTCAGCGGGGACATCGGGTGGATCGGCGTGCCGGTGCGGAGATAGATTTCGTGACCGCCCCATTCGTTCTTCAGCTTCTCCGACCAATCCGCGCTGCGATTGTCCGCCCAGGTGAGACAGCGCATCAGCGGGTTGCCTTCGCCGTCCAGCGGAATGACGCTGTGCATCGCCGAACTGAACGAGACGAAGCCGATTTGTTCCGGAGCGATTCCGCTTGCTTGCATCACTTGTCCCACCGCCGCGATCACCGCAGCAAAGATCTCCTCGGGATCCTGCTCGGCCACGGAAGCGGAGGGAGTATACAGCGGATATTCCTCATTAGCCGTGGCGATCACCTGGCCGCTCCGTTCGTACAACACGGCCTTCGTGCTGGTCGTCCCGATATCCAGGCCGATCATATGCGTTACGGTATTCATTTCAACCCTTCTCTCCATTTCGATTTTCGTATTTCCATTGTAATGAGTTTTCCCTTAGATAATAAAGCGCAACACTTTATTATTGTATACTTGTCGACAATAAATCGGCCAAAAGGGTCCGGAACCCCGTCCCTTATCCGTCTTATTGGGGGATGCTTGTATGCAGGGTGCGGTGGGAATCCGCGAAGTATTCCTCCACGTTCCGGCCAATAATCCCGGCGTCACGCGATTTCAATCCCTGCAGCAGCTTGCGGTGCTTGCCGATTACGTAGTCGATTTTGTCCTCATCCTGCGACAATACTTCGCGTGTCGTAATCAGCATCACCGTCATCACGATTTGACGGATGCTGGTCCATAGATGCAAGATCCGCGTATGCTTGGCTCCGACGATAATCGTTTCGTGAAAACAGAGATCCTGGTAGGCGAATTCCACAACATCCCGGTGTTTGCCGGCCAGCTCCATTCTGTCGATAATTTGCGCCAGGGCTGCGATCAACGCCTCAGGATCCTCCGCCACTCGCTGCGAAGCGAAGCTCTCAATTAAATAACGAACATCATACAATTCATCGATGTCCTGCAGACTGAGGCCCTTGACGACGGCTCCCATGCGCTGGAGGCTGATGAGCCCTTCGCCGGAGAGCGTTTTCAGCGCCTCCCGAACCGGGGAACGGCTCGTGCCGAAGTCCGCAGCGATGCGGTTCTCCGACAGGACGGCACCCGGTTTGATCCTGCCGCCGATGATTTGCAAGCGCAGTTCCGCGGCGATCGATTCGCCGAGCGAGCTGCCTTTTAGCCAGGAAGAAGGGTATTGCATGCGATAGTTCTCCTATTCCAAGGGATGTTATCCCGCTTATTGATCGGTTAACCCTAAATACTTCGATCATAGCATGAAATTCGTTGGATGGGGAAACCCGCTCTAGGTTTTGTCCATATTTAAGTGATTACTTGGCCGATTCGACGGCGTGACCGCCAAATTCGTTACGGAGGGCAGCAACCACCTTGCCGTGGAAAGTGTCCTCCTGGAGTGAACGGTATCGCATGAATAACGACATCGCGATCACCGGAGCGTTAGCTTGCAGATCCAGCGCCGTTTCCACCGTCCATTTGCCTTCACCGGAGGAGTGCATAACCCCGCGGATTCCCTCCAGCTTCGGATCTTTGGCAAAAGCGTTCTGCATCAGTTCCATCAACCAGCTGCGAATCACTGAACCGTTGGACCATACCCGGGCGACTTGTTCAAAGTCATAATCGTAGGGACTTTTATCGAGCACCTCGAACCCTTCGGCGATGGCTTGCATCATGCCGTATTCGATGCCGTTATGGACCATCTTAAGGAAGTGGCCGCTCCCGGACGGGCCGGCATACAGATATCCGCCGGAAACTGCGATGTCGCGGAAGAGGGGTTCTGCCAGACGGAAGGCTTCTTCCTCGCCACCGATCATGAAACAACCGCCTTGTTCCGCACCTTCAACGCCGCCGGAAGTGCCGACGTCAAGGAAGCGAATCCCTTGTGCTGCCAGTTGCTTCGAGAGTTCCAGCGAGTTCTTATAATGCGAATTCCCTCCGTCGATCACGATATCGCCGGATTCCAGCAGCGGGGTGAGCTGATCCACAACCGAACGAAGCGGGTCGCCGGCAGGAACCATAACCCAAATCAATCTTGGCGCTTCCAATGAAGCGACGAGTTCCTCCAGGTTGACGGCGGGAACGGCTCCTTTCTCAGCCGCGCTGGCGATGGACTGCGAATTCATGTCGTAGGTCACAACCTCATGCCCGTGTTCCAGCAGATTCAAGACGAGATGGAAGCCCATTTTTCCAAGCCCAATCATGCCTAATTTCATCAATAAAGCACCTCTTTTCACATATTGTATACTTGTATACAACTTATGATCTTGAATATACTCCGATTCGGATGGACTGTAAACCTTATAACGCAAAGGGATTTAGAAGAAGAAGCTATGGGTTGAAAATACTTTTCCACATGTGTATAACTTCTATACGGAAAGATCCCGGGGGAACGCTGTGGAAAACCCGGGCTGGCGAAGTTTTCGTGACGGGAGTTGTGGATTGTGAATAATGGAGATGAAGCCGCAGGGGCAGAGGGAAGTTCAGTTGACTTTTCCTAGGCGGTGTGGTTAAATGTATAAAGGCATTTTCTGTGGATATGAAAATGGTAAATATACAGATTATGATAATCCTGTAAGGGGGTGCGATAGATGAAACCAACTTTCAAACCGAATGTGAGCAAACGTAAAAAGGTTCACGGTTTCCGCAAAAGAATGAGCACGAAAAACGGCCGCAAGGTTCTCGCTGCTCGTCGTCTCAAAGGCAGAAAAGTACTGAGTGCGTAAAGCGTGCGTAAAGACCACCGCGGTGGTCTTTTTTTTATACTTGATCCTTGCGCAAATAGATACGGCGACGTTTGGTTTATACTAATATCAGAAGTTCCAATCAAGGAGACTGCTCGTGCATAAAAAACTTCGTTTGAGAAACCGCGCCGATTTTAACCGCATCTACCGGTTTGGCAAATCCTTTGCCAATCGCCAACTGGTGGTGTACTGGTCCAACAAACCGGATATCGAACGCTTTCGGCTGGGGGTTTCGGCTAGTAAAAAAATCGGAAACGCTGTCGTCCGCAACCGGATGCGGCGCATGTTGAAGGAGATCGTCCGGCTGCATGAAGCGGAGATTCGCGACCATGTCGACCTGATTCTGATCGTGCGAAACGGGGCCGTAGGAATGGACTATAAGGATCTCGAAAAAAGCGTGCTTCACGTCCTTCGAAAAGCTTCGCTGCTGCGGGTTTCCGGACGCTAGGCAGGCTTGTTTCTTTGTCCCTTTAAATATGTTATGATTTACGTTGAAATGGATAGGTTAAGAGAGGGGTTTTGAAGTGTCGCGATTGATGACTAACCGAAGAAGATGGCTTCTTCTCCTTCTGGCGGTCTTGATGGTAGCGGTTCTTGCCGGCTGCGCACCGCAGAATGCTCAACAGGCTACCACGACGGAAGATATGAGGGCAACTGGATCGTGGTGGACCGCAAATGTGGTGTACTATTTCTCACTTGCGCTGGATGCGTTTGCAGATTGGTTTAACGGCGCATATGGCGTGGCGATTTTAATCATGGTGCTGATCGTGAGGACCTTGATCCTGCCGTTGACACTGAAGCAGGTGAAGAGTTCGAAGGCGATGCAGGCCATTCAGCCGCAGCTTCAGAAGATCCGGGAGCAATTTAAGGATAATCCGGAGAAGCAGCAGCAGGAGACGATGAAGTTATTCCAGGAACACAAGGTCAATCCGATGGCGGGTTGTTTCCCACTGATCATTCAGATGCCGGTGTTCATTGCTTTGTATAACTCAATTTACTACAACTCGGCGATCCGAGAGCATTCCTTCCTGTGGCTGCAGCTCGGCGAACCGGACAAGTTGTTTATCCTGCCGGCGATTGCGGCATTGACGACGTTCATTCAAACGAAGATGATGTCGAACGTGAACCCGCAGGGCATGCAGGGCCCAATGGCGTTTATGATGTGGGTTTATCCGATTTTGATTTTTGTGATGGCGTACAACTTCGCCGCAGCGCTGCCGTTGTACTGGATTTTCAGTAACCTGTACACGATTGCGCAAAACTTCTTTATCTATCGCAAGAAAGATCCGGCTTTGGCTGCGGCTGCTGCAACGGCAGGCGGAGGCAGCGGTTCATCTTCCGGTTCCGGGAATAAGAAGCGGGGCGGCTCCAATCTCAAAGCCGGTCATCCCGGTAAAGGTGCCAAGGAGGCCAAAAAATCGAAATGAATAAAATTGTGACGTCGGGAAAAACCATTGAAGATGCTGTTAGACAAGGATTGACCCAGCTCGGCACCACCGAGGATAAAGTCGCCGTGAACGTGTTAGAGCAGCCGTCAAAAGGATTCCTGGGGCTGATAGGGGTGAGGGAAGCGAAGGTAGAGCTTACTTTGCTTGAAGCACCTGAACCTGCATCAGTACCTACCTCGAGTAGGACGACTTCGGCGCCCCGTTCTTCATCTGCTCCCGTGATGGAGGAGAAGACCACGGCCAGCGAGAAGGATCCCTATGTGGAGGCGGCGTCATTTATCCGGGAGGTCGGCGAGAATATGGGCCTGGATGTCCAAGTTGATGTCGTCCCTGGCAAAGACCATACCGTACTTAACATTTCGGGCCATGATTTAGGTTTAATGATCGGGCGGAGAGGGCAAACCCTCGATGCTCTGCAATATTTGGCGAATATCATCGCTAACCGTTATTCCGACAGCTTCATCCGTATCGTCCTCGATGCCGAGAACTTCCGGGAACGCCGGAAGAAAACGCTGGAGGAACTTGCCGTCAGATTGGCCGGACGGGTCGTTCGCACGCGTAAGGAGGTTACGCTCGAGCCGATGTCGCCGCAGGAGCGCAAAGTGATTCATTCCAAACTTCAGGATCACCCGGAGGTCAAAACTTACAGTAAAGGCGAAGAGCCCAACCGGCGGGTCGTTATTACTCTGAAGCACAGCAAATGAATGAGACGCAGGTGACGTTTGCTCGGCGTAAGCTGGGGGGGCGTCATTTTTTTTGATCTCAACCCTCCCCATCCCTCCCTTACCGTAAGGGAGGGCGTCCGAGGGCCTGCTGCCCTCTGGGCTCCCGCAAACTGGAGGAACGTTGGAGGGAAAGAGGCGCTCCTGCTCGCTGTCCCCTTCGGGGATGCGCTTTACGTTGGTGCATGGAACGCTTTTCCCCCCTTCGGGGTACGTCTTACTTGGGGTTCACCCGGGATACCTGGTAAACCGTGCTGCTCATGACTGCTTCTGTCGGTTCACCCGAGGGACTTTGGTGATAGGAGCCGGCTTCTCGCCCCTACGGGGCCCGCCTCTACTTTGGAGCTCCTGCTGGCTGTGAGTGCGGATGCTAAGAAGAAGAGTGTTGAGAGGCTACGACGGTTAGGGAGAGAACATGTGCAAGGAGAACGCTGTCTCCTGCGGAGATGCGCTCACTGTGGAGCAAAGCGTGAGGGCGGAAGCTCCGAAGGAGAGGCTGCGTGCGGCGAGGAGTGACTGCGAGCAAGGAGAACGCTGTCTCCTGCGGAGATGCGCTCACGTTGGAGCAAAGCGTGAGGGAGGATGCTCCGAAGGGGGAGCGTGAAGAGGCTGAGTGCGGCGAGGAGTGACTGCGAGCAAGGAGGCGCTGTCTCCTGCGGAGATGCGCTCACTGTGGAGCAAAGCGTGAGGGCGGAATTTTCGAAGGTGAGTGAATTGGGGGCGGAGAGGGGCGTATGAATCCGAAGAAGTGGAGCGTTCGCCTTTGTGAGTGGATTTCTACAACTTTTGAGTTTAGTCCAATCCAAGAAATTCGCGAACAACAGCGATCGTAGGATCATACGACCAGCGGTGCTGCGAAATTCACGAACATTCTTCTTCGAAATACAACAAACAATTAAGCGAGGTGAAGCAAATGCTTAGCGATACAATTGCAGCGATATCGACGGCGGTAGGCGAAAGCGGCATCGCCGTGATCCGCGTCAGCGGACCGGAGGCGATCGCCGAAGTGGGGCGGTTATTCCGCGCCAAGACGGCGTTGCCGGAGGCGGAAAGCCATACGGTACATTATGGCTTCATCGTAGACCCGGCGACGGGCGACAAGCTCGAGGAGGTGCTCGTCAGCGTCTTTCGCGCGCCGCGCTCCTTCACCACGGAAGACGTGGTGGAGATTAGCACGCACGGCGGGATCATCTCCGTCAAACGCGTGATGGACTTGCTGCTCCAGCAGCGCGGCATTCGCCTCGCCGAGCCGGGCGAGTTCACGAAACGCGCGTTCCTGAACGGGCGGATCGACCTGTCGCAGGCGGAGGCGGTCATCGACCTGATCCGCTCCAAGTCGGATCGGGCGTTCTCCGTGGCGCTGAAGCAGGTCGAAGGCCAGCTGTCGCGCCAAATCGGCAAGCTGCGCCATACGTTGATTGAAACGCTGGCGCACATCGAAGTGAACATTGATTATCCCGAGCATGACGTGGAATCGATGACGATGGCGTTTATCAAGGAGAAATGCGCGGAGGTGTCGGAAGGCATCGACGCGCTGCTGAAGACGGCGGATCAGGGCAAAATTTTGCGCGAAGGGATTACGACGGCGATCGTCGGTCGCCCGAATGTCGGCAAATCCTCGCTGATGAACGCCCTGGCCCGCGAGAATAAAGCGATCGTCACCGACATCCCGGGGACAACCCGGGACGTGATTGAGGAATATGTGACGATCAACAACATCCCGCTGAAGCTGCTCGACACGGCGGGGATCCGTGAGACGATGGACGTCGTCGAGCAGATCGGTGTGGAGCGCTCCAAAGCGGCGGTGAGCGAAGCGGACCTGATCCTGCTCGTGCTCAATAGCGCCGAGGCGCTGCATGAGGACGAAATCGCCTTGATGGAGCAACTGAAAGGGCGATCCACGATCGTTCTATTAAATAAGATGGATTTACCGCAGCAGTTGGATCGGGAGGTGGTCCGGCGTTATTTTTCCGAGGAAGCGATCGTCGAATTGTCGGTCAAAACGGAAGAAGGGCTGGATCATCTAGAGGAGGCCATCGCCCGTTTGTTCTTCGGCGGGAAGCTGGAGTCGAACGATCTGACGTATGTCAGCAACGTGCGGCATATCGCTTTGTTGAAGAAGGCCAAGCAGTCGCTGGCGGATGCTTATGAAGCGGCGGACACCGGGATCCCGATTGATATTTTGCAGATTGATGTCCGGTACGCCTGGGAGCAACTGGGCGAGGTGATTGGGGATTCGGCGCCGGATGCGCTGATCGATCAGATTTTTTCGCAATTTTGCTTGGGGAAATAAGCCGCCTCTAGTATCAGCAGGGCCGGTTCATGGTATGATGTTACGGATAGAGTCTGAAGGGTGTAGGGTAAAGGAGGTTGACGATAGATGGGTTACGCTGCAGGAGATTATGAGGTGATCGTGGTCGGTGCAGGACACGCGGGTTGCGAAGCGGCATTAGCTGCAGCGCGGATGGGTTGCCGCACGCTGATGGTCACGATCAATTTGGATATGGTTGCTTTTATGCCGTGTAATCCTTCGATTGGAGGTCCGGCGAAAGGCCATGTCGTGCGCGAGGTTGACGCCTTGGGCGGCGAAATGGGCCGTAACATCGACAAGACGTTCATCCAAATGCGGATGCTGAATACCGGGAAAGGCCCGGCCGTTCATGCGCTGCGTGCGCAGGCGGATAAATTTTCGTATCAACATGCCATGAAGGAAACGATGGAGAAGGAACCGAATCTGACGATGCTCCAGGGGATGGTCGAGGAGCTGATTGTCGAAGACGGTCAGTGCGTGGGTGTGATCACGAAGACCGGCGCGGAGTACCGGGCCAAGGCGGTTGTGCTGACGACCGGGACGTATTTGCGCGGAAAAATCATCATGGGTGAGCTGATGTACGAAAGCGGTCCAAACAACCAGCAGCCGTCAGTGCGCCTGTCGCAAAATCTGAAGGAGCTGGGCTTCGAGCTTGTGCGCTTCAAGACGGGAACGCCGCCGCGGGTGCATAAGGACTCGATTGATTTCTCGCAAACGGAGATTCAGCCGGGGGATGAGAAGCCGAAGTTTTTTTCCTATGAGACGAAAGGGTCGGACAACGAGCAATTGCCTTGCTGGCTGACGTACACCTCCGAGGAAACGCATCGGATTATTACGGATAACCTACATCGCGCGCCGATGTTCTCCGGGGTGATCGAAGGAACGGGGCCCCGTTACTGTCCGTCCATCGAGGACAAAATCGTACGGTTTAGCGATAAACCGAAGCATCAAATTTTCCTGGAGCCGGAAGGGAAAAATACGTCGGAGTATTATGTACAAGGCTTCTCCACCAGTATGCCGGAAGAGGTTCAGTTGAAGATGCTGCGCTCGGTGCCAGGCCTGCAAAATGTGCAAATGATGCGGACCGGTTATGCGATTGAATATGATGCGGTCGTACCGACCCAGCTATGGCCTTCCCTGGAGACGAAACGGTTGCCGGGCCTGTTTACGGCGGGACAAATCAACGGGACCTCCGGCTATGAGGAAGCGGCGGGACAAGGCATTATGGCCGGGATCAACGCCGCACGGAAAGTGCAGGGCAAGGAACCTGTTGTGTTGGATCGTTCACAGGGGTATATCGGTGTATTGATCGACGACTTGGTCACGAAGGGCACCAACGAGCCGTACCGCCTGCTGACTTCGCGTGCGGAATATCGCTTGCTGCTCCGTCATGACAATGCGGATTTGCGTTTGACGCCGCTGGGGTATGAGATCGGATTGATCTCTGAGGAGCGGTATACGCGGTTTTTGGATAAGAAGCGGAAGGTCGAGGAAGAGATCGAACGGTTGAAGTCGACAAAGGTTCGTCCTGTGGAGATCAATCCGCTGCTGGAATCGATCGGCTCGGCACCCATTCAGGATGGGAGCAATCTGCTGACCATTTTGCGGCGTCCGGAAGTGACGTATGCGCTTATCGCTTCGCTCTCTCCTTCTGAAGTTGAGCTGGACGAAGAGATGCAGGAGCAGGTGGAAATCCAGATCAAATATGCCGGTTATATTGAGAAGCAATTGATTCACGTTGAACGATTACAAAAAATGGAAAAGAAAAAAATCCCGGAAAACATCAATTATGAGGATATCCAAGGTCTGGCGATGGAAGCGCGGCAGAAGCTGTCCAAAATCCGCCCCATCTCAATCGGGCAAGCTTCGCGGATCTCGGGGGTTACACCGGCGGATATTTCGATTTTGCTAGTGTATTTGGAGCATTATAACCGGGTCACAGCTGCAGGAGGGTAACCATTGGATTCGATACAAGCCCAATTTTGCACGTTGCTCCAGGGTCATGGCATTGAGATCTCGGAGGAGCAGTTGAAGCAATTTGAACGGTATTATGAAGTATTGGTTGAATGGAATGAAAAGATGAACCTGACCGGGATTACCGAACGGGAACAGGTCTATATCAAACATTTCTACGATTCGATCAGTTTGGCCTTTCACGTTCCGATGGGGGAGATCGTGGCAATGGCGGACATCGGGTCTGGAGCAGGATTTCCCGGGATCCCTTTGAAAATCTGTTATCCTCATTTACAGTTAACGATCGTGGATTCTTTGAACAAACGAATCCAGTTTTTGCAGCATGTGGTGAATGAGTTGGGCTTATCACAGGTTCGTCTGCTGCACGGCCGTGCGGAGGATTTAGGACGACAGGGTGAACTGCGCGATGCTTTTGACTTGGTCACGGCTCGGGCCGTAGCTCGTATGGCAGTCCTTAATGAGTTTTGTCTGCCGTTTGTTAAGCCGGGAGGGTTGTTCGTAGCAATGAAAGGTAGCAACCCGCAGGAGGAAGTTCAAGAGGCTGCTCGCAGCTTGATAGAACTTAAAGGAAAATGGGTTAGAACACCGGAGTTCTCGCTGCCCTTGGAAAATTCAGAGCGACATTTAGTCATCATCCAGAAAACCGCCGCTACGCCGAAGAAGTACCCAAGAAAAGCAGGGACACCGCTCAAAACTCCTTTATTATAACGATGTTGTTCCACCCCTTAGCAAAATGTTCCACGTGAAACATGGCTAAGGTTTTTTTCTGTCTTTTTCAGATTAATTCTATCTTTTTTTCTCTAACATCTCTTAAGAAGAGAATAGGATTATAGAGGAAAAAGTGGTAGAATAGATATATCGAGTTTTGAACAATGCATTTCGTTTAGAAAAATATCATCCCGCAGGGATGATCCGTAAGGCTTGGCCTTATGTCACTATGAAACTAGGTGGTAATTGACGGAATGAAAGAACAATTTTCTAAATTGTTTGGGTTAACCGAACGTAGCAGCGGAGATGAAGTAAGACAAATTCCGGTGGAGGAAATTGTCGGCAGTCCTTATCAGCCGCGGACGATCTTTGACGACGAGAAAATCGATGAGTTGTGCCAAACCATTCGGACGCATGGCGTGATCCAACCGATTGTCGTTCGTTACCGGAATGAAAAGTATGAAATTATCGCCGGGGAACGCCGCTGGAGAGCCGTCAAGAAGCTGGGTCTGGAATCTATTCCTGCGATTTTACGTGATTTCAACGATTCGCAGGCGGCATCTATCGCTTTGATTGAGAATCTTCAAAGGGAAGGGTTAACCTCGATCGAAGAGGCGATGGCTTACCAGAATTTGATTGATTTGCATCAATTGACGCAAGAGAGCTTGGCTCAACGCCTCGGGAAGAGCCAATCGACGATCGCCAATAAGATTAGACTGCTACAGCTTCCGGAGGGAGTAAAGACCGCGTTGATGGAACGGAAAATTACTGAGCGTCATGCGCGTGCTTTATTGTCTCTGGATACAGAAGAGTTACAGTTGAAAGTTCTGGGGGAAATCATCAGCAAAGAACTGAATGTGAAGCAAACGGAAGCCCGCATTGCCTTCTATAAGGAAATCGCAAAGAACAAAAAGTCCCCATCGAAACGAATCTCCTTCACGAAGGATGTCCGATTGGCACTGAATACGATTCGCCAGTCGATCGACATGGTCACCGGTTCGGGATTGCAAATTAAAACGGAAGAAAAGGATCATGAGGATCATTATGAAATCGTGATTCAAATTCCGAAACGTTCATAACTTCACTCGCTGACCCAAACCGCGAGGTTTAGGTCAGCTTCTTTTTCGGTCAGGCTCAGGCTGTCAGAACGCCCGCACGAACTTCTTTATATCCATGTGGATTAGGGTCGGTAGGGTTGCATTTATGCAGGACATGTTCGTCCGTTCATGACTTTGATGTATCGTTATCGACCGGCAGGTGTATTCACCACGCATTGCTTTAGGTCTTTTTGTAGCGGCAGCTTAGAATGCGTACATGAGGACTACAAAGAGATTCTTCTATTATATTGAGGTGAACTGGATTGTCTAAAATCATCGCCATAGCGAACCAAAAAGGGGGCGTCGGAAAGACGACGACTTCTGTCAATTTGGGAGCGGGATTAGCTGCCATCGGAAAGAAAGTGCTGCTGATCGATATTGACCCCCAGGGAAATACGACAAGCGGTGTTGGCATTAATAAAGCGGATGTCGCAAATTGCATCTATGATGTTCTCATTAATGAGGTTCATCCCAAGGAAGCAATTGCCCATACAGAAATTGAAAATTTGCATATTATCCCGGCTACGATCCAATTGGCCGGGGCAGAAATTGAATTAGTTCCCACGATTTCACGCGAAGTGAGGCTTAAGAAATCGTTACAGCCGATTCGGCATTTGTACGATTATATTTTGATTGATTGCCCGCCTTCCCTCGGAATCTTAACGATTAATTCTTTGACTGCCGCCGATTCTGTCCTGATCCCGATCCAGTGTGAGTATTACGCATTGGAAGGATTAAGCCAATTGTTGAATACCGTTAGATTGGTTCAGAAACATCTGAATACCTCCTTACAAATTGAAGGAGTGTTGTTAACGATGTTTGATGCCCGAACCAATCTGGGGATTCAAGTCATAGAAGAGGTCAAGAAGTACTTCCAGCAGAAGGTGTATAAGACAGTCATTCCGCGTAACGTGCGATTGAGCGAAGCGCCGTCCCACGGTCAATCCATTATTACGTATGACCCTCGCTCGAAGGGTGCGGAAGTTTATCTTGAGTTGGCAAAGGAAGTGGTATCTTATGAATAAACGATTGGGCAAAGGATTGGACGCTCTGATTCCGGCACTATCCATCCAGGATGATGATAAGGTTGTTGAAATCCCGCTCAATCAGCTTCGTGCCAATCCGTATCAACCACGCAAGACCTTTGACGAGGAGGCTATACGGGAATTGGCCGAATCGATTCGGCAGCATGGGGTTATTCAACCTATCATTGTGCGCAGTGTGCTGAAGGGATATGAGATCATTGCAGGGGAGCGGAGGTTCCGCGCATCGCAATTTTGCGGGAACGCAACAATCCCTGCGGTAGTTCGGAGTTTCTCTGATCAACAGGTCATGGAAATTGCGCTGATTGAAAATCTGCAGCGTGAGAATCTGAACGCAATGGAAGTGGCTGTAGCTTACCAAGGGTTGATGGATCAATTCCAGTTAACACAAGAAGAACTTTCGATGAAAGTGGGTAAATCTCGATCTCATATTGCCAACTTTCTGCGGCTGTTATCCTTGCCGGAAGAAGTCAAGGAATATGTTTCACGTGGAACATTATCGATGGGACATGCGCGGGCATTGGTGGGGTTGAAAGATCCAACTACGATTAAACAGTTAGCTCAGCAATGCATCGATCACGAATGGAGCGTTCGGGACCTGGAAGATGCGGTGCAACAACTGGATCGCAAAAAGCAGGAAAAACCGAAAACTGCCAATAAGAAAAGGGATCCTTATATCGAAGAAGTCGAAGAGAGCTTGCGTGAACGATATAAGACGACCGTAAAAATTAAAGCAAACAAAGATAAGGGTAAAATCGAAATAAACTATTACAGCCAGCA
Source organism: Paenibacillus phocaeensis (assembly GCF_900021165.1). Classification (GTDB taxonomy): domain Bacteria; phylum Bacillota; class Bacilli; order Paenibacillales; family Paenibacillaceae; genus Fontibacillus; species Fontibacillus phocaensis. Next base: position 246,032 of record NZ_FCOQ01000013.1, on the reverse strand, counting down.
GGATTTGCAGCGAATCCTTGATATGCTGAGCTAACGATAAACGGAATGACATATCCATCTTTTGAGCGGCCTGCCGTGAAGGAAGGGCTTGAGAAGAAGGGGTATGTCATTTCTTAACTGTGGTAGAACAAACTCGAAGGGGGAACACCGTTGCGCGAGATGAAACCCGTCGTTTACCTGGATCATGCAGCCACATCTTGGCCGAAACCTCCTAGCGTAGGAGAAGTTATGTTGGAAATACTAAATGGACCAGCCGCCAATGCAGGACGAGGAAATCACGGGATGGCGCTGCGGGCGGGAAGGGTGCTTTATAACACCCGTGTAAAGCTTGCACAGTTGTTTGGTATTGCGAATCCCAATGACATCGCGATGATGTCCAATGCGACTTCGGCGTTGAATTTAGCGATCAAGGGCTGGCTAAAGCCAGGGGATCATGTGGTGGCGACGACAGTTGAACACAATTCTGTAAGACGTCCTTTGGAGTTTCTGAAGCGGACCGCAGGGATCGAAGTCGATTACGCCGAGGTGGATCGCCAGGGTCGATTAGATCTGAGTCAAGTAGAGAAACTTTTTCAGCCTCATACACGTTTACTTGTATGTTCCCATAGTTCGAATTTATTGGGATGCATTTTGCCAATTCAGGAATTAAGCCGGTTAGCACATGCGTACGGAGCTGTGATATTGGTGGATGCCGCGCAAACGGCAGGGTGCTATCCGGTAAATGTAGAAGAGATGGGAATTGATCTTCTTGCGTTTCCGGGACATAAAGGACTCCTTGGTCCCCAAGGAACCGGCGGCTTATACATTCGACCGGACCTCGAATTGGAACCGCTGTTGCATGGGGGGACAGGAAGTCAATCCGAGGAAAGCGAACAGCCGTCCGTTCGGCCGGATCGTTACGAAGCCGGGACCGTGAATACCCCGGGGATTGCCGGATTAGGTGCCGGTGTGGACACGGTTCTGGAATATGGAGTAGAACGTATTCATCAACATGAGTGGAACTTAACGCAATATTTAATGAGGGAACTGCAGAAGATTCCTAAGGTTCATCTGATTGGGCCGGAAATCGGTCAGCCTCGCACAGGTATCGTATCCTTTACAATTAACGGGCGAGACGCTTCGGAAATTGCGTTTGCGCTCGATAGGGAATATGGCATCGCCGTTCGTGCGGGATACCACTGTACGCCGTTAGGCCATCAAACCGCCGGAACGTTGGAAGGTGGCGCGGTTCGTGCCAGTGTGGGGTACAAGACAACAGAAGCAGATCTTCAAGTACTAATGGATGCCATTCATAAAATAATCAACTGATCTTAGCAAAGAGGAGTAGAAAGTCGCATGCGGGAATGGAATGATCTCATCTTTGAGCAATTAAGCTGGATCGTCGGAGGTTTGGTTCTCCTGTTTCTATGGATGCTGGTCTGGAATTTGATCCAAGGAAGCAAGCTGCGCAAGATGAAGAGAAGATACGAGCTGATGATGCAGGGTACCGGCATCCAGGATTTAGAGAGCTTGCTGATTGATTTGAAAATGCAGCAAGGTAAAATTGAAGATATCCAGCAGGAACAAGGGCAACAACTCGCGCAAATTGGGAAGTGGATTCCGATGCAGAAGTCGAAAATCGGGATTAAGCGTTATAACGCATTTGGCGAGAAGGGGAATGATCTGAGTTTCTCCATCGCGATCGTCAACGAGCAGCAGGATGGTGTGGTCCTGACGGGAATTTATAATCGGGATGGCTCCTTCGTATATGCCAAGGGACTGGACAAAGGGGAGTCGCCGCATGCGCTATCTCCGGAAGAACGTGAAGCTATAGCTCTCGCCGGGCTAGGGAAATCGACCCCCGGGTCCACTCCTTAATTGCGGTGTACAGGCAGTTGGATATAATTTCTGATAGCCGCATGACCAAACTGAGACGCGTGTTTTGCAATACGAAGTATTCCATGAAGCCGCCGACATTGACGATGCCCGTAAGATGGATATCGCCGACCGGCGGTAATTCTTTATTCACCCCTGCACCGGGACGCAGCGGACCTTGGACAACTTGAATGGATCCCACGCTGGACGTTTGGCCGAGGCAGGCATCGATGCTGATGATATACGGATCAACGAATCGATCGTGGATTTGGTCCAGGGTTTCTTTTAAATTCATCGCATGTACGGGTTCTTCAAGGGTGCCGTAAAGATGAAAATACGGGCTGCGATACTTGGCCAACGCACTGCCGACCAAGGGGCCCAGGCAATCGCCGGTGGAACGGTCCGTCCCGATACATACGATGACGATGTCTTGCCCGGGAGCAACCTGTCCGAAATGCAGAAGCAACCGGTGAATAATAGCCGAATGAATGCCGGGTTCGGTATGAGGGATTTTCAAATAAGGGATTTCTTGTCCTGGAATGGTCGGTTGAATCTGTGACATGGAATCTTCCTTTCTCCGTTAAGGATCCGGTGCGAAGGGTTCGCACTTCAAAGATTTAGTAGATAGTATATGGAAGAAACGCTTATTATATACTCGTACGAAAGTCTCATTAGGCAGAAGGGGAGGAAACCGAAGTGGATGAAGATGGGTTGGTGATGGCCTTTGATTCAACACAGCAAGCGTTGCGTGCGGAAATGCTATTGGAGTATGCAGAGGTAGATATCGATTTATGCCCTACTCCTAAGGAAATCACCGCAGGATGCGCGTTATCAATTCGATTTCCGCAAACATCGTTAGAACTCGTGAAGAGGATCATTGCTTCGGAATCCGTTGAGATTCGGGGGATTTACTCCCGTCAAGGGATGGGCTATGATAGCATCAAGTTATGAAATTTGCATAAGGGATTGGTAGATATGCTGTTGGCTGAAGAACCGCTTCAGGAGGCCGCCGAGAATGTGACCGCCTGGAGAGATAATATATGGAATTGGTTTACAGATATGGATATGTGGATGAACGTGTTCTATGCGGGAATTAAAATTATTATTATCTTCGGATTGACTCGTGTGTTCGTCCGTGTCCTATTTCGCTTAATTGACCGATCTCTGCAGAAGCGGGAGAAAAGCCGGCTGCAAATGAACCCGCGACGGCTGGTTACAGTCGGCGAGTTGCTGAAGAACATTACGACTATTACCAGCAACTTTATTATGGTTATGCTGGTGTTAGGTGAACTGGGTTATGACTTGGCACCGCTGCTCGCGGGTGCAGGGGTTCTTGGCTTGGCCATTGGTTTTGGAGCCCAGAGCCTGGTGAAGGATGTCATTACCGGATTCTTCATTATATTAGAGGATCAGTTCGCTGTTGGTGACGTCATTCAAACGGGAAGCCTGAAAGGAACCGTGGAAATGATCGGGCTGCGCTCCACAAGGCTGGTAAGCTGGACAGGGGAGGTTCACATTATCCCGAATGGGATGATTACGAATGTGACGAACTATTCGGTGGGGACTGCGCTGGCTGTAGTCGATTTGCCGTTCAGCAACACCAGGAAGCTGGAGGGGAGCGTAGAGCTGCTCCAAGGGGCCATGCAGCGCTTGAAGGAGGAGCAGGAACAAATCCCTCAGACCCCCAACGTCTTGGGCATCCAGTCGTTAACCGCGAGCGAATACGTCATCCGCATCGCGGTAGAGTGTCCTCCGGCTCTTCGTGCAGAGGTGGAGCGCCAAATCCAGACGTACGCCAAAGAAGCACTGGAGCTGGCTGAAATGAACGCTTAACAAAATGAGGATGAATCAGATCATATCTAAGATCGGGGGAATAAGCCATGGAGCGGAAATCGTTTCAACTGGGCGATATTGTGCAAATGAAGAAAAACCATCCTTGCGGCAGCAATGAGATGGAAATTATCCGGATGGGCATGGATATCCGCATCAAATGCGTGGGTTGCAAGCACAGCGTGTTGGTGCCTCGCGCCAAGTTCGAGAAGAACTTGCGTAAAGTGCTTCGGTCGGCTGCTCCCGCAGAGGGGGAGATCGGCCAGAACGGTCCATCTTCAACCGGTGAATAAAATAATTTATGGGATGAAGGATACCTCTATTGCATTCGGGATGAATTCATGGTACAATCATTCTTGCTGTGGAGAGGTACCCAAGAGGCCCAAGGGGGTTGACTCGAAATCAACTAGGCGTCGCAAGGCGTGCGTGGGTTCGAATCCCACCCTCTCCGCCATTTCATTGAATTAGACGAACTCCTGCGTTTAGCGCAGGAGTTTTTTTGTCATGGAGGAATCCAGGAATAACCCAACGAAAGAAGGACCCTTGCGGGTCCTTCCGGGTTGACGGCGAACTGATTTTTGGATTTCTTCTCTCAGCGACAAACAGAAACCCTTCGATGTTTGCCTTAGCAAGCACGAATCAGGGAAGAGGGGTCTTCACTAATCCGTGATCTGACGCTTCTACAAGTCGTGAACAAGATCTCCTTGCGGTTTGTTTCCTGCGGAATCCTTTAAACGGACCAACGGAACCACACCTCTCTTGCTCGCCGTCGAGAGTAGTATGTGCAGGTATCGTTGTTTTATACGCCCCTTATCGGGCGAAAAAAAGTTAGTGCACCCGGGCTTTTTCTTCCTTCTTCCACTTGCGGTCTTTGTTTGAGGTCTCGGGGAATTTTTCGCCCTTCTGCAACGTGATCCGCTTTGGATTCTGGATTTGCGTGTGAAAACTCCGCGCCTCCCCGACCTCTACATATACCCCCGGGTTGGGAGCGCGCATGCCTTCCTCAAATTCCGTCTGTTCGCCCATACGTCGTTCCTCCTTTCAGCCTTGCTTGGATTTCAAGCTTATTGTTTGTCGGAGGGGATTAATCATGTACCGTTGGTCACCGATAATTATTTACAAGCATAAAAGCAGAGTGGGGGAGTTATGTCGAGAATACGCCTCGATTCTTGGCGGCAGGTTTTGGGTTCTTGCACAGCTGCTTCGGATTTGATATACTACTATGGTGCGAGTTTACGCTCGCTCCTTGCTCCCAAACGGGATACGTATTGGGGGCCATAGTCCAAGAGGAGGTGAATCAGATGCGCAAATACGAAGTGATGTACATTATTCGTCCTGACGTTGAACAAGAAGCTGTTCAAGCTACAGTCGAAAAATTCCAAGGCATCATCCAAAACGGCGGTGAAATTACCAAACATGACGTGATGGGCAAACGCCGGCTTGCGTATGAGATTAACAAGGTTCGTGATGGAATTTACGTTCTCGTGAATTTCACAGCTACTCCTGAAGTAGTTGCCGAGCTGGAACGGATCTTGAAGATTTCCGACGAGGTTATCCGTTATCTCATTACAAAAGACGTAGCCTAATTCAAGTTTGAGTACCCATTGCCCGAAGGAGGGGATTTGATTGTTGAACCGTGTCATTCTCATCGGACGTCTTACCCGGGATCCGGAGCTGCGATATACACCAGCCGGCGTAGCGGTAACTCAGTTTACGCTTGCTGTGGACAGACCGTTCACCTCGCAAGGAGGGGAACGTGAAGCGGATTTCATCCCGGTCGTAACCTGGAGACAGCTTGCCGAGACTTGCGCGAACTATTTGCGTAAAGGCCGGTTAACGGCTGTGGAAGGACGTATTCAAGTGCGGAACTACGAGAATAACGAAGGCAAACGCGTATACGTAACCGAAGTTATTGCCGATAATGTCCGTTTCTTGGAATCGAACCGCGAGGGCGGTGCAGGTGGTGGCGGCGGTACGCGGGAAGAGTCTCCATTCGGAGGCGGCAGCGGCGGCAACAGCCGCGGCGGCGGAGTCTCGCGCAGCAATCAAAATGATCCTTTCTCCGACGACGGGAAGCCGATCGATATATCGGATGACGATTTGCCATTTTAAACACGGAAAGGACTGAAAAGCATGAGCTTCAAGCAAAGAGAAGGCGGAGACGACAAAAGACCGGCTCGCCGCGGCGGCCGCAACAAACGTCGTAAAGTGTGCTACTTCACTGTGAATAAAATTACTCACATTGACTATAAAGATACGGAGCTGTTGAAGAAATTCATCAGCGAGCGCGGCAAAATTTTGCCTCGTCGTGTTACCGGCACCAGCGCGAAGTACCAACGCCTTTTGACGATCGCCATCAAGCGTTCCCGTCAAATCGCATTGCTTCCTTACACAACGGAATAAGCAGACGTAATCTGCTAACGAGACAGCCGAACCCTAGGGTTTGGCTGTTTTTTTTATTATAGAGAAAGGGACAGTCACGACATCTCGAGAAACCGCGACACAAACCAAGTAAATCGATGCGAAATTACGTCGAGTTATGACGAAATAAATAGAACCTTATCGAAAATTGTTAACATATGCAGTTAACTACGAGTAAGAAAAATTAACGTTAAAAATTTTGCAAACGCTTCATATTCATAAATTCTATAAAATATTAGTAATTCAGGGGTTAAAAGGGGCCAACAAACGATTAAAAAAGATATTGACGTGAGATATTTTCACATGTATTATGAACAATAATTCAACTGGTGGAATTTCCTTACGAGGGATCGGCTTAAGCCCCTTATTAACCGTTGGTTTATATCGTTCAAATGTCATCCTTTATCACAAATGCCTAACGTATAACGGGGAGTTAGCGGTTTGCAGCCAGGGTAGGGAGTCCCAATGGTTAATAAGGAAGTTGTTTTATTCCAGATTAAGTCCGGTGAGAAGTAACGAGAGAGGATAAAGGGGGAGATAGGAAGGGTACAGCTAGACGAGAGGCAAGCTAGACGAACTGCATGTTCTCAACTTATATAAACAAGGAGGAGTCAACTCACATGGTGGCAAAGAAGAGAAGTTTATGGTCCATCTTACTTATTTTATCCCTCGTAGGGATTTTGTTTACGGGTTGCAGTACCAATAACACAGCTTCCAATACGCCGACTCCGACAGAGAACAACACAACTCCAGAGAATACAACGGAACCTGAAACAGAACCAACGGCAAATGAGCCGGTGGATGGGGGTACAATTACGTTAAGCACTTTCTCTGATATCGTCAGCCTTAATCCTGTTTTCATTAATGATACGTCTTCCGGCGATGTGGCTCAATTCCTGTTCGCCAAGTTGTATGACTTGGATCGTGAAGGGAATGTGGTTGCAGAACCATGGTCTCTGGCCTCCGAGCTTCCCCAAATTTCGGAAGATGGTTTGACATATACCGTGAAGCTGAAAGATACCGCCAAATGGAGCGATGGACAGCCGGTAACGGTAGACGACCTTATCTTTACCTTCGATACGGTACGAAATCCAGAAGCAGGTGCTCCGGGTATCAGCTTATTCGATAAGGTAGACAAAGTTGAAAAAGTGGATGATCATACCGCGAATATTAAGTTGAAGCAGGTATATTCCCCGTTCCAATACACGCTGGTTACCGAATTGATTCCCGCGCATGTTCTGAAGGATGTCCCTGTGAAGGAACTCCAAGCTAACGCCTATGGTACCGATCCGGCCAAAACGGTCACAAACGGTCCTTGGAAATGGACTTCATGGAAGCAAGGCGAAAGCCATACGTTGGATGCGGATCCGAACTATTGGGGCGCGACCAAGCCTCATATCGCTCAAGTGGTCTATAAAATTTACGCCGACCAAAATACCGAGGTTCAGGCGATCTTGAAAGGTGACACGGATCATATTAGCGCCATTCCGGTCACACAAGTCGAAGCTGTAAAAGGGAATAAGGATGTCGCGATTATCCAGAAGCCGGGACCAACTTATGAATATGTCAGCTTCAACTTTGATTCGAAGAACTTCCCGGACAACTACGGGTTATTTGCAGGGCAAAAGACAAGACAGGCAATCGCTTATGCCTTGAATCGACAAGGGATGGTTGACAACGTACTTAAAGGGGTCGGGGCTCTGATCAACGCTCCGTTCCTGCCGGATACATGGGCTGACCCGAAAGATGCGGCTGTCAATTATGCTTATGATCCGGAGAAGGCGAAGCAACTGCTCGCGGAAGACGGATGGGTTGCTGGTAAAGATGGAATTCTGGAGAAAGAGGGACACCGCTTCTCTTTTGAATTGCAATACAATGCGGGGAACAGCCGTCGTGAACAAGTATCGGCGATCATTCAACAAAATCTCGCTGATGTTGGCATTGAGGTCAAACCCAAAGGCATTGACTTTGCGGCTTGGATCGATCAAAACGTGACGCCTGGTAAATATCAAGCCATTCTGTTGGGTTGGTCTTTGAACACGCCGGATCCGGATTCGGAGAGCATTTACTCTTCCAAATACTTCCCGCCGGCAGGACAAAACAGCGGTTGGTATAAAAACGAGAAGCTGGATCAGCTGTGGGTGGACGGCTACTCTACGGTAGACCAAGCGGAACGTCAAGCCATTTATAAGGAAGTGGCCAAGGAGATCTCGACCGACCTGCCGTACGTCTTCCTATATCAATACGGAAGTGCGATTGGAACAGGACCAAGAGTTCACTGGGCGGAGGAGGATCGGCCTGAACCGTCGTTGGGCTATGGCCAATATTTCCACCTCATTAAATGGTGGGTAACCGATTAAGGAAAAGAGCGGATACAGGAAATAGAACCGCGGGAGGGGAAAGAGAGCATTCTCTTTCTCCTTCTCCCTTTCAAGGAGAGGAAGCTCTTCCCGGTTTTATACCTATCTTGATGTAGGAGGAAAAACAATGACAGAATATCTGATCCGGCGCTTGCTGCAATCGGTTCTGGTCATTTTTTTGATCACCATCGTCACCTTCCTGCTGATCCATGCGGCACCGGGCGGACCGACCCAAGTCATGCTTGCCCCGGGATTGTCGCCGGAAGCGTTCGAGCAGCAAAAGCGTAATATGGGGCTGGATCAACCGATCCCCGTGCAATATGTCCGGTGGATTGGCGATTTGCTTCAGGGCGATTTGGGATATACGTTCAAAAACCACCTTCCTGTTGGCGATTTGCTGTGGCCGCGGATTGGCAATACGTTAATTCTGATGGGTTCGGCTTGGCTGCTTACCCTTGTAATTGCCCTTCCTTGGGGGATTTACAACAGTACGAAAGAATACGGGTTGTCAGATCAGACGGCTTCTTTTATCTCTTATCTAGGCTTTGCCATGCCGACGTTCTGGTTCGGTATCCTGCTGCAGCAATGGTTATCTCTCGGTCTGGATTGGTTCCCGCTTTCGGACATGCACAGCCGCGGCAAAGAGGGCAGTATCGCCGACTTATTTATGCATTTAGTGCTTCCGGTTACGGTGCTTTCTCTTGGTTTTCTTGCTTCCTATATTAAATACGCTCGAGCTAGTATGTTGGAGGTGTTGGAGCAGGATTACATCCGTACGGCTCGTGCAAAGGGCGTTAAGGAAAGAAAGGTCGTGTTCCGGCACGCCTTGCGTAATGCACTAATCCCGATTATTACGATATTAGGATTGGACTTGCCGCTGCTTGTGGGTGGCGCAGCCCTCACAGAAAATGTGTTTAACTGGCCGGGGATGGGGCGCCTTTACGTCGAGATGGCAACGGCACGGGAATATTCCGTACTGATGGCAATTACGATTGTCACCGCTGTCGTCGTTGTCCTTGGTAGTTTGCTGGCGGACATTCTGTACGCCATTGTAGACCCTCGGGTGAAATTGGGAGGAAAGGGGACGAAGGCCGCATGAGTGATATGAAAGTAACAATATCGCCGAGAACGTCTCCGGACGCGTTAACTCCCGAACCCAATCAAGCGCCTGATCTTAAAGGGACGGCAGCTGTGCCTCCTGCCAAGAAACCCTTGGGCCCTTGGGCCCTGTTATGGAAGAAGTTCTCGCATAATCCCTACGCGATGACCGGATTAGGGGTGTTGCTGATTTTTATTCTGTCCGCCATATTTGCGCCATGGCTTACCAAGTACGATCCGGCAAAGATCGATATGATGTTCCCGAATCTCCCGGCAGGGGCCGAGGGGCATCTGCTCGGTACGGACGAATTGGGGCGTGACGTATTCACGAGGCTTCTGTATAGCGCGAGAGTTTCCTTATTAATCGGTTTTTCCGTGGCCTTGGCTTCTGTCGTGATCGGGTCGATTATCGGTGCGTTGTCCGGTTATTTCGGCGGGTGGATCGATACCATATTTATGCGGATCGTTGACGTGATGAACTCGGTACCTACGTTGTTCCTTAACATCTTGGTGCTTGCGATCTTTGGTTCGGAAATCAAATATATGATCATGATCTTGGCTTTTACCAGCTGGATGAGCATCGCCCGGCTGGTGCGGGGGAACTTCCTTCAATTGCGGGAAATGCAATACGTGGAGGCGGCTCGTGCGATTGGAGTATCCAATACGGGCATCATCTTCCGCCATTTGCTGCGGAACTCGACATTCCCCATTATCGTAAACGCCACGTTGATGGTAGGGGCGGCGATTCTAAGTGAATCGGCCTTGTCCTATCTCGGTTTGGGCATCCAACCGCCGGCAACCAGCTGGGGGCTGATGCTGAGCAATGCGCAGGAATTCATGCTGGTAGATAAAATGCAGGCCGTTTATCCTGGCTTGTGTATCTTGATCGTCGTCCTTGCGGTAAACTTCATCGGCGATGGCATCCGCGATGCGCTGGATCCAAGACAGAATCTGAACAAATCCCGGAGGAGGCTGGCAAAATGGCGGAGAAACTTCTCGAAATCCGGAAACTGACGGCGGGATTCTTGACGGAGAATGGCGTCGTCAAGGCCACGGACCGGATCTCGTTATCCATAAGCAAGGGACAGACGGTATGCCTGGTTGGAGAATCGGGCAGTGGCAAGAGCGTCACCTCGCTCGCGGTCATGCGGCTGATTGACTATGCCGGAGGAATGATCCTGGAGGGGAGCATTTCATTCCGCGGACAGGAGCTGGCCGGCAAGAAGCAGGAAGACATGCGGCGGATTCGCGGCAACCAAATCGCCATGATCTTTCAGGATCCCATGTCGGCACTGAATCCGGTCTTTACCGTAGGGGAACAAATCGCCGAAAGCTTGCGGCTTCATCAGGATAAATCCGCAGATGAGGCCTGGAGCATGGCTGTTGACCTGCTGAGGCTGGTTGGCATCCCTGCCCCGGAGATTCGCGCCAAGCAGTACCCGCACGAATTGTCGGGCGGGATGTGCCAGCGGGTCGTTATTGCCATCGCCTTAGCCTGCAATCCGGAGCTGCTGATCGCCGACGAACCGACGACCGCGCTGGACGTCACGGTGCAGGCGCAAATCCTCGATTTGCTGCGGAAGCTGCAAGCCGAGCTTGGGATGTCCATCCTGCTGATCACGCATGATATGGGCGTGGCTGCGGAAATGGCAGACCGGGTGGCGGTCATGTACGCGGGGGCGATCGTCGAAGAGGGGCCGGTGGAGGACATCTTCAATCAGCCCAGCCACCCGTACACGGTGGGACTGCTCCAATCGATCCCGGGTTTTGAAGGGGAGCGGGGAGGAGAGCTGTATACGATCCAGGGAACCATTCCGCCGATCGGTCAACTGCCAACGGGCTGCCGATTCCATCCTCGCTGCCCGCATGCGGCGGAGGTATGCCGGCAGAAAGAACCGCCGGAATTTATGATCGGAGCAGACCATCGCGCCGCCTGCTGGCTTTACGAGGATAAGCCGGTGCGCACGGGCGAAGACCCCAGCGGCAGAGATGAGGTGAAGCCCGCATGATCACAGATACAGCGAATATTGAAGAGAAGCGATCGGCCGGCTTGAGCACGAGTGAGATATTGGTAGATATCCGCGGGATCAAGAAATATTTCCCGATTCACAAGGGCCTGCTCAGCCGAGTGGTCGGCCAAGTGAAGGCGGTAGACGATGTATCCCTGGCGATTCGCCAAGGGGAAACCTTCGGGCTGGTTGGGGAATCCGGCTGCGGCAAGTCTACCTTAGGGCGCGTTATCCTTCGCCTGCAAGGAGCTACAGAGGGCGAAGTGATGTATCAAGGCCGGGATATTCATGCTTTACGGGGGCAAGAACTGCGGAAACTTCGCGAAGAGATGCAGATCATCTTCCAGGATCCGTTTGGTTCCTTGAACCCGCGCTTTCTGGTCAAAGATATCATCGGGGAGCCCTTGCGCGTGCACCGCAACCTGTCACCCAAGCAGATTGATGCACGGGTTGTCGAATTGATGGAACTGGTCGGATTAGATGCGAGCCGGCGCAATCGATACCCGCACGAATTCTCCGGCGGGCAGCGGCAGCGTATCGGTATTGCCCGGGCAATTGCGCTCAATCCCAAGTTCATCGTGGCGGATGAAGCGGTATCCGCACTCGACGTATCCGTACAATCACAGGTAATCAACCTGTTGATGAAGCTGCAACGGGAATTGGGGTTAACGTTCCTGTTTATCGCCCATGGTCTCAATGTCGTCCGACATATTTCCGATCGGGTTGGAGTGATGTATCTGGGCAAGCTGGTGGAAGTCGGGGAGACGGAGACGTTATTTGCTGCCCCGCTCCATCCGTATACCGCTGCCTTGTTGTCGGCCATTCCGAAGCCGATGCCGGGGCGGAAGCAAGAGCGGATCGTGCTGCAAGGCGACGTCCCATCCCCGGCCAATCCGCCTTCGGGCTGCCGTTTTCACACTCGCTGTCCATTCGCCCAAGAGCGTTGCTCCCAGGTAGAACCGCAGTTGGTAGAGGCAGCCCCGGGTCGTCAGGTGGCCTGTCATTTCCCGCTGCAGCCCGGGACACCGTTGTCCTAAAGCGGCGGCAGCTCTAGCAAACAAGACTACAATAGTTGAAGGGAGAGGTCCAATCTCCGGAAGGAGCGGGCCTCTCTTTTTTTGCCTCCACTTTCCGATTCCAAGCCAGTCTGGTTGATTGACCAGCATCTGCATGTAACGCATTGTTGTACCCGAATTCCCCGATGTGTTATAGTACGAAGCGGTAGAGTTGTTTTTTTGATGAATAAGGATAGACGTAGAAATGAAATGTAGAATCGTCGGAAATAGTAGAATGGTCGAATTAGTAGATGAGCGATGAACTCATAGATGAGAGTGACGAGACAAACCAGAATAGCAATGGAGGCGTAGAACAATGCTTGAACGACAGAAAAGGCAGAAGACGAAACCGAAGACAAATCGCAAGAAAATCGCAGTGATCTCATTGGTCATCCTATTCATCGTCGGAGCGGGGGGATATTTGTTCCGCAAACCCCTTGCCGTAATGGCCTTTGATTTGTTCCTATCGGGCAAGGTCGAGCAGACCTTGGAACGCTCGTATTCTCCGCTTGAAGGGGAAGAAGCGAAACCGGTGGAACCGCAGGATCAGAAGGAACAGAAGATCGAGCCGTTCAGTATGCTGCTGCTCGGGGTGGATCAACGGAAAAATGAGCCGGCCCGCTCGGATACGGTGATTTACGCGGTGGTGCGGCCGGAGGATGCGAAGGTGCTGCTGATCTCTATCCCCCGCGACACCTATACGGAGATCGTTGGCAAGGATAAGGAAGACAAGATCAATCACGCCTATGCTTTTGGCGGAGAGAAGATGGCTAAGGACACCGTAGAGCATTTCATCGGATATCCGGTTGACAACTACGCCGCGATCAATTTTCAGGGTGTACGGGACATTGTGGACGCCCTTGGCGGCGTGGAGCTGCCAATCACGAAGGACATCGTCAATAAACAAGCCGACCATGAGAAGTTTACGATAAAGGCAGGCAAACCGCTGTACGACGGGACCGAGGCGCTCAACTTCGTCCGCTACCGCGAGGACAGCGACTTTAATCGGACGAAGCGGCATCAGGTGTTCTTAAATGCCATGGTCAATCGGATGTTGAAGCTGGATCAAGTGACAAAAATTCCTGAATTAATGAACCTGATGGGCGATAATTTTAAGACGGATTTGCCGCCGAGCCAAATCATTGATTTATCCAAGCAAGTGCTGCTGGGCGATGCGACCCCGCAAATCAGCGGTTTTACGATCATGGGCAAGGGAATGCGGCTCAATGGCATCTACTACGATAAGGCTAACGAGGAAGATGTGGACTTTGCCAAAGAGATGATCGACAACTGGCTGAACCCGGAGACGGAAGCCTCCGCTCTGATTACGCCAGAGTCCCGGGATGCCGAGAAGGCGGAGACCGGGCAAAACAACCCATCGGACAACGGCAACAAACCCGTAGGCAGCAAGAATGAGTGATCTTCGGGCATCATAGTTTAGATTAAACCGATTTATAGAAATCCTTTAGACCTCGGCAGTCCGGTATTCCGGCTGCCGATTTCACGCAGCGCGTCCCGGAACATATCCGGTTTCGAAACGTATCAAATAGGGGAGTCTGAATGAAGGATGAGGAGGATTCTGTTCTCATGAATATAGCGTTTTTTTTGCTTCCGAAAAATGATGTAGTGACGGTGACGCTGGATTCCACTTTACGGCAAACGTTGGAGCGGATGGAGTTTCACCGGTATACGGCGGTGCCGATTATCGACCACGACGGGGCTTATGTCGGCACGGTTACGGAAGGCGATTTATTGTGGCACATGAAAAATTCGAACGGCAGAATCAATTTTGAGACCGCTTCAAAATTTCTGCTGAAGGACGTGCCGCTCAAGATGGATATCAAGCCCGTGCGGATCGACGCCGATATGGAGGACCTGATCAATCTGGCGAAGGTACAGAACTTCGTGCCGGTGGTTGATGACCGGGGCCGGTTTATCGGCATCGTTCGGCGCAGCCAAATTATCGAGTATTGCGAGAAGTTCGTAACCCGAAATACGGCACAGACCCCATAAATCCTATGGGTTTGCGTCTTTTGCCGCAATTGCATTATGCTATAATGAAGAATAAAGCGATTGAAGTAGTGCTTCCAAAGCGGGTTTTGTGCGAAGCTCTCTCGTGGAAGCCTTGCTCACAAAACTTATAGGAGGGTGGAAGCTGTCCGCCATGCATAAGGAAATGGATGTGGCCAAACGTGCCAAGGTGATTGAATGGCTCAAAACGGAAGTAGTCGATCACGTATCCCGTTTGTTTAAGGCATTATGGGAAGGCAGCACGACACGGGTAACGGACAGTCTTGCCAGCCTGATCGTCAGCAGTTATATTTTGGGGCGGAGACTCGGGGTTTCCTATCGGGATATGGATGACAGCATCTTGGAAAAACTGAGAAAACATAAGCAGGAGGGTCACCAGCTCGAGGATTGGTATCAAGATATTTCTACTCTGGAAGAACATATGCGTAAGAGGTGAACCCATTTGAAGTTACGCTGGACATCGGTGGCCTGGAGCGCCGCATATTTGCTGCTCCTGTTGTCACTTGCAACTCCGCTTACCGTGATTACGATGTTTTTTCTGATCGTACCGGGCATCTTGCTGTATACGACTTTATCGACAAGGGCGTTTCTTGTGCACGTGGCGGTGGTCTGGCTGGCAGCTTCGCTGATTTTCGGACCGCTGATTTTGCTGCAGGCCGTGTATTTTATCATTCCTTCCATCATCATGGGCTATCTCTATAAGAAAAGAGGCCCGGCTTTCCGCACGGTGATGGCGGGGGCGGGCACCATTCTGCTGGAATTTTTGCTGATCCTTCTGATCAGTACGGTCTTCTTCGACTTCAATCTGGCCAGCGCGATCGAAGATCTCGTGAATACGGCGATGGCTCCGTTCACGAACGTTGCTGACAGCTCGCTGACGGGCGGGATCGTCTGGTCGCCGGAGATGAGTCAGCAATTCTCCAGCCTGACGGTCCGGATGATTCCGTTTACGATGATCGTCTGCTCCCTCTTGATCGCCGCGGTGGCCCATGCCATCTCCCGGCCGACGTTGTCCAGCTTGGGGCATGCCGTGCCGAAGCTGCCGCCGGTTCGCGATTGGCGCCTGCCGCGTTCGCTGATTTGGTACTATCTGATCGGCGTGCTGTTGCAATGGTTCGGCGGTGAATCCGTAACGCAGGGGTTCATGGGCACGATTTTGCTGAACTTGATGCCGCTGCTGCAATTTCTCTTTATGGTGCAAACGGCAAGCTTCTTCTTCTTTGCGGCCTATCACCGCAAGTGGAATCCGGTGATTCCCATCCTGCTGATCGTGGCGATGTTGTTCATTCCGCCGCTGCGGATCGTGGGGATTCTGGATATTGCGTTTCCGCTGCGGGATATGATTACGAGATCAAGACGATAGGGTGAGAAGGCATGCCTAATATTCTGCAAAAACGTTGGTACGGTTACCAGACCGTATGGATGTTCATGCTTCAGTTGCTGCTCGTCATCTTCGTCTCCTACTTTAACTGGATTTTGGGGCTGGTCTGCTTGTGCCTCGTCGGCGTGCTGACCTACGGCATGCTGCGGGCGGAGCGGCAGTTCCGCAGAGAGCTGATTCGCTATGTGACGGATTTGAACTATCGCATCAAACGGGTGGAAGGCGAAGCGGTCAGCAAGCTGCCGTTCGGCCTGATGCTCTACAGCGAAGAGCGGACGGTCGAATGGCATAACCATTTCGTGACCGGCATGTACGGCAAGGATTCCGTCGTAGGCTTGCCGCTGTCCGAGCTGCTGCCGCAGCTGCCCGCGCCTAGCCGGGATAAGAAGGACGGGGGCGGCGCCCGAACCTCCGTGGAAATGAAGGTTGGGGAGCGGTATTACGAGCTGACCGTGGATGCTAACGAGCGGCTCATTTACATTCACGACATGACGGAGCTGGCCGTGCTGCGCAGCCGGTATGAAGACGAACGGGCCGCGCTCGGCATCGTGCTGCTGGACAATCTGGACGAAGCCACCCAGGGGATGGACGACCAGCAGCGGACCGCGCTGATCGCCCGCGTGGCGACGGCGATCACGGAATGGGCCAAACAGTACCGCGTGTACCTGCGGCGGCTGTCCTCCGAGCGATATCTGATGATTCTGAATCAGAAATCGCTGGACGAACTGGAGCAAAGCCGGTTCGTGATCTTGGACGAGGTCCGCGAGATGACCGCGGACCTGAAGGTGCCGATCACGCTCAGCATCGGCCTCGCGTTTGGTGCCGAGCGCTTCAGCGAGCTGGGCGAACTCGCCCAGTCCAGCTTGGATATGGCGCTCGGCCGCGGGGGCGACCAGGCCGCCGTCAAGGCCGGTCAGCGGTTGTCCTTCTATGGCGGCAAATCCGGCGCCATAGAGAAGCGGACGCGCGTCCGCGCCCGCGTCATCGCGCATGCCCTGCGCGATTTGATGCAGGAGAGCGACCGCGTCATCATCATGGGCCATCGCGTGCCGGACCTCGACGTGATCGGCGCCTCCATCGGCGTGCTGAAGGCCGCCGATATGTACAAGGTCGAGGCCCACATCGTGCTGGATGGCTCGAACCCGGGCATCGAGCGCCTGATGGAGCGCATCGGCAAAGAAGAGGCCCTGGTCCGGCGGTTTATCTCCCCGGAGCAGGCCCTGAATCTGATGACCGAGCACACGCTGCTCGTGCTCGTTGATACGCACAAGGCCTCCATCACGATGGAGCCGCGGTTGGTGGAAGAAGCAAGCCGCGTGGTGGTGGTCGACCACCATCGCCGCGGCGAGGAATTCGTGGCCGATGCGGTGCTCGTCTACCTGGAGCCTTACGCCTCCTCGGCCTGCGAGCTCGTCACCGAGCTGCTGCAGTATATTCACGAGAAGGTGGAGCTCAGCCCGCTGGAAGCCACGACACTGCTGGCGGGCATCACCGTCGATACGAAGCATTTCGCGCTCCATACCGGCTCGCGGACGTTTGAAGCCGCCGCGTTCCTCCGCCGCAACGGGGCAGACACGGTGATGGTGCAGCGGTTGCTGAAGGAAGACCTGCAGGAGTACATCGCCAAGGCCGACATCATCAAGCACGCCCGCATGATTCATGGGCATATCGCCTTGGCGGTGACGGAGGAGAACCGCAAAATTCCGCAGCTGTTGATCGCTCAGGTGGCGGATACGCTGCTGAACATGACCGGCGTCCTGGCTTCGTTCGTCATCAGCGAACGGCCGGATGGCCTGATCGGAATCAGCGCCCGCTCGCTCGGGAGCATGAACGTGCAGGTGGTCATGGAGCGGCTGGGCGGCGGGGGACATTTGACCAATGCAGCGGTTCAGTTGGAAGGAACCCAGGCGGAAGCGGAGAAAAGGCTGCTCGCCGTACTGGATGAAATAGAGAAGGAAGAGGGGTTGTTCGAATGAAAGTGATCTTTTTGAAGGATGTCAAAGGCCAAGGGAAAAAAGGGGAAATCAAAGACGTATCGGAAGGTTATGCGCAGAACTTCCTGATGCCGCGCGGTCTGGTTCGTCCGGCGACGGAAGGCAACGTGAAGACGCTGGAGCAGCAAACGGCGTCCGAGCAGAAGCGTAAGGCTCAAGAGAAGGAAGAGGCGATCCAGCTCGGCAAGAAGCTGGAAGAGATGACCGTGCAGTTGAAGGCGAAAGCCGGCGAAGGCGGCCGCCTGTTCGGTGCGATTACCAGCAAGCAAGTGGCAGAGGCGCTGGAGAAACTCGGCGTGAAGCTGGATAAGCGCAAAATCGAAATGCATGATCCGATCCGGACGCTGGGCGTCACTCAGGTGCCGGTGAAGCTTCATCCGGAAGTGAAATCGACGCTTAAGGTTCACGTCACGGAGGAATAAGATGAGCGGCGATCTGTTTTTTGACCGGATCCCCCCGCAAAACTTAGAAGCCGAGCAAGCGGTACTCGGGGCCGTATTGCTGCAGTCGGAAGCGCTCATCTCCGCGATGGAGCGGGTGCGGACCGAGGATTTCTATGATAAGCCCCATCAGTTGATCTTTGAAGCGATGGTTCAACTGGGCGAGGAAGGCAAGCCGATCGACCTCGTCACGTTAACCGCCAAGCTGAAGGACCGCGGCGAGCTCGAGGAGATCGGCGGCGTCAGCTACTTGGCCAAGCTGGCTCATGCCGTACCAACGGCGGCCAACGTCGATTACTACGCGCGCATTATCGAAGAGAAGTCAATGCTGCGGCGGTTGATCCGTACGGCAACGCAAATCGTCAGCGACGGGTATACCGGCGGCGAAGACGTGGCCGACATGCTCAGCGATGCCGAGCGGCGTATTCTGGAGATTTCCAACCGCCGCTCGGGCAGCGGATTTATTGCGATCCGCGACGTGCTGATGGAAGTGTTCGATCGCGTCGAGATGCTGCACCAGAATCGCGGAACGACGACCGGGATTCCGTCCGGGTTCGTCGACTTGGACCGAATGACGGCGGGATTCCAGCGCAGCGACTTAATTATCGTAGCGGCGCGGCCTTCCGTAGGTAAGACGGCGTTTGCCTTGAATATCGCGCAGAACGTAGCGGTGCGCGCCAAAGAGACCGTGGCGATCTTCAGTCTGGAGATGTCCGCGGCCCAGCTGGTGCAGCGGATGATCTGCGCCGAAGCCAACCTCGACGCCAGCGTGATGCGAACCGGGGACTTCAAGAGCGATGACGATTGGTCGAAGCTAACAATGGGCATCGCCGCCTTGTCGGAGGCGGAGATTTATATCGACGATACCCCGGGGATCACGGTGGCCGATATCCGGGCGAAATGCCGCCGGCTCAAGAAGGAACGCGGCCTGGGCATGATCGTCATCGACTACCTGCAGTTGATCCAGGGCCGGGGCAAACCCGGCGAGAACCGGCAGCAGGAGGTCTCGGAAATCTCCCGGACACTGAAGCAAATCGGCCGGGAGCTGGAAGTGCCGGTCATCGCCTTGTCCCAGTTAAGCCGGGGGGTCGAGCAGCGGCAGGACAAGCGTCCGATGATGTCCGACCTTCGGGAATCCGGATCGATCGAGCAGGACGCCGATATCGTAGCGTTCCTGTACCGGGACGATTATTATAATCAGGAGACCGAGAAGAAGAATATCATCGAGATCATCATCGCCAAGCAGCGGAACGGCCCGGTCGGGACGGTCGAGCTGGTATTCCTCAAGAACTTTAACAAGTTTGCCAATTATGAGCGGGCGCATGCGGATGCGTTTGCCGGCTAAGCGATCTATCTTACGGACAAAAGGATTCATTTTCATAGAAATTGAAAGGGCCCACGGGATACCGTGGACCTTTTTTCGTGCTGCTCGGAAAGCAGGGGATGCGTCATCCATCGTTGCCGGTAAAGAATACGACTTGCAGCAGATTTTTGGCCTTGCTTAGATTGGCCGAATCCAACCGATGAAGCATGTCCTCAATGTCCCGCAACGAATCATCCAGACCATCTCTCGCCACTGTCGCAGGCTGCTTCTCCGCAACTGAAGGCTGCCCCCCCTGGACGGATGTCAGCTCCTCCTTTACCAACGACGTATTTAATATGTCCCTCTGCACCTGGGCGAGGAAAGCCAATTGTTCAGGAGTATATCTGTTTAACAAGGCATGGACGTTCCTCTCTACGTGCTGATGCAGCGCCTGATGAACCTTGGAAACTTCCTTCCCAAAAGGTGTGGTGCGAAACATAATTTTTTTCTTATTGTCAGGCAGATACTCCATTTGAATTATATTCTCTTGGACCAGCCTTCTCGTAATTTTGGAAACGCTCCCCCGGGGAATTCCCAAATGCAAGGATATCCGAATGCCGTTTACCGGCTCCAGCGCAACGATCGCATCAATGACATGAAGCATCATCATAGTTGAACGCTTCAAGAAGGAGATTACCGCAGGGTTATCCGTTTGCTGGAGCATCCAACTTCGCTCTTCATCCACGCCTTCCGTTTGGAAACGTCTCTGCAGTTTATCGGTCGTATCCATAATCTGAATAATTAAATCATCTTTGAATGATTTTGACGGGTTCATGAGCTAATCTCCCTTAGTCATTTTACTATCCCCAGTATAGCAAAAATACCACGAGACCATAAAGTTTCCCGGAAACATAATTGACGTTAAGGAAACAAAGGCGTATATTGATTCCTGTAAACATAAATGTTTCCAGTAAACAAAATAGGGTAAAGGGGAGAAACGATACAATGATACGGGTAAAAAATCACAGAAGCCTGATGTTGATTGGTGTATTCACCGGTTTGATCTTCGCCGAGCTGGATGAAACCGTCGTTTCGACGGCAATGCCGAGCATGATTCGGCAGTTGCATGGACTGGCGTTCTACGGTTGGGTGCCCGGCATTTATATGCTTGCGGCATCGATGTTTATGCCCATTCTGAGTAAACTTGCCGATTTATATGGACGTAAACGCATTTACCTATTCTGTATGGGGCTATTCATTTTGGGATCGCTCATCAGTGGTATGGCTCCCTCAATAGGAGTGCTGCTGACCGGTCGCGGCATTCAGGGCATCGGCGCCGGCGGACTGATGCCGATTGCGCTCGCGATGATCGGCGACGCCTATCCGCTGGAACAAAGGGCCAGAATTCAGAGCCTGATCGGGCCGTTCTTGATTTTGCCCCAGCTATTGGGTCCAACCGTTGGCGGTTATTTCGTAGAACACGTCAGCTGGCACTGGGTATTCTTGATCAATATTCCCGTTGGGGTCATCGCGGCAACGATACTTTCCTTCGGTATGCGCGAATCCCGGGGGAGCGAAAGCAGGAAAATCGATTGGGGAGGAGCAGCCACGCTGATACTCGCCCTCCTTGCCCTGCTGTTGACTCCGGTTCTGGTCGACCATCAAGGATTTACATGGTCGTCCCCAGTGATCGTCGGTCTGCTCTTATTATCCGCACTTTTGATTGTTGGGTTTGTCCGCATCGAATCTAAGGCCAAGGAACCTCTGATTCCGCTACATTTGTTTCGAAACCGCAATATTGTCGTGATGTCTCTGCTTGTGTTCATTTTGATGCTCGGGGCAATGGGCAGCACTTCGGCGTTTCCGCTCTATGCCCAAAATGTGATGGGATTAACGCCAACGGAGGCCGGTTATCTTATGCTGGCTTTTATGGCGGGCGTGGTTCCCTCCAGCCTCCTGAACGGGTTCCTGATTACTAGGCTTCCCTACCGGTCTATATTCATCATCTGTTTCATACTTCCGATCATCAGCTTCTTTCTGTTGTCAAAGCTCGGGATTACCACGACCGTGTTGTACGTCATTGTTACGTTTTTCGTTCTCGGCATAGGGTTTGGCGCGCTGTTCGGCTCAGATAATTTGATCGTGCAGGAATCGGTCGATAAGGAGCATAGCGGCATTGCCCTCGGGACGGTGCAACTGTTCCAATCTCTCGGAACCACGATCGGCCTCAGCGTGTATGGCAGTATGCTCGCCCGGCAGATCGAGGACGGGGTTACCGGGCTTGCGGACCAGCTTCCGGCGGATACGGTTAGTCAAATCGCAAGCGGCGGAATTCCCCAAGACTTGAATTCGGATTTGCTGACCCAAGTGCAGACGGTGTTTGTCGGTGCCTTTCAAAATATTTTTACTGTCTCATTATGGTTTACCGTCGCTGCCTTTTTCCTCTGCTGGTTTCTGAAGAAGGAGGTGTTATCGAAAAAAGAATCCGAATCCGCCATGTGACGAGGATTAAGGCTGCATCTAGGGGAAGGAAACCGGGCTTCAAACGCATTCATGCAATAATTCCGAACATTTGTAAAATGGTACCTTTAAATCGTTCGTTTTTCAATTTGACTTTAAAAATAGACACTGTTAAACTGGTATTGCTGCGTTAAAGCGATGATTAATTGCGATTGAACGGCAGAGATCACGTTGTTAGCGTATACAACAAGTTGGAAATGTTGGATCGGCCTAGGGGTTGCGGGCGGGAGCCATCAACTATGGGAAGGCTGTCTTTTTGTAATGCTTAAATACAGGTGCTTGACGCACCGGGCGGGGGAATGTACATGTCAACGGTAGTCATTGTGGGAACGCAATGGGGAGACGAAGGTAAAGGTAAAATCACGGATTTCTTGGCGGAAAGCGCCGATGTGGTGGCCCGTTATCAAGGCGGCAACAATGCCGGTCACACCATTCTTATCGACGGCAAGAAGTACAAACTCACCTTGATTCCGTCAGGCATCTTCAATCAAAATAAACGTTGTGTGATTGGGAACGGCGTGGTCATTAATCCGGCCGCATTGATCGAAGAGATCAACTATGTGGAGGAGAACGGGTTCAGTGCGAAGAATCTGGTGATCAGCGACCGGGCTCACGTCATTTTGCCGTATCATTTGGTCTTGGATGCTTTGGAGGAAGAGCGCAAGGGCGAGAACAAGATCGGGACGACCCAGAAGGGGATCGGGCCGGCTTATATGGATAAAGCCTCCCGCAGCGGGATTCGGATTGCCGATTTATTGGACGCGGAAGAATTCGAGACGAAGCTGCGCCTGATCATGAAGGAGAAGAACCATCTGATCGAAACCGTCTATGGCGGGCAGCCGCTGGACGTGGAAGAAGTGCTGCAGAAGTATCTGGAGTATGCGGAAATCATTCGTCCGTACGTAGCCGATACGTCGGTGATCTTGAACGACGCGATTGATGCCGGTCAGAAGGTGTTGTTCGAGGGGGCGCAAGGCGTGATGCTCGACATCGACCAAGGCACCTATCCGTTCGTGACGTCGTCCAATCCGTCGGCAGGCGGGGTCTGCAACGGCAGCGGGGTGGGACCTACGAAGATCCACCAGATCATCGGCGTGGCCAAGGCATACACCTCCCGGGTCGGTGACGGTCCGTTCCCAACCGAGCTGTTCGACGAGGTTGGCGACCTGATTCGCGAAACCGGCCACGAGTACGGGACGGTAACCGGGCGTCCGCGCCGGGTAGGCTGGTTCGACAGCGTTGTTGTTCGCCATACGCGCCGCGTCAGCGGGCTGACCGGGCTGTCGCTCAACTCCCTCGATGTGTTGACCGGGCTGAAAACCGTAAAGATCTGCACCGGTTATAAATATCGCGGCGAGATCATTACGCACTACCCGGCCAGTCTGAAGATGCTTGCCGAATGCGAAGCGGTGTACGAAGAAATGCCGGGCTGGTCGGAGGACATCTCCGGTGCGAAAACGCTGGAGGAGCTCCCGGAGACGACCCGCAATTACGTTCGCCGCGTATCCGAGCTGACGGGGGTGCCGATCGCGATCTTCTCAGTTGGACGCAACCGCAGCCAAACCAATCAAGTCTTGCCGATTTACGAGTAACGAAGAATTGTAGACTACGAATCATGCAACGAGCCGCCGATAGAGGATGGAAACATCGCTCTGCCGGCGGTTTCTTTATCTAGATTTGGCCCCTGCTAAGGTTGAAATCGGGTTTCTCCGTCCATACTGGAGGTTGAGAGACTAGATTCTGAGGCCGTAGGAGGACAAAACGATGAAATGGCTCGGATGGATTCTGAAATTATGCATAACGATCGTAGCGGTCAGCCTATTGACCGTTGTCACGACGGGATACATTGTCAATTCGTATATTCAATCGCTCATGAGCAGTTATAACCTGCCGCTTACAGGGCAAGCTCCCAGCGTCGGCGGGATCATGAAGGGAATGCTGGGATTCGGGGGGACCTCCAACCGTGAGAATCAGGCGGAAGGGGGAGCGGCTCAAGGCGATGACGCTGACAAAGTCGACAGGGACTCCGTCGCCGATGCAGACTCGGGTAAAACCGGGGGGAACTTGGGAGACACCTCCGGCACGAGTGAAAAGAATCCTGCCGGTTCGACCGGGAAGACGACGGACAGCAACGGAACTCCGCCAGCTGGGGGTGCGGGCAAGGGTGCGAACGAGACGGATGCGAATGCTGACGCCCCGGAGGATGCCCTGCCGGTCATGGGCGGAATGAGCGGCGGAGATGCGCTGGGCGAGGACCAGCAGGTGGTGGTGACCCCGGACGACCTTGTCGCCAAGAAGGAAGAGCTGCCCGATGCGCAGAAGGAGGAAATCTTCGCCATTCTCATGAAGAAGCTGCCGCAGGGGGAGATGCAAATTTTGACCGAAGCGCTGGAGGGCGGACTGACGGAGACGGAGATGATAAATATCGAGCAGATGTTGTCCAAATATTTGGATAAAACCGAATACGCCAAAGTCATGGAACTGTTAAAAAAATAGCGCTAAATGGCTTGTCGACAGGGAATGTCAGCGTTAACATTCACAGGATTGTAAATTTATAAACTCGGTCAGAGGGCCGCAAAAACCGTGAGAACCCGCTTCGTTAAGCGGGTTGTTTGCATTTTTTTCAAAGTTGAAATCTCCTGTTGGGCTGTGTTAAAGTTAACAATAGCGGCAAAAGGTTAAAATTTTGAAACCATTTTAAGTCGAATCGAGTCGATAAATAAAGGAGATCGGTATGAAAGGTTTTACGGGAAAACGTTGGCAGCTGTGGCGCGGAAATCACACTTCTTCGACGCAAGAGCAACACAGCCGCCCGGAAAACGATTCAGAGACATCCGAACCAGAAACGGGACGGAAGTGGCCCTATCTTCTTAAATCCCGCAAGGTCGCTCTGGCCGGGGCCGCGGTGGTGCTCATTGCCGGTACGGTCTATTTGGCGGGGCAGCAGTACGTCAAGGCCAATACGGTATCCTATTACCGGGTCTACGTTGGCGGGAAGGAAATTGGCACGATCGCGAGCGAATCGCAACTACAAGCTCTGATTGAACGGAAAGAGCAGGAATATAAACAGAAATACCCGGACGTGATCATGGCGGTGAATACCGAGGTAATCACGACGAAACCGGAAGAGGCCTACAAGGCCGAGGTTGACGCAGAGTCAACACTGAACGAGCTGTACGGGATGCTGACGGGATTTGCCAAAGGCGTGGAGCTGAAGGTAGACGGTAAGGTCATTGCCGTTGTGAAAGACCAGGCGGCGGCCCGGGAGGTGCTGGACCGGGTTAAATCGCAATACGCCCCGAATGTGGAGGCCAGCACGCTGGCCGCTAAAGTGAAACGGACCGGCGGCAGCGCGTCGACGGGGGCTAAGACGAAAGCCTCCAGCGCCACCCTGGAAACGGTGGAAATTGCCGAAGAGGTGGCGCAAGGAGAGGTCAAATCCGACCCGAACAAGGTGATGAGTCCCGAGGAAGCGGTACGAAAGATCCTTCAGGGGGACGAGGAAGCCATTCAGTATGAGGTACAGGAAGGGGACACGATCTCGTCGATTGCGGCCCGTTTTGAGGTGACTCAGAAAGAGCTGTTTGCGAACAACCCCGGGATTGAGGAGTTGACGCTGCAGATTGGAACGCTGCTGAATGTGAAGGCGATGCAGCCGGCCCTCACGGTTCGGACGGTGGAGCATGTGATGGAGGAGATCGTCACTGAACCGCAGGTGATCGTCAAGACGAACGCCAGCATGCGGGCGGGGGAGACCAAGGTGATCTCGCCGGGGGCCAGCGGGCTGAAGACAATGGAGTACCGGATTACGAAGGAAAACGGCATGGTCGTGGATGAAGAATGGCTGGGCCAGGAAGTGACGAAGAAATCGTCGCCAAAGATCGTTGTTCGCGGCACGAAGGTCGTGCTGGGCGAAGGAACCGGGCAGTTTGCCTGGCCGGTATCCAGCGCTAAGATGACGAGCAGTTATGGCGAACGCTGGGGGCGGACGCATAAAGGCGTCGATCTGGTGTCCTCGAACCGCAGCATTCTCGCCGCCGATGACGGTGTCGTGTCGTTCGTCGGGACGAAGACAGGCTACGGCAACGTGATCATCATCGACCACAAGAATGGTTATGAAACGCTGTACGGCCATCTGAGCAAGACCAGCGTGAAGAAAGGGCAAGTCGTCGAGAAAGGCGACAAGATCGGCGTCATGGGCAGCACCGGGCGTTCGACCGGCACGCATCTGCATTTCGAGATCCACAAGAACGGAAGTATTCAGAACCCGATGAAGTACCTGTAATTCCTAGACAAACAACCTGGCCCGAGTACCGTCATCCCATGAGGATGAGGCGCTCGGGCCAGGTTGTTTTAAGCCGGACTCCTTTTATTTATCAGCTATGGCCTCCACCAGTTGTTGATCCTTTAACTGATGTTGCCCGGAAACGGCGACCTGTTCACCGGGTTCGATGCCTTCAATGATTTCTTGGTACATTTCGTTCAGGCGCCCGAGCCGTACCGTACGTTTTTCCACCTTGCCTCCGGTAACAACGTAGGCAAAGGTGTCCGATCCCTCGCGGATAATGGCGGTGGTTGGAATCGTTAGTACTTCCTGCTCCGCTTGGTCGGTCAGTTGAAGCTGGACCTTGGTCCCCGGTTTCAAGGCCAGGTCGGCATTGTCCGCCTTCAGCTCGAGGGCGTACGTTCTTTGCTGGGTATCCATAATGTCGGCAAGATAATCGATTCTGGCTTTCATTAAAGAGTCCGGATGATCTGAGGTGTAGAATTGCAACTCGGTTTTGCCCCGGATGAGTTTCGCATGATCTTCGGTAATATTGGCTTTGATCGTGACCGGATTGATTTGCTGGACTTTACCGACGGTCCCGGGGTTTATCGTCATTCCGGCTTCGATTGAAAAATCAGTCAGGATACCGCTAATAGGTGCTGTGACTTTGTAATTTTTCAGCGTCCGGTTTAACTCCTCGATGCCGATTTGCGCCAGTTTAACCTGATCCTTTAACGGTTGCAGGGCGCTCGAATCGCCGGAGTTGGCGAATTGGCCGTTTTTTAAGTTCTCCTGCGCGGTGCGCAGCGAGATTTCCGCCTTCTGCTTTTGCAAAAGCACATCGGCGGGATCCAGTTCAAACAACAGATCCCCCTTGTTGACCAGATCCCCGCGTTTTTTCGGAGCTTTCAGCACATCACCGCCGGCCTTCACGACGATATCGCGCTGTACCGCCGAAGCCACTTCGGCGACGACTTCCTGCGGATCGCCGATGTTTCTTTTCTCGGCCGTGCTCACCTTAACGGTCGGTTTTTGAGACACGCTCAGGTTTTGCGGCGCGGGTTCCTGTTGTTTGGTGCAGCCGGCGGCAATGATTGCGGCCGAGACCAGGAAGATGCCGCCCAGCGCGAGTTTTTTCCATGCTTTGTTATCCATCGACCTCTACTCCTTCCCCGTTGTCATGATGAGATGCTGCTGTTGTTTTCCCGCCCCGATGAAATAACTTGGCGATCCGGTTCTTGGCTGATTCGATCATTTCATAAACTACCGGTACGACAACCAGCGTCAGAATCGTCGACGAGACCAATCCACCGATGACGACAACAGCCATCCCTTTGGAAATAATCGCTCCCCCTTCGGTTAATCCGAGCGCGAGCGGCAGCATCGCCACCATCGTTACCCCGGCTGTCATGATAATCGGCCGAAGGCGCAGGGTGCCGGCTTCCAGAAGCGCATGGCGAACCGAGTAGCCTTCCTGGCGAAGTTGCTGCGTCCGGTCGATCAACAGGATCGCGTTGGTGACGACGATACCGATCAGCATCATAAAGCCGATCAGCGATGTAATGCTGAGGGCTTCCCCGGTCAACAGCAAGCCGAGCAAGCCGCCGATTACCGCCAGCGGGAGCGAGAACAAGATGGCAAACGGCGCGCTGGTATTCCCGAAGGACAGTACCATAATCAAATAGACAACGAAGACGGCGACGGCCATGGCAACGAACAGCTGCGAGAAGCTCTCGCCGATATCCTCATTGATCCCACCGATTTCGCGCGTTACCCCATCTGGAAGTTCAACCTTGTTAAGGGCTTGTGCAACCTGTGCGCTGACTCCCCCTTTATTTTCGCTGTTGATCTTGGCCGTGATCGAGATCACCTGCTCTTGATCGTTTCGGCTGATGCTCGCGGCGGCATCGATCAGTTCCAGCTTGGCGATCTCCTCCAGGTATACAAGGGTTCCGTTCGCCGTTTGGAAGGGGATCTCCCCCAGCTTGGCCAAGGTATCCTTATCGGATTTGTCCAATTCCAACGTGGTCGTATAAGTCACGTTATCCAGCTTTAGCTCGCCGAGGTCGGCTTTCATCAGCCAACTGGCCACGGTTTGTTGAACGGTTGATGCATTAAGCCCGTATTGCTGCGCTTTCGTTTGGGCAACCTCGATTTCCAGCTCTTTTTTAGCGTCGCTAAGGGAATCCGAAATTTCGCTAAGCTGCGGAAATTCCTTCAAGCGTTCTTTCAATAGCGTTGCAGCTTCCTTCAGTCGGTTCAAATCTTCCCCTTTTAAGGAGTACTGGAAATCCGTAGTTCCCCCGGTACTGCCTTGCAGCGAATAAACCTCCAATTCCGAGCCTTGGGGAAGCTCCGCCAGCAGGAGGTTCTTGTATCGTTCCTGCACCTGTTTTGTATCGCTGCCTTCGGTAACTTCCGTAAAAATCTGTGCTCTGTAAGGAGTCGCCTCGACTGGGCCGATACCGGACGAGCCGCCGAATCCGACCAGCGATTCGATAAATGTAAACTGGGACTCTCCGCCGGTATCCTTGGCGCTCTTCAGGATATCTTCCATGTCCCTTACTTTGGAATCCATCGTTTCCAGGGAAGTTTCGTAAGGCATTTTTACGGAAAAATAAAACGCCCGCGGAGGTTCGTCTTCCGGAATCAGGGTGACCGACAGGAACGGAACGGAGCCTATAATGGATCCGATAAATAAAAGTCCTGCGGAGAGCAAGGTTTTTATCGGGTTGCGGAGCGTCCACTCCGACACCTTGCGGTAAGTGGTGAGAATGCGGCCCGTCTTCTGCTCCTCGTGTTTGATTTTCGCGCCGCGCAGCACCAGCAGTTTTGCCAGCATCGGAATGACCGTCAGCGCTACCAGCAACGAGGCCAACATCGCGCAAACCAACGTAATCGCAAACGGGCGGAACAGTTGGCCGGCAATGCCGCTAACCATGCCAAGCGGGGCGAACACGCCAACCGTCGTCAGCGTGGAGGAGGTGATGGCGGAACCGACCTCGAGCGTCGCCTGTTTAATCACCGATTCGCCGCGCTCTTGCGTCTTTTGCAGATGGGAGTAAATATTCTCGATCACGACGATACTGTCGTCCACCACGCGTCCGATCGCAATAAACATCCCGCCCAGCGTCAAAATGTTTAGCGAGATATCCATATAGTTCATGACGAGCAGCGTGATTAAGATCGACAGCGGGATCGAGACCAGGACGATTATCGTCATGCGAATGTTCCGCAAAAACAACAAAATCATCAGCGCGGCCAACAGCGCCCCGGTGAGGCCTTCGTGGAGCATGCCCGAAATCGAGGTGCTGACCTCCACCGACATATCGTAAATCGTTTTGAATTGAATATTCGGCTCCTGGTTATGCCAATTTTCCAGCTGTTGATTGATCGCTTGGGCAAACTCTACCGCGTTGGCATCGCTTGTTTTATATAACTGGATGCCGATGGCCGGGTTGCCGTCCACCCGGGCGACGAAATCGGATTCCGAAATCGATTCGATCTTGCCGATTTGCCCCAGGCGCACGCTTGTACCGTAGGGGGTTGCGAGTTCCAGGTTCTCTAAAGCGTACACGCTGTTGGTATCGCTCTTTACCCGGGCCATTAAAGAATTTCCGTCGATCTTAACCTCGCCGGTAGGCAAAGAGGTGAGGTTCTGACGCACCAGATTGGAAACCAGCGGAGGCGTGAGGCCATAAGCATTGAGCTGACCCGCATCCAGCTTGATGCTCAGCGTTGTTTCGCGAGCTCCGATTTCGTCCATATGGTCAAATCCCGGGGTTGCCTCCAGTCCGGGTTTGATTTCTTTTTGGTACCATTGGTCCAGTTCCGCCTGGCTCATTCCGTTATCCGCGGAAATCGCCAAATAGTAGGCGGGGACGGACGCAAACCCAAATGTCGATACTTTGGGAGTGGACGCCGAATCGGGGAGGTCCACGTCCTGGAGCAAGCTTTCGAGATCTTGCTTCTTCTTCTCCGTGTCGGTATTTTCCTTTAGGTTGACGATGATCATGGAGAAATTGTCGCTTGATGTGGAATCAAGTGACGTGACCCCTTCCGCATTGGCTAATTTCTTCTCCAGGGGTTTCGTCACGAGCTCCATGACATCGTTTGGAGATCCGACATACTGTACGGTGACCACCACAACGGGGATGGACATGTCCGGCATGACTTCCGTTTTCAGTTTTCCAGCAGCGTACAGCCCTCCGCCGAACAGCATTAGGATAATAATGATGACGGCCCCTATATTTTTCATGGAGAAGCTGGTTAGTTTGTTCATGGCAATCCTCCTATCTCAGGACAGATTACCTAATGAATGTGAACTGAATGTGAATGAAGGGAATCATCCGTTACGGCTTGAAGCTGTGATAGGGCAAGATCACCTTGAGTTCCGTGCCCATGCCGGGTTGGCTGTGGACTTCGATGTATCCATGGTGCAAGTCGACGATCTTTTTGACGATCGCCAGCCCGAGGCCGTTGCCGTTCTGGAGCCGGTTCCTTGACCGGTCCGCCTTGTAAAATCTTTCGAAAATGTGATTTTGGTCCTCCAGAGGGATGCCGATGCCCGTGTCCTGGATTTTCACCGAAACATGCTGGACGCCTTGAGCGATAGACACGGCGATCCTTCCTCCCTCGGGCGTGAAACGAATGCTGTTCCCTAACAAATTGATCCAAACTTGATTTAACTGATCCCGGTCGCCGAAAATTT
Organism: Paenibacillus phocaeensis; assembly: GCF_900021165.1. Classification (GTDB taxonomy): domain Bacteria; phylum Bacillota; class Bacilli; order Paenibacillales; family Paenibacillaceae; genus Fontibacillus; species Fontibacillus phocaensis. Next base: position 214,758 of record NZ_FCOQ01000013.1, on the reverse strand, counting down.
GGGAGATCGGCAAATTCAGATCGACGGTGATCTTCTTGGCGGACCATTGGGGCTCGAAGGACACGGCAACCTGGCGAATTTGCTCATCAAGCCGGAACGATTCGGGATGGAAGGGATGGTGCGTGGATTCGAGAGAGGCGAGTCTCAGCAAATTCTCGCTCATTCGCGACATCCGCTCACTCTCGGAAATGATGATCTCCAAATAGCGGTTCCGCGCTTCATCGCTGACCTGTTCTTCTCTCAGCGCTTTGGCAAAACCGCGTATTGAAGTTAGCGGCGACTGAATCTCGTGAGACACGTTGGACACGAAGTCCTGCCGCATCTGTTCAAGTTTCCGGAGCTGCTTGCGCATTTCGTCAAAGCTTTGGACCAGAACGCCAAGCTCATCCTTGCGCCTTACTTTCAAATCCGCGCTAAAATCCCCCCTGGCCATCCGCCGGGTGGCTTCTGTCATTTTACGCAGCGGTTGAATGAGAAAGGCGGCTTCCAATACAAAAAACAAGCTTCCGGCAACCATTAAAATGGCGATCATCGTTATAATAATTCCGCTGAGCGAATCGCTGATTTGCAATCTTTCATCCGTTTGGATGAACAAGGCGTACCCCTGTCCTTGATATTTAAAATTCAGACCGACAAACAGATTTCCATCCTGGGTGTTCCCGCGTACGATATCGCCCCGCTGCGCCCGTCTGATCTCGTCCTCGCCAATCGAGACCCCGGGTTTTGCGCCGTACTTCTCAGCGTTGAATTGGGGATCGTAAATTTGAATACTGCTGCCGTTCATCAAATCCTTGATATCTTCCATTAGCAAAGCTCGATTCTCAAAACCGACCCGATCGAAGATGCGGATCAGACTTTGCCCTGTAGTAATTAAACCATTTTGCATTTGTTCCCGTATCGATTTTTCATAGAGATAACCCGTAATCATGGCCGAAGCGAGCAGACTGATCAAGATCGCAACAAAGAACATCATCACAATCCGGATGTAGAGGGATTTGATCATGTTCTCACCGTCAGACGATAGCCAAGTCCGTAAACCGTTTCGATGTGAAATGGCGGATCGGCCTTCGTTCCTTTGGAGAAGCGTTCCCGCAACCTTTTGACATGTACGTCAACCGTGCGGTCATCGCCGCCGTACCCAGCCCCCCAAATTTGCTCGATCAACTGTTCGCGGGTGAAAATTTGCCCGGGATAGCTGCCGAGTTTAAACAGCAGCTCAAATTCCTTCGGCGGCAGAGCAAACTCCTCGTCATCCCGGGTGACTTTATAGGTATGGCGGTTCAGCCATACGTTTCCGAGTCGGATGTTCTGGGATACGGCGATCTTATACCGCTTGAGCAGCGCTTTGACGCGCACGACCAACTCCAGCGGATCAAACGGTTTGACCAGATAATCGTCGGCACCGAGGCCGAACCCCTTGACTTTCTGACCCGTTTCCCCTTTGGCGGTGACCATGAGCAGGGGCGTGTCCGGGTATAGCCGCCGCAGCTCGCTGCATAATTCCCAGCCGTCCATGACCGGCATCATAATATCGAACACGACTAAATCGGCACGGGTTTGCTCCATCTTCTCCAGCGCTTCGGTGCCGTTATCGGCTTGAATGAGGGTAAATCCTTCCTTAGCCAAATATAGACACATCAATTCGCGTATATTGGGATCGTCGTCCACGATTAATAATGCAGCCATTTCAATAAGGTCCTCCTTGTGATGTCTCTCTAGGATTTTACCAGTTGGTAGAAGAGACAAGCAATACGCGTGATTTTCGGGGATTTGGGCAATGGCTGATGCGGCGTCAGATATGGTAAGATAGAGGGAGCATTAGCCCATGGCTGAAAGTTGGGGTGAACGAAGTCATGCAAGGAAAAATTCTGGTCGTGGATGACGAGAAACCCATTGCGGATATTTTGAAATTTAACCTGGAAAAAGAGGGCTACGAGGTGGTTCTCGCATTCGACGGGTTTGAAGCCACCCGGCTGGCGTTCTCCGAGCAGCCGGATCTCATTCTGCTCGATCTGATGCTGCCCGGCAAGGACGGAATGGACGTGTGCCGCGAGGTGCGGGCGAAGCTTGAGACGCCGATCATCATGCTGACCGCCAAGGACGGGGAAATCGACAAGGTGCTGGGCCTGGAGCTGGGCGCCGACGACTATGTGACGAAGCCGTTCAGTACGCGGGAGCTGCTGGCTAGGGTGAAGGCGCAGATGCGCCGGCAACAGAAAGCAGCGGCGGCCGAAGGTGCGGAGGAAACAAAGCAGGGCATCAGTCTGTTTGAACTGTTCATCGATACGGACATGTATACGGTTCACAAGAACGGCGAGCCGCTGGATCTGACGCACCGGGAGTTCGAGCTCGTGCATTACCTGGTCAAGAATGCAGGGAAGGTCATGACCCGTGAGCATTTGCTGCAGGCGGTGTGGGGCTTCGAGTATTTCGGCGATGTGCGCACGGTGGACGTGACGATTCGCCGGCTGCGCGAGAAGATCGAGAAGGATCCGAGCAAGCCGGAATATATTTTGACGCGGCGGGGATTGGGGTATATGATGCGGAGCTCCAAGGCGGGTGGACTCTAGAATGAATCTGCCCTCCTTTTTTCGCACGATCCAGGCCAAGCTGATCATCATTTACGTGCTGCTCATCCTGATCGCGATGCAGTTGATCGGGGTGTATTTCGTGAGCGCGATGAAAACCTCGCTGACCAGCAATTTCACCAAAGAGCTGCAGGAGCGGGCGGAGCTGCTCTCCGTGTTGGCGGCGCAAAACCTGGGCGTGACCGGAGACTCGGCGGAGGAATCCATGGAGAATCTGCGCGTGCTGGTCAACAACCTGTTTAATATCGGCGGGGCCGAGATTCAGGTGCTTGACGCGAGCGGCAAGGTGCTGACGACGTCCAAGCCGTCCCACGCCGATTACGTGGGCACGAAGAATACGCAGACGGTCGTGAGCCGGGCCCTGCAGGGCATTCGCGACAACGAGGAGTACATTATCGATGAGGATAATGTCCGGAAGAAAGTCGTTGCCAAGCCGGTGGTCAGCAGCGGGAAAATCGTCGGGGCGATCTACATCGCGGCGTCGATGAGCGAGCTGTACAGTACGATGGAGCGGATTAATAATATTTTTATATCCGGTATCCTGCTGGCGCTGGGGTTGACGGCGGTGCTTGGCGTCATTCTGGCGCATACGATTACTTCCCCGATCAAGGAGCTGACCCGGCGTGCCACGGCGGTGGCCGAAGGGGAGTTCCATCAGAAGATGCCCGTGCTCGGCAACGACGAGATTGGCCAGCTCAGCAAGGCGTTCAACTACATGACGAGCCGGCTGCGCGATGCCCTGGCGCAGAACGAAGAAGAGAAGGAGAAGCTCGCTTCGATCCTCACGAACATGAGCGACGGGGTGATTGCGACGGATGAGACCGGCCGGGTGATCCTGATGAATCGGCGCGCCAGCGAGATGCTGGGGACGGCGGATACGGCGCTCGATCGGGTTGATATCATGTCCCTGCTGCATCTGCCGGATGAGGAGAAGGATGTGCTGGAGCAAGGGACGATGCACTCAACGATCCTCGAGAATGCCGGGCCGGACGGGGATGTCTTCCTGATCCGGGTTACGTTCACGCCGATTCATCGGCGGGAGATCGGGATCATCGGCACGATTGCCGTACTCCAGGACGTCACCGAGCAGGAGAAGCTGGAGGCGTCGCGGCGGGAGTTCGTGGCGAATGTATCACATGAGCTGCGAACGCCGCTGACGACGATCAAGAGTTATACCGAGGCGCTGGAGGACGGCGCCATGGAGGACCCGGAGCTCGGGTCGCGGTTCGTATCCGTGATTCAGAACCAAACCGAGCGGATGATCCGCCTCGTCACCGATCTGCTTCACTTGTCGCGCTTCGATTCTCAAGAAGCCGAGCTGCGCAAGCAGCCAACGAACGTGATGGAGATGCTGGAGGAAGTGGCGGACCGGTTTTCTTTTCAAATGCAGGAGAAGGGGATTAAACCCACGTTGTTTATCGCCAGTGAGGTGGACACGGCCTGGATCGACCGCGACCAGATTGACCAGGTGCTGGACAACCTGATCTCCAATGCGATGAAGTATACGCCGGAAGGCGGTACGATCACGCTGGAGGCGCGCCTGACCGAAGACCGGCAGTTGGCGATTTCAGTGCAGGATAACGGGATCGGGATTCCGAAGAAGGACCTGGAGCGGATTTTTGAACGATTCTATCGCGTCGATAAGGCGCGTTCACGGAATATGGGCGGGACGGGCTTAGGCTTATCCATTGCCCGGGAAATTGTGCGGGCGCACGGCGGGACCATCTCTCTGCAATCGGAATTCGGCCAAGGCACCAAGGTGACCTTTACGCTGCCGGCGGAGAAGCAAGGAGGCGAGGCGCAGTGAAGGAAAGAGTCAAATCGCTGGCGCTGGCCTTGCTGGTCGCGTGCAGTCTGGTACAGAGTTATTTCCTGATCTATCAATTGCCGGGCAGCAATCCGGTGGTCAAATCGGAGAGCGACTACATTCGCACGGAAAATATGGGGACGACCCTGGAGGCGGATGCGATGCTCTTTCCGGCGCAAATTGCCGTGCATATGGGCGAGGAGCGGCACACGGTGTTTTACCCGGATTCGACGTTTTACAATTTGATTTACAATCGCCTGAAGGGTCGTCAATTCGACGGATTTCAGCGGTATGACATCGATAATATCAACTGGTCGGACATCCGCAGCAAGGATATCGGTGTGGAGCTGGTATTCGGCGGGGGGGTCCCGGTGGAGTTGCTGCAGAAGGTGATGCAGATCGCGCCGGACTCGTTGTTTGATGCGGAGAATGTCAACCGGCTGATGATCTACAACACGGGAACCGATGACCAGGTGCGGGTGTTCTTCTTCAGCTCGCGGGGCGACGTCGTATACGAAGCAACCAAAGCCGACTTGACGGTGCAGGACGTGCAGCAGCAGGTCGACTTCGGGAAGGACTGGGTGCCGTATACCTTAACCGATGGGTATTACGTTCCCGAGAAACCGGTCGATCTGGTCGAAACTGGCTTGAACATTGGGTTGTATACGACGGAGCAGATGCAGAGCTTGTTCTTTGACCCGAGCATCACCCGATACATCCGGGAAAAAGACGGCTCCGAAATCTATACGGACAGTAAACGCAGCCTTCAGGTCAAGCAAAACCGGAATTGGATCAACTACACGGATCCGGCCGCGCCTTCGGCGGGCGAGAACAGCCCGAGCAAAAACGTGCTGTCGGCGATTGACTTCGTCAACCAGCACGGCGGCTGGAACGGGAAGTACCGGTTAGAGCAGACGAGCGACGGCATCGAGGAAGATCAGCAGCGGATCGTATTCCAGCAGTACTACGGAACCGGGCAATTTGGCGCTTTTCCGATCCTCGACTTGCCGACGTTCCATTACGGGGCGATCACGCTGGAAATGCGCCAAGGCACGATCGCCGGCTATGAGCGTTCGTTGATCTACGGCTCCGGCAGCAGTTGGGAGAAGAAGGTCGTCTCCCTGCCGGGCGGCAAGGCGCTGCGGGAGAGCATTGCGGCGCTCCAAACGGAGGCGCGCATCGCCGGGTTGTACCCGGCGTACCTGCCGTCGCTCACCGAGAAGGGCCTGCTGCTGAAGCCGACGTGGGTCGTCGAGCTGAGCAACGGCGCGACCCGGGTGCTGGGCCTCGGGGCGGTGGAGAAGCCTGGAGCGAATGCAGACGAGGCTGCCGGCGCAGGCGGTGGTGCGGGTGTCGGAACTGGAGTAGGAGGAGGTACAGGAATAGGCGCAAATGCGGGTACTGGTGCAGGAACCAGTGCAGGAACCAGTGAAGGAGCAAGTGAAGGAGCAAGTGCAGGAGCAAGTGCAGGAGCAAGTGCAGGAGCAAGTGCAGGAGCAAGTGCAGGAGCAGATGCTGGTACCGGCTCATGGGCAGGAACAGGAACAACAAGTGCTGACACGGATGCGGGTACTGGTGCTAATACAAATACAGGTGCGGGCACGGATGCGAAAGCAGTTGCTAACGCTAGCGCAGGTGCTACAGGTGCTGACAAGGATGGATAACCTGTTGCAAATGCAAAGGAGTAATTGGGTTACCCAGCTGCCACTTTCACGTCTCACGTACTTCTAACGGAAACAGATGACGCTATTGGGCCAAGGTGTGGGGGATTTCGAAGCTAACGGAAACAGGAGACGTTATGAGGCCTGGTCGGTGGCAAATGGCTCCTATTCGGTGCGAATAAGGTCGCTGGAGTACGTTAGGCTGGGAAATCGCCGGGAAATACGCCGTTAACGTCACTACGTTCCGTTAGGAGGAAACGAGGGTGAGACGGATGCTGAATCTGAACGAAGGGGGATGAACCATGGATTGGGGTCAGGCGAAAAACGTGCTGATTTACGCTTTTTTACTGTTGAATCTGGTGCTGGGTTATCAGCTGTGGAACGATCTGCGCGAGCAGGCCGACTCCAACCTGGATATCACTGCCCTGGAGAATAATACGCAGCAGGCGATGGATGAGAAGAACATTCGCGTCCTCGCCAAAATTCCGACGGAAACGCCGGAACTGCCCAAAATCGCTTACCGGTTCGTGGATGACGCGCAAAGCGGTAAGCTGACGGACCTGCCGGTGCCGGTCGACAGCAGGTTGATTTTTACGCCGCGGGATTTGACGGCCGCGCTGAAGGACAGCCTGCCGGACATCGGCGATTACCGGTATGACGAAGTGGCCAGCAGCTCGGACGTGTTTGTGCTGCATCCGTTGGTGGAGGGGAAATGGCCGCTCTTCAAAATCGAGCTTAAGTTGTTTAACAGCAACCAGAAGATCATTTCGTACCAGCGCCGGGCGATCGAGATCAGCTATCCGGAGGAGGAGAAGCCGCAGCGCGTGCTGTCGGCCTCGAAGGCGCTTGGCAACTTGATCGAGAACTTCCTGCCGGAAGGCTCGGTCGTCACGGAAGTGGAACTCGGGTATTACGGCGAGGTGTTCGATTCGGATGCTCATCTGCCGGCCGCTCCGGCCTGGCGGTTCATGCTGGAGAGCGGCAAGGAGTATTACGTACAGGGCATCAGCGGTGATGTTATCAGTCCGAACACAGAGAAGACGAAGGAGTAATGGGAGATTATGGGGATCCAATTTTCGGTGCTGTCGAGCGGTTCGACGGGAAATGCAACGCTGGTTGCCAATGGGGAAGTCACGCTGATGGTCGATGCCGGCTTTAGCGCCAAACGCATCGATGAGTTGATGATGGAGCGTGGAGTGACCGGGCAGGAACTGACGGGAATTCTGGTCACGCATGAGCATTCGGACCATATCAAGGGCTTAGGCGCGGTGGCGCGAAAATACAATCTGCCGATCTATGCGAACGAGAAGACGTGGGCGGCCATGGAAAAAGCGATTGGGAACCTCGCGGACGACCAACGCTGTATCCTGGGCACCGGAGAAACCCGCGATTTCGGCTCGCTCCGCGTGGAGTCGTTCGCCATCTCGCATGACGCCGCCGAACCGGTAGGATATAACTTCTACGACGGCAAGGAGAAGCTGAGCGTATGCACCGACCTGGGCTACGCCAGTGACAAGGTGAAGGAGGCAATCTGCGACGCCGATGTGTTAGTGCTTGAGGCAAACCATGACATCGAGATGCTGCGCATGGGACGGTACCCGTGGAACATCAAGCGGCGCATTCTCGGCGACCTGGGCCACTTGTCCAATGACGCGACCGGCGAGCTGATGAGCGAGATTCTGAACGGCCGCCTGAAGCGGACGTATCTGGCTCACCTCAGCCGTGAGCACAATATGCTCGACCTGGCCAAGATGTCCGTTCGCACCGCCATGGAGGACCGTGGCTGCTTCTTCAAGGACAGCGAGTTCAAGCTCTGCGAAACGTATTACGACCGGCCAACGCCGTGGGATGTATTGAGCGAACGGTAGGTGGCGGCGGGAGGAGGCGGTTGGTTTTTTTCTTGGAACCCGCTTAGGTTGGGGCGTGACGGTGGCAGGCCCCGTGAGAGGCGTGGAACACTGCGCAAGCTCCTCGTCGCTGAGCGCGTATAAGTATAAGTGGAGTGGACTCATTCGTTGTGATGTATCTGATTTTTTGAGTATAATGTGTTGCTGAGGACGAAAAATCTGAATTGTATTCGGTTTTTCATATAGATTCGGGTCGGATGGACCTTCTGGGACGAGAATGTATATGAAATTTCGAATACATTCCGTCGAGATCGTCAAAAACGGCGAAATGTATTTGAATTTTCGCATACATTTATCGTAGCTAGACAAGCAACCGCCCGGGGATGCCGAATCCCCGGCGGTTTTTTTCTGCTATAGCTCCCACCCCGGTAAGTACGCCTTGGTGTTGTTCAGCATCGTCGCGAACAGCTCCTCCGCCTGGTCCGGCGTGAGGCCGGAGAGCAGCGGGTCGTTCAGGAAGGCGTGGAAGGCCAGGTCGCGGTCCTTGTTGATGGCCGCCTTGAGGATGGCCTCCTGATTGTAGACGTGACGGGTGACGAGATTGTTGATGTCCTCCGGCAGGCTGCCCGCCAGCACCGGCTGGACGCTGTCCGCGCCAAACACGGCGTTCGTCTCGACGACGGCATTCAGCGACAGCGAAGCTATTTGGCCGCGGTTCGGCAGATTGACGTTGGTGATCATCGGAGCGCTGGCGCCGGTCAAGCTGCGGAGCATGGCGATGCCTTCCTCACCGCTGGATTTGAGCGAGAACGTCTCCTCGCCGGCCACAAGCCGGCGGCTGCGCTCCCGCAGCTTCTGCAGGTTGTCGATCCGCCAGGCCACGGTCGTCAGGCCGAATTTCCACTGCTTCACGTGCTCGGGGCTGCGCAGGTACCAGATGTTCGGCATGAATTCGGCCAAATGGCGGTCGCCTGCGGCAGCGATCAGGCCGAAGCGGCGGAACAGGTCGAAATGGATGCGGTTCGCCGAGGTGAAGCTGTTGTTCATCCAGTGGTCTTTTTGCCCATGGGTGCTAAAGCCTTCTTCGGCATACTTCTCGGCAAAAGCCCGGTAGATCGGGAACAGGTCGGTACCGCGATAGGAAGCCCGGTCCAGCCAGGTGAAATGGTTGATCCCGAGCACGTTGACCTCGATGTCTTGACGGCGGACGCCGGAGAGCCCCTCCATGTCCTCAAGCATTTCGGCGAGCAGCTCCTGCGTGCCGAACACCTCGTGGCAGCAGCCAAAGGCTTTGATGCCCGGGAATACCTCGTACAGTGTGCGGGTCAGTACGCTCATCGGGTTCGTGTAGTTGATGACCCAAGCGTTAGGGGCGTGGTCGCGGATGGCCTCGGCGATCTCCACGTACATCGGGATGCTGCGCAGCGCACGAATTGCACCGCCCGGGCCGACGGTGTCGCCGACGGATTGGTAAACGCCGTAGGCTTCCGGCGTATGTACGTCCGACCGCATTTCCTCGAAGGTTCCGGGAAGGATGGAGATGATGACAAAGTTGGCGCCTTTCAGTGTTTCCGGCAACGTCTTCACCGCCTCGTAGCGCCAGCGGCTCACCGCCTCCGGGTGATCTTGCAAGCGGTTGCCAATCACTTCGTTGGCTTGGGCCGCTTCCAGGTCGATATCATATAACGCCACGTGCCCCGACAGCGCGGGCTCCAGGGCCAAGTCGCTCATGAGCCCCCAGGCCCAGCCGCGCGAGCCGCCGCCGATATAGGCGATTTTCAAATTATTGATCGTTGTTGCTTCTGGCATGTCTCGTTCACTCCCTTGAAGGATGTTACAATAAACATAGAGCAAAATTAGAAAAGTTACTGCACGGATTTTGTTAATATGAGCTGTTATTCTACATTTTTTGCTGTAATGAGAGGGAAGTGTTGGGAGGGGAGCGGAATAATGCCGGAAGGGCTGGAAGGGTTGGAAGGGCAGTTAGCGCCGATTCGCCGGGCGTTGTTCATCGAGGCGGCGAAGCAGCCGGGACGGTTCTCGATGGAGGGGGAGCATTTTCATGATGCGTGGGAGATTTATTATCTCGTGTCCGGGGAACGGTGTTATTTCATCAAGGATCAAATCTACCGCATTTGTGCGGGCGATTTGGTGCTGATCCCTATCAATGTGCTGCATAAAACGTCGCCTTCGGGGAAGTTGTCACAACCCCACGAGCGGTTGCTGGTGAACTTCCGCACGGAGGCGGTGAGCAAGTTGCTTCCCGGAAGGGTGGGAGAGCTGGAACAGCTCTTCGAACGGTATCCGGTACTGCGGTTAAACGCCGAGGAGCAGCAGCTTGTACGACCGTTGCTGGCCCGAATGCTGGCGGAGCAGAAGGAGCAGGCCAGCGGGTATGAGGAGTATAGCCGGCTACTGTTGGCTGAGCTGCTGCTCAATTTGCTCCGCATGGCGCAGGCCCGGCCGAGTCATGATGGGGAAGAGGGAGGCGGCGGCAAGCGCCCGTACCGGGAAATCACCGAAGTGGCCCGCTACATCAACGCGCATTACGAAGAGAATCTAAGCCTCGGCGAGCTGGCCGGGCGCTTCCACCTTAGTCCGTATTACCTGAGCCATATCTTCCCGCGAGTCACGGGGCTGACGTTGGTGGCCTACATCAACCGCGTCCGCATCGAGGAAGCCTGCGCACTGCTGCGCGAGACGGATCTGCCCGTCACCGATATCGCGTATCGCGTCGGCTACCAAAGCGCGACCCATTTCGGTCGCGTGTTCAAGAAGGCCAAGGCGGTCTCGCCGCAGGGCTACCGGCGCGAGCAGCGGATGTTTAGCGGTGAGCGGGCACGGTAAACTTCCGCACGCTGCCATCAACGAGGTATTTCTGGGTCAGGAAGAACAGTAGGTTGCACGGCACAATGACGGCACAATGCTGACGGCCACAACGGGATGACCTGGTTCCGGGAGACTGCGGACGAGGTGTCCAGCGACTAGCGGATGCGGACGTGGACGCTCACTCTCACTCTCACTCTAAAGCCGGTTCTACCTCAGAAGTGGATCATCAGCTCGCAGGAAATGTTGCATTTAATGCAGGATTTCGGCGGCGGAACAGGCCTGGGGAGGTGAAATGCTGCATTTCCTGCAACATTTGCACCCTAAAACTAGCTCGTGGGGCCAAAATGCTGCATTTTTTGCAACATTTGTACCCCAGGACCAACCTGAGGGGCCGAAAAGTTGCACTTTTTGCAGGATTATGAGGTGTTTGCGAAGGGACAGGGTGAAGAAGTTGCACTTTCAACAACATTTTGGCGGTAGGGACGCCAGCTCCGAAGAAAGGTTGATCTTCTCACAGCCAAAAAGAACTTCCCTCAGTAAATAACACGAGGGGAGTTCTTCTGATGACATCATGCGACCTACTGCCCGGAGCCGCCGCCCCCAGTCGTTGCGGCTGGAGCAATTGGGCGGATAGAGACAAGGTACATGGGATGAGTAATGGGGGAGCAATAGTGGAAGTAAGTGCCGGTAGGGGCAGTGTGGATGGGACGAGTAACAGGGGTGGTGATAAGGGCAGTGTGCATCGGACGAGCAGCAGGAGCGGGTGACATGGACAAGGGGTGTGGCAGGAGTAATAGGAGTGTGAGGGGGATGTGGCGAACCGCTAACGCTTAGGAGAAACGCTAAATGGGCTAAAACGGGGGTGTGCAGGATGTAACGCTCATCAGAGAGCTTATTTCCTTGTTTTAGATGAAATCAGGGTTAATTTCCGCTGAATAAGCACGCTGACAAGCGTTAGAAATGAAATCCCCCCATTTAGACCCTAATAAGCTCTCTGGTCAGCGTTAGAAAAAGTACGCAGTAGGGTATCCCAAATCAGCATGGAGTCACAGCGTGGAGCCACTTTGTGATTTCCCTTCACCGATATCGACTCCCAAGTTCGCGGAACCTATAACCGGGTGGCGCTAAGTGAAAGGGGCGGCCCCGGTTGACATCCGAGTCATAGCTGACGCAAACCCAATTTGCGGTGGCTTCCAGACGGTCGTCTTAGCCGGAGTCCGGGAGTGCGGGGGCGGTCGAAGACTCCAATTACACTGTGGGGTATGGGGGCGGGGTGAGGAAGCCGTCGATTTCCAACGCTTTTTTCTCGATTTCCTCGCGGGTCAAAATGCCTTTCTCGATGAGCAGTTCCATGATCGCACTTAAGGTCACCAGCTGGTGGTAATGCTCTTCCTTCATGTCCGCCAGCTTGGCGAGCACATTTACTTCATTCATCGGCGTAGAGTAGTAGGAATCCATAGTGTACCTCCTTCAGGTGGCCGCGCGGCCTGCGCGGTGTATGGGGGCGTTGCCTTCGGACCTGCGATGGAGGGGGGCGAGAAGTCGGCAGCAAAAATCCCGTTAATTCCCTGATCAAATTCTGCTTCCCAACCATCAAAATATGGTAAAATAAATCTATCAATCTATCGCTTTAATATAGTGTAGTCACGGGTGAGGTCAAACATTCCAATGTTCAGAAAAAAAGCGGCAAACTTCTCAAAATCCAGGCAACCTATCTTCGGTTCATGTCGTTAAGAAATATAAGGGGACGCATGAATATGGCTTTGCCTTCGCGGCATACAGTTGAAGGGGACCTTTGCTTGGGGTGGGTGGCTCAGCTGACGAGCCGAAGCCGTGTTGGGAAGGCATGATGGAGGAGGAGAATAGAGATGGGATGGTTTGACGATGACTTTTATTCCACCAAGGTTCCGGGACGGCGCGTGCGCCTGTCCGAGGGCGGCAGCCTGCGGCGCTGGCGCGGAGGGCCGCGGAAGCACCGGCCGGTGCTGTCCACCTTGCAGATCTCTTTAATCTCTTCCGTTCTTAGCGCGGTGGTGGCCGTGCTGCTATTCAGTTTTATTACAGGGCTTCCTTCCTCATCAACCCGCCATGTCGCAACCGGCAGCGCTGTATTGCTCTCCGATGCCGGCGATCCCTATAGCAAGATCAGCTCGGCAGCGGCCAAAGTCTCACCTGCCGTGGTCAGCATCCTGAATCACGGGGAGTTGTCAGAAGGCGATCCGGAGCAGGCGGTGCTGGGTTCGGGTGTGATTTTTAAGAAAGAAAAGGGCAAGGCCTTTATTATAACAAATACGCATGTTATTAGCGGTGCAAGCGATCTGGAGATCGTCACGAGCGATGGGGTTTCGCGTGAGGCCAAGGTGGTGGGGCAGGACTCCATCAATGATATCGCCGTACTCGAAATCGATGCCCAAGGCATAGACACGGTGATTGAACTGGGCGATTCCCAGAAGCTGCACGCGGGGGAGACGGTAATCGCCGTGGGCAATCCGCTGGGACTGGGCGGTACCGTGACCTTTGGGATCGTGAGTTATAACGGCCGGATGATTCCGGTGTCGCTGAACCAGGATGGCGTATACGACTGGGAGCAAGAGGTGATCCAGACGGACGCGGCGATTAACGAGGGGAACAGCGGCGGGGCGCTGGTCGATTTGAACGGTCGGCTGATCGGGATCAATACGATGAAGATTTCCGATACCGGGGTGGAAGGACTTGGCTTTGCCATTCCGGTCAACGAAGTGATGAAGACGGTCGATGATCTCCTGCTGCATGGTAAAGTAGTACGTCCTTACATGGGCGTATATACGTTGGATCTCAACAACCGCTTCTCGCCGATCAGTGACGAACAGCGCCGGGATCTTAACCTGCCGAGCCGTGTCACGGCAGGCGTCATTGTTCTGGAAGCCCACGGGCCTGCGCTGGATGCGGGTCTGAAGCTAAACGACGTGATCACCCAGCTCGACAAGCAACCGATCAAGTCGACGTTGGAATTGCGCCGCTATCTGTACGACCACAAGAAGATCGGGGATGACCTGGAGGTCACGTATTACCGTGAGGGCAAACCGGAGAAGACGACTTTGAAACTGACCGACAAACCGTCCGAAGCGGAGATCGAACAAGGGTTGGACGAAGACAAATAAACAACACACGCAGGAGAGATTCCGAAGACAGGACAGCCGTACACCGAAACGACTGGAATGGGTCGGGGTCTCTTTTTTCTATGCGTATGCGGGAAAAGAAGGAGGATGGAGATGGCCAGAACCTATCCATTTGCAGGCAAGGCTCGGCAGCAGCTGTTGGAGGAAATGGCACACCCGGCTGAGCCGCTGGATCTGCTGGTCGTGGGCGGCGGGATTACCGGGGCCGGGATTGCCCTGGACGCGGCGGCACGGGGAATGCGGGTGGGGCTTGTGGAGATGCAGGATTTTGCGGCTGGGACATCAAGCCGTTCGACGAAGCTGGTGCATGGCGGCCTGCGTTACCTGAAGCAGTTGGAGATCGGCGTCGTAGCAGAGGTGGGGCGTGAGCGAGCGATTGTGTACGAGAACGGCCCGCATGTGACGACGCCGGAGTGGATGCTGCTGCCGATCTATCGGGGCGGGACGTTCGGCCGGTTCAACACGTCGCTGGGGCTGCGCGTGTACGACTTCCTCGCGGGGGTGAAGCGCGGGGAGCGGCGCAGCATGCTGACGGCGGCGGAGACGCTGGCGAAAGAGCCGCTGCTGAAGCGGGACGGCCTGCTGGGCAGCGGGTACTACGTAGAGTACCGCACGGATGACGCCCGGCTAACCCTCGAGGTGCTCAAGGAAGCGGCGGCCCGTGGGGCGATGGCGGTCAACTATGCCAAGGTGACCGGGTTCCGGTACGAAGGCGCGCGGCTCATCGGCGCCGAAGTGGCGGACCTGGCAAGCGGGCGGATGTATGAGCTGCGCGCCCGCAAAGTCGTCAATGCGGCGGGACCGTGGGTGGATGCGCTGCGCGAGCTGGACGGGTCGAAGCAGGGCAAAATGCTGCAGCTGACCCAAGGCGTGCACCTGGTATTCGACCAGGGGCGGTTTCCGCTGCGGCAGGCGGTGTATTTTGATACGCCGGACGGCCGCATGGTGTTCGCGATCCCGCGCGACGGCAAGGCGTATGTGGGGACGACGGATACGGTGTATCACGGTGAGCTGACCCGTCCGCGCATGACGGAGGCAGACCGCGATTACATTCTGGATGCGGTTAACGGGAGGTTCCCCGGGCTGGCCATCACGGCGGCGGACGTGGAATCCAGCTGGGCTGGCGTGCGGCCGCTCATCTATGAGGAGGGCAAATCGCCTTCGGAAATCTCCCGCAAGGATGAGATTTGGGAGTCGGCGTCCGGCCTGATCACGATCGCCGGTGGCAAGCTGACCGGCTACCGCAAGATGGCGGAGCTGGTCGTCGACCGTGTGGCCGCCAGACTGAAGCGGGAAGAAGGTCGGAGCTTTGCGCCTTGCTCCACCCGGACGCTGCCGATTTCCGGCGGGCAGGTGGGCGGTTCGCAGGGACTGCCCGGCTTCGCGGCGCGGAAGGTGCAGGAAGCGGCGGAACGCGGCATCCCGCAGGCGCTCGCCGCCAAGTGGGCGGCCCGATACGGGTCCAACGTGGATCGGCTGATGGAGCTGGCCGCCTCGGTCGGTTCCTCCCCGCTCCCGTTGGAGGTGGCGGTCCCGCTCCGGTATGCGCTGGAAGCGGAGATGGCGATGACGGCGGTGGATTTTTTCGTGCGGAGAACGGGGGCTTTGTGGTTTGACATCGCCTGGGTGCGACGATGGAAGGTGCCGGTTATCGCCGAGATGGCCCGGTATTTCGGCTGGCCGGAGGAAATGAAGCGGCAGCGGACCGAGGAGTTGGAGCAGGTGTTGGCGGAGGCGCTCCTTCCGGAGTCGGTTTCGATTCCCCCAAAGGAAACTTAAAAATTAAAGGAATTCTGCTGATTTTTGTCGAATTCATGAGCGTTGCTTTTTTTCAGCCAAGAGGAGAGGATGGGGATGACGTTGATGAATGGGAACAAACGAATCGGAAGGCTGGCGGTGATCGGCATCGTTAGTATGGCCTTGGCCGGGAACGGGCTGCTTGCAACGGGTCAGGTTAGCGCTGAGGCATCGGGTTTTAAGGACGTGCCGCAATCGCATTGGGCGTATGATACGGTGATGTGGTCCAAGGCGAACGGGGTCTCGGACGGGTATCCGGACGGAAGCTTCCGGCCTGGGCAGGCGGTGACTGAAGCGGAATTTCTGGCGATGCTGTTGAGGGTTTATCCGGGGGTGGTGCTTCCAGAAGCCACAGCAGGAGAGGTTTGGTATGGGCCTTATTATCGTGCGGTAAATGCCTGGAATTGGCCGGTCTACAAGGAGCCGACCCGACAAGTGACACGGGGGCAGGTGGCGCAGCTGCTTGCGGCCATCACCGGACAAGCGTTGGGCGAGACGGAGGCCGTTCGGTTTGTGTTGGAACAAGGGCTGGCCAAAGGCAAACCGGGCGTGGACGGCTTGGAAGGTTACGCTCCGAAGGATGTGCTGTCCCGGGCGGAAGCGCAGACGTTCTTGTATCGGCTGAAGCAGATGAAGCCGGAGGTGTCGGCCGAAGCGATCACGCTGAAGGAGAAGCCGGGACTGGCGGGGCAGGAGAGCAACCAAGGCTCACCTGCAGCGCCCGAGGGCGCTGCACAGCCGCAGGAATCGGCGTCGTCCCCCGGGGATGCGGGGGGAACGGCAACTCAGACGCTGACCGGGATGCGGCTGCAGGGAATTGCGATCGGGGATTCCACGGATCAGGTCATTCGACTCCTGGGCGAGCCTGACCGCAAGGACGAGGCGGCCGCCGGGATGCTGTGGTACATCTACAATAAAGACGCCGCGCGTTACGCCCAAATCGGGGTGAAGGAGGGCCGGGTGGTCGCGCTCTTTTCTAATGGAAAAGGGTGGCAGTTTGCGACCGGCGATACTCGCGGGCTGGATGGGCTGCGAACGACGGCTGCGGCGGACAAGCTGTGGGGCAAACCGGTGAACGATGCCGATTATTTTGTCGTTTACGAAACGGGGGACAATGCCGTTTATTTGTACGTGGATAAATATGAGGCGAAGCGGGTAGACGGAGTCCTCGTCATAGACAAGGCGTTTGACAGCACTTACCGGTTTGCGACCCCGGAGCGAACGGGACTTCGGGCGATGGAACGGCAGGTCTTGGATTTGGCGAATACGTTCCGGGCGGCCCAAGGCGTGAATGCCGTGTCCTGGAGCGATAAAGCGGCGAAGTCGGCGCAACTGCACAGTGAGGATATGGTGAAGCGGAATTATTTTGACCATCGGAGTCCGGAAGGATCGTCGGCCGGGGATCGCATGAAGGCTCAGGGCACAGGGGCCTTATCGATTTGGGGTGAAAATATCGCCGTCGGATACACCGATGCGATTGACGCCCATTACGGCTGGGTGAATTCCATGGGCCACCGGACGAATATGCTGAAATCTTCCTTTAAATACCTCGGTGTTGGCGTGGCTGACGGCGGGGACAGCGGGCTTTATTATACGCAAAACTTCTATACCCCGCTGTAACCGGCTGGCGAGCCGGGCCGTTGAGGCTTGGAGGGGGAAGGGACCGTCTACCGGATGTGACCGGGGCGGTTCCTTTTTTGCGCGGAGTATGGTAGAAAAGATAAAGGACAACCTGTTAATACGTAAGCCGGCCGCGGGAGTGCGGCGCATAAGAAAGGATGCTTTGACTATGTACGTCGTATGCAAAGATCATGTGGAACTGGCCATCGATATGTTCGTGGATGAGTTTGAGGAAGCCCCCGATGTGGTGGATTTGGAGCACACCAAGTTTATTGACTGGGAGCCCCCGGTGAAATGCCAGGAATGCGACCATGAGGCGCGGTTTTTGGTGGTGTAAGGTAGTTTAGGCTACAGATCCAGCCCCAGGTTCTTGAATATGTTTGAAAATGAGTATCAAGATACCGATGCCAGCCAGATTAAACGCAGGGAAAAGGATGATTTCCGCCGCTTCCATGCTAACCCCGGCTACCATTTGGCCAATGATCATGGCTGTTAAAGCGGTCAACATCGTTACGGCCTTAACACAGAGGATAGATGAAAGCAGTAGTCCGAATGGTCTTCGCTGCAGAAGCAACAGGCCGGAAAGAATCGCGGCCGGAACGACAAAGCCCAGATCCAGGGCTTGAATGACTAAAGTCGTATAATGCTCCAAACCGATGGGGGCGGCGCTGCCGACGATCGCAGGTTCGATTCTTCCCACCCACATGAGGCCGATCACGGCAGCGATAAAGATCAGAAACCCGGCGATCGTTCGGACCGGAAGTTTGGCGTTGAAGCTTTGCTGCAATATTCTCGGGTCCAGGGACATCATGGCGAGCAGAAAAGCAAAGAAACTCAGGGACATCAAGCCAACGTCGACCAGAAACAGGTCGTTGAACATGGATGTAAATGAATAGGACGCATACGTGTATAGAAAATAAGCCAGCGTTCCCGCCAGGAGAATTTTTCCCTTCAACCGGCCTTTTCTAGCTGACGCAAGAGAAGCGGCCAATAACGGGATGCCCACCAGGACGGTCACGACATCCTGGGCTATCGCCTGCGAAGCCATGGATACGGAATCGTTCCGGTACAATCCTTTGCCATAGATCTCAACGGTTTCTCCGCGTATGGACGTAATTTCATGCTTGCCGGGACCGCCGCTCGAATAAATACCCGTGATTGCCGCAGTCAAGGATAACACCATGATCAGCACGGCCAATACGGTCACTTCCTTCCGAAACTTCATATCAACACCTCCATCTTTTTTGTTGTTGCGGTTACTCGTGCGGCAAGGCGCAAAGCGTGAATTCCAAGAAATGATCGATCAGCCGCTGCTTCTGTTTCTCTCCCACCTTCTCTGTGATCAGCCTTAAGATCAGGCCAAACATCGATGTCCAAATGACTTGTGCGGTAAGCTCAATCCGGCTGTCCTCGATCGGATGGCCATGTTCGTGCCAGAGCTCTTGCAGAGTCTGGTGCAGCATTCGCATGGCGGGCTGAGATGCGGAAGCTCCCTGAAATAAAACGGAGGTGTGTTCCAGGATCGTCGGCGAATTGCTCAGCATCATGATTTTATATTCGTCCGCCATTCCGGTCATCAGCTCGATGTAGGTCCGCATACTTGCTTTCAGTTTTTCCTCTGGGCGGTCTGCCGTGGATAAGGACAAGGACAGTTTATCGACGATTTGTCGATAGGTGCTCATGATGATCTGGTTGATGATATCCTCTTTATCCGTGAAATAGTGATACACGTTGGCGGGAGAATACTCGATTTTATCGGCGATTTTACGGATGGAGATGTTTTCGGCGCCCTCGGTTCTCATAATCTCTGCAGCGGCTTGAAGGATCTTTTCGCGTTTTTCGTTTTTTTCGCGTTCTTTTCGATCTTGAATGCCTATGGGGATCACCTCGAATGGAATTTTTTTGGACTTGGAATAAACAGTGTTCAAATATTGAACGGTGTTTATTTGAAGATAATACGGAACATAAAGCGCGTCAAGGTTGCATGCATGGAGACGAGCATGATATTGAAGGTGGGAGCAAAAACTTCTTGAAAGTGTCAAAAAATGATGCGACTGGGGTACCGGCAGTATAGACCTGCCGAGCGTTCAAAAGGAGGGCTATCGTTTGTTCATTCAAATTATTGCCGTGGGTAAATTGAAGGAAAACTATTTGGTGCAGGGGATCGCCGAATACGCGAAGCGCCTGGCGCCGTACGTGAAGTTTCAAGTCGTGGAGGTGCCCGACGAGAAAGCGCCGGAGACGATGAGCGAGGCGGAGCTCATCGGCGTGAAGGAGCGCGAGGGCGAACGCATCCTCGCGCAGATCAAGAGCGACGCGCATGTCATCGCGCTCGCGATCGGCGGCCAGCTCTGGAGCTCGGAGGAGCTGGCCGCCTGTCTCGACCAGCTCGGCACCTACGGGACGAGCCATGTCGTGTTCGTCATCGGCGGGAGCCTCGGGCTCGCCGATGGGGTGCTCCGCCGTGCGCAGCAGCGGCTGTCGTTCGGGCGCATGACGCTGCCCCACCAGCTCATGCGCCTGGTGCTCACCGAGCAGATTTATCGCGCGGTGAAGATTAATCGGGGGGAACCGTATCATAAATAATAAGTCTGTCTTAAACAGGAGTTAGGAGCGGAAAGCTAAAAGAGATGTGAGATCATTACATGAGGGTAACAAGTATTCAGAAAGGAGAACTCTAAAATGGCAGACGGATGTTTTGAACAATCGTGGACAATGAATCACCAAACACCCATTGCCTCAGAAATGAGTAAACTGGCACAGCTGATTTACAATCCTTCTAAGAAGGATGGTACCTTTAGCCAGAGTATTTCCGGACTGCATACTAGGCAATATTCCCGAATAAGCAAGGACTGGGAAAAATCTTTTTACATGCCCTCTATCATAATTGTTGCTCAGGGAGTAAAGGCTGTCAGGATGGGCAAGGAAATCTTTCAGATTGGCCGGTCACATATGTTTATGATTCCAGTTGCCTTACCAGTTGCTCTGAAAACAATAGAGGCGAATTCTCGGCAGCCATTTCTCGCCGTCGGCTTGACATTAGAACCGGAAAAAATTGCGGGGTTTATTCCAAAAGTTTACCCACAGGGACTGCCCGCTGTGCAAACCCGAAGTGTAGGTTATGTCACTGAGGCTGATATAGGTATTATTAATGCGGTGACGAGGTTAATGGAATGCCTGCACAATCCAAGTGATACAGAATTACTTGCCCCAATTGTTAAGGATGAGATTTTAGTGCGGCTGCTGCGAAGCAACATTGGTATTAACATCGCCGAAATGGGCTTTTCAGGGACAAGTGTGCGGCAGGTGGCAAAGGCAATCGAGTGGCTTCGTAACAACTTTAATGAGCCAATGAAGGTTTCAGAGCTGGCAAGGCTTGCTCATATGAGTGTTTCGGTTTTTCACAAACATTTTAAGGAAGTTACCTCGATGAGCCCATTGAAATATCAAAAAGAACTGCGGCTGCAGGAGGCAAGGAACCTTATGTTATCTAAGCAAATGGATGCAGTTACAGCTTCTCAGCTGGTAGGGTATGCAAGCGCCTCACAATTCAGCCGGGATTATAGCAGCTATTTTGGAAATCCGCCTAAAAGAGATATTGCTAAATTTGAACAGCGGGCTGAAAAATTAAATGCATCAGATGATATCACTTTCACCTCAGGAGAATCAGGCAATAAGTCACGTTAAACAGGCAACAATCTTTTTGAGACTTCAATTATTGTAATATGTGCAAGCGATGGCTTAACCCTATTATGAAGTCTTAGGAGGATTCTATTATGCTTATTTTTGTTACAGGAGCTACTGGTTTTATCGGATCTGCTGTTGTAAAGGAACTTATAAACGCCGGTCATCAAGTTATGGGGCTTGCTCGTTCAGATAAGTCTGCTGCAGCGCTCAATGCAATGGGAGCCCAAGTGCAGAGAGGTAGCCTTAATGACATCAATAGTCTCAGAAGTGGAGCCGCAGCAGCGGACGGTGTCATTCATTTGGCCTTTGACAATAGTTTCACTGACTTTGGCGGAGCAATTGCAGACGATCTTCATGCCATTGAAGCAATGGGAGATACCCTTGCTGGCACTGGCAAACCCTTTATTATTACCTCTGTAACTACAATGGTTCCGTCATTAGGGCGACCCGCTACTGAGGAGGATCAGCCACAGGATGGGTCACCGGGAATGCCGCGAAGTGCAGCTGAAAAGATGGCACATGCATTGGCTGAACGTAATGTAAGGTCAGTTGCTGTTAGGCTCTCTCCATGTGTACATGACGCCATTAGGCATGGCTTTGCTACCGGTCTAGCTGAAATTGCTCGTGAAAAAGGTGTTTCAGCATACGTTGGCGATGGTTTGAACAGATGGCCTGCTATACATAGGCTCGATGCTGCAAAGTTATTTCGATTGGCTCTGGAATCTGCTCCAGCCGGGTCAAGGCTTCACGGTGCTGGTGAAGAAGGCATACCTTTTAGGGATATCGCCGAGGCAATCGGCCTAAGTCTGAACCTGCCGGTGATCAGCATTTCTCCAGAAGCGGCAGAAGAGCATTTTGGATGGCTTACAGCATTCGTATTGATGGACAATCCGACGTCCAATTCTTTGACACGGGAGAGGCTTGGCTGGAAACCGGTAGGTCCTACACTAGTCGATGATATTGTAGGAAAATGGGACACGATTGGTTTTCAAGCAACTCACCTCTAATTACTTATATGGAACAATGCGTATCGTAATTAACTATATGGACTCAAAGCACTTCGTATACGCTCATTATAATCTCTGTTAAGGTTTCGCTGCCACCAAAGAGAACCATAAGGAGTACCGATGCTGTTACTCCCGTTACTAGTATAGACATGCTGTGGCTAACCCCTCCTACCGATAGTACGATTAAGATAATTTACATTAGAGCAGTGCTATCGATAGGAGGCTTTGTATCTTGAACAAGTATGTATATAGAAACAAGCTGGCTGTAGTCACCGGTGCTTCATCCGGAATCGGGAAAGCGTATGCCAAGGAACTGGCGGCACGAGGCTGTCATGTCGTTCTGGCAGCACGCTCCAAGGACAAACTGGATGCAATGGCAAGGGAAATTAACCGCCAGTACGGCGTACAGGCTTATGCGCTCGCTTGCGATTTGTCCAAAGCGAATGCCCCGCGTCAACTGGCCGAACAAATATCCGAACTGGGCTTGTCGGTCGATATTCTCATCAACAACGCAGGCGTTGGCACTTATGGCCGTTTCGAGGAAATAGACCCGGAGCGCGAGCAGGAAGAGATTATGCTGAACACGGCTGCGTTAGTCGATCTTACGCATCGGTTGCTGCCCGATATGCTGAGGCGAGGGGACGGAGTTATCGTTAACGTGGCTTCGATGGCCGCGTTTATGCCTTGTGCTTATTCTACCGTTTATGGGGCTACCAAAGCATTTGTATTGTCCTTCTCTGAGGCGTTATGGGCGGAGACGCGCGGGCGTGGCGTACGCGTGCTCGCATTGTGCCCAGGTGCAACCGAGACGGGATTTTTCGATGCGGTCGGCAGTGAGGAAATGGGGTCGGGCCAAAAGCTCTCGACCCCGGAGAAGGTTGTACGAGCTGGATTTCGAGGGATTGACCAGGGACGCAGCTATATCATCGATGGCCGTAACAATTACCTTATGGCTCAAATGATCCGATTTTTTAGCAGGCGCAGGGTAGCCTTGATCATGGAACGCATGTCAAAGCCCAAAAGACACGGATAGAGGGATCGGGTTCTTTTGAGGATCTAGTGAAAAAACTTGCCGTTACAGACTGCGCGGAGAACCCTACCATAAATAACGGCAAGTTTTTTTAGGAAATTCCGCAACGGGCTTGGAATGGGTTAGTTTACGTTGCAAGAGTTGTACAACTAGGCCAGCGAGAATGGAAAAGAGGAGGCCCGATTAGCCTGTCATACAGCTAATTCGGGCCTTTTGCCTTGCCTGCCGAAAATTTATCGAGTTGAAGTGAAATCCACTAGCTCGTTTATAATGACTCCCCAATCATTACGGTGCAATTCATGACCGGTTCCCTCTAAAGTGAGCAGCCTCGAATTCGGAATAACCGAAGCCAGATTCACCCCGTGCGCATAGGGGATAATCGGGTCCTCCGTGCCATGGATAACTAAAGCCGGCACTTCGATTTCACTTGTACGGGTCAAATATTCTTCTCCTCCGGAAAGGAGACCGTGATTGTTCATGCTTGGTAAATTTCTAGCCCTTCTAATCTCCTCCGTAGTCAACCGGATGACCCGTTCTTCGTCCAATTCATGTTTAGAGCCAATCAAAACGCGCTCTCGCCCAATCGCAAAGTCGATCACGGATTGTTCGAACGACCAATCTACTGCGCCCGCTTTTCCGAAGAATTCGATGACCTTCTCCTCCATTGGCGGAAGCTCCGGTGCCCAGTTGGAAGTTGAGATTAAGGTGAGGGACAAGACCCTGTCAGCATGCTTGAGTGCAATCATTTGCGCCAGCATGCCGCCCATCGACATTCCGATTAGGTGAGCTTTCTCGATGCGATATGCATCAAGGATATGGACAGCGTCATCCGCCATATCTTCAAAATTGTATTCCGGGTTTCCGGGCGCATAACAAGTAGAACGTCCCACATCGCGATTATCGTAGCGGATCACGAATCGTCCGGTTTTCGCGATCCGATCGCAAAATTCATGCTCCCACCAGATCATGGAGCTCATCGCACCCATCATTAATAAGACAGCCGGATCGGTCGGGTTTCCGAAGCTTTCCGTAAAGATCTCAATTCCGTTGACTAGTACAATACGCTCATTCATCTATATTTTCTCCTCCCGTTGTTAAAAAATAAAACACAGGCTCTTCGCCTGTGTTTCGAGTAATGGGAAAAAGACACAATGATTTAGTCCAGCACGTAAAAAGATAAGGGTATCCCTGCTAAACTAAATAAGGTTACTTTGTGGCTCGCTATTTCCCGATTACCATACACAAGGCAAATCCTTTAAGCAATCTTATGAAGCTTAAAGAATGATCGGAAAATTAGTTTGCCACACGTAACCCCTCCGTTCGTATTAATTCACTAAATTATACCGTATGCATTTTGTGATTTCAATACCAGGAGTTTACGTTGATTGGAGTTGTTGCTTGCCGTTACAGACAGCGCGGTGAACTGGATCATAAATGACGGCAAGTTTTTGGATTTAATTGTAATTGATCCACTGTACTCGCCTGACACTTCTTATCCATCGGGTGGCTTCGAAACCACACTGGTTGCGCTCTGCTCGCGTCGTCGTCGGCTGGCCTGGAATGCGGCCGCGATGACGAGGACTCCCGCGAGAAGAGTGACGATGCTTGCCACCTGCAGCGCGGACTCGGCTCCGGTGGTGAAGGAGTCGATGATAGCGGTTTGCTGAGCAGGAAACGCAGCGACGGCTTCGGCTACCGTACGCGGAATCGGGTCGTAGCATTGAAGGCTTGCCGGAAGATGCCGGGAGAAGCTCTCGGTCAGCACGGTGCCGATAATCGCGACGCCGAGGGCGCTGCCAAATTCCCGGGTTGCAGATTGAAGTCCCCCTGCGACCCCGGCTTGTTCGGCGGGCAGCGCCGCCGTGAGCTCGGCTGTCAGGCATGGAAGGGCGAGAGCGAAGCCAATTCCGATGAGGACGAGCCAAGCTGCGTAGGCGAAATATGGCTGGTGCAAGGCGGAAGTTAGGCCGAACAGTCCGACGCCGATGGCGAGGAAGGCAGCGGACAGCGTTGCGGGAATACCGACGCGCCTCACCAGGTCGGGAACGTATCGAGCGGCGAGCAGCATGGGCACCGACATAGGAACAATCGCGAGCCCGGTTTGCAGGACGGAGTACCCGCGGCCGTACTGCAGGAGCGAAGCGTTGAGGTAGAACAAGCCAAAGCTGCCGAAGAACATCACGAGCATACCCAGGCTGGCGGTGCTGAGCAGGGGGATTCGGAACAGGCGAGGGTCGAGCAAGGGGTGACGAACGCGCAGTTCGACCACGACCCATGTGATGACGAGCACGACACTGACCCCGAACGCGGCGATGACGACGGCACTGCTCCAACCGCTCTCCGGCCCCTCGATGATGCCGATTAAGAGAGCAGTGGTTGCTGCGACAAGCAAGGCGGTGCCGGCAGGGTCAAGGCTGCGTGGGCTGCGGCTGCTGCGTTGTACGGCAAGAGCCGTCCAGATCGCGCAGAGAAGCGCAACAGGCACGATGGCCTCGAACAGGGTTCGCCATGATCCTGTAGTCAGTAAAGCCGCGCCAGCGATGTTTCCAACGAGCCCGCCTATGCCGGTGGTCGCGCCCCAGATGGCGAGGGCTCGGCCGCGCCGATCGGATGAGGTCGCGTGAACCAGCACTCCCACGCAGTTCGGAAGCGTCAGTGCCGCTCCAACGCCGGTAATTGCGCGGCCAAGGAGTAGGATGTTCACGTTCGCCGAAACGGCCGAGATCGCCGCGCCGGCCGCGAACGTGACGAGCCCGGCGATCAGCACGCCCTTGCGTCCGAATCGGTCGCCGGCCGCGCCGCCCGGGATGACCAGGCAGGCGAACACGACGACATAAGCGTCAACAATCCACAGCAGCTCCGAGGAGCTCGGGTGCAGCCCGCTGGCCGCGAGCATCGGAACAGCCAAATTGATGGCAGCAACGAGGCCTACGACCAGAATGGTGCAAGCGCACACGCATGCCAGGACCCGCCCTTGATGCTGAAAAGGGATCGCAGCACCAGGGGACCCTGTCTGTGGGGTACTCATTGATGTCCTGCCTCTGTGTACGCGCCTGCCATGATGTCATTCACCAGTGTCGGCCCGGAAGGTTCCCAAGCGAGTAGTTCGCGGGTGCGCTCACTGGAGCCGGTCATGGAAAGTTTGAAGAAGCTGCCGACAAATCCAAAGTGAGCGCTGGCGTTCTCGTGGTCAACCGATATTACCGGAATGCCGAGGATGCGACCGATGGCTTCGGCAATCGTCCGGGTGGAGACAGCCTCCTCCGCGACCGCATGCAGGCGCGATCCGGCGGGCGCCTTCTCGAGTCCGAGTCGGATGAGCTTGGCGGCATCGGAACGGTGTACCGCGGACCAAGCGTTGGAGCCGTCTCCGATGTACCCGGACACACCCTGCTTACGCGCGGCGTTCACCAGGAAGTTGATAAAGCCCCAGTCTCCGGCCCCGTGAACCGTCGGCGCGAACCGGGCGATGATGGTCCGCACTCCCCGACCGACATAGTCGAGAGCGAGATTCTCTGCTCCGCCCCGGGCAGAGTCCGGACCCACTGCTGGCGACGGGTCCGTCTCCAGCACCGATCGCCCCTGGACCAGACCGGACAGGCCATTGGCGACCACGAACGGCCGGTCGGTGCCGACGAGGGCTTCGGCGAGAGTCTCGACTGCGGCCCGTTCGGCGCGATCCGACTCCGACGGATTCGCCCAGTCGTGCTTGTTCGCCAGGTGGACAACAGCCTCGGCCTCGGTCGCTCCGCGGCGAAGAGAGTCGAGGTTGTCGAGATCCCCGCGCAGAGCCGTCGCGCCTTTCGCCTCGAGCGACGCTGCAGAACTGTCCGACCGAGCCAATCCAACGACCTTGTGACCCGCTCTTAGCAGCTCATCGACGGTGGCTGATCCGATCCATCCTGTTGCTCCAGTGACAAATACTTTCATCTGAATAACCTCCTTGCAACCCTTTTGCGGGCTACACCTATTTTATTTTGCGGTTACTCGTATCGTCAGGATGAACGATGACGTTTGCCTTTCTCGATAACGAGACACCGTGTAACTTAATATACTAGAAACGATACAACGTGTCCAGTAATTAATTTTTGATGGAGGGAAAACGGATATATATAGCAAAAATAGACAAGGAGCACATTCTCCGTGTATAGTTGAGGCATGAATATGGACAAAGAACACTATCATGGCGGTCGTCCCCGAAGCGAGCAAGCGAGGGCGGCTGTTCTGAATGCGGCTGACGATCTCTTGGTCGAGGTCGGTTATGCGGCAATGACGATGAAGAGCATCGCCGAAAAAGCAGGTGTATCCCGGCAGACCGTATATCGTTGGTGGTCCCATAAAGCGGAGATCCTATTCGAGGCCAGCGTGGCTGATGCGGAGGAGGAATTAGCGATTAGCCCGACAGGGGCTCCCTTGGAAGACATCACTGCTTACCTGGAAGCGCTTGTGCGCTTCCTAGCGTACTCACCGGCCGGCGCTGCCTATCGGGCGCTCCTCGGCGAAGCGCAGCACGATTCCGCCGTGGCGGAGTTGCTCTCCGCGAAGGATCCGCTCGGCGACAGCGCACGGGTCGTGATCGCTCGCTCGCTCGGGAAGGACACGCTTCCAGTCCCGCTCGATCAGGCAACCGCCATGCTGATCGGCCCGAGCTTCTTCTGGATTCTGAGCGGACGCGATCCCGTTCAGCTTGTCCCGCGGCAACTGGCCGAGGACTTCATACGCGATCTCCAGTCGCGACTGTCACGGTGAAAGGGGTTTTTCTCGGAACTTAACAGAAGTGATCTCACCTTGCGTATGATAGGCCTGCAAATGTATTAAAAGGCGAAATGCAGAGCGCCGCGGTATAGAATTTGGCCTAAGTGATCATACGCTGAACCGTATCATAAGTAGGGCTCTTAAATAGACCATAGGTTGCGAGATCAGATTAAGTGTCCAATCAGTTAAATAGATAAAATTGAGGGATTTTCTATGCTGTTTATGTTATTAGCAAAATTCGCAGATACGATATGGTTTCAATGCGAGGATATGATAACGAGCAGTTGCTAAACCCTTTGCCTGCCAACAGATTGTGTATTGTCTGTCGGCTTTTTGTTTGTTTAAAATTCGCTTTACGATTGACCAATTCTATTGAATATGATAATTTTTTTTGTTAATCAGTTAACAAAAAGGCGGTTATAAAAGTGGATCCAAATCAACCGTGTGAGATCCAGGCCAGGATCCCACGCGGTTTTTCTATTCGCCAGCTTAAACAAACATCAAATCTAAAAAGGAATGAATCAAACCGCTTGGATCGTCCAATCCTTTTTCAGGCTCCAGATGTCCAGCGGAATTTAGATCAACAAGTCCGGCAATAAAGGCCGATGCCATTGCCGTCAATTGTTTCGGTGATTTGTTGATCGTGTCATTTCGTTCATGAGCGATCTCCAGACATTTATGGATCGCTCCATAGGTTTCAACGGCTGCAGTGTGAAGAAGAGGATAGTCCTTCCCCCACTGCTTGCGGAACATCAGTTGATACTGCTCATGATTCTTGATTCCAAAATCATAAAAGGTATATAAAGCTTCATAAACAAGCTTTCGTGGATCGTTAATTTCCTCCATTAATCTCCGAATGCGACTTGTCAGCGTTTCATAATTTTCCGTGATAACGGCTGCAAGTAAATCATCCTTATTTTTGAAATATACATAAACCGCACTCCTGGATAGATTCATTTCCTTTCCAAGGTCGCGCATACTAACGGAATCGACGCCACGAGTATCTATCATTTTTCGAGTGACATCGATCAGCCTTTGTTTGGTGTCATTACTGTTTTTCATAGTACCCTCTTTGGCATCTAGGTATAGGATCAACTTTACAATAACAGGTTGACACCGTCAACTTCAAGGAATATGATGAGAATAGGTTGACGGTGTCAACTTCGAGATCCACGGAACCATTTTAAAGAGGAGGGCTACGATGTTAACAAAAACGAAAAGTCCAAGAACGTTTATTATAACCGGTGGGAATTCAGGGTTAGGTTATGCGTGCGCTAAACACATTGCCAAAGCCGACCCTAATCATCATGTTATACTAGCTTGCCGCAATGCAGCTAAAGCGAAGGAAGCCGTCGAATCGCTTACGAAAGAAACAAACAATAAGAACATAACCTCCTTGGAGCTTGACCTTGCCTCCTTGGCATCCGTGAGGAATTTTGTGAGTGAATTTTCCAATTTAGATTATCCGCCTTTATATGCTCTTGTTTGCAACGCAGGATTAATTATGGTTGATAAAACGCACTATACCCAAGATGGATTTGAAAGCACCTTTGGAATTAATCATCTCGGACATTTTCTGCTGGCCAACATGCTGCTCGAGCAAATGCTCGATTCTGGCAGAATCGTTTTTGTCAGCAGCGGGACTCATGATCCGGCGCAAAAGACAATCGTTGCCGCCCCCGTCTATGAGAATGCCAGATTGCTGGCTTACCCTAAGGAAATGAGTTCTAACGAAAGCATGCTTACCGTTGGCCAGCGTCGCTACTCGACTTCGAAATTATGTAATATATACTGTGCTTACGAGTTCGCAGAAAGAATACAACAGCAAACGGAGAAGAAGATTACGGTGAATGCTTTCAATCCGGGGCAGATGCCGGGTACAGGGTTCTCACGAACTTTTCCTCCGTTAATGAGATTTATGATGAAACATCTTCTTCCCGCGTTTGATTTGTTGCGTCCCAACGGAAATGCAGTTCATAAATCAGGCGATGCATTAGTATCGCTGCTATTGAATCCCGATCTTCATGAAACGACAGGTAAATATTTTGAAGGCACCCGGGAAATAAAATCGTCGGATCTTTCCTATAATCGGGAGAATAGAAAAGACTTGTGGAAGACAAGTGTTGAACTGACAAAACTAAGCAAAAAGGAAACGATATTGAGTGTGGAAGCATGAAGCCTTTTATTCAGGTACCGGTCAATCTATTTGGAGGCAGCGGGTACGGAAATGTTCAGGCCAACGGATGCCGCTGCTTTGGCGATTCCTTTGGGGTCGGAGCTAGCGACTATCGGGTCAACACGAGGCGTGTATTCCGCTTCCAAGCGGGTGGCTTCCTCGTCGGTCAGCTTTATAGACAATGCTTGAATCGCATCATCGATATGGCTGGCTTTGAGCGCTCCTACGATAGGTGCGGCCACAACCGGATTACGATATATCCAAGCAAGAGAAATGACGGCTTGACTAACTCCGCGCTCTTTTGCCACTGCGCCTATCGCTCCGATGATCTTCTCATCGGCTGCTGCGGTTAGTTCGTATAATTGGGCGGCTGCCGGCTCGGCTTCCGATCGAATACTCGTTGCTCCCCAGGGCCGAGCCAGTCGACCGCGCGCCAGAGGACTGTAAATGAGGGTTTGGATCCCGTTGTCCGCACAGAGAGGGAACATCTCCCAGCACTCTCGGCTTGCACATCTATACTATTAACGGGAGTAATAGTCTACGGGAGTTGCCTGTCCTGCTCAAGTAAACGTAATAATCTTTCCTCCGTACCCGAACCGGGCACCGGAACAAAGAAACACCAGTGCAGTCCCGGGTCATTATCGATACCTGCCGCGGAATGGAGCTCGAACTCCATCTCCTGTGCGTCAGGAACACGGAATAAAGCGGTGGCTACGCGTTTCTGTTTGATTTCATAGAGCTCCCAGAAATGTACGAACTCCACACTTTCCCGCATCAAGCGCTCAAACCGTTCCATATAGAACGGGTTGTTCTTGTAAAGATCGAAGCTTGCCCGCAGAACGGCAACAGAGTAACGGGCAGCGGCTTCCCAATTCACCAGTCTGTTGCGGTAATCCGGCTTCAAAAACATAATGTCCATCATATTCCGTTCATTGTCCGGCAGATTGCCGAAATCGGCTACGATCAATTCCGCTGCCCGATTCCAAGCGATAACATCCGTACCTTCGCCCGTGATAAAAGAAGGATAATAAAGCTGATCTACGATTTTCTGTAGAACTCCCGTATCCGGTCCAGTGTTATTTGACCCTGTGACGACGCTAGCCACATCAACATTGGCTAAATCGAATAGATGCTTCTGCTCGTCTTCGTTAAGCTGAAGCGCTTTGCTGATACTTAGCAGCACTTCCGGCGAAGGATTCACCTCCTTGCCTTGCTCCAGCCAGGCATAGTAAGTCACGCTTATATTGGCAAGATAAGAGACTTCTTCTCTTCGAAGTCCCGGGGTGCGTCTTCGTCCGGGCAGCGGCTGGATTCCTGCCTCTGAAGGCTGCAAGCGTTCTCTGCGCGATTTTATGAACTCACCCAATGCGGATGGGACACGATTGGTTTTCAAGCAACTCACCTCTAATCACTTATATGGAGGAATACGTATCGGAATGAACCCAATGGATTCACAGCACTTCGTATACGATCATTATAGTCTCTGTGAAGGTCTCGTTGCCACTAAAGAGAACCATAACGAGTATCGATGCTGTTACTCCCGTTGGCTGTTTCGAGGAAATAGCCCCGTGGGCAATATCTTCGCTATAATAGGAGCTACCGAGATCCAACACTCTGTAGCAGGCTTTTGGAAATTCTCTTGCTTTCGCCCTATACATATTACGAGAGTCCGTATCCTAACGTAGGGCGAAGGATTAAGGTTCTGCCTGCGGAGGAGATCTGCAAAAATGCCGCTCATAATCGTTGAGGGAGTGAATTTATGTCAACGGGTATCCTTATTCGAAGTGCGGTTGCTAGCGATGTTAAGGCGCTGCGCGACATTTTCGTCCAAGCGTCGCTGAAAAACGAAGGCGCTGGCGATCTCATCGCCGCACATCCCGAATGGTTCGTTTGGGATGAAGCGATGTTGCCTTTTGCACTGGTTGCCGTCGTTGACGATCGGGTCGTCGGCTTCGCGTCGGTACGTCCCGTCGGTGATTTCCTTGAGCTTGAGGACCTGTTCACTGATCCCGATTGGATGCGCCGAGGCGTTGCAAGCGCACTGATCACCCACATTGCGCGCCGCGGTTTACGCATAGAGGTGTCCGCCAACCCGCTCGCTTTAGGGTTTTACGAATCGGTGGGGTTTGTTGTCTGTGGCGTCGCCGATACAGAGGGTGGGCCGGTGCCGCGGATGTACCTGGATGTCACAAGTACTCCAACTTGACGAGCTTGATATTGTCGTGGAGTAGAAAATAAAATTCCGAAACGAGTGGAAAGTATGAAGTTATATATCAATTGGAGATATACGATCACCATCTACAAAAAAGTGATGAAAGGAGCGTGATAAATTAAAAAGAAAAAGGAGCAGAACGAAATGATACAAAACAGAAAAGCAGCCATTAATGACTATGAGAAGATCATAAATCTTTGGGAAAGATCGGTAATGGCCACTCATCATTTTTTGAGTTTCAAGGATAAAGAGGAAATCAAAAAAGAATTACCCATGTACTTTCCTCATCTTGATGTACGTCTCTGGTATGCCGAAGACTCTCTCATTGGTTTTACCGCCATCAATGGAAATCATCTGGAAGCACTCTTTCTCGATCCCGATAAAATTGGCAAAGGGTATGGGAAACAAATGATGCAAATATGCATCAATGGTTTTGGGATCACGTCCGTTGATGTGAACAAACAAAATGAGAATGCGACAAGGTTTTACTTAAAAAGTGGTTTCGGAATAATCGGTGAAGATTTGACGGATGGAGCAGGCCGCCCTTACCCCATTTTACATTTGAAGTACAATGAACAGTAGAAGAATCAGAAGCCACCTCTGATATTTCTCGGGCATAGCCGAGCCGAGGTGGGCCCCGAGCGCATGTGCGGCTGCAGGCGACCCGGCTCCTCCTCATTATCGGGCCAGTCAGAATTCTGATTGGCTTTTTTCTGTTCACTCTAAGATTACGGTAACCGTGGGAAATAGGGCTCGTAATCGTTATGATATTGACGGGCTGCTTACCTATTGCGACAAGGTATACCGAATGGAAGATGGAAAACGACAGGTAAATATTTTGATGGTACACTAGAGTGAAATGTTCCTTTGAAGGGGTGGGTTGGATGAAAACGATAGGCCTAATCGGCGGAATGAGCTGGGAGTCATCCCTGGTGTATTACCAAATCATTAATCAGCGTGCTAATGAGAAGCTAGGCGGGCATCATTCGGCAAAAATCTCATGTATTCGGTGGATTTTGACGAGATTAAAAATCTTCAATACCAGGGAAAGTGGGATGAGGCCGCCAAGATCATGATGGATTCTGCCCGTAAACTGGAAGCCGGCGGGGCGGATTTCATCGTGTTATGTACCAATACGATGCACAAGATGGCCAAGGAAATGGAGGAATCGGTCACGATTCCACTCCTTCATATCGCAGATGCGACAGCAAAAGAGCTGGTTAAGGATGGGATTAAGAAAGTGGCTTTATTGGGTACAGCTTTCACCATGGAACAAGATTTCTACAAAGGCAGGCTTCTGGATAAGTTCGGACTCGATGTGATCATCCCGGGCGAGTCAGAACGGACGATCGTTCATGACATCATCTATCAAGAACTGTGCCTTGGAGTCATTAAGGATGAATCTAAGCAATCCTATCTAAGGATCATAGATCAGCTTAGTCAGCAGGGAGCCGAGGCTATTATTCTTGGGTGCACGGAGATCACGCTGCTCATTTCACAAGAGGACTGCCGGGTTCCTCTCTACGATACAACCAGACTTCACGCAGAGTCTGCGGTTGACTTCGCTTTGAGTGAGGACGGTTTATGACACATGCCGCTGGCGACAGCACGGGGGACCGCAGACACTGGCGAAGCTGTAACGAAGTTCCAGAAATTAGGTAGGAAGTAGGTGGATTAGGGAGCCCCGATCCTTATAATGAAAATAAGACTGGGGATGTCGGAGGGAGATAGGATGAAGCAGAGGAGGGCGCTTGTTCTCGGCAATTTGGTGTTTTTGATTCCTGTACTGCTCTTGAGTTTCTTCACGTGGAAAGATTACACGAGGGACATGGCGGTCTCAACCCCAACCTTGAACCGGGCGTACCTGCTGGATGAGGGGAAGAAGTTAATTGGCTTCTCAAACGGGGATCGATTCCAGGAGAAATACGAGGTTTATCTCATGGATACCGACACGGAAACCGTGGTGAACAAGACGACGGTACCTACCGATTTTCAAGCCGAACTGGGCCCGGCGGCGTATCAGAACAACGGGATCCTTGTACCAACCTACGACGATTCGCGTGGATTGCAAGTCAATTATTTTCATGCAACAGGTGAGGTTGAGGAGCTGGCTCAGGGGACGATCCATATTCCATCCTCCTGGCGTTCCAGCGTTTATTCCTGGCGCGGCAGACTCCTTGCAGCATGGGAATCGCCGGATTCAGCCTTTTTTGTAGCCCAGGTAAAGGACGGCAGGTTGGAGACTGTCAATTTGGGCGAAGAGGGGCTGCTTCCAGCCAGACCGGTTCGGATCGATGAAGTGCATGGGAGTATGGAGAACGGTCAGGCCGTTCCGCTGTTTGCGGTCAGTTTAAAGGACGATCGGACGGCATTCGTCAGCGGGATTCTGGATAAGAATGGCGATGTGTCCGTACTGCTTCAACGCGAAGAGGAAGGGACGTTTGCTGCACAGGATCGAGCGGGCGCTCACTTCGCCGATCACTTCGGTTTCAATAACGGCAAATGGGTGCGCGAAAATGGGAATTACCCGGAAGAAGCCACCTTTTATGACGCGAACGAGAAGAACTGGGGGGCTGTGGTTCCTACACCAAAGCCGGTTTATCAAGCCCGGGTGTTCCTATTAAATGACGAGGAAGTGCTGATCGCCGGCTCTAGTGCAGAAGATGAAATAAATGGAACGGGGACAGGGTATGTATTCAATGAGAAATCCGGTAAATTTCAAGATGCCACGGCTCTTCTGAAGCAGCTGCCTTACGAGCATCTAACCGATAGCGAGACCGGGTTCTACAAGCCATTGGATCACGACGTGCTTTACTATAGCAGCGGAGATCTTGCGTCAGGTTATGTGAATCTGAACAACCAGGAGGCTAAAGTCTTTTCGAACGACCAGGTGAAAAGCTGGCTGCTCAAGGAGGAAGAAAACAAAGTCTCCCTTCTAAGTTTCTGGAACTATCTCAAACAAGGCAATGCCCTCGTGATAAACTGGGTGGTTTGGATATTCATCGATCTCCTCTTATTCCTAAGCATCGCACTCGTCCCTCGCCTATTAGCGAGATCCCATTTGAAAAAAGTGAGAGAAGGCCAGCCGATTCAAGGCAGGATCATCCGTATGGAAGAAACGGGGGCCTATGTGAATGAACGCCCACAGGTCCGATTAGTTGTCCAGTTTGAGAATGACGGTCAAGTGAAAGAGGTCGAAATCAAGAAGGTCCTCTCTTATCTGAATGCAGTTCAAATTGGCGATAGGGTAATGATTAGTTACAACCGAAAGAAACACAAGGCAGTGTTCATCACCGAGGAAAACCTTGAACCTGTGACCCGGGAGAATTCCCCCGTTTCTATTCCCGGTGCGGTCCTCGCCCGGATCGAACGGTATGGAAATGTAAACCGAGGTCAAGCTCTTCAGCTTCACTTCAACGCAGAAGGACGGGATTATGCCATACCGGTCGTTCAACCTCCCGGATTTGAATATCGTATCGGGGAACGAGCGGACCTGATCTTGATTCAGGGAATGCCGCGGATCTTTAGATACGGCAATCGAAGCACAGTTGATGCATCGGAGCTGATCTCCCTGCAAGGTGAAGTTATCCATGTACAGAAACTGCCAATCCGGATCGAAAATAAGCAGCTTCTGCTGATGGAAGTCATTCTTACGCACGGTGCGGATCGAATCCGTAAAGTGAATAGTATCTTTGCGCCGGAAGAGCTATCCGTACAGGCAGGCGCCCTCATTCCTGTCAGCATGGAGCCGGGCGATCTACAGAAGGAGGTCCAATTGCTTCGAGGGAAGCAGGGGGCGGCGAAGGTGCTTTCTGTCGATTTTGACGGGACCAAGGGAGAACGCCCCGTAGCCAATTTGGTCGTAGACAAAGATGGCATTACCTACCGCATCAGCCAGACCATTGAACCGGTCTATGGAGTGGTTGCCGGAGATGAGTTGTGGATTGCTTACCATGAAGATACGCAAGAAGCGATAATTATAAATTATGCTGTACGATAGCTTGAACCCGAGGGAAGAGACGGCAACGGGGCCTAACGCCGACATCAAGATGGCTGTATCATAAGTAGCAGTAAGTTTCTGTTGCACAGGATTACGTTTCAAGGGAGCTGCCATGAATAAAACAGATCGTTTGTTGGCCATCGTGCTGGAGCTGCAAAGCAGACGAGTAGTACGTGCCGAGGATTTAGCGGCATGGTTTGAAACCAGTGTGAGGACCATCTATCGCGACATGCAGGCCCTCAGTGAAGCGGGCGTTCCGATTACAGGCACGACAGGCTCGGGATATTCCTTAATGGAGGGATATTTCCTGCCCCCGATCCGTTTTACAATCGACGAAGCTGTGACCTTGCTTCTAGGCACAGATTTTATCGAGCAACGATTTGATGATCATTATCGGGAGGGAGCTCAAGTGGCCAGGAGGAAAATCGAGGTCACTCTGTCCGACTCTGTCCGCAGTGAGACCTCTCGTATCCGCAAGTCGCTGCGATTGCTCTCTCCGCTTAACCAGGCCGCCCGGTCAATCGAAAGGGAGAATCTCGATAAGATCCGCCGAGCTCTACTGGAGGGGCGAAAGATCAAGTTTCATTACTCGAAAAAAATGACCGATCCCACGGAAAGCTGCCTTAGTGAACGTACCGTTGCGCCTTATGGCCTTGTACTCGTTGAAGGGTCTTGGATGCTTGTGGCCCGGTGTGATCTGCGCCAAGACATCCGCCATTTCCGGTTGTCCCGCATGGCTGAACTAATCGAGCTGGACGAACGATTCGAACTCCCGGAGCATTTTGACTTAAGGGAGTACGCACCTCGAGAGGATCGCCACCTGCGTGTATGCCTTCGATTTAACCTTGACCTCGCAGACAAGGTGAAGGAATCGAACTCCCCCTACGTAGAGGATATGAAAGAGCACCCGGATGGATTGGATGTGGTCTTGCGCGTTCGTCAGATGGATGAGTTGCTGCCCTGGGTGCTTGGCTGGGGGGCGGGCGTCCTCGTGTTGGAACCCGAATCTTTCCGAAATCGGATACGTGAGGAAGCCCAAAAAATGCTAAAACGCTACTGACATCCTGTTGTCAGTAGCGTTTTTTTATAATTGGACATGTAAAAGATTCGAGATCAGAAAGGATGATAAATCGTGAATTTCGCTTCTGTTCGCATCATTACGGACGACGTGGATCGTCTCGTTGAGTTTTATGAGAAAGTTTTGGGGGTTTCGGCGGAGCGGCCTGCGCCCGTATTTGCCGAATTCGTGATGGCCTCCTGTACCCTGGCTATCGGCCACTCCCAGACGACGCAGCTATTTGGCGCCGGTTTCGCCGTGGGGGCCCATCCTCGCACAGTCATCTTTGAATTCCGCGTCGACGATATCGAAGCGGAATATATGCGCCTGAAACCCGTTGTCGACCAATGGGTAATGGAACCGACAACGATGCCTTGGGGGAATCGTTCGATGCTGTTCCGCGATCCCGACGGCAACCTTCTGAACTTCTTCGAACCGGTGACCGAAGAGGCAATTCAACGGTTTAGCGGTCGAGGTTGACGGGCAGCTCAGGAGGGGCCAATGTCAAATTTTCCCCTGCTGACTGCGCTGCTTCAGTTCTTCCGACAGGAAGTTTACAAGGATGGATCTTAAACCTTCCGGATGGCTTAGCATCGGTAAATGCCCGGTCTCCAAGACTTGTACGGACTGCGGGGAGAAGTTTGCGATCATTTTATCTTGTAAAGAAGGACTCAGCTCTTTATCCTGGGTGAGCTTCACGTATAACTTGGGTACATCCGGAACGGACACGTGGATGCGATCGGTATAAACACGGACAGCCTCGGGGATAAATCCGCTTACGACTTCTGTGGCTTGATCCGGTGAGAGATCGCTGCATAACCCCTCCCGGATGGCCGATTCCGGCGGTGTCGTACCCGACAAGCGAAGGATAACAGACATCAGTTGCTTCTGGGGGAACGGCAAAATGGATAAGAATGAACCGCCGTTCTTCGGAATTGCGGCCCCTACAGCGACGATGCCTACCAACCGATCCGTCCATTCGGATGCCAGTCTGGAAGCAAAAACGCCCCCAAGCGAATGCGCTACGATAACAAACCTGCGAATTCCCCAATCCTCTACTTGCTTCTTCATATGGGTGACGTAATCCTCCAACGAAAGACCGCTCCTGGAATCAAACGAGCTCTTCCGCAAAGGAAACTCAACAAGTAAATAAGGATGTTCGAACCCTTCAACGACTTTACTCCAAACTTGGCCCTCCAAGCCCGCCCCATGGATGAACACAAAGCCTATTTCTTCGTGGAAATGCTGTTGCATACGGATCATGCCCCCTGTTGGTTGTCTATTCAGATGACTTATAAGATAATGGTATCACCAAAACAAGACAGATTTTGTCTTATTTATGCGCTAAGATTATAAAAAACAGGAACGAGGTGGCCTTTGCAAAAATCACAGCGTCTTATTCAATTAATGATGAGGATTAACGCCAAGCGGTCTTTCACGGTCAGGGAGTTGGCTGATGAGTTTGGCTTATCCACTCGAACGATTACCAGGGATCTGCAAGAGCTAAGTGAACTCGGTGTACCGGTGTATTCGATTCAGGGCAGGGGAGGGGGCTACAAGCTGCTCCGGGAGAGAGTTTTGCCGCCAATCAGCTTTACCGAAAATGAGGCGGTAGCCCTGTTTTTTGCATGTCAGTCGATGGACTATTACAGTTCTATGCCTTTTGGCGAGGGAGCCGAAGGAGCGCTTCACAAGTTTTATCATTACTTGCCCGCTGATAGAAGAGAACAGATTGACCGCCTTAAAAACAGGGTTATGTTCTGGAGCCCGTACCGCTCGATGTCTGCGGAAATTCTCCAGACTCTGCTGCAAGCCATCATGATCCAAAGTGTGGTGACCATCGAATATAAATCCAGCAGCGGGGTCTCGAAGCGAGACATTCAGCCGATTGGCCTGTATGCCAGTTCCGGTTACTGGTATTGTCCCGCGTATTGCTTCACCAGAGAGGATATTCGGCAATTTAGAGCCGATCGGATTCTCTCCGCCGAGCTGAACAGAGCTGTTCCTAGCCGCGCGGAGGTAAGCCGGAAGACTTTATTGGATAAGCCTGTACAGATGGACCAGGAACAGATCACACTCGAACTTGAGGTCACGAAAAAAGGGGTATGGATGCTGGAATCGAATGCTCGTTTTGGTCCATACCTCCATCGCCATGAGGATGGCGGTGGAACCCTGACCCTTGAGATTGCGGCACAGGATATGGCCTTCTATCTGGACCTGATCTGGCAGTGGGGGGAAGAAGTTATTATTGTAGAGCCTGCTGAGGCCAAGGCGTATATGCGACGAAAAATGGAAGCCATGCGCTTGCTTTATGGCGAGCCTTCTCCCAAAGGAGGACCCGCATGACAATAAAATTAGAGGGAATAACCATATCGGCGCTGGGTGCCCCGGATAAGATTTTGCTTGCACCTTACGTCAGCTAATTTTAACTTGCATTGGAGGAGAATCGGGCATGAGGAAACTTGTATTATTTATGCATGTCTCGCTTGATGGGTATGCGTCGGATTTAAACGGGGGATTGGACTGGATTCCGTACAATGAGGAAATGGAGAAATATGCCGAGGAGGTCGTATCCGAAGTTGGATCGCCCGTATACGGACGCAACACGTATCAGTTAATGGAGAGCTATTGGCCCACAGTGTTGAATGATCCGAATGCGTCGAAGCATGATCTGGATCATGCCACTTGGCTGCAGGACGTAAAGAAAATCGTCATTTCCAGTACGATGGACAAGGCGGAGTGGAAGAATACGATGCTGATTAAGGACACTATCGCAGAGGAAATCGCGGCACTCAAGCAACAGCCTGGCAAGGATCTGGTCATCTTTGGAAGTCCGGGAGCAGCAAAGACATTGCTTCAGTTAGGCCTGATCGACGAATTCCTGCTGACCCTTTGTCCGGTTGTCTTGGGTGGCGGGAAGTCTGTTTTTGACGGCGGCGGCGAGAAAATCAAGCTCAACTTGCGGTCCAGTCGAACGCTTGGTTCAGGTAATATTGCGACCCGTTACGAGGTGGTAAAGTAAGGAGTAGCTTCGTATATGATTTCAATTTGAGTGGATACGATGTGGCAGTTGTTATAGCACAGCTTTTATTTGTAGGATACCCTAGTATGGATCTATCCATGAAAAAGAAAGGTTGATCCTTACTATGGACAACAACGAACTCACCTGCCGATCCAAAGCAAAAACGACGGGCGTATCCCCTTGGCTGCTTGGCCTGCTCATTGCCTTTGTGGCCGCAAGCCTGGCCGCTTGCAGCAATTCTACCTCGGATAACACAGCGAATCTGCCCGCGCGGCCAACCGAAGAAACCGCTGTGGTGACGCAAGCCTCCGGCAGCATTTATCTGTACGGCGAAACACACGGCAATGACAAAATTATCGATAAGGAATTTGAATTGTGGTCGAACTACTATCATAACGAGGGCATGAGGCATCTGTTTGTCGAGTTGCCCTATTTTACCGCTGAATATTTGAATCTATGGATGCAGGCCGACAATGACGAAATTTTGGAGGAGGTTTATAAGGACTGGAAGGGAACGGCTAGCCACAATCCCCACACCAAAGCGTTCTACCAAAAAATAAAAAGCGAGTGTCCTGAGACGATTTTCCATGGCACCGACATCGGACATCAATATGAGACGACCGGGAACCGATTCTTATCGTACCTTGAGGCCAACGATCTATCCGAATCGGAAGCGCATACATTAACAGTAGAAGCGATCCAGCAAGGGCGTTTGTTTTACAGCAAAGAGGACGACGTATATCGGGAGAATACGATGACCGAAAACTTTATCCGCGAATTTGAAAAGTTGGGCAATGAGAGCGTCATGGGCATCTACGGCGTAGCCCATACCGGGCTTGATGGCATGGACTATGTTACCCGATCCGTCCCTTGTATGGCCAATCAATTACAGAAGCATTACGGCGATCACCTTTATTCCGAGGACTTAAGCTCGATTGCCAAAGCTATTGAGCCATCGAGGGTAGATAACATCACCTTACAGGGTAAGGCGTATGCGGCATCTTATTTTGGGAAAGAGGATCTGAGCGGGTTCAAGGATTATGCTTATCGAGAATTTTGGCGATTGGAAGACGCCTATGAAGATGTGGAGGACTTGCCGCTGCTGGACAATTGTCTTCCTTACAATAACTACCCGATGCGGATCGAAGCAGGCCAGGTTTTTATGATTGCCTACACAAAGACAGACGGTTCAGTTGAGAAAGAGTACCATCTGTCTAACGGACTGATTTGGGAAGGCATGGAATCCACACAACAGCTCTCCATTCAATAATGGGCGTCGTCATCGAATAATAATGCAATTACACCGATGAACTTCTCGAAGGTGTTTCGTCTATATAAGCGAGAAACAAATCTTAGACGAAATTCATGAAAGAGGTGTCCATCCATATGGGAAGCAATCCATCAGGAACGGTAAAAATGACTCCCTACATTACTTTAGAGGGACGTGTAAGGGAGGCCATTCAGTTCTACGAAGATGCTATCGGAGCCGAAGTCGTTTCCATGATGACTTACGGCGAAATGCCGGAAATGCCCAATACGTTCAACGACGAAATGAAGCAACTTGTGGCGCACGCCAAGTTAAAAGTGGGTGACGCCGAGATCATGCTATCGGATGCGCCCAACGGTTCACCGCTGGGGGACGGGAAAAAAGTAACCATTTGTATCACAACAAACAAGGTTGAGCACTCCAGAACCATTTATGAAGCCCTGCGGCAAGAAGGTCAAATTAATCTTCCGTTTCAAGAGGAATCCTTCAGTCCCGGATTCGGCGATGTCACGGACAAATTCGGCGTGACGTTCCAAATTTATACGGAGCTGGGGGAAGGATAGAAGAATGAAAGAGTCGTCCCGCGCTGTGGGGGCTCTTTTTTTTGCCGCAACGGCATCGAAATCGACGCCATTACTTCGAAATAAACTCCTCTACCTGATTTTCTCTAATGTCGATCGCTTCTTCCGACTGATCGGCTTTGATCAATCTAATATAGGCAGGCTTATGCTTTGGGCTGTTTCCCCCAATAAGAAGGGAATAAGTTTCATCGATCTCATAACGCAAAATATAAAGCCCGCTGCCTATTTCCTTACTGTCATAACGTTCAAAATCATCCCATGAAAGCTCTTGTCCTTTATGGGATAGTTCGATCACTTTCTCTAATGTTAAGGATTGTTTATGACTACAGGATGTCATTAGAATCGTGAGAACCAATAGACAAAGCCAAACGATGTTCTTAGGTACAATCATCTCCAACCCTCTCCCGTCCCCAAAATACTTCCTGCTTAGCGAAGCCATGCCGTTTCAGTATAAAATAATTATATATCTCCTGCAGCATCTCCTGCAGCGGCATGGACGAGGAGGACGGCATGCATTTTCAACCAATTTATGACAATGGGAAATTACTTCTGCCGAAGATCGAATTCAATATGACATTGAACCCCTCGGTTGGCATTATCACGGACTTGAAGCGAAAGCAGCTTTTGATGAGTCAATTGGAGGATTCTGCCCGATATTATTTGTTTCGAGCGGGGCAGAACGAGTATTTGCATTTGACGGTGGAAGAGCTGATGACTTTTCTGGTCCGAGTAACGGAGCGGCAAGATCGGGTCGCACGGTTGTTGGATTATTTCGCCTTGAAAGAGGAACGAAAGACAAGAATCAAGAATCTAAGCTCATCGAAAAGGATGTATGTCACTTTGCTCCGCGTCTTTTTTGCGCATCAGCCTACACTGGTCCTGGAGGAGCCCTATTTTTACTTGGAGGAAGAGGAACGCCGTCATTTTAAACGGATTTTGGACGACCTTTCGAAAGAGAAGCGGGTTTTAATTCTAACCGCGAATTTAGAGGATGCCATGATTTCCTGTGACGCCATTTATCGATTGAACGAATTGGGCTTCCATCCGCTGGATATTCGGGATTCGGAAGAAGGCCAACCGGAAGAGCCGGAACAAGACCGGGCCAATATTACCTTGCAAAAAATTTCTACGAAAAGAAATGACAAGGTGATTTTATTCGATCCGCCTGAAGTCGATTACATCGAAAGCTTGGACGGCGCGATCCTCGTCCATGTAGGTGGAGAAAATTATGTCTGTGCTCTGACGCTGACCGAGCTGGAGCAGAGATTGAACCATTTCGGATTTTTCAGATGCCATCGATCCTACATCGTTAACCTGCAAAAAGTCCGAGAGATTATTACCTGGACCAAGAATAGCTACAGTCTGCGATTAAATACGGAGGAGGACGCCGTGGTCCCTTTATCCCGTTCCAAATTACAGGAATTAAAGGCCCTTCTTCACATTTAAAATATCCCATTTCCGGGGGCATTTTCGATCCAATCAAGGATTCCAGGGTACCGTTCAGGCGGGAACAGCTACATTTCGGCGGGATTTGGTGGTTGGAAGCAGGCAATCCTTATATGCTTAGGGCATCAACCCAACCCAAAGGAAGTGGTCTTCATGAATGTGATCCAAGTTGAACGGATTCGAAAGCGATTCGGAACTAAGGATGCGTTGTCCGACGTGTCCTTTTCCATACCGAAGGGCGAAATCTTTGGGTTCCTGGGTCCGAGCGGCTCGGGAAAAACGACCTTAATCAAGATTTTAACGGCTCAATTCAACCCGACAAGCGGGCAAGCCCGTGTATTTAATCAGCCGGCGGAGCTATTGCAACAGTCCGCACAGAAGATGCGTTTTGGCATTTTGACAGATAACAGCGGCTTATATGAGCGATTGACGATTGAAGAAAATCTGGAGCTGTATCGCAGGTTGTATGATCTTCCCCGGTCATCGATGGATCAGGTGCTGCGGTTTGTTAATTTAAGCGGGGAGAGCAAGAAGAAGATCCATCGCTTATCGAAAGGGATGCGTCAGCGTGTGATGTTGG
Source organism: Paenibacillus phocaeensis (assembly GCF_900021165.1). Taxonomy (GTDB): domain Bacteria; phylum Bacillota; class Bacilli; order Paenibacillales; family Paenibacillaceae; genus Fontibacillus; species Fontibacillus phocaensis. Next base: position 170,631 of record NZ_FCOQ01000013.1, on the reverse strand, counting down.
CCTGCGCGGTCATTCATGAGCCGGAGCTGTTGTTCCTGGATGAGCCAACTTCGGCTTTGGACCCCGTAAACTCGGCACATATTTATAAAGGCTTACGCTACTTAAATGAGAAGGGGACAACGATTTTCCTAACGACGCATGATATGAATGAGGCTGAGTTGCTGTGTAACCGTGTCGCGATATTATACCAAGGGAAAATTCAAGCGATCGGTTCGCCGAAGGAGCTTAAGAAACAGCATCGGGAACACGTAGTTCGTGTTGAGTTCATCCATGGGGAAGCCTGCGAGCTTCCGATTGATGGGGAAACGGCCGATCAGATCGCCGACTGGATGAAGCGTGGACTCATTGACCGATTGGAGACCAAAGAGCCAAGTTTAGGTGATATTTTTATAAAAATGACGGGAAGTGAGCTGCGATGAGTATCTCATTCAAACGGGTGCGGGCAATCTTCGTGAAGGACTACAAAGAGTTTTCACGCAATTATGCGATCTCCATTATGTTGATTACTCCGATTGTTCTCGCCCTTCTGATTCGGGGAGTAGATTCGACTCTGCCCTTAGCTTCCGTGGCCGGGACTTTCGCGACCGTTCTTAATCTTTCGTTTGTAATGCTGACCTGTTTTGCTCAAGCCTGCTTGTTTGCGGAAGAGAAGGAGCGCAACACGTTGAGATCCCTAATGATGACACCGGCTACGACCCTGGACGTTTTAATCGGCAAGAGCAGTCTGGTTTTTGTCATGTCGGCTGTCGATCTGGCTATTTCTACGTATCTATTTGGATATAAGCCGGCCCATATAGGGGCTTTTGCGGCAGCCGTTGTGCTTTCGCTGATTCTCTACATCGCGGCCGGAACGATCTGCGGCTTATTCTCCAGGACGCTGCTGGATGCCTCGTTATCCATACTTCCTGTAGCCTTCGTATTCACCGGGGCGCCTTGGGGAGTGTATCTGGAAGATGATTATCCGATCTTCAAAGCGCTGGATTACGTACCGAGCAGTCAGCTTGGGCACTTGCTGCGTTTAAGCGAGGTTGGCTATACGACGGGAGATCTATTGAAACCCCTCCTCATCACTTTGGCCTGGACGGTTGCTCTTACGATCATATCTGTCGTTTTGTATCAACGCCGGTTAAAAGACGAGTAGGAGGGAGCAACCGCTGATGAAGTTAGCCGTCAAGTTCATGCAAGAATTCCAAAACCACGATCATCGGCACAAGCTAAAGGGCTATCGGGAGCAAGTGGCACGCATCCGAAACCGGAATTTGGGGGCGTGGGACGACAGGCAACTGCAAGCGGAATCCTTCCGACTGGGAGAAGAAGCAAAGTCGGGGGCGTCTTTAGACAAGCTGCTTGTTGACGCCTATTCGCTAGTCTGCGAGGCCGCGAAGAGGACGGTCGGATTACAGCCCTACGAGGTTCAGATCATGGCGGCTATCGCCTTGCATGAGGGATATTTAATCGAGCAGCAGACCGGCGAAGGAAAAACACTCTCTGCGGTGATGCCTGCCTATCTTCATGCGCTGACTGGCAAAGGCGTTCACGTGCTGACGTTTAACGATTATTTGGCCCATCGGGATGCGGAGTGGATGGGCCCGATCTATCGTCTCCTCGGGTTAACGGTGCGATCGGTGCAAGCGGGCATGAGCCCGTCCGAGAAACGGGAGGCGTACGCCGCGGATATTACTTATGTGACAGCCAAAGAGGCGGGTTTCGATTATTTGCGCGACACGATCGCCTTAAGCGAAGCCGATACCGTGCAGCGCCCTTTCCATTACGTCATCGTGGACGAAGCGGATTCGCTGCTTCTGGATGAGGCGCGGGTGCCGCTGGTCATCGCCGGTGATCCGGGCGGTTCGGAAGGCGGCGGCATGCGTATAGCCGAGGTCGCTCGGCAGCTCAAGCAAGCGGAGCATTATGACTTCGACGAGTTCCAGCGGAATGTATATTTGAGTGAAGCGGGTGCTGCGTTAGCGGAAGAACTGCTGGGATGCGGCAATTTGTACGAAAGCCATAACAGTGAGTTGTTGTCGTCGTTGAATTGCGCGCTGCATGCGGAGGCGTTATTGAAAAAAGACGTCGATTACATCGTCCGGAACGGTCAAATCGAGCTGATCGACGAATATACCGGCCGCGTAGCGGAGAACCGGCATTTGCCGCAGGGGCTGCAGGCTGCGCTTGCGGTCAAAGAAGGGCTCCAACCTGTAGCCGGGGGGAAAATACTCGGAACGATCACCCTTCAACACTTCCTTAGTCTGTATCCGAAGATGTGCGGAATGACGGCGACCGCGCAGGTGTCCGCCATGGAATTCGAAGCGATATATACGCTGCAGGTCGTGCGCATTCCGCCGAACCGGCCCAATCTGCGGATCGACGCTCCGCACCGGATTTACACCCATAAAGAAGCCAAATTCAAGGCGCTGGTCCAAGAAATCTCGTCCGTCCATCGCACGGGACGTCCGATTCTCATCGGTACGTCCAGCGTCGAGGAGTCGGATAGGCTGGCGGAGAAACTGGCGGCTCTCGGCATCCCTTGCCATGTTCTGAATGCCAAGAACGATGCGGAAGAAGCCGAGATCATTGCGAAAGCCGGAGAAATCGGAGCCGTGACGGTATCTACGAATATGGCGGGGCGCGGCGTCGACATTCGGCTGGGCGGCGGGGACCCCACGCAAGCGGAAGCTGTCGCCAAGCTGGGCGGGTTGTACGTCATGGGCACGCATGTGCACGAGAGCGTGCGGATCGACGACCAGCTGCGCGGGCGTGCCGGGCGCCAAGGCGACCCGGGGGCTTCCGTCTTTTTCGTAAGCCTGGAAGACGAGTTATTGCTTCGGTTCGGCATCGATCAAGTGATTCCGCGCGCCTACCGGACCCTCCGGCAGGAGGAGCCCCTCGAAGAGTCGGTGCTCCGCAGCAAAATTACGCACATTCAGCGCGTGATTATGGGTCAGAACTTTCAGATCCGCCAGGAGTTGAACCGTTATTCGGATATGGTGGAGGAACAGCGGCGTATTCTGTACGAGGAGCGGCTCGGCATTTTGAAAGGCAAGAAGCCGATGAGCCCTTCGGAGCAGCGGGTACGGCTTTACTTTATCGACAAGTTCTGGGCGGAGCATCTGGAATATGTCTCCTACATTCGCGAGAGCATTCATTTGACGAGCCTGGTTAACCGCGATCCGATCGACGAATTTCATACACAAATCATCCAAGCCTTCGAGCAGCTTCCGGCTAAAATAAATCGGGAGTCGGCGAAAATGCTCGCCAAGCTCGGAGGTTCGAATGATCCGGCGATATGGGACAAGTTCGGACTGAAGAACCCTACTTCCACCCGGACCTATATCATCAGCGATCAATACATGGAGTACTTGCAGAATCCCGGTTCGTGGGGCGCAGGCACGGTCATCGCTTATTGGATGCGCAAGATGCTGCGGCCGGTATTCGGGTGGTCCGAATTTTAATCGGGACGTATCGCTGCGGCAGAGGCTCCTTGTTTTCCCGCAGATGGGATACTCACTATAAGATAATAACGTAGGACGACAGTGACAATTATCCGGCGAACAAAGACTATAAAATAAAGTCTTTGTTCGCCGTTGTTTATATGTTGAACTAACGTTTCCATTCACCGATTTAAACTTGCATTTTGCTCATATCTCCCGTATTCCCAGATGAATGGCTGCTTCAAAACCTATGAACATCGGATTGTCGAGATTTTGTCTATTTAAATTTGATATAATCTTGTCGGAATTTACGATGAATAAAAATGTAGATTATCGTCTGCTTGGGGAATTTCCAAAGCAAAGACTTCTCAAAGGAACCTTAGGTCTTGCTGAATTACATATAAAGCAGCACGTTTATTGGAAGCAAATCTGTACGGAAGGATATCGAGTTCGAGTTCTTTAATGAGGAGTCTTGTTAACCTTGTCGCAGCGGATGATTAAAAGAAAAGGGGAGGATCAACTCAAATTAGAATTCATTGAAAGCTGAATACAACTCTGAAAGGAACGATTAGAATGAAAAGCTATGATATGAATTTGCGGAAAATTGGGATTATGTTTCTGATTTTTACTTTTGTCTTCACGGGATGGGGGGTAGGTTTCGGAACTCCGGCCAGCTATGCTGCGGATGATGAAGTTGCCGTCTACGTCGCCAGTAAGGGTGATGACACCGCAGGTGATGGAACCCGGGAGAATCCTTATGCTACATTGCAAACGGCCTATAAGCAGGTACCCGATGGGGGAACGGGAACCATATATGTCATAGACAATATCACATTGACAAGTGTTGGAACGAGCGATGTAGGTGTTCCACTAGATGGGGCCAAGCATATTACAATCGCTACTGCCCCTGATGTCAAAGAACCCGTGGTGATTAAGCGTGCCAATCCAACCGGTTACATGAAAGTACTATTTCAACTAAATAATAAGAGCCAGCTAACATTAAGAAATATTATCATTGACGGCAACCTCGAAGTAAAAGAGGTCGACGGAAGATTATTTAATGTCTACACGGGATCAAAACTTATCATTGATGAAGGTGCTATTTTACAAAACAGCTATTCCAAACATGTAGGAAGTGTGATATTTATCAATCACACCGGTTCTGCTGTGGAAATGAAAAGTGGGAAAATTAGAGACAATAATAGCTCGAAAGTTCCAGGTGCGGCGGTCGTGCTTTATGATGGAGCATTTATTATGACCGGAGGCCTTATCACGGACAATATTGGCGGAGGAGTTCAGCCCAGCGGTGGTGCAGTCTACCTTTCGGGTGAAGCACGGATCACGGGAAATACATCTGCCGGAAAAGCATTAAACGTGAACCTGGCAAACAATAAAAATCTTATTCTAAACGGTGTGTTTACTGGAGAAGCAGGGATTACCACGCAGAAAATGGAACCCGGGGTGCTGTTTGGAAAAGTAGAAGAGGCCGGTATGGGTAGTATTGAGAATTTGATTGCTGACTCCGGCTCTATTCTTGCAAGTTATGATGCAAATAAGAATTTGGTATGGCGTTTATTCAAGAATGAATTGAACCAACCGAGTACCGATGGTGAGATTACAGGGACACGTCCGACCCTGAAAGGAATAACAGAACCTCATGCAACAGTAACGATAAAGATCGTTAGTGCAACAGACCCGTCTATCGTTATTACTGAAGAGGTAACCGCTGACGAGAACGGGAACTGGAATTTTCCAGTTGATGAGGCCCTGAATATCGGTCCATATAACATCGATGTTATAGCCAATAAAAATAAAACACAGTCGGAGACTGTGACTAAACAGTTTGTAGTCGTAGACAAATCACAATTGCAGGCGAAAGTAACGGAAATCAATCATGAAGGGCTAAAAGCCGAGGACTGGACCAGCGAGAGCTGGTTAGAGTTACAAGAAGCGTTAGAGGCAGCCCAAGAAGTGCTGAAAAAGGAAGACGCAACCCAAGCAGAAGTGGATGCGGCTTACTTGGCGCTGAATTCGGCTAGAACAGCACTGGAAGAAGTCGCAGCCCCAGCCGTAAATAAATCCGAGCTGCGAGCGGAAGTAGAACTGTCGAAAGGCTTGATCGAGGCGGACTATACGGAAGCGAGCTGGGCCGCGTATCAGGAGAAGCTGACGGCAGCCCAAGAAGTGCTGGAAAAGGAAGACGCAACCCAAGCAGAAGTGGACGCGGCCTACGTGGCGCTGAATTCGGCTAGAACAGCACTGGAAGAAGTCGCAGTGCCAGCCGTAAATAAATCCGAGCTGCGAGCGGAAGTAGAACTGTCGAAAGGCTTGATCGAGACGGACTATACGGAAGCGAGCTGGGCCGCGTATCAGGAGAAGTTGACGGCAGCCCAAGAAGTGTTGGAAAAGGAAGACGCTACCCAAGCGGAAGTGGACGCAGCCCTGGAAGCGTTGGAGAACGCCAGAAAAGACTTGGCGCCCAAGTCTGGATCGGTAATCATCGCACCGTCTACGGGCGAGCTGCAGAGGAGTGTCACCGATGACGTTTACACCCTGACCGTCAACAATAGTATCAGTGAAATTTCGTTTACGGTCACAACAGCAAGCTCGGATGTAACGATCACGATCAATGGCAAGCCCGTCAAGAGCGGATCCGCCAGTGATCCGATTCCTTTGCTAGTAGGAACCAATGAAATCATGATCAAGGTGGTAGGTAAAGACGGGAACACGAAGACCTACACCATTCACGTGACGCGGGGGTCCGCGTCTGGAGGCGGCAGTGATAGCTCGAATACGGGCGGTAGCGGAAGCTCGAATACAGGCAGCCCAGGCCAGCCGTCTAACACAGAGACAATCGCAGTAGAGGTTGAAGCAAAAGGGCAAGGCGTAGTCGCCAAGACCGAAATCGTGCGGACAACCAACTCTGACAGTACTAAGAGCGACAAGGTAACCTTAAAGGCGAGCATAGCGGCAGAATCCGTAAAGAAAACACTGGAGATGGATGCTTCTGCCGTACGCATCATCATTCCGGACAACAAGGACGAAGTGAAGGACGTGCGTGTTGATTTGCCGCTGGATGCGTTGAAAATTGTGCAAGAATCGGGTCTCGATCTGGAGATCTATACCGATAACGGGATGATCGCGATTCCGAACGGTTCGCTGATCGGCTTGAACGAGAATCTCTACTTCTACTTGATACCGATCAAGCAGGAGAACGAACGCAAGCAGGTCGAAGAGCGGGCGAAACAGCAGCAAATCGTACGGGAAGTGTTGCAAGACGGAAACTTGTACGTGGTGGATCGTCCATTTACGATTGAGACGAACATGTTAAGCCGTTCGGTATACATCACATTGCCAATGGACAGCAGCCATGTGCCGACAGACGCGGATAAGCGGAAGGCATTTCTCGCGAATCTGGCCATCTTCATTGAGCATAGCGACGGCGAACGGAAACTGGTAACGCCGGAGATCGGCGACTATGCGGAAGGGAAACTAGGTCTGAGCTTCAGCATTGAGAAATTCAGTACGTTCACGATTCTGAACCTGAATAAGGAAGCAGACGGGCTGCATCAGGCTTACATCGTCGGCTATGCGGATGGTACGTTCAAACCGGCTGATTCTCTGTCTCGTGCACAAGTAGCAACGATTCTGTACCGTTTACTGGGTCAACAAACGAACGGTGAATCTGGGGTTTACCCGGATGTGCCGGAGCATCACTGGGCACGGGAATCGATTGAATTTGTAACAAATGTAGGACTCATGACGGGGATGCCAGACGGCAGCTTCCATCCGGACAAAGCGATCACAAGAGCGGAATTAGCCACGATCATTGCGCGTTGGAAAGGATTGGCAGGCGAAGCGAGCCATCCTTTCAAGGATGTCGCCGGACATTGGGCGGAGGAGCAGATTGCGCAGGTGTTTGAAGCGAATTATGTGGAAGGCATGCCGGATGGCAGTTTCCAACCAAGCAAATCGTTGACGCGTGCAGAGGCTGTAGTCGTGTTCAACCGGGTGTTGGAGAGAGGACCGCTGTACGGCAATGAAGAGCCGACTTGGCCGGATGTGCCGAGGGGCCATTGGGCGTTCCAAGCTATTGAGGAAGCGTCTCAGGACCATTATTACAAACTTCGGCTGGAAGGCGGAGAAACATCCTGGAGTAAATAAACAGAAATACAGAGACAAATTCAGCAAATGGCGATGCAGGGGGAGTTCCCTCGCATCGCTGTTTTTATGTGAAGAGGAGTGAGCGCGGGGATGCTTGTTGAGGACGATTGTCTGTCCGCCCTCAATGAAGCTCCAGTGGACATTGAGCTGATAGGTATCATGCTGGGCGATGCCGATTCATCGGGACTGGGTGCGGCGATAGAAGAAAAGCAGGGCCCCCATTTCAGAGGCCCTGCTTTTCCTCGCCTGTGTCACTCTACACCTCGTACTGCACCTTCATCCCTTCCGCATCCAAATAATCAATGATCGTCCGGTTCGTGTTCAGGTCAATATGCAGCGTGCAGCGCAGCTCCCCCTTGGTCCACTCCAGCCGGACCTCATGACGGGCCGATTCCAGTACGCGGAAATCACCGTTAAAGGCGTCGTATTCGTTGCGGAACCGGATCAGCGCGAGCAGACGCCAGACCGTGCTTTTGCCAAGCGCCTGCTCAATCTCGTCCATACTGAAGTTATGACGGTTGATCTCCCGCCCTTCTCCGGTACGGCGCACCCCTTCTTCATCGTTCTCTCCGGCCAACAGTCCGACGTAATAGACCTGCGGGATGCCCGGAGTGAAGAACTGGATGGCGCGGGCCGCCAGATAAGCGTCATCGTCACGGTTCAGCACGGAATAGTAGGAGCAGCGGATCTGGTGCACATCGAACCCGTCCGCATCCTTATGCTCGTCAGAGACGATCAGGCTTAGATTGGCGCCGCGCTCCAGACAAGTATCGACCAGCCTGCGCGCTTCTTGCGTATCGATCAATCCGTCGAGGTCGGGCTTGACCGGGACGCCGTCATGGCAATCCAGCATCGTGAACTGCTTTGCGGGACGCGTGGTCAGGTACTCCTTCAGCGCGTCCGCATTTTTGTTGATGAGCGTATCGAGGATGCGATACGGCAGGATGAAATCATAAATCCAGAAGCCGTGCTCCGCCAGCTTATATTGAATGCTGTAGTGGGCATGAACCTCCGGCAGCAGCTCGATCTCCAGCGAATCGGCCAGCTCCTTGATCCAGTCCAAGAAGTCGTAAATTTCCGGCTCGACGAAGAAGCAGCTCGTCCCCAGCTTCTTGATGATGTAACCTACGGCATCCAGCCGTACAATCTTGACGCTGTTGTTGCGGAAGTTCTCGAAGATCTCGGTCAACAGACGTTTGACCTGATCCGAATGAACGTCGAGGTCAATCTGCTCCGAAGGATCGGTTTTGCCGAACGTGGTCCACACCTTCTCCTCTTCCCCGGTCTCTTCGATCGTGAACGTGGAATACGGCAAAGGACGGCGAAGAAACATTTTATCGATGTCGGCTTGAACGGGTTGCCCGTCCGGCCAGATTTTATCGAGCGTCAGGAATAAATCCGCGTACGGGGAGCGTCTTCCCTGTTTGAGGAAATCCTGAAAATACGCCGACTGCCGGGAAATATGATTGACCATCACATCCAGCAGCACATCATGCTTTACCCCGATTGCCTTAATGTCTTCCCAGGAACCGAAGGCAGGCTCAATCTCAAAATAAGTAAGCGGAGCGAATCCCCGGTCTCCCGAAGAAGGGAAGGGAGGAAGGATGTGAACGCCGCCCTTGAAGATGTCCGAAAAATGCTCATTCAGCACACGGTTTAAAGATTGTAGGCTCCCGCCCAGCGAGTCGGGATAAGTAATCAGCTGTACTTGGTTGCGAACGGCCATTTGCTTGCCCTCCTAGATTTGGTACTTCATTTTGAAAGTTTCCAGCGCCGGCAGTTCCACGACTGCTCCGGTATATTGGAGCTTGTACGCGCTGACCGCCAGCCCGAATTTCAGTGCTTGGAGAATCGGGTATCCCTTGACGAGCGCCGCGTAGAAGCCGGACCAGAAAGCATCTCCCGCCCCCGTCGTGTCCGTCACCTGCGTAGCCAATGTAGGGAACTTCACGGTTTCCTGCCCGTTGGAGACGAGCGCGCCGTCCTTGCCCAAGGTGAGAATGACCAGCTTCACGCCCAGGTCCAGAAACTTCCGGATCTGATTCTCCGGAGTGTCCTTCCCGAACAGCCGCTCGGCATCGTCTTCCGACGGCTTGGCGATGTCAACAAGGGGAAGGATCGACTGAATATACTGCACCCCGTCTTCGCCTTCCGTCCATAGCGCCGGATGGTAGTTGGGATCGAAGCAGACGAGACCCCCGTTCCGGCGGGCGTCCCGAATCATGAGCTCCACCGCGGCTCTTGACGGCTGCCGGGATAATGGCCAGCAGGAGAAATGGACGATTTTCGTCCGAAGCAGGGCGGTATGCAGTTCCTCGGTGTAGGTGAGCCGGTAATCGGCGCCCCGGTAGAAGATCGGGATCGGTGTGGATTGGCTCTTGGTCACGACCACCAGGCTGGTTGCCGCATTCACGTGCTGGACGCAGCTTGTATCCATTCCGGCTCTTCTTAAATGCTCCGCCAGAAATTGCCCAAGCCCGTCCGTCCCCACTGCGCAAGCCACAAGCGGCCGGATGCCCAGCCGCTTCGTATTCATCGCGATGTTGGCCGGCGAACCCCCGAAATATCGGCTGTAGCGGCTGTTGTCAAAGGCATCGCCGTAATCCTCCGAGATCATATCCACCAGCAATTCCCCGACCGTTAATAGATCCAGGTCTTTCTCTTCAAACGCGATGCTTCGCTCGAACTCAAACATGGGAATTCCCCCCTTCCTTTTCAGTTATTCTGTACTGGCGGCCGGAGTCTAAACAGGAGAATACATATTTATCGGCGAGGGGTCAGCGCCCCTGATTATGTTTCTTGTAGAACATGGGAGAAGTACCCGTTACATTTTTAAACAGCTTGGAGAAATACAGGGAATCCGAAATGCCGACGGAAGCCGAAATCTCCTGAATGTTGAGGTCAGTCTCCTGCAGCAGCACCTTGGCGTTCTGAATGCGGATTTTGCTGATATACTCCGGAATGGACATTCCGGTGATCCGTTTGAAGTGCCGGGATAGGTAGGAGCGGCTGTAGTTGACGTGCTTGCACAGCATATCGACATCAAGATGCATGTAATAATTTTGCTCGATAAAAAGCACAGCCTGCTGGACCACACTCTCCGAGCCCGTCCGCAGGCCGGCTTCGCCATAATGTTTCGCTCCCTGTTCCACCAGGTGAAAAATATGCAGCAAGTAGCTGATGCACAGCAATTGCCCGTCCTTTGCTTCCGGGAGCTCCTGGATCAGCAGCAGCATTTTATTAATGATGGTATGCGTCGTTATGCCAGACAGGCAGCAGTGATTGATATCCAGCCCCATCAGGCTCAGATAGTACGGGATCGGCTGGCCGTTGAAGGAGACCCACATGATTTCCCACGGATCTTCCGGGTCGGCATAGTAAAAATGCTTCTCCCTGGGGATCAGAATGAACATATCCCCGGGGTTCAGCATTTTATTGACATGATCGCCCTGGGTTAGATAACCTTTGCCGCTGAGGACGAACACCATCTTGTAGTTCTCAAGCACGCGCGGGCCTACGACATGGTCTTTGCCGCACTTCCGGTGGCCCGCCCAAGTAATGTAAGGGGACTGATCCATTTGTGTTTTTGTCGGTGAGTGAAAATGCTGTACGATGTGATCTTCCATCTCTGTCCACCTCAAAAAGTCGCCGTAAATTAAAGTGATCTCACTGTACCGCACCGCTTTTTCTTTGTCAATTGAGCCGAGATAGCCCCCAAGGGGCTGAACCGGTCGGTCCGTCCTCGGTTATTCTCCGCCGATCACCCACTGCTCCGTAAAGGAGACGAACTTCATCGTGCGGCGGTTGCCGAAGGAATAAGCCGCGTGCAGAGTTCCGTCCGCAGCCTGCATGATGCAGGGGTACTCGTAACGGCGGTTGCGGATTAAGTTCTTGTGGCCGCTGAAGCCTTCACCGGTCTCCACGTGGCGGCGGTACGGCCACGTTCTGCCTTCATCCTCCGAAATGGCCACCGTGACCGGGCAGCGTTCAAACGGCCACACGGTAATATCCGGCTTGTCGTTGAAGCGCAAATCATTGTAGATGATGGCGAGTCTGCCGCTGGCAAGCTGGATCGCGGAAATGCTGGAGTTGTTATTCGGCAGTTCGGTCCGCACCGGTTCCGTCCAGGTCTCGCCGTTGTCGTCCGACTTCGCATAGTAGATATTGTCCGCCGCCCGGCTGCGGAAGAGTCCGATCAGCTTCCCGGGCGCCGTCTCGATCACGTTGCAATGCACGCGGCCGCGGCTGCCGGGAACCTCAACGCTGCGCCACGTGGCGCCTTCATCGTCGGAGATGTTCATGACCGTGATATCGCTGCCGTTGCGGGTGTCGTCATTGAAGCAGATCCAGTTCTCAAAGATCCATCTTCCGCTGGAGAGAATCTGGATTTTCTGGCGGCAGAACGAGCCTTCCCGCGGGAACATGACTTCCGCCTGACCCCAGGTATATCCGTTGTCCTTGGATACCTTGCGGTAAATCTTGGAGGTATACTGCAGATTGAACTCCGGCGGTTCGGTAGCCGTACGGGCCCGCTGGGCCGTGTACATGACCCACAGCTCGCCGTTCGGATGAAGGAACAGCGACGGGGTTTGCTCGCTGAAGCCGTTATCGTCGGAAATTCGCACCGCGGGCGTCCAGGCGTCGGATCCGGCATTCAGGCGGGACATCACGATGCTGACATCCGAGTTGCCTTCGTCCGAGCCGGCAAACCAGACGCAGAGCAAATCGCCGTTAGGCAGCTCCTGCAGGTCACAGGCATGGCTTGTTTCGAAATCGCAGGGGAGAAGGGATTCCACCAGTCCGAGGCGGCGGTTGAAATACAGCTTTCCGTCCTCCGTCAGGTCATTTAATTCGATCATCGGATGGTTTAACATAACGCGCTCCTTTTGTTTGAAGAATAGGGGAATAGGGGAATCACCGATCGGCTTCCGGGAGGCAAGACCTGCTTACTTCACGGAACCGATCAGAATTCCTTTCTGGAAGTACTTCTGCACGAACGGATAGATCAGTACGATCGGCACCATCGCGACGAAGATCGCGGCGGCCTTCAGGTTGCCGGGATTCAGCATAATGCCGTCCTGGATAATCGTGCGGAATGCCGTATTGGAATCGCCCGAACTGATGACCAGCCTTTTCAGCATAACCTGGATCGTCTGCAAGTCGGGATTTTGCAAATAAATGACCGGCATCAGGTATTGGTTCCAGATAAACACGGCGTAGAAGACGCCGATGGTGGCCAGGATCGGTTTGGATACGGCAAGATAGACGCGGCTCATAATCTGGAAATCGTTGGCGCCGTCGATTTTGGCCGCTTCCTCCAGTTCAGGAGGCAGACCGTCCAGGAAGGTCTTGGTAATGATCAGAAACTGCACATTGATCGCGTTGGGAATGATCATGACCAGCCAGTTGTCCACGAAGCCCAGCTTATTCAGGACGACGTAAGCCGGAATAATTCCCGCTTCGAACACCCAGGTAAATACGAACAAGCTCATGATCAGAAAACGGCCTTTAATCTGCTTGCGGGACAGCACATAAGCCGTCATATACGTCAGCAGAAGCGCAACAACCGTGCCGACCGCCGTATAAATGCCCGAATTCAGCAGCCCCTTGAAAATCCCGAGACTCGGATTCGTCATGATATACTGATAGGCCTCCAGGTTCGGGTTCTTCGGAAAGAACACAACGTCCCCTGCGGCGATGCTTCTTCCGTCACTGATAGATAAGAAGAATATATACAGGAAAGGGTACGTGCAGACAAGAGCGATCAATAACAGAAATAGATTGTTGCAGATGTCAAACAGACTGATCTTCGTTCTCATCATCCTACTCCTTTCTCAGAATAGTCGCGTATCGGAATATTTAGTGGACAGCTTGTTGGTGCCGACAACCAGAATGTAAGCGACAACGGACTTCAGCAGATTGACTGCCGTGCCGTAGCTGTATTCCGGGAATCCCGTGCTGGCGAAAGCCAGGCGGTACACATAAGTCTGAATGACGTCGGCCGTCTCATAGACGCTTTGATTGTACATGAGCAAAATCCGGTCCAGATCGACCGTAAAAATGTTGCCGACGCTGATAATCAGCATGATGGCAATCGTCGGCTTAAGGGAAGGCAGCGTGATGTGAAGCATTTGCTGAAAGCGGCTGGCGCCGTCCAGCGAAGCCGATTCATAGACCGAAGGGTCAATAGCCGCCATTGCGGCAATATACACGATGGCCGAATAGCCGAAGGTCTGCCAGACTTGAAGCAATACATAGTTGGTGCGGAACCATCCCGGTTCGGCCATGAAATAGATCGTATCCAGGCCAAAGCGGTTCAGAATATCGTTCACAAGGCCGGTCGAAGGCGAGAGCAGCGTGTACAGAATGCTGACCATGACGGCCGAAGAAATAAAGTAAGGCAAGAAACTCAGCGATTGCACGCTTCCTTTGATCCAGCGGACCCGTACCTCGTTCAGCAGCAGGGCGAACAGAATCGGAATGGGAAACGTGAATAAAAGGGAATAGAAGGCGAGAATGACCGTGTTTTTGACGAGGGTCCAAATATAAGGGTCCTCAAAGATCCGTTGAAAATGTTCCAGACCGACAAAGGGACTGCCCGTCACCCCGCGGAAGGCGCTGAAATCTTGAAAAGCGATAATCATGCCGCCCAGCGGAGCCAGTTTGAACAAGACGAGGCTGATCAAACCGGGCAACAGCATGAGCAGCAGCAGCTTGTTCGTATTCATATAGGCGAGAAAACGGCGCATCCTTGTTTTCTGGGGAAGCTTCGTCATTCTTTCGCTTGTTATCACTTTCTCCACCACCATTTTTATCTGTTTTTGTACCCTGTATTTAGGAGCCGCGCCGTCCTGCGAGAGGATGGCGCGGTTGGTGTTGCTGTTTATTTGTACATGGCGTCGTAAGCTTGCTGCTGGATCGCAACGATATCCTTGTATCCTGCCGCTTCCATCTCACTCAGGAAGGCGTCCCATTCGCTCATCGGGCGTTTGCCGGTAACGAATTGCGTTACGCCGGAGGACACCGCCTCGTTGACTTTGGCGGAAAGGTCAGCCAATTGCTTGGCTTGATCTGCCGTGTAGGTTACCTGTACGCCGGTTTTCAAGTTAACGTCGTTGAACAATTCGTGTGCAGCCTTACGTACAAGATCGGTATTCCAAGAGTAGAACGCATCGTTATCAATCGGCTTGACGAAAGTGAGACGGTCGTTGAGGAAGGACCAGCGCGGTTCACCGGCAGGTGTTGCTTCCTGCTCCGAGAAGTTTACGAGGTACTGCTTCTCTCCGCGCACTTCTTCATAACTTTCGCCTTCAACGCCCCACGATACGAGCGTTTGGCCTTCGTCGGAATAGAGATAATCCAGGAATTTGATAATCGTTTCCGCTTTGTCTTCACTGTCTTTGTTAACAACCATTGCTCTCAAGATATTGTATTGAGTTTCCGTCGTCTGTACGGAAGGGTTGCCGTTCAGGTCTTTCAGATAAGGCAAGATGGCAATGCTATAATCCGGATCGTTCTCCGGTCCGCCATTGTCCAGGAACCAGGATGGACGGGTCAGGTAGTCATAGCTGATGGTTCCTTGTCCCGTCAGCATTTTCGATTCCCAGCTTTCCTCTGTGCCGGAACCCGCTACCCATTCGGGATCGATCAAACCTTCCTCATACAGGGTCTTGTACCATTCGACCATTTTCTTGTAGCCTTCGGAATACAGGTCCGTACCCGTCTTGCCGTTACCGTAGATCCCTTTGGATACGCCGTCATCGTAGTTGGCGGCCGCATTGAACGCGCTCTGGAAGCGGATGTAGCCTTCACGGCCGACCATCGGATAGTAGTTCTTGTCGTCCTTGCCGTAATGCGCTTTCAACTTGCGCATAACCTCGGTCAGCTCATCAATCGTCTGCGGCACTGCGGTGATGCCGGCCTTCTCGAAATGATCGGCGCGGTAGAAGATAAAGTCCGCAAACCGCGGAGCTTCGGATACCAGTCCGAAGATTTGTCCTTGTTCATTGGTAATCAGCTTCTTATAAGTCGGGTTCTCTTCGATATAGCGTTTGATATTTGGCCCGAATTTATCGATGTAAGGAGCCAGATCGACGAACGCGCCTTGAGCGCCGTAGACGGTAGCCTGCGAAACGGAGACGATGCCCGAATCAGGGAAAGTGCGGCTAATGATTTTTTGGTCGACGGAAGCGTAGTATTCATCGTCGTTGGAGCCGCCGGGAACGAATTCAACGGTCGTGCCGGTCGCTTCTTCCACGTACGGGTACCATTTGTCTTCGTGCAGCCAGTTAATAAATTTATCATGCATCAAATAAGAAAAACTGCTGGCGCTTCCTTCCGCGTTCCCCTTTCCGCCGTTCGATGTGTTCGTGTTGGCGTTGGACGAGCATCCGGCCAGCACGGCCCCTGCGGTAAGTAAAGCGGCAAGGGCTAAGTTAAACGCTTTCTTTTTTCTCAAGATGTGTTCCCCCTCTTTCAAGTAATTTGAGATTTTGAATGTTCTCTATGACTAGTATCTCACGCGCCAAGTAGAATATTAATGCAAAAATAGCTATAACTCATGGAAAATTGCGCAGGAAATCTTTTTTGTGCTACTTATTTTTAAAATGAGTTGCAATTTGCAATATTTTAGGCGATAAAATTTACAACAACCCTTTTTTGGTGTAAGCGGCTACCATCCGTCGAACCTCCTCCAGCGCCTGAGGGGTTAACGGAGCCACGGGCCGCCGGGCCGGACCGGCTGACAGGCCGATTTCGTCCAGCACCGCCTTCAGCACGGAAGGCAACGTGCCCAGGGAGAAGGCGGCCCGCAGATCGCGGAGGACGCGTTGTCCTTGCTCTGCCTGCTCATACTCGCCGCGGCGCCAATGTTCATAGATCGCCACTACAGCAGCCGGGAAGACATTGGCGGTCGCCGCAATCGCCCCTGTGCCGCCCGCCATGAGCGTGGACAGGATGAGCGAATCCGTTCCGGCCAGCACGGAGAAGGATTCCGGCGTACGGTCGATCAGCTGCAAAATGTGATCGAAGCTGCCGCTGCTGTCCTTGATGCCGACCACATTCGGCAACTCCGCCAGCTTGGCCACCGTCTGCACGCTGAGCGTGTTGCCGGTACGGGCCGGAATGGTGTACAACACGATGGGCAGCGCCGTCTCTCCGGCCACGGCTTCAAAGTGGTACTGCAGCTCCGCCTGCGTGTAGGTCAGAAAGTAAGGCGTAATTACGGAAAGCGCGTCTGCTCCCGCTTGTTCCAGTCTTTGCGCAAGGCGGCGGGTCTCACCTGTTCCGGCACAGCCCGCTCCGGCATATACAGGCACACGGCCGCGCGCTTCATCGATAACGATCTGCGCGACCTCCAGCTTTTCTTCAAACGAAAGATTGTAAAATTCACCGTTGGTCCCCAGACAAAAAAGTCCATGCACGCCCGCGTCGATATACCGGTTCACCATTCCTCGCAGCGCTTGCTCGTCGATTTCCTCCCGCTGATTCAGCGGAGTGACCATAGCAGGGATAATCCCCTTCACTTCCAGCATTGTCCTCATCCTTCCTGTGATTTCAACTCAACCCATCTTCAATCGTCGGCTTCGGTGCCAGCTCAACCGCAGAGCGGATCGCTTCCAGCAGGCTTCGCTCATCCGCAAGGCCGGTTCCGGCAATATCAAAAGCCGTGCCGTGATCCACGGAAGTACGGATGATGCCTCCCTTCAGCCCCACGGTGATGTTGACGCCGGCCTCAATGCCGAGGACTTTGACCGGCGTGTGCCCTTGATCATGATAGCAGGCAACGACAATATCGAAATCTCCCCGCATGGCTCGATAGAACAAGGTGTCTGCCGGAGCCGGGCCGTAAACATTCAACCCTTCCGCCTGCGCTTTCTCTACGGCCGGAAGCAGCTTCTCCTCTTCTTCCCCGTAGCCGAACAAGCCGTTCTCTCCCGCATGGGGATTGATGCCGCACAGGGCGATTCGCGGGTTCGCGTTCCCCGCGGTTCGCAGCACTTGATCCGCGAGTTTGAGGACCTCGTACGTCCGCTTTGGCGTAATCATCTCTACCGCTTTCAGCAAGCCCACATGAGTGGTCAAGTGAATCACCTTAAGGCGATCCGTGGATAACATCATTGAGAAATCTTCCGTGTCCGTCAGCTTCGCCAATATTTCAGTGTGCCCGGGATAGAGATGCCCTCCCTTATGCAACGCTTCCTTATTCAGCGGAGCGGTGCAGATGGCTCCGACTTCACCGGCTTTAGCGAGCTCAACGGCCTTGGCGATATAATGGAATGCCGCATTCCCCGCGGCCGCGGACAGCTGCCCGAAAGGCACGGCTTCCGGAAGCAGCTTCAGATCGATACAATCGATGACGCCGTGCCGGAACTCAGCCTCCGACACTTGCTCGATGGAGCGAATGTCGATTTCCTTCCGACCGGAGACGGCGGCGGCTCGCTTCAAAATTCCAGTATCCCCGATCACAACCGGTCGGCATACTTCATAAACAGGAGGGTGCGCTAACGCCTTCACAATAATCTCGGGACCAATACCGGCTGCATCCCCCATCGTAATGGCAATAATCGGTTTCATGGTGTCACACCTTTCTGGAGTGCATTCACGGAGCGGACCAGAACCTGATCGCTTCCGAAAGCCCCTGCTTTCGTAATAATATATCTTCCGGGTTTACCCGGCGTCCGTCCGAGCGGAACCCCGTTCTCCACCTCGTCAATGAGCGTGATCTCCACATCCCTTAAATGACGGCAGACCTGCTTCGCAGTATCGCCGCCGGTCAGCACCATATGGCGGATTCCGCATTCGGTGATAATATCGGCAGCCAGCCGCCCAAGCTCCGCGCTGATGCGCTCGCCCACTTCCGTAGCGGTCAGCCCGCTGTCCAGCCCAAGCTTGCGGACCCGTTCGACTTCGTCCGGATCGCCCGAAGTGTAGAGCGCCACATGTTTTCCCTCCCGGGAGATGACCTTGATGGCGAGATCCCGAACTCGGCCCAACTCCACCCCGGACGAGCCGGGAAAAAGCAGCTTATCCGAGTTAACGGCGATCGCATAGACGTTTTCTTCTTTCACCAGTTCCGTGAGTTGGCGGCGCGACCACGGGTTCACACTGCCAACAACTACAATCACACAATTCTGATCGTAATACACGGTATTGTCGATGTGTATGGCTTCGTTCCGCACGGACTCCTCCAGGGCAACCCCCGCCTGGTCCGAGGCTTCGTTCATGCTGCGCATCATTTGTGCCGTCAAGGCACCGGCCAAACCCGCAGACCCGGCCCAAACGACCTTCGGACGTCCCGGTCCTTCGGGGAACAACGAAGCGATCAAGCTCAGGTCTTCTTCCCGTTCCGCATCAAACACCAGATAGGGAATGCCGGACTGGCGATAGCCGGCAATCCGTTCATCCAGCCGAGTCCGCTCTCCTCTGAGCCATTCCAGCGAAATCAGGGCGTAAGGATAACGGCTTTGCCGCTCAAGAATGGCGGAGAACGCCGATTCGGTTGCGGGATGCTTGGGATCATACGCCATCTCGGTCTCGTGCAGCGGCCTCCCGTTGACGTACATCATTCCGTTTGTCAGCGTGCGCCCGGCTCTCGGAAAAGAAGGGGCAATGACAATAAAATCAGGTTGCAGAGTTTCATAAACGGCGTCCAGCTCGCTGCCAATATTCCCGCGAAGGGTGGAATCGAACTTTTTGTAGATAACCGGAGAGGAGCCCTCTCCACCACGCCCCAGAAACAGGCACACATCTTTCACTTTCTGATAGGCCTCCAGGGGAGGAAGAGAGCGACTGTCGGTATCAAACACCACGGCCTCCCGCTTCCCGCCGCCTGTCTTCAGTTCGAGCAGTACGGAAGTGGCCAGGCCCTGCCGGGCCATCTGCACTCCCGTATCGTTCGCCCCGGTCAAATCATCCGCGATGACGGCAATGTTCATTTTCTATCCCCTCCATACAACAGCAATCACTACCGTACGGCTGAACACTGCTCCGGAAGCAACTGCTGTTATTCTTTCTCTTTGAGTTTGCGCCAGAGGGTCGAGCGGTTGATCCCAAGCCGCTTGGCGGCCAACGATTGGTTCATGCCCTCTTGCTCCAGCACGGTCCGGATGATGTCGCGCTCGATGTCCTCCAGCGGCTGACGCAGGTTGAGCTCTTCCTTGCCGGCCACCGCGACCCACTTGCTGCGCGCTTTCCGGCTTCCTTCCTCCAGCATTTCCAGCGCCTCCCGTTCAATGAACGGCCCTTCCGCCGCCGCTACGAAGAGATCCATCACCGTGCGCAGCTCGGTAAAATTCCCTTGCCACGGATGTGCGAGAAGCGCCTCCATTACTTCTCCCCGGAGGCCGACAATCTGCTTGCCCTGCCGCTCGTTCGTCCAGATCAGGCAGGCGCGGATGCTGCGCTCCAGCCACGGCGTCTCCCGCAAGGCCGGAAGCGAGATGCTTCGATGATGAAAACTGCGCAGTAGCTTGCCGGCCAGTCTTTCCTCCGCAGCCAGCGCTTCCGGGTCCCGGTCAAACAGGAATACCGCCTTCATCTTGCGCTTCATTACGAATTCGGCCAGTTCTCTCTGTTGCTTGGCGGACAGCAATTCCGCCCCCTCTATGGCCGTGACGCGCCCGCCGCCATACAGCATCAACTCCATCATGGCCTTCAGAACCTCTTCCGACGACCGGCGGATGTTGAGATAGAGAATGCCTTCTCTGGATTCGGAGAGCGCGGCGTTGATGATGTAACGTTTGCGCCCGCTGCCCTTCTCGCCGAATACAGCTGCGGGATAAGCCGGAAAACTCGCTTCCGGCCCCCCTTCCTCCTGGTAATAGAAAAAGGGAGCTTCCGCTAGAAGGTAACTGGCCGTAAGGCCGCTGTGCTCGGGCTCTTCTTCCGCGGCGTGCAGCATATATAACCGGCGGTCTTCTTCGGCAGGCAGCCTCTGCGCCCGCAGATACAACCCCTGCTCCGGCTCATAAACGGCGATCGCTTGGTCATAATCCGCCCCTCGGCCGACATCCCTGAGCATTTCGCGCAGCCCCGGGTACAAGGGATACAGCGTATCTGCCGTCTCCGGCAGCTTCAACAGCCGCTTGAACGAAGGGTTGGCGAACTCCAGCTTGCCGCCTTGGTCCGCTGCTGCATATCCGCCTTGCAGTTTGCTCAGCATCGCCTCGTACATTTCATTTTTGGTCTTCAGCTTCTCGGCCGATTTGTAGAGCTGACCTGCCCGCGAGAACGCTTCCATTAAAGACTCTTTGCCGGAAGTGATTAACACGCCCTGCAGCCCGCTCTCCGCCGCCATTTTGACCGTGATGCTGTCCCCGATGACTACCTGGATGCCTCTAGCCTTGGCGTCTGCCAGGGCAGCGCCGACTTCCTGCTCCTGATGGATCACCGTGTAGGAGATATCCACCTCCATCAAGCTGGATACCGACATAAAACCTTCGATGACATTGGGAAACCCGATCATTTCACATTTGGCGTTGTATCCTTTGACCAGCGTCAGGATTCGCAGGATGTCGAATCCGGAGACGGGGATTTCCACAACCGGCAGATAGGAATGTTTCTGCAGCAACTTGGCCGTTCCGCCTCTGCTGATAATGACATCGTAACCTTCCGTATGAATGCGGCCGATCAGCGGCAACACCCTCGACAGATCTCCGTGCTCCACGACAATTTCAAATTCCTGCAGCTCTTGTTGCAAGCTTAACGTTAATTCGGATAAGCCCGGGTAAGGAGCAATGACGATTGTTTTAATTTTCATGGGACCCTTCATCCTTGTTTTTAGAGGTTGTTCAAAAAGTCGATTTTTGAACTTTTAGTGCCATTATAACCCAGCCTTCCTTAATGGAACAGCTTGCCGTAAACGGCCCCGATATCCTCCAACGTCATCGCCTTTGGGTTATTGCCCATCAGTCGGGTCACCTGCGAAGCCGCAACCGACAGCTCGGGAATGTCTTCGCGTGCCGCGCCAAAGAGCGTCAAATCCTGAGGAATCTCCATCTCTTGCGTCCATAGTCGGATCTGCTCAATGACCCGCTCCGCGTCGCGCTGTCTTCCCGCTCCCGATGGAAGTCCCATCGCCTCGGCAACGAGAGCCAGCCGTTCCACAATCGCATCGAAATTAAACTCCATCACATGCGGCAACAGCATAGAATTGGCCACCCCGTGGGGCACGTGGAATTTCCCGCCGATGGGATAAGCCAACGCATGCACGGCCGCCGTCCCGGCGCTGGTTAAGGCCATTCCGCCGTACATGGAACCGATCAGCATTTCCTCGCGCGCTTTGCGGTCGTCTCCGTGGTGATAGGCCTGCAGAAGGCTTGCCGAAATATTGCGGATGGATTCGAGCGCAAACATGTCGCTGAAACGGTTGGCTTTATTGGAAATGAACGATTCCAGCGCGTGGGTAAAGGCGTCCATGCCCGTTGAAGCCGTAATATCACGCGGCAAACCCAGCGTGAGCAGCGGATCCAAAATGACTAGCGCAGGCAGTAAATAACTGCTGACGACACCGATCCTCAGCTCTTCTTCCGGCAAAGTTACAATGGCGTTTGGCGTCACTTCTGAACCTGTGCCTGAGGTGGTAGGAATCAGGACCGTGGGAATGCCGGGATTTGGGATCAGATCGGTCCCCAGCATTTCCCGGACAGAGAGGTTATTGGTTTTCATCACAGCAAGCAGTTTAACGACATCCAGCACGCTGCCTCCGCCGATTCCGATGATGGCATCGCACGGAATCTCAGCGATTGCATTGTAGAGCTCCTCCAGTTGAGCAATCGTCGGTTCCGGCTTCACATCGGTATTCCAATGGACGGCGATCCCGCCGTTATTCAAGAGACGGGTCACCTCGTCCAGCGTGCCGCTGCTTTGAAGAAAGGGTTGGGATACAAGCAACACCGATTTCAAAGACCCCAGCTTCTGCAGATGTTCTGCAATCCGCTCTAAGGAGCCGCAGCCCGCGATAATACGACGAGCCGTTTGAAAGAAATACTGTTCCATTTTATCTTCTCCTCTGGATGTCTTAATACATCAGCTATCGCATTAAGTATAGCATAGTGTTGCTATATTACAACAGATTATATATTTTTCCGCTATAAAATAAAATATTGTTGCAATATGCATCATATTATCTCATAAAGTGAATTGAATCATCTCGTTTCGCTCCTGTCCAAACGTTTACTTGGAGGGGCATAAAGATCGAAGAAGAATTGAAGGATTTTCCCAAGAGATAGGGAAAGATATGAAGTACCCGCGTGGGCAATCCGTTCGGGGAGTCCAAGATGGAAATGAGGAATTTGAGTTGATGTCACAGATTGGGTTAGACAGTACCCGATTCACAGGGGCGGATGGCGTTCGAGCGATCGCTTGCTTGTCCGTCATTCTTCATCATTTGTCCCAACGTCTAGCGATGCCCGCGCAAGAGAAATGGCTTCAAGAAGTACAATCGGTTGCCCTGCTCGGGAACAGCGGGGTCAGCTTGTTTTTCGTGTTAAGTGGATTTCTGCTGTCGTTCCCTTTTTGGAGCGCTTATTTGGAGAACGCGACGTATCCGAGTATTCGAACGTATGCCAAGCGCCGCGCTGCAAGAATCATGCCCGGCTACTATGTTTCGTTCCTGGTATGTCTGATCCTCGTCTGGAGTCTGAGCATTCCTACGGAGTTCTTATGGCGGCGCATTCTCACAGGGTTCACATTCACGGGAGGCTTCCACTACACCACGTTCTTCCCGTCCGACTTGAACGGACCGCTCTGGTCGGTCAGCTTCGAGGTGTTTAGCTACGTGCTTATGCCTTTGTTAATGGCACTGCTATTCCTGCTCGGCAAGAGGCGTTCGTTCGGGAAGGCCATGTTGTTCTGGGCAGCCGCATTCGGAGTGGTGTTCATCGCCAACTCCTTCGTCCATCGGTGGTTTACGCCAAGCGAGATCGGTCGGGGTTGGGACTTTGGCCAAATTGGCGGGGCAAAATTCTGGATGCCGAATTACAATCCGATCGGATTCTTCGGCCACTTTACTCTCGGAATTCTAGCTGCGGGCGTGATGGTCCGAATCCGATTGGCGGGCGACGCGACCGAGCGGTGGCGTAAACGCGGATTGTTTGACATCGTCGGGGCAGCCGCGTTAGTGCTTGCCGGCTTGTTGTTCTGGCGTCTGCGGCATGCCGGCGAATTTGATTTCAGCCTCCAGCAGCAGCCGTATTTCTTCCCGACGTTTGCCCTATTGTTCGGCATCGTGCTGTTCTCTGCACCGTTCAGTCTGAGAGTAGGCAGTTGGCTGGATAATCGATTCTTCCGGTTCACCGCCAAGATTTCGTTTGGCCTGTACATCTGGCATTATTTATTCATTACGTTGATCGAAAAATACGGCATTCCGGACTACCGCTATTTCGGAATCGAGAGCGTGGGCCGATGGCTTACCATCAGCGGCTGCGTTGTCCTCGTCTCGTTTGCAGCGGCAACGGTTTCTTATTATGTTATTGAGCAGCCGTTCATCCATTGGTCGAAGGGCAAGCCATTCTTCCGGCGCAAGCGGACGGAACCGAGCGAGGTCAATGCCGCATCATAATTGAAGTCAGAAGGTCTCCGCCCCATAAATATCGCCGTCCATCCCCCCAACTCGGGGTGGACGGCGAAAGGCCCATTCCTCCGTGCTTGCAATTTCCTGAGGGGACGGTATATACTCTTTAATTATTGATCAATCACTTTTAACGGATGGGGGGAGGCAAAGGATGGCTAAATCCGAAGCAACGTCGGTTAATCGCAAATCGGAGATTATCTCTGCGGCGATTGAAGTGTTCGCGGAAGTCGGATATTACCGTGCTACGACGGCGCAGGTGGCGGAACGGGCGAAAATTTCCCAGCCGTACGTATTCCGTTTCTTCGCGACGAAGGAAAAACTATTATTGGCCGCGCTGGAGGTATCTTGGTCCCGGATTATCGAATCGTTCCGAAAATTGGTGGAGACGACTTCGCCCGAAGTGTTGGAGGCCAAGCTGATTCAGGAGTACGAGAACATTCAGGAGAAGTACCGGAACGAGATGCTCTTGCAGATGCAGGCGCAGACCATTCAGGAGGAAGCGATCCGGGAGACGATGCGGAGCGGTTTTAAGCAGGTCCGCGAAATGGTGCTGACGGCCTTCCGTGAAGCAGGTATGGATAAGCCCGAAGAGCGGACGATGCTGTTCCTTGCGCGCGGAATGCTGTGCAATGTAGCCGTCGCGATCGATTTGCCCGAATTGTTGCAGAGATGAGGAAGTAAAAAATTTAAATAATAGTTATTGACCAATCAATAACATATTGATATATTGAATTCATTAGTTAGTAATTGATCAATCACAAACTTTTAATCCGGAGTGTTGGATGATGTCCCTGGCTTAGGAATCGAAGTTAGTAATCAATCAATTACAATGTAAAGGAGCGAGGATGAAATGACGATGACAAAGGCGATGGTGATTGGAGCAACCGGCGGAACGGGCGCGGCGATTACGGAAGAGCTGGTGAGACGAGGAATCGATACGATTGCCTTCGGGCGTTCACAACAGAAACTGGAGCAGTTCGCAGATCGGCTGGGCAACCCTGCGCATTTGACACTTGCCGTAGGGGACGCGATAAAACCCGATGATCTAGCATCTCAAGCAGGTGGTTCGGATGTATGGTTTCATTGCGCGAACGTTCCTTACCATGAGATGGAGAGCAAGTTGCTTCCACTTGGCGAGTCGGTGATGGAAGCGGCCGAGCGCATGGCTGTCCGAGTCGTTGCGATTGACGGCATTTACCCTTACGGCCGAAGACAGACCGACCCGGTGACCGAGGAGCATCCCAAGCGGCCGCATACGCGAAAAGGCAAAATCCGTTTGGAATATGAACGAATGTTGTTCAGCAAGCGATGGGAGCGGGTCAAGGTTCTGATCGCCCGGCTGCCCGATTATTACGGACCTACGGCCAACGAAGCTTCTTATTTGGGTTCGACTTTGGAAGCCATTGCGGCCGGCAAAACGGCGTTTTTCATCGGAAACATGCGTACCCCCCGGGAGTTCGTTTATCTGCCGGACGCGGCGGCTATGGTTGTTGAGCTGGCCGGCAGAGATTTCGCCTACGACCAGAATTGGAATATCCCGGGGGCCGGGTTGATCTCCGGACGGGAGATCGTGCGGATTGCACAATCCGCGAGCGGCAGCGTCAAACCGGTGATTCCGTTGAAGAAGCTGGGCTTGTCTCTGCTCGGAATCGGCTTGCCCGTCATGAAGGAAGTCGTGGAGATGCTGTATTTGACCGAAGAACCATTGACGCTAAGCCAAGACAAGTATGAACGTTCCATCGGCCCGATCGTGGCAACGCCGTTCCGGGAGGGAATCGCCTCCACGATTCAAGCGCTGCAGACGAGAAAATAAACGGCAGTCCCGGGCAGGATCGGGAAGCAGCCCTTATCCTGCCTGCCCTGCGTGCGATCCGATTTGTCTACTGAACCAACCCCTCCAAATCCGGCTGCAATTTGTTCCGCAGCACATACAGCATGATGGCTCCTACTAGGAACGCGGCGGCATCTGCAATAACCAGCGACCAGACTACCCCGTGGAAGCCGTTCAGGCGATTGGCGAAATAGAGCACGGGAATCAGCGTGACCCCTTGAATGATCGACATGATAAAGGCGGCGGTTCCTTGCGCAGTTGCCTGAAAGATCCCCGTAAACAACGTGCTCAATCCGCTGATGAACAAGGATAAGAACGTGACATGCAGAATGTAGCTGCCCATTTCGATCAGGATCGGGTCATTCGTGAATAGGCCGATGAGATGGTCGGAAACCAGATAGACGGCGACACCGAACAGGACGGCCAGCGCCAGAATCGTTTGGATCGTAAATCCGATCGTTTGCTTCATTCTTAAGCGATTCGCGGTAAACGTAAAGGCAATCAACGGCACGACTCCCTCGCATAACCCCATCAGAATAAACTCCGGAAACTGCAATAAACGCGATGAAATTCCGTAGGCCGCTACGGCTTGATCCCCATATTCAACCAGATAGTGGTTGAAGATCAGCGACATAGCCCCCAAGAAGACGCTCATAACAAAGACGGGAATTCCGATTTTGAATACATTGCTGAGGATGTCCCTGTTTACTCTGAACCATCTGATGGAGAGGGTCAGGAATTGGCTTCTCACTCCGATATGGTAGGCATAGAACAAACTTGCGACCAGGTTAGAAATAACCGTAGCCGAAGCCACACCGATGATCCCCCCGTGGAAAACAAAAATCACCAGCGCATCCAGAGCAATATTGACGACAACACTCAGCATCATCCCGATCATCGATGTGACCGCGGCCCCCTCCGAGCGTACGATATTCTCCAGCGTGAAGAATAAGATCACAAAAGGGGAGCCTAGAATCATCATCAGGACATAATCCTTCGTGAAGCCGAAGGAGTCGGGCGTTGCCCCCAGTCCGTGGACAATAAAATCCATAAACGGGAGTCCTGCGGCAATGACGATCAGACCCAGAACCAAACTGCTGTAGAAAGCGAAGGATGACACCTGCTTGATCTCCTCCGCTTTCTTCTCTCCCAACAAACGGGAGATGAAGGTACCGCTGCCAATCCCAATCAAGTTGCCTAGCGACATGATGACTGCAAATAAAGGCAAAGTTAGGGCAAGTGCCGTCAACATTGAGGTATTTCCCAAGGTCCCGAGGAAGTAGGCGTTCAAAATGGAGTAAATGACACTTAATGACGTCCCTAACATCATCGGAACAGCAAAGTGGGCTACGGCTTTCGTGATTGGTGCCTTTTCAAAGTAATGGAGTTGCTCTGCATCCATGTGGGTCACCACTTTCTTTGGTTTTTCGGTTCTATCTAACACCGTTAGTTTGAACCTTACAGTGTTAGATGATATCATGGTTTTAGATGATCTGTAAAGCATAAACTTACACTGTTAGATAAAAGGGCGGATAACGATGAAAAAGCAGAAGCAGCAACCTCAAGTTTCGGAGGATAAGATCTTGGAGGCTTCATGGGGGCTTCTGGGGGATGAGGGGATTGAGAAATTCAGCTTGAGGCGCTTGGCCGACCGACTGGGGATTCAAGCTCCTTCACTGTACTGGTATTTCAAGAGCAAGCAAGATCTCTACCAGCGTCTGGCCAACCAGGTATCGAAAATCATTTTGGAGGAGTTTCATTCCGAGGGAGACTGGAAGGAACAACTGACGGAGCTTGCGGTAACGGTACGGAGTGTTCTGAGCCGGTATCCGTGCTCCACGCAGCTGTTGATGATGACGCTGCCCCATGAACCGGACATTATCCGGCTTAATAACCGGATGCTGCTCTGCGTGGAATCGACGCCGCTGGAGCAAGAGCAGAAGTTGCAAGTGATTACGACGCTGGTGAACTATATCTACAACTTCGTCCTGGACGCTTATCAGCATGAACGCAATGTCTTGGCTACCCTTCAACATCAGGGTGAACTTCCGAGGGAGGAGATGCTTCAGCTTCTGGACTCCTTGAGCGAAGAGGAAGCGGGGCTGTTCCGGAGGATGTTCACCAGCCAACTGTTTGAGCTTATGGGGTCAGACCGGGCGTTTGAGTTCGGGTTGAAGGTCATTCTGCTCGGGGTTGAGCAAGTGATGAAGGAGCAGGAGAAGTAGAGCGGGAGGTTGCCCCGACGAACTTAAGGGTGAGGCAAAGGGGAGACCCGGAGCCCCTGTTCAAGCCGAATGCCAGTAGAAGAGGCCGTCCTGCCGGGGCGGCCTTCATCTCTTCCTCGCATCATCGTTCACCGCGCCCCGGCTTCAGCATCTCTTTTCCTCTCTGGCGCAATCCTTCCATAACTTCGTCCGGCACTTTTCTAAATTTCAGATCTTCACCCAAGAACAGCAGCCAATGGATCGTCTCTGTCATTTCCTCAGACGGATCCACAGGGACAACCATCCTCAGCAGGGCCGTGGTTTGATAAGGGTCCGTGTAGGAAATGAATGCTTTTAAGGGATGATATTTCTTGTATTGGGCAATGGCCCGGGGGCCCAGCTCAAGAATGAGGTTAGGTTCCTCCTCCTGCTTGCTGAGGTGCTCGAGAATTTTCCTCCGACTCCATCTTTTCTTGGGGGCGTAAGGTTCGATCTGAGTGAGCTGATCGACCGCAAACAGCTTCTTCTTCTCCTCCTGTAAGTCGAAGACCTCCATGAGCCAGAGGCTCTTCTCATGATACAGTTGCAAGAGATAAATCGGATAAGACCTGATTTCTTTCTCCTCTTCCAGGGTAATCCATAAGTAGCTGTCGTGGAGCAGGTGTTGGATCAGCTTCTCCAGCATCGGATGAGGGAGGTCCGAGAGCTCCAGCAGGTCGGGATTATGCGGGTTGGTGCCTTCAAACAGAAGAATTTCATCCAGGAGCAGGAGGTCGTCCTGCTGGTTCTTGGAGATGAGTCCCAGCAGCTTCTCTGCTAAGGATTGCCGGCTCTTGAGATAAGGAAGCTGAGCATTTCGAGTGGCCATGAAGGCGATGAACAGGGCTTTGACTTCCGTATCGGTAAAACGCACGACGGGCAGAATCGAATTATGCATCACGGAATAACCGCCATCCCTCCCCACTTCGGCGACCAGCGGCATGCCCAAGGCTTCAATCTCCCGAATATCCCGGATCGTCGTTGAACGGGAGATGTTGAATTCCCGCATGAGTTCGGTGATCGTGAAATGAGACCGGTTGTTGATATACCGCATGATGGTGTTAATGCGTTCAACTTTTTTCATGAGGGCTCCTAAACAGGTTCATTTTTTGACATGGTTTATGGTTATGATAAACCTATCAAGAACAGAAAACAAATTTGAAAAGAAAGAAGGAATGGACACATGGCAAATTATATTTTGGAAGAGAAGGACAGTTTCACCGTATTTGGACTTGGCACGGAGTTGAAAAGCAACTACACGGACTACGCCGGAATCAACAAGGAGAAATCGGAATTTTGGCAAACCGTCAGCGAGGATGGCCGACTTGATCAGTTGAAGGCGATCGCCGAAAACGACTATGTATTTGCGGTAAATGAAGCGGTAAACAACAAGATGATGTATTACGCCGGCGTGTTAAGCCAGGAAGCGCTGCCGGCCGCGGAGGGATCCCGGGTGATCCAGTTCCCGAAAGGGGAATACTTGATTGTAAAAGGGGAAGGAACGACGCCCGACGAACTAAGCAATCAGTTGGCCGGAATCGCCTTTGGTCAAGTGTTGCCGGAAGCCAATCATGTCGCCTATGTTGGAGGACCCAATGCCACGGTATTGATGGAGCAGGAGAACGGCCGCGTCGTAGGCGAAATGTGGATTCCCGTTGTGCGAAAATAAAAGAGCAGTAGAGGAGGGGCAAGCATGTCCTATATCGTTGATTTCAAAAATGTATCCACCGTCGGCCTGGAATCCTCTCCTGTAGCGGAGGCGCTCGCCGGGCTGCGTGCCAATGAAGCGCGGTATTTTATGAACAAATACAAACATGTATTTACGGTTGAACCGGCCGGCGAAAGCCAGGAAACCCTGGACTATGTGAACCGGATCCTGAAGGAAGAACGCGGAATTGAGTTTGCCGCCAAACCGTTAGAAACATCGATGTTCCAGGTGGAGAACATCCGGTGGGCCTTCGTCTTCTACGAGGATGGACTGGGGGTCAACGTCCTGTACACCTTGGATGATCCCAAGAAGCGTGCCGTGGGGTTCAAGCTGTCCGAAGGGATGGAGGTACCCAAAGAGCTGGAGGAGAAGAAGTTTAAGTTTGCACGGCAGAAGTCCAAATTGGCCGGGACGATCCGGGGTTCGTTCTTCGTGATCAAAGGCGAGTATTAATCTCCACCATCTGAATCAAATAATTTCTGAATGCTTCCACATAAGACTGTGGCTCTATCACTTTTAAAAGGGTCCCGAATCCGGCAAGAAACTGAAATCCGATTTCGCTTTGAGGAACCTGGATGGTCGCTAATTCACGGTCGGAGCTGTAGGGTTCGATGCTCTTGCGGCCGTACCTTTCAATGAAATGATCCTTGATGCTAGGGGAAATCAACACTTTAACCGTGATAAGTTGCGGTTGATAACCGGCATCCTGATCTTGATCCATAAGATCATCTCTGGGGATATAGGAGCTTTCTTCCCGATGAAGTTGATCGATCCTGGACAATTTGAAGGTTCGATATCCTTGACGTTGCAGACAGAACCCCTTCAAATACCAGCTCGATTCACTAAAATGAAGCTGGTAGGGTTCGACGAGCCGCTTCGATCTCATGCCATTCTTATCGATATAATCAAAAGCGATGAGATTTCTGTTCGAGATGGACTCCTGACAGATCTTCAAGGTTTGAGCTATTTCGGACCTTCCCTCCCAATCATAGAATGACAGTTGGAGGGAGGGATTCGGAGACAGGGGGCTAACCATGGCTTCGATTTTTTTCATGGTCATTTCCACTTCTTCGCTGATGAAGATTTGTTCCAATCCCCCGAGCGCGGTTAATATATTTTCCAAGTCGGAACTGCTTAATAGGCGCTTGTCCACCTTGTATTCTTCCATAATGCCGTAACCGCCGTTAACGCCCCGCACCGAATAGATGGGAATATGGGATAAACTCAAGGTTTCCATATCACGCAGGATCGTTCGTTTGGACACGTTGAACCATTGTGCAAATTCTTTGGTGGACACCACCTCTTTTTTTAGCAAAATCATGATGATGGATATCAATCGCTCTATCTTTTCCATCTTGACCCCTTTTTTTGTGCTTTATTTTAAGAGGTGACAGATAGCTGTCACCTTTTATAGATTATACTTCATTTATCAACTGAAGGGGGTAGAATTTCATGCCAGCGATTGTCTATTTAAACTTCGATGGAGTGGCGGAACAAGCGATTGAATTTTATGCGGAGGCTTTGGGAGCAACCGAGGTGAAGAAGGTGAAATTTCGGGATATTCCACAAGACCCCCATTATCCGATGCCGGAAAATGAACTGAATATGATCATGGAGTCTTCCCTGCAATTCGCAGGCGGGAAGATCATGATGTCGGACATCCTGCCTTCCATGAAGGCGTCGACAGGCGAGCTGATCACGGGAAACAACGTGCTGATTAGCTTGATTAATGACGACAAACCCACGCTGGAAACTTACTTTCATCGTTTATCGGACGGTGGCCAGGTCATCATGCCGTTATCTCAATATCCTTGGTCCTCGTGTTTTGGTCTCCTGGTAGATCGATTCGGGGTTTCCTGGAAGTTTAACGGCGATGCGGATCAGTTTCTAGATCGCGTTATTTCCAGCCGATCTTAAACCTTGATCCGTCAGGGGGTAAAGGGGCTGTCCCTCAGCTATCTAGGATAGCTTGGGGGACAGCCCCTTAATTTTGATGTATAGCAGTTGACCCGCCTCGCCGATGGTTTACTCCGGTGTTCCTTGCGTCACCCCGTGAATATAAGTTTGCCAGGGGGTGTCCAGCGCCCCTTGCCCAGGGTTATAAGTGAAGAAATACTCGACATTATCCCCTTGGTTCAGGTCGTTGACCGCATAGGTATAGTTGCCGTTCCCCGCCGGGGTCATGGCCACATTCAGTTGAACGCCATTGTTGATCTTATAGTGCAAATCGGCAAAGGTGGCACCGTTGACATAAAAGAGCAGGTTGTCGCCGGTCTTCTTCAACCCTTTCACTTGATCGCCGATCACAATCGTAGTCGGCGTGCCCGGGTTTCCTGGATTCTGACCGCCTCCGCCTCCGCTGCCGTCATCCTTATAGACACGCACATAGTCGACCTGCATCGTTGCCGGGATATCGCCGGGTCCCGGGGCGATGCCGCCGTCGAAGTTCCCGCCGATCGCCAGGTTCATGATGAGATAGAACGCCTGGTCGAAAGGAGCGTTCGGATTGTTCGGCGCTGCGTTGGAATACCATTGATCCCGAGTCGCTTTGAAGAAGAATTTACCGTCTACATACCACTTGATGTTATCCTCTTCCCATACAACGGAATAGACATGGAAGTCATTCGCGATCGTTTGTCCGGACGGGAAATGGTATTCGCCCGAGAGATGCGTATTGGCCGGCCATTGCCCGCCGAAATGGATCGCGCCGGATGTCATGCCGGGCAGACGCCCGCGGGCCTCCATGACGTCGATTTCGCCGGAAGCTGCCCAGGTGCCGTAGGTTGTATCTTGCGGCAGCATCCAGAGGGCCGGCCAGATGCCGTTGCCCGTAGGCAGCTTCGCCCGGAAGTCAACTCGGCCGTATTTGAGCGAGAAGTGATCCTTGGTGTTGATCTTCCCGGAGGAGTACTGCGCATAACGGTTGGGATCCTGCGGGAAGGATTTGGGATCGTTCAGGGCTCGGATATTCAATTTCCCGTCCTGGACGAAGATGTTTTGCGGACTGTTCGTGTAATGCTGCAGCTCCGCATTGCCCCAACCCCAGGTGCCCGGATCGTTATTAAGGTAATACCCCTGTTCGTAATTCCATTTGCTTGTATCCAGTTGGGGCCCGACAAATTCATCCTGCCAGATGAGCGTCATGCCCGCAATGGTCGGATCGTTTGGCGTGCTAAGCGGAATATCCCCGTAGCTGGTTTCGTCCGGCCGCGGTGCATTCGGATTGCCAATAAACGTGTACGTAACGAAGTTATTGCCGACGTTACCGCCTTTTTGCCCGTTCAGGGGATATCCGATACGGATTTGCATATCTTGCTGAATCGGCTGGAACCACAGCCCATAGATGTAATCGACCCAATACCCCCACTGATTGGCGCTGGACAGGTTATTGTAACCGTTCGCGGAGTAGGTGAACCCGCTTTGGCCGGAATCCGCTAAATCCACCCATTGCCCGTTAAGGTTGATCTGGTAGACGAAATTCCCCAGCTCGGAGGCAATCGGAGCAACTCCGTCGATTTTAGGCAGAGGCACGCCGATCGCACCGCTTTCATTCGCGGTAAACGTAGTTCCCTCATAAGGGGTGAGAACGTACGAGTTTCTGACGGGCTCATTAAAAATGATCGTATATACGACGTTCACCCGTGAGGTCTTCGATTCCAATTTGACGTTGATCGATTCCGTGACGTTAAACCAGTAGCCGCCTCCTCCATCGGTGAATTGTCCGAAGTTCTGGTCATAAATCCAGCCGCTGGCCGCATTATTATCGATATCGATCCAGGTGCTGCCGTTCACCGGCTTGACGTAGACCTTCAAGTCGTCGGCTACTGCCGCGTACGGAATCGCCGAGTTGTTGTTAAAGACAGGATAGGTGAAGCCAGCCCCGCCTGTCGGCCCCGCCGTGATGACCGGACCTTGCGTTGGCGTCATCGCCGTAATCGTTGTTTTGTTGATGTTCTGAAAAACAAGCTTGTATTCGAGCGTTACCCCATTTGCCTTGGAATACAGCTGAACGTCGGTTGTTGCGGAAAGGGTGAACCAATAACCGTTGAATCCGCTGTCACTCCAGTGACCCCAGTTCTGGTTGTAGACAAAGCTGCCGACACTGTCGATATCGACCCAGTTTCCATTCACCTTCACCTTGACGCCGAGGTCCTGCACAACCTCGCTCCAGGTGGCGGAGCCGCCATTAAAGATCGGCATCACAAATCCGTAACTAGCCTGTCCGACTCCCGATTTGGTGATGACCGGCCCGTCCGCCGCCGAGAAGTAGGCCATCGAGGTAATCGTTGTCCCGGCCGCCTGCGCCTTCGGCGCTGGCAACAGGCTGAGGCCAGCCGCCATCATGACCGCCAGAAACAAGCTGAATACCTTTTGAACCCGCCGCTTGTCCATCAAGTAAGATCGCTTCATGAATACCCTCCCTTATTCCATGTGTTTCTCCCAACCTATGCACGCGTAGGAAAATCTTTACATAGGAGAACGCTTTCATTTTACCAATTCCGGCATTTCATGGATAGGTTTCAGATTTCGGGTGGGGTGCTCCTTTTTTTGGGAGGCAAGCAGATAGTGCAAATTTAAAATATTTCCCTGAAGAACAAGCTCTTCCGACAGGGATTCGGTGCGGGGAAAAGAATTATATAGTAGAATCTACCTGGCTAAAGGAGGCTTATATGAACGGGATCCCCCTGGACCTGCAGATATTGGAGAAAATGAAGCCGGAGCTTACCGCGTTCTGTTACCGGATGCTCGGATCTATCGATGACGCGGACGATGCGGTTCAAGAAATTTACATCCGCGTTTGGCAGAGCTGGAGTTCGTTCCGGCAGGACGCCTCCCCTAAGACGTGGATTTACCGGATCGCTTCTAATTTGTGCCTGGATAAGCTGAGACAGGCGAAGCGGCGGGTGCTTCCCGTCGATTTGTCTGATCCGGCGAGGTCTATCATTGAACCCCGCGAGACGTTGCCGGACTCCGCTTGGATCTGGCTGGCTCCCGACTTCGGAGAGAATCCGGAGGATGCGCTCATTCGCAAGGATACGCTGCAGCTCTGCTTCATCGCACTCCTGCAGACCTTGCCTCCCCGCCAGCGAGCCGTATTGATTTTAAAGGATGTCTTCGACTGGTCCTCCAAGCAAATTGCGGAGACGCTGGGAATGTCGCCGGCCGCGGTGAACAGTGCCTTGCAGCGCGCAAGGGAGACGATGAGTCGAACCGAGCTCCGTTCCGACGAACTCAGCCGAATGGAGGCCGAGCCGGATCAAGAGCTCTTGTCACGGTATGTGGACGCCTTCGAGCAATTTGATATCGATAAACTGGTTGCTTTATTCCACGAAGAGGGCTGCATGTCGATGCCGCCATTCCCAATGTGGGTTCGCGGCAGGGAAGATTTGTCGAAGTTCTTCTCGCTTACACGCCCGCATTGCGAGGGCTCCCGGTTCGTGCCGGTCAAGGTTAACGGCGGATATCCGGCGTTGGCGCAGTATATGCAAAGCCCTGAAGGCCCCCATCTTATTCCTTGGGGGATTCATGTCCTCGAAACGAAGGGGAATCATATCCTTCACGTCCAAAATTTCATTAACCCCAGATTATTTTCCCGTTTGGGGTTGCCGGAGCATTTGAACCAATGAATTTCGAATTTGGGTTACGTCTATAGGGATGTAAAGTAAATAACAATCTTATTGAAAGAGGTGCCTTAAAGAAATGGAAGCCAACCAACCCACGAAAGTAACGGTTCAGACCGTAATTCAAGCTCCGATCGACAAAGTCTGGAGGTATTGGACGGAGCCGGAGCATATTACGCAATGGAATCAAGCCTCTGACGATTGGCATGCGCCAAGAGCGGAGAACGATCTGCGGGCCGGCGGCGCGTTCTCGACCCGAATGGAAGCGAAGGACGGCAGCATGGGGTTTGATTTCGGCGGCGTCTACGATGAAGTGAACACGCATGAACTTATCGCCTACACCCTGGGAGACGGAAGAAAGGTGGAGATCACCTTCGCCGCCCAAGGTCCGGAGACGAAGGTCGTTGAAACGTTCGATGCCGAGATTACGCATCCGGTGGAGTTTCAGCAAGCCGGCTGGCAAGCGATTCTGGACAATTTCAAGAAGTACGTGGAAGAATCCTGAGATACGAAAGGTACGAAGCAGGCGCCCAAGCGGGCGTCTGCTTTCTTTAGGGAAGCTTATCGAACTTGTTCTCCTGCGCCTCGATGATAGCGAGCTTGTAGTTGAGCTTCTCCAAGATTTTGATGAGGTGGGTCCGTAAGAATCTCTTTGCGCTGTTGTAAAGTTTCCTCTCCACGCAGATAAAGCTCTGTATAATGCTTGATTTCCTCCAAGGATAAGCCATCCATATTGATCTCCCGGAAGTAGGGTTGCTTAAAACAGAATTTCCCCATAGACGGATCCGTGAACGGGAGCTACACTAGGGAAGGCGACAAAGAAATCACCTAGTAGGAGCTTGTTAATTGTGACCTTAAATGAACGTATTCCTTCATGGAAGAAGCTGAGTCTTTTTGCTGTAACCTGGCCGATCTTGATCGATTCCGTCCTGCGGATGATGCTCGGCACGGTGGACGTGTTTATGCTGAGCCGCATCTCTGATACCGCAACCGGAGCGGTGGGCTTAGCCAATGAAATCATCTATTTCTGCATCTTGATGTTCGGGTTTGTCGGGATCGGGACCAGCGTAGCGGTATCCCAGTATCTCGGTGCGGGACGGGAGAAAGAGGCGAGCCGGGTCTCGGCGCTGGCGATTACGATGAACCTTATTTTCGGGATTCTCGTCAGCGTTATCCTGTTTAGCTTCGGGGAGCCGCTCCTGCGGCTGCTGAACCTGAATCAAGAGCAGATGGGCATCGCCAGTCATTATCTGAAGATCATCGGCGGGTTTATGTGGATTGAGGCGTTGTCTTACGCAGTCTCGTCCGTGATCCGTTCAAGCGGGAATACCCAGAGCGTGATGTATGTGACCTTGGGGGTGAACCTCCTCCATGTCACCGGGAATTATTTGCTGATCTTCGGCAACCTGGGCTTTCCGGAAATGGGCGTTACCGGTGCGGCCATCTCGACCGTAGTTAGCCGGTTTGTCGGCATTCTCGTTCTGTTCTTCATTCTGTACCGCCGAGTTCCGGCGCCGATTCGCGGGAAGGATTATGTGACCTGGAACAGGACTTATGCGAAGCAGATTCTAAGCGTGGGATTGCCTGCGGCGGGAGAGCATCTCGCCTGGCAGTCGCAGTACCTCATGGTCATCGGTTTTGTGAACATGATTGGAATCACCGCGTTAAATACGCATGTTTATGTGATGAACATCTCGAACTACTTTATGGCGTTGGCTGCATCGATCGGGGCGGGGACAGAGATTATCGTCGGCCAAATGGTTGGCGCGGGAGAGATGAAGGCCGCTTACAAGCGATTGATGAAGAGCGTGCGGATCAGCTTCTTGTTAACGTTGGCCATCGTTGGTGCGGCTTCGATTTTCCGCCACGATCTGATCGGCTTGTTCACGGAAGATCCTGGGATCATTGCGACCGGAGCGAGCATCTTCCTGTTGTCTATCGTGCTTGAGCCCGGCCGGACCTTTAATATGGTCATCATTAATTCGCTGCGCGCTGCCGGGGATGCGCGGTTCCCCGTCTTAATGGGCGTATGCTCGATGTGGGGCGTCTCGGTTCCGCTGGCATACCTGCTTGGCGTTCATCTGGGCATTGGCTTGTTTGGCATTTGGATTGCGTTTGCCGTGGATGAATGGCTTCGCGGGCTCATCATGCTGCTTCGCTGGAGAAGCCGGGCTTGGGAGAAGAAAGCGCTCGTGAAGCCGATTTCTGCGACGGAAAGCGGGCTTGGCGCATCTGCTTAATTCCAAAAGTATAGGGGAAGAGTGAAGGGCGCCTTTTTAAGGCGCCCATTTAGGCTCAAGTATGGCGTTTGTTGAAGATCAAGCACCACTTACTTTTGTGCGGAAATAATTTTGCAGGAATTCCTTAGCTCTTTGTGTTTTAGGGTGGTTAAACACCTCATCCGGAGTGCCTTCCTCAATAATTTTCCCCTTGTCCAAAAAAAGCACCTTGTTGGCCACTTCATATACAAAATTCATCTCGTGTGAAACGAGAATCATCGTTTGGCCGCTTGCTGCTGTCCGTTTAATGGTTTGCAGCACCTCTCCCACCAGTTCAGGATCAAGCGCGGAGGTCGGTTCATCCACCAATAACAGCTTGGGCTTCATGGCAAGTGCACGGGCAATTCCGACACGCTGTTGCTGGCCCCCGGATAAATGCTTTGGATAATAATGAGCACGTTCGGAAAGGCCCACTAGTTGCAGCTGTTCTTCGGCAATTTTATTGGCTTCACTATCGCTCATTTTTTTGACGATTTTCAATCCTTCTTTTACATTTTCCAGTGCGGTTCGATGCTGAAAAAGGTTGAATTGCTGGAAAACCATCGCCGTTTGCTGCCGAAGCTCCAAGCGCTGCTTGTTCGTAATTGTGCTGAAATCAACCTTAAACCCCTCCAGATCAAGCTCGCCTTTATCCGCAGTTTCCAGGCAGTTCAAGGAACGCAAAAAGGTGGATTTCCCGGCCCCTGACGAACCGATCAGCGCCACTACATCTCCCTTTTCAATCTCAACCGATAAATCGTCCAGGATTAAATTGTGATGAAAGGATTTGGACAAATGACTTACCTTGATCATTTAAATCTCCCTCCTTCCAAATGAAAACAAACCACCCCGGATCGAGTTTCTTTGGCCCGGCTCCGGAATCGAAAATCTTTTTTCCAGATAGCGAAGCACTTGTTCGATGATAATCGTCAGTACCCAATAAATGATGGCCAGGGCAAGATAGACCTCGAAGAACCGGAAATTACTTCCGGAAATAATTTTTCCTTGTGCCGTCATTTCGATAACCCCTGCTACAAACGCCAATGAAGTTCCTTTCAACAAACCGATCAATGCATTTCCAAGCGGCGGAATGGCGACGACAAGCGCTTCGGGAAGAATCACTCTTCTCAAGACTTGAAAATAGGTCATGCCCAGCGATTCGGCAGCTTCAATTTGTCCTTTGTTCACCGATTGCAGAGCTGCGCGGATCGTTTCCGAATTGTAAGCTGCCTCATTGAACGCGAAGGTAACCAGAACAAAAAGCATCGCGGGCACGGCATTAATATTATAGCTTGTCCCATACTGCTCATTAATAAATTTTAAAAGAAGCGGAATCCCGTTATAGGTCAAATAAAGCTGTACAATCATGGGCGTACCCCGTATAAACGAGATAAAAACCGTAACAATCTGACTGAGAACAGGAACTTTTTTTATCCGAATAACCGCGAGTATTAAACCCATAAGAAGACCGGCAACCATTGAAATAAAAGTTATTTCCAGGCTCACAGGAAGAAACTTCAGCAGGCTGGGAATCGCTGAGAAAACCGCTTCGATATCAAAAATCTTTGCCATCATGCTTTGCATTCCTTCCACGTTCATTTTTACAGCAGAAAAAAATTATTCCAATCCTTTCACCGTTAACAGCTCGCCTTCATAAACAATTTCCGTGTTGTAGCGTTCTTTGCTAATGGCGTTCAGCCGTTGAACCAGTGACGCAGCGGCTTCTTCTGACGCCAAGACGGGTAAACCGCGTTTGGTCACGGTTGGATGGGTGAGCCTGAGATCAATCGGAATCAACTCGTAGTTAAAACGCCGCTCCTCAACGCTAATATCAAATGAAACCAAAAAATTTTCGGAAAATTTCCGATCACTATAGAAGCCCTGCCAGTTTCCTTCGCTGTCTTTGGTTCTGTTTTTATGCAGGGTAGACGGAACTTCGTTTTCGGCATAACCATAGGCGGCGAACATTTCCGGAGAAATAATGGACTCCCCTGCTTCAAATTCCATAAACAGACTTCCTATATTATAGAATATCGGTTGACCATGGTAGAGTTCCACGCCTCTGGTAAAGTGCGCCCCGTGTCCGAAAACGCAGCTCGCCCCTGCATCAATAGCATGATGAGCAAAGGTTTCAATAAACTCAGCGGGGTAATCCGAATACCAGTCTTCATTCTCCCCTTCATGGGTGTGCAGATTTACAAAAACAAAGTCACTGCGTTCCTTGGCATCTTGAATAGAGCGAAGAATTTCCTGCTGATCCCCTTCGTGTGCTGTGGTTTTGACACGTGGGTGATCTCCTCTTTCAAAAGTCAGATACCCTTCAAACAGTGAGCCAAATTCATAATGATTATCTGATTTGCTTTTAAAGGTTTCGATTCTTTTTCCTTCCGCCATGCTGGATGCAATGCCAATCCGCTCACTAATCTCCTTCAAGGTTTCAAAATCCTGATCATTAACGACATACGTACGCGACCAACGGAGCGGATTTACCCCCGGACGCGCCGGAACCCCGTTTCCAGGGTTCGATGCGGCAAATACCTCACTTCTTGTAACGTCGATGGTAATGATCGCAATCCGCCCATCCGGAGTATCAATAAACGCCGGTTTACGGGCATCATGCAGGCTTAGTCCCACTCCCAGGGGGATTAAGCCACGGCTTTCCGCCTCTTCGATGGTGTCAACCATGCCCTCAATACCATAATCACCCGTATGATTATTCGCAAAGCTGACATAGCGGATATTAAGATTTGCGAATTCGTCCAACGCCTTCGGACGCACGCTGGTTTGGTATCCTCTTCCGGAGGCTGGGGCCGTGTTTTTTCTGGGTGTCACAAACTCCGCATTGGTAAACACTTCATCCGCTCCATGTAAAAGAGCAAGAAGATTCGGATCCATCGTCTTATATAAATTGCTGCTGGAAAACAGCGCATCTCCCGTGACTAAAAATTTCATCGAATCCCCCTTACCTTATCCTTCAATTAACTCTTTCTTTGGCAAGTAATTTCCGCCCAACTGCTCTTCACTGATTTTCAATAAAGTTCCATCTTCATAAATTTCCTTGATTCGCTTATTTACTGCATCTAGCAAACTGCTGTCTGTGGATTTGGGAAATAGAATATAGGAGCCCGGATCGCTATTTTCTATAGAAAACGGAACAATTTTCAGATTGGTAAAACCATGTTCCTTGATCGCTTTTTCCGCCGAGACGCGGGAAATAATACGGACATCATATTTTCCTGCTTCAATGCCTTCAAACTGTTTCACAAAATTTTCATCCGTATAGAGAATTTCGGCTTTAGCATTCGGATGTTCATTATTATAGTTCTCAAGAAGCGTCGCGCCTGAGTTGCCTACTTCGGTTACTGCTTTATAACCGGCCAAATCATTAATAGATTTGAGTTTTTCATCATCCTTACGGACAACAAACACATTGGCGTTTTCAATAATTGGCAGAGAAAAATTGTATTTTTCACGTCTTTCCGCGTTGGAGCTGAAATTGTTCACTCCCAGCTGGAAGCGTCCATTATCCAGTCCATTTAAAATCCCTTCAAATTCAATGACCTGTATATCCAGTTTATATTGAGGAAGACCTTCAAAAATGGCCCGGAGGACTTCAACATCATATCCCGTAAGCTTGCCGTCCTTATCATAGCTGAATGGATTGCTGACCCCACTGGTAGAGGCAACCACCGTTGTCTGTTTCGATTCTTTGTCTGGTTGTGAGGCATTCTCCTCCGCAGCTTTACTTCCGCATCCGGCAATCACCACTGGCAACATTAACGCAAATATTCCTATTAAAAAACGCTTTTTCATTTTAATGATCTCCCCTCGTATAAAACGGAAAATTTCGTATAGCGCATATAACATATGGATTTAGTTTGAAATACATTATGGCATGGGCTGTATACAGTGTCAAGGTTAGACTAATCGATTGGCGCTCGAGGGGCAACCGGAACAGGCGCACAAATAGGTGCGGTACTGGGCCGAGAAAACTGCATGGCTTCGGGTAGAAAGGGGGACCCAAAAGTCATCCGAGATGACAGCGGAGCCCCCCTGCTTCTTTTTACGTATTCCCCTCATGACTCAATAGAATCTTTCGTGGCTTGATACAGCTTCTCCGTATACTCGTCGATTTCGTCCCGGGACATGCGCAGGCGCGCTGCTGAGGAACCGTACCCGATTTCCTTCTTGCCCTCGGCCAACTCCTTGAAAATTCCGTCCGCGAAGGCGTCCAGCGGCTCTCCGTGCGTATGCA
This sequence comes from Paenibacillus phocaeensis, assembly GCF_900021165.1. Lineage (GTDB taxonomy): Bacteria > Bacillota > Bacilli > Paenibacillales > Paenibacillaceae > Fontibacillus > Fontibacillus phocaensis. The sequence continues at coordinate 128,547 of NZ_FCOQ01000013.1, read as the reverse complement.
GCCCGGAACCTCCCAGATCCGTGTTCACCGCCGGCGGGGCGATCTCAATCACATCAACCGAGGTGCCGGATAATTGATGTCTTAAGCTCATGGTGAAGGAGTGAAGCGCCGCTTTGGTTGCCGAATATACCGGGGCAATCGCAAAGGGGGTAAATGCCAGGCCGGAGGTGACGTTCAGAATGGCCGCCGGTTCTTTTTGTGCAAAATAAGGGGCAAACAACATGGACAAATGGACAGGCGCCTCAATATTCGTGGCAATCTCCTTGCTGTAGTCATGCCAGCGGTCTCTGGCGTCCGCTTTGAGCAGGTTATAGCGCAGCTGGATGCCGGCATTATTGACCAGCACATTCACGTCCGGATAGTTTGTCGTCACCCAATCGAACAACGCCAGGCGCTCACGTTCCACCTCCAAGTCGCATACCCGGGGGATTAAGCCCGGGACTTGTTCTCGAGCTTGCTGAAGTACGCTCTCCCGTCGGCCGCAGACGATGACGGTATTTCCGGCCTGCGCAAATCTTTCGGCAATTGCCAGCCCAATTCCCGAGCCGCCGCCGGTAATCAATATCGTATTTCCTGAAAGATTCATGTTCTTTCCTCCTCGAGTTGTTTATGATAACGTTTGATCTTCTCCTCAATCTCTTGCAGGTGCTCCTTCATTAACTCCATCTCGTCCAACACGTTCTGCTTATGCTTCACCAGCATGTCGAGCCGGTTCTCGATCGAGGTATCGCCCTCGACGACCCATTCCATATATTGCTTAATGCCGCTGATGGGCATATTGGTGGTCTTCAGGCAAATCACGATTTGAAGCAGCGCCAATTGACGTTCCGAAAATAATCTTCTGCCGGCTTCGTCCCGTTCGATGAACGGGAGCAGTCCTTTTTTCTCATAATAACGCAAAGTGGATTCCGGAATATGGTACTTGGCTGATGCTTCGCCAATGGTATAGTACTTCACGTTGGAGGCCCCCCAACCTAAGGCTTCTTGTCGACATGACTATGATACGACTTAAACCATGGTTTAAGTCAACGGGTTTCTTGGCATTTACGTCAGCCGGTCCGGTTACGGTATAATAAGGGAGGAGTGAAAGACCACAATAGAGAGGGGCTTACTGAAATGGCACAATCTTTAACAGGCAAAGTCGCGATCATTACCGGGGCAGCAAGAGGAATCGGAAAAGCAACGGCCGCGGCATTAGCCAAAGAAGGCGTAAACGTAGGTTTGATCGCAAGAACGGAGTCCACGTTGAAAGAGGTGGCAGCCGAGTTGCAGGGACGGGGAGTCAAGGTCGCTTATGCGGCCGCGGATATCGCCTCGAAGGAACAAGTGGAGACTGCAGTTGAAACGTTGAAGCAAGAGCTGGGTCCGGCAGATATTTTGATTAATAACGCGGGGATTGCCACATTCGGAACGGTGCTGGAGATGGATCCGGCCGAATGGAAGAGCATTCTGGATACGAACGTACTGGGTACCTATTATGTCACCCGTGCGGTATTGCCTCAACTGGTCGAGAAAAATAGCGGAGACATCATCAATATCTCCTCGACGAACGGCCTGAACGGGGCAGCGACCTCGAGCGCCTACAGCGCCTCGAAATTCGCCGTGATCGGATTTACGGAGTCGCTCGCCCAAGAGGTGCGCCGCAATAACATCCGGGTCTCGGCGTTAACCCCGAGTACGGTGGCCACCGATCTGGCGCTGGACTTGAACCTGATCAAGGACAACAACGAATCGAAATTCATTCAAGCGGAAGATTTGGCGGAGTTCATCGTGAACCAATTGAAACTCAGCCAACGCGTGTATGTGAAGACGGCCAGCTTTATTGCGACCAATCCGTTCTGAGACGGGGTAACACAGGTTATTGACAAAGCATTTGTCAGGGAGTAGTATTTGAAAAAATCGAATATTCGCAAGCTATGATGGCTATGGATCACACTATAGCCGGAGCAGCTTCTGGAGAGACCGCGATTCCGCGGCGCCGAAGGGTTCACAATCTCAGGCAAAAGGACAGAAGAGTCTAAATACGTTGATTTGGCAGGCGATTCGCCTAGTATGCCAAGTCCTATTTATTCTTTTACGTTCCGGAGATTGGAGGGCATCCAGTCTCCTTTTTTTTACGCTTACTTTGTTCATTATTTCACATGAGGAAGCTCATAATTTTAAGGGGGAATCAGGTATGGCACAACAGGAATTAAAGAGGGATTTAGCGAATCGGCATGTTCAGCTGATCGCCATCGGCGGTACGATTGGGACGGGATTGTTCCTTGGTTCGGGCAAAGCGATTCAACTGGCCGGGCCGTCGATCATTTTTGCTTATTTCCTTGTGGGGATCGCCGTGTTCTTTGTGATGCGTGCGCTGGGAGAGCTGCTGTTGTCCAAAGCCGGCTATCAATCGTTTACGGACATTGCCGAAGACTATCTGGGGCCGCGGGCCGCGTTCGTTACCGGATGGACCTATTGGTTTTGCTGGATCATGACGGCCATGGCCGATGTGATTGCGGTAGGGGTCTACGTTCAGTATTGGTTCGATATCCCGCAATGGGTTCCGGCGGTCGTCTGCTTGATCATTCTGCTGGGACTTAACCTGTTGACGGTGAAAAACTTCGGCGAATTGGAATTTTGGTTTGCCTTAATCAAAGTCGTCACGATTCTCGTCTTGATCGCCCTTGGCGTCGTTTTGCTGGTCATCGGATTCAAGACGGATGCGGGGACCGTGACGGCGAAGAACATATGGGGACATGGCGGCCTCTTTCCCAACGGAATCCAAGGGTTCCTGCTCTCCTTCCAAATGGTCGTGTTCGCCTATGTCGGCGTGGAGCTGGTAGGGGTGTCGGCGGCAGAAACGTCCAATCCGGAGAAAAATATCCCGTCGGCCATTAATAAAATTCCGCTGCGCATTTTATTCTTCTACGTTGGCGCCTTGATCGCCCTCTTATGCATTAACCCCTGGACGGGGCTGACTCCGGCGGAGAGCCCGTTCGTGAAGACGTTTAGTCTGGTCGGCATTCCGATTGCCGCGGGGATCATTAACTTCGTCGTCTTGACTTCGGCCGCATCCGCTTGTAACAGTGGGATGTTCTCGACCAGCCGGATCCTCTATAACTTAAGTAAGAACAAGCAGGCTCCCTCCGGGATGGCGAAATTGAACAAAAACCATGTGCCCGGCAACGCGCTGTTGATATCCACGCTGGTGATCTCCGTAGGGGCGCTGTTAAGCAAGCTGATTCCGGGGCAAGCCTTCGGCATCGTGACGACGATTAGCGCCATCTGCTTTATTTGGGTGTGGGGCGTGGTGCTCGTGTGCCATATTCGTTATCAGCGTACGGGGCCGGAGCTGCGGGCCAAGTCGACTTTTAAGGCTCCGTTTACGCCGTTTGTCAATTATGCGGTCCTCGTGATGTTTGCGGCCATTTTGCTGATCATGCTGTTTGCGGAGGAGACCCGTCCGGCCCTGTTGCTGACACCGCTGTGGTTCATTCTCCTGTTCGGATTGCATGCGATAAGAAAACGCAAGGAGAAGGCAACTCACGCCCCTCTTGAGCAGACCCATCTCTAATGTCGGTCCCACCTTGGTGAAGAAGAGTTAAAGGGAAGAGGCCATCCGGCAGGATGGCCTCTTGCTAGGTTCTCCGCCCTTTGACCCGCTTCAGCGCGGCGACGATCAGGAAGCTGATGATGACGAGCAGCAGCCAGGAGCTGATCTTGCCAAGATGAACGAGGTGCCAGCCGTCGGATTGATTCGGGTACCTCCAGGCACTGAAGAACGTGGCCACATTCTCCGCGATCCAGATGAAGAAGCCGATCAGCACAAAGGAGAGGGATAACGGCATCCGGTAGGGCTTGCCGCCGACCTCATAGGTGACCCAAGTTCGCCAGAAGACGATCAGCACCAGTGCCGACAGCCACCACCGAACATCGATCCAATAATGATGAGTGAAGAAATTCAGGTAAATGGAGGCGGCCAGCGGGACGACCAGCCAGAGCGGGGGAAAGCCAACCAGATCCACCTTCAGCCGTCTCCAGGCCTGGCACAGGTAACTGGCCACACTGGCGTACATAAATCCGCTGTAGAGCGGGACGCCGTTCACTTTCGTCCAGCCTTCCTCCGGATAGGACCAGGACCCCATATGAACCTTGAACAGCTCCAGCGCCAAGCCGATCAAGTGGAAGACCGTGATCACCTTCAGTTCGTCGCGGGTCTCCAATCCCGAGCGCACCATCCAGACCTGCATGGCGAGGCAGATCAGCAGCAGCCAATCGTAGCGGGGGAGCCAAGGCAACGGGATGAACTGCGTTAATGCCAGCGAGGCAAAGATCACTACCGGGAATACGCAGGATAGCGCTTGCTGCCAGCCGAAACGAACCAACTGCCGAAAGGCCTGCTCGAAGCGTTCGCCTTGACGCATCACCCCTTTGTCTGCATACCGACTCAGGCTACTCCTCATCGTTCCGATACTCCATGAGATCTCCGGGCTGACAGTCCAGCGCCTTGCAAATCGCCTCCAAGGTGGAGAATCGAATCGCCTTGGCCTTCCCGTTTTTTAGAACGGACAGGTTGGCCATGGTAATGCCGACCTTCTCCGAGAGCTCCGTGACACTCATCTTCCGCTTTGCCAGCATGACGTCGATATTGATAACTATGGCCATGGATTCTCTCACCTCAGATCGTTAAATCGTTTTCCGATTTGATGTCGATCGCATTTCTCAAGAGCCTCTGAAGCACGGCCGCAAAGACGGCAATGACCAGAGAAGCGAAGCAGATGACCAGTCCGAGGGCGGCAAGTCCCGGGGCATCGTCCTTCTCCGCGATGAGGAACAGGATCGGCAGGATAACCGCATATAAAATACAGATGGCGACCGCGCAATTTCGAATGCTCTTCAGGGCCTTCACCGAGGCCTCGGAGAAAGCCGTATTGTTATCGATATAACCTAACAGCTTCAACGTCTGATACAGCGCATAGAAGAACGGAATAGCCGAAGCATACATGGGAATGAGCAAGGTCAGGTAGAGATAGGGGGGATAATACTCGATCAACTCCTTGGCTATGGCAGGTACCCCTAGCGCACAGACGGCAAGGATCGCGATCCCCATCAGAAATACGACGCCCCTTAAGAATAGGGTAGAGCTTTGTTCACGTTTCATCTCAACATAGCACCTCGCGTGGGATTAGTGTCGAAGTTAATTTACCATGTTTTTTATCGATAATCAATAAATATTTATTAATAAATGAGATGTATATATCGAAAAAGGGTAATTTCAGCGGGCATACCCGATAAGTTCTTTTTGGATGGCTTAAAAAAATCAATTATTAATATCTAAGAAATTAATATTTCAATCCCTCAGTATTGTTGATACACTTAAATCAAATCAATCTTTACGGAAAAGATGTGGGCCGGCTCGTCTCGAGACTCGAAGCGAGATCAATTCGAGAGCGCTTACATCCTTTCAGCAAAATAAGGGTATAAGGGACGGTAAACATGAATCACGGACAAACAAGTACAGACGTTATTTTGATTGGTGCCGGAATTATGAGTGCGACGTTGGGAACCCTGCTGAAAGAATTGGCGCCGGACTGGAACATTACGGTGTTTGAACAACTTGCCCGGGCAGGGGAGGAAAGCTCAAACGAATGGAATAATGCGGGAACGGGTCATGCCGCCTTGTGTGAATTGAATTATACGACCGAGCGGCCGGACGGAACCGTCGATATTAGCAAAGCGATCAAAGTGAATGAACAGTTCCAGATTTCCAGGCAGTTCTGGTCCTATCTGGTCCAGCGCCAGCTGATTCGAAATCCGCAGGATTTCATCATGCCGCTGCCTCATATGAGCTATGTGCGCGGGGAGCAGAATGTCGAATTTCTGAGAAGACGTTATGAGGCGTTGTCCGCGCATCCTTTGTTCCAGGGGATGGAGTTCTCCGACGATCCGGGGCAACTGAGAGAATGGGTTCCGTTGATGATGAAGGAACGGAAGAACTACGAGCCGATCGCGGCAACGAAGATCGATACGGGGACGGACGTGAATTTCGGGACCCTGACGCGGATGCTGCTGGATCATTTGAAGGAACAGCAGGTGGATATCCGCTACAAGCATAGCGTGAAGAAGTTGAAGCGGACGCCGGACGGATTGTGGGAATTAATCGTGAAGGACCTGAGCAGCGGCGTTACGCAGCGCCATACGGCCAAGTTTGTCTTCATCGGCGCCGGCGGCGGCAGCTTGCACCTGCTGCAGAAATCCGGCATCCCGGAAGGGAAGCGGATCGGCGGCTTCCCCGTCAGCGGACTGTTTATGGTATGCAACAATCCGGAAGTCGTCGAGCAGCACCATGCCAAAGTCTATGGCAAAGCATCGGTTGGGGCTCCGCCAATGTCGGTTCCGCATCTGGACACCCGGTTTATCGACAATCAGAAGGCGCTGCTGTTCGGGCCGTTTGCCGGCTTTTCGCCGAAGTTCCTGAAGACCGGCTCGATGCTTGATCTCATCACTTCCGTCAAGCCGCATAACCTGCTCACGATGCTCGCGGCGGGAGTGAAAGAGATGTCGTTAACCAAGTATCTGGTTCAGCAACTGATGTTGTCCAAGGAACAACGGATGGAGGAATTGCGGGATTTTGTGCCGGGGGCCAAGAGCGAAGATTGGGATCTGCTCGTCGCCGGCCAGCGCGTACAAGTCATTAAGGATACGGTGGAAGGCGGGAAAGGCACGCTGCAATTCGGCACCGAGGTAGTCAGCGCCGCCGATGGCTCGATTGCCGCCTTGCTGGGCGCTTCCCCGGGGGCTTCGACCGCGGTTCACGTCATGCTGGAGGTCATCGAGAGATGCTTCCCGCAGCAGCTCGAAGCCTGGAAGCCGAAGATCAAAGAGATGATTCCTTCGTACGGATTGACGCTGGCAGAGAACCCGGAACTCTTCCGTACTCTTCATCAGGCCACTGCACAGACGCTTGGATTAACGGAGACCAAGCAAGCCGTTTCGGTATCCTAAATCATCTATCCTAAAACCCCAAAGAGCTAAGCAGCGTAAACCCGCGCTTAGCTCTTTTTTATTTATTTCAACACATTCGCGGCTAACCAAGGCTTCATGAGAGGCAGCACGATTTCGGGCTGCATGGCCTTCGTGTGGTCCATATCTTTCCCCGGTAAAAGCACCACATTCCATCCGAGCTCGCGCAAGGTTTGTTCGTTCTTGCGTAACGTCCCGGCGATATCGATGGTCACGCCCCCAAAATTCTCGCCATACTCGATTCGGTCCGCTTCGCCGGCGAAGGTAAGCTTGGGCAACTGCAATTGGTCTTGTACGGAGGTGTCGTCGAATTCGACTAAGCTTTGGTACAGGGTTAGAAATTGTTTGGATTGCCTTGGATCAAGGGCGACCTGAACCTGATCCCAGTCGAAGGCTTCCGGGCGGTCAAGGTCCTGCATTTGTTCCTGAGGGGAAGGAAATGAGGGCGGCTGCAGCGCCTGTTCATAGGTTTTGGCGGTGACCGTCAACATCTCCCGGTAGGGGCCTTCCAAGGGCGGGAATCCCCCCATGATCAAGCTCTCCAGCCGGCTTGTCCGAATCGCCAGCTGTAAGCCGGCCAGAGCCAGCCAGGAATAGCCGTAATAACTGAACGTCGGGATCCCCATTTCATCGGCGATGTGCAAGAAATCGTGCGCGAGGTACTCCGGAGTCAACAGGTCGGGCTGGGGATGCTGAAATCGGTGCCCCTCATAATCAAAATGCAGGACCTGGAACAGATCGGACAAGCCTTCTACGAAGTGCTTGCCCAACTCGGGATCGACGCCCCACATTTTGAGACTTTCCGCTTCCTGGCCGTATACGGATTTTTTGGCTACAGGCAGCATGATGATTTGGCCGCCGGGTTTCCCGGTGAGGCTGACTTCCAACGTCGAACCGTCAGCTAAGGTGACGGCCTTGGATTGATGCATTCGGATCGCTCCCTTCCATGTGATATCTTCAGCATATAACATTCATGCAAGCTTCCGGTTTGGCGCAGCAAATCCTCGATGGTATGATGGCAGTAACGATATAAGGTTAACGTAGCACTTCAAGGTTTTACTTTAAGCGGAGGGAGTGGGGTTGATGCAAGAAGTTTATACGCCGGCACAAATTGCGGAACGCCTGAACGTAAGCACAACCACGTTAAGGAGATATGAAGAACAAGGGCTGGTCCCGGAGGTTCGGAGAACGGAGAGCAACCATCGAATTTATACGATCGTTCATCTTCGGGCCTTTACCGTGATCCGGTCGTTGCTCGCCGGTTACGACATTCCTGTAGCTTATGAGGTGATGCGAAAAATCAAGCAGGGAAGCGTCACGGAAGCGCTGTGGCTGCTCAACTCTCAATTGTATCGGGTTCAGGAAGAGAAGCAGCGGGTGGAAGAGCTGTTGAACCTGATCCGGCAAGCGGATTTCAGCTCCTACAAGAATCGAAGGCTGACCGATGCGATGACGATCGGGAAGGTGGCTGAGCTGGCGGGGGTGAATCCCTCGGCGATTCGGCATTGGGAGAAGGAGGGGTTGATCACCTCGACGCGGCACCCGGGGAGCGGATATCGGATCTTCTCCGTTTCCGAATTGCGGAAGATCCTGGTGATCAGCAGTTTGCGCCAAACGATTTATTATATCGAGAACCTTCGGGACATTTTGCAGGAGGTAGAGAAGTCCAATTTGTCCAAAATCGATCGTTCCTTCCAGCTTGCTCTTGAGAAGCTCAACCAGAAGCTCGTAAGACAGTATCAAGGCATCGCGGAGCTGATGGCTTATATTCAGTGTCTCTCGGAGTTGGTGAAATCTCTGCAAGGATAACTCAAATAAGGGCACCCGAGAGGGCGCCCTTTGGTTCTCTTCTATAGAACCGACTGCAGCAGAAAGTTGGCCAGGAACAGGAACGAGATGACGAACATAGAGACCGACAGCTGTTCCCGCTTCTTGGAAAACATCTTGAGCAGCGGATACGCGATAAAGCCAAAAGCGATACCGTCAACAATGCTATACGTTAAAGGAATCATCAGAATGACGAGAAACGCGGGAAACGCCTCGGTAAAATCGCTGAAATCGATCTTCGTGATATTCGTCAGCATCAGTCCGCCGATGATGATCAGGATCGGAGCGATGGCAGCGTCCGGGATGATTTTGATCAAGGGCATGAAGAACAGAGAGCCCAGGAACAACAATCCGGTCGTTACCGAGGTTAATCCGGTTCTGCCGCCTGCGGTAATGCCGGCCGCAGTTTCGACCGTCGAGACCGTTGGGCTGGTGCCCAGAAGTCCGCAAGCCGCTGCGGAAATCGATACGGCTTTCAGCGATTTCCCGTTCTTCTCCGGAGCCTGCAGCATGCCGTCGACTTGAGAGTGAACGAGCCCGATATTTTCGAAGACCAATACCAGGACCAGCGAGAAGCTGGCCGTCAAGAACGGAATGCTGGCCATATGGCGGAAATCCGCACTCATCGCGACATTGGCGTAGCTTTGGAAGGAAACCGGCTCTGAGGCGAACGCCCCCAAATCAACGATCCCGAACAACCAGGCAACCAGCGTTCCTGCAATGATGCTGATGAGAAAATTCCCGGGAACCTTCTTCAAGAACAGGAACAGCGTCAGCACCAGATTGAGGATCGAAGCCAGTACCAACGGGGCCGATAAGTCGCCGAGCGCCACAAAGTGGCTGGTGTTTCCGGTGACGATGCCGCTCTTCTGCAGGCCGATAAAGGCGATGAACAGACCGATTCCCACGGAGATAGATTCCTTCAGGGAAGACGGAATGGCCCTGGAGATCAGGGACGACAAGCCCGTAAAGGCGACTACAACGAACAGGATGCCCGCCAGCACCGTTGCGCCTAAGGCTTCCTGGTAGCTGAGCCCCATCGAACCCACAATCGTATAGGTAAACAAGGCGTTGATCCCCATGCCGGGGACAAGAATCAGCGGTGCGTTCGCCACAAACGCAACCAATAAACAGCCGACAAGCGAAGACAGCACGGTGGCCAGGATGCCCGCCTCCAGCGGAATCCCCGCATCCTTCAGGATATTGGCGTTGACGGCGATAATGTACACAATGGAGAAGAAAGAGGTCAATCCTGCAACGAGCTCTTTTCTCACATTCGTTTGGTGTTGCTTAAGCTTAAATACTCCTTTCATGAATCAATCACACTTTCAAAATATCCCTCTCCCACCCGCATCAAACGAAGTGAACTTCATTCCCCTCGCTTATGCCAGTGGCTATTATACCACAAATAGAAAAGGACATTGCATCTAAGGCTACGTACGATGATGAAATGCCTCATCCAACATCATGATTTCCGCCTTTTGGCTAACGGCATGGTTCCCGAGCTTTACATCAATGATAAAGTCGTTGCTCAGCATCTGGCGATAACGGGAAATGATTTCACTGTCCGGCAATTCTCCCCATGCCTTCGTTTCGATTGGGATCACTGGAATTCCGGCTAGCTCTACCCGACGAATGTTTTGTTTAATATCTGCAGCTATCTTGCCTAGAATGCTCTCACTTCTTGCTGTCTCTATATCCACCATTCCGTCCTTTGCATAAAAATGCTTGTTGACGATAGCCAACGCAGCATGCGAAATATGGAATGCCTGAATATCTTTTTGGATTTCATAATGCAAATCCACCGACTCCAATAGGTTGGCAAGCTCTTTCACTCTTCCGGTCGTCAATCCATTTATTTCGCCAAAAAAGGTGCCTTGATGTTTCTCGGAACCGAATTGGGCATATAAAACATCCTCTTTGATATCTCCACCCGCACCCGGAAATCCAGGGAGTAACCGGTCCCCCAAGATTTCAAGCCAGCTGTCATATCCTACGGTGTTGGTCAAGGTGACAATGGTTTTGCTCTGATTATTTTGGATTGCGGTCAATGCAGATTCGGCTTGATCATATCGTACCGGAACAAAGATAAAATCATAAATATCGTCGTCTTCAAGCTTATCTATTGTCTGGATGATTATCTTTCTTACCGTTCCATTATCGTCGTATTGCAACCCGTTCCTTTTCAGAGTATCCAGTCTCTTACCGCGTGCCAGCACGGTTACGTCCTGTCCGTACTGTGCGAATCGGAGTGCGTACGCACTGCCGATCACACCAGCGCCGAAAATCAAAAGCCTGCTTTTTTTAGTGCTCAATGGATCCCTTCCTTTCAGCCAATCAGTCACTTGTGGTTTAAACAACATAAGTTTGTTACGATAATAGTACGGCTCTAGTCCCGTTTCAACCGGCAGATTCCACAGAAAGTCGCATAGACAACACATGTCCAAATTTGATGTTTATAGAAGGGGATTCAGCTATGGTAAATATGCATGATCCAAGGGTTCTGCGCACACAGCAGTTAATTCATGAAGCATTCAGGGAGTTATTGCGTATGAAAGGATTCGATGCAATCTCCATCAAAGATATCGCCCATAAGGCGACGATAAATCGAGCCACCTTTTACGCTCATTATGAAGATAAATACGCTTTGCTTGAAGCGACCACAGAACAGGCTTTTCGCGAGATGATCCCTGAACAAGTCAGGAATGCACGGGAATTTACCGCGGAGATATGCGACCAATTGATTCTGCTGACCCACGGATACATCGTAGAGTTTTACCAGAAATGCAGAATGGACTCCAAAACGTTTGCTACGCTTGTCGATAACAAGGTAAGGGAGATGTTGCAGCAACTCATTGAAAATATCTATTCAAGAGCGGATCACCACGGGAAGGACCGCCAGCATATAACCATTCTCTCGGCCATAACAAGCTCAGCGATTTACGGAGCTGCACATGATTGGTTAACGGTAGGGGATAATCATCGAATTGATACTTTGATCGACATTGTCCGTCCTTATGTTATGAAGGGACTTGGGCTAGTGTAGAATATCCGGGAATTGCATTCTTCCTGACTTTATGATGAAATTTACGAAGGCGGACTTTTCGCCGATCTGAGCATCTTGGGAACAAGAAAGGGGATCCCCATGAAATTAAGAGTTTCCGCTGTCCAATATCATCTGCACACTATTGGCAGCTTCGACGAGTTCGCCCGTCAGGCCGAACATTATATCAAGACCGCAGAGGAGTTCAGCGCGGATTTCGTGCTGTTTCCCGAGTTTTTCACCACGCAGCTGATGTCCATCGGATCGTCGGACGGCCGAGCGCTGACCATCGGGGAACTGCCGGACTTTACGGAGCAATATCGCACCCTGTTCAGCGGGTTGGCCCGGCAGACGGGGATGCATATCATCGGCGGGACGCATGTGCTGCGCAAAGGCGATCGGTTGTACAACGTGGCTCATCTGTTCTATCCCGACGGGAGAATCGCGGAGCAGGCCAAGCTGCATATTACCCCTACCGAAGTGACGGAGTGGAATATGACGCCCGGCGACGGCCTGGAGGTGTTCGAAACCGAGAAGGGCAACATCGCCATGTTGACCTGCTATGACATCGAGTTTCCGGAGATCGTCCGGATGGCGAAAGCCAAAGGCGCGGACGTCATTTTCTGTCCATCCTGCACGGACGACCGCCATGGCTTCCATCGGGTTCGCTATTGCTGTCATGCAAGAGCGGTCGAGAACCAGGTGTACATCGTCACCACGGGTACGGTCGGTTCACTGCCGACGGTGGATTTCATGCGGGGCAACTTCGGGCAGGCGGCGGTAATCACGCCAAACGACGTCCCGTTTCCGCCGCGCGGCATCCTGGTGGAAGGCGAGATCAACGACGATATGATCGTGACCGCCGACCTGGATTTGGAGTTGCTCTACCAGGTTCGCGAGAAAGGCTCCGTCACGACCTGGCGGGATCGGCGGACGGATTTGTACACCGACTGGAACTAAACCAAGACCAAGAAGAACGCAGGCAGTCCGTGGAGGCGAGACACGATGTATCGCAAAGAGTGGTACGTGTTTGATCAAGGCCGGCCTGTTCCGGCTGTGATTCGGAATTACGAAGAGAAGGATTTTCCGGGGTTGATCCGCATTCAGCAGGAGAGCTTTCCGCCTCCTTTTCCCTCGGAATTATGGTGGAATGAGGAGCAACTGAGCAACCATGTGCGGCTGTTCCCGGAAGGCGCGTTGTGCGTTGAAGTGAACGGGGAGCTGGCCGGTTCGATGACTGCGCTTAAGGTCGATTTCGACCCCGGTAAGCCAGAGCACTCCTGGGCGGAGATCACCGACAACGGGTATATTCGCAACCACCGCCCTGATGGGAATACGCTGTACGTCGTGGACATCGGCGTGCGTCCGGCTTACCGGCAATGGGGCCTGGGCAAGTGGCTGATGTTGTCCATGTACGAGCTGGTGGTTCACCAGGGCCTCCAGCGCTTGCTGGGCGGCGGGAGAATGCCGGGCTACCATAAGCACGCAGCGGAGATGACGGCGGAGGAATACCTGAACGCCGTGGTGAGCGGCGAGCTGAAGGATCCGGTGATCACCTTCCTGCTGCGCTGCGGCCGCACGCCCGTCACGGTGGTGAAAGATTACCTGGAAGATGAGGAATCCCGGAATTATGCCGCACTGATGGAATGGAGAAATCCGTTTCTCCCACCCCAATTTTGAATAGGAGGCGTTATAAGCTTATGGAATTTACCCGGATCACGAATATCCAAGATCCTTTGTTTAAATCGATGCATCAGTTGATGCAAAATGTGTTCCCGCCGGAAGAAGTGCTGGAATTCGATCTCTGGAAAGAACCGCTGGAAGACCCCGGTATCCGCGTATTCGTCGCGGTGCACGAAGGCCAGGTCGTTGGGGCGACGGAGTACCGCTACTACGAGGACTTCAACGTGGCGATGACCGATTTCACGATCATTGGACAAGCGGGGCTGGGCATCGGCCGGTTCCTGGCGGATCGCCGGCTGCGCGATTTGCACGTATTGGCGGAAGCGAACGGGAAGAAGCTGCGCGGCATGTCGCGGAAATCTACGACCCTTACCGGGTGGAGCATCACGAATTCGGCGGCGTGAAGCCGATGGATCCGTACGTGCGCCGCGAAGTGTTATCCCATCTCGGGTACATGCGGCTGGATTTCTCGTACGTGCATCCGTCCTGGAACAATGACGGAGAGGCGGTCAGCGGACTGGACCTCTGCTTCCTGCCGATGGACGGCGGCAGCGACGGCCTGGAGACGGAACTGATCGTGCAATTCTTGCAGCGCTATTACACGGTGCTGCCGAACAAACCGCAGGCGTGGTACGACATGGTAGAAGGCTTGAAAGGGCAGGATCACGTCAAGCTGCTGCCGATTTAATTCGCGGTTTTGCGCGGAGTTTCGTTCAAAGCTTGATCCGGTTACAAAGAAGTCGATCAGGAATCTCTCTCCGGATCGACTTTTTCGTCTTTATCCCGTTGTTTCAGGAAGGAATGTTCAGCGCGATATCGATGTTTTGCAGGTCCCGTCCGATTTGATCTTGAACCTCGTAGGGCTGATAGAAGCCGCGCTTCATCATATACCCCATGATCATCTCGTGGGCGTCGATGGATTCCTCCAACTGCTTGGTCAAGACGTTCCGAACTTCGGGCGTGGCGCACTCCGTGACGGCCATGGCGTAGTTTCGGACGGAGGTCTTCGCATTGAGCAAGTAATCCATGGCCACGACTTCGTCGGTTAGTTTGTCCAACCCCATCAAGCGTTCCAACAACGGATTCATCGGCTTGTCCCTCCTTCCGGAGCCGGGGACAGAAGCCCGCTTAGCTTGTGCAATTGCTGCGTCGAAACCTGAACATCATGCTGTAAAATTTGCTTCAGCTCGGGGTCCGAGACCAATAGCTGCATTGCTTTGGCTTTGGTTAAGGCAATCGTTTTGGAGGCGGCCAGTTCATGGACCTCCAAAGTTTCGTGCAAAGCTTGATTTGCTATATTCATGATTTTCCCTCCTGCTCGGATATCGTAAGGGTTACGGTTTCAAAATCACTTTGATGCATGCGTCGGTTTTCGTATCAAATACTTCATAGCCGCGTTTGGCTTCGTCCAGCGGGATCACATGAGTGATGATGTCGCCGGGATCGACCTTGCCGGAGGAGATCAGCTCGTACATGTGCGGCATATAGTGAATGACCGGGGCTTGTCCGGAACGAATATTCACGTTGCGCTGCATGATATCGCCGAGCGGAAACCCGTTATAACGGCCGCCGTACACACCGGTAATCTGGATCGTGCCGCCTTTGCGGACCGCCTGGGAGGCGATCACCAGGGCGCTCATGGCTCCTCCCTGCAGCTTCAAGCCGCTGGCCAGGAACTCCAGGTTGGTCATTTTTCCGTCCATGCCGACCGCATCAATGACGACGTCCGCGCCGCCTTGGGTGATTTCCTTGAGATAAGAACCGACGTTATCGTATTGTTCGAAATTGACGGTCTCCACCTTGTTCGTCTGCTTGGCATGCTGAAGCCGGTAGTCCACGTAATCGACGGCGATGACCCGCTTCGCCCCCTTCAGCCAGGCGAACTTCTGCGCAAGCAGTCCGATCGGCCCGCAGCCGAGTACGATCACGGTGTCCCCTTCCTTCACTCCCGCGTTATCCACGCTCCAATAAGCCGTCGGCATCGCGTCGGAGATGAGGGATAGCTTCTCGTCCGGCTGCTCGCAATTCTCCGGGATTTTAAAGTGAGTAAAGTTTGCGTACGGCACGCGCAGATACTCGGCCTGCCCGCCGGGATATCCGCCCGTATTGCCGGAATAACCGAAGTAAGCGCCCATATCGCCGTGTTCGTTGGCGTTGTCGCATTGGCTCTCCAAATGGTTTTTACAAAAGAAACATTCCCCGCAAGCGATCGTAAACGGGATAATAACCCGATCTCCCTTCTTGAGATGGGTCACCTCGGGGCCGACCTCCTCCACGATCCCCATCGGTTCATGGCCGATGATATAGTCCTCCTCCAGATTCGGAATCATCCCGTGGATTAAGTGAAGGTCCGAGCCGCAGATCGCTGTGCTGGTGATTTTGACAATCATGTCGTCGGGCTTTTCGATCTTCGGATCCGGCACCTCTTTGACGGTTACGTTTTTCAGTCCCTGATAAGTTACGGCCTTCATGCTTGGCTTCCCTCCAGATGCTCGTCCGGCGTCCGGTCGAACATGCCGATCCGGCGCGTGTCCGCAGGAAATAAATCCATTTGTCCGATCAGGAGGGTATTCTTGGCCGAGAGCTGGTCCAACTGATATTGCTCGGTTAATTCATAGGGATGGAACCATTTTTTGCGCATCATCAATTCGGTAATTTCCTGATGCATGGCGATGCCTTGCCTGAGCAAGTTGCGCAGCAAAATCCGGGCTTCGGGCGAGGCGGTCTCCGTCAGGGCGATCGCGATATTGCGCACGCCTTCCTTGGCTCGCATCAGGAAGTCCGTAGCGAAGGTCATATCGGCGATTTCCGGCATATTCAGCGCGTTAATCGGGTCTAAGTAATCGTTGTTCATCTCGGCTCTCCTTCTATTGAATGATCGGCTCGGGCCGGCTTTCGGGAACGGGGACTTGGAAGGGGACCTGGCTATACAAGGCCTGCAGGTCCTGAAGGGCTTGAATCGTTTGCTCCACGTCCTTTTGCATCAGGTCCTTCAGTTCTTGGTCGAATACAAGGCCTTGCATCAATTTGGATTTCGCCAGGCACAAGGTCTTGAAATTAAGGATCTCGTGGAGATCCACGGATTCGTGAGGCGCTAAAGCTTGCTTCTTAGTCATGGGGCGGGCAACCTCCTGTTTTTAAGGGATAGCTTGCCCTGGGACTGGAGAGTTATGCCGATGATCGGGCGCAAAAAAAGACGATACCCGTCAAAGACCGGTACCGTCTAAAATTCGTGTTAATCCGCAAACTGCTTTATGGCTTCCCGCAGGTGAGGGTCACCAGTTGTTCCCCGTTCCCCGGATGATGTGGAAGTTCGGCGATTGATTCTCGCCATAGATGGCCGTGATGCCCGGGTTGTTCACTTTGACATTGGTGAAGCGGGCTTCGCCAACGGCGGGGCCCTGCCCGTCTTCGGCTCGAACCACTAGTTTGATCCCGTAGCGGGTCGGATTGTTGATCGTAATGTTCTCCAGCCGAACGTTCTGCATCGGCAGATTCTCCGGCGACTTGGATTGGAACATCAGACCGAAATACACCGGGTTGTTAATGTCCACGTTTTTCACCACGATGTTCTTAAAGTCGCGGTCGCCGCCGTGGAACCAAATCGCGCCGAAGTTCTGGTAATCGTTGATTTTGTCGTCCGCGCCGACGCTGGTCCAGAAATCCCCGCCGGTACGGTCCAGCGTAACGCCGTCGATCACGGTGTCCTCATCGCCGAAGCCCAGCGTATTATAGCCGAAGCTTAGACTGCTGATTGTCACGCCGGGATACGTGAGCGTATCGGCGCCATATAGGTTCTGGAACAGGTTGTTCTGTCCGCCGTAGACAGCGAAAGCTGCGGCTCGTCGGACGTTGACGGCGGTGAGGTTCGTGTATTGGTTGCCCACATTGTAAGAGCCGCCGGCGTCAATCGCGCTGAACAAGGCAAACGAGTCGTCGCCTGTACCGCGGGCATAGTTGTTGTCGATCACGTTGTAGGAGGAGCCGTTGGTCATGTTAATGCCGTCTGCGAACATGTTTTTGATGCGGTTGTTCTTGAACGTATTGTACGAGGAGTTAACGCCCCAATACAGGCAAACGAAATGTTCGGCCCAAACGTTCTCGATGGTCACATTCTGCATACCGTTTCCGTCAATAAACTTGCCGGGGCCGTCCTGGCGATAGATATAGTTGCCCCAGGCGGACAGATCCTTGATCGTGGAGCCGTTCGCTGCCGAGCTGATGTTAAACCCGACATCCGTGTTCGTTTGGTCTTGCGGAGCGACCAGTTTCGTGTGCCAAGGCCCCGCTCCGATAATTTCCGTGGCCCGGCCGTACAAGAAGATCTTAGACGAAATCGTCCACTCCCCGGCCGGAATGAAGATCCCTTTCTTGGACGAATCCTGACGGAATTCGTTCAGCGCTTGCTCAATCGACTTCGTGCTTGACACTTGAACGTATTTACTTGGATCCGGGTTGGTTGCCGCCGGTGCGACGTTTTCCGTCTCAAGCATGTCCACGTAGATCCACGGCACGTCCCCGGTGTCCTTCTGGATTCTGATCTTGGTGCCGGCCGGATATACCTGGTCGAGCATCAGCTGGGCATCCTCGTACAGCCAGTAAGCCTTGGAACCCGAGTTGTCATAACCCAGCCGCCCGAGCGTGGAAGGCGTTGCATAGAGATAAGAAAATTTGGAGGTCACGGTAAAATCGCCTTTGTCCTCACCGTTAGCATAAATGCTGATTGTGCCGGTGGTATTCTCGGCGACGGCATTGCGCAACACAAACGCATTAGCCGGCGAGGTCAACGTAAACTCCACATACTCCCCTGTGGCGTCCAAATAAACGGCCGAACGCCCGGAGGCTTCCCCGGCGAAGTCACCCGGCGTAAAGTTTGGCGCCAGCTTCGTGCCGTTGGTGCTGTTCGAGGGGGCTTCAGCCTCCAGGACGGTGAACGGCATATGGGCGCCACGTCCGGAATACAAGCTGACGGTGGCGGTGTTATTGTTCCGTTTCACGGCGACTTCGTTCGCGTCTGCCGCCACTGTCGTCGTCACCGTATAACTTCCGTTCACCGCGGTCCAGGTCCCCATGGAGACATTGGCCGATGCCCCCGGTGCCAAGGCTCCGCTGTAGGAACCGCTTAGCGTTTGTACGGTCGTCCCTGAGCCGTTCTTCAGCTCCAGCGTAATGGCGTGCGCACCGCCAGCCGACGCAATCGTGCCCTGGTTTTTCAGATGGACGGTAAAAGTCACGGTGTCGCCTGCGCTCGGATTAGAGGGGGTCCAGGCCGCTTCCGCGATCAGATCGGAGCTTTGCACCTGACCGATTGTGAGCTCCGAGGAAGAGGTGTAGCTGTTGTTCACCTCGTTGGTTTCAATCACCGCATTGTTCTCATCTGCCTTGGCCGTTACGGCATAAGAACCGGACTCTTTCGCTCCGATATTCGCGGAAACCGTCGTCTCCGCGCCGGGGGCAAGCGCACCAACGGGGGCTGTCCCGACCAGAGTGGTGCCCAGGTAGAAGTTCACCTCCGTAGCTCCAGATGCGACAGTCCCCGCATTGCGAACGGTGGCGTTCAGCGTAACGGCTTGCGTCTCGTCCGGTGTGGCCGGCGACCAGGAGATGCTCGTTACGGTCAGATCCGGATTGGGTGCGGGCGTTCCGAAGATCTGGAATTCGGCGACTTGTCCGCCCGGCGCCCCGGAATTGGCCGTAAATCGCAGCTGTACCTGACTTACCGTGGCGCTCACCGGGATCATGACGGTGTTCTGGGAAGCCGGATTAAACGTATAAGAAGCTGCCGAGACCAGATTCGTGAAGCTTGTGGAGTCCTGGTCATGTCCCAGCACCTGAATCGTTTGCGTGCGTGCGGCCCATTCGCTGGAAGGGTTCAACTTGAGCACAATCGACGTAATATCGGCGTCGGCGCCCAAATCCACGGTGAGGGTGCTCGGATGGCCGTCGCCTTCCCAATAGGTGGTTGTGTCGTTATCATTGGCATTCGCGGCGACAAAAGTGAATGTCGAGGAGGAAGCCGTGATCGTCTTGCCGATGGCGAGATTCGATCCTTCTTCTCCGCCCAAGCCGGACCGCGTCACGGAATTGCTCGGCGTCGACGCGTTGCCGGCCGCATCCTTGGCGATGACGTGATAGGTCACCGTAACGCCGGCGGGCTGCGTGTCCGTATAGGTCAGCGTCGATCCGTTGACGCTGCCGCGCAGCTGGCCGTTGGCGTAAATCTCGTATCCGGTAACTTCAACGTTATCGGTTGCGGCGCTCCAGGTCAGCTTCACGGAGCCGGAAGTCGGCTGCGTGAACGCCAGGTTGGCCGGAGCGGTTGGCGGCTGTGTATCTGCGCCGCCGGTTTCGGGCGTAAACGCGATCCAGTTGAGGTTGAAGTCATACCCGCTGGCATAGACGCGAAGGGTTTGCAACCCGGCACTCAGCGTCACGCTCGCCGTTACGGTCTGCCAATTTTGCCATCCGCCGGTGTTGGGAACCGTTGTCGTCGCCAGCGTCGTCCCGCCGGATTGCAGCTGAAGTGCACCTGTCCCGGCATGGCTCGCCACTCGGTACTCCACTGTATACGTGCCTGCGTTCGCGACGTTTACGTCATAATCCAGCCAATCCCCGACATGAATCCAGCCGACGTTCAGCCCGCTGCCCGTATCCGAGGTAGGTTCCGTCTGGATCCCGTTCATTGCGCTGTAGTTCTCCGCTTCGATCTTGCCCGGAATCGCGGAAGGGGCGGCAGGAGAAGCGCCATATACCTCTACTTCGGAGAGCTGACCGGCCGGCCAAGCGGTATTCGCCGTGATCTGAATCCGCACGTAGCGCACACTGGCGGCCGTAAAGTTGATCGCCACCGTATTGCCCGCGTTCGGGTCAAACGTATAGTTGGCCGAGGCTTTCAGATCCGTGAAGGTCGTGCCGTCCGTGCTGCCTTGCACGGATAAAGTCTGGGAGCGGCTCTCCCAGCCGGACGGCAGTTTCAGAACGACCTGATCGATCTGAACCGCGCTGCCGAGGTCAACTTGAACCCACCCGGGAAAAGCGTGATTCGTACTTTCCCAATAGGTTGCGGCATCGCCGTCGGTGACGTTGGCCGCGGCATAAACGTCAGCGTGGCCGGATTCCATCGCGGGCTTGCCCGCGGCCAGGTTCGGGCCTTCTGCCGCCTGAACAGGCGAGCTCCACCCTGTAGCGCTGAGGAACGTTGTTGCGAACAGGGTGATGATACAGATCCAGGCGATGATGCGTCTGTGGCTTTTCACGATTTCATTCTCCTTTCAGAATAAAAGATTAATCCATGTAAGCGATGTCACCAAGAAGCGCATTCCCCCTATACACGTTCGCAAATTTGCAGCTCAATCCCATCATAATTCAGGGTTAACTTCCAAATAAAGGTGCGTTTCTATGGAAATGGTGTGCATGTCTATGGTTTTTAGAGCGAAAAAAAGAGACCAACCCCAGGTCAATAGACCAGAGGCAGTCTCTTCGAATTCAAGCGGTGGTTTACGCCAACCGCATTTTAAAGTCTTCATATCCGAATTGATGCAGGATTTCGCAATCGCCGTCCTTATGCTTCAGCACAAGCGCCGGCAACGGCATCCCGTTGAAGGTGGTGTTCTTCACCATCGAGTAGATGGCCATGTCGCCGAACACCAGGCGGTCGCCCGGCTTCAGCGGCTGGTCGAACGAGTAATCGCCGATATTGTCCCCAGACAGGCAGGTTGGCCCGCCCAGCCGATAGGTATGCGGCTTCTCGCCGGGTTCGCCCGAGCCAAGCAGCGGCGGACGGTAAGGCATCTCCAGCACGTCCGGCATATGGCAGGAAGCCGAAGCATCGACGATGGCGATGTCCATGCCGTTTTTCATCGTATCCAGCACGGTTGTGATCAGGTAACCGGCGTTCAGCGCAACGGCTTCGCCCGGCTCCAGATACACCTCCAGGCCGTATTTGTCCTGCATCCGCCGAATGCACGCTTCCAGCAGCGGAATATCGTAATCTTCACGCGTGATGTGATGACCGCCGCCGAAATTAATCCATTCCATTTGCGGCAGCCACGGTCCGAACTTCGCCTCAACCGCATCCAGCGTCGTTGCCAAATCGTCCGAGTTCTGCTGGCACAAGGTATGAAAATGAAGGCCGGACACGCCGTCCAGCAGCTCGGGACGGAAGTGCTCGATCGTCACGCCAAAGCGCGAACCCACCGCGCAAGGGTTATAGATGTCATGCCCGACCTGCGTAGAGCATTCGGGGTTGATGCGCAGACCGATTTTTTTGCCGGCGGCCAGCACCCGATCGCGATATTTCTCCACTTGGGAGAACGAGTTGAAGATCACATGATCGCAGAGGTCGATGATTTCGTCCATCTGATCGTCCCGGTAGGCCGGGGCAAAGACGTGATTCTCCTTGCCCATCGCCTCGCGGCCGAGCCGGGCTTCATATAAACCGCTGGACGCCGTGCCGCTCAAATATTGACCGATCAGCGGATAGGTCGTGTACATCGAAAATGCTTTTTGCGCCAAAATAATCTTCGCGCCCGTCCGCTCCATAATCCCGCCCAGGATCTTCAGGTTTTGCTCCAAAAGTTTCTCATCGACCACATAACAAGGTGTTGGCAGTTCCTCGAAGCGCATATTATCTAACGTACTCCGTTTCTTTGCGCTCTGCGGAGGTCTCCTCTTCCGGGAAGGCATCCACCAGCTCCGGATTGAAGCTTTCTTTCCAAGGCAGGCCCCACTTGTTCAGCGCATCCATGAATGGATCCGGATCGAACTCTTCGATGTTGTAAACCCCCGGTTTGTTCCAAGTGCCGTTCATCAGCAGCATCGCGCCGATCATCGCCGGTACGCCGGTCGTGTAAGCCACGGCTTGGGAGCCGACTTCCTTGTAGCATTCTTCGTGGTCGCACACGTTATATACATAGTACAGCTTATCTTTGCCGTCTTTTTTGCCTTTGAAAATACAGCCGATGTTCGTTTTGCCCTTCGTGCGCGGTCCCAGCGAAGACGGATCCGGCAGCACGGCTTTCAGGAACTGCAGCGGCACGATTTGCTTGCCTTCGAACTCGATCGGCTCGATCGAGGTCATGCCGACGTTCTCGAGGCATTTCAGGTGCGTCAGATAGCTTTGGCCAAACGTCATGAAGAAGCGGATCCGTTTGATGCCCGGAATGTTGAGGGCCAGGGACTCGATTTCCTCATGGTGCAGCAGGTACATATCCTTCTCCCCGATTTCCGGGAAGTTGTAGACGCGTTTGATCTCCATCGGCTCGGTTTCGATCCATTCGCCGTTCTCCCAGTAGCTGCCCTTCGCGGACACCTCGCGGATGTTGATCTCCGGGTTGAAGTTCGTTGCAAACGGGTAGCCATGGTCGCCCGCGTTGCAGTCGAGGATGTCGATGTACTCGATTTCGTCGAAGTGATGCTTCAGGGCATACGCGGAAAATACGCCGGTAACGCCAGGGTCAAAGCCGCTGCCCAGCAGGGCGGTGATGCCGGCTTTCTCGAAACGCTCGCGGTATTCCCACTGCCATTTATATTCGAATTTCGCCGTATCTTCCGGCTCATAGTTGGCGGTATCCAGGTAGTTCGTCTTGGTCGCCAGGCAGGCGTCCATGATCGTCAAATCCTGATAGGGCAAAGCCAGGTTCATGACCACGTCCGGCTTAACCTCATTGATCAACGCGATCAACTCGTCGACGTTGTTGGCATCGACCTGGGCCGTCGTGATTTTCGTTTTGCCGCCGTCCAGCTTCGCTTTCAGCGCGTCGCATTTCGACTTGGTGCGGCTGGCGATGCAGATTTCTTCAAAAACCTCGCTGTTTTGAACGCATTTGTGGATGGCCACGGAAGCGACGCCGCCGCAGCCGATGATCAGTGCTTTTCCCATTGTTCCATCTCCTAGTCTTCTTCGAATTTTTTTTGGCATAGCGGGCGTGAAACGTAAAAAAAGCAAGTGAATGCACGCATAGCTTTGCGCATCACTTGCTTCTGATATAGTCAATATTAAGAAAAGCTCCATCATGACGGACAAACGCCCGTCAACATCGCCGCGCGGAATCATCCGCACGAACGCACGCAGTGGAAGTCTTAATATTCAATATATCATGCTTTGATCAGAGTCTATTTAGCAAATAATTCGCCTTTACCACTCTTATTGACCGTTTCACAAGTTGATGTGCATATGCACTGGTTGTAAAGTAACCAACTTATAAAATTTGAGCTTTTAACTCAATCAATAAGGCAACTAAGTTGCCAATCGGCATTTGACCCGGCTGTCCGTATGGCCTTAACTCTCCTGTGGAAAGTGGTCAAAAATTATCTGCTTGGAAAGACTCAAGATATATTGAATACAACCTTTCCAAAAATCATGCTCCTTAATATTAGCAGGAACTGTTTCGGAGGGCAATAGCAAATTTTAAAATATTTTTTCGCTGCGAGGGGCGTGGTCCCTTGGTAGCGAGTTATGTTGTCTGGAGTGCTGAAGCGTCTGGACCTGCGTTTGTACCTGTGTCCACGTCGTACCTCATTCTACATCTGCAGTACCTGCGTGCGCGGCGTGACCTCTTCTCCTTCTGCGCTTGCATCTTCGTCGTATCTCTTCTTCTGCACCTGTTTCCTCGCCGTACCTCATTCTATATTGCAGCACCTGCGTGCGCGTCGTACCTTCTTCTCTTTTTTCACCTGTCTCTTCGTCGCATTTTCTTCTACATCTGCCCCTCGCCGTACCTCCCACTGCATCCCCGTCCGCGCTAACGCTTGCCACAAGTCTTATTTGGCGAAAAAGAGGGGGGCTGGCGCTCTAACGCTTGTCAGCGAGCTTAAGGACGGGATTTTCGCTCCGTAACGCAGGAAATCGACCCAATAGCGTTTGTGGCAAGCGTTACACGCGGAGACCCTCCATTTTGGCGCAAATAGCGTTTGTCATCAGCGTTACACGACTAGCGGTACAACTCTCATCCGTCACAGGTGGGGCAGCGTACGTACTAATCGATCCTTTATCTCCGACTTGACGCGAATCAAGGAATCCCTTGGGCAGCAGGGTTACGATGAAGCCATCAAGAACCGAAAGGGGAGTTGCCAATATGATCACCGTAAAATGGAAAGTCGCAGAGCTCACCTGCCCGAGCTGTATCAAGAAAATCGAAACCGTGCTGACGAAACAGCCGGGAGTTGTAGAAGTCCAAGTGTTGTTCCACTCCAGCAAGGTGAAGATCAGGTTCGACGAGGGGCGGGTACAGGAGGAAGAACTAAGAAACACGCTGGCGAAGCTGGGGTACCCGGTGCTCGCTGGAGGGGGCCATGGCGATGGCCGCGCATCGTAAACCGACGGCATTGCTGGCGTCCGGGCTGCTGCTGGCTTTGGCGGGTGGAGCGTACCTGATGGGCTGGGAGACGGCGAAGGGCGGCGCATTGCTCCTCGCGTCTGTGATCTCCGGATGGGCCATTGCAGTTAAAGCACTGCAAGCCCTCCGGTTACGCGCCTTCAGCATCGAGCTGTTGGTGACGATTGCGATGATCGGAGCCGTCATTCTCGGCGAAAATGTCGAGGCAGCCGCGGTGGCCTTTTTGTTCCGGCTGGGAGCGTACCTTGAGGCAATTACGCTGGGCAAGACGCGCTCCGCCTTGAAGGCTCTGATCGATCAGGCCCCGGCAGAGGCCCTTGTGCTTCGGGACGGCACCCGGATCAAGGTGCCCGCGTCCGAAGTGGCGCGGGGAGACCGGGTATTGCTGCCTTCGGGCAGCAAAATTGCGGTCGACGGCCAGGTGGCTTCCGGCCAAGCTCTCGTGAACGAGGCGGCGATTACTGGCGAACCGGTACCCGTTCCTAAGCAAGCTCACGACCGTGTATTCAGCGGGACAACCGTAGATACGGGCTATCTTGAGGTGATCGCCGAACAGGTCGGGGAAGATACCACCTATGCCAAAATTATCGAGCTGGTGGAAGAAGCTCAGGAATCCAAAGCGAAAACGCAAAAGTTTTTGGACAAATTCGCCTCTTACTATACGCCGGGTATGCTGCTGCTGGCAGTGCTGGTCTACTTCGTCTCCCGGAATCCCGAACTGGCGCTGACGTTCCTGGTGATTGCTTGTCCGGGCGCGCTCGTCATCTCCGCTCCCGTATCGATGGTGGCCGGACTGGGGAACGGGGCCGCGAACGGTTTACTGCTAAAAGGCGGGGAGGTTCTGGAGAACCTGGCCCGGGCGGAGGTGGTCGTGTTCGACAAGACCGGGACCCTAACGGAGGGGAGACCCGCCGTAGTTGAGGTACACGCCTATGGCGGCACCCGGGAACATGAGCTGTTGACGCTTGTCGCTTCGGTCGAGTCTGCCTCGGAGCATCCGCTGGGTCAGGCGATTGTCAATGCGGCGAAGGCTTGGGGCTTGGAACCAGCCGACCAGCCGGAGCAGGTGGAGGTGCAGAAAGGAAACGGGATTCGCGGAACGGTTGGCGGGCAACGTGTTCTGGCAGGGAAGCGGGCTTGGTTGGAGCAGCTTGGCGTTGCTATAAATGAAGAGGCGCAGGCGGAAGCAGAACGTCAGGAGAAGCAAGGCTATACGGTCGTGTTCGCAGCCGCCGAAGGGGAGTTGCTCGGCAGCCTCGCCATTGCCGACCCGGTACGCCCCGAAGCGCAGGAAGCGATTCGGGGACTGAAGCGGCAGGGCGTGAAGCAGGTGCTGATGCTGACCGGCGACAACGTTCATGCCGCCCGGCATGTTGCGGACCGGGTCGGGATCGACCAGGTGTACGCCGGGCTGCTTCCGGCGGAGAAGGTGGCGCACATCCGGGAGTGGAAGCGTCGGGGGTACCGCGTCGCCATGCTGGGCGACGGCATCAACGACGCTCCGGCCATCGCCGCCGCCGATATCGGGGTGGCGATGGGAGGCACAGGAACGGATGTCGCGATTGAGACGGCGGATGTCGTGATCATGACCGATCGGCTGGATCAACTCGTATACGCCCGCCGGCTGGCGAAGCGCACGGTCCGCAACATGAAGCAAAACCTGTGGTTTGCCGTGGCGGTTGTGGCTCTGTTGCTGGCGGGCGTATTAACAGAGCATATTTTTTTGGCCTCGGGGATGTTTATTCATGAATTCAGCGTGATTCTGGTGATTCTGAACGCACTTCGGTTGACTCGGCGAGGCCGCAGCTTCAAAAGCTATTCCCTTACAGGCGTCTCAACTGCTCCAGGATGTCTTCCGGGTCGGGGCGCTTCATGAAATCCGGCTCCACGTAGGCGGAGCGGATAATGCCCGACTCATCGATCATAAACGTGGACGTAATCGGCAGGATCCAACGGTTGGTGGCGTTGTACTCGGCCAAGTCCAAATTGAATTGATTCAGGAAGATATCCTGGATGTAATCCGGCACATCATACAAAATATTGTACGCTGCCGCAGTCACCCCGTTCGTATCGCTCAGCACCTGAAATTGAAGCTCTTCCTTCTCTTGCTGGGTCAGCGTATTGTCCGGGCTTTGCGGGCTGACGGCGATCAACCGGCCGCCGATCGCTTCAATCTGCGGCAGCACCTTCTGGTAGGCGCGCAGCTGCGTGTTGCAGAACGGGCACCAACCGCCCCGGTAGAAGGTCAGCACCACCGGACCTTGCGACAATTCGTCGTATAGATTCACGGGTTGGCCCAGCGAGTTGTTTAGGGTGAAATCCTTGGCTTTCTGGCCTTCCTGCAGGCCGAATGCTTGACCCGCTTGCTGCTGCCCATGGATCAAGCGGAACAATTCGTTATATACATCGACCGGGGTATTGGCAATAAACTCTTGTCTCATTTGATCCAGGGTTTGCGTGAACGTCATCTTCATACACCTCATTTGATTGGATACGGCGGCCCCTTCTCTTTAAAGGCAGGTCCTTCCGTTTCATGCATTATTGGAGTGAACAATCCATTTTTGAGCTGACCTTAGTCTATTTGAATTTTTTTGGATTGTCAACTCCATTTTTTTAAAAAGATAGCGGCGCGACACATCTCCCGTGAACGCAAAAACCCCCGCAACCCGGCGGTATCCGCCGGTGCGGGGGATATTACAGTTGTGGAATTTCCCTCCTTCAGTATCTCGTTTCAACTTGCCGCACAATCGCTATCCTGCGAGGTAGGAGCGGATATGTTCCAGCATCGCGTCGAGCACGGCCTCCAGCGCGCAGATATCCTTACGAACCTGCGTCATGAGCAGGCCGCCCTGCAGCGCGGTTAACAGCGCCAATGCCAGCCGTTCCGGGTCAGCGTTGGCACGCATTTCACCGCGCTCCTGCATCGCTCGCAGCCCTTGGCTGATCGCCTGCTCCCACTGCAGGAATCCTGCGGCGAGGGCCGACCTTGCCGCCGGTTCCAGATCCGCCAGCTCGCTGGCCAGCGACCCGATCGGGCAGCCGCCCTGATACGCCCGGTCAACCTGCAGCTGGATGATCGCATCGCGCCAAGTCTGTAACGCCTCCATGCTGTCCAAATGGCTGAGCAGGGGCTCTTGAGCGCCTAATACTTGCTCGGTCTGGAACAGGATCACGGCCAGCACCAGCTCCCGTTTCTCCTTAAAATAGTGATAGAGCTGCGAGGAACTGACCTTGGCTTCCTTCTGCACGTCCTCGACGCTCGTCCCGGCGACTCCGCGCTCGAACATCAATTCGGCAGCGGCGGCGACGATACGGCGGCGGGTTTCCATTCCTTTTTTCGTGAGCTTCGGTTGGGGAAGAATCGTTGTCATTGTAGTTTTCATAGCCTTAGTATAGCAAAAATGGAGTTCTCCATCCAGAAATGAATGACGCCAACCTGGGTTCAATAAGGTCTGTGGAGCCCGTTAGATTTTGAAGTCGAATCTTTTGGACTCAATAGCGGCTCTCCAGTCCCTATCCTCACTCCTGAACTCGCCTCTCCTCTCTCCATCCTGGCCAATCTGCCAGCTTCCCCTCCAGTCCCCAGCCTTGCTCCCTTGCATTTCGAAAAACATATGTTACTATTAACATAGGTTAAAATAAACAGGAGTGAGTCGGATGTCAATCAACTACGCGATTCTCGGGTTGCTGAGCGCCCGGTCCCTGACCGGCTATGATCTGAAGAAGATCATTCAGGATTCGCCGTTTCTGCCGTGGTCGGGCAACAACAATCAAATTTACAAAGCGCTGCTTGAACTGTTGGAGGAAGGCTGGGTGACCAACGAGATCCATCACCAGGAGAGCGCCCCGTCGAAGAAGATTTATACGATTACCGACGCCGGGCGGGAGGAGCTGAAGGCCTGGGTACTGTCGCCGCCGGAGCTTCCGGAATTTAAGAACACTTTTCTGGTGCGCCTTGCCTGGGCGGATACGCTTGGCCCAAGCGAACTAGACGCCCTTCTTGCGGGGTATGAGCAGGAAATTTACCTGCAGATTGCTGCAGAGGAGGAGAAGCTGCGCCGAGGCGAGTTCTCGCCCCGACGTACGCCCAGGGAGGCTTACCTGTGGGATCGAATCCATGGCCGCGTCCTGGAGCAATATCGAAGCGAACTCGATTGGATTCGTGAGCTGCGCGAAGATTTAGGGATTCGCAAACCAGAGGAAGGGGAGAAACCCGTGAACTATCAACTTGTGGAGAAAAACAACCAAACCATCGTCGTCGTGACGTCCGCCGAACCGCCAATCGCTACCGGCAAGGACGCCATTGGGCTGATCGAGGTGTGTATCGAGCACAACGCCCGATTGCTCGTTGTTCATGCGGAGGCGTTGTCGGAGGATTTTTTCAAATTGAGAACCGGGGTGGCCGGCGAGGTGCTGCAGAAGTTCGTCAATTTCTCGCTTCGGGTGGCGATTGTGGCTGCGGACAACAGCCTGATTAAAGGCCGGATGAAGGAGCTCCTTGCCGAGTCCAATCGAGGGAATGCGCTTCGGGTGTTTGCCAGTCAAGCCGAAGCGGTGGACTGGTTGGCGGGAGTGTAGGCAGGCCTGCGCTTCCCCTTAACCGGCCTTGCTGGTGATGCATGTCCTAAGGATGGTATAATTTGCTTATGGACAAAGCGCTTGGGAGGCTAATCGATGAGAGAAGAATTATTGGAGCAACTGCAAACGTGGCATGAAGAGGATGAATACGAACAGATCGTTCAAGCCGTCATGGACGTGCCGGCGGAGGAAAGAGATTACGAGCTCATCAGTCATTTGGGGCGGGCTTTGAACAACTTGGAGCGGTACGACGAAGCGGTCGAGCAGTTTCTGACTGTAGCCGAGGAGGGGCAGGATGATCCGTTGTGGCATTACCGCATCGGCTTAGCGTACTACTATCTGGAGCGGTACGACGAAGCTAGGACGGCATTTGAGCGCGCGGATCGGCTGGAGCCGGGTGACGAGGATACGCTGGAATTCCTGAGCTGGATCGCGGAGAAGACGACCGAAGGCGAATCCGGATCCGAAGCGGAGCCGGACGCGGCAGAGGCGGGAGCGTCAGGACCGGAAGCGGAATCGACGAAGACGCAAGCCAAGCCAACCGCAGCGACATCGGTCGCGTTCGAAGGTGATTTCGATGCGGCCAACTTCTGGGATGACGGCGACCCTGCGGCGGAGAAGTATCTCTCGGCACCGCCAACGGATGCCCTGATCGAGTCCGTGGAGGAGTCGCTGGTATTCCGGCTGCCGGCTTTCTATGTGAACCTGATGAAGGTACATAATGGTGGAATTCCCCGCAGCCGGTATTACCGAAGCGAATCCGGAGAGACCATTGAAATCTTGGGACTCATGGGCATCGGACGGGAAAAACCCCATTCGCTGTGCGGAGCCGCCGGGAGCCGTGCGACCATGGAGCGTGAGGGGTATCCCGAATTCGGCGTCGTCCTCTGCGATACGCCGTCCGACACCGGCGTGGTCATGCTCGACTACCGTGAGTCCGCCAACGACGGCGAACCCGAGGTGGTCTACGTCGAGAAGCAGAGCAAGAAGGTCATCCGTCTGGCGCCGAACTTTGAGGCGTTTGTCCGCGGGTTGACGGACGCGGCGCAAGGTTAACCGATAACCCGGCTCCAACAACAGCCGTCAGGATCGCCTGATCCCGGCGGCTGTTTTATGGCCATGTATTCGCTTTTTCATATATAATTTGCCGGGAACGGTTGGGGATGCGGATTCTATGCGATTTTTCATACAGATTCCCGGGTTCGGGCTACTCGAAGGCCCTATCTATATGAAATTTCATGCTTATTCCTCCGAAATCGGCTGAATTGGTGAATTATACTTGAAATTTCATAGTTAATCGCTCGACTCTCCTTGAAGACAGGGAATACGCAGTTCCTCGTTCCGCCAAAAAAGGGTAGAATGAGAGAAGGAGGAGAGGTATCCTATGGCACAATTGGTCTATAAGCAAATCATCGACGACCTGAAAGCGAAGATCTTCTCCGGTCAGTTTGCGAATATGCGATTGCCGGACGAACGCAGCCTGAGCGAGACGTACCAGGTGAGCCGAAGTTCGGTGAAGCGCGCGCTGACGAAGATGGAGCATGACGGGATTATTTTTAAGAAGCGGGGTTCGGGCACGTTCATCAATCCCTTATACATCAAAAACGAGTCGATCTTCAACTACGAAGGCTCCAATCTCGGGGTCACCGATAACTTTCAGATGCACGGCAAGAAGCCGAAGGTGAAGGTGCTCAGCTTCGAGGTGATTCCGCCGACGGAGGAGCTGCAGCGCGATTTGTTCCTGGAGCCGCATGACTTTGTGTACAAAATCGTTCGTTTGCGCCTCTTCGACGAGGAGCCGTTTATGATCGAAACGGGGTATATCCCCATCAAAATCGTGCAGGACTTGAACCAGACGATCATCGAAGGTTCGATCTTCAACTATTTGGAGAACTCGCGGAACCTGGCCGTGACCAAGTCGTTCCTGTCGATCTTCGCCGAGCCGTCCAATTCGCAGGACCAGGAGCTGCTCCATTTGGCCCCGCACGAGCCGGTCAGCATCATGGAGGGGATCTTCTTCCTGGATAACGGCACGCCGTTTGAATTTTCTCATATGCGGCTTCACTACAAGTATTCGAAATTCAATACGTTTGTTTCGGTACAGGAACGGTAAGAGGTAGGGCTATCCCAATCGTCATCACAGATGACCCGGGGAGGGGCCCTTTTTTCATTTTTGTTTAGCTTAGAATCAGTACAGTATCTTCGCCTTCTGCCTATCCTGACAGAGGACTAGCAGATCGAAGGATTATAAATACGGAGTCCTATCGAATTCCGCAACTTGATTACACATCATACGTCTATACAAAAAAATGGAAAGCGGTGATCGCGTCGTGCGACGAATGATTACGATATTATTGCTGGGTGCCGGGTTGCTTGCTTCTGTGGCCCTTCCGTTACAGGTTGGCTCCGCGCAGGCAGCGAAATCCAAGCTGCCGATCATAGAAAGTGACGCAGCCATGTTTCAAGTGAACCCACACCAAATAACTGCAAAATTGAACAAGTCCACCATCACCTTGGATTCGGAGTCCTTGAAGGCATCTCCGCTGCTTAGGAAGAACGGCAACCTCTACGTACCGATCAAGTGGCTGGAGCTGGCGCATGTGGGTAAGATCATGAAAAGCACAAAAACGAATAGTTATTGGGTCGATTTTAGTCCGTCCGGGTCATCCGACTCCCTTTTCTAACCTTCATTTCAGGGTTAACAGCTCCAAGCTATATATTGAAGGGAACGGCAAACTTACCGTGCTTGAGGATGCCCAGAAAATTCTGCCGCCGTTTATGAAAAACAATACGCTGTACATTCCGGTTTCAATGTTGCCGAAGATGAACATCAACTACAAGTGGAGCCGGGGAACTTTACAGTTGACGTGGAATGAGATGTCAGCGAAGGTCCTGCACCCTGTCTATACGACAGAAGCGGGGCGTATCACGTTCAGTTCATTGGTTCAAAAAGGGTACGGAGACGTTTATTTAATGCATAGCATGGGGCTTGGCGGTATGACCGGTATTTCGGATAGTAGAGGGCCAAAGTCCGGCGATAGGTGTGTGAAAATTGGAGATCGGGAATTTTGCCGGGTGGCGTTTTCCGTTGATCTCCGACCAGGATCGAATCCGCTGCAGATTCATTCGAATGATAATCCATCTGCAGACATCATTGTCCATCGGATCGTTAAGGATCCGTCCTTGATTCCGATCCGATATGTTTATGATGAGTATAAGAAAGATATTGTGTTCAATAAGCCAACACAAGGTTTCCTGAGGGTACAGGCTGGAGAAGCCGTAGAGATTAGCGGATCTGTCATTACGGAGTATATTCAGAGTCAGGTTCTTGGATTTCAATTGACGAAGTTTCAGCAGGGAGACTATCAAACAAGCGGCGAAAAAACAGTCGTTCAGATGAACGAGAATAAGGAGTTTAGTGGGTCGATCACGATCAATGAGCCTGGCAATTATTTGATTAATATACTTAAACTTAGTCGGGACGTATTCGGAAGGGATACATCGAGGTACATCTCGGAGAAATGGGCGGAGATAGCGGTTGAAGTATTGCCGAAAGGCAGCAAGTAGTGAGATAGCTAAAAAGGATATACATGCAGGGCTATCCATCGGATAGCTCTTTTATGAATTGGGTTTCCATCATTTTTATGAAGTGATCGGCCAACTCTTTTTACAGAAGAGGACCGATCAATTTTCATACTATGTTCAATATTTCACATAATTGGACCGTATCAATTTATAAAAAGGACGCTATTATATAATTATGGGTGAAAATATTCACAATATAGGTGTGCGGTACAGAAACAGAAACAGACAAATCTAAAGGGAGTGGTAGAAATGGCATTTACGGTATCGCAAGTCGATTATTCCTCCAAAACGTATTTGGCCAAGCTGGACGCTTATTGGCGTGCTGCGAACTATATTTCGGTGGGGCAGTTGTACCTGAAGGACAACCCGCTGCTGCTGGAACCGCTGAAGGAATCGGACGTGAAGGTGAAGCCGATCGGGCACTGGGGGACCATTCCGGGGCAAAACTTTATTTACGCCCATCTCAACCGGGTCATCTGCAAATACGATCTGGATATGTTCTATATCGAAGGACCCGGCCACGGCGGGCAGGTGATGGTATCGAACTCTTACCTGGACGGCAGCTACACGGAGATCTACCCGGAAATTACGCAGGATCTCCAGGGGATGAAGAAGTTGTTCAAGCAGTTCTCCTTCCCGGGCGGGGTCGCGTCTCATGCCGCGCCGGAAACGCCGGGTTCGATTCATGAAGGCGGGGAATTGGGGTATTCGCTTTCCCACGGCGTGGGGGCGATTCTGGACCATCCGAACCTGATCTCGGCGGTGGTCGTCGGCGACGGGGAGGCCGAAACCGGCCCGCTGGCGGCATCGTGGTTCTCCAACCGGTTCATCAACCCGATCACGGACGGGGCCGTGCTGCCGATTCTGCACCTGAACGGATTCAAGATCAGCAACCCGACGATCCTGTCCCGCCAAACGAACGAAGAACTGACCGCTTACTTCAAAGGCATGGGCTGGGAGCCGATTTTCGTTGAAGGCGAAGATCCGGAGTTGATGCATCCGGCGATGGCGAAAGCGCTCGACACGATCGTCGAGAGAATTCAGGCCATCCAACAGCATGCGCGCGAAACCGGGGATGCTGCCCGTCCGGTCTGGCCGATGCTGGTGTTCCGTTCCCCGAAAGGCTGGACGGGGCCGAAGGAATGGGGCGGCGTACCGAATGAAAATTCGTTCCGCGCCCACCAGGTACCGATTCCGGTGGACCAGAAAAACATGCAGCACGCTCCGGCTTTGCTGGAATGGATGAAGAGTTACCGTCCGGAGGAGCTGTTCTACGAGAATGGCAGATTGAAAGACGAAATCGCCGAGATCCTGCCGAAGGGCAAACGCCGCATGGGCAAAAATCCGGTCACCGACGCCGGCCGTCTGGTGAAGGAGTTGCGCCTCCCGAACTTCCGGGACTTCGCGCTGGATAACTCCGTACCGGGCAAGTTAGTCGCCCAGGACATGTCCGTGCTGGGTAAATACGTGGCCGAGGTCGTGCGGCTGAACGAAGCGAACAAGAACTTCCGCATCTTCGGTCCGGACGAAACGATGTCCAACCGCCTCGGGCCGGTGTTCGACGTCACCAAGCGCCAATGGCTGGACGCCGTGAAGGAGCCGAACGATGAATTCCTGGCTTCCTACGGCCGCGTCATCGATTCGCAACTGTCCGAGCATCAGGCGGAAGGCCTGCTCGAAGGCTACGTGTTGACCGGGCGCCACGGCTTTTTCGCCAGCTATGAAGCGTTCCTGCGCGTGGTCGATTCGATGATCACCCAGCACTTCAAATGGCTGCGCAAAGCGACCGATCATGGCTGGCGCGGGAAGATTCCGTCCTTGAACGTCGTGGCCACGTCGACGGTGTTCCAACAGGACCACAACGGCTACACGCACCAAGATCCGGGGTTGCTGGGCCATCTGGCCGACAAGAAGCCGGAGTTCATCCGCGAGTATTTGCCGGCAGACGCCAATACGCTGCTGGCCGTGTTCGACCGAATTCTGAACGATCGCCAGAAGATCAACCTGATCGTCTCGTCCAAACATCCACGTCCGCAATGGTTTACGGCCGATGAAGCCGCGGAACTGGTGGAAAAGGGCTTGAAAGTCATCGACTGGGCCAGCACCGATCAAGGCGGCGAGCCGGATATCGTGTTTGCCTCCTCCGGCACGGAGCCGACGATGGAGAGCTTGGCCGCGATCAGCATGTTACATGAGAAATTGCCGGAGTTGAAAATCCGTTACATCAACGTGGTCGATTTGCTGAAGTTGAGAAGCCGGAAGCTCGATCCGCGCGGCTTGTCCGATGACGAATTCGACGCGTTCTTCACCAAAGACAAACCGGTCGTGTTCGCCTTCCACGGTTATGAAGGCCTGATCAAGGACCTGTTCTTCGACCGCCGCAACCATAACCTGCATGTCCACGGGTACCGCGAAAACGGCGACATCACAACGCCGTTCGATATGCGCGTGGTGAACCAGATGGACCGGTTCGACCTGGTTAAGGAAGCGGTACTAAGCCTGCCGAACGCGGGACAATACGCTTCGATCGCCGCTGAAATGGATGCGATGATCAAGAAGCATCATGCCTACATCCGCGAGGAAGGCGTCGACCTGCCGGAAGTGGAAAACTGGGTCTGGAAACCGCTGAAGTAAGCCGCGTTGCGAGGAGAATGAGGAAGCCCGCCCCTGTTATTGGGAGCGGGCTTTTTGGTGCTGATGCTGGCGTTGGTGGTGGTGCTGGTGGTGAACCGGCATAGGTGGCTAGGAAGCTGACTAAACGATGGAGTAGCCGGTGGCGGGAACGATTGCCGCCCGCCGCGTGCTTCTGGTTCACGGGCCAGGGACGCTAAATCGTGAAAATGTTGTCTTTTATGCAACAATGGAGCTTCGAAATTAGCTGTGAACGGTGAGTTGTTGTATTTTGTGCAACATTTTTGGCCTTCATCGGTCTCGGGAAGCGGAAATGTTGTACTTTTTACAACAAATCGCTCTGAAGTAACGGTTGCGGCGTGAAATTGTTGTACAAAATGCAGCATTTGCTAAAAGCCCGCGTCTGCCGCTAAGGGGTCCCCCGCTTTAGCGGCTCCTTCGGAGCGGCCTTCACCGGCGGCCGGACATCGGGCGGGATGGGGCAGACGTAGCCCTCCAGGCCGCCGCGGCTTCGCAGCTCCTGCTTCGCTTGTTCGAGCAGCGCCGGCTGCCTTAGCAGCTCGGCCGCGGTCGCCGCCAGTACTTTGGCGGCATGCGGCATGCCCTTGTGGGCGGCGGTAGACCGCCCCTGCGCAACCATCTGCCACGAGTGGAACGGCGTGTCGGCGGCGAAGCATACCGTCTCCAGCTGGGCCGTGGGAACGACCCAGCTGACGTCGGCGACGTCCGTCGAGCCGAGCATCCGCCCCGTCACCGGTGCGTAAGGCTCGAGCGTCTCCGGCAGCGCGGGCGAAGCCGGCGGGAAGGACGGAGACGCCGCGGCGGGAGCCAACGGGGCGGCCGGGGCAGTTAGGGCGGCCGTGTCAGTCGGGCTAGCCGGATCGGCAAGAACGGCAGTACCAGCCGACCCGCCAGGTGCGCCCGCTTCGCTTGCGCCGGCACGCTCCGGCTGAAGCGTGGCGGCGATGGCAGCGGCGTAACGCTGCTCCGCCTCCGTGAACGCCGGTACGCCAAGCGCTTCGAAGCATCGGTACATCACCTGCTCCAACGTCACGTTGGGAATGAGGTTGGAGCAGGCTTTTTCGAAGCGGATCTGCGCTTCCGTTCCGGTCATCAGCGCCGCGCCCCTGGCGATGTCGTTGATGCGGGCGTATACCGCTTCGACGTCGCGGACCTCCGGCGCGCGGATCAAGTACACGACCTCCGCGGTCGCCGGGACGACGTTCGGGGAGAAGCCGCCGGTGTCCGTCACTGCGTAATGAAAACGGACTTCCGGCGGGACATGCTCCCGCAGATAGTTGGCCCCGACGTTCATCAGCTCGACCGCGTCCAACGCGCTTCGGCCCTGATGGGGGCCGGCCGCCGCGTGGGCGCTGCGCCCGTGGAACCGGTAGCGGACCTGGTAATTGGCCGAGGAGGTCATGGATACGACCGCATTGCCGTAGCCGGGATGCCAGGTCAAGGCTGCGTCGACGCCCTCAAAAGCGCCCTCCCGCACGAGGAACGTCTTGCCGGAACCGCCTTCCTCGGCCGGACAGCCGTAGTAGCGGACCGTGCCCGGCAGCCCGGTCTCGGCCATGTATTCCTTCAGCGCGATCGCCGCGGCCACGGAACCCGCACCCAGCAAATGATGGCCGCAGCCATGGCCGTTCCCTCCGCCGCCGGCCGCAACCTCGGGCGTCGCGATGCCGTCTTGCTGGCTGAGGCCGGGCAGCGCATCGTACTCGCCCAGCAGCGCGATGACCGGTCCGCCCGCGCCGCAGCTGTACGAGGCGATAAAGGCGGTCGGCAGTCCGCCGATGCCGCGCTTGACCGCGAACCCGGCCGCCGCCAGCCGGTCCGCCAACAGCTCGGCCGAGACGAACTCTTCAAATTTCGTCTCGGCCAGCTCCCATATGCGATCGCTCAGCTCCGTCACGGACGCCTCCAGCCCGTCGACGAGGGCGGCGATGCGCCGCCATTCGCTCTCCCGGCCGCGATCCGGTTCGTTCGCCATCGCGATCACCGGGTCAGCGCGAGCACTTCTTCGGTTGTCATGTTCGCGCCGGTTTGCAGGTACTCCATGTTCAGCAGGGCCATGTTGTGTGCCTGGCGGCTGGTCCCCACGACCGCGTCGGACACGACATGGAAGTGGTAGTCATGCTGATGGGCGTCCACCGCCGTGAAGCGGACGCAGATATCGGTCATGCCGCCGATCAGGTACAGGCGTTTGACTCCGAGGCAGCGCAGCAACAGGTCGAGATCGGTGGCAAAAAACGCGCTGTACCGGCGTTTCGTAATGATATATTCGCCTTCGATCGGGGCGGTGGAGGGATGGAACTCCTCGGCGGGTGTCCCCTCCAGGCAGTGCACCTTCTCCACGCCGTCCAATTCGCGGCCGAAGTCGCTGTGGTCGGCGCGGTGCAGTTCGCGGATCTGAATGACCGGCAGGCCCAGTTTGCGGAAATGCCCGATAACCTTCGGGGAGTTCAGCAGGCACGTGCCGCCTTCCATGACGGGAATGGCGTCGCTCTCCGTGTCGTTCTGAATGTCGATGACGAGCAGTGCGCTATGTTCGGGAATTTGTGGCATGATCCAGTCTCCTCCTTTATTTTTCCATACATCAATGAAACAGATCTTCAACGGAAATCACCGAGCCGGTTTGAAAATACTCGATGTTGTCGAGCGCGGCTTGCGCGACCTCTTCGCTGCTTGGCGTTCCGCAAGCTTCCTTGAACACGTGGACGTGGTAGTTGTATTGATGCGCGTCGACCGCCGTGTAATGCACGCAAATATCGGTCATGCCGCCGACGAGGAACAGATGCTCGGCCTTGAGCCCGCGCAGCAGAATCTCCAGATCGGTGCCAAAAAAAGCGCTGTACCGCCGCTTGTCCACCGTATACTCTCCTTCGATCGGGGCGGTCGGCTCGTAATACGTCGCTTCGGGATTCCCCTCGACGCAGTGAATGCTCTCCGCACCGTCCAGTTCACGGCCGAAATCGACCAGATCCTTGCGGTGGATTTCGCGGATATGGATGATCGGCACATCGCCGCGTGCGCGAAAATACTCGGTTACGCGCTCCACATTTTTCAAATACTGCAATCTTCTCTCCGGGATGCCGCGCGGATGTTTGGCCGGGTCGGAGTTCTGCACGTCGATCAGGATATACACGCTGTGCTCGGGAATCGTAATCATAAGGTCGCCTCCTAATACTTATAAAATGGGGTGGCGGGGCGCTGACGCCCCGGCCAAGTGTTTCGGGTTACCAGAGGAAGTCGGTGGATACCAGTTGCTTCACATCAAACGTATTTTTGATGACGCCGATCGTATTGTAGAAATAAACAACGTCCTTCATCGTGTCGTACAACCAGCCGCCCTCATCCATGCCTTTGTGGTTGTCGGCCAGCGTGTACAGGTGGACGGTCGGGAACATCTGCTTCACTTCCTCAGCGCTGACTTGCAGATCGTCGGCGGTGAGCGCTGCGGCATCGTCCAGATCCGTGTTGACGTATTGCGTGGCGTCCTCCACGGCTTTCAGCGTGTTCTGCAGCCATGCCGGTTTCTCCTCGGCGTTCTTGGCGGAGACGACGATCACGTC
Organism: Paenibacillus phocaeensis; assembly: GCF_900021165.1. Lineage (GTDB taxonomy): Bacteria > Bacillota > Bacilli > Paenibacillales > Paenibacillaceae > Fontibacillus > Fontibacillus phocaensis. Next base: position 89,281 of record NZ_FCOQ01000013.1, on the reverse strand, counting down.
GAGGATCGTATTCTCCAGGTTGGCGGTGGAGATGATGACGTTGCCGCCCCGGGAGCTCACCCCTTGCGAGAGGTAAGGCTCGAACGTCGTGGCGGCGTCAACGCTGCCGGCGACGAACGCGGCGCCCCCTTTGCCGGGGCCCATGTCGACGAGGTTGACGTCATCCACGGTCAACCCAGCCGTGGCCAATGCTTTGGCCAGCATGTAGTGGGTGACTTCGCCGAATTGGGCGGTGACCGATTTCCCTTTCAGGTCAGAGACCCTTTGGATGCTCTTGTCGGCTACGATGCCGTCCGCACCGGTTGAAGCGTTGTGCAGATAGACGATTTTCGGCAAGGTGGACAGGTCGGACCCTTCTTCAATCAAGGCATTAATAGAAATCAGATAAGATTGCAGCGTTGTGAAGGCGATATCTACGTCGCCGGTCATGATGCTCATCAGTGGCGATGTGGCGCCGAAAGCGCCGATTTGCAGATCCACGCCGTGAGCCAGGTCGAATTCCTTGTCGGCCAGCGCATAAACCCCGATGCCTCCAATGAACGGCGCATAGGCCGTCTTCACCGTGACGGGTGCCGACGTCTCCGAAGACGATCCGTTCCCGGCTGCGGTTGCCGCGGCGTTGCCTCCGGCTCCATTGCCGTTTGCGGCATTGTTTCCGCAGGCGAGAAGGCCGGACATCATGGCGGCCAATAGCAGCAGCGTTGCTCCCTTTTTCACTAACCCCTGTTTCATTTGTCTCCTCATGATTCTCCGCCTCCAATACATCTATTGTTATATTTGATTAGAATCCGGCAAGTTAGCTCACCAGATTGCGAATCCATTTATCGCTCCGGATCCGAAGCCGGACCAGCACATATTTGCAGATATCATCCAGAATGACGAACAGGTAAACGACCTCTATGCCGAACCCCAGCGCATACCCGGTCAAGAATGTCAGCGGCAGCGATACGCACCATAGGGTGACGTTGTCGATGATCAAGCACATTTTCGTATCGCCGCCCGCACGCAGCGTGCCCATGATGTGGACGAAGTTCATGCCTTTGATCGGCATGATGACGGCCAGGTAAATCAGGATGAGGATCACCGTATCGCGCACCTCCCCGGATACGCCCTGGTACAGCCGGAGGATCAGCGGCGCGCCCGCGACCAGCAGCAGTCCGGTCATGATGCCGAACAAAGCCGTGTAAGCCTCCATGCGCTTTGCGTAATACGGCGCTTTCTCCGGCCGGCCTTCGCCGATCGTTTGCCCGAGGATGATCGCGGCCGCTTGCCCGGTGCCGATGAAGAATGCGATCAGCAGTTGCTCCAGAACTTTGGCGATGCCAACGGCGGCCCCAACCGCATAGCCCATATGGTAAAAGACGACGTTATACAGGGCATACCCGATGCTCCATACCGTCTCATTGACGATGACGGGGAAGGAGGTTCTGAAGAAGAGGCTCAGGAATCCCTTCCGGGCCGCCAGCAGATGGCCGGGCTTCGGCGCAAAGTCGCGGAACTTGCCGTAGAGCACGGCGGCCATGATCCCCATCTCGACGAGGCGAGCGGCGACGATCGCCCAAGCCGCTCCCTGCATGCCCAGCGCCGGGAAGCCGAAATGGCCGAAAATCAAGCCATAGCTGAGCACCACATCGACAAGGATGGTCAGGACGGTCACGCGCAGCGGGAAGCCGGGCCGGCCGATGTTGCGGAAGATCATCGTGCAGGCCAGGGACAAGCCGGTCGGCGCGTAGCTGAGGCAGACGACCTGCAGATAGCGGGCGGCCGGCGCGACCACCTCGTTTTCGTTCGAGAACACGCGCAGCACCTGCTCGGGAAACCACAGCCCGATGGCCGTAAACAGGAAGCTGACGGCCAGGATGAGCGCGAAGGCCAGTGCGGAAGCGACGTTGAGATGCTGCCGGTCGCCTTTGCCGTAATACTGCGAGACGAAAATGGTCGAGCCGCTGACGATGCCGACGATGACCAGGTTCAGGATGAAGAAGACCTGGCCGGCCAGGCTGGTGGCGGACACCTGCAGGTCGCCGAGCTGGCCGACCATCAGCGAACTCAGCGTGTTCGTAATGCTGGTGATCATGCTCTGCAGGGCGATCGGCAGCGACAGGAACAGGAAGCTCTTCAGGAACGGCGCATCCTGGCGGAACGTCGTTACCAGTTCAGGTGGCCGCATAAGGGTCCATCCCGAAATCGCCGGAGTGCAGCAGGCTGTGGATCTTTTTGCGGATTTGGATGAACTCCGGGGTATCCTTCAGCTCCAGGTCGCGCCGGGCCGGCAGATCGACGGGAATATCGGCGACGATCCGCCCCGGACGGGAACTCATGACGTACACCCGCTGGGACAGAAACACCGCTTCCTCGATATCGTGCGTGATGAAAATGACGGTATGCTTCTCCTTCTCCCACAGCTCGCGCAGCTGCAGCTGCATATTTCCCTTCGTATCCGGATCAAGCGCGCCGAACGGCTCGTCCATCAGGAGCACCTCGGGGTTGTTGGCCAACGCCCGGGCGATGGCGACGCGCTGCTTCATGCCGCCGGACAGCTCCTTCGGCAGCCGGTTCCGGAAGTCGGTCAGGCCGACGAGGTTCAGGTATTTCTCGACGATGTCGTCGGCTTCGGGTTTCGCCAGCTTTTTCAGCTTAAGGCCGAACCGGATGTTGTTCTCGACCGTTAACCAGGGGAACAGCGTGTACGCCTGGAACACCATGCCGCGATCGGCGCCCGGCCCCGTCATGACGCGTTCATCGAGCATCACGTCGCCGGAGGTGGCTTCGTCGAGCCCGGCAAAAATGCGCAGCAGGGTGGATTTGCCGCAGCCGGACGGGCCGACCACGCAGATGAATTCGTTATCCGCGATGTCCATGTTGATGTCTTTCAGCGCGAACGTTTCCGATCTTTTGGAGCGGTAGATTTTGTTCAGGTTTTTGCAGGAGATCTTTGGACGGGTCGCTTGTTGCTGCATGGAGGATTCCCCCTTTATTTGATTTCAGGAAGTTGTCTTTCCCTGATGAAATGATGTCTTAGACATCCTCGGCCCAATGAAACAGGCGTTTGTTGATGAAGGCGAAGATCCGGTCGAACAGCAGCCCGAGCAGGCCGATTACGAAGATGCCGCCGAAAATAATGTAGGTTTTCATAAAACGCTCCGCGATCATAATGCTGTAGCCGAGGCCGGAGCTGGAGGCGAGCATTTCCGCCATGATCAGATACGTCCAGGCCCAGCCCATGACCATGCGCATGGTGTCCATCACGTTTGGCATGATCGCGGGAATAATGACGTTCTTGATCACTTGCCCTTGCGAAGCGCCCAGTGTATACGCGGTGTTGATCAGGTCAATCTGGATGCCTTTGACGATGTCTGCGATCATGGCCGTCATCGAAAATACGGCGCCGACGACGATGATGGTGATTTTGGCCGTCTCGCCAACCCCGGTCCACACCATGATCAGCGGGATCAGGGCCGATACCGGCAGGTAGCGGAAAAACTCGATTAACGGCTTCATTACTGCGTTAACCACTTTGTACGTCCCGGAGAGCAAGCCCAACGGAATGCCGATGATGACGGAGATGAAGAACCCCATCAAGACGCGGTAGCAGCTGATGCCGATGTCCTGCCAGAGACTGCCGTTCTGGAGGGCTTTGAACAAGTAAGAGAAAGTCGCTTGCGGCGTCGGAAGAAAGATCGGATTGATGCCTGAGAAATTGCTGCCCACGTACCACAGCGCGATCAGCAGTAAGAACGTGACAAGCATGATGGTATTGAACAACCTCGGGTTGATGTCCCGACGGATGCGAAACAGGCGCTGGCTTCGTGGTTTCATTTGGATTCCCCCTTTTGCGGTAGTCCGCGCTATTCCCCCATCTCGTGAATCTTCAAGACGATCTGCAGTTGCAGGCGCGCTTCCGGGTCGTCGAACGAGATGCCGAGCAGGGATTTGATTTTATCGAGACGGTACACGACGGTGTTGTAGTGGGTAAACATAGCCCCGGCGGTCAACTTGATGTTGCAGCCCATTCGAAAATATAACTTCAGCGTCTCGACAAGGCTGGACTGATGCGCTTGGTCGTATTCCAGCATGGGCTTCATGTACCGGTTCATGAATTTATCGATATTGGCGTGCTTCGGCAGTAGGCTTAAAATGGCGTAAATGCCAAGCTGCTCCCAGGTGACAAGCCTGGCGGTTGCATTACTGGCGCTGGAAGCGATGTAGAGGTTCTCGGCATCGAGATAAGCTTGATGCACGGCCAGCGGTTCGCAGGCTTCACCGATGCATAGGGAGAAAGCGCCGGTGCCGAGAACTTCTTCGATTCGGTCGCGGACCCGCTCGACGGATTCCGGCAAGAGCGCCGGTTCGCGGCTCGGGGACTGCGGCAAGAGGGCGACGATTTTGCCGCCGATGCTTGTGAACAGCCCGCAATTCGCGGTTGCGCGGTTGAGTTCCGCGATCAGTGCCCCGTCCGGGGCCGGCGGCGAGCCGGTATGAAATTTAACGATGGCCGCACGGTAACTTTGGGTCGAGAGCTCGTCGTAGCCGTACAGCCGGCCCTTGATATCCAGGTCTTCCGTGCTGGGGATCACGCCCGTCAGCCAATCCTTCAGAAAGCCGTCGAAGTATTTGGCTTTGACCAGTTTGTACGTATTTTCGCCGCTGAGCCGGATATTGAGCAGCGGCAGCATGCGGGAGACGGTCGATAGAACCAGATCGGAGCAGGGCTCGTATTTCTCGGCGAGCAGGACGAGGATCGGATCGCGTTCCGTTTCCCAGAGGTTGAAGACGTGCAGACGGACGGTGCCTTCGGGAACAGTGTCATCGGCGACCGTGATTACGCTGTGCCTTGGAGACGAACGGGAATCGAAGCCTTCCAGCCGCCCGGGGAACGGGGCGAAATAAGCTTCATGCCGGGGCGAGGCGATCAAGCGGCGGAACGCGTCAAGAATACACAGCGGATTGCCGGTCATGTCTTCGATCGTTTCGAGAATTTGCGGCATTTCGCGGCCGTGGAGCATCAGCTCCGAGACCTGCTCCAACCGGTGTTGCAGCATCAGCACGGTTCTCGTCTCCAGCGCGATAACCTTCTCCATGACCTCGCGTACGACGTTGGAGAAGATCGTTGACTCCGGCAGCTCGAACAAAGGCAACCCCTGAGCCTCCGCGCAATCGATGACTTGCCGGGGCACTTCCGCGATGAAGCGTTTGGGCTTGATGCCGAGCGCGGCTACCCCTCGTTCGGCCAGCTTCGGGATGATCTCCAGGAAGGCGTCCATATTGTGGTGGTGCGAGTAGCCGGTCGTCACCAGGAACTCGTTGGCTTGGGCCCAGTTCTCGATATCGGGCACCTCCATGATATTGACCCGGTTGATGATGCCTTCCATTCCGCGTTCACCTGCGAGCAGCTTCAAACCCGAAAGGGAGTTCATCTGAAACAAATCTTTGCAGGTAAACGCAAACGCGCTTCGATCCGCGGAATTCCCAGTGTTCTCCATGCTTGTCGCCCCCCTTCGTTAACCCGTTACGGGATTGCTGTTCTGTCGGCTCTGCTCCCAGCTCCGCTCCGCAGCGGCCCAACCGCCGAAACGGGTGATGTCTTCTCCGCCCAGCTCGGCATAGGGCTCGCAGATAAAGCCGGTCACTTCGCCGCCGTTCTGCAGTCGGATCTTTCCAAGCCCCAGCGGGGCAGGAACCTGCCGGATCAAGTCGCCCAGTCGGTGCAGGGGAATCCGCCATATCTCCAGGTCGATCGAACTTCCGGGCTCGGAGCGGATCAGACCGGGCTTTGGCGGTTGCGTGCCCAGCCGCAGAAGGCGGTAGCAAGGGGCGGTTCGGTCCGGCCGGAGGAAGGAAGCGCCGCAGTCCAGCAGTTGCTTCTCCAGCGGGAAGCCGCGCATATGCAGGCCGCAGACGGCAAGTTCGATCGCTTCGGTATTCAGGAACTCGGCGGCGGCTCCTCGCAGCTGGCGGTCCTGGCCGCGCAGAGTAAACATCGTGATGCCGAACGGCAGCCGTTCCCCCGCGTAATCGGACGGTACGGCGATCGCGCTAAGGTCCAGCAGGTTGCAGTGGTTCGTGTAGCGGCCCATGTCGCTGTTCGTTGCCACCGGGTCGGCGGCGACCTGGGTCCGGGCGTATGTGCCGCCGCAGGTCGGCATGACGAGGACGGCATCCCGCAGCAGGACATCGGTTTGCGCTTTGTAATCCCGGAGTTGATGCAGCGCCGTAAAGACCGAGGCGGCATCGTAGCCAAGATCCTTCGAGGAACGCAGGACCCGCTCTGTCACCGGGAAGATCTCGCCGGGATGCGACTCGACGAACTCGCCCAGATCGGCCCAACGCTCGGCGATCCAGGGTCCGTCATACAGGATGCTGGACACTTTGCCGAAAATTTCGCCATCGATATATTCGATGGGAATGCCGCATTGCTCCAGCCGCTTGACGGCTTTATCCCAAGCGGTTTGGTACGCATCCCGGTAGTCCCCGTAGAAGTGCAGGGGGCCTTTCGGCAGAAGCAGCTTGCGCGGCCTGTCGGAGGCGACGGACCGATAAGCGCGCGCGCCGGGCGCGGTGTCCCTTTCGGTCCGGGCGACGGCGTCGACCAGGTAAGCGTCCTCCAGCGTGGAGGTGAACACCGTCACGCAGTCGAGGCTGGCGCAAGCGGGGACAACGCCGTCGACCGGCCAATCGCCGATCGCCGATTTGTAGCCGATCAGGTCGTTCAGCGCAGCCGGCACGCGTCCCGATCCGGCCGTGTCGGTGCCGAGGGCGAATACGGCCTGCCCTCTGGCGACGGCGACTGCCGAGCCGCTGCTCGAGCCGCCGCTGACGAGCTCGGGAATCAGCGCGTTATGCGTCTCGCCGTAAGGGCTGCGGGTGCCGACCAGCCCGGTGGCGAACTGGTCCAGGTTCGTCTTGCCGACCGGAATGGCGCCGGCTTCGATCAGCCGGGTGACCACTTCCGCGCTTTGGGTCGGCGTATAAGCGTAAGCCGGGCAACCTGCCGTGGTGGGCAAGCCCTCCAGATCGATATTGTCCTTGATGGCAAAGGGGATACCCCATAACGGATAACGCTCCGGGTCTTTTCCGGCAAGGCCGTCCAAATACGGCTGGATGAACGACAGCGACGGGGGGACGATCCAGATGTTCATCGGCCGGTCCCGTTCCGCCCGTTCGATAATGGTCTCGATCAGTGCTTGCGGCGTCGTTTTGTTATTTCGATACATGGCTTTTAAGGTTGCGATAGTCAGCTTCTCCATGTGTAAACCCCTCTCTCTCTCGATATTCGCAAGCCGCATTTCCAGTTGAAGGCCTTCCTCAAACTAGAGTTGTGAAAATATAATTACATATAATGTAATGTAATTGATTATTTTGCGTTTTATCGGAATTTTGTGTCATGTAATATGACATTTAAATTATGATTTTTATTATTGCCTTGGTTGTCGAAAGCTGTCAAGACATTGAAAAGACGTGGGTTTATTTTCATGAAAGGTCAACAGAAGCGGCTCTTCCTGCTCTCCTGAATTTGTGAAGAGTTCACAAAAAACCGGATATTGCTTTGTGTTTCCTCATTGAAATCCGGGAGGTATAGAGGATCCTTTGCCATGGTTGAAAAGAAAATTTGATGTGAAAAAATGAAAATTTGCGATTTGACAAACTCGAAAAAATGATGTTATCTTATCTAACATAAAACTAAATAGATTTTCAGCCACACTAAAGTTTACTAGGGTTCCGTCTGGTTGCCAGAGTCTGGTCCGAGAGTAAACGGTCCTGACGCCGGGACTACACGGAAGGATAAAAACCTGGGAGATATCGTAAAGACGCTTTCGTCTGAATGCGCTTGAAGATGTCTCCTTTTGTTATATCCTCCGCAAAACGGCGAATCCGAAAGGGAAAAGGAGTGAAGCGGCCATGAACATCCTGTGGAGCGAAACGATGCATCCGGGAGGCAAATGGTCCGGCGTGGTCGGCAAAGGAAAGCTGATCCGCCTGACGGCGATGGAGGAGGGAGCAAATGTATCGATGCTGATGTACCATGCTCGCGATTTGACGGAACGGTACAACATGCCGGATACGTTGAAGGCCCAGCATACGGCGCATTTGACGAAAGGGAACGTGCTCATGAGCGATAACGGCCGGGCATTGGCCAGCATCGTGCAAGACGATCTGGGCTGGCATGATCCGCTGGGAGGGTACACGACACGCGAGTCGACCGACACCCAATACGGGGTCAGCCGATATCAGGAGCTGCGGAATGACTGGCTGCGGAGCGGGCAGGAGAACCTGGCGGTGGAGTTGACGCGTAACGGTCTCGGCCCCCGGGATTTGTCGCCCGTGATCAACTGGTTTTCGAAAGTGTACTGCGACGAGGAAGGGAACATGCATTTCGCAGATGGACATTGCGCCGCAGGACAAGTCGTAACGCTGCGCACGGAGATGGATCTGTTGCTCATTCTCTCGAATACCCCCCATCCGCTTGATCCGCGCGAGACCTATCCGTCCGTTCCGGTCAAAATCGAGGTGCTGCCGGCGCTGCCGGTCGATGCGCAGGACTACTGCGTCAACTACCGGCCGGAGAACCGCCGGGCGTTCGACAATACCTGGGCGTATGATGCGCTGCAAAGCTAGGACTTATATGATCAAGGGAGGTTGAGGAAGATGATGAAGGCATTTTATCGGGCGGAAAGCCCACGGGCCGCCGAAACGGCGATCCATGACGAGGTCATTCCGGCGGGGCTAGGCTGGATGCATGAGCTGCAGCCGGGACAAGTTCTGCGCATCGTCGATTTGGAGGGGAATCAGGCGGCGGATACGTTATTTTACGATGCGGACAACCCTGAGGATCATTACAGCGCCGTACGGACGATCGGCGGGCAGAACAACATTTATTTGACGACGGGCTCCCGGCTGTTGGCCGAATCGGGCAAGGAGCTGGCGCGGATCGTTGCCGACACGTGCGGTCGCCACGACACGCTGGGCGGCGCATGTTCGTCCCAGAGCAATACGGTGCGTTACGCCCACGAGAAGGGGCATATGCACAACTGCCGGGACACGTTCATGCTGGAGTTGTCGAAGCATCCGGAAGGCCATTTGTACGGAAAACGCGATTTGTCGCCGAACATCAACTTTTTCATGAACGTACCGGTCACGCCGGAGGGCGGACTGACCTTTGAGGACGGCGTGTCGGGCCCGAACCGGTATGTGGAGGTGCAATCCAGCTGCCGCTCCATGGTGCTGATCAGCAACTGTCCGCAGCTGAACAACCCGTGCAACGCCTATAATCCGACGCCGATCCGCGTGTTGATCTGGAACGAGTAGAGAAGGGTACGACGAGAGAAGGGTGGGGCCAAATGTTGTAATTTGTGCAGCAATTTTGGCCCTTCAGGCGGCTCTGGCCCGGAAATGTTGCAGAAACTGCAGCTTTTCCGGGCCATGGGCTTCTTCAGCGTTAGAAATGTTGTACATAATGCAACAATACGGCAGATTAGACTCAACCTAGCCCCAAAATGTTGTACAAAATGCATTATTTCGCGATTCCGTGCTCGGCGACAGGATGCGGCTTGGCCATTGTTTATTTTTTCCGTCATCGGTTCACCCTAACAGGGGAGCCATGCCCCCCCCCAATAACCTATATGGAGTGAACTAGTCATGACAAACGACCAGGCTGCGCACCAGGAAGCCGTGGAGACGGTCCGGAAATTGATCAAAGGCATTGAGATCGCTATGCTGACAACTGTCACGCAGGAAGGCCTGGTGTCGCGTCCGATGAAAACCCAAGAGGTTGAATTCGACGGAGATCTGTGGTTCCTGACGAAAGAGGAGACGGATAAATACACCCAGCTCAAGCGACATCCAAACGTCAACGTGACGTACGTGGGGGATTCCTACGTATCGGTACGCGGAACCGCGGAAGTGGTCAACGACCGGGAGAAGATCCGGCAATTCTGGAACCCCGCTTACGCCAAATTCCTGCACACGACCAGCGACGACCCCAATCTGATTCTGATCAAAGTGAAAGCCGAAGCGGCGGAATACTGGGAAACCGGCAATCTCGTCAAAATGATCAAGCGTATGTTCTCCCAGCTGACAGGAAATGAGACGGAAACCGAATTGAACAAAACGGTGAAGTTATAGGGCGGGCGAATGCAGCGAAAAGAGCGGCAGGATTTGAAGATCCTGCCGCTCGCCTTATGCTGTGAAGCTAGGCGCCGGGAAGCGGAGGGCTGGGGCGGCTAATTGGCGATGCTGCCGCTGCGGGATTAGGCGTAAACAGAACGTTAACGTGATGTGAAATCTGGCCCCGCCACCGCAAGTGGAAAGAGCCGTCTTTCAGGTCGGATAGCGATCCGCGAAAGGCGGCTATTTTGCCGGGTGATGTTGGTGTCGCCGAACGGTGCCGGCAGCCAGTTGCCTCCGAGCATGGATTAATTGTTTCGTATTACACGTAAGAAAACATGACATCAAATTGATCTATGACAGCCTTAAAGGCCAACTTCAACGATTAAACCTAACATATATGTGTCATATTAAAAAATGTAAACGCTTTAAAATCGGTTTTTCTAAAAAAAGTTGTTGAAAACTGACGCGATATCAACTAAAATGAAAACAGAAAATGCGTAAACGTTTTTACAATATCGCTTCTTTTGGTGTTTGATTTTCTTTAATTGAAAGGGATGTATTGTGTAAAAACGTTATTACAAAGTTGGGCTGAATGGAGAGGGTTGTCACGGAAAAAGACATCACAATTAAAGATGTTGCCAAACACGCGAACGTATCCGTAGCTACGGTCTCCCGGGTGCTGAACGGATTGGACCGGGTAAGCGAGTCAACGCGAAAAAAGGTGCTGAAAGTGATTGATGAATTGAACTTTGTGCCCAATACGATGGCGGCGTCGATGGTCAAAAAGAAAACGAACATGCTGTCGGTGGTTGTGCCGGAGATTCAGAATCCTTTCTATACGGCTGTTATCGGCGGGACGGTGGAAGTGGCAAAGAAAGCAGGCTTTTTTACGCTTGTTGTATCCACCAATGGGGATGAAGCGGAAGAGGCGGAGTTCTTTGAAAGTTTTCTTAGCAAAAACGTGGACGGCATCATTTTGATCGGAACGCATAAAGAAGCGGAATTTTACCAGGCCATCCGCAAACCGACCGTTTTGGTGGACCGCTACATCAACAATAGCGGTCTTGATGGGGTGATGATCGATAATTATCGCGGGGCTTATGAGGCGACCAGACATTTTTTGGAATACGGTCACGAGCGCATTGCCATTATAGACGGGGCGCATGATTTCAACGACGGCAAGGACCGCTATTGGGGTTACCAGCAGGCTATGGTCGAATTTGGAGTGACTCCCGATCCGAAATACCACAAGCAAGGCAGTTGGCTGGAGGAGAGCGGATACCGTTCAACCGTCGAATTGATGCAAAGCGAATGCCCGCCGACGGCGATTTTCGCGGCGAACAACCTGATATGCCAAGGAGCCATCAAGGCGCTTCGCGATCTAAAGCTTGAAATCGGGGAAGACATCTCCCTAGTCGGTTTTGACGAAAATGAACTTGCCCAATTTGTGCAGCCGAAGGTGACGGTTGTCCGCAGACCTACTCATGAAATGGGGACCCAAGCGGCGGAGATGCTGATCCAGAAAATCAAGGAGAAGGATGTGGACCAAAGTAACCCTAAAAAAGTGGTTTTGGATGTCGAATTAATGAAGCGTGGATCGGTTAAAAAAATGAATTAGTCAAAGGAGGGATTAGGATGGCCAATATTTTGGTGGTTGGCAGCATGAATATGGACATTGTAACCCAAGTTGATCGTCATCCGATTCCCGGGGAAACGGTTCAAGGACACGGGACGCGATTTTATGCCGGCGGTAAGGGAGCAAATCAGGCGGTTGCGGCCGCCCGGTCCGGGGCTTCGGTGAACATGGCCGGAGGTTTGGGCGACGATTTCTTCGGCCATGAAATCCGCCATCGATTGGACGAAGCGCGGATCGGTTTGGAGCATGTTGTAAACAAGCCGATCATGACGGGGATGGCCTTGATTACGGTTGATCATCGGGGAGAGAACCGCATTATTCTTTCGCCGGGAGCCAACGGGGCATATGGCGCGGAGGATGTTGCGAGCCTGGAGCTTTCAGGATACGACGCTATTTTACTGCAGAATGAAATTCCCGGCGGTGCGAATCGGGCCGTATTGGAGAAGGCGAACAATGCCGGGATTCCGGTTTTTGCGAATCCAGCCCCTGTTGCCGGCTTTGAGCGTCAGCAATTGGCGTCCATCCATTTTTTGATCTTGAATGAAATTGAGGCGGAAGCGTTGACCGGGGTGAAAATTGAGGATGATACCCAAGCCCGGCAAGCCTGCGGGGAAATTTTAAAACAGGGGGCGAGAAACGTCATTGTAACGCTTGGTGACAAAGGCTCGTTATATATGGAATCCGGCGGTTTAACGATCGCTACGCCCGCTTGTCCCGTAGAGGCGGTGGATACGACGGCGGCAGGCGATACGTTTATAGGCGCTTTTGTTTCCAAATATTTATCCGGACATGGGACGGAATATTGCCTGCGTTATGCCACGGCCGCCTCGGCATTGGCTGTCTCTTCATACGGCGCCCAAAGTTCTATTCCGGAAGAAGCGCAAGTTCTTGATTTTATGACGGAAAACGGAGACCTTCGTTAAAAGAAGGCAAGCAGATGAGGGAGCCAGGCCATAGATCCCGGCAATCATCGTTCTTGCGGGATCTATCATAAACAATCGCTTTGACCAATTAACGTTGAGTCTTATTAAAGTACGCCTGAAAATTCGCTTAAGTTTAGCCAGTCGGAGCTGCGTGAAAAGGAGGATGAACGATGAGTCAACCGGTTTTGTCAATGGAAGGGATCAGTAAGGAGTTTCCCGGTGTGAAGGCATTGGAAGAAGTCGATTTCAAACTCTATCCGGGCGAGGTTCACGCTTTGATGGGAGAAAACGGGGCCGGCAAATCCACTTTGATGAAAATTTTATCCGGCGTCTATGCTCCTACCCGAGGGGTGATAAGGCTTAAAGGAAAAGAAGTCGACTTCCGTAATCCCCTCGATGCGCAGCAACAGGGCGTATCCATCATTCATCAGGAGTTCAATCTGTTTCCCAATTTGTCCGCGGCGGAAAATATTTTTGTGGACCGCCCGGAAATGGTTGGCCGGTTCGGCCGGATCAACTGGTCGAAAATGATCGGCGAAGCGCAAAAACTGGTTGATTCGATCGGCGGCGGCGGGATTGACGTTCGCAAGGAAGTACGGCATCTCGGCGTTCACAGTCAACAGGTTATAGAAATCGCCAAGGCTTTATCGTTCCGGGCAGACGTATTGATCATGGACGAACCTTCGGCGGCGTTGCCGGAGAATGAAGTGCAGAAAATGTTTGATGTGGTAAAGCGGCTGAAGGAACAGGGCGTAGCCATCGTTTATGTCTCGCACCGGATGAAAGAGATATTTGAAATTGCCGATGTGGTGACCGTATTGCGAGACGGGAGGAAAATCGCTACGCAGAGGATTGAAGAAGTTACCGAACCATCTTTGATTCAAATGATGGTCGGCAAGGAAGTCAACCAGCTGTACCCTGTCCGGTTGATGGAGCATCGTGAAGAGACGGTGCTGGAGGTGAAGGAATTGTCGTTAGACGCCGCCCATGCGATTTCATTCGCTTTAAAAAAGGGCGAGATCCTGGGGCTTTTCGGGTTGCCGGGTTCCGGCTCTCATACGGTCGCACAACGGCTTTTCGGGTTGAAGAAAGGTGAGGGCGAAATTGAAATCAACGGCGTTCGCGTGCAAATCAATAGTCCGAGTGACGCCAAAGCAAAGAAGATTGCCTACGTCCCGCCGGATCGTCACCGCCAGGGGATCATCAAGCCAATGTCGATCCGCCAAAATTTAAGCTTCCCCATGCTGCCCCAGCTCTCCAAAGGTCTGATCCTGGACCGGGAACGCATCGGGGAGATGAGCCGGTCCTACATGGAGCGACTGCACATTAAAGCGACCGGTGATCTGCAAAGCGTCGATTTTCTGAGCGGCGGCAACCAGCAGAAAGTCGTTATCGGCAAATGGCTGGCGACCGAACCGGAGATTCTTATTCTCGAAGAACCGACGCGGGGGGTAGATGTCGGAGCGAAGGCCGAAATCTACCATATCATTCACCAGTTGGCACTGAGGGGGCTGAGCATATTGCTCATTTCTTCCGAAATGCCGGAGGTGATTGGCTTGAGCGACCGGATTTTGGTTCTGCATAAGGGAGAGCTAGTTCACGAATTCGGACACGGGGAGGCGGATCAGGAGCAATTGCTGAAGCGCGCTTCTAATCCGCGGACGATGAAAGGAGATGCCGTATGAAACGTATCACGAATGTCCACGAAACGCCTATCATTTTCTTTACGCTGGCGGTAGGCATCCTGTTTGCTTTAATTTCCCCGAATTTTCTGCAGATAGGCAACGTGATGCAGATTTTGGAGCAGAATATCTCCACGTTTATCGTTGCCATCGGGATGACCATGGTCATCCTGCTGGGAGGCATCGATTTGTCGGTGGGTTCAGTGTTGGCGCTGACCGCCACTTCCGTCGGTTTGTTTCTAAGCAACGGGATGCCTCCTTGGCTCGCTTCCTTGCTCGGAATCGCCATCGGAATCGCATGCGGCGCGTTTAACGGGTACTTCATTGCGGTCATGAACATCCCGGACATTATCGTTACGCTGGCTACGATGTATATTTTCCGCGGTTTGGCGGTAGGCATCAGCGGGGGGACATGGATGACCAATTTTCCCGAGTCCTTTCAATTTTACGGGCAAGGTCATATTTTAGGGATTTCATTTCCTCTGATCATCGCCGTTATCCTCATCATCAGTTTTGCCTTTCTATTGAAATTCACCCGCTTCGGCAGAAGAATCTACTCCATCGGCGGCAATAAAGCAGCGGCGAAGCTGGCCGGAATCAGCCTGCCGAAAACCAAATTCATGGTTTATGTATACAGCGGAATGCTGGTCGGCATCGCCGCGGTCATATTCGCCTCGAAGGTGGGGAGCGTACAAGCTTCCACGGCCGGCAATAGTTTGTCTTTTGAAGTGATGGCCGCCGTCTTAATCGGAGGCGGAAGCATATTTGGCGGAATCGGCACCATCGCGGGAACGATGATCGGCGTGCTGTTGATGGGGCTGATCAAAAATGGCTTGGTCATCGTGAAGGTGTCTCCGTTTTGGGTGGATGCGACAACCGGGTTTCTGATCATTCTGGCCATTGTCATCAACACGTTGCAATACGTAAGGCAAAATAAACGAAAGGAGGGCGATTTGATTTGAGCACCGTGGCCAAATTTCTTCACAACGGGTCCAATAAAATGTTGGTTCAGCTTCTTTTGTTGGTTCTCATTATCGTCTTTTTCAGCCTCATGTCCCCTTATTTCCTGTCCTTCACAAATTTCATGAATGTCCTGAATCAGATGGTGGAGATCGGTCTTATCGCTATCCCGATGACGATGATCATCATCTCCGGAGCCATGGATCTGTCCGTCGGATCGATTCTCGCCTTCTCCGCGGTTTGCATGGGGTTGGCGTACCAGGGCGGGATGAACATTTGGCTCAGCGTTGTCCTGGGGCTGGCGGCGGGGGTGCTGTGCGGAAGCGTTAACGGCTACCTGATTGCCCGGCATCGGATGCAGGCGATCGTGGTGACCATCGGTATGCTTGTCATGCTTCGCGGCCTCGTTTATGTGTTGAATGAAGGCAGACCGATCAGCGGTTATCCGGACGCCTTCTACTTTCTCGGGCAGCAATCCGTATTTGGAATTCCTTTTAATGCGCTTTTCCTGGCAGCTATGTTTTTGATCACAAATTTTGTCATAAAACGGACGCGATTCGGCACGTATGTGTACGGCATCGGAAACAACGAGGAAGCGGTCCGATACTCCGGTATATCCGTAGTCCGCATTCGTTTCATCCTATTTATGCTAAGCGGATTGTTCTCGGCTTTGGCTGGTGTTTTCCTAGTGTCCCGTCTGGCAAGCGCAGAAGCGACATCAGGTACAAATATAGAGCTTGATGTAATCACGGCAACATTAATAGGAGGCACGCATATTTTCGGCGGAAGGGGGAGTCTTGCGGGAACGTTTGTCGGGTTGCTCATTATCGTATTTTTGCGCAACGGCCTGAATTTAATGGGGATATCCGTGCTGTATCAAGCGGTAATCCTTGGCGTTCTGCTGTTGTTCGCTGTCGGAAAACAAAAAGCATAACTAAATTGGAGGGGAAAGAAATGAGAAAAATCGGTATGACGTTAATGGCTGGCTTATTGGCGGTGAATCTGGCTGCTTGCGCAAATTCGGGCGGCTCCGGAGCTCGGGAAAACGCGGGGAACGGCGGGAATTCGACCTCTTCGTCGTCCGGTTCGAGAACGTATTTCATGAATCCCAAGTCGATTGGTCCGGCTTATTGGGCCGCGGCGGAAAAAGGTGTCGAGCAGGCGGCGGCGGATTTGAACGTGGAAGTCATCTATAACGCCCCTACTGAGGCGGACTCTTCCAAGCAGATTAACATGATCCAGGATATGTTGACCCGACAAGTGGACGGCATCGGCGTTTCGCCGAATGACGCCCAAGCGGTTGGCCCGATATTCAAAAAGGCAGCCGGCCAGGACGTCAAAGTCGTCACCTGGGACAGCGATGCCCCCGATACCGACCGTCAATATTATGTTGCCCCGGCTACCGACAAGGAAGTCGGAGAAAAAATGGCGCAGATTATCGGCGAGGAAATCGGAGGCAAAGGCCAGGTCGCGTTTATGGTAGCCGGTCTCGGATCCCAGAACCAAATCGCCAAATCGGATGCGGCGAAGGCCTATTTGGAAGCCAATTATCCGGACATTGAAATCGTGACGACCGTATCCAGTGACGACGATCAGCAGAAGGCCTACGCCAATGCGCAAAATTTGATCAAAACGTATCCGGACCTGAAAGGCATCATCGGTTTTGCGGGCGGCGAAACCCCGGCTGCGGGCGAAGTCGTCGAACAGGCGGTAAAGGCGGGCACATTGGAAAAGGGACAAGTCGCTATTACCGGAATCGCGGTTCCCAGCGTGGTGACCAACTACATCAAAAACGGCACGATTAACACGGTCGTCATTTGGGATCCGGGAAAACTCGCATACACAACCGTTTATGTTCTTGATCAATTGGCACAAGGTAAGGAGATTACGGACGGCATGGAAATACCGACAGTCGGCAATGTAACCGTGGACGGTCCAAACATCTTCATCGGCATGCTTGAAATCACGAGCGATAACGTGGACAACTTCGATTTCTAACCGCAAATGAGGAGGCTTAATAATTAAATGCAGCATAGATTCAGCGTGGAAGAGCTAACGGAAGAGGCCTTTCGCCCCTTCGGAAAAGTAATTGACCTTCCGTCCGCTGCTCCGTCCAAAACGGGCGACGGATGGGATTGCTGGAGTTATGTCCAGATGTTGGACGTTGACGTGCCGGTCGGCGCAGGTTTGGTCGTTACCAAAGAAAGGGAATTCCAGGTCGCTTCCATGGAGCGGCATGTGAGTCGGGAGGAGCTGCTGCTTCCTTTTGACAAGGAGATCATTCAGCCGGTTGCGCTGTGCGCGAATATTGACGACCCCGACGAATGTCCCGATCCTCTCTCGGTCAAATGCTTCAAAATTAAGCCGGGCCAAGCGATCGTTTTGAGCCGCGGGGTTTGGCATAGTCCGGCTTATCCGGTTGAAGGCGATGCCCGTTATATGTTTGTCATTGAAAAAAAACAGGACAAATTTGGCGACGAAATGATCAACCCCTGGGTCGAATTTAAAAACGGAGACATTGTACAGTTCGGATAAAGAAGCGATTTGAAAATAGGAGGCTTGGGACCGATGAATCAACAGGAACGAATCATGGAGTGGATCGACGGCCATCACGATGAAATTATTGAATTTTTGCAGCAATTAATCCAAATTCCCAGCGTAAATCCATGGTTTTTCGAGGAAGCCGCACCGTCCAAGGAGAAGGACGTCCAGGAATTTATCGCCAAGAAGCTGTCCGGATTGGGCGCGGAAATCGAAATGTGGGAACCGGTGGCGGACGATCTGAAGCAATATGAAGGGATGGCCGGTTATTACCCGGGAAGGGACTTTAGCGGAAGACCGAATTTGGCCGCAACTTTTGGACAAGGAGCGGCGGGAAAATCGCTACTGTTGTTCGGACACATCGACGTGGTCAAGGCGGGATCGAAGTGGACGGTCGATCCGTTCGGCGCCGAAGTGATTGACGGGAAGCTGTTTGGCCGCGGCGCGGTTGATATGAAAGGCGGGGTCGCCGCCATGATTATGGCGGTCGAAGCGATCGTCAGGAGCGGAGTTAAGCTGAAGGGCCCCGTCATCGTGGGCACCGTCGTTGACGAAGAAGCCGGCGGCATGGGGGCGCTCGATTTCGTCCATCACGGGTACCGCGCGGACGCGTGTATCCTGACCGAGCCGACCTCGCTGACCATCGCCCCTTTGTGCAGAGGGATTTTGTGGGGCAAATTAAAGATCCAGGGCCGCAGCGGCCATATCGAAATGCCGCAAGCGGACTGGCAGGCTGGCGGCGCGGTCGACGCGGTCAAGAAAGCCCGATTATTTCTGGATCAATTCGATCTGCTGAATGAGGATTGGGCTGTTCGCAAAACCCACCCTCTGCTCCCGATCCCTTGCCAAGTACACGTCGCCCAGTTCAATGCGGGAGAGTATCCGACATCGTTCGCGAATCAGGCCGAAATCGTATTTAACGCGCAATATTTGCCTTCGGAACGGGACGAGAAGTTCGTCGGCGGGCATGTGAAAAAAGAACTGGAGGAATTTATCCGTAACCTTGCCCAATCGGATCCTTGGCTAAGCGAAAATATGCCGGAAATTGAATGGATGGTGGATGCGGATTGTGCGGAAACGGAAGTATCCCATCCGTTTGTCCAAACTTGTGTTCAGTCTTTGCAAGCGATCGGTCTGGAAGGGAAAATCGAAGGATTGGGCTTTCACACGGATATGGGCTGGCTGGTCAACGTCGGGATTCCTACCGTCAATTTCGGTCCTGGAGATCCCCGGCTTGCCCATCACAGCGACGAATTTACGCCTGTAGACGAAGTGATCGACGCCGTCAAAATGATAGCCAAAACCATTCTGGATTGGTGCGAAACGGAAGAGGCATAACGAGAAAGAACAACGGACGATGAGCTAAAGCGGAGGTGTCATTTGATGAAGCTATTATTTATCGGCGAATCCTGGATCATTCACATGATTCATACGAAAGGGTTTGACAGTTTTACATCGACGAAATACGAAGAAGGCGCTACTTATCTACTGTCCTGCCTGCATGAAGAAGGCGTTGACGTTACTTACATGCCTTCCCACGAAGTGCAGGTGCGTTTTCCCAGAACGTTGGAAGAACTTCAGGTGTATGATGCGATTGTGCTGAGCGATGTGGGCGCAAATACCTTCTTGTTGCAGAACCCGACCTTTTACCAAATGGAAATGTTGCCTAACGGACTTGAGCTGATCAAACAGTTCGTTTCCGCGGGCGGGGGACTCCTGATGATCGGAGGATATCTCACATTCATGGGGATCGAGGGGAAGGCGAACTACCGGAACTCCCCGTTGGCAGAAGTCTTACCGGTTGAAATGATGCCTGGTGAAGATCGTGTGGAGAAACCGGAGGGTATCTCTCCGAAAGCGCCCCGATCCCATCCGTTGATCGATTCGTTCGGAGCTTGGCCAAAGCTGCTTGGCTATAATAAATTGATTACGAAGCCGGGAGCGGAAGAAATATTGAGTCATGAAGGCGATCCGATTCTTGTTCTGGGGAAATACGGTAAGGGCAAGACGGCGGCTTTCGCGAGCGACTGCGCGCCGCACTGGGGATCGCTGGAATTTGTGAACTGGCAGCATTACCCGGCATTTTGGGGAGATTTGGTCAAGTATTTAAAATAGCATTTCAATCCCCCGAGCGGGTGAACATAGTGAAAAGAGCAGCAGGATATGATACGATCCTGCTGCTCGCTTTATTCTATGAAGTTAAACGCCGGGGGATTCCGCTCCTTAGTCCGATCGTATCACGCGCGGCCCAGCTGGCGTTAACGAAGGTTAACTCGATGTTAAATCTCGCTTGTTCCTGTACGTTTTCGGCTTTTTGGGGAACCCTCCCGCGATCAGGAGGGCGATGTGCCATGCCAACACCCAAAGATATACCGTTTTATAGCCGGAATAGAGGCTCAGTACACTCCAAACATAACCGGCGCCAATGAGCGCGGAACCCGAAAGCAGAACCAGCAGCGTGCGGATGCCTAGCCGGATATATGGTTTTTGCGGATGGATGGCGATAAAAACTCTCCGGCCTCCCTCAAGCCGCAAGACGAACACCAGCAAATACGCGCCTAACGCAATTCCCAGGGCCGCCCCGATCAGATGATTCGTTTTTCGCATTTGCTCTACCGCATAGTAGCTTTCGGGGAATTCGCCGGTCTCGTATTTCATCCAGGCGTTGTAAATATCTTGCCTGAGATCCACGCCGTTTTCGCTGTTCGTCAAGATGACCAAGCCGTCCCGGGTCGCCGGGATCAAGCCGTAAAAAGAATGCCACCCCCGGTTGCTGCCGTCGTGGTAAATCAAGACGCGGTCTTGCGGCAGCTTTCGCACGAAGACGCCTAACCCGTTTTCGCCCAGTACCGGCCTTTGCATCTCGTCTACAAGTTGGCCGGGCAGCAGCCCGCCCCCCGGCGGATAACCCTCGCCCCGGTCCATGCTTGCCGGAAGGAGGTTCAACAAATCCGTCAGATTGGTTCTTAGGCCCGCCGCGGCCTGTTCCGCGAACCGGTAATCCGGCAACTCCTGGCCGAAATAGCCGTAGCTCTTGGCCATCTCGGGTTCATCGGTGTCCTGCCGGAACGAACTGGAAGCCATCCCGAGCGGTTTCAACACTTCCTCGTCCATGTAACGCGCAAAAGGAAGTCCGGTGGCTTCTTCGATCACCAACTGCAGCAGGGTATAACCCGCCCCGGAATAGAAGGCTTGTTCTCCGGGGCGCTTGGCGACGGTCAGGGGTTTGTCCCATCTACCTTTTCCCGACAACGATTCCTCGAGCGTGGGAAGTCGCTTTCCGGGAGCCGTTCCAAGGTATCCCCGGTGCGCCGGCAATCCGGCAGTGTGGCTCAGCAGCCGGCGGATCGTGACTTCATCCGGGTCGAAGCCGGATGTTTGGAGCTGCCAGCGGGATAAGTGCTTATTGACGGGGTCGTCCAGAGACAGCACGCCCTGATCCGCAAGATGCAAAATCCCCCAGGCGGTCAAGCTTTTAGAGATCGAACCCGCCTGAAAAAGCGTTTTGTCCGTAACCGGAAGCTTCTTATCCTTATCTGCGTATCCGTAAGTCAGTTGATAGGCGATTTTCCCATCGTGCACGATGCCCACGGCTACGCCCGGGACCCCGTATTTCTTCTGCCATTTGGGGATCTGATCGTCCAATTGCGTTTTGAATTCCTCGACGCCCCCTTCGGCCGCTGCCTCATGGGCTCGAACCGCTGCCTCGGCATTCCCCGGCATCGCGGCTGCTTCGTTTATGTTGATCATACTTCCGATGATACATCCCCATAGCAGGGACGTTTGCAGCGTTTTTTTCAGCAATGTCGTTTTTGTCTTGTCCAAACCGTTCCGCTCCTCACCCAGGTCTCGCCTTTTGATCTAGGTACATCATAGCCCAGACGAGAAAGCTTCTCCCTCGATTCGTCTTACAAAACGATCCGCAAACAAACATTTTTGTCACATGGGCGGACGCATTCTTCGGCGTGGAAGTTGAGGATGGAGGGGTCGTCTCAAATAAAACAGAGCTGCCTCCGGGGTCACTTTCATGACCTTCAGAGACAGCTCGGTTTGTTGGTACGGTAAAGCCGTGCGTTACGCTACTTTACCGGGATCTGAATTGTCTGTCCGATCCGGATCAGATGCGGGTTGGACAATTTGTTGTGCTTGGCGAGTGCCTGCCAGGTCGTGCCGTGCTCCAGTGCGATGTCATACAGGGTATCGCCCTTCTTCACGACGTAGACGAGGTCCTTCCCGGCAGCCGGTACGGGAGCTGGAGCCGTTGGCTTCGGCGTCACAGGCGCAGGAGCCGGTGTCGGCGAAGGTTCAGGCGCTGGCACTGGTGTTGGTGCTGGTGTCGGTGCCGGCGTTGGCGTCGGTGTCGGCGCAGGAGTCGGTGCCGGGTTGGCCGATTCGGCCGCCGAGCTGAGCTGGAAGGTGGCATATCCGTCCTTCGTGTCGGCCAGAAATTTCAGGTTGCCCGCTTTCGCAGCCGTTTCTTTCGCGGCCGGCGAAGTCGCGAACGTAACGTTGGCCTTGCCAAACGGAGCGAGCGACCAGTTGTCGTCCGCGGTCGGGTTGATCGTGCCGTTCTCGCGGATGTAGTCGATGATCACCTGGCGGTTCTCGTCCGGCGAGGCCAGGATGATCCGCTTTCCGTCCGGATTTGCGAATTTACTGGACGACGCGCGGTAATTGTTGCTGGCGACGACGAATTTTTGCGCCGGATCGATCGGTTTGCCGTCATAGGACAGATTGACGATGCGGCTCGATTTCTCGTTTAGCACGCCGCCCTTGGCGTCGTATTTCGCCGGCTGCGTCACATCAATTTGATACGTTACGCCGTCGATGACGTCGAAGTTATAGGTTGGGAAGTCGTAGTTCACGAGCTCCTGGGCTTCCGTCTTGGTCGGATCGATTTGGTTAAACTGTCCGGCCGACCATTCGAGCCATTCCTTCACTTCGGCGCCGGTCACCAGCACGGCGTTCACTGTGTTGGAGTACAAGTACAGGTCGGCCACGTTCTTGATGGCGATGTCGCCGGCCGGGATGTCCGTGTAGTAGTTCGCGCCTTGGCGTCCGCCGGCTTTGAACGGAGCGCCCGCCGACAATACCGGAAGGCCTTCATATTCCGTGCCTTCCAGATGTTTCTCAACGTACCATTTCTGCGCGTTGGTCACGATTTGAATCGAGGGATCGTCCTGGATCAAAGCGAACCAGCTGTTGATCGGGGCGCTGGTCTTGCCAACCGGGCCTCGGACATATTTCAGCGTGGCCTCGTGGTCTTCCTCAATCGCCTTCCAAATCGTTTCGTCCGCATCTACTAACGGCTTCTTATTCACCGTGTCATAAATCGGCTTCACGGCGACTTTGGAGTTCTTCACCGACCAGGTATCGCCGGATTTCTCCAGGGTCAGGTCGATGATCCCGAGGTTGTTGCCCCAATACCCCGGTTCGACGGCCGGCACGCCGTTGATCGTGCCTTTGGCGAGGTCAACGCCGGTCTTGCCTTCGAAAGAGGCATCCGGGAACACCTTATGCGCGTGGCCGAACAGGATCGCGTCGATACCTTCCACCTTGCTCAGGTACAGAACCGAGTTCTCCATCAGCGGCGTTTGCGGGATGTCCTCGAAGCCGGAGTGCGGCACCGCGATGATGAGGTCGGCGCCTTCTTTTTTCATCTGAGGCACGAATTTCTTCGCTGTTTCCACGATATCCTTCGCGATCAGGTTGCCCTCCAGATGCGCCTTGTCCCAGGACATGATCTGCGGCGGCACGAAGCCGATGATTCCAACCTTCAGGTTATGCTTAGCGCCCGTGCTATCGATGACCTCTTTGTCGAGGATAAGATAGGGGGTGAAGGCGTTCTTGTCGTTCGAAGGGTCTTGATCCTTGTCGTCCAGGTAGATGTTGGCGTTGACGTAAGGGAAATCCGAACCTTGGACGGCGGTCTTCAGGAAGTCTATGCCGTAGTTGAACTCGTGGTTGCCGAAGTTGCCTGCGTCATAACCGAGCAAATTCATCGCTTTGTAGACCGGATGGATTTCGCCTTCCTGCAGCTTGTCCACCGTTGCGATGTAATCGCCCAGCGGGTTGCCCTGAATCAGGTCGCCGTTGTCGATGAGCAGGCTGTTCTTCGCTTCGGCGCGGGCTTGTTTGATCAAGGTTGCCGTCTTGGCCAAGCCGTACTCGTCCGTGGGTTTGTCCGCAAAGTAGTCGTAATTGACGATGTTCACGTGCAGGTCGGTCGTCTCCAGAATGCGAAGATCGACGGTGGCCGCTCCGGTTCCGTCCGCGGCGGATGCGGAGAACGGCAGGGCCGCCAGACTGGCTGCCAACAGGGATGCGATCAGGATGAATTTCGGACTGCGAGGTTTGTTCAAGTTCATTCCTCCTTCGAATTTTGGGTACTCCCTGACAGGTGTCATGCGAAGCGTGGTGCCGAAAAAATATTTTAAATTGACTTTAATATTTTATAGGAAGTGGTAGAGATTGTCATGGGGAAAATTCAAATTTGGTTCATTCCCGAGAGCTTTGATCTTTGATGTCTATTTTTTGTATAGAAGGAGATGGTATAATGATGCTTTAGATCTTGTCATTCAATGCTGCGCACGTGTCGATTGTATAGTGGGGGTTGAGAATGTTGAATGCACAAACGGTAACGAACGAGCTGCTCATGAGGGCGCTGGAGAAAAATCTGGCGATGATCCGTTTTGACGTCGATCGCAAGGTGACCTATGTGAACGAGGTGTTCGCCATTGCGATGGGGTATTCAGTTGAAGAAATCCTAACCATGCGGCATCGGGATTTCTGCTTCGATACCTTTGCCGACTCGCCGGCTTATGAGAAATTCTGGAGCGATCTGCTGTCCGGACAAAGCTTTCAGGATAAGATAGAACGAAGAAATGCTCGCGGGGAAACGGTGTGGCTGGAGGCCACTTATATGCCGATCTACAATGAACAGGAAACCGAGATCATCGGCGTCTCGAAAATCGCGACGGATATTACGGCGCGCCAATTCACTTTGAGCGAAGTGGTCAAGGAATTGGAGACGACTTCCCACACCTTGAACCGGAGTGCGGAAGAGGGAATCAGCCGGAGCCGGGAACTGCTGTTGAGCGTAGACCGGATTGCCGAAATTTCGGAAGAGAATACGCTGACTTTGGAGGGACTGCAGGAGCAGGCCAAATTGGTTCAAGGGATCGTGCAGACGATTCGCGAAATCGCTGCGCAAACCCATCTGCTCGCCCTGAACGCGGCGATTGAAGCCGCCCACGCGGGCCAGCATGGCAGAGGGTTTGAGGTCGTCGCGACCGAAGTGCGGAAGCTGTCCAATGAGGTATCGGAATCCGTGGCGAAGATTCAAGTCACGATTGGCGGTATCACCAAGGAAATCGCCGAGATTTCTGGAGGCACCGGCCGCGTCCAGTCGTCCATCGCGGAGAGCCAGCAGCAGATCCGGGTGACGATGGAGGACTTTAACGATATTTTTTCCTTTGCGCAGCGGTTGGATGAACAAGCGCGCAACGTGGCCGCAAATATTTAAATACGGGCCGAAAGCCCGCCGAAGTTTATGGACTGCGATCCCGTTAGGGGCGCAGTTTTTTTTGCGAGTTTTGATGGGAAATGAGGGGATAGCGCAACGGTCCGGATGTGTCCCATTTCCGTCATTCATTTTGTGGATAACTCTTAGGAGCATGCATTGGAATATCAGATGAATTTTCATCGTTAATCAAAAAGTTCAGCTTATCGATAAAAGTCATCACATCCAACCCCAGATATAGGCTCATTTGTAGCGGGACAGATATTTTAATTAGAAAAATTTCCTCATCTTCAAATCTCTCGTGATTTTCATATATAAAAAAAGCTCGAGTCATGGAGGTTAACGCCCAATTACATAGGACAACGGCTGTTTTAAACTGGCCATGATTCCGCATCAAACGTGCTAATTTTATGTGATAAAAGGAGAGACTCTGGTAGTCCTTAATTAGGGCATTGTTATCCACTACACTTCAACCTCCAACCGGAAAATTTTTACTTCTAAATGATATCTATAAATATCAAAAATGTAAATGATATTTATGGTTCGGTGTTTGCCTCTTGGAAACTTGACTACACTTTTGACATAGAGAGGTGAATCTCGTGAACCGGAAGGTATTGAAGCAAGTGGGGGCAAGAGTTCGTGTATTGCGAAAAGAACGGGGGCTTTCCCAGGAATCTCTTGGAGAAAAGGGTGGCTTTCACTTTTCATATATAGGACAAGTTGAACGCGGCGAGAAAAACGTATCGCTTATGAATTTAGCCAAAATTGCAGAAGCCTTGGAAGTTAATTTGATCCAATTGTTTGCTTACACTGAGGAAGAAATGGAGTTGACGTCCTTGGACCGGGCTGTTCAAGAAATTGTGGACATGCTTCGTGAGGCGAACGATGAGAAGCTAATGTTGGCAAAGAATGTGTTGAGGGAAATTTTAAAAACGGATACCTCATCAGCGAAAAAGTAAGATCAACCACGGCCAGAGCTTGGCTACGCAAGAGACGACAAGAGACGGGTTCCTTACCCCAAAGGGGAGGACCGTCTCTTTTTAGTGTGGATAGAAATGAAGCGAGGTTCGCCATCTCGTAAATGCTTCAGCATCACTCTCTTAAATCCGCCATCGAAAGGAGTTTTGCTAAAACTAGGCGAATTTAACTTATAGAATAGATCGAGTACCCTTTTGTACACGAGGGGAGAGCACAAGGATGAGGCATACGAAAGAGAGCTTGCTAAAGCAACTGGAGGCGTTAGGCCTGGACGGTACGGGAACGGTGCTGGTCCACTCCTCCATGAAAAGTTTGGGCGAGGTCGAAGGCGGCGCGGATACGGTTTTGGACGCTTTTACCGCGTATATGGATCAGGGATTGCTGGTGTTGCCTACGCATACCTGGTCGTACATTAATAAGGACCAACCCCGGTTCGAGGTGGGGCATTCGCCGGTCTGCGTCGGCATTCTGCCGGAGCTCTTCCGCCAAAGGCCGGGGGTCGTGCGCTCGTGGCATCCTACTCACTCGGTGGCCGCGTTAGGGCGGGAGGCCAAGGCGTTTATTGCGGAGGATCATCTTTTTGATACTCCGTGCGCCCGCGGCTCCTCGTGGGGGAAGCTGCTGGATCGCAACGCGACGATTCTGCTGGTTGGGGTGGACTTGAAGCGGAATACCTTCATTCATGGGGTTGAGGAATGGGTGGATATCCCGGGGAGACTCACCGACGATCACGAGAGGTTGTACACGGTCACGCCGGACGGTACGGAGATTCCGGTCCCTTCCCGCAGGCATTGCGGGTTGCCTTGGTCGGAGCATTTTTGGAAAGTCGAAGAAGTTCTTGAGGTTCGAGGCGCGATGCGCAAGGGTATGCTGGGAGATGCGGTGGTTAGAGTCTGCGATGCCGCCGCCGTGGCGGAAGTCCTTACGGAAATGCTGAGGGAGGAGCCTGATTTGTTCTCCGATAACGAGCCGCTGAAACACCCGGGGCGCTGGATGAGAGGCCACTCGCATCATTAAATGACAGGAGGAGAACGAGATGAAGACGATCACCGTACAGAAGCTGGTGGACACATTCAAGTTGGAGATCCTCGCGGGCGAGGAGCGTATGGATCGCGAGATTGATCGTCCTCGGGCGCATCGGCCGGGGCTGGAGTTCGTGGGATATTTTGATTTTTTTCCAATGAATCGGGTGCAGGTGCTCGGACGGAAGGAGATTAACTATTTATTGACGTTAAGCGTGGAGGAACGCAAGCTGCATATCGGGAACATCGTAAAATATCACCCGCCGTGCTTTATCGTGACGTCCGGGCAGCAGGAGATTCCGTATCTGGAGCTGTACTGCGAGCAGGAAGGCATTCCGCTGCTGCGTACGGAGGAGACGGCGACGGAGTTTATCGCCAAGCTGGACGGTTACCTGGTCAAGGCGCTGGCTCCGGAGATCTCGATCCATGGAGTGTGCGTGAATGTCTCAGGGATCGGCATCTTGCTTCGCGGCAAATCCGGGATCGGTAAAAGCGAAACGGCGCATACCTTAATCCGCAGGGGACACCGCTTTGTTGCAGACGATATTGTGGTGCTGAAGAAGCTGAGTCCGACTACGCTGCTCGGAACCCATAACGAAACGACCCGCGAATTCCTGGCCTTGCGCAGCATCGGGCTGATTAACGTGGTGCGGCAGTACGGGCGTCGGGCTTTTCAGGAGGAGACGCGGATCGTATTGGATATCGAGCTGGTGCCGTGGAAGGAAAACGACTTAAACAATGAACTGGAGACGGTGCCGCAGTTTACGGAATACTTAGGTGTCCAGATCCCGCATATCGAGATCCAGCTCCAGCCCGGCCGGGATGTCGCCGGCCTGATCGAGGCCGCCGCCAACAACTGGTATCTGAAGCAGCTGGGCTACAGCGCCGCGGAGGAGTTCATGAAGCGGATCGAAGGGGAGATGGAGTCGTAGGGGCCGGAGGGCTCTTATGTCTCCATCGGAACCTAAAGTGGGGAGGTTTGGATTCAAGGATGAAGATGATCTGGAAAGTGAATTGCGTGAGCTTGCTTTATGCCTTTTCCTTATTTATTCAAGTGGAGCTTCTGGTGAATGTGTATCGGTTGGAAAGAGTCACGGGGATCACCCCTATGGATCGTTATGTACCTGTTGCGGTTCTCATCATTTTTATTCTGTCGACTATCCTCGCTTATGTTCTTACGCGATTCAAGCTGAACCCTGGAAACCTCAAATACCTGACAACGATTGGTTGGATCCCTTATCTCCTGATATTTATCAAATGTTTTGCTTACGCCTATCCGATTACGGATCCCCAAGAAAGACCTCTTCCGGGGATAGGGCTAGTCATAATAGCTGTGAGCTGTATGTATCCATTCTATATCGCGTTTTTAACGTTTTGCGCAGATCTTGGAGTTAGTGAGCCCCGTTAAGGTTACTTTGTCAAGCGCACTTTTTTCCATTTGCGGATTTTGCTGCGAAAAGACTTAAAGGGCGCCACGGTATTAATGTGGACCCATTTCCAAATCGGCCAGTTGGAAGGCGTGGAAGCTGCCCACTTTCTGCCTCCGGGCGCGAACAATTCTTCGTCGCTGAACCCCTCAAGCCATGGCGTCAGCTCATCGACGGTTGTCCTAAACAGCTCCATGAGCTGGGACAAGGATCGGTCCTGATATTGGTCGTAGAAGCTTTGATATAAACCACCCAATTGATTCCACTTAAATCCGGGCGCAGGCGTAACGACCTCTTTGCCCTCCAGCTCGTCCCGATCCCAACCCCGAATAAGGTTAATCCATCCCATCTGATAGGCGATCATCTCCTGCGGCGTGCGGTCCACTTCCTCCAACCGCAAGGTTTTCTCCGCTTCGGGGATTCCCTCAAATTCTGCGATAAAGAGTTGAGCGGTTTTCTGGATTTCAGAGATTAATGCTTGTTTGTTGGCATAACCTTGCATGGCGTTGGATTCCTCCATTGATCTTCATAAGTTAGCAAGCTTGTGAAGAGAGAATTTAAGGTAAGGGCAATTTGTTGGATACCCTTAAGGCTACGCGTATCGTTTCCAGTACGGAGCACATGTCCCGGAAGGAGAAATTGGAGAACCTTCCATGACTCGTCTTTTGCGGTGTGGGCTGGTCATGCTGATGAAAGTGCTTGGTTGCTGGCCAGTACGCTTCCGGATGGTAAGTATCGTAGTGGAACTTCCAACTGCCATTTGGATCAGCGGGGTCATACTGCCAATCATATTCAAACCGAATCACACAAGGGGAGGTCTAGGCACGTGCTTCTCGACGTATTCACTATAACGGCTCATGAAAGTTCTTTCAGGCGCGCCAAGTAAAACCGCCATCGCGAGGCATCGCTCTCCTGTTCGCCAGTCAGAGGTTCAGAATTAAAAGCTTCATCAAATTTCTTCCCACCGTATTTTTGTTGAAGAAATTCAATTTCATTTAGAAGCATGGCCTTCTCATCCTGATCGGCAAATGATTCATGTCCCTGTTGCGTATACCTTTCTACCACTAATCCCAAGGGTTCCACGCTTCCGTCCCGATGCTGAAATGGTGTAAAGTGCGGAATTCTCGCGTGTTTGCGCGGTTGTCGTTTATATCCGATGAAGCGTCCTTCATCGATCCAGTTGTTTATTGCAGTGACGGAAACTCTAAAGATACGGGCGAGATCCGTGGTTCGATAGGTAGGGGTTTCGGCTCGGTGACTTGCCTTATTGTCGTTAATATCCACATAGTCAACTAGTGAATCCACGACTGTCGTAATTTCGGCGTCCGAATTCGTCACGTGGGTAAGGACGGCGTAATCTCTCATTAACCCAATGAGGCCTTTAAGAGAACCTGCATCGATCGTAATCAATTCTTGGTCGGGTTTTTGTGCAATCTCCCGAACAAGCAGTTGGGCTTGTTTTCGAATTTCCATGGTTGTCACGAGGCTCCCCCCCTCTTGTTTCATGTATTTCCCCCCTCAGCATATCAAACTGCAAGTCGAATTACAATTAAACTGCAACTTAATCTGCAAGTATTTTATGTTTCAATCTTATCCAATATGAGCCGAACCATACCCCCAATTGTTTAGACTATCTTAAACGAGGAGCGTCTCATCTTCTTAGAGAAGTCACCCTACGGGTCAAAACAAACTATTTACAAACCAACGGTCGGTATTTATAATAAAAATATATAAAATTTGAAGAATTGCCTGGAGGGTTGGCTTTGAAACAGGAGGAGCGCAGACAACGGACTCTAAGACGCCTGATCGATGCGACGAAAGCATTGATTCAGGAGAAGGGATGCCATTCGATTACGATGCAGGACATCATGGGCAGATCTGGCCTGTCCAAAGGCGCCATTTTCCATTACGTCAACAGTAAAGATGATATCTTCGTGCTGCTTCTGCAGGAAGGGCTTGAAGAAACCAACCAACGATTCATGAATGAGATTGAGGAGGGCCGCCGGAACTTTGAGGATCCCATGCAGAAAATCAAGGACAGCATTGTCGAATACGAAAATCCGCAGAACGTGACCAACAAAGTGCTTGTGTACTTGTTCGGCAAAGAGGAAGACCCGGCGGTTGCGGAGGCCTTGAAGCTGTATTATGACCGAACCGTATTTCTATCCCAGCTTTGGATTGAAACCGGTCAGCAGCACGGCGTCATTCCCGAAACGGTTGAAGCGGATAAAACGGCGGAATTGTTCACCCTGATGACCCTCGGATTCCGACTTCGCGCAAGAATTCCGAATGTGCAAGCTTTTGTTAAAGCGCAGGACTTAACCGCGCTGATGACGGACATTTTGAACCCCGGTAAGAAACGGGAAGAGAAAGGATGAGCGGACGTGGGATTTTGGTTAACCTTGCATTTGATCGGTGTTTTACTGATGGTTGGAAATATTGTAACGGCGGCATTTTGGAAAATTCGAGCCGATCGAACCGGGAATCCGCGAATTATGCACCATGCGGCTAAAAATGTGATGATCGCCGACTATGTTTTTACGATTCCCGGGCTTGCCCTGATCGTCCTATCCGGCGGGATGATGACGGGGAGTTTGGGCTATTCCTTGATGGGTCTGAATTGGTTGACCTTCTCATTGAGTTTGTTTGCCTTGACCGGGCTGATTTGGCTGCTCATCCTCCTTCCAATGCAGCGCCAAATGATCCGCCTGAGCGCCGATGGCATCGAGAGTGGCAGCGTCCCGGCGGACTATCATAAGGCGTCTCGGAACTGGGCGATCTACGGCACGGTGGCTACTTTGCTGCCGCTGGGGATTCTTTATCTGATGGTCACGAAAGGTTTCTAATACCGGGGTCTGCAAAATTTGAAAAGTAAAGGAGGTCTGCAACATGGAACCCCTGATCACTCTTATCGTTGTGACGCTGGCGATCCTGGCCCTGGGAGCTGCGGGAGTCAAGCGTCTGCGCACTTGGCCCGTTGCCCTTCGGGGTGGGGTTGCAGCGATGTTTGTATTGACCGGCACGGTACATTTTGTTGGGATGCGGGAGGAGCTCATCAATATGGTGCCGCCCATTATGTCTTACCCGGGTCTTATTGTTACGCTCACCGGCGTGTTGGAATTGGCCGGAGCAATTGGGCTGCTGTGGCGTCCGACGGTCATCTGGGCGGCGGGAGGACTCTCGGTTCTTCTCATTTGCATGTTCCCGGCCAATGTATATCACGCCCTTTCCGGCATGGCGACGGACGCGCACCAAGCTTTGTTTCCTCGCACGTTGATGCAAATCGTTTTTTTGTCGGCGACGCTTGCCATCATGGTATTCTACTTCCGTCATCGATCTGAGCGGCGAACATAAAAAGCGATTCGAGAGATTATCGTTTTGCAAAAACACGATAATAAATAAAATAAAAAAGGAATCGGACGCGTCCGATTCCTTTAGGTGTAGTCCGAAGACATTCACCGCTATTCTCTATATATAATATACACTCAGAGCATAAATGATGCAATTATTTTAAGGGCCAATAAATGATTTTAATAAATTCAGCTTATTTCTGGTATCGGTGTGGAAAATTTGATTGTAAATGCTTATTGGGACCTGGGTTCGAAAGTTGTTAATCAAGATCTCAAATTTACTGACAATTTTGTTTAATTCCGTCTTGGTAACATGAAAGTTTTTGAGGAGATAAATAACAAGGATAAGATAATCAATTATAGTATGGAAGTTTATGTTTCTAATTTGAGTGTCCAGTCGTAGACATGCTAACAAAGACCCACTTGGATTGCTACTCTTGAATCTTGTATCAAATACGACATCATTATGTGCAATTGAATTTCTTAAGTCTTTTATAATATAGATAATGCTTTCAGTTAGTTTTCCGTTGGCATCACAAGACTGGTTCAAATTTAGTGATATCGAGATGTTCTTCTTAATGTTGATATTTGAGCAAGAGACGAAATTTCCAAATTCCCCAAGACTAATAACTTCGAATATAGCCCAGATAGGGACTGATTCGTCTCTATGATAGAAATGTTGAACAACTTGTCTGTTGTTTGTGTAATCACGTGATAAGTACTTCAATTTGACGAATCCCCCGTTCCGTAATAAGTTGGAAGTAGGAAGATTCAACCACGGGCCAAAGCATGGCCACACCAAGAAACGACAAGAGGCGGGCCCCGGACCAAGGGGGAGGACCGTCTCTTTTTTTGCGTAGGTTTAGCGCGGCTCAAACTCTATTACGGAATGATAGGAGCAAGAACATGAATGAAGAACTGATCAAGATGCTGCTCGCTTTTCGGGAGGAACGGAACTGGGGGCAATTCCACAATCCGAAGGATCTGGCGATCTCGCTAAGCCTGGAGGCCTCCGAGCTGCTGGAGACTTTTCAGTGGAAAACGTCCGAAGACGCGGTGTCGCAGAAAAAACAGGAAATTGCCGACGAACTGGCCGACGTGCTGATCTACGCGGTGTATCTGGCCGACGCGCTGGACCTCAACGTCGAAGACATCATTCGGGACAAAATGCGGCGGAACGGCACCAAGTATCCGGTGGACAAGGCTTTCGGCAAAATGACGAAATATAACGAACTATAGGAGTATGGATACAGCATGATTATTTATAGCAGCAATGCGTTGCAGTTTCGCGAGTCAGTGGACCGCAACCAAATCACCGTGGAGATCGAGCAAGCTTTTATTAATAGGATGGGGATGAAACCTAGCCCGGGCGAAAAAAGAGCCTGGAACAACTCCATGCAGTTCATGGAACGCGTCATCCGCAATTCCAATATTGCCGACGATTGCGGCGTCATGATCGAATACAACATCCCGGCGACCAGCAAGCGCATCGATTTCATCGTGGCGGGGCAGGACACGGAGGGCCGGGATAATTTTGTGATCGTAGAGCTGAAGCAGTGGGATGCAGCCCGGGCAACGGATCGGGAGGACGTGGTTGTGGCCTATATCAACGGCCGGCAGCGCGAGATCCCGCATCCGTCTTACCAGGCATGGTCGTACCGCCAATTTCTGGAGGATATGAACGAAGCGATTCACAGCAGCGATCTCAAGAGCTATTCCTGTGCTTATTTACATAACTACCGCGTGCCGGAGCCTGATCCGCTCAAGAGCGAACGCTATCAGAACATCATCCGGGAAGCCCCCTTATTTATGGCGGACGATACGGCGAAGCTCCAAGAGTTTCTGCATCAACACGTCGGTAAGGGGAACGGCATAAACCTGCTTTACCTGATCGAGAACGGTAAAATCCGTCCTTCTAAGAAACTCATCGATCACGTAGATGGGTTGTTCAAAGGGAATGCCGAGTTCATTTTGCTGGACGAGCAGAAGGTCGCCTACGAGACGATTCTCAGCTTGGCCAAAGACCCTAGCCGCAAAAAAACAATCATCATCAAAGGCGGACCGGGCACCGGCAAATCCGTCATCTCCATGAATGCGCTTGGCGGCTTGTTGAAGCACAAGCTGAACGCCAAGTTTGTCGCGCCTAACGCCTCCTTCCGAACAGTCATGGTGGAGACACTGGCGAAGCAGCAACCGAAGAACAAAGCCCGGGTTCGCGGATTGTTTGCGGGATCGGGGCAATTTGTCGATAGCCCGGAGAATTTTTTTGACGTACTGATCGTTGATGAAGCTCACCGCCTGAAAGGAAAAGGGGCCTACCAATACCGTGGCGTGAACCAAATCGAGGATATTATCAAGGCCTCGAAGGTCAACGTCTTTTTCATCGACGAGTTCCAGCGAATCCGTCCGGACGACATCGGCACCGTGGCCGAAATTGAGCGTATCGCGGCTGACTATGGTTCCGAGGTTCACGAGTACACCTTGTCGGCCCAGTTCCGCTGCTCGGGAGCCGAAGGCTTCATCAACTGGATTGATCACGTGCTGCAAATCCGTCCAACAGCTAACTTTAGCGGTTGGGACCAGGACACGTTTGAGTTCAAGCTGTTCGACACGCCGAACGCGGTTTATGAAGAGATCAAAGCGAAGGTAGCGGCGGGGCACAAAGCACGGATGCTTGCCGGGTTCGCCTGGGATTGGACCAAAGACACCGAAGGCAACCGCAACGGCGAAGTCGCGGACGTCACTATTCCGGAACATGGCTTCCAAATGCCGTGGAACGGTCGCTCTATCTCCAGCACCTGGGCCATCCACGAGGCCGGCGTCGAACAAATCGGCTGCGTCCACACTTCTCAAGGCCTGGAATTCGACTACGTCGGCGTCATTATCGGCAACGATCTGAAATATGATCCAACGACTATGGAACTCTATGCCGATTACAACGAATACAAAGACACCATGGGCAAAAGAGGCCTCAAAAACAACCCCGCCCAGCTTACCAAGCTGATCAAAAACATCTACAAGGTGCTGATTTCGCGAGGGATGAAGGGGTGTTATTTGTATTGTCGGGACCCGGAGTTGAGGGGGTATTTGGAGGGGATGTTGGGGAGGGTTTAAGTGACGTGAACGGTACAAGACTCTAATAGGATAGTTGAATGAGTTTACTTTGTTATTGATTAATTTTCTATAGTTCTAATTGAAATATTGCTATTTTGTTGTCCTTTGCGTATAGGTTCTCAAAACCAGCGGTACGGGTATGGTAAACCCTAAGATCTGGCATTTAGGATTTGTTTCGGAATCCGTATTATTCGTCAGGATTTCTGTTAAAATAACAGTATTAAACGTATTATTAAGGGGTGGGATATAAAAATGGCGACTGCAAATCAAATAAAAATGTTAGTCGAGGCCCACGTATTAAATAATGAAGAAAGATTTAGGACTATAGTCCTGCAGCTAGCTGCGCATGAGGCGAAACTCGGACACACATCTTTCGCTCGTGAATTACGTGATATCTTAAATAAACCGCAGAATAAAGACATACCAATTATTCAATTTAATAAGGACGTTAATGAACTAATAGGCATTAGTCTGGAGTATCATAAGCTGACAGAACTGGTTGTATCTGAGGAGATTAAGGAAAGAATTCGACGAATACTGAATGAATATGAGTCAAGGGAAAAATTAAGAAGGCATGGTCTTGTCCATAGGAGAAAAATCCTTCTTGAGGGCCCCCCAGGTACTGGAAAGACTATGACAGCATCTATAGTTGCTATGGAGACAGGTTTACCGCTCTGCACTATTAAAATGGATAAGTTAATGACTAAGTACATGGGAGAGACTGGGACAAAATTAAGAGCAATATTTGATGCAATTAATGAAAATTCAGCGGTATATTTTTTCGATGAATTTGATGCAATTGGAACTAACCGAAACGTAGATAATGATGTAGGAGAAATAAGAAGAGTTCTCAATTTATTTTTGCAGTTTATTGAGCAAGATGATTCGGAGAGTATAATTATAGCAGCTACTAACAATTCAAGAATGCTTGATCCAGCTTTATTTCGAAGATTTGATGATGTAATTCATTATTCACTACCAGATGAAGAACAAATTCCAAATCTATTAAAAAACAGACTCGGTCAATTTGCACCAAATGATTTAGATAAAAGCATGGAGAATTTTATATCCACCGGGAAGAACCTTAGTCATGCTGAATTATCAAAAGCATGTGATGACGCTGTTAAAGAGACTATTATAAACGATAAGAAGACTGTTCAGTCTGACCTGCTTTTAAAGATGATTAAAGAAAAGATTAGTGCCTATATATAAGGGGGAACTAGTATATGGCAAAAGAACATTATTCTCTTTTCTTCCTAGATACTACTTCATCTTTTACATACAAGGGCAAAGGTCAAGGATCATCTAAAATGCCTCAAAGAAACCGTATGACTCATAGTGAAAAATTAATGAACAAGTTTGAAGCATTGTGGGTAGATCAATCAATTAATGACAAATCTGCTGTTTCTGTGCAGTCTCGAGATGGTGTTTATGTAGAGTTTCGTAATTTGCCGGGCTATGACTTGAAGGTTGAGAGCCTTGAGAGCCGCAGAGATGGTATAAAATTGTTGAATATTAGAGAGAAGAAGATAGATGGATTAACTGAGCGGATTGCAACAGTGTTTATACCTCAAGAGAAAAGGCATGTATTTCTTAATAAACTTGAGAAATACATGACAGAGGAAACCACAAAAGGAAGACCTAAAAATGCTTCTCTTATTGATGGAATAGAAGATATAAATCAAGCTATATTAGAATCCTTCTGGGCTGAGAGCGAGAGAGATTGGATACCTGGGGATGAACCAAAATGGTGTGAAATTTGGTTAAGTAGTGACAGTGATGCTGTTTATAATGATTTTTCTTCAATTATTGAAAACAAAATAAAAATTGAGATAAAGAAAAACTCGATTAAATTCCCGGAACGGAGAGTTGTTTTAGTTAATTGTACTCGTGAAAATTTACAGCAGATAATCAATTCTTGTGGTTACATAGCGGAGATGAGAAGAGCTTCGGAGGCAATTGTTTTCTTTGTTGATATTGAAAATGCAGATCAAGTTGACTGGTCTAGAGATTTATTGGATCGATTAATAGTTCAAGATGATACAAAGGTATATGTAAGTTTACTTGATGGAGGAGTAAACAATGGACATATATTATTAAATCCAGTGCTAAGTGATGAAGATTGCAAGACCTACGATCCTAGTTGGTCTGCTGCTGATTTTAACGGTCATGGAACCAATATGAGTGGAGTTATTACTTATGGGGATCTTAAAGAGGCATTATTAGGGTCTAATTCTATTACAATCCAACATAAAATTGAATCTTTGAAAATTTTACCGGATAGAGGAGTTAATCCACCTGAACTATATGGGGATATTGTTCAAAGGATAGTAAGTGAAGCAATAATTGATAACCCAGAAAGAGATCGGATTTTGTGTATGGCAGTAACTGCTCCAAATTATCAAACAGGAGATGGACGTCCGTCGTCTTGGTCGGCTGCTATAGACGAACTGACTTCAGGTTATATTGATGAAATTTATAAATTAATTTTGATTTCTGCAGGAAATAACCATATTAAACACATGGATCAATATCCTGACAGCAATTATACGAGTGTCGTAGAAAATCCAGGCCAATCGTGGAATGCGTTAACAGTTGGTGCATACACTGATAAGTTTGCTCCTTATTCTAACTATACTCCATTAGCACCTAAGGGAGGTCTATCACCGTATAGTACTACATCTTTTACTTGGGATAAAAACAAATGGCCAATTAAACCGGAAATTGTCTTAGAGGGTGGTAATATGGTCATTGATACATACGGAGTATGGTCTGATACAAATCATAGTATACTGACTACGTCACATAATGTTCACAAGGAACAATTTACTACGATTCAAGCTACAAGTGCAGCCACAGCCTCTGCTGCTTGGATGGCAGCTCAGATTCAGGCACAATATCCAAATGCTTGGCCTGAAACTATTAGGGGCTTGCTTGTACACTCAGCAGAATGGACTCAAACTCAAAAGGAACAGTTTCTTATGGGGACTGACAAGAGACATTATCATGACCTTGCTAGGATCTGTGGTTATGGAGTCCCTAATTTAGAAAAGGCATTATGGTGTTTGAAAAATAATGTAAGCATGGTTATTCAAACAAAAATAACACCATTCAAGAAGGCAAATGGAACTATATCTTTAAATGAGATGCATCTTCACGAATTACCTTTTCCGAGTGAAGTATTACTAGAACTTGGCGAACTTGAAGTTAAATTAAAAATTACTTTATCTTATTATATTGAACCTAGCCCTGGGGAAGTTGGGTGGAAGAGCAGATATTCTTATGCGTCACATGCTCTAAGATTTGACATGAACGGTACGGCTACAAAGGAACAGTTCATAAAGCGAATTAATCAGGCTGCAAAAGATGAGGAGGATGGGGTTTCTTCTGAATCTAGTAACATAAATTGGACATTAGGTCCGAATGCAAGAAATAAGGGTTCTATTCATAGTGATATCTGGGAAACTACTGCATCAGAATTGGCCACAAGTAATATTGTTGGGATTTATCCAATCAGTGGGTGGTGGGCTAAGCGCCCGTGGTTAGATCGTTGGGATAGGGAAGTTAGATATTCCCTGATTATAAGTCTATCGACACCCGCAACAAATATTGATTTATACACACCTATTGAATTGGCAACTAAGATTAAAAATGAAATAGTTATTGGCAAATGAAAAATGGGATCCAGGGATTTAGTGTTTTGTTCCAACAGTATTTAAATGTTTTTTAAGGGTATTGGCATCATAATGGAGTGTGGCGTGAATGAAAACCTTTCCGAAATGGAGAGGTTTTTCTTTTTACTCATAAAAGATCAGGTGAAGTAAAGAAGAGCGCTACATATTTGGGTTCAGTGCCTCAATTTTTAATAGTTTTATCACTTATGTAGATTCATCCCCATCCCCCAAATCACCTCTCGCGTGATCCGCGTAATCGACGTAATCTCCTCTGCACTTCTACCACTTACCAATTTCATATGTTCATCAAGTAACTGCTGTTTATCGAGTACCACTTCCAGACGAAGTAAATCCCCAGCAGGAATATCCAAGGCAGCAGCAATCTTCTCCAATGTTTCCAACGAGATATTCCGATCTCCTCGTTCTATGCCACCTATGTAACTGTAATGGAGTGAAGCTGCCTCAGCCAGTTGCTCTTGGGTCCAGTTCTTTTGTTTTCTATATTCACGGATTCGTTGCCCAACGATTTGTGGTAAATTCATGGAACCTCCATCATTAACGTTGTCCGCTTAAAATAATGTGACTGTGAGAAGGCTATTTAAACGCCCTCAAAACCTCTTGATTCACTCGCCGCAAGATCTCAATCTGTTCTTCGGTCAACCCCTCAGTATTCGCAATGAACTGGTCAATTGCTTCCCAGCGTGCGGATTCCTTTTCACTCTGCTCTACATCCGAATAAGCAAGTTCGTTTAGTGAAACTTTTAGTGCTGTCAGGACCTTCTCCAAGGTATCAATAGAGAAGTTTCGTTCTCCCCGTTCAATAGCTCCGATGTATCTATAGTCCAAACCGGACAAATCGGCTAAGTTTTGTTGGGTGAGGCCCTTTGCGTTTCGTATAGCTCGGATTCGGTTTCCTAGAAAATTGTGCAAAAGCGGCATAACATCACCTCAGTATGGGAGTTTCTATAAAAAAGCTTCTAACGCTTCATCCCCATCCCCCAAATCACATCCCGCGTGATCCGCGTAATCAACGCAATCTCCTCTGCACTTCTGTCGCTTACCAATTTCATATGTTCATCAAGTAATTGCTCCTTATCGAGTACCACTTCCGGACGAAATAAATCCCCAGCCGGAATATCCAAGGCAGTCGCAATTTTCTCCAACGTCTCCAACGAAATATTCCGATCCCCACGCTCCACGCCGCCTATGTAACTGTAGTGAAGCGAAGCCGCTTCAGCTAGTTGCTCTTGGGTCCAGTTCTTTTGTTTTCTATATTCACGGATTCGTTTTCCAACGATTTCTGGTAAATTCATGGATTACCACCTCTTCTTTTAGGTTAGGTAAGGTGGTTAGGCAAATACAGATAAGTATACTAGAAATTAATATAGTTAAACAGTACTTATACGTACTATTTTCATTGACTAGCCTTTAAAAAAGATATACAATCAGGCTGAAATGGATAAATAAGGGGACGCAAAAGAAGGGTTTACGATTTGGACGCGGGGGAGGTATTCCCATGAAACCTGCAACCACGGTCAGACAAGAGTTGGAGAGCTATATAAAGCGGGCGGGGCTTACGCTCCAGCAATTTTCTGAGATTTCCGGCGTCAATCCGGGGACGATCAGTGCGATGTTGAGCGGGTATCGGCAGATTTCCATCCATAACTTGGATCTCATCACGGAGGGGATGGGGTTGGAAGAGGGGGCGCTGTACGAGATTTACTTAGAGGAATGTTTGCATGGCGTGCCGCTGCATTGGAGGCGGTTAGGGCCGTTTCTCCAGCGGTGTGCGGAGTTGGACAAGTTGGATTGTTTAGAGCGGTTAGTGCAGGCGGTGGCGGATCGATTGCCGTATATGCCGTTGTTGTTTGAGTTGGCGGAGCAGTTTTTTGGGGAAGGAAAAAGAACAGCAGCCGCCCTGCTCTACCACTGCGTTGCCGAATGTGAGAAGTACCAGCATTCCGAGCGATTGGCGTTCAGCCGGTATCGCTTGTTTACGATTCGTCTCGGGGAAGATCAAGAGGAGAATTTACGAGCCGCCGTCTTGTTTGAAGACTATGTAGACCGATTGGATGAGGGGATTCAATTGGATGCGGTGAAGGACTTGGCGGATGTGTACGCTTCTTTGCATCAGTGGGATCGGGTTCAGTCCCTGGCGGAGAAGCTGGAGCAGAAGGCGGCGATTCAATACCACCATCGGGTAAATCGAAAACGGAAGGAGGTGACGGATAAAGGAGTGTCTCGGCCGGAGCTTTTTTATCTGCTGTATGCGTATTTGTTGCAGGCGAATGTTTGCGATGCCAGACAAGAGTACGAACGGGCTTTGGAGTATGTTGCTATGTATCGCGGCGGCGCTCTACTTGGAATTGGGGTAGAAAACGAAGAAGAGCGGCGGGTTGTGGAACAGTTTCAAGAATGGGGGCAGGCCAATGCGTATTTGTACCGCCTGATGTCCGGTGAGGTTCAGGTGCTGGCAGAATATGCGGAGTGGATCGCGGCGAATACGCCGGAGATCGTTCCGGCGATGTATCGGATTTTACAGGCGGCGAACCGGTTTGAGTTGAACGTGGATCATCTGCTGGATCGGTTTCGCACACAGCTGGGATACCAAGAACGGTCGGGTCGTTTCGGACCATACAACGCGCAGATTGTGACAGATCAGTATGTTCGGTATTTGTCGGAGCTGGCCCAGTACTTCTTTCGCAATCGGCGGTATGAGATGGGGTTCCGGCAGCTTTTTGAAGGAATGAGGTTGGCTCTGAGGTTCAATCATGAATCGATGTTGATTCGATGTGCACAGTTGTTTGAGCAGTTCAGGCATGAGGCATCCGGGGAGGTTCAGGAGCAATACAAATATCTATTCTGTGAGGTGGAAAAGAGTTATGAGAAGAAGAATATGGTCGTGGATCGTGCTTAGTGGTTGGTTGGCAATTGTGGTGGTTGGGAGTAGTCCGATCGTGCAGACTTTGATTCATGGGTTGGGGGGTTGAAGAAAGGGGAATAGTGTACACTCATTCCGTCCATTTTCTCAGCTTTATAGTAAACATCATTATCTTGAACTGCAATATACTCATTCGTTTCGACACTTTTAATTTTGAATAGCTTTGTTCCTTTCTTGTATTTATTGGAAAATAGATTTGGTAGATCGCTGGATTCACGTGTGGAATGTTTTTTTATTGTGCCAATTTGTTTTTCGATCTCCGTAACGGTTTCATTTGTAATTTTATAAACTCCATGGTTCCAGGTCACAACATCAAATGCCCAACTTTGGGAACTGGATTGGTTTGAGACTGAACAGGACACAAGCAAAAACAGTACAGCAACTATTGAACATGCTTTCTTCATCCTAAGTCCCTCCCTGCATCTGAGTGCTCCAAATCAGAGCTTTCCGTTCCATTGTATGTCCAAATGTTCCAAATCGCAACGTATCAATCGTAGCCTGGCAACCTGGACTAGGCGAGAAACTGGAGACGTTCACATTTTTCTAAAATCCCAAATCATGCAATTCAGCAAGCGGATCTCCAGGATTTCAAGAAGCGAGAAGCAAGGGAGTTTAAGGATTACCTTAGAACTCCATATCCCTACATTGCTGTTCTAGTGGGAGTTGCGCTTCCCGTGAGTGCGTTTCTTTTCGTGCTTCTTTTACCGTGAAGGTCGGTGCTTAGGGGACTCTGGCATGTATCTGTGCCTGATGCGGGTAGGGGGATCTCCTAGCCTTAGGTAAGAAGGTTGAATTTCCTCAAAACTAGGTGGGTTAGGGGTAGGAAATATTGCAGCTTAATATCGTTTGTGATATATTTATATCGAGAACGATATCAAAATCGTTCGGGAACCTTGACAACTAAATAGAAAGAAGGACTTATAGTATGAATGATGTGCTGTTCTACACTACCGCTAAAGGGAATTCTGATGTTTGGGATTTCATTAGCGACCTTGATGCACGGGCGGTCAAGGGAGATGCCGAAGCGGACGACTTAATGAGTCGAGTCCAGTACGCAATTGACCGGGTTGAGGATGGAATGCCTCACTCGCGGGTATTGCGAGATGGTATTCGGGAGCTACGGCCGGGTCCCTTTCGGATTACATACTTCAAGTGGCGCGGACAGATGGTGCTACTGACGTATTTCCGAAAATCTACCGGGCCAACTCCTGACCATGAAGTAATCCGTGCGGTTAAGCGGATGAAAGACTGGGTCAAGCGGTATGGCAAATAGGTGGTGGGGGCGTATGCCCCCGATCCTAACCATATTGGAGGTGATTGATATCGATACACCCAATTTTAAAACTTGGAAAAATTTAAAGCGCGAACTTAAGTACAAATCTGATCTGGAAAAAGAGGTCATTACCGAGTTGGCACATCTCGTCAACGAGATTGTACGGCAAAGGAAAACTCTTGGTCTCACCCAACGAGAGGTAGCGGAAAGAGCGGGAATCACGCAAGCCCAAGTAGCTAGGCTCGAGACAGGTTCTTCAATACCATCCATGGAGACTGTTATTAAAGTGGGACTTTCTTTGGGATTGACAGTAACCTTTAAGGCTCACGAAGAACAATCCGCAGCTTACGCACACGCCTGAGTTTGGTTAAGGATTAACACACATCATTCATACCATCTTTAGAAGCCTAATATGGGCTTCTTTTTTGTATTACAGTCCGATGAGACCATACAACTCATGTTGATTCTGGTGGGAATCGCGCTTCTTGTGAGTGCGTTTCTCTTAGCCTTGTTTACTCCAACGTAAAATCAAGCTTCATCTGAATAATCAATCCACGCTTGAAGTACAGCGTATACTCCCCAGGCTCCCACTCCAAATTTTTGAGTCGCATTTCAAAGGCCGCTAAGTCAGCCGTTTCTCTTTCTTTTTGAACTTGAAGAATTTCGCTGTCTCCGCGTTTGGTTACATATAACTGAGCTTGACGCAGACTTTCTTTCTTGTCCGGGTAGATGGCCATGGCGATGAGAACGGCATTGTTTTGAAAATGATCCGAGTTATCGTTCATCCTGGCGAACTCCTGAT
Source organism: Paenibacillus phocaeensis (assembly GCF_900021165.1). Taxonomy (GTDB): domain Bacteria; phylum Bacillota; class Bacilli; order Paenibacillales; family Paenibacillaceae; genus Fontibacillus; species Fontibacillus phocaensis. Next base: position 45,329 of record NZ_FCOQ01000013.1, on the reverse strand, counting down.
TTGGAACGTGTCCAAGTTGAAGATCATATTTTGTGTTTCTGGCGAGCAGAGGGTAAAGGCTTAGACAAAGAACAACGACGCAGACGCCTAGAACCAATGTGATAGGGAGGATAATTCTCCGGTTCATAGGTTGTCCTCCTTTCTTTTACGGCTTCCTGGCTAAGTACAAATCGATGGTATCGTGTAAGTTAACCTTGCCGCCGTAATGGTTGATGGCCTCGATCATCTCTTGCTCTAGACGCACGCGTTGCTCCTCCGGGAAAGCCCGATGGTCCGAATACGTATTGAGGAGGGCCACATAGCTTGGCGCGTCAAAAGTTCGGGTCTGATGATATAATTTGAAATTCGCATCGACAAAACCATATTGTTCGAGGGTATGTACCATTTCTAAGCTTTTCTGTTCGGTATGTGGGGCAGGTTCTTTCGAGGAGGGCGCGTATTTCGCGTAGATTTGCTGCATGGCTTCGTGCAACTCGTCTTTCCGGGCCGGGAACGGACGATTCCAGAATAAGGCGAGAACGCCTCCGCTTCGTAAGAGTTGATGCACTTTAGGGTATCCAATCTCTTGCGGGATCCAGTGGAACGCCGTGGCGGAGTAGACTAAATCATAATGATTCGTTTTCAATTGGACGCTTTCAAAATCACTCTGAATGACGCTTCAGCTCCGCAAACAATATCACATCCTGAAAAAGCTCCTCCACATACGTGGGGCGCATCTTCTCGTAGTTCACAACGTCTTCATTAAATTTCAGTCGCAGATCCAAGGATATTCCCCCTTCACCCCCAATATTAGGAACCTCAAATCATTATAAGGCAATGGCGAATTTATCCCAAGTCATCAAGTCTCCATTGGAACGATCCGAATATTCCTGACCTCTATCTGGCCTCCTACCGTCCGATGTTTGTCCGCATAAAGGCCGATGATCGTCGCCGAATCAAGATACAATGATAGTGTCGAAGAAGATAAAACTTCATCCTTAAGCAGGACCGTGAACGAGACTTTCACGGCCCTGCTTTTTTCTCGCCAGGTTCAGGGACCCTGCAATACAGCCAGTCACAGCTTCGGACGAGCCCCTTGCATGGGTTGAAGATAACCGGGTAGGCGCTATAGAGGAAGGGCGTGCGAACAGTAGGCAAGCGGAGGTTCGCCGAACCAAGAGACGGCCGAGCGGTCCCTGGAACAGGTGGGAAAAGCAAGAGCATGCGAAGGCAGGTGGAATTTTGACGCAAATGACTTTGAATGACGTGGTGCAAAGCGTGGCTTCCGCACTCACGGCTCGGTTTCCGGAGCTGCCGGTTTACACCGAGCGGAGCTCGGAACCATTGCCGGCGCCGAGCTTGTTCGTGCAGTTGTCGAAATCAGAGCAAAAACGTGAGATGAACCGCCGTTTCAAGCGGACGTATTCGCTCGACGTGCAGTTTGTCCCTTCCGGCGACAGTAGTCGGGCGTCCGCCAACGACATGGCAGAGCAGCTCTACGGACTGTTCGCAGATGTTGCGGCGGCGGAGGGGCTGACCCACGGGGCGGGAATGAGCGCCGAATGGAAGGAGGACGGCACGCTGCACCTGGATCTGACGTTCACCCAGATCGTCTGGTCGCCGGCCGGCGAAGTGGTGAAGATGGGGATGCTCCGGCAGGAGGGGGAGATCAAGCATGGGGTTTAAGAAGAAAGCGGACAAGCCGGCACAACCGGCGGAACGGACGTTTTCCAAGGCGCAACTGCTCGCGGCCAAACGGTTTAATGGCGTGGAGAAGGACATTCTGCACGTCGCGTTGGCGGACGGGGCGTTCTATACGGCGGCCCAGGCTGAGCAGGCAGTACATTCATTTATTCAAAGAGGAGTGAAGGAACATGGCTAACGGCACATGGACAACGCAAAACAAAGTATCTCCGGGTACGTACATCAATTTCAAATCGGCAGCACGTGCGGTAGGCACGGTCGGTGAGCGCGGGGTGGTAGCCTTTCCGGCACCGCTGCCTTGGGGGCCCAGCGGCGTGATTAAGCTAGAGGCGGAATCATATTTGCAAAACGCCCTGAAGTTATTGGGTTATCATGCGGCCGATGCGCGAATCCGCCATATCGGAGCGGCGATGGCGCACGCCAGTAAGGTGCTGATCTATCGGCTGGGGGCGAAGGATTCCGTACAAGCGACCGCCACGATCGGCAATTTGACGGCTACTGCCAAATACGGCGGAACGCGCGGCAACGACTTGCAGATCGTCGTTCAGGCCAGCGTGGATCTGCCGAACGCCTACGAAGTGCGCACGCTGCTGGAAGGCGAAGAAGTGGACGCGCAAACCGTCGGCACAGCCGAGGAACTTGCGAGTAACGACTTCGTCACATTCGTGGGCAGCGGTGAACTGACCGAAACGGCGGGAACGATACTGGCAGGCGGCAAGGAAGGCACCGGTGGCGTCGGCGACTGGACCGAAGCATTAACGACCTTGGAGGCGGAAGAGTTCGACGTGCTGGGCTTGCCGACCGACGATGCGGCGCTGAAGCAGTTGGCCGTGGCCTACACGAAACGTCTGCGTGAGCAGGAGGGCAAGAAGATCGTCACCGTCCTCTATAACTACCCGCAAGCTGACTACGAAGGGGTCATCAGTCTGAAGAACGGCGTCGTGACGAAGGACGGGTTGACGGTGGAGCCGATTTACCTGCTGTGGGAAATCGCCGCGATGGAAGCGGCGGCGGCCGTCAATGAATCGCTCACCTATGCGGAAATTCCGAATGCGGTCGATGTATCGCCGAAATTCACGTACAGCGAGATGATCCGGGCGCTGCAAAACGGCGAGCTGGTGCTGACGGCAGCCAACGGCAAGGTGCAAATCCAGCAGGATATCAATACGCTGACTACGTTCACGGCCGATAAAGCCAAGCACTTCGGCAAAAACCGTGTCGTACGGGTGCTCGACACAATTGCGCGCGACATTCAGCGCACGTTCACGGCAAGCTACATCGGGAAAATCGGCAATAACCCGGACGGCCGCAATTTGCTGAAAGGCGAGGTGCTCAGCTACTTGGACAGTCTGCAGGGCATCGGGGCGATCCAGAACTTTGACGCGGAGAGCGATCTCGAAGTGCTGCCCGGCATCGACGGGGATGCCGTCGTTATCAACCTGAACGTGCAGCCGGTAGACAGCATCGAAAAAATCTACATGACCGTCACGGTCAACTAAGGAGGACGAAGCGATGGCAGGTTCTTTTTTTAATGTGAAGGATGCAGTTAGCGGGAAACAAGCCAAGGCGTTCATGAAAATCAACGGGCGGACGGAGGAATTGTTCTACGCCAAAACGCTGGAATCGACGATCGAGAAGACGAAGGTGGACGTCCCGACGTTGGGCAGAACCAGCACGCCGCAGCGTTCGGCCGGCTGGAAAGGCACGGGCACGCTGACGATTTATTACGTTTCCTCGGTTTTCCGCAATTTGATGAAGGACTACGTGAAGAACGGGACCGACTTCTGGTTCGACCTGATGATTACGAACGAGCAGCCGGGCAGCGGCGCGGGCAAACAAACCGTATTCTTGCGGGGCTGTAATATCGACAGCATCATCGCGGCCAAATTCGACGCCACCGCCGACGATATGCTCGACGAGGAAATCCCGTTTACGTTCGAAGACTACGACATCATCGAATCGTTTAATACGGTCGCGCCGACCAACTAATCCAATAAACAACCGAAACAGGAGGAGATTCACGAATGAGCTCTTTATCTGCTTTTTTTGCACAAAATGCCGCCGCCGGCCTAGTGGAGGAAGTCGTCGTGTCCGAGCGCTTTAAGGACGAGCAAGGCGCATCGGTGCCATGGCGGCTCCGCAGTATGACCGAGGAGGAGAACGAGGCGATCCGCAGATCCTGCCAGCGCAAGGTCAAGGACAAAGGGATGGTCAGCTTCGAGACGAACACCGACGAATATCTGGCCAAGCTGGCGGTCGCCAGCGTCGTGTTCCCGGATTTGAAGAATGCCGACCTTCAGCAATCCTACCAAGTGATGGGTGCGGACCAATGTCTGCGCAAAATGCTGCTCCCCGGCGAGTACGCCACTCTCGTACAGAAGGTGCAGGAAATCAACGGTTTCGACAAAAGCATTAACGAACTGGCGGATGAGGTAAAAAACTGATCGACGAGGGCGACGGCGAAACGGTCTGCGCCCTCTTCGCTCTGAATCGCTTCAACTTGATGCCGTGGGATTTTGCCGCCCTGGGCCTGAAGCAGAAAGCGGCGCTTATTGCGATGATTCAGGAGATCATAAAAACCGAGAAAAAAGCGGCGAAGAAAAAGTGAATTTCCTGCCAGGAAAGAAGGTGAAGCCTTGGCAAGTGCAACATCCATGCTCAAAGCGTACGACGGGATGAGCAATATGCTTCCCCAAGTCATTCAGCAGACCGAGCGGACGGTAACCGTTTGGAACGCCTCCGAGCAAGCGATGAACCGCAGCGCATTGGCGATGCAGGCGTTCGTAAAGGCCATCCAGCAAGTCATATCCTCCGAAATGCAAGCGCATCGGGAGATCATGCTGGCGACAAAAGCCCAGCGAGAATTTAATCAAGCGGCGGATGAGTCCGCCAGGAAAAGCAACAAATTCGTTCAGGCATGGAAGGACATCGATCTGAAGAAAGTGGCGGCAACAGGCAAGTCTTTCCTCGGCCGCATCCTCAGCGACGGGGCTGAGCAGCAAACTGCGCTGGATCAAATTTCATTGCGAGCTGGAGGCCCGGCGGCGGGACAGCAGATTTTCGACCGGACGGCGGCCCAAGCCTTGAAGTATGGGCAGAACGTCAACGCTGCCCTGACCGGCACGCAGCAGTTTATGGCGAAAACGACCGATCCCGCACAGTTGGAGAAGCTGAACCTTCTGGCGATACGGCTTTCGCAGCTAAACCCCGGGAAAGGGCTTGGCGGGGCGGCTGGCGCGCTTTCGCAAATGCTGTCCGGCGATACGAAGGCTTTAAGCTCGGACTATCAGATTCCGGCAGCCGCGTTGGATAACGGCGCGGTCCAAGCGGCGGTCAAGCAGGGAGACGTAAGCGGAATGATCGCGGCGATGGACGGGCTGTTGAACAAGCGGCAGATGACGCAGGCCGCCTTGGAGTCGATGATGGACTCGCCGGCGGTGAAGTGGAAGCGGGCGGTGGACACCCTGAACTTCCAACTCGGTTCCATAGGCCGTCAAGGCCTGAACGCCCTCGGTCCGATGTTTGATGCCATGCTTGAGGTTTTCAACAGCGATGCATTCAAAAACTTCATCAGCGGCTTGGGAGCGGGGCTAAGCATTGTGGGGACTTTTGCAAGCGACTTGGTTCAAGGGGCGGCTTCGTTTTTCGAGACGCTGACGGCAAACGGGTCTTCCACCAACATGATCCTTCTCGGGATCGGCGCTGGCTTGGCTCTGATGGGGGTGCTTCTCTGGTCGATGGTCGCGCCGATCGTGGCACAGGGGATCGCTTGGCTTGCCGCCTATTGGCCGGTGCTGCTGATCATTGCTGTGATCGGGATACTCGTGGCTGTCCTGATGAAATTCGGGGTGTCCGCCCAAGAGATCGTCGGGTTTGTCGTTGGCTTGTTTTACGGCTTGTTTGCTTATTTGCACAACCAGGTCGCGTTACTCTACAACCTGCTGATCAGCTTCGTGGAGTTTTTGTTGAATCTGTTCATCGACCCGGTTTATGCCATCCAAAAGCTGATTTACGACTTGGCGATGACGTTCGGCGGGTATATGTACAACATGTTGCGATCCGCCGAAGATTTCGCCGGGGGGTTCATGAGCGTGATCCTTGAAGCGATCAACGGAGCTTTGAAAGGCATCAATAAGTTGATCGAAGGATTCAATAATCTGTTTGGTACGAATGTAAAGCAAATGGAGTTGTTTGACGAGACCAATATCCATGCGCTTAGCGACAAGATAAAAAATAAGCTAGACAGCCTGAAACCTCCGGACAAGCCCGAAAATGCCTTTGAGTTAGGCAGGATGGATTATAAAAACTTGGCTGGCGCATACAACCGCGGCAATGCCATCGGGGCGAAGGCGTTCGATAAGATGGCCAATACCCTGAACTCGGTCAAGTCCGGTTTCGAGAAGACGCCGGGCGAAAATATGACATCGGCCGCGGGGCAAGGGGCAAATGTCGCCAATATCGGCAGCGTCGGGAATGTCGGCAGCGTGGATCGCATTAACGAAACCGTGGATATTTCCTCGGAGGATCTTAAGATGATGCGGGAGCTGGCGGAAGTGACGGCAATCCAGAACTTTACGACACTGACGCCGACCGTCACCGTGAACACCGGGCCGGTTGCCAAAGAGGCGGATATCCACAGCATCGTTACGCAGATCGAGCAGATGCTGGAAGAGGAAATCGCCACAAGCGCAGCGGGGGTGTACGCATGAGTTATTCGTTGGAACTGTCCTATAACAATCGGGAAGAAAGCATCCTTTTTCCGGTGTTGCCGGAGAAGATCGAAGTGTCGCAAGCGGGGAACAGCAAGACGTACGAGATTTCCCAACTTGGCGAAATCCATGTGCTCACGGGGCATAAGCTGGTGGAGATCTCGTTTTCCGGGATCTTTCCGGCCCATCCGTTATATGCCGGCGAGCGGGCAGCCGAGTCTTTTCAGGAGCCTATCCATTATTATGAATCGATTGAACGCTGGCTCTCCTATCAAAAGCCGCTGCAGCTCGTCTTTACCGGCTCAACGCTCAATCTGAATTTACCGGTCAGCATCGAGAGCTTCACATATTCGGAATCGGGCGGGGCCGTGGGTGACATCAGCTATGACCTTAAATTGAAGGAATACCGTTACTACACGCCGCAAAAAGTACTCACCGGGCAGAAGGGAAGCGGCAAGGCCGCGGCGGGCGGCGGTCCGACCCGGCCCGCCCCCCGGGTTCAGCCGAAGACGTATACGTTGGTGTCCGGCGACAGCCTGTGGAAGGTGGCGCAAAAAGTGCTGGGCAACGGCGCCAGATACAAGGAAATTCAGAAGCTCAACGGTATTCAAGACAGCGAGCTGCGCCGGCTGCCGGTGGGCAAGGTGTTGAAGCTGCCATGAGAAGAGGTGAATCGCTTGCTGCAGATTTGGCTTGACGATAAGCTGGGCACCGTGTGGGACATTTCCGGCCTGGTGACGGAGGCCACCTGGAAAACCTCGCGCACCGCCCAGCCAAGCAGTCTGGATTTCCGAATGGTCGCCGTCCCGAATATTACGGCCGCGAACGGCAATGTCGTTTGGGCCAAATGGGAGGATCGTCCGCTTTTCTACGGATACGTGTTTACCGTGAATCGCGGACAGAGCGAAGAAGTCTCCGTCAAGTGCTACGACCAGATCCGTTATTTGAACGCCAAAGATACGTACGTGTTCAAAAATATCACCGCCGCCGCGGTCGTGAAACGGATTGCCGGCGATGTCGGCCTTAAATGGGGGCATATCGCCGATACGAAGTATGTTATTCCTACGTTGGTGGGGGACGGGAAGAAGCTGCTTGATCTCATTTCGGAGGCGTTTGACCACACGTTGATCCATACCGGGAAAATATACAACTTTTACGATGAATTCGGGGCGCTGGCGGTGCGCGATGCCGCTGAGGACATGCGGCTCGATCTGCAGCTCGGCGACGACAGCCTGCTTCATGACTACTCGTTTGAACAAAGCATCGACAGCGACACGTACAACCAGTTCAAGCTGGTGCAAGACAACCAAACTACGGGACACCGCGATGTTTATATGGCTAAGGATGAAGCAGCGATCGCCCAATGGGGCCGGCTGATTTATTATGACAAGGTCGACGACAACCAGAATGCCGCGCAGATCGGCAAACTGCTGGATCAGCTCCAGAAGCTGAGAAATCGGGAAACCAAGCGGCTGAAGCTGGAGGCGCTCGGCCAGCCGCAGGTGCGGGCGGGCTGTTACGTGGCGGTGAAGATCGGCGCGCTGGGCATCGATCAGTACTTCTTGATCGACGAATGCTCCCACCAGTTTCGTGGGGGAGATTATACCATTTCCATAGATTTGAAGGTGATTTGATGGGGTTGGCGAACAAAATCCGCCAGCTCGGCGCCGGGGCGGTCGATGCCGCAAGCCCGGTGGCCGTGCTGTTCGGCAAAGTAACGAATACGGCTCCGCTTGAAATTCAGGTCGATCAGCGATTTACAATCGACCGGGATTTTTTGGTGATCCCTGCCTACCTGACCCGTTATGAGTTGGATTGGCCGCCCGAAGTCGCCGGGCCGTCGGCCCCGAAGGCGGTTATCCGGGAGGGTCTGGCGGCCGGCGATAACGTGCTGCTGCTGCGCATGCAAGGCGGCCAGAAATACATCGTGTGGGACAAGGTGGTGAGCGGATGATCCCTCAAGGAGCAAGCCTGTTGCCGGATACGGTCCCCGTGGCGATGCCGAGCCGCACGTACAAGCTCAATGTGCAGCAAGGGCGGATGGACGGTATGACGGATGGGTTGGGCGCGGTGAAACAGGCGGTTTACAAAATATTGCATACGGAGCGGTTCGCCCATCTGATATACACGGGCGATTACGGCTTTGAGCGGGAAGGACTGATTGGAGCAAGCCCCGGCTTGATTCGCTCGGAGCTGCAAAGGCGGATACGTGAAGCGTTGCTGCAGGATGACCGCATCTCGGAAGTGGCCGATTTTGCGATTGGCGTACAGGGCGACGAGGCGGATATCAGCTTTACGGTAAACTCCGTTTACGGTGATTTCCGCATGGAGGTGAATGCAAATGTATGAACATCAGACCTATGAAGCGATTTTATCCCGCATGTTGGAGCGGGTGCCGGATACGATCGACAAACGGGAGGGGAGTGTGATCTACGACGCGCTTGCTCCCGCGGCGGCGGAGCTGGCGCAAATGTACATTGAGCTCGATACAAGCTTCAATCTGGCTTTTGCCGACACTGCCAGCGGCGAGTATTTATCCCGGCGGACGGCCGAGTTCGGCATCGAGCGGCAGTCGGCCACGAAGGCGCAGCGCAAGGGGCGATTTTACGGCGCGCAGGATGTGCCGGTCGATGTGGCGGAGGGCAGTCGGTTTTCGTTGAACGATCTCGATTATACGGCGGTTAGCCGGATCGGCCTTGGAGAGTGGGTGCTCGAATGTGAAACGGTGGGAGCGGCCGGGAACCGGCAGTTCGGCGCTTTGCTGCCGATCGACTATGTGCCAGGCCTGGTGCGGGCGGAGCTGGCTGACGTCATCGTTCCCGGCGAGGACGAAGAAAGCGACGATACGCTGCGAGCGCGCTACTATGAGACGGTCAACGAGCCCGCCTTCGGCGGGAACGTCTCCGATTATGAGCAAACGGTCAATGGTATGGACGGCGTCGGGGCGACCAAGGTGTTTCCGGTCTGGAACGGCGGTGGGACGGTGAAATGCACCGTGATCGCCTCCGATTGGAACGTGCCGTCAGAAGCGTTGATCTCCGAGGTGCAGTCGGCGGTGGACCCGACGGCCAACCAAGGCAAAGGCTATGGCACGGCGCCGATCGGACATACGGTAACGGTCGCAAGCGTTAGCGGTGTTCCCATCGACGTGGCGACCACCGTCACGCTGGATGCGGGAAGCACTGCCGGCCAGGTGCAGGGGCCGATCGAGGAGGCGATTGCCGCATACCTGCTAGGCTTGCGGCAAAGTTGGGCAACATCGGAGCAAATCATCGTTCGTGTAGCGCTGATTGAAGCGGCTATGTTGAACGTGCCGGGCGTTATTGATGTGGCGAGTACGCTGCTGAACGGGACGGCGGGCAACTTGACGCTCTCCGCCGAGGAAATCCCGTTAATGGGGACGGTGACCGTTCATGCCTGATCGCGTGCTGCCATATTTGCCGTCCTACTACGGGGAAGTGCTGGATTTCATTCAGCTCGCCCGCACCGAAGACGCCGAGCTGGACAGCCTGGAGGCGGCGGTGGAGCAACTGTTTGACGACCAGTTCGTGTTAACCTCCGGCGTTCAGGCGATCAAGCGCCGCGAGCGGATGCTGGGGGTTCAGGCGGATCCGGGCCTGGAGACGCTGGATTTTCGCAAGCAGCGGATCTTGAACCGCTACCGAACAAAACCGCCGTTTACGGTGCGCTGGCTCCAGGAGCAGCTCGACCGCCTGGTCGGTCCCGGCATGACCATCGTGTCGGTCGACGCGGAGCGGTTTATCCTCTACGTCACCACGAACATCGAAAATGCCAACGTATTCAAGGAAGTCCAATACACGGTGCAAACGGTCAAACCCGCGAATATCGTCTATCAGCAAAATACGGCGCTATATGACCGGATCGGGCTGGAAGAACATATCACGGGGCGCGGGATCGCCTGGAACTACAAGCTGGACGGTTCGTGGCGGTTGGGGGAAAGGCCGTTTATAACGTTGGGAACGGGGGTACAAGTGTTATGATTACGGCACCTTTTAAGCGGGAGGTCGCGGAATACGTCAATTCGCGCATCGCCAAGGTGGTACTGAACGGATCGCTGGAAATTACCGAGTTTCAGCAAAAAGCGGTGACCGACTCCACCGTGGCGCTTAATTATATTATCCCGGCAGCCGAGCTGCCGGTGATTAACCAAATCGAACTGCGGGATGAAACCGGCGGTGTCATCTCCAGCAACGCGGTAAACGTGCCGGTGCCGTCGGATACGCTGATGCTGCAGACAGTGGAAATCAAGGAGGTCAAGAACTGATGGCGAAATCGGATTGGACGTTATCGGATACAGTAAAACCGGAAGACTTAAACGCAATAGGCGAGGAAATCAACGAGCTGCGCACCGAGGTGGACAACATTGAGGTTCCGCCGGCTTCGTTGTCGGAACCCGGGATCGTGCGCTTGTCCAACGCCACGGACAGCACGGCCGAGGATACGGCGGCTACGCCGCGGGCGGTGAAAGACGTGGCGCTTCAAGCGAAGGCCTACACCGACCAGCAAATCAACCTGGTCACGGAGACGGGCATCCCGAAGCTAGTCAGCTATCCGCTGAAGGTCACGGCCACGGTCGATAATCAAACCGAATTCGAGATTCCGCTCGACCTGTTTGATGCTGACACCGACACGTTGATGGTCGCGATTAACCGCGCCGTGCTCGACCCGACGCAATATACCGTGACCAACACCATCCGCGATGGGGCAGGCCAAGTCACGCAGCGGGCGAAGATCACGTTATTGTCCGGCATCACCGCGACGTCCGAAATGACGATGGTCGTCCTCAAAAATGTCCCGCTCGGCGAGGACGGAGCGATCAACGGTGCGGTGCTGGCGGTCGACAGCGTCCCGATCAACCGCGTAAACGGGCTGCAAACGCAGTTGGACGAGGTTTTTCAAGCTGGCAATGAGCGGAAGCAGGAAGTCGTGGACGCCCTCGTTGCCTTGGGGATTTCGGCGTCCACGGGGGAGAGTTGGGATGTGTTGATTTCGAAACTGAACGGGATCATCAATCGTGGTGCGGGCGGCACAGTAATACCGGGGACGGCAAATCAAACAAAGGCTGAGGGGTATTATAGTAGTCCGATTACGATTTTGGGAGATGCTAATCTTGTGGCAAGTAACATCAAGAAAGATGTGAATTTATTTAATGTTATAGGGAATTTAGAATATAAGCAGGTGTATTCCGTAGTACTTCCTAATACTAAAATGGGGACGAGAGCAACAGTAAATATACCATTTATGCCAAAATTGCTCTATGTTACATCTAATATATACAACACTACCACCTCAAAGTACGATCATTTTATATTTCGTTCAGGTTTCTTGATGTCCGAAGTTGCTCCTACTGCAGAGACTCCCACATATGAATTGGGTTTGTCGTATTACAACTGGAATTTAGCTACTTCGCTAGGCCTAAGATTAAAATTCTACAAAGTCGGGACAAGTACTGAAATAGGTAATGTATCATCAGAAGCGATCCCCTCATCATTTGACGTTTATTTTGCATCAGATGACTTGTCTTGGGCTGACTATTACTTGTTAAGAAATTTTCGTGTACAGGCTTATGTATAAAGGGGGGGGCAAAATGAAGCGATACCCAAGAATAATTTATTATGATAAAGCAATTGGGTCGGTTTTATATGATTCTGGGGAACCGCATATCTTCGGCCTAGATAATTATGAAGAAATCAGGATAGGACTTGATTATACGAATATCAAGACTTTATCCGAACGTAATCGTGAAACCATCGGGGAGCTGCATTTGGAACTTGGACAATATAAGCAGGACTTTATTGCGTGCAGCGGCTACCGTGTAAACCCGGATACGCAAGAGCTTGAATTTACCTATACCGAACCCGGACAGTCGGGCGAAGAGCCGCAAGAACTCGTCTACCAGCCGCCGCTCTCGGAACAAGTAAGCGAACTGAAACAAGCCATTGCTGAGCTGACCATGCTCATCACTAAGTCATAAGAGGGGAGATAAAACGCTATGGCAAAAGGAATAACCTTGCAGGAACTGGATACGGCCGCGATTAATCGGCTAATCGTCAAAGATGCAGCTGGCAGGGCAAAGGTTGCAGCTCCTGCAGCAGCGGATGATATTGCATTGAAAAGTACCGTCGACAACGCGGTTGGCCCGCTGCCCTCTTTGCTCACATCAGCCAAAACCAATACGGTTACCGCGATCAACGAGCTTTTTACAAATGTCAGTGATGGAAAAAACGCGATCGCTGCCGCTATCACTGGCAAAGGCGTTCCGGCATCAGGTAGCGATACGTTTGCGGGGCTGGCGGGGAAGATTGGGCAGATTGTGACAGGAATGAAAAGTTCTACAGGCTTTTTAGCATATACGGGAACTCTTGATCGGCGCACAATATCTGATCTAGTCTTTACACCAAAATTAATTATTCTTAAGGTCGAACTGGTAAGAGATGGGTATATCGAAAACGGTAATGGATATCGGTTAATGGTAAATCTCATCGCAACAACTGGTGCTCAGTATTATCCGTTTGATGGGTCTGTATTTAGCCCGATTTACGGATCGCAAGAAATAAGAGCGTATCTGTATGCTTCATTTGGAGCGAACAGTGTCGAGTTAACAATAGACGGAGCAGCTGTGCGTCCGTACCAAACAGTATCCTACACAATTTATGGGGAATAATTCTGAAACGAAGGTTGTTGACAATGATAAGAATGATTAGAAGCAAAGATTATGTACAAAGCTCATGAGTTTGTTGATTTTTCTAATACAGGGGTTCTCCAATCCATTACAAAAAAATGGAACGGCAACTATTGTAGCAGCTCCGGGGCAATATGTTTACAAAACTAGCACAGGTACGGTCGGAGTATGCGGATTTGATTGGGTGCAGGAAAACTACGTTGAGGACCCTCCAACAGAGTCAACAACACAATAGCTACTAGGACACGCCGAGAGGTGCTTTTTATGCAAATGAATCCATAGGATTAAAAAATATGACCAGGCTGAATTCTTTGCTCTGTTATTCTATTAGGAGTTCAGGTTCTGTAGGAGGGCAGCAAACAGTTCCCTTCTGTAGGCCTGGTTCAGTCCTGGTAAAGTGGGAGGGAAAGCAACTATGAAGATCAATTGGAAAACCAAGTTGTCGTCACGCAAGTTTTGGGCTTTGATTGCTGCGCTTGCTACATCTATTTTAGGTGCTGTGGGTGCGTCCGAAAACACAACGCTTCAAATCACGGGTATCATTACAGCGGTAGGCGCTTGCGTAGCGTATATGTTGGCTGAAGCCTATGCGGATGGTAATGGTAAAGGCAACGGTACGTTACAATAATAAATATTCCTGGCGCGGTTCGCCCTGAACCGTGCTTTAACCTACCTTTAAATAGGCTTACAATTTCACAAAAATCGCACCGGCACCTCAACACTNACAAAAATCGCACCGACACCGCAACACTCACCTCACCCCCGCCAGTCACCTCAGAATTAGCAATAAGCAGTTCGCCCCCATGCAGGCGGGCAATAAACTCAGTGATATAGAGGCCCATGCCGTAGTGGCCGTTGGATTGGCGGGACGGGTCGCCCATGTAGAATTGTTCGGCCGCATGTTTGAGCGCTTCGGGCGAGAAGCCCGGACCTTCGTCGGTCACGCGGAATCGGATCCGATCGTCCGCCGCTTCGACCGATAACGTAATCTTGCTCTTTACCGGGGCATGATCCATGGCGTTAACAAGGATGTTCATGAGAGCCCGCTCCAACAAGCCCGGATCGGCATACAACTTGTCCGGCAAGCCCTGAGCAGTGACGACCGGGGAGAGCTCTTTGACGGCAGCCAAAGCTTGCACCTGCCCTTCGATCGTGCGGATGAACTCCTTCAGATCCAGGTTGACGGGCTGATAGGATGCGGCAGTTTCCGTGTTCGTCATTTCGATCAAGGTCTTGATATAAGCTTCCATCTGGCGGGCGCTGTGGGCGATATAATCGGTGTACTCCCGCTGCTCCTCAGTTTGATCCGTTTCGGAGAGGAGCTCGACATTGCCGCGAACAATGGTGAGCGGGGTTTTGATATCATGGGCGAGCGCCGAGATTTGAGCCCGGCGGCTGCGCTCCAGGTTCCATTGCTGCTCCAGCGAGTTTTTCAGGGCATCCTTCATCTGATCCACGGACCGGAGCACCCGGTCAATCTCGGCAATCCCGCTGTATTGCATCGAGAAGTCCAGCTCCTGCTCCTGAATTCGCCGGGTTGCTTCCTGCAGCCCGTTCATTTTGCGGGCTAGCTTCCGACCGAACGAAGAGGCCAACAAGCTGGTCCCTATTAGAAAAAGGACACAGAACAGGACGATAAAAGTCAATTCTACACCGGGCAGAACACGGCGCAGCGTAGCATCGCTAAATCGGGCGACAATGGAGTATCGGAAAATATAGACTTCTTCGCCATAGGTGACTTTCATATAGGAATAGGGATAGGTATACGAAGACAGACTTCCCTCCAGCTGCTTCCACGCCGCATTTCCTTGCTCGGCGGTTAAACTGTGTTCCAGCAGCCTCCCATCCAGCGTGTATTTTGCATATTTGTACAATGCAGACGAGGTGTCTAACGGGGGCATCTGCCCCTGCATGATCTGGTTCTTCGCCTCTATCACCTGCTTCTCGGCATAATTCGCCGGAAGAACAGCTCCGGTGAACATCAACCTCATCAAGATCAGGGTCAGCAACAGAACGATCCCGATCGTTCCCAGACAAAAAGCAGCTAGATATCTGAGGAACAACGTACGCAGCTTGGTTAATTTAGGTTCTGACTTTACGCGGGTTATTTCCATCGGTATCCTATCCCCCACACGGTTTCGATCGGAGCGACATGCATTCGGCTCAATTTGGCCCGAATATTCTTAACATGCTCCACAATGGTGGAAGCCTCACTCTCTCCGTCAAATCCAAAAACGGATTCATAGATCTGATCCTTCGAGAACACCTGCCCCCGGTTTAACGCCAAAAACTCGCAGATGGCATATTCGCTTTTGGTTAGCGCGATGACCGTATCTTGCACGCGGATCTCCTTGCCCGACAAGTTAAAGTGAACTTCCCCGACACAGTGGATGGTACGTCGTTCCCGGCTCTCCCGGCGGAGATGAGCGCCAATGCGCGCGCGTAACTCCCCTGCCCCAAACGGCTTGACGATATAATCGTCCGCTCCGATGGCCAGGCCTTCCACCACATCATTCTCCATGGATTTGGCAGTCAGGAACAGAATCGGGCAGTCTACCTTGCCGCGAATTTGCCGGCAGAGGGCGAACCCGTCGAGTTCCGGCATCATCACGTCCAACAGAATGAGGTCGTACTGGCCCAGTTGCAGACCCGGCACCTCGGAGGGAGTGGAGAGGGTTGTGACGATATGCCCTTCTTTTTGCAAAATATTGCGAAGTAAAGCCAGTACGGCGGGATCATCGTCTACAGCAAGCAGGTTAGCCAAGGTAAATCACTTCCTTTGCCTAGCGGCTTTTATTCCAGCGACTTCTTTCCTTCCCAGCGCCGGAACCAACCTCCTAATAATACCATGATTGCGACCGTTCCACTTAGGCAGCAGAGAATCCCCGGCCAAGCCCATTGTTCTGCCGGAATCGCGCGAACTCCCGTGCTCCCGTATTGCATCCAGAGGGTGATAAACCGGGCCGCCCAGGCGTAGGGGATGTAGATCCAGTTCCGATCGCCGAGGCCGGTGAGCAGCAGGGCCGCAATCAGGCTCCCCAGGATCCCCAAACCGATGGAAGCGGCTTTGCCGAATCGCAGGCTCACATACAAGTGCAGTGCATAGAGAAAAATGCAACTGCCGAACAAGATGCCGGCGGCCTTCACGTAGAACTCAAGCGAATAAAGAGGTTGATTTAACAGATACAGGAAGCCGGCTCCGAACCCTGCGGCGGCCAACAACGTACTGCCCAAGCCCAGAATCAGAAGCAAGGTCAGCTTGCTGGCGAGGGGGACAAGTCGGCTCGGCAAAGTTAATAGCTGTTGGTACCGACCTGCGGCAGCCTCCTGATCGGTGGCGATGGCGCACACCATCCCGATCAGGGTAGGATAAGCGATGGCCAGCACCTGCAAATAGCCGCTGACCTTAGAGGCCGGCAAGAAGGGAGTATAGGCATAATAACCCAGGAAAATGCCGATCCCCGCCAGCGGGACGAGGAGATGCACCCACAGCATCGGTTGCCTTCTCAGTTTGATGAGCTCCGATCGGAGACTGCGGAAGTACATGAGCATATTACCTGGCCTCCCGGTTGCGAAAAGACAGCGTAGTCAGTAAAGCCAGCAGGAAGAATAACCCCAGCGTGATCAACACACCTGGCAGGATAACGCTTTTGTCCGACAAGGCATGGCCCGCCGGAACCGGAAGACCGTTCGGAAGTACGCCGATCGTAGCGCACATGAGCCGGGAAGGGATCGCGTAAGGAACCGACCACCAGCTATCTTGAGCGGCAAACAGGATGTTGCAGGCTACGTTGCCGAGCAGGTTCAAGATCAGGGTCGCAAGCATACCGATCCGGTCCGTCAAGTACAGGCAGAGCGGGATCTGCCAGAGAAAGGTGAGAAACAGCAGCAAGCTGCCCGCTGCGCTGTCCGCCAAAGTCAGGCCGGCCGGGAAAACCAAACCGCTGAGCGTGACGCCGATGAACAGGATGAGAGCGGAGGCGAAGAGCATGCCCGCGACAACTCCGATTTTGCCGAGCCAGATATGGTGCGGGGGGATAGGAAGTCCAAGCACGGCGCGGTATTTCAGCTTCTTCCCATCCTTCTGAACGACGCCGGCACACATCAGCGTAAGTCCCCCGGGGAGCAGCATCGTATACCACCAATTGTAGCTGGCGATCTGAAAGAAGGAGCCGGCCATCAGTCCTGCGCATAGCAGCAAAGTGAGAAGGGGGGCCAGCCAGATCAGCTTTTTCGTAAACGTTCGTTTGATTTTCAACCACTCCGCACGAATACAGACCGTCATCCTATTCGCCCCCTTTCCGGTATTCCCGAGCAATTTGCATAAATAACGACTCTAAACTTTCACCGGGGGTGACCACGTCTTGATAAGCCAGAACGCCTCCCGAAATGATGCCGATATGATCCGCGATCTGCTCTACCTCGGGTAACACATGGCTGGATAGAATGACGGTGATTCCCTGTTCCGGAAAAGAGCGGATCAACTCGCGCAACTCCTGAATGCCGAACGGGTCGAGGCCGTTGGTCGGCTCGTCCAGAATCAGCAGCTTGGGGCGTTGCAGCAGGGCAATAGCGATACCTAGCCGTTGCTTCATCCCCATGGAGAACTGGCCGGAGCGTTTTCTTCCGGTGTTCGTTAATCCGACGGTTTGCAACACTTCGTCAATCCGTGACTCCGGTAGACCGAGAAGGGTTGTCCGCACTTTGAGATTTTCACGGGCCGTTAAATTTTCGTAAAGCGGAGGCGACTCAATCAGAGCGCCAATGTGGGTTAAATGCTCACGCGACCAGGGGGCCCCCTGAAATAGAATGTCGCCGGAAGTCGGGCGCAGCATGCCGGTCAGCATTTTCAGCAGGGTGGATTTACCGGCTCCGTTGGGACCAAGCAGCCCGTAAACGGAGTTCTCCTGAATGGAGAGGGAAACGTTGTTGACCGCTTGCTGCTTCTTGAAGGTTTTGCATAGGTTCCGAGTCTGCAGAATAAGGGGGTTGTTCATGCTTCTTCATCCTTTTCGTTTGTTCTGGAACCTAGTGTACGAGTCAATTCTAAGAATTTGATAAGGATCGCTGAAGCTAATCGAAAAAAGCCTGATTTACTCCAACGTAAAATCAAGCTTCATCTGAATATCCCATCCGCGTTTGAAGTACAGCGTATACTCCCCAGGCTCCCACTCCAAATTTTTGAGCCGCATTTCAAAGGCCGCTAAGTCAGCCGTTTCTCTTTCTTTTTGAACTTGAAGAATTTCGCTGTCTCCGCGTTTGGTTACGTATAACTGAGCTTGACGCAGACTTTCTTTCTTGTCCGGGTAGATGGCCATGGCGACGAGTCTGGCGTTATTTTTAAAGCGATTCGAAGGATCATTCATTCTCGCGAACTCCTGATTTTGGACGTATCCGAGCTGAAGATCATATTTTGTGTTTCTGACGAGCTGAGGGTACAAGTATAGGAAAAGAATAATGGCACTAACGCCTAACACAATCGTTATGAGGATCAATCTCCGTTTCAACTGTCGTCGTCCTTTCCCTAATCCGCTACGGCTTCCTGGCTAAGTACAAATCGAGGGTATCGTGTAAGTTAACCTTGCCGCCGTAATGGTTGATGGCCTCGATCATCTCCTGTTCTAGACGCACGCGTTGCTCCTCCGGGAAAGCCCGATGGTCCGAATACGTATTGAGGAGGGCCACATAGCTTGGTGCGTCAAAAGTTCGGGTGTGATGATATAATTTGAAATTCGCATCGACAAAACCATATTGTTCGAGGGTATGTACCATTTCTAAGCTTTTCTGTTCGGTATGTGGGGCAGGTTCTTTCGAGGAGGGCGCATATTTTGCATAGATTCGCTGCATGGCTGCATGCAACTCGTCTTTCCGGGCCGGGAACGGACGATTCCAGAATAAGGCGAGAACGCCTCCGCTTCGCAAGAGTTGATGCACTTTAGGGTATCCAATCTCTTGCGGGATCCAGTGGAACGCCGTGGCGGAGTAGACTAAATCATAATGATTTGCTTCCAATTGGACGCTTTCGAAATCACTCTGAATTACGCTGAAATGAGGAAACCTTGAGAACTTCTCCGCTGAAAACCTAGCCAAATTCGCCCCAAGTTCGATAGCGGTCACCTCGCAGCCGGCGTTCAAAAAAGGGAGGGTAGCTTGGCCCGTCCCGATCCCAACTTCCAGGGCCCGTTTGTTCGGGGTCAGTTCCGCAAACCGTATCACATCCTGAAATAGCTCCTCCACATACGTGGGGCGCATCTTCTCGTAGTTCACGACGTCTTCGTTAAACTTCAGACGCAAATCCATAAATAACTTCCCCCTTCACACTCGTCGTTCAGTCCAACTTGGAAGAATGATACTCGACTGATATGGCTGTATTTATGCATTCAATCAGCCCCCCATTTGTATGTTCGTCTATAGCATTCTGCTTATCAAAATAATTACAGCAATGACCCCGGCTAAAATCAGCAGGTTTGTGGTTTGTCGCCAAAACCCGGGCACACCCGTGGAGCGTGTTTTTCGTTCATCCGTATCAAAATGAGCCTTTGCACCATGTGGGTCGGCCGAATGGGAGAAGGGTTTTCCATGATCGTCATTCACAAATCATTCCTCCTTTCATCATTGAAATTATTATACCAATCATTTACTTTCTCGACATCGTTATAAGCTATACTAGATACAAACAATGTGCGAAATGGGGTGCCAGATGAACGAGGAACGGAAGGACGAAATCGGGCGGAGGTTTCTGTTAACGCCGGAGATTTCGCGTGAGGAGCTTGGCGGGCTGGAGATTCAGGAGCTGATTTTCTTGGTGCATACGGCCAAGCGGTTTAAGGCGGAGGAGGCTTTTCCGGACGTATATTTGGATGAACGAATAAAGGTCTTTACGGGCGAGCTGTCTGAAAAAATAAAAAATGCCGACGCGCTGTACCTCGCTTGCGACCAGACGACCGGATATCCCTACGTGGACGGGGAAGATCGGGTGTGGATGTTCTCGCAGAAGGCGTATGCCGCGAACGCGGAGGATTATTTTCGGCAGCAGTTTTTGATGCTGGAGATGAAACCGATCGGCGGGGAGGACGTGCTGAAGACGTTTGGGCAGCTTCATATTTGGGGGTTGCCGAAGGTTCTCGTGGATAACGGGCAATATCATATCGAGTTGAACCGTGACGATGTATTGCCGCCGCCGGATTGGACCGGGACGCCGGAGATCAGCATTCCCGTGACGAATCCGGGGCTGCAGCGGGCGATGATCCGGTTCTTCCAGACGCTGCATGCGCCAACGAACGACCAGGAAGCCCGCGGGCGGGAGCTGAATGCGCTGGAGGCGGAGATGCTTGATGAAATTCTGCAGGCGAGGTTTCTGCTGCCCATGCAATTGAAGGAATCCGATCCTTCGCCTGCGAATGAGCAAGGCGTGAAGACGTTGAAGCAAGGGACGATGCTTCAATTTGGCGTGCTAAGCGCGGAGGACGGCTCGGCTTGGCTCCCGGCGTTTACGGATTGGCCGGAGTTCGAGAAGGTGTACGACAAAACGACCTGGAGCAGCAACATCGCGGCTTACGACGACCTGCTGGCGGTGTCCGGAAACATGGATGGCATCGTCCTCAACTGTCGGGGCATCTCGCTGCGGATCGACGCGAACAACCGGGAGCGGATTGAGGCTTATCGTCAGGAGCGAGGATTGCAGCAGCAGCAGTAGCAGTAGCTCGCAGCAACTCCGTCTATTGCATAAATCCCCGGGATTTGGCACAACCTTCCTGGATGAAAGTCATTCATTCAGTGGAGGTGGTCCCCCGATGATGGGGTTATTTGTCCTGATTTGTCTCGTCGTGCTCCTTGCCGTTGGAATGGATTTGTTCCAAAAGCTGTACCCTCCGTTTGGCGGGAAGCCCTCGCCCGAAGACATGAAGCGCTACCGGAAGTCACCGAATTATAGAGGGACGAAATTTCAATATCCGCTGGAGACGAAAATGTTCACGCCTTCGCCGGGCAGCTGGATTACGGCCTTGCGGGAATATGTGCAGCGCAAACCCCGGTTGAAGCCGGACCGCCCGCTGCCCCAGGTCCAGTTGACTCGGCAGTTGATCGAAGCGTTGCAGGACGATACGGTGGTGTGGTTCGGCCACTCCGCTCTTTTGCTGCAGATGGGGGGAGTGCGGATGTTGCTGGACCCGATGCTGGGTGACGCCCCCTCGCCGATTGGAGGCGGCAAAAGATTCAACCGTGAGCTGCCCTTCGGCAGCCTGGATGAGCTTCCGCCGATCGATGCCATCGTCCTGTCCCACGATCATTATGATCATTTAGATTACGGTACCATTCGGCAATTGAAGGATCGGGTGGGGCGCTTCATCGGGCCGCTCGGCATCCGCTGCCACCTGGAACGGTGGGGAGTGGCTCCCGGACAGATCGAAGAAACCGATTGGTGGGAGGAGCTGGAGCTCCAAGGCGTTCGGTTGGCGTGTACGCCGGCCCGGCATTTTTCGGGGCGGAGTCTGTTCAAGCAAGGCGGGGGCGGGTTATGGTGCTCCTGGGTGATCGCCACGCCGGAGAAGCGGGTTTATTTTAGCGGGGATAGCGGGTATGGCCCTCATTTTCAGGAAATTGGTGAAAAATACGGCCCGTTCGACCTCACCTTCATGGAGTGCGGCCAATACGACGACCGGTGGGGGGATATCCACATGTTCCCGGCGCAGACGGCGCGGGCTCACCTCGAGGTCAGAGGGAACGTGTTGATGCCGATTCATTGGGGCGCCTTTTCGCTGGCGATGCACAGCTGGTACGACCCGGTTCGTCAGCTAACGGAGGAGGCCAAGCAGCGCGGGATTCCGTTAACGACGCCCAAGCTGGGGGAACCCGTTCAAATCGGGGCATCCGAACCGTATCCAACCGAAGCCTGGTGGCAAACGTTCGAATCGTCCCGGGAGGCACGAGGGTACCGCGGAGCCCGTCCCTCCCGCACCATGAAGTAACATTCGTCACGTCCTGCAGGTGATTTCGCCGGGACGATAACCGAGTAGGAAGGAGAAGCCGATGAGCCAATCAAACGGAAATCTGCAAGCCGGATGGAATTTCGATAATACGTATGCCCGCTTGCCGGAGTTCTTCTACACGAAGCAGGAGACCAAGCCGGTCCGCTCGCCCGAGCTGGCCGTGCTGAACGACAAGCTGGCGGCGGAGCTTGGCTTGGACCCCGCGGCGCTGCGCCGCGAGGAGAACGTGGCCGTCTTCGCCGGCAACGAGCTGCCGCCCGGGGCGGAGCCGCTGGCCCAGGCGTATGCGGGCCACCAGTTCGGGTATTTCACGATGCTGGGGGACGGCCGGGCCCTGCTGCTCGGCGAGCAGATCGCGCCTGGCGGCGATCGCTTCGACATCCAGCTCAAGGGCTCCGGCCGGACCCCGTATTCGCGCGGCGGCGACGGGCGCGCCGCGCTGGGCCCGATGCTGCGGGAGTACATCATCAGCGAGGCGATGCACGCGCTGGGCATCCCGACTACCCGCAGCTTGGCGGTGGTGACCACCGGGGAGACGGTGGTCCGCGAACAGGGCTTACGCGGGGCGATTCTCACCCGCGTAGCCGCCAGCCACGTGCGCGTCGGCACGTTCCAGTACGCCGCGCAATTCGGCGAGCCGGCGGATGTCCGCACGCTCGCCGACTACGTGATCCAGCGCCATTACCCGGGGCTGGCCGAGCTCGCCGATACCGGCGAGTCCGGCCGCTACCTGGCGCTTCTGCGGGAGGCGATCCAGCGTCAAGCCGCGCTGATCGCCCAGTGGCAGCTTGTCGGATTCATCCACGGCGTGATGAATACCGACAACATGGCCTTGAGCGGCGAGACGATCGACTACGGGCCCTGCGCCTTCATGGACGCGTACGACCCCGCGACCGTGTTCAGTTCCATCGACCGTCATGGCCGATATGCCTACGGCAATCAGCCCTCCATCGCGGTATGGAACTTGTCCCGGTTCGCCGAGAGCCTGCTGCTGCTGCTGCACGAAGAGGAAGATCAGGCCGTCCGGCTTGCCGAGGAGGCGCTTCATGGCTTCGCCTGGCAATTTGAAGCGGCCTGGCTGCAAGGCCTGCGGTCGAAGCTGGGCTTGTTCGGCGAACAGGAGGAGGATGCCGCCCTCGTCAAAGACCTGCTCGACCTGATGCACCAGCACCGTGCCGATTTCACCAACACGTTCCTCGCCTTGACGTTTGGCCGTCTGGAAGAGCCGCCGATGGCCGGCACCCCCGAGTGGTCGGGTTGGCTTCAGCGCTGGCAGGCGCGGCTCGCCGCGCAGACCGAATCGCTAGAGGCGGCTCGCGAGTTGATGCGCCGCAGTAACCCGGCGGTGATTCCGCGCAACCACCGGGTGGAGGAGGCGCTCGAAGCCGCCGTGGAGCGGGACGATTATAGCGTGATGGAACGCCTGCTGCAAGCGTTGGAGCAACCTTTCGCCCATACGCCGGAGCAGGCGGAATACGCGGAACTCCCGGAGGCTTGCGACCGGCCGTACCGCACGTTCTGCGGGACGTAATCGGCAAGAACCCGGCCACATTTTAACTTTAGAGGAGTGAATTTACGTGATGAGCTTGATCTCTAAATTAGACAAAGCCGAAGTCAAACAAGCAATCCTGGAGGCGTATCAGTTTCGGCATGCCTGTAAGCAGTTCGATCCCGACCGGGCCCTTCCTGAGGAAGATTTCCGGTTCATTTTGGAGGCCGCTCGGTTGTCGCCCAGTTCGGTAGGCCTGGAACCGTGGAAATTCCTCATCCTTCAGAAGCCGGAGCTCCGCGAGAAGCTGCGCGCCATCTCCTGGGGGGCTCAGGGGCAACTGCCGACGGCCAGCCATTTTGTCGTCATTTTGGCTCGCACGAAGAAGGATCTGAGATATGACGCTCCTTACGTCATTCATATGATGAAAGAGGTTCACCACATCCCTGAAGAAGTCGTCGATCAGATGTTGAACAGCAATTACCGTACTTTTCAAGAGTCCGATTTCCATCTGTTGGAGAGCGATCGCGCGATGTTCGACTGGGCTTGCAAACAGGCGTATATCGCACTTGGCAACATGCTGACGGCCGCAGCTCTGATCGGTGTAGACTCCTGTCCGATCGAAGGGTTTGACCGGGAGAAGGCAGAGCACATTCTTCGGGAAGAAGGTTTGCTGGAAGATGACCGCTTCGGCATCGCTTGCTTCGCTGCTTTTGGCTACCGCGTGAAAGACCCGCGTCCGAAATCGCGGCAAGCGCTGGACGATATCGTGACCTGGGTGCGGTGAACCGCCTAACTTTCGACTATGCCTATTATAAGTTCGGCAGGATGCGGCTAACCTCCTCGGCACTGCATCCGAGATAAGGCCTATAGGCGTTCGGCTCCATTCTTGGGGCTGAATGATCAGAAATAGACCGCTTCCTTGGGTGTGAAGGGGCGGTCTATTTCGTTTTCTACTTGGATCACACTACCCATTGAAATCACATCACAATCCAACCCTATTTGGCAATGCCCCTCGCCTTGCAGTATACTCTCATTGAATTGAATCCATCCATTATCCACTCTTCATACAGGAAAAGGCGGTATTGTACATGTATATAGCATTAGGTATCGTTTTGGTTGCCCTCATTGGCATTATACTGTTTCTAAGGTTCTACCCGGCCTTCGGCGGGAAAGCTTCGCCCGCGCGCCGGGCGCGGTACGCGCAGTCCCCTCAGTGGCAAGGCAAAAAGTTTGCCTACACGGAGCCGACATCTTCGTTCCAACCTTCGTCGGGCAATATGGTGTCATTGCTGCGGGATTACCTGCGCGGCAATCCGCGGGTCCGGCCGGATCGGACGCTGCCGGTTGAACAGTTGGGGCGCGAGGCGCTGGAGAATCGGGACCGCGACAGGGTGGCTTGGCTGGGCCACTCGGCGCTGCTGCTGTACCTTGGGGGGAAGCGCCTCTTGCTTGATCCGATGCTGGGACCTTCGCCCACGCCGGTCCCTCCCTTTGGCGGCAAGCGGTATAACCGGCAACTGCCGCTCGATCTGGAAGACCTGCCGGTGATCGATGCCGTGCTGCTGTCCCACGACCATTACGATCACTTGGACTACGGCACGATCAAGAAGCTGAAGGATAAGGTGGGGCGGTTTTTCGTCCCGTTGGGCGTGGGGAGTCACCTTGAGCGGTGGGGCGTGGCGCCGGAGCGGATCAGCGAGCATGACTGGGGAGAGGAACTCGAATGGAACGGCTTGCGGCTGGCTTGCACGCCGGCCCGACACTTCTCGGGCCGAGGGCTCACGAACCGGGACGGCACCTTATGGTGCTCCTGGGTGATCGCCTCGCCGGAGCGGAAGGTCTTCTTCAGCGGGGACAGCGGGTATGGTCCGCATTTCAAGCAGATCGGCGGGAAGTATGGCCCCTTTGATCTGACCTTGATGGAATGCGGTCAATATGACCCGCGCTGGAGCGACATCCATATGCTGCCGGAACAGACCGTCCAGGCCCATAGGGACGTTCAAGGCAGCTTGCTTCTGCCGATTCATTGGGGGGCATTCACCTTGTCGCTGCACGATTGGAATGATCCGGTCCGCCGCGCGACCGCGGAGGCCGAACGCCAGGGCGTGTCTGTCACCACGCCGAAGATCGGCGAACCGGTCTATATCGGGGACCCGACCTACCCGAAGGAGACCTGGTGGGTCTGACGGACGACCAGATTAGTGAATTATCAACCCGTAGTCGCAAGCATGGGCCTCAAAGCAGCTTCCCTGAGGACGATTTACGTTCGAAGGGGGCTGCTTTTTGATGTCAGAAAGTAATTTGAGGGGGACACTTTGCATGATTATCCCCCTTGATCAGGTTGCGAGAACTGGAGAAGAACTCGCCTAACTCCGGCCCCTTGCCCTCCGGACCTTGCCCCTCCAGTCCCCTGCCCCTCCTGCCCACCCTGCCCCTGAATGAAGGGGATAATCGTGCAAAGGCAGCCTGAGAGACACCAAAGGCACGAACAGAATCGCCCCCTAGCTTGTAACGAAATCGCAATCCGCGAGTCTTATGTTAGGTAAGGTGGTGAATCCTTGGACGAACTTGAAATTGAACTTGAACAAATTTATGATGCCTATTTCCGGGACGTATACCGATTTGTCTTGTCGTTAAGTCGAAATGAACAGGTGGCGGAGGAGATTACGCAGGAGACGTTCTTCAAAGCGCTCCAGCAGCTTGACCGGTTCCAAAGAGCCAGCAAAATCAGCGTATGGCTGTGCCAAATTGCGAAGAACACCTATTTCACTTATTTGGACAAGCAGCGAAGGCTGGAACCAGAGGGCGGGCAGGAATGGGCAGATGGAGGGAGCAGCTTCGAGGAGCGGCTAGTTGACAAAGCGGATGCCCTTCGTTTGCATAAGCTGCTGCATAGCTTGGACGAGCCCTATAAGGAGGTGTTCATGCTGAGGGTTTTCGGGGAATTATCGTTCGATCAGATCGCTCAAATCTTCGGAAGAACGGAGAGCTGGGCCCGGGTGACCTTTCACCGCGCCAAGCACAAAATCAGAGAATTATGGAGGGAGGAAGAAGCATGACTCAGATCTCTTGCGAGGTCATTCAGGATTTGCTGCCGCTCTATTACGATAAGGTCTGCAGTCCGGCTTCTCGTGTCCTGGTAGAGGAGCATCTTTCCGAATGTGCCGATTGCCGGGAATGGCTGGACCAAATGAACCGGGATATCGCGTTGACCCTGCCGGATACCGAGGTGAGCCTAAGTACGCGTCAAATGGAAGAAAACGGGTTGCGCCGAATTCAAGCCTCCTGGAAACGCTCCAAGATGTTTGCCTTCGTCAAAGGTTTTGTTCTGGCCGCCGCCGCTTGCGCCTTGCTCTATCTGGGGTACCTCGGCTTAACCGAATGGAATGTCACGCGGGTTCCTTCGAAAGTCATTCAGATCACGGAGGTAAGCCGACTGCAGAACGGAAACATTGCCTATCACGTCAAAATGACAGACGGGTACACGGTTAACCAGGTCAAAGGGGTATGGGCTGCCGACCGTTTATACTTGGTTCCGATGCGTCCACTGATCAAAACGCGGAAATTCGCCGACATTTCCCTTGCCAATACGTACGACACCCTCAATCTTGAGCAGATCCGCGCGAACCGGAAGGCGATGGGCAAGTCCCCGGACGTTCGGGCGATCTATTACGGGCCACCGGAAGAGCCGATCCTGCTCTGGGAGCAAGGGATCGAGCTGCCCCCGGCGAGCGCCGCGCTTGAAGCGCAATTTCAGTTTAAATAATTGGCAGTGATTCGGTGATCGGATAGCAGCGCAAACTTAGATAGGGAATGCGTCGGGGCTTGAGGAGCTTGAACAGCGGAGATTCCACGAGTTGAGGGTCCGAAGGTCCCTGGCGATCCCCCCTACATGAAATCAAAGAAATACCGCGTCACGTGAAAAAAGACCGGCGACGTATACGTCAAACCGTCGACCAGGCTCAGGTAGCTCTTCCTCAAGGCCTGCGCCTTGTCGTCATCCCCAATGAGCAGATCTCGCTTCAGGACGGAGACGGTGGTGCTGCCGATAAAGCCGCCCAGCCCGATCAGCATGCCGGCGAACAGGCCAAACGAGGAGCCCAGCGGCGTTAGGACCGGAGCCAGGAAGTAAGCCGCGATGGACGTCACTGCAAAGGAACAGAGGAATCCCTCCCAGGTCACGAACGGATTGGCCGTTGGCACCACCTTGCGTTTGCCGAGGTACGACGAAGCCGCATAATGGACGATATCGTTTAACTGAGTCAGCACGACCAGATAGAGCACCAGCCCTGCACCATACGGCGGCGTAGCGAACGGAAAATACGCGAGATGGCTCAGACCGAACACCATCAGCATCAGTCCCCACTGGACCCGGCTCACGCTGCGCAGGAACCCGGCCGTTCCTTTATTGATCATGCGGGGAAGCGGCAGGAACAGGAATACGTACACCGGAATGAAGACGATAAACATGCCGTACCACTCGATCAGGATCCAGTAAAATTGGACCGGAATCGCCAGATACGCCCACAGGAAAAGCCGACGTTCGGATTTGCGGGAGCGGATCATGGAGAAGTATTCTTTCAGCGCAAAAAAAGACAGCAGCATCACCGCCAGCAGCGAGACGACCGGATTAAACAAGGTCGCCAGGCAGAGGATCAGCCACATGCCCCACCAGGTGCGCAGGCGTTGCCGAAAGGCCGGATACCCCTCGCCGGGGTGCTTCCGGTCTTGCATGAAACAGATGATATGAATGACAGCTAGGACTACGAAAATCACGATCATCGTCCATTGCAGGTTGTTCAACATGTTAAATCCCAACTTCCTCAGGAGGTAGATTCCGCCAAAGGAATCATATGTTATTATGGAGCAATAGTCTACAAATAGTCTACTGTGGATAAAGGGGAATGGAAGTCGATGTCGATGGCTGCGGATCGCTCGGTGTTTATTTTACTCACGAATACGGGTACGCTCTTTACCAAGGTGATCAAGGGATACACCAGAGCCCCCTACAATCATGCCTCGATCTCGTTTAACCGGGAGCTGTCAGAGCTGTACAGCTTCGGGCGGAAGCATCCGAACAACCCGCTGAACGGCGGATTTGTGAAGGAGGACATCAAGACCGGCACGTTCAGCAAATATCCGAATACGACGTGCGTCATTTACGAGTTGAAAGTCAGCCCGCGCGAGGTGGAGAAAATGGAGCGTGTGCTTCAGCTGTTCATCCGCAAACGGCAGAAGTTCTTGTACAACATCCTCGGCGTGATCGGCATCGCCTTGAAAGAGCCGATCGAATTCAGCAACTCGTATTTCTGCTCGCAGTTCGTGGCCGAGATCCTGGAGCGATCGGGCATTAAACTGTGGAACAAGCTGCCTGCGCTGGTGACGCCGGAGGATTTCCGGCAATGCGAGCGGCTGCAGCTCGTTTATGAAGGGAAGCTAAGCGAATACGAGCCGTAGGGGGCAGAAAATTTCTTCCACCCCCTTCCTCTTCCCGGGGGGTTGTGGTACCCTGATGGTGACTTATTAAAGATGTTTAAAAAGTGGGCGGAGGTGTCTTGATGACCGATATGCCGGCTACCCCTAAAGAGATGAAGCAGGTGATTCGCAGCGGAATCCGCTCCGCCTTGCTGACGATGGGCAGCGCGACGAAGGCGGAGCTGAGCGGGAAGCTGGGCGTCAGCTTTCCGACGGTGAGCAAGTTTTTGACCGAGATGAAGGAGGCTGGGGAGATCACGGCCATCGGAATGGACGATTCGAGCGGCGGCAGACGGGCGGAGCGGTATGTGTATAATCCGGATGTGATGCTGGGGCTTGCCGTATTCCTGGAGCGGACGGAAACGAATTACGTCATCTACAACTGCTCCGGCGATGTGAAGGAAGAAGGCCGAGCCGCTAGCCTGTTGGGAGATGCGGGGCACGGCCTGGCTGCATTGATCGAGGAGCAGATCAGGCGGTATCCGAAGATCCGTTCACTGGCAGTAGGGGTCCCCGGGTCAGTTAATCAAGGGCGAGTCATTCATATCCCTGAGCACGAGGCGTTCCAGAACTTCGACCTGAAGGGGTCCCTGGAGAAGCGGTTTGGGCTTCCAACCGTGGTGGAGAACGATATGAACGCCGCGGTGTTGGGATATTACAACAACCTGGATCCAAGCGAGAACCCGTCGCTGGTCTACCTCTATTTCGGTCAGAACGGCCCGGGGGCAGGGATCCTGATCAATGGCGATGTCGTTCGAGGCAGCACGTTCTTCTCGGGAGAGGTCTCTTACCTCCCTCAATACGAAGACCGGAACTTCGGGCAGGCATTGGCGCCGGGGCCGTTGATCGGGGGCGGTCGGCCCAGGGTTGGCGGCGCTGGAACGGATGCGGTCAGCCGGCTGGTGGCGGCTTGTACTGCACTGATTAACCCGCATACGATCGTGTTTTGCGAGGATGAAGTCAGCGTGTCCTTGTTGAACGACATCAAGGCAAGGAGCGCGTTTTACGTTCCGGCCGAGCATCTCCCGCGGCTGATGATGAGCGACTGGCGGCGCGATTATTTGAACGGCCTTACGCATCTGGGGCTTCAGCTCTTAATTACAAGCATCGGATAGGAGAAGGAAGAAGGAGATCGAAAACATGGTGACATTCTTTTTATTGATTATCTATTTGGCTTTCATCAGTTTGGGGCTGCCCGACTCGCTGCTGGGCTCGGCTTGGCCGATCATGCAGGGCGACCTGGGAGCGCCGCTTGGAACCGCCGGCGTATTGTACATGATCGTCGCCGCCGGTACGATCGTATCGAGCTTGGCCAGCGGTGCCGTGCTGCGCCGGTTTGGCATCGGGAAGGTGACTCTGATCAGCTGTCTGATGACGGCCGCGGCCCTGCTCGGTTATTCGGCGTCGCCCTCGGTGTTCTGGCTGGGCGTCTGCGCGATCCCGCTTGGATTGGGCGCCGGATCGGTTGACGCCGGCCTCAACAATTACGTGGCCGCGCATTATAAAGCGCATCATATGAGCTGGCTGCACTGCTTCTGGGGCGTCGGCGCGACGCTGGGGCCGGTCATTATGGCCGGGTTCATCTCCGGCGGGGGTCACTGGCGCAACGGTTATTTCACCGTGTCGATCATTCAATTCGCCCTGGTCGTGATCTTGTTCTTCACCCTCCCGTTATGGGACCGAGTGGCACAAGCCGCCGGCGATTCCCGGAAGGAAGAGCTCAGCGAACAGGAAGCGGCCCAGTCGGACGCGGGCCCGGTAAGACCGCTGCGCATCCCCGGCGTCAAGCTGGCGCTGGTTTCTTTCCTATTCTATTGCGGGGTGGAAGCGACGGTGGGTCTATGGGGCAGCAGCTATCTCGTGGGGATCAAAGGGATCGATGCGGGAACCGCTGCCAGCTGGGTGTCGATGTATTTCGCCGGCATCACCGTCGGGCGCTTCATCGCAGGATTCGTGACGTTTAAAGTAAGCAACCGCGTCATGATCCGCACCGGTCAAATCACGGCGCTGGTTGGCGCGGTGTTGCTGATTCTGCCGCTGCCTGCGGTCCTGTCGCTGATCGGGCTTCTGGTCATCGGACTGGGTCTGGCCCCAATCTATCCGTGCATGCTGCATGAAACCCCGGTTCGCTTCGGGAAGCAGTCATCCCAGACCATCATGGGTTATCAGATGGCCGTGGCCTATACCGGCAGTACGTTTATGCCGCCGCTGCTCGGGTTCCTGGCCTCTCACACGTCGATCGGCGTCTTCCCGTTGTATATCGTGTTGTCGGCTGCAGCGATGTGGTTGTTCTCCGAACGACTGAACGTCTTTCTGAAAGCGAGAAGCCGCGCTGCGGAAGGGAGTATTATTTCTCGGCCATAAATACGCCGTAGGACAGATGCGCCTGGTAACGCTGCAGGAAGCGCTCGTTCTCTTTGAAGAACGTCCGGACGGCGGGATCCTGCAGCGCCTCCAGGTCCAGGATGCGATGCGGGTCCCAGGCGTTCTGCCAATCGAAGGAGGAAACTCCGCTCGTTCCGGTCCCCGGCTCCCACTGCCGAACGCTCCGGAAGCCGGCGTCCTGCAGCATTCGCATCCAGGCGCCAGCATCAGGCAAGTACGGGTTGCCGTACAGCTCGCGCATTTCCCGCTCCAGCGCCGGATGGGGCTGCGTCCGGAACAGCTCGCGGTCCCACACCTGCCCGCCCTTGCGCAGAACACGGTGATATTCGCGGAACGCCTTAACCGGATCAGCGGCGAACACCGTCACCGACTCGGCAAGGACCGCCTCGTAGGTGTCCGATCTGAGCGGGATCGCGGTAATATCGCCTTGAATCCACTCGATTTGCAACTGTTGACGCTGGGCCCGCTGCCCGGCCTTCTCCAGCATGGCGACGCTTTGATCCATCGCGGTAACATGTGCCCCCAGCTGCGCCAGCAGGCAGGCGGTTCTGCCTGTGCCGCAGCCCACTTCCAGCACTCGCAGACCGGGGGAAATACCGGCCTCTCGGATAAAATCGACCGTGCCCTGATAGCCCCCCGGATGCGCCGAGCCTTCTCCGACGGCGGCGATGATTTCGTGATAATTCATCCCTTGGTTGCCCCTCCTTTATGAAGCTCCGCCACTCCTCTCAACAGCAGAATATGCCGCCGCATCTCCGGTGCGCTTAAGATAGGCTTTCACCCCGGGAGAGGACGGCGGCTTCTTCCATTCTTCCAGGATCGGGCATTCGCCCTGTGCAAATCACCGGCGAGATGAATAGGATAAATGAGCATTCGAGAGGGGAGGCACGAGTCCATGCAGCAGATTTATCCGCTTGGCGTAGAGGCCTGCAAACCGCACATCGGCAAGACCGTTTGCGCCGTACTTCGGGACGGCCGTTATTACATCGGCACGATCACCGACGTGAACGAGAACGGCATCCAACTGAACGGGGGATACGCTCCGGAAGCCACGGTTCTCTCCACCCAGCCCGCCAAAGCCAAGAAGCAGCTCCAACAGCTCAAGTCCAAATCCAAAGGCCATAAAGCCGCCGTCAAATCCGATGCCCCGGTGCATACGAAAGCGTTTGGCTACGGGCCGGGGGTTCCGGGTTACGGGTATGGTTACGGCGACTATGCGTTGGATTGGGCAGCGCTGGCTTTGCTGTTCCTGATCCCGTTTTTCTTCATCTAGCTCCAAAACTCACACAGCATAAAGATGCGGGGTTTGCGGCCCTCAGGCTCTCAGAGTCAAATTTCGTTTCGGCGAAATTCGGCTCTTTTTTTTGCGCGAGATGGAAGAAAACGCTTCAAAGGAGGGCGTTCCATTGTATAATGGACTTAGTTGTAGACAAGTAGACAAGATCACGCGGAAAAGAGGTTAAACCATGTTCAGAGCCACGGAGGACCAGGAATTCTACGAATTGCTGAGCCCTACGCTCTTGCCCAAGGCGTCGGGATTCCTATGGAACGAAACGATGATGATCCACATGAACTGCCGCGGATATGCGATCGCCCAGTTCATGCAGCCGGAGCCGGCGAAATATTCGCATGCGCCGAACCTGGAAGCGAAGACGTTCATGCAGCCGGAACAGCCGTATTATGCGCACCACCCGGGCCGTTTCGTGTTTGTGAAGGACGAGGAGAAGGGCAGCGCGTTTTCGGCTCCGTATGAACCGATGCGGGTGAAGACCGACAGCTACTCTTTTGCGTTAGGACAGAGCCGGATCGGATGGAAGGTAGAACACGAGGGCGTATTAATCGAGATGAGCCTCGGCTTGCCGAAGGAGGATCCGCTGGAGCTGTGGCGTGTCAAGGTGACGAACGTGTCGCAGCGGGCGCGGAAGCTGTGCGTCTATCCTTATTTTACCGTCGGCTATATGTCCTGGATGAACCAATCCGGCGAATATCTTGAGGATTTGCAGGCGATTGTCTGCTCTTCGGTGACGCCGTACCAGAAATACCAGGATTACGATAAAATCAAATTTTTCCGCGACAAAACGTTCCTGATTGCCGAACAGCCGCCCGTTTCCTGGGAGGTGAACCAGGAGGCCTTCGAGGGCGAAGGCGGCATCACCCGCCCGTCTGCCCTGGACCTGCCGGAGCTGGCGAAGGGGGACGCGCGTTACGAGACGCCGGTAGCGGTCATGCAATACCGGATGGAGCTGGCGGCCGGCGAAACGCGGGAATACCGCTTCCTGTTCGGACCGGCTCGGGATGAGCAGGAAATTGCGCAGATCCGGGAGACCTACTTCGGCAAGGCTGATGGGGCAGGAGAAGACGGGTTCGCGGCGGCCGAACGCGAATACGACCGGTATATCCGGGAAGGACGGGGCTGCCTGACGATCGCGACGCCCGACAAGGATCTTGATCTGTTCGTCAATCGCTGGCTGCCGCGGCAGATCTATTACCACGGGCAGACGAACCGTCTGACCACGGATCCGCAAACCCGCAATTATTTGCAAGATCACATGGGCATGAGTTATATCAAGCCGGAGGTGGCCCGGGCCTCGTTCCTGACGGCGCTCAGTCAGCAGAAGGCGAACGGCTCCATGCCGGACGGCATTGTCCTGCACCCGGACGCCGAGCTGAAATATATCAACCAAGTGCCGCATACGGATCACTGCGTCTGGCTTCCGATCTGCCTCAGCACGTATTTGGATGAAACGGGAGATGACTCGATATTGCAGGAGCAGGCAGCCTACGCCGACAGCGAGCAGGTCGAACCCGTGTATGTCCATGTGGACAAAGCGATGCGCTGGCTGATGAACGACCGCGACGAGCGGGGGCTTAACTATATCAATCAGGGTGACTGGTGCGACCCGATGAATATGGTCGGCTACAAGGGCAAGGGCGTATCCGGCTGGCTGACGATCGCCACAGCTTACGCCTTCCAGGTGTGGGCGGACATTTGCGACAACAGCGGCCGACCGGAAGTGGCGCGGGAGTACCGCGCGGCTGCCGAAGAGACGAACGACGCGGTGAACCGCTACCTCTGGGACGGCGAGTGGTACGCGCGGGGCATCACGGACGATAACGTCGTGTTTGGGGTCAGCGCGGACCGGGAGGGCCGAATCTTCATCAACCCGCAGGGCTGGTCGATGCTGAGCGGTGCGGCCGATGACGAGAAGCGGGCGAAGCTGATGCAGGCGGTGCGCGAGCAGCTCGAGACGCCGTACGGCGTGGAGAAGCTCGCCCCTTCCTACACGGCGATGCGCGAGGACGTCGGCCGGGTGACGCAGAAGCACCCGGGCTCGGCGGAGAACGGCGCGGTGTACAATCATGCCGCCGCCTTCTACATCTATGCCCTATATGCTGTAGGTGAGCGCGAGGATGCGTTCCGGCTGCTGCGCAAAATGCTGCCCGGCCCGGATGCCCGGGACATCGTGCAACGCGGGCAGCTGCCTGTGTTCATCCCGAACTACTACCGGGGGGCCTATCGGCAATTCCCGCGCACAGCGGGGCGTTCCAGCCATCTGTTCAACACGGGGACGGTGCCGTGGGTATACCGCTGCCTGATCGACGGGCTGTTCGGCTTGCAGGGAACGAAGGACGGCATCCGCGTGAATCCGCAGCTGCCGGGCCATTGGAACGAAGCGGCGGTCACGCGCGAATTCCGCGGGGCCACGCTGCAGGTCGACATCCGCCGGGATGCGGCAGCGAAGCAGACGGAAGTGTATGCGGAAGGCAAGCGGTTGCCGGATGGCGTGCTGCGGGAGGTGCAGCCGGGCAAGACGTACCGCATCCAAGTGAAGCTGCCAGCGGAGGGTTATTGACAACGGCAGGATGTAACAAGCCCACAATCCAACAAGCGCAAGTACGAGGGAGGGGATCCCGGGTACTTGCGCTTGTTGTATGCGCTGCGGCCACTTCATTCATCTGATTGGGCTTAGCCCACATCCATCCGGTCGATATGGCGGAAGCTGAGGTAAGTGATGATGATCCCCAACACCGACAGGGACAGCGGAACCGCAATGATGGAACTGAGGCTGAAGCCGAGATTGCTGGAGCATACGATCAAGACGATCAGAATCGACGATACAATTGTGGCGGGAACGGACTTGTTTCGCAGGCCGATGGCCAGAGGCAATAAGCACATCCCGGCGGCCCCGAAAGCTTGCATCAACACGTTGAGGCCATGGTTGAGGATCATTTCCGTTTGCAGCGGATCCGACAAATAACCTGTGATTGAATTGATCCCGAGAAAGATAGCGTCAACCAACAGGTTCGCTACAATCACATTGACAAAGGTCCAGACAAACACCATCGCCAGTTTAGCGAAAATCAACTTTTTACGGTTAACGGGATAGGCGAACAACAGGGCGATCGTCTTGTCTTTGAATTCACTGATAATCAGCTTCGATAAGAGCACGGAGGCATAAATGATGAAGGTTGCCCGAACGAGCAGATCAATCATGGACAGCAATTCGGCTTGATTCCGAAATGGAGGATCTTCGATATTCATGGAGTCAGCAAAATAAATGACCGCCATGGCTCCCGCAATGCACAGGTAAGCGAGGAGCGCCCCCCAAAGGTAGCTGGTCAGACGCCCCTTCTTGAGTTCCAGTTTAATAAGTTGGAGCATGGTGTTCCCCTCCTTTGAGCAGATCGAAGAAATACTCCTCCAGGCTGTGGTGCTTGCGGTTGATCGATTGAATCGGCACATCGTGGGCAATAAGCCCTTTGGCCAACGCCTCTTGAGACAGCCTCGTATCATAAATGCGGATAACGTTGTCGCCGATTTGCTTGATATTCTCAACCTCCAAGGTATCCACGAGGACAAAGGCGGCCAGATTCACGTTCGAGGTCACAATTTCCACGTATTCGGTTGTGGAGGCATGCACGGATTCCATCGAGACTTCGTGAAGCAGTCTCCCCCCGTCGATGACGCTGATGGTGTCGGCGACTTGTTCAATTTCCCCGAGCAGATGGCTGGAGATGAGCAACGCGATTCCCCAATCGTCGCGCAGCCGACGAAATAATTGGCGCATCAGCTGAATGCCTTCGGGATCTAGACCGTTGATCGGTTCATCCAGGAGCAGCAGCTCCGGCCGGGTACAGATCGCGCGCGCGATCCCCAGCCGCTGCTTCATTCCGAGAGAGAACTGCTTGACCGGCTTATCCTGGGTGCCGATCAACTGCACCATCTCCAGTGCCTCGCGAATGGCGTCTTTCTTGTAGTAACCCATATATTCGACATGCAGCTCCAGATTTTGCTCTGCCGTCAGCTTCTCGTAGAACACCGGCGTTTCAATCAGATGGCCGATGCGCTTCAGATGCTCTGTAGCTCCAGGTATGAGCTTCTCGCCGAACAGCTCAATTTCGCCGCCGGTGGGTCTGACCAGCCCCAGCAGCATCTTCATGACGGTTGATTTGCCGGCCCCGTTAGGTCCAAGAAATCCATAGATCTCGCCCCGGCGCAGGGTCATATTTACGCCGGATATCACTTCCGCCGCCCCGTAGCTTTTGACGAGTTGGCGCGTTCTTACAATTTCATTCATACTCTCACTCCCTTGTTTCTGTACCCTTACTCTTAGCGTACTGGGGGAAACTCTCTTTTCTCTGTCGAAGATCTTACTTATTTCTTACTTTGGAACGGGAGCTTCTCCTTCAAGTTCGCTTGGATCGAGGAAGGGTAACGGTGAAGCAAGTGCGTACACCCGGCGTGCTCTCCAGCTCGAGGGTCCCGTTCAACCGCTCGGCAAGCCGCTTGGCGATGGTGAGGCCAAGCCCGCTGCCCTGCATATTCCGGTTGCGCGAGTCTTCCATGGTATACATCCGCTCAAACACCCGAGCTTGTTCGGCCTTCGAGATGCCACGCCCCCGATCGATCACCTGGAGGGCAACTTGGTTCTCCGAAGACCGAAGCGATAACCCTAAATAGCGGCCTTCCGCTCCGTACCGCATCGCGTTGGACAACAAGTTGTCCAGAATACGGGATAATGCTTCTTCATTGGCGTACACCCATACGGGGCTCTCCGGCAAATCGATATCGACCTGAAAACCCTGCTCGGAGAGGAGGTCGAAATAAGCCAGGATCCGCTGGCGACCCATCTCCCCGGCATCGATCACCGACAGGGGGAGATCCATATCCCCCGATTCCAGTCTGGCCAAATCGAAGAAGGTGTTGATGAGCTCCTGGACCAGAGCGGTCTTCTTATAGACCTCCCCTAGCATCCTTTGGCGTTCTTCCGCCGTCAGGTCCGTCTGCTGGGAGAGGATTTCGGCATAACCCATGATGACGGTCAACGGCGTCTTCAGATCATGCGAGACATTGGATAACATCATCCGCATCGCCCGTTCCGTACCGGCATAATCCGTTGCCGATTGACCTGCTCGGTCAAGCAGGCCGTTGATGGCTTGCAGCAACTCCCGCAGTTCGGGAAGGGAAGTGTGGGTAAGGATACGTTCCTGCGTTAGGGGATACCGGGAATCCAGGAAGGGCGTGAGCTTTCGATTGATATAAGCAAGCTCCTTGCGAAGCGCCAGGTTTGTTCTATATTGATGAAGGTACAATATCGCCAGTACGGCGATGGGGATTAGCAGCAGCAACCACCCGTAACCCGCCATTTACCCTTCCCCCAGACGGTACCCGATTCCCCAAAGTGTGCGAATATACCGGGGGGTTGACGGATCATCCTCGATCTTCTCTCGCAGCCTTCTCATATGTACGTTAATGACGTTATCATCATTGAAATATTCTTCGTTCCAGACCTGTTGATAGAGCATGGCCTTGGTGTACACCCGTGTCGGATGTTGAAGGAACAGCCTTAGAATATGAAACTCCTTTGGCGTCAGCTGGATCTCCTTGCCTCGCTTGGTGACCGTGAAATTACCGGGGTCAACCGTTAGGTCGCCGATGGACAATAGCTTGACGTTCGACGTCTGCCCGGCTTCATCCGGGTTCGAATATAAAGTAGCCCGGCGGATGGAGGCTTGCACCCGGGCCGCCAACTCGATGAGCGAAAAAGGTTTCGCGATATAATCATCCGCACCCAGCCGCAGGCCCAGCGCCTTCTCGACTTCGCTGTCCTTCGCGGACAAGATCAGAATGGGGATGCGGCTCTCTTTTCGAATATGCTCTAGAATGTCGAGACCGCTCCGCTTGGGTAACATGAGATCCAGTAATATCAGATCATAGCTGCTGGATGCGAATTGACGGAGCGCCTCCTCGCCATCCTGAACTATGGTAATCTTGTAGCCCTCTTTGGCCAGGTAATCCTTGACCATCACGCTGATGGCGGGATCGTCCTCAATCATAAGCAGATGACCTTCCATGGCTTGGCCTCCCCTCTTGGAATGTACCCCTATTCTATGCTAGGACATGATCTTCCACAAGAAAAGTTCGTGCGCAGGGGATGCGACTTATCGATTTAAGAAAAATTTTATTTTTAGCCACCGTTCTTCTTAAACAATGTTTCCTATCCTAAAGAGGAAGAAGAGCTGGGAGGAACCAAACGTGAAGAAGTGGGTAATTAGTCTGATGATCCTGGCATTGCTGGGGTTTGGAGTTGCGAAATTTAAAGCGAATATAGCCCGGACGCTGCAGGACACAGGATCGCAAGTCCAGATTGATGAACGTGACAGCGCTCCGGAGGAGTCAGATGCGGCGATCGAGGGCATAGCGATCAACGTCACTAAGGATATGGTGTATCAAGGCGACCTGCTGCTGGTGAATAAAGACTATCCTGTCCCCAAAGGACTGCATCCTGAAGCCGAGGCGGTCAGCCTGATTCGGAATGCTGAGCTGATCGACGGGTTCGGAGTGCTGGACAATAAAGTGTCGTTGTCACCGCAGATGGCGGAACGGTTTGCAACGATGGTCAAGGCCGCCGGGGAGGAAGGAATCACTCATTTTCTGATCAGCAGCGGGTACCGGGATAAGCAGAAGCAGGACGAGCTTTACCGTCAAATGGGTTCAAAGCTGGCTTTGCCGGCCGGATACAGTGAGCATAACCTGGGCCTGTCGCTGGACATCGGATCATCTCAGGCGGAGATGAATCAGGCTCCCGAAGGCCAGTGGTTGAAGGAGAATGCGTGGAAGTATGGGTTTATCCTGCGGTATCCGGACGACAAAACGGCGATTACGGGCATTCAATTTGAACCGTGGCATTTCCGGTATGTCGGTCTGCCGCACAGCGCGATCATCCAAGAAAATGGGTTCGTGCTGGAGCAGTATATGGATTATTTGAGAGAACAGGGGTCGGTGAGCTTGACGGTGCAGGGACATCCCTATCGCGTGTTCTACTATCCGGTATCGAAGGATCAGACGATTCAAGTGCCTGCGCGGGGGGAATACGAAATCTCCGGGAACAACATGGATGGCATTATCGTCACCGTGCGTGAGTAGCCAGGCAGCAAGACAGGACATCAGGGAAGCGAGGGGAGAAGCGTGCCACCGGAAAACTGGCTGAAATATACGAGTATTCGATTGCTGTTTGTCATCTATCTAGGTCTCTTGGTAAAAATCATCCTGTTCAAGTTTCACACGATCGAACCGGGGGTTCTCTGGAGGCAATTGCAGTTCAGCCTGGATTCTCCCCGCCGGGTATACGGGCGGCTACAGGCGGGCAATTTGGTGCCCTTCAAGGAAATCACCCGGAGTCTGGAGGCCATGACCCCCCATGACTTGGTCAACGTCTTCGGCAATATCCTCCTCTTTATTCCGTTCGGGATGCTGCTGGGGATCATGTTCCGGCAAAAAGGCACCCGCGGCATAGAGACGATTCTCTATGCGTTTGGGTTCAGTTTGAGTCTGGAATGCGCCCAGCTGCTGTTCGCGATCGGGCAGTTTGATGTGGATGACCTGCTGCTCAATACGGGAGGAGCCCTGCTGGGCTACTTCATGTATGCCATGGTATCTGCGGTTCGGGGATCGCAGACCGCGGTGCGAACCGGGGAGAGCTGAACCCACTAAATATTCGGGCGGCGATGCTGCCCCACCTGAAGGCTGCCGGATTCGGCAGCCTTTATCAAGTTTGCGGGGGAGGACATACCTCACAAACTTTTTGTAAGCTACTTGACAAAGGGAACCAAGACGGATATCATTAATTCTAGTTCGAATCATCCAAAGTTAGCGGATTGGAGAAGTTCGGGAATGAGGCTTGGTGGTGTGACAGATGGGTTTTTGGGGCAAATTATTAGGTAGATCATCTAAACCAATTGAGGAGGAAAATACGATGTCTAAATTGAACATTGGGATTATCTTGGGAAGCACGCGCGATGGCCGTGTCAGCCCGCAAGTCGGCGAATGGGTGAAGAAACATGCGGACGCTCGCGGCGACGCGAACTATGAAATCATCGATATCGCCGACTTCAAACTGCCGTTGCTGGGCGAAGCCGATGCAAGCGAGCAAGCAGCCGCTTGGAATAACAAGCTGAACGGCTTGGACGGCTTCGTGTTCATCGTTCAGGAATATAACCACAGCATCACTGGCGCCTTGAAGAACGCGCTCGACTATGCGCGTGAAGCGTGGAATAACAAAGCAGCCGGGATCGTCAGCTACGGTTCCGTCGGCGGCGCCCGTGCAGCCGAGCATCTGCGCGGCATCCTCGGCGAACTGATGGTAGCGGACGTGCGCGTGCATGTTGCGCTGTCGCTGTTCACCGACTTCGAGAACTTCAGTGTCTTCAAACCAGCCGACCTGCACCTGACGAACTTGAACGACATGCTGGATCAAGTGCTCGCTTGGAGCGGCGCACTCAAAACGCTGCGTTAAGATTCATCCCGCGCTTCTACATCACCCCTGTGCCTGGAATATGGCGCAGGGGTTTTTTGCATGATTTCTTGGCGCTTCTAGAAATCTAATCGTTACCGTTACGCAAAATGCAAAAACAAAAGCCGATATGAGTACTACGAAAAAAGCGGTAAAGTCTGTGCTAAAGATATTAGACCAATATTATGGAACCAGCGGGTAAATCCTGTATTTTGGGGTGAATGCACTCAGGTCGCAGAGGGATCTCCTTGATGTGAGGTTTGTCATATCGTCCAAGCTTCCGCTTTTGCTAATTGTACCTTAGGAGGTGGATGACAAATGAAGGTCAATTATCCATTGAAGGGGAACGCCGATCTCAAGGATATCAAGGAATCCCTCAAGCCGTTTGGCGGACGCTGCGCGAAAATCGTAGACGGAACGCTGGAGTATCAAATTAAGGATGAGAACGAACAAGCCGCATATGAGGCCATGAAGGAAAAAGGGTATATCGGCTAAATGTTGTAGGATAAGTACAAGAAGGCGTCTCCGCCGTGATTTTCGGCATGGAGACGCCTTCTGCTTCTATCAGGGAAGTCGACGGAGCCGCTGTACCTTCTGGCTTCCATTCGGACTCTGTGCCGCTGGTTCGGTGAGCGCGCTAAATCAATTTATGCGCGTACCACTTCTTCCCGCGGAATCGCCAGAGGAAGAGGGCCCCGCGTACGCCCCATTCGCTGCACATCGCCAGCCAGACGCCCAG
Source organism: Paenibacillus phocaeensis (assembly GCF_900021165.1). Classification (GTDB taxonomy): domain Bacteria; phylum Bacillota; class Bacilli; order Paenibacillales; family Paenibacillaceae; genus Fontibacillus; species Fontibacillus phocaensis. The sequence goes on along the minus strand of NZ_FCOQ01000013.1, from coordinate 3,362 downwards.
GATGCCAAGGCCACACACGATGCCGAGAATGTAGCCGAGAATCACTCGGAACAGCCACATCGTCAGCATAGAGGTCATCGACGTGAAGCGCGAGTCGCCCGCAGCCCGCAGCGCGGACGGCAAGATGAAGCTGATGGGCCAGAGCGGCACCTGGGCGATCGAGCTGACCAGAAGCACAAGGAAGATGTCGCCGACAATTTCACCCGGCGGAGCAAAGATGCTCACGAGCGGCCGGAACAACGGCAGCAAGATCAGGCTGATGATCGCCAGCGAACCCGAACCCAACCAGAGGAAAGACTTGATAAATTTCCGCGCGTCGCTCACACTGCCGCTGCCGATACATTGACCGACGACGGTGACAATGGTCAGCGACAGGGCGCTGGCGGGGATTTGGAACACTCCGGCGAGCGAGCCGCTGATCGCATTGGTTGCAATCGCGTACGTGCCCAAGCTGACGATGAATACCTGGGTCAGCAGCTTGCCGCCGTTGAAGAACAGCTGCTCGGCTGCAAACGGAATCCCGATGAACATAATTTTCCGCAGCATCTCCAGCGGGAAGTGGAACAAGTCCCGCAGTTGCAGATGTAAGGTCGCTTCCATTTTGAACAGATAATAGAGCGCGCAGCCGGCACCTGCAAATCGTGCGATATTGATCGCCAGCGTCATGCCGAAGACGCCCATATCCAATAAGGTGATAAACAGGATGTTCAGCAGTACGTACAACAGGTTCATGATCAGCGATAAGGTCAGCGAGGCTCTCGTTTTACCGATTCCCCGCAGTGCGGAGCAGACGGCCTGGACTACAGCCAGCCCGGTGTAGGAGATGCTGCTGCCGATCAGATAAATGCGGGCGTTGTCCAACACGTCGACGGATGCGGCGCCGAACAACAGCTTCAGAAGCGGATTGTGAAACCCGATCAGAAGCAGAGCCATCCCAACGGCAAGCAAGGACACCGCGGTAACGGTCGCCGCCGAAGCGCGGGAGACGTTGCGGTCATTGCGGCTGCCTTTGTATTGTGCGACCACCACGGTCCCCCCGGTCGCGACTGCGACAAACACGCTGATCAAGAAGATATTCAGCGAGTCCACGATGTTGACCGCACTGACGGCGGCGACGCCGGATGAGCTGATCATGGCGGTATTCACCAGGTTCAGCCCGATGATAAACGCCTGGTCGATCAGGATCGGCAGAAACAAGGCGAAGATCTGCCGGTAATCCATGGATTCGCCGGACAGATGCTTATCCAGAAAGGCGTTATTTTGCAGACGTGCGAAAATCGGTTTCAATCGTCATCACATTCTTTTCCATATAGTTAGGGAACGCATTAACCTTATTATCGGACATTATGTCGCGAGGCTAAAGCAATTGAGCAACCCCGGCTGCAGAGCAGGGGGCGGGCAGGGTTGAAGATACCACTTTCTAAGGAACGATGTCAATGCGTTTAAGCAACCAAACTGCGGGAGACAGGGGCTCGGTGGGCCATTTGGAAAATGCGGTGGGAGATGTTACGATGAAGGGGATTAGGCCAAATGGACTTGGGAGGGGATTGTTATGAAAGCGCTATTTATCGGAGGTACGGGGACGATCAGTTCTGCCATTACCCGTCAGTTGGCGGAAGACAGCTCCTGGGAGCTATACCTGTTGAACCGGGGAACCCGCAGCGGGGAGTTACCGCCCGGCGTACAGGTGATTGAGGCGGATATTCATCAGGAAGCCGAAGTGGCTGCGAAGCTCGAAGGTCATACCTTCGATGTGGTGGCGGATTTTATCGCTTTTGAGCCGACGCAGCTGGAACGGGATGTTCGGCTGTTTGCCGGGAAGACGAAGCAGTTTATCTTCATCAGCTCGGCTTCGGCGTATCAAACCCCTCTGTCGGATTACCGAATCACCGAAGGGACACCGTTGTCCAACCCTTATTGGGCTTATTCCCGCAACAAAATCGCCTGCGAAGAATATCTGATGAAGGAGTACCGCGAGCAGGGGTTTCCGATTACGATTGTGCGGCCAAGCCACACTTATGACGAGCGTTCGATTCCGCTGGGCGTTCATGGCAGCAAGGGATCCTGGCAGGTGGCTCAGCGGATGCTGGAGAACAAGCCGGTTCTGATCCATGGCGACGGGACATCGTTGTGGACTTTGACGCATAACAGCGATTTTGCAAAAGGATTTATCGGGCTGATGGGCAATATTCATGCCATCGGCGAATCGGTCCATATTACGTCGGACGAAAGTGTGACTTGGAACCAAATTTACGAAATCATTGCGGATGCTCTGGGTGTGAAGCTACGTGCAGTGCATGTTGCATCCGACTTTCTTGCCGATCACGGACCGTACGATTTCCGCGGCGGGCTGCTAGGGGACAAGGCGAATACGGTCGTCTTCGACAACAGCAAGCTGAAGCGGCTGGTACCTGGCTTTACGGCGACGGTGCGCGTGGATCAAGGTATCCGGCAGACGGTGGAGCATATCCTTGCACATCCTGAGCTTCAAGTGACGGATCCGGAGTTCGATGCCTGGTGCGACCGGGTTGTCGGGGCGATGGAAGCGGCCGCGAAGCGGATGCAGGGGTAGGCGGATCGTTCTGATGAACTCGGCAGTCTCTCCACCCACGTTCGTGTTGGCACCGGATTCGTTTAAAGAGAGCATGACCGCCAAGGAAGTTTGTCTGGCGATGGAAAAGGGACTGCGTAAAGCGTTCCCGGAGGCGCGTTATATTCATGTTCCGATGGCCGACGGCGGCGAAGGAACCGTTCAAGCCTTGGTTGACGCCACGGGCGGGCGGTTGTTCTCGCTGGAGGTGACGGGACCGCTCGGGGAACCGGTTACGGCACAGTACGGGCTGCTGGGCGACGGGGAGACGGCAGCCATCGAAATGGCTTCGGCGAGCGGGCTCCAGCAGGTGCCGCCGGAACGGCGCAACCCGCTGCTGGCCACGACGTATGGCACCGGCGAGCTGATCCGCGCCAGTCTGGACCGGGGCGTCCGGCGCATCATCGTCGGCATTGGCGGCAGCGCCACGAACGACGGCGGTGCGGGGATGGCCGAGGCGCTGGGGGCGCGGTTCCTGGACGCGTCGGGCCGACCGCTGCCGCGCGGCGGGGGCTGCCTCGGGGAGCTGGCGCGGATCGACGTATCCGCCCTGGATCCCCGGCTGCAGCAGACGCGCCTGATCGTGGCCTGCGACGTCGACAACCCGCTCTGCGGCGAGCGCGGGGCGTCCCGCGTGTTCGGGCCGCAGAAGGGCGCCACCGCCGTGATGGCGGCGCAGCTTGACGCCGCGCTGGCGCATTATGCCGAGACGGCGCGGCGGCAGTTGGGCCGGGACGTACGGGACGTCCCGGGGGCGGGCGCTGCCGGCGGG
>NZ_FCOQ01000012.1 GCF_900021165.1 Paenibacillus phocaeensis | reverse complement strand
GGGGCACCCGCGGGGTGCCCCACCTTCACGAGCGCCGCGCCCCGGCTCGCCCGCTCGGCCCAAAGGGAGAAATGTTGTCTTTCCTGCAACATTTCTCCCTTTCTTTTGGCCCCTACGGGGCAAATGTTGCAAAAACCTCAACATTTTTGCCCTTCGGCGGCCGTATGTTTGATAAATGTTGCACTTTATGCAACATTTCATTCGCCCGGCCCGCCAGTCCCCCCGAAATGTTGCACAAAAGTCAACATTTCGGGGCATCCACCCGCCCGCGTGCGGACTTCACTCTGCGGGCACACACCGGCTTGCCCTCATTGCGTATCCCTCGCAGGAAGGTGCCGGTTTGGGACCGAAGGCTACGGTTACGGGCACCAGCCCAGGGGACAAGTCCTTCGTCGCCGAGTCCTGCCGCCTCCCGAACATGCCCGCCCTTAAGGACTCTCTCTCGTGTACGACTCCACCACCGTATCCTATGTCCCTCTGCCAAGCCTCGTTCACCGCCCTCTGCCTCACGCTTCGTCCTACCGCAAACTAAACTCTACCCAGCCAAGGACTCATCCCAGTCACAAACTCCGCCTTGCACAAATTTCACCCCGCACAAACTCTGCCTTGCCGACTCCACCCCGCACAAACTTCGTCCTACCGCAAACTAAACTCTACCCAGCCAAAGACTCATCCCAGTCACAAACTCCGCCTCGCACAAAGTCACCCCGCACAACTCAATCCTGCTACAAACTTCCCTTCCAAGCGCGGTCCTGCGTATAGTAGAAGCCCGGAGCGTGCAGCTTATGAACGATGGGCCGCCGGAGCTGCGCATTTCTTTTGCTCAAATAACAAAAGTATAGTAAAATACAAAAATATAGTTAACAAGATGAAGCGGAGGAACGAAACATGGAAATCGGAATCAGCACGTTCGTGGAAACAACGCCGGATGTCGTCACAGGCGAATTGATCAGTCATGCGCAGCGGCTGCGCGAGGTGGTAGAGGAGATCGTCCTGGCCGACAAAGTCGGACTGGATGTGTTCGGCGTCGGGGAGCATCATCGTCAAGATTATGCCGCTTCCTCGCCGCAGATGGTGTTGGCCGCGGCAGCGCCGCAGACGTCCCGCATCCGGCTGACCAGCGCCGTTACCGTGCTGTCTTCCGATGATCCGGTTCGAGTGTTCCAGGACTTCGCAACGCTGGATGCCCTCTCGAATGGGCGCGCGGAGATTATGGCCGGCCGGGGTTCATTTATCGAGTCCTTCCCGCTGTTCGGGTACGATTTGAACAACTATGAAGAACTGTTCGAGGAGAAGCTGGATCTGCTGCTGAAACTGCGTGAGTCGGAAAAAGTAACCTGGCAAGGCAAGCACCGTCCAGCGATCCACAACTTGGGCGTCTATCCGCGTCCTGTGCAAAATCCGCTTCCGGTATGGATCGGCAGCGGAGGCAATACCGAATCCGTCATTCGTGCCGGAGTGCTCGGCCTGCCGTTGGTGCTGGCGATCATCGGCGGCCGGCCGGTTCAATTTGCACCGCTCGTGAAGATTTACAAGCGTGCCGCCGCTCAGGCTGGGCATGATGTCTCGAAGCTGACAGTCGCCTCGCATTCGCACGGCTTCGTTGGAGAACGCCAAGACGTAGCGGTGGAAAAGTTCTTCCCTTCGACCCAGGCAGCCATGAACGTGATCGGACGGGAACGCGGCTGGGGCCACTACGGCCGGGCCAGCTACGATGCAGCCCGCAGCCTGGAAGGAGCGCTGTATGTCGGCGATCCGGAGACGGTGGCGAACAAGATTATTTACCTGCGCAAACAGGTTGGTATCACCCGATTCATGCTGCACTGTCCGCTTGGGACGATGCCGCATGAGGATGTCATGCGTTCTATAGAGCTTCTCGGCACGGAGGTAGCTCCGCGGGTGCGCGAAGAAATCGCCCGTTGGGAAGCTGCCGGCGGGGATACGGAGTAAAGGGAAGGGGAGCGTACAGCTCCGCAGGAACCAGATCTTGACCAGGCTTAGCCTAGCCTAGCCTGGTCAGTATCGGTACTGGTGCCGATGCCAGTACAGTGCCACTACCAAACTGGCACCCGCACTGTGCTGGTGCCGTTCCAGTATTCTAGCCCTAGCTGCACCCGATCCCACATCTGCACCTGATCTACACTCGCGCCTGACCTCCACCGGCACCTACTCTCGTACCCGCCCCGGCACCTACTCCAACGTCCTTACCTGCCCCAGACCTTCACCCGCACCTTACCAGCTCCTCCTGTACCTGACCCACACCGCACCTGTACTCGCACTGCACCTAGCCCACACTGTACCTGACCCACACTGCACCTATACTCGCCCCCAGCACCTCCCCGTACTTGCAGCCATACCCGCACCGTACTCGCTGACCCACACTGCACCTATACCCACATCCGCCCCTGTTTCCACACCCGTCCCCTCACACCTCCGCTCGAAACGTCTTCCCTATCGGCTCGCCAAGGCCGAAGTAATGGCGGAAGTTATAGATCAGCGGGCTCCATTGGCGAGGGTCGATGTGATGGTCGCCGATGACTAGGTCCTGGCGGGCATGAACGGCTACGGCCCGGGTTTGGACGATCGCGAAGAAGGGTGCAGAGTCCGGCACACGGAAGTCCTCGACGACGGCTTCGATTTGCAGCGGGCACTCGCGGATACGTACGGGCTGTACCTGCTGGGAAGGGTGCGGAGTCAAGCCGCTGATCGCAAATTTATCCTTTTGATAGACAAAACCTTGCGCTGCTTTTTCACTTGGCACGGGGGTTTGTCCGGTTGTGGAGGCTAACCGCTCGACCTGTTCCCACATGGATGGATCGGGCAGGTTAATTACGCATTCCGGGCAGCGCTGCAGATTTTCAGCGGCTTTGCCGCCCAGCCCGATGCCAAGGACGAGGTGTTCGCCGAGGGCCCAAGAAGATGAGATGGGGCTGATATTAGTGCTCCCGTCTTCGTTTAACGTTGTGAGCAGGACAACGGGCGTTCCATAATACAATATTTTCGGCTGAATGAGCAAAGTGTCGTCTGACGGAGTTGTCGCTTTAGAAAAGTACAAATGAATTCCCTCCTGGTTTTCAATGGATTCCCGCTTATTGTATAATGGCAACATTACCATCGTCATCGAAATATGGAATACCATTTGAACGCGAAAGGGGGGTCTCATACGTGATGGGAGCGACATCACCAACATCACCAGCGGCTGCCATCGCCTCGCTAGTCAGCGATCCCAGCCGGTCGGCGATGCTGACGGGGATGCTGGACGGGAGATTTCATGCGGCCGGCGAGCTGGCGCGAATGGCCGGAGTTCAGGCGCAGACGGCCAGCTTTCATTTGGCCAAACTGACGGAGGCCGGACTGGTTGCCGTCGAGAAACAAGGCCGCCACCGTTATTACGGCATCGCGAACCCGGAAGTCGCCCGGGTCATGGAGTCCTTGCTGTCCATCGCCCCGCCGGCACCGGTCAGGTCGCTGCGGCAGGCAACGGAAGATCAAGCGCTTCGGTATGCTCGAACCTGCTACGACCATTTGGCAGGGAGCCTTGGAGTTCGCCTGACACAAAGCCTGGTGCGCACAGGCATTCTCGCCGAAGGAGACGGAGCGTTTGAGGTGACCGCAGAGGGCGCAGCGTTTCTGAATCACTTCGGGGTCAACCTCGAACAATCGAGGAATAAACGACGATCTTTTTCCCACAAGTGTCTCGATTGGAGCGAGCGCCGCCATCATCTGGCCGGTGCGCTGGGCAACGCGCTGCTGGAGCGGCTGCTTGAATTGGGATGGGTGGAGCGAAGTCCGCAGAGCCGGGCGGTCAAAGTTACCGCACAGGGGCGCACCGGTTTGAAGGACGTGTTTGCGTTGGACCTGGACGCAGAGGAAGAAGCCGGCTAGCTCTTGTGTACATCAAGAGATCAACGAAACAGCCAAAAACCATCTCCTACAAGTGAGATGGTTTTTTGGCTGTTTGACCTTCGTCTCCGCAGCGCATCGCTAGCCTTACTGCAGGTGCGCCCCGCCGTTTCTGGTAGTTGCCCCCAGGTTTACTCCTTGGGCAACGCGGCCCGATTATTTTATTTTGATCCGCACCCTTTTCATTGTAGCCCCAATAATCCCCAAAGCGACGCCAATCAGTAGTAACGAACCCAGCAATGAAACCCCTAGCGGGAGCTCGCCGATATACACAACGCGATTAATGAGATCCTTAAGCTCCCTGTCCCACAAGGCCTCGGAAGTCGCCAGAATCCCCAGAGCCAGGACGATGTACAGCATTCCGCCGAACTTGCCAAACCGGTAAAAGCCGATGCCGATCACATACCCTGCCAAATAGTACACCAGGGCGTTCAGCATATACACGAGTACGGTAAGCAGCCAGGAATCGTTCTCCCCCAGGATGGAAACCTTCTCCGGAGCCGGAATTAGCCAATGCTGCAAGCTGCCGAGGACCCCTACACCTCCCATCAGAACCAGAGCAACCGTTGCTGCGGCCAGAGAAGAGCCGTAGAAATAAGCGGTACGCGTCACCCCTAGTCTGGCGTAAAAGTTCAAGAAGCCGGACACCGATACAATTCCGATGACGAGCATAAACATTTTGGACGGTTGAAAAGCTAGCGTGATGAAGTTTTGCGCGTTCACTTCAATGATCACATAGACCAGGGTCACGAAGCAGAGAAACCAGGCGGCCCAGGTCAGTTGGGTGCGAGCCATGTCTGCGGCTACCCGAAGCCCGCGGTTGGCATGACGGATGGGCTGGGCTTTACTGCTCGAATTCGATTTCGTGGTCATGCGAACCCACCTCCCCGGTTAAATGGATGAACAAATCCTGCAGCGGAACCGGCCCGATATCGAGTCCTTTGTTCGCAGCGACTCTGCGCCGGGGCTCATCGATCTCCCCGTAGACCATCGCCGCCTTCGTTCCGCCGAGTTGCTGAACGTTCAACACCTTCATGCCGTGCACGAACTCGTCGACGTCCGCCGCCGCTCCGGTAATGGATGCACCACGTTCCAGCAGTTGGTCGATCGGCTCTTTCAGCAATACCCGCCCTTTATGCAAAATCACCACGTCCTCAAACAAATAATCCATCTCTGAGACCAGGTGAGTGGACAGGATCATCGTGCGCGGATGGCGGGCCTGGTCCTCCAGCAATTGCTTATAGAAAATCTCCCGAGTTGGCGCATCCATCCCGCGGTAGACCTCGTCAAAGATCGTTACCGGTGTTCGGCTCGCCAGCCCGATGACGGCATTCAGCGCCGATTGCATCCCGCTGGAGAGCTTCTTGATCGCCACGTCCTGCGGGAGGCCGAACAACCGCACCAGCTCCTCGGCATACGCCCGGTCAAAATGGGGGCGGTATCGCTCAGCCGCCTTCAGCAGGCCTTTCACTTTCTCGCTCTCTTCACTGTAGTTGGTTTCATAGACGAAGCTGATCCGGGCCATCGTCTCGGCATGCTCAAACGGGTTGTGTCCGCCGATGCGCACCCGCCCTGACGTGGGCTCCATATAAGCGGCCAGCAGCGAGAGCAGGGTGGTTTTGCCCGCCCCGTTTCGACCCAGCAGTCCGTAAATTTTCCCGGCTTCCAGCTCCAAATACACATCCGCTAGAGCGCGATGACCGCCGAAATGGACATTTACCTGCTCTAACCTCACATCAAGGCTCATTTAGGACACCCTCCTTCGCTTTCGTAATCAGCTGTTTCATTTCATCCTCGTGAATCCCCAGCTTCGCGGCTTCCCGCATCATCGGCAGGACGTATTCATCGAGAAACCGCTCCCTGCGCTGCGTCAGCAGCATTTCCTTCGCCTGTTCGGCCACAAACATGCCAACCCCCCTCTTCTTGTACAAAATACCGGCGTCGACCAGCAGATTAATGCCTTTGGCAATCGTCAGGTGATTGATTTTGTAAAATTGCACCAGCTGCGTTGTTGACGGAATTTGCTCATGTTCCTTCAACTGGTCGTTCACAATCTGGTCTTCAATGAGCTCTTTGATCTGCAGAAAAATCGGCTTCTTGTCGTCAAAAGACGGATTCAACGGGAATTCACCTCCGTGCTTTTTGATTGTTTGTTATATAGTTATATAGTCATGTATATAACTATATGAATAAAACTCCACCCCGTCAAGCACTAAATGCCTAACTTCGCCCCAAACACCTTCCGCAGTCCTCCTTCTTTTCGCTCCGAGAAGCGGCGGCTTCATCTCTAACGCTTGCCGCACAGTCCGCCCTGAGCACAAAAAAAACGGGCCGCCCCAGCCTGATCGACCGGGATAACCCGTTTACCCTTTAAATAATTTTGTCCTGCAAAAAATCCCTGATCTTCCCCAGCGTTAAGCCGGGATCCAGATTCTGCAGCAAGTAATCCGATTCCTTCTTGTGAACAACCTGTTCGGAGTAATTTCGCAAGTACTCCTCGATCACCTCGGGCGGCGCTCCCTCGCGTTCCTCGCGCAGCCGAATGTCCTCCTTCGTCACATACAGGAAAATTCGGATGACCTGCGGTCCGAATCGCTTCTGCAAGTCTTGCAAGCCTTCGTGATTCACAACAACGATCGCTGCCCCTCGCTGCTCCAGCGCATCGACCAGCTCGCGCTCCGCGATTCCGTAACTGCCGCGTTCCAGGCGGACCTGCTGGCTGAACGCTTGTCTGCTTACCATCGTTTGAAAATCCGCTTCGGCGATGAAATGGTAATGCTCGCCATCCCGCTCCCCAGAGCGAATCGCCCGCGTGGTATAGGGCAGAACATAAGGGAGGTTAAGGTCCGTGCTTAGCTGCTTGGCAATGCTTTTGCGGCCGGAGCCGCTTGTGCCGGTAATGACGATCACCTTGGGCTTCGGGATGTGATTCTCCTCCTGGGTTGTACCGCCCGGCTTATCAGGTGCTTCGGCCTTGCTGCGGGTAGCGCCAGAAGTTGTTTTCGAGCCTTTCAGCCATTTCCACATCGCGTCTCCATGCGCGTTAACCGGCTTGGGTTCATTTGCTTGCCGGCAGAACCGCACGGATTCACCTCCTTCGCCAACGTCTATACTTCCTATGTCGGCAGAAAGGAAGAATAACTTGAATGTACTCCGGGTCCGGTTACAGTCCGGCACTCAACCCAGGCCGCCGTCTTAAAATACACGCCGCGCGGTGACGAAGCGCTTTTTCCACTGACCGTCGAACGCCTCGATATGGACGCCTTGCTCCTTGGAATAGGTGTGCAAAATTTGATCATCCCCAATGTAAATGCCGACATGGCCGATGTCCAGCCCGCGTGCGCTGAAGAACAGCAGATCTCCCTTGCGCAGCTCGTCCAGGCCGACCTCCGTGCCTTCCTTGGCTTGGTTATAGGACACGCGCGGAAGCTCGATCGAGAGAATGTCCCCATATACCCGTTTCACAAAAGAGGAGCAATCGAACGTCTTCGTCTGGTCAGGGGACGCTCCGAATTCGTACGGCGTGCCTTCAAACGTTTTGCCATAGGCGATCAGCTCATCCGCCTGCTTGTCCGCCAGGGCATTGCTGCGGTAGTCCGTGTACTTCGGCTTGGCTGAGACATAACCGGAGCGCCCGTCCGGAGTGCGGACCTCCAGCCAGAGTGCGCCGGCTTCGCGAACGACATGCAGCTTGCTGCCCGCGGGGAGCAATTCCTCGTCGACCGCTTCGCTGCTTGCATCCGGCGCGCTGCGCAGGTTGACGCCCCACGCAACGGTGGTTTCGTAGGTGAGAGTCGAGGTGATCCGCACCGTACGGTGATCGCCATCCCAGACGACCTCGCAGCCCAGCGCTTCGCTTACAAACCGCAGGGGCACCAGCGTGTAACCGTTCTTGATCTGCCCGGGCACGGGCAGCGTCAAGGTCTGGCCGTTCAGCTGCGCAGTAGTGTCGCCGATGCGATATACGAGCGTCATTGGGCCTTTGGTGGCCGTGACGGTCTTGCTGGCATCGTCCCAGCCGAGCTTGGCCCCCAGCGCTTCAAAAACGTCGCGGATCGGCAGCAGAACGCTTCCGTTTACTAAGGTTGGCGGCGTTTTCGGCTGCAGCAGCTTCCCGTCGAGTTCGATGGCGATGCGGCCTGTCGAGATGGAGGCGGTTTGGGGTGTCGGACTCGCCGCCTTGGTCCCGGCTCCCGAAGCTGCAACGCCTGCGGGCTCCGCGCCGGCCGTTCCTGCTTCGGCAGACAGTATGAGAGAAGCGGCCAGCAGCCAGGTGAATCCGAGTATTTTAGAGTTGTTCGGTTTCGTCATTCTAAATCACCTATTTTCTGGATGGATTTATACAATTGGACGAAACCTGCGCGGATTTGTTGTGTGGGAAATGTTTCCTACCCCTGCATCTCCAACGGCGTCAGGCGCTCCAGGCCATTCATATATTTGCGCAAAGCAAGGGGAATTCGGATGCTGCCGTCTTCCTCCTGATGATTTTCCAATAACGGAATCAGGATACGCGGCGAGGCAACCATGGTGTTGTTCAGCGTGTAGCAGTATTGCAGCATGCCGTCGGTGTCCTTATAGCGGATGTTCGAACGACGGGCCTGAAAATCCAGCAGCTGCGACGACGAATGCGTCTCTCCATAAGCCCCGCGGCTGGGCATCCACGTTTCGATGTCGTATTGCTTATAGGTTTTTTGCGACATGTCGCCGGTGCACACCGCCATAACCCGGTAAGGGAGCTCCAGCAGTTGAAGCAGTTCTTCGGCGTTCCGGGTGATTTCCTGAAATAGACGCTCCGATAGCTCCAGATTGTTTTCGCACAGCACCACCTGCTCGACCTTCGAGAACTGATGCACGCGGTACAAGCCATGCACGTCCCGGCCTGCCGAGCCAACTTCGCTGCGGAAGCACAGCGACGCCGCGGCTAGCTTGATCGGATGGGCGACGTCCACGATTTCATGGTCGTAATACGACACGAGCGGAACCTCGGCGGTGCCGACCAGCCAGCGGTCGTCATCGGCCATCCGGTACGTCTGATCCGCGCCCAGCGGGAAAAATCCGGTGTTCACGAGCGCCTCCGAGCGAACCATTAACGGGACCTCCAGCAGGGTGAATCCTTTGGCCGCAAGGAGATCCACGGCCAGTTGCTGCACCGCCCGGTGAAGCAGCACCCCTGCGCCGCTTAAGTAGTAGTTGCGGGCGCCGGCCGTTTTGACCCCGCGGGGGATGTCGATCAGTTGGTGCAGCTCGCCTAACGCGACGTGGTCGCGAGGGGCAAACGCAAAGGTCGTCGGTTCGCCGACCCGTTTCACCTCGACATTGTCGAGATCCGATCGACCCTTGGGCGAGTCCGGCGAGACCGGATTCGGGACAAGCAGCATCCGCTGTCGATACTCGCCTTCGGCTTCCTCCAGTTCTTTCACGAGCCCGCTAAGCCGCCGGTTGAGCTGTTTGACCTCTTCTTTTAATGGGGCAGCCGCGCCCTGCTCTTGCTTCCGCAGGGAGGCCTCAATCTGCGATGTCAGCCGGTTGCGCTCTTGCCGCAAACGTTCCGTTTCCCTCAGTAGGGCCCGACGTTGATCGTCCCACCGCAAGAGCTCCGCGACCGACAACCTGATCCCTTTTTCCGCCGCCGCCGTTTGAACCTGTTCCTGGTGCTCCCGAATCCATTTGATGTCTAACATGAGTGATCCGCTCCTTTTCGTGAAAATACAAAAAGCGCTCTTCGTCCGATTGGGACGAGGAGCGCTGATCGACTCGCGGTGCCACCCAAATTGATCAAACCGGCAGGTCCGGTTCAATCCTCTTTAGTTCCGCGGTAACGGGCGGACCCGGTTAGCTTAGGGGGAGAGGTGCGCGCGTAGGATACACGGGCTCCCCTTGACGAAAACGCCTCCGAGTTGGATGCTCTTCATAGGCATAATTCCGAAATTTGATTTGTATAGCAGTATAACGTAAATGAACCACGATGTTCAAGAGGGAGAGGATGCGGGATGAAAAAGTTACTGCTTGCCGGCTTCGAGCCTTTTGGCGGCGAACCCATCAATCCGGCGATTGAAACGGTGCGGCGGCTGCGGGGCTGCGAGGTCGGTTCTTATGAGGTTGTAGGTCTGGAGCTGCCGACGGTGTTCGGCCAATCCCTTGAGCGCCTCTTGGAGGCGATTAAGGAAACGGAACCGGAGGTGGTGATCGCATTGGGACAGGCGGGTGGACGCGAGGGGATCTCGTTCGAGCGGATCGCGGTCAACTTAAGCGATGCGGCCATTTCCGACAATGCGGGAAACCAACCGGTCGACGTTCCGGTTGTGCCGGAAGGCCCGGCAGCGTATTGGACCACGCTGCCGGTCAAGCGCCTGGCGGATCGGCTGGGGGCCGTGGGAATCCCCGCATCGCTGTCATTGTCGGCCGGCACCTTCGTGTGCAACCACCTGTTTTATGGGCTGATGCACCATATCGCCGTCAGCGGCAAGCCGATCCGGGGCGGGTTCATCCATGTCCCCTACTTGCCGGAGCAAGCAGAGCGCCATCCCGGCACCCCAAGTCTGTCACTGGAGCAGCTCATCGCTGGATTGAAGGTGGCGATTGAGGGGTTGGAGGCCTAGCTCTGGAGAGTGGGCAAGCTGGTAGGGAGGCGAATAAGCTGGAGGCGGGCAGGTAGTTGGTGGGCAAGTAGATGGTAGGTGGCGGATGTGTTGCAGGTAGTCGGGAGGTAGGTGGATGTGTTGCGGGCAGGCAGGTAATAGGCGGTAGGCAACATTATGCCCCTTTCGTCTTGCCACCCGGGAGAAATGTTGCCTGATTTACAACATTTGTAGTTGGCAAACAAGTAATTACCAGGGGGTAGCACAGGCGGAAGGATGTAACTAAGCAGGTGGATGGCAATAGGTGGAACACAGCGAGTGAATAAGGGGCAGACGGAGGAGACGATGGAGAGTAGGTGGGGAGTAGATAGTTTAGTAGATGGGTAGTAGGTGGTCAGTAGAGGGTGGTTAGTAGATGGGTAGTAGGTGGTCAGTAGAGGGTTAGTAGATAGTTAGTAGAGAGGCAGTAGACAGACGGTCACAGGTGAGAAAGTTGCTAGTCAGGGAACAGGCAGGGAGGAGAAGCCTGGCTGGCGGTGTAAGATCAGGAAAAGTTGCAAAAAGTGCAACATTTGTGCGTCGATCGGAGGGATCAAGGCCCCAATGTTGCATAATGTGCAACAATTTGATGGGATTCTGGCGAAAAGGGGCAAAAATGCTGCATTATTTGCAACATTCTACCCCTTTCGTCTTGCCACCCGGGAGAAATGTTGCCTGATTTACAACATTTGTAGTTGGCAAACAAGTAATTACCAGATGGTAGCACAGGCGGAAGGATGTAACTAAGCAGGTGGATGGCAATAGGTGGAACACAGCGAGTGAATAAGGGGCAGACGGAGGAGATGATGGAGAGTAGGTGGGGAGTAGATAGTTTAGTAGATGGGTAGTAGGCGGTCAGTAGAGGGTGGTTAGTAGATGGGTAGTAGAGAGGCAGTAGACAGACGGTCACAGGTGAGAAAGTTGCTAGTCAGGGAACAGGCAGGGTAGGAGAGGCCTGGCTGGCGGTGTAAGATCAGGAAAAGTTGCAAAAAGTGCAGCATTTGTGCGTCGATCGGAGGCACCGAGGCCCAAATGTTGCATAATGTGCAACAATTTGATGGGATTCAGGCGAAAAGGGGCAAAAATGCTGCATTATTTGCAACATTCTACCCCTATCGCCTTGCCACCCGGGAGAAATGTTGCCTGATTTACAACATTTCTCCCCCTCCCTGAGGAGGAAGGCCTATGGCCGTGACGCCTTCCCCGCGCCCGTAGGGCCGGTTAACACATCCTGTGCTGCTTTTTGGGTTCATCTACTGTATTGCATGCAGCAGCACCTTACGCCCGGCTTCCCGGAAGGCATCCATCGCTTGCAAATAAGGATGAGGCCCGTAGCTGACCCGGGCGACACCTAACGCTGCCAACTCGCGCAGCGAAGGCGATGCCGCCGTGCCAACCATGAGGTTCAGCGGGAGCGGGCTCGATGGGCCCAACAAGGCGATCCGCTCGGGCTCGTTCAGGCCCGGCAGGAAGATCCCGTCCGCCCCAGCTTCTGCATAAGCGCGAGCACGGCGAATCGCCTCATCCATCTGCGCATCCCCGGGCACGGCGGCGGCATCGGGTTGAAAGAACACATCGCAGCGAGCGTTGATAAATAGGGGAATGCCGGCTTCCTCCGCGGCTTCCCTGGCGGCAGCGATCCGCCGGCTTTGTTCCTCCACGCTGTACAAGCCTTCCCCGCCGATTTTTTGATCTTCGAGGTTGATGCCAACGGCTCCGGCTTCAAGAATGAGACGTACGTGTTGACCAACTTCGGCCGCGCTCAATCCATACCCGCTTTCGATGTCGATCGTAACCGGCAGATCAGGGATCACGCGGACAATCCGCTCCAGGTTGGCCAACACCAGCTCGAAAGGCAGCTTCTCGCCGTCCTCGTAGCCGTGGGCTGCGGCGACGGACCAGCTTCCCGTCGCAATCGCCTCGGCCCCGGCTTCCTTCATCGCCAAGGCGCTCCCGGCATCCCAGACATTAAACAGCACCAGAGGTTGTCCGGGCACATGCCGTGCCTTAAACCGGCGAGCCTGCTCAATTCGCGTGGTTCGAGTAGACATCGTACGACTCCCCCTTCCGTTGCTCATGCTTGAGCAGCCAGCTTTTGCGGGACAGTCCGCCGCCGTATCCCCCAAGATCCCCGTTGGCGTTGATAACGCGGTGACAGGGGATGACGAGGGCGAGTTGATTCGCCCCGTTGGCCTGGGCAACCGCGCGGAAGGCTGTCGGACGACCGACCTCGGCCGCCAGCTCGGCGTACGAGCGCGTCTCCCCCGGAGGGATCTCGCGGAGCCGAGCCCAGACCTGCTGCTGAAACGGCGTGCCGAGCAGGCGCAGCGGGGTGGCGAACTCGGTCAATCGCCCCTCGAAGTACAGGGCGAGTTCCCGCTCGATCGAGCGGATGGGGCCGGTGACGCCGGGGATCACCGCCGATTTCGTCCGCAGGCGGAGCCGTTCGACTTCGCGCTCAAGCCCGCGGCGATCGACGAACTCCAGCAGGTACAACGCCTCCTCATCGGCGATGGCGATCATCGGCCCCAGCGGCGTATCGAGCCACGCAGCCCGCAGTACCTTGCTCTCTTCCAGGCGGGTCGGCGCAGCCCCCATAATTCGGGAGAATGCGTCCCGGAATCCGCTGCTCGATTCGTACCCCGTAGAGAGCTGGGCGTCAATCACCGGCAGCCCGGAGCGAATGTTCCCCAGTGCCAGGCCCATGCGCCGGGCGCGAGCGTATTCGACGAAGGTCATGCCGAAGCGCTTCTTGAATTGGCGGCGCGCGGTGGAGGCGTCGACGGACAACTGCCGGAAATCCTCGTCCCTCCAGCGCTTCTCCGGATGAGCTTCCACCGCTTCCACGAGCTGACGAACCAAATCAGATACCCGGTTCGGATGGGATAGCGGACGACAACGTTGGCAAGGACGGTAGGAGGCGAGCAGCGCTTCCTTGGCCGTTTCGTAAAACTCACAGTTTTCGAATTTCGGTTTTCGTGCTGGGCAGGTGGGGCGGCAGAACACGCCGGTGGTTTTGACGCCGACGTAGAATACCCCTTCGTATTCCGTATTTTTCTCCAGCAACGCTTGATAATATTCTTCCTTTCGTTCGACGGGAATCATCTAGGGTCAGCCCTCCTTGGCTTTCATCTTGGTGCCCTTATTATATCGTCTGCAGCGGGGGGATGCCGCCGAAAATCAGGCATTTATTTTCCGGTCAAGACTTCCATTGTAGGCGGGGGCGATTTGTTATATGATATCATGGTAAATTGGGCGAACGCCCTGGATTTTCGGGGGATGTCCGTGTAATCTGGCACAGGTCATATCACTTGAAACCAGCCTCACAGCATTTCCCATCAGCGGATTTAGCTTGTAACGATCAATAAATGAAAGTGTGGAGGAAACGATGTATCCTAAAGACTTGAACTATAGAATGCCGGCCGAATGGGCGCCGCACGAACGCACTTTCATCTCCTGGCCGGTGCAGGAGTCCATGGTTTATCCCGACCGGTACGCCGAGGTGTGCAACGGGTATGCGGAATTCATTACCGCGATCGCCGAGTTTGAACCGATCACCGTTGTGGTGAACCCGGATGATTTGCCTAAGGTGAAAGCTCGCTTCGAGCAGGACCCGAACACCGATCGTATCGCCTATCTGCCGATCGAGCATAACGACGCCTGGCTGCGCGACAACGGCCCGACGTTCCTCGTCCATCCGGAAGGGGAGTTGGCCGGAGTGAACTGGGGATTTAACGCCTGGGGCGGTAAATACTCGCCGTGGGATCTGGACGATGCGGTAGCGCCGCAAATTCTGGAAGCCCTCAAAGTGAAGCGGTTTGATGCGCCATTGGTGCTGGAGGGCGGCTCCATCCATACGGACGGCGAAGGCACGCTGCTGACCACCGAGGAGTGCCTGCTGAATCGGAATCGCAACCCGCAACTGAGCCGGGAAGAGATCGAGGCAGCGGTGAAGAACTTCGTGAACGTCGATCACATCATTTGGCTGAAACGCGGCTTAAGCGGGGACGAAACGGACGGTCACATCGACAACGTAGCTTGCTTCGCCGCCCCGGGCAAAGTCATCCTTCAGGTGTGCGACGATCCAAGCGACGACAACTACGCTATTACGCAGGAAAATATCGCCATCCTAAGCGCAGCAACCGACGCCCAAGGCCGCAAGCTGGAGATCATCCCGATCCCGCAGCCGCCGCAGGCGTTCTACGAGGACAGCCGGTTGACGCTGAGCTATTTGAACTTCTACTTCGTCAACGGCGGGATCATTTTGCCGGTCTTTGGCGGAGCTGCAGCGGAAACCGACCGCCAGGCCGTTCAGGTCCTGAGCGAGACGTTCCCGGATCGCAAGATCCGTACCGTCGACGGCATGGCCATCATCCGCGAGGGCGGCAATGTGCATTGCACCACGCAGCAAATGGCGGCAAGACGCTCATAATTTTTTCGCGAAAGGGGTTCGATCATCGACATGAGAAACGTCAAAGTGGCAGCGACGCAAATGAGCTGCTCGTCCAATAAAGAAGAGAACATCGCCAAAGCCGATCGGCTGGTTAGACAAGCGGCGGCGCAAGGGGCACAGATTATTTTGCTGCAGGAGCTGTTTGAGACCCCTTATTTCTGTCAAAAAGAGAAGTCCGACTACTACGTCTACGCGACCGAGCTGGAGGAGAATGCGGCGATTCAGCATTTTCGCAAGGTGGCCAAGGAGCTGGAAGTGGTTCTGCCGATCAGCTTCTATGAGAAAAAGAACAACGCCCGCTACAACTCGCTGGCCGTGATTGACGCTGACGGCGAGGTGCTGGGCCGTTACCGTAAGAGCCATATCCCGGACGGGCCGGGGTATGAGGAGAAGTTTTATTTTAATCCGGGCGATACCGGGTTTAAAGTGTGGAAGACCCGTTACGCCAAAATCGGCGTCGGCGTCTGCTGGGATCAATGGTATCCGGAAGCGGCCCGCTGCATGGCGCTGATGGGCGCGGAACTGCTGTTCTATCCGACGGCAATCGGTTCCGAACCGCAGGACGGCTCGATTGACTCCAAGGATCACTGGCAGATGTGCATGCTCGGGCATGCTGCGTCGAACCTCGTGCCGGTCATTGCTTCGAACCGCATCGGCACCGAAACCGACGAAGATTCGAGCATCACGTTCTACGGCTCCTCCTTCATCGCCGGGCCGCAAGGCAACAAGGTCGCGGAAGCCGACCGGACGGAGGAGACCGTACTCGTGGCGGAATTTGACCTCGATCAGTTGGAGATTCAGCGCATTGAATGGGGGATCTTCCGCGATCGCCGGCCGGATCTGTACAAGATCATCACCTCGTACGACGGCGAGCTTCGCATCGACTAACCGCATAGGCAGCGTCAGATCGTGACGGCCCCCAATCCGCCGTGTTTGGTGATTGGGGGCTTTTGTCGATTGCGCCGCACCCTTGCGGATTCAGGCATATTTCGATCATGGTGGAAGCATCTCTATGATACAATCAGGTACGTTCAAGTGCGGGCAACGTTATACCTAACTAGCCCGGACGTTCATAGAAAGAAGGGATAAGCTTGGCACGTTCGTTGTATTTGGCATTAATTCTGCTCAGTTTGATTTGGGGCGGCTCCTTTTTCTTCATCAAAATCCTGCTGCCCGACTTCGGCCCCTGGACGGTAGCGTTCCTGCGCTCCGCCTTCGGGCTGGCGACGATTACGGGCGTGATGCTCGTCCTGCGCAAGCCGTTTGGGTTCCGGGCGATTCCTTGGCCGGCAATGGTCGTGATGGCGCTGATTAACACGGCGATTCCGTGGGCGTTGATCGGATTCAGCGAGACGCGGCTGACGAGCAGCCTGGCGTCGGTGCTGAATGCCACAACCCCGCTCTGGACGCTGGTGGTGGGCGTCTTGTTCTTCCGCGTCGCCACGAGCCGCATGCAGTGGGCGGGGATGGGGATCGCCTTCCTCGGGTTGCTTGTGCTCGTCGGCGTCAGCCCCTCCTCCCTCGCTTCGGTGGATCTGCTCGGATTCAGCTGCATGCTGGCGGCAACGTTCTGTTACGCCGTCGGCTCGCATCTGTCCAAACGGCTGTCCGGCGGGCTAACGATGTACCAGGTCACCTTCGGCACGTTGATCAGCGCGATGGCCGGCAGCGGTCTCATGGCGCTGATCGCCGAGCGGGACTCGCTGGCCCCGCTCGCCAAGCTCCCTACGCTTGGCGCGGTGATGGGTCTGGGCGTATTGGGTTCGGGGGTCGCCTATATCCTGTTCTATTTCATGGTGCAAAAAGGCTCCGCACAATTCGCCACCACTGTGACGTATCTCGTTCCCGCCAGCGCAATTATTTGGGGCTTTACGCTGCTGAACGAACCGGTTAGCTGGCGTCTGTTGGCCGGACTGGTGTTCATCCTTGGCGGGGTGTATCTGGCGAACCGAAGCGGCTCGCGCAGCGCCGGGCAGCAAGCCGGGTCCCGGTCGGACACGGCAGGTACTGCCCCGGATGCGGCGGCGACGGTTCCCGGCGGCGAACCTTCTCGGTAACGCGTAGGTCGAAGTAACCTTATGACAGGTCAGGGCTGCTATGAACCGCTTGCCGATCCGGCAAGCGGAACCATTCGTCCAGGTCGAACCGGGGTTCTCCTCGCCAATGATGCCATTCATTGGTTCGGGGATCGTAGTTATAGTCCCTGGCCCAGTCCCGGCCTTGGGCGACCGTTTGACGGAGCGCATATCCCATATAGGCAATCTCGTCGACTGTCATCATGGGATGCAGGGAGATTCGCACCCAGCCGGGTTTTGCGGTGTGGTTGCCGCCGGCGATCTGGCGAGCGATACGCTGGGAATTGGCCCGATCAATGCCGAGCAGATAGTGACCGTACGTTCCCGCGCAAGAGCAGCCGCCGCGCGCTTGAATGCCGAATCGGTCGTTCAGCAGCTTGACGAGCAGATTGTAATGAAGCGGCTCGCAGGTGAACGAGACGATGCCCAGCCGTTCGCGGCTCAGCCCGCCCAGCACGCTCAAGCCCGGAACGGCTTCGAGTTCCGACAACAGCCGGTCCGTCAGCTCCCGCTCCCGGCGCAGCATGCGCTCGGTGCCCATCTGCTCCTTGAGCCGGAGACATAACGCGGTACGGGCCGCCTGCATCACCCCCGGCGTGCCGCCATCCTCCCGCGCTTCGGCATTGGACAGATACTGAATATCGCCCCACGGGCTGGTCCAGGACACCGTGCCGCCGCCCGGGCGGTCCGGCGATGCGCCTGCGCATAACCCCGCATCCATAACCAGCACCCCGCCGGTGCCGGGGCCGCCCAGGAATTTGTGCGGGGAGAAGAGGATGGCGTCAAGCCGCTCTTCCGGGGCTCCCGCCGGATGCATGTCGATCGGCGCGTACGGCGCGCTGGCGGAGTAATCGATCACGCAACAGCCGCCGTGCTGATGCATCACCCGAGCGAGCTGGCGAATCGGCGTAACGAAGCCGGTGACGTTGGAGCAAGCGGTGAACGCTCCGATTTTGATGCGGCGATCCCGGTAGCGGCGGAGCAGGAAGTCCAGTTGATCGGGGTCAACTCGGCCGTTCGCCCCCGGCGGGATGCAGACGACTTCGCCGATCGTTTCTGCCCAGGAGATGTGGTTGGAGTGATGCTCCATGTGGGTGACGAAGATGACGGGCCGCTCCCGCCCAACCATGCCGCCCCGGGAGGCAGCCCGCCATCCTGTCGGTGCCTTCAATCCGAGCAACCGCTGCAGCTTGTTCACCGCTCCTGTCATCCCCGTCCCCTCGAATAGCAGGATGTCGCTCGGACCGGCGTGGACGTGGTGCTTTACTATCCGCTTAGATTCTTCATAAACGGTGGTCATAGCCGTTCCGGTCAAGCTGGCGGCGGTGTGGGGATTGCCTGCGAGCGGGCCCAATTCCTCGGCCAGCTTCCTCTCGATCGGCCGATACAGGCGGCCGCTGGCTGCCCAATCGGCATACAGCAGCGTTTGCGTTCCGTACGGCGTCACATAGCGGTGGCGGTAGCCGATCGTATTTTTACGGTAAACCTCAAATTCCAATTCCTCAATCTCCTGCAAACCGATTCTCCCCCTGTTAGGCAACTGTAATCTCGCTTTAGGTTATGTGTATTCGCCCAGGGGGGTTAGGGTTAATGAGAGAGTTCGAAAAACGTCCACAATGAGGACGAGGCGATTGCTGCAAGCAACTTCAACTTCAAATAAACAGCTGAATGTCCGATTCCAGCGCATCCCGCAGGTAGGTTTGAGCATCGATGATCTCCAGCTCGGGGAGGAACTCCTCCGGCTTGAAACCCATGATGTCAACCGAGAGCTTGCAGCCGTAGAATTTGATGTTTTTCTTCCGGGCCCCCTTCAGGAAATGGATGAGCCGCGGAGCTTCCTGATCCTCGATCATTTCATTCAGCATCCATTTGCCCAGCCCGCTGTAATTCATTTTCGAGAGCGGCAGCTCGTCCGGCCCTTTGGGGGTCATCCAGGTCATCAGCTTTTCGTACAACGTCTTGTCTTCCAGCGTCATTTTCTCCGGATCACGTACCAGAAACAGCCCCCAGAAGGCAAAAAACATCGTCACCTCCACGTCGATATCCCGCGCGCTGTTCGCCAGAATCAGCCCGGCCATTGCCTTATCGTAATCCCCGCTGAACATCAGCAAATTCATTCTTTTTTGCGCCAATGCGGCCCGCCTCCATTATTCGTAATTTGGATGAATCTGACATTAGTATGGTTTTTGGAAGGAGGACTATGCTTCGTTCAACAATCGCTCAAAATTCACGGCCCTTGATTTCGAAAGTACCTTTGGGGTACCCTTTCTTTACGCATCTGCAACAGAACAGGCGGATCACGTTATGAATTTCGAGGTGAGAAGTGTTGAAGAGATATAGGTTAGGGGTGGCGGTTGCGCTCGTCATGCTCCTTCTTGCCGGCTGCAGCTTGGACCCGGTCAACAAGGCGATCACCCAACTGAGACCGGCCGAACCCCCGGAGGCTTCACGCAATACGGAAGGTTCCTTCACTGCAGAGCTCTCGGTTCCGAAGCACGCCGGATTGGACGAGACGTTCACGCTGATTGCCAGCCTGCACAATCTGTCCAAAACCCGCTTTGAACTGCAGAGCCGGCCGCGAGTGTTCCACTATCTGATCGTGGATAGCGCGGGAAACCGGGTGAGCACGAGCACTGAGGCGGACCATGCGGTGGTTCGCAGCATGGGGGGAGAAACGGATATCAACGAGTTTTTCGAAACCCGTATCGACCGCATAGGCACGTATGAAATTTATGCAGTTGCCGAATTTTCGGTCAAGGAAGACGGCGTATACAAGGACCTTTCGTACGAGACGGAGCATCATCGTATCGAAATCGGACCTTACAGCTGAAGAAGAGCAGACCCGGAGGATCCAAGGGATCCGCGGGATCTGCTCTTCTTGATTGGTTTAGAAATCGAAGTTGTCAGGATCCGGTCCGATTCGCAGGTTGGCGTCCAACGCGCTGATCCGCGCCATATCCTCCGTCGTTAATGCGAAATCGAATACGTTTGCGTTCTCGACAATCCGATGCGGCCGGGTCGACTTCGGTATCGTAACCACGCCGTTCTGCAAATCCCAGCGAAGGATGATTTGCGCGACCGATTTGCCGTAGTGGCGAGCAAGCTCTTGCAGGAAAGGATGATCCAGCAATTGCCCTTGCATCAGCGGGGACCAGGCTTCCATCTGAATGCCGTGCTGGCGGCAGAAAGCTTGTACTTCCTGCTGGGTCAAACGAGGGTGGTATTCGACCTGGTTGACCATCGGCACGATCTCCGCGTCCGCCATTAAGTCTTCCAGATGATGGACCTGGAAGTTGCTGACGCCGATCGCTTTGACTTTTCCAGCCTTGTAGAGCGTCTCCAGCGCTCGCCAGGCGTCTTTGTATTTGCCTGCCACAGGCCAGTGGATCAAGTAGAGGTCGAGATAGTCCAATCCAAGCTTGCGCAGGCTCGTTTCATAAGCGGCCAGCGTCTCTTCGTATCCGAGGTCGGCATTCCATACCTTGGAGGTGACGAACAGCGCGTCACGCGGAATGCCGGCTTGCTGCAGGCCTTCGCGGATGCCTTGTCCGACGCCCGATTCATTCCCGTAGATGGCGGCGGTATCGATGCTTCGATAGCCGTGGGCCATCGCGGATTTGACCGCATCCACGAGTTCGGGGCCTTCCTCAACCTGGAAGACGCCGAGGCCCAGCCAAGGCATCTTCACTCCGTTATGCAGTGTAGTGGTATCGTGCAAATGGGTGATCATAATAAATGAACCTCCTTAAGAATGTGGTGTTGAATAGAGCATTTCCGGTTGGTCTTTCCTCTCCAGGACGCGGCTCCAACCGGTGAGCAGCACGGCGGCAGCGACCATCAGTGCGCCGATCCATGAGGTATGGATGAGGCCGATTGAATCAGCGATAACCCCGCCCAGATAAGATCCTAGCGCAATTCCGGCGTTAAAGGCCGCGATATTGATTGCAGAGGCGACGTCAACCGCAGACGGGACGAAACGCTCCGCCAGCATGACGACGTACACCTGCAGCCCCGGCACATTCATGAAGGCCAACAGCCCCATGAGGAAAATAGTCGCCAAGCCGGCAACCTTAAATGGTGCCGTAAACAGCAAGGCCAGCAGGATGAGGGCCTGAGCGATAAACATATAGAATAAGGCTCGAACCGGCTGCCGATTGGACAGCTTGCCGCCGATCATGTTGCCGATGGCGATGGCGACGCCGTAGACGAGCAAGATCACCGCGACGGCGTTTTCCTTAAATCCGGTAATCTCCAGCAAGATTGGCGACAGATAGGTGTAGACGACAAAGGTGCCGCCGTAACCCAAGGCAGTGATCAAGAACGACAACAGCAGCCGTCCGTTCCGGACCAGCTGTACCTGGTCGCGGAACGCGGTTCGCGTCCCTTTTCGCAAGCCGGATGGAATCAGCAGGCTGTTGGAGATTAAGCCCAGCAGCCCCACGGCGACGATCAGGATAAATGCGGCGCGCCAGCCGAGCTGCTGACCGATAAAGGTACCGAGCGGCACTCCGGTAACGGTCGCAACGGTCAGGCCGGTGAACATGATCGAGATGGCGCTGGCCCGGCGGTGTTCCGGTACCAGATCGGCGGCGATCGTTGATCCGATCGACATGAACACGCCGTGCGAGAAGGCGGAGACCACCCGGGCTGCGAGCAGCATGCCGATGCCGGTCGCCGCCGCAGCCAAGGCATTGCCGATCATGAACACGATCATGATCCAGAGCAGCAGTGTCTTGCGTGACATTCGCGCCGTGAACGAGGTGAGAACCGGCGCCCCGAAGGTCACGCCTAACGCATATAAGGAAACGGTCAGCCCCGCTGTGGTTGTGGAGATATGCAGATCTTCCGCGATCAAGGGGAGCAGCCCCACGCTGATAAACTCGGTTGTCCCAATAGCAAAGGCGCTGATGGCCAAGGCGAGCAGCGCCAGGATACTTCGTTGTTTATCCATAACCCTTTCTTTGAACCTCCCTGTCATGATGTGGATATTAGGATATCGTCGTTCGGCAAGGGACTTATGCAGAAGCGAGCGACAAATGCTATTATGGGAGATAGGGTCGATTTTGAGAAGTACGTACTTTGAAGTAATATAGGCACTAGAAAGTAGGATAGGTACATTTTTGTGCCTATGAAAAGGAGCCATCGCGATGAAAGCGAAGAAATACAATATATCCGTGGAAGCCACGCTGGAGGTGATCGGCGGGAAGTGGAAATGCGTGATCCTGTGCCACCTGACGCACGGCCGGAAGCGGACCAGTGAATTAAAACGTTTAATGCCCGACATCACCCAGAAAATGTTGACCCAGCAGCTGCGCGAGTTGGAGGCTGACGGGGTGATTCGCCGGATCGTCTACCAGGAGGTTCCGCCTCGGGTGGAATATGAGCTAAGCGATTACGGGGAGAGTTTAAGCGGGATATTGGATGCGCTGTGCGCTTGGGGGGAGCAGCATATCCGCAAGGTTTACGGCAGCTATGATGTTCTGGACGAGAACGTGTTAAACGAACATTTGAAATCTTGAAGCGTCATTGGTTATGCTGTCCATGAAAAGGAGCGAGGGATCGATGAAACCCATCACGGTATTGATTGCGGATGACGAGGCGGAAATTGCCGATTTGATCGAGCTGCATCTGGCCCGGGAAGGGTACCGCTGCATCAAAGCATCCGACGGGCAAGAGGCGCTGGATATCATCCGGACGCAGTCGGTGGATTTGGCCATCTTGGACATTATGATGCCGAAGATCGACGGGTATGAGGTAACCCGGCAAATCCGCGAGCAGCATCATTTGCCGATTATTTTTCTAAGCGCCAAAGCAACCGATCTCGATAAAATCACCGGTCTGGTACGCGGAGCCGACGATTATATGACCAAGCCGTTTAACCCGATGGAACTGGTGGCGCGGGCGAACGCCCAACTGCGGCGTTTCATCCAGCTGAATCCGTCGGTCGCCGCCCCGGCGGACGAGCCGGTGCTGGAGGCCGGAGGGCTCGTGATCCATCCCGAGCAGCGGACGGTGTTCCTGTACGGCGAACCGGTGGAACTTACGCCTAAGGAGTTCGACATTTTGGTGCTGCTCGCCAGCCATCCGAAGAAAGTGTTCAGCTCGGAGCATATTTTCGAGAAAGTCTGGGGCGAAGCGTATTATGAGGGCGGGAATACGGTCATGGTGCATATTCGGACCCTGCGCAAGAAGCTGGGGGAAGATCAGCACAAGACCAAGCTGATCAGAACCGTCTGGGGAGTAGGGTATTCGTTCAATGGATAATTACGCGGACAAACCGAAATTTCGCAGCTTTCGCTTTCAAATGATCCGGTTGTTCGGACTCAGCATGCTGCTGTCCGCCGGGACGACCTTTCTGATTTACCTGGCGTTGCGGGAGTATTACCACACGCTGCTCCGCGAGGACCCGCTGTATGATGTCCGTCGGATCATACGTGAGATCGGCGACGTTAATGTATTTTTGATTATTTTTATCCCGCTGTCGTTCTTATACTTCTATCTGCTTACCCGGCGTTACGTCGCGTATTTTCGGGAAATTTCCCGGGGGATCAACCAGTTGGCGGGGGGAGACTTCACGAATCGGGTTCATGTTCCTTCCGGCGATGAGTTCGGAGAGATTGCTCGGGACATTAATCTGGCCAGCGAGAAGCTGCAGCAGGCGGTGGAATGGGGGGAATTTGCCGAGAACAGCAAGGAGCAATTGGTGCTGAACTTGGCTCATGATCTGCGAACCCCGTTAACCTCTGTCATCGGATATCTGGACTTCATCCTGCAGGGCAAAGATTTAACCGCCGAGCAAATGAAGCATTACACCACGATTGCCTACACCAAGTCGGAGCGACTGGAGAAGCTGATCGACGAGCTGTTCGAAATTACGCGAATGAATTACGGCAAGCTGAATATCCACCGCCGGCCGCTGGACTTGAACGAGCTACTGATCCAATTAACCGAAGAGATGTATCCTGTATTTGAGAAAAATGAGCTGACCGCCCGGCTGGAAACCGAACCGCAGCTCATGATCTCCGGCGACGGCGACTTGCTCGCCCGCGTCTTTGAGAACCTGCTGTCCAATGCCGTTCGTTACGGCAAAGACGGAGAGCACATCGACGTCCGCGGTCGTCTGGACGGGGGAGAGGTTGTCGTGCGCGTCACCAACTACGGGGATTCCATCCCCCCGGATGAGCTGCCGCACGTGTTCGATATGTTCTTTACCGGCGATCGGGCGCGCACGCACCAGGAAGGCAGCACCGGGCTGGGGCTGTTCATCGCCAAGAACATTGTGGAGCAGCATGAAGGCGCCATTGCGGTGCGAAGCGATCTGATCCGTACGGAGTTCGAGGTTCGTTTGCCGAAACTTGAGGGTTGAATTCGGCTCAATTTAAGGAAAATTTTAGATTTACCCCACTTTTGATTTTAACAGTCCGCCTTAAGCTTGAAGAGGAAGAACGGCAGGAGGATTGGGAAATGAAAAAGTGGGTTTTTTGTCGTGCGCCCAAAAGCCGGGCTTCAGGTTTTGCAAGGTGGCGTCGCAGGGATGCCGCGGCGGCCGGGTTGTTTCTGGCCCCGAGCGCGGTCGGGTTCGCGGTCTTTTATCTGATCCCGTTTGGCATGAGTCTCTTCACCTCCTTCCGGAGCGGAGCCGCCGGCGGAAGCTTCGTCGGGTTGGCGAATTACCGCGAACTGATGGCCAGCGATTCGTTCCGGAAGGCGGCGGCCAACACGCTGTATTTCAGCGCGCTTGGCGTTCCGTTATTGCTGGGATTATCGCTGGGACTGGCCTTGCTGTTGAATCGGCAGATTTACCTGAGGAAATGGCTGCGCACCTCTTACGTGCTGCCGCTGGTCGTTCCGGTGGCGTCGGTCATCCTCATCTGGCAGATGGTGTTTGATTGGAACGGGGTCCTGAACTACCTCCTCGGTCATTTCGGTATCGAGCGCGTGGACTGGATGAAGAGCAGTGCCGCCCGGTATGTCGTCATCGCAGCGTATTTGTGGAAAAATCTCGGCTACAACGTCATTTTGTTTCTGGCCGGCTTACAGCAAATTCCCCGGGATTACTACGAGACTGCGCAGGTGGAAGGCGCCGGCGCGGCCCGCCGGTTTTTCGGCATTACGCTCGTTTACTTAACGACAACAACGTTCTTCGTGGCGATCATGTCAATCATCAATTCGTTTAAGGTATTTCGGGAGACGTATTTGCTGGCGGGCGATTATCCGCACGATAGCATCTACATGCTGCAGCATTACATGAACAACATGTTCGTATCCATGGACATCCAGAAACTGACGGCTGCCGCCGTCCTGATGGTCGCCGCCATCCTGGCGATTGTCCTGGGCTTGTTCGGGCTGGAACGCCGATACCGGCACTTCATGGAATAGAGGGTCGGCTTCATCCAACCTTCTCGGTCCTGAGAACCGACATGGAACGCGCGTATATAGGAGGTGTCGGGCGTGCATGCGTTCAAAACGATGCAAAAGGCTTTGTTGACAGGGGTGTTGGGCGTATTCGCCGTGCTGCTCCTGTTCCCCGTCGTCATTACATTCACCAACTCGCTGATGAGCGAACAGGAGCTTGAAATCAATTACGGTCCGATCGGGGAACTGACGGCGGCCACTTCGACCGGAGCCGATACCTTCGTTAACCTGAAATGGGTGCCCGATCAGGCGACCTTGGCGCAATACGGCCGTCTGTTGGTGTATACCCCCAATTATTTGCTGATGTTCTGGCATTCCGTGGGGTTGGTCTTGCCGATCATCGCCGGACAGACGGCGGTGGCGGCGCTGGCGGCTTACGCGCTGTCGATACTGCGGTTTCGCGGCCGGGACGCCATTTTCCTGATCTACTTGCTCTCGATGCTGATGCCCTTTCAAGTGACGCTGGTCCCGAATTATCTGATGGCCGATTGGCTGGGACTGATCCACCGCCCGGCGGCGGTGATTCTGCCCGGCATCTTCGCGGCGTTCGGGGTCTTTCTGCTGCGCCAATTCATGCTGCATATCCCGTACGCCTATATCGAAGCCGCCCATATCGACGGTGCCGGTCATCTGCGGATCTTCCTGACGATCATCCTCCCGATGGTCAAGCCGGGAATTGCCGCGCTGGTGGTTCTGCTGTTCGTTGATTACTGGAATATGGTCGAGCAGCCGCTGATTTTTCTGGACCCGCTTCGGCAGCCGTTGTCGGTCTTCCTATCGAGATTAAGCGGCGAGTGGGGGATCGCCTTCGCCGCTTCGATGTTGTACATGTCGCCGATGGTGCTGCTGTTCCTTCACGCCGAATCGTATTTCATCGAAGGCGTGCAGCTGTCCGGAATCAAGGGATAGGAAGGAGAAAGACGCGTCATGGAACTCGCGAAAGATCAAACGGATCGCAAACGCAAAAAAATGATTTTAACTGCTTTTACGGCATTGATGGGGGGCTTGCTGTTTTTCACATTTTTCAGCAATACGCTGCAATCCATGACCTTGCCGAAGGTCCGAACGAACCCGGCGTCGGCCGGCGGACTCACCTATCGGCTGACGGGAAGCGGGATTTTGAAGCCAGCGAAGCAGGCGGAACTGGCGAACCCGGCAGGATGGAAGGTCCGGAAGGTGCTCGTAAAGGAGGGCACCATGGTTAAGGAGGGCCAGAAGCTTGTGTTATACGATAGTGCCGCCGCCGAGAGAGAATTGGAGGATGAACTGGCACAGTTCAAGAAACAACGAATCGCGCTGGAAACGATACAGGATCAGTTCATTGAGGCCACGGTCGGCGGAGACGAGACCGGACTCCGGGAGGTTAAGCGTGAGCTGGAAACGCGCAAGCTCGACCTCCAGGTGCAGGAGCGGAAAATCGAGGGGCTGCGGGAGCAGCTAAGCCGCCAGCGGGAGATTGTGGCCCCGTTTGATGGAGTGGTCGCGGAGGTGAACGCGGCGGCAGGATTGGCTTCCGCCTCCCTCCCGGACGTGGTGGTTTCAAGCGGCAGCGCGGGCTACCGTGTAGACATCACCGGAGATGCCGGGGTGATCGACCGCCTCGGGATCGCAACCGGCCAAGCGGTGGCGGTCGAGGTTGCCGGCACCGCCGAACGGCCGGCCCACCGGCTGGAGGGAACGATCGAGGAGATCGCCGATGCGGACCCACGGCCGGCCGGTTCGCCGTCAGACGGTGCCGAAACGGCGGCGGTGCCGCAAAGACGCCTGCGTATCCATGCAGCTGCTCCCGGCCTGAAGGGAGGGGAGCAGGTTTCAGTCCGGCTGGAGCAGACATCCTCCGAGCAGGGCTGGGTTGTTCCGAACGAAGCGATTCACCGCGACGGCAATACGCGTTTTATTTTCAAGGTGGAGGAGCAGCGCGGAGCGTTGGGCAACGTATTCGTAGCCCGGAAGGTGCCGATCGAAACGATCGGGACGAATGAAGAAGAAACGATGATTCCGGCAGACCTTCTCTATGAAGGAGAGCGAATCATTTTGGAGAGCAGCGAACCTTTGCAGGACGGTAACCGGGTTCGTTTGCAATAAAGATAGGCGAGAGAGAGATGAAACATAGGAGGGAATGACCCATGAAAAAACGAATGGGAACGACAATCATCGTGGCGCTGATGGTTTCGATCGCTTTGGCTGCATGCAGCAGGGAGACGGAAAATGCCGGGAAGAAACCGGCCGGAGAAGGGGGCAAAACCGTTCTTACCTTATCGGTTCAGGAGGCAACCCCATTCTATGCGGCGCTGGAACGGAAGTTCGAGGCCGAGTACCCGGACATCGACCTGACCCTTCAGGCCTATAAGCAAGCCGGAGAGGAGTGGAAGGCCGGCGAAATCGAGGAATACCGCAAATCGGTCAACACCGCGCTGCTCTCAGGGCAGGGGCCGGACGTCATTGAAATGAGCAGCCTGCCGATCGGCGACTACGTTGCCAAAGGCCTGCTTCAGAACATGGATACGCTGTTAAGCGGTGATTCGTCCATCAAGAAGGAGGAGCTCCAACAAAACATCCTGGACGCCACGAAGGAGAACGGAGGTTTATATGCGATTCCGGGCGGCTTTTCTCTGAGAGCGTTCATCGGTGACGGAGAGGCGTTGAAAGAGGCGGAAATCCAGGAGAAAACCTGGACCTGGCAGGATTTTGCCGAAATGGCGAAGACGTTGACGCAAGGGAAAGATAAGACCTTTGCCATGGCGGAATACCCGCCGGAAATGCTGATGCAGGAAATGACGGTGGATAACTATGCGACCTATGTCGATACGAACAAGAAGCAAGCCAAGTTCGATTCTTCGGAATTCATAGCGCTGCTGCATCAGGTGAAGCAGATGTACGACGATGGCGTGATGACCGCAGATCCGGCGGGGCCGGGGAAGCAGCTGTTTTATTCCGACGTGCTGCGTGACCCTGTGGATGTCATTCACGTGCCTCACCAGTATTTCGAACGTCCAATCTTTATGCAGAAACCGCATAGCCCGGATCAATCCGGCACGATGCGAATCATTCCGGACACCTTGTTCGGGATCCGGGCGAATTCGGCAGTTCCGGACGAAGCCTGGAAGCTGATCCGTTTTCTCCTGTCGGAGGAGGCGCAGAAGATGCCGGAGCGCAGCGGCTTCTCACTGCTTTCTTCGGTCAACGAACAAAAGCTGGACGAGATGCGGCAGCAGGTTGCGGAGGGCAGCTATAAACTGCCTGATGGAACCTTGGTCAAGGCGGAGGGCGAGGAATTCGACCGTTTTCGTCAGATGCTGGATGCGGTGGACCCATATTCGCCGCTGGACGCCAAGGTGATCTCCATCGTTGGCGAGGAGTCGCTCGCCTTCTTCAGCGGTCAGAAATCCGCAGAGGAAGCCGCGAAGCTGATGCAAAACCGGGCGACGACATTTCTGAACGAATAAAAGAAAGCAGACCGTTGAACCTGAATTTTCGGAAGGTCCTGCCTCGTGATGAGGCAGGATTTTTTTGGTTTAAGTTAGGCGATGCCTATTGCTTGATATCAAACAATAGTGTATGATGCATAGTATAAGTTATATTGTACGACACACAGTATATGCGAAACAGTATTAAACAACGAGGTGGAAGGATGAATGACTTACTGAATTCGATGATCACGGAGCTCCGCCGCGGAACGCTGACCTTGGCGGTGTTAAGCCAACTGCGGACGCCGCAATACGGGTATTCGCTGGTTCAACGGTTGGAGCAGTCGGGGATCACGATTGACCAAAGCACCCTTTACCCGCTGCTGCGCCGACTGGAGAAGCAGGAGCTGGTGACGAGCAGTTGGGACACGTCGGAGAGCCGGCCGCGCCGCTATTATGTGCTAAGCCCGTTTGGCGTCGAGATTTTCGAGCAGTTGAAGCTGGAGTGGGAGAAGACCTCCCAGGAGCTGTACACGTTGTTAAAGGGGGAGAAGATCGATGAATCCATCAAAACTGATTGATCTGTACATTCAGGAAGTAACCCGCAGGCTGCCGGAGCGAAACCGGGAGGATATTGCGCTGGAGCTGCGCTCCACGATTGAGGATATGCTGCCGGAGGGATATGGCGAAGCCGAAGTGAAGGAGGCCTTGGCCAAACTAGGCGACCCGGCCATGCTGGCTGCGCAGTACCGGGATCAGCCGGCGTACCTGATCGGGCCGCGTTTCTATGACGCCTATGTTCAAGTGATGAAGATGGTTGTTCCGATCGCGATTGTCATCGCACTCCTTTCATTGGTCGCCAACCAAATTATTATGTATTCAGATGAAACGGCCCTGTTTAATACGGCGGCTGTCTTCATGGGCAAGGCCATTTGGGGGGTGCTGGAAACCGGGATCCAGGTCGCCTTTTGGATTACGCTGCTTTTTGTCGTTTTGGAGCGCACCGGGGCAGGTAAGGAGCTGCCGTTTAATGCGAAGTTCAAGCCATGGACGCCGGAGGATCTATACGATGTTCGCGATATTCCGAAGGAGAAAGAGATCAAGAAAAGCGAAGTGTTTTTTGGCCTGTTGTGGACGGCGATTTGGGGCTGCGCGTATTTTTACGCGGATCGGTTGATTGGCGTTTACGAAAACGGCCGTTTCGGATTTGAAGTGACGACTCCGGTCTTTAATCAGGAGGTGCTGCTCTCCTATTGGCCGTTTGTCGTGGTGGTTCTCGTGCTGGACGTCGCTCTGGCGATCTATAAATGGGTCGTTTCCCAATGGACTGTGCCCGTCGCATTCCTGAACGTGGCCAACCACGTCCTTTCGCTCGTGGTGTTCGGCGCAATGATCCTGAATCCGGAGCTGCTGTCCCCAGGTTTCACCGCGAAAATGGAGGAGATTTTCGGACCTCAACCATGGGGAGTGTCCGGCTTCGGTTCCGAATGGATCATGTGGTTGGCGTTGTTTGCCTGCATGTTAGCCGCGGTCCTCGACAGCTACCAGGGGTTCCGCAAAGCGAACATCTCCAAACCGGCGAAATAACGCCGTCATGACAAATCCCCACTCTCTTGGTGAAGAGGGTGGGGATTTTCAGCGATTGCGTGTCCCCCGGCTTAGGCGGCCGCTTTTCGGGAGCGGTAGAGCAGCACGCCCAGCAGGATGACGAAATATAGGAACAGCGCCGCAAAGGTGTACAGGTACATCATCGGCTGATTTTGCAGGTACCCGACGATCGGGATGTTCAAAATCAGCAGCAGCGGGAACCCGAACATGATCGCGCTTGCGCTGCCCATGACCAGATTGTCCGTTGTATTCGACTGGAATTTCGGATCGACGGCTTTGACGAGCGCCAGTCCGGTGGAGATCGTTCCGGTCAACATGCCGTAAAAACCGAGAATGTTCGGCAGTTTATCCTCCGGCAGCACCCGCGGCACCAACCATACCATAAACCACACGGTAACCAACCCGCCGACCGTCGTCAGGATCAGCACCGGCGTCAGATACTGCTTCAAGGCGTAAATCGAGATCGCCGCGATCGAGGCGGCGATCATGTAATCGAAGGATAAACCGGAGATGCGCTGCAATAGATAGTTGTTAGGGGAATGCTCCAGCTGAAAGCCCGCCTGCTTCCAGCGGTTGAGAATCCACCGGAACAACATCGCATACAGGCTGCCGATCAGGAAGTGGAAGCCGATCAGCAGTTGGGCCAGCGTTTCGCCATAGGTGCCGAGCGGGGTCAGCACCGCCTCCAGCCCGCGTAACGTGATATAGGTGACGAGATAGATAAAACCAATTAGCGCAATTTGGTAGGTCAGCTTATCGATCGCGTCGCTAAGCGGAATTTCGCCTTCTTCCGATTTTTCCGTGACCTCGGTCCGTTCCTTATGGGAGCCGGAGGCGGCCGCCTGTTTAAATTTCGGATGGCGGATGAGGAAATTCATCAGGATGATGCCGGGAATCACGGCCCAGATAAAACCGAACCCGGCGATGGTCAGACCGAGATTGCCGCCGCCTTCAAGCCCTAACGCCTCCCAACGGCTGCCGATCGAATAAGCCTGGCCCGGACCTTGCCCATACCCGAGAGGGAGGAGCAGACCGATCCCCGGGAACATCCCGGGATAGAAGAGCTCCGTCAGCAGCAAAAGCAGCCCGAACCCCACCAACCCTTGAATCAGGTAGGTAGACACGATCAGCATCCCGGACCTCATCACCGCCGGACTGTTCGTCACCTCCCGTTCCTTGAGGGAGAGAGCGATGAACCCAACGGCCATCAGGTGATAGACGAGCTGACCCAGGCGGTCGATATCGAACTGGAGCCAGCCGAGCAGCTCCGGGCCGACGAGCAATCCGAGGATGCCGGCGACCATGGAGGTGGGGACGATTATTTTACGAAGCAGCGGAATGCGCGCCTTGAGGATGGCCGACACGACCATCAACAGGGAGAGAAGCGTAAAGTCAATCACGAACGACCATGAATGATCCAAGGGGAGAACCTCCTAAGTTATGCTAGGGTGTACGCTGTTCCAGCGCGTTGATAAATTGAAGCCATTTGTAAGCCGAGGTGCGCGGTTGGTAGAACAGGAAGCGGTACAGCTTGTCCCCGGCGTAAAATTCAAGTTTATGGTGAAGTTGTACATTGAGGCCTTCCAGCTCGGCAAACGGGAAGGAGTATTCTGGCCCGGCGTCACCCTGAAAAGTCAGTGAAGCTTCCCGATCGGCGCTCCATCGCAGCTGCCCCGTTCCCCGCGATTGAAAGGGCTGTTCCCCTTCGGAAACATACATATGTACAGGATCGCGCATGACGGGTTCCCAGGCGGCCAGTTGTCCCGGTTCTTGGATCGCTTGCTCGAGCCGTTCCAGCTGCCAGCGGTTCCAGTCCCGCGTGGTGGTAAACCGCAGGGGATGGGTGAAGGGGGCGAACTTGCCTTGCGGCGTGTAGCGAACCGTGTAGCCGCAGGCTGTGCAGCCGAACAAGTCTTGTTCGGAGCGGAGTCGGCCCGGTGCCTCGCAGTGCGGGCAAATAAACAGCAGGCGCTCCAGGTAATGAGCCGGGGCTTTGCCGTAATAAGCAGCGCCTGTTAGAGACTGCCACTCCGCCTCGTCATGCGCCAACGCTTCCGTCAGCATTTCGTGAATGGCTTCCGGTGTATGGTTTGCGAACGCACCGGCGTCCCATTTTTTCACCAATGAGATCCGGATCGGACCTCGGCGAGGGCTCTCCGCCCAACGGGGGAACGACAGGTGGCCGCCGGAAATGGTCGCGATGACCACCGGAACATCCAGCATCTTCACCAGCTTGGCCGTGGAGTAAATGAGCGGTTCGGTCATCCCGTCCCAGTTCCGGTTGCCTTCCGGGAACAAGCCGATGACTCGCGCGTGCTGCTTGGCCTTCAACATACCGCGGATCGTTCGCGTGTCGTTTTTATATTTGGTTTTGGGGATTGCTCCGGTATAATTCAGCAGTTTGGCGAGCAGCGGGTTGCGGAACAGGGAGGCTCCGGCCACGAAGCTGATGGGCTCGTCCACATAGCAGTTGATGTACAGCGGGTCCCAGTTGGTTACATGGTTCGCCAAAATCAGATAAGGCGGCTTCAGCCCTACCGTATCGTTACGCTCGACTTTCATGCGGGAACGGCTCCGAATGATCGCGCGCGCTGCGAACAACACCAATCGCTGCACGAGTTTCCCCGGTTTTTTTATACTCACGAGTTCACTTCCTGAGGTCATTTTTGCGATAAAATACATTAATATTGTTATATCATATTTTGAAGAAAAGAACGGCCGAGAGGCCGTTCTTGGGGGAGACTTTAGGGAATGACGATCTCCTTGATTCCCTCGCTAAGGTTCAGAGGAAGGTTGGCATAATCCGTGCCGTTTATCGCTAGGATGCGGAATTTCCCGGGTTTTTTGAAATCATACTTCGCCATCGTCTCCGGCTTGAATTGGATGCGTAATTGCGTGCTGCTTACTGGGGATAAGGTATATCCCACGGGATCAATATTCACCGTATCCATGAAATCACCGGAAGCGGAGTAACCCAGCGTAAGACTGGACGGGAACGCCTCACTCGGGAGATCTTCGCTAAACGTTAGGGTGATGCTGCCCTCCGCGTGATACGTTGCATCGGTTACGGTCGGCGGGGTCTGATCCCCAATAATCGGCAAATCCTTGCTTGCGACGAGGATATCAAGGTTGATCAGATTCAACGTCAATGCCACCTGGCTGTTCTCCTCCAGCGCTTCAAGCGGTCGAATCACCACGCCCGCTGGTGACGGGACGACTTCAATCAGTGGCGATTCGCTAACCAGCCTGAGAAGCGCGAGTTCGTCGTTGGTTTCCGGGTCAAGGACGGAGAAAATATAGGTGTCAGGGTGATATTCCAGCTTCTGAACGACCTGATTTCGAGTCACCTGCACGAAATCCTGGATATTTCTGAGCGGGTACTGATAGATTCCCGTGTCGGAGTCGGTCAATGTGACTTCGGACCCCGATGTTGATCCGCTATTAAGGACCAGCTTGGCTCCTTCGGTTAGCTGAAGCTCCAGTTCAACTGGCTGCGGCACTTGGGCTTTTTTGAAGACGGATATCGCTTCTTGGAGTGTCGCGGCTGCGTTATTAAGGTCGGATGGGGTGGATGCGGGATTAATTAGGACATTTTGAGCGGCCATCATGGCATGTTTCAGCTCTTGAATGGCAAGCCCGGGGTAATTTCCGGGTTCGTCTCCCTCAACAGCCGTATTCGCCAACAATTGAGCTTCGGCAACCAGATCCTGCAGGCTTTTTAGCAAGACCAGGGCTGTAGAAGGTTCAGACACATTTCCCGCTGCATCTACCGCAAAAACCCGGTAACTCCCGGCGGACAACCCGGTGGTTGGGATATTTGCGTTGATATTGGCCGAAGTGGCGATGACGCCGCGGCCGGAACTGTACGAATCCAGCTCGGACTTTGTTCTTGGAGTGGTTGAGTTAGGAATGAGATAAAGGGTGCCTGACTCGCTGCTTCGGGCAATCACAGGAAGCCCAATGGTTACGGGTGTGTTGGAGACCAGTGTCACCGTCGGAGCGGTCACATCAGGCTGCGGAGTGCTGCTGCCACCGCCGCTGCTGCCGCCAGAGCTAGGGACGGACGTTGCTGGCCCTGGCCCTGCAGGCTTGTCCGGCTCGGTTGGAGCGGGCGTCTCCTCTGTGGAAGAGGACGGACTGGCTTCGGTTTGCTTCTTGATCTCTTCGTTTTTCTTCATAAACTTGCTGGCCACCAAGGCCACCGCTTGTCGCTCCGCACTTCCGGTAGGGTCAAATTGACCGTTGCCAACACCCGAGAGTAAACCCAGTTCCATCGCCGCGGCTACCGCATCCTTCGCATAATCGGAAATATGGTTCGCATCGGAAAAGGACAGGTTGGCGCCTTTACCGGTGGCATCGATACCCAATGCTCGCACGAAAATAACCGCCATGTCTTGCCGCGATAAGTTTTGACCGGCACCAAAGACTCCATTTCCGTAGCCATTAATTAAGCCGACTTCCGCCGCAGCTTCGATATACTTATACGCATAGTGATCGGCAGGTACATCCCTGAAGGTAGCTGTCGCCGGGGCTTGAGCCAAATCCAGGTTCAGGGCTCTGGCAAGAAGGATTGCGAAATCCTGCCGCTCGATTTTCCCTGTGGGATCGAATTTCCCGCCCCCCTTTCCGTTTAGGATCCCTGCGTCGACCAGTTCCTGAATAGCTTCTTTCGCATAAGAACCCTGGATGTCCGATAAGTCAGTTGCTGCATGGGCCGGCAGCGCGATGGCGCTGAGCAGGGCGGCGCTGGTCATGACTTTGACGTAAAGCCTCTTGTTCATCTGTACGCTCCTTTCGTTTCATCAAATTTTTACAAGGATGTCTCGATATTTGTCTAAAATTAATATATATCAAATTTAAAATCATGCAATCTAATTTTAAACGTCTTTTTCCGGGCACAAAAAAACCCTTGCTGCGAAGGCAGTAAGGGCAGGAAGAGGAGGGTTCTCCCCTCCGTATTGTCACCGAAAATCTGGGGGGATACGCCGAGCCACACCGGTAGCCATTGCCGCATCGATAACGGCTTTACGCACAAGCGGGACGACCTGGTCGTTAAAAATGCTCGGGATGATATACTGCTCGTTCCGCTCCGCGTCGGTGACGGCAGAAGCGATCGCTTCTGCGGCGGCGAGCTTCATCGCCTCATTTACCACGCGCGCCCGACAATCCAGTGCGCCGCGGAATATGCCGGGGAACACGAGCACGTTGTTGATCTGGTTCGGATAATCGCTTCGGCCGGTTGCAAATACGGCCGCATGCACCAACCCCACCTCGGGATCGATTTCCGGCTGCGGGTTGGCGAGCGCAAACACGATGGGCTGTTCGTTCATCGATTGCAGATGCTCTCCGCGCAGCAGGTTGCCTGCCGAGACGCCGATAAACACATCGGCGCCGGGGAGGATGTCCTGCAGCGAACCGGGCCGACTTTCCACTTGCGGCTGCTCCGCCAGCCACTGCCACATCGGGTATCGGTACGATCCGCCGCGGACAATCGCCCCCTCCTTGTCCACCGGAGCGAGCTGGGTTACGCCGGCGGCGAGCAGCATTTTGCAGATGGAGACCCCGGCCGCCCCCACACCGCTCACCACAACCCGAACTTCGGACATCGTTTTGCCGACGACCTTCAGCGCGTTGATCAATCCCGCAATCACCACAACCGCGGTTCCGTGCTGGTCGTCATGGAAGACCGGGATGTCCAGTTCTTCCGCCAGTCGCTGCTCTATTTCAAAACACCGTGGGGAGCTGATGTCCTCCAGGTTTATTCCGCCAAAAATCGGGCTGACCGCTTTGATCGTACGAATGATCTCCTCCGTATCGCTCGTATCGAGGCAGAGCGGGAAGGCGTCGACCCCGGCCAGTTGCTTGAACAGCATCGCCTTGCCTTCCATAACCGGCGCAGCGGCGTACGGGCCGATATTGCCGAGCCCCAGCACAGCGGTGCCGTCCGTGATGACCGCCACGGTGTTGCGCTTGATCGTCAGCGAGAACGCCTTGTTCGGGCTCTCATGGATCGCCGTGCAGACTTTAGCGACCCCAGGCGTGTACACCTGCGACAGATCGTCGCGGTTGCGGATCGGCATCGTGGGTTCCATCGTGATTTTGCCGCCGAGATGCATGAGGAACGTGCGGTCGGAGACGTTGATCAGCCGGACGCCATGCAGCTTGCGCAGCGCTTTGACGAAATCCGTTTCCTCCCGATCTCCCGTATCGACGGTGATATCGCGCACCGAGGACCCTTTGGCCGAAGAGATGACATCGATCGAAGTGATATCTCCGCCTGCACCGCTCACCGCAGCGGCGACATCGCCGAAGCTGGCCTGTTTATGGTCGAGCTCCAACCGGATAATAATTAAAGTACGTGCCATTGCTTATACCCACCCCCGCCATTTAACCGCCTCGGTCATTCGCTTCAGCCCAACGATATAGGCAGCCAGACGCATGTTCACCCGGCGCGTCGCCGAGGTCTGATAAACCTTGTGAAAAGCGTCCACCAACAGCTGCTCCAGCTTCGCGTTGACTTCCTCCAGCGGCCAGTAGTAACCCTGATTATTTTGCACCCACTCGAAATAGGATACGACCACGCCGCCCGCACTCGCTAGGACATCCGGCACAATCAGAACCCCGCGGTTGGACAAAATTTCGGTCGCCCCATAAGTCGTCGGGCCATTGGCCGCTTCGACGATCAGCTTCGCTTGAATGTCCGGCGCGTTCTGCTCGGTAAGTTGATTCTCGATCGCCGCCGGCACGAGGATGTCGCACGCCTTCACCAGCAGTTCCTGATTCGTAATCCGGTTGGGATAAAGATGAGTCACCGCGCCAAAAGAATCCCGCCGATCCAGCAGCTCCGGAATATCGAGCCCGTTCGGATCGTACAGCGCGCCGCGCGCGTCCGCGATGCCTACGATGACGGCCCCGGCATCATGCAGGAACTTCGCCAGGTAGCTGCCGGCGTTGCCAAAGCCCTGGATGATGACCCGCGAGCCTTCCACCGCCATCCCGGCCATCTTCGCGGCCTCCTTCAGTACGATCGTCACGCCAAGCGCCGTTGACGATTCCCGCCCATAAGAGCCGCCGAGCACCAGCGGTTTGCCGGTGATGAAGCTGGGCGAGTCGAACTCGCGGATGCGGCTGTACTCGTCCATCATCCAGGCCATCACCTGCGAGTTGGTGTAGACATCGGGCGCGGGGATGTCCTTGGCCGGCCCCACCATCTGGCTGATCGCCCGGACGTACCCGCGGCTGAGCGCCTCCAGCTCCCGCATCGACATCGTCCGCGGGTCGCAGGCGATCCCGCCTTTGCCGCCGCCATAGGGCAGCGACACGATGCCGCACTTGATGCTCATCCACATCGACAAGGCCTTGACTTCCTCGGCCGTGACCTCGGGGTGGAACCGCACGCCGCCTTTGGTCGGCCCGATCGCGTCGTTATGCTGGGCGCGGTACCCGGTAAAGACCTGGACGGAGCCGTCGTCCATCTTCACCGGAATCCGTACGGTCAGCATCCGCAGCGGCTCCTTGAGCAGGTCGTACATCGCCGGCGGCTCGTTCATCGTCTCCAGCGCCATCCGGATCACCTGCTGAGTGCCGGTCAAAACGTCCGTATTTTCCGAAAGTTTTCGTTTCCCGTTCATAATCATGGGTTCCCCTTCTTTCGATCCGTTATGGGGGTGATTCTTGAAATTCAGCAAAAGCACATCCTCTAGCACAAAGCAGACTTGCCATCGTGGCCGCTGTGGCTATAATGCTCAACAATTGACCGACAAACTAGCTGCCGTAGCTCTAACGCTCGACAAGTGACCAACTAACTCACCGCCGTGGCTCTGATGCACGACAATTGACCAACTAACTCACCGTCGTGGCACCGATGCTCGACAATTGACCAACTAACTCACCGCCGTGGCACTGATGCTCGACAAGTAGACCAACAAACTCCTGCCGTAGCTCTAACGCTTGCCACAAACCTTAAACGGGCTAAAAACGCCGATTTGGAATTCTAACGCTGATCACAGAGCTTATTTCACGATTTTACTGGTGAAACACGGTGTTTTCGCTCAAATAGCGTGTCTCAGCGTCGTTAGAAATTTAGTCGGGGCGAAATCCCCACAATAGCGTGTCTCATCAGCGTTAGAGCAGGCAGGGGGGCGAGCAGTAAGCGAGTGCGAAAGCAAACAGTAGGTGGCCAAGC
Source organism: Paenibacillus phocaeensis (assembly GCF_900021165.1). GTDB lineage: Bacteria > Bacillota > Bacilli > Paenibacillales > Paenibacillaceae > Fontibacillus > Fontibacillus phocaensis. The sequence continues at coordinate 396,994 of NZ_FCOQ01000012.1, read as the reverse complement.
AGCGAGCGAGTGCGAAAGCAAACAGTAGGTGTCCGAACAGTGAGCGAGTAGTAAGTTACCACCGTGACATCAGCGCTCACCATATGATCCAACCAAACAAACTCATCGCCGTAGCTCTGATGCACGACAATTGACCAATCAACTTGCTGCCGTGGCACCGATGCTCGAAAAGTGACCGACTAACTGCTGCTGTAGCTCGGATGCTGGACAAGTGGGCCGACTAACTAGCTACCGTAGCTCTGATGCACGACAATTGACCAATCAACTTGCTGCCGTGGCACCGATGCACGACAATTGACCAACCAACTAGCTGCCGTGGCACTAATGCTCGACAAGTAGACCAACAAACTCCTGCCGTGGCTCTAACGCTTGCCACAAACCTTAAACCGGCTAAAAACGCCGATTTGGAATTCTAACGCTGATCACAGAGCTTATTTCACGATTTTACTGGTGAAACACGGCGTTTTCGCTCAAATAGCGTGTCTCAGCGTCGTTAGAAATTTAGTCGGGGCGAAATCCCCACAATAGCGTGTCTCATCAGCGTTAGAGCAGGCAGGGGGCCGAGCAGTGAGTGAGTGCGTTAAAGCAAGCAGTAGGTGGCCGAGCAGTGAGCGAGTAGTAAGTTACCGCCGTGACATCAGCGCTCACCATATGATCCAACCAAACAAACTCATCGCCGTAGCTCGGATGCTGGACAATTGACCAATCAACTTGCTGCCGTGGCACTGATGCTCGACAAGTAGACCAACAAACTCCTGCCGTGGCTCTAACGCTTGCCACAAACCTTAAACCGGCTAAAAACGCCGATTTGGAATTCTAACGCTGATCACAGAGCTTATTTCACGATTTTACTGGTGAAACACGGCGTTTTCGCTCAAATAGCGTGTCTCAGCGTCGTTAGAAATTTAGTCGGGGCGAAATCCCCACAATAGCGTGTCTCATCAGCGTTAGAGCAGGCAGGGGGGCGAGCAGTGAGCGAGTGCGAAAGCAAGTAGTAGGTGTCTGAGCAGCGAGTGAGTGCGAAAGCAAGCAGTAGGTGTCCGAGCAGTGAGCGAGTGCGAAAGCAAGCAGTAGGTGTCCGAACAGTGAGCAAGCAGTAGGTGCCCGGGCAGCGAACGAGCGAGCCAGTAAGCTGGTAAGCAAACAAGACCTAGCGAAGCGCCCCCGGCCAGCGGCAACCCCAGCCAGCGGCGACCACTGTCCAGTGGCCAGGCCCCGCGCCGAGGTCAGGTCCCCCTGCGGGGTGACCGGCGATCAAGCTCCGCACCGATCCAAGGTCACCCGGCTCAGGCAGCCGGCGATCAAACCGGTCGGCGAGTTGGGTCACCCGGCGAACGACCGGCTGTCAGAAGACCGGCGGCCATTCGACCTCGGAGGAGCAGCCCCCCTTAGGCGGGCTGGTTGCTGCCTGCTTCCTCTGCTACAGTTTCCGCGAGGTCAGCTTGGCTTGGGTGAACAGCAGCAGGTAGTCGTAGCCGCCGGCCTTCGAGTCGGTTCCCGACAGGTTGAAGCCGCCAAACGGGTGGGCGCCGACCAGCGCGCCGGTGCACTTGCGGTTGATGTACAGGTTGCCGCAGTGCATCGATTCCAGCGCTTCGCCGATGCGATCCTCCTCCCGGGAAAAGAACGAGCCCGTCAGCCCAAACTCGGTGTCGTTGTACATCGCGATCGCCTCGCGCCAGTCCTTCGCTTTGCCGATAGCCAGCACCGGCCCGAAGATCTCCTCCTGCATGATACGGGCCTTCCCGTCAACGCCGGCGAACACGGTGGGTTCGATATAGTAGCCGTTGCCTGCGGCTCGTTGTCCCCCCGTAAGCAGTTGCCCCTCTTGTTTGCCGATCTCGATGTAATCGAGAATTTTACGACAAGAGGCCTCGTCAATCACCGGCCCTACCGCTTTGTTCTGCTCAGGCAGTCCGATCTCGAGCTGCTTCGTCAAACGCACCACTTTCTCCACCACCTCATCGTAGACGGACGCCACGATCAATGCGCGCGACCCGGCAGAGCATTTCTGCCCCTGGTAACCAAAAGCCGAAGCCACGATGGCTTGCGCAGCCGCATCCAAATCCGCCGTTTCATCGACGACTATGCCGTCTTTGCCGCCCATTTCGGCGACCAGTCGCTTGATCCAGATCTGCCCCGGCGCCGGATCGGCCGCCAGTTGACTGATGCGAAGCCCGATCTCTTTCGAGCCGGTGAAGCTGATGAACCGCGTTTTCGGGTGCATGGTCAAGTAGTCGCCAACCTCGGCACCGCTGCCCGGAATGAAGTTCAGCACTCCGGCGGGCAGGCCCACCTCCTCCATCAGCGCGGCGAACTTGTAAGCAATCACCGGCGTGTTGGAGGCGGGCTTGAGCAGCACGGTATTCCCGGCAACGATCGCTGCCGAAGTCATGCCGACGCAAATGGCCAGCGGGAAATTCCACGGGGGAATCACGATGCCTACGCCCAGCGGGATGTAGGTCAGCCGGTTGTGCTCCCCGGGAACCGGAGTCAAAGGCATCGTCTCGTTGATCTCGCTCAAGCGGATCATTTCCCGCGCGTAGAAATTCAGGAAGTCAATCGCTTCCGCCGTATCGGCGTCGGCCTCCGCGTAGTTCTTGCCCGCTTCGAGCACCATCAGGGCGGAGAATTCATGCTTCCGCTCCGTCATGAGCTCGGCAGCCTTCAGCAGGTACTGCGCGCGTTCGCGGGGCGGGACTGTTTTCCACGACTCAAAAGCTTCGAGCGCCGCCTGCATAGCTTGCTCCGCCAGCTCCTGATCCGCCTTGCTGACCCAGCCAATCGTCTCATCGAGGTTGCCGGGGTTGATCGAGTGGATTTTTGCCTCCGTAAACAGGTCCCTGCCGCCGATCTTCAAAGGAATCTCCCGACCCAGCTGTTCCGACTTCACGCGAGCGATCGCGGCTTCCATCGCCTGCCGGGCCGACTCCTGACGGAAATCGGTAAACGGTTCGTTGCGGAAAACTTCCAATTTTGCCGTTGGGCTCATAAGGCGCGCTCCTTTACGAATGGAATTTGTGAATTATTTAAACAAATTCTTCAAGACAAACCACACGTTGGCGGGACGTTCAGCAAGGCGGCGCATAAAATAACCGAACCAGTCGCGGCCAAAAGGAACGTAGACCCGCACCTTGTAGCCTTCGCGAACGAGGGCAAGCTGCAAATCCTCGCGGATGCCGTACAGCATCTGAAATTCGTAGCGGTCCGGCGGCACCGCCAAGTCTTGGATCGTTTGTTTGGCGTAGTCAATGATCTGGGAGTCATGAGTTGCGATAGCGGCATAACCGCCGTTCTTGAGATGAGTGGAGATGAGGCGTTTGAAGTTTTCATCAACATCCGACTTGGACGGATAGGCAACCGTAGGCGGCTCTTTGTAGGCGCCTTTGACAAGGCGAAGGTTCGGCTGGAGAGGTTGGAGAGCGTCTACGTCGTCCAGGGAGCGATACAAGTAAGCTTGGATAACGATGCCCACATTGTCGATTTGCTCGCGCAGGCGTTTGTAAATGGAGATCGTTTTAGCGCATTGGGCAAAATCCTCCATATCGATCCGCACGAACAACCCGTGCATCCGGGCCCGATTCAGGATCGTGGTCAGGTTGCTCAAACCTACCTGCTCGCTGATCCCAAGCCCCAGCGATGTGAGCTTCAGCGAGAGAGTGGCTTTGACGCCGGCTTCGGCGATGGCGTCCAACGTCTTGAGGCACATCCGCGTGGACAGTTCCGCTTCGGCTTCAGTGGAGACGAATTCGCCGAGATGGTCGAGCGTAGCCTCCCGGCCGGTCGCATTCAGCACGCGTACGGCATCGATCGCACTTTCGATGGTCTCCCCGGCCACAAACCGGGCGGCGCCGAAGCGAAGACCGTATCGGCGGGCCATGCGGCCGGCGGACTGGCTTTTGGCGAAGGATTGAAACAAGGTTCGGAGTAACGCATCCATAGGCATCCATCCTTTTCCAATTCTCATTGTACACAAAATATACAATATTTTAGATTTTTGAACAATATACATTGAAAAAATAAACAAAAAAGATTTGAAACAACAATAAAGTGTTCAATGTTGAACAATATCGAAATGGCCACCCACCTATCTTTAAGGCTGGAATATTGAACCCAACCCGTATTCATGTTAGATTTACAAGTAAAATTTCATGTGTGCGAGGTTGTTATGTTCAATCATGAACGGATATCGTACCGGCAGGGTGTGGTTCAACTGAAGCCGGAGGAGGAAATGAAAGGGCTGCTCGAAGTACTGCGGGACGGCCGGGCGGCGGTTGTCGAAGAGGGCGGAGTACGACATCTGCTGACGCCGGAAGACACCGAGTTGCTGGAAGCCAAGGCTATAGGTGTGCAGACCGTTGGTGAAGGGCTGCGGCATAGCGGAACCAGGTTCGCCGTTTCGTTCACATTGCGCGATTCGGAACTGACGCTCCCGGTCAGCGAACTGGTATCGCGGTGGTCCGGCGCGGATGTGAGCGGCCGGCCGGCGTTAGTGACGGAGGATGGACGGGAGCCTCTCGGGTACCTCCCGCTGATGGACTTGCTGAAGACTGTGGCAGAACGGCAACAGCGGACGGAGGCATATTTCGACGGCCTGTTGGAGACCGTCAGCGATGCGGTTACCGTCGTTGACCGGAACGGGACCGTGATCGGCTGGAACGCGGTGGCGGAAGAAGTGTACGGCATCGCCAAAGCGGATATCGTGGGCCGCACGATCGGGGAGCATTTTGATCCGGATGCACTGGTCGTGCTGGGCATTCTGGATGAAGGTCGGCGGTTGCGCGGGGCGTACCATCGTCCGCGGGAAGGGACGCACGTGCTGATCAACGCGTCGCCGATCGTGGAGCCGGGCGGCGGGATCATCGGCGGCGTGGCAACCGAGCAGGATATCACGCATCTTGTGAAGCTGAACGACGAGTTGACGGTTGCAACGTCCCGCCTGTTGACGCAGCGGATCCATGACGAGGACCCGTTCGCCATGATCAGCGGACGCGGCGAAAGCATGGGCAAGGTCATCAAGCTGGCCAAAAAGCTGGCCGAAACCGACTCCGCCGTGCTGCTGATCGGAGAAACCGGGGCCGGCAAGGAGCAGTTGGCCAAGGTCATTCATCGGGCCGGCGTGCGGCCGGAGGGACCGTTCCTGTCGCTGAGCTGCGGGGCCATACCGGCAGGGCTGGCCGAAGCCGAGCTGTTCGGCTATCAGGGCGGCGCTTTTTCGGGACAGCCAACGGGTCAAGCCGGGCGACTCGAGACGGCGGACGGCGGCTCCATTTTCCTGAACGAAATCGAATGCCTGCCGCTGGATGTGCAGGAGAAGCTCGCCCAGTACATCAAACGCCGTGCGTTGACGCGAATCGGGGCTTCGGAAGCGGTGCCGGTATCGACCCGGATCTTCGCGGGCACCAGCCAGGATCTGGGGGAGCTCGTGCGGGCGGGCAAATTCCGGACGGATTTGTATTACGCGCTGAACGTGGTGTCGCTCAAGGTGCCGCCTCTGCGGGAACGCAGGGAGGACCTTGGCGCACTGGTGCAAATGTATTTGCGCGTCTTTTCACTGCAATACCAGAAGCCGCTTCCGGCCGTATCGCCGGAGGTCCTGCTGGCGTTCGTGAATTACGACTGGCCGGGGAACGTGAGCGAATTGCGGGCGGTGATTGAGCGGTGCGTTATTTTGAGCGACAACGAGCAAGTGACACTGGAGCATCTGCCGGAAGCGCTGCAGCGGCGGCAAGCCCAGCTGGAATTCGCAGCGGCGGTCCACACGGGCATGGCGTTTGGCACCGGAGCCGTCGCCGGTTCCGACAGTGGGCAGAAGCTATCCTCTTCCGAGCCGTCGGATCGGCTGGACAAGATGCTGCGCCCGCGGATCACCCCTGAGGAAGAAAGGGAACTGATGAAGGAAGCGCTGGAGCGTACGTTGGGCAACAAGAGCCATGCGGCCAAGCTGCTGGGAATCTCCCGGGGGACGCTCTATAAGAAAATCCGCGACTATAATTTGGTATAGATAACTTGATCTAGAAAATACTGCATATTTCGACGCCGACCATCTGTTCACTTCGACATGGCCGAACCCTTGCTTGGACTCCTGCATAGCATATAGCACATTTGCGGGAAAAGGGGCGTGACTCCATGATAGGGATAGAGTTGTCGGCGATTCACTATGTATACCTGGCGTTCATTTTCTTGATTATGGCGTTGTTAATCAAGCGGCGCGATACGACGATGATATGCGTGGTGGGGATTTTTACGCTGGGGCTGCTTGCGACGGAAACGCTCAGCGGTTCGGTCTCGGGCATCTTCAACTCGTTTATCTACGCAACCAAAGAGCTGATGGGGACGATCATGATCATCTCGATCATCGTGGCCATGAGCCGGGTGCTGATCCGCACGGGGATCAATGAAACGATGGTTGCCCCTCTGACGAGATTCATCCGAACACCAACGAGGGCCTATTGGGGCATCGGGATCATCATGATGGTCACTTCATTGTTCTTCTGGCCCTCGCCTGCAGTCGCGCTGATCGGCGCCGTCCTGTTGCCCGTGGCAATGCGCGTAGGGCTGCCGGCGCTGGGAGCAGCGGTGGCGATGAACTTGTTCGGGCACGGCATCGCCTTGTCCGGCGATTATATCATTCAGGGGGCACCGAAGCTGACGGCGGATGCCGCAGGCTTGCTTGTCAGCAGTGTGATGACGGCCAGTGTGCCGCTGGTCCTCGTCATGGGCCTGGTGAGCACGGTGACCGCCTTCTGGCTGATGCGCCGCGACCAGCGGAACGGGACGTGGCGCGACGGCCTGGTTGTCGGGAAGGGCACGGGTAGCGGGCTTGGCGAGGATCGTCCGGCAAGCCCGGAGGATCGTGCAGCCATCTCCCCGCAGGCTCAGAAAGGGCTGGCGATCCTGATCCCGCTGCTCTTCGCCGCCGACGTCGTCGCCATGTTCCTGCTCCATTTGCAAGGCGGCGACGCGACGGCGCTGGTAGGCGGCACGGCGGTGCTGATCCTGATTGGCGTGACGCTGCTGGCTCACCGGAATCGGGGCCTGGAGAAGGTGACCTCGTATCTGATCGAAGGGTTGACCTTCGGCTTCAAGGTGTTTGGCCCCGTGATCCCGATCGCCGCGTTCTTCTATCTTGGCGACGCGGCGTTCAAGGAGCTGTTCGGGCAGGTGCTCCCCGAAACGTCGCATGGGATCGTGAACGACCTCGGCGTGGCGCTGGCCGACGTCGTTCCGCTGAACGGCATCGTCGGCGCTGTGACCCTCGCCGTCACGGGAGCGATCACCGGCCTGGACGGCTCCGGCTTCTCGGGCATTTCGCTGGCCGGCTCGATCGCCCAGCTGTTTGGCACCGCCATCGGCTCCGGCACGGCCGTGCTGACGGCGTTGGGGCAGGTCGCCGCCATCTGGGTCGGCGGCGGCACGCTGATCCCGTGGGCGCTCATCCCGGCCGCCGCCATCTGCGGCGTGAGCCCGTTCGAGCTCGCCCGCCGCAACCTGAAGCCGGTGCTCATCGGCCTCGCCGTGACCACCGTGGTGGCGATGTTTCTGGTTTAACAAGGGAAAGAGAAGGCCAATCGTCCGTTTAACGTAGAAGCTAACTTCTTGATTAGAAGTTGGCTTTTTTCATTTTAGGTGCAATTTTCCTATTTAGTCACAATTCACAAAAAGTCGATATAAAGAATAGAACCTAATACTAAATATGGAAAGGGAGGAAACATGTATGAGGTTAAAGCGAGTTCTGTTTTCCAGTTTAGTTGTTTTGTTATTTTTGGGTAGTCTAGGGCCAGCATCGTTATCAGCGGAAGGGACAGCAGAGCAAACAACCAAGAATCTCACGAAATCGACTACCGTAACGAACAGTGTTTATTCGGTAACGGATAGTGTCTATAACTTGATGGCGGTTGAGAAAACGGAACTGGTCATTTTCCCGGGCGAAAGCGTTCAGTTTACGAATGATACCACCAGTCTGATTTCCATCTCAACGGACGCCAAGTCGAGCAATGCGATTCGCTATGATTACGTTTCTTATAACAATGAAGGAAAGGTCACCGCTGACGATTTGGCTCATACCGGGAGCGCAAGCGTGTACCCCAAAGGGGGAACTACAGTCATCACCGTGGATTACGGCAACCCCTTAACAGTCAACTTTAAGTCTGAGCTGTCATATTCCTATTCTCCGGTTCCTGCTTTATTGAAGAAGACCTTAACTCGCGGAGAGAGCTACCTCTTTTCCAATCAGGCCTATGCGGCAAGATCGATTATGAGCGATGCTACCTCGGCAAACGGAAAACGTTACGATTTTGCGGTATACAAAGAAGACGATACTTTGGAAAAATCAAGCTTTGATACGTATACCAAACCTTCATTTAGTGTCGGGGATACGATCATCCTTACGGGAGCTTCGGACGAGCCGGTAACGGTGGCCGTACCTTATGAGGGCTTCTATGGCTATGAAACCGATGAGCCGGCTTATGATAGCGTTGTGCTATATCCGGGAGAGAGCTACAAGTTTACCAATGTGGGTACGAAATCGGATAAAGTCGAACATGCGGGAACAACCAAGGACAAATTCGATTATGTCGTTTATAACGAGGAGGGCACGGAAACCTCCCGGGGAACGAGCAAAACGACCTTCCCTATGGTCGGGGTTGGAAGATATGTAGTGATTACGCTTGTAACCGAGAATCCGGTTCGTGTGGGGGCTCCGTATAGAACTTTTATGAGGGGAGAACGGGAAGATGAAGCGATTACCCGGATAACATTATCCCCTGGAGTGTCTTACAAATTCACGAATAACGGAACGCTCACCAATCCGGTCAACAATGACGCGAGAAAAGTGGACGGACTTTACGATTACACGGTGTACAGAGCAGATGGCAGCTTCTACTCTCAGGGCTTTGACTCGATCAGCACGCCACAATTGCCTGCAGGTGGATTTGCGATCATCACCGTCCAAGGCGCGGCTAACGTTACCTTCGATTATACCGACGACTTTTCCGCCGAACCCAGCGATGAGCCTTCACATTTTAGGGTAACTCTCTTGCCAGGAGAAAGCTATGAGTTCATCAATATCACTTCATCCGCACGGTATTTGCGCAGTAACGCGTCCTCCAGCAACCCATTTGACTGGGTGGAGTACTATCCCGACGGAACGCAGCAAGGCAAGCGCGAAAATACGTATACCGATACTCAGGTGTCTGGCGGCAACTCGATTGTGGTCACAGCTGTGTCCGCTCCGGTGACCTTTGGCGCTCACTATCGGCTGTTCTCGTGGAAGGGCAAGCCGGGCGAAGCGATTTCCAAGCAAATCATCCATTCAGGGGAAAATTATACGTTTAGCAACACCGGCAGCAAGGCGATTACGATAAACAGTAACGCACGCGAGGCCCAGGGGCTCTATGATGTCGCCGTCTATAGCGATGATGGCAGCGTCTACAATGTCACGTTCGAAGAGACGGGAAATGTGTCCATTCCTGCAGGGGGAGAGGCCATTATTACGGGGCAATCCGGCAGTCCGGTAACGATCTCTTATACCGACACGATCACCGTATCCCCCGCGGAGCACCCGGCTTTGCTGCGAGCGACTGTGGCTCCGGGGAACTCGTACACGTATATAAACATCAGCGGTGAACTGGAGCGTTTATACAGTAATGCTACGGCTACGAACGAGTTCTCTTATGTGGTCCGGCGTCCGGACGGTACCATTTCAAGCGATGGCCCGGCTCGCCATACTTATGTGCCGGTCCCGGCAGGTTACTCCGTTACGGTAACACCGCTTACGGCTTCCGTCACTTTTGGAGGAGTGTATACTTCGTTTACGGGTGCGCCGGGCGAAAACCCGGCAGTCCGAAAGGTCACTTTAAACAAAAATGAAAGCTATATGTTTATGAATCCAATGACCTCGTCGCTGACATTGGCCACTAATGCTTCCAAAGAGGCGTTGTCGAGGTTTGATTACGCCATGTATAGCTCCACCGGTAAACCGGAAAGAGCGGAGTTTGATCAGGTTGGTGACTTATCCGTTTTACCAGGCAGCCAGGTTGTCGTTACGGTAACTACAGACACCCCTGTTACTTTTACGTACGGACAAGCTGTTCAAGCAAGTCCGAGTGCGGAACCTGCGCTGCTGAAGCGCGTGTTGGAGTCGGGTCAGCGGATCGGATTCAAAAATAAAGGCGGCTTTGAGGCGAAGCTGACGACCAACGCCAGCACTTCGGCTAACCGGTACTTTGACTTTACGATTCTGGATGTAAACGGAAGTATCGTCCGGCAAGGGGATCAAACCGCGATCTCGTACGGTGTTCCCGCCGGAGGAACGATCCAAGTGAAGACGACTTCGGGCAACGCGGTTCTTTTCACGGCTCCTTATCGCAACTTCGAGTTTGTGGACGGACAGGAATACGTGTTTGAGGATTTGCTGCATCGTCAGGTTTTGTACGTGTATAAAGCGGCGGGCCAAAATGGCTATTACCGTTTTGAGGCTCCCGAAACGGGCCGTTATCGGTTTGCGACGAAAGAGCTGCAAAACTTTGCTTTGCAGCCGGTCATGACGCTGTACGATCAGCCGGATTTGCTTGTTCCGCTTGCGTCAAGCGGAGATGATGAGCAGGAGTTCGGCCTCGATTACACGGTGCTGGAATTTGATTTGGAAGGCGGCAAGACGTACTATTTGAAGCTTGTCGAGAAAAATGCCCTTCCGCTTGAATTGCAACTGATGGCTTCCATCATGGCGATGGCTCCGGAAGCGAAATTCAATTACCGGCCGGATGGACGGCTCACGGAGCTCCTTTTTCCAACCGGCGATAAGCTGATTTACAACTACGATCCGAATGGGAATCTGAAGAATCGGACGAAGAAAGTGTTTCCGTTCCAGTAAAGTGTGGCAGTTCCGCCAATATGAAACTCACGGGGTGATTAAGGATGTATAAGAAAGTCATGGGCCTGGTACTGTGTTTATCACTGATGAGTACGAGCTTAATGGAGGCTGTGTCTTTTGGGGCTGCTGCGGATCGTGGGGGAACGGAGAATACAACAGCCGGTTCCTCGGCTTCCGCTGATTTCCTGACCATATCCGGGATGATGCGTCAATTCGACCTTGATGATGACTGGATGGACGAGCAGTTGTCCAAGGGATATACGCTTTATCAGATTTATAAGGCGTTGCTTGGCGGGAAGGAGGGTTATGAAACGGCCATTTCTCAGTTCGAGCCAGCGTGGAAGATCGATCTGGTCCCGGTGTCCGGTCAGACGAAAGAACCCATGGTGCAAATGGATAACCTTCCAGCTATATCCGCCGCTGCTGCCGATTATGATCAGACGGCCATCGAGCAGTTGTCGCTGAAGGATGAATCTTCGAGATATGAGAGGGGTTACGCTGAGGACTCGGTTGACGCTGCCACTGGCGACGTGACGCTTCACACCACGGATTTGACCCTGTCTGGGGCGCTTCCTTTCGGATTAACGCGGATCTATGACAGCGCCCGAGCCAGCGAGGAGATCGGCGTTGCAATGGAGAACGGAGCGGTTGTGAATCAGACGTCAGTCCGCCGGGAAGAGCAGGACTCCGCTTTGGGCCGGGGCTGGAGATGGGAGCTTCCTTTCATCGAAGAACGGGAAGGTACGCGGATTTTGGACTTTCCGGGAATTGGGCGTTATTCGTTATCGGATGATCTGAAGCTGCAAGGGTATCCATGGAAGGACCTGTTGCTGACCGCGGATGCAACCAAGACAGTCGGAGACTTAACCAGTGACACGAAGGTTTCGGTGTTGAACGGGAACCAGTACTTTTTTAGCTCTTCGGGCCATCTTATTTTGATCGCCGACAACTATGGGAATCAGGTTGAACTCCACTACACAGGTCAAAATAACGCAACGGTCTTATCCCGAATCAAGAACAGTGACGGCAATGAACTGACCTTTGCGTATGCAGCAGGTCAGATGACCGTAACCCAAACGGGTACGGATCGGAAAATGGAGTACCGCACTGCAGTCGATGACGGTCAACCCGTTTTAAAAGAGGTTAAGGATGCGTTGGGCCGGAGTACCCAATATTTTTATTCTTATCCCGAGTCTCGATATAATTTCTTGGCGGCATTAAAGGACCTGGAGGGGCAGCAGCCGGTAAAGCATTCGGCTCTTTTGATGCGCGTGATCCATCCGGCTTCGGGGACGACGGAATTCGATTACGTTCCGGCCCGCAAGCAAATCGGTGAATATGCGACCGACTTTGTCTTTAAGGCTAAGGAGCGCAAGAACATGTACTCGACGCCACTCGGGGACGTTGTTCTCCAGCCTGCGGAGTTTAGCTATTCCGGCGAAGACTTGAACAGCTTTGGTCAGGCGGCAGCCTGGGCCACAACCATTAAGGAAGCTCGTACCACAGATACGTTGAAGTTTCGAAAGGCTTTTCAAGGCAGCGGTCAACCGGATCGGTTGTATCTGGACGAGCAGAGAAGCGATGAAGCGACTACGGGATTTGAGCGGCAATTTCGTTATGATGAAGCGACGGGCTGGAACGTGCCTGTGCAAGTCACGGAGAGCTATGCGCAAGGAGGCAGCGAATCGCAGCCTCTGACGGCAACCTACCGGTACAATGAACAGGGACAGGTGTTGTCGGAAAACTGGAGTACGGGACAAGAAACGATTTACGAGTATACGGGATCCTCTGCTCCTTATTTCTGGTCTCTGCCGAACCAAGTTCAAACCAAACTCCGGGAAGGACAGAAGCGGATTGAGTGCTACCAATACAATGACCAGGGCAGCGTATCCCAATCTTCGGTAAGAGAAAATAGCGCTAGCGGTAAGCTGCTGGCTCAAACCGATTGGGAATATGACATTTACGGCAATCCGACCGTATCGAAAGTCAAGGACGATAAACGGACGAATACGGTCAACTATTCCTATGCGTCTCCTTATGGGAAGCACTTGCTCACCAAGCAATCGAGGGTGATCCACGCCGTTGACGGGACTTCCACCGAATCAAAGCAGAACTTTACCTATACGGCGGCGGGCGAGCTCCTTACGGCGGAAGATGAAGCAGGTGCGGTCACGACCTATACGTACGATGCGCTTGGCCGGATGATCGAGACGTTGTACAGCGACCAGACCAAGACAGCGGTTCAGTATGACGACGACCATAATACCGTAACGACGACCGGACCGGAAGGCATCGTCACCTTGGAGAAATACGACCCGTTTGGCCGTTTGGTTAAAGAAGTGGTGGATGACGCCATCTTCGAGTACACCTATGATGAAGCGGGGAACATGGACCAGCAAATCGATGCTGAACAAAACATCACGAAATTCACTTATGACGGGTTCAGCCGACCAACCCAGACGCTTTATGCTGACGGTTCGCAGGATGAAACCAGTTATGATATGGTGAACCGCACGGTGACCTACACGGACCCAGCCGGAGTTAAGCAGCGGCAGAAGCTGGATTTACTCGGGAACACGGTGGCCGTGGAAGAATGGAAAGACGGAACCTTTACCGCTCTGCAACAAACCGCCTATGATTTGGAAGGGAATGCGGTGTCCGTGACCGACGGCAAGGGACAGCAAACCCTCAATCAGTATGACGCTCTGGGACGGATCGTGACCGTAACCGATCCGGAGCAGCGCGTTACGAAATACACGTACAGCTTGGCCGGCAATCTGGTCAAGATCGAGTACCCGGACAACACTTACGTGGAGAAAGAGTACAACGAAGCGGGCAGTCTGATCCGCCAAATAAACGAAGAACACTTGGTAGAGGCCTTTTTCTATGATTCCAAGGGGAATCTGAGCAAATCGCTGGATCACTCGAGCCGGTTTACGGAGTATCAATATAACAGCGATAACTTGCTTACCCAGATTACGGTCCCGGATCAAAAGATTCAGTATGCCTATGACGCGATGGGTCGCCGTACGGGAATGACCGATGCCACGGGGAGTACGACATACAGCTACGATCCGGCCGACGGATCCTTGACGTACATTCGATATCCGGATGGCACGCGTATCGACTATAGCTACAATAAGCAAATGCGGACAGGCTATACGCTGACGGACGCCACGGGGAAAGCAGCTGGCGCAAGCTACACGTTAGATAAAATGAACCGGGTCAGCACATTGGGCGTCGTGCGAAATGAAGCGGGGATTCGAAAGTCGGCGTTGGCGGCCGCCCCAACGGCTTTGTCGGAAATCGACCGGATTACATTCGATTACAAGGCCAACGGATTGCTGGAGCAAGGCGCATCAGTTAATGGACCAAGCACGTCTTACAGCTATGAAGGTTATGATCTGACGGGGATGACGGTAGACGCTGGAGCTGCGGCCACTGCAAAGAAAGCGGCGGTAAATGCAGAAGAAAACTCCGCGACCGCAACCGAAGCGGTATATGGCTTGGCCAAGCTGAGTGTAGCTACCGGGCATACGTTTAAGTATGATTATGACCTTAACAAGAACATCACCAGCCGTACGCAAAACGGTGCTGTCGATACCTTTACGTACGATCCGCTGAACCGAATTCAGACCGAAAGCGGGCTAAAAAGCAAAAAATACGCTTACGATGAACGCGGCAATCAGTTGACCGTGGAAGGCCGGGAACTCCGAGGCTTAACGAATGCGGAGTTCACCTTTGACGGCTTGAACCGCTTAACGAAGGTGAAGACGGAAGACGGCAAAGAAGTGAGCTACATCTATAACGGGGATGGCTTGCTCTATGAGCGAGTGGAAGGGACCAACCGAACCCGGTATTATTATGATGAGGACGCCAAACTAATCGCCGAGGCCAACGTTAACGGCGGCACGCCAAGCGTGACGTATACTTATCTCTACGACCTGAGCGGACGTTTATGGTCTCGCGTAGACCAGGCCACGGGCGAGGTGCAATATTACCAGCTCAATGGCCACGGCGACGTTGTCGGCCTGACCGACAACCAAGGCAACCAACTCAACACCTACACCTACGACATCTGGGGCAACCCGGAAACCGAAGAAGAGACGGTGCCGAACGTCTTCCGCTACTCCGGCGAGTACTGGGACAACACGACAGATCTGCAATACCTCCGCGCCCGCTGGTACGACCCGAACGCGGGAAGATTCGTATCGAAGGATCCGTATGAAGGTAGCATCGATAATCCGCAAAGTTTGAATCGGTATTCGTATGTGGCGAATAATCCTCTAATCTATACGGATCCGAGTGGGCAGTATATCATGCCTATGGGACCGACTCCTTCATTAACTTGTGCTGTAGATATGGAAAATTGTAAGACGAACCTTGATGCGCAGATCAAGGGAGGACAACAGGCCTTTGATATTGTTTATCTGGACGATGCCAAAACCTTAATGAGCAAAGATGCAAGTGGTCTCGAAAAAGGTGGGACGCTTATTCAGATGATTCCCATATTCAAGGCATTTAAAGTTGTCAAAAAGACAGAAAAGACAGTAGACTTAAGTAAGGATATAATAAAGGATACTAAACGTATTAAACCAATTAAACCAATTAATCTTCCATCTTATAAATCTATAAAAATTGATATTGATCATATAATCTCTGGTCATACTAAAGGGGGGGCTCGTGCAAAGCAGAGTAAATTAAAGGATTTATTCCCTGATAATATGAGTAAATCGCAAATAGAAAAGGCAATTCAAAATGCTTATTCTAAATCTAAAAAAATTCAAACTCAGGGTGACCGTGTTCTTGTTAGAGGGGAATCCAATGGCATTACTATTGAGATGTGGGTGAATACAAAAACGAAAACTATTGAAACAGCCTACCCTGTTTCTAAGTAGGGGGTGTAAAATGCTTAGTGTTATTATTAATGAATCAACTATTGATATAAATAACTCTGGAACTATTACAGGACAAATCTATTTTCAAATTGAGGATATGTATTTTCCTGAGTTACATTGGAGCGACTTTGTGGTAGTGATCTTAACGTGGTGGAACAATTCATTGAAAACACTTGAATGTGCTACTGCAGGTACCACAGCAGAGTTTAACTTTATGGATGGCCCGTTTTTTGTAAGATGTATAAAAAATCATGAAAAAGCAGCGTTAAGTTTTTTAAGAAGAAAAAAAGTTGGTGAAGAAGTAATTTCAACGCTAGAAACAGATTTTAGACTTCTTCAAAAATCTATAGCTCGAGCTACAAAAAAAGTAATTGAGCTAGTTGATACTAAGCAATGGTTAACTGATGATATTGAAGGTTTAAAGAGATTTATTTGAGCTTTTTAGGCATTAGAGCCGACCGTAAGGAGATTTTCTCTCGAAGGTCGGCTTTTCAGTTTTGATTTAGGTAAATTAAAGAGCTAAATGAAGTGAGATTGAAAAAACGAGCGCGGAGTTCACCTTCGACAGCCTGAATCGCTTAACGAAGGTGAAGCTGGAAAACGGCAAAGAAACCTATACCCACGACATCTGGGCAACCCGGAAACCGAAGAAGAGACGGTTCCAAACGTCTTTCGTTATTCGGGAGAGTATTGGGATAACGTGACGGATCTGCAATACCTGCGCGCCCGCTGGTACGACCCGAACGCGGGAAGATTCGTATCGAAGGATCCGTATGAAGGTAGCATCGATAACCCGCTAAGTTTGAATCGGTATTCGTATGTGGCGAATAATCCGTTGATTTATGTGGATCCGAGCGGGAATAAATTTTTTCATACAGGAACATGGTATAGCAATACAAAAATTGCAAAACATTGTGCAAGTGTAGGGATTAGTACGTGCTTGAAGGAAGCAAAGGCAGGTACAATTGAAGCTTCAATGGCTGTAGCTAATTTTCTAGTAATAGATGATATTAATACATTGCTCGATCCTAATTCATCCTATTTTGACAAAACCCTTGCTGCTGCTGGTTTTATACCGGTTTCTAAGTTTTTTAAAGGTGGGAAACTTTTAATAAAGTTAACCAGCAAAGAAGGGAGGAAAATAGAGAGGGTAATTAATTTCACTGGAAATGGTGTTGAGAAAACACTTGACTCTACCCTCAAATCATATGAAGATGCTAGGAATTTAGCTCTAGACATTGTGGGTGATTTAGGTTCCGATTCCAAAGCTGTTATTGGGAGATTACCTAGTAGTGCTGGTTATGGTAAAGTAGTAGGGAGACAATCATCTGATGGGAAACTCCTATGGAGACTTGATTATGATCCACAGAAGGGGACACACATAAATATAGAAGATTACCGTAATGGCAAAGGGAAGAATGCTATAAAACTGGTCATTCCCTTTGAGGGAGATGAAAAAACATTTAATTCGTTACTTAAGCATCTTCAAAAATAGGAGGTACCATGACATTATTTGAAGAATGTATCCAGGCTCTGGGAGATAAAGTGGAAATTATGTCTTCAGAAAAAACGCAGGAGCTTTTTAAGCATCTTGTAAAGAATTATCCTGTTACATCATGGGGGAGAATAGACTGGGATAAGATTAAAGAGAAATATAAAATACATTTCCCTCAAGAATCTTTAAAGATTTTAAATAAAAAATATCCCGATCATTTGAATAATATTGTCTTTCTGCTTTGGAATTATTCTGATGCTACATGTGTAAAAACTGAATTACAGAGGGCTCTTGATTGTATTGATGATGTAACGGCAGTAGGGTCTGACACTTGGATCTATTGTCCAACAGAGTATGTAATAGAATTTTTCCATGAAGGAGAAGTAACCTTAGGCTTCTAAATAGAAGTTCTGATTCCATTACTCTGTCTTTTATGTAAGTATAAGGCCGATTTTTGCAAGGTTGTTCTTGCAAAAATCGGTTTTTCTTTTTATGAGAGAGTGGGTTGGGTAATAGCAAGAAAAAAACCGCCTACAAGTGGCAATCCGTTGACCGTGGAAGGCCGGGAACTTCGGGGCCTAACAAACGCAAATTTCACCTTCGACAGCCTGAACCGCTTAACGAAGGTGAAGCTGGAAAACGGCAAAGAAGTGAACTACACCTATAACGGCGATGGCTTACTCTATGAGTGTGTGGAAGGGACCGACCGAACCCGGTATTATTATGATGAGGAAGCCAAGCTGATCGCCGAAGCGAACGTCAGCGGCGGAACGCCAAGCGTAAGCTACACCTACATCTACGATCTGAGCGGACTCTTGTGGTCTCGCGTGGATCAAAAGACAGGCGAGGTGCAATACTACCAGCTCAACGGCCACGGCGACGTTGTCGGCCTGACCGACAGCCAAGGCAACCAACTCAACACCTACACCTACGACATCTGGGGTAACCCGGAAACGGAAGAAGAGACGGTGCCGAACGTGTTCCGTTATTCCGGCGAGTACTGGGACAACACGACAGATCTGCAATACCTCCGCGCCCGCTGGTACGACCCGAACGCGGGAAGATTCGTGTCGAAGGATCCGTATGAAGGTAGCATCGATAATCCGCTAAGTTTGAATCGGTATTCGTATGTGGAGAATAATCCGTTGATTTATGTGGATCCGAGCGGAAATATGGCAGTGTCGAAATTAAGATACTTGGATTCACTAAAATACTTCCGAACTAAAGCTTATAGTGATGAGGTATTATCATCTACAGTTATTACCTTAAATGGTGAAAATCCATGGCTGGCGTTTCATGAAATTGCACAGTTACATGTTTCAAGAAAATTGTACCAAGATAATAATAAGCTTAATGCAACTCTTGAATATGAAGTTAAATCAACTACACAGAAAACAACCGTATTAGGTATCATTAAAAAAGCAGTTAAGTATGAAGCAGATTTAGTCGTAAGGTCTAATAAATTGGTATGGGAGGTGAAGCCTAAGTACGGAAAAGATCCTAAGGACCAACTGGAGTTATACAAAACTGAAGGTAATTTGACTGAAGGTATGAAATTACAGACTATCAGAGATATTCCTATCTATAATGATATTTATATGATGATCGAATTTCCGGAAAGAGGATACGCATTATATTCTTTTTATAAAAAGAAAGGAAATAAGGAGGTCTCTATGAGTTCATCAAGAGTATATCAAATCGTTAAGGACCACCTTGCTGATTTTGAAAATGGGATCATACCTACGGTGGAAATGATGCCGATTCCTGTACCGATTCCTAGAGTACCTTCTCCACTTCCGGTGTTTCCTTAAGTACTAAATTTGAGAGGTGACTAAATGGAAAAGCGCGTTCTGTTTAATCAGAATCAAACAATCGGTGGTTTTATGGAAGGTGGCTATGATGTATACGCCTATCAACCTTCCCAAACCAATTGGGTAAGACATTCGCTAATTAGTGCTCCAAACGAATTAAAAATCCAGTGGAAAGTAAAAGTTCCATCTAGCCTTCAAGAATGTTCTGCAGTTCTTGGTAGAAATGGAGAGATTTATTTTGGATCACTGTCAGGAGATCTGTATTGTTATTCTTCTGAGGGCGAACTTGTATGGAAATTAAAATTGGGTTCAGAACTTAGTAGCCCAGCAATTGGTGCAGACCAGAGAATATATGTTGCGGCTAAGATGAATGATGACTCCGAAATGAGCTACCTCTATGCCATTTCTGCTGATGCTATAGTCGAATGGAAATGTGAACTGAATCAACTGATTTCATATCCTCCTATGTTGGATAGTGCGGGGAACATTTATGTAACAACTTACGGAAAGCAGATGTGCTGTATAAATCCTGATGGTATTATCCAATGGACAACCAGTACAGATTATTTATTGTCGTGTTCGCCAGTAATAACCTCAAAAGGACATATTCTAATAAACGAGGGGGGGCTTATACACTGTTTGAATTTGAGCGGACAAAAGGTTTGGAGGAAGGAAACGGGAGCGGGTATTGGGGTAATTCCAATTGTTTTATCTGACGACTCATATCTGACCACTGGTTCTATAAATGAAAATATGAAGCTCTTGAAGTTGAATAGTCTAGGAGAATGTGTATGGGCTTTTCCAGAAAAAGAAGACTACTCACTATGGGGATCTCCTGTAATAAGTAGGGATGGAATCATCTATATTGCAGGAAGTGAGTATAGATTTCAAGCCATTGATGTAAAGAGTCAATCTCTGTTGTGGGAGAGTAGAATTGAGGGTACCATTGGCCATCCTCCGCTGATATCCAACGATAATAAATTGATCATTGCATCTTCGGGAGGAAATATTCCAAGAGATGCCAAAAAGGGGCTAGTCTCAAAAATGACCTTATTAAATGAAACGGGTGAGTTGATCAGTGAGGTATACCTTCCCGGAGAGGTAACAAGTCCATGCTTGGGACAAGGGAATAAGGTGTATATTACGACAAATATTCCTTTAAAAAATCACGGATATTTGTATTGTATTGGGTAACTTAATTACGTTTCATTTTAGGCTGCATTTATGCGGCCTCTTTTCGTATTATCAGGTTAACCAGTTATTTCTGGTTGGCCTTTTTTATGGGCATTTTACGATGGGGGAAGCCGGGAGAACGAGGCTCTTTTAGGGGCGTTGACCCCGTCATAAAAACTGTTCTCCCACTATCACCAATGACCATGTTTGAGCTGGTAGAGGCATTGACCTCACATCACAAGCGAAGCTATGGGTTTGGAACCATTGTGGGAATGCCGGCAATAAATTTTTGTAAGGGGGATGTTATGGGTCCTATCCTATGAGTGTATTGGACGAAAACAATAGATTTAAATACTTATTCAATTTGGCTACAGGAAATCATTACATTGAAGAAGAGAACACACCGGAAAACGCATCGTGGGCCAAAGCTGAATTATTAGAAATGTATGAGAAAAATGCAGAAAGAGCAGAGGCTATTATAGGTCTTTCTATCGGGATGTTTACAGTGAACTCCAAAGGCTCAAAAATAGGTGCTGCTTCTAGCAATGCAACAAAAACTTGGATTAAACGATCAACATATAATGAAATTCTCAAATGCAATGAAAAAAGGGCTAGTTGGAGCAGAGGGCTCGAATGGTGTGAAATTATTTAGTGGTAAAGGGGGACTTTGGTGCATATAGGGCTCTAGGGAATTATGATAAAAAGTCAGGACATATTATATTTGATATTTTTGAAAAAACACATAAATAGAGGGATGATATGACTAATTACTTTGATGTAAAGTTTATTAAGAACTGGATGAATAGAACAGAAGTAGAAAATAAAGCGATTGAGTTCTTTTGGAAAGTCATTCAATTGTACAGAGAAGAGGATCCAGAAGAGTTTGAAGATAATTTTCCCAATTTCAGTTCTTCTGACTTAGAAGTAAGTATTCAAGCAGTTTCAGTTACATTTGGCAACTATCCAGATTTCAACTATAACCATGTAGTAGTTACAATCCCTATAAGGTACAAAAAAAAGAATATAGGTGTTCATAAAATTTTATTTACTTTTGATGGCATGATTGAAGATGATTACTTTATCATTGACTAACGACTTTGAATAGATGACTAATGGGTTTTCCAAACGATTGTTTTCTAATGATTTGCACAGATACTGTGAGCCTAAGAATAAGAAGAGACCGTACCGAACATATCCCGCTATTCCGGCGAGTATTATTAAAAACCCGGAGAAGTACATTCCTAATTTTAAAAATTTAGATCCCAGACAGCAGGAGGCTTTGATAAATAAAAAGTGGCCTTCTGATATTCAAAGGCAAAAGGAACAGAAACAAATATCCGAAGGAATTTTGAAAGAAAAATAAGGGGGGATTGTTTTGCATAATGACACAAAAAATTTTTTGAATGATTTAATTAAGGAGATTCAAGAAAAGTATGACCAAACATTAATCCCGGAAGAAGGGGAAGACCTCTCTGGAAAGAACTACAGACTAGGTATGAATTTTTCATATTATGATGTACTTGAAGTAATTGAGTCACAGTTGAAGTCTTTTGGATTCTCTACGGAGGAGTTTGGTAGAATCACACCTATGCTGGGAGAAAAAAGTTGATAAGTGTTGTAGTTATTTTGTTGTGGTTATCTTAACTTGGTGGAATAAGTCCATAAGATTACTCGAAACTTCGTCAGTTGGTACATCAGTAGATTTTAATTTTATGGATGGTCCATATTATGTTCGTGCTGTGAAAAAAGATGATATACTCGTCTCATTAAGTTTTATAAGGAGAAATAAGGCTAATTTGGAGCTGATTACAACTTTGGATGTGGAAACTGATTCTTTGAAGAATCCATTTTAAAAGCTTCAAAAAAAATCCTTAGAGAAATTCAGACTAAAGATTGGGCAACTGACGATATTGAGCAATTAAAAGACTATTCTTAAGTTTGTAAATTTCTATTTGACCTTGGGGCGTCAATCCTCAAGGTCTTTTTTAACCCCACCCAGTGCCGATTGAATCGAGCGGCTACGTCCAAAAGAACTATAAAATCTCTTATCTCGATAGTGAGGGTGAAAGGGAACGGCATCAAATTATCTCACTTTGTTCGCAATTTATCACGTTTCAGGCTAGCCGCCTCCTGACTTATAGCAGCTTCGCATTTCAGCATTGCTTTTCAGTGGCAACGGACGTAAGCTGTTGGAAGGATCGTGGGAGAGTCCCCCACATTAAGGTCGATGATTTCAGGACCAGGCCAAACCAGCGAAGCTGAACCAAGTCGACCATGCCGGGTGCCGGGCCAAGCCAGATCGTCCGATCCCGCCTATCGCCCCATTCCCTCTATCTCCCTGCACAAAGGATGAAACGAAGCGGGAACCGGGACGTAACATTATTTAGTGTGTACATGGAAAGGGTGAGCTGCATTGGATAACGGCATGAGCGTGAAGTTGTACGAGAAGTTACCGGACGGTGAGCTAAGAGAGCTGGAGGAGCGCGTCTGGAGCGCGAATATGGTCGCTGCGTTGGAGCATGTGAACTACCTGGTCGTGGGCAGCCGGGAGTTTGAAACGGTCGAAGGCCGGCTGAACGTGGACGAGGGGAAACTGGAGCTGCTGCTCGTTCCGATCGTGCATGAATAAGAGGTTTTTTTCGTAAGGAGGGAATCGATCTTGGCAAAAGAAGAGGAAGCAACCCGAACGGACATTCACGCATCCAAAGAGGCAGAGCCGATGAAAGAACCGTTCGCATCCAAGTTTTTGACCCCGGAAGGCAAGCCGATCCGCGTCTTGTCTACCTCCCTGGGCCTTGCGCTGCTGGCTAATGCATTCCTGGTTCCGGGTGCGGGGGCTACGGCCTCGGGAAGCGGTACAACGGCGGATGAACCGAAGCTGGTTGCCTGGTCAACCGAGGAAGTCAAGCAATACTTCGACAAGAACGTGGACTGGAACATCCCGCTTCCGGCTGCAGAAGAGGATCAAGAGGGGGCTGGAGAGACGTCCGGTTCCGGCGGCTCAAGCAGCTCGGGCGCGGGAGGCACTACCGTCATCAACCATTACGGCGGCGGGTTTGGTTGGGACGATATGCTGCTGTACCACCTGCTGTTCAACAGCGGATCGAGCTATTCGTCCGGCCGCTGGTATGACGGGCATCGCGGTTACTACGCAGGATCGTCAACGCCGTATAAACCAAAGACGTATTCCAGCGAGACGTTTCAAAATAAACAAATGGCCGGTTCGGTTGTGCGTCCCAAAACCTCAACCTCATCCACCGGCTCGATCGTTCGGCGTTCTACGTCCTCGAAGGCCGGCGGCATCGGCGGGAAATCCAGCTCGCTTGGTTCATCGTCCAGCTCCTCAACCGGCTCCTCCAAGAGTTCATTCTCCGGTTCGAGATCCAGCGGTACAGGTAAGGGGTCGTTCGGCGGATGACGGACGGAAGCAGCAGCGTGTTTGAAGTTGTCGGCCAGCCGCATCCTGATCGGAGCGCGCGGGTCGCGAAGCTCGCCGAGCTGGGGTTCACCTGGGCGGATCTCGAGGAAGAGGAGTACTGGATCGATCAGCTCGTATTGATGCCAAAGGCAACCTATGAGGAGTTGGAACAAGCCGCTGCTATACTGTGGCGCATCCTTGACAAGGTTGTACGTTACGTCCATCGCCGGCCTGATTTGTATGAGCTGATCGGCATCCCGCCAATTCTGTGGACGATGCTGGACCAGCTTCCGCTGCCGGAGCCGGGTGTGATCAGCCGCTACGCGCGTTTTGATTTCGCGGTGGGGAACGACGGCACCATCAAGCTGCTGGAGCTGAATGCAGATACCCCAACCGGTTATGTGGAAGCTTCGATTGCCACTCCCTGGCTGCTGGAGCAGGCGGGGCTTGATTCGCCTAATGCGCGGATGAAGGACCTGGTGGCGGAAGCCTGGACGCTTGAGCGGCCGGATACCGCAGCCTGCGTCGATTACGGCTGGCATCTGGAGGATTCCGGCACGATCGAAGCACTGGGGCGTCACAGCGGACTGAATCTCCATTACGAGGATTGCCTGGAGTTATGGGTTGATGAAGGGACCCTCAAGAATAAAGATGGGCGAGGGATTGAGCGTCTTTTTGCACTGTATCCGAAGGAATGGATGGCGGTGGACGATGCCGGCGAAGCGTTGAGCTACGCGATCGAAACGGGCCGTCTGACCCTTTTCAACGGGCCGCACAGCATCCTGCTGCAATCCAAAGGCCTGCTTGCTGCGGCCTGGGGGCTTTACGAGCTGGGTTTGCTCTTCGATGAAGACGAACGGCGGGCGATCGCCAAATATGTACTGCCGACCTACAACAAGCCGGTCTTCTCGGGGGATTTCGTGTCCAAATCGATGTTTGGCCGTGAAGGCGGTTCGGTGCGTCTGTTCGATGAGGAGGGCAAGCTGGAGCTGGAGGACCGGGAGGGGTTTGACAGCAGTGTCCTTTTTCCGACGGTCTATCAAAAGAGAGCCGAGCTGGCGCGCATCAACACCGTCCTAGGCGAGCGCCATCTGCTGATCGGCCTGTTTGTCCTGAACGGAACGCCTTGCGGCCTGCTGGGGCGGGCCGGCGGGCCGATCACGGGCAATACCAGCCATTTTATCCCGTTAGGAGTGAAGTGAATGCAAGTATTTAAGCAGCCTTGGGCGCGGCGATTCCTCGTTACGTGGATGCTGGTGTTGTCGGTGGCGGTACTTGGAGCCTGCGGCAATACGACCAGCGTCTTCTCCACTAACGCGGGTTCGGAGTCGGCGTTAACGACCTCCCGCGTTCCCTGGGATTATAAAATCGTGGAGGCTACGGTCGGCGATCTGGTGGGCAGCGACATGACGATTTTGCCTGATAATGATCTGTTGCCAAATGATAATAACTACGCGACCGGCGATAAAATCTGGATTCTTCAGTTCATGGATGCCGAGCTGACTACGGACGAGAACCAGAAGAATGAGGTGCGCTTATCCTCCTGGACGACGCTGAAGTCCTACCCCGATCAGGCATCCGCCGAGAAGGATCTGGCCGAACTGAAGGTGTCGGTGACAACCGACGTCGACCTGGTTGGCGTGTACAAAACGGAGTACCAAGGCAAAACCCGGAGCTTCGCCGTATTGGAGCTGCCATCCGGGAACCGGATCAAGCAGCCGATTGATGACACGCGGTACGCTGCGTTAGAGAAAGCGAAGACCGCATCGGTCGTGCTTGAGGAAGTGCATGATTTTGCCGATTATGACTTGGCATTTGCGAAATTTCGGGGGTGGGCGAAGTGACGATCGTAGTGAATATAGTGGTTAGTATTGTGGTGATGATTTTGCTGCAGCTTCTGGGGATGGTGGTCTTCAATTGGATGACCCCGTACCGCGACATGGAGGAGCTGAAGAAGGGGAACGTCGCCGTAGCTTTGGCGTTGGGCGGCAAGTTCCTGGGCACAGCGATTATTTTGGGAGTGTCCGCTTTTACGAACACTTCGATTGTGCATATGATTCTGTGGTTCGCCGTCGGGTACGTTTGCCTCGTGGCGTCCTACTGGATCTTTGAACTGGTGACGCCGGGGTTCAACATTTCCGAGCAGTTGAAGAAAGGCAATGTCGCGGTAGGCACCCTGCTGTGCCTGGTGTTTATCGGTATGGCCTTCGCTGTCAGCAGCCTCATCATTTAAGAGGGACTTGAATTTTGAAAAAAGGGGCAGTCACATGCACTTTTTGCTCAGAATTACGACGCGTTTGATGCGTTTGCGCAAAACGTCGATCGGACTGATTATCCTGTTATTTGTTGCATTAAGCGCAACGGTGGCTTACGGGCTGGAGCCGGCGACCTTCGGGAGTTGGTTTAACGCGCTGTATTGGGTAATGACCACCATGGCCACGGTGGGATATGGCGATTATTTTGCCGAGACCGTGCAGGGCAAAGTGTTTACGATGTTTTTGTACATTTTCGGAATCGGGCTGCTGAGCTTGGTGATCGGAAAAGTGATCGATTCCATCGGGAGCCTTCAGCGGCAGAGAGGAGCGGGGGCTTTGAGCTTTCGGGGCGAAGACCAGATCATTCTGATCAATTGGAGCAAAAAGGCGCAGTCGGCGGTGGAGGAAATTTTGAGTTACTCTCCCAAGAGCCGCATCGTCATTATTGACGAGGGGGATCGGCACCCGCTGGAGCATATGCATCAGGTGCATTTCATCAGCGGCGATCCGGCCTCGGATGACATCCTGATGAAAGCCGGCATCGATCAAGCGAAGGCGGCGATCATTTTTGCCGATACGCGGATCGAGGAGTTTTCGCTGATCGACGGCAAATCGCTGTTGATTGCCTCCAGCATCGAACGCTTGGCGCCACAGGTACATACAACTGTGGAGATCACGCAGGAAAAACATATCCAGAACTTCCGCCACGTTCAAGTGAACGAATTTGTGCTGTCCCATGACGCCATTTCGCGATTGGCGGTCCGATCTGCGCTGCAGGCGGGCAACTCCGAAGTGATTCGCCAACTGCTTAGCCGTCAATACGGCGACGATATTTATGAAGTCCCGGTACAGCGGGACTGGAGCACGTACGGAGATGCCTTTGAGGCACTGCTCCGGCAAGGTGCGACTTTGCTGGCGGATCGCGGCGATCTTGGGATCAACCGCAAGCTGGATCAGCCGGTTCCCGCGGAGGCACGGCTCTACGTCGTAGCCGATGAGGCCACGTATCGGCGGATTGCCGGCTTATCGTCATGAACTGCAATCCGCATAGGACGGCCTATGCCCTATAATGGGAAACCCCCGTGTCCACCGGCGGCTATCGCTTGGTTGGATGCGGGGGGTTTTTCGCATATGAATGCGGGCGCGGCGTTACAGCAGCTCGTTCCGTTTGCGCAGATAGCCAAACAAAACGAGGCTGCACACCGCGCACAACAAGGCGCAGACGCCGATAAAGGCGTACCCGGCTTGCAGGCCGCGAAGCAGGCCCAATCTGGTGTCGGCGCCGCCGGCAACGAGCTCCTTGATCCCGTCGGTGATCGCGCCGATCAGATAGTTGCCGATGACGCTGCCAACGCCCATCAGCGTCACGATGAAGGTGATGGCGGAGTCGCTGGAGGAGCGGTACTTCTTGGCGATCAGCGCCATGACGGTCGGGTAGATCGGGGCGATGCCGATGCCGGCTGCCGCGAACAGGAAGGCCCCGGGTTCGCCAGCCCAAATGGCGATCAAGGTGCAGATCCCCGAGAAGGCGGAGAACAGAATCAGCGAGAGCGTAAAGCCGATTTTGTCCGTAATGGGCCCGAGTGCCAGCCGCGCGAACGTAAAACATAGGAAAAAGGCGGACAACATGCCCGAAGCGCTGGTGGTATTCCATTGGTAGGCTTTCTCCAAAAAGTTGACCAGCCAGCCCCCTACGGCCATCTCCGATACCACGCCAAACGAGAGCACCAGCACGATTAGCCAAATGGCCGGATCGCGCATGAGCTGCGTGAACGGTACCCGCTCGCCGCCTTGATCTTCCTCGCCCGGAAACCGGCTGAGCAGCGTCGGGATCATCGGAATGACGGAGAGCGACAACATGATCAGATACATGCCGCGCCAATCGAGCACATGCCCCCCGATCGACACGGTCATGAGTCCCGAGGCGATCATCGGCGCTACCGTAGAGCTCAGCCCATAGAAGAAGTGGGCGAGGTTCATCATCGTGCCGGTATTGCCCACGAAAATGCGGGCGGCCAGAATGGCCAGCGCGATCTCGAGCATCCCGTTACCGATGTACATCAGGAAATAGGAGCCCGACAACGCCGGGAAGCTGCGCGAAGCGAAGATGAGTACCCCGGACGCCACCATCGACCCGAAGGCGAGCATCGTCACCGCTTTGGCACCCCATTTGCGGGTCAGGTAAGCGGTAAAGGAGCAGGCCAGCAGGTACCCCAGCGAGTTGAGCGACAGAAGCGTCCCGACCTGCATCTCGTCGATGCCGAAATCCGTTTGGATGCGCGGGATGGCGGGGCCTTTAATATTTTCCGAGAAGCCGAAGATAAAGAAACCGATAAAGACGGTTAACAGCTGAAAGATATAATTCCGTTTGACGGAAGCGGACTGTGTGGCGCGGGCGGCCGTCGACTCCGCGTTAGTTCGAGATTTCGCCTTCAAAAAGATGCCCTCCTGAGGTTACGATGGGATGGAAAGAAACGAACAGCCACATCGTAACACAATTTCGGGCTCCTATCTATCCTCGGTTTGCGGGAGAGATCCGGCGGCTATTTCCCCATGATTTGCCCGATCACGTCGAGGCCTTTCGATTGGCCCATGGCCAGCGGTCCGACAATTTCCGTGTCGATTGGGTAAAGGTTGCCGTTCTTGACCGCCTTCAGCCCGTTCCAGACCGGGTTATCGGCAAGTGCATCCAACGTAAGCTCCGCGGCGCCGGTGAAATCCTCCCCGAGAAAAATATAATCCGGGTTAATGCCAGCCACGCCCTCCAGGCTGATTTCCGCCCAGTCCTCCATATGATCGAATTTGGCGAAGCCCAAGCGATCGTAATACGGCTCCATCCGAACACCGCCATAATAGTTGAATCCTTTGCCCCAGGTCATCATGAAAATGGCCGTTTTCCCTTTGGCGCCGGTCTCGTCCATTTTGGCCGCGAGCGCGTCCAGCTTCGCATTGTAGTCGGCAATGTACTGCTCGGCTTTCGCTTCCTCCCCAATAACCGCGGCAACTTTCCCGATCGTATCCTGCCAGTTTTCGGATTGGCGAATCAGGATCGTGGGGGCGATTTTGGACAGCTGGTCATAAATCTTCTCGTCGTCCTCCCAGGCGATAATGACATCCGGGTCCAGCGCCAAGATGCTCTCCATGCTGGCCGTATCGCCTAAATCAGCGATCTTGTCCTGCTTCGTGTATGCATCGTAGACGGGGAAATTCTGCAGCGATTTCAGGCCGACAACGCCGGCCACGACGTCCTGCTCCCCGATCGCAAACAGATGGTCGGCATACGGGAAATATGTGACGGCGACTTTTTTCGGCTTTTCGTTCAGCACCGTTTCACCTTTGTCATGCTGAATGGTGATCGGAAATTTCGCGGTTTGCGCCGCATTGCCGGAAGTCGTATTCGAATCGCCCGCCGCCGCCTCGCTTGTTCCGCCGTTGGTGTTGTCAGTTGGTGTTGCCGGATTCGTATTCGTTCCGCAGGCCGTCGCCGCGAGGGAGAGCAATAAAATAATCAGGAGGGGAAACAGTCCCCTTTTTTGGAATGATCGCCACACTTGTCGTTCCTCCGCTTCGATTTGATTTGAGCTGGTTTGATTTGATTCGAGATGATGATAATGATTTTCATTTTCAAAACAAATTATAATCAAAACCGGGCGGGCTTGAGAATAGACAATTTTCAAAGGGAAGGTGGATCATTTCCGTTTCGGGCCCGAAATTCGCTGGGCGAGCAGCCGACATGCTTTTTAAAAAGCCGACTGAAATAATGGGCGTCGCCGTATCCGACGCTCTCCGCGATGTCGCCAACGCTGCAGCGGCTGGTGGCCAGCAGCTCGCTGGCCCGGGCCATCCGGTGCCGGATGACGTAATCGATCGGGGATAAGCCGACGTATTTATGGAAGGCGTAAGCGAATTTTTTGACGTCCCAATCGTGCAGACCGGCCAACTTCCGCAAATTAAGCGGCTCCATATAGTGGGCGTGAATATACTCCAACGCGTGTTCAACGGCGCTGCGGCTCTCCACGTTCAAGCGGTTGCGGGCGCAGCGGATCACCTCGCCGATCGTTCCGTAGAACAGCTCTTTCACGCGAATCGCCTGCAGGGAGCCCGGCGTGTTCGCGGCCGCGTGCAGCTGGCGCAGCATTTCCACGATCCGGGGGTTCTCTCCCGGCTCCAGTACATAATGCGTTCGAGGGTATGCGTGCTTCCATTCGGCGGCGGGCAAATCAAGCGTATAATGGATCAGGACATATTCGAAACCCGAAGCGGGTACCTTCAATTGCAGCGTCATATTTTGTGCGCCGTGTGCAACGACCCCGGGGACCAATTCGCAAGGGATGCCGTCGAAAGCGAACTCGGCTTGCCCTTGCAAGGCGAATACCAAACCGGCATGCGGCGTAGGGCGCGCTTGGGAATGCCCGTTGTATTGCCCCGGTTCGAGACTCGATAAATAAACACCATGAATCGTTAAGGTGCCGGCAGCAAATTGCCCGGCCAGTTCGTTCAAGTCAACGATGGAAATCACCTGCTCTCCGGTAAGTATGGGGGAGTCGCGTTCTATTTATTTTACTCGGACAAACCTGCGGGGAAAAGGGAAGCTTTGAAGCCGCTGACGATTTGCCGGCCGCAACGACAAAACACCCGTTTCCCGCGCGCGGACTGTCAAGCGGCAGGGACGGGTGTTCTGTTTTGATCGGCTTGATTAATGATGAATGTCGCATTTGTTCATGATGAACGCGATTTGGTTTTCGAGCCGATTGATTTGCTCCTGCGTCTCCGGGTCGGCGTGGCCCATGCCTCGCATCGAGGCCAACTCTTGCTTCAACCGGTGCAGATCTTCGCCCGCGTGGGCGCAGTCATAGTTGCTCTCGAGATTTTCCAGCATGCTGATACTCCTCCATCGGTTACTGGGTGATCCTTCCCTATTATGGAGGATTTAGGGTAGCCTTATTCAGGCTGTTCAGCTTGGGGGGAACCGCCGCCGCCGATTTTGCGCATGAATTCGTTGATCTGCCGGTGCATGGCGGTAATGTCCTCCACCTCGGCATCGGTGCCGGCAAACAGCCGCATCGGTACGGTGCATACTTTGTCGCGCAGGGCTTTGCCCTCCGCGGTTAATTCGATAATGACGCTGCGCTCGTCGGACTTATCCCGCGTCCGGGTGACCAGCTTCATCTGCTCCAGCTTCTTGAGCAGCGGAGTTAACGTGCCGGAGTCGAGGTACAGCATGGAGCCAAGCTCTTTAACGGTAACGCCGTCCCGCTCCCATAAGGCGAGCAGCGTGATATATTGCGTATAGGTTAAGCCAAACTCAGCCAGCAAGGGCCGGTACAGCTTCATGATCTCACGGGAACAGGTATAAAAAGCGAAGCAAAGCTGATTATCCAGTTTCATTAACTCGTCGGTATTCATCTATTCCACCTGCCATTAAATTGTATGCAATTTATTTTACTGTTGAGCTATTATAGCATTGCTCCCTAGGGAGAGTAAAGATCCGGAAGTTCCTCCTCGCGGCGAGTTTCAAATTGACACGTCTATAAAGATTGTATACAATTAAATTATACTTAATTTAAATGAAGGTCGGAGGTGCTGTGGATGTCATTATTCGATATTGAAGTGAAAACAATTCAAGGCCAGGTACAAACCTTGGAGCCTTATCGCGGTCAAGTGCTGCTGATCGTCAATACGGCGACCAAATGCGGGTTTGCCCCGCAGTTTAAAGGGCTGCAGAAGCTGCATGATACTTACAAGGAGCAAGGCTTCTCTGTATTGGGATTCCCGTCGAGCCAATTTGCGAACCAGGAGCTGGGAACAGACGAAGAGGTGGCACAGGCTTGCGAGCTGAATTTCGGCGTGTCGTTCCCGTTATTTTCGAAGATCGATGTTAATGGGAAAACGGCTCATCCGCTGTTCAAGCAACTGACGAAGGAAGCACCGGGCCTGCTTGGCTCCAAGCTGATCAAATGGAACTTTACGAAGTTCCTCGTCGATCAGGAAGGCAAGGTCGTCAAGCGCTTCGCCCCAACGGATGAACCGGAGAGCATCGAAGGCAAGATCCGCGAGCTGCTTGGGGTGTAAGCAGCGCGTGGGGGGATGCGGTTTGACGCGGAGTAGGGTGGAGTAGGGGGAATGAAGGAATGAGGAGTAATAAAGAGAAATAATGATGGAGGAGAAAGTGGGAGAAACAGGGAGTACTGAAGAGTAATTAGGAACTACGGGGAATGAAGAGTAACGAGTGGTGAGGAGTAGTATGAAGTAGCAAGAAGTAGCAAGGAGAAGCAAGGAGTAGCAAGGAGAAGCAAGGAGTAGCAAGGAGTAGTTTCCGAGTAGTAACGAGTCTTGATGCGGAGGATTAATACTGAGTAATACGGAACAACAGACGGCCGCACAAGGTCCTATTGCGGTGAGCTTTCTCTTGTGTCACACTAGGAGTATCAGACAGCAACGTGAGGCAAAGCCTGCCCCGTTTCCTTTCCAGTTTGGAGAGGAGCGGGGCTTTTTGTTTTTTACTATGACTGTGGAGGGGATAGTATGGGATTTCAAACGGAACATGAGATCTGGATTCAGGAGCACATGAAACGAAGAAGTGGCGAGCGGCTTGATGCACTCCGAAGGGGGCATGGCTATGGAAACCAATTGTTCATCGAGCTGATTTGGTGGCCGCTGGTGGGACATTTTGACGGATTGCACCCTGAGTTTGAGGTGAGGGATTGGCGGGGGAGATCCTATTTTGTTGATTTTTTATGGAGGGTGGGTACGTCGCGGATCGTGTTTGAGGTCATGGATTACGGCTCCCATGGTACGGATCGGACGAAGTATCGGATGGACTTGAACAGGGGGCTGTTTCTGCAGTCCCAAGACTGCTTGATCTACTACATTGCCTTGGACGAGCTGAAGGAGAACCCCACGTTTATTCTGTCTTCCTTGCGGAGTATTCTGTCTCCTTACTTGTCCGTCGTACAGGGGAGGTCGTCTATGAGGAACTATTCCAAGATTGAGAGGGATCTCATGCGTGCCTCGATTCGCCATGATCGGGTGCTTCGCCCAGCGGAGGTGGCGCGGGAACTGGAACTGCATCCGATGACGGTCATTAAGTATTGCCGGATCCTCGTAGAAAAAGGAAAGCTCCGTGCAATAGCAAAAGGGGCTTCCGGACGTATCACTTCTTATGAATACGTAGGCCCGGCGCTAAGCCCGGATTTGGTGTGACCACGAACCGTGAGCCGTGGTGATTATAGAGGAACCGATTTATATATGATATTTCATATATAATCGTTCGCCGAAGCGCTCAATCGACTCATTCTATTCGAAATTTCATATAGAATGGGCCAATTGGCGAGGATTCGAGGAAATGTATTCGAAAAATCATATACATTAGGTCCTCGGGAGAGAGAAGGCCCGATTTAT
Source organism: Paenibacillus phocaeensis (assembly GCF_900021165.1). Classification (GTDB taxonomy): domain Bacteria; phylum Bacillota; class Bacilli; order Paenibacillales; family Paenibacillaceae; genus Fontibacillus; species Fontibacillus phocaensis. The sequence continues at coordinate 363,670 of NZ_FCOQ01000012.1, read as the reverse complement.
ATATGATATTTCATATATAATCGTTCGCCGAAGGGCTCAATCGGCTCATTCTATTCGAAATTTCATATAGAATGAGCCATTCGGCGAGGATTCGAGGGAATGTATTCGAAAAATCATATACATTAGGTCCTCGGGGGAGGGAAGGCCCGATTTATATATGATATTTCATATATAATCGGTCGCTGAAAGGCTCAATCGACTCATTCTATTCGAAATTTCATATAGAATGGGCCATTTGGCGAAGGTTCGAGGGAATGTATTCGAAAAATCATATACATTAGGCCCTCGGGAGAGAGAAGGGGCGATTTATATATGATATTTCATATATAATGAGGGTGTCCCAAAAGTCATCATAGATGACTAGGGGCGACCCTCTTTTTCATTTCGTCAAACAAAAAGAAACCACTCTTTGGTAAAATGGAGGTACCACCCAACCATAAACCAAAAGGAGACGGTTTCTTTGTACATTCAATATACCATGGATCAACTCTGCTTACCAATGGATTTAGAAGAAGATATCCCCGCCAATCACCTCGTTCGTGTGGTCAACGCCGCCGTTAATCGTCTCGACGAAGCCATCTTCGACGCAGCTTACCCTGGAGGCGGACGAGACAGCTACCACCCTAAAATGCTCACCAAAGTCATCATTTACGCCTACACGCAGCGTATCTACTCCTCTCGCCAGATCGCCAAAGCGATCCGTGAAAACATCATGTTCATGTGGATCGCGGCCAGGCAAAAGCCGGATTTCCGCACCATCAACCGGTTTCGTTCAGAGCGAATGAAAAACGTACTGGAGACGGTGTTTACCGCCGTTCTTCAGTTTCTGGCCGAGGAAAACTACGTGCAGCTTGAGCATTACTTTGTGGACGGCACGAAGATCGAAGCGAATGCCAACCGATATACGTTTGTATGGGGGAAGGCGGTAGTGAAGCATAAAGCCAAGCTCCAAGAAAAAGTCCAAACCTTGTTCGCCGCCATTGAGGAAGCTGAGAAACAAGAAGAACGTGCTCACGGGGGCCAGGATCTTCTTGAACTGGGCGAGTCCTCTGCCCTCACCGGTGAAAAGCTGGAGCAAGCCGTCAAACAATTAGAGGAGCGTCTGCAGGAGAAACCAAAGGACAAGCCGCTCAAGAAGGCGATGCGCACGCTCCGCAAAGACTTGCTTCCTCGCCTTCAGAAGTATGAGACGCAGGAAGCGATTTTAGGCACGAGAAACAGCTACAGTAAAACAGACCCGGACGCCACGTTTATGCGGATGAAAGAAGACCACATGCGAAACGGCCAGCTAAAGCCAGCCTATAATGTTCAGATTGGCACTGAAAATCAATTCATTATCGGTTACAGTTTGCACCAGCGGCCAACCGATACGCGCTGCCTCATCCCGCATTTTGAGAAGATAAAATCGCAGTTCGGCAAGCTGCCAAAAAAAGTCATCGCCGATGCAGGCTATGGCGGTGAAGAAAATTACGACTACTTGGAGCGAAATGAAGTCGAAGCCATGGTGAAGTACAACACGTATCACCGCGAAAAGAGCAAGGCCTGGCAAAAAGACATCAGCAAGATCGACAACTGGACCTATAACAGTGAACAAGATACATGGACATGTGCGGCCGGACAAACGCTCCATTTCCGAAGAGGGAGTAAGGAGAAAACGGAAAGCGGGTATGAAATCGAATACCGACATTACCGAAGCGCCGGCTGTGAGGGTTGTCCGCTAAAACCGCAGTGTACCCAAGCCCAAGGTGATCGCGAGATCAAGGTGAGTATGAAGTATTGGCGGCTAAAGAACCAGGCCAGGCAAAAGCTCCGCAGTGAAGAAGGTCATGCCCTAGCCGTAAGGCGCATGATCGAGCCGGAGCCTGTGTTTGGCCATGTAAAGAACAACCGAGGCTTTAAAAGGTTCCTGCTTCGAGGCTTACCCAAAGTAAGTCTGGAGGTGGGGTGGCTTTCCCTTGCCCACAATCTGCTCAAGAAAGCAGCGGTGGACGCCAAAAACCAAGGAGCTAAGCGAGAACAGACCGCCTAGCTCCTTGGTTTTTTATGAATCCCATCCAATTTGGCTGCTGAGGGTGTCCCAGAGTTTACTTTTGGGACACCCTCTTTATATATGATATTTCATATATAATCGGTCGCTGAAAGGCTCAATCGGCCCATTCTATTCGAAATTTCATATAGAATAAGCCAATTGGCGAGGATTCGAGGAAATGTATTCGAAAAATCATATAGAATGGGCTCGTGTCAACAAGGGCGAGGGCCAAGCTTGGGCTAGAGCCAAAACGGATGCACGGATGCGCCGATGTATCAATACACCCATACACCCATACACCCATGCACCCATGCACCCATGCACCCATGCACCCATACACCCATACACCCATACACCCATGCACCCATACACCTACACCCATGCACCGATAGATTGATATATCGCTACACCGATGCACCATGGATTTATGATGCAGGCTTAGCCTAGACCAGTCTCTTCCGCAGCGCCCCGGAGATCCAATCGACGAGGGTGATCATGACGATGATGCCGAGCAGGATGATGCCGACACGATCCCAATCCCGCGAGCTGAGGGCGAAGATCAGCGGCGTTCCGATGCCGCCGGCGCCGATGACGCCAAGGATCGTGGCGGAGCGCAAGTTGATCTCGAAACGGTACAGCGTGTAAGACAGGAAGCCCGGGAGCACTTGGGGCAGCACGGCAAACCACAGGATTTGCAGGCGGCTTGCCCCCGCAGCGACCAGCGCTTCGGTTGGGCCGTGGTCTCTATTTTCGATCTCATCGGCAAACAGCTTGCCCAGCATTCCAACCGAATGCAGCCCCAGCGCCAGCACACCAGCGAAGGCATTGGGTCCCACGGCCTTGATGAACAGCAGCGCCATCACGATCTCCGGGAAGGTGCGGATAAAGCTCAGCAGCATCTTGCCCGAGCCGGAAACGAAACGCGGCTTGCTGCGGTTGGCCGCCGCCCAGAAGGCAAATGGCAGGCAGACCACCGTGGACACGAAGGTGCCCAGAATGGAGATCGTCAAAGTCTCCAACAAGCCGCGCAGCAAATCCTCGCCATCCGGCAGATAGACGTAGTCCCAGTCGGGCGAGAACAGCCCTGCGAGGATCGACTTCGTGATTTGACCGGCAGTTTCTTTGATTCCGTCAAACGGGATCCCGGCAAACGCCCATATATATAGGAGAAGGAGCAGCAGATAGATCAGCCAACGGTAGCGGCTCTTTTTGGGCTTCTCCACTTTGTGCCGCCAGGTATTTGCATCTGCGTTTGCATTTGCATTTGCACTTGCACTTGTGTTTGCATTTGCACTTGTGTTTGTATCTGCACTTGTATCTGCTTTTGCATCTGCTTTTGCACTTGCATTTGCATTCGTATTTGCATTTGTCGTCATAATAATTTCTCCCGCAGTTTGGTGCTTGCATAGTCGATTAACAAGACGACCGCGAGCGTGAACAAGATGATCATGCACGTCTTGTCATACTCCAGGAAACCTAAGGTGACCTCGTAATAATGGCCGATCCCGCCGGCTCCAACGAGGCCCAGTACCGCTGCAGCGCGGACGTTGATTTCGAACGTGTACAACACGTAAGAAATAAAATGAGCCTGGATTTGCGGCACGACGCCAAAGAGAATCCGCTGCACCGGCGCAGCCCCGACGGATGTCATCGCCTCCAGCGGCCCGCGGTCGATGGTCTCCAGCGCTTCGTAGGTTAGTTTGGCGATCAAGCCAAACGAGAACACCGTCAGCGCCATCATGCCGGGCAGTGGGCCGAGTCCAAAGATGGCGACAAAGATCGCCGCCAGCAGCAGGTCCGGAATCGTCCGCACAAGGTTCAGCAGGAAGCGGACGGGCTGGTGGATCCAGGCGCTGCGGCTGAGGTTGGAGGCGCAGAGCAGCGCCACCGGTACGGCGAGAATCGCGCCGAAGGTCGTGCCGATCAGCGCCATGCGGATCGTCTCCAGCATCGCTGGTACGATGTTGTCGAAGTAGCTCCACTTCGGCGGGAACATCTCCCGCAGCAGGTCGAGCATATTCGGCGAGCCCTGAATCAGCTTGCCCAGCGATGCCTCCGTGTCCACGGCGCTGCCCCACAGCAGGAGCAGAACAATCGCGGCGGTTAAATAGGACTTGAGCTTGCCGGGAGCTTGAGGGCGATTCCGGTGCAGGCCGGTGTCGCCGGGCGGATGAACCTCAAGTTTGGCGTCAGCATTGACGTTGATCGTGGCAGCCGGTTCGTTGCTAGAATGTGGATTCGGATTCACGTTCATCAAGCCTGTGCCTCCAGCACCTGCGGTCCCGGGAGCCGGGTTGCCAGCAGCTCCTCCTGGTCGATGGCGCGGCCGTAAATCTCCGCAAACCGCGCGTCCGTCGCCTCCGACACCGGTCCGTCGAAGACGACTTGACCCGCGCGGAGCCCGATGATCCGGGTGGCGTAGCTGCGCGCCAGGTCGATGAAATGCAGGTTGACGATCGTCGTAATGCCCAATTCGACGTTGATGCGCTTCAGATCGTCCATGACCTGCTTGGTCGTCAAGGGGTCCAACGAGGCCACCGGCTCGTCAGCGAGGATGATCTTCGCCTCCTGCGCGAGCACGCGGGCGATCGCCACCCGCTGCTGCTGCCCGCCGGAGAGCTGGTCGGCCCGGGCGTAGGCTTTTTCCACGATATTCACCCGCTCCAGCGCCTGGAAGGCCAGTTCTACATCGGCCTCCGGGAAACGGCCGAACAGGGTGCGCAGCGTGGAATGGTAGCCGACCCGGCCGGCCAGCACGTTGCGCAGCACGGAGGATCGCTTCACGAGATTGAAGCTTTGGAAGATCATGCCGATATCGCGGCGAATCATCCGCAGCGGCTTGCCGGAGGCTTGCGTGATCGACTTGCCGTCGATCCGAATGTCGCCCTCGGAGATATCATGCAGCCGGTTCATGGATCGCAGCAGCGTCGATTTGCCGGCGCCGGATAAGCCTACGATGGCCACGAATTCGCCGGGTTCGATCGTCAGATGGATCTGATCCAGCCCTTTCGTGCCGTTCGGGTAGGTTTTGGATACATTGCGCAGTTCTATCACGGTTAGGCTCCTTTATGAGAAATAATCTGAGAAAAACGCACAGCCAGCGGGAGCGCGGGGCACTCCGGCCGGCTTGCAGGGGGCTATTCGTCAAATTTCGATTACAACCTATTCCGTTTTGACTTTCTCGTTATATTCGCGGACGATGTCGAATACGCTGTCGTTCGATTCGACATAACCTTCATGCGTGTAGATATCCGCGATAATTTGGTGGCCTTCCGTATCCTTGCCGATTTCGATGAAGGCATCCTTCAGCTTTTGCACCCATTCGGCGCTCATGTCGGAACGGACGGAAATCGTATCGTTCGGAATCGGTTCCGTAAACGTCAGCACGCGGGTGTCTTCGAACACCTTCGGATAGTCCTTAACAACGGTGTTGCGGGCATCCTGGAAAATCGCGGCGGCGTCCACATCGCCATTCAGCACGGCGATAACACCTTGGTCATGACCTTTTACCGTAATCGGCTGGACATCGGACAGCGGATCCAACCCCGCTTCTTGGAGTTTGGCGGCCGGCCATACATAACCTGCGGAAGACGTTACGTTTTGGTAGGCGATTTTTTTCCCCTTCAGGTCCTCAACGGACTTTATATCCGAATCCTTCTTGACAATGATCATCGATTTGTAGAAATCCACCAACTCGTCCGTAGGTGCGCCGGTATCATCCTGTACCCCGTAGCGTTGCGCCTGCAAAATCACCTCGGCTGCGCCTTTCTCTTTGGCCAGCACATAAGCCGTAGGAGGCAGGAAGCCCACGTCGACTTGCTTGGAAGCCATCGCTTCGATAATCGTATTGTAGTCGGTCGACACGCTGACTTTTACCGGAATTCCCAAACGATCGGACAGCAGCTTTTCCAGCGGCTTCGCTTTGGCTTCCAGTGTATCGGCGTTTTGCGAAGGCACGAATTGGACGGTCAGCGTTTCGGGAACATAGCCGGTATCGGCTGGTGTTTCAGCAGCATTGGCAGGTGCGTTAGTACCGCCGTTGGCAGCAGTGGCTTGGGTTTGGCCCGATTCGGCTGAGGCGTTTCCGCTGGTGTTGGCCGGCGCGTTATTTCCGCAGGCGCTCAGGATCACGGAGAACGTCAAAAATAAAGGCAAAGCGAACTTGGCAATCTTGTTCAAGCGTATGACCTCCACTTATCTTATTTTTGGGTTACGTGATTTACTATAAAAGAGATTTATTAACCCGCCGTCAGAGATAAAGGGGAAGTTTGTAAATTTCCGATTTTCCGGAGTTTACAAAACTCTCGAGGTTGGTTGCTAGAATGGAAGGGGATTTACGATATGAAAAAATGAGGTGGATGACATGGATCAACATACAGATTGCGTAGAACGGCCCATACCAGCAAGGCAGGAGGAAGCGCTTTGCTGTCTTCTCGTCACGAGCGACGTGCACGGTTTCATCTACCCGACGGACTACCGCACGGCCGAGGAACGTCCTTGGGGTCTGGCCAAGCTGGCTACGCTGATTCGCCGCGAGCGCGAGCAGGCGCCTGGCTTGCTGCTGATCGATAACGGGGATGCGATTCAGGGGACGCCGTTGTGTACTTTTTACGTAAAAAATCATTCGGACCGTGTGCATCCGGCCATTGCAGCCATGAACCTGTTGGGTTATGACGCCGCGGTGCTGGGCAACCACGAATTTAATTACGGACAGGAATTGTTGGGCAAGGCGATGAGGGATTCTCGTTTTCCGTGGCTGTCGGCGGGGATCGTGGAGGCGGAGTCGGGTGAGCCGGCGTTTGGCAAGCCGTATATTGTAAAGACGACCCCGGAGGGGGTGAGGATCGCCATCTTAGGCGTTACAACGCACTATATCCCGCATTGGGAGCATCCGCGGCATATGGAAGGCTGGATATTTCAGGACGCGCTGGAGACGGTGAAAACCTGGGTTCCCCGCATCCGGGAGGAGGAGCGGCCGGATTTGCTGGTGGTCAGCTACCACGGCGGGTTCGAGCGCGATTTGGCGACAGGTGCGCCGACGGAACGATTGACCGGAGAAAATCAGGCTTACGCCATGTGCCGGGAGATCCCGGGCATTGACGTCCTGATTACGGGGCACCAGCACCGGATGATCGCGGGCGAAGTCGGCGGGGTCACGGTGATTCAGCCGGGGACGGGCGGACAGGCTCTGGGTCACCTCGCCGTCCGGTTTGAGCGGGGAGCCGGCGGCCGCTGGATCCTTCGCGAGAAAACAGCCAAGCTGCTCGTTCCCGAACCCGATACGGCATCTGATGCGGAGGTGCTGGAGCTCTTGCGGCCGCTGGAATCGGCTACGCAGGCTTGGCTGGATCAGCCGATCGGCCAAGTGGACGGCGATATGACGATCGAGAGCCCGCTTGCCTGCCGGTTAGCGGACCATCCGTTTATGGAGTTCGTTAACCGGGTGCAGATGGAAGCTGCGGGGGTGGACGTCTCCAATGCGGCTTTGCTGAGTGAACACTCCAAGGGTTTTGCCGGCAGCATTACGCTGCGGGACGTGTTGACCCATTTTATGTATCCGAACACTTTAACGGTGTTGCGTTTGACCGGGCGGGACATCCGAGAAGCATTGGAACAGACGGCGAACTATTTCGTCCTGGGGCCGGGCGGCGAAATCGCGGTGAATCCGGCGTATATCCAGCCGAAGGCGCAGCATTACAATTACGATATGTGGGAAGGAATCGAATACGTGCTGGACGTGGCCAAGCCTGCAGGGCAACGGGTCGTGAAGCTGACCCGGAACGGAGTGCCGCTGCAGGCCGAGGCAGAGGTCGACGTGGTCATGAACCATTACCGCGCCGGCGGGGGCGGCGATTATGAAATGTACCGGGGCAAACCTGTGGTAAGGGAAATCCAGACGGATATGGCCGAGCTGGTGGCCGCGTACATCGAGCGGCGCGGAATTGTCCGAGCCGCATGCAATGCGAACTGGAGTGTGATCCAGGGTTCGCCCTGAGTCTGCGTGATCTGGTACAATACAAGCATCGAACCTAACGCCCAAGGAGTTGTTCCCGTGTCCGCAACTGTGTCCTCGATCCTCACCTCCATTCTGCTGCTGCTTCTGTTGATCGGAGTTGGGGCGATCGTTTATCGGAGCTGGCGAAACGGCATTTCGCCGATGCCTGCCTCCGCCGCCGTCCGCCTGGCGGTTGTCCGGGAACTGCAGCAGCTGGAGCGTGCCGCCCCCTTGGAGAGAGCAGCCTCACAGAAGGGGCTTAGCCCCATCGTGGAGGCGGGCGCAGGATGGGGAACGCTGGCTTTCGCCATCGCTCGGGCCCAGGCCCATTGGCGGATCGTAGGGATCGAGAACTCGGCGATTCCCTGGTTATTTTCCAGATTGGCTCGGCGGTGGGGCGGCTATTCTCAGGTGGATTTGATACGCGGGAATCTGTACGAATTTCCATACGAGACGGCGGGAACGGTGGTTTGTTACCTGTACCCTGAAGCGATGCGGCGGCTTGATCCCCTGCTGCGGGCGCGGTTAACCCCGGGGACCCGGGTGGTCAGCCTATGCTTTGCCCTGCCGGGATGGCAGCCGACGAAGGTCATCACCTGCCGGGATCTGTACCGGACTAAGATTTACATCTACGAGAAAGACTAGAAAACAAAATGAACCCTACAAGGCAGGAGTGAACGGTGTGAGCGATCAAATCAATGAACAGGAACTGGTCCAGTTTATCGCGGACCGATCGAAGGCGACTACGGACAGCATCCGGTTGGTGCTGAAGCACGAAGCGGATTTCATCAATCAGGCCCAGCAAAACGCCGACGGCGAGGTGGAGATCGACGGCGATGAGCTGGTCGATTATGTCCTCGGCCGGAGCGACGTGACCCTCGACGAGCTGACCGTAGAGACGATCCTCGATTTGGAGATGGACTATTTGACGGAGCATGGACTCGCCGGGTATATCGATTAATCAGGCAAAAATAAAAATAGCCCAGGCCCCTAAATACTGGGGGCGCTGGGCTTTCCTTTGCTACAAAAACAGAATGAATCCCCTTATGATTTATTCAGAATGGTAAGGAGGAGAAAACATGCGCATTCGAAGCATCGGGACCAAAATTAATCTCATCGTTATCGGCATATTGGTGGTTGTATCGGCGGCCATCGCTCTGGTTGCTGTGGGGCAGATGGAGAGCGGCATCAAGACGTTCGCCACCGCCAAGGCGAAAAGCGACCTCAAGCTGGTCACCCGCTATTTGGATAGCAAATACCCCGGTGCTTGGCGCATTGAAGGGGACCAATTTTACAAAGGCGATACGGTGATCAGCGGAAATTTTGAAATTGTGGATGAAATCGGGGAATTGACGGAGGATACGGTAACGATTTTTCAAGGGGATACTCGCGTGTCGACCAATGTCATGGTGGAGGGGGAGCGGGCTGTCGGGACGAAGGTGTCTGATAAGGTCGCTGATGTCGTCCTCAAGGGAGGCAGCAGCTACTACGGAGAAGCGGTGGTGGTCGGCCAAACCTATCAGGCGGCCTATCAACCGATCCTGTCGGAGAGCGGCGAGGTGATCGGCATCTTGTACGTAGGAGCGCCACAGCGTTTAATGGATACCATTCGCGGGACGTTTATCCGGCATTTTGCCGTGGTCTTTGCAGGTGCGCTTGTGGTCTCCATCGGATTAATTCTGGGTTATATGCGCGGCATGAAAAAAAGGCTCGCCCGGCTGGCCCATGCGATGGAACTTGCGGGTGCGGGCGATTTTACGGCGACCCTCCGCGAGGATTCACAGGACGAGATCGGGCAGCTTAGCGCCGGTTACAATCAGATGGGCGCCAGCCTGCGGCAGTTGGTTCAGCAGGGCTTGCTTGCCTCGGACAAGGTGACCGAAGCCGCCCGGAGGCTGCAGACAGTCGCGGAGCAAACCAATGATGACTCGGCCCGGATCGCGGCTTCGATCGAGCAGGTCGCGGCAGGGGCGCAGAGTCAGACGATGAGCACGGCGGAGAATGCCCGCGCGATGGAGGAGATTGCCGTCGGCGTTCAGCATATCGCCGAGCATGCCTCCGAAGCCGCCGAGTTGGCGGGGCTGTCCCGACAGCAGGCCGCAGACGGCGGCGAGCAGGTACGCAGAACGGTTCGGCAGATGGAATCCATCGATCGTTCCGTTCAAACCAGCAGTGCGCTGGTCCAACTGCTCAACGATAAATCGCAGGAAATCGCCGTGATGGTGGAGGCGATCCGCGGAATTTCGCGGCAGACGAATTTGCTGGCGCTGAACGCGTCGATCGAGGCCGCTCGCGCCGGGGAGGAAGGCCGCGGCTTTGCTGTGGTGGCCTCCGAAGTCCGCAAGCTGGCTGAGCAGTCGGAGACCTCCTCGGCCCGGATCGCCGAGGTGATGACGGAGATCGATGCGGACATCAAGCAATCGCTGGAAGCGATGGATCGCGTGATGGAGGAGGTAGAGTCGGGGCTGGCGTTAACGCAGGAGACGGACCGCAGCTTTGCAGGCATCGCCGCGTCGAACGGTCAAATCGCGGACCGGATCGAACAGCTGGCTGCGACGGCCGAGCAGATGTCCGCCGGGATTGAAGAGGTTACGGCTTCCGTCCACGTCATTGCGGATATCGCCCAAAGCTCGGGCGCCGCTGCCCAGGAAGTGAGCAGCGCTTCGGCCAATCAGCTGTCGGCCATCGCGGACATCAGCGCCTCATGCGCTTCGCTGTCGGCGGTGTCGGACGAACTGCAGCGGGTGTTGGGCCAGTTTAAAGTGAAGGGATCCTCCCGGTAGCACGGAACGCGCCAATCGGTGCCCGCTGCAGCGCTTCTGCGAGAAGCGGCTGTGCGGGCACCGATTGGTTTAGGCGAGCGCCGTTGTCTCCGTTCCGAATTGACGGAACAGCGAGGCGCGGGTCATAACCAGCTTCATCGGGATCAGCTTGTCTGTATGGCCGTTGATCCGTTTGCGGTTGCTGGGATGGAAGACGGTAAGCAGCAACCGTAGATAGGAGGTCGTTAACGTTCGGAAAGCGCCTTGCTCGACGCGATGCGTCTCGAAGCCCAGTCCGTGTGTAATCCCTCGATGGAGTAATGTAATGCCCTGCAGCGCCTTCACCTGGCTGAGCTTCGGGTTTCTTTGCATTTCAGCGCAAATTTGCTTCATGGCGCTTCTTGCAAGGCGGGCGACCCTTAAGGCGACGCGGTTCGCCTCGTTGGACTGCAGCATGTCGAGGATCTGGCGGTTATCTAAATGCAGCTCCCCGATCCAATCGCCGTCTATAATCCAGGTGCCGTCTTCGCATTGGATGCTTTTCCCGTGATATTTCGTGACGAACAGTTTACAGATGCCGAACTCTCCGGCGTAATGGGAGCGCAGTCGACTGAACAGCTCGAACACCTGCTCCCAGCCCATCCAAACCCCTTGAATCGTTTGCTTGATAACCCTTCCGGCTTGCATTGATATCCCCGCTTTCTTTTAGTAGATTGAGCTGATGAGCGCTTAGGTTGGCTGCGTTTCCCTTCTTTTCTTTGAAATCATCCCGGCGGAAATGTTGTAAAAAGGGCAACATTTTAAGGCGGTATGGACTCTGGATGGAGGAAATGCTGCATTATGTGCAACAAATTTGGAGCTTAGAGCAGAATTAGCTCGAAAATGCTGCAGGAAATGCAACATTTCGGCGTTTCGGCTGGGTGGGCGGTGCCAAATGCTGCATAAAATGCAACATTTCTCCGTGAAGTCCGCAGACCGTGGCCGGCCGGCTCACGCCAAGCGGATTGCTGCAGAATGCCGCGATCCCGCGTCAGCGTATCGATGGGCAGGCCCGCCCTGAACTGGTGCTATCATAGCGACGGTCAGGTGACCGTGAACCAATGCAGACATAGCGACGGACAGGCTGCCGTGACTGGCGAGCGATGGTCAGGTCGCCGTGAACCAGCGCTGCCACAGCGACGATCATGCAACGGCGGGCTAGGCCAGCCAAGGTAAGATTACTGGCCGCTGTGAACCAGCGCTTGCCAAGCAACTTATACAGGCTGCGGATATGTATGCGCCGCTGGCGTGGGTCGTCCGCGCCTGGTATCTACATCAATCCGGCGCCCAAAACAACAAGGAGGGCAGTGGCGGCCCCAACCAAGCCGCCGGCCAGGACGTCAGAGGGGTAGTGGACGCCGAGGTAAATCCGCGACAGGCCTACGATAAAAGCGAGCGGGAGCAGTACTTGAGCCAGGCCGGGAGCCGCGAACAGAAACGGGATAAATGTGGAGAAGGTCGCTGTGGTATGGCCGGACGGGAAGGAGTAGTCCTTGAGCGGGTGAATCGAAATCCGCGCGTCCTGCAGGGCTTCATAGGGGCGGGTGCGCTGGAACCGCTTCTTGATCACGACCGCGAGCAGATGGCTGAGGGTCAGGGCGATCAGGCTGTGCCACCCCGCCCGTTGCCACGTCCCCGTGGCGAAGACGACCACCGAAATCGTCAACGCGATCGTAAATGCCGCGCTCCCCAAATGGGTTAATCCCTTCAGAATCCGATCCAGCCACGGGTGACTCAGCGAATGGTTGCACCACATGAACAGCCGGTTGTCGTATTCGCGCAACCGAAGATAATAGCGATGTCTCACTCCAACTCCTCCACTCCCAGTAAAAATAATGCTCTCTATCCGTGCCTACTTGAAGCTGAGGCAGGCAATCGCTTCATGCTGGTCCCCGCCGCTAAACAGGCTCCTGCTTCTCCTATCTCTCCAACTACTCCAACCTCTCCAACCTTTCCTACCTCTCTCACATCTTCTCCCACTCTTCCCACTCCAACCACTCCAACCACTCCCGCTTCTCTTGCCTGCCAACGCCTCAGGCTCTCGCCCAGTCCAGCCTACTTACCCGCGCGGCTCGTAATGTCCCGGTTGATGCTGACGCACCGGGCGGACCCAGTAGAACAGCATGATCCCGAACAGCAGAAGCGAGCTGATTCCCACCGTAACCGTGACATCAAAGGTCTCCGCCATCCAGCCGCCCAAGATCGGGCCGAGGATGACTCCGATGCCCTCGATGCCGGAGAGTACGCCCCAGCCGGTTGCTTTTTGTTCATGGGGAACAAAATGGGACAGAATCGCGTTCCATGCCGGAAGCACGGCGGCATACGCTGCGCCAAGACAGACGGCAAGCACCATCGTGCTGAACATCTGCCGAGAGTAGATCAGCAGTCCGAGGCAGGCGGCCAAGGCGCCGAAGCCTGCGATGAGCAGCCACTTGTGGCCCCATTTGTCGGCGAGCCGGCCCATCGGAATCAGCAGCAGTACGGTCATACAGCCTCCGGCCATCAATACGATGGAGTATCCCGAATAATCCAGCGCCAAATATTCGGAGGCGAAGCTCGGCAGGACGGGGACCAGCAGGCCGGCAGCCAAGGTCTGCACGATCATGCCGGGCACGAGCGGCTTCATCTGGGCCAGCTTGCTTCCGATCTGCCGCATTTGCTGCTTGAAGGGAATGGTGTCCTGCAACAATCGGCGGGATGAGAAATCGATCCGCTTGAAGGCGGCCAGCAACCACCCGGCTGCCCAGCATCCGGCCAACAGCCAGAACGATAAAGCATAACTGCGGTCCATCAGAAAATTGACAGCGACCGGGCCGAGACCCAGCGAAACCAGCCAAATGGTGTAGATGGAGCCCATCTGTGAGCCGCGGCTGTCCTCCCGAATTTCGGATAAGCAGAGCAGCCAGACGGGCGAGACCCCGATTCCGATTAGTCCGGCTCCGAGAACGATGGCCCAGGGGGCGCTGACGCCGTAAGAAACGAACAGGCCCAGCAGTCCAAGCAGCAGGAAGATGTTCAGAATCAGCCGGGCCGGGAAGCGATCCAGCACATATCCCGCGAGCACTTTAATCAGCGTGTCGGCTAAGTAGTGGACCGAGATGGCGACGCCAACCGCTGCCAAGGTAATCTGGCGTTCTTTGGCATAGGCAGGCAGGAACGAGATGAGAAAAGCGCTGCGAGCGATTTCCGTCATAAACAAAATGGCGGCGCAATGCAGAAATGCAGGGGTAAGATGATTTCCGGAAATCCATTGGCTAGTACGTTTCATATTCGCAAGGCTCCTTGCTTCTTATTCGTATTCGTACGCCGGCAAAGGCGCGGGGAACCGGATCATTGGCTGTCCGCCAAGGCCGGCAGTTGGCCTGCCCGTTGCAGCACATCCCGGACGATCGTCTCGGTGGCGCATCCTGCGGCCAGTACATCGTACTGCTGAAGCATACGGGCTCTGCGAACCTCGGAATTCAGCAGCTCGTGTACCTGCTCTACCAAAGCTTGCGGCGAGGAGGCTACGATGGCTGCCCCTTTGCGTTCCAGATACCTCGCGTTCTCCCGCTCCTGGCCGGAGAACGGCTTGTAGACCACGATCGGGGTGCGAATCTGGATCGCTTCCGACAGCGTAATGCCTCCGGCCTTCGTCACGATGCAGGCGGCTTCCCGCATGCGGTCGTGGATCGCTTCGACGTAACCGAACAAGCGCAGCCGTTCATGCCCGGCGAACCTCCGCTCCAGCCGGCGTCGCAGCTTCTCGTTGCCGCCGCAGACGATGTCCACCTGTGCGTTCGGCAGCGCCAGCAGCTTGGCAATGATGAGCTGGGCGTCGGGCAAGGGAATATGCGCCCCCATCATGACCAGGATGGAGCGGGATTCCTCCGAGGGCCGCCATGCTTGCGCCTGCGGATGCGGATTCGCGGAGCGCTCCGGCTCATAGAACGGCTCCCGGACCGGGATCCCGCTTACCACAATCGACTCCGCAGGCACGCCGCGTTGGAGCATCTCCCGCTTCAAATCTGCGGTCGCCACGTAATAACGATCCGGCCGTGTGAACAACCAGCGATTGTGCAGGCTGAAGTCGGTGACGACGGTGAATACCGGTACCCGAATGCCGTGTTTCCGCAGCTGGTCCGTGATGCCGCCGAAGGGGAACGTGGTGATGATCGCGTCGGGACGCTGCTTTTGGAGCAGGGTGACCAGTTTTTTCATCCCCAGCTGGTTCCCCCATTTCGCTATCGCGCTTGTCTGCTCCAGATCCCGAGTGGCGTAGTAACTCCATCCGTAATAGTCCAGGCCATACGCCGAGAACCACGGACTGTATAAATAGAGATGTCGAGAGACGGAATTCATTCCCGGATGGGCTTCACGGTACAGATCGATCACGCTGACCGAGCGGACACCCGAACGGGTCAGGGCTTGCTCCAGCGTCCGCGCCACCTGGATATGGCCATTGCCGTACCCGGCGGTCAGGATGACGAAGTGCATGTTTTGCTTCATAGCTAGCTGCCGCCTTTCCACCGAAATAGAAACGCACGGTTCGTTCCGTCGGTTCATTCCGAGTTCCAGTATATAGGAAGCCTGGAAGAACCAAACCGGCCGCGCGGCGTGATTTGATCCCGACCTTGGTCCAGTCTGCAAGCCGGACCGCCGCTTGGATTCAACCGGCTCCATCGCTTCACAGCCCAAGCGAATGTACCTTCACTTTAGGGCACTAATGTTAACGTTCGTTTAAAAGGGAAGGCATTCTGTGTAAAACGGATGCTGAGGCGGCGCGGCGGGATTCGTTTTTTTTACCTGTGGCATTGGGGATGGCGGATTAGGTATAATTAGAAAATGACTTGAGTTCGCTTAGAAAGAGGATACGCATGAATAAACAATCAATCTATGGGTTAACGAAGGACCAGCTGACCGCATGGCTGCTGGACCGTGGACATAAGAAAGGCCGGGCTGAGCAGGTGTGGGACGGCCTGTACCGCAAGCGGGTTGCCGATTTCGCAGCTATGGAAGGCGTTCATGCGGAGTGCCTTGCGCTGCTTGATGCAGAGTTCGCCATTGAAACCTTGGAGGAGCACGTCCGTCAGGAGTCGATAGACGGAACGATCAAGTTTCTGTTCCGCCTGCAGGATGGCAACCTGATCGAGACGGTGCTCATGCGCCATAAATTTGGCCTGTCGGTTTGCGTGACGACCCAGGTCGGATGCAACATCGGCTGCAGTTTCTGTGCGAGCGGCCTGCTGAAGAAGAGCCGGGACCTGACGAGCGCCGAAATCGTGGAGCAGGTCATGAAGGTGCAATTGCATCTGGACCGGCAAGGCCGAGGGGAGCGGGTGACGCATATCGTCGTGATGGGGATCGGCGAGCCCTTCGATAATTACGAGAATATGGCCGATTTCCTGCGGGTCATCCAGGACCCCAAAGGGCTCGCAATTGGACCGCGTCACATTACTGTGTCGACCAGCGGCTTGGCGGACAAAATCATCGAGTTTGCCGATTCCGACTTGCAAGTGAACTTGGCGGTGTCCCTGCACGCGCCAAACAATGACCTGCGCACGCGGATCATGAAGATCAACAAAGCGATTCCGCTTGAGAAGCTGATGGCGGCGATCGACTACTACTTGGAACAAACGAATCGGCGGCTTACGATCGAGTATATTTTGCTGAAGGGCGTTAATGACGGGATAGAGCATGCGCAGGAACTGGCCGATCTGCTGGGCGACCGGTTCGTGAACGTCAACCTGATTCCGTATAATCCGGTGGACGAACACAGCCAGTATCAGCGGAGCGAGCAGGATTCCGTGCTGGCCTTCTACGATGCGTTGAAAAAACGCGGTCTCAGCGTCAGCGTCCGGTTGGAACACGGGGCCGATATCGACGCGGCCTGCGGGCAACTGCGCAGCAAGCAACTGAAGCAGCCGAGCTGAGCGGGCGAGTGCGAACGAAACGAGCTGCTGGGCGGCGAACGCGCAAGCAGGAATTGAAAGGAGAAGGACTTGGGGAAATGCTCCAGGTCCTTTTTCGCGCTCGGAAATGGGACATTTACATATTTGCATCAGGACCTGATCCTGGGATACAACTAGAGTAATAGAATCGGCAGTTTGGAGGGAGGACAAGAGATGTTCTTGGAGGTCATTGCAACTTGTGTGGAAGACGCCATCGTCGCGGAGGCGAACGGGGCGGATCGGCTGGAACTGATCACTGCGATCACGGAAGGCGGGCTAACCCCCGGCATAGGGATGGTCCAACAAGTAGTGAAGGCGGTGCGCCTTCCCGTTCACGTGATGGTGCGTCCGCATAGCCGTTCTTTTGTGTATGGGGAAGCGGATGTATTGACAATGGAGGCAGAGGTTCGGGCCATCGCCGATGCAGGAGCGGCGGGTATCGTATTCGGCGCGCTAACGCCTGAGCGTAAGATCGATGAGGTGGCGCTGGAACGAATCCTGGCGTTGTCCGGCGGGTTAAACGTAACGTTTCACCGCGCGTTTGATGAACTGGCCGACCTGCCGTCCGGTTTGCGTACGCTCATGCGGTACCCGCAGGTGAACCGGGTGCTGACTTCGGGCGGACCGCGCCCGGCACCGCAGGCGGTTGCCGAGATCCGGGAGCTGGTCCAGCTGGCCGGCGGCAGTTCGCTGCGCATTTTGGCCGGACACGGCTTGACGCTGGAGACCCTCTCCGCATTCGTCGCCGAGACCGGCGTTACCGAGGTGCATTTCGGCTCCGCCGTACGAGCGGGCGGGGACGGGCGTGCTCCTCTCGATCCATCCAGGCTGCTGCGCGTATCCCGCCTGCTGCACGACAACAACACGAACCAACAGGAAACTCCATAATATGCCATATATTTACTGGATACGAAACGTCCGCGGGAGATAAGATGTCATTGTATCCCATAACGAGGAGCGTTATCCAGAACTTATGACGACGATTTTCAAGATCAAACAGACTTTAGCGAATCGCGGGTTCTTCGCATTCCTGTCCGTGTTCCTGTTGCTCGGATCGGTCAGCAATCCCGCCGCAGCTTCTGCTGCGACCGCTTCACCCGCATCTTGCGGACCGGGCTGCGCCCGATATGACGTTGTTATGATCGGCAGCGAAATTGAAGGGGTGCTCTTGGCGAAGAGAGCGCATGAGGCCGGGCTCAGCGTGCTGATCCTTGATCCGCGCGAGAAGCCGGGCGGGGAGCTGATCCAGGGGCAGATGCTCGTGCTGGACGAGCCTAACGATAACCGCAAGCGCAGCTTGGTGCAAGGCGAATTAAAGCACCTTTACGACGGCTACAAGGCGGGAACCATTCGCAAGTTGCCGGCCTTTGAAGGCTACTACCGCAAGCTAATCCGGGAGATTCCCCTGCGCAGCGGCATAACCGTCGACGGGGTGGAGATCGAAGAGACCGTCGGAAAGGCTAAGGGGAAGACGCTGAAATCCTTGACCTACCTGGCCAGAGACGGCAAGCTGTATCAGGTGCAGGCGGGGTATTTTGTGGAAAATACCGATTTTAATGCGCTCACCGCCCACCTCGGCAACAAACGCATCCCGGGCATGGAGAGCCTATACAACGGCAAGAAACCCGACTACATGGCGGCGACCTATATGCTGCGGTTCAAAGGCGTGAACTGGAGCCAGCTGCATCAAGCGGTGTTGAAGGATTATCCGCTGAAGAACGTCGTGAAGAAATACGGCGCCAACACTTATGTGGATTGGGACTTCGCCACCGGATTCAGCAACCTGACGTACAATTACAAGCCGCGGGATGCTCAACTGATGCTGAGAGGCCTCAATGCGACTTACCAGAAGGACGGCGAAGTGATGATCAACAGCTTGCTTGTTTACGATGTCAACCCGGCCGATCCGCAATCGATCCGTTCCGCCGTGGCGAAAGCGAAAGCGGAAGCGCCTTATATCGCCAAGTATTTGCGCAAGCATATTCCCGGCTTCGGCAAGGCGGAGCTGAACGGGGATCCCGATTATTTGTACATTCGCGACTATAACCGTTATGAAACGGAGTATGTGTTGAATGATCAGGATGTGATGTCGGGCCGCATGTTCTGGGACAACGTGACGATTGGGGGCTATCCCATCGATCTGCAAGCCACCCGCGTCGTGAAGAAGGGGATCGGCTACGGCAAGCCCGACCGATACGGAATTCCGCTTCGCTCCTTCGAGCTGAAGTCGTATGACAACGTGCTGGTCGCCGGCAAAAATGTCGGTGCGAAGATCAAGGCCTACGGGAGTGCCCGCATCATTCCCACCACCGCGCTGGCCGGGGAAACGATCGGTATTCTGCTTGGCCGCGAATGGAAGCAGGGGCACAAGCGGTTAAACGAGTTGACCCCGGCCGATTTTCGGCGAATCCATCGCGATTTGAAAAAAGATTACGGCATTCAGGTCGACCAATAACCGGACAAGCGAGGCGATCAGAGCAAGCTAGTCAGCCAGGTCTGATGCAGCCGGGCTACGCCTTCGTCGATCCGTTCCATGGCGATGCCGCCGAAGCCGAGCATGAACTGCTGCGGCAAGAATGAGAATCTATGAAGAGATGAGAAGGGGGATATTACCATGAGTTACGCAGGCTTTCTTATGGGGGATAAGGTGTATTTGCGCCCCATGAATGTGGAGGATGCCGACTGGTATTTTCAATTCTTGCATGAGCCGGAATTGAGAAGGTGGACGGGGACGAAGCGCCATTTCACCAAGGACTTCATCTCGGCTTTCCTGGAGCGGAAAGGTCAAGACGACTCCAGCGTATTGCTGGCCATCGTGCGTCGGGACGATGATCGGCCGATCGGGGACATCGCTCTGCAGGATATCGATCCGAGCAACCGCTGCGCCAACATCCGTATTGCGATCAGCCAGACGGCCGACACCGGAAAAGGGTACGGCAGCGAAGCGATGAAGCTGATGCTGGATTACGGCTTCGGCGTGCTGGGGCTTCACCGCATCGAGCTGAATGTATTCGACTATAACGAGCGGGCGATGCATGTCTACGAGAAGCTGGGGTTCAAGCGGGAAGGCGTGCAGCGGGAAGCGTTGTTCTATGACCATAAATACCATGATTCCATTCTGATGAGCCTGCTCGAAGATGAATTCCGGGCGTTGCACGTCCGCCGCTAAGCATGGCGATCCCCGCCGCGTCATGATATACTTATGGAACAAATGTTCTTAAAGAGTAGCGGCGGGTGACAAGCAGCGTGATAACAAATCAGTCCCAGATTCACATCGCGGTACGCCCCCTGGTGGAGTATGTCTTCCGCAGCGGCAGCCTGGAGAGCAGCGGCTTTCGCACGGCGGTGTCGTTGACGGAGGGCACGAAGGCGCATCAGCAGGTGCAGAAGCAATACGGCGAAGGCGATCAGAAGGAAGTGTATTTGAAGGCGGAGATTCCCTGCGGGGATCTCCTCTTCGTCGTGGACGGGCGCTGCGACGGGCTGCTCACGGGCGAAGACGGTTGGATGATCGACGAGATCAAATCAACGGCCGGTGATCTGGCCGCGATTGAGGAGGACTCTTATCCGGTTCACTGGGCACAAGCAAACTGCTACGCCTATATGTATGCCAAGGCCAACGGGCAGAAGGAGATGGGGATTCAGCTGACTTACGTGCAGCTCGATACAGGAGAGCGCAAGCAATTTCGGAAGCGGGCCGGGCTGAATGAGCTCGAGGCGTTCGTCCATGAGGTCGTCAGACAATATGCTCCTTATGCCAGGCTGCTGCGCGATCATCGGCGCGAGCGGAACCGGAGCATCGCGGAGCTGGCGTTCCCTTTCCCCGGCTACCGCAGCGGGCAGCGGAAGCTGGCGGGCGCGGTATACAAGACGATTGAAGAAGCGGTTGGGCTGTTTGCCCAGGCGCCAACCGGCATCGGCAAGACGATCTCCACGACCTTTCCGGCGCTGAAGGCGATGGGCGAAGGCAAGCTGAATCAGCTCTACTACCTCACGGCCAAGACGATCACTCGGACTGCGGCGGAGAATGCCTTCGCTCTGATGGACTCCCGAGGGCTGCAAGCGCGTGTAGTGACGTTGACCGCCAAGGAGAAAATCTGCTTCCGCGAGGAAGTCCGCTGTACCAAGGAAGACTGCAAGTATGCCGACGGGTACTTCGACCGGATCAATGGGGCGGTCCTGGATATCCTAACGACGGAGACGCAGCTCTCAAGGCCGGTGATCGAGGCGTATGCAAGGAAGCATCAGGTGTGCCCGTTTGAATTCTCGCTGGACCTGTCGTATGTCGCCGATGTCACGATTTGCGACTACAATTATGTGTTTGATCCCAAAGTGCTCTTACAGCGCATGTTCGCGGAACAGAAGAAGGAAACCGCGTTGTTGATCGACGAGGCGCATAACCTGGTCGACCGGGCCCGGGAGATGTACTCCGCCGAGCTGCGGAAGTCCGGCTATCTGTCGCTGCAGCGAGCGTATAAGCAGACGAATCCCTCCGTTGCGAAGGCGGCCAAGGCGGTGAACGCCTTGTTGATCGAGCTGCGGAAGCAGGCGGAAGGTCCGCTTCGAGTCGATTCCGCCGCACCGGAGCGGCTGCTCCAGCAGGTGGAGGCTTTCGCCGAGGCGGCGGAAAGGGAACTGGCGATCGAACCGTCCCCATCCTCCGCCGGGGAAACGGGCGGTTCCGGGAGCCCGGAAGCAGACGCGCGGGAGCTGCTGCTCCAGACTTATTTCGACGCCCTGCATTTCACCCGGATCGGCAACCTGTACGATGAGCGGTTCGTGACTTATACGGAGGTCACCCGGGAGGATGTGCGGATCAAGCTGTTTTGCCTGGATCCCTCTCATTTGCTGCGGGAGATGAGCAAGGGATTTCGCGCGCGGATTTATTTCTCCGCGACCTTGTCGCCGATGGGCTACTACCGCGATATGTTGGGGGCGGGCCCGGACGATTATACGATATCGCTCCCCTCCCCCTTTTCCCGGGATCAGCTGGAGGTAGTCGTTCTGCCGCTGTCCACCAGGTATCAGGATCGGGAGCAGACGCGCGGGCCGCTGGTTCGAGCTTTACAGGAGGTGACCCGCGGCCGTCCGGGGAATTACCTGTTCTTCTTTCCTTCTTATGCTTATATGAACATGATCTACGAGGACTTTGCTGCGGCCGCCGGGGAAGGCACGGAGCTGCGGCTGCAGCAATCCGGAATGACCGAGGAGGATCGGGAGCGGTTTTTGGCCGCTTTTGTGCCTGACCCTGCTCCGGGCCGAACCTTTATCGCTTTTGCCGTGATGGGCGGCCTGTTCTCGGAGGGGATCGATCTGGTCGGCGACCGGTTAACAGGAGTGGCGATTGTGGGGGTCGGCCTGCCGCAGATAGGCCCGGAGCGCAACCTGATCCGCGATTACTTCCAGGCGTCCGGGCGAAACGGCTTCGATTATGCCTACGTATTCCCCGGCATGAACAAAGTGCTGCAGGCCGGCGGACGCCTGATTCGCTCGGAGACCGATCACGGCCGGCTCGCCCTGATCGATGACCGCTACCTTCAGCCGCATTACGCAAGGCTTCTGCCGGAGGAGTGGAAATAGAAGCACCTCGAATATTCCCCATCATTGTGACATATTTTGAACATGTAAGGATAACTTGTTCACAATGGGGGGAGCGATCGGTTTGGGGATCACCTATCTTAAGGTTTCGGTTGTTTATTTTGTTATCGGGGTATTGCTAGGCATGTACATGTCCATGCAACATGATTATACATTAGCGGGCGTCCACACCCATGTGAATTTGCTCGGCTGGGCTTCGTTTGCACTGGCCGGCGTGATTTATGTGTTGTTTCCCGGGGCAGGGGAGAGCCTGCTCAGCAAAATCCAGTTCTGGACGTATTCCATCGGATTGCCGGTCATGATGATCAGTTTAGCGCTGGTGCTGAACGGCTCCGAACAGCTGGAGCCCTTGGTGGCGATCGGCGGCACGCTTGTCGTCATCAGCGTGGTTGTCTTTGCGGTTAACGTGCTCGCGAACGTGCGAACCAGCGCGTCGGCGCGGGGCAGGAAATAGCTTCGCGCGAGGGTGAAGCGAAAACGAACGTTCTCAAAACCTCAAACGAACGGTCTCCCGGTTATTTTTCCCCGGGGGCCGTTATTTTTTGCAGAGACGGGGTTGACATTTATCTCGATATCATATATCTTAAAATCAAGATAAAACAAATTGAGAATTACGAAGTCCCGTTGGGGTTACCCTACACGATACATTTAGAGAAGACAGGGAGGTGAAGTCCACATGACGGAACGAGCGAAGAATGACGCGTTACACCTGTTTGTCGTATTGTCCCGAGCCAGTGAGTGGGTGCATGCGCACAGCGACAGGGGCATCCGGCAGCACGGATTAACCCGGACCGAATTCGGTGTGCTGGACCTGCTCTATCATAAGGGCAGACAGCCGATTCAGCAAATTGGCAGCAAGGTGCTGATGAGCAGCGGCAACATTACGTATGTCGTGGATAAGCTGGAGAAGAAAGGGTATGTAACCCGTCAGGATTGCCAAGAGGATCGGCGGTTGGTCTACGCGGAAATTACCGAGCAAGGGCGCAAGTTCATTGAAGAGGTGTTCCCGGAGCATACCCGTCTCATCGAGGAGGCGGTCAGCGGACTGTCGCCGGAAGAGAAGGAGATCGCTGCCATGCTGCTGAAGAAGCTGGGGAAATCGGCGCAGGAAGGCTTCAAGTAGAAGCAAGGTTTCAGGGGGAAGAAGGAAGCGTTTGGCTGGAAGATCCTAATGAAACTTCGATCGGCGGCGGGAAGGACGTCAGCGGACGTCTTTTCAGCCCTAATATCTTAATATAGAGATACTTTATATTTAGAAAAAATCACAGGTTCGCCTTGAGCGTACCTCCTAACATATTTTAAATAAAAGGAGACCTCCTTATGACATTGGCATTGGCCTTATTAATCATCCGTTTGGTGTTGGGAATCACGATGATGGCGCATGGCGCGCAGAAGCTGTTCGGCTGGTTTGGCGGCTACGGCCCTAAAGGAACCGGGGGATGGCTTGAGTCGCTCGGTATTAAGCCGGGGGTGGCGATGGCCGTATTGGCGGGGCTTGCCGAATTTGGCGGCGGATTGCTGGTGGCGGCGGGGCTGTTTACCCCGGTTGGAGCGGCGTTATTGATCCTGACGATGATCGTGGCGATCGCTTCCGTTCACGCTAAGAACGGGTTCTGGTCCACTGCGGGCGGTTATGAATACAACCTGCTGCTGATCGCCGTCGCGGTTGGATTGATCTTGTCCGGTGCGGGAGCTTATTCTCTCGACGCCGTGCTGTAATCTCCGCTTTGAAGAGAACGAAATTTCTAATTTGGGAGGAACCCCTAACTATGAACTCGAATGAACATGATTTTACTGCGATCGTTAAATCGCGCCGTTCGGCGAATAAATTTATTCCCGGTGTGGAAATCCAAGACAAGGAACTGGAGGAAATCTTCAATCTTACGAAATTTGCGCCTTCCGCGTTTAACTTGCAGCATACCCACTATGTGGTGGTCAAGGACCCCGAAGTGAAGGAGCAAGTATACGAAGCCGCATCCAAGCAATACAAAGTTCGCACTGCTTCGGCCGTGATCCTCGTGCTGGGGAAACGGGATGCCCATAAGGATGCCGGGGCGATGAACGAAGGGCTGCTGAACCTAGGTGTGCTTAGCAAGCAGGAATACGACCAGCTTGTGTCCGACACCCTCGGTTTCTATGAGAGCCGGGGGGAGGCGTTCATGCGGGAGGAGGCGATACGCAGCGCCAGTCTCTCTGCCATGCAGATGATGCTTATCGCGAAGGACCGCGGCTGGGACACCTGCCCGATGATCGGGTTCGATCCGGAGGCCATGCGCCGGCTGCTGAACGTCCCGGATAACTACGAGCCGGTGATGCTGATTGCGATCGGCAAGGAGGACACGTCAAGCTTCCGTCCGCGCGGCTACCGCAAGCCCGTCGGCGAGTTCGTCAGCTACAACCGTTTCTGAGTTTATCCCCAAATCATAAGGAGGAGCTATACATGGTACATCCAACTTCAGGAATTCATCATATCACCGCATTTGCTACGGATCCGCAGGCTAACGTCGACTTCTATGCCGGGGTGCTTGGCCTCCGGTTGGTCAAAAAGACCATCAACTTCGATGCCCCGGAAGTTTATCATCTGTACTTCGGCGACGAAGACGGGAATCCGGGCACGATCATCACCTTCTTCCCGACACCGGGGGCACGCCGCGGCCGGGTTGGCGCGGGGCAGGTGGGAATTACCACCTTCGCCGTTCCGGTCGGCGCCCTGGGCTTCTGGCGGGAGCGCCTGCATCGATTCGGCATCTCCACCACGGAGGCGAGCCGGTTCGGCGAAGCGTACCTGCATTTCCGCGACAAGGACGGACTGCAGCTCGAGCTGGTGGAACGCGAGGCCGGCCCGCAAAGCGCCTGGTCGTTTGGCGGCGTTCCGGCCGATAAGGCGATCAAAGGCTTCGGCGGCGCTGTTCTCTACAGCGTGGCCCCGGAGAAAACCGCCGCATTGCTCGAAACCGTCATGGGCTTGCAGAAGCTCGGCGAGAACGGCGAATACGCCCGCTTCAAAGCCGAGGGAGAGCTCGGGGACGTGATCGACGTGAACGTCAAACCGATGGAATACGGCGCAGGCGGGGCGGGGACGGTGCATCACATCGCCTGGAGAGCTCGGGATTTCGCGGAACATGAGGAATGGAGAACCCGGGTGGCTGAACACGGTTACCACCCGACGCAAATCGTCGACCGGCAGTATTTCCACGCGGTCTACTTCCGGGAAGAGGGCGGCATCCTGTTCGAGATTGCCACGAATCCGCCGGGGTTCGCCAATGACGAGTCGCCGGAGCACTTGGGCGAGAAGCTGATGCTTCCGGCCTGGTATGAGCCGCACCGCGAAGCGATCGAACAAAACCTGACCCCGTTTGAGGTCCGGGTGCTGAAGGAGGATCTGGAGGGATGAAGCATATCTTCAAGCCGGGTTTGACAAGCGGCGAAGCAGCGGCTCCAACGCTGCTTCTGCTCCACGGCACCGGCGGCACAGAACAGGATTTGCTGCCGCTCGCCGAGAGGATCTCCCCGAATTCGGCCGTCTTAAGCGTTCGGGGCAACGTGCTGGAGAACGGAATGCCGCGCTTCTTCCGGCGGTTGGCCATGGGGGTGTTCGATGAAGAAGACCTGGTGCTGCGCACGAAGGAGCTCCGCGATTTCCTGGATGAAGCGTCCGCCCAATACAGCTTCGACCGGGGGCGCGTCGTCGCGGTGGGTTACTCCAATGGAGCGAACATCGCGGCAAGCCTGCTGTTCCACCATGCCGGCGCGCTGAGCGGAGCGATCCTGCACCACCCGATGGTGCCGCGGCGCGGTGTCACGCTGCCGGAGCTGACGGGAATTCCCGTCTTTATCGGAGCGGGCCGGAATGACGCGATGTGCAAGCCGGAAGAAACCGAGGAGCTGGAGGGGCTGCTCGCAGGCGCCGGAGCACAGGTACATGTGCATTGGGAGCCCTATGGTCATCAATTGACCGAAACCGAAGTGCAGGCCGCGGCAGCGTGGTTTCGCGACCATCTGCTGGAGCATTAAAGCAGACGAGGGAGGTTCAACGCCATGATCTCGATTCATCCGGAGCACCAAACCGAAAGGGACAATTATAAGCTGCTGATCGGCAGCATCATTCCTCGGCCCATCGCGTTGGTGACGACACTGTCGCCGGAAGGCGTGCTGAATGCGGCACCGTTCAGTTACTTCAACATTGTGACCGCCGATCCGCCGATGGTGTCGATTGCGGTGCAGCGGAAATCCGGAGTGCCGAAGGATACGGCCCGGAACGCGGCGGCAGCAGGTGCCTTTGTTGTCCATATCGCCGATGAGGGGTACGTCCGTGAATTGAACGTGACGGCGGCGCCGCTCCCTCCGGAGGAGAGCGAGGTACAGGCGGCGGGACTCACGCCTGTCGCCAGCGAAGCGATTGCGGTCCCGGGGATCGCCGAGGCCAAAATTCGGATGGAGTGCCTGCTGGAACATTCCCTCCCTTTAGGCGGATCGGGGCAGAACCCGGCGGTCGATCTGTTGATCGGCCGGGTGGTTCGGTTTCACATCGACGAGGCGATCTACGAATTCGGGCGGATCGATCCCCGCGGATGGCAGCCGATCAGCCGTCTGGCAGGGAACAGCTATGCCCGGCTGGGGGAGATCTTCGAATTGGAGCGCCCCAGATAAGCCTTGGAGTTCACGGATTTGCGGGCAGGCAGCAATAGAGGAGGATCAAGAACACCCTTGACGGGGGACGCAAAGGCAGTTCAGAGCTTAACGCTCTGGACTGCCTTTGTTTGTTGAGTAAATTAAGTTACCACGAAAGGATAAATTGTGCTAGCATAAAAATGACTACGCTTACATGGTGGGTTTCGGCATCTTTATAGATACAGGATTCGCATAAAGGGGAGGGATTGCGCTCATGCTGCAAGTGCTTCTGGTGGATGACGAACCTTGGGTGCTGGAAGGGCTGCGCACGATGGTGGATTGGGAAAAGCACGGCTTTCAAGTCTGCGGCGAAGCGCTGGACGGACCTGAAGCGTTGGCGAAAATGCAGGAGCTTCGGCCGGATCTGGTCGTGACGGATATTCACATGCCGGTCATCAGCGGTTTGGAGCTGATTGAACGGAGCAAACGGCTGTTCGGGAAGCCGCCCAAGTTTGTGATTTTGAGCGGATACGATGATTTCAACTACGCGCTTACCGCGATGCGGCAGCGGGTTGCCGAGTATTTGCTGAAGCCGATTGATGAAGACGAATTCGGGGCGATTCTGGACCGTCTCGGCCAAGCGATTGCCGAGGAACGGGAAATGGAGCGTTCCTCGTCGCACAAGCATTCGTTGTTTAAGAATAACATTCTGAATCGATTGATCCAGGGAGAAGAAGGATCCCAGTTGGAACAGGAGGCCGCAGCCGCCCTTCAGCTCGAAGGCGAGCCGGAGCTGCGATGTATGCTGATCGACGCCGGTCCTTATCCGCCGGATTTAAAGCAGCGGGTGCTTCGTTTTTTTGCGAAAGCGATGGTGACGGATCGTTCGTTCCTGGCTGGCTTGGGCCGGGTCGGGATCCTCATTCGGACGGACGAATTGCCGCAGCCGCGGCTGGAAGAGATCGGACTCGCGATTTGCAGCGGGCTGGCGGATCTCGAGCCGCCGGTGGTTATATCCCTTAGCAGCGCCGGGAAGGGCATTCGCTCCATTCGGGAACTGTACCTGCAAACGCTGGAAACCGTGAAGGCGAAGCGCGAGCAAGGGAGAACCGGCTTCTTCTTGCCGTGTCTTCACCCGCAGCCCCAGAGTGCGGAGGATGTGCTGAAGGGCAAGGTGGAACTGCTGCTGGGCGCCGTACTTGCAGGGGATCCCGGAGTTGCGGGTACGGCGGTGGAAGAGGTCTTCAGCTCCCTCGCAAGCAGCCAGGCCGGCGTAGAATCCATTCGGGCGTTGGCTGCCAATATGGAGCTGATGTTATGCCGCAAGATCAAGAAAGCGGGCGGTGATGCCGACGCCTTTATGGTTCGCCTGCAGGCAAACGAAGGGAATCCGGGAGGTTTAGCCGATTACCCGGCGCTAAAGCGTTATCTCCACAAGCTGTGCCGGGAGGCCGCGCTGCTGCTGGCCGGATTGCGTCGGCAGAACGAAACTAACACAATCTTCCAGGTCATTCAGTACGTTGATGAGGAATTCCGCAGCAAGCTGAAGCTGCAAACCCTCGCCAAGAAGTTCCACATGAATCCGACCTATTTAGGACAGGTCTTCAAGAAAGAAACGGGCAAAGCCTTCAACGAGTATTTGAACGAGAAGCGCATAGAGGAGGCCAAACGTCTGCTGAAGCGCACCTCGATGAAAATCTCCGATATCGCGCTGCAGGTGGGGTATCCGAATACGGATTATTTTATTAGCAAGTTCAAACAGTCGACCGGGAGGTTGCCTTCGGCCTACAAATCCGAGTTCATCAACGAAGTTGCCAAGGAAGAGAGCCGGGGCGGAAGCCGGCTGAATATGCCATAGGTGGTGCAAGCATGAGAGGATGGAGATTCCGGGGGAAAATCAACGATATTCCGCTGAACACAAAATTTTTGCTGATCTACCTGATCGGCGTGCTGCTGCCGATTCTGGTCCTTAACCTGATGTTTATGGGGCGGATGAGCGAATTCATCAAAGAACGCGAGGAGCAGAACCTGGAGATTTCCATGGAGCGTGCCCGGAAGGATATTCACGACTTCATCGATGGCGGAGTGGCGATCAGTCATGCGCTGAACACGGATAAGACGCTGTACGAGAAGATGGATCAGACTTACTCCGACCCGCTCGATTTCTACGAGACCTTCGATGAACAGCTTCGCAACCGGGTGACCAGCTACATTCCGGTGAACAATCAGATTCTGCGAATCGGGATTTACACGGCCAACCCGACGATTATCCCCGGGGGCAATTATCATTTGATCGACGACGAGGTGAGGAACAGCGAATGGTATAAGATCTGGAGAAGTTCGTCCGATCCCGTAGTCGTCGCAGCGTACCGCGCCACTCAAGTGAATAATCAAGCCAACCTTGGGCCTTATTTCAGCGTGATCGAGAAGATGGATTACTACGATACCTACAATACATTCGACAAGCTGCTGCGGATTGATATCGACCTTAGTAAAATCTACGACGTTATCGTACGGGAACAAGACTACCTGGACTTATATTTGGTCAATGGGAACGACGAAATTATCGTGTCGGCGGACAGCGGGTACCGGCAGGCCGCGAGCGGGGATTATCCCAAGTTCGCCCTGTCGGCCGAGGATCGGGAGAAGGGCGTAGAGTCCATAGCGATCGGCAATGCGAGATATGTGAAAGGTTGGCGGCTGATCGGCATTCCTCAGGGAACGCGGGTGTCTAAAGCCATGTACGATATGCGGCTGTTCGTCGGAGTGTTGGCGGCCGCGATCACCTTGTTCACGTCGCTTTTTATCTACGTGATGCTGAGATCATACCACACCCGGGTGAAGCGGTTATCCCGCCACATGCAGAAAGTCACCAACGAGAAGTTCGATCTGATCAACATCGATGAAGGCCGCGATGAAGTCGGCGGCTTGATCCGCAACTTCAACATGATGACCGCTCGAATCAACGCCTTAATCAATAACGTGTATAAGCTGGAAATCCAGCAGAAGAGTCTTGAAGCCGAGCGGGTGCGGGCGGAGCTGAATTTCCTGCAGAGTCAGATGAATCCGCATTTTCTGTTCAATACGCTGAACGCCATTCTGGTCGTCTGTACGAAAAATCATTACTCCGATGTGACGGGCATCATTAAGAACCTGTCCGGGCTGCTGCGCCGGCTGCTGCGCTGGAAGGAGGACCTGGTCACGTTGGAGGAGGAAATTCGGTTTATTGACATGTATTTGAAAATCGAAAAATTCCGCTTCCGGGACAAATTCGAATATGTCTTCGATCTCGAGGAGGCGGCGCTGCACTATAAAATTCCGAAGATGAGCATCCAGCCGCTGGTCGAGAACGCCTGCAAGCACGGAATCCAAGCGGTTCAAGGCACAGGGCTCGTCACCGTGAAAGCCCGTGTGGAGGACGGCCGGCTAAGCATCGTCATTTCGGATAACGGCAAGGGGATCGAACCGGAACAGCTGCGGGAAATGCTGCTCACCGTACGAAGCGAGAATACGTCCGGGAACAGCATCGGCATCCGCAACGTGTATCGCCGGTTCGAGCTGTACTACAACGATCAGGTTCGATTCAACATCAACAGCAAGCCGGGACAAGGTACGGAGGTGTCCTTCGAGATTCCGGTCAAGCTGCTACAACACCAAGAAGGGATAATCGGGGAGGAATAACCATGAAATTCAAGGTGTTATTGGTGGATGATGAGCCGGCGGCGCTGGAGGGAATGCAGCTGTGGATCAACTGGGAGGAGCTTGGCTTCGAGGTTTGCGGAACCAGCAGCAACGGTGCGGAGGCCCTGGAGAAGATGGATGAACTCCAGCCCGATCTGGTCGTCACGGATGTGCGGATGCCGGTGATGGATGGTCTGGAGATGATTGAAGCTTGGCAGAAGCAGCATACCCGGCAGGTCAGCTTCGTCATCGTCAGCGGCTACAGTGAGTTCCAATACGCGCAAAAAGCGCTCCGCTTCGGCATCACCCGGTACTTGCTGAAGCCGATCGACGAGGAGATCGCCGCGGAAGAACTGGGGGCGATCTATAAGGAGTTGATGGAGGAACAGGGGCGCCAGCGTATCCATCGGATCGCCTCTTATGAGGAAGCGGTTAACCTGCTCAAGAGATTTATGAACCAAACGTCAGGCCTTCCTTGGGAGACGGAGCGAATCGCCGCCCTCTCGAATCTCCGGGAGGCGTGGAATGTCTGTCTCCTTCAACCGAAGAGCAACAGCTTTGCGGAGGCGCGGGAGCTGACCGCCGCTTACGCCGGGGAACGGGAAGCGATGTATGTGATCGATCTGGATTTTGGCAGCCTTGCCCTGGTTTACGGATTCAACCCCGAACAGGATGGCCCGGACGGCCTTGCCCGGATTCGTGAATGGGAGAGCCGGTGCCGCCGTCTCGGAGCGGTGGCGGCCGCCGGCCAGGGGACGGCGAGCCTGCAAGGAATTGCGGAAGCGTACAGTCAAGCCCAGACGGCCATGGAGCACCATTTTTATGCGGATGAGTCTGGCGGGATCACCGTTTACCGTAATGTGGCGGGACTCTCGTTCCGCTGTCAGTACGACCAGACGGAACTGGCGGATCGAATCATCGGGGCGCTGCAACTGCTGGACAAATCCGGTTTGCAGGAAGGGTTGTCCCGGGCGGAGCGCCATTTCCGGGAGCATTTCCTCGCGCCGGACATCGTGCGTAAGTTCGTCATTCACTTGTCTTACCTCATGATCGAGCACCTGGAAGAAATGCCGGACAAGGCTGCGGAGCTGCAGAGCAAATACGACATTCCCGGAAATGCCTCGGCCATACCGGCTTTGCGGGACTTAATGGACCTTATCCATGCATTCGGTCAGGCATGCATCGACCTGCTCCTTGAAGACAAAACCCAACGTTCCCAGGGCGTCGTCCAGAACATCAACGCTTATATTCGGGAGCATTTCCGCGAGCCTTTGACAATCAAGAAGCTGGCGGAGGTGTTTTACCTCCATCCGGTCTATTTGGGCCAGCTGCTGCAGAAGAAGAACGGCGTTCATTTTAACGAAATGATCCATAATCTGCGCATTGAAGAAGCTGTGCGGCTGCTTGGCGACGGAAGCCTGAATAACAGCGAGGTGGCCGAACGGGTCGGTTACACGAATTATGGACAGTTTCTCAAGCATTTTGAGAAGAGATTACAAATGTCGCCTAACGAATACAGAAACAGGAACTGAAATTTTGAAGGTTAAAACTTTAATTGTGAACTAGTTACGGCTTGGTAGCACTCTTAGAATAAAAGATAAGTTGATGAAAGGGCTTTCAAATAGACCCGGGCGTCAACAAATCATTGCGGAGGTGCTTTACATGGGGGGCAAGACCAAATCAGTACTCCGGCTCAGCGTGATCCTGCTGTTATCGCTCAGCGTCATCCTGTCGGGATGCGGCGGCAATAACAACGCTACCCAAGCCGAAAACAACACCACGGATAATCAAGCAACAACCGGAAACAATGCCGGAGATAAGGTTGAACCGTTCGAAATTACAGCGTTTATCGGTGAAGCCGGCCAACAGCCGACACCGGACAACAAGATCTACAAGAAGATCAAGGATGAGCTTGGCGCAACGTTCAAATTCGAATTTCTCGCCGGGGACATTAACCAAAAGCTCGGCGTAATGATTGCGGGTTCCGATTATCCTGACATTATGACCGCCAACACGAAATTGACGGCGGCCGGCGCCTTTATTCCGCTGGAAGACCTCATCGAAAAGTATGCACCCAACCTGAAAAAGCATTACGAAAAATACTGGAACATGATGAAAGACCCGAACGACGGCCATATTTATACGCTGCCGAACTACGGGGCTTATAACGGGGAAGTCAGCTCGACCTGGTATTCGGGTCCGGCCTTCTGGATCCAAAAAGCCGTGCTGGAGGATGCGGGATACCCCAAAGTCAAAACGCTTGACGAATATTTTGACCTGATCGCCAAGTACAAGGAGAAAAACCCAACCATCGAAGGCAAGCCTACGATCGGTTTTGAAATTTTGAACTATGACTGGAGAAACTGGGGACTGTTCAATGCGCCTCAGCATTTGATCGGACATCCGAACGACGGCGGCGTTGTCGTCAAGGACGGCAAGGCCGAAATCTTTGCGGACAAGGATTATGCCAAGAGATATTATCAGAAGCTGAATGAGGTGAACGCTCAAGGATTGATCGACAAGGAAACGTTCACCCAGAACTATGACCAATATCAAGCGAAAATTTCCAGCGGGTCAGTACTCGGATTTTTCGACCAGCACTGGAATTTCCAAGACGCCGAGAACGTGCTGATTACGGCGAAGAAACATGAAAGAACCTATGTTGGCTTGCCGCTGGTTTTCGATGCCAGCATCACGGACCACTACCTGGATCGTCCGGCGCTGAATCTGAACAACGGCTTCGGGATCAGCGTGAATGCCGGCGAAGAGAAAGCCATCAAAATCCTGCAATTCTGGGATCGCCTGATTCAGGAAGATTGGCAAAAGATCATGTCCTGGGGCATCGAAGGCGAAGACTACATCGTCAACGAAGAAGGCCGCTTCATGAAAACGCAGGAGCAACGCGACCTGTTTACGGATGCAACTTGGAAGCTGGCGAATAAAGCCGATACGCTTCACAAATTCAGTCCGAAAATGGAAGGTTACTTCAGCGACGGCAATGCGACGGATGCCGCTGCTCAGCCTGAAGAATACAAGGCAGGTCTCGAAGAATACGATAAGAAATTCCTGGAAGCCTACGGCTTCAACAGTTATGTAGACTTCTTCACCCCAGCTCCGGAGAACGAAATCGCCTACCCGGCATGGTCTGTGGACCTGGTCGAAGGCTCCGAAGCGAAGATCGTCAATACCAAACAAAACGATCTGTCTACGAAATATTTGCCGAAGGCCATTTTGGCTAATCCGGCCGAGTTCGACAAGGTGTGGGATGAATACGTCGGAGAAATCCACAAGCTCAATATCAAAGCTTACGAAGACCGCATTAATGAAGTACTGCAATGGAGAATCGACAGCTGGACTGTGAAATAAGACAGGGATTCAATCGGGGAATGGAAGGCGCTAAGCCTTCCATTCTTCGAAATCATAGGCTTTGTGGGGAGAACAAATATGGATGAGACCTTAACGAACGAAACAATCGTCCCGAAAGCGAAAAAACGGAAAAAACAGCAGATAACCTGGTCCCTCATCAAAAGTCAGCGACAGTTGATTTTTATGTCGGTCCCGTTATTGGCTTATATCATATTATTTGCTTATGTCCCGGTGTGGGGCTGGACGATGGCGTTCCAAAATTACAAGCCGGCAAGAAGCTTTGGTCAGCAGGAGTGGGTGGGCTTCAAGCAGTTCAAGTTTCTGTTTACGGACGACAGTTTCCTTCGGGTGCTGCGCAATACGCTGGGGATGAGTATCATCAACCTGGTGCTGGGCTTTGTAACCGCGATTGCTCTGGCCTTGCTGCTGAATGAAATCAAGAAGATTTTCTGGAAAAGAACCGTTCAAACGATCTCTTATCTTCCGCATTTCTTGTCCTGGATCATCGTTACCGGAATCGTAGCCACTTCGCTCGCTTCAGATGGAATCGTCAATGATGTATTGATGCGGCTACATCTGATTAAGGAGCCGATTCTCTGGCTGAGTGAAGGCAAATACTTCTGGGGCGTTGTTGGCGCCTCCCACGTTTGGAAAGAGGTTGGCTGGAACACGATCATTTACTTGGCGGCGATGGCCGCGATCGATCCGGCGCTCTATGAAGCTGCGGATATCGACGGGGCCAGCCGTTATCGGAAAATGCTCCATGTCACGCTTCCCGGGATTAAGCCGACGATCGTCATTTTGCTGATCATGTCCATCGGCCATATTCTGGAGGCCGGCTTCGAGGTGCAATACCTGCTCGGCAACGGTCTGGTCGTCGATTGGGCGGAAACGATCGATATCTTCGTGCTGAAATACGGGATTGCCCAAGGTAACTACTCACTGGCCACAGCCGGCGGTATATTCAAAACGGTCGTTAGCGTAACCATGCTGCTCTTCGCGAACTGGATGGCCAAACGACTAGGGGAAGAGAGGCTGTTATAGAGATGGCAAACCAATCGATCAGCCCAGAGCGAGTACCAGCTGCCGCTGTGCGGAGTCGGATCGGAAGAGGCAAGCTGGAGCCGATTTTGTTTAATACCGTCAATACGATATTCATGATTTTTCTCGTAGTCGTGACGTTATATCCTTTTTTAAATACGATCGTCGTTTCGTTTAACGCCGGTAACGATACTATCCGCGGCGGGCTGTACCTCTGGCCGAGACAATTCACGCTGCAGAACTACAAGGCGATCTTCGTCTCCGGGACGATCTATGACGCTTTTCTGATCTCGGTGGCACGAACCGTGTTGTCTACGATCCTGAACATCTTCCTGACGACGATGCTCGCTTACACGCTCAGTCGGCGGGAATACGTATTCCGCAAGCCGATTACGTTTATCTTCGTACTGACGATGTACTTTAACGCCGGTTTGATTCCGGGATACTTCCTGATGAAGGACTTGCATTTAATCAACACGTTCTGGGTATACGTGGTCCCGTCGATGATCAGCGCATTTAACTTGATCGTCATTCGGACGTATATCGGCACGATTTCCGAAAGCTTGGTGGAGTCGGCGAGAATTGACGGCGCAGGCGATTTCAAGATCTTCTGGTCGATCATATTCCCGCTGTGCAAGCCGGTATTGGCTACAATCGCCTTGTTCGTTGCCGTTGGGGCCTGGAACTCCTGGTTCGACGCCTTTCTGTACACATCCTCGAGGCAGGAACTGAGCACCCTGCAATATGAGTTGATGAAATTGCTGTCCTCCAGCATGAACGCCAACAGCAATCCGGCTGTCGCCAACGGCGCCGGTATCACCCGGGATTCAGCTTCTATGGTTACTCCGTTGTCCATTCGGGCGGCGGTGACTGTTGTGGCTTCCGTTCCGATCCTGCTGGTGTATCCGTTCATGCAGAAATATTTCGTTGTAGGTCTTAACGTTGGGAGTGTCAAAGAATAATGATGAAACCCCCGGTATCATACACCAATCCGATTCTACCCGGATTTTACCCCGACCCGAGCATCACTCGGGCCGGGGATGATTTTTATTTAGTAAACAGTTCGTTTGAATATTTCCCCGGCGTGCCGATCTTCCACAGCCGGGATTTGATCCATTGGGAGCAGATCGGGCATGTGCTGGACCGACCAAGTCAACTCGATCTTCGGGATCGATTAAGCTCGGACGGCATCTACGCGCCCACGATCCGTTATCACGACGGCGTGTTCTACATGATTACAACCGACGTGCGGGGGATCGGCAATTTTTACGTAACGGCAACCGATCCGGCAG
The DNA here is from genome assembly GCF_900021165.1 of Paenibacillus phocaeensis. Classification (GTDB taxonomy): domain Bacteria; phylum Bacillota; class Bacilli; order Paenibacillales; family Paenibacillaceae; genus Fontibacillus; species Fontibacillus phocaensis. Next base: position 327,326 of record NZ_FCOQ01000012.1, on the reverse strand, counting down.
GCCCTTGGTCCGATCCGATCCCGATTCCGTATGGCGGCATCGATCCGTCCCTGTTCTTCGACGAGGACGGGAAGGTCTATGTGACTGCGCAGCAGGGGGCGGACTACGATTCTCATGCCATCCAATACGAAATTGATATTGCGACCGGCCAGGCGTTAAGTGAACCGGTGGTGATCTGGCGGGGCGACGGCGGGCCCTGGACGGAAGGGCCGCATTTGTACAAGATTCGCGGGATGTATTACATCATGACGGCTTCGGGCGGCACCGCCAAGGATCATCGGGAGATCATTGGCCGGGGGCCCGGTCCGTACGGCCCGTTCGAGCTCTATGCAGAGCCGATTTTAACCCACCGGAACATCGAGCACCCGATTCAATATTTGGGGCATGCCGATTTGATCGAGGACCCCAATGGCGATTGGTGGGCGGTCTTTCTCGGTGTTCGGCTGGTTGGCTCCGGCTACAGCGTGTTGGGCCGGGAAACGTTCCTTGCCCCGGTGACCTGGAACGAGGACGGCTGGCCGATGATCGACAACAACGAAGGCCTCGTACAGCTCCAAATGAGCATACCTCGGGTCCCAGGGGCGGGCGTGGGGGCTGAGGCTGGAGCTGAGGTCCTTTCATTGGCGGAGAGGGATGATTTCGATGGGGATTCGCTGTCCCCGGCCTGGACGTTCCTTCGCAATCCGGCGGAAGGCAGCTGGTCGCTGGACGAGCGCCCGGGATGGCTGTCCTTGCGCGGGCAAGCTGCGGGCTTAAATGACGTGGCCCCCGTCGCCTTCGTCGGGAGAAGGCAGCAGCGGGTCCAGGCGGAATGGAGCACGCTGGTGCAATTCAAGGGCATTCAACACGGCGAGGAGGCCGGTCTGTGTGCCCGGCGCGATGAGGCGGCCCATTATGAGGTGTATCTCACACGGGATGAGGGACAGAACAAGGTCGTTGCCCGGTTGACGGTTCGCGGAGAGACGCGAATTGCAGTGATCGTGCCGGTATTTACGGATCATGTGCATTTGAAGATTCGTTCGGACGAAAGGGCTTATACGCTTTATTATTCGCTGGACGGTCGGCATTGGACCGAGCTGGCTTCGGAGAGCGCCCTTGCCTTGTCCCCCGAGGATTACGTTCGCAAGATGTGTTTTACCGGCGTCGTAGTTGGTTTATATGCGGCGGGCAACGGGGCTCCTTGTTCGGCTCCAGCTTGCTTCGATTGGTTCAAGATTCGTTAAAGGCTGGATAAGCAGAGAAGGAAATCCGAACCGCTTGACATATGCCGTCAGGCTTTGTTCAACAGATATTTTCAGTGTAATATAGGAAGAGGTCCTTCTGGTTGGAAGGGCCTCTTTTGAAGCATGCAGAACCGGATAGGCACTTGGACAGATCAAACCTTGAGGAGGGAAGACCGATGAAATATCGGGAGCTCGGAAATACAGGATTGAAAGTCAGCGAGGTCAGCTTCGGGACCTGGGCCATCGGCGGCAGCTGGGGCAACACGAATGATGATGAGGCCTTGAAGGGCTTGGATAAAGCGATCGGGGAAGGCGTGAATTTCTTCGATACGGCGGACGTGTACGGCGACGGGCATGCGGAGCAGCTGCTGGCCCAAGCGACCAAAGGGAAGGAAGACGACATCTATATCGCGACGAAATTTTGCCGCGCCGGCGATATACATGACCTGGAGACGTATTCGGAAGCGCGGGTCCGCGCGTACTGCGAAGCCAGCCTGAAACGGCTGGAGCGCGAGCGCATCGACCTGTACCAGATCCATTGCCCGCCAATGTCCGTGCTTCAGGACGGCCGGGTGTTCGAGGTGCTGGACAAGCTGCAGGCGGAAGGCAAAATCCGCCATTACGGCGTCAGTGTGGAAACGGTGGAAGAAGGCTTGTTCTGCCTGGGCGTTCCCGGGGTTAAAGCGCTGCAGGTCATTCTGAACCTGTTCCGCCAGAAGCCATTGACCCAGCTGTTGCCGAAGGCGCAGGAAGCCGGCGTCGGCATCCTGGTTCGGCTTCCGCTGGCCAGCGGCCTGCTGACCGGCAAGTTCAAGCCGGACACCACGTTTGCCGCGGACGATCATCGCAGCTTCAACGCCAACGGCGAGCAATTCAACGTCGGCGAGACGTTTGCGGGCCTGCCGTTCGCCAAGGGCGTCGAGCTGGCGGCGCAGCTGGGCTGGATCGCCGAAGGCCGCGGGGATATGGCCCGTGCGGCGATGCGCTGGATTCTCGACCAGCCGGAGGTGACCTGCGTGATCCCCGGCTTCCGCAACGTGCGTCAAGTCGAGGACAACCTTGGCGCGATCGACGTGCCTTCGTTCAGCGCAGACGAGCTGAAGCGGTTGGCCCTCTTCTACCAAGAGGAAGTGGCGAAGCATATCCGCGGGGCGTATTGATTCTGACGGCGCGCAGGGATGTCAGGTGCGGCGTGGTAATCCCCTTATTTGCCGGTCGCGGCCATCCTTTTGGCGCTTTTCCCGGAAATAAGGTGAACATTTACCGCTATTTGTTACCGCGGCAACGAATAAGCCTCCCACCGCCTGGAATCAGGCTTGGTGGGGGGCTTGTGCGCGTTCTGCGGCGGCTGCTTGCTCCAGGCGCAGCATGTCGCGCCAGCTGCAGTACGTGGCCCAGGGTCCGCCGTCGTCCAGCAGCGCTTTGCAGGTATAGATGCCTTCCTCGACGGAATCGACGCGGCCGGCAAGCTCCAGGCGAACCGCACCGTTCAGCAGCACCTGATTCACGTAAGCCGGGTGCGCGCGGCCCTGCAGCACCTGTTCGGTAACCCGCAGCTGCTTGGCCGCAGTCCAGGCCGCATCATCTTCTTCCGGCAGCGGGGTGTCCAACCCGTAGGTTTCCGGGTCGATCACGTGCAGCCGGGCTTCGCCGCCGCCTACCGCATAGGTGCGCGTCGGCCGATCGATAAACAGGTCCTCCGAGCCCTGTGCCCCTTGCACGATCAACGCTCTGCGGTAATCCAACTGCTCGATCAGCTGGGCCATCCGGTCGAACACCGTGTTATGGTATACCCCGTACACCAAATAAGGCGAATCGCTGAAGTCCAGCAGCTTCTCGATGGTATTCAGGATCGTGCGCAAGCCCAGCTCCTCGCGGATGGGACGAAGCTTCGCTAGTGGCGGGCACCAGATCTCCGCCGGTACGAACCGGACCCCGGCAAAATCCGCCGGGCGAGCGGCTGGGGCCCATTCCATCAACCGGCTGTCAATCTCTAATTCGCCGAGCAAATCGGTCAGAGTCACGCCCCACTTGGGCGGAAGCGACGAGGTGCTGTGCAGGGTAACGGGAAGCCCTCCTGCAGCCAGCAGGAAAGAGGTGGCGAACGTTGCCATAAAGGAAGTGGTTCGGCCGTCATAAGGTCCGGCGCAATCCAGTCCCTGCGGAATCGGGGAGCGATGGGCATGCTTCCGGAAGACCGATACGAACGCCTTCAGCTCCTCCACGCTCTCCAGCTTAATCCGCTGCGCCATGAAGAAGGCGCCGATCTGTGCAGGTGTCGCTTGGCCTCCGATCATCCATTCGGCGGCTTCGCTCGCCTCCGCGTAAGTCAGGTCGCGGGCGCCTCTTTTGCCTCGGCCTACTTCCTTCAAAATTTCTGTCATCGTCATCAGGGCCCCTCCTTTATTGGTATCATTGGAATCCGATGCTACTCAAAACTTCAATTGCTGGTGGGCTTTGACGACGGAGGTCGCGACATCCACCATCCGTTTGCGTTCGTTCATCGCCCGTTTGCGCAGCAGATCGTATGCCTCGGCCTCGGACACTTTGTTGATGTCGCACAAAATGCTCTTGGCCATGTCGATCCACTTGCGTTCCTCCAACCGGGAAACCAGTTGGGCCCGTTCATCCAGCCACGTCCGGCGCTCAAAGAAATGCTTGGCGCCAAATTGCAGCGCCCAATGCAGCTCCGCTGCGGTCATGGAGGGGAAGAGCAGGCCGTCCACGGGGACCTCGGTTTCGCAAGCTTCGAGCGAGGAGCCGGCAGTGACGGAGCTGCACCACCATAAGAGCGGGAGCGGCTTCCACTGCAGGAGCAACGCGCCCCAGCGCTGCATGCCCTCGATCGGCATATCCAGCACCGCTGCGTCGACCTCCTTCATCCGCTTGCGGATTTGCGGTTCCTGGCAGGAGAGAAGGACCTGATACCCGCTCGCTTTGAGGAGGGTTTCGGGTGCAGCCAAGGGCAAAGTCTTCAGGGGATCTGCCGGGGCAGTCCCGGGGGCAGCAGCTTCGCGAATGACCAATAAGAAGCGCATCGAGAGGTGTTCCCTCCTATCCATAACAGTGTGTTCCAAATTCAAGCATGCTTGACATTGACATTAAAGCGCTAAAGGGATTGGACTCTCCAAGAGTAAGCGGTGGTGCATTGGAAAGAAAACCTCACATAAAATTTCAATTTTTAAATGATAAGTGTATTTTCTCGCCTTTTTTCTGAAAAATCAATACAAATGTCACATTGCTGATCGGGAATGGCATGGCGGGGATGCGAACGGTGGAGCATGTGCTGAAGCTGGCTCCGGAAGCGTATGACATAACGGTGTTCGGCGCGGAGCCGCATCCGAACTACAACCGCATTATGCTGTCTTCGGTGCTGGCGGGTGGAGCGGACCTGAAGGAGATCATTATCAATGATTTGGCTTGGTACGAGGAGAATAAGATCCGGCTGCATTTGGGCGATGCCGTCGTTCAAATCGATACGAAGAAACGCAAAGTCGTGTCCGCATCCGGGGTGGAGGCTGATTACGATGCGTTGATCCTCGCCACGGGTTCGAACCCGTTCCTCTTGCCGATTCCCGGTGCACGCAAGGAAGGCGTAATCGGGTTTCGCGACATCCGAGATTGCGAGCGGATGATGGAGGCTTCGCGCCAATATAAGAAAGCCGCGGTCATCGGCGGCGGCCTGCTGGGACTGGAGGCGGCTCGCGGCTTGCTGCATCTCGGCATGGACGTCTCGGTTGTGCACATTCATCCTTATTTGATGGAACGTCAGCTTGATGAACCGGCGTCGCGGATGCTGCAGCGCGAGCTGGAGACGCAGGGGATGAAGTTCCTGCTGCAGAAGCAAACGGCCAGGATTACCGGCGGACGGCGAGCCGAGGGGCTGGAGTTCGCAGACGGCAGCCGCCTGGAAGCCGACCTGGTTGTAATGGCCGTCGGGATCAAGCCCAATATTGAGCTGGCGACAGAAGCGGGGTTGGAGGTCGCGCGGGGCATCATCGTGAACGACTACCTGGAGACAAGTGCACCGGGGGTCTATGCCGTCGGGGAATGCGCCGAGCATCGCGGCATTGCCTACGGGCTGGTAGCGCCGCTCTATGAACAGGGCAGCGTGCTGGCCAAACGGTTGGCAGGCGCAGCCACAGCCGGGTATGAGGGCTCCGTGACTTCGACGAAGTTGAAGGTCTCGGGGGTGGATGTTTTTTCCGCCGGGTATTTTAAAGATGCTCCAGGGACGCGCTCGCTGCGCATCCAGGACGAATTGGAAGGCACGTACCGCAAAATCGTGCTGCAGGACGACAGGTTGATCGGTGCGGTGTTGTTCGGGGATACGACGGACGGCCCTTCGTTATTTGCCAAAATCAAAAGCGGCGAATCCGTGGCCGGGAAGGAGAAGGAGCTGCTGCTCGGGTATGCTCCGGGGCAAGCGGGGGCCGGAGCGGGAGCCTCCCCCAATGCCAGGCTGGCAGCGATGGCCGACGATGAAATCATCTGCGGCTGCAACGGCGTCGCCAAAGGCACCATCGTCGAAGCGGTGAAGGGCGGCTGCGCCAGCGTAGGCGAGATCAAAGCGTGCACGAAAGCGTCCGGCTCCTGCGGCGGCTGCAAGCCTCTGGTGGAGGGGCTGCTGCATCTGTACGCAGAGGGCGATGTCAAGGCTGTGAAAGAGGGCATCTGCGGCTGCACGCCGCTGGGCCGCGAGGAGATCGTGGCCAGCATCAAGGAGATGGGGCTCAAGAGTGTGCGCGAGGTCATGAACGTGCTGGAATGGCGCGAGCCGGAGGGCTGCTCCAAATGCCGCCCGGCGCTGAACTACTACCTGGGGATGCTGTGGCCGGCCGAATATGTGGATGAGAAAGAATCCCGCTTCGCCAACGAGCGGTACCATGCGAACATCCAGAAGGACGGGACCTTCTCCGTCGTTCCCCGAATCTACGGCGGGGTCACCTCCCCGGCTGAACTCAAACGGATCGCCGCGGTTGCGGAGAAGTATGACGTCCCTATGGTGAAGTTCACCGGCGGACAGCGGCTGGACCTGCTCGGCGTGAAGAAAGAGGATCTGCCGAAGATGTGGGAGGAGCTGGGGATGGCCTCCGGCCATGCGTACGGCAAAGCGCTGCGTACGGTGAAGACCTGCGTGGGCTCGACCTTCTGCCGGTTCGGCACCCAGGATTCCATTGGGATGGGCATCCGCTTGGAGAAAACGTTCGAACGCCTGAACACGCCGGGCAAAGTCAAGCTGGCGGTATCGGGCTGCCCGCGCAACTGTGCCGAAGCGACGATTAAGGATCTCGGCGTTGTCGCGATCGATGGCGGTTGGGAGATCCATGTCGGCGGCAACGGCGGTGTGAAGGTGCGGGCAGCGGAGCTGCTCTGCGTCGTGAAAACCGAAGACGAGGTCGTCGAATGGACGGCCGCGTTCCTGCAGCATTACCGCGAGCAGGCGAACTGGAACGAACGCACCGCGCAGTGGATCGAACGGGTAGGTCTGGACGCGATCAAGGCCGTGCTGGAACATGCGGATGAACGCCGGGCCCTGGCTGCGCGGATCGAAGAGACGCTGAGTCGGACGACCGATCCATGGAAGGAAATCATTGAAAATGAGGAACTGCGCAAGAACTTCGAACCGCTGCAAGATGTGCAGCTGCAAAATTCGTAATCTTTTCTGGGAGGGGAGTAACCATGATTACTAAAGTTCAGGTGGCCCGGTTGGACGATATTGACCGGCTTGGCTCGCGGACGGTGCTGGTCGAGGGGAGGGAGATTGCGATCTTCCGCCTCAGCGACGGACGTGTTCGCGCTCTCGAGAATCGCTGTCCGCACAAAGGCGGCAAGCTTTCGGAAGGGATGGTATGCGGCTCGAACGTGCATTGTCCCCTGCATGATTGGAAGATCCATCTCCACAGCGGGCGTGTCCAGGAACCCGATCATGGCGAGGTCACGGTTTATGAGACTGAAGTGGATGAAGCGACCGGGGTTGTCTATATTTCGCTGTAGCGATTAGAGTTCGCACCGTACATTAATAAGGAGGGGATGAACCATGGATTACGTCAAACCCGGAGAAGTGCTCGGAAATATGATCGAGACGGGGGAAAATAAAGCTGGCCTCAGCATTCAGCAACTGCTGGTCAAAGGGTTTTTGGGCGGGGCGATCCTTGCGTTTGCCACGACCTTGGCGTTCACCGCGACGCAGCAAACCTCGCTGGGGATCGTGGGGGCCGCGATTTTTCCGGTGGGTTTTGTCATCATCGTCTTGCTGGGCCTGGAGCTGGTCACCGGCAGCTTCGCGCTGATCCCGCTGGCGGTGCTGGAGCGGCGCGTCTCGTGGGCGCGGATGTTGACCAGCTTCGGCTGGGTGATTCTCGGGCATCTGATCGGCTGCGCTGTGTATGCCGTCCTGTATGGACTGACGATAACGAAAATGGGCACGGACCTGACACACCCGCTCGTGCAGGTGTTGATTCAGACGAGTGAAGCGAAGACGCTGGCCTACAAGCATATGGGAGGCAGTGGATTGGCACTGGCGGTCATCAAGGCGATTTTGTGCAACTGGATGGTGACGCTGGGCGTGGTGATGGCGATGACCTCAAAGTCGACGATCGGCAAAATCGCAGCGATGTGGCTGCCGATCTTGATTTTTTTCGCGCAGGGGTTCGAGCATGCCGTTGTCAATATGTTTGTAATCCCGGCGGGGATGCTGCTCGGGGCGAACGTCAGTTGGGCGGACTGGTGGGTATGGAATCAGATTCCCGTCTTGATCGGCAACTTCCTGGGCGGTGTCGTGTTTACCGGATTGATGTTATATGTTGCGCAAAAAGGGACCCTGCGGCGTAGAGAAGGGGGGCGGGCGGTTGTAACGGAAGCGGCCGAGCCGGACAGCCCGGCGTTGTCCGTGGCGGGGGAACGCCTATGACTAATGAGGGTCCGGGGACCCTCAACGGTTGCCAGTTTCCCGCCAAGCCGCCGTTGGAAGAAAAAAGGCCAAAAGGAGCGCATAATTGGCGCGGCCCTTTTGGCCTTTTTGTCGGGCGTCTTACGCTTCGGCAGCGCTCAACGCAAACAGCTCGCTGACCGTGACCAGCCGATACCCGGCGGCCGTCAGTTCAGCGGCCAGGATCCGCACGGCTTCAACGGTCTGGGAACGATCGTTGAAGCCGTCATGGAACAGCAGGATGCTGCCGGGGCGAACCTGTTCCCGCGTTTTTTCCACGATGTGCGCAACTCCGGGCATTTCCCAGTCCATCGCCGCGCCGTTCACCGCCCCGATTGCGGGATAACCGAATTCACCGGCGGTGATGGCGGCCACCTCCTCGGTGGTATCGATGTACGGCGGGCGGTAGACCTTGGGTTTTGCCCCGGTTACCTGCCGGATCAGCTCCTCCGTCAGTTGCATTTCCCTTCGGCATTCCTCCGGGCTGAGTTCGGGCAGGCGCGGGTGTGAATAGGAGTGGTTGCCGATCTCATGGCCTTGCGCATGGACGGCTTTCGCGGTTTCCATATCTTTCTCGATCTGCGTGCCGATCATGAAGAAAGTCGCCTTTCCTTGCACCTCCCGGAAGATCTCCAGGACCTGCGGAGTGTACAGCGGATTGGGACCGTCATCAAACGTAAAAGCGACGGCTTGTTCCCGGACGGGAATCTCAGTGATGACTTGAAATTTAGACATGAGTTCTTCATCTCCTTATAAAATAGCCACTCGGTTCCGTACTTTACTCTCGTTAGTGTCCACTTTCCCAGATCAGGCGAGCCTCCGCTTAGACTCCTGAATAAGCCATGAATCCGCCGTCGACCGGGATCACGGTGCCTGTAACGAAGCCGGACGTCTCGGCATCCGCCAGCCACAGCAACGTCCCCAGCAAATCCTCCGGCACGCCGAAGCGGCGCATCGGGGTATGGGTGATGATCTTATGCGAACGTTCGGTTAGCGATCCGTCCGGGTTTGTCAGCAAATTGCGGTTCTGCTCGGTCAGGAAAAATCCCGGCGCGAGCGAATTCACGCGAATGCCGGATTCCGCCAGATGCACGGCCAGCCACTGCGTCAGGTTGTTGACCGCCGCCTTAGCCGCGCTGTACGCAGGAACCTTCGTCATCGGGCTATAAGAGCTCATGGAGGAGATGTTGAGGATGGTTGCGCCGGGACGTCCGATCATTTTTTTGGCAAAAATTTGCGTTGGGATCAACGTCCCCGTGAAGTTTAAGTCGAGAACGCCGCGAACCCTCAGGATGCTCAGGTCAAAGAAACTGGTGACCTCGGGATTGGCGACATCTTCCGGCTGAAAAATTTCATTCGTCGTATTCGCGCTGGCATGGTTGCCGCCGGCTCCGTTGACCAGAATATCGCATGGGCCCCAAAGCTCCCGAACGGCGGCCTCCGCCGCCTTAACACTTTCGGCGTCCGTCACGTCGCAGGCGAATGCCGCCGCCGTGCCGCCGTCAGCGCGAATTTGGTCCGCCACAGCTTCGCCCTTGGCGAGCGTACGGTTGAGGATCGCCACCTTCGCTCCCTGGCGGCCCAGCTCAAGGGCCATCGCCCGGCAGAGGACCCCGGCTCCGCCGGTAATGACGGCGGTTTTGCCGGCCAATGCGGGATGTACTGGCAAGTTGCTCATCGGTTGATCCACTCCTTTTTTCAACGTTGGTATAGTTCAGTCTAACTGGCCGGCCTGCTTGACATAAGCGTCCCACAAGCCCCACAGATACATGATGCCGAGCGCCCGGTCGTACAGGCCGTACCCCGGACGGCACTCCTCGCCCCAGATATGGCGGCCGTGGTCGGGACGGGCATACCCCGTGAAACCAGTGTCATAATACGCTTTGACGATGCCGGCGATGTCGACGGTACCGTCCTGGGTTCGATGCGACGTCTCCATAAAATCACCGTTGTCGAATACGCGCACATTGCGGATATGAGCAAACGGAATCCGGTCATGGAATTCATGGATCATTGCGAGGATATCGTTGTCCGGATTGGCGCCAAGCGACCCGCTGCATAATGTGATTCCGTTAGAAGGGCTGTCGACCAGCTTCAGGAAGCGGCGCAGGTTCTGCTGACTCGTGATGATGCGCGGCAGTCCGAAGATCGACCACGGCGGATCGTCCGGGTGAATCGCCATTTTAATCCCGTGCTGCTCGGCTACCGGAACGATTTCCTTCAGGAAATACTCCAGGTTGCGCCACAGATCCTCCTCCGTCACGCCCTGATACGCCTCGAACAGGGAGGTTAATTGTTCCAGCCGCTCCGGCTCCCAGCCGGGCATCGTCAGCGCGCTGTTTTGGTTGATGACCTTCACCAGCTCGAACGGATCGATATTGTGAATGCGGGCTTTCTCATAAAATAACGCCGTCGAACCGTCCCCCGACGCCTTATGCAAATCGGTGCGCAGCCAGTCGAAGATCGGCATGAAGTTGTAGCAGATGACCTTGACGCCAACCTTGGCGACTTTCTCGATCGTTCGCTTGTAATTTTCGATATATCGGTCGCGTGTTGGCCAGCCGAGCTTGATCTCTTCATGCACATTGATGCTTTCCACGACATCCAGGTGGAAGCCGTAGCGGTCCGCTTGCCGTTTCACCTCCTCGATTTTGTCCATCGGCCATTCTTCCCCCGCGGGTACGTCGTGCAGCGACCATACAAGGCCTTCCACCCCGGGGATTTGCTTGATCTGATCCAGCGTCACCGTATCATTGCCTTCGCCGAACCAGCGAAATGTCATACGCATCCCTTCACCGCCTACCTTGTTATTTACGAAGTAAATTCACCTTGCTTGAAATAATCCGGATACCGCTCCTGCAGCACCGGCAAATTGGAGATGCTGAGCTGCAAATGCTCCCTCATCAGCCCGTCGGCCCGGTTGGCGTCGTGAGTGACGATCGCTTCATGCATCGCCCGATGCTGTTCGTAAAGATTCTCCCAGTGCGGATCGGTCGTCAGCCACAGTACCCGCGTCCGGTTGAGGTGGGCGTTCATCTGCTGGATGACGTCCCAGGTCCCCTGCTTGCGGCAGCCGGCGAACAGAATGCGATGGAACTCTTCGTCCAGCGCAAACATCGCGTGGTTGTCGTGCCGGCGGATGCTGTCCTGCTGGCGGGCCAGATTGTCGGCCAGCGCGGCCAGCGCTTCCTCCGGGAACCGTTCGCAGGCGAGCCGGATCACGGCGCGTTCCAGTTGTTCCCGCATAAACCGCGCTTCCTCCACGAGCTCGGGGTCGATCAGCGATACCCGCGTGCCGCGCTGCGGCAAGACGACCACCAAGCCTTCCTGCGCCAGCCGCACGAAGCTTTCCCGAACCGGAGTGCGGCTGACTTGAAAGGCCAGGGACATCTCTTTTTCGGAAAGAGTCGTTCCCGGCGGCAGCTCCAGCGTGACGATCTGCTCCTTCAGCTTGGCATACACCGTGTTCCCCGCCGAACCGGACTGAGTCAGCCATCTGTCGCTCATTGCGTCACCTCCTTTACTCTTGTTCGCGTTGTTTTCTGGTTGTAGCCAATTCTTGCTCATTTTGTTTATCTACCATACTTGTATGGTAGTATGGAACTGCGGGGTTTGCAAGCAAAAAATCATCGTTTTCCGCATCCGTTTGAATGCGTATACATTCATGCGGCAGTTGAGCTCGATTTGGATAAATAAAAGCGCGAAATGCACATGGAATCCCTGCGGGGGGCGTGTTACGTTTACGAGGATGGCACAACAATACAAGCTGAGGCGGGAGGAGGCGGCTAGACGATGAGAGAACACCAAGGAGCTTATTATACCGGGAAATATCGGAATCTGTTGGCGGAATACGGTTATGGGGACGAAGCGATCCGGTGCCGGCTGGACGAAACGTGGAAGCTGTTATTTGAAGGGGACGAGGAGACGCGCATTTATTACCCTTCCGGCGAGGATAAGGGCTACATGTTGGATACGGGGAATCTGGACGTGCGAACGGAGGGCATGTCTTACGGGATGATGATGGCCGTCCAGTACGGCCGCCAGGATGTGTTCGACCGTCTTTGGAAATGGACAATGACCCATATGTACATGACCGAAGGGGAGAATGCCGGGTATTTCGCCTGGTCCTGCGCGCCGGACGGCAAGCGTCTGTCGAACGGGCCGGCGCCGGACGGCGAGGAGTATTTCGCGCTGGCTTTGCTGTTCGCTTCCCATCGCTGGGGCGACCGGGAGGCTCCGTTCAACTACGGCACCCAGGCGCGGGACTTGCTGCGCACTTGTCTGCATAAGGGAGAAGACGGGGCCGGTTATCCGATGTGGAATCCGGACAACAAGCTGATCAAGTTTATCCCGAACTGTGAATTTTCCGATCCTTCCTACCATCTGCCGCATTTCTACGAGCTGTTTGCGTTGTGGGCGTATCCTGAGGATCGGCCCTTCTGGAAGGAGGCGGCTGAAGCGAGCCGTCATTATCTGCACCTCGCCTGTCATCCGGTTACGGGGCTGGCGCCGGAGTATGCCTATTACGATGGGACGCCCAATAACGAGCGGGGGTTCGGCCACTTTTACAGTGACGCTTATCGGGTGGCCGCGAATCTGGGCCTCGATTGGGAGTGGTTCGCCGCAGATCCTTGGCAGCGGGAGACGGCGGGCAAAATCCAGGCGTTCTTCGCCGACAAGAAGCCGGATAATTATCGCCGCTACACGATATCGGGCGAACCGTTCGATGAACCGGCGCTGCATCCGGTCGGCTTGCTCGCTACCAATGCGATGGCCTCGCTGGCGGCTGAAGGCCCGCGGGCTCAAGCGAGCGTCGAGCTGTTCTGGAACACGCCGGTGCGAACCGGCAAGCGCCGCTATTACGACAATTGCCTCTATCTGTTCGCGCTGCTGGCACTTAGCGGGAACTTTCGGATCTGGATGCCGCAGGGCGAGGTTTAATGCGGCTTAGGGAAAGCGGTGGTGATGAGGGGGCGAGCGAGGGTCAAGTTAGGGGCGCGCCGAGATCCAAACCGAGATAGATAGATAGTTAGTTAGTTAGTTTGGTTCGCGGCCGATCCCGACAATGTTGCAAAAACTGCAGCTTTATACGATGCTAACCGGGTCCAACTCGAAGAGTGTTGTAAAAACTGCAACATTTTGCGGCATTCTTCGCAAGTTCCAGCAAAATTGTTGTACAAATTGCATCATTTTGGCCTGTACCTGCTGGAATCGCCTCAAAATGCTGCAGTAAATGCAACAATTCGCACGGGTCAACAGGATCGCTCCCCTTACGCACCATACACACACTCCCCCTCACCTACGAGGTTCGCAGAGCCAAGCCCCTTCGTGCAAGAGGATACGGGACTGAAAAATCAAAAAGGCTTGCAGGCGGATGGCCTGCAAGCCGATGCGTAGGAAAGAGGTGTCCGTCGGGTTACAGGGAACGTGGTCCCCCGAACAACTCCGCCAACAGCTCGTAAGAACGCAAGCGGGCCTGATGGTCGTAGACCTGCGCAGCGACGATGATTTCATCCGCTTCGGTCTCCGTCAGCAACTGCTCCAACCGGTTCCGCACCGTCTCCGGCGAACCGATCGCCGCATAGCTAAGCTGGCGTTCGACCAGGGCCTGCTCCTGCGGCGTCCAGTCCAGCAGGTCAACTGGCGGGCTGAGCTGCGCCGTGCGCCGGCGGATCAGGTTGAGGAACTGCTGCAGCTGGGAGGTCGCCAGGCGGCGGGCTTCCTCATCGGTATCGGCGATGATCACGTTCACGCCGATCATCGCGTAAGGCTTCGACAGCTCCTCCGACGGGCGGAAGTGCGTGCGGTACAGATCGAGCGCCGGAAGCAGGTAATCCGGCGCGAAATGGCTGGCGAAGGCGAACGGCAGACCGAGCTGGGCGGACAGCTGCGCGCTGAAGCCGCTGGAGCCGAGCAGCCAGATCGGGATATGCAGGCCTTCGCCGGGAATCGCCCGCACGCGCATGGAGGAACCGGAGACGGGCTGGAAATAATTCCGCAGCTCCGCAAGCCGCTCCGGGAAATCCTGCCCGTCGCTGCCCGGCCCGCGCCGCAGCGCATGCGAGGTCAGCGGGTCAGAGCCGGGAGCCCGGCCGAGGCCGAGATCGATCCGCCCCGGGTACAGCGACTCCAATGTGCCGAACTGCTCGGCGATGACGAGCGGCGCATGGTTCGGCAGCATGATGCCGCCGGAGCCGACGCGGATCTTCTTCGTGCCGCCGGCGACGTGGCCGATCACGACCGAGGTCGCTGAGCTGGCGATGCCGGGCATGCCGTGGTGCTCCGCGAGCCAATAGCGGTGATAACCCCAGCCCTCCGCGTGCCGGGCGAGATCCAGCGTGTTGCTCAGCGACTCGGTGGCGGTGCCGCCGGCAGTGATCGGCGCCAGGTCGAGAATCGACACGGGAATATGAGATAAACGGGATGAATCGTGGGATGTCCGTGGTTCGGGCATATCATCAAGCCTCCTTAGGCATAAATAGAAATTAAAGCCTAATTTCTATTATAATCGAATTTTAAACAAATGAGCGAAAAACAATAATCAATTCGATAACAGTTTCAAACGGGAGGGAAAAAATATGAGCGTACGTTTGATGATCATTAATCCGATCTTGCGCGGCTTTAACCCGGACCCCTCAATTTTGCGGGTCGGGGACGACTACTATATCGCCACCTCTACCTTTGAATGGTTCCCGGGCGTGCAGATCCATCATTCCCGGGACCTCGTTCACTGGCAGCTGATCGGTCATCCGTTAACGCGGGTTTCGCAGCTCGACATGCTGGGCAATCCCGGCTCCTGCGGAGTTTGGGCTCCTTGCCTCAGCTATGATAACGGTGTGTTCTACTTGATTTATACCGATGTCAAAAGCCGTCATGGCGCATTCAAGGACACTCCCAACTATTTGGTCACGGCCTCCGATATTCACGGGCCCTGGTCGGAGCCGATCTACTTGAACAGCAGCGGCTTTGATCCCTCTCTGTTCCACGACGAGGACGGGCGCAAATGGTTGGTCAACATGCTGTGGGATCACCGGAAAGGGAAAAATCATTTCGCCGGGATCGTGCTTCAGGAATACGATTCTCAACAACGGAAATTGGTTGGTCCGGTCAAAAATATTTTTACGGGTACAGAGCTTAGGTTAACCGAAGGTCCGCATTTATATAAAAGAAACGGCTATTACTACCTTCTCACGGCGGAAGGCGGCACCTATTACGATCATGCGGTCACGATGGCCCGGTCGCGGACGATCGACGGACCGTACGAGGTCGACCCGACCAACCCGATTCTGACCTCCTCGGGCAAACCGCACCTGGCGCTGCAAAAGGCGGGACATGCCTCGCTGGTCGAGACGCAAACGGGCGAGTGGTACATGGTGCACTTGACTGGACGGCCGACGAAGGATATCTACTGCACGCTTGGCCGAGAAACGGCGATTCAGCGCGGTAGATGGACCGATGACGGCTGGTTCCGGCTGGAGACCGGCGGCAATGAGCCGCAGGTTGAGGTGGCCGCCCCCGCGCTGCCGCCTCATCCGTTCGAGCCGGAGCCGGAGCGGGACGACTTCGACGGCGGCGAGTTGGGCGTCCATTGGAGTACGCTGCGCGTTCCGCCAACGGAGGACTGGCTGACGCTGCGCGAGCGTCCCGGCTTCCTGCGGCTGTATGGCCGCGAGTCGATGAACTCGCTGTTCCGCCAAAGCCTGGTGGCCCGGCGGCAGCAGTCGTTCCGTTGCCTGGCGGAGACCGCGGTAGAGTTCGAGCCGGAGACGTTCCAGCAGATGGCCGGCTTGACCGTATTTTACGATACGAATGATCATGTCTATTTGCGGATTTCCCGCGATGAAACGAAGGGTAAAAGCCTGAACCTCATTCAGACGAAAAACGGCGTTTACGACGAACTGCTGGACGAAGACATCTCGATCGATGGCGCATCGCGCTGTTGGCTGCGCGTCGGCATCGATCGCGAGTGGGCGCGTTTCTCTTACAGCCTCGACGGGGAGACTTGGCAAGCCGTCGGCGAGGCGGTGGACGTCAGCCACCTGTCCGACGATCCGGCGGAGAAAGTGCGTTTCACCGGCACCTTCCTCGGCGTATGCGCCCAGGACCTCAGCGGGATGCGCAAGCCAGCCGATTTTGATTACTTTATTTATAAGGAGCTGGATTAAGCTTCGATTCGTCTATCCGGGCCTGGGAATTCCGTCATAATAGGTCTGAAGCGAGCCTTTGCATGATTATTCCCTTTGATCAGGTAGCCGAGAAATGGACAAAAGTTCGTCTCACTCCAGCTCCCTGGCCTTGGCCCTGGCTCTGGCCCCCCTGAGCGAGAGGGATAATCGTGCAAAGGCAGTATGAGGGACACCATGGCATGAAGAACCCGATTAGGGACTGACGCATGGATGACCAAAGTAACGACAATGTGGCTGCCAGAAGTTACAGTATTGCATAGCATAAAGAGGGTGTCCCCAAAACCGCTTTGGGGACACCCTCTTTTTTATTCAACCTTTCACCGCGCCGGCGACAACGCCTTTGACGATGTATTTTTGCAGGAAGATAAAGACGATAATCGAAGGCAGTACGGCCATCACCATAGCGGTCATCGCGTATTGCCAATCGGACGTGTATTGGCCGACGAAGGTGTACGCGGCCAGCGTCAGCGTCTTGGTGGCCGGCGAGCCGTTCACCATGAGCAGCGGGAGCAGGAAGTCGTTCCAGATCCACATCACGTCGATGATGATGATCGTGGTAGTGACCGATTTCAGCAGCGGGAAGATCACGCTGAAGAACAGCCGGAAGCCGGAGGCGCCGTCGATCGTGGCGCTTTCGTCGATTTCCTTCGGAATCCCCTTGACGAAGCCGTGGTAGATGAACAGGGCGAGCGGAGCGCCGAAGCCCCAGTACAAAATGCCAAGTCCCCAGGTGCTGTCGGAGAGATGAAAGTTCTTCGCCATCTGCAAGACGGTCAGCATGATCGATTGAAACGGAATCAGCATCGGCATGATGCAGATGAAGTAAATGATCGAGCTGGCTCTGGATTTGGTGCGGGCCAGCTTATACGCCGCGATGGACGAGATCAGGACGATCCCGGCCAAGCCGAGGATCGTCACAATGGCATTATTCAGGAACAGCCGCGGGTAGTTGATGAACTCCCAAACATAGCTGTAGTTTTCGAAAGTCAATTTCTTCGGCAAGGCGATCACGTCGGTCATGACCTCGGAGAAGCTCTTCAGCGAGTTGATAATGGTCAAGAACAACGGATACAGGAACAGGATGGAGAGGAGCACCATCACGATTTCTAGAATGATGCGTCCGGCCGTATTTTTTTTCATTACGCCTCAACCTCCCTGCGTTTGAAGATGGTGAGCTGAATCACCGTAATAATCAGCACCGCTACGAACAGGATCAACGCTTTGGCCGTACCATAGCCGTACAGGTTGTTCTGGAACGTGTCGCGGTAGATGTCGTAAGCCACGCTGTAAGTCGTGCCGCCGGGGCCGCCGCCGGTCAAGGACAAGATCACGTCAAACACCTTGATCGAGTTGGTCAGCGCCATAAAGACGGAAATCGTAATCGACGGAGCCAGCAAGGGCAACGTCACGTTAAAGAATCGGCGAAATGGACCGGCACCGTCTACCGTGGCCGCTTCCTTCAAGTCGTCCGGTACGGATTGCAGCCCCGCGATGTAAATCACCATATAAAATCCGATCGACTGCCAGATGGATACGAACAACACCGAAATGAAGGCGAGTCCGGGTTCACCCAGCCAGCTTAAGGCGAATACTCCCCAGCCGGTGCTGGCACCAAGCGATTCGAAGCCTTGCATGAAGATGAACTTCCAGATAAAACCTACGATGACTAAGCTGAGGATGTAAGGGATGAAGAAGGCGGCTCTCAGCCAGGTTGTCGTCTTCAGCTTCATATCGAGCACCAGCGCCAGCAAAATCGCCAGCACGTTGATCAGCACGATATAAAGGATCGCGTATTTGATCGTAAACCAGGCGGCATGCGAGAAGTTCGCGTCGCCCATAAAGATTTGCTTGAAATTGTCGAGTCCGATAAATTTCGGATGTTTGGAGATCCCGTTCCATTTGGTCAGGGAATAACGTATGGTCATGACAAACGGATAATAGAAGACCGCGATAATGGAGATCAGAATCGGCAGCGTGAATAGGCCAAACTCCAATCGCTCGCCCCGTTTTCTCCCTAGTTTGAACATAATGGCACCTCGTTTTCATGGCGTATTGGTAAAAGATCGGGTGATGCCGGTTCCCTGCACACCTTGGCTTTTTCGGCTATAATGATTATAAATCAGCGATTTTGCTGCCAAAATGGATTTAAGAAAACAGTTAAGGGTAAAAAGGTGAACTCGCTTTTTTCCCCGGCGTACTAGAAATGAGGAGTTATGTTCAACCGCATCTTAAACACGTTAACGACGCTTACTGACCGGGTTTCGCGCCGACTGGTCAATAAGCTTATTTTGTTGTTTACAACCATAATTATTCTGGTGGTTGGTCTTCTGACGGTCATTTCTTATCAGATGCTGGAGCGGGAATCCGTGAACCACAGCATGGCCAGCACGACAAACAACCTGAAGCTGATTAATCAGAAGCTGGAAGACTACCTGGCCGGTGTCGAACAGCTGTCCCTGCCGCTGATTCATTATGAGGACATCCTGCAGGCGATTATCAACGAAGAGTCGGACT
Source organism: Paenibacillus phocaeensis (assembly GCF_900021165.1). Classification (GTDB taxonomy): domain Bacteria; phylum Bacillota; class Bacilli; order Paenibacillales; family Paenibacillaceae; genus Fontibacillus; species Fontibacillus phocaensis. The sequence continues at coordinate 308,472 of NZ_FCOQ01000012.1, read as the reverse complement.
ATGCGGCGAAAATGTACCTGGAGGATTACCTGCGCGGGCTGTTTTATTCGCGAAACGACCTGGAGAGCATTTATCTGTACTTGATCGACCAGCACAAATATTACGCCATCACGCGTGAAGCTTATAACGTAACGATCCGGGCGAGCTACCAGGAGGGGATCCCGGATCAGCCGTGGTACAAGCAGGCCATGGAGAGCCGTCATAACCGGTCTTATCAATCGTTTATCGTGCCCGGGGCGAAATCGGGTTATGTCATGAAAGAGGAGCCCACCTTTATGGGGTATCACCGGGTCTTGCGTTCCCTGGTCACGCGCGAACCGAAAGCCGTCATTTCCTTCTATTTAAAGCCGACGGCGAAAGACCAGATCCTGAAAGATGTCCCGTTCGAGAACGGCGAGCATCTGCTGTATCTGGATCCGGACAACGTCCCTTTCCATGTGGACGACCCTGCCTTTCTGGATCAGGTAGGCAAGGCGTCATGGCTTGCCCGGCTTGGAGAGGATGCGTCGATGAAGCCGCTGACCTGGACGGACGAAGCGGGGGAACGTTATCTGATCATTTATAACATTGAAGCGAACGGGGGCTGGAAGCTGGTCAAACCGATTCCGTACAGCAATATTTATGCCGCCGCCAAAGCGACGCGGAATCTGGGGTATTTGATCGGTTTGATTTTTCTGCTGATCTCGTTAGTGCTGGTCACCTTGTTCTCCAATAAAATTACAAGCCCGCTCAAGGATCTGTCTCTGCAGATGCGCCGCTTTAGCGAAGGGACGTTTGATGCGGAGATTCCGGTGAAGGGCCGGGACGAAATCGCTTATTTATCCCGGCATTTCAATCGGATGGTGCGGCGGACGAACGATTTGATCAACGAGCGCTACAAGATGAAGCTGGTTGAGAAGAATGCCATTCTCAAAGCGCTGGAGGCCGAGATTAACCCGCATTTTCTGTATAACGCGCTGCAGGCGATTTCGACCAAGGCGCTGAAGAGCGGGGACGACGAGGTGGCGGATATGGTGGATGCCTTGGCGCTGACGCTGAGATATTGCATAAGTGGAAAAGACATCGTACACGCTAGGGAGGAACTGCGGCATATCGAACGTTATCTGGCGCTGCAGAAAGCCCGGTTTGGCAGCCGTCTGCAGGTAACGGTCGAATGGGAGGAGGCCCTCAAGGAGCTGCAAATTCCCAAGCTGTCCATTCAGTCCCTGGTCGAAAACTCCATCAAACACGGGCTGGAGAAAGTGTCGAACGGCATCTCCATTCGCATTCACGCCGAGCTGGGGGACACCCATGCCGCGATTTCCGTTTCGGACAACGGCCCGGGGATTTCCCCGGAGCGCATGGAGCAGATTGAGGCTTCGTTTCGCCAGGAATGGGAGGAGCAGGAAGGGGAGAATATCGGCCTCAAAAACCTGTATACCCGCCTGAAGCTGCTCTATGGGGAGGAAGCCGAGCTCAGCATCCAAAGCGATGGGAGCGGCACGGAGATGCGTATGTTGATACCGCGGGGAGGCAGCAGTCATGTATAAAGTATTGATCATCGACGACGAAGAACCGCTTCGCGAAGCGATTCGAATATTGGGAAATTGGCAGGATCTTGAGGTCGATGAAATCTGGGAAGCAACGGACGGCAAGGCGGGGCTGGCGATGCTGGAGCAGCACAAGCCGGATATCGTGATGGTCGATATGAAGATGCCCGAGCTGAACGGGGTTGAATTCTTGCGGATCGTGGAGCAGGAGTATCCCGAGCTGCTGACGATCGTCATCAGCGGGTATAATGACTTCGAATTCACCCGCCAGGCGATTCATGCCCGAGTGGTGGATTACCTGTTGAAGCCGGTCAACCGGCAAGACTTGAACCAGGCGCTACGCAAGGCCGTCGATGTGCTGAACGCCAAGCGTCAGAGCCAGAGTGAATCGATCACGCGGAACATTGCGTTTAATCTATCGCTTCCGAAATTGAAAGAGAAAATCTATCTCTCTATTATGGAGCGCAGCTTCAAAAAGCAGAGCAATCAGGCGTTTCTGCCGCTGATCGGCGCGGATGAACCCAATCACCGGTTCGGCGTGTTCGTCCTGCGGATCATGAACATGGAAGCCGTGCGGGACAGCCGGTTCAATCGGGACCGGGAACTGCTCTATTTCGCCGTAGCCAACGTGGTTAATGATGTCGGCGTGGATCACCTGCAATGCTTCAGCTTTGCCAATCCGAAGCAGGAGCGGGAGATGATTGCGGTGTACACGGCACAGGGCGGTTACCCGAAGGAAATTGCCTTCCGCACGGGGGAGTTGGTACGAAAAGCCGTAACGACGTTGAGCGATTTGTTCGGTGTGCTGGCGGTCGGGGGGATCGGCCGGTATGGTGAGGATGTGCTGGACCTCGCCGTTTCCTATGAAGAGGCGGTTGCCAACGTTCAGGCCATCGATCTGCTGAAGCTCAAAGGAGCCGCCGTCATTGGGGAGGCGGACAAGCCGGCGATCAAGGAGAACTTCTCCTTCTCCAGCCGCATGCCGATCTTGCGGGGGGCGCTGGAGGCGGGCAATTTGAACCATGCCCGATCGGTTATGGCCGAGTTCGCCAAGAGCATCAAGGCTTCCGGCTTCTTCAGTATCGGCGCGGCCGACCGCTTGCTGCGGGAAATCGTTGTGCTGATGAACGATACCGCCTCCGAGCTTGGCGTTCCGGCGGACAAGCTTCCCGCCTCCGGGGGGGATCGTTCGCTGCAGGCGCTGGGGCTGCACACGGATTACGCCTCGTTTGAACAACTCGAAGCGCGGCTGCTCGAATTGACGGAGTATTATCACGAGCAGGTTCGCCGCTCGATGGCGGCAGGTCGGCCGTTCAGCGTCGAGGATATCAAGGATTACATCGACCATCATTATTTTGAGGACATCAAAATCTCGATGTTTACGGAGAAGTATTTTCTCAGCCGGGAGTATTTGATGAAGCTGTTTAAGCAACAATATGGTTGCGGCATCCACGAATATGTGCAGAAGGTGCGGATGGACAAGGCCAAAGAGCTGCTTGACGATTCGTCGCTCAAAATCCAGGAGATATCAGAAATGCTGGGTTATAAGGACAAAAACTATTTCAGTAAGGCGTTCCGGAATTACTATGCGCTGTCGCCGTCCGAATACCGCCAGCAGCAGGAGGAAGGGGCTAAAAAGTGAACTCGCGGGAGGATTCCACTTTTTTACCCTTAACTCACCACATATCTACATTTTTTCACTCGACCCTTTTCTTTACAATAGGGAGCATAGCAAAGAACAACCAAAAGAAAGTGGGGGCGTTCGAAATGAAGAAAAAAATCTTGGCCCTATCGTTCAGCCTGGTGCTGATCATGGGTCTGTTATCCGCATGCGGAGGGAACAATAACGCGGCGAATAACGGAGCGAACAACGCAGGAGCCGGCAACGGCGGTGCAACGGATAATTCCAAACCGGTCACGATCAACATGTTCACGGCTTCTCCGGAATATACCGATGCGTTTAACGCCTACATTGCCGAATATAAGAAAGTGAAGCCCAACGTCACCATCAACCTGGAAATCATGCAGGCCGACTACAACACGGTCTTGAAATCGAGAATTGCAGCGGGAAGTACCCCTGACGTCTTCCAAACCACGGCGGGCGGGGACATCGACACCTTTGCCGAATACAGCGCCGATTTGACGGATCAGCCGCTGGCTGCAGCGATGACCGATGCCGTTCGTGCCAATATGACTTCTTCCGACGGCAAAGTGCTTGGTTTGCCGGTGAAGGGCAACCTGTTCTCCTTGATCTACAACAAGCAGCTATTGGATGATGCGGGAGTAGCGACGTTCCCGAAAACGACGGCAGAGCTGGACGATGCCATCGCCAAGCTGGAAGCGAAAGGCATCACCCCGTTTGCGAATGCCTACAAAGAATGGTGGGTCTGGAAGCACGTATTCCAGCATTTCGTGAATGCGGCCGCTCAGGATGCCGGCGTATCGACGCAAGATCTGGTGAACAGCTTTATCGCCGGGGATGTCAAAATCAAGGACTACCCTGCTCTGTACAACAACTTCTTTAACTTCGTGGATACGACGGTGAAACATGGCACCGACAAACCGCTTGAACGCGACAGCAATGCGCAAGTCAGTGATTTTGCCTCGGGCAAAGCCGCCATCATGGTAGGTAAAGGGGCATGGGATGAAGAAGCGATTAAGAAAATCACCCCGGACATCCAAATCGGAATCGCCGGGTATCCGGTGAGCGACAAGCCGGAGCAAGCGACGATCATCACCGGTGCGGACCAAGCGCTGCGGATCAATAAGGATTCCGCCGTGGTCAATGAAACGATCGAATTCTTCAACTGGCTGTACACTTCGGAATACGGCAAGAACTGGTTCTCGACGGTAGCGAAAGTCATTCCTCCGATCAAGGACGCTCCGCTTCCGGAACTGGATATGCCGAAGCAAATGAACGAAATCCTGAAATCCGAACCGTCGGGCGACCTGGCGATCAACTACTCGCTGGATACGTTCCACCAAAAATTCGGTGAAATTATGCAAGCCTACATCGGCGGCAGCAAATCGAAAGATCAGGCTGTAACCGAAATCGAACAAGCATGGGTACAACTGGGTTCGGCTCAATAAATATCGAGAATCTCGGTTGTTCTTTAAACGCAAATGAACCCAGCACCACCTCCGGTGCTGGGTTTTGTTTTTACTTACGACTGGCGAAGGGGTGTGCGAAGAGGATGAGCAGAATTGAGCTTCAGGAGAACGGTTTATATCTGGTCATAGAGGTGGCGCAGGAGAAGGAGGTACGGTTGCTTCATTTTGGGGCAAGCCCCTTGGATGAGACGCGGATCAAGGAGGGGCAGAAATCGGGCTTCCGCCTGATGGAGCTGCAGTTAACCGGGGAGGACCGGGCTGAATATCACGGACGAACCCACCGGGCTTCGTACCCGGGACTGCGGATGGTGTATGCCGGGCATACGAACTGCCGCAACGAATTGGGCCGGAAGCTGGAGGTGACGCTGCGCGACCCGAAGACCGGGCTGGAGGCGGTGCAGCACGTTCAATTTTACGACGGCGTGCAGACGGTCCGGGCCTGGACGGAATTGTACAATGCCGGTTCAGCGGCGGTGAGTGTCGAATATGTCTCTTCCTTCGCACTGACGGGTCTGGACAAGGAAGGCGGACAGGACCGGGACGATAAAATGACGTTGTCCATTCCCCATAGCGGTTGGCAAAGCGAGCTGCAATGGCGCACCTACCGGTTGCCCGAGCTCGGGTTGTCCCATCTGACCGACCGCAGCTCCAAGCGGATTTCCTGCAGCAATACGGGTTCCTGGTCCGCCGCCGAACATATCCCCATGGCTGTGCTGGAGAACCGGGAAACGAACAGCAGCTTGTTCTGGCAGATCGAACATAACGGTTCCTGGCATTGGGAGATCTTCGACCAGGTTGACCAGTTGACCCTGCTTCTCAGCGGACCAACCGAGCACGATAACCACTGGTGGAAATCGCTTCTGCCCGGCGAGCGGTTCGTCGGCGTCCCCGTGGCGGTTGGCGCGACGAAGGGCGGCTTTGAAGCGGCGATCGGGCAGCTGACCGCTTACCGCCGCCGGATCCGTCGGCCGAACGCGGATAACCGGGAGCTGCGGATTATTTTCAACGATTACATGAATTGCCTCTGGGGTTCCCCAACGACGGAGAAGCTGCTGCCGTTGATCGATGCCGCTGCGGATGCAGGCTGTGAATATTTCTGTATCGATGCCGGCTGGTATGCTCCAGGCGAGTGGTGGGACGGGGTAGGGGAATGGATGCCGTCCTCGGAACGATTCCCGGAAGGGATCAAATACGTGCTGGATTATATCCGGAGCAAAGGCATGGTGCCGGGGTTGTGGCTGGAACTCGAGGTGATGGGCATCAACAGTCCCAAGCTGGCGGACACGGATGACAGCTGGTTCTTCCTGCGGCACGGCAAACGGGTCATGGACCGCAGCCGCTATCAGCTGGACTACCGGAACCCGAAAGTCACCGCGCACGCCGACGAGGTCATCCGCCGATTGGTGGAGGACTACGGGGTAGGATATATCAAGATGGATTACAACATCAATGCCGGAATCGGTACGGAAGCTTCAGCGGACAGCTTCGGCGACGGGCTGCTGCAGCATAACCGCGCGTACCTCGCTTGGCTTGACCGTATTTTTGCACGGTACCCGGAGCTGGTGATCGAGAATTGCTCCAGCGGCGGGATGCGAATGGATTACGCGATGTTGAGCCGTCACAGCATCCAGTCGACCAGCGATCAGGAGAATTACGTGAACTACGCGGCGATCGCCGCCGCGTCCCCTTCCGCGGTGACGCCGGAACAGTCCGCCGTCTGGTCGTATCCGCTGCGGGAAGGCGACGATGAGGAGGTTGTCTTCAACATGGTGAACGCGCTGCTGCTGCGCGTTCACCAAAGCGGCCACTTGGCCGAATTAAGCCCGCGCCGCCGGGAGCTGGTGAAGGAAGCACTGGATTACTATAAGTCGATCCGTGCGGATATTCCGGAGGCGCTTCCGTTCTGGCCGCTGGGGCTGCCGAAGCAGCAGGACGAATGGGTGAGTCTGGGCCTGCGCCGGCCGGGAAGCGATACGATGTATCTGGCTGTTTGGCGAACGCGCGGGGATATAACGTCGCAGGCTTTGCCATTATTGGCCCTGCAAGGGGAGGAGCCGGACATTCGGTGCGCTTATCCGCGCGATTTGGACTGCGCCTGGAGCTGGAACGCGGCTGACGGTCAGCTGACCGTTACCTTGCCGCCAGCCCCTTCCGCCCGATTGTTCGAAATCCGCCGCCAACGGTAAGAGCGCAAATTGATGGACCCGGCCCGCTTTCCCTGGTTTTTCAGGGGATGCGGGTCTTTTGGCTCTGGACACTGGCGATTAGGCGCAGGTTTTTCATCGGGCGGGCATGTTACGAAGCGGGGGAGGCGATGCTATAGGGGGGACGCGCCTCCCTGGGGCGGATCCTATGTTGACATGAAACCAAATGGTGTCATATAATCGTTTTGTTAGGAAACCATTTGGTTTCATAATAATCACAAGTTCGTAAAGAGGAGAATAGAGGATGGATCAGAATAACACAAGCCAGCTGCCGGACATTCGGCACACGATTCTGCTGGATGCACCGATCTCCCGGGTATGGGAGGCGGTAGCGACGTCGGAAGGGATTGCGGCTTGGTTCATGCCGAACACCTTCCAACCTGTCGAGGGGTTTGAATTTGTCCTGCATGCCGGTCCGTTCGGCGATTCCCCCTGCAAGGTAACGGTGTTGGATCCGCCGCACCGGTTATCGTTCCATTGGGGCAAGGACTGGACGCTCACGTTTGAACTGGAAGAGAAAGGCGATCAGACGGAGTTTACCTTGATCCACAGCGGCTGGAGCGCTGACCAAGTCACCGAGTTCGGCCAGAAGCACGAACAGGTTCGCGGCAACATGGACCAAGGCTGGGCCGGGATGGTGGGCAAGCTGGCCAACTACGTGCGGGTGTAGGCGATGACGGAGGCGGCCTCTGCAAAGCATGACGTGTTCCAGGCGATCGCCGACCCGACGCGCCGGGAGCTCCTGCAGCTGCTGGGCGGGCGGGAACTGCCGCTCAAGGAGATCAGCGGCCGGTTCCCGATGAGCCGCACGGCGGTATCCAAGCACCTGCGCATCTTGGCCGAAGCCGGACTGGTGCAGGAGCGCAAGGTCGGCCGAGAGACGCGCTACCGCCTGGACGCGGATCCGCTGCTGGAGCTAAAGCGCTGGTTGGCGTACTACGAGCGCTTCTGGGAGAACAAGCTGTCCCTGCTCAAGCATTATGTCGAAACCGATCCGAGTGCGGAACCGGCGGGGCTTCGCCCTGTTCCGGCCTCGCCTTCCGGCGGGGATAGAGAGCCACTCGACCCCTAAGAGAAACCTCCGGCTCCACCTCAATACAGGTGGAAGGCCGGAGGTTTCTTAGGTTAATACGGCTGCCCGGCGCCATCGTTCAGGTTGCCTTTCCCCGGGTTCTTTATCTGGTATATAATGGATTTGGAGATTGTACACATCATTGAAATCTACTTCCAAAATCATACCTAAGGAGGTTGTTGACATGAAGCACGTCAGTTTGGGAAGAACCGGGTTGAAGGTGAGCCGTTTGTGCCTCGGGACGATGAACTTCGGACCGACAACGGACGAGAAGGAAGCGTTTAAAATCATGGACGCGGCGATTGACGCCGGGGTCAATTTCTTTGATACGGCCAATGTCTACGGCGGAGTTGAGCATCGCGGCTGGACCGAAGAGATTATCGGGCGCTGGTTCGCGCAGGGCGGCGGACGGAGAGAGAAGGTTGTGCTCGCCACGAAGGTGTACGGCGCGATGAGCGATCCGGCAGCAGACCCGAACGAAGGGGGCTCCGGCTTGTCGGCTTATAAGATCCGCCGCCATTTGGACGACTCGCTGCGGCGGCTGGGCACGGACCATATCGAGCTGTACCAGATGCATCATGTCGACCGGAACGTGTCTTGGGATGAGTTATGGAATGCCTTTGACGCGGCGCAGAAGCAAGGCAAGATCGGCTACGTTGGATCCAGCAACTTCGCCGGACGGGATCTGGTGAAAGCCCAATATGAGGCTAAGGCCCGGGGAGCGCTCGGGCTGGTCTCCGAGCAGCACAAATACAGCCTGCTCTGCCGGCTGCCGGAGCTTGAGGTTCTGCCGGCTGCCGAGGAGCTGGGAATCGGCGTCATCCCCTGGAGCCCGCTGGACGGCGGGATCCTCGGCGGGAACTTGAACCCGCAGCCCGGTTCGCGTACGGCCAAGCAGACGGAACGCATCGAGAAGCTGCGCCCGCAGCTGGAACGGTTCAGCAAGCTGTGCAAGGAGCTCGGCGAGTCGGAGGCCACGGTGGCCCTGGCGTGGACACTGGCACACCCGGCGGTTACCGCGCCGATCATCGGGCCGCGAACGCTGCAGCAATTCGAGGAGACGCTGCGCGTCGTTGATGTCGAATTGAACGAGGAGACGCTTCAGGCGATTGACGAAATATTCCCAGGTCCGGGCGGGGAAGCTCCCAAAGCCTACGCTTGGTGATCAGGTGAAGGGGAACGGGACGATGATTCGATACGAGCGGGGCACGGAACTGGAAATAAGCACGATCTATCAGGCGTTTCAGCGCGGATTCGCCGATTACATCATCCAATTTAATTTGACCGAAGCGGAGTTTGCGGACCGTTTTTTTGGGCCGGAGGGCAACGCGCGGGAGCATTCCTTCGTGGCGCTTGACGGGGAAGAACCTGTGGGTGTCGTTCTCGGCGGCAACAAGGTGTATGAGTCCGTCCCGACGATGCGCTGCGGCGCGCTGGCGGTAAGCCCCGAATACCGGGGCAAGGGCGTAAGTGCAGGGCTGATGGATCTGCACCGGGAGGAGGCCTTGCAGACCGGTTGCAAGCAGCTGTTTCTGGAGGTGATCGCCGGGAACGACCGGGCGATTGCTTTTTATCTGAAGCGAGGGTACCGCCGCATTTACGATGTCTCGTTCTACACGCTTCCCGACGCATCCCGATTGGAGGCTCCGCCCGGGGCCTCTGCGGGAGAAGGGGTGGAGCGGATCGAGTTCGAGGAATTCGCTGAAATGGTGAGCGGCTGGAAGTATTTTCATATCAACTGGCAAAATGACTTGGAGTACCAGCGGCTCAGCCCTTCCAATGCTTATTACGGGATTCGGGCAGACGGCGAATGGGCGGGAGGGCTCTCCATCAGCTCAAGCGGCAAGATCAACCTGCTGATTGTCCATAACCGTCATCGGGGGAAAGGCATCGGCACCCGGCTGCTGACCGCTGCCCGCGAGGAACTGGGTTTTGTCAAATTTACGATCTCTACGCCCGACAATGCGCTGCTGGAAGGGTTCCTGGACCGGCATGGGTTCGTGCGCGACAAGATTCGCCTCCATGAGATGTACCTTCGGTTGTAAATAAAGGATACCGGGCCTAAGGTGTTGACACCTGGCTCGGTTATCGTATATCATCATGTAGACCGATCGGTCTAATCTATGCGGAAAGGTACCGGTATGCATGCCCAATCAGAACCCAACCCGGCAGTTGCTGATCGAAACGACGGCAAAGCTGCTGCAGAACCAAGGCTATAACGCAACGGGCTTGAATCAAATCACCCAAATGAGCGGTGCGCCGAAGGGGTCGTTGTATTACCATTTTCCAGAAGGCAAAGAACAGCTGGCGTGTGAAGCTGTCAGTTATACGAAGAATGTAACGTTAGCGGGCCTTCGCGCGGTGCTGAACTCTACGCCGGATGCTGTTGAGGCCGTACAGGCGCTGCTGACGCGTCTCGCCGATAATTACGACCGCGAAGATGCGGGGCTGGGCGTGCCGATCGGCATCGTTGCGCACGAGACCGCCCGCAGCAATGAGAACATCCGCCAAGCTTGCTGCGGCGTATACAGCGCCTGGATCGCCGAGTTCGAGAAGAAATTTATCGCCTCCGGCTATCCTGCGGAAGAAGCGGCAGATTTAGCGGTCATGATCAACGGCATTGTGGAAGGCTCGATCATTATGTGCTTGACGCAGAAGAGCAGCCGTCCGCTACGCACCGCAGCCCGACTGATTCCACGGCTCTTTCCTTCCTGAGTTCCCAAGTCTGGCGGACGCAAGCGGGAGAAGGAACGAAGAGAGATTTGCGGACCAATATATTAAATTTTATATATAGAACGGTCTAATAGGAACGCAGCTCAAACCCCAAGGCCAGACTGGCCTTGTTCATATACAAACCTAAACAGAGACAAAACGTCCAAATAGGAAGATGTGGAGGTAACCCTACAAATGAATACGTCAACGCAGACATCGGCTCACGGAGCCGGTGTGGAAGGGATCAGGCGTCTGCCGATTACGATTGCCCTGGTCATCGGGGCCTTTGTGTCCATATTGAACGAAACTTTGCTGAACGTAGCTTACACCGACTTGATGCAAGAACTGAAGGTGGGGCCTTCAACGATACAATGGCTTTCTACTTCTTATATGCTGGTTATTGGGATTCTGGTGCCGATTACGGCCCTCTTGATTCAATGGTTCACGACACGACAGATGTTCCTGTCGGCGATGGTTCTGTTCCTGGTCGGTACCGTCGTTTGCGGTATCGCACCTTCGTTTGCGGTGCTGCTGCTGGGCCGGATTATTCAGGCTATCGGAACCGGGCTGCTGCTTCCGGTAATGATGAACACCATTCTAACCATCTATCCGCCGGAAAAAAGAGGCGCGGCCATGGGTACCATCGGCCTCGTTATCATGTTTGGTCCGGCGATCGGTCCGACCCTGTCCGGCCTTATTCTGGATGGGCTGGACTGGCGCTGGCTGTTTTATCTGGTTATTCCTTTGGCGGTGTTATCCATTGTTTACGGCGCGCTCTATCTGCGGAACGTGTCGGAGCTGACGAGACCGCGGGTGGATCTCTTGTCCATTCTGCTGTCCACGGCCGGCTTCGGCGGCATCGTATACGGCTTCAGCCACGCCGGGGAAGGGGAAGGCTGGTCGAGCCCCGTCGTCTACGCCTGCTTGATTGTCGGGTTTATCTCTCTGATCTTATTCGTGTGGCGGCAGTTGAAAGTCGCCGAGCCGACGCTGGACGTCCGCGTCTTTAAGTACCCGATGTTCGCTTTGTCGGCGGTGCTGCTGATGGTCATGATGATGACCTTGTTCTCGACGCTCATTATCCTGCCGATGTACCTGCAGGGAGCCCTGCTGCTGGCGCCTTTCGCTGCCGGCCTCGTGCTGCTCCCCGGCGGGGTGATCAACGGGTTGATGTCGCCGGTGGCGGGCCGGCTGTTTGATAAATTTGGTCCGCGTGCCCTGATCGCTCCGGGGCTGATCATCGTCATCGCCACGCTTTGGTTTATGCGCAGTCTGTCGGCGGACAGTTCGATCGGTGAGGTTATCACCTTGCATATCACGCTGCTGATCGGGATCTCGCTGGTGATGATGCCGGGGCAGACGACCGGGCTGAACCAGCTGCCTCGCAGCTTGTATCCGCACGGTACCGCGATCATGAACACGCTGCAGCAGGTGTCCGGCGCGATCGGCACCGCCCTGTTCATCAGCATTTTCTCGCACGGCCAGGAGCGTTACCTGAAGGCTTCGGCCAATCCGCAGGACCCGGCGGAGATCGGAAACGCGCTGGTGTCGGGAATGCAAACGGCCTTTACGATTTCGATGTACGTCGGTGTGGTGGCGCTGCTGATCGGCTTGTTCTTACGCCGCACTTACGCGCCGGAGGAAGCGCATGAGGCGGCGGGCAGTCATCCGGAGTTTAAGCCGGAGGTTAAAGCGGAAGTACGCTAAAAGCTAGGGGAAGCATGAACCAACGGTTGTTCACCTCAGGCTGTCAGAGACCGGTTCGGTGGGGAAATTTCCACCGAGCCGGTTTTTTTGCGTTTCATAAATGTGAACATTCTGGAAAATATGGCTCCTTTCGATTGAACATCTCGCGGCGAACAGGGATGATGGCATAGGAGGTTTTGCCTGATGAGTGAATGCGAAGGGAAGTAAGTCAATTCTAAATGGAACGGGAGTGAGTCGATCGTGTCCCAATCATCCCGCGTGATCGGCGTGCTGCTGGCGCAAGTCGGCACGCCGTCCGAGCCGACCGCCAAGGCGGTGCGGCCCTTCTTGCGCCGTTTTCTATCCGACCGGCGCGTTATCGATTACCCGCCGCTGCTGTGGCAACCGCTGCTTCGCGGCGTTATTCTGACCGTCCGCCCGAAGCGCTCGGCCCGGCTATACGCCCGCATTTGGGGCGAAGAGGGCTCGCCCCTGCTGGCGATCTCGCGCCAGCAGCAAAGCGGCCTGCAGCAGCGGCTCGGCGATCGCTACAAGGTCGAGCTGGGCTTCGCCTACAGCGAACCGGATATTGCCCGGGCGATGAGCCGCCTGGAAGCGGCGGGGGCAGACCGGATCCTCGTTCTGCCGCTGTATCCGCAATACTCGGTAACGACCACCGCCGCTATTTATGATGCGGCTTGCTTTGCCGCCCTCGGCAAGGACCGGCGCTCGGGCCCGTCCGTGAAGCGGTTTGTGCCGGAGCTGCGCCTGGCGGGTGCGTTCTTCGATCATCCCGGTTATATCCGGGCTATGCAGATACACCTAACCGCGTTGCTGCAGCGTCTTCCGCTGCCGCCGGACCACTTCCTGCTCAGCTTCCACGGTATCCCGCAGCGATATGCCGCCGATGGGGACCCGTACCCGGAGCAGTGCCGTGAAACCGCGCGCCTCTTGGCGGAGGCCATGGGCTGGTCGCCTGAGCAATGGGGGCTCGTGTACCAATCCAAGTTTGGTCCGGAACCTTGGCTTAGCCCTTCCATCGGGGAGCAACTTCAGCAATTGGCTGAGCGCGGCGTGCGTCGTCCATTGGTGTTCGCCCCCGGATTCGTGAGCGACTGCCTGGAGACGTTGTACGAACTGGGAGTTGAAGCGAGAGAGGACTTTGCCGCAGGAAGGGAAGGCGGCACGGGCGGTGACGGTGACGAACTTACGGTTGCCCCCTGCTTGAACGATTGTCCGGAATGGCTGGACTTCCTGGCAGAGATCCTCCGCGAGCACGCGAAGGGCTGGATCGACGCCTAGGTGCTGCCTGTATTTGAAAGCAATCATGAGGAAGCGGGAAGCTCCCGAAAATGGCAATACTGACAACAGGAAGGTACATAAGGAAGGGGTATTTGTTTTGATGGAACGATTTTTTAAGCTAAAAGAACATGGAACGACCATCCGCACCGAGCTGCTCGCCGGATTAACTACGTTTCTGGCGATGGCGTACATCCTGGTGGTTAACCCTGCGGTGCTCAGCGCGGCAGGTGTTCCGTTTGACCAGGTGTTCATGGCCACGGTCATTGCCGCAGTAACCGGTACTCTGTTTATGGCGCTGTTCGCCGGACACCCGATCGCGATTGCGCCGGGCATGGGATTAAACGCCTACTTTACGAGTGTGGTGGCCAGCACCGGGTTGTCGTATCAGACGGTGCTTGGCACGGTGTTTTTTGCCGGGGTGCTGTTTCTGCTGCTGAGCTTAACCCGACTGCGGGAAGCGTTGATTCGCGCAATTCCCGATTCGCTAAAGTTCGGAATTACCGCAGGGATCGGGTTGTTTATCGCTTTTCTGGGGCTGAGAATGTCCGGCATCGTCGTCGCCAATCCCGACAATTTAGTCACCTTCGGCGATTTGCATCGTTCGGTGACCTTGCTGACGTTGTTTGGCGTGTTCGTCACGCTGGTGCTTATGGCCCGCCGCATCCCCGGCGCGCTGTTCATCGGGATGGCGTTGACTGCGGTGCTCGGCTACTTCACCGGCCAGCTCAAATTGGACGGCTTCGTCTCTGCTCCGCCCGCCCCGGTGTTCTTCGATCTGGATTTAACCGGTGTTTTCAGCCAAGGCTTGTACACGACGGTGTTCGCGTTCCTGCTCGTGACGCTGTTCGATACAACCGGCACGCTGATCGGCGTTACGGAACAAACCGGCGCGATGAAGAACGGCGAGCTTCCGCGGGCCAAGGCGGCGCTGCTTGCGGATGCGACAGCGACGACCGTCGGCTCGATGTTCGGCACCAGCCCGACAACCGCCTTCATCGAGTCGACGACCGGCGTAGCCGCAGGCGGCCGAACCGGGCTGACATCGCTTGTCGTTGCGGCGTTGTTCCTGCTGTCGATGTTCATCTCGCCGCTGGTTGGAGCCATCTCGGGACTGCCGGCCATCACCGCTCCCGCTCTGATCATCGTCGGATGCTTTATGATGGAGGGGCTGGCCCGAATCCAGTGGAAATCGTTCGACGAGGCGTTCCCGGCCTTCGCGATTCTGTTGATGATGCCGCTCACCGCGAGCATTGCTACCGGGATCGCCGTCGGGTTCATCACGTATCCCGTGATGAAGCTGGTCAGCGGGAAAGGACGGGAGGTCCATCCGCTGCTTTATGTTTTCGGCGTCATCTTCGTCATTCAACTGGCTTTTTTCCCGGCGCATTAAGGGATGTAAGAAAATTTTGTAACCCGTTTTAACCTGCGTGTGACCCTTTTTTCGGCAGACCGTCATATAATGAAGCTGTAAGTCATACAATGGAAATCCTGAGGCGGTAATTCGCTGGATGTGCTGACATGGAAAGGCGGACCTGACATGAAAAATTGGTTTGCAGCGCTGCTTCCCCTGGCGCTGGTTGTGATGCTGCCTGCGTTTGACGTCAAGGCGCCGACGCCCGCGGGATCCCTTGCGGGAGCGGTCGCAGGAACCCCAACGGCGGCCGTTGGAACCGCGGAGGTTCCGAGGACGGAGGCGCTCACGGTATATTTGAACACCGTTGATCTCGATGCTTCCGGCGGGTCGCTGATCGTGGACCCCATTCTGTGGTATCAAGGGGAGGAAGCAACGGCGATCTTCTCGGAACGCGAAGCGAATGCGGGGATCGACGGGCCGCCGGACGGTTATTATATCGTCAATGACACCGAGGAAGCGATCACTTATCCGGTTTCTCCGGATGCCGAGGTTTGGCTGCAGATTTACGATCGCACGGGAACGCCGGGGGATATCGGGATCACTGCAGAGGAAGAGGTATCCTTGCAGAGGTTTAGCGAGTTGTTCCGGAACACGGACCTGCTGGATCTCAGTCAATTTCCTTATCATCTGACCCTTAAGGAAGGCCAAGTCGTTCGGATCGTGCAGCAATATGTGCCATAAACCCAAAGCCGGAGAACGATTCCGGCTTTTTTAATTAAACCCTTGTCAACAAAAACGTGTAGCACAATTTTGTGGATGTAGTATAATATTTCCTTAGACGTAGTGCTTTGTACCTAAAATTTCCCAGCCAGCGGGGTTAGAGGTTAGCCTCACATGAAGAGGGGTGAGAACGGATGGACGCGCATCAAATCCATAATAAGAACGTCTGGATGCTGAGGCTGCTTGCCGGCCTGTTTGCCGGTGCCGGCGTGCTTCACATGCTGATCAGCCAAAATATCAATGCGGCCCAACCGATTCTGGGCGGTTCCATGCTGCTGGTTCTCGCCGGTTTCGTGGGGGGCCGTCGCTGGCCGCGCTTAACGATGATCTTAACTCTCGTGATGTTATTCATCTATCTCAATGTGATGGTCTTAGAGGATATGTCCGTGACCAGTTATATTTTCCTAGGGTTGCTGCCGCTCTTCAGTCTGATTTATCAAAATTACGCAGCGGTCGCTGTGGCTAGCGCGCTTCATCTTCTCTCGATGCTCTACTTCGTGCTCGCCTATCGGGAGTCGTTGTTTACCGGCATGCTGAAACGATCCGATGCTACTTATTTTCTGGTCTACGGTTTGTTTATTCTATCCTTTTGCTTGCTCTACATTCTGATCACGAATAGGTTGTCCCGGCGCGCCGAGGAAAGCGAGCAACGCTTGCGCGATATCCTTGAAAATGTATCCGTGGGGATTTGGTCCTATGATTTCACAAAGATGGAGTTCGAGGTTTCCGACGGATTCGAACAGATTACCGGATATTCCAATCAGAGCTTAAAGGGGAAGGTCAGCCTGTTGCAGGAGATGATTTATCCCGATGACCTGAACTTGTTTCACGAGGTCCAGCAGGAACTGATTATCCAAAGAATCAGCTCGGTGAAGGAATGCCGCATCGTCAAACCGGACGGCGAGATCAAGTGGATTCAGAGCCGGGGGCGTCCGCACTTCAATTCGCTGGGGAATCTCGTTCGGCTGGAAGGGGTTATTATCGAGGTCACCGAAAGGAAGCAGTTGGAGGAAACGATTCACTTCCTGGCGTATCATGATGAGCTGACCGGGCTGGCTAACCGGACGAAGTTTGCTGCGAAGTATGCGGAGACGAGAGGAAATGGCGAGCCGGTGGCTTTGATGTTTCTGGATTTGGACAATTTCAAGGAAGTCAACGATACGTTTGGCCATGAAGCCGGGGATGAACTGTTGAAACATATCGCGGGCCGGCTGGTCTCTCTGGTGCGGGCACAGGATATGGTTTGCCGCCTGGGCGGGGATGAATTCGTCATTTTGCTGGTGGATCTGAATGATGACGGGGTCCTTAAAGTGATGGAACGCATTCGGTCAAGCCTGGCGGAAGGTTATGTTTACCGGGGAACGCATATCGGCATATCGGCCAGCATCGGGATCAGCATGTCGCCGGACGGGAACGCCAGCTTGGAGGACATGCTTCGGCTCGCCGATGCAACGATGTACGACGTCAAGCGGGGCGGCGACTCCATCCGCATGACCGCCGAACGGAACACGCCGCTGCCCAGTTGACTATTTCTTCGCTCCTCTGTTTTCCTTACGGTCCAAATAGACGGCTCCCAGCCACTGGCTGGCGGCAAACAACACCACCATGCCGAGGATCAGCAGGAAGCGGTTGTCCCCCTTGCGCAGCAGCATCTGCAGAAGGAATAAGGCGACGGCCACCTCGGTCCACATCAGACCGCGTTTGCGCAGCGCCTTGAGATCGTACGTCCCGGAACTCATTTTACGCAGATTCCATACGGCAACAACGCCCAGGATGAGGAGAAAAATCAAGGCTCCAATCCAATCTTCTCTAGAAAACATAGACAATATGCGAACCCCTCTTCAATCGTTTATAGGTGCGACTTACTTTGCATTTTAGCGTAACCCGCCAGGTCTGGCAAACCGAACAGATCGCCGATGTCCGGTCAGGACGGATTCCTCGGCTGATCGAACCGGCGGGTTCGCTCCCCGCTTGGAGCCTCTCCTTTTCAGTCCTTGTCAAGGACATATCCAACAGCCATTATTTAAAAAATAAGATATCTTCTTTTTAACTAGACAAAAAGAGGATGATGGAGAATGGCGATCACCCAATTTCTCAAGCTGGTCGAAATCCAGACGAAGGCGGCAAGTATCATTCCGCTGTTGCTCGGCACGATGTACGCCGTTTACCGGTTCCAGGTATTCGAGCCTTGGCATTTTGTGCTCATGCTGATTTCCCTGCTCAGCTTCGACATGACCACGACGGCGATCAATAATTATTATGATTACAAAAAAGCGACCCGCAAGCATGGTTACGGCTACGAGAATCATAATGCGATCGTGAAATACAACCTGAATCCGGCAGCGGTGCTGGCGCTGATTATCTTCATGTTCGTTATTGCCGTGGCTGCGGGGATAATGCTGTTCCTTCAGACCGGGTGGCTGCTGCTCTTGCTCGGAGCCTTGTCGTTTGCGGTGGGCATCCTGTATTCCTTTGGGCCGATTCCGATTTCCCGGATGCCGCTGGGTGAAATTTTCTCCGGCTTGTTTATGGGATTTGTTATTATATTCGTATCGGCTTATGTCCATGCGGGAGATCGCTTGGCTTCGCTGACCCTGGAAGGCGGAACGGTCACGCTTCAGGTTCATTTGCTGGAGACGGCGCTGGTGTTCCTGATCTCCATTCCGGCGATCCTCGGCATCGCCAACATCATGCTGGCCAACAATATTTGCGATATGGAAGAGGATATTGAGAATAAACGCTACACCCTGCCGGTGTATATCGGGAAGGGATCGGCCCTGATCCTGTTTAAGCTGCTGTATTATGCGGCCTATGTGGATCTGATCGTACTGGCTATTCTGGGGATTCACCCGTTGATTCTGCTGCTGGTGCTCCTGACGGGGGTGCCGGTGTCGAAAAATATCAAAACGTTCACCGCACAGCCAACCAAGCAGTTTACGTTTGGCTTGTCGGTGCAAAATTTCCTGCTGACCAATACGGCGCGCATTGTCGCGCTGGGCATCGCCATCGTCTTCACCTTCTGACGATACGCTTCGCGTGCGACCTGGCGATCGGTGCCCGACTTGTGGTTCAGCCGGACTTCAGGCGGAGGCGAAGGAGAAGATGAACAAGGTTCGGTTTGGATTGATTGGAGGGGGCTGGCGGGCGGAGTTTTATCTGCGCATTGCCCGCGCGCTGCCGGAGCGGTTTGAAGTCAGCGAGATGTATCTGCGCGATGCAGCGAAAGGCCGGGAAGCCGCTGAAATCTGGGGCGTCCCGGTCACTTCGCATTGGGAGGCGTTCCTGGAGCGGCGAAGCTTCGATTTCGCCGTGTTGTCGCTGCCCCGCGCAGTGACGCCGGAGTTCCTGATCCGGCTTAGCGCGGCGGGGATCCCCGTCTTGACGGAGACGCCGCCGGCCGCCGACTTGGACGGGTTGCTCCGGCTCTATGATGCGGTGAGGCCCGCTGCAAGAATCCAGGTGGCTGAGCAGTTTCGGTTCCAGCCGATGCACGCGGCTCGCCTTGCCGTTACCCGATCCGGCCTGCTGGGCGAGGTGTCGCATGTGCAGGTCTCCGCGGGGCACGGCTACCACGGCCTCAGCCTGATCCGGCAACTGCTCGGCGTCGGATTCGAGGAAGCGGAAATTCGCGGGGACCAGATCACGTCCCCGCTGGTGCAAGGCCCCGGCCGCAGCGGATGGCCGGAGGAGGAGCGGATCGTCTCCTCCGCCCAGACGATCGCGCTGCTGCATTTCGGCGAGCGGACGGCCTTGTTCGATTTCACCTACGATCAATATTTCTCGCCGATCCGGCGCCATCGCGTGCTGATCCGCGGGACCCGGGGGGAGATCGACGGCACGGAGCTTCGCTATCTCCGTGACCCTCGCACCCCGGTCGAGCTGCAGCTGCGGCGGGTGGATGCCGGCCAAGATGGCAGCCTGCTGGGATATTACCACGAGGGCGTGCTGGCCGGCTCCGAATGGGTCTACGAGAATCCGTTCCGCCCCGGACGGCTTAGTGACGAAGAGATCGCCATCGCTACCAGCTTGGAACAAATGGGGCGCTATGTGCAGGGAGGCCCCTCTTTCTACGATTTAGCGGAGGCTGCGCAGGATCAATACCTCTCGTTTAAGCTCGAGGAGGCGGTTCGTTCCGGGCTGACGGTGCGGACCGAACGTCAGCCCTGGGCTGTGAAGGTGAACTAGTCGGCTGCGCGGCCCGGGGAGGACGCTTCGCCTTCGCCCGTCGCTTCGACGAAGCAGGGAAGCAGCGGGTTCTCCCGCACGTAAAGAGCCGTCCGGTTCATTCCGGACGGCTCTTTAAACGTGCTGGAAGCAAATCGCTACATGCGTTTCTGTGGAGCGATCATCACGCCCGCCCCGATGGCGATCAGGGCGATGGCCAGAACCGGCTGGCCGAAAACCAGCCGATTATACAGCGAACCCAGCGAGAAGACGGCGAAAAATAACAACGAAAGCACGGTCAAAATGTTGATCGGGATCAGCAGGTATTTGTTGCGGTTGCCAAACCAATAGAATTCAAACAAACCGACGGCCGGGGCCAAAATAAAGCCCGGCCACAAATACTCCCAACTGTCAAATAATGTAGAAATCTGACAGACCAGGCCGACGGTGAACAGGATCCCTCCGGGAATCAGCAGTCCGGTTGCCCTGCGGTCGGTGACCGAGAAATACATCCAGTGGAAGAACAAGCCGAGCGGCAGGATGAACAGGGTGGGCCAGAAGTTACCGAAGAGCGTTCCCGCGCTGATCGCTTCCTTGCGGAAGAAGAGGAGGTAGATACCGAGCAGGATAAGCACGGGACCGATCCAAGATTTTTTATTCAAATTCATATCCAATCTCCTTTGCCTATGTACTTAACTGATAACAGCATACTACAAAAGCGCCGGGATGACTTCAGTCTCTGGGGAAGCCGAGAAACTGGACCTAAGTCCAGTCTTCTTTAGGCGGAATAAAAACAGCCATGGGAAGAAACGCTAACCCAAGGAACCGGCAGGTCGACCCTTCCGATCCATCAGAACGCTCAGGAGGCTGAACTAAATGGAGAATAACAAGCAGCAACGGAAACCCGGCACCGGTAACGGAAGCAGCAACGGCCAGAATCAAACGACCGGCAACGGCGGAGAAGCGCATAACGGCCGATTGGCCACGATTAAGAACCACCGCACCGAAGGCGGAGAGTCGTTGAATGAATATATTTCCGGCGAGGACAAGTACGAGGGGTAAGTGGAAAAAAAGCCGAAAGCCGCATCACAGTATCCTGTGGGCGGCTTTTTGAGCTAGGCGTTATTTTTGCGTGCTATGCTGCTTGGTTGGGAGCTGGCCGGCTGGATTCCCGTGGCCGCGTTTTTTGTTCTTGGCTTGTTTCTGCTGTTGATCCTGAACCTTCTCGACGAATTCGTGCAGATTTTCCATGAGGTCGATCGTCTCCTTGGCTGAAAGTATAGATTCTCCTGGATTACTATACCCCGTTCGCGCGGTTTTCATCAGGGGCTGACCTGGAGGGAAGGCCGTTTGTCTTATGTACTTTTATTCTTAAAATGGTTGACAGTGCCAAAAATAGGACGGTATAATTCAAACTAATTGATAATGAGTCTCATTATCATAATTAAATCGTCTGTCCTGCCGGCAGCGAGAAACTTGAACTTCCTCCTGGCCAGGGGAAGGGAAGTAAGGACGAACAGGATGAAGAAAATTTACATGGCAATGCTGTTGGTTATTTTATCCCTCGTCTCTTTATTTATCGGGGTTGGCGAGGTATCGCTTGCGGCGCTGCTGCGTTTGGACCCGGAACAATGGGAGCTCTTGCGGATCAGCCGGATTCCCAGGTCAATCAGCATTCTCATCGCCGGGGTCAGTATGAGCCTCGCCGGTTTGATTATGCAGCAGTTGACCCGCAATAAATTTGTATCTCCGACGACGGCGGGGACGATGGACTCGGCAAGCTTCGGCATTATGGTCTCGCTGCTGGTCTTTACAGGCGCGGGCCCGCTCGTTAAGATGTCCGTCGCCTTCGGGTTCGCTCTGCTGGGCACTTATCTATTCATGGCAATTCTCAATCGGGTGAAATACAAGGATGCGATCTTCATCCCGCTGGTCGGGTTGATGTTTGGCGGCATCGTGGCATCGGCGACGACCTTTTTCGCCTACAAATACAATCTGATTCAGAGCATGTCCGCCTGGCTGTACGGGGATTTCTCCATGATCATGCAAGGCCGGTACGAACTGCTGTATATCAGCGTCCCGCTGGTGGTGCTCTCTTACCTCTATGCCAATCAATTTACAGTGGCGGGCATGGGCGAGGAATTTTCCGTGAATCTCGGATTGAACTATAAACAAGTCGTCAATCTCGGCTTGGGTCTGGTGGCGCTGGTGACCGCTGTGGTTGTGCTGACGGTGGGATCGATTCCTTTTCTCGGACTCATTATTCCCAATCTGGTGACGATGTTCCGCGGCGACAACCTCAAGGACAATTTGACCCATACGGCTTTGCTGGGCGCGGTTTTCGTGCTGGCTTGCGACATTTTGGGCCGAATTCTCATCTATCCGTATGAAATATCGATCGGACTGACCGTCGGGGTGATCGGAAGCGGGATTTTCCTGTATTTGCTGATGAGGAGACCAACCTATGAGTCATAACGCGAAACTGTGGACCCTTGTCGGCATCGCCGTTCTGCTCGCGATCCTCTTTATGACGATCGATGCGGGGGGACAGTGGGATTACATATTGCCGCGTCGGGGCAAAAAACTGGTCGCCATCCTGCTCACGGGAACCGCTGTCGCTTTCTCCACGGTCGTATTCCAGACGATCACGAACAACCGGATCTTGACCCCGAGTATTATCGGGCTGGATTCGCTATACATGCTGCTGCAGACGGTGATTGTCTTCCTGATCGGAGGCGCGGCTTTGACGATGATGAGCAAGAATCTGCGCTTCGTCATGGCGGTGGGGTTCATGATTGGGTTTGCGATGCTGCTGTATCGGGTGCTGTTTCGCAAGGAAGGGCGCAACATTTACCACCTCCTGCTGATCGGGATTATTTTTGGAACCTTCTTCTCCAGCGTGACTTCCTTTCTGCAGAAGCTCATCGACCCGAATGAGTTCCTCGTGATCCAGGACAAAATGTTCGCCAGCTTCAACAATGTCCATTCCGATTTGTTGTTGATTTCACTGGCGGGGGTGCTGGGGGTGGCGCTTTATTTTGCCCGATTCGCGAAATATCTCGATGTACTGTCCTTAGGGCGGGATCATGCGGTGAACCTTGGCGTCAGTTATGAGCATGTCGTCAAGCGGATGCTGGTCGTCGTGGCGATCTTGATCTCCATCTCGACGGCGTTGGTCGGACCGATTACGTTCCTGGGCTTGCTGGTTGCCAATGTGGCGTATCAATTTCTGAACACCTACCGCCATAAGACGCTGATTCTCGGCGCGTCCCTGATTGGCTTCATCGCCCTGGTCGGTGGTCAACTGGTCGTCGAGCGAGTGTTTACCTTCTCCACTTCGCTTAGCGTTATCATCAACTTTGCCGGCGGAGTGTACTTCATCTATCTGCTGTTAAAGGAGAACAAATCGTGGTAAAGGTCCGTGGGGTAACGAAACAATACGGCGGCAAAAAGGTCGTCGACAACGTGTCGCTGGAAATCGCCAAGGGCAAGATCACTTCCTTTATCGGACCCAACGGGGCGGGGAAGAGCACCTTGATGTCGATGATCAGTCGCTTGATTGCCAAGGACGCGGGGGAGATCGAGATTGAAGGCCGGGAAATCAGCCGGTGGAAAAGCGGGGAGCTGGCCAAGAAAATATCGATTCTGAAACAGTCCAATCACCTTAACCTTCGGCTCACCGTGCGGGATCTCGTGAATTTCGGGAGATTCCCGTATTCGCAGGGACGCCTGACGAAGGAAGACGAAACGTATGTCGATGAAGCGCTCCGTTACATGCATCTGGAGTCCATGCAGCACAAATTTCTGGACGAATTAAGCGGGGGGCAGAAGCAGCGGGCGTTCATCGCCATGGTCGTCGCGCAGAACACCGAATATGTGCTGCTCGACGAGCCTTTGAACAATCTGGATATGAACCATTCGGTGCAGATTATGAAGGTGTTGCGCCGACTGGTGGATGAATTGGGGAAAACGGTAATTTTGGTCATCCATGACATTAATTTTGCTTCCTGCTATTCCGATTACATCGTAGCGCTGAAGGATGGCAAGGTGGTCAGGGAAGGCCCAACGGAGGATATTATTGAACCGTCCGTGTTGCGAGAGGTATACGACATGGACATTCCGGTCCAGGAGATTGGCGGCAACAAAATATGCGTATATTTCCATTCCATATGAAGAGTAGGGGGAGTTTGAAAAGTGAAGGCGAAGGCGAAGAAAATCACGTTTATGCTTGCTGCATTGACGTTGGTCTTTGCGCTTGCGGCATGCGGCGCGAACAGCAATAGCAGTAACGGCGGGAGCAAGGGCGGCGGTAATGAAGCAGGGTCCGGCACCAACACGGCGGAGCCGGCGGCGGCAACGCCTGCCGAGAATGAAGAGATCACGATCAAACATCAACTCGGCGAAGCGACTTTGAAGAAGAATCCGGCGAAGGTTGTCGTATTTGATTATGGTACGCTTGAAACCCTCGACAAGCTTGGCGTAGCGGTTGCCGCCGTACCGCAGGGCAATTTGCCGAGTCACTTGGCGAAATACAACGACAGCCAATACACGAATGCCGGCACGTTGTTCGAGCCGGATTTCGAGAAGTTGAACGCGCTGAAGCCGGACGTGATCTTCATTTCCGGACGTTCGTCTGAAGCGTATGAGGAGCTGAACAAGATCGCTCCGACGATCTTCATGGGCGTCGATACGCAGCGGTATATGGAATCCTTCACGGAGAACGTGAAGACGATCGGCGAGCTTTTCGGCAAGGAAGCCGAAGCAGAGAAGGAATTGGCGGCGATAAACGATGCGGTTACAGCGGTGAACGATCTGACTACTACGGCTGGCGGCAAAAACGGGCTGATCATCCTGACGACCGGCGGTAAAGTCAGCGCGTTTGGTCCGGGATCGCGCTTCGGCTTGATTCATGACGTATTGGGCGTCACGCCGGTGGATGAGAGCATTAAGGTGGATACCCACGGGAACTCGATCTCCTTCGAATTCGTGGCGGAGAAGAACCCGGATTACCTGTTTGTCGTGGATCGCGATGCGGTTGTCACGGAGGAAGGCAAACAGGCGACCCCTGCCAAGGAAATCGTCGAGAACGACCTCGTCAAGAAGACGAATGCCTATAAAGACGGCAAGATCGTATATCTCGACCCGAGCTATTGGTACCTCTCCGGCGGCGGACTGATCTCGGTTCCGGAAATGATCCAAGAGGTGCGGGAAGGAATTCAATAATGCTGTAGCCAAAAAAAAGCGGGTTGCTTTGGGAAATTCCCAGGCAACCCGTCTTTTTGTCTGCTAACGGACTCAGAGGCCGTTATTTAGGGTATACGTTCGGATTACTAATCCTAACGGACTCAGGAGCCCTTATTCCGGCCTGCAACGGTCAATTTATCCTCAAAGCGACCCAATAAGGGCTTTGAGATCCGTTACAGCGGGAAATCAACGGGAAATGAACCAATAAGGTCCGTGGAATCCGTTAGCAGACAATCGACGAGCGAGACCTTAGCGCTTAGCGCATATGCATCTCGTTCGGATGCGAGCCTTTGCGGCGGTTGAGGTTCAAGCCGTTGATCTGCTCCATTTCGGCATCGGTCAACTGGAAGTCGAACACCTTGAAGTTCTCTTCGATCCGCGAAGGGGTGACCGATTTCGGGATCGCGATCGTATTGTTCTGCAGATGCCAGCGGAGAACGACCTGCGCCGGCGTCTTGCCGTGTGCTTCGGCGATGGATTTGACTACGGCGTCGGTCAGTACCTCGCCGCCTTGCTCCAACGGACTCCACGCTTCTACGAAAATATCGTGTTTGGCGCAGAAGGCCTTCAGCTCGGTCTGAGCCAGATGCGGATGGCATTCCACCTGGTTCAGCACCGGTTTGATTTCGGTCTCATTCAGCAGGCGTTCCAGATGTTCGATCTCGAAGTTGCAGACCCCGATCGCTTTAACCCGCCCATCGCGGTATAGCTTCTCGAGCGCTTTGTACGTCTCCACGTATTGGTCCACTTGCGGCATTGGCCAGTGAATCAGGTACAAGTCGACATAATCGAGCCCGAGTCTGGCCAGGCTTTCGTCATAAGCGCGCAGCGTACTGTCGTAACCCTGATCGCTGTTCCACACTTTCGTGGTGATGAACAGCTTCTCGCGCGCGATGCCCGATTGCTTGATCGCTTTGCCAACGCCAACCTCGTTGCGGTAGATCATCGCGGTATCGATCGAGGTATAGCCTACCTCCAGTGCTTTGGCTACCGCGGCGGTAGCTCCTTCGTCAGGAACCTGCCATACCCCGAATCCCAGCTTGGGCATTTGCAGTCCATTATTTAAAGTTACGAATTCCATGTCGAGTCGCTCCTTCTCTATCTGCTTACTTAATTTCAGGGTGAGTATAGCATTAACCGGGTATGGTTTTCAAATGACAGAGGCGGGAGACCGCACGGAAAATGGCATACTCGCGTTGTTCCCCCCATATTCTCATAGTAACCGAGGTCCCAAAGAAGACGGCTGCAGGATCTTCATCAAGCCCTCATGGAACCTTCATGCAGCCCGGGGGCGGACGTGGTACTATTTATTATAGATTTTAGAATAAGTCTAAGTGCAATAATAAATTGAAAGGAATGATTGGATGGATAACCGGCTGACAACGAATCAGGGAGCTCCGGTAGGCGATAATCAAAATTCACGAACAGCGGGAGGGCGCGGCCCCACACTGCTGGAGGATTACCACTTGCTCGAGAAGCTGGGCCACTTCGACCGCGAGCGGATTCCGGAGCGCGTCGTGCATGCCCGCGGTGCAGGTGCCCATGGCGTATTCGTAACGGAGCGCAGTATGACGGAGTACACGAAAGCTCATTTCCTGCAGGAGGCAGGCCGTGAAACGCCGGTATTTGTCCGTTTCTCCACGGTCATTCACGGTCAGGGCTCTCCGGAGACAGCGCGGGATCCGCGGGGATTTGCCGTGAAGTTTTATACGGAGGAAGGCAACTACGATTTGGTAGGCAACCACTTGCCGGTCTTCTTCATTCGCGATGCAATCAAGTTTCCGGATATGGTGCATTCGCTGAAGCCTGCTCCGGACAAGAACATTCAGGACCCCGCCCGGTACTGGGATTTCATGACCTTGTCGACCGAATCCACGCATATGATGACCTGGGTATTCTCGGACCATGGGACGCCGGCCAATTACCGCCAGATGGACGGCTTTGGCGTCCATGCCTTCAAGTGGATCAATGCCGAAGGGAAGATCACTTACGTGAAGTATACCTGGAAGTCGAAGCAGGGGGTGAAGACCCTCTCGGCGGCTGAAGTGCAAGAAGTTCAAGGCCGCGACTTCAACCATGCGACGCGCGACCTGCACGAGCATATCGAGAACGGGGAATTCCCACAGTGGGAGCTGAACGTGCAACTGATGCCGGTGGAGGATCTGGACCTTTGGAGCTTCGACCCGCTCGATCCGACCAAGGTATGGCCGGAAGACCGCTACCCCCTGGTGAAGGTCGGCACGATGACGCTGAACCGCAACCCCGAGAACTTCTTCGCGGAGGTGGAGCAATCGGCCTTCTCGCCAAGCGTGCTCGTTCCGGGCATCGAACCGTCCGAGGATAAGCTGCTGCAAGGCCGGTTATTCTCCTACCCGGATACGCAGCGTTACCGGCTGGGGGCCAATTACCTGCAAATCCCGGTGAACTGCCCGTACGCGCCGGTGCGCAATCATCAACGGGATGGCTTCATGAACGTGAAGCAGGATCCGTCGCCGATCAACTATGAACCGAACAGCTTCGATTCGAGTCCGAAGGAGGATCCGGCTTATCGCGACAGCGTGGTGCCGGTCAACGGGCAGATCGGACGCGAGAAAATCGCCAAAACCGACGATTTCACCCAAGCGGGCGAGCTGTACCGGAGCTTCACGGCGGAGGAGAAGGATCATCTTATCGCCAACCTGGTGAACGATCTGAAGCAGACGCCGGAGCAAGTGCAGCTGCGCGCCGTGTGCAACTTCTTCCGCGCCGACCGGGAATACGGCATGCGTCTGGCGCAAGGGCTTGGCGTGGATATCAGCGGTTTTATTCCGTCCAATACTCAGGGATAAGTAAATCCCTTTCCAATAAAGAAGGCATCTTCCGTACCGCTGGGGTCCGGGGGATGCCTTCTTCTGTGAGGAAATCACCCGCTTTTTCAGGCAATCTATGGTAAACTGGGGGCAGTGAAAGGGGCTGAATCGATGATAATAACGAAGGAGCCGGTCATTAAGCTGGCGGACTTGCGCATGAGCTACGGAGGCCGGGAAGTCCTGAACGGCGTGGATTTGGAGGTGTACCCGGGGCAGATTATCGGTTATATCGGACCAAACGGGGCAGGCAAAAGCACCACGGTGAAGATCATGCTCGGTCTGGTAGATGGATATCGCGGGGAGGTTCGCGTGTTCGGACAAACCCCCGGCGACGGAGGGACCGAGTACAAGAAGCGCATCGGTTACGTTCCGGAAATTGCCGAGCTTTATGATACGCTGACGGCACGCGAGTATTTAACCTTTATTGGCGAGTTGTACGGCTTATCCGCCGATGACGCGGAGATGAAAGCCCGACGCATGGTGACGGAGTTTGGCCTGAAGGACGTGTTTAACTCCCGGATCACCACGTTCTCCAAAGGGATGAAGCAGAAGGTGTTGTTAATCTCCAGCCTGCTGCACAATCCGGACGTGCTGTTTCTGGACGAGCCGCTGAGCGGCCTTGACGCCAATAGCGTCATGGTCGTCAAGGAAATGCTCGCTCTTCTGGCAGCGCAAGGCAAAGCGATTTTCTACTCCTCTCATATAATGGATGTGGTTGAGAAGATCAGCAGCCGGATCGTCTTGCTGGACGGGGGCCGCATTGTGGCGGACGGCACCTTTGATGAGTTGAAGGAACAGAACCATGAAGGGTCGTTGGAACAGATTTTCAACCAGTTAACCGGGTTCAACGAGCATCAGGATATCGCCGGTCGGCTCGTATCCATTGTGCAAGAGGTGTAGCTTATGGAAGCGATGAAGAGCTTGCTGGTGTTGGATCGGTTCCGCAGTCTGTTCGAGAAGCTGGGCGTGGACTACCCGGTTATGCGGCGAATTGTTCAGGTCAAGCTGACGATGGATGCAAGAAGGGTACCGACGCTGGTCAATAAATCGAAGCAGAAACAGCAAGGCGAAGCAGAGGAGGGAAACCAGTTCCTGCGATCGCTCTGGTTGTATGTCATTTTTGGCGGACTTAGCTCCATGTTTGTCTTGATGGGGGACAATTTGCTGTTCCAGATGAGCATCTTGTTCGGCATCATCATGTTTATGGTTATGACTTCGATGATCTCCGATTTCTCTTCGGTGCTGCTGGACATCCGGGATCGCGGTATTCTGGCGACCAAGCCGATCAGCCGACGCACCCTGACGATGGCGAAGACGGTGCATATTTTTATGTATTTGTTTTTTCTGACCGGAGCGATTGCGGTGATTCCGCTGGCCGTCGGACTGTTTCGGCAGGGAATCGGATTCTTTGGCCTAATGCTGCTGGAGCTGATCCTGATGGATCTGCTGATCGTGGTGTTGACCGCTCTGCTGTATTTGGTTGTGCTGCGTTTTTTTGACGGGGAGAAGCTGAAGGATATGATCAATTACGTGCAGATCGGGATGACCATTACGATTGCCGTGGGGTATCAGGTGTTGGTCCGGCTCTTCGATTTGACGGCGATGGACGTTACCTTCAATCCGGCGTGGTGGCAGTACCTGCTGCCGCCGGTATGGGTTGGAGCGGCGTTTCAGACCCTCCTGCACCCGGGCGAAGGTCAGGCCTACGCCGGGCTGGCGGCGTTGTCCCTTGCCGTTCCGCTGGCGGCCTTCCTGCTGTACCTGAAGCTGATGCCGGCGCTGGAGCGGAACCTGCAGAAGCTGGCGGAGCCCAGCGCCAAGAGCGGCCAAGGGTCAGGGAAGGCGCTGCGCCGATTCGCCGATTGGATTTGTTCCACGCCGCAGGAAAGCGCCTTTTTCCGGTTTGCCTGGGCCTTGATGGGGACGGAGCGGGAATTTAAGCTGAAGGTCTACCCTTCCCTGGGCTTCTCCATCGTGTTCCCTTTCATCTTCCTGTTCTCGAACGGACTGGATCGGGGCCTGGAGGGAATATCCGGCACCCGGACGTATTTGTTCATCTATTTTAGCGGGATCATGCTTCCCACTTTAATCATGATGCTGCGTTTCTCGAGCAGATATAAAGCAGCCTGGATTTACCGGACGGCCCCGATTCCCGGGGAAGCACCGATCTACAAGGCCGCTCTGAAGGCCAGTTTAGTCCGGCTCATGGTGCCTTTGTACTTGGTGGAGGCTGCCATATTTGCAGTGTTATTCGGCGCTTCCATTCTGCCGGACCTGATCGTGGCAGGAATTGCGATGCAATGTTACGCCATCCTGAGCTTCCTGTTCTTACGCAAGGGACTCCCTTTCTCGGAGCCGTTCGATGCGGCGGGACAACAGAATCAAACCTTCGTCGTGATGGGACTGATGCTTCTGCTGGGCGGGTTCGGTTTGCTGCATTGGGCGGCGACGGCGGTTCCTTTCGGCGTGGTTGGGTACGGGGTGCTGATGATTATCGGGACGTGGATAGGTTGGAGGCTTGCCTTCCGGACGCTTGGAGCAACGAGGGAGGAATTGCCGAATGTCAACTAGCGTCAACGGGCCGCGGATTCGACGGGAGAAGAAAACCGTGGCTCTGATGATCGCGTTGTATTGCCGCAATATCCATGGCGGCAGGAGGTCAAACAACCCGGCGCAACCGCAGGCGGCACAGGGCACGAGAGCCCCTTTGTGCGCCGAATGCGCCGAACTTCACCGATATGCCGAGCAGCGGCTGGACCGCTGCCGGTTCGGTGAAGGCAAGACGACTTGCCTGGCGTGCCCGGTACATTGTTATGCAGCTGTTCAGCGGGAGCGGATCCGCCAGGTAATGGCTTATGCCGGACCGCGGATGCTATGGAGCCATCCGCTGTTGACCGTATTGCATTTGCTGGACGGGAGACGAGCCATAGAAGACTAGCCACCCGCCAGTTATTTTATAATCAAGGGTTACTGCGGCAAGATGCTGCTCAGAACATCATCGATGATTTTTCCGTTAGCGACAACACCGGTATAAAGCCAACTGGAATCGGCTCCAAATTCGTATACGCGGCCTTCCTTCACCGCTGGAATTCCGGACCAAATCGGATCGGCTTGCAGTTCTTCCATGGTGATCGCGGTGCTCTTAACAATAAACAGATAATCGGCATTTAGTTCGGCCAGCTTCTCCTTGGAAATCGGATTCCAGTTGGCGGTGGCGGTGTCGGAGATTTCCTTCACTTGTTCAGGCACCTTGAGACCGAGATCGTGATAGAGCACGTCGCCACTGGACAGCTTTTCATGAACCGCATAAGTGTTCTTGGCGGTAATCCAAAGCACGGCTGCGGATGCCTCGCCGATGTCCTGCTGAATTTTTGTTTTGGCTTCGTTCGCTTTGGCTTCGTATTCATCCAGTACCTTGCGCGCTTCCTCCGATTTATTCAGAACATCGCCCACGACAAGCAATTCTTCGCGCCAATCGTTGTTTTGTTCCGTCCCTACGACGTAGGTTGGAGCGATTTTGGCATATTGCGCGTATTTGTCACCGCTGGCCAGCTCCGCGCTGTCCAGAATGATCAGATCGGGTTGAAAACTCATCACGGCTTCATAGGGAAGCTCGGAAGGTATCGTCGGGATGTCCTTTAAGGCGTCCTGCAAATAGTTCTGCACGGATTTTCCGCCTTTCGCGGACCATTGGGCAACCGGCTTGATGCCAAGCGCGACCAAATGATCTTCCAGATAAGAGGCGATGATACGCTGAGGGTTAGCCGGGACGGTCACTTCATGGCCTGCGGCGTCTGTGAGTAGGCGGTCGGAAGGCGGCTCTGCCTCAGTCGGATTACCTGATTTCGGTTGTTCGGCGGCGCCGTTGGCCGAAGTCTGCGAATCCCCGTTGGTTGGCGAACTTGCGTCGCCTCCGCATGCCGCTAACAGGACGGTCAACCCCAGCAGCAGGACCGCAACGAAAGAAGATTTGATGCCTTTGTACATATTCGATATCCTCCATGATCCAATATTATGATAATGATAATTATTATCAATGAAAACGAGCAATATCGCAACCTTTTTTCAACTTTTTGCTTGATAGAATCACGGTGAGTTTGGTCACATTAATGTCAAAATATCGTGATTTTCAAAAAAACGTTGGACCGACGCTGGTTTGAGCTCAACATTCGAAGTTGTGACATATCTCATGTGATTTCTGTCACAAAATTATTACTTTTTCCCCGTTAGTTTTCATGATTCAGTGATAGAATTCACATTAGATAATAATAATTAGAAAGTAGGGAAAAGAAATGCTGGATCCGGTTCTGCTTGCACGCCTTCAGTTTGCAGTCACAACGATTTTCCATTTCTTCTTTGTTCCCTTGTCCATCGGTCTGGTGCTGCTCATCGCGATCATGGAAACGATGTATGTCGTGAAGGGGAAAGAAGAATACAAACGGATGGCCAAGTTTTGGGGGAAACTGTTCCTGATCAATTTCGCGGTAGGGGTCGTGACAGGGATTCTCCAGGAATTCCAGTTCGGGATGAACTGGTCGGATTATTCCCGATTCGTTGGCGACGTCTTTGGTGCGCCGCTGGCGGTGGAGGCCCTGTTCGCCTTCTTTATGGAATCGACCTTCATCGGCTTGTGGATTTTCGGTTGGGATCGCTTGTCCAAGAAGGTCCACCTCCTGTGCATATGGCTGGTTGCTTTGGGGACGACGGTATCGGCGTTCTGGATTTTGGCCGCCAACTCGTTTATGCAGCGTCCGGTCGGCTTCGAGATCAACAACGGACGTGCCGAGATGAACGACTTCTTTGCCTTGATCGGCAACGGCCAGCTGTGGGTGGAGTTCCCGCATACCGTGCTGGGCGCTTTTGCAACCGGGGCCTTCCTGATTGCCGGGGTCAGCGCGTATAAACTGCTGAGACGCCAGGACACGGCCTTTTTCAAGAAATCTTTTACGATCGGGATCATCGTTGCTTTGATCGCTTCGTTCGGAACGGCGTTGTTCGGCCATCAGCAGGCGCAATATCTGGTGAAGACGCAGCCGATGAAGATGGCGGCCTCCGAAGGTCTCTGGGGCAAGTCGGGGGACCCGGCACCTTGGACGCTTTATGCTCACATTGATTCGGCCAACGGGAAGAACGACTTTGAGATCAAAATCCCTTACCTGCTGAGCTTCCTGTCCTACAGCAAGTTCTCCGGCGAGGTCAAAGGCATGCATGAGCTTCAAGCCGAATATGAGCAAGCCTACGGTCCCGGCGACTATATTCCTCCGGTGCGGACGACCTTCTGGAGCTTCCGGATCATGATCGCCGCCGGCTGTCTGATGATCGTGCTTGGATTGTACGGAACGTATCTGGCTTGGCGCAAGAAACTTGATCAACCGAGCAACAATTGGTTTTACCGCGTGATGTTGTGGTCCATTTCGCTGCCGTTTATCGCGAACACCTCCGGCTGGATCATGACGGAAATCGGCCGCCAGCCCTGGACGGTATTCGGCCTGATGCAGACGAAGGACAGCGTGTCGCCTAGCGTCACCGGCGGACAAATTCTGTTCTCGCTCATTGCCTTCACCCTGATCTATGCGGTGCTTGGGGCGGTTATGGCTTACCTGTTCGTGAAAGTGATTAAGAAAGGACCGAATGAGATCACGAGCGGCTCGGAACAGTTAGGGGATCCATTCGGTAAGGAGGGATACCATGTCTCTTAATGAACTCTGGTTTGTCCTTGTCGCGGTATTGTTTGTCGGTTTCTTCTTCCTGGAAGGCTTCGACTTCGGGGTGGGAATGAGTACCAAGTTTTTAGCCAAAAATGATATAGAACGCCGGGTGCTCATCAATTCGATCGGCCCGTTCTGGGACGCGAACGAAGTTTGGCTGCTGACGGCCGGCGGCGCGATGTTCGCCGCTTTCCCGAACTGGTATGCCACGCTGTTCAGCGGCTATTACACACCGCTGGTCGTGCTGCTGCTCGCCTTGATCGCGCGGGGCGTTGCCTTCGAGTTTCGCGGCAAAGTGGATCACGGGAAATGGAAAGATACGTGGGACTGGGCGGTCTTTATCGGCAGTCTCCTGCCTCCGTTCCTGCTGGGCGTCGTCTTCTCCGGCCTGCTGAAGGGCTTGCCGATCGGCGCGGATATGGAGATGAGAGCGGGCCTGTTTGACATGGTTAACCTGTACACCTTGATCGGCGGAATTACAGTCGTGATGTTGTGCCTGGTGCATGGCTTGCTGTTCGCCTCGTTGCGGACGACCGGAAGTTTGCGGGAACGGGCCCGGAAGCTGGCCGGCAAGCTGCTCATTCCGCTGGCCGCCTTGTTCGTGATTTTCGGCGTGCTGACGTTCTTTGAGACCGATGTGTTTGAAGTGCGCGGCGTCTTGATCGGCTTGGTCGCTCTGCTGGGCGTTGCGGCTTTCGTACTGGCCGGGTGGTTCATTCAGAAGCAAAAGGACGGCTGGGCCTTCGGGATGACCGGTGCGATGATCGTATTGTCGATTGCGGCGGTATTTGTCGGCTTGTTCCCGCGGGTGATGGTCAGCTCGATCAGCGAAGCCTTCTCCTTAACGATCGATAATGCGGCTTCCGGGCAGTACTCCCTGAAGGTGATGACGATCGTGGCGCTGAGCTTGCTGCCGTTCGTGCTCGGTTATCAAATTTGGAGTTATTTCGTCTTCCATAAACGGGTACACGAGAAGGAGCATTTGGAATATTAATGGGACGCGGACTT
This sequence comes from Paenibacillus phocaeensis, assembly GCF_900021165.1. Classification (GTDB taxonomy): domain Bacteria; phylum Bacillota; class Bacilli; order Paenibacillales; family Paenibacillaceae; genus Fontibacillus; species Fontibacillus phocaensis. The sequence continues at coordinate 273,749 of NZ_FCOQ01000012.1, read as the reverse complement.
ATGAAAATTGCAGGGATCAAGCCGGTCATGGCCGTCATGGCCTTGCTGACCCTGGTTCAAAGCTTTGCGATCATCTGGCAGGCTAAATGGCTGGCGGAGGTTGTCTCCGCCTTGTTTGCCGGAGCCAAACTGCAGGAACAAGTCGGCGGGGCCGGCTTGTTCCTGCTTGCTTTTCTCGTGCGACAGGGCTGCGGTATGCTGCAGCAGCGAACGGCGTACGCGTTTGCCGAGGAGACCGGGAAGAGCCTGCGGGAACGGGTGCTGGAGAAGCTGTTTGAGCTGGGTCCGCGCTTTGCCGGGATCGAAGGTACCGGAAACCTGGTGACCTTGGTGCTGGAAGGCGTGACGAAATACCGCAATTACCTGGAGTTGTTCCTGCCGCGCATGCTGGCGACGGGCTTCACGCCGATCCTGATTTTGGCGTACGTCTACAAATTGGACTTGGCTTCCGGGGTGATCCTGACGGTGACGATGCCCATCCTGATCGTGTTTATGATTCTGGTGGGGCTTGCGGCACGCAAGCAAACCGAACGGCAGTTGAAATCGTATCGGATCTTATCCAATCATTTCGTGGACTCGCTCCGCGGGCTGGAGACGCTGAAGTTCCTGGGGCGCAGCCAATCGCATGCGGCTTCGATCGAACGGGTCAGCGATTCATACCGGTCGGCTACGCTGCGGACGCTGCGGGTTGCCTTTCTGTCCTCGTTTGCCCTGGATTTCTTTACGATGTTGTCCGTCGCCTCGGTGGCGGTCAGCTTGGGCCTGCGGCTGGTGAACGGGGAAATGGTATTGCTGCCGGCGTTAACCGTGTTGATTCTGGCGCCGGAGTATTTCCTGCCCGTGCGGATGGTGGGCGCGGATTTCCATGCTACCCAGGACGGCAAAGCCGCGGGTGAAGCGATGAACGAGATTATCTCCGCGGCGGAGGAGGAAGCAGCCAAGGCTGCCCCGGTACCAGCGGGAACGGTCTGGACCTGGACGCCGGAGAGCATGCTGAGCTTGCGCGGGGTCCGCGTCATTCATGAAGAAGAAGCCAAGCCGTCGTTGGCGGAAGTGTACCTGACGCTGGGCGGCATCGGGAAGATCGGCATCATCGGCGAGAGCGGAGCCGGCAAATCGACCCTGATCGACGTGCTTGGCGGATTCTTGCGGCCAAGCGCCGGCCGGTTTGCCCTGAACGGCACGGAGCTGGGGGATTTGACCGCGCCGGGCTGGCGGGAGCAGATTACGTATATCCCGCAAAATCCGTATATTTTCAGCGGATCGCTCGCGGATAATATCCGGTTTAATGCGCCGGAAGCGCTGCGGGGAGAGGTGGAGCGCGCGGCAGCTGCCGCCGGGCTGGATGCGCTTGTACGCAGCCTGCCGGACGGGCTCGACGAGCGGATCGGCGGCGGCGGCCGGCCTTTGAGCGGCGGCCAGGAACAGCGTGTGGCGCTGGCCCGGGCTTTGCTCAGCCGGCGGCCGATCCTCCTGCTCGATGAACCAACGGCGCATTTGGATATTGAGACGGAATATGAGCTGAAGCAGACGATGCTGCCTCTGTTTGAAGACAAGCTGGTGATTTTGGCGACTCACCGGCTCCACTGGATGCGTGAGATGGACCGCATCATCGTGATGGAACAAGGCCGAGTGGCGGAAGTCGGCACGCATGCCGAGCTGATGGCCAGACGGGGAGCTTATTATCGATTGGCGTCGGCGCAGCGGGGGGAGATTAAATGAAACAAGCGTCCTGGGTTCGTCCTTATTTTCGATTGTACAGCGGAAGGTTTGCGTTATATCTGATCTTAGGCGTACTTACGCTGCTCGCTGCCGGAATGCTGATGTTTACCTCCGGATTTCTGATTTCCAAATCGGCGCTGCGGCCTTATAACATCTTGCTGGTCTATGTTCCGATCGTTGGCGTGCGCACGTTTGGGATCGGCCGGGCGGTCATCCACTATGTCGAACGGCTGGTTGGCCATGATACCGTGCTGCGGATCCTGAGCAAAATGCGCGTGCGCCTCTATCGCGTGCTGGAACCGCAAGCCTTGTTCATTCGCTCCCGGTTCCGGACGGGCGATATTCTCGGAGCGCTTGCCGACGATATCGAGCAACTGCAGAATGTGTATATTCGCACTGTTTTTCCAAGCGTGGTGGCGATTATTCTGTATGCCGCGGCGGTTATAGCCATGGGGATGTTCGATGTCGTGTTCGCGCTGCTGCTGGCCGTCTATATTTTCGTCCTCGTCGCGGTGTTGCCATACCTCTCGCTGCGACTGACGCAGCGGACCAATGAGGAGGTCAAACGCGAGCGGAACGGGTTATACCAGAAGTTAACCGATGCCGTGATGGGGCTTGGGGATTGGGTGATTAGCGGCCGGACTGCGGAGTTTCTGGCCTCCTATGCGCAAGACGAGGCTGCAGTGGCCCGCAAGGACCGCAAGCTGCGGGCCTGGGCCCGCTGGCGCAGCTTTATCGGCCACTTTATCGTGGGCCTCGTTGTGGTCTCTATGGTGTACTGGGCCGGCGGTGAAGCGGCGGCCGGGCGGATCGACGTAACGCTGATTGCGGCGTTCGTGCTGATCGTATTCCCGCTGTCGGACGCGTTCCTGCCGGTGTCCNCAAGGGGCGGACAGGGCGGGCGCAGCGGTCCGCCCTGCTGAAGCGGACGTGCGGCTGCGGGACGTCCGCTTCGCCTACGCGGCGGAAGACGCCGATTCGGTGGACGGCGTCTCGCTGGACATCCCGCAGGGCAAGCGGGTCATGGTGATCGGCCGCAGCGGCGCCGGCAAGTCGACGCTGCTGAAGCTGATCCAGGGGGCGCTTGCCCCAAGCAGCGGGACGGTGCACATCAACGGCATCCCGGCCGCCGCTTACGGCGACCGGATGCCGGAGGTGATCGCCGTCCTGAATCAAAACCCCCACTTGTTCGACACAACGGTGGCGAACAACATCCGGCTCGGCCGGCCTGCGGCGACGGAGGAGGAGAGCGGCCGGGCCGCGCAGGCGGCGCAGCTCGGCCCGCTGATTGCGGCGCTGCCGCAGGGGCTGAACACGCCGATGCGTGAAACCGGTCGGCGGTTCTCCGGCGGCGAACGGCAGCGCGTAGCCCTGGCGCGGATCCTCCTGCAGGACACGCCCGTGCTCATCCTCGATGAGCCGACCGTCGGTCTCGATCCGCGCACCGAACGCGAGCTGCTCGCGACGATCTTCCGCACGACGCGGGGCAAGTCGCTCATCTGGGTGACGCATCACCTGGTTGGCGCCGAGCACATGGACGAGATCGTGTTTATGGAGCACGGGCGGATCGTCATGCGCGGCAGTCATGCAGAGCTGCTGGCTCGCGAACCGCGATACCGCAATCTGTACCGGCTGGATTGTCCGGAGGAGTAAGACGCATACTGGAGTTAGACGGCGATGCATGGGAAACCGGCATCGCCGTTTTTTATATGCTCAGAGGGGATTGAGGGAGGGGCCATAGACGACAGCAAGGTGGCTGAACTGCAAAAGTACACTTCATTTTCGCGAAATTCGGCTTATGAGCCCCTTGAGATGCAAAAGTGCAGCTGATTTCGGCCCGTTAGGGCCCGAACCTGCGGAAAGGAACGAAATGAACTGCACATTTACATCAGACCCGCCTTTTTCGGCGTGAATTGGTGGAATGAACTGCACTTTTGCATCTGGGGACGGTCCGCCCGTCTTCACGCAGAAGGGGCCTCCTGCTAGGAGAACGATCCGGAAATAGGGGGGCAATCCTTCGTCGTTAGGCAAGCTTGCGGCGATAATTTTTGTGCGATCGTAATTGCGATCGAGATGAGTTCAGTTCATCCGTTTGGCGCAAAATTCAAACATACGTGCTTCCGTTTTCGGAGGGGAGTCGATATAATGGTTTTTAATATATTTACATGAGGTGTAAGATATCTCAAAAATGCAGCGAGCGGGGTGAGGGGATGGAGCTCAGGCAAATCCAATATTTTATTGAAGCGGCCAAGCTGGAGCATGTGACGGAGGCATCGTATGCGCTGCATGTGTCCCAGTCAGCAGTCAGTCGCCAAATCTTCAAGCTGGAGTCGGAGTTGGGCGTCGATCTGTTTATCCATGAAGGCCGGAAGGTGAAGCTGACGCCGATTGGCCGGCAGTTCCTGCAGCATATGGAACAGATGATGGACGTGATCGAGCAGGCGCGCCAGGAAATCAATGAATATCTCGATCCGGAGCGCGGGACCGTGCGAATCGGCTTTCCGAGCAGTCTGGCTGCAAACCTGGTGCCAACGGTCGTATCGGAGTTCCGAAGACGGTACCCGGAGGTGCATTTTCAACTGCAGCACGGATCGTACCGGGAGCTGTTGGATTGGGTCGGGGGCGGTGTGATGAACCTGGCCATGATCGGTCCGGTGCCTCAAGGGGAGCAGCAGGTGACGGGCGAGGCGTTATTTCGCGAGAAGTTCAAGGTGCTGCTGCCTGCCGGTCATCGATTAGCCAGCCGGGAGTCCGTGGGACTGGATGAGCTGCGGGAAGATGTATTTGTTCTGTTTCCCAAGGGATTTGTTCTGCGCGATATCGTCGTTGATGCCTGCGATAAAATCGGATTTCAACCGAAGGTTTCGTTTGAAGGAGACGATCTGGATGCCATCAAAGGGCTTGTGGCGGCCGGACTCGGCTTGACACTGCTCCCGGAAATTGCGCTCGGAGAGCATATACCTGCCACGATCGTTTCGTTGCCGATGATCGAACCGCATGTGACCCGGGATGTTGGGGTCATTATTCCGGCCAATCGAGAGCTTGCGCCGACGGAGAAGCTTTTTTATGACTTTTTGAAAGAGATTTTGCCTCCATCCTACAGGGATTAGAATTCATCGAAAAATGATATCGATACGGGCCGTGAATTTTGTCACTTACACGGTCCTTTTTTATTGAAAATGTGTTACAATTTATTCGGATTGTTCAAGGTTAAGAAGTGCAAATTTTCACTAACTTTAAGCGGTTAGAGGCATCCATTGGAGGAACACTATGCTTGAACTGAACATCGGCAGAGGTGTGTCCTCAGATTATCGCAAAGGAGAATCGGATATGTCAGAAACAGTTACTGAAACGAAAGCGGAGCAATCCGCAGCCGGAGCCGGCGCCCCAAGCGGGCAGCAGGAGCTCCTGGAGCAACTCTTGAAGCCGGAGGTGCAGCAATCGCTGACCGCGCTGGTGGAGCAGCTTCCCAAATTGAATGAGCTTGTAGGGGTATTGACGAAATCGTATGATTTTGCCAAAGCGGTAGCTACGGACGAAATTCTGAAGAATGATACCGTGGGTGCTATTTCGGAAATTGCCGGACCGGTTGTAGGCAAAGTGAAGCACTTAGCTGCGAACGTCATCGAAGCAAAAGACCGCGCCGAGGACAGCCAAGAGGTGATCGGCGTGTTTGGGTTGATGAAGATGCTGAAGGACCCGCAAACCCAGAAGCTGCTTCGGTTCGTGAACGCTTATCTTCAAGTTTCCGGTGAACGGGACCGTCAACAAAACTAACGGAGGAATACGATTATGTCAAAACATATTTTAATTTTGGGCGCCGGCTACGGCGGCGTACTCAGCGCATTGTCGGCCCGTAAGTTTATGGATAAATCGCAGGCGCGGATTACGGTGGTCAACCAATATCCGACGCATCAAATCATCACCGAACTGCATCGCTTGGCGGCGGGCAGCATTTCCGAACGCGCGGTGTCTCTGCCGCTGGATAAGCTGTTCAAAGGCAAAGACATCGATTTGCGGATCGCCAAAGTAGAGAACTTCTCGGTGGATAAGAAGGAAGTTAAACTCTCCGACGGTACGGTCTTGTCCTATGACGCTCTCGTCGTCGGCCTGGGCAGCATCACTGCTTACTTCGGGATTCCCGGCTTGGATAAGTACAGCATGGTGCTGAAATCGGCGGACGATGCCAAACGGATTCACGAGCATATCGAATCGCGCATTCGCGAATATGCCGCTTCCGGCAACGAAGCCGATGCCTCTATCGTAATTGGCGGCGGCGGATTGACCGGCGTTGAGCTCGTTGGGGAGATCGCCGACAAGCTGCCGGAGCTGACGAAGAAATACGGCGTGCTCCAAAGCGACATCAAGCTGATGCTGGTGGAAGCTGGGCCGAAGATCCTGCCGGTACTGCCGGATGTGCTGATCGAACGCGCAACAGCCAGCCTCGAGAAACGCGGCGTGAAATTCTTGACGGGTCTGCCGGTAACCAATGTGGAAGGCAACACGATCGATCTCAAGGACGGGCAAAAAATCGTGGCGAACACCTTCGTTTGGACGGGCGGCGTGCAAGGCAATCCGCTTGTAGGCGAATCCGGACTGGAAGTGAACCGCGGACGCGCCTCGGTCAATGATTTCCTGCAGTCCGTTTCTCATCCGGATGTATTCATAGCTGGCGACAGCGCCGTATTCATGGGGAAAGACGGACGCCCTTACCCGCCGACCGCGCAAATCGCTTGGCAAATGGGCGAACTGATCGGCAATAACCTGTTTGCGTATTTGTACGGCAAGCAAATGAACGAGTTCAGCCCGATCAACTCCGGTACGCTGGCTTCGCTCGGACGCAAGGATGCCGTGGCGACGATCGGGGCAAGCAACACGCAACTGCGCGGGCTGCCGGCTACAATGATGAAGGAAGCGAGCAACATCCGGTATTTGTCCCATATCAAAGCGTTGGATTCTTTGGCTTACTAAGCAGGGCTGCAACATTTCATACAACAAAAAAGAGTCTCCCGGGGATCACCCCCCGGGAGACTCTTTTCGATAAATACCTTAGACCTTACACAATCCCATGAGCCAGCATAGCATCGGCAACCTTCAGGAAGCCGGCGATGTTGGAACCCACGACGAGGTTGTCGCTGTAGCCGAATTCGTCGGCCGCGTTCACGCTGCTTTGGTAGATGTTGCGCATAATGTCCTTGAGCTTCGCGTCTACTTCCTCGAAGGTCCAGGCGAGTCTAGCACTGTTCTGCGCCATCTCCAGCGCGGAGACAGCCACTCCGCCGGCATTGGCGGCTTTGGCCGGTCCGAAGTAGACGCCATTGTTCAGATAAACCTCGATCGCTTCCAGGGTGGACGGCATGTTTGCCCCTTCTGCTACGTATTTGACGCCATTGGCAACCAGCTGTTTTGCCGCTGCTTCGTTGATTTCGTTCTGCGTCGCACAAGGCAAGGCAATGTCGCAAGGAAGGCTCCAGATCTTATGGCAGCCTTCCACATATTCCGCAGTGGGGTGCTCGTTAACGTATTCCTTGATCCGTTTCCGTTCCACTTCTTTCAGACGCTTGACGGTTTCAAGATCAATCCCGTTCTTGTCATAAATGTAGCCGTTCGAATCGCTGCAAGCTACGACCTTGGCGCCGAGCTGCTGCGCTTTCTCGATGGCGTAGATCGATACGTTGCCGGAACCGGAGACGACGACGGTTTTCCCTTCGAAGCTATCACCGCGGCTCGCCAGCATTTCACTCGTAAAATAAACCAGCCCGTATCCCGTAGCTTCTGTCCGCGTCAAGCTGCCCCCATAGGTGAGGCCCTTGCCGGTCAGCACGCCGGTCTCATTGCCGTACAGCCGTTTGTATTGCCCGAACATGTAGCCGATTTCCCGGGCACCTACACCGATATCGCCCGCCGGTACGTCCGTATCCGGGCCGATATATTTGGACAGCTCCGTCATGAAGCTCTGCGTAAAGCGCATGACTTCGAGGTCGGATTTCCCCTTCGGATCGAAGTCGGATCCGCCTTTGCCGCCGCCGATGGGTTGGCCCGTCAAGGAGTTCTTGAAGATTTGCTCAAACCCGAGGAATTTGATGATGCTGGCATTCACGGACGGGTGAAAACGGAGTCCGCCTTTATAAGGACCGATTGCACTGTTAAATTGAACCCGGAAGCCGCGGTTCACTTGAACCTTGCCTTGATCATCAACCCAAGGTACGCGGAAGCTGACCATTCTTTCCGGTTCGACGATCCGCTCGAGAATCCCTTGCTCCTGATATTTCGGGTGCTTCGCGAATACGGGAACCAGCGAGTCAAGGATCTCCTTGACGGCTTGGTGGAACTCAAGCTCCCCTGGATTCCGTTGCTGGACGGTTTCGTATACTTGATTGACATAATTGCGAGCTGCCTCCAGGCCTGCTTCGCGCTGCTGTGTTAAAGCCATGACCACTCCACCTTTCTTGTGTGCGTAATCAGTTGAGTACGTTCACCATTTCACGATATTTATGACCTCTATTGTAATATTGATGTAAGCTATGAACAAAGCTATTTTGAGATCAAGTTGATGATCGCATGAGATGAACTGGGGCGGACGGCTAGCTCTCAGCCTGACGAAACAGGGTTATTATATCCGGGGACACCGCGATTCAGACGGAAAAACGACCGGCTCCGCAACTCGTGAGATGCGGTGCCGGCCGTTGAGCAGGAATGGTATTATTTCTGGAAGGAGTTCCAGTAGGCGATTTGGTCCACCGAAAGGCGCGGTGTAGCGTGAGCCGGTTTTGCCGCCTTGCCAATGGCGATCAGCAGGATTGGTTTCAAGGTTTCCGGGACCTCAAAAGCCTCGGCGAATTGCTCGGCGTTATATCCGCCCATCGGTACGGTATCGTAGCCTTTCGCCTTAGCGATCAGCATCAGTTGCATCGACACCAGCCCGGCATCCAGCAAATTGACTTGGTGCAAACGTTCCGGGCCCATGCTACCGTAGCCGGCTTGCAGCCGCTCCACAAAGTTGGCTTTGACTTCTTCCGTCATCGCGCCAAGCTTAACCGCTTGGGCATAGATCTCTTCAGCGTGCTCATATGAGCGAAGATCACCCAATACAGCAATTATGGCTGCCGAATCAACGACCTGTTGCTGATTGTTGGCGATCGGAAGCAGCTTCTGCTTCAGCTCGGGCTCGTCGATGATCAGAAAACGCGTTGGCTGAAGATTGGACGAGGACGGAGCAGACAAGGACAACTCCACGATTTCCTTCAGTTCTTCGCGGGGAATTCTCACGGACGGGTCGTATACGCGAACCGAATGTCTTTCCTTCAGTACGGTGTAAAAATCATTTAAATCCACTTGATTCAAAGTACTCATCTCATTACTCCACCCTTTCTACATGTGTTTCTGTATGTGAACAGTATAATCCTCAACTGTTATGTTATCAAGTACAGTTATTTGGCGGTGTGGCGCCTTCGAGCTTGTGGTTCCCTAGGATAACCAGTATCTTAAAGAAGAAGTTGCTTCATTCGCATATTAGCATTCCAAAATACAGGGAGGGTATCCGAATGACCTTACAGATCGGAATTGTGGGGACGGGTTGGTTCAGCAAGGTGCATGGCGACATATTGGCAAGCTTGGACGGCGTCCGGGTGGCGGCTGTTGCCGGAACGACGGCGGCTAAAGCACAGGCGTTGGCAGATCGGTATCCCGGAGCGATCGGCTTCGGCAGCCTGATGGATATGCTGGACTCGCAGAAGCTGGATGCCGTATACCTCTGCATCCCGCCGATGGCTCATGGGGCGATCGAAGCTGAATTGATCGAGCGGCGCATTCCTTTCTTCGTAGAGAAGCCGCTTGCCGCAGATCTGGATACGCCGCAGGCGATTCTTGCCCGGTTGGAGCAGAAGCCCTTGGTTCATGCGGTTGGTTATCATTTCCGCTATAAGGATTCGATCCGCAAGCTGAAGGAATCGCTGGAAGGCCAAACGATCGGCATGGCATTGGGAGCCTGGATGGGCGATATGCCGCTGGTGGCCTGGTGGCGAAGCCAGGGGGGCTCCGGCGGACAATTCGTGGAACAGACAACCCATATCGTTGACCTGCTTCGCTATACGGTTGGGGAGGTGCGTGAGGTTTATGCCGCCTACGGGAACCGCGTTGTGCAGGAACGCTACGAGAATGTGACTGTCCCGGACGTGGGCACGGTCACGATGAAACTTCAAAGCGGAGCGGTTGCCACCATCTCCAACACCTGCATCCTGCCGGGCGGCGTCTCCGAAGTCGGGCTGCAAATTTATACCGATGCCGGTATTCTTGCCTGGAGTCCGGAGCGGCTGGAGATCAACCTTCCGGGCATCAAGACCGCTTATGCCGGACAGGATAACCCTTACCTCGCTGAAACCGAAGCGTTCATTCATGCCCTGCGTACCGGCGATTCCTCGCGGATCTTGTCCGATTATGCCGATGCCGTGCAAACGCAGCGGGTTACTTGTGCCGCCCTGGAATCCGCACGAACGGGGCAGCCGGTGCGGGTGGGCGAAACGCCGTCCTTTTGAAATATCTGTGGATTTGTAATTCGAATCACAATTCCCTTCTTCCTGAGATCTTATCCTGAATCTGTCTAGAGGAAAGGGGAGACGAGGGAATGAGGGGAAACCAAGCCCAAAATTCGTTTTTGAAGGGGATTCTGATTGGCGTCCTTTTACTCAGCTTCACGGTGCTCATTGCCGGAGGATATTGGATCTTTAAATCGCAGGCCCCGACGCCGCTTCAAATCGTGGATGCTGACGGCGAGGTGTTGACAACCCGGGAGCAGATTACCGGAGGGCAAGCGGTATTTCAAAAATATGGTCTGATGGACTACGCCACCGTGCTGGGGCACGGCTCTTATTTGGGACCGGATTACACGGCGCAGGCGCTAAAAATCGTTACGGACGCGATGCACGATCAACATGCGCAAGCGGAGTACGGCACGACCTATGCCGAGCTGGATCCGGAGCAGCAAACGTTGATTTTCGAGAAGGTTCAGGCGGAAATGAAACAGAACCGCTACGATAAGAACGCGAAGACCTTGGTGCTGACCGACGGTCAGGCCGAGGGTTTGAAGCAGGTTCGCGCTTATTATGACCAGGTCTTCACGGAAGGGGACGGGCGCGGGATCCAGCCGAATTTGTTCGGGAACGAAACGATGCCGGAGGAAGGACGCGCTTATGTGGCGCCCGGGGATATGCGGAAGCAAATTGCCGATTTCTTCTTCTGGACCGCCTGGTTGTCCGGCACTCAGCGGCCGGGCGACACGATTACGTATACGAATAACTGGCCTTATTTCGAGGACGCCGGCAACACGATGAGTTATTCCGCCGTATTATGGAGCGGCATCAGCATGACGCTGTTGATCCTTGTGCTCGGTTTGGTGTTGTATTTCTACAACCGTTACCGGCTGCATATGCAGGAGGCTTATGAACCCGGGAAATTCCCGGTGCTGGATTTGAACCGCATGCCGGTGACGGCAAGTCAGGTCAAGACGGCAAAATATTTTCTCGTCGTGGTGCTGCTGTTTCTGATTCAAGTTGGTTTCGGCGCGCTGCTGGCGCATTATTATGTAGAGCCCAACAGTTTCTTCGGGTTGGATTGGATCGTTAAGCTCTTCCCGTTCAACATTGCGAAGTCGTATCACTTGCAGTTGGTCATCCTTTGGGTGGCGACGGCATGGTTGGGGATGGGGATTTATGTTGCCCCGCTCGTTGGCGGGAAGGAGCCTCGACGTCAGGGGTTGCTGGTAGATATCCTGTTCTGGGCGCTGGTCGCGCTCACGGTAGGGAGTACCCTAGGCGAATGGCTCGGGGCAAAAGGCTACCTCGGCAACCTGTGGTTCTGGCTTGGCCACCAAGGTTGGGAGTATCTGGAGCTGGGCCGCTTCTGGCAAGTTCTGCTTGTGATCGGGATGGGGATCTGGCTGTTTATCGTGTATCGCGCCATCCGCAGCGCTTTGCGGAAGGAGACCGATAAGGGCGGATTAACCCACTTGTTGTTCTACTCGGCGATTGCCGTTCCGTTCTTCTATATCTTTGCCTTCTTCTTTAATCCGTCGACATCATTCACTTATGCGGACTACTGGCGCTGGTGGATCATTCACCTGTGGGTGGAAGGGATTTTCGAAGTGTTCGCCGTCGTCGTCATCGGTTTCCTGATGGTACGGATGAAGCTGGTGACCAAGGAATCGACGGTGCGCTCCTTATTGTTCCAGCTCATCTTGCTGCTGGGCAGCGGCGTCATCGGGATCGGCCACCATTATTATTACAATGGCTCAGCCGAAGTCTGGATTGCCTTGGGGGCCGTATTCTCGGCATTGGAAGTCATTCCGCTGACGCTGCTGATTCTGGAGGCTTATGACCAATACAAAATGATGAAGGACGGCGGACAAACGTTCCCGTACACTTCGGCTTTCCGATTCCTGGTCTCCACCGCCATTTGGAACTTAATCGGCGCAGGGGTGCTGGGATACTTGATCAACCTGCCGGCGGTGAATTATTTCATGCACGGCTCTACGTTGACGACGGCCCATGCCCACGGATCGATGATGGGCGTATACGGGATGTTTGCGATTGCGGTGTTGCTGTATACGATGCGGAATATCGTGAAGCCGGAGCAGTGGAACGACAAGCTGCTGCGCCTCTCCTGCTGGGGGCTGAACCTCGGGCTGACAGGGATGATCGTGATCACCTTACTGCCGGTGGGCTTCATCCAGTTGAAGCACTCGTTCGACTTTGGCTTCTGGTCGGCGCGCGACTTCTCATTCTACCAGCAGGATACGGTGAGCCTGCTGCTGTGGCTGCGGATGATCCCGGATACGATCTTTATCGTCGCGGGGATTCTGCCGCTGGTTTACGTTGTCGTTCGTTCGATGTTTCACTTGCGGAAACCGAACGTTGCTGAAGAAGAAGTCTTTGAATAGGGGGCGGGGAAGATGGATCATTCAACCCAACTCTTGCGTTCCTTCCCCTTGTTTCAAGGGCTTTCCGCTGAGGAGGCTGCCCGGATCGGAGCGCTTGTTGTGCCCCGGCTGCTGGCCCGCCGAGCAGCTGTGTTTCGGGAAGGGGATGAGGTGGAGGCGGTATATTTTGTGGCAAACGGGCTGATCAAGACGAGCCGGACGGATGAGAGAGGAAATGAGCAAATTTTCTCGTTTCTGAAGCAGGGTGACATGTTCCCCCTCACCGGCCGGTTCGATGCAGAAGCCTCGCCGGTGACCGCCACTACCGTAGTCGAAACCAGCCTGCTGGCGATCCCGCTCCGCTCCTTCGAGCAGTTGCTGGCGGGTTCCCCGGAACTGGCTTTCAAGATGATGGGCCTGATGAGCGGCAAAATCCGCGAGCTGCAAAGCAAGCTGCTGAATTTGAATCAGCGGAGCGCGGAGGAACGGGGAATATCATTCCTGATCTCCCTCGCGGAGCATTTTGGCGTGGAGCGGGGAGGCGAAGTTGTCGTCCCGATCCCGGTTACGCATCAGGAACTGGCCAGTACGATCGGATTTGCCCGCGAGACCGTGAGTCGCCTGCTGACCAGCCTTCGCAAGGAAGGCGTCCTCCAGGTCAGCCGCAAAGGCTTCGTCGTTCGAGACCTGCAGGCCCTGAAGGAGAAAGTGTGCGTCAAAGAAAATTGCCCGCATTGCCGCGAACTGCAGCGTCTCCGGCAGGGATAGCGGGGCTGCGCACAGGCAGGCGTTGGCGGCAACGTGAGGCTGCTTGCGACACTATGCAGCAAGGTGCGCAATTTGTAGGCAATATGCGGCAACATGGAGTAACACGCGGGAATATGTAGAAATATGTACAATATGTAGCGACATGGAGTAACGTGCGGAAATATGTAGAAATATGTGCAGTATGTGGCATTATGCAGAAACGTGCGCAACATGCGCAATATGTAGCAATATGCAGAAACGTGCGCAACATCCAGCAATATGTAAGCAGCTTGATGCCTGCAGGTTGCGAGGCGAAGCAACGAGCTATGGCAGCGTGTAGTGTGTGCGTGCAATGGTGGTGCGGCACGTACATGACCTGAGGCGGAATGCTGCGCGTGTAGCAACCTGAGGTATGTACCCTTGGTGGCTACGTGCGATAAGTGCAGCGGCGCTGAGCGACGTGTCTTGGCGGCCCTACCTCAGCGTAGCGTATGTGCGCTGCGGCATATCGCAGCCGCTTGAGGTGCTCCGCAGTACTTTGCTGCACTTTGCAGCGTTTTGCGGTGCACTGCCGTGCAGCTTCACGCACGGATATGCTTGCTCCCCAAGTGGGGCGGGCGCTAACGCTTGCCAGAAGTCTTATTTGGGCTTTTGGATTGGTTTTTTATTTTTAACGCTGATCTAGAGCCTTATTTGGTGCAAAACCCGCCGTTTTAGCATCAAAATGAGCGAATAAGCGCTCTGACAAGCGTTACAGTTTTTTAGACGGGATTTTGCAGCCAATAGCGTTGCTCATAAGCGTTACAGCAACAGGCTACCGCCGCGGGTTGCCGCAGCAAGCTATCGCAGCGGGTTACAGCAATAAGCTACGGCAGCAGTCTACAGCAACAGGTCACAGCAGCAGGCATCCGGCCGGCTCGTTGTTCAACGGTTCGCCTGACTTCCTGTTCAGCGTCTCACACAACCACCCCCCTCGCCATACGGCGAGGGGGGTGTCGTCGATTATTTCAACGTAATGTTATACGTTACGATATAAGATTCCTGCTCCGAGTGGTCCACCTCAACCTCACCTTGCAGCAGGTCGATGATTTGGAGCAGCGGGCCGGTCAGCCGGCCGTTGTAGATCTTCGCCGGCGTCTCCAGAGGGGTCTTCGTGCCGTTGACGGTGGCGCTGTCCGCATCAACGGCTACCTTGACCTCCCGGTCGCCGCGGGTCAAGCTGGCGGTCTTCTCGGCGGCGTCATAGTTGAACTCGATACCGGCAGCCACGGCGAAGTCCTTCAACGGTACGCGGACCTGATCGTTATCGGCGGGCGGAAGCTCGTCGAAGGCGATCTCCTGACCGTTCAGTTGGAAGACTACGGAGTACACCGGTCCGTCTTGGTTGATCACCAGGCTTTGCACCTGTTCCTGCAGCAGGCGGTTGTTCAACTCCACATTCGCTGCGGTGACCTGATGGGTGCCTGCGGCGATCTCCTCCACAATCCGGCGATTGATATCGGCGGAATGATGCGACAAATCCTTGTATTCGTCCAGATCGTAGGTAATGGTGCTGTCGCTCTGAAAATCGTACACCCGGACATTATCATAAGCGCTGAACCGCTCGTACATATACTTCTTCATCTCCAGCTGATTCTCGAAGCGCTGGGGATTCAAGCTGTACCACATCTGCTGACGCAAGATGGAATATGGCGGATAGTAGATGATAAACTCGATCTCCGGATGCTTCTCGATAAAGCTCATCGTATTGTCCTCGAAGTTTTGCTTGACGATCTCCAAGGAGGGCTCGTATTCCGCCGTCAACTGCTCCGATATCCGGGCGTCCTGCCACTTCGCAAACACCTGATCCGGCCCATAACTGGCGGAGGCGTCCCAATTGTTCAACAAATCCAGGTTGCGCAACTGGGGCATTTGATCCTTGGGCAGGAGCAGCGCCCCAAACGCATGCTTGACATCGGATATGTTCAGCAGGTATTTATAGTCGTTCCAGATCTTGTTATCGTACAGGTAAAACGGGAAATTAGCTTCATCCCGCACAGCATTGTCCCGGAACGAGAAATAGTCGATCCCCCACAACACCTTTTTAACCTGGCCGGTGCCCACCGCTACATCTGCGATCAAGCGCTGCTCCTTGGCGGTAGAGCCCTCCATTGACAGCTTCATCACGTTGCCGCCGAGCCGTTGGCCAACCTCCGAAGGCACGAAGTTTTCGGTCATGGAACTGCCGAGGATGATTGTGTCATAGGCGTAGTTCTTAGCCAGGCCGGGGGTTTGATATCGCTGCTGCTTGGTAAAGAGCGGCGGATAGGAGGCCTTCCGGTAGAGCTGCAACGGATCGACGGCATAGACGAACGAACCGACCAGGGTCGCGAACAACAGAACAAAGGCCATAAACCAGACGACGAAACGAATATTTTTCAAGGGAAATTCTCCTTTTTGCCAACGTCAAAAATTAGAACGTAAAATACAAAAATTCGCTGACCTGATTGAAGTACAGGATCGAGAATACGAACAATCCAGCGATATACGCCGCATAACGCAGGTTCGGCTTGAACTTCAGCTTGAGTTCCATCGAATTCCGCGCGAAGATGGCCAGAGCGAAGGCCGCAAGAATCAGCAGCGCTTGGCTTGCCAAAGTCAGGGACACGTGGATTTCACCGATGCTGATCATGCCGCGCAATACCTTAAGCGCATCGTCCCAAGAAGTCGCCCGGAAGAACACCCAGGTGAAATTGATGAACAGGAAAGTGATCAGCCAGCCGCACCAGCGGGGCAGGGCGATCCCGGTCTTTTGCCATAACCGCTGAATGACTTGGGCGATCCCGTGCATCAGCCCCCAGACGATAAAGGTCCAGCCTGCGCCGTGCCAGAAGCCGCCGATCAGAAAAGTCGCTACCAGGTTGAAGTAAGTCCGGAACGTCCCTTTGCGGTTTCCGCCAAGCGGAATATAAATATAATCCTTCAGGAACCGGCTTAACGTCATATGCCAACGGCTCCAGAAATCCTTGATGCTGAGGGCTTTGTAAGGCGAGTTGAAGTTGATCGGCAGCTTAATGTTGAACAGCAGCGCGATCCCGATCGCCATATCCGAATATCCGCTGAAGTCGAAGTACAGCTGGAAGGTATAAGCCAATGAAGTAATCCAGGCTTCGACAAATCCCAGATGCGTTGAAACATCAAAGCCCTGGGTAGCAATAGGCGCCAGCGTATCGGCGATGACCACCTTCTTAAACAAGCCGATGCAGAAAATAAAGAAGCCGCGGGCCACATTGCCCGGGATGATCCTTTTGCTCCGAGGCCGGTCGAACTGGGGCATCATCTCTTTATGATGCAAGATCGGTCCGGCGATCAGATGCGGGTAAAACGTAACGAACAGCACGTAGCTGACGATGCTGTATTCCCTCGCCTTGCCGCGGTAGGCGTCCACAAGATAAGCGATCTGGGTGAAAGTGAAGAAGCTGATCCCCAGCGGCAGCGCCAGCTCCAGCAGCTTGATATGCGAAGCAAACAGCGAATTGATATTCGTAATGAAAAAGTCGGCATACTTATAATAGCCGAGCAGCAGCACGTTGCCGGTAATACCGAGCGTAAGCAGCAGCTTCCGCAGCCGGACCGGCTTGTCGGCGGAATGGTTAATCGAGCGTCCCATCACATAGTTGAAAGCAATTGACGCCAGAATAAGCGGCAGCGACTTGATGCTCCAATAACTGTAGAAGAACAGGGAGGCCGCAGCGAGCCACAGCTTGCCGAATACGGGCGGGCATAACCGGTTCAACAGAAAATAAACGATAAACGAAACCGGCCAAAACGCAAAAATGAATTCGTACGAATTAAAAAGCAAGACTCCAGGCACCTCTCTCAAACGAGAATCATAACTAATTAATCATATAATAGATTGATAGGGGCGACAATGACATTATTTTCCAAATAACGACAAAAAAACGGCCCCGCCGCAGCGGAGCCCAAAGGTGTTGCTATATGTGAAAATTTAGGAGGAACCAACCTTAAAAGTGAAGCACGGCAATCAGCATTGGGGCGACCCCTAATGTAAACAGGGCAGCCAGGATCATGGAGATGCTGGAGATCGTTCCGGTTAAGGAGCTCAGCTCAAACGCTTTGGACGTTCCCGTCCCGTGGGCGCTGGTGCCGAAGAGAACGCCGCGGGCGACCTCCCCTTCAATCCGGAACAGCTTCATGACCAGCGGCCCCAGCATGGCGCCAAGCAAGCCGGTCAGAATGACGAAAACCGCGGTGATGTTCGGTACGCCGCCGATCACCTGCGATACATTCATCGCAATCGGCGTCGTAATCGAGCGGGGGATCAAGCTGCTGATCAACCGGTTATCCAGATGCAGCCATTCGGCCAGAAAGGCCGAGGAGAACATGGCGACCACGGAGCCGCTCAGCACGCTGATGAAAATTTCCACAGCGTGTTTTTTCAGCACATTGTAGTATTTGTACAGCGGGATCGCAAAAGCGATCGTAGCCGGCTGCAGCAGGCTGCTTAGCCATTTGCCTCCGGAATGATAAGCTTCATAAGGGATCTGCGCCCACAGCAAGCCGATGACCAGAATCAACGGAGTGATCAGCAGCGGGGACAAATACACTCTCGGCCGAATAAGATACAGCCGTTTAGAGAGCGCGTAGATAACAAGAGTAGCCGCTAAGAACAAGATACCGATCATCATGAGACTCGGCCCTCCTTTCGTTTTTCGATGCGTGAAGCAATGAACCCGGAACAAACCATAACGATGACGGTACTGAGGATCACAACAATTAAAATCCGAACGCCTTCGCTTTCGAGCAAAGGGATATATTGCATGACGCCAACGGCGGACGGAATAAAGAACAGCAGCAGCTCGGCCAGCAGCCAATTCGCGCCTCGTTCAATCCATTTCAGCTTGACGACGCCTGTCTTTAGCAAGGTAAACAACACGGCAATGCCAAGAATCGAACCTGGAATCGGTAAATGGAGCAGCTCCGCCACCTTATTCAGCGCCATGGAGGCGAGGAACAGGATGGCAACTTGGAGAATTCCGATGCTCATCTCTTTCATCTTGTTCATAAGAGCAGCTCCCTTCTGTATGATTGGTAATGTAAATTTTACAGCGATTATTTTCATGAGTAAAATGAATATATAGAATGAAGATCATTCCATTTGGTTATATAAATTTAAATTAGAGGGGAGCAGGCTGTTGGATATTCGACAAATGCAGGTATTAATCGAGGTCGCAAGGCTGCGGAGCTTTACCAAGGCGGCGGAGGCGCTGTATATTACGCAGCCGTCCATCAGCAAAACGATCAAAGCGATGGAGGAGGAGCTTGGGGTTGTGCTGTTCGACCGGGTTGGCAAAAGAATCGAGTTGACCGACGCCGGCCGGATTATCGCCACGCAGGCCCAGCAAATCGTGACGTCCTTCCAGAATCTGATGGCGGAGCTCGACGATTTGCGCAATTTGAAGAAGGGACATCTTCGGATCGGGCTTCCGCCAATGGTAGGGTCAAGCTTCTTCCCGAAGGTGATTGGGGAATTCCATCAACGTTACCCCGATATCACCATTCAATTATTTGAGGATGGGGCCAAAAAAGTGGAGCAGGACGTCGCCGCGGGAACGCTGGACGTGGGGGTTGTCGTGCTGCCGACTGTGGAGGCGGAGCTCAGCTGTTTTTCTTTTGTTGAGGAGAAGCTCAACCTAGTCGTGCATCCCTCGCATCCGCTCGCGGAGCGGAAATCGGCGGAACTGGCCGAGCTGGCCCAGGACGGGTTCGTGTTATTTCGCGAGGATTTTACGTTGCATGATCGGATTATCGGAGAGTGTGCGAAGGCCGGATTTCAGCCGCATGTCATCTATGAAAGCTCGCAATGGGATCTCATTAGTGAAATGGTGGCCGTCGGCCTTGGCATCACGTTGCTGCCGGAAACGATCTGCCGCGAAATCGATGACGAAGGCGTGCGGATCATCCCGCTCGTCCGGCCGGTGATTCCCTGGAAGCTTGGGATCGTATGGCGCGACGACCGGTATCTGTCATTTGCTACCCGCGAATGGATCCGGTTTGCCCGGGAAGTGCTGACCCCTCAGATGGGCTGAACTCCGCGAATTGTCTGAGAACTGACAAACCTGACGACGTCAGACTACTTGTACAACCGGTGCAGCCTGCCTATAATAGCGAAATGATTCACAAATTGTAGATTAGGGGAAAGTTACATGAGTTTACTGCGAAAGAAATCGATTGCCTCCATGCTTCAAGAGAAGCAATCGGCCGGCGCAGGAGCCGGCGGCATGAAAAAAGAGCTGGGCGTCTTTGACCTGGCCATGCTGGGCATCGGCTGTATTGTGGGGACGGGGATCTTCGTGCTCACCGGGGTGGCGGCCGCTCAACACGCCGGCCCGGGTTTGATTTTATCCTTCCTTCTGGCAGGGATCGTCTGCGCCTTCTGCGCGTTGTGTTATGCCGAATTTGCCTCCATGGTCCCCGTGACCGGGAGTGCTTATACTTACAGCTATGCCACCTTTGGTGAGTTGATCGCCTGGATCCTCGGCTGGGATATGATTCTGGAATACGGTTTTGCCGCTTCGATGGTCGCCAGCGGATGGTCGGGGTATTTTCAAGGCTTGATGGCCGGCATGGGCATTACGTTGCCAACCGCCCTGAGCAGCGCCTTTGATCCGGCGAACGGTACTTATATCGACGTTCCGGCGATCTTGATCGTCCTCGTGCTGACGTTGATCGTCTCCCGCGGCTCCAAGGAATCCTCCCGGCTGAATTCGATCATGGTCCTCGTCAAAATCGCGGTCATCCTGCTTTTTATCGTCGTGGGAGCGTTCTACGTCAAGCCGGGCAATTGGACGCCGTTTATGCCCTTTGGCTTCAGCGGGGTCGTGACGGGAGCGGCGACGGCCTTCCTGTCCTATATTGGGTTCGATGCCGTAGCCACGGCGGCGGAAGAGGTAAAGAACCCGCAGAGGGACTTGCCGCGCGGCATTTTATGGTCCCTGGTTGTGTGCTCCTTGCTGTACGTTCTCGTGACGGCCGTGCTGACGGGGATTGTTCCTTACGATCAATTAAATGTGAAAAATCCGGTGGCCTTCGCTTTGCAATATATCAACCAGAACTGGGTGGCGGGCTTTATTTCCCTCGGGGCGATCGTTGGCATTACGACCGTATTATTCGTGCTGCTGTTTAGCCAGTCCCGTCTGTTGTATGCGATCGGGCGCGACGGTCTGCTGCCGAAGCCGCTGGCCCGGCTGCATTCAAAGACCGGCGTGCCGGCAGTCAGCACCTGGGTGACGGGGGTTGTGGTTGCGATCTTTGCCGGGCTGATCCCGCTGCGAAAACTGGCGGATCTGGTCAGTATCGGGACCTTGTTCGCGTTTATCTCGGTTTCGCTGGGCATCATCCTTCTACGCAAATCGCGTCCGGACTTAAATCGGTCTTTTCGAGTTCCTCTGGTCCCTTGGATTCCGCTGCTGGCCGTATTGACTTGCGGTTACCTGCTAATCAGCCTGCCCGCGGTGACCTGGATCGCTTTCCTGATCTGGATGGGGATTGGACTCCTCGTCTATTTTGCCTACGGGTACAAGCACAGCGGGCTATCAAAGTAAACTCCGCCGCGAAGAGGCCGAAGTGTTGCCGCACAACCCCCTTTGAGTAGGCCACTCACGGCACGGGCAATTAAAGGGACCAGCGCATATTTCCAGGGAAATTGGCAGATAGTAAGGGGGCATGTCGAAACAAGCTTACCTTGAAAAGCCACGAAGGAGAGAACGCTGTGAAGTTTGCCTTGATCTGTTCATTGCTGGCCAGCCTGCTGTTCGGAACGGGAGGTTCCATTGCCGCAGCTCAGGCGGACGTTGCCCACCACTTCGGGTTCAAAAAAAGCGTCGGCGGACAGCTTCCCTCAATCAATGAGGAAGGTTTCAAAGACATTATCGACAAGAACGGCGCGATTTTCATGGCAGACCCCTCGCACAAGGAATTATTCCTGACGTTCGACAACGGGTATGAGAACGGGTATACCGCGCCGATTCTCGATACGCTGAAGGCAAAGAAGGTCCCGGCGATCTTCTTCGTTACGGGCCACTATATTAAGGATCAGCCGGAGCTTCTTAAGCGCATGGTCGCAGAAGGCCATCTGATCGGCAACCACTCCTGGAGCCACCCGGACATGACGACAATCTCCGACGCACAGATCCGGGAGGAGCTGGAGAAGGTAAAAAGCGCGGCAGGCCGCGTCACCGGACAATCCACGATGGAATTTCTGCGTCCGCCCCGCGGGATTTTCAGCGATCGGACGCTGCGAGTAACGAAGGCGCTGGGATATACGAACGTTTTCTGGTCCGTGGCCTATAAAGACTGGGACGTCAACGACCAGCGCGGGTCGAAATACGCCTACCAGAAAGTGGTATCGCAACTGCACCCCGGGGCGGTAATCCTTTTGCACTCCGTCTCTAAGGACAATGCGGCGGCCCTGGGGGCGATTATTGACGAAGCCCGGCGTCAGGGGTACGAGTTCAAAAGCCTGCAGGATCTGAAACTGGAACACAAGCCCATAGAACCCTGAATTTCAGACCGTTACAGACGGGCTCAGCGCTCGTTTGTACGGTCTTTTTTTGCCTGATTTGTCTGAATTTTGACGGCGCTTGACTTCGCTGGGTGCGGCTCTTATAATTAGGCGTACGAAATAATAGTATTCCTAATATTTAAACTGTGTAAATAAATAGGGGGGATTGATTTGTTCACCGGTGATAACCCGCAGGCGCTTAGTCTGCTGAAGGCTTTTCACCGCTTTCGGAGGCTGGATTTCAGTAAGCTGACGCCGTCGGCGTTGAAACCAAGCGAAGTCAGACTGATGTTCCATCTTCTGCATGGGATGGAGAAGGAGGAGCGCGGGGTAACCGTCTCCGAGCTTAGTGCGATGTTGGAGGTGGCGTCTCCGACCGTTACGCCGCTTGTTCGCAGCCTTGAGGAGCGCGGGCTGGTCTTGCGTTACAACGACAAGGAGGATCGTCGGGCCGTTCGGGTCAAGCTGACGGAGCAGGGGCTGGACCATATCAGGGAGACGGCCAAGAAACGCTCCGCCCAAGTCCAGGAGCTGGTGGAGTTCTTGGGCGAGGAGAAGAGCCAGCAGCTGATTGAGCTGTTGGAGCAGGTGTACGCGTATGTAGAGATGCAAGTCACTAAAGAGAAAATTCAAGAGCAATGAATGAATAGAACACGTGGAGATGATAGGACTTGATCAAACTTTTCCGCAATTTGAAACCATACCGCTGGCTTGTGGTGGCGGTACTAGTGTTCGTCTTCTTCCAGACGTTATCCGAGCTCTATTTACCGACGTTGATGTCGGACATCGTAAACAAAGGGGTCGTGACCGGGGACACGCCATATATTTGGAAGATCGGCGGGTTTATGCTGTTGGTCGCGCTGGGCGGAATGGCTTGCTCGATCGCAGCCAGCTACTTCTCGTCGAAGGCGGCTACCGGCTTCGGGAAGCTGCTCCGCGGCAAGGTGTTCAAGCATGTCTCGAATTTCTCGCTGGAGGAGTTTGACACCATAGGCACCGCTTCGCTAATTACTCGCACGACCAACGACATTACGCAAGTGCAGCAGGTGTTGATCATGATCCTGCGCATGATGGTAATGGCGCCGATGATGTGCTTGGGCGGCATCATTATGGCCGTTTCCAAGGATGCAACGCTGTCGCTGGTACTGGTGGTCATCTTGCCGGTGTTGGCCGGGGCGATCTTCCTGATCGCGCGCAAAGGGCTGCCTTTATTCAAAGCGATTCAGAAGAAAATCGATAAGTTGAATCTCGTGATGCGCGAAAGCTTGACCGGGATTCGCGTCATTCGTTCGTTTAACCGGACCGACTACGAGAGCAAACGATTCGACGCCGCGAACCTGGATTTAACGGATACGTCGATCAAGGTCAACAAAATTATGGCCTTTATGATGCCGATTATGATGCTGGTCATGAACCTGTCCTCCGTGGCGATTATTTGGTACGGCGGCTTGCGGATCGACGCGGGGCATATGCAGGTTGGCGACCTGATGGCGTTCCTGCAATATGCGATGCAAATCATGTTTTCACTGGTGATGGTATCGATGATGTTCGTGATGATCCCCCGAGCTTCGGCTTCGGCTATCCGGATTAATGAAGTGCTGGACATGGTGCCGGTAATCAAGGATTCGGCAGCGGGCAGCCGGTCAACGGAAGCCAAGGGACTGGTTGAATTCCAAAATGTTTCCTTCAGCTATCCGGGGGCCGAACAGCCGGCCGTCCAGGACATCACGTTCACCGCCAAGCCGGGCCAAGTGACGGCGATCATCGGCGGGACGGGCTCCGGGAAATCAACGCTGATCAGCTTGATTCCGCGGTTTTACGATGTCCAGGAAGGAAATGTCCGGGTTGATGGCGTAGACGTCCGCGACATGACGCAGGAAGAGCTGCGCAGCAAGATCGGTTTCGTACCGCAAACGGCGGTGTTATTCTCCGGCACGATCAGCGAGAACATCCGCTATGGGAAAGAGGATGCAACCGATGAGGAAGTGCGCCGGGCGGCGGAGATTGCTCAAGCAAGTGACTTCATTGGCAAAATGGAGCAAGGCTTCGATTCGCCGATCGCTCAAGGCGGTACCAACGTTTCCGGCGGGCAGAAGCAACGGCTGTCGATCGCGCGAGCGCTGGTGCGGCCGGCGGAAATCTACATTTTCGACGACAGCTTCTCGGCGCTTGATTTCAAAACGGATGCGAAGCTGCGGGCGGCCTTGAAGCAGGAAACGAAGGAATCCACAGTGATCATCGTCGCCCAGCGGGTGAGCACCGTGCTGGATGCCGATCAAATCATCGTGATGAACGATAGCCAAATCGCCGGAATCGGCACGCATCAAGAATTGATGGAGTCGTGTGACGTTTATAAAGAAATCGTGTATTCGCAGCTTTCAGAGGAGGAGATCGCATGAGTCGGGAGCAAACGGATAGAAAACGCGGATTCGGCGGCCCTCGACGCGGGCATGGCGGACCAGGGGGGCCTGGGATGGGCATGCCCATGGAGAAAGCGAAGGATTTCAAAGGAACCTTAAAGCGATTGATCCGATACTTGAGACCGCACAAGGTTCAACTGGCCGCCGTGTTGGTCATGGCGATTTTGAGCACCGTGTTCAGCATCTTCAGCCCGAAGGTGATGGGGAAAGCGACCACCAAGTTGTTCGAAGGCTTTATGGCCAAGATTCAACAGGTTCCCGGCG
Source organism: Paenibacillus phocaeensis (assembly GCF_900021165.1). Taxonomy (GTDB): domain Bacteria; phylum Bacillota; class Bacilli; order Paenibacillales; family Paenibacillaceae; genus Fontibacillus; species Fontibacillus phocaensis. The sequence continues at coordinate 249,121 of NZ_FCOQ01000012.1, read as the reverse complement.
CAAAGATCGACTTCCAGTATGTATGGCAGATCATCCTGATACTGATTGGGTTATATGTGCTGAGCGCTTTATTCAGCTATGTTCAGCAATATTTGATGGCCGGCGTGGCCCAGAAGACCGTGTACGACCTGCGGAAGGACGTTAATGCGAAGCTGAACAAGCTGCCGCTGAAGTACTTCGATGCTCGAACACATGGCGAAATTCTAAGCCGGGTCACCAATGACGTCGACAACATCGCCAGCACCTTGCAGCAGAGCTTGACCCAACTGATCACATCGGTCCTGACGATTATCGGCGTGATTGCCATGATGTTATCGATTAGTCCGCTGATGACCTTGATCGCCGTGTTGACATTGCCCCTTAGCATCGTGGCCATCACCTCGATTGCCAAACGTTCGCAGAAGCAGTTTGTTCGCCAGCAGAAGGAACTGGGTCAGCTGAACGGTCATGTTGAGGAAATGTACACCGGGCACAAAATCGTTAAGGCCTTTGGCCGCGAAGCGAAGTCGCTGGAACAGTTCGATAACATTAACGAACGGCTGTATGAAGCAGGCTGGAAGGCGCAGTTTATCTCCGGCGTCATCATGCCGATCATGAGCTTTATCGGCAACATCGGATACGTGCTCGTGTCGGTGGTCGGCGGCATTCTCGTTACCAAGAGAACGATCGAAATCGGGGATGTACAGGCATTTATCCAATACTCCCGCCAATTTACGATGCCGATCACGCAGACCGCCAATATCGCCAACATCATCCAATCGACCGTTGCTTCGGCGGAGCGGGTATTTGAAATTTTGGATGAGGAGGAGCAGGTGCCGGAAGCCGAGAATCCGGTCGTATTGGAGGAACCGCACGGCAACGTAGCCTTTAACCACGTTCAGTTCGGTTACGACCCGGAGCATTTGCTCATTGAGGACATGAACATCGATGTGAAGCAGGGACAAACAATCGCGATCGTCGGGCCAACCGGCGCAGGCAAAACAACGCTGATCAACCTGTTGATGCGCTTCTATGAGGTGAATGGCGGTTCGATCACCGTGGACGGGGTGAACATCGCCGAGATGAAACGCGGCGACCTGCGCAGCCTGTTCGGCATGGTATTGCAGGATACGTGGCTGTTTAACGGCACGATCCGCGACAACATCGCCTATGGCCGGGAAGGCGCGACCGACGAGGATGTCGTGCAGGCTGCCAAGACGGCCTATGCCGATCACTTTATCCGTACGCTGCCGGGCGGATATAACACGATCCTGAACGAGGAAGCGTCGAACATTTCGCAAGGGCAGAAGCAGCTCTTGACGATCGCCCGGGCCATCCTCGCCGATCCGGCGATCCTCATCCTCGACGAAGCCACAAGCAGCGTCGATACCCGGACGGAAGTGCATATCCAGAAAGCGATGAACGAGCTGATGAAGGGCAGAACAAGCTTTGTCATCGCCCACCGGCTATCGACGATTCGGGACGCCGATCTCATCCTCGTGATGAACCACGGCACCGTAATCGAGAAGGGGACGCACGACGAGTTGCTGGCACTCGGCGGCTTCTACGCCGACCTATACAACAGCCAGTTCACTAAAGGCAGCTTCGAGCCGGAGGCAGTATAATCGCAGAGCAGCAGAGCGCAATAGCGCCCGCGCCTGCTTGCGTAACCTCCTCAGCCGCCTCCGCTGTGCTTCAATAAATCAACGAACGCTCCCGCATGCGCGGGGGCGTTCGTTGATTTTTAGCTTAGCGGTACTTCGCTGTATGACAGCGGTCGGTCGACCACATGCTTGGCTCTCTTTGCATCATTATCCCTTTGGTTATGGGAGCGCGTGGAAGGTCTCCTCGGCCAGACGGCGTAGCGCTGCTTCCTTGCGGATGTGCCGCTTCCGCAGCCGGCCGGAGAGACGCCGCTTCGTTACGGTGTGCGCAAATCCGCCGAGGGACGCGCCAGGTGCGCTCGCACTACCCTCTGTGCCCTTCTTTGCACCATTATCCCTTTCGCTAAGGGAGCGGGGAGGGTTAGGGCTGGGGCTGGGGCAAGAGCAAAAGCTAGAGCTAGAGCTAGTCCTAGTCCTGGCATCAACTGGCCAATTCGTTCGTCCTAATCATAGGGGGATCGAGCATTTTTACCCCGCGAGGATCACAGCACTGTCCCCCCAATATTACTCCGGCCCATACTCTCCACGAATTGTCCGCCTTCTTGGTCATCTGACTCAAGGGGATAATCCTGCAAAGCGCGGGAAAGAGATAGGCCTGCCCGCCCCTAGGGCTCCCCAGCCAATCGGCGCAGCTCCGCTTCATCGCGGATGTGCAGCTTCCGCGGTCAGACGGTGAAACTTTGCTTCCTTGCGGATGTGTCGCTTCTGCGGCCAGACGGCGAAACGCCGCTTCGTTACGGGTGTGCCGCTTCTGCGAGGGGACACGCCAGGCGTGCTAACGCTGCCCTCAATGCCCTTCTTTGCGCCATTATCCCTTTCGCTAAGGGAGCGAGCGAGGAAGGTTAGGATTTCGACTCCCCACATTTATCCGCCTTCTTGGTCATCTGACTCAAGGGGATAATCCTGCAAAGCGCGGGAAAGAGATAGGCCTGCCCGCCCCTAGGGCTCCCCGGCCAATCGGCGCAGCTCCGCTTCGTTACGGATGTGCAGCTTCCGCCGCGAGACGCCAAGTACGCCGTCATCACTGAGCTGGCGTAACTTGCGGCTAAGCGTCTCCGGCGTCGCGCCGATCAGGCCGGCGAGTTCCTTCTTGGACACGGGCAGCGTGAAATCCGGGGAATTCGGAGCGGCTTTGCGGCGAAAATATAACAGCATCTTGGCTAATCTCCGGTCGGCCTCGAGCAAGGTCAGCACAGCAGCCCATGCGTCCGCCTCCTCCAACTGCGCGCTGAGCGCGGTCATGAACCGGGCTGCCGTATCCGGATCGCGGCGCAAGATGTCGAGGAAATCGCTGCGGTGAATCCGGCACACGCCGGTTGTATCCGCTGCGATAGCGCTGGCGTAATGGGGCTTCTCCTGCAGTAAGGCAAACTGACCGAAGAAATCTCCGGGAAACAGGAGACGGATGATATGCTCTTTGCCGTTGTCCTCCAGTTTGGTCAGCTTTATGATGCCGCGGTTGACCACAAACAGAGCATCCGAGCGGTCGCCTTCTCGGAAGATGATCTCACCTTTGCGGAACTGTGAGGTACGCATGACGGAATGCAGCAGTCTTACTTCCGCTTCGCGCAGCTGTGCAAAGACGGGGACGTGGGCCAGACAGGATGGGGCGTTATCCGTATTTTGGGCATGGCAATCGCAGGTAATCATCAGGGCACCTCTTTTCTCGTGATGACTATTAGGTCTATTATCTTAAACTTAACAGCGGGAGGATTCGGAGATAGTGATTATTGTCACAATATTTACATCCCATTCATTGATCCGGATCAAGGTCCTTCGGATGTGATTATGGCAAATTAGACTTATTGACGGATATAGTCCGATAACTAGGATTGGGGGAACTAAAATGAGAGGGTATTCGTTTAATGAGCTGCGGCAGATTGACCGTGTGCGTCTGGGGGATCAGGTGCCGCTGGAATTGTTCCGAGCGATCCGTCTGATTGGGATGCAGCAGGGGCTGCCGCTGGAAGGGAAGGGGACAACCGCTGCGATTGGCCGTAAGATCGGCGAAAGCTTACCGGTTCGCACGCTGGAGGAGCTGCTCGGCCTTTTTGCTGAGCTGCGCATTGGGTTGCCGCGAATTGTGGAGCAGAGCGAAAGGCTGATCCGGATTGCGGTGGATGATTGCTTTTGCAAAGGATTGCCTGTGATCGAAGAGAAGAAGGTGTGCGACCTGGAGGGGGCCATACTGGAGGGGGCGCTTGGCAAAATGCTAGACCGGAAGGTCAGTGTACGGGAGACGAAATGCAATGTTTGCGGGGACGAACACTGCGAGTATGAGATCCGAATCTACGCGTAATGCAGGCTTTTGCAGTGGGGGAGGAGAACAAGCGGCTTGGTCCCTGGGATCAAGCCGTTTGTTTTTTGTTATTTTGCCAGCAAAACCACACCAAGCAGAATGACAGCGACTCCGGCCAGTTTGGTCAAGGTGATCGTCTCGTGGAACAGGAAGTAGGCCGGAATCAGTGCGAGAACGTAAGCCAATGCCTGGAGCGGATAAGCAACGCTCAGCGGTAGACGTGACAACACGGCAAACCACAGCAGCGTAGCTAGTACATACAAAACAATGCCGCCGATCACCGCAGGTGAGGTCGCGAGCTTGACCCAATGCAGGCCCCCGGAGCGGCTGAGCCCGATTTTGAACAGAACCTGCCCGGTTACAAGCAGCAGAATATTCCCTAGAAGCAGCAGATAACTAAGGGTTTTGTCCATGATCGCGGACCGCCTCCCTTTCCTTCAGGATCACGATTTCTTGGGTTAAACGCAACACCTGAGCAGTCAGCCGAGTGATGACGATTGTCAGGTGCAGAATAAATGCGAAGCAGAACAGCAGGCCGAACAGGAACAAGATTGCAGGAGCATATTTGACGCCCAGCCGATCGGCGATCCATTCGATCAGCCGGACGTTCATCGAGCAGATCAGCAGGATGGCGCTGAACAGAATCCAAAGCAGGGAATACTGCTCCCGCAGTTTTTGGCGGCGAACCAATTCCAGGACAAAAACAAGGAACAATGCCGCAATCCCTACTGAAATAAGGTAAATGGTCATTTTAATCCGTCACCGCCGTCCGGTGGTGTGGGCGACGCAACGCGCTCATGAGCACGGACAAGGTCACCTTCACCATGTAATAAGCGGAGCGCCACGGGGTAATGGAAGATTTGCCGGCTGTGCGGGGGCGCATCTCGACCGGTATTTCGGCGATCCGGCAGCCCTGTCGTTTCAAATACACGATGGATTCCACCTCAGGATAATCGGTTGGATAATACTGCGCGTACAGCTCAATGACCTTACGTCCGGCGGCGCGAAAGCCGCTGGTCGTATCGGTGAAGCGTTCGCCGGTAACCCAGGAGACGAGCCGGGAGAAGAAAGCGATGCCTACCCGTCTAGCTGCCGATGAGCGGAAGGAAGCAGTTTCCAGGAATCGGGAGCCGATCACAAGATCCTGCTCCGGAATTGCGGCAATCAGCTTCTGCAGCTCTTCGGCCGGATGTTGGCCGTCGGCGTCCATTTGTACGGCAATGTCATAGCCCTCCTGCATGGCATAGAGATAGCCGGTCTGCATCCCTCCGCCAATCCCGACATTAAAAGGCAACGTCAGCACTTTCGCCCCAACTTCCCGGGCACAGCTCTCTGTACGGTCGGAGGAGCCGTCGTTAATCACGAGGATATCGGCTGCGGGCGCGTGCTTCTGGATGTCTTGAATCACCGAGCCGATGCTGGCCTCCTCGTTATAGGCCGGGATGATCACGAGAATCCGTAACGGTTCTGTAGTCATGAAGCGGCAGCCCCCTCTCGCGCCGTTCGGTGATGCAAGTAACGCTGGAAACGGGTCGCTAGGTCGCCGAGAAGAAAAGAACCGAACAGGATCAGCAGTGTCATATTGGGATAACCGTAACGGTTAAACGCAACGAAGGGAATGTAAATCAGCGTAAAATAAGCCAGCGCCAAGACAAGCGGCAGCAATCGGTCCAGTCTCAGGCGGTGGGTTGCTACAGCCCACAAGATCCCAGCCATGTTCACGTACATCAGTACAACTTGTGCAACGTCCATTGCCGGACGGCTGATTGGCCAGAACGGACGGGAGTAAAACGGATGAAAGTACAGCTCCACCCATCTCCCAAGCGTATACCAGTATAAATATTTCATCGGCTCATGGGTAAAGCCGTAATGAATGATGTCCAATCCTTTGCGGATGGCTGCAGCGTCGGCACCTTCGAATATCGTTTTGGGATCGTACTGAGGGTAGGCCTCGAAGAAGCCGGCCGGCGGCAGTTGCCAACGGATGCGTGTACCCAGCAGGAACGGGCTCCCGCCGGAATTGGTAAACAGGATAAATTCATGAAACGTTACCCAGTTACGAATCCACCAAGGCGTCAGCAGCAGTACATAGGTTACTGCCATGAGCAGGGTGTATTTCAACATCGTCCGCCAAGGGAGCTTCATACGCAGCCAAATGATCAGAAGGACAGCCGGGTACAAAGAAGCATGCGGCTTGAAATAAGCCGCCGCCGCCGTCAGAACACCGATCCAGATGTATAGCCCCGTACCGCTGCGCTCCCTGGCCAGAATCGTGCAGCAGACGAGAAGCAGCAGCAAGGTGCGGAAGGTCGTTTCCGAGAGAATGACCCCGGAGGAGAAGTAATCGGGCGGGTACAAGGCAGACACCGTACAAGCGATCAGCGCCGTTCGAGTGTTAAAGACCCGCCTGCCGATCCAGAAGATCAGATAGATGCACAGCACTTGCTCCAGGCATTGGAACAGGCGGAAAGCAACAATACCGCCTTGCTCCTGGCCGAAAACAGCCATAAACCCGGACAGCAGCAGCGGCAGCCCGGGCATGATGAAGGCGGAAGGCGCCTCCTTGGTGTTGTATGCGAGCACGCCTTCATTTAGCAGAAGGCGTGAGGTCTGAATATACTTCACATCATCGTTGTTTGGGCGGATCGGGTCACCCAGGAGAAAGTAATCGTTGTATACCAGGACGATCAGAATCGATACAATTCCTACAAATGCCATCAGGCCGTATAGATACCCCTTCACCGGGCGACCAACTTCGGATAACGAGAACAATACGACTCAACCCCACTCCGTTTTATAGTTTATCTCTAGTATTCGGTACAAACTCCTTCTATTTCATATTATATCCAATATATTACTGTGACAAGTTCAATCGATATGCAGGCTGCCCAACCGTTCGCTAAAGCGCTCGCCCGAATCGACATGACCTTGGTTGATCGCCTCCCATAAATATAGTGAAGCGATTGAGCCGTAGGACGGCCATTGAGCTGCGGCTTCCTGCAAATACTTGCGGTCGGCCCGCTCCTCCATGTCATACACCCATCTCGCCGCTCGCTGCAAACCGGCATCCCCGTAGGACACGACATGCTCCCGCCCAAGGGCGAAGATCAGGAACATCTCCGCCGACCAGCGGCCGATGCCTTTCACGGAGACCAGCTTCCCGATGACCTCCTCGTCGTCCAGCTCTTGCAGCCGGTCAAGGTCAAGCTGTCCGGACAATACTTTGTCGCTCAGATCTTTGAGGTAGGCGACTTTTGAGGCGGACAGTCCGGCCGCTCGCAGGTCGGCATCGCTCTGGGCCAACAGGGCGGCCGGGGACAGCTCCCCGGACAACTCGATCACCCGGCCGCGAATCGTGGAGGCGGCCTTGACCGAGATCTGCTGGCTGATGATGGATCGAGCCAGCTCGGTGAACAGGGGGCCTTGCGGCTTAGTCGCAGGGCTCCCGATCAGCGCGATCAACCGGCCCATACGGGGATCGGCGCCCGCCAGCGCCTGGACCCGGGGGTCGTTCGGGTGCAGCTCGAATACAGGTTTCCCGAGGTTCATGGGACAACCTCCTTTAGTTAGGATGCTCCTCCAGCAGGGTGACGTACTGCTGGAGGAGTTCGTCGGCGCGGAGCTGCAGGGCGTCTCGCCGCTCCTGCAGCTCCGCGAGCCGCGCGGCGTCGCAGGCAGCCTCCGGCGCCTGCATCGCCGCGTCTATCGCCGNGCCCCGCGTCCCCGGCGGCAGCGGTCTTCCGGGCGAGCTCCGCCCGGTAATCCTCGTATCCGCCGAGGGTGACGGTCAGGCGGCCGCCCGCCAGCGCCCACACCTGCCCCGCTACTTTATTGATAAAGTAGCGGTCATGGGACACCGCGAGCAGCGTGCCCGGGTACTCCTCGAGCGCCTCTTCCAGCGCTTCACGAGAATCGATGTCCAGGTGATTGGTCGGCTCGTCGAGCACCAGCAGGTTCGGCTTCCGGTGCATCAGCACCGCCAGCCGAAGCCGCGTCCACTCGCCGCCCGACAGGCTGCTCACCTTCTTGAACACGTCGGCGCCGTAGAACAGGAAGCGGGCCAGCTGCCCGCGGGCTTCACCCGCTTCGAGACCGATCTCGTCGCGGAAAAACTGCAGGACCGTCTCGTTGTGATCGGCCGGGGCTGCCTGTTGAGCCAGGTAGCCCGGTTCGATCCGCGAGCCGAGCCGGACTTCGCCTTCCTGCGGCGGCTCGTGCCCCAGGATGTTCTTGAGCAGGGTGCTCTTGCCGGCGCCGTTGTCGCCGATCAATACCGCCGCTTCGCCATAACGCAGCGTATGGTTCAAACCGCGGTACAGGACGCGTCCGCCGCGGGAATCGCCCACGTCCTTCAGAACGATGGCGTCCTTGCCGGAGCGGTCCATGTGATCCAGCTCCAGATCGATGCGTTTACGTTCCAGTATCGGCCTTTTCAGCTTGACCATACGGTCCAATGCCTTTTGCATCGAAGCCGCCCGCCGATGAAAGCCGGGATTCGGCGGATTGGAACGGTTGCCCCATTCAATCAGCTGCTTGATCGATTCCTGCATCTTCTTGATCTTCTTCTGCTGCTCTTCATATTCGGCAAATTGCTGCAGCAGCCGGCGTTCCTTCTCTTCCTTGTATTCGCTATAGTTGCTGTGATAGGTGAACGCCTCTCCGTCCTCCAGCTCAATGATCTTGCCGACGACGGCATCGAGAAAATAACGATCGTGGGAAATGATCACACAGGTTCCCGGAAAAGCGCGGACATACTCTTCCAGCCACTCTGTGGCCGCCATATCCAAATGGTTCGTCGGCTCGTCGAGCAGCAGCAAATCCGGTTCCCGCAGCAAAATCACCGCCAACCCCACCTTCGTCTTCTCCCCGCCGGACAGCGAGGCGAAGGGTCGGCCGAATTGCTCCTCCGGGATGCCGAGGCCGTCGGCAACCCGGGCGATCGCCGCCTCAATGCCATAACCGCCGCCGCGTTCGAATTCCTCCTGAATCCGCCCGTATTGCCGAAGCAGCGAATCCAGCGCGCCGGAATCGCCGGCTCCCGCCATCTCCGCTTCCAAGCGCCGCATTTCCATTTCCAGGTTCCGCAAATCTGCGAAGGCCCCAAGCAGAACATCGTAAACGGTTTCCTCCCGGGAGTAGTCGGGGATTTGCGCGAGATTGCCAACGCGGGCATTTCTTCGAACCGACAGCATCCCCTTGTCAGGCTGTTCGCTGCCGGACAGCAGCTTCATTAAGGTGGTCTTGCCTGCGCCGTTGCGGCCGATAAGCCCGACGGTTTCACCCGTTTTAATTTCAAACGTCACATCGCTCAGCACCAGTTCGGCGCCGTAATACTTCTGGATATTTTGACCTTGGATCATCATGGTAGGGTTTATCTCCTTTAATCCCATGCCGTCCATACGAAAAAAAGAAGGCAGCAGGAAATCCTGCTGCCTTCAAAGCTCACGCGTAAGTGAGGTTAAGGTAGGAGCGGCATTTCGCAAATTGGTATGGATATCGAGTTTCCGAAAATGGACAGACTTCTCCCGTTGTCGGCTGCTGCATGAACATTGCCAAACATTGCCATCGGCAGTTGGCTCACTCGACTCCACGCAAATTTGCGATCCACTCTACCCACCTCCTTCACGAAATAGTTAGAATTATTATATTCGTTCATTTTGGGTAAATCAAGTACCTCAGCGAACCCGAATATTTCCGGATGTAGTCCGCACTTTGATCAGGTCCTGCGTCTGTTGCAAGGAATCGGGAGCGGTGATGTTCCCGGATCTTGTATGCAGGTCATAGGAGCCTTTGAACTGCGGATCGGCCGATAGCGTTGCGTTGCCGGAGCCCACGGAGATGTCCAGATGATCCGAGCGTTGCTCCGACAGGGTAACATTGCCCGAGGTGGACTTGAAGCTGCCGTCTCCAATAAACCGTTCAAAGCGGATATTCCCGGAGGTGACTGTGGCTTGGGCAGTTCCTTGCACTTGATTGGCCGTGATGTTGCCGGAGGTCGATTTGGCGATTAAATCGCCTTGCAGCGAATCGATCCGGATGCTTCCCGAGGTCAGCAGGATCTCCGTATTCCCCTGAATGCGCTCTGCGGCGATGTTCCCCGATGTAGCGGCCAATCTCAGCTGGCCCGCCGTGACATTCTCCGCGCGGAGACTTCCCGAGCCGACAGACAGCTCGATATCGCCGGCGCGGAGCCCGCGGAAGGTACCGTTGCCGGAACCCGATTTATAGCCGATTTGGTTCAATTCGCCCTTATCGCTAAGCGCGACCGTAATTCGTTGCTTGGTCGACTGGAAGTTCATCGAGAAGAAGGTCCAGTCGAAATCATCCTGCAGATTCAACTTCAATGTACCCCCGGCCATTTGCGTGGCCTTCAGCGTATCCGCTGTCTTCTGCTCCATGTTCCCGCTAATTTCCACATAATTCGTCCCGTCGGGGCTGTCGATAAACTCCAGCTCGACACTATAATCACTGTTGATCAGCAGCGCGGTTAAGCCGCCTTGTTCAAACGTCCACTTCTGCGAGTAAGCCGGCAGTTGATCCCCGAAATTAAACTGCTGGTAAGCCATGCCGGCTAATCCGGTCAGAATCAGCAGAACCCCAATCAAAGACCATCTCTTCGTATTCATGGTTGGCGATCCCCTTTCGCAACCCGGACGTTCCAGCGCAGGTAACCGGCGCTGAGCCGGAGCATTCCCTTATATCCATACCGCGTCGCGACAGCGAGCAGAATCCCCAGCCCGACGGCAGCGACCGAGGCGAATCCTTTCGCCGCGGAGATATTTCCGTGCCACAAATACTCGAGCCCCATAAGTACGGGGGTGATTATACCGGCCGCGGCGCTGACCGCCAAGCTGACAACGACCGCCCAGAAGGAGATCAACAGCGGGACGGCGACGAGATTGAGAAAGAACAAGCCAATGAAAATTATCGGACCGGTGAAACGTCGGCGCCGCCGAACGTCGGCCCCGGATCCATAAACTCCTGCAGCCGCATAGGCCGCCGGAGCATCCGCTACTGCAGCCGGCTCCGCACCGCCAAACCAGTACACATGCTCTCGGGGCACGTAGCGGTTGCCAATCGCTTCCGTCGCCAGCTCCGCCGGGTCGCCGAGCTCCAGCACGATATCCTCTTCGGTACGGCCGCTCTCCAGACCAAAGGCGAAGTGGGCTTCGTAATCCTCCAGCAATTCATTTTGTTCCTCCGGCGGAAGAACCGACAAATGGGCCCGGAGATTCGCCAAAAACTCGCTTTTATTCATAAACGGCTTCCTTTCTCGATTAATGTCGAAACATTGTGCACGAACTGTTTCCACTCTACGACAAGTTTCCGGGTGTACGCTTCGCCTTCGGGAGTTAGTTTGTAGTATTTACGCGGGGGACCGCCTGTGGATTCCTGGAGGTACGTCGTGCAATAACCTTCACTGACCAGTCTGCGCAGCAGAGGATAGAGGGCCCCTTCGGCCACTTCGATATGCTTCGATACCGATTGGGCCAGTTCATAACCGTACCGGTCGCGGCCTTGAATCAACACCAGTACGCATAGCTCCAAGGCGCCCTTCTTAAACTGGATGCTGATATCCAACCATGCTTCGCCTCGTTTCCTCAGAAATTGGATGCAAGTTTTACCGATTAACTAGTACTGAATATTGATTAGTATCGCTGCAAGCATAATATCATACAGTACTGATTAAAGCAAGGTAGTGAATGAAAAAAGGCATCTGTTCCGCCAGACTCCTCTCGCTTAAGGAAGCCGGTCGAACAGATGCGTATCGAATCCCGTGATCAAAAAAGCATATGAAAAGAGCAGCCGATGGTTGGCCGCATGCCGCGAAGGGTTCCGCTGGCGTTCAGCTGGGCGCTTGCTCAGGCTGGCGTTGGAGACGAGGAAGCGCCTTGTCGGCCGGCCCTTCGATCACCTCGCCTTTGTAGTCGAATCTTGAACCGTGGCAAGGGCAATCCCACGAGCGTTCCGCTTCGTTCCATTTCACCTCGCAGCCCATGTGGGTGCAGGTCGTATCCAGCAGATAGAGCTGCCCGTCCTCGTCGCGGTAAGCTCCGGCCCGTTTGCCCTGGTGCTTCACCACGCCGCCTTGGCCGGGAACGAGGTCTTCCGGCTTCAAGTGAACGATTTCGATCTTGCCCGTGACGAACTCCTTGGCCACGTCCGCGTTCTGCGTGATGAAATGTTTAATTGAGGGGTCCGCCTTGAACCGGGAAGGCGTGAACAACTCGGTATAAGGGTTCTCCTTCTCCAGGATGAGGTCGCGGATGAGCCGCGCGGACAATGCGCTGGTTGTCATCCCCCATTTGTAGAAGCCGGTGGCGACGTAGATATTCGGATGGTTCGACGTAATGGGTCCAATGTAGGGAACGCCGTCCAAGGTAACCAGATCCTGCGCCGACCAGCGGAACGGAATCGAACGGATCCCCAGCGTTTGACGTCCAAATTGCTCCAGCGCTTCGTAGGACTGAAAGGTGCAGTCCTTCTTGCCGGTCTTGTGCGACTCCCCGCCGACGAGGACAACCTCTTTCCCGTTCAGTTCAGCGGAACGGAGCGAGCGTGTGGGGGAACCGCAATTGATGTACATGCCCCCGGGATAAGCCTTCTCGGGTTCAATCGCGACGACATAGGAACGCTTGGCCTGCAGCCGGGTGAAAAAGAGCCCTTTTCCGTCAAAGAACGGATAATGGGAAGCGGACACTGCGTGACGGCACAGGATGTGGCGTCCGTCTTCTGTAGTCAATCGCAGCCGCCCGTCCGCCTCCGGTTCGGCGGCATCCTGAAGCGTGGTACTTTCATACACGGAGCCGCCGTGAGAGGTGACGTACGCCAGCAGCTCTTTCAAGTAGTGCAGCGGGTGAAACTGTGCCTGGTTTTTCATCACGATGGCGCCTTTGGCTTGCAGCGGCAAATCGAGGGAGTCCCGCCATTCCGCGGGCAGACCCAATTGTTCATAGGCCCGCCATTCGGACTCCAGCTTGTTGAGCTGCTCTTCCGAATCGGCATACAAATAGGCGTCCTCTTGGCGGAACTGACACTCGATCTTCCGCTCCTTGATCGTCTCGGCAATCCAGCGAAGCGCTTCCGCATTGGCTTCGTAATAAGACCTCGCGCCTTCCTGACCGAAATGGTGGATGAGCTTGTCGTAAATCAGCCCGTGCTGGGCCGTGACTTTAGCCGTTGTATACCCGGTTGTACCGTCTAGAATTTTGCCGGCCTCCAGGATAGCGACTTGTAAACCGGCCTGCACCAGCATATAAGCGGTGGTGATCCCGGTGATTCCGGCGCCCACCACGGCGACGTCGGTCTCGATAGATTCGGCCAGCTTGCCAAAGTCCGGCAGCGGTGTCGTCTTGCGCCACATCGATTCCGGGAATCGCGGCAGTCCACCGGACATGTAGGGAATGTCCTGCATTTCAGGCTTCCTCCTGTCGTATTTTTTCCTTAATTCCTTAATCTAGGGAGCCGTTTTCGTCTACATTATTTCCCGCTCCGCTTCAGAAAAACCGCCAGACCTGGCCGTAAGTGTCGATTCCTGTCGCATGAAAAAGGAAGGAGAAGCCAATAATGGGGATAAGAGATGCAGGACAGGAGTTGCGGATATGCTGCGCCATTTATCCCGAGGCCGTTCCGGCCGGCAGAACAAAAGCCATGAACAACCCCAAATCACCGGCGATTTACAGGTCTTGCTGGATCGCATCGTCGAGGAGTCCGGACACAGCCCTGATATTGTCGTCCGCCATCTCAAGCTGGGGGGAGACGTTCAGGCGCCCGTAAAGGCAGCGGTCGTATACCTGAATGCCCTCAGCAATCAGCAGATGATCAATAATTTTGTGATCAAGCCGCTAATGGGGCTGGATCAAGAGAAAGTGAAATCTTACCCGACCGATCGGCTCATGAAATATATCCTTGAGGATGCCCTGAGTCTGGGGGAGACCTCGGTTGTAAAGGAATGGAACGACATTATGCTAGCCGTTCTATCGGGGGATACCGTGCTGCTGGTTGAAGGAAGCGATCAAGGGATTGTGACGGGGACGGCAGGCGGGGAATGGAGAGCCGTGAACGAACCGACGTCGCAGTTGGTCGTGCGGGGACCTAAAGACAGCTTCGTCGAATCCATCGCAACGAATATCTCGCTGATTCGGCGGCGCATCAAATCGCCGAATTTATGGCTGGAGTCAATGAAAATCGGCTCCGTCACCCACACCCATGTTGCGATCATGTATTTGAAGGGCAGCGCCGATCCCGCCCTGGTGGAGGAAATTCGGCAGCGGCTGAAGGGAATCCGAATCGATGGCATCCTGGAGTCGGCCTATATTGAGGAGTTTATTCAGGATAAGACCGTCACCCCGTTTCCCACGGTATTTAATACAGAACGTCCCGACGTAGCCGCCGGCAATCTGCTGGAGGGCAGAGTTGTGATCCTGGTCGACGGTACGCCGTATACGTTGATCCTGCCAACCGTCTTTGCCCAGTTCATGCAATCGCCGGAGGATTACGCCCAGCGGTTCGACATCAGCATCCTGATGCGCATCATCCGCTACATTTGCTTTGTGATATTGCTGCTGGGTCCGGCGGTTTATGTCGCCTTGACGACGTTCCATTATGAGATGATTCCCACCTTGCTGCTGGTCAGCCTAATGGCGCAACGCGAGGGAGTGCCGTTCCCGGCCTTCGTCGAGGCCGTCATTATGGAGGTTGTATTTGAGATTTTGCGGGAGGCTGGGGTGCGAATGCCTCGGGCGATCGGGCAAACGGTGTCGATTGTCGGCGCGTTGATTCTCGGCCAAGCCGTCGTCGAAGCGGGGGTCATTACGCCGATTATGGTCATTGTCGTAGCGTTGACGGGGATTGCCAGCTTCGCGCTGCCCTCTTATAACTTATCTATCGCAGGCAGGCTGTTCCGGTTCTATTTCCTGGTACTGGCCGGCTTATTTGGATTTTACGGAATCACGCTGGGGTTGATTATGCTGATTGCGCACATGAACAGCATCCGGTCATTTGGCGTTCCGTACCTGTCGCCGTTCAGCCCGTTTGTGCCGCAGGCGCAGAAGGATGCGATACTTCGGCTGCCGATTTGGCTGCACGGCTGGAAACCGCTGATGTCCTCAAGTCAACGGGACATGAAGAAGACGAAGGAAATCAAACCGCTCGCTTCCGGAGAATCCGGCGAATCCGGCGAGGGGCAGGCGGACTCCGAAGAGGGTCCAAACAGTACCGAGCAAGGCAACCATGAATCCACCCCGAGAAGGCAGGCGGACTCAAATGAGAAGTAGAGGAATGAGGCTCCCGGCAATTCTGTTTGCCCTGCTGCTCCTGTCCGGCTGCTGGGATGCAGAAGAATTGAACCGACGGGCCGTCGTGGCCGGGATCGGGATAGATCTGGCCCCCGACAAGAAGGAGTATCTGGTGTCCTTTCAGGTGATCAATGCCGACGAAATCTCCGGTAAGACTGGCTCAGGAGGCACCCCCACGGTGGTTTATACGACCCAGGGACGATCCATTATGGAGGCCGTACGCAAAGCTTCCCTCTTGGTGCCTCGGCTGATGTCAACCGCTCACGCCCGGATCGTGGTGATCTCGGAGGAGCTCGCCCGGCAAGGAATTTCGGATATCGTCGATTTTCTTGACCGGGATTCGGATATCCGCCTCACCGCCAAGATCTATGTAGCGAAGGAGGGGACCAACGCCCGCGATATTCTCTCCGGTCTCTCCCCGATGGGGAAGATCACCGCGTATAGCCTTGCGCAAAAAACCGAAATGACCTCCGAGGAATACGGTGTTAATTACCCCGTTGAGGTCGATGACTTGATTCGGGATATCCTCGCCCCGGATTCAGGACCGGTCATTAACGGCGTTGACATTTTGGGGAGTGCTGAACAGATTCGCAAGCAGAGAAACCTGCAGCAAACGGACGGTCTCGGGCACCTGCGAATGTCCAATTTGGCGGTGTTTAAAGGCGACCGTCTGAGGGGGTGGCTGAATGAGGAGGAGAGCCTGGGGTTAAATTGGCTTAAGGGCAAGCTGCGCAAAACGGCGATTGTCATCGACCCGGAGAGACAAGGGAAGATCACGATGGATGTGAGCAGAAGCAAAACTACCACACAGGTGATCCTCAAGGATCCGGATCGTCCGGTCTTCGTCGTGAAGGTGACGGCCCAACTGTCGGTTCGGGAAATGGACAGTACGATCGACCTGCGTGATCCGGCAACCCTGAGTGCGATGGAAACGGATGTGAACCAGGAAATTTTAAGGAAGATCAAAGCCGCCGTCCATAAGGCTCAATCGCTGGACAGCGATATTTTAGGCTTCGGACAGTTGCTGGAGCGCCAGCACCCCAAGGCATGGAAGCACTTAAAAGGGCAATGGCCCGACCTCTTTCCCAAGGTGGAAGTGGAATATCAGGTCGATTCGATTGTCCGCAACTCTCAAATGAGGGACCGCTCCTTCAAATACGATTTGAAGAAAGAATAGGAGGCGGGATACGATGGAAACGACAAAGCTTAGTCCGCTGCAACTTTTCTCCTTGCTTGTGTTGTTCCAACTCGGGACAGTCCTGGTTGTGAATCTGGGCATGGAAGCCGGCAAGGATGCCTGGATTGCCGTGTTGTTCGGGATGCTGATCGGGATGGCGTTATATTTGGGATACGCCTATCTCTACACCGCCTTTCCCGACCAACTGCCCACCCAATACATCCAAGTGCTGTTCGGCAAATACATCGGTGGGTTGATCGCCTTTGCTTATACTATATTTTTCATCAACAAGGCCTCCCGCGATTTAATGGACGGCGGGTTGCTGGTCTTCGCCTCGACGCTGAAGGAAACCCCCTTGTTCGTGATCAATACGATGATGATGCTCACGATTGTTTACGTGCTGCATAAAGGAATCGAGGTGCTGGCCCGTACGGCGTTTATCTTTCTAGGGGTCGTATCTCTGATCGGGATCATCATTTTGCTGCTGTTATTGTTCTCCGGCATCCTGGACTTCACCCGGATCTTACCGGTGCTAGGTGACGGAATCCAGCCGGTGCTGAGGTCCGTCTACCGCCAAAATTATCAGTTTCCGTTCGGGGAGATTATCTGCTTTATGATGATTATGCCGTACTTGAACAATCCAAAGGCGGGGATTCGGGCGGGGCTGATGTCGGTCCTGCTCTCCGGGCTCATTTTGGCGGGGACGGTGGTGATTACCCTCTCGATACTTGGCGTGGAAATCGCGGAACGCTCCATTTTCCCGCTCTTAACCATGGTGGGGAAAGCCTCCATTGCCGACTTTATTCAACGGATGGACATTTTAGTAGTGATGGTGCTGATTATCGGCGATTTCTTTAAAATCTCCATTTACTTCTATGCGGCAGTTATCGGGGTTTCGGATCTGATGAAAATTCCCTATCGCAAAATCCTGTACCCCCTGGCTCTGGTCGTGTTGTTTTCTTCCACAACGATCGCCCGGACCTACAGCGAGCACGTCAAGAAGGGCGGGGGTGTCCTGTATCAGATGGATCCGCTATTTTACGTTGTTCTGCCCGCTGCTTTGATTATCGCTGCCCTGATTTACCGACGCCGCTCTCGCCGTCAGGCCGGAGGATGAATCTTCAGATGATGAGGGGTCCTCTTTGCCTGCCGAGGAGGCCAAGGATGCTCCGTGCAGGCTAGGGCGGTTGCCGGAAGGCTTCCCGCTTTCCTTTCGCTTGCGGCTCACGAAATGCAAGAGATCCGGAACGCCCAGGAACAGGACCAGGATATAGGCAAAGATCCGCTCGGCGGGATCGGTCAGCGAATAATTCCAGTTGATGATGAAGTTATTCCATGGGAGCCCCATCAACATGTCGACGCAGACGGTATATCCGATCGTAGCGGCAACGATCAGCAGGGTAATCAGGTATTTTCGAATCAGCATTGGAAGTCTTTCCTCCCGGAACTTATTCTAGGGCAAGCTGCTCTTAGTATTGGGGAAAGTGCGCTGGAACATGCAGGGAAACAGGACGGCGGGGAATTGACGGATGCTAAAATAAGACTTATACTAATTCTAAAAATAACTACAGGGATTGATGATCAAATGAAAGCCTTAAATTTAACGACTCAGCGTCAAGCGGTCTATGATGTCGTCCGCAATGCCAACGACCATCCAACGGCGGCGGAGGTCATGAACCGTCTGGTTGAGCAAGGATATAACTTCGCTTACGGCACCGTCTACAATTCGCTGCGGTATTTGACCGATAAGGAATTGATCCGGGAATTGAAGCTGGGTGAAGCGGCCAGCCGTTATGATGCGAAGCTGGACGACCACCAGCATATTCTGTGCGAGGTCTGCGGCCGGGTAGATGAGGTCATGTCTCATGTGCCAGAGGACTGGAACCGTACGGTGGCCAAGGAAACGGGGTATAATGTCCATCATGCCCATGTCGTATTTGGGGGGGTGTGTCCGAATTGTCAGCAGAAGAAGTGATCCGGGAAGGAATCTCCGGGACAACCGTCCCTTTCCGTCGTCCGTCCGGCGTTGAGGTTGCCGAGCTTGAACAAGAAGGAGTAGAACTGGGACGGGTGGCTTGCCCGGTTACCCAGCGCGTCATTTTGATTAGTCCGTTCCCCAGTGATGTTCATGAATTGGTGCGGGAGTTGTCAGAGAATTGCTTCGATGTCCTGGTGTTCCACCACTGGGAGCAGGGCATTCGCAATGCGTTGGCTGCCGACCTGTTGATCTTCGATCTGACCTCCTACCGGGAGAACGGAGAGACGGCGGCCATCCGATCCCTGATGGGACAGGAGACCGGCGGAACCCCTTCGCTGCTGCTCGTTAAGGAATCGATTCTGGGTCAATTGGACCCGGGATTCATGAATCAAGAGTTCCTGGTTTGGCCGGCACGACCGATGGAGATCGTCTACCATGCCCAGCGAATCATCCGCAATAGCGGCCCCCGGCCGTTGTCGTCGCGGCTGCTTGCCGGCACCTCACCGGCGATCTTCAAGGACCTGTGGATCGACCGCAAGAAGATGGCCGTTTACCGGAGCGGCACCCCAATTGAGCTGACCAAAACGGAATATGAGCTGCTGATCCAATTGCTGGAGCAGGAAGGCACGGTGTTATCCCGTGAAGAACTGCTGGCGAAGGTGTGGGGAACATCGTTTCTTGGCGGGAGCAACGTTGTTGATGTCCATATCAAGAGTCTGCGCAAGAAGCTGGGCGACAACGCGGCGAATCCAACTTACATCACCACCGTCCGCGGGGTCGGTTATCGATTGGCCGACTAACCGCATCTCATCTTAGACGAACCGTTTGTTTATAGGACAAACGGTTTTTTTGCATCTATATTCAAGTGTCGGAGGAACTAGTATAATTTGGGTATAAGCTATTAATCTAGTGAAGGAAGGATCCGCTATGAAAAAACGCGTAAGGCTGTCCTTATGGCTAACAACCCTCTTCGTGGCTATTATCCCAAGTCTTCTAAACGTGGTGTTGAACGGTGAAATCGGATCAACCGGAGTTCTGATTGCAGGGATCTCCGTCGGATTGGCCGTGTTGGCAGCCTGGCTGTTGATTCGCTTGATCGCCCTCCCGCTGGATCGTTTAACGCAAACCGCCAAACAAATCGGCGAAGGGGATTTGACCCAACGCGTAAACTACTTGAACCGGACGGATGAGATTGGCGGCTTGGCCCAACAAATTCAAGGGATGGTGGATCAGCTGCGGGGGATGATCCTCGGCGTTCGGGAGACGACGAATCAGGTCGTAACCTCGTCCGAACAGTTGTCGGCCGGTGCGAGTCAAACCACGAAATGGATCGAGCAGGTCAGTTCATCCATCCAGGAGATTGCAGCCAGCAGCGAGCGGCAGCTGTCGGAGCTTGACACCGAGGCTCTGGGGATGGGAGAGATGTCCCGACAGGCGAGCCTCATGTCGGAACAAATTCTGTCCGTCAGTGCAACGATGGAGAAGACGACGGCAGCTGCAGAAGAAGGCAATTCCTCCGTCCTGAGCGTTGTGGAGAAAATGGAACGTATCCAGCAAACGGTGGATGAACTGGGAGAGGTTATCCAAACCTTAGGCGAGCATACGGCAAATATTGGGGGCATCGTCGAGGTGATTACGGGCATCGCTCAGCAGACCAACCTGCTGGCGTTGAACGCCTCGATCGAAGCCGCGCGGGCCGGCGAGGAAGGCCGGGGGTTTGCGGTGGTAGCTTCGGAGGTGCGCAAGCTGGCGGAGGGCTCCGAGCAATCCGCGAAGCAGATTGAGGAATTGATCGGCAGCGTCCAGGCTGAGGTCGAACGGGCGGTTCTTTCGATGGAGGATGCGAAGCAAGGCGTTCAAGAGGGAATCCTCGCCGTCGATACCTCCGGCCGTTCCTTCTCGCGAATTCGCAAAGCGGTTCGCAGCGCCGCCGAGAAGATGGAAGGCATCGTCGGCGGCGCCCAAGGGATGGTCGCCGGGACGGAAATCGCCAAGGATTCCATTCAGGGAAGCCGGCAGGTATCCGAGGAGCTTGCCAGCAAGTCGCAGACGATTACCGCGGTTGCCGAAGATCAGCTCGCTTCCGTCGAGGCTATCGCTTCCTCCGCGGCCCAGTTGACTCAAATGGCGGAGCAATTAAAGGCGATGATGGACAAGTTCAAGGTGGACCGGAAATAATTCATTTCCTGCAAAGCTCTCCGGCTGACAGCCGGGGGCTTTTTTTTGTCTACATAGATTTCCCCAAATGGTACATTCTACATCATGTTAACGTTGAATCGGCAATGGGCAAGGAGTGTGATCCCATGAAGACCAAGGAACGCAAGCAAGAGAACCAAATCAGCCGAGATTTGGCGGAGAATATCAAGCAAGTGAAAGACGTATTCCAGGATTGCTCCGACGTCGTTTACCGCGAACTCCAATTGACCGAGCATACCCGTGGATTGCTGGTCTATATCGAAGGGATCACCAAGGTTGAGGACGTTCAGCAGCATATTCTTCGTCCCCTAATCGAAGGGATGGCCCAGCATCCGCAGGCGGAGGGGGAAATCTACCCGCTGTCGTTCACCCGGGTTTCTCTGAGTCAATCACAGGCCGCCAAGGATTGGCCGACTGTGATTAACGGAGTTCTGACGGCGAACGTCGCCATCTTCATAGAGAACATGGATGAGGTGCTGCTGTTCAGCGTCAAAGGCGGCTCGCGGCGGAGCGTTCAGGAGCCGCAGACCGAGGCGGTGATCCGCGGCCCGCGCGAAGGGTTTACAGAGTCCCTGCGGATCAATACCGCCTTGATCCGGTTCAAGATCAAAACGGAGAAGCTAAAGCTGATCGATATGGTGATCGGAAAGGTCACCAAGACGGATGTGGCGCTGGCTTATATCGAAGGCTTGGCTGAAGAGCAACTGATCACCGACGTGAAGGATCGGCTGTCAAGTATTGATATGGACGGGATTCTGGAGACGGGATACATCGAGGAATGGATTGAGGATAATCCGTCTTCCCCATTTCCGCAGATGCAATATTCCGAACGTCCCGATTCGGTAGCCGCCCAACTGCTGGAGGGAAGGGTCGCCATCTTTGTCGATGGTACGCCGTTTGTGCTGATAGCTCCGGTAACGTTATGGCAGATGCTGCAGGCCAGCGAGGATTATTACGAGCGGTTCTTCATCAGCAACATGATCCGCTGGATCCGGATCTTCTTCTTGTTCTTGGCCTTGTTTCTTCCCAGCCTGTATATCGCGGTCACTACATTTCACCAGGATATGCTGCCTTCCACGTTGATCCTGAGCATTGCGGCCTCCAGGGAGGCGATTCCTTTCCCGGCTCTGGTGGAGGCCTTCATCATGGAGATCTCCTTTGAAGCGCTGCGGGAAGCGGGGATCCGGCTGCCCAAAACCGTAGGGCAAGCGGTCAGCATTCTGGGCGCCCTGGTCATTGGACAAGCTGCAGTGCAGGCCGGCATCGTCTCGGCGCCGATGGTTATCGTCGTTTCGTTGACCGGGATCGCCTCTTTTACGGTTCCCCGGTTTAGTCTTGCCGTGACGGTACGCATGCTGCGCTTTCCGATCATGCTGCTCGCCAGTGCATTTGGCCTATTCGGCATCGTCATCGGAGCGATTTGGATCATCGTTCATCTGACGCAGCTTAAATCGTTTGGCGTTCCGTATATGAGCGGCATTGCTCCTTACAAACCGGAAGATACAAAGGACATTTTCAGCCGGGTACCCATGTGGAAAATGAAGAAGCGGCCTTCCGATGCGAACGGAGGCAATGCCCGGCGGATCGGGAAATCCAGGCCTTTGGGGAGTGATTCCAATGAGGGGTGGTAAAGGGAGCTTTCATAAAGCTGTGCTCCGGCTGAGGTTTCTCCCGGCCCTGCTGCTTCCTCCGCTTGTCCTGACCGGCTGCTGGGATCGGCTCGAAGTGAACGATGTCGCTTTCGTTCTGGCAACTGCGACGGATTTGGAACAGGGAAAAATTCGCGCGACCGTACAGATCGCATTGCCCAGCTCCCTGGGCGGCGCAGGCAGCGAAGGCGGGGGCGGCGGGACATCCGGCAACAAGACCTACCTGATGCTTTCTGAGACAGCGCCTACGCCCTATCAGGCCAATCAATTGATGCAAAGCACGCTATCGCGGACGCTCAACTTCTCCCACCGGCGGGTAACGATTCTCGGGGAGGATTTCGCTAAAGCGGGTATCGGCCAGTTTCTTGACATCTTTGGGCGGTATCCGCAGAATCGATTAACGACATATATCGTCCTGAGCCGCGGCCCGGGGTATAAACTGCTGGGAGTCGATGCTCCTATTGAGCAATCGCCTTCGGAGATGATCCGGGAGTTGACCAAGTCGGCGATGAAGGACCCGGTGTGCGTCCAAAGCCTGGTCAACACGTTGCTGACCGAAGGCATAGACTTGGCTATCCCGGTCATGGAAACCAAGGAGAGTGCTCCAAAGAGGGTTGGGGAAGGGCAAAGCCTGGTCAAGCTCAGCGGTCTAGGGGTATTTCGCAACAACCGGCTGGTAGGTTATCTGAATTCGGAACAAGGTCAGATGGCTTTGATGGCCATGGGACAAGCGCTGAATCCTAAAGTGACGCTCAAGCTGGATGAGAAGTATCCGGAGGAATCCGTTACCGTCGTATTAACCCAGAACCGAGCGAAGCTTCGCCCTCATCTCCAAGGCTCGGACATCTCATTTGATATTGAGGTGAAGGCGCGGGGATTGGTTCTGGAGGATACGACCCACCAGAATCTTCAATTCACGATGATGGCCGATTTGGAGAAGCGCTGCAATGAGTATATTACCGAGGCGATTCAGGAGGTTGTTCAAGAAGCGGTACGGAAGCATCGGGCCGATATTTTCGGTTTAGGCGTCGCTTTTAATAACAAGTATCCTGCCGAGTGGAAGAAAATTCATGACCGCTGGCATGAGAAGCTGCCGGAAGTTGAGGTGCGTGTTCACTCGGAGATTAGGCTGGAAAGCAACGGGGAAGTCATCAATTCGTTGGGGATCAAGGAGGAACGTCTCGAAAATGAATAGTACCCATCTTACCCTGTTGCTGCTGATCGCTCTAAGCATTTGGCGAGACAGGGAAGCGCTTCGGGGGGGAGGAGCAGTAAACCGCTTTGCGTTCTATACGGTAATGGCGGCCTCCTTCCTCATCCTGCTCTATAATTTCGGGGTATCCGACTCCTTTCATCCCGCGGATTGGTTAGGCAGGCTGCTCGAACCGCTCGTCCGATTCTCCAGAACCTAATCCAACCGCATGAAACCTTGAGGAGTGAAGGCTTGTGAAAATTACCAAACGGCAAATTTTTCTGCTGGGCATTTTGTGCATCGGGTCGATTTCGTGTATGGAGACCTTTTCCCTGGTCAGCCAGACCGCACACCAGCATGCGTTCATTTCTTACATCATCGGCGGACTGGTCAGTCTCTTGGTGTTGTGGCTCGTATCGTTGACGTTGAAGCGATTCTCTGACCGCAATTTGCTGCAGGCCCTGACGGTTCGTTCCCCCGCAATGGGACGGGTGCTGTTAGCGCTGTATGCTCTGTTTCTGCTGTTTGTCAGTGCAAGAGACATTCGCGGCGTTGCCGACTTTACGAATACAGTGCTGCTCAACCGGACACCGATCCCGATTCTCGGGCTGATGATTACCGCAACGGCCGTTTATATCTGCCAAGGAGGGATCCGGGCCTTTTTGGGGCTGAGCGAGATTTACATCCCTATTTTCATGGCCGCAGTGGCGTTCATCCTCCTGGTCCTGGCCAGAGATTTGAACCCCCGCTATCTGGTCCCTTATTTCTCACTGGATTGGCTGGGCATTCTGAAAGGCGTCTGGTGCATCTTCCCTTATCAAGCTGAAATCCTTATGCTCCCGCTTGTGATCTCCGGAAAATACTATAAAGCGTCGGCGGGTTATGTCAGTTTGGCGGTAGGCACAGGCGTGCTGATCGTATTGCTGCTCGTGACCCAAATGGTTCTCGGTGTCCCGTTGACCGGCAAGCTGATTCATCCGGGCTACGAGATGATTCGTCACATCCAGATCACCGACTTCATCGACCGCTTCGACCTGTTGCTGATGGCCCTTTGGTATCCGACGGCGTTAGGGAAGATCGCCTTTGATCTCTACGCCCTAAGCTATACGCTGCAAATGGTCGTGCCCAAGCTGTCCGGCCGTTTGATGACGGCCCCCGTAGGGGCTTTCTGCTTCGCCTGTTCCAGCTGGTTCTTCAAAAATACCCTGCAGCAGTATGACTTCAACTTCGTCTGGCCGGCGATCGCCATCGTCTTTAACCTTGTCTTTCCGATTCTGTGCTTCGCGCTGCTGTGGCCGCGCCGGAGCCGACCGGAGCCAAAGGCGGGATAACCCGGCCGAAAGGGTGGATCACAATAGACATTTTACTTCGCCCTCTCCCTCGTATAAGCTGAAGATAGTGAAAATAGGTTAATCCTGGGAGGGATACGATGGCACGGAGACTGGAAGGGAAAAGAGTTGCGCTGACGGGCCCACGTCGGGCCGAGGAGCTGGGCAAGCTGGTGGAGAATATGGGAGGCATTCCGCTGTACCGTCCGGCGCAGGGTACCGTGCTGCTGGACGATCAAGCCTTGCGGAACGGGATTGTCGATTGGGTGGCGCATCCGCCGGACTGGTCCATTTTCACGACCGGGATGGGTCTGGAAGCGTTGTTCGACATGGCCGGGGACATGGGGGTCGCCCAGCCGCTCTGGGATCACCTCCGGGCGGGAAAGATCGCCGCGCGCGGCTACAAGACGGCGAATGCTTTGAAAAAGCGGGAGTTGACGCCGATCGTGCGCGATGACGACGGCAGCACGGAGGGGCTCATTCGCGGGCTGGCGGAGCATGAATTGCGCGGAGCCAGCGTGTTGTTGCAACTGCACGGGGATCCGGCCCCGCGTCTGGTGGCCTGGCTGGAGGAGCAGGGGGCGAACTGCCGGCAGCTTCTGCCGTACCGGCATATTGCTCCGCCGGAAGCGGATCTGGAGCGTCTCCTCGGCGACCTCCTGGCCGGGGAGGTTGATGCGGTGACATTCACCAGCGGACCGCAGGTGCGGTTTCTGATGGAGCACGCCGCGCGTCAGGGGCGGCTGGCGGCTTTGATGGAGTCGCTGGCGGGGCCCGTACTGGCGGTAGCCGTCGGCAAGGTAACGGCAGCCGGTTTATACGAAGCCGGCGTTCCTCGGGTGCTGGCGCCCAAGGAGGAGCGCATGGGCAGCATGATGGTGGAGCTGGCCCGCTATTATGCGGGGGAAGCGGAACCGCTTTATGCCGTTCAGCCCGGCGGCGATGGACAACGCGCCTGAATGGGTAAAGATGAAGTAGAAGCCATACGAAACCTCGAATGGAAAGGATGATGGGCAATGAGCGATTTACTGAAAAAAGCGATTTCCCTGGGATGGGGTTTGACGATCACGAGCAAGGAGAAAGTGGAAAGTATCGTTGAGGATTTGGTGAAACGCGGCGAGCTGGCTCCTTCCGAGTCGAAGCAACTGGTGGAGAAGCTGATCGACCGCGGTGCTGAAGAACAGAGCAAGTTCAAGGAGCTGGTGAACGAGCAAGTCCGGTCTGCGCTGCAAGGCATGGGCCTGGCCTCCGCCAAAGAGGTGGAGGAATTGACGCGGCGGGTCGCAGAGCTGGAGATTAAGCTCGCCGAGATGCAGCAGCCGTAAGCGATGAGCGGCTTTGTCAGACATACCGGCCGTTATCGTGAAATCGCCATGGCGCTTGGGCGCCATGGCTTTGGCTATTTGGCCGAGGAGATCGGTCTGACCCGGCTGATTCGATTGCCGCTGCGGGGGCTGCGAAAGTCTGAGCCGGAATCCCGTACCTTGGCCGAGCGGATCCGGCTCGTTCTGGAGGAGCTGGGGCCGACGTTCGTCAAGGTCGGCCAGCTGGCCAGCACGCGCTCGGATTTGTTGCCGGAGGCGATCATCCAAGAGCTCGTTAAGCTGCAGGACCAGGTGCCGCCGTTTCCGGCCGAGGAGGCGCGCGGCATCCTGGAGACGGAGTTGCGCCAGCCGTTGGCGGAGCTGTTCCAGAGCTTCGAGGAGACGCCTCTCGCCGCCGCTTCGATTGGCCAGGTGCACCGAGCCCGGCTCATCACGGGAGAGCCGGTCGCCATTAAGGTTCAGCGGCCCGGCATCGCGCCGACCATTGAGCTGGATCTCGACATTCTGCAGCATTTGACAACGCTGGCGAATAAGCGGTGGTCCTGGGTATCCCGGTATCAGATTCCGCAGATGGTTGAGGAATTTGCCCGGTCGATCCGTGCGGAGCTGGATTACAGCTTCGAAGGCCGGAACATGGAGAAGATTCGCCGGCAATTTAAGGACGGAGAGGGGATTTACATTCCCGAGGTGCACTGGCCTTTAACGACCTCCCGCGTGCTGACCATGGATTTCGTGGAGGGCGAGCACCTGAACCGCCTGTTGGCGATCGAAGCGATGGGAATCGACCGCAAGGAACTGGCAGAGCGGCTGGTAAACGCGCTGCTGCGGCAAATTTTCGAAGGCGGCTTCTTCCATGCCGATCCCCATCCCGGCAATTTGCTGGTGACTCGCACCGGCGAGCTGGCCTTCATCGACTTCGGGATGGTTGGGCGCCTTAGCGGCGAGATGAAGGATCACTTGTCTTCCCTGGTGATCGCCTTAATGCGGCGAAGCACCGAAGGGATGGTGCGGGCGATCCTGCGCATGGGTCTCGTTGGCGAGGAGGCCGATACAGCCGGGTTGCGCATGGATCTGGAACGGCTCCGTGAGCGTTATTACGACCTCCCGTTTGCGGAGATCCAGATCGGGCAGGCTTTGCAGGATCTGTTCGCCACGGCCCAGAAGCATCAGGTGGTGCTGCCTGCCGACCTTCTGCTGCTTGGCAAGGCGCTGCTGACCGTCGAGGGGGTAGCGCTTGCGCTGGACTCCGACCTGCGCATCCTTGATCTGGCCGAGCCCTTCGGGCGCAAGCTACTGCGCGAGAAATACGCCGCGCGCAGGCTTGGCAAGAAACTGATCGACGAAGCTGCCGAGCTGACGGATTCCCTGATTGATCTGCCGCAGCAGGTACGCAAGCTGTCGAGTACGCTGGCGCGCGGCAAGCTGAAAATGGATATGAACGTGCCGGAGATGGAGCAGTTCCTCCGCAAGCTGGATCAAATCAGCAATCGTTTATCCTTCAGCATTGTGCTGCTGGCCTTCAGCATCATTATGGTGGGACTCATCATTGGCTCTTCCCTCTCCCGGATGCCGACCCTGCTCTGGGACATTCCGGCGATTGAGATCGGCTTCATCGTCGCTACGCTGATGTTCCTATGGTTGCTGTTCTCCATCTTCCGGTCGGGAAGGTTCTAAGGATGTGTTACAATAAGGAAGCTGAAGAAGATGAGGTGAAACCTGTTGACGACTTTTGAAAGTTTAAATGTATCGCCTGTTCTGCTCCGCAAGCTGCAGGGACAAGGGATCGTGAATCCGACGCCGGTGCAGGAGGCGGCGATTCCCGTGCTGCAATCGGGCGAGGACGCCATCGTGCAGGCGCAGACCGGCACGGGGAAGACGCTGGCGTTCCTGCTGCCGATCCTGGAGCGAATCCGGCCGGATCGCCCCGAGGCGCAGGCGTTGATTATTACCCCAACGCGGGAGCTGGCGATTCAAATTACCGCGGAGGCCCGCAAGCTGGCGGAAGCCCGCGAAGGATTATCCGTGTTGGCCGCCTACGGCGGCCAGGACGTGGAGCGGCAATTGCGCAAGCTGAAGAACGGTGCCCAACTGGTTATCGGCACGCCGGGCCGGCTGCTGGATCACCTGCGTCGGGGTTCCCTGACGCTGGGCGCGGTCCGCATGCTGGTGCTGGATGAGGCGGACCAGATGCTGCATATGGGCTTCTTGGCGGAGGTGGAGGAGATCATCTCGCTCGTTCCGCGCAGCCGCCAGACGATGTTGTTCTCGGCGACGATGCCGGACAATGTGAAGCGCTTGGCCAAGACATACATGGACAAGCCGCGCGATATCCGGATTGCGGAGACCTCTCGCGTCACGCTGGACAGCATCCGGCAAATCCTCGTGGAGTGCACGGACCGGACCAAGCAGAGCGCGTTGATCGAGACGATCCGCAGCCAGCGCCCGTATTTGGCCGTGATCTTCTGCCGCACGAAGCGCCGGGCGAGCACGCTGAACGAGGCGCTGCAGGCCGCGGGCTTCCAGTCGGACGAGCTGCATGGCGACCTGTCGCAGGCGAAGCGCGAGCAGGTCATGCGAGCGTTCCGCGACGCGAAGCTGGAGCTCCTCGTCGCGACGGACGTCGCGGCGCGCGGGATTGACGTGGAAGGCGTCACCCACGTCTTCAACTACGACATTCCGCACGATGTGGACAGCTACATCCATCGCATCGGGCGGACTGGCCGCGCCGGGGAGAAAGGCGTGGCCATCACGTTCGCCGCGCCGAAGGATATGGAGGCGCTGCGNAGGTGCGTCTAGAAGGACAGGATTAAGCTACAACATACAGAGGTGCCTCTTGTACGTTCATAGCAGGGCACCCGCCACAGGGGAGGAACCAGGATGTACAGCAAGAAAGGCGCGGTAACCGCGGCGGTGGCACTGATGATGGCAGCAGTTGTTTTTGCGGGCTGCGGGAATCAAGCGGCAGACGCACCGCAGACGTCGGGTCAGGACGGCACGAACGTTGCCGATTCGAACGCTAATTCGGGGAATAACGCCGTAGACGATGGAGGCGCCAAAGACAATCAGGCGACGGAAGGCAACAACGGAGCAAACGACAGCGATGCTGGGGACGGGAACTCCGCTAATCCGGCGCAGAACCCGGATGGCTCGGATCGCAGCAGCGGAGGAGACCAAGCGGCCATGGCCGACCCGCAGAGCGTGGCAGTGCTGATCAACAAGCAATTTGCACTGCCGGATGAGTATGAGCCGAAGGATTTGGTGTATCCGGACGTTCGGTTCACATTCAAGGAGAAGATTGAGAAACGCATGATGCGCAAAGAAGCCGCTGCGGCTCTTGAGGAGCTGTTCGAAGGGGCGGAGAAAGACGGCATCTATCTGGCCGGAGTGTCGGCATACCGTTCGCATCGTACGCAGACCGCGCTGTTTAACCGTTACGTAGAGAAGGACGGCGAGGAAGTGGCCAAGACCTACAGTGCGGTACCGGGTCATAGCGAGCATGAGACAGGGCTGGCTATTGACGTCTCGGGCAGCGACGGCAAATGCGCGGCGGAGAGCTGCTTCGGGGATACGAAGGAAGCGGCCTGGCTGGCCGACCATGCGACCGAATACGGATTTATCATTCGTTATCCGGAAGGCAAAGAAGAGATTACCGGTTATAAATATGAACCATGGCACTTGCGTTATGTAGGGAAAGAAATCTCTGCCGATATCGGCGAGCGGAACATCACGCTGGAAGAATACTACGATGCTGTGCCGGTTTCAGGCCAGTAAGGTTTCTTAAGATGACCATCGTCTTGAGCTTTAGGAAGGAAGGGCGCCCGCGGGCGCCTTTTTTTCATTGTTCCGACAGGCGAACGAACCAACTTAAATTAACAGTTGACATATGATAATGATTATCAGTATCTTTAAGATGATGAAATTTAAATGAAATTAAGATGAAGCCGTTATCCGGACGCTTTTTTAGACCATACATTTGACGGGCTTATTCAGTTGGACACGGAAAGGAAGAGTGCCATGGCCTCCTTAAAAACTTCGCATCTGGACATTGCTTACGAGGATCGTCTGATTGTTGAAGACTTGAATATTTCGATTCCCGAGGGGAAAATCACAGCGTTAGTCGGAGCGAACGGTTCCGGGAAATCAACGGTTCTGAAAACGATGGCCCGGATCCTTCAGCCGAAGTCCGGCAGCGTGCTGCTGAACGGCAAGTCGATCCACAAGCAGTCAACGCGGGAGGTGGCCAAACAACTGGCCATTTTACCGCAAAACCCGACCGCCCCGGAGGGGCTGACGGTTTATGAGCTCGTGTCCTACGGGCGTTTTCCGCATCAAAAAGGGTTCGGCGGTCTGAAAGCCGAAGATCGGAGCATCGTGGAGTGGGCGATTGAAGCGACCCGCATGAGCGAGTTCAGCGATCGCGCCCTCGAGCAGCTGTCCGGCGGTCAACGACAACGGGCCTGGATTGCGATGGCGCTGGCTCAGGAGACGGATATCCTGTTTCTAGACGAACCCACAACGTTTCTGGACATGGCGCACCAGTTAGAGGTGCTTCAACTGCTAGAGGAGCTTAACGACACTTCAAAACGGACTATCGTGATGGTTGTTCATGATCTAAACCATGCCGCTCGTTATGCGCATTATATGATCGCGATCAAGCAAGGCCAGGCGGTTGCTTCCGGCACGCCGGAAGAGGTCGTGACCTCCCCTGTGCTGCGCGATGTGTTCGGTATCGAGGCGGACATTGTAACCGATCCGCGGAGCGGCGTGCCGCTGTGCCTTCCGTATGAGCTGTACCGGGCTGCATCCGAAGGCAAGGTACGCAAAGGCAAAAAGGATGGCTCGGAAGAGGCTTCACCCAAAGTGGTCTCGTTCCTGTAGCGGAGGAACCTAACATGAGCATTGATTATCAGCTGCTGGAGCAGCAATTGGGAATCGTCACGCAGAAGCGGACGGATGCGTTGTTTACAATGCCGGCCGTTATGCTGTTGGATCAGGCGCAGCTGATTTCTTTTTTGGAGTTTTATCAGGAGAAGATCAAGGGGCTTGACCTTCAGGTGTCAGCGTCCTATTTCGCCACAAGTTGGCGGGTGGTGTGTGCAGCCCTGCAGTATATGGTGTCCGTGACGCCGGGGAAGCTGCATTTTTCGCTTGAAAATCTAACGATCCAACTCGTGATGGTGAACGGGTTTCCTTGGGTTTATTTTGTGCTGAACGATAAGCGGGAACAGCCTTGGCCGGTCGGGGATGGTTCTTCTTCGCGGAGAAAAGAACTTGGCCGTTTCTATGGGGAAGTGCTGCGCCCGGTCATGGAGAGAATCTCCGCGGTCTCGGGACTTCCGGTGAACCAGTTGTGGGCGCAATTACCGCTGGGCGTTCAGTTTTACGTCCGCTCCATCGCCGGACATCTGGAGGATGAATCCGCACGCTCTCAGCTTCTGGAGGACTGCGAGCTTGTCAACCAAATGGCTCCAGAGGAGTTTGGCTTGAAGCGTAATCCTTATCAAATCAAGAAAATTTGGCTGGATGATCCTTATCGACCAGGCGAGAAATCGCAGATGAAACCGACCTGCTGCTTGGCTTACCGGACGGAGACGGGACATGGATACTGTTATGGATGTCCGAAGCTCTCCAAGTCGGAGCGGGAGGCGAAATACGCCGAGATCCGAGCGCAGCTCACTGCGGTCCAAGCGGAGTAAATACGAAATCGGTGATTACATAATTGCACTTGGCAGTCCCGAAAGCAGGAATCGGGATGAACCAAGTGCTTTTTTCTTTAAGATGAGTCTCCTGAACCTTCCAGCTTAACATCCATCATCGACGGGAAACCTGATATAGCCTGACGGTTAGCTGCGAACGCGAGAAAAATTTGATATCTAAAATTATGATTTTTTAAAAAAATGCAATTACCACTTGCAATGTGAAAAAAGTCACACTATAATAAGGGCATGAGGTGAAACATTTCACAAGATTGTGATTTAATAAGTGACTATTTTCACAATTGCAGAGATTTTGATAAACAAATGATAAACAAGGAATGACCTTGGAGGAGGAAGAAATCATGAAAGTAGCAGTTATTGGATGTACCCATGCAGGAACGGCGGCAATCGTTAATACGGCCCAATTATACCCGGACGCGGAAATTACGGTTTATGAACGAAATGACAACATTTCCTTCTTGTCGTGTGGCATCGCATTATACGTTGGGGGAATGGTTAAGGATCCGCAGGGACTGTTTTATTCCTCGCCGCAGCAGTTAGCCGATCTTGGGGTGAATACGAAAATGCGGCACGAGGTAGTATCGGTCGATACGGATGCCAAAACACTTCAAGCGCGGAACCTGGAGACCGGTGAAATGTTTGTGGATACGTTTGACAAGCTGATCGTTACTACCGGGTCGTGGCCAATCGTACCTAAGTTTGAGGGCAGCGACCTAGAGAATATCTTGTTATCGAAAAACTTCAACCACTCCAATACAATCATCGAAAAAGCGAAGCAAGCCGAGCATATCGTCGTGGTTGGGGCTGGATATATCGGTGTTGAACTCGTTGAAGCCTTTGAATTAAACGGCAAGCAAGTCACATTGATTGATGCGGAGGACCGCATTTTGAGCAAATACCTTGATCCGGAATACACGGATAAGATCGAACAATCGTTAACGGAGCAGGGGATCGAGCTGGCCTTGGGCCAAAAAGTTACCCGCTTTGAAGGCAAAGACGGCAAAGTGGCTAGAGTGGTCACCGACAAAGGAACCTATGCCGCGGACCTCGTGATTATGTGCATCGGGTTCCGCCCCAATACGGAACTGTTGCAAGGGCAGGTCGACATGCTGGGGAACGGTGCCATTATCGTGGATGAATATATGCGTACCAGCAAGCCGGACGTCTACGCGGCTGGCGACAGCTGCGCAGTATTCTATAACCCAACAGGCAAGCATGCGTATATCCCGCTGGCTACGAATGCGGTTCGCATGGGTACGCTGGTAGCACGTAACCTGGTAGCCCCAACCGTCAAATACATGGGGACCCAAGGCACATCGGGAATAAAAATTTATGAGGATCATATTGCAGGGACCGGGTTGACGGAAGCGGCGGCGAAAGATGCCGGGCTGGAAGCTGAAGCCGTACTGATCAACGACAACTATCGGCCGGAATTTATGCCGACTCACGAATCGGTGATGCTGAAGGTAGTCTATGAGAAGAACACTCGCCGGATCCTGGGCGCACAAATCATGTCGAAGGTGGACCTGACCCAGTCGATCAACACGATTTCGGTATGTATCCAAAACGGAATGAAGATGGAAGAGCTCGCCTTCGTTGATTTCTTCTTCCAGCCCCATTACAACAAGCCGTGGAATTTCCTGAACAGCGCAGGTTTGGGGGCGTTACCGGAGGTGCCGAAGCGGGAGACCGTACAAGTTTAACCGCAACGATATAGCGTAAAAAAACAATTTATCAGCCGGTCAACGAGGGAAGTGCCTTGCTGACCGGCTTTTAGTATGAATTTCGATGTGAAAAGTTTCACTCATTGAAAACGTTATCGTGATCTATGTTACTTATCCGGGTTGAATCAAAACGCTACAATAGACACGAATCATAAGCAAAAAAGATAGGAAGAACAACACTCAACAAGTCAAGCGAACTTAAAAGGAGACTGGATCATGGCTTACTATAAACCAGCGCAAATTGCCGATGTCACCGTGGAGAATGGCATCAAAAAAGCGCATAATCCATTGCTGACCGTACTCATCCTCGGATTTCTGGGCGGGGCGTTTATTGCCCTTGGCTTTCTGCTTGACATTCGTGTCATCAGCAGTGCTCCGGCGGAATGGGGTAGTATCGCCAATTTCATTGGGGCCGCCGTGTTCCCGATCGGGTTGATACTCGTACTGTTGGCCGGCGGGGAGCTCTTGACCGGAAATATGATGGCCGTGCCGCTGGCACGAATGGCAGGGCGAATTTCCACCGGGGACATGTGCAAGAACCTGGTCCTTATTACCTTGAGCAACTTTGTGGGCGCTTTGTTTGTGGCTTACTTTTTCGGGCATGTGGTTGGTTTGACGGCCAGCGGACCCTATCTCGATAAATTGGTTGATATGGCCGGCCACAAGCTGGACGACAGCTTCCTGCAAGCGTTCGTGTCTGGTATCGGCTGTAATTGGCTGGTTGCTTTGGCGGTGTGGCTCTCTTACGGTGCGGACAATATGAGCGGTAAAATTCTCGGCATTTGGTTCCCGACGATGGCCTTCGTTGCCATCGGGTTCCAGCACGTGGTCGCCAATATGTTTCTAATTCCGGCGGCGATTTTTGAGGGATATTACTCCTGGGGAGAGTATCTGAAGAACTTCGTGCCGGTATGGCTGGGGAATTTGACCGGCGGTGCTATCTTCGTGGCCGCAGCCTATTGGACCGCTTATTTGAAGGACAAAGGGCAGGGGCATGAGCATGCGGCGACCGCGGCGGCTCCAGCTCCGGCTTCCGAGTCGGCTGCGGCTTCATCCGCTTCGGCCGGAAAAGCCATCTAAAGAGAGAATTTAGGGATGAGGGGAAAGAGCCTGGCGATGCGTATGTGTCTTCCAGGCTCTTTGCACGATTATCCCTTTTGATCAGTTGGTTGACTGATCCTGCCCCTCACCCGCCAACTTCTCACCACTTAGCTCCTCACCACTTAACTTCTCACCACTTCTCCTCACCATCTTAACTTCTCACCACTTAACTTCTCGCCAACTTAACTCCTCACCTACGTAAACTCTCGGTTACGTATCTCCACTAATTGTAACTCCTCGATCTGCCCCTTCGATGTGACTCGCTATGTGACTTCTCAATGAAACTTCTCAATGAAACTTCTCAATGAAACTTCCTAATGCGACTCTTCAATGTACTTCTCAATATGACTTTTCAATGTGAATCTCAATGTAACTACCCAATGTAACTACCCAATGTAACTACCCAATGTAGCTTCTCAATGTAACTTCTCAATGTAACGTCTCAATGAAATTTCCCAATACAACTCTCTGTGCAACTTTCAATGTGACTTCTGAATGTAACTTCTCAAAGTGAATCCCTATGTAACTTCTCAATGAAATTCCCCAATGCTACTCTCAATGCGGACTTCTCAATGTGACTCTTCTATGTGACTCCTACGAAACTTCCCAATAAAACTCTTCTATGTAACTTCTCAATACAACTTCTCATGTAACTTTCTCACCAATGTAATTCTTCACTCGCTTACCCGCGCACTTCTGTAATATAATGTGTCACTGTCACTTATGTTTCCCCGTACCTACGCAGTCCTAACCCATGGGTGTCTTACTCTTCGGACACTCGATCAGGCAGCAACTGGGAGTTGCGGATTCGGTTGGCGAGCGATTAGCTGGCGATAAGGGATTGCCGGAATGGCCATGCATATGCGCAGCAATTCCTGCCGCATCGCAAGGTCTGTACCCGGTCGGACGCTCAACTTCCGTCGTACCGTGTACTCGTTCAGATACGCTTGCAGATACTTCAGACCTAAGCTCACATATGTTCTCGTCAGCGATCCCCAAGCCTCTCTTACCACTTTGCGCAAGGGCAAATACAGTCGAAAAGCCAGAGGGAACGACTGCACCATCGACGTACGGACTTCCACATTCCTGTTAATGAATGTCACGAGATCTCGTTGGTTCCCCCTCTCCCCGTTGCCTCGTTTATGTGGAAGAAGGCGGAGTTTGATATGTTCAAGCTCACCTGACTCCGTCACTGTGCAGCCGGCTACGACTGCTGTTGCATACGGATTCGGAAACTGGGGCCGGGCTGGATTGGCCCCATACTGATCGCAGTTCACCTTAACTTCCCCGCTTAATAGTTCCTTCGCATCGAATTCCCCGACAGAATGGCGTATTTTGTGCAGCATCAACCAAGCGGTCTTGTAAGTCACCTGAATTTCTTTGCTCAACCGCGTCGCTGAGATCCCGTCCGGGAGCAAAAATAACTCCAGCGCTTGAAACCACTTCATCAAAGGCAGATGCGTGCCTTCAAACATCGTCCCGACCATAGGTGAAGTCTGATGCCCGCAGCTTGCGCACTCGAACAAAGGAACACGGCGAGAACTCAAATGGCTGCACCGGGTGTGAGCACATCGCGGGCAGACGAAGCCCGTTGGCCACTTCATAGCGATCAGCGCATTCATGCAATCCTGCTCGCTCGTATAACGTTGGCCTATGGGGTGATGAATCATTTCCGCAGTGGTCTCCATGCCAGTCGCCTCCCAAGATAAGAATGTGTGTTCCCTTTTCTCCATTATATACCAAACAAATGTTCTGTACAAGCCTAATTTTTCCACATTGAACTATTAAAAAAATAACTCCAGCGCTAGCCTCCTGAACGAAGGGGATAATCGTGAAAAGGGGGCTCAAGCATAGAATGCCGCCGCAGAACATCGCTGCAGAATGCCGGCACAGCATGATGCGATGAATGCCATCGCAGAATACCGCTACAGAACGTCACTGCCGAACACATCACGGTCAAGCATTGCCAATCGACCGCTGGCATCGCTAGGCATCCATCGTTAGGCGTTGCTCAGCACCGCGCGCTCCACCTTCGCCTGCTAGGGCTTGAGGAAGTTACCGTCGGGGGTTTACGCCGGGGATCTTTTTTTCTTACAATAAGCTACATACAGGAGGAGGGGTGGAACATGATTCATGAACCAAACGGGGTGTTTCCTGCGGTATGCCCGCTGGATTGTCCCGATACATGCAGCTTGCTGCTCCATAAAGAGGACGGGAAGATCGTTAAAGTGACCGGCAATCCCGATCATCCGATTACGCAAGGTGCGATTTGCAACAAGGTTCGTAATATGGCGGAACGAGTCTACCATCCCGAACGGGTGCTGTATCCCTTGAAGCGTGTCGGCGCCAAGGGGGAGGGTAAATTCGAGCGCATCAGTTGGGACGAGGCGATTCAAGAGATTGCCGGACGTTATAAAGCGCTGATTCGCGAACATGGGTCGGAGTCGATCTTGCCGTATAGCTTTTACGGTAATATGGGGATCTTGAGCGTCGACGGCATGGACCGGCGGTTCTTCAACCGCTTGGGCGCAACGCGGCTGCAGCAAGGCATTTGCAACTCCGCGGGCACCGCAGGGTGGAGATATACGATGGGATTCGGCGGCGGGACGAGTCCGGAAGAGACGGTCAAGGCAAAGCTGATCATGGTGTGGGGAGGCAATCTCGTCAGCACGAACATGCACCAGATCGCGCTGATTGAAAAAGCCCGCAAACAAGGCGCGCAGCTCGTCGTCATCGACGTGCACCGCAACCGGACGGGACAGCGGGCGGACTGGTTCATCCCGCTGTATCCCGGCACGGACGCGGCGCTGGCGCTCGGGATGATGCACGTGCTGTTTGAGCGAGGGCTCGTTAACGAAGCGTTCCTCGAACGCTATACGGTAGGTCATGCCGAGCTCCGCGAGCATGTGAAGCAGTACACACCGCAGCGTGTGGCGGCGATCACCGGCGTGCCGGCTGAAACCATTGAGAAGCTGGCGGTCCTGTACGGCGAAACCTCGCCCGCCTACATCCATATCGGCAACGGGCTGCAGCATCATGATAACGGCGGCATGACAGTCCGCACGATCTGCTGTCTGCCGGCGATCACCGGGCAATGGCTCGTGCCGGGCGGCGGCGCGTTCAAGTCCAACGGCGCTTACGGGAAGATGAACGCAACCGCGCTGGAACGGCCCGATCTGCGGCCGAATCCGGACGCACGCACGGTGAGCATGAACCAGCTGGGCGAGGTGCTGCTCACGCTGGATCCGCCGATCCATGCGTTATACGTCTACTGCTCGAATCCCGCCGTTGTGGCTCCGGATACGAGCAAGGTGGAGCAGGGGCTCCTGCGGGAGGACCTGTTTACCGTCGTTCATGATCTGTTCCTGACGGACACGGCGAAGTACGCCGATCTCGTGCTGCCGGCGACGTCCACTTTTGAAAATACGGACTTATACAGTTCCTATTGGCATCATTATATTCAGCTCCAGGAGCCGGTCATCGCGCCTCGCGGCGAAAGCAAAAGCAATGTCGAAACATTCAAGCTGCTGGCGGAGGCGATGGGCTTCGAGGAAGAGGCTTTCCGCGACACGGAAGAAGACATGATCCGGCAGGCGCTGGAATTCCGGCACAACCCTTATCTCGAAGGGGTCACGCTGGAGAAGCTGAAGGAGCAGCGGGCGGTGAAGCTGAACATGGAGCCGCAGCAAACCTGGCTCGACCGTCTGCCAACGCCGTCGCGGAAGATCGAGCTATATTCCGCTACGCTGGAACGGGCCGGACTGCCGCCGCTGCCGACTTATGTGCCGCTGGTGGAAGGCTATGACGGTGAACGCCGTCCCGGCCAGGATACGCCCTACCCGTTGATGTTCGTGTCGCCGCCGAACCACAGCTTCCTCAATTCCACGTTTGGCAACGTGGAGAAGCTGACAGCGCTGGAAAAAGGCCCGCTGCTGCAGATTCACCCCGATGACGCTGCCGCGCGCGGGATTGCGGACGGCGACGAAGTCACCGTGTGGAACGATCGCGGTCGTTACGACGTCAAGGCGTCCGTCACCGACAAAATGCTGCCGGGCACGGTCGTCAGCCAAGGGCTCTGGTGGCAGCAGGAGGACGGGAAGCGCACGCGCGCGAATGCCTTAACGCCCGCCCGGTTGGCTGATATGGGCGGCGGAGCGGTATTCTTTTCGACCGTTGTTGATGTAAAGCGGCGATAGATGTACTTGCCTGAGCTGCACTTTTAGGCGATACTATTGTAATCTGGGCGTTGTACATGCGAAATTTACCGTACGGAAGCGGTAGTGGGAGAGCCCCTGTTGGCTCTCCTTTTTTGTACATATGCGATTGTCTTGCAGCAGAGGGGGAAAAATAATGAGATGGCTGCAGTCCTATCCGCGGGAAGTGAAAGTGTTTTTGGTGGCAAGCTTGATCAGCTCGGCCGGCGGCTCGTTAATGTGGCCTTTGGTCACGATGTTCGTGTTTAAGGTGCTGGGGCGGACGGTGACGGATGCCGGTCTGGTCATTCTGGTCATGTCTGTCGGCGGGATCGCCGGTCAACTGCTGGGCGGGGCGTTGTATCACCGTTTGGGCGTCAAACGGCTGATCGTGGGTGGACTGGCTCTGAACGCGTTATTTTTGCTGCTGCTGCCCTACGGGAGCGGGAACTGGCATCTCTTTATGCTGCTGATGCTGCTTGTCGGTTTCTTTAATGCGACGTCGATGCCGGCGATCCAGGCTTTTATTGGCTTTCGTTTCGCTGAGCGGCGCGGGGAGCTGTTTAATGTTATCTATGTGGCCAACAATATCGGCGTGGCTTTGGGGACGGCGATCAGCGGGTTTTTGGCGCAGATTTCGTATGACCTGAGTTTCATATTGAATGGACTGACTTCGGCTGCGTTTGCGTTGTTTTTTTGGTTTTATTTGAACAGGGTTCAAAAAAGCCAAGGCGAGCTGCAGGTACAGAAGCGCAAAAAAGCGGTGGATGGGCAAAGTGCTTGGAGGTTGCTGCGCTGGTATCCCGTTTACCTGTTTATGGGCGTGGGATCGTTTTTTCTCTGGCTCGGCAATTGCATTTGGAATAACGGCGTATCCCCGTATACGATTTCCCAGGGGATGCCGGAGTGGAATTACAGTATTTTGTGGACGCTGAACGGGTTGTTGATTTTTGTGGGGCAACCGTTTATTTTGTGGGTAAGGCGTACGTTCGCCGGCTCTCCGCAAGCGCAAATGACGGCTAGCGCCCTCTTCTATATGCTGGGTTACGTCACGATCCTGAGCTTCCATACGTATCCGAGCATGGTTGTGGCGATGGTGCTGACTACCTTCGGGGAGATGCTGATCTCGCCGGCGATCCCGTCGTTTATCTCCGACCGGACGGGCAAGGCGGCGCCGTTTTATCTCGGCTTGGTCGGCGGGATGGGCGCAGCGGGGCGTGTGGTGGGCCCGTATGCCATGGGCCTGCTGTTCGACTGGAACGGGCTGGTTCCGGTCGCCTGGCTGGCCGTAGGCATCGCGGTGCTGTCCGTCGCCTCCTTCCTGGTGCATGCCGCGATGAACCGGGACGACCGCCCGCAGCCATCGGGTTTGCCAACCTGAGGCAGCCTGAGACGGCCTGTGGGGCAGCTGGAGTCTCGAATCTTGAACCATGAATCTTGCGAAGGGATGATCCCATGAGTCAACGTAACATTTGGACGCGGTTATCGGAGATGCGCGATGCGGCCGCTTTGATGGAAATTGATAAGTTAACCTGGGGACACGACAATACCCCGGCGGAAAAAATGGAGTGGGATTCGCGGGAGAAGTACCTGCAGAGCTGTCCCCCGGGCAGCCAAATCGTGGCCGGTATCGGCGAGGCCATCTGCGGCTACATCGGCTTTAAACCACCGACGCCGCTGCCGAGCAACGCCCATGTGCTTGAACTGAACATCGCCATCCATCCGGCGTACCAGCGACAAGGCATGGGGCGCGTGTTGATGGACGCCCTCTTGCAGCTGGCCGCCGAGCGCGGCGTTCGCAAGCTGTCGCTGCGGGTGCTGGCCAGCAACCCCGGGGCGATTGCGTTCTACCAAAGCTGCGGATTTATGGAGCAGGGCCGGCTGGTGGAGGAGTTTTGGATAAACGGAGCGTTTGTCGACGATATTTTAATGTGGCGAAAGGTTTAGCAAGTGAACGTTCCGGCATTGAACTATTCGGCAGATATCGGTATATTTAGAAGAAGAAAAATCGGGGAAGAACTCGAATGGAAAGGCTGATACCCGTGGAGAACAACTTAACCCCTCCCAATTTTATTAAAAACATTATTTCGGAAGATTTGAAATCCGGTAAAGTGAAGGCCGTCATTACGCGGTTCCCGCCCGAGCCGAACGGTTACCTACATATCGGACACGCCAAAGCAATCTGGATCAACTTCGCGCTGGCGGACGAGTTTGGCGGACGGACGAACCTGCGGTTCGATGACACCAACCCGGTTAAGGAAGATGTAGAATACGTTAATTCGATTAAGGAAGATGTGAAATGGCTGGGCTTTGATTGGGAAGAACTGCATTTTGCGTCGGATTATTTTGAGGAGATGTACAACCGCGCGGTGCGGCTGATCCAGAAGGGCAAAGCCTACGTCGATGATCTCAGCGCCGACCAAATCCGCGAGCTGCGCGGGACGTTGACCGAGCCGGGCAAAAACAGCCCGTACCGCGACCGTTCAATCGAGGAGAACCTCGACCTGTTCGCTCGGATGCGCGCCGGCGAATTCAAGGACGGGGAGAAGGTGCTGCGCGCCAAAATTGACATGGCCTCGCCGAATATCAATCTGCGCGACCCGGTCATTTACCGGATCGTCCATGCGTCCCACCACAACACCGGCGACAAATGGTGCATCTATCCAATGTACACGTTCGCCCATCCGCTGGAGGACGCGATCGAGGGCGTGACCCATTCGCTGTGCTCGACGGAGTTCGAGGATCAACGGCCGTTCTACGACTGGACGATCGCCGAGACGGAAATGCCGAACGTATCCCACCAATATGAATTCGGACGCTTGAATCTGACGCAGACGGTGACCAGCAAACGGAAGCTGAAAAAGCTCGTTGAAGAAGGCATCGTTGACGGTTGGGACGATCCGCGCATGCCGACGATCTCCGGGCTGCGCCGCCGTGGTTATACGCCGGAGGCAATCAAGGCTTTTATCTACGAAACGGGAATTTCGAAGAACTTCGGCAGCATCGATCCGAAGATGCTCGAACACTTCATCCGTGAGGATTTGAAAATGAAAGCTCCGCGCACGATGGCCGTGCTGGATCCGCTGAAGGTTGTGATCACCAACTATCCGGAAGGGCAGATCGAATGGCTGGAAGCGGAGAATAACAGTGAGAATCCGGAAATGGGCAGCCGTCAAATTCCGTTCTCGCGGGAAATCTACATCGAGCGCGACGATTTCATGGAGAATCCGCCAAGCAAATATTTCCGGTTATTCCCGGGCAACGAAGTCCGTTTGAAAAACGCCTACTTCGTGAAATGCAACGATGTGATCAAGGACGCGGAAGGCAATGTCGTGGAAATTCACTGCACGTACGATCCGGAGACGAAGAGCGGTTCCGGCTTTACCGGCCGCAAAGTCAAAGGCACGATTCACTGGGTGGAAGCGACTCAAGCGGTGCCTGCCGAATTCCGGCTGTACGAGCCGCTGATCCTGGAAGAGGAAGCGGAGGAAACGGCTAACGTGTCGTTGGAAGAAACGGTAGAGGGGCTGGAAGACGATGTAACCGTCGAGGCGAGCGACACGGCTTCGGAAGTGGCCGAGGAGAAAACGTTCCTCGATCTCATCAATCCGAACTCGCTGACGATCGCCCACGGCTACGTGGAGCCGAATATGAAGGACGCGAAGCCGCAGGATAAATTCCAATTTTTCCGGCACGGGTATTTCAACGTGGATACGAAGTATTCGCAGCCGGGACAACCGGTATTTAACCGCATCGTTTCGCTGAAAAGCTCGTTCCAGCTGCCGAAGGCGTAATCGCCGGAACCCCAGTCTTGCTAAATCCAAGGAGCCTTGCAGAATCTCTGCAGGCTCCTTTCTTTGTTTCACACGGAGCTTCGCTCGATGAAACGGAATCCCAGCTCCTCGGAGACAGGGGCACCTCCGCCAGTGTGAATCTGTTCATGAACGATGGAAAAAGCGCGCTCCCCGATCTCCGACAACCGGTTGTCGATGGTGGTGATGCCGAGCAAGCCGGCGATCGGCTGGTTATCGAAGCCGATGACGGCGAAGTCGTCCGGCACCTCCAGCCCTTGAAGCCGCGCGGTGAGGATAAATCCGGCGGCCACCTGGTCGCCGGTAATGAGCAGAGCGTCCGGTCGCTCGGGCATCGCGAGCAGCCGTTGCACCAGCGCGGCGCCGTCCTCCCAATCGAAGCAGCCGTCCAGCACCCAATCCTCCCGGGCTTGTCCGCCCAAGGCTGCAAGGGTATCGGAGTAGGCTTGCAGGCGGCTGCGGCTGCTGGGGCTGTTGCGCCGGCTGATCGTAAAGGCGATACGCCGCCGCCCTTGCTCCCAGAGATAGCGGATTGCGGTTTGAAAGCTGGCGTAATGATCGATATAAACCGAGGAGAGATTGAGCCCGCTGACCCGCTCGCATAACGCGATTGGGCCATATGCGGCATACGGTTCAATCTCGCGGAGCGAAAGCGCCCGCGAACAGATGACCAGCCCGTCCATTTGCTTATTGCGCAGCATCTCCAGCACCTTGCGCTCCTCATTTGGGTTATAGTCGGTTTGGCACAACATCAGTTGGTAATTGCGCTTCAACGCTGCCTGGGCCATCCCCTCCATAATTCGGGCAAAATAATAGTGGTTGATGTTCGGCAGAACGACGCCCACCGTTTGCGTGATGCCCTTGATCAAATGGACAGCGTTCATATTCCGCGAATAGTTAAGCCGGCTCACGGCGTCTTCCACTGCGGCCCGTTTGGCTGCGCTGACGTACGGGTGGCCGTTCAATACGCGGGATACCGTGGTGACCGAGACCCCCGCAGCTTCCGCGATCTGTTTGATGTTCGGCAAGGCAAACCGCTCCTTCCCCGAAAAAAGGTCAAAGAAATATCTTGCTATGGAATGCATTTCATATTTTACACTGGAGCTGCAGTAAAGAAAACAATGCCCTCCACCGGCGTCACCTCGGAAGACAACGAGGGCGTTACGGGATCAGGCATTGTTTTCTTTCGTCCTATCGAGAACGCGGCGGGGCTCATTCCTCTTCATGTCCGATCATTGGAGTATATCCATGATGACGGACCTGATACCAAATGACAGCGAAGCCCAGCGCGCCAATCAACGTTAGAGCGACTCCGGACCGGTACATGACCACCGAACCGAAGTTCTGAAA
This sequence comes from Paenibacillus phocaeensis, assembly GCF_900021165.1. Classification (GTDB taxonomy): domain Bacteria; phylum Bacillota; class Bacilli; order Paenibacillales; family Paenibacillaceae; genus Fontibacillus; species Fontibacillus phocaensis. The sequence goes on along the minus strand of NZ_FCOQ01000012.1, from coordinate 205,140 downwards.
CATCCAGCCGCCCCAAAAGCCGGCGATCACTCCGGCAAGACCGCTGGCGGCGAACGTATACACGGCTTGTCCTGCCGATCTCAGCGGGCGAGGCAGCAGAAGGGCGACCAGCTTGGTACCAACGTAGAAGAACCCGCCAAACGTTACGGAATGCAGGAGCTGGATGAGCAGGATTTGCACCGGATGCGCCGCCTCCGACATCAGATCCCAGCGGATGGCAAACAGCAGGCTAACGATGGTGATACAAGCGAGTAAATAGGACATTTTCCGCTTTAAATAACGATCCAGTAAAATAAACGCCAACAGTTCAAACGCTGTGGATAGGAAGACGGCGCCGCCGACCGCGAGCCGCGACCCGCCAAGGTCGGTCATGAATAGCGGCATAAAAATGCTGTTCATTGCGTTGGGGACCGCGACCAACATGCTAAGCCCAACGAAGGCAAGCAAGTATTTGTTCTGCAGCGCCCGGCTCAGCTCCCGTCCTCTCAGCCAAGGCGTCTGAGACGACTGCCGAATGGAGGGCAGCAAGAGGGTGGCGCCGATCGCCAGCATCAATGTGACGCTAAAGAGCAGGGAAATCCCGTTATGGCCAATCGAGTCGATAATCGGTCCGGCTGCCAGCGCGATGAGCGTCCACCCGATCGAGCCCCAAATGCGGTAGGTTCCGAATCGGTTCTCTGTTCCCGCCGTATAGCCAAGAATCAAGGTGTTGCTGTGCGAGAGCAGCGGACTTAGGAAGAAGTAGAGCAGAATCATCGTCAGGTACAGCATCGAAAAGGTGTTGACCTTAAACACAAGATGTCCCATGATGAGCAACCCCAACATCATCACTAACAGAACAGCGCGTGGATTTTGCTTCTGATCTCCAAGGTATCTCCAGAACGGGTGAGCCAGCAAGGAAATCAACGGCCCAATGGCCATCAAACTGCCAATCTCCAGCTTGTCCATCCCGATGTCCTGCAAATATAATTGAAAAAAGGCAGCAAAAATGACCATGGTTCCGTAAATAAAAAAGTTAAGCAGCCCTAGCGGCAACAACGAAAAGGACGAATGTCGTCTTATGTCCTGCAAACGCGCCATTCCTTTCTGTCCGGGTCCAAGTGGTCACAAAGGAAGCTTGTGACTATGATCCCAATGTAACACACAGGTGAAAGGGGATACAAACCAAGTTTTATTTTATTTACCATATTTTATGCATCGGAGGCGAGCGGATGAATACAACCGCCATCATTTTGGCCGGGGGGAAATCCAGCCGGATGGGCCGCGANATCCTCGCCCGCACGGAGGGGCGGGCGCATCCGCTGCTGGCGGCCTACCGGCGCAGCGTGCTTCCCGGCCTGGAAGCCCGGCTGCGGGAAGGCCGCCTCAAGATGACGGCTTGGACGGACACGCTGCGCACCGAATATATCGAAGGGGAGGCCCTCGCATTAGCATCGGGCCTCCCCTCGGAGTGGTGCGCGTTTAATATGAACAAGCCGGAGGATTACGAGCAGGCCCGAACCTGGTTGGAGTCGGGCCGCTTGACGGATTAGCCGCCGATTTGCGACATCCGGCGGGCTGTCGGTGTATGGCTTTGCTGTTTATGCTCCAGCGCCAACGCCATTTCGTGGTTCTTCGGCTTGGCTCCCAGCGCCTTCAGGAATAAGGAGCGAATGCTTTCATGGTCGCCGGCTGCGGCAAAGGGCCGTACATGCAGCTCGTCCGACCAATACAAGCAAGCTTTGATATATCCGTCGGCGGTCAGGCGAAGCCGGTTGCAATTGTCGCAGAAATGATCGCTGACTGGATGAATCAACCCAAACGTCCCGGCTGCCCCGGCGATCCGGCGGCTTTCTGCAGGACCATTGCCGCGCGGGCCTTCATCGTCCGCCACCTCCCACCCCGATTCCCGGCATACGTCTTCGACGGCCGTTAAGGGCAGGTAGGTTTGGCGCCAGGAGTCGCTGGCACTCCCAATGGGCATATATTCAATAAAACGCACATGCAGCGGGCGATCCAAAGTTAAAGCGAGAAAGTCGCGAATTTCGTCCTCGTTGATGCCTTTCATCAGGACCACGTTCAGCTTGATCGGCTCGAAGCCAACCTCGACGGCGGCCTGAATTCCTTCCAGCACTTTCCCCACCTCACCGCCGCGGGTGATCATGGCAAAGCGGTCCTGACGCAGCGAATCGAGGCTGATGTTCACCCGCTTCAAGCCTGCTTGCTTCAGCAGTTCCGCCTTCTTCCCCAAAAACATGCCGTTGGTGGTTAAAGCGATATCTTCAATGCCCGGAATGGCCGAGAGCATAGCGACAAGTTGTTCCAAATCCTTGCGCACCAGCGGCTCCCCGCCGGTAAGCCGGATTTTGCGGAGGCCCATTGGAGCAAGAGCCGAGACCGTCTCGGCAATTTCCTCGTAGCTCATGATTTCCTCCTGCGGTTGAAAGACCATTCCCTCGGCGGGCATGCAGTAGACGCAGCGCAAGTTGCACCGGTCGGTGACCGAAATGCGCAGGTAGTCGTGCTTACGCCCAAAAGGGTCAAGCAACTGCTCCATGTGAACGCCTCCTTTCTCTCCAGGTGCTTCAAATTTTATCTATATTCAGACGGGGCGTCAATGCGTTGACACACACTGTTCAAGTATATTCTGTGGCGGTCGATGATACAATGAAAGTAGGCAAGGTGTAAGAAAGATCACATTGAAGCGCTTACAACTGAGTTATAATTCAGGTAAGCGATACGTGATCCCCCTTAATCATGTGTCGGTATATGTTTTCGAGATGATTTCCGACATGTTTAAGGAAGTCATCTTTTTTTTCAATTATCTCAAGTTTGGAGCTCCGGGAAGGGAAGTTGACGCTTCAAACTACACCTACAGGGAGATGAATTCGGATGGCGATGCTGTTCAAACCTTTGGTCTACACACAAGAGCAGGTTCGGTGGCTGGAAACCCGCGGGATGGTGTATCAGTTGTTGATGGATTTTCTTGGCCGTCCGCCGCGAATGTCCTTGATCGCCCAGTGGCGACGCAAGGTGGAATCGGGTTCGAGGACAGCGATCAGCAGAGGTGGCCGGAGGCTGATGGCCTATCTGGAGAGTCTCCCTGAGGCGGATTTTCGCAGCGTTTGCCATCAGGAAGCGAAGGAATATGAGCGTCTGTTCTCAGGCCGAGACGCGCTCATCCCTGCCTGCGAGAGCTCGTTCCGCAGCCGCCGGGAAGGGACCGCCGCTATGGCATGCAGCGCCGAGGTTCGCAAAGTATACATGGAGAATGCGATCGTGTTCAACAAGTTGAACGGGGAATGCGACGACCATATCGCACTGGAGCTGGAATTTATGGCGGTGCTGGCCGAAGGGATGCTGGCCAAGGCCAGCCTGCAGCAAAGCTGTCTCGCGCTGGCGGACGCACAGATTCACTTCCTGGAGTCCCATTTGCTGAAGTGGGCGCAGCCGTTTGCCCAGGAGCTGATGCAAGCAACAAGCAGCCCGCTCTTTACCGGACTCGCTGAAATGATGGAAGAATTCCTCGCCGCCGATTTACAGCAGCTCCGCGCCTGGCGGGACAGTCAACAGCCGGCGATCTAATCGATACGAAGTAATAGGAAATAGGACCTCTTGTCCGCAATCATGCGCACGAGGTCCTTTTTGGTATCCGTTGTTGGAAGTTTAGCGGCCGTAATCCGCTGTATTACTTGGAATAGAGTGGCTCATCAGCGTTGGAACCTCCATCCCTCGGCACGCAGTACAATTTTCCCCCTCCCAGTAGGAAGAATTCAAACGTTCATGTAGAATATAAGCATGCATCATTAGAAAAAGAAGGGGTACAGCGATGAGACGGGGACTACAAATCATTTTAATCGCCGCGATTTTATTTGCTTTCTATTATTTCGGATTTGGCGTCTTCGGTAAATTCGGGGGTACGCTCGTTAGTATTTTCCAAACGCTGACCGTCATTACAATCGGCCTCGCCATTTTTATGGAGAACCGCAATCCGTCCAGTACCGTGGCCTGGATTATTGTGCTTGCCTTGCTGCCGGTCGTTGGGCTCGTGCTCTACTTTCTGCTGGGACAAAACTATTTCAAACGGCGCAAATTCGATAAGAAGGCGGAGCAGGACCGCCTCAGCTATGAGCGGATCGACCACAGCGGGCATCTGCTGCCGCGCGACTTGTCGCAGTTCAGCCCCGGCCAGCAGCGGCTGCTGCATCTGTCCCAGCGGCTGGCGCGCACGCCGTATTCAATGGCAACGCGCACCCAGGTGCTGACCAACGGGGAAGAGACGTTTACCAACCTGCTGCGCGAGCTTAAGAAGGCCGAGCACCATATTCATATGGAATACTATATCTATCGTGCCGACGACATCGGGCGCGAAATCCAGAAGACGTTGATGGAGAAGGCGCGGGCCGGTGTTGAGGTCAGGTTTATGTTCGACGCGGTCGGCAGCATCGGCCTGCCGAAGTCGTTTATCGCCGAGCTGCGGGAGGCGGGGGTGAAGGTTGGCATCTACGGGCAGATGCGGTTCCTCGCCCTGTCGAGCCGGGTAAATTACCGCAACCACCGCAAAATTGTTGTCGTCGACGGCAATACTGGTTTTATCGGCGGCCTCAACGTAGGTGACGAATATTTGAGCCGCAGCAAGACCTACGGCTTCTGGCGCGACACGCATATGCTGGTTAAAGGGGAGGCGGTGCGGTCGCTGCAGATTATTTTTCTGCAGGACTGGCAGTATGTAACCGGGGAGAAAATCATGGATCTCGCCTACCTCTCCCCTGAACTGGAGCAGGGCTGCAGCGGTGCGGTTCAGATTGTGCCAAGCGGGCCGGACAACGAGAGCCGCACGCTCAAAAATATCTTCTTTGCGATGATCACCTCGGCGAAGAAATCGGTATGGCTGGCGACGCCGTATTTTATCCCGGACGAGGATATACTGACCGCGCTGCGCGTAGCCGGATTATCGGGGATTGACGTGCGCATCCTGTTCCCGGCCAAACCGGACAAATGGCTGCCGTTTCTGGCCTCCCATTCGTATTTTCCTTCGCTCCTGGAAGTTGGGGTGAAGATTTTCGAATATGAAAAAGGTTTCCTGCATTCCAAGCTGCTGATCGTAGACGGGGAAGTAGCCACGGTCGGAACGGCTAATATGGATATGCGCAGCTTCCATTTGAATTTTGAAGTAAATGCGCTCCTGGTGCAAAGCGACAGCGTTGCCAAGGTTGTAAACAACTTCGAACGTGATCTGCTGTCGGCAAAGCTGATCGACAAGCATGAATTTATGAATAAGAAAATCCCGGTGCGCCTGGCGGAATCCGCGGCCCGTCTGTTATCCCCGCTGCTGTAGCTTGGTGGGGGAGACAGGGGGCAGGGCGGTGCGTGCACACCGGCGTATTTCGCAGTCAAGGAGGACTACGGCATGGAACCGACATCGGAACGCAAAACCGAGCATATCCGCCTCTGTCTGGAGGAGCAAGTGAATGCAGAGGGAATTCGCAACGGATTCGAAAAATACCGCTTTCGCCACAACGCCCTCCCGGAGCTGGATTTCGCCGAAATCAGCCTGAAGACGGCGTTTCTTGGCGCGTCCCTGCGCACGCCGCTGCTGATTAGCTCGATGACCGGCGGAAGCCGGCTGGCCGGCGAGATCAACACGCGCCTGGCCGAAGCGGCGGAGCGGCGCGGTTGGTCGATGGGGGTCGGCTCGGTCCGGGCTGCCGTCGAGCGGGACGAGCTGGCGCCTACGTTCGCCGTGCGGCGCTTCGCGCCATCGATCCCGATCATCGCGAACCTGGGAGCGGTACAGCTCAACTACGGCTATGGCCCGGAGGATTGCAAGCGGGCGGTGGAGATCGCCGGAGCGGACATGCTCGTGCTGCATCTGAACAGCCTTCAGGAGGTATTCCAGCCGGAAGGAGATACCAACTTCAGCGGCTTGCTTCGGCGGATCGAGGAGGTCTGCCGCGAGCTGCCGATCCCGATTGGCGTAAAGGAGGTCGGCTGGGGCATCGACGGCGCTACGGCGAGACGGCTTCGCGAAGCGGGCGTCTCCTTCATCGACGTCGCGGGCGCCGGCGGCACCTCGTGGAGCCAGGTCGAGAAGTTCCGCGGCAGCGACCCGGTGCGCCGCGCAGCGGCGGAGGCATTCGCGGATTGGGGCATCCCCACCGCCGAATGCCTCCGCGAAGTGCGGGCGGCGGTGCCGGACGCCGCCCTAATCGGCAGCGGGGGCCTGAACACCGGCGTGGACGCCGCCAAAGCGCTGGCGCTTGGCGCGGATCTGGCCGGGTTCGGCCGGGCACTGCTCGAACCGGCGGTGCATTCGGAGGAGCGGCTGGACGCGCTGTTGGAGCGCGTTGAGCTGGAGCTCCGCACCGCCATGTTCGGCATCGGCGCCGGGAGCGTTCCGGCGCTGAGGGACACGCCGCGGCTGGTGCGCCGCGAGTAGTGGATGGATGGGCTGAGGAAGCCGGGGCTTCCTGGCGGGACGGCGGTGGGACGGCAGGACGGCGCTACGGCACTACGACACTACGGCACTACGGCACTACGGAGCGGCGGGTTAGTCTATTTTTCGGCCCTTTGCAGGATTATCCCCTTTGTTCAGGAGTAGGGTGCCTAGGTTTATGGAGCCTGGAGCCCCTAGCTTCTATCCCAAGATAGGGGGGATTTCCTCTTACCTGACTCAGAGGGATAATGGTGAAAAGCGGGTGGAGACACATACCTACTTGCTGCATACCCGAGTTGCATACATGCTACTTACTTGCTACTTACTTGCTACTTACTTGCTACTTACTTGCTGTCAACTTGCTACCTACCGTGCTGCCTATTACTTGCTTCCCGCCCGCTGCATACCTGCCGGCTACTTGCTTTCTACAGCTGCCTACCTGCTACCTGCTGCCTACCTGCTACTTGCCCGGTACCTGTAATTCCAACTAATCTTGTAAGAATTTGTTGCAATCGGATAAAATCCCGATTATATTGAAGGTGAAACACCGGCTTTGCGTAGACGGCAGCCTGGACATCCGGATTCGAGAAGGAGACGGCGGCCGGTCGATACATATACGGCGGCAGGGCCCGCGTTAGAGCGGGGATTATGTGCGCAGAAAGGGAGTTTGGATATGAAACCTTCATTGTGGAAGTGGAGCACGAGAACGGTGGTGACCATCGGGATCGGGGCGGCTCTGTACGGAGCGACCAGTTGGATCGGCATCCCGATCGCGCCGGATACACAGCTGCGTCCGGCTATCGCCTTGCTGGCGATTTTCGGTGCCCTGTTCGGGCCGGTTGTTGGTTTCATCGCCGGATTTATCGGGCATATCATCAACGATTTGATTACAAGCGGCACCGTGTGGTGGGGCTGGGCGCTTGGCTCGGGTATCACCGCAGCTTTTATGGGCCTGGTTTATTTGGCCAAGGATTTCAATGCCCAGGAAGGGCGGATGAAGAAAAAACACGTGACCGGGTTTATCGTATATGGAATCGTGGGAATTTTCGTTTCGCTGGCGTTCTCCGGGTATTTCGATATCCTTGTGATGGGGGAGCCCAACGACAAGATCGCGGTTCAGGTCATTTCGGCGGGTCTGGCCAACTTGGCTGTGTTTCTCATTCTGGGATTACCGGCGGTGCTGGCTTACGTGAAGCGTAACCGCAGCAACTCGAATTTAAGCGTGGACAGATAGGAGTTAACTGAAAACATGCAGGCCGTCATCACTTTCCGACATTTCAGTTTTCGTTACAGAAATCAAAGCGAACCTACGCTAAAGAACATCCATTTGGAAATCGCACGCGGGGAAAAAATATGGATCGCCGGCCCCAGCGGCTCCGGCAAATCGACGTTAGCCCATTGTATCAATGGGCTAATTCCCTTTTCGTACGGGGGTGAAATGTCCGGCCAGCTGCTGCTGGACGGACGGGACGCCTCGGAGATGACGATCTTCGAACGCAGCCGCCGGATCGGGACGATTCTGCAAAATCCAGACGCCCAGTTCGTCGGCCAGACCGTTGGCGAAGATGTGGCTTTCCAACTGGAAAATGAGGCCGCTCCGCAAGACCGGATGAAAGCGGCTGTCTCTTCCGCGCTGGACCTGGTCGGCATGCGTGCCTATGAAGCGCAGGGGCCGCACGAGTTGTCCGGCGGGCAAAAACAGCAGGTGTCACTGGCCGGGGTATTGTCGACGCAAGCGGATATTTTGCTGTTCGACGAGCCGCTCGCGAATTTGGATCCGGCTAGCGGAGCCAAAACGATGCGTCTGATCGATGAGATCCACCGGAACCAGGGGAAGACGGTGATTCTCATCGAGCACCGGGTCGAAGACGTGCTCCTGGAGCAGATCGACCGTGTCGTAGTTATGAACGAAGGGGAGATTGCGGCCATCGGGACGCCGGATGAGCTGCTGGCTGCGGGAATCCTCCCTCAGTACGGCCTGCGCCAGCCGCTGTATCTGGAGGCGCTGCGCCATGCGGGGCTGTCGCTGTCGCAGTTCACCGGCTTAACCGGGCCGGAGACCCTGCAGCTCCAGGCTCCTGCTGCGGAAGCGAACCGCAGCATTGAAGGAGGGGCCGAGCGGGAAAGCGCCAATTCCGCTTCGGACCGCGCCACACAGCCGCAGCTGAGCGAATTGCAGCTGCGGGAGCGGCTGGAGGCCTGGGCGGCGTCCGTTCCGCCTGCCTCGCGGGACAACCTCGGCGAGCCGCTACTTGAGCTGCGGGGCGTGACCTTCGCCTACGAGCCGGGCAAGAACGCGGTAACGGACGTCTCGCTGACCGTCCGTGCGGGCGAAACGGTCGCCCTACTTGGCAGCAATGGAGCCGGCAAATCGACGTTGTCGGGATTGATCACCGGCTTGCTGAAGCCCAGTGCGGGCGAGATTTGCCTGCGCGGTGAACGGATCAACGGGTGGTCGATCCGCCGCCGCGGCGAGGAGATCGGCTATGTCATGCAACATCCTCATCACATGCTGACCCAGCATAAGGTGAGCGACGAGATTCGCATCGGCTTGGCGGCGCGCGGTGTGCCTGAACCTGAACGGGAGCGGCGCACGGACGAAGCGCTGCAGATCTGCGGCCTGTATCCGTACCGGAACTGGCCGGTTTCCGCGCTGAGCTTCGGGCAGAAGAAACGGCTGAGCATCGCCGCCATCCTGGCGTTGCAGCCGAAGCTGATGATCCTGGATGAGCCGACGGCGGGCCAGGATTATCGGCATTATACCGAATTTATGGAGTTTATTGACCGGCTGGCTGCGGAAGGCATGGCTTTCCTGTTCATCACGCACGACATGCATTTGGCGCTGGAATACGCGGACCGGGCGGCGGTGATGGCGGAAGGGCGGTTGATCGCGGAGGATGCGGTGGCCCGGATCCTGGCCGATGGAGCGATTACCGCTCGGGCGAACTTGCGGGAGACGAGCTTGGCTCGTTTCGCCAAAGCTTGGGGACTGGCTTCGCCTTCCCGGTTCGTCGAGGCCTTTATCGCCGCGGAAAAGAAGGTGAAGCGCACATGAGCCAGGCAAAAGGATTGTACGTTGCCGGAGACTCTTTTTTTCATCGCATGGACGGGGCGGTCAAACTGATTCTGCTGCTGACCTGGACCGTTGTCACCTTTCTGTTTATGGATTTGCGCGTGTTTGCCGTCATGCTGGCCGGCGGGATTGCGATGCTCCTGCAAGCCCGGATCCCGATTCGAAAAATGGCTTTGCTGTTCTGGGCGCTGACGGTCTTTACCCTCATCAACAGCGTATTTATTCTGCTCATCACGCCCCGCTTCGGAACGACGCTGACCGGAAGCGATACGCCGTTGATCCCGCTGGGTTATGACACCGTGAATGCTGAAACGCTTTTTTACGTATTGACGTTGTCACTAAAATATTTAACCCTGCTCCCGATTACGCTGTTATTTATTTTCACGACCCATCCCAGCCGTTTTGCGGCTAGTCTGAACAAGCTGGGCGTGCCTTACAAGCTCGCTTATGCCGTAAGCATTGCCTTTCGTTATATCCCCGATTTGACGAAGGAGTTCCGCACGATTCTCAATGCGCTCCAGATGCGGGGGCTGGGCATTTCCCGCGGCGACGGTACGCTGCTTCAACGGGCGCGGAATCTGACGCAAGCGGTCGTGCCGCTGCTGCAATCCTCGCTGCAGCATATCGAATCGGTCTCCGATGCCATGGATCTGCGCGGGTTCGGTACGAAACCGCGGCGTACCTGGTATATGGGGACGGTGATGACCCTCAGCGATAAGGGGATTGCGCTGCTGTGTGTCGTGCTGCTGGCGGCCGGAATCGGGCTGAAGCGCATGCTGTTTCAAGGCTTTTGGTACCCGCTTGGGTAGAGAAAAATCACTGCGGTCCGCGAAGGACCGGCAAGGAGAGGAAACCTATGGTGCAATTGGTTCCAATGACGAAGGCGGAATATCAGGCGTTTCGCAGCCGTTCGGTCCGCGATTACGCAGAGGAGAAGCTGACTGCCGGCGCCTGGAAGCCGGAGGACGCGCAGGCGCTCTCCGAAGCAGCATTCCGACGGTTGCTCCCGGATGATCTGGAAACCCAAGGGGCCTATCTGTTCCGCGTGAAGGAGAGCGAGCAACAGACCCCCGTCGGTCATCTCTGGTTTAATGTAATGGAACAGGAGAAAGGCCCGGCTGCGTTTATTCTCGATATCGTGATCGACGACGAATTCCAAGGCAAGGGGTACGGGCAAGCGACGATGACCGCGCTTGAGGAGAAAGTCCGAGAATTGGGGCTGAATACGATCGGCCTCCATGTGTTCGGGCATAATCAGCGGGCTTACCGGCTGTATCAAAAAATGGGCTATACCGTAACGGACCTTCAGATGAGCAAAACCCTGGAGGATCGCGGTTAGTTCGGGGACCCGGAAGCGGCGCGAGATCGTTATCCTTGAAATATTTCCGGCGTATCGTTACTATGGTTGAAGGAAGATGAGCAATTACATGAATGAGGAGTTGTCAATCATATGGCTTTAAAAGCAGGCATTGTGGGTTTGCCGAACGTGGGGAAATCCACACTGTTTAACGCGATAACCCAGGCGGGGGCTGAATCCGCCAACTATCCGTTTTGTACGATCGATCCGAACGTCGGCGTGGTGGAGGTACCGGACGAGCGGCTCGACAAGCTAACCGAGCTGGTAGTGCCCAACCGTACGGTGCCGACGGCCTTTGAATTTGTCGATATCGCTGGTCTGGTGCGCGGGGCGAGCAAAGGCGAGGGCCTTGGCAACAAGTTCCTGGCGCATATCCGCGAAGTGGATGCCATCGTTCACGTTGTTCGCTGTTTTGAGGATGAGAACATTACGCACGTGGACGGCAAAATCAACCCGATCAGCGACATCCAAACGATTAATCTGGAACTGATCCTGGCGGACGTGGAGAGCGTGGAGAAACGGATCGAGCGGTCCAAGAAAAACATGAAGGGCGGGAATAAACAATACGCCCAGGAAGTCGAGGTTCTGGAACGGATCAAGGAGGCGCTCTATAACGATCAACCGGCGCGCAGCGTCGAGCTGTCGGACGAGGAGAAGCTGATCGTGCGCGATTTGCACTTGTTGACGTTGAAGCCGGTCCTGTATGCGGCCAATGTCAGCGAAGACGGCGTGACCGAAGCCGACCGCAATCCTTTCGTACAGCAGGTCAAAGAATTTGCCGCAGCCGAAGGCGCCGAAGTGGTGCCGATCAGCGCCAAGGTCGAGGCGGAGATTGCGGAGCTGGAAGGCGAAGACAAAGCGATGTTCCTTGAGGAGCTCGGTCTTAGCGCCTCCGGCCTGGATCGCTTGATTCAGGCGGCTTACCGTTTGCTTGGCTTGTATACGTATTTCACAGCCGGCGTACAGGAGGTTCGCGCCTGGACGATCCGCAAAGGGACCAAAGCGCCGCAAGCGGCCGGCGTGATTCACACGGATTTCGAACGCGGATTCATCCGTGCAGAGGTCGTCTCTTACGAGGACCTCGTCGCCGCCGGTTCGATGAACTCGGCGCGCGAGCGCGGTCAACTGCGCCTGGAAGGCAAAGAATACGTCGTTCAGGACGGCGATGTCATGCACTTCCGCTTTAACGTGTAATTCACCCGGGTCAGAAGCGCTAAATCCTGCCCCAAGTCTCGCAGATGATTCTGCCGGCTCCTGAAGGATGCCGATCGAACAGGCGCATCCGATAACCGCAAAGCCGCGAAGTTCAACGATGTTGTTGAATTTCGCGGCTTTTGGTTAATTTCGGGCCGTATCGCAGCCGATCCTTCTCTGCCGTCAGATAGAGGTGAAGCGCAAACGCGCAGCAGGCAAGGAGCAGGAGCCCTACGAGCACGAAGGATGTCTGCAGACTGGCAAAAGCGGTGAAGAAGCTAAACAAGAGCGGGTCCATAAACTGGGCTGCCCGGTTGGACATCAGTCGCAGCCCCACCCCAAGCCCCCGTTCTTCCGGCGCTGTGGAGCCGGCGATCATCGACAGCGTCATCGGTTGATTGATGCCGAGCGCCAGGCCGGTTACGAACACCAGCGCCGCAATCGCATAAAAATTCGTCAGCAACGGCGCGATGAACAGCAGCAGAAGCGAGACTGCGAAGGTCAGGAACAACGTCCGCCCGAAGCCAAGCTTGGCCATCAGGCGCGGATAGATCGGGCGGACGAACAGCGCCGACACCGCGCCGATGGAAACGAGCAGCCCGACGCGGGTGTTGGAGATGCCCAGCGATTCCAGATGCAAGGGCAGATAGGCCGTTCGAACGTCCACGATAAACAAGGAGATGAAGGTGGCCAACAGAATGACCGCAAATTTGCGGTTTTGCAGCAGCCTGAGACATTGCTCGAACCATCGTTCCTCCCTGACGGCGGAGGGTCGAGCGGTGGATGAAGATTCGGCCCCGGATGGTGCCGCCTCGCCAGGATTTCTCGATGCTTTCGGAAGGACGCCAGGATCTTCGCGGCAGCGCCACGAGGTAAAGATCAGCAGCAGGCCGGTGAACAGGTATCCGGCAAACACCATCCGGTAACCCCAACGATCCGCCAAGTATCCTGAAACAATGGGAGCGGTCGTTTGGCCAATCGCCATATACAAAGAGAAGGTCGCGAAGCGGGATTCGTTCCCTTGGGCCGGCCCTTCGGTAACCAGTACCTGGACCGCCAGCCATACGGCCATTTGACCGAGGCCGGCGAGCAGTTGGGCGAACGCCAGCGTCCAGGGGCCGGTGGAGATCCCATACAACACGCCGCTGAACAACATCATGACGGAACCGGCGCGCAGAACGGTAGTCCGGCCGAACCGGTCAGCGATGTAGCCGCCGGGGATCGCGGCCAGCATGGGCAGCAGGGCGTAAACTGCCAGCACCATGCCGATCGCAGCGCTCTGCAGCCCCAGCGAGGCGGCATACAGAGCGATGATCGGCCGGGTTAAGGAAAAGGCGAACCAATACAACCCGCAAGATAAGGAGATCCAGATGAAGTTGCGGTACATCATGCTACGACATCAGGAGTTTACGGCAGGGAATGCGATTTTGCCGTCATGCAAGCCCTTATCGGTTTGGTACAGGTAGCTTACGGCTTCTTCCGTGCGGATGACATCCGCATATTTGGCATTCATGTCGAAAAGGTTGATGGCGTGGGACGCTTCGCCGCGGTCGAACGTGCATTCCTCGACGACCCCGACGTAGAAATTATAGGAGAAGGCGTCGATGACGCCGGCGCGAACGCAACCGCCGGTGGTTGTGCCGCAAATCAGCAGGGTGTCGATCCCCAGATCGGTCAGAAAGCCGAGCAGTGGCGTGCCGTGGAAAGGCGAGGGCTTCAGCTTCTCGATCACGATATCGCTGGGCTGCGGACCGATCTCCCGGACGATCTCGTTGCTGCCGTAGCCGGCGACCCCTTCGATTTCCCCGGAACGCGTATTTTTTCTGCGCCAGCCGCCGGCGTCAAATCCGTCCGGACGCCGATCGACGCCGGTTGTGTAGAAGATCGGAACCCGCTGCTCCCTCGCGGCATGCAGCAACTGCTGGATATAGGGGATGGCATCCCAGGCGGATTCGCCGCAGCTGTTGCGCCATTGCTTGACGGAGTCGAGGATCGGCTCCTTCTTGTGGCCGCAGAAGCCGTAGCTGACGTCGATGACCAGAATCGCCGGGCGTTTGCCGAATCCGGCTTTGGCGTCATATCCGGCGCTGCCGAATACCTGTTTATCGCGGTCGGTTAAAAAGCGGTCCCAAATTCTCATCCTGAAACAACCTCCTTAAGGTCTTGGTTTATTTTACGAACTGCGTATCAACGATATCATCGTAGCCGATGGATTCGTCTTTCAGCAGTCCGGCGGAACGTACGACAGCCAGCCCGGTGTTTACGGCTTCTTCGCTGATTTGACCCGAGAACTCCCACATGGCATCCTCGTAAGAACGGTCGATGGTCGCCTGGAGCAGTTCCTCGGCCATGGACGGGAACTCCAGCTTGGCGATCTCCATGCTCTCCTCCTTGTTGTCGCGGATAAACTCGAGGCCCTGATGGATGCCTTCCACGAATTTGCGAACGGTGTCAGGGTCTCCGGTGATGTTGTCGAGCTTGATATTGATGGTCGAATAGGCGTAGGGGCCAAGCTCCCGAGGGACGTTGTAGAACGGCTCTCCCCAAATGCCCTCTTCGATGCCTTGCGTCAGCATCGGTTCGGTGACGACGGCGACATCGCCTTGCTTTTGCTGCAAGACCGCGGGGATTGCGCCGGTATCGACCTCTTTCAGCTTCAAGTCCTTGTCGAGCCCCAAGCCCCACTCGCCGGCCAAATAACGAATGATCGAGTTCGGCGTTCCGCCGTACTGGGACACGGCAACCGTCTTGCCCTTCATGAAGGCGGCGATCTCCGTGCCGGGATCCAAGTCGGAACGGGCGACAAGATAGACGTTGCCCCGGTTCACGATGTTGACGATGGCGCGCAGCTCCGCTCCTTTTGCTTTGGCGAAGGCGTTATGTTCGGGGCCGCCGATAAAACCGAAGGCCTGATCGGTCAGCACGGCATTGGTGTGGGCGCTCCCGCCCGAAAGGGTCACGGTCTTGACGTTCAGCCCGTCGAAGAGCCCTTTGCGGATGGCGATGTACAGCGGCAGGTAGCCGGTGCTGTGAACCGGTTCGGCGATCACAAGCTCTTTGGCCGTCCCCGTGTCCGGGCTCTCTGAGGCATTGGCTTCGCTGGAGGCGGCAGGCGTTCCGACTCCGGATTTCCGGGCGGCATTGCTGCTGCAGCCGGCGAACAGCGCGGCGATAAGCAAAACGGCGATGAACATGACGCGGCGTGAGGCAAACGCAGCTTTGATCATTTTTGGATCCCCCTCCGATATCCCTGGTTCTCTTTGTTTTTTGCAGTTCTTTATTTATGAGTGAAGCCCTTGAGCAATACCTTCTCCAATTTACCGACCAGGAGGTACAGCAGCATGGAAAGGATCGACAAATTAAAGATGTTGGCCCAGATCAGACTGATTTCATAGGTTTGCCCGGCGTAGAAGATCATGCGTCCCAGTCCTTGCTCGGAGCCGATGTATTCGCCGACGATCGCCCCTGTGAGGGCGAGGCCGATATTAATTCGCAATGCGGAGATCATGGCCGGAATCGCCGTGGGGACGATGACTTTGCCGAACACCTGCAGCCTGGAGGCGCCAAGCGAATACACCATCCGGACGAGATCGCGGTCGACGCTGCGCACGCCGTTGTAGGTGGTTAACGTGGTGATGACGACGGTGATGGCAAACCCCATCGCGATTTTCGAGCCGATGCCGATCCCGAACACAAGCACGATGATGGGGGCAAGGGCCAGCTTGGGCATCGCTTCAAACATGATGATGAACGGTTCGAAGATGCGAGCATAATATTTGGACCACCAGAAGGAGAGTCCCAGCAGCGTGCCGCCGGCAGTTCCAAGCAAAAATCCCAGAACGGTGGAGCGGAACGTATACATCGTATCCTGCCAGACGGAGCCGGTCTGTACGCCGATCCACCACGTATGGGCGATATCCGTCGGCTGGCTCCAGAAGAAGGCATTGATCAGCCCGGTACGGGCGCCGGCTTCCCATAGCAGCAAAACAACGAGAAACACGGCAAAACGTCCGGTATTCACCAGCCACGTCTTCGGCGTAGCCATCTCGTACTTCAGGGCGTTGGCCCGGGTTCGGGGCGCACCGGCAGACCGGAGGCCGGCCAGAGAGCTACCGCTTTTCACTGCATCCGCTTCGCTTGACATTATGCATCACTCCTTTCTTTGGGGATGGATTTTACACGGCGGCTTCCTGCTGATAGGCCTTTAACGTTTCTTCGGATAACGTCCGCAGCGCTTCTTCCTTTAATTGCGTAAACTCCGGCGTGGTGATGATTTGCGGTTTGCGGGGCCGCGGCAGGTTAATGGTCAGATGGCGCTTGATGGTGCCCGGGCGGGAAGTCATGATGTAGACCTCGTCGGAGAGGTAAATCGCCTCTTCCATGTCATGGGTGACAAACAGGATCGTCTTCTGAAAATCGTCCCAAAGATCCAGCAGCCATTCCTGCATCATGGCGCGGGTCTGGGCGTCCAGTGCGCCAAACGGTTCGTCCAAGAGGATGATGTCGCGGTCGTACATGATCGTCCGCAGCAGCGCTGCCCGCTGCCGCATTCCTCCGGAGAGCTGGGCGGGGTAGTGATGCTCGAATCCCTTCAAACCGTACTTGTGAAGCAATGGCAGCGCCTTGGCTTTGGCCTCCCGCTTGGGGGTTCCCTGAATTTCCAGACCAAGAATGACATTGTCCAAGATGGTCCGCCAGGGAAGCAGCAAATCCTTCTGCAGCATATAACCGGTGATGCCGGTCAGTCCGTCCACGCGGTTGCCGTTTACAAAGATGGCCCCCTCCGAGTTCCCCAGCAGCCCGGAGATGATGTTGAACAACGTTGATTTTCCGCAGCCGCTGGGACCCACGATGCTAACGAAACGGTGATTGGGGATCCGCATGGTGATTGGACCAAGCGCCTGGACGGGGGAACCGTCGGCGGCTTGATACGTTTTGCTGACGTTCTCAAGCTCCATTTTGTACGAGTTCATGGTTTGTCACCTCCTTTGTGTTAAATTTATAGTAATATACATCACACGAGGAGGGTGATAAGAAGTGTTTATGTAAGATAAAGTATCATGAATCTAACGCGAATATAGATTGAGAAATTCTTGCGAGGAACGGGAAGGGAGATTAAGAGGTTCCGCCATTACGGAAGCGGACGACCTGCGCATGGATACCGGCTTGCAAATCCGGAAGGAGTTTGAGAATGTGATCAAGCGCGGATTGGGGATACACGCAATAGAAGCTTTGCCGCAAACGGATTTCCGGAAGCGAAATGCGCTCAATTTCGGCGTCGCTGCCGGCTGGCCAAAGGGAAGAAACGGGCAGAAAGGAGCAGCCGGTACCCTGCTCAACCATCTGGCGGATCAGATGGGAGCTGTCCACCTCGATGAGCTGCCGGGGATACACTCGCAGCGGGCGAAACAACTCGTGTTCCAGCAGCTCCCTTAGCGGCATGTACCGCTTGAGCAAAATGAAAGGCACTTCCTCCAGATAGGTGATGAGGCTGTGGTAGCGGGGGAATTCGGATTGCTTCGGACCGATAAAGACGAGCGGCTCCTCGAACAATTTTACGGTGCCCAATTGGGGGAGCGGGGAATAGGTTTGGTTGATGAAAGAGATATCGAGTTCACCGGAGGCCGTTCGCAAGGCCAAATCGAGCGATTGACCGGTATTGATTTTCCACTGGATCACCGACGTTTGCTGTTTGATGGACTGAATAACGGCCGGCAGCATGACATGGGTTAATGACTCCACGATGCCGATTCGGAGTATTTCCTCCGCGTGCGGATGCGGATCGGTGAGCGTGCGGATCGATTCCTGCCCGGCCTCCAGAGCGCTGAGGGCGTATTGGGCGTAGAAGTAAAATTTGCGGCCGGCTTCCGTCAGGAACGCGCCTGAACGTGTGCGGTGAAACAAAGGGGCGCCGAGTTCCGCCTCCAGGCCGGCGATCCGGAAACTGACGGCGGGTTGGGTTAAAGCGACGATCCCGGCGGCTTTGCTCATGCTTTCGCTTTCCGCTACGGCAATAAACACCTTGAGATCCAGCATGTCCATGGGCGAGGCCTCCTTTGGCAAAGGATACTGGCGAGGGAGTGAGATTATTTTACATGAAAATCCGATAACCCGGAAGAGGGGCGGGCAGGCTAGCCGTTTCGAACGTTCTGTGGTATAATAAAAAGTCGTTTATCCCTGTATTACGAAGCCTGCGGATGAGCGGCTTTTTATAAGAGAACGCGATTGAATGAAGAGAGGTGACATCCCTTGTTGGACCGACTACAATCCCTGGCTGACCGTTACGAGAAGCTGAGCGAACTGCTTTGCGATCCGGACGTCGCGAACGACTCGAAACGACTGCGGGATTACTCCAAAGAACAATCGGATTTACAGCCGGCTTATGAGGCGTACACCGAATATAAGAATGTTGTTGAAGAGCTGGAAGCGGCAAAAGCGATGCAGGCCGAGAAGCTGGATGATGAGATGCGCGAGATGGTGAAGATGGAAATCGAGGAACTGAGCGCGCGCCAGCAGGAATTGGAAGAGAAGATTCGCATTTTGCTGTTGCCGAAAGACCCGAACGACGATAAGAACGTAATTGTGGAAATTCGCGGTGCGGCCGGCGGGGATGAAGCGGCGTTATTTGCCGCCGATTTGTACCGGATGTATACGCGGTATGCGGACGCTCAGGGCTGGCGTGTCGACGTAATGGATATGAACGAAAGCGACCTTGGCGGTTTCAAAGAGGTTATCTTTATGATTAACGGCCGGGGCGCTTACAGCAAGCTGAAATACGAGAGCGGCGCGCACCGCGTGCAGCGCATTCCGGCGACGGAGTCCGGCGGACGGATTCACACGTCGACTTCGACAGTAGCGGTGTTGCCGGAAGTCGAGGACGTCGATATCGAAATTTTGGATAAGGATATTCGCGTCGATACGTTCTGCTCCAGCGGGGCGGGCGGACAATCGGTCAACACGACGAAATCCGCCGTACGGGTAACGCATATTCCGACCGGCATCGTGGCGACCTGCCAAGATGGGAAATCGCAGAACTCCAACAAAGAGAAGGCGCTGCAGGTGCTGCGCGCCCGGATCTTTGATATGAAACGTCAGGAAGAGGAAGCGAAATACGCCGGCGAACGGAAGAGCAAGGTGGGCACCGGGGATCGCAGCGAGCGGATCCGCACCTATAACTTCCCGCAAAGCCGGGTAACCGACCACCGTATCGGCTTGACCCTGCACAAGCTGGATCAGGTGATGAACGGGGAGATCGAAGAGATCGTATCGGCGCTGACGATTGCCGAACAAGCCGAACTGATGGAAAAAGGAGAATAACGTGTTGCACAATGAAGGATACCGGATGTCCGGTGCAATGACGATATGGGAAGCCCGTAAAGAGGCTTCTTCTTTTTTAGCGGCGGCGGGCGTGCGGGAGCCCGAGTCGAATGCGGAGCTGCTGCTCCGCCACGTGCTGGGTCTTGAGGGCGCGGCGTATCTGGCCGCGCTTCGCGAGCCGTTCCCGGCGGACAAGCAGGCCGCCTGGGAAGCGGTGATCCGCCGCAAAGCGGCGGGCGAGCCAGCGCAGTACATCACCGGGGAGCAGGAATTCTACGGGTTGACCTTCCGGGTCAACCCGGCGGTGCTGATCCCCCGGCCGGAAACGGAGCTGCTCGTGGAGCGCATCGCGCTGGAAGGCGATGCGCTGTGGCCCGGCGGCGCGCCGTACGCCGCCGACATCGGCACGGGCAGCGGCGCGATCGCCGCAGCCCTGGCTCATCTGCGCCCAGCATGGCGCGTCGCGGCGAGCGATATCTCGCCGGACGCCCTGGCGGTGGCGCAGGACAATGTCCGGCGGCTCGGCCTCGCGGTGGCGTTCAAGCAGGGGAACCTGCTTGAACCGTTCGCCGGCGAGCCGCTGGACATCGTGGTGTCGAATCCGCCGTACATACCGGCGGAGGAGATCCCGCACCTGCAGCCGGAGGTGCGGGACTATGAGCCGCGCGGCGCGCTGGACGGCGGCCCGGACGGGCTTGCGCCCTACCGGGCCATGATGGCGCAGCTCGCGCTGCTGCCGCGGCCGCCTCGCCTGATCGGCTTCGAGCTCGGCCAGGGCCAGGCCGCGGACGTCGCGGAGCTGCTGCGCGCCGCCGGCCATTGGGACGAGATCGTGACCGTCCCCGATCTCGCCGGGATTGACCGCCACGTGCTGGGCCTCGCGCACGGGCGATAACCCCTCCCCTTAACGCGACTCTATGAAAATAGGTGAATCTCCTTAACCAAAAGCCGCTCACTTTGGAAGGATAGTTTCATAGAATGTGGTATCTCAAGCCGAAAGGAGGAGATTCCACATGGCGTTCACACTGACGTTTCCGTATGCGCAAGCGGCCGGCGTCGGCCAAGGTTATTTCGTGGCCGCCGATCCGCTGGGCCCAACCGGGATCGTTACGGTCGCGGCTACGCTGGGTAACGTCGAGCTCCGCATTACCCGGTACAATGCGCCGGATTTTATCCAGACCGTGACGCAAGGCAGCACGTTTTCCGTTGAGCTTGGCAACATTCAAACCATCGGTATTTTCGCGCTGACGGCGGCTACGGGCCTCATCACGCTGATTACC
Source organism: Paenibacillus phocaeensis (assembly GCF_900021165.1). Lineage (GTDB taxonomy): Bacteria > Bacillota > Bacilli > Paenibacillales > Paenibacillaceae > Fontibacillus > Fontibacillus phocaensis. The sequence continues at coordinate 184,504 of NZ_FCOQ01000012.1, read as the reverse complement.
CCCGTTTAACCTCCCCCTCCCATTTTCCTTTCTTATCCCGACTCCCCTTTTCGGGCACCAACGCTTGCGTTGGTGTCTTTTTTTTGCGCTGCCGGGAAAATAACCCCGAAAGGGAAACCTTTTCGCCGCTTTACCCGTTATTTGGGTCAAAGGGCTCATTTGTAGTTGGGGCGGGTTTCTTTTAAAGTAAAGGTACGGGGTTTCTTGATAAAGAAAAGAGGATGTTCATGCTGAGCAAACTGAAGAAAATCGATTACTCCATCGTCGTGATCCTGCTGCTGCTCATGGTCATCAGTATCGCGGTGCTGTACAGCGCCACGTCGGGCACCAAATATGACGGACACCATCTTCGCATGCTGGCGTATTACGCGCTGGGGTTCGCCGTGTTTTTCGGCGTTTCGATTGTCGACTACCGACTGCTGGTGAAGTACGCGCCCTATCTATACCTGAGCGGTTTCGGGCTGCTGGTCGTGGTCATGTTTATCGGCAATACGTATTACAACGCGACCGGTTGGCTGACGATTCCGGTCATTAATCAAAGCTTTCAGCCGGCGGAGTTTTTCAAGCTGCTGCTGGTTATCTTTCTCGGGTTCATGCTGCTGCGCAAACGCAAGCCCCGCCTCTCCTTCTGGCGTGATGTCGTGCCGATCTGCCTGCTGACCTTCATTCCGTTCGTCGCCGTGATGGCGCAGAACGACTTGGGGAATGCGCTGAGCTATCTCGTTATATTGGCGGGCATGCTGTGGATCGGGAACATCAAATATTGGCATGCGCTGATCGCCGTCGTGATCTTCGTTGGTTCGGTGATCGGAGGCATTACCGCCTACAAGACGTACCACGACCAGATGTACAACTTCCTCGTTGAAATCGGACGGGAGCATTGGGCGGATCGGATTGACCCGTGGCTCATCCCGGAGAAGGCGACGGACAAAGCGATCTATCATACGAAAAACGCCAAGCTGGCGATCGCCTCCGGCGGTATGACCGGGGAGGGCTACATGAAGGGGGAGACGGTCCAGTCGGAACGCGTGCCGCTCACCTACTCGGACTCCATCTTCGTGGTCATTGCCGAGGAGTTTGGGTTTATCGGAAGCTCGGCGCTGCTGCTGTTGTATTTTGTGCTGATTCACAGGTTGATCCTGATCTCCCTCGAAAGCCGCGAGACCAGCGGACCGTATTTAATCGTGGGGATCGTGGCCATGCTGCTGTATCAGATCTTCGAAAATGTCGGCATGTTCATCGGCCTGATGCCGCTGACAGGCATCACGCTGCCTTTCATCAGCTACGGCGGCACGTCGCTGCTGATTAATATGGCGAGCATCGGCGTGGCGATGAGCATCCGGATCTACGGGCAAGAGAAGGAAGAGGACAATCCGGTAGCGCCGGCGGCTGCGGTCTCGCGTTATTCCCTGCTGCGATCCAAACGCCGGCCGGAAGGCCAGGGGTGAACGGGAGGCGCGCGCGGGCGGATTCACTCTATTTTTCCGTGTGCGAAAATTTACTAGATTCCGAGGTTTAGAAGTCTCTTAACCGGACATACTGATAGACATCAGCTGCTGAAATACCGGTTTGGTTAGGAGCAAGAAATCATGAATCCACGCACGAATTCCCGTAAGAAACTCGCCCTTTTCTTCTTTTCTATTGTGATGCTGTTGATGTCCTGGGAGGGACAAATGGTGGACACCGCCGCTGCGGCGGGAACGCAAGGAGTGATTCCGCAGGAATCCATCCGGCTGCGCATTCTGGCCAATTCGGATGGGACTTCGGATCAGCTGGTCAAACGCCGTGTTCGCGATGCCGTGGTTGAGCAAATGAACGGCTGGGTCGCCGAGTTGGAAAATCCGCAAAGCCTGGACGAGGCTCGCCGGGTGATCCGCGACCATCTGCCTGCGATCGAGGAGCAAGTCGGCCAGACGCTCAAGAAATATGGGAAAAACTACGATTACCAAGTAGAGCTCGGCACGGTGCCGTTTCCGACGAAAATGTACGGCGGTGCGGTTTATCCGGCCGGCGATTACGAGGCACTGCGTGTAACGCTGGGCGAAGGCAACGGGAAGAACTGGTGGTGCGTATTGTTTCCGCCGCTGTGCTTCATCGACGCTGGCAGCGGGGATGCGCTGGCCAATGACGCGGGTGCGGCTACCGCTGCGGTTGCGAAGGCTTCGGCTGCCGGGACTTCAGGGGATGCGGTTCAGGTTGAGCCGGAGCAAGCGGAGGTTCGCTTCTTCCTGTGGGATATGTTGGTGAAACTGTGGAACTGGATTACAGGTTTATTTGCTTAAAAATTCATAGGATAAGCTGCCGTTCGGAGGGGTCCGGGCGGTTTTTTTGCGGCCTGCGTCGCCGGGACGGGCTATGCGCATGGATGGGTTCGGGTATAATAGTAGAATAGATTGACTACTGAACAGTTTGGGATGAGCGAGAATGAAGCGAAACGAATCGAAGGCATCTATTGAAAATAAACCCCGTGACACCTCAGACCTGCCTGCGCTGGGGAAGGTGGCGTCAAAGTGGACTCGCTGGTGGCGCGTCGAACCCCGGTCCGAAGCTTCGGAAGCTTCGTTCGCAGGGGAAGAGGCGGCGGCCCTGAAGGAAGCCGCCGCGGTCTTGGTCTCCGGCGGGACGGTGGCGTTCCCGACGGAGACGGTGTACGGGTTGGGGGCGGATGCGCGGAATACGGCGGCCGTGGAGGCGATCTTCGCCGCCAAAGGCCGTCCGTCCGATAATCCGCTGATCGTGCACATCGCCGAGGTGAGCCAGCTGGACGGACTCGTCACGGAAGTGAACGAGACGGCNGCGGCGCGCGGGGAGAAGACGGGGGTGCTCGCCTTCGACGAGCGCCTCCCGTCCTACCGCGCCGACTGCGCGCTATCGCTCGGCCGCGAGGCCGAGCTGGAGACGGCGGCGCACCGTCTCTACGCCGCGCTCCGCCGCTTCGACGAATGCGGCGTCACCTACATCCTCGCCGAAGCCTGCCCTGAGGAGGGGCTCGGCTCGGCGGTGATGAACCGGCTGCTGAAAGCCGCCGGTCATCGGGTGATTGAGGCCGGCGGAGATCAGGATGAGGGCAGGGGGTGAGGTCATGATCCGCATCGGCCTGGCCGGCTGGGGCGATCATGACGATTTATACCCTGCCCGGACGCCGGCCAAAGCCAAGCTTGCTTGGTACGCGAAGTATTTTAACGTGGTGGAGGTCGACAGCTCTTTTTACGCTGTGCTGGGGGAAGAGGTGTATCGCCGCTGGCTGGCGGAGACGCCGCCCAATTTCACGTTTATCATCAAAGCTTACCAAGGGATGACCGGCCATAGCCGGGGGAAATCGCCGTTTGGCGGTCCGGGCGACATGTTCCAGGCTTACCTGGACTCGATCCGCCCGGTGGTGGATGCCGGCCGGCTTAAAGCCGTCATGTTCCAGTTCCCGCCCTGGTTCGACTGCACGCCGGATCACGTCCGGCAACTGCGGGCGATCCGCCAGTGGATGGGGGGCTTGCCGCTTGCGCTGGAGTTTCGCCACCAAAGCTGGTTTACCGCCGACCACCGGGAACGCACGCTGGAATTCATGCGCCAGGAGGGCTGGATTCATATCGTCTGCGACGAACCCCAGGCGGGACAAGGTTCGGTTCCCACGGTGCTGGAACCAACGGATGTCGAGTTGACGATCGTCCGCATGCACGGCCGGAACGCCGCGGGCTGGAGCCAAGCCGGCGCATCCAACTGGCGGGAGATCCGTACGTTGTATCGTTATTCGCGTGAGGAGCTCCTGTCGTGGATCGAGAAGCTGGACCAGTTACTTCACAAAGGGACGAAGGAGATCTGCATGCTCTTTAACAACAACTCCGGCGGGGATGCAGCGGTTAACGCTTTGGAGATGATGGACCTGCTCGGCCAATCGCCGCGTGCGCTGCCGCCGCGTCAGCTGGATTTGTTTGGCGGCGGGGAGGAACTATGGGATTAATTGCTAATCCGCTGAATGGGATGAGCAACGCAACGCTTAATCCTCTTAATTCTCTCAGCCCCCTTGTTCCTTTTAAGTCCCACTCAGTCCGCTCAGTCCGCTTAGACCTCACGGTGCTATTGATCCGGTAAGTTGGCTAAGTTCCTAAGTTGCTAAGTTGCTAAGTTCCTAAGTTCCTAAGTTCCCTTAGTCCTCTTAGTTCTGTTCGTCCAGTTCATCCGTTTGAGGGTGTTGGACGCTCGTTTGATGCTGGGTCATTGAAAATAGCGGTATAATTTGGCGCTATTTTTCGGGGCGAGCCCTATTTGGGTTGAATAGCGGTATTTTATACCGTTATTTCTCCTGATTTAGGGCTGATGGCCTCAAAATAAGCGAAATAGCGCCACAAATTACCGCTATTATTGTGAAATGCGCCTAGCTAGTGAAAATAACGCCATAATTTACCTCTATTGGTGCGATTGGTGCGGCGTGGGCGGCGATCAAGGTGACATTCTGCTGTGTACCTGCTAATACTGAGGGGATCCGTCCTGTTGACGCCTTTTGCAAGCCCGCCATATCCCGCACGGACACGCTCCCACCATACATATGCTGCAAAGACAAGTAAAGTTTAGGCGGGACTTAGCCCCGTGAAGCGTTAAGCTGACATTACTGCCGCTCTGTTCCGTTGTAATCTCACATTTCCCGCACATCCCTCGCATTCTATGCACCCTCCACATCCCTTGCACCCTACATATGTTGCACACTTTGCAATCCCGCGCACACCTTGCACTCTTTACTCATCCCGCCCTGCGCACTCTCTACCCATCCTACATACCCCGCATACCCCCGGCACCCCGCACACCACGCACTCTCTACCCATCCTACAGGTCACTCTGCACATGCCTCACACCCTATATATGTTAAACACCTTGCACTCCCGCGCATACCCTGTACTCTTTTCCACAATCCTCACTCCCGCACTCTCTCCACAGCCTACATACCCCGCACATTCCTCGCACCCTATACATGCCGCACATCCTGCCCTCTTCAGCCCTGCACGCACTGCAGTTACCACACACCCTACAGCCCACAAGCCCCACCGTAAAATGGGGATGATCGGCGATGTCCGGCGTTGTCCAACGCGAATTTTCAGCGATTTGCTGAAAATTCCATAAGTCACGCCTATCCACCGAATGCCTGCTAATTCGGCTGCCACTTTGCCGCTAATCTCTGTCACCAGACACTCTTCCCCAACTAATCTCCGTCACTAGACGCCTCATCTCCCGCTAACCTCCGCCCGCAGACGCCTCCTCTCCCGCTCCGCCAAGTCATGAACCGGAACCTGTCCGCATATGGTTGTACAAAAGACGGGACAAAGGGGACTAACGGTTATGACGGAGGCTTATGAGCGGCTGGGAGAGATGGTGACGATCCTGCTGATGGCGGCAGCCTTGGGGATGGACGCTTTGTCGCTGGGCGTCGGTATCGGCATGAGAGGAGTCCGGCGGAAGGACGCGCTCCGCATCGGGACGATGGTCGCTCTCTTTCACGTGTTAATGCCTCTGCTGGGGATAGCGGCGGGACAATATGTCGGCGCCTTGCTGGGGAGTCTGGCGCGGTACGCTGCGGGCGGGTTGCTGTTCCTGCTTGGCGCGCATATGATCCTCAGCTCGATCAAGGGCAGCGGGATGCAGTCGATCAACCCCCGGACCTGGTTTGGCGTGCTGTTGTTCTCGTTAAGCGTCAGCATCGACTCTTTTTCCGTGGGTGTATCGCTGGGCATGTTCCGCGGGGAGTGGCTGCTGGCGGTGCTGGCTTTCGGACTTTTTGGCGGCGTGATGTCCTTGGTGGGGTTGGCGATGGGGAAAGGCGTGGGACGATCGTTAGGCGATTACGGCGAAGCGGCCGGCGGGGCGATCCTGCTGGCGTTTGGGCTGTTGTTTATCTTTTGATACGGCGGTTGTTTTCGTGATAAAATAAAGGTCCATACGCGGGAGAAGCTTTCCTGCTAAACCTGGAGGTGATAGGGCATGCGCATCTTGTTTGTTTGTACCGGAAATACCTGTCGCAGCCCGATGGCCGAAGGCATGCTGCGCAAGCTGGCACGAGACCGGGGGCTGGATGTGGAGGTTCGTTCGGCCGGTGTGGCCGCCATGAAAGGCAACTCCATCTCCCACCATGCGGGAGCCGTTCTGCGGGACCGGGGGATTACGGACGCCTTTGAATCCACCCCTTTACATGCCGAATTGGCAGATTGGGCCGATTTGATTCTGACGTTGACGCAAGGGCACAAGCGCCAGGTGATTCATTCGTTTCCGGGGACAGCCGATAAAATATTTACCTTAAAAGAGTACGTCGAAGACGACGCTGCGATTCTGGCCAATCTTGAGGAATTTTGGCGCCTCGCGGCGGACCGGGAGTTGGCCCGGGCGCTGGGCAGCGAATGGTCTGCGGAGCAGCAGCGCCGGCTGGATGAGCTGCAGCGGCGGTTGCCGGTCTACGACATCTCCGATCCGTTTGGCGGTTCGCGGGCGGACTATGACCGGGCTGCGGCGGAGATCGGGGCGGCGCTGGAGAAGCTGATCGCCAAGCTGGAGCGCGGCGAAGGGCATTAAACCTGTTGCATTTGCTTCGCTGATGTTTTATTCTAAGAGCAGAAGTTTCGTTCCGATGTAACTGGCGACAAGAGTGGATCAAACCACGATGGAGCATCGGAGAATACGGCCGGTCGCCTGGGCAAAGAGCACGACGCGCGTAAGTTGCGTTATGCTCTTTTTTTGTTGGGTGGTCATTGGCAAGGCGGAGGGTATTCCGTTTGCGGTGTGCGGTTCTCTGTTATAATAAGGACAGACTTGGCTGTATGTTCTTGGTTTGCAGAGAAAGGAGCAGGCATCAGATGGAGCAGGAAGAGCTCGAATTGATTCGGACTCAGGTGGCGACGATTGCGGAGGAAGTGGCCGCTGCCGCCAAGCTGGGCCCAGGGAAGCTGCTGGTCGTCGGGGCCAGTACCAGCGAAGTGGCAGGCAAACGAATTGGCACGGGCGGAGCCGAAGACATCGCGGCCGAGCTGTGGGCCGGGGTGGAGCAGGTTCGGGCCAAATACGGCTTCGACGTAGCGTTTCAATGTTGCGAGCATCTGAACCGTGCGCTCGTCATTGAACGGGCGGTGCTGGAGCGTCTTTCGTTGACGGAGGTGGCTGCGGTGCCGGTGCCGAGGGCCGGCGGATCGATGGCTGCGGCGGCCTACCGCCGCTTGTCGGACCCGTGCCTTGCCGAAATGCTTGAAGCCCACGCCGGGATCGATATCGGTGAAACGCTGATCGGCATGCATTTGCGCCGGGTGGCGGTGCCGTATCGTCCGTCGCTGCGCCAGGTTGGGCAGGCCCGTGTGACAGCGGCGACAACCCGTCCGAAGCTGATCGGCGGGGAACGGGCGGTGTACGTGCTTCCGCCGGAATCGGATTCCACGTTTTGCGATTCATAGGGGAAGTTTATTATAAGGAGGATGACGGAAGATGGAAAATTTGAGAAACCAAGATCCAGCCGTGCTGGAGGCCATGAATCTGGAGCTGAAGCGTCAGCGCAACAACATTGAGCTGATCGCTTCCGAGAACATCGTCAGCGAAGCGGTCATGGAGGCGATGGGCTCCGTACTCACGAACAAATACGCCGAAGGTTACCCGGGCAAACGATATTATGGCGGCTGCGAACGCGTAGATATCGTGGAAAACATCGCCCGCGATCGGGCAAAGGAATTATTCGGCGCCGAGCATGCCAACGTACAGCCGCATTCCGGTGCGCAAGCGAACCTGGCCGTTTACCTGGCTGCCCTCAAACCCGGCGACACCGTGCTGGGGATGAACCTGGCGCACGGCGGCCACTTGACCCACGGCAGCCCGGTCAACGCTTCCGGTCTGTTCTATAATTTCGTGGCGTACGGCGTACAGGAAGACACGTTCCTGATCGATTACGACGAGGTGCGCAAAGCGGCGTTCAAGCATCGCCCACGCCTGATTGTGGCTGGAGCAAGTGCATATCCGCGGATTATCGATTTCGAGAAGCTGGCTTCCATTGCAAATGACGTGGGTGCGCTCTTCATGGTCGACATGGCGCATATCGCCGGCCTCGTGGCAGCAGGGCTGCATCCGAACCCGGTGCCGCACGCTCATTTTGTGACGACCACAACGCACAAGACGCTGCGCGGTCCGCGCGGCGGGATGATTCTGTGCAAACAGCCATGGGCCGCTGCGATCGACAAAGCGGTATTCCCGGGCACGCAAGGCGGTCCGCTGATGCACGTCATCGCTTCCAAAGCGGTAGCTTTGGGCGAAGCGCTTCAGCCTTCTTTTAAAACCTATGCGGAAAATGTCGTGAAGAACGCTAAGGTCCTGGCGGAAACGCTGATTTCCGAAGGCTTGAACATCGTGTCGGGCGGAACGGATAACCACCTGATGCTGGTGGACACGCGCAACCTGAACATCACGGGCAAGGACGCTGAACATGTGCTGGATTCGATCGGCATCACGGTCAACAAAAATGCGATTCCGTTTGACCCGACCAGCCCGTTCGTCACCAGCGGGATCCGGATCGGTACGCCGGCTGCTACTTCGCGTGGCATGGATGAGGAAGCGATGAAGGAAATCGGCCGCATTATCGCCGTCGTGCTGAAATCGCCGAAGGACGAAGCGCTGCTGGACCAAAGCCGCAAGCAGGTATCCGCGCTGACCGACCGTTATCCGCTGTATCCGAACCTGAAATATTAATCCATTGACGCAGACGTTCCTCATTGGACGTTGATCCCAAAAAAAGCCGGGGCTGAATGCTCTCGGCTTTTTTGGCGTTGCAGGCCAGCTGTATTGGAATTGCCTTGCTTAAAGTTTGATTGCCATCACTCGCAGTCGGCTGGTATCCAGCATCCATTGCCCTTCCTTATATAACGCGGGTTCTGCGAGCCTTATTACCTCGTCATACAAGGCCGCCCTGTCGGACTGGACGAATTCAGGGAAGAAATACCCGGCGAAGCTGTCCAGCCACTTCCGCAAGCCCTCTTCCCCCTTCAGCGGGGTGGGAAGGTCAAAATGCCGGGCAGAGGTGACGCGGAAGCCGGTTCGTTCCAGCAGGCCGGCGTATTCGCCGATACTGGGGTGATACCACGGATTTCGCCCTTCCCAGGGAGATCCATGCGCTTTCAGCACCTGCTCAATCGCCCCGGTTAATGCGGCGACATTGCCTTTCCCGGCAAATTCGGCCACCAAGCGTCCGCCTGTTCGCAAGGCTTGATGAATCGTTTCGGCAACGGCGGGCGGCTCCGGAATCCAATGCAAGACGGCATGGGAAAATACAGCGTCAAAACGCACGTCGCTGCGGTACCGCCGCGCATCTGCGATTTGAAGATCCAGGCTGGGGTGTCTCTCCCTGGCCCGGTGGATCGTGTCCTCCGATGCGTCGATTCCCGTAGGGATCGCACCGGCAGCGGCGATGGCTGCGGTTAGGTCTCCGTTTCCGCAGCCGAGGTCAAGAATACGTTCCCCCGGCTTGGGCTGCAGCCAGGATAACAGATCCTCGCCCGCTCGGGTGCCTGCGGCCGGATGATCGTGAGAACCTGGGCGCGCGGTTGGGTTCAAGCTGTCTTGAGCGTGATTCATCCCTGATTCCGCCATGCTTCTATATTCAGTTCGTTGTTCAGCGCCGCGGCCGTCATGGCTCCCGAGGCGGCAGCGGCGATGGCCTGATGCCGCATTGTTATGGCGTCTCCGGCGCTAAAGACACCCGGCACGGTCGTTCTCCCGAACTCATCTACGAGAATCGTTCCGGCTTCACTTACCTGGCAGCCTAAGGTTTGCGGGAGGGGGGAGCCGAGCACCAGGTCCGGCCGGAAAAAGATCCCCCTGCACGAAATCGCAGTCCCATCCTCGAGAACAACTTGTCGCACCATCCCTTGTTCCGATTCAATGCTGCGGATGGGTGCGTCAAAGAGTGGGACGCCATGCTGCCGCAGTTCCTCGCGATCCGCTTCGGTCAGCCCGTCGGGGCCATTCGTGCATAAGGTGAAGCGGTTCGTCCAGCCCGCGATCAGCGGGATGAAATGCAGGGCATCCGCCCCTTTTGAAATAATCACCAAAGGCTCGTCGCGTAATTCCCAGCCGTCGCAGTACGGACAGACGAAGGCACTTTTGCCATAAACGTCCGAAAGGCCGGGGACATTCAGCGGCTGATCCTTCATGCCGACGGCAAACAGCAGCTTCTTGCTGCGGAAAATGGAGCCTCCGGCGGTTGTGACGTGGAAATGACCGTCCGTCCCGGCAACCGATTGGGCAGCCTCTTCGACAAAAGCAATGCCGGGATAGCGGGCGATTTGTTCTTTTGCAATCTGCCGCAGTTCCCCCGGGGGAATCCCGTCACGCGTCAGAAATCCGTGGGCCTCTCGAGTTACCGCGTTGCGAGGGCGGCCTTCGTCAATGACCACCGCCTTCTTTCGAGCTCTGCCTAACATGAGGGCGGCATTTAAGCCAGCGGGTCCGCCCCCGATAATCACGGCATCATAAATAGTTTCATTCATCTAACCTACACCTCCGTGGATCTGTAATATCCATAATTGGAATGCAAGAAGCGACATCGAATCACTTCTTGTATGCGGGGAATTTTCCGGCAGCGACGGCTGCCTCCACCACCGTCTGGATGGTATGCTCTTGCAGGTAACGATTTAATTGCTGCTCGGCGCCGTCCATGACCTGTTTGACGAGGCATACGCATCGCTCAGTATCCTGATCCTGATCGTCTTGGCAACGGTCACTGTGATCTTCTTCGGTAAGCAGTTGATGCTGTTTCGACTCCATATTCGAACATTCGAACAGGTGCTGACGGCCTTCGATGACTTGGATCACGTCAAGGAACGTAATTTGATCTGCCGGTCGAGCCAGCTCATATCCGCCGTTCACCCCCGGCACCGCGCGGACGATTCCGTCTTGCCGCAGTTTGGACATGATTTTGGAGAGGTAGCTCTCTGAAACACCCAGGGTCGCGGACAATGATTTGATGCCGACGTTCTGGTGGCGATCCGCCCCTGCCAGGTGAATGAGGGCGTGCAGCGCGTAATCGGTGCTTTTGGAATATTGCAGGGCCGCTCCCTCCTTTGTTAATTATGGACTTGATGTATCCATAATAATAAACGGGTATCCAGATTGTCAAGGCGTTTAGAGGGAGGCGGGGAGCGGGGCAATTTGTTGCTTCATATATAAAGGGGGGGAGAAGGCATCTTTTTGACGGCTTTGCAACATGTTCCGGCGAGGATGAAAATGCCAACTTGGAATGATATAATAGACAAGATTTGTGGAACGTTCGAAGAATGGGAACGAGAGAGCAAGTAAAGACTTAGCAATAAAAGCGGAGGGACGACGAAATATGGGAAAACTGGTGGTATGTGATCACCCTTTGATTCAACACAAACTGACCTTTATCCGCGATATGCGGACTAACACGAAGGATTTTCGTGAACTGGTAGATGAAGTGGCGACGCTGATGGCCTATGAAATTACGCGGGACATTCCGCTCGAGTCGATCAAAGTGCAAACGCCGGTAGCCGAAGCCGAATCAAAGGTGATTTCCGGGCGGATGTTGGGGCTGATTCCGATCCTTCGTGCGGGGCTGGGAATGCTGGACGGTGTATTGAAGCTGCTTCCGGCGGCCAAGGTTGGACATGTCGGCTTGTTCCGGGATCCGGATACGCTGCAGCCGGTGGAGTATTACATCAAGCTGCCTACGGACGTGCAGGAGCGTGAGTTGATTGTGATCGACCCGATGCTGGCGACCGGGGGGTCCGCAATTGCGGCCATTACCGCTTTGAAGAACCGCGGCTGCACTCAGATCAAGATGATGAACCTGATCGCTGCGCCGGAAGGCGTTAAAGCGGTGCATGATGTACATCCTGACGTAGACATCTACGTAGCCGCGTTGGACAGCCACCTGAATGAGCATGGCTACATCATCCCGGGGCTGGGCGATGCCGGCGACCGGTTGTACGGTACGAAGTAAACAAGGTACGGGCGATGATTACTGTAGGAGGCGTTCGCGCTTGGGGGGCCTTTCTTGCAGTTTGGAGCCCTTCTTACCGTAGTTCGGAGCCTTTCTACAGGTTGGAGGCCGCTCTAACGGAACTCAGGGCCCTTATTGCGAGCAAATCTCGCGTTTTATTAGTCTAACGGAACTCAGAGCTCTTATTTGTCCTTTTAGCAAGAACGCAGCGTTGTTTTGCGGCAAATAAGGTCCCCTAGTTCCGTTAGAACGAGAAACCCCGTGTTTTGGCCCGAATAAGGTCATCTAGTTCCGTTAGCCATCGGAGCGACCGGCTGAATTCAAGACTCGACGTCGCGAGTCACATGTCAGAACTCGCAACGCGATGGGAAGCTGATTTTTAGAAGTAGCATTACAATCGAAGTTTTAAAATCGGGTTTTCAGCGCCGAGAAGGTTGGATGAAGCTAGGGAGGGAGTAGCGGAGCGTAGCTGGAAGCTACGTGAGCAACGGAGCGACCGGCTGAATTCAAGATTCGATGTCGAGTCCGCATCCCTGATCCAACATCGCGATGGGAAGCCGATTTTAAAACAACCTCTATAAAGGAAGGGATTGAGTAGGGTGGGGAAGATTAAAGTAATGACCATCTTCGGCGTCAGACCCGAAGCGATTAAGATGGCGCCGTTGATTCTCGAACTGCAGAAGCATCCCGAGCAGATCGAATCGATCGTGTGCGTGACGGCGCAGCACCGCGAAATGCTGGATCAGGTGCTGGACGTCTTCAAGATCGTTCCGGATTATGATCTGGATGTCATGAAGCCAAATCAGACGCTGAACGAAATTACGATCCGAGTCCTTCAAGGACTGGAGGGCGTCCTCAAGGAGGCCAAGCCGGATATTGTGCTGGTGCATGGCGATACATTGACCACGTTTCTGGCGAGTTATGCCGCATTCCTGCAGCAAATCAAGGTGGGGCATGTCGAGGCCGGACTGCGGACTTGGAACAAGCTCTCCCCTTACCCGGAAGAGATGAACCGGCAGTTAACCGGCGTTTTGGCGGACCTGCATTTTGCTCCAACGGAGTGGTCGGCTGGGAATTTGAGGAAAGAAAATAAGCCGGAGTCAACTATATATGTCACAGGCAACACGGTAACGGATGTGTTTCAATATACAGTACAGCCGAATTATACAAATTCTGTGCTGGACTGGGCCGCTGGAAAGCGGCTTATTCTCATGACGGCGCACCGCCGCGAATCGCAAGGCGAGCCGCACTTGAACATCTTCCGGGCCGTAAGAAGAATCGCTGATGAATTCGAGGAGGTTGCCATCGTCTATCCGGTCCATCCCAGCCCTGCGGTAAGGGAACCGGCATACGAAACTTTGGGGGATCATCCTCGTATTAAACTTATCGATCCTTTGGATGTGGTGGATCTGCACAACTTCTATCCACATACGCATTTGATACTTACGGATTCGGGCGGTTTGCAGGAAGAAGCGCCTTCTTTTGGCGTTCCGGTGCTCGTGCTTCGCGATACGACGGAACGTCCCGAAGGAATCGAAGCGGGGACGCTGGAATTGGTTGGCACAGATGAGGAGATGGTTTATGAACGGACAAAGGCGCTGCTCACAGATCAGAACTTATATGAAACAATGAGCCGGGCGGCAAATCCGTATGGCGATGGAAAGGCATCGCAAAGAATTGTCAATGCGATTTGTCACCATTTCGGATTTTTGAACGAGCGTCCGGAGGAATTTCACAGAAAGTTCACAAACTAACGAAAATTTGTTTTGATCATGAGCCTAAAAAAGTATACAGTATTACTGTACGCTGTATGCGTTTTACTCAGGATTGCAAGGGCATATTTGGCATTTCAAAGCTTTAAATCACTAAAAAACCTCAATTGACAATATCTCTTCACAATTAGTAAAATAAATTGGGATTATTAGGGTGAATGAAATGGTAGACCCAACAAAACCTGGTAAAAACAACGGCGTATGGAAGGCTGTTGCTGTGGTAACCGCTTTAGGAACGAACTTTGCCGTGTGCGCTGTAGGAGGTTATTTCCTGGGCACCTGGATGGATAAGCTGTGGTTCAAGAATGGCCTGGGCATTGGCTTGGGCGTTCTGATCGGCATTGCAGCGGGAATCTTGGGCATCGTTGCGCTAATTAAGTCGGTTGTGGGGGGAAATGATGGATGAGCTGTCGAAATACAGCCGTGCTTTGACAGCCGGAACCCTAGGTTTCTTGGCCCTGTGTTTTGTCGGAGGCGCTTTATTGCCGGAAATTCAAAGCATTATGCTTGGCATCGCGCTCGGCTCGGCAGTAAGCTGGATTAACGCGGTTTACTTGGGCCGCAAGGTCCGGCAGGTGCTGGATGCCGCGGTAAACGGCGGTTCAAAGCGGTTGAACATGGGGTTTCTGACCCGTGCAGCCCTGGCGGTTCTAGCGGTATTTGCCGCTCTGAAATATCCGCAATACCTTAACGTGTATGCGGTTGCCGGCAGTCTGGTTTTTGCGCAATTTTTTCTTCTTTTTATAGGCATTCGTTTTTCTCGTAAGCCTTAGGCTGGAAACATTTCAACTTGGAATGGGGGTGAGAAAACATGCATGAAGCTCCGGTCATAGAATTGGGCGGCCTGCGTTTAGACCTGTCCATCATCTTGATGCTGGTAGTGACCTGCACCATTGTGTTCGTCATTGCGCGTCTAGCGACTCGGAATCTATCGGTAGAGAACCCCGGTAAGCTGCAGAATTTCATGGAATGGGCGACGGAGTTCGTTCAGAACTTGATCTCGAGCACCATGGATCTGAAGAAAGGGAAACCTTTTCTCTCCCTGGCCATGACGATGATTATGTTTATTTTTGTCGCAAATATGCTAGGGTTGTTGTTTGGGGTCGTTACTGAGTATCATGATCCGGCAAAAGCAACGGTTTTCGGTCAGGAAATTACTTCGGTGACCAAGGTTCTTGCGGAAGAGCACGAGAAGCACCCGGGTGAGGAAGCTCACGCCGAGGTGGCTTGGTGGAAATCGCCAACAGCGGATCTCAGCGTAACGATGGGTCTGGCCTTGCTGGTGTTCGTGTTATCCCATGGTCTGGGGATGGTAAGGAATACGAAAAACTATTTCAAGCACTATATTCAGCCCTATCCGTTCTTCCTACCGATTAACCTGATTGAACAGCTGTCGAAGCTGCTGACGCACGGCGTCCGTCTTTACGCGAATATCTTCGCGGGCGAGGTGCTGATCTCCACGATTATGACTTTAGCCAAAGCCAGCGTGGTCGGTGCGATCTTCTCCGTTCCGCTGCTGATGGTCTGGGACGGGTTCAGTATTTTCGTCGGCGCGATCCAGGCGTTTGTCTTTGTCATCTTGATGATGGTGTACATCTCGCAGAACCTCGAAACTCACGAGGAAGAGCATTAAACGGGCGAGCTCGTAGAGCCCTAGCTTCAAAGATTACTTAAGTTTCAAGTTACGGATTGGAGAACATCTTCAACCTGACTGAACTATAAAAATTTGATTTTACATTTAAGGAGGATATACACAATGGGAGCAATGGCATATTTGGCAGCAGCTATCGTAGCAGGTTTGGGCGCGTTCGGCGCAGCGCTGGGTAACGGTATGGTTATCAGCAAAACGGTCGAAGGGATTGCGCGTCAACCTGAAGCGAAGTCTACTCTGCAAACGACGATGTTTATCGGGGTCGGTTTGATCGAGGTACTTCCGATCATCGGCGTCGTCCTGGCATTCATGTTCTTTGGTCAGGCTTAATAAGATTTCTAGAAAAGAACTGGCGGGGAAGGCCACAGCCGTCCACGCCTTCTTTTTAGCCCGGAGTGGGCGATACGCTATATGCGGATAGGCTTCGGAAAGGAGTGACTTAAGTTTGGAAATCGTATGGGAAAACACCGTCATCGCGTTGATCGCGATCGGGATTTTATACTTCTTATTGAACAAATACGCTTTCGGTCCGTTGTTTGCCGTGATGGAAAAACGCCGTGAACTCGTGCAGCAGCAGCTGAGCGAAGCGGCGCAGACTCGCGAGCAGGCGACTGCCTTTGTGGAGGAGCAAAAAGCGGCTCTCCAGCAAGCGCGCAAAGAGGCGTATGACATTATCGAACAATCCAAGCAAACGAGTACCAAGCAAGCTGCTCAAATGCTGGAGCAAGCCAAGGACGAAGCTTCCCGCTTGAAGGATGAAGCAGTACGCGACATTCAGAACGAGAAGAACCGCGCTGTGGAACAGCTCCGCAGCGAAGTTGGCGCGGTATCGGTGAAGATCGCGTCCAAGCTGATCGAGAAGGAAGTCAGCGAAGAAGGCGTTCAAGGCGAATTGGTCGACAAGTATCTTAAAGAGGTCGGTGGCCGCTCATGAGCCGCGAGACCGTAGCCGCAAAACGGTATGCCAAAGCGCTGTATGAAATCGCCGCGGCGGAAGCCCGGACGCTGGAGGTCGAAGAAGAACTGAAGGCACTGGCGGCAGCTTTTCAGTCAGGGGATGACATTGAGCATTTCATTGACTCGCCGAAGATTACGGAAGCTGCGAAATGGGAAGCCATTTCCCGCGCGATTGAAGGCAAACTGTCCAAACCCGTGGTTTCGACGGTGAAGCTCCTGGTGGAACGCGGAAGAATCGGGCTCTTACCGGATCTGGTGGACGCTTACGTGAGCATTTCCAGCGAAGCGTTGGGGCTTGCGAATGCCGTGGTTACGACCACTTACCCGCTGAACGAGGACGAGAAGCAGCAGGTTGCTGCGGAGTTCGGCGCACTCGTGAACAAGAAGATTCGGGTCGAGAATGTGATCGAACCATCGCTGCTCGGCGGAATGAAAGTGCGGATCGGCGATACGTTGTACGATGGAAGCTTGGCCGGGAAACTGGAACGGCTCGAAAAGTCTTTTCGAAGACAAGCACTGTAGATAGGGGTGAAACACTTGAGTATCAGACCTGAAGAGATCAGTACACTGATTAAAAGTCAGATCGAACAATATAAATCGGAAATCGAAGTGGCCGAAGTAGGCACCGTTATTCAAGTTGGTGACGGTATCGCCCGTGTCCACGGACTAGAGAACGCCATGGCGAACGAGCTGCTCGAGTTTGAAAACGGCGTTTTTGGTCTTGCCCTTAACTTGGAAGAAAGCAATGTCGGTGTCGTAATCCTCGGCCCTTACAGCGAAATCCGCGAAGGCGATCAAGTGAAACGGACCGGCCAAATCATGCAGGTTCCGGTAGGCGAGGCGATGCTGGGCCGCGTTGTGAACCCGCTGGGTCAAGCAATCGACGGCAAAGGACCGATCGAAACGACGGAATTCCGTCCAGTCGAAAATAACGCTCCGGGCGTTATCGACCGGAAATCGGTGCATGAGCCGATGCAAACCGGGATCAAAGCGATCGACTCGATGGTTCCAATCGGCCGCGGCCAACGGGAATTGATCATCGGTGACCGTCAAACCGGTAAAACGGCGATTGCCATCGACACGATCATCAACCAAAAAGGCAACGGCGTGAAATGTATCTATGTTGCCATCGGACAAAAGCAATCCACCGTTGTTAACGTAGTGGAAACCCTTCGCCGCCACGGCGCGTTGGATTACACGATCGTGGTTTCGGCTTCCGCATCGGAACCGTCTCCGCTCCTCTACATCGCGCCTTATGCCGGTGTAGCGATGGCCGAGTACTTCATGTACAAAGGCGAACATGTCTTGATCATCTATGATGACTTGTCGAAGCAAGCTGCGGCTTACCGCGAATTGTCCTTGCTGCTTCGCCGTCCGCCAGGCCGCGAGGCGTTCCCGGGCGACGTCTTCTACCTGCACTCCCGTCTGCTGGAACGTGCAGCTAAATTGAGCGATGAGCTCGGCGGCGGTTCGATCACGGCGCTTCCGTTTATCGAAACGCAAGCTTCCGACGTATCGGCCTACATTCCGACGAACGTCATTTCGATTACCGACGGACAAATCTTCCTGGAGTCCGACCTGTTCTACTCCGGTCAACGCCCGGCGGTTAACGTAGGGATCTCGGTATCCCGGGTCGGCGGTTCCGCGCAAATCAAGGCGATGAAGAAAGTCGCCGGTACCCTGCGTCTGGACCTGGCTCAATATCGCGAGCTTCAAGCGTTCTCCCAGTTCGGTTCCGACCTGGACAAATCGACGCAAGCCCGGTTGACCCGCGGTTCGCGGATGATGGAAATCCTGAAGCAAGGCGTCAACCAGCCGCTGGCTGTCGAACTGCAAGTGGTCAGCTTGTACACGGCGGTGAAAGGTTACCTGGACGATATTCCTTTGGCCGACGTTCGCCGCTTCGAAGCGGAATTCCTATCCTTTATCCAAAATCAGCATAACGACGTGCTGCAATCGATCCGCGACACGAAGGATCTGACGGCAGACAACGAAGCGAAGCTGAAAGAAGTGATCGAGCAATTCAAGCGCGGTTTCGCGACTACGGCATAAAAGTTCTTGCGGCACAAACCGGCTTTGACGAAGCGCAACGCCGGTTTACGCCTGTGTGTAAAAATACTTTGGGGATGCCAATTGTTAGTGCGATAAAAGGTTGATCTCATTAACGTGAGTGTCAGGCAAGAGGGTGTAAATGATTCTGAAGAAGCGAAGCGTTCGCCTTTGTGAGCAGATTTCTACTATATTTGAATTGATCAATTCAAGAAATCTGCGAGCAACAGCGATCGTAAGAACATTTCACTTTCGCAGCCCTTATCACTCACTGTCATCTCGATCAAACTTTCTCGAAGTAACTTGGCCACGCCAAAGTTAAGCAAATGCTTACGAAGCTAGTTTTGGCTCTGCCAAAACTTTAAGGTGGTGAAATCATGGCAAAAGGGATGCGCGAAATCAAGCGTCAGATCAAAAGCGTTCAGAACACCCGGCAAATCACCAAGGCGATGGAAATGGTTGCTTCCGCCAAGCTGCGTAAAGCGCAGGAGAGAGCGCAAGCCTCCCGTCCTTATGCAGAGAAGCTGAAGGAGGTCGTCTC
Organism: Paenibacillus phocaeensis; assembly: GCF_900021165.1. Lineage (GTDB taxonomy): Bacteria > Bacillota > Bacilli > Paenibacillales > Paenibacillaceae > Fontibacillus > Fontibacillus phocaensis. The sequence continues at coordinate 165,569 of NZ_FCOQ01000012.1, read as the reverse complement.
CAGCATCGCGGCTGCCTCCCAAGGCGTCAGCCATCCGATGCTCGTGACGCGTCCGGTGAAGCGGACCGCTTATATCGTGATCACATCCGACGGCGGGTTGGTCGGCGGTTATAACGCGAATATTCTGCGGAAAGTGACGGATCTGCTCCGTTCCCGCCACGCCTCATCCTCGGAATACGAGCTGTTCGTAATCGGCCGCAAAGGCAGAGATTATTTGAAACGCCGCAATTATCCGGTGGTACAAGAGGTGACCGAGCTTTCGGATTCGCCGAGATTCGCCGACATCAAATCGTTGACCTATGCAGCAGTGCAAGGCTTCGAAACCGAACAATTCGACGAAATTTACGTTTGCTATAACCGGTTCGTCAATGCGATTACCCAACTGCCAACCGTGGAGCGCCTGCTTCCGTTTGATTCCGTGGAGCACGAAGGTCCGGCCAGCAGCTATGAGTATGAACCTTCACCGGAAGGCGTATTGGAAGTGCTCCTTCCGAAATATGCCGAAACGTTGATCTTTGGCGCGCTTCTTGACGGGAAAGCGAGTGAGCTTGGCGCGAAAATGACCGCCATGGGCAGCGCAACGAAAAACGCGTCGAAGATGATCAATGAACTAACCCTGACGTACAACCGCGCTCGCCAAGCGGCGATTACGCAAGAAATCACGGAGATCGTTGCCGGAGCAAACGCACAAGGCTGATCGTTCCGGGCAGCAATATTAGGAGGGAAACGAAGATGAACAAAGGACGCGTTGTCAGCGTAATGGGTCCGGTTGTTGACATCGAGTTTGGGCGCGGTCAACTGCCGGAAATCTTCAACGCTATAAAAATTGAGAAGCAGGACGGCCAGTCTGCGCTGGTTCTGGAAGCTTCCAATCATCTGGGCGACAACCTCGTTCGCTGTATCGCCATGGCCTCGACGGACGGCCTGGTGCGCGGTACGGAAGCGATCGATCTGGGTGCACCGATTTCGGTTCCGGTTGGAGAAGCGACGCTCAGCCGCGTATTTAACGTGCTGGGCGAACCGATCGACAAGAAAGGCGAAGCTGCCACCGAACTGAAATATCCGATCCACCGCGAACCGCCGAAGTTTGATGAACTGTCGACGCAAGCGGAAATGCTGGAAACCGGGATCAAGGTAATCGACCTGCTGGCGCCGTATGCCAAAGGCGGTAAAATCGGTCTGTTCGGCGGTGCCGGTGTAGGGAAGACCGTTACGATCCAGGAATTGATCCGGAACATCGCTCACGAACACGGCGGGATTTCCGTATTTGCCGGCGTAGGGGAACGTACCCGTGAAGGGAACGACCTGTACATGGAAATGACGGAATCCGGCGTTATCGAGAAGACGGCGATGGTGTTCGGACAAATGAACGAGCCGCCGGGCGCACGCTTGCGCGTTGCCTTGACAGGCCTGACCATGGCTGAATATTTCCGCGACCAGGAAGGCCGCGACGTATTGCTCTTTATCGACAACATCTTCCGGTTCACGCAAGCGGGCTCCGAAGTATCCGCCTTGCTCGGACGGATGCCTTCCGCGGTAGGTTACCAGCCAACGCTGGCGACTGAAATGGGTCAATTGCAAGAACGGATCACTTCCACTAAGAAAGGTTCCGTTACGTCGATCCAAGCGATTTACGTGCCGGCGGATGACTATACGGACCCGGCTCCGGCAACGACGTTTGCTCACTTGGACGCAACGACGAACTTGGAACGGAAAATTTCCGAAAAAGGGATTTTCCCGGCCGTGGACCCGCTGGCTTCCAGCTCGCGGATTTTGACGCCGGAAATCGTGGGCGAAGAGCATTATGCCGTAGCCCAAGGCGTAAAACAAATCTTGGCTCGTTATAAAGAATTGCAGGATATCATCGCCATCCTCGGTATGGATGAATTGTCCGACGACGATAAAACGCTGGTGGCCCGCGCCCGGAAGATCGAACGTTTCCTGTCGCAGCCATTTAACGTGGCGGAGCAGTTCACGGGGATCCCGGGCAAATACGTGCCGGTCGCCGAAACGGTCCGCAGCTTCAAGGAAATTCTGGACGGCAAGCACGACGACCTTCCGGAAGCCGCGTTCCTGTTCGTAGGAACGATCGAAGAAGCCGTCGAGAAGGCAAAGACGCTGTAAATCCAAGCCGTATCCGGATGCTTCAGAAATGAACTGTCCCACGAACAGGAGGGATAAACTTGAGCAGCTTTTTATTGGAAATCGTAACGCCGGAGCATGTGGTGTACTCGAAAGAGGTGGACAGTCTGACCGTCCGCGGACTTGAGGGGGAGCTTGGCATCTTGCAGGGCCACATCCCGCTCGTCACCCCGCTGCAAGTTGCTCCAGTGGTTGCGAAAACCGGCAAGGAAACGACGACGATCGCCGTACACGGCGGATTCATCGAAGTGCAGGGCGATAAGGTGATCGTGCTTGCCGAAAGCGCAGAGCTGCCGGAAGAGATCGACCTGGAGCGGGCGATTGCGGCCCGTGAGCGTGCGGAGCGCCGGTTGGCGGCTCGCAGCAACCAGGACCGTGTCGATCACCGCCGCGCGGAGTTGGCGCTGCAACGGGCGGTTACGCGGATCAACGTATCCAGCAACAACCGCAATAAGCATTAGAATTGCGAGATAACGGGCACCTCTATAGGGTGCCTGTTTTTCTTTCAGAATGACGTGAGAATGATATTTAGCTAATAGATGGATTTGGAAGCCTTTGCAAGGCAAAGAAAAGCTGGATTATTGCTGCGATGGCAAGTATGATATAGAAGGTCTATATTTTTACAAGTTTATTACCGATATATAATACGTGTTGTGGAGCTTGGAGCAAGACGGATCCAGGTAAAGATTAACCGTTTAGGTACTTGCTGCATAAATATAAACGTGATGGAGGATATCGTTATGAATCCGGTCGACCAGGTAGCGGCTTCGGTTGGAGTGGGCGGCTTGACAGCCATCCTCGTCTCCTTGGCATGCGTGGCGATGTCATGGTGGGCGCTGCAGAACTTGAAGCTGGATTTATTCATCCGCCACCCCAAGGGACCGCAAGGCAAATTGTTGCAGCTGCTGCTGGCGGTGGTATTGGGCCGTGCTGTAGCCGCATTTGTCTTGGAATATTGGGGATATACCCAAATGTTGAAGTATATGTTCTGATCAAGCGTAAGAGGGTTTGCGGGGTTGGAAGGTACAAAGATCAGGAAGTAAATTGTCGAATAACATCAATTCATTGTGTCAACAATGGTGAGTAAGGACTACGACTCGAGAGCATGTCCATGAACAGGGCAAGAGGCGATTTCTGCGCCAAAACACGCTTTTTCGACAGGATTAGAGCCTTGTGTGCCTTAAATGACCGGTGATATGATGAAATTTAGGGAATGAACAGGTTATTCTTTTTCCAAATCGGGAAAAAAGTGAAAATGAACGCGCGGAGGGAACCATGATGAGCAAATTTATCGTCCGCGGTGGCAAGGTTTTGGCCGGGAACGTAAAAGTCAGCGGTGCTAAAAATTCAGTGCTACCGATCATTGCAGCGTCTTTATTGGGTGAAGAAGGAGTCAGCATTATTCGTGATGCACCGCCTCTTGACGATGTAATGACCATTAATAAAGTCTTGGAATCGCTGGGAGCAACCGTTACCTATGACCGGGAAGTCATTACGGTCGATGCGCGGCATATCGCTTCTTGCGAAGCGCCTTATGAATGGGTGCGAAAGATGCGGGCGTCTTTTCTTGTCATGGGTCCGTTGTTGACACGGATGGGTTTCACCCGGATTTCCCTGCCGGGGGGCTGCGCGATCGGGACCAGACCGATTGACCAGCACTTGAAGGGCTTCGAAGCGATGGGTGCCGAGATTACCCTGGGCCACGGATTTATCGAAGCCAAATCGAACGGTCGCCTCCGCGGAGCGAAGATTTATTTAGACGTGGCCAGTGTTGGCGCGACGGAGAACATCATGATGGCTGCGACTTTGGCGGAAGGCACGACCATTATTGAAAATGCAGCCAAAGAGCCGGAGATCGTGGACTTGGCGAACTACTTGAACGGTATGGGCGCTGTTGTCCGCGGGGCGGGAACCGGCATGATCCGGATCGAAGGCGTTGAGCAGTTGCACGGCTGCGAGCATACGGTGATTCCGGATCGGATCGAGGCCGGTACGTTTATGGTTGCTGCCGCGATCACCGGTGGAAACGTATTTGTCGAAGGAGCCATTGCCGATCATTTGGGACCGGTGATCTCCAAGCTGGAGGAAATGGGCGTAACGGTCGAAGCTCAAGAGAACGGCGTGCGCGTAATCGCAGACAAACCGCTGAAGGCTGTGGACGTGAAAACCCTGCCTTATCCGGGCTTCCCCACCGATATGCAGTCGCAGATGATGGCCTTGCTGCTGGTATCGGAAGGAACCAGTGTCATTACTGAAACGGTCTTCGAGAACCGCTTCATGCATGTGGATCAGTTCCGATTGATGAATGCCGACATTAAGGTGGAAGGACGCAGTGCGATCGTCTCCGGGAGCAGCAAGCTCAGCGGGGCTAAGGTATGCGCCACCGACCTTCGTGCCGGAGCGGCTCTGATCTTGGCCGGCCTGGTGGCCGATGGGACGACGGAAGTCAGCGGTACGCATCATATCGACCGGGGATACGTGAACTTGACCGAGAAGCTGTCCGGCTTGGGCGCGGACATTTGGCGGATTTCGGTCGAAGAGACCGTAGCGGAGACCGAGAAGATTCCGGCCAGCCTCAAAGAGGAAATCCCGATGTTGAAAATCCAGCCTTCCTGGGCATAAGGATCGAGAAGAATAGGAGCGCGGAGGAAAACCATGCCGGTGGCGTGGTTTTTTTTCATATCTACAGGCTGCTTGTGCTATCTCTCGCAGGCTAGCAGATGGGAGGAGGAATCCGGAACCCTGCGCGATCGCAATAAGCGTCTACGGCGTTTGTCCCAACGACGAAGGCGGTTCGGTCATGGGCCCCTTCGATTTTTAACGAGTTCCGGCGGATTTGATCTGCGATCACCCAACGGATGTTGAGGCTGTAACTGCACGAGCTGGAGATTCCCATCATTATTAAGATGAAGGAATGGGGCGGAAACCTATAAGTAGACGGCGCCGTTACTGAATAAGGCCAATGCGCCGGGATAAGGAAGAAGCGAAGGATCCGGGAGACCGGGTCTTTTTTTGTTGCGAAGGGACTGCTCTGCTGCTCTGCTGTTCTACTTAGTCTGCTGTACTGACCTCTTGGGCCGGTCCGGGACGAAATGTTGCATTTTAGGCAACAAGTGGACCAGGTTCGGAGCGTCTGCGGTGGAAATGTTGTAAAAAGGTCAACAATTTAGCCGCTCGAGGCATAAATCAGCTTAAAATGTTGCACATTATTCAACATTATTGCAGATTGGGGCTAAATAAACCCCGAAATGTTGCAGGAATTTCAACAATTTGCCTTGCCTCGTTCAAGCGTAGAAGAAGCAGCCGATTGAAAACGCCGTCCGACGTTTTTTTCGTTGGGCGGAATGGAAGAAAACGGGTTCTAGCATTTCGCCAAAACTCATATCTATAAGTATAGCGGGCAAACGATATAAGGAGAGAGAAGCTAGGTTGCTAGCTCGCTGACGAATGGCAGCACGAATAGAGGCGGAGGGATAGGAACCCATGCAGGAGCAATCGCAGATCTTAAAAATAAATGTGGTGCCTCGCCGAGAGGAGAAGCGCGATCAGCCTGAAACCGGCAGTCCGCGGACAAGCAGGAAGACGGCTCCCCGACCGATGGAGAAGGTAGAGAACAAAGCAGCCGCTGGATCGGCTCCCGTGAGCGTCACGGGGGTTCGCGGGATACAGGAGAGAACGTTGGGGGCAAGCGGCGAGGAAAGCGGGAAGGAAGGCGCTGGAAAGACCGCAAGTATAGGTGCAGGAAGAAATGTCGCGGAGAACGGTGCAAGTGGGGGATATGTGGGATACGGGAGAACTGTAGCTGAGAAGAGTGGGAGGCAAACGGGTGCGGGGGACGAGAGCAGGATAACGAGAAAGACCGGGGAGCCTGTGAGTACAGGCTATGGGAGAATAGCAGCGAAGGATGGGAAGTACGAGAGTGCAGGGAGCGGAAGATCCGGAGAGGGGAAGAGTGAGAAGAGTGTAGAAGTAGGGAGCGGAAGATCTGGAGTAGGGAAGAGTGAGAAGAGTGTAGATGTAGGGAGCGGAAGATCTGGAGCGGGGAAGAACGAGAAGAGTNCTACCTCACGCGCACCGGCGAGGTCGAGACCGTGCCGCTCGAGCAGTATGTCACCGGCGTCATCGCCGCCGAGATGCCGGCGGACTTCGAGCTCGCGGCCCTGAAAGCGCAGGCCATCGCGGCGCGCACCTTCATCGTCCGGCGGCTGGCGGCCGGAGATACTGGAGGCACCGCGGACGGCAAAGCCGACGTGAACGATACCGTCGAGCATCAAGTCTATCTGTCCCGCGCGGATTTGGAAGAGTGGCCAAGCCGGGGGAAGGGGGCACAGTTGGAGAAGCTGCGCCAGGCGGTTCAGCAAACGGAAGGGATCGTTATGACGTTTCGCGGACAGCCAATTACCGCCTCCTTCTTCTCCTCCAGCGGAGGTTATACGGAGAATTCCGAGGAATACTGGTCGCTGAAAATCCCTTACCTGCGCAGCGTGCCCAGTCCATGGGAAGCCGCGATCAACCCGAAAAACCGCGAGACTGTGGAGATGCCGCTGGCCCAGCTGTACAGCAAGCTGGGGCAGAAGGTGCCGGAACCCGTGCAGACGGCATTGGCCGACCTGAACCAAGGGGATAATCGTGCAAAGGAAGCGACGAAGCTAAGTGCCGGCAAGCTGTTCAAGACCCTCTCCTGGACCACCGGCCGCCGGGTCAAAGAAATTCGCATCGGAGATCAGGTCTACACGGGCCGCGAGGTCCGGGAGAAGCTGAACCTTCGCTCCAGCCAATTCACGCTGGCGGTGACCGGCGATACCGTGAAGATCACCACCTACGGCTACGGCCACGGGGTTGGCATGAGTCAGTGGGGGGCGAACGGAATGGCGAAGGAAGGATACACAGCCACGCAAATTCTCAAACACTACTACACGGGAATCTCGTTTCAACAGGCCTCTCATTTTATCAAATAGCCGATTGAAAGCAGACATTCTCTTTTTCTGAAAAAAAAGTATAAAGTCCAAGTATAAAAGAGTTCGCCCCGGTAACACTGGTTACTGAGGTGATGAGCAAATGAATGAAAACCAGAAAAAAACAGGCCACGAGGAATCTCCTAAAATTGGATTGGGAGAGCCGGTCAAGCCGGTATCCGCGTGGAAGAGATTATTGTCGAAGAGATGGGTTTACCCGGCAGCGTATGTGGCGGCAGCGGCAATTATACTAACCTTAGTGTGGGTCTACCAAGATGCGAGCAACAAGCCATTGGACTCGACCCCCGCCAGCGTAACCGACACCGTAAACCTGTCCGGCGAAGAGGAAGCCGCAACGGGAGAGGGAACGAAAGAGGAAGATGCGACCGAAGTGATCGCCTCCTCCGAAGATCTCACTTGGCCGGTTGCGAACATCGCCGATGTTGCCGTCGTGAAGCCGTTCTATGAGAAGGAAGGCACAGCCGAAGAACATCAAGCAGCCCTGGTGCAGTACAACGATACGTTTACGCCAAACACCGGGATCGACCTGGCCCGTGAAGACCGCAAGCCTTTCGAGGTAACGGCCGCCATGAGCGGGAAAGTCACGCGGGTTGAAGAAGTCCCGCTTCTCGGGTATGTCGTGGAAATTACCCACGCGAACAACCTGAAGACGGTATACGAAAGCTTGGGCGAAGTGAAGGTGAAGAAGGATGCCGAAGTGAAGCAAGGCGATACCATCGGCAGCGCCGGCCGCAACGAAATGGAGAAGGACCTCGACAACCATGTCCATTTCGCAATTTATGAGAACGGCGAGCTGGTCAATCCGGAAACCGTGCTTCCGAAAAACTGAAGGTAACCCATCCATCCCATTTATTGGAACTGTCACCCGATTCCCACATCGGAACGGAACGTGCGACAGGCCAAGCGGAGAGCGAGCAGCTCTCCGTTTTTTTGTGCTGTGGTCTGGTGAATCGGGATAGTGTAGTTGGTGCACGGATCCGGCGAGGAAAGGACCTTCTTAGCGAGCAGGGAAGGGAAGTCTGTCAGGGTTTGTCCCGCCCCGTGCGCCTTCGCTTTAGATGACCGCAGGTAAAATAAAAGCCGACGCCCAGGCTTGTCAGGCTTGGAAACAAAGAATATCTAGGCCCGCCCCTCATATAATGTACCAAACTATCTCGAGTTGAGGGAGGCGGGAGCGTGCACGATTACATCAAGGAACGGACGATAAAGATTGGGCGGTGCATCGTGGAGACACGGCACACCGTTCGAACCATCGCCAAGGAATTCGGTGTTTCCAAAAGCACGGTGCACAAGGATTTAACGGAACGTTTGCCGGAGATTAATCCGGATTTGGCGGATCAAGTGAAGCACATTCTCGAATATCACAAATCGATCAGACACCTGCGCGGCGGTGAAGCGACCAAGATCAAGTATAAGAAAAAAGGTCAATCCAAACGAGAGGTGATTAGCTCCGTTAATTAATGGGTAATTATTTAGTTCACCCATCGAACGATTATCATTGAATCATTCCCCTAAAGTATGGTATTTTTAAATATGGTATAAGATGATGTGGAATTTCATCCATTTATCCCGAAATTTTACGAAATTCAACGACTTTTGTCGATTGACTGCATCTTGATTAGCGGGACACTTCTGCCATATTGCATGGGTAAGGCCGCTGCGTCCTTTCCGTGATTTACTAAAATACGCTTTGGGGGATCGAATGATGGGCAAGGATATTGGGATTGATTTAGGCACGGCCAATGTGCTGATTCATGTCAAGGGCAGGGGAGTCGTTCTTGACGAACCTTCCGTAGTCGCGATTGACAGCGACGGGAGACGTGTAATGGCCGTCGGTGAGGAAGCGAGGCGGATGGTCGGCCGTACGCCGGGAAATATCACTGCAATTCGTCCCCTGAGGGACGGAGTCATTGCCGATTTTGAAATTACGGAAACGATGCTGAAATACTTTATCGATCGGGTGGGCGGCAGAAGCTGGTACAGCCACCCGAGAATTCTGATCTGTGCGCCGACGAACATTACCTCGGTAGAGCAGAAAGCGATTCGCGAAGCCGCCGAACACAGCGGCGCCAAAGAAGTGTATATGGAAGAAGAACCGAAAGCGGCCGCAATCGGAGCCGGCATGGATATTTTTGAACCGAGCGGCAACATGGTTGTCGATATCGGCGGCGGGACGACGGATGTGGCGGTGCTCTCCATGGGGGACATCGTCACGGCTTCGTCGCTTAAAGTCGCCGGGGACAAGTTTGACGCGGCCATTATTAAATATATTAAAACGAAGTACAAGCTGTTGATTGGCGAACGGACAGCGGAGGATATCAAGATCGGCATCGGAACGGTGTACCCGAACGGACGGGTGGCCGAGATGGATATCCGCGGCAGGGACATGGTGTCCGGGCTGCCGTTGACCGTAACGATTACGGCGAATGAGATTCAGGAGGCGCTGGCCGATCCGGTCTCTTCCATTGTCGCCACCGCCAAATCGGTGCTGGAGCGCACTCCGCCGGAATTGTCCGCTGACATTATCGACCGCGGTGTGATTTTGACCGGGGGAGGCGCTCTGCTGAACGGACTGGACGAGCTTCTCGCCGAAGAGCTTCGCGTACCGGTGCTGATCGCGGAAGACCCGATGCATTGTGTCGTGAAGGGAACGGGCATCATGCTCGATAATTTGGACAAGGTGCTAAGAAGAAAGTTCTGATCGTCCGATATAAATAAGTAGGAATATACTGCCCGGTGGGTGAGGGCATGAATATATAGCATTTGGAGGTAAGGCCATGCTAAGAGGACTCTATACTGCAGCATCCGGCATGATCGCCGAGCAGCGGCGTCATGATACGGTCACGCAGAATATCGCCAATCTCAATACGCCGGGCTATAAGTCGGTCAATTCCGTGGCGCACTCTTTCCCGGAGATGTTAATTTCCCTCATGGGAGACAAGCCGTCCGGAGCCGCTTCACAGATCGGGAAGCTGGTGACCGGGGTGTTTGCGGAAGAGAGTCTGCCCGCGTTCACGCAAGGGGATTTGAAGGAAACCGGGAATGGGACCGATTTCGCCTTGATCTCTCAGCTGAGCCTGAACGACCCGGCGACGGACCAACCTTATGCTTTTGACGCTTCGGGCAAGTTCGTCACCGAGGACGGCGAGGTCATTTACCGGCCGCAAGCCTTCTTCGCTGTAGAGGATAACGAGGGCAATGTGCGTTATACGCGGGACGGCAACTTCTCCGTTAATGCCGCAGGTGAACTGAGAACCTCCTCCGGTTATCGCGTATTGGATGACACCGGCTCTGCGATTGTCCTCAATCCGAGTCTGGCTGTGAACACGCTGACCAGCGATGAGGCCGGGAATTTGACGGCGCTGGACAACCTCGGCGCCCCGGTGAACTTGGGGGCTTTGGGGATTACGGTAGTCGAACGGCCTTATCAATTGATTCGTGAAGGCAACGGCGTCTTCCGGGTCGCTGATGCGGAGGCAGCAGGAGTCCGGCCCTTGGATCTCCAAGATCCGCAGGATCTCAATGGGTTGAAGGTTCGCCAGGGCTATCTGGAGGTATCCAACGTCGATGCTGCCCAATCGATGGTCGATTTACTGGCCGCACAGCGGGCTTATGAATCGAATCAGAAAATGATTCAATATTATGATCGCAGTTTAGATAAAGCGGTGAACGAAATCGGCCGCGTGTAAGTGACGCGGTTGGCATAACAGGAGGTGCGGCATGAATAACACCATCATCAGCGCGATGGTTTCAATGAGCGGAATTCAACAACGTCTGGATCTGCTCGCGGATAACATCGCCAATGTGGATACAGTAGGGTACAAACGCAAGCAATCCAATTTCGAAGATACGTTGACCCGGGTGCAGCAGCAGACTTCCGATCTGAATTTGCCCGGCCGCGCGTCGCCGTCCGGCTTCAACCTCGGTTTCGGTTCGAGAATGTCACAGGTGACGGTGAATTACACGCAAGGCTCGATTAAAGAGACCGGCAATCCAACCGATTTGGCGATTGAAGGGGACGCGATGTTTAGCGTATTGACACCGGATGGCGTTGTCGCTTATACCCGTGGCGGAGATTTCCACATTCAACCGGTTCCGAATGATGCCGATACGGTCTTCTTGGTGAACAAGCAAGGTTATGTGGTCTTGAACGCCGAAGGTGAACCGATTACCTTCGCTTCGGATGCCAAGCTCAGTGTTGATGCGGAAGGCAATCTTCTCGCGACGAACGGGGAAGGAACGACAGAAGCGGGACGCATCGCTTTGTTGACGGCGGAACGGCCGGACGCGTTGATTCAGAGGGATGGCAACCTGTTTGTCTTGGCGGCGGGAGTGGATCCGGCTCAGGCGATGGTGGATTCACTGACCTTGCCGCAGGAACGGCGGGCGAGCCTGCGCCAAGGGGCGCTGGAAGCTTCGAATGTCGATTTAGCGGAAGCGATGACCGAAATGATTCAGGTGCAGCGAGCTTATCAGTTGACCGCTCGCGCGCTGACGTCCGGGGAAACGATGATGGGCCTCGCCAACAACTTGCGCGGATAGGTGGGAAGCTTCATGAGTGAAGACAATCAACCGGTTGCAAAGCGGCCCGCCTGGATCGTGATCTTGCGCATCGTGCTCGTGCTGCTCGTACTCGTTGCAGCTCTGGCAGCAGGTACCGTCGTAGGTTATGTTGTATTCGGCAAACAGAGTGCGTCGGATATTTGGAACTGGTCAACGTGGCGGCATGTATTCGATTTGGTCTTTGCTTCGTAACAGGAAGCAACGGATGTTTCAATTCATGCGTACAGAACGCATATATAAACGTATATATAATAGAAGAAACAGATTGAATTTAACAGAATTGTCCACAAACTCTCGGCTGACGGGAGTTTTCTTTTTGTAGGCGAAAAATGTATAATGATGGGGGACTCTACGGCATTCGCAAGTCAAAAGGGCTTTATCCGTAACCGACCGAGAGGTCGATTGCGGATAAGCCCCTTATCTTAACCTTCGCTTCTGCAGAGGCGAAGGATAACTACAGTGTGACCGGATGCCTGCGCTTTTATTCAGTTTTTGAGGGGACTGCGCAGGGGCGGCCGCCTATCCGCTAATTGGAAAGGAGATTACATATGTTAAATACGAACGAGATTCAAGAGATTCTTCCGCACCGTCCTCCATTTTTGCTGGTAGACCGCATTATCGAGCTTGAGGAAGGCAAACGCGCCGTCGGCATCAAGAACGTGACGATTAATGAACCTTTCTTCACGGGGCATTTCCCCGGTTATCCGGTTATGCCGGGGGTGCTGATTACCGAGGCCTTGGCGCAGGTTGGGGCTGTGGCGATCCTGAATGTAGAAGCAAACCGCGGTAAAATCGGCTTCTTGGCCGGATTGGATGAGTTCCGTTTCCGCGGACAAGTCGTTCCAGGGGATACGCTTCGACTGGAGGTTGAAATTACCCGCATGAAGGGTTCTATCGGCAAAGGCCATGCGATTGCGAAGGTGGACGATAAGATCGTTGCCGAGGGAGACATCATGTTCGCCTTGTCTTAAACGGCGGGGGAGATCACTAAGGAGGAGAAACAACCATGACGGAAATCAGCAAGTCTGTAAGAGAGAAGCTGGATAGCTGGCTGCAGGATCCCACGATTGATGAAACCACCAAGCAGGAATTGCGCGATTTGCAAAATAACCCGGCTGAGCTCGAGGATCGCTTCTACCGGGATCTGGAATTCGGTACCGGCGGTTTGCGCGGGGTGATCGGTGCCGGGAGCAACCGGATGAACCGCTATACGGTCGCCCGTGCTTCTCAAGGGTTCGCCGAATATATTCTGGAAGCGCATGCCGGCCAAGCCGGGGCGCCTTCGGTTGTGATTGCCCATGACTGCCGCCACTTCTCGCCGGAATTTGCGCTTGAGGCCGCATTGGTGCTCGCCGGCAACGGCATCGTCGCCAAGTTGTTCCCATCGCTTCGTCCAACGCCGCAGTTATCTTATTCTGTGCGCGCTCAGCAAGCGACCGGGGGCATCGTTGTTACCGCGAGCCACAATCCGCCGGAGTATAACGGTTACAAGGTCTACAATTCGACGGGGGGTCAGCTTGTTCCGCATGAAGCCGAACAGGTCATTGCCCGCATTCAAAATATCGACTCCTTCGCGCAAATTCAGCGGTTAAGCCAGCAGGAAGCGGAAGCGAAAGGGCTGCTCGTCTGGCTTGGCGCCGCTGAGGACGAAGCGTTTGCGGATACGGTGGCGAATACCAGCGTGAATCGCGAGCTGATGGCAGCTGGCGCAGCCAAGGATCTGGTCGTTGTCTTTACCCCGCTGCATGGTACGGGGAACCTTCCCGTTCGCCGCGCTTTGGAGAAGATCGGGTTCACTCAGGTCCATATCGTGAAGGAACAGGAATTGCCGGACGGTGATTTTCCAACGGTGAAGTCGCCGAATCCGGAAGAACGGGAAGCGTTCACGATGGCGATTGAGCTGGGCAAGCAAGTCGGCGCGGACCTGCTGATCGGCACGGACCCCGATGCGGACCGGATGGGGGCGGTCGTGCGGAACCGGGATGGGGAATATGAAATCCTTACCGGTAACCAATCGGGCTCCTTACTCGTTCATTATGTATTGAGCCAATTGAAGGACAGAGGAGCGTTTCCGGACAACGGCGCGGTCGTCAAGACGATCGTAACCAGCGAATTTGGCGCAACCATCGCGCGTCACTACGGGGCGACAGTGTTTAACACGTTAACCGGCTTCAAATATATCGGCGAGAAGATGAATGAGTTTGAAGCTTCCGGCGATTATACTTATTTATTCGGTTATGAGGAAAGCTACGGATATCTGGCGGGGAATTATGCGCGCGACAAAGATGCCGTTGTAGCCTCGACGCTGATCTGTGAGGCGGCGGCTTATTATAAACGCCAAGGCAAGACGTTGATCGATGTGCTGGAGGAGCTTTATCAACAGTTCGGCTACTATCGTGAAACGTTGGCTTCCCGGACATTGAAGGGGAAGGACGGCCTGGCCCAAATCGGCGCATTGATGGAAGCGTTCCGCAGTCATCCGCCGCAAGAGGTCGGGGGCGTACGCGTATCCGAGGTGCTGGATTACTCGCTGGGCCTCGACGGGTTGCCGAAGGAGAACGTCTTGAAGTTTTTGCTGGAGGACGGCTCGTGGTTTTGTCTGCGCCCTTCGGGCACGGAGCCGAAGATCAAGTTCTATTTCGGCGTTTGCGGCACTTCCGCGGAAGACGCCAAGTCCCGATTGGCTCGGATTCAGGACGATGTGCTTGCACGGGTGGATAAGTAGTTGTAACGGTAAGCCCGCATGGGGAAACAAAAAACAGATGTGGATTGATGCATTTTTGAGGAGGTACCTTAGTGATTCGAAGTTGGCAGCGGTGGAATAACGCTTCCCGCAAATGGTTGTGGGTGTTGGTCATTGTCGGAATTCTGGCATCCGTGCCGGTAATCGCGCAGCGGGTTCAAACGGAATCCTCCGCGAACAAGGTGGAGTTCGTCTTTAATTATCGAGGGTTGCTGGATATCGCTTCGTATCAAGCGAATCCGCAGGCTTATCTGGACGATCAGCTCGACCGGCTGAAGGAAGCTGGCGTGGGCACGATGGCGATGTTTGAAAGCACGCTGGATGAATTGTCGAAGGCGCGTCGGATTATGGTGTTTAGTTCAGTGGAGGCTGCAAAGCTGAACGGAGCCGTGATTACGGAGAACGGCAATTATACGTATCTGGCGTTTATGAATGCGGACATCGAAGCACAGTTAAAACCGATGATTGAGGCATCGTTCCGCAAGCTGGATGTGCCGGTGACGAACTGGCGTTATCAGGATCACGGCGGTCTGGTGATCGGCATGGGCATGGAGGAAGCGGTGATGAAGCCGCTGCCGCTGGACCCGATTGCTTTTAACCTGCTGCGGGAGAAGGGCTTTACGATTTTGCCGCGCCTTTCGGACAATATCCCTTATGATCAGGAGGAGGTGGACCAGCAGCTGGCCTTTTTTGCCGAGAATGGGGTTAACCGAATTCTGTTTGACGGCGAAGCGGTGAAAGGCTTTAACGAAAATGACTCGAAGAACAGCCTGCAAGGCTTTGCCGAGCTGCTGAAGAAGCATGGCATCGGCATCGCGGCCATCGAGAACCTGAAGGCTCCGCAAAAGGGCCTCAATAAGTTAGCCTACTTGATCGACTATAACGTGGTGCGCCTGCATTCTCTGGCCGATACGGAAGCTTCCCAGGAGAAAGCAACCTTAGCCGACCGGTTCGTGCTGGCCACCAAAGACCGCAATATCCGCATGGTGTATCTCAACGCCTCGGCTTCCAAGGATTTGGCGAAAGCCTCGATCACGAATCCCATCGACAACCTGATCGGTTCGCTGCAAGCTCCGGGGAATGCGATCGAGCGCATCGAGAACAACGGGTTCGAGCTGGGGCAAGCCGAAGCCTTTACCATTCACGATGCCGGCTGGCAGAAATACCTTAAGGCGCTGGTCGTGCTTGGAGGCGTGGCGCTGGTGGCGCTGCTGATTTCCTGCTTCCTGCCTTCACTGACGCTGGCGGCTTGTGTTCTCGGCTTGGTTGGTTCTGCCGGACTATATGTGCTGAAGCCGGTATTGTTCGAGCAAGCTTTGGCCTTGTTCGTAGCCATTAGTGCGCCGACGATCGCCATGGTGTTGGCGATTCGCAAAGTGCAGGAGCTGCAGGAGAAGCATCCGAATCTGTCGAACGGACGCCGCTTGACGCATACGATCGTGTTGTTTATCAAAACATCGCTGCTGTCTCTGCTGGCCGTGCCGTTCGTCATCGCGCTCTTGAATAACATTACGTACAACTTGGTGCTGAATCAATTCCGCGGCGTAAGCTTGCTGCATCTGGCACCGATTTTGCTGATTGCGATCTATGTCTTCCTGTACCGGGGCAACTCGGTTTGGGAAGAGCTGCAAAGATGGCTGCGCATGCCGATCACGGTGCTTTGGGTCGCTGTCGCTGCAGTGCTGGGGATTGCAGCCTTGTATTACCTGTCCCGGACCGGCAATGCGGGCACGCCGCTGCCGGGCGAAGCGGCTTTCCGTTCCTTCCTGGAGAACACATTTGGCGTACGGCCGCGGAATAAGGAATTTTTGTTGGCGCATCCGCTGTTTATCGTCGGACTGTTCGCGGCGTTCCGTTATCGCTGGGCAATGTTCGCCATGATTATCGCGGTGATGGGGCAGTTATCGATGGTTGATACGTTTGCACATCTTCATACCCCTGCGGTGCTTTCGCTGATCCGTGACGTTCTGGGTCTCGGCCTGGGTCTCGTGATTGGTTTGATTGCCGTCCTGGTATGGCAAATCATTGAAAGGTGCTGGGATAAATGGTCGCCACGACTCCTAAAACATTAGTTCTGTCGGGGTATTACGGCTTCCGCAACAGCGGAGACGAAGCGGTGCTGCAGTCCATCCTGCTGGCTTTGGAGGAGGAAGGGCTGACCACCGGCGTGGATATTAAACCGGTCGTCCTGTCGATCGATCCCGAATGGACGAGTCGGACGTATGGTGTGGAATCCGTCCACCGGATGAAACTTGGCGAGGTAAGGAAGGCTATAAAGAGCAGCGACGGGTTGATCAGCGGAGGTGGCAGTCTGCTGCAGGATGCTACGGGGATCAAGTCGATTCCGTATTATCTGGGCGTAATGAAGCTGGCGCAATGGCTCGGCAAGCCCACCTTCGTCTACGCCCAAGGCATCGGACCGGTGAACCGCAAGCTGTTCCGGCCGCTGATCGCTTCGGTGTTCCGGCGCTGCGACTATATTTCCGTTCGCGACACGGAATCGGCCGGCTTGCTGCGGGAGATGGGACTTCGCGGCAAGGATGCCGTTCAGGTCGTGCCCGATCCGGTGATGGGACTGACGCTACGGGTAGACGACGCTCCCGGGTCGGAAGAGTACGGCGGCGATTCAAGCGAGTCCACCTCGGAACTGCCGGTGGTTGGCGTCTCGGTTCGCTTCTGGAACGAAGCGCGAACCGAGCTGACGCAGCTGGCCGAGGGGCTCTCGCTGCTCTGCCGCCGCAAGCCGGTGCATCTTCGCTTCCTGCCTTTTCATTTCCCCGGCGACGACGAAGCTTCGCGCTTCGTGATGGAACGGCTGGGAAATGTGGCGGAACGCGGATGCACCGTGAGCATTGCGCCAGAGACGGAGCACCCGCAGGATATGCTGCGGGAGGTCAGCCGGTGCAGCCTGCTGGTCGGCATGCGGCTGCACAGCTTGATCTACGCCGCCTCGCAGAACGTCCCGCTGCTCGGCGTCTCGTATGACCCGAAGATCGACCATTTCCTCGGTCGCATCGGAAGCGTCCCGGTCGGGACCGCGGAGGAGCTGGATCCGCGGATTCTGGCCGCGGAAGGGGAGCGCCTCCTGCAGGAAGCCGGGACATGGCGCAAGAGCCACGCCGCGCAAATCGCTGAATTGAAGCGGGAAGCACGGGTGCCCGCGCGGCGGATCGTTGAATTTTTACGAAAGTGATGGGTGAACAGGTGATGACCAAGATCAAGGAAGGGATCCCTACGGTTTCGGTATTTGGTGTTCCCGTATGCAAATGGGGAATGAAGGAGGTCGTTGCCCATTTGACGAGCGCGGTTGCGGCCAAGACGCCGCATCATGTGATTACGGCGAATCCGATTATGATGATGGCAGCGATCGAGAACCCGGAATACAAGGCGATGATGCAAACGGCCGAATTGATCGTGCCGGACGGAACCGGTCTGGTCTGGGCCGCGCAAAAAGGCGGCGATCCCGTAACGGAACGTGTTCCCGGCTACGAGCTACTGCACGAATTGATGAAGCAAGGGGAACGCATGGGCTGGAAGGTGTATCTGCTCGGCTCCGCGCCGGATGTGGTAAAGGAGACCGCCCGCCGATTGGCGCTGCAATATCCCGGAACGACGATCGCAGGCTATCGCGACGGTTATTTTGGACCCGATCAGGACCCGGATGTCCTTGATGAGATCGTGAAAGCCGCGCCCGACTTGCTGTTTGTCGCCCGGGGGGCGGATACGCAGGAACCTTGGATCGCCAAATACAAAGATGTCCTCCGCGTTCCCGTCATGATGGGGGTCGGCGGCAGCTTTGACGTCATTTCCGGGCGCACCAAACGAGCTCCCATGGCTTTCCGGAAGCTTCGGCTGGAATGGCTGTACCGGTTGCTGAAGGAGCCAACCCGCTACCGCAGAATGCTGGCGTTGCCGAAATTCGCCGTACGCGTGCTGAGGGAGAAAGAAAACCTAACGAAAATGGGCTAAAAGTCTCGATTTCCATGAATAACTGCGGTTTTTTGCACAAATACGGGGTTGGTGTTTCTCCTTATTCGGAGTATAATCATTCCGGTGCAGAACAATTGGAGGTCGAAATTTAATGTTGATGATTTACATCATCGGGTTTATCGTTTCACTTGGCTTGGCTTTGGGCCTAACGCCGCTCGTGAAGAAGTTCGCTTTTAAGGTCGGCGCCGTGGACGTACCCAATGCGCGCAAAGTGCATACAAGAATTATGCCGAGACTCGGTGGTTTGGGGATTTTCTTATCATTTGTCATCGCGTTTTTTCTGCTTCTCCCGTTCCTTCCGGATACCTTCTCGGTGCGCGAAGTGAATTTCATCAAGGCTTTCCTGGTCGGCGGTACAATCACCGTGCTGCTGGGGGCGTTTGACGATCGCTTCGATTTGCCGGCTAAATTGAAATTTGTCATTCAAATCGCGACGGCTTGCGTGGTCGTCTTCGTGTTCGATATCCGTATTGAATTTGCAAATATCCCGTTCCATACCTATGCTGCAGTTGAGACCTGGGTGTCGATTCCGTTCACCATCCTGTGGATTGTTGGCGTAACGAACGCCATTAATCTGATCGACGGATTGGACGGACTGGCTGCTGGCGTCTCCGCTATCGCAATCGGGACGATCGCCGTCATGGCGTTCCTGATGGGCAACGTGATGGTGGCGCTGCTCTGTCTGCTGCTCCTGGGCAGCATTATCGGATTTCTGTACTTCAATTTTCACCCGGCCAAAATCTTCATGGGCGACTCGGGCGCCCTGTTCCTGGGCTTCAGCTTGGCGCTGCTGTCGCTGCTGGGCTTCAAGCAGATTGCGATCGTGTCATTCCTGACGCCGTTGATCCTGATCGGCGTGCCGCTCTCGGACACGATGTTCGCTATCGTGCGCCGCTGGATGCAGAAGAAGCCGATCTTCTCGCCGGACAAGGGTCACCTGCACCATTGCCTGCGCGAGCTCGGATTCAGCCACCGCCAGACGGTGCTGATCATTTACGGCATTGCCGCCTTCTTTGGCGTGCTGGCCGTCATTCAATCGTCGGCGGCGATGTACAACGCCAACTGGGTGACGTTCGTTGTCATCTGCGTGATGGTCTTCTTCCTGCAAATCGGCGCCGAGGTCATCGGCCTGATCGGTAAGACGAAGCGCCCCGTGCTCGATCTTCTCGCCCGCCTGCGCATGAAAGCCGGCGCAGAGCGCAGCACGAAGTAATAAGGAGCAAGGAACCAGCACAGCACAGTACGAAATTATAGCATCTCTAAATGCAGGTCGATTATGCATTTCTTGACTTGTTGAATGGACAACCCCTGTTGGCTTGGGATAGCCACAGGGGTTGTTTTTGTGTAAGCTCACCTCGCCTGTTCGCTGCGTTCCAAAGGTACCTAAGCTGTATCTAGTTCTAACGGATACCAGAGACGTTATTTGCCGGGATTTGCTCATGCGTGGATTCTAACGGATCGAGGCGACCTTATTTCGCCCAGATTGGGTGATTCCGCGTTGGCCGGAGCCCCATAAGGTCTCTGGAGTCCGTTAGGACGGGAAAGGCTCGGGAAATGAGCGAATAAGGTCATTTCAATCCGTTAGCGCTAGTAAGTAATGCGGCATCCCCGCCAGAACGGCGTTTTTTTGCCTCGCGAGAATTTCATTTGGATTCTTCTTCATGTTTTCCTAAAATCCTTCCAACTTTTGACCGATAACATATGTTAGTGACGCTTATGGGTAGTCCCTGCCGAACTCTTCGACGGGGACATCAACACACACTACACAACAAAGGAGAGATAAATCCATGCAACGCTTGAAGAAGCCCTTCATTTGGTTGATGCTCGCCGCATTAATCATCACATTGTTGCCATCCGGGTTTGTTCCTAGGGCCAGTGCTGCTCAGGGCAACTACTTCATCCCGGATGACTTGACGCTGAGAAATACCACGACATTAACCCTTACTCCCGGCGCCGACCAAGTCGCGCGGGACAGTCGGATGTATACGACAACGATTCCTACGCTTACGTTCTCAGGTACCTATTCGCAGGTTACCGAGGATTCCTTGAAGGTCAAGGTTGAACGTCTGACCTTTAAAGTTACAAATCAGGCTACGGGTGAGGGGATCTGGGAACTGGACAGCAGCCAATTCAAGAACGGCAATATCTCCAGAGATACCTCTTCCTCTTTTCAAGATAAGTTCAAAGTCACCAACTTGCCGTTATTCCCAGGGTTTAACCGAATTACGTTATCCGGTTCCCAAAACGGGATGACACGCGAATCAACCTTCTACGCTCTCTTTGATCAAGTTCCTTATGTGCAGGATTTGAAATTGCTGGGATCCAGCTATGGAACCATTTACTTGAATGAAGGTTCGGAGGTTGTTGCGGATAAGGACAACGTCTCGATCTCCGGTGAAGTGAAGAACGCGACGGAAGTAACCGTAAGCGTTAATGGGGGCACAGGATTAGTCACAACCTTGACGCAAACCGGCAAATTCTTCTCGCCTGCCCTGAACTTGAAACCGGGGCTTAACAAAATTACGATTACCGTCAAAAGCGGCGCCGATTCGGTTGCGATTGAACGCTCCGTTTATTACTTTGACAAAACAAAGCCGTTTGACTTGATTGCCGTCCAGTATAACGGGGCGGACTATGATGTGTATAACAAAGTAGCAACCATTACGGAAGCCACTACGGTAACCCTGCCGGTTTCCGGAACGTTGAAGTTCTCGATGTTGTTAAATGACACGGGGAATGCATTCGGTGCCTCCCAGGGTACCGGAAAAGGCAGTGTTACGCTGACAGATTCCTTAAACACGACCAACCCGCCGATCACGACTTTTACAGCGACCGAAACAGAGATTCCGGCGCCGGACGGGGTGTCCCGTGCGTACAGATTGGTTGAGGTCAGCGTTCCGTTTTCTTTTGGAAGCGGAGACCAGAAATTTAATTTGAGTGTCCAATACGATGGTACTTATTCGACCTCAGTGAATATCAACTTTAAGTTTCTTCCGGGCGAGATTGGCGTTACCGGATTGAAATATATGAAGGACAATTCAACTCCGCCTGCCAATATTAATGATCTTCCGGATTTGGACGGGACTCAAGCCGACAAAGATACTTTTTATATCTTGGTGACGGCAGACCAAGCCTTTAATAGCAGCGATCTAAAAGCGGTCTACTTACCGAAAGGGACTACTGGACCGACAATTACCCCAATCACTTCGGGGACAGCGACTCAGCATGTATTCCAAATCACCGGTTTTTCCAGCGGTACGCAGCAAGTCAAATTTAGCATTGGAACCTCCAGTGCTTCGAAATCCGCAACCATAACGTACGCTACGAAAAACTACATTTATGTTGAAGGTTTGTACGATGGCCAGACCATTTCGGTTGACTCAAGCCAATCGAACCTATACGTGGATATCAACGGGGAATATCGCGATTTTGAGAACTTGTCGAACCCGCAGTTTTTTGTGAACGGGGTATCGAATGACAAACTAACGCCAGCGATCACTTTTAATCCGACAACGGCTGCGCCTGAGTTTAAGATTAGTTTGCCGATTGATATCGCCGGCCCGTTATACTATGGGGAGAACCGGATTAAGTTCAGCGGAGTATCCATGGACGGCAAAGGGAATTCCAGAACGGTTGTTAAAGAGTTAAGATTGTACATTCTGGATACCAACGTCTCGAACATCACCGTATTCCGTCCGAAGATTTTCGACCCAGCGGTTAATTTTACCGGCCTGAAACTGAATGATACCAGCGGTGCCAATACCCAGTTGACCCAAATCCTTGCGGGCTCGTCTGAGTTTAAACTCACTGGAGAGATTTATGAAACGAGCGCCCAGAACTATGATTTGATCATTCAGGGGGCGGGAGCCCGAATTGTTAACTTGATGCGTGGGTCAGAGAGCATCTTTTCTTCGCAAGAAGATGCGAATGGTGTGGATTTTACGACCACAGCGATGTCAGATACGCAAATTACTCAAGGAACCACAAAATCGGGTTTGAGTTATGATTTGGCGGTATTTAACGGGAAGTTTGTATTAAGAATTAAAAACATCGCGTTGGATTCGCTGGGGAGTCAGGTATACAACCTGGAGCTCATCAATACTACGGGAGCCCGTACTTCGCAAAGACTGGAGATTTCCCGTGTTCTGGCGCCCTACCGGATCTTGTCCCCCGTTCCTACGGTAGGGGATCAGATTATCGTGAACAAAAACTTTGTGCGGTTCGACATTGAGGCCGAAGGCGCAACTGAAGTCATTATTGATAAAGGGAAAGCCATCCGTCGTACGGACCTGCCTGAGAATGCACCGGCAAGATTTATCTATGATTACGTTGGACTTAAGCCGGATAAGGCAACGAAAATCAAAATTCAAATCGTACGGGGAACCGAGACGCTGAACGATACTCTTGAGGTTTATTACACCAGCGCGGTTGCTGTGGATTCGCAGTATATGACGGAGAAAACGGCAACGAAGTATTCGGCGTTCAATAAGTCTCTGGAGTTGAACTTCCCTAAAGGTACCGTGTTGAAGACGGCTAATGTGCCTGAAGGTAGCGTAACCAAGTTTTATCCGGACAACAAATTGTTGTTTGGGATCGCGGATCCTAAGAACGGAATCTTGGAACGTCGCAACGATTACGGCAATTTCTTCAATATCGACAAAGACGAGAGAACACCTAATGGTCTTGGAACGCTTATTTTGCCGGAGGATTTGTCCGAGCTGTTTAACTCGACCGCCAAAACGAGCAATTTCACAAGAGTCTCCGATGTTTATTGGATTAACGGCGGGTACGGCGAGTATGGAAGCGGAGATACGTACAAACCGGCAACCAATGGATTGCCGCCGTATTCGATTTTGCCGCAGTATTCCGATTCGCAGAACTTCCGGGATCTCTTGCTCCGGGAACCGGAAAGAAAGCTGGTGCCTTCACAGCGGGGGACGTTGAAGCTTGCCTTTAACAAGAGCGTTGTGGATGAGGCCGGGACTACGGTAGCGGTGTTCCGATTCACGGAAAATTCGGAGTGGGAGAATATCGGCGGAGCTGTCGATACCAAAAACAATACTATCACCGTACCTTTTGATGATTTCGGCTATTATGTCGTGATGAAGCAAAGCCGCGGATTCAGCGATATTACGAATCATCCATGGGCACGTAATATTCTGAATGCTTTGTATTCCAAAGGAATTATGGCGAATCTGCAGCCGAATACGTTCGGAGCCGATGATCTGACGACTCGTGGGGAGTTTGCCACATTGCTCGTCAAAGGTCTCAATATTCCGTTGAACTACGATGATAAGGTACAGACCTATTTTGACGTTGTGCCAAAAGCCAAAACCGATACCTGGGAGTTCAAGTATATTGAAACGGCCTCCCGCGCAGGTATTATTACCGGGATTACCGAAGGATACTTTGGGGTGGAGGAACCTGTCACCCGAGAACAGGCGGCCATGATGATTTCCCGCGCTCTTAAGCTGAAGCTTGCAGCTAATGATAGCAAGTTGAGTGCAACGTTGGCGAAGCAATTCCTGGATTCCGGAAGAATTGACCCGTATGCACGTCCGGCTGTACAAGCTGTGTATAAAGCCAAAATCATGGATGGGCAAAGCGTCACGACGGCGGGCAGCAAGAAAGCTTCAATCAACTTCAATCCGAAAAACAACATGACGAGAGCTGAAGCCGGGAAAGTTGCGGTGGAGCTCCTTAAGAAGAGCTCGAAGATCTTCCCTAAAAACCTAAGTTAATATGCTCTCAATTATTGAAGGCGGCCAAGGTGAACCAAGGCCGCTTCTTTTTTTCCAATTACATCTTTTTGTAATTTCATGAGCTTTAAGTTAAAATAGGCAGAGTAATAGACAATACGCAAAAGGGTGAACTTGAACAGATGAAACCGATTCTATCTAAACCGCAGTTGGGTTATTCCAAAGCGAAGCGCAAATTTGAGGATAAATCCAAAGTATTGGAGAAGCGCATTGAAGAAACTGCCAAGCTGCAAGAAGTAACCCAGGAGGTCATGGAAGGACTCGTTATCGAAACCGGCTTTCATGATGCATTCACCGAGCTGCGTGCAGCCGAGAACGAATTGATCGAGTGGTCTCATATCACTATGAAGCATGAGAAGACATACAAAGACAATAAGCAAGCGATCGATGAGATGTATGAGAAACTGAATACCGATCCGCAAATGCGGGCTCGTATTATCCAACTGGCCATGAGAGTAAGATAAACTCGGCAGCCTTTTGGTACGAGATTTACCCATAAGGCGTCCCAATTTGGACGTCTTATTTGTCGTGTGCGCACATACAATGGAGATAGCGCGAAAATGGGAAAAGTTGCTTAATGACTGACATATTCCGGCATGATATACTAATTTCCGTCAGGCGGCAAGGGAGTTAAAAAGGCGTAACTGAGGGGAATCTTAGAAAAAGTTACAATCTCGCAATTTTTTTTAAAACCCCCGCAACTTTTTGAATCCTGCTGCGTTTAAGATGTAGAGCATTGACAATGGCGACCAATTTAGACATGGCAACGACTTCCTCATAGGGAAACTTGTCTATCTATTAGAAAAATTAGCTTTACGGCTTCAGGGACCCATTGTATAATGTTTAGGTAGGATTAGGAAACTAGTCTATTTCTACATTCTATCAAATGAATAAAGGTTACAAGTTTCTGCAGTTTCGCTGCAGACCTAATTTATAGGAAACTTGCTCAAGCTCTAGAAAGGGGGTGCAATGGCTAATGAGTAATGCGAGCTATTCATTTAAAGAAAATTCTCATGTGATAGTTAATCAAGGAGGAGAAAAAAAGGTTATGAAGAAAATTTTGTCCGTAGCTCTGTCTACAGCAATGGCATTCTCCATGTTTGCTTCCGTAGCATTCGGTGCTGATGCCAAACTGACTCCAGAGCAACAATTTAATGCTCTGAAAGAAGCAGGTATCGTAAATGGCTTCCCAGACGGCCTGTCCCACTTGGAAAAAACATTGACTCGCGCTGAACTCGCGAAAATCATCGTTAATTCCTTGAGCCTGGAACCAGTAACTGGTGTAGCAACTTACAAAGATAAAGGTTACAGCGCTAATCACTGGGCTGCTCCTTTCATCGAATCTGCAACTCAAGCTGGTATTCTTCAAGGTAAAGACACAGTTAAAGGTTTGTTCGATCCTTCGGGCAACGTAACTGTACAAGAACTGGCTAAAGTTCTGGTAACTGCTCTGAAACTGGAAGTTCCTGCTGACGCTAACAACACAGCATCCGCATGGGCTAAAGGTTATGTAGCAGCAGCTGTTGAAAAAGGATTTATTCCTGAAGGTATCAACTACCAAGCAGCAGCTACTCGTTCCCAAGCAGTCGTAGCAGCTTACGCGATCTACGAAGCTAACCAAGTTCCAACTGTTAAATCTTACAAAGTAGTTGATCCTAAGAACGTTGAAGTTACAATGTCTGACGGTGAAGTTGTAAAAGTTGCTTTGGAAAAAGCTCTCGAAGCTAACAAAGAAACTGAAATCAAATTCACTTACAAAGACAAAGAGTACACTCACAAAGTGACTTATGTAACTACAGTGGCTCAAAAGGTAGAATCCGTTTCTGCTAAGAACCTTAAAGAAGTTGTAGTTGTATTTGACGGCACTGTGGATAAAAAATCCGGTGAAAACAAATTGAACTACGACGTTAAGGATCAAAAGGTTGACAGCGTTAAGTTGTCCGACGACAAGAAAACTGCAACTGTTCTCTTGGAAGAGACTTCCACGCTGACAAACCAAAAAGAAACTGAAATTAAAGTTAAGAATGTTAAGAACGAAGATGCTACCAAAACCATCGAGCAAACTGTGAAGTTTACTCCGGTTGACGTGCAAATTCCAGAAGTTAAAGAAGTAGTAGGTCTGGGAACTAGTGCGTTCAAAGTAGTATTCAGCGAGCCGGTTCAAAAATCCGATGTTTATGCTTCCAGCAACTACAAAGTTGACGGAGTATCGGTAAGCGGTAGTGTTGAATACTCCTATCCAAACGTTGCGATTGTTAACTACAGTCTTCCGGTTGGCGATCACAAATTGACTGTTAGCAACATCCGTGATTTCTCTGGGCTGAAAATTGCTCCTGTAGAATCCACTTTCTCGATTGCACAAGATACGGCTGCACCAGAAGTTGCTTCGATCAAATCGAACGACTTGAAAGAGGTTGAGATCGAGTTTAACGAATCGATTAAATCTTATAGCAAAGTGTATCATGGCGTTTCCAGCAATGTTGGAACTGTTGAGAAAAGAGACAATAAGTTGATTGTGAAATTCAGTCAGCCTCTGTCTATGGGTGAAAATACTGTATACATTGAAGGTGTAACTGACTACAGCGGCAACAAAGCAAACCGTGAAGCTAAAGTTAACCCTACATTGGATACGGAGCGCCCAACGGTTGATAAGGTTGAAGTTAAACAATACGACAATGGGTATCATTACCTGGAAATCCAATTCAGCAAAAAAGTTTCTAAGGAATCTGCCGAAAAGAGATCTAACTATACAGTTAGAAACGCTGAAGGTAATCTTGTAACAGGGGATGGGTTGGATAGCGATGGACATCCTTACAAAGCCCCGCGTTATGACGAGAACAAAAACATAGTTACAGTTGATCTGAACAAAAAGCTTGATAATGCAGATTACACTATTGAAGTTGCAAATGTAGTTGATACTGCTTATGTAGCTAATACGATGCTTCCTTATAAAGCTACATTTAACGCAAAACAAACTGTAGGTGCAGCAATTTCTCGTGCTTGGTTTAAACAAGAAGGAAACGAAAGCATTCTGTATGTTCAATACAGAGTGAACGTGAAAACTTCTGGCGAAGGTAGAGCAGACCTTGCAGAGAAATACCTGGTAAATGGAAAGACTTTGAAAGATGTTGATGTTGATGTAGTATCCGGGGATACCGTTCGTATCAAAACGACTAAGGATGTTAAAGAATCTTTGAATCTGGATGTTTCTGGCGGAAAAGTAACGGGTCCTCGTGATATTGTTGCCTCTTACATTCAAGATGCAGATGGTAATTGGTTGAAAGAAAACGGCCTTTACAATTTGAAGGCTGAAATTGATTTGAGTGACAAAATTGCTGTGAAAGAAGCAACAGCAAAATCCCGTACAGAAGTGGAAGTTAAATTCACTGGCAAAATAAGAAATTACAGCACTAGTGACTATAAGATTTACGCTAAAGCATTTGGCGAAAACTCTGACAGAACTTTCATTCCTGATAGCGCATCGTTGAGCAACGACGGGCTTACGCTTACTCTCAAGTTTAACGACAATAATAAATTGCCGGCTTTGGCAGGAACAACAGGTGCTGTATTGAGTATTGTGGATAGCCCTGCTACAAGTGATGCTCAAGGATACGCAATTGAAGTTAAAAAAGATATCACTTTGGTTGATGAAATTAGACCAGAGTTCCGCGAAGGCTTCTATGTAGTTAAAGATACCTCTGCAACTGATGCAACTTATACAGTTACATTGACTGCTGATGATGTACTTGTTGTTTCCTCTGATGCAACGTATCTTGCCAAAACAGTTGAAGTGAAACTGGATGGTAAATTGTTGAATGCAACTGTGAATACGAGTGATGGCAGCACGTTGAAATTGGATTTTGTAATTCCTGCTGACTTCAAGTTTAACAAAGACCAGTTGCTGTCTATTGAAATTCTTGGAGATGTAAACAAAGCGCTTGGTACTATTACTGATGGTAAGAATGCCTATGCTGGTTTCAAGACCAGTGCTACCTTTGGAGATGCTCTCAGAGAAAAGTAATCTAAAAAATGAGAAGGGGCCCTTATCTGGGCCCTTTTTCATTTTAAACCGGATTAGAGTTGAAGGAAAAACTGCCCTTTGAGACACGATCTTAACGTATCACACAACCAGAAAAGCTAGAGCGATACTGTAATTCTGCATCACCTACGTGTACGGACTTTACCTCGGAAGTTCGTTTTTCTTGTTTTCTGAAGTAGGTGCAGTCGACGACATTGTAAGCAGCACCACGGATGTCAAAAGACTGTCAAGACTCTCTTTTAAGCTTCATGTTCTTCTTGCCCTTCGATTTTTTAAACTGGCTATTTCACTATCATCCATCAGTTTAATCCATATAAGTTTTGCCCTGTTTTAATCAATTGCAACAACTTCACTTTCTACAACGCGAACTTGTTCTATATGCAATTAAATAATAATTTGCTAACTCTATTCGTATGGAATATGTTTCGTTCGTATAATTAGTGATTTATACCAATCGATATTGTTGGGACTATCGAGTAAGGTTCCGATAGAAAGTTATTATAATCAATTTGATAGCGTCGTTTCTTGCATCACTGACACCCGTGGCGATTTAATCTGAGAATTCCGACAGCTATCTTTACTAAGTTCATCCTCAGTTCATAATCTTTTTTTAAACTTTTTTTAAGTTTGTGCGTATATAATATATACGACTTTTATTTAATAGGAGGTTTGAACTTGAGTAGAGCAAAATTAGTTGTGGCGTCTTTGGCTGTTGCTGCTTTGGTTGCCCAAAGCGCAGGTGGGGCTGTTGATGCTGCAGCTGCAAAGACTCCGGCCAAGACAACGAAGACGCAGAAACAAGCTGCCGTAAAAACGTTAAGTCAACTAAAAGGGGTTAATCTTACCTCTAAAACCAGCGTAAAACTTACCAATGTGAATATTTTATCTCAGGGAGAATCCAGTATTCTTACCTATACGCTGACCTATCAAAACAGCGGCAGTGCAAGTATTTCCCTGGTTGACTACTGGACGAAAGTGAAAACAAAGTCGGGTACGGTTTATAACGTCACTGCCATCGCTGCAGACAAAGAGAAGAAGAAAGTGGTTCCCGGATCAACGGTCAGTGTTACATATACCACTAAAATTGCCAAGAGCCTTAAATATAGCGATTTGAACTTCCAGATTGTTAAATGGAATTTCCAAGTAAGTGGCTATGAACAAGTGCTGGGGAGCATCAGCATTCCTGCTGGTTATGCAGTTGCCACTCCGGTAGGCAGTTCGAAGAATTTGACCCTAAGCGATCTTATGGTAAATGCAAAGGTAAGTTCGGTCAGTGTTATTGGCCTGGGCAACGATAATTACGTCAATGTCGCTTTGAATTTGAAAAATCTCGGAACTAAAAGTCTCGAGAATGCTAATTTGAAGTTTGTGGCACAAACGGCCAGCGGAACGCCATATGCGATAACGGCAGATTCCCAAAGTGCGAATTACACGATTTTGCCGCAAGAAAACAAGAACTTGAATCTCATGGCCAAAATACCGAAAAGTGTAAATTTGAATGGGCTTCAATTGATCTTGACGCAAGCCGATGAAACGGCAAAGAGCGACCTGCCAGTAGCCACGCTGGGGTTGGGCACGAAAAGCGGTCAAACCACGACAACGGCACCTAATAAAGAAAAAGTGTTGAAAGTTGAAAACAACAGTATTGCCACTAAAATTGTTAATGTATCGCGCAACCAAAGCTTTGGCAAGAGCGATTTATCGATCCAGTTCTCATTTATCAATCAGGGAGACACGGCTGTAACTCTTCCTAATTATTCGTTTGCCATTCAAGTTGGCGCCAAATCTTATCCTTTAACAGCTAGTGGACTGGATGGGCTGATTCTGGAGCCGGGGGATGAGCAAATTATATCGGTGGATGGGAATTTACCGCTGATTGCTAATGCCGATCAAATGGATTTGATCCTAAAAACGGCAACCGGAGCGGGCCAGACTCCAACCGATCCAGCAGCTACACCGGTTAATTCCGGAACCAGTTATCCGGTTGCGGCTTATCAGTTGCCGGAATACACGGAAATGCAGCATGCTGTAGGACAAGAAAAAATCGTTAAGAATAACGATGGAACTTATGGCATCACTCTGGATAGTGTACAGACGTTACCATGGAATGACGGCAATCTCTTAGCGACCAAAATTACAATCGCCAATAAAGGAACTCAAGCAGCTAAATTACCTGAATTTGCGGGTGCATATAAGTTGGATGCCACTGCAGTGAATAGTACGGTCCAGGTGGTAAACAGTAATACGACTCAAGTACTTGGTGCAGGTGAAAAAGCGAGTGTGTACGTTGTCACGAATGTTCCGTCAAGCTTGAAATTCTCGCAAATGCAGGTTCAATTGCTACGGAAGACAGGAGACAAAACAAGCAACTGGATTATGTTCTCAAATTATGGAAGAACTAGCGAACTCAAAACGATAGCTGACGGGTCATACAATAACCTTGATACGGCAGGTAAGAAGGCTGATCTGATGGGTAGGAAAACGTACCTCTATAAAGGAGGTTCGAGTGATATTATTTATACCGAGTTGATCATGAGAAATCTGGAAGATAAACAAAGCAATTTGGCCCAGCTTATCGGTTATTTCAAAACAGAGGATGGACAGTACTATAAAGCCGATGTTAACCAAGTGAAGAACACAATTGGCCCAGCAGCTTCCTCTATCGTTTCATTTTCGGCCAAAGTACCTAAAGGCACCGTTGTTTCTAACTGGAGCTTGGTTGTGGGTGAAGGTATTACGGAAAATAAATTTACGGATGCGGAAGGCAAGCCGACAGGATACGTCAATGCAAACGCAATGGAACTGAAATTGGATAGCCGGAGCATTAAAGATTCCTTAAAAGATGTAGAGCTTTTCCCTTACACCATAAGTATATCGAATCTCGAGGGACATACAAGCGCATCAGGGTTGCAAATCAATTTCAAATACGATCTGAAGCGTGATCTAACTTTCGAAATGGGCGAGTTTCAGCATAAGCTTGTTCTGGAGGTTGTTGAATCCGGCGGCACCAGATTCGAGAAGGAAATCGAGCTGGAGAAAGACTTCTTGGTAGGTGGAAACCAAAGTTACTCTTATGTGATCAATGATCCTATTTTTGCTACAGCCAGATCGGGAGCTTTCCAATTCTCACTTTATGATTCCTATCAGGGTGTGAAAACTAAGATTGCTACGCAGGCTGGAGGATACAATAACAACGATATAAATAAGTATTAACAAGATTCAATCTCAAAAACCCCTGCCCCCTCGCAGGGGTTTTTGCTTGTTACTGCCAACAAAAACCACTATCATATACATTAAGAGACTCATAGAGGAGGAACATCATGAAGACGGGTTGGAAGGTTGCAACGGCCGTGGTGTTGGTTGGCGGCAGTGTTTGGGCAGGTTCGTTGTTGAATATGCAAGCGGAGGGTGCGGGAACGACGCCGGGAACGGCGGATGATCCAGTGGTTACCAAGAGTTATGTCGATCAGGCGATCCAGCAGGCTATTGGTGGCGGTGGGGGCACGAGCACGCCAAGTCCCCCAAGCACGCCTTCAACCGGCGGTTCTGGCGGTGGTTCGAGCGAAGAGGGGATCAAAATCGTTGAGGTGAAGCCAGGGAAGATTCTCGTTGCCGCTGCTGGGGCGGAGTTTATCGTTCGCTCCGGGAAAGCTGTGATTTATAGCGCCGACTCCAATGGGGTTGCGGATCTCACCGACGGGAAGGATATTGCCAACGGCGGCGCTGTGGCCAACAACCATTTGTTGTCTTTTCCAAGAGAAGGTCGGGGGATTCAAGTGCAGGACGGGAATACGCACAATTTAACCGTGATGGTCCGGGGCGGATATCAGATTAAATAATTCGCTTGCGGATTGGCATGATTGGGCAGAACAGACAAACATTCCTGAGCGTAGGACAAGAGGGTGAATGCCATACTATCTCTTGAAACCAACTTTTTTCAGGAGGTGCTGGAATCATGGCAAGAAGTAACCGTAAAATCGTTCCGGAAAGTCGTCAGGTCCTGCAGCAATGGAAATACGAAATCGCCGCTGAGTTTGGTTTACCTGTAGGTTATGGGGCATCCGGAGGGGCGGATACGGAGTTTGCCGGTGAACTTGGCGCTTTAGGTGGCGGGCAAAGCAACGGCGGAAGCTGGAGACATCTGACATCCCGTGAAAATGGCTCCGTTGGCGGAGAAATTACGAAACGCCTGGTTGCCCAAGCAGAACGGAACTTTATCCTATAAATTATTCCACAAAAGTCATCAATTATTTTGACATGACTTGGCAAATGCGATACTATTTCCTTTAAGGATGTTAATCCAACCTTTTCCGATTTGGGAAAGGTTCATTTTTTGAGTGGGCTTTATATTGTATTGGATAGACAGGCCGTAGCCATACTATCCATGGGAGGTTGAATCTATGTCCGTACAAGGGCGACACTTATTTACTTCCGAGTCCGTGACCGAAGGGCACCCGGATAAAATTTGCGACCAAATTTCCGACGCGGTGCTGGATGCCTTCTTGGCAAATGACCCCTACGCTCGGGTTGCTTGTGAAGTTTCGGTAGCCACGGGACTGGTGCTTGTGATTGGGGAGATCAGCACAAAGTCCGAGTATGTCGATATTCCGGCGATCGTTCGCAAGACGGTCAAAGAGATCGGTTATACGCGTGCCAAATATGGTTTTGACTACAATACCTGCGCGGTGCTGACTTCGTTGAACGAACAGTCGGCCGACATTGCTCAAGGCGTAAACGCAGCTCTGGAAAATCGGGATCCGGCTCAGGTCGATAAAGAAACCGAAAATATCGGGGCTGGCGACCAAGGCTTGATGTTCGGGTTTGCCACGAATGAAACGCCGGAACTGATGCCGCTTCCGATTGCCTTATCGCACCGCATCGCACGCCGACTGTCCGAGGTGCGCAAGGATGGAACACTGGAATATCTTCGTCCCGACGGTAAGACCCAGGTGACGATTGAATATATGGACGGCAAGCCAAAACGCGTCGATACGATTGTTGTATCTACGCAGCATGCCGAGGAAATTACGTTGGAGCAAATCCAAAAGGATATTAAAGAACAGGTCATTCTCCCCGTTGTTCCGGCTGAGTTGCTGGACGGGGATACGAAATACTTTATTAACCCGACAGGCCGTTTTGTGATTGGCGGACCTCAAGGGGATGCCGGACTGACCGGACGGAAAATCATCGTCGATACGTATGGCGGTTACGCCCGTCATGGCGGGGGGGCTTTCTCAGGAAAGGACCCGACGAAGGTGGACCGTTCTGCTGCCTACGCTGCTCGTTACGTGGCCAAGAATCTGGTTGCAGCCGGGCTGGCCGACAAAGTGGAAATCCAACTGGCGTATGCTATCGGGGTAGCGAACCCGGTATCCATCAATGTGGATACATATGGAACCGGCAAAGTCGCGGAAGAGAAGCTGGTGGAGCTGGTTCGCGAAAACTTTGACCTTCGCCCTGCGGGAATCATCCGGATGTTGGATCTGCGCCGTCCGATTTATCAGCAAACCGCAGCTTACGGGCATTTCGGCCGTACGGACATCGACTTGCCTTGGGAAAGAGTGGACAAGGCTGAAGCGTTGAAGACACAAGCGGGATTGTAATATTAACGACAAGGATACTCGTCTCAGAATTCTGAGCGGGTATCTTTTTTTATTCCCTGGATTCTAAACTTGGTGGCAGCTTTTGCCGTTAATAATTATAGGTATGTCTTGAACCTTATATTTTTACTTTACATATAGGATTGCAACCGGGGAAGGGGAAAGCAAAGATGAAGAAGAAGCTCTCGATATGGATGATGTTTACGATGTTGTTTAATGTATTCTTAGGAACATGGGGAGGGGAGGTTGCAAGTGCCGCAAGTGCCAATGCACCGATACCCACGGTGACTCCTGCGAACGGAGCTTCGAATGTTCCAGTAGATACCAAGCTTCAGGTTCGTGTTCCAGGGGGTAGAATCAAGGCCAATGGTACGCAGATTTATACCATCTCCACAAGTGCGGGCGGAGTGACGGATAAAAAAGAAGTTACCGTTACAGGAGCTACTTATACAGATTCCATTGTACTGACACCGCCAACGCTATTACAATATAACACGGCTTATACCGTTACTTTGCCTAATGATGCTTTTATCATCGAAGGGAGCGGAGAAACTACCGCAGCGTATAGCTGGTCGTTCCGGACAGCTAGTTCGTCCACTGCAGCACTGTCGGCCTCTTTTAGTCCCGGAAATGGCAGTACGAACGTCAGTATCAACACGAGACCGACCATCACCTTTAATCGAAATATAGGATTGAATTCGGGGGTTGCGAATGCAGGAATAACGCTCAAAAAAACCAATACCAATTCCATCGTCCCTATTACGGTATCGTCCAGTTCTAATGTCGTCACGATATCCCCAACCAATACCTTGGAAGCGGGTACCAGTTATTATATTGAAATTGCGGGGAACGGAATTTACGATGCCCAGAATAGATCCGTTTATTATGCAGGAATCAGCGGGAACAATCGTTGGAGCTTCCAAACCACGGCGTCCGACAAAACAGCTCCGGTACTCCAGAGCGCAACGATGTACAACAACACGACCATTCGCTTGTTGTACAACGAGACTTTAAATTCCTCTTCGTATTTGTCGACTTCGAACTTCACGGTAACGGTGAATGGCGAAACGCGCCGAATCAGTTACGTAACCGTATCCGGTGATTCCGTTTATGTCTATTTGGAAACCGGTATAGCCGTTGGGCAAGATGTCAGAATCAGTTATACAGGCAGTACGTCGGGGATTCGAGATACATCCGGTAATGCCGCGGCAGCCTTCACTGGGAAAGTGGTTACCAACGGAATCGACTCGGTCATGCCGAAACCTCGAGAAGGGTATGCAACAAGCAATACGGTTACGCTGTACTTTAGCGATACCCTGAAGAGTCCTTCGAGTTATGCGTATCAGCAGTTTACGGTGACAGCGAACGGTAGTTCCAAGGGAGTCAGCCGCCTTTCTCACAGCGGTTCAACGATAACCTTGTATTTATCCAACTCGATTTCAAACGGTGACGTTGTCAAAGTATCCTACTCCCCCGGCTCTTATCCGCTGCAGGATTATCGCGGCTTTGATATCGCCGGCTTTACCGATTACTTCGTCCGCAACTACAATGATTCAGTGGCTCCGAAATTCCAAAGTGTCGAGGGATCCGGCAACAAAGTGATTTTGACATACGACGAAGCGTTGCGCACAAGTCCGACACCGCTGAAAAGCCAGTTTTCGATCTTGGTCAATAATGCGCCGGTGTATGTCACAACCGTGGAGATTGTTTCCAACCAAGTGATCCTGACCCTGGCCTCCTCGTTTACGAAAGATCAAAACGTCACGTTATCTTATGTTTCGGGTAGCGGGGGCATTGCGGATCTCAACGGGAACTTGGCGGGATACATCAATCTGCAACCGGTCACTTACGGTAACCTTGCTGAAGGAGTTCGTTCCGCAACGGTAACGGGGGATACGCTTACGATCACGTTTAATTCTAATTTGAAGCCGGCGTCCTATATCCCGGTGAATCAATTTTATGTCAATGTGGGCAACGTGAACCGAGGGGTTCAATCCGCAACGCTTAACGGCAATACGGTCACCTTGAAACTGAGCTCTCCTGTAGTGGCAGGGCAAGTTGTGACGTTGTCCTATCTGACAGGAGCAGCGCCATTATATGACAACCTGGGCAATATGATAAAAAGCTTCAATAATTTAGCGGTGCAAAACCTGATGGGAGGTCAGACCCCAACGCCGAACGGAATACAACCGGATGATCTGACTGCTATGAGTAATGCTCAGTTTGGAGTTGGCGGATATCTGCTAAACGTGAATACGGCTCAAGCCACGGACAGCCGTTCGCGTTTAGGTGTAGGAATCAAAAAATACACTATCGATAGTACTAAATTGCAAACGGCCTTTCAGTATTTAGTAGACAACAACGTATCCGTTCGTAAATTGGTGTTCGAGGTTCCTTCCTCCGAGAAAGCGGCGGAAGTGGTTGTTCCCATTCAAGCGTTGATGGACATCTACGGTCGAGGGAAAACCGCGTCTTTCATGGTCAAACATAACCAAGCGATGTATGAACTACCGGTCGAAAAGATTCCGTTCACGGAGATTTCCAGATCGTTAAATGCAAGCTCCTTGACCTCAGCCTATCTTACAATCCAGATGGAGCCGGTCATGAAGTCACAATTACCGGGGACGAATTATAGTAATGGCGTAACGACAACCCCAATGAGTGACCCGGTGCAAATCTATGTGTCAGCATCTAACGGAATTAACACGCAAAATGCGGTGGAGATCTCCCATAACGGGCGGCTATACATTAGAGCAACGAATACTTCGCCGAACAGTCAATTGATGCTGATGCAATATGACCTTAATTCACAAACCTTATCTTATGTTCCGTCCAAAGCAACAACCAGCGGCAGCGCCGTCATTTTCAACGGGAAGCTCAATGGGAATTCCGTAGTGGGCCCTGCGGTAGGTTATAGTTATTTTGCCGACACCACCAAGCATTGGGCACGGACGGACATCACTGAATTGGCCAGTCGACTCATCGTAGCGCCATCTTCCGGCTCCAAATTTGAGCCGGATAAGAAGATCACTCGCGCAGAATTTGCCGTCTACATTGCCAAAGGCCTCGGGCTTGCCGGGGATGAATCTTATGCCCGCCGCTTCCCGGACGTCTCCTCCGGAACAACGGCGGCGTACATCGGGGCGGCGGCGAAGGCCGGGATCATCAACGGCAACGCCGACGGCACGTTTAAGCCGAACAGCAACATCACGCGGGAGCAGATGGCGCTGATGATGGTGCGGGCGATGGAATACGCCGGGTATGATACGTCGATGAACGGCGCGAGCACCGCGACCTTATCGAAGTTCAAGGACGCGGCGAAGATCCAGTCCAAGGACACGGTGGCCAAGGCCGTGAAGGAAGGCATCATCCAGGGCGTGACGACAAATACGTTCCAGCCGCAAGGCAACGCGACGCGTGCTCAAGCCGCGGTGATGCTGAAGCGCGTGCTGAATAAACTGAACTACATCTAATCATCCACAACGTTTCCCGGCACTGGGGGTGAACCCTGGTGTCGGGATTCTTTTTGCGCACAAGTTATCCACGTAATTCACATTATCCACAATGCGAGGTGTCGCTAATTGAGAGTGGCGCCGAAAGTTATCCCTGTTTTCCACAGTTTTTATCCACAATATTCACATGATCCCCATAGCGGTTCTCCGAAGTTCAATGAATCGCCCCCTTCTTTCAACAATCTTGCTATTTTTCGTAACTTTTCCGCCTGAAAGTAGTCTATTAATAAGAGACTAGCTGAAAGAGCAGCACGATAGAAGCGCTAATAGATGGGAGAGTTGTCGAACAAAATGGTAGTCAAAAGAGAGGAAAACGGAAGAAGTCAAACCGAAGCAGATATGGAAGTCGTCGTGCATCAAAATGTGAAATGGACCCGCCTGGTGGCAAAAGGCGGCAAGCGGATTGCCCTTGTCACGCTGGCGGGATTGATATGGATTCAGCCTGTGATTGGCGTTGGGCCGATCGCGGGTCCGGCTCTGACTGCGGAAGCGGCGGCGAGCCAAACCGTCAAGCTGGGCGAAGAGATGATCACGTCCGGGGCCAAGCTCGTCCAATACCAGTACACCGTGACCCGGTCGGGCAAGCCGGTAAAGGTATTGGTGGATGTGGTTGAGGTGGATTTGACGAATCCTTACGTTCAACTGGACGTGATGACCGGCAAAGGGGGACAAGTAACGACCAGACAAAGCGTGGAAGGGATGGCCCGAGAGACCGGTGCGGTCGCCGGCGTGAACGGCGATTTCTTTGCGACCGGCGGTCAGGGGGTTCCGATGGGACCTGCGGTCACGAAGGGTACGGTGGTCACCAGCCCGGCGCAACTGCAGGGGATGTATGCTTTTGCCGTGCGGAATGACGGGACACCGCTGATCGACCGTTTTGGCTTCAGCGGCACGGTGTTCGCCGAGGACGGCTCGACGTTCCCGCTCACCGGGATCAATCAGGAATCCTACACGACGGAACCGGATAAAGCCTACAGCCACGTGAATAACCTATTCATTTATACGAGCGCCTGGAAAGCGGAGGAACGTCCGGCTTCCAGCGGAACGACACCAACCGAGGTGCTGGTGCAAGGCGGGGTTGTTACGCAGATTTCCCTCAAAGCGGCGATTCCGGGACCGGTGCCGGCGGATGGGTTTATTTTGCGTGCCCATGGTACGGCGGCTGATTATGTGGCGACGCACTTGCAGGTGGGTCAGCGCGTTGATGCAACCTATGAGCTTCGCTCTTTAACCGACGGACAAATCGTCAACCCGGCGGATTTGAAAATGATGATCGGCGGGCACACGCTGCTGGTTGACCAAGGCCAAGCGTCGGCGTTCACCCGTTCGATTACATCCATCAGCGGCGGTAGCCCGGTGGCGCGGACTGCGGTGGGTTACTCCAAAGACGGCAAGACGGCTTATATCATTACCGCCGAGAAGAACAGCAACAGCACCGGCCTCACCCTGAAGGAGCTGCAGGGCTTCATGACGGGGATCGGCGTCTGGAAAGGCATGAACCTGGACGGCGGCGGCTCCACGACGATGGTCACACGTCCGCTGGCGGAAACGTCGGCGCAGCTGACGTTTACAACGTCCAACGGGTCGGCGGGACAACGCGCGGTTGCCAACGGGCTTGGCGTGTTTACGAATGCGCCGCAAGGCACGCTGCTCGGTCTTAAAGTCAGCGGCGCCTCGTCGTTGTTCATCGGCCAAACGGTGCCGTACGCCCTTAAAGGATACGATACGTATTACAACCCGATCGATACGAGCGGCATCCAAGCGACTTGGCAAGCCAGCAACGGCAACGTGGTGTGGATCGACGGCGGCTTTAAAGGCGTGAAGGCGGGCACCGCGAAAATCACGGCCTCCAGCGGTCAAGCCAAAACCAGCATGGACGTGAAGGTGCTGGGCGGCAGCGACCTGGAAAGCCTGACGGCGGGAACGACGTTTGCGCCACTGCAAGCGGGAACCAGCGTTACGGTTGCGGTGACCGCGAAGCTGAAGGACGGACGCACCGTGGACGTTCCGGCCGAATCGGTCAAATGGGCGTTCAGCGGCATGAAGGCCAGCGTGCAGGGCGGCGTACTAACGGTGCAGTCCGTCAACAACGGCGCGAAGTTCGCCTATGCGACCCCGTCTTATGACGGCTTTACCGGAACTCCGGTCGTTCTGTCGGCTTCGACGGAATCCATCTGGGAAAGCTTCGAAAATACCGCCTACCCGATCTCCTTCACCGGCTTGCCGGCGGAAGCAACCGGAACGGTATCCCTCGTCCAAGGCGACGGCGAACGCGCCAACTCCAAAGTGCTGAAGCTTGACTACGATCTGACCGGCGGCAGCGGCAGCAAGTTTGCTTATGCGCAAATCAACGGCACAAGCGGCAAAGCGATTCCGGACAACGCGACGACCATGACGATCGACGTGCTGGGCGATGCCAGTCTGAACTGGGTACGGGCCGAATTGTCCGATGCCGATGGCAAGCCGGTCTACATCGACCTGGCGCGTCCGGTGGACTTCACCGGCTGGAAGACGCTCACGGCCGATCTGACGGCGAGCAACATCAAATTCCCGGCGAAGCTGAAACGGCTATACGTCGTGAATGTCGAAGAGGGTCAGGACGAACGGGCGCTCACGGGCAGCGTATCTTTTGACAACGTGCGGTTTACGGCTCCGGCAGCCGGTGCCAGCAACTCCGACTTCCCAAGCGCGACGGCTGTAATGGTTCTGGGCCAGAAGTCGATGACGGTGAACGGGAAGAAGCAAAACCTGGAGGTTGCCCCGCTGCTCAAAGACAACACGACCTACGTGCCGATCAAGTATGTGATGGACGTGTTTGGCGGAAATGCTGCCTGGAACAGCGCGGCCAAGAAAATCACGGTAACCCGCGGTGCAACCATTCTGGAGCTGACGGTTGGACAGAAGGCCTTTTTGCTAAACGGGGTTTCTACTAAAGCGGAGGTATCCCCGATTATTGTAAATAATAGGACTTTAGTCCCGTTACGTTTGGTCTCTGAGCAGCTTGGAATTGGCGTAAATTGGGAAAAGAAAACCAAATCCATTACCCTCGAATCGTGATATGATTAGTCTGGGACTATTCGGACTAAGAAACGGAGAAGGATTGCGTGGATTTTCAAGCGGATGCCATAGATCGCGTTATTAATAATGCTGTAAGCGTGTTGGAAAATAGCAAGCTGCAGATCCTGGAGATTCTGGATTCGGCCCGCAATGAGCTGAAGTCGCTGAGCAGCGAGCTGCAGAATGTCATGAAGGAAACGGCGGAAACGGTGGAGAAGGTCGACCAGCTCGAGGTAAACTACCGGAAATCTCGCATCCGGCTGACGGAAGTCAGCCGGGACTTCGTGCGTTATAACGAAGAGGACATCAAGCAAGCCTATGAAAAAGCAACCCAACTCCAGCTCGATTTGCTTATCTACCGCGAGAAGGAAATGTATCTGAAGGCCCGCCGCGACGAGCTGCAGAAGCGCGCGCGCAATGTGGAGAAATCGGTGGAGCGGGCCGAAACGATCAGCTCGCAGATGAGCGTCGTGCTGGAGTATTTTTCCGGCGAATTAGGACAAGTGACCCGGATTTTGGAATCCGCGAAGAATCGTCAGCTGATCGGATTGAAGATCATTTTGGCCCAGGAAGAAGAGCGAAAGCGCATCTCCCGGGAGATTCACGACGGGCCTGCCCAACTGCTGGCGAATCTAGTGCTTAGGACGGAAATTGTAGAAAGAATGCTTGCTAAGCAGGAATTTAAGCTAGTGCAGGACGAAATAGTAGATTTGAAAGCGCAGGTTCGTTCAAGTCTGGAAGAGATGCGGAAGGTGATTTTCAATCTGCGTCCGATGGCTTTGGATGATCTGGGATTGATTCCGACGCTGCGCAAATATGTGCATGACTATGAAGAGAAGACGAAGATTCGTGCGACCTTCGAAACCCGGGGCAAGGAGCACCGGTTGTCCTCGCCGATGGAGGCGGCGATTTTCCGGCTGGTTCAAGAAGCGCTGACGAATGCGGCGAAGCATGCTTTTCCGACTTATGTGGGCGTCGAAATTACGTACCAAGCGCAAATGATCCGCATTGTGGTGTCGGACAACGGGCTGGGCTTCAAGGTAGAGCAACTGGAACAGAAGACGAAAGAGCATACGCATTTTGGTTTAATTGGCATGCGGGAGAGAGTGGAGCTGCTCGAAGGCCGGATGGAGATCGAATCGGCGGCCAACCTGGGCACGAAAATCATCATTCATATCCCAACCAACTCAGATAAGAGAAAGGAGTACCAGGATGGATAGTCTTACTAGTGGAACCAGACAAGTGATTAAAGTTCTCCTGGCTGACGATCACCAGTTATTTCGTGAGGGTCTGAAGCGGATTTTGAATATGGAGGAAGACATCGAAGTTGTTGGTGAATGCGGGGACGGCACCCAGGTACTGGAAAGTTGCTTGCAGCTTCATCCGGAAATCGTACTGATGGACATCAACATGCCATTGCTTAACGGCGTGGACGCGACAGCCGAGCTGCGCGAGGCGCTGCCCGACGTGAAGGTTATTATTTTATCGATTCATGATGATGAAAGTTATGTGTTTGAGACGCTGCGGAAAGGTGCGACGGGTTACCTGCTGAAGGACATGGAAGCGGAATCCCTGATCAACGCGATTCGGACGGTAGCGGAAGGGAATGCGTTTATCCATCCGAAGGTAACGGGCAAATTGATCCAGCAGCTGCGCCGGATGGAATACTTGAGCGAGACCGGTGCGATTGCCGAGGATACCGCGATCCGCGAAGCGGGCGTGAAGTTTGTTGCTGGCGACGACAATCCGCTGACCCGCCGGGAAGCCGAAGTGCTCCGTCTGATGGCGGAAGGCCGCAGCAACAAGATGATCGGCGAGCATTTGTTCATTAGCGAGAAGACGGTCAAGAACCATGTCAGCAGTATTTTGCAAAAAATGGACGTGGACGACCGAACCCAAGCGGTTATTAATGCGATTAAGTTTGGCTGGGTGACCCTGTAAGGAGAACGGGCCGATACGTCGGCGTTCCCGCGGGTGCGAAGCATCGTGCGGGATCGGGGGGGACGAACTTTTTTTTGACCGCGGTTACCATTTTATGCATGTTATTGAAAAGTGAGGCGGGTGTCTCATTTGCCTCAAAAGAGCCCCCTTGAGAAACAGCACCAGCCAAATACATAGTTGGCGGAATCCCGGCTCACGCGCCGTTGCGCCTGACGCTGCGGTTCCTTCCGTGCGAGCCCAGTAACCGACCTTTGTGCGGCGGCATATATTGTCGCTATACGGGAGGGTTTGAAAAGGCAGGTTTGGATCGCTGAAGCGTATGCTTCCGATGTGCGTTTTTTCAAAACGCTGCAGGTTGGATGAAGCTAGGGAGGGAGTAGCGGAGCGTACGTTTTGGGTACGTGAGCAACGGAGCGACCGGGTGAATTCAAGATTCGACGTCGAATCCCCTTCATGGAACTGCATCGTGATCCAAAGATGGCTTTTTGAACTACCTCGTTCAGATGAGGATTCAAAAAGGTAGGTTTGGAGCACCGAGAAGGTTGAATGAAGCTAGGGAGGGAGTAGCGGAGCGTACGTTTTGGGTACGTGAGCAACGGAGCGACCGGGTGAATTCAAGATTCGACGTCGAATCCCCTTCATGGAACTACATCGTGATCCAAAGATGGCTTTTTGAACTACCTCTAATAGGAGGTGGGTACGGTGGTTCCTTATGTTGGCTGGATCCTGCTCAGCTACGGAATGGCCGCTGCGCTGGTGCATGTCCTGCACAATCTGTATCGGCAGGGTAAACGGAAGGATCGCGCGATTCATTATATTCTCGTCACGAGCAATCATGAGAATCAAATGGAATGGTATTTGCGGGCACTCTCCTGGTATGCCCGTCTGCGGGGGTTGCCGTTGCGGGTGACCGTGCTCGACGAGAGCTCGCAAGATGACACGCTGGCAATTATGCGAAAGCTCCAAACGCAAGGCGAGATGGAGCTCACGGTCATCGGTTTGGCGGTGGTACGGCAAGAGGATGTGGAAGCGCATGCGGCTCTGCTGGCCGGAGAAGCGCCCGTCTGCATTGACCTTCGCGTACCGCGGGAGGCGGACAAAATCCCATATGTCCATGTGTAAGCCCCTTTCCGGAACGGGGGGCTCCGGAGCTGATGAACGGCAGTGGATGCAGGCAAGACAACAACATAGCACCAAGCTGTTGCATTGGAATGCGCAGTGTAAAGTGTGAAGCACACTCTGAATGGCGAGAAGCCGAGGAGTGTGCTTTTTTGCGTTTGGCGCGTGGGAGGGGGATTGAGGATGGGGAAGGGGGGGATGAGTACGGAGTGTGGAGTATTGAGTAATGAGTAACGAGAATGAGTGGGAGCAATGATTAATGAGCGATAAGTGAG
The DNA here is from genome assembly GCF_900021165.1 of Paenibacillus phocaeensis. Classification (GTDB taxonomy): domain Bacteria; phylum Bacillota; class Bacilli; order Paenibacillales; family Paenibacillaceae; genus Fontibacillus; species Fontibacillus phocaensis. Next base: position 121,853 of record NZ_FCOQ01000012.1, on the reverse strand, counting down.
GTGCATTGGGAAGGGGGAAGGAGTAGGTAATGGTGCAATGTGATCGGGGGATGAGGAGAGAGTGACGTCATGGCGAAGGAGTAGCGGAGAGTAATGGGAGGTGTTGGAGAGGGGGGGTGTAGATGTAGGGGCTGGCGGCGCTAACGGAACTCAGGGGCGTTATTTGCATAGGAGTACGAGATTTTAAAACTTAACGGAACGAGGAGACCTTATTTGCGCCGAACTAGAGGGAGTCCCCCGTTTTTGAGCCGAATAAGGCTTGTAGGTTCCGTTACATTGGGAAATAGCCGGGAAATAGGCAAATAAGGTCTCGCTGTTCCGTTAAAGGTTCAAACATGATGAAAGGTTCCACAAGCTGGTCGGTCAAATCAATAGTTGCCCGGGGGCGGTGGGAAACCCTTCGTAGGGATGGTTTTTGGGGGACAAGATCCGACATAGGACGCGAGTAATTTGGTGAAAGAAGTCGAAGAAACGGAGCAAAAAAGAATTTCCAAAAAAGAATGATCATAAAAAGAGGAATTATCCGAATATTGTTGAAATATGGATGAAGTTCCTAAAAAATAGGAAGATGGTGGGAGATTTGAAGGGTGGGTTGTATGCCATAAGAACTAGATTAAGTTGGCAACTGCGAGTGAGTTTGGATTTGCGCGTGGATTTGTTTTGGTGGATGGGGAGGGACGCCCGTGCCATCTACTTGTTGTCGGAGGGATTGCCGCTAGGTTGGGCCGTTGAGGTTAGGGACCGTTTCAAACCAGCAAACGAGATGGATCGCTGGTCGTCGAGCGAATGGGATCACCTGCTGAAGCGGGAACTGCAGGAGGAATTGCGGATGGAGGCGCGGTTGGCGACTTCAGAGAAACTGCAGTTGGGGAAGGCAGGTCGGGCCTTGGATGAAGTTTCTTTATTGGGCGAGCTTCGGGGATGGTTGTGGAAGGACGGCCGGGTGACGGAGTTGGGACGGGCGGTCATGAAGAAAGGGGGTCCAAGCATGGAAGGAAACAGATCGGATTCATTGGAGATGGAGACAGGGATGGCTGTGGAGGCGAAAAAAGAGTTTGGCGCATCGGGAGAAAACAGAACGGGGAGCACGGAAGGCGTGTGGGCTACGGAGATGTCGGCAGCNGCCCAGCGCGGCGCGGCGGGGGAGGCGCTGCGCTTCCTGGCGCGAGCGCAGGAAGCGGCCCCGTCCCGGGCGGCGTCCCGCGCCGGCTTCCCCTCCTCCCGGCGCCGCCAGAATACGATCGCCCGACCATCCCGCTTCCTGCTCTGGGCCGTGACCGGGGCCGGCAAAACCGAGATGATCTTCCCCTTGCTGCGCTACGCGTTGGATCGCGGGGGACGGGTACTGGTTGCCACGCCGCGACGCGATGTCGTGCTGGAGCTGGCGCCGCGGATAGCAAAAGCTTTTCCCAACGAGCCTCTGGCCGTCTTATACGGCGGGAGCCCGCAGCGCTGGGAGGAGGCCCGGTTGATCCTGGCCACTACCCATCAACTGCTGCGATTCCATCAGGCCTTTGATTTGGTTGTGATTGACGAGCTGGATGCGTTCCCGTTCCACAACGATCCGATGCTGGGCTATGCGGCGGAGGCGGCCTGCAAGCCGGAAGGCCGGTTCATCTTCCTGTCCGCGACGCCACCCCTCCGTCTGCAAAAGGAGATCCGGGCCGGCCGGCTGCCGCACGCCAAAGTTCCGGCGCGGTATCACGGCAGCCCGCTGCCGGTTCCGGAACGGATCACAACGGCAAGCGTGGAGCTCTGCCTGCGCCGCCATTCCCTGCCGCCCGCTTTGCTGCACCCTCTTCATCACTCGGTTCGGCGCGGGGCGCAGATCTTTATCTTCGTGACGCGAATCCGTCAGATTGCGGCATACGCCCAGCTCCTGCGCTCTTATTTTCCCGGGATCCGAATTGAGGGGACGTCCTCCGCGGATCCGGCCCGGGCCGAGAAAGTGCTGGCTTTCCGGGAACGGCACATCCGAATGCTGGTGACGACAACGATTCTGGAGCGCGGCGTGACCGTGCCCCAAAGCGATGTATACATAGTAGACGCGGACAGCGACTTGTTCGATGAAGCTTCCCTGGTGCAGATGGCCGGGAGAGCCGGGCGTTCCCAGGACGATCCGAACGGAAAAGTCGTTTTTGCCGCCCCGGTATGGACCAAATCGCAGCGAAACGCTATTCGGCAAATCCGGATGATGAACGCCGCTGCTCATAAAAATGGTTTTTTGAAGGTGAAGGAGGGTCAATAAAAAATGATGAAGTCATCCCAGAGTGTTGCAAATGACGGGTACCGGGCGCGCAGCCGCGATTGGAACCGGGCGACAACGTCCCGGATTCCTCGGCAAAGTCCCTGTGAGTTATGTGGAGGCAGGCTCCTCCCGGTGCAGGCGGACGATGATGCGAATGCCAAGGTCAGGCCGGTTCCCGAGCAGGACCTTCGAAAGGTACTGCCAATTTCGGCGAAAAAAGGGGGGCATGCGGCAACTGACGCCCTTCTTGCGGATGACTTCTCATCAAACTTCTTGTCCTCAAGCACCTACCGGTTTCATGAGGGACGAACCTTTTCCTGGACCAGCTTGTTTTCCCCGTTGCATCAACTGCTTGCTCCGCCCGCCATTCCTTGCTTAACCTGCGGCAAAACGATTTCCGACCGCGTGCGGGGTTACCCGGAAATTTGCTTGTCCTGCTATATCTCGATCCCATGGATCCAAAGCCTCCGCTGCCGGATCTGCGGTCGCCAGGTGGGCTGCCCGGATTGCACTCGGACGGGACAGGCCCCCCGCAGCTTCGTGATAAATCGAAGCGCCGTTGCTTACAGCCCGGCGATGCGCGAGTGGCTTGCCCAGTACAAATATCGCGGAAATGAAGCGTATGGCACCGTTCTGGCCCGCATGACGGGAGCGGCGTACCGGAGGATGATCCAAGAACTGGATGAAGCCGGCATTCCCGGCAATGGAAGCGGCACATCCTTTCGTTTCCACGCGGTGACTGCTGTTCCGGTCAGCAGCGGCCGCATGCAGGAACGGGGGTTCAATCAAGCTGCCCGGCTGGCCTATGGCGCTGCGTCGGCAGGCCGTATCCCCTTGCTGAATCTGTTGGAGCGCTCCCGGCATACCGAGAAACAAAGCTTCAAGACCCGCTGGGAGCGGATGCACGACCTGCACGATGTTTTTCGGCCGACCGCCCAGGCCGCGGAGAAGCTGTCGGCAGCAGTAAACGTGGTAAAGCGGAGTCGAGGCGCATCCTCGAATTGGCTCGCTCCAAGATTTGGAGCAGCTTCATGGGTTGGGGGTCCCCCTCTCCCCAGGGCCCGCGCGCTCCCGACCGAGGCGGAGGGAACGTTCCCGCTTGGCCAGGCCGGGGGACCGGATCCTTTTTCCCGAATCCTGACTGATCCTTCTCCCGAGCCGGTGCGTTTGCTGCTGGTTGATGACGTATATACAACGGGAAGTACGCTGGAGGCTTGCTCCCGAGCCCTGCACGAGCTCTGCGGCCGAATCGGACGACGTGCCGAAATTTACTGCTTGACCTGGGCCCGATCTTAACTTAATTTCTTACAAAATTCTGCATTTCTGTTGACAAACCTGTAGACGAACCCTTCATAAATAGGGTAATCTAACATTAAATGAAGCCATTCTGAAAGGACGTAGAAGCATATGGGGATCAATCTAGGGAATTGTCCGCGCTGCGGGAGATTGTTTGCCAATAATTTCAGAGATATTTGTCCTTCTTGCATCAAAGACATTGAGGAAGAATACGAAAAATGCCTGAAATATCTGCGTGAAGAGAAAATGGCCACGATTCAGGAAGTTCATGAAGCCACAGGCGTTTCGATTCGTCAAATCACCAAATTTATCAAAGAAGGACGCATCTCCGTTGCAAATAACCCCAATATGATGTATCCCTGTGAAGTCTGCGGTGTTCTCATTCGGGATGGGAATATGTGTGATTCCTGCCGTACCCGTCTTACGCGTGATCTCGCTGCGGCGGCCAGAGGGGAGTCCCAGAGAAACAACGAGTTTGATGATAAACGCGGCAATGGCGCTTATAACGCTATCGACAGATTTCGTAGTCCCTAACGACTAAAAGCCTGATACTTTGGCATAATATTCTTAATCCTCCAAGGGTTCGCTATTAAAAAAGCCTAAACCCACGCCGATAAACTTAGTAAAGATTATCGGCTTTTTCTATTTGAAGCGAGGTGAATGAAACTTGAAAATCAATGAAACAGGAAGAATTGGCGGGATTAATCCTTATCAACGGAATATTGAAAACCGCGATAGCCATTTGCCAAAGAAAAAGCAAGTTGACCAGGTTTCCATCTCGTTGGAAGCGAAGGGTATGCTTGAGGAATATAAGAAAATTCAGGATCCCCAGCACCGTGAACGGATTGCGGAGTTGAAAGAAGCGGTGTCGTCGGGAACCTACCATGTGGATGCCGGAAAAATTGCGGAGAAGCTAGCCCCTTACTTCAAGTCTTTCGTCGAATCCGAGGGTAAAGAATGAGTGTACAACAAGTAACCGATGTGCTGCAACGTATGGACGAGTTGTACCGTACCTTAATTGAACTTGGCCTCGAGAAGCAAAAAGCAGTGATGGACAACGACGTGGCTGGCTTGACGCAAGTCATGACCAAAGAAACTCGCGTGCTGAAACAAGCCGCCGAAATGGATGATAGGCGTGTGGAGGCCGTGTCTCAGTTTTTGAAGGAGAAGGGAATCCGTTCGCAGTTAAATCTGACGATCACAGAAATGACCCGTCTCGTATTTGATCCCCAGGAGAAACAGATGCTCTTGGAAACGCAGAGCCGATTGTCGTCTACCTTGCATGAATTGAAACGCCTTAATGCTATTAATAAAGAACTTGTCGAGCAGTCCCTTACGTTCATTGATTACAGTTTGAATCTATTAACAAGTCTGCCTGAAGACGAAATGACGTACAGCGATCCTTCGAAACAACAGCCAACACCCCAAAAAAGAAGTTATTTCGATACCAGAGCCTAAGGGACGAAAGGAAGCGAGGGCAAATTTATGAGATCGACTTTTCATACACTGGAAGTGGGTAAACGCGGAATACTTGCACATCAAACGGCGCTTGCCACAACCGGGCATAATATTACGAATGCGAACGCGCCGGGCTATTCTCGTCAAGTTGCCAATATGACGGCGGCAAGACCCATCGAGTTTCCGGGGTTGAATAAATCCACGGGTCCGAACCAACTCGGGATGGGTGTGGAAGTCACCAGCATAAAGCGAATTCGCGATTTTTTGCTGGATATTGAGTATCGCAACCAAAACTCGGACCTTTCCACCTGGAACGTTAAACAAGAAGCGTTGGCCAACATCGAGGGGATTTTTAATGAACCCTCCGAGAACAGCATTGCAACAAGTATTTCAGAGTTCTGGAATGCTTGGCAGCAACTGAGCAAGAACCCCAGCAGCTCGGATTTATCCTCGCGGACCGTAGTTCAACAGAAGGCGATCGCTTTGACCGAAACGTTCAACCATATCGCATCGCAATTAAATACGCTTAGCAACAACTTGACACAGCGTATTGATGTGAAAATCGACGAAGCTAACCATACCATTCAACAAATCTCCGACTTGACGATTATGATCAATCGCGTGGAAGGCCTGGGGGATAATGCAAACGACTTGCGAGATCAACGGGATTTGCTTATCGACAAGTTATCGGGCCTCGGGAACGTCCAGGTCACAGAGACCGAGGATAATTTCCAAGTTGTTTTTGGGGATGTATTGGTGGTCAACGGGAACGACGAACCCATGGAATTCACTCTTGCCAATGCGGCAGCGCTGACCAAAGGTGAGATTATTGGTTATATTCAATCGCGGGATATTTATGTTCAAGGTTATATCAATCAAATGAATGTAATGGCCAATACCTTGGCTACAGGCAAAATTGAAGTCACTTTGCCGGCGGGATCAATTCTGCCGCAAGGCGTTACGATTCCCGGTGCGCAGATGGACCCGACGAATCCGCGTAAGCTCGCGCAAGATACAAAGTATACCGTTGAGGGGCTAAACGGGTTGCATAAATTAGGGTACACCCTACAGGAGCCGGCAACCGTGGGTAAAGATTTCTTTGTATCCAGTGATGGCGGAGCGATCACTGCAGCAAGTATTCGCGTCAATCCGGAGATTGAAGCCAACTTGGCCAATATCGCGGCCTCGATGCGGACAGAACAGGTAGCCGTGAACGGCGTAGTTACCGAGAAGGTGCTTCAAGGGAACGGGGATATGGCCTTGCTTATCGCTTCGCTGGCAGAAGGAAAGTTCGATTTCAGCGCTCAGAACGGTGCGATCACGAATGAAGGAACTTTCGGCGGTTATCTCCAATCTGTCATTGCCCAATTGGGTACGGATTCGGACGACGCTTACCGGATGGTTCAGAACGGGACGTTGTTGTCGAACCATGCTGATAGCATGCGTCAAGCGGTAAGCAGCGTCTCTCTTGATGAGGAAATGGCGGACATGATCAAGTTCCAGCACGCTTATAGCGCCTCCTCACGTGTGATTACGACAATGGATGAAATGTTGGACAAATTGATTAACGGGACCGGAGTCGTTGGTCGGTAGATAGGAGATGAATAACAAATGCGTATTACTCAATCGATGATGAGCAGTTCCATGATGAGCAATCTGCAAAACAATTTTAAACGTCTGGACAAATACCAGGAACAAATGATGACCAACCGCCGCCTCAATCGCCCTTCCGACGACCCGGTTGGCGTTGCCAGCGCCTTGCAGTATCGAGCGGAGATTAGTTCGACTACGAAGTTCGAGGAGAACACTGAAGACGCGAATTCTTGGATGGCGTTTACGGATAGTGTTTTGACCGAGACGACATCTATCATTCAAAGATTGTCGGAATTGGCGGTACAAGGCGGCACGGATACCGTTCCGTCTGATGCCAGAAATAACATAGCCCAAGAAGTGGATCAACTCTACAAGCAACTGGTTTCCCTCGGAAACTCGCAATTTAAAGGGAAGTATATCTTTAATGGGGAACGTGTAAATGAACAACCGTATCCGAGTGATCCGGCCAACACGGCTTATAGTCTGGATCAGGGAGAGGTCGATTACCAGATCGGAGCGGGTATTTATATCTCAGTGAACCTTTTGGGAGACAAGGTATTTGGAGCATCGGGGGATGCGGCAGGATTATTTGCTGTTGTCGATAGTTTTAAAAGCGCTCTAAACGATACAAGCGCTGCTGGAACGCAGGCCATCCAGGATATCATCCCGCAGCTGCAAAAGAACCTCGAAAATGTGATTACCGCCCAAGCCGAAGTGGGGGGAAAGCAAAACCGGCTTGAATTCACGATGAGCAGGCTGGGAGACTTGAATTTAAACTATCAGTCCCTTCAGTCTTTGACAGAAGATGCGGACATGCCTTCAGTGATTACTGAACTCAAGACGGCGGAAAGCATTTATCAGGCTTCGCTGGATACGATGGCGCGCATCATTAGACCGAGTTTGCTCGACTTTCTAAGGTAGGAGGGGGTTAAATGCAAATCCCTCGCATTCAGATTCAACAGGGGTTCAGTAAAATCGCGCTAGAGACCACTCCAGGACGTTGGAGTATAGAGCAACCCCGACCTTCACTGAATTTGCATCAGGAGCCTGGAAAGTTGGAAATGCAGCGATCGGAAGGAACCCTGGAGATTGATGCAAGAAAAGCATGGTCAGCCTTAGGACTAGCCAAGTTCGATGAGTTTACGGATCGAGTCGCCCAAAGCTCGCTTGAGTCGTCCTTGCAAAATATCGGTGAAATCGCTCAGGCAGGTGACCGAATGATGGCCTTTCATATCCCAGGGAATGCCTTTGCGGAGATTGCCCGGCAAAATGCGTTGAAGGATAGGCCGATCGAGTTTCGCGGCTCCCCGAATTATGACAATGTTGATGTAACCTTTACCCCAGGGTCTCTCTCGATGAATTACCTTCCTGGTAAAGTGACAGCGGATCCCGAGCTTCGCAAGCCGGTTGTTGATTATTATCCGGGGAAAGTTAATCCATACTTGATTCAGAAAAACTTTATATTTATTACGGCCACTGGAAGACAATTAGACGAAGTTGTTTAGTGGAATTCATTATAGCTATATGGACCCCATAATGGTTTCATCTAGCTATTTTTATGAGACGAAGGAGGTATTTGGTGTGATCGTAAATACGGCGAGGTTTGGTGAGATTGAAGCTGTTTCCGATAATACGTGGACTTTCGTCTCTCCCATCCTAGGATTCGAGCAATACAAACAGTTTATCAGTCTTTCCGAAGGCCAAGGTCCTTTTGAATTTTTTCAATCTTTGGAGGACGAGCATTTAACTTTTGTAGTTACCGACCCCTTTCGATTTTACTTGAACTATGACTTTTCTCTTGAGCAGCGCTGGCTAGACCTATTGCACATCGAAAAAGTAGAACAAGTGGTTGTACGTTCCATCGTTGCGGTAAGGTCTTCATCCGACATCTCCATTAATTTGAAGGCCCCGATCATTATGAATTCCAAAACAAAGGAAGCGGCGCAAATTATACTGGATCGCTCGGAATATCAGACCCGATACTTGATAATGAACGCTGTGGGACAGGAGGCCGGTCATGCTGATCCTATCGAGAAGTAAAGGGCAAAAAATCATGATCAATCACGATATCGTGATCTCCATTGTGGAAGTTTCCGGCGATCAGGTAAGAGTCGGCATTGAAGCGCCGGAGCAGGTTAGTATTTACCGGGAAGAGATCTATCATGCGATTCAGCAGCAAAACATGGATGCTGCATTGTTGAAAGGCGATATGGTAGAGAGGCTTCTCCTCAATATGGTTCAACCTGATAAAAAATAATTTTTGAAAAATGTCGAGATATCTGTTAAACAATGCCGCTTAGCGTCCGATATAGATAATATGGGACGAATGTCATGATATTGACGGCCGCAAGTCATGAATCGACCAAACAAAGGGTGAAGCAAGGATGCTGATCACCAACATATTCCAAGGAGGAATTTTATTATGCGTATTAACCACAACATCAGTTCATACAACACACAACGCCAGTTGACTATCAATAACTCTGCATCTGGCAAATCCCTGGAAAAATTGTCTTCCGGTTTCCGGATCAACCGCGCGGCTGACGATGCTGCCGGCTTGGCAATTTCCGAGAAAATGCGCAACCAGATCCGTGGTCTGGAACAAGCCAACAAAAATGCTCTGGACGGTATTTCCTTGATCCAAACTGCTGAAGGCGCGTTGAACGAAACTCATTCTATGCTGCAACGTATGGCTGAACTATACGTACAAGGCGCTAACGAAGTATTGACAACTACAGATGCTGCGAAAATTGACTCCGAAGTAAAACAACTTTCTGCTCAAATCGGTTCCATCGCTTCGCAAACGCAATTCAATACTAAGAAATTGTTGGATGGGACAACCACTGGCGTATTGTTCCAAGTGGGTGCAAATGGCGGAGAAACAATTTCGTTGACTCTTGAGTCGGCTACAGCTACCCAATTGAGTGTTGAATTTGGCAGCACAACAGGTTTGCAAAGCCTGGGTACAAGCGCTGCAGGAGCGTTGAACTCTACGGCAGCTGGTAACTTGAGCCTCGTTCAAGCCGCAATTAACACGGTATCTCAAATGCGTTCCGACCTCGGTGCTGTTCAAAATCGTTTGGAACATACTATCAACAACCTGGGAACGACGGCTGAGAACCTGCAGGCAGCTGAATCTCGTATTCGTGACGTTGACATGGCTAAAGAAATGTCCGAATTCACGAAAAACAACATTCTTCAGCAAGCTGCAACGGCTATGTTGGCCCAAGCGAACCAACAACCGCAAGGCGTTCTGCAACTGCTTCGTTAATTGGTTTAAGAGCCGGCCGGGGAACCGGTCGGCTTTTTTTAATATGGCCTTTAGGTAGGCGATGGGAGATTAGTGATGAGGGTAGATCCGACTTCAAACACTTCACATTCATCCTTGCTGCCGTGGTTCAATAGTTTAGCTAACGAAGCCTCGCTGGACGTAAATGCGGAGAAGTCGAAACCCACCCAAGAGAAAACGGTTCCGGAACTTGTCGAGTCGGTCAATAAAAAACTCGAACAACTCGGAACTCATATCCAAGTGAAGGTACATGAGAAAACAAATACGATCATGGTACTTGTGATGAGGGATGAAACGAATGAAATTATTCGCGAGATCCCGAGTGAAAAAATGCTTGATTTAATTTACAACATTAGCCAAAAAGTTGGGATTTTTGTGGATGAAAAAATGTAAAGGAGGGGTGGATTAATGGCAATCAATGGTCCCATTCGATTAACTGGTTTTAGCGGAACACTGGACACCGATAGCATCATCACCAAGTTAATGCAGGCGGAACGTCTTCCTCTTGATAAGATACAAAAATCGAAACAGTTTACGTTATGGCAGAGGGAAGACTATCAAAACATGAACACGGCTTTGCTGTCTTTTCGAAATTCGGTAAGTAGTCTGCGTTATGAGAGCAGTTTTCAGAAGACCTCGGCTACATCTTCCAATTCTTCAGTTCTGGAAGTGGCTTCAAGCGGAACTTCAGCCGGAACTAGCAGCGTTAAAGTAGAAAGTCTTGCTACTTCTGCTACACTAGTGAGTGGTAAAATCGACTCTTCGACTCAAGCGATAGGTGCTAGCGGCCAAATATCGATTAACGGAAAAGCCACGATTGCTTTTACCAAAGATGTATCAACGGTGGACTCTATCGTCAAAGACATCAACAGCAAGTCCTCGCTAACTGGAGTAAAGGCAAACTGGGATAATACGAGCGGCATTCTTTATTTGACTTCGACACAGACGGGGGATGCCGCGGCGGTCGAATTAACCAATGTGGATCCAAACGATACGACTGATACCAGTCTTTCCAGTTTACAGAGCTTTCTCAATCTTTCTTCTTCTACTGCGAATGGGTCAGATGCAAAGTATTATGTAAATGGCTCCTCTACGGTCATAAAGTCAGCAACGAACAGCGTATCGATCAATGGAGTCCAGGTTACTTTGCGTAGCCCTGGAGAAGCAAGTGTCGGGGTAGTAACGGATCGGAGCGGGATTGTTGATAAAATCAAAGACTTTGTTACACAATACAATTCTTTGATCGACCTTTATTCTGCTGCCGCGGATACGAAACGCAATCGAGACTACGAGCCGCTTACTCCAGAGCAAAAAGAAGAAATGACGGAAACTCAGATTACGGCATGGGAGAAAAAAGCACGTCAAGGAACTTTGTATAACGATGGCATTCTTCGTGATACGCTTTCATCCCTAAGAAGGGCTTTGAATACCCCGCTGGATGTTCCGAAAGGCCAAATTGACATGCTTTCGGATATTGGAATCACGGTAAAGAGTGATTGGAGGGAAAATGGGAAATTAGAAATTGACGAAGCCAAGCTTGAGAATGCCGTCAATACCAATTTTAATGAAGTAGTAAATTTGTTCGTAGCATATTCTGATGATACGCCCGCTACGGGTAAAAGCAAATTAGGGATCGCCGACCGACTGTTTAATGTGGCAAACGATCAGATCGACATGTTTAAGAAAAAGATCGGAACAGGATCTATCGAAGCTATGGATGACAGCGTATTAGGGAAACAATTAAAGACCTTATCGGAACAAGAATCGAATTGGAAGACCAAACTGCAAACTATCGAGGACCGTTATTACAAACAATTTGCAGCTATGGAACAGGCGCTGCAAAAGTTGAATAATCAGAGCTCGTGGCTATCTTCCCAGTTAGGCTAACCACTTTGCTACAATAAATAAAATGACTGATGGAGAGAGGATAACTATGCACTACGCACAACAACAGCAATATTTGAAAGTTCAAGTAGAAACGGCGAGTCCCGGAGAATTAACCTTGCTGTTATATCAGGAAATGGTCAAATCATTGCTCCTTGCCAAAAAGTTATATTCTCAAGATCAGTTTGAAGTCATGAATGAACCGATACATAAAGTTCGGGTAATTCTAAACGAATTAATCGTGACTTTGAACATGGATTATGATATTGCGAAGGACTTGCGGTCGTTATATGAGTTTTATAGTCGTTACATCGCAGAATTTATCATCAAAAGAGACGAGGCCATTCTAAATGATACTTTGGAGTTTGCCCGGGACTTGGCAACAACCTGGAAACAAGCTTTAATATCATTGAAGACGGGCGGAAAAAAAGAAAATGCCTAGGGAAGAGCAAGCCATTAACCCTGTAGAGCAACTTCTTTTTCTTTACCGCAAAGTTATGGATCATCCGTGCTTTGATCAGTATCAGTTATATGAGTCGGATATTACATTGTTGTTTGAACGTATTATGACTATGCAATTAAGCGACTCTGATCGGGAGTTATTGTCGGAAGTACGGTTGATTCATGAGCAAATCACAAATGTCATTTTGTTGGAGAAAGGTGAGTTAGTCGAGCAAATTGATCTTCTGGAAAGAAAAAAACGCGTCTCTGATCATTACGGAAGGCTGTCGAATACCAATAATGTCGGCGCCTTTTTTGTGGATTTTAAAAAATGAGATCGTGGGAGGTTTATATGAAAAAAAGATCCGGAATACTACTTTTTCTTGTATTCGTTCTCATGTTTGCGCAATTTCCAGGCTTCCCAACAGCGAATGCTGCGACCACAGTGGAAAACGTGCAGGTAACGAAAACGGTGAATCCTGCTGATATTTTGGAAGGAGGAGAAACGGAAGTCACCTTAAATGTACAAGGGACACCAGACAGCAACTTCGTTAAGCCCAATGACGTCATCCTTATCATTGACCGCTCGGGGAGTATGGCATCTTCATATGGACCCAATAACGGTGAAGATAAAATGAAAAACGCGAGAGAAGCGGCTAAAGGTTTTATCGATTTGGTTGATTTCAGCAAACACCGGGTCGGGATTATCGACTTTGCAACTAACGTGAAATATAAAGACCTTTCAACCAATCCTACTGAATTAAAACAATATGTTGACGGCATTCAAGCAGATGGGAGTACGTATACCAATTTAGCTATCGAAAAAGCACGGCAGCTATTAAGTAACCACAGACCCGATGCTCAGCCGGTAATCATTCTGATGACGGATGGTCAAGCAACCGATACTCAAAAGGCATTGGAACAAGCGGCCATCGCCAAGAACGAAGGCATCGTTTTTTATACGATCGCACTTTTACTGAAAACCGAGGATCCTGTCACCAGCGCACCTAATTTGCTGATGAAAGATATGGCAACGACAGCCCATCACCATCATTTTGTCTTAGGTTCGGTGGGACTGGCGGAAATCTATGCCGCTATCGTTCAAGAAATCGGTGTAGCCAGTGCATATGACGTACTTGTTACTGACTCCATATCCCCGGAATTCGAAATTGTTCCAGATTCATACAAAGATAATATACCGCAGCCAACTGTTAACGGCAATACAATTTCTTGGAAATTCCTTGAACTTAAAAATGAACTCCTGACTTTCAAGTATAAAATAAGACATAAATCAGGCGCAGTGGTAGGCGAATTGCCGGCGGGAAGCCAGAATATTGATGTCCAGTATAAGAATTATTTGGGCACACAACATCAATATACGGTCCCTCAACCGATGATTAACGTAAAACATTATGCTCCAATTATTACATCTGTCGAGAAAGACAATGGGCTAATTCAGGGCGGCGAGCAAGTTGTCATAAAAGGACAGTATTTCAGACCTAATCCAACAGTGAGCTTTGAAAGTGCCACGGCGACATCTGTCCAATTTATTAGTTCAAATGAGTTGGTGGTTACTGCTCCTCCGGGTGTTCAAGGAAATGCGACCATTAAAATAACCAATGACGATGGGCAATTTGCAACGGCCAACTATCGCTATTATGCGTTCCCCGTGATTTCAAGTATAACTCCAAATGAGGGCCCCATTGAGGGCGGCACCAAAGTCGTTATCAGCGGGAACTATTTCATGACGGGTGCCGAGGTTCTGTTCGGCGGCGTCAAGGCTACTGTGACAAAATCGGGAGCGACTTCATTAGAGGTTGTTTCGCCTGCAGGGGCATCAGCCATTCCGGTTGATGTAACGGTAAACAATCCTGACGGAACCACAGTAACGGCAGTTAATGCATTTACATACATTAAAGGCCCTGAAATCATCTCAATTGAACCGAATACCGGAATTAGAAGCGGTGGTGAGCAGGTCAAACTTACTGGCGAGCGGTTTGTTGACGGAGCGAAAGTGTATTTTGATTCCACTCTGGTAAATTCCACCTTTGTGTCAAGCCAGAAAATAACTTTAACTACCCCGGTTTGGGCGAAAGCGGATATTGTGGATGTAAAAGTTGTGAATCCAAACGGACAGCAAGCTATGTTGCAAGATGGTTATACTTATGAGGATCTGGACCCTGCCGTAACTTCTGTAACCCCTTCTTCAGGCCCGATGGCCGGAGGAACGATCGTAATTGTAAAGGGGAGTAATTTAAAATCCGGAATGCAAGTGTTCTGGGGAGGCCAGGAACAGACCTCATACACTTATGTCAGCACCGCTGAGATCCGTCTGAGAGCACCGGCATGGCCAAAAGCAGAGAAGGTATCGCTGAAGATTGTTAATCCAGACGGAAAGCAAGTAGAGCTGCAGGACGTATTTGAGTATCTGGCACCGCCTGATCCAACCCTGTCGTCGATTTCACCGGTTAACGGATTAGTTAGCGGTGGAACCACGGTTACCATTAATGGTGCCAACTTCCCAAGTGATTTGAAGGTATTCTTTGACGATCAGGAATTGCCGGTTGTATCTCAAACTGGAGCGAAAATTACCGTTACTTCGCCTGTATGGTCAACTCCGGAAAAGGTAGATGTTAAAATTCAAACTTCGGGTGGATTAGTTATTAGTTTGCCGGATGCATTCGAGTATTTACCGCTACCGACGCCGCCTGCCCCGAAGATTACCAGCATTTCTCCCTCATCAGGCTCGGTCACAGGAGGAAATATTGTTTCCATTAACGGTTCGAATTTTACAAACGGTTTGAAGTTGTATTTTGATGAGAAAGAGCTTAGTTATACGTTTGTTAGTAATTCGTTAATTCGCATATTGGCTCCGGCTTGGGCGTCGCCAGAATACGTGACCGTAAAAATCGTCAATCCTGACAATCAAATGGTAGATCTTCCGAATGGCTATAAGTATGAGCCTATACCTGGCCCGACACTTACTTCCGTTACACCGAATGTCGGACCGGTGAATGGCGGTACGTCAGTCAAGTTAACAGGAAGCAACTTTAAAAACGGTACGAAGGTGTTCTTCGCTGAACAGGAGATTAGTGCTACGTACGTTACAGCAAGTGAATTGCGGATTACTACACCGGCCTGGAGTGCCGCTGAGACCGTGGATGTCAAGGTAGTGAATCCCGATAATCAATCGGCCGTGATAGCTGGAGGGTATACCTTTGAAACGCCGCCACCGCCGCCAGCCCCTGTTATTACCGGTTTAACGCCTAACAGTGGACCACAACAAGGTGGTACGACGGTGTCAATTAAAGGAAGCAATTTCACAGCTAATTCTGTAGTGAAATTTGAGGATACCGTTGTTGCTGCGACTTTATTATCTTCCTCTGAATATAGAATAAAAACGCCGGCTTGGCCGACAGCCGGATCCGTGAAAGTATCAGTCATTGCTGCGGATGGGCAATCAGTTACATTGAATGACGCATTTACCTTTATTGCACCACCTGAGAAACCAAATCCAGTAGTTACCTCGGTATCGCCGAATTCCGCAGAACTTCCTGGAAGCGGTGCTATAGTAACGGTGAGTGGTCAAAACTTTGAAAGTGGCGCTGTAGTCTATTTTAATGATATGCAGATAGCAGCTACCTTCTTAAGCGCTTCACAACTTAGAATCAAAACACCTGCATGGTCAACTGCAGAATCAGTGGATGTTAAAGTCGTGAATCCTGATGGGAAGTTCGGAGTACTTCAAGGTGGATTTTCCTATTTGACTCCGCCGCCACCTCCAGCACCTACGTTGAATTCGTTATCGCCTAATTCGGCTTTAGCCTCGACGAGTAGTGTTATTACAATAAGCGGTGATAATTTTGTTAACGGTGCGAAGGTTGTTTTCGGAAATAAAGAGGTGTCTTCAACATTTTTAAGTAAAACCCAATTGCGGGTAAGTTCACCTGTTTGGGCAGCTCCAGAGACGGTTACAGTAAAAGTGATAAACCCAGACGGACAGTCCGCCGAACTAGTGGACAGTTTTACCTTTAGACAAGATCCGGCTCCAACTTTAACCAGTTTATCTCCAAACACAGGATTGAATACAGGCGGAGGAACCGTCACGGTTAACGGAAGCAACTTTAGAACCGGCGCCGTCGTATACTTTGATCAGCAAGCCATAGCTGCTACTTATTTAAGTGCGTCACAGCTTCGGATTAAGGTCCCCGCTTGGACTGCAGCAGGTGCTGTTGATGTAAAAGTAACGAATCCTGATGGACAAGATTCAGAAGTGCTGAGCGGAGGATATGTTTATACTTCACCTGCACCTAAGCCAGCTCCAACGGTAGTTAGTGTATCGCCTAAAAGCGGTAGTAAAAATGGGGGTTATGTGGCAACCATTTATGGAACCAATATCCAAAGCGGAGCTACTGTTGAAATCAATGGCGTAGTTGTTGCTGCAACTTACTTGAGCTCGACTCAGCTTAGAATCAAAGTTCCAGCTTCGACGATAACCGGACCAGTGACAGTTAAAATAATTAATCCTGATGGACAATCGGGAACACTGGTTGATGGATTCACTTATATCTAACGTTTGTGTTTTTGTTTGTAAGAAACAGGTGCCGGGTCTATAGTTTATAGATAGGCACCTGTTTTTATTGTGTCGAATATAGAATGTTGGGGGATCAAACAGTGAAATCACCAATAACTGTGTGCATCTTGGCGAAAAACGAGGCGAATGACATTCGTGAATGTATTCGATCAGTTATCTCGTATGTTGAGGAGGTAGTCGTTCTTGACACTGGCTCTTCAGATCTTACTATTGAAATAGCAACAAGAGAAGGGGCGCTGGTTAAACGCGGGGATTGGGCCAATCATTTTGGACAATCCAGAAATGAATTGATTGGATACGCAACCCAGCCTTATATCTTAATGATGGACGCAGACGAGCGGCTAATGGACGCTGAGTCAGTAGACCTGGAGAATGGAATAGCATTACTGAAGCAGGATCCTCATAGAGCAGGAAGAGTAGAGATCCGAAATAAGATGAGTGATGGTAGATATACGACAACACAGATTACGCGCTTATTTCCCAATGCTCCAGAATTTCAGTATTCGGGGCGCATTCACGAACAATTATTATATAGAGGTGCTATGCCTGAGACATATTCAACAAATATTAAACTTCTTCATTTTGGATATATCCAACAAGCCATATGTAATAAAGAGAAAATAAATAGGAATCTTGATTTGTTATTTAAACAACTCGTTGAAAATCCTCAGGACGCATACACCTTGTTTCAGATTGGCAGAACTTACTCAGTTAACAAGCAGGATAGAGAGGCGTTACCTTATTTGGAAAAGGCTTATAAAAGTTCGAATAAAAGTTTCCGTTTCTATCCTAGTATTATTCACAATTTGGCTTGGGTTTATCTAAGAGAACGAAAGTGGACTGAATTATTCTCACTTATTGAAGTTGCCCTAAAGACTTACCCGGATTATACCGATTTATATTATATATATGGAAGTGCCCTGATAGAAATGAAAAATGTGGAGGTATTCCAATTAATCCCGGATGCATTTGAAAAGTGCATTGAGTTAGGGGAGTCAAATTCCAGCTATTATGAGACTCAACAAGGGGTTGGAACCTATCTTGCTCACTATAATTTGGGACTTTACTATGAACTGACTCGCAATACGGACAAGGCAAGATACCATTATACGAAAAGCAGTGAATTAGGTTTTGCACAGGCTCGGTCTCGCCTAACTCATCTGTCTTAGGAGGCAACATGGATAAACCTACTGTATCTTTATGTATGATTGTCAAAAATGAGGAACGCTGTATAGAACGATGCTTGAATAGCGTAGCTCCTTTAGTGGATGAAGTCATCATTGTTGACACTGGGTCTTCTGATCGCACCTTGGAGCTTGTTAATAAATATGATGCAAAATTATTTTATTATGAATGGGATAACCACTTTGCCAATGCAAGAAATTATGCGATTGAGCAGGCCACTGGTGAATATATCTTGCAATTGGATGCCGACGAGTGGATAGATGATCCTGTCCATGAATTAAACCAGCGACTGGATAAGGAGATTTATTATATACCTATTCGTAATGATCTGGGCGGAGGGTTGGCGGAGGTTCATAAGTTCCCTCGTTTATTCCGGAATATTCCGGAATTAAGATATGAGGGGGCACTACATGAACAAATTAATATTACTACAAATTGGCATAGAAGCTCTGCTGTTTTGAGTCAAGTTACGATTCATCATGATGGTTATTTAAATCAAATTGTGAATTCAAAGGGAAAAAAAGAGCGGAACCTAAAAATATTATATGCAGAAATCAAAGATAACCCCTCTGCTTTTAATTATTTTAATTTAGGACAGCAATATTTCACCATGGGAGAATATCGGAAAGCCGTCGATGCGTATAAGAAGGCATATAATTATGGCGGCGAGTTTACGTTTACCAAGAGACTTCTTCTTGGCATGATACAAAGTTTAATGTTGGTCAAACAATTCAAAGATGCGTTATCAATCGCTAATGACTCATTTCAGCTTTATCCTGATTACGTGGAATTCAAGTATTATGAAGGTTTGATTTATCAGGAGATAGGTTACTTGCCTGATGCACAGGAATGTTTCGAAGAATGCATCAAGACAGGTGATAGTGACCCAAGTGTACATTTTAATACGTATGAAGGAACAGGCAGCTACCTTGCAAATGCGAGGTTGGCCGAAATAGCTTACATGAATTTCAATTTTGAACAGTCCGAAGCATATTTAAATCAGGCAATATCTCAAGCGCCTAGGGTTATGGGGTTACTGAAGAGCTATTTGGATTTTAATCGGAATATTGATGCTCGTAAAATATTTGATCAAATTACAGTTCTTTGGCCTCAGAATCAAGAAGTGCTTCAGCAATTAATTTATGCTTTATACCAGTTAAGGCACCCGGCAATTCACTATTTTTTGGACAGGTACAACGTAGATTGTGATCAAGAAGTAATGGCTTTTATCAATATGGTGGCAGGTGATTTTGCTGCGGCTGAGGAGTATTGGACTAACAAACAAGAGTGCAAGGAAGAGAATTTGAGAGACGTATTATTATTGAGTGTGGCTCAGAAGAATAAACAATTGTTAGATCGCTATCTCGGAACAATTTCCCTTCGTCATGAGGAGAAAAGGGCGTTGTTAGCGTTTTGCGAGATGCAAGATATCAAATGCGGTGAATTTTCACGCGAATTCAGAGAAATGGTTTATATTTTGCTCTCTGATCTTCTGAAAATTCAAAAATACGAGTTCTTGGATTATTTCACCAAACAGTTTTCTACTCCACAAATGCGTCTTGTACTTGCTCAAGTATTATATGATTACGGTTTTTATGAAATTCTACTAGAGGTTCTTGTGCAAGGATCAAACCAAGAAGACAAGTTTCATATAAATCTTCTGGCAGCCAAAACGCTAAGACATTTGAATTCTTGGGAAGACAGTTTGTATTATTATCAGGAAGCCTATAAGATTAAACCTAATTCAGAAGTAGCCTTTCACATCTGTAACTTGGCAATCCATCTAAATGATGTGGATACAATTAAATTTATTCTTGGGAAAATGATGGATTGGGATGTAGTTTCTACGTGGATGAAACATCAACTTTTCAACTAATGGTTGCATGATCAATAAATTTATTTGCATATTAATGGTTGACTTAGACAGGAGATACAATTGAATGAAGAGTGAACTAGTTAATAAAGTATTTGAGTCGATCAAACAGAAGAATCCGGGGAAAGCTTACGAGCATTGTTTCAATGAGCTTGTCTCTCATCCCGAAGATGAGGATATAGATTTCTGTTTAGGTTTGCTTTCTATGATTGTTGGAAATGATGAAGTTGCTGAATGGTATCTTAACAAGTGTAAATCATTTTCCAAGCATTTAGAGCAGCCTAATATTAGCCTTGAAGTATTGAAGTATATTAATAATCCATATTTTGAACAGAAATGGGACAGTTATCGAAAAATTCAAACTCAACAAGAACTAAGAAGAATGGCAGAGATCGCTTCGCAATGCTATGGAGATGTATTAGAGATAGGATGCGGCAGCGGTGATCTCTCAATCTTTATCGCCTGCCATGGATCTCAACTTTACGGGATTGACATTGAGGCTGTCGCAATTGATCTAGCAAGACATAAAACCGCAAAACTTGGCATTGATACATGCCATTTTCAGCTTGGAAATGCGTACGGGCTGGATTTTAAAAGTAATTTATTTGATACAATTGTTATTGGAGATGTTCTGAAACAAGTTGATGATCCAAAGAAAGTCATTATTGAAGCATATAGAGTTTGCAAACCTGGGGGCACCATCATTATTAGCGTGCCGAATGGATATTCTCTTCCGACTTCAACAACGAATAATATATTCACGAAGAAAATATTGAATAATCTAGTTGAATTTTCAATTGGGCAATCGTTGCAATGGAGTCACCGCATATCAGAGGAATGGATCATGGGAACTCTAATTAAGCCTTTTGAAAAATATGAAGAAACTTCTATATATGAAATTAAATCATATTTTCTCCCTCAACCATATAGTCTCCCTAAAAGTCATCAATTAGTAACGGTGATAATTCCTACGTACAATCGAAAAGAATATATCGCCGAGACAGTACAATCTGTACTGCATCAAACGCACAAAAATATTGAAATAATCGTAGTAGATGATGGATCATTGGAATCTCCAAAGGATGAGCTTTTTCCGTACTTAGACCATATTAAGTATGTCTATAAAGAAAATGGCGGTAAATCTTCTGCGCTCAATGAAGCTATTCATTATGCAAATGGAGAGTTTATTTGGGTATTTGATGATGACGATATTGCGCTTCCTTTAAAATTAGAACTGCAGTTAAAACGGTTCGTGGCGAACCCTGACTTGGGAATGGTTCATAGCCGTTCAGTTGATTTTAATGACATTAATGGTCAAGTCATAAGGGTCCATGACCTATCACCAATAAATAATAAATTGGATTTTAGGTTGCTGATGCGAGGGTGTTTCGTACATGGTCCTACCGTTATTTTTAGAAAAAGCTGTCTTGATCAATTAGGAGGGTGGGATCCGCAGCTTGTAAGGGCTCAAGATTATGACTTTTGGTTAAGGATGGCATTAGTTTTCGAGATGGAGTACCTTCCGGTCCCGACAGTGAGATATCGAGTCCACACTGGTCATAGAGGATCAGCAAATGAACCCGTTACCTTTAATGAGCTCGTCTCCAAAACTGCTAAATATGAGCAAGTCATTTTTAAAAAGCTATATCAAAACGTACCGATTAACGAAATGTATAAAGAGATCTTTCAATCAGATAATGTTACTCTAATGCTTGAGGCATTTATTGAAAGGGCATTGGTTTATGCGGCACGCGGATTGTTGGAAGAGGCAAAGCAAGATTTGGTAATCGCTAAAAATAATGCTTTCGGTTTTGGAAACCCGTGCTTTAGCATGGAGGCCATTCAAAATATCCATAAATTGGGTCAAGCGGCTGTACAAGGTAACTGGAGCGATCAGGAGCTAGTATCCAGTATCCATGGTTTAGTTCAACTGATTACTTCAAAAGAGTAGTGTAGGGTAGCATGATATTTCACAAAACCTTGGAGTGATTATTAGTGAGAATAACCGTTATAGGAACAGGGTATGTTGGCCTAGTAACAGGAGTTTGTTTAGCCGAAGTCGGTCATAACGTTACTTGTATCGATGTCGACGAGAAAAAAGTAAAGATGTTGCAAGATGGTATAGCTCCAATTTATGAACCTGGACTTGAAGAATTAATTATAACTAACTTAGCAGCAAATAGGCTCACATTTACAACTAGTTATAAAACAGGTCTAGCCGGCTCCAAAGCAATTTATATTGCAGTTGGAACCCCTTCAAATATGGATGGGACCGCTGATTTAAGAGCTTTGGAAAAAGCGGCGATAGCTATTGCGGAGCATATTGAAAATGATACAGTCATCGTTACAAAAAGTACTGTGCCTATCGGAACAAACGATCGAATTCGAGATATTATTGAGTACAACAAAACAAATGGAAATATAGATATTGACGTCGTTTCTAACCCGGAGTTTTTGCGGGAAGGTTCGGCCATTCATGATACGTTTAATGGAGATCGAATCATTATCGGTGCGGATAATAAGTTTTCGGCAGATTTGATTGAGGAAATTAACGCACCATTCAAGGTTCCTGTATTCAGGACTTCCATTCGCAGCGCTGAAATGATTAAATACGCTTCTAATGCATTTCTTGCAACCAAAATAAGTTTTATTAACGAGATATCTAATTTGTGTGAAAAATTGGATGCGGATGTAACTGAAGTAGCTAAAGGCATGGGGATGGATAAACGTATTGGGCCCCATTTTTTGAATGCGGGAATAGGGTATGGGGGCTCATGCTTTCCAAAGGATACCAATGCCCTTATGCAAATTGCAGGGAATGCAAATTATGACTTTGAGTTATTAAAATCAGTGATTGAAGTGAATAGAAAGCAACATAAAAAATTGATTGAAAAAGCGAAAGAACGCTTTGGTTCTTTGAAAGATTTATCCATAGCAGTACTTGGACTAGCATTTAAACCAAATACGGATGATATGCGAGAAGCGGCATCCGTTCCGATCATCTCGGAACTAATCAATCTTGGTGCGAAGGTAGTCGCTTATGATCCGATTGCCATTGAAAATGCGAAGCGCGTATTACCCCTTAGTGTCGATTTTTCAGAAACTATTGAAGGTGCAATCCTTGGGGCAGACTGTGTGTTTATTCTTACTGAATGGCCTGAAATTAAGCAATATGGTTTGGAGCAATTTAGTACTTATATGAGACGTCCCATCATTTTCGACGGGAGAAATTGTTTTGATAAAGTCTATGCACAGACTCAGAGGGTAGAATATCATTCCATAGGACGACCAAGTGTTTACTTGGAGACACAAAATATTTTGAGTTGATTATATTGAAATAGAGAGAGTAGGTACAAACGATGACCAGCAATGCTTACTGTAATGAGCAATTTATGAAGAAGACAAGTATCATTATCTTATGTCACAATAATCTCGAGTATACTAAACAGTGCATTGAGAGTATCCGGCAATATACGGATAAATCTAAGTATGAGCTTGTTGTCATTGATAACGGATCGTTTGATGGAACTAAAAATTGGTTGCTTGATCAGGAAGATATTATTGCTGTGTACAATAGTCAGAATGAAGGGATCGCCAGAGGATATAATCAGGGGATTGAAGTATCCAACGGTGAAACACTTGCCTTTTTGGATAATGATGTGATTGTTACTGAAAATTGGCTTGACAATCTGTTGGCTGGTTTGTATAGTTCGGAAGAGGTTGGGGCTGTTGGCCCAATCAGTAATAATGCGGACAGTCAAAGTGTTGTAGTGAATTATCAAAACTTAGAACAGATGTTCAATCTTGCCCGGAATAACAACATTTCGAATTCACAGCGATGGGAAAATCGGGTTAATTTGTATGGATTTTTATTGCTAGTTAAACGTGAAGTCATTCAAAAAATTGGCCTTTTTGATGAAGATTTCTCTCTAGGCTTATTTGAAGATGACGATTATTGTTTCCGAATGATTTCGGCCGGTTATAAATTAGTGCTATGTAAGGATGTTTTCGTTCATCATTATGCCGGTGTGACTTCCACGGGTGTATTTAAACAACACAATAATATGATGTCTTCTAATAAAAAGAAGTTCAAGGATAAATGGGGCTTCGATGGGCGTTATTCTAGCTATGTCCGTACCGACCTTTTATCTCTATTGGATAGTCATGATGTAAATGAAACGATTAGAGTTTTAGAAGTGGGTTGCGCGTGTGGGGCCACACTATTAGATATAAAGAACAGGTACAAGAATGCGGAGTTATACGGGATCGAATTAAACGAAGCTGCCGCAAAAATCGCGTCAACGTTTGCTAGAGTTACGGCAGAAAATGTTGAAAATGAAATTGATTATGAAGAGAACTACTTTGATTATATTCTTTTCCCGGATGTCCTTGAGCACCTATACGACCCCTGGAAAGTTGTGAAAAAGTTAAAAAAACATTTGAAGAAAAATGGTAAATTACTCGCTAGTATTCCAAATGTTATGCATTATACTGTCTTAAGAAATACAATTTTGGGTAAGTGGGAATACGAAGACAGAGGACTCATGGATCGAACGCACATTCGTTTCTTTACATTGCGTGAAATTCAGAAAATGTTTGAAGAAGCAGAATATTTTAACACGGAGATTCGTGCGAAAACTATTTTGATACCCGATGAAGATGAAAAGTGGATTAGGGGACTGGCTGAATTGAGCAATTTAGGAGGGGAGTCATTTTCCACTAATCTTGATCAACAGTACAGAGTATATCAATACTTGGTTAAGTCCTACAACAGTAATCCATTTGTGGAATTAAGTGAGCTTATTAAACTAATGAACTCTGAGTTGGTGAATGACGAAGTGTCTCAGAAGTTCATAGAGAACATTATTGAAAATAACGTGGGGCTCCATGAAATTATTAGACTAGTAGAAGAAAATACAATTAATCAAATAGATACCTACAATTGTTTGGTTAATGAATTCTATAAGAGAGGTTTGTCTGAGTATATCATTCCGTTACTTTCACAGGCTCTATCGTTAGCTCCTCAAGATAAAGATACATTGTTCAACTTAGGCTACATTCTATTTGAAGCTACAGAATATAAACTAGCTTTGAGTTATCTCCAACAAATTAAAGACGATGAGTTGGATGAAGAAATTCATCAGATGATCGCGGTGATTCGGGAGAAATGGATAGCTAATACAGGTAAGTATCGGATTGCCATTAAAATCGCCGCCGACCGTGAAACGATGCAATTATGGGGAGATTATCACATGGCTTTGGGCTTGAAAAAGCAGTTTCAGCTTCTGGGGCATGAGGCAATTATTCAAGTATACCCCGATTGGTACAACGGGGAAGACGAGGATTTTAATGTCGTTATTGTTCTAAGAGGGTTGCACGCTTACGAACCCAAACGCCGGCATATAAATATTATGTGGAATATATCGCATCCTGATTTGGTGGACATCAATGAAATGAACCAATACGACTACGTATTTATCGCTTCTGATTTCTGGGCAGATCAAATAAATCCGACAGTCCATGTTCCTGTAGAAAGTATGCTGCAATGCACCGATCCAGAGTTGTTTAATGAACAGGGTCTGCTGAATAAGCACATTCAGTTATTATTTGTCGGTAACTCGCGATTCGTTCACCGGAAAGTTATTAAAGATCTATTGCCTACCGATTATGACTTGCATATTTACGGAAATGGTTGGGAATCCTATGTCGATCCTAAATATATCAAAGGGCGTTATATTCCTAATCATGAACTAAGCCAATATTATAGTTCTTGTGACATATTGCTCAATGATCATTGGGATGATATGCGGGATAAAGGGTTTATATCTAATCGAATTTTTGATGCTTTAGCTGCGGAGGCTTTCATCATATCAGACCATGTACGGGGCATTGAAGAAGTGTTTGGTGATGGTATTGTGACTTACGATTCACGAGAAGAGCTACAGAGCTTAATCCATTTCTATCTCGAGAACCCTCAATTACGTAAGGAGATGGCGAGAAAGTATGCGCAAGAAGTAATTGATAAGCATACTTACCGTCATAGAGCAACTACTTTTATCCAGACAATACATTCGATCTTGCAGGGGATAATAACAAAGTAAGTTTTTCTGGGAGTGCTTATGTGTCCATATCAATGTGGAAAAGAGTATCCCTCTTTTCTACAAAAAACCTTTGAAACTGGGGCTGGGCCACCAGTTTCAAAGGAAAGATCTATGAATATTATATTTTTCTCCAAAAAACCCCATATTTATCGATGGTTTCCAACGGAGAGGTGATCCCTCTGGCGTTCCTGAAGTCTGTCACTGCCTTTTTGCAATTTGGTAAACCATAATCATCAATAATTATAAATCCTCCAGAGGTAACTTTATCATAAAGATTGATCAAACCATCCATGGTAGAACTATACATGTCACCATCCAAACGAGCTATGGCTATTTGTTTGATGGGTGCAG
Source organism: Paenibacillus phocaeensis (assembly GCF_900021165.1). GTDB lineage: Bacteria > Bacillota > Bacilli > Paenibacillales > Paenibacillaceae > Fontibacillus > Fontibacillus phocaensis. The sequence continues at coordinate 95,540 of NZ_FCOQ01000012.1, read as the reverse complement.
TCGGCAAAGTATCTTTAAACCACCCTTTTAAAAATAAAACTTGGTCATCTAGCAGGTCATACTTCGCGAAGTTCTCTTTAACTTCCTCCAGGGAAACCTTCAAGAAATCAAATGTATGATGAATGTCCCCCGCATCTTGAGGGAATCTGTCGAGTTCTGGTTTGGGCAAACCTTCAAACGAGTCAGCTACCCATACATTGCGATCGTGAATTTCATTGGCTTTTAGAAACCCTCTCATGAAGATGCAAGAGCCGCCACGCCATACGCCGGTCTCAATAAAATCACCTTCAATAGACTCATTAACTACTGTTTCCATACATTCATGTAAATTATTAAGACGTAGCCTTCCGATCATACTGTGGGCAAGTAGAGGCCAATCAAGTCCTTCTCGTCTTTTTTCCTTGTTAGGAGCAATCCTCTGTAGGATTTCCAAATTAAGTTTTGCTAGTTCGTTAATAAGCTCTTCGGGGATTCTAATATTTGATGGGACTGGTCCGTATTCCAGATCTTCTAGCCAGATTTCACCCAAAATTGTTTTCTTTAACATTTCTAGATAGAGGTTTCTTGCAGGGTTGTTATGGGTAATCATTAGAATTTTCCTTTCGTAGTAGAATTTTTATAAACGAAATTTGTCACCTTTTTCTTCATTACTAATATCGGAAGGTTCAAGATGAATTATAATATTATTTTTCTTAGAGATAAGATTATTCGGTATTTTGATGGTTGTCGGTTTCACATTCTCCCTTCCCGGTTAATAAGGTTTAACAGTAGCCAGTCTCATACAACGGTCTCTGACTAAAATCCGACAAAACTTTACAAATTCCTTACAATAAAACCTTTTCCTTGGTAATTGACACTGGATAAGTTCGGGTGGTATAGTCAGAAATGTGGGGCTTGGTTACAAGGATCACACTCTTATTTGATAATGAAGGGAATGTTAGTGCATGCAAGGTAAAGTAAAATGGTTCAACGCAGAAAAAGGCTACGGTTTCATCGAAACTGAAGAAGGCGGCGACGTATTTGTACACTTCTCCGCAATTCAAGCCGAAGGCTTCAAGACGCTGGAAGAAGGCCAATCCGTCGAGTTCGAAATCGTTGAAGGCGCTCGTGGTCCACAAGCCGCTAACGTAATCAAACTGTAATCATCCCGGCAGAGCCGACCTACATATGAACGGTACGATGGTTAACAATTAAAGATTCGCTAGCACTCCCCGGGGGAACCCGGGGTTTTCTTATGTACTCATTTCACAAACCATCGAGGTGACCTCCATGCATAACCTTAGACCCTGGCTGCGCTGGTTGCCGGCGATCGCGATGATGGCGATCCTGTTTGGGTTCTCTTCGCAGTCTTATCAGGAGCAGTCTTTGGTACCGGAGATCGAAAAGAATACCTCCGACCATACGATCGCCGACTGGTTCGGCGGGATCCGGTTCAGCTACGGCGGGCATGAGATCAGCGTGGCCAGCGTGGGCGGGGCGAGCTTTATCGAGTTCTTCATCCGCAAGGCAGCGCACTTCGGAAGTTATGCCTTGCTGGCGGCTTTCCTGGTATACGCTTTAGGTGGACGTGTGCGCTCCACCCGCCGGCGTCTCCTCTACGCGATCCTGATCGCGTTCCTTTATGCTTGCACGGACGAGCTGCACCAGAGCCTCACCCCGGGGCGGACGGCCTTGGTGCAGGATGTGGTGCTCGATACAGTTGGGGCTGCCTGCGGCGCGGCGTTCACGATGTTATTGAATCGCTGGCGGGGATCCGGGAGGCAGCGCCGCGCCTGACAGCACGGTGGATATGCGAATTCCACCCCTTGGATGAACGGTTCGGGGGCGCTTTACTCCCCTTTAACATTTTTTACTTTGCCTTTACGCCATGATATAATGAAGGTGCAAAGCAAAGGAGGAGTGCCCTATGAATTTTAGTATTCGAGGACAGCAGATTGAAGTGACTGAGGCCTTGCGTGACTACGTAGACAAGAAGCTCAGCCGGCTTGACAAGTACTTTGATGCACCCCCCACCTCTGACGGTACTGTCACATTAAGTGTGGTACGAGGTTTGCACGCGGTCGAGGTAACGATTCCTCTGACTGGCGTTGTGCTTCGCGCGGAAGACCGCAGCGACGACATGTACGCATCGATTGATGCGGTTGTGGACAAGCTCGAACGTCAAATCCGCAAGCACAAGACGAAAATCAACCGTAAGCTGCGCCAGAAGGGCGTGAAGAACAGCCTCTTTGTAGAGGGCGCGACCGCAGGCTCCGTGGCGCTGGATGAAAGCGACGATGAGCTGGAAGTGGTCCGTACGAAACGCTTCACCTTGAAGCCGATGGACGTAGAGGAAGCGATTTTGCAAATGAATATGGTAGGACACAACTTCTTCGTTTTCTCGAACATCGACACCAAAGAAGTCAACGTTGTCTACAAGCGCAATGATGGCAAATACGGTTTGATCGAGCAGGATTAGCTCCCAGCGGGTCGTAGATTGATGACGATCGGTTGAACCAGGTGGTAATTCCTGTGATCCGAACGCAAAGGAAACGAGCCTTATCCGCCCGCGGATAGGGCTCTTTATTCGTATAGAAGGGCGCTTTACCGCAGTGCAGACGTGACGGAGCGTGTTGCGGCGTGCCTTACAAACTGTTACAATTTAGGCAAATCATCTGTTTATGCGTGAAAGGGGTAAATCATGCTGGGAATAGTAAAGAAGATTTTTGGCGACACGAACGAACGTGATGTCAAACGTCTGATGAAGACGGTAGATCATATTAATTCATTGGAGCCGCAATTTGAGGCACTTTCGGACGAGCAGTTGCAGGCGAAAACCGCCGAGTTCCGGGAACGGATCGAGAAAGGCGAAACGCTGGATGACCTGCTGCCGGAAGCTTTTGCCACGGTACGGGAAGCCTCCAAGCGCACGCTGGGCATGCGTCACTTCGATGTGCAGTTGGTCGGCGGTATGGCGCTTCACGAAGGCCGAATCGCGGAGATGAAAACCGGTGAAGGGAAAACGCTGGTCGGAACCCTGCCGGTTTATTTGAATGCGCTCCTGGGGAAAGGCGTGCACGTCGTTACCGTCAACGACTACTTGGCACAACGCGATAGCCAGCAGATGGGGCAGATTTACAACTTCCTCGGCATGACCGTTGGGGTGAACCTGAACGGCATGGAGCATAATCAGAAACAAGAAGCGTACGCTTGCGACATCACGTACGGAACGAACAACGAATTCGGGTTTGACTACCTGCGCGATAACATGGTGCTTTATAAAGAACAGATGGTTCAGCGACCGCTGTATTTCTGTATTATTGACGAAGTGGACTCCATTCTTATTGATGAAGCGCGGACACCGCTCATTATTTCCGGCCAGGCGCAGAAATCGACCGAGCTGTATTATGCAGCAGACCGGTTCGTGAAGACGTTGACGCCGGAAGAGGACTATACCGTAGATATTAAAGTGAAGGCCGTTTCGCTGACCGAGAAAGGGGTCGCCAAAGCGGAGCGCGTCTTCGGCATTGATAACTTGTACGATCATAAACACGTAACATTGAACCACCACGTGGTGCAGGCGCTGAAAGCCAATGTCATCATGCGCCGCGACGTTGACTACGTCGTAACTGAAGATGAAGTGCTGATCGTCGACGAATTTACCGGCCGGATCATGCAGGGCCGCCGTTACAGCGACGGTCTGCATCAGGCGATCGAAGCCAAAGAAGGCATCGAGGTTCAGAACGAGAGCATGACGCTGGCGACGATCACCTTCCAGAACTACTTCCGGATGTACCGCAAGCTGGCCGGGATGACCGGTACGGCAAAGACGGAGGAAGAGGAATTCAAGAAAATTTACGGCCTTGAAGTGCTGCAAGTGCCAACCAACCGTCCGAACCAACGCGTCGATATGCCGGACGTCGTGTATAAGAGCGTCGACGGCAAGTTCAAGGCGGTTGTAGAGGAAATCGTTGAACGCTATAAGAAAAATCAACCGGTGCTTGTCGGTACGATCTCCATCGAGAACTCGGAACGCGTATCGGAAATGCTGAAGCGCAAAGGCGTCCCGCATAAGGTGCTGAACGCGAAGTATCATGCGGAGGAAGCAGAAATCATCTCCCGCGCCGGGGAACCGGGTTCGGTAACGATTGCCACCAACATGGCGGGTCGTGGTACCGACATTTTGCTCGGCGGAGGCGTGGCCGATTTAGGCGGCCTGCATATCATAGGTACCGAGCGCCACGAATCGCGCCGGATTGATAACCAGTTGCGCGGCCGTGCCGGCCGTCAGGGCGACCCGGGTTCTACGCAGTTCTACCTGTCGCTGGGCGACGAATTGATGAAGCGGTTTGGCGCGGATAACGTGCTGAACATGATGGACCGCCTTGGCTTTGAGGAAGACCAGCCGATCGAGAGCAAGATGATCACCCGGGCCATCGAATCGGCACAGAAACGCGTTGAAGGCAACAACTTCGACGTGCGTAAAGTCGTCTTGCAATATGACGACGTGATGAACCAACAGCGCGAGATCATTTACAAACAGCGCCGCGAGCTGCTGGAATCGGAGAATATCAAGCAGATCATTCTCGATATGATCAAGCCGGTCATTGAGCGGGTTGTTGAAGCCCATACCGCTGACGAGCTGCCGGAGAACTGGGAGCTGCAAGAGGTGGCGGATTACGTCAACAGCAAGCTGTTGGACGAAGGTGCCGTATCGAAAGACGACCTGTGGGGCAAAGAGCCGAACGAGATGGTCGAGTACATTTTTGAACGCGTGCTGACCAAATACGATACGCGGGAAGAAGCGATCGGTCCGGAAATGGTCCGTGAGTTCGAGAAGGTCATCGCCCTTCGCGCCGTAGACAGCAAGTGGATGGACCATATCGACGCCATGGATCAGCTGCGTCAAGGGATTCACCTCCGGGCTTACGGCGGTACCGATCCGCTGCGCGAGTATCAATTTGAAGGTTACGAGATGTTCAACGCGATGATCGCCAGCATTCAGGAAGAAGTCGCGACCTACATCATGAAGGCGCAAGTCGAAACGAACCAGGAGCGCCAAGCGGTGGTGGACGAGGATAAAATCTCCACCAGCGGCGAGCCGGCGGAGAAACGCCCGGTGAAACGCGGCGATACCGTTGGACGCAACGACCTGTGTCCGTGCGGCAGCGGGAAGAAGTATAAACACTGCCACGGCCAAAACGCTTAACAAGGTCATCTTTTGATTGCGAAGTAAAGCCTGAAGTCAGCAGATACAGCGGGTGGCCTGGGAATCCCCGGGTTGCCCGTTTTTGCCCGTTAGGGCAGCGAATCCGAACAAAGAAAGGTGATCCCACGTATGATCGATCCGAACGTGAAACAGGACATGCGCGAAATCGCGAAGAAATTAACCAACCTTAGGGGGTCTCTTTGACTTAGATCTGAAGCAAGAGATGATCGCCAACTATGAGGAGAAAATGGCAGCGCCGGACTTCTGGGACGACAATGAGAAAGCCCAGGGGCTCATCGCCGAGATGAATGCGGTGAAATCCTCCGTGGACCAGTACACGGCGCTGCAGAACGAATATGACGAGCTGGAAATGATGGCCGAGCTCGCCGAAGAAGAAGGCGACGAATCGCTGGTCAGTGAGATCGCGGATGCGGTCGCGGCGCTTGTGAAGAAGCTGGAGGAGTTCGAGCTTCAGCTGCTGCTCAACCAGCCGTACGACAAAATGAACGCGATTCTCGAGCTGCATCCCGGCGCGGGCGGCACGGAGTCCCAGGACTGGGGCCAAATGCTGCTGCGGATGTACACCCGCTGGGCGGAGAAACGCGGCTTCAAGGTCGAGACGCTGGACTATCTGCCGGGCGACGAAGCCGGGATCAAGAGCGTGACGCTGCTGATCAAGGGCTACAACGCTTACGGCTACCTGAAGGCGGAGAAGGGCGTGCACCGGCTGGTGCGCATCTCGCCGTTTGATGCTTCCGGACGCCGGCACACGTCTTTTGTCTCCTGTGACGTTGTGCCCGAGATCAGCGATGACGTGGAGGTTGAAATCCGTACCGAGGATTTGAAAATCGATACGTATCGCGCGAGCGGCGCTGGCGGCCAGCACATCAATACGACCGACTCGGCCGTGCGGATCACTCACATCCCGACGGGGATTGTCGTGACGTGCCAGAACGAACGCTCGCAGATCAAGAACCGCGAACGGGCGATGACGATGCTCCGCTCCAAGCTGTACGAACGCAAGATCGAGGAGCAGCAGCGCGAGCTCGACGAAATTCGCGGCGAGCAGTCGGACATCGCCTGGGGCAGCCAGATCCGCTCGTACGTGTTCCACCCGTACAGCATGGTCAAGGATCACCGGACTTCCGTGGAGACAGGGAATGTCGGCGCGGTGATGGACGGGGATCTGGACGCTTTTATCGACGGGTATCTGCGCAGCCAGATTAAGACGGAGAGCTGATCGGCGGGGAGCGCACGGCGCACCACCCCACCGGAGCTTTAGGGATACGACCCACCTTGGCCACGCTTGGAACGGGTGGGTTTTTCTTTTTTTACATACTGAAATGCAAGTAAGGAGGGGCGGATATGCCGCCGAAAGTTCGCAAACGCCGGTTTCAAGACTATATCCCGGTCACCGGACCGGTTCGCCACACGTTAGATACGGTGATGATTATCGTAGGCTCGCTGATCACCGCTCTGGCGTTCAACCTGTTTCTGGTGCCGAGCAATATCGCTTCGGGCGGGGTATCGGGGATCTCAATCATCGTTCAGTACCTGATTGGAATTGAACCGGCTTATACGCAGTGGGCGCTGAACATTCCTCTGTTTGTCGCAGGCTATCTGCTGCTCGGGCGCGATTACTCCATCCGTTCCTTGCTGGGTACCGTGGTGCTGCCGCTTTTTGTCTTTCTGACGCGGGAGCTTCCCGTGCCAACGACGGATCCGCTACTGGCTTCTTTATATGGAGGCATCGGCGTGGGGCTTGGGCTGGGGATCGTGTTCCGGGGCCGAGGGTCAACCGGCGGGTTATCTACCTTGGCGCAAATCATCCAGAAATACAGCGGCCTCAGCCTCTCCGTCTGCGTGGTGATGATGGACGGGATCGTGATCGCGTTGGCGGGATTCCTGCTGTCCCCGGAAAAAGCGCTGTACGCCCTGATCGGCCTGTACATCACGGGCAAGATCATCGATGCCATCGAGATGGGCTTCAATTACACGAAGGTCGCTTACATCATTGCCGAGCGGACGGAGGAGATTTCGCAGGCGGTGCTTACCCACCTGGACCGTGGGCTGACCAAGCTGGACGGCCGCGGCGGCTATACCGGCGATGCGCGGACCGTGCTGATGGTCGTCGTAGGGCAAAGCGAAACCACGCGGCTCAAAACGCTGGTGCAAACGATCGAGCCAAACGCTTTTGTGATCATCACGAATGCCCATGAAGTGCTGGGGGAAGGGTTTAAAAGAACATAGGGTTTTGCGGTGAAATCCATAAGTGGGGAAGGAGATGGCTCTCCTAACCCTGCTTATGGATTTTTTTATTTTCGGAGTGACAATTTACACAGACAACACTTTTAAGGAAAATATTAGTTATTCAATCCTTTTCTAGGATTTAATGTTTGGACAAGAAACGTCACGAGTGATAGCCTTAAACTTATCAGGCCTGATAGCAATTATTTCTCATAGGAGGAATTATATTGAAACGACTGATCGGCATCATTTTACTGATCGTTGGAATTATAGGCGGTTCAATTACATATCCTGCAGCTACCCATGCGGCATCCCAGTTTACGGGTGGCTTATTGGACGGAATTCCCGTACAGGTTGGCACCTCGGTGGGGCAACCGAAGTCTACGGTTACAGAGATGACGGATGGCAATGTGTCGACGAGAGGGCTCCTTAATTCTCCGAGTGAAATGGTGTGGCATACCTTTGCTTCACCCGTAGAAATCTCATCGATTGTTGTAAAAAGTAGCGGGACATCAATTATTGAATTCTATGATACGAACAACAATTTACTGCTAAAGTATAAGGCGCTAAGCAATGATGGAATCCAGACCCTTCCAACAACTATTAAGGATGTTGCAACCGTCGTCTTAAAGACGGAGTCAAGTTACATGTATGTTTATGAGTGGAATGTATTTGCCACTCCTTCAGCACCGCCAACATCAACAACGATCACCTGGATTCAAGGTGGAGATCAAGTTGTGAAGTTTGATTGGACAAATACGGGGGCGGCATCGTATAACGTCAAACGATCGACGTCTTCGCTAGGCCCCTATGCAACAATCGCAAATGTAAAGGGCACTTCTTATATTGATAAAGCTGTAACAAACGGGACGACCTACTATTACGTGGTCAGTGCGGTAAATGAAGCCGGAGAAAGCGTAAATTCGCCAGAAAAGAGCATGAAACCTCAAGCTACAAAATATACCGGCGGTTTATTGGACGGACTTCCGTTAAAGATCGGAACCTCTATTACAAATCCGACAAAGACGGTTCTGGAGATGACTGACAATAACGAAGCAACGAGAGGGGCCCTCAACTCTCCTGGTGAAATGGCATGGTACACGTTTGCTTCACCAGCCGAAATCTCTTCAATTGTAGTCAAGAGTAACGGAATTTCTATCATTGAGTTTTATGATACGAACAGCAATTTATTACTAAAGTATAAGGCACTAAGCAATGATGGAATCCAGACTCTTCCAACAACTATTAAAGATGTTGCAACTGTCGTCTTAAAGACGGAGTCAAGTTACATGTATGTTTATGAGTGGAATGTANCGAGTGATAGCCTTAAACTTATCAGGCCTGATAGCAATTATTTCTCATAGGAGGAATTATATTGAAACGACTGATCGGCATCATTTTACTGATCGTTGGAATTATAGGCGGTTCAATTACATATCCTGCAGCTACCCATGCGGCATCCCAGTTTACGGGTGGCTTATTGGACGGAATTCCCGTACAGGTTGGCACCTCGGTGGGGCAACCGAAGTCTACGGTTACAGAGATGACGGATGGCAATGTGTCGACGAGAGGGCTCCTTAATTCTCCGAGTGAAATGGTGTGGCATACCTTTGCTTCACCCGTAGAAATCTCATCGATTGTTGTAAAAAGTAGCGGGACATCAATTATTGAATTCTATGATACGAACAACAATTTACTGCTAAAGTATAAGGCGCTAAGCAATGATGGAATCCAGACCCTTCCAACAACTATTAAGGATGTTGCAACCGTCGTCTTAAAGACGGAGTCAAGTTACATGTATGTTTATGAGTGGAATGTGTTTGCCACTCCTTCAGCACCGCCAACATCAACAACGATCACCTGGATTCAAGGTGGAGATCAAGTTGTGAAGTTTGATTGGACAAATACGGGGGCGGCATCGTATAACGTCAAACGATCGACGTCTTCGCTAGGCCCCTATGCAACAATCGCAAATGTAAAGGGCACTTCTTATATTGATAAAGCTGTAACAAACGGGACGACCTACTATTACGTGGTCAGTGCGGTAAATGAAGCCGGAGAAAGCGCAAATTCGCCAGAAAAGAGCATGAAACCTCAAGCTACAAAATATACCGGCGGTTTACTGGACGGACTTCCGTTAAAGATCGGAGCCTCTATTACAAATCCGACAAAGACGGTTCTGGAACTGACTGACAATAACGAAGCAACAAGAGGGGCCCTCAACTCTTCTGGTGAAATGGCGTGGTACACATTTGCTTCGCCGGTCGAAGTGTCCGCTATCATTTTGAAAAGCAACGGGGCTGCATTCGTTGAACTTTATGATGCTAGCAATAACTTGCTGCTGAAGTATGATGTTCCAAACAATGGGGAACTGAAAAATCTCCCTACCCCCGTTAAAGATGTTACGACCGTTGTTTTAAAAACAACGGCGAGTTACATGTACGTCTACGAATGGAACGTCTTCGGCAAAGGCGGGGAGATCCCTGTGGACACTCCGATGAATTTGACGGCGTCGGCGGGGAACCAGAAGGTCGTTCTGAATTGGACAAGCACGGGCGCCAATGGGACAAGTGTTAATGTGAAACGGTCTCTGGTGGCAGGGGGACCTTATACGACGATTGCTACGGTAACAGGTACTACGTACACTTACACCGATACGAACGTGTTGAACGGCACGACTTATTATTATGTCGTCTCTGCAGTTGGAGCGGCGGGGGAAAGCGCGAATTCGAACGAGGCATTGGCTACACCTAAAGCCGATGTGGTCAATCCGCCGGATCCGGACCCGGGCAACAACCAGCCTGGAGAGAGAGCACTGCTTCGGATTACTTTAAACAATGGCATTGAAAAAGAGTACGATTTGTCCATGGCAGAAGTCAACGCCTTTATTAATTGGTATGAGGGGCGGGCCAACGGAACCGGGACCGTGATGTATGCGATTGATAAACACGCGAACAATAAAGGTCCGTTTAAAAATCGTAAAGACTATGTCTTCTACGATAAAATTATTACTTTTGAAGTGAATGGATACGACAGCGGCACGAGTGCACCAGAGGATCCTGAGGAAGTGCCTAACTCCTATCCGGGAGAATATTAAAAATCATCAAAAAGCACGGGCTGAAGTGAATTCTTCAGCCCGTGCTTTTGCTATTGATGACAAATGCGCTCAATTCAAACCGTCGTAGATGGATTGCTCGGATTTCCTAGGAAACCGCTCGCCCCGCTCCCAGACCAACTCGAACGACTCGAACTGGTGGCCGGGCGGCACCTTCGGTCCCAGAACGCCGAACACCCGCTCCACGCTCCAAATTTGCGATTCATGGGCGGCCAATGCCTGACGTTTGGCTTCCCAGCGATCGCCGGCTTCCACATGCAGTACACTGGAATGATCCGAAGCATACGATCCGAATTGATTATAATACAACTTCTGTACGGAAGGCGCTTGGCCGCCAAACACCACCTCGTTCACGGCATGATGGATGGTAATATGATCGGCATGACCAGATAAGCCGTCCTCCGGGAACGTGACTACCACTTCAGCTTGATGGCGCCGCAGAAAGTCGGCGATTTTCTCCCGCAGCCGGGCCGGGTCCGCCTCCTTCAGCTTGCCGTCCGGCAATCTCAGCTGCTCCACGACAGAGATGCCCAGAATCTCGGCGGCTTGGTCCAACTCTTTGTCTCTGCGGGCAGCCAACTGCTCGCGCGTCATCTCCCCTAAATGTCCGGTTTTGCCCGCGTCGCCCCGGGTGGCCGTCAACAGGACGGCGTGGCCCCCTTCATCGGCGATTTGCCGGATGAGATAAGAACAGCCAAACGTCTCATCATCGGGATGAGCATATACGAATGCGATGGTTCTGCCTGTCGTCATGTTGCTTCTCCTCCTTCATCTGCGGTCTATAGGGACTCCTTCTTACTATACTTGATCCAGGCCCTGCATTAAAAGCGGCGCAGAGGAGGGCTGACACGGAAGGGAAATTTTTTTGCGAGAGTTGTTGTATTTATATAAGTCCAGCCGTATAATAATACATATTTACAACGGAATAATGCATATTGCTGATTTCATAGGTTTATACATCGGGAGAGGAAAGCGAGGTTAGCATCGTGAATGGGGATCAAGTAAAAGTTGCCATTGTCGGTTCCACGGGGTATGGGGGCGTGGAGCTGATTCGTTTTTTATGGGGACATCCGCAGGCCGAGATCGTATCGGTCATTTCCGTCTCCAGCGCGGGAGAGCCCTTGACGGATGGATTCCCGCATTTGTCGGAGATTATGGTTCAACCGCTGGAAGGCTTGAATCCGGAGGAGCTTGCGGCGAAGGTTGACGTTGTGTTTACCGCGACACCGTCTGGGGTCAGCACCAAGTTGGTCCCGCAGCTGCTTGAGGTTGGGCTGAAGGTGATTGACTTGTCCGGCGATTTTCGGCTCAAGGACGGCAGTGAATATGAAGCTTGGTATAAACATGAAGCTCCGGCAGCCGGATGGCTGGAGCGAGCCGTGTACGGTTTGGCCGAAATTTACGGCGACGAGGTGAAGGGCAAGGAGCTCATCTCCAATCCGGGCTGTTATCCGACCGCTACCCTGCTCGGCCTGATCCCGGCGCTGAGCGCAGGCTGGATTGATCCGGCCAGCATCATCATCGATGCCAAGTCGGGCGTGTCCGGCGCGGGCCGGGGAATGAACCTGACGAGCCATTATGCGGAAATCAATGAAAATCTGAAAGTGTATAAAGTCAACAAGCATCAGCATATCCCCGAGATCGAGCAGACCTTGGGGCAAATCGCCGGGGAACCGGTAACGGTGACGTTCACAACGCACCTCGTGCCGATGACACGAGGGATTATGTGCACGATGTACGCCCAGCTTAAGGGGGCATACACCGAGGAAGATTTGATTCAATTGTATCGTCAATATTACGAAGGGCGTCCGTTCGTCCGGATTCGGGATAAGGGCAAATGGCCGGCGACCAAGGAAGTGTTCGGCTCCAACTACTGCGATATCGGCTTTGCGGCGGATGCGCGGACGGGACGGCTGACGATTGTAGCGGTGATCGACAATTTGGTCAAAGGGGCTGCCGGGCAGGCCATCCAGAACCTGAACCTGATGATGGGCTGGGAGGAAACGACCGGCTTGAAGCTGACGCCGATTTATCCCTAGGTTTTATCACTTATACAACAGGCTTGTGAAAGGAGCACGTCATGGGAGTGGTTAGTTTATTTCGTACAGCGCCGGAGGGGGGGATTACCTCTCCGAAGGGTTTTTGGGCCGGCGGCTTGCATTGCGGTCTGAAGAAGACGACGCGCAATGATCTCGGCGCGATCCTCTGCGAGGTTCCGGCGGTGGCCGCGGCCGTATACACGACGAACGTATTTCAAGCTGCGCCGCTGAAAGTGACGCGCGAGAGCGTCGCGTCCAGCGGGCGGCGGCTGCGGGCCGTCGTCGTGAACAGCGGCAACGCCAACGCGTGCACCGGCGCGCAGGGCGAAGCCGACGCGTACGCGATGCGCGCCGCGGCGGCCGCGGCATTTGGGCTCGGCGAAGACGAAGTCGCCGTAGCCTCGACCGGCGTCATCGGCGAGCTGCTGCCGATGGATCGCGTCCACGCCGGCATCGCCGGATTGCCGGCGGCGCTGGCGGCGAACGGCGAGGGGGCCGAGCAGTTCTGCCAGGCGATCCTGACCACGGACCTCGTGAAGAAAGAGGTGTGCGTGAAGCTTGAAGTGGACGGCCGCGAGGTAACGATCGCCGGGGCCGCTAAGGGTTCGGGGATGATTCACCCGAACATGGCCACGATGCTGGCGTTCGTCACGACCGACGCCGCCATCGAGCCGCAGGCGCTGCAAAGCCTGCTCGGGCTAACGACCGACGTGACGTTTAACATGATTACCGTCGACGGCGATACGAGCACGAACGATATGCTGCTGGCGATGGCCAGCGGGCTGGCCGGCAACCGGGAGCTGTCGGCCGGGCATGCCGACTGGGATGCGTTCGCTGCGGCGTTCCGTCACGTGTGCGAGACGCTGGCCCAAGCGATCGCCCGGGACGGCGAAGGGGCAACGCGCCTCGTGGAAGTGACGGTTCGCGGCGCCGTGACCGACAACTCGGCTCGCGCTATAGCCAAGACGATCGTTGGCTCGAGCCTCGTGAAGTCGGCGGTGTTTGGCGCTGACGCCAACTGGGGCCGCATCATCGCCGCGGTCGGCCGTGCCGGCGAGCCGGTCAATCCGGAGACGGTGGATATCAAGCTGGGCGACATCGCCGTGCTGACGGGCTCGCGTCCGATTCCTTTCGACGAGGAAGAAGCGCTCGCTTACCTGAAAGGCGACACGGTGACGATCTCCGTCGACTTGCATAACGGTAGTGGCGAAGCGACCGCATGGGGCTGCGATTTGACTTATGACTATGTACGGATCAATGCGGCTTATCGAACCTGAGCGGCAATGGCGGGTCCTGAATTCATAACCTAAATCATTAACCAGATGAGATCACCTCCGGAAAGGAGACAACAAGCAATGTTTGTGATGAAATGTGGCGGCAGCACGCTCGCGGAGCTGCCGAATTCTTTTTTTGCCGACTTGGTGCAACTGCAGAAAGACGGAATGAAGCCGGTGATCGTCCATGGCGGCGGACCGGCGATTTCGGAGAACCTGGGCAAGCTGGGGATCGAGAGCAAGTTTGTCGGCGGGTTGCGGTATACGACCGAGGAAGTGCTGGATGTCGTAGAAATGGTGCTGGCGGGCAGCATCAACAAAATGATCGTGCGCCGCATTGCCCAAAGCGGCGGGAAAGCGATAGGCCTATCCGGCGTGGACGGAAGTCTGCTGCAGGCGAAGCCGGTCGTCAACAGCCAAGAGGTGGGGCTGGTTGGCGACGTGACGGACGTCAACGCGGATTTGATCCGCGGGGTGCTGGATCTCGGCTACATCCCGGTCATCGCCCCCGTCGGCATCGACGCGGATGGCGGACAACGCTACAACATTAACGCGGATACGGCTGCGGGAGCTGTCGCTTCCGCGCTGGGCGTGTCGCGGATGATCGTTGTCACGGACGTGCCGGGAATTCTGAAAATGACCGGGACCGAAAAAAAAGTGCTTGATTCCATCACCGTACAGCAAATCGAGGACATGATCTCGACCGGAGAAATCTACGGCGGCATGATCCCGAAGGTTCGCGCGGCAGTGGCCTGTATCAGCGGCAGCGTGAAGGAAGCGGTCATTGTGGGCGGCAGTGAGTCGGGTGTGCTGGGCAAGGTGTTGTCCGGCGAACGTATCGGGACCCGAATCGTGCGCATGGCGTAGCGAATCGATGAGGACAAGGTTATATTAATAATGAAGAAGATGGGAGTGGAAAAAACGATGGCGCAAAGTGATCTGAGAGAAGCAACAACGGTTCCGGCAACCGGAGCCGACAGCGCGGCAGCCGCGGCGGAAGGGAGCAGCCCCAGCGCATTGTTCCCCAGCTATGCCCGGTACCCGATTCATCTGGTCAAAGGGAAGGGCAGCTGGTTATGGGATGACAAGGGCAACCGCTATCTCGATTTCATGAGCGGCCTGGCGGTCGCCAACCTGGGTCATGCTCCGGAGAAGGTCGCGGCCAAGGTGAAGGCGCAACTGGATGAGTTATGGCATGTGAGCAACCTGTTCCACATTCCGCAGCAGGAGACGGCAGCGCGGAAGTTGACGGAGATCAGCTGCGCGGACGTCGTTTTCTTCTGCAACAGCGGCGCCGAAGCGAATGAAGCGGCGATCAAGCTGGCGCGGCGCTACCATCAGAAGGTCAAAGGGAGCAACCGCTATGAGATTATTACTTTCGAGCAGTCCTTTCACGGCCGGACGCTGGCCACGCTGACCGCCACCGGTCAGCAGAAGGTGAAGGACGGCTATCTGCCGCTCCCCGAGGGCTTCAAGACCGTGCCTCTGCATGATATTCCCGCGCTGAAAGCGGCGATCGGCCCCCAAACGGCGGCGGTCATGCTGGAGATGGTGCAGGCCGAAGGCGGCGTCTATCCGGTTGAGCCGGCATTCGTACAGGAGTTGGCCGAGCTGTGCAAGGCGCAAGGGCTGCTGCTGATCATCGACGAGGTGCAGACCGGCATGGGGCGTACGGGCGCCTGGTTTGCGCACCAGCATTACGGCATCGAGCCGGATATTTTCACCTCGGCCAAAGGGATTGCCAGCGGCTTGCCGGCCGGGGCAATGCTGGCCAAAGAGTACTTGCGCGAAGCCTTTCCTCCGGGTAGCCACGCTTCGACGTTTGGCGGCAACCCGATCGTCACCTCGGCCATCCTTGCAACGCTGGAGACGATGCAGGAGGAACGCATTCCGGAGCATGTCGCGGAGATGGGCGATTACCTGACGGGTCTCCTGAAGGAGACGTTTAAGGATCAGCCTTTCGTTCAAGAAGTACGCGGCAAAGGCCTGCTCATCGGCATTGGGTGCGCGGGACCGGTGGGCGACATCGTCCTGCTCGGTCAGAAACACGGCCTGCTGTTCGTCACTGCCGGCCCGGATGTGATCCGCTTGCTGCCGAACCTCAAGGTGTCGAAGGAGGAGATCGACCAGGCCGTAGCGATTTTGGCCGAAGTCATCGCCGCCCATTTATCCAAGGAGGGAAACTGAACCCATGACATTACTGGAACCATCGAAACGCAGCAGCATGAACTTAAGCGGCCGCGATTTTATTGAACTGACCGATTACACGACCGAAGAGATCCACTATTTGATCGACTTGGCCATTGAGCTGAAGCGCAAGCAGAAGAACGGCGAGGAGTACCAGCCGCTGAAGGGAAAAACCGTTGGACTCATTTTCGAAAAATCGTCGACGCGGACGCGGGTATCTTTTGAGGTGGGGACGTATCAACTCGGGGGGCACGCTCTGTTTCTCAGCAAAAACGATATCCAGCTCGGACGCGGCGAAATGATTGCCGATACGGCGGGGGTGATGTCGCGTTATCTGGACGGCATCATGATCCGGACCTTCGGACACGATAAAGTGGTTGATCTGGCGCGTTATGCGACGGTGCCGGTCATTAACGGGCTTAGCGACTTGGCCCATCCGTGCCAGGTGCTGGCTGACTACCAGACCCTTTACGAGTATAAGGGCACACTGCAAGGCCTCAAGCTGGCTTACATCGGCGACGGCAACAACATGGCGCATTCGCTGATGATCGGCGGGGCGAAGCTGGGCGTACATGTATCGGTTGCCAGCCCGGAAGGATATGAACCGGATCCGCAAATCGTGGCGGATGCGCAGGAAATCGCCAAGGCGACGGGGGCGGTTATTGAGGTGGTTCGCGATCCGAAAGCGGCGGTTCAGGACGCTGACGCGATTTACACCGACGTCTGGGCGAGCATGGGCTTCGAGGACGAGCAGAAGGCGCGCGAAGCGGCTTTCCGCGACTACCAGGTTAACGAGCCGCTGGCGCGGCACGCGAAGCCGGATTACGTCTTTATGCACTGCCTGCCGGCCCACCGGGGCGAGGAAGTGAGCGAAGGTGTGATCGACGGCGAGCATTCGATTATTTTTGACCAGGCAGAGAACCGGCTGCACGCGCAAAAAGCGCTGATGGCTGCTTTGATGGGATAAATATCTGGGGAGGACTAGGAAACATGGCAAAGGAAAAAATCGTACTGGCGTACTCCGGGGGCCTGGATACGTCCGTCATCCTGAAGTGGTTGAAAGAGACTTATGATGCGGAAATCATCGCGTTTACGGCTGACATCGGCCAAAAGGAGGAGCTGGACGGGCTCGAAGCGAAGGCGCTCGCGACCGGGGCTTCCAAAGTTTACATCGACGACCTGCGCGATGAATTCGCCAAGGATTTCATCTACCCGATGTTCCAGTCGGGAGCATTGTATGAGGGGCAATATCTGCTGGGCACCAGCATCGCCCGCCCGCTGATCGCGAAGCGGATGGTGGAGATCGCCCGCGCGGAAGGCGCCACGGCCATCGCCCACGGCGCGACCGGCAAAGGCAACGACCAGGTGCGCTTCGAGCTGGCAGCAGCCGCTTTGGCGCCGGAGATCCGCGTGATCGCCCCTTGGCGGCTCAGCGAGTTCCGCGACCGCTTCCCGGGACGGGCGGAGATGATCGCGTACGCGGAAGCGAACGGCATTCCGGTCACGGCTTCGGCGGCGAAGCCGTATTCGATGGACCGCAACCTGCTGCATATCAGCTATGAAAGCGGCGTGCTGGAGGATCCGTGGTTCGATGCGTCCGCGCCGGAGAACAAGGACATGTTCCTGCTCAGCGCTTCGCCGGAGGATGCGCCGAATCAGCCGGAATACCTGGAGCTGGAGTTCGAGCAGGGCAACTGCGTGGCGCTCAACGGTGAACGGTTGAACCCGCTTGCGGTGATGGAGAAGCTCAACGAGCTGGGCGGCAAGCACGGCATCGGCCGCGTCGACATGGTGGAGAACCGCTTCGTCGGCATGAAGAGCCGCGGGGTATATGAGACGCCGGGCGGGACGATCCTGTTCACGGCTCATCGCAAAATGGAGTCGCTGACGATGGACCGCGAGGTCATGAACCTGCGCGACAGCTTGATCACCCGCTACAGCACGCTCGTGTACAACGGCTTCTGGTTTGCGCCGGAACGCCTCGCGCTGCAGGCGCTGGTGACGGAGAGCCAGAAGAACGTGACCGGCACGGTGCGCGTGAAGCTGTATAAAGGCAACATCATCGCCGCCGGCGTGAAGAGCCCGGTCAGCTTGTACAACCCGGACATCGCCACGATGGAGGCCGATCCGACGCAGGCGTACGACCAAGGCGATGCGACGGGCTTCATCCATCTGAACGCGCTGCGGTTGAAGGTTGGCACAGGGGTAGCGCAGAACAACGGCAAGTAAAGTGATTTTCAAATCTATTCGAAAAATCGAATCGATTTCGCCGATTCCGGCGTTTGGATCGCAATGGGTATGAAATTTCGTATATACTGTTGCATTTGGCGGGCGTGAGGCGGGAATCTGTATGATTTTTCGAATAGAATCCGCCATTTTGCAGGTTTGCGATGAAATGTACTCGAAAAATCGAATACCTTTCATCGGCAGGGGCGGGTTACGGGATAACCAATCCGCAAGTTTCGAGTTAAGGAGTGGGTCAGGTGAGCAAGCTGTGGGGTGGACGCTTTACGAAGCAGACCAACCGTTTAGTTGAGGAGTATACCGCCTCCATCGGGTTTGACAAAGCGTTGGCGGAGGAGGATGTGCAAGGGAGTCTCGCGCATGTGACCATGCTGGGGAAATGCGGGATTTTGCCGGAAGAAGACGTCGAGAAGATCAAGGAAGGCCTGCATCAGGTCCTGCTCAAAATCCGCCGCGGCGAGCTGGAATATTCCGTGTCGGACGAAGACATCCATATGAACATCGAGAAGCAGCTGATCGACGAGGTGGGCTCCGTGGGCGGGAAGCTGCACACCGGACGCAGCCGCAACGATCAGGTGGCCACGGACATGCACCTGTATCTGCGCAAGCGGGTGGTGGAATTCGTTGGCCTGCTGCAGGAGCTGCAGGAGGCGCTGCTGGGACAAGCCAAAGCCAATCTCGATACGATTGTGCCGGGGTACACCCATCTGCAGCGGGCGCAGCCGATCCTGTTCGCCCATCATCTGCTGGCGTACGTGTCCATGTTCCAGCGCGACATCGAACGCTTGCAGGACAGCTACAAGCGGATTAATGTGCTGCCGCTGGGCGCGGGGGCGTTGGCCGGGACGACGTTCCCGATCGATCGCCATTTTGTAGCCGAGCAGCTGCATTTTGACGGCGTGTATGAGAACAGTCTGGATGCGGTCAGCGACCGCGACTTTATCGTCGAATTTCTGGCCGACGCCTCCATCCTGATGATGCATCTCTCGCGCCTCAGCGAGGAACTGGTCCTGTGGAGCAGCACGGAGTTTCGCTTCATCGAGCTGGACGATGCGTTCTGCACCGGCAGCAGCATTATGCCGCAGAAGAAAAACCCCGACGTGCCGGAGCTGGTT
Source organism: Paenibacillus phocaeensis (assembly GCF_900021165.1). Lineage (GTDB taxonomy): Bacteria > Bacillota > Bacilli > Paenibacillales > Paenibacillaceae > Fontibacillus > Fontibacillus phocaensis. The sequence goes on along the minus strand of NZ_FCOQ01000012.1, from coordinate 76,131 downwards.
CGCGGCAAGACAGGCCGAGTGTACGGCAATTTGATGGGCCTTCTGACTGTGCTCAAGTCGCTGCCGCTGGCGTACAACAAAGACATGCAGGAAGACAAGGAAGGCATGTTCGATACGGTAGCCACGCTCCAGGGAGCGCTGCAGCTGTTCGCGCCGATGATCGCCACGATGAAGGTGAACAAGGAGCGGATGCGCGAGGCCGTCAACCAGGACTTCTCCAACGCGACCGACATCGCCGATTTCCTGGCGAATAAAGGGCTGCCGTTCCGTCAGGCGCACGAGGTCATCGGCAAAACCGTGCTGTACTGCATCCAGAACGGCAAATATTTGCTGGACCTGACGCTGGAGGAGTTCAAGCAGTTTTCGCCGCTGTTCGACGACAGCATTTATAAAGTGCTGCAGCCGGAAAGCGTCGTGAACGCTCGCAACGTGTACGGCGGAACGGCAACCGCGCAGGTGACGGCAGCGATCGAACGCGCGGAGAGCAAGCTGGAAGCGGGCCGCGAGTGGACGCAAGCGTACGCGGAAAAAAGCAAATAAGCCAGCCCCTGTCAGGGAGCGGGTGCCTATTGATAAATTACAGCCTTCGTCGCAGGACGAACGGCTGTATTTTTTCTGTAGAAGTTACAATTTCATAATATTTTCAGAAAATTATTAAAAAAAGGTCGCAAAATGTCGAAACATAGTTATATCCATCATTGAAAATTATAGAAATCGGCATTTTCGAGAAGGCGCATGAAGAACAACGATTCCGCTGCGTGGCAGAATGGCGGACTGATTATACACCATTACTCGTAATGCTCAAAAGGGGAGAGAAATGATGAAAACTTTTTATGCCCGCTTAAGACGTCTGCTGGAGATTCGCACGCTGCGCAACCGGATGCTTCTGATCTTTGCCATCTTGTTGATCATTCCGAATCTGCTGATTGGCTTCTTCAGCTTTCAAAGCGCCGGCGGACAACTGCACGCCAAAATGGATGAAAGCACGGAGTCAAGCATCAACTTACTTAATGAAACCTTAGACAACATCGTGGAAGCGGAGATTCGCAACGTTGAACAACTCGTGATGCAAATCGATTCGGCGCAGGTGGATGCTCAATCGCCGGAAGTGAGAAACCTGATCGATTTATTTATGGAGAAGCATCCCGAGTTGGAGATATTGACCCTCGGCAATGAGAACGGAGCCTGGATGAAGGCACCCGATCCGGGACAACAGGATTACGATCCCCGGACCAGGGACTGGTACAAGGCTGCGCTCGAGAAGCCGGACCAGACGGTCATTATCGATCCGTTTAAATCGAACACAACCGGCCATTATAACTTATTTATCAGCCGTGCGCTGAAGGATGGGAAAGGGGCGGTGACGATTTCCCTCGATATGGCCAATTTAAATGAAATCGTTCAGCGAGTGCGCCTCGGGACCACCGGCTATGTCTATCTGATTGACCGGACCAATAAGTTCGTCGCTCACCCGACCATAGAAGCCGGAGAGGAGGCGGCAGGGGATTTTCTTCCCAAGATGCAAGCGGAGGAATCGGGATTCCTGCAATATGAGAACCCGGAAACGGGGATTGCGCAAAGCGCCTACTTTACGACGAACCAGTTGACTGGCTTTAAAGTCGTCGGCGTGCTGAATCTTCAGGAGTTCGAAGATGCTTCCATGCCGATTTTCTGGACGGCCATGATCGTCTTGGGGATTTCATTGGTAGTTGCCGGTGTTCTGCTGTTTTTCGTGATCCGCAGCATCACGCGGCCCATTGAGGAATTAAATCGTTCGGCTAAACGGGTCAGCGAAGGATATTTGAACGAGGATGTAACCGCGAAACGCAAGGACGAAATCGGCCAGCTGGCCGAGAACTATAACGGGATGCTGGCGTCCCTGCGGCAGATGGTGCAGGAGATGTCGGAGACCGCCAGTCAGCTGGCGGCCTCCAGCGAGGAGTTGACCGCAGGCACGGAGCAGAACGCCAAGGCGGTGGAATACGTCGCCGGGCTCGTTCAGGACGCTTCCGATAATGCGGAGAAGCAAGCCTCGACTTCGGCAGAGAGCGCCAAAACGATGGACGAAATGTCCCATGGCATTCGGAAAATCGCCGAAGCCTCCGGTACGATCGTCGAGTCGTCCCTGCAAACGGTGGAGGATGTCCGGGAAGGCAGCGAGAAGGTGAACCTCGTCGGACTGCAGATGGAAGAAATCCGTCGGTCGACGCTGGAATCGGCGGAGCTGATGCAGCAGATGAATGAGCTCAGCGAACAGGTCGCTGGCATGAGCAACGCGATTTCGGACATTGCCAATCAGACCAATCTGCTGGCCTTGAACGCGGCGATTGAGGCGGCGCGGGCCGGCGAGGACGGCCGCGGTTTCGCGGTCGTCGCCGGGGAAGTACGGAAGCTGGCGGAACAGTCGCGGACTACGGCGGAAATGATTCAACAGCACATTGGGCAGATGACTGAGTTGACCGGGAAGGCCTACCATATGATGGATCAGAAAGTGAACGGCAACGTAGCGCGGGGGATGTCCGTAACCGAAGAAGCGCAAACCGCCTTCCAGGCGATCGAACGCTCCACGCAGCGGATCTCGGAACAGATCCACGAGGTGTCCGCCATTACCGAGCAAATGTCGGCCAGCGCCGATGAGATCGCCCAATCCGTCGAGCAGATCGCAGCGGTCTCGGCCAGCAGCATGGAGAGCTTCCAAGGTGTGACGGCTGCGACGCAAGAGCAACTGGCGTCCATGGAAGAGATCTCCTCGGCGTCGGAAGGATTGTCGAGAATGGCAACGGATATGCATACCCAGATCGACCGCTTTAAGCTATAAGAAATGAAGGTTAAGCCCCCTTGAGCCGGGAACAGTGGCGAAGGGGGCTTTTTACTGCGTATATTCCACCCTGAGCCGGGCACACAAATCCGCCTCGGGACGGATGGAGCCGGTCGGAAAGTCGATTAAGATGAATAGCAGCAACGCTCTTGTACTGAAACTGCTTATGCTCACTTTACAACGTAACAATGTTATGTTACGCTCATGAAGCGAGAAAGGAGCATGCACATGAGTGAGGAATTGATCTCCAAGAAGGAATTGCTGGATTTAACGGGGATTTCGTATGGACAATTATATCGCTGGAAGCGTAAGAACCTGATTCCGGAGCAATGGTTTATCCGGAAGTCTTCTTTCACGGGGCAGGAGACGTTTTTTCCGAGGGAAAAAGTGCTTCAGCGGATCGACCGGATTCTGGGGATGAAGGACGATTTGTCTCTGGATGCCTTGGCAGACGTCTTCTCGCCAAACCCGGGGGATATTCGTTTAAGCGCAGATGAACTATTAGGTCGTAACATTGTTACATCTACATCATTGAATTTATATATCGAGACCGTAGGGGTGGTTGAGGGGAAGTCGCAGCTGAACTTCGATCAAATTTTGACTTTGTACGTACTCGACAAGCTGCTGCAAAGCGGAGACCTTTCGTTGGAGGAAGGGCGTTTACTGATTCAGGCGCTGGAAGACTATTTGCCGGGGCTGGCTGGTCAGGAATGCGGCGTGCATCTCACCCGTAAAATGGGGGTGGCTGCTTTTATCCTGGTGCCTGGAGATGTCGAAATCTATCTGGACCGCAGCGTCAGGACGGTCGCCCGGCTCTCGCTGGCGCGCTGTACGGAGGAATTGAAATTATGGGTGAGCGGGAGTGAAGGATAATGGCGGAACGAAGCATCAAGGATTTGAAGATTAACGGTGTGGGTCAGGCGTCCGGCGGCGCTTATCGAAAAATACAGGCCGAAGGGATCGCCACGCTAAGCGGAGATATCACCTGCGAATCGCTGGGGGCTAACGGGACGCTGAAGATCAAAGGGACGGTCGATGCGGGGGAATTCCATCTTAACGGCACAGGTTCTTCCGAAGCGTCGCTGCGAGGCGGAAGTTTCGATCTGGACGGGATGTTTAAAGTCAGCCAGGACGTACGGTTCTCCTCGCTGCAGGTTCGGGGAATCCTCAAGGCCGGAGGATCTGTCATCGGGGAGACCGCCAAGGTGGAAGGCACCTTGAAGCTGGAGGGAAACGCCGAGTTTGAGGAAGCCGAGGTGCACGGTCAGCTTCAGGTTGGCGGCATGCTGAATGCCGGTACGTTAACGATTGGCTTGGAGGGACCTAGCCGGGCCAAAGAAATCGGAGGAGAGCGGATCGTTGTCCGGAAGCGCAAGGGCAAACGGCTGCTCGATTATCTATCCCCGCTGCTAACCTCCCGGTTAACAGCCGATCTCATCGAGGGGGACGATATCCAGCTGGAAGGCACGAACGCTGACGTGGTGCGCGGCAATTCGGTCGTAATTGGGCCGGATTGCGAGATCGGCCGCGTGGAGTATAGGGAACGATACGAGGTTTCGCCGCAGGCTGCGGTCGGGCACGCGGAGCAGAAATAAGAGGACGGATACCTGAGGAGGGATTGAGGATGGCCGCACAAGCGATGAACGGCGACCGGAATGCTGATTTGAAAATCATTGGCAACGGGATGTCGAACGGCGGGGTGTTTAACAAAATCAAGATCGTCGGTGAAGGTGAGATCAACGGAGATGTGGATTGCCAGACCTTGACCGGCACGGGAACGCTGGAGATCGACGGAGGTTTGCGTGTCGGGACCTTGAAGGCAACGGGCACGATTGCCGTATCCGGATCGATGAGCGGCGAGGAGTTGCATCTGACCGGCAACCTGAGTGTCCGGGGCGGCCTGCAAGCCGACCGGGCCCGACTCAACGGGGAAGTCCACATCGAGGGGGGCTTCACCGGGGAGGATCTGGGCTTGCATGGGAGCTGCGAAATGTCGGGGGATTGCCAGGCCGAGCGGTTTCGCCTGAAAGGGGCGGTGCAAATTCAAGGCATAATTAACGCCGAACGGGTGGAGCTTGCGATGTTCGGTCGCAGCCAGGTCCGTGAAATCGTCGGCGGGCAGATCCGCATCGCTCCGCATCCGACTTGGAAGTGGGTGGCGCTGTTCAAATCCTTGGGGACACCGGAGCTGCAGGCAACCGTCATCGAAGGCGATGTCCTTCGTTTGGAAAATACCGTAGCCGATGTTGTGCGCGGCGGGGACGTCTCGATTGGTCCCGGCTGCCGCATTCGGCTCGTGGAATATACAAAACATTATCACCAGGACCCGCACGCGGAAGTGGGGGAACACCTGAACGTTTGGAGGAATGAGGGATGACTGCGCAACAAAACAGCCGTCTCGGCTTCGTTGTCGCCGGATTGCTGCTTGGCATTCTCATGGCAGCGATGGACAACACGATCGTGTCCACGGCGATGGCGACGATCGTATCCGAGCTGGGCGGCTTGGATAAGTACGTCTGGGTTACTTCCGCGTATATGGTTGCGGAGATGGCAGCGATGCCGATCTTCGGCAAGCTGTCCGACATGTATGGGCGCAAGCGGTTTTTTGTGTTCGGCATCGCCATGTTTTTGCTGGGGTCCGTGCTGTGCGGCACGGCCGATACGATCGTGCAGCTCAGCATCTACCGCGCGATTCAGGGGATCGGGGGCGGGGCAATGATGCCGATCGCTTTTGCCATCGTATTCGACGTATTCCCGGTGGAAAAACGCGGTGCGATGGGTGGTTTATTCGGCGCGGTCTTTGGGATCTCCAGCTTGGCGGGACCGCTGCTGGGCGCTTTTATCACCGACCATCTGAACTGGCGCTGGAATTTCTACATTAACATTCCGCTGGGGCTCCTCGCCTTGTTCCTGATTCTAGCCTTTTACCGGGAATCGGCCGTGCATTCGAAGCAGCGGATCGATTGGTGGGGCGCTTTGACCCTGATCGGCTCGATCGTCGCCCTGATGTTTGCCCTGGAGCTGGGCGGTCAGTTGTACGCTTGGGACTCCGGGCAGATCCTTGGATTGTTTGCGGCCTTTGCCGTGCTGTTCACTACCTTCCTACTGGTCGAGCGTAAAGCGGAGGAGCCGATCATTTCCTTTGCGATGTTCCGCAAGCGGCTGTTTGCCAGCAGTAATCTGGCCGGGTTGTTCTATGGCGCCGCATTTATCGCAGCTTCGGTGTATATTCCCTTGTTTGTGCAGGGAGTTACGGGCGGCACGGCCACCAACTCGGGCTTGATCCTGCTGCCGATGACGCTGAGCTCCGTGGTCGCTTCTCAAGTCGGGGGCTTCCTCGTGCAGCGCACCAGCTTCCGCAACGTGATGATGTTGTCGGCCGTTATCTTTATGGCAGGAATCGCTTTGCTGGCGACGATTACGCCGGATACGACGAAAACGCTGCTCTCCGTCTACATGGCGATCGCCGGATTTGGCGTGGGGTTCTCCTTCTCTGTACTGGGGATGTCGGCGATCCAAGATTTTGGGCCCTCGCAGCGGGGGGCTGCCAGTTCAACCATGTCGTTCATCCGCTCGCTTGGAATGACGGTGGGAATTACCGTGTTCGGGATCGTGCAGCGCAACCTGTTTGCGAATCGGTTGGGAGAATCGCTGTCCGCCATGGGCGGCGGAGCGGCAGGGCTGCCGTCCATGGACGATCCGCGGACGTTGCTGGCCTCCGAAGCGCGCAAGGCGCTGCCGGCTCCGGTCCTGGAGCAAATCGTTAGCGATCTGTCGCAGTCGATTACGACCATGTTTTGGTGGACGCTGGTGCCGGCTGCGCTGGCCTTGATTACGGTGTGTTTTATGGGCAGCGCCAAAATGATGGGACACGGGCCGGGGGCGGTAAGCCGTCAGGAAGTCAAAGCGGCAGCGTCGGATTGAATGTTTCCCGAAAACGAGGAAGGAAAAGAAACGATTGACATCCTACCCGCAAATCTGGATAATCTATAGTTCATCCTGGCAATAATGAGGTGCTTACGTGAAAAATAATGATGCACAGGCTTTACCCGCTTCCGGCGGCTTGTTCCGGAACCGGTTCTATCAGACGATCTTGATCTCCAACCTGTTCTTGCAGATTGGGATCTGGGTCCGCAACTTTGCGATTCTGATGTTCGTAACGGATCAGACGAATAACGATCCGCTGGCGATCTCGCTGATTTCCGTTGTGGAATTTGCGCCGATCTTCGTATTCTCCTTCATTGGCGGAGCATTTGCCGACCGGTGGAAGCCGAAGCGGACGATGATCTGGTGCGACTTCTTGTCTGCGGTTTCGGTGTTTGCCGTGCTGCTGACCTTGCTGTACGGTTCGTGGGAGGCGGTCTATTTTGCGACCTTTATCTCCGCGATTCTGTCGCAGTTCTCGCAGCCTTCGGTGATGAAATTGTTCAAGCAGCATGTTCATCCGGATAAAGTGCAGCAAGGGATGGCCTTATTCCAGTCATTGGTCGCCATTTTCATGGTCATCGGGCCGTCGCTGGGGATCTTCTCTTATCATCAGTTTGGGATTTACGTGTCGATTGGCGTCATGGGCGTGGCGTTCCTGATCTCCGCCGTGGTGCTGTTCCGGCTTCCGGCGGATGAGGAGCAGGAGGCGAAGCCGATGCAAACCGGCAGTATCCGCAAAGAGCTGGCGGATGGCTTCCGGTATGTCTGGCGCAGTCCGGTGCTGAAGGTGCTTGGGGCCACATTTGCGATCGCCGGCTTCTCCGTCGGGATCATCCAGACACTCGGGTTGTTTGTCGTCACTGAACGGTTGGGGCAACCTAAGGAATTCCTGCAGTTCCTGCTGGCGGTGAACGGGGTTGCGATGCTGATTGGCGGCGCTGTGATCATGGGCTTGGCCAAGAAGATTCCGCCCCAAGTGCTGCTCGCCTTCGGGATGACGATCAGCGCCGTCTGTATCGTGGGCATGGGGCTGTCGACCAGCGTACCGTTAACCCTGGTGCTGCAGTTCCTGAACGGTCTGACGTTCCCATGCATCCAGATCGGGATCAATACGATGATCCTGCAATGGACCGAGCACTCCTATGTCGGTCGCGTCAACGGCGTACTCAGCCCGATGTTCATGGGGATGATGGTCATTATGATGTCGTTGTCCGGCGTGCTGAAAACGATCTTTCCGCTCGTTGGGATTTACGCCGTATCCGGGATTATCATGCTGCTGGGTGCGATGATTCTGGTGCCCATCTTCAAGCATAAGCCGGCAGTGCAGCCGCAGCCTCAGTTGGGCGAACAGCCCACGAGCTAAGAATAGAAGTATAGACAAAAGCTGTCCTTTCGGGTTCTTGTTAGAGCCTGAGGGGACAGCTTTTTGCGTGGTGTGGGGCGTGTCGTAGCGTGGTGGCAGGGGCAGGGAGAGAAGGAAAGTGCCGTTTGTACAGCTTTGGGTCGCCGGCAGACGGGCCGTCGAATGGATGAAGTTCAATTGGCCGCAGGCGTATTACGTTGCGTCGACATATCCCTTGCGCCCGGCGGCAAAGCCAAACACCGCAGTTAATACCGACACGCCGGTGATTGCCGCAAGCGGGGTGTCCCAACTGCCGCTAAGGTCGTGGAGATAGCCAAACAGCGTAGGCCCGAACGCGGCCAGGATGTAACCGATCGACTGCGCCATGCCCGAGAGGGCGCTGGCTTGCTCCGTCGTCCGTGAGCGCAGGGAGAAGAAGACGATCGCCAGACCGAAGGTCGAGCCGGAGCCGATTCCGAGCAGAAGGATGAAGAGCGCGGCCAGCGAGACCGGCCCTGCCCAGATGCCGCCGAATCCGATCACGCATAAGGCGGCGGTGGCGGCGGTCAGCCATTTCTGGCTGTCGGATCTCGCCGCGAGCAGCGGCATCAGGAACGAGCCGGCCATGCTGACCAGTTGCATGAGCGACAACATCCAGCCGGCTTGCGCGGCGCTCATCCCGCGCTCCTGCAGGATGTCCGGCAGCCAGGAAATGCTGACATAGAACAGGATCGATTGGAAGCCCATAAACATCGTCACCAGCCAGGCGACGGGAGAACGCCATATGCGGCGTTGCGAACCGGGGGCTTGGCCATTATTACCGGGGGGGCGGCTGCCAGCTGGAGCGGTGGCCGATATCGCCGCCTCCGCCGGGACAGCAGCGAGGCTCGCGGCCAGGTGATCCATGCTGTCGCGGTTGCCGCCGGACTTCCTGGAGCGCCGCGGCAGCAGCGGCATCCAGACGAAGATGCCGGTCGCCGTCAACGCAGCCCATAGGGTCAACGCGCCGCGCCACCCGAGCGGCCCTTGCGCCAACGGCACGCTGATGCCGGAGGAGATCGCCGCCCAGAAGGTCAGGCACGTGGTGAACAGGCTGGTCATCAATCCGACTTGCTGCGGGAAGTCGCGTTTGATCAGCCCGGGCAGCAGCACGTTGCATACGGCGATGGCGATGCCGATCAGCGCGGTGCCGGCAAACAAGGCGGCGACGGACGGCAGCGCGCGGACCAGGATGCCGCCGGTCATCAGAGCCATGCTGAAGAACAACGTCCGCTCGATCCCGAGCTTCGCGGACAAGCCCGGCGCCGCCAATGCAAATACCGCAAAGGCGACCAGCGGCAGGGTCGTCAGCATGCCCGACATCGTGTGCGATAAGCCGGTGGACGCTTCGATTTCGCCAATAAGGGCGCCTACCCCGGTAATAGGGGAGCGCAAGGCGGCGGCTGTCAGCAGAACGGCGGTGACCAACAGCCAGGTAGAGGCACCGCGAGCAGAGTTCATAGCGGGAGCAATCGATTTATTCATATCTATAAGGAGGCCTCCTTCGCTCGTTACCATTGTTAGATTAAAAATTTTATTTTATGCAGTGAATTGATCTCTGTCATAATCGGTAGGGATACGTCAGACGCAGTTCAGTATACTTCATGTCAGGTAGTGCGGCAACTTCGGACGAAGCATGAAGGACGAGGCTGGAGCTAGCCGGTAATGCAACAATGCAACCCTCGGAGAAGGAGTGGAAGCCTCTTGCAGGCTTGTGGTAGAATCAATAGTAAATAAAATCCATCAGTCGTGAAGCACACGCCTGTTGTTGTCGGATGATGAAGGAGTCTCATCCGTCGACGATAGGCGTTTTTATTTTGGTACATAGGAGGTTATGGAGATGGGATTTCAGGAGGCTTATGAGTTGTGGCTGAACGAACATTTAAGTTTGCGGCAAGGGGAGCGGGAGCGAAGATTGCGGGAGGGGCATGGACACGCGGAGAAGGCTTTTGTCGAAAAAGTGTGGTGGCCCGCTTTCGGTCACTTTCGAGCGCTTCACCCCGAATACGAGGTAACGGATTTCAAAGACGGGTTCCGCTATCTCGACTTGGCTTATCTACGCTCCGGACTCCGATTGGCGATGGAAATCGATGGATACGGCCCGCATTTGCGCAAGATCAGCCGCGACCGCTTCTCGGACCAATGCCGGCGGCAAAACGACTTGATCCTGGACGGCTGGAAGGTACTGCGTTTTACCTATGATGACGTCACCGACAATCCGCGCTACTGCCAACAAACGCTGCAGCAGTTTATGGGGAGGTGGTTGGGGGAGGGAGAGAATGCACTGCAAGCCGATTACCAGGAGAAAGAACTGCTCCGTCAATTTCTTCGTGCAGGAAGACCTTTAACACCAGGTGATATCTGTCAAACGATGGGAGTGGAAAATAAAACGGCCCGCAAATGGCTGCGCCAATTGTCCGAGAAACAGTGGATTCAACCCGCCAGTGGAAGCGCACGAGTTCGTTCCTATCGGCTCACGCGGGATGCCGAACGACTTCTATTTTAACTTGGCGGGAATTATAACGCCCTTTTATGGTCTTATTTGACTCGCACAGACAATTTCCGGGGAAATAACGGTAAAAAATGTCCTTATTATTGAAGAAACGTCGCAATCGACGTGAATATTAGCTTCATATCGTAAAATAACGCCACAATTTTCCCTTATTTCTGTAGAGTGGCATGAATTTGACGAAATAGCGCCCTTTTATACCGTTATCTGCGAGGCCCGGCGTGGAAGGGGGCTGCCCGCCCCCGCGATTCTCACCGGAAATTCGGTCCAGTCACGCCGTCCTCCAAAATTTGTTTGGGTGGCTGCTCCGACGGCGCACCCTCGGGGCTTCCGCTCCTACTGTTGCTGGAATTGCCACCGCCCCCTGTGCCGCCGGTCCCATTGCCGCCGTTTCCTCCGCCATTGCTATGGCTGCTCCCGCCTCCGGCTGCGCCCCCCTTGGGATCATCGCGTACCGCGATTACCGTCGGCTGGGCCGGGTAGGTGTCCTTGGAGATCAGCGTACGTTCGACAGTTTGACCGTCCACCTTCTTGATGCGATACGTCTCGACGACATATCCCTGCTTGCCGTTCACAAGCACCTGCCGGCTCCCGGCAGGAAGCGAACCGTTCGCCACATATTTGTTCGGCGGAGGGAGGGTTCGCGTCGTGCGGGATTCCAGCGAGTAGCTGACGTTCTCCGGCATATCGCCGAACAGCTTCACCGTAAGCTGGCGATCCTCCACCTTGGCGCGGATCAGAATGTGATGACCGCTGGTGTTCTTGAAGCGGAAATTAATGTAGCCTTTGGCGAACGTGGCGTCTTGGCCTTTGGGCAGGTAGCTGACCGGCAGGGAGTGATTGCGGCGCTCCACAATCGACAACCCGGCACGAACCGCGGCGTTGTAGAGCGTGCTCGACACCTGGCAAATACCGCCGCCGACGCCCGGCACCAGCCTGCCTCCAAATATGACCGGCGCCTCCTGGAAGCCAAACGTCTTCTCGGCATACTCGATCGCTTCGCTGTAATCGAATATCTCGCCCGGAGCCAGTACCCTGCCGTCGATGCTGCGCGCGGCCGAATCCACGTTATGCACCCGCCCGGTGCCGCTGGTGTGCAGACTCGTGGAGAACTGTACGATTTTGCGGCGGATGCCTTCCTTCTGGAGCGTATCGACGGTGACCTTGGGCTGGACAGTTTTCAGCGGCACGGCAAATCGCAAGGTCGGAAGCTGCTTCGACAACGCTAACGTCGGTGAGGTCGGCGTTGGTTCATGCCATGAACTTTTTTCCAATCGGCGAATTTCCTCCCCGAACTGCTTCGGCACCATCTCCAACAAACGGTCCCAGTCGATGCGCTGCACTGCGGTTCCCGGCACGTAACGAATCTGATCCTCGGCCGTAATGGTCCGCACGGCGTTGACCGGGGAGCCGAACCGGGATTTTTCCCATTCCGGAGTAAACACCGCCTGCAGCTTCTTGGGATCAAAGGTCAAGGTGAGCATCCACTGTCTATCGAAATTTCGCCTGGTCTGCACCCGCTCCCACAAAGATCCTTCTTCCAACTGACGCACTTCATCTCGAAAATGCTCCGCATCAAACGTCAACCCGGCTTCCGCCAAGGTCATCGTTTTTACGCTGCCATCGACGGTGAGCACGAGGTTCTTCCTGTGTAATGCGGCAAGTTCCTGTTCGAGCAGTTGCAGGGCTTCGTCCCGGGGGCGCCGGCCCACCTCCAATCCGGCAATGAGGGTGCCCGGAGGCAAGTTGTCCTGTGAGACATAGAAAGTTAGCGCTCCCCAAAACGCCGTGCCGAGGAGCCCAACGCAGAGGAGGATCACTGCCAAATGTTTCTTTTTCATACCCGTCTCCTTTAGGTGAAGACCTTCTTATTCATAGAAAAGAACCTGGTACAACCATATGTATGATCCAACTGCCGGAAACTTTCGGGTACTCAAGAGGTAACATCTTTGTTACAATAAAAATCGGACGAAAAGGAAATTACTCGGGTTTTAAAGGATTTGGCAGGAACATGTCGAATGTAAAAAAGGGTCATCTATAGAAACGGAATCATAGATTTAGGACGTGATCAAGTGATAGAAATGCAGGATGTCTGGAAGACGTATCCGAATGGAACCCACGCCCTTAAAGGCGTTTCGGTCAAGATCGACCGTAATGAATTCGTATATTTGGTTGGTCCCTCCGGCGCAGGGAAGTCGACCTTTATGAAACTCATTTACCGGGAGGAAGTGCCCACGAAAGGGCAGATTTCCGTAAACGGCTTTAACATTGGCAAGCTCAAACCTCGCAAAATTCCCTATGTGCGCCGAAATATCGGGGTTATTTTCCAGGATTTTCGGCTGCTTCCGAAGCTGTCGGCCTATGAGAACGTTGCCTTTGCTTTGGAGGTCATCGAAGCCCCTAAGAAGATCATCAAGAAACGCGTGATGGAAGTGCTCGACCTTGTCGGGTTGAAAAATAAAGCAAATCGCGATCCTTCCCAACTTTCCGGCGGAGAGCAGCAGCGGGTGGCGATCGCTCGGGCGATCGTCAACAATCCGTCCGTCATCATTGCGGACGAGCCTACAGGGAACCTCGACCCCGAGACCTCCTGGGGCATTATGCAACTGCTGGATGAAATCAATTTCCGCGGCACCACCATCGTTATGGCTACCCACAACAAAGAAATCGTGAACACGATGCGCAAACGTGTCATCGCCATTGAACACGGCAACATCGTGCGAGATCAGCTGAGAGGGGATTACGGTTATGACTTTTAGCACCCTCTTACGGCATTTGCGGGAAGGTGCGAAGAGCATATTCCGCAACGGCTGGATGACGGTCGCGTCCGTGACCTCGATCATCGTTTCGCTGCTGATTTTAGGCGTGTTTACCTTGCTTGTGCTGAACGTCAATTCGTTTGCCGATGAGGCGGACAGCCAGGTGCAGATTAAGGCTTATTTGAACTCGAATGTGACGGAAGCTGTACGCGACCAGATTAATAACGACATTGGTTCGATGGAAGAAGTCAGCAAAGTCACGTTGATCCCTAAGGCCGAAGGCTTGAAGGATTTCCGCGAGAAGCTTGGCGAGGAAGGCAAGGACTTGCTGGAGGGGTACGACGAGACAACGAACCCGATTCCCGACACGTTCGAGGTTCAGGTAATCGAGCCGACGACCGCGCCTTACGTAGCCAGTAAAATTTCCGCGCTGAACGATAAATACGAGGAGAAGCCGATCTACAAAGTCAATTACGGACAAGGCACGGTGGAGAAATTGTTCAAAATCACCCGGGCGATCCGCAATATCGGGTTCGCTTTTGTGGCGGGGCTGGCCTTGATGGCGATGTTCCTCATCTCCAACACGATCCGGGTAACGATTTTGGCCCGTCGCCGTGAGATTGGCATCATGAAGCTGGTTGGCGCAACGAATACCTTTATTCGCTGGCCGTTCTTCGTGGAGGGGGCACTGATTGGTCTGATTGGCTCCTTGATCACCGTAGGCGTGTTGTTCTTCAGTTACGGCGAGCTGGTGTCCTCGGTCAAAGCGGATGTCACGCTGGCCATTCAACTGGTTCCTCTCAGCGAGGTCGGGTTGGAACTGGGCGGACTGCTCGTCGGCCTGGGACTTCTGATCGGGATCTGGGGAAGTACGATGTCGATCCGGAAGTTTTTGAAGGTGTAGCGGAGGCCGGATGATAGGACGATAACCGCGACCGGATGGACGATGATGGCAACCGGAACGATAACGGAACTGAACGCTCTTATTTGGCTCAATGACCGTCATTTTATTTTCTAACGGAATGGAGCGCCCTTATTGGCCCTTGAATGCGGAGAAAACGACAGCAACTGGCTAAATAAGGGCTGCTGGTTCCGTTAGCTGCAACCGAACCTTGAATTTTGCCCGAATAGCGGCGCTCAGTTCCGTTAAGATGGAGAATATGATAAAGGATGGGGAAACGAAGTTGAAGAAATGGGTAACCACGATCACTGTAGTCGCATTAGCCGCTTTAATCTTCCAACCTACCGAAGGCTTCGCCAAGACAAAAACCATCAGCCAGATCGACAAAGAGCTGAAGCAGCTTCAGGAACAGGCCAAGCAAGCCAAAAAACAGCAGGAGAAGGCCGCGAACCAGAAACAGGAAGCACAGCATTACGTCAATAAAAACACGAATTACCTCAAACAATTGCTGGGGCAGATCGACGTTGTCAGCAACGAGCTGACCCAGATCTCGATGGAAATCGACCAGACCGAGCAAGACTTGCGTACAACTGCGGAGAAACTGGACGAGACCCAGGCCCGGATTGAGGAGCGTTCGCATCTGCTTGATACTCGTGTCCGGTTAATGTATACGGACGGCGCCGTTTCTTATCTGGATGTGCTGCTGTCCTCCACCAGCTTCACCGATTTTCTGGAGCGGGCCGATTCTTTACAGGCGATTGCGAACCAGGATCATGTCCTGCTCGACGAGCACAAACGGGATAAAGAGCTGATCGTGCAGCAGAAGCAACAGCTGGAGCAGGATTATGCAAAAGTGAAGCAGCTATACGCCGATGCGGAAGCGCGCAAAAGCGATTTGGAAGCCAAAGAGGTCGAAAAGCAGCAGCTGATTGCGAAGTACAACGCTGACATTGAACAATCCGAAGATATCAGCGAAGAGCAAGAAGCGCTCCTGATCGAACTGGCGACGAAACGGGCGGCGCTGGAGCAGGAGAAGAACAAGCTGAAGGCCGCTCAAGTGTACAAATATAAGAAGAGCTCCAACGGTTCGGGCGGATTCAAAGGCAACGGCGGTTCGTTTGGATTGCCGGTGAACGGCGCGCGGATCTCCTCCAATTACGGTACGCGGATTCATCCGATTACCGGCGTGAAGAAGAAGCATACCGGCGTGGATATGGCGGCCCCTCAAGGCACGGACATCCATGCGGCGGAGGACGGCGTCGTGATCGTGGCGGAATGGTGGAGCGGTTACGGCAATACGGTCATTATTGACCACGGCGACAATGTCTGGACGCTTTACGGTCATATCCGCAACGGCGGGATTAAGGTAGAGAAAGGCCAGCAAGTCAAGAAAGGCGAAAAAATCGCCGAAGTCGGAAGCACCGGCAACTCCACAGGCCCTCACTGCCACTTCGAGGTCCGGATTAACGGGAATCCGGTAGACCCGATGCCTTATTTGTAATAAAATAGCTATAGTGTTCGATCGAAAACGGATACCGCCTTTTTGGGGCTGGGTCCGTTTTCCCCGTTTGAGGTTATTCGCACCGAGAAGGTTGGATGAAGCTAGAGACTGAGCAGCGGAGCGTAGTCATAGGCTACGTGAGCAGCTGAAATGTTTCCGCAGGAAACATGCATCGGAAGCCTACGCTTAGGGTCGGCTGAATTCAAGATTCGACGTCGACTTAGCAGCTTGAATAGGCAACGTGATCATAAGCCGATTTTAAAACAACCTTTTAATTGTAAATATTTCTCATGGGCGGGACATATACTATGGGACGTTCAAACTCGGACGGGCCGGGCGCGTTCCCGGGGACGTCCATCTTTTTGGAGGCGGTGATCAAGGATGTTTAAAGGTCGTACGGTAACCCTGCTCGTTGTCGCAGCCATGCTGGTCAGCAGCTTGTTGACATTAACGCTGACAGGGGAATGGAGCTTTGCCGGTACGGGACCGCTGCGCAGCGGAAATTTTGCCGACACGGCCAGCACCGGCTCGAAGCAAAATATCAAAAAAATCGAGAAGGCGCTGCAGCTCGTCCAGAAAAACTACGTCGAAGACGTGGATACGAACAAACTGATCGACGGCGCAATCGACGGTATGATGAATGCGCTGGAGGATCCGTTTTCCTCCTATATGGCGCCTGATACGGCGCAGCAATTTTCGGAGCAGATTGAGGGTTCTTTTACCGGAATTGGGGCAGAGGTGTCCATGGAGAACGGGAATGTCGTCGTCGTTTCTCCGATCAAGGGCTCTCCTGCGGAAAAAGCCGGCATTCAGCCGAAGGATATCCTGCTGTCGGTGAACGGGGAATCGTTCGAAGGCTTGAGCCTGAATGAGGCGGTGGCCAAAATCCGCGGACCGAAAGGGACGACGGCCAAAGTGAAGGTCAAACGGGCGGGAACTGCCAACACGCTGGAGTTTGAAATTGTCCGCGACGACATCGCGCTGGAAACCGTGAATGCGGGGATGAAGGAAGGCAAGGTCGGCGTCATCGAGGTAACCGAGTTCTCTTTGAATACGGCTGATCGTTTCAAAAAAGAGCTGGACGCCTTGGAGAAACAAGGCATGAAAGGTCTGGTGATCGACGTGCGCAACAACCCGGGCGGGGTGTTGGACGTCGTCGAGGCGATGGCCGAAATGTTCGTGCCGGAAGGCAAAGCCATCGTTCAGATCGAAGATAAGTACAAACGCCGGCAGCAGTCGGTTTCCAAAGGAGAGGGCAAGTCCTATCCGATCGTCGTCCTAACCAACAAAGGCAGCGCAAGCGCCTCCGAGATCCTGGCCGGAGCTCTGCAGGAATCCGCAGGAGCGAAGCTGGTTGGCGAAGCGACCTATGGCAAAGGGACGGTGCAGTCGAGCTATAGTCAAGAGATGGGCGACGGCAGCCTCCTGAAGATCACGATCGCCAAATGGTTGACGCCTAACGGCGAATGGATTCACAAGAAGGGGATCAAGCCGGATGTTGCGGTGTCCCAGCCGGATTATTTTACGGTGGCCCCGATTAACAAGGAAAAGACGTACAAATACGATATGCTCGGCGAGGATATCAAAAGCGCCCAAACGATGCTGGACGGACTCGGCTACAATCCGGGACGGAAGGACGGGTATTTCGATAAAAATACCGAGAAGGCGCTGAAGGAGTTCCAGACCGACCAGAAGCTGACGGCGAACGGCGTGCTGGATGCGAAAACCGCTCAAGCGTTGGAGGCGGGCGTCATCGAACATATCCGTGATCCGAAAAACGATGCGCAGTTAAATCGCGCGCTGGAGATCGTTCGGAAGGAAATCGCCTCGTAACTGTCGAATCCCATAGAGGGCTGAAATCCGGCCCTCTTTTTTGTCTGATTAGCGGAAGTACATAAGTTACGATCCGTATTTTTCATAGAGCAAGGTGTGACTTATACCGTAAAAAAGGAGCGTGTGTACCTCTTGGATCTCATTCTGGAAGGATTGTGGAGTCTGGCGGAAGCAGGCGCGCAGCTGTTGTTGCAGCCGTTCTACTATATTTCGATCATCGTTGTCCTGCTGATGTATCGCAGGCAGGTAGTGCTGGAGCGCCGCCTGTTCCATGTTCGCCTCCACAGCTGGGGCCTGCAGACCTGGCGTACCGCCTTGGGCGGCTTGCTGGCGGGGTTGGCGGTTTCCGTCGTCTTCGTCTTCCTCGGAATGAATCTGACGATGGAGGGCATCCTTTGCCTTTGGGCGGTGACGTTGGTGCTGATGCTGTTCCGCATCCGCTATTTATGCCTGGCTTATGCCGTAGGTTTGCTCGGCGTGATCCAGTTCGGACTGAACTTGTTCCCGGGCTTTGCGGGGAGCGGGCTGGTGAGCGATGTCGTGCGGATCGTCCGGGAATTGGAGATTCCGGCGCTGCTCTGCCTGGTCGGGCTTCTGCATTTGGCTGAGGGCTTGTTAGTCCGGTGGCAGGGAGCTTCGTTGGCGGGGCCTTTGTTCTTCGAGGGCAAACGGGGCAAGCTGATCGGCGGGTATCAGATGCAGAGCTTGTGGCCGGTGCCGTTGTTCCTGCTGGTTCCGGCGCAGACCGCCGGCGGGATCCTGCCGTGGATGCCGTTGTTCGGCGGGGATGGCTGGCAAGGCGGCTTTAGTCTGATGGCGCTGCCGATCGTGCTCGGGTTCTCCGAGATGACGATGGGACTGCTACCGAAGGAGAAAGCCCGGATCTCGTCAGGCCGGCTGCTGGGGTACGGCGCGGTGATCACGGTGCTGGCCGTGCTTGCGGCCTGGTGGAGTCCGCTGCTGCCGGTGGCCGCGCTCGCGGCGTTCGTGCTGCACGAAGCGCTGATCTGGCTGAGCCGCTACGAGGAGCAGCAGCGCAGTCCGTTGTTCGTCCACCCGCAGGGGGGACTGAAGGTGCTCGCGGTGCTGCCGGGCAGCCCGGCGGAAGAGCTGGGCATCCGGGCCGGCGAGTCGATCGTCAAGGTCAACGGCGTGCCGGTGCCAACCAAGGAGGATCTGCATGCGGCGCTGCGGATCAACCCGGCTTTTTGCAAGCTGGAGGTGCTGAATCTCGCGGGCGAGAGCAAATTCCTCCAGCGCGCCATCTACGCCGGCGATCACCACCAGCTCGGCGCGATCCTCGCGCCGGATGAGCTGGCGCCGGCGGCGGTTCGGCTGCAGCCGCTGTCGCTGCTGCAGCTGCTGCGCCCGNGTGCAGGCCCGTGGCAGGCCTGCGCCAGAGCCCCGCGCCAGGCCGGGGGCACCGGCCCAGCTTGGCTCTGGCGCAGCGCAACCGGCCTCGGCCCGGCGCGCAATGACCAGCGTGCCGCAACTACTTTGCGGCGGCACGCTCCTGTTCCCCTAGCGAGATGGTGTTATCTGCCACCTCGCTAGTTTTTTTGGCCGCGCTGTCTCTCTAACGGAACCAGTGGCCCTTATTGTGCACAAATTGACGCGCCCAGGAATGTAACGGAACCAGATGCTCTTATTAGACCTCAAAGTGTGCAATAAGCGGCGAAACATCACGAATAAGGTCCTTACGTTCCGTTAAGTCGGGAAATCGTGCGGGAAATAACAAATAAGGTCTCTACGTTCCGTTAGAGCATGGGCTCCCCCGACTTCAACGCCCCCAACGCTCCCAAACGACCTCAATGCCCGCGACTCATCCGCCCGTAATGGCCTCAACGCTCCCGATTCGCTCAACTCGCCCAGCGCAATCAGCACGCCCAACCTCCTGCTCCAAACGCACTCGTGGCCCCAACGCTCCCAATTCGCTCAACTCGCCCAGCGCAAGCAACACGTCCAACTCACCCGCACACCAAACGCACACGCGCCCCCAACGTGCCCAAACGACCTCAACGTTCGCGACTCATCCGCCCCAACAGCCTCATTGCCCTCACGTACCCAATCCCCAACAGCCTCAATTCGCTCAACTCGCCCAGCGCAACCAGCACGCCCAACCTCCTGCTCCAAACGCACTCGTGGCCCCAACGCTCCCAATTCGCTCAACTCGCCCAGCGCAAGCAACACGTCCAACTCACCTGCACACTATACGCCCTCGCGGCTCCAACGTGCCCAAACGAACTTAACGCTCGCGACTCATCCGCCTCCAACAGCCTCAATGACCTCGACTCGCCCAGCGCAATCAGCACGCCCAACCTCCTGCACCAAACGCACTCGTGGCTCCAACGCTCCCAATTCGCTCAAACCGCTCAGCGCAACCAACACGCCCAACCCACCCGCACTAAACGCCCTCGCGGCTCCAACGTGCCCAAACGAACTCAACGCTCGACTCATCCGCCCCCAACGCTCCCAATTCGCTCAACTCGCCCAGCGCAAGCAACACGTCCAACTCACCTGCACACTAAACGCCTTCGTGGCTCCAACGTGCCCAAACGACCTCAACGTTCGCGACTCATCCGCCCCAACAGCCTCATTGCCCTCACGTACCCAATCCCCAACAGCCTCAATTCGCTCAACCCGCCCAGCGCAATCAGCACGCCCAACCTCCTGTACCAAACGCACTCGTGGCTCCAGCGCTCCCAAACGACATCAACGCTCGCGAATCCCCCGCCTCCCCCAGCAAAGTTACTCAACTAATTGATAGCTACGGTACCGGGTTTTGCCGCTGGTGACGGCGAAGAGGTTCTTCTCGCTTAACCCGTGTAAGAGGTACCTGGCATGGCGGTCGGAGATGTTGAGATGCGCCGCCAGCTCGCGGGGCGTAAATGGGCGCAAAAGACGGCGGCCGAAGCGCACGCTTTCCGCTTCCAGCCAGTTGAGATCGGCGGTGACGTCGGAAGTCATGAACCTACCGATCAACGACAAGATCAACTGCTGGCATTGCTTCGGCTCCTCCACGATAGACAAGTAAGCGACGGGGAGCAACGTCCAACCGTCTAGTGCCAGCAAGCTGTGGCGCCAGCATAAATCCTTAAAGCGCCGGACGTCCAAATCCCTGGCGTGGGGGCCGTATCCTTGAATTTCAATGGCCCCTTTCGCTGAGCCTGCCCCCGGGAGATAAGCGAGGTCCAAGTACCTATAACCGTTGTTGAAGTCCCGCACCTCCCATTCCGGGGATAAGTCATCAAATTGTCCAACGGCAGGGAACCAGACGGATCGCAAAAATTCCATAGTGCCGTGTCCCAATCCCTTTTTCAGGAGTTCCAACCGTCTGGGGTTCTTCTCCTCCTCGATTTGACGTGCCATCCACGCATCAAAGGCTTGATTAAACTTCATCCCAACTCAACCTTCCCTCCATTTGTGAAAACAAAAACGCCGCCCCGACCCCATTCTCCCAACTAAGGGGAGGATGAGGATCAAGACGGCGTGTGCTTCACAGCCTAATTGTGCATAGTTTATCGCGTTTACCGTATTCTGGCAATAGGTATGTTAGGAGGTACCCGCTCAGCCGTCGATTGTAACGGATCGTAGTGCCTCTATTTCATTCCCAATCACCCATCATGAATTCTAACGGACTCCAGAGACGTTATAGGGGGTATTTTTGTGTGTTTGCGCCGATATCCCAGCCAATAAGGTCTCTCCCATCCGTTAGCCGGGGAAATAGGCCGGGAAATAGCGAATAGCGTCTCTGAGATCCGTTAGAGTGCGGGGAGAGGTGCATGAACCAGGGGCTCAGGGTTCCGGTTCAGGGTTCAGGGTTCCGGTTCAGGGTTCAGGGTTCGGGTTCAGGGTTCAGGGTTCCGGTTCAGGGTTCAGGGTTCGGGTTCAGGGTTCAGGGTTCGGGTTCCGGTTCGGGTCTCAGGGTTCCGGTTCCGGTTCGGGTTCAGGCTCAGGGGCGCCCCCCTAACCCCCTCAAATCAGGCCAACCCTATTAGCGTTCAGAGTTGACGGAACATGGCTGAACGCAGGCAAAACGCAAGCGACGTTCCGTCAAGCGCTCTCCGTCCCTACTGCGGCAACTGCCGCAGCACGGTGATCTCCACCCGGCGGTTTTTCTGGCGGCCTTCGGCGGTTTCGTTGTCGGCGGCCGGGCGGGTATCGGCATAACCGGCGTATTGGAAATGCTGCGGGTCTAGCTTCTCTTTGTCAACGAAAAACCGCAGCACGGACAACGCTCTCGCCCCCGATAACTCCCAGTTGTCCTTATAATCCGACGCGTACACGATCGGCAGGCTGTCGGTATGGCCTTCGATGCTGATCACCGTATCGAGCTGCCGGAACAAGCTGGCCAGCTTGGCCAGAGTCTTGGCGGACTCGCTCTTGAGGTCGGCTTTCCCGGTATCGAACAAGAACCGGTCGCTTAACGTAATCGAGATGCCTTTGGGCAAGTCCGCCACGCGGATCTGATCCTCCAGCGAGTTGTCCTTGATGTAACTCTCGATCAGCTTCATCAGGTTGGCGAGCTCTTCCTCCTGTTTGCGAAAAGCGAGCTCCCGCTCCGTCAACGGCGCTTGGCCGCTGCGATCCGCTTGTCCCGTCGTCGTGCCTTGCCCTTCGCCTTGCTTCGTGCCGCGATCGTCCGAAGCCGAAGGATTCTTGGGATTGGACCGGCCCTCCGTCCCGATAATCCCGCTGCCCAGCTCCAGGATCGAATCCCCGCCTTTGAACGTCTGCTGCAGGGAGGAGGTCACCACTTCATATTTTTCCACGTCTAACCGGCTCATGGCATACATCATCACGAAAAAAATCAACAGCAGCGTAATCAAATCCGCATAGGTGATCATCCAGCGATCCTTCGTATCATTACGCTCCGCACGGCGTCCGCGCCGGCGTGGCCCCCTCGGCAAACGGTCCGGATCCGGAGTCTTGCCCGGATGGTTGGACGGTCTCATAGTTCATTCTCCTCGGTGCTGCGGATGCGGCCGCCGCTTTCGAATCTGGCAAGGTTCTCCGGCAGTTCGGCATCAGGCAACAATCGCGAGGTTTCCGCGGTGTAAGACTCCAGCTTCCGCCGCACAAGCAAAGGATGGTCCCCGTTTTGGATCGACAGGATCCCTTCCAGCATCATCTCCATGCGGTCGATTTCGTCATCGCAGCGCGTTTTGATTTTAGAGGCGATCGGTAGGAAAATCAGGTTGGCACTCGCCACCCCGTACAACGTCGCCGTAAAAGCAAGAGCAATCGAAGGCCCCAGCGCGGTCGGCTCAGACAAGCTCCCGAGTACGTGAATGAGCCCCATCACCGTACCGATAATCCCCATCGTCGGAGCATATCCGCCGGCCGATTCGAAGATTTTGGCGTAGCCGTCATATTTTTTCGCCACCGCATCGATTTCCAGCTCCATGATCTGCCGCACCATCGCCTGGTCCGTGCCGTCCACCACCAATTGAATGCCTTCGCGCAAAAAAGGATCCCGATGCTCGGCAGCCTTCTTCTCCAAAGCCAGCACGCCTTCACGGCGGGAAATCTGCGACATGCCCACGATATCCTCAATCGCGTCATCCTGCGCCGGGGATTTACTCTTAAACGCCAGTGCCAGTGCTTTCGGCACCGTCCGCAGCTTGGCGACAGGATAGCTGATTAACACCGCGGCAAAGGTCCCGCCAAACACGATTAAAGCGGCGGTGATCTGCAGTAGACCCCTCAATTGACCGCCTTCGAGCATAAATCCGCCAACCAGGGCAGCTAGTCCAACAATGATACCTATGAGCGTTGCAATATCCATGAATTGTGTACAACTCCTATTCTCGATTACCGTTTGCATCTATAGGATGAAAAAGGTATAATACATGGGAACACCCATTCCTATTTTGATAAAATAAGGAAGGGTCCGCAGAGTTAAGCTTGGTTTATTCATCGGAAGGATGACGATCCTAGTTTATATCTGGAACTGAACATCTAAGGAACCATCTCATGTTATAGATAGAACGAATACGGAGATGCCTCTAGTATTCCATTTTAGACGATAGGGTGATGTTGGACAATGAGTGAAATCGTGGTTAGCGACAATAAATTTGAGCTGATCTCCGAGTATAGTCCGCAGGGGGACCAACCGGAGGCGGTGCGACAACTGGTGGAGGGCGTGCTTGCAGGCAAAAAACACCAGACGTTGCTTGGGGCGACGGGGACGGGAAAGACGTTTACGATCGCGCACACCATCGCGAAGCTCGGACGGCCCACCCTCGTCATCGCGCACAACAAGACGCTGGCGGCGCAGCTGGCCAGTGAGTTTCGCGAATTTTTCCCCAATAACTCAGTTGACTACTTCGTCAGTTACTACGACTACTACCAGCCGGAAGCCTACATTCCTTCCTCCGATACCTACATCGAGAAAGATTCCAGTATTAATGAAGAAATCGATAAACTGCGGCACTCGGCGACCAGCTCGCTGTTTGAACGGCGGGACGTCATTATCGTGGCGAGCGTGTCGTGTATCTACGGTCTCGGTTCACCGATGGAATACCGGAATTTGGTGCTGTCGCTGCGGGTAGGGATGGAGAAGCCGCGCAACCAGATTTTGAGCCGGTTGGTGGATATCCAATATCAACGGAATGATTTGAATTTCGTGCGCGGCACGTTTCGGGTACGCGGGGATGTGCTGGAGATCTTCCCGGCATCCCGGGGGGAGCAGGCCGTGCGCGTGGAGTTTTTCGGAGACGAGATTGAGCGGATTACGGAAATTGATGTGTTGACCGGAGAGCTGGTTGGCGAGCGGGAACACATCGCGATTTTTCCGGCGTCTCACTTCGTTACGCAGGAAGAGACGATGAAGATCGCGATCGAGAACATCGAACGCGAGCTGGAGGAGCGGCTGGCGGAATTCCGCGCGCAAGGCAAGCTGCTGGAAGCCCAGCGGCTGGAGCAGCGGACGCGGTACGACATCGAAATGATGAAGGAGGTCGGCTTCTGCTCCGGTATCGAGAACTACTCGGGACCGTTAACGTTCCGGGAGCGGGGGGCCACGCCGTATACGCTGTTGGATTATTTTCCAGATGATATGCTGATCGTCATCGATGAGTCCCACGTCACGCTGCCGCAGATCCGGGCGATGTACAATGGGGACCAGGCGCGGAAGAATGTGCTGGTGGATCACGGATTCCGCCTGCCGTCGGCGCTGGATAACCGGCCGCTGCGTTTCGAGGAGTTTGAGGAGAAGGCAACGCAGCTGATTTATGTATCGGCAACGCCGGGGCCGTACGAGATCGAGCATTGCGACACGATGGTGCAGCAGATCATCCGTCCGACCGGTCTGCTGGATCCGATCATTGAGGTGCGGCCAACGAAGGGGCAGATCGATGACCTGATCGGGGAAATTCGCGACCGTATCGCCAAGGACGAGCGCGTGCTTGTGACGACGTTGACCAAGAAGATGGCGGAGGATTTGACCGATTACCTGAAGGAAGTCGGGATCAAGGTCAGGTACCTTCACTCCGACATCAAAACGCTGGAGCGGATGATGATTTTGCGCGACCTGCGGCTGGGAACGTTCCATGTGTTGATCGGGATCAACCTGTTGCGGGAAGGTCTGGACTTGCCGGAGGTGTCGCTTGTGGCGATTTTGGACGCCGACAAGGAAGGCTTCCTCCGTTCGGAGCGCTCGCTGATTCAGACGATTGGGCGGGCCGCACGGAACTCGGAAGGCAAAGTGCTGATGTACGGCGATTCGATCACCGAGTCGATGGACCGGGCGATCAAGGAAACCGAGCGGCGGCGTAGCATCCAGATCGCCTACAACGAGAAGCACGGGATCACGCCGCAGACGATCCGTAAGAAGGTTCGCGATGTGATCGAGGCTACCAAGGTAGCCGAGAGCAAAAACGATTACCTCACCGACGTCAAAGGCAAGATGTCCAAACGCGATCGCGAAGCGATGATCGGCCGTCTCGAGGCCGAGATGAAGGAAGCGGCGAAGAACTTGCAATTCGAACGTGCCGCCGAGCTGCGCGATGCGATCCTGGAGCTTCGGGCGGAGTGACGGAGCGGCGCAGTCCTGCCCGCTCCAAGCCTCGCTGGGCCGGTTGATCAGGCTGGGGCCGGCGTGATCGCGACGATGGGGCCCGGGGTCCCTGGCCGCGGTTCGGTCGCTGTGATCAGCGGCATGGGCCGGCTCTATGCTGGGCCGCTGCGGGCTCGCTGTGCTGCATGGGCCGGCATGGGGCCCGCTTGGCCGACGCCGTGTGGTGCCAGCCTGAGCCGACACCGTGCGGTGCAGGCTTAGGCCGGCACGCGCCTGGCACGCGTTGGCTCATCAGGCCGCGGTACGCGCTGGCCCGCGCTGGCTCACGCTAGCCCGATCCGGCTCACGCTGGCGCTCGCCTTTTCTCACCGGAGACCGCTGACTCACGCCGATCTCTTCTCTCGCCGAAATGGCCGCCGGGTTCAGGCTGCTGTAACGGAACTGAGCGACCTTATTGGCTTCGGAGAGCATGGATGTTCATTCTAACGGAACGAGGAGACGCTATTTACTCCAATGCGACCGAATTAGCAGCTGTTTCTCTCCAATAAGGTCGCTGGGATCCGTTAGCCCGGGAAATAGCCGGGAAATGAACGAATAACGTCTCTACGTTCCGTTAGGCTTTGGACATCCGACTCAGCACCGAGAAGGTTGGATGAAGGAGAGGGCGAGTAGCGGAGCGTAGTTGGGGCTACGTGAGCAACTGAGCGACCGACTGAATGCAAGATTCGACGCCGAGTATGCTTCTCTGAATGACATCGTGATGGGAAGCCGATTTTTAAACATCATCTAAAATAAGGGAGATGAAGTTGTTGGGTAGTGAGAGTATCGTCATCAAAGGCGCTAGAGCGCATAATCTGAAAAACATCGATATCACGATCCCGCGCGACAAGTTTGTCGTGCTTACGGGGCTGAGCGGTTCCGGCAAGTCCTCGCTTGCTTTTGATACGATTTATGCCGAAGGGCAGCGTCGATATGTCGAGTCGTTGTCTGCGTATGCACGGCAGTTTTTGGGACAAATGGATAAGCCGGACGTGGATTCGATCGAAGGCTTGTCCCCGGCGATTTCCATCGACCAGAAGACGACCAGCCGCAACCCGCGTTCAACGGTAGGAACGGTCACAGAAATCTATGACTATCTTCGTTTGTTGTTTGCCCGGATTGGGCATCCGCATTGTCCGGAGCATGGCATCGAAATCACGTCGCAGACCGTGGAGCAGATGGTTGACCGGATTATGCAGTATCCGGAACGGACGAGATTGCAGATCCTCGCCCCGGTGATTTCCGGCAAAAAAGGCGAGCACAAAAGTTTGTTCAGCGAAATCGCCAAACAAGGCTTCGTTCGGGTTCGAGTGGACGGAGAGCAACGCGATTTGTCGGAGGAAATTGAACTTGAGAAAAATAAGAAGCACACCATCGAGGTCATCGTCGACCGGATCGTGGTCAAGGAAGATGCGCGCAGCCGGCTCGCCGATTCCATCGAAACGGCGCTCAAAATGTCCGGCGGGCAAATCCTCGTGGATATTATCGGCCAAGAGGAGCTCCGCTTCAGCTCGAACTACGCCTGTCCGATTTGCGGGTTCAGCATCGAAGAGCTGTCGCCGCGGATGTTCTCGTTCAACAGCCCGTTTGGGGCGTGTCCGGAGTGCGACGGCCTTGGGGTGAAGATGATCATCGATAAGGATCTGCTTGTCTCAGACCCTTCCAAGTCCATTGAGGAAGGCGCTTTTGCAGCGTGGGCAGGCGGCACCTCCAACTATTATCCGCAGTTTTTGAGATCGGTTTGCGAGCATTTTAATATTCCGCAAAATGTCCCGGTATCCGAGTTGACTGCCGAACAGATGGACAAGCTGCTGTACGGAACCGGGGACACGAAGGTCCGCTTCCGTTATGAGAACGACTTCGGCATGAGCCGGGACGCCTATGTGACGTTTGAAGGAATCATTCCTAACCTGGAACGGCGTTACCGGGATACCGCGTCGGAGGGCATCCGCGAGTTCATCGAGGAATTTATGGGCTCCAAGCCTTGCGGCACCTGTCATGGACATCGGCTGAAGAAGGAAGTCCTGGCGGTAACGGTGAATGACCAGAACATCGCACATGTGACGTCATTATCGATTGGGGATGCCAGAGAGTTCTTTGGCAAGCTCGAGCTTACAGACAAGGAGAAATCCATCGCCAACCTGATTTTGAAGGAGATCAACAGCCGATTGGGCTTCCTGGTGAACGTTGGCTTGGAGTATCTGACGCTTAGCCGGGCGGCCGGCACTCTGTCCGGCGGCGAAGCGCAGCGGATCCGGCTGGCTACGCAAATCGGCTCCAGTCTGATGGGCGTCCTGTACATCCTGGATGAGCCAAGTATCGGGCTGCATCAACGGGATAATGATAAGCTGATCTCGGCGTTAACCCATATGCGCGATCTCGGAAATACTCTGATCGTCGTTGAGCACGACGAAGACACCATGCTTGCTGCGGACTACATCATTGATATTGGGCCCGGAGCCGGCATTCACGGCGGCCAGATCATATCGCAAGGGACGCCGAAGGAAATCATGAATGATCCGCGTTCCCTGACCGGCCAATATCTGAGCGGCAAGAAG
The DNA here is from genome assembly GCF_900021165.1 of Paenibacillus phocaeensis. Classification (GTDB taxonomy): domain Bacteria; phylum Bacillota; class Bacilli; order Paenibacillales; family Paenibacillaceae; genus Fontibacillus; species Fontibacillus phocaensis. Next base: position 47,885 of record NZ_FCOQ01000012.1, on the reverse strand, counting down.
TTTATTCCGGTCCCGTTGTCGCGGCGCAAGCCGGACGGGCGCTGGTTGGAGGTCAAGGGGGCCAAGGAGAACAACCTGAAGAATATCAACGTGAAGTTCCCGATTGGCGTCTTTTCCGCGGTGACCGGGGTATCCGGTTCAGGCAAGTCGACCCTGGTCAACGAAATCCTGTATAAGACCTTGGCCCGCGACCTGAATCGGGCGAGAGTCCGTCCAGGGCAATACAAGGAGCTCAAAGGGCTTGAGCATGTGGATAAAGTGGTTGACATCGACCAATCCCCGATCGGCCGCACGCCGCGGTCCAATCCGGCGACGTACACCGGCGTTTTTGATGATATTCGCGATCTGTTCTCCCAAACAACGGAGGCGAAGGTCCGCGGTTATAAGAAAGGGCGCTTCAGCTTCAACATCAAGGGCGGCCGCTGCGAAGCCTGCAAAGGCGACGGGATCATCAAGATCGAAATGCACTTCCTGCCGGACGTGTACGTGCCTTGTGAAGTCTGCAAAGGCAAGCGGTACAACCGGGAGACGCTGGAAGTGAAATATAAGAACAAGAGCATTGCCGATGTGCTGGAGATGACGATTGAGGATGCCACGGAGTTCTTCCAAAACATCCCGAAAATTCATCGCAAGCTGCAAACGCTCCTGGATGTGGGGTTGGGGTATGTGACGCTGGGGCAACCGGCGACAACGTTGTCCGGCGGGGAAGCGCAGCGCGTGAAGTTGGCTTCGGAACTCTATCGCCGCAGCACCGGCAAAACGATCTATATCCTGGACGAACCCACGACCGGACTCCATGTCGACGATATCGACCGGTTGCTCAAAGTCCTTCATCGTCTGGTCGACTCCGGGGAAACCGTGCTTGTGATCGAGCACAACCTGGACGTGATCAAGACGGCCGATTACCTGATCGACCTGGGACCGGAAGGCGGCAGCGGAGGTGGAACGGTGATCGCGACCGGCACGCCGGAGGACATTGTGAAGGTGGAGAACTCCTACACCGGCCGTTACCTGGCTCCGATCCTCAAGCGGGACGCCCAACGCACCGCAGAACTAGGCGAAGTAGAGGAGCAGGATCGGGAAGTCGTGTAGAAGTAAAAGAAGCAGTCTCTTTAAATGGAGGCTGCTTCTTTTTTGGCTGGAGGGAGGCCTTTGCGAAAAAAAATAGACCGCCCCCAACTAGTAGGTATCGGTCTATTCGGCAAATCCATCTATACCGCTTACCGCTCTTCATCAGCGGCGGCTTCTCCTGCTTGGAACCGAATCGGAGTTAGGAAGCCACCCCGGCCTCCAAAATCCGGCTTAATTGCTCCTGGAACGCCGGAACGCCTACGCGCAGGACGAAATCATGGAAGGATTCGGAAGCCTTCCGATTCGTTTTGTAAAACAACAGCAGTTGCTCAAGCACAGAAGCCACTTGATCCCCTTTGACGCGCCCTTTGAGCGCTTGGTTAAATTGAGCTTGGGGTCCGTTGGCACCGCCGCCCAATGTACCGCCTACCGCAATATCGAACGCGTCGACCATGCCCTCCGGCGTTTTGACCAAGGAACCTTGCAAGCCGATATCAGCAATATGCTTCTGGCCGCAGGCATTGGGGCAACCGATAAAGTGGATGCGCACCTTCTCGTCCAGCTCCACATGCTGGTCCAGATACTCTGCCACTTCGACGGCGCGGCGTTTTGTCTCAACAATCGCGAGGTTGCAAAATTCATTGCCGGTGCAAGACACGGTCCGGCTCATAAAAGGCTTCGGAAACGGCGTCAAACGGTGTAGAACCGGTGCTTGAAGGGCTTCCGCCACCTTGTCGTCCGGAATGCCGCTGAGCAAAATATTTTGCGACATGGTGGTGCGGATTTTGCCTTCCCCGTATTGATCGGCCACATCAGCTAACTGCTCCAATTCATCGGCGTTGAGCCGGCCGACCGGGACGTTCAGACCGATGTAATTCAGGCCTTCCTGCTTCTGGGGGTGGACTCCGTCGAAATAGGCGGCTTGCCAGCCGACGGTTTTGTCCTCTCCGCGAGTTTCCAGTTCGCCCACCAGTTCAACCAGCTTCTCTTTGAATTTCTCCGGTCCCCAATCGGCTACGAGATATTTCAGGCGGGCCTGGTGGCGTTTCTCCCGGTAACCGTAATCCCGGAAAATCGTAGTGACCCCAATTGCCACCTTTAACACTTCTTCCGGTCTAACGAAAATATCCAGCGGTTTAGCCAAATGCGGCTTCGCGGATAACCCACCGCCGACCATGGCATGGAAGCCGATGACTTCTTCCCCGTCGATAACCTTAACCGCAGGGGTGAAGGCCAAATCGTTGATTTCTGCTTGGGCGTTATTGTAGAGGTTTGCGGAGATCGACATCTTATATTTTCGCGGCAGGTTGGAGAAGTCCCGGTTCAGCAGGAAAAATTGGTTAACCTCCTCAACGATTTGCGTCGTATCGATTAATTCGTCCTTGTCGATCCCGGCGAGCGGATTGCCGACAATGGTACGCGGGCAGTCGCCGCAGGCTTCATACGAATATAAACCGACCTCATCCAGCCGCTTGAAAATATCCGGCAAGTTCTCCACGCGCAACCAGTGGAACTGGATCGCTTGGCGCGTTGTTACGTCCACCAGATCACGTCCATACAAACGGGCGATGTCCACCAAGGCACGGGCTTGCGAAGTAGTCATGATTCCGGTATTGATGCGGACGCGCATCATGAAGTGTCCGTCCTTCGGTTTTTGCTGATAGACGCCAGCCCATTTGAAACGATCCATATCGTCCGCAGGAATCGAGTCGTAGCCTTTGACCGCATATTCCTCAATAATCGTACGGATGACGTCCAGCCCGTCTTTTTCCAGTTTAACGAATTCGAATTTGTTTAATTTCTCCGGCTCCGCGGTCCATATCGGTTCATAAGCCATGCGATAACCTCCCTGGGATACGTTTGGGTAAAGAATCCAAGATGGATTCCGCTCATTAATTCCGACAATAAAACTATGAATAAGATTAATTTTCATGGTACCATAGATGGGATATAGCGTAAATAAAGAAAGGGACTTCTGGACATCAAACTTCCTTATGAATAACTAAAGATCTGGTGATAATGTATTTGTCAATGACCTTCGGCATATCATAAAGGTGGAATCCGGGTGTGATTTGGGGGATTTGACGAAAAGTTTGACAAAAACTTGTCTTTTCTCTTGCATCCGAGCGGGAGGGAAGATAACATAGAAGAAGAGTTGTGATTTCGTGGATTTCAAGAGGAGGTTTCGCGATGTTGCTCCGAGCAGCGGAAGAAACAGCAAAAGCAACGACATTTAACGGGTTCGATATTTTTATGATTTTGTTTACGATCATTATTTTGATCGGCGTCATCCGCCTGGTGACTGAGCGTCCGAAGAAGAATCTGTTCGCTATCGCTTTTGGGATTATCAGCTTGTTGGTCTTTTTGGCGTCGGATGCGATCATGATTAAGACCTGGTTTAGCTAAACCGGGCGAACGATACCTATTTCATGATATGAAATAAGCCAAGGCACTTGATTCCTGGGGAAGGAATGAGGTGTCTTTTCAATTGACAGGATATGGATTATAATAAGTGGCAGGTGAAGCACACCTTGACATCATTTAGATGGCGAGGTGTGCTTTTTTGCTTTGAACAAAATGGATGATTTTATCAGAAAAGCAAGAACAAAGGAGGTTTGGGAAAGAGGGCAGCGAATAAGTGAGAAAACATAATTTTCCTGTACCTGAATGAGAAAATAATTCGCTTTATGGGAGTGATGAAAGTGAAGAAGATGCTGATGGTTGGATTTTTGGGCTGTATTTTGTTAGGGAGTATTGGACAAGTCGCAAACGCGGCGAACTCAGACACTCCTAGGGTCAAAAACATGATGATCGAAGTCCTGGTCGATGCTCGTAGAGTCGCTTTCCCGGATGTCCGACCGCAAATCAAAAATGGGAGTACACTGATTCCACTGCGTTTTGTAACAGATAAATTAGGCGGCAGGTTGACGTTAACCGGTAAGGAGATATCGATAGAAAAAGACGACCGCCAAATCATTATGACGATAGGGGAAAGAACCGCAACCGTTAACGGGGGAATTGTCACTATGGATACTCCCTCCGTGGCTGTTAACGGCCGGACGCTGGTACCGCTTCGTTTCGTCAGCAAAGCTTTAGGTGAAACCGTTAAGTGGGACAGCGTGAATCAGTACATATGGATTGGCAGCACAGAAGTCCCTAAATTGGAAGATGTGGCGAAGCCAGTGTCGATTGAGCCGTATTTGGATTTGTTTAAGAAGGGAGAGTATGTCTTAAAGTTTGGCAATATCACTTACTCTCAAGTTCGTATCCTAAGTAAAGATGATTTTCCGATTAGGTTTGAAAATGAGATTATTTATCGGATTGATTATGCCCAGTCAGCAGATGGAATGGAGTATTTACGATCTATATCTGATAGTAAATCGCAGATAGGCACAAATTATTACTTAATGCAAAATGGTGGGCCCCTAAGGTATAGGGGGGAGATTGTTCGACTACGAGAGAGAGTTGACTTGGAACGTAATTTAAGAATTAAATACCATCAGATTATAGCGCGTAAGGATGAAGATTTGCTTAGGGATAAAAATTATTTGAATTTAAAACTGAAAAAGGTAGATTATGTCGGAATAGATGTCGATTCGGATGCAGCAGTATTCGTTAAGAATGATTTCAAGAGGATTGATTAAAGGTGGTGTTGAATGTTGCACAAGCAAATAGGTTGGAAAGCTATTTGCTTTACTTTAATGTTTACATACATTGTATCGTTTTATTGTCCGGAACAAGTCAAATCGGCCTCGAGTTCAGATTTTGGTAACGCTCATATCACTCCATACAAGGATCCGACAGGGGATCCCAATAAGCGATATGCCGTCGGATTCATGTCCTATGAAATATGGTCGAATTCTGCAGGGGATTGGGTAACGAAGTCTCCTGGAGAAACGGTAAGAAGTGATGAATTATTTCATAATTATAATTTTGCATTCCCTGGGCGAAAAGTTCTGGATGTACAGATTCAAAAGTTTACAGCAAGTAATCCAAAGCATATTGAATATTATACGAACTCAAGAGCTGGAAACATAAACGATTTAGAAAATTATTTTTCTCAAGTTATCTCAGTAGGAGCGGCAGAGGGGATAAACGGTAGAGGAACAAGTAATATTACTTTTCGCCTTGGGGTTACTGGGCGTCTTTACTCATCAGACATATATGATGTAATAGCTATGGAACACAGCCCTGGCGAATTCGGGGCGGGCGTTAAAGCATATCGTTATTACTTTCCGATTCTTTTTGAGTTCACACTTGAACCTGAGGAAGGCCAAGCAATAATCAAATATTACACAACCAAAGGTACCCCGCTGGACGGGGTGGATGGCTTTAAGAATGAAACGCATAAACTTGTGAAGGATCAGTTCTTTCAAGCGAAGCATCGGGAGAATCTTCCGCCGGACTATACCTATAAGGGTTATCAGAAAAGGATTGATCGAGAGCCGGAAGGAGGGCCGACGGAGGCTACGGGAGACCCGCCAGGGTTCAAGTATGAAGGGAACTTCTCCATTTATTACGTTTACTACTATTATGAAAAGGAGGGGCTACCTCCTGGAGGAGATCCTGGTAACCCGACCGGCGGGTGCACTTCACCTGCTCCCAGCGGCAACATCATCGACGTCCCGCTGAACGATCCGACGGTCAGCGCGGTCATTCGGGCGGACAGCCGCGGGTCTGAACGATTCAATGTGTTGGATGGCATCCCCACAACCGAGAGTTTGTACGGGAATGTGCTTGCCAAAAGCTATCTATCCCAAAATAAATTTGTGGAAATGAGCGGAACTTGCAGCTTTGCCATTACGGTGAACCGAACGTTTGAACTAACCTGGGATCCCGGAAAAGAAGTCACGGACGAGAAAGGGAACACGCATACCGAACCCGACCCGCAGTCGGCCAGCGAGACGGTGACCAAGTCGTATACGATTGAGCGGAAGTATTCGTTCTGGGTGATCGATAACCTGGAGGTTTACAAAATTAACGAAGCGGCGCTGCAGAATTACGCTTTTGATGGAAATGGCATCCGGATATCGCCTAATGGGTATACGCCGCCAAGCTACGTCACATCCAAGTCCGGCGATTTTACTCCGCCATCGCCGCCGAGTACGGTGGAGGCGCCTTCCGGGAGCAAGTCGGGCGGGAAAACGAAACCGGACGTCAGCGGGGAAAACTTAAAGTCCTATGCTGAGGACGCCGTTGACGAGGTTAAGGTCCAAAACGACAGCCTCACCTTCAACGGCAGTACGGTCATGAACGGCACTCAAACCGAACGGACGGGACCGCGGCCGGGGCAGATTCCCACGGCAACTCAAATCTCCAACAATGTGCTGTACAGTCCGGGACAGGTCATTCCCACCAGCAAGACGAATCGAGCGAATCAGCCAAGCACCGGGACGATTTCCTACGGGCTCATGAGCGGCAATATCAATGGCGGCTCCGACAAAAGCTTCCCCATCAACGGCATCAACAGCGTTACCGTACATACGCCTGTGGTAATGTACCCCGGTGTCTCCGACGACCGGGCTCATAACCAGAAAACGACTCCGGCGGCGGGACGATCCGCGATCATTTTGGATCGCCCTTTTATGGTCATGATGCCCAACCGTGGCCAACACACGAATTATCTGGGGTACGGGAATCGGGACTATTTGAAATATATAGGCAGCAAGCAGGTTCGTTTTCCGTTTGATGTGTACGAGGGAACGAAGGCGGCGTTTTATCCGAAAAACACCTGGATCGAAGTGGACAAATCTCCGGAGCAATTTGCCTTCTACCTCCCCGTTTGGGTGGATGAAGGGTTCTATACGGTCGAATTCCGCACCATCGCGCATAATGCGCCCTCCGGAGCCACGGAGCAGACGAACGCTAACTTGAACCTCAGCCATCATATCGCTTACGGCACAGTGCCGGTTGACGTGATTGGGCGCGTGTACGATTTTCAGGTGACGGATATCGCGGATTACAACTGGGAAGGCGTGTTTCGGGCGGCGGCGGGAAGCCGGACGCCTACAGGGGCGGCTTACTGGGTTGGACTTAACGGAATTGATGGAGCGCCCAGAGGCAATCCGCCGCTGTACACACTGCCGATTCGCCCGGGAAGTCATCCGCTCTACAAAAACACGGTGATCAAAACAGGCTACCATTTCAAATTCGACCTCAAAACGAAAGGGAACATGTTTGGCCCCTTGGATCAAATCGTGATTACGCCTACATTTGATTTCATCGACGCAACGAAGGGGACGCGGCAGCCCGTCGACCTGTATTACCATACCGGGAGCCGGAGTTATGTACGAATCGGTTCGGCATCGGATCAGGTGCAGCGTTATGTTGTTCTGAACGAACGGTTGAGAAATGTGCCCATCGAGGAATTGACGGACACGGCGCTCTATCGATACGATCACGATTATACCTTTAATCAGGTGGCCGGGATTGGGCGAAGCCAGTTCGTGCAACGTTACATTCAGAAACAGTCGCAGCAAAAAACACCCGTCGGCAGCTTTAGTCTGCTGCGATTGCCGGAGGGAGTACGCACGCTGATGGGCCCGAAGACGGGAATTCCCTCCGGCGTAGATCCGGCGCGGGCGAATGCTGCGGTACAACGATGGTACGGCGAATACAGCCTGCCGGCCGAATTGTACGCCGTTCCGGCGGGTACAAACGTGGCGGAGTATGGACGGACACATGGGGGGCTGACGGATCGATCGGCGATTTTTTTGAAAAAGGGATATCTCGTCGTGAACTTCAACATCGAGACCGTGCGGAACGGGGAGACGGGGAAACCGTACCTCCAATATATCCGCGCGCCGCTGATGAACCAGTGGGCCGGGATGGAGGGATTCGCGCGGAGTGTCATTGACCCTTACGGGCGGCACTACACGCTGAAGGATGGGGATGTGGCGTTCTATCATGCGGATGTGTCGAGCCGGGATGATTTTCGGCCGTTGGTGACGCATTAGTCGGGAAGCCGTGCGGTCCATGCAAGAGAGAGAAATCGATGGATTCCTTCGCTGATGAGGATTAAAAGGTGTGGGGAACTTTGTTGCTCGGAGCGATTCCTGGCCCGGACGACAGGGTTCCTCTTTTTCTGCGAACTTCTCCCCACGATGCTGTGAATTCTGTGTTACAATATTGGAGTCTATTTTTCAGGCAAGTGAGATTTGGGAGGACCTTTAAGTGAAGAAGCCATGCCCGTTTATCGCCGTGGAAGGCGCCATCGGAGCCGGAAAAACCACGCTGGCTACGATGCTCGCCGGACGGTTTGATTACCCGCTGTTGAAGGAGATCGTCGACGAGAATCCGTTCCTGGACAAGTTCTATCAGAATATCGAGGAATGGGCCTTTCAACTGGAAATGTTCTTTTTGTGCAACCGGTACAAGCAACTGGAGGATACGGTTCAAAATTATGTGTCCCGGGGTTTGCCGGTCGTGTCGGATTATCATATTTATAAAAACTGGATTTTTGCCCAGCGCACGCTGCATGGGGACAAACGGGAAAAATACCTGCAGATTTATCATCTGCTGACCGATGATCTTCCTAAACCCAATGTCATTGTGTATATCCGAACGGAGCTTGCCACCTTGTTGAAAAGAATTGAAAAACGCGGGCGCAGCTTTGAGCAGGACATCGATCCGGGTTACTTACAGCAACTGATCGAAGATTATGAAACGGCGATTACGCAGTTGCAAGCACAGCAGCCGGAGACGGTCGTGATTACGATTGACGGGAATGCGCTGGATTTCGTGGAACACCCGGAGCATTTCGAACAGATCGTTGCCAAGATAAAGGAGCACTTATAAAAATGACGGATCAATTTCACATCCCCCAAGACGCCTTGATCACGGTAGCGGGTACCGTCGGCGTCGGCAAGTCCACCTTAACCACCGCGCTTGCTTCCCGTCTTGGCTTCCGCACCTCGATGGAGAAGGTCGACAACAACCCTTATCTGGAGAAGTTCTACCATGATTTTGAGCGCTGGAGTTTCCATCTGCAGATCTATTTCTTGGCGGAGCGGTTTAAAGAGCAAAAGGCGATCGTTGAAGCGGGCGGGGGATTTGTCCAGGACCGTTCGATTTACGAGGACACCGGAATATTTGCCAAAATGCACGCCGATCAAGGCACGATGTCGAAGACGGATTACGAGACGTATACCAGCTTGTTTGAGGCGATGGTGATGACGCCGTATTTTCCGCATCCGGACGTGTTGATCTACCTGGAAGGGAATCTGTCTTCCATTCTGAAGCGGATTCAGCTGCGAGGCCGCGAAATGGAGATTCAGACGGACGTCTCCTATTGGCAGCATATGCATGAACGGTACGCGAAATGGATCGAGGAGTTCAATGCCTGCCCGGTGCTGCGGCTGAATATCGACGAATACGATGCCACGGACGAAGCGTCGCTGGATGAGATCATCCGCCAGGCGGGGGAGATTATCCAGGCCTCGCGGGCGAAGCGGATAGGTTTATAATGGGAAGAAGTCAATGGGAGATCAGCTTCCGTTGGCTTCTTTTTTGCGCGTTGAGAATTATAAATTATAGGGTGGACCTGGGTGGGGGGTATCTGTGCCCCGCTCTTTTGATGATTATCCCGTTGCCTCAGGTCGTGGGAAGTAGGGAACAAAAGGCTCAGCTTGCAACAGTAAAATGGCCACCTCGTAACCGTATGCTTGTTATCCCACCCAAATTTCTCTCATTACGATCCCTCCCCCTGATCCTGAACGAAAGGGATAATGGTGTAAAGAAGCCGCGCGAAGGGTCATAAGGGGGCTAGAGTGCACGAGCAATGTCTGCTAGAATATATAAGTTGGTTGACACTTTAATTTTGAAGTTTTCCGAACGAATAAAGTAGAATACATGCCGGCTGCAGCCGGTTTGGGAGGATATACATGAGCAAGACAACGTTAACGCGGCAGGATGTGGAGCTGCTGGCGCCGGCCGGCGATTGGGATTGCATGCGGGCGGCGGTGGCGAACGGGGCGGACGCGATCTTTTTTGGCGTAGAGAAGTTTAATGCCCGGGCGCGGGCGAACAATTTCCGGATGGACGAGCTGCCGGAGATTATGGCGTTTTTGCATAGCTATGGGGTCAAGGGCTTCCTCACGTTTAACATTCTCGTATTCGAGGACGAGCTGCGGGACGCGCAGGAACTGATTGAAGCGTGCATCAACGCGGGTGTGGATGCGGTTATTGTGCAGGATCTTGGGCTGGTGAAGCTGATCCGCGAATTGTCGCCGGATTTTCCGATTCATGGTTCGACGCAGATGACGATCACTTCGCCGGAAGCCGTGGAGTTTGTGAAGCCGTGGAATATGGAACGCGTGGTGCTGGGCCGGGAAAATAACCTGAAGCAAATCAAGGTGATCGGGGAGCAAGCCAAGCTGCCGATGGAGGTGTTCGTGCATGGGGCGCTGTGCGTGTCCTACTCGGGCCAATGTCTGACGTCGGAAATGTGGGGCGGGCGCTCGGCGAACCGGGGCGAATGCGCACAGGCGTGCCGCTTGCCGTACGATCTGATCGTCGACGGCGAGCTGAAGCCGATGGGGGATGTGGCCTACCTGCTGTCGCCGAAGGATTTGGCGGCGATTGACATCATGCCGGAGCTGATCGAAGCGGGCGTAACATCGTTCAAAATCGAAGGCCGGATGAAAAGCCCGGAGTACGTCGCCAACGTGGTGAGCAAATACCGCAAGGCGATTGATCGTTATTTTGATGGAGACGACACCCGCCCGTCGAAGGAAGAGATTCGCGAGCTGCAGCAGAGCTTTTCGCGCGGCTTTACGCATGGCTTCCTGGAAGGAACGAACAATAAGAAGCTGGTCGAGGGAACGTTCCCGAAAAGCCGGGGCGTTTACCTGGGCCGCGTGGAGAAGGTGCTGCGCGATGGTGTCATCTGCAAGCTGGAAGCGCCGCTGAAGCGCGGGGACGGGATCGTATTTGATGCCGGGGATCCGACGAAAAAAGAAGAAGGCGGCCGCGTCTACGATCTGCGCCGCCAAGGCGTGAAGCAGGAAGGCGAAGCCGGGGAAGGCTGGATCGTCGACATTGTGCCGGGGCGCAATGACGTGGATCTGCGCCGCGTGCACGTCGGGGATCGCATCTGGAAGACCAGCGATCCGGCGCTCGACAAGCGGCTGCGTCAAACGTACGAGACCGAGAAGCCGTATCGCGTCTTCCCGGTGCATGTGCGGGCGGTGGGCCACGCCGGCGGGCTGCTGTCGACCTTCTGGACGGATGTACAGAAGGGAACGACGGTGCAAGTCGACTCGGAGCTGGAGCTCGAGGTCGCGCAAAAACGGCCGATGGACGCTGCCCTGCTCGAAGAGCAGTTCGGGCGTCTCGGCGGCACGGTGTTTCAGCTNAATAAATAAGGAAGGGAGCCCCCGGGGTTCGCGGTAGTTATACCGCAGGGGCTCCCTTTTTGTTGTAATCTATGAAAATACCATTACTTAACAAGTATAGTATAATAGTAGACAAGCAACTAATGATCTCATTCGCGACTTTAATGGTCCTGATACTTTCCTTCCATAAACACAAATAGACCGCCCTCGGCCAAGGAATCGGTCTATTTGCTGCCATTCCAATAAAAGCCTACCGCCCTTAAAAGCGGCTATTGCCCGGGGCTGTGCCTGCAAGCACGGCTCCTTAATAAGTACTTTCATTGTATCACAATCAAAATAAAATTTACACGTTTGCGAACTTTTTTCGAAAGGAGCCCAAGACGGGTTGGTCCCGAGGTAAAAGACTCTAACGGAACTGAACGACGTTATTTGCCCATTTCCCGGATATTTCCCGCTCTAACGGAACAAGAGGGCGTTATTCAGCTTAAAGTGGGTGTCTGCGGTCATTTTGGGGCAAATAAGGTCTCCTGGTTCCGTTACAAATTCGTGTTCCCACTGTTGGAGCAAATAACGTCTCTGAGTTCCGTTAGCCGCCAAACTGAACCAACCAACCCGACTCGAATCAACCCGATTTAACGCTACTAGCCCGATTCAATGCGAACCACGCGACTCAACGCGACCAAGCCAATATGAGACATGACTCCATCCCGATCAATGCGGGCCGGCCAGACTCTCTCCCAACTATCCTCGGACAACCTTAGTAAGCCGTAACACCGTAAACCGTAAACCGTAAACTGTAACCCCGTAACTCGTAAACCACAAACCACAAACCACAAACCACAAACCACAAACCACAAACCACAAACCACAAACCACAAACCGTATTTCCTAACCCGTAGCTCGTAACTCGCAACCCGTAACTTCCATAGCCATTCTTGCGATGCTTCGTCAGTCACTCCTTGTAACCCGTAATCCTGCCCAGTAACCCAGTACCTCAGTAGCCCCGGTCCAATCCCTGTCAACCTCAAAACCCACTCTACTCAGACACCCCGACCAACCCGAGCTTCGAACCCGTCCGACTTAATAAATCCCCCGATACAACTCCTCAATCTCGGCGATCGACGTGTCGCGCGGGTTGCCGCCCGTGCAGACGTCTTCGAAGGCGGATTTCGCCAGCGCCGGAATGTCGTATTCCTTCACGCCCACCTCGCGAAGATGAGCCGGGATGCCGACGTCCAGCGATAGCTGCCGTACTGCGGCCACCGCAGCATGGCGTGCCTCCTGTAAACGCATGGCTTCGGTTCCCGGAACGCCCATGGCTTTGGCGATGTCGCGGTATTTTTCGCCAGTATAGTCCGCATTATAGGCCATGACCGTAGGGAGCAGGATCGCATTGGCTACCCCGTGCGGTGTATCATAAAATGCCCCCAGCGGATGCGCCATTCCGTGAACCAACCCCAGCCCGACATTGGAAAAGCCCATCCCGGCAATGTACTGGCCCAGCGCCATGCCTTCACGTCCTGTCGTCTCATTATTGACGGCACCGCGAAGGGAGCGGGAGATCACCTCGATGGCTTTGAGGTGAAGCATATCGGTCAGCTCCCAAGCGGCTTTAGTGATGTATCCTTCAATCGCATGGGTTAAGGCATCCATCCCGGTGGCGGCGGTCAGGCTCTTGGGCATGGAGCTCATCATATCGGGGTCGACAATCGCCACGACCGGAATGTCATGGGGATCCACGCAAACGAATTTGCGTTTGTTTTCGGCATCGGTGATGACGTAGTTAATCGTGACCTCGGCTGCCGTACCGGCGGTTGTCGGGATGGCGATGATGGGCACGGATCGCTTGGCCGTTGCGACCGCACCTTCCAGACTGCGCACATCAGCGTATTCCGGGTTATGGATGATGATCCCGATGGCTTTGGCTGTATCGATCGGCGATCCTCCGCCGATGGCGATGATATAATCGGCTGCTTCCGCCTTGTAGGCTTGGATTCCTTTTTGCACCACTTCGATGGTAGGGTTGGCTACCGTTTCATCGAACACAGCGTACGGCAATCCGTGGTTATCCAGCAGTTCCGTGACTTTAGCGACCACTTGGTATTTCACCAACTCTTTGTCCGTGACCACCAGTGCTTTGCCTAAATGGCGGCCCTTCACCTCATTCACAAGGTTAGCAACCGCTCCGGCACCGAAATACGACGTTTCATTCAAAATCATCCGTTGACTCATGTTCATCCTCCTAGTAGTGAAAATTTTCACTTGAATGAAGCTGCCGGGTTCTGTTTCTACGTCTCCGGACAGTGAAATATCATCACCGCGAAGGGGACTTGGCAACTTCCGTCTGTTTACATCATAATCGTTGAGTGTTGGTGATTCAACATAAAACAACATAATAAATGTGAATTTATTTTGTTTTGTGAGGATGGCTGAAGCATAAATACGTACGAAATGCAAAAGTGCAGGTGGTTTTCGCCCAACGGCCCCGATCTAGCCTATCAAATGTAAAACTGCAGTTCATTTCCGCTCGTAGACCCTTAATTTTCCAAATGATTTCAAAACAACTGCACATTTGCTTTTCAGTCGCTCCAATAGGCGTTTCTGCGGAACATGAAATGCACTTATGCAGCTCAAAAAAGCCCAGCCAGCCGCATGGATCGGATCGGCTAACCGGGCTCTCTGGACCTAATTCCGCTGTTCGTTCACGCCCCGTATTTAGAGGGATGAGGTTGGGCGGACAAGCTCGTCTTTTCCATTGAAAACTTCCGCGAAGAGGGCCGCTCCCAGCTTGAAGCCGTGTGAAAACACGGCCGCGGCATGCATGGCATTGGCTTTGGCATGCAGGTCGAGCAGGTTTTCCAGCTCGCTGAAGGCTTCTTCGCCCAGTTTCTTGTGCCAGTATTCGGTGAGATCGGAAATTTGCCGGCACACCGGACGGTACCGGGGGTCACGGGAAACGATCATTTCATCCGGCATAATATGACCGGCATACAACTCTTCCAATAGGTTTGGCATGTAAACCCTCCCTTTCCATGTAAGAGGCCGCCTCCTTGAAAGGATAGATTGCACATGGTAGGATATTTATGCAACTTTCCATTCTTGGGGTTGCCTTTGGGGGGAAGTGGCGTCGTTCTTTGTGGGATGGGCGCCGCTTCCTTTTACTTTTGTTCGGACAAAAGCTTCTTGATCCCCAACCGAATCGCTTCGGTGATGGTAATTTGGTGCTTGTCGCAATAAGCGCTCAAGGCGTTGTACGAATCTTCATCGAAGCGCGCTTTGATGTTGTACTTCTTGGGATTTTCCGCTTTTGGCCGTCCTGTTCGTGGACTCAAGGTACTCACCTCACTTTCAGTCCCACACAAATAAACTATATAATTTGTCCCACGTTAAGTCAATTAGAAAATTCCAGAAAATTGAAGAAAAACACCCTGCAAGGACACCTGTTTTCCTATCAAATACAACTTGTGGAAGGTTTGTGAACTAGGCCTCGAAAGGGGCGATAACCGATCTTTATCGGTTATAAAGAAATCGTTGATATGCTATAATGAAAGCGTAAACAAATCAGGTGCAGAGCGGGTTTGACAGAGGTTGGTTCATCGGAGATACACCTTGGTTTCGAGCTTCGCTCACAAACTTTTAGGAGGGTGAAAGTGATGTTTGAAGGTTTCCTCGAGATGCAGTCGGTCGTGACCCGCGTACAAGGACGGCTGGAAATCGGCGGCGAACAAGAATATCGTAAAATCGAGTTCGGCACCGAACGCTTCCTGCACACGCCGGAACCGGGGAATCGGATCCGTGACGAGGAACAACTTCCCCAGCGCTTCACATGGCGAAAATTTTGGATCCAGTAAGGATGAATTAAATATAAAACGTACAGGAAATATCATTATTCGGCGGATCCGGAGGATAACTCTAGGTCCGCCTAGCTATTTAGTGCGGTTGCTTGTGATATAATAACAGCATTGGAGTTTTACATCTTATCTAGGGAGAAATCTGTTCATGAAAATTCGCAAGGCAATTATACCCGCTGCTGGTCTAGGCACACGATTCCTTCCGGCAACCAAGGCGATGCCCAAAGAGATGCTGCCCATCGTCGACAAGCCCACAATTCAATATATCGTGGAAGAGGCGGTCGCATCCGGCATCGAAGATATCATTATTGTGACGGGGAAGGGCAAACGCGCGATTGAAGATCATTTCGACGCCTCATTTGAACTAGAGTATAACCTTAACGAAAAAGGCAAATTTCAATTACTGGAGGAAGTCCGCAAATCCTCGGAGATGGCGGACATTCATTATATTCGGCAAAAAGAGCCCAAAGGCCTCGGTCATGCAATATGGTGCGCACGCAAGTTTATCGGGGACGAGCCGTTTGCTGTGCTGCTCGGCGATGATATCGTCGAGTCGGATGTACCTTGCTTAAAGCAGATGATTGATGTATATGACGAGCATAAAGCATCCGTGGTAGGCGTTCAGCCGGTGGATTGGGACGAAGTATCCCGCTATGGGATCGTAGATCCTACTATGATCGAAGACCGCGTATATCTGGCGAATCAATTAATAGAAAAGCCAAAGACCGGAACAGCGCCTTCCAATCTGGCAATCATGGGAAGATACATTTTGACTCCAGCCATATTCGGCATCCTTGAAGAGCAACGGGTTGGCGTCAACGGGGAAATCCAACTGACGGATGCCATCTCGCGACTGGGAACAACTGAACGGATCCTTGCTTACAATTTCGAAGGCACCCGCCACGACGTTGGCGAGAAGTTGGGCTTTATCAAAACTTCCATCCATTACGCCCTCGAAAACCCCGAGCTGCGCGACGAACTCATCAAATATATGTCGGAGATTATCTTGGATAGCTTGAACTAGAAAACGGCCTCTCCTTTTGTGGTGGTGTGCTACCCGTCAAGAGGACAATGAAAAACTATAAGATTTATACACACTGCCTGCCGGTTTACGGCGGGCAGTGTGTTTATGCAGCTTGCAGATAATTATTATGGAATTCCATCGGTGTCATAATCTTCAGTCGACGCTGTAAACGCCGGTTGTTGTAGTAAATGATATAATCCGATATTGTCTTTACAAGAACATCATGGTCAGTAAAGCGATGCCCATAATACATCTCACGTTTCAGTATTCCCCAGAAGCCTTCCATCGGTCCATTATCAATACAGTGTGCCACTCTCGACATACTCTGCTTCATATGCGACTGCTGAAGCCGCGTATAGAACTCTCTACTTGTATACTGGAATCCCCGATCGCTGTGGAAGAGCGGGTGTGCGTCCGGCTCAAGCTGTATCGCTTCATCAAAGGTGTTCATCACCAGTGGATTATCATTATGGTCACTGATTTTAAAAGCCACGATTCTGCGGTCATATAGGTCGAGGATAGCGCTCAGATAGACCTTACGTACTTCTGTACCCGTGCGGTACTTAAACTCGGATACGTCTGTCAGCCACTTCTGGTTTGGAGCCTCGGCATGAAACTCCCTGTTCAGATAGTTATTGGCGATATGGTATGGGTTGCTAGAACCCCTAGTACAGCTCTTGGATTTGTACTTTATACAGGAGTGAATTTGCAACTTCCGGTTGATATTTAGAACCCGTTTGTCATTAACCTTGATGTCATGATATATTGCAAGTTCATCACGGATTCTGCGGTATCCCATATCCGGATGCTCATCGTGAATCTCCCGAATTTCTCTAGCAATTTCCTCATTCTCGATCTGATGTCTACTCTTCGGGCATTTAAGCCATCTGTAATAAGCGGATCGCGCGATGTGCAGATATTTACACAGTTTATGGACAGGATAATGCTTCTCTTCAGAAAGCTCCTTAATGGCTTCGTATTCGCATTGATGCCTGATCAGAGTAAGTGTCGTCGCCCCCTCTCCAAATCCCTTACTTTTTTTAACAGGTCATTTTCCATCTGCAGGTCAAGTTTTTCACGTTCCAACTGAACAATACGATCACGTAATTCCTCTTCGGGCGTTCTGCCTGGTAACGTACCGGCACGCCGTCCCCGTCGATCCTCAAGACCGGCAGAGCCCATCGCCTCGTACCTTTTCACCCAGTTACGTACCTGCTGATAGGAAACCCTGTATTTTAGGGCAATAGCCCCATAATTCTTATTGTTTGTCAGGCAGTCCTGGACTATTTTTAACCGCTCTTCCGGATTGGTGTTTCTTGCCTTTCTCATGTAACTTCCTCCAGTCGTGGATTTGAGAGTCCCATGAGAATTATACACCTTTAACCATTGATGGAGTTGGTCTCGTGAACGTATATGGTATTTCTTACAAATTGTACTTTGACTTCCAACTCCGGATAGGTATTCAGTAACAGCTTTTAGCTTCAGCTCCGTCGAATATTTTTTATTCTGCTTCTGATCCATTAAAGCAGTAGGGCCATCTGCCTCGTAAAGTCTAACCCATAGAGCAATGGTACCCGGATCCACATTTGCTTCTTTTGCTGCATACGCTCTACTTATTTCACCTTTCAGATACTTTTCAACCAGATTTACTTTCTCCTCTGTCGGTATCCCTTTCATTGATTTGGACATGAAAAATACCCCCATATAGGACGTGTTATATTTCATTGTCCTATATAGGGGTAGCTTATCATTGGGAGAGACCGTTTTTTTGCTTAGAACGTCAAGCTAGCTAATTGCTCAATCGAATCCTTCTCGGAAGGATCGGCTTGAAGCAACTGGTCGTACACGGCCTGGTCGCTGGCGCCTGTCTTCTGCAAAGCAGCCAGATACCAGCGGGCAATCTCGCGGTTCGTGCCGTCGGTCAAATCATCTTTAAGACCAACCTTGAAGATCTCCGCGGCCTTAGCCGATTCATTCATCATGAATTGCATTTTACCGGCATTTAACACCATCGGTTGCGTGATTTCAAACGGATTCCCTTGCATCTGACCCTCAGGCAACGTCTTCAGGTGCTCAACCCCGTCAACCACATGCTGATAGGCGGCCAGACCGGACTTGAAGTAATCCTCTTTTTTTGCAACATCCTGTTGGCCAAGCGCCTGATAACCCAGTTCGAATGACTGGACGATCAGCTTCTCATACCATGCCATGTCCCAAGCGTAACGGTCGGCATTATCCCGCAGCACGACGTAGGCTTTGTCATACTCCCCTTTGGTTTCATAAAGCTTGATCAACTGGTTGTACATATTTTTGTTGAAAGCATCTTTTTTCAGGGCATTCGTGAGGAGCATCAGCTCTTGATTGTAAAAAGCCTCATCCTTCGTTTGCTCAAATCCGGCTTGCAGCAAGACACTCATATAAATGACGGCGTCCGGATGATTGCTGCGTTTTTTCAGCGCTTCATCCAGAGGAGTTTTGATTTCCTGGAAATCACTGCTCGTCGCGATCAGGAATTTTCCTTGAGAAGCTCCCTGGCTCGCCTGAATATAAGGGATCGAGATAAAGATCAGGGCGAGAGAAGCAACGACCATAACCGAGCTATAAATTCCGCGAATCGTGCCCGCCTTCATGCTGAATTTTGGCACAGGACGGTTATCCATCCCTGCAGCCATGCCCGCAAGCCCCAGGAATACCAATATGCCCAAAAAGACGTAACTCATGTTAAAGTCCATCAAGCTGTGCATCAGAATGGACAGGACGATGATGAAGTAAACGAAGTAGGACTCGCGATGTTGCTCATCCGCTTTGATGTACCCGCGAATATATTTATAGAAAATGAAGATCAGGAAAGCCCCCATAACCAGGAAGCCTAAAATTCCGACCTCAACAAGGTACTGCATTACAAAACTGTGTGCTTGACGGCTTTCGTAAGGGTTGTTTTGATATTTTTCGAAAATGGACGCCCAACCGCCGCCACCTGCACCGATAATCGGATAATCCTTGAGAACCTTCACGGCATCCTTGTAAAACGTGATCCGTTCCAGGAAGCTGTGCTGCTGTAGATTGAGGTTCTCCAAACGTTCCCCGATATTGCCGGGCAGAACATGCTTGAGATTGGTTCCCAAGAGCAAGGCTGCTAAAATGCCTACGGCCACAACGGAAACGAGAGGCAGCCACAAGCTGGCAAGCTTCTTACCGGCCCACTTGCGCGTGCCGTTCTCCAAACGAGGCGCGATAAAACGTTGGATCAGCCAAGCGACAACAGCCAGAACGATCGAAGCGGCCAAGACAGGGAACCACCCTTTAGCGGGATCGCCGATCTGTCCCAGATGGAATTGCTGCCCCAGTTCGGTTACAGGCTTGGCAATGACCAAGGTGCCGACTCCGGCAATCAGGCAGTATACGATCCAGAGAATCTGCTTCGCCGGCTTGAGGAACAGCAGCAAAACGATAAACACGATCGGCAGGAACACCAAACCGCCGCGTGACAAAGTAAGTAATAACGAGAGCACAATCGGCACAAGCATAAAGGCGTGGATGGCTTGTCCATACCATTTTTTCGAACGGGTTATCGCAAACACGGCAACGAAGAAGAACGCCATGAGGAAAGCGGCGTATGTATTCGGGTATTGGAATACCGATGCCAGCCGCGGACCGTTAGCGTCCACCCAAACTGCCTGGTTGTACTGTCCGTTGACGACGGTATCTGTAAACCAGCCGACAATTGCCGACACCGTCCGACCTTGTCCGAGCCAGTTGAACAAGCCGAACAGGACAATGGCATAAGCTACACTGATCATCGTCGTTTCCAGGATTTGGTTCACTTTGCGATGTTGCATCAGGTATAGTCCGATGATGAACATAAAAGCATAGAGACACTGAATCAACACCATATTGGCAGCAAAGTACTGGCTAGCTGCGGAAATCAGTGCGATAATGTAAGTTATGGGAATAAGCAGAACGAACAGCGCCGTCCAATCCCGCTGGTCTTCCAGCTTGATACTTTTAAAGTAGGCGGCGACCCAGGCCAGCATCAACAGACTGCCCACAATCACTGCCCAATAGATCGCTTCTTCGAAAGTTAAAGCAAGTCCGTTGAATAGACCCGCCTGGAACGGGGACCAGACCAAGAACAAAATCAACCCGACCATTAACACCCAAAGCGCCGCAGGTAACTTTTCCCCATTTCTCGACGCTGTGGCTTTTTTCCCGTATACTGGATTCGACACGTATTTATCTCCTTTGCGAATAGGTACGACAATTATTTTAGCATAGTTTCTTTACAATAAACTAGTTTATGAACTCAAGACTTATGCAGTTCGAGGTAGACTCTGGTAAAATTCCGGTTTTGGAGAGCCCAAAGAATCATGAGATAATGCGGTGGCCAAAACAATGCAACGAGTCTTGCAAATTGCTTTACATGTGTGTAACAATCAATAAAGATTCGCTGAATGCCTTTGTGGTTTTTTTCGCGAACCTGGCAATGAGTGTGGAAGAGGCCAAAAACCATTTTGCCGTGGGGTAGCCTTTCTCATCACTCGTTTTTTCTTTATTCAATTTGAAAAGCGCCGTAGCGAGCAACATTTCTGCTGCGAATAATAGCTCGAAATGCGCGTGGTGTTGCATCTCGGATTCGGGATGGCATTAGAAGAGAGGGTATTTCAGTCCGCTTTTCAAAACCGCTTACGAAACGGCCAAATTCGTCGCCCAAGCTTTGGTGGAGTGGTCATAGAGCCAACTCAGGTATGGAAGCTGCTTGGCAAAGGAATCATCGAGATAGACGACATTTCAGGTCGGTTAGTTTCATAGAAACTTATTGTAAGCGCATGAACCGGTTTTTACCGAATGACGTCTTATGCGAAGCCCTTCGTGAGGAAGTAGCTTAAGGTGTACCGCGCAAGTCTCCACAGGTCAAGCATCAATTCACTTCTTTTAGCAGGGCGTCTTTTTATCGGCCAGTTGCACCATCTGAACTACTGAGGAGCAATTAGAAACGAAACCGACAACATAGAGAAAACGAAGTAGTCAGACGGCGTGCCACTGTGTTTCATGATACCGGACAGCGTGAGCAGCAGTAAGAAGTCAGATCGCTCACCACAAGCATTTGAGAAAGGGTGTACCAGCACTTTCACTGTGATTCAACTTCGTAAATCATGGTTTTTGAACGCAGATATTGGGATCCCACCTGTAATCTAGAAGTATACCTTGAAAAAAGGTATCCTCTGCGATTACTGTGGCATTCTCGAAAAGTCAAGAATTTTTTGGATTTACGCGAATTATTTTGGACCCCGTATTTGATTTCCAGTTACTTACTCAAACTACAGTAGGTCATGTGTGTTATAATTAATCGAGAATGGTTATATTGGGGCGTACTGGCTGAATGGGCATGCCATGTACTGTTTTTTGAGGAGATTTCTATGAACAATAAGATACAGATTGAGTATGAGCAATTGTGTCTACAGATTGATCAAAATGATTATATCTCTTTCGACATTTTCGATACGGCATTGTTACGTAACGTTCTTTATCCTGTCGATATTTTTGCAATTATTGAGCAGAAATTAACAGAAGATCAAAATCCGATACCGAATTTCAAAAAACAAAGAATAGAGGCAGAAAGCCAAGCGCGAAAACGTTCGAAGCGGGAAGACGTCCATTTCGATGAGATCTACCAAGTGCTTGCGGAACGAGTAGGAGATAAACAAAGTTATGACGCGAAACAGCTTGAAATATCGATTGAGCGAGAGTTTACAATTGGAAATCGGTTTATTAAGCGCATCTATGATTATGCTCTTGCACAAGGTAAAACGATATGGTTTATCTCGGATATGTATTTGCCAAAGGAGTTCATAGGATCTCTATTGAAAGAGAATGGATATGATGATTTCGATGCTTTATGGGTCTCGGGTGCCGATGGTTATACAAAGTCCTCCCGCAGCATGTATCGACATATTAAAGAACAATATCAGCTTGAATCTGGCTGGCTACATATTGGCGACAATCGGGTTTCCGATTACGAGAATGCTAAGAAAGAAAATATTGAAGCTTATCATTATGAGGATGTACGGATAAGAGCTGGCGTAAAGGGTGCATATACATTACGACAATCCATCATGAAGGCGATTCAGATCAATTATACCGAAACGGAAGAAACCTTAAACTATTGGCAACGGTTCGGCATTAATACGGTTTCTTCCTTATTCTACGGATTTATAACGTGGCTGATGAAGGAATTGAAAGGTAAACCTAATGTTTATTTTTTGGCACGAGACGGATACTTGCCATATAAGCTTTATGAGAAACTGGCAGCACATCGGGAAGACCTGCCTACAGCTCAATATCTCTACGCTTCCAGAAGGGCCTATCAAGTTCCTAATGCGCTCAATATGAAGCAGGAGGAAGCTTTAGAGTTGTTGACGGCACATAATACTGGACTGGGCCAGAGTGTTACGGTAGGCGAAATATTTGATAATCTGCGTTTAGATAAGCAACACTATGCGGATAGAATCGAATCTTTCGGATTTATAGGTTTTACAGATAAGTTGAAAAATGAGCGTGATACTCGTAATGCTAGAGAATTACTGAAGTCCATATATCCAGATATTGTTAATCAGTTGAGTGCAGAGAAGGATTTATTGAAAATGTATTTAAAGCAACATGGCATAAATGGAAATCACGAGATCCATGTTGTTGATGTCGGCTGGAGAGGTTCGACTCATAAGGCAATTTGTGATATTACGGGCTTGTCTGTTCATGGCTACTATTTAGGTACAATCGAGAATGTTTACGATGATATTACCGATAAGGTAAAGGGCTATGCTTTTAATCTAGGTAGACCTCGCCGTTATCGAAAAAGCATTATGGATAACGTCATGATGTATGAATTCATTTTTTCTGCTCCTCATGGGTCACTTGTAGGATTTGAACTTGTAGGTGATCGGGTGATTCCGGTGTTGAAAAACGTGGAGGATAATCCAGTCGTCATACAGGCGCTTCAAGATATGAGCTTGGCTATCCTGAGCATATCGGATGAGTACGAGAAGTATGCTGAATACTTGCATGGCTTGAATTCTGAAGAATGTTTGAGCGATTATATGACGTTTATTAATGATAAGCGGTACGAAGATTTGATGGAGTTTAGCAAGCTGACAGGCATTGTTGGAATTGGAGACTCTCATTCAAAGCAGGTGTATGTGAGTTCAGTTCCAAGTGGGGCAAGTAGAACGGAGAAAAATAAAGAGATTCGTAGAGCTAGGACCAATCTTTGGCCTAGTGCGATTATGTGGGATGGAAACACATTCAGAAGAAAAGAATACGTACTTTATAAAACGACAAATAAAATTTACAGCATCTTTCACAAAGGGTATAGATTATTTGTTAAAGCGCTATATAATCCACGCAAAGTGATTCCTTATATTGTAGATAAGCTACGGAGATAGCTAAAACCTCGAGTGCGCGATGGGCTATCTGCAGGGGGATCTAGCATTACAGCTGGCATCATCCATGTAACCGCCGCCCTTATAAGATGAATCCAGGTCTAAACGATCAAACTTATGCCCTTAAGAGGACTGGGCCATTAAAAAACCGGGCCACCCACTGTATTAATGATATGCTCCCCATACGGTAGACAGGTGAAATAATAAAACCTGTTAACTGTAAGGGGAGTTTTTTCATGCCTAAAAAGAAGCTCAGTGCTACTGAGAAGTTAGATATCCTTCAAGAAATTGAAAGCGGCGATATTGGAATAAAGGGAGCTGTCAGGAAGTACGGTTTGAACAAGTCTACAATAGCCAAATGGCGACGTCGTTATCAGCTATATGGTTATGAGGGATTAGCGATCCGCACTCGTAATCGTAGATATTCTGAGGAGTTGAAGGGCCAAGCGGTTAAAGATTACCTGGATGGGGGATTGTCGCAGAACCAAGTTATCGATAAATATCGGATTGCGAGTCGAACGCAACTTGCCAACTGGATTAAGAAGTATAATGGTCATAGCAGTTTAAAAGCTTATACAGGAGGAACAAAGGCTATGACCAAGGGACGTTCTACAACATGGCAAGAAAGAATTGACATTGTTTTGTACTGCCTTGCCAATGGACAAGATTACACAAAAACAGCGAAGCAGTTCCAGGTTTCTTACCAGCAAGTGTACGGATGGGTAAGAAAGTATGCAGTAGGCGGCCAGGATGCATTGCAAGACGGCAGAGGGCGTACAAGGGCGCCTGAAGAATTGACCGAAGCAGATCAGCAAAAACTCGACATGAAAAAGCTGGGGTACGAAAACGAGCGGCTCCGGGCGGAGAATGCGTTCTTAAAAAAGTTACAAGAGTTCGAAAGGAGGCGTCCCTAAGCCAACACCGGCAACAGAACATCTACCTTGATATTCAGGCTGTCCAGCAAGCA
Organism: Paenibacillus phocaeensis; assembly: GCF_900021165.1. Classification (GTDB taxonomy): domain Bacteria; phylum Bacillota; class Bacilli; order Paenibacillales; family Paenibacillaceae; genus Fontibacillus; species Fontibacillus phocaensis. The sequence continues at coordinate 23,202 of NZ_FCOQ01000012.1, read as the reverse complement.
GAGTCACTCAGTATACAGCTTTTGTGTAGGGTTGCCGGGGTGTCGAGGTCAAGCTATTACAAGTGGCTTCATCGCACTCCTGGGATGCGCGAGATGGAGAACAGAGAGTTAACGGAAGTGATGATGTCCTTGTACGAGAAAGTCGAGGGCACCTTTGGTTACCGGCAATTAACGTTACATATGCGTCGACAAATGCAAAGATCGATTAACCATAAACGAGTACAACGACTTATGCAGATGAAGGGAATCCAGTCCGTCATCCGTAGAAAGAAAAAGAAGTATGAGCGTTCTACGCCGCAGCAGGTGGCTGAGAACATACTTAATCGTAAGTTCCAGGCCGAAGCGCCGAATGAGAAGTGGGTAACGGATGTCACGGAATTTAAATACGGTAATGGCCAGAAGGCCTATTTAAGCGCAATCCTTGATCTTCATGACAAATCGATTATTTCCTACGTACTGGGACACTCCAATAATAATCCTCTCGTGTTTCAGACGTTGGATTTAGCCTTGCAGGCAGCCCCCAACAGCACACCGATGCTTCATAGTGACCGTGGTTTCCAATATACGTCATTGCGCTTTAAGGAGCTGTTGGACGAAGCTGAAATTAAGCAGAGTATGTCCCGAGTAGGGCATTGCATTGATAACGGACCGATGGAATCCTTCTGGGGAACCTCGAAATGCGAGAAGTATTATTTGCATACCTACCAAAGCTTCGAGGATCTCAAAAAGGATATTGATGACTACATACACTTTTACAATTACGAACAACTACAAGCAAAGCTAAACGGCCTAAGTCCAACGGAATTCAGGACCAAGGCCGCCTAACTGACTTTTATTTTTTGTACTGTCTACTTGACGGGGAGCAGTTCATAAAGTGTATGGCCCGATTTAGCTGTCAGTTTGCTCAGAGTTGCTACGTTTTTTAACTAGCGGTTTTTATGTTTTATCATTGGCGTTGACAGTATTGGCTAGTTACCAACAGTACGATCATGCAGTCCTAACACTTGCCCACATACATATAAGCATATTATTACTTACACGGACATTTTATGTTCAGAGTATTTTTTTCGTATAAACTTCTGCATTGGTCGCTCAAAATAGTAAAATGATAAATGTGCAACTGCAAGCACTATACCAAAAATCATTAACATAAACCACTTTGAATTTAGCGGGATATGCAGGCCCTTTCTGTATAATATCCCAAATAATGCGAAGGTAGGCCAATGCCACAAGTAGATACCAAATGATAAGTCGCCGAGCCAGCGAAAGAATCTCATTGAAAGAAATTTGCGAAGCCACTTAACATTCATTACGGCTATAATGAGTGCTGGAAATATCAACAACGAATATACAATAGTTATGTCGCCTATACTTTTATTTCCGGTTGCCATTCCAATTCCTATAATAACCATAAAGATAAGAAGACTCCACCAACCCAATCGCCTTGAAGACTTCTCTTGTTTGACCGCTGAAACCAACACATATGTCAAACAGCCCATAAAGAAACCAATAAAAACTCGAATATAGTTCGGTGTAAAAAAACCTATTGATTGTATGTTCATCTGATTAATGAACATACCTAACAGAACTGGCACTATAAACACTAATCTATTTTTACCCCAATATCGACAGATAAGAAAAAATGTGGCATATGCCCAAATCTCCGCCGTTAGTGTCCACATTGGACCGTTGATACCATTAATACCAAATTTATTATTACCTTCAAACCCACCTAACATCAAAAAATTTACAATAACTCTATAGACCGAAAGTTCGTTAGTTTTACCTGCTAACAGAAAAATTCCAATCATTATAAAGGTTGTAACCCATACAAGCGGATATAACCTTGAAAACCGTGCAACCACAAAGTCAGTAAAATTTTTCTCACAGGTTGTTATCTGTTTTTGATAAACGTACATAAATATGAACCCTGACAAAACATAAAACAACTGAACAGCCAAATACCCCCAACCAAGTGAATTCCATAAGTCTAGAAGATTAGAATATCCCAATATTGTTAACTGATTTCCGAAAAAGGATAATGGAATATGCGAAATATCAAATCCGCTATAACTGACTATTGGTCCAGTAGCAGTGTCATAATGTGTAATAATAACAAGAAGTGCAGCTATACCACGCAATGCATCTAGGCTATGCAATCGCAGGTTACTTACTGAATCCTTATTTATTTGTCTGTTTGTTCTCGGCATAATATCCCTCTTTTGGATTATTACAATTTAACAGTAACGATCCTTCCATATCTTCTGCAACCAGTCAGCACTTCGCCCAATATTCTTATCATAATATTCTAAGATACTTTTCATTGAAGTATCATTATTGTTCTGGTTTACATTTAACCGCCAAAGAGCAGTTTCTGAAGTCGATGGAATAATTCTGGGTAGACAGAAATCTCTTGGGACAACTGTACGGTATCCATTATGACTGGATAACACCTTAAGCCACAGATCGTCACAATAGCGGCAGGTTTCCATAATTGCCTCATAATTAAACGCCTGTTCCGGCAACGCCTTTGGAGGATAAAGAACCCCACCGACACCCGTAGGTACTAGTTGATAAGAAGGAGTGTCCAGCAACATTTTATACTCCATAATCCATCCGCTGTAGGCTCTATATTTTTGTCTATCTTCAAATGTCATTAGATTTGCACGCATAGCCGAAATACAATCAGGGAATGCACGATAGCTTTTCATAAGCTTTTCAATCAAGGTAGAATCATAAAACGCATCATCATCAACAATAATGACAGGAATATCTGGGTATTCCTTCATGGTATAGAAATACTTTTTATGAGGTGCTATGTCGTTATCGACCCAACGAATTTCAAAAATAGAATGCTCCTTCTCCAATTTAATCAGTTCTTCCGGTAAATTCTTCTCCAATTGCGGGAACTGATCTTTTGATAACCAAAGCAGAATCTTTTTGGGGGTACTTGTCTGATTTATCAATGTTTCGATACATAAAGAGACTGTGTTTATCCTTCCAGGATGCGATGTCAATGATACGACAACATCTTCCTTCTTTTTCCGCGATTTAGCATTATTTTGTTGTTCACGGATTTCCTCATAAACTACCCTATATTTATTATAGCGGAATTTATTTCTTGTTTTTTCTATGAAGAAAGCTAATGACTTTTTCTTTTCAGTTAGAGAATAAAGCTTTTCCATATCCTGCTTATAGGAATCCATACTTGCGTACTTTTCATAATACTCACGTGATGCCCTTCCCATCGACGCAAGCTCATCTTTTTTATCTATTAATTTCATCATAGCGATTTTCAGGCTATCGATATCTCCCGTTTTAACAACTACACCGTTATCCTTGCCAACCACATACTTTGCACCTACATTTTCTGTCAAAATCAACGGTTTGGAAAGCATAGCGCCTTCTAAGGCAACTAAGGAACATGACTCATCACGAGAGGCAACAACGACGACATCCATAGTAGACAGTGTACTTATCTTTTTCTCTTCCCCTTGAATTTCACCAAGGTAATGGACGTTTGGTTCATCTTTTATTTCACTGAAGAAATAAGAACAGAACGGCGCTCCGCTACTGATGAAGCCACCGGCAAAATACAATTCTGCCGAATCGCGGTACCTTTCAGGCATAGCTTTGAATGCCGACAACAACACATCATATCCCTTTCGGTATTCTATTGTTCCAAACTGGACAAAACGGACTTTATCTGCCGAACCAGTATGGTATTGTGTTGCCATATCGACTTCATCTTCTACACAGTTGTGGATGACCTTGACCTTATTATTAGCGAATGGATTGATTGCGTCAGCTGCATATTGACTTACGCAATATATATTCTTGCTGTGCTTAAGTGTATAGTTTCTGCGAAAATGATTTCTGATAAAGTCAGGTATGTTAGTGGCCTCTCTAATATACCACACTGTCGGGATATACCGTTCACATAGCCTTGCATAGCTATCCGTTTCAATCGTATTACATACTGCCATATCAAAGGATTTAATCTGCTGAACGACCTTGTGCTTTTGCAATTCAGCTTCGGGGACAATTTGAACTTTAATATCTATCTTAGCGAATTCATCAGCAAAAGGACCGTCTTTTGCACTCCAAACCACTGGATGATATCCAAGATCAATTGCTACTTTACACATACGAAGCAAACTCCTGGGTGCTCCAGTATAAGTCAATGCTGGGCTAATAAACAAGATTTGTTTTTTTTCTTGCGACACATCTGAAACCTGTTGGTTTGATGAAGAACTTCCGAACAGTTGTCCAAAACTTATGACATTAGCAGCCGCAAATGGAGCCGTCATGGCATCGTAAGTAAAGTTTTGATATACAGCCTTGATATATTGTTGATATCTAATTGATTCTTTCAACGGATTGAATGCTACATAGGAAGAAATCGTATATAGCTTTTCATAAGGTGTTGTGTATTCCTTAAAGATCTTTATAAAATCTATCAATCCGGATTGCATCTCTTGAATTTCATGAGTATTATTAGGAGTATAGCTAGATTTTATAAAATCAATGCTACCATCCTCTCGTTCCTCATAACCTATCAAAGAGCCTTCGCAGGAAGTAAAAAGAAATTCCAACGGCATATGTAACTTGTCACTCTCTGTAACAGAGAGTGTTTTCCCTCCCGGAAACATATAACGCGTCAAGTCCATATTATTCAAATTTGAATAAACATAAGATGATATGTCCCCGCTTTCGATACTGGATGTTACAGAATTATTTCTACTGGTGCACATCAACGCACCGGATACTTGATATTTTTTTTCTGGAAAGTGTTTCTCTACGAAGTACTTAAATGCTGTAATACAAGTGCCACTCCAGCCAATGTCGACCACTAATACATTTTTTGAATCTCCAAGAAGCGATGCATAATACTTTTTTGCAGCATTAACCATAGAAGCGTTATGCTGGATAATGATATCCTTATGGTTAAAAACAAAGCGCTCAATTCTTTTTATGTCAATTGTGCCAGGAAACCAAAATCTATCAATATGATCATCATTAAGATAGTCTGTTAAATACTCAAACCCGCTCTCTTCAAAAATTCTTCCGATGGTTTTTTCGGATTTATATTTATTCATATAGCGAATAATATATCGGCTAGCCAGATCATATAAATACCGTTCGCTAGTAATATTGAAAATAGAATAGCGCGAAATTTGCAAATATTCATTCTCACACTTTTTATAAAACTGATTGTATACATTCCACAGAATTTCGCAATCTCTGGAACAGAAAAGGATTTTGTCAATCTTTCTCTGTTCGACTACTGCATTAATATGTTCGCAGAATCCCGCAGCGAGAATACCACCTACTCTGAAGCCATGTTCATAATACAGACTTTTATCCCACGTTCCATTATTCATATTAGTATTAATAATGGAACGATAAAAACTGCCGGCTAAATTGTCCATATCAGATTCGCGAAATGAGGTGCTCGAATCTGGATTATAAATAGCATCCAATCCGACTTCAATGCTCTTGTCAATATCTGAAGCTTTCGAGTCTCCTATATGCACGATTCGTCTTCCTTTATAATCCTCAAGAAGCAGTTTCTGAAGTGTTCCATCTCCCTTTCGCAACTTAACTACATTGGATAGGTATAGTTTCGAATAAGTTGTATAGCCATTCTTTTTTAGCATTTCAATGATGGCTTCCTTAGGTAGGTACATATCAGACGTAAAGATGACCTCTTTACCCGCTTCAACCAAATGCTGGTACACTTCAAATATATATGGGTTGACCTGTGAAAGATCTAGCTCAAGTTCGATCTCCCTTTTCATCCAATAGCGATCGATTCCATAATGTTTCTCAAGGATATCATAAATCTCAGAAAGAGTGATCTCACGCGTAAAAAAGAACTTTTCTTTTAATGCTCGTGCCTCGTTTTCGGCATCCATACGAATTTTTCGAAAGTCATTATGACCCATTTCAGCAGCCATAATAGTAAATACATCAGTAGGTTTTTCAACCTTTCGATAAATTGCGGTATCAAAAATATCGAATGAAATTACATCATATTCGCTTAGCACAGTCAACATTTCGTCAATTGACATTCTTTGTTCTGCTTTTTCAAAATAACGAACCTTGTCGTTATTCCCTTTGCCATTAATTTTAGCACCTTTGCCGAATAATCGATGAACTCTTGGCACTATACGGTACTGATAATTCAAATGAATTAATAGCATCCAACGCTGTAATCTGTTCTGTAATCTATTATTATGATGTTCCTTAATGTTTTTACTCACATATTTTTCATATTCACTTTTGATATCGTAATTTTTAATTACAAAAAAATTAAAAGCGAGATCCTTAAGTCTTTTGATGAACAACATTGTGAACAACATTAGCTCCTCCAATATTCCATATTCAAACTCTTAATCTGTAAGGTACAAATCCCTTGTATAAACCTTATCTAGCATATCGGCAATTTCCTCATTGTATCTATTAGCAACAATCACATCGGATATTTTCTTAAACTCATTTAAATCACTTACAACTCTTGAATTAAAAAAGGTGTCTTCCGCCAATGCTGGTTCATAAATAATAACTTCTACGCCCTTTGACTTAATACGCTTCATTATGCCCTGTATGGAAGACTGCCTGAAATTATCAGAATTTGATTTCATAGTTAGTCTATAAATACCCACAACTTTTGGATTTCTTTCCAAAATCCGTTCGGCTATGAAGTCCTTTCTCGTCCTGTTGGAGTCGACAATCGCAGCGATAATATTGTTCGGTACATCTCGATAATTCGCCAGAAGCTGCTTCGTGTCCTTGGGCAGGCAATATCCACCGTAACCGAAGGATGGGTTATTGTAATGCTGTCCTATTCTAGCATCCAAGCACACGCCTTCAATGATCTGCTTTGTATTTAACTTGCGTATTTCGGCATAAGAATCCAATTCGTTAAAAAATGCCACACGAAGTGCAAGATATGTGTTAGCAAATAGCTTTACCGCTTCCGCCTCGGTAGCTCCTGTTATTAATACCGGCACATCCTCAGATAAAGCGGCTTGTTTCAAGAGCTCCGCAAATGTTACAGCCTGTTCTTTAAGGTACACATCCTCGGACGGCACTCCAACTACTATTCTCGAAGGATGCAGATTATCATACAGAGCGTGCCCTTCTCGTAAAAATTCAGGCGAAAATAGTACGTTTTGAAACCCCTCTTGCCTAAGCTGCTCGGTAAAGCCCACTGGAACGGTAGATTTTACTATAACCACAGCGTCTGGTGAAAGCTCTTTGGCCTGTGCAACTACGCTTTCCACTGACGATGTATTAAAGTAGTTAATTTTCGGATCATAGTCCGTAGGCGTAGCAACAATAATATAATCCGCATCTTTATACGCTTCCTCGGGGCAATCTGTGGCGAAGAGATTCAAGGGCTTTTCCTCCAGGTACTTGGAGATCTCCTTATCCATAATGGGGGATTTTTTTTGGCGAACCATCTGCACTCTTTCCGTGGATACATCTAAAGCCCATACTTCATTCCGCTGCGATAACAAAACTGCTAGCGACATTCCAACATACCCAAGACCTACTACTGTGACTTTCACAAGGCAACCTCCATTATTTGCTATTTAAGTATGCCTCGCATACACTTTGTGAATCCCCAATCGTTTTTATAACATTTGCTATATTCGTTCTTTGCATTTTTGCTGAAGCTTAAAGTCACCCGCAGATAATTTCATCAACAATTAATATTTCAAATTTTACTGTAGTTTCCCAAGTATACAAAAACTATAGTGCCACAAGAGTGCTACAAGATGTCAAGACAGGATTTTCAAGATTTTAAGGTATGAAAATATGCACAAGTATTTTCTGAGTAGACGCTAGCCTCCCCCGCATATGGAAAAAGATAAGATTCATAAATGGGGGATGAGCATCATACCGATTTGCCAATGGATGGAGTACTAGCTCAAGCGAAGCGCGGGAGTGAGGGGTTATCTTCCTTTATTCACATGTAAACAAGAGGACGACCTGATGTGCAGGTAGTGGTTGTGTAAATGGATGTAGCTTTCCACCCCTTTCCACGTCTCTCGCGAACTGTTGTACTCCTGGATATAAACCTCGTTGTATTTCAAGCTGCGCTAGAAACGCGCAATGACGATATTGTCCTTGGCACGGCCTTTGCCCCCCATGCTGATGCGCACTTCCTTTTCCTTCAGCAGATCTGTGTACTGTGGACTCGTAAAATGGCTGCCTTGGTCGCTGGTGATAATATCGGCTTTTTGCTTCGATAGCGCCCGTTTCATCGCCTCCAAGACGAAATCGATCTCCATAGACTGCTCCATCTGCCAATCCACGATATAGCGGGAATACCAGTCCATTACGGCATAAAGGTACATCTAGCCGTGCTTCATACGGATGGAAGTGATATCCACACTCCAGACTTGATCCGGTTTTATAATCGTGAGTTTTCGGAGTAGATAGGGATACGTCCGATGCTGCAGATCGCGCTTACTCAAGTTCGGGCCAGGATAGATCACCATAATGCCCATTTCCCGCATGGGCCAGATTTTTTTTAAAAGCTACGACAATTGACTGGTCAACTTTCCAATCTCAGCCATAGAGTTCGCTGACCTGTTGTTCGTGGTCATGTTTCATTTTCGTGATGCCCTTGCGATCATCGACAAACAATTGCAGGGGGGGCCGTCAACTTTCCACCGGTTGAAGATATTGGCATGTGCTCGAAGCCAATTGAGGAACTGACTTCTCCTCTTTGAGCATTTCTAGTACCAGACTAGCTTTTTCTTCGGGAGTAAACTTCCTTCTACTGCTTGCCATAAGAAACTCCTTTTTTCTGTTTAGTTTCTATGTAGCATAATAAATATTATAACAGAATAACCAAACCACCAACAAATAATTTGAATCTGGTAAGCCTTGGTTTAAAGTGTATAATGCGGAAATGGTCAACGAAGGATGTCTTAGTGGTTGGTAAGTAAGTTCTAGGGATATCAGTGAAGTTCCATGGGATGTGGTTTTAAGCGATAGATTTGAATGCGGAGTTTCAGTTTACAGTATGTAGAAGTTTTCGATTGGGAAAACCATCCCTTGGTAGCAAATGCATCAAGGCGTAGTTGAATATATAAATGTTTCTTATATCTACAGAAGATCGAAAATTCCATTTAACTAAGGAGCGATGTTTGCATTTACGAAGCTTTTGTTTGGTAGAAAGGCGAAAAAAAATTGCTCTCGAGCAATATGCTTTTAGAAACAGAACAACCGCGTTTCAAGATCTGATGTTGAAAAAACACTGCCCTCATTCGGTCTTAGTAGCGACCAAGGAGGGCAGTGGTTATTTTTTAGTAAAGTTTTGGACAACATCTTTCGCAGGGCCGATCTCAACAACTTGCCCCTCTCTCAACCACAACGCACGATCACATAAATTTTTAATCTGTTCCATAGAATGTGATACGAACAGCACAGTCGTGCCGCCTTCCATCATGGAGCGTATTTTATTTTCTGACTTTTCTCGAAAATTGTTGTCACCAACGGAGAGGACTTCGTCGAGAATGAGGATGTCAGGTTTGACAACTGTTGAGATGGAGAATCCGAGTCGCGCCCGCATGCCGGATGAATAATTTTTAAGTGGTGTATGAATGAACTTGCCTAGATCTGAGAAGTCAACAATCTCCTCAAGCTTCTCTGTAATAAACTTCTTGGAATATCCAAGAAGCAAGCCGTTTAAATAAATATTTTCGATTCCAGTTAATTCATTGTTAAATCCAGCGCCAAGTTCAAGAAGTGGAGCCAAAGTTCCTTGTCGCGAGAACGAACCTTCAGTTGGTTTCAACACTCCAGATATGATCTTCAATAATGTACTTTTCCCAGCACCATTGTTCCCGATAATCCCCAATACTTCCCCTTTTTTTACAGAAAAGCTTACATTATTCAACGCAAAGAAATCTTCGTATTGGATTTCTCTTTTTATTTTTTTGATAAAGAAGTGCTTCAAAGAGTCAATTTTTTCTGTCGTGAGCCGATATTTCATACTAACGTGATTTACTTCAATCGAAATGTTGCTCATTGTAATGTCACTCATTTTAGGGCATACCTCAGTTTTATAAATAATGGATGAATCGGTCTTGTGTTTTGTAGAATACAAACAACCCTAGTATTCCGGTTAAGAACATGTAGAAGATCGGGACATAGTGAAGAGTTAATGTAGGTATAGTACCATATGTAACAACGTCACGAAACATCTCCATTATTGGGTGTAGCGGGTTTAATTGAAGGAGATGCTGATACTTTTGCGGGATAATGGACGCCGGATAAAAGATCGGTGTCATATACATAATGATCATAAGCACGATGGAGTACATATGCTGTAAGTCACGGAAGAACACATTAATAGATGCCAGTAACAACCCGATTCCAGCAGAAATGACAAACAGATAAAATAAAGGGATGACAAATAAAAGGTTCATCCATCGGAAAGGTACGCCCTCAATTGGCATCAATATGATTAGTGTAACCATAGAAATTAGTGTTGTTATAAATGACGAACACACGCGAGACAAAGGGAAGAAGTATTTAGGCACGTACACTTTGCGAATGAGTTGCCCGTTGGCGTGAATAGAGTTCATCGCGAAGTTAGTTGAATCTGCAAAAAACTGATATAGAATTCGACCGCTCATGACATAAAGCGGGAAGTGTTCGATATTGTTTTTGAATAAGGCCATGAAAACGATACTTAGGACGGCAGTCATTAGTAGTGGGTTTAATAAACTCCAGATGATACCAAGAACTGAATTGCGATATTTAAGCTTGATATCCTTCTTGACTAGCTCAACGAATAAGTCTTTATATTTCCATAAATTGTTGAGATACATCTTCACTTTGCTACTCCTCGCTTTAAACTATAGGCAGGACTCTTAATTATTATAGCTTACTTGTGTGGTACTAGGGAGATTTTTTTATATGAGTATCCATTTAGCTCAGTAAATTCAAGATAAGCAAACGTTTGTTCGATACAATAAAGACAAACAATGCTCGAGAGTTTTTCTCATGGCTAAAAAGAGCTCTTACGCTTATACAATTTCAAAAGGTTTTTCAAACGGAGGACTCGTGTCACCAGCACCTCTACCATATGGAATGGACGGATGAATTCTGTTGCCCAAGATGCTTGGGACATAGGGCGTATGAAGTAGACGCGTCTTCTTCAGCTCTACGAGTTTGTGCAGTGCTGGTCACTAGACTACGGTCACCGCTGACACCTACCTCTTGGAGAAGAATCGAATAGACCTAGTGAAATGGTTTTGGGCAAACTTTTAATCGCATATGACACGCGGGGGTTCGGCTACGTGCCTGTCCACAGCGTTGAATCGCCTATCAGACGGCCTGGAATGGGACATAAAATCCACAAAATTATGAGAGATCGTGATGCTGCTTACACGCTGGTAGGCATTGTGGAACTCGACGACGCATTTTTCGGCGCTTCTACGAAAGGTGGCTAGTACGGCTACGGAACCGATAAAACACTGGTGCTTGTCGCGTTGCTGCTCAAAAAGAAAGGCTGCACGAAGTACTTAAAAGAAGGTTATTCCTGATGTGAAGGGTGCAACGTTAGTGGACTTTGCACACCAAATGATTGATCCGGGTTCCACGATCTCAAGCGATAAGTATCACCCTTACCAAGTGCTTGCCAAGGAGGGCTACCGCATGAGCCCAAGTTGTTCAATCCGATGGAGGATCGGCTGCATACCGTCATCTCCAAAACAAAGGCCTTTATCGGCGGAACCTACCAAGGGTTCGATTCTAAGCACTTGTAGTTTTCTCTGGATGAATTCTGCTATCGGTTTATTCACTGCGACTCATTGTTGTGTCTTATCGTCGAAAACATCCTATCCTTAGCTAGTTGGATAAAGTATAATGAGAGTGCCTAGTAACCATATTCCTTTGTTTCTAATAGAAAGGTGAACTTATGAAAGCTATTATCCTAGCAGGCGGAACAGGTTCCCGCCTTTATCCCTTAACTAAAGTCACCAACAAGCACCTGCTTCCCGTCGGCAAATATCCGATGGTTTTTCACGTTGTCCATAAGCTGAAACAAGCCGGGCTCACCGATATTCTCTTAGTCACGGGTAAAGAACACATGGGGGATGTCGTGAGTTTGCTCGGTAGTGGTAGCGAAATGGGCGTTTCGTTTACTTATAAAGTTCAAGACGAAGCGGGCGGGATCGCCCAAGCGCTGGGATTAGCTGAGCAGTTTGTGGGTGATGATCAAATGGTCGTTATTCTCGGCGACAATGTATTTGCCGATGATATTACACCTTTTGTGGTACGTTTTAAACATCAGCAGACTGGAGCTAAAATTCTGATTCAGAAAGTCCCGGATCCCACTAGATTCGGTGTACCTGAACTTGAAGGGGAGCGAATCGTCTCCATTGAAGAGAAGCCGAAGAATCCCAAGTCCGATTATGCGGTGACCGGCATCTATATGTTTGATCATCATGTGTTTGAGATTATCCGCTCCCTAAAGCCCTCCGCTCGCGGCGAATTGGAAATCACCGATGTCAATAATGCATATATTGAACGGGGAGAACTTACCTTTGATGTGCTAACCGGCTGGTGGACGGATGCGGGAACGCACACATCACTAGCACGGGCTAATGAGCTAGCCAAGGACCTCGTGTTTAGTGAAGAATTCGGTAAGCTCAAGCTATAATTGGGGAGGATGGTTGACTGTGAAACTTACCTCGCTTAAGTTGCAGGGAGCTGCATTGCTGGAACCGGTGGTACATGGGGATCACCGGGGTTTTTTTATGGAAAGTTATAATCATTCCGAGATGAAGAAGCTTGGATTAGCCATCAACTTTGTCCAGGATAATCAGTCTTTGTCAGCTGAACCGGGGGTACTAAGAGGGCTGCATTATCAACTAAATCCCAAAGCCCAAACCAAGCTAATCCGAGTATTATCTGGCGCTATCTATGATGTCATCCTGGATATCCGCCGAAACTCACCGACTTTTGGTCAATGGGTGGGGGTTATCCTTAGCGAACATAACAAACGTCAACTATTAGTGCCGAAAGGCTTTGCGCACGGGTTCTGCACTCTTGTGCCGAATACCCAAGTTTTCTATAAAGTGGACGAATACTACTCGCCGGAACAGGATCGCGGCATATTATGGAATGACCCGGCACTGAACATTGATTGGCCGGTAAGTGAGCCATTGCTTTCGGAGAAAGACCGGAGGCATCCGACATTCGCGGAGGCGGAAATGAATTTCGACTAGGAGGATCTCTTCATGAAACTACTCGTTACAGGCGGTGCCGGATTTATCGGCAGCAACTTTGTTTTATATATGCTGAAACAGCATCCAGAATACAAGATTGTAAATGTGGATGCACTTACTTATGCCGGAAACCTAGAGAACTTGAAGTCGGTGGAGGGCAATCCGAACCACACCTTCGTGAAGGCGGATATTACGGATGCCAAGGCAATGGATGAGTTAATCGGTACAAGCGTTGATATTGTCGTCAACTTTGCGGCGGAGTCGCATGTGGATCGCAGTATTCTGGAGCCGGACATTTTTGTGAAAACCAATGTGTTGGGGACGCAAGTCTTGCTGGATGCAGCGAAAAAACATGGAGTCCAGAAATTCGTTCAGGTGTCTACCGATGAGGTTTACGGAACGTTGGGTGAGACAGGACTGTTCACGGAAGAAACGCCGCTCGCTCCGAACAGTCCTTATTCGGCAAGCAAAGCCGGCGGGGATCTGGTGGTCCGTGCTTATCATGAGACCTTCGGACTTCCTGTGAATATTACGCGCTGCTCCAATAACTATGGACCTTATCAATTTCCCGAGAAGTTAATCCCGTTAATGATATCCAGAGCTCTGGCTGATGAAGCCTTGCCTGTTTATGGCGACGGTTTAAATATTCGTGATTGGTTGTACGTTGAGGATCACTGCAGTGCTATTGATCTCGTCATCCATCAAGGACGTAATGGCGAAGTCTATAATATTGGCGGAAATAATGAGCGAACCAATTTGCATATTGTGCGGACGATTCTGGATCAGCTTGGCAAACCGGAATCGTTGATCAAGCACGTGCAAGATCGTCCTGGGCATGATCGCCGCTATGGCATTGATCCTACCAAGACCATGACGGAGCTGGGTTGGAAGCCGAAACATACCTTTGAAACCGGAATTAAAGAAACGATTCGCTGGTATCTGGATAACAAGGAATGGTGGACCCGAATCCAAACAGGGGCTTACCAAGAGTATTATGCCAAACAGTATGGTAATCGCCTGGGTGAGCAAGCATGAAAGTACTCGTAACCGGGGCAAGAGGACAGTTGGGGCAAGATGTCGTGCGTCTGTTTGAGAGTGCGGGGCATCAGGTATTACCGAGTGATCGAGATGCGTTGGATATTACCGATGATGCGGCGTGTCTGGAGGTTGTGAAGAAGTTTAAACCGAATGTAATTATCCACTGTGCGGCGTATACGGCAGTCGATCAGGCGGAAAGCGATGTGGATGCGGCCTATGCGGTGAATGCGGTCGGGACCCGAAATATGGTGCTAGCCGCCGAGCAGGTGAAAGCTAAGTTTTGCTACATCAGCACGGATTACGTTTTCGATGGAACCGCCGCTTCTCCATACCAGGAATACGATAACACCAATCCTCAGAGTGTCTATGGAAAGTCCAAACGAGCCGGAGAAGTGTTGGTCCAAAGCTTGTCTTCCGCTTTTTATATTGTGCGGACGTCCTGGGTATATGGCTTGCATGGACAAAATTTTGTAAAAACGATGCTGAAACTTGGTCAAGCGAAACCGGTACTCTCCGTGGTTCATGACCAAAAAGGTTCTCCGACGTATACCGTTGATTTAGCTGCCTTTTTGCTGGATTTGATCCAAACGGAGAAGTATGGGATCTATCATGCATCCAACTCGGGAGAATGCACCTGGTATGAATTCGCGCAGGCGATTTTCGAGGAAGCCCGAGATATTCTAGGACAAAACTATCTGGCACAAGTCAAGCCGTGTACAACCGACGAGTTCCCTCGCCCGGCCCCGCGTCCCCGAAATTCGGTGATGGATCACTTGTCTATTCGCACGAATGGGTTTCAGGATTTAAGGTCATGGAGAGAAGCGCTTAACGCATTTATAACAGAATTTAAGGCTAGCCAGGAACGTTAATTTCTGGTTAGCTTTTTTTCTGCCCTCCGAAGTATACGTTCTAAAAGCACTTTGATATAATTTCTACAACAAAGCATTAGTAAAGGAACCTACTCCATGCCATTGAACCCAACTGTTACCATCCAAATCGTAACCTATAACAGCGCCGATGATATCGAGGAATGCCTGAGCGCCGTTCGGCAGCAGTCCTATCCGATCAAGGAGATTATCGTTATTGATAATGCATCCACAGACGGGACGGCGGACCGGGTGCGGGCATATATTGAGCAAGCTCAGGGGAGCAACGTACGATTTGTTCCGAATGCAACCAACACCGGCTTCGCTCCTGCCCACAACCAGGGAATACGACTGACGCAAAGTGACTTTGTGTTAGTATTGAATCCAGACGTGCAGCTTGGAACTGAATATGTCGAGCGTCTTGTGGAGGTCATGGAGCATCGTCCAGAGGTGGGGAGTGCTACGGGACTGCTCATCTTAAAGTCAACTCTGGAGATCGTCGACAGTACCGGTCTGGCGATGAACGGGATTTGGCGCGCCTTTGACCGCGGGGCTGGGGAAACGGCCAGTCAATGGAGAGAATCCGGCGAAGTGTTTGGCGTATCCGGTGCAGCTGCCCTGTACAGGCGCGCGATGATCGATGAAATATCGATCGCCGGCGAGTTTTTTGATGAGGATTTTTTTGCCTATAAAGAGGACGTGGATGTGGCTTGGCGGGCTAACTTGCTTGGCTGGAAAGCCTACTATTGTGCGGAGGCCGTGGCCACTCATGAGAGAGGCTGGAAGAAGGGCAGCCGCCAATCGCAGCCCCTGTTTATTCGCCAATATTCCTATATTAATCGCTACAAAATGATCTATAAGAATCTGTCGGGATACCGTTGGATCCAATCTCTGCCGAAGCTGCTTGCTTACGAGCTGGCGAGTAATGGGTATATGCTTTTGAGAGAACCCAAGGTACTTGGAGCATGGAAGGGCTTCATTCATCAACTGCCGGAATTACGGGAGAAGCGGCAGGGGATTAAGAAAAGGTTGAAACTCTGATTTACTCTTATTATGTGGAAATAGGGCACCATGATAATCTGTGATATAATGTCGATAGACTACTATATTTGTAGATTCGGAGCGCATAAATCATGGATTTAAGTATATTGATCGTAAATTATAATACGCGTCAGTTGACTTTGGACTGTCTGCGGTCGGTATACGACGCGGAGACGGTCTATTCGTACGAAGTGATTGTGGTGGACAATGCTTCGGCGGATGGTTCGGTGGAGGCGATTCGTAGCGAGTATCCGAATGTGGTGCTGATCGCGAATCAGGACAACACGGGATTTGCCAAAGCGAACAATCAAGGGATGGCCGTTGCTCAAGGGCGCTACGTTCTGCTATTGAATTCGGATACCGTAGTGCAACCCGATACGTTCCAGACCATGGTTTCTTATATGGATGCACACCCAGACCTCGGGGCAGCGGGATGTAAAGTCATCCTACCGGACGGTTCGCTGGATAAGGCGTGCAGGCGCGGATTTCCGACGCCGTCAGCATCGTTTTACTATGCTTTCGGATTTTCGAAGCTCTTTCCGGACAATCCGCGGTTTAACCAGTATCAGCTGGGGTACAAGGATCCGAACGAGACTTACCCCGTCGATTGCTTGGTTGGCGCCTTTATGCTGGTGAGACAGGAGACGATCCGTCAGGTTGGAGGTCTGGACGAAACCTTCTTTATGTACGGAGAAGACATCGACTGGTGCTACCGCATCAAGCAAGCGGGCTGGGGCATTCATTATCATCCGGCTACATACATTGTTCACTATAAGGGAGCCAGCAGCCGGCGCAAGCCCTTTAAGATCATCTATGAATTTCACCGCGCGATGTGGGTCTTTCACCGGAAACATTATCTTCGTCATTATTCCTGGATCACGAACGCAGCCGTTTACAGCGGCATTTCGTTGAAGCTCCTCTTATCCCTAGCCAAAAACAAACTGCTCCCGCTAGGTGCGAGAACGCCATCTGGAGCGGTCAAGCCGGAGTCGGCGGAAGTTAAAATGGAGGTGAGATCATGATCCGTAAGAACCAACGGTTCTTAACCCAACTGTATATTCTGACGGATTTTGTGTCCATCCAGATTTCCTTCCTGCTTGCTTGGTGGGTGAAATTCGAAAGCGGCCTGATCGCTTACGAGAAGCCGCTGCCTGTAGAGATATATGCTTTTTGGAGCGTTGTTTATGGGGCAATTGCGGTTTTTGTCGGCGTCTTAATTTCCCTGTATACCCCTAAACGCAAAAAACGCTTCGCCGATGAAGTCTGGAAGATCGTTCAGGTTCATGTGGCGAGTTTATTTCTTTTGTTTGGCCTGATGTTCTTCTTCAAGCAAGTGGATATTTCCCGTCTTTATTTGGCGATCTATATGATGTTCAACATGCTCCTGATCTTGTTCTATCGGTACTTCTTGAAAAATAGCCTAAAGCAGCTTCGGAAGAAGGGGTACAACAAGCAGTTTGTCCTGATTCTCGGAGCCGGGTCCTTAGGCCAGCGTTTTCACAACAATCTCAAACAATACCCCGAGCTTGGCTATGAGATCGTCGGATTTCTGGATGATCATAAGGCCTGGGACGGGATCGAGGCGGCACGCTATAAACCGATTCTGGGAAGGATCGATCAACTGGAGAGCGTCTTGCAGGACAAGTTGATTGACGAGGTCGTTCTGGCGCTTCCCCTGGAGGCGCATCACCGTTATGCCCAGATCATTTCTATCTGTGAAAAAGTAGGGGTCAGAACGCTCATCATCCCGGATTTCTTCGATTATCTACCGGCCCGTCCGTATTTTGATAATTTTGCCGGAATGCCGATGATTAACGTCAGGGATATTCCGCTGGACTTGACCGGGAATCGGGTGGCCAAGCGAATCTTCGATATCGTGTTCTCCCTGCTGGCGATCCTCCTTACTTCTCCGGTGATGCTGTTTGTGGCCATAGGGGTCAAGTTAACCTCGAAAGGTCCGATGATCTTTAAGCAGGAGCGGGTAGGGTTAAACCGGCGGACGTTTCAAATGTACAAGTTCCGTTCGATGCGGGTGCTGCCCGAGGGAGTCGAGGACACAGGGTGGACGACGGAAAACGATCCCCGGCGCACCAAGTTCGGAGCTTTTATCCGCAAGACGAGCCTTGACGAGCTGCCGCAGTTTTTCAATGTGCTGGCCGGACATATGAGTGTGGTTGGTCCCCGCCCCGAGCGGCCTTATTATGTGGATCAGTTTAAGGAAGAAGTGCCGAAATACATGGTGAAGCACCATGTTCGGCCAGGCATCACCGGTTGGGCGCAAACCCATGGGCTTCGTGGAGATACGTCGATCGAGGAACGCATTAAATATGATATTTTCTATATTGAGAACTGGTCGATCTTATTGGATATCAAGATTGTGTTGCGAACCGTCGTGAATGGCTTTATCAATAAAAATGCATACTGACCGGGAGACAGTTCCCGACAGCAGAAAACGGTCTTTTCACCTAGAAAAGACCGTTTTTTCGATTCCCGCTTACCCCGCCACCCCTCGGTCCACACCAACTCGCATCCTCCGCCAACGATCTCTCATTTTGCGGTAGCCGATGCACAAGCCCACGCTGATGCCGGCGCATAGGATAAACGAAATTAGCGTCTGGGCGTATACGCCCAGGAAACCGAGATAATTCAAAGCTAGCAGGTTCGTGAATCGCAAAATAAACGCATGGACCAGATAGGCACCAAACGAGTACCTGCCGATGAGGCTTAAAGTTCTGCCGAGCTTCGTCGGCGTGGCGGTCAAGCGTTGGGCCGCATAATACAGAGCCGGAAGCATCGCCAGAACGGCCAGCATCATCAGCGGTCTGAGCGGCCCTGTCACGTAGGAGCTGGTCAAATAGTTGCCGGCGGACTGGCCTTCGTTGATGCCCCAGATTTTCACACCGATATAAATCAGAAAGAGGATGGTAATTGCAAGACTGACGCCCCATAGGGACTGCATCGCCTTTTTCCAGCGTTCATAATACAAGCCGGCCAACCCGCCTAATACGAAATAAAATGTCCAGAACAGAAAGTTTCGGTCCAGGTAGGTGTAGAGGATTTGCAGAATCGGTTGGTTCGATTGAAAGTATCCCTTCGACAGTACCTCAACCAGAACAAGGTTGGCGGCCAGGAATGCCAAGACGACTGCCAAATTGGCGGAAGCCGGCCGTTTGCCCGACAGAAGTAAACGGAAGACGGGAAACAGCAGATAAAACGGAATAATCATGACCATAAACCACAAGTGGTAGGAGGCTTTTCCCGTAAAAGCCAACTCTACGACATGGAGGAACTCGCCCCAATGATGAAAGACAGCCCCCCCGCTAAGCATACTCACCCAAACATAGTAAAAGAGCGTCCAGAACAGATAAGGAAGAACTACTTGCTGCCCTCTTCTTTTTAGGAATCGTCCATATTGAAAGGACTGGTCGTAGTTGTAAAACAACACTACGCCGGTGATAAATACAAAGAGCGGTACAGCGAACCGAATCAATCCCAGGAAGGTCGTCCCCAGGCTCACGGAGAACGGCGACAAACCGGGCTGAACAAATAATCCGGCGATCGCATGCTGCAGCGCAACGGCCAAGAAGGCTGCACCGCGAAGCGCTTCGATCTCTTCCAGCTTCGTTTTTCTCTTCATGAATTGTCCTCCACGGTTGTTTTGCATAGAATGACCATAAAGAAATTAGGCGTATTCGTCAACCGTATTCCCTGAATCTACCGGGGGCGGGGGATCATAGGGAGCGGTGGTTGACCTATGCCGAGTTCAAGGCGGCAAAAATCCGATAAAAACGTATCTTTTTTTCTGTTCGCATTCGACGCGAACATTGACAGGGTACCCCCGGTAACATAGACTAGAAACAGAGAAACTGAACTGGAATTCTAGGCGTGATGATGATTCTTATAGCAGATGGACGAGCGGGAGCGGGGCGGAGCAGGATGCCCCGTTTTTCGCGGTCATGCTGCTGAAATTGCCGTTGGAGGAATACAATTTGAAGCAGATGATACCTGCCTGGCGGCATGTGTTTAAGCTGGACCCGGACCGCGACCTGGATGAGGCCTCGCTGGAAGCGGTGTGCCTGTCGGGGACGGACGCCGTGATGATCGGCGGCTCCAGCGGGGTGACCTATGAGAATACGGTGGATTTGCTGTCCCGCGTACGTCGTTTTGAGGTGCCTTGCGTGCTGGAGATCTCCGACCTAGAGGCGGTCGTGCCGGGGTTTGACCTGTATATGATCCCGATCGTGCTGAACGCCGGACATCCCGACTGGATCATCGGTCAGCATGCCCGGGCGATTGAGCAATACGGATACCTGATCCCGTGGGAGCTCCTGGTGCCGGAGGGGTATCTGGTGCTGAATCCGGAAGCAACCGTGGCCGAGGTGACGGAAGCGCAAGCTCCGCTGGACTCGGCGGCAGCACGGTCGTACGCCCAGGTGGCTGACCGCTTGCTGCAACTGCCGATCGTTTACCTGGAGTACAGCGGCCGAACCGGCGATTTTGAGCTGGTGTCGGACGTGCGGCGAACGTTGGATCAAGCGCGCCTGTTCTATGGCGGCGGGATCGGGGATGCCGAAACCGCGCGCCGCGCTGCAGCCGTGAGCGATACGGTGGTCGTAGGCAACGCCGTGTACGGGAACCTGGAGCAGGCGTTGGAGACGGTAGCGGCGGTGAAGGGCCCAACTGCAGCGAAGAGCTAGAAGCGGCGATGGAGGGGTGGCAAGAGCCGAACAAACGCCAGGCCAGCAACGTCTTCGCAGAGAGGCCCTGGTGATAACGGACACCAGGGACCTTATCGCGCGGAATAACGAGTCCCGTAGCAGCTAACGGATTGAGAAGACCTTATTTGTCCCAATTCGGCCCCTCCCCACTCGGTTAGGGTGAAATAGCGTCGCCTGAGTCCGTTACACCGGGAAATGCTCGGGAAATGAGGGAATAGCGGCTCTGGGTTCCGTTATCAGCTAGGGTGAAGCCGAAGTCGAAGAGATGTGTTTTTAAATAAGGAAGGAGCAAGTTTGATGCAACCTGTGAACATACAAGAGGCGGTCAGCCGCCTGAATCCGCAGCAAAGACAAGCCGTAGAGGCGACCGAAGGGCCGCTTCTCATCATGGCCGGCGCAGGCAGCGGCAAGACGCGCGTGCTGACGCACCGCATCGCCTACCTGATTGCGACCCGCAAGGCGCCGCCGTGGGCAATCCTGGCGATCACCTTTACGAACAAAGCCGCGCGCGAAATGCAGGACCGGGTCTCCCGACTGGTGGGCGGCTCGGAGGGGCGGGACATTTGGGTATCGACGTTCCACTCGATGTGCGTGCGGATTTTGCGGCGGGATATCGAACGGATCGGGTTCAACTCCAACTTCTCCATCCTGGATTCAACGGACCAGCTGTCCGTCATTCGCAACTGCATGAAGGATCAGAACCTCGATACGAAGAAATTCGAGCCGAAGGCGGTTCAGGCGGCGATCAGCACAGCGAAGAACGAATTGATCACACCGCAGCAATACGAACAGAAGATCGGCGATTATTTCGAGGGGATCGTAGCCAAGATCTACACGATGTATCAGAACCGATTGCGCCAAAATAACTCCCTGGACTTCGACGACCTGATCATGAAGACGATCGAGCTGTTTAAGGAAGCGCCGGACGTGCTGGATTTCTATCAGAAGAAATTCCAATACATCCACGTCGACGAGTATCAGGATACGAACCGCGCGCAGTACATGCTGTGCCGGATGATGGCGGACAAGCACCACCGCATCTGCGTTGTGGGCGACAGCGACCAGTCGATCTATCGCTGGCGCGGGGCGGACATCAGCAATATCCTGAACTTCGAGAAGGATTACCCCGAGGCGAAGACGATTCTGCTCGAGCAGAATTACCGTTCGACCTCGACGATTCTGAACGCGGCCAACGAAGTGATCGGGCAGAACACCGGGCGCAAGCCGAAGAAGCTGTGGACCGACAAGGGGGACGGCGACAAGATCAAAGTTTACCGCGCGGATTCGGAGCATGATGAGGGGTATTTTGTTACAACGGAAATTCATAATAGTGTAAAAAGCGGGCGCAACTACCGCGATCACGCGATTTTGTACCGGACCAACGCGCAGTCGCGGGTCATCGAGGAAATCCTGATCAAATCGGATATCCCGTATCAGATCGTCGGCGGCATCAAGTTCTATGATCGCAAAGAGATCAAGGACCTGCTCGCTTACCTGCGCCTGCTGTCCAATCCGGACGACGACATCAGCTTGACGCGCGTGATCAACGTGCCGAAGCGGGGCATCGGCGACACGACGGTGGCCAAACTTGCGGATGCTGCGGCGCAGCGGGGAACGTCGATTTACCGCGTGCTTGAGGTCGTGGACGATCTGGGTTTTGCCGGGCGGACGCGGAACGCGTTGGTTGAGTTTTTTGATATGATCAGCGGGCTGCATCAGATGGTTCCCTATCTGTCCGTTACGGAGCTGACTGAGAAGCTGCTGGAAACGACGCAATACCGGCTGGAGCTGCAAAATGAGAATACGCTCGAATCCCGCTCCCGGTTGGAAAATATCGACGAGTTCCTGTCTGTCACGCTGGAATTCGAGAACAATAATGAAGACAAGTCGCTCGTCTCCTTCCTGACCGACCTGGCGCTCATCGCCGATATCGACAGCATGAACGACAACAGCGATGCCGAGAAACCCAACGACGATGCGGTCGTGCTGATGACGATGCACAGCGCGAAAGGTCTGGAGTTCCCGGTCGTGTTCATCATCGGCATGGAGGAAGGGGTCTTCCCGCATAGCCGGGCGTTCCTCGACAACGAGGAACTGGAGGAAGAGCGCCGCCTGGCGTACGTGGGCATCACCCGCGCCGAAGAGAAGCTGTTCCTCTCGTGCGCGCAGATGCGCACGCTGTTCGGCCGCACGACGGCGAACCCGCCGTCCCGGTTCCTCGACGAAATCCCCGAGGAACTGAAGGAGGACGGCGGCGGCCGCGTGCCGCGCGACCGCTAC
>NZ_FCOQ01000011.1 GCF_900021165.1 Paenibacillus phocaeensis | reverse complement strand
GACCGTGACCGGCGGCACGGCGGGGGCCTCCGCCGCCGGCAAGACCGCCCCCGGCGACTTCAACGCCGGGGACAAGGTCGCCCACGCCAAGTGGGGCGTGGGCACGGTCGTTGCCATCAAAGGCTCCGGCAACGACACGGAGCTGCAGATCGCTTTTCCGGCGCCGGTGGGCGTCAAGCGGCTGCTGGCCGGCTTCGCCCCGATCACGAAGGTGACCGACGGCGAATAGCCGGGTATAAATCCCCCGAACCGGGGAAGGTTGAGGGGAGTCGGGCTTGATTGGCCCCTCAACCCTAAATAAGGGGAATTTAGGGCCTTATTTTCATCGGATCGGGGTTATCATGGGAAATAAGGGTGTTTTATGTTCTTATTTTGCGCATTTAACGGTGCTGGGCGGGTTGAAGCGTGAAATAGCGCCATTCATTCCCCTTATTCCTCGCGAAGTGCGGCATTTCCGGCAAATAGCGGTAAAAAATACCCTTATTAACGTGGCCGAGTCGTGCTCATCGGATTAACGCCAGGTGCATTCATGCTTACGTGGTGTGCGCCGGTCTGTGCCGTGCAATTCCCGCACTTCCATGACATCGTCGCACTTTCCTCAAACAAATCTATCCTGCGGAGCGAATCCTTGCCGGTTCCTCCGTTTCCATACCTATCTACCTACCCTAAGGAGGGTTGTCCCTGCATGGATGTGATGCAACAAATGGAGCAGCTCGTCGAGCAACTGAATCGGTACAACTATCATTATTACACTTTGGATGAGCCGCTGATCAGCGACCAGGAATACGACAGGTTGTATGATGAACTGACGGCGCTCGAGGCGCAGACGGGGATTACCCTGCCGGATTCGCCAACGGGGCGCGTGGGCGGCGAGCTGCTGGAGGGCTTCAAGCCCCACCGGCATCTGGCTCCGCTGTGGAGTCTTGACAAGGCGCAGAACGAAGAGCAGCTGCTGAGCTGGAACAACCGGGTTATCAAGCTGATTACCGACTATAACAGCAAAAATCCGAACACCCCCCTGCCGGACCCGACCTATGTGGTCGAGCTGAAATTCGACGGATTGACGTTGAACCTTACCTATACCGACGGGCAGTTGGTTCAGGCCTCCACCCGCGGCAACGGCGTGGTGGGCGAGGGGATTTTGCCGCAGGTAAAAACGATCAAATCCGTGCCGCTCACCATTCCTTACCGGGAAGGTACCTTCGAGGTGCAAGGCGAGGGCATCATGAATTTGTCCGTGTTGGCCAAATACAATGAGACGGCGGCCGAGCCGCTGAAGAACGCCCGCAACGCCGCCGCCGGCGCCTTGCGCAACCTGAACCCGCGTACGACGGCGGAGCGGAAGCTGAGCGCTTTTTTCTACAATGTGGGCTATTCGGACAACCTGAAATTTCAGGATCATCGGGAAATGATGGCCTTCCTTAAGGACAACCGGTTCAAGGTAAATCCCTATGTGACCTACCATGACAGCTTTGACCAGGTGATCGATGTGCTGCATGAAATCGTGGAGAAGCGCCAGACGCTCGATTACCTGATCGACGGGGCCGTGATCAAAATCACCGATATGCGTACGCGCGAAGTGCTGGGCTACACCGACAAATTCCCGCGCTGGGCGGTGGCCTTCAAGTTCGAAGCGGAGGAGACGACGACGGTGCTCGAGTCCGTCACCTGGAACGTCGGGCGGACCGGTAAAATCACGCCGCTGGCCAAGGTTGAAGCGGTTGAGCTGGCCGGGGTCACCGTGCAGAACTGCACTCTGAACAACATCGGCGACATCGAACGCAAAAATCTGAAGTTCGCCTTGGGGACCCGCGTGTTCATTCGTCGTTCCAACGACGTCATTCCGGAAATCCTCGGCAAGGTGCCGGAGGAACCGGAGGGTGGGGAGATCGTTTACCCTGAGGTTTGTCCGTCCTGCGGTACGCCGCTGGAGCAGCGCGGGGCCCATTTATTCTGCAACAACCGGCTGGGCTGCAAACCGCAGATCGTGGCGCGGATTACGCATTTTGCCTCCAGGGACGCCATGGACATCGAGACGTTCAGCGAAAAAACCGCCGAACAGCTCCACGACGAGCTGAACCTCCGCGAGCCGGCGGATTTGTACACGTTGACGTTCGACGATTTGATCAAGCTGGAGCGCTTCGGCGAGAAGAAAGCCAACAATCTCCTGCAGGCGATTGAGCAGAGCAAGGAACGGGATCTGGCGTCCTTCCTGTTTGCACTGGGCATTCCGAACACCGGCAAATCAACGACCAAGGTGCTTGCGGATCATTTCGGCAGTCTGGATGCCGTGTTGGCCGCCACTGCTGATGAGCTCACGTCCCTGCCGGATATCGGCGGCATCGTGGCCGACAGCATCGTCACCTTCTTCGCGGATCCGTTCTATCAAGGGGGCATTCGCAAGATGCTGGAGCTCGGCGTATCGCCGAAGGCACCGGCCAAAGCTGCTGCGCCCGTGACGGACTCCTTCTTCTCCGGCAAAACGGTCGTGCTGACCGGCACCCTGCATCAGTTGAGCCGGGACGAAGCGACCAAACGGCTCGAGGCGCTGGGCGCGAAGGTGACCGGCAGCGTGTCGAAGAAGACCGATCTCGTGATTGCCGGCGAGAAGGCCGGCAGCAAACTGGCCAAAGCCCAGGAGCTGGGCATCCCGGTGATCGAAGATGAGAACGAGTTGAT
This sequence comes from Paenibacillus phocaeensis, assembly GCF_900021165.1. GTDB lineage: Bacteria > Bacillota > Bacilli > Paenibacillales > Paenibacillaceae > Fontibacillus > Fontibacillus phocaensis. The sequence goes on along the minus strand of NZ_FCOQ01000011.1, from coordinate 32,247 downwards.
CCGGCTTCTGAACGAGCACGAAAACCACTAAGCTGGAACACGATTTAAATCCCCGAAGCCTAAGCGGAGATCCGCGGATGGGCTCGGGGATTTTTTTGTGCCCCCAGCCTGGAAAAAGTGACGAGGATCATGGCGGCATGCCGGAGATTTCTTCATCATAGGTCGATGGATCAGAAAATCGGATTTGATCATTATCCAAGCAAAGGTGGAGAACACATGAATCACGATGCGTTACAGTGGAAACCTTCGCGCTTTAATGCGCAAAGCGAAACGGATGACGGCGGCCTGATGCTGTACAACAGCTATACCGGGGCGATCGTCGCCTGCTCGCCGACCGAGCGGAATCAAGTCCTGGAGTGGCTGGCCCCGGCCGCGCCTGTCCCGGAACCCGCGCCTCCGCTGTACGAATCGCTGATTGAACACGGGTTTCTCGTTCCCGGCGATACGGATGAAATGCGGCGCGCCCTGTTTCTGCATCAATCCATGCATGCGCAAGATGCGATGCATCTGGTGTTGCTGGTGACGGAAGCCTGTAATTTCCGCTGCACCTACTGTTATGAATCCTTCCCTCGGGCTACGATGCGCGAGGAAGTGCTTCGCGGACTGGAGGCTTATATGGCCGAGCGCGTCCGCACGCTGAAGCAGCTCACGATCAGCTGGCACGGCGGGGAGCCGTTATTAGTTCCGCACGTGATTGAACGATTATCCCGTTCGTTCATGGAAACCTGCGAAGCTAACGGCGCCGTATACGGCGCGGAAATGTCGACCAACGGGTACTACTTGACCCGGGACAGATTCGAGCAGATGCTGGATCTGCAAGTGGAGCGTTTTATGGTTACCCTGGACGGGGAGGGAGAAACGCATAATGCCCGTCGCGGCCTGAACGGAGGCGGGGAAACTTATCGGACGATCGTGGATAATTTGCTGTCTTTGAAGCAGGTAGATCGGCCGTTTGAAATCAATTTGCGCGTGAACTTCGACAACAGCAATTTGGAGGCCGTATCCCGGTTTATTCCGGTGTTGCGCGATTTGTTCGGCGATGATCCGCGGTTTAAGGTATATTTCCGTCCCGTGGGATGCATGGGCGGCGAGAACGACCTCAACCTGCCGGTATGCGATGAGCGGACGAAAGACCGCAGCATCTGGGCTTTCAATGAGCAAGCGATCGCGGAGGGACTTACGGTCAGCTCCTTTATCTCGGATATCCTGCTGCCCACTGGTGCGGTATGTTATGCTGCCAAGCCGAACTCCTTAATCGTGGGTTCCGACGGAATGCTGTATAAATGTTCGGTTGCGCTGGAGCAAGACAATAACCGCTTGGGGCAGATTCATGAGGACGGCACGATGGATCTGGATTACGACAAGCTGGCGCTCTGGACGACTTCCGGCGAAGAGACGGACGAGAAATGCCAGGCTTGCTTCTTCCGGCCGGCCTGCCAAGGGAACCATTGCCCGCTGTACCGGATGCGCACAGGGAATCGCCCTTGTTCATATGAGAAACGCCAGATCAAGAAGACGCTGCGTACGATTTGGCTGCAAGAACAACGGGATGCGGCGGCTTTGGAAACTTTGTCTTGACGGCTTCTCCGTCCTTAACGATATCCCCCTGGCAGAGGAGGTGATAGGCATGAAGGTCATCCGTTCCGCGGCTCAGGCTGCGCTCGTTAAAACCGGCCGGGTTTCCAAATCGGTACCGGGCAATTTAAGTTAACCGCCCCGGCGGGCATAATCTCCGAAGCCGGTCTCTTCATCCATTGAAGGGACCGGCTTTTTCCATGAGAAGTAACTATTTCCTGCCGCCTTCCGTTCTATTCATTGAGCGCTTTTAACTTTGGATGATTTTGGAGGCACGGATGAAAGGAAAATGGCTAGCTAAGGGATGCCTGGTGTTGCTGGCGTGTACCCTGTTTGCGGGATGCGCCGCCCGCCCGGTTCAGGAAACGGAGCAGCGCTCCAACCTGAAGGTAATGTATTCGCACGAAATCTCGTTCGCCCAGAAATACGGGGATATGTTTGCGATGAACCATCCGAATCTCGAGATTGAAGTCGTCGACATGCAGCGCGCTTATCGTGATCGCGTGACGACGGGCTTGAGCCGCGACGAAGCGATTGCCGCCCTAATTGAACAGGAACAGCCGGATGTGCTGCACTTAACCCTGGAGCAATACGCGGATTACGCGGCGAAAGGCAAGTTAATGCAGCTTGATCCGTTGATCGAACGGGATAAGTACGATACGGGAAGCATCTACCCGGGGCTGCTCGAAACGCTTCGGGAACAAGGCGGCGGCAAGCTGTACGGGTTATCCCCCTATTTTCGCGGAAGAGCTCTTTTTTATAATGCGGATTTGTTCGCCAAATACGGAATCGAACCCCCGCATGACGGGATGACCTGGCAGGAGATCTTCGACACGGCCCGGCGTTTTCCGACGGACGGAGGCGAAGATACTCGCGTTTACGGATTCGGCAGCGGCGACTACGGGATGTCGATGAAGGATCTCGTTTCCTCTATCGCGGATACCCACGGCCTAAAATATCTTGATCCGAAAACGATGAAAATGACGCTGAATACGGAGTCCTGGAAACAAGCGTATCAATTGGCCAAGCAAGCCGTAGATTCCGGTGCCATCCACAACCCGAAGAACGGCGGCTTCAGCAGCGGGTCGATGGAGGATTATTACATGAGCCAGCCGTTTGTCATCGGACGGATGGCTATGACGGTGGGCAGCCCTTATCTGCTGTACGACATCAAAGATGCCAAGGGGCAGGTTAAGGATTACAAGCCCTTTCAAATCGGCATTGCGGCCGGGCCGGTCGATCCGGCTGAGCCCAATAAATCCCGGAGTATTCACTTTGACGAGATCTATGCGATTCGGGCGAACTCGCCGAATGCGGATGCCGCCTGGGAATTTCTGAAGTTTGTGAACGGCGAAGAATACGCCAAGGTGAAATCGCGAACGATCGACACCGCGGTTTTATCCCGGATGGTGGGGAATAGGGAATATGACGGCGTGAGCCTGGAAGCCTTTTATAAGTTGAAGCCTGATTTGGACGGCAATCGCGCGCAGGATGAAGCGAAAATTCCCAATGATTTTTACGACCCGTACCAACAAATCGTCGATCGAGAGATCAAGTTGGTCGAGGAGAATAAGAAATCCATTGAGGAAGCGCTGCGGACAATTGAACAGGAAAGCCAGGCCGTTTTGGATAAAGCGGTCAAGGTGGAATCGACCAAGAAGAAGGGAGCGGAGAGCGCTGCCTCCGGAGATGAGGCATGGATCACCCTCACCGAAGAGGGGGGCGGTGTGCTGGTGACCCACCCATAGTCGGATGTAACTATCTTTCTTCTCGTTCGTTTGTTCAATGACGGTATACATTAAAAAATATTCATTTTGGAGGTTGCAATGAAAAGTTTACGGTTACGCAATGTAGCGCTGGTGGCCTTATGCGGGCTGCTGTTCGCAGGGTGTACGAGCGGCCCGGCGAAGGAAGCGGAAGAGCGTTCGAGCTTTAAAGTGTTGTATCATGACGAAAGATTCTTTTTCCAGGAACTTGGAGATTTGTTCGCGATGAAAAACCCAAATATCGATATTGAAGTGGTCAGCACGAATCAGATCTACAATCAGGACGTCACGGATTACAACAAGGCGTTTGAGGATTTCGTGGAGAAAGAACAACCGGATGTGATTATGCTGGGCACGGACAATTATAAGGAATTCGCTTCGCAAGGCAAATTGATGGAACTGGATCCGTTGATCGAGCGGGATAACTACGATACCGAATCGATTTTCCCCGGGATCATCAATCTGCTTAAGGAACAAGGCGGCGGCAAACTGTACGGATTGGCTCCTACTTTTTACGGAAACGCGATTTTTTACAATGCTGACTTGTTCGCCAAATACGGGGTCGAGGTTCCGCATGACGGGATGACCTGGCAGGAAATTCTCGACACGGCCCGCCGCTTTCCGACGGAAGGGGACAAGGACACGCGGGTCTACGGCTTCGGCACGAACTATGGGATGACGCTAGATAATCTAGCCTCTTCAATCGCTCGTACCCAGGGGTTGCAGTACCTCAATACCAACTCGATGAAAATGACGTTGAATACGGATTCCTGGAAACAGGCTTACAAGCTGGCGCTGGACGCTCTCGACTCGGGTGCGGTGTACAATCCCTCGCCGGAGGAAGAGTTCCGGGGCGGCACGATGGAGGACTATTATAAAAGCCAGCTATTTCTGATGGGGCGGATGGCGATGGTCATCGACGGCTCCTATTCGCTGCAATACCTGAAGGAAGCCCAAAACGCGATCAAAGACTATAAACCGTTCCAGGTCGGAGTGGCGGCGGGGCCCGTGGATCCGGCCGCGCCGGACAAGTCCCGGGATTTCGGGCTGAGCGAAATTTTTGCGATCCGGGCGAATTCACCGAATGCGGAAGCGGCTTGGCAGTTCATCAAATTCGTTAACGGCGAGGAATACGCGAAGGTTAAATCCAGAACGTTGAACAACGGCCTGATGTCTCGCATGGGGGTCTCCAAGGAGTATAATGGCATCAACCTGGATGTGTTCTATAAGTTATCTCCGATGCCGGAGGGCGATAGCATGGATTACAATAAAATTCCGGATGCCTTCCATAGCCAATACCAGACGATCGTCGACCGGGAGATAAAGCTGATGCAGGAGAAGAAAAAATCGATCGATGAGGCGCTCAAGACGATTGAAGAAGAAGGACAGGTCGTCCTGGAGAAAGCGGTAAAAGAGGAGGCCGCCAACAAAAAGAACGGGACAGAGGATAGCGGTTCGGAGAACGGAGCAGACCCGACTGACGGCGATGAAGATGTGATCACGATCACCAATTAATCGACAAACAGGAAACTATTACCTCCCTTTCATCGTTATATATAGTGAGAGGACATAAAAACATATTCATTTGGAGGTTATGATGAGGGGAAGTTGGTTACGCAAGGGGCTGCTGATGATGCTCTGCGGTCTGTTATTCGCGGGTTGCGCAAGCCGCCCGGCACAGAACAACGAGGAAAGTTCCAGCCTGAAAGTGATGTTTATGGACGAAAGCTATTTTTATCAGGAATACGGGGATTTATTTGCCATTCAGCACCCGAATGTGGCCATAGAAGTGGTCAGCACGAACAAAATCTACAATAATCAAGACGATAAGGACTTTGATGCGTCAAAGGCTTTCGACGAATTTATCGAGAAAGAACAGCCGGATGTGGTTGTGCTAGATTCGTCTAAATACGAGAAGTACGTGACCGACGGGAAGTTAATGGAGCTGGATACGCTGATTGAACGGGACAAATACGATATCGAAACCATTTATCCGGCATTGATTCAAATGCTGAAGGAGAGTGGCGGCGGCAAGCTGTACGGTCTGTCCCCGACCTTTTACGGAAACGCGATTTTTTACAATGCCGATCTGTTCGCCAAATACGGGATCGAGGTTCCGCATGACGGGATAACCTGGAAGGAGCTTCTGGATCTCGCCCGGCGTTTCCCGGTGGAAGGGGATAAAGATAGTCGGGTTTATGGTTTTGGCAGACAGTATGGCATGTCGATGGATAACCTGGCTTCCACGATCGCTTCGACCCAAGGTCTGCAGTTTTTGAATCCGGACACGATGAAGGTGACGATCAATACGGATTCCTGGAAGCAAGCGTACAAGCTGGCCATGGATGCCCTTGACTCCGGAGCGGTATATAATCCCGAAGATAACGGTTTTCAAGGCGGGACGATGGAAGAATACTATAAAAGCCAGGTCTTTGTGATGGGGCGGATGGCGATGACCATCGATGGAGTTTATCTGTTGTCCAACCTGAAGCAAGCCCAGGATTCGATCAAAGATTACAAGCCGTTTCAAATCGGTATAGCTGCGGGACCGGTGGATCCGGGCGATCCGGAAACGTCCAGAAATGTTTACTTTAATGATATCTTCGGGATTCGGGCGAACTCGCCGAATGCGGAAGCGGCCTGGGAATTTATCAAATTCATCAACAGCGAGCAATTCGCCAAGGTGAAGTCGAGAACGCTGAACAATGGGCTGCCGTCCCGCATGGGCATTTCTAAGGAATATAATGGCGTAAACCTGGAGTCGTTCTACAAGCTGAAGCCGAAAATGAACAACGACAATCGAAGTTACGAGAAAGTCCCGAACGATTTCTATATGCAATACCAGCCGGTGATGGATCGGGAGATGAAATTGGTTCAAGAGAAGAAGAAATCCATCGACGAGGCACTGCAAACCATTCAGGATGAAGCTCAAGCCATTTTGGACAAAGCGGTGGCGGACGAAGCCGCCAAGAAGGGCTCGAGCGATCAGAAGGATTCCGAGTCCTCAACCGATGGGGCCGCAACGGAATCCGGCTCTACGGATGCCGTTGTGAACACTACGGAAGACACCACGGGAGAATAACGACGATTCGAGTAAGCAGGGGGATTTACGCCTACGGCGTGAGTCTCCCTTTTTTCGGGTTTATTAAAGTTTCGCGATTTCGCCTTATTTGATGACAAAATGGTAGGTTTGATCCCGGGGATTTGCCGTATAATCTTCAGAGGCTTTTTGGGCTGTAGCCCAGTTAGACTAGACAACTTCGGGATGGGAGCGGGGCAAGTGTCGGGAAAAAAAAGGTTTCTGAACGGTATCGTCATCATTTGTTTTCTTGATTTGTTCGTCCAACTGCCGGTGATGGGCCCGTTCGCCCAAAGTCTCGGCGCTAATGCTTTTCAGATCGGGCTTGCGGTGGGCTTGTATTCGCTGACCAATATGCTAGGGAACCTGCTTGCCGGTATCTGGATTGACCGGTTTGGCGGCAGGCGAATTCTCCTCCTTGGTTTGTTGTTGACGGCAGGAGTGATCCTGCTTTATGTTGCTGTACGGCAACCGGGACAACTCTTGGCGGTACGTACCCTCCATGGTCTATCCGGCGGGTTGCTGGTACCGAGCGCGTTTGCGCTAGTCTCGCAATTTACCACGGACCGGCGGCAAGGGCAATCCATGGCGCAATCAGGGGCGGCGGTAGGGGTTGCGGCTATCCTGGGCCCTGCGGCAGCAGGGGGATTGAAAGCCAGTGCCGGATTGGATGTTTTATTCATAGGAACCTCGGCCTTACTGGTGCTGGGCGGATTGCTTGTTAGATTTGGCGCGCCTCGAGACGGGGGAAGCGGACAAGGCAAATCGGGTTCGTCTCCAGTCGGCGACCGGCATGGATTTCTCGCTTCCGTGCGGAGCAAATCGGCGGTATGGGCCTATTACGGAGCTTTTGCATTGATGTTTTCGATGGGAGCCCTCACATTTGGACTTCCTTTGAAGACGGAAGCGCTTGGTTTTCCGGCTCAATCTGCAGGCATGATGCTCAGCCTATTCGGGCTCGTTGCCATTTGTTTGTTCGTGTTGCCGAGCAATCGCCTGTTTGATCGCGTGCCGCCGCTGCGATTATGCGCTGCGGGCGGAGCGATTGTGATCGGATCGCTGATGGCCCTGTCGATGACCCGTGAGCAAGCCGGGATGTTTGCGGTCATGGCGGTTTATGGCTTGGGGTTCGCCCTTTTATTTCCTTCCTTAAATGCGCTGCTTCTCGGTCATGTCCGTCCGGAGCATAAGGGCAAAGCATTCGGGATGTTCTATGCTTTCTTCTCTTTGGGTGTCGTGGCAGGCTCGTCGGGGCTTAGTGCATTTACAGGAGATTATGATCTTGCGCTGCGTATAGCCGCGGGCTTTCTGCTTATGTCCTGCACGGGAGTCGGAATTTGGGGTATCCTTCGGAGAAGGCGCGTAGAGAAGGGAATCAGCCCATCGGCGGACTAAAAATACTAGTCTTATTAGCTTGTATCAGCTTGTTTTTGCATGGGGAATATTTCATATTGCAAAATAACTGCCGGCGTGATAAATTATTACTTGTCGCTTTGGACGACACCTTGTAGAAAGCTGGCAAGGTTGTCGAAAAAAGGAGTTGACATGGTTCGACTGAATGAGTATAATAAGAAACTGTTCGACAAAAACTGATTGAGACTTCAGTAGTTGATGAACAGCAAGCAAGTTCTTTGAAAACTGAACAAATGGAACACGTCAATTATGAACGATTAATTTTAATCGTCAGATTCAAAATGAGCAAGTCAAACACCTTGGATGGAAGACCTCGGCGCCTTCGGGTTCGAGATTCCTCCCATCCTTTATTGGAGAGTTTGATCCTGGCTCAGGACGAACGCTGGCGGCGTGCCTAATACATGCAAGTCGAGCGGAGTTAATTAGGAGCTTGCTCTTGATTAACTTAGCGGCGGACGGGTGAGTAACACGTAGGCAACCTGCCCGTAAGACTGGGATAACTACCGGAAACGGTAGCTAATACCGGATACGCAAGTTTCTCGCATGGGAGACTTGGGAAAGGCGGAGCAATCTGTCACTTACGGATGGGCCTGCGGCGCATTAGCTAGTTGGTGGGGTAACGGCTCACCAAGGCGACGATGCGTAGCCGACCTGAGAGGGTGAACGGCCACACTGGGACTGAGACACGGCCCAGACTCCTACGGGAGGCAGCAGTAGGGAATCTTCCGCAATGGACGAAAGTCTGACGGAGCAACGCCGCGTGAGTGAAGAAGGTTTTCGGATCGTAAAGCTCTGTTGCCAGGGAAGAACGTCCTCTAGAGTAACTGCTAGGGGAGTGACGGTNCAGGCGATCAAAACGCTTGAACCGTTTGGTGGCGATGGCGGAGGGGTTCCACGCGTTCCCATCCCGAACACGACCGTTAAGCCCTCCAGCGCCGATGGTACTTGGACCGAAGGGTCCTGGGAGAGTAGGACGCCGCCAAGCAAAGACAAAGAGCACTGCCGTTGATCCGGCGGTGCTCTTTTAGTTTTATCCATAAGTGCGGAGCTGCAGTTATTTCTGAAGAAACCGCCGTTTTTGGGGAATTAGTTGTCTGTATGCAGTTATTTTCGGCGATATTCGGGGAATGCGGCTGTTTGAGCAAATTTAACTGCAGATGGGCAACTATTGGGCCTGATTTGCCGAAAAGGTGAGAATTAACTGCACAGGCACAACTATTCAGTAACTTCTACTCGTCAAGGGATGATCAAAGAGCACCGAGAGCACCGAGAGCACCGAGAGCACCGAGAGCACCGAGAGCACCGAGAGCACCGAGAGCACCGAGAGCACCGATTGAACATTTGATGGGCATCTTGGCGGCGAGGCGAGGCGTTACACAGGTCCGGCACAAACTTGAGAATTAAGTGCGGAGCTGCAGTTAATTTCGGAGAATCTGCCGTTTTTGGGTAATTAGTTGCCTGTATGCAGTTATTTTCGGCGATAATCGGGGAATGGGGCTGTTTGAGCAAATTTAACTGCATGTGGGCAACTATTGAGCTTAATTTGCCGAAAAGGTGAGAATTAACTGCACAGGCACAACTATTTCAGTAACTTATACTCGTCAAGGGATGATCAAAGAGCACTGCCGTTGTTTCGTCATTCAGGTGTTTAGGCCTCAATGCCAACTAGTCGCTCCAACCCAATCGAACTTTTGATGGGCATGGAGTGCGAGGCGTTACACAGGTCCGGCGCAAACTTGAGAGCTAAGTGCGGAGCTGCAGTTAATTTCGGAGAAACCGCCGTTTTTGGTTAATTAGTTGTCTGTATGCAGTTATTTTCGGTGATAATCGGGGAATGGGGCTGTTTGAGCAAATTTAACTGCATGTGGGCAACTATTGAGCTTAATTTGCCGAAAAGGTGAGAATTAACTGCACAGACACAACTATTTCAGGAACTTCTACTCGTCAAGGGATGCCAAAGAGCACCGATCGAACATTTGATGGGTATCGATAGCAAGGCGCATTACACAGGTCCGGCGCAAACTTGAGAGTTAAGTGCGGAGCTGCAGTTAATTTTGGAGAAACTGCCGTTTTTGGGTAATTAGTTGTCTGTATGCAGTTATTTTCGGCGATAATCGGGGAATGGGGCTGTTTGAGCAAATTTAACTGCATATGGGCAACTATTGGGCCTGATTTGCCGGAATCGTGTGAAATAACTGCACTCCTGCAACTATTCGCAAGTAAAGAAAGCACTGCGGTGATTTTATGGCATTTAATGCAAAAGTGCTTTTGATTCGGAGGCGAATCCGGAAGGAGGCTTTTGCAATTCGTGTGCACCGTTGCCATCCACTCCTTCCAACAGGAAGTTACTTTATTTCTTCGCCGTGGGGCACCAACCGGACGATTTCCTCATACGCTTAACCACGAATATTTATCACCTTCCCCGCCGACACTGAAACAGTAAAGGCCTCCCCTTGGCAAATCATTAAATTATGGTATAATGTTAATAAAGTCAAAGAAAGTCAAAGTCAACACAGAGGCGATGTTCGCTCCCTTTGACGGTAGACGGTATTTGACCGGCTATACGCAATACCAGCAACATAGCAGTATTGCAGCACAAAGCACGCAGTGCGCATACTCAGCACGAAGTGTGCAATATGCAGTACGCACGCAGCACGCAGCACAAAGTACACAGTGCGCAATACGCAATACCACGCAGTACCTGGTACTGCACAACAGGTAACACGTAGTACCAACATTGCACCAACACGCAACACGCACTGCGTAACAGCAACACGCAGTACCTGGTATTACGCAACAGGGAACACCCAGCAACACCCAGCACCAACGCGCAACATCGGCAACACCTAGCTACAGCACAACCGCAACATGAGATTCACGTGTGGAATATGGAGGATGAGTGATGCGTAATATCTCAGATATCATCGAAAAATATCTCAAGAGTATTTTGCATGAAAGTCCTGAGGGGATTGTAGAGATTCAGCGTAACGAACTTGCCGACCAATTTTCCTGCGTGCCGTCGCAAATTAATTATGTCATCAGCACCCGTTTTACTCTGGAGAAAGGGTACCTGGTCGAAAGCAAGCGCGGCGGCGGCGGTTACGTTCGGATTCGGCGCATTCAGCTGCCGGGACCAACGTCGCTGCATACGCATTTGCATGAAACGATCGGGGATGAGATCGGGCAATCCGCAGCGGAGGGTTTGATTTACCGCCTGGAGGAAGCCCGCTTTCTGACCTCTCGGGAAGCGGCGTTAATGCGCTCGGCGGTATCCCGCGAAGTGCTGGCCATCAAGCTGCCTTATCGCGACCAGATCCGGGCGAGGATGATGAAGGCGATGTTAATCTCATTGTTGAGTTAACCACATGAATCAACACAGGTTTAAGGATCTGCTGTCAAAGTCTATCCCGTAAGGAGGGACGTGCGATGCAATGCCAAGAATGCGGCAAACGCCCAGCGACCTTGCATTTTACGAAGATCGTAAATGGCGAGAAGACGGAGTTTCACTTCTGTGAGACCTGCGCCAGGGAGAAGGGAGAACTGATTCCCGGCACTTCGGGCGGCTTCTCGATTCACAACCTGCTGTCGGGCTTTCTCGATTTGAGTCCGTCGAACAAAAGTCAAGTTTCCGGGCACAGCACCCCTGAACCGCTGCGCTGCGAAGAATGCGGCATGACGTATTCCCAGTTCAGTAAAATCGGGCGTTTTGGGTGCAGCTCTTGCTACAAATATTTTAACGATCGCTTGGATCCGCTGTTTAAGAAGGTTCACGGCAATACCGTCCACGTCGGGAAAGTCCCGAAACGGACCGGCGGTCACATTCAAGTTAAGCGTAAACTTGAGGATCTTCGCCGCGAGCTGCAGTACCGAATCCTCCAGGAGGAATTTGAGGAGGCAGCGGCGCTGCGGGATCAAATTCGCGAGCTTGAGAAGAACATTTCCGCAGAGTAGGAGGGATGCAGGGTGAGCCATCTCCGTTTTACCGAACAGCCGCTTAGCGAATGGATGAGCCGGGAAGGCAAGGAGTCCGAGATCGTCATGAGCAGCCGGGTGCGGATCGCCCGCAACTTGCGGCATCAACCCTTCCCGATGTTGGCAACCAACACGCAATCGGAAGAGGTACTGGAGCTACTGCAGGAGGTTCTGAGCGACGAAGCGCTTCAGGTTCAAGGCCCGCTGTATCCGATCCTCCTTGCGGACCTGGATGAACTGGATACGCGAGTGCTGGTCGAGAAACATCTGATCAGCCCCAACCTGGCGAATGACTCCCGGAATGGGGCGGCCTTCATCAGCGAAGATGAAAGCCTCAGCATTATGGTGAATGAAGAGGATCACTTACGGATTCAGTGTCTGTATCCGGGGCTTCAGGTCCAGGAGGCTTGGGAAAAAGCGACGGCGATCGACGACATTTTCGAATCGCATGTGGATTATGCATTTGACGATCGTCGCGGTTACCTGACCAGTTGCCCGACGAATGTGGGTACCGGGCTTCGAGCTTCGGTCATGATGCATTTACCGGCTTTGGTGCTGACGCAGCAGATCGGCCGAATCTTATCCGCGGTATCGCAGGTCGGATTGACCGTCCGCGGGATCTATGGCGAAGGCAGCGAAGCGATGGGCAACTTGTTTCAAATCTCAAATCAGATTACACTAGGACAAAGCGAAGCTGAGATCATCGAAAATTTGTACGGCGTGGTTCTGCAGATCATTCAGCACGAGAAGACGGCGAGAGAGAAATTGATCGGAGAATCGCGGCTGCGGATGATGGACCGGGTGATGCGTTCTTACGGCATCTTATCCCAGGCGTACATCATCGATTCGAAGGAAGCCGCTCAGCGGCTGTCCGATGTTCGGCTTGGCGTGGATTTAGGTCTGATCGAAGGCGTGTCGGCGCAGGCGCTGAACGAATTGAACGTGTTGACGCAACCCGGATTTCTGCAGAAGAAATTCAGCGCCAGCATGGCCCCGGGGGAACGGGATATGTACCGCGCCAAACTCATTCGGGAGCGAATGGGGAATTAACAAGAGGATTATTATGGAGGTGTAGGAGAAGATGATGTTTGGAAGATTTACGGAACGTGCCCAGAAAGTACTTGCTTTAGCTCAGGAAGAAGCCGTAAGACTGGGACATAACAATATCGGGACGGAACATGTGCTGCTCGGGCTGATCCGTGAAGGCGAAGGCATTGCCGCCAAGGCGCTGATCGGATTGGGTCTGGGACTCGAGAAAATACAAGACGAAGTGGAAACGCTGATCGGCCGGGGACAAGAGCAGCCGACCAATATCGCTTATACGCCGCGCGCCAAGAAAGTGATTGAGCTGTCCATGGATGAAGCGCGCAAGCTCGGCCATACTTATGTCGGCACGGAGCATATTCTGCTCGGCCTGATTCGGGAAGGGGAAGGCGTAGCGGCTCGCGTGCTGAATAACCTCGGTATCAGCCTGAATAAGGCGCGTCAGCAAGTGCTGCAACTGCTGGGCAGCAGCGAGGCGGTATCCAGCCATCACGGCACCCCGACTAACGTAAATACGCCAACGTTGGACAGCTTGGCCCGCGACTTGACGGCTTCGGCCAAAGAGGGCAATTTGGATCCAGTGATCGGCCGCAGCAAGGAAATCGAACGGGTGATCCAGGTGCTGAGCCGCCGGACGAAGAACAATCCGGTGCTGATCGGGGAACCGGGCGTCGGGAAAACGGCCATCGCCGAAGGTCTCGCTCAAAAAATCATCAACAACGAAATTCCGGAGACCCTGCGCGACAAACGCGTCATGACGCTGGATATGGGCTCTGTTGTGGCCGGTACGAAGTACCGCGGCGAGTTTGAGGACCGTCTGAAAAAAATCATGGACGAAATTCGGCAAGCCGGCAATATCATTCTTTTTATCGACGAGCTGCATACGTTGATCGGCGCTGGCGGTGCGGAGGGCGCTATCGATGCTTCGAACATTTTGAAGCCGGCGCTGGCCCGCGGCGAGCTGCAATGCATCGGTGCAACCACGTTGGACGAATACCGGAAATATATCGAAAAAGATGCGGCGCTGGAACGCCGTTTCCAACCGATCACGGTGGATCAGCCGTCGGTCGACGAAGCGATCCAAATCCTGCATGGGCTGCGTGACCGCTACGAAGCGCATCATCGGGTGAAAATCACCGACGAGGCGATCGAGCAGGCAGTCAAACTGTCCGACCGCTATATTCAAGACCGCTTCCTGCCGGATAAAGCAATTGACCTGATCGACGAAGCGGGGTCGAAAGTAAGGCTCAACTCCTATACAGTACCGCCGAATCTGAAGCAACTGGAAAGTCGTCTGGAGGATATCCGCAAGGAGAAAGACGCTGCGGTTCAAAGCCAGGAATTCGAGAAAGCGGCCGCGCTCCGCGACACGGAACAGAAGATCCGTGAAGAGCTGGACGTAACGAAGAACCAGTGGAGAGAGAAACAAGGACGCACCGATTCCGAGGTGACGCCGGAGGATATCGCTCAGGTAGTAGCCAGCTGGACGGGAATTCCGGTTAACAAGCTGAAGGAAGAAGAAACCGAACGCCTGCTCAATATGGAGCAAATCCTGCATGAGCGCGTAATCGGTCAGGAAGAAGCAGTGAAGGCCGTCAGCCGGGCGATTCGCCGGGCGCGTGCGGGCCTCAAAGATCCGAAGCGTCCGATGGGCTCCTTCATTTTCCTGGGCCCAACCGGGGTAGGTAAAACCGAGCTGGCCCGCGCATTGGCCGAAGCGATGTTTGGCGACGAGAATGCCGTCATCCGCATCGACATGTCCGAGTACATGGAGAAACACTCCACGGCACGTCTGGTTGGCGCGCCTCCAGGATATGTCGGATATGAAGAAGGCGGCCAATTGACCGAGAAAGTTCGCCGGAAGCCGTATTCGGTTGTCCTGCTGGACGAAATCGAGAAGGCGCATCCGGAAGTGTTTAATATCCTGCTACAGGTGCTGGAGGACGGCCGCTTGACCGATTCCAAAGGCCGGGTGGTTGATTTCCGCAACACGCTGATCATCTTGACTTCGAACGTCGGTGCCGAAGCGATCAAACGCAATACGCGTCTGGGCTTCACCGCCGTACAGGATTCCGGCGCAGACTACGACAATATGAAGGGCAAAGTGATGGAAGAGCTGAAGAAGAGCTTCCGTCCCGAATTCCTCAACCGGATCGACGAAATTATCGTCTTCCATTCGCTCGAGGAAGCGCATATCGGTCAAATCGTCTCGCTGATGTCCGAGGAACTTCGGAAACGGCTGCGCGAATACGATGTTGACTTTACGTTGACCGACAAGGCGAAAGCGTTCCTGGCCAAAGAGGGCTACGATCCTGCGTACGGCGCACGTCCGCTGCGCCGGGCGATTCAGAAGCATATCGAAGACCGGCTCTCCGAGGAGTTGCTGACCGGCAACGTGAAGAAAGGCGACTCGCTGACAATCGACGAAGAGAACGGCGCCCTGAAGGTAGAGCGGACGGGAACTTTCATAAGAAAGCCGTCTGTTGAGGTAAATTCAAAGTAAGCTGATTCCGTCATCGCAATCACGGACCTGCAGATCCTTCTGCGGGTCCGTTTTGCGTTTTTACTTGTCTCGGAGGAGATCACGGCTGTTTTGGCGAATAGTAGAAGGAATCAGGGAGGCTGAAGTTGGTGAAAGAAACGATTTTGATCGTAGACGACGAGAAAGAGATCATCAAGCTGATGGAAATTTATTTGAAAAATGAGGGGTATCGATTGCTCGCGGCGGCGGATGGCCTGGAGGCGCTGGATTTGCTGAAGTCGCATTCCGTGGATCTGATCATTCTCGATGTAATGATGCCCCGGCTGGATGGGATCGAAGCCTGCATGCGCATTCGCGAGGAGCGCAACACCCCCATTATCATGTTGTCTGCGAAAAGCCAGGACATCGACAAGATCGCTGGATTAAGCATCGGCGCCGACGATTACGTCACCAAGCCGTTTAATCCGCTGGAACTGCTCGCCCGGGTGAAATCCCAGCTGCGGCGTTATTACCGGTTCTCCAGACAAGCCCCGGCTCCAAGTCTGGATGAAATCGTCATCGACGACCTGGTCATCAATATTGCGATGCATAAGGTGACAGTGGATGACCGGGAAGTGATTTTGAAGCCGCGGGAGTTTGAAGTGCTGAAGTTGCTTGCCCTTCACCGGGGTGTCGTGCTCGGCATGGACAAAATCTATGAGGAAGTCTGGAAAGAACCCTATATGAATTCGAAAAATACCGTCATGGTCCATATCCGTAGGATCCGTGAGAAACTCGAACGGGACCCGCAGAATCCCCGCTTCATCAAAACGGTTTGGGGGATCGGCTATAAAATGGAGGCTAACTAAATGAAACTTCAACGCTTGCTCTCGTTGCGGCTGAAGTTTTTGCTGTTTGCGACAGGCAGCTTGATACTGACTGCCGTATTCTTATATGTTTGCTGGAAAGCGTCGGAATACTTGCTCGGACCGTATATGTCGCCGGTGCTTCTGCCGTTCCGCAATATTTTGAGGGCGGTCGTCAACGGCATAGGTTCTGTTCCCGCCATGGCTATAACCGGATTGATCACCTATGTACTGGTGTATTTCGCACTGACCCGGGGAACCACCAGAGATCTGAAAGAAATGGACGAAGCGCTCGAGGAGATTGCCGCGGGTCGTTTGGACGTTCGTATTCCGGTCCGCACGGCGGATGAACTGGGCGCCATCGCCAAGAAGATGAATCAGATGACCGGCGAATTGAATTCCTCTCTCAGCCAGATTCGCAGCGGCCTGGAGGAAATCGCCGAAGGTCATTTCGACCGGCCGATTCCCGCGCTCGCCGGGGAGCTAGCGAAGGTGGCGGACAGCATCAACAGCATGGCGCAACGACTGAGCCGTTCGATCGAGGAAGAGCGCAACTCCGAAAGGTCCAAGAACGACCTGATCACCGGGGTTTCCCATGACCTGAGGACTCCGCTGACCTCGATTCTTGGTTTTCTCGAGGCCATCGAAGAAGACCGGTATAAAGATGAGACCGAGCTGCGTTACTACGTAAATATCGCCTATGAGAAAGCAAGGGGACTGAAGAAGCTGATCGATGATTTATTCGAGTACACGCGCGTCAATAACGGGCTTCCGCTTCAGGTGTCCGAGCTGGATCTGAGCGGATTTCTCCGGCAGCTTGCCGAAGAGTTCGTTCCTCTCCTTGAGCAAAGCGGCATGACATGCCGGATTACGGCGGGGGAGGAGCCGGTCACGATTCTGGCCGACGGCGATTTGCTTGTCCGCGTCTTCGGAAATTTGCTGGCGAATGCCGTCCAGTACGGGGCAAAGGGAAAATACGTCGACATTTCCATTACCCGAGAGGGGGAATGGGCGGTGGTCCGGTTTACGAACTACGGTGATGAAATCCCTCATAGCAGCCTCCCTCACCTGTTTGAACGATTTTACCGCATCGAGGGTTCCCGTTCGAAAGAAACGGGAGGCACCGGTTTGGGGCTTGCTATCGCCAAAAGCATTGTCGATGTTCATGGGGGGCACATATCGGCCGCCAGCAACCGCCAGCGTACCGTGTTTGAAACGCGTTTTCGGTTGGCCGAACGCTTCTTACCATGATTATCCCGTTTGATCCGGTCACAAGGGAGGAGCTCCAGCTCCTCTCCTCCAGTCTTTATGATCCCCCAGTTCTACTCTTCTGTTCTTCTCTTCTGCTTCTGCCTCTTCGTTTCTTCCTTCCGTCTTAAGCGGGCGCAGTCGGTGTTGCGATGGGTTCTTCCGGTGCGCCTGCAACACTTCTTATAAGGCAAGATATTGTCTCGTTCATGTTCGCCACTCCTGTCTTCGTCTTCTGACCGAAAGGGATAAAGGTGCAAAAGGAGCTGCGGAAACAATAATTGATAAGCAAACGATAAGAACTTGTTAAGCTTTGCTGTACGAATTGTTCACTTTCCTTTCCTATACTTCTCTTCGGACGCCTAAATCGAGAGAGGAGTTAAGAGAAAGTGGTCTTTTCAAGTCTGATTTTTCTGTATCTGTTTCTGCCCGTTTTGCTGATCATTTATTTCATGTCCCCGAATCCGACCTATCGGATCTGGGTGTTAATTGGTTTCTCATACGTTTTTTATGCCTGGGGCGAGCCGGTTTGGGTCCTTTTACTGTTGCTGGCCTCCCTGCTGGGATATGTTTTTGCTTTAGGCATCGAGCGGTACAGGGGGACAGGGACTGCGAAATTCCTGTATATCGCTGCGGTTGTCCTCAATATCGCACTGCTGGGATTTTTCAAATATGCCGGATTTCTTGTCGAGAATATCAACGCGTTCTTGCCGATCAACCTGCCGGTCCCGGATGTGAAGCTCCCGATCGGAATTTCCTTTTTTACCTTTGAACTGATTTGTTATTTGACGGATGTCCATCAAGGAAAGATTCAAGCCCCGCGATCGCCGAGAAAAGTGCTGCTTTACGTTTCCTTCTTTCCGCATTTGGTGGCCGGGCCCATCATCCGCTACACGGATATCGAGCGGCAGATTGAGCGTCCGCGGGTCACGTTGTCCGGGTTTAGCGAAGGGGTTACGCGGTTTGTACTGGGACTCGGCAAAAAAGTGCTGCTGGCCAACATGCTGGGGGAAACCGCGCCCCAATTGCTGAATCCCGGTGCGGAGACCACCTCCGTCCTGGGCCTTTGGTTCGGTATCACGCTGTTCGCGCTGCAGATTTATTTCGATTTCTCCGGCTACTCGGACATGGCCATCGGTTTAGGCAAGATGCTTGGCTTCGACTTGCGGGAAAACTTCAACTACCCCTACATATCCAAGTCCATGGGTGAATTCTGGCGGCGTTGGAACATGTCGCTGGGCGGGTTCTTCCGGGATTATGTCTATATTCCGCTGGGCGGCAACCAAAGACATTATTTGCGGAATCTGTTCGCCGTCTGGTTCCTGACCGGGATCTGGCATGGCGCGAGCTGGAATTTCGTCATTTGGGGGCTTTATTGCGGCGCTTTGATTTTTATCGAACGGCAGTTCCTGGGACGGTGGCTCGGCAAACTCCCCGGGATCGTGAGCCACGCGTATGCGGTCTTGGCGATATTGATCGGCTGGGTCTGGTTCTACTTTCTCGATCTTTCCGAGGCGATTCAGGCATTGAAGACGATGTTCGGAGGGTATTCTGCGGATTTCGCCAACCTGAGGCTGATGGTGATTTTCCAGGATCATCTGCTCCTGTACATCGCGGCGATCCTGCTGTCCACGCCGCTCGTCAAACATTCGCTCCGGTTCGCGGCGAAGAAGCTTCCGCGATTCGGCAACGGGCTGGCCTTCTTCGGAACTCAGGCGCTAAATGCGGCGATTCTGGTTGCCGCTACGATGATGCTGGTCGGAAGCTCCTATAATCCCTTTCTGTATTACCGGTTTTGACGAGGAGGATCGAATATGAAATGGCAATTCAAACTTAACGTGTTTCTTTTTCTGCTGCTGATTTTCGGATTCGGTCTGGTCAACGCGCTCAGCTATTCGTCCCGGAACATGTCTTCGCTCGAACAGCGGAAGCTTGCGGCAAAGCCCGACTTTTCCCTGGAAAGTTTGTTTTCGGGAGAGTTTACGCGGGGGACCGAAGCTTTTTTTGCGGATCATTTCGCCTACCGGGAGAAGATGGTTCAATTTGGAGCTCTCGTGAAAGAGTTGAAGGGACTGTGCGGCATCGCCCATGCTTCGATCATTCAGCAGGGAAGCGACAATACGGCACAAAAGTTGGGGGCCGCTGCGGCCGCCAGCCCGGCGACGCAATATTTGATCTACAAAGACCGGGCCTACACGCTCTTCAACTACTCCGCGCCATCGGCGGAGGCGTACGCTGCTGCCCTGAACGGGTTCAAGGCGGCGGTTGACCCGGGGGTCGGCGTATACTCGATGCTTGTCCCCACGGCGGCGGAGTTTATGGAGCGGAAATACCGGGAATTATCCGATTCGCAAAAAATCGCCTTCGACCATATTAACGCCCGGCTTAACGCGGAGATCGGCCAAATCGATGCCTACGGAGCGATGGAGCGGCATGCCGCCGAGGCGATCTATTTTCGAACCGACCACCATTGGACCGCTTTGGGCGCCTATTATGCTTATACCGAACTGATGAAAGCGCTGGGAGAGGAAGCCGTACCGTTAAGCGCTTATTCCACGGGGGAAATTGAAGGCTTCTTGGGCACAGCCTATAAAGCCACTTTGAATTTCCGGCTTAAGAAGCACCCGGATACGATCACTTATTATCAGCCGACCGCGAACTATACATATACCCGTTATTTGAAGACGGGCAAGCCGGTTGCGGGCGAGGTCGTTAATCCCGATTACGCTCAAGTGACCAATGGCTTCTACGCCGTGTTTCTCGGCGGCGATTTCCCATGGGGGGAGATCGAGACGGGCGTGCGGAACGGCAAACGGATTGCGGTCGTTAAGGATTCCTACGGGAATGCTCTGATCCCCTTTTTGCTTCCGCATTTTGAAACGGTTTATTACGTAGATCCCCGATCTTACAGCGGCAGCCTGATCGACTTCGTGCGGGAACATCAGGTGACCGATGTCCTGTTCCTGAACAATTCGACGGTGGCGCGTACCCCCGGGATGGCGGGGCTCATTAATGGGCTGGTCGAGAAAGCGAAATAAATATCTTGGAAAATACTACAAATCCGTAACGATTAAGCCGATGAAATAAGTAAAAGGCAGCTTTCCAAAGCGATCTTTGGGAGCTGCTTTTTTTATCCCGCCTTCCTGGCGGCCGTCCTCGGAGAACTTTCGATCTAAGCGAAAGGGTGGTAAAATTTTAGTAACCATAACGAATACGGTGTCTGCTAGGGCTGTCAAATATTGCAGAGGCGAGAAGGAGAGATAAATGGTTAAAGTAAAACATAAGTTTTTTTGCTCCGAATGCGGTTATGAATCGCCCAAATGGTACGGAAAATGCCCGGGGTGCGGCGCTTGGAACTCGATGGTGGAGGAAGTGGAGAAAACCGTCAAAACGCAGGGGATGAACTCCGGGATATTTCATGCGAAAGAAAAGCCGCAATCGATCATAAATATAGAGAGCGGCAAAGAACCGCGAATTCAGACGGGCATCGGGGAATTAAACCGGGTGCTTGGCGGCGGGGTTGTACCGGGCTCGCTGGTGCTGGTCGGAGGCGACCCCGGGATCGGCAAATCGACCCTGCTGCTGCAAACGTCGCATGAAATGGCTCGCAGCGGCCTGAGAGTATTGTATATCTCGGGGGAGGAATCCGTACGTCAGACGAAGCTGAGAGCGGAGCGACTCGGGACTTTGTCGCCGGAATTGTTTGTCTTATGTGAGAGCAGCATGGACGGAATTGAAGAAGCGATCGAAGACGTAAAGCCCGATTTTCTGGTCATCGATTCGATTCAAACGGTGTATTTACCCGAAGTCACCAGCGCCCCCGGCAGCGTCTCCCAGGTGCGGGAATGCACGGCCCGGTTTATGCGAATTGCCAAGGGGCAAGGCATCGCTACGGTTCTGGTCGGCCACGTCACCAAGGAAGGGGCCATTGCCGGACCACGGATGCTGGAGCATATGGTGGATTGCGTGTTGTACTTCGAGGGAGAACGACATCATACCTATCGGCTGCTTCGGGCCGTGAAGAACCGCTTCGGTTCGACCAACGAAATCGGGATTTTTGAAATGAATGAATCCGGTCTGGCGGAGGTAGCGAATCCGTCGGAGCTGTTTCTATCCGAACGACCGCTTGGCGTAGCGGGTTCGACCGTCGTCGCGAGCATGGAGGGAACGCGCCCGATGCTGGTGGAGCTGCAAGCCCTGATTGCGGCGACCCATTTCCCCTCGCCGAGACGGATGGCAACCGGTGTGGACTATCAGCGGATGAATCTGATTCTTGCGGTGCTGGAGAAGCGAATGGGGATGTTCCTGCAAAATCAGGACGCTTACGTCAACCTGGCCGGCGGGGTGAAGCTGGACGAACCGGCCGTCGATCTGGCGATTGCGGTCAGCGTCGCCTCCAGCTTCCGCGACTTGCCGACGAAGCCGTACGACGTCTTCTTCGGGGAGGTGGGCTTGACCGGCGAAGTGCGGGCGGTCTCCCGCGCGGAGCAGCGCGTGAAGGAAGCGGCCAAGCTAGGCTTTAAACGGGTGATTTTGCCGGAGAAAAGCTTGAAAGGGTGGAAAGGACCGCAAGGGATTCAACTCATAGGCGTAAATACCGTTGCAGATGCGCTAGCTGTTGCGTTAGATTAGGGGGCATTGAATGATGAAGGAAACTACCCAAGCAGAAAAAATGAATGATTTGCTGAGGCTTGTTGCACCGGGAACGGCGTTTCGCGACGGTCTCGAGAACGTGCTGCGGGCCAAGACCGGAGGCCTGATTGTCGTCGGTTATAGCCCGGAGGTGATGGAGGTCGTCGAGGGGGGCTTCTCCATCAACTGTGATTTCTCCCCGAACTATCTCTATGAGCTGGCCAAAATGGATGGAGCGATCATCCTCAGCGAGGATCTGAAGCGGATTTTGTATGCGAATACCCAACTCATCCCCGATTCCTCGATCGCATCCTCGGAGACGGGCATTCGGCATCGTACCGCCGAGCGGGTGGCCAAACAGACCGGCAAGCTGGTCGTTTCCATCTCCCAGCGCCGGAATATCATCACGTTGTACCAAGGGGGCTTGCGGTACGCCCTGAAGGAAATCGGCGTCATTCTGACCAAGGCGAATCAGGCGATTCAGACCCTGGAGAAATACCGGTCCGTGCTGAACCAAGCTTTAACTAATTTGACGGCCTCCGAATTTGAAGAACTCGTCTCCTTGCCTGAGGTCATCAATGTGATTCAGCGGGTGGAAATGGTGATCCGGATCAAGATGGAGATCAAACGGTTCATCAACGAGCTGGGGACGGAGGGACGGCTGATCAGCATGCAGATGGAGGAACTGGTCAGCAATATGGAAGAGGAAGCCTGGCTGCTGTATAAAGATTATGCCAAGGAAGATCAGGACGAGGCAATTCGCGAGATTATCCTGGGGCTTAAACGCTCCACCGATGACGAGCTTCTGGATGACAACCACATTACGAAGCTCCTGGGGTACCCTTCTTCGGCCGCAACTTCAGAGGAACTGATCTCGCCGCGCGGGTATCGCGTATTGAACAAGATTCCTCGTTTGCCGAACGTCATCATCCACAACCTGGTGGAACGGTTCGAATGCTTGCCCAACGTGATGATGGCCAGCATCGAGGAGCTGGATGAGGTCGACGGAATCGGCGAGGTGCGCGCCCGCTCCATCAAAGAAGGGCTCAAGCGTCTACAGGAACAGGTATTCATTGACAGACAAATTTAAATCACCTATCATCAATGAATGGTTCAGGAATATCTACTCGAGGTGAAGAGATGATTACGAAATCGATTCCGAACCTGTTTACGTTAGGAAACATGGTTCTCGGAATGCTGGCCATCCTGCTGGCCATGGAAGGCCGCTTCAGCTTGGCTGCCATTATGGTAATTGTCGCTATGTTGCTTGATGGTTTGGATGGACGGGTCGCCCGTGCACTGAACGCTCAAAGCGAGTTCGGCAAAGAGCTCGATTCGTTATCCGATCTGATTTCATTTGGTATGGCTCCGGCACTGATTATGTACTTGATCTCCTTTCACAGCATTCCTTCCGGTGTGGCTTGGGCCGTGACCCTCATTTTCCCGATGTGCGGTGCGCTGCGGCTGGCCCGGTTTAATGTTCAGAAGAGTACGCCGGGTTACTTCATCGGCTTGCCGATTCCGGCTGCAGGCGGGGTGCTGGCGACGTTGTCGCTGTTTTACCGAGAAATTTCGGCACCGTATTTCCTTGTATCCATGTTGCTGTTGTCCTATTTGATG
The DNA here is from genome assembly GCF_900021165.1 of Paenibacillus phocaeensis. Taxonomy (GTDB): domain Bacteria; phylum Bacillota; class Bacilli; order Paenibacillales; family Paenibacillaceae; genus Fontibacillus; species Fontibacillus phocaensis. Next base: position 8,571 of record NZ_FCOQ01000011.1, on the reverse strand, counting down.
ATCAGCACGGTTCGATACCCGAATTTCAAGAAAATCGGCCTGCCCAAGAAAGCGATCGCTTACACGCCGCTTGTGGTGATCTTTGCGGTGGTCATCGCCGTTGTGTTCCCGGATCAAATGGCGAAGCTGATTTTTATCCCCTTGGTGATTTATGCAGCATACGGGCTACGGCAGAATATCAACCGGCTGCTGCGCCGCAAACCCCAGGATGACGACGATGCGGAACAGGAAATGTATCGTCCGAAGCGCTAAAGACCGATAAGTTCAATACAATACGAAAAAGGCATGGATCTCCCGCGGGCGGAAAGGATCGATGCCTTTTTGACTTTCTTCGGGTATGCAGGTTCCAGAAGCATCCATACGATAGTACGGCCTACGATAAGTTGAATAACCCCAAAGTGGCGCATTTTTGCGACTCACGCTCCACGATCTCCTCCATGTTGATCCCCAGCAAATTGCAGAGGGCGGACATATAGAAAAGGTTACGTCCAAGCTCATTCGTAATCGCATCCCGGCAATTCTCACACAGTTCGCCATGAACATGCTTGGCGATCGTCTCCTTGGCCTGTTGCAAATCCATGCCCGGCTCGAAGTCCTGTTTGGTGGCGTGCAGTTCGATGCAACCGCATTCGGTTACGGATTTAGTCACGGAACGGACGGCAGCGGCGTTGGTTTGTCCCATCTTAGACATGACGTCCAACAGGCTGCGGTGACGGAGCAACAGTTCAGAAACTTGTTCTTGAAAAGACTGTAAGCTTGGTGCGCTCATTTTCCATCCACCTCAATATTATGAATTGAATTCATTATATTCCACCTTTTCCTCCGAGATCAACCTGAAATCCCATAACCAGGGGGCGTATTCAAATTGTATTTGGTTATTTTCTGGTAAAAAAAAGTGGGGGCAAGGATTATGCGTCTGGAAATTGGATCATACTGGCTAATGAAGATACTTATCTAGGAGGTGAAGAGAGACGTGCTGAAAAAATACTTGATGATTCTGGCTGGTTTATGCGGAGCATGGTTCGGTTATACGACCGGCGGCGTGGCCGGTGTATTGCCGGGGGCTGCCAGTGACTGGTTTCGCGAAATGAACCCGATCGCGGCGAATTTAATCTGGGCTGCGGCCGGTGCGCTCCTGTTCTTGTTCCTGTTCTCCTTGGCAGCAGACGTCGTTTCTTCCAGAGTAAAAACGTGGATCGCCGCTTTGACGCGGATCCCGATGAATGAGATGGCTGCCGGTGCGGCCGGTTTGACTGCGGGACTTCTACTTTCTTTAACCGTCTACCCCCTGCTGTCCTGGCTCGGCACGCTGGAGAGCATGGCGCAATTCGCGGTATCGGCGCTGTTCGGCTACATCGGGCTGTACGTTGGGTTAGCCAAGAAGGAAGAGCTGTCCTCGCTTTGGAAATCAGGCAAATGGGGAGCTTCCGTAGCGGAAGAGGAGCGTTGGGCCGAGGAACACAAAATTTTGGACACCAGCGTCATCATCGACGGACGGATTGCCGACATCTGCAAAACCGGCTTTATTGAAGGAACGATCGTCATCCCGGAATTCGTGCTGGAGGAGCTCCAGCATATTGCTGATTCTTCGGATCTGCTCAAGCGCAATCGCGGGCGGCGGGGGCTGGATATTTTGAACAAAATCCAGAAAGAGCTGGACGTGAAGGTCATGATCTATGAAGGGGATTTCGAGGAAATCTCCGAGGTGGACAGCAAGTTGGTTAAACTGGCGAAGGTTCTGCAGGGGAAAGTCGTGACCAACGACTTCAATCTGAACAAGGTATGCGAGCTGCAAGGCGTGTCCGTGCTGAACATCAACGATTTGGCCAATGCGGTCAAGCCGGTTGTGCTGCCCGGCGAGGAAATTATGGTCCAGGTGATCAAGGACGGCAAGGAGCATGGTCAAGGCGTTGCTTACCTGGATGACGGGACGATGATCGTCGTGGAAGGGGGGCGCGACTACATTGGCACCATCACGGAGGTGCTGGTAACCAGCGTGCTGCAGACTTCGGCGGGACGAATGATTTTTGCCAAGCCAAAACTGTTGGAAAAAGCCCAGTAATTCGGTATGATGGGATTAACTGCGCTGCGCGGGCCGCAGCGCTTGTTGAATTCCGGGTAAGGGTGAGGCAGATCATGATGGGGTTGCATGCTGACGGCGATACAGGGGTCATTGTGGTGGCGGCGGGTCGCGGTACTCGGATGGGGACGGTAGAAAGCAAGCAGTACCTGCTGCTGGGCGGTAAGCCGATCTTCATCCATACGCTGGAGGCATTTAGGCGTCATCCATGGATCAAGCAAATCGTGCTGGTCACCGGGGAACACGATGTGGACCGGTGCCGGTCATGGATTGCCGAATACGGCATGGACGAGCAAATACAAGTTATTCCGGGCGGGGCTGAGCGTCAGCACTCGGTACGCCAAGGTCTGCTGCATCTTAGCACGCCTTGGGTACTGGTGCATGACGGCGTCCGCCCTTTTGTCACGAGGGAGCAGATTACGGCTTGCTGCGAAGCGGTCAGAACCCATGGCGCCGCCGTGCTGGCCGTGCCGGTGAAGGATACGATCAAGCAGGCGGATGCGCAGGGATTTGTCGCGGCTACGCCGGATCGTCGCAGTCTGTGGGCGATCCAGACGCCGCAGGCTTTTCGGCGCGACGACCTGCTGGCAGCCCATGAGCGGGCTGCGGCGGAGGGCTTCGTCGGCACCGACGACGCGATGCTGGTCGAACGGCTGGGCCTCCCCGTCAAGCTGGTGGAAGGGGCCTACGACAATATCAAAATCACGACGCCGGAGGATCTGGATTATGCGGAGTTTGTTCGGGGGAGGAAGCAGCGGAGCGACTGACTGAATTCAAGATTCGATGTCGATTCCACCTCCTCGAAATGCTTCGTGATTTTAAAAGAGAGTCAGGTTTTAAGCACCGAGAAGGTTGGATGAAGGAGGGAGTGAGTAGCGGAGCGTAGGTAAGCCTACGTGAGCAACTCAAATGTTTCCGCAGGAAACATACTTCGGAAGCATATGCTTCGACTGACTGAATTCAAGATTCGATGCCGATTCCACCTCCTCGAAATGCTTCGTGATTTTAAAAGAGAGTCAGGTTTTAAGCACCGAGAAGGTTGGATGAAGGAGGGAGTGAGTAGCGGAGCGTAGGTAAACCTACGTGAGCAACTCAAATGTTTCCGCAGGAAACATACTTCGGAAGCATATGCTTCGACTGACTGAATTCAAGATTCGATGTCGAATTATCTTCCTGGAGCTGCTTCGTGATTAAAAGATGACTGGGGGAGGATAGAGGATGTTTAGAGTAGGACAAGGCTTCGACGTGCATCAGCTCGTCGAGGGCAGGCCATGTATCATCGGCGGGGTGCACATTCCCTATGAAAAAGGATTATTAGGGCACTCGGACGCCGACGTGCTCTTGCATACGATTAGCGATGCGATATTGGGCGCACTGGGGCTCGGGGATATCGGGCGTCATTTTCCGGATACGGATCCGGCGTACAAAGATGCAGACAGCGTTGTTCTCCTGCAGCGGGTCTGGGACATGGCGGTTGCCAAAGGGTACCGGCTCGGCAACCTGGACGCAACGATCATCGCGCAGAAGCCGAAGATGGCGCCTTACATCCCGCAAATGGTAGAAGTAATCGCCCGTACACTGGGGACGGAACCGGAGCTCGTTAACGTGAAAGCCACAACCACGGAGCAGCTAGGGTTTACCGGACGCGGCGAAGGGATTGCGGCACAATGCATTGTCTGTCTAGTCCAGAATGTGCTATCATCATAAACTTGTAGAGGTTGTTAAAAAGGCGGTTTTGACGGCATCGTCTTAAAACTAGGGAGGGGATTGGAATGGCAGAGGTTCGCGTGCGCTATGCGCCGAGTCCGACGGGTCATTTACATATCGGGAACGCCAGAACGGCGTTGTTCAATTATTTGTTCGCCAGACATCACGGGGGAAAATTCATCATCCGCATCGAGGATACGGATGTGAAACGCAACGTGGCCGGCGGTGAGGAAAACCAGCTGACCTACCTCAAGTGGCTGTGTATGGATTGGGACGAAAGCGTGGACGTCGGCGGAAACTATGGGCCGTACCGGCAAACGGAACGCCTCGACTTGTACCGTCCGTTGGTGCAGGATTTGCTGGATCGCGGTTTGGCTTATCGCTGCTATTGTACGGAAGAGGAGCTGGAGAAAGAACGCGAGGAACAGATGGCCCGCGGCGAGACGCCGCGCTACTCCGGAAAATGCCGTCACTTGACGCCGGATCAGCTGGCTGCGTATGACGCGGAGGGCCGGCAATACAGCATCCGTTTCCGCGTGCCGGAAGGACGTACGTTTACGTTTGACGACCTGGTCAAAGGGACGATTTCGTTTGAGTCCGACGTCAGCGGGGATTTTGTGATCGTGAAAAAAGACGGCATCCCGACCTACAACTTCGCGGTCGTCCTGGACGATCATCTGATGAACATCACGCACGTACTGCGCGGAGAGGACCATGTGTCCAACACGCCGCGCCAGCTTATGATCTACGATGCGTTTGGCTGGGAGCCGCCGGTGTTTGGCCATATGACGCTGATCGTCGGGGAGAATCACAAGAAGCTGAGCAAACGCGATGAATCGGTCATTCAGTTTATCGAGCAATACGACCAACTCGGCTATTTGCCGGAAGCGATGTTTAACTTTATCGCCCTGCTCGGCTGGTCGCCGGAAGGGGAAGAGGAGATTTTCAGCAAGGACGAGCTGATTTCGATCTTCGACGCAAACCGCTTGTCGCGCAGTCCGGCCGTGTTCGATACGAACAAGCTGGCGCACCTGAACAACCATTACATCAAGAACGCCGATCCGGCGCGGATCGCCTCGCTGGCTATTCCGCATCTGCAGCGGGCCGGCAAACTTCCGGCCGAGCTGTCGCCGGAGCAGCAAGCCTGGGCTGAAGCGCTTGTCGCCTTGTATCAGGAGCAAATGACCGCGGCTTCGGATATCGTCGAACTGTCCGAGCTGTTCTTCCGCAGCGAGCTGTCGCTGGACGAGGAAGGGGCCGCTGTGTTGGCGGAGCCGCAGGTGCCTGGCGTGCTTGCCGCGTTCTTAGGTAAAGTGGAAGGGCTGGCCGAATTCAACGTGGAGAACATCGGCGCCTCGATTAAAGAGGTGCAGAAGGAGACCGGCACCAAAGGGAAAGGCCTGTTCATGCCGATCCGTGTGGCATTGACCGGCCAAATGCATGGCCGCGACTTGAACCAGACGATTTATCTGCTTGGCCGGGATAAAGTCATCGATCGGTTGAAGGCGCGGATCGCTGCTTTGTAGTGCAGGGGCGGCGGACACGGCGGCGATAACCCGTTCGTTCTCGCGATGCGATATTACGCTAACGCTTGCGGATACGCCCCCCATTTGCTCATTTAGCGTCTGTGATCAGCGTTAGAGAGGCGTATTTTTTTCAAGGCCGCCATTGTCAGTACGCTGTCCATTCGGTAATATAGAGGCAAGTAGACCTTTACAACTAGAAGAAAGGCGGCCGGAGCCGCCTTGTTGCCACCGGCATAGATCGGGAGAAGTACGCGATCAGCCGTATCGTCCAGAGAGGATAACCGGGACCCTTCCGTGCGGACCGCGCAAAGAAGCAACCAGGCTGGAAGTTATCCGGATACGCGCTGGCGGAAATGCACCCGGGAGCCGCGGATGCGAATGCGCCTTGAAGAGGTGTTGTAGCTTTCGCCGTATCGTCCGCGTTAAGGATTTGAAGAGGGAGGAGTCGGCCTGGTGCCGAGGCACGGTTGGATATGCGGGTTTTGCATCTTCAGGTCGGGCCGCAAAGGTAGGCAACTCATCCAAAGCAGAGTGGAACCGCGTCGTCAGGCGTCTCTGCAGCGCAAGCTGCAGGGGCGTCTTTTTTCATTAGGTCTATCCGTATGCGATAGGAATAGAAGGTGGGGGAAAACTATGTTCAAGAGAATCCGATCCGATATCCAGGCCGTGTTCGACAACGACCCGGCGGCCCGAAGCTGGTTCGAAGTGATCTTTACCTATTCCGGTCTGCATGCGATTTGGAGCCACCGGATTGCGCACTTTTTCTATCGTCACCGCTGGTATACGGCGGCACGTGCGATTTCGCAGATCAGCCGGTTTTTTACCGGCATCGAAATCCATCCCGGAGCGCGGATTGGCAATCGACTGTTCATTGACCACGGCATGGGCGTCGTGATTGGGGAAACTTGCGAAATCGGGGACGATGTGGTTATCTATCAGGGAGTCACTTTGGGCGGCAGCGGGAAGGAAAAAGGCAAGCGCCACCCGACCGTCGGCAACAATGTCGTCATCGGATCGGGGGCTAAGGTGCTGGGTTCGTTTAAAATCGGAGACCAAGCGAATATTGGGGCGAATTCTGTGGTTCTGAAGGAAGTGCCTGCCGGCAGCACCGTGGTGGGCATCCCGGGCAAGGTGGTCCGCCAGGACGGAAAACGCCTGGACCGCCTCAGCCATCAGTTGCCGGACCCGGTGGTGGACGCGATGCGCGAGATGCAGCGGGAGATCGAACAACTGCGCGGCGAAGTCCTCGAGCTGAAGCAGCAGCAGCGCGAGAAGGAGCCGACCGAGCTGTGATAGAGGTTGCGGCTGAGTTCGGCGCAGGTTTTTTGCGAGTGCGAGAGTGTGATCCTGTGGACTCTAGGCAGGCCGGATGAATTGGCACATCCTGGATCGAGTTTCTGTGAGAGCACGTGGTTCCGGAGTATAACGGAATCCAGAGACGTTATTGCGCTGGAACAGGCCTCGCCTCAACTGTAACGGATAGAGATGACGTTATTTGCCCGAAATCGGCCGAGTTAGCGGGGAATGGAGCTAAATAAGGTTATCTGAGTCCGTTAAACGGGGAAATACTCGGGAAATGTGAGGATAACGTCTCTGAGTTCCGTTAGAGGCTGAGATTCCTGAGAGAGCGAGTAGCGGAGCGTAGGTAAGTCTACGTGAGCAACACAAATGTTTCCGCAGGAAACATACTTCGGAAGCATATGCTTCGACCGACTGAATTCAAGATTCGACGCCGAATCCGCTCCCGGGGAGTTCCCGCGTGATGGGAAGTCGGTTTTGAAAGCTACATTACAAGGAAGGAAAGTGTGTATGGGATTGCAGATTTATAACACATTAACCCGCACCAAGGAAGAGTTCGTCAGCCTTACGCCGGGGAAAGTGAAGATGTATGTTTGCGGACCTACCGTATACGGTTATATTCATATTGGGAACGCGCGGCCGATGATTTTTTTTGACGTGGTGCGCAGTTACCTGGAGAATCAGCAGTATGAAGTGAATTACGTCGTGAACTTTACGGACGTGGACGATAAGCTGATCCGCAAAGCGGAAGAAATGAACCTCACCGTGCCCAAAGTGGCCGAGATGTTCATCCAAGCGTATTACGAGGATTTGGACGGCCTCGGGATTCCGCGTGCCACCGCCAATCCGCGGGTAACGGAGAACATGGAGGTCATCATCGACTTCATCCGCGATCTGGAGCAAAAAGGATTTGCTTACGAAAGCGGCGGGGACGTGTTTTTCCGCACGAACAAATTTCCGGAATACGGCAAATTGTCCGGGCAAAATATCGGCGAGCTGCAATTCGGTATTCGCATCGACGTGGACGACCGCAAGGAAAAACCGGAGGATTTCGTGCTCTGGAAAGCGGCCAAGCCCGGCGAAATCCATTGGAGCAGTCCATGGGGCGAAGGCCGCCCCGGCTGGCATATCGAATGCTCGGCGATGTCCCGGCAACTGCTGGGCGACACGCTGGATATCCACGGCGGGGGACAGGATCTACAGTTCCCGCACCACGAATGCGAAGTAGCGCAATCGGAAGCCGCTACCGGCAAGCCGTTGGCCAACTACTGGATGCATAACGGATATATCAATATCGACGGGGAGAAGATGTCCAAATCCTTAGGCAATGGCGTACTTGTCAAGGATTTGCGCGCATTATATAAACGGGAAGCGATCCGCTACTTCATGCTGTCGACCCATTACCGCAATCCGCTGAACTTCTCGGAGGAAACGATGCAGCAGGCGGAACGCAGCGTGGAGCGGATCAGCAACGCCGCAAACAATCTTCGGCACCGGATCAATGCAGCGCCTGCACCGCAAGGCGGAGAGGCGAAGGTGGCGCCGGAGTGGGCGGAGAAGCTGGAAGCGACCCGCAGTTTGTTCCATGCCAAAATGCAGGACGACTTCAACACTCCGGATGCGATTACGGCGGTGTTCGAATGGGTAAGCGAGGTCAATACGCTGCTGCAGCAGCCGGTCGCCGCCCGCGGAGATCTGGAAGCGGCGCTGCAGCTGTTCGAGGAGATGAACGGCGTGCTGCGTATCGCCTTGCCGCCGGAGACCGAGCTGCCCGGCGAAGAGGTTGAGGCGCTGATCGCGGAGCGGGCTGAAGCGCGGAAGGCCAAGAACTGGGCGCGCGCGGATGAAATCCGCGACCTGCTGGACGCCAAAGGCATCGTGCTGGAAGATACGCCGCAGGGCATGAGATGGCGGCGCAAATGAGCGGGCCGCTTGAACCGGGGGCCGAGCGAGCGGCGG
>NZ_FCOQ01000010.1 GCF_900021165.1 Paenibacillus phocaeensis | reverse complement strand
CTCTGGTTCCCGGACCCGCCTGCCAAGCCCGCCCGGCTGCTGCCGCCGCTCGCCCTCGCCTACATCGGCGACGCCGTCTACGAGGTCGCCGTCCGCCAGCATGTGATGGCCCGCCCGAATTTGCGGCCCCACCACTTGCACGGCCAATCGACGAAATACGTCTCGGCCAAAGCGCAGGCGCAGCTGCTGGAGTTGATCGAGCCGCTGCTCACCGAAGAAGAGAAGGACGTTGTCCGCCAAGGGCGCAACGCGAAATCCGGCACGGTGCCGAAGAACGCCAATGTGCAGGATTACCGCCTTGCCACCGCTTTTGAGAGCTTGGTGGGATACCTTTATTATACCGGAGCGCATGACCGCCTCCGTTGGTTGATCGCTCAGGGATTCGCCCACTTGGAGGATCGCCGGGACCGCGGTTAATTGCGCGTCACACATTGCATAGGAGGATTCCGATGGAGGAACAAGAATGGATCGGCGGCAAGCATTCGCTGCTCGAAGCGCTGCATGCCGGCCGCACGATCAATAAAATTTGGGTGGCCGAAGGCGCCCAGAAGCACCTGACTCAGCCGATCGTGGCTGAAGCCAAAAAACACGGCATCGTCGTCCAGTTCGTGGACAAGCGGAAGCTGGACCAAATGGCGCCCGGCCTGCAGCACCAAGGCGTGGTCGCTCAGGTTGCTCCGTACGCGTACGCTGAGGTGGAGGATTTGCTGGCTGCGGCTCAGGAACGAGGGGAAGCCCCGTTTTTGCTCATTCTGGATGAGATTGAGGATCCGCATAACCTCGGCTCGATTCTCCGGACGGCCGAATGCACCGGGGTCCATGGGGTGATCATCCCCAAGCGCCGCTCCGCTTCCGTGACGGCAACGGTGTCGAAGACCTCGGCCGGGGCCGTGGAATATGTTCCCGTTGCCCGCGTAACCAATCTGGTGCAGACGATGGAGCAGCTGAAGGAAGCGGGCGTATGGATTGTCGGTACAGACGTTGGCGCAACCGAAGAGATGTACCGCAGCGGCAACGTGCTGAGCGGGCCGGTGGCGATCGTCATCGGCAATGAGAACAAAGGCATGGGACGTCTGGTTCGGGAAACCTGCGATGTCTTGGTCAAGCTCCCGATGAACGGACGGCTGAATTCCCTGAACGCTTCGGTTGCCGCCGGGGTCATCATGTACGAAGTGCTGCGCAAACGACGCGCTGAAGGATAGAGGCCATGCGCGATTGGCGCGATGTGCTATTGGTTGACGGGTACAACATGATCGGCGGGTGGCCCGAGCTGGCCGCATTGTCCAAGCAGGATCTTCAGGCCGCGCGGGACAGGTTGCTAGAGCGGCTCGCCGATTATCAAGCTTTTTCCGGGAGAAAGGTCATCGTGGTCTTCGACGCTTACCGGGTTCCGGGGCTGGGGAAGGCCTACTCTCAGAATAAGGTGGAGATGGTGTTCACCAAAGAGAAGGAGACGGCGGATGAATGTATCGAACGGCTGGTCGTTGAGCTCAGCCACCGGCGCCGGCAAATCTATGTTGCGACCAGCGATATGGTGGAGCAGCACGTGATTTTTGCGCAAGGAGCCTTGCGGGTGTCGGCCCGTGAACTTTTGATCCAGGTGGAGCAAAGCGAGAAGGAGATTCAGGCCAAAATTGCGGAGCGCAGCGCCAATTCCAGCCGGAATACGCTGGATGCCAAGCTGAGTCCGGAGCTGCGACAGCTGTTCGAACGATGGCGCAGGGAATGAAAGGGCATTCTCCAGTTCTACTACCAAATGCCCTTGACAAAGTTCGACTTTACATCTTTTGGTACTTTTGCGGTTGACGCTAATATGCACCTTCATATATACTGTTCGTATTACTTGAATGAGTGACGGGGAACCGTGCGTTGCGGCCGGAGGGATTTGTGGTGAGTGTCAAACTCGAAACATGGGTAAGGTTTGACTATGAGATCCAAAGTGACGAAGACATCGTCGAAGCGGTTCGGGATGGCGACAGTGAAGCGCTCGAGTACTTGATCAACAAGTACCGCAGCTTCGTGCGCGCCAAGGCCAGGTCTTATTTTCTCATCGGCGCCGACCGCGAAGATATTATCCAGGAAGGCATGATCGGGCTCTACAAATCGATCCGGGACTTTCGGGGGGATAAGCTGGCTTCGTTCAAAGCGTTCGCGGAGTTATGCATCACACGCCAGATTATCACCGCCATCAAGACGGCAACCAGGCAGAAGCATATTCCGCTGAACTCGTACGTTTCCTTGGACAAGCCCATCTACGATGAGGAATCGGATCGGACGCTGCTTGACGTCATTTGCGGCTCTCAGGTGAGCGATCCGGAGGAGCTTATCATCAACCAGGAGGAGTTTACCGGCCTGGAGGACAAGATGTCCGAGATCCTCAGCGATCTGGAACGCAAGGTATTGATGCTCTACCTGGACGGCAGATCCTATCAGGAGATTGCAGTGGATCTGGACCGCCACGTTAAATCGATCGACAACGCCCTGCAGCGGGTGAAGCGCAAGCTGGAACGTTATCTGGAAGTCCGAGACGGCAGTATCTGAACTTATATCGGTTACATAATGAAGTAAATCCAAGGGTTGCCTGGCTGCAGGAAGCCCTTTTTTTACCACGTTCCAACCGTCGTTATCTGGCCCGTCAAGGCCGGATTCACAAAATTCCGCTTGGCGTTATCCGCCTTTTCTCTCTCCTCTCCGAATCCGCTCCTCGGTGGAATTCTCAGCCTAAGGGTTTATCTTCCAAATTCGTGAGCTATACTATAATTAATCGAAGAGCTCCGCGGGATGTCTCGTTGACACAGGTAGTGCCATGTGATAAAGTGTTTTAGGTAGGCCTAATTTTGTGTTTCCCTTTTTTAGGCGGCAACATTCGAATTTAGGTCAATTTAGAGACAGCTCATTCTAGAATGTCTTCGGGAGGTGCACATCATGCGGGTAATAATTACGTTGGCTTGTACGAATTGCAAACAAAGAAACTACACGACAACGAAAAACAAGCGTAACCACCCCGACCGCATGGAGATGAAGAAATTTTGCAAGTTTTGTAACGAGCAAGTTCCTCATCGCGAAACCAGATAGTTTTTGGAGGTGTAGTCGCGCATGAAACGTAGTTTCAAGTCGTTGTTTTCTTTTTTCTCTGAGAGCTGGGCTGAGCTTAAAAAGGTTCGCTGGCCTAATCGTAAAGAGCTGACTAATTATACGCTGATTGTGCTCGGTACAATTACCGTTGTCGCGATTTATTTTTGGGTTCTGGACATCGGCATCTCTGCTGTGATCGAAGCGATAATTTAAGAAGGGTCCCTAGGTGGCTTGATATGGAAAAAAGATGGTACGTCGTTCATACCTACTCCGGGTATGAGAACAAAGTCAAAGCCAATTTGGAAAAACGCGTCGAGTCCATGGGCATGGAAGACAAGATATTCCGCGTTCTTGTTCCGATGGAAGAAGAAGTGGTGAACAAAGACGGTAAGAAGAAGACTGTCATGCGTAAAGTTTACCCCGGTTACGTCTTGGTGGAAATGATCCAAACCGACGATTCTTGGTATGTTGTCCGCAACACGCCGGGAGTCACCGGGTTTGTCGGCTCTACGGGTTCCGGTTCCAAGCCTACGCCGCTGCTCCCTGAAGAAGTGGATCAGATTTTGGCGCATATGGGCATGGAGGAGCCGAAGCCGGTCATCGAATTCGAGCTTAAGGAATCCGTGCGCATCAAGGTTGGTCCGTTTGCCAATTTTGTCGGATCGATTGAGGAGATTTTGACCGACAAGAGCAAGGTGAAGGTTCACGTCAACATGTTTGGACGAGAAACCCCGCTTGAGCTGGATTACACTCAGGTGGAGAAGATATAATTGGTTATTCAAAAAGTTGACTTTTTGAATTTCCTCTATTAAGGTTTCTTAGGGTTTCAAAGTGGGAGGAGCCGAAGGTTCCGTCTACCACTATTAGGGCAAGGAGGTGTTTTACATGGCGAAAAAAGTGATTAAAGTGGTAAAACTGCAAATTCCTGCGGGTAAAGCGAACCCTGCACCTCCGGTAGGTCCGGCGCTGGGTCAAGCGGGTGTCAACATCATGGCATTCTGTAAGGAATTTAACGCACGTACCGCCGATCAAGCAGGTTTGATCATTCCGGTTGAAATTTCGGTGTTTGAAGACCGTTCTTTTACATTCATCACCAAAACTCCTCCGGCAGCCGTTCTGCTTCGCGTTGCAGCGAAGATCGAGAAAGGTTCCGGCGAACCGAACAAGAAGAAAGTGGCTACCGTGAAGCGCGACACCGTTCGTCAAATCGCGGAGCAAAAAATGCCTGACCTGAACGCAGCATCCGTTGAAGCGGCTATGCGCATGGTTGAAGGTACTGCTCGCAGCATGGGCATCACGATCCAAGACTAATCTTGGAGCGTAAGTGGGAGGAATTTCCGCTAATACCACATAGGAGGACGAATTCATGGCTAAACACGGGAAGAAATACCTGGAAGCCGCTAAGCTGATTGACAGCGAAGCGACATATGAGCCTTCTGAAGCCGTTGAACTGGTAAAGAAGGCGGCGACTGCAAAATTCGACGAAACCGTTGAAGCTGCTGTTCGTTTGGGCGTAGACCCTCGTAAGCAAGACCAAGCCGTTCGTGGTGTTGTTGTCCTGCCGCATGGCACAGGCAAAACCCAACGCGTATTGGTATTCGCCAAAGGCGAGAAAGCGAAGGAAGCGGAAGCGGCCGGAGCGGATTTCGTCGGCGATCAAGACATGATCAACAAAATCCAACAAGGCTGGTTCGAATTCGATGTCTGCGTAGCTACACCGGACATGATGAGCGAAGTTGGTAAACTCGGCCGTCTGCTCGGCGGTAAAGGCTTGATGCCTAACCCGAAAGCGGGCACAGTTACGTTTGACGTAGCTAAAGCCGTTCAAGAAATCAAAGCCGGTAAAATCGAGTACCGTCTGGACAAAGCGGGTCAAATCCATGCGCCGATCGGTAAAGTATCGTTTACTTCCGAACAATTGAATGAGAACCTCAAAGCTCTCATCGACGCATTGAACCGGGCTAAACCGGCCGCTGCCAAAGGCGTTTACTTGAAGAATATCGCGATTTCTTCGACCATGGGCCCAAGCGCTCGCGTGAATACGGCTGTTTACAGATAATACCTTCCGCCTTTTGCGGAGCAGGGATTGACACCAAGGATTGCCCTTGGTATACTGGAACAGTTGTTTTGATGTGAGACTTAAATAAGAATATGCTTACCGTAGACAGTAGGTGCCGCAAGGCTTAATTTCCTACCGAGGTGTTGTGATAGAACGTCAATGCATGCGGCTTGGCTGTGTGCAGATGATCCGTCAAGCCTTCGTGATTCTGCGGAGGCTTTTTTCAATGCCTTGCGGAAGCAGCAAGAGGCTCATGAATCTAATAGGAGGTGTGCAGTTTGGCAAACGCAAAAGTCATTCAAGCAAAACAAGAAGCCGTTGAAGCTGTAACAACTAAATTGCGCGAAAGCGCAACGACTGTTGTAGCGGACTACCGCGGACTTAATGTTGCTCAAGTTACCGAACTCCGCAAACAGCTTCGTGAAGCTGGCGTGGAATTCCAAGTGCTGAAGAATACGCTCGTTCGCCGCGCTACGGCTGCTGCGGAATTGACTGAGCTGGACGAAGTGTTGACCGGTCCTACGGCCATCGCGTTCAGTGCGGAAGATGCAGTGGCTCCAGCCAAAATCTTGAGCGATTTCGCCAAGAAGAACGATGCCCTGAAAGTGAAAGGTGGCGTGGTTGAAGGCCGTGTAGTTGGCGTCGACCAAATCAAAGCGCTGGCGGATCTTCCGTCCCGCGAAGGTCTCCTTTCGATGCTCCTCAGCGTGCTTCAAGCACCGGTGCGCAACTTCGCACTGGCTGTCAAAGCCGTTGCCGAGAAAGAAGAAGCAAGCGCGTAAGTTAGCTCTGCTGAAGCAAGTGATCTGACTCGCACCCAAAATAAACTATTATATAATGGAGGTTCTACCATGAGTAAAGAAGCAATCTTGGAAGCAATCAAAGGTATGACCGTTCTTGAACTGAACGATCTTGTTAAAGCAATCGAAGAAGAATTCGGCGTAACTGCAGCAGCTCCGGTTGTTGTAGCTGGCGGCGGCGGCGGTGCTGCAGCAGCTGAAGAACAATCCGAATTCGACGTAATCCTGACTAACGCTGGTGCTTCCAAAATCAACGTTATCAAAGTGGTTCGCGAAATCACGGGCCTCGGCTTGAAAGAAGCCAAAGACCTGGTTGACAATGCACCAAAACCACTGAAAGAAAAAGTGGGCAAAGAAGAAGCGGACAGCGTAAAAGCAAAATTGGAAGAAGCAGGCGCAACTGTAGAAGTGAAGTAATCGTTACTTCTCCCATAACAAACCCCTTGAACTTGATTCAAGGGGTTTGTTGCCTATCTCCCCCTTGCGTTCGTAGGGGAGAAATGGATATCATAGGGGACGAGCAGTTCATAGATCAATCGAAGTGATGGAGGGAACACGTAAACCATGTCAGATCACTACTACTCCAGCAAGCCGACAGCGGCGCATGATCGTAAGATCTGGGAAGCTGAGCTGCGGGGACACCATTTCCGTTTTGTCAGCGATGCGGGCGTCTTTGCCAAAGGGGGCGTCGATTTCGGAAGCCGGACTTTAATCGAAGCCATGGACATTCCGGAGGAGGCTGAAGTGCTGGATGTCGGATGCGGATACGGACCGATCGGGCTTGCGGCGGCTAAGTTGGCAGGCCGGGGGCATGTAACGATGGTTGATGTGAATTCCCGTGCCGTGGAATTGGCCAAAGAGAATGCGGCTGCAAACGGTGTGAGCAATGTAACGATTCTGGAAAGCGATTTGTTCTCGGCAGTAGAGGATCGCGCCTTTGATGTGGTGTTGACGAATCCGCCGATTCGCGCCGGCAAGGCTGTTGTACATGCCATCTTTGAAGGGGCTCATGAACGATTGCGTTCTGGCGGTTCATTGTGGGTGGTTATTCAGAAGAAACAAGGGGCGCCGTCGGCAAAGGAGAAGCTGGAGTCGCTATTTGCCCGTGTGGAGGAAGTAACCAAAGAGAAGGGGTACCGCATTTATAAAGCGGTAAAAGCTTGAGGTTGACTTGACAATTTCGATATGTTATTATTATAAAATGTCAGCATTAGGATGCCCTCTGTGGCTTTAGTTTAGTGAAATGTCAATAGTTTTGCGAAAACAATGCATAAAAATGTGTTGTTTTACGTATAATATGCGCATTTTGGATAAACTAATAACTACGGGGACATCAGAGCAGAAACAGACACGGATAAATGATGCTCTTTTTTCGAAAGCATTCGATAAGGGCTTTTCTTTATTTGTGGATGAATCCGTATGGGTCTATTATAAGGGCACAAACACGGGTTCGCAATGTATTTTTAAAGTGAGTAGACATGAGGGGTGAGTTTAAGTTGGCAGGACATCTTGTTCAATATGGTCGACGCACTCGGCGTAGTTATGCGCGAATTAACGAGATACTCGAAGTACCGAACCTGATCGAAATCCAACAGAAATCCTATGAGTGGTTCTTGGAAGAAGGCCTTCGGGAAATGTTCCAAGATATCTCGCCGATTCAGGATTTCACCGGAAATCTGGTGTTGGAGTTTATCGATTACAGCCTGGGCGAACCGAAGTATACGGTGGATGACGCGAAGGAACGCGACGTTACCTATGCGGCGCCGCTTCGGGTTAAAGTCCGGCTTATTAATAAGGAAACCGGCGAAGTCAAAGAGCAGGAAGTGTTTATGGGAGATTTCCCGCTGATGACCGAAACCGGTACGTTCATTATTAACGGTGCGGAACGGGTTATTGTCAGCCAGTTGGTTCGCTCTCCTAGCGTCTATTTCAGTACGAAAGTAGATAAGAACGGTAAGAAAATGTATACCGCAACCGTGATTCCGAACCGCGGCGCTTGGCTCGAGTTGGAGACGGATGCGAAGGATATTATTTACGTGCGGATCGACCGCACTCGTAAAATTCCGGTAACCGTGTTGCTTCGTGCGCTCGGCTTCGGAACGGACGCGGAAATTTTGGATTTGCTCGGTAATGACGAGTATATTCGCAATACGCTCGATAAGGACAATACGGATTCGACAGAGAAAGCCTTGATCGAAATCTACGAACGTCTGCGTCCGGGTGAACCGCCGACCCTGGAGAATGCGAAGAGCTTGCTCGTAGCTCGCTTCTTCGATCCTAAGCGTTACGATCTGGCTAACGTCGGCCGTTACAAAATCAATAAGAAGCTTCACATTAAGAACCGCTTGTTCAACCAACGTCTCGCGGAGACGCTGATTGACACCAACACGGGTGAAATTATCGCCGAAGCCGGCCAAATGGTAGACCGCCGTCTGTTGGACGAGATTTTGCCGCACCTCGAGAGCAACGTTGGGTTCAAGAACTACCATGTTGCCGGCGGCGTGCTTGACGCGGACGATGTACCGCTGCAAACGATCGACGTATTCTCGCCGATCGAAGACGGTAAAGTGGTCAAGGTGATCGCGAACCGCAACATCGATAAATCGGTGAAGCATATTACCCCTGCTGATATTATTTCTTCGATCAGCTATTTTATCAATCTGCTGCACGGCATCGGCAGCACGGACGATATCGATCATCTCGGCAACCGGCGTCTGCGTTCGGTAGGCGAGCTCCTGCAGAACCAATTCCGCATCGGCTTGTCACGGATGGAGCGTGTTGTACGCGAAAGAATGTCGATTCAGGACGCGAATGTGATCACGCCGCAGGCTTTGATCAATATCCGTCCGGTTATTGCGTCGATCAAAGAGTTCTTCGGCAGTTCGCAGCTGTCCCAGTTCATGGACCAAACGAACCCGCTTGCCGAATTGACGCATAAACGCCGTCTTTCCGCGCTGGGGCCGGGCGGTTTGACCCGGGAACGCGCCGGCATGGAAGTGCGTGACGTTCACCCTTCCCACTACGGCCGGATGTGTCCAATCGAAACGCCGGAAGGTCCGAACATCGGCTTGATCAACTCCTTGTCCACCTTCGCGCGGATCAACGAGTACGGCTTCATTGAAGCGCCGTATCGCTGGGTTGATCCGAAGACGGGTACGGTGACGGACCAGGTCGCTTACCTGACGGCGGATGAGGAAGATAACTACATCATCGCACAGGCCAACGCGAAGTTGACGGAAGATAACAAGTTCGAAGAAGAATCGGTGATCGTTCGTTACAACAAACAGTCGGATAACATTCTGACCATGCCGAGCAACCGGGTAGACTACATGGATATTTCGCCAAAACAGGTCGTATCCGTTGCTACCGCGTTGATTCCGTTCCTGGAGAATGACGACTCGAACCGCGCGCTGATGGGTTCGAACATGCAGCGTCAGGCCGTTCCTCTGCTGATTCCAAAGGCTCCGCTCGTCGGAACCGGCATGGAGCATAAGGCAGCTAAGGACTCCGGTGTCTGCATTGTGTCGAAGTATGACGGGATTATCGAACGGTCGGCTGCGAACGAAATTTGGCTGCGCCGGGTGGAAACCATTGACGGCAAGGAAGTCAAAGGCGACCTTGTTAAATATAAATTACACAAGTTTATGCGTTCTAACCAAGGAACCTGCATTAACCAACGTCCGATCGTGAAGCGGGGAGACGTCATTAAGAAGGGCGATATCCTGGCAGACGGTCCTTCGACGGAAATGGGCGAATTGGCGCTGGGCCGCAACGTAGTCGTTGCCTTCATGACTTGGGAAGGTTACAACTACGAGGATGCGATCCTGCTCAGTGAGAAGCTGGTGAAGGAGGACGTATATACTTCGATCCACATCGAGGAATACGAATCCGAAGCCCGCGATACGAAACTGGGGCCGGAGGAAATCACTCGTGACATCCCGAACGTCGGCGAAGAAGCGCTGCGCAATCTGGATGAACGCGGCATTATCCGCGTTGGGGCGGAAATCGCCGCCGGCGATATCCTGGTCGGTAAGGTAACGCCGAAGGGCGTAACCGAATTGACGGCCGAAGAGCGCCTGCTGCACGCGATCTTCGGGGAGAAAGCCCGCGAAGTTCGCGATACCTCCCTGCGCGTACCGCACGGTACGGACGGGATCGTGGTAGACGTGAAGGTATTTACCCGGGATAACGGCGACGAATTGCCGCCGGGCGTAAATCAGCTCGTTCGCGTGTACATCGCGCAGAAGCGGAAGATCTCCGAAGGCGATAAGATGGCCGGACGCCATGGTAACAAAGGGGTTGTGGCTCGGATTTTGCCGGAAGAGGATATGCCGTTTATGCCGGACGGAACCCCGGTACAGGTTGTCCTGAATCCGCTGGGCGTACCTTCGCGGATGAATATCGGGCAGGTCCTGGAAATCCATCTGGGGATGGCCGCCTTGCAAATGGGCATTCACGTAGCTACCCCGGTATTTGATGGTGCCAACGAGGAAGATGTGTTCGACACGATGGAAGAGGCCGGCATGCAACGCAACGGTAAAACGATTCTGTACGACGGACGCACGGGCGAACCGTTTGAACGGGAAGTTACCGTGGGCGTCATGCACATGATCAAACTCGCACACATGGTTGACGATAAGATCCATGCTCGTTCGACAGGTCCTTACTCGCTCGTTACGCAGCAGCCGCTGGGCGGTAAAGCTCAGTTCGGCGGTCAGCGCTTCGGGGAGATGGAAGTGTGGGCGCTGGAAGCTTACGGTGCCGCTTATACGCTGCAAGAGATTCTTACCGTCAAATCGGACGACGTGGTCGGTCGGGTGAAAACCTACGAATCCATCGTCAAGGGAGAAAACGTGCCTGAACCGGGCGTGCCTGAGTCGTTTAAGGTCTTGATCAAAGAGCTGCAAAGCTTGGGTATGGACGTCAAGATTCTGACCGAAAACGAAGAAGAGATCGAGATGAAGGAGATCGACGACGAGGATGATGCGTCGGGCGACAAGCTGAGTCTCAATCTGGAAGGTGCGGAAGTCGGCGTAGAATAGAGCGTTATACAGTCAAATCAGGACTTGGTTAAGGAGGGATGCTCCTTGTTGGACGTCAACAACTTCGAGTTTATGAAAATTGGGCTTGCTTCCCCAGATAAAATTCGTTCTTGGTCCCGCGGAGAAGTAAAGAAACCGGAAACGATTAACTACCGCACGCTGAAGCCGGAGAAGGAAGGGCTGTTCTGCGAAAAGATTTTTGGCCCGACCAAAGACTGGGAATGTCATTGCGGTAAATATAAACGCGTTCGCTACAAAGGCGTCGTCTGCGACCGCTGCGGCGTTGAAGTTACTCGCGCTAAAGTGCGCCGCGAACGGATGGGGCATATCGAGTTGGCAGCGCCGGTGTCCCACATTTGGTACTTCAAAGGGATTCCGAGCCGGATGGGCCTTGCGCTCGACATGTCTCCGCGTTCCCTGGAAGAGATCATTTATTTTGCATCTTATGTTGTGACCGATCCAGGCGAAACGCCGCTGGAGAAAAAGCAGCTTTTGTCCGAGAAGGAATATCGCAGCTACCGCGAGAAATACGGTTACGGATTCCAAGCCGGTATGGGGGCGGAAGCCGTGAAGAAGCTGCTCCAGGATCTCGATATCGACAAAGAGCTTGAATTCCTGAAAGAAGAATTGCGCACGGCCCAAGGTCAACGCCGCAACCGTGCGATCAAACGTTTGGAAGTCATCGAAGCGTTCAAAAGCTCCGGCAACGAGCCGGAGTGGATGATCCTCGACGTGCTTCCGGTCATTCCGCCGGAACTCCGTCCGATGGTTCAGCTCGATGGCGGCCGCTTTGCGACGTCCGACCTGAACGATCTGTACCGCCGCGTCATCAACCGGAACAACCGGTTGAAACGTCTGCTGGACCTTGGCGCGCCAGACATTATCGTCCAAAACGAGAAACGCATGCTGCAGGAAGCCGTTGACGCCCTGATCGACAACGGCCGCCGCGGCCGTCCGGTTACGGGTCCGGGCAACCGTCCATTGAAATCCCTGAGCCATATGCTCAAAGGGAAACAAGGCCGGTTCCGGCAAAACCTGCTGGGGAAACGGGTTGACTACTCCGGTCGTTCCGTTATCGTCGTAGGTCCGTACCTGAAAATGTATCAATGCGGTTTGCCGAAGGAAATGGCGCTGGAGCTGTTTAAGCCTTTTGTCATGAAAGAGCTGGTTAATAAAGGCCTGGCCCATAACATCAAGAGTGCAAAACGTAAAGTCGAACGCGTCAGTCCGGAAGTTTGGGATGTGCTCGAGGAAGTGATTAAGGAGCATCCGGTTCTCTTGAACCGTGCCCCTACGCTTCACCGTCTCGGGATCCAGGCGTTCGAACCGATCCTGGTTGAAGGCCGCGCCATTCGTCTGCACCCGCTCGTATGTACGGCGTATAACGCCGACTTCGACGGCGACCAAATGGCTGTTCACGTACCGTTGTCCGCAGAAGCTCAGGCGGAAGCCCGCATCTTGATGCTGGCGTCCGGCAACATCCTGAACCCGAAAGACGGCAAGCCGGTCGTTACGCCTTCGCAGGATATGGTCCTCGGCTCCTATTATCTGACGATGGATAACAAGGAAGCCAAAGGCGCCGGCATGATCTTGTCTTCGGTCAACGAAGCGGTATCGGCTTATCAACGCGGCACGGCTTCACTGCATGCGCGGGTAGCCATTCCGGCGAAAGCGTTGGGCAAGACCAGCTTTACGGAAGCACAACAAAACGCTTTGTTGATCACGACGGTTGGTAAAATCATTTTCAATGAGATTTTCCCGGCCAGCTTCCCTTACATTAACGAAGCTACGCGCGTCAACTTGTTCCAAGGAACCCCGGATCATTACTTCATCTATGAGAAGGGCGCTAATGTTTTGGAACGGATTATGGCTGCGCCGCAAGCAAGCGGTGTCGGCAAGGAATACCTCGGCGAAATCATCGGCCGCTGCTTCGAAATCTACCATACGACGGAAACCTCCGTCATTCTGGACAGAATCAAGCAAACCGGCTTTACTTACTCGACCCGTGCGGGCGTAAGTATCGCGGTAGCCGACGTTATCGTACCGAAGGAGAAGCAGGAAATCCTGCGTGATTCCGATGAGAAGGTACGCGTGGTTACGAATCAATACCGTCGCGGTTTGATTACGAACGAAGAACGTTATGACCGCGTTATCGATATCTGGTCCAAATGTAAGGACCAAATTACCGACGTGCTCATGAAATCGATGGACCGCTATAACTCCATCATGCTCATGGTTGACTCCAAGGCACGCGGTAACAAATCGCAGATCACCCAGCTGGGCGGGATGCGGGGCCTGATGGCCAACCCGGCGGGCCGGATTATCGAGCTCCCGATTAAATCGAACTTCCGCGAAGGCCTGACCGTCCTCGAGTACTTCCTGTCGACGCACGGTGCGCGGAAAGGTCTGGCCGATACCGCGCTGCGGACCGCCGACTCGGGTTATCTGACTCGCCGTCTCGTAGACGTGGCTCAGGACGTGATCGTGCGGGAAGAAGATTGCGGAACCGATAAAGGCTTTACCGTTGGCGTCATTCAAGACGGTAAAGAGGTCATCGAGGATCTGTACGACCGGATTGAAGGCCGCTACTCGTTCGAGACGATCAAGCATCCGCAAACGGGTGAGATCATCATTCATCGCAATGAATTGATCGATTCCGATAAAGCGCATGAGATCGTGGACGCCGGCATCACCAAGCTGCAAATCCGCTCCGTGCTCAGCTGCCGCGCCCGTCATGGCGTGTGCAAGAAGTGCTACGGACGCAACCTGGCTACCGGGAAACACGTGGAGATCGGGGAAGCCGTCGGCATCATCGCGGCCCAATCGATCGGCGAACCGGGAACCCAGCTCACCATGCGTACGTTCCATACCGGGGGCGTTGCGGGTGATGATATTACCCAAGGTCTTCCGCGGATTCAAGAGCTGTTCGAAGCCCGGAATCCGAAGGGCCAAGCGACGATCAGTGAGATCGACGGCGTGATCAAAGAGATTCGTGAAGCCAAGGACCGCCGCGAAATCGAGGTTCAGGGCGAAGCGGAAACGAAGGTGTACTCCGTCACTTACGGTTCTCGCCTGCGCGTCAGCGAAGGCGACGAGATCGAAGCCGGCGACGAGCTGACCGATGGTTCGATCGACCCGAAAGAAATTTTGCGCATCAAAGGGATTCGCGGCGTACAGAACTACATTTTGCAGGAAGTACAACGCGTATACCGGAACCAAGGCGTAGAAATCAACGACAAGCACGTTGAGGTTATGATTCGCCAGATGCTGCGCAAGATCCGGATCGTGGATGCCGGCGATACGCCGCTTCTGCCGGGCTCTTTCGTTGACTTGCATGAATACGAAGTTGCGAATAAAGACGCGATCTTGTCCGGCAAAGAGCCGGCGGTTGCCAAACCGGTGCTGCTCGGGATTACGAAAGCGTCGCTCGAAACCGACTCCTTCCTGTCCGCCGCTTCCTTCCAGGAAACGACGCGGGTACTTACCGACGCCGCGATCAAAGGGAAAGTCGATAAGCTGCTCGGCTTGAAGGAGAATGTCATCATCGGGAAGCTGATTCCGGCCGGTACCGGCATGAATCGCTACCGCAGCATTCAATTTGAAGAACCGGAGCAAGACGAGGCTGCAGAGGAAAGTCTAGAGCCTGTTTCCGTAGAGTAAAGACGGAACGAAGATAAGCCGGCGCGGCCCTGAAGCGAGTGTGATCCGGGCCGCGCCGGACCTGTCTTCGCCAACGAAATCCGCTGAATAATTTGCTTGACACCGGCTATAGCGGAGTGATACTATATCATAGTGCGTGAGTACGGAATACCCTGTGCTTTGGAGGACGTCATGATGTCTAATGATAAAGGACTACGGGACGCACCGGTGAAGATCGGCACCAAGCAAACCATGCGAATGGTTGAACTTGGACGGGCCGAGGAAGTTTATGTTGCTGAGAATGCAGATCCGCGTCTTACATCAAAGATCGTCGCTTTATGCAACCAACATGCTGTTAAAGTCACCTATGTGGACACGATGGCCAATCTCGGCAAGGCTTGCGGGATTGAAGTGGGAGCGGCGATGGCTGCGATCGTAAAGTCATAGTTGATCGAAAATGTTTTTGCTAATGAGGAAACTCCTTGGCAAAAACATTTCCTTTGTTCTTTTATGAACCGCCTGGGTCTGTGGGCTTAATCAAGAGGTTTGTAAAGAAGATTTGAATTCTGAGGAAGGGGGTGGCAACAACATGCCAACAATTAACCAATTAGTACGTAAAGGACGCCAAGATAAGGTGTACAAATCCAAATCGCCAGCGCTGCAAAGAGGGTTTAACGCTCTGAAACGCGAGGCTACGGATCTGAGCTCTCCGCAAAAACGCGGCGTCTGCACTCGTGTAGGTACGATGACTCCGAAGAAACCAAACTCCGCACTTCGTAAATATGCCCGTGTTCGCTTGACGAACCGTGTAGAGGTGACGGCTTACATTCCAGGGATCGGTCATAACCTGCAAGAGCACAGCGTTGTGCTGATTCGCGGCGGCCGGGTCAAAGACCTTCCAGGTGTACGTTATCATATCGTACGCGGAGCTTTGGACACCGCTGGGGTGAACAACCGGATGCAAGCTCGTTCCAAATACGGCGCGAAACGTCCGAAAGCGAAGAAATCCTAAGATCATTCGTGATCGAAAGACGACTTTTTGAACTACCGTTCAATGAAGGTTCAGAAAGTCGGGTTTGGAGCACCGAGAAGGTTGGATGAAGCTAGGGACTGAGTAGCGGAGCGTACGTAATGGGTACGTGAGCAACGGAAGGTCCGGCTGAATTCAAGATTCGATGCCGAATCAACTTCTCTGTTCCTGCTCGTGATCGAAAGACGGCTTTTTGAACTACAGCTTAGGTTAATTATTGCTGAAAGGGGGATAACAAACTATGCCACGCAAAGGTCCAGTTACGAAAAGAGACGTGTTGCCAGATCCGGTGTATAACAGCAAACTCGTTACTCGCTTGATCAACCGCATCATGCTTGACGGTAAACGCGGCGTTGCTCAAAGCATTCTGTACAATGCGTTCAACATCATTCAAGAACGTACGGGGAATGACCCGATGGAAGTGTTTGAAGCAGCGATCAAAAATATCATGCCTGTACTGGAAGTTAAAGCTCGCCGTGTCGGCGGTGCAAACTACCAGGTTCCGATCGAGGTTAAACCAGAGAGACGTACATCCTTGGGATTACGTTGGCTCGTGAACTACTCCCGCAACCGCGGCGAGAAAACGATGGAAGAGCGTTTGGCTGCCGAGATCATCGACGCATCCAACAACACAGGCGCTTCCGTAAAGAAACGCGAAGATACGCACAAAATGGCGGAAGCGAACAAAGCGTTCGCGCACTACCGTTGGTAGGATAACGCCCGTATTTCAAAATTTATATTTTGAAGGGAGACAGATTCATGGCAAGAGAGTTCTCCTTGAAAAATACACGTAATATCGGGATCATGGCGCATATTGACGCCGGTAAGACAACCACGACGGAACGGATCTTGTTCTATACAGGCCGTACGCACAAAATCGGGGAAGTTCACGAGGGTGCTGCGACAATGGACTGGATGGAACAAGAGCAAGAGCGCGGAATCACGATTACGTCCGCTGCGACGACCGCTCAATGGAAAGGTCACCGCGTAAATATCATCGATACCCCGGGACACGTCGACTTCACGGTTGAAGTCGAACGTTCCCTGCGTGTATTGGACGGGGCTGTAGGCGTGTTCAGTGCTAAGGAAGGCGTTGAACCGCAGTCTGAAACCGTTTGGAGACAGGCTGACAAGTACAGCGTTCCTCGGATCGCTTATGTCAACAAAATGGATATCATCGGTGCGGACTATCTGAACGTCGTGAATGATATGCGCGAACGTCTGCAAGCGAACGCAGTTGCGATTCAACTGCCGATCGGTGCGGAAAGTGATTTTGTCGGCATCATTGACATCATCACGCAAAAGGCGTACATCTACAAAGACGACTTGGGTCAAAACATCGAAGAAACCGAAATCCCTGCCGAGTATCTGGCGAAAGTCGAAGAGCTTCGTGCAGAGCTGGTTGAGAAGGTTGCAGAGCTTGATGAAGATTTAACGATGAAATACCTTGAAGGTGAAGAAATCACCATTGAAGAGTTGAAGGCTGCTCTTCGCAAAGGGGTAGTCGAAGTTAAGATCTTCCCGGTTGTCTGCGGTTCTTCCTACCGGAACAAAGGGATTCAGCTGATGCTGGATGCCGTTATCGATTACTTGCCGGCTCCGATTGACGTACCAAGCATCCAAGGTCACTTGGAAGACGGTACGGAAGTGGAACGTCACTCTTCCGATGAAGAGCCGTTCTCGGCGCTTGCATTTAAAATCATGACCGACCCTTACGTGGGTAAGCTGACGTTCTTCCGCGTATACTCCGGTATTTTGCAATCCGGTTCTTATGTGCTGAACGCAACGAAAGGCAAACGCGAACGGATCGGACGTATCCTGCAAATGCACGCCAACAGCCGTCAAGAAATCTCCGAAGTTTACTCCGGTGATATCGCAGCAGCCGTTGGTTTGAAAGATACGGGGACAGGTGATACACTGTGTGATGAGAAGTCTCCAGTTATTCTGGAATCGATGAACTTCCCTGATCCGGTTATCGAAATCGCCGTTGAACCTAAGACGAAAGCCGACCAGGATAAAATGGGCGTTGCTCTCGGTAAATTGACAGAGGAAGACCCAACGCTTCGCGCTCATACGGACGAAGAAACGGGACAAACGATCCTTGCGGGTATGGGTGAGCTTCACCTGGATATCATCATCGATCGGATGCGCCGTGAATTCAAGGTTGAGACGAACGTAGGTAAACCGCAAGTTGCTTACCGTGAAACGTTCAAAGCTCCTGCTCGCGTTGAAGGTAAGTTTGTTCGTCAGTCCGGTGGTCGTGGTCAATACGGTCACGTCTGGGTTGAATTTGAACCTCTGGAGCCAGGTACAGGCAACCAGTTCGACAGCAAAATCGTCGGCGGCGCCGTACCGAGAGAATATATCGCACCTGCACAACAAGGGATCGAAGAAGCAATGCAGAACGGTGTTCTTGCCGGCTTCCCGGTCGTTGACGTGAAGGCGACGATCGTCGATGGTTCTTACCATGACGTCGACTCCAGTGAAATGGCGTTTAAAATCGCCGGCTCGATGGCCCTAAAAGCGGCTAAAGAGAAGTGTCAACCGGTTCTGCTTGAGCCGATCATGAAAGTTGAAGTAACGGTACCTGAGGAGTACATGGGTGACGTTATGGGTATGCTGAACTCTCGCCGCGGCCGTATCGAAGGTATGGATTCCCGTGGTGGTGCGCAAATTATCCGTGCGAAAGTGCCTCTCTCCGAAATGTTCGGTTACTCGACAACGCTTCGTTCCGGTACGCAAGGACGCGGTGTGTTCTCGATGGAACTCTCTCATTATGAAGAAGTTCCTAAGACCATTGCTGAAGAAATCGTATCCAAGAACAAAGGCGGAGAATAATTTAGTGTATTTACCGGTCGGGGGACTTGTTCTTCCGAACGGTCACACATAACAATCCATATTTTAAGGAGGAACTGTTTAAAATGGCAAAGGCTAAATACGAACGTACAAAACCGCACGTTAATATCGGTACGATTGGTCACGTCGACCATGGTAAAACAACTCTGACTGCAGCCATCACGACTGTATTGTCCAAAACATATGGCGGTGCTGCCGTAGCATTCGACCAAATCGACAAAGCTCCAGAAGAACGCGAACGCGGGATCACAATCTCGACGGCTCACGTTGAGTATGAAACTAACAACCGCCACTACGCACACGTTGACTGCCCAGGGCACGCCGACTATGTTAAAAACATGATCACCGGCGCAGCACAAATGGACGGCGCAATCCTGGTTGTATCCGCAGCTGACGGCCCAATGCCGCAAACTCGCGAGCACATCCTGTTGTCCAAAAACGTAGGCGTTCCTTACATCGTCGTATTCCTGAACAAATGCGACATGGTTGAAGACGAAGAGTTGCTTGAACTGGTTGAAATGGAAGTTCGCGACCTGCTGAACGAATATGATTTCCCAGGCGACGACACTCCAATCATCCGCGGTTCCGCTCGTGAAGCTCTGCAAAACCCAGACGGCGAATGGGCTAAGAAAATCGTTGAAATGTTCGAAGTGATCGACGAGTACATTCCGCTCCCAGAACGCCCAGTCGACAAACCATTCCTGATGCCTGTCGAGGACGTATTCTCGATCACAGGTCGTGGTACGGTAGCAACTGGCCGTGTAGAACGCGGTACGGTTAAAGTCGGCGACGAAATTGAAATCGTGGGTATCGTTGAAGAAACGAAAAAATCCGTCGTTACCGGCGTTGAAATGTTCCGTAAATTGCTCGATTCCGCTCAAGCGGGCGACAACATCGGCGCATTGCTCCGCGGTGTTGACCGTAAAGAAATCGAACGCGGTCAAGTATTGGCTAAACCAGCTTCCGTTAACCCGCATACTGAGTTCACCGCTCAAGTATACGTATTGACGAAAGAAGAAGGCGGACGTCATAAACCTTTCTTCACAGGTTACCGTCCACAATTCTATTTCCGTACAACTGACGTAACAGGGATCATCAACCTGCCAGAAGGTACAGAAATGGTTATGCCTGGTGACAACATCGAAGTTACCGTTCAACTGATCTCCCCGATCGCGATCGAAGAAGGAACTCGCTTCTCCATCCGCGAAGGCGGCCGTACAGTTGGATCCGGCGCTGTTGTTAAAATTACGAAATAAGAAGGCTTTGCAGCTTGAAGAAAAGAGCTGCTCTCCGGTTTCGGAGAGCAGCTCTTTTCTCTTTAAGCGAAGATCAACACATTGGCCGGATGCTTTTGCAGGATTATCCCCTTGAATCAGATCGCCGGGAATTGGAGGAGAACTCGTCTCCTCCCCTGAATGAAAGGGATAATCGTGCAAAGGGAGCGTAAGGGACACATCAGAGCGAACCCCACTTAATCATTGCAGATGATGTACAGTTATTCGGTACTCGCGCAAGGTCCGAAGCTAAGAAATTGAATTAAAGGTAGAAAAATAAATATATGTATATAATGTGAAAATAATTACATAAAAAAGGAATTAAAGCTATAATAAAGGAAATAAAAGGAAAGGTGGTTAGCTAGATGAGAAAAATATTGTCCTTGGCTCTCTTTTTGGTTGTATTAGCTCAATGTATGACAGCTACAGTTAATGCAGAAGAAAGTAAAGCTCCTAAGACAATAAAAGTTGAAATTGTTATTGATGGGAAATCAACAATACTTGAAGGGGAGGCTGCTCAAGATTATGTAAATCAGAAGGTTATAGAAGAGCAAAAAATGATGAGTCTCAAAAGAGAACTTGCCATGCAAAGATCCCCCTTACAAAAATCGCAAAATCAAAATAAAAGTGAGAAAAGTCCCAACACGGTTACTTATTATTATACTTATGAACAAAGGGGATATAATGAAAACGCCCATCGACCAAGTTTAAAACAAAGGATAACGCAACAATGGAAAAATAGCAGCTCAATCACTCAATCCCATACTTTCTCATATAGTAGTTCAAGTGAATGGTCGATCAACTTAGATGTGAGTGGTAAATTTAAAGAAGCAGTGACAGTCGCATTGGGAGGTTCATGGACAAATAAGTACAGTGCATCTGATTCGGTGACCATGAATGTTCCAGCTGGAAAAACCATGTATATGACTTATTATCCAATTATGAAGAACTCATGGGGTTATTCTCAAAAATGGATGAAAGGTAGATATTCTGCTCCTGATACTAAAATGGAAGAAGTTTGGGTTGATACCTATTCCCCAAAATCAATTTACAATAATTTGTTGAAGAAAAACGTTCCTGATGGAGTATACGAGTGGGTAGAAGAATGATCAAATTTGGTATTCAATTGTTGTTTTTTACTCTTTTTCAGTTTCTTTTGTTTTCTGAAGCGGATGCGTTTCGTAGAGCTATTAGCCGTAGTGACGTTGTGGATCTAAGCGGATTATTATACTCCGTAACAATCATCGAGCTAATTATTTCGGTTTTAATTTTAGGTGTAGGATTTCTTCGAAATGTCAACCATAAATGGACGGGCTTTAAGTTTGGTGACAAAGATAACACAGCCTAAAGCAAAGAGCTGTTTCCCGCTTTACGGGAAGCGGCTTTTTGTTTCGCTGCGTGCCCAGCTAAGCACGCATCTTCTAGCCATTGAAAGTCCGGATGCGAAATATGTTGAAGCCCGCGTAACTGCGGTGAACGAAATTGCCGGTCAGATCAAGCTGCTGTCGCTGAATGCTTCCATTAAAGCGGCGAGAGCGGGGGACCACGGAATTATAAACCATCATGAAGCGCTGGGCCTTGGATGCGCGCTTTTTTTGTGCCGTCCGCGGCAGGCGGGATGGCAAGCGGAACCTTTAGATTTTATGCTTGCATTCCGCCTATCTTTTCTATATAATAGTGAATGTTGTTCTGTGACGTTGCGATGATGTGAGAGGTTACTGACACACCCGGCCCCTTTGCCATGGGAGGGCGGTCAGAAAATTTTCACGGAGTATGTCCGATACTAAATTGGGCGATAGAAGGAGGGACTAAAATGGCAAAGCAAAAAATTCGTATTCGTTTGAAAGCTTACGACCACAGAATTCTTGATCAATCCGCAGAGAAAATCGTTGAAACAGCAAAACGTTCGGGTGCTGGCGTATCCGGGCCGATTCCGCTGCCAACTGAGAAACAAGTGATTACTATTCTCCGTGCGGTGCACAAGTACAAGGATTCCCGGGAGCAATTCGAACAACGGACGCACAAACGTCTGATCGACATTGTGAACCCGACTCCACAAACTGTGGATGCCTTGATGCGCTTGGACCTGCCGTCCGGTGTAGATATCGAAATCAAATTGTAATACCTACTATATGTAAGGTAACCAGGAAAGGAAAAGAGGTGTCAACATGAAAGGTATCTTAGGGAAAAAACTTGGAATGACTCAAGTGTTTACTCCGGAGGGGAATGTCATTCCCGTAACGGTTATTGAGGCAAGCTCTAACGTGGTTCTGCAGAAGAAAGATCTGGAGAATGACGGCTATGAAGCGATCCAAATCGGTTATGCCGATAAGAAGGAAGCAAGAGCAAACAAACCGGAAGTTGGGCATGCGAAGAAAGCAGGCGCAACGCCTAAGCGCTACGTTCGCGAAATTCGCGGTGTTGATTTGGCAGGATACGAGGTTGGCCAAGAGGTCAAAGTCGATATTTTTGCTGAAGGCGAATTTGTTGACGTAACAGGTATTTCGAAGGGTAAAGGGTTCCAAGGCGTTATCAAACGCTGGGGACAAAGCCGCGGCCCGATGGCTCACGGTTCCCGTTACCATCGCAGACCGGGTTCGATGGGTTCCATTCAGGCGAACCGTGTTCCGAAAGGCAAACACCTTCCAGGACATATGGGTAGCGAAACCGTAACGATCCAAAACCTCGAAATCGTGCGCGTGGATGCAGAACGCAACGTACTGCTTGTTAAAGGCTCGATTCCAGGTCCTAAAAACAGCTTCGTAAAAATCAAACAAACCATTAAGAAATAAGTAGCCCTCAAGAAAGGAGGAACAACAAATGCCAAAAGTAGCACTTTTCAATATTAGCGGTAGCCAAGTAGGCGAAGTGGAATTGAACGATGCCGTATTCGGAATTGAGCCGAACACGCATGTTCTTCATGAAGCTGTAGTGATGCAGCGCGCTTCCCTGCGTTTCGGTACGCATAAAGTCAAAGGACGCTCCGAAGTTCGTGGCGGCGGCCGTAAGCCTTGGAAACAAAAAGGTACGGGCCGTGCGCGTCAAGGTTCGATCCGCGCTCCTCAATGGAAAGGCGGCGGCACGGTATTCGGACCAACTCCGCGCAGCTATTCCTACAAACTGCCTAAGAAAGTTCGTCGTTTGGCGATCAAATCGGCGCTTTCGTCGAAAGTGATCGATCAGGACATCATCGTATTGGACGCTCTTGCGATGAACGCCCCTAAAACGAAGGAATTCGCAGCGATTTTGAACAACCTGAAAGTGGAACGCAAAGCGTTGGTCGTGGCTCCTAGCTATGACGACAACTTGGCGCTCTCCGCACGCAACATTCCAGGCGTTAAATTCGTAGCGGCAGACGGCATTAATGTTCTTGACGTGCTGACGCACGACAAACTGATCATTACGAAAGAAGCAGTTCAGAAGGTAGAGGAGGTGCTCGCGTAATGAAAGATCCTCGCGATATTATCAAACGCCCGGTGATTACGGAACGGTCTACGGAATACATGAACGATCTGAAGTATGTTTTCGAAGTAGATCTTCGTGCCAACAAAACCGAAATCAAGCAAGCTGTTGAATCGATTTTCGGCGTGAAGGTGAAGAACGTAAACACCCTGCGTGTTCCTGGGAAGCTGAAACGTTACGGACGCTACTCCGGATACACTCCCGAATGGAAGAAAGCTTTTGTTACATTGACGGCGGACAGCAAGCCGCTTCAATTCTTTGAATCGGTATAAAATCGTTTAAAGTAAGGAGGGAAATCTCGTGCCAATTAAAAAGTACAAACCGACATCCCCGGCAAGACGCGCTATGAGCGTATCGACCTTCGAAGAAATTACGACGGATCAGCCGGAGAAATCTTTGCTTGCGCCGCTGAGCAAAACGGCTGGCCGCAACAACCAAGGTAAAATCACTGTTCGTCACCACGGCGGCGGACATAAACGTAAATACCGCATCATCGACTTCAAACGGAACAAAGATGGAATTCCAGGCCGCGTTGCTACGATCGAATACGATCCGAACCGGACTTCGAACATCGCTTTGATCCATTATGCCGATGGTGAGAAACGCTACATCATCGCTCCGAAAGGCTTGAAAGTGGGCGACGTGATCGAATCCGGCGCAGGTTCCGATATCAAAATCGGTAACGCTATGCCGCTGGAGAACATCCCGGTGGGTACTGTAATCCACAACATCGAGCTGAAACCTGGCAAAGGCGGACAACTCGTGCGTGCTGCCGGTACGGAAGCTCAATTGCTCGGTAAAGAGGATAAATACGTAACGATCCGCCTGTCTTCCGGCGAAGTTCGTAAAGTCCTGAAAGTTTGCCGCGCAACGATCGGTTCCGTAGGTAACGGTGACCACGAGCTTGTGAAAATCGGTAAAGCGGGACGCAGCCGCTGGCTCGGACAACGTCCGGAAGTGCGCGGTGTCGTCATGAACCCGAACGATCACCCTCACGGTGGTGGTGAAGGTCGCGCTCCGATCGGCCGTAAATCTCCGTTGTCTCCTTGGGGCAAACCGACCCTGGGTTACAAAACGCGTAAAAAAGGCAAAGCTTCTGATAAATATATCGTTCGCCGTCGTACGAAGTAATCCGCATTTCGCGGATCACTTCGCGGCATGAACGAACCGTAACTTGCAGCGCATTGCGAAGGGAGGATAAATGAATGAGTCGCAGTCTGAAAAAGGGCCCTTTTATCGATGGGTACCTGCTTAAGAAAGTGGAAGAAGCGAGCGCTTCGAACAAGAAAGTCGTGATCAAAACTTGGTCCCGTCGCTCCACGATCTATCCGCAATTCATTGGTCATACGTTTGGTGTTTATGACGGCCGCAAGCATGTACCGGTGTACGTAACCGAGGATATGGTCGGACATAAACTGGGCGAATTTGCTCCAACCCGGACCTACAAAGGTCATACGGATGACGATAAGAAAACGAGACGTTAATAACGATAAGTTCTTCGTTTGAGAGGAGGTAATACTACATGGAAGCTAAAGCACATGCAAGATCGATTCGTATTGCTCCCCGCAAAGCTCAGCTCGTTATCGACCTGATCCGCGGTAAGCAAGTTGGCGACGCGATCGCGATTCTCCGCCATACGCCAAAGGCGGCTTCCCCGATCGTGGAGAAGCTCTTGAACTCGGCGATTGCCAATGCTGAACATAACTATTCTATGGATGTAAATAAATTGGTGATTACGCAAGCCTACGTAAACCAAGGCCCGACGATGAAACGTTTCCGTCCGCGGGCAATGGGACGTGCTAGCCGGATCAACAAACGCACCAGCCACATTACTTTGGTGGTATCCGAAAAATAAGGAGGGAAAACGTGTGGGCCAAAAGGTAAATCCGGTCGGATTACGAGTAGGGATTATCCGTGATTGGGAATCCAAATGGTACGCAGGCAAAGATTTTGGTGATCTCTTGCTGGAAGACGTAAAAATTCGTGAACACCTGAAAAATAAACTGAAAGACTCCGCGGTATCTCGGATTGAGATTGAAAGAGCGGCAAATCGTGTGAACGTGACGATCCACACAGCCAAGCCGGGTATGGTTATCGGTAAAGGCGGTTCGGAAGTGGAAAACCTGCGCGGTGAAATTACGAAAATCGCAGGCGGCAAAAAAGTTCACATCAACATTTCGGAAATCAAACACCCTGATCTTGACGCAATTCTCGTTGCTGAAAGCATCGCACAACAATTGGAACGTCGCGTTTCTTTCCGTCGTGCGCTGAAACAAGCGATTCAAAGAACGATGCGTTCGGGAGCGAAAGGGATTAAAACGGCAGTCAGCGGTCGTCTCGGCGGTGCTGAAATTGCTCGTACGGAAGGCTACAGTGAAGGAACTGTTCCACTTCATACGCTCCGCGCCGACATCGATTACGGTACGGCAGAAGCGCATACGACTTACGGCCGCATCGGCGTAAAAGTATGGATCTATCGTGGAGAGGTTCTTCCTACGGCTAAGAAACAACAAGCTGCTCAGGAAGGAGGCAACTAATCATGTTGGTACCAAAACGCGTAAAACACCGCAAGCAACAACGCGGGAATATGAGAGGCCAAGCGAAAGGCGGCACTGAACTCAACTTCGGTGAATACGGCCTGCAGGCTCTGGAGCCGACTTGGATCACGAACCGTCAAATCGAAGCAGCGCGTATCGCGATGACTCGTTACATCAAACGTGGCGGTAAAGTATGGATTAAGATTTTCCCTGACAAGCCGATTACTCAAAAGCCTCTTGAAGTCCGGATGGGTAGCGGTAAAGGTAACGTAGAGAAATGGGTCGCAGTTGTGAAGCCGGGCAAAATCATGTTTGAGCTTGCTGGCGTATCGGAGGAAATTGCACGCGAAGCTATGCGTCTTGCCGCCCACAAACTGCCGATCAAAACGAAGTTTGTGAAACGTGAAGAATTGGGTGGTGAAGCAAATGAAAGCTAATGAACTTCGCAACTTAACCACTGCAGAAATCGAACAAAAAATCGCAGGTTTTAAAGAGGAACTCTTTAACCTCCGTTTTCAGTTGGCTACCGGCCAACTCGATAACCCGACTCGGATCCGCGATGTGCGTAAGGAAATAGCTCGTGCTAAAACCGTTATCCGTGAAAGAGAACTTGGGATTATCAGTTAAGAAGCGCCAAGCGCATTAAGCGAAGCGCCTAAGTCCAGAAAGGAGGCTAACCATGAGCGAACGTAACAGCCGTAAAGTGCAAATTGGTAAAGTCGTCAGCGACAAGATGGACAAAACGATCGTTGTTGCTGTAGAAACCTACAAGAAGCATGATTTGTACCACAAACGCATTAAATACACGAAGAAATTCAAAGCGCATGACGAGAACAACACCGCGAAAATCGGAGATATCGTCAAAATCGCTGAAACTCGCCCGCTGTCCAAAGACAAACGCTGGAGACTCGTTGAAGTCGTTGAAGAAGCGGTTATCATTTAATAGCACGGTAGCTTAGACCGAAAGGAGGAAATATCCATGATTCAACCATTTACACGTTTGCAGGTTGCTGACAACTCCGGCGCGAAGGAACTGATGTGTATCCGTGTTTTGGGCGGTACGGGTCGTCGTACGGCACAAATCGGAGATTTGATCGTTTGCTCCGTCAAACAAGCAACACCAGGCGGCGTTGTCAAAAAAGGGGATGTAGTCAGAGCGGTTGTCGTTCGTACGAAACGTTCGGTTCGTCGGAAAGACGGTTCCTACATTGCATTTGACGAGAACGCAGCGGTTGTTGTTAAAGAAGATAAGAGCCCGCGCGGAACGCGTATCTTCGGACCAGTTGCTCGTGAACTTCGCGACAAAGACTTTATGAAGATCGTTTCCTTGGCTCCGGAAGTTATCTAAGAACACCCCGTAAGCCAATGGGGAGCCCGATTTAACAGGAGGTGTAAACCAAGTGCCTAGACTGAAGAAGATTCTTGAATCTCATAACAATAAGCTGCACGTCAAGAAGGACGACACGGTGATCGTGATTTCCGGTAAAGACAAAGGCAAAAAAGGCCGCGTCATCGCCGCTTATCCTCGCGAAAACCGCGTGCTTGTGGAAGGCGTGAACATGGTGAAGAAACATCAAAAACCAAATCAGCTGAACCCACAAGGCGGCATCATCGAGAAAGAAGCTCCGATTCACGTTTCGAACGTCATGCACGTTGATCCGAAGAGCGGAAAAGTAACCCGTATCGGTTACAAAGTATTGGACAACGGCAAGAAAGTTCGCGTAGCGAAGAGATCCGGAGAAGTAATCGACTAATCCAGTAACGTTAAGAAAGGAGGTCCATGATTCATGGCAGCAAGATTGAAAGAACGCTTTTTGAACGAAGTAACAC
The DNA here is from genome assembly GCF_900021165.1 of Paenibacillus phocaeensis. GTDB lineage: Bacteria > Bacillota > Bacilli > Paenibacillales > Paenibacillaceae > Fontibacillus > Fontibacillus phocaensis. Next base: position 22,663 of record NZ_FCOQ01000010.1, on the reverse strand, counting down.
CTGCTTTGGTTCAAAAATTCAACTATACAACGGTAATGCAAGTGCCGAAAATCGAGAAGGTTGTTATCAACATGGGTGTTGGTGACGCCGTAGCGAACTCCAAAGTGCTTGATTCCGCAGTGAACGACATGCAGCTGATCGCAGGCCAAAAGCCGGTAATCACCCGTGCGAAGAAATCCATCGCCGGATTTAAACTGCGTGAGAACATGCCGATCGGCGTGAAAGTAACGCTTCGCGGTGACCGCATGTATCATTTTCTCGACAAACTGTTTAATGTAACGCTTCCGCGTGTCCGTGACTTCCACGGCGTATCGACGAAAGCATTCGACGGTCGCGGCAACTATACGCTGGGCCTGAAAGAGCAGCTGATTTTCCCTGAGATCGAATACGATCAAGTGGATAAAGTGCGCGGTATGGATATCGTCATCGTCACAACGGCGAAAACTGACGAAGAATCCCGCGAGCTCTTGACGCAACTCGGCATGCCGTTTGCTAAGTAACAGGTCCATTTTCTCCGAAACTATTTAGGAGGTGTCAGGCTAAGTGGCTAAAACTTCAATGAAAGTTAAACAACAACGTACACCTAAATTCAAAGTGCGGGCTTATACCCGTTGTGAACGTTGTGGTCGCCCACATTCGGTATTGCAAAAGTACAAAATTTGCAGAATTTGCTTCCGTGAATTAGCTTATAAAGGCCAGATTCCTGGCGTGAAAAAAGCAAGCTGGTAATCCATCAACAACGGGAAGGAGGTTTACACTAATGACTATGTCTGATCCAATTGCAGATATGCTTACTCGTATTCGTAACGCCAATACGGTGCGTCACGAGACGGTTGAACTGCCTGCGTCCACGATCAAGAAACAAATCGCTGAGATCCTGAAGCGTGAAGGTTTCATCCGTGACGCTGAATATATCGAGGATAACAAACAAGGGATCATCCGTATTTTCCTGAAATACGGCCCGAACAACGAACGCGTCATCTCTGGACTTAAGAGAATCAGTAAACCAGGCCTTCGCGTGTACACGAAAAGCAATGAAGTTCCTCGTGTCCTCGGCGGCTTGGGTATCGCGATTATCTCCACTTCCAAAGGTGTCATGACGGACAAAGAAGCGCGCCAGTCCAAAGCCGGCGGCGAAGTTGTCTGCTACGTTTGGTAATTTACGTCTTATAACAAGGAGGTGCAATAAATGTCTCGTATTGGTCGCAAACCAATTACAGTACCAAGTGGTGTGGATGTCACACTTGATAATAGCGTCATTACGGTAAAAGGGCCGAAAGGCACTTTGACTCGCGAGCTTCACAAGGACATCAAAGTATCGGTTGAAGGCAACGTGATCTCCGTTGAACGTCCTTCTGACAATAAATTACATCGTTCCCTGCATGGCACGACCCGCTCCGTTGTGAGCAACATGGTCAGCGGGGTAACGGAAGGCTTCTCCAAATCGCTCGAGCTGGTTGGTGTCGGTTACCGCGCAAGCTTGACCGGCAACAAACTGGTTCTGAACGTGGGTTACTCCCACCCGGTGGAAATCACTCCGGAAGCGGGCATCGAATTTGAAGTGCCTACGAATACGAAGATCATCGTTAAAGGGATCAATAAAGAGCGCGTAGGCGAATACGCCGCTAAAATTCGTTCCGTCCGCGAACCTGAGCCGTACAAAGGCAAAGGGATCAAGTATGAAGGCGAACGCATCATTCGTAAGGAAGGTAAAGCCGGTAAGAAGAAATAAGCTTCTTCTTAACGTGCCTCGCCTTCTGGCGTCTTGAAGTGAAATGTCCGATAGTGGTAAACCGAAGGGAGTGAAAGGGAAGTCATGATTACAAAAGGTGATAAGAACAAAGCACGTCTGAAAAGACATCTGCGTGTACGTAAAAAAGTCCAAGGAACGGCAGCTCGTCCAAGACTGAACGTATACCGTTCTTCCAAACATATCTACGCTCAACTGATCGACGACGTGGCAGGGGTAACGCTGGCCAGCGCATCGACCGTCGATAAAGAACTGAGCGGTTCGATCGGCAATGGCGGCAACGTGGAATCCGCTCGCAAAGTCGGCGAATTGATCGCAAAACGCGGTCAAGAAAAAGGGGTCAAGAACGTTGTATTTGACCGCGGAGGATACTTGTACCATGGACGGATTCAGGCGCTGGCTGACGCAGCTCGCGAAGCAGGCCTGGAATTCTAAAAAATAATTACTAAAAGGAGGTTAACGACTTGCGTGTAGATCCGAACACTTTAGAACTGACAGAAAGAGTTGTAAACATTAACCGCGTAGCTAAAGTAGTTAAAGGCGGACGTCGTTTTAGCTTCAGCGCGCTTGTAGTTGTCGGCGACGGCAAAGGCTGGGTTGGCGCCGGGATCGGTAAAGCAGGCGAAGTGCCTGATGCCATCCGCAAAGGCATCGAAGATGCGAAGAAAAACCTTGTGCATGTTCCGCTTGTAGGCACTACGATCCCTCACCAAGTAATCGGGCACTTCGGAGCTGGCCGCGTTCTGCTGAAACCGGCATCTGAAGGTACCGGGGTTATCGCTGGCGGTCCGGTTCGTGCGGTTCTCGAACTGGCAGGCGTAGGCGACATTTTGACTAAATCTTTGGGTTCTTCGAATTCCATCAACATGGTCAACGCGACTTTGGAGGGCTTGTCCCGTCTGAAACGCGCTGAAGATGTTGCGAAATTGCGCGGTAAAACCGTCGAAGAACTTCTCGGTTAAGGAGGGAATCTCATGGCTAAACTGCAAATTACCCTCGTGCGTAGTTTGATCGGTCGTCCGGAGAACCAACGTACTACCGTGAAAACATTGGGTCTTCGCAAAATCAACCAATCCGTTGTTCACAACGACAACCCGGCCATTCGCGGCATGGTTAATCAAGTGAGCCACTTGGTATCGGTTCAAGAAATCGAAGGCTAATGGATTTCAATAAATATAAGTGCCAACAATAAATAAGGAGGTGCAACGAACGATGAAGTTACATGAGCTTTCTCCAGCTCCTGGCTCCCGCCAAGAACGCAAGCGCGTTGGCCGCGGTACAGGTAGCGGTATGGGTAAAACGTCTACTCGCGGTCATAAAGGTCAAAACGCTCGTTCCGGCGGTGGTGTGCGTCCGGGCTTCGAAGGCGGTCAAAACCCGCTGTATCGTCGCTTGCCGAAACGCGGGTTCATCAATCCGACGCGGAAAGAGTATGCGATTGTGAACATCGAAGATTTGAACAACTTTGCGGCGGATACGGAAGTAACTCCTGAGCTGTTGTTTGAACAAGGAATCGTGAAAGACGCGAAGAGCGGCATCAAGATTCTCGGCAACGGTGAAATTACTGTCAAGCTGACAGTTAAAGCGAATAAGTTCTCCCAATCTGCGGTAGAGAAAATCGAGGCTGCCGGCGGTAAAACCGAGGTGATCTAATGTTTAAAACCATTAAGAACATATGGCATGTTCAAGACCTTCGCAACCGCATTTTGTTCACGTTGTTCATCTTCCTCATTTACCGGATCGGTTCCTTCGTTCCGGTTCCGGGCGTTAATAAAGACGTCTTCGAGGCGACGAACACGGCTGGAAGCGACTTGTTAGGGTTCTTGAACACCTTCTCGGGCGGCGCCCTGAAGAACTTCTCCATCTTCGCCCTCGGGATCATGCCTTATATCACGGCTTCCATCATCGTACAACTCTTGTCCATGGACGTCATTCCGAAATTCGCGGAATGGGCCAAGCAAGGGGAACACGGCAAGAAGAAAATGGCACAGGTGACCCGTTACGGAACCGTCATTTTGGCCGTGATTCAGGCTTTTGCCACATCGATTGGTTTTAACCGGTTGTATGGTACGGAGATGGTACCAAACGCAACGTTTGGTGACTATCTGGTCATTGCGATCGTGTTAACGGCCGGTACATCGTTCCTGATGTGGTTAGGTGAGCAGATTACCGAAAGAGGGATCGGCAACGGGATCTCGCTGATTATCTTTGCGGGGATCATCGCTACCATTCCATCGCATATCACAACGATAGCTCAATCCGAGTTTATTGTTGAAGGTGCAGCGTTTATCAACGTGGTGAAGTCCATTGCGATTGTCCTCGTATGCGTATTGATCGTGATCGGCGTCATTTACGTCCAACAAGCGATTCGGAAAATTCCGGTACAATACGCGAAACGCGTCGTCGGCAATAAAATGTATGGCGGGCAGAATACCCATATTCCGCTCAAAATCAACGCTGCCGGCGTCATCCCGGTCATTTTCGCCGTTTCCTTGCTGCAGTTCCCGGTGGTCATCGCCAGCTTCTGGTCGACGCACACTTGGGCGCAATGGATCAGCAGCAACTTGTCCACCAACCGTCCGCTCGGGATGGTGCTTTATGTAATCATGATCATCGGCTTCACGTTCTTCTATACGTTCGTACAGATGAACCCGCAACAGATGGCGGAGAACATGAAGAAAAACGGTGGGTATATTCCTGGGATCCGTCCGGGTAAAACGACGGAAACCTATCTCACTCGGGTGTTGACCCGTCTGACGATGACCGGTGCTATTTTCTTGGCTGCCATTTCCATTCTCCCTATGGGCTTGGGAGCTTTGGCGGGACTGCCAAGTTCGGTTCTGATCGGCGGTACTTCGATTCTGATCGTGATCGGCGTTGCGCTGGATACGATGAAGACCATCGAAGGCCAATTGATCAAACGTCACTATAAAGGTTTCATTAATAAATAGTCGGTAGGTACCAGGAACAGGGTCGTGCAAGCGCCCTTGCCTGGCACCTAACTGCGCTATTTCTTGTTGTAGAGAAGTCTTGGAGGGAGTGAGAGACATGAACCTACTATTCATGGGGCCTCCCGGAGCAGGAAAAGGAACACAAGCCGAGACAATCGTTAACGAATTCGGTATTCCTCATATCTCTACTGGCGACGCATTTCGCCTGGCAATCAAACAGGGAACACCTGTGGGGATGAAAGCGAAGGAATATATGGATCAGGGACTGCTCGTGCCTGATGATGTGACAGTGGGGATCGTTCGCGAACGCTTGCAGCAGCCCGATTGCGAAAAAGGTTTTTTATTGGACGGTTTTCCAAGAACCCTTTCGCAAGCGGAATCGCTGGAAGAGCTGCTTGAAGGTCTGGGTCGCAAGCTGGACCACGTCATCAACCTGAAAGTGGACCGGAACAAGCTGCTGGCGCGGCTGACCGGACGCCGGATTTGCAAATCCTGCGGCGCCACTTATCATGTGATCTTTAATCCTCCGGCTCAGGAAGGTGTTTGTGATAAATGCGGCGGCGAGCTGTACCAACGCTCGGATGATAACGAGGAGAGCGTGGGCACTCGTTTGGACGAATATATCAACAAAACCGCACCGCTTCTGAAGTTCTACGAAGATAAAGGCCTGTTGCGTCAGGTAGATGGTGAACAGGAAATCGATGCGGTTTCGAAAGAAATCGTGTCACTACTGCGAGGTTAGGTGTAATGATCATTTGTAAATCCGAAACGGAACTAGGCTTTATGCGAGAAGCTGGGCGGATCGTAGCGGAAACGCACAGGCTCATGGCGCAATCGATTGAGCCTGGAATTACGACGGGGGAACTCGATCAACTCGCCGATAAATACATTCGCAGTCAGGGCGCCGTGCCGTCCTTTAAAGGTTACAACGGTTTTCCTTATAGTATTTGCGCTTCGGTCAACGAAGAATTGGTACACGGATTTCCCGGCAAACGCAAATTGAACGAAGGCGATATCATCACTTTGGATATCGGCGCGGAGTATCGTGGTTTCCATGGGGACTCGGCGTGGACTTATCCGGTGGGCAAGATTTCGGACGAAGCCAAGAAGCTCTTGGAAGTCACCGAAGGATCTCTGTACGCGGGCCTTGAGCTCGTTAAACCGGATGTTCGATTGTTCACGATCTCGCATGCAATTCAGCAATTTATCGAAGCTGCCGGTTTTTCCGTCGTTCGGGAATATGTCGGTCACGGCATTGGCGCGAGCTTGCACGAAGAACCGCAAATTCCGAATTATGGTTTGCCAGACCGGGGACCCCGGCTGAAGCCCGGGATGGTCCTGGCGATCGAACCGATGGTGAACATGGGGAAGCGATATGTTAAGACGCTGGAAGACAACTGGACAGTGGTCACGGTAGATGGTTCACTGTGCGCTCATTTCGAGCATACGGTAGCTGTAACGCCGGACGGAATGGAAATTTTCACGAAGCTGAATGCGTAGGTGATGAACGTGAAAGAACGCTCGGAGCCGCAAGTCGGTCAGTTGGTGAAAGTTCTCAAAGGCAGAGATGCCGGGGCGATTTATGTGATTGTCGGGATTCCGGACGACAGATTCGTCTGGATCGCGGATGGAAACAAACGAAAGTTTGATGCACCCAAACGTAAAAATGCCCAGCATCTTGAGCTACTGCCCATAGTCAGCAGCGAGGTTGTTCATAGTTTGCAGGAAAGCGGACGGGTGACGAACGGGAAACTGCGGCATGCGGTTCTTGTTTATCAGAACTCCGCCGATTCTATGGCTGAAGAGAAAGGAGACTGACTGTGGCTAAAGAAGATGTCATTGAAGTCGAAGGCGTGGTTATTGAACCATTGCCGAATGCTACATTCAAAGTGGAGCTGGAGAATGGGCATCAAATTCTCGCTCACGTTTCCGGTAAGCTGCGGATGCACTTTATCCGCATTTTGACAGGGGACAAAGTGGTTGTTCAGCTTTCGCCGTATGATTTGACGAAAGGCCGGATTACCTACCGCAAATAGACTATACCCATTAAGGTAAAGTTGTGGTACAATATTCAGGTTGAGTTGTTTCAGAGAGTAGTTTATGATTAGAATGCCTGCGGTTCGAGTTTTGCTTCGCAAAACTTTACGTATGCTTTCGATCCCAGTTTTACTTCTGTAAAACTTTTAGGAGGTAATCAGCATGAAGGTAAGACCTTCTGTAAAGCCGATTTGCGAAAAATGCAAAGTCATTCGTCGCAAAGGCAATGTCATGGTGATTTGCGAAAATCCGAAACACAAACAAAAACAAGGTTAATTGAAGGGGGTGTAGCGTAAAATGGCACGTATTGCTGGTGTGGATTTGCCACGTGATAAACGCGTTGAGATCGCCTTAACTTACATTTTCGGAATCGGTAAAACGACTTCCCAGAAAATCCTGAGCACAACAGGCATCAATCCGGACACTCGTGTTCGTGATTTGACGGAAGATGAGGTTAGCAAACTACGCGAAACGATCGACAAGACGGTCAAGGTGGAAGGCGACCTGCGTCGTGAAATTTCCTTAAATATTAAACGTTTGATCGAGATTGGCTGCTACCGCGGAGTGCGTCATCGTCGCGGCTTGCCGGTTCGCGGACAACGTACGAAAACGAATGCCCGTACTCGTAAGGGTCCTCGTCGTACAGTAGCGAACAAGAAGAAATAAGAAGGGGGGATAACAGACAATGGCTAAACCAAAAAAAGTCGTACGTACGAAACGTCGTGACCGGAAAAATATTGAATCTGGCGTGGCTCATATCCGCTCCACCTTCAATAATACGATTGTAACCATTACGGATCCGCACGGTAATGCGATCTCTTGGGCCAGCTCCGGCGGTCTTGGATTCAAAGGATCCCGTAAGTCGACTCCGTTTGCCGCGCAAATGGCTGCAGAATCTGCTGCTAAAGCTGCGATGGAACATGGCATGAAGAGCGTTGAGGTTATGGTTAAAGGCCCTGGTGCTGGCCGTGAGGCCGCTATCCGCTCCTTGCAAGCGGCAGGCCTTGAAGTCAACATGATCAAAGACGTGACTCCAATTCCTCATAACGGCTGCCGTCCTCCAAAACGCCGCCGCGTTTAATGAAGCCGCGCTGAAGCCGTGGTATAACAACAGCGTCAATTGGGAACAATGGTTGTTTAGGCATACTACGTTACACACTTCAGCACATCAGGCAGTTTCAAAGGAACGACGTTTTGAAGGAGGGGTACTTTCGTGATAGAAATCGAAAAGCCAAAAATCGAGACCGTAGAAGTTAACGATGAAGGCACCTATGGGAAATTTGTAGTAGAACCACTTGAACGTGGGTATGGCACCACACTGGGCAACTCGCTTCGCCGGATTTTGCTCTCTTCTCTGCCGGGTGCTGCGGTAACCTCGGTCCAAATCGATGGAGTTCTGCATGAATTCGCGACCGTACCGGGCGTTATGGAAGACGTTACGGAGATTATCCTGAACCTGAAAGCTCTCTCGCTGAAAATTCATTCGGATGAGGAGAAAATCCTCGAAATCGATGCGGAAGGCGAGGGAGTGATTACGGCAGGAGATATCCGTGCGGACAGCGACGTGGAAATTTTGAATCCGGACTTGCATATTGCTACGCTTGAACCGGGTTCGAGACTCCATATGCGCATCTACGCAGGCCGCGGTCGTGGTTACGTTCAGGCAGATCGAAATAAACGAGATGATCAACCGATCGGTGTCATTCCCGTCGATTCGATCTATACCCCGATTACTCGGGTCAACTACGTGGTAGAGAATACCCGGGTTGGCCAAGTGACCAACTACGACAAGCTTACGCTTGAAGTGTGGACCGATGGCAGTATCAGACCTGAAGAAGCGGTGAGCCTCGGCGCCAAGATTTTGACCGAGCATCTCTTCTTGTTCGTAGGACTTACGGACGAAGCGAAAGACGCGGAAATCATGGTCGAGAAGGAAGAAGACAAGAAAGAAAAAGTGCTTGAAATGACGATTGAAGAGCTTGATCTCTCCGTTCGTTCCTATAACTGCCTCAAGCGTGCCGGAATCAATACGGTACAAGAGCTGACGACGAAAACCGAAGAAGATATGATGAAGGTGCGGAACCTGGGTCGTAAATCTTTGGAGGAAGTTCAAGAGAAGCTCGAGGAGCTGGGTTTGGGATTGCGCACTGAAGAATAAGTTCACTTGAATCGTTCTAGCGAAGGAGGGAAAACTCATGGCATATCAAAAGTTGGGCCGCGATTCCAGCGCGCGTAAAGCTTTGTTCCGCGACCTGGTAACCGACCTGTTCTTATACGAACGCATCCAAACGACGGAAGCGAAGGCGAAAGAAGTTCGCTCGATCGCCGAGAAGCTGATCACCAAGGCAAAACGCGGTGACCTGCACGCCCGTCGTCAAGTGGCAGCTTACGTTCGCCGCGAATCGATCGACGGCGAGCAGGATGCAATCCAAAAGCTGTTCAACGAATTGGCAACACGTTATTCCAGCCGTCCAGGCGGATACACTCGTATCCTGAAGCTGGGACCTCGCCGCGGCGACGCTGCTCCTATGGTTTATCTGGAACTGGTAGACCGCGCATAATTCGGGAGATTCTCCCTGTCTAGCGTGTAAAACTCTCTGTCGGCTCGCCTTATGGCTAAGCTTTCGGAGAGTTTTTTTATTGGAATCCGGCGACGAGAAAGGAAGGGACCGATGCGCAACTTGCTGATGACCGTCAGTTACGACGGAACGAACTATTTCGGCTTTCAAACCCAGCCGGGTGGGAACACGGTTCAGGATCATATCGAGGAAGCCATTCGCCAGTTGACTGGTGAAATCATCAAGATTCATGGCTCCGGGCGAACCGATGCCGGGGTGCATGCCCGGCAGCAGCCGTTCCATTTCCACACCGCTTCGCAAATTCCTGTAGAACGCTGGTGTATGGCGCTGAACGGACGGCTCCCTTCCGATATCCGCGTGTTAACCGCCCAGGAGGTCCCGCTCGATTTCCATTCCCGACGTTCGGCCAAACGGAAAACTTATCGCTATACGATCAATGCCAACCGCATCCCCGATGTGTTTCAACGGAATTATCAGTTCCATCATCCAGGGAAGTTAAACGTTGAAGCGATGCAGGAGAGTCTGCCGCATTTGCTTGGGACTCATGATTACACTTCATTTGCTTCACGTCACTCCACGAAGGCGAGCCACGTTCGTACTATTTATGATGCCCGGATCGTTGTGGATTCATCAGCGAAACTTCCGGGTACCTCGGGCCAAGGGATTCTCCATTTCTACATCACCGGCAATGGATTCTTGCAGCACATGGTCAGAATCATCGTTGGAACACTTCTGGAGATTGGCGAAGGCAAGCGAGCGCCGGCTGCGATGAAGGCGATTCTGGAGGCGAAGGACCGGAAGGCGGCAGGCCCAACGGCTGAGAGTAAGGGGCTCATGCTTTGGAGTGTGGAGTACGATGAGAGGCTGGAATAAAAGGCAAAACTGAAACCTTGGGGACGGCAATCCGTAACTTATTTAAAAAGTAAGATATATGGAGCTAATAAAGGAGGACTTTGCCTTGAAATGTCCAGTATGTAACGATGTGCGTATGCGTGAGGTAGAGAAAGACGGCGTGCTGATCGATGTTTGTCCGGATTGCAAAGGGGTCTGGCTCGACCGGGGCGAGTTGGAGAAACTGATGAGCGAAATCCGGGAAATTCGGCCGGCGTTTAACGAATGGTACGAACGCCGTGAGGATCGATATGAGGATCGGCGGAACGGGGATCCATACAAGCAAGCCAAGACACCATCCGGATACCCTCCGAAGCCGGGTTATGACCCCAGATACCCGCAGCAGGGACATTACAAACCGAAGAAAAAGAAGTCGGCGTTGGACATTTTTGGGGATCTGTTTGATTAACGATATTCCCGGATCTTTCGGGATGATCTTAGATTATCTTTCTGAAAAAAAGCTTGCGTATTAAATGTGGTTCCTGTAAAATAAAAGTTGTGTTTTCTTGATGGCTATCCCACAGCCCCCAATCGAGAAGACCGCTCAAACAAGACTTTAAGCTTGCTTAGACAAGAATGAAACGATCGAAGATAAATCTGCTGGAGAGGTCTAGCGACCCGAAGAGCAAGATCGTTTTCAGCAGGATGAACCATTTCGGACGAACTTGAAGGAGGATCTTTACATGCGTACCACTTATATGGCGAAGCCAGGCGAAGTAGAGCGCAAATGGCACATCATCGATGCCGAAGGCAAAACGCTGGGCCGTTTGGCTAGCGAAGCTGCTGCTCTTATCCGCGGTAAACACAAACCCCAATTTACTCCACACGTTGACAGCGGTGATTTCGTCATCGTCATCAATGCGGAGAAAATTGCCCTGACCGGCAAAAAAATGGATAACAAAAAATACTATCGTCATTCCCTGCATCCAGGCGGTTTGAAAGTGACGGTTGCCAAGGATTTGCTGAGAACGAAACCTGAACGTGTAATCGAGTCCGCCGTTCACGGCATGCTGCCTAAAACTCGCCAAGGCGAGAAAATGAAGCTGAGACTGAAAGCTTACGCTGGCACAGAGCATCCACATGCGGCACAAAAACCTGAAGTTTACGAACTTCGCGGATAATTAAAAGGGAGGACAGTTTCATGGCACAAGTACAATACTATGGGACAGGTCGTCGTAAACATTCGGTAGCTCGTGTTCGCCTTGTACCGGGTGAAGGACGCATTGTCATCAATAAACGCGACATCAACGAATATTTTGGTTTGGAAACGCTGAAGCTGATCGTAAAACAACCGCTGACTTTGACAGAAACGCTCGGGAATTACGACGTGATCGTCATTGCTCATGGCGGCGGTATCTCCGGTCAAGCCGGTGCAATCCGTCACGGGATCTCCCGCGCTTTGCTCAAGGCAGATCCGGAATTCCGTCCTGCATTGAAGAAAGCAGGATTCTTGACTCGTGACCCACGGATGAAAGAACGGAAGAAATACGGCCTTAAAGCAGCTCGCCGTGCTCCTCAGTTCTCGAAACGTTAATCTGTACGTTCAACGAAAGCCCTTTTCCGCTTTGCGGAGGAGGGCTTTTTTTGGTAATGTAAACTATGTCGCACACTAAGTGCAATATTTCACATACATTTGAGCCGCCGCATGATACGATTTTTCCGAAGCTACAACAATGAAAAGTGGGGGTGTGATTTTGAAGAACTTGAAGATCGTGGGGGCTGCCCTTATTCTGGCGCTGGCCCTGACCGCATGCGGCGGCAATGACAAGGAAGCCGCCAACACTACGGGAGCCGTCGATGGGAGCTTGAACGACGCGGCGGCAACGACCGACAATTCGGCAACGGAGGGGACGTTTAAGGACGGCACGTACAAAGGCATTTATGATCGCAAGGACGTCAGGAACTGGATCGCTTACGTAGAAGTGACGGTGAAAGACGGTAAAATCGAAAAGGCCTATTACGATTATACGAACGAAAACGGGGATTTGCGCACCAATGACGAGAATTACACCAACGCGTTCAAAGAGTTCAACCAAATGACGCCTCGCGAGGCCTTCGACCAACTCGGCAGCAAACTCGTCGAAGTACAGGATGCGGCAAAGGTGGATGCCGTTGCGGGCGCAACCCACTCCTCCAGAAATTTTAACGAGTTGGCTGCAGCCGCGTTGGAGCATGCGAAAACCGGCGATACCAGCGACGCGATCGTTAACCTGTACGAGGACGGCACTTATAAGGTCGAAGCCGAAGCGTTTGATGATCATGGCTGGAAACCGCAGTTGGAGCTGACTATCAAGGATCACAAGATCGCTGCCGCCAATTTTGACTATGTGAACGAGGAAGGCAAGCTGAAAACGGAAGACGAAGGATACAAAGCTGCCATGGAACCAAAATCGGGGACGTATCCGGCGAAATATACCGAGGAACTGGAGAAGCAGCTCGTTGACAAGCAATTGATCGGCGACGTAGACGTCATCTCCGGAGCGACGACTTCTTCCAACAACTTTAAGGCGCTTGTCGAATACGCATTGGACGACATGGCTGAGGTGGGCGACACCGAGGCTAAGGCGATCAAAATCAAAGAATAATCGGGTTGGACGACCCATAAGATAACGAGTGACCTGGCTTCTCTTTGGAGGGGCCAGGTCTTTTTTTCATTTTGGTTTTTTTTGTATTGACTTCTAAGGGGAATAACATATACTTAAAAATATAATTCAAATCAGATTAGTTGGAATAATAATTGATTTACCCTGTTTATCCTAATGCGGGAGGTCCGAGGAAAGTGAACTTAATGGAAAAAGAGCAGTTGATTGCAGCTAAGGCCGAGGAATTTGAGGCGTCCACTCCCCAGGAGATTATCGCCTGGGCGGTAGAGACGTTTCCGAATATCACCTTTGCCTGCAGCTTTGGGGCTGAGGATGTCGTCCTGGTCGATATGCTGCAGCAGGTCAGCCCATCCACCGATATTTTTTACTTGGACACGGATTTTCATTTTCAAGAAACCTATGAGACCCGGGATGCCATTGCTGCCAAATATGGGCTGGAATTTGTCCGGGTGTCCCCTAAGCTGACTCCGGAAGAGCAGGCTGAGCAACATGGCGAGGAGCTGTGGAAATCGGATCCGAACGCCTGCTGCAACATTCGTAAGGTTGAGCCGCTGACGCGGGTTCTGGGCCGCTACGACGCCTGGATCACCGGGATTCGCCGCGATCAGGCGCCAACCCGGGCCAATGCGAAGAAAATCGAATACGATGCTAAATTTGGCCTGGTCAAGTTCAATCCGATTGCCAATTGGACTTCGGAAGACGTGTGGAACTACATCCGCGAACATGAGCTCATTTATAATCCTTTGCATGACCGCAATTATCCAAGCATCGGCTGCGAACATTGTACCCGTCCGGTTATGCCCGGTGAGGACCCTCGTGCAGGGCGCTGGTCCGGTACGGATAAGACGGAGTGCGGCCTGCATAAATAAATCGCGGCTAAGAAGAAGATTTCAGAATTGGGGGAGATACGGGTGACGACAATATTACCGCATGGCGGAAGTCTTATTAACCGTCTGGTTACGGGGGAACAGCGGGAACATCTCCTGGAAACGGCAAAGGGACTGCCGGCCATTTCGATCAACAGCTGGACGATTTCGGACCTTGATTTGATTGGAGTGGGAGCATTTTCGCCGTTAACCGGCTTTATGAACGAAGACGATTATCGATCGGTCCTCGAGCGGATGCGACTGGCGGACGGGACCGTCTGGAGCATTCCGATTACCCTCTCCGTTGCCCGCGAGCAGGCGGAAAGCCTGGAGGTTGGAGAGCAGGTCGCGCTAGTAGGCGAACAGGATGGCGTCGTATACGGCCTGTTGGAGATTGGCAGCGTTTATGCCGTCGATCAGGCAGAGGAAGCCCGGAAGGTGTTTAAAACCGATGATCCGGAACACCCTGGAGTTAAGAAGCTGCTGGAGCGTTCGCCTTATTATGTGGGAGGTGCGGTCCAGGTGCTGAATCGCCCCGAGCCTGCGCGCTTTAGGGAGTTTTACTTCGATCCGTCGGAGACGCGGCGCATTTTTGCCGAGAAGGGCTGGAAGACGGTGGTTGGTTTTCAGACCCGTAATCCGGTTCACCGGGCGCATGAATATATCCAGAAGAGTGCCATGGAAATCGTAGATGCTTTGTTCCTGAATCCCCTGGTAGGCGAGACCAAATCGGACGACGTTCCGGCGGATGTTCGGATGAAGAGTTATTTGACTCTGCTGGCCAACTATTATCCTGAAGACCGCACGTTTCTGGGGGTATTCCCCGCAGCTATGCGATATGCCGGTCCGCGTGAGGCGATTTTTCATGCGATGGTACGCAAAAATTACGGATGTACCCATTTCATCGTCGGGCGCGACCACGCGGGCGTTGGCGATTACTACGGCACGTACGAGGCACAGGAAATTTTCTCGAATTTCACTGCCGAGGAGCTGGGGATCTCGCCGCTGTTCTTTGAACACAGCTTCTTCTGCACCAAATGCGGGAATATGGCTTCGAGCAAGACCTGTCCGCATCCGAAGGAAGATCATTTAACCTTGTCCGGCACGAAAGTTCGCGGATTGCTGCGCGACGGGGTGTGTCCGCCGCCGGAATTCACCCGGCCGGAAGTGGCTGAGGTCCTGATTGAAGGGATGAAGCAGCAAGTCCATAACTGACTGCACTTCTGGAGTCATATTCGTCCACCTTGTCCCATATCATGAGTAATGTCATGAAGGGAGAAAGGTGGCTTTTTTATGCGCGATCGAGACAAGGTGACGTTATGGATTTCTCTGACCCACATTAAAATAGCGCTGATCGGCGTCGGCCTTGCCGCCCTGATCCTCGGGATGGCCTTCTATGAGGTGCCGACAAAGAGAGCATGGAACTACTGGAGCCTTCCGCTGGCAGGGCAGATCATCGCACTGGATGCCGGGCACGGGGGGCCGGATGGCGGAGCGAGCAGCAAGCAGGGGCTGATCGAGAAGGACATTAATCTGGCCGTCTCCTTGTACCTGCGCGACTATCTGCAACAGGCAGGTGCGGTTGTTGTCATGACACGCGAAGAGGACCGGGACCTGGCGGAGGCGGGTACCAAGAGCTACAGCAAGCGGAAGACGGAGGATCTGAAAACCCGCGTTCGCTTTATCCAGGAACAGCAGGCTGATTTGCTTGTGAGCATCCACATGAACAGCATTCCTTCGCCGCGCTGGCGGGGGGCGCAAACCTTCTATTACCCCAATCACGAGGATAGCGCGAATCTGGCTGCTCTCGTTCAGGAAGAGCTTCGGCGGAATTTGGAGAACACCGACCGGGTCGCTAACCGTTCGGACAAGAAAGTGTATTTGCTTGAAGCGGTGAATATTCCTTCCGTCCTGGTGGAGGTGGGTTTTCTATCCAATCCAGGGGAAGCGGAATTGCTCGGCAGCGAATCGTACCAGCGGAAAGTAGCCGCCTCGATCTACCAAGGGATTCTGCGATATTATTCCGGCGAGAAGGTACAAACCCCGGCAGACGATGTCAGGTAATGATATAATAGATTCAACTATCTGATGAAGTCGAGGTGCTGTCAGTGATTACGAAAGAGCAGCTTCAGGCGGCTTTACGCCCCGTCGCGGAACCCACCACGGGGCTTAGCCTGGTGGAATTGCAGTGGATTCGCGACATCATGATCAAGGAAGAACGCGTATCGTTAACGGTGGTCGGCTTTGAGAAAGGCAGCGAGGCGCAGGCCGAAGCTGAGCGGGAAATCCGCTTCCGTTTATCCGAGGCCGGCGTGGAGGATGTCCACCTTCGCTTCCGGGAAGCCTCGGAGCAGGAAAGGGAGGCGGCATTTAGTTCGGTGCGCCAAGGTGCAAATCCATCCACCAGTCCAAGGGAAGAGCTGAAGGGGCATGGAGCCGGACTGGAACAACTGCCGATCCTTGATCCGGGAGCGGGCGTTCATTTTATCGCCGTGGCCAGCGGCAAAGGCGGGGTCGGCAAATCGACCGTTACGGTCAACCTGGCGGTGGCCTTGGCGCGTCAGGGCAAGAAAGTCGGCTTGATTGATGCCGACATCTACGGCTTTAGCGTTCCCGACATGATGGGGATTGAAGAAGCGCCCATCGTCGAGAATGGCGAGATATTGCCCGTTGAACGATTTGGCGTCAAAGTGATGTCGATGGGCTTCTTTATCCAGGACAACAACCCGGTCATCTGGCGTGGGCCGATGTTGGGGAAGATGCTTCGGCAGTTTTTCAGCGATGTTCGGTGGGGGGAGCTGGATTATCTGCTGCTCGATTTTCCACCCGGCACGGGGGATATCGCGCTGGATGTGCACCAGATGATTCCGCAGAGCCAGGAAATTATCGTCACTACACCGCATGCGACTGCGGCTTTCGTTGCCGCACGGGCCGGCACCATGGCGCTGCGTACCGAGCATGAAGTGCTGGGCGTGGTCGAAAATATGGCCTACTATGAATGCTCCAAATGCGGTGAGAAGGATTATATCTTCGGCCGAGGTGGAGGGGCGCGGTTGGCGGAGTCCTTGCACACCGATCTGCTGGCGCAAATCCCGCTGGGAGCGCCGGATAACCATCCGTCCGAACCGGATTTTTCCCCATCCGTGTATAAAGCCGATACAGCCGTAGGCCAACTGTATGGGGAATTGGCCCAACGGATCGTGCTCAAATGTGAAAAAGACTGACCCTTTCGGGGCCAGTCTTTTTTTTTGACCTCACGCAGTTAACGGTTAGGAGCCGCCACCGCTGCCTCCTCCGCCACCGCTTTCTTTGCTTTGACCGCCTTCATCGCCGCCTTCTTCACTACCGCCGTCACCGCCTTGCTTCGGTTCCTTTTCCACCCTCGGCTGCAGTTGTTCTTGAACAACGGTTTTCAGCAGCTCAAGCACTTCCATCTTGAACAATGGACTTTGCATCGCTTCCTGCATCACCGTCATGGACTGCTTGCGGTAGTCCGGTGTTTTGGTTAAATCGAGGAACATTTTCATGACTTCCGGAGACTTCAAGATATCGCTGATCGACTTTTGATACGTGGGGTCCTTGATCAGCTGCATATGGAGCTCCCTGCTTTGCGAGTTTACCGCTTTGGCAAAATCTCCGGCAAACTGCGGATCCGTCATGATCTTCTCGATTTCCTTCTTATATTCCGGTGAGGTAATCGTTTCTTTGACCGCCATGCGTACTTCGTTGGACGTCTGGGATGGAAGAATCATTTTCACCCCGAACGTTCCACCACCGCCGCTGCTGCCCCCGCTTCCGCCGGAACCGCCCGATCCGGAACCGGAATCCGAGCCCGATTCGGAGCCGCCTTCGCTGCCGCCGCCGCTTTCGCTGCTGCTGCTTGGGGGAGTGCTTAACGCTTCGTAGATGGCCTTCTTGCCATCGTCGGTCTTCAGAATATCGATGACCATGGATTTCGTTTCCTTATATCCCCCACCCTGGGAAGAAGAGGAGGAGCTTTGTTCCGAGCCGCAAGCCGCTATCGGAAGAGTAAATGTACATAAGAAGCATAGAATCCAACGGGTGCCCCGCCATTTCATGGTTCCCTTCCTCCTTATCATCATTGCTGAAGTTAGTATGCAGCTTAAAAACGGAAATATCCCAATGAAAAGCTTAAAAACAATGGTTTTTTACCGGGATCGTTGGTAAAATATTTCGTTAGTGGAGGTGGAAGGGGCTTGAATTTAAAAAAATGGCTTTACTTATTTGGGACAACCTTGGCCGTGGGGGCGGCGGGTTCGCTGATCGTTGGTTTACTCCTGCAATGGACCGATACGCTGCAATATAAAGGCGTGACGGATATTTTGGTGAATGTCGGAATATTGCTGGGGGTCGGCATCATGGTCAGCGTGTATTCCCAAATGGGCTTTTTTGCATATTTGATGATCAATTATATGGGGAACGGTGTTTTCTCCAAAAGAACCTGGCAATACGTGCAGTTGGTTTTAACTGCTTTGGCGCTGCTGGAGCTGATGTTCTTCCGAATTTTTGTGGGCGGGGAGAAGAACGGGGTTTCCGACCTCGTCTTAGGTTTCATTGTGCTTATTGTGGCCGTCGGTACGGCCTTTTATAAGGCAAAGCTGACAAATGCAACCGCCTGGATCCCGACGCTGTTCTTTATGATTGCCGTAACGATTGTGGAAACTGTCGGCGTGTTGAAGATTGGCGTGAATTCCGCAACCGCCTGGATTGTTGCTCCGCTGATCGCTTGCAATGCCTACCAGATTTTAATCCTGCAGCGAGTCCTGAATTCGGGGAATTCAGAAACTCAAAAAAGCCCAGCCTAAACTGGGCTTTTTTGCTACGATCACAAGCCGGTGGCGAATTCCAACTGCTCTTGCAGCCAGGCTTGATCGCGGACTTCGTTGCCTTGGACGCTGGCTTCCTGCAGCAGGTCCGTTACGGTTACGAATTCGTACCCTTGTTTGCGCAGCTCATCGATGATAATCGGCAGCGCTTCGTGCGTTTGTTTTACCGAATCGCTGGCATGCAGAAGAACAATGTCGCCCGGGTGGGCTTTCTTTACGACGCGGTCGACGATGGTCTGTACGCCTTTATTCATCCAATCCTGGGAATCGGTATCCCACTGAATGACCTTGTAGCCTTGATTTGCGGCAATTTTAAGGACGCGCTTATCAAAGTCGCCGTTGGGAAGCCGCAGCAGTTTGGGGGCTTGGCCCGTTACTTCG
Organism: Paenibacillus phocaeensis; assembly: GCF_900021165.1. Lineage (GTDB taxonomy): Bacteria > Bacillota > Bacilli > Paenibacillales > Paenibacillaceae > Fontibacillus > Fontibacillus phocaensis. The sequence continues at coordinate 3,758 of NZ_FCOQ01000010.1, read as the reverse complement.
GTCAGGATCGTGTGTGCGGTAGAGATTTGCCGGGAGATCTCCTCGTCGCTCAGGCCGCTGTAATTCGTGTGCTTATGGCCATGGCTTCCGATTTCATAACCTTGCTGCTGAATCGCCTTGACGATGTCCGGATGGGTCTTGCTCCAGGGGGAAGACAGGAAGAAGGTGGCCTTTTGCACATTCTTCTCCTTCAATACCTTGAGAATCGGCTCGGCCCGCGTATCGCCCCAACTGATATCGAAGGTGAGGGCTATGACTTTCTTGTTCGTGGACACGCTATAAATGGCCGACGGAGCGCTTTCCTCGGAAAACACCGTGACCTGCCCCTGTTCCACGTAAATGACGCCGGCAGCAAAAAGGGCCGCGGCAAATACAAAGAAAAAGCGTTTGATTTTCTTCCCGTTAAGGACATAGAAGAAGTTGTTCATGAACTTGTAAGCCCCTCTCGTCATCAGATTGAAATGATCTTGAACTGATCCGCTTGTACCAATGTATGCTTGTTCCATAGCTTTATGACGCTTTGCGTCGATCACAATTCATAAGGAGACCTGGTTATGTTCTCGTTTCGGAGATTTTTAGGGGATTTGCGCAAATATAGAAAGGCGATGCTGCTCTCGGTCCTGATCTTTGCGGTAGGACTGGTCCTTGGGGCGGTTAACGCCGATACGTTAACTCGTTTGGTGATGCCGGATATTAAACGACTCGGCGAGGTTAGCCGGAATTTGGCGCAGTCGGATCATCCGGAGTTGAATTTTTTTCTGTTTATTTTCTTCAATAATGCGGTAAAAAGTATTGGGGCGATTTTACTGGGGGCTATTTTCGGGATTCTGCCTGCGTTCTTCTTGCTAATGAATGGGTTGGCATTGGGCTTTGTAGTGACGTCAGCGAGCAGCGGGGGCGCAAATGTGGCGGACCTGATTGTTCGCGGCTTGCTTCCCCACGGCATCGTCGAAATCCCGGCGATCCTGATCGCGGCGGGATTCGGGATGCAATTCGGATACTTGATATTAAAAAGCTTGGGAGAGGCCGGATCCCGGGAGGCTTCCGAGCGCACCGTCGACTGGAAGGGCTTCCTGGTTTCCGTCGGCCGCGGAGCGATCTGGGTCGTTGGAATGCTGTTGCTGGCTGCAGTTATTGAGAGCACGCTTACCTTTTATTTGGTTGGAGGGGCCTAAGGTTCAGCCTCGCAATGGAATTAATACGCTCAACTATTTTCACAGGCATTCATAAATTTCCCAAAAAGTGAGCATAACATTAAAGCGTCTTTGAAGAGGAGACCGATACCTTATACCATTTGCTGATAAGGAGTGTTGCGCATGCTGGGAATGCTGTTTAGCGATAAGGAATGCAAGGAACTTGACTACGTGCTGCGAAAAGAGTTGGATGAAATGCTGCTGGACATGAGCGACACGCGGTTGGATCAGGATATCCGTCATGCGATCTCCAATCGGTACAAAACGATCTTCCGTATGTACGCCCGATTTGCCCCTTCCAAGGAATTATCGAAATATGCCCGTCGTGCACGCTTCCCGCAAGCCAGAGAATAGACTGAACGGGGAGTTGACGGCGGGGCTATCCTTGTGGTAAATTAGCTTTCGTCCTTGTTTTGAGGACAAGCCGCAGAACGGCAGGATGGATGACATTGGCAAGAAAAAAGTTTAAATCACCTCTTGCAAAAACCTAGCCGGCTGTGATATATTATAAAAGTCGCCGCTGAAACGCAGCGACGAACGAAAGAACGAAGTTGATCTTTGAAAACTGAACAACGAGTGAGTAATAAACTGAGATTTAAGGATGAATTTCAAACCGGTTCACTCCGGCCTTGAAATTCGATCCGATCTCGTCAGATTCAAAATGAGCTATCAGCTTATTCAATAAGTAACAACTTTATTGGAGAGTTTGATCCTGGCTCAGGACGAACGCTGGCGGCGTGCCTAATACATGCAAGTCGAGCGGACTAATAGGTTCTTCGGAACCTGTTGGTTAGCGGCGGACGGGTGAGTAACACGTAGGCAACCTGCCCGTAAGACTGGGATAACTACCGGAAACGGTAGCTAATACCGGATACGCAAATTCCTCGCATGGGGGATTTGGGAAAGGCGGAGCAATCTGTCACTTACGGATGGGCCTGCGGCGCATTAGCTAGTTGGTGGANACAGGTTTAAATTCCTGTACCACCGTAATCCGTTATGAGCGATGGGGTGACGCAGTAGGGTAGTGACGCGAGCTGATGGATGCTCGTCCAAGCAGTGAGGCTGGTGTGTAGGCAAATCCGCACATCGTAAGGCTAGGCTGTGATGGGGAGGGAAAATTTACAGTACCGAAGGTCATGATCTCACACTGCCAAGAAAAGCCTCTAGTCAGGAGAAGGTGCCCGTACCGCAAACCGACACAGGTAGGCGAGAAGAGAATTCTAAGGCGCGCGGAAGAACTCTCGTTAAGGAACTCGGCAAAATGACCCCGTAACTTCGGGAGAAGGGGTGCCCCGGTAGAGTGAATAGCTCGAGGGGGCCGCAGTGAAAAGGCCCAAGCGACTGTTTAGCAAAAACACAGGTCTGTGCGAAGCCGCAAGGCGAAGTATACGGGCTGACGCCTGCCCGGTGCTGGAAGGTTAAGGGGAGTGGTTAGGGGTTTACCCCGAAGCTATGAACCGAAGCCCCAGTAAACGGCGGCCGTAACTATAACGGTCCTAAGGTAGCGAAATTCCTTGTCAGGTAAATTCTGACCCGCACGAATGGCGTAACGACTTGGGCGCTGTCTCAACGAGAGATCCGGTGAAATTTTAATACCTGTGAAGATGCAGGTTACCCGCGACAAGACGGAAAGACCCCATGGAGCTTTACTGCAGCTTGATATTGGACTTTGATACGATTTGTACAGGATAGGTGGGAGCCTAGGAAGCCGGAGCGCCAGCTTCGGTGGAGGCGCCGTTGGGATACCACCCTGATCGTATCGGAGTTCTNTTGATCCTTGAAAACTGGATAAACGAAACGAAATTTGCGTTTTAGAACAATCCTTTTAGCTGAACTTGTGTCAAAACAAGTGAAACTAGTAGTTGGTTAAGCTACTAAGAGCACACGGAGGATGCCTAGGCGCTAGGAGCCGAAGAAGGACGTGGCGAACAACGAAACTGCCTCGGGGAGCTGTAAGCAAGCATCGATCCGGGGGTGTCCGAATGGGGAAACCCGGCTAGGGTAATACCTAGTCACTCATTGCTGAATTCATAGGCAATGAAGAGGCAGACCAGGGGAACTGAAACATCTAAGTACCCTGAGGAAGAGAAAACAAAAGTGATTCCGTTAGTAGCGGCGAGCGAACGCGGATTAGCCTAAACCGAAGAGCTTGCTCTTCGGGGTTGTGGGACGTCTCACATGGAGTTACAAAGGATTAGGTTAGGCGAAGAGGTCTGGAAAGGCCCGCTAGAAGAGGTAAAAGCCCTGTAACCGAAAGTCTAATCCCTCCGAGACGGATCCCGAGTAGTGCGGGGCACGTGAAACCCCGTATGAATCTGCCAGGACCATCTGGTAAGGCTAAATACTCCCTAGTGACCGATAGTGAAGCAGTACCGTGAGGGAAAGGTGAAAAGCACCCCGGAAGGGGAGTGAAAAAGAACCTGAAACCGTGTGCTTACAAGAAGTCAGAGCCCTCTTTATGGGTGATGGCGTGCCTTTTGTAGAATGAACCGGCGAGTTACGTTTGCAAGCAAGGTTAAGCCGAGAAGGTGGAGCCGCAGCGAAAGCGAGTCTGAATAGGGCGAT
>NZ_FCOQ01000009.1:282500-452242 GCF_900021165.1 Paenibacillus phocaeensis | reverse complement strand
GCACCAGTTGTTCCGCCAGGAGCACAGCTGGGTAGCTAAGTGCGGACGGGATAAGCGCTGAAAGCATCTAAGCGTGAAGCCCCCCTCAAGATGAGATTTCCCAATTAGTAAGACCCCTTGAAGACGACGAGGTTGATAGGCCTGAGGTGGAAGTGCAGCAATGTATGGAGCTGACAGGTACTAATCGGTCGAGGGCTTATCCAAAATAACTAACACGCAAACTACGTTTCGTATCCAGTTTTCAGGCGATCAAAACGCTTGAACCGTTTGGTGGCGATGGCGGAGGGGTTCCACTCGTTCCCATCCCGAACACGACCGTTAAGCCCTCCAGCGCCGATGGTACTTGGACCGAAGGGTCCTGGGAGAGTAGGACGCCGCCAAGCAATGTTCCCTGATAGCTCAGTCGGTAGAGCACTCGACTGTTAATCGAGTTGTCACAGGTTCGAGTCCTGTTCGGGGAGCCACTTGCTCTCATAGCTCAGTAGGTAGAGTGCATCCATGGTAAGGATGAGGTCACCGGTTCGATCCCGGTTGAGAGCTTCTCTACATAAGGCCCGTTGGTCAAGGGGTTAAGACACCTCCCTTTCACGGAGGTAACAGGGGTTCGAATCCCCTACGGGTCACCATCTTCGTTATATGTAGATCCCAGATTTGGAGGCTTAGCTCAGCTGGGAGAGCATCTGCCTTACAAGCAGAGGGTCGGGGGTTCGATCCCCTCAGCCTCCACCATTCTATTGGGGATTAGCCAAGCGGTAAGGCAACGGACTTTGACTCCGTCATGCATAGGTTCGAATCCTATATCCCCAGCCATTTTTTCCTCGCAAGAGCCATTAGCTCAGTTGGTAGAGCACCTGACTTTTAATCAGGGTGTCGAAGGTTCGAGTCCTTCATGGCTCACCAGTATTATCCTTGCGCGTGTGGCGGAATTGGCAGACGCACTAGACTTAGGATCTAGCGTCTTTGACGTGGGGGTTCAAGTCCCTCCACGCGCACCATCTTCTATGCGGACGTGGCTCAGCGGTAGAGCATCGCCTTGCCAAGGCGAGGGTCGCGGGTTCGATTCCCGTCGTCCGCTCCATCTTCATACGCGCCCTTAGCTCAGCTGGATAGAGCGTTTGACTACGAATCAAAAGGTCAGGAGTTCGAATCTCTTAGGGCGCGCCATTTTTTCAAATCAAATCAATACCACCTTATTGACGGGATGTAGCTCAGCTTGGTAGAGCACCTGGTTTGGGACCAGGGGGTCGCATGTTCGAATCGTGTCATCCCGACCATTTCTTTAAGGTGCGGGTGTAGTTCAATGGTAGAACTCCAGCCTTCCAAGCTGGTAGCGTGGGTTCGATTCCCATCACCCGCTCCATACATAACAGCAACATCATCGGATAAGATGATGTTTTTTGTTATAATTTTAGACATTACCCTATTTGGGGCCTCCTTCCCGGGTATAAAAGTTTTCTATCATTCGTTTATACTCTTGCATTTTACTGCTTTACCGTGTTAGGGTAAGTGAAGTTGAAGTGAATGGCGATCCGCGGCTTGTGCTCAAGCGGTCCAGACATATTTCTTACAAATTAAGTGAAGATTTTCAGGGCAGTTTATTGTATGATGTTAAGAAACGCCTGGCGAACGCCATTTGGTCTAAACGACAAAGATAATGACAATGCTGATCTTAGCTTGCTGCATTAGGGATGAAATGGGGGAGAAACATGACAGAGTTAACGGTTACCGCAGGAAAGGGCAACTCGAATAATCTGCTTCGGCGCGACATTCGTTTTTTGGGCAATATTCTAGGAGAGGTCCTGGTGCATCAGGGCGGCAATGAGCTCTTGGATATTGTCGAGAAGATACGTGAAGCCAGTAAATCCCTGCGGGCTGTATTTTTACCGGAATTGCATGAAGAATTTAAGGAAATGATTAATTCTTTGGAACCCGGGATCCGTCATCAGGTGATCCGTGCTTTTGCGATCTACTTCCAATTGGTGAATATCGCGGAGCAGAACCATCGTATTCGCCGGAAACGTGATTATGAACGTTCTGCCGGGGATGCCGTTCAGATCGGCACGATTGAGGCAGCAGTCCGCGATTTGAAGGAACAGGGCTTTAATTATGCGGAGGCTCAGGAAATCCTGGACGGGATGTCCCTGGAGTTGGTCATGACGGCCCATCCGACGGAAGCGATGCGCCGCGCCATTCTGGACATCCACAAGCGAATCGCTGACGATGTCATGCAGTTGGATAACCCGACGCTGACGTTCCGTGAACGCGAGCAACTGCGGGAGAAGCTGCTTAATGAAGTGATTACTCTCTGGCAAACCGATGAATTGCGCGATCGCAAGCCTACCGTGTTGGATGAAGTCCGAAACGGTATGTACTATTTTCACGAAACCTTATTCCATGTACTGCCTGAGGTATATCAGGAATTGGAACGTTGTCTGACGAAATATTATCCGGAGCATCACTGGCACATGCCAACTTACCTGCGCTTTGGCTCCTGGATCGGCGGCGACCGGGACGGCAACCCTTCTGTAACCTCCAGCGTAACCTGGGAGACGCTGCGGATGCAACGCAAACTGGCGGTTCGTGAGTATCAACGGATTTTGGCCGACTTGTTCAAGCATCTTAGCTTCAGCACCAGTATCGTGGACGTTACCAATGAACTGATGGCCTCGATTCAGCGGGATCGCCTGCAAGTGACTTTGCGCAAGACGCCGCAATGGAACAATGAGAAGGAACCGTACCGCGTGAAGCTGACGTATATGACGGAGAAGCTGCACAATGTATTGGATGAGAATACCAAGGATACGCCGGAGCGGTATCCGAGTGTAGAAGCGTTTATCCAGGACCTGAAAATCATCGACCGGAGCTTGCGTCATCATTATGCCGACTATGTGGCCGATACGCACATTAAGAAGCTGATTCGTCAAGCCGAGCTGTTCGGGTTCCATACAGCAACGCTGGATATTCGCCAGCACAGTAAAGAGCACGAGAACGCCATGACGGAAATTCTGGCGAACATGAATATCGTAGACAACTATGCCGAGCTTGAGGAGCAGGACAAGATCAAGCTGCTGGAACGTTTATTGAACGACCCGCGGCCTCTGACTTCTCCTTATCAGGAATACAGCGAAAATACGAAGGAATGTCTGGATGTCTACCGTACCGTGTACCACGCGCAAAAGGAATACGGTCAGCAGTGCATCACCAGTTACCTCATCAGTATGACGGAAGCCGCCAGCGATATTCTCGAGGTGATGGTTTTCTCGAAGGAAGTGGGCTTGTTCCGCAAAGATGCGGACGGCACGGTCGTTTGCACGCTGCAATCGGTCCCGCTCTTTGAAACCATAGATGACCTTCACGCTGCGCCAGGCATTATGCGTCAGTTGTTCAGCATGCCGATTTACCGCGAGTCGGTGAAAGCGATGAACGATCTCCAGGAGATTATGCTGGGGTACTCCGATAGCAACAAGGACGGCGGTGTGGTTACAGCAAACTGGGAGCTGCGCGTGGCATTGAAACAGATTACGGCTTGCGCCCATGAATTTGGCATTAAGCTGAAGTTCTTCCACGGCCGCGGAGGGGCGCTTGGACGCGGCGGCATGCCGCTGAACCGCAGCATCCTCGTACAACCGCCGGAAACGATCGGCGGCGGTATCAAGATCACGGAGCAAGGCGAGGTCATTTCGTCCCGGTATTCCTTGCGCGGCATCGCGTACCGCAGTTTGGAGCAAGCGACTTCGGCGCTGATTACCGCAGCGATTCAAGCGAAGCTGCATCAAGGACCCAGTCCGGAGGAGCAGCATTGGGAAGAAATTATGGCCGGTATTTCCGAGACATCACTTCAAAAGTACCAGGACCTTGTTTTCCGTGAACCGGATTTCCTGAAATTCTTCCGTGAATCGACGCCATTGGTTGAAGTGGGCGAACTGAATATCGGCTCCCGTCCATCCAAACGCAAGAACAGCGATCGGTTCGAGGATCTGCGGGCGATTCCTTGGGTCTTTGCCTGGACGCAAAGCCGCTACTTGTTCCCGGCCTGGTACGCAGCCGGTACCGGCCTGCGCAACTTCTACCAAAACAACGAAGAGAACCTCAAGGTTCTTCAGGATATGTACCAAAACTTCTCGTTCTTTAGAACGGTGATTGATACGCTGCAGTTCGCATTGATCAAAGCGGATTTGGTGATCGCGAAAGAATATGCGAAAATGTGCTCGGATCCCGAGGTGAAGGAACGCATCCTCAGCCAGATTGAGGAGGAATACCTTTTGACGCGGGACATGGTGTTGAAGATTACGGGGATTTCCGAAATCCTCGACAATTTGCCAGGCCTGCAGGAATCCATTCGTTTGCGGAATCCTTATGTGGATCCGCTGAGCTATTTGCAGGTGCAGCTCTTGACCGAATTGCGCACGGTGCGTGATCAAGGGCAGGACGACGCTGAGCTGCTGCGTGAGGTGCTGCTTACGATTAACGGGATTGCCGCCGGTCTCCGGAATACGGGCTGATCCCCGCAGGAAGCCGATCAGGAAGTCAAACCGGGCCTTCTCTATGAGAGGTCCGGTTTTTTTAAGGTCTGCTTTTACTGAATGTATTGCATTTTGCAAAAAGTTGCTTTAACATTTGAATGAAGTGCCGACGACTGGAAGTCCCCTTTCATTTAATCAGAAAGTCAGGTTTGAAGCTGGAAGGATGATTCTTGGAGTTTCCTTGAAGCAAAGGGACGAATAGCCGGACAGGCAGGGGTGAAGTAACGGAGCCTTTCCAACCGATTTGGGGGAAAATATGGTGGTGGAACATTTCGATGCAAGACTGGTGAAGCTGGCCCGCAAGGGAGATCAGGGAGCCTTCGCCGAACTTGTCGATTTATATAAGGATAAGCTGTATCATCTCGCATACCGAATGTTGTCTAACCGGCACGAATCAGAGGATGTCGTGCAGGAGACGTTTTTGAGGGTGCACAAAAACTGGAGCCGATACGACGACAAACAGAAATTCTCCACGTGGATTTATCGGATCGCGACGAATTTGTGTATCGATCGGCTGCGCAAGCGGAAGCCGAGCTATTATCTGGACGCAGAGATGAACGATCAAGAAGGCATGGACGGATATACCTTAATTCCTGGGGACGAGCGAACGCCGGAAACGGAATACCTGCTGTCGGAAACGCAGCAAACCATCCATCAAGCCATCGAAGGCTTGCCTGCCAAATACAAATCGGTGATCGTGCTTCGTTATCTGCAGGAAATGTCGCTGCAGGAGATCAGCGAAGTGTTAGATATGCCGGTGACGACGGTCAAGACGCGGGTTCACCGCGGACGTGAATTTTTGCGCAAAAAGCTGGAACACAAAATGCTGTAAAATGGGGACATTTCCGAGACATTATTTTTTGAAACATATTCTGAACCGTTACGTATTGTAAGGTAGGACGACTACGATCTTAGCCGTACCCTCCAATTTTCGCATAGATGATACTACTGAAAGGATTGGCTGATATGGAATGCAAACATGCCTCATCCATGATGCATGATTACCTGGACGGCGAATTAAGCCGCGACCATGCCGAACAGCTGAAGCTGCATCTAGACCAGTGTCCGGATTGCCTAAAGGAATTCAGGGAATTGGAACGAAGCGAAATGATGTTGTTTGCTACGATCAAGCAGCACACCAACATCTCCGCACCCGATGAACTGGTCAACCGGATCATCAGCCAGATCCCGAGTCAGCCTAAGCAACAGGCATGGATTAAATGGATCCGACGCCATCCGGCGTTGACGGCCGCGGCGATGTTCTTGTTGGTGATGTTGTTCAGCGCGGTATCGCTTTGGGATAGCGACGATCAGCTCGTCGTCAAGGGAGCGGACCTGGATCAGGTCATTATTCATGGCGATACGGTCACCGTGCCAAGCAATTCCAAAATCGTCGGGAACTTGACCATTGAGAACGGCAAAGCCGAAATCTATGGTGAGGTTCAAGGCAATTTAACCGTGATTGACGGCTCCTATTATCAAGCCTCCACGGCGCATATTTCGGGCGAAGTCAAGCAGATTGATCAAGCGCTGGACTGGATCTGGTACAGGATCATCAATACGTTTACGGAAGTCGCCTATAGGTGATCGTAAGGCGATATTAAATAAATTGGCGCCTCCCCTTGGGGAATCGGCGCTTTTTTATTTGACAGCAGAAGGTAAAAATTAACAATGGATACGAAATGAACCTATTTTTACTGGATGCTTGCATCTGACATGTGAACGTTATAACCTAGTAATTAGGGGAAACTTATAGAGACAAGCGTTAAAGCTGTACATATTGTTTCCTTGTCGGCGGGCCATACGTCCGCAAGGAACATTCCGGGGGTCGCAGCATGAACTATTTTGTGAATTTGACTTGGCAGGATACCATCAAGGATGTTATTGATATCCTTATCGTTACTTATATTATATATCACCTGATTTTGCTTGTTCGAGGAACGCGCGCCGTCCAACTGCTCAAGGGAATTCTGGTCCTGGTGTTTATTTGGGCGGTGAGTACTTGGTTCGACTTGTACACCCTGAAATGGCTAATGAACCAAATGTTTACCTTCGGGGTGCTCGCGATCTTCATTATATTTCAGCCGGAGCTCAGACGTGCGTTGGAGCAGCTCGGTCGAGGCAAGCTGTTTGGCCGGAACAGTGCGGACGAAGAGGAGTTCGGCAAAGAGATCGGCGAGATCATTAAGGCCGTGAATTATTTATCACGTAGAAAGATAGGTGCCCTTATTGTTTTTGAACGCGATACGGGTCTAAATGAATATACGGAATCGGGAATTCCGATGCAGTCCATCATTTCTTCACAGCTGTTGATCAATATCTTCATCCCGAACACGCCGCTGCATGACGGGGCCGTGATTATCCAGGGACATCGGATATCGGCCGCTGCCTGCTATTTGCCGCTGTCGGAGAATCCGTTCATCAGCAAGGAGCTGGGTACAAGGCACCGGGCGGCGATCGGGATTAGCGAGGTCGGGGATGCAGTATCTATCGTTGTTTCCGAGGAAACCGGACAAATCTCACTGGCTATTGACGGCCAAGTTGTCAGGGACATCAACGAGGAATCGCTGATCTCCAAGCTGTACGCGGAATTAGGTCCCAACGCGAACGTCAAGGAGAAGCGCAGTCCGTTCCGCAGACGGAAGGAGGCCGGCAAAAATGGATAAATGGCTGACTCATAACAATTTTGCCAAGGTCCTCGCGCTGGTGTTCAGTATCATTCTGTGGGCGATGGTCCACTTGGACAGCGGAACTCCTGTTGATTCCACAACTTTGGCGCAGCCGCGATACATCGACAACGTCAAAATCGAAGTGACCGGATTTGACGAGGACCATTTTGTTCTATACGATCTTGAGCCAAGTACGGTGCGTATGCAAGTCAAGGGAAAGCGGATTGATCTGACCACGAACTTCTCTGATTATAAAGCAAAACTGGATCTCAAAAATCTGGGACCCGGGACGTTCACGCTCCCTCTGACCCATGAGCTTCCGCCTGGGGTGGAATTAATCTCAATGGATCCTTCGATCGTAAAGGTCACAATCGAAGCCAAGGAGACCCGGAAGCTCCCGGTGTCCATCGTTACGAAAGGGGAGCCCGCCGATGGATTAGTCCTTGGGACCCCCATTGTTGCCGGGAATGGAACCGTTGACGTTACGCTGCCAGCGAGTGAAGTGCAAGAGTTGGACCGAGTGGAAGGCACGGTGGATGTCACGGGGCTGAAGGAATCGGTCAAAGGCAAAAGCGTGAAGCTGACGGCATATGATAAGCAGGGGCAGCCTATAGAGAATGCGAAGATTTCGCCTAGTTCCGTGGATGTGGATATCCCGATCAATAAGTTGTACAAGAACGTGCCGCTTGAGGTACGCAAGACGGGGCAACTTCCGGCCGGATATGTCTTAGCCGGTGTCGAGACCGATGTCGAGGGAGTCGTGTTATACGGCTCCAAGGAAGCGCTGGAGGGTATATCCTCCTATCCGGTGACGGTTGACCTGAGCCGTTTTGACGGTGCAAATGAGACGAAATACTCGGTGGACTTGACTCCTCCGGAAGGTTTTGAGAAAATCGAGCCGAGCTCTGTCACGATCACATTGCATGTAATGCCCGGGGGACAAAAGCAACTGGATGAGATCCCGATCACGGTAAAAAATGCCGGCTCGTTGTACGACGTGAAGTGGATCCGGCCGACGGAGCCGAAGCTGAGTCTGACGTTAATCGGAGCCAGCGAGGTGCTTGACGCACTCCAGCCGGAGAACATTCAAGTGATCGCCGATCTGGCACATTTGGGGGCAGGGACACATACGATCCCGCTCGAGGTAAAACTGCCTGAAGGTGTGGACCTGGCTGATCCGGGCACTTCCATGACCGTGGACGTGGAGCTGACGGAGAAAGGCAATCCGACCTCCGGTACACCGGCAGAGCTTCCGGATCCAGAGAATGGCGTACAGAGCCCGTCCGGCAACGAAGCACCGCCCCGCCAAGAGGATGGCAGCAATACGACGGAGGACGTTACAGCGGGGAACGGAACGTAACTTGAACCTATGCGGACAACTACGAATATAGACCAATCAGTCGACATCCGGGAGACAAGGAGAACGGTGCGGTGCTGGTAAAATTTGAAGGAGTGAAATCATGGGGAAGTATTTTGGAACTGATGGCGTAAGAGGAATTGCAAATAAAGAACTGACAGCTGAACTGGCTTATCAAATCGGACGCTGCGGCGGTTATGTGCTGGCGGGCCAGGCTCCCAAGCCTAAGGTCGTGATCGGCATGGATACGCGCATTTCCGGCGTCATGCTGGAGTCAGCACTGGTGGCCGGGATGTTGTCCATCGGCGCGGACGTCATCCGTCTGGGCGTCGTGACGACCCCGGCAGTGGCTTATTTGACACGCTTGCTTCAAGCGGACGCAGGCGTTATGATTTCCGCCTCCCATAACCCGGTGGAGGATAACGGGATCAAGTTCTTCGGCAGCGACGGATTTAAGCTGTCGGATGATACGGAATTGCAAATTGAGAAACTGCTCGACAAGAAGGCCGACGAATTGCCGCGGCCCATCGGCGGCGGTCTGGGCACGGTGACGGTGGATAATGAATCGAAGCTGAAATATCTCGATCATTTGAAAACGACGATCAGCTCCTCGTTCCAAGGGCTGAAGGTCGTTCTGGACTGTGCGAACGGGGCGGCTTACGAGCTGGCGCCGAAGCTGTTCCGCGAGTTGGGCGCTGAGGTGCATACGTTGGCGGCTGAGCCTAACGGCCTGAACATCAACGACCACTGCGGCTCCACGCATCCGGAACGGCTTAAGGAGGAGGTTGTCCGCCTGGGCGCGCATCTGGGGCTTGCCTTCGACGGCGATGCGGACCGCCTGATTGCCATCGACGAGTTGGGCGAAGAGGTAGACGGCGACTATATCCTGTGTATCTGCGGCGACGCGATGAACAAAGCCGGCAAGCTGAAAGACAGTACGGTCGTATCGACGGTCATGAGCAACTTTGGCTTCTACAAGGCGACCAAGAAACTGGGGCTCGCTACCCAGCAGACCGCGGTCGGCGACCGCTACGTGATGGCGGAAATGCTGCGCGGCGGCTACAACCTGGGCGGGGAGCAGTCTGGACACGTGATTTTTCTGGACTACAATACGACCGGGGACGGGATTTTGACGGCGATTCAGCTCGTCGATACCCTGCTGGCTTCCGGCAAGCCGCTTAGTGAACTGAAGAAGGTCATGAAGCAGTACCCGCAAGTGCTGGTGAACGTACGGGTGCAGGATAAGAGCAAGTTTGCCGGAAACGCGGTGATTGCCGAGGCGATTGCCGAAGTGGAACAGGAGCTGGGCGATAATGGGCGCGTGCTGGTTCGTCCGTCAGGTACGGAATCCCTGATTCGCGTTATGGCTGAGGGGCCGGAGAAGGCAGAGCTGGAGCAGCTGGTTGCGCAAATTGTGGAAGTTGTGGAGAAGCAGTTGGTATAACGGCCTGATTTTTCGTTTTTTCATAAATAGGACTTCAAGGACCGTCGGACGGGAGCGTATTCCTGTCTGGCGGTTTTTTGCATCCGGGTTGTCGGGACAAAAGACATGAATTGCCGAAACAGGACAAGATGATCATTGCCAAATCGGGTGAAGGTGCATATAATTAAGCATATTCGAGTAAAGAAAGCGAGGGTTGTGAGGTTTACCGGAAGTTAAGCGCCAGAACTTCATTGTGCGCGTAGGTTTGGGATCGTGGAGGGCTATCCGGCGTTCTCAGGAGACGATGCCGAGTGGACAGGGGCGGAAGGCCAGCCTGTCGGCGGCAGTCAGGAAATCTTGAGACGTCCGCCAATCCCAAGGTACGGCAAAGCGAAGTTGACGAGGTGGAGGTGTTCGGAATGTTCGGCGGGGGCCTCCCGGTGCTGCATCGCACCGTAACCGCAGCGGCAAAAGGAAGGGGCGACCTTTCCCACAAACCGTGCGGGCAGATGGATCAACACATTCATCGAGCTTTCATGAATGTACGCAAGCAAGCAGCGCGGAAGATTCCGCGGTAGACGGAGCAACATGGGCATTCGTGAAAAAATGGTTGAAAATTGCAGAAGGGTCTGCTTTTAACCGAGAGTTTTTTTGACAATTGAATAGTTCTGTCTCGGTATACCGCGTGAAATATTCTTCCGTGTTCCGCTTCTTACGGCCAAAAACCATCTTGTAAGAATGAAACGGAGGATAAAATATTATGTGTGGTATCGTTGGATATATTGGGAATCGGGATACGCAGTCGGTGTTGCTGGAAGGGTTGAAGAAGCTGGAGTACCGCGGGTACGACTCGGCGGGCATCGCGGTGTTTACATCGGACGGCTTGAAAATCGCGAAATCGCTGGGACGTCTGGCGAATCTGGAGTCGAAGCTGGAAGGTGCCCCGCTTAAGGGATCGGCCGGGATTGGCCATACCCGCTGGGCTACGCACGGCAAACCGTCTGACGTGAATTCTCATCCGCATACCGACCATACCCAGAAGTTCTCGGTCGTGCATAACGGGATTGTCGAGAACTATCTGGAGCTGAAGGAAGAGCTGATCGAGCAAGGGTATGTGTTCGTCTCGGAAACGGATACCGAAGTCATCTCCCATCTGGTGGCCCGCGAATATCAAGGCGATATCGTAAAAGCCGTTCAGAAAGCGATCGGTTACATGCGCGGCGCGTTTGCGCTTGGGGTCCTGACGGAGTATGAACCGGAGAAATTGGTAGCCGTTCGTCAAGCCAGCCCGCTCATTATTGGTCTCGGTGAAGGCGAGAACTTTATCGGCTCCGACATTCCGGCTTTGTTGAATTATACGCGGAACGTGTATATTTTGAATGATGGCGAGATGGCGGTGCTGACGAAGGATGCTGTCGAATTGATGACGATCGAAGGGAATTTTATTTCTCGGGAAATGATTCGTGTCGATTGGGACGCTGTGACGGCAGAAAAAGGCGGTTTCGATCATTTCATGCTGAAAGAAATCCACGAGCAGCCGAAGGCATACCGTGACACGATGCTGGGACGCATCGACGAAAGCGGACGTAAAGTCGTGCTTCCGGGTCTTAAGCTGTCGGACGAAAAGATCCGCAGTCTCACTTCGATTCATGTTATCGCCTGCGGTACGGCGTATAATGCCGGTCTGGTCGGCGGGACGGCGATTGAGCAGTTGGTGCGCATTCCGGTGATGAACGACGTCGCTTCGGAATACCGTTACCGTTCGCCGCTGATTACGCCGGATACCCTTGTCATTGTTGTCAGCCAATCCGGTGAGACGGCCGATACCCTCGCCGCACTGCGTGAAGCACAAGCCAACGGTGCGCATGTACTGGCGATCACCAACGTGGTCGGCAGCTCGATTGCCCGCGATGCGGACGATGTGATTGCGACGCTGGCCGGACCGGAAATTGCCGTTGCCTCGACGAAGGCGTATACGTCCCAATTGATCGCGTTCTACCTGCTTGGCCTGTATATGGCTCAAGTGCGCGGCACGCAAAGCGCGGACGACGTGGCTCATGTCATCGCAGCCATGCAGTCGCTGCCGGAGCAGGTGGAAAGCATGCTGGCTCAAGCCGACACGGTGAAAGCTTATGCCGAGCAAATCGCCGGCCATGAGCATCTGTTCTTTATCGGCCGCGGCCTCGACTATTCCGTCGTGCAGGAGGGCTCGTTGAAGCTGAAGGAGATTTCCTACATCCACTCCGAAGCGTACGCTGCCGGCGAGTTGAAACACGGCACGCTGGCCCTGATCGAAGAAGGGGTTCCGGTGATCGCGCTCGCGACCCAGGAATCCGTGCTGGAGAAAACGGTCAGCAACATCAAGGAAGTCAAAGCCCGTGGTGCGGACGTTATGGCGATCACGCACGAGGAACATGTGCCTGACCTGCTGAAGTCCGTGGACCAGGCGCTGGCCATTCCGAAGACGCTGCCGCTGCTGACGCCGGCATTGTCTGTCGTACCGCTGCAACTGCTCGCCTACTACGCAGCCCTGGCTCGCGGCAACGACGTCGACAAGCCGCGCAACTTGGCGAAGAGCGTGACGGTGGAGTAAGGAAGAGATTATACGGATGTTAGCCAGCTAAGTAAAGAAAAGTTTTAAATGGATTAATGAAGCAGCGGCAGAACAAGACTTGATAAATAAGTCTTGTTCTGCCGCTGTTGTGGTTTTCCTACCCCCTCTGCCTCATAGAAGCTGGTCGGGCCGATTGGTGAAGAGCGGAGAAATCCTACGATTCCTCAGAATAAAAAGCTTTAGATACGGATTTCGTGGCCTTTTCAATAAAATCCGCAATTTTACTGGGGCTTTCCTTCAGACCACTATTCACCCACTTCTTAATAATCGCGATGCTGCCATGAGCGGTAAACGTATACCAGGACTCAAATAAGGGTTGATCAAAATATTTTAATTCCTGCTTCCATCTCTCAATAGTTAAATCGTGGCTGATATAAAGGATTCGTTCTAATAATGCTTTATCGCCATGCTCCGAGAACAAAACCTCACATATCGTTTTATTCGCTTTTATATACTTACATAATTCATAAGAGAGCTTTTCAGGAGTTTTAAGGTTTGAAGAATTGATCACAACTTGCTTAATTTCTTCGTAAAGATCATTTTCAATCGTTGAAAGCAGCTCAAACTGGTTAGCATAGTGTGAATAAAAAGTGTTGCGATTAATATTCGCTTCTCTGCAAATATCGGTCACTGTAACTTTATTGATAGACCGTTCCGTCAGAAGCTTCAACAAGCTTTCTTTGATAACCATTTTGGTATATCTCACTCTATGATCTGTTTTTTTGTCTGCCATAATATCCTCCCTCCACATCATAAACGAACAAATCTTATACAGCTTGTAAGTTAACGAACATAATGATATCGAACTACCTGTTGTTTTACTAACACAGTGAAATTATAATTTATTTGAACGTTCAATTCAAATTCAACTCAGATGGAGGTAAAATATGGGTGATATAACGGTAGTGCCTGTATGGATTATTCAAGATATTATAGTCATAATTGCTGCTATTCTAATGGTATTCTATATCCTTGATAAGGAAGAGCATCCTAAAACGGTTCTAATGCAATTTATAGGTTTTGTGTTTTTTTACGCAGCCGTATTTGAAATTACTGCATCATCTCTTGGGGAAGGTTTCTACGCATATGGGCGGAGTATTTTAATGTTATTTAATATCCCTATTACGGTTCCTATTATTGAATTTCTGATCATTTATTCAACTTTGCGTGCTCTAAAGTCTGTAAATATACCGTCCTGGACCAAACCTTTTATTACGGGATTAAGCGCTATGGTTTTTGACTTTTCATTGGACCCGGTGGCCGTTAAACAAATATTTCAGACCATGGATGGAGTCATGGCAAGATGGACTTATTATCCTCTAGCCGGTGAACCTCAAATATATGGGGAACCCGTGATGAATTTTACAGGATGGATTTATATAGCGGGATATTGGACTACCTTTATTCTAATTGGTGAATGGTGGCACAAAAAGAAAGGATACAGTAAATTAATCGGTTATATCTATCCGTTGCTAGCCGCAATTGTGTCCTTAGCTTGTATGTTCTCACCTTTATCTAACTTCTTTAATTATATGGGGCCGTTCTTCGCCAGAACTTCTAATATGCAATGGGTGATGTTGATTGCCCTTTCTGTAATTACAACAGGAATTTTAGCACTCGCTTTTATAAAGTTCTGGGATCGGAAGGTTATTTATTCAATCACTCCCCAAAAAGATTTTCCTATCCTGTTTACTTTCTTGGGGTTCCCTCTAGTTAATACTATATTTTGCCTTATAGGAGGTTACACGGAAGTATTGTGGCTGGTCGTTCTGGCTCAGATATTATTAATGTTAGCCTGGATTGGAATTTATATTATGGGTAAAAAAGCAAGTCCAATGACGAAATAACCATAAGCAAATCCGTCGTGAGCGGGTCGCCCACGACGGACTGAACTTCAAATAGGAAAAAGCGAGAAAAACGCCCGGTTACCTGCTGCATTGGCAACCGTGCCTTCCATTCTCGCTTTTTTTCATACAGCAGAATATCTCCGATGCCCAGACCCTGCGCTCGCTCACCTCCGCCTAGTCAAGGCTCAGAACGATAATACCTGATTCAGCCATGCAGCTTGACGCGATAAGAATTTTCATGATGAAGCCACCTCCCATTTCTTTGCTCTTATTGCCAGAGATACTTCATCTCATTATAGCCGATGTCCCACACCTTCTCATTTCCCTTCACTGTGATCTTAAGCTCGTCGGCCTGTTCGAAAACCCATTCGAAATGATTCGGCGCATGGCCTTGAATTTCTGCGGAGTCGGACAGGATTTGCTGGCCGTCTACCGCGACGCTTACACTTCCCTTAAAATCGCCTTGATCGGGAATTCCATAATACATGGAAAAATAAAGCTCCTTCTTCTTCAACTTATAGGTATAGGTTTTCGCTTCTTCTCCTTCGGCGCTGTATACATTGAATTGAGGCGTAATCTCTTGATCGCCGATTTGAAAATGATAGGGTATTGTACTCTTCGGCGTCTGGCCGAGGTTGTCGTCCATATCGTTCAATGCCACAAACGGGCCTTGATGTTTGGTGAAAATCGGATCGATGGCGCTGCCGATTCCCCACACGCCGATGAGGAGGATAACGGTGGAAAGGCCCATTACGGCAATTTTCCGCCACAGGCTGGTTGCCCGGCGGCCCAATGCGTAAGCCCCGAAACCGATCGCCGCGCCCGATGAATTTTGCAAGACATCATTAATATCGAAGCTGCCAAGCAAAGTCAACGCCTGTATGGTTTCGATCACGAGAATCGACAGGATAAATCCGGCAAGGAATCGAACGAATCTAACCGGATAGAGCAAGGGAACCAGGATCCCGAAAGGGATGAATGCTGCGGTATTTCCAATACCCACAAGATCCATCAAGGTAGGGTGTAGAAAATCTGACGGATTCGGCAGTTTCAAGAAATTTTCGAGCTCAAAAATAAAAGTGTAGCTCGCCGCATCGGAACTGGCCCGATCGAACGCGAAAAACATACAATAAAGAACCAAACCGGTATAGAGTAGAGTTGCGAATAAAAGCGCCTTGCGGTGTTTCAACAAAATCAGCTCCTTTTTTCTTCCTACTCTTTATAAGACGGTTCTTCATCGGATTTTGCAGCAAACGATCCTAACTTCCCCATAACCGATAGGAATCGCGCGCGCAAGATCGGGCTGCCGAACGCCGGCAGTAACATCGATTTAATTCGATCTCCGGAATTCGTTCGGCGACATGCCGGTGTAATTCCGGAACAGCTTGATAAAATAGCTCGTATGCTCATATCCGAGCTGCTCGGAAATTTCCGCAATATTCATATCGGACTGATTTAACAACTCCTGGGCCCTTTCCATTTTCGTGCGGGTGACGAATTCAACGAAAGTTTCCCCGGTTTCCTGTTTGAAAATCCGGCTGAAATGAGACGGATTTAAATTTAAGCGATGCGCCATTTCTTCCATCGCGATCTTCTTGCCGGTATGGATTTGGACGTACCGCTGCGCCTCGGCAATTTCCCGACGCACGGTTTGCTCTCGCAGGGATTGAATCTCCCCCGATTTCTTTACAAGAAATGCCTCAAGCCATGTCAGCAGATAGTCCAGTGTTTCGATCGAAGCGATCTTCCGCTGCAACATTTCGGTGTCGAAATTTGTGACGAAATTTTGCATCACGGTATACTTGAGTTGGAGCTCCATGGTTAATTTCAGCACCCAGCTCTTCACGGCTTCGACCGGATACACCCTGCTTTCGATAACCTGCTTCCATGCCTTTACAGCCAGCGAAATCCGGTCTTGATCCCCGGAAAAAATGCAATCTTTCAGCTCTTGCAAGGCTTTGGAATAATGCAGGAAGAGATCCTCTTTCGTCGTCTCCACGGACCGTATTTTCGCATAGATCCGTTCGCCCGCATAGAAACGGAACGTTTTGGCGTCAAGCAACCGTTGAATTTCCTTCTTCAGTTGGAGCAAATCGCGGCTGACTTCACCGTAGACAAACGAAATACAGACGCGCAGATGTTGATACATCTGCTGTTGAACGCGAAGCAATTCCTCCCGAACGTCTTCGTAAAGGTTTCGTTTTAACGTAGCTGGAAAGGGGATCAACAACAGGTATTGCTGTTCGTTCAGGGCAAATATAAAGCGATCCCCCAAGCACACCAGCTCCTGCAAGGCGTTATCGATAACAAACTGCATATTGACCGCTCCGCCAAAACGAGTCTCCAATTCGGCGGCTCGTTCCGGCCAAGCCGCAACCGGAAGATAAGGAATGCCGCCCCGGAGAAGGATTCCGAAATTTTGAAATTCGTTCTCCCATTCCGTTTCGTTCCAAACCGGTTGTTCCAGAAACTTGCGGATAAACCGGGACCGGATTGCGGAAAGATTTTGTTGAATGACGTTTTGGAGTTGATTTCGGTCGGTTTCCAGCTTGTCCTCTTCGATCAATTGGTTCGATAACCGGCTCAGTACGGAAGCAATCTGGTCGATCTGAAGACTTTCCTTCAATATATAATCGTACACATTAAGCTTGACCGCTGCCTGCGCATAGTGAAAATCCTCGTGGCACGACAAGATCACCGTCTTCAGCCGGGGGTTGACCGCGCGCGCTTTGCCGATTAATTCCAATCCGTCCATCACGGGCATTCCGATATCCGTTACGAGAATGTCGGGACGATGGATCTGACAAGCCTCCCAGGCTTCGCCGCCATCGGAACAAACGGCGGCCAACTCCAGGCCCAGCTTCGGCCAGGGAATGCCGGCACTTAAAAATTCCAATACCGTGTAATGATCGTCGGCGATGAGAACTTTAAACATGAGGATCCTCCTCCTTGCGTATCTCGAGCGGCAACAGGAGCTCCACGCGGGTGTGCCGGCCGTATTCGCTTTGAATGTCCATATCAAACTGCTCCCCGTACAGCAGTTTCAAACGGCTGTAAACATTAAATAGCCCGATTCCGGTTGGTGGGATCCGTTCGCCCACGGCCATTTGCTCGATGAGCTCCCGCTTTTGGTAGTTCAGGTGTTTTTTTATGTTCTCAAGCGTCTCGGGAGTCATTCCCTGGCCGTCATCTTCAACCGTTATTTTTAAAGAGGATCCGGTTCTTAGTACCTTGACCAGGATTCTCCCGCCGCTTCGGGAAAAGCCGTGTTTATAAGCGTTTTCAATAATCGGCTGTAAAATAAAGCGGGGAACGCTGGCGGCAAACGGGTCCGCCTGAATTTCCCAACGGGTCTCGATCGGAAAGCGCGTGGTGAATTTCATTAAGTCCGTGTATTGTTTTGCCGTTTCAATCTCGGCATAGAGAAGGGCAATTTCATCCTGTTTGGATAAGCTGGTCCGCAGCAGCGAAGATAGCGAACCGACGACGATGGCGGTTTCTTCATCGCCTTTCATCAACAATTTTAAGCGGATCGAGTTCAGGACGTTAAATAGAAAATGCGGATGAACTTGCGCCTGCAGCATCGCCATTTCCGCTTGCCGCTTCAATTCCTGCTCCATCTTCACCTGTGCCAAAATCTGCTGAATGCGATCGAGCATAAAGTCAAACGAACGGCCAAGCTGGCCGATTTCATCCGGTCCGCGAATGTTGGAACGTACGCTCAAATCTCCGGACTCCACTTTCTTCGCCGTTTCTCCGAGCGCCACAACCGGCTTGGTGAAGTGTCGCAATAAATAGGTGAGGGCGAGTAAGAAGCCGATGGCGAACATGGCTTGCAGGATCAGCATCGTTCGATACATCCCGTTCAATTTTCCCGTAAGCTGCTCGTATGGAGCTACGCTCACCAGCTTCCATCCCGCAAAACGCAGCGGGAGTGACAGAAACAGCCGATTCTCCCCGTCCGTTTGGATGATCTCCGGCGCAGCAGGGACCTCCAGCGGCAGAACGCTCTCAAACTGGCTTCCGATCAAACCGGGGTTGCGATTCGAGAGGATCTTGTTGTTTTCGTCCAGCAGGAATACGTCCTCCTCCATGCCGGCAAATAGCTCGCGGATGGTGTCTTCTGTACGGCTGACTATGAGATAAGCAAACGGCGGTTTATTGACGGTCTCGGTCAAGGCTCGCGCAGTCAGATATACATACTGTTGTTTAGGGTACAACGGAGGTAGATAGTTATCGAGTCCGCCCAAGAACAACGTCTCGTAAGCCGTCAGGTGCTCCGCGCGTGTAAACCAGTCCTGCCGGAAAAAAAGCTGCGGTTCAAAGTCATAGAACGAATAATCGGAATACGCCCGGCCGTCCCTCGTCAGCAAGGTCAAACGCAGGTCCTGCTTCTCCCCGGTGATTTGCTCCAACCGGGTCGTCAGTTGCCTCGCGGCCACCGGACTTTCCTTCGCCTCTTCCAAGAGAGTTTTAATTTCCGGGTCGAATTGGACGAAATTCGATATCGAAACGATTTCCTCCAAGATGGCTTCCATTTGAGACTGTACAATCATAAGCGACTGCTTCGCTTTTCCGAGCGTATGCTCTCGGATGATGATTTTGGAATACACGCTGGTCGTGTAAAGCATACCGATCGCAGGCAGCACAAGGCAAGCGATTGAAGTAAGAATCAGTTTCTTGCGCAGGGACACATGCTTGAAGTTAAGGCGGATTCTCATGGGTTGTCCATCACCTCGACGATTGCATTATAAGGAAATATTAAAGCATTCCTCGGAAGGTTTCATTCAACATTTTTTTCTAAGCGGGAAAAAATATCGCAAATTTTTTTTCAAATTAGAAAAAATCGTTCCATGTGAGCCGGGGAGGGGCTCCCCTATAATGAGGGAGACACAGAGAACACGAATGAGGTGATGAGGTGATTCGGAAGCAGGCGTTTTATGAAACCGTTACCGGATATCTGTTTGTTTTACCGATGCTGGCTTTGACGATGACGTTGGTTGTTATTCCGATTGTGCTGTCGGGGGTGATCAGCTTCTCAGACTGGAACTTCATTGCGGGGATTGACGGGTTGAAATTCGTCGGTTGGGACAACTACATGGATCTGTTTCGAGACGAAGCGTTTCATCGTTCCTTGCGCAATAACCTCGTTCTAATCGCAGTTGTTCCGGTGTCGATGTTCCTTGCGATGGTGTTGGCTGCGTTGATCAACACGGGAACGTATTTCAAAAGTTTGTTCAAAGTGATCTATTTCATGCCGTTTATTTCCAGCATTGTGGCGATTGCTTTGCTCTGGAGAGTGCTGTTCCATCCGAACAGCGGTCCGATTAACGGTTTTCTGCGGTCGATCGGTGTCGAGCACCCGCCGATGTGGCTGGCGGATCCGAATTATGCGCTGCTGGCGGTCATGATCATTATGGTTTGGACTTCGCTGGGATTTAACATGATCATTTATCTGGCCGGGTTGCAAGGGATCCCGAAAGATCTTTATGAGGCGGCCGACGTGGACGGCGCTTCGCCGATCCGCCAATTTTTCCGCATTACGTTGCCCATGCTGTCGCCGACGACCTTTTTCCTGCTGATTACGGGGGTCGTGGGATCCTTTAAGGTGTTTGACCTGATTATGGTGTTGACGAACGGCGGGCCGGCAGGTTCGACCTCGGTCATCGTGTTCTACTTGTATGAAGCCGCTTTCGTCAATCTGAATTCCGGCTATGCGTCCGCCATGGGGATCGTTCTGTGGATTCTGATCCTGTTCATCACTTTGGTCCAATGGATTGGACAGAAGAAGTGGGTCAATTACTAGGAGGCCGTTAAATATGAGAACCCTACGTCTAAAACGGGTCATCATCACGATGGGGATGGGCATTGCGGGGATCTTCTTTATTTTGCCGTTCCTGTGGATGTTGTCGGCATCGTTCAAGCCGGAGCTTGAAGTGATGACCTACCCGATCCAATGGATCCCGAGCACATGGAAAATCATCGAGAACTACAGCCAGGTCTGGCTGGGAAGCATCCCGTTCGGGCTATATTATCTGAACAGCATCAAAGTGACCTTGTTGACGACCGCATTATCTTTGATCATCTCTGCCATGGCGGCCTACGGATTCTCCAAGGTGAATTTCAAAGGCCGGGATGTGGTGTTTATGCTGGTGCTGGCCACCTACATGATTCCGTATCAAGCGATTCTCGTGCCACAGTTTATTATGTTTCGCTGGCTCGGGTTGTTCGATAATCACCTTGGCCTCGTGCTGCTGGGGGCTTCGGGAGTGCTGGGCACGTTTTTGCTGCGGCAATTTTTCATGGGAGTCCATAACGAAATTATCGAATCCGCAAGAATCGACGGGGCGAATCATTGGCGAATCTTTTTCCGGATCGGGCTGCCGCTGGTCAAACCCGCGCTTGCAACTTATATGATTCTCCGTTTCATATGGACTTGGAACGACTATCAGAACCCGCTCATCTTCTTGCGTACCGATGCCTTGTTTACCCTACAGCTCGGGATCCGTAAATTTGCCGATTTCAACGGCGAATATTATTCGCTCATGATGGCGGGCGCCGTGTCCGCAATCTTGCCATTGTTGATCATCTTCATCGCAGGCCAGAAACAAGTCATTGAAGGGGTGGCCTCGGGAAGTGTCAAGGGATAAAGAGGAAATCAAGAAGTCATCTTTGGATCATGAAATTTCAATTAATCAAGGGGGAATTCGCATGTTGAAGAGAAAATGGACTCGTTTGATCGCCGCGTCGGCAATCCTTACGCTTATCGTTTCGGGATGTGCTTCAGGTTCGGGGGGGAATCAGGCTCAGGGAAGCGGGTCAAACGGCGGCTCGTCGAGCGACGGCAGCGTAACCATTAAGCTGCATACCTGGTATCCGAAAAAGACCGATAACTGGGATGTTGCCATCGCGGAGTTTGAAAAGAAATATCCGAATATTAAAGTGGAGTTCGTCTCCGCAGAGGACAACAATTCCAACGAATATTATAAGAAGCTCGATCTCGCGGCCGCCTCCGGGGAGGACTTGGACGTGATGATGTTCAGCAACATGAACTTCCTCAGCCAACGTATGGAACTTGGCATGTTGGAGCCGATCGACGGCTATATGGAGAAAGAAGGCGTCGTTTTGGCGGACGAGTATACGGTAGATACCAGAATTGCGGGGAAAACCTACGGGCTGCCGGGCAAATCTTCCCTGCCCCTGGTTTTCATCAATGAGAACCATCTCAAAGAGGCGGGGCTGGAGCTGCCGAAGGACTGGACCTGGGATGAGTTCATGCAGTATGCCAAGGCGATGACGAAAACCGAAGGCAGCAAAACAAGATACGGGACTTATTTCCATAGCTGGGCCACGATGGCGTTCTTTGTGCAGAATATGAACCAAGCTGTCGGAGCGAACTTGACGACGGATGACGGAACGAAAGCGAACGCGGATACGCCGTACGTTCGCAAATCGTTGGAGCTTCGATTGCAAGGGGAGAAGGAAGGCTCCGTGACGCCGTATGCCGAAGTTGTCAGCCAAAAATTGAACTATCGCCCGCAATATTTCAATCAGGAAACCAGTATGCTTTCGATGGCTACGTTTCTGGTTCCGGAAGCCGGGGGGACGGAGCAAGTACCGGCTGCGTTTAAAACCGTTTTTGCTCCAATTCCAAAAGTGAACAAGGAAGATCCGATTTCGGGCAATGTCAGCGGCGATGTTCTGGGAATCTACAGCAAATCGAAGCACAAAGAGGAAGCGTACACGTTTATCCGTTGGTATACAACGGAGGGAATCGCGCTGCAAGGGAAGTACTTTCCTTCCTGGAAGAAAGCGGATATGAACGAAGTCGTCGATAAGCTTATTGCCGGTACCCAAACCCCGGAAATGATTGACAAGGATTCCTTGCTCTACGTTCTTGAAAACACGAAGCAAACGACGCCGGCGGTCGCCGTACCGTTCCATGCGGAGCTGGAAAAAGTATTCGTGGAGGAATTCGATGCGATGATGCTGTCGGCCCAGGACCTCGATACGACGGTTAAAAACGCTCAGGAACGCATTCAGAAAATCATCGATTCCAAATAGGAGGGATTCCAATGCTTTACCCGATCGTGACGGCTTCCCGGACCGTGATCGACTTAAACGGAATATGGAACTTTAAACTTGATTCAGGTAACGGATTCGCTGAGAAATGGCATGACCGGCCGCTCTCCGAGACGATCCCGATGGCGGTCCCTGCTTCTTACAACGAGGCGGGCGTGAACGCGGAAATTCGAAATCATGTGGGCTGGGTTTGGTACGAGCGGGAATTCGCCGTTCCGAGCACGCTTGCTTCCGAGCGCATCGTTCTCCGCTTCGGTTCGGCAACGCATGAAGCCAAGGTGTACGTCAACGGGCAGCTGGCGGCCCGGCATGTCGGCGGTTTTACGCCATTCGAGGCGGAAATCAACGGACTTTTAATCGCGGGGAAAAACCGGCTTACCGTTGCGGTCCATAACGTGCTGGATGAATCGACGCTGCCCGTCGGCAACTATATGGAGCAAGAGGTGGAAGGTCGTGGCAAAATCGCCCGCAATCGCCCGAATTTCGATTTCTTTAATTACGCGGGACTTCATCGGCCGGTGAAAATTTATACGACGCCCTGGATCTATGTCCAGGATGTTGAAATCGTATCCGACTTACAGCCGGACGGTTCCGCCGCGGTGAATTATAAGGCGGACATCGGCGGCGGGACGGCCGAAACAAAGGTCAGTATCTTGGATGAGGACGGAGCCGTTGTCGCGGTAGGAGAAGGGGCGCAAGGAAGGCTGATCATCGCGGAAGCGAAGCTCTGGGAGCCGCTCCACGCTTACTTGTATACGATGAAAATCGAGCTGCTGCAAAACGGCGAGACGATCGACGAATACGAACAGCCCTTCGGAATCCGCACCGTGGAGGTCAAACAGGGTAAGTTCCTGATCAATGGCAAACCGTTCTATTTCAAAGGATTCGGCAAGCATGAGGATTCTCCGATTCACGGCAGAGGGTTCAATGAAGCGGCCAATGTGATGGATTTTCGCTTGATGAGATGGATCGGCGCCAATTCGTTCCGAACGTCTCACTATCCGTATTCGGAGGAGCTCATGCGGTTGGCCGATCGGGAAGGGATTGTCGTTATCGACGAGGTGGCGGCCGTCGGGCTGCATTTGAACTTTATGGCGATTCACTCGAACGGCCCGAAGCGGAACACGTGGAAGGAGATTAGAACCCACGAGGCGCACCGACAGGCGATCCGTGAATTGATCGCGAGGGATAAGAACCACGCCTGCGTCGTCATGTGGTCGATTGCCAACGAACCGGAAACGGCGGAGGACGGGGCGTATGAATATTTCGAACCGCTGTTCCGGCTGGCGAAGGAATGCGATCCGCAGCAGCGCCCCGTCACCGTAGTGACCTTGCAGGAAGGAAGCCCCGAGCACTGCAAAGTGTCGGACTTGGCAGATGTGCTGTGCTTAAATCGCTATTACGGCTGGTATGTGGAAGGCGGGGAGTGGGACCTGGCCAAAGCCAAGCTCCGCCAGGAATTCGCAGGTTGGCAAAGACGCTGCCCGGACAAGCCGATCCTCATGACGGAATACGGTGCGGATACGATCGCCGGATTTCACGATGTCGATCCCGTTATGTTCACCGAAGAATTCCAGGTCGAGTTTTTGCGGGCGAATCATGAAGTGTTCGACGAATGCGCGAATTTCGTTGGGGAACATGTCTGGAATTTTGCCGATTTCCATACGAGCCAAACTATTATTCGGGTTCAGGGCAACAAGAAAGGGATATTCACCCGCGACCGCAAGCCGAAATCCGCGGCACACGAGTTGCGAAAGAGATGGCATTCCATTCCCGATTTTGAATACAAGCCTTAAAAGGCTGCTCTCATCGGAAGGGCTCTCTCCGCATCTGCGGAGAAGCTACAGAATGGACAGGAAAATAAAATCAAAACGGCAAAAGCAGCCTATCCTCACCCGAGGATGGGCTGCTTTTTGTTCTATTCCTTAAAGGCTACAAACTCAACGCTGTCCGTAACTTCCCCGTCCTTTTGCTGCAAAAATTGGAGCTAACGTCCCGCGGCACCGAATCGTCAGCCTGTCAGGTTCCCCTTTTGAAGGGATGAGGTAAAAATCCTCGGAGTCTTGTAAATATCCTCTGTTTAACGAGCCCCCTCCTCTTATTATGATGAAGTGGAAGCTTCGATTCCTCTGAAATGGGGCTCGAAGTCATACTACATTATACGAACAAGGGATTCGTAAAAGCGGAAGGAGCTACACCATGACGCCGAATTTAAAAACGCAGCGTTCCCTGAAACGGCCCCATCGGGGATTTGCCTCCAAAGTGGCCGGATTGGGAAATTCATCGACGTTTGTAGGCTATTTGTTTGTCGCCCCCATCTTGATCTTGATGGGCATCTGGTTTTATTACCCATTGGCGCAGTCCTTTATTTACAGTTTGCAGGACATCAGTTTCCTGAATCCGGAGGCAACGCAATTCGTTGGTTTGGGCAATTACGCGGAAATTATAAAAGATGCGGACTTTTGGACGGCCTTTGGCCATTCCATGACTTTGACCGTTGTCGCGGTTCCGCTGCAAGCGATCATCGCCCTAGTGATTGCCGTGAACCTTAACAAGGTGCTCCATTTGAAAGGGATGTTCCGAACACTGTATTACATGCCGTATATCACTTCGACGATTGCGGTGACGACGGTGTTTATGTATTTGTTTATGCAGCATGAAGGCATTGCCACCAGGCTGTTGACTTGGTTTGGATTTCCCGATGTTTCGTGGTACGCCAACGTGACCTATGCGTTGCCTTTCCTGATGATTTTAACGATTTGGACTTACGTAGGTTTCTATATGGTGGTGTACTTGGGGGGACTGCAAACGATTCCGAATGATATTTACGAAGCGGGGCGCGTGGATGGCGCCAATGGATGGCAGCAATTCTGGAGACTTACGGTGCCGATGCTGAAGCCGGTGACTTTTCTGGTTCTGATGTCGGGCATTATCAATGTCATGCAGTTGTTCGACCAGCCTTATGCCTTGGCGAGAAACGGATCGCTTGGCAGTCCGGCCGGGGCAACCAGCACGATCGTGACTTATTTCTACAGTCAGGCGTTCAACTTCAATCGCTCAGGTTACGGGAGTGCGGCGGCCTTTATTATTTTCGCGATCATCATCGTGTTGTCGATGCTGCAAAAACGCTTTGTTCGGGAGGAGATTTGAGTGGCGGACAGCCGGAAAGTTCATGTCTTGCGTTATTTGTTGCTGTGCACGTTTTCCATTTTCTTCATCGTGCCTTTTGGTTATGCCATCTATACGTCTCTATTGTCCAAAGCGGATATCGGCCATCTGGTCCTTCCGGGGCGGTGGACGTTTGAAAACTATCAGGATATTTTCGTGAATTCCGACGTTCTCATCTGGTATAAAAACTCAATCATCGTAACCTTGGGCATTCTGGTCGGGAACCTGATCGTCAACACGATGGCCGCTTACTCCTTAGCCCGCTTGAACTATCGGGGCAGAGGCGTCGTGTTCTTCCTGGTGATCGGGATGATGATGGTTCCGTACCAGGTCATGATCATTCCGATTTTCTCCATGATTGTGGATTTGAAATGGCTGAACAGCTATCAGGGACTCATCGTCCCCTTCTTGTTCCAAGGCTTCCTCGTTTTTCTGATGCGCCAGTTTTTTATGACGGTTCCAAGGGAGCTGGAAGAAGCGGCAGAGGTAGATGGCTTGAACAAAATCGGTATTTTCACCCGCATTATGCTGCCCCTGTCCAAAGGAGCGATCGGCACGCAGATCATCTTCAGTTTCACCGGAACCTGGAACTCCTTCGTCTGGCCGGTAACTCTGGTGAACGATAGCCGCTGGTATGTCTTGACCGTGGGGCTGAACACGCTGAAGAACCGGTATTTCGAATGGCCGAACCTGACCATGACCGGGGTAGTGCTGTTAACCGTGCCGATTATTATTGTGTTCCTGTTCTTTCAGCGTCATATGGTGCAGGGAATTGCAACGACGGGATTAAAAGGATAACCGAATTTGACCGGAGAGGAGAAGTAAGCATGATTGAATATGGAGGGAGCGCGTGCGGGAGTGAAGGCTGGGTGATCGCGGAGAACGCCTTTGATCCCAGATTTCTGGCAAAGTTTGAGACGATCATGTGCCAAGGGAATGGCTATCTCGGGCTTAGAGCTGCCACGGAAGAGGCCTATCCCGGGGAGCGGCGGAATTTATTGATTGCGGGCACTTTTAACCGATTTGCCCATCGGGAGGTTACAGAACTGCCGAATGCGGCGGATATGGTGCAGCTGGACATCTCCCTGAACGGCGTCCAGTTTCATTTGGAGAGAGGCACGATTCACCGTTATCGCAGGGAATTGGACCTGCGGCAAGGGGAACTCCGGCGTGAAATCCTCTGGGAGGACGAAGCGGGTGTCAGGTACGAATTCGTGTTTCGCCGCTTCGTTTCGATGAAGGATCGTCATTTGATCGGGATGCGAATGGAGATCACCCCGTTGAATCGGGAGGCGGATATTAAGATTCGGTCGGGAATTAACGGGCAAATGACCAATTCGGGCGCACAGCACTTTCTGGAAGGGGAACGGCGCATTTTTGATCGCGAGATGCTCCAGCTTACGGCCACTACCACAGAGTCCGGGATAGATTTTGTGCATACCTGTCATCACCGATTGACCCGGGATGGAGCCCGCCTGACTTCATTCCCCGTTCCGTCCATGGAACGGCGAAAAGTCATGCTGACTTATACGGTTAAAGCGGAATCCGGTCAATGCATTGCCTTGGAGAAGCTGGCGACGGTTCATACAAGCATCGATCCGGAGTGGACTGAAGAACAGCCGGCAAATCTCCGCCCCTTGCCGGATATCGCCCGCAATCATCTTGCGGAAGCGGCACAAAAAGGCTTTGAACAGCTTTACGCCGAAAGTGGAGAGGTCTGGGAGCGGCAATGGACAAAGGCGCGGATTGAAATCCGGAGCGCAGACCCTTTTGATCAACTGGCGATCCGTTTTGCCCAGTATCATTTGCTCCTGATGACGCCGGCTCATGACCCCCGGTTTTCCGTGGGGGCCAAGGGGTTAACGGGGGAGGGGTACAAAGGGCATGTGTTTTGGGATACGGAAATCTTCATTCTTCCTTATTTTATATATACGGATCCGAAGGTCGCCCGCAATTTGGCCGAGCACCGCTACCACACTTTGAACGGCGCGAGAAAAAAGGCGAAGGACAATGGATATCGCGGGGCGATGTATCCTTGGGAGTCCGCCGCAACCGGCGAGGAGGAAACACCCGAGTGGGGACCCGTTGACGTGGAGACCGGGATGCCGACCTTTATCTGGACCGGGAAAATCGAGCAGCACATTACGGCGGATGTGGCGTACGGCATCTGGCATTATTATCAAGCAACCGGTGATCAGGAATTTATGGACCGTTACGGGTATGAAATCATTTTGGAGACGGCGGAATTCTGGGCAAGCCGGCTGGAGTGGAATGAAGAGGAGCGAAAATATCATATCCGTGACGTAATCGGCCCCGATGAATATAAGGAGCATGTCAACAATAACGCATTCACCAATTATTTGGCTTACTGGAATATTACAAAGGCGATCGAGTGTACCCGCAAATTCATGCAAGCGCAAAGCGAGGTTTATGTTGCGCTAAACGGCCGCTTCGATCTGCCCGCGAGATTGCAGGAGTGGGAGAAAATCGTTAACCTTATCTATTTGCCGCAGCCGGATGCGGAGACGCTTCTCATTCCGCAAGACGACACATACTTGCATAAACAAGTCATTGATTTGGAGAAATACCGGAAGCAGGAGCAGGTGGCGACCATACTGGCCGACTACAGCATGACCCAGCTCAGCGATATTCAGGTATCCAAGCAGGCGGATATTCTGGTCTTGTTCTATTTGCTTGAGGACTGGTTCTCCCCGGAAACGAAGGCGGCCAATTGGCATTATTATGAGCCGAAAACGCTGCACGACTCTTCGCTGAGCTTGTCCACGCACAGTATTCTGGCTTGCGATGTCGATGAAGTGGAGCTGGCGTATCAAATGTTCGCCAAGGCTGCCCGGATTGACCTTGGGCCAAATATGCACAGCAGCGACGAGGGAATCCACGCCGCGTCGATCGGAGGGATTTGGAAGGCGGTCATTATGGGCTTTGCCGGAGTCCGATCCTGGGAGGGAACGCTGCGCCTGAATCCGAAGCTTCCGCCGGCTTGGGAGTCTTTATCCTTCCCGCTCTCCTGGCGGGGCGAAAGTCTGCAGGTGAAGGTAACCCGCGACAAGCTGACGATTCAGCGGCTGACCCAAGGCTTGGAACCGTTGAGTCTGTCCATTTACGGTCAGACCCACAGGCTGAAGGATACCATTGTGGTAAATCTACTTGAGGTGATCGGCGAATGAATAAAGAGCATCGGAAAATTCGGGCAATGATCTTTGATCTCGACGGCGTAATTACAGATACGGCAAAATACCATTATGAAGCTTGGAAGCTTCTCGCCGATGAGCTTGGCTGTCCATTTGACCGGAAGTTCAACGAGCAATTGAAAGGAATTGACCGCATGGCTTCCTTGGAGAAGATACTGAGCCAACTCCCCGACGGGGGCAAATTTTACACGATGGAGCAGAAGCAGGAATGGGCCGCCCGTAAAAATGAAAATTATCAACTTCTGATTAAGCGGGTAGACGAATCGGACATTTTGCCGGGCATCCTGGACCTGTTTCGCGATCTCAAGCAGGCGGGAATTCCAAGCGGACTGGCCTCGGCAAGCCGTAACGCCAGAACCCTCGTGCGGCAGTTAAAGGTGGAGTCTTACTTTGACGTGATCGTAGATCCGGCGAGCGTGGCGCACGGTAAACCCGCTCCCGATATTTTTTTGAAAGCGGCGGAGGAAATGGGGGTGGATCCCCGTTATTGCGTTGGGGTGGAGGACGCGGAGGCGGGAATTCGGGCGATCCAAAGCGCCGGCATGTTTGCCGTAGGCGTAGGAGACGCGGATGCGCTATCGGCCGCTGATTTTATTGTGGCAGAGACCGGATTGCTTACACTTGAAAAAATAAGAAAGCAATTTGAAAGATAGTAGAACAGAAGCCGCTATGTAAGTTGAACGTTGCTTTCCGACCGTCTATAACGTTCAACTTACATAGTTTATGGATTGTCGCGTAAAGGAGTCGATATGCGTTAATGTGGAAGCGATTTCAGGATCGAAGCATTCGGCAGAAGCTGTTTTTGACCTATTCGATACTCATGATTGTCCCTCTAGTGGTGGTCAGCATTTACTTCTATACCTATGCCATGTCGATATTCGAATCCCGTATCGTCAAATCTTTTCAGGAGACGAATCGGCAAATGGTCTCCACGGCGGATTCCTTCGTCAGCGGTATGATCAAATCGTCGGAACAGCCGTTCTATGACCAAACGCTGATGGAAATTCTATCGAAGGATTACTCCGCCGTGCCTTATGAAACCTTCGAGAAGAGTATGGACTACCGCTATATTAGCGACAGCGTATTTAAGAATCTGATGACGTTTAATCCTAGCATCGATTCGATTTTAATCTATCCCGTGAACAGCACTTTAATTTATCGAAGGGGCTATGATACGACTTTTAATTATAAATACAGTCCTGTGAATGAACCCTGGTACCGGAAGATTCTGGACAATGCGGAGAAGCCGGTTCTGATCGGCATGCACGAGGAGAAGCAGATGTACGCCAAACCCCGTTCCGTATTGTCCGTGGGCAGGGTGCTGGTGGATGCAAACAACTATCAGAAGTTGGGGGTGCTGCTGGTTAACTTCCGGGTGGAGCAGTTAGAACAGCTGTTTAGCGGACTTACGGACAAGCGGGATGTTAATCAATTTATCGTGGATGAACAAGGAACGGTGGTGTTCAGCGCGACGCCGGGAATGATTGGGGCGGATCTCAAGCAACTGATGGGTGAAATTGAACGGGGAAATCGCAATTACTATGTCGTTCATCATACATCGAGTGTTTCGGGCTGGGAGTTTTACAGTCTTATTCACCGCAACAAGCTGTTTGCCGAAATCAATCGGATTCGCAATTTTGCTATGTTACTGGTAGGGTTGCTCGTTGTACTCGGATTCGTAACGGCGTACTTCGTATCCGGCAGTATTTCCAATCCGATCCGCAGGTTGAACCGCTTAATGCGCAAGGTCGAGAAAGGCGACTTTAATGTGATTTCCCGGCAGGACAGTCTGGATGAAGTGGGGCATCTCTCCCGTTCGTTTAACCGGATGACGGCCGAAATCAAGGAATTGATTGAACAAATCAAACTGGAGGAGAAGAAAAAAAGAAGTGCGGAGATGAATGCGCTTCAAAACCAAATTAATCCCCATTTCATCTACAATACGCTTTCGGTCATTAAATGGATGTCCCAGGCCCAGATGGCGGACAACATTACGGATGCGATTGATGATATGATCCGGGTTTTGTCCTTTTCCACGCGCAATACCCGGGAATTTGTCTCGATTGAGGAGGAAATGACGTTTATTCGGAGTTATCTCGAACTGCTCCAACTGCGCTACTATAATGTGTTTGACTTTGAGATGGATGTCGCGCCGGAAGTCCTGCCCTACAGGACACTGAAGTTTTTGGTACAGCCGTTTGTGGAAAATGCGGTATTTCATGCGTTTGCCGGGGATGACCGGCAATATGTTCTGAACATCCATGCGGAGCTTGTGGAAAGCGATATCCGATTCACCATCTCCGACAACGGATGCGGGATCGAGCCAGATCGGCTGAATGAGCTGCTGCAGCAGGAAACGTCCAATGAACAGACGATGAATTCGATCGGAATCGGGAATGTGTCCCGGAGATTGAAGCTTCATTTTGGCATGAGGTATGGGGTATCCATTCATAGTCATCCGGATGAAGGAACAACGGTGCGCATTCTAATCCCCGCGATCTTGCACCATTCGGAACTCAATCAAGCCCGTGAGGAGGGAACGGCGATATGAAAATCATGATTGTGGATGACGAGTCTTTCATCCGGATGAATTTCAAGACCTTTCTGGACTGGGAGCAGCATGGTTATTATCTGGTTGGGGAGGCCTCGAATGGACGGGAGGCGTTGGAGAAAATCGATGAGCTCCGTCCGGATGTCCTCTTCCTGGATATCCGAATGCCGTTGATGGATGGGCTTGAAGTGCTGAGAGAGCTGCAGCAAAGGGAGTATTCCGGCAAAGTTATTATTCTCAGCAGCCATAACGAGTTTGAATACGTCAGGGAAGCCATGCGGCTGGGGGCCAGCGATTACATTCATAAGCCCAATTTAACCCGGGCGGCCGTGTTCGATGCTATGGTTCGCGTTCAGAAGCTGCTCCATCACCGGCCAAAGGAGGATCACCTTGCATCTTTTCAACAAAACATGGAGAAGAACCGCAATGAATTAAAAACTCTATTTTTGCGCGATCTGGCGATTGGGGTCGTTCGCCATCAATGGGAGATTGAACAAAAGAAGAAGTTGTACGGCCTGAATCTGAAGCAGCCGAATGTATGCTGCATCCTGGTGAGTATCGACCAGTACGAGAAAGTAAAAGAGCGCTATAAGAAAGGCATGGAGCATCTGCTTGGCTTTTCGATCCTGAATATTCTACATGAAGTGCTGAACCGGTACAAGGAACTGGAACTGTTTCAAATGGGGCCGAAGGAAATCGTCATCCTAAAATCCGATTCGGAAACCCGAAGTATGAACGAGATATGGGAAGATCGCTGGAGATTGATCCGCAAAATCGAAAAGACGCTAAAGCAATTTCTGAATATTCAAGTCAGTTTCAGCGTCAGCGGTCTCCATCCCGATCTGCTTGAAATCCCCAAGGCGTATCATGAAGCGCGGGAAGCTTCGGAAATGCTGTTTTTTGAGGATCGGGGCAATGTGGTAGCTTTCGAACCCGGTGCCCTAAAAGGGGATGATGCCAAGCCTCTGTTCTTACGGGCCGAGCAGGGCGTCAAAAAGGCTTTAACCGAAAAGAACGTAACGGAGGCGATCACTGTTATTCATGGGTTGTTCGACGAGATCAAGGGAAAGCGGTGTGTCGGGCGTCGTGAAGCCTTGGAGTTCTGCGTAAACCTGCACTATCTGATCCAGTCGTTCCTGAAGGAAGGAAGCGGAGAGGAGGACTCCGCAGGAATGCGGGATATTATGGCAGCGGAGCGGGTGGAGGAGCTTCGCCTCCTCTTGGTTCGGGAACTGGAGGCCTTCCGGGAGACCCGTGCGGACGGGGCTTCCACGAACTACAAAATCAAAAGGGTGATCCATTATATTCACCAAAATTATGCGCATGATCTAACCTTGGATGAACTGGCAAATTACGTCGGTCTGAATCACAGCTACTTGAGTCGTATTTTTAAGGAAGAGACCGGCTCTATGCTGATTCCTTACATCAACCGCTACCGCGTCAAGCAATCGCTTGAATTATTGAAGGATGGGAAATTGAAAACTTATGAGATTGCGGAAAAGGTCGGATTTAATAGTATTGATAACTATTATATCTGCTTTAAGAAGCTATACGGGCTCCCGCCAAATGAATATCGCAAAACTTGCTTGGGAAAGTAAAAAATCGCGGAGATATGTAAATATCCTCTGTTTGCCCCGTTATTCCGCCCAGCTAAGATGAAGGTAACACCGCTTCAAGGTGAAATTCATACTCATTAAAGGGGTAGTGACAGATGAGAAAGAACGTAGTCCTGTTATTATGCTCCCTATTGCTGATGCTTGCCGCAGCAGGGTGCGGATCGAGTTCCAATGCCGGCAGCACGAACAACAGCGCTTCAGGCAATGGCGAAGGAGCCAAGCAAGAAAAGAAGGAAACCGTCGAGGTAACGATGGCGTATTGGGCCAATGCGTCCGAGCAGAAGAACTTTGAGTTTATGGTGGACGGGATTGAAAAAGAATATCCAAACATTAGAGTCAAAATGCAAATGTATCCTACGAGCGATGAATTTTGGAAAGCGATTCCATCTGCCATTGCTGCTGGCGTAGGTCCCGACATTATCGCCATGTCTGATGAAGGAAACTACGAGTATATCAAAAAAGGCGTTTTAGCCCCGCTGGATGAGCTGATCGACCAGGTTGGGTTCGAGAAGGACCGGATTACCGCTTCGCTATACAAAGGCTGGACGGACGACGATAAACTGTACGGCATTCCTTACGATTCCTCCACCTCTATGCTCGCGATCAACAAAGCCATGTTCGAGCAATCGGGGATCACGAAATATCCGGAAACGATGGATGAGGTGGTCGAACTGGCCAAAGCCATGACCACCAACGATGTCAAAGGAATTATCGGCAGCATCGATCCTTTCCATATCACGCAATATGTACATGCTTTCGGTGGAGATTGGGGGTTCGGGAAAACGATCAATTCCAAAGAAAACGTGGCCGGCGTGCAATTCTTTGTGGATTTGTTCCTGAAAAATCAAGTTGCTATTGCCCCGATCGAAGTGGGAGCCCCATGGGACGGCGAAGTGTTCAGCCAGGAGAAAGGCGCAATGTCCACGGCGGGCCCATGGTATGTCGGCCACTTAAAAGAAGCCAATCCGGATATGGAAATGATCGCTTTGCCCATGCCGAAGGGCACGGTTGAAGCGCAAAGCGCTTACTCCCACGGCCTGTCCATTCTGGCCGGCAGCAAGCATAAAGAAGAAGCGATGTCGGTCATTAAATATGCGCTAAGGGATGAAGCGCAAGTCAACGCGATCGATGCGGTGGGTTACTCGCCGGCCGTATCCGCGCTTCTTCCGAAATATCTGGAACAAAACCCGGAATTGAAACCGGTATTTGACAATATGGAAAAAGTCGGGATGCCGTTTGCTTATCCGGAACAAACCAAAGCGTTTCATGCCGATCTGTTAAAAGGCGTGGAGGAAATTATTTTCAAAAAAGACGGATTGACGGTGGAGCAACTGCTGAACCATCTGCAAGACGAATACGGAGAAAATTAATTACCGGGCTGGACTTTCGGCTATGCCAAGGTCCAGCCGTTTCTCGAAAATCAAGAAGGAGGCAAGAGGGGCAATGAAAAAAACGCTCACCAAACTAACCTCGCTGATCCTGTTGGGAGGTCTGCTTGTTACGTCGATTGGCCCGTTTCAAACTGCCCACGCCGCGCCGGGGCTGCAGGTTACGGAAGGCCAGGTTCAAGGCGAATACAAGCTGGATCTGTCGCAGGTCGGCAATGTGGACTGGCTGCATCTTAAAAGGGACGCTCAAGGGAAGATGGAAGTAATTAAAAAAGCTTCCTCCAGTACCGTCACTTTCAGCGTGTATGGAGACACGGAAACCGAAGGGAAAGCCGACAAGGGCGGGGATGCCAATTACTTGTCTTACTCCTGGACGGATGGCATGGCCGGGTACGAGCAAGGGGACAGGGACACCGGGTTTGGCATCTTTTTTCCAAAAGCAAGCCGCGATCCGGGGACTTACGACAATGTAGGCTGGAATTTTGATATCGCTCCGCAGTCGCAAGAGAGCACTGTCGTATTCGGAATCGGGGTATGGCAAGCGGATGCGGACATCCACATTTA
Source organism: Paenibacillus phocaeensis (assembly GCF_900021165.1). Classification (GTDB taxonomy): domain Bacteria; phylum Bacillota; class Bacilli; order Paenibacillales; family Paenibacillaceae; genus Fontibacillus; species Fontibacillus phocaensis. The sequence continues at coordinate 417,228 of NZ_FCOQ01000009.1, read as the reverse complement.
CAGTGACGATGTTCGGGTCGAGACAAGAAAAATAGGTGCGGGCGGTGCTTCGCAGATCTATAAGTATCAGATCGCGATCCCAGCGAACGTAAGTTTGAAAGTGGAAGGCAGATTGACACAAGTCAAAGCAAGAGACGGGAACATGACGTTTTCCGGATTGGCGCTAAGCAGCGCGGACGTTGTCGACAAAATTGCTCTGCAGAATGAATATAGCAAAGTTAAGGATATGACGCAGGGGCTATTCACGGACGTTTCCTGGCAAGCTTTCGTAACCGCGAGGGAAACCGCCAAGACCCTCCTTGAGAAGCCGGATGCAACGCAGCAGGAAATCGATGACGCTCTCCAAGCTTTGTTAGACGCTCAGGCGGCTCTCAAAAAGAGAGAGACCCGGATTAAAATTGACTTTATGGGCAGCGGATCGAAAGAATATACTTTCGGCGCTAAAGGGGACCAGCAGGACAGATATCAGACGTTTACGGTTAATGAAAGTTTCGAGATGGAATATGTTCAGGTTGTAGTCAATAGAGCGAACGAGCCGGTCAGCGATCTGTTGGTTAAATTGTATGCGACAGACAGCCAAGGACTGCCGACAGGGACGGCATTGGCCGAGACGTCCGTCGCTCAGAATCAGGTGATAAGCGGCGCGATCACAACGGTTCCGCTCCAGTATGCTCTAACACAAAATACGCGGTACGCCCTTGTTTTATCGCAGCAAGCGCTGGGTTCGGGCGAATACCGCTGGAAGGTAATGAACAAAAGCTTCGAATCGCAAAACGAGTATTTCGGCAAATCGGTTTCGGGCGTTTTCAAATCCGAATCGGATCTCGGCACGGGAATGCTGCGCATTGTCGAGAAGAGCGATGTGGATCGAAGCGGTTTGCAGTCTCTCGTCAAGGACGCCGAACAATATAACAGAAGGCTGTTCAATAGTTCGAGCTGGTCTCAAGTTGAAATCGCACTGACACAAGCCCGTGCTCAATTGAACAATATGGATGTAAAGCAAGCGGATCTTGATCTGGCTTATGATCAGTTAGAGTTAGCCATAAGCCACCTGGTGCTGAACATTGGGCTGGATGAAGTGGCGGAACAGATCGGCTCCATTCGAAATGCGGTTGTGACTGGCTATACGGCACAATCGGTGGATGAACTGAAGAAGGCCGTTCAAGAAGCGCTGGCACTCGGTGCAGGAGCTGTGGAACAGGATCGGATCATGGCTTATTCCAAGGTGCTGAACGCACTGGAGTCATTGCGCGGGGAAGGCCAATATCAATTTGAAGCCCATCCGCAAATGACGGCTGCATTTGGGTTCGAGGGAGACAAGAACGCTTCGCTGGCTTTTCTTGACGGCTCGTATCAAATCGGGGGTTACCGTCATTATCAACATGGACCTGTCGCTCCGAAACAGATGGTCACTTTCGGTGTAACGGATACATCAAACATCAAATGGTATAATGCCGAGGGTTATCTGCCGGCATTCATCAACGAATATGCCAAGAATGAAATGGAATATAAAATCGAATCTTTTGCCAATAAACATACGGTGGACGGAAAAGATTACGTGATCAACTATTCCAGAATGACCGTCACCAATCATTCCGGCGAGACTAGATTGCTGCCCGTCGTATCGAATAACTTGATTCCCATCAATGAGGCGGCCAATCAGGTGTATACGATTGCTCCGGGGGAAACCGTGATCCGCGATTATGCGATCGAAGCGGATAAGTACGAATATTTTGACGAGGGTAAAACAGTCTTCACTTCTTTAACCAGAGAGCAAGTAGCTGGACAGGGAAATTTTGACGATAACTACAATGCGATGAAGTTATATTGGAATAACAGGCTCTCCGCCATTGTAGATCTCGATTTGCCGAATCAGGAACTGGTTCATGCTTTTAAAGCGGGTTATATCTATACCTTAATCATCAAAGACGACACTTATCTGCATGTCGGGGAGAACGGGTATGCAAGATTATTTTCTCACGACACGATCGGCATCCTGGTGCAATTAATCGAAAGCGGTGATTTTGCTTATGCCGAGGATTATTTGAACAGTATTCCTTTGACCGGAGGAATCAATATCGAGACCGGTGAAGTGGATCCCGACCAATATTGGGATGCCAACTGGAAGCTTCCTTGGGCCTATGCCGTATATTTAAGCAAAACAGGGGATGCCTCCATTTTTGATAAAATGATGACGGGGGACGACGGTTCGCAGGGAACCGTATTTGAGAAAAGAGTCAAGATCGGGGCAAGGAGTATTGAAACCGATCGCATGGGCGACGGCGGCATTATGAAAGAAACCTATGCCATCGATGATAAAGGCTATTGGACCATTGACAATTATTCCGCTCTTATGGGGTTGGCGGCTTATGAGTACATTACCCGCGAACTCTATCGGATCAAAGGGGACGCAAGCTATTTGGCGGAAGCCGATTGGGCCGAAGCCCAACATGCCGATCTGCTGACAAAATTCACGGACAAATTGCAAAAGACGATTACCGATAACGGCCTCCACTACATTCCGGCCTCTGTGGTTGAAAGCAACGACAAGAACCGGATGAGGGATTCCAGGGATGCCAACTGGGCTTCCATGTACCTGTTCGGAAGATGGCTGTGGGATGGATATCTATACGGCGCGGAGCAGCCGGAAGACAATATCAACCTGACGATGATGGATGATACTTATACGTATGGCATCGAAAGACGCATGAACGAGCAAACAACCGACTCGCCTTATAATTTTGGCGGTTATCCGCATGGCTTCTATTCCAGCGCTTATAATGCCGGTTACGGCAGCTCGGCGCTTCGCGGGGAACAGTACAGAGATATGGGAATTAAAGCGTATGAATTTATGATTGAAAACTCTATGAGCGGACCGTTCAGTTGGTGGGAAGGCGTGGCCTATCCTGCGGCATCAAGTCCATGGACGGCGACGAATGAGTGGCTAGGCCTTCAAAATACGCCTGGCGGCGGCGGATCAGCCCAGCATATGTGGGGGCAGGCGGTCAACTCCAAGGTGTTGAGAGATTCGCTTATTGCCGAAAGGATTTTTGATCAAAACGAGAAGTACGAGATTATCATTGGCCGCGGGATCCCTAAAGAATGGGTTGAGAACGCCGCGTTGCATAATCATGTCGTGGTCGAAGTACAGAACTATCCTGCCTTCCAGGGCGGTAGAGTGGGCTATAAAATCGAAAGACAAGCAAACCAACTCATCGTTACATTAACCCGCCGTTTGGAGCAAGCGAAAGCGGATACGGACAACGCCAGCTTCAGCATTCAGTTGCCTAGCATGGTGAACAATATTCTGGAAACCTCCGTCGGTGTGGTCGATGAGGGGAAAGGAATCGTTACCGTTCCAATCAACACGGATTCGGTCACCATTACGTTAGCCGATTTGCCAGGGCTTTCGGATGTCGAATTGGATTACGCGGCACTGAAAATTGGATTTACTGCCGGAGACTCGGATTCCTCGGTAACCCAAAACGTAACGTTGGGGAAAACAGGGGAGCATGGAAGTACAATTACCTGGGCTTCCAGCGATCCGGGGGTGATCTCAGAAACGGGGATCGTTAAGCGTCCTTCCGTCACGACGCAAGTAACGCTGACCGCTACTTTAGAAAAGAACGGAGTGAAGATGCAGAAGACCTTCGTTCTGACCGCCAAGGCGAAGCCTGACGGAAATCCCGGAAATCCGGGCAACGGTGGCGGAAACAACGGAGGAAACAGCGGCGGTGCCAATAGCGGAACCAACAATAATAGCGATGGCAGCCACCGTAATGACGGAACCAATGGAAATGGCACTAACAGTGGGAATACTAGTAACGGTAACAACAGCGGCGCTAAAGGAAATACGGAAACGACCTTTTCGAAGTTTACGGACATTGCGAACCACTGGGCGCGTGAAGCGATTGCGACAGCGGTCGAGAGCGGGATCATCAAAGGCTACGAAGACGGGACGTTCCGCCCGAATGGCGCGGTGACGCGCAGTGAAATACTGGTGATGCTGAGCCGTGCGCTTGGTTTGAAACAGGAAGATATGCCACTGTCGTTTAAGGATGCCGCCAAGATCCCGGTCTGGGCGAGACCTTATATTGCCGGTGCGGTCAAATCCGGATTGGCGAACGGTTACGAGGACGGAACTTTTCGCCCCGGCGCCAAGATCACTCGGATGGAATTCGTAGCCTTGGTTGCACGCGCGCTGAATTTGCAGCCCGAAACGAATGCGACCTTGCCTTTTGCCGATTCGAATCAAATTCCTTCATGGGGAGCGGGTTACGCTGCGGCGCTGTATCAAGCCGGTCTGATCGAAGGCAAAGAGAACAACCGTTTTGCCCCTAACGATCCTGTGACGCGGGCGGAAGCTGTGACGTTGCTTCTCAGATTGGCTCATGAGTAAGGTTTGAGCTCAACAAAACAAGGAACTAAGCGGGAACAGACCGCTTAGTTCCTTGTTTTGTTTACGAATCCCCTTCGAGGAAGTCAAACCAATGTATACGGTCAAAGAAATCGCACCTACTGTCGCTCTCCAACCGGCAAAGAGTGGCGGGGCGTTTCAATAGTTTAAAACTTAAATAAAAAAAGAGAGTCCTGAATAAATTGTGAATTAACAACGGGTAAGGGATCTCTTATAATGAATGAAACGTTTTGGGAGAGTTGGTTAGATGAGAATGAACTGGTATTACCGTACGATTCTTTCCTATGCTCCGATTCTCTTCGTCATTATTTCCTCGATGATCTTCATGATTTTCCTGGCCTTGAACAACGCTTCCGAGAAGAAATACCTGGAGACCAACAAAGCGATCCTCGACCGAATCGTCTTTAACGCGGATGCGAACCTGATGCTGATCGAGCGTAATGTCGTCAGCAAATTATTGATGGACAGCGAGATCCAGGAGTTTTTCTCGAACGGGCGCAAGGAAGCATTGGATGACTTTCTCCTGCAGAAGAAGCTCATCGAATTGAGTTTGGCCCTGCCCTTCTCCAACACCCTCTATATTTACAATGATTCGGAGCAGCGGATTATCTCGGACTTGGGTTCGTATTCGCTGGGGGCGTTTGGCGATGCGGAATTCCTATCCGCCAATTACGGCAGGAAGGAATCCGCAGGTTGGTTCAACCCGCGTTCCTTCGCCTATTTGCCCCGGGGGGAGGATGCGCAGCAGGTCGTGTCCCTGGTGAAGTTCTCTTATACCGGAGACGACATGCGCGGGGCGCTTGTGGTGAACGTGTATCAACGCTCATTCCTGGAGTATCTCAACTCCTTAAGTGAAAGCGGTTACAACCGGGTTCGACTGATTGATGCTGCTTCGGAGGAAGCTCTCTCGGGTTCGGCAGATTCAGCAGCAACAACGATGGATACCCTTCGAGTTCAATCCGATTATACCGGCTGGACTTATGTCTCCGAGGGGGTGAATGACCAGAGATACAACTGGCTGTCGCTCTTTTCCAACGTCTGGATGGTCATTTGGGTGGTCTTGATCGTATTGGCCCTGGCCGGGTTTACGATCGTGACCCACATTCATTACAAGCCGATTCAATCCATTATGGAGAAGGTGAGCCAGTTCTCGAACCGGAAAAGCGAGGAGCTCGGCATTAAAGGAGCGAACAACGAGTTTACATTCATCGAGAGGGCGCTGGACCATCTGCTGAAGCGTTCGCTGGATTACGAGCACCTGCATAAGGAGGATAGTTTGCTGCGGCAGCAGCGGCTGTTTTACGATTTGCTGGCGGGGCATCTCGTCCTGACGGATGAAGAATTTCAGCAGCGGCTGTCCGAGTTGAATCTATCTGCCCCCTATGACCGCTTAGGCGTGATGGTGGCGGAACTGGACCGATATGGCTCATTTACGGACAAATATAAGGTCAAAGATCAGCATTTGCTTAAATTTATCATCGAAAGCGCCTTTCGCGATATAGGGCAAAGCCATCATTCCTTCGTATGGCACGCTTGGATGGAGCCGCACCGCATTGCCTTCGTCGTGCATCATACCGCGTCTGATCCGAGCAGCAACCAACCGGCTGCGGTCTATGCCGAGGAATTCAAGAGGTGGATTCATCAGCATTTGGAGCTGACGATCTCCATTGGAATCGGCGCGGATTCGAAATCGGTTGAGACCCTTGCCGACTCCTATCGGAACGCGTACGAGAACGTGGAGCTCAAAACCATCTTCGGCACGCATTCCCTCATCGACAACCGGAGAAGTGCCGGTATTCTCAACCTGGATCGATACGCGTATCTGCAAGCTCTGGATTATGCCGTCCAGTCCTTCCGCATGAACGACAGCGAATGGCGGGAGAAGCTCACGCAGATCTTCGGCGAACTCGGTAAAATGCGGTTTCGCAAGCGGGATATGGCGGAGTTTGCCCAGGCGTTCATCAAACGGATGGATCAGGCCGTGCTGGCCTTGTCCGCTTCGGTTCAGAGCCGCTGGAAGAACGACGATCTGAACCGCTTTGCAAGCTTGACGGAAACGACGGAAACGCTGGATGAATTCCAGGAACAGTTCATGAGCCAAATGAATCAGTTCGAGGCTTGCGTGGAAGAAGACCGCCAAGCTCGAAGGCACCACAGTCTGGCGATGCAGGCTAAGCACTATATCGATGCGCATTTTGCCGACCCCGGGCTGTCGCTTGTCCAAGTCAGTGACTACCTGAACCTGCAGCCCAGCGCGCTGAGTGTGATTTTCAAAGAGGAGATGGGAGAGAAGTTTGTGGATTACGTGTTAAAGGTTCGGATGCAGCACGCCAAGCAGCTCTTGCTGGAGACTGAGGCTTCGATTCAATCGGTGGCTGAGCATATCGGATACCAGAACGTGAACTCCTTCTATCGCGCCTTCAAGAAATTTCAGGATATTCCGCCGGGAGAGTACCGCAATAGGTACCGAACCATTTAGAGCATTGCTACTCAATCAGGGGAGGAGGGTTCGTTATGCCGCTTCGGAGAGCGTGGTTATTCCAACTGACAATCATCGTTTCATTGGGAATATTAGTGGCGGGCTGCAGCGGTATCGAGGGGATGGAGAGACCGGGCATGGGAACAGACCCGATCCGTTCTCTTGAGGTTGACGCGTTTGCATCAGGGGACGATAGCTGGGATACGCTGAGAATCGAATTGTTCGAGCGGAGCAACAAGCCGACGGGCGCACCGACCATTACCGATAATGTCATGACGCAGTACATTCAGGAGCATTTTGGAGATCCGGAGCGAATCAAGATCGAATTCGTAACCATTCCCCGCGCGGAGGAAGTCAGGCGCTTGCAGGTGCTGATGGCTGCAAATCAGGCGCCCGATATCGTGTTCACCTACGACCTGCCTACGGTCTACGACTTTTATCTGCAAGGGAAACTTACCGATCTGTCGCCTTTACTGGAACAACACGGCTCCGGGTTAAAGCAGCTGTTGGGGGAGGAAATCCTCAGCTATGGCCGGATTCAGGGAACTCAGTTTGCGATTCCGGCCAAACGGGTGCTGACCGCGCGAAGCACCACCTTAATCCGCGAGGATTGGCTCCGGGAAGCCGGATTGCCGTTGCCGGAGACGACGGAGGACTTCTACCGGGCGCTTCGCGCGATGAAGGAGAATCGGCTGCAGAAGAGCGGGGAGACCATCTACCCTTACGGTCATATCGATGATTATCATACCGCTCCCCTGCGGTACTCGTTCTGGGATTGGAATCAGATCACGAAGGAGGATTTATACGCCGAACCCGGCTGGACGATGCCCGGCAACAAGGAGGCGTTCCGGTTTCTGAATCGCCTGTATCATGAGGGCTTGATCGATCCCGACTTCCATTTGGACCGGTTCGCCCAGCAATTCCAGAAGGACCTGGTTAAGGGCCGCGTAGGAGCTGCGACTCCGAATACGAATGAGCCGGTGTATATGGGCTACTTGACTGAGCTGCTAAGGAACGATCCGGGCGCCATCCTGACGCCGATCGATCCCTTCACGAACGCCAACGGGAAGAAGACCAAGCCGATTCTGGAAAGTACGGGGATGTACATCATGGTGCCGAAAACGAGCAACAATGCCGAGGCCGCCGTCAAATACTTGAATTGGATGGCGCAGCCGGAGAACATCATCACGCTGCAGAACGGCGTGGAGGGGGTGACGTACCGGATGGAGGAAGGGGTGCCGGTTACCCTGGAGAACGAGGAAGCAGACCGCCTGTTGTTTAATTATTTTGACTATTGCCTTATTTTGAATGGAAAATATGTGAGCAGCAGCGACGATCGCTTGAACCTGAAAGCCAACGCGTCCAATGCGAAATTTGAGGAGTTCACCCGCAAGAGCGTAGAGTACGGGATGAACGACGGTATCGAGCCGCCCCGGATCCCTGCGATCCTTCCTTCCGAAATTCGATATTCCGCCTTTTTGGGCGAGAAGAATGAGGAGATCTTCGTGAAGGTGATTACGGCGGATCCGGCGGAATTTGATGCTGTATACGATGAGGAAGTTGCGGAGTACTTAATGATGGGCGGCCAGCAGGTCCGGGAGGAGAGGCATCAAGCTTATCAACAGCAGACTAGCGATCTGGAGTAAAGCGGCGTCTGTCTACGAAGCCAACGCGTCCCGCGAGGGGGAATCCCTTCGCGGGGCGTTTTTTTTGCGTGGTGCGGCCTATTCGGAACCTCGACAAAATAAAGGGTAGGCGTATAAAAAAGGTGAACCGACCGCTTCCAAAAGAGAAGAAGCGCCCAAAAAAGGAGAATATCGCGGCATCCGCCCGCTGTTGTATAGTAAGCAGCAACCAAGCCATGGACTTACCAACCGAAAGGAGGATGCCGATGCAAACCGAATTGAACCGGGCGAGATCGTGGCTCCCCGTCAAGCGGCGGAATGGCATGGCCGCCTTTAAGCGGCAATGGCCGTTGTATCTGCTGATGCTCTTGCCGATGACGTTCTTTATCGTATTTAAGTACATTCCTATGGCGGGGGTTGCGGTTGCATTTAAGGACTACAACATTTTCAAGGGGGTCTGGGCCAGCGAGTGGGTCGGATGGGATGTATTTCGGGAGATTTTCGGGATGCCGCAGTTCTATAAGGCGCTGCGCAACACCCTGATGCTGAATGTTATCGCTCTGCTGACCTTCCCGATTCCCATTATCCTGGCGATCATGCTGAACGAACTGCGCGTCAAGTGGTACAAACGGTTAAGCCAAACTTTGCTGTATTTGCCTCATTTCATCTCCTGGGTCATTGTCGGGGGGATGGTCATTCAATTGTTGTCCACCAATACGGGCAGTATCAACGAGTTGATCAAGAGTCTCGGAGGTCGACCGATTCCGTTCCTTGAAGACACGGTGTTGTGGGTTCTGACTTATACAGGAGCCGGGGTGTGGCACTACGCGGGCTGGGGAACGATCTTATATTTGGCAGCGCTTACAGGTATCAATAAGGAGTTATATGAAGCCGCTGAGGTGGATGGGGCCAGCCGAATGCGAAGAATCTGGCATATCACGCTCCCCGGGATCAAGCCGACCATCATTGTTTTGTTTATTATCCAAATCGGCCATATGGCGGACATTAGCTTTGAGCAACCGTACGCCCTGCAGAACGGTTACGTAATGGACGTTGCTCAGGTCATCAGCACCTATGTGTATACGGTGGGGATTCAGTCTGCGCAGTTCGCGCTGGCTACCGCCGTCGGATTGTTCCAGTCGGTCATCGGGCTGATCCTGCTGCTCACGGCCGAACTCATTTCCAGAAAAGTGAACCAGCAAGGAATCTTCTAGACAAGGAGGGAACTCGCGTGATCCGAAATCCGGTTGATAAAGTGATCGATGCCATCGTGATCGTGCTCATCGGGCTCTTCGCATTATTTTGCGTCGTGCCGATGGTCCATATTTTCGCCTTATCCTTCAGCGGCAACCGGGCCATTATGTCGGGAGAGGTGTTCCTGTGGCCGGTCGACTGGAACTTCCATGCGTATTCCTCGGTATTCGGGGACATTTCCATGATGCGTTCCCTGGGATTGACGGTCGTCCTGGTCGTCGTCTATACGGCGGTCGCCTTGGTCATGACCATTATGGCGGCTTATGCCTTAAGCCGCAGAAACTTCCGAGGTCGAAACGTAATGTTTGGCGTGATCGTGGTGACGATGTTTTTTAACCCCGGGATTATCCCCAATTACATGCTCATCAAAGAACTGGGCTTGCTTAATTCGCCGCTGTCGCTCATTTTGCCCTTGATGATTAATGCATTCCTGCTGATCATTATGCGGACCTCCTTCTCCGGTGTGCCTCACGAACTGGAGGACTCGGCGTGGATGGACGGCTGCGGCCATTTCCGGTTTCTGCTTCAGGTTGTCCTGCCGCTCCAGTTGCCGATTCTCGCCACCATCGGGTTATATTCGGCCGTGGATCGCTGGAATATGTTTCAGGACGCTTTGTTCTACATCAACGATAAGAACCTGTACCCGCTCCAGCTCAAGCTTTACCAGATGGTGATTAACAGCCAGGTGAACGATGCCACGGCGCAGGAAGGCTTTAACGCCGCAACCCCGATTCCCCAGGGTATTCAGTCCGCCAGCATCATGTTTGCCACTGTGCCGATCTTGCTGGTTTACCCTTGGCTGCAGAAGTATTTCATCTCGGGGATGCTGCAAGGGGCGGTTAAAGGGTAGCCCGGCAATAAAGGCCGCATGAATTCGATAGCTGCTCTTCGGCGATCCTCGCCAACGTTTTAGGCGGCTGCGCCGAAGGTCACTATATACACCACAACCAAAATGAAAAGGGAGGCAACACCATGCGCAAACCAATTCGCTCCTCGATGTTCGCCCTGGTGGCATTGGTCATGGCCGCCAGCTTGGCTTTGGCTGGCTGCGGCGGCGGGGGGAACAACGGCAAATCCGGCGGCGAAGGGAATGGCGGCGGGAACACCGCGGCCACGAACACTTCCAAGGAATCCGAACCGAAGGGGGAACGGATCACGTTAAAAGTGGAGCTGTTCGACCGAAACAATACGCCGGCGGGAGAGCCGCCCATTACGGACAACTTCATGACCCAGTTTATTCAGAAAAATTTCGGCGACCCGAACAACATCGACGTCGAATTCGTCACGGTGCCGCGCGCTGAAGAGGTGGATAAGCTGAATGTCCTTATGGCCTCGGGCTCCGCTCCCGACATTGTGTTCACGTACAACAAACCCACCGTACAGAACTATGTGAAAAGCGGAGGATTGACCGACCTGGGGCCGCTCCTGGATCAGTATGGGCCCAATCTGAAGAAGGTGCTGGAGCCCTCCCTGCCTTACGGCGTTTTTGACGGGAAGCAGTATACTCTTCCTGCGCTGCGCGTGATCCAAGCCCAGACCACTACCTTTATTCGCAAGGACTGGCTGGATCAACTCCATCTTCCGCTGCCGCAAACGACCGAGGAATTCGTGAATGCCATGCGCGCCTTTAAAGAGAAGGATCCCGGCAAGACGGGAGGCAAAGTCGTTCCTTACAGCTATATTGACGTCTTTCATATGATGCCTTTGGTCAACTCCTTCTGGAAATGGGACGAAATTACGGATAAAAATTTGTACTCGGTTCCCCGCTGGCTGCAGCCGGGAAGCAAAGAAGGCTACCGGCTGCTGAATCAGATGTACAACGAAGGGCTGATTGATCCGGATTTTGCGCTCAGCGATGACTTTAGCCAAGCTTTCGCTCAGCAGGTCGTGAACAGTATTGCCGGGGCGGGTACGCCGAACACCAATGAACCGGTATATAACGGTTACTACGCCAACCTGAAGGCGAACAATCCGGATGCGGTGCTGGAGGCGATCGATCCGTTCTCTACACCTGACGGGAAGCATCCGAAGCCGGTCTATGATCCGACGGGGGCTTACATTATGATCCCGGCGACGAGCAAGAATGCGGAGGCGGCTGTGAAATATTTGAACTGGATGGCCGACCCGAGCAATATTTTGGTACTGCAAAACGGGGAGGAAGGCGTATCGTACGAGATGAGCGAAGACGGGCTGCCTTTGCTGCTGAATACGCCGGAGGCTCAGAACCTGCTGTATAACTACTACGATTACTGCATTATTTTGAACGGGAAATACATCTCGACGGAAGATCCGAACAAGAACATTGCGGCGAATGCCTTTGACCCCGACTTTAAGGATTTCACCGTCAACAGCATTCAAGTCGGAACCAATGATGGCTATACCTTGCCGCGTGTGGATATTGCGGTGGATGCCGAGATCAAGTACGCCAAAATCCTGGAGGATTTCGAGAAAGAGATGTTGGCCAAGATCGTTACGGCCAAACCGGATCAATTCGACAAGGTCTATGACCAGAAGGTCGAGGAATATATGTCGATGGGCGGCAAGGCGGTCATTGAAGGAAAACAGGCCGCTTATGACGAGTTTTACAAGAAGTAATCCGTAACCGATCGGGCCTTCCGGGGAATGTTCGCTTTCGCTGGAGAGGCCCGATTCACATCCGAGTCCAGGGAGGGAACCGATTTGATACAGGTAGCAGTGATCGGCGCCGGTGCAATATCCCCGGCCCATATTCAAGCGTACTTGCAGTTTCCGGAGCAGTGCCGGATCGTGGCGATTTGCGATATTTACCCGGAGAAGGCGCAGCAAAAAGCGGATCAATTTCAATTAAATGCGGATATTTACGCCGACTATACGGAATTGCTCCAGCGAAGCGACATTGACCTGGTATCGGTGTGCACGCCGCCGTATACCCATGCAGACACGGCGGTGGCTTTCCTGAACGCCGGCAAGCATGTCCTTGTCGAGAAGCCGATGGCTTCCTCGCTGGAGGAATGCGATCGGATGAATGAAGCGGCGGAGCGCAGTGGGAAAATCTTATCCGTCGTGGCGCAAAACCGGTTCACCACCCCCATGATGAAGCTGAAGCGGGTATTGGACACGCAGCTGATGGGGCCGATTGTGCACACGCAAGTCGACTCGTACTGGTGGAGAGGCCATAGTTATTATGATCTGTGGTGGCGAGGAACCTGGGAGAAGGAGGGCGGCGGCTGCACGCTGAACCATGCGGTGCACCATATCGATATTTTCCAATGGATGAACGGCATGCCGGCCGAGATCACCGCGGTGATGAGCAACACTTCCCACGACAATGCCGAGGTGGAGGATCTCTCCATCGCCATCGCCAGATACGATAACGGAGCCCTAGCCCAACTCACCAGCTCCGTCGTGCATCATGGCCAGGAGCAGCAGCTGATCTTTCAAGGGAAGCATGCACGGGTGTCTGCACCTTGGAAAGTGGCCGCCTCGACTTCGATGCCAAACGGGTTCCCCCAGCGGGATGTCGAGCGGGAGGCCCGGATCCAGCAGGCCTACGACGAGCAGCCTGAGCTTCCGCATGAAGGTCATCGCGGTCAGATTCAGGACGTCCTGCAAGCGATTGAACGGGGCGTGCCCGTTCTGGTGGACGGCATTCAAGGCCGAAGAACGCTGGAGCTGATTACGGCGATTTATCAGTCGGCCAGCACAAGGCAGCCGGTGAAGCTGCCGCTGGGCCCGGAGAGTCCTTTTTATACGCAGCAGGGGATATTGCAGAACGCAACTTATTTCTATGAGAAGAAGACCAGCGTGGAGAACTTCAGCGACAACATCATCACCTCGGGAGGCAACAGTTGAGAGGGAAAGGGGCAAACGCCATGACGAAGAAGCAGGATGGCATGAATTACGCGCCGAAAGGAAAACCGAACCCGGTAGTCGGAGAGGGGGAATTCCGGTTTGCGGCGATTGGTTTGGACCACGGGCATATTTACGGGATGTGCAACGGGTTGATCGAGGCCGGAGCTGAACTGGCTGCGGTTTATGACCCGGATCCGGAGAAGGTAAAGCGATTCATAGAAGCCTTCCCGCAGGCGAAAGCGGCGGCATTCGAGGAGGAGATATTCAGAGATCCGCAGATCAAGCTGATTGCCGCGGCTTGTATCCCTTCCGATCGATGTGCGTTGGGACTTCGGGCGATGGAGCACGGCAAGCATTATTTTGCGGATAAGCCGGCCTTCACCACGTTGGAGCAGGTTGATCGGGCGCGCCGGAAAACGGAGGAGACCGGGCTCAAATGGGGAATTTATTACGGGGAACGCCTGCATGTGGAGAGCGCCGTATTCGCCGGTCAACTGATCGAAGAAGGCGCGATAGGCCGGGTCGTACAGGTGATCGGCACAGGCCCGCATCGCGCCAATCCCCAGAGCCGACCGGATTGGTTCTTCGACCCCGACTGTTACGGCGGGATCTTATGTGATATCGGTTCCCACCAGATCGAGCAATTCCTGCATTATGCTGGCGCCAAGGAGGCGAAAGTACTGCACAGCAAGGTCGCCAATTACAAATTCAAGGATTACCCTAAGTTCGAGGATTTCGGCGATGCGACCCTGGTTGCGGATAACGGGGCGACCTTCTACTTCCGGGTGGATTGGCTGACTCCCGACGGGCTCGGCACCTGGGGCGACGGCCGAACCCTCATCTTAGGGACGGATGGATATATCGAAATTCGCAAGTACATCGACATTGGCCGGGAACCCTCCGGGAATCATCTTTATTTGGTCAATCACGAAGGCGAATTCCACTATGATTGCTCTGGTAAAGTGGGTTACCCTTATTTCGGCGAATTGATTTTGGATATTCTGAACGGGACGGAAACCGCGATGACGCAGGAGCATGCTTTTAGAGCGGCGGCATTGTGCATCGAAGCCCAGGTACAAGCGCTGCGGATCGAGACGGCTTGATCCGATTTCCCTAGCGACCCGAATAACGAAAGAGGGTGTCCCAAAAGTAAACTCTGGGACACCCTCAGCAGCCAAATTGGATGGGATTCATAAAAAACCAAGGAGCTAGGCGGTCTGTTCTCGCTTAGCTCCTTGGTTTTTGGCGTCCACCGCTGCTTTCTTGAGCAGATTGTGGGCAAGGGAAAGCCACCCCACCTCCAGACTTACTTTGGGTAAGCCTCGAAGCAGGAACCTTTTAAAGCCTCGGTTGTTCTTTACATGGCCAAACACAGGCTCCGGCTCGATCATGCGCCTTACGGCTAGGGCATGACCTTCTTCACTGCGGAGCTTTTGCCTGGCCTGGTTCTTTAGCCGCCAATACTTCATACTCACCTTGATCTCGCGATCACCTTGGGCTTGGGTACACTGCGGTTTTAGCGGACAACCCTCACAGCCGGCGCTTCGGTAATGTCGGTATTCGATTTCATACCCGCTTTCCGTTTTCTCCTTACTCCCTCTTCGGAAATGGAGCGTTTGTCCGGCCGCACATGTCCATGTATCTTGTTCACTGTTATAGGTCCAGTTGTCGATCTTGCTGATGTCTTTTTGCCAGGCCTTGCTCTTTTCGCGGTGATACGTGTTGTACTTCACCATGGCTTCGACTTCATTTCGCTCCAAGTAGTCGTAATTTTCTTCACCGCCATAGCCTGCATCGGCGATGACTTTTTTTGGCAGCTTGCCGAACTGCGATTTTATCTTCTCAAAATGCGGGATGAGGCAGCGCGTATCGGTTGGCCGCTGGTGCAAACTGTAACCGATAATGAATTGATTTTCAGTGCCAATCTGAACATTATAGGCTGGCTTTAGCTGGCCGTTTCGCATGTGGTCTTCTTTCATCCGCATAAACGTGGCGTCCGGGTCTGTTTTACTGTAGCTGTTTCTCGTGCCTAAAATCGCTTCCTGCGTCTCATACTTCTGAAGGCGAGGAAGCAAGTCTTTGCGGAGCGTGCGCATCGCCTTCTTGAGCGGCTTGTCCTTTGGTTTCTCCTGCAGACGCTCCTCTAATTGTTTGACGGCTTGCTCCAGCTTTTCACCGGTGAGGGCAGAGGACTCGCCCAGTTCAAGAAGATCCTGGCCCCCGTGAGCACGTTCTTCTTGTTTCTCAGCTTCCTCAATGGCGGCGAACAAGGTTTGGACTTTTTCTTGGAGCTTGGCTTTATGCTTCACTACCGCCTTCCCCCATACAAACGTATATCGGTTGGCATTCGCTTCGATCTTCGTGCCGTCCAAAAATAATGCTCAAGCTGCACGTAGTTTTCCTCGGCCAGAAACTGAAGAACGGCGGTAAACACCGTCTCCAGTACGTTTTTCATTCGCTCTGAACGAAACCGGTTGATGGTGCGGAAATCCGGCTTTTGCCTGGCCGCGATCCACATGAACATGATGTTTTCACGGATCGCTTTGGCGATCTGGCGAGAGGAGTAGATACGCTGCGTGTAGGCGTAAATGATGACTTTGGTGAGCATTTTAGGGTGGTAGCTGTCTCGTCCGCCTCCAGGGTAAGCTGCGTCGAAGATGGCTTCGTCGAGACGATTAACGGCGGCGTTGACCACACGAACGAGGTGATTGGCGGGGATATCTTCTTCTAAATCCATTGGTAAGCAGAGTTGATCCATGGTATATTGAATGTACAAAGAAACCGTCTCCTTTTGGTTTATGGTTGGGTGGTACCTCCATTTTACCAAAGAGTGGTTTCTTTTTGTTTGACGAAATGAAAAAGAGGGTCGCCCCTAGTCATCTATGATGACTTTTGGGACACCCTCGATCCTTCCTCTTAGTGGTCGAGCATGGCCATCGAGACGTCCGCGATCCGATGAAGTTTCTTCTTATCGGCGGATGCACGTCTTAGGACGCGGATGCCAATCATGGTCGTGTGCAGGCTTGATGCAAGCAGGCCGGGTTCCTGATTTGCCGAGATTTCCCCCGATTGCTGCCCCTGTTGGATAAGCTCTCTCAGCAATTGCTCTTCCTTGCCAAATCCCTCGTTCGTTAATTCGTTTACGGCGGGATCCCTGTAAGCCAACTCGGTTGCCGAGTTCACAAAGAAACAGCCGATCGGCTGCTCGCCGTTGGTTTCGATCAGATAGTCAAAGATCAGGCGGATGGATTCCTTTGCCGTACGGCCGCGCTGCGCTTCAGCCTTAAGGGTAGCGTCTGTAAGCTTCGCATACCGCTCCATCGTTTTGATAAACAGCGTGTGCTTGTCCCCGAACGTGTCGTATAAGCTCCGGCGGTGAATTCCCATATGCTCCACCAGGTCCTGAAGCGAGGTCTTCTCGTACCCTTGTTCCCAGAATAGGCGCATTGCCTTCAGGAGGACTTCATTTTCCTCGAATTCCTTACTGCGTGCCATAAACGTGTCACCCCTTCCACCCCCCTATTTTATCATATGAGAACGAACGGTAAAAGAAGTTCGAAAATGGAGGCGGCGGATGAATGCATGAGCGCAATTTCATCGCGAACTCCTGCTGTCGCCCCCTTTGCACCATTATCCCGTTTGATCAGGTAGCAAGATAGAAGATAAACTCGAAAAATGAGGTTGGGGAATGCAGCTCGGTTTGAGTTGAGTCCTACCAACTGAACAAAAGGGATAATCGTCACAAAGTGGCTGTAGAAACACTAGTACAACAGCTCAGCAGTACAACAGCTCAGCTCAGCGTAGCCAAAGCTTCTCTCGTAAACGGCTTTAGTTCATCCACGCGGCCATCGCGGATTTTAGCCGCCCAGGCCGGATCGGTCAGCAGCGCGCGGCCGACGGCAACGAGGTCGAATTCGCCGTGCTCCAGGCGCTCGATCAACTGCTCAATCCCGGTTGTTTCTCCACCTTTGCCGGACTCGAACAAGCTGGTGAACTCGGAGTTCAAGCCAACGGAACCTACGGTGATGGTTGGTTTGCCGGTCAGCTTACGCGTCCAGCCGGCCAGGTTCAGCTCTGAACCCGCGAACTCCGGCTCCCAGAAACGGCGAGTGGAGGCATGGAAAATATCAACGCCGGCAGCGCTTAGCGGAGCCAGGAAGCGTTCCAGCTCCTCGGGCGTAGCGGCCAGTTTGGCGCTGTAGTCGACCGGCTTCCATTGCGAGAAGCGGAAAATGATCGGGAACTCCGGCCCGACCGCGGCCCGGACCGCTTCAATCACTTCAACGGCGAAGCGGGTGCGCCCGACAAGGTCGCCGCCATATTCATCGGTTCGCTTATTGGTGACGTCCCAGAAGAACTGGTCGATCAAATAACCGTGCGCCCCGTGGATTTCGACGGCATCGAAGCCAAGCCGCTTCGCATCGGCGGCAGAATGGGCGTAAGCCTGAACGAGTTGCTGAATCTCCTGCTTCGTCAGCGGTTCGGAGACCGGCTCGCCGGTTAAGCTGAGACCGGATGGACCGATCGGATCGACGTTCGACTCCGGGAAGGTCTCGCGCTGGCGAGCTGTACCGGTGTGCCAGATTTGGGGAGCGATTTTTCCGCCGGCTTCATGCACTTCATTCACGACCTTCTGCCATCCAGCCAGCGCTGCCTCCCCGTAGAAATGCGGCACGTTCCGATCCGCAGGCGCGGCCGGATGGTTGATGACAGTGCCTTCGGTGATAATCAGTCCGACGCCGTTCTCCGCTCTGCGGCGGTAATACCCGGCCACGTTGGGGCCCGGAACACCGTCCGGCGAGAAGGATCGGGTCATGGGGGCCATCACGACCCGATTGGCAAGCTTCAGCCCGCCGCCTTCAAAAGGTTGAAACAGGGAGGCCGCCGTTTTGGAAATGGACATGGGAATCTCTCCTCTTAGCAATTAGTTTTTATACATATATCTAAATATATAGATTAACAAGCGAATAGGCAAGCCAACTGAAAAACTTCCACTTCATTAGGTCTTCGTTTTCAATCTCGCGGCGAATTGCTCCAGGAAGGCGTCGATCCCGGCATCGTTTAACCGATAATACGTATATTGCCCGTAACGTCGGGATTCTAACAACCCGCTTTTCTGCATGGTGGATAAATAAGAGGAAATGACGGATTGCGCTAATCCGGACTTCTCCTGAATGGAACCGACACATACGCTTCCTGGAAATTCCTGCTTGATGACGTCCGGCAGATGGAGCTCCAATTTCTCCGGTTCCCGCAGCCAGCTTAGGATGTTGAGCCGGGTCTCGTTGGAAAGGGCCTTTAACACAGCCAGCATATCTTGGTCTTTCATCGCTTGACCCTCCGTTCTAGGTTTGTTTGTTCCCAGTATATCAAAACTTTCGCCGATGGAGAAAGAGAGGATGCTACAAGCTGCTTGGCGGCACGGTTTGATTTTATTTGGAGTTGGATTATAATGAGGAAGGTATCTCAATGATGAATAAGGTGGGTTAAGTTCAATGGTGCATTACATCAGACTGCGTCTTTCCGCTTTGAACAAGTAATTTTATAAGTTCAAAGGCTCTGTTCGCCGGAACAGGGTAAACGGGATCAGTCTGCCCATTTTTCATAACTCTTCATCGGTAAATTATCTTAACTGATGGAAGGAAGGCGGCCGTGCTGTCTTTCTTTTTTTGCGCCTAATTGGCTTTATTTAGGCATGCCCGGCCGGGCTTCGATGTTCATGGGCTTTTCTTCCCCTTTACGCTGTGCGGCAAAGGAAAGGAAGGGAAAGCATGAATCAACCAGATAACGGCGCAGAACGCGCGAGAAAATATATTTCCATCTTAAAATGTCCGGTATGCGGAGGGCCGTTTCTCCCGATCAACTCGCTCAGCTTGGTTTGCGCTCAAGGACACACCTTTGATCGGGCGAAGCAAGGGTATTTCAATCTGACGACCCGTCCGGCCCAGGGTCATTACGATAAGGAGCTCTTCGCCGCCAGGCGGAGGATCATTACGGGGAGCGGATTATACTCCCCGATGCACGAGACGATCGCGCAAAGGCTGGCGAACTGCGGGGACCCCTCCGTTTCTGGCGGCCTGATGGTCGATATGGGTTGCGGGGAAGGTTCGCATTTGCGAAGTATTTTGCACGGAGTAGGCCGATCAGATGGGTTTGGCCTCGGGATCGACTTGTCCAAAGAAGGCATCCGAATGGCGGCCCGTCGGGATGCGGACGAACTTTGGCTCGTTGCGGATTTGGCCCAAGCGCCGCTTCGGGATCAATCGGCTCAAGGGATCTTAAACCTGCTGTCCCCGGCTAATTATCAGGAGTTTAAACGGATTCTTGCCCCCGAAGGCGTCCTCGTCAAAGTCGTTCCGGGCTCGGATTACTTACGGGAGCTGCGGGAAACGCTGTATGTCGGCAGCCGGAGAAAGGAATATTCCAACGCCAATATCGTTTCTTTGTTCCGCCAACATTTTTCCAGGATGGAAGTGGTGCATTTGAAGTACCGCCAGCGGTTGGAGGCGGAGGAATTGCGTGATTTGGTGCGGATGAGCCCGCTTGCCTGGTCCGCGGAGCCTACGAAAATTGCGGCGTTTACGAACCGGGATCACGCGGAGATCACGGTGGACGTGAACCTGTTGCTGGGCCGAAACGGCCCGCTTGGCTAGACGGCGAATCCGCATTGCGCTATCATTTATGAGACGCAAGATTTTGGACGGATGGGAGCAGGAAGATGATCGGAACGATTGTGAACGCGGCTGCCATATTGGCAGGCAGCGTGCTGGGCAGCATTTTCAAGAAGGGACTGAAGGAAAAATATCAGGCTGCGCTGTTTACCGCCATTGGCTTGGCTGCTGCGCTGCTGGGGATTAATGCCGCAGTCACGCATATGAAGGACAGCTCTTTTCCCGTGTTGTTTATCATCAGCTTGGCGGCGGGGAGTCTGATCGGAACGGCACTGGATATCGACGGGGGCTTTCAAAGATTGGTCGGGCGGTTCTCTGCCTCGAATCTGGGGCAGGGGTTATCCACGGGGATCTTGCTATTTTGTATCGGCACCTTGTCGATCCTGGGACCGATTGAAAGTGCACTTCACGGGGATCACACTTACCTGTATATGAACGCTACGTTGGATCTCGTGACCTCTATGGTGCTGGCTTCCTCGTATGGCCTGGGGATTGCATTAACCGCTGTCGTGCTCTTTCTATGGCAGGGGGCGATTTATCTAAGCGCCGACTACTTGGCGCCTTTTCTGACGGCTCCGCTGCTGACCGAAATCTCGATCGTCGGCGGCGTATTGATTGCAAGCTCGGGCTTATCGATCTTGAAGATCATCGAGGCGAAAACCTTGAATATGCTCCCGGCGTTGTTGGTGCCGGTGGTCTGGTTTTTGCTGAAGGGGTGGTTTGGCTTTTGAGACGAGCCGGTCCTCTCGATTAAACCGCTCTCTGTCACGGAAGCCCGTGGCAATAACTGAAGAAAAGCAGGCACAGCATGAGGAGCAAAATCGTTCCTGCGCTACGCCTGCTTTTATTTATGTTTTATTGTTCCATCATCCGGACCAACAGGGTTACCGCTTCTGCCCGGGTGGCCTTCCCGTTCGGAACGAACTCATTATCGCCGTGGCCGCTCATGATTCCCAGCTTGCGAATCGCCTCAATGGCGCCTTTCGCCCAAATCGGGATGTTCTTATCGTCCGAGAATCCGGTGGTTGCGTTGGCTTCCGCAGTCAGTTTAAGTGCTCTAGCGCTCATCGCTGCCATTTCCGCCCGGGTAATCCGCTCATTCGGCCGGAAGCTGCCGTCCGCGTACCCGCTCACAATGCCTGCTTCAACCGCATTCGCGACAGCTTGCTTCGCCCATCCGCCGATTCTGACTTCATCCGTAAATGCAGCCGCCGCTGTACCTGCTCCTTCCAGATTCAGCGCATTGGCCAGCATGACCGTAAATTCGGCGCGGGTAACGGCGGAATTCGGTTTGAACGTTCCGTCCGGATAGCCGCTGACAAGCTTCATGCCCGCCGCGCTCAGGATGGCGTTCTGCGCCCAATGTCCCGTGATGTCAGTGAACGATGGTACCGGTTCGTAGGGTTCGCCAGTATTGTCCTCCTTCTCGTCCACAGCCATGACCGCAAACTTGGTGAAGTGTTCCACCGTGGCCGTGATTTGATTACCATTCACGATGCCGCCGACTTCAATCCATACTTTCTCTGCTTCGTCATAGTAGAAGATGGCGACTCTTTGATTGTCCCTTACGAGAGACGGATTGAACAGCATCGAGAGGACGATCGGCTTCTTGAAGTTGCCGGTGGTATTTTTCGTTAATTCAAAGATGTTGCTGACGAGCGTTACCTTATCGAATACGAGGTCTGCGGTACTGCGCAGCTTCTCGATCTTGATGCTAAGCTCCTGCTCCGCCGCCCCCGTGTTTATCGTAAGAGTAAGTTCTTGATCAAGGCTGACCACGCCGGCCCGTCCCTTCGGAATAAGAATGCTGCCGTTCGTTGATTCAATGATGGAAGTATCCTTGCTATAACCTGTTTCGCTGCTGCTGACCGGCGTCTCCGGTTGCGGAGGGTTAGGCGTCTCCGGCCGCGAAGCCTTCGGCGTCGCCGTCACGGCATGGGAGAAGTCGCTTTCGCCTCTCGCGTCTGCGGCTTTCACCGCGAACGTATAGCTCCTGCCGTTCGTCAATCCGGTGACGGTATACGTGGCTTCTGTTACGCTGGCCTGGACCCGTTGCCAGTTGTCCGGATTGGCCGGTGCCCCCACGCCTTCATATTGGTATACCGAATAAGTGACGCTTTCCGCCGAAGGGGCCCATCTTAAGGTTACTGATTGGTCGCCGGGCGCCGCCGTTAAATTCACAGGCGGAACCGGAACATTCGTCCCATTCGGAGACGGGATGACTTCGTTCGACGGGGCGGACGAGGCCGATTCCCATGTGCCGTTCCTTGCGATCACCGTGAACGTATACGCTATACCGTTCGTCAATCCAGTCACGGTGATCGGGCTGGCGGAACCTTCCGTCGTCGCGGCAGCTACTCCGTTTGCCCACGCGGTTACCTGATAACCTGTAATCTCGCTTCCGCCGTTATGGATCGGCGGGGCAAAGCTCACTACGGCGGCCCCGTCATAACCGACGGCCTGCACATCGGCAGGGGCGTCCGGGGCGGTAGCAAGAGCTGGAAATACTTTAAATTCCCAGAGGGAGTAGCCGTAGGTGGTTCCTCTTTTCGTGCCATACATCTGAACATATCTTGCATTCACCGGTGCGAAGGAGATCTTGTCGACTCCGCCGTCCCCGGTTGTGGTGTTATAAACGGTCGTCCAATTCTTTGCGTCGTCGGAAACCTGAATTTGGTACTCCTTCCCGTACGCGCTTTCCCAATGCAGATGAACCTCCTGAATAGACTTGCTGGCGCCAAGGTCGACATAGATCCACTGCGGATCGGAGTAGTTAGATCCCCAACGGGTGTTCAGTGAGCCGTCAACCGCATTTTCGGCCTTTACGTCCGCAGCTTTGGACGAGCTTGCCGTTACCGGCTTGCCTTCGGCAAGATTGGGCGGGACCGCTTCGAACACGTTAAATTCTTTAAGTGAGTAACCGTTTCCGGCGCCTTGCTGAACGCCCTGCATGCGGACGTATCTGGCAGTGACCGGGCTGAAAGTGATGTCGTCGATTCCTCCGTTCCCCGTCGAGGTCGAGTAAACCTCCGTCCAGTCGACCGCGTCGTTCGAGACCTGGATTTTGTAACTCTTCCCGTAGGCATTTTCCCAGTTTAACCTAACTTGCTGGATCGAATATTGATTTTGCAAATCCACATAAATCCATTCATGATCCGAATCGTTTGAAATCCAATAGGAAGTTCTGTAAAGATCCGTGGCATTCGAGGCAAAATGGTTGTCTTTGCTCGATGAAGCGACCGCGCCTTTACTGTAAGCGAGATCGAATCCGCTGTCGTCAATGGATTCTCCTTCATTTAGAGTCAGGCTTCGGCCGGTGAACGTATCTTTGCCGAGTCTGAAGCTCGTCGTGGATGTGGTTCCATTTCGGTCCAGCGTCACGTTTACCGTGATCCCCGGTGTTTCGGGATTGGCGACTGAAATACGGGTAGGTGCCGTGGATTCGTCAAGGATCACCATGGCGGGTTGATCAACGGTCACCGTCAAGCCGTCTCTCACCGTCACCGTCCCGGGTTGATAGAACAGCAACTCCGCGATTCCCAGAGATTGGTGCCGAACTGCCTGGACGGATGATGTATTCGAAAGGATGCTTACCGGGTTGTCGCTCGCGTAGTTGCTGACTTCATCTACATTTTTGTCTGGCAATACAATGTACTGGTAGGACGCGTTTGTGGGCTTTACGCCATGATCGAGCCAAATCGAAAAAATCGGTTTGGTCATCGGAGTCGTTGAACTTCCCGAGATGACGTCGCTCCATGCTCCGGTTTTTGTCTCCCGCTGCACTTGAAACTCCGTTGGATTCGGGAAGACATAACCGATGTTATCGTTATAGGCCCAGCGTCCGGTCGTTTGCGTCGTTCCGTCCGCGATCGGATGGCCATCTACGAGAACTTCGCCTACCGCTTGACTTTGGTTCAATGTCGTGTGAATCGGCGCGGCATTCGTCGAAGCGATTCCTGCGCCAAGCGCCACCATTTCATCATCGAAGAAGAAATAACCTTTCTTTCCACTCGTGCTCAACTTGTTGAAATCAAATGCGGTGGCTCCATAACGCTCATTGGTTACCCCGCCTACAAAGGTTCTCGGATTGTTGAAATTGCCGTCTTTCGTGAGTGTGTATGGAGCCGTGGTGCCGGGAACATGGGCCCAATCCATCAACGGGTAAACCGGTCTGTATTCGTCGCCGGTTCTCTGAATGGCGGTAGCTCCTTGAGGCGTCCAATACAGCAGGTTGTAACCGCTGGGATGAATCGTTCTCCATTCGCCGCCTTTAACCGTGCTGGAGGCCATCTTGACTGTAATTCCGTAGCCGGTTCGCATATGGGAGGCGACCAGCGTTTGCCATTGCGTCATATTGTTGGCGTCCAGTCCGTTGCTTGTGTTCGTGCCGATTTCGCGAATGTTTTCAAGAAAACGAGCAAATTCCGCAGCCCGCTTCGGGTTGGCCGTCTGCATCCATTGCATCGGGTCTTCATAGAAGGTCAAAGCCGCGCTCGCGTAATCCGGCCAGTCCGGTCCGTTCATCCCCATGCCCAGATCGGCAACATCGCCCTTCACGAGATACCTTGTGCCGTCCAACAAGTAGGACGATAACGAATCAATCGCCGCCTCGCTGTAGGAGAACACGGTGCCCGAGGTAATGTAGGCCCAGAACGACATATCTCTGGCGAAGCTTCTTCCGTAGCCCGTTGTATAATTCGTCTTGCCATGCATGAAGAAAGACATATCCGACTGGATTCCCGTCACCGTCGTCGTCACATTCGACAGGATGTTGAACGCATCCACGGCGTTCCGAACGATCCGGGCATCCTCCAGCAATAAGCCGCGGTACATATAATTTTGATTGTACCAGGACGAATTCGCCCCATCGACCGTGTGAGGGCTGCTGTCTAACGTATCGATAATATTGGAGACTTGGGTTGCCGTTAAATAACCTTCACAGAGAAGCGCAATTTTCTCCAGCCTTAGCTGTTTGCCGATTCCCGTCTCCCACCAGTTGGTTGAAGTCGGCTTCACTGTGAACCAATAATCCAGGGCCTTTTGAATCCCCTTTAACAGCTCGGGGTTATGATAATAGGGATCACTCGGGTCGGCAAATGCCTGTGCCATCGACTGCATCCGGTCTAAGGCAAGGTAAGGCGACCAGCCTCTCCCGTTGGCAGCGGAAGTTGTGCTCTTGTAATCGACATCTCCCCAGCTTCCATCCGGTTGTTGACTGGATAAGTAAGTGCCTGCCTCGGATTTGAAGGTCCATTCGACCCGACCGTTTGTTCCGTCGTTGATGATGTCTCTAGAGATGTAATAATCAACCATACGCTGTTTCATTATTTTCATATCCGCGATCTCTTGAGGAGTACTAGCCTTGTCAACCATTTGAAAATAGAAGCGATTCGCCTTTTCCGTGTAACCGTCATTTAGCAAAAATGCGAGGTAATACTCGCCCGGCGGAAAATCCTTGAGACTCGGATACTCTTTGCGACCTTCACTTTTGTCTGTCAGTGTTATCGTACCGTCGGGAAGGTCGTTCACATAACTCCATCTCCAGGCGTTGGTTCCTTTTTTCGGCGTTTCGTTTTTGAGGTAAATCCCGATCCAATCTTTTTGGCCTTGCGCTCCCGTGTAATGAATGGTTAACGGCTGCCCGCGTTCTATGACCGTTTGATCCATGCTCAGCGTGCTGCTGTAATCGGGCTTGGGGGTCGATGGCAGATTCAAGTCTGCGTAACTGCGCGGCTGCACCTTGAATTTGGATACCACGGCGCGGTGATCGGATAAATAGGGATCCAATTGGATGTCCGCATAGGATATCGGTCCACCTTTGACCGCCTTTTCTCCGATTAATTTGCTTTCTAGCGTTGTCGCGGGGCCTCCGGCATACACGTAATCAATCCGATCGTATACTTCCGGCGTTCTCCATTCGGTGCCTTCGACGGCCCAAGTGATGCCTGGCGTTGCAACCGGATCAGGATGCAGGGAGCGATAGGAATCCACCATGCCTAATTCCTGGAGTTTCTTCGATACCGGCCATTCCACCACCTTGCCGAAATAGCGGTCTTTCGTCGCCTCCGTCCAATCCAGATGCGAAGGTACATTGAAGTCTCCAGTCAAGAAGACGGGCATTCCTTGCCCGGCGAGCGCAGGAAGCTTGCTGAACGGGTTGCGCATCTCGGTCATATGCTTGAGGTTTTCGTCGGCAAGAACACTCTCGACGGTCTTGCCATCTGCGATGCTGTAAGGACCGTAAGGAGAGGAGGATAAATGCACATTGCTGATCGCTACAGCTCTGCCCGGATCTACTTCAATGAGGTAGTAATCTTTTTCCTTATCGACATCGAGTATCGGATATTTGCTCATGAGACTGACATTTGGGCTTGTCTTCATGCTGACATGATAACCTAACGATGCGGCCGCCTGAGTTACGACCTCATCGTTGGATTCCTGGATGCCGATCACATCTGCATCTGCCGTTCGGATCAAGTTCTCGAGAAATTGGACGACACGATCCTTGCCGTTCTTCTTGATGGCATCCCCCGCCCAAAGGTTCAAGCTCATCACGGTCAGCTCGATTTCCGGTTTCGGGTCGGGGCCCGTCGCCGTCGAATCTACCGTGACTTCAGCCGTCGTCGATTTCCCTTGGAACGTAATGTCGATCACGGCGGTCCCCGCGGATACGGCCTTAATCAGTCCGGTGGAGGTCACCGTGGCCACTTGCGGCAAGCTGCTGACATACTGGATGTCATTGGCCGCTGTTACATCCTCGGTTTCATTTGTACGATACGTGGCTTCAACCTGCAGCTGTGCGCTGTCCTCTTGCGGATTCAGCTTTAACGTCACCGATTCGGGAGTCGCTTTCAACTGCGTGACTTCTTTGTCAACAATCTGAAAGTAGAAGCGGTCGGCGTTTTCCGTATAACCGTCATCGAGTAAATAGGCGAGATAATATTCGCCGGGCGCCAGATCTTTTAAACTTGGATATTCTTTTCGACCCTCGCTGTTGTCCGTAAGGGTTGTCGTTCCGTCAGGCAAGTCACTCACATAAGCCCATTTCCAAGCGTTGGTTCCTTTTTTCGGCGTTTCGTCTTTGCGGTAAAGACCAATCCAATCTTGTGGACCCTGAGCTCCCGTATAATGGATGGTTAACGGCTGTCCGCGTTCTACAACCGTTTGATCCATGTTCACCGTACTGGGTTCCGAAGCGTGCACAACATTCATAGACATACTGCCCCATGTTCCTACCAAAAGGATGAAAGCCATCAACGAGTTCAACAGTTTACTCATGAGTTCCCCCCTTGTGCAGTCAGACATCTCCATCGCTTTGAGGATCTTTGCATTTGGTTAACCATCCACAGGACCTCCTTGGTTTTGGTTGATGACAGCGCTTTCGAAATTGTCTTGTTCTCCTTTCATCGGGACCGGCATCGGATCGGCGGGTCCCGTTATTTGTGTCGTAACCTTACCAAGCCCCTGTTGCAACGGCAATTCCAGCAAACACCAATTTTTCCTGCAAGCGCAGATTTACGAACTTCCCAAAAACAACACAATTTCAATATTTAACGATTTTTGTGGAGGGCCGACCTGTAGTTCACGTTGATTTCATGTCCTTCTTATGCGCTCTCCGATACTGAGCCGGAGTCATTCCGTACGCCTTCTTAAAGACAGAGTAGAAAGTATTCAGAGAGGAAAATCCATTATTCTGGATAATCGGTTCGATCGGTGAATCGGAAGTCAGCAACTCGCGGCAAATCAAATCCAGCCGTCTTTCCGAAATCGTGTCCGTGATCGATCGGTTCGTTTCCGCTTTGTATAAGCTGCGCAAATAGTTCACGGACAACCCCAGCTCATCGGCCAGCATTTTCGAGGAGAGGTTCGGATCGTTAAGCCGTTCTCCAATCAGACGCTCCACTTGCTCGATGAGCACCGTATTTCTGGACAGGCTGCGGGCAGCAATGATGTCCTCCAACGTTTTGTCCAGCAGCTTTTCCATCCAGAGGGCTACGTCTTCAAGTGTCTCCAGCCGAATGATCTGATTCTCGAGCGAGGTCAATCCCCATGAGCTAGGCAGCGGCTGATGCAATTGGTCCTGCATCAACCGGCGCATATCGCTAAACAAAGCGATCAGCGACATTTTACACTCAAAATAAGGCAACTCCCTCAGCGTTTCTACGGCAAAAGCCATAATCTGCAGCACCGTTTCCCGGTTCCCTTTCTGGATCGCTTGCGCCATTTGGCGCTCCTTCTCCAGCGGAAGATGGAACAGGACGCCGGGGGCGCCGGACAACTGGCTCTTCAGAATCATCGCGCCGTGCCCGAAGCGGAATCGCTCCTGCGTTAATTCGTAGGTTTCCAAATAGACCTCGTGCATGTCGGTCAGAAGATGGAGCGTTCTGCCCCAGGCCACGGTCGTCCCGATCGACAAGTATTGTTGCAGCAGTTCCTGTGATTCGCGCAGCTTGTCCGCAAAATCGGGGGACAATGCGGCCGCCGACAGGATGACGGCGATGTGGTCGTTCCCCATATCGACGGTTTGCAGCCGGTGATCCGAAGCATGCAGCGACTCCTGGATAATATTCGCCATCGCGAAGCGAAGCAGGCGGCGATCTTTCTCCGAATACATCCCCGTAAACTCCGGAAAGTGGTCAATCCGAAAGATTGCAACGGACAAATGGGTCTCCGGCAGGTCGATCTCCCACTCCTTGAAATGCCTGCGGATTTCAGCAGGGGAACCGGCTTCGTCGCTTAAAAATTCGCGCAGGAACCGCTCCTTGCCGAGAATTTTGTTGTGCCGCCAGTGCTCGGTCAATTCATCGATCTGTTCTTTCTGCGCCGTAAAGACACTGGATAAATAATCAAGCTCGGTTCCCGACTTTCGATCCTCCAACTGTTCGGCCCGATACTGCCGCATAACACTGCTGACCAATTCCTGAATGGGAGAGTATACCCGTTTGGAGATCAGGATGATGACGGTTAGCGAGGCAACGAACAGGCCTAGAAACAGGGATAGGCTGATGTTGCGGAGCACGGAAATCCGGCCCAGAATGACCGCTTTCGGAATGCTCTCGATAAACGTCCAGTCTTGGATCCCTTTAATCGAAGTTGTCGAGTAAACCATCAGCTGCTCTTCTTGATCATGAGGTTTAAACAGCTCCCAGCCGCTCTTTCTCAGCTCGCCCTGACGGCCAAGCTCCAAGACTTGCTCGCCGCTAAGGCGGGCGGTGCTGAACACTTCCTCATTCCGATCGTTTAACACAGTAACTTGCCGGTTGGGATAGTTCGAATTGTTCTGAAGCAAGTTCATTAATTTATCGGTATCTATATTCATGACGAAGGCGGAAATGGAACTGCCCTTTTCGTACAGCCTGACGATGGTAATGACATCTTTCGCCGCTTCACCGCTGAGGGGGAGCGTCAGGGTCCGGGGCAAGGGAACGGCCCGGTCCGCCAGCTTCGAATCGCGCAGCCGCTCCAGAATATCCTGATCATAAAAAGCCGCGGCGTCATTGAGGCCAAGCCGGGAATCGACCACCGTGTCGGTGTAGTCGTTGATCAGGTAGACGGAATCGATCGCGGGGTTGGCGTTCTTGATTTCCCCCAGCCGGTTCCATACGTTGTAAGTCTCATAATCCGTGTAATGATCGGAAAGCGCGTACACTTTCAGGTCGCTGTCGTTGCTTGAGGCGAAGCTGTAATCCAGGGACCATTCCATGAGTCCGGCTGTATTTCGAGCGCTGTTCAGCAGCAGCGATTCGGAATGATCGCCGATTTCCTTCAGCAGCGTTCTGGACGACTGCCAGTACAGCAGCAGGAAGGAGATGGCCAGGACGAGTACATTTGCGCCGACAAAATAAAAAATGATTTTCATGTAAGTTGGGTGCTTCTTGAATGAAGCGAGGAGCGGAAAGTTGAATTTTGGCATACCGTAACCCCCGTTACTTCTCTCTGTTTGCTTAAAGAGGTAGTTCAAAAAGCCGTTTTAAAGTGCAGACCTATTGTAGCATATTGGGGATTTCCGTCAGCAAAATCGTTCCTTTTTGGAAAAGTGATGCTTTTGGGAAAAGGCGAAATTCGCGCTTGCGGGAAGAATCGGAGTTTGCCGGAATTGTCTTTCCGACCCCGGGCTTGTTATGGTGACGACATCGGACCGCAAGACGACAAAACACCGGAAACCGAGTTTAGACACATAAGGGAGGACTTGAAACCATGCAGTACGATCGAAACCAAGGGAGAGGATCCAAGCTAAAACATATCGCCCGAAATCCTTTCCTATACGTGATGGCTGTTCCCGGCCTGCTGTTTTTCCTCGTATTCAGTTATCTTCCCATTTACGGGATCACGATTGCATTCAAGGATTATGACTTCTCTAAAGGGATCACGGGAAGCAAATGGGTCGGCTTCAAAAACTTCGACTATTTCTTCACCTCGGACGATTTTTGGACCGTCCTGCGCAACACGTTGGTGCTGAACGCGCTGTTTATCTTGTTTACGACCGTCGCCGCCGTGCTTATCGCGCTAATGTTCAATGAAATTCGCAACAAATATTTTAAGAGGATCTCGCAATCCCTCATCTTCCTGCCTTATTTCATGTCCTGGATCGTGGTCGGGATGATTGTTCAGTCCATGTTCGGCGGGGAGGAGCCGATGCTTAACACCTGGCTGCAAAATCTCGGCATGGAGCCGGTCAACTGGATGTTTGAGTCAAGTTTGTGGCCTGCCATTCTAACCGTGATTCGGGTCTGGCAAGGAGCGGGATATCTTTCGATTATCTTCCTGGCGGCGATTACCGGTATTCCGGAGGATTTATATGAGGCGGCCCGCATCGACGGAGCCTCCAAGCTGCAAATTATGTTACGCATCACCTTGCCGTTGCTGGTGCCAACCATCATGATCATGACGTTGCTCGCTGTAGGCAAGATTTTCAACGGGGATTTTGCGATGATCTACGCCATTATCGGGGACAACTCCCTGTTGTATCCGACAACCGACGTCATTGATACCTTCGTATTCCGCTCGATGCGACAATTGCACGATTTCGGGATGTCCTCGGCGGTCGGGCTGTTCCAATCGGTGATGGGCCTGATTTTCGTGCTCGTTGCTAATGGGGTGACCCGCAAGGTATCCAAAGAATCCGCACTATTTTAGAGGATGTTCAAAAAGTCGTCTTCCCAGGACGAAGCGGTTCGAGGGAGTGGGTTCGACGTCGAATCTTGAATTCAGCCGGGCCTTCCGGTGCTCACGTACCCAAAACGTACGCTCCGCTCCTCAGGCCCTGGCTTCATCCAACCTTCTTGGTCCTGAGAACCCGACTTTTTGAACTCAGATTTAAAGTGGATGTTCAACGCACACTTTTCTAGGAGGCATAACGATGAGACAGAGTGTTTCGGACCGGATTTTTTCGGTGACCGCTTATACGATCATTCTATTGTTCACCCTATTCTGTCTGTTCCCCTTTCTGCTGATGGTCATCGGTTCTTTCACCGATGAGGGCGAACTGATCGCGCATGGGTATACTTTATTTCCGCAAAAGTTTTCTTTGGCCGCATACAAAGCGGTGCTTCAGTCCGATGTCTTGTTCAGCGGCTACCGAGTGACCGTTCTGGTCACCGTCGTCGGGGCGCTAAGCGCGCTTTGCATCTCGGCCATGCTGGCCTATTCGTTGGCGAATAAACGGAATGTCTTGCGGACGCCGTTCCTGCTCTTCTGCTATCTGCCGATGTTGTTCTCGGGAGGCATCATTCCGTTTTATATCGTTGTCAGCCAGTGGCTGCATTTGCAAAATACTGTCTGGGTGCTTATTCTTACACTGTTATGCCAGCCTTTTCTCGTCTTTCTGCTGGTCAGCTTCTTCCGCACCGTTCCCGAGGAACTGGAGGAAGCCGCCCGGATCGACGGGGCCAACGAAATGAGAATTTTCTTCCAGATCATCCTGCCCATCTCGAAGCCGATCCTGGCTTCCGTCGGCCTGTTCTATGCGTTGAACTATTGGAATGACTGGTTTATGGGACTCATGTTTGTGGATAATGAAAAATTGTTTCCGCTGCAGTTGATTTTGCGTCGAATGGTATCCAATATGGAGGCCGCGAAAAACCTGATTCCTTCAGGCGCAGCCATCGCAATCACGCCTCCGACTTACGGTGTGCGCATGGCAACGACCGTTCTGACGATCGGACCTATTATCCTGCTGTATCCGATGCTGCAGAAATACTTTGTCAAGGGCCTCACGGTAGGAGCCGTGAAAGGGTAACCGAAGATTCCGGCATTAACCGGAATCTTCCGGTTAAGCATAGATGCTTGATGAACACACAATTAACAGGGAGGTTAACTCAATGAAATTCAAAAAAATGTTTGGCACAGCTATGGCTACCGTACTGGCCTCAACGCTGCTGCTGGCCGGCTGCGGGGGCAACGGCGGGAATGCCGAGCCGGGGAATGCGAATAGCAGCAATGCAAATTCGGGGGCAGGCTCCGCTTCCAATGCTTCGAAAGAAGTCGTGGAGTTGAAGGCTTATCTTCCGGGGGATAAACCGGTTGGTTTTGATGAGGTGTTGAAAGCGGTCAACGACAAATTAAAAACAGACAACGTCGGCGCCTCGCTGAATATCAACTTCCTCCCGTGGTCGGATTACGGCAACACGGTAGCGGTTAAAATGTCCGCCGGCGAGGATTTCGACATGTACCTGGATGCGCCATGGCTGTCCATGAACCAGATGATCGCCAGCAATTCGCTCCAAGCGTTGGACGCGATGGTAGAGGAACGGCCTGAGCTGAAGGCATCCATTCCCGACGAGATGTGGGAATACAACAAGTTCGGCGGCAAGATTATGGGAATTCCGCTCGGAACGACGCAAGGCTCGGTATACGGCTTGCTGATCCGCAAGGACTTGCGCGAAAAATACGGGTTGCCCGAGCTGAAAACGCTGGACGATCTGGAGAAGTTCTTGTATGCGGTTAAAGAAAATGAAAAGGACATCAAACCGTTTGTCATCAACGGGATCAAAGCGGATAAATTGCCGTTTATCCTGAGCGATTCCGCCAATATGGCTCTGGATGAAGTGCTCGAAATCGGCGTCAACATGTTCGCTTATTCCACCAAAGACAAGAAAGTCGTCGGACAATGGGAAAGCCCGATGATCGCGGACGCTTTCGAACGTGTTACCAAGTTCTATAAAGACGGGATCTTGTCCAAAAACATCGCCCAGGAGCAAAATGCCGAAACCTTGTTCAAACAAGGCAAATACGCGGCCACTTATTATGCGGCCGACGGTGTGGAAGGGCTGAAATATGCGGAAATGCTGAAGGACGGAAGCGACAAGCTGGAGGTTTTCGTGCCGAACGGCGATAAAGCTAAACCGTATACCGCGTTCCAACAATGGAATTTCCTTTGCATTCCTGCTTCCTCGAAGCATGCCGATCTGGCTATGGATGTTGCCAATTGGCTGTCGATCAAGGAGAACCACGATTTGATGGAATACGGTATCCAAGGGAAGGATTGGGAGCCTGTCGGCGATTCCAGTTATAAAGTGCTTTCGAGTTATGTTTTCCCGGGCTATACGCTGACTTGGCGTCCAACGCTCAACCGCACGCCGGATACGATGATGGCGGACGACAAGAAATGGTTTGATTTCTCCGCCGACCCGGCTAACTTTACACTCAGCCCAACGGCAGGATTCACCTTCGACGCTGAAAAAGTGAAAACCGAATACGCCAAAATCACGCCGTTCCACGACTCTTTATTCCTGCCGCTGGCGCAAGGCGTGCTGGCTGCGGATAAAGGCAAAGCGATGTTGGAGGAGAAAATCATGGGCGTAGGCGGACAAAAAGTCATCGATGAGATTCAAGCGCAAATCGACGCTGTGGTATCTGGCAAATAACAAAACAGAAAGAGGTTCTTCATCTATGAATGTGAAACGCTGCGCGCAAAATCCCTTGATCCGAACGGAGGATGTTCAGCCTTCGCGTCCTGATTTTAAAGTGTTGGGAGCCTTCAACGCCGGTGTTGCTAAATACAAAGACGAAACGATTCTGCTCCTTCGCGTTGCGGAAGCGCCGATTTCGGTCCGGGCCGGTGAGGTGCTGGTTCCGCGGTTAAACGAAGCGGGGACCGAGGTGATCGTGGAGCGTTATGAGGATACCGATCCGCGTTACGATTTCTCCGATTCACGCTTTGTGGCCATGGACGGACGGGTGATCATGCTTACGTCCCTCTCCCATCTCCGTGTGGCAAGAAGCAAGGACGGCATTCATTTCGAAGTCGATCCGCAGCCGGCCTTGTTCCCGGAGAATGCCCTGGAAGCTTGGGGGATAGAGGATCCGCGAGTCACCCAAATCGGGGATACGTATTACATCACCTACAGTTCGGCGTCCATTCGCGGCGTTGGCGCAGGTCTGGCGGAGACGAAAGACTTCCGCACGTTCAAACGGCACGGGTTGATGCTGGCTCCCGAGAATAAAGACGTCATGTTGTTCCCGGAAAAAATCGGCGGCAAATATTACGCGCTGCACCGTCCGGTTCCGAAATCGTTCGGCGCCCCGGAGATGTGGATCGCCGAATCGCCGGACCTCTTGCATTGGGGCAACCACCGCTTCCTGATGGGCCTCAGCGAGCAAGGCTGGGATTCGGCGAGAATGGGCGGAGGCGCGGTTCCGATTCGTACGGAGCGCGGCTGGCTCGCATTGTACCACGGGGCGGATGCCAGCCATCGATACTGTATGGGGGCGGTGCTGCTTGATCTGGAAGATCCGGGAAAAGTCATCGGGCGATCGGTTCGGCCGTTTATCGAGCCGGAAGCGGATTATGAGGTGAACGGATTTTTCGGCGGAGTCGTGTTCTCCTGCGGTGCGCTGCTGGTCGGAGATACCGTTCGCATGTATTATGGCGCGGCGGACGAAGTGATGGCGGTAGCGGATATTGCGCTGGACGACATCTTTGGCACGTTATCCTAACATCATCATACCGATATGAGGAGTAGAAAGAGGGCGCCCCTATCGTCATCACCGATGACGGAGGGGCGACCCTCTATTTGTATATCCTCGTCTCAATAGCGGAAGTTTGTGGCCTTATTTTCAATTTGAAGTCTCTTCTTGCGGAAATAAGGCCACTTTATGGTCTTATTCCCGTCGAATCGGTTGCTGAAACGGTAATTTGGGACTATTCCCGTAAAATAAGGCCATTTTTTACCGTTATGGATCAGGTGAGGGGCCGCTTACGCAAAAATAAGGGAAGTTTGTTCCTTTATTCCTCAAACGTAAATTTATCGTCCGAGTCCATTGAAAAATCCGCGAATGTCAACTACACTAGCGGTAGTCTTTGACACTTTTTCGGACATCTATGCTATTACGAACATAGAATACTCATATACGTAATTTCACTTTATTTCCGGCATGCGGAGAGGTGGGGCAGCGATGGGAATTTGGATCGTATTGGCAATCGGATGGACGGCGGGATGGTTGTTGTTCCGCGCCGTCGTGCTTCCCGAACGGGGCGCCTCTTATCCGGGGGGCGAGAAGGTGTCGGTCATTATCCCGGCACGGAATGAGGCAGGGAATTTGCCGCATCTGCTGAGTTCCCTGCAAGAGCAAACCTATCTGCCCTACGAGATCATCGTGGTGGACGATTTCTCCGAGGATGGAACTTATGAGATTGCTGAAGGTTACGGGGTAAAGGTGATTCGAAACGACGTGTTGCCACCCGGCTGGACGGGGAAAACCTGGGCGGTTTGGAACGGATACCGGCAATCCACCGGCGAGGTGATCGCCTTCCTGGATGCCGATCTTCGTCTGGCTCCCCGGGCGCTTGAATCGCTGCTGCAAGCCCGGGCCGAAGCCGGGGGCGCCCTGTCCGCCGTGCCGTTCCATGTCACGGAGAAGTTCTACGAACGCCTGGCGTTGATCACCAACGTCCTGGGTGTATTTGCGTTTACGTCGCCTTATGAGCGAAACAGCCCGCATAAGGGGCTGTACGGCTCGTGTATCGTGACAACGCGTCGCGACTACGAGGCTATTCAAGGCCATGACAGCATACGTTCGGAGCTGCTGGACGATTTGAACCTTGGCGCCAAATTCCGGGCGGCGGGCATTCGCGTCACCAACTATCTCGGCGGCGGCCTGGTCTCCTTCCGCATGTACCCGAACGGAATTCGCAGCGAGCTGGAGGGGTTCGGGAAAGGTGCGGTGCTGAGCACGGCCAAGCTGCGGCTGGCCACCACGGTGCTGGTCGCCCTGTGGCTGATCGGGCTGATCGTCTCCGAAGGGGCGCTGTTCCTTTGGAATACGTCCTGGGTTTATCCGCTGCTGGTGGGGTATTTGCTGTATGCCGCGCAGCTTTATTTTCTGGTGCGTTATGTAGGGAAATTCGGCAGGTGGATGCCGCTGCTTCACGTGTTGTCCACGATATTCTTTCTGGTGGTGCTGGTCTATTCGGCTTATCAGGTCGCCTTTCGCGGATCGGTCACGTGGAAGGGCCGGGACGTGCAGGTTGGAAGCAGGGGAGACCGATGATCTTCTGGATGGCTATTGCCGAGTTCCTGTGCGGGGCATTGATGTTTTCTTATTGGCTGGGCAAGCTGGCTCGGAAGAATCTCAAGCAGGTGGGCGACGGCAATCCCGGTGCGTTCAACCTGTGGCAGGCAGCCGGGTATCGCTGGGGGCTGGCCGGAATTCTGCTGGATGTTCTGAAGGGGTATGTGCCGCTGGTGTTCCTGGTAGAATCGGGCGTGCTGGGGTGGGGGTACGGGATGACCGTTGTCGCCGCGGCGCCGATTCTGGGTCACGCCTTCTCCCCTTTCCTTAAGTTCAAAGGAGGGAAAACGATTGCGGTAACCTTCGGCGTTTGGAGTGCGCTCACCCGGTTCGAGGCGGCGTTGGCCTATGCGGTCATTCTCGCAGTGCTGCTTGCGGCATTTTCATTCTATAAGAACGGAAAATATGCGTCGCGCGAAGCGGACGGCTTCCAAGTTGTGGCCGGGATGGCGCTGCTTTCGGTTTATCTCATGTCCGTCGGTGCACCTCGGGCGATATGGGGGGTCTGGCTGGTCAATCTGCTGGTGTTGGCGTACGCGAACCGGCGGGCGATTCGGATGTTCCTGACGGGGAGGGGCGGGCAACTCCCTCGTTCGGGGGACGGCGTTACGTTGTAACCGACGCTCGGGGTGTAGGCGATAACAAGAGCAGGCATTTTTATTGAATGAAATAAATTGGAAATAAAAGTATATATTGGCGAAATTATAGAAAGCCTATAGACAACCTGATACGGAAGGAGCAAAGCTGTATGGATGCCACTCTTGGAGCGGATGAAGTTGTCCGCCGAATCAAACGGTTGCAGAGTGAAGGCGTTTCGCTGAGCAAGAAGCAGGTTAAGCATAACGATCCAGAGTTGATGCGCAACGCTTTGTTTTATTTTCCCAGTTGGGAACATGCCGTAAAGAACGCGGAAGTTTTATAAGGATCCTCCCTAAACCAATTCGGATGGCTAGAGAAAGCCAGCGGCCCGGGTTGGTTTTTTTTTGATGGTTTATTTTCCGGACCAGGGCCGATATGATGGATATGAAATTGATTGAAAGCGATTAAATCCATGAGGAAGCCTGGCGATCTGATGAAAAAATACATTCCCTTCACCTACAAAATGCTGATTCCCTACCTGCTGCTCGTGCTGTTAACGGATGCGATCATCGGCTACGTCTCGTATACGATGCTGATTCAATCCCGGACGGAGATGGCCGAGACGAACATCCGCACCGGCATGGAGCAGGCCCGGAACAACATCCGCTACCAGATGGACGAGATTCAGCGGATGTCGGACAACCTGTTCGGCAACCTGGCCTTTCAACGGGCGCTGCAAACCCAAGGTGAACCCTATGACATTTATTTGGTGATGCTCGATACGATCGTTCCGGAAATTTCCGCCCCGCTCAAGCTGTTCGGGAACGATATCCGGCTGATGTTGTATACGCTGAACAGCGAGTTGAACATCGTCTCGGGGGATAATCTGGAAGACCCGATCAAGGACAGCGATTATTATATCCTCCCCTTTGAGGACATCCAGGACAGCGCTTGGTATAAGGAATTCAAAGATTCCGAGCGGGACAATATCTGGCTGCAGATCGACACCGATCAGCGGCTCGGGAACATCTCCCATATTCGCCGCCTGGTTTCGTATAGCGGGAACATGACCGTGATCGGCTACGTCCGCATCACCGCTTCCCTGGATGATTTGTTCGGCGACTTCTCCACCTTCCCCGTCGAGCAGGGGATCACGGTACGCCTGATTAACTCGGCGTCGGGAGGCGCCTTGCTCTACCAGCGGGGCAACGCCGAAATGGGAGCCCGGCATGATGATTATCTAAGGCTGCACGAACCGATTCCCGGCTCCGATTTCGTGATTGAAGCGCTGGTTCCGAAGGCGTATCTAACCAAGGATGCCGGCCGGCTGCAGCGTGTGATTTTTACCGTATGCGGGATCAGCTTCGTCGGCATGGCCTTCATCGGCTATATCGTGGCGGGGTTGTCCGGCCGGAAGATGAAACGGATCGTATGGCTCGTCCGCTCGTTCCAGGAAGGGAACTTCCAGAAGCGGATCCGCTTCTCGGGCAACGACGAATTCGTGCATATCGCCGATGCGTTTAACGTCATGGCCGCCAATATCCAGGGGCTGATCAACAGCGTGTATGTGCAGGGAATCCAGAAGAAGCAAGCCGAGTTGGAGGCGCTTCAGTCGCAGATCAATCCGCATTTCCTCTATAATACGTTATCAACGATCAGCAGCCTGGCCAATCTGGGCGAGACGGCCAAGGTGACCGAGATGGTCCAAGGCTTGTCGCGGTTTTACCGGTTAACCCTGAATCAAGGCAACGTATTTACCCCGCTGGAGAACGAATTGATGCAGGTGGAGACCTATCTGGATATCCAGCGGGTGAAATACGCCGGGGCGTTCTCCGTCCATCTGGACGTGGATCCGGGGCTCATGCAGGTGCAGGTGATGAAGCTGATTTTGCAGCCGTTTGTAGAGAATACGTTTAAGCATGCCTGGTTCGGCGAATCGATCGCGATTATTATCACGGGGAAACGGCAAGGCGAGAACCTCGAACTGAAGGTCATCGACAACGGGATCGGGATGCGGCCGGGCACGGTGCAGCGGCTGCTGATCGGTCCGAGCCAATCGGGCGGCTACGGGGTGAAGAACGTAAACGAGCGGATCAAGCTGCGATACGGCGACAAATATGGAATTCGGATCGCCAGTATCTACGGAGGCGGAACCACGGTCCAAATCCTTCTTCCGGCGAACCCCGGGGAGCTTCCGTCCCTGGAATAACCTTGCGATTCGGATGGCTGAGAGACATGGAATCGGTGAATTTGTATAGGTTTTCATTGCAAACCGCTATGTTCAGAGCAAGGAACGGCAAGTATGCTCGAGATAAAGAGCAAAATTACCAGAAGGAATGACGGTTATGAATATCAACGTATTGCTTGTCGATGACGAGGCGGTCGATCTCGAGTGGCTGCGCCGCAGAGTGCTTAGCAGCGGGTTGAACCTGCAGGTTGCGGCGACGGCCAATAACGGCTTTAACGCGCTCAAGGCAATGGAGCGGGAGCGGATCGATCTGATTCTGTCCGATATCCGGATGCCGATTATGTCGGGAATTGAATTCGCCCGCAAAGCGAAGGCCATCCAGCCGGGGGTCAAGATCGTGTTCATCAGCGGCCATGAAGACTTCGAGTACGCCAAAGAGGCCATCAAGATCAGCGCTTCGGGTTATTTGCTGAAGCCCGTGGAGGATCAAGAGCTCTACAAAATGCTGGGTGAGCTGTGCGCTGCAATCAAACGGGAACGGGACCAGGACCGCACGTTTACGGAGGCGCTTACGCTCGTGAATGAGGAACTGCTGCTGCGCTGGTTGAATGAGATTTCTCCAGAGCAGGTGGAGGGGCATATTCGCGGATTTTTGCACACGCTCTTCCAGACTGGAACCGCGGTGGCTCTCATCGAAATCGATGACCTGGAATGGAAGACCGGCGATATGCCGGAGGAGGAACGGCGCAAGCAGATTCAGAAGGTGATGGCGTTCCTCCGGCATTTTGCCATCGAAATGAAGCTGGGCACGTTCATCGTCAGCCAGCCGACGCGGTTTGTGCTGCTCGCATCCGTTCCGGAAACCGTGTTCCTGGAGCTCTTGGAGGAGCTGATCCGGGCGGTCCGCGGCATCTCCCCGTTCTCCGTAACGGTTGGGGTCGGCGGTTGTGCACTTGAGGAAGAGGGGCTGCGGGCGTCTTACCGTCAGGCTCAGGCAGCGCTCAGTGCCAAGTGGCTGGTCGGCAAGGACCGGCTGATTCGCGAAAGCCGGGTCCAGCCGGGCGAGAGTCGATTTGCCGGTGCCCGGACCGATGAGATCCTGGAGCGGATGCTGAAGGCCATTTTGACCTATGACCTCGTAACGATCGACGACTGCCTGCTGGAGTTGTTCTATCAGGGTTCCCCGCTGGCCCAGAAGAACGAGGTTTACGATTTGATCATTCGCATCACCACCCAGCTGCATGCCGATCTGCGCGAGATCAACGAGAATTTGTACGAGCTGCTGAAATGGGATACGCACCAGCCGATGCTGCTGTTCCAATTTGAGACGATCCATGATATCACCTCGTGGCTACGGAGGCGGTTCTTTGAATTGTCCGAGCTGTTGTACGTCAAGCGGCAGAAGCAAAAACGCAAGCTGATCCAGGAAATCATGTCCTATGTCGAATCGAATCTGGAGCAAAAAATGACGCTGAAGGACGTCGCCGCCCATTTCGATTTCACGCCGAATTATCTCGGCTACTTGTTCAAGGAAGAAATGGGCCGGCATTTCAGCGATTATCTGAACGAACTCAAGACCAAACGCGTCTGCGAGCTGTTGACCGACCCAACGCTGAAAATCTACGAAATCGCCGAGCGGATGGGCTATAAGAACATCATTTACTTCAACCGCCAATTTAAGCAGGCGATGGGGATGACCCCTGGAGAATACCGGAAAGCCCATAAAATCTGAAGATCGTTTACCCGACCTCGTCTCGCCGGTATATTCACGGAAGACGGGGTCGTTTTAAATTTCCGCTCATTTTTCGCCATCGTGGAATATGTATTACTTTTTGTTGTTTCCCTGAATCCCGAAGGTAAGCGCTCTCCTCTATACTGTGGATATAGAGACAACCAAGAGGGGAGTTCGAAACATGAAGCGAAGCGGATTCTGGAACGATGTGAAGAGATATCGAGTTCTGCTGCTTATGCTGACGCCGGCCGTCCTGTTCTTCCTGCTGTTCGCCTACGTGCCGATGGCGGGGATCGTCCTGGCTTTCAAACAATACAACTACACGGGCGGGGTGTTCGGGAGCCCCTGGAACGGGCTGGACAACTTCCGGTTCTTCTTCGATTCCGGGGACGCCTGGCGGGTTACCCGCAACACCGCTTTGTATAATATCGCGTTTATCGTGGTGAACAACGTGGTGCAGATTTTTGCGGCGATCCTGCTGTTCGAGGTGGCGGGGAAATGGTTCCGCAAAATTACGCAGACGGTGATGTTCCTGCCGTACTTCATCTCCTGGGTTGTCGTCGGCGCGATTGCCTACAACCTGTTTAACTTCGATTACGGGACGATCAATGTACTCTTGAACGCGGTTGGCCTGGAATCGATCGATATCTACAACACGGCCGCTTACTGGCCGGTGATCCTCATTGTGGTGTCGGCGTGGAAAACGCTGGGTTACGGGACGATCATGTACCTGGCCGCCATTACGAGCATCGACACGGAGATGTATGAAGCCGCCGAGATCGACGGCGCCAATGTATTCCAGCGGATTCGCAAAATCACGATTCCGAACCTCTATCCGACGGTGATTATTCTGGTGTTGCTGGCGATCGGCAATATTTTTCGCGGGGATTTCGGAATGTTCTATAACATGGTGGGCAACAACGGCTTATTGTTCTCCTCGACCGATGTCATCGACACCTTCGTGTTCCGGATGCTCACGACCTCGAACGAGATCGGGATGTCCGCCGCGGCAGGGTTCTACCAGTCGATTCTCGGCTTCGCGACCATTATGCTGGCGAACTATGCCGTGCGCAGATACGACAAGGACCGCGCTTTGTTCTAAGCGGCATAGAAGGACAACCGGACGAATCAACATGAATGAAACGAGTGGAGGTTAACGCTTATGAGTACGATGGCCCCAAACTTGCAACCGGCCGTGAAGCCGGAAGCGAAAAGACGCAAATCCGTCGACCGTCTGCTGCTGCAGCTCATCGGATATGTGGCGCTCACTTTGCTGGCGGTCTTTTGTCTCTTTCCTTTCATCCTGGTTATTTCCTCTTCCCTGACGGAGGAGAGCAAGATCATCGAGGACGGGTTCCAGCTCATCCCGACTGCATTCTCGCTGGAAGCCTACGGCATTCTGTTCAAATATCCGCAAGAAATGCTGAAGGCGTACGGCGTAACGATTACCGTCACCTTGCTGGGCACGCTGTTCGGGTTGTTTCTCACCTCGATGACGGCTTATGTGCTGGCGCGCAAGGATTTTAAATGGCGCAGCCACTTCTCGTTCTTCTTCTTCTTCACTACGCTGTTCAGCGGCGGGCTTGTTCCTTGGTACTTGCTGATTGTGAACTACCTTGATCTCAAGGATACGCTGCTCGTGCTGATTCTGCCGATGCTGATGAACGTCTTCTATATCATCGTGATGAAATCGTTCATGAGCAGCATTCCGGAGGCGATTATCGAGTCGGCGAAGATCGACGGGGCGGGCGACTTCCAGATTTATCTGCGGTTCGTCCTTCCGCTGTCGAAGCCGTCGCTGGCCACCATCGGGCTGTTTATCGCCCTGGGCTACTGGAATGACTGGTATAACGCGCTATTGTTCATCTCCAATTCCGACCTGATGCCGCTGCAGTATTATTTGTACCGCTTG
The DNA here is from genome assembly GCF_900021165.1 of Paenibacillus phocaeensis. Taxonomy (GTDB): domain Bacteria; phylum Bacillota; class Bacilli; order Paenibacillales; family Paenibacillaceae; genus Fontibacillus; species Fontibacillus phocaensis. The sequence continues at coordinate 374,028 of NZ_FCOQ01000009.1, read as the reverse complement.
CTTGGCAACATGGACGGGATGCGCAAAGCGATGATGGCGGCGGGAGCCGTCGTCTCGTCGGATATCCCGACGGAGAGCTTGAAGATGGCGATGACGGTCGTGGCCACCGGCCCGATCATGATCGCGTATCCATTCATCCAACGTTACTTCGTGCAAGGATTAACGATTGGTGCGGTGAAAGGGTGACCTCGGGGCAACCCGGTTATCAGATAGAGGAAGCAACTCAAATTTTTTTCCTATCATAATTTTAGGGGGAACATCCGTCATGAAACTGAAAAAGAAAGCAATGTTTCTAGTGGCTATGGTACTGGCATTGACGACCTTGCTGTCCGCTTGCGGCGGCGGGGGCAATAACGCAGGCGGCGGTGCCAATACGCCGGATACGGCGGCTCCGAACAATGCGGCGGCCAATACCGCAACAACTGACGGGGCGGTGGATACGTCCCAGGAAGTGACGCTGAAGCTGTTGATGGTCGGCAGTAAACCGACGGATTATGATGAGGTTTATGGCGAACTGAACAAGCTGCTGAAAGAGAAAATTAACGCCACCGTCGAAACCGAGTTTCTCGACTGGGCCGATTGGACCCAGAAATATCCGCTGAAATTCGCAGCCAATGAGGATTTTGACATCGCTTACACCGCGAACTGGGCGTTCTATAATGACCAGGTGCTGAAGGGGGGATTCCTGGAGCTGACGGAGGAGATGCTGCAGAAGTACGCTCCGAAGACTTGGGAAGCGATGCCGCAAGCCTCCTGGGATCAAGCCAAAGTGAGCGGCAAGCTGTACATGGTGCCGAACAACAATCAGGAAGTGACCGACAAGGTCGTACTGGTGCGCGAAGACCTGCGCAAGAAGTACAATCTGGATCCGGTCAACAGCCCGGAAACTTATGCGGCTTACTTGAAAGCGATCGGGGCGGGCGAGAAAGGCATCAGTCCTTTCGGCGCGAAACCGGCCGACGGATGGAAATGGCATGAGCTGGATCAAATTTTGCTGGAGCAGCAAAACGAGTGGAACCTGGTCGATTATAACTTCCCGCTCGCTTACAAATTGGACGATGCTACGGGGAAAGTCTTCAACGTATACGATACGCCGGAATTCACCGAGCTGGTGAAGTACTATAAGGATTTGGCCGATAACAACGGCTGGTCCAAGAACATCGTAAGCAACAAGAACGACGTCTTCCAGGACATCAAAGCCGGCAAGACTTCCTCCTACGCGCAAAACCTGGGAACGATTTCGAGCAACGTCGGCGAAATCCGCCGCGACAAGCCGGAAATGGAAGTCACGGTCGCGGACTTGACGCCGGATAAGAAGAAAATCGGGGCGATTTCCACGCAGAACGGGATGGCGATCCACGCGACTTCCAAAAACGCAGAGCGTTCGCTGATGCTGATCGACCTGCTGCAAAACGATAAGGAAATCCATGACTTGACGATGTACGGCATCGCCGGGAAGCATTACGAGCCGATCGGCGACGACAAATACAGCCCGGGACCAAGCTTCAACAACTACAACTTGTCGGGATACTCCGTATGGGGCTGGAACTCGCTGCTGAACCGTACCGACTCTTCCTATCCGGAAGAAGGTAATCAAATGTTGGCGGACTGGCAGTCCAAAGTGTACCACTTCCCGTTGGAGACCTTCGTGTTTGACGATACCAAAGTGAAGAATGAAGTCGCGAACGTAGGCAACGTGATGCTGCGTTACGCGATCCCGCTGGAATACGGTCTGATCAAAGACCTGGAGAAAGGGCAAGCCGACCTGAACAAACAGTTGAAAGCGGCCGGTCTGGACAAAATTCAACAAGAGCTGCAGAGTCAAATCGACGCATTCTTAGCTGCTCAAGCGCAATAAGCGGCGGGGTGGAAGGAGGGGACGCCCGTCCCCTCCTTTTCGTTCCTAGTTACATTTCGTCGAAAGAGTAACCGTAACGGCCGTTGGGGAGAGCGAACTGCAAAAGTGCATTCGATTTACGGGGAAATTCCCTTATGAAGCGAGTGAAGTGCATAAGTACATCCGGCTGAAGGCGATTGAGACAAAAAGGGGCCGGTGCCCGGAAATCAGATGCACTTTTGCATTTGAAGGGCCGCAAGCGGGGCGTGACAGGGAGATCAACTGCACTTTTGCATTTCGCGATAAGTCGTTGGAATTCAATCTACTTCAATACAGATCAGAAACGGAGAGGAGATATACCTATGAGTAGAAACACAAAACCGATGATGAAATTCCCGCCAATCAGCGACAAGTTGCCGGTCTTCATGCACGGGGCCGACTATAATCCCGATCAATGGCTGCATGACCCGCAGGTCCTGGCGGAGGACATCCGTATGATGAAGCTGGCCCACTGCAACGTGATGGCGATTGGCATCTTCTCCTGGGCTTCGCTGGAGCCGGAAGAAGGCGTTTACCGCTTCGAATGGCTGGACCGCGCGCTGGACACGTTTGCCGAGAACGGCATTTACGCCTGGTTGGCAACGCCAAGCGGTGCCCGGCCGGCCTGGATGTCGGAGAAGTACCCGGAGGTGCTGCGCGTCGAGAAGAACCGCGTGCGCAACCTTCATGGCATGCGCCATAACCATTGCTTTACGTCCCCTGTTTACCGGGAAAAAGTAACGCAGATGAACACCCGGCTGGCGGAGCGGTATTCCAGTCATCCGGCGGTAGTCGGCTGGCATGTGTCCAACGAATACGGCGGAGAGTGCCACTGCGACTACTGTCAGGAAGCCTTCCGCACCTGGCTTAAGCGGAAGTACGGCTCGCTGGATGCGCTCAACCGCGCCTGGTGGACGAACTTCTGGAGCCATACGTATACCTCCTGGTCGCAGGTGGAATCCCCGGCCCCGCACGGCGAAATGATGGTGCACGGGCAGAACCTCGACTGGCGCCGGTTCGTGTCCGACCAAACGATCGATTTCTACAAGCATGAAATCGAACCGCTGAAGCGGATCAACCCGGATCTGCCTTGCACGGTAAATATGATGGATTTATTCTACGGGCTGGATTACCGCGAGTTTGCGAAGGTCGTGGACGTCATCTCCTGGGATGCTTACCCGATGTGGCATGAGGCGGATTCCGACGCCGGCGTGGGGGCCTGGTTTGCCTTCAATCATGACTTGTTCCGCTCGTTGAAACAAAAGCCGTTTATGCTGATGGAAAGCACGCCTTCGCTCACGAACTGGCAGCCGGTCAGCAAGCTGAAGCGCCCGGGCATGCACAAGCTTTCCTCCCTGCAGGCGGTGGCCCACGGCTCCGATACGGTGCAATATTTCCAATGGCGCAAAAGCCGCGGCTCCAGCGAGAAATTCCACGGCGCGGTGATCGATCATGTTGGGCATGAGCATACTCGAGTGTTCGAGGATGTCGCCGCGCTTGGCCAGACCCTGTCGGAGTTGACAGAGGTGCTGGGTACCGCCGTTCCGGCGGAAGCGGCCCTCCTGTTCGATTGGGATAACCGCTGGGCGATCAACGACGCACAGGGTCCGCGCAACAAAGGCATCCATTATGAAGAGACCGTGATGCAGCAGTACCGCGCCTTGTGGGAGCTGGGCGTACCGACGGACATCATCGGTTCGTTCGACGACTTCAGCGGCTACAAGCTGCTTGTCGTCCCGATGGCTTACTTGCTCCGGGAAGAAACCGGAGCCAAGATCGAGCAGTTCGTGAAGGACGGCGGCACCTTGTTTGTGACGTATTGGTCGGGGATTGTCGACGAGAACGACCTGTGCCACCTGACCGGGTTCCCGGGACCGCTGCGCAAGACGGTTGGCGTGTGGGCGGAGGAAATCGATGGTCTGCACGATCATGACCGCAACGCGCTGATTCTCGAAGAAGGGAATCCGCTGGGCCTTCGCGGGACGTATGACATTCATGAGCTGTGCGAGCATATCCATGCGGAGGGCTCCCAGGTACTTGGCGTGTACCGCGACGATTTCTACGCCGGGAAGCCGGCTTTCACGGTCAACGAACTGGGCCAAGGCAAAGCGTATTATTTGGCGGCCCGCGTCAGCGATCCGGCCTTCTACGCGGTGCTTTACGGCAAGCTCGTTCAGGACGCCGGTGTCCGCCGGGCGCTGGATACCGACCTGCCGGCGGGAGTGACCGCACAGGTGCGGACGGACGGCCAGCACGAATACGTCTTCGTGCAGAATTTCTCCGGCCGCGCCGCCCGCGTCGAACTCGACCGCCGCAGCTATACCGATGTCGAGACCGGCCGGGCGGCGGAGGGCGCAATCGAGCTGCCGGTCAATGGGATCGCCATTTTGAAGCGGGAGGTTTAGCGCGGTTTAGCAGGTGAGAGAAGAGCAAACCCCTGATTTCTGCATGTGAAGAAATCAGGGGTTTATTTATTGCTGCTCTTGCATAAGGACGGCCGATCTCTTCTTCCTGTCCTTCAAATAGAGCTGAACGGGTTCAAGATGATGTTGTGGAGCGTCCTGGCCGTCCAGTTGGCTTTTCAACAATTCTACGGTTTTGCGGCTGATCTCCTCGATGTTCTGGGCCACATAGGACACACCGGGCAATTCCGGGTTGTCGAAGGTCACCAGCTCGATTTGATCCAGTAAATGCCGATCGCTTAAGTACTCGTAAACATTATGGGCCAGCTGAACATTTACGGTGAAAATGGCTGTGATATGCTCCTTGTCTCTTAAAAAATCAGCAATTTTCCGCTTAGCCTGATTTTGTTGGAGGACAGGCAAATCAAGCGTGCACCACAAGGTCTTATCGATCGGGAAGTGGTGCTTAAGAAAAGCCTTTTCATAACCCGCGGCCCGATCCTCCGTGACCGAGTTCGTAATTTCCGGCGAAATGTAGGCAATATGCTGGTGTCCTTTGGACAATAAATAGTCGATCGCGTCAAAAGCCCCCTGCACGTTATCTGAGGTCACACTGGCCATGCGGATATTTTTGAAAAATCTATCCACCAGGACAACCGGAAATTTGTCGAATGCCAGTTGAATGATAGTCTCGTTATAGTTCTCCGCTTCGGTTGGAAAAATGATCAGGCCTTTTACGCCAAAATCCAGCAATTGGCGGATGGCCTCGGTTTCCCGCTCGACAGACTCCCGCGTGACCCGCAGCAAAATTTGAAATCCTTCCTCGTAGGCATATTTTTCAATATAATTCAGCAGTTGTTGATCAATTCGAGTTTTCATGCTTGGGAAGATCACACCGATAATCATCGGATGAGCCGGGGGAAGGCGAACAGGGTCCCATTGAAGGGAAACGAAGGTCCCCTTGCCCTGAATCCGTTCAACCCAGCCCTCCTCAGCAAGGCCAATCAGCGCATTTTTAGTTGTAATCTGACTGACGCGATAAAGTTTGGAAAGTTCTTTCTCCGATCCGACCCGATCCCCGGGACGCAATGCGCCCTGCCGAATTTGTTCCTTGATCTTCTCCTGGATTTGTTTATACAATGGCTGTTCTTTGGTCAATTTTCACTCACATCCAACTGGAATTAGTATACTAAGTTGATTATATAGTTAAAGGAAAGATGTGTCCATACAAACCGGAAGTCACATCATTATATTAACTTTTGAATTAAAAAACCATGATACAAAAGGGAATTTTAAAATTACATAAAACTTTATACTATATTTAGTATATGATAATTTATTTATATATACTAATATGTATTCTACAAAGGGTTTGAATGGTCCTGCCTCGAACCTTGCATGTTTTTCACTAGGAGGTGGCACAGTACGTTAAGCAGTACAAACCTAACCTGCGGGGAAGGAATTCAGCAATGGAAAGCGCAACAGAAAGGGGTGAGGGGATTTATATGAAAGCGGATACAGGGCGCACGAAAAAACTTTCAGAGAGAATGCTGCCCTATATTTTCATTAGCCCCGCCGTATTACTAATCACTTTATTGGCTATAGTGCCTTTGCTTTACTCCGTATACATCAGCATGCTGAACTATAACCTTTCATTACCAAACAGCATGATCAAGTTTGGGGGATTGGAAAACTACCGATATATGTTCAGCAATGGTCCGTTTATGAAGTCGATCGGGTGGACGCTGGTTTTTACCTTCTTCACGGTGGCTATAAACGTAACGTTAGGCATGGTGCTGGCACTGATTTTGAATAATGAGAAAGTTAGCAGGCAGACAAGGATTTTCAAAAGCCTATTTATTCTACCGATGATGTTGGCTCCCGTCGTGTCGACAACGATGTGGAAGATCTTGTTTGGTGCCATTTACGGCCCAATCAATTATTTAATCCAGTCACTCGGGCTGGAAGCGGTCGCCTGGACAGGAGAAACGCTGCCGGCAAAGATCGCCATTATTCTCATCGATGTTTGGGGCTCCACCCCATTTTGTATGCTCATCTTGATCGCAGCTTTGCAAACGGTACCAAAGGATATTTATGAAAGTGCATATATCGACGGGGCTACCCGCTTCAAAACGTTCTTTAAGATTACACTGCCTCTGATTCGAAATTTTATTGCGCTGGTCGTTTCGTTGCGGGTGATGGACGCTTTGAAGATATTCGATTCGATCATGATCTTGACGGACGGTGGGCCAGGGGACTCGACAGAGACGATGGGAACGATGATTTACAAGACAGCGTTTCGTTATATGAACGTTGGGGCAGGGTCTGCCGGAGCGTTGATCTTCTTTGCGATCATCGTCGTCGTCACGCTGTTATTTCTGAAAGTGCTTCGTAACGAACGACAATAGAAAGGGGGGGAGAACTATGAAAAAGCATTATGCCGAGAAAAGCGCGCTCTACCTGTTGTTACTGCTATTCGTCGTCCTGTTTTTGTTTCCCATCTATTGGGCTGTGACGACGTCGTTCAAGTCGGTGGGCCAAATCATGAAAGTACCTCCTGAATTTTTTCCCTCCCAGTGGGTTTTGGGAAACTATGTCGAGGTCTTTACGGAGCATCAAATCGGAACGTATTTTCTGAACAGCTTAATCGTCGCCGTAACGACAACCGTATGCACTTGTTTCGTTGCCACATTTGCCGGCTACGGATTTTCGCGGTTCAGGTTCAAAGGCAAAGCCTTTTGGCAATATGCCATTATCGTCATGCGGATGGTTCCCGGGCTCGTGTTTATCATCCCATACTATATTATTTTTCAGAAACTAGGGATTCTCGATACGCTGTTTGGGCTCATTATCGTTTACATTACCGCCTCGCTGCCATTGGCCATCTGGCTGTTTATGGGCTTCTTTGATGAGTTGCCGACCGAGATGTTTGAAGCGTCCCGCATTGACGGCTGCAGCGAATTCGGCACCTATTGGAGGATCGCCTTGCCTTTGATCGTGCCAGGGATCGTCGTAGCTTCCATTTTGGTATTCCTGGCGGCCTATAATGAGTTCAGCTTGTCGCTGGTTCTCGTATTCACGGATCAAAACAAGACGCTTCCGCTTGGGATCAGCGGCATGATTCAACTGCAGAAGGACACGCCGTTTGGCACCTTGGCTGCTGCGGGCACCATCGCTTTCATACCGGCCCTCATTCTTGCGTTAACGACGCAAAAATACGTCCAAGCCGGGATTACCGCCGGAGCAGTCAAAGGTTAAAAAAAGAATATACTTTCTAGGGGGAACTGAAGATGAGAAGAAAGTGGAAACTGACGATGGCATGCTTATTGGCATCCACACTGGTGCTTGGGGCATGCGGTGCGAAAAAGGATGAGGCTGCAGCGCCGAAAGGCGAGGGAGAAATCAAAGAAATCACGGTGCAAGCCCCTGACGTGCTCGGGATCAAGTTGGAGGATCTGAACGGAGGAGGAACACTGGGAGGGCAATACGAAGGACAAAAGATTATAGTTGCCACAAGAGCGGGTGATTTTGCGGACGCTTTGAAAAATGCCGCCCAATATTTCGAACAAGCTTCGGGCGCGAAGGTGGAAATTCAAAGTTTTCCGGCAGGAACCGACGTGGAGAAAATCCAGCTCGACCTGAATACAGGAAATCACTTTGATGCCGTTTTGATGCCGGTGGCTAACGTGCACGGTTACGCGGAAGGTGGACTGATCCAGGATTTGCAGCCTTATGTGGATTCCATCGGAAGCCCCAATTTAGATTTGGAAGATTTTATCCCAAGCTTGTTGGAGAGCTATGGCAAATATAAAGGGAAGTTGGTTGCTTTCCCGTACAAGCCGGATTCGCAGCTATTCTTCTATCGTAAAGACCTGTTCGAAGACCCGGAGATCCAGAAGCAGTATAAGGAGAAAACAGGGAAAGAGCTGGCGGTGCCAACTACAGTTGAGGATTTCCTGGCGACGGCCGAGTTCTTCACGCAGAAATATAATCCCGATTCTCCGACCAAATACGGGTATAGTTCAATGGCATCCAAGACCAACAGCCGTTTGATCTGGCAAAATCGGTTGGCGGCATTCGGCGGGAAAGACGTTGATGAAAATTTCAAACCGGCATTTAATAACGAAGCGGGCCTGAAAGCCATGGAAACGATGCTTGAGTTGCGCAAATATGCCCCGTCGGAATGGCTTCAATTGGGATGGGATGAAGCTAACGCCTTGTTCGCCAGCGGCGAGGTGGCCATGATGGAACAATGGCCGGGGCTGTTCAGCACAATCGAAGGCGAACAATCGAAGGTCAAAGGAAAGGTTGGTTTTGGTGTTACGCCAGGAGGGTCGCCGACAATGGGCGGTTGGGCGATCGCGATGACGAATACGACCAAGTATCCCGAAGCGACCTACAAGTTCCTAGAATACGTTACCTCGAAAGACGGGGAATTGTTGAAAATCGGATACACCATGGATCCGACCCGGACATCCAATTATGAACGTCCGGAAGTGATGGCTTCCAATCCGATGTATTCGGCCCTGCTGGAATCCTTATCGGCGGCTAAAATTCTGGTCGATCCGGACGTACCGTTCGTCTCATCGAAGTTGAACGATATTATGGAGAATGCAATTCAGGCGGTTTTACGGGATTTCCTAACCCCGCAAGAAGCGCTGGATCAAATGGAGAAGGAATTTGAAAAAGAAATTAATTATGTTGGCTTGGGGCAATCATGAGGGGAGATGCAAACAACATGAACGGCATAAATCCGCGCGGGGAATACCCGCGCCCCCAGTTTGAGCGAGATTTGTGGCTAAGCTTAAACGGGGAATGGCAATTTCAGTTTGACGATCAGCAAGTTGGCATAACTGAAGGGTGGTATAGGGATAAGGAGTTAGAACAAACGATCCGTGTGCCTTTCTGCTATCAAAGCGAGTTAAGCGGAATCGGTGTTACAGAATTCCACGATACCGTATGGTATAAGAGAACGATCGATATTCCCGAGGAAATGAAGGGAAAGCGGATCATTTTACACTTTGGAGCGGTGGATTATGCTTCTACGGTTTGGGTGAATGGCCAGATGGTGGTAACCCATGAAGGGGGACATACCCCGTTTAAGGCGGACATCACCCATGCGCTGAGGGAGTCCGGTTCAAACACAATCACGTTGCGTGCCCAGGATTTCAGCAAGGACGTCACCTTGCCGCGCGGCAAGCAATACTGGAAAGAACAATCCGAACTGATCTTCTATACTTCGACGACAGGAATTTGGCAGCCTGTATGGATGGAGGCGGTAGCGCCGATTCATTTGCGCCAGGTGTATTATTATCCGGATATCGACCGGAATGAAATCGGGATTCATTACGCTCTGGAGGGCTGGACGGAACAGGCGGAAATCACGCTGCAGACCGTCATTTCCTTTGAGGGAGAAACGCTGGTTGCCGATGAATGCAAGATGACAGCCCCAGAGCAGAAGCGACGGATCGAACTGCATGATTTCAACGACCATGGCATGGGACGATGGTGGAGCCCGGAACATCCGAATCTGTATGAGGTGGAATACCGGGTGTTCGTTAACGGCGAATTGCTCGATTCAGTCCGTAGTTACTTCGGGATGCGCAAGGTATCCGTGGACAGCGGCAAGCTGTGTCTAAATAACCGTCCGTTTTATATGAAGGCCGTTCTGGATCAAGGCTACTTTCCGGGAGGGATCTTAACGGCTCCGTCCGATGAGGACCTGCGACGCGATGTGGAGCTGACCAAGCGCATGGGGTTCAACGGCGTCCGGAAACATCAGAAGATCGAAGATCCACGCTTTCTGTATTGGTGCGACAAATTGGGACTCGTCGTTTGGGGAGAGGCTGCCAATGCCTATGCTTTCAGCGAGAATTACGCGAAAAGGTTTACAGCCGAATGGGCCGAAGCCATTCATCGCGATTTCAACAGCCCTTCGATCATCACTTGGGTGCCGCTGAATGAAAGCTGGGGGATCCCGAACGTGAAGGTGGACGAGCAGCAACGTCAGCATGCCATCGCGATGTACCACTTCACCAGATCGTTGGATCCAACGCGGCTGGTTATTTCCAACGACGGTTGGGAGCATGCGCAATCGGACTTGTGTACGATTCATGACTATCGGTGGGATTACGAGGATTTAACCCAAAAATACAGCCGGATTGAAACGGCGCTCGACGCTCCGCAAAATCGGGATATGTATGTGAAGGGCTACCGTTACGAGGGACAACCCGTTTTGATGACGGAATTTGGAGGAATTTCATTTCAGACTGGAGTTCAGAGCGGTTGGGGGTACTCGGGAGCCAGCGATGTTAAGGATTTCGAACAGCGGGTGAAGGCCGTCATTCAGGCCATGCACGATTCGCCGTTAATCCAAGGCTACTGCTATACGCAATTAACCGACGTGGAGCAAGAAATCAACGGGTTGCTAACCTTTGATCGCGAACCGAAACTTCCTTTGGATACGATCCGGCGATTTAACGAAGGGAAGTTTGGACCAGAGGAGGAGTTAGAACTACCATGACAGAACCTAGATCGGAATATCCGCGTCCGCAATTTGTCAGATCATCGTGGCGCAGCCTGAACGGATCGTGGTCGTTTGCGTTTGATGATCGAAATCTCGGGGTTAAGGAGAAGTGGCATCAAGGGTCAGCGGAATTTCCAATGGAAATCCGCGTGCCCTTTTGTTACCAAAGCGAGCTTAGCGGCATCGAGGACAAAGGGGTACATGAGCGCGTCTGGTACGAGAAAACCTTTACGATCCCTGATGAATATGCGGGGAAACGAGTGATTTTGCATTTCGGTGCAGTGGATTACGAGTGCCGGGTTTGGGTGAACGGCATGCCGGCAGGCAACCACCGAGGCGGTTTCTCTTCCTTTTCATTCGAGATCAGCGATCTGATTGCCGGGAAGGATAACCGGATCACCGTGATGGCTCGGGATGATCTTCAGGATTTGACGATTCCTCGGGGCAAGCAGTACTGGAAGGCCAAAGGAGAGGTGATGTGGTTTACGAACATGACCGGGATTTGGCAGTCCGTCTGGCTTGAGTTTGTGGATGACGTTTATTTGGAAAAGGTTCGATTCACGCCGCATCTGGATACGAATGAAATCGAAATTCAAACCTTTATTGATGGCTGGGATGAACGATACCGGATCGAATTGGATACGCGTATCGAATTTGCCGGAGAAGTGATCGCTGAAGAACGCAGACGCCTCCTTGCCGGAACCGAAAGCTGGCGCGTCAATCTGCGGGATTTCAACGATCACGGCCTGGGTCGGTGGTGGTCGCCGGAGAAACCCAACCTGTACGACGTTCATTTTGAGCTGAAAGTGGACGGACAGACGGTGGATTCAGTTGACAGTTATTTCGGAATGCGCAAGATCTCGGTCGATGGCGGGAAGCTATGCCTGAATAACCGGCCTTATAAGATGAAGCTCGTGCTGGATCAAGGCTATTTTCCCCAAAGCCTGTTGACGGCCCCGACGGAAGAAGCGCTGCGCCGTGATGTCGAATTGTGTAAGGAAATGGGATTCAACGGAATGCGTAAGCATATGATGGTGGCGGACCCTCGATACCTGTATTGGTGTGACAAGCTAGGTGTGTTGGTTTGGGGAGAAATGGCGGCTGCCTATGTCTACAATGAGCAGTATGCTTATCGAATGATCGAGGAATGGAAAGAAGTCCTCGAGCGTGATTACAATCATCCCTCCATCGTCGTTTGGGTTCCGCTAAATGAAAGCTGGGGAGTTGCGGATATCTATTACAACGAGAAACAGCAGCACCATGCGCAATCTCTGTACCATATTACGAAATCGGTTGACTCTACGAGATTGGTGATTTCCAATGACGGGTGGGAGCATTGCAAATCGGACTTATGTACGGTGCATGATTATTGTAGAGACCCTGAGATATTGGAGCGGCGATACTCGAGCATTGACCATATCCTTACCGACATGCCGGGGCTCGAGGGGCGTAAGTTCATCTATAACCCCGGATTTTCCTATCAAGGCGAGCCGGTGTTGTGTACCGAATTCGGGGGAGTCAACTACCAGGTCGAGCCAAGCTCGCCTGTAGTGGAACCAAGAGCGGAGAACGAGGAGCAGTTTATAGCCCAATTGGTGGACGTGATTCATCCCTACGTGTCTTCCCAACTGGTTCAAGGGTATTGTTACACGCAATTGACGGATACCGAAACCGAAATCTGCGGCTTGTTGACCTGGAATAGGGAGCCCAAGGTGCCGCTAGAGGTTATTCGAAAAATGAACGAAGGATATCGTGAATTTTAAAAAACGGAGAGGACTGAAGTGCCGTCAAAAAAAGCTTATGTCACGTAAAGGCGCGCTGGCATAAGCTTTTTTTTGTTCCGCTCTCTATGAAAACGTTGACAATCGGCCGACAAGGGATTAAGGTGATAAAAATTTAATAAAATGTTTGTAATAAAACAAAATTTTGTTGTGATTTTGGACCTATTTTAGGTTTAGGAGGATGAGTATGGAATCAAAAACATTTGCGAACCCGATTTTGTCAAACGGTGCTGATCCTTGGGTGATTCGGCATCTCGATGGAAGCTACTATATGTCGGTCACGTTAGGCGACCGGATCGCCCTTTGGCATAGTCCGGCGTTGACCGGACTGGGGCAGGTTCAACCGAAGACCGTATGGGTTCCTGAGCCAACCGGCCCTTTTTCCCGAAATCTATGGGCGCCGGAGCTGCACTGCATCGACGGGCGCTGGTACATCTACTATACGGCCAATGACGGCGGCGGGGACGAGACGAGACGCGTCTGTGTGCTCGAACTTAAGGGCGATGATCCGATGAATGGCGAGTGGCGATTTAAAAGCGCGGTGAACACGGAATTTCCGGGACTGGACGGAACCGTACTGCAGCACCAGGGCGAGCTGTATTTCTTTTATTCCGGATACGGTCACTTTCCCGATTACGGATCGGCGATTTACGCTGCCCGCATGACCAATCCGTGGACGCTGACAGGTCCGAATGTGCGGATTACAGCTCCAACGGAGCCTTGGGAGAAGCAAGGCGGGATGGCGATTAACGAAGGGCCCGTCTTCTTGCGGCGCAACGGCTGGATTTTTCTCGTCTTCTCGGCAAGCGCCACCTGGTCGGACGATTACTGTCTCGGCATGACGCGGATCCCGGAGACTGCGGACCTGCTGAACGCCGACTCCTGGATCAAACAGAGCGGCCCTGTCTTTGCCAAACATCCGTCGGCCGGAGTCTATGCGCCGGGGCACAACAGCTTCACCGTTTCGCCAGACGGCACCGAAGATTGGATCGTCTACCACGCTTATAATTATTCCGAGGCCCATCAGCAACGCTCGGCGGGTTCTCCCCGCAGCACAAGACTCCAAAGCTTCGGGTGGAAAGCGGACGGGATGCCGGATTTTGGGGTTCCGTCAGGCATTGGCACGCCAATCCCACGGCCCGCGGGAGAAACAAACAAGTGAAATTATTTGCAATATTTTTGGAATTAACCGTTTGATCTGCCATACCACATGAATGCATGAAAGAAAATTAAGAACCAGTAAAATGAAAGCGTTGACATTAGGTTGCTGCGGAATTATAATCAACGCAAATATACAAAATAATTGTAATAAAACAATAATATTGGTTATTGGGAGTGTGTGCGATGGTGGAGGGGGCTGGACCGATGCGAAAGGGGCGATGAGAAGCAGCGATGATATCGGGGGTTCGTTAAGTTTGAGATTAATTTATGGGAGGGTTCTATGAACAACAAATCGAAACGTAGCTTTGGTCTTCTCTTCGTGATGATTCTTGCGGTCTCGATGATTGCCGCGTGCAGCGGGGGCGGTTCGAACAATGTTTCCCGGAACGATACCGCCGAGAATGTGTCCGAAGAGCCGCAGAGCAACAACACGACGTTTATGGATATCAGCGCGGACATCCGCGGGAATACGACGCCCACTCCGGAGCAAATCAATGAAATCAATACCACGCTGAACGATACTTATTTGGGCGATATTTTTGACGAGAAAATTCCGAACGACTACTCCGCTTATCCTTTCAAAGGGGATGTGACGCTGGATGTCTGGATGCCCGCCAACCGCAATATTCCGGATATGAACAACCACGCCATCCAGAAGCAAGTGGAGAAATTGACGGGGATCAAGGTCAACTTCATCACCCCGCCGGTAGGGCAGGAAGCGGATGCGTTCACCCTGATGATCTCTTCCGGTGACTTGCCCGACATCATTATCGAACCCGGCCGATATCCGGGAGGATTAGAGGCGGGCGTCAACGATGGCGCGTATTTGGATCTGACCGATTTGATGGAGAAGAATGCTCCGAACTACACCGCCTGGCGGAATTCCGACGAGACGAGAAGAAAAACGACGGTGACCGATAGCGGCAAGCTGCTTGGTTTCTACGGCATTGCCCCTTATTCGGAATGGATGTGGTTCGGCATGCTGATCAAGCAGGAGGCGCTGGACAAAACGGGGCTTCCGGTGCCGGAAACGATTGACGAGTGGCATGCGTTCCTAACCAAAGCCAAGGAAGTCGGTTACAGCGAACCGCTGAACTACGGGTCGAACTATGGCCAGATTTTTACCGGCATTTTGAACGGTGCCTACGGCGTTTGGGACTGGACGTTCTTGGATAATAACGGCAAGGTGGCCTGGGGCCCGGCCCAACCAAAGGCGAAGGAATACTTGGCGATGATGCAGCAATGGAATAAAGAAGGGCTGCTGAACAAAGACTGGGCGACGGCCGACTTTAACCAAAGAATGTCCAGCGCCATTTCGAGCAAGACCGCCGTCATGATGGATTCGCCCGATACGATGTGGAGCTATTGGAAAGAACAGAACAATATTGACTTCGTTGGCGCACTGAACCCGGTGCTGAACAAAGGGGATAAAGCCGCAACAACGTATAAGAACTTCAAGCGTACGGGGACCGAAGCCGCGGTCACGACCCAGGCCGATAACGTTGAAGCGGCGATGGCCTGGCTGGATTTCGCCTACACGAAAAAGGGCTGGGAAATCTATAACTACGGCGAATACGGTACGGTACATCTGATCGATGAGAACGGCAAGCCTTATTATCCGGAAAATAGCTACATGTACAACGATCCCGACGGCCAACCGGTGGCCGTTGCACTGGATAAGTACCGCAGACACAGCTGGCCGAACATTCGTGACGAACACAATTCCAATGCACTGATCGTAGCCAAAGGCAGCTATTCCGGCGATATCAGAAAGGTTTGGACCGAGAACATGGACGCGAGCCCGGCGATACCTCCGATTTCGTTTACGAAAGAAGAAGCCTCGCGGGAAGCGGAGTTGGGCAACCAGTTGTCCACGCTCCGAGGCGAATATTTTGCCAAAATCATCAAAGGCGAGCTGCCGGTAGACGCTTATGACAAGTTCCTGGACGAAGCCAAGAAGATGGGGCTGGACGAATTCCTGAGCATTCATCAGGCGGCGTTGGACCGTTATAACAACAGATAATCGCAGGACGGACAGCCTGAGGAAATGCGCGATAGATAACGAGGGTGACCGGGTGTTAATAAGCCTTGGGCCCCTCGTTATTGTTTCAGAGAATTCGGAATAAGAAGAGTAGGTGATTCGTTCATGGAGATCGTCCGCAAATCAAGTCAAATCGATCCTTCCGCCGGGGTTCCGAAGCCTAAAAACACGAAAAAGACGATTCAAAAGGATCTGAAGAAGAATTGGTTCGTCTACTTACTGGCCATTCCGGTGGTCGCTTGGTTTCTCGTCTTTTGTTACGGCCCGATGTGGGGCGTTCTCATTGCCTTCAAAGATTACAAACCGTTGCTCGGATTCGCCGAAAGCGACTGGGTCGGATTTAAGCACTTCATTGATTTCTTTCAGGGACCGTACTTTTGGAGAGTCATCAAAAATACGCTTCTCCTCAATGTGTGGGGAATCGTTTTCGGATTCACTGCCCCGATTATTTTGGCATTAATGCTCAACGAAATCCGCGACGGGAAATTCAAAAAATCCGTACAAACGATCACGTATATGCCTCACTTTATTTCCTTGGTGGTCGTCTGCGGGATCATCCATATCTTCACGGCGGATGAAGGCGTTGTGACGCAAGTCGTGCAGTGGATTACGGGCAAGGAATACACTTCGCTTCTCGGGTACTCCTCCTTTTTTAGGCCGATTTACACGTTCTCCGGCATCTGGCAGAACATCGGCTGGGACAGCATTATTTATTTAGCCGCGATGAGTTCGATCGATCCGGCCCTGTATGAGGCGGCAGAGATTGACGGCATCGGCAGAATCAAAAAGATGTGGTACATTACGCTGCCGCAAATTACCCCGATCATCGTCATCCTGTTCATTTTCGCGATTGGCGGACTGATGGCGTCCGGATACGAGAAAATCATTTTGCTATACAATCCTCTCACTTATGATACGGCCGACGTTATCGCCTCTTACGTTTACCGCAGGGGTTTAAGGGAAGCCAGTCTCAGCTTTTCTACCGCGGTCGGCTTGTTTAGCGCCGTGATCAACTTTGCCCTGCTTTGGGCGACCAACCGGATCGCCAGACGCACATCGGAAGTGAGCTTATGGTAGAGAGGGGGGCGACCATGTCCAGTCGAAAGCTAAGAATACATCGGCACTGGAAGCCGAAGACGACCGGGGACCGCATTTTTGACGCAATGAACTACATTTTGCTGACAGCCATAACCTTGATCTGTTTTTATCCGCTGCTGCATATTTTACTTGCTTCCGTCAGCGACCCGACGGCCCTTATGGCGCATAGCGGAATCTTGCTAAAGCCGCTCGGGTTCACGTTGGATGGATATAAGCTGGTTTTTAAAGACAACAGCCTGCTGGTCGGTTACAGAAATACGATCATCTATGTGGGACTAGGTACGCTGCTCAATATGGTCATGACCATTATGGGGGCCTTCGTTTTATCGAGAAAAGATTTGTATTTCAAAAATTTCATCATGATTCTGATTACGATCACGATGTTCTTCGGCGGCGGGTTGATTCCGTGGTTTTTGCTGATGAAGGACCTCCATTTGTATAACAATCTATGGGCGATGATACTGCCGACAGCTTTAAGCACATGGAATATCATCATTTTAAGAACAAGTTTTCAGGCGCTGCCGGCCGAACTGGAGGAAGCGGCCACCATTGATGGCGCAAGTCAGGCAGCCATTTTGATCCGGGTGATTCTGCCGCTATCCAAGGCTACTTTGGCGGTGATATTCCTGTACTATTTAGTTGGAAACTGGAATTCTTGGTTTAACGCGATGGTGCTGCTGAAGGATCGGGAGTTGTTCCCGCTGCAGCTGCTAATGAAAGAAATTTTGGTCGCCAACGATTCCACGGCAACGACGATCGGCAGCGCGGGTGGCGTCGTCATCGACAGTGCTCAGAGTTCCACCGCGTTCCGCGAGCTGGTGAAATATTGCGCGATCGTCGTGTCCACGGTGCCGATTTTGGTCGTGTATCCGTTCTTGCAGAAGTATTTTGTCAAAGGTGTCTACGTCGGATCAATCAAAGGATGAGCATGAGCATGGAAAAGAGAAGATTCGGAAAAACGCTGCTGCCCGCCATTTGTCTGTTTCTCCTGTCGCAGGTGGGGTGTGCCGGCTCCGGCGCCGGGGCAGCGAATCGGGATGATTTCTATAACCTCCTGATGCAGAACGGGGCGGATCCTTGGATTTACAAACATACGGACGGATATTATTACTTCACGAAGACGACCGGCGGTGATGTTACGGTCTGGAGATCCGCCAGCCTGACCGGCGTAGATGCGGCTCCCCGGAGGGTCATCCCAACGGGCGGCCACAACATCTGGGCTCCCGAGCTTCATTATATCGATGGCGCTTGGTATATCTACTACGCCATGGATGACGGAGACAATGCGAACCATCGCATGTACGTGATGGAGAATACCTCAGCCGACCCGACTCAAGGCGTGTGGGAACAAAAAGGGCAAATCACCGACTCGACCAACCGCTGGGCGATTGACGGCACCGTGCTGCAACTGGACGGACAATTGTATTTTATCTGGTCCGGTTGGGAAGGCGAGGTAAATGTCCGTCAAAATCTATACATCGCCCATATGAGCAACCCGTGGACGATCGATTCGGAGCGTGTGGAAATCGCCCGACCGACCTATGCCTGGGAGACCAACCATTCGCCGCATGTAAACGAAGGTCCGCAGGTGGCGGTTCGAAACGGGACGATTAATCTGGTCTACTCAGCGAGCGGCAGTTGGACCAATGATTATTGTCTGGGGTTAATCACAGCGGACGTGACCCGCGATTTGCTGAACCCGGCTTCCTGGCATAAGAGGGAGGAGCCGATTTTCGTCTCCGGGAACGGGTTGTATGGCCCGGGTCACCATTCCTTCACCACGTCTCCCGATGGCAAAGAGGATTGGATCGTTTATCATGTAGCCAAATATAAGGACGCGGGCTGGAGTCGGGAAGTGCGGATGCAACGCTTTACCTGGAATGAGGATAACACCCCGAACCTCGGCGTTCCCGTCGACCCGAACTTACCGTTGCCCCTGCCTTCAGGGGAAGCGCGCCGCACTCGCTATGAAGCGGAGAAAGGGACTTTTGGCGGCGGGGTGTCCGCGCTGACTAGCGCTTCAGCCTCCAGTGGGAAGAAGGCGGGGCGTTTCGAGGCGGCGGATAGTGATGCGGAGTACGCTGTCCAAGCAGCAGCGGGAGAATACCTCTTGTTCGTGAGAGCTGCGAACGGGAGTCCTGCCGGTGAGGCATCCTATATTGAACTAAGCGTGAATTCGGGAACCCCCGTCACGCTTTCCGTCCTGCCGAAGGGATGGGAGAATTGGGGGCTGGCCACCGCCAGGATTCAGTTAAAGGAAGGGAAGAACACACTGCGGTTCGCCAAGGACCGCGGGGAGTTTGAATTGGATTTCTTCGATATCATGCCGTTGACGATCCCGGAATGATGATAAACTTTAGGAATATTGATTTATTACAGCTTTATGTAGTAAAGTCAAGAAAGTAAGATCATTTTTCGGGAATACGATACGGAGGATCCTATGCTGGAAGTCGGTATACACGAACCGGATAAGCTGGTTCAGGTGGCTCACGCTCTGTCCACACGCTCCCGCGTGGACATTCTTCGTCTGCTCAATACGCGGAGCATGAATATTATAGAACTTGCCGAGAGCCTGGGGCTGCCGGTGTCAACGGTTGCGAACAACGTGAAGGTGCTGGAGTCAGCTAAGCTGATTCATACGGAACTGCTTCCGGCTGTCCGTGGGGCGATGAAGGTGTGCAGCCGGAATTACGACGATATTCTCATCTCGCTGAATACGAGCATCCGGACGTCGAAAGATGGGATGAAGTTCTACGAGGTCGAAATGCCAATTGGTCATTACAGCGATTGTGAGGTTCATCCTACGTGCGGGATGGCGTCCAGCGAAGGCATGCTGATTCGGGAGGATGAGCCGGCCAGCTTCTATCACCCTAAGCATGTTGCGGCGCAGATTTTATGGTTCCGCAAAGGGTATGTGGAGTATCAGTTCCCGCTGGAGATCCCGCAGAATGCGCGGATCCAGTCGCTGGAGCTCTCAATGGAGATGTGCTCTGAAGCGCCGAACTACGATAATGATTGGCCATCGGACATCTCCGTTTGGCTCAATGGGATGGAGATCGGTATGTGGACGAGTCCCGGCGACTTCGGGGATCGGCGGGGCGCTTTAAATCCGCCCTGGTGGGAAGACTGGACGACGCAATACGGCTTATTGAAAACGTGGCGGGTTGACCACGAGCGTACGACGTTGGACATGCAGAAAGTCTCCGATATCACCATCAGTGATCTGCAGCTCGACCAACGGCCGAGCTTGCGCGTGCGGATCGGCGTTAAGCCGGATGCGATTCATAAAGGCGGCGTGAATCTGTTCGGCAAGCAATTTGGCGATTACGACCAGGATTTAGTGCTTCAAGTCGCTTACACGATAGATGACGACTCGCAATCGAGTGTCTAAGCTTTGGATAAACCATCGTTTCTTTTGGAACGATGGTTTTTTTTGTTTGTTAGCTCATTAGTTACAAAAAGTTTGGAAAACAGAAAAACTGTTATAATTCCTAACAAATTAAATTGAAAACGTTGACAAAACGGGGTGATGTGGATATATTTAGCTTGAATGATACAAAAATTATGTATTAAAACAAAAAATATTATTTGCAGATTTAAAGGAGCGTAAAAATGACAAACCCGCAATTACGCAGCGAATACCCCCGTCCTCAGTTTGTCCGCGAGGCCTGGATGAGCTTGAACGGTCAATGGGAGTTTGAATTTGACGATCAAGGCATCGGCGAAAGGGAGGGTTGGCACGAGGGGCATGATTTCAGTCGAACTATTAACGTGCCGTTCTGCTACCAGAGCAAACTCAGCGGCATCGGCGATCCGGCGGTGCATGACCAGGTTTGGTATCGAAGAACCTTTACCGTCCCGGAGTCCTATCAAGCCGAACACCTGCTGCTGCATTTCGGTGCCGTCGATTACGAAGCCAAGGTTTGGGTGAACGGCCAACTGGTGGCCATGCATGAAGGCGGACATACGCCGTTTACGGCCGACATCTCGAATGTGCTCGCCGAAGGCGAGAATACCGTTGTCGTGAAGGCGACAGACTACAGTCGCGACGTCTCCCTGCCGAGAGGCAAGCAATACTGGGAGGACCAGTCTGCGGGGATCTTCTATACGCGGACGACCGGTATTTGGCAAAGCGTCTGGCTCGAGCCGGTGCCGAAGACGCGAATCGATCGGATCCAGTTAATTCCGGACATCGACAAGAACGATATCGGTCTCGAGGTGTTTTTGTCGGGACATCAAGCCTCAGTGAAGACCAGCATGAAAGCTGTCATCACGTTTAACGGTGAATTTGTTGCGGAGGACTGCTTCTCCTTAAGCCACGAATCGGGGCGCCGGGTGATTCATCTGGATGATTTTAACGATCATGGGCTGGGGCGCTGGTGGACACCGGAACGACCGAACTTGTACGACCTGGAACTTACGCTGCTGGTCGACGGTATGGCTGTGGATACGGTCCAAAGTTATTTCGGGATGCGCAAAATTTCAGTGGAAGCCGGTAATCTGCACCTAAATAATCGTTCCTACTATATGAAGCTGGTGCTGGATCAGGGTTATTTTCCCGAGGGGCTGTTAACGGCACCTAGTGACGACGATTTACGCCGCGATGTCGAGCTTACGAAAGAGATGGGCTTTAACGGCGCACGGAAACATCAGAAAATCGAAGATCCCCGCTATTTGTATTGGGCCGACAAGCTGGGGCTGTTGGTCTGGGGAGAGATGGCCAATGCCTACCAGTTTACCGAGCGTTACGCCGGCCGGATGACGCGCGAATGGTTGCAGGCCGTGGAGAGGGATTTCAACCATCCTTCTATTGTGGCCTGGGTTCCGCTTAACGAAAGCTGGGGCGTAACCAATATTTTGATCGACGAACAGCAGCAACACCATGCGTTATCGCTGTATTACCTAACCAAATCGCTGGACCCGACGCGGCCGGTCATTTCCAATGACGGATGGGAGCTGGTCACGACGGATTTGGTCACCATCCATGATTACGAATGGCGCAAGGAAGTGCTGGAGGAGCGGTATGCAACCGTCGAAACCGCCTTGACCGTGAAACCCGGCAATCGGATGATCCTGGTGCCCGGCTTCCCATACAAGGGGCAGCCCATATTGGTTACGGAGTTCGGCGGAATTTCGTTTAAGACGAACGAATGGGAAGGCTGGGGATATTCGGGAGCGACAGACGAGGAGGATTTTGCGACGCGGTTGCAGAATGTTATCGTACCGATGCTGCAATCCCCGGTGGTTCAAGGTTTTTGCTATACCCAGCTGACGGACGTGGAGCAGGAAATCAACGGCCTGCTGACTTATGACCGCAAGCCGAAGCTGCCGCTGGAGAAGATTCGATCGATTGTAGCGGGATCCTAACGATCAAGGAGTGCCTCAACCCAATGACAGAACAAAATCGAACAGGCGCCGCATTGATCCGGGAGATCGCCCGGACGGAACCCCCTCACGGAACCTTGGCCATTTGGTATCTCGGTCAGGAAAGCGTGATCGTAAAAGGGGACGGGATCACCATTTATGTGGATCCCTATCTGTCGGGCGATCTGGACGCCGGCGATTGGCGGCGTACATTTCCGGCGCCGATCGCACCGGAAGAGATAGCAGGCGTCGATCTCTGCCTGATTACGCATGAACACGACGATCATATGGATGTCAAGACGCTGCCTTGGCTGCATCGTAGCAGCCCGGCGGCGCCGATTCTCGCGCCGGCGAGCTGCAGGGCGGCCTTGCAGGAGATGGGTATCCCGGACTCGGGGCTTCTCACCGCGGATGACCGCCGGCCGCTGGAGTTATTCTCCAAGCTGCGATTGACGCCGATTGCAGCAGCCCATGAGCAGTTGGAGCGGGATGCGGACGGCAACCCCCGGTATGTCGGATATGTCCTGGAGCTGAACGGTGTGACGCTTTACCATGCCGGAGATACGCTGGTTTATCCGGAGTTGATCGAGCGGGTTGGCGCCTTGAAGCCGGACATCGCGCTGCTGCCGATTAACGGGCGGGATTATTTCCGTCAGCAACGAGGGATCGTCGGCAACATGGACTACCGGGAAGCGGCGCATTTCGCCCGGGCTATCGGCGTGGATACCGTGGTTCCCCTGCATTATGACCTGTTCGCGGTGAACGCGGAGAAGCCGGGCCACTTCGTGGATTATATGTACGAGCGGTTTCCCGAGCGGAAGGCGCATGTCATGGCGCGGGGCGAGCGATTCGTGTACGTTTCGCCGCATGCCTTTCTGCAGGATTAATCAGAGAAAATAGTCGGCCGGAGGTTTATCATTCTGGCTGGCTATTTTTATTGGCGGGAGGGCGTGGGGGTCTCTGCGCGGCTTCTTTGCACCATTATCCCTTTCGGTAAGGGGGGGAGTTTGCGACTCATGGTTTTCGAATCCATTATGAACCGCCTTTGCACCAATCGACTAACAACGACTAACAACGACCAACAACGACCAACAACGACTAACAACAATCACGAACCGTCTGTGAACCCATTCTGCCCCCATCGTGATCTCCAGTTAGAAACCCATTGCGAACCCATTGCGAACCACCCGTGAGCTATTCGTGAATTAATCGTGAATTAATCATGGACCATTAATGAACTACTCATGAACTACTCATGAACTACTCATGAACTACTCATGAACCACCCATGAACCATCCATGAACCACCCGTGAACCACCCGTGAATTACTCATGAACCACAATTACAGATGAACCACCGATAAACTAGAACTAATCACGAACCACTCACGAACTATTCACGAACTACTTATGGATTGAACCTGGGCCGGTCTGACCCAAAGGGATAATCCTGCAAAGCGTTCGGACACAGTGTAGTCACCTAACGCGCATACAACGCGAGGATTGCCCGGGCTTCGGCCGTTACCCGTTCCCGCAGTTCCGAAGGCTCCAGCACCTCCACATCCCGACCGCCTCTCAGGATTACCCCGCATGCCCAATCCAGCGTCTGGAGATCGACCTCCATCAGATGTTGCCCCTGTTTATCGGGCCCTTCCACGTGGAGTACATTGACAAACCGCTCTCTGCGCAGCCGGTTCAACCCGGTTTCGGTGGCCCGGACCCGCGCGAGATAGCGAGGCAGCTCGGATTTAAAGCGGGCGGTCGATTGCTCCCAATACGCTTCCAGATCAAAATCGCTCGGCCGAACGAATGTCTCATCTAGGACATGTGCCTCCTCCAGCCGGGAGATGCGGAATGTTCGAAGCTTGCCTTCCGGTTCCTGTTCGGCCGCCAAGTACCACACATCGCGCTTGGCGATGAGTCCCAGGGGACGCACGATCCGCTGGGTGACGTCCTCCTCCTTGCGGTAGCGGATGCTCAGCTTCCGCTCGGCCCATACCGCTTCCTGCACAGCAGAGAGCCAAGGGACAGCCTCCTTTGAGGCGTGCCAGCCGGCCCCGTCGATATGGATACGCTCGCGGATCAACTCGGCGTCTTGCCGGATCGGCGCGGGGGCGGCAGCCAGCAACTTTTGGTAAGCAGTCTGAAAGTCCCCCTGAATCCCGAGATCCTTCAGCAACTCGTTATGGTTCGTCAATAGCAGCGAAACGATTTCCTCCGGCCGCATGCCGGTCAGATTCGTCCGGTAGCTGTCCGCCAGCACCCACCCGCCGCGGGAGCCGCGCTCTGCATATACGGGGATGCCCGCCGCGCTTAACGCCTCGATATCACGGGCAATCGTCCGCTCCGACACCTCCAGCCGCTCCGCCAGCTGGCGCGAGCTCATTTTTCCGCGATTCTGCAGCAGCAGCAATATCGTTAACAATCGATCCGCACGCACTCCATTTCCTCCCTCGGCTCGAAATGAAATTTATCTTGGAATGATTATATCACGGATATAAGACAATAGATGTCATATATACTTTGTTATCCTACAAAGGCACGTAGCGAATTTCGAGCAGGAAAGGAAGCGTACGAAACCATGGACAAGAAACCATTAGCGGGAAAAGTAGCCGTCGTTGCCGGGGCAACGCGCGGAGCAGGCCGGGGAATCGCCGTTATGCTGGGGGCAGCGGGGGCGACGGTTTATTGCACCGGACGAAGCATTCGGGGAGAGGCGTCGGACATCGGCCGGACGGAGACGATTGACGAGACGGCCGAAATGGTGACCGCCCGCGGCGGAATCGGGATCGCCGTCCGCACGGACCATACCTCGCCGGAGCAGGTCAAGGCGTTGTTCGAACGAGTGGAGAAGGAACAGGACGGGCGTTTGGACATTCTGGTGAACGATATTTGGGGCGGGGAGAGCCTAACCCATTGGAACACGCCGTTCTGGGAGCAACCGTTGGCCGATGGGCTCCTGATGCAGGAGCGGGCCGTTCAAACCCACCTCATTACGAGCTACTACGGGGTACCGATGATGATCAAACGGAAGGAAGGCCTGGTCATCGAAATTACCGACGGCTCGACCTACAATTACCGGGGCAATGTCTATTACAGTTTGGCCAAAATCTCGCCGATCCACCTGGCCGCCGCCATGGCCGAGGAATTGAAGGAGCACAACGTGACGGCATTGGCGGTGACGCCGGGATTCTTGCGCTCCGAGCAGATGCTGGATTACTTTGGCGTCCAGGAAGCCAATTGGCAGGATGCCATTGAGAAGGAACCGTTATATGCCGAATCCGAAACGCCGTATTTCGTCGGGCAAGCGGTGGCCGCCCTGGCCGCTGACCCGAACGTTCGCGACAAAGCCGGCCAATCCTTGACCAGCTGGGACCTCTCCGACGAATACGGGTTCATCGACATCGACGGACGTAAGCCGCATTGGGGCAATTTCGCGCGCGAGCGCGGACTGCCGGTGAACTGACGATATCGGACAAAGAAGCGCGGATGCAAGAGAGATTTCTCTTGCACCGCGCTTCTTTTGTTTGACACTGCTTGGCCTGCGGCCTGTGTCGTGCGGAATCGCCTTCGTATCCGCCGCAAACCGGCTAATACGTCCCTTCGCTTGGGCGCTGTGCCGTATCGCGCTCGAACGCCACAATCCAGTCGCCCTGGACGGCGGCATACCCGACATCGCCTTCGGCAACGAGGCCGTACAGATTTTTCACATCCAAATACTCCTGACGGCTGCCATTATCGAACTCCAGCGTGATGTAATAATACGTCCGGGAGGACGAGCTGTGCATTGCATTGTTATCATTCATGTGACTGGAGCTGTGCTTCACGTCCATCCGTTTGGAGACGATTCGCGCATATCTTGTGTCCCGCGGGGAGCGGGCGTTCTTGGCATAACGAACCCCACTGGAAACCATCAGCACGATGAAGATAATGATAAAAATCACCATAAATACGGGGATAATCGTAAACATGATGTCGCCGCCCCCGACACCGCCTCCGCCAAACGGAGAGGGACCAAATCCGTTCATAGGTTCCGCCTCCTCCTTCGTTGTTCTTCCAACAGCGCAAAGTCCGGCTGGTAGCCGTCCGTCGGTTGTTCTTCCTTATATACGCAAAAAAGGAAAGATTGTTTCAGACCACGCCGAATCAAGGGGGGCAGATGTTCCGTGGATTGTGAACGAATACGAATTGTGATAAACTGGAATCACTATGAAAAGAACGGAGGGTTCCTCGTGTTGTACATTAAATTCCGTTTCACCACTTTGCGCGGCTAATTGAATACTGCCAAAGGCTCTGCACCTGTGCAGGGCGAACGGGATAGGTGTGCTATGATAAAGGGAACCACATGGAACTTTAGAATAGAATATGCCTGATTTGGCCGGGAACGCGGACGGGATAGATATCCTGAGTTCGCGGGTTTCGGGCTGTTTTGGGAGCCGTTTGCGTAAACACAGGTGCCGTGCCTGTGTTTATTTTTTTCCTAAAGGGAGGAACTCGAATATGACAGAACAACTGCAACAGCAAGTAGAGCAAAAAGCCATCCTGGTTGGCGTGAATTTGAATCATCAGACGGATTTTGACTATTCAATGGAAGAGTTGGCGAATTTGACGGAGGCCTGTGACATTGAAGTAGTAGGCGTGCTTACGCAAAATCTGCCTAAAGTTACCCCGTCGCATTATATCGGCACGGGGAAAATCGCGGAGGTGCGGGCGCTGATGGAGGCGCACGGCGGCAATCTCGTTATTTTCAACGACGAGTTATCCCCATCGCAGCTCCGCAATCTGGAGTCCGATCTGGCGTGCAAGGTTATTGACCGGACGCTGCTGATCCTGGATATTTTTGCGGAACGGGCCAAAACCCGCGAGGCCCAGCTTCAGGTCGAAGTGGCCCGGCTAAAGTACATGCTGCCGCGGCTCGTCGGGCTGCGGGAATCGCTGGGCCGCCAGAGCGGCGGGGTCGGCACGAAGAACCGCGGTGCGGGGGAAACGAAGCTTGAGCTCGACCGCCGGCGGATCGAAGAGAAGATCACCGCGCTCAGCCGCGAGCTGGAGACTTTGGTTGCCCATCGCCAAACCCAGCGTAAGCAGCGTAAGAAGAACGACGTGCCTGTCGTCTCGCTCGTTGGCTACACCAACGCCGGTAAATCGACGATCATGAACGCGCTGCTTGAGACGTATAGCCCCGGGCAGGAGAAGCAGGTGCTGGAGAAGGATATGCTGTTCGCCACGCTGGAGACGTCCGTCCGCAACATTCCGCTGGAGGATAACAAAGCCTTTCTGCTGACGGACACGGTTGGTTTTGTGAGCAAGCTGCCGCATCACCTGGTCAAGGCGTTTCGCTCCACATTGGAGGAAGTCTCCGAAGCCGATCTGCTGATCCACGTCGTGGATTATTCCAACCCGGAATTTGCACGGATGATCGAGATCACCCATCAGACGTTAAAAGAAATCGGCATCACCGACATCCCGGCGATTTATGCCTATAACAAATCCGATCGAACGGAACAGGCGATCCCGGACGTTCAGGGAGATATCATCTATCTCGCCGCTAAACCCCGCATCGGCATCGCCGAGCTGGTGGATGAAATCCGCCGGCGGATTTTTAAGGACTACGTCAAGTGTACGATGCTGATCCCTTATGATAAGGGGTCCCTGGTTTCTTACCTGAACGAGCACGCCAACGTGCTGGATACGAGCTATGAAGCCGAAGGGACGAAGCTGGCTCTGGAATGCCGGCAAAGTGACTACGGAAGATACAAGGAGTATGTGATCGAAGCGGCAGCAGAGTGACGGGAGACATGAGGTATGGCTGAGGGCCGGGGCCGGTCCCGTTGGGTGGCGCAAGGTTCGGAAAAAGGTTGTCGGATGGGTGGGCAAGACGTATAATAGCCCTCAAAACCACGTCTTTCTAACAAAGGAGATCGAAAATCATGTCCGATATGTTAGTAAGGTTATACGACCTGCCCCCGTTCGAATCGGTAGAGCAGTACGAAGCGCGGACCGGGATTACAATTCGCCGGGCGATTGGCCCGGAGAAACATGTTGTCGCGAAATGGGTAGGCGAGCACTTCAACGCGCATTGGGTTAGCGAATGTGAAGTGGCCTTTGCCCACACGCCGATTAGCTGCATCATCGCCACGGAGAACGGCAAGTTGCTCGGCTTTGCCTGCTATGACACCACGATGAAAGGGTTCTTCGGACCGACCGGTGTCGATGAACAGGAGCGGGGCAGGGGCATCGGCAAACAACTGCTGCTCTATACGCTTTATCTGATGCGGATGGACGGCTACGGTTATGCCGCGATTGGCGGCGCGGGCCCGAAGGACTTCTACGCCAAGACGACCGGCGCGGTTGTGATCGAGGGCTCGGAGCCCGGGATATACAAAGGGATGCTGCGATAGTGCAGCATCCCTTTGTTGTTGTGGCCCCAGGTGGTTAATTCGTTGGCCGGCCAAGCGGCACGTATCCCCGCGCCCGCTCCGGTTATATCGCTGGCAGCGTCACCCGGAAGGCCGCGCCTTGGCCCGGCTCGCTGCGAACCTCGATCTTGCCGCCGTGGGCTTCGACGATCGATTGCGAGATCGAGAGGCCGAGCCCGGCTCCGCCATGTTTACGCGTGCGGGAGGCATCGATCCGATAAAATCGCTCGAATACATGCGGCAAATGCTCGGCAGCGATGCCGGGCCCGTTGTCCCGAACCTCCAGCTCGGCCAGGTTGGACTGAGCGGACAGGCGCACGGCGATCGTCCCCCGCTGCGGATCGGTGTGCTGAACGGCGTTGTTAAACAGGTTCAGTACGACCTGCTTGATTTTGTCGCAGTCGCACCTCGCGGTCAACCCCGGTTGCAGATCGAAGCGAACTTCGCGATCTTCGGCCAGTATCCGCAGATGCGGCTCCATCTCCGCGATCACTTCGTCCAGCCGCACCCGGGTCCGCTGCACGACCGGGGTGCGGTCGAGCTTGGCCAGCGTGAGCAAGTCCTCGACCAGCTTCTTCATGCGCTGCGACTCGCCCAGCATGCTGTTCAGCGCGGCGTGCAGCTGCTCCGGCCGGTTGGCGGCCCCTCGCAGCAGGACCTCCAAGAAGCCGTGGATCGAAGTGAGCGGCGTCCGCAGCTCATGGGAAGCATCGGCGACGAATCGGCGCATTTGCTCCTTCGCTTCGCGCTCGGCATCGAACGAGGCTTCCAGCCGCTCCAGCATCCCGTTAAAGGAGGCGCCCAGCCGATCAACTTCGGATTGGCCTGAGGCAGCCGTGAACCGGTTGCCGAGATTGCCGGCATTCGTATCTTCGACGGTGTGCACCATCTGGTTCAGCGGCGTTAAGGTTCGGCGCAAAATCGGCAGGTAGAGCGCCAGCCCGCCGGCCAGCGCCAGAAGTGAGAGGCTGAGGAAAGTCAGCAGTTGGCGCATCACAACCTCGCGCAGCGGCGCGGTATAGGTGCCCATCTGCACGAGCCAGGCCCGTTCGCCTTGTTCGCCCGGCAACTCCACCAATCGGAAGACGACTAGCTGTTCCTTTCCCGCTACATCCTCGAGGATGCGGTAGCCTTCCGGTGTCGGTCGCCCGGGCGGAGCTTCTTCGAACAGCGCGTCATATTCCGCATCGGACAGCCGGGGGGCAACTGCGCCGGAAATGGCATTCAAATCGATAAAACCGCTGTCGCTGTTGATAATGGCCAGCGAGGCATCGGGAATAAACAATTGCGTGGGACGTCCGCCGCCTCCCTCCCCGCCTCCGGCTCCGAGGTGGGGCCGATCGACATACGCCGCGTCACCGGCTGGATCAGCCTCCGGCCTAAGCCGGCCCCAGCGTTCGGCCGGCTGTCCCGCCCGTGCAAACACGTCCCGGAGCGGGCCGCGCATCTGCGAGACCATCGTTTCGGCTTGGTTCTTGTACAAGAAGTCCTTCATGATGACATATTGGAAGACGCCGATCAGGATCAGGAGCGCGGCCAATATCAGGAGGGAACGGGACAACAGCTGGTATCGGAGCGAGCTCGGGGAAATCACGCTCCGCAGCCTTCGGGCCAACTGCTTCCCGGCAGCAGCGATCCGCTTCCCGGCAGCTCGTGTCCGGTCTTCGCCGCCGAAGGGCTTCATGGCAGATCTACGCGGTAGCCCGCGCCGCGCAGCGTTCGGATCAGCCGGTGCTCCCGGTCGTTCAATTTTTCCCGCAAGGATCGGATGTAGACCTCCACAATATTCTCCTCGCCGCCAAAGTCGTAGCCCCAGACTTTATCCAAAATCCTCGTTTTGCTTAAGACGATCCCCTGGTTCAGAACCAAATATTTCAACAGCTCGTATTCGGTAGGGGATAACTCCAGCACCCGTTCCGAATAGGAGATCTCCTTGCGGCGATCGTCCAGACGGAACGGGCCGATCACCACCTCGCCGAACAGAGCCGGGAACTGATTGCGCAGGCGGGCGCCGATCCGGGCCAGCAATTCCTCAAAGCTGAAAGGCTTGACGACATAATCGTCAGCGCCGATCGTCAGCCCTTTCACCCGATCATCCACCTCGTCCTTCGCCGTCAGCATGATGATGGCGACATGATCGCCGTTCTTTCGCAGCAGCCGGCAAACTTCCCAGCCGTCCATTCCCGGCATCATGACATCGAGCACGATCACGTGAGGTTGAAACTCGGCCGCGATAGCGACCGCAGTCATGCCGTCGCCGGCGGTACGCACCTCAAATCCTTCATTTTGCAGCCCCAGCTCAAGGAACTGCGCGATATGCGGCTCATCATCCACCAACAGCACCTTAGCTCCTTTGACCTGCTTCATCTCTATAATCCCCCTTGCACCTGTCCCTACATGTCTAAACTAGGGTACCTCCATTATGCACGATGATCCTGAACGTTTGCTGAATGCCGCTTCCCCGCTATTATTCTTTGATCGTACCCGGTTTGTCCAGGGAAGTAAATTGCAGGAGCGGTGCCCGGACGGCGGTCTTGATTGCTCCTCCGCTAATAAGCTATACTTTTGACATGAAGTCATGTTAAAGGGGAGTAATGAGATGGAAAAAGTATTGATTTTCGGTCATAAAAATCCCGATACGGATACGATTTGTTCGGCGATCGCGTACGCGGACCTGAAGTCCAAGCTGGGCTGGAACGTAGAGCCTGTACGGCTGGGCAGCGTCAACGGGGAGACGGCGTTTGCGCTGGAGCGCTTTGGCTTTGAAGCGCCGCGCCTGGTGGAGGCGGTTGCCGGCGAAGCCAAGGAAGTGATCTTGGTGGATCACAACGAACGTCAACAAAGCGTCTCCGATATCGATCAGGTGCGCGTAGCCGAGGTCATCGACCATCACCGGATCGCCAATTTCGAAACGAGCGGACCTCTGTATTACCGGGCGGAACCGGTGGGCTGCACCGCAACGATTCTGAATAAAATGTACAAAGAGAACGGCGTGGCTGTACCGGCCAACATCGCCGGCTTGATGCTGTCTGCCATCATTTCTGATTCCCTGTTGTTTAAATCGCCGACCTGCACCGAGCAGGACGTTGCCGCTGCGCGCGAGCTGGCCGAAATCGCCGGCGTCAATGCGGAGGAGTACGGGCTGGATATGCTGAAAGCCGGAGCGGACCTCAGTGATAAGACGATCGAGCAGCTGATTTCCCTGGATGCCAAAGAGTTCGAGATGGGCGGGGCGAAAGTGGAGATCGCTCAGGTGAACGCGGTGGACGTCAACGATGTCTTGTCCCGTCAGGCCGAGGTCGAAGCGGCTTTGAACGGCATCATCGCCAGCAAAGGCCTCGATCTGTTCCTGTTCGTCGTCACCGATATCCTGAACAACGATTCCGTTGGGTTGGCGCTCGGCAAGGCGGCCGATGCCGTCGAGAAAGCCTACAACGTGAAGCTGGCCGATAACAAAGCGGTGCTGAAGGGCGTCGTATCCCGCAAATCGCAAATCGTACCGGTGCTGACCGAGATCTTCAATAAACGATAATCTTCAATTCCCCAGAGCCTTGCCTGACGGCAGGCGGCGTGCAGCCGTTTGCATCAGCAAGGCTCTTTTATTTTGGCTATGTTAAAATTCTAATGTTGATATTTGACCATAAGAAAACCGCCTTCGTTGAAAAGGCGGTTTATTGCTATCGTATCCGTTAGGTTAACTTATTTGAGGTCAAAGCTGATTGAAATAAACGTCTTGCAAATTTCACAACAACACTCCGTGGTAAAAACCGGGGTAATTGGGCCATTAAATAATTATTTTTTCCAGCGATTATGTAACCTCTGTCTTTTTCTACCGCCCTAAATGCTGCATTTACAACATCAATTGGCTCCATCCGTTTGCTTTTCAAATTCGTAGAACCCGATACAGCATGAAATGAACTCTTCGTTTCTCCTGGACACAATGCAACGATACGTAGTCCACTATCTCTATATTCTGCCCATAAGGCTTCCGTAAACGATAGGACATACGCTTTTGTTGCACCGTATGCAGCCATATACGGTGCCGGCTGAAATGCTGTCATCGAAGAAACATTGATAATAACACCTTCATTTCGCTTAATCATAGAGCCAATAAATTTATGAGTCAATTCAGTTAAGGAAGTTATATTTAATTGGATCTCTTGATTCAAACGTCCAGCAGGAATTTCATTGAAGATTCCCAAAGTTCCAAATCCAGCATTATTGATTAGAATATTTACCTCCAACCCTAAACTTTCAACTTTTTGCTGCACTATTTCAGCTGCATTCCCAACTGAAAGATCAACCGGGAGAGAAACAGCTTTAATTGAATATTCCTTTTGTAGTTTTTTGGCAATTTCATTGAGCGGTTTTTCTGACCGAGCAACTAATATCAAATTGCATCCTTTTTTGGCGAGCTCCTTTGCGAACACCTCCCCTATTCCTGATGAAGCCCCTGTGACGAGGGCTGTTTTATTTGCATAATTCATATATGCAGCCTCCAATTTAGTTTTATAATAATCAAATAATTAATCATTTGAGTATTAAATTTAAATAAAAAGCTTTCTTCATTGGATCAAAAAGAAAGCCTTTTATATTTTATTCATGTACTTTTGTAGGGTCATCTAATAAACTTTCAGCTTTTTGTACTAACATTTTAAGTCGCTCAATAACCGTGTCACCAAAAGTAAGATTGTAATAAACCTCGGTTCTTTCTTTTGTTGAACTCAGAATACCTGCTTGCTTAAGAATTCTCAAATGATGGGAGACTGCTGGTCTTGACAGATGAGATTTCTCAACAACTTGTGCAACATTCATTCGTTTTACTAACATAAACATCATTAAAATATCTTGTCTAATAGGATCTGCCATCGCCTTAAAAATTTCTGTGGATTGACGAATCTCTTGCAGAAGAGCATGTTTCTTTTCCAACAATTCGCTTTGTATCTCTATACTACTCTGATCAATTTCCATGTTTACACCTCAATAAATTCAAATGATTAAACATTTGATTACTTTGTTATTATAAAAGGATACACTTTAAAACGCAAGAACGTCGTGACCGGATTTTTCGGGGGGATGGCGGGCTGCGCCATGATTGGCCAATCGATGATCAACATGAAGTCCGGCGGACGCACGAGGCTGTCGACGCTGGTGTCCGGCGTAGGCCTTCTGTTTCTGGTGATCGTGCTAGGTGACGTGGTTCAACGGATTCCCATGGCGGCGCTTGTCGGCGTCATGTTTATGGTCTCGATCGGCACCTTCGATTGGAGTTCGCTGAAATCGCTGCGCAAGGTTCCCGTTTCGGACGCTCTCGACATGGTTGTAACGGTGGTGGCCGTGGTAGCAACGGATAACCTGTCCATCGGCATCGGCGTCTTGCTTAGCGCTCTTTCTTTCGCCTGGAAAATGGCCCGGATCCGGACCTCCGTCCGCGAAGAGCAGGGCGTGAAAACCTATGTCGTAGCCGGCCAGCTGTTCTTCGGGACGGTAAGTCATTTTTTGCAGGAGTTTGATGCCGCTGGTGACCCGGAGCGGGTGGCGGTGGATTTCTCGAAGTCCCATGTATGGGATCAATCGGCGGTGAATGCCGTCTCGAAGCTGATCCTTAAATATCGCCAGCTCGGTAAGGAAATCCAAATTATCGGATTAAACGAGGAAAGCTCGATCCTGATCGAGCGGGTGGGGTTGTCGGCCCCATCGGGGCATTAATCTATCAAAATCAAAAGGCTGCTCGCTAGGGAATGAACCCGGCGAACAGCCTTTTATCATAAGAGGCGGAACCGTTCTAATTGATCCCAGAGCCCTTCCTCCTGCAGCACTTCCCGTTGTTTCGGTCCGATGAGATCGAAATGGGGAAATGGCGAACGCTGATGAATATAGCGGGCAGGAAGGTCGTGGGCTTCGCACCAGGCTCTAAGCCGCTCCAAATCGGAGCAGCCGACCTTGGTGACGGTCTTGGCGCCGGGAAACCGCGGATCCAGCCAAAAATGGGTCAGGAAGCCGATTTCGCCGCGAGCCACCGTCCGTTTCCATGCTTCCAATTCCTCTCGCGACACTCCGAATGCCACAGCCCTTCCTCCTTTGCCGTATTAGTTATGGATCCCCCTCCACAAAAAAAAGCGACGATCGCTGCGGACTTAATCAAACATTATATCATGTTTTCCGTTCGTTTAGCTGTGGTTACATATTTCCTGTTTCGGGGCCGCACAATAGGTGGATGGCAGGGTTGAAGAAATTCAAGAAACGAGGGATCAAGGCAAATGGCGAAGGCGCATGACGGTGAGGGGAAAAAAGGAGAGCTCCGCTGGTGGCAACTTTCCCTGTTGGGGGTTGCGTCAACCATAGGCACTGGGTATTTTCTCGGCTCAGGCATCGGGATTCGAATGGCAGGTCCATCCATCCTGATTGCGTTCCTGCTGGCTGCAATTGGCACTTACACGGTATTTGAGGTGCTGGCGCGTATGACCGCGGATCGGCCGGAACAGGGCTCCTTCCGATCGTACGCGAAGCGGGCCTTCGGGCGTTGGGCAGGCTTCGGCAGCGGCTGGGTATATTGGAGTTCGGAGCTGCTGATCATGGGCAGTCAGTTAACGGCGTTGTCGCTGTTCTCACGCTTTTGGTTCCCCGGCGTGCCGATGTGGATCTTCGCGATCGGTTATGCCGTGCTGGGGCTTGGCGTCATTCTGCTCGGCAACAAGGTGTTTGATTCCATGGAAAATGTGCTGTCGGTCATCAAAATCGCCGCCATTCTGATGTTCCTGGGGGTGGCCGGTGCCGCGCTGATGGGCTGGATTCCCGGAGGGGGCGGGAAAGCGCCGGAATTTCCGCATACCGCGAAGACGTTCTTTCCGGCGGGAGGAATGGGGTTGTGGTCCGGATTTATCTTTGCCTTCTATGCCTTTGGCGGGATCGAGGTGATGGGAATGATGGCCATCCGGCTGCGGAATCCGAAGGAGGCCCCGAAGTCCGGCACGATCATGCTGCTGCTGCTCTCAGTGGTGTATTTATTATCGATCGGGCTTGCGGTTACGATGGTGGCTTGGAATGCCATTGACCCGAAACGAAGCCCCTTCGTTACGGCTCTCGGCAAATATCCACTTCCGTTTATTCCCCATGTGTTTAACGGCGTATTGATCGTAGCCGGCTTCTCTACGATGGTGGCTTCGTTATACGCGGTAACCACGATGCTGGTCACGCTGGCCAAGGACAAGGATGCGCCGCCGTTATTTGCCCGAAAGGGCTGGCGGGAGCGCCCGGTATTTGCCATCGGCATGACTGCAGCCGGACTTGCGGCTTCCGTCGTGTTGTCCTTCGTCATGCCGGGGCGAATTTATGAATACATCACAACATCGGCGGGATTGCTGCTTTTATATAACTGGTTTTTTATCCTCGTGACCTCGGGCAAGCTGCTCAAGCTTAGCGTATTTGGACAGGTCAAGCGATGGGGCGGCATGGCCCTGATTGCCCTGGCGGTGACCGGAACTTTGTTCCATAACACCAGCCGACCGGGCTTTTGGGGGAGCCTGGTGTTCGTTGGCGTGATTGGAATCGTGACGCTCATTCTGCAGTTTGCCGTATGGAAGCCAAGGAAGCCGGCCAAGGGGCGGCGGGGGCGTTCGGCTAAATCGCTGGTGCTGCGCCCCAAGCGGACGACGTAAAACCTAAAGCCGCTCAGCCAGCAGCAGGGCGGCTTGATAACCGAAATAAAGGCCGAACCCGATCAGGGATATGCCGGACAATACCGAAATGAAGACCAAAATTCGGTGGGTCAGCAGTCTACGGAACACGCTGGCAAACCCGGCCATAGTGAAATCCCAAAGCAGCAGACCAATGATAATGGCGCTGCTATTAAGGATCAGCTCCGGGGTTCCCATCGTTGCGGAGGCCTGGGCCAATACCGAACCGTAGATTCCCAGCCAGAACAAAATGGACAGCGGGTTGCTGACGGACATCAGAAATCCGGACAGGAACGATTTGCGCAGCGGCTCGCTGCCTCTCATTTCCCCTTCGGGGATTTTGCCGGCTTGCTTCAGGCTGTCGATTCCGATATAGGTGAGTACGAAGAATCCAAACAACCAGAGAAAGGTTTTCATAAACGGCGTATTCAGGAAGTGTACAACCCCGAAATATACGAGCAGCATGTACGCCAGGTCGGCGGCGAGGGCGCCCAGGCCAACGAACCAGGCGTGAAGGAATCCGCCGCGGATGCCTTTGTCCAGTTGGGCGGCGTTCACGGGTCCGATCGGGGCGGATAAAGATAAACCAAGTAGCACGTAGCTAAGAAAGCTGTTCATGGCGAAAACCTCCAAAAGTCGGAAAAATGAATGGGCTGCTTGTACAGCATATTCAATCCGGTACGCTTGTACGACTTAAAAAAATGAAAAATGCCTCTTGCAAAACTAAATATATTAGTTTAAATTAAAACTAAAGGTTTTAGTTTTCGGAGAGAGAGGCGAGAAAGATGCGAAAAACAACATACGGGCAGTTAACACAGCTGTCTTTTATGCCGCGGTTGTTTCCGGTAAATTGTTATCTGGTGAAGGAAGAGGAGGGCATCACCTTAATCGATGCAGCGTTGCCGTACAGCGCAAAGGGCATCCTTCAGGCGGTGCAAGAAACCGGGAAGCCGTTGGTACGGATCGTTCTGACCCATGTCCACGATGATCATATCGGCGCACTGGATGCTTTGAAAGCTGCGCTCCCCGAGGTTCCGGTCTACGTATCCGCCCGCGATGCTCGCCTCATGAACGGCGATGTCTCGCTTGATCCCGGGGAGCCTTCCACTCCGATTCGCGGCGGGGTGCCGAAGAAGCTGATCACCCGTGCCGATCTCACGTTCACGGATGGAGACCGCATCGGTTCGTTGCTGGCCGTGGCCGCACCGGGCCATACGCCGGGATCGTTCGCCCTGCTCGACACGCGCAGCGGCGCGCTTATTGCGGGCGACGCCTTCCAAACCCGGGCAGGCATCGCCGTGAGCGGCACGCTCCGCCCGCTGTTCCCGTTTCCGGCGCTGGCGACCTGGCACAAGGAAACCGCATTGGCCAGCGCCCGCAAGCTGGCCGGCCTGAAGCCGTCGCTGCTGGCAGCCGGACACGGGCCGGTGCTGGAGCAGCCGGCGGACGCCATTGCCAAAGCGATAGCGGCTGCCGAGCGCGCACTCGGCCTGAAGCCGGCAACAGCCGCAGCCGCAGCGGCGGGAACCGACCGAGAGGAGGATGGGCATGTCGCCGAGAATCGGGATTGACCGCACGGCGGTCTTGATGGCAGCCGTGGAAGTGGCGGATGCCGAGGGCTTGGAGGCCGTTACGATCACTTCAGTGGCCAAGAAATTGGGAATCCGGCCGCCTTCCCTTTATAACCATGTGAGCGGGCTGGAGCAGATTCGCGCAGAGTTGGCGAAATACGCCCTGGACCGGCTCTATGAACATATTTTCTCCCGCATCGGAGATGGCGCAGGGGAAGCGGCGATCCGCCGTTTTGCCAAGGCGTACCTGGAATTTGCTTATGCTTATCCCGGCCAGTACGATGCGGCCCAGGCTGCGCCTAGTCCAGATGATCCGGCGCTGCAGGCAGCAGGGGGGCGTATCGTAGATCTGATCCTGCAGCATCTTGGCGGTTACTCCTTAACGAACGATCAGGCCCTGCATGCCGTTCGCGGACTGCGGAGCTTGATCCATGGCTTCGCCTCGTTGGAACGGCGCGGAGCGTTTGGCCTTCCGCTGGAACTAATGGACAGTCTGCAGTTTAATCTCAGCTTGTTCCTTGGGGGATTGGATCAACTTGCCCGGCCGCGCGGATGAGATCAACCTCCGTCGTCACCGATAGTTGCGGCGTTTCCAATTGACAACGATTTTTCGCCTGTGATACTTTAGGCTTGAACATAGAGGATCGCAAGGAAACCGAGGTGAAGCATCCATGAGCAAGAAGAAAGCACGTTCCGCGCAAGGGGCGCCGGCCAATGGCGCGGC
Organism: Paenibacillus phocaeensis; assembly: GCF_900021165.1. Classification (GTDB taxonomy): domain Bacteria; phylum Bacillota; class Bacilli; order Paenibacillales; family Paenibacillaceae; genus Fontibacillus; species Fontibacillus phocaensis. The sequence continues at coordinate 335,389 of NZ_FCOQ01000009.1, read as the reverse complement.
GGATAAACCGGCCACGCTGAAGGATCTCCTTGGCGAAGATACGCTCGCCAAGCTGAAGGCGCAAGCCAATGAGCTGAAGAAGGATGAGGAACGCCGCCAGGAGGAAGCCCGACTCCGCAAGGAGGAAGCGCGCCGGGCCGAACAGAAGCGGCTCGATAACGATTTCGAACACCTGCTGAATACGAGCGATCTGGACTGGCACAAGTATAAATAAGGGATCAAAGTATAGCGGCTCCTGGAAGCGGGAGCTTTTATTTTTGTGTGAGGGAGGTGGCGGAACATGGAGATTGGGGCGTGGATCATCTTTTTCCTGGTCATCGTCGGGCTGGGTTTGTTTAACCGGAAGTTCAAATATTCGGCCAAGCTTCGGGACTCTTATGAAGAGCTGACCTTGCTGGCGGAGCGGACCCGCAAAGGCCGGACAACGAAGGCGGATCTGGCGCGCTGGGATGCCGCATTGGCGCGGCTGGAGAAGCACCCGAGCGAATTTAATAAGCTGGATCAGGAGATTCGTCTTCGCGAAGCGTACGTTCGCTATTTGGAACAGCATTATCCGGAGGATGAGCGGCTTCCGGGACTGCGGGAAGCGGCTGAATTCCGGAAGGATTCCGTTTGGGGGATCAAGATGAAATCTTGATTTTGACAGGTCCGTCGGGGCGTGATACGATGATGAAGTCCAAAACTTTTGACATTTTGGTGGTGCCGATGAACAATAAGATCAAGCAATTTCGCAAGCGGCTGGGCTTAACCCAGAACGAGCTGGCTGCGGAATGCGGCGTAACGCGCCAAACGATCAATAGCGTGGAGAACAACCGGTACGACCCGACGCTGGAGCTTGCTTTCAAGCTTGCGCATATTTTGCAGACGAAGGTGGATGAACTGTTTATTTATGACTAAATTCAACCGCGATTATATCATTACGATGGATGATATTGTAAGGGAAGGGGAACCTATTCTTCGAGTGGTGACGGAGCCGGTCAGCATTCCCCCGACCGAAGAGGACCGCGAGGAAATGGCGGCGATGCTGCAGTTTCTGAAGAACAGCCAGGATCCGGAAATAGCGAAGAAATACAAGCTGCGGGCAGGCGTGGGCTTATCGGCGAACCAGATCGGGCTGAACAAGCGGATGTTCGCCGCTCTGCTGACGGACGAGAACGGTCAGGATCGGCCGATCGCGATGTATAACCCGAAGATTATCAGCCATTCCCAGGCAATGACGTATTTGCCGGAGAGCGAGGGCTGCCTGTCGGTTGACCGGCCGGTGCAGGGCTTCGTTCCGCGTTACGAGAAGGTTCAGGTGAAGGCTTACGACGAAGCCGGCAACGAAATCAAGCTGCGGTTCAAAGGCTTTGATGCCATTGTAATGCAGCATGAAATCGATCATCTGAACGGCATCATGTTCTATGATCATATTAGCCCCGAACACCCGTTCAAGCTGCCGAGCGGTGTAATGATTTCCAGCTTATATTGAGAACCCCTTAGCTGTAAAGAACTTCGAAACACGAACGGAGGAATTTCCTTGTCAAATTCGACTCAATCCATTACCGCCATGATCGATCATACGCTGCTGAAAGCGGACGCCGGACGCGCGGCAATCATCAAGTTGGCTGAGGAAGCCAAGCAGTACGGCTTCGCTTCGGTGTGCGTCAACCCGACCTGGGTGAAGACGGCTGCGGAGGTGCTGAAGGACTCGCCGGTTAAAGTTTGCACGGTGATCGGCTTTCCGCTGGGAGCTTCGGCTCCGGAAGTGAAGGCGTTTGAAGCCGCCCATGCCATTGCCGAAGGGGCCGGCGAAGTCGATATGGTCATCAACATCGGCGCGCTCAAAGACGGCGACGACGATTTCGTCCGCCGCGATATCGCCGGGGTCGTTCAGTCTGCTGCCGGCAAAGCGCTGGTGAAGGTCATCATCGAGACCTGCCTGCTCACCGACGAGGAAATCGTGCGGGCCAGCAAGCTGTCCGTTGAAGCCGGAGCGGATTTCGTCAAGACGTCGACCGGCTTTTCAACCGGCGGCGCGACCGTGGAAGCGGTGGCGTTAATGCGCAAAACGGTCGGACCGGACGTTGGCGTGAAGGCTTCCGGCGGCGTGCGTTCGCTGGCCGATGCCGAAGCGATGATCCGGGCGGGAGCGACGCGTCTCGGCACGAGCGCCGGCGTGGCGATTGCCCAGGGTCAAAGCGGGCAGAACGCATATTAATATTAAGACGATTGAAGGTAGTCCGGTGCGATCCCGCTCGGTATATAGGTCTATAAGCTGAAGCAAGATAGAGAAACAGGGTGCTATTCCAGAGCGGTTGTGGGGTAGCATCCTTTTTTTGAATTCGTGAACTCGCATTTAAAACTTTTTTGCCGCCGCCCCCGTTACAGGAACAGAAGCCTACCGCGGAAGGCTGAGAATCACGATTTCGGAAAAGAGGAACAATATGATACAGATGGATCATTTATCGAAAAAATATGGGCGCGGCGGTTTGGCGCTGGATGAGGTCACCTTAACGCTGAACGAGGGCATGGTCGGTCTGCTCGGCCCGAACGGGGCCGGCAAGTCGTCGCTGATGCGTATTCTGGCCACGCTTACGCCGCCCACCTCGGGTGAGGCGACCGTCTTCGGCGTGCCGCTGCGCCAGGCGGAGGAAATCCGCCGCCTTATCGGTTATTTGCCGCAGCAGTTCCAGGTGTACCCGCAGTTGACCGGTGTGGAATACCTCGATTACGTTGCCGTCATGAAAGGGATGACGGACAAGAAGAAGCGCAAGGCGGAAATCGACGCGCTGCTGGAACAGGTCAACCTGAAGGATAAGGCGCGAAGAAGAGTGCAAACCTACTCCGGGGGCATGAAACGCCGTCTCGGGATCGCCCAGGCGCTGCTGGGTTCGCCGCAGGTGCTGATCGTGGACGAGCCGACCGCTGGTCTGGATCCCGAGGAGCGCGTCCGCTTCCGCAATCTGCTGACCCGCTTCAGCTTGGGCCGGATCGTGCTGCTGTCGACGCACATCGTCGCCGATATCGAAAGCAACTGCCGGCAGATCGCCGTGCTGGACAAAGGCAAAGTCAAACTGTCCGGCGAATTGGCCGACCTGCAGGAATTCGGGCGCGGCAAAGTCTGGGAAGGCCGGCTCTCGGAAAGCCAGTTCGCTGGTCTGGACCCGATGTCCGTCGTGTCTACGCGGCCGGTCGACGGGGGGCTGCTGTGCCGGATCATCGGTGAAGCGCCGCCGTCCGGGACCGATGCGATCCCTGTTCCTCCCACCCTGGAGGACGGGTATTTGGCTCTGCTGCGCATGGGCCGGACGGAAGGGGCGGCTGGGCGATGAACCGATGGCAACGCCTGTTTCAATTTGAACTGCGGATGATGTTCCGCAATCCGTGGCTGCTTGCTCTGCCGCTGTTGTTTGGCCTGGTGCTGTTTTGGAACCTCGGGAAAGTAACGGGTCCGTATGGCGGATTTTACGACGACGCGTATACGCTGCTGGCGCTCATGAACACCTTAAGTCTCGGTCTGGTTATGCTGCTTGGCGTGTTGACCGTGCGCAGGGACGTCCGGCGCGCCGCTTACGAATGGAGTGCGGCCCTGCCGGTCTCTTACGCCGCCCGCATCTCGGCGAAATATCTGGCCGGCTTGCTGTACTTTACACCGTTTACCGTCTTGGCCGGGGCGGCTTTTGCCTGGGCGTCGGCGCGAACCGGCGTCGCCCCCGGGGTAACCTGGGAGTACACGGCGTTTTTCACGATCTCTTATGAAGTGTCCTATATTGTCACCCTGGCGCTGGCTATGCTGCTGGCGGTGTGCATCGGCAACCGCGTCGTCTATCTGATCGCGTTTTGCGCCTGGATGTTCGGCACGTTCTTTATGGATCTCTTTCTGCTCAGCCGCAGCGGTTTGTTTTACCTCAGCGTCTTTCATCTGAGCAGATTATTTCTAACGGGGGACATGAGCGCCGAAGCCTGGGGGATCCACCTCATCTCCGACGAGTTGACGGCTTCCCGCTGGTTTGTGCTGGCTTTTACCCTGTTGTTGCTGGTGGCTTGCGTTCTCATCCTGAACCAACTGCGCCCGACGAAACGCCGTTGGGCTTCCTGGATGGCGGGCGGCTTGGCGCTGCTGCTCGCGGCCGGGGCGTTTGTTCCTTACGGACTGATCTGGAAGGAGCGTTATGCCCAATATGAGGCAAAGGTGCATGACCCCTCCGTGAAGACGGAGGATCAATTTCGAGATGAAAAACCGGCGGATTTTCACATTTCGCGCTATGATATCGACTTGAAAAGGGAAACGAACGACCGCCTTCAAATTCAGCTGCACCTGGAAATTCCGGCCGGCCAGTTGGATGAGGGAGCCCGCGAGCTTCCGCTAACGCTCAACCGCGCTTTCAACATAAAGCGGGTTAAGGTAAACGGCACCGAGGTATCGTTTGACCATCGGGGGGAAGCGTTGACCGTCCACTTGAAGGAAGCGCCAAAAAGCGCCCTTGAGGTCGAACTGGAATATAGCGGGAAAGTCGAAGATTACGTGCCAACGGACTTTACGCAAGGGGCTTTTTACGCTTTTGTAAAGGGAGAGAACGTCCTGTTGCCGGAATTTATCGCCTGGTATCCCCTGGCGGGCCATCGCTCGGTATACTTGAAGGAAGAATTTAACCGCTCGAAGCTGCAATTGGCAACGGACTATCTGAATTGGGATCAGCGGCGTCTTCCGCCGGCGGAGGTGCGCCTGCGCGTCTCCGGCTTCAAAACGCCGCTGTACGCCAATCTGACGGAGACCGGGCGGGACGGCGACGGGCAAACCTTCGCAAGCAAGGACGTCACCGACATCCGGCTGCTTGGCGGAAATTTCATCGAGCTGAGCCATCCCGGAGTTCCGGTAAATATGATCACCGTCCCCTACAAGGAGAGAGTGGCCGGCGAACTGTTGGAGAAGTGGGCGGATATGCACGCTTATTTCACATCCTGGGTGGAGCGGTATCAGCCGAAGCTGGACACCGTGCAGTATTTTTGGATCGATGATCCCCATACGCCTACGTCTGAACGGAAAAACGATCGGACTTACTATATGTACTGGATGAACGGGGAGCCGGAGGCGGACGCGGTGTCTCTGATGGACAACATGCTGCTCGGCACCATGGCGGGCGATGCCTGGTTGGGGCAGACAAGCGAGGACGTGCGCCAGCAAATCCGCTCATTGATGTGGTACCTGTATTACCGGGAACATAAGGGATACTCCGAAGAAGAATTAAAGACAGGGGCGCCCGGGAATAGGCTCTATTATTTGTTCAACAATCCGCATGAGAACGATCCGGACGGGCTGGCGCTGCGGATGGTTCGCGAGGTGGGGCGCGCCTTTGACGAAGGAAAACAGAAGCAAGTCAAGCAAGTGCTGAACTATTTTTACGATAAAGGTCTGGAAATCGAACCTCCGGAGACGGAGACTGCGCCGCTTCAAAACAGGATTCCGTATGAAGAATGGGAACAGGAGTGGAAGAAGGTGATGGGCGAGTGATGACGCACATGAAAAGCTGGAGCCGGGGGCTTGGCTTTGATGTCAGGCTGCATAAGCAGCCGATGGCCTGGGTAACGCTGCTGGTGTTCGGGTTGTACCTGCTCAGCATCGTGCTCAGCGACCCGGAGCGGCCGCGAACCGTTTATTATTTCTCGGAAATGGGGATGTTTCCGGTCGCGATCATGTTGACCTTGCTGCAGTTTCAACGGGAACTCGGCGGAGGCGGCATGGAGTTAATCGCCACTTATCCCGTCTCGCTGAGGGCGCTGGCACTGCGCAAGTGGGGGATGGCTATCCTGCTTACGCTGGGCCTCGGGGCCGTCCTTATGTCGGTCTACCTAGGGAGGTTTGGAACCATAACGACCGTTCGCTACCCGTGGAGCGGCGCAGCCCCCATTCCGAAAAGCGAGATCAGCGTCGCCGCTTTGCTGCTGCAAAATTTGCCGGCCTATGTGTTGCTTGTTTCGCTGACGGTGGCGGGGATCATTGGATTCCGTAAAATCTATGGCGGTCTGATCCTGGGATTTGCCGTCTGGATGCTTGATACGATCAGCGGAGGAAGCTGGCTGGGCCAATGGACCCTGTACGCGTCGTATTTGCGGCCGGGGGATTCGTTTCCGATGAACCGGTTCGCGCTGCTGACGGCGTCCGCGCTGCTGCTCGGTTTTGCGGTTTGGCTGATCGGACGGCGGGAACGCTGGATCGCGGTGGAAGAGGAATAATTTTCAGGAATAGATCGGAACTTGAGCAGACGGAGGAGGGGAGACGACCATGATTTCGGATCAGCTGTTGGCCGAGCGAATGGCACAAGGGGATCAGGAAGCGTTTGAGCTGCTGGTGACAAGGTATCACGGCTTATTGCTCAGCTATGTCACCAGCCAGCTCAACGACAGAAACAAAGCGGAAGACATTGTCCAGGAGACGTTTATCCGGCTGATCCGGCATTTGAGGCGGCACGGCGCGATGGAGCAGCTCCGTCCCTGGCTGTACAAGGTGGCGCTTAATTTGTGCCGGGATTACTGGCGCAGCGCCGCCTACCGTTCGGAATCCGTTGGCGCCGTCGAACTGATGGAAGGGGCGGATTTCTCCCCGCAGGCGGAGGAGTTGATCGAACGCCAGGAGACGGTGCAGCAGCTTGCGGAGTCGCTGACCCGGCTGCCGGAGGTGCAGCAGGAAGTCGTGCGCATGCGCTTCTTCCATGAGCTGAAGCTCCAGGAAATCGCCGAAATGCTGGAGTTGCCGCTCAGCTCGGTGAAATCCCATCTGTACGGGGCGCTGCGCAAGCTGAAGCGCGTGTTGGGGAAATCGGAGGAGTTTACCGCCTGGAGCGCCAAACCTCCAAAAACTCGAGAAGAAGAAAGCGAGGTGCCGATTCATGGAACCATCCATTGACAAAGAGCTGGAACACCTGGAGCGAGAGCTGCGCGAACCGCTGCGGCAGGCGCTGCAGCCCGGGCCGACGCCGTCGGATACGGCCGCCCTGATCGCTGCGCTGCAGCCGGAATTCGATGCGCTCCGGGCGCAAAGCGAGGCAAAGACGCTGGATTTCAACCCGTACGTCGAGGCGCCTTCGCTGCGCCGGCTGTTGTGGAGCCAGTTCCGGCTGAACCGGAGGTCGCTGGTGCTGACCGGGGCGGCGGTGTTCCTCATGCTGATCTTTCTGGTTGATCCGGCGCGTCCGTTCTCCAATTTCTTGTTCGGCAACGATCTGCCGGGCGTCTTCCCGCTGGTTACGCCGCTGATGCTGATGGCCTCCATGCTGTACAGCTACCGCTCATGGGATCGCGGCATGCGTGCCGTGGAGAGCATTACGCCGTATCCGCCCTCCCTGGTCGTGTACTCCCGGATGCTGATGGTAATTGCGCTCGTGGTCGGGTGGGCATTGATCAGCACCGTTATTGTCGGCATTCGCGTGACGGCGGCGGGGGAAGCCACGATGCCGTTCATCCCGTTTTTGCTGCAGTGGCTGGGGATATCGCTCATGACCGGAGGGGCCGCGATGTATGCCTTGTTTCGCTATGGAGTCAAGACGGCGCTGTTCGCCGCGGCGGGCATTTACCTCTTCTGGTTGTTCGCCGAAAGCGGATCGTTAGCGCTGCACGGAATCGCCGGGCGAGAAACGGCGCTGAACGCCGCGCTGCTGCTAGGCGGCATCGTGCTGCTGCATCGCTCCTATCGGCGCAGCCGAATCCTGCAAGTGGCCGGAGCGGACGCGGAGGAACGGCAGCTATGATCGCCGTCGAACAATTGCGCGAGCAACCGTCGGGCGGCTTTTGCCTGCAGATCGATGCGCTGCGGCTGCATCCGGGGCTAACGCTGCTGGTCGGTGCCAATGGTGCCGGGAAAACGACGCTGCTGGAGCTGCTGGCCACGGTGCGGATGCCGTACCGGGGGACGATTCGATACCAGCGGCGGTCAGCGCTTGAGGATTTGCCGCTCGTGCGCAGCCAAATCGGATATGTACCGGCAGACATCGAGTTATACGAAGAGATGACGACGTACCGGCTACTGGCGTATTTTTCCGAGCTGAAAGGCGTGTTCCACCCGGAGCGGGCCGGGGAGCTGATCCGTGATTTTCGGCTGGAGCCGTACCGGAATACGCGGATCAAAGCGTTATCCCAAGGCGTGCGGCGGCGGATCGTCCTGGCCCAATCCCTGCTGGCCGCGCCGAACTTTCTGTTTCTGGATGAGCCGCTAAACGCGATGGATTCCGAAGAGCGGAAGCTGGTGGTGTCTTACCTGAACCGGTACGCCGAAGGGCGCACGGTCATCGCCGCGGTGCATGAGATGAACGAGTGGGGCGCGGCGGCGGACTACATTGTATGGCTGGACCGCGGCCAAGTCCGTTTTTGCGGCCGGAAATCGTCGTGGCTGGAGGAACTGCCTTACCGGGTTTGGGAGGGCGCGATCACGCGCGAGCAGTTCGCCGCCTGTCCGGAGGAGGGATTGATCGTTTTCCGGGAGGTACCCGGCGGGATGTACGTCCGGCTGGTGGCGGAGTCGCCGCCGTTTCCAGGGCTTGCGGAAGGTGAGCCATCGCTGGAGGACGTTTATTTTATGCGAAAACACGCCGGAGGCTAAGCGTTTTTTGTAATTTTTGTAATTCATATTATTTTTATCGGATTTCCTATTTTCAAATAACGCGAGATGTGAGAGAATATGAAAAACATGAGCTGGTCTCATCAATCTTACGTTATTTAAAGGAGGAATTATCCATGTCCCAAGAGCGTCCATTTGCTCCGGAAACGTTGGCCATTCACGCCGGCCAGGAGATCGACCCCACTACATACTCCCGGGCGGTCCCGCTGTATCAAACGACGTCCTACGGTTTTCGCGACACCGAGCACGCAGCTAACCTGTTTGGCCTGAAGGAATTCGGCAATATTTATTCCCGGATCATGAATCCGACCAACGACGTGTTCGAGAAGCGCGTGGCTGCGCTGGAAGGCGGTGTTGGGGCGCTTGCGACGGCCTCCGGCCAGGCGGCGATCACTTTCTCCATCTTGAATATCGCCGGAGCGGGCGATGAAATCGTCTCTTCCACCACGCTCTACGGCGGTACATATAACCTGTTCTCGACGACACTGCCCAAGCTTGGCGTTCACGTGAAGTTCGTGGATTCCTCCAATCCGGAAAATTTCCGCGCCGCGATCACGGACAAGACGAAGGCGCTTTACGCCGAAACGATCGGCAATCCGAAGGGAGACGTGCTGGACATCGAGGCGGTCGCCGCGATCGCCCATGAGCACGGGATTCCGCTGATCGTGGACAACACGTTCCCAAGCCCGTACTTGCTGCGTCCGATCGAGTTCGGTGCGGACATCGTCGTGCATTCGGCGACCAAGTTCATCGGCGGACACGGCACCTCGATCGGCGGCATCATCGTCGACAGCGGCAAATTCGATTGGGCGGCGAGCGGCAAGTTCCCGGGTCTCACGGAACCGGATCCTAGCTATCACGGCGTCGTCTATACGCAAGCGGTTGGTCCGCTGGCATACATCATCAAGGCCCGCGTTCAACTGCAGCGCGACTTAGGCGCATCGCTGTCGCCGTTTAACGCCTGGCTGCTGCTGCAAGGGCTGGAGACGCTGCATCTGCGAGTGGAACGCCACAGTCAGAACGCTCTGAAGGTGGCGCAGTATCTGGAAGCGCACGAGCATGTTGAGTGGGTCAGCTATGCCGGACTGCCGAGTCACGAATCCTACGAGCTGGCGCAAAAATATTTGCCGAAAGGCCAAGGCGCCATCCTCACCTTCGAGATTCGCGGCGGCGTGGATGCCGGGCGCAAGCTGATCGAGAACGTGAAGCTGTTCTCGCATTTGGCCAACGTTGGCGATTCCAAGTCGCTGATCATCCATCCGGCCAGCACCACGCATCAGCAGTTGGGTGATGCCGAGCAACTGGCAGCCGGCGTTACGCCAGGCTTGATCCGCTTGTCCGTAGGGACGGAGTCGATCGACGACATCCTTTACGATCTAGAGCAAGCAATCGCCGCCAGCCAAGCTTAATCCGCAAGCATCTGAAGCCGCTGTACCGGGGGACGGGAGGATCCGTTCTTCGGTCAGCGGCTTTTTTGGCATGCGGCGGCACGGGCGGGGGACCTTGCGGGCGGAGGCAGCCCGCGGTTTTATTCGCGCTGGCGATTGGCGCAGGTCGCAGGTCGCTGTTGCTGGGGGCTGCTGCAGGCTGCAGTCGCAGGTCGCTGGCGCTGGTTGCTGGCGCTGGTTGTTGCTGCAGGCCAGGCCATAGTAGCTAATCGCTACCGCAGGCCACAGTCGCAGTCCGCTGCAACAGCCGCAGTCCGCAGTTGCTGAGCGCTGCTGCAGGCCAGGCCATAGTAGCTGGTCGCCGCCACCACCACTGTCACCACCACCGACGTCGCTAACGCCATCACCGCCACCTACTAGCCTCCGCGACCGTTTGCCGTTCCCGCGGCCGTTGCCGCGAATACGCCCCCTCCTCAAGTTTCGCTGTTCGCTCCAAAAGTTGCAAAAAGTACAACATTTAAGCGACCTTAGCTGGCGCAGTCAACGAAATGTTGCATAACCTGCAACAATTTGGGCTGTTTTTTCCCAAATCCGATTAATTTGTTGCACAAAATGCAGCATTTTCGCCCAAATCGGCTGAGTCCGGCGCTAAATGTTGCACAAATTGCAACTTTCGCAAGCTCCAGAAGGCTGAACGAGCTAAGTAGAAGCAGTAGCAGAACCAGAACCAGAACCAGAACCAGAACCAGAACCAGAACCAGCCATCAAACATGTGTTTACAAGCCGGCAAAGGTAGCATAGAATAGAAGTAAAGTTTCACTAGTACAAAACTATTGTCCTAATACAACAATGATTATCGTTCTCATTTGTGAGCTGCTCCGGGAAATCCCGGGGCAGCTTGCGCCATTTTTAGGGGGTTAACAATAATATTCATTCTCAGCTGAAACAGCGAGATATAAGGAGGAGTTCATTATGGAAGCTGCGCAAAAAAGAACAGTTCACGTGGCCCATCAACCAGCTCATCAACCCAGCCCGGGTCGAAAACCAAGGTTCGATTGGGTGCGGCTCTTGCGCCACCGGGAGATGCTGCTCGCTCTGGGCAGCGGCGTGCTGATGCTTGCCGCATGGGCCTGGGGGATACAGGGAACGATGCCGTGGATCTCGGTGGCGTTGTATATCGCCGCTTACGCCGTCGGGGGATTCGTCAAGGCCCGGGAAGGCCTGATCACGTTAGTGAAGGAGCGGGATCTGGATGTGAACCTGCTGATGATCGCCGCGGCGCTTGGTGCAGCTTCGATCGGCTACTGGAACGAGGGAGCGATGCTGATCTTTATTTTTGCGCTAAGCGGCGCCATGGAATCGTTCGCCAGCGATCGGAGTCGCAAGGATATCTCCGCGCTGATCGCAATGAAGCCGGATACCGCGCTTCGCGTGGGAGGAGACGGGATGGAAGTCGTGCCGGTGGAGGCGCTTGAGACGGGGGATCTGCTCCTGGTCAAGCCGGGCGAGGTGATTCCGGCGGATGGGACGATCCGAACCGGCAGCTCCGCAGTGAACCAGTCGGCAATCACCGGCGAATCGATTCCGGTGGATAAGCAGCCGGGCGACGGGGTGTATGCCGGGACGCTAAACGGCGAAGGGGCGATCTACGTCGAGGTGACCAGTCCCGCGGAAGGTACTTTGTTTGCGAAGATCATCACCCTTGTCGAGCAGGCGCAGCAAGAGGTGCCGGAGACGCAGCGGTTTATCAAACGGCTCGAAGGCGTCTATGCCAAAACGATCGTTGCCGCCACACTGGCGCTTATCCTGCTCAGCCCTTGGCTGATCGGCTGGAGCTGGTCCTTCGCCTTCTATAAGGCGATGGTGTTCCTTGTCGTTGCTTCGCCGTGCGCGATCGTGTCGTCGGTCATGCCGGCCATGCTTTCGGCGATGTCGAAGAGCGCCCGGAAAGGCGTATTGTTCAAGGCCGGCGCGCACATGGACCACCTGGGCGGCATTCAGGTCGTCGCCTTCGACAAAACCGGGACGCTGACGGCAGGCTCGCCAGCCGTAACCGGCCTGTACACCGCCGAGGGCTTTGACCCGCGGGAGGTACTGGCCGCCTGCGCTGCGGCGGAGAGCCTGTCGGAGCATCCGCTGGCCCAAGCGATCGTGCGCCAAGCGGAGGCCGAAGGGCTCCCGCTTCGCGGTGCGGAGGAGCTGCGGGCGCTGCCGGGCTGGGGCATCGAAGCCGAGGTCTCCGGCGCAACGTGGCGTGTCGGCAAGGCGGATGACGGCGATTCGCAGTTGCCAGCGCCGTTAGCCGAGCAGCTTCGCGCCTGGATCGCCGAAGGCCACACCGTGTCCGCCATCCAGCGGAACGGCGTATACGCCGGCTTGATCGCGCTTCGCGACGAGGTTCGCCCGCAGGCCAAGGCGGCCATCGCCCGGCTTCACGAGCTGGGCATCGCCGTCGCAATGCTGACGGGCGACCGCAGCGTGACCGCGAACGCGCTGGCCGGGGAGATCGGCGTCGACCTCGTGTACGGCGACCTGCTTCCGCAGGAGAAGGTCGAGCACGTGAAGGCGCTGCGGGAGCGCTACGGCAGCGTCGCGATGGTCGGCGACGGCGTAAACGACGCACCGGCGCTGGCGGCGGCTTCCCTAGGCATCGCCATGGGCGGAGGCGGCAGCGGCGCAGCGCTGGAGGTCGCTGACGTTGTGCTGATGAACGACAGCATTGAACGGATCGCGGAGACGATCGCGCTTGCCCGGCGAGCCCGGCGGATCGTCAAGCAGAACCTGACCTTCGCCGGAGCGGTCATCCTGATGCTGATCGTGAGCAATTTTGCGGCAGGGATCGCGCTGCCGCTCGGCGTCGTAGGCCATGAGGGCAGCACGCTGCTGGTGATCTTGAACGGGCTGCGGCTGCTCCGTTAACGCCCAATCGGCAAAGACGGAGAGGGGAGAGGAACCGTCGCTTCATCATTCCTTCATTTAACCTTCACCGAACCCTTCCGTTACAAAGATTGACAGGATGCTGCAGCATTCACATAATTAGAATCAAGTAATAATGATTCTATTTCTATTTTACTCGGATGAATCCATTTGAAGGGGTTTGAGGATATGTACAAATCAATTATCATCGGCACCGGTCCTGCGGGGTTAACCGCAGCGATTTACCTGGCCCGCGCCAACATGAATCCGCTGATTATCGAAGGCCCGCAACCGGGGGGGCAATTGACGACGACGACGGAAGTGGAAAATTTTCCGGGGTTCCCGGATGGGATCATGGGCCCGGAATTGATGGATAATATGCGCAAGCAAGCGGAGCGCTTCGGCGCTGAATTCCGCACCGGCTGGGTGAACAGCGTTGACCTGAGCCAGCGTCCGTTTAAGCTGCAGGTGGAAGGACTAGGCGAGCTCGTTGCTGAGACACTGGTTCTGTCCACGGGGGCAACGGCTAAATACCTGGGCATTCCCGGCGAAGAGACCAATGTTGGCCGGGGCGTAAGCACATGCGCAACCTGCGACGGCTTTTTCTTCCGCGGCAAAGAGATCATTGTGGTGGGCGGCGGCGATTCCGCATTGGAGGAAGCCGGTTTCCTGACCCGCTTTGCTTCGAAAGTAACCTTGGTGCATCGTCGCGACGAGCTGCGCGCTTCGAAGATCATGCAGGACCGCGTGCGCAGCAACGAGAAGATCGAGATGGCCCTGAACCGGACGCCGCTTGAAGTGATTGCCGGCGAGCATGGGGTTACCGGCCTGAAGGTGCGTAACAACGCGACGGGAGAGGAAGAAATTCTCCCGGCCAGCGGCGTATTTGTAGCGATTGGCCATCATCCCAACACCTCGTTCCTGGGCGGGCAAATCGACCTCGACGCGAACGGCTACATCGTGGTGAAGCCAGGCACGTCCGAGACCAACGTACCCGGTGTCTTCGCTTGCGGCGACGTGCAGGATACCCGTTACCGCCAAGCGATCACTGCAGCGGGAAGCGGTTGTATGGCCGCCATCGATTGCGAGAAATTCATCGAAAGCATGGAGCATGAGGAAGCGGCTGCTGCCGTAAAATAATCAAACAGCAAAACGGCGATACAGGGAAGACCCCTGTACCGCCGTTTTTTAACTTTCTCGTTAAGTCAGCCCTGCTGCTCCTCAACTGAACAGTCCCGCAACGAGCTGAAAGATGAAATAACCTAATACGCCGCTGCCGATCAACGTTAAGCCGGATCGTTTACGCCCCTGGAATAATCGCAGGATGCCAAGGCTGACCAAAGGGGCCACAATAAGCAGAAAAAACATAACGGCAATAAACAACTCCACGGATATATCCGAAATATTCACGATAGTCATCCGATCGATTCTCCATTCCTGTGGAAAGTCTGTATGGTGATGCAATGACAAAAATCACAAGTTGATATTTTTTATTATACATAAGCCCGGCGTTCATTTGTAGAAGCTGAATGTGAATTTTAGGCGTCGGAATCAAGTCAGTTTTGCGAAAAATTCCCGATCCAAGAGGTTGTCCGAAACCTTCTTACCGTTCGACAAAACTAGTAAGCTTTTGCAGAAGAGGCTGTGTTACAATGGGCTTGATAGGCCGGCAGAAGGACACTTTATGCAGCTTGACCGGAAGGTGAGGGAAGCCAGATGGGAAAGAAAATCGAAAAGCTTTCGAAGGGGTGGCTCATAACCGGATTAATCGGCGGTTTACTACTGGGTTCCGAGCCGATCGGATGGATTGCTGTTCCGGTTCATGCGGCCACAGATCCGGCTACGGTCACCACTTCCAAGCAACTGCAGACGAAGTTGGCGGAAGGGATGGCGGCTCGGAACACGACGATTACTGTGAAGTATAAGGGGTCGACCAAAAATCTGGAGAAACAGCTGAAGCAAGCGGTGAACGATGCGCTGGATGCCGATCCGTACACGAAGTATATCGTAGACCGATACGTGTACTCCTGGCGAGGCACCACGGGGTCGGCGAAAATCACGCTTCAGGTCCATTACCGCGAAACGGCACAACAGACCGCGTACGTCCAGCAAAAGGTCAAGGAAATTTTGAAGCAGCAGATTGAACCCGGTATGGATACCCACCAGAAAGTTAAAGCGATTCACGATTATGTCGTGCTTAACTTGAAGTACGATACCGATCTGCAGAAGTACACCGCTTTTGAAGGGCTGAAAACCGGTGAAGCGGTATGTCAGGGCTACGCTTTATTGACTTATGAACTGCTGAAGGAAGCTGGCATTGAAAATCGTTTGGTTGAAGGCACGGCCGGAGACCAACTGCATGCTTGGAATCTCGTGCGCCTCGATAACCGCTGGTATCATCTGGACACGACCTGGGATGACCCGGTCCCCGATCTCCCGAATCGAGTAAACTATACGTATTATCTGCGTACGGATGAGCAAATGCGGAAGGATCATACCTGGGCCGCGGCGGATTATCCTCCGGCGACCGTACCCTATTTAAAGACGCTTCAAGCTTTAATTGAGGGGAGCGGAGCGAAAAAAGGGACCTACCTTGCCCTGAAAACGGCGCTTGGCTACGATTTGTATGAGGCCAGTGCGGCGGTGTCCAGCGCCAGAGGGTTGGTGGACAAGGTCAAGGACAGTCTGAAAGACGGGAAGAGCACGTTGACCGTACGTTATGCCGGTACAGATCAGCAGCAGTTGCTGGAAGATCTGGCCGAATTGTACAATTTAGGTATTCGCAATATCCGTTATCTGATGCAGCCGCTCGAAGGCACGGAGGATTTACGGGTGGAGATTCATTGGGAATAAAATCTGAATCAAAGAGCAGGAGTCGACGACATTAGGTCAGTCAGGGCTCCTGCTCATTTTGTGTGCGTATTTATTTTCCTATATCCGCCGCGGGGACCTCAAGGTCGCATTCCTGCAGCGGAATGAGCTTCGTCTTCTTGGTCCATTTGTAACCCAGCCAGACGATCAGGAACAGCGGAATGCTGATGTAGGAGACGGCGACGCCATACCAATCGATCGTTTCGCCGGTAAAGGCGGACACGTTCTGCCCCAGAATGACCACAAAGCATAGGGCAAAAGCGAAAAGCGGGCCAAACGGGAACCAGCGCGCTTTGTACGGCAGGTCGTTCAGGTCCCGGCCTTGGGCCACATAAGCCCGGCGGAACCGGTAGTGGCTGATGGCAATGCCCAGCCATGTGATGAAGCCGCACATGCCGGAGGCGTTCAGCAGCCAGTTGTACACCACACCGTCTCCGAATAATGAGGCGAAGAAGGCGACCATGCCAACCAGTGTTGTGATCAAAAGCGCATTCATCGGAATGCCGCGGGAGTTCAGTCTTGCCAGGAACTTCGGCGCTTTCCCGCGCAGAGCTAAAGAATACAGCACCCGCGAGGAAGCGTACATCCCGGAGTTGCCGGCGGACAGCACGGAGGACAGGATCACGGCGTTCATAACCGACGCGGCGAAGGCAAGTCCGGCTTTTTCGAACACAAGCGTAAACGGGCTGACACCAATATGCTCCACTCCGCCTTGCAGCAGATTCGGATTGGTGTAGGGAATCAGCAGACCGATCACGAGGATCGACAATATGTAAAAGACCAGGATCCGCCAGAACACCTGTCGAATCGCCCGAGGAACATGCTCTCTCGGGTTGTCGCTCTCCCCGGCGGCTACGCCGACCATTTCCGTTCCTTGGAACGAGAAGCCGGCGGCCATAAATACGCCGAGGATCGCGAAGAATCCGCCGTGAAACGGCGCATCGCCTGCCGTGAAGTTCGAGAAGCCAACCGCTTCGCCGCCCATGATGCCGAAGATCATGAGTACCCCCACGATCAGGAATACGATGACAACGACGATTTTGATCATGGCGAACCAGTATTCCGATTCTCCGTAACCTTTTACCGATAGGACGTTCAGCAAGACGATCAAGGCCAGGAACAACACGCTCCAGAGCAGCGACGGGCTGTGGGGGAACCAGTATTTAATGATCAGCGTTGCCGCAGACAATTCGGCTGCGATAGTGATCGCCCAGTTATACCAGAAGTTCCAGCCCATGGCGAAACCGAGGGACGGATCGACGAAGCGGGAGGCGTAGGTTTCGAACGAGCCGGAATCCGGCAAATAGGTCGCCAGCTCGCCCAAGCTGGTCATCAGGAAATAAACCATGATGCCGACAGCCGCATAAGCTAGCAGCGCCCCGCCGGGACCTGCCGAGGCAATAGCCCCTCCGCTCGCGAGGAACAGACCGGTCCCGATCGACCCGCCCAAGGCGATCATTGTCATATGGCGGGCTTTGAGACCGGGCTTTAGCCGCTCGTTCGCCGTGTTGTTTGGTTTACTCATGGGTGAAACACTCCTTCTCATCCTGTAGTTTTCCCCGGAACCCGTCTGCGATGCGCCGGCGAAGGTTGAGCAAGCCCCACAGATAGCGAGCCCACAGATCAAAAAGGCCGCGGAAAGGACTCCGCGGCCATCAGGATACCGTTTATTCCGCACCATTCCATGAAGATAGCACTAACTTCAAAGTATAGCGCAAGGGGGGATAGCTGGGCTATGTCAAATTCATGACAATTGCCTAGGTGGAATCCGGCAAATAACGCCGTTATTTGCTGCTCCCGCGATCCCGTCCGGCCATCTGCTGCCAGACGGTGCCGGCGGCTTGCTCGCCGGACTCGATTCGCTCCACGGCCATGCGCGCCTGCAGACCCACTTCAAACTCGGGGTCGTCCACCGCGGCGCGCAGCGCCTCCAAGGCATCGTCAGTGCCGACCTCGTAAAGGAAGCGGGCCGCGCGCCAGCGGACCAGCTTGCTGCTGTCCGACAGCGCCGCGATCATCGGCCCGGTGGCCGCAGGATCGCCGATGTCGGACAGCGTGTCGCCGGCGGTGCGGCGCACGGAGGCGGAGGCATCGCGCAGCGCCTCGTACAGCAGCTCCATCGCCGCAGGCGTCCGCAGGTCGCCGAGGTAGACGACGGCAAGCCGGCGGAGCTGCATTTGCGGGTCGCGCAGCGCCTCCGCCAGCAGCGGCAGCGCTTTAGCGCTTGGCTGCTGCAGGGCTTCGAGCGCGGCGTACCGCACGCGCCAATCGGCATCCTTCATCCGCTCGCGGATTTCGTCCAGGCTAAGCTCGCGCCGTTGCTCGACGAATTCTGTCTCGCTGCGGCCGTGGGCGATCGCCTGTGCGACGATCCCTTCCAGCCGCTCCGGCGGATACGCCGCTTCCAGCTCCTGCTCGATCTCGCGGGCGATCTCGGGCAGTTCGCCATAGCGGACGCCGTAATCGGTGAGCTTGCGCTCCTTGATCAGCGTGGCGCTGGCAACCTCCGTTACGGCGTTTACGAATCTCTCGGACAGTGAAATCCGCTCCTCGCGGTTCCCCGCTTTCACCCGAATTTGCATCGGGATGCCGCGGAAGAACTGCACGAACACCTGCGCCTCCCCGTACCCCGAGGCCTCTGTGCCCTCCGGACTCCAGGCTGATTCGACCCCCTCCTGTCCAAACTGCTTCTGCACCTCGGACAGAATGGCCGCCCAATCGGCATTCCCTTTACGGTCTAAAGCAACGAAGTCCGCCGTATGGAACACGCTTTTTACCCCGGGAATTTGCAGAAGTCCACGGATCCAAGCTGGGGCAGAGCGTTCGTTGTCTAGCGTATATGTTTTTCGGATCCCCGGCTCCAGGCTTTCATCCAAATGCAGCTTCATGGAATTCGGGCTGGGGGTCGGTTCGATAAAGATGATTTTCATAAAATACCACGTCTCCTTCCAAAATAGGGACTCCACCCAAATCGGCCGATCGTATCGATTAACGAGCGGACGTTTTAATTTTAATTATTCTCAATTTTCATTGTAACTCAATGTGACGCTTAGCCCAAGCTTAGTAGGAATAAAAAGGAACATCGGCGACACACTAAATGGGCAAGGGGGCTATAGCATGCATAAGAAACAGGAACGAACTCTAGCGATCGTGTGTCTCGTGGTGGCCGTCATCATGCTGTATGCCTTCATCAAAAGTGTGATCCGCTTTCTCCATTACTTCTCTTGAAGGAGCATAATTATGGCAAACCTTGATCCGGTCACCTTAAGCCGGATGTTGACCGGGCTGACTTTATTCGTACATATCGTGTTTGCGTCGATCGGGGTCGGCATACCGCTGATGATCGCGCTCGCGGAATGGCGGGGGATTCGTGCCGCCGATCCGCACTATACCCTGCTGGCCCGGCGCTGGGCTCGCGGCTTCGTGATATCCGTGGCGATCGGGGTCGTGACAGGGACATCCATTGGGCTCCAACTGAGCTTGCTTTGGCCGACATTTATGCGGGTTGCCGGTCAGGCGATTGCGCTGCCGCTGTTTATGGAGACCTTCGCTTTCTTCGTGGAGGCGATTTTCCTCGGCATCTACCTTTATACGTGGGATCGATTCACCAACAAGCTGCTGCACCTGCTGCTGCTGATCCCCGTAGCTATCGGGTCTTCCGCGTCTGCGTTCTTCATCACAACACTGAACGCCTTCATGAATACGCCGCAGGGATTTACGATCCGAAACGGCGTCATCGCTGATTTTCAACCGCTAGTGGCGATGTTTAATCCGGCGACGCCAACCAAGGTCTCGCATGTGCTGGCTTCCTCCTACACCGTCAGCGCCGGTATTCTGGCAGGGATTGCCGCCTTCAGTCTGTTGCGAGGACGGAATCATGTCTATTTCAAGAAGGCGCTGAAACTGACGGTCGTGTCCTCCTTTGTGTTTGCATTGGCTACGGCGGCAATCGGTGACTTCTCCGGCAAGTTTCTGGCCAAATACCAGCCGGAGAAGCTGGCCGCTGCGGAGTGGCACTTCGAAACGAGGGAGCAAGCTCCGCTCGTCTTCGGCGGTGTGCTGGATGAGGAGGGGAATGTCAAATATGCGCTGGAAATCCCCTATGCGCTCAGCATCCTCGCTGGAAACTCGCCGAACACCCGGGTGATCGGACTTGAGGAATTTCCGGAGGATGAACGTCCGCCTCTGCTGATTCATTATATGTTCGATCTCAAAGTCACGCTCGGGGCGCTGCTTGTCCTGATTCCGTTTCTGTACTTACTGCGGCGTTATTTGCCCGGCCGTAAAAAAGGGACTCCAGTGTGGCTGCTGATCGGCATTCTGGCACTGGGGCCGCTGGCGATGACAGCGATCGAGCTGGGCTGGATGTTTGCTGAGTTCGGCCGACAACCGTGGATCATCCGAGGGTTTATGAAGGTGGGAGAGGCGGCCACCACATCAGAAAGCGTTGGCCCGATGCTGCTGATGTTCGCTGTGTTGTATCTGGTCTTGTGTCTTTCCTGTGTTCTCGTTTTGTCCCGGATGTTCCGGAACAAGGATGTGCTGACGGAGCTGCGGCAAGCCGGGCTTGATCAAGGAGGCGCGCAATGAGTTATGAACTGGTAGGCATCACCGTGCTGTGGACGTTTTTGTTCGGGTATTTAATCGTGGCCTCCATCGATTTCGGGGCCGGATTTTTCAGCTATTACAGCGTAATTACCGGGCATGAGAATAAAATTCATGACATCGTTCAGCGTTACCTGTCTCCAGTGTGGGAGGTGACCAATGTATTTTTGATTTTTTTCGTGGTAGGGTTGGTCGGCTTCTTCCCCGATTCGGCCTATTATTACGGTACCGCGTTGCTCGTTCCCGGGAGTTTAGTCACCGTGCTGCTCGCCTTGCGGGGAGCTTATTACGCCTACAACACCTATGGCAGCAGCAAGGCAAACAATAAAACGTATATGGGGATCTACGGGGCGACGGGACTGCTGATTCCTGCTGCCCTTTCAACGATCCTGGCGATCTCGGAGGGCGGGATTATCGGAGAGGTCGATGGCAAGGTGGTATTGGATTGGGGAGCTTTTGTTCGCAATCCGTATACCTGGTCGGTCATCCTGCTGGCGCTCGTATCCGTGCTGTATATTTCGGCGATGTTTCTTGCGTTTTATGCGCAAAAAGCGGGAGACCGCCGGGCCTTCGATGTACTGCGCGGCTATGCGCTGTTATGGAGCGGGCCGACGATTCTCGCCTGTGTGTTCGCCTTTTTTCAGATCAACCGGCAAAATCCGGAGCATTACGCTCATATGTTGGAGGTAGCGTGGATGTTTATTGCCTCGTTGGTCTGTTATCTGGCAGCTGTAACCTTGGTCTGGAAAAAAAAGCGGCTGGGCTGGGCATTTCTGCTGGTTATGCTGCAGTTCGCTTTTGCCTGGTACGGTTATGGCCGAAGTCACCTTCCTTATATTCTCTATAAGCAGGTCAGCATTTACGAAAGCTTCACAAATGAGACGATGGCCGTTGCCTTGATTACCGCTTTTATCGCCGGGCTTTGTATTCTCGTTCCTTCCTTGTTTTTGCTGATGCGCCTGTTTTTGTTTGATGCGAAATATGTACGGGGCAGCTCGCCGGAGAAAGGATGATGGCGGTGGAGTGGTTTATGGTGATGGTGGCACCGGAGCTGGTTGTAGTTGGAGCGATCCTGTTCCTGTTTACTTATGCCTGGAAATATAAGGATCGGGAGGACTGAAGCGAGAAGTTTGGATTGCCGCCGAAATTACTCTAAAATAGGTGGAAAGCCAAGAAATGCGGAGAGGAGTAACTGGAGCGATGCCAAGAAGAACGCGCTACAACAACCTCGATAACGTGAGCACCGATAAAACGTTGAAGCAGTTCAAGCAATTGCGGGAAGAACGCCGAAGAAAGAGGAAGGACTATTCCTACGTCATCCCCAATATGCCGCCGCAACTCGATTATTTGCATGGCAACCGTGAGGAGAGCACGATTACGTGGATCGGACATTCTACCTTTCTCATTCAGTACCAGGGGTTAAATCTCATCACGGATCCGGTCTGGGCCATGCGAATGGGATTTCAGCGACGGCTTTGCGATCCGGGAATTCCGATCGATCAGTTGCCGCCGATCGACGTCATCATGATCTCGCATTCCCATTACGATCATATGCACATGGCGTCGATCCGCCGTATTTACGGCAAGGGGACTATGATATTGGTGCCTGTCGGGCTCGGGCGGAAAATGCGTCGCAAAGGCTTTTCCTGCGTTCAGGAAATGAGCTGGTGGGAGCAGGTACGAATCGGAGACGTTGATATCTCGTTTGTGCCAACCCAGCACTGGACGCGCCGTACCCCGTTCGATACCAATACGTCCCATTGGGGCGGATTTGTGTTGGAGCCCGTGCGGACCAAGCCGGAGGAGAAGCCGCCGATCATTTATTTTGCCGGGGATAGCGGCTATTTCCGTGGATTTGCGGAAATCGGCAGCCGCTATGAGATCGATGTGGCATTGTTGCCTATTGGCGCGTATGAGCCGGAATGGTTTATGACCAGCCAGCATACGACACCGGAGGAGGCACTCCAGGCGTTTGTTGATGTGAAGGCAAAGTTGATGATCCCTATGCATTACGGCACATTCCGGCTGGCTGACGATACGGCGCGCGAGGCGCTTGATCGTTTGGAGGCGGACCGAAAGCAGCGCGGTATCTCCGAAGAGAAGATCCGATTGCTGCATCATGGTGAGACGCTGCGGTTGCCACATCTGTTGTCACCTCAGCTTCCGGCTTCGGTACTGGGGGAAGCTGAGGAGCGAATTCCTCAGTTGAGCGGAAGAATCGAATAGATAGGATTTTAGACTTTGGGCTTGGCGGCGGGGCGTCACTCGTTGCCGGCCCTTTAGCACGATTATCCCGTTGAATCAGGAGTTTACGAAGCTCGTTTATCCCTCCGTTAAATCAAGAGGTTACGATAGTTCTCATACTCCCTTCGTTGAATCAAGGGGTTACGACAGTTCGCATGCTCCCTTCGTTGAATCAAGAGGTTACGATAGCCAGCTTATCATCCATTTGAGCAGGTTCAGTTGACATGCGATCAAGCGGCGCTTGATGAAGAGGAAGATAAGGTTGGTGCGTTCAACCTGCTGCTGCCATAGCCAGATTGCTGAGCGCATGATCAGGCCGCTGCTGCCATAGCCAGATTGCTGAGCGCATGATCAGGTTGCAGCCGCCATAGCCAGATTCGCTAAGTGCACGATCAGGCTGCAAATGCGATAGGCGGGTTGGGGCGGTGCGCAATTAAATTGGGGTAAGAGATGGTCGGGATTGACGCACACATGCGCAGCAGCTTCTGATGCAGGGCTATCTTCGTCGCTCCGGACAGACGTAGCCCGCGGCGTACGGTGAACTCGTTCAGATATGCCTGCAAATACTTCGGTCCTAAGGCTACATAGGTATTCCTTAGCGATTTCCAAGCCTCTCTCACTACGTTCCATAAGGGCCCATACAACCGATAAGCCAGGGGGTACGACTGTACGACCGATGTGTGAATATCTACGTGCTGATTGATAAACGCGGTGAGTTCGTGTCGGGTGGCTCTGAGCCCTTCTCCCCGCTTTTGTGGCAGCAACTGGATTTTAACTTGTTCCGGTTCACCTGACTCTGTCACCGTGCAGCCGGCAACGACCGCTGTGGCATATGGATGAGGGAAATGGTAATATCGGGTCGGATTCTTCCCGTATTGGTCGCTGTTCACCTTCACGTCTCCACTCAAGAGCTCCCGAGCGTTGCATTCTCCAAGGGTATGGCGAATTTTGTGCAGCATCAACCAAGCGGTCTTGTAGGTGACTCGAATCGCCTGGCTTAGCCGCACCGCTGAAATCCCATCGGGGAGCAGGAACAACTCCAATGCCTGGAACCATTTCATGAGAGGAAGATGCGTTCCTTCAAAAATCGTGCCAACCAAAGGTGACGCTTGATACGCGCATCTCCCGCACTCGAACAAGGGAATTCGGCGAGAGCTCAGGCGTGTACCCCGGGTGAAATGGCAGCGCGGGCAGACAAAGCCATTTCGCCACTTCATTGCGATTAATGCCTCCATGCAGACTTCCTCGCTGTCAAATCGGGTGCTGATCGGATAAAGATTTTTCCCTGAAATATCGTCCATGTCTGCTCGCCTCCCAATTTCGGAAAAAAAAGAACGTGCGTTCGTGTTTTCTTCATTGTATCGAACAAATGTTCTTGTGTCAAGTGAATAGACCCTGTATCTCCATTTTTTTGTAATTTTCAAACCAACTGAATGAAAGGGATAATCGTGCTAAAGGGGCATCGGACATGGAGCATGGAGCTTGAAACATGAAACATGAAACATGAAACATGAAACATGAAGTATAAAGCATAAAACATAACCTCAGGAAAATTACTTCCAGCACCATCGACACGGGTAAAGTCACCTCAAATATAAAAAAAGTCAATACAAATCAAGTCGCCGCCTAATGTAGACCACCGGGCTTGATTTACGACTTTCTACGCTTTTGGTTCAAATTCTTTGGCGATCTATGATATAATACGCCAGTAGTATCGACTATTTTGAGATAGTCTGCACTCACTATGATAAAAGGATGGTAATGCCTAACATGATCAGCACTAACGGTGTAACGCTCCGGTACGGAAAACGGGCACTTTTTGAAGACGTAAATATAAAGTTTACCCCTGGCAACTGCTATGGCTTGATCGGGGCGAACGGGGCGGGGAAATCGACGTTCCTGAAGATTCTCTCCGGCGAAATCGAGCCGAACCAAGGCGAAGTGTTTATGACGCCGGGCGAGCGCATGGCCGTCCTCAAGCAGAACCACTACGAATACGACGAATACCCGGTGCTGGAAACGGTAATTATGGGCCACGGCCGGCTGTATTCGATTATGAAAGAGAAGGACGCGTTATACGCCAAAGCCGATTTCTCCGAAGAGGACGGCATGCGTGCCGGCGAGCTGGAAGGCGAATTTGCCGAGTTGAACGGCTGGGATGCTGAACCGGATGCGGCTGCGCTCCTAATCGGCCTCGGCATTCCGCGCGAGCTGCATGACAAGAAGATGGCTGAGCTTAGCGGCAATGAGAAGGTCCGCGTTCTGTTGGCGCAGGCCTTGTTTGGACGTCCCAACAACCTGCTGCTGGACGAACCGACCAACCACTTGGATCTCGAATCGATCCAGTGGCTTGAGAATTTCTTGATGGATTACGAAGGTACCGTCATCGTTGTCTCCCATGACCGGCACTTCCTGAACAAAGTATGTACGCATATTGCGGACATCGACTTCGGTAAAATCCAGATGTACGTCGGCAACTACGACTTCTGGTACGAGTCCAGTCAGCTGGCATTGCAAATGCAGCGGGACGCCAACAAGAAGAAGGAAGAGAAGATCAAGGAGCTGCAAGCTTTTATCCAGCGGTTCTCCGCGAACGCCTCGAAATCGAAGCAAGCAACTTCCCGGAAGAAGCAACTGGACAAAATCACGCTGGAGGATATTCGTCCGTCCAACCGGAAATATCCGTTCCTGCATTTTAAAGCTGAACGCGAAGCCGGTAAGCAACTGCTGACGGTTGACGGTCTGACCAAAACCGTTGAAGGCGAAAAGGTGCTGGATAACGTCAGCTTTGTCGTAAACAAAGGCGACAAAATCGCATTCGTCGGCCCTAACAGCCTGCCGAAAACGACGTTGTTTCAAGTTGTGATGGGCGAGCTGGAGGCAGACGGCGGTGAATACAGCTGGGGGGTTACGACCTCGCAGGCTTATTTCCCGAAGGACAACTCTCGTTACTTTGACGGCGTTGATCTGAATCTGGTCGAATGGCTGCGTCAATATTCGAACGATCAGGATGAAACGTTCCTGCGCGGCTTCCTTGGCCGGATGTTGTTCTCCGGTGAGGAGGCGCTGAAGAAAGCAAGCGTGTTGTCCGGGGGCGAGAAGGTTCGCTGTATGCTGGCCAAAATGATGCTGAACGGTGCCAATGTGCTGCTGTTCGACGAACCGACCAACCACTTGGATCTGGAATCGATCACGGCGCTCAATAACGGGTTGATCGACTTTGACGGAACGATTTTGTTCACGTCCCATGACCATCAGTTCATCCAGACGATTGCTAACCGCATCATTGAAATTACGCCAAACGGGATCATCGATCGCGTCATGACTTACGATGAGTACCTGGAGAGCGAAGAAATCCAAAACCNGACAGGGCAGGTCTGACAGGACCTGCTCCGTGCGGCTTCTTTTGCGCTGCGCGGGATTCTTAAGAACCACCCGTCCGGCGGCGCTGATTGTTGGGTTTCTTATTATTTTGACTCTTGAGTGCCTTGGTTTGAAGTTGATCCTTCATCCCCGGCTTATTGGCTGCTTGCTGCTGTTGTTTTTTTTGCTGCAGCTTCTGGCGCATCGCTTCGGCTAAGTCGATTTTGCGCGGTTCTTTCGATTCCGTCACCGATATCATCTCCTCGTAAGTGGAAAGGGGCTGTCCCTATTTTATACGTTTTTAAAAGCGCGTACAACGGGAATAATGGTGAAGGCTTGCTTTTCCTGGAGGCAACACTGTTTCTCTAGACTTACACGGGGTTTATTTGCTACGATGATAAAACGTTTTTCGAATCAAGCAACAAGATGATGGGATAGAAGCAGGTCATTGGCTTCGGGGAGAAGTCTGGAGGTGCTGGACTTGGATATTTACGATGATATACGCAAAGGGGAACGCGGGGCTTGGGTGAGCATTGTCGCTTATTTATTGCTGTCCGCATTTAAATTGGTCAGCGGCTATTACTTTGATTCCAACGCACTGTTGGCTGACGGCTTCAACAACCTCACGGACATCGTGGCTTCGGTAGCGGTGTTGATTGGACTTAAAATCTCGCAGAAACCGCCGGACTCGGATCATGCGTACGGGCATTTTCGAGCGGAAACGATCGCTGCGTTGATTGCCTCTTTTATTATGGCGATGGTCGGCATTCAGGTGATTCTCGACGCGATCCGTTCGTTGGCAGCAGGTGAGCACAGCCAGCCTGATATTCTCTCGGCGGCAATAGCCGTCGTGTGTGCTTTGGCGATGGGCGGGGTTTATGCCTATAACCGTAAGCTGGCGAAGCAGATTAACAACCAAGCGCTAATGGCAGCGGCGAAGGATAATTTGTCGGATGCATTGGTCAGCGTGGGGGCGGCGGTCGGGATTATCGGGGCGCAATTCGGGCTGCCTTGGCTGGACGTGGTGGCAGCGATTGCGGTAGGTCTGCTCATATGCAAGACCGCCTGGGACATCTTCCGCCAATCGACGCATAACTTGACTGACGGGTTTGATGAGAAGGAGCTGGGCGACCTGCGCAGCACCATTGCCCGAACTCAAGGCGTTGAAGGGATTAAGGACTTGAAGGCCCGCGTACATGGCAACCATGTGCTGGTTGACGTCGTCATTGAAGTCGATCCGCAGCTGACGGTAATTGAAAGTCATAAAATCAGCGACCAGGTTGAGGAGCGAATGAGAAGCAAGCAAAACGTGATGCATGTTCACGTTCATGTTGAACCTAAAGAAGGATAACTCTCCGTGTGGTCGTCCGTACCATTCGGGATACATAAGAAAATAAGGGAACTAGTCATCAAGCACTTTGTCGTCCAAGCGGAAGGGTCTGTGGGGATCATTACCAGGCCTAATCGTTTGGGCTTTTTCGTCTTCTTACCCGGGCGTTTATCCCTAAAAAATAGTCCGATTGGATAATTTGGAATTATTATGAATGAACCTCGGACTTTGGCGGAAATAGGTACTTTTGATACATAAATTAAGCATGATCGCAAAGGAAAGCGTTTACATCGGCGAGTTGAGCGCCGGGGTTTATAGGTCGCCTGCCTCTAATTTTTGCATATGGAAACTAGGCCCAATGTCTATGAATACGCTTACCTATAATGTGATCTTCGACCGATTTAGACTAATTTCGACAAGGGATATAATGGACGCAAGACCAAGGAAAGGAGACGTTGGAACGAAATTTAATCAACTAGATTTTACTTTAGGAGGCAGGACATCATCTATGAAACGTAGCGTAGCGATCACATTATTGAGTGCCTTACTTCTCTCTTCTTATACAGCTCTCCCTCACCAGGCCGCAGCGGCAACAGCGACTGCCCAGACAGTAACCAAAGGTCATATCGTGGGCGGGGTTAATTTTCGAGATCAACCCTCCACTTCAGGCAGAGTCATCGGATTCCTTGAGAAAGGTTCCGAAGTGACTGTTCTGGACCAAAGCAATCGATATTTCTATCAAGTAAAAACGAATGATGGAACAACTGGTTATGTTAGTTCTAGTGACAAATATATTCAGTTGGAAACCGTGGCGGGCACCCCCTCCCAGCCATATCTGGGCTGGCCGGCAACGGTCGTCTATGGGGTGAATATGCGCGATGATGCGTCCGCTTCAAGCCATGTCATCGATATGCTGAGCAAAGGCACGCAGTTGACCATCCTTGAGCAAAGCAACGACTATTTCTATAAGGTACAGACGTCTGCTGGACAAGTTGGCTATGTCAGCACCAATGATAAATATCTGCAGATCGACAAGACGTCTCCTGTGACTTCCCAGCCTTCGCTGAATTTGCCAGCTACGGTGACGTACGGCGTCAATATGCGCGATGAGCCGTCCACCTCGGGCAGCGTCATTACGATGCTTCGCACTGGCACAGCGCTGACCATCCTTGAGCAGAGCAATGAATATTTCTATAAAGTACGGACGTCCGACGGAACGATCGGTTACGTCAGCACAAAGGATAAATATTTGGAAGTTGGCGGGCAGCCTCAAACGCCTGCCCCGACCCCAACGCCAGCTCCAACGCCGGATCCTGTGCCCACACCGACTCCAAAACCAGCGAACGGAATCAGCCGGCAGATCGAGCAGGTGNCCGGATCCTGTCCCCACACCGCCCCAAAAACCAGCGAACGGAATCAGCCGGCAGATCGAGCAGGTGATCGGGGCGGGGATGAAATCCCTCGGCACGCCATATGAGTACGGTTCAAGCCGCAGCAGCACGGCGACGTTCGATTGCTCCGATTTCGTGAGACAAGCATACAAGGATGCGTTAGGTCTTACCCTTCCTGCGGATTCCCGCCAGCAAGGGGATTACATCAAGGACAACGGTACGGCCGTTTACAGCATCGACAGTCTGAAACGAGGCGATCTGGTTTTCTTCATGAGTTATAAAGGCTCTTCTGCCAAATCGTATCAAGGGATCGATAAGCAAAAACAGCGGATTACCCACGTGGCGATCTATCTGGGCAATGGCCAGCTCTTGCACACGTATTCGAAAGAGTCGGGCGGGGTTATCGTCGATCAACTCGACGGTGCCTGGGTTCATCGCTTTATGTTTGGCGGAAGTGTCCTGAAATAAACGAAACCAAGCCGCTTTGATTCGTTTTCTGCTTTAGAGGGAACGGGCAAAGCGGTTTTATTTTTCTCGTGATGCCGTCTATAGAAAGCGACTGTTCTTCCGCACATTTTCGTGTATAGTTAATAATAAAGTGCGGTTGAACCCCTATGGACGGAAAGCGAGGAACGAAGGTATGATTTGGGAAATCAGCGTGGCGGTGGCCGCGGCAGCTTTTGTGGTACTCGTCGTATATTTGGTCAAAACGCTGAAAGCGGCGGAGCATTCGCTCCAGACAACGACAGAAACGCTGCGGGAGGTCCAAAAAACGATCGATGAGCTGGGGACCGAGGTCCGTCAGGTTGTTCGGCAAGCCAACGATATGACCGGCGATATTCAGCATAAACTGAAGCAAATTGATCCGTTGATGGAATCGGTGAAACATGCCGGTGAGGTGTTGAGTGAAGTCACACTCGCAACAAAGCAGGTCTCGGCTGCTCTGGCGAGCCGCATCGCTAGTCGCCCTCGAATGGCGAAACGGAAGGTTCCCGCTTCAGCTCCGGAAGCTCCGGTACCCCCGGCTTCTCAGCCGGCGCAAGCTGAAAGGGAACTGGCGGAGCAGGAGGAGAATCGGAAGCCGGCGGGTTGGATCAAGTGGGTGGATGTTGCCGCCGACGTCTGGCAGAAATACCGGAGTTAAGGCGCTCTATGAACGACGCCCCGATCTGCCGTTTCAATCTTGGTTAGGCGGGGTAATGTACACTATTACTCAAGCCTTGCCCGTGTTGTTACTCGAGGAAGAAGGAACGGGGAAAGCGCCCCGTTCCTTTTTTCGCAGCTGAGCGTGTAAACGGGTTGCATGATCGGGCAGGATTGACGGCGATTTGTGCCGAATTTAGGTATCACCCATAGCTCAAGCTCATTCTAAGGAGATTAACATGAGAATATTGATCGTTGACGACAATCCGACAAACACCATTATCATCCGCGAAATTTTGAAGAAGGAGAATTACCGGAACACCGTCGCGGTGACTTCAGCCCGAGAAATGTTCGAGAGGCTTGGCGTCAAGAACCTGGATGCAGTGGAGGAAAGCGGACCATCCGATGTGGATTTAATTCTGCTCGATATGATGATGCCGGAGATGGACGGAATCCAGGCTTGCCGAATTTTGCAGCGCTCCGAGCATCTGAGGGAGATCCCGATCATTGTAGTCACGGCAGTAGGGGACTCCAACAAGCTGGCCGAAGCGCTGGATGCCGGGGCCGTTGACTACGTGACGAAGCCGATCAACAAGGTTGAACTCATGGCGCGGATTCGCTTGGCTTTGCGGCTGAAGCTGGAGAAGGATTGGCACCGGAACCGGGATCAACGAATCCAGGAGGAATTGAAGCTGGCATCGCTGGTTCAGAATGCGGTCTTAAGTTCCCCGATCCGGGATCCGGAAGTCGAGATTGAGGCCATCTATAAGCCTTCCTACGAGTTGGCTGGAGATTTATACTCCTGGTATTCGCTCGGCGAGGGAAAATATGCGATCATCCTGCTTGATATGATGGGTCACGGCATCTCCTCTTCCTTATTCTGCATGTTCATCTCTTCTGTCTTGAAAGACACCGTACATACTTACGTTAAACCTAAGAAGGTTATCCAGGAATTGAATCGCCGGTTTATCCAGCTCCATATCGAGAGCAAGCTCATTCAGTATTATTTTACGGCAATCTATCTTGTGGTTGATACCCGGCGCAAGGAGATCGAATACATTAACGCCGGACATCCGCCGGCCTTGCTGTTTACAGAGAATAAGCAGGTTGTCCGCTTGGACAGGGTCGGGCCGCCGGTTGGTTTGTTTGAAGGCATCGAAACGGACCCGCAGATTCTTCATTATGAAGGGCCGGGCCATCTGGTGCTCTACACCGATGGGTTGATCGACTCCCAGGAGGAATCAGTGGAAGCAAGGCAGACCCGGCTGGAGGAGCAGCTAAATACCTACGGCCATGACTTTGACAGAGAGGCGATGAGCCGGTTGTTCTTCGAAGAGACCGCCCAACGAAAAAGAGAAGATGACAAATGTCTGGTTTGGATCTCGTTAAAATGAAAGATACAGGCAGCAACGAGCGGGCGGAAGGGGAAAAGGAAGACCTGCGCGATCGGCTGGAGCAGGCGGCAGTTGCACTACGGCAAGCCGAATTGGCGTTAGAACATAGGGAACGCGCCTTGGAGAATATGAACTTAGAACTCGTCGCAGCGAAGGCCGCTGCAGAGGCGGCCCGGCATGCCAAACAGGATTTCCTGGCGATGGTTGGCCATGAGATTCGTTCCCCGTTGAACGGCGTGTTTGTCATGAGTGAACTGCTGCTGGAGACAGAGTTGACCGAGGAGCAGAAGAGGTACGCTAGCCTCATCCATCATAACGCGATTGACTTGCTGTCGATCTTTGATGATATTCTTGATTTTATCCGGCTGGATCAAGATCGGCCGGAGCTGGAGGAAACCCCGTTTGCGCTGCGGGAAGCGCTGGGGGATATCCTTGCCGCATTTCGTCAAGAGACCCAGGATAAAGGGGTGAACCTCTACTTCGGGGTTGACGAACAAATCCCCGATCTGCTCTATGGCGATATGCGGCGGCTGCGTAAGGTGTTGGAACATTTGCTGGCGAACGCCGTCAAGTTCACCGATAGGGGCAGAATCTATCTAAGCGTAGACCCCCGGCCTGCCGACAGCGGCAAAATCGGGCTAAGCTTCACGATAGGGGATACCGGGATCGGTATTCCCATGGACAAAACCTATCAATTGTTTGAACCGTTTGCCCAGATCAATTCTACCATGACCAGAAATTATGGCGGTCTTGGTCTGGGACTAGCGATTTGCCGAAAATTGGTGAATATGATGGGCGGCGAGCTTCTGGTGAAGCCGCTTGAAGAGAAAGGCACGGCCTTCACTTTTACGGTCATCTTTCGGAGCAGCGCCCTTAGCGAAGCCGCAGCCCCTTGATTCAGCAGCGGACAAGCTGGGTTATGTTGTAATAAGAATACCTATCCAGGGAGAGTATTTCATGAATACGAGAAAAAGTTTAAAATTTTTCACTACGACACAACTGGAAAACGGAGTTTGCACCGTATCCTTACGCGGCGAGCTGGACTTGTCCGTAGCCCCTGATTTTCGCAAGGTGATGGATCCGTTGGTTGGCAGGGATGATGCGGATTTAGTCCTGAACCTGAAAGAACTGAAGTATATCGACAGCACCGGGATCGGCATTTTTCTGTCCATCCTCAAAGCGAGACAAGGAATGGACTCGAGGTTTTACGTGCGGGAAGTGCCGGACCATATCCGGAAACTGTTTGAAATGACCGGGATAGCTAAGTTTTTCGCGGAGCAGGAGAACTCCCAATAAGGAAAGGATCGAGTCTTAATGATAGAGGAAGTAGAGAGAATCGTCATCAGCCTTCCGGCTACAGCGGAATATGTGGATATCGTGAGGTTGAATTTATACGGTGTGGCCTCAAAGATGGGATTTTCGTATGAGGAAATTGAAGATATGAAGGTGGCGGTATCCGAAGCCTGTAACAATTCTGTATTGTACGCTTACCGGCAGGATGTCGGTCAAATGGAGATCACGTTCGAGGTACTAGACGACGCCTTGTCGATTACGGTCAGAGATGAAGGGGAGAGCTTTGATTCGTATGGGCTGGCGGGGGGCGTTACGCTTCACGAGAAGGAGTTGAGCGAAGCCCCGATTGGAGGATTAGGCTTCTATCTGATGCAGGCGTTGATGGATGACGTCAGCGTGGAGACGCAAGCCGGAAAAGGAACGAAGGTGATGATGGTCCGCCGACTCCAGAAGAGCGAGGAAAAGGTATGACCGATCGATCGGCTCCCCAAGAGTCATTTCACGAATCCACCCGCTTGATTCAGCTGTACCAGCAAACGAGAGACAACGAAATTGCCACCCAGTTAATCCATAAATATGATCCTATGGTCAAAATGGCTGCAGGCAAAATCGCCCGCAATCGGCCGGATTTATACGAGGATTTGTACCAGGTAGGCGAAATGGCGTTGGTTCGTTTGCTTCAACAGTACGATAGCGAGCTCGGTATCCCGTTTGAACCTTATGCGATGAAAAGCATGATTGGGCATATGAAAAATTATTTGCGCGACAAGTCCTGGTATATCCAGGTACCGCGAAGGATTAAGGAAAAGGGAGCGCTGGTTCAGCAGGCTATTGATGAGTTGACCGTCAAGCTGGAGCGATCTCCCGACATTCAAGAGATCGCGGAATATTTGGAGCTCTCGGTCGAGGAGACGGTCGAGGTGCTGGCCGGGCGGGAGTGTTATCACTACGTGTCTCTGGATTCGCCGTTGTCACCGGACGAAAGTGCCGCAACGCTGGGCGAGATGATCAGTACGGATGCCGATGAGTATGATGTTGTGGAGAATCGGATGGATTTGCAGCAAGCGCTGAGTCAGTTGAAGGCTCAGGAGCAGCAGGTTCTGCTGATGGCTTATCAGGAAGGGCAATCCCAAAGGGCGATCGCCCAGAAGTTGGGGATGTCTCAAATGAGTGTATCCCGGATTCAGAAGCGGGCGACCGAAAGATTGAAGCAGATCATGAATCATATGAACACGACCTGAATGCGTTGCCTGCGGAAGCCGAGGCAGCGCTTTTTTTGAAAGCGCCCTATTGCTCCGGATCGGACCGCAATCCGTTTTGTTCCACGTCCTCCTGGCTCGTTCTCATCGCTTCCATATCTTCCCCCAGTTGAACCAGATCCTCCATATCATTCACCATGGATCCGTTCTCGGCTTCGTTGATATCTTTGTGCTCGGGATATTCCCCGGCTTGGGCGGCCCGGATCTGCTTGGCGATATACTGCTCTTGCCGGTCTTCGGGTTGGGTCATCGGAATGCCTCCTTCTATCTTGTTTGTGAACCCTCTCTAGTTTGCACAGAACGGCTCCTTTCGTATACCGGATTTAGGCGGGAGAGCTTGCCGGAGGCTCTATAGCCAGCGGGCTTCCACTGTACTATACTGTGTAGGAATGGAACTGGTTAAGGAGAGAACAATGAGATGAATTACAACGAAGCGTTGCTGGTGAAGGAATATCGCGGAGGGCTGCTGGAATGCGCCCATTATGGACATATCAGTATCATAGATGAACAAGGGAAGATTGCCGGGCGGGCGGGGAATCCCCAGGCGACCGTATTTACCCGTTCCTCAGCCAAGCCGATTCAAGCCCTTCCGGGCATTCGCGCGGGGATCCAGGAAGCATTCGGATTAACGGACGAGGAGATCGCCATCATGACCGCTTCCCACCGGGCCGAGGAGATTCACGTCGGTACGCTCGAAAGCCTGCTGAGCAAAACGGGACTCGCCGAGGAGCGGCTGGTATGCGCTCCAAGTCTTCCGCTGGATCCTGCAGCCAGGGAGCGGTTGCTGCGCAAGGGCGGAGCGTATCGCCGGATCTACCATAACTGCTCGGGCAAGCACCTGGGCGTCTTGGCTTATTGCAAAATGAGGGGATATCCGCTGGACACCTACAATCAACCGGATCATCCGGTTCAGCGAGAAATTTTAGCAACGTTGGCCGGGCTGGCGGGGATTCCCGAAACGCAGATTTCGCTGGGAACCGATGGCTGCGGCTTTCCTGTGTTTGCGCTGCCGCTGTCCGCTCTGGCGGCTGCCTATTTGAAACTGGCTTGTCCGGATTTAATCGGGGATCCCAAGACGGCAGAAGCCGCCAAGGTCATTACCGGCGCAATGAATGCTCATCCGCTGCTCGTTGCCGGCACCGGACGGATCGATTCCATCCTGCTGGGCGACTCGAACATCGTAGCCAAGGGCGGTTTTAAAGGGGTTTATGCCTTTGCCCTGCGCCGCGAGCGCTTAGGGGTGACCTTTAAGATTCAGGACGGTTCCGAGGAAGAGTGGGGCATGATCGCCTTATCCGTGCTGGAGCAGCTCGGATACGAAAACGAGGAAACGCTGCGGAAGCTCCGCGACGCGTTCCCGTCTTCGATCAGGAACGATGAGGGCTGGCAAGTGGGGCAAGCCGAAACGGCGTTTCAACTGGAACGGTAACCCGAGGCTTGCGTCTGTGGCTCTGGCCTAGCCTAGGCCATGCTAGGCTTTGCTGCGCAGTCTCCCAAGCTCTTGGGCGAGCGCTTCAACCTCGGAGATGCTGAGGCGTTCCTTGCTCATAATGATGTCATAAACGTCGCGAATATCATCATATTGGTTAACATGGAATGCGGACGCCGACATCGCTGCGCCCGAGGCCATCTTCAGCTTGTTTTTGATCGCCTCAATCATGTATTCGATATTTTCCTGGCTTTTTGCGGACAGATCCATTTTCTTATTCATCCTTCCGGGTTAGGGGTTATTCATTATTGTAACATGAGAGCAGCGGGTTCATGAAGTTTTGCGGTCGGCCGTTCCAATGCGTTACAATCAGGGTACGGAATACCGGGAGGGAGCGTGTCAAGGTCATGCAGGAACAGAAGGAATGGCCGGCGGCGGGCTTGAACCGGAAGAAGCTGAGCGGCAGCGAGCTGTTGGCTTTTTTCGCAGGCATTCGCGCCCGGCATCTCCGTGAGGCCGTCACCTTTCTCTGTATTGGGACGGACCGATCTACAGGGGACGCGCTGGGACCGCTTGTCGGCACGAAATTAACGGAGCTGGGGTTCGAGCATGTCATCGGGACGCTTCGCGAACCCTGTGACGCCACGAATCTGGAGCAGCGTATGGCCGAGATTCCCGAGGGGCGTGTGGTCATCGCGATCGATGCCTGTCTGGGAATGGCGGATTCGGTCGGGTATTACCTGGTTTCCGGCCAGCCGCTGCAGCCCGCTCAGTCTGTCGGGGCAAGCTTGCCGGAGGTTGGACATTACAGCATAGCCGCAGTCGTTAACGTCAATGGCCCCAAACCTTATTGGACGCTGCAGATGACCTCGCTTTACAAGGTCATGCAAATGGCCGATGAAATCGCGGGCGCCGCAGCTTCGGCATTTGAGTGAAGAGCGACCGACTGAATGCAAGATTCGATGCCGAAGTCCTTCAATGAATTGCTGCGTGATCCGAAGATGAGTTTTTGAACTTCCGTTCAAATCAAGGTTCAAAAAGTCAGGTTTGGAGCACCGAGAAGGTTGGATGAAGTCAGGGAGTGAGTAGCGGAGCGTACATGTAGGTACGAGAGCAACGGAGCGACCGACTGAATGCAAGATTCGATGCCGAAATCCCTTCAATGAACTACTGCGTGATCCGAAGATGATTTTTTGAACTTCCTCTAAAATATGGGATGAAAGTGGGTAGCGTAATGGACAAAGTAACGGTCAACGGAATAACGATCGCCTATGAACAACAAGGACAAGGCGAAACGGTAGTTTTGCTGCACGGCTTCTGCGGCAGCTCCGCTTACTGGGAGAAGGTTCAGCCGCTGCTTGCCGAGCAATATCAGGTGATTGCCCCCGACCTTCGGGGTCATGGGGCTACTGGTGCGCCAATGGGCGCATACACCATCGATCAAATGGCGGACGATGTCGCCGGCTTGATGGAGACGCTGGGCATTTCCAAATATACGTTGCTAGGCCATTCGATGGGCGGCTATACAGCCCTATCCCTGGCGCAGCGTTATGCTTCCCGTTTGAACGCTTTTGGCCTGATTCATTCAACCGGGTTTCCGGATAGCGAGGAAGCGAAGGAGAAGCGGCTTCAGGCGGTTTCGCACATTCGATCCGAAGGCATCACCCATTTCGTGGACGGCCTCGTGCCGGGGTTGTTCTCGCCGGACAACGTTGCCAAGCTGGGGGCTGAAGTGGATCGCGTGAAGGAAATCGGCTACAAAACGCCGCCCCAAGGGGCAACCGGAGCGGCGCTGGCGATGCGGGAGCGGCCGGATCGCCGGGACGTGATGGAAGGGACGCAGCTTCCGCTGCTGTTAGTCGCCGGTGAAGACGATGCCGTCATCCCGATGGCACGGCTGTTTACCACGGAAGGCCCGAACGTCACAAAGGCCGTCATCAAAGGCGCGGGACATATGAGCATGTACGAAGCGCCGGAGCAGCTGGCGGCGGTGATTGCTGACTTTTTGCGCAGTGTATCGGAACAGGGAGAAGCGTGAGGCAAGCGATGATAGAACATTGCGCCTCTTCGGCATAAGTGAATCCGATGCAAAAGAACCGGAGTTTCGATCTGAATCTCCGGTTTTGGCTTTTTCTGAACCGGCGGGGAATCCTGCTTGAAGAAGGGGAAAAGGGGGAGTATCATGCTGCGCAGAGATTATCTCGTTCGAATGATCGAGGAAATGACCGAAGTGTTGGGGAAAGTGTTTATGCTGAAACAGCAGAAAAAGAAGGTTGAGGCGTTATGGGCCCTCGATGAGCTGTTTAAAGGACAGTTTCGCTTGAGCTCCCAACTGCTGGAGAACCTGTCCGCCCAAGACATTGTGCGCCTGTTTCAGACCGGCGGCGAGGTAGAAGCGGACAAGCTGCAAAGTCTGGCCCGGCTCCTCAAAGAAGAAGGCGACGTGTACGACAACTCCGGAGAACCTGACGAAGGGGCTTCGCGGTGGCTGAAGTCGCTTCATCTTTACCTGACCGCCGCATTGCATGGCGCTGAGCGCTCGTTATGGGACTTGCCCGGCGCGATCACCGAGTTGCAATCGCTGCTGAAGGAATACCGGCTGCCGCCGGACACCGAGCGGCTTGTCCTGCGCTGGGAGGAAGCGGAAGGCCGGTACGACCTGGCGGAAAATTCCCTCTATCGTTTGCTGGAGGAAGGACATGCGACCAGAGAAGAGGCTACCGGGTTCTATCGGAGGCTGCTGACGCTTCCGGCCGATAAGCTTGCCGCCGGCGGCTTGCCGGTTGAGGAGGTTGAAGAGGGGCTCGCCGAAGCAGAAGCCCGGTTTTGAGCGTAACTATTTTATAGGCAGAAAGGCAGTTGTTAATTATAGATGGAATCCCTGCACAAACTCGCGAGCGAATTGGCGGAGCAAGGCGCCCTGATCACCGCGACGATCAGCGGCCGGCGTAAACCGGGAGAGACGGAATATAGCAAGGTGCAGATCAAGCCGGTCGAGATCAAGAAGCGTCTGCACTATCAATTCGCCTACCACTACACCAATAAAGTGCTGCATCAAAACATCCCGGCCGACGCGTTGGCGGACGAGCTGACGAAGCGGTTTGCGGAGTTTCGGCAAGGGCTGCTATGCACGGCAGAGGCTGATTATCAGGTGCTGATCAGCAAGAAGTTCAAAGTGACGATCCTGAAAAAGGCGCCGTCCCGCAAGCCCCTCGGAACGTTATCCCATAATCGGAAGAAGCAATACGTCTTGGAGGAAGGGACGCCAATTCCGTTCTTGGTGGAGCTGGGAATCATGAATGCGGAAGGCAGAGTGCTCGCCAAAAAGTACGATAAATTCAAACAGATCAATCGGTTTCTCGAAATGGTCCAGGATGTTCTTCCGCACCTGCCGGAGGGTCGCCCGCTGACGATCGTTGATTTTGGCTGCGGCAAATCGTACCTGACGTTTGCGCTATACCATTATCTGGCGGTGCAACAGCAAAGAAAACTGAACGTAGTCGGTCTGGATTTGAAAGCCGACGTTATTGAGCACTGCTGCGGGTTAGCCCGCAAGCTGCAATACGATGATCTGCGGTTTCTCGTCGGCGACATTGCCGATTACGACGAGCTAAGCGCCGTCGATATGGTGGTCACCCTCCACGCTTGCGATACAGCGACGGATGCGGCGCTGGAGAAAGCGGTCCGTTGGGGCGCATCCGTCATCCTGTCCGTCCCATGCTGCCAGCATGAGTTGTTTAACCAGGTGCAAAGCGAGGTGTTGCAGCCTTTGCTGGAGCATGGCATCCTAAAGGAGCGTTTCTCCGCGCTGGCGACCGATGCGATTCGCGCCAAGCTGCTGGATGTGATGGGCTACAAAACGCAGCTGCTGGAGTTCATCGATATGGAACACACGCCGAAAAACATCCTGATCCGCGCCGTGAAATCGAGCGGCGGGAACGCTTTGGAGCAATGGCGGGAGTATGCGGCTTTTCGCGATTTTTTAAGCGCCGATCCTTACCTGGAGCGGGCTTGCCGCGACTTGCTGCGGGAAGCAACGGCAGGAAAATTATGAAATGGATGAACCGGTTGGGGAGACCCGACCGGTTTTTGCTGTGTAGCGCACGCAATAAGGCCGTTATTTGCAAAAATCGCTCCCCTGGCCGGAAAACAGCCGCACTTGTGCAATTTGATGAAAGGGCACTTGGCTCCGCGGAAGAATACCCTGGCCTGAACTTGCCAATGAATGGAGGTAAAGCCGCGGCTTGGCCCTTATAAGGTGGGGTTGAAGCGAAGGAAATGAGCGAAGGATGGGAAGAGGATCTGAATTATTAAAGAATTGGAAGAATTCAAACCATTTAAAGAGGAGGTGAGGTTGTGGGGCAACGGCTGGCGAGGTGGGGAATAGGCACCCTGGGGTTGATCGGCGTGTTGGCTTGCTTCAATCACGGCTTGTTCTGGACGGACCGCCCGGGAGCACTGTGGCTGGTGTCCGGAACGCTGGCTGCGGGCGCTCTGGTAACGGGGGGAGGGGCGATCCTGCTTGGGTTAAGCCAAGGGAATCTGACGATTACGAAGCGGCCGGCGGGTTCCGACTCGATGTGGACAGAACTGGCAGCACGGTATGCCTTAGCGTTGTCCGCCGGCCCGTTTGTGATCGCCGCCGGGTATGGAGCCCGGCTTGCGGCCGGCCCGCTGTCGGTACAGTCGNGCTCGATCTGGGCCTGCTTGGCCTCGCCGTCTCCTTGCTATGGCTGGGGGCGCTGGCCATCCCCCTGCTGCGAACCCGCAGCGCGTTGTTCCCGGCTTACTTCGCGCTGCTGCTGCACAGCGCCATCGACTTTGACCTCAGCTACGGGTTGGTCTGGCTGCTGCTGTTGTGGGCGGCGGCCATGGGGATCGCCGAGGTTCGCGCCGGCCGCCTAGGCTTTCCGCAGCACCCCGCCTCGTTAACCGGGACGCCGCAAACTCGCACTTGGCTTCTCCCCCGGCTTGTCCGGCCTGCGCCCCGTCTCGTGCTCCGCCTGCGCGCCCTGCTCCAGCGCGCCGCGCTGCGCTCGATTCTATGCGGCCTGGCCGCCGCCGCGCTGCTCGCGCTTAGCGCGTCCGGCTTGCGCGAAGCCGAGAGCCAGCGGCTGCACCGCCAAGCCCTGGCTCTGCCGCCGCAAGCTCACGGGGAGGCGGCGGAGTTGCTCCGCCGCTCGCTGGCTCTCTCCCCGCACCTGACCGCGGTGCGATTGGCGCTGGCGGAACGCTCCGCGCCGAGTCAGGCCGCCTTGCTCCTGCGGGAGGGCCGCCGTTTCGAACCGGAGCGTGCCGAGCTTTGGTTGGCTCTGGGCAAGACCCTGGCCCGGGCAAATGATCCTTCCGCCGCAGAAGCGCTGCGGCGAAGCGTCGAGCTGGACCGGTTCGACCGGGTCAAGCAAACGGCCGCCTTGCGCGAGTTCTGGCAGTTGACGCAAAGCCTGCAGGCCAGCGGTCAACTGCCGCAAGCCGAAGCGGTCGCAACCTCCGGGGCCAACCTGTATGCGGACTACTCGCGGCTTGCCCGAGCCGTTGCCAAGGACCCTGTAGCGCGTAACGACCGGGCGTTCCGGTTGACGGCGGAGGCGATGGAACTGGGACGGAAGCTGCAGCAGCGGACGGGCCTGTTAACCGCGGGGGATGCCCTGAAATAAGCGCCGTCCTCCCTCCCCATCCAGGCTCGCGGAACCGCATTTCCGCCAGGGGCTCATCCGCTTTGCGGCCTATCCCCCGAACGCCGCGCGAAACGCAGCGGACAACGCCTCTCGATCGACCTCCCACAGCTCGGCAAGCTCGGCGCTGACGGCCTCATCCCACCAGTCCGCCAGCAGCTTACGGTTGCTGATATTTTCGCCGATCCACAACAGGTTGCCGATCACCTTCTTGTAATACATAGCTTCGCCTTGCTTCATTCGGTCCTCCGGAATATACACGCCGAGCCGTTTGACCGTCCGGTACAGCTCCTTGCTGCAGCTGCGGCGGATTTTGCGCGGAGTCGGGAGGGAAGTCCGATGTTTTGCCGGGAAATTGGTCATGGCTTAAAGTCGCCTCCTTTTGCTCCAGCATATGCGGGCGGATTTCCCGGAGTCACCGGGGCGGAAGTGCGAAGTAGAACGCATGTCCCCGGCTATGATAGAATAGACTGAGATAAAAGGGGAAATTTTGCTGTCTTTCGGGACGGTAAGCTAACGGGAAAGAGGACGAAGCTGTGGAGTGGATATCGAATTTAGTGGGCGTATTATTGGATTGGGTGCAGCAATTGGGTTATTTCGGGATCATGCTGGGATTGATGATCGAGATTATTCCCAGTGAAATCGTACTGGCGTACGGTGGTTATCTTGTGCATCAGGGAGATATCAACTTTATCGGAGCCGTCTTCTTCGGCACGGTTGGCGGTGTGATTGCCCAGTTGTTTATCTACTGGATCGGACGCTATGGGGGCAGGCCGATTTTGGAGAAGTACGGGAAGTATATCTTGATCCAGAAGAAGCATATCGACGTATCCGAAGCCTGGTTCCTGAAGTACGGCTCCGGGGTCATCTTCACTGCACGGTTTATTCCGGTGGCACGGCATGCGATCTCTATTCCTGCAGGGATGGCCAAAATGCCGGTCAGCAAGTTTCTGCTGCTGACGACTCTGGCGGTGATTCCGTGGTCGGTGTTGTTCATCTATCTGGGGATGTTGCTGGGCGAGCAGTGGCAGCATGTTGACGAGAAGGCCGGGCCTTATGTCATGCCCATTTTATTAGGCGCTCTGGCGCTGTTGATCGTGTATTTGATCGTCAAGAGCTTCGGAAGCCGGAAGAAACGCGACGCCTGACCCGAAACGCTTCAAGCTGCCGTGCGATTTGGACGAGCCGGCAAGCCAGCCAAGAAGTTACAGGAGAGGAGGCGGAATAAGCCAGGTTGTCGACCTTCATCGACGAGAGCTTATTCCGAGCGAGAACCATGTTGAAGATTGAAAGTTTTTCCTTGGGCCCTCTGCAAACCAACGCATATCTGCTGCGGGGAGAAGACGAAGGCCGGGCCGTTATTATCGATCCCGGCACGAATCCGGGGCCGCTGTTACGCAAAATCGAAGACCTGGAGATTGAGGCGATCTTGCTCACCCATGCCCATTTTGACCATATCGGAGGCGTGGACCCGATTCGGAAGGCGAAGAAATGCCCGGTTTATGTCCATCCGCTGGAAAGCGAGTGGCTGACCACACCGAAGCTGAACGGTTCGCTCTTATGGCCGGAGGTCGGACCGCCTGTTGCAACGGACCCGGCAGAGTTCGACCTGGCCGAAGGGCAGAAGCTGCGACTCATCGGGCATGAGTTCACCGTATACCATACGCCGGGCCACTCTCCGGGGAGCGTGAGCTTTCTGTGCGGAGACGATCTTTTCTCCGGAGACGTATTGTTTCGACTCGGCGTTGGGCGGACGGACTTGCCGGGAGGCCGTGAAGCGGACCTGTACAATTCGATTCGCGGGAAGCTGTATCGGCTGAAGGACGAAGTCAAAGTCTACCCCGGGCACGGGCCCAGAACGACGATCGGCTTCGAACGGACGAACAATCCGTACGTCTCCTAGCGGCGGTTCATCTCTGGAACTGCTGCCATTCAAATAAAAATCGACGAAAAAGTACAAAAATAGTGGACAAAAGTACAACCCTTTGATAGGATGTACTTATTAAAACATTGTAATTTTTGCGAAGCACGCAAGCTGCGGAATGATCCCGGTTTGCGTTCTTTTTTGTCTCGTCCCGTCCATTGATCGGGGATGGACACCTCGGCGCCGAGATGCATACGCTGTTAACATCCGGGATTCCGGTGAAGAACTTGACCAATCTCCGTCTCTTTTAGTAGGATGATATAAAGCAATACAAGTTTATGAGGAATATTTAGCAACCAAATAACTCAGGGAGGTAGACGATGCTTCATTTGGGAGAGAAAATTGTTATCGTCGGCGATGCTTTTGAGCAGAATCTTCCTGTTGGGGAATATGGCTACGTTATTGCTTACGACCGCAATCCGGACAATGCTTTTGACTATGTCATCCGGTCTCCGAAGACGGGGCGGAATTACTTCGTTCCGCAGAGCGATATAGAATCCGAAAGTCGGCTGATCGAGCAAGAAGCGGAACGCGCGACACAGGAAGCCTTGATCGATTACGCGCTGGCTACGCACAATGAGAAGCTGTTCCGGCAAATCATGAACGGCGAAGACAGCGGGGCAGACGGGGAGCAGGAACCAACAAAGGAAGTAATGTCTCAAGCGGAGTTCATCAAACAAGTGAACCTGCGGGCATGGATATAAGAA
Organism: Paenibacillus phocaeensis; assembly: GCF_900021165.1. GTDB lineage: Bacteria > Bacillota > Bacilli > Paenibacillales > Paenibacillaceae > Fontibacillus > Fontibacillus phocaensis. The sequence goes on along the minus strand of NZ_FCOQ01000009.1, from coordinate 291,864 downwards.
GGGAGTCGGCTTAAGCCGGCTCTTTTTCTTTCCCCCTTTGCGCTTTAACGGATTGAATTGAACCGGAAACTACAATATAATTTTATTCAATTGTACAAGCATGGTAGAATGTACGAATAGTGTTCGAACGCATCACTAAAGGAGGCGCCTGAGGATGAGTATTCAGACCAAGGATGTGGAGCATGTGGCGAAGTTGGCCCGACTGCATCTCAGCGACGAAGAACGGGAGAAGTTCACCGAACAATTAAATGCGATTTTACAATACGCCGAGAAGTTAAACGAATTAAATACGGACGAGATTGCACCAACCACGCATGTGCTTCATTTAAGCAACGTCATGCGGGAGGACGAAGTGAAGGAGAGCCTGCCGCCGGAGAAGGTATTTCGGAATGCGCCGGACGAAGAGGACGGGCAGTTTAAGGTTCCGGCCGTATTGGAGTAGGAAGCTCGTTACGAGGCTTGCTGGATGGCTTTAGAAATCAGAGGGTTCTTAAAAGGAGGAAGCTTAGATTGGCGCTTTTTGATTTGCGTTTACAGGAGATACATAATCGGCTTCACAACAAGGAGTTGTCCGTTTCCGATTTGGTTGGCGAAGCTTTCGCCAAAATTCGGGAATACGACGGGAAGATCGGCGCTTATTTGGCGCTGAACGAGGAAGGGGCCCGTGCGGAGGCGTCCCGTCTGGACGCCAAGCTGGTGCAGGGCGAAGCGCGCGGGCTGTTGTTTGGACTCCCCGTAGGCATTAAGGACAACATGGTGACCGAGGGGTTGCTGACGACATGCGGCAGCCAATTTTTGAAGAATTACGATCCGATTTATGACGCTACGGTCGTGACGAAGCTGAAGGAAGCCGAAGCGGTTACGATCGGCAAGTTGAATATGGACGAGTTCGCCATGGGCGGCTCCAACGAGAATTCCAGCTTCCATCCGGTGCGGAATCCGTGGGATTTAAGCCGCGTACCGGGCGGCTCCAGCGGGGGTTCGGCCGCAGCGGTAGCCGCAGGCGAAGCGTTCTTTACGCTGGGCTCCGATACCGGCGGTTCGATTCGCCAACCCGCATCGTATTGCGGCGTAGTGGGTCTTAAGCCAACGTATGGCCGGGTATCGCGCTACGGCCTTGTGGCGTTTGCCTCATCGTTGGACCAGATCGGGCCGATCACGAAGAACGTTGAGGACGCCGCCTACGTTCTGCAGGCGATCGCCGGCCACGATCCGAAGGATTCCACTTCGGCCAATGTGGACGTGCCGGATTATTTGAGCGCCCTCACCGGCGACATTTCCGGACTGCGCATCGCCGTGCCGAAGGAATATCTGGACGGCGTTGACCCGCAGGTCAAGGCTTCCATTCTGGACGCCCTGCGCGTGCTTGAAGGCTTAGGCGCCGTATGGGAAGAAGTATCGCTGCCGCATACGGAATACGCGGTGGCCGCTTATTATCTGCTGGCGTCCTCGGAGGCTTCGTCCAACTTGTCGCGTTTCGACGGCGTTCGTTACGGCGTTCGCGCCGACCATGCCGGCAGCTTGCTGGACCTCTACTACGATTCGCGCAGCCAGGGATTCGGCCCGGAAGTGAAACGCCGGATCATGCTGGGAACCTATGCGCTCAGCTCGGGTTATTACGACGCCTACTATCTGAAGGCGCAGAAGGTCAGAACGCTGATCAAACAGGATTTCGATCAGACCTTTGACAAATACGACGTGATTCTCGGACCAACGGCGCCAACCCCGGCGTTCCCGTTAGGTTCGCAGGTTGACGATCCGCTGACGATGTATTTAAACGATATTTTGACGATACCGGTGAGCTTGGCCGGGGTTCCTGCCGTCAGCGTGCCATGCGGATTTGCCGAAAGCCTGCCGGTCGGGCTGCAAATCATCGGCAAGCCGTTCGATGAAAGCACGGTTTTGCGCGTGGCTCACGCCTTTGAAGCGAATACGGATCATCACAAACAACGTCCCGCCTTGTAGGTTCCATATCAATGTTTTGCAGGAGGATAGGCCATGTCAACATCCAAATATGAAACGGTGATCGGGCTGGAGGTGCACGTGGAGCTGCATACGAAGACGAAAATTTTCTGCGGCTGCTCCACCGAGTTCGGCGCTCCGCCCAACACGCATACCTGCCCGGTTTGCCTGGGGCATCCCGGCGTTTTGCCGGTGCTGAACCGCCAGGCCGTCGACTACGCGATGAAAGCGGCGATGGCGCTGAATTGCGAAATCGGCGATGTCAGCAAGTTCGACCGGAAGAACTATTTTTACCCCGATTCACCCAAAGCGTATCAGATTTCCCAATACGATCAGCCGATCGGCTTGAACGGATATATCGATATTGAAGTGGACGGGAAGACGAAACGGATCGGGATTACCCGTCTGCATCTGGAGGAAGACGCCGGTAAGCTAACGCACGTGGACGGCGGATACGCTTCGTTGGTCGACTTTAACCGCGTCGGCACACCGCTCGTGGAAATTGTGTCCGAGCCGGACATTTCCTCGCCGGAGGAAGCGCGGGCGTATCTGGAGAAGCTGCGGGCGATCATGCAGTACTGCGAGGTTTCCGACGTGAAAATGGAGGAAGGCTCGATGCGCTGCGACGCCAACATCAGCTTGCGGCCGCAGGGGCAGAAGGAGTTCGGCACGCGGGCCGAGCTCAAGAACATGAACTCCTTCCGCGGCGTGGTTCGCGGCTTGGAGTATGAGCAGTTGCGCCAGGCCGAGATTTTGGACGAAGGCGGAGAAGTGGTGCAAGAGACGCGCCGCTGGGACGAAACCCAGGGCAAGACGTTCTCGATGCGCGGCAAGGAAGAAGCGCATGACTATCGCTACTTCCCGGATCCCGATCTGGTTACCTTGCACATCGACCAGGCGTGGAAGGATCGGATTCGCGCGTCGATTCCGGAGCTTCCGGACGCGCGGAAGGCCCGTTATACTGCGGAGTACGGCTTGCCGGAATACGATGCAAGCGTGATTACGTCTTCCAAAGCGCTGGCGGACCTGTTCGAGAGCAGCCTCGCGTATACGCAGGACGCCAAAGCGGTGGCGAACTGGATTATGGGCGATCTGCTCGGCTACCTGAACAGCAATTCGTTGGAATTGTCCGATGTGAAGCTGACAGGTCAAGGTCTCGGCGAGATGATCGGCCTGCTGGAGAAAGGCACGATCAGCTCCAAGATCGCCAAAACGGTGTTTAAAGAAATGCTGCAAAGCGGCAAGCTGCCCCAGCAGATCGTAGAGGAGCAGGGCCTTGTGCAAATCAGCGACGAAGGGGCGATTTTGGCCATCGTCCAAGAGGTTGTGGCGAACAATCCGGCTTCCGTCGAGGATTACAAGGCGGGCAAGGAGAAAGCTATCGGCTTCCTCGTCGGCCAGGTCATGAAGCAAAGCAAAGGGAAAGCCAACCCGGGGCTGGTCAACAAGCTGCTGGTGGAAGTGCTGAAGGGTTAACGGCATTGCACGAAGGTAGATGCGGAATCTAGAGCAGCTGGAATCAGGCCGAAGGCCAGTCCAAGGGAGGACAGCCCGTGATCAAGCGATTGACGCTGAAGGATACCGATATCGTAGAGCAGCTGTGGAGCTTACAGCATTCGGCTTACCGACTGGAGGCGAAGGCTGTCGGTCTGACGGAAACGCCGCCGCTGCCGGATACGTTTGACTCCATCCGCACGAGCCGCGATCTGTTTTTCGGTGAGGTGTCGGAGGACGAGGAGTTAATGGGGGCGATCGCGGTTCGCGAGGAACTGCCCGGTACGCTGGAAATCACCCGTTTGATGGTTCACCCTAATCATTTGCGTCAGGGGATCGGGACCAAGCTGCTGCAGTACGTCCTGGCGAATTTCTCCGTCATACAGAGGTTTACCGTAACGGCTAGCACCCTGAACACTCCTGCGGTTGCATTATACAGCAAGTTCGGCTTTCAACCGGTCAAGCAAGTGAGTTCCGCCGCAGGTGTTGAACTGACGATATTTCAACTGGACCCGTCCTAGTTATTGGGCACACTTTCGAACCGAGGTTTCGGGTTTGGGAGTGTGCCTTTCTGCTTGAGAAGTCGGGCTCATCGCCGGTCCAGTTCATTCCACATTACAGATGCCGCCGATTTCGGTTATGATTAAGGAAAACGACGGATCTGCGCGAATCAAGACAACGATAGAATAGAAAGGGGTGGGGAGAGGATGCCGGAGATACTGCCTATAGGCCGGCCGACGACAGAGACGCGAATCAAAGGTTATCAGCCCCGGCGACGGAAGCGTAAGCTGGTAGCCTGCTTGCTGTCCGCCCTGCTCCCAGGTTTGGGACATTTGTACTTGCGTCTCTATTTACGCGGCCTTTGCTTCATGTATTTCATTTTAATCGACGCATCGGCGTTGATTTATTTCTCTTCGGTTCGCATGGCGATTAACGTCCCGCTGCTGATTTGGCTCGGCTTGCTGATTCCTGCGGCATACTTCTTCAGCATCTATGATGTTCTTCAATCTACGGATGCCCATAATGCGCGCCTGAGACGAGAGCTTGAAGCGGGTCAAGCGCTCCCGGCGGATGCGCCCTCCGTCCGGAACGTCAAGCAAGGACTTGGAGCCGGGGCTGTGCTGATCGGCGGCGGCGCTGTCCTGTTCCTCTTCCGAATGAAGCCGTTCTGGCTGCAACTGCTTGTGCAAGACGCCGGAGCTTATCTGGTCTCGTTTGCCTTGGCACTGGCGGCACTGCTGTTGGTGCTGCGTGAAGCCAAACGCGCGTTTATACGATCAGGGCGCTTTACCTCTGCCTTGCTGCTGTTGGCGGTTGCGGTTATCCTTCTGCGCGATGCGATAACGGGACTGGATGACATGCGGCTGCTTGTGAAAGGGTGGCCTTTAGTATTCGTTTTATGGGGAATCGAGCATATTATGATATTAGCATGGAACCCTATGAAAAAGACGCAAGCCAGACGGCGGCCGCATGTGGACGTAAAAGGGCTTCTGTTGTCCCTGTTCATGGGCTTCTCGGTGTTCGCGATTACGCAGCAGGATCAATATATGCACGTATGGAACCGGGTTAGTCTTGATTTGACGGCAGCCGGGGCGGAATACGGCGCGCAGGAAGGTTACCGTGTGGAGAAGCCGCAGCTCGACATCCCCATTGACCTGGATACCGAACGGATCGTTGTTGACGGAATGAACGGAGATATCGAGGTGCGTAAAGCGGAGATCGATCATATCATCGTCCGCTATACGGTATGGATCGACCAGTTGGATACGGAAGAAGCCCGCAAAATCGCGGCGGTGACCTCCATGGAAGTGAATGAAGGCAAATCGCTGGGCATATCCGTGAAGGACAAAGCTTATGGGGAGTCCGGACGCCGGCATCCGCGCGTGAATGTGACGCTGATCGTCCCTGAAAACCGGTTTTTGGACCTGAACATCACGACCTCTAACGGCAATATCACCCTGACCGGCGTCCAGGCCATGAAGCAGGTGAAGCTGCAGACCGGGAATGGGGATTTGCGTTTGTGGGATGTGATCGGGGATGTCTCGGCCAAGACCTTGAACGGGGACGTCGAGTTGTACCGGATTTTCGGCGAGGCTCAAGTTGATACGCAAGGCGGGAACATTAAGGGCCGGGGGATTACCGGCAAGGTATCCTTATCCACCTTGGTGGGCGATATCACCTTAACGGAAGCTCAGGAAGCGATTCAGGCGCGCACGAAGAACGGAAACATCCGCGTGGACGGTGTTCCGCTCGGGCTGCAAGTTGAGTCGCTCAACGGCAAAGTTTATATCACCTCCCACCTTGTCGAGGGCGACTGGGAGGTGTACAGTGCGGTTGGTGAGCTAAGGCTGGAACTTCCGGCGGAGGGCGATTACGAACTGAAGGGATCCAGCGGATACGGTGATATTTATACCGATTTGCCTTTTGAGGTCGACCGGAAGGAAATTCATGGCATCGTCGGAAGCGGCGAGCATCAGCTCAAGATTGACGGCAACAGCGATCTATATGTGAATAAAAGCTGAACACCGGAAAAATCAGGCGATGCCCCGGCGCACTAGCGTTGATCCTGCGTTGACAAAAGTTTTGACCTAAACGTACAATAATCTTGCGAACTTTTTTGGCATAACTATTAGTAAGGAATGAGCATTTAGAAGGCGGTGGACGAGATGACAACGCGCGTACAACATGCCCTGGACCAATTGAAGAACAATGGTGTCCGCATTACGCCGCAGCGTCACGCCATACTTACGTATCTGATGGAATCGATGAGCCATCCAACCGCGGACGAGATTTACCGGTCCCTGGAGCCCCGCTTCCCGAACATGAGCGTAGCTACGGTTTACAACAATTTGAAAATGCTGATTGAAGCCGGCATGGTCCGGGAGTTGACATACGGGGATAATTCGAGCCGTTTTGATGCCGACGTGTCCAATCATTATCATGTAATTTGCGAGAAATGCGGTAAAATCGAGGATTTCATGTATCCCTCCCTGGAAGATGTGGAGCGCAAAGCGGAAGAGGCAACCGGGTTTGAGATTCACGGACACCGGTTGGAATTGCATGGGGTTTGCCGCGAGTGCCGCGTCGAACATTAAACAGCCATATTCTGTGAGAATTTAGAGAACGTGTGGAATTCCTTCGCGAATTCTTCACGTTTTTATTTTTTCGGTAACTTTCGGCAGGCTTCATCAGTTATTATTAATAGATAGTGATTGATAGACGGAGGGTTGTCCTTGAAGAGCAGAAAAGAGACGTATCGTAGAAAAAAACGCGGCAGGAGAAAAACAACATGGTTTTTCGGACTGATTCTTATTATAGCAGGACTTTATTGGGCCCAATCGGTATGGTTGCCTAACCGGGAGCATGTCGATCCCGAGTGGCTGGGCCAGGTGGATAAACCCCTCTTTGCCAACGGGCAACTGCTGGACGGGACCGGAATTGGATCGGGAGATCGCTTGAAGCTCCCGCTTCCGGTGATTCAGCAAGTCATCGAACCCACGATCCGTTATGAGGAAGAGACCAAGTCGGTCATCTTGACTACGCCGCGAAAACTGGTTCTGCTTAAAGCGGACGAGAAGATCGCTAAAGTGAACAATAAGCCAACCGAGCTGCGGTTTGCCCCCGAGGAAAAGGACGGCGTTTTTTATCTGCCGGCTCATTTGATCCAAGAATTATACGGGGCCGAGGTGCGCGAGGATCCTGCCTCCGGCGCGGTGCGGCTGTTCCGGGCAGGGGAAAGTATCCTGCCGGCTGCGGTGAACACCGGGTCCGGCAAGAAGGACGGGACCGTTGCGCTGCGAACCGGACCCAGCATTCATGAGCCGATCCTGGCCGATATGAAGGCGGATACAGCTCTGCGGATTCTGCAGACCTCGGACGACGAGTGGTATTACGTCCAACTGGACAACGGGTATACCGGTTACGTTCGGAAGAAAAATGTGAGGATAGGCGAGAAACAGTTCATCCCCGAGCAGAAGCTGGAATTATCCGCAGCCAAACAGAAATGGCAGACCCAAACGGTCAATATGACTTGGGAGGCGGTGTATCAGGTAGCTCCGAAGCCGTCCTCCATCGGCAAGCTGCCGGGGGTCAATGTCGTAAGTCCCACCTGGTTTTCCCTGGTGGACGGGAGCGGCAATGTGCAGAGCAAAGCGGACAGCGCCTATGTCAAATGGGCGCACAGCCAGGGGATGCAAGTCTGGGGGTTGTTCAGCAACAGCTTTGAGCCGGATTTAACCACCAAGGCATTGTCCAGCTTCGAGAACCGGCTGAGGACCATCCTGCAAATGCTTCATTATGCGAAGATCTATGACTTGGACGGCATCAACATCGACTATGAGAATGTCTATACGAAAGACGGGGAGAACTTAACCCAATTCATGCGCGAGCTTCGCCCGTTAGCTGAGGAGCAGGGGTTAATGGTATCCATCGACGTGACTCCGAAATCGAACAGCGAAATGTGGTCGGCTTTTTTGGATCGCAGGGCCTTGGGTGAAGTGGTGGATTATCTCATTCTGATGGCCTACGATGAGCATTGGGCGGCCAGTCCGGTATCCGGTTCCGTTGCCTCGTTGCCTTGGGTCCGATCGTCGGTGACCCGAGTTCTGGAGGAGGACGGTGTACCGCCGAGCAAGTTGATCCTAGGTATCCCTCTGTATACTCGAGTCTGGACGGAAACGGAGAAGGACGGCAAAACGGAGGTCAAGTCCAAAGCGATCGGAATGGACAAAGCGCAGCAAATCATCGCCGAGAAAAAGCTGAAACCGAGCTTCTCCGAAGAGACGGGACAGAACTATGTGGAATATGAGGATCAAGAGGGACGGCACCGCATTTGGCTGGAGGACACGGAATCGTTGAAACGCCGCGTGGAATTGGCCAAGTCATTCAAGCTAGGCGGCATTGCCACCTGGACTCGCGGCTTTGCTTCCGACGATGCCTGGGAGACGCTGCGGAACATTGAAAAATAGAGGATACGCTGAAACAAAACGGACCGCTGCTTTATTGGCAGGGTCCGTTTTTTTAACAGATTCATTTGATGAGAGGATGGCAGACTTGGCGGTTCAGCTTTGGTTGGAAACGCCTGCCGTTTGCTGCTGTTCCAATTGATCGGCGGTGATGGTTGCCTGCGCCGGATCCAGAGTCAGAATGGTTTTGCAGAACATGCAACGGTCCGTTTTGCCCAGCATTTTGGTCAGCTTGTGGCATTCCGGGCACTCCAACTGCACTGCGGAGGTGGACAACATGCCAGCCCAGAAATAAATGGCCAAGCTCGCCAGCATCGCGATTAAGCCGATGACTAATCCGATTGCGGCGACCACTTTACCCGATGGCCCCCAAAATACGATCCCGGCGGTGCCCAGCACCATCAGGCCCATCCCAAGCATGGTCAACAGCAAGCCCCATAAACGGAATTCATTGATTTTGCTCGATTTAAAGAACATTGGGCCACCTCGTTTCATCAGCTATTGATAGGGGAACCTCCCCCGACTTTTTCCAAGTGCTCCAAAAAAACAAGAAGGAAACTCAGATTAGGCGTAGAACTATATTATAACGAATCGGCAGGAATACGCCAAGCTGGGAGGGTATCCGTGGAAACAACCATTTTTTCGATCTTGGACGAGGAGAAAGCCGGGCATGGGGCCATTGGAGCGGTCGGATATCGCCTGGATCAAGCCGGCTCCCATGACTCGCTGCTGCATGATTTCGAGTATCTCATTATGGTTGTGCACCATGGCTTGGAGGAGACGGAACAGCGCATCGAACACGGCATAAGCGGAGAATCGGCATACCAACTGCTGCATGTCGGCAGCCGTGAAATTGAACAGGGCATATTAATCGGAGACCAACGGGATTCCGTGAAATATTTTTTACATGGGGAGATCATTTGGGATATAGAGGGGAAGCTAAC
>NZ_FCOQ01000009.1:0-277500 GCF_900021165.1 Paenibacillus phocaeensis | reverse complement strand
TCGAAGATATCCTGAAAAGACTCTTTATCTTCTTCACAAATGGCGAGTAGTACTATGATATGGACCTCATAATTGCCCCACTTCATAGGTTTGTCATTGATGACCACAGATATTGAAGTTTCGTGTGCATTCTTATGAATGGAGTGGGGGATGGCCACATGATTGTTAAAAGCCGTTGATGACATCAATTCCCGCTCAATCACAGCTTTCGTATAGTCCTGTGGGACATAGTCAAAGGTAATAAGATCGCTGCACAAACGAGTAATCATTGTAATTTCATTCTCAGCATAATAGTTGCGGTGAAATAAGGAAGGCTTAAAAAACCGCTGCAAATATTGCTTAAGCTGCAAATACCCGTTATGCTTATCCAACTCCATAATGATCTTTCTTATTTTAGAGATATCCTCATTTTTTGGGAACGGATGAATCAAAATATATTTCCTTGCAAGAGAAGTAAGCGGCAACTCGATGGTAGAAATAACAAGCTGAGCTTCAAGCTGTTCTGGAATGGCATCCATATCCGTGAAAATATCAATCAATTGAATATCTTCTGCAAAATGCTTCTCCATAAACTGGATAGCTTGCAGATGCATATCATAATATTTGGGACAGATCAGCACGGCTGTGTATTTACGCTTATCCTGCAGTTTTCTTCTCTCAAAAAAAGCTCCCACATGAAAGGCAATAAAGGTAATCTCGTTTTCGTTTAATTTTAAATTCTCTTCTTTGAATAACTCATTAGAAATAAAAACAGCGATTTCATAAATGAATGGGTACGATGCTTTTACCATAGTATTCATCGGGTTGGGGGTGTATCGGTTGTGTTTGATTCTCTTCATTAAATTTTTCAGGTGAATCGTGAAATTAACGATAAAATCCTGGCTGTTCAGATCAATGGAGAAGTAAACAGATACTTGATTAACAATCTTCTTAACCAGATCAATTTCTCGGTGATCAATAAAATGGCCGAGATTATCTAGGGTAAGCGAATAATAATTAATTGTTTCCGTTTTGCTGATCAGCAATAGGGTCAAATAGTATTTCTCCGACGGATTCAGTGAAACCTTGAACAGCTTCTCAATTTCCGTAGCAATCTTGAATGTCTTCTGGTAATCTTCAGTTTCGGTCACTTCGACTGGCGGAAGACTGCCATTCATTTCATAGTTGTTGGTTACCCGCTGCAAAATGACTAGCAAGTGCAGAATAATACCATTGATAGTAAATCCGTTCACAGAAAATCCGTGCTGGTCCAAAAGAGCCTGTACCTTTTGCTTGATATGGCTTACATCATATTCGGGAAAATAGGTCTGAATGAATTCCGAATGGATGAAAGTACCGTCTGATTCATTGTAAATCAAATGGCGCATCAGCTTTCGCTTGTCCAATTCAATCCCGATGATACTGATGATCTGACCCACTCTCTTTAGGTTCAGGTTAAAGGGTTTTATGATTTTGCGGATAGTGTTGAGATCATTCTCAACTGTTGAATCACTAACATAATACTTCTCCATCACCTGTTCAAACCGAATGTTCCCCTTGGTGAGAAGTGTGTACAGAATATAATTAATCCGCCCTGTAGGCGTGTCAAAAAAAGTATCTGAAGCCGCTGTCTTCTGGATTTTTAGAGTGTTCATATTTATCCTGTATCCGTTATCAGAACTTTCAATCACAACATGTGGAGCACGCTTGTTATTAATAAACGATACGTAATTACGTATCGTTCTCGGCGTCACATTGAATTCTTTAGCAAGCTCCTTCGCGTGAATCCAGCGGTTATTTTGACTAAGGTAACGGAGGAATTTATCCTGGACTTCAATTCTCATGTGGTTCCTCCTTAAATATTATAAGAACTGTAATTATTATATCGTATGTAAGCGTTTAGCTCACGCCTTATCATTTTCCTGAGGCTAGGAAAATAACTTGGCTTGAATGCACAAACTGTAAATGTAATGATAGGGGGGCAAAAACATCACCTTACAGGAGGCAATAATCATGGCAACTATAAATGTATTGTTAATTTGTGGTTCTGGAGCGTCTAGCGGCTTTATGGCGAACAGTATCCGAAAGGCAGCCAAGAAAAGAGATCTCGATATTCAGGTTAAAGCGAGAAGCGACTCGGAATTAGAGCAGCACCTAGAGGGTACGGCTGTGGTTCTGGTAGGTCCCCATTTAAAATATATGGAAAAGGAACTTCAAGAAAGAGTAGCCAATTATGGAATTCAGGTAGCTATCATTGATCAAGCCATTTACGGACGGCTTGATGGCGACAAAGGTCTTGATTTGGTGTTGAAGTTACTTGAAACCAAGTGATTTAGGCTGTGTGAATAAAATCTTTGATAACCGAAATCTAAAATAGGAGTGTAACTTTATGTTGGAACAAGAAGATACTTTAGAAACTATTGCCATGACAATGATTTTACATGCAGGCAATAGCCGTGCTTTTCTTACGGAAGCTTTGGAACTGATTGAAACTGCAGATTTTGAAAAGGCGAAGCTTAAATTACAGGAAGCTAAAAAAGAGATCGTCTTCTCACACAAGGCGCAAACCAATCTCATACAAGCAGAAGCAGGTGGTGCAAAGCAGGAGACTTCCCTTCTATTCGCCCACGCCCAAGATACGATGATGACTGTCAAAAGCGAGTTAAACATTGCCAACCGACTGATTAAAATCTTTGCTGTCATTCATGAACGCTTGTTGAAACTTGAGAACAATCAAGATTAATTTAACGAGTATAATCCAATACAACTTAAATTGGACTTACAAAAACCTTCCGACATCACTTGCAATTTTAGGTTTATCCTTTAATTGTAAATAAAAAAGGGTGATAAAATTGAAAAAAGTATTACTTACTTGTGGTTCTGGAGCTTCAAGTGGGTTTATGGCACAACGAATGAGAAAAGCGGCTAAATCCCATTCAATTGAGATGGAGATAAAAGCTGTAAGTGAAGCAGAGTTGAAAGATCACATTAATTCATATGATATGGTTTTAGTAGGACCCCACTTGAAATATAAACTTGCCAGTATTCAAGAGATGGTAATTGGAAATAAAATTCCTGTTGAAATTATTCCTGAGGAAATTTATGGTAAGTTGGATGGAGAAGCATTATTAAAACTTACTCTAGAAGAACTAGATGGACAAAAGATAGACCATTCAAGTAACGAAACAGAAAATAAAGAAGAAATTAGTAGCAATGAGGTATCTGATGGTAAAGAAGAGCAAGCATCAGAGGAAAATCCATTTATGAGATGGATGATGGCTAGCTTTGTTCCTAAGATGAATAAGGTGACAAATAATAAATTTTTCAAAGCCATTCAGAATGCTATTTTATCCGCCATGCCGTTCATTATGGTAGGGTCCTTTGTATCAATTGTAGATATAGCGAGAAACTATTTAAGTTGGATACCCGATTTAAGTTTAATAAATAAATTTTCTTTTGGCTTGTTAGGATTGTATTTAGCATATTTAATTCCTCAGAAAGTTTTTGAAATTTATAAACTTCCTAAATTGCAAACAGCAGCGATATTAACGAGCTTATCAATGTTTCTGATGTTGGCGTTACCATCGTATTCAGAAGACGGAACTTTGTTACAAGTGTCAGTAGAGAAATTAGGAGCAGGCGGGATGCTTTTATCATTATTAATTGGTTGTGGAGTTTCTGCCATCATGCTTTTATTTTCTAAATTTTCCTTTTTTAAAAAAGATACCACTATGCCAGATGTCGTAGTAAATTGGACCGATACCTTGGTGCCGGTAGTTATTATATTTGCCCTTGGAACAGTAATTTATTCAGCTAACTTTGATATTTTTGAGGTTATTCAAAAAATATTTACACCTCTATTTTCTATTGCACAAACTTTACCTGGTATATTAATTGTAGCATTTTCTGTAGCATTTTTATACTCTTTTGGTATCAGTAGTTGGGCAGTATTCCCTATAGTTTGGGCGATTTGGATGGAAGGAATAGCAGATAATATTTCTATAGTATCGTCTGGCGGGAATGCAAGCAACTTGAATACAATGGAGTTTTTCCATGGATTTATCTATTTGGGGGGTGTCGGATGTACTCTGGTTCTAGTATTAATGTTGATGTTTGCTAAAAGTAAACAACTTCGTACTATGGGCAAGATTACAATAATTCCGAGTCTCTTTAATATAAATGAACCTGTTATTTTCGGTACTCCTGTAGCTTTTAATCCACTGCTTATGGTTCCGATGTGGATTGTTTCAATAGTGTTGCCCACAATCACATATTTCGCTTTTTCTTTGGATTTTGTGGCGATTCCCATTCATACTTTTCAAGTTTGGTACATGCCAATTGGGCTATTTGCTTATTTAGCTACAAATGATTGGAAAGCTATTATTTTAGTGATAATTAATTTGATTGTAGCAGGATTGATTTACTATCCTTTCTTCAAAGCGTACGATAAACAATTAATTTTAGAGGAGGAAAACTAAATGGATTTAGATTTAATAAACGAAAATGCAATGGAAATATTACTTCATGCAGGAGATGCTAGAGAATTAATTAGAAAAGCGGTTCAATTTCTTAAAGATGATGATGAGAATGCATTTGATTTAACGATGGATGAAGCCAACGGTAAACTGAACAAAGCGTATGTTATTCAAACAAAAGTAATTCAGACAACTATTGAGACTGAGAAAAATGAATACTCTATACTTTTTGCTCATGCGATGGATACTTTAATGGCAATAAAATCTGAATACGAGATTACAAACAATTTGACAAAATTATTAAAATAGGGAGTCGATAATATGAGTGATAAATTAGTCGATTTTTTATGGGGAGGAGCTATTGCTGCTCACCAATGTGAAGGAGCATGGCAAGAAGATGGGAAAGGTATCAGTGTTACAGACGTACTGACTATCGCTGAAAATGGAAAGCGATGGGTTAAGCCTGAATTTGATCAAAAAAAAATATATCCAAGTCACAAGGCAATTGATTTCTACCACACGTATAAAGAGGATATTCAATTGCTTTCTGAAATGGGATTCAAAAGTTTGCGATTATCAATTTCTTGGGGGAGGATTTTTCCAAAAGGAATAGAGGATACACCAAATGAAAAAGGGCTTGAATTTTATGATAGGGTCTTAGATGAATTGTTAAAATATAATATTGAACCAGTAATTACGATTAATCATAATGATATGCCTTATTATTTGGTAAGTGAATTTGGAGGTTGGAGAAGCAGGAAATTGATTGAGTATTTTGTCAAGTTTGGCACCACGGTTCTTGAAAGATACAAAGACAAGGTGAAATATTGGCAAACCTTTAATGAAATAGGAAATATCTTGGTTTATAATTATGAACTTTTACCGTTTATGTCAGCAGGGTTGGTTTTTAATAAAGATGAAAATCGGGAAGAAACAGTATACAATGCATTACATCATCAATTTGTAGCAAGCGCAAAAGTTATCAGCTTAGGTAGAAAGATCAATGCTAACTTTAAGTTTGGAACTATGAGTGCTTTCAATTTCTATTACGGATTTACTTCAGATCCGGAAGATCAATTGTTAACTCTTCAAAAAAATAAAGAGAAGTATTTTTGTTTTGATGTTCAGGCAAGGGGATATTATCCATCTTATATTGAAAAATACTGGATTTCTAATAAAATTAAAGTAGATATTCAAAATCAAGACTTAGAAATTTTAAAAGAAGGAATAGTAGATTTTATTGGATTTAGTTATTACACTACTTCGGTTGCTTCGAAAAATACTGAAAATGATGAGGAACAAACAACTATTGTTAAAGAAAATGAGAATCCACACTTGAAGTACACCGATTGGGGCTGGGCAATTGATCCTACAGGATTAAGGATAGCCATGAATTTGTTATATGAAAGATATCAGAAACCTGTGTTTATTGTTGAAAGTGGACTAGGAGCAGTTGACACTTTAGAAGATGGGAAAATTCATGATAATTATAGAATTGATTACTTAAGAAAGCATATTCAAGCTGTAAAAGATGCGGTTAATATTGATGGAGTGGATTGTCTAGGGTATTTAGCCTGGGGGCCAATAGATTTGATTAGTGCTTCAACAGGTGAAATGAGCAAGCGATACGGCTTTGTATATGTGGATTATGATAATGAATTGAAAGGAACAGGACAGAGAATTAAAAAAGATTCTTTTGAGTGGTATCAAAGAGTAATTGCCACTGATGGAGTCAATATCTAAGTTGTTATTACTTGTCTTAATCCTCTTTGAAGCAAAGAATTTTCAAAAAATAGCTAAAATTTAAAAAAACAATGCCGCAGTCGTATGACATGCTGCATTGTTTTTTGTATGAAGGAAAAGAAATTTCCCTTAAAAGTTTTAGATAACAACGAAGAGTATGCCTTTACCTTTAATCTTTTCAGGCATGGCAGATTCCCCGCCGCCATAATAAGTGAACACTGCGTTGCTGCCAGTATTCAGTTGGGGCAGGACTTCGTTCAACGCTCCCTGACCGTCACAAGCATAATTACTCAATCGCGCAGCTTCCCGTCAACCTGAGCCTTGATTAGTGAATTCGCACCCTGTTATGCGGAGGGCCCCCTGCCTATTGATAATAAGGGACGGAATCCGCTAAATAATCATGCCCCGTCTTGACGCCGGGCCGGAGCAGCCGTATGGTACAAGTGACAAGAACTGACAATCGTAGGGAGATACATGCTCAAGAAGGGGGAAATATGAATACATTCACAGCCTGTGGCCGGCAGCTCCGGCGGCAGATCGCCGGCAGGTATTACCGGATATCCATAAAACAGAGGATTCTGTTCTCGTTCATCGTGCTGATCACGCTGTCCATCACTGCAATGGGCAGCTTCTCGTATTGGATTGCCGCACAGGAGATCGAAGACAATGCTTACGCTGGCAGCCGGGAGACCGTAAGCAAAACTGCCCAACTGCTGGATTCCCGTCTAAATGATGTAGCGCTCTCTGTGCAGTCCCTGATGCTGAGCGATGCGTACCGCAAGATGATGCTCGATGTGTTCAGCCATGATGTGTCGAATTATTATGTACATCTGTCCGATCTGCAGTATGTCCTCTCGCAGGCAATGTTCAATCAACCGATTATTGAGAATGTGCTGATCGTTACCCCGATTGGCGATTTCTATCCCACAACGCAGATCCGGGTGCAGGACAACTCGTTCTACGGCTCGGAATTATATGATCTGAGTAAGGAGCAGCCGGGCGGCTACTGGGCCAAAGGACATTATGACCGGTTGTTCACAGGCGGCCAGCGGGTGGTCTCCTTCGTAGTCCGGGGAATCTATGAATACCCTTACACGCCGATCAGTAATGTATTTATTGTGGTCAATATCAGGGAGAGCCGGATAGATGAGCTGCTGAATAAAGGCGGTGAACAAGCAGGGAGAAATTATTATCTGGTGAACGGGGAAGGAGAAGCGGTGGTGGAGTCCCGCTGGCCGTTCCGGGGCATATTCCCTTGGAAGCCAGTGCTTGCCGAAGCCGGGAAAGCGGCCAATCCGCAGGATCATTACTACAGCTATAGCGGCAAGGAGTATCTGGTGAATTATGCAAGCTCAGCGGTATCCCCCGACTGGATCATCTCCGGCATGCAGTCGCGGGACCAGCTGCTGAGTAAGCTGCAGCGGGTGCAGCGCATCACCCTCTATGTCATCGTTGTTTTCCTGCTGGCGACCTGGTTGATTTCCAATAAGCTAACATCTGTACTGTTAAAGCCTCTCTTCAAGCTGCGGCGGCTGATGCGCAGAGTTGAAGAGAACCAGCTCAGTGTGGTGTATGAGAGCCGTTATGAGGACGAGATTGCTCAGGTCGGCTTTCAGTTCAATCGGATGATGTCGGAGATTAATACGCTGATCGCAGATGTGAAGGCGAAGGAGAAGGACAAGCGCCATGCAGAGATCCGTGCCCTTACGGCGCAGATGGAGCCGCACTTTCTGTACAATACGTTGAATACCATTTATTGCAAATCGGTCATGGGCGAAAATGACGATGTGAATGAGATGATCCTGTCGTTGTCGCAGATGTTCCAGATTGGGCTCAGCGGCGGCAAGGATCTGATTCCCCTGGCGGATGAGCTGTCCCACATGCGGCAGTATTTCGCCATTCAGCAGAAATGCTATGAAGGACTGTTTGAATACACGGTGACGGTAGAGGACGAGGCCCTGCTGTCCTGTCTGCTGCCGAAGATTATTCTGCAGCCGGTGGTGGAGAACAGCATTAAGCATGGATTCAGCGACCGGACCATAGGAGGCAGGATAGACATCACGGTCACCCGGGAGCAGGGGCTCCTGCATATTTGCATTACCGACAACGGACGGGGGCTTGATGTTGAACGGGTCAAGCAGGGGCTGGTCCGGGCTCCGCAGTCGAGGAAAGGTTATGCCCTGTTCAACATCAGGCACCGGCTGGCCCTGTATTACGGGGACGAAGCCCGTATGGACGTTGGCGGCGAACCAGGTAAGGGATCGCGGACGGATCTGTGGATTCCCGCAGAGGAGGAGAGTTGAAGGATGGACCAAAAGCTGGAGCCGGAAAGCTTCAAATTATGTGTAATCGACGATATCAAAAGTGTGGTGGAGATGGTCTCGCGCAAGCCGCCGTGGCAGGAGCACGGTATTGAGGTCACAGGTACGGCGCTTAACGGCGAAGCGGGCCTGCAGATCATCCGCGAGACCCGGCCGGACATTGTGCTGACGGATATCCGGATGCCAAGAATGGATGGCTTGCAGATGACCCGGGCGATACTGGAGATGCTGCCGGACTGCAAGATTATTATCCTCAGCGCTTACTCGGAGTTCTCCTATGCCCAGGAAGCCATCCGGCTGGGGGCGCTTGATTTCGTGAAGAAGCCCTTTTCCCTGGAGGAGATTGTGAATGCCGTGCTGAAAGCCAGGGAGCTGTGCCGGGAGGAGCGTCAGGAGACCGCCAGACTTGCTGTCATGGAGGCGAGAATCAGGGAAAGTCTCCCTATCCTCCGCCAGGAATATCTCACCTTCCTGCTGCACCATCAGACGACAGAAGCGGATGCCCGTTCCCGCTGGGCCTATCTTGATATCCCGCTGGACCAGCATGATTTCTTCGTGTTTGTCGCCGAGATCGATCATTTCGCGGAGAAGCTGGGCGGCCAGCCTGTGCAGGAGGTCGAGCTGCTAAGGTTCAGCCTGCACAATATTCTCGAAGAGACGATTTCCGCCTGGACCCGCGGCGTGATTATCCGGGAGGCGACAGACCGGTACGTCTGCATCATGAACGGCTCGGACCCGGAGACCGCCGCGCTGATTACGGAGGCCTGCTGCACGAATGTAAGCCGCTTCTCGCGTCATACCCTCTCTATTGGCGTGGGACTGGGCACGGCGGAGATTCAGGGACTGGGCACGGCGTACAGGCAGGCGCTTAACGCGCTGGGGTATCATTTCTACACCGGGGGCAACGGGGTATATCAATACAGCAATATCGAGAATAAACCTCTCTCGCTCCACAGCTATTCCGTCGCTGCCGAGCAGGAGCTGCTGTTCGCCCTGCGTTCCGGCAATTCCGCCAAAAGCCTGCAGGTGCTGGACCAGCTGTTCGCGCAGTTGCTGGACAGCGGGCTTCTGCCTGAGCCGCGTTATGTTGAAAGTGTCGGCTATGAGCTGAGCTCCAGGATCTGCCGGGTCCTGCTGGAGCAGTTCCCTTATGGGCAGGTGGAGCCGCTGGAACTCAGAATTGCTGCCATGAAGAACCAGGTGCATCCTTCCCTTCACGATATACGGGACCTGCTGTCCTGGCTCTGCCGGGAGGCCTGTGCGCTGGTGGAGCAAGCCCGTTCTCTGGAGTCCACGCGGATTATCCGTCAGGCCGTCGAATATATCCATAGTCATCTGGACACGGGGCTGTCGCTGGAGCAGATGGCGAAGCAGATTAACCTTAGCCAGGGGTATTTCTCCAATCTGTTCAAGAAGGCGCAGGGAATTTCGTTTCAGCAGTATGTGATGCATGAGAAGATGGAGAAGGCCAAGGCGATGCTGATCAGCGGCCGGCAGGTTCAGGAGATCGCCCAGGATCTCGGGTATGAGCACAGGCGCTATTTCAGCGAGGTGTTCAAGAAATATACCGGCATGACCCCGTCCGAGTTCAAATTGGATTATCTTGGAAAAGAATAGGAATCCGCAGGGGAGGGATTTCCGCAGGGCGGAAATTGCCTCCCTTCTCTGTATCCAACTCCTGCAGAAATCTGCCCTTAATGTGGGCTTACCCGCCTTATCTGGATGCACCTATCGAACTATAATCAGGTTGTAAGCGAATACAGCAGGGATATATAAGGGGGCACTACCAATGATGAAGCGTATGTTAATGACATCTCTGAGCCTGGTCCTGGCACTTGGCTTGGCGGCCTGCGGCAGCGGTAGCAGTGGCGGGGGCAATGCGGCTGAAGGCAAGGGAGAAGGGGCGACTGGCGGTTCGGGGGAAAAAACGAAAATCAGCTACTGGACAGGCGACCGCCACGATGCGGATTTCGTGAAGGAGAAGGTAGCCGAGTTCAACGCTACTAATCCCGACGGGATTGAGGTGGAGCTGGTCGTCAAGGGCGACGACTTCGATACCGCGCTCGATCTGTCCTTCCAGACCTCCGATGCACCGGATGTGATCCGGGTGAAGGAGAATACCATCCAGACCTTCTACAAAAAAGGCTTTCTCGCTCCGATTGACGAGTTCCTGAACGATGAGCTGAAGGCGAAATTCCCGGCCATGCCGGATCTGAATGAATTCGACGGCAAGCGTTACAGTCTGCCGAACTATGGAACGACCATGCGTCTGGTGTACAACAAGGATCTGTTCGCCAAAGCGGGCATTGAACATCCGCCGACTACCCTGCAGGAGCTGGTGGATACCGCCAAGAAATTGACAGAAGCCGGCAAAGCGGACGGCGCTTACGGCTTCGCCCTTAATTTCAAGAGCCCCGGCAGTGCGTTCGGACGTTCGGCACGGGTGGTTGCGGAGATGAGCGGCTATGGCGGCTTCGGGTATGATTTCAAGACAGCCCGATACGACTTCAGCGGCTTCGAACCGATCATCAATGCCTTTAAGCAGATCAGGGACGACGGCAGCATGCTGCCGGGTGTAGAATCGCTGGATATTGATCCGCTGCGGGCGCAGTTTGCGGAAGGCAAGATCGGAATGTATATGTCCTACTCCTCAGAGCCTGGCGTTTACAAGAATCAGTTCCCGGCCAAGATTGACTGGGCGGCCGCTCCGGTTCCTACCATCGACGGCACCGTGAAGGGGGCTTCCGGCTTCCTCGGTGGCCAATGGCTGGCGCTGAGCTCGAAATCAGAGCATAAAGAAGCAGCCTGGAAGTTCATGGAGTTCATGTACGGCGATCAGGTGCTGACGGATTATCAGGAAAAAGGCTTCGGCATCTCCATGGTTCCGTCCATCAGCGCAGCAGCCAAGACACCGGATGTGAACGGCATCGAAGGCTTCCTGCCGAACAAGTACGATGGAGTGTGGCCGGTCTATCCGTCTGTAGCACCGGAAGGAATGAAATCGGATGACGCCTTCTTCAAATATATGCTGAACGGCGGCGACCTGAAGGCGGTTATCGCTGATCTGAACAAACGCTATAATGCCGCACTGGACAGTGTGATTACGAATGACGGCGTGAAGGCCGAGCCGGATGCCAGCTTTGATCCCGCCGCTCTGGGCGGCATGTTCGCCAAGTAGACAGAAGGTTAGGGATAGGGATATAGGCCGGGATAGCGGGGGATGAGGGAGCAACTCCCTCATCCCTCTGCTCTGGTCGTAAAGGAAAGGAGCCGGAAGAAACCAGATGAACAAAACGAAACATGCCTTGTTTTCATACAGTTTTATCTTTCCAAGTGCCTTGCTCACGTTGGTTCTCGGGATTTACCCGATTGCCTGGGCGTTCCGCTATATGTTCTATGATTACAAAGGGTTCGGAACGGCGCGGTTTATCGGTCTGGCCAATTTCAGCCGCATTCTGAAGGACACCCAGTTCTGGGATTCGGTGGTGAATACCTTTGTCTATGCTGGCGGCAAGCTGCTGATCACCATTCCGCTGGCCCTGCTGCTGGCAGTCATATTGAACCGGGGGCTGCGGGGCAGACAACTGCTGCGGGGGATTTTCTTCATGCCGACCGTCATCAGTACCGCTGTAATGGCCGTAGTCTTCTTTACGATTTTCAACTCATATAACGGGATTCTCAACCAGTTCCTGATCCGCCTGGGCCTCTCCGATTCCGGTGTGGACTGGCTGGGGCCGAAATATGCCATGCTCACCGTCATTCTGGTTGCGGCCTGGGGGGCGGTCGGCAATTATATGCTGCTCTTCCTCGCCGGTCTGCAGAATATTCCGGAGGATGTGTATGAGGCGTCTTCCCTGGACGGGGCAGGGAAAATTCAGCAGTTCCGCTATGTCACCCTGCCGATGCTCGGGCCAGTCATGCAGATGGTTATTATGCTGGCGATCATTACAGCCCTGAAGGGTTACGAGAGCATCATGGTACTGACTGAAGGCGGTCCTGTAGGCAAGACGGAGGTCATGTTCCTGTATTTGTACAAATTATTTTTCCCTGTCGGCGGGGGCAGCGCGGCGGTTCAGGTCCAGGAGTTCGGATACGGCAGTGCGGTTGCCTTTGTGTCTGCGGTCATTGTAGGGATGATCTCACTCATTTATTTCTACGCATCTAGACGCATGAATCAGACCGATTGAGGAGAGAGGCTATTATGAGACTAAGAACCATACCGGGCAAAATCATCCTGTGGACTTTTTTGCTGGCTGTTGCTTTTATCACCCTGATTCCGGTCGTGATCACCATCCTGGGCTCCTTCAAGACGAATGCTGAGCTTACTGCGGGAGCGACCTTCCTGCCGAAGAGTTGGCACTTCTCGAACTATGCCGAAGCCTGGGAGCAGGCCAATTTCTCCAGGTATACCCTGAACAGCCTGATTGTCTCCCTGGCGACAGTGGTCGGCACGCTGCTGGTTTCATCCATGGCGGCTTATGTGGTGGACCGGATGGATTTTGCCGGCAAAAAATTGTATATCGGACTGCAATCCTTCACCATGTTCGTGGCTGTAGGGGCGGTTGTGCTGCGTCCGCAGTTCGATCTGATGGTTAAGCTTCATCTGCACAGCAGCTTGTGGGGCGTTATATTGATTCTGATCTCCGCCCATGCTTCGATCTTCTTCATTCTCTCCAGCTTCATGAAGGGGATTCCCCGCGAGCTGGACGAGGCGGCGCTGATGGACGGCAGCTCTCCCGGCCGGACCTTCTGGCGGATCATTCTGCCGCTGCTCGGACCCGGACTTGGCGTAGGTGCCCTGTTCACCTTCCGCGGCGCGTGGAATGAATATCTGCTGCCGCTCGTGTTCACGATGACGAAGCCGGAGCTGCAGACGCTGACCGTCGGGCTGGCGAACCTGAAATACGGGATTTCGGCCGCTTCTCAGACCCACTATATGATGGCGGGCGCCTGCTTGTCCATTCTGCCGATTCTCGTGGCCTATCTGTTCGCCAACAAATCCTTCATGCAGATGACGGCCGGTTCCCTCAAAGGGTAGCGGTCCGGCCCTGCGCAACCCATATTCCATATTTAACATTCAAGGAGGTACATCCCATGGCTCAACACGTTCCGGCGATTCTGCAATCCGCCCCGTTCATCCGGCGGTATCCGGGCAATCCGGTGCTGGATGCAACGAAGGTTCCTTACCCCACCGCACTGGTATTCAATGCCGGTGTAACGAAATTTAACGGCAAGTATGTGATGATCTTCCGTAATGATTACGGCTCACTGGTCGATCAGACGCTTGAGCCGCACCACACCACGGATCTCGGCATTGCTTACAGTGACGATGGGCTGAGCTGGACCGCCGGCCCGAAGCCAGTGTTCAAAATGCATGATGAGGAAATTATCCGCGCCTACGACCCGCGCTTGACCGTGATCGGCGACCGTTGTTATATGTGTTTTGCCGTGGATACGCACCATGGCATCCGCGGCGGAATTGCCGTTACCGATGATCTGGAGCACTTCGAGGTGCTCAGCCTGTCTACACCGGACCTGCGCAATATGGTACTGTTTCCCGAATTGATCGGCGGCAAGTATGTCCGGCTGGAGCGTCCCTTCACGGTATACAGCCGCGGCGGCCGGGATCGCTTCGATGCCTGGATCTCCGAGTCGCCGGACCTTGCGCATTGGGGCAACTCCAGCCTACTGCTCGCCGTTGAGCAGGTGCCGTTTGCCAATGACAAGGTCGGCCCGGCCGCACCTCCGGTCCGGACGGATAAGGGCTGGCTGACCACTTTCCACGCGGTGGATGTGGACCCGGCCAGAGGCAAGCACGGTTGGGAGGACACCTGGAAGAAGCGCTATACCGCTGGAATTATGCTGCTTGATCTGGAGGACCCCCGCAAGGTGATCGGCATAAGCAGGCAGCCGCTGCTGGCACCGGAGGCAGACTATGAGATTGACGGGGGCTTCCGCAATCATGTGATTTTTCCGGGAGGGATGATTCTGGAGGATGACGGCGAGGTCAAGATCTATTACGGCTCTGCGGATACGGTGGAATGTCTGGCAACGGCCCATGTGGACGATCTGCTAAGGCTCTGTCTGGAGCCGGAGCAGAGATAAGTTTGGAAGCAGGCTGAGGGTGGAAATGTGGCGTAACTGATGACAGAGTATTTTATGAAAATGTGAAAGAGGTGTTTATTTATGCTAAAAAAGTTGAGGTTATTAAGTTTGATTGGTTGTATGCTCGTCAGTATTTTAGCAATCGTTCCTTTGACAGCAAGCGCGGCGGGTACAGTTGTAAGCTATCCGTTACCGTCGATCTATACCACGACCAGTCAATACACGGTAACAGCAGACTCTACCCATATACCGGTCATCGACACTTCGGAGGTATTTGTAAACTATAATTATTGCAATTTCTCTTTTTCAGGTACGACTACCATCACAATTACGGCAAGCGAGCCAATCCATACCTATAATATTTCTCCCAAAGCTTTGGAAATCCCTGCAACAAAGAGCGGAAATACCCTTACCTTTACACTTTCATCACCAACCTATCTTATCGTTAAGATCAATAACCTGAAAGATCTGGTTATTGCGGCAGATGCTCTTGAAACCAATGTTCCGGCTTCATCCGGTACAGGGATATACAATGTTAAAACCGGGTACGGCGCTGACAGTACCGGTGCTACTTTGGCTACGACTGCAATTCAAAACGCCATCAATGCGGCTAACGCAGCAGGTGGCGGTATCGTATACGTTCCAGCCGGAGTTTACAAGAGCGGAAACCTTGTTCTAAAAAGCAATGTTTCGGTTTATCTGGAGGGTGGTTCTGTTATAAGGGGTTCAGGAAATCCAAGCGATTACACGACTCATTTCCATAAGAATTCTCTGAAAAAGGATGGAACATGGTTTATTTATACCGAAACCAATGCAAACAATATTAAGATATACGGCAGGGGAACTATTGACGGCAATGGCCATTATATGAGGAATACAAACAATTATTTGAACAATATTCTTGTACCCTTGCAGTGCAGCAACTTCACGGTTGACGGCATAACCCTAAGAGACAGCGGTGGCTGGGCTACAATCGTTACAAGATCTAATAACGTAACCTTCCAGAATACCAAGCACTTCAACAACAATGAACTTGATTATGAAAATGATGCAATAGACATTCAAGAGAGCCAGAATGTACTCATAAAGCACACGGTAGCCGTATCGGAGGATGACACCTACTCATTTAAGACCTGGGATGTAGCAACTACGGATATAGCTGCAAACTGGCCGGGAAGTCCTGAAAACCAGTCAAATGTAGTTGTAGATGATGCTTTGGCTTGGAGCAGATGTGGAGCATTCAAGGTTGGAGATGGAGTGAAACAGCTTCAGGATGGCATCGTTGTTAAAAACTCTTATGTATACAGAAGCTGGCGCGCTTTAGCGGTAGGTCATCTTTATGGGACTCCGGCAGCACAAAACATCATATTTGACAATATAGATGTAGAAGGCTTCTGGCCAAGATCCGGTGTTCACTCCAGATGGTTTGATCTTTCTGCAAAAACCGGTCCGATCAAAAATGTGGTCTATAATAATATCAATTTACGCGCTTTAGGTGAAGTTTCCATAATGAAGGGTTGGAGTGACACATCTACTGTCTCCGGAGTTACAATCAACAATGTTCGCGTCGGTGGAGTTCCGGCAACTACATTGGCAGAATTGAAAATAACAGATACGAACAGCTATGCTGCAGCTCCCAAATTCAACACCTTGAAATTTGAAGCGGAAGGCTATAACCTTAGCTCAGGTGTTATACACTATGAGGCAAGCACTGATGGCGGGCTGGATGTTGGCGGAGGGAGTAATGGCGACTATATCGCATTTAAAAATGTAGACTTTGGCAGTACAGCTAAAACAAGTATTGATTTGAAGGTTGCATCCGCTAATTCCGGCGGAAGGATCGAATTCCACTTGGACAGTCCTACAGGCACTATGCTGGGTTATTGGACGGCAGAAAGCACAGGCGGATGGCAGAAATGGTCCGTTAAGAATATCCCGCTTAATGCCGGGACAGCTGTAGGAACCCATACGGTATATGTTACTTTTGTTAAGTCAGATTCAACCACAGTCGCCAATTTAACTTGGTTCCAGTTCAAATAGAATGGAAATGGTTTGATTTAATTGAAATAAGAATGAAGAGGTATATCAAATGATATGCCTCTTCATTCAGCTAAAGTTTATTAAGATTTAAACCATAGTGGATTTTGCTTTTTTTCCTCATACAAAGCGTTTATTTCATTAAACCATTTCGTTTTACTTCCTCCGAAAACTAAAGTGTTGGAATCTTTATTATTAAACCCTTTATTTACTTGAACACGCCCTGTGGAGAAAATTCTGTACTCTAGAGTTAAATTACGATCTGAAATAAACTCAATTTGGATTTCAAACATGTCTTTCGCATTAGCTTTCACAGGCCCTGTGTTAGGAAATAATTTAATAACTGTCCTGTCATTTAAGAGACCAATAACTTCAGCTATTTCATGCTCATCCGTTGTTCTAATAGATTGAATAGTTGACCCTATACCAGGTTGATAATGAATTAATTCTACATCTGCTGCCTTAATGTGTTCATGTTTGTAATAAGAATTAACATACATAAACCCACTGTATGGGACATAACCTAATAGCCCAATAACAAAAATAATTAGTATTATGATAATTTTTCTTTTCATATTAAATTGAATTGAAAGTTACCCCTCCATAGGTGAAATTAGAATAAACTTCAACAGTTCCACCGTTAACATAACTTAAGTAGGCCGCTTTGTCCGGTGTGTCATAATTTTTTGATTTACTTGTAGTCAGGGTCGAATCCTTACCAGCGATGTCATTGAAACCAGGTATTTTAAGTACATTTTGGAAATGCCATATATCATATTCAGTGTGAGATCCAAAAGACCAGGCATCATTTATACCATTATTCGTCCATATATAGGTCATTTTTACAACTTTACTTTCAACTAAAGATGCTTGAAATCTGGTTGTGCTGTTTGCAGGAACATTGGATGGTATCCCTGCTGTAAAGATACTTGCAGCAGTCCAATATCCTCCTGCATAAGTAGTCCCAACGGCGTCAATTATAGCTCGTATACTTACATTTAAAGTTGTCTTTAAATAATCTGACCACTTATCTTTTGTTGTTTCTTTTATAGTTTTCCAATCGGAATTATTATAGTAATTTATTGTTTCTTCATAGTATTTTCTGTTACCGTAACCATCATAAGTTCTTGTGCTAGAAGCTAATGGAGTGATTAATTGACCTGAGGTCTCAACCGGTACATATAGACCAATTCCTCCAGAAGAAATTTCACCATTTTGGCATTTTTCAACGTATTCACGAATGTTCTTAGCCGTCTCTGGTTGCAATTTATACTTACTAATATTAAATTCTACGTCTTCACTATCATACGGATTAATAGTGACTTTCTGTAATGGGACCTTAGATTGACTCATAACAATGTTATCAGTCATAGAGATTTGTTGTTCACGCAACTGATTATTTTTATTTAGATCGCTTGCTGGAGATGCGTAAGAAACATTTATTCCAGCATATACAAAGATCGAACAAGCTAACATTATAGATAAGATTTTTTTCATGATATTCTCCCTCTAAATTATATTTTTGTTCGAGGAATTATTCATAGGAGTTTATGTGGATTGAAGGCTGGCCAGCTTCAATAGACACCTTAAGCTAAAACTAAGTGTTAGTTTTAGCTTGATACGAATAAAAGAATATTTCGTAGAGTTCTTTTACAGAATACTGCAAAATACATAATTTTACAACCCATTATTTGTTATTATATCCACATAACTCTATACCAGGCGTTTAGGACCGCATTCCAGTTAATTTCCTTCCCGGATTTCGCTTATGGTCGCAGATAATAACTCACCCAACACTTACCTCCTCTATATTACATACCCAAGCGCTAGAATGATAAAGAGGTGTTTTTATGTTTATTTCTCCGGTGTTGCTTGCAACAGCTCCGAGTCCGTTCAGTGATCCACGCTATATATATGAACCTAAAATTGACGGCCATCGTTTGGTATTTTCTCAGCAAAACGGCATTGTTCACCTGTCCACGCGCCATAACAATGTCTGCATGTGGCAATCATCAAGACTCGATAGATATGATCGCAGAAAGTACAGGCGGATGGCAGAAATGGTCCGTCAAGAATATCCCGCTTAATGCCGGGACAGCTGTAGGAACCCATACGGTATATGTTACTTTTGTTAAGTCAGATTCAACCACAGTCGCCAATTTAACTTGGTTCCAGTTCAAATAGAATGGAAATGGTTTGATTTAATTGCAATAAGATGGATAAAGAGGTATATCAAATGATATGCCGCTTCATTCAGCTAAAGTTTTTTTCTACGACCTGCGATTTTTTTGCACCGGCACTGTATTGGTGGGCTTTGACCGATGTAGACTCGATGCTCAAGTTTTCAAAATCGGGTTCGATGTGAAAGGCTTGGAAGATGGCGATAAGGAGTCCGGAGCCTCTCCATCCCGGGCCTCTTGAAGCAAGGAACATTGTGCATGGGCTTTGTTGAATTTACACACCTTGCGTAGACTGACTTGAATTGGTAGAATGTATAAGTCGAAACAGTGTTTCCATTTCATTTAGTATGACAAGACAGGAAAACATTTTCCTATCTTTTTAGGGAGGAAATATGCAAGGAAAAATCATAACAACCATTGAAGATATTGCACGTGAAGCAAAGGTTTCAATATCTACGGTTTCAAGAGTGATTAATAATTCAAAGGCTGTGAGTCCACAACTCAAGGATAGGGTTAATGAAGTGATTCAAAAGTATAATTTTAAGCCTAATTCATTGGCACGAGGCTTGGTTTCAAAAAGAACGCATACTTTGGGGATCATCATTCCGGATATTTCAAACACGATATTTGGGTCTTTAACCAAAGGAATTAATAGTATTTGCCAAAAAATGGGATACACTCTAGTGGTGTGCGAATCAGGCGGTAATCAGGAAAAAGAAATCGAACTGTTGGAGGTACTGTCTGATAAAAAAATTGATGGTGTTCTTTTTGCAGGAGTAAATGTCAATTCTGTGGTTATATCCGAAATGAAAAATAAAGATTATCCCATTGTTTTAGTGACACGCGAAGCAGTGAATAATGAAGGCAATCTCCATACGGTTATTCATGATAATGAGGGGGCCGTATATGACGCGATGCAATTTTTAATTGAACATGGACATAAACAAATTGCTTTCATCTCAGGTTCAAAAGATGACTATTCATCAGGACAAAAGCGATTGGAAGGGTATCTTCGTGCTTTAAGGGAAAATCATTTAAAAGAACAGGATTCTTATATTCAATATGGAAATTTTTCATTTGATTCGGGTTATAAATGTATGCAAACCATTTATGAGGAGAATGAAGAGCTTCCGACAGCAGTTATGATTAGCAGTGACCTAATGGCTATTGGAGCAATTACTTTTCTGAAAACAACTAATCTACAAGTTCCAGAGGATATTTCCATAATGGGGTTTGATGATATGGATTTGGCTAGCTACTTTACGCCTAAATTATCGACTGTACGAATTTCATATTTTGATGAAGGGGTAAAAGCGGCAAAAACAATAATGAAGCTTATTGCTAAAAAAGCTAGTCCCCCAAGCATTCAGTATATTCCTCATAAAATCATTCGCCGGAATAGTGTGATTAGGCTAAACTCCATGCATAAATAAAATTTAGATTCTTGCGAAAAGCAAACCCATGTGTTATCATTTATTCAGCGTTTTGGGAAAACCCTTTCCTGAGTACAAGGCGCGATAAGAAAGAGGGGATATGTTATAGACTACTGTCATTTTTGTTTTTTTTGGATTGATCAGGAAAACATTTTCCTAATTTTTAGTGTTATGAAATGAAGTTTGGTGTGTAGTTCTGTGGCTCGAAAATATTAAGTGGTGGGGGCGGTAAAATGAAAACGCTTCAGAAAAGACTAGGTATTATTGTTACATTATTGTCTCTGTGCCTTGTAATTAGTGCTTGTGGTAAAACTGCGGAGAAAGATTATGATATTTATATTTACAATGGAAAAAGTCAGAATGCAGACGCTCTTGCTGAGTTGGCTAAAAAGTACGAAGAGGAAACCGGTGTTAAGGTCAAAACATTTACTCTGGAAGATAATCCGGAAGAATTACGGGCTGAAATGAATTTGAAAACACCGCCAACCATTTTCACTACCTATACGGACACCATGGCTGAATGGCAGCAGGGAGGATTCCTGCTAGATTTGAATAATGCGCAATCGCCTGAATTCAAGCAATTGGCATCTGAAATTCCTGAAGATATCAGACTGACCACCGACAATCAAAACAACTATGGCATACCTTATGGTTTAGAGGGGTATGGTTACGTTGTGAATACTGAACTAATCGGGGATTTGTTTGGGGACGATGTTAAGGATGCTGTTATTGAAGATTTGAAGGTTGCATCGTATCCAGAATTTGAGAAGGCTGTGTTGGCTTTTGATAATTACATCAAAAATGATAAGGCGAGTGAAATTACCCTAAATGGTACGAAGTACACGTTGAAAGCGGAAAAATCGGAACTTGCTGCTCAATTAACAGGCGTTTTTGCTGTTGCTGGTTCAGAAACATGGACATACGGCGACCATATGGTCAACGTAGCATTAGCTGCTGCTTTTAATAACGCAGTAGATGCAAGAAACGCCACTGAGCAGCAACTGGATTCATTAAAGGGGCCTCTTGAAAAATATGCACAGGCACTGGACTTTAAAACCTCCCATGCTGCTGGGAAAACAGGTCCGATTGAACGTGGTGGGGAATTTATTAACAAGACAGTGAATGGTTACGATCAGGCAGTGCAACTTTTTGCAGATAGTAAAGCCATTTTTTTGAAGCAGGGAAATTGGGTGTATGCCAATATACAAAAAGTCAATCCGCAAATTGTTGATACTCTCACTTTTATTCCAGTAAAACTTCCTTTGGAACAGTCGGATGTCACGGCAGAGGGGAAATCCGTTGAAAAGCTCAATAGCTCTATCTCTGTATTCGTACCTTCGTACTACAGTATTAATGCTACGGTGAGCAAGGAAGAGCAAAAAAAGGCTGAGGAATTCTTACTTTGGATGAATACATCAGAAATCGGACAAGAGTATATTCAAAATAAATTTTTCTTTATTCCCTATAATGCATCCGAGGATACGAAGTTGGATAATAGCCTGAACAATGCCATTCTAGATTACAAAAAAGTATCGAATACGATTTCTAACCCGTATGTAGGGGCACCGGCAACATGGGCAAGAACTTATGTTGGTCAATATATAATGGAAAATTATTTGAATCATCAAGGCGCTTGGCAAGAGACAGATTATACTCAAATAGCTGAAAATGCCATTAACGGCTGGAAACAGTTAATTAACGCCAAACAGTAAACAGATGACCTCATCCAGTTATTGTGACTGGATGAGGTTCGATTTACATGGACGAAGATCGGGCTGAGAAAGGTGACTTGAAATGGAAAAATACTACAAGCGATGGTTTTTAATATTGGCTTGTCCGGCCGTTTTACTGTTTCTACTAGTGATTATGATTCCTTTCCTGACAGGGGTTATTTATTCTTTTACAGGATGGAGAGGGACTTATTTTGTTCAACTCGTTGGTGGGAATCCACAACGAGTTGATGGTTTTTGGGAAGCTTTTGTTGGGTTGAAAAACTATGTTCTTGCGTTTAAAAGCAGTGAATTTAGAAATGCATTTTTATATACTTTAAAATTCACACTAGTTGCTGTTATTGTCATTAATATTGTCTCATTATCACTGGCGCTGCTTTTATCCAAGATTCAACGATTTGCTGGAGTATTTAGAGCCATTTACTTTTTGCCCAATTTACTTGGTGGACTTGCCCTAGGTTTTATCTGGGGTTTTGTTTTTGAAATTGTCTTTTCGCAAATCCTCTTTGGTAGCGGTGGACTGATTTCTATTCCTTTTTTGACTCATATGACACAGGATAACCTCAAGGCATTATTTGCGCTTGTTATACTGGCTACCTGGCAAATGGCCGGTTATATGCTATTGATCTATATAAATGGTTTGAATAATGTTCCTTCTGATATTTATGAAGCCGCGAAGATTGACGGTTCGAATGGTACGAACACTTTCTTTAAAATTACATTGCCGATGCTAATGCCCTCGATTACGATTGTGTTTTTCCTTACCTTAGCCAATTGCTTCAAACTCTTAGATCAAAACGTAGCTTTAACAGATGGTAATTTTGGTACACGACTGCTATCTCTGCAGATATTGCAGACTACTCAAGACACAGTACCGCCGAATTATGGATTAGCACAAGCGCAAGCGGTTATCTTTTTTGTTTTAATCGCAGTTGTTGCACTCATCCAGCTTTCTATTACTAAAAAACGTGAAGTGGAGGTGTAGTGGAGCTGTGAATCAGACAGTTGAAAAAGCGAAAGCACTTAAACAATCAGTCATATATTTCGTATTGGTTCTTGTCATGTTGCTCACCTTGGCTCCGCTTGCCTTACTGGTTGTCAATTCTTTCAAAAGTCAATCTGAAATCGTAGCCAATCCGTTACAGTTTCCATCAGAATTTTCATTTCAGTACATCCAACATGCTGCAGAACAGATTCATTTACTCCAAGCACTGGGGGTTACAGCTCTAATCACTGTACTTTCTATATTGCTATTGGTATTGGTCTCTTCACTAACCGCATGGTTGATGGTTCGAACGAAATCAGTTACTTCTATAGTACTGTTGTTTATGTTTTCAGCTTCAATGTTGATCCCCTTCCAATCCGTTATGTACCCTCTGTTAAGCTTATTTGAAAACATGGGATTGAAGAATTTGGTTGGTCTTATTCTTATGTATGTTGGATTTGGCCTAAGCATGTCGGTATTTTTATACCATGGTTTTTTAAAAAGCGTTCCGCTGGCTCTTGAGGAAGCAGCGGTTATTGATGGAGCAGGCATCTTCCAATTGTTTTTCCGAGTTGTGTTTCCATTGGTAAAAACAACCACAGTTACAGTCATTATACTGAACTCAGTTTGGATATGGAACGATTATTTATTACCGTTTTTGGTGATTGGAAATCAATCATATAAAACCCTTACATTAGAGCTTTATTTTGCAAAACAGGTGTCCGGACAATATGGTTCGGCGTGGGATTTGATTTTCCCGGCAGTATTTATTTCAATTATTCCAATCATAGTGCTGTTTATATTTTTACAAAAATACATTATCAAAGGTGTATCTGACGGAGCTGTAAAGGGATAAAAATAGACAATGAATGAACAAGTTGGAGGCAGGAAAATGGAGAAAACCTGGTGGAAAGAAAGTGTAGTGTATCAAATTTATCCAAGAAGCTTTAAAGACAGCAATGATGATGGTATTGGAGATTTGAACGGCATTACAGAAAAATTGGATTATCTTAAGTTGCTTGGTATTGATGTTATTTGGCTTTGTCCCGTATACAAATCCCCGAATTGCGATAACGGTTATGATATAAGCGATTATCATGAAATCATGAATGACTTTGGTACGATGGAGGACTTCGATCGACTGTTGGAGGGAGCGCACTCCAGAGGTATCAAGATCATTATGGACCTAGTGGTTAATCATACCTCGGACGAGCATCCGTGGTTTGTTGAAAGTAAAAAATCAGTGGACAATCCTTATCGGGATTTTTATATTTGGCGTGAAGGAAAAGACGGCAGAGCGCCTAACAATTGGGGCTCCTGGTTTGGCGGGTCTGCTTGGAACTATTCGCCTGAAACGGATAGCTATTATCTTCACATATTTGCGGATAAACAACCGGACTTGAACTGGGAAAATGAGCATGTTCGCAAGGAAGTAATCCGTTTAATGAAATGGTGGTGCGATAAGGGGATTGACGGATTTCGTTTAGACGTCATCAGCATGATATCGAAGACTAAAGAAATGCCTGATGGTCATATAACGGAGGGAATGAAATATGGAGATTTATCGCCATATGTAATCCATGGTCCGCGTGTTCATGAATATCTACGTGAACTAAATCGCGAAGTTTTCTCCCAATATGATGTAATGACCGTTGGGGAAACGGCTGGTGTTACTGTAGAACACGCCAAAGAGTATGCAGGATTTGAACGAAATGAATTGAATATGATTTTTCAATTTGAACATATGGATCTTGATTTTGGAGAAAAAAACAAGTGGAATGATCAGCCGCCGAAATTAACGGATTTAAAGGCAGTCCTCAGCAAATGGCAGGTGGGATTGCACAATAAGGCATGGAATAGCTTGTTTTGGGATAATCACGACCAGCCTAGAGCCTTGTCTCGTTTTGGAAATGACAAGGAGTATTGGGCCGAATCTGCGAAAATGCTGGCAACTTGTTTGCATATGATGCAGGGCACTCCTTACATTTACCAGGGTGATGAGATAGGTATGACTAATATTAAATTCACATCTATTGAACAGTACCGGGATATTGAGAGTCACAATGCCTATGAGGAATTGGTCGGAGGCGGTTTGGTTGATAAGGAACAGATGCTGAGCTATTTGAATTACAAGAGCCGGGACAATGCAAGAACTCCGATGCAGTGGGATGCTTCTAAGAATGCGGGCTTCACTAATGGGGAGCCTTGGATTGAAGTAAACCCTAACTATCTATCGATCAATGCAGCTACTCAAGTAACAGATAAGAATTCAATTTTTGCTTACTATCAAAAACTGATTCGTCTTAGAAAGCAACATGAAATTATTGTGTATGGCAGTTATGAGTTGCTGTTGCCTGAAAGTGAGGAACTGTTTGTATACACAAGAACGCTTGATAACCAGAAATTATTAGTGATGTGTAATTTTACAGATCAGATCGTAGATTTCGCTATACCTGATGAACTCCAAAAATGTCAGCGAGAGGTATGGATTCATAATTATCCGGATGTTGCTACGGGCAATCATATAAAGCTTAGACCACATGAGGCTGTAGTGCTCTTTTTTGCTGATTCCGTTGCCAACGGAGGAGATTGAATGATTCATTTTGATGAGAAAATAGAGTTTTCAAACGTCGCTAACGATGTATTGACCGTTGGAGAATTGTTAGTTGATATGATTTCGGATGGTTACGACAGTGAGAAGGAGTCAAAGGATTATCACGCTTTTTTTGGCGGTTCTCCGGCTAATATAGCTATGAATATCAAAAGGCTGGGCGCGCAATCAACCATTGCCTCGGCAGTTGGCAAAGATAGATTTGGCAATTTTCTGTTAAATCATTTAATTGAAGCAGGAATAGGGACTCATTTAATCCAGCAAGTGGAACAATCAACGAGCTTGGTAGTTGTCACAAAAAGCACCTCGACACCAATACCGATTTTTTATCGGGGCGCAGATTACCATTTGAAATATAGTGACATATTGGAACAAAAGATTATAGATTCAAAGATTGTACATTTCTCATGTTGGCCAGCTTCCAGTATGCCTGTTAGGACAACGTTGGAGCAAGTGATTCAAACTGCCCGACAGCATAATTGCTTAATATGCTTTGACCCCAACTATCATCCTGCGATTTGGCAGCATAATGAAGATGGAATTTCCTACGTAAAACATTTGATTAGTCAGTCAGATATCGTAAAACCGTCAGAAGATGATGCAAATCGATTATTTGGTGAAGCTTCCTACGAGGAACAATTAGAGAATTTTTTACAGCTAGGCGCCAAATTGGTCGTAATGACCCTGGGTAAGGATGGGGCTATTGTCTCAAACGGAGTGGAAACCATTCGATTTGATACTATGGCAACAGAAGTGGTTGATACTACTGGTGCAGGTGATGCTTTCTGGTCGGGATTCTATACAGCTTTAGTTAAAGGATGCACAGTTAAGCAAGGGTTGAAGCTCGGCTTTGCGGTAAGTGCTTATAAGTTGCGCTATGTTGGGGCAGTAGTAGACTTGCCGAATTTGGAAGTTGTACAACAAATGTTTGAATTGTAAGGGGGGGAGTAGATATGGGAGTGATTAATAAGGTTCAGTTAATTACGTATCCTGATTCTTTGGGAGGAAATCTGAAGGAACTGCACAGCACGCTTACCCGGCATTTCTCCGATATTTTTAAAGGAGGCGTCCATATCTTGCCGCCGTTCCCTTCATCGGGAGACCGGGGGTTTGCACCGCTTACGTATTTGGAAATTGAACCTGACTTCGGAAGCTGGGATGACATAAAGGCCATTGGCGAGCAGTTTGATGTACTGATTGATTTGATGGTCAATCATATTTCCAGACAGTCCTTGTATTTTCAGGATTTTCTGAAGCAGGGTCGTCAATCGCCCCATGCCGATCTGTTTATTACTCTCGAAAAGCTGTGGGAGGATGGGGAACCTGTACAGGAGGATATCGATCGGATGTTTCTTCGCCGGCCCAAGCCCTTCTCCACCTATACCATTGAAGCGGACGGTAAGCAGGAGCGGGTGTGGACTACATTCGGTAAAACCGATCCTTCGGAGCAAGTCGACCTGGATATCCATTCGGAGAAGGTCAAGCAACTATTTACGGAGTTTTTTGTCCATTTCAAGAAGCATAATGTGAGTATTGTCCGGCTGGATGCCGTTGGCTACATTATTAAAAAGCTTGGCACAAGCTGCTTTTTCGTGGAACCGGAGATCTACGCATTTCTGGATTGGATCAAGGCGCTGGCGGATTCTCTGGATATTGAGCTTTTGCCAGAGGTGCATTCACACTACTCCATTCAGTATAAGCTGGCAGAACATGGTTTCTGGATTTACGACTTCATTTTGCCTTATCGCATTCTGGATACCCTCGTGAACCGCAACACGGAAGCGCTTCTGGACTATCTGCGGACAAGACCTGAGAAGCAGTTCACCATGCTGGACTGCCATGACGGCATTCCGGTCAAGCCGGATTTGGATGAACTGATCGATACGAAGGAAGCGCGGAAGCTGGTTAATGTCTGCCTGGAGCGAGGAGCCAATCTTAGCCTGATTTTGTCTGATGAACACAAGGATAAAGATGGCTTTGACGTTCATCAAATCCGCGGCTCTTATTATTCGTTACTGGGCGGAGATGACGATGCTTATTTGGCGGCCAGAGCTATTCAGTTTTTTGTCCCGGGTATTCCCCAAGTATATTATGTAGGCTTACTGGCGGGCGAAAATGATTACGAACGTGTAGCCGAAACCGGAGAAGGACGCGAAATTAACCGTCATAATTACACAACGGATGAAATTGGGGAGGCTGTGCAACAGGGAGTGGTGCAAAGGTTGCTGGAATTAATCCGATTCCGAAACGAGCATGAAGCCTTTAATGGACATTTCCAGGTGCTGGACAGCGGTCCTCATGAAATCAGACTGTCCTGGATAAAAGGAAATTCTAGCTGCGAGCTGCAAGTGGATCTGGAATCGAGAATATCGTTGATCCAATATACTGATAAGAGTGGAAAATCAGCTAGCTACATGGTTTGAGAAGCAAGTTGAACTCTTGGTACGAACACTGAAACGCCGGCCTCCAACAGGAGGCCGGCGTTATTTATGGGGGGGGCAGGTAGCTCATTCATGTCGGTGGGTATGCATGTATAGCTTAACTGCGCATTACGTACCCATTGATGAAGTTAACCGGTTATGGACATCTCGTCCTGAAAAATAACCGCCGCCGCTTGTTTCAAGTAACTCTTGAAGCTTGTCGCTACCCGTTTTCTTTCATAAAAATGGATTTCCAGTTCTCCATATCCTATTGAGAGGTGTCGTAGACGTAAGATTTCATTTGATTTAGTTGGCGTTTAAAAGAATCGGTACATCCGCATTTCATTATCCATGGACTGAGTCAAGTGAAAAGCTTCCTTCACGTCCTTCTTGTTTTCAATAATTTCATAGAATAGACGCAGAACAAACATTAGACCCATACTGCCATTCGGGAAATCATCTGGAGCGATGTAAGTCGCGCAACCGGCATTTAAGAAAGCCTCTGCTGTCTCTGGCATGCCAAGCGTACATCCGTTAGCAATGACGACCTTACCCTTCATGGAAGCAAACCGCCGAATCTCATTCGGGCCGAAGTTACCGCGAGGCTCATCCGCCTCATAAACGTCCTCCCCTAATTCGGGCATGACAAATTTCCCATCTGTACCATGAAAACTAAGAATGATATAATCCGTATTCGAATAAATATCTCCGCCTGTCAGAACCGAAATAAAGTCAGACGGCCGGCCAATCCAGTAAGTGAACACCCTTGCGCCAAAATACTCCAGCGTTGAACGAATAGCCTGCACTTCCATATCGCAGTCTGGTCCGCATACTAACGCAACTTGAATCTGAGGCTTGCTCATCATCTTCAATCCTCTCTCGGATTTATCTCTTTTCTCAGGCCATTTATTTGTCAAAACCAATTTTATATTCATGATAGATGATATTGAACCATCCTGTCTACTTTGCCCAATTAATCGGGCCAACAAAAAAGAATACGGTATTCTTTAGCATAACTGCCCGCGTTTTCTCAGAAATGAAAATACCGCTTAAGCGTTGTAGAATAACGCTTGAGCGGTATTTTCATACTCATGGGGAACACTGCGTTTTTTTGAATGCAGCACAGAATTAATAATCCGTAATTTTTCCACACCAGCGAGTGATGCCTTCATTTATGGTTTGCATTGGATTCGGATCGGACAGAGGAATCGCCCAGGCAATATGTCCATCCGGCCGAATCAGCGCCGTGTGGACGTCGTTCCAATCCGCGTCCGCCTCAGCCAATGAGGCTTGTACAACTTGAAGGTTGCTATACGTTTCCCATTGACCGCTATGCTGTTCATCAGAATGGAGATGCAACAGAAGAAAAGTACCTTTGTGCAGGAACGGATAGGAGTTAATCAATTGCCCGTCTTTCAGCTTTAATCTGAGATCCTTGAACCGTTTCCCGTTTAAAGGATGGGAAGGCGCTTTGGCGTCGGGAGCATAATGTACATCCAGGGCGGAAATTTGTGCAGCGATCTGATAATTAGCCTCCGGTATTTGAATCAGATTAGCCAGCATGCTTCGCAGTTCCATGATGGGAGGAGTCACGTCCAGAAGCAGGGTTTGGACCTCGGTATTCCGGAGCAAGGCCGTATTCCATGGAAAACGTTCGGCATGATAACTGTCCAATAGCCAGTCCGGAGCCCAGCCTTTGATTGCTCCTGCAAGCTTCCAACCTAAGTTCATCGCTTCTTGTAAGCCGACGTTCATTCCCTGTCCACCCGCCGGAAAATGAATGTGCGCCGAATCTCCCGCCAAGAACAAGCGGCCATTCCGATAGCGTCCCGCTTGCCGCGTCGCATTTCCGAAACGGGACATCCACTTCACCTCGTTCAATCCCAGGTCGCTTCCGGTCGTACGGATGAGCGATGAACGGAATTCTTCCAATGTAACGGGCTCATCCTTAGAGATGTTACGTCTCTCCATATCGATCATCAAGACTCGATAGATATGATCATTGATCGGCATGATGCTGACCAAGCCTTGTTCTGTAATCCGGGATATGACACTCATAGGAGCCAAATCAGATAGAACGGCATCCCCCAGAATCGCCGTGAAGGTCGCATCTGTACCTTCAAAGGATATATTTGCATGTTTGCGAACCAAGCTTCTGGCGCCATCCGTACCTACCACATAAGCTGATCTTAACGTTGTTTCTCCATGAGGTCCGGCGATCTTAACGTCAACCCCATCCTCATCCTGGTGCACAGATAGAGCCTCAACCTCTCTCCAGACCTCTGCGCCAAGGCTAAGCGCCCATTCCTCCAGAACCTTCTCCGTCTCACTCTGCGGTAAAAAGAGGGTGTGATTGGAAGAGGAATCCAGTACCGAGAAATCCAAAGGAGTTTCTAGTCCGGCGAAATGTCCTCTCGAAAGTAAGCGGCCTTGACTGATTAGTTGTGATTTCACTCCACGCATATCTAATATTTCAAGGGTTCGTGGATGTACAGTAAGCGCACGTGAATATGGGGTTGTCTCTTTTAATCGCTCAACGACACAGACCTTTACACCGGCTAAGGCCAATTCCCCAGCCAACATCATGCCGACAGGTCCGCCTCCGATAAGAATGACTTCATAATTCATATCAATAACCTCTTTTCTTAAACATTATGGGAAGATCACGATAGCGTCTATTTCGATAAGCCATCCAGGATCGGCTAGCGCTTGAACGCCTATATAGGTACTTGCTGTCTTCGGCCAGCTAGGGCCAAACACTTGAAATCCGGCGTCAAAAATAATCGAAATCAATTCCGGGCTGTGGTTTACGACAAAAATACTCATTTTTGCAATGTACAAGGGATCCGCTCGCACGGCTTCCAATGCATACTTAAGATTGGTGAACACCTGAATCGCTTGCGCGTAATAGTCCCCTGGACCGACCAATGCTCCTGATTCATCTACAGAAACTTGACCTGAGATGAAGGCCAGTTTGGAGGCAGTAGTTACCACGACATGAGAAATTACAGATGTAACCTTGTCCGTCAATATCTTCGGATTCACGATTTCCATAGGCAGGTAGGCTCCATTTCCATATTTATAAATCTTCTCTTGAAAATTGGGCAAGTATTTTCAGTAAACCTCCTTCATCAATTATTGTTTCGTTGGAACCTTTTTTACTGCCTGTTAAAAACAGGTGTGATGAAAATTATAGAATAATTTAGTTTCATATGAAACAATATTAGTTTACTTTGTTGCTCTTTGTCCTGTCAACCCCAATAGGAATACGTGCATGCTCGTTTGTTTCTCAGAGAACAATCTATGATATAATAGAAAAAACAAGTGGAGGAGCCAGCATAATCATGGATACCGCCAGTAAGAACAAAACCGCCATTCATGAATTTTTCGTTCAGTTTCTTGAACAAAAAGAGCAATATGAAACCCGAATAACTGCCGCATACCTGGAGGATATTCGGAAACATATTGAATCGGAATTCAGCTTGAATATGACGGAACTGCACACCATTGCGTGCATCGGAGAGCAGGAGCCGATTAATCTCACTTCCATTGCGGAGAGAATAAATTTAAGTAAAGGAAATACCTCCAAGATCGCAAATAAATTACTAAAGGCAGGTTGGGTGCGAAAAGCCCAGCTCAACGACAACAAAAAGGAAGTGTATTTTCGGCTAACGCCTGTCGGCAAAAAGCTATTTGCTGCTCATGATGAACTTCATGCGAAGGAAAAGCAGAGAATGTACGAATTTTTGGAACGATATAACGAAAGCGAGCTCGAATTTATTAAACGGTTGTTTGGAGATATGGTTGACTTCTATCGCTGACGTACCTCAAGAAGCCAGTAAAAGAGAGCGAGCTCCCTCACAGGCATTGGGCCGGCGGGAGAGCTCGCTGTCTTTCTAGAGCTTTATTTGGATTCAATTCGACCCATTGGATGGGTCGTCTCGGACAAAGTCTGTTTCACTGCCGACCAGTTGGTCTGCTCAATATCGAGTATATGTCGAAGGTAAGCCCATGTAACCTTCTGGATCAGGGCAACCCGTTCTGGGTTTTCATCTGTTGTTTCTGTAACCTCGTAACCAGCGATCCCTCCAAGTGAGTGTTCTGCGCCAAAAAGGGTGAGCAGGCTTTCTGCTCCCGGGCTGAGGAAGTAAGGGTCGGTCATCCAATCCGGCCCGCGAACGGTTAGCTGATATTTGTTAGGAGTGTCGTCCTGATCCCCGACGACCACGAGGGTGGGCTTGGTCATGTGCTCGAAGCTTACGTTCAGATGCGGCATTTTCTCGGCCGCGAACGGTGTCAGGCTGTCCCCACCTTGCCCAGCGGTGGCGAATAGCACGCCTGCTTTGATGCGCGAGTCGGACAGGTCCTCTTCCTTCTTGGTCTCGGGGTTGAGGACTCGCAAGCCTAACAAGTTGCCCGCCGTTTGGCCGCCGAAGGAGTGTCCGGCTGCGGCGATGCGGCTTCGGTCAAGGCGCCCGCTGAGGCCAGGAACGGCAGATTCCAGGAAATCAAGCTGATCAAGGATACGCTTCATGTCTTCCACTCGGAAACGCCATATCCGTGGGGTGCGGGGATCGTCCTGAGGGAGACCCAATGTCCTTGAGTCGAGATGGGTAGGTTGAATGACTACGAAGCCGTGTGCGGCCCAGAAGTCAACCAAGGGGCCGTAACCCTCTAACGATGAGCCAGAACCGTGTGAGAAAACAATGATTGGTAAGTTACGACCGGTCGTCGGCGCGGAGACTCTCACTTGCAGATTCTCGCCACGGCCCGGGGCTGAAAGCACGATCGGCTTTACCGAGACGACTGGAGAGGGTGCGGTAATCTTTAGTTCCATAATATGTTCCTGCCCTTCTTAAGATAGATGGTTGTCGGGAGTTTTCTCCCGCAGATCCCATAATAAAAGTTGGAGTCGATTCCAAGTCAAGGCGCGAAAATAAAAAAATCGCCCAAGGAGAAGTGATGGAAATAGGGTTGACTTTGAGTCAGCTCCAAGATGTAAAATGCTCAAAACGGCAATTTAGGGAGGAGACATGATGGAAGAACAAACTTTTACGATCAAGCAAGTCGCCGGGCAAACCGGTATTTCCGAGGATACAATCCGCTATTACGAAAAGATCATGCTGCTGCCTCAGGCAGAACGGAAGGAAAACAGGCATCGCTTTTATCGTAAAGAGGACATTTATAGGATCAAGCAAATAACCTGCCTCAAAAAAACGGGAATGTCGCTCGAGGCGATGCGACCATTTTTGGCTGTCTCAGTCGATTCGGATCCCGCTAATCTTCCTGAACTGGTGGATCAATTAAGAAGTCAACGTGAACATATTAGGATTCAAATTTCCTCGCTTCAGCAGATCGTTGATTTTATTGACATAAAGCTGAAAGAAGGTAGGCCCCAATAATTAAAGCTCGATGCGGGCTTGCTCCCGGAGATGCCATGCTTCAGCATGACAAGTACCGGGAACATTAAGCCAACGAGTAATTAGGGATATTGTCAAGTAGACAGGGGAATAAAACAAAGTGTCTAAACAGCCTCAGCTCGAGCTTCACCGGGCTAAGGCTGTTTTCGTTTCGCCAATTGATATTGATTATCATTATCGTCTGTGCTAAGATTATTTTTGTTCAGTACTGAACAAAAAGGATCGCAGTCTGGTGCGGTCACTGACTTGGTCTGTTAACTACAAGAAAGGGGGATTGCGAATTTGGAGTTTCCAAATCATTTTAAAGGTCATCTTTACGAGCAGTATATAAAAATGCTGCATCTGAACGAGTTGTATACGGAACATGAAATTGAACTGTTTCGGCAACAAGCCAAAGAGCACCAGATCGACATGCTTTCTAACAATATTACAAGTGTACACGTGATCGATTGCATCGGTGATTATGAACCTATAAACCATACCGGAATTGTGAAGAAAATGGATTTGTCCAAAGCAAGCATTACTAATATTTGTTCAAAGCTGCTGGAAACGGACTTTATTAGGAGAAGTCAACTGAACAACAATCGGAAGGAGATTTATTTTAGCTTAACGGATAAGGGTAGACGTGTTTATCATTTGCATAAAAAGCTGCATCAAGAGAAAAAAGAGGGGTTCTACCAATTTATCGAATCCTATTCTGAGACGGAGTTACAGACGATCGGAAAATTTATGAGTGATTTGCTGGCGCGCGCCGAACAACTCTACGGAAGGGAAGTTAGGGAGAATGACGACCTTAAAGATTGAGGATTTAAGATCCAAGATTGAAGGGAAAGAGATTTTAAAAGGGCTCACACTGGAGATTCATGGCGGCGAGATTCATGCGATTATGGGGCCTAATGGGACGGGGAAAAGCACGTTGGCTTCGGCCTTAATGGGCCATCCCAAATACGAAGTTACGGACGGCAAGGTGACATTGGACAATGAAGACCTTCTGGAGATGGAGGTGGATGAGCGTGCCCGGGCGGGCTTGTTTCTCGCAATGCAATACCCGAGTGAAATTGCCGGCGTAACGAACTCGGACTTTCTCAGAAGCGCCATCAATGCACGGCGTGAAGAAGGCGATGAGATCTCCTTAATCCGTTTTATCCGTGAAATGGAGAGCAAAATGAAAGGGCTGGAGATGAATCCGGAATTTGCGCATCGGTATTTGAATGAAGGATTCTCCGGCGGCGAAAAAAAGCGGAATGAAATTTTGCAAATGATGCTGCTTGAACCCAAGTTTGTAATTCTGGACGAAGTGGATTCCGGGCTTGATATTGATGCCCTGCGTATTGTGGCGAATGGTGTTAATGAGATGCGCAGCCCGGATCGAGGTTTTTTAATCATCACCCACTATCAACGCCTGTTGAATTATATCACCCCGGATTTTGTGCATGTCATGATGCAAGGCCGGATTGTCAAATCCGGCGGCCCGGAGCTTGCCCATCGTCTGGAGGCTGAAGGGTACGATTGGGTCAAAGAGGAGCTTGGGATCACGGATGAGACGGTCGCAGAAGAAGTTTAAAAGCGGAGGAGGAAAAGCAAAGTGGGGACACAAGCCATCAATCTAATAAACGCGAACGCTTTACGCGCTTGGTCAGGTGCTATAGGTGAGCCTCATTGGCTGCTGGAACGCCGGATTCAGGCACTCAAGCTGGCAGGGACGCTGGAGCTGCCAAAAGTGGAGAAAACGAAACTGGAGAAATGGGATATCCACGAAACCGGAGATT
The DNA here is from genome assembly GCF_900021165.1 of Paenibacillus phocaeensis. Taxonomy (GTDB): domain Bacteria; phylum Bacillota; class Bacilli; order Paenibacillales; family Paenibacillaceae; genus Fontibacillus; species Fontibacillus phocaensis. The sequence goes on along the minus strand of NZ_FCOQ01000009.1, from coordinate 242,292 downwards.
ACAAAGCGGAGAAGCCGTGGTCAAGTTTGGAAGAGGCGCCGGAGGTTGTTCAAGGTTTGGCTGCTTCTCCAGTGAAAGGCGGACTGATCGTTCAGGCCAATTCGGATGTAGTGTATACGGAATTGGCCGAGAGCTTAGCCGCCCGGGGAGTTATTTTGACGGACCTGCACACTGCGGCAAAAGAGCATGAGGAATTGGTTCAACGTTATCTCTATCAGGCCGTGAAGCCGGAAGAGCATCGTTTATCTGCTGCACACAGCGCCTTATGGAGTGGCGGCGTTTTCCTATATGTCCCGGACGGTGTCGAGGTTGAAGCGCCGATTCAGGCGATCTTTCTTAACGATACCAGCGGGGTGCGTTTCGCTCCTCACGTCTTAATTGTGGCGGGGAGCAACAGCAAGGTCACTTATGTGGATCATTGTTTGTCGAGCGGGGATGATGTCAAGGTCTTGCATAACGGTGTGGTTGAGGTCTTTGCGGGAGCGGGTTCTAAGGTGCAAGTCGCTTCGGTTCATCAGCTTGCTGCAGCAACAACGGATTTCACCGAGCGGCGGGCGGTTGTTCTTGCCGATGGCGCGGTGGAATGGATTATCGGCGAAATGAACAAGGGGAATACCGCCAGCGATACCCAGACCTTGCTTCAAGGCAATGGGTCGGTATCCGACACGAAGGTGATTGCGATTGGCACGGGCCTTCAAAAATCGAGCTACACCACGCAAGCCCAGCATTTTGGCAGAAGCTCGGTGAGCCAGATGATTACGCGTGCCGTCATGCTTGAGGAAGCTACCGCCATTATCAACGGAATTACAAAGATTGAAAAAGGCGCAACCCATTGCGATGGTCAGCAAACCGAACGCGTGCTGATGTTAAGTCCTAAAGCGCGTGGCGATGCCAATCCGATCCTGCTGATCGATGAGGATGATGTAACCGCTGGCCATGCTGCATCCGTGGGGCAGGTCAATGCGGAACAAATCTATTATCTGATGTCGCGCGGGATATCACGGAGCGAAGCTGAATATCTAGTTATTTTCGGATTCCTTGCTCCGGTCATTTCGGAAATTCCGCTGGAGGCAGTTCGCGGTCGTCTGCAAGATTTGGTGGAGAGCAAGCTCGGCAGATCCTAGCACATCAAATAAGTCCTGGAAAGTTAAAAGGAGTGTTACGAATGGCTAAAAAAGCGCCGGATATGGGCGAATATAAATACGGGTTTCGCGACGGGCACCAGTCTATTTTTCAATCCGGAAAAGGTCTGACTGAAGAGATTGTCCGGGAAATATCCCGAATCAAGGAAGAACCGGAATGGATGCTCGATTTTCGGCTGAAAGCGTTGAAACAATTCTACAAAATGCCGATGCCTGGGTGGGGAGCGGATTTAACCGGACTAAATCTGGACGACATCCAATATTACGTTCGTCCTTCTGAAAGACAGGGGAAGACCTGGGAGGAGGTTCCTTCCGAGATCAAAGCCACCTTTGATAAGCTGGGGATCCCTGAAGCGGAGCAAAAGTTCCTGGCAGGCGTATCCGCTCAATACGAGTCGGAAGTTATCTATCACAGTATGCGGAAGGAACTGGAGGAGCAGGGCGTTATTTTCCTTGATACGGATACGGCCTTAAAGCAATATCCTGAAGTGTTCAAGCAATATTTTGGGACGATTATCCCGCCCGCTGACAATAAATTTGCGGCGCTTAACAGTGCGGTTTGGTCAGGCGGCAGCTTTGTATACATCCCGAAGGGCGTTCAGTGTGAGGTTCCGATACAAGGGTATTTCCGTATCAATTCCGAAAATATGGGCCAATTCGAGCGGACCTTAATTATTGCCGAAGAGGGGAGCTTCGTCCATTACGTTGAAGGATGTACAGCACCAGTTTATAGTTCCAGCTCTTTGCATAGCGGCGTTATCGAAATTATTTGCCGGAAAGATTCCCGTGTTCGGTACACGACCATTCAGAATTGGGCGCCTAATATCTACAACTTGGTAACCCAAAGGGCTGTGGCCGAGGAAAACGCCACAATGGAATGGGTGGACGGCAACATCGGCTCCAAAGTAACGATGAAGTACCCGGCTGTAATCTTGAAAGGACGGGGAGCCAAGGGGTCCATTCTGTCTATTGCCGTAGCTGGTAAAGATCAGCATCAGGATGCCGGCGCGAAGGTCATTCACCTTGCTCCAGAGACAACCTCTACGATCATATCCAAGTCTATCAGCAAACAGGGCGGCAAAGTCAACTACCGGGGGTTGTCCAGCTTCAGCCGCGATTCCGCAGGGTCCAAGTCCAATATTAAGTGCGATACATTGATTCTGGACAATCTCTCAACCTCAGATACCATTCCGTACAATGAAATTAAAAACGATCAGATTACTTTGGAGCACGAGGCTACCGTATCCAAAGTGTCCGAGGAGCAACTCTTTTACTTAATGAGCCGCGGGCTTACGGAGCAAGAGGCCACACAAATGATTGTCATGGGCTTTATTGAGCCGTTTACCAAAGAATTGCCGATGGAATATGCCGTTGAAATGAATCGGCTCATTCAATTTGAGATGGAAGGAAGCATCGGTTGATTTATTCCTTTCACCCATCAAGCGTTTTACTTATTAGGAGGCATGGGGTGTGTTTTCATGAAGAACAATAACTCGGACATCTCAGAATTAGAGCAAATTACCCGCGAGAAAAAGAAAATTCAATTCTATCTGAATATGCTCCTAGGACTGAGTGCCAGTTGTGGTGTGATGATACCTACGGATCCCATTTATAAGATTTTAATGGAACTTTCAGATCAAGAGGCCTCACTTACCAAAAAGGCAAACGATCAATCCGACCAACCGGAACGATAAAGGCATGAATTCATGTTGTTTTTAAAACAATGAGAGGAGCTGGCATGTATGGAGGATAACGGGATTTTGTTCGACGAAGTATCGGAAGTGCTATTCAAGCTACGTCCTTTCTTATTGCGTGACGGGGGAGACGCAGAATTGGTCGAGGTTGAGAACGGTGTAGCCAAATTAAGATTTTTGGGAGCATGCCACGGTTGCCCAAGTGCGACGATCACATTAAAGGCCGCTATTGAACGCGCCATTCTTGAGGAAATTGATGATATTAAAGAGGTTGTACAAGTCTACTAAATTTCAATGAACGATAAGAAGGTATCGTCGAAAGAGAACGCTTCTTCATAGAGATAACATTCAGGAGGAAAAATGCCGAATCCAATCAAGAAAGTTAGAAAAAATCAAGCCGCTACGACCTGGCTGATGGTTCTGGGGATTATTGTTATTGCAGCTAATTTACGCGCACCGTTAACCTCAGTCGGTTCTTTAGTGAGCTTTATACGGGACGACATTCAGATTTCAAATACTCTGGCAGGTTTAATTACGACGGTACCTTTACTTGCTTTTGCCTTATTATCGCCTCTAGTTCCTAAATTGGGACGGAAATTGGGAGCTGAGCTCCTCATATTGATTGCCCTTCTATTCTTAATCGTTGGCATTGTCATACGTTCTTTATCAGGGGCCGCAGACTTATATCTTGGGACAGCCATACTTGGAGCTGCAATTGCAGTTTGTAATGTATTATTACCCAGCATCATCAAACGTGATTTCCCCCATCAAATCGGCGCCATCACAGGTGTATATTCGATTTCCATGAGCTTATGCGGAGCCATTGCTTCAGGAATCAGTGTGCCCTTAGCAGTTGGAGCAGGTTTGAAATGGCAAGGTGCGTTGGGAATTTGGGGAATCCTCTGTGTTGTGTCCATCCTCTGCTGGTTACCGCAGTTAAGAAATCAAACCAAGCCAACAACGGTTTCCGGCGAGCACACGGTGAAGAGAGAGGTGAATGTTTGGCGTTCCTCTCTTGCTTGGCAAGTAACGATGTTTATGGGCATTCAGTCCATGATATTCTATGTGCTTATCGCGTGGTTGCCTGAAATTTTACATGGGCAGGGGATTGACTCCAGTCGATCTGGATGGTATCTCTCGATCATGCAATTATCTCCTCTTCCATTTTCCTTTATTGTGCCCGTTATTGCTGGTCGCATGTCTAACCAACGATCGTTAGTGATCATCACGGCGACTTTGCTGATAACGGGGATACTCGGGCTGCTTTACGGAAGTTCTTCAATTCTTTTGTTATGGGTCATCATGCTCGGAGTTGGCGGAGGATTCGCCTTTGGTTTGGCCATGATGTTCTTTGGCTTACGTACTGAGAATGCTCATCAGGCTGCTGAACTATCCGGCATGGCGCAATCGATCGGATATCTCTTTGCGGCTAGCGGGCCGGCCCTCATTGGTTTTTTGCATGACATAACGGAGAACTGGACCCTGCCACTCCTGATATTACTGAGTGCTTCTGTCTTCCTATTTGTGTTTGGGATAGGTTCAGCACGAAATCGATTTGTAGGTGAGCTCCATCATCACTTATAATTTCAGTAATAGTTGGAGGTGTAGAACAATCAATGAACGTATTTTCTAAAGGAACAAAAATGGTATTTGGGTTGCTCCTTTTCGTAGTCACGATTACAGGATGCACCACCCCAATGCCGATATCTTCAAATGAAAATCAATCCCTATCTCATCAACCTCAAGATACGAAATCTGTAGAAAATGCTGTACCTGAAACACCAGTTGTCGAGGTGAAGAACATCCCCCCGAACAAACCGGTTGAATATGATCCTGCCTGGCCGGATCAGTCGGTGAAGTCTTCTAACGGGTATCTTGTGAATAGCTGTGTTCCGGAGGAGTTACGCGATAAAGCAACTACTTTAACAACCAGTGATGGGGTGCATCTGTCTGCACTTGTGCTTGGCAGCGGAGATAAAGGAGTCCTGCTTGCACACGAGCAAGGCTATAACATCTGCTCTTTTCTTGACATGGGAACTGAACTGGCTGACAGCGGGTATCTGGTAGTTATTCCTGAATATCGTAATCATGGTGCCTCAGAGGATTTTCCGGAGGATAATCAGAATATAGATCGTGATGCAGATGCTGCCTTAAGCGAACTCGAACGATGGGGTGCAAAAAGAGTGTTTTTGGCCGGAGCATCATGTGGCGGTAGTACAGCAATCATTGCAGGCGTTCGTCAGGCGCTGCCTATTGAGGGGCTGATTATTCTTTCTTCTCCTGCACAATGTGGGCCCCTTGATGCCATTCCGAGCGTGGAGAAGATTAAAGCACCATCCCTATTTGTTTTTTCACCTGGCGATTATGGAGGTTCCATTGAACAAGAAGTGCGCAAATTATATCAAGCATCTGGAGCAACGGATAAAGAGCTGATTGTGGATGAGAGTGGTTATCACGGAACAGATATGTATCATAGGGGAGAGCACGGTGATGCCTTGAAGTCCAAGCTTATAGACTTTGTTAAGAAGGAATTTAATTAAAGTAAATCACTTTTGTAAGGTCAAGAGAAAGCCGCTCGTTTCCCGACAGGGAAACGGAGCGGCAACATGATACAGGGTCAGGGAAGATCATGAAGCGAATGGGTAATCCATAACGACAATTCCTTCCACAAATGGGCCAATAGATTGCAATAATCCTTGATGCAGGGGGTGCTGAATATAATCCCGGCAAGCCTGTTGATTCTCGAAAGTGACTCTGATTCCGAGCGTAAACCCCTGTATATGCTCTATTTCCTCCGTAACGTTAATCCCGGCGCTAAGCTCCACGATCCCCGGAATGTTCCCTTTAAAGTCATGTGCGCGCTTTATAGCACTTTCTTTTACTTCAATCGAAACATCGGGTTTGAATTTCAATAGCACGATATGCTCAAACATCTTACTCCCTCCTAGGTTTCGGTTTAATTTGGACTTTGGAGCTGCTTCAATTGGGAGAGCTCCTTCATCCATTTCACGAAATTGTCGGTTACAAGATCAAGGTACTGAATAGTAGGATCATCAGTCAGCTCGCCCTTCTCGTTAAACTTCTCATGAACAAGACCAATGTACACTTCATTTCCAGGCAACAGCGGCGAGGAAATACCGGATGCGAACAGAATGTCACGAAGATGGCCCTGCGCTTTGACCGATCCCAATAATCCCATGGAAGATCCGACGATCCATGAGGGCTTCCCGATCATGACTCGATCCACGCGGGATAACCAGTCAATCGCGTTCGCCATGACGCCGGGAATGGTCGAATTATATTCCGGAGTGATCCACAACACCGCGTCGGCAGCGGCGACTTTCGCCTTAAAATCGATCACCGGCTGCGGCGGAACAGACTCGATATCCTGATCGTAAAAGGGGAGATCCCGAATGTTCAGCACATCCAACTGAAAAAGATGCTGATAACGGTTTTGAATATAACGAGCTAGCTTCAGGTTGTATGAATCTTTGCGAATGCTTCCGACTATGGCGGCTACTTTCATTTTCAACACCTCATATCCATTCTTGCTATTCCTCCTAAGGAGGTCATAAACTAGTCTATAAGGACCCGAAGAGGCTAGGAAGAGATCTAGTTATCGTAGGATTGGGAATCCTACGTTCATGTATAGATAGGAGGCATGTATAGATTATGGCGAACAGATTGGACCGTTATGAGGAATTATCCCGTTTTTTGCGTTCACGCCGTGAACGTATAAGCCCAGAACAAGCAGGCGTGCCGGATTCCGGACGCAGACGAACCCCCGGACTTCGCCGCAGCGAGGTAGCTTTGCTGGCCGACGTGGGGCTGGATTGGTACACCTATTTGGAGCAAGGACGTCATATCAACGTATCCGCCGAGGTCCTTGATCGAATCGCGAAGGTGCTTCGCTTAAATGAGTCGGAACGCAGGCATCTGTTCCATCTTGCCCGTAAGCAATTTCCCTTGACCGGTATGAAGCAACCGTCTAAGGTAACGCCGGAGCTTCAACGTTTCTTGGATAGCCAGAACCTCTCCCCTGCGAATGTCATGGATGCGCGCATGAACATTATTGCCTGGAATGAAGCCTACTGCGCATTAAATGGGAATCTCACGGTGATGTCGGAGAGGGAGCGGAATCTGGTTTGGATGACGTTTACCTCTCCCCGTTTTCGCTATCTAAAGGGAGACCAATGGGAACTGCATGCCAGACGAATCGTTGCTCGTTTCCATGCCGGGTATGCGCGTCACGTCGACGATCCCTGGTGGTCCAAACAGTTCGAGTTGCTTTCACAGGCTAGCAGGGAGTTTCGAGAATTTTGGGATTCCCATGAGATTCTCGATGCGATGGATGCCCCTAAGACGCTGCATTGTCCGAATCTCGGGATCTTGAATTTTGATCTGGTTTCGTTTCATTCCTTGAACGATTCTAACTTGACCGTCTCCATTCATGTTCCTCATCCGGATGGCACGGTGGATAAGATGCAGCAACTGCTAATCGATTATCGGAGCCAGCATTCAGAGCAGCTCGAATCTTCTTCAAGAGTTTAATTTACCATTCACCTGTGATGGAAATGTCGATGCTTTTTGTTTATTTAAGGAGAAGAGGGCTGAAATGATGGCTAGAATAACAATCAGTCCGCCAACCCAAGCATTCGTTGTGACGGAATAATGGTTGACAATCAGTCCCCCAAGTATTGAACCTGCTGCAACTCCTATGTGTAAAGATGATGTATTGAAGCTTAATTGGATATCCGAAGATTCCGGAGCTGTTTGTACCAGATAGCTTTGAATGGCAGGACTTGGAGCCATATTACATGCACACCAGACTACGGTTACGATGAGTAATAGAAAGATAGAACCTGTAGAATAAGGCAACAAGAATATAGCGAGCGCATGCAACAGGAGAGTGATGAGTATCGTTTTGCTGTTCCCAAGTTTATCTGAGGACCATCCTCCAATCCATCCTCCTGCTATACCTGCTAATCCATATACAAACAGAACAAAACTGATCATGTTCGTTGACAGCCCCATCATCTCATGTAAAAAAGGTGTGATGTAGGTGTAGATTGTGAATTGGCCAGTCATCTGTAATATTGAGATTAAATGAGCGGATAAAATTTTGGAGTCCTTTAGCGTTCGAAGCTGTTCTCGCAACTGGACTCCCGGCCGCGGAGCTACCTGTGGAAGATAGCGTCTGACTGCCCATGCCACGATTAAGGTAAGGGCCCCGACCAAAGCAAATGTTGAGCGCCATCCCCACATTTCGCCAATGAATGTGCCAAGAGGGACACCGATGACAAGAGATGCGCTTATCCCCATAAAAATAATACCGATTGCACGACCTCTTAATTCGGGCGCAACTATACTTGAAGCCATAACAACAGATAGAACAACCACAATCGAGCAACTTGCTGCAAGTATAATCCGCGAAACAAGAAGAACCGCAAAGGTAGGGCTAACGATAGAAATCATGTTTCCTACGAAAAAGACAAACATTGCAGCAGTCAATAATTTTCTGCGCTCTACTTTAGCGGTAAGGGAAATTAGTATAGGGGAACCAAAAGCAAAGACTAATGAATAGACCGTAATCAGTTGGCCTGCGGTACCTACTGAAACGTTCAGATCTTGTGCGATCATATCGATTATTCCGGCAATGACGAGCTCGACAGTGCCTACTACAAATGAGGCAATTGCTAAAATCCATATTCGTTTATCCATTCCAAACTCCTTACGCAAATGAAATTGATGCAGTTCTTCGTTTTCTTTTCTTTCCTTCGGTCACGTTCGATAGAGGATCATACCTGCGTGGTAGAGCACCCCTTCTCGACATAGGGATGGGGATGTGCTTGGTCTGTCTTCATTCTTGCTCTCTCCTTCCAGATCGGGTTATAAATGATCTTGATTGCTACTCTTCCTGCATCATTATTATGTTCCCACTCGAAGGTAAGGCGGTAGCCGGATCATTTCATGCAATTGCCTAATCCTCCAAAAGGGTATAATATGATGGCTAAGAACATGGGGTTAAAGGGTTATGAAGAGATGGAGGGGAAGGTCGCGATGCAGAGGGGAGAATTAGCACAGGTTATCGAGCGCTTTACGATGACAGATGGCACGCATGAGACGTTGATTCCCGGTTTGTGCTTTTTTCGGGCGTCCCAAATATCCGAACCGGTACATTCGGTTTATAAACCATCTCTGTGCGTGGTAGCGCAGGGCTCGAAGGTTGTCATGTTGGGGCAAGAGATCTATCAGTACGATTCAGATCATTATCTGACCGCTTCCGTAAAGTTGCCGATATCCGGGCAAGTCGTTGAGGCGTCTTCCGAAGCGCCGTATTTTTCCCTTCGGCTGCAATTTACGATGGATCAAATCCTTGATGTGCTCCAAGCCTCTGATCAAGTCGAGAGTTCAAAACGCCAATATGGACGCGGTTTGGTCATAAATCGGATGAGCGATTCTTTACACGATTCCGTAATGCGCCTTGTGCATTTGTTGGACTCGCCCCGCGACATTCCGGTACTTGCGCAGTATGCGGTTCGTGAAATCATTTACCGGATACTTCAGGACGAGCAGGGCGATACTCTCAAGCAATTCGCATTAATCGGCAGCCATGCACAACGGGTTGCGAAGGTGATCGAAAGGGTAAACCGAGATTTTGCATTGCCTTTGCGCGTTGACGAATTAGCCGAGGAGGCTGAAATGAGCGCATCGTCCTTGTATCATTATTTTAAAGAAGTAACGGCAATGAGCCCGATCCAGTACCAAAAGCAACTTAGGCTGCAAGAAGCGCGCCGCCTTCTCCTATCCTCAACGATGGAAGCGGCTGAAGCGGCTTTTCAGGTTGGCTACGAGAGTCCCTCCTATTTCAACCGAGAATACGCGCGTATGTATGGCGCCCCCCCGATTAGGGACATCCAGCGGTTTCGCGACGCTTTGCAGGCGGGGGAGGCGCACTATTAGGCGACTTTCTGATCGATGGTGACACTCCTCACATGCGAATGCCATCCTCGTTGATGCGAAGTGAAAGTCTGTTACCGTACTTTCTCTTGTTGTAATGCTTTTAATCCTGCCGCATTTATTACATTCCATGGTGTGTTTAATTCGGGCTGAAAGAAGAAGTCGGCATAGGCCAATTGTTCTAAGGTGCATCCGGTTTGAATCGCAAGGGAGACCGTATTGATATGAGCAGTTATATCGACTTTAGACATGATTTGTCCCCCTAAAATCTCTAAAGTGGTTGGATCGTAAACCAGTTTGAACATAACGGTCTTCTCCGGAGAGAACAGGGCAGCCCCTTGTTCCAAGTAGACGGATTTGATTTCAATGCCCAGCTTTTTTGCCGTTTTATCATTCAAACCAGTTGTAGCGAAATAATAATCAAAATTATGCGCACCTGAAGAGCCTTGTACACCGGGAAGCGGATGAATGGCTTCGTACAAGTTTTTTACTGCGCAATGGGCTTGACGACGCGCGTTGGTTCCTAATGAAACATTCATCCGCATTTTACCGGGATTGTACCAAACCGTTGTTGCATCCCCAATGGCGAAAATATCGGGATCACTTGTACGCATGTATTCATCTGTTTTAATTCTGCCATCCGGCAATAATTCCACTGCGCCTTGCAACCATTCCGTGTTGGGACGATTGCCGGCAGACAAGATGACCAGGTCTGCTGAATAGGTGCCTTTTGTAGTGACAACCTCGACGACTCGATCATTTTCATCACCGACAAATTCGAGGATCGAGTTGCCTAGTGCCAATTCCACTTCCCGATCTTTCATTTCTTCTTCAAGTACATCCGTAAATTCCTGATCTAAATAGGAGCTTAAAGGACGATTGTTGATGTCCATTAACGTAACCTTTTTCCCTGATTCGGCAAATAATGAAGCGGCTCCCGTCCCAATGTATCCTGCGCCAACAATTACAACGTGTTTAATACCTGGATCTGCAGCATGTTTTCTCATAGTGAATAGATCTTGTCGACTGCTCATCGTACCGATGTTTGTTAAATGCTGTCCAGGGACAAGAGGAATAAACGGCTTTGCACCCGGACTTAAAATGATTTTGTCATAACCCTCCTTTCGCGTTTCCCCTGTCATAAGATCTTTTATTTCTACTTGGTGTTTGCCAGGTTCTACTTTGGTTATTTCAGTGTTGCTGAAGATGGATACTCCTTGTTGTTGAATGGCTTCAAGATCCTTGGCCGAAGTGGAGGAGAAGTCCCCTTTGTCATACCATTGAACGTTCGCATTCGGACACATCAACCGTAACGCTTCAACCGCTTCAATCCCCCCGTGCGAGCCTCCTAAAACAATAACCTTCATGATGATCTCTCCTTTGGATACATGACTGTATCTTATTATATAATTAGGATACATCAATGCATCTTAATGAGTCAATTTAGATACATGAATGGATCTTATTTATTTAAGATACAGTTTCCTGTATAATGAGCATACAAGGAGAGAAAAAGGGATGACGGAATCAAATAAAAGCCGCCGCCGCGGCGACCAATTACAAAATGATATTTATGCAGCAACGTATCGTCTGCTGGAGACGGAAGGGTACAGTGCGATTAATTTTGCGCGTATTGCTCGTGAGGCGAATACCAGTCGTTCGGTGGTTTATCGTTATTGGGATACTCCGTTTGATTTAGTGTTTGCAGCTGTCCAACAACGGATGCAGCAATCGGAAGGGATCTTCAAGAGTCTGGATTTCAACAGGGGCAGTCTCCGTGATCATTTAGTCTATGTGGGTCAGCAATTTATTTTGGAGTCCGACAATGGACCGTTTGGATTATTTAAAATGCTGTTTTCCGAGATGATTAGCCAGCAGGAGCGAGAACGGACAAGCCAGATGTTGGCCGAAGCCACAGCTTCCAATATTAAGATTATGGATTACGTTCTTCAACAGGCCGTACAACGGGGAGAAATCACAAAGCTCCCACCTAAAGCGACCAAACTCATTCTTTTTGAGCAAATTCGTTATACGTTTATGCTTGAATATGAAGGGGTGTCGCATCAGAAATTGGAAGAGATTGTTGATCATGTGGTGCTGCCGGCTATTTTATATTTTTCGAAACCATGAGTTCTCATTTGGAGCATGAAGAGGTTAAACTTAACGGGTACAAGAACTCCCCTTTCGTCCTGTATGAGCTGGCTGCTGTCAGCTTGCTTAGGAGGAGAGGGGATTTTATTTTAACTAAGGAGGCTCCCCAATGGAACAGCAATTAGGAATGACAAATGAATCAAAAAGATATTTTTTGTTGACACGTCATATTATTACTAGTTATATTATTACTATGATTACCAATATCAAAAATCACTTGTCGCTTTAGCCATCCTTTGTTTCCTTATTGAGGAGCCTATGCATCCTTATCGTATGCAACAGTTAATTAAAGAAAGGGAGAAGGACGAGGTCATTAACGTTCGCCATCGAGCAAGTATTGGAGGAGCTGCGCAAGAGAAATGAGTCAATCGATGACCGTTTAAATGAAAGAGAAATTGAATAACGAAAGGACATGGTCATAATGAATCCGTTAAATTCCACAACGATTGACGAAACGGTAACTGTGCTTATTGTGGGGGGGAGTCTCGTAGGTCTATCCCTTTCCCTGTTTCTGGCTAAACAAGGGATAAAGTCAATCGTCGTCGAACGCCATCCGGGCACGGCCATCCATCCGCGCGTCTCAAGCTTGACTGCCCGCACGATGGAAATCTTTCGCTCTGCCGGAGTTGAAGAGGAGATACGCCATGAAGAACCCCCCTTCCCAAGGGAATTCGGTATCATGTTTGTTGAGAGTCTGGCCGGGGAAGTATTCGAGAATCTGATGGAAGATATGAGCGCATATTTTACGGATGCCAGTCCTGTTGAAGGAAACGGCATTGCACAAGATTTACTTGAGCCTGTGCTTCGGACGAAGGCTGAACAAGCAGGTGCCGATCTTCGATACAACACGGAATTGATCGGATTCGAAGCGGATGAGCACGGCGTTTTGGCCACCATTCGGGATCGCACCAACGGCGAAATGCGCCAGATTCGATCCGAGTATATGGTTGGAGCCGACGGAGGCAAAAGTGGTATCCGTGCAACTTTAGGAATCGGGCAGCATGGAGAGGGGACACTTTGTCATCTGATCAGCGTCATTTTCGACGCGGACATCCATGATCTCTTCAAGAACCAGAATGCACATATGTGTTTCTTCGCTAATGAAGACGCAAGCGGAAGTCTTGTCTTGTATCCCGGCACAAACAGGCGGCCTCATGTATACCGATTGGATGTGATCTATGATCCGGAGGAAGAAACGATTGACGATTACCCGGAAGAGCGATGTATTGCATTAGTTAGGGCAGCTATCGGAATTCCTGACATTCCCGTCAAGTTCAAGAAGGTATTAACCTGGGAAATGGCTGCTCGCGTAGCTGATCGCTTCCAACAAGAACGTATATTTATCGTTGGTGATGCCGCACGAGTTCAACCTCCCAGCGGCGGCTTGGGAGGCAATACCGGCATTGCCGAGGCACATAACCTCGCTTGGAAGCTGGCTGCGGTGTTGCGCGGTGAAGCTGGCGAGGACTTGCTTGCCACTTACGACATGGAGCGCCGGCCTATAGCGGATTACACCGTGGAACAGGTCGTCATGCTCTCCCAGCAGCGCGAACATGAAGGTGCGGATGGAATTACGGTAAACACCCTACATGTCAATATGGGTTATCGCTATCCAGACGGCGCGTTCATACCGGAAGAAGACGGGCGGAACCTCCCCCTTGTACAACATCCCGAGTCGTGGACGGGTCAGCCAGGAAGCCGTGCTGCCCACGTCGTTTTGGAACGTAACGGTCAGCGGCTTTCCTCCATCGATCTGTTTGGTTCTCGATTTGTGTTACTCGTTGGACCAGAAGGAAAAAACTGGGTGGAGGCTGCTAAACATGTTAAAGATACGCTACATTTCCCGATCGATATTTATCAGGTTGATGGGCATGCCGATTTCAACAATCCTGGGAACGATTTTCTTGATGCATACGGTATAACTTCCACAGGGGCTGTCATCGTGCGGCCAGACGGGTATATCGGATGGCGAAAACCGCGTACTGGGGCGAATAAGGGGGAAATGGAAAAAATGTTAACCCATGCTCTGTCGACAATCCTTTTTCGTTAAATCAACTACATCAAAAAGGAAAGGAATCATAATTATGCTTATATTTGAATATACCGAAATCTATGATTATCCCGCATCTATCGTTTTTTCACGCCTCGTTGATTTAAAGGGGAGACCTTCCTGGATTAAAGGCATTATGGAGACTCAAGTTACTCCTGAAGGACCTGCTCAGTTGGGGACCAAGTATTTCGAAAGTGGAAAATACTCAGGCTTCAAGAGCGAAAAAAACATGATCGTGGCAGAGCTTGTTCAGGATCAATTGTTAACGATGGAGACAGTTCCTGATGAAAAACAATCGTTTCGCGAAAGTTATCGTATTGAGCCGATCTCGGATCAATCTTGCCGTATTCATTTCTCAATTCAAGTTGACAACGTTCCGAAGGTAGCTGAATTTTTCATGCGTCAATCGATGAAGAAAGAGCAGCGCCAAACAGCTGCTGGCTTAAAAGCTGTCCTTAAGGGTTAACATCAATCCCCTTATGGTCAAGGAGGGAGATCTGGTGAAGACAACATTTGTAAACCGGAGTTTTGCCGATCACCCGATGCACCTTCATGGACACCATGTCCAAGTCATTAGTAAAAATGGAAAAACGATTAGTGGAAGCCCACTTGTCTTAGATACAGTAAATATTGAACCCGGCGAGAAGATTGAAGTTGCTTTCTTGGCAAATAATCCCGGACTATGCAGTAGGAGGGAAAGCATTGAAACAAATAATAATTCCATCGGTTCTGCATGATGTTTTTGGCGAAAGGCAATCTCTTGGATCCATTCTTACGATCCTACTGTTTGGCGGACTGTTGACTGCTGTATTGTATTGGATGTACCCTGAAATGACATCCAATCTACCGGTATGGCGCAGCGTGCTTAGTTTATTGTTGATATTCGATATTTTCGCGGGTTGTATCGCCAATTTTACGCCTTCAACAAGCAATTACTATGCAACGAGAACAAGGAACCGAATCGTGTTCATTGCCATTCATTTTCATGTCGTATTAATTGGGGTTTTACTAAACACGGCGATCGGATATTCTATAGGGGTATGGATCTATACCCTAATAGGGGCTTATATCGTGAACTCGCTTAAAGGAAAGCAGTCGCAGCTGTTTGTTGCCGGCTTGCTTCTGTCGATCGGCCTAGGTGGTACTCCCTTGCTGCCTCATATCCCGCCTTATATTTTGATCCCTTGTCTTTTATTTATGTTGAAAGTAATATTTGGCTTTGCGGTTGACCACTATAACAAAACCTATAGCAACAAAGGCGAATCCGCATGAGCACATCAGGAGGTGAGCTAACAAATGGTAGAACGTGAAGATCTGCTTGCTCGTCAATTCCAGCTGCAAGCGGAGGCCGCTGCAGTGGCGGAAGAATTGAACCTTATCCCATTGTTAAAAGCAGCCGGCATGCCGGTCAAAGTTGG
This sequence comes from Paenibacillus phocaeensis, assembly GCF_900021165.1. GTDB lineage: Bacteria > Bacillota > Bacilli > Paenibacillales > Paenibacillaceae > Fontibacillus > Fontibacillus phocaensis. The sequence goes on along the minus strand of NZ_FCOQ01000009.1, from coordinate 226,877 downwards.
AAGTGCGGCACTCGGTTTAATGGCTTGGAGAGACCTTGATATGACGGTCGTTTGTTCCAAGTTGGACATAGCTGTAATCTCTCGAATTGCTTCGCAATTGATGTTGAATCCCCAGATTCGGCAGATGAAATTTATGAACGATACCGGTAGCTGGAACACCGATCCGGCTTACCCGGACGGGTATTTTATTGGATTGGATTACTTATCTAAAAGCGAGAACCAATGGTCACTGGATATATGGTTCGTTGATGATCCTGAGAAACAACCTGATCTGCGGCATATTCGGACGTTGCCCGGTCGTCTTGATGAAGAGGCGATTCTCTCTATTCTGCGGATCAAAACCATCTGGGCATCGAGAGCCGAGTATGGGAAACAGGTGAAAAGCTTTGATATCTATACGGCTGTATTAGACCATCAAGTGAGCACACCCGAAGAGTTCGAACAATGGTTGCAAAGCCGTAACAACATCTCACTTTAAGTGCTATGGAAGGAGGAGGCCCGATGCCGGATTTTTCAACGTTATTGGCATATGTTATCGTTGTCATTCTTCTATTTATAATTCCAGGCCCCGCCGTTCTTCTTACCATTACTCGTACCGTTCAGAACGGGCGAAAAGGAGGCATTATGGCAGGGCTTGGCATCTCCATCGGGGATTTTCTTCACACCTTATTTGCTACTGTCGGGCTCTCCACGATACTGATGACCTCTGCTCTAGCTTTCAATATGGTTAAATATGCTGGAGCGGTATACTTACTATATTTAGGAATTCGGGCATTGATGAGTAAGCCATCAGATCCGCAACTTCCCAAGGTTAAAACGGCAGGAGCTTTAAAGTCCTTCTTTTCGGCAATTGTCGCAGAAGTTCTTAATCCCAAGACGGCTCTGTTTTTTCTGGCGTTTTTGCCTCAATTTGTTCATCACGAACGAGGTCAAGTCACCATGCAGTTTTTGATCCTTGGTGTCGTCTTTGTGATCTTAAGTGCATTGTATACAACCTCAATTGTACTAAGCATCGCTGCGCTTGGAAAACTGGTGAAACGGAAGACATGGCTAAGCCGGATAAGCCGGCTAAGCAGCAAATTCGTCGGAGCAATCTATATCGGACTTGGCCTAAAGGTCGCTTTCCAAAGACAGTAAGCCGTCCTTTAGGGATATCGTGGAATAAAACAAAATGTCTAAACAGCCTTAGCTCGAATTTCTCATCGGGCTAAGGCTGTTTTAGTCTAGCATACTTCTCCCATCATCGAGAAAGGCGCGTTCGCAATTTTTTTCATGAATTATATCAATAAAACATGTTTACTTATTATATTATTTTGATATAATAAAAATCAATCAAACGAATAAGGAGGAAATATAAGATGTTCAAAAGCGGCAATGTGACTGTAATGGTGGCGGATATGAAAAAGGCGGTAAAATTTTACGCCGAAACACTGGGATTGGAACTGCAGCACGGGGACGGGCATTTTGCGCAAATCGCGGCACCTGGATTGACGATCGGTCTCCTGTATCTTGCCGGAGAACAAGGTTCCCTTCCGGAAAAATCGGGCAGCATGTCCATAGGATTTGAGGTGGAGGACATGGAGTCAGCCATCGAAACGCTGAAGTCCCGCGGCGTTCAATTCCACGATTCTGTGGAAGGCAAGGCGGCCAATGTCGTGCATTTCAACGATCCTGAAGGCAATACCCTTTACTTGGTTTGCAATCGTTAAGTCAAAGGGCCGCATAAAGAAGATGTAAGGAGGCGTTTTCCTCATGGCCTCGAAAACCAACGTCAACATGGTGGTCGCCGGAATGCTGGCGGCGATGTTTATCGGCGCTTTGGATGCGACCGTCGTCGCCACCGCTACCCCACATATGATCAAGGATTTGCACGGCGAGACGCTGTTCAGTTGGGTGTTTGCGATTTATACGTTGACCACCTGCGTGGCGACGCCCATTTTCGGCAAGCTCGCCGATTTGTTCGGGCGCAAACCCGTATTCGCTGCTGGCATTGGTTTATTCGTGCTCGGTTCCATCTTGTGCGGAGCCGCACAATCGATGACGGGGCTCATTGGGTTCCGGGCTTTGCAAGGATTTGGCGCTGGGGCGCTTGCGCCCGTGTGCTTTACCGTCATCGGCGATTTGTTCTCGGGCAAGCAGCGCGGCAAAATGATGGGTGTCTTTTCGTCCGTTTGGTCCGTGGCTGGCCTTCTCGGCCCGCTAATCGGAGGTTACTTCGTCGATCAAGTTTCTTGGCGATGGATTTTCTACATCAACGTGCCGATCGGCATCATCGCCCTGCTGCTGGTCGTCGTGTTTTTGCACCAGCCGATCGAACGTCAGGCGAAAAAAATCGATTACCTCGGCGCGATTATGTTTACCATTACCTTCTCCGCGCTGTTGTATGCGCTACTGAGCGGCGGGTCCCGGCATACCTGGGATTCCCCGGTGATCGTGGGACTGTTCGCGGTATCGGCCGTATGTTTTATGTTGTTCCTCTGGATTGAAAAGCGGGCGGAGGAACCGATGATCCCGTTATCGATTTTCCAGATGCGCGTATTGAACGTCACCTATATCAGCGGTTTTCTGACGTTCAGCATTACGACGGGGTTGACGGTGTATTCGCCGATCTGGATTCAATCCGTGCTCGGCAATTCCGCAACAAGCTCGGGCCTGATCGCTATGCCGATGTCGCTGGCCTGGCCGCTCGCCTCCAACATCGCTGGTCGGCTCATGTACCGGATCGGGGTGAAGGCGTCGATCGTATTCGGCTCTTCGCTGGTCATGGCGGGCTCCATCTGGCTGATTGCGCTTCAGATGAACTCGCCCTACGTATTTTGGATTGGTATCCTCGTGCTAATCGGACTGGGAATGGGGTTCGTTGCGACGCCCTCCACCGTTGTTGTGCAATCGGTTGTCGGCTGGGAAAAACGCGGCGTCGCCAACGCTTCCAGCATGCTGGCCCGTGCGCTTGGCCAAACGGTCGGCATCGCGGTTTTCGGCACGATTTACAACCAGTATGTAACCATAATCGGCTCCAAAACGGAGTTGGCTGCCGGAATGCATGCCGTTTTTCTGCTCATGTTGGGGATCGCGATTGCGAACCTGCTCGCCGTATCATTCCTGCCGAAACACCGCCAAGTGATGGCGCAACAGCATTCGGCGTAACGGCAGGTATTAAAGCAAAATACCGGAACCGGCCGCAAACGGAGGTGGCCTGGAAAAGCCGCGACCTGCGGCTTTTCTGTTTTTTCAGGCAGCTGTATGTTATACTGAGGTTTGCTTAAAAGCAGTAAAGGGGGCCTTTCGTTTGTACGAATTGTTCATACTCGGCGAATTGATGAATAACCCGATGCACGGCTATTTGCTCCATCAGATTTTGAACGGAATCGTTGGTCCTACGCGAAAAGTCAGCTGGGGGGCGATTTATCCGCTGATCCACGGCATGCTTGCGGACGGGTTAATCGAACAGGTTCCCGATGAGCAACCGGAGGGTGCCAAACAAGGAAAAGGGAAAAAAATAAAGACTTATAAACTTACGGACGAAGGCAGAATACGTTTTTTTCGGTTGATGGAAGAACCGATTCCATATTCGCCGGATTACGAGCTGCATTTTTATACGAAACTGAAAAATTTTGAACTGATCAGCAAGGAATTGCAGTTTTTAATTTTGCATCAATACAAAGATTACCTGCGTTATGAAATCCGCCACGAGGAAGAACGGTTGGAATATGCGAGCAAAGACGATCGGATTCCCGGGGGGGAGCAGAAATATATTCAGATCTTTTTCCGGCATCGGCTGGAAAAGCTTCGATTTGATGAAACGTGGGTTATGCAGTTAATCGAGAGCCATCGCGTGGATGGACAAGGGCTTGAGTGAATGCAAGAGGACATTGTCCTTGGAGGTCGATTACCAACTATGAATGCTCCTTCTGTAGACCGAATCAAGATTGCCCCGGGTTTCTGGACCAGCCTGGAGGGAATAGGGGTAGAACCCATAGCGGTAGCGCGCCAGGCACGTCTGCCGCTAACCGTCATCACCGAACCGTTCGTGACGACCGCACAATATTATTCCATCTGGCAAGCCTATTCCGAATTAGTCGGGGACATCGCTACGGGAATCGTCAAGCTTGCAACCGCGTACGAGACCGCTCAGTATCCGCCGGCTGCTTTGGCGACCTTTCACGCCCGTGATTACCGGGACGCACTGAACCGAATGGCGCGTTATAAGCAAATGTGTCCTCCGGAAAACTTGCGGATTCAGGAAGAAGGCGAGCAATATGCAATTGAATTGGAATGGCAGCATGCCGAGTTGCCCGGACCGCCGGTACTTGTCGGCATTACGCTCGCCTACCTGCTTGAGCTCGGACGCCGGGGAACCGGCCGTCAACTGAAGGCACATTCCGTAGAATTTATAAATTACATGGGCAACGTCCAAGCCCTTGAAAGTTATTTCGGCTGTCGCGTAAGGACGGGGGCGGATCGTAATCGGCTAACGCTGAAGCGTGAGGATCTGGAACGCCCCTTCACGTCGTATAACGAAGAACTTCTCGAGATTCTGACTCCTTCCTTGGATCGTACGCTGGAAGAACGGCAGGGCCAGCTCACCATGAGCGCTAAGGTGCAGTGGATCCTGTCTCGATGCCTGACTCAAGGGAAAATCAACATCCAAACCGTAGCCGCCGAGCTCGGGATGAGCGAGCGCACCTTGCAGCGCAGGCTGACGGAAGAAGGCGAAAGCTTTAAGCAGTTGTTGGCAAAAACGAGGCGAGAGATGGCCGTCGCTTACTTGGCGGACCCTGCGCTGGAGATCAAAGAGGTCGCTTTTCTCGTCGGCTATGAGGATCAGAATTCGTTTTATCGCGCGTTTCGCTTATGGACAGGGGAGACGCCTGCCAATTGGCGTGTTGCGCAAGAGAATTGACGTTCCGGGCTAGTGACCGAATAGACGAAACGAGGTATCATAATCCCTATCCTAGACACAAGGAGTGCAGGCAGATGGAGATGGGATTAAAGAATAAGACAGCTTTAGTAACGGGATCAACCCGAGGTATAGGAAAAGCGATTGCCTTTGAACTTGCCAGGGAAGGTGTTCATGTTCTCATAAATGGTCGTAACAACGATGACGTAGAGCGTACGGTCGCTGAGATCCAAGCGGCATTCCCGGGAACGGAACCTCGAAATGCAGCCGCCGATCTCGTCGATTCGCAGCAGAGGGAGGCTTTATTCGCGCGATTCCCCCACGTTGATATCCTCGTCAACAGCATGGGGATCTATGAGATCATGTCCTATGACGACGTAGACGATGCTGTATGGGAGAAGTACTTCCGTACGAACTTTCTCGCCGCCAACGCCTTAAGCAAGTTTTACTTGCCTTCCATGATGAGCCGCGAATACGGCCGTATTATCTTCATCGCAAGTGAGGAGGCCGTCATGCCTTCCGGACAGATGCCTCAATACGGCGTAACCAAATCGATGCTGCTGTCCTTGTCCAAGAGCTTGTCCAAGCTGACGCGCGGCACCGAAGTTACAGTGAACACGATCCTGCCGGGACCCACCCTCTCCGAGAACGTGCGCCAGATCATTGAGAGCGTGTATGCAAATGAAGAGATGACCTTTGAAGCGAAAGAGAAGGACTTCATGACGAAGAACCTGCCTCAATCCGAAATCGGGCGGTTTATCAGACCTGCGGAGATCGGTCGATTAACTGCTTTCATTTGCAGCCCGATGGCCTCTGCTTTTAAAGGATCCCCTATCCGCATGGATGGGGGAATGGTACCCACCCTTTTCTGATTTCGGATAAAGCGAGCAGCCTCTTAAACTCATAAGACCATGAGCTCTTTCCCCGGCTTAATGCCAGTGAAGGAGCTCATGGTTTTGTTCTGGAGTTCCATTATTTTTTTGAAAACGGTTTATTGACAAGTCGAATTTTGTCACTTATACTAGGCACATACCTGCAGGGATTTATTTTTTTGAGCACGACTGAAACGTTTCAGTTTGTTCAAAATATTTTTTTTGAACTTCTACTGTAACGTTTCAGTAAACGGGTTTTAGCACATGATAAAGTTACTGGGGTGACGCAAATGAGTAACAAAGAGACGGCAACAAGCATCATTAAACTCGTGGGAGGGAGCCAAAACATTTCGAGCCTGGTTCATTGCGCGACAAGATTGCGCTTTGAACTGCATGATAGTTCCAAGGCCGATCGCGAGGCCCTCAAAGCACTGCCGAAGGTGCTTGGGGTGATGGATGCTCAAGGGCAAACGATGGTCATCATCGGCCCTACAGTCAATGAGATGCACGCTGAAATCATGCAGCAATTGGAGAGCGGCGCAGGGGCTGAAGGAGTCGCGGCGGCGAGCTCGGCAAGCCCGGCTACTAATGCCAAGGGGAGCAAGAAGTCCTGGTTTGATAAGCTGCTGGCAACGATTTCCGCGATTTTTACGCCGTATATTCCTATTTTGGCGACATCGGGGATTATTAAAGGGCTTATTGATATTTTGGCTCAATCGGGGGTACTTCCGGCTACCAGCAACACTTATTTAATCCTGGCTGGCGCAGGGAATGCCTTGATCTATTTCTTCCCGATCTTGCTTGCCTTCACAGCAGCTCAGAAGTTCGGGGCTAACCCTTACATCGGGGCAGCGATTGGCGCAGCATTGATGGAACCGAACATTACGGGCATCACGACGACGGGGAATGTGATCGACTTCCTGGGGATCCGGTTTACGGCGATGAACTTTTCCAGTACGGTTATTCCGATTATTTTGGCTATCTGGGCCTACTCCCATCTGGATAAGCTGCTGAAAAGATTTCTGCCCAAGATGCTGCAATTCGTCTTTGTGCCGCTCTTGTCCATGCTGATTATGGTTCCTTTGACTTTGATGGTATTTGGCCCTGTCGGCGGACTGCTGGCGAATCTGGTAGCTGATGGGTACGAGTTCTTCCTGAACTCCAACGTTATTCTTTTTAACGCCGTATTTGGCGCTCTGTTCATTTACGTCATCATGCTGGGGATTCATTGGGTTGTGCTGCCCCTGCAACTGTCCTATCTGGCTGAACACGGCATGGAATACAGTCTGGGTTCAGGCGGAATGGGGAACTACGCGCTGCTTGGAGTGTGTCTCGCCGTGATGGTCATCTCCAAGAGCAAGGAAGAGAGAACGATTGCCAGTTCCTCCGCCTTCGTCAACTTCTTGTCAGGTGTGACTGAACCGGGATTGTACGGGGTTGTCATGAAGAACAAGAAATATTTCATCTCGCTCACACTGGGCGGTTTAGTTGGCGGTATCATCTTCGGCATGACCAAGTCCTATATTACGAACTTTGCGTTCACGGGTCTGTTCGGCCTGCCGGCCTTTCTGTCTTCGCCAACGGCAACGACCTATTTCATCGCAGTGGGGGTAACTTTGGCGGTTTCCTTCTTTGCTACGATTCTATTAAGCAAGCAAAACATTCAGTTCAAGAAGCAGAAGTCGTAGGTTTCCAACCGTTTATCACGCTACTAGCCAAGCAGAAGCCATAGAGCAACCGAAACTGCAAATCCCTTGAGCGTACTCTATAATATAAAGAAAAACGGAACGATAGGCGCGAGGTGTGAGACAACATGGCAACGATTAAGGATATTGCAAAATTACTCGATATTTCAGTTTCGGCGGTCTCCATGGCTTTGAACGACAGTCCGGAAATTGGCGAGAAGACCAAGATCAAAGTGAGAGAAGCTGCCAAGCAGCTTAACTATATCAAGAACGGCTCGGCGATTGATTTGCAGCGGCAGAAGACCAATATCGTGCTGCTGATTACGGATAATCCGACCCGTTCCTATTTTACCGACTCCTTGCAGGTCATTCAGCAGGAGTTGATTGCGAAGCAAATCGATTTGGTCATTATTACAGCGAATGACAAGCATAAAGGAACGGCTGAGCGGTTTATTTCCGAGAATCGGGCGGACGCGGTCATCTGCATGTCCAAATTTATCTCTGAGGAATTTATTAATCTTTATGCCAATAAGAATATGCCGGTGTTTGTGCTGGGCCGGGCCGCCAAGCTGATTACAAATGAACATGTGATCAATGTCCCCCTCGATTATAAGCGTGTCGGGGAAGATATCACCGAGTATCTTATTGCCAAGGGACATCGCAAGATTGCTTTCGTGAGAGGAAGCCGGACATCCATTGGCTCGAACTATCGGTATAAAGGATATTTGAGAACGTTGAAGAGATATCAATTTGAGCTGGATAAAGAGCTTGTGTTTGAAGCGCGCGGCAGCGATTATGACCACGGCTACGGCATTACGGAGAGCATTGTGGAACATATTGAATCCGGCCGAGTTGACGGAATTTTTTACGCTACGGATGATCTGGCTGTAGGAGGCTTGCAGAAGCTGCTGGAGAGGGGGATCTCTGTGCCCGATGACGTATCCATTGTAGGCTACAACAACTATCCAATCTCCAGAATGGTCACTCCGCCGATTACGACGGTGGATCTGCATCAGCAGCAAATTATGCGTAGAGTGGCCAAATCCTTAATCGCCATGATAGAGGGGAATAAAGTTAAGGCCGATTTGGTCCAGAAGCTGCAGAAGGGCGCTATTTTCCATTCGGAAATTATAGAAAGAAGCTCGGTGAAAAGTAGAGAGTAAGGAGAGGAACCGTATGTCAACAGAGAAATTGCCTGAGGATTTCTTATGGGGAGGGGCCATATCGGCTAACCAATCCGAAGGAGCATGGAATGTAGGAGGCAAAGGGATTAGCACCGCAGATGTCGCTGCTGCCGGTAAGCACGGGCAGAAGCGAGTATATACGGACGGCATTCTGGAAGACGTGTATTACCCGAATCACGAAGCGATTGATTTTTATCATCGTTATCCGGAGGATATCGCCTTGTTTGCCGAAATGGGCTTCAAATGCTTCCGGACCAGCATTCATTGGACGAGGATCTTCCCGCAAGGGGATGAGAGGGAGCCGAATGAGGAAGGACTGGCCTTCTACGACCGCCTGTTTGATGAATGCTTGAAATATGGTATTGAGCCGGTCGTTACGATTTCTCATTATGAAACCCCGCTTTATTTGGTCGAGAAATACGGTTCCTGGACCTCCCGCAACATGATCGATTTTTATGTTCGTTTGTGTGAGGTGCTGTTCCGGAGATATCGTACGAAGGTGAAATACTGGATGACCTTTAACGAGATTAATGTGATTACCTTAAATCCCATCATTGCTGCGGGGATTCGCATCGAGAAGGCGGAGCACCCCGAGCAGTTGATGTATCAAGCGGCACATTATCAGATGGTTGCCAGTGCAAGAGCTGTCCGGTTGGGTCGCGAGATTAATCCTGACTTCAAGATCGGCATGATGATGCTGTATCCGTTATCCTATGCGGAGACTTGCTCCCCGGAAGACAACCTGGAGAACCTGCATAATATGGACCTCCACTATTATTTCTCCGATATCCAAGTCCGGGGGTACTACTCTCCGAAAGCAATTAAATTTCTGGAACGGCGTCAAATCTCGCTGGATATTACCCCGCAGGACAAGCAAGACTTATTGCAAGGGACCGTTGATTATATAGGCATCAGCTATTATATGTCCCTGGTTACCAGCGCCAACCCCGACCGGAAAATTCGGGTCAAGGGCAACATGCTGGACGGCATTGCCAATCCGTATCTGGAGAAGAGTGCTTGGGATTGGCAGATCGATGGCCTGGGGCTGCGAATCGCTTTGAATTATTTGTATGATCGTTATCAGTTGCCGATTTTTGTGGTTGAGAACGGCCTGGGGGCCGTCGATGAGAAGCGCGAAGGCGAAATGGTCCAGGATGATTATCGAATCGATTATTTGAGAAAACATATTGCTCATATGATAGACGCGGTTGTGTTGGATGGAGTAGATGTCATGGGCTACACCGTCTGGGGTTGTATTGATTTGGTCAGCGCCTCGACCGGAGAAATGAAGAAACGCTACGGCCTGATTTATGTGGATCGTGACGATCAAGGACAGGGTACACTGAACCGGGAGCGCAAGAAATCTTTTTACTGGTACAAAAACGTGATTGCATCAAACGGCGCGATGTTGGATGAACCTCAAGAAGAGCAGACCGAGGAGGGATAAGGATGAAATTTCCAAATCTATTCAAGCCGATTCGCATCAAAAATACCGTATTCAATAACCGGATTATTGCCACGCCTGCAGGACCTTATCATGATAAAGCGATCGGCGGAGCCGGGGTCATTATTACGGGCAGCGTTAACGTCAGCCGCAAGAGAGCAAGCTATTCCCGGCCGGACGAGCCCTATGCCTTCGACAAATATCAAATGGAAGCCACGAGAAATCGGGTAATTGTCGCCCATCAGGCGGGAGCAAAGGCCTCGCTGGAACTGATTCATTCGGGTCAATATGCCCGTGTAGACGATTATGCCATTGGCCCTGTTGATCTGGTGCGGGAAGACGGCACTATCGTCAAAGCGATGGACGAGCAAATGATGGACGAGGTCGCGAACGACTGGGCAGAGACGGCCAAGCGGGCCAAGGAGACCGGATTTGATCTCGTTATGCTGCATTTTGCCCATGGCTGGCTCCCTGCCGAATTCCTGTCGCCGCTGTTCAACAAGCGGACGGACGAATACGGGGGTTCCTTTGAGAACCGGATTAAATTCCCGAAAATGATTATTGATCGGGTGCGCGAAGCGGTGGGTCATGATTTTATCGTGGACATGAGAATCAGCGCCTCCGAAGTTGTGGACGGCTCCATTGAGTTCAGGGACGTGTTGGAGTTTATCAAAATCGTTGAGGACAAGCTGGATATGGTGCATATTTCGGCGGGGCTGGATATCAACTATGAGGGCAATGTGCACATGGCTCCAACGATCTTTAAAGAGCATATGCCTAACGTTGAGTGGGCTGCCGAGGTCAAGCGCAACGTTAAGATCCCCGTATCTGTGGTGGGCGCGATCATGAGCCCAGCGGAAGCCGAATCGATTATTGCGGAAGGCAAGGCGGACTTTGTTGCCCTGGGGCGCCCTTTGATTGCCGACCCGTTCTGGCCGCAGAAGGCCAAGGAAGGCCGCGATGAAGATATCGTCCCTTGCTTGCGATGCCAATACTGCTACCATATCTCCACGGAGCGCAAAAATGTTGGCTGTTCGGTTAACCCGCGTTATACCCGCTATGATATGGTTCCTTTGGAGTTGCCTAAGGCGAAGCAAAGGAAAAAGGTGGTTATCGTCGGGGGCGGCCCGGCGGGGATGAAAGCGGCTTTGGTTGCGGATGAGCGGGGCCATGAAGTGATTTTGCTGGAGAAGCACGAATCGCTCGGCGGGGCCTTGCGTTACTCGGCATATGAAGAGCTGAAGATTGATTTGTACAATTATATGAACTATTTAATTACCCAGATCGGCAAATCAGGGGTTACGGTGAAGTTGGGCGTAGAAGCAACGCCGGAGCTGATTAAGCAGTTGTCCCCGGATGCCATTATTGTGGCTACGGGTGCGGTTCCGTTTACACCTCCGATCAAAGGTGTGGAGCAAAGCCATGTGATGGGGGCATTGGACGTCTACACCCGGATGGATGAAGTCGGGAATAAGGTCGTGCTGGTTGGCGGCGGCTCCACGGGATGCGAGCTGGGGATCGAATTGGCGCGCCACGGGAAGCAGGTTACCATTATGGAAGCGGGAGATCTGCTGGCCAAGAACGGGAACATCCTCTATCGCGTTGGTTTACGGCAGGCCATGGACAAGCAAGAAACGCTGCACACCAAATTAAATGTGAGAATTGTAGAAATCAGTGCGGACGGGGTTATTTATGAGGAAGCTGGCGAGCGGAAGCAAATTCCGGCGGATACCGTGATTCTCTCCACGGGGATGAGAACCACTCCAGCGCTCATCGATTCCTTCTATGGCATTGTTCCGGACACCTTTGTTATCGGCGATGCTAATAAACCAAGAAATGTGATGGATGCCACCCGAGAAGGTTACTTCATCGCTAAAAATCTATAAGGTAGGGGGAAACAACGGTGTTTGGTTGGAAGAAGAAACAAGCCGGTCCGGTGGTGGTTGAGATTCCGTCTCCAGTACCCGGAACGTTGGTAGCCTTGGAGCAAGTGCCTGATGAAGCTTTTGCCGCTAAAATGATGGGGGAAGGCGTCGCCATCCAGCCCACAGAAGGGAAAGTCATCGCTCCGTTTGACGGCAAGGTTGTTCACTTGATGGAGAAGAGCAAACATGCGATTATGCTGGAGCACGCTTCCGGCGCGCAAATCCTGATTCATGTCGGAATGAACACCGTATCTCTGAAGGGGGAGGGCTTTACGGCACATGTCAAAACGGGGGATGTGATCACCCGGGGACAACTGCTGCTGGAGTTCGACATCGCCCTGATTGAGCAAGCGGGTTATCCCGTGATAACGCCTGTCATTGTACCGAATGGTCAGGAATGTGTGAAGCAGGTGGAGGTAGCTGCAAGTCAGAGCGATCCTGCCCAAGCGGTTATCACCATTCAGTGCTGAGAAATAAATCGAAAGGTACGCCCTGGTCGTAAAAAGGCCAGGGCGTTTTGTTACGGTTTTTGACGAACAGAAAACATATCTCCTTGACAGGAAAAATATCCTCATGCTAGATATATAATATATTACCTATTGGTTCGGGAGAGGCAGGGGATGACTGTGGATGAGCATAAAGGGAAGATTTTCGCCTCGCTGTTCATTATCGCCAATCGGCTGCAAGTGCTCGGGGATCGGCTGGATCCCGAAGTAACGGTGAAGCAGTGGCTCTTGATTGCCATTATGTACAAAAGTCAGCCGCGCATACTCTCTGTGAAAGAAATTGCCGGCGTACTCGGTGTTTCTCATCAGAATGTCATGCAAATGGTCCGGAGTCTGGAAAAGAAAGGGTTTGTCCAGATTTCCGTCGATGATTCGGATCGCCGGTTCAAACGAATCGGCCTTACCGAGAGGTGTCAGGAATATTTTGCGGCAAGAGGGGATCGGGAGCTGGCTTTCTTACATGATTTGTTCGGCGGCTTCTCGGAGGATGATCTCCGGCACTTCGCAGCCTTGATTGACCAGTTCATATCGAACATCATGAAGTTGGAAGCACGTTCTTCATCTTAATCATTGAGAATCGTAGAGGAGGCGGCGCATGGATTGGCTTCAGATTTTAGTCATTACGGTTGTCGTGATCGGATCAGGATTACTCATAGCTGCGCTTGTTCAAAATTTCACTTTTCGGCGAAACGTAAAAAAGGAAACCGCTCTTCTCCTGCAGGCATGCGCTCATGAGCCCGTTATCCAACTCAATGAAGAAAGGTTGCAGCAGTTGCCGCCGCCGGTATTGAGGTGGTTGCGTCTCACTCGTTCATTGGATGCAGGGAAGCCGATTCAATCCGTTAGGATTAGGCAGGAAGGGATGCTGCGCACGAAGCCTGAGGGAGGCTGGATGCCGTTCCGCGCCAAGCAGTACTCCTTGCTTGACCAGCCATCTTTCATCTGGAAGGCGAGAATTCGGGCGGCACCGGGGGTGGCGATTTATGGCAGAGACTTGTACTTGAACGGTCAAGCCGATATGCTCATCAAGCTTATGGGCGTGTTTAAAGTGGGGCATGCACGTGGTCGCGAGATTGACCAGGGATCCCTAGTACGGTATCTGGCTGAGATGGTCTGGTATCCCACAGCGGCTTTGTCGCCGTATATTACTTGGGAAGCCGTCGCTGACGATGTAGCGCGAGCCAATATCTCCTATGGAGGCATCAACGCGTCGGGCACCTTTTATTTTCAAAAAACGGGCGAGCCCGTTCGTTTTATGGCGCAGCGATTTAAAGAAGATCGAGAAACCTGCACTATGGAAGAGTGGGAGGTTCGGATGGGAACCTACAAACCCTTTCAGGGGATATTCATTCCTTCGCAAGGGGAGATTTGCTGGAACCTGCAAGCGGGACCGTTTCACTGGTTTCGATTCGAAGTGAAGGAAGCGGAGTTCAATCCTGTTCTGAAGTGATTCTCGGAAACGCTGTACGCATATAAACCGGGATCGGTGGAAAAATATGCCCATTGCCTAAGGAAAGAGGAATGTTCATGAGCTTCTTCGGACGTTACTTGCCGGGCGGGCGAAAATACCAAGGCTCCTACCGTTCGACGCGCAAACCCGAACCTGTACATGATCCGATCCCCTCGGATCTCGGCGATTGCGAGAAGAAGATTCAGGAGCGCTTCACCCTTTCACCCGATCTGGTTATTCGCAAATTCGTTATCCGGCAGACGCAGTCTCCGGCTATGCTGGTCTATCTTGACAGCCTGACCGACAACAATTCCGTCAACCGGGATGTGCTGCTTCCGCTTCAGACCAAGCAAACGGGCGAGGGCCGGGAACTGCCGCTGTCGGCGGGCCGAATGACCCCGATCGACGAATGGGTCAAGGCCGAGAGAGCCGTGCTGGAGGGCGACAGCGTCCTCTTCATCGAAGGCTGGGCCGAAGCACAGGTGTTGGGAACGTCAGGATGGCCGCAGCGGGCGATCGAAGATCCCCAATTGGAGACGTCGCTGAAAGGCGCGCATCAAGGGTTCGTCGAAACCGGCTCCCATAACCTCGCGCTTCTGCGCCGGTACCTGCCGCACGAGGAGCTGAAAATCAAAGAAAAAATCGTCGGCCGCCGGGGTCACACCAAGGTCTATGTTCTATACATTGCGGATATCGTGAATCCAACGCTGCTTCGGGAAATGGAGGAGCGGATCGACGCGATCGACATCGACGCGGTGATTAATACCGGCGAGCTGGCTGAGCTGGTGGAAGACAGTTCCGCTTCACCCTTCCCGCAAATGCTGATGACCGAGCGGCCCGACGCAGCCGCGTCGCAACTGCTGCAAGGAAGGATTGTCGTCGTCGTGGACCGCTCCCCGAGCGTCATGGTCGCACCTATCTCTTTTACGTCATTCTTTCAAAGCGTGGACGATTACAGCACCCGTTGGTCCATCGCGACGTTTCTTAGACTGCTGAGGTTGTTTGCCTTTGGCATTGCCGCTTTCCTGCCCGCCTTTTATATTGCGGTTACCTCGTTTCATTACGAGGTGATTCCGTTCAAGCTGCTGCTGACGCTGGGGGAATCCCGCGGCCAAGTCCCCTTCCCGCCGTTCGTCGAAGCGGTATTTATGGAAATCACGCTCGAGATGCTGCGTGAAGCGGGCGTCCGCCTCCCCGCTCCCGTTGGACAAACCGTCGGCATCGTCGGCGGTATCGTTATCGGCCAGGCGATTGTGCAGGCGGGCCTGGTCAGCAACATTATGGTTGTCGTTGTCGCGTTTACGGCCATCGCATCGTTCATCCTGCCCAACTATGATCTGGTTGCGGCAGTTCGCCTCATTCGCTTCTGCCTGATGATCGCCGCGGCGTTGTTCGGGCTCGTCGGCATCATGATCGGGATTATGATTCTGATCGCTCACTTGCTGGCGCTGCATTCCCTCGGCAGACCCTATTTCAGTCCGTTCGGACCCGTCCGATTCTCCGATTGGAAAGATGCGTTCATGCGGGTTCCGCTATGGATGATGAACGAACGTCCGTTGGGCGCAAACCCCGTCCAGTTACGGAGGCAAGGTCGCACGCGCCCGGATCCGGAAGGAGAACAAACGTGAAATCGAAAAAAACGGCTGAACTCACCATGCTGCAATTCGCGATTATCATCAGCGGGCTTCAAATCAGCATCGCGTACCTCCCGTTGCCCCGTCTCCTGGCGGAAGGAGCGGGGACGGACGGATGGATGACGATTCTGGTGATGTGGTTTCTTTCCGTCATCGCCAGCCTCATCGCCGTCCGGCTCATGCGGAGAATGCCGGGAGGAACGGTGCTCGACCTGATCTCACTTCGGATCGGGAAATGGGCGGGAAAAGCGGCGGCGCTCGTGTTCGGTATCTATTTTGCCACTATGGCCTATGACGGGTTCGTCCGGACGACGAATATTACCCGTTCGTGGCTGCTTCCCGAGACGAAGGCTTACGTCATGCTGATTTTGTTGCTTATTCCCGCCTATGCGATTGTCAAGGAAGGCCCCCTTCTGGTCGGCCGATACGCCGAGTTGGTGTTTTGGATTACGTTCTGGACGCCGCTCATTTATTTGTATCCGCTGAAAGAAGCCCATTGGCTCAATCTGCTGCCTTTTTTCAAAGAGGGCGTTCTGCCGGTGCTGACGGGAATCGAGCGCGTCCTCTTTTCGTTCGTCGGTTTTGCAGCCACCCTGTTCTTATACCCGAATCTGAAGCACAAGCAGTATGCCGTGCGGGGAGTCGTGCTGGCCAATTCCTTGACCGCTGTCCTCTACCTCTGGATCACAACCGTCTGCTTCGTTTATTTCAGCCCGGACGAAATTACGGAATTCAACCAGCCCGTCCTTCAGATGCTGAAAACGATCGAGTTCCGCGTTATGGAGCGGATTGAAGTTCCGTTTATCGCCTTTTATCTGTTCATCTATTCGTTGATCTGGGTTCCGGCCAGCTACTTCGCCGTTTACTGCTCGAACTGGTTGCTCGGAGCCGGCGGCGAGCGCAAGCATCTGCGGATCTTCTATGCCTTGCTCGCCGGCGTGTCCTTCTTCTATTTCCCAACCTTCAGCCAGAACGACTGGCTTGAATCGGTGTTGGGAAGAACCGGCGCCGTGCTGGAATACATTGTCCCGGCCCTTTTACTGTTGTTCTTCTGGGCGCAGGACAAGCTGAAAAGGAGGGTTTAGTATGAAGGCGATATTAAGGATGGCTGTGCTGTCCGTCTTCGTCTTGATACTTGCGGCCTGCGCGGCGGACAGGCTCGACCTGGAAGAAGCCACGATTCCGCTTGCTCTCGGCATCGATCTCGACGAGAACGATCAATTGCTCATGTATACGTCCAGCCCGGTGTTCATCAAGGGTCCGGAGAACAAAAGCCTCGAGACCAAAGCGGCGGCGCTGACGCCACGGCAGTCGCGGGCTGCGCAGGGAGCCGAAACGGCCGGGTTGCTTAGCGGAAAAAACTATCAGGTCATCTTGCTCGGAGGCCGCCTGTTGCAGCATGAAGGCTGGTTCAATCTGCTGGACGTTCTGTTTCGCGACGCCAAAAATACGACGACGGACCGCATGATTTACTATAAAGGCTCGCTCGACGCGATCATGGACAAAAAGGATCCCGATCAGCCGATTCTGCCCTTGCTGCTTCGGTCGATGGTCGACTCGAAAAGCAAACGTTCGGAGACGGTGCTGACCACTGTTCAGGAGCTTCACAGGCAAGTATACGAGAAGGGGGTGTCTCTTGCCATCTCTGAAATCGGCATCCAGAACGAGAGGATTGTCTTGAAAGGGACCGCTTTGCTTGATAACGGCGGCGTATACGTCATGAGCCTGAGCGCGCAGGAGACGGGCATCCTTCGTATCCTGAAACAAGACGCTGAGGGTGGCATTAACTTCAGCTACAGGCTACCCGGCGTGCACAAGCGGGGGCCTTTCAACACGGATATTCTCAGCTTCAGCACGTCCAGCGTCAAAACAAAGATCAAAACCTCCTTCCAGGACGACCGGTTCAAGTTCGATATTCAAGTTTCGATGCCCGCCTCCTTGTCTGAGGTCATGTTTCCCCATGAGATCCGGAAGCAGCAGAAAGAGCTGGAGGAGAAGCTTTCCCGTCTTGCTGAGGCGCAGTTCAAAGACCTGATCGAACGGTTCCAGAAGCGCCGCATTGACCCGATCGGGCTTGGCATTTACGCCCGGGCCCATGAGTACCCCCACTTCCGGAAGATTCAGGACCGCTGGTCTGAAGCGTTCGCTCAAGCGAAGATCGACGTCAAGGTCGAGGTCAAAATCAAGGCGATGGGGCCCGTACAGTAATGAGAGCGTGCGACGGCAGGGGACGGATTTCCGCGCCCCTCGGAACTCATCGACTCCATCAAGCCGTTTGGCTTTGTCATATTTTGAAAGCGTTTGCATATAACTAAAAAAATAACACTGTACAATATATTTAATATATACAATGATAATTGTCGAGTGAGGTGGAGACATGAAATCGATTGACTAAATGCTATAAATGATATAATGTGAATATATGGAGAGTAAGAAGATAGGAGAAGCCTTATGCAAAACGAACGAAAACCGTTATATATGCAGATTCAACAACACTTCAAGGATATGATTCTACAGGGGAAGCTGCGGGAGAATGACAAGATCCCCTCAGAGAAAGAATTGATGGAACAATTCGACGTCAGCCGGATTACGGTGGCCAATGCGTTGATGCAGCTGGCGAAGGACGGCTGGATCTACCGGATCCCCGGACGGGGCAGCTTCGTCAGCGAGGGGATCGGCGAGCTGCTGCATCGTCACCAGGGCTCGTTATCGTCTCAGGAGGTTGGGCCTTGGACGGCGTTGGAGGGGAATCCGGGGGCGCTGTCGTACAACGCCGGAGCATTTCCCGGAGGTTCTGCCGATAACCTGCTGGCGGCGAACGAAGCTGCACCTCCTGTTCCGGGGCGGATCACGATCGGGCTGGTGATGCCGATGCTGGTCGACTATTTCGCCATCCGCCTGCTTCAGGGGATCAATAACATCATTGCGGACAGTCCTTACAGCCTGCAGATCGTATTGACGTACAACTCCATTGATCGGGAGAAGGAAGCGATTCACGACTTGATCCGCAAAGGGGCGGCGGGACTGATTATTTTCCCTTGTGACGCGGAAACGTATAACGAGGAAATTTTGTCCCTCAAAATGCGCGGCTACCCGTTTGTTCTTATCGATCGATATTTGCCCGGAGTCGCAACGAACCTGTCGCGCAGCGACGGCATGATCGGGGGGCAGCTTGCCGTTGATTATTTGTGGGGGCTCGGGCATCGCGACATCGCGATCTGTTCCGATTCCCCGCTGCCGACCATAACCGTGGAGGAGCGAATTAACGGATACATGGAAGCGCTGAAGCAGAAGGAAGCGATGATTAATCCGGCGCTGATCCTGACCGATTTCAATGTGGATTACAGTGAAATCGATAAGAAGCACCCGTTGTACCGGTTTATCAAGAACCAGATCGCCACGGCTTATATCACGCTGAACGGACGGCTTGGCCTTTACATTTATTCGATTTGTAAGGAGCTGGGGCTCAAGGTGCCGGAGGATGTCTCGATCCTCACGTTCGACGATCCTTCGCCGGGGCTGCACGAGTGGGGATATTTCTCGCATATCTCCCAATCGGAGATCGAGATGGGGGAAGCCGCGGCTCGAATCCTGCTGGACATCCTCCAAAAGCCCGACGTCAAGGAAGCGGGATACACCAAGGTGATCCTAGAGCCGAAGCTGATCGAGAGCCAGTCCACCGGACCGCTCCGGAAACGCACAACGTAATTCGCAGGGATATAAGGACATCTGCTTGCCTGACAAGCGGGTGTCTTTTTTTGTGGAAAATCAGCGATAAATGATATATCTAATATCTTGACATAAATGACATACTGAAATATAGTTAATAATACAAATAGATTCGCAGCTAACAACCGATGCTTAAGACGTGCCATTCACAGAAGGAGGGTTGCTTCGACGATGGAAACCGCGGGATTACAGAAGCGGAGAACACCGCTGCAGCGCAGATTAGGAAGGCATAAGGATGCTTGGATCGCCGCCGTTATCCTGGTACCGATGTTTTTGGTCTGGCTGGTGGTTTCAGGTTTCCCTACCCTGTTCGGATTCGTATTGGGGTTCTTCGAATGGGTGGGGTTGGCGGATACGCCTAATTTTATTTGGTTCGGTAACTTTATCGACTTCTTCAAAAACCCGGTATATACAGATGCGTTATGGAGGTCGATTTGGCTGGGCGGCCTGGTCACGGTCATCACGCTTGGGGCGGGTTTCTTTGCCGCACTGCTGATGAACATGCCGCTGTTCGGCAAAGGGTTTTACCGTTCGATATGGTATATTCCTGCGATTACCGCGACGGTGGCGACCACGCAGGTATTCAACATTTTTCTGGATTCTAACAACGGGGTCATTAACAACATTTTGAAGGCTTTGGGCAAGGAACCTATCGTCTGGCAATACTCCGTCGGGTGGGGCATTTTCTGGATCGTGATCTACTCCGTATGGAAAGGTGTGGGCGGGGCGGCGCTCATCTGGCTGGCCGGTCTGCAATCCGTGGATGTGTCCTTGTACGAGGCGGCGGAAATTGACGGTGCAGGGCGGTGGAATAAGCTGCGCTACGTGACGCTACCGGGGCTAAAGCCGATCGCGACGTATATCGTCATCACGAACCTGATCGCCGCGATCCAGATTTACGAGCAGGTGCTGTTTATTACCAACGGCGGGCCTTACGGGCAAACCGAGGTGCTGGTGTTCCGCATTTATCGAGACGGCTTCTGGGACTTCAACTTGGGGATGGCCGGCGCTTCCTCGTTAATTATGGCCTTGATCGTTATCGTCGTAACCGTGTTGTATTACAACTGGTCCACGAAATCTGACAGACGGACGACCATCCCGCTGAAGCCCGTCAAATCCGCGAGAAAGGAGGCGATCCCGCATGCCCGGTCTGCGAAACGCTAAGGTCAGCAAGCAGTTTAAGCCGGTTTATTTGCTCGGCCACCTCGTGTTGCTCGGCGTTGGGATCATCTTGCTGTACCCGCTGATATTCATGGTGCTTGCCGGCTTTTTTACAAAGACCGAATTCTCCTCGACCGTGCTTGGCATCTTCCCGATCCCTAAAGCCCCAACGCTGGAGAACTTCAAGGCGCTGATCGTCGGGTCCACGGACACCGCGGTAGCGACTTATATGAAAAACTCGCTGATTCGTACGGTCTACAATACGTTCTGGGCGATTCTGACTTCGTTCCTGGCCGGGTACGTGTTCGCGAGGTTGAAGTTTAAGGGACGGGATGCGATCTTTCTCATCCTGCTTGCCACGCAAATGATTCCCGGCACGCTGGCGATCATTCCGACATACCTCGAATTCGCCCGCTTTCCGTTCGCTGGGGGCAACGACATTTTTACCGGCGGGACCGGAATCCTGAACTCCTGGTGGGTGTACTTCATCGGAGGCCCCAGCATCAACATTATGGGAACGTTTCTGGTGAAGCAGTCGCTGGAGAAAGTGCCGCTGGAAATCGACGAAGCCGCGATTGTGGATGGGGCCGGGACGATTCGGCTGATCTTCCAGATCCTCTTCCCGCTGCAGCTGCCGATCATGGCATTTATTGCGATCACGACGGCCCTGGGAACGTGGAATGATTTTATTACCCCGTTCTTCTATACGACCAGCGATCATTTGCAAACGCTTCCGGCGGCGATCACGCGGATTTCCTCCGTAGGAGCCAGCCCCGGCGCCGTGATTAACTATCCGATGATCATTACGTTAAGCCTCGGGATTACCCTTCCTGCGCTGCTGATTTTCGCCTTCTTCCAGAAGTACATCGTGCAGGGCTTAGCTAACACCGGGATCAAGGGCTAGCCGGAGTATGAATAAGGTCACGACGATCCGTTGCGGATCGGAAGGATACACACCTAAGAGGAGAATTTGACTTGAAAAACACGCAGGTTGAAAAAAATTAGGAGGGGTTCAAGCATGATGTTGAAAAAAATGCACATCACGGTTGTTTCACTGTTGCTCATCGCTTTATTAGCTGCTTGCGGATCGGGGGGAGGCAATACCGGAGGCAATCAGGCGACAAACGATCCGGGAACGAATCAGAATCAACCCTCAGGCAATCAGGGGAAGTCGGCGGATGGCGCGACGATTACGGTGCTGAACGAGGGAGCCGTTTCGGTAGGCGTCGGGGTGCTTGGCGATCTGCTGGAGAAGAACAAGCAAAAGACGATTGCCGACGAGACGCTGAATCCACGGATTACGGAAGAGGATTACAACTATACTCCGGGTCAGCAGCTGCAAAAAGCCGGCCTCTTCCCGTATTATTATCAATCGTTCATGAATGAGAAAATGCAAAGCAAGAACATTACGGTAAAAACCGAGGACTGGGGATGGGGCGAACCGCTGATCCAGAAGCAAACGGCGGGGTTCCTGGCCAAAAACTTGCCTGACATCATCGTAGGGGAAACGCAAATGCCCGGCTTTGCCCAGCAGGGACTGCTTGAGCCATTTCCGGACGACATGGCGCAGGAAATTCGCGACAATGTAGCCCCTGCAGCCTGGAAGCCGATGGAATATGACGGCAAGATTTACGGCTTTGCTTCGCAGCCGGGGGTCAGCAGCTTGTTCTGGAACAAGAAGCTGGTGCAAGAAGCCGGGCTTGATCCCGACAAGGCGCCGGCGAACTGGGATGAACTGCTGGCGAACATCCAGAAGGTAACCGAAGCGGGCAAAGGGAAGTTCTATGGCGGCGGGGTATACGCCGGTCCGAACGCTGGCGGGTACTTGCGGTATGGTACACTATTGGTAATCAATGGCGGAGGTTTCGCCGATGATCAAGGCCAGCCTGTTTTCAACTCCGACGCCAACGTGGAGACGGTGCAGTTCCTGAAAGAGCTTAACGCAAACCATCCTGCCGGATTGATGGCGAATACGAATGAAGGAACGTATTTCGATGCTTTCAAGAAGGGGCAAATCGCGTATTTGATCGATGGACCGTGGCGGGCCGTCGAAAGCTCGCAAATCGGAATCGAGTACGGGATGTCGCAGATTCCGCTGTCCCCGAACGGCCAACCCGGCAATATTACGATCGGCGCGGCGTTCCATGCCGTACCGAAGGATGCGAAGAACAAGGAAGCCGCTTTTGAATACATCCGCGCGATGTACAGCGAGGAAATCCAGCAACTGATCGCCGACACGGGCGTTCGGTCACCGGTACTCAAATCCGTTGCTGAGACGGATGCCTACAAGCAAGCCCATCCGGAGATGTATCAGCACTATCTGGCGATGTCCGGCAATGTGCAAGGGCTGCCGACGTTTGCCAAGGAGGACTCCAAGATCTGGCAGATCTTCGGAGAAGCGGTAACCAAAGCGTTAATGACCAAGGAGGATATCAAGGCCATCCTGGACGAGGCGCAAAAGAAAGCGGAGGCCATTACAAAGTAAATTATATTGAAAGAGTGATGCAGCATGCCTTATGAAACGAATCACGTCATGATCCAAAAGGCGAAGCAAAGGCTTGCCAAACTGCAGGAGTTCATTTACCGCCCCGTTGCGGAACTGGAGGTTGAAGCTTGGGTGACGAAAGAGCCGGTCACCTATGCCGAGCGGAAGAACGGCCGGCACGTCCGGCTGCAGCCCGGGGATCAATGGGGAGAGCTTTGGGATTGCGCCTGGTTTCATTTCCAGGGAAGCGTTCCGGAAACGGCGGTTGGCCGCAAAATCGTACTTCTAATTGATATTAATGGAGAGCTGTGCCTCGTGGACGAATCGGGTAACCCGCGTCAAGGCTTGACGAATGTGAGCTCCGAGTTTGACTACAGCCTGGGGCGGCCCGGTAAACGGGTAGTGGACGTCAGCGCCGCCGCTCGCGGCGGGGAAATCGTCGACCTCTGGGGGGATGGCGGATGCAATGACTTGTTCGGCCATTATCGCAGCGGGACGCTGAAGGAAGCGACCGTAGCCGTATGCCACGAGGAAGCGCGGCAATTAGCCTACGATCTCGAAGTGCTGATTGAGCTGGTAGAGCAGCTGCCGGATTCGAGCGCCAGAAAAGCGCGGGTGCTGCAGTCCGTCTATGAGGCGGCCCACCTGCTCGCGGAATTGAATGAAGAATCGGTGCATAAGGCGAAGGAACGAGTCGCCGGGGAGCTGGCGAAAAAGGGCGGCGACCCCGTGCTGACGGTCAGCGCAATCGGCCACGCGCATATCGATTTGGCCTGGTTGTGGCCGATTCGCGAGACGATCCGCAAGGGAGCCCGGACGTTCTCGACGGCGCTTCGCAACATGGAGAAATACCCGAATTACGTGTTCGGCGCAAGCCAACCTCAGCTGTACCAGTGGATGAAGGAGCATTATCCGCAGCTGTATGCCGAGGTGAAGGAACGCATTCGCGAGGGACGCTGGGAAGCGCAAGGCGCGATGTGGGTCGAACCGGATACGAATATCTCCGGCGGCGAGGCCCTGGTACGGCAAATTTTGTACGGCAAGCGGTTTTTCCGGGAGGAGTTTGGCAAGGACATGAAGGTGTTGTGGCTGCCGGACGTATTCGGTTATACAGGCAGTCTGCCGCAACTGCTTAAGAAATCCGGCGTTGACTACATGATGACGCAGAAGCTCTCATGGAGCACCTACAACACCCATCCGCATCACAGCTTCCTCTGGGAGGGCATCGACGGGACGAAGGTGCTGACGCATCTGCCGCCGGAGGATACCTACAACAGTCCGGCGGCCCCGCGCTCGCTGGCCAAAATCGAGCAGTCCTACCTCGACCGGAACGTCTCGGAGCATGCGCTGATGCTGTTTGGGATCGGCGATGGCGGCGGCGGCCCAGGGGAAGAGCATCTGGAGCGGCTGGAACGGGAGCAGAACCTGTTGGGGCTTCCTCCGGTGATTCAGGAGCCGGCGATCGCCTTCTTCGAGCGGCTGGAACAGGAAGCTTCCCGTTTCCAAACCTACCGCGGGGAGTTGTATCTGGAGAAGCACCAAGGGACGTTAACCACGCAAGGCCGCAACAAGTGGTATAACCGCAAGCTGGAGAAAGCCCTGCGCGAGCTGGAATTCGCGGCATCGCTGCGGCTCGCACTCGGTGACGGCCTGGCAGCGTATCCCTCGGATCGACTGGAGGAGATCTGGAAGGAAGTGCTGTTGTACCAATTCCATGACATATTGCCGGGCTCCTCGATTACCCGGGTGTACGATGAATCGCTGGAACGCTACCCGAAACTGCTTGGCGAAGTGCAGGCGATGATTGCGGAGGCTTATGGACACGCAGCCGCGCGATCCGGTGCGGCTGCCGGTGAGACGGTGCTGTTTAATTCCTTGCCGTGGGAGCGGCGGGAATGGGTCAACGTGGGCGGCAACTGGCAGTATGTGCAGGTGCCGGCGATGGGCTGGCGCGAGCTGAAGCAGGCTGGGGTAGAGACGCTGGTGCCGGAGACGGTGCTGATCGCCGAGGAGCTCCGGCTGGAGAACGAACGCCTGGAAGTTCGGTTCGCCGAGAACGGCAGCATCGTATCGCTGTACGACAAAGCTGCCGGACGGGAAGCGGTTCAACCGGGTACGCAGGCCAACGTATTTACGATTTATCACGATGATGGCGATGCCTGGGACTTCCCGCGCGATTACCGCGAGACGATTGCCGGGACGATGACGCTGGAAAGCCGGCGCGCTTACGTGTCGGGGCCGCAGGCGGTCGTCGAGCAGGTTTACCGCTACGGAGAGTCGACGTTGAAGCAAACGATCCGGCTGCTGAAAGGCGATGGTCTGCTGCGCTTCGATACGGAAGCGGATTGGCGGGAGAGTGGGAAAATGCTGCGGGTCGCTTTTCCGGTGACCGTCGTCAGCGATCAGGTGAACTGTGAAATTCAGTTTGGGGTGCTGAAACGGCCGACAACGCGGAATAACGTGATTGAATTTGCCCGCGATGAAATCTGCGCTCACCATTATCTTGACCTGTCACAGCCGGATTATGGCGTAGCGCTGCTCAACGACAGCAAATACGGACACCGTGCAGAAGGCGGCGTGTTGGATCTCAACCTGCTGCGCAGCCCAGGGTCCCCGGATCCGCAGGCCGATCGGGCGGAGCACCGCTTCACCTATGCCCTGTATCCGCATGCGGGCGATTTCATCCAAGCCGGCGTTTACCGCAAAGGGTATGAGCTGAATGTACCGCTCACCCTGGCTGAGGTGATCCCGGCAGCAGCTTCAGACCGCGAGGCGGCGGATCCTGGGCGCCTCAGCTCGAAGGCGCTCCTCTCGATCGATCATCCGAACGTGATGGTAGAAGCCGTCAAGAAAGCCGAGGACAGCGACCATCTCATCGTCCGTCTGTACGAGACGGCTGGAGCTGGGGCCGAGGGGGAGCTGAGTTTCGGACGCTCCTGCCGGACCATTGAAGAGACGAACCTGATGGAAGAACCAACGGCGCTGCTGGCGGAGGATACCGATTTGGTTCGGCTGCATTTTACACCGTTTGAGATCAAGACGATTCGCGTTCAGTTGGCTTAAGGAAGCCGGGGCGACGGCTTCAAACGAATCTTCTAGGTGATGAGGAGGGCTTATTCGTGACAGGAAGAGCACGGGCGGAAGAGCGAACCGGGTTTCAGGAAGGCAGCCGATTCGGCGCTTCGTATGACCTGCAGGCCGACTTCGTAATGGTGTATGGCATCGGCGAGTCGATGCCTCAACGGATCCGTGAATGGGCGGAGCAAGGCTACCGGGTCCATCTGATGACCGGGGTGTCCTGGGGTGGTTATCAGGACTATCTGAACGGGAAAACGGACGGCCGCTCCCATTGGGATGAAGCCCAGAAATATCAGGACGGCGAGACGATCATCCACGGGACCTCCGCAGATATTCCTTATATGGTGCCAACGATCAGCTATGCCGACTTTCTTGTGGAACGCATTCGACCCGCTGTCGACGCCGGCGTGGAAGCCATCCACCTGGAGGAGCCGGAATTTTGGGTGGAGGGCGGCTATTCCGAGGCGTTCCGGCGCGAATGGCAAAATTACTACAACGAACCCTGGCAGCCGCCCCATTCCTCGGAAGACGCGCAATACCGCGCTTCCAAGCTGAAGGCTTATCTTTATACGCGCTGCCTGGACCGCATCTGCTCGGCGTTGAAGGAATATTCGCTGGTCCGGTATAATCGGCCGCTGCGGTTTTTCGTCCCGACGCACAGCTTGATCAACTACACGCAGTGGCGGATCATCAGCCCGGAGTCCCGGCTGCTCGACGTGCCGACGATTGACGGTTATATCGCCCAGATTTGGACGGGGACGTCGCGGACGGCGAACGTGTACGAAGGCAGCCGGGCGGAGCGGACGTTCGAGACGGCGTTCCTGGAATACGGAATCATGCAGGAGCTGGTGCGCGGGACGCACCGCCGCATGTGGTTCCTGCACGATCCGATCGAGGACGATCCGAAGCGGACTTGGGCCGATTACCGCGAGAACTACGTGAAGACACTGATCGCCTCGCTGCTGCATCCAGAGGTTGCCCGCTATGAGGTAGCCCCTTGGCCCCGGCGGATTTTCGAGGGCCAATACCCGTCCGCTGATGGCAGCGGCAAGGAGGGAATCCCGGCCGAATACGGGACGATGCTGCTGAACGTGATGCATACGCTTGGGAACATGGAGCAGGAGGAGGTGCGGATGTACGGCAATGCCGCCGTCGCGGGCGTGCTCCTGGCTGACTCGGCGATGTTCCAGCGGAAACGGATCGGGACGGTTACGTCCGGCTTCATGCTGAAATACGACGGGACGAATGAAGTGGAGATGACGGATGACTCGGCGCTGGAACTGCTGAATTTCTCGGCCTTTTACGGGCTGACGCTGCCGCTTGTCAAACACGGGCTGCCCATCCGACCGGTACAGCTGGATAATGTGCGACGGTTCACCGGTTATTTGGACGATTACCGCGTTTTGATCTTAAGTTATGAATTTATGAAGCCGGAATCCCCGGATTTGCACGGCGCTTTGGCCCAATGGGTAAGGGAAGGCGGGGCGCTGATATACGTTGGGGACGACAGCGACCCGTATCATGGGGTCCGCGAATGGTGGAACCAGGGACGACGGCGGTATGCTACTCCCCGGGCTCATTTGTTCGAGTGCCTGGGGCTGCCGCCTGAGGCGGACGCTCCTGTGGAGGGGATCACCCGGGTTGGTGCCGGACTAGTCAGCTATTTGCCGATGCGGCCGGATCGGATCGCGGCGAGCGCAGAAGCGGCGGAGCGGTACCGGCGCGCCGTACGGGAAGCAATGGAAGTGCTGCGCAGGTTGGAGGGGATGGCGGATGCCAGCCCCGCCACGTTGCCTCAAGCCTCTGAGGCTGAGGAACTCCGCGAAAAGTCGGCTCCGGCGGACGCGCTCCACTGGGAGCCGCAGAACCATTTCCATCTTCGCCGCGGTCCGTATGTGATCGCCTCCGTCATGACCGAGTCGATCCACGAGATGCCGCTGGAGCTGGAAGGCTTGTTCATTGATCTGCTTGATGCCGGCCTGCCCGTCAGGGAGAAGGTCATCGTTCAGCCGGGCTGCCAAGCCCTACTGTATGATTTGGCTTATGCCGGACCAGGCCGCATCCACTCGGGTCTTATCGCGGCCTCTTCCCGGATCGAGGACTACCGCGAAGATGAACGCAGCATTACGTTTACGGCCAAGGGGCCCCGCCCGCTGCAGGCTGTGGCGCGGATTCATTGTGATGCGAGACCGGCGGCGATATCGGTTGAAGCGCTTCGTCCCGGACAAAGGAACGGCGCTGCTCCGGATCGTGCCGCCTCGATCCCCTTCGAATGGGAGGCGAAGAGCCGTACCTTGCTCCTTCATTATGAGCATGGAGACGGAGGGACACGCATTACGGTGACGAAATAAGCAATGGAGATTGAACGATAGAAAACACGAGATCCGCATGGGAGGCAGATAAAGCGATGAATACGAAATTGCGTCCACCGGCAGTACCTTTGGTAACGATGGATCCCTACTTCAGCGTCTGGTCGATGGCCGATCGTCTGACCGATGATTTCACCCGCCATTGGACCGGGCGCCGGCAGGCGTTCACCGGCTTGATTCATATCGACGGCATGGCCTGGCGGTTTGCCGGGCGCGTCGAGTCCAATCTGGAGCGGTATTATACGGAGCCGCTGGCAATGAACCAAACCGGACTTGAAGTCACGGCGCTCTCCACCCGCTACCAGTTCGAAGCGGCAGGCGTTGAGCTGGAGGTGACCTTTACGAGTCCGCTGCTGCCGGACGATCTGGAGCTGTTGTCGCGGCCGGCCTCCTATGTCTCTTACCGTGTGCGGTCCCGCGATGGCCGGCCCCATCAGGTGCGGCTGTATACAGACGTCACCGGGGAGTGGTGCGTGAACGAAACCGATCAGGCGATCACCTGGCGGGAAGAGGCGCAGGGTGACCTTACCGTATTGCAGGTCAGCCATGCCGAGCAAAATCCGCTGCATGTCTCCGGCGACGATCAGCGCATCGATTGGGGAACCTTCATGCTGGCTGTCAAGCAAGCGCCGGATGTGCGGACATATCTGGATCGGGCGCAGGTTCGCAAGCAGTTTGTCCGGGAAGGCGAAATCCGGCCTGGCGAAGGTGCGGCGCCAATCGCTCAGCCTCAGCCGGTTCGCGAGGCCGAGCTGGTCATGGCCTGCGTGTGGGATGCCGGCGTGGTTACCGGGACAGACGCGAAATCGCAATTGATCGTACTTGCATATGACGACGTATATGCGATCGAGTATTTTGGCCAGCCGCTGGAGGCGTATTGGAAGAAGGACGGGAAAGCGGTCCCGGCCCTGCTGGACGAAGCGTTCCGAGACTACCCGTCCCTGTTGGCGCGCTGCGACGCGTTTGATGCGAAGCTGCGCGAGGATGCGATCCGCGCTGGCGGGGAGAAATACGCCGATATCTTGTCCCTTTCCTACCGGCAAGCGATTGCCGCGCATAAACTGGTCCTTGATCCCGAGGGACAGGTGTTGTTCATGTCGAAGGAATGCTTCAGCAACGGCTGTATCGCTACGGTCGACGTAAGTTATCCATCGATTCCCATGTTCTTGCTCTACCAGCCCGAGCTGGTTCGCGGCATGATGCGGCCGATCTTCAAATACGCCGCCAGCGACGCCTGGGCCTTCGAATTTGCACCGCATGACGTCGGCCAATACCCGCTTGCCAATGGCCAGGTATATGGCGACAACGCGCTGGAGGGGCAAATGCCGGTAGAGGAGTGCGGCAATATGCTTGTGATGGCAGCCGCAGTGACGCTGGCCGACGGGAACCTTGATTTCGTGCGGGAGCACCGCTGGTTGCTCGCAAGGTGGGCCGACTACCTGGTGGAGCATGGGCTTGATCCCGAGCATCAGCTGTGCACGGACGATTTCGCCGGACATTTGGCGCGCAATGCCAACCTCTCGGCGAAAGCGGTCATGGGTGTAGCCAGCTACGGGTTATTGTGCGGGTTGCTGGGTGAAGAAGAACCGGCGGAGCGTTATCGCCGGGCCGCTGCAGATATGGCCCGCCAGTGGGAAGGGTTGGCCGCCGATCCGAGTGACGACAGTCATACGATGCTGGCCTTCGGGCAGCCGGGGACCTGGAGTCTGAAGTATAACCTGATTTGGGACGGCATCTTCGGTACGAACTTGTTTGGGGAGGAGACGATCCGCCGCGAGGTGGCTTGGTATGTGCAGAAGCAGGAGCGGTACGGGACGCCGCTGGATAACCGGGCGGCCTATACGAAGGCGGATTGGCTGGTCTGGGCCGGAGCCCTGGCGGAGAGCCGCGAGGATTTCCAGCGGATCATCGAGCCGCTCTGGGTGTTCCTGAACGAAACGCGGGACCGCGTCCCGTTCACGGATTGGTACGACACCAAGACGTCGGCGCAAATCGGATTTCAGCATCGCACCGTGGTTGGCGGCTTGTTTATCCAGTTGTTGAAGGATCGCGGGTTGGGCAGAGTCTAGCTTAACGGTTCAAGGACCTCATATGGGGTAGAGTTAGAGGCCATCAAGCTCGCGTTTCCTCATGGCGGGTCTGGTTGCGAAATTTGAGGTTCGGATAGGATCGATTTTTCGTATATAAACTGTTTTTCCTTGGCCCAAAAGAGGAATCTATTCGATATTTCATACAGAATCTCGGGATTGGGCCTGCCTGGAGGTAATTCTGTACGAAATTTCATACACATTGCGCGGAAATCGCCGTTATCGGCGATTTCTGTTCGTTTTTTCGTATACAATGCTTCCGTTCCGGCGTCCCCCCTTGATATGAAATTCTCGCTGGATATGATAACCTGAAAGTACTTATCCGAAAGGAGTGTTCATGTTGGGTCAAATCATTCCGGAAATTACGCTGAATGACGGTATCAAGCTGCCGGTGGTCGGCTTGGGGACGTACGGGCTCCGCGGCAGCGAAGGCGTGCAGTCGATCGCTAGCGCCATCCGCTCAGGCTACCGCCTGCTGGACTCTGCGTATAACTACGAGAACGAAGGAACCGTCGGGGAAGCCGTTAGGCGCTCCGCAGTCCCAAGAGAAGAGCTCGTTATCGCGTCCAAGCTCCCCGGGCGCTACCACACGTACGACAAAGCGGTGAAGGCGATTCAGGAATCGCTTTATCGGGCGCAGCTGGATTATTACGACCTGTATCTGATCCATTGGCCCAATCCGATTCAAGGCCACTATGCGGAGGCCTGGCAGGCATTGATTGACGCGAGAAAATGGGGGCTGATCCGCTCGATCGGAGTCAGCAACTTCTTGCCCGACCACCTGGACCGCCTGGTGGAGGAGACCGGTGTGACGCCAAGCGTGAACCAGATTGAGCTCCATCCGTTCTTTAATCAGGCGGAGCAGCGCAGTTATCATGAGGCCCATGGGATTGTTACGGAATCCTGGAGCCCGCTTGCCCACGGCAATGACGTATTCAATCACGAGACCCTTCGGCGAATCGCCAATCATCACGGAAAATCGGTGTCCCAGATTATATTGCGCTGGCATTATCAACTGGGGGCTGTGTCTATCCCGAAATCGGCCTCCGCCGTTCGGCAGCAGGAGAACCTCTCGATCTTCGACTTTACGCTGGACGAAGGAGAAATGGAGCGAATCTCCGGCTTAACCCGCCCGGACGGACGGTTAAGAAATCAGGATCCGGCGGTCTACGAGGAGTTTTAAGGCCTGCTGATCGAATCGAGCCGAAATTGAGATAAGCCAAGTAACATAGTAATAAATGGAAACATGGAACACGCTGCTACCCAGCTTGGGGAACAATGAAGCCGTCTCTATGCGTATTTCGATTCACAAGCGCATGTTCAGGTTGGACAAGAGGCTCGTCCCACAGCAGCAATCTCGGCTGGGTACCCAGGCGTGGGGGATTGTCACTGGTTCGCCGCAGTTCGCAACTTTAGCCCATAATTGGCGGGTCAGGGGTTTGGACAGGCCCGCCCGGAAGCTTGACACATCCGGAAATCACGGAAGCCGCAGGGGGGCAACCCCTGCGGCTTCCGTTGTAATCACTTCGAACCAAACGTAATTTCGCTTTCGCGATCGCACTGATGGACAATGGAAATCAATCGGGACTTCTCCAATCGGTGGCACCGGCATTCCAGAATGCCGATTCCGTTCCCGGTCTCCTCGGCTTTCTCAGGCTCCGCGAGTTCGTTCCGGTAGACGGCCGAGCGATTCAGATACCGCAGTAGCTCCCCCTGGATAGCGGCGCAATGTCGGCTCTTAATCCGCACCGTTTGGGTGAAGAGCCCGCCTTGAACCGGAAGCTTAACGGTTTCGAAGGCGGATAGATAGGCGATCACCGAATAGAGGGCCTGCAGAAAGCCAAAATGAAAGCCTGCACCGATCAAGATCAGGCAGTTCAACAGCAGCAGAATCCGATCCGGGGATAATCTGCGATAGGGGAGCTGATTCAACGCTTTCTCCGCAATGTCCAGCGCCCCGCCAAAACGTAAGGCCAACCCAAGACCGAGTCCGAGAGATCCTCCGCCGATCAGCGCCGCCAGCAGCGGCTCGCCAATCAGGGAGGGATAGGGATGGAGCACAAGCGTCCCGAGTGAAAACACCAATACTCCGATCACAGTAAAGATCCCGTAGGACCAATGAATATTTTTGCGATAGAGAAATAGCAACGGCAGGTTAAGCAGGAACAGGAACAATCCGAGCCGCATTTCCGTCTTTAACGCCAGCAATGCGGATAACCCGGTCATCCCTCCTACAATGATACTGTGCGGCATCAGGAACAGCTCTAAACCGACGGAAGCCAGCAGTGCGCCGACAATGACGCCTGCGGCACGGCCAACTGACGGAATGAGATGCTTGAAACTGCCACGGGTTTTCCCGGAGGAATGAATTCTCATCTGGTGTTTCAAACCAACCCCTCCTTACTGGACAAACCCATCATCAAGGGCAGGCGGTTCTCCTATTTTCCACTCAGCAGGATCTGTCTGATTTGCTGCTGATGGAGCCGTTCGCCAAGCACGACAACCATAGCTTCGGCCGTCAGCATCAGATTGGCGCCGGGACTGATATGTTTGGTATGGTTCTTCTCAATGACGGCGATGATCGTAGCCCCTGAACGTTGACGAATTTTAAGTTCGCCGATGGTTTTGCCGATGGCTTTATAATTCGGATCTAATTTGTACCATTCAATGCTCAAATCACCTAAAGCGACTTCAATGTTCTCCATCGCCGTTGGCTTGTAAGTCGCTCCGCTGATGAGAGCCGAGACATATCTGGCTTCATCGTCATCCAAGGTCACCTTGGAAATACTGTCCTCTGGATCGTCATTATCCAAATGGGATAGCTCACGCCGGCCGTCGTTATGGATTACGATCGATAATTTGTCGCCGCTGCGGGCTTGAATTACGATTTTTTTGCCGATTCCCGGCAGATCGGTTTCTTTGAGATTCATTTGAGTCAATCCTCCAGTTTATAATGTCATGATTCCCATTTGAGGTATTGCAAAATAAGCCCCTGCAAGCAGGAGATTAGGGATCCAGAAAATACAGCTTGATTTATGCCACAAACATACTTGTAAATTTGATGGGCATCAGCAGAAGCCGCTTTAACAGCAAGCCAAATAACGGGCGGAAGCGCGCCCATGGCGCTAACAGCAAGAAGCTGATCAAGGCCGGAACGCGATCCGGTTGATGTGAGGTTCTATCGATAAACAGCTTGCCGTGGGACGGCGAACTGTTGAGGCGAAGCGGCACCTTGGGGTTCACCGCGCGATAGTCGGTTTCCAGCGTTTCTTCCCCGCTGGCCTCCGCCTGTACGGGGAGCGCAATAAAGGAAGGGAGGGGAAAAGCGAGGAACAACGACAACATGACAACAGCCAACCAGCGAGGCTTGAATATTCGTATATTCATGCGTAATCCCTCCCTCGGATAACAATACTTCTATCTTCAGGATAGCATATTGACGTCTTCCTTATCAAAAAGAAATGATGAACCATTGGCCCAAATGGACTAAAAATATCGGACCCAAATATAAACGCTTGCGAACATGATGGACAGGATCATCAGCGGGAAGCCATATTTAAGGAAGCGCATGAACGTAATCGGTTCGCCTTCCTTGGCGGACATGCCTGCGGCGATTAGATTGGCGCTGGCTCCAATCAGCGAGCCGTTGCCGCCGAGACAGGCTCCAAGCGCCAGACTCCACCAAAGCGGCTCCAGATTGTCGATTCCCATCGCTCCCATATCCTGAATCATCGGAATCATCGTAGCCACGAACGGGATATTGTCGAGGAAAGATGAGGCGATTGCGCTAAGCCATAATATGAGCATCGATGTCGTCAGCGGATCCCCGCCGGTCAAGTCGACCGCCCACTCGGCCAGCCGCTTAATCGTCCCGGTTTCGATCAATCCGCCGACCAGGACGAATAAACCGATAAAGAAGAAGATAGTCGGCCATTCTACAGAGCGGAACGCTCTCTCCATCACATGCTCTCCCGTTAGCAATAACAGCAGAAAAGCCCCGGCCAAAGCCACGGTAGCAGATTCTAAATGTAACGTTTGATGCAAGAAGAAGCCCAGCAGCGTCAAGCCGAGGATCACAAGGCATCGGATGAGCAGTTTTCGATCTGTAATCAAGCCGCTCAGGCTGAGATTCATTATCTTCTTCTGATTCTCCGGCGTTGACCGGATACTCTTGCGGAATAGAAGCACGAGTAGCGGCAAGGTGGCGGCCATAATCAGCAGAACGATGGGCGTCAAGTTTTGCAGGAAGGCGATAAAGGTCAAATCCTTGACGGCGCTGCCGATCATGATATTCGGCGGATCCCCGATCAAGGTTGCCGTACCTCCGATATTCGAGGCAATCACCAGCGAGAAAATGTAAGGGAAAGTCTTTACCTTAAGCTGGCGGGTGATGCTGAAAGCGATCGGTACCATCAGGATGATCGTGGTTACATTGTCCAGGAAGGCAGATCCGACCGCAGTGATCAACGCCAGCAGCGCAAGGATCGTGACGGGATTGCCCTTGGCTTTTCGGGCGGTCCAGATGCCGATATAATTGAATAGTCCCGTATCGGCCGTCGTATTGACGATGATCATCATGCCGATCAAGAGACCCAGCGTATTGAAATCGATGTGATGAATCGCCGACTCCTGGTCGATGATGCCGAAGACGATCATCAGGACAGCGCCGACCATGGCCAGCAGCGTCCGATGGATTTTCTCCGAAATGATCAGTGCATACGTGAATAGAAAGATGATGATGGCCCAAATCGCTTGTTGCTCCATTGTATTTCTCCTCTCCAAAGTCAGCAGGAAGTGTGAGGTAACTTTAGATTGCCATGCAGGGGCGTAATTATGCCATTTCCGGTCAAAAAAAAGTAAAAGGAGCCCGCTACGTGGCAGGCTCCTCCAATAACTCTCATATCCTATTGTTTAGTCTTGCTGACATCATTATAGACTTCCCCTGTTAAATTGTAAAGCATTTGCCGCGGATCCGGCTCTTGTCTTGTAAACCCTGGGGCCGAGCGAATCCTCGACTTAGGTCTAGGTTGAAAAACCGTCCGCGGTCCGTTTTGGAAAACCTGTAATCCACCTAGAATAGAGACATAAGGTTGATTAAATGAGAGGCGGTGATAAATCGATGAGAACAAATCGACCGAATGTATTCGCTATTGTACTAATTGCCTTGGGCGCTCTGATTCTGCTCGGCAAGTTGACTCCTTTCCTGGGCAGCCTGTTCGGACTGGTTGTCGCGATCGTCATGATCGGTCTCGGCTATTACGGAATTCGCCGGGGGAACGCCTTCTTCGGATGGCTGGTGCTGATTTTCGGGGTGATCTCCCTGATCTCCAAGTTGGCCTGGCTGATCGTTCCGATCCTGGGTATCGGGTTAATCGTATACGGTATCTCTTCCTTAAGAGGAAGACGGAGTTACTGATTTGATGCATACATGCAAGTGAGATTGAAATGAGAACCGTAAGGTTAGGAGGGAAGGGTGTCATGAGTGTATTTCGTCGGGTACGAGATATTACGGTAGCTACTTTGAATGAGAAATTGGAGCAATCCCAAGATCCGGTCAGATTGATCGACCAGTTCCTGATTGAGACGCGGCAGGAGATTTCTGAAGCCGAGAAGCTGCATTACCAATACAGCGGTCATGCGAAGCAAATGAAGCAACAGGTCGACCAAGCCAAGGTGATGCGGGACAAACGCGAAGAACAAGCGCTGCTCGCTCTGAAAGCGGGCGAGGAGCACTTGGCGAAGCTGGCCCTGCAGGAGAAGATGCTGTACGAGGAAAAGGTTGAGCAATACACCGAATTGTATACGCAAAGCCTGGAATCTCTGCAGGAACTTGAAGCTCAACTGAACGAATTGAAGACCGAATATCAGGTTGTGTACAGCAAACGCCAATATTACTACGCAAGAATGGAGACGCTTCGTTTACAGCAGCGGATGAACCAGCGAATGAGCGGTTACGGCGTGCAG
Source organism: Paenibacillus phocaeensis (assembly GCF_900021165.1). Classification (GTDB taxonomy): domain Bacteria; phylum Bacillota; class Bacilli; order Paenibacillales; family Paenibacillaceae; genus Fontibacillus; species Fontibacillus phocaensis. The sequence continues at coordinate 190,404 of NZ_FCOQ01000009.1, read as the reverse complement.
GATGTGCCGAAGATGTTCCATCGCTTGGAGGACCGGGTGTCCGACATGGAGTGGGAAGCCCGCAGCCTGCGCGATTTGCGGAAAGCGGGTTCGGAATTCTTGAACCAAGCCGGCTCCGCCATCCAATCGACTCTGGAACAGGAGCTCTCCCGCTTGAAGCAGAAGCTGAATAACCAGGGAGAGGAGTAAGATCGATGGGAAGACCTTTGTATCGTTCTAGACGGGATCGCTGGATCAGCGGTTTGATCGGCGGGTTGGGCGAATATTTCGGCATTAACGTCGGCGTGCTCCGGTTGATCGCTATTCTCAGCATTTTCTTCACCGGCGGAACGACGATATTCATCTACTTTATCGCAGCCTTGGTGATCTCCAAGGAACCGTATCCGCCTCACGATCCATACTATAACGGCGGATGGCCGGGCGGCGGGCCGCAGCCGGGTTATGGCCCTAAACGCCGGGACTTCTACGAAGATCCTCGCTATGGTGCCCGTCCGCCGTATGGAAATCCAAACGGAAATACTTACGGAACCCAGCCGCCGCATTACGGCGCAGGCGCTTCGGGAACCGGCTTTCAAGCCGAACCGGGAGCCTCCAACCTGGATTCCATGATGGAAGATATCGAGAAGAAAGCGATGAAAAAAGAACTGGAAGAGCTGCGGAAGAAGCTCTCCGACTACGAGAAGGGAGAAGTGTAAAATATGGGAGTATTCAAAAGAATTAAAGATATTACAAAAGCGTCTGTGAATGATTTGCTGGATAAGGTGGAAGACCCGATCGTCATGCTCAACCAGTACCTGCGCGATATGGAGGCTGAAATCCGCGACGCCGAAGTGACGGTGGCCAAGCAAATGGCCAATGAGCGCCGGATGAAGCAGCGCCTGGACGAAGCGGCGCGCATCTCCGCACAGCGGGAGGCGCAAGCTGAAATTGCCCTTCGCAATGGTCAGGAAGAAGTCGCTCGCAAGATGCTGGAAGAGAAAATTCATTACGATCAGAAGCAAACGGAATTCGCCGAGCTGCACGCTCAATCCGAAGCTCAAGCTGCCGAACTGAAGCAACAGCTGCATGAGATGAAGGATGAATTCTACAAGCTCCGCAACAAACGCAACGAGCTGGTCAGCCGTGCACAAATGGCCAAAGCCAGAAAACAAATGTCGCAAATCAGCAGCCTGCATACGATCGAAAGCGGCAACGCATCGCTTGGATTCCATCGGATGGAAGAGAAGATCATGCAGTTGGAAGCGGAAGCGGAAGTGGCTGGCGTTGTCTATCGGGGAACCTCGCCTTCCACGTATATCAGCCCGGCGGATGCCGAGAAGCAGTTGAAGGTGGATGCGCAGCTTGAAGCGCTGAAAGCGAAGTTGAACCCGTCCGCGGCTCGCGAAGAAGACAAGGAATAAACTACACGTCCGCTGGACATTGTGATATTCTAGATACTGGTGAAGCCATACGGTATGGGGTCCCATACCGTTATGGCTTTTTACAACTCTATGAACCTGCAGGGAGGTGCGGCATGGATAAACGGAAAAGGTTCTTAGCCATCGGCTTGATTGGATTTGGGGTACTGTTGATTTTCGGCAAGTGGCTGAGTTTCTTCACCATTGTCGCCCTCTTTTTTCTTGCGTTCGGCATTTATAAAATCCGGCAGGGGGAGCAGGTCAAAACCGGGTATATTTTACTTGCGATCGGCGGCGGGATGATCTTGCTCGATCACTTCATGCTGGTGCTCGCGATTCTGATGATCTCTCTTGGTTATTATTACGCGAAAATTCGCAAAACTCAGCCTCCGGGCAATTACGTGCAGAAGCAGAACATCACCTCCAGCATCCGGTGGGACCGCGATCCATGGAGCTTGCGGAATACGAGCATGTGGCATGTGCTCGGAGAACTCGACATCGATTTGTCGCTGGCCATGGTGGAAGGAGGGCATAACGTCCTCATGTTCCAAGGGATCGTCGGCGATGTCGATCTGGTCATTCCGGAGGATTACGGCGTGGAGATCGAGGCCTTCGTCTTGTTCGGTCAAATCGACTTCGGTCAAGACAAAGAAACGGGCATGCTCAATCGGTTGTATTGGAAGTCGCCGAGCTATGAGCTCCGTGACCAAAAAGTGAAAATCATCATTTCCTATCTTGTGGGAGATGTCGATATACGATTAACTTAAGACAGGAGGAACATCCCGCATGAAATCCAGAAAGACAAGCAATATGGTATCCCGCAGCATGCGCGGAGGGATTCTCCTGTCTGTCATTATGATGGCAGCTACCTGTTACGTGCTGTATACATATGGGTACTTTCAACCTCAACCGTCCTGGAGAACGGGTATCAGGGCCGGTATTACACTGCTGTCCCTGCTGGTCATCATCGGGGCGGCCTACGGGTTAATTCAGGGATATCGGCCGAAACGGCAGATCGACGGATTACGCGAAGCCCTCCTGCAATGGGAGAAGGGCAACCAGACCGGGAGCGTTCCGAAGCTTGGTGAAGATGAATTGGGCCGGCTGGCCGAGCAGTTGGAGCGAATCGGCAAACGTTGGGAGGAGCAAGTCTCCTCCTTACAGCGGTTGTCCACGCATAACGCTCAGCTTGCCGAACAGGCCCGGGTTTCGGCCATCGTGGAGGAACGGCAGCGCCTCGCCCGCGAATTGCATGACGCCGTCTCCCAGCAATTGTTCGCCATCTCGATGACGGCTACGGCGGTCGGAAGAACGCTGGAGAAGGACTTCGACAAGGCCCAGCGCCAGGTCGAGCTGATTGAAGAGATGGCCTCCGTCGCCCAGTCGGAGATGCGGGCGCTGCTGCTGCACCTGCGGCCGGTGTATCTGGAAGGCAAGGAGTTGTCCCAAGGCTTGCGCGACCTGGTCAAGGAGTTGAAAACCAAGGTCCCGATGGACTTGACCCTGGAGATGGACGAGGACTTGAACCTGGGCAAGGGAATCGAAAACCATCTGTTCCGCATCATTCAGGAGGCGATGTCCAACACGCTGCGCCATGCCAAGGCGGATAAGATGGAGATCCGCATTCACCGCCGGGGCGAAGCGGTCAAGGTGACGCTGCGGGACAACGGCATCGGCTTCGAGCTGGATGACAAGAAGCAAGCTTCGTATGGCTTGTCTACCATGCAGGAGCGCATTCATGAAATCGGCGGTTCCATTCAGTTTATTACCGCGTCCGGCAAGGGGACGCGCATTGAGATTACCGTTCCATTAATTAATGAAGAAAGCGGGGATGAGCTCAGCCATGGAGATGGAAGACAAGGAGATTAAAGTACTGCTTGTGGATGATCATGAAATGGTGAGAATCGGCCTGGCCGCGGTACTGGGCACGGAAGACGGTATCGAAGTCGTTGGAGAAGCCAGCAGCGGAGAGGAAGGAATCCGGCTGGCGCAGGAGTATCGTCCGGATGTCGTGCTGATGGATTTGGTCATGGAGGGGATGGACGGGATTGAAGCTACCCGGCAACTGCTCGCGCAGCATCCGGACTGCAAAGTGATCGTGCTCACCAGTTATCTGGACGACGAGAAGATGTACCCTGTCATCGAAGCCGGTGCCTTCAGCTATTTGCTTAAAACTTCGCGCGCTTCCGAAATCGCCGAGGCCATCCGTGCGGCGGCTCGCGGTCAATCGGTCCTGGAATCGCAGGTCGCTTCCAAGATGATGAACCGGTTCCGCCAGCCAAAAGCGGAGGCGCCGGCTCACGAGGAGTTGACCGAGCGCGAAATGGATGTTCTGCGTCTGCTGGCCCAAGGCAAATCGAATCAGGACATCGCGGACGAGCTGATCATCGGAATCAAAACGGTCAAGTTCCATGTGACGAATATTTTGGCGAAGCTGGGCGTCGAGGATCGCACCCAGGCAGCGATTTACGCTTATAAAAACGGTTTGGCGGAGTAAAGGCTCCGGCAAACCGTTTTTTATCGGTTTAGCATTTTGTAGGAAGAGGAGTGGACGAGGTTCACCTCGGCTTTCACCTGATTCAACTCCATTATGGAAATGAACGGTTTGCCGCGGGAACTGAGCTGCTTCCAACGGACCGGGTCATGACGATACAGCTTCTCTTCCAGGTTGTAGAGATCGATCTGCTTCGCCTTCGCCGCAGTAAAAGAGCGCCGGATGTCCTGTTCGATCTGCTTCTCCGCGAGGGCCGCAATGCGAGAGGCCTTGGCTCCGTTAATCGCAGCCGCTTCGGTGATATACGCTTTGACGCGCACACGGATACTTGCCGAAGGGGATTCACCGTTGGCAGAGATCTGTATTTTGGGATGGCTGCACATCAGGCTGAGCGTCACGGGGGGACCGTCATCCGAGGACAAGGTTAACGGGAATTTGACCATTCGATGGAAAGCAACATACCGGGCTCCCTGAAGCATCGTTGCGTCAACAACCCCGCGGTTGATCCCTTGTGCGATGGCATAAGCGCCGACAATTTTCACTTGGGGAACGGGCTTGCCCTCCCCCTTCCAAACCTCTTCCGTATAGGTGATCCATGGCAGCAGCGCCGTAGAGGCGGGTTCCTTCAGGCCGTTGATCAATTTGAGGACCTGAATGGGCTCGACGAAGGAATACTGCTTGAAGATTTCCTCCGGATCCAGCAGCTCTGAATTAAGCACGGATTCGTTCAGCAGAGAGGTGCTCGAAAAAACCATCGGAATATCCTGGGTCGTGCCGAACACCCATGGCGTGTACCGCAGGTCGCGGGTTTGGACCAGGCTGTTGACAGCCTCAGGCAAGCCCTTGTCCAGCAGCGCCTCGGAGAATACGATCGTCCGGACATGCGTCCAGAACGTGCGCTGCTGCGAAGCGGTATAGAGGGAGTTCAAAGCCTCGTCGATCGTTTGCCCCTCGCCTTTGCCGACCCACACTTTACCATCCCCCGTCTCAACCGTGCCCTCCTGTTTGGCAATGTCCGCAAAATCCAGCAACTGGGCGTATATGATATAGCGCCCCTTCGCGTAATCAACTCCCAGCGCGGTTATAAAATTGATATTTTGCGCTTCTTTCATGTCCCAACATCCCGTTAGCAGCAAAATAAGCACAAGAATCGCCGCTGTTGCCTTCAAGGTTTGTCCCTCCTAGCGGTTTTGTCGAGCGGATGAAGGATGCGAGGCCGCTTCTTGGTTGAGTCCGACGGCTTTTTCAGCACGGCCTTGGAAAAGTCGTTTTGGACAAAGGGGGAGAAGGGGGACAGATAGGGCACGCCGTAGGACTCCAGGGAAGAGAGGTAGAGGATCAGTCCGATAAAGCTGATCAGGAACCCGAACATCCCGAAGATCGAAGACAGCAGCGCAATGCCAATGCGAAGATGGGCGGTCACACCGTTGAGCGTCTGATTTTCCAAGGTGGAGCTGGCCACGATCGCAATCGCTACGGCGACGATGATCGTCGGGGAGGTAATTCCTGCCCGAATCGCGGCATCGCCGATAATCAAACCGCCTACGACGGTGATCGTTTGTCCCATTGCTTGAGGGAGGCGTTTGCCGGCCTCATTGAAAATTTCGAATAGGAACAGCATGATGAAAGCCTCAAGCGGGACCGGGAAGGGCAAGCCGTGCCGGGAATTGCTGATGGTTGCCAGCAGCGGAACGGGAATCTGCTCAAGGTTAAAGGTGGTTAACGCAACATAGAAGCCCGGCAGAAACAATCCGACCGATAGTCCAACGGCTCTTAGCAGTTTTTGCACCGACACAATATAAAAGGGAGTGTTGGCATCCTCCGGAGAAATCATCAGATTCATCAGCGTGACGGGAGCGACGACGGAAATCGGGTTGCCATCGACCAAAACGGCGAATCGGCCGGCCAATAAGGCATCGGACACGTAATCGGGCCTTCCCGAATAATCGGTTAACGGAAAAATAGACCGGTTGCTGGAACCGGAAATGACCGATTCCATATAGGAGGTGCCAATAACGGCATCGGTATCAATTCCGTTCAGCCGCTTCCTGGCTTCCTCAAGAATATCCGGGTTGATGATATCCCTTATATAGAATAGCGCAATCCGCGTTTCGCCCCGCGTTCCCTTCAGAAATTCCTCTACACATAACGTGGGGGTGCGCAGCCGTTTCCGGATTAAGCCGATATTGGTGGTTAAGTTCTCCGTAAAACCATCGCGAGCCCCTTTGATGGCCGATTCCGTTCTGGCTTCTTCGGGAGAGCGGCCAGGCGGGTTCGAGCTGTCAAAGCTGAAGAAGGTCTGTTCCTCTTCCCAATAAATGACCAGCTTGCCGGAGTAAACCTGATGTGTAAGATGATGCAACAGATCGGGTCCTTCGATCAGGCTCAGCGGCAAATAGCGGTTTTGTTCGATCGCTCGGGTCCCGTCGGGGGCATGTTCCTGAAACAGATACGAAAGCCGTGGAAAGACCATGTCATTCAACTGCTTCAAGTCTGTCATCGGTTCGCAGTAGATCAAGGTGATCGGATGGACCTGCTCCGAGTCCGCATCGAACCGGCGAATCTTCACGTCGGAGGAATAGCGGAAATAGTCGTACAGGAACGGGAGGTCGATGGGACCTTCCCGATGGTCGACGGACATGTCACTTGGGTTCATGCGGATCGTCCTTTCTTACGTGGTCTGAATAAGCAGGCAATGGCTAGAAACAGCGTCACCCCCAAGATGAAGCAAACGCTCGCCGGGAAGACATATCGAATGAGCAGATGCTGGAACGTGATGTCAGAGAAGGTATAACAGCTGAGCGGGACGAGAAGGACGGCAAGGGAGGTGAGGAAAGCGGGCCTCCAGCGTGCCGAGCGTTTCTTCCACATGTCGGCGATGACGACGAGCGCAAAAGAGATGCGAATGCAGCTTCCGGACAACCATTGGATAGATCGAGAAAAAATCGGTTTGCGATATGTATTTGCCAAAACCGGAGATCCTCCATTCCTCATAAGCAGGATAACGTTGGATAGCTGCCTCAAAAGGGTTGAACTCGGCGATGGAACCGGTTAGTGGACCCAGTGTCAAACCAAAAAGTATGCCGCCAAGCGCGAGAAACTGCTTCTTATTTAACGGCTTTTGCAGATAGGGGTGAAGGAAGAAGATAAAATACAATTCGAAAAATCCGGAACAAGCGTAGATGACGCCCTTCAAAACGGGGGTCCACCCGTGCTCCAAAAGGGGAAAAGCAGACTGTAATCTTTGAGTTCAACGTTGACGATAGCGACGTAAAAACCCAGCAGGACGACGAACGGCAACAAAATGCCGGAGGTGATGGCGATCGTCTTCATACCTTTCAAAGCTCCGACCAGGCACAGCAAAGTCAAAATCAAGGAGGTCGCCAAAACCGGAGTGTACGGCAGGAACGTTACTTTCATCCACATCACAGTATCAAACAAGCTGAACCAGGCGGTGATAAAGAAAAACACCGTAATCAAGCTTTGAAACAAAATAGCAGGAATTCGCCCCATCCGTTGGCGAATCCATTCGGGAAGAGGCTGCGTTCCGATCCGGGACGAAACGAATCCGATCAGCCCGATCATAAGCCCGAAGGGGACGGCGGCAAGGAGTACGGAAAACCACGCGTCGCGTTTGGCGATTTGCAGCAGGGCAGGTATGATGAATACATGATTTGTAATTCCGATGGCCAGCATCAGAGTCATGATGGCCTGAAGTTTTGTAGGTTTTGGCGAGCGGATCATAAGGTACTCCTATCTCAAATACTCGAATATCGCAGTTATTATTGGCAGAGGAGGCACGGGACATGCAAAACCGCAGATTATGGAAGATCGGTTTATTGATTCTCATTTGTGCGATGTTGCTGGCAGGTTGGCAGCGTCTCCAGGAAAGCGGGCGGGAAGCGGTCGCTTCCGGTCCGCTTGAAACGGCGGGGCAGCAGCTCTCCGTCCTGTATTCCATGGGGCAGGCCGCGGCGAAGGGGCCCTTCCAGTTGATGTTGAAATGGCAGGGCGAATGGAGCTCACTGCTCTCGCCGGAAGAAGCCGCCGGCGTGTTGGCCAGCCGGATGGGATTGCCTGAACCGGAAGCCGGAACGGTCCAGGGGCGAACGGTTTATGAGACCAAGGGACGGATCGAGGGGGTGCTGGCCGAGCTGGAGCTGACAAATCTTGAGGAGGGCAAGCACTATGCGATGCTGCGATTGGAAGCGGTGGGCGGCGATGAAGCGGCATTGGCGAATCTGCGGGAAGCTCAGCGGAGAGCGGGGGAATCGCTGGCCGACGAAGGCGTACAGGCCGATTGGAACGGAGCGGTTCAAGGTCTGGCCTGGCCGGCATTGGTCGCGGAAGGTCAAGAAGGCTCCGGGGAGGCCGGGCTTGCCGCCGTGCTGGACAAGCTTGAAGCAAGCATCGGCGCTTTGCCTGGACTCAAGCTGAAGCAGGTGGAGGAGTTTGCGGACGAGCATACAACCAGCCGCACCTACGACGTCAACGCCTTGCCTGTTGCCGTCCAAAGCGGCGGGCACCGGGTTGCGCTCCAACTGGCTGTTCACCGCAACAGCAGCACCGGGATGGATGAAATCACAATAGGTACCCCGCTGCTAACCGTTGAATTCTAAGGGAGGAGGCGGAGGAAGATGCGACATCTGCTGCTGCATCAACATAGCCCTTACTCGGAAATCTCCGTCTATGAAACGGACGAGCTTTACGGAGAACGGGGAAGGTTTCGCGTGCTGCAATTCGCCAGCGAAGCGGTGCAAGGGGCTATGGATATGGACCGGCCCGAACGGGTCATACTAGAATATCCTCGCGCCATGCTGCATTTGCTGCAGCATCGGGTCTCAGAGCGGGATCGGGTGTTCATAATCGGCCAGGGAGCGGGCACCCTCGCCAGCCGTTTGACCGGGGTTCGGGTAACGGTTGCGGAGATAGATCCGCTTGTTGCAGAAATTAGCAGTACTTATTTTGGCTATCAGGGAGCCCCGGTGAAAATCGGCGACGGACGCCGCTTGTTGGAAGAGGAGCCCCCGGGTGCCTTTAGCGGAATCATCGTCGATGCGTTCTCCGAACGAGGCACGCCGGCCCATTTGACTTCGCTGGAGTTCTTTCAACTGGCAGCGGAGAGGCTGGATCGGGAAGGGCTGCTGCTGCTGAACGTGTTCGGCCGGGGAGCCGATGACGTCTGGATTGCAGCGCTGGCTGCAACGATGCAGGCCGTGATGAGCGAAGTCCGGGTGTTCTCGCTGCCGGCGGATCAACCTCATGACCTGCGGAACATGATAGTCGCGGGCAGCTTCAAGCCCATCGGATATCAAGCCCAAGGCATGGCGGGTTTTGTTGAGAGCCAGCCGGGGAGGGGATATCTCATTCGCGACAAGTCCTCCTAGAAAGATTTGCAGATATTTCAGAAAAGAGATTGTTTTCTGAAATATCTATGATGGCGTCCCGGAAGCGAATATGCTAAAATGGCATCACATCCTGTGATGCCATGTAAAGATAGGGTCTTGGTCGGGAATTCAGTTGAAATTCACTAATCTTACATAGAAAGAATGAGGAGCCATGGCAGAAAATGTAACTCGGGAAACGGTTCGGCCCCCAGGGGCGGTATTTTTTATTTTTGGAGCTACTGGTGACTTGGCGCGCCGCAAGCTCTTCCCTGCCATCTATTCGTTATATCGCGAAGGGAAATTGGCTGAGGATTTCGCCGTTGTTGGCGTGGCCCGGCGTCCTCGTTCAGACGAGGAATTCAAGGACGATCTGTATCGTTCGATCGAAGAATTTTGCCGGTACAAAATCGATGACAAGGAGCACTGGGTGCAATTTGCCGAGCATTTCTCCTATAAATCGCTGGACATCCATAATGTTGACGGATACCGCGAGCTCCGAGAATTGACGGAGTCTGTGGAAGCTCGCTTTCGCATTCCCGGGAACCGACTGTTCTATCTGGCTTTGGCGCCGGAGCTGTTCGGCAGCGTATCCTTTAACCTGCAGAAGGGCGGCATGTTGAACACCAGCGGCTGGCACCGGTTGGTGATCGAGAAGCCGTTCGGCTACGATCTGCAGTCGGCCCAGAAGCTGAACGCAGAGCTGAACCAGGTGTTTAAGGAAGAGGAGATCTACCGGATTGACCATTATCTCGGCAAAGAGATGGTGCAGAACATCGAAGTGATTCGCTTTGCGAATGCCTTCTTCGAGCCGCTGTGGAATAACAAACATATCGCCAACGTGCAAATTACGCTAAGTGAAACGGTTGGCGTGGAGGAGCGCGGCGGATATTACGACCATGCCGGGGCGCTGCGCGATATGGGACAGAACCACATGCTGCAAATGCTCACGATGATCGCCATGGAGCCGCCCAGCCGCTTGCTCCCCGAGGACATCCGCGATGAGAAGGTGAAGGTGCTGCGTTCGCTGCGGCCGTACGATTCCGCTCAGGAAGTTAAGGAATATGTCGTGCGGGGACAATATATCGAAGGTGAAGCGAACGGCAAGAAGCTGCCGGGTTATCGCCAAGAGGACAAGGTGGATCCGAATTCCAACACGGAGACGTATTTTGCGGCCAAAGTATTCGTGGATAACTTCCGCTGGGCCGGCGTACCGTTCTATATCCGTACCGGGAAGCGACTCCCCGTGAAGACGACAGAGGTCGTTGTTGAATTCAAGCAGATGCCTACGAATGTCTATCTCGGTCAAAAACATACCCTCGAGCCCAATCTGCTCGTAATTCGCGTGAACCCGATGGAAGGCATCTATATCAAGATCAATGCCAAGAAACCGGGTTCGGAATCGCAGATCGAGCCGCTGGCGATGGAGTTCTGCCAGAGCTGTCTGGTGGGAATCAACTCGCCGGAAGCTTATGAACGCTTGATTTACGATGCGGCTCAAGGGGATTCGACGTATTTCACCCGTTGGGACGAGGTGGCGACGGCTTGGGCTTTCGTCGATCGGATCGCCGCAGCCTGGGCACAGCATCCGTCCGACATCAGCACCTATCCCGCCGGATCCTGGGGGCCTAAGGAAGCGGATGAACTGCTTGCGAAGGATGGCTTCCACTGGTGGCCGGTGAACGGCCAAGAGGAAGATAACGTAATTTGGATCAACCCGAATTAAGTTCGTTCTTCCCGTCACCTGTGAAGGCGGCGGGCGAATAGAATAGCTATAGCTGGAAACACCTTCATGTCCCGGCCAGGGCGTAAGGTGTTTTTGCTTAACTGAGGGACAAAATATGTTACAATAGAGAACGTGAATTTGTGGAACGAGAGGAAAGTGAGCATGAGCAAAGCATTGGACCAAGTGCTGCAGCAGGAAGTGGACAAACGGCGCACGTTTGCGATCATTTCCCACCCGGACGCCGGGAAAACGACGCTGACCGAGAAACTGCTGCTGTTCGGCGGTGCGATTCGCCTCGCCGGGTCGGTCAAGGCGCGCAAAGCGAGCAAACACGCGACAAGTGACTGGATGGAAATTGAGAAGCAGCGGGGGATTTCCGTCACGTCTTCCGTCATGCAATTTGATTATAACGGCCATCGGGTGAACATCTTGGATACGCCGGGTCACCAAGACTTCTCGGAGGATACCTATCGTACGTTGACCGCGGCGGACAGTGCAGTCATGCTGATCGACGTGGCCAAAGGCGTCGAGGCCCAGACCATCAAGCTGTTCCAGGTCTGCGCCAAACGGGGGATTCCGATCTTCACCTTCATTAACAAGCTGGACCGGGAAGGACGGAATCCGTTTGAGCTGATGGAGGAAATCGAGCAGGTGCTGGGAATCCGGTCGGTGCCGATGAACTGGCCGATCGGGATGGGCCGTGAGCTGTCCGGCGTCTACGATCGGATGAAGAACCAGGTTGAGTTGTTCCAGGGCGATGACCACTCCACGATCCAGGTGAAGAAGGTGGAGGGTTATAACGATCCGGTGATCCGCGAGATGGCGGGCGACTATCTTCATGATCAGTTGTGCCAGGATCTGGAGTTGCTGGACGTGGCGGGGGACCCGTTTGACCTGGAGAAGGTGCGTCGCGGGGAGCTGACGCCGGTATTTTTCGGCAGTGCAGTCAACAATTTTGGCGTGCAGACGTTCCTGGAGAACTTCCTGCAGTTGGCACCGAAGCCGGAGCCGCGCCGCAGTACCCAGGGGATGATTGAACCGACGAACGAGAAGTTCTCGGGGTATGTATTCAAAATCCAAGCGAACATGAACCCGGCCCACCGCGACCGGATCGCCTTCCTGCGTATCGTATCGGGCAAGTTCGAACGCGGCATGTCCGTGAAGCATGTCAGGGCGGGCAAGGAAATCAAATTGTCCCAGCCGCAGCAGTTCCTGGCCCAGGACCGGGATATCGTCAGCGAGGCTTACCCGGGGGATATCATCGGGTTGTTTGACCCGGGGATCTTCCGCATCGGCGACTCGCTCAGCCAAGGCAGCGAAATCGTGTTTGACGAGCTGCCGACGTTCTCGCCGGAGATCTTCGCCAAGGTGACGGTGAAGAACGCGCTGAAGCATAAGCAATACCAGAAGGGAATCGACCAGTTGACCGAAGAGGGCACGATTCAGGTGTTCACGACCGTGGGCTTTGAGGATACGTTGCTTGGCGTGGTCGGGCAGCTTCAGTTCGAGGTGTTCGAATACCGGATGAAAGGCGAATACGGTGTGGATGTGCAACTGCAGCGGATGCCGTTCCAGTTCGCACGCTGGATCGTAGGCGACAAGATCGACCCGTCCAAGTTCCGGATCAATTCGACGCTGGTGAAGGATAAGAAAGGCAACTACGTCGCGTTGTTCGAGAACGAATATGCGATGCGGACGGCGATGGAGAAAAATCCGGATGCCCAGTTCCTGGAGACGGCGCCTTAATCAGACAAGGTTGCATGATAATGAAAGACCGCCCTTGGACCGGGCGGTCTTATTTTTGCAGCGGGCAGTTCTATTTCAACGGTTTGAGGCTGGCCTGATCCACTTGCTGCTTGAGCACGGATACCAGTTCGTTTTGTTTGGACGCATCGATATGCTTCCAGATCGTTTCGAAGACGACACCTAAGCCCGGCAGCGCCGTTTCCTGAGCGTCGATCGAGCCCTCGATCATCTCCCGCAGCCCCTGCTCGTCTTTGCCTTGGATTTTGTGCATAACCGCTTGACGCAGGTCGAGTGTAATGGATGGCACGTGTTTTCCCTCCTTGAAATATGTGACTTGCCCGGTGTTAATTTGCCCGATCGGTTCGGGGAACATACAAGCATTCGCTGTTTCTGGTGATCTGATCCCAGGTAACCCCCAGGTGCCCCCCCTGTTGTCCGGACGCTTTGCACGATTATCCCGTTTGATCAGATCCGTTTCTCTCACCTGCATTTTGTTTTCCCCCGAATGGGTCTGTTACGCTGAACTTGATTCTGGTCTGCCTCACATCCTGGTCTCCGTTCTTGCCCCTCCCTTATCGAAAGGGATAATGGTACAAAAGCAGCCGTACAGAGACAAGGGACAAGAGGGACAAGGGACAACTGCGCATGTCATGAGGGATTTCCCCCAGCGAGTCAACTCGTTAGCGGGATTGTGGTATACTAGTTCGGATGAGAATTATGTTATAGGTGGTGAGAGCTTGGCAAATGCAGCCAAGAAACAGTTTGCCGTGATTGGCATGGGCCGATTTGGGTTAAGCGTGGCCACTGCACTCAGCAGCATGGGATTTGATGTACTGGCCATCGACGCGGACGAGCATAATACGCAAGCTGTAGCCAATGTGGTGACGCATGCCGTTTCTGCGGATTCCACCGACGAAGAAGCGCTGCGCGCGTTGGGGATTCGCAATTTTGATGTTGTGGTCGTGGCGATTGGCGAGGACATCCAGGCCAGTATTTTGACCACGCTGATTCTAAAAGATATGGGCGGACCGCTCATCGTTGTGAAGGCGCAGAACGAGCTGCACGGCAAAGTCCTGCAGAAGATCGGCGCCGATAAGGTTATTTTCCCGGAACGGGATATGGGGCTTCGGGTGGCGCATCATCTCACGTCGCCGAACATTCTGGATTACATCGAATTGTCCGAGGAATACAGCATCGTGGAGATGCGCGTCAGCTCGCAGATGATCGGTAAGAACCTTATCGAACTGGATATCCGTGCGAGGTTCGGCTGCAACGTCATGGCGATCAAACGGGGCAGCAAAATGAACATTTCACCGGCGGCAACGGATCGGTTGACCGAAGAGGACGTGCTCGTTATCGTCGGTGAGAAGGGCGATTTGACGAAGCTGGAGCTGGCTTACGCGGAGGCTTAAGGCAGGCGGGGGAGCGGCTTCTTTTTGCGAACGAAAGATCATTTTTGGATGATAACCTGACTGAGGATGGAATTGCGATGGAGATATTGTCTGTGCAGAACCCCCGCGTCAAGGAATGGGCGGGTCTGCTTGAGAAGAAAAACCGGGACAAGCAGGGGAAATACTTGATCGAAGGCGTCCATCTGGTGCAGGAGGCGCTGCAGGCGAAGGCCGACGTGGAATGCGTCTGCTACAACCTGGAGGGCGGCATCCCGCCCGAGCTGCAGGCAGCGGCGTCCGCCGGGCTGGACGTCGACTGGATCGGCGTGTCCGCCGCCGTGATCGCCAAGTGTAGCGATACGAAGTCGCCGCAGCCGGTGTTCGCGGTCGTGCGCAAGGACCGCGGGACGGTTGCTCCGCTCCTTGACCGGGAGCGGAGCTTGGTGGTGGTGCTGGACGGCGTGCAGGATCCCGGCAACGTCGGCACCATCATCCGCAGCGCCGACGCAGTCGCGGCGGACGGGGTGATCGTCGGCGCCGGCTGCGCCGACATCTACGGGCCCAAGGTGCTGCGCGCCACCATGGGCTCGCTGTTCCACCTGCCGGTCGTGCACGCCGACCTGGCAGAGGTGCTGCCGCAGGCGAAGCAGCGGGGCATCCGGCTGGCCGGCACCAGCCTGCAGGCGGCGGCGAATTGCTTCGCCTACGACTTCACGCAGCCGGTGTGGCTGCTGTTCGGCAGCGAAGGCGGCGGCCTTAGCCCGGCAGTCCGTCAACGGATGGACGACGGATTGCTGATCCCGATGCGCGGCCGGGCCGAATCGCTGAACGTGGCCATGGCCGCCTCCGTGCTGCTGTACGAAGCGATGCGGCAGCGGCATTACCGCTGATGTCGTTTATTCGATCAGCGACAGGGGAGCCAACTTAAAACCCCGAAACCAGACCACTGGTTTCGGGGTTATCTCTTAGGAATCGTGTATGAAATGGATTATTTCGAACACAGCGCCTTTTTATTCAATTCAAGATCATTCATATAATGATTGATTCTCTCCTCCAGTTGTTCGATCAGGTAGGAACGGATCTCTTGAAGATGCTCCTCATGGCAGAAGGCGGAAATCGTCAGAAGACCGTCGGCATAATGCTTCGTTTCCTGGATAGCGGTATTCAGCTTCTCTTTATACAGGCGTTTGACTGAACCGGTGATCGGTTTGATCTCGTAGTAACGGTTCGTCTCGACGAGCAGTTTCCACGGCGTAATCTTGGAGGTGAGCTGATCTTTCCTTAATTCCACGGTGATTTGATACAGTGTCCTTGAGCTGTTCATGATGTTGATCCCCTTGTATATTTATACATTATAATGAGTATTAAACCATGAAGGCTGTTAAAGTCTGCACCTAGAGCTTTTCGACTAAAAAAGTAATACTAGAGAACTATACGCAATCCGTAGTGAAAAATCAAGTCCCCTTCGGACAAATATCCGTTTCCGCCTGCGCGTCCTTCTTTTTTGTCCCTGTCTCGCATAACTTTAAGAGAAGAAGCGGTTCTTGGCAGGATCGAACATCCTCTAGAAGTTTTGGCTGCAGGGGGAGGAAAACATGCGGATACGACGACGCGGATGGCGAAGCCGGACAAGACGGCCGAAGCGTAGACGGAAGATCTGGATTGCGGTCGTGATTATCACGATCCTGGGTATGGTGCAGTTTGTACAGTACGTGGAACGCCGGATGACCGGACCGATTGTTCACCTTGCCCAGATTCGGGTGAAACAGATCGCTACGGAATCGATTAATGATGCGATCACCGCGCAGGTAGCGAATCAACAGCAGGTGGGGCAACTGATCGATTGGAAAATGGACGATAACGGAAAAATCACCGGATTCATGCTAAATTACTCCGCTCATATGAAGGTCACGTCCGAGACGATTCAAACGGTTCGACACACGCTTGATGAAGTCGCCCGGTTATCGGAGTCGATCCCGCTGGGGCAGGCTCTCGGCAGTCCGCTCCTGGCTTCCTTTGGTCCGAGCATCCCGATCAAGATCGAACCCAAAGGGGATGTGAAGGTCGACTTGAATACCCGGCGTCAGGATGCCGGGATCAACATGATCCTTGTGGAAGTGTATCTTCGGGTGAAAACGGAGTTGGCCGTGGTTGTTCCTTTTGATATGGAATCCCAGACGGTCGAAACGGAGATTCCGGTCTCTTACCTGCTTGTAGTCGGGGATGTGCCGATGTATTACTATGACAGCAAAGGAAATCCGGTTGGCGAAGGTCAGGCGGACGCTCCCAACATTGCGCTTCCGATGCTGCCGGGCAAGGAAGCTACGTCCGAGCCGTCAACAAAGGAAGACACGGTTCTGCCGGAGGGAACCGGCGAGACGGGAGAATCCGGCGGAAATGCAGGAACGGGGAACGGGGGCTCCGAGGAGCTGCCTCAATCAGGAACGAATGCGGGAAGTCATTAATAAAAGGGCGCCGGTTATCTGGCCGCCCCTTTATTTGTTCGGGAGCGCTCGTCTTGCTCCCATTTCTTCAGCAGCGGGTAGGGATCAAACGCCCATTCCGTGCTTCCGGTGTCCCGGTAGATTCCGTAATGCAGATGCGGCGGGAATTTCCCCGACGTCCCCGGCGGGCCGTAACCGCTGCTGCCGACCCAACCGATCGTTTGCCCCGGCTCAACGAAATGGCCGACCTCTATCCCTTTCTCATATCCCTGCAAGTGAGCATAGTAGTGGTATCGATTGTGGATATCCCGGATGCCGATTCGCCATCCGCCGTAGGGGTTCCACCCTTTCGTCTCCACCACGCCGTAGCATACGCTGCGAACGGTTACGCCCATCGGGGCGAACAGATCGGTGCCCTCGTGGATGCGCCGACCGCCCCAGCCGCGCCGGTCTCCCCAGGTATCGCGATAGGTATAGATGCTGCGTAAGGGCAGGGGAAACGCGCTACCGGACAATTCCAGACGTCCCCAGTGATTATACATCTTCGCGAATTGGCGAATCCGCTCCACAGCGGAATCGTTCTGGTAATATCGCCACAGCGCAATACGGAAGTCCTCTTCCTTATAGCCGAAGCTGGTTAAATAAGAAGCCATGGTGAACAAGGCATCCCGATCGTTCTTGGGATCGGCTGCGCCATCGGAAGTGGCGTCTTTCCCGCTGCCGCCGAACAGCTCGATCGTGGCCGGATTTTGGTCCTCGGGATCCGGGTTTAGCGGGCCGGTCCAAAACGCTTCCTTAAATCGTAAGCCGGTTAGCTGCTGCTCCTGCTGCTTCTGCTCCTTGCGCGGCGTGATTGTCCGTTCGTATTGATCGACCGCGGCCAGCCAGTACCAAGGAACTTTCGTCAGCAATCCCATTTCCTCGTATAACGTGCGCCGCTGTTGGTACACGCTGGAAACCGTCTCCGCCGCCGGAGTTCCCGGGGCTTCGGCCTCCGCAGAGCCAAGCCCGAGCCCTGGCCATAATAAGGAGACCAGCGCTGCGCCGACGACGCACCATACCGCTTTGCCGCGGGCAAACCGTTGAGACTTCAAGGCAAGTATTCCTCCTTCGCCTTTATTTTGCACGCGATTCGTGACCTCTCTTAGATTGAGGCAAATGTTGTGTTTTTATTCCATTTTACGAAGTAGGTTTTTCCAGCAGATTCATGATATAATAAATGGCGCTACGGCTTAAATCACAAGAAGGAAGGTCTTGCGCTTTGGCAAAACAAATCCAGGAACCGAAACCGGATTGGATTCGTATCAAGCTGACGACAGGGGACAATTACCAAGACATCAAGCAGATGATGCGCTCCAAAACCTTACATACCGTTTGTGAAGAAGCGCGTTGTCCGAATATATATGAGTGCTGGGCGAACCGCACTGCAACGTTTATGATTTTAGGCGATATCTGCACGCGCGCTTGCCGCTTCTGTGCGGTGAATACCGGTCTGCCGACCGAACTCGACCTGCAGGAACCCCAGCGGGTTGCTGAAGCGGCGGAGCAGATGAATTTGCGCCATTGCGTCGTGACGAGCGTGGCCCGAGACGATCTTAAGGATGGCGGGGCCAGTATCTTCGCCGGAACCATTCAAGCGATCCGCGAACGGTTGCCCCTGTGCAGCGTAGAGGTGCTGATCCCCGATTTTCAGGGAGATGAGGAATCGCTGCGCATCGTGATGGAAGCGAAGCCGGATATTCTAAACCACAATATCGAAACGGTGGAACGGCTGTCGGATCGGGTTCGGGCGAAAGCGAAATATCGCCGTTCCCTGGAGCTGCTCCAGCGGGCGAAAGCGATGAAGCCGGATATTCCTACGAAGTCCAGCATTATGCTGGGCGTTGGGGAAGAATGGGATGAAATCTTGCAGGCGATGGACGATCTGCGGGCCGTGGACTGCGATATTTTGACGATTGGCCAATACCTGCAGCCTTCGCCGCAGCATCTGCGTGTGGAGAAGTACTATAAGCCGGAGCAGTTTGCGGAGCTGAAGGAAGAAGGCATGAAGCGCGGCTTCAGCCATGTGGAGTCCGGTCCGCTCGTACGAAGCTCGTATCACGCCCATGAACAGGTCAATTCGGCCAAGAAGCAAGCAGGCGTTCCCGCTTCGTCGTAAACCGGAAGGAGGATGGATCCTTTGATTCAAATCGGCGGCAGAACCTACGAACTGATTCAGAATTATCGGGATGCTTGGGATCCCGAAGCTTTTAAACAGCGGTACAGCGAGGTGCTCGACCGTTATGACTACATTATTGGCGATTGGGGTTACGAGAAGCTCCGCCTCAAGGGCTTCCTGCGGGACAACCATCCCAAGGCGAACCGGGATACGGCGTATTCCGGCATCACCGATTACATTAACGAATATTGCAATTTCGGCTGTGCTTATTTTGTCCTCCAGAAGGTGAAGGATAATCATAAGGACAAGGATGCCTCCAAGGATAAAGAGGCCGGAAGTCGAAATGGCGTACAACTGCAGGAAAGCGAAACGGCCCCCGAATAATCGGTGGGCCGTTTTTTTGGATGTGTCTTTTTGCCTTAGCAGATTAATTGACAGATAAGTTCAACATTCCGCGCTGATAACTCCATGCCAGCTTCGGATATTTCTTCTGGAACTCATGCAGTTCAAGATAGGATTCGCCGTCCACCAATTTCGCCGTTTTCGCAGCCAAGGTGAATCCGGTTTGCTTGCCAAGCGGATCGGTAATGGTTAATTTCCCATTGCTGGAGGTCCAGACGGGTTTCCCTTGAATCAATGAGGACAACAGGCGGGAAGGAGCATAGATCTGCTTGCCGCTTTGAATCACGTCAATATATCCCGGGAAAGCTGTTCCGTTAATGCTCAAGGATGCAGGTCCTCCCTTTACGCTTACGCGCCGTACACCGGCTTCATACATCCCGGTAATCAGTTGCGCCGCTGCATCGTTGGTCACCTCGATATCCGGCTTCAACCCAATATGGTTGAAATCCAGCTTCTTCGGCGTCAGGTAAGCCTGAACGGTCAGCTTCAGAGAGCTGCCATTGGACAGCGAGAAGACGTTCTGAATGCGTGCCTTGCCGTACGTTTGCGCCCCCACAACCTTAGCGATCCCGTTGTCGCGAAGCGCTCCCGTCAAGATTTCCGAAGCGCTCGCGGTCAGTCCGTTGGTCAGGACCACTACCGGCATCC
This sequence comes from Paenibacillus phocaeensis, assembly GCF_900021165.1. Classification (GTDB taxonomy): domain Bacteria; phylum Bacillota; class Bacilli; order Paenibacillales; family Paenibacillaceae; genus Fontibacillus; species Fontibacillus phocaensis. The sequence continues at coordinate 170,614 of NZ_FCOQ01000009.1, read as the reverse complement.
CGATATCTTCGCCTCCGGTGATCTCGACAGGCTGCAGCTCGCCGCTTTGATCTGCGGTATACATCAGAATGCCGTTCTTGATGAAGTGCTTGGCGATGTTAGCAGCCGATTCAACGTAGCCGCCGAGGTTGTCGCGCAGATCCAATACGAGCGCGCCGATCCCTTCCTGACGGAGAGAAGCTAATTGTTCGGCGAACTCCTCATCGGCCGTATCAGAGAAGGAAGAGATGGCGATGTAGCCGACCTTGCTTGAAGGAACGACCTTCCCGGTAACCGAAGGCAGAGAGAAATGAGCACGTGTTATTGGATAAACCAAGGCTTGTCCGCCCCGGTTGACCGTAATTTTCACCTGGGTATTCTCTTCTCCCTGAATCCGTGCCACATCCTCGCTGCTGGTTACCGGCAGAGCGTCCACCTTAGTGATGACATCCCCCGCCAGGAGTCCGGCTTTGGAGGCCGGGGAATTAGGAAGAACGTCCGTGACGTACAGCTTGTCGTTATAGAAGCGAAGCGTAACGCCAATGCCTACGTATTCCTGATTGACGCCAGCCTCGAAATCCTGCAATTCCTCTTTCGAATAGTAATCGCTGTAAGGATCGTCCAAGGAATACACCATGCCGCGGATGGCATTATCGAGGAATTCCTTGCGCTCGACGCCTTCAATATTGTAGGTTTCCAGATAATTTAAAACTTCCTGAAGCGTTTGAAGTTCCGCACTCGTCTCCTCCGAACTCAGCGGAAGAACAGTTCCGGCTTCAGCAGTACCGGCAGTTCCTGCCGCTCCGACGATCTGGGGCAACCCCAGCAACGCGAGGGCCAACATCGGGGTTAAGGCATACTTGCGGAATGAAGTTAAGAGCATATTCAGGACTTCCTTTACTAAAATTTCGATATTCAGGAGCTTGTCTTGTCCGTTCACTTAGTCCAGGAACGCATTTCGCACCCGGTTCCAAAAAGGAAACGGCCGATAACGAACAAAACTGATTTTTCGTTCCGACACCTGGCAGCGCACGGAGACCAAATCGCTCATCGGCAGGTTAACGTGGTCAATCGTCAGCAGCAAGTTCTGTTCCTTCCGCGAATAGATATCGCAGTGATGATGCTTGGGCAATACCAGCGGGGAGCCCAGCGTCCGGAACACCCGATTGTTGATTGAAGCGATCTCCGTAATTTGCAGCGCTTCGATCGTCGGGTGGATCATCGCTCCCCCCAAGCTCTTGTTGTAAGCGGTACTGCCGGAGGGGGTTGATACGCAAATGCCGTCGCCGCGGAACATTTCAAACATCTGGTCGTTGATATCCACTTGGGCAACGACAGTGCCGTCGACGCCCTTCAGCGTAAACTCGTTCAGACAGATATGGGAGGAGGTCCCTGACCTCTTCTGAATCTCCAGCTCGATCAAGGGATAACGGACGATGCGGGGCCTCAGCAATCCGGGGTCCGCATGTCCGCTCATCATCTCCACCAGCTCGGGAATTTCATCGGCCTTCCAGTCCGCGTAAAAACCCAGATGGCCTGTGTGGATTCCAACAAATGCGATCGAAGGAATCTGATCGATAAACGTATGGAAGGCATGAAGCATCGTGCCGTCTCCGCCGATGGAGACGACGATGTCCGGGGATTTGGCATCGAGCTCAAGCCCATGCTCCGCAGCAAGCCTATGGAAGGTTTGGGTTAATTCGACGGATAGCTGATCCCCGCGGTCAAGTACATAGTATCTCAAGTTGACAAGCTCCTTTGGCAGAGGCGGTTCAAAGAAAGAATCGCCGTTTTGAACACGCGCTTGAATATCCTTTTGTAAAGATCATAATCAATTCGCCCGCAGAACACAACGTTTCATTTTCGGTGCGGTCCGCGGCGAATGAATCCCGATAGGAATGACAAAATAAGCAGGATGGCCATCGCCGCCAGGAAGAAACGAAATGCCCCTGGAAGGGCTTCCCAACCGTACAGCACCTCTTTCCGTCCGAACACCGGTGTGGGAATCGCCCACGCGGGTGCGGCTCCCATGAGGGGATTCCAGATGAGCAGCAGAAGCCCGGCGGACAACACGGCGTGAGAGAAACGAGCCACCAGAAAAGGAAAATAACGCAGGTCGGCACCATTTAAAATGCTAGCCACCTGAGCGTGAACCGATAATCCGCCCCAGGAGAGAATGAAAGCCGCCGCAGCCGCCTTGAACATCAGAGGGACCCCCTCCGGCGCAGCGGCCGCCTTGGCACCCAAGGTAACTTCGAATAAACCGCCCATCAGCGGCTCGGCCAGCTGGCTCGGTAGCCCGAGGAGCGGCAGCAGATGGCGAAACCCGGCATATAGTGAGCTCATGAATCCCGAAGCGGTCAGCACTTCAAGAATGACCGAGAAAAAGACCACCAGACCGCCAACGACGGTCATGAGCTGCAGCGAAGAGACGACCGCTTGCCGCAGCAGCTCCCCAAGGCTGCGGCCGTCCTGCAGGCGAGCCTCATGCATCGCCTGCAACGCCAGCTTCAGGCTGAAACGTCCGGATTCCCCCTCTTTCTCAGGAACCTCCGGTTCGTGACGATCGGGGCGGTAGAACCGCATGGCCAGGCCGATCAGCAGGGATCCCCCATAATGGGCCAACGCGAGGGCCCCGGCCAGCTTGGGATTGCCGAAGAAGCCGACGGAGACCGCTCCGATCAGGAAGATCGGGTCGGACGACGTGGTGAAGGAGACGAGACGTTCGCCTTCCACACGGGAAACCAGGCGCTGCTCGCGCAGTTGGGTCGCCAATTTGGCGCTGACGGGGTAGCCGGAGGCGAACCCCATGGCCAGCACGAAGCCGCCGCTGCCCGGGATGCGAAATACGGGTTTCATCAGCGGGTCAAGGAGCTTGCCAAGAAAATGGACAATCCCGAAGCCAAGCATGACCTCGGAAATAACGAAGAACGGGAACAGGGACGGAAACAACACGTCCCACCAGATGGCGAGGCCGCGGACTCCGGCCTGCCAGGAAGCTTCCGGGTAGTAGGCCATCAGCACGGTCAGCAAGAGCGCGGCCACAAGGGTGAGAAGCGTCGTCAAACGTTTGAATACCATGGGTATGCCTCCACTTCAATCATAGTGAAGTGTATGATTTGACTGGGACAAACAGCACAAAAAAATGAAGGAAGCGGTTTCAAAAAGGGCTGATCTTTTGGAGTTTCTGTGCTAAAATGATACTAAAGACCAATATGGATCTTAAGAACCAGCTACGATTCGATCATGACCGGTGCAGCAGCCAAATTTAGTGGATGGAGTGATGTTCATGAGCATTGTCGCAGGAGTTCTTGTCTGTGCTTTTGTTTATGTAATCCGCGCCTCTCTCGTCCATTCCGGCGAAGAGGACTGGCGCAGTTACTGATAGATTCTATACCCGCATCTAAGTAGAAGCTCCGGTAGGAGCTTTTATTTTTTTTTGATATAATAAGGAAAAACGGAGGCGGTGAACAGATGAATCAAGGCTTGAGCCTATACGATAACCTCGGCGGGGAGGGGACGATTCGGCGGTTAGTGGAAGCCTTCTATCCCCGGGTTCAGCGTGATCCGTTGCTGGGTCCCTTATTTCCTGAAGACATCACCCCGGTGATGGAGAAGCAATTTATGTTTTTGTCCCAGTTTTTTGGCGGGCCTTCCCTTTATTCCGACGCCTTTGGCCATCCGATGATGCGTGCGCGGCATCTGCCGTTCCCGGTCACCGAGGAACGTGCCGAGGCCTGGCTGGCTTGTATGCGGGCTGCGCTGGAGGAGATCGGGATTGAGGAGCCTTTGAGAGGCTTCGTGCTGGAGCGGTTATCCGGCCCGGCCTTTCATTTTGTAAACACACCTTAGACGACAGCAGACCATCCGCAGGGCGGACTTTTGAAAGGGAGTAGGATGATTTGGAACTTGAACCTCTGTATCAGATCAAAGTCACTTGTATCCATTGCCAAAATGAATTTTCGACTTCGCGCGTACGCCCCAGCTTTAAACGGGCCGTGCGTACGGATACGGACTTTTGCGGCTATTATCAGAAGGAGAACCCGGATTATTATGTGGTTCGGGTCTGCCCGTCCTGCGGATTTGCTTCGACGGAGAACTCGGTATCCCGTTTGACTGACCGTCAGAACGCTCTATTCCAGGAGGCGGTCGGCAGCCGATTCAACAAGAAGAACTACGGAGGGCATCGCGATTGGGAAACGGCGCTGGAAACCTATAAGCTTGCGTTGATATGCGCGCAAACCATCGGAGAGACCGACCGGATTATCGCGAGCTTACTCCATCACATCGCTTGGTTGTATCGGTATCAGAGCAATGTCGAACAAGAAAGACGATTTCTGGAGTTTGCGCTTGAAGCGTATATCCGCGTCTATGAAAACGAAGGCGTCGGCGCCAGCGATGCCCGCCTGATGTATCTGATCGGCGAGTTGTATCGGCGGGTTGGCAATTACAATGATGCGATCAAATGGTTCAGTCGCGTCATTAACGACAAACGGATTGTCGATGCGGCCATGATTCGGGCGGCCCGTGAACAATGGGCGGTCCTGCGCGAGGATATGCTGAGCGAGGGGCATGAGCTGCCGGAGGAAATGCGCGGCTGACGGACAAGCATATATGGCGATCAAGACACAACGAAGGGCCGTCCCGGAGGAAACGGCCCTTCGTTGTGTTAGATTGCAGCCCTCAGATCGGTCGTTGTGCTTACCGGACAACGGTATCGGTTAACAGATAATCGTTGTCGCAGTCCAGCACATGCAGCTTATGGCCGCAGCAGGGAAAGACGAGCAGCTTCTTCTTTCCTTCATGGATGGTTTTCAGCTCGCGAGGCTTCAGCGGCAGCAGCACGTTGCTGCTGGAGCAAAACGGGCATTCATGTACATAGACGTCCCCCATAACAACGTCATAGGGCCAAGACCGATTAAAGGGAATCATGAGGGCTTGGTTTCTTCACCGGCTTGACCGGCAGTTCCGGGTTCCGAGCCAGCGGCCGGGCTGCCCGCTTCTTCTTTAGCCAGTTCCGCGATTTTCTGTAACAGAATGTGCTGCGGCATATGCATAAGGTGCTCGATCGGCACTTTGAGTTTTGCGGCTAATTTCACGGCGGTATCCGCCGAGATTTGCAACGGTTTCATCGAATATCCCTCCTGGATTCTGCAGCTAGATAATAGTGCAACCTCTATTAGCATACACTGTAATCCCATAAGCCATCAATAATCACGATACGAAAGGAAGAGAACCGATGTCACGATTCGCCGGAACGATTCAACCTACCTGGGAACTGGAGACGATTTTCCCTGGAGGCTCCGCCTCTACAGCGCTGCGCGATCATCTCGATGCTTTGGAGCGGGAGATTGCCGCCTTCCAGGCCAAGCTGCAAGAAATGGAAGCCCCGTCCACTCTGGAGGAGACGAAAGGGCTGGACGGCCTGATTGCGGACCTGCAAGCGGCGGCCGCCAGTCTGTATGAAGCCAACAGCTTTGTCGGCTGTTTGACGGCACAAGACCAACAGGATAAGAAAGCGATCCAGCTGGACGCGAGAATCACCTCTTTAGGCGCATCTTATAGCAACGTAATGACTTTATTCCAGAACATTCTCCGGTTAACGAGCGATGAGGTCTGGGAGGCATGGATGAATCGGGAAGAAATCGCGCCGATCTCCTTCGTCCTCTCTGAGAAACGGGACCTTGCCCGGGAGAAGCTGGCGCCGGAGCTGGAGAACCTGGTCTCCGACCTGGCGGTGGACGGCTACCATGGATGGGGCCAGCATTATGATACGATCGTCGCCAAAGTAGGCGTGCCTTATGAAGAGGCGAATGGCGAGGTTAAGACTTTATCGGTGGGCCAAGCGGCCAATAAATTGGACGATCCCGATCGGAACGTACGGGAGCGCGTGTTTGCCAGTTGGGAAGAAGCCTGGACGAAGTCGGAGGACTACTGCGCCGACACGTTGAATCGTCTGGCGGGATTTCGGCTTAAATTGTACGAGAAACGCGGTTGGGAGGATGTGCTGAAGGAACCGCTCGCCATCAACCGGATGTCCAAAGCTACGCTGGATGCCATGTGGCAGGTCATCGTCGAGAACAAGGCGAAGTTCGTCGCGTATTTGGAGCGGAAAGCCAAACTGCTTGGCGTAGAGAAGCTGAGCTGGACGGATGTGGATTCTCCGCTGGGTCAGACGTCCGGCAAAATTACGTATGAGCAGGCAGCCGAGGACATCGTTCAGCAGTTCGGGAATTTCAGCCCCAAGCTGGCCGAGTTCGCTACGATGGCGTTTAACAAACGCTGGATCGAAGCGGAGGACCGTCCCGGCAAACGCCCGGGGGGATTCTGTACCTCGCTGCCGAAGAGCAAGCAGACGCGGATCTTCATGACGTTTGGCGGAACCGTATCCAACGTGTACACGCTGGCGCATGAGCTCGGGCACGCTTATCACCAAGATGTGATGGAGGAGCTGCCGATATTTAATCAGGACTATGCGATGAACGTAGCGGAGACCGCCTCGACATTTGCCGAAATGATCCTGGCCGACGCCTTCGTGAAAAACGCAGAGAACGACCAGGACAAAATCGTCTTGCTTGCCGACAAAATTCAAAATTCGGTCGCCTTCTACATGAACATTCATGCCCGGTTCCTGTTCGAAACCCGGTTCTACGAGAAACGGCGGCAAGGGGTCTTGGATGCGGCGGAGTTGTCCGAGCTGATGGAGGAGGCGCAGCGTGAATCCTACCTGGATTCGCTGGGCAGCTATCACCCGCATTTCTGGGCGTCCAAGTTGCATTTCTATATCACGGATGTTCCTTTCTATAATTTCCCCTACACCTTCGGATATATGTTCAGCACCGGGCTCTATGCCATGGCGCAGCGGGAAGGCCAAAGCTTCGCGGCCAAATACGATGCGCTCTTGGAGGACACAGGCCGCATGACGGTGGAGGAGCTGGCCGCCAAGCATCTTGGCGTCGATTTGACAAAGCCGGACTTCTGGCGAGAAGCGATGGCGGTGAACGTAGCCGACGTCGACGCTTTCCTGGAACTGACCCAATCCTGAGATCTATACAGGCCCTCGAAGGTCCTCGAAAGAGGGCCTATTTTTTATGTAGCATTTTGTCGGATAAAGGAGAAATATTTATCTTGATTAGGCATAAATGACCAAATATGTTGTATATTGTTGATGATTAGGAGGAGATATCCTATAATGTGACATAAGCCCTATATCATAGGTTGCAATCTTTGGGGGAAAGGTGGGAAAATATGCTGAAAGCCGAGCAAATTTCGCTTGTTAGGCAGATCGACATGGTTTTTAAGGAGCTGGAGGAGGAGTTGGCGGGATTATCTTCGGGCACCGTATTTCTGCAGATCCGGAATAATACCGTCGGGAAATTTGGCATCCGCCACAATCCGATTGAGGGAAGGAACGGGCAGCTTAGTGAGGATACACACGGGTTAAATGCGGAGCAGATCCATTCCTTTCGGAAGATGGCGATTCAATCCCTTCAATTCAAGCGTTACTGGACGCATGGCGAGATCAGCTACGAATTCGCGCTGCGACAAGGCGCGGTGGTCATTGATGCCGTCATGGAGTCGAACTATAATATGGCCAATTTGTTGATCCAGCGGTACCCACATCATGATAACGGCACAAATACATACCGGAACATGTCTTCCTAAAGTTTCTGCCGGGAGGCCTAACCCGCACTCATCGAGATTTACGGATATATGGGAAACAGGCGATCTGCTAAGCAGACCGCCTGTTTCTATAGAGGGTAATTGGAGTGCAAGTTACAGGTTCGAACGACCCGACAATTGCTGCTCCGCCAGTTGAACCAAACGTTTCGTGATGTAGCCCCCAAGAGATCCGGTTTCACGGGAAGTATAGTTCCCATAGTAACCGTCTTGCGGAATTTGTACGCCCAATTCCTGAGCTGCTTCAAATTTCAGTTGTTGCAGCGCAGCGTTTGCTTGAGGAACAATAAGGTTATTACGGCTTCCGCGGCTTTGACCTGCCATGTTTGTCACCTCCTTTGGCGTTTGTGATGTTAGTATGGTTCGTAGGGTGCAAAATATGCGGGAAAATTCAAAGCTAGGGGGATGGTAATTATTTCATCCGGCCGAGAAAACGCGGTACCATGCAAAAAAACCGCCTTCCAGGGAAGGCGGAAATTTTGAAAAAAACCTGAGATCAGCCGTTATTCGGATAGATCATCTCCAAGGAAAGGTTCAACTCCAGCGTTTGCTGAGGCGTCAGCTCGATCAGTCCGGTTTCCTTGGCCGGAAGCTTTAAGTTGGGGGCATCCGGCAGCCAGGTATAAGGCTCGATGCAGAAAAATTGATCTGCCTCTCCCTTCGAATAGATCACCCAGAATTTAAAATGCTCCGGGTCAGCGGTGTAGCGAAGTCCGTAGCCGTCATCGCGCATCATCAGAGCTTCTGCCGGTTTGCCGCCGATACGAAGCATCGTGTCGCAGTTCACGCCGCTCAGATTCATTCCCTGATTGAGGGCATCCCAGGTTCCCAGAGGGGCGGTTTCCCCGGTAGGAATATTCTCTTCGTCGGAGACAAAGAGATCGGTGACGGGGAGCTGCAGATTCCAGCGACCGGGTTCTCCGTCAATTCTGAACCAGGTATGCAGACCCAACCCGAATGGCGCGGGGTTCTGGCCCAGATGGGTAATCTTAAAGGATTGCTTCAAACTTGGCCCCTGCAGCCTGAGCGTCATCTCCAGCTTCAAGGGTTCGGGGTATTGCCGAATCCAGTCCGGATCGTCGGAGGTGATGAATTCCGTCGTGATCGCACAGCCTTCATCATCCTCTTCGATATCGCTTACGCACCAGCTTTGCGTCCGGTGCAAACCATGAATATGGTTGTCGTTCGCGGTGTTGCGATCGAATTGATATTCTTGCCCGGCATATGTGAAATGCCCTCTGCGAATGCGCCCAGGGGGAGTTAAGAGCGGGATGCCGAAGTGATAGGGCTTCTGCAAATAGAAATCAAGTTCGTTCTCATCTGGATGACGCAGCACATCACGCTGCTGGACATGGTCCCATATACGAATGACGTTATTTCCAAGGCGGGGTAGCAGCGTGACTTCAAGCTCGCGGCTATGTAAGATGTACGTATCGTAACCGTTCCATTGCCCTTTGGTCACCTTTTTCATATCGTTGCTCCTTTTCCCACATAATCAGTTCCGTTAAGCTAGACTAATCATAACACTTTTTCCGTTGGACGAAAAATGGATTTGACACCGCCTTTCGGGCAAATTATGATAAATACAATACAAATACAGCGGAGATGAGGGGAAGTAAGCAAAGGATTCGTCCTGCAGAAAGCCGGTGGTTGATGCAAACCGGTGGAGGAGCTTTTGCCGAATGGGCCTCGGAGCGCCGCGCTGAACATGAAGAGGTAAGCGAACCTTTTCCCAGTAGGCCGGACGGGTGATCCACGTTACGGATAGATAAGGCCGATAATTCTTGAGGGGGTGTCCCTGGGATACTCCGTGAACTCAATGTCGGCGAATGAGGGTGGCACCACGGTCTCACGTCCCTTTGCGGGCGTGGGGCCTTTTTGCATTGGATCGAACTCGCTGACGCAGGAATGGCAGTATGTTTTTTTCATGAACCAAACGCATAGAAGGGGGATTTACGAATGAAAAAAGTATTATCCGGCATCCAACCCAGCGGCAAGCTGACGCTAGGCAACTACATCGGAGCCATCAAAAATTTCGTCACCTTGCAGCATGAATATGCCTGCAACTTTATGGTCGTGGATCTGCACGCGATCACGGTTCCGCAGGAGCCGGCCGCGCTGACGGAGCAATCCGAAGCGGTGGCGGCGCTGTATATCGCCGCCGGCATCGATCCGAACAAAGCCAATGTGTACCTGCAATCCCACGTGATGCCGCATGCGCAGCTCGGATGGCTGCTGACGACGCTCACCTCGATGGGCGAATTGGAACGGATGACGCAATTCAAAGATAAGTCGGCCGGCAAGGAATCCGTAGGGGCCGGGCTGTTCGTCTATCCCGCATTAATGGCGGCGGACATTCTGATTTATAACGCAGACCTGGTGCCGGTTGGGGAAGACCAGAAGCAGCACCTGGAATTGACCCGCGATTTGGCCGGTCGGTTCAACCATCGGTTCGGCGACTACTTTACGCTGCCGGAGCCGTATATTCCGGAAGTTGGCGCACGCATCATGTCGTTGGACGATGCCTCCAAGAAAATGAGCAAGAGCAATCCGAATCCGGGCAGCTATATCGCCCTCTTGGATACGCCGGATGAGATCCGCAAGAAGATCAGCCGGGCGACGACCGACTCGGGCCGGGAAGTGAAGTTCGATCCGGCGGGCAAGCCGGAGGTCAGCAATCTCATCACGATCTACAGCCAATGCTCAGGCCTTACGATCGCCGAGGTGGAGAAGCGTTACGAAGGACAGATGTACGGGCCGTTCAAGAAGGATCTGGCCGAGGTTGTCGTCAGCGTGCTGGAGCCGCTCCAGCAGCGTTACCGCGACATTCGCGAATCGGGCGAGCTGCGCAGCATCTTGCGCCAAGGTGCGGAAAGAGCGTCTGAAATGGCCGAGAAAACGCTGCAGGACGTTCAGCGCCTGATGGGGTTTGTCGGGAAATAAACGGTGAAACTAGGGAAGAAAGGGTGTGCCTGGGGCTAAAGAACGCCTCGGGCAGACCCTTTTTCCATTCGAGCATGCTTGTGGAGGCCGAGGGAGACAAAACGAAGGTTTAGGTACGGTAAATCGACTGCGCCATCTCGAAGTTCTTGTTGAAGGCGGAGCCGAATGACATAATCAAAGGACAGGGAAAGATCTGATCAAGAGACACTCATTTGATGGACGAAGGCGGGATTTTATGAACTTCTTCAGAAGCCGCACGTTCCGCAGCAAGCTGAAATCGGCCTTTCTTATCGTCATCCTCCTCTCGATATTGATTACCGGGGGATTCTCTTATTCCATTTCGGCTGATGTTGTGGAGAAGAACGCTTTAAATCTAACCCAGGATACGGTGACCAAATCGGCTCAAATCGTCGATGAGAAGCTGAATAAACTCATGATTATTATGATGACGTTTATGTTAAGCCAGCCTTTTCGCAGCATGCTGAAGGATGCTTCGACCGGGGAGGCGAACCGGTATTATACGCATCTGGCCAATATGGATAACGTATTCTCCCAAGCCCGGATCGCCGAACCGCTGATTCACTCCATTTACATTTCCACTCCGATCGGCGAGTTTTACCCGCTGACGATGAATCGGAATCGCCAGAGCCGGTTTCAAGATACGTTCCTCTACGACAGAGTCCGGCAAGAGAATAAAAACGTTTGGGTTGAGGGGCATGAAGACATGTTGTTTTCGGGAAAAGACCGAGTGATCTCGCTCATCCTGGAACCGATCTTCGATACGCCGGTCAAAGAGGTCTATATTGTGGTAAATATCCGGGAAGAGGGGTTCCGGAATCTGGTCGAGGCAGGGGTGGGACAGGAAGCGGTCCGTTTTCTGCTCAATGCGCAGGGGGTACCGGTCTATTCGCAAAATAGCAGCTTGGTCCAGAAGGCGGTCAGCCAGGTTCCTATTTTGAACGAATGGGGGCATCACGACGCGGCAGGGACTGGAAGCGCTTCCTACCGGGTTGATCGCCGCGAGTATCTGCTGAATTACGCCCGGCTGGGCATTGCCGACTGGACGATGGTGACCATGCAATCGAAGGATTACGTCCTAAGGGACCTAATCTACGTGAAATGGATGATCGTCGGCATCACCCTGGGGGCCTTCGTGATCACCGCCTTCATCTCCGGCGGGTTGACCCGCTACCTGCTTTCCCCATTGCAGGGGCTGCAGAAGGTGATGAAGCGCGTAGAGGCGAATGATCTCACCGCGAGATTCACGGGACAAGGCAATGATGAGCTGGCGCAGGTGGGGTTTCGCTTTAATCGGATGCTGGAGCAAGTCGTCGTCTTGATCGAGGAGGTCAAGCAGGCGGAGACCCATAAACGCTCCGCGGAGATTAAAGCGTTGTCCGCTCAGATGGACCCGCATTTTCTGTACAATACGCTGAACACGGTGTATTGGAAGCTGAAGCTGGGACAAGTGGAAGAGTCCCAGCGGATGGTCGTTTCATTGTCGCGTTTGTTCCAGCTTGGACTCAATAAAGGCAACGAGATTACGACGCTGCAGAAGGAGCTGGAGCACGTCAAACAATATCTGGAGATTCAAGCGTTGTGTTACCCGAATTTATTTCAATACGAGATTCGCGGCGAGGATTCGCGGCTCCATACGTGGCCGATTCCGCGCCTCATGCTTCAGCCGCTCGTGGAGAACAGTATCCTGCATGGCTTCAAGGATATGGAAACCGGCGGGCGAATTACAATCGAGGCTGCGTTAGGGCCGGATCAGAAGCTTGCGGTGATTACCGTCTCAGACAATGGACGGGGCATGGAACAAGAGGACGTTCGGCCGCCCCAAGAGTCAGCTCCCGAGCATGGGTATGCCATTCAGAACCTGATCAGCCGACTGCAGCTGTTTTACGGAGATCAGGCGAATTTAACGCTGGATAGCAAGCCGGGTCAGGGGACGACGGTGAGGTTAACTTTACCGCTGGAAGGAGAGAAGAAAGATGAAGGATGAGTTGCAAGATCCTATCCGTTTATGCGTGATTGATGATATCCGAAGCGTTGTCGACGGTTTGATGGCCATCCGCTGGGAGGATTACGGGATTTCGCTGCAAGGGACTTCGTCCAACGGATGGGACGGGTTGGAGCTGGTAACCCGGGGGAAGCCGGACTTGGTGATCACGGACATTCGGATGCCGAGAATGGACGGTCTGACGATGCTCCAGCAGATGCTCGAAGCCAATCATCACTGCAAAGTGATCCTCATCAGCGGGTATGCGGATTTCGATTATGCCCAGCAGGCGGTTCATCTGGGGGCCTATGAATTTGTCGTCAAGCCGTTTACGGAGGAAGAGATTCTCGACGTCGTGCTGCGAGCCAAGGCGGAGATTCTGGAGGAACGCTCTGAGCTGCACCGCCATCACTTGATGGAGTCGAAGCTGAGAGAGAGCATGCCGGTGCTTCGGCAGGAATACCTAAGTATGCTTGTCCGCCATCGAACGACCTGGGAGCATGCTTCTGAACGATGGAATTTCCTGGGGATCGATCTGGAGCCCCAAGGTTTTATCGTGATGTTGATTGAGATCGATAAATTTCGGGAACAGGTCGCCGAGCTTTCGATTCGCGAAGTCGAACTGATTCGATTCTCGCTGCAAAATATCGTGGAGGAAACGATCCGCCAATCCGGCAGATGCGTTGTCATTCGCGCTAAAAATAACCGTTTCCTGGCGCTCTTGAACGATACCGCCCCACAGAATGCAACGTGGATTGCCGAGTCTTGCTGCCGGAATATCGAGCAGTACACCAAATTCACGGTATCCATCGGCGTCTCCGGTCCAGTCCGGCAGACCCATCAGCTTCCCGATGCCTATCGGGAGGCAGAACGGGCGCTCGCGTATCATATCTTCAGCGAAGGCAATGCCGCGATCGGCGTCGGCGATTTGCCCGAGACCGGGAGTCAGGCTCCGCTGTCTCTGGAGCGAAAGGACGAAATTCTTCTCGCGCTTCGCACGGGCAACGGGGAACGGGCGGCCTTCCTCTTAGGCTCCATCTCTTCGCAGCTTCAAGGTCTTACGCCGCCGCCTCACCCGGATTATTTGCTCAGCTTGTACGACGAGCTGGCTGCCTCCGTGATTCGGGCCTTATATGAGCTGGCGCCGTTCGCCGAGGTGCAACCGCTGATCACCCGCTATAAAACGATGCGGGGGACCACCGGGCTGCCGTTAAGCAGCCTGGAGCAGCAGCTGTCCCTCCTATGCCGTGAGGGAGCGTCCGTGGTGGCCAGCAATACCTTGTCGGAAAGTCAAAAGATTATCTTCAAATCGCTGGAGTTTATCCAAGGCCGGTTGGGGGAAGAAGTCACCTTAGCCGAGTGCGCGGCGCATGTGCATCTCAGCGTGAGTTATTACTCCAGCCTGTTCAAGAAAGTCACCGGAATGACGGTCACACAGTACGTGAATCAGGAACGAATTCGCTTGGCCAAAACCCTGCTGGCGGAAGGCAGGTCGGTACAGGAAGTTTCTACAGCCGTGGGCTACGAAGAGCGGCGGTATTTTAGCGAAATGTTCAAGCGAATTACCGGGATGACACCTACGGAATTCCGATCCGATGATCATCCCGATCTCCCGGAAGAGGCGGAACCGACAAAACCATGAAATCGCTGCCCTAAAGAGTGGGTTCGCCCCACTCCTTTTTCATGCCCGTGATTTTATAGTGAAGAGGAAGACAAAACAGTCTCAATTTAGAAGGGGGAAATGTCTATGATGAGAAAAACGCTGCTGCTCGGAATGAGTCTCTTGCTGATCTTCGCCTTGGCCGCATGCGGCGGGGGTGGCTCCAATGCCTCCAATGCGCCGAAGGATTCGACGAACAACGCGAAAAATGAGGGCAAGACGGCCGGATCTCCCGTAAAACTGCAGTATTGGACCGACGACCGCCATGACCAGGAATACATTAAAGAGATGGTTTCCAAATTCAATGAGACAAACGAGGACAACATTCAAGTGGAATTGACCGTGATGTCCGAGAACTACACGCAAAGCGTGGACATCGCGTTCTCCAGCAATCAGGCGCCGGATATTCTGCGTTTGAAAAGCGCCAATACCGAAGCTTTCTTCAAAAAAGGCTATCTGCAGCCGATTGACGGCTATTTGACAGAGGACATGAAGGCGAAGTTCTCCTCGGTGATCATCGACGGGGTGAACCGGTTCGACGGCCAGATCTATTCGCTGCCGAATACAGGCTTGACGCTGCGATTGGTTTACAACCAGGATCTGTTCGACAAAGCGGGAATTGCGAATCCCCCGGCCACGCTTCAAGAGATGGTCGATGCTGCCAAGAAGATCACGGAGGTCGGGAAATCTGAAGGAATTTACGGCTTCGCCCTGAACTTCAAGAATCCGAAGCAGGCGTTTGATCGTTCCGTAAGAGAGATCTTGTCGCTTAGCGGATACCAAGGCTTAGGTTTTGATTTTAAAACCGGCCAGTTCGACTTCGGACCTTACGCGCAAGTCATGGATTATTTCAAGCAAATGCATGAGGATGGCAGCATCCTTCCGGGTGCGGAATCGCTGGATATCGACCCGCTTCGCGCCCAATTCGCGGCCGGCAAGATCGGGATGTATCTGAGCTTCTCTACCGAACCGGGCGTATATCAAGACCAATTCCCGACGGAAATCCATTGGGCCGGCGCACTCGCACCAACGCTGGACGGTCAGAAGGGGACATCCGAGATCGTATCGGCCGGCACATGGCTGGGAATGAGCAAAACCTCGCAGCATCAGGATGCGGCTTGGAAGTTCATGCAATTCATGTATGCGGACGACGTGCTGACCACGTATCACGAGAAAGGATTTGGCATTTCCGTTGTGCCAAGCATTGCCGAGAAGGCGAAAACCCCGGAGGTAAAAGGGATGGAAGGCTTCCTCATCGGAGAGAAGGATTCCTTGTGGCCGGTATCGCCTAACGTGACGCCGGAAGGGGCGAACTACGCGGATGCCTTCTTTAAATACATGCTGGACGGCGGCGATGTGCAGAAAATCGTCGCGGATTTAAATCAACGTTACAATGACGCCTTGGCGAAATCGGTGGAAAAAGGAGAAGTCCAAGTGACTCCTAACCCTTCCTTTGATCCGGCCAACCCGCAAGGACTATAAGGCTTAAACCGGGACAGGAGCTTTTGTGAGCGGGTGACAAAGCTCCTTTCCTGTCTCCGGACAAACAAACCTACAAGGGGGAGGAACCGAACATGGCCAAGTTGAAGCGGCTTCGGGAGAACAGTTTGTTCCTGTTGCCCAGCGTCATTCTGACTTTGGTTTTAGGTATCTATCCGTTAATTTGGATGCTGCGTTATATGTTTTACGATTACGTTGGATACGGGGAAGCTCTGTTTATCGGGTTGGATAATTTCAGAAGGTTATTTCGCGACGAGCAGTTCTGGGCATCGGTGGGAAACACGTTTGTGTTCGCCGGAGGCAAGCTGTTGCTGACGATTCCGTTATCCTTGCTGTTGGCGGTGCTGCTCAACGGCAAGCTGCGGGGCAGAAATCTGCTTCGCGGGATCTATTTTATGCCGACGGTCATTAGTACCGCGGTAATTTCGGTGGTCTTTTACAACATTTTCAATTCCTACAACGGGATGATTAATCAACTGCTGATGAAATACCACCTCATCGGGCAGCCGATCGACTGGCTGGGGCCCAAACATGCGATGTTGACCGTCATTATCGTGGCCGTATGGGGGGCTGTCGGCAACTACATGCTCTTGTTTCTCGCAGGATTGCAGAGCATTCCTCAGGATTTATACGAAAGCGCTGCGATTGACGGAGCCCATGCCGGACAGCGCTTCTGGCATATCACGATCCCGATGCTGGGGCCGGTCATGCAGATGATTATCATGCTGGCGATCATCGCTTCGCTTAAAGGTTATGAAAGCATCATGGTCATTACCGAGGGAGGTCCGATCGGCAAGACCGAGGTAATGTATCTCTACTTGTATAAGCTGCTCTTCCCGGTATCGACGGGATCTCCGGTGACGCAGCAGTTCGGATACGGCAGTGCCGTCGGATTTGCCACGGCGATCATCGTCGGAGCGATTACAGCCGGTTACTATTTCTTGAGCAAGAAGATGAACAAGGTATTCTAGGGGGGATGAGGAGTGACGAATGAAACATCGATTGCGGGAAAAAAGCCGGGCCTGCAAGCCGCAAAATGGATGGTGCGCCCGATCATATGGCTGTTTCTGCTGGCAACGGTCCTGCTTACCTTGTTTCCGATATTGATGACGATTCTGGGCTCTTTGAAAACCGGAGCCGAGATGATGAGCGGCGGGGATTTGCTGCCGAAGGAATGGCAGTTCCACAACTATGCGGAAGCCTGGCAGCAAACCAATTTTGCCAGGTTTACGTGGAACAGCGTGTTCTTAAGCGTGATGAGTACGGTCGGCACGCTGTTGGTGGCAGCGATGGCGGCTTATGTTGTGGACCGGCGGGACTTCCCGGGCAAAGCGCTCTACGTGGGGGTCCAAGCCTCAACGATGTTCATTTCCGTAGGGGCGATCGTATTGCGGCCTCAATTTGACCTGATGGTCAAATTGAACCTGAATTCATCGTTATGGGGCGTGATTCTCATTCTGATCAGCGCCCATTCCAGTACATTTTTTATCTTGCAAGGATTCTATAAATCGATTCCGCGCGAGCTGGATGAAGCGGCTATGGTGGACGGATCGGGCTTTATTCGTACGTTCTTCAAAATCATCTTGCCGCTGCTAACCCCGGGGCTGGGGGTGGCCGGGTTATTCGCTTTCCGTCACGCCTGGAACGAATACATTCTGCCGCTCGTCTTCACGATGACAAGTCCGCATCTGCAGACGCTGACCGTCGGGCTGGCCAATCTTCGCTACGGTTCTTCCGCAGCGATGCAAATTCATTTGATGATGGCGGGGGCTTGCCTGTCGATCCTGCCGATGCTGCTTGTGTATATCTTAGCGAACAAAACCTTTATCCAAGTGACGGCAGGCTCCGTTAAGGGATAATTCATCTGTGCAGAGGAGGGTCATGATGACCGAGAAGAAGATCACTTTACCGGTCCAAACGATTCCGGTGTCCTACGAGGTGGACGTCTTGGTGGTTGGCGGGGGCGCTTCCGGGATCGCGGCTGCCATCAGCGCTGCCGAAGGCGGAGCGAACACACTGCTAATCGAGCAAAGGGGATTCTTGGGCGGGATGGGGACGGTGGCATTAGTCCCGGCGTTTTGCCCGTTTACCGATAAGGAGAAACCGATTATTCGCGGCATCGGGATGAAGCTGATGGAGCGGATGAAGCAAGCCTGCAACGCGGATTATCGCGCCGAATACCAGCATACGCTGGATTGGGTTCCGATCGATCCGGAAGTGTTGAAGCGGGTATACGATGACGCTTTGATCGAGAGCGGCGTCTCGCTGCTTTATCATACGTTTGTGTTTGACGTTCAGCTGTCCCATGATCAGACCCGGGTGGAAGGGGTGGTCATCGCGAACAAAACGGGGCGTTCCTTTATCCGCTGCCGTTACTTGATCGATGCGACCGGAGACGGCGACATCGCCGCACTGGCCGGCGTGCCTTTTCAGAAAGGGGGCGAGCAGGGCGAATTGCAGCCGGGGAGCATGTGTTATTTGCTGGCAAATGTGGATCGGGTGAGGTTTAAACAGTTTTTACAGGAGACAGGGGATACCGGCCAGTTGCACCAAACCGTGGAACGGGCGATTGCCGAAGGCGCTTTGCCGGAGGGACGCAAATCGATCTCCGGTCTGGCCTGGGTGAACGACTATCTGGTTGGCGTGAATTTCGGTCATGTGTTTGGCATTGACGGGACGAAAGCCGAAGACTTGACGCGAGGCGCGATCGAAGGCCGTAAATTGGTTGAACGCCAGGTCGAGTTCTTCCGCAAGTATGTCCCCGGGTTCGAGAAGGCGCATCTGGTTGCCAGCGGGGAGCAGGTGGGCATCCGGGAAACGCGGCGCATTCAGGGAGATTACGTTCTGACGGTAGACGACTTCATCTCGGCGCGGTCTTTCCCGGATAACATTGCCCGCAACGCCTATTACATCGACATCCATTTGGCTAATCAAAAAAGTGAGATGACCTTTAACCACTTGCCCCCGGGGCAGTCTCACGGCGTACCTTACCGGATTCTGTTGCCCGTCGGCATCGATAACCTGTGGGTAGCGGGCCGTTCCGCTTCGTCGGACCGGGCGGTTCAAGGCTCCTTGCGGGTGATGCCGAACTGCTTCGCGATGGGGCAGGCGTCCGGCACGGCGGCCGCGCTGGCGGCGCGTACGGGAGCAACCTCGCGCGGGATCTCCGTACCGCAATTGCAGCAAATCTTACTGGAGCAGGAGGTTTGGCTTGGAGAGGAATTTCAGGTATCCTTCTCCGGGGAAGATGCTGCTGCAAACGAAGGAGAACGATGATGGGCCCGCTGCAGTTGAAAGATCTGCCGCTGAACGACGAATGGTTTCACGGGGCGGTGTCGCTTGAACGGAATTCTGAGGGAATAAAGCCGTGGCGGATTCCTTATGCGGATTACGAGTTGTTTCCCCCCGACGGGATTGGTACGAAGGCGGAGATCTGTGCGGGAGTCCGCCTCCGCTTCAACACCGATTCCTCGGTGATTTGCTTGGGATTCACGCCTTTGGAAGACGATGCGACCCTCGATTGTTTGTGTGAGGGGAGGCTCCAGGTTAGACTGAAGCTTTCCCGAGGGGCGGTGGAGGCAAGATTTCAGGGAATCCCACGCGGTCCCCAAATCGTCGAGGTTTATCTTCCCCAAAATGTAGGGATGACGATAACCCGTCTTTCGGTAGAAGCGGATGCTGCTTGCTTGGCCGCACCGGATCTCCGCCCGAAGTGGGTCGCCTACGGAAGCTCCATCACCCAATGCGTGGCGGCCGAGGGGCCTTCGTCAACCTGGCCGGCGATCGCTGCACGGGAGTGCGGCTTCCAAATCACGAATTTGGGGTTTTCGGGCAACTGTCATTTGGAGCCAAGCGTCGGTCGAATGATCGCCGGTTTACCGGCCGACTTGATTTCGCTTTGCGTGGGGATCAATGTGTACGGCGCGGCATCCTTAAGCCCGCGAACCTTCAAGCCGGCTTTGATTGGCCTGATTGCCGCGATTCGCGATCGACATCCCGATACGCCGCTTTTGGTCATTTCGCCCATTTACGCTACGGACCGGGAAACGAATGAAAATCCCTTAGGTTTTACGTTGACAGCGATGCGCGAGGAGATTCGAGAGACGGTGAAGATGTTCCGCCGGCGCGGCGACAAGCGGATCTATTATGGCCATGGCCTGGACTGGTTCGGGGAGTCCGACAAGGAACACCTGTCCGACGGGCTGCACCCGGATGGCGAGGGGTACCGGCTGATGGGAGAGCGGTTTAAGGGACGAATGTTGAGTTTGCTTGAGCCAAGGGAGAACAGAGAATGAGGAGGAGGACGTGATGGTCCATCAAGTTCCAGAACTATTAACTTCAAGTCCGGTGATCCGGCGTTACGAGCATAATCCGATATTGGACGCCGCCCGCGTACCTTACGATACGGCGCTGGTATTTAATGCGGGAGTCACTAAATTCAACGGCAAGTACGTGATGATCTTTCGCAACGATTACGGTTCGCTGGAGGATCAGACGATCGAACCGCACGATACGACCGATCTCGGCATCGCGTACAGCGAGGACGGGGTCCATTGGCAAGCCGGACCGAAGCCGGTATTCAAGCTGCATGACGGGGAGATCATTCGGGCGTACGACCCCCGGTTAACCGTGTTGGACGGCCGCTGCTACATGTGCTTCGCCGTTGACACGAAGCATGGCATCCGAGGCGGGATCGCCGTCACGGACGATCTGGAGCATTTCGACATCCTCAGCTTATCGACGCCAGACCTGCGCAATATGGTTCTGTTCCCGGAGAGAATCGGTGGCAACTACGTCCGCCTGGAGCGTCCCTTTACCGTGTACGGCCGCGGCGGAGTAGACCGGTTCGACACCTGGATCTCGCAGTCGCCAGATCTGGAGTATTGGGGCCGGTCGGAGCTGCTGCTTGCGGTTGAACAGGTCCCGTTTGCCAATGACAAGATCGGCCCGGCCGCTCCGCCGGTGAAGACGAACAGGGGCTGGCTGACGACGTTCCATGCGGTCGATATCGATCCTTCCCGCGGGAAGAACGGTTGGGAAGCGGCCTGGAAGAAACGTTATACGGCGGGAATCATGCTGCTGGATCTGGAAGATCCCCGCAAGATCGTGGGGATGAGCAGAGAGCCGCTGATGGCGCCTGAAGCAGCGTACGAGATCGACGGCGGCTTCCGCAATAACGTGATTTTCCCCGGCGGAATGGTTCTGGAACCGGACGGAGAGGTCAAAATCTACTATGGCGCAGCCGACACGGTGGAGTGTTTGGCTACGGCGCATG
This sequence comes from Paenibacillus phocaeensis, assembly GCF_900021165.1. Lineage (GTDB taxonomy): Bacteria > Bacillota > Bacilli > Paenibacillales > Paenibacillaceae > Fontibacillus > Fontibacillus phocaensis. The sequence continues at coordinate 149,575 of NZ_FCOQ01000009.1, read as the reverse complement.
TAGATGATCTGATCCGGCTTTGTATGGACAAATAAATAGCATTCCCGTCAAAGCCGCCGGACATGTCCGACGGCTTTCGTGTCACTAAATTGTCAAAGTTAACGCGCGATATTCCTTCGATTGTCAAACACTTCTGGGTTTTGATATGATAAAGTTTATAGCGAGAGGGTTATATTGTTGAAAATTTCATGAATCATCGATATAGGTAAACCTAAGCTAACCCTATTTCTAATGTAGGAGGATTGAATCGCGCGTGGACAAACCATTAAGTGTTCAGGCTTCTGCGGAATCCGCTGCGTTGTCCGTGAGACCTACTCCTCCGGGAGAGACGGCGACTTGGAAAGACTTCATTGCCTTGACCAAACCGGGCATCTTGCGCTCGAATCTGATTGCCGCGTTTGCCGGGTTTTGGGTGGCTTCCCGTTGGGAGCTTGATTATATTCAACTGATTGTCATGCTGTTGGGCACGACGCTGGTGATGGCGTCGTCTTGTGTTTTTAACAATTATTTCGACCGGGAAATGGATACGAAGATGGCCCGGACGAAGAACCGTGCTCTTCCCACAGGAAAGCTGTCTCCGAAGACGGTGCTGTGGTATGCGGTGATTTTGGGCATCTTAGGGTTAGCCGTTTTGTTTGTTTTCTCCGGTCCGCTGGCAGGGTTGTTTGGCGTGATAGGCATGTTGGTTTATGTTGTCGTCTATACGCTGTGGCTCAAGCGCAGCTCGACCTGGAGCACCTCGATCGGCGCGATATCCGGCGCGATGCCGCCGGTGATCGGTTATGTGGCCGCTTCGGGCCAAATCGATCTGGGCGCCTGGATGCTGTTTGCGTTGTTATTCCTGTGGCAGCCGCCCCATTTCTGGGCGCTGGGAATCCGCCGCACGGAGGAATATCGAGCCGCCGGCTTCCCGCTGTTGCCCGTCGTCAAAGGGATTCCGCGGACGAAGCTGCAGATGATTCCGTATCTCGTCTTGCTGATTCCGATTCCGATCCTGATGTATGCCTACGGCTACACGGGCATCTGGTTTCTCGTCATCGGGGGCCTGCTGTCGGTTGCCTGGCTGCTCATGGCCCTTCAGGGATTCCGGGCCAAGGATAACGACCTTTGGGCGAAACGAGTCTTTTTATTTTCAGTGAATTATTTAACGATTGCCTTGATCGTGATGATTTTGGATACGGTAAGGCTGTAAATAGGGGGATGGGGAATGGCGGTTTTGAAGAAATACAAATGGACATGGATTTTGCTGGCGATCTGTGTGATTCTCGCCGGCTATCTGCTCTGGGATACGTATGCTAAACCCAAGCTGCCAGTCATTCGTCCCGTTGCGGATTTTAGCATGGAGAACGTAGACGGCAAGACGGTGACACTGCAGGATACGAACGGCAAGGTCCGGCTGTTTTATTTCTTCTTCGCCAATTGCCCTGATGTGTGCCCGATCACGACCTTCCGGCTAAGCCAGGTGCAGGATATTTTGAAGGATAAAGGCCTGTTCGGGAAGGATGCTTCCATCGTGTCGGTCACATTTGATCCGGAGCGCGACACATTGGAGAATATCAAAGCGTTCGGGGATAAATTCAAGGCGGATTATTCCGGCTGGTATTTCCTGCGCGGCGATCAGCAGAAGACGATCGATCTGGCGATGGACTCATTCAAAATCCTCATCAACCAGGATGAGGACGGGAACTTTGTGCATATGGACTTGATCGGTCTCGTAGACCGTGAAGGAAGGCTGCGGGAGATCTACCGGCCGGAGGCGACGCCAAACGAGATCGCCGCAGGTGTCGTGGATCTGGTGAAGGAGTAGCGGAGCGACCGTCTGAATTCAAGATTCGATGTCGAGTCCGCTCCTTTGAATTCACTTCGCGATCAATTAAGGCTTTTCAGCGCCGAGAAGGTTGGATGAAGAGAGGGAGTGAGTAGCGGAGCGTAGGTAAATCCTACGTGAGCAACGGAGCGACCGTCTGAATTCAAGATTCGACGCCGAGTCCGCTCCTTTGAATTCACTTCGCGATCAAGTAAGGCTTTTCAGCGCCGAGAAGGTTGGATGAAGAGAGGGAGTGAGTAGCGGAGCGTAGGTAAATCCTACGTGAGCAACGGAGCGACTGTCTGAATTCAAGATTCGACGCCGAGTCCGCTCCTTTGAATTCACTTCGCGATCAAAAGCCGTCCGTTATAGGAAGCCGGTGTTGGGGGGATATAGAATATACTCCTCCAGCCCGGCTTTTTCCAATTGGGCGATCAGATATTCGTCAGGCGTCCCCTCTACCCCTGCGTAACCCCGTCTCGTATAAATTTGCACCGCATCGGGAAAAGCGTCCCGCAGCACGCCGCGGATGCGTTTGCCGGAAGGATCGTTATCGAGGAACAGGAACAGTTCGTCGTCTTTGACCTTTTTGCGCAAGCTTTCCAACTTCTCGTTGTTTAAGGTGCCAAATGTGCAGTAGATGCGGACCTCTTCGTCCAGCAAACGCCGCAGCTTGCTGCGGTCGTTTTTGCCTTCCACGATAATGCTGATGCTCAAGTTGAATCACCTCTGGTTCAAGGATGGGGACGGTTAGGTTTAGATCTAGTTTATCCCTTGGCGCGGGGGTGATGCAAAGCAGGCGGTTTTGTACGAGAAATCGTACAAACGCGCTCTTAAGCCGTCTTGACGTAGGAATTTGTGCGAAAAATCGTATAAAAGTGCTCGAGTGATGCCCTGAAACGCACTAGCGTTGCATTAAACCTGATATGGTGCTGTCCACCCCGCAATCTCACTTAGCGCACATTATGATAGCGACATTTTGGGCTGCTATTTCGCCCAGATATGCTTTTTCGGGAAAAATAGCGGCTAAAAAGGGCCTTATTTCTCTGGTGCGAGTACAGAAATCAGGTTTTGGCCCGATTTTTTTCAAAATAAGGCCCTAAATGACCTCTATTTCACACCAAAGGAGCGGATTCGACAAAATAGCGCCATAAAAGGCCGTTATCCACCTGCCCGGTTTCAAAGGGAGGCGGTTACGGCCATTAGACCCCTCGGGTTAATGCAACGCTAGTGCCTGAAACGGAGGTTTTGCACGAAAAATCGTATAAAACCGCCCATGTTCGATCCCCAGGGGCCTTTGTGCGAAAAATCGTACAAAACAATCTACAGCGTAGCGGTGTGACGCGAACTAAGTTACATACAATAATTAACGTGTTATCCCTGCATTGTGAACGGCTATACATCACTGAGCAGCGCCACCGATTCAACGATCACGTAACTTACTCGTCCTCCATAACAAGAAGTTCATGCAAGCTAATGTTGAGTGTTTTACAAATCTGTTCCAGAGTGTCAAAATAGGCGGCATTGACTTTATCGGAGCCGGATTGGCATTGGCCAATTCCCCTCCCGCTTTTGACATTTGGTGCGTTAAAAATAGGTCAAACCCAATTTTCAATTTTAAAAGGCTTATTCCAAGTTGTAAGTAGGAATGAGCCTTTTTTCATGGGAAAAGGTAGATTAGTCATCTTCCAATACAAGAAGCTCATACAGGCTAATGTTTAAAGTCTTACAAATTACATAAAAGGTGCTGAGATGCACTCTGTCAACTTCTTTGGAACAAAGATGGCTTACGGTATTTGGTCTCAATCCGGTTAGTCTTGCTAATTCCCGCTGAGACATATTACGTTCGGATAGAATTTCTTTGAGTTTTACGACAACTGGCAAGATGCCACCAACTTCCGAGCAGAGTTTTTATTTACTCAAATTATACGCTTTCTTGTCCATTATGGAAACATGATTGACTGTATCTCTTAGTAGATATATAATCGAAATGTATCTACTAGTAGATACAAAAATCAAAATTGTTTTATGGCAGACATTTAATGCAACATTATTGTCAGTCAATAATTAAAAGTGGAGGTGAAAATACGACTTACAGTGCGCTCGATAAGAAGCATAGCGACATTCTCGAACGTTATGCCAAGAACAAAGTTACGAAAAACGGAGCTGTTAGGCGGAGCATTGAGAGGCTGGATGATCGTAAAAAAGGAAGTGGCGTCTCCTACCAAAAGAACTCGCCGCTTCCTCCACGCAACTGCCTGAGAGGCAGATTGCACATTTAATCTATCATGTGTCAATCTTTCTTTCAAGGAGTTGTAGTCGATACCGAAAGGAAGATGAAAGTTGAAAAGTATGCTGGAAGCCTTCTATTGTGGAGAAATTCGTCCGGAAGAAAATAGGGTTCCGACAAACCCTGAGTACCGCAAAATAAGCAGAAGAGTGTCGGAAGCCATGGGGATGTGGGAAGGAAAACTATCTGCCGAAGATTTTAACCAACTTGAAGCGATGCTCGATTTACGCAGCCAATCCGAATCGATGCATGCTACGGATTCTTTTGTACACGGGTTTCAGCTTGGAGCAATAATGTTTATGGAAGTGTATGCGGCTAAGGAAGAACTTCTATGCGGATCAAGATAAGGGGGGCGAAGAGTCTACAAGCTCATTTGGTTTGAGAAAAAGCGAAAACAACCCGCCCGGGCCAGTTGCCCGGGGAACGGGTTGTTTTCGTATGATCTTACGATATTTTGACCAACGTTATCGAATCCGCCGGATCACCGTCCTAATTATACAGGTCGCCGAAACAAGCATGACGGCGGCTCCCAATAGCGTGTACTTTTCGCCAAAACTTCCCCTGGACATGGAAAACAGATACAGCTTCCCGACATATTTATCGCCCCCTATGTTCAGAACGTAATAAATCAGCGGAATCATGTAACCGATAACGGGAGTATGACCGATTCCATGGGCGAACAGTCCGAGCGCCCCGAGAAACAAAGCGCCGCAGAATGTGCCTAACGTATAGCGGACCAAAGGAAACTCGCTGCCGTTCAAAGCCATGGCCCAAGCGAAGCCGGCGATAATAGCCAGCGTCAGCAGGGCGGAGGTCGCCAGGCGGACCAGGAAAATACCGGTTTGCGAAACGGGCTTCGTCTCCGTCAAATCTCGGATGTCCTTATGCTGCTCCGGCATAAAAATCGGTACGAGCAGCACGATGCCGATCAGCGCAATAAATCTCTCCAGACGAATGGCAGCGGCCGTTGCGTCCAGGTAAGAAATTCCAAAAAGAACCGGCGCGAACAGAACAAAGAGAAGGGCGAGCAGCAGGTGGGGAAGCACGTTACGCTTCAGATTGGACTTTGCGATGTACGAATATGTTTGCCAAACGGAAATTGGGTCCATGGAGCTTCCCCCTCCTTTTGAGCTCGTAAACGCCGGCCGCGGCCCCAACCAACACAAGCGACAACATCGTATAACCGATTCGATTGATCATCAAGGTGTCCAGATGCTGCAAGAAAACTTCCGTATTGCCGATCGTATTGTGTCGAATCGCCAGATCGGCGCCATATCCGCCATAGATATGCTTCACCCCTCTATTGGTGTCGATGAACCACCACAATCCCTGAACCGCAATCGCGATGGGCGTCTCCGTCAGCACCGTCAAAAAAACGCCGACGGCGGTTGAACACATCAAGGACGGCAGCAGCCAACCCAGGCTGTATTTGAAAAAGGCAAGCCGGTCGATAGAATCTCCCGTATAATCGCCGGCCGTTTGCACCGTGAAATATCCGGCGAACAACAGGACGGGCAAGAACATCATGGCCACCAATGCCGCATAGCGGACGAACACGACCGTCAGGGAGGAGACTCGTCTGGAGTAAACGAGTTCCCGCATGCGGGTCCGGCGGTCCTTGAGACCTAATGCGACCGCAACGAAGACGGGAAACACCGCCAGCACGAAGCCGAAATAATCGCAAAAATAGCGCGCGAGCGCGCCGGTAATCCGGTCTTTATCCACGATAGCGTTGAACTCGGCCAGCGCGTCTTCATACGTCTTGTCCGTCTCGCCGAAATCGGCCAAGTTCGAAACGGCGTATTTCGAGCCGCCGCCGATCAGCTTGTCCGCCTGCTTCATCAGCTCTTTAAACCGCTCATAGCTAGGCTGGCCGTCCGTCAACTGCGCCCCAATCGCTTGGATTTCGGCTTGTTTGGCCTCACTGAGCTTTACGTTCTTGTAAATAAGTAGTGGAGGGGGATAGGCAATATACGCGTTTGCCTCGAATTCCGCGATCAGGGAGGCGGTTGCTTCCTTCATGATCAACTCCGAGTCGTCGACGTATTTTATGCCGTACCTTTCCAGCCCCGGCTGCGGCGCTTCGATTTTTTGAAATTCCTTGCCAAGCTGCGTATACCCTTCCAAAAGCAAAACCGCAACATAGATCCAGAACGTCCAGCTCAGCAGCGTTTTTTTACATTCCATCCGGAACATAAGCGGTCCCTCCATGAGCCGTTCGCGCTCCATGATCGTGCATGAGCAGCATATAGCCGTCCTCTAGATCCGGTTCGCACGGAATCGCGTTTGCGGTCGGCTTCCGGTCAGCCAGCAACCGGACGCTCGCCCGTTCACCGTAAGCAGACATTCCCGTGATGACAAATGTATCCCTAAGCCGTTCCAGTTCCGACCGGGATACTTCCGCATGGTATACTTTGCCTGCCGCGCTTTCAGCCAGCGCTTTCGCCTTGCCTTGGTACAGCAGCTTGCCCGCTTCCAGGACGGCGATCTCCTCGCAGGCCGCCTCGATGTCGCCGATGATATGCGTCGATAGCAGGACGATCCGCTCTCCGGCTAGTTCGCTCAGCAGATTGCGGAAGCGGATGCGCTCCTCCGGATCGAGCCCTGCCGTCGGCTCGTCGACGATCAGCACCTTCGGCTCGTGCAAGATGGCCTGGGCGATGCCAAGCCGCCTTTTCATCCCACCGGACAGCGCCTTTACCTTTTTATGGCGGGCGTTGCTCAAATTCACTCGCTCGAGCAGCAGCGGGATTCTCTCGCAGCGGGTTTCGCGGCTTAGTCCCGATAATACGCCAAGGTAGTCCATCGCCTCATACACGCCCATATTGCCGTACATGGAGAAATCCTGCGGCAAATAGCCAATGATGCGGCGGATTTCCTTGGCATTCTCGAGCGGGATGCCGCATACGGCAACGTCTCCGCTTTTTTTGTTCAGCAGCGTGGCCAGCGTCTTCATCAGCGTCGTTTTACCCGCACCGTTGCGGCCGAGCAGACCGAACATGCCTGGTCCGATCGTCAGGCTTATGTTCTGCAGCGCCTGCTTTTTGCCGTAATACTTGCTGAGATTGCGAATTTCGATCGACGTTTTTCCCACAAAAAACAACTCTCCTTTCATCGAGTTCAAGGAGAGTATACAATCCACGCTTCAATTTTTTTTCAACTTTCATGGAGTGCTGAAAAACTGGCCGTTACCCGGGCTCCCCCTCGCACTCCGTTGGACAAAACCAACCGTCCGCCATGTCTTTCGCACAGCGTCCGGCAAATATAGAGGCCGAGTCCGAAATGAACGGAATCGGACTTGTCTGTTCCCGCCTCTTCCCGGTAATACGGTTTGGCCGCCTCCCGCAGCGCCTCCGGCGAAAAACCGTGCCCGTCGTCTGCCACCTCTACGATGAGATGCGGCGTATCCTCATGGCGAAGCTCGACTTCAATTTTTTCTCTGGCATAACGGAGCGCGTTGGACAACAGATTTTCCACGACCCGGAGAACGATCTTGGCGTCCGCGCACACAAACTCCGCGCCGATCCGGTTAACGACGCGGATGTCGACGTCGGACTGGGCCTTCAGCGCTTCGGCGATGGAGGCGATCTGCCCGGACAAATCGGAGACGCGCAGTTTCTCGAAATCGATCGCCACATCTTCCAATTTATTCATTTCGCTCATCGTTTGAACATAACTTTCCAGCCGCTGCGTATGCCTTGAGATGGAGGATAACGTGGTCAACAGCTTCTCCTGCCCGATTCTCCCCTCGGGAACGTATCGGAAGAGAAAATCCGCATAGCCTCGCAGCACGGTCACGGGCGTCCTCAAATCGTGCGCGAAGGCGGCGTTCAAGCGCTTGCGCTCCTCCATCATCCGCCACATGCTGCGATGATTTTGCTCCAGCGCTTCCCGCATCGTTTCCAGCGAAGAGCACAGTTTGCCCATTTCGTCTTTGGAGTCGTAGCGCAGGGAAAAATCTAGATCGGATTCGGCGATTTTGCGGGCGGACCGGTTGATCAGCTCGATCGGCTTCTTCAGCTTGAAGCGGTAAAACAGAAACGCCGCCAAAAGCACGCAACCCCCGTAAAAAACGGGGATGGCCGCGAGTTGGGCAATGTGAATGATCACCAATTTTGCCCGATCCTGCGAGGTATACTCTTCGACCTGAGCGGAGACGCCGATGGCCATCGGCAATTCTCTTCCGGCATCGTCTCTGAATGTGGTGTACTCGGTTTTATCGTAGCGGCTGGTAATCGCCCCCTCCGCTCTAGACAGAAGCCCCAACGATACAAAGGTCAAGAGCGTTGCCAGCAGCATGAAAAGAATCGTGTAGATCACCAGCGCGGTCCGGATCGAGAGGTTGTTCCAGAAGCGTTTTACTCTGCCCATTTGTACCCGACTCCCCATACCGTCGCAATGCAGCTTGGACAACCAACCGCCGACAGCTTGGCGCGAATCTTGCGGATATGCTCGGCGATCACGGCGCTGTTCCCTTCGCTGTCGAAGCCCCATAAGCGCTCGTAGATCCGCTCCTTATCGAATACCTGTCCGGCATGTTGGGATAGAAAAGCGACGATTTCAAACTCTTTTTTGGCCAGTGGAATTAGTTCTTGGCGGTAAAAAACAGCCCGTTCGCTATAGTCGACGACGAGATCGCCGGCGAATTTCGCCTTCGTACGGGAATGGTTCCGCTGCTCGCGCCGCAAATGCGCGGCCACTCTGGCGCCCAGTTCCTCGATGGAGAAGGGCTTGACGATATAGTCGTCCGCGCCTGTGCGAAATCCGATAATCTTGTCGGCATCCTCCGCTTTTGCGGTCAAAAACAGGATCGGACATGCGGCGAACCGGCGAATTTTGGCGCATACCGCAAGACCGTCCATCTCCGGCATATTGATGTCCAGCAGCACTAGATCGGGGAATTTGTCCATTTGCTTCAGGGCTTCCTTCCCGTTGCCCGCGGACAGCACGAAATACCCGTTAATTTCAAAATAATCCTTCAGCAGCGCGACGATATCGGCTTCATCGTCAACGATCAACAGGGTCTGGCTCATCATGACCACCTCGCACCTTCTATCATACCATCGAAACATCAACTTTTTATCCACTCGCGAGACGATCGCGCCTATTAAGGAGAAGAACCGGTCTTTTTATATGCAAAAAACAGGGTGAACGCTCGCAGCTTTGCGGCGAGGTCCCCCTGTTTTTTTGCGCTAAAAATAAAATAAGAGCACTATTTATGAGTTCAAGGAAATTCGGAAAGTTGCACCCGGATCGCCGATAAACACGATCTTCCCGTTCTCTGGCAGCTCCACTTGGTTGTTCCCGCTGACCACCGAGAAATTCACGCAAGTCCCGGCAGCATCGTAGACCGCAAAGGCCGCTTGGGCCGGCAGCTCGACGGTCATGGTTTTTCCGGCCGCTTTGGCCGGAACGCTGAACCAGCGTGCCTGCTCCGTCGGACGCAAGGTCACCGAGGACTTCTTACCGGGATACAGCTCTTTGATTTGATCGCCGTTCAAGTACAGGGACCCGGCGGTCTCCAAATATTCGCTTCCGGCTTGGGTAAAGAAACGGAATTCCGCTGAATCGCGGCTGCCCGTAACGGGAACCGCATGCTTGCCCATCAACGAATCGGGACCCGTAATTTGTTTGTCCATCACGTAACCGGGCAAGCTGTCGGTGCGAGTGATTTGGTAAATGGGCAGCGTCATAAAGTAAGCCAATGAGCTGTATTTCTCCGATACCAGGAAATAGGATTTCCCGTCGCGCTGCTTCCAGGCTGCTTCAACGTCTGGAGTAATCGCGTTCGCCTCCAGCTTCTCCGCAGAATACAGATTTACCGCCAGTTGTCCCAACTCGGGAACGGAGGCATATTGTCTTTCCCAGAGATAGGTGCGGCCGTTCTTCTCCTTCACGAAAGCGACCTTCAAGGTGCCGTCTTCGCTGACGAATGTTCCGTCCTTCGTATAGATCAGCTTTGGAAGTCCTAAGGATTGACCGGGCGCGAACGGTGAAGTCACGTTGATTTCGCCATTAGCTACATCGATGCGGAGCAGTTGGTTCGTCGCCCCATAGAATCCGCTGTATTTTGTCAGTTCTTCCGGCATGTCGGCTTTTTCCGGTGTGCCGAAGCTCTTGGCCGGTTTCCGTTCCTTAATCGTGCCTTTGTCCTGTAGCGCCTGGAGCAACATCTCGTTTGCGAGAAGCTCATTCAGCGAGCTGGAACCGCCGGAGGAGAGGACGGCCGCGGCCATGTTCTGTTCCGGCAAAACGACGAGTTCGGCATGGTACATCAGCGTATCTCCGCCTTTGGCCAACGCCTTGATGCCGTACTCGCTGAAGGGGAACAGCTTCACGCTATCCCAGCCAAGCCCGTAATCAACGCTGTTGTCGGCGTCCTGCGGCCATAGGCCTCTTTTATATTCCGGCTGCGCCATTGCGTTCACCGCTTGTGGGGATAGAATATCTTTGGCTTCGCCCGTAAACAATCCGGCGAATTTCACCAAGTCCTCGGCGGTCGAGTAGATGCCGCCCGTTCCAATGACATTCACGGTCTCATTTGGCAGTTGCTCCGGGACTCCCGGCGCGTAAAGCGCGGCCATTTTGCTGGCATCCAGATTGTCCTGCGAGGTCAGCGTATGCTTCAAGCCTAGCGGCCCGGTGAATTCCTGATGGATATAGGCGGTAAAATCCATGCCGCTGACGCGCTCAACCAAAATTTCCGCCAGTGTAAATCCGTCGTTGCTGTAAACCGAATACGCCCCCGGGTCCGCTTTCAGGGATTGTTGGGCCAGTTGGTCCAGCAGCGTATCATGTGCGTAAGTATCGTTATCCTCGAATAAAAAGGCGTTAGCGAGGCTGGATCCCTCGAGTCCGGAGGAATGATTAAGCAGCATGCGCGGCGTGATTTGCTTATATCGTTCGTCCTTCATCTTAAACTCCGCTATATAGTTCACCAAAGGCGAATCGAGGTTGATTTTGCCTTGATCAACCAGTTTCATGACAGCGGCAGTTGCAAACATCTTACTGGTCGAGCCGATGCCGTACATCGTTTCGGAGGTCAGCGGCAGCTTCCCGGCCGCGTCATTCTTGCCGGTTACTCCGGAGACAATGATCTTGCCGTTGTCTATCAATGCGTATTGGACGCTGGTTGTTCCGTAGGTACCGGTGAGCAGCGCGGCCTTTGCGGCAGCGATTTCCTTCAGTCCCTGCGGTGCAGTGTTCGCTGGCGGCGCCTCGGCTGCCATAACACCGGTTGGCATCAAGAATGTAAGAGCGAGAATGATGGCGAGAAACATGTTGCGTTTTTTCTTCAATAAAAGCCCTCCCTAAATTTTGATCTATCTTTAAGTACGTTAAGAAAGGAAGGAAGGGTTCATGTTTTTCGGGAAATGATGAAAGGCGACGCCGCCGTGGAGGAAGAGAAATGGTCTAAACGCAAACGGTCTGCCAAGAGGGCAGACCGGTGTGCAGGGGTCAGAAATGATTTTAGGAACTAGTAGAGAGGAGCACGGAGGATAATCACCAGCAAGATGTACAACACGAGGATCGTCCCCGTCGATGTCCAGAATCCAAAGCCAGGACCTACCGGGCCCGGTCCGCAATTGTCAACGCCGCCCATCAATGTTCACCCCGCTTCCGCATGATCGGTTACTACACGATTATCTTATGAAGGACAGTGATCTGTGCCCTGTGCGGCTGCCTAAGAAAGGGGAAATATCCATTGCACCTGTCCATAGGCGGGGACTAACATTCAGGGATGTCCGGTACCGGCCCCAACCGGGGGCGGCAGGGGGGACTTGAACTTTTTGGGCGGGACGATGATGATGGCCAGCATCAACACAAAGAAGGCCAGGAAATAAGGCGAATACGAGCCGTGAATCGCTCCCGCAGCAATCGGACCGAGGAAGGAACCCAGCGACATGGCGATCGATTGCAGGGAAAAAACCGTCCCCAGCCGCTTTCCGCCGCTTAAATCGATAAATAACGAAGCGATGGCCGGGAACACCACGCCTTTGGCCATCCCCAAGGCAAACAGCGTCACGGGGAGCGGAATGGAATCAAAAGCAGCCATGACGAAGAAGGATAAGGCGATCCCCAGAATGCCGATGCTCGCTCTTAAATAAGGGGAATAGTGACTTAGAAATAACATCGACAACGTTACCAGCGCCCCTAAGCTGATGATGGAAAAATAGAATCCGGTATGAAGGATCCCCTCGGCCCCCCCGGCTTGCAGCGGCAGTTCAAAAAACAAGATCCCTTGAGAGCAAGCGACGGCAAGCGGCAGCAGGTAATACCGCAACGGAATAACATTGATTTTGACCGGGATCTGACTTTTGGTGGCGGAACCCGTCTTGCCGAGACCCTCGGCCAACGTTCGGGAGGGCTCCTTGATGGTAAAAATCGCTATGATCCCCGTCGAAATCAGCAGCCAGCCGAGCATCTGGAAGGTGATCGTAAAGCCGGACTTAGCAACCAGAAAGGCGCCGGCGGCCGGTGATACGACGGAGGCAACGGTATGCATGACCCCATGCCCGGCCATGAGCTTGCCCTGCTGCACCGCATTCTTGGACAAGGAGGCGAGCATCGCCAGGCAGGCCGGGGACAGAAAGGCCAGCACAAAACCGCTGATCGAACGCAGCACGAGTAGTTGCCAGGGCTCTGTAACATGAGCTTGCAGCAGCAGGATTCCCCCGGCCGTGAGCAAGCTGAAAATCATGTACCCCTTGCTGCCGTGGCGGTCGACGCCTTGCCCCGCAAGCAAATTGCCTGGCAGATGCGTCAGGGCATAAATCCCCATCATCCAGCCGATGAACGTCGGCGCTGCTCCGAGTGACAGGGCGAAGGGGGTCAGGATCGGGTACTGCGCGTGCAGATCGAAGAAAGCCAGAAACATAAAGAAGTAGAGCCAGAAGGCGATTTTCACGCGTCGCCCCTCCTTTTCGTAAAATGGACTGTTGTTATACTTGTACGCTCCCCAGGACGAACTTATTACCCTCGGCTGTTTATCACGCGGTTTCTCAGGGAAGCTCACTCGGCGTCGAATCTTGAATTCAGCCAGTCTCTCCGTTGCTCACGTAGCCTCCAGCTACGCTCCGCTACTCGATCCTTGCTTCATCCAACCTTCTCGGTGCTGAACAGCCTTTTCGGCTGTCTGTCATGTAGTTTCTCAGGGAAGCTCACTCGGCGTCGAATCTTGAATTCAGCCGGGCCCTCTGGCGGAGGGGTTAAGCTGACATGGCCTTGGGCCATCATGTATAATGGGTTTAACTCAAATTAAAGGAAATCTATAGATGGAGGATTCATCATGTTTGATGTACAAGTATGGACGGAATTTTTGCAGGAAAATTGGCTGGTGATCGTTGTTGCGCTGGTCGTTCTTTTCCTCGTGCTGAATTTTGTGAGAACCGTGGTGAAATGGGCCCTGGTGCTGGTTATCGCCGCATTTATCATCATTTACAGCGGCATTACGATGAAGGATATCGGGGATGCGGTCACGACGGTCAAGGAACAAGCTCTCGACATCAGTAAAACCGAAGCGTTAAACATGATGAAGAACGAAGCGAAAGAAGCAGAACTTACGCAAAATCCAGACGGGACGTTCACCATTACGACCCCGAACCTGGAGGTTACTGGACAAGCGGGCAGCGATAAGGTCAAGGTCTCGTTCCGCGGGGTTTCCCTCGGAGAATGGTCAATGAACGACACGCTGGAGGCATTTATCCAGGAAGCCAAACGAAATTCCCAATAATGTGATACGGTGAACACCCAGATTGGACGGAGGATCTTATGAAGCTCGACATGATGACATGGCTGCAAACCCTAAGCGAATACAATTGGATCACGGTGCTATTGTTGATTGTACTGCTCGGTTCGGTGCTGCAAGGATTGGTGCGCGGGGCGTCCCGCTCGGCAGGCCGTCTGTTTGCGCTGCTTAGCGGCGGGGTGTTATCGCTGGTCGGGATTGCGATTGCCATCCCGTTAACGATGTGGGTGTCGCCCAAAGTTCAGACTTGGCTGTCGGCACTTCTCCTTCCAGAGCGGGAACTGGCTCGATGGGAGCAGGTCCTGTACACGCTGATTATGGCGGTGCGGGATTTTCCGTTAATGCGGTTTGCTGTCGTGTTCCTTCTGCTGTATTGGCTCATCCGTACCTTGGCGGGATTTGCCATGCTGTTCGTCCGCGGAGGGGGCGGCTTGTTTGGCTGGCTGTTCTCCGGCGGGGACCGGCCGGCTTCGCTGCTGAGCCGCTTAACGGGGGCCGGGATTGGGGCGGTCATCGGGACCGCACGTTGTCTGATGCTGATCGCTTTGTTATTTATCGCCGTGACGTTGTATCCTGACAGCGGGTTCAGCCGTTATGTGGAAGCTTCGCCGGTTTACCAGCAAGGGGCGAAGACGGTGATCGAACCGCTTACCGGCAATTTGATCAAAGAGAAGCTGCCGGTGTTTACCCGGAGTGTAGAAGCCGAGCTGGGCAGCATTTTGCAGCAGAAATATGAGGTCATCGACGCCAATATCCCTGAATCCATCGAGCTGGCCGCGGCAGAAATAACTAAAGGGGCCGATACCGACGAGGAGAAGGCTCGCAAGCTCTACGACTGGGTGGGAACCCGGGTGTCATACGATTACGACAAAGTGAGAGACTATGAGAAGAAAGGGATCTGGCACGAGCAAACTCCGCAAATGACGTTCGATACGAAACGCGGCGTATGCATTGATTACTCCCGGCTATACGCCGTGATGGCCAGGTCCTTAGGGCTTCAGGTGAAGGTCGTGACCGGCCTCGGTTATGACGGGCAAGGCGGATACGGTCCTCATGCCTGGAACGAGGTCTTTTTGTCCGAGAAAAACACCTGGGTTCCGCTCGATTCGACATGGGCCAAGAGCGGGGATTGGTTTAATCCGCCGGCTTTCAGCGAAACCCACGTCCCCGACAAGCTGATCTAAGTACGCAAATACAGCATACAGCGCTGGTCGGCTTGCATCCGGCGGCTAACGGAAATCAGATACGTTATCGGCTGGTTGAGGGGTGTTTTCCAATTCTAACGGATCGAGGAGACCTTATTTAGTAAAAAAGCAGGCAAATGGCTGCCGCCACGGCTTCATAAGGCATTTGTGTTCCGTTACCGCGGGAAATGATCGGGAAATCAGGGAATAAGGGCTGTACGATCCGTTAACATAATGTACCTGGAAGTTGCCGCGCACCTATGGCCGAGAATTGCTGGAAACGGGGTGTAACTTCACCGCGCCTTATTTCGTTATGGTACTATAGAGTAGATGATCTGCGACAATTCATGATTTAAGGGATAGAAAGTAGGGAAACACCTTGAAAAGCACTTATGTAAATGATCCGCAAGAACAGGAAATCGCCATGCAACGCCATTTTAATATACGGTTGAACATGTTTTTCTTTAGTGCTTTTGCCATATTCACCGTGATTATCGTCCGTCTTGCCATCTTGCAGTTTGTCGAAGGTCCCACGTTATCGCAGCAGGAGAGCAATCTGCGGGTGAAGGACGTGCCGCTGTCGCCAACGCGCGGAACGATCTATGCGGCCGGAGGCGAGAAATTGGCCTATTCCACGCCGGTACAATCGCTGTATATCACCCTGCAGAAGGACTACAGCAACGCAACGGACAAAGGAAAAACCAACCGCCCGGAGGCTTTGGCTTTGGCGGGCGAATTAAAGGAAGTGTTTGACAAGTACGGCAATGCGGATTCTAAAATGGCCGAAGATGACATTATCGAAGCTATGGATCTGGATTACCGGAAGCAGAACGGGTTTTCCCCGCGTCGGATCAAAACGGGTTTGACAAGGGAAGAGGTTGCTTATTTTCTGGAGCGAAAAGATCAGTATCCGGGGATCGAGGTCGTGGAGGAAAGTATCCGGCACTACGATAAGGATACGGTGGCGGTTCAGGCAATCGGGTATTTGAAGAAATTCTCCAGCGCATCGACTACAGACGCTTCGGATCTCCAGTATTATAAAAATATCCGGGAACAAAAGGACACGGACCCGGCACTGCAATACACAGAAACAGAGCTTGTCGGTTATGACGGGTTGGAACTGTATTATCAGGAGCAACTCCGTGGGAAAAATGGTTATAAGAGCGTGCCGATTGACCCTCGTAATATGGCGACCGGTATTGCGGAGATAACTCCACCCGTAAAGGGTTATGATCTGCATACTAATATTAATAAAAATATTCAAATGGTTGCCGAACAGGCGATCCTGGATCAGATCGATTGGGTGCATAAAAATCCGGTTTCGGGCAAGACCCATCCTAATGCCAAAACCGGGTATGCTGTGGCTATGGAAGTGGATACCGGCAATGTAGTAGCCATGGCAAGTATGCCGGATTATGATACGAATTTATGGCAGTCTGGCGGTATAGCTTCGGATGATTGGTCCAAAATTATGACTAATTATCAGAATGGGACGATTACTCCGATTAGTTCGGGGCGTTCAGGTCACGATTTTGACTCTGCTGTTCTGCTTGGCTCAACGATCAAACCCCTGTCCGTATTGATTGGTCTAAACGAGGGTTTGTTCAAGTCGACGGATTATTATCCTGATACGGGTATCGCTTATTTCGGGAAGAATGATTCTTCCAGCGTACGCAACTCGGGAAGACATGCTTATGGATCGATTAACCCTACGGATGCGATTCGCCACTCCTCGAATACTTTTATGGTTGATATGGTTGGAGAGAAACTTTGGAAGAAGTACGGGTCAGAGGGGATTGGTGTTTGGGATAAGTACATGAAAGCATTTGGCCTTGGGGTTTCGACCGGGGTTGATCTTCCTAAAGAATTTTTAGGTAAATTGGGGTATACCGATGACCGGGAAACATCGTTATCTCGTTTAGTATATGCTTCATTTGGTCAACAAGGCGGATATACGACGATGCAATTGGCTCAATACACTGCGACATTAGCGAATCGCGGCTTGAGGATGGAACCACATCTTGTAAACAAAATAACGGACGAGAACGGAAATATTATTCAGGAATTCAAGTCAAAAGTACTGAATAAGGTTGAGTTTAAAGATGCTTATTGGGATGCGGTGATTAAGGGGATGAGGACCGATGTAACGGCCTTTAACGGATTTCCGTATGACTTTGCACGGAAGACGGGAACCTCGGAGCAATGGGGAGCCGGCGCCAATCGCGATAACGGTGTATTTATCGCGTTCGCGCCGCGGGAGAACCCGAAGCTGGCAGTCGCGGTCGTCATTCCCGAGGGCGGCTTCGGCGCCTACAGTGCCGCACCGGTAGCTCGCAAAATCTTCGATGCGTACGATCAGGAATACGGCCTGGACGGCGTACCGAAGAAGGCCAAAAATCAACAACAACAGACGGGGAATACCTCGTCCGATCAGAATGGGAATCAAACCGAGTAAACCACCCCTTAACTTAATATTCGTACAGCAGCGACCTTTTCACATCATGTTGAGAAGGTCGCTTTTTTGATCCCCTAAGCGAGGAGGGAACGAACTAAACGATGAACAGATACGTGTCGGAAGATCCTCGGGAGCAGCAGGCCTCCATGCGGCGGCATTTTCACATTCGGTTGAATTTGTTTTTCTTCAGCGCTTTTGCCCTATTTACGATCATCATCATCCGGCTTGCGATCATGCAGTTCGTGGAGGGGCCGACGCTCTCCAAGGAAGAGGTCAAAATGCGGGTCAAGGATGTGCCGATGCCGCCGGTCCGGGGATCGATTCTGGCAGCAGGGGGAGAGCGGCTGGCGTACTCCACCCCCATCCAAACTTTATATTTGACTCTGCAAAAAAGTAACTACGATGCTGCGACCGAGGCGGGAAAAGCTAATTTGACGGAGGCAGCGGTGCTGGCGAAAGAGCTGAAGAAGGTTTTCGATACCTATGGCGATCCGGAATCCAGGATGACGGAGGCGGAGATTCTGGATCAGATGGATTTGGACTTCCGTCGCGGAGGCGGATTTGCTCCGCGCCGAATCAAGAGCGATTTAAGTGAACGGGAGATCGCGTATTTCCTGTCTCAGAAGTACAGATTCCCCGGGATAGATATCATTGAGGAATCGGTGCGGCATTACGATCCCGATCTCGTAGCGGTACAAACGATCGGTTACCTCAAGAAGTATCAATCCACCTATGATTTGGCGGCGTACAAACCGATCAGGGAGCAGAGGGATACGGATCCGGCGCTGCAATACACGGAAGAGGAGTTCGTCGGCTTCGACGGATTGGAGCTTTACTATCAACGGGAGCTGCGCGGCAAGAACGGATACAAGCAGGTCTCGATCGACCCGCGTAATATGGCAAACGGCATCTCCGAAATCGTTCCTCCCGTAAAAGGGTATGATCTGCATACCACGCTAAATAAGAATGTGCAGTTGGCGGCAGAGCAGGCGATTCTGGACCAAATCCAATGGGTGCACAAGAATCCCGTCTCCGGCAAGGTGCATCCTTACGCCCAAACCGGTTATGCGGTAGCGATGGAGGTTGATACGGGCAACGTGATCGCTATGGCGAGCATGCCGGATTACGATACGAATGTGTGGCAATCGGGCGGGGTGTCCGAAGAGGTGTGGAACCAAATTTCGTCAAACTATCGAAACGGAACGATCACGCCGTTTTCCTCGGGGCGCTCCGGCCATGAATTTGATTCGACGGTGTATCTGGGATCGACGATCAAGCCGTTGTCGGTGTTAATTGGACTAAACGAAGGTTTGTTTACGACAACTACGAAGTATAACGACCGTGGAATTGCTTATTTCGGCCGCAACGACTCGGCGAGTGTGCGGAACTCCTCAAGCCATGTGTACGGCTCGATTGACCCCGAATTAGCGATCCGGTATTCCTCCAACGCGTTTATGGTCGATATGGTCGGCGAGCAGCTTTACAACAAATATAGAGCCAAGGGAATCGAAGTTTGGGACGATTACATGAAACAGTTTGGGTTAGGCATCTCCACGGGAATTGATTTGCCCGATGAATACCGGGGGATCCTGGATTATAAAGACGAATCGCAAACGGCGTTGTCCCGGTTGGCCTATGCTTCCTTCGGACAGCAGGGGAAGTATACCACGATGCAACTGGCGCAATATGCCGCGACGCTGGCTAATCGGGGGAAGCGCATGCAGCCTAGACTTGTGCAAAAAATGACCGATGCCGATGGCCATGTGGTGGTGCAATTTGAGCCGAGGGTGTTGAACGAGGTCAAGATGAAAGGCGCCTATTGGGACGAGGTCATCGGCGGGATGCGAACGGCCGTGAGCGCATTTGACGGGTTTCCGTACGATTTTGCACGGAAGACGGGGACTTCGCAGCAGGATTACAGGAAAGAGCTGTTGGATAACGGCGTATTTATTGCGTTTGCGCCGAGAGAGAAGCCGAAGCTGGCGGTGGCGGTTGTCATTCCGGAAGGCGGATTTGGCGCCCACAGCGCGGCTCCGGTCGCGCGGAAAATCTTCGATGCGTATGACCGGGAATACGGATTGGCCGGAATCCCCCCAAAATAATCGGTTCCAAAGCTAGAGCCTTGCTCGCTTCGAGCGGGCTTTTTCTTATGGAGTTGATTTTTTTTGGAGTTCATTTTTTCGTATTCTTGGATTTCCCCCTTGCCATTTGGCAGACTTTTGCTTAAAATTTGCATTAGGGAAACATTTTTAATATTAACTAACAAATAGTCACAAGGAAAACAAGTGTTCACTTGTACAACATTAACGGTTTTCGAGGAGAGGAGAAGGGAAATGGATGAATTGAAAGTGAAGAAGAGCCCGTTCGAAAGGGCCAAGATGACATTGGGAGTGTTGGCCTTAATCCTATTGGCGGCGTGCAGCAAGGTCGAAGGCCAGGCGGATCAAAGCCGGCGTTCAGCGGACGCTTCCCAGGTACAGGTGGTGGCTACGATTGGAATGATTTCGGATGTTGTCCGGGAGGTCGGCGGTGAGGAGGTGGCGGTGACCGGTCTCATGGGCCCTGGAGTAGATCCCCATCTGTATAAGGCGTCGCAGGGCGATATCGAGAAGCTGGACAATGCGGACATCGTCTTTTACGGGGGGCTGCATTTGGAGGGGAAAATGACGGAAATTTTCGAAAAACTGGAGCAGAAAAAGCGGACTGTGGCCGTTTCGAAAGACATCGATCCCGGCGAACTGCGATCCGGTGCGAATGCCGGAGGCACGCAATATGACCCGCATATTTGGTTTAACGTCCGGCATTGGATCACGGCGACGCAAACGATCCGGGATACGTTGACGTCCTATGATCCAGATCATGCGGAGGTATACCGTCAGAACGCCGAGGCGTACATCGGCGAATTGGAGAAGCTCGACGCGGAAGTGAAAGAGCGGATCGCGGAAATTCCGCAGCAGGATCGGGTGCTGGTAACGGCGCATGATGCGTTTGGCTATTTCGGAGACGCCTACGGGATTAAGGTGATGGGACTGCAGGGAATCAGTACGGCGGCGGAATACGGTTCGAAGGACGTCGCTAAGCTCCGGGACTTCCTGGTCGAGAACAAGATCAAAGCCGTATTCGTCGAATCAAGTATCCCAACCAAGTCGATGGAGGCGGTGATCGCCGGGGCCGCAGAGCTGGGGCATACGGTCCAGATCGGCGGCGAGTTGTATTCCGATTCGCTGGGCGAACCCGGTTCAGAAGCGGATACTTACATTCACATGGTTCAGCATAACGTGAACACGATTGTCGAAGCGTTGAAATAGAGAGTCCAGAAAGGGGAGAGCAAGGATGAACGGGTATCCACTTGAAGTGAACCGATTAACGGTCGCTTATCAGAAAAAGCCGGTGTTGCGATCGGTATCTTTTCAAATTCCGGAGGGTCAGTTGATCGGGATTCTCGGTCCGAATGGGGCGGGAAAATCCACGCTTCTGAAAGCCGTACTGGGATTGCTTCCGACGCTGGACGGTGAAGTTCGCATCTACGGCAAGTCCTACCGGGAGCAGCGCAAGCTGATCGGTTACGTGCCGCAGCGGGAATCGGTCGATTGGGATTTCCCAACGAACGCGCTGGACGTCGTGATGATGGGGCGTTACGGCCAGCTTGGCTGGTTCCGCCGCCCCGGGGCGAAGGAACGGCAGATCGCGCTCGAGTGTCTGGCAAAGGTAGGGATGGCGGAGTTTGCCGGCCGCCAGATCAGCCAGCTGTCCGGCGGCCAACAGCAGCGGGTGTTCCTGGCCCGGGCGCTGGCGCAGAACGCGCAGGTGTATTTTATGGATGAACCGTTTGCCGGCGTGGATGCCACTACCGAAAAAGCGATCATCGCTTTGCTGCACGAATTAAAAGAACAGGGCAAAACGGTGCTGGTCGTGCATCACGATTTGTCGACAGTCAAGGAATACTTCGATCACGTAGTGCTGCTGAACGGCGAGTTGATTGCCGCAGGACCAACCGGGGAGACGTTTACGCCGGATCATTTGCACAGGACGTACGGCGGAAGAATCGCCATGTTGGCGGATTTCGGCGCTGTGCCTGCAGGGGCGGTGTAACGGCGATGCTGACGACAATGTGGCAATGGGTGACTGATCCGAACCTGCAATGGATCTTGATGGGATCCCTGTTACTTGGCTTGGGCAGCGGCGTCATCGGATCCTTCACTTACCTGCGCAAACAAAGCTTGCTTGGGGATGCGCTGGCGCATGCCGCGCTGCCGGGGATTTGCATCGCGTTTATGCTGAGCGGGGTCAAATCGGTGGGCTTGTTCATGCTGGGCGCCATCCTCGCCGGGATGGCTGCGACGTTTGGCATCTCCGCGATTACCCGGTACACGCGGATCAAGCAGGATGCGGCGCTTGGGATTGTGCTGTCGGTGTTTTTCGGCATCGGGATCGTGATGTTGACCAAAATTCAGCACAGCGGCAACGGGAACCAGAGCGGACTCGACAAATACATGTTTGGCCAGGCGGCTTCCATGATGCTGACGGATGTCTATCTCATGGGCGCGGTGTCCGTGCTGTTGATTGCGATTAGCGCGCTGCTCTTTAAGGAGTTCAAGTTGGTGAGTTTTGATCCCGGTTTTGCCCGGGGAATGGGGCTCAAAGTTGCTTTCCTCGAGCAACTCCTGCTGTTGATGACCGTCGTTGCGGTTGTCGTAGGCATTCAAGCTGTGGGCGTCGTATTGGTGGCCGCCCTGCTCATTACCCCGGCGGTGGCCGCCCGGTACTGGACCGACGCTTTAGGCGTTATGGTCGTTCTGGCCGGCGTTTTTGGAGCGCTGTCAGGGGTTACCGGCACGCTGATCAGCTCCACCTTGTCGAATCTGCCGACAGGTCCGGTGACGGTGCTTGCCGCTACGGCATTGTTTGCTGTCTCTGCCGTGTGTGCGCCGAATCGGGGGCTGTTGGCCAAGTGGGTACGCCGCGGGCGCGGCCGCAGCGAGGTGCAGCAACCTGCGGAGCTGGCGATGATCCGGCAAGCGGGACACACCGTCGAAAGGGGGACGGATTAAAATGGCCGATTTTTGGATTATCTTGACCGGTACGCTTGTAGCGGCAACGTGTGGAATTCTGGGCTGCTTTCTGATTTTGCGAAAAATGGCCATGGTTGGGGATGCCATCAGCCACTCCGTGCTGCCTGGCATCGCGATCGCCTTCCTGATCAGCAGTTCGCGGGACTCCATGCTGATGTTAGTCGGAGCTGCCGTGCTGGGACTGATCACCGTCTTTCTGATCCAGGCGCTGCAGCAAAGCGGCCTGCAATCCGATGCCTCGATCGGCATTGTGTTTACGGCGCTGTTCGCCGTTGGCGTGATTTTGATCAGCCGGAACGCTTCGCATATTGACCTGGACCTGGATTGCGTGTTGTTCGGCGAAATTGCTTATGTCCAATGGGATACCTGGATCTGGAACGGCTACGATATGGGACCGGTCGCCGTCTGGATGTTGGGCGGGACGCTGCTGATCGTGCTGGCGGCCATCCTGCTATTCTACAAGCAGTTCAAGTTATGCGCCTTCGATCCCGCGTTGGCGGCCGCGGTAGGGATTCCGGTGGTGTTGTTCCACTATTTGCTGATGGGGCTCGTTTCACTGTCGACGGTGGCTTCTTTTGAGAGCGTAGGGGCGATTCTGGTCGTCGGCATGCTGATCATCCCGGCTTCTGCGGCCTACCTGCTAACCGATCGGTTGAGCGTGATGCTGGTGTACAGTGTCCTCATCGGCGCGATCAGCGCAGCCGGCGGCTACTATGCAGCGAAATGGCTGGACGCCTCCATCGCCGGCTCGATGGTTACGGTAGCCGGACTCCTGTTTCTGCTGGCATTTGTGGGTTCTCCGAAACACGGCCTGATCGCCCGGTTCGGGAACCGGAAACGGCCGCACTCTGCTGCGGCTTAAATCAGCGGAAGAGCGGATGGCCGGTGGATGCTGGAAATGAATTGTTTTTGCTACCAAGTGCCTGTTTTCCCCGTATTACTAAATATAGTTACCCGGCAAAACAGGCCGGTCAGACATCATATAAGGAGAGGGATTCATATGGAGACAGGTACGCAGCAGCAACCCAAAAGGAACATCCCCATGGGGAAATGGATATCCACGGCCATCATCGTCATCGTTCTACTTATCGTTGGTTCGAACAGCTACGCCCAAGTCGAATATGGTCACGTCGGCTTGTATAAGACGTTCGGGAAGTTGAACAGCAATATTTTATCCCCGGGCATGCATTTCAAAGTGCCGTTTATACAGACCGTTATTCAGGTGAACACGCAAGTCACGAAAACGGAAACCGATACGACCGCTTCCTCCAAGGATCTGCAGCCGGTCTCCACGCATGTTGCCGTCAACTATTCGGTGAACAAGGAGTCGGCCTATAATCTGATGAACAATATCGGCGGCAATTTCGACACGGTCATTATTAATCCGGCTGTGCAGGAGATCGTGAAGGAAGTGACAGCACGTTACCAGGCGGAGGATTTGATCGCTAAGCGCGATGTCGTCGCCGGAGAGATCAGTGATCATTTAACCACCCGACTGGCAAAATACGATTTGATTGTGAATGAAATTAACATCGTCAATTTTAAATTCTCCGATGCGTTTAACCAATCGATCGAAGCGAAACAGGTTGCTCAGCAGCAGGCGCTGAAAGCCAGCAACGACCTGAAACGGATTCAGATCGAAGCGCAGCAGAAGATCGCCCAAGCCGAAGCTGAGGCCGAAGCACTTAAGCTGAAGAAGCAGGAAGTTACGCCGGAGCTGGTGCAATTGAAGCAAATCGAAGTTCAGGAGAAAGCGCTGGAGAAGTGGGACGGCAAACTCCCGCAAGTGACGGGCGGCGCTACGCCTTTCATCGACATCCAATCGCTGACGAACCAGCGGTAATCGCCGTATCCTATCAACAATAAGCCATCTAGCCGCCCCTTGCAGGGCGGCTTTTGCTTGCTTATAGGCAGATCCTTGAGGTGCTCTTCGCTTTGTCGGAACCCGGGAATATGGTAAAATGGCGGTATGCTGTTTAGAGAGCAAGAATAATGCCGGATAGGGGAGCTGTCTGTTGTTGAAATACAAACTGTTGGCGCTTGATATGGATGGAACGTTGCTGAATGATGAACACCAAATTACGCCGGAGACGGAACGCTGGATCCGGAAGGCGGCCGCCGCTGGGGTTCATGTCTGCTTGTCGACGGGCCGCGGATATCAGGAGGCGATTCCGTTCGGAGATCAATTGGACCTTGGAACGCCGATGATCACGGTGAACGGAAGCGAGATTTGGAAGTCGCCGCATGAGCTGTACAGCCGGGTGCTTCTCGATCGATCTATGGTTTCGAAAATGTGCGACATTTCCCGGGAAAAGAAAGTCTGGTTCTGGGCTTATGCCGTCGAAGGCAGCTATAATGAAACGAATTGGCAGCCTGAACTATTGGAGCGGAATCAATGGATGAAGTTTGGTTATTTTACCGAGGATGACGAGGTGAGGGGAGAGATTTTGCGG
This sequence comes from Paenibacillus phocaeensis, assembly GCF_900021165.1. Taxonomy (GTDB): domain Bacteria; phylum Bacillota; class Bacilli; order Paenibacillales; family Paenibacillaceae; genus Fontibacillus; species Fontibacillus phocaensis. Next base: position 124,566 of record NZ_FCOQ01000009.1, on the reverse strand, counting down.
CAGCTGCAGGCGATGGGCGGCCTGGAAATTACGAATTCATCCCCGCACAATTTGGAGATAAATCCGAAGGGAATCAGCAAGGCCAGCGGGATCGATACCGTTTGCGGACTGCTTGGACTTCAGATGTCCGAGGTGGTAGCCATCGGGGATAGCCTAAATGATCTGGCCGCGATTGAGGCTGCGGGACTGGGCGTGGCGATGGGCAACGCCCAAGAGGCCGTGAAGGAGAAAGCGGATGTCGTAACCACGTCGAATAATGAGGATGGAATTGCTTGGATTATTCGGGATTATATATTGACGGGAGAGTGAGAGGATGGCGCTGACCGTACTTGGCTGGATTCTGGTGATCGCCCTGTTTGCCGTGGGCATGGCCGGAACGGTGTACCCTGTATTGCCCGGGGTGCTCGCCGTTTATTTTGCCTTTTTCGTATACGGGTGGTTTTTCTCGTTTGATTCGTTTGGCCCGTTCTTCTGGATCTTGCAGACGTTGATCGTTGTCGTGCTGATGGTGGCGGATTATGCGGTCGGGGCCTGGGGCGTCAAGAAATTCGGCGGCAGCAAGCTGTCGGTCTGGCTCAGTACGATCGGCATCATCGTGGGTCCATTTATTATCCCGGCGTTTGGATTAGTACTGGGGCCGCTGCTCGGTGCGATGATCGGAGAATTGATCAAGGGTGAATCGCTGTCGAAATCGTTTAAAGTGGGGATCGGCTCGGTTGTTGGCTTGTTCAGCAGCATGGTTGTGAAGGTGATTCTACAGCTGGCGATGATCGTAGCATTCATCATTTGGATTGTGGCGTTCTAGCTTATCGCTCTAACTTTCGAATAGCACTTATGAGGGTTGCGGGAAAGAAGGAATTGGTTTTGTCCAAAAAGGAATCGTTTATTAAGGGTACGTTAATTTTAGCGGGAGCTGCGTTGATTGCAAGGGTGCTCGGCTTGTTTCAGCGCGTTCCGCTGGAGCACATTCTTGGCGATGTCGGGAACGCGTCTTATTCGCAAGCGAATGCGGCTTATTTCATGTTATTAACTTTGGCCACCGCAGGCATTCCAAGTACGCTGAGCAAAATGGTGTCGGAGCGGCATGCGCTGAACCGCCCGGAGGAGGCGCGCCGCGTGTATCAGGCGGCGTTGTTATTTGCCGGGGTAGCGGGCGTGGTAATGTTCGTGCTGCTCTTTGCCTTAGCGCCAGCTTATGCAGCGGCCTCCGGCGTACCGGAATCAGTCATTGCGATTCGGGCGCTGGCCCCCGCATTGCTGTTGTTTCCGCTGATCGCCATTATTCGCGGTTATCTGCAAGGCCGAAATATTATGATCGCCGGTGGCGTTTCGCAGGTGATCGAGCAAATTGTGCGGGTGGCGACCGGTATTATTTTGGCATTTGTGCTGTTCCATTGGGGTTACTCGGGCGAGCAGATTGCGGCGGGTGCGACGTTTGGCGCGGTACTCGGCGGCGTTGCGGCGTTGATCGTCATGCTCGTGTACAGCATGAAGTTGCAGCGGAAGGACCAGACCCAGGGGCAAGGAAAATCGCGGAGCGAGTCGGGCGGTCTGCCGTTTAAGCGGATTTATGCGGAAATCTTCAAGCTGTCGATTCCGATCGTATTGACTGCACTGGCAGTCCCTGCGGTCAATTTTATCGACAACTCGATCCTGAAGCCGCTGCTGACCGGGCAAATCGGCTCCGGACAAGCTACCTATATCCTGGGCATCCTCGGAAACCGGGCGCAGATGATCGCCGGCATTCCGCCGATTCTGGCCATTGCGCTGAGCCAATCGCTGGTGCCGATCATTTCCGCCGCTTACGCGCGGAAAGACCAGGAGCATTTGCAGCGTCAGGTCACGCTGGCCATGCGAGTGGCGGTGCTGAGCGGAATGCCGATCATCCTCGCGCTCGGCACGGCGGCGTATTCCGTAAACGGGCTGCTGTTCAGCACCCGGGACGGCAGCAGCATCGTAGCTTTGCTGACATTTGCGACGATTTTCCAGATCACGATGATGACCAGCAATTCGATCCTGCTCGGGGTTGGCAAAGCCAATTTGTCCATGGTGCATGTCGCGATCGGGATTCTCGTGAAGCTGGCAGCCAGCTATGTGCTTGCGCAGTTCTGGGGGATTTACGGCATCATTATCGCCACCGGGCTGTGCTTCCTCGTCATCACGCTGCTGAATGTGCGGGCGATGAAACAAATCGTTCCGTTCTCTTTGATGGGAAGCCGCTGGGGCGGGTTCCTGCTGACCGTCGTTGTGTTGTCCGGAGTGGGCTATGGCCTGAATCAGGTGGGGATCCAAATGGTAGACCTGATGCCGGCACGCATCGCCTTCTTCCTGACCTGCTGTATCGTTGGGGTGGCGATCATTGTGTTGTATCCGGTGCTGCTCATCCTGCTGCGCGTCGTCCGGAAGGACGAACTGGCCAGTTATCCTGCGCCGCTGCGCAAGGTGCTCTCCCCGCTGATGCGATTGCAACGTGGCGGACGGCAGGTAGGCTGAGCATTCGGTGAAGGAGTGGCGGGTGGATCATCCTCCCCTCTCCCCCTCCCCCTCCGTCCAGTGAAATGGTCATCGTCGTTGACGCCCTTTGCACGATTATCCCGTTTGGTCAGTTAGTGGATCCCACGGGGCCCTTTGCACGATTATCCCGTTTGGTCAGATAGTGGATCCCACGGGCCTTTTGCACTATTATCCCCTTTGGTCAGATAGTGGATCCCACGGGGCCTTTTGCACGATTATCCCGTTTGCTCAGTTAGCGGCCTCCCACGAGGCCCCTTTGCGTGAATATCCCTTTAACTCAGGGGATAGGGAGTTGCGAAGGAGGCAACCCCGATGGGATGAACGGTAGCGTGACTGCATTGTTGTTTAGTAGGTAGTTGTCCGGTCGCCTGATCTAACGGGATAATGGTGCAAAGGGAGCTGGCGAGCAGGTTGGCCGTGCAGGCCCGGCGATACTCGGCCGCATCGTGCACTAATGCGGTCGAGAGTCGGTCGAGAGGTATATCGTTGATGCGGCTGCAGAACGGTACGCGCGCAGATTGATAGATTGTTTGATGGATTGATTGATGAATGGATTGATGAATGGATTGATGGGTTGATGGATGGAGCGATGGGATGGTCGGTCGGACGGTAGCGTGATTACATTGTTGCTTAGTAGGCAATTGTCCGGTCGCCTGATTTAACGGGATAATGGTGCAAAGGGAGCTGGCGAGCAGGTTGGCCGTGCAGGTCCGGCGCTACTCGACCGCATCGTGCACTAATGCGGTCGAGAGGATGCCGTTCCTGTGCGACCGGCTGATGTCGCACAGGAACGGCGCCTTCGGCGCGCTGATGCCGTCCAGCGCGCGGGTGTCCTTGAGCCAATCGTCCCGGGAGATTGGCTCATAGGCGGTGTCGCCCCAAGCGCTTAGCAGCTTGGGGCTGTAGAGACGCTGGCCCGGAGGCAGCGTCTCCTGCGCCAGAAGCTCTGACCCCTGTACCTTGGCGGTCAGAGCTTCTTCCAAATTGGCCGTGAACAGTTCCGGCCAATAATCCGCCCGCGAGCCGCTGTGCGGCACGCTCGCGGCGAATCGCTCCGCGCCGCTGCGCACGGCGCGGTAGCCTAGCAGCATCGCGTACAGGCTCTTGCCTAACGCGATGCGGTCGGGCAGGCTGCCGAAGTCGGAGACGGTGCGCCCCGCGAGGCGGCGCACCACATAGCCGGCAGCCCCATCGGCCGCCGGTTCGCTCAGCGGAAATACCACCTGGTTTAAACCGGACAGGCTGAACAGGCGGAAGTTCATTTTCCCCATAACCTGCTTCTGAAAGTAAGGATGGCGTATCACGCGTTTCTCGATATAATTCTGCTCGTTAATAATCAGACCGACCGTAAGCAAGGCGCTGCCGCGGTCGATCCAGAAGCGTTCCCAGAACGGGCGCATGAACCGGGATACGTGGAAATACGGCAGCAGGTGGAACCGGCTGGCCCCAAGCTCCCGGCTCTTCATGTACAGCCTTAACTGCGGATAGGCGTCCTGGAAAATCAAGGCGTTGCTCCGCTCCAGGAATCGGTAGGTGAGCCGTTTCTCCTCGGCGTCGATCACATCGGCCATCCGACTGCTGTGCAGGTCCGTCATATTCCAGCCGGCATTCCGCGAGACCATGTGCGCGAGAAATGCCCAATGCAGCTCCGGACAGGCTTGATAACAGGCGAGGTAAGCTGCAGTCCGGCTGATATTGCTGGCCCCGGCCAAACGGGTCTCCTCGGCGATCTCTTCCGCGAGCCGCATATCTTCAACGCTGAGCTCCTCTCCGGCCGAAGCCGGTCGGGCCGGCACAGTCCGCCGCAGCTGCTCTTCGATGTCGGCGATGACTGTACGCGCGGCCGCTTCATTCCAGCCCAAAGCAACCGTCTCTTTCCGCATGCGGGACGAATCGGAAAGGGAAGCGGTCGTGCTTCGGAGCAGGGTTGAGAATGCGGCGGGCAGGCGGAACATCAATCTCCGTAAATTGACGGCCTTCCCGTTGGTTTGGCGGGATTCTTCCATCGCTCCGCCCTCCCTTCTATCGAGCTGTGCTGCGTACCGGCATGGCAAGTCGACGGAATATTTCGCTGTCGACAAGGCATACTAGCGCTAGCTGGTGCTGTGCCGGCGAGGACTTGATGCCGCACCTTAATTTTATTAGTATGTCCGAAACATTTGACTTCCACTCCCGCTTTTGGTTGACTAGAAGTACCCTGAAGGAAAGGAAAGATAGCCCTATGAAAAAAATAACCTCCCCCGCAGAATTTCAAGTCAGCATTCAGTCCAGCAACCTGATCGTGGCGGTGTTCAAAGCCGACTGGTGCGTGGATTGCAAATTCATAGATCCGTTTATGCCTGAAGTTGAGGCGAAATACGAAGGCCGCTTAACGTTGGTCGAGGTTGATGTTGATCAGGTCGGCGATGTCAGCCAGGAGCAGAACATTTTGGGCATTCCTAGCTTCGTTGCTTATTCCGACGGCCGCGAGCTGGTTCGGTTCGTCAATAAATTGCGCAAATCCCGCGAGGAAATTGAAGACTTCCTGAATAAGGCGCTGGATGTGTATCACACCCTGCACGATACGCCGGAAACTCGGGATACCTTGTAAACCGTCCGCCATCATATTTCTCACACCGCCGCAAGGATCTTCCTTGCGGCGGTGTCTATTTTTCAACATTTTCTATGAAAGAGGTTGCTTCATCGGTTATAATGAAAGGGATTTAGCGATTAACTAAAAGGTGTGAACCGTTTGAATACGAAATTTTTGAAATGGCTTAGTTATGCATCCTGTTTCGTCATGTTCCTTGCCACGCTGGGGGGGAGCGTCGTCACCAAAACGGAATCCGGACTCGGCTGCGGCAATGATTGGCCGCTTTGTCACGGTAAATTTGTCCCTGCTCATACTCTCGCCTCGATGATCGAATACTCTCACCGTGCCGTTAGCGGGGCGGCCGGGTTGGTCACTTTGGCTTCGTTCGTCGCCTTCTGGATCTATCGGAAGAACCGTAGAGACCTGCAGATCTACTCCCTGCTGGCGCTGGTCTTCGTTATGGTGCAAGCGGTGATGGGAGCGATGGCGGTGATCTATCCCACGTCGTCCGCTGTTATGGCGCTGCATTTCGGGTTTTCGCTGATTGCCTTCGCCAGCTCGATTATGCTGGTGTTGGGCGTTCGCCAGGAGGAACGCGGACAAGCTGGCGCGCAGACTCAAGCTCCGGCCCCGGCGGCCCGTGTGTCCAAAGCGTTCCGCAATTTGACCTGGGTTGCAACCGGCTACACCTATATCGTTGTGTATATCGGTGCGTATGTCAGCCATACCGATTCGGCTGGCGGATGCAGCGGCTGGCCGCTGTGCAACGGGCGACTCATCCCCGGATTGTCGGGAGGGGAAGGCATCGCCTTTATACACCGGGTTGCGGCCGCTGTGCTGCTGGTTGTGATCGCCACGGTGGGGCATTTTGCCTTCCGCAAGCATCCCGGGCTGCCGGAGATTCGCAAGCTGGGCGTGGCTGCAACGCTCCTGGTGATCGTTCAGGTGTTCACCGGGGCGACGATCGTGCTGACATTAAATAACTACCACGTTTATCTGTTCGCCTCGCTGGCGCATATTATCGTATTGGCCGCTTTATTCGGGGTTTTGTGCTATTTAAGCGTCCGAACCTGGCAGTTAAGCCGAACCTCCGAGATACAGGCGCCGCCGGCGAACCAAGCGGTATAACACGGCCGGTTGCCGACCCGGATCGCGATTGTCATGAATCTGTAGAATGAGGGGCGCCCGGTGAGCGGCTTTGTTAAGGTATACTTTTGTCTATAATGAAAAGTTATGCAACGGCCGGGTGATCACCCGGTCTTTTAGGAGGGTCAACGAGATGAGTTACAAGAATCTGCGGCAATGGATTGACGCGCTGCAAAAAGAAAACGACCTAGCCATTATCGACGTGCCGGTCGACCCCTACCTGGAGTTAGCGGAAATTCACCGCCGGGTGATTGACGATGGCGGTCCCGCACTGCTGTTCACCAATGTCAAGGGAACGCCGTTCCCGGTAGCGACCAATCTGTTCGGAACGCCTAGACGGGTGGAATTGGCATTTGGGCCTCGTCCCGAAATGCTTGCTAACCAACTGGTTGAGGCCATACATAAATTGTTGCCGCCATCGCCCAAGGCGCTTTGGAACGAGAGAGGACTAATCCGCGATGTGTTGAAGGTAGGCATGAAGACGGTATCCAAGAATGAGGCTCCTATTCTGGAGGTTTGTCGGACGGAGGCGCCGCTGAAGGATCTGCCGAAAGTGACAAGCTGGCAAATGGACGGCGGTCCGTTTATTACGCTGCCGCTTGTGTATACGGAAAATCCGCTGCAGCCGAAGGAAAACAACCTGGGCATGTACCGGATCCAATTGTACGATGACCAGACGACCGGAGTGCATTGGCAAATCCAGAAAGGCGGCGGCTTCCACTACCACGAAGCGGAGAAACGCGGCGAACCGCTGCCGGTTTCCGTCTTCCTGGGTGGACCTCCGGCCATGGTCGCCTCGGCAATTTCGCCGGTACCTGAGCATTTGTCCGAGTTGCTCGTTGCTTCGTTCATTCTGGGCGAGAAGCTGCCGATGGCGGAAAATCCGCTGGGCGGCCACCGCATTCCGGCCGAGTCGGAATTCGCCATATCCGGGCTGGTGCCGCCGCACGAGCGCCGTCTGGAAGGCCCGTTCGGCGACCATTTCGGCTACTACTCCTTGCAGCATGAATTCCCGGTGCTGCATGTCAATCATATGTGGCACCGGAAGGATGCCATCTATCCGGCGACGATCGTCGGCAAACCGCGCCAGGAGGATTATTACTTAGGTGATTTCCTGCAAAAGCTGCTGTCGCCGGCGTTCCCGATCGTTATGCCGAATGTGCGCTCCCTGTGGACGTATGCGGAGAGCGGGTTCCACGCATTGAGCTCGGCCGTTGTTCGTGAAAGCTATTCGCGCGAGGCTCTTGTATCTGCATTCCGCATTCTCGGAGAGGGCCAGCTGTCGCTGACCAAGTTTCTCATGCTGACGGACAAGCTGGTCGATCTGGCGGATTTCCGCCTGCTGCTTAAGACAGTGCTGGAGCGGTTTGATCCGCGGACGGATCTGTTTATTCTCAACAATACCTCGCATGATACGCTGGATTATACCGGCCATAAGCTGAACCACGGCAGCAAGGCGATTCTGATCGGTGTTGGCGATCCGGTGCGGGAGCTGCCGCGTGCGTATGAGGAAGGCGAAATCGCCGAGATCGACCGCATCCAAGTTTTTCATGACGGATGTCTTGTCGTTTCCGGTGCATCCTATGAGGACGAGCCGGAGCTTGCTGAGCGGCTGCTGGGCCGTCTGCGCGAACGCGGAACCGCCTGGCCGCTGGTGGTGCTAGTTGATAACGCCGAAGCCGCTGCCCATGACCAGACGGCGTTCCTGTGGACGGTGTTTACGCGGTTTAATCCGGCCAGCGACATTTACGCTGCCTCCGAGATCCGCCAACATCATTTGGCCTATAGCTTGCCGCTGGTGATTGATGCCCGCATGAAGCCGGGTTATCCGGATGAGCTGTTCCCGCAGGAGGACATTGTGTCCTTGGTGGATCAGCGTTGGAAATCCTACTTTCTGTGAAACGGAGAATGCCTATGCTGCGAAGTTTGCTGGGGGAGCCGCCTCGCCAGAACGAGGGCCGGCTGGACGAAACGATCGACGCGATGGTGCAGACCATCCGACTGCTGCAAAAGGAGATCAAGGAGCATCAAGATCCTTCGCACGATTTTCGCAAGCTGGAAGTTTGGGTGCACGGCTTGATCTCTTCGTTGGATGAACTGGAGCAATGCTGCTATGCGGCTTCTTTTTTCCGCAATAAGGTGCGAACCGAATTCGTCGAGGACATGGACCCGGTCGAACGGTCCGATTATGCGAGATATGTGTTCTTCTACAAGGACGGCTTCATCCGCGTGTTCTCCGCGCTGGATAAGCTCGGGACGGTGCTGAATGAGCTGTTTGATCTGAATACGTCGAAGGTGAAGACGCATTTTTCCTATTTTACCGTGCTGCGCCAGTTCGCTTATCTGAAAACCCATACCGAGCTGGGAAATCGGCTGAACGCGATTAAGGAGACCTACCGGGAGGCGCTGGGCGTTCTTCGGCGCCGGAGAAATACGGAGATTCATTACATGAACTCGGAGATGAAGGATGACCTGTGGCAGCGGCATCAGGCGCTGTTCGGGAAGGTTGCCCTGGAGGATCTGGATCAGCATATCCGCGATCTGGAGCAGGGGTATCGCATGGTTTGCGACACGTATTTTACGGTGTTTGACTACATCAATCAGCGCTGGAAAAAAATTGCGGCGGTCTAAACCGATCGCCGTTCTGATTTTCCTCTTTACAAAATGGGCAAAACTCTTTATACTCATCAATAGTTTCAATCTCAATATACGACTCTATAAAATTTCATATTTTTCTTATCGAGAGAGGCGGAGGGAAAGGCCCGATGAAGCCCAGCAACCGATTCGCCCGTGATGCGCAAGTCATGCCGCATTCGTCACGGGACCGAATGTCATGGTGCTAATTCCTTCAAAACCACTGCGTTTGTTAACAGATGGTTTTGGCAGATGAGAAGGCATTGTCTTTACGTAAAGAGAGCCCTTTGAATCTGTGAGGGCTCTTTTCTGTTTTTTCATACACCGGTCGATATTGGATCATGCTAGGTACAGGAGGTTAGCCGATTGATTGAACTTAAGGGAATTACCAAAATATATGGCGCGAAAAAAACGGCGACTCCCGCCTTATCCGGGTTGAATCTGAGCGTCCGCAAAGGGGAGATCTTCGGCGTCATCGGTCATTCCGGCGCGGGCAAGAGCACATTGATCCGCTGCATCAATTTGCTGGAGCGTCCAACCGAAGGCGAGGTATGGGTCGGCGGAGTTGAGCTGACGAAGCTCGGCAAGCGTGAGCTGCAGCAGCAGCGCCGCAAGATCGGCATGATTTTTCAGCATTTCAACCTGCTCTCCTCGGCAACAGTCTATGATAACATCGCTTTCCCGCTGACGCTGATCGGAACGCCGAAGGCGGCGATCGCCGAGAAGGTGAATGAGCTGCTGGCCTTGGTTGGACTGGAGGAGCACCGGAACAAGTATCCGGCGCAGCTGTCCGGCGGGCAGAAGCAGCGGGTCGGTATCGCCCGGGCCCTGGCCAGCGATCCGGATGTGCTGCTGTGCGACGAGGCGACCTCGGCGCTGGATCCGCAGACGACGGATTCGATCCTGAAGCTGCTGCTCGACATCAACCGGCGGTTCCAGTTGACGATCCTGCTGATCACGCATGAGATGCACGTCATCCAGAGCATCTGTGATCGGGTGGCGGTCATTCATGAAGGCGGCATTGTGGAGCAAGGGCCGGTGACGGAGGTGTTCCTTAAGCCGAAGCATACGGTGACCCGGGAGTTCATCCACCGGGAGGCGGGAGAAGAAGCCGTGAGGCTGGCTGCTTCCGTTCCGCATCCGGCGTGGTCCAGGCTGGTCAAAATTACGTTCCTGGGTGCGAAGACTTACGAATCGGTGTTGTCCCAAGTTGTCCGGGAGACCGGCGTCAACTTCGCGATCCTGCAAGGAACGATCTCAACGATTAAGGATACCCCGTACGGTCAACTGACCGTATCGTTCGAGGGGGAAGATGATCGGGTGGAGCGCACGCTGTCGCTCCTGCGGGAACGCGAGCTGGATGTGGAGGTGATCGAGGAATGAGAGGACTGGACCTCGGAATGATTGATTGGTCGGAGATGGGGGCAGCAACGCTGGATACGTTGGAGATGATGGGGTACGCCACCTTGTTCACCTTCGTGATCGGGCTCCCGCTGGGGGTGCTGCTGTTCACCTTCTCGCGTTCCCAATCCTTGGTATTAGGATGGGTTTACCGGATAATTTCGCTCGTCGTCAACATCCTTCGCTCGGTGCCATTCATCATCCTGATCGTCGCGTTGATTCCGGTCACGCGGGCTATCATGGGTGTGTCCACCGGCGTTGAAGGCACGATTCCGCCGCTGGTGATCGGGGCGGCCCCGTTCTTCGCCCGGTTGGTGGAGACGGCGCTGCGCGAGGTGGATCGCGGGGTGATCGAAGCTTCCCAGGCCATGGGCGCTTCTTCGTTCCAGATCATTCGCAAGGTGCTGCTGCCGGAATCGCTGCCCGGCTTGATTGCCGGCATGACGATTACCGTGGTCACGCTGGTATCCTACACCGCCATGTCGGGTATGGTGGGCGGCGGCGGACTTGGCGACCTGGCGATCCGGTACGGATATTACCGGTACGAGACGGGAATTATGATCGTTTCGGTGTTTCTCATGGTCATTCTGGTACAAGTGCTGCAAATGCTGGGCGACCGGCTGGTGATCTTTTTTACGCGGAAATAAGGAAACTTTAAATATAGAGACATATCCTTATTCAAAATAAAATTTAAGGGGAGAAACAGTGATGAAAAAATGGACTTTATCTTTGTTGACGCTTGTCTTGGTTCTGGTGCTGGCCGCTTGCGGCAACAATAACGCCGCCAACAACGGAACTGCAGGTAACACGGCAGGAGAATCGTCGGCTGCTGAAGGGAACGCGGCAAAAGCGGAGAACACGACTGCAGCCGAGCCCGTGAAGCTGGTTGTAGGCGCTACGGTCCCTCACGCGGACATTTTGAAATTTATCGCACCGAAGCTGAAGGAAGAAGGCGTGGAGCTAGAAGTCAAAGAGTTCACCGACTATGTGCAGCCCAACGTACAATTGTATGAAAAAGAACTGGACGCCAACTACTTCCAACATCAGCCTTACCTGGACGAGCAAAATGACCAAAACGGCTTCGATCTCGTTCCGGTCGTAGGGGTTCACGTTGAACCGTTTGGCGCTTACTCCAACAAATTCAAATCCACAGACGAAATTCCGGATGGCGCAAAAGTCGCGATCCCGAACGACCCAACCAACGGCGGCCGCGCGCTGCTGCTGCTGCAGAAGCAAGGGTTGCTTAAGCTGAAGGATGAAGCCGGCATCACCGCAACGCAAAAGGATATCGTCGAAAATCCGAAAAACCTGAAAATCATCGAAGCCGATGCAGCGATGCTGCCGCGTCAATTGGCGGAAGTGGACTTGGCGTTGATCAATACCAACTATGCGCTGGAAGCGAAGCTGAATCCGACGAAGGACGCATTGTTCATCGAGGATAAGGATTCGCCGTACACGAACATCCTGGTTGCCCGCCCGGACAACAAGGACTCCGATGCGATTCAGAAGCTGGCGAAAGCTCTGACTTCCGATGAGGTTAGAACGTTCATTAACGATACGTACCAAGGGGCGCTTGTTCCGGTATTCTAAGATTAAGACTTGAAGGGTTCCCGCTGCACATGCAGCGGGATTTTTTTATTGCTGGAGCCCGACGAGAAGTGGTGCCGCCGGACCAAGGCAAGAACCCATTGCTCGCATCGGCATCCGCCTCCACCTCAACTGCAAAACTGCAGTACCTCTCCGGCAAATTCCCGATAGAAGCCGACTGAAATGCAAAAGTGCATCTGGTTGGCGGCGATTCGCCAGAATATCCCCTTTGGGCCGGAAAGAAACTGCACTTATGCATTTGAAGGCTACTGTCGGGGCCTTTTGGTGAAAATCACCTGTACTTATGCATTTGAAGATAGGCGGGCGGCATCATCGGAAGGGAGGATGTCACAGCGCTTCCGTTTGTGGGAACGTGCCAAATCTTTTATACTTGAGATAATCGCATCTGGAGGAGGAGGAACGTTGCAAGGGAAAGTCGCCTTAATCACCGGGAGCGCGAAGGGTCTCGGGAAAAAAACGGCGCTGACGCTGGCGGAGCAAGGCTGCCATATCGCGCTGAATTACGTACATAGCGAAGCGGAAGCGTTCTCCCTTCGTTCCGATATCGAGCGGATGGGGGTTCGCTGCATCGCGGTGCAGGCGGATATCTCGCGCCGCGAACAAATCGAGGGTCTGGCCCGGCAGGTGGAGGAACAGCTGGGAACGATCGATATTCTGGTCAACAATGCCGGCCCGTTTATCCGGGAGCGTAAGCTGTTCGCCGATTACAGCCAGACCGAAGTGCTGGCGATGATCGAGGGGAACCTGGTCGGCAGCCTGCTGCTGGATCATCTCGTATTGCCGGGCATGCGGGAGAAGCGCTGGGGGCGGATCATTCATTTCGGATTCGGTCATGCTTCCGAATCGCGGGCCTGGCCGCACAGGGCCGTCTATGCCGCAGCCAAAACCGGGCTCGTGTCCTTCACGAAGACGCTGGCCGTTGAGGAAGCGCCTTACGGCATCACCGTGAACATGGTATGCCCGGGCGATATCCGCGGCGGCCAGAAGGAGATGTCGATTCATGAGGTCCGAGGGCTCCGCGACGGGGAGACGCCGCTGGGTCGACCGGGAAGCGGGGAGGATATCGCCCGCGTGATCGCGTTCCTGTGCCATACAGATTCGGATTTCATCACCGGCAACATCATGGATATCTCCGGCGGCCTGGATCCGATCCGGCCGTGGATCAAGCCTTCCTGAACAAACAAAAGACCCGGCCCACTGGCAATCTGCCGGGGGCCGGGTCGATTTATTAAACAGAATTAGAATACTTGAACAACCTCTTCTACGCCGTCCACTTCTTCGAACAGGGCGCGTTCGATCCCCGCTTTGAGGGTGATGGTGGAGCTGGGGCAGCTGCCGCAGGCACCCATCAACTTCAGCTTCACGATGCCGTCTTCCACGTCGACGAGTTCAACGTCGCCACCGTCACGCTGCAGGAAAGGCCGCAGTTTGTCCAATACTTCCAATACTTCATCATACAATTTATCTTGTACATGTTCACTCATTGTATTCAACTCCTTTCTTGCCTTATTATATTACAAAAAGTCAAAAATTTAAATGCTTCTTCATGGGGAGGACGGAAGATGAAACCGATCCTTGAATTTTGTGCAAATAACGCCAGCTTAGGTACGGGGGAAGCGATCCGGGCAGTGAAGGAACAAGTGGAGTGCGACGTCTACGAGTACGGCTGCCTGACCGCTTGCGGCACCTGTTATTTGTTCCCGTACATCCTGGTTGACGGGGAGCAGGTGGAAGGGGAAGACGCAGAGCAGCTTGCACAGCGCATTTTGCAAAAAATCAGGGAGCCCCATCCATAGGCCTCTTCAGGCTTGGTTTGGGTGTGCTGCCTTATTTAGCTCTGCGTTAGCCGCGGCGTCTCGCCCTCTTTCACCATCCTATTGCCGTCAGGCTGTTGTCGGCCGATTATTCGTAAACCCGAATTTCGTTATAGAACGTGTCCCGTTCAACCGGAATGCGCCCCGCGCCTTTGACCAGCCAGATCAGTTCTTTGAGCGTCAGTCCTTCCGGAGTTTGCGCACCGGCGGCGTGACTGATTTGCTCCTTCAGGATTGTGCCGTGCACATCCGAAGCACCGAAGGCCATGGCTACTTGCGTCAATTGGACGCCGATATTGATAAAGTACGCTTTGATGTGTTGGATGTTATCCAGCATCAAGCGGCTGATCGCGATCGTCTTGAGGTCCTCGTAGGCCGAGTTGCGGCGCATGATGCTGGCGTTCTTGTTGCGCGGCTGCATCGACAACGGGATAAACACCTGAAACCCGCCGGTTTCGTCCTGCAGCTCGCGGATCTGCATCATATGGCGGATGCGATCCTCATAGGATTCGATCGAGCCGTACAGCATGGTGGTCGGCGTCTTCATGCCTAGCTGGTGTGCGGTCCGATGGACGTCCAGATATTGGTCGACGTTGGCCTTTTCTACCTTCATCTTTTCCCGATATTGGTCGGACAAAATCTCTGCGCCGCCGCCGGTTAACGATTCAAGTCCGGCTTCCTGCAGGCGAATCAGCACTTCCTTCGTGCTCAGGCCGCTGATCCGGGTGAAGAATTCGATCTCCGCCGCCGTATACGCCTTGATTGTGACCTCCGGGAAATTCTCCTTCAGCGCTTTGAGCGAATCGACGTAGTATTGGAACGGAACATGGTTATTATGCCCGCCCACGATATGGAATTCGCGGACGCCCGGGGTGATATGTTGATTCACATATGCGACCATTTCCTCCCCGGAAAGCGTATAAGCCCCTTCTTCGCCTTGGTCCTTGCGGAAGCTGCAAAACGCGCAGTGAGATTCGCAGACGTTCGTGAAGTAGAGGCTCATATTTTCGATGAAATAGACTTTTTTGCCATTCTTGCGCAAATTCACTTCATTGGCTAATTGTCCAAGAGTCAATAGATCATCGCTTTCATATAAATAGACACCGTCTTCGAGGGTAAGACGTTCGCCTTGGCGGACTTTGTCCACAATTTCGGCCATTCTCTTCTCGGTGTTTGGGGTGACTACAGTGAACATAACGTTCCCTCCGTTTCCAAATGCATGAAATACCTCGTATTCTAACTGTATGAATTACCTACCTATTATAAACCTCACATCCCAAGCGGGCAATAAGACAGAGGAGAAGAATCAAGTTTGGCAACATGAAATATCACATTTGTTGAGTAGAATGAGGAGAAGGAGTATAATTTCTTTATAGTTGATGAATTTCTCAAATCGCTGCCGATTTTTATCATACTTTAACAAGGAGTGAGTGCACGATGATTACCATAAGTGAAAGCGCCATGGCGCGGATTAAGGATATGTTAGCTGCGGAAGAAACGCCGAATATGTTCCTGCGGGTCGGGGTGAATCCCGGAGGCTGCAGCGGCTTCTCCTATGGCATGGGCCTGGATGATCAGGAGAGCGAAGAGGACGTATACATGGATATTAACGGACTTAAGGTGGTCGTGGATAAGGAGAGCGTCCGCTATTTGAACGGTCTGGAAATCGACTTCAAGGAATCCGGCATGAGCGGCGGGTTCACCATCCACAACCCGAACGCCATCGCCACCTGCGGCTGCGGCCAATCGTTCCGCTTCAAGGACGAAGAGGGTCAGCCACAGCCTTGCGATTGATAAGAAATAGAAGCACAGCAGTTGAGATCAAATCTAAAAAAGGACTCTTCCGTCTGGAAGAATCCTTTTTTTGTTTAATGCTGTGGTTCGTCTGCAATTTCAGAAATCGCATCCTGACCAGGGGCAGGCCTGTCTGTCTCCGTTTCCTCGTACAAATGCGAGCGCCGTTCGAACCATTGGAACAAATGGGTGAAGATGACCTTCAGCACGGCATACCCCGGCACGGCCAGGATGACGCCCAGCACACCAAACAGATTGCCGGCGGTCAGGATCACGAAGATGATCGTAATCGGATGGACGCGCAGCGTCTTGCCCATAATTTGCGGCGAGATGAACTTGCCTTCGATCAGTTGGACGACCGTCCACACGACGATCAGCTTCAGCAGCATGATCGGCGACGTGACGAGGGCCACGATGATCGCCGGCGTGATCGCGATGGCCGGACCGAGGTACGGTACGATGCTCGTGAACGAAGCGATGATCGCCAGCGTCAGCGAGTAGTCGAGGCCGATGATCAGGAAGCCGACATACATCAGCGCCCCGATACAGAAGCTGACGATGATCTGCCCGCGGATATAGGAACTGATCTGGCCGTTCATTTCAGTCATGACATGATGCGTTTGTTCGCGGAAGCGTACGGGTACGTACCGCAGGATGAAGGCAGGCAGCTTCTTGCCGTCCTTCAACAAATAGAACAGGATAAACGGCACGGTGACGATCGCCAGGACGACGTTCTTCACAGCCCCGATAAAACCGCCGATGCCGGACCAGGCGTTGTTCAGCAGCGCAGTTCCCTGCTCCGACAGGGAATTCGACAGGTCATCAAGACTAAAGCCGGTGGACGTTTGAACCTGATGGAAGAAATTGCTGCCGATCAAGCTTTCGAACTGCCGCTGCACCTCCGCGATGTATCTCGGGAGGTTTTCGATCAAGCTGAGGATTTGCGCCTGAACCAAAGGGATAACGGTCATGATCAGCACCGTAAGGATGCCCGCAATAAAAAGATACAATCCGGTAATCGTATAGACTCTGCGGATTCGCTTGGTTTCCAACCAATCTACAAGCGGATTCAGCAGATAATAAATCGCCCCGGTCAGCAGAATCGGCAGCAGCACCGTTTTGAGCAGCACCGCAAGCGGTTTGAACACAAACGGAATCTTGGCGAACACGAGAATGTTTAAGCCGATCAGCAAGACGATAAGAAGAAATACCACAAAACGATTGTTTAGAAAAAACCTTTTGAATCGGTTCCCCCAAGGTTGTGTCATGCCATTAGAGCCTCCTGTATCTTCCTTCTGTCTCAATTCACAATCTTTTCATTTCCTATGTAGTAATACGAATCAAAGCAATTTGGTTCCCACAATTTTTAGGAAAAAAGCTCGGATCCCGCGCGCAGGCGATCACCCGAGCCTTTCGACGGCGGTCAGGCGCTTCCCGACCCGGTTTAGAAAAATTGCCGATTCACCATCATGACGACCATAGAGGCCGCCACGAGAGAGAAGACGATACAGCCGATGCCGAGACCTTTGCGCGCCGTTTTGGCCATCTTTATGCCCGTGAGGAACAGAGCGACGGTGATGCCTGCCAGCACCAGCGACATGGCGATCATGGCAAACCAATAAAGCACCTCGAACAAAGCTGCCTCAAATGAAGAATCCCCCGTATTCAAAGCTTTTGATTTCCCCTTCCTCTGCTAGGTATAGACCAATGTCCCCCCTTAATATACGCGAAATCCCTCCCTTTGCATAGAAGAAGGCTGTAGACGGCGGCCATGGAGAAAGGGGCTGACGCCTTGGACAAACATCCAAGAATATTAATCTACAAATGAGTAGGATATCGTATAGTGCGAGAAAGGGGATGGTGTCATGGCGGGAAGACAATTGGCCAATAAATGGCTCAAGACCGAGGCGCTTCTAAGCAACGCGGACGTGGCCGCCCACATACCGCAAACCCGATTGTACAGTGCTGATGCATTAAGGAGCATGCTGCATCAGTTCGGCATGGTCGTGATTAAACCGCTCCGCGGCGGCGGGGGTTACGGTGTAATCAAGGTAACTTACGCAGGCGGAGTTTATGCCTATACCTATATGTCCCGGGGGCATGGCTTCCGAAGCTTTGAGGCGATGTTTCGGGCATTGAACCGAGTGAAGGTCGGGCGGAAGTACATGATCCAGCAAGGAATCCATTTGGCGCGCATCGGCGGTCGGCCGATCGACTACCGGGTGAAGGTCGTCAAGGAGAACGGGGCATGGGTGTACCGCTCAATGGTTGGGCGCTTGGCCCGTCCCGGGCTGTTCGTAACCAATCTGTGCAAAGGCGGAACGATGCTCAGTGCGCGCGAGGGGCTTAGCCGCTCCTTAAGCCGCAAGGTCTCCGGCCGCAAACGGCGGGAAATGCGCACGTTGACCAATACATGTGTGCAAATATTGGAGACCCGTTTTCCGGGCATCGGGCAGTTGGGATTTGATTACGGCGTAGATCGGAACGGGAAGATCTGGATTTTTGAAGTCAATACGCGGCCGCAATAAGCTCGGATCGTCGAAAAATAAAAAAATTTTTGGTGAATTATGGGAACAAATGTCCTGTGAATAACTTTTATCCACATTATCCCATTAGTTTTTTCAACGGTTTTCGATAATTACTAACACGTTATTCACAGGATTTCCACAAGCCATTGTGGATAACAGGAACACTTGTTCTACTAAACTTTTCCTGTTATGATGAGGAAAATACTAGAAAGGATGTGGTATGAATGGCGCTGTTAACGGATGAGTTGCTCCTGGAATCCTATCAGAAAGCAACCGAACTGCAACTGGATCGGGAGTTTATCGCACTGCTGTTAGCAGAAATTCGCAAACGCGAATTAGAGCTTGCCGCGCCGTCCGTTCTGCACTGAATTGTGGACAACTTGGCAATTTCCCAGTGTGAAGATGAAGTTATCCCCAAATTTCAAGGCGCCTGCCAGGCGTTGACATGATATATATAAGCTTCATGACAATGCGGACACTGCACGACATGTTCGCAGCCGGAAGGAATACGCGCGGAGATGGCTGAGGTGTATTGATCAGCGGAGCCGTATGGGCTGTAGGGCCCGGCGTAATCTTCTTTTTTTCCCGCGTTCTCCAGAACGTATCCACAATCCGGGCAGGTAGCATGCAATGCAGCCAAACCGTTACATAACGGGCATATAAATGGCAAAGGGTATCTCTCCTTTACGGCTTCATCTTCCGTAAAGTTAAGATACCCTTTTATTTGTTAGAACATGTAATGTCGCAAATCTTCTGTACGAACTAGAGCTTCATATTGCTGCTGTGGCCCGGGGACAATTTCGCTTCCGGATCGATGTAGACCTTGGCATTGTTGACCGCTGTAGGGGCTTCGCCAAATCCTACCGCAATCAGGTCCAATTTGCCGGGATATGTCGTAATGTCTCCGGCGGCAAAGATGCCGGGAATCGAGCTTTCCATCCGGGAGTCGACGACAATGGCGTTGCCTTCGATGTCGAGACCCCATTCAGCGATCGGTCCCAGCGAAGACACGAAACCGAAGTTGACGATAACGTCGTCCACGGCAACCTCCTGGGTCTCCTTCGATTTCACGTCCGCCAGTGTCACGCGTTCGATCCGCTCGTCGCCATGCAGCTCCGCGATTTCCGAAGGCGTGATGACCTGTACGCGGGAAGCCATTAACTTCTCAACGCTATGCTCATGCGCCCGGAACTTGTCGCGGCGATGGATCAACGTGACCTGCTCCGCGATGGGCTCCAGCATCAGCGCCCAGTCGACAGCGGAGTCGCCGCCGCCGCTGATCAGCACTTTCTTCCCGCGGAACCGGTTCATGTCGCTAACGAAATAATGCAGATTGGTTTTCTCGAAACGCGCGGCGTTCTCCAGGTCAAGTCGGCGGGGTTCAAAAGCGCCGACCCCTGCGGTTATGATCAAGGCACGTGCAAAGTGTACGCCCTTATCGGTCGTCACCACGAAATGGCGCTCCTTTTTCTTCTCGATCTGCAGCACCCGTTCCTCCAGACGAACATCCGGCTCGAACAGCTTCAATTGCTCGTTCAGGTTGTCGATTAACTCCTGGCCCGTTACTTTAGGAAAGCCGGCCACGTCGTAAATATATTTCTCAGGGTAGAGGGCAGCAACTTGTCCCCCCAACTGAGGCATACTTTCAATCAGTTTGACGGAAGCTTTTCTCATTCCGCCGTAAAATGCGGCAAACATGCCTGCCGGTCCGCCCCCGATAATCAGGAGATCAGTAAACTCGACGTTGTTTTGAGATGACACGGGCCAAACACCTCCAGATGGTTTCTTTTCTATCTAGCTATAATGTCAATTCTACTTTATTATAATCGTCACACCCCCGCTTGCAAAGGCGAGAAGAAAACTGTCGAAAAGATGGAAAATAATCCGTGGAAAGTCCTCTCGTTGCAGGTAAAATAAGACTTGATCTTTTAGGTAAAAGCCGATATCATTCAAATGTATGCACTCATATTTGTGACGAAAAAAGTACATTTATGATTATACGACAGAAGGCTTTTGCTCATCCTATAAATAAGGGTTAAACTAATTGTGACAAATGTCTCTGGTTTTAGGTAATACTTAGATATAGTACGAAAGACTGGATTTTTATGTGTTAATTTTCACATTGCGTTTTTTGGTTTAAATCAAATATAGAGTGTGTAAATTGGAAGGAGAACAAATACATGAGTACCATACCCAAAATTGTAATTCTTGGTGCGGGTTATGGCGGCATTCTTACCGCGCAGCGGCTGCAGAAAGAGCTGAATTACAATGAAGCGGACGTCACCCTGGTGAATCGGCACGACTATCATTACTTCACGACCCATCTGCATATGCCGGCTGCCGGGACGGACTCCATCGAACATACCCGAGTGGCTATTTCCAAATTGATTGACGAATTCAAGATTGACCTTGTGAAATCGAACGTACAGGAGATCCGTCTAGCCGATAAGAAAGTCGTGCTGCAGGACGGAACCCTTTCTTATGATTACCTGATTATCGCGCTGGGCGGTGAGCCGGAATCCTTCGGCATCCCGGGGTTGACGGAATATGCGATGACGATTCGCAGCATCAATTCCGTTCGCCTGATCCGCCAGCATATCGAATATCAATTCGCCTTGTACAAAATGGACGAAAGCCGGACCGACCGTCTGAACTTTGTCGTGGGCGGTGCGGGCTTCAGCGGCATCGAATTTGTCGCCGAGCTGGCTGACCGCATCCCGCAGCTGTGCAAGGAATATGATGTGGATCCGAACTTCGTGAACGTGTACAACGTCGAAGCCGCGCCGACAGCTCTGCCAGGCTTCGATCCGGAGCTGGTCGAATATGCGATGGACGTGCTTAAGAAGAAGGGCGTCCAATTCAAGATCGGCGTTGCGATCAAGGAATGTACACCAGATGGTGTTATTCTGGCCACCGGCGAAGAAATTAAGTCGCAGACGGTCGTATGGACTGGCGGCATCCGCGGCAATCGCCTGATCGAAGCGGCGGGCTTTGAGACCGCGCGCGGGCGGGTGAAGATCGACGATTATTTACGGGCCCCGGGTCATGACAATGTCTTTATCATTGGGGATAATTCGCTGATGTTCAATCCGGAGGGGCGTCCGTATCCGCCAACAGCGCAAATCGCCATGCAGCAAGGGGTGACCTGTGCGCAAAATGTGGTGGCGTCCATTCGCGGCAAAGAGCTCAAGAAATTCGTGTTCAGCAACAAAGGAACGGTGGCTTCGCTTGGGAAAGGGGAAGCGGTGGCCAGCGCTTTTGGCAAGAAGTACAAAGGTTGGGTAGCTGCCCAATTGAAGAAGCTGGTGGATATGCGTTATCTGTTCATTATCGGCGGTATCCCGCTCGTGTTGAAAAAAGGAAGATTCTTCTAACATGCGTCACTGCAGCGTACAGGTTCGAGGGCTGCTGACGCGGGATGAGCTGGACCGCTACAACGCCTTGATGGAAGTAGGCTCTTATCTGGAAGCGCAGCAGCGTTACGATTTGGCTTATACGGTGCAGAAGGAAGTGGATCTGCTGATCCTGCCGGCGATCGAACGGCTGAAGGAGAAGAGCCGCGACCGTGACCGGGCGACTGCGGAGTTCCTGAAGTCGCTGGAGGCGGAAGAGGAAGCGGAATGAATAAGAAATAAAGGGTGTGCCGCTCGTAGGAGCAGGCACCCCCTTTATTGTTATTTGTGGGTTTACAGCTTCAGCATATCGTCAAGCCGTTCCGCGTTCAGCAAGTTGCCGACATAAAAGGCGCCAAACTCGCCGTACCGTGCGCTGACTTCGTCAAATCGCATCTCATAAACCAGTTTCTTGAACTGCAGCGCGTCGTCAGCGAACAGGGTGACCCCCCATTCCCAGTCGTCCAGGCCGACAGAGCCGGTGATAATTTGCTTCACTTTGCCGGCGTAGCTGCGGCCAATCAGGCCGTGGCTGCGCATCATTTCGCGGCGCTCGTCCATCGAGAGCATATACCAATTGTCGCTTAGCTCACGCTTCTTGTTCATCGGATAGAAGCAGATGTGGTTCGATTTCGGCAGGATGGGCTGCAACCGGGCCATCACCTCCGGATTCGCCTTCGGGTCGCCGCCCCCGGATGCCAGATAATTGCTCAGTTCTACAACGCTGACATAAGAGTACGCCTTGGTTGTATATTCAGCAAAGGTTGTTTTGTTGAAGGCCGTCTCCAAAGCGCTCAGCTCTTCGAGGCTTTCCCGCAGGTGCATAAACACGAGATCGGCTTTCTGTCCGACGATCGAATACACGGCGGTGCTGCCCGTCCTGGATTCTTCCATTTGGTTCCATTCTTTCAGGAACGTATGCAGCTCCTCCAGAGCTCCGGCGCGTTCCTCGTCATCCGCCTCTTTCCAGGCGGTCCAATCGATGGTGCGGAAATCGTGAAGCGCATACCAACCTTCAAGGGTTAAGGTAGCTTCGTTCATGTATAATCACTCCTAGATTCATTCTGATCCTTATTCCCGAATCGTCAATACGATTCTTATTGTAGCGCAAGGAGCCTGAACGGGGCAAATCGATTCACTCAATTTTCATGCAAAGTTCATTGCTTCGTTACATATTTTCTAGTAAACTAACTACTAGCCTGAATAGGTGTGATTTAAGTTATAGTTCGAGCGACTTTCGTGATCGAAAGATGCCTTTTTGAATGACCGTTACAATGAAGATTGAAAAAGGCAGGTTTGGAGCACCGAGAAGGTTGGATGAAGCTAGGGACTGAGTAGCGGAGCGTACATTTAGGTACGTGAGCAACGGAAGGCCCGGCTGAATTCAAGATTCGATGTCGAGTAAGCTTCTTCGGAAAACTTCGTGATCGAAAGATGCCTTTTTGAATGACCGTTACAATGAAGATTGAAAAAGGCAGGTTTGGAGCACCGAGAAGGTTGAATGAAGCTAGGGACTGAGTAGCGGAGCGTACATTTGGGTACGTGAGCAACGGAAGGCCCGGCTGAATTCAAGATTCGATGTCGAATCCCCTTCATTGACCTGCTCCGTGATCGAAAGATGCCTTTTTCAATTACCTCTAAGAAGGGTGGGGGAGCGATGGGGTGGCTCATCGTACTGGTGCTGATGGTTCTATTCTTCGTCATGATGTTCGGCATCGGTTTTATTCTGAATATGTTAATGAAAACAACCTGGTTTCCGGCGTACGTCTTCATCATCGTGATTTTGCCGATCGTAGTCTACACGCTGTGGAATCATGACCAGAGCTTCGGCACTTATCTGGCCTCGTTCCGGCTGGTTGATTACCTGACGGCATTCGCCGGGCTGTGCGGAGCGATCCTGAGCGGGTGGACGATCCGCAAACTCCGGTTGGGCGGGTACAAAATGTTCTAAGAAGTAATTCAAAAAGCGCGAGCACCGTTAAGGGATAGCCCTTGGCGACTCGCGCTTTTTTGGGTTTGCGTTATTCCTGCTGGCTTCGTTTCCACTTCTGGTATTCCAGGAAGTCCTTGAACTCCTTCTTGCTGACGCCCGAAGTCATAGCTTCCTGCACCAGCTCCGACCATTCCGGATCAAGCAATTCCGGTGCGGGGCGGTCGCCATAGAATAGCAGGTTGATCGAGACGTTAAGAGCGTCGGCTATCTTCTCGATGAAGGAAATGGAGGGATTCGATTGAATATTGCGTTCAACGTTGCTGAGGTAGGATTTTGCCACATCCGCTTTCTCCGCCAACTCGGACAAGGAGTACCCTCGGTCTTGCCGAATTTTCTGAATACGCTCGCCAATATGTTCTGCCATGTAGCCGTCGCCCTTCTATCAGAATCATTTGATGCCATTATAGCAGAATAACCGGGATCGGACAAAGGCGTTTAGTCGGATTTTAAAGAAGCAAAGAACACCGTAGTCCCAGGAGCGGGGCCAGGTGTTCTGCTTCGGATGATCCGAGATTATCTGAGATCGCCGTTGCCTTGTTTGGCTTCAAACGTCCATTTCAGGTTCAAGGCGTCGCCTTGGAATTGGTTTTGGTCTTGACCGTTGTCGACGAATTCAAAGGCTACGGCCAAGATATCGGTGTTGCCGGCTTTCAGGCCGCTGCGTTCCCCGAGGAAAAATCCATTTTCAACCGCGTCCGGGGTTTGATTTTGCAGATCGAACAACGTAGTTTCATAAATGACGTCATTCAGTTTGTCTACGTTTTTCAGGATTTTCACTTTGATATGTTTGCCGAAATCGTCCGTGTTAGCCGGTGCGCCAGCGCGGTTCGTTACCGTGTAGCTAGTTTTCAGCAGTACTTCCTTGATGTCCAGCGTGCCGGAGTTTTTGAGTTTGAACGAACGAAGTACTTGATCCCCTGGTTTCAAGTTGCCGATATCCACAATCGCCGTAGGATCCGCGTTGATATCCAATGTACCCGCGGCGAACGTCCCGGTCGTTTCGACCGTATCGCTAAAGTAAGCGAACGTGCCTCCGCCGATCAATGTCAAACCCAGTGCTGCAGTGGCTACTCCGAATCCTAACGTCTTTTTGATACCCATTCTTGAATTCCTCCCTGATTTTAAAAAGATTATTTTATATATTGCATCCTTATGAATTCATAAGGAGAACAACCGCTTGATGTGAATCGGCTCCCAAAAGGGTCAGGTTACCTTGGCGTCCGTGTGGGATGGCGACCGGTTCGGGTCGGATTTCGGTTCCTCCAGCCCGGCGATCGCTTTCCATAGGGAAACGAGTGCGTACAGGAATAAGAGGAGCCCCGGGATGATCAGCAGTACGACATTTCCCGTTTTCGTTCCGGCGAAGCTTAATACATAGCCGACGTACGGAACGTTGAATCCGGTATAAACACCGGTGATGTTCGCCGGGTTCACCGGGGCGGAATCGGCAGCGCCGTTGCTATCCCCTTTGGTCCGGTAGAGCACCTGGCCGCTTTCCTCGTTGCGCGTGACATCAACAATCCGGTGGGTGATCAGCTTATTGTCGCTGGAGCGGAAGGTGATCACGTCGCCAACCTTGAACCGCGTCATATCGCCCCCGGGTTTAATGGCCGCAACGGAACCGGTAGGGATCGAGGGTTCCATCGAACCGGACAGCACCGTTTTCAGTTGATAGCCGTAGAAATTCGGCTCGCTGCCGGACACCTTCGAGAGCACCACCGAACCGGCCACGGTAAAAAAGGCAACCGCCATCAGGAACGTCAGCGCGTTTCCTAACCATTTACGAAACCGCATGTTACTCACCTGCCTCCGAAGAAGTTGCGGGAGAAGGGATCACAGGCCGTGGGGCATCCACAACTTGAGCCTCATCTTCATCCTCGTCTTCGTCTTCATCTTCGTCGTCATTCAAATCGCCGCTCGGGGGTAGATCCTCATCCTCCGGCTTCGTCAGAACCCAATCTTCCAGCGGATCCGGCTGCGCAGAGGGCAGCGGGGACTCCAGAACCGGCGTGTCCCCGTTTGTCGGCGCCTCCGGCGGAAGAGCAACCGGGTCGCCGCCAGCGGGCGGATTCGCAGGATCTGATGAAGGCTCGTGTCCGGCCGAATCTCCAGAAGGAGGGGCTTGCTCATCGGAGGAACCTTCATGGTCCAAAGTTTCCTCGTTCGGTACCTCCTCGTCTGCAGTTTCGTCATCCGAAGCTGCGTCGTCTGCAGGAGGTTGAACCGCTCCTTCACCGGGGTCGTCTACCGTAGGAGGGACATCCCCATCAGGTGTTTCCTCCGCCGGTTGTTCCGCTCCCGGCTCCTGCGGCTCCCCTGCATCGGGGGTGGCGTTCTCATCCGGGTTGGCCGGATCTTCGGCTTGCTTCGCTTCTTCCTTGGCCTTCTCTTCCTCCAGTTGCTTCAAACGTTCGATTTCAGCTAGCCGCTGGGCTTCCGCTTCCGCCAACAGTTGAGCTCGCTGCGCTTCGAGACTGGAGATCTCGGCGGTTAAACCGGCGATTGCGGATTCCAGTGACGCCTGCACGCTGTCGAAGGAAGCGCGCGCTTCGCCGCCCGCCGGATCGCTTAAGGCCGATTCATCAAGAGCCGAATGGAGGCTAAGCGGGCTGGCAATGGCACCAGCCGACCCATCGCTGGTCGAGAGAGCTAAATCGGATTGAGGGATGCCGCGCAAGTAGCTCAGGATCTCCTGCAGTGTGCCGTGAAGCGGCCCGGACAGCAATCCGCTGCCCTTCAGCAGGTTTGCAATACGGTCAATCAAGTCGGTCTGCGTGAGTTCGGCGCAATTGGGCTCGAGGTCGTTCAGCGAGGTTAGCAACCCGTGAACCACCGCAGTTGCTGCGGCCAGTTCCTGCACCAACTCTTGCCAGATCGATTGGTTCAGCGCCTGTTGCTGCTTAAGCTGCTGAATGGTGGCGTTCAGTTCACTGATCCGTGCCGACACCGTCTCGGCGGCGGCTTCTAGTTGCAGACTCGCCGAGAAATCCGCGACGACCTCGGAGCTGCCGGATCCGTCACCGCCGGAATAAACCGCGTCCGTGATGGACGGAGCCGATGGAGTAACCTCCGAGGGAACCGGGGCCAGGATCGTTGGATCTATCGCAGTGAAGGTCAGGGTTGCGCCGATGAACTTTCCTTTTAAGGAAGCGGCCCGTTCCAGGTGCTCGGCCAAAATCGCAAGCTGGCTTTCGATTTGGCTTGGAAATACCCGGCAAGCCTTGATTTCCGAGTTATCCTCGCGTACGCTGGTGAATTCGCCGAAGGTCGTGCCGACCTGCTGGGAGGTCCACAAGAGCAGAGTCGAGAGAATTAATCCGGATTGCAGCGATTTAACCATATTTTGCTTCTTCCGTTTTTTGCGTAATTTACGGATCACTTCAGCTCGGGTTCTTCGCAGAGTAGTCGCTCCTTTCCAAAGGTGCTTCCATCCGTTCGTTACTATGTTCGTTATCAAGAACGAATGCCGTGATTCGAATATACCTGATAGAATCGAAAAAAGGAAAATCGCAAATTCGGCGATTTGTTCTTAATAAAGAACGATTATCTTGATTTATCTTTAAAATTCGGCCTAAAACATGGAATATTGCAGATGTTTGTTCATTATAAGGAACAATGATCCGGATTTCAGCGATCGGTTGTTTTTTTTGCCGTAAATGACAAGATCGTTAGGGATCAAACAAAAAAAGCTAACCTTTTCGACGAAAACGAGTTGCCCGGTCTACGCAGAGTGACATACTTTTCAACTCCGGGCTTATATAATAGGAACCAGGAAAGCTTGCTGGCTCATAAGTACGTGATCCGCCAACAAAGGCACCAGTTAAGGGTAAACCTGTTGAAAAGCAGGGGCACAAAGTCTCAGATCTAAGGTAGTGATACTAGGATGGCTGGACTGCCTGGGGACAAAACCAAAATAATGATCTTAGGAGGAGATTGTTGTTGAAGAAGTCCGCCCAGGTTATTGTTTACGATTGGCACCCCGGTAACGTTGATCCGGAATGGGTGGTTTTGCTCGCCGCGGCCAAAGAGGCGGGGATCTCCATTGAAGAAGTTCGGCGCTTCTTGGCAGGGGATCGGCCAAGTTTCTCAGAATGGCATGTATATAATGAATAGATAGGCATAAGGAATCGTCCCGGGGTGCTGGGAGGGTTCTTTTTTTTGTCAATTTCGGCGTAAAACGTTGTCCCCATGCGGAGCAGGAGGAAAAAGAACGATTTTTGCAAGCTGGGGACGATTCAGGACGGAAGCTTTTATGCTAAAATAGAGGAAGTCTATTTGCGCGTGATAGGGAAGGAGCGATGAAGCCGTGCGCATGAACAACATGCTGCATTTTACCGAAAATCACCGTTATTGCGTCTATCGTGACTTCGGCCTCAGTCCCGTCGATGGCAAGATGCTAGGATTGGTATATCAGCCTATGGTCGGGGCGTTCGCTGTTTCGCTCTACCGCTTGCTGGCGGAGCAGGTTCCCCTGGAACAGGTCGGATATTCGGAGGTGGAGCAGCAGCGGAAGCTGTTCCTGACGTTGGGGCTGGACCCCAGCGAGAAAGGGCGGAAGTTCCTGATCGAGCAGGCATCCCGTCTGGAAGCCGTCGGCCTGCTTCAAACGAACCGGCTGTATCTTCCCGACAGCGACGATTATTTGTACGAATACGAGCTCCAGGCCCCGTTAGCCCCGGCGGAATTCTTTCGGACCCAGCACCTGACGTTGCTGCTGCGGGACAAGATCGGGAAATTCGCGGTGTTGTCCCTGCGGGAGCAGCTGTTCCGCGAGGAGCCGGAGGCATGGCCTAAACCTGGTTTCAATAAGGAAAATATTACGGTTCCGTTCTATGAGATATTTGAGCTGAACACGCATTCGATTGATTACGAGCTGGAGCAGGCGATCGCCGAGACGGCGATGGCCAGGCAGCCCGGCCTCAAGCCGGCCTTGGAGGAGGACGCGATCAACTATGCGGACATCATTCTTCGCTTTCCGCGGGAATCGCAAAATCGCTCATTCGTAGAGGCGCTGCGATTCGATCCGGAAGGGATGGGCGTGGTGAATTTTGTGGCCCGCAAATACGATTTAAGCGTGCAGGACCTTTGCCGGCTGCTGGACGAAGACGGGGTCTTTGATCCGGGCGGCGGAATTCTGCTGGATGAACTCCAGCACAAGGCGAACCTTCAATTCCGCCAAGGCAAGCGGCGTCAAGAAGAGCGTGAGGTGGCCTACGGCAAAATCGTTGCGATTCGCGGGGAGACGCCGGAGGCGGCAGCTTCTTCCGGCGGCATAACGGAGGAAGTCGCGGTGCAGATGGAGTATTACGTCGACGTACCGCCGCAATTCCAAAGCAAATGCGATATTCATCAATATAATATGATGCTTCGCAATGAGCCGTATACCCGGCTGCTCAAGACGTTCTTCCCCGGGACGATCCCGGACAATCTGCTGGATATCTTCGAGAAGATCGATCTCAATTACAAGCTGCCCGGCGAAGTGATTAATGTCCTGATTCATTATTTGATGTCGCTGCTCACTTCGGGAGGAGAGCAGCGGATCAATCGCAACTTTATCGATGCGATCGCCGCCAATATGCTGCTGAAGCAGATCAGCACGTATGAGCAGGCGGTGCAATATATCCGCGACCAGTCGAAGGTCAAGGAGAAGGTGAAGGAGAAGTCGGCCGGCGCTGCCGGCGGAGGTCGGGCGCGCAGCTACGGCAGCCGCGGGACCAAGCCGAAGCCGGAGATCCCGATTGTGGAGCGTGCTAGTGCGGAAGCTGCGGTATCCGAGGAAGAATTCGCTGAATTGATCAAGATGGCCGAGCGCATGCAGTCCGGCAAGCATAAAAAAGAGGTCTGAATCCGTTCGGGCTTGGGAAGGAAGGTGACGTACCGCGATGGAATCCCTTGGGGAATTGCTCACGCAGATGAAGAATACGCAATTAAAACAACGCTCGGAGGAACTGACCGCACGTCTGATGAATGATCCGCTGGTAGGGGAGCTGCGGAATCGTCATCCGGAGCTGGAGCAGGAGCAGTTGACGCGCGGCATGGCCAAGCTGTATCAGTATGTGAACGACAGCAAGCGCTGCGCCCATTGCCCGGGACTTGCGAACTGTCCCAACGATTTCCCCGGTCACTTTACGAAATTGTCGGTCGAACAGGTAGGCGGCAGCCCGCAGCTGGTGGACCGGCAGGTTCCATGCTCCAAGCAACTGCAGTATGAGCGGGAATTGTCGGTGAAGAAGCGAATTCACAGCTTCTACGTGGATGAGCGGGCGCTGGAGGAAGGGTATAATGAAGTCGAAATCATGGCCAAGGACAGCCTGAGGGCACCCGCCGTAGGTCAAGTTTTTCGCTACATTGAAGACACCAAGGAGTCCGGCCTGCAAACGAAGGGGTTGTATCTGGAAGGGCCGTTCGGCACCGGCAAAACGTTCTTGATGTGTTATTTGCTGCATGAACTGGCGAAGGAAGGATATTCCGGCGCCATCGTCTACATGCCGGAATTCGTGGAAGAGTTGAAGAGCATGCTGCAGGACAGCGACAAGCTGCGGGAGACGGTGGAGATGATGAAGCAGGTCGATCTGCTGATCTTTGATGATATCGGCGCGGAGAACCTGAATCCGTGGGTGCGCGATCATGTGATGGGCGCGATTCTGAATTACCGGATGAATCGCAAACCAACCTTTTACACGTCGAATTATTCCCTGAACGCGCTGGAGAAACATCTGAGCTTTACGAGCAAGGACGGGGAGGAGCGGCACAAGGGTCAGCGGTTGATGGACCGAATCGCTCCGTTCGTCAACGTCGTGCAAGTGAACGGGACGAATAAACGCGGACGAGCGTAGAGGTAGTTCAAAAAGTCATCTTTCCATGACGAAGCAGAGTATGTGAAGTGGATTCGACGTCGAATCTTGAATTCAGCCGGGTCCTCCGTTGCTCACGTACCCAAAACGTACGCTCCGCTACTCAGCCCCTAGCTTCATCCAACCTTCTCGGTCCTGAAAACCTGACTTTTTGAACATGTCATTAACGGCAGAGAAAAAGAGCCGGGCTTCCCTTGCAGGGGAATGCCTGGCTCTTTCGTTTTTTTTCGCGGTCTTGTTACCGCCAGATACGCTTAGCTGGCGAGAAATTTAATGATGACCATGCCGAAGAAAATCACGGCCATAAACGTCAACATGCCAAAAAAGCCATTCATTAAGTCGAACAAATCGTTGCGGGGTTCTTCGTTGATATGCTGCCGCGGATCGTTCGCATGCGTGTTAGCATCCATGGCGACGGGCCTCCTCAGGAAATAATCGTCTCGTCAATGAAAGATGTCATAGACAATCCGTTTTCAGGTTATTCTTAGTATAACCAAACCCTTTTCACTTTGTAAAGAAGGCGTTGTCATGCACTTTCTTTTTTTCAGTGGTGTGTGGTATAATGGGTTCGGCAGCTGTTTCCAGGCTGTCAGCCTCATTTTAGTTCAACTATTCCGTTGTTCGAGTGCCCGCAGGCTACACGGCGGGGCTGGGCAACCCCAATAAGGAGGAAATAATCATGGCTATCGTGAATGTATCCGATCAGTCCTTCAACGCCGAAATCGAAGGGCAAGGTCCGGTTCTTGTTGATTTTTGGGCTCCATGGTGCGGTCCTTGCAAGATGATCGCTCCAATTCTGGAGGAGTTGTCTACCGAAGTAGGCGACTCGGTGAAGATTGCCAAGCTGAACGTGGATGACAATCCGGAAACGGCTTCCCGTTTCGGCGTAATGAGCATTCCTACACTCATCCTGTTCAAAGACGGTCAACCGGTCGATAAAATCGTCGGGTTGAACTCGAAGGATACGCTGAAGAACCTGATCGCGAAACACCAATAATCCAGACGATCAGGCGCGTCACTTGACGCCTTGGATGACGCCTCCGGTTTGGGCCGGGGGCGTTTTCTGCGTTAACCTAGAGAGGAGAAAGGAGGAGGAAGCTTGGACGCACCCACTAATGAAACGTTAAGTTATGAGAAAGCAATGGAGCGAATTCAGCATAAGCTGGCGCTGCTGCCGGATTCGCCGGGTTGCTACCTGATGAAGAACAAGGATGGCATGATCATTTACGTCGGGAAAGCCAAGGTACTGAAGAACCGGGTTCGTTCCTATTTTACAGGCAGCCATGACGGGAAAACCCAACTGCTGGTGTCCGAGATCCGCGACTTCGAATATATCGTCACCGCAAGCAACATGGAAGCGCTCATTCTGGAGTGCAACCTGATCAAGGAACATCATCCGCGATTTAATATCCTGCTCAAGGACGACAAGACGTTTCCTTATATTAAAATCACAAATGAACCGCATCCCCGGCTGGAGGTCACCCGGCGGGTGCTTAAAGATAAAGCGAAATATTTCGGCCCGTATCCGAACGCCTTCGCGGCTCAGCAGACAAAGAAGCTGCTTGATCGGATGTATCCGCTGCGCAAATGCAATGTGATGCCGAAGGAAGTGTGCTTGTATTATCATATCGGCCAATGCCTGGCTCCCTGTGTGCAGGATGTGGCGAAGGAGACGTACGAGACGATGATCCAGGAGATCACCTCGTTCCTTAGCGGCGGCCATGAAGAGATCAAGAAAGAACTGCAGCGCAAAATGCACGAGGCGGCTGAGGAATTGCAATTCGAGCGGGCCAAGGAGCTGCGCGACCAAATCATCAATATCGATGCGCTGATGGAGAAGCAGAAGATTACGGTGAACGACGCGAAGGACCGCGACGTGTTTGGTTATGCGGTGGACAAGGGCTGGATGTGTGTGCAGATCCTGTACATGCGCCAGGGGAAAATGATCGAGCGGCACGCTTCGGTATTTCCGTTCTATGGGGATGCCTATGGGGATTTTATGTCCTATGTGACGCAGTATTACAGTGAAAATCCGGCATTGCCGCAGGAGATTCTGCTGCCGGAGAAGCCGGAGGACCAGGACGACGACCAGGCTGCGATCGATGCCCCAACGGCCTTGCAGGAGTGGCTGGGCGTGAAGACGCTGGTGCCGCAGCGCGGCTTGAAGCGTCAGATGACCAAGATGGCCGAGGAGAACGCGCGCGTCTCGCTGGACGAGAAGTTCCGTCTGATTGAACGGGATGAGGAGCGGACGTCGAAGGCCGCCGAGAACCTCGGCAAGGCAATTGGCCTGGAGTCGGTGTCGCGGATCGAAGCGTTCGATAACTCCAACATCCAGGGGACGAACCCGGTCTCGGCGATGGTCGTATTCATCGACGGCAAGCCCGCCAAGAAGGAATACCGCAAATATAAAGTGAAAACCGTGCAAGGCCCGGACGATTACGAGACGATGCGCGAGGTGATCCGCCGCCGCTATGAGCGGGTGCTGAAGGAGAATCTGCCGCGTCCCGACCTGATCGTGGTCGACGGGGGGAAAGGACAGATTTCCGCGGCGACCGACGTCCTTGAGAACGAGCTGGGCTTGTTTATCCCGGTGTGCGGCCTGGTTAAGGATGCCAAGCACAAGACGGCACAGCTCATGGCGTTTGATCCGCCGGAGCCGGTGTACCTGCCGCGCGACAGCCAGGAGTTCTACCTGCTGCAGCGGATTCAGGACGAGGTGCACCGCTTCGCCATTTCCTTCCACCGCGAGCAGCGGGCCAAATCGATGGTCACCTCGCGGCTGGATGCGATTCCCGGGATTGGGGAGAAGCGCCGGAAGGCGCTGCTGAAGCATTTTGGCTCGCTGAAAAAAATAAAAGAGGCCTCCGTCGAAGACTTCCGGCCTCTTTCTATCGGGGAAAAACTAGCCCGCGAAATTATCAATGCCCTTCGGGACGAGGATCCGCCAGAGGAGTCGTAACATACGGCACCTCTTTTCGCTGCATCGGCGGGTGCTTCCGTTCCTTGCTTGGCGGGTTGAACAGGTAAATCACATAAGCGACGATCGCCGGCAGGGCGATGTAGAAAATTCCGGCGCTGATGTTCAGCGCTCCGCCCATAAACATCAGGCTCAGCGACATCAGGATGCTGTCGAAGATGACGTGCGAGAAGACGACGGCGGCGAAGCCGTAACGCAGGAATACGAAGCTGAACAGCAGTCCGATGAAGGTTAGTTCGATCGGGCGCGATATGACCGGATAGATCGGATACAACGTATGTCCGAACGCCCAGATCAAGGTCGAGAGCAGGCTGGCGATGAAGGTGCTGCGGAACATTTTCTTCAGCATCGGGATCCCGAACAAGCGATAAACCGCTTCTTCCCCGATCCCGGCAACCCAGGCCAGCAGCGGGAGCAGCAACGGATAGACCATGTTGTACGGCGATTGCGTAGCATCGGTTGTCGACCAGGTATGGATCGTTCGCTCCAGAATGAAGAAGACGACGGATTGGACGCCCAGCAGGATCAGCGCCCAGGCATAACCGTCAGCCATCGAGGTGAGCACGTATCGCCCGTACCCTTCCTCCCGCGAACGCGGCCACAGGTTGATGCCGTTCTTCCGCCACAGCCCGTCGCCGCCGACCAGCGAGAAGTACACGGAAGCGGCGAGGAACAACGTCACGAGACCCTGGAAGAAGAAGCCGAAGATGAGCACGCCGGATTCGAGGCCGTCTTTTTGGAACACCGGCATCATATTGATCGTCCCTACCGTGGATAATACGAAGTAGACCGAGGCCAGGAAAATCCCGCGCTTAAACGACGTATGTGCCCGCGTCACCGCGCTGTAGACGATGGCAAGAATCGCCAGCACGAACGTCAACAAGGCGTAACCGGCGTAGGTGAGCCAATTGGCAAGTTTCGTCTGCCCGGCCACGTAGTCCAAATGCGCCTGCGGCACGCTGAAATAGCGTTCGAATGAGGACACGGCCCCATACTCAAAGCTAAGCTTGAGGTGCGCTTGGGATTCGCCCAAGGTGTAGCCTTTGATCCGGTATTGCAAGCCGACATCCCCATCGCCGGAGGCGAGCTCTAATTCGCCGGCTTTAAATCCAAAGGCGCTCAGGTAAGGCGACGCCAGCTGTTCCTTCTCGGCTAAAGTCAAATCGCCTTCCCAGGCTTTCATGGAATCGAGGGTTTCCGATCCCAGATCAAGCATCATCTGCTTGTTCGCGTTGCTGGAGGAGGCAATCTCCTCGAAGCCGATGACTTGGCCGGTCGTCATGTGGACATCGATCGTCACGGCGCTTAACGTCTCAGCAGGATCGGTGTAACGAACCCGAAATACATCATAGGGAAACTGCTTTTCGTAGGTTTTTAAGTAGGGAGCCAGCAGATCCGCTTTGGTCAAGTAGCCAAACAAATCGGAACGCGTTTCGTATGTAATTAAAGCCTGATCCTTCTGTTGTTCGGAGAGGTCCAACTCCAATACGGATTGAGCGAATTCAGCTGCACTCGCCGCCGCTTCCGGTTTGCTGATGACCTCATCCGCTTGCTGCAGCTGCAGCGACTCCGAGTCGGTGGTGGGGAACAATTGAACGGCGATGAACACGATGAATCCGATCGCGGCCAGCAGCCACAGGTTTTTTGTCTTCATTCTGCGGCGGTCGGTTGGTGTCATAGAGGAACTCACTCGCAAAACTCCTTTGTCATTTGGTAAATTTAACGATAAAATACGTTCGCTTTACGGTAGATGAGGTATGATTTGACCTCAAGTACATCAAAGTAAAGATAACACAGCTGCTCCCCCTATGCCAGACACGGGGCAAAATTGACGAGAAACGGCAAGAACTCCGGCATGCCTTCGCATCGATCAGATTTGGGGCGAAGTTTATCCTGCCACTCCTCCAAATCGTCCTTTTTTGCTCTTTTTCCTGAAAATAGAGCTTTGTGGCGGGAGACAATAAGGGATATAATCCATTTGACGAAAAATGAATGAAAACAACTGAAAAGAAGATCGGCCGAATTTCGTTGATGAAAACGGGGGAACCGTATATTTTGGGGTGAATTTCACAGAGCTTCACACCGCCGGTGAGGAGTGCGGCGAAGCGTCTGCGAATAGGGCAACTGGCATGCCCGAATCCGTCAGCTAACCTCGTAGGCCCGTGCAACAGGAGCCAAACACCGAAAGGCATTGGATTTCCAGTGCTTTTTTCTTTTGTACTTTTTTCATAACTAGGATGAGGTGAACGCGTTGCAATTCAAGAAACTTAGCCTTTCTCCGCCGCAGATATTGGTCATCGGGTTTGCGCTGATCATTTTTCTGGGCGCACTGCTGCTCATGCTGCCGATTTCCAGTGCGACCGGGGAAACCTTGCCATTTGTTGACGCGCTGTTCACGGCGACTTCGGCAACCTGCGTGACGGGGCTGATCGTGGTTGATACGGGGACTTATTTTTCCACCTTCGGGCAAGTTGTGATCATCCTGCTCATCCAGGTTGGGGGCCTTGGGTTCATGACCGTGGCAACCTTGTTCTCCCTTGTTCTGAAACGAAAAATATCGCTGAAGGACCGTCTCCTCCTCCAAGAGGCGATGAACCAGAACTCCGTTGAGGGGATCGTACGGTTAATCCGTAAGGTGCTATTGTATTCACTGATCATCGAATCCAGCGCGGCGCTGCTGTTCACGATTCGCTGGGCTTTCGATATGCCGTTTGGCCGGGCGTTCTATTTCGGAATTTGGCACGCGGTATCGATGTTCAATAATGCGGGGTTTGACCTGTTTGGCGAATATCAAAGCTTAACGAATTATGTGGGCGACCCGATCGTCAACTTTGTGGCGATGTTTCTGATCGTCTCCGGCGGGCTTGGATTTATCGTGTTGTCGGATGTGTTCGAATTTTGGAAGCGGCGGAAGCTGTCGCTGCATTCGAAGGTGGTGTTATCGATGACCTCCGCGCTGATCGTGGTTGGGGCGATCGTCATCTTCATCTTCGAGTTCACGAACTCGCGAACGCTGGGTTCGCTCGGTTGGAGCGGCAAGATCTGGGGAACGTTTTTCCAATCGGTGACGCCGCGTACGGCAGGAGCCAACACGCTGGACATCGGGGCGCTGCGGCAGGCAACGCAATTCTTCATGATCATCCTGATGTTTATCGGGGCCTCCCCGGGCTCGACAGGGGGCGGGATCAAAACGACGACTCTTACCATTCTGGTCGGGGCGGTCATCTCGATGATCCGCGGACGCACCGACCTTGTCCTGTTCCGATACCGGATGGCCGAGGAGCGGATCTTCAAGGCGCTGACGATTACGTTTCTCGCGTTATTCCTTGTCATAGCAGTGGCGATGGTGCTTTCTACCACGGAGGATGCCAGTTTTCTGTCAATTTTATTCGAAACGACTTCGGCTTTCGGGACGGTTGGCTTGTCGATGGGATTGACGGGGAAACTAACGGTGATCGGCAAAATTATTATCAGCTTCACCATGTTCGCCGGTCGGCTTGGACTGCTGACGCTTGCTTACGCGCTTGGCCCGAAGAAAGGAAAAGAGCTGTATCGTCACCCAGAGGGCAAAATCATTATTGGATAAGGGGAAATTATCGTTTATGAAAACACAGCAGTTTGTAGTCATCGGTCTGGGGCGTTTCGGGTCCAGCTTGGCCTTGGAACTGATGGATCTGGGCTACGAGGTTCTGGGGATCGACCGGAATGAAGAGCTCGTCGAGGAAATGAGCGACCATCTGACGCATGCCGTCGTCGCGGATGCAACGGAGGAGGAAGTGCTGAAGTCGCTGGGCGTCCGCAACTTCGATTGCGGGATCGTGGCGATCGGCACCGATATCCAAATGAGCATTTTGGCGGCTATTCTGCTCAAGGATCTAGGCATCAAAACGGTGGTGGCCAAGGCGATCTCGGTCCTGCACGGCCGGGCTTTGGAGAAGCTTGGGGTTGACCGGGTCATCTATCCCGAACGAGATATGGGGATTCGGGTGGCTCATCAACTGGTGACTCCCAATCTGCTGGATTATATCGAGTTATCGAAGGAATACAGCATCGTGGAAATGAACGTGCCCGCTTGCTTGAACAATAAAAGCCTGGGCGATTTGAATCCGAGGGCGCGGTTCGGCTGCAGCATCGTGGCGATCCATCGCGAAGGTGGCGTGCTGGTGGCGCCAACCGCCATGGATCAACTGACCGCAGGCGATATCATGGTGATTATTGGAGCGAAAAAAAATATCGAGCAATTCGAGACGATACTCAACCAATAAACGAGAAACGGTTGTGGCATTGGACGGGAGAGGACCATGGGACAACAAGCGATTTGGGCATTGGGCATTTTCTTACTAACCTACGCACTCATTATTTCTGAAAAAATACATCGGACGCTGCTGGCGATGGCCGGCGCCGCTTTGATGATCATGCTGGGCATTCTGGATCAGGAACGCGCGATCCACCATATTGACTTCAACACGCTGGGATTGTTGATCGGCATGATGATCATCGTCAATACGACAGCCGAAACCGGACTGTTCTCTTATATCGGCCTCTGGACCGCCAAGCGGGCCAAAGGCAATCCGATCACCCTGCTCTGGCTGCTGGCGTTGATCACTGCGGTGGGTTCGGCATTCTTGGATAACGTGACGACGATCATCCT
Source organism: Paenibacillus phocaeensis (assembly GCF_900021165.1). Taxonomy (GTDB): domain Bacteria; phylum Bacillota; class Bacilli; order Paenibacillales; family Paenibacillaceae; genus Fontibacillus; species Fontibacillus phocaensis. Next base: position 86,685 of record NZ_FCOQ01000009.1, on the reverse strand, counting down.
GATGGTTCCCGTGGCATTCAGCATCACACGCCGGTTGAGGGTGCGCGTATTCCCTTATCTCTTCTCCATGATTATGGCGACCAATATCGGCGGGACCGCGACTTTAATCGGGGATCCTCCCAATATTATGATCGGCAGCGCCGTGAAGGAACTGACCTTCATGGCCTTCTTGGAAAATTTGGCCCCCGTCGTCCTATTGATTCTGGCGGTGATTTTGCCGCTGGTGACCGTGATTTTTCGCAAGGAGCTGAAGCAGGGGGTGGCCCATCAACACAACCTTATGGAGATCAGCCTCAAGGGGTTGATTACGGACACACGCTTGCTTACCAAGTGCCTGATCGCCTTGGGGGTGACCTTGCTCGGATTTTTCCTGCACCAGTACCTCCATCTGGAGACGGCGACCCTTGCGTTGGCCGGCGCATTCCTGCTGCTGGTCATGACCGGGGAATCCGCGATGGAGCGAGCCTTCCGCTCGGTGGAGTGGCCCACCATCTTCTTCTTCGTAGGGTTATTCGTATTGGTTGGCGGTTTGGTTGAAACGGGGATCATCACCAAAGTGGCCGAAGAGGTAATGCGCTTAACCGGAGGCGATCCGTTAACCACCTCGGTGTTGATCTTGTGGCTGAGCGCTGTTGCCTCCGCCTTTATCGACAACATTCCGCTGGTGGCGACGATGATTCCGATGATTCAGGATATGGGGCAGATGGGGATTTCCCAGTTGGAGCCGCTGTGGTGGAGCCTGGCGCTGGGAGCCTGCCTGGGCGGGAACGGAACCTTGATCGGGGCCAGCGCCAACCTGATCGGCGCGGGGATGTCCGCCAAGGAGGGAGAGCCGATCCGCTTCCTCCAGTATTTGAAATACGGGCTGCCGCTGATGGGAGTCACGATTCTGATCTCCAGTGTGTACGTCTATCTGCGCTATTTTATTCTATAGAAGAGCTGCCGCTCTTCCAGGTTACGGCCTGGCGGGGCAGCAGCTTTTTTGGTGGTTAAAGCGGAAGTTCCTTCACAAGGGTTTCGCGGATTTGCGAGATCCATTCCTTCGTTTCGCTGGACAGCTCCGATTTATCGCCATAGACCAGGCAGGTCTCGCGGCGCGTCTGCGCCAGCTCGGGGATCGGCACGGTGAGGAGGCCGTTATCCCGCAAGAGCGGCATGCGCAGGTATGATTTGGGCAGCAGGGCGGCCGCTTTGCATATCGGCAGGAGGCGCACGATTGCCTCAAATGAATCGATCTCCATGCGGATGTCGGGCAGGATGCTGTAACGGCCGAACAGGTCGTCGATCAGCCGGCGGTACCAGGTCCCCTTGGAGAAGACGATCATCGACCGTCCGTTCAGATCGTCCATCACGAGGCGGCGCTTCTGCCCGGCGGCGGCCAGCTCGTGCCCTTTGGGGACGACCAGCTCCAGGTGGTCCTTAAACAGCGGCAGGCACTTGAGGCCGGTCTCGGTCACCATGGAGGCGACAACACCGATATCTACTTTCTTATCGCGGACATAAGAGACGATTTCATGGGTTTTGCCGGTGACGAGCTTTAATTCAATATCCGGGAACTTCTCCATCAGCGCGGTGACGAGCGGCGGGAGCGTGGTCTGGATCGTCGTCAGGCTGGCGCCCAGCGTCACGATGCGGCGCTCTGCGGCCTTGAAGCGCGACACGGCCTGCAGGAAGTTCTGATGGCGTTGCCGCTGCTCCAGCGCGTATTGGTAAGCCTCCTGGCCAACGCGGGTGAGCTCAAGCCTTTTGCCTCGGCGATGAAACAGGGAGACCCCCCACTCTTCCTCCAATTTGGCGATCTTGCGCGAAAGGGCCGGCTGGGACAGGTTCAGCAGCTTTGATGCCTTGTTCAAACTGGATTGCTCCACGACGGTGGTGAATACCAGCAACTCTTCCAGCATGGGGCTGACCTCCTTTTTCTAGGTGAATGACAGGTTTCGACAGGTTTGCATATGTGAATTCGTTATAATGATTAATAAATTAATTGCAATTCCATTATAAGATAAAAAGGAGTAACATGAAAAGTGACACAAGTTGTTCACATGTTACCTTTTGCACAACGGGGGTTTACTGGCTTTGGTGTGGTATTTATCATATACAACGTCCGCACCTGGTGAGGTCGATATTTGAATGATTTTGCGCAAGTTGAAACGGATGATGGATTGAGAAAGGGGTACACGCACTTATGAAAGGGTTTTATTCCAGAAAACTGCACTCGCTGCTGGGCGTCATTCCGCTGGGTTTTTTCCTGATCGAGCACATGATCACCAACTTCTCGGCGGTCGAGGGGGGGAGCGAAGGGTTCAAGGAGGCCGTGGCATTTCTGAATAGCCTGCCGCTCGTTTTGGCTTTGGAGCTTTTCGGGATTTGGCTGCCGCTGTTGTATCACGGGGTTTACGGTATGTATATCGCGTTTCAGGCGAAGCCGAACAACGGGCGGTTCCCGACCGAACGGAATCTGCGTTATTTGCTGCAGCGGATCACTGGGGTGATCGCATTCGTCTTCGTCATTTGGCATGTGGTGGAAACCCGCGTACAGGTGGCGCTTGGCAATGTGACGCATGAGGAATTGGGCGGCTTGATGCACGATATCGTCAGCAATCCGATCTTCTTCGTATTGTATCTGATCGGGGTCGTGTCGGCGGCGTTCCACTTCACGAACGGGTTGTGGTCGTTCCTCGTCAGCTGGGGCGTGACGGTGGGCCCGCGGGCGCAGCGCGTATCTTCTTATATTTGCATGAGCTTGTTCGTGATCGTAGCGGTCATGTTCGTGTGGTCGCTGATCGCGTTCCGCGGCGCGGAGTTCCAGGCAGAAGGCGCGGCCTTGTTGGAGACGGCAAAGGCTTGGGTGGCTTAATGCTTAAATGATACAAATGCCTGCGAAGCAGGCCTGTGTTCGTAGATGAGGTAAGGCATACAAAACTTTTGGGAGTTGAAATCGAATGGCTAAACAAAGCTTAATCGTCGTTGGCGGCGGCCTGGCCGGACTGATGGCTACGATCAAATCGGCCGAAGCGGGCGTCCCGGTGCAGCTGTTTTCGCTCGTACCGGTGAAACGTTCTCACTCGGTGTGCGCGCAAGGCGGCATTAACGGGGCCGTCAATACGAAAGGGGAAGGCGACTCCCCTTGGGAGCATTTTGACGATACGGTATACGGCGGGGACTTCCTGGCCAACCAGCCTCCGGTGAAGGCGATGTGCGAAGCGGCACCGGGCATCATTCACCTGATGGACCGGATGGGCGTGATGTTTAACCGCACGCCGGAGGGATTGCTTGATTTCCGCCGGTTCGGCGGGACGAAGCATCACCGCACGGCGTTTGCCGGAGCGACGACCGGACAGCAGCTGCTGTACGCGCTGGATGAGCAGGTGCGCCGCCACGAAGCCGCCGGACTGGTTACGAAATACGAGAACTGGGAGTTCCTCTCCGTTGTATTGGACGATGAAGGCGTCTGCCGCGGCATTACCGCGCAGAACCTGCGCTCGATGGAAATCACCACGTTCCCTTCCGATGCGGTGATTTTGGCGACCGGAGGCCCGGGGATTATTTTCGGCAAAACGACGAACTCGGTCATTAACACAGGGACGGCGGCCAGCGCAGTGTACCAGCAAGGCGTGACGTACGCGAACGGCGAATTCATTCAGATTCACCCGACGGCGATTCCGGGTGACGACAAGCTGCGGCTGATGTCGGAATCGGCACGCGGGGAAGGCGGACGGATCTGGACATACAAGGACGGCAAACCGTGGTACTTCCTCGAAGAGAAGTATCCGGCATACGGCAACCTTGTGCCGCGAGATATCGCAACGCGGGAGATTTTCCATGTGTGCGTGGACTTGAAGCTGGGCATTAACGGCGAGAACATGGTGTATCTCGATCTGTCCCACAAGGATCCGAAGGAGCTGGACGTGAAGCTCGGCGGCATCATCGAAATTTATGAGAAATTCATGGGCGATGATCCGCGCAAAATTCCGATGAAGATTTTCCCGGCGGTCCATTATTCGATGGGCGGCATGTGGGTCGATTATAACCAGATGACGAATATTCCCGGCCTGTTTGCGGCGGGCGAATGCGAATACCAGTATCACGGGGCCAACCGCCTTGGCGCCAACTCGCTCGTCTCGGCCATTTACGGCGGCATGGTGGCCGGACCTAAAGCGGTGGAATATCTCCGCGGCCTGAAGAAATCGACGGAAGACCTCGGTTCGGGGATTTTTGATAGCTATCGCAAGGCGCAGGAGGAGAAATACGAAGGTATCCTGGCGATGAGCGGTACGGAGAACGCTTATGTTATCCATAAAGAGCTGGGTGAATGGATGACCGCCAACATGACGGTCGTACGCCATAATGATCGATTGGAAGCGACGATCGGCAAAATCAAGGAACTGAAACAACGCTATAAAAACATCAACATTAACGATACGTCCCGCTGGAACAATACGGGAGCGGCGTTCACCCGCCAGCTGTGGAACATGCTGGAGCTGGCTGAAGCGATGACGCTGGGGGCGCTGCTGCGCAACGAAAGCCGGGGCGCGCATTATAAACCGGAGTTCCCGGAGCGGAACGACGAGGAATTCCTCAAGACAACCAAAGCATCGTGGACGCCGGACGGCCCGCAAATTTCGTACGAACCGGTCGACGTCTCCTTGATCCCGCCGCGGATTCGCGACTACTCGAAGGACAAATAGGAGGGGATACCCATGGCAATGGCGGAAACGGATGTATCGGCCAAGAAATTCACGGCCAAAAAAGTCAAATTTATCATTACGCGCCAGGATGATCCGAACTCGAAACCGTATACGGAGGAATTCGAGCTCGACTATCGCCCCGGCATGAACGTCATCAGCGCTTTGATGGAGATCCAGCGGAACCCGGTGAACGAGAAGGGGGAGTCTACCTCCCCGGTCTGCTGGGAGTCCAACTGTCTGGAGGAAGTGTGCGGCGCCTGCTCGATGGTGATCAACGGCAAACCGCGCCAAGCTTGCGCGGCCTTGATCGACAATCTGGAGCAGCCGATCCGCGTGGAGCCGATGCGGACCTTCCCGGTCGTACGCGATCTGGTAATCGACCGCAGCCGGATGTTCAATGCGCTGAAGCGGGTAAAAGCATGGATTCCGATCGACGGCACGTACGACCTCGGGCCCGGCCCGCGCATGCCGGAGAAGAAACGTCAATGGGCGTATGAGCTGTCCAAGTGCATGACCTGCGGCGTCTGCCTGGAGGCTTGCCCGAACGTGAACGAGAAGACGGACTTCATCGGTCCGGCGGCCATTTCCCAAGTGCGCTTGTTCAACGCGCATCCCACGGGGGAGATGAACGCCGATGAGCGTCTGGAAGCGCTGATGGAAGATGGCGGCATCGAAGGCTGCGGCAACTCGCAAAACTGCGTGCGCGCCTGCCCGAAAGGCATCCCGCTGACCACCTCCATCGCCGAAATGAACAAAGCGACCACGAAGCATATGTTCAAAACGTGGTTCACGCAGTAATATAGGGCCATACCGTTGACCGAATAACGGTTCACCGTTCATCCGAAAGAATCGGAGACAGACCCCGAGGGGCTGTCTCTTTTTTTATTTTTACCGGGCGGCGAATAAATGGAATAGAAGGAGGGACTAGGGATGAACATTCAAATTCACCGGATTGAGAACGATCAGATCTCCGTGAAACTTGCGAATTTTTCGAGGGAGGAGTTAGCCAAACTGCGTGCGGTTGGGGGAGGAAAGTGGGATCCCGACCGAAAATTCTGGCGTTTTCCTTGCACGGAGGAGAAGCTACGGCAATTCGCCGAATGCTTTCCGGGAGTGGAGATTCGAGTGAACGGGCTTGCCGTGTCGTCAAAGCTATCCAACGACGAACCATTCATTCAAGCCCTGGAACAGAAGCTAAACACGGCGCTCAAACTGAAGGGATATAGCCTCAAAACGAGCAAGGCCTACCGAGGGCATGTCCGGCGATTTTTGCAGAGCCAAGCGGATCTCTCGGAGATGGGAGGTTCAGGAGCCCGGAAGGACGAGGATTTTTCCAAATCCATGACGATCGACTCGGCCCATGCCCAACAATATGCGTTGCAGTTGCTTGAGCAGGGACATTCCCCTGCTTATGTGAATCAAGCCATCAGTGCCCTGCGGTTTCTTGCCGCCGAGGTATTCAAACAACCCTCTGAACAAACCAGCTATATTCGACCGAAAAAAGAGAAAAAGCTGCCCTATGTCCTCTCGGAGGAGGAAGTGCTTCGCGTGATCCAAGCACCGGCTAATTTAAAGCACCGCACGATGCTGTATCTGGCTTATGCTTCAGGGCTGAGGGTGAGCGAAGTTGTCCGGCTGAAAATCACGGATATCGACCCGGAACGCGGCATCCTTCGAGTCCGGCAAGGAAAGGGCAAAAAGGATAGACACACACCGCTGTCTCAAACGGCCTGGGAGATGATCCGAAAATATGTAGATGCGGAGCGACTCCCTTCCTCCATGTGGTTGTTTCCGGGGCAGTATCCGGGGAGCCACTTGCATGAACGCTCCTTACAAAAGGTCTTTAAGGAAGCCTTAGAAACCTCCGGCGTCCAGAAGCAGGCGGGCATCCATGTCCTGCGGCATTCCTTCGCAACCCATTTGCTCGAGAACGGCACCGATCTCCGTTATATCCAGGAGCTTCTGGGCCACGCTAATCCCTCTACCACCGAACGCTACACCCATGTCAGCACCAAAAATCTGAAACGGATTCAGAGTCCGCTTGACCGTATTGTACGTGATCAGAAGGGGGAGTAGCATCTTCCAACTGGGGCGTAGATTTGAAATTACATAATCAAGAAATGGAGGTATAATTAAGGGTGTGTGAACGAGTGCGCAAATCCTCGGGTCAAGATGAGATTGGTGAAGTGCAGAGATAGGGGAGTTATAGGAAATTCCGGCAAACAAGATATAAACCATAAAACCCGAACAAACATTCTATCGAGAACTAGCTATGTGTGGTAGAATAAGGGAGTACAATTGAATCTTGGGTGGGCATGGTTTCCCTTCGAAAGGAGGTGAGGCCATGGAAGTTAAAGATGCAATTCAGATTATGTTCCTGTTTGGAATGTTTATCCTTGCACTTTTAACATACATCGGGAATAACAACAAGAGAAAGTAAAAACCCACCCATAGGTTGACCGCCGACGGTGGGTTTTATTACCTGTAGCTTAGAAGGGAATAAACCATCCAAGCCAATTGTATAGCCGAGTGTTAGCCGCACTCGGTTTTCTTATACAAATGATACCATATCTACAAGACGATGAAAACCCGTAATAAAAAAACTGAATGAAAGACCTGATTAAAGATTATAACCCTTTCAAAGGAGATTTTATAAGTATTTCGAAGAGGGCCGGAACATCCTATAACACAGTATTCACGCTGCGGGCCATACGGCCCTTGGTCTGCATGAGGATTTTCGAGGAAGTTAAATCAGCAGACAACCCTGCACTGGCTAAGTCCGTCGGACCCGGCAGCTTTCGCTGCCTTAAGCCAGCGAGGGTTCGTGAATACAAGAACGTTATATGAAATCGACAAGATTGTTTAACGAGGGTGGAGTCAATGAAGTTAATAAGAGATATGAAAGAACTTGAAGGAACTTGTTATATTGAAGTTTTACCCGGAAAGTACCTTGGACAGTGCTGGAATGAAAACTCAATTTTCTTTGATGAAGAAGTATTTGGCTATTTAGAGAAATCATTAGAAAATATATTCTCTGGATATGATCATTACGCATTTAACGAAATACATCGGGATACCTGGCTGGTGATCCTTGAGAGATTGAATACGCTTGTTAATCTCCTTGATGAGAATGTAACTATTGAGTTACTCAAAGAACATGTGTATTTCGTCTTCGGCAGTTCTGAAGAAGAGTTTCGTCAAGACTTTGATAATAATGTTCAGAGACTTCGTGAATTAATAATAGAGTTTGTAACATGGATTAAGGAGCAATTGAAAACACAAGATTATGTTTCTGTTCTAGGGATCTAGCTATTCGAGGAAGTCGTCGACATCACATAACACAGCATTCACGCATCGGGCCATTCGGCCCTCGGTCCGCCAAGAAACGGATCGAGCTAAACGCCGATCCGTTTCTTGGCGGACACATCCGCACCGACTAACCGCATCGCGGCCGGCTCCTGGCGGAGCCTTAAGTCGGTGGGACGTCGTGAATACGGGAACGTTAACTGAAATCAACAATAGTGAAATAAGAACCCCCAAAATCTTCTTCAATCTTTGGGATAAGCTTGTTTAATGTTAGTTCTATTAAGAAGATAATCGGTGCTGGTTTGGTGGAAGTCGGCAAGTTTAATGAGTATGGCGGTTGGAATATCAACTTCACCGCGTTCATAATTACTGTATATACGTTGACTGCAGTTGAGATATGCCGCAATTTGAGATTGAGTTAAATCCTTATCTTCTCGCAAGCTTCTAATTCTTGGGTACATACAAACACCTCCAACATAAAAATACTCTAGCGAGTAATTCGCTATTGAGTTTTAGCGATAAAATCGCTAAAATGCTCTTATGAGAAATACAATGGAGGGAATGTGGGATGAGTAGCTTATTAGAGCAATTGTATTTTGGAGAAATTAGACCAGAAGAAAAGATTATACCAAAGAATCCAGAGTATAAATTGTTGAATAGCGAAATTTCAAGCTTCAAGGAGAAGTTAATAACAAGCCTGACGGAGGATGAGGTGGAGCTTCTTGAAAAAATATATGATCTGTTGGGAAGGTCTTCTTCGATATATTCAACCGAAGTCTTCATCTATGGTTTCAAAATGGGTGTTCAAATTGTAACGGAGGCTTATGCTGATGGAAAATAAAGAAGAATTTTTAAGACGGATGATATATTAGAGAGTAAAGTAGCTCGAGGAAGTCGTTGACTTCAGTTAACACCGTATTCACGCATCGGGGCTTTCGCCCCTTGGTTATCAGATGTATAATCATGGAAGAAGCTCAGATAACAAACGCCCCAGCCTAAGATAAAAGCTATCTAAGGCTGGGGCGTTTCGTGAATGCAAGAACGTTATATGAAATACAAGCAAAAGGATAAAAAATAATCTAAGGAGCTATATACATGAATTCCTTGTCGGTTCGATTTGAAATTGAGGAAGTTATCAAGACTCTGGAATTAAATCGAGAAGGGCTCTTCGAAGTTAGGAAAGATCAATGGAAGGATATTTTAAGGAATGTAGAAGAGCGATTCTTAGTTAAGGCTCATTATACACATGGATTACATTGGGGATGGAATAGGCTTAAAGAACCTAAATTCACTGCGAGATTCGTTGACCGACCATTTAAATATATTAAAGATCTTATTGAAGATGAGAATATCTGGTTCATTGTGGAAGATCTATATGACAAGATGTGGCTCTATGAAGGTACGAGAGATACCATTTTTCGAGTGATTCCTGAGTTATGTCATTTGAATGAATACTTTCTAATATCTAAGAAGTTCCAATGGCTTTTATGTGAAGATCATCATGAAATTATTCATCTTCATGGAAAGGAAATCATTGATCGAATGAAGACATTTGTAGAAAAAAACACTGGTAAGATTATTATGTGAAAGCTAACAAGCTGGCTCGTACTTCATATAACATAGCATTCACGCATCGGGGCTAAAGCCCCTCGGTCCGCAAGAAGCGATTCCTAAAGCAGCTGATTCAGCGGACAACCCTGCACCACCTAACCGCATCGCGGTCGGAGAACCGGGAGGCTAAGATAAGAGCTATCTAAGCCTCCCGGTTCCCCTTAAGGTGGTGAGGATTCGTGAATGCACAAACGTTATAGGAAAGGAACAGAACGATCATGTATAAAACAATATTGGAAGAACAAAATTTGCACGAACTAAAAGAACAGTTAATTCAGATTATTAAATCAACAGGAACTGAAATTAATGAAAATCAAATTATGATCTTAGATCGAGGAGTACCTCACAAAACTTCAACATTACCTAAAGACAGAATGGCTATATACTCTTTTATCTACCAAGACAGATTTTTGAAGATAGGTAAAGCTGGCCCTAGCAGTAATGCGAGATTCAACAGTCAACATTACGACCCTAAAAGTTCTCAAAGTAATTTAGCCAAGTCACTATTGGCCGATCCTAAATTAATAGAATTAAATCTTGATGTAACGACGATTAAAGAATGGATTAAAACCAATACAAGAAGAATAGATTTTTTAATAGATGCTACGTTGGGGATATTTGTTTTGAATTTAATTGAAGCCTTTTTGCATTTAAAATATAGGCCTAAATACGAGGGCTTTGAAAAACAAAGGTTAAACATTAAAGAGGATTTATAGGTAATTCAGAGAGGATGTTCCCATCCTATAACATAATATTCACGCGGCGGGCATACGCCCTTGATCCGGCATTCGCCGGATACTCGACATGCGTCGAGTCGTGAATACAGGAACGTTAACTGAAATTACTGCAAACACAATAAAATAAAGAGGTGCATTAATGTTACCCGCTATCTTTGGACTTGCAGGAGTATTAATCGGAATATTTATTGGTGAGTTTTTCAGACGTAAAAGCAGAATCGAAATATTCACAAAAGAAATTTTCCTAAGAAGACTTCAGATATTCGAAAATTTGTACCAACTTTTTCTTGAGGCTGAAAAACTTTCATTTTCACTTGAGGAAATTGATGACAAAGATCTTGTTACTGAAAGTTGGACTGAAGTTGTTTTCAAGATTTCTGATTATATGGACACCAACTACATCTATATTGATGAAGAAATTATTGCACATTGCATGATGACTCTTATTGGTTTTGATGACTTACTTTTTGATGATCAGAGGCAAGTGCTATTAGACGAATTCAGATCAAAATTTAAAGAAACAAAGGTATTAATTAGAAATGTATCAGGTATAAGTGCTACCGAAAAAACTATTAGAAATGTGGCAAATATTGAGCTTTCTACAGAAAATATAAAATATTATCGAAAATTAAAGAAAAAGTATAATAAAAATCAAAAAAGTAAGAACACCATGTAGGTATTTCAAAGAAGGCAGTAACTTCAGTTAACACCGCATTCACGCATCGGTGCCTTGCGGCCCCTCGGTCCCCTAGAGGCATTTCGGAGAAGCATATTCAGGGGACACACCCGAAGACAACAGCAATTACGGTGCCCAGCGGATTATGCTGGCTCTAGCGCAAAAAGAGATCGTGACCAGCTACAGCACCGTCTATCGCATCATGAAGAAGCACGGTCTGCTGAAGAAAGTGAGGCGTCATCCAAACGGCATTACACGTGAGGATGCTACAGCTCAAAAGAGCGAGAACCTGATCCAGAGAGACTTCAGCGCCTCAGCCCCCAACCAGAAGTGGCTATCGGATATCACAGAAGTACCTTGTTTAGACGGTAAGCTGTATGTGTCCGCCGTATTGGACTGTTTCAATGGGGAGATCGTGGGTCTGGCCATGGATGACAACATGCGCAAGGAACTCTGCATCCAAGCTTTTGAGAACGCCTGCAAGGCCAGAAATGCTCGTGGAATGATTTATCACAGCGACCGGGGCAGCCAATTCACGAGCCAGGCATTCCGAGCGTGTCTGGCTAAACGAGATGTCGTTCAAAGCATGAGCGGCACAGGGCGCTGCTATGACAACGCAAGAATGGAAAGCTTCTTTGCTACGCTAAAGAAAGAAAAGCTATATAAGATCAAAACCGAGCAATACCCGATGGCCTATATTAAATCGGTCATCTTCCGATACATCATGGTCTATTACAACAGACAGAGGGTCTACACCTCTAATCCAGGGGGCTGGCCCCCAACTATTTATCGCGAAAGAATGCTGTCACAGGCAGCTTAATCATGGGGTTCTCATGAGTGTGTTTTCAAACTGCACTTTTTTTGACAACTCCAAAGAATATTCAGACAACACACGACCCGGCCTAAGATAATAGCTATCTAAGGCCGGGTCGCGTCGTAGATGCGGAACCGTTATACGAAACATTGGAGGCTAACTTATAAAAACCAATATTTAAACCCATAAATAATAACACACATTTTTGGTTGTGGTTTATACTGTAGATAATACAGAAACGCGCGAGGTGAAGGATATGAGCATTAAGGGTAAAGTGATTAAACTTATACAGGAATTGCCGGAAGATGCAACGATGGAGGACATCCTTTATAAACTATATGTTCGGGCGAAGATCGAAGAAGGTTTAAATGAACTAAACGAAGGGCAAGGCATACCACATAATGAAGCGATGGAGAAAATCTCTAAATGGCTAAATTAACATGGTCGCCTAGATCATTAAATGATCTAGAAATTATACATGAATATATAAAACAGGATTCGGAAGAAAATGCAGGGGATTTCATTAGGCAATTGATAACCGCAACAGTAGACATCACTGAATTTCCATTGGCGGGTAGAAAAGTGCCAGAATATAAAGAGCATAGGATCCGAGAAAAGTTGTATAAGAACTATCGAATTATATACAGAATCAGTACAGATGGAATAGAAGTATTAACAGTATTACATCAAACTAGAAGACTTCATAAATGAAAAGGTTATAGAACATCATGACTTCCTAAGTGAGATCGATGATGTTTTTTTGTTTTTTTTAGGTTGGTCAAGCATGCTTCGTATAACACCGTATTCACGCATCGGGGCTATCGCCCCTGGTTGTCCAGATGTATAAATCATGGAAGAAGCTCAGACAACAAACGACCCAGCCTAAGATAAGAGCTATCTAAGGCTGGGTCGTTTCGTGAATACAAGAACGTTATAGGAAATTCCGGCAAACTGTATACAAACATAAAACACGAACAAACATTCTATTAATGAATGGGTATATGTGGTAGAATGAGAAAGTACAATTGAATCTTGGGTGGGCATGGTTTCCCTTCAAAAGGAGGTGAAGCCATGGAGGTTAAAGATGCATTGACAATCATGTTCCTTTTCGGAACGTTTATCCTTGCCCTCTTAACATACATTAATTCCAACAACAAGAGAAAGTAAAAACCCACCCAAAGGTTAGCGCCAGAGGTGGGTTTTTATTACCTGGAACTTGAAGGGAATAAACCATCCAAGCCAATTGTATAGCCGAGTGTTCACAGCACTCGGTTTTCTTATATAAATGATACCATATCAAAAAGGCAATGAAAACTCTGATTGCAAAACCTGAATAAAAACCTGAATAAAATCCAACTAACCTTATAAGGGAATTATGAAGCAACGCGAAGATGGCTGGAACATCCTATAACACCGTATTCACGCGGCGAGACCTAACGGTCCCTTGGTCTGAAAGAGGATTTTCAGAGAAGCGGTATCAGCAGACAACCCTGCACTGGCTAAGTCCATCGGGCCCGGGGCTAGCGCCCCTTAAGCCAGTGAGGGTTCGTGAACACAAGAACGTTATACGCAATTTCTGCAAATTCAAGGGAGGTCAAGTTATGGATAGTATTCGTTATCCCATAGGTCCATTTAAAGAACATCTAAACCCTGATATAGATTACATAAAATCTTTGATTCTGGAGATAGAAAAAATGCCATCACTGTTAAGGAACAGTGTGGATGGTCTTGATGATAAACAATTAGATACGCCGTACAGGCAAGATGGATGGACGATTAGACAGATTATTCACCACATCGCGGACAATAACATGAATGCATATTTTCGATTCAAGAGAACATTGACCGAGGAGTGCCCAGTAATACCATCTTATACTCAAGACAAATGGGCTGAACTGGAAGATTACAATCTGCCGGTTGAAATATCTCTCAAACTAATTGAATCGATTTATTCGCGATTTCTCACATTGCTCCGCAACCTGGAGCCTCTGGACTATAAACGAGAAATGAATAGTGTGGCCTATGGAAATATGAGCCTTGAAACAGCAGTGCAAAGATATTTATGGCATGACAGACATCACATTTCACAGATTCAATCTTTAATATCAAGAGAAGGATGGTAGGGCTTAAAGATTTCTATTGTAACTCAGGATGGCAGAAACTGCGTATAACAATGCATTCACGCGGCGGAGCCTAACGGCTGCTTGGTTGTCAGATGATCATCGTGGAGGTAGTTCAGCCAACAAACGCCCCAGCCTAAGATAAAAGCTATCTAAGGCTGGGGCTTTATAGGGGGATTAGTGATTGTGGGTTTACACCATTGGATCGTAATGAGGTTATTGGAGATAAATTTTATAGCCTATTATTAAAGGAATTATTATGACTAGTATAGAGAACAAGCAGAGTCTTATAGTGGAGGGGTGCTATTTGTTTCCATATTAATGGAATTATTAGAAAAGCCAACAAGAAGAATTTATGAATACTGATTTCTATGTAACTCAGGGGAGTCGTCAACATCCCATAACACAGTATTCACGCGGCGGGCCATTCGGCCCTAGGTCTGCAAGAAGGTTTTCAGAGAAGCTTAATCAGCAGACAACCCTGTACTGGCTAAATCCGTCGGACCCGGGGCAGGTGCCCCTTAAGCCAGTGAGGGTTCGTGAGTACAACAACGTTATAAGAAATTGGCGTAAGAGCGGATAAATGAAGGCTAATACATCGAGTAGTGAAAAAGCTATGTATGGAGCGTCCTTATATATTGAGGTATAATAAGAATGAATAATAAAGGGGGTACAGTTGATGAGTGTCCCGAATGATGAACTGGAAACCATATTAAGCAATTTAAATGAGAAAAATAAGGTTGTCGCAAAGAGCTTTTTATCATGGTTACTTGAAAAACAGCTTGATGAAGATGATGACTGTCTGACACCTGAAGATATTCAAGCGATAGAACAGGGGCGTATTGAATATCAAAATGGTCAGACTAAATCCTTGGAGGATTTAAAACGTGAACTTGAAATATAAAGTCACATTTTCAAGTGAAGCTGAAAAGAACCTTAGGAAAATAGACCGAGTTACCTTAGGAAGAATCTTTATATCCCTTGGAGAATTATCTAATGACCCGTTTAACTATCCGAATACAAAGGAAATGAAGGGTAAAGAAGGGATAGTCTATTGATTACGTGTGGGAAATTATCGAATAATCTATGAGGTTCTTAATAATGAATTAATCATCTTTGTAGTTCGTATAGGACCTAGAGGAGACATATATAAATGACACCAAAGCCCTAGCAATAAAGTTAGGGCTCTTTTTATTTTAAGAAGATTATGTGAGATATTCAAGAAGCCGCCAACATCTTATAACATAACATTTCTGCTTCGTCGCTGACGCTCCTTGGTCGCCAAGAAGTATGTCAGAGAAGTAGAATCTGGCGCCACATCCAATCAGCTAAGTCTGACGACCCGGCACTTTGTGCCTTAAGCCGCTTGGACGTCAGAAATACGGGAACGTTAAGTGAAATTACTGCAGACAACATTACAAACCTTATTTAAATTGAAATAACAAAAAAGTCTATAAAAGCGTTATAAAATGAGTTATACTGAGGTAAGAATAAGTAAGGAGCCGTGCGCGAACACGACTCCAAAGTACAATAACTGCATAAAGAGCAGTCGGCCACGTAAGATGGGTCGGAAATAGACCGTTATCCTAGCCAGGGCGGTCTATTTCTTTTTCATGTAGGTAAGCAATGCCAGAATGAACATGCCGAACATGAACATTAAGGAAAGTGCATCTTTGACCTCCATGGGCATCACCTCCCTTCTGGGAGATTAGCCGACCGCCCTTATAGCCGTATATTGTACTAGAAAATTATAACATATCAGACATGATCAGAATACATAGGAAACAAAACCGTATATGAGAATGTAAACACAGAGAAGGTAGTAACATCACTTAACAATGCATCTATGCTGCGTGGCATTCGCCCCTTGGTTGTCAGAAGCAAAAGCAAACTCACAGACATAGATTCAGACAACACACGCCCCGGCCTAAGATAAGAGCTTCTAAGGCTGGGGCGTTTCGTGAATAAAACGTTATAAGAAATCAGGGGAAAGACACGTATGCGAGGGTTAAAGCAGGAAGTTGTATTTTCGTTTTCCGTGAAGGGTTCTCCGGATCTCGACAGTATCTTTTAAAACCACATAAAAGACAAGATAGGATTCAACAACTAACATTCTATAATTCAGTACTTGAAGCCGAATATCGTTCGGAATAGTACCGCTATTCGGGTACAACTCCAGAATAGATATGGATTGATCAAGTTTATCCGCCATTGATAAAGCCGCATCAGGATTATCTAACATGATATAATGGATGATATTGGATAATTCCTCTTCAGCGATGGGCAAGTACTCGATTTTATATTTCTTGTCCACGGATTTGACTCCTTAGATTTTTCATCACCTCAGAGTGACTCTTCTTCTGGACACCTTCACTACTTTGTTTTTCAGCTACAGCGAGTTTTTGGTACAGTTCAATTAAAGCTTGTTGTTTTTCATATGAAGCATGGCTCATCACGACAAGATCACTCTGACCATTCTTGGTAATAAAAACGGGTTCACCGTCATGATGAGCAATTTCGGAGATAAGATTAAAATTGTTTCTTAAGTCAGAGATAGGACGAATCGTAGGCATGGTCATCACCATAATTATGATAAATAATACATGGAGTAAAGAGTATATTTTTGTTGGGTATTTCAAGGAAGCCCCTGACATCTTACACAATGTGTTCACTCATCGGGGGACAAGCCGCCTCTTAAGGTGAAAGGACGTCGTGAACGCGGAAACGTTAAGCGAAAATTAAAAATTACTAAGGAGGCTTGTTCACAGAATATGTACAAGATTGTATTTTTTGATGTTGACGGCACTCTATTAAGTGAAATTGATAGAAGCATTCCGCAAACCACGAAAGAAGCAATTGAAAAATTGATTGAAAGAGGAATAAAAGTTGTGGTTGCGACAGGGAGACCCTATAATTTGTGCGAAGAGTTTAAGACGATGGGAATTGATACTTTTATTTCTGCAAACGGTGCGCTTATAAAATGTAATGATACAACAATTTATAAATCATTGCTTACGACAGAAACAGTTCGAGATGTTTCAGCTTTCGCCGAGTTGAACGGTCACGGCATTTCCTATTTCACCGAGCACTTCGCTATGAACGGCATCGGCTCCGAAGATGAGCGGATTATGAGGGCATTAAGAGAAACTTTGAGTCTTACACAATATCCCGAAATGAGGGGCTCTCTGTCAGATGAAGTATACTGCATATGTTTGTATGCAGACGACAGCGAAACTGAAAAATTCTTAGACAGATTTCCGAGGCTCAGGTTCGAGCGTTTTCATGACTACGTGACGAACGTTCTGGAAGAAACGGAAGTTTCCAAATCAACTGCGATTAAAAGAGTATTGGATTATTTCAACATTAGCAGATCAGAAGCCATCGCTTTCGGAGACGGCGGAAACGACATAGACATGTTGGAGTATGTAGGATTGGGAATTGCTATGGGGAACGGCGAGGAACGACTAAAACAAAAAGCGGATTTTATCACCAAAAAGGCAAGTGAAGGCGGGATTTCCTACGCGTTAAAAAAATTTGGTGTCATTTAATACAGAAGTAATTACGAATAGAATAATAAGTTAGCAGAATCGCAGAAGACAATGACATCACTTAACACCATGTCTACGCTGCAGGGCTTACGCCCCTTGGTCTGCTGGAGGGATTTCGAGGAAGATTATTTCAGCAGAGAACCCTGCATTGGCTAAGTCCGTCGAACCGGGTAGCAAGCTGCCTTAAGCCAGTGACGGTTTGTGAATACACCAACGTTATCCGAAATCATTGCGAATCTGTAAAAAGAAAGAAGGATCAGTATGGGGAAATACGGAGAAGCAGCGAATGATAAGAAGAATGAATTAGTAGATAATTCGAGGGTAAAAATCATTGCAGAGTGTTAAAAACAAACAAACAACGAGGTGTACATATGCTGGATGCATTTACAAAAAAGAAGATTGAAAAGCTTCTGTCCGATTACACAGAGCAGAAGGTACCTAAACATCTAAGAAACCAGGTAAGACTAAATTATAAATTCAGAGGGAATAGTGTAACTCTTTTTGAAGAAAGACCTGCATTTCAAAGTGAAGGATGGGTCGAATTGGATGTAGCCCAATTTCGATTTGAAGAAAATAAATGGAAAGTCTATTGGAGAGATAGCAAGAATAAATGGCATTTTGTTGATGATATAATCCCAGATGAAAATTTTGAAAAGCAACTAAGAATAGTAGACCAAGATAATCGGGGATTATTTTGGGGATAAGAAAGACGATGTGAGAGCATGATTGTAACAGCGAACTGGATTGACGCATCATATCGTTAATAGTAATATTATTACTATGGAAAAGGGAATAAAAAAATCGACGGTCGCTTTAGCCATCCTCTGTTTTCTTATTGAGGAACCTATGCATCCTTATCGTATGCAGCAATTAATTAAAGAAAGGGAGAAAGACGAGGTCATTAACGTTCGCCATCGGACGAGCATTTACCAAACGATTGAACGATTGTACCGAGACAAGGCCATTGCCATTCAAGGCAAAAAAAAGACTGAAGGCAGGCCAGATTTGACGGTTTATGAAATCACGGATCTGGGTCGCCAAGCTGCCTATTCGTGGATCCGTGAGATGATCTCCACACCGGCTCAGGAATTTTTAGAGTTTCCCGCGGCGGTGTCTTTTTTGGCCCTATTGACGCCAGAAGATGTAGCCCGCCTTTTCAACGAACGGGCTCAAGCGTTGGAGCATTCGCTTGCTCGACTGAAAGATCAGTTCCAGAAAAGCACCTCGCTGGGACTGCCGCGGCTTTTTTTGCTAGAGAACGAGTATCAACAAGCTGTACTTGAGGCTGAAATCGGATGGGTCCAAGCCGTTATCACTGATATTGAGTCCGGAAAACTGGCATGGAATCTGGAAGAACTGCGCGAGCACGCGAGGTCTGTCGGCAACCGTCAGGATGAAAATGAAACTTAACAAAACAAAGCACGTACCCGCTCGAAAGGAGAACGAACATGATGCATGAAATACACGATAAAGAACCTGACCACACGGCAGTAAGGGTTGCGTTGTGGAGGGCTTTGCATGTACAAGTGGATTCCCCTCCGCATGTGCTTAGGGATAAGGTCGGTTTACAATTGATTGACCCGGGTGACGAATGGCGCCAACGCCCCGACATGGATCCTGAATTCTCCAGAGGATTCCGAGCTTCGATCGTGGCCCGTGCACGCTTCATTGAGGATTTGGTCCTCGAACAGCTCAAGCAAGAAGTCACTCAGTATGTCATCCTTGGCGCCGGCCTGGATACCTTTGCCCAACGCCGACCGGAGATCGCTTCCCAGATACAGGTGTTCGAGGTCGACCAACCCGGCACACAGGCCTGGAAGAGACAACGTTTAATTGAACTTGGCTTTGGAGTCCCGGAGTGGCTGCGTCTCGTTCCGGTGGATTTCGAGGCCGGCGGGTCCTGGTGGGAACAACTGAAGAATGCCGGTTTCGACACGGGCCGTCCAGCTGTGGTGGTTTCCACAGGCGTGACGCAATATCTCACCAAGGACGCAATCACTGCGACACTTCGACAGGTTGCAAGGCTCGCCCCCGGCTCCACCCTGGCCATGACCTTTTTGTTGCCGTTTGAGCTGTCGGAACCCAAGGAGCGTTCTGAGGTTGATGCCGCAGAGAAAGGGGCAAGAGCAAGCGGCACACCTTTTATCAGCTTTTTTACACCGCCGGAAATGTTGGAGATGGCGCGCGAAGCCGGTTTCCAAGAAGTCCGGCACGTATCCTCTGGCGATCTTAACGAACGCTACTTCACCGGCCGAACCGATGGACTGCAACTGCCAAGAGGAGAGGAGTTTCTTATTGCGACTACCTAGAGTTGATATTTAGTGGATGGACTTCAATTTTCACTCTAATGTGAAGGTTGAGGTCCTTTATTTTTTGAAATAATTTTTTATTTAGCACGTGAGACCTTTCGACAACTGTGTGGGTGAAAATGAAATTTAAAAATACGAAAATTTTTCCCTATAGAAACTTGAGCCAGGCATGACCTTCTGGAAATTGCCGGTTTAACGATGATTTCAGCCATGCTTTTTCTGAGGGTAGAAGTGAAGGGAGCATCGTTTGGAAATCATTAAAATCCTTTTCTCGTACTTGCGAACTACCTGCCTTATGGAGAAGTTGGATTTCAGGTCTTAAATAAGGTATGCCTTCAACAGTTTTTAAATAAATTTCATCAAGGGGCCTTCTGATGGATTGATCTCTCTTATACGTCCAAAACTTCTCTTCGGTATCGATGATCATCATTTGAAATGCCCAAGGCGTTTCACTACTCTTACTAACCCATATGTCTCCCGTAAAGTTCAAATATTCTCCATCTTCCCATAGTTCAAGCTTGCCATCCTGCGCCTTGTATAACATCCAATCACGTTTTATATTCTGGTAAGCGATGAATTGCTCATCTCGCGTGATAATCACATCTACATCGCTATGTTCCCTTGTTTGCTTACCTAGATGCAAATCTAAAGCCCAACCTCCAGCGATACACCAATGAATTGGCATGTCAGAAAAAATTTCATTTATTTCCTGCACGGTTATTGGCATCCAATTACTTATATCCGTCCTCAAATCCATCCCTCCCATTCTCTTTAGGATTGTAGAATTCTTGAAATAAGACCCAAAAACCTTCTTAATATTAATTCTATTAAGAAGTTAAATCCTTATCTTCACACATCGGGCTTTTCTCCCCTTGGTTATCCGATGTATAATCATGGAAAAAGCTCAAACACCAAACGACCCAGCCTAAGATAAGAGTAATCTAGGGCTGGGTTGTTTCGTGAATACGGCTAATTTGAAAGGAAAACTAGAATGAAAACCATAAATACGATTATAGGGATCTTTCATTTATTGAACAATGGAATGATGTGGTAATCGTCCTGAAACTCGATGAACGAGTTGATGCAGCGGGCAATCCAGCAAAGTTAAGCGGATGGTGACAGATCCTAATGAAATGAAGGAGCGGACTAATCATGCAAGAAAAAACACCTAAATACCATGTGCTAGCTCGTGGAGTCATCATAGTCGATAATCATCTGTTAGTTGCACATTGCATAGGAATGGATAATACATTTTTACCGGGAGGGCATGTTGAATTTCATGAGAGTATTCGAACCACTTTGTATCGAGAAATATATGAAGAGCTTGGATTCATAAGCGAGGTTGGTCCCTACCTTGGAGCAGTAGAAGCTGAACACAAAGATGAAGGAATTTATCATCAGGAGATCAATCACGTTTTTATTGCTAAATTGGAGAACGTTGATAGTAGAAAAAATCCGGAATCCAAAGAAAGTCATTTGGAATTTTATTGGATACCTATAAGTGAGATGGATAAACATAATCTACTTCCTCTACCCATGAGAAGGATGATTGAACACTACATGAAGGGGATTCCGGGGCCGTATTTTGAAAGTACACTCGGAGAGAGTTAAGAAATATAGTTAGGTTTTTCATAAAAAAATTTGGAGCGTGTTCGGATGGACAAAAGTTCTGCTTATCGAACAAACATTATTGGTGCGATGATGAGATTATCCAATCTAGGAACGATCCCAGCGATTTTGCAGAAAAAGCAAAGATGCTTCCCGTAACTGTTGTATTCAAAGCAAGAAAACGATAGCCTTTGAGGGCCTGATAAAAACATGAGGGGAGGGTTGGTTCAATGAAGATGGCACTCGTTCTTTTCAATGGGGTCACTTTTCTTGATTTTGTCGGTTTTTATGACGTCATCTATCGACTCCGCCAATTCGATAAAACCAGGGAAACCACATGGGATATTTGTGGGTTAACCGAGGAAGTAACGGATGAACTTGGAATGCAAGTGAAAGTGAATGTCATAAAACCCGAGTTGTCTAAATACGATCTCGTGTTCCTTCCTGGTGGAATGGGAACAAGAAAGCTGAAAGAGGACCTTGAATTTGTGGAATGGCTCCGAACTGCTGAATCCGTGCCTTATAAAGTTTCCGTTTGTACGGGTTCTCTACTATTGGGGGCTGCCGGTTTTCTGAAGGACAAGACCGCGACTACTCATCCGAATGCTTATGAACTATTAGAACCCTATTGTAAAGAAGTGATAAAAACGCGAATTGTCAAAGATGGCAACGTGATCACGGCAGGAGGAGTAGCCACCTCGATCGATCTGGGGATTTTTCTGATTGAACGGTTTGTAGGCAAAGAAGAGGTGAGTATCGTCAAAAAGCAGCTGGATTACCCTTATACAGCTAAAGGAATCGTTGAAGTGTAATATAAAACACGAACAAACATTCTGTTAAAGAATGGATATATGTGGTAGAATGAGGGAGTACAATTGAATCTTGGGTGGGCAACAACAACAAGAGAAAGTAAAAACCTACCCCAAGGTTAACGGCCGAAGGTGGGTTTTGTTCCTTAAATGACTTAGAGGGGAATAAACCATCCAAGCCAATTGTATAGCCGAGTGTTCTCAGCACTCGGTTTTCTTATACAAATGATACCATAACAAAAAGGCAATGAAAACTCTGATTGCAGAGAAATGATGTAGCAACTCGAAGATGGCCAGAACATCCTCATCACACAAAAATATTAAAGATCAAATTTAAGGAGAACAATTATGAAAAGTAAAATATTCTTATTATTTTTTATGACGATAGTGTTGTCATCTTGTCAAAATATGAGTCAATCGACTGCCTTGAACAGCGAAATTAAGCCAATAAGGAACTCTGATTTGGCTCCTGATGTAGGGAGTACAGGTAATGGAACAGCATCGAAAGAAAAAACTGAAGGTCAATTAGATCCTTCTAACAACGAAGTGTTATCCATGAGCATCGGGAACTATGATTTGAGTGGAGAATTTTATGATGAAATGCTTCGAAACCCTATAGATCATGATTATGAAGTGGAACTTCAGGAATTACAAAACTCCGATGAGGTGACTACATTGAGATGGGGGGCGTTGGAAAGCAAATATACCGAGATTTGGGATAAAGAGTTGAATCAAATATATAACAAGCTTCTTTCAAAGTTGGATAAAGAACCAAGGGAAGCACTGATTGAATCGCAGAAAGAATGGTTACAGTATCACTTAAAGGAAACAAAATTTGTAGAGACGGCATTTATTGATAATGGTTACCTAGGATCCCAAGGATCGGTAAGTCTCGACACGGTTATAAAGGAAAGAATTAGAGAAAGAACCATGCAACTATTGGAATATCGATATTTGCTGGACCGTGAAGTTGAGTTTTTATACCACAGTAAAAAATAGAGTTGGAATATCAGCCAACTTGCATTGGACAAAGGATTTAAGAAGTGCGTCTTATATACGGACTTAGCAAATCCCACATCCAATAGCATCTATCGAAAGATCGGCTATATGCCAATTTGTGATTCGCTACAGTTAAAATTTGAATGGTAAAATGATACGAAAGGGGAATATCTTATGGAATTAGTAAACCAAGGACCCGTTGTGAAATCCGAAATGCTTATTAGAAAACCTGTCGAAGAAGTGTTTGAAGCCTTTATTAACCCTGAGATTACTACGAACTTTTGGTTCACAAAAAGTAGTGGAAAACTAGAAGTTGGAAAACGAGTTCTTTGGGAGTGGGAGATGTATGGGGTTTCGGATGAAATCGATGTGAGAGAGATCGAGAATAACAAACGCATTGTTATTGATTCCTCCGATGGCACTACGATTGAATGGAACTTTACTCCAACCACTGCTAATGAAACCTTTGTTTCCATTGAGAACTATGGATTCGTTGGCAATACGGATGAACTATTGAATCAATGTATGGACTCCATGGGGGGATATACGATCGTTCTCTGTGGACTAAAATCATTTTTAGAATATAACCTCAAACTAAATCTTGTTATGGATAAAGCGCCCGATGCCCATGTAAATAAATAGTTTGAAGGAAGTGGTGAAGAATTTGGCAAAATGCATACTGAAAGTAGGTACAAGATGAAAAAACAAAAAGTTTTGCATTATGATGCATTTTCATCTATTGCAAATAAGGGCAATCCGGCTGGAGTGGTATTGAATGCAGACCATTTGAGCGATGAAGGTATGCAGTCAATCGCTAAAGCTGTTGGATCTAATGAAACCGTCTTTGTCGTAAAATCTGATCATGCGGATTACAGGCTGCGGTATTTCACCCCTGGGCATGAAATCAATTTATGTGGTCATGCTACCGTTGGGTCCATGTACTGTATGAAATCTATGGGGATAATTAGCGATACGAAAGATGAAGTGACAATTGAAACCAATGTAGGCATACTCCCTATCCGATTCGAAACGAGAGAAGAAGATTTATTCGTAACAATGAAGCAAGATGAACCTCAATTCATGCCTTTTCAGGGATCCGTAGATGCTCTTGCAAGAAGTATGGGAATCCCAGTGGATGAAATTGACCATACGCTACCGATTGTGTATGGGAGTACAGGGACTTGGACTTTGTTGGTACATGTTAAGTCATTAGATAGTTATTGGAAAATGAATCCGAATAATAAGGAGTTTCCGAATATTCTTGTAGAGAAGCCGAAGACATCCGTTCATCCATTTTCCATACAAAATAGTGGGGATAAAGTTGTGATGCATGCCAGACACTTCTCATCCCCTTATTCTGGTACCGTTGAAGACGCGGTAACCGGTACAGCATCAGGAGTTATGGGGGCCTATTATTTAACCTTCTTGAATAGAGAAATCGATCATATCGATTTCATGGTTGAGCAAGGACAAGAAATCAATCGAGACGGGAAGGTATATGTGAGTGTCAAACGAACTCCACAGGGAATGGATGTTTTTGTTTCTGGAACAGGAGTATTTGTTCAAGAATTAGATGTGATGTACGCGTAATCGAAGAAGAGCCAACTTCTTCTCCGAACTTTTGATCATAAGCACTATGCTTCAAAGGAAATAGAATTTGGGGCTTTATTGAGGATGAAGGAATATAACGTAAAATGTTCAAGGCCGATAGAGATAGGAAATTTGCATGACTTGGGAATGGGATATATGATTTTATCCTTCATAGAAGGTGACGATGCCTCAGAAAGCTTCCCAGCATTTCATTGACAGAGCAATTTAATATTGGGTTTGAAGCCGGAGTGGAACTGCAAAAAATCCACAAGTATATAGCTCCTGGTGATATTGCCTCTTGGTATGAGCGAAAGCTTAAGAAGCATAAAGAATATCTTGAGAAGTATCTCCAGCTTGAGGTTAGGATTAAGAATGACATAGACCCAATAGATTTCAGCATGA
This sequence comes from Paenibacillus phocaeensis, assembly GCF_900021165.1. Taxonomy (GTDB): domain Bacteria; phylum Bacillota; class Bacilli; order Paenibacillales; family Paenibacillaceae; genus Fontibacillus; species Fontibacillus phocaensis. Next base: position 61,468 of record NZ_FCOQ01000009.1, on the reverse strand, counting down.
TGATTTTCATGTCGGGAATCTTATACTTAAGGACAATCAACTTTCAGGAGTCATTGATTTTAGTAGATATGATTGGGGCGATCCCATTCATGAATTCTTAAAGGTGGGAATGTTTAGTTCTGAAGTAAGTATTCCTTTTTCGATTGGTCAAATTAGGGGATATCATCGAGACGCGGAACCTAATGAATCTTTCTGGAGATTATATTCACTTTATCTGGCGATGTGTCTTATTTCATCTATGGTTTGGATAATAAAAGTGAAACCAGAAGAAACGGATATTATGATGAATAAGATTGATCGGGTGTTGGAAGAGCATGAACATTTTAGACTTATAAAACCAAAGTGGTATTCTGAAGGTTAAAGATAGCAAGATCACTGCCTTGGCCGATCTCTACAAAGATGACAGCCCTTCCCTTCATCTTGGGCGGGATCTTTATCTTGCTTGTTGTATGGATTAACCGTACAAGCGCGGATAAAGTGACGGTTATATGCTATGGCGGTTGCTTGCTTCCTTACTTTTACAGGGTCAGTGAGCCTGAATATGCTAAGCACTAGATACGCTAAAATAGAGGGTGGCATACATATTATTGACAGTTTCATTCGCAATAAATGCAGTGATATTTTATGGATTAACTAGCCCGGCAGCAAGCCGCCATGCCTAACCGTATCACGGCCGTTTCCTTCGGTCACTTAAGGCGGTGAGGGTTCGTGAATACATAGACGTTAGCTGAGAGGGATGAAAAAAGTGATAAAACACAATACATTCTCAAAATCATCGTTGTTAAAATTTAGAAGTTCAAGATCCATTCTAATCATTTTAGAATTTATAATAATATTAGGGTGTTTTCATTTGGGTGGGGTACATCTTAATATTTTCATCTATCTTGCCGCAGCTTTTCTCGGCTTAGTAATAGGTGTTTTTAGAAAACCAGTTAGAAGAACCTTAGAGCTATTTATAACAATACCCTTCATCGTATATTTTGGTGTGAATATTTTTATGAGTAGTAAGGAAGATATGACTATAAGAATTATCTTTTTGATACTAATCGTATTCACCATTATAATGTTCCAACTTATCGAAAATAAGCTAATAGCTAAATTGGAGAAAGATCATACAAACTAAGAGGTAAGTCCAAGAACCGACTCAGCCTAAGATAAGAGTTATATAAGGCTGGGTTATTTCGTGAATAGGAGCATACTAACGGCAATTCTAGCAAAATGGAATCAAGAGTTCCGGATTTATGTGAAAGGGGTTAACTATGCGAGTCAAGCGGATCATAACCAACATCCATACAGATCAAGTTGAACTGGCAAAGTGGTTTTACCATGATTTATTGGGGCTCGATGTGTTAATGAACCATGGATGGATAATAACATATGGGTCTGATCAAGAGATGAACATACAAATTTCTTTTGCTACTCAAGGGGGCTCTGGAACTCCTGTTCCTGATTTGTCAATCGAAGTTGATGATTTAGATGTTGCATTGGCACGAATGAGGGAAGCAGGGATTCCAATCGAATATGGGCCCGCAGATGAGCCTTGGGGGGTAAAGCGATTTTTTGTACGAGATCCATTTGGAAAGTTGATCAATATTCTTGCTCATGAATAAGTATGAATAGGACTCAACAATCTGCAACAGGCGGACACGCTCGCAACCATCTTAACCCATCGCGGATAAGAGTGGGGATGGCGATCTGCTCGTTCGTATATCGGATCAAAGAGTTGAAAGGCGGAACGACATGAGTGAATTAAAACTTGTTAAACCCCACCGTAATCTTAAGGATGAATACCTTTCTTTTTATCAAGAATGGAAAGAGTCTGGCGAGGAGATGGTGCCTTGGGTCATCAGTAGAGATCCCAGTAATTTTGAGGAAATGCTTGTATTTTTGGAGGAACATGAGAGGGGCGTTGGATTGCCGAAGGGGTGGGTTTCAGACTCAACATTTTGGTTGATTGATGATCGAAATAGAGTGTTAGGTGCTGTAAATATAAGACACGAGTTGTCTGAATTTTTGTATAACGCGGGGGGCCATATCGGATATGGAATTCGGCCATCAGAACGAGGTAAAGGATATGCAACGGTTTTATTGAGGCTTTCACTAGTTGAAGCGAAGAAACTTGGGATAGAGGAGGTATTAGTTGTTTGTGATGCCTGGAATATCGCTTCAGAACGAACCATTCTTAGGAACGGGGGAAGAGCGGATGTCAATTACATTGAAGAAGACGGCAATGTGATAAGAAGACATTGGATCAGGAATTTTTAAGATAACTTGCAGAAAATATGCTTTTAAAGAAACCTAAGATTAATCCGGACTTCTTTACTGGATTATCTTAGAGAGGTGGACAGGAGACCTGCAATGAATCCTAACAAGCACTGGAATAATAAGAAGTATTGGATTCTTCTCCCTATCTTCTTGGGAATAGGAGTATTGCTATTTATATGGCTTCCAGAAAAAAACAAGAAATTAATTATCCTGGTTCCGATCGTATTTTGGGCGACCTACTATGCTTGGATTTACATCGAAAATATACGGAAATCTAGGGAGAAAGACCATTAATCATATAGCAGTCTTTAAGAATCGGTGCAGACCCATCGAGTAGGTGGGTCGTTTTGTGTATAGGAGGAGGTATTTTTAATGTCTTGGAACGAAGCTCTTCGTACATTTTGTGATCTCTACACGCAGTCCCAACTAACCAACCCATGGATCATCGTCGGATCGGTTGGTTCCGTATTGCAGAAGGCGCGGATCGAACCCAATGATCTAGATATCTATGTTCGGAACAGGGAGGATGTAATAGAAATGGCTCAACTATTGAAGGAATTCAATAGGAAGGGGAACTTGGATCCATCTAAGGGTGGGACGGAATGGTTCTCTTCTTCAGATGAGCCCTATATGACACAAACCTTCGCTTCAGGATTCACATGGACGAAGGGCAAATGGATCATCCAAGATTTCCCTGTAGAAGTGGTGCAAATCTCGAATTCGGCCGGAATTCCCGATTCCGATTCAGGAGATGGAATATGGGAAGGTGGGAAATCTATTTGGGATAATGTGAGATATGTTGAATTTGGAAAATATGAAGTCCCCGTCGTTCCTCTCGAGATTCAGTTGGAATCCAATATGAGAAGACAAAGACAAGACCGAATCGATGCCATTTTAGATGCGCTCATAGCCAATGGTTATGACAAGGAATTATTAATCAAAGCCGTGTCCGATGTAAATAAAGAACATTCTAGCCTGATTCAACAACTCCTTGCATGAACCTCGCAGAATTAATGCGTGCGCTTGCAAGCAGCCCTTGCTAAGAGTTGGACAATCGGGAAACAACTCAAACTCAAACAGTTATATGATTCTAAAACAAGCGGGTTATATTCGAAAATGGTAGAGGAGGTTACGAATGAATCAACCGTGGTCAGAGCAAATGCCGGCAGTTCAATTTCGCGTGGCGCGGCCGACGCATCAGATGGATAAGATCATCGAGTTCTATACGGTAGGGCTCGGTCTGGAAATCGTAGGTTCTTTTGCAAACCATGAAGGTTATGACGGCGTTATGTTTGGCTTGCCCGGTGTGGACTATCACTTGGAGTTTACGCAGCATGTCGATGCCGTGCCTGTGTTACCACCTTCCAAAGACAATTTATTGGTCTTCTATATCCCGGATGGAAGCGCCAGAGATGAAATCGTCGCGCGATTAAGCTCGATGGGCTACCCCGAAGTCGAACCCGAGAATCCCTATTGGAAGCACCAGGGTGTAACCCTTTGCGACCCGGATGGCTGGAGGATCGTCTTGCAGAACACGGCGGGGATTTAGAAGGATACCTCGTATGGAATTGCGGCAATCCGAACTTGCTGGTATACTTTTGCCTATGAAAAGAGATTGGGGGTTATACAGATGGCAATTCGCAATTGCTCATTTGCTAGGAAGTCCTCATGCAAAGCCTGATCTAGGGCGATACTTTGCGTGGGGTGCGAGAGGATGAATTCGATCGCCCAAACTTAACTTTATCGTTTCTAATAACAGGCTTTGCACCTTATTGATCAGGTTCATTCATCACAAATAAGGGGCTGAAAGCTATGAGTACACCATTTATTAGAAACCACCAGTATAACGTGATCAAGAAACAAGCGGAATTCCTTCAGAAAACACTGCGTACCGTCGCGGATCGGAGCGTTCTGGAGACCGTCAGGTTTGGAGCCGCTGCGAAAATTGCGGAGGCATTTCCGGCGCTGACGGAGGAGCAAAAGCAGATGCTGGGTCAAATCACTTCCCTCGAGAAGGATCATGATTTCCAAAGGTATCTTCGCGCATTAGAACCCTATCTGGAGCCTTTTCCGCCGATTACGGTGAAGCAGATTGAGAAGCTGTTCCCTAAAAATAAGAAGCTGAAAGTACCGGACCTAGCCTCCATCGACTTTCGTTACGTAACGTACTTGAGTTGGGTGGATATCGCGACGAACAAGCTATTCCTGGTCTATCCGCACGAAGGCCGGTTCATCGGCATCGAAGGCCGGATTACGCCGACCCACAAGAAGGGGTATTGCTTGTTCTGCAATCGGCCTCAGGAGCTTGCCTTCTTCTCGGTGAAGACCAAGTCCGCGAATGCTTCGCCCGATAACTTCTCCATGTACGGGCATTATGTCTGTATGGAGAACAAGAGCTGTAACCACAGTATTACGAACACGGGGGCCTTGGAGAGGTTCTTGCTGTCAATTGGCAAATAAGGAAGATCGGAAGATCGCCGTTGATCGGCGGTCTTCTTCTTTTTTAGGTATGTTCGTACGGCGAGGAAAATGGGGGATCGGACGCGGGCGCAAGCCGGTCATGAATCCGTTTATGCGAATGTGCGATCGATGTTATAATAACGAGTGATAATGATTCTCACAGAATAGGGCGGTGGATGCGGTAATGCGAAATAGGCATATCACTCAGACGATCGCATATATAGAAAATCATTTGAACGAATCGCTCACCCGCTCGGATTTGGCCGCTGTGGCGGGGATTAACCCGGATCATTTCTCTCGGATATTCAAGAAACACACGGGCCTCAGCCCAACGGATTATATTGCTCGGCTTCGGATGGACAAGGCCAAGAGGCTGTTGGCCAAGTCGCCCTCCTCCATCATGGAAGTCGCTCGCAGAGTGGGTTTTGAAGATCCGTATCATTTTAGCCGTCGATTCAAGCAAGTGGTAGGAGTAGCGCCTTCTGCCTATATGGGTTCTCCCGATATCCGAGTGGCCGCGTTGGATGGATACGGCCATTGTTTGGCGCTGGGGGTCGTTCCCGCAGCAGCCGATTCCACGGCAGTGGGCCGCTACCTACCATGGACGGAAGAGGTTGAGGACTTGTCTCTTTCGCCGCAGCGCGGAATTGATATGCAGCGTCTGGCTGCGTTAAAGCCCGATGTCATTATTGCGATGAACCGCGATAATCCACAGGAATTGACTTCGATTGCCCCTGTGCTGTTTTTGAATGTGCTGGAGGATCCGATTTATGTTCAGCTCCGCCAGGTTGCTGCTTTTCTCGGGAAAGAGAAAGAGGCGGAGAGCTGGATCGGGGAATATGAAGCAAGCCGCAATGCTTTGCGGACCCAGTTAGCCGGGATCGGCAAGAGCCGCGTGGCCGTGCTTAGGGTCAGAGAGCAGTTGCTTCAGGTTTACGGTATGCAAAATATGGGGTACCCCTTCTATCAGTCCCTTCAATTGGCTCCCCCCGAGCGAATTCAGCTGCAAAGTTGGTGCAACGTTCATTTTCACTCCAGTGCAATCAGTATGGAAGAAATTCCTTTTTACGAGGCGGAATATTTGTTTGTGGTGACACAACCTGATGAAGGAGCACAGCGGCGGTGGGAGGAATTGCGAGTATCGCCCCTTTTCCGCGCTTACCCCGCAGAGGTATCGAATCGGGTTTACCCATTGGATGTCGGCCGTTGGCTTGCCTATGATCCGGTATCCATTCGCTGTCAGATGGAGGAGGCAGCCCGCTGGCTGCTGCATGGGGTAAAACGTCGGAATGATCCATCCTTCGCGCAACATTCCACCATGGAGTGATCCCGGTGAGGTGATTAGAATGTATATTGATATTAATAATCATTATCACATGGGAGGAAAACATGTACTTGCCCAACTTGCAACGAAAACCAGGTTATATCCTCGTGCTGCTCTTAGCGCTGGCGATATTGGCCGCAGCATGCGGTCAAGCCAATGAACCGAAGGAGTCCGCGGAGGCGCCTTCCCCAACCCGAACCGTAGTGGACGATTTGAATCGGGAAGTGGAGGTTCCTCTCGCTCCCGAACGGATTGTGGCGGGAGAGTTCGCCGCCGAGCTGTTGACACTGGGGATCAAACCGATCGCTTCAGGCGATAACGGGTTTAAAGTGGTTTATACGCTGGATGAAATGGAAGGCGTGGAACGCATCGGCGATCCGCCCAATCCTGAGAAGATATTGGAGCTTGCCCCCGATCTCGTGGTAGCTCCGACCGTTTTCCAAGAGATTTATCCGGAGCAAATGGAGCAAATCTCCAGTCTTGCCCCGGTGTATTACTTGTCCTTTGACCAGGACCCGATTTACGGGATCTATGTTAAGTTGGCCGAACTCGTTGGAAAAAGCGATAAAGCGGAGGCCTGGATTGCCGACTACGAGCGGGAAGCAGAGCTGGCCCGCGAACGGTTATCGGCAGCGATCGGCGAAGAAACGGTGTCGATTTTCAGAGTGGAGCGGGGGCGGCTGCGCATTTATTTGAACCGGAATTTCGCTGGGTATATGTTGCACAGCAGTCTAAAACTGCCTGCCCCCGAAGCGGTGGCTGAGGAAATCGAGAAGAACCCCAACAGCTCGGCGGTGCAAATCTCTATGGAGAAGCTGCCGGAGTATGCGGGCGATCATTTGTTCCTCATTGTCCGGGGAGAAGGCGACGACAAGCAGGCCTTTGATGAGATCCGGGAATCCGGCTTATGGAGCAGCCTGGAGGCGGTCAAGAAGGGCAACATTCACTTCCTGGATACGGATAAGTATTACGGATCAGACATTGTTACCATTCGCGAAACGATGAAAGAAGCGGTGGACATGCTCGCTCCCGCCGGCTCCGGGGAAGGAAATTAGAACAGGATGGGAAACGATAGCAGCCGCTTGGTTTCCGTAATTCGGGAGAGAAGAACGATAAGGGACTTTAATGGATTGCCACATTTTCGGAAAAGATAATTATCTCATCGCGCGCGAGGGTAACCGGTATTATATTATGAATGTGTCGAGTGCACAATATTCGAGCCGAGGACGTGGTAGTGAATTGACTTTCAAACTTTTGAAATTAACCGAGGCCAATGTCTCTGAATATTTGCCGGTGATTTACCGGTGGGCTGCCGACGAAACCGAAAAGGAATATCACACTTGCCGTCCAATTGAAGATATGGAAGATTACGATGTTTATCGGGAGAAATTCAGAGTTCGTTTAAATCAAAGACAACTTCACTATGTTATCATTGATCTTGAAGATCGTGAGATGGCAGGGAAAATAAATCTTTTTGATTATAATCCGAGAAATCGAAGCGGAGAGTTTGGTTATTATGTTCCTCCATTCCATAGAAAAAAGGGGGTGGGGAGAAAGATGATCGGTTTATTCTTGGAAGAAATCTTCCACGATGAAAATTTAAATTTAAATAAAGTCTATGCTACGACTGCTTCTTGCAATAAACCTTCGATCCGATTGCTGGAGAGCTTTCATTTTAAACTCGAAGGCACTTATCGAGAACATTATTGGTTTTGCGACGGGTCCATTTGCGATCAATACCACTACTCTCTACTAAGAAGAGAGTTCGAAGAAATGACTAAGTTATCTGTAATCGATGAAGGGGTGCCAAACCGTGCAATCCGCTACAATGATCGAATTAAATCGTGAGAACCTTGAAGAGCAAGGGGGATACTGCCTGAGAAGCAAGCCGACCAGCAACGGATACATCAACAAAAATAATTGGTTAGAAGAACAGATGAACGCAGGCTTGAAATATATTAAACTCCTGGAGAACAAAAAACAGGCGGGCTTTATCGAATATACAGCCTCAGAATACTCCTCAAGAGTAGTTCATGCGGACAATTATCTAGTGATTCATTGTTTATGGGTTCATATTCCGGGAAAAGGTTACGGAACTTTGCTTCTAAATAAGTGTATTGAAGAAGCAAGACGGCAAAAAAAGTACGGGGTTGCGGTCGTTACGAATCAGGACACGTCTTGGACACCCAGCAAGGAAATCTTTTTGAAAAATGGATTTTCCCTTGTTCAAGAGGCCCCCTACGGATTTGAGCTGTTAGTGCATAAATTAGTCGATGCTCCATCCCCTTTTTTTCCGGACGATTGGGATCGAAGATTGAACAGAACTCATGAACTCACCATTTATCGGACGAATCAGTGCCCTTTTGTAGAGATAGCCACAGAAAATGTTAGGGAAGGAGCCGCAAAATTAGGACTTCAAGTTAATATTGTTAATATGAACAGCCGAGAGGAGCTGATGGCATTATCCCCAACCCCTTATGGGATTTTCGGTGTTACTTATAAAGGAAGTTTAGTGGCGTTTCATAGAATAACGGTTCACTCTGTGATAAAAAGACTTAGAGAACCCATTCTACGATAATCATGGCTGCCGTTTTATATCCTTCTATCGAAAGGAGTCAACCCTATGCTAAACATGGAAACGCCGCGCCTGACCCTGCGTAATTTCCGTCCGGAGGAGGATGGGAATCCGCTGCGGGAAATGATCGTTCAATATATGTCGTCGCCTTATGGAAAGTACGATCACCCTTGGCCGACCTCGGAGGAGGGTATCCAAGGAGCCTGCGATTGGTTTGCGAGCGGGGATCAGTATTTGGCTGTCTGCTTAAAAGAAAGCGGACGATTTATCGGTTATGTCTGCTTAAACCCCACTGACGAGCAGGGCGTGTACAACATAGGTTATTGTTTCGATTTTCGGGAACATGGGAAAGGTTATGCCTTGGAAAGCTGCCGCACGCTTATGGCTTACGCGTTTCAAGAGCTAAAGGCGGCAAAAATCATCACGGGGACGGCGGCGGCGAACGAACCGTCGTGCAAGCTGTTGAACCGCTTAGGCATGAGACCGGTTCGAGAAAGTACGGGTTCTTTCAGCAACGATGCGGATGGGAATCCGATCGTTTTCGCCGGTTACGAGTTCGAGTTGACGCGTGAAGCTTGGGACGGCTATATAAATGCAACATAAGAAGTACCAAAGTTAAGGGAAGATTTCGGGCAAAACCATAATGTCGATCTTGAGGTGAAATTTTATGAACAAACCGATTTCTCATTTGTACGGTTACAACGTTTGGGCGAATGAAAGAGTACTCCATCATCTTCAATCGTTGCCGGTCGAAATCTTTCATAAAGAAGTTAATTTGGGTTTCAAGTCGTTAGCTGAAGTCATTGGACACATTGCCTCAGCCGACGAAGTTTGGTTTTCGAGGATGAAAGAAGAGAAGCCCTCCAGATTTGTAACAAAACCATTCGTTAATATTGAGGAAGCCAGTAATTACTTCAATAAATTACAAACACAAATTCATCAATATTTATTATCTATGAATGATGTTGAGAAGAGAGTGACTTATCGAAACGCAGCAGGACAAGAGTTTCAGTATTCAATTTCCGAGATCATTCAACATATTGTGAATCATGGAACCTATCATCGAGGCAATATTTCGACAATGCTTAGATACTTAGGCTACAAGGGTATAAAAATAGATTACTTTGTCTATTTGAGTCAGTGATTTTCACTAAGGAAAGGGCCTTCTGCCGTTTACGGCGGGAAGGCCCATTTTGTGACGCCCAGCACGGTCACGCCTCAAGCCCGCTCCGCCACCGGGGATCGCGCCGCCGCCCCTCGCGGGTTCTTCTTATATTCGTTCGGTGTGACCCCGACCTCCTGCTTAAACAGCTTGGAGAAGTAGGAGTAGTTGGCGTAACCGACTTGATTGGCCACCGCATAAACCGAAAGCTTGGTCGTTTCAAGCAACTGCTTGGCGACGGAGATGCGGACCTGGATCACGTAGCTGCCGAGTGAGACGCCCGTTTCTTTCTTAAACAAGCGGGCCAGATAATCCGGGTTGAGGTAAACCACCTCCGCCAGGTCGTTCCGGGTCAGTTCATCGCCGTAATGCGCGTGAATGTACTGCTTGATTTCCTCGGCGACCGACCTCGGCTCGGCGGCAAAGTCCCGGTAGGCCAGGGCGGTGTGGACCAAATAGGTCACGTACTCCTCCATGTCCTCGATCGAATGAAGGGACCCGGCCAGCAATTGCTCGTTGGCCCGCGCGGCGTACAGTTTGTGCGCTTCGATGCCTTTCATCTTCAGAAAGGCGTACACGAGCTGCACGATGTCCAAGCGGAACAAGGCAAGGCCCGCGGTATCCAGCGTCTTGCGGTCCAGGCGGTCCTTAAGGTAACGCGACGTTTCTTCCATAAACGCAGCCGGATTGTTTTGATGCAGCAACTCTTCCAAACGGGCCAAGTCCGGAGGGAGGTATTCCGGCTGCTTCTGCGGATCGTCGCGCTCCGCCCAGTAGGTCCGGTTGCGGGTTTTGGTCAAATTTTCGTTCATCGCCAGCAACTGGTGCAGCGCCTGACCGATTCTCTCCAAATGGCCGGAAAGACCGACGCAGCAGCAGGCGTCGCAATTCAAATACGCGTTCGCCCGGCGGATCCATTCGGCGCATAATTCCGCAAGCAGCGCGGGCTCCGGCGGATCGTTCCACTTGAGGATCGCGATCCAATGATAATCCTTGAGCTCCAGGAGGGTTTCGACGGAAAACCGCGGGTTCTGCAGCAGCTCGCCCAGCACGTTCCCCAGGGCAAAGTCGAATAACCCCTTTTCCTTCCGACCCAGGCTGCCGTTGTAGGGAAATACGTGAATCAGCACCGGCTGGATGAGGTCGGACATGCGGTAAGCCAGCTGCTGGTCTTCCGTCGCCTGGACCACCGCCCCCGGCTTGACGGGCGCGGCTGCGCTGGCGCTGACCAGCTTGCGCCAGAAATACTCCACCAGGTTCGCCTGATTTTTCTGCCAAAGCGCCCCCTCTTGAATCGCTTTCTCCCGATGTTGTTGCTCCTTGGCCCGAGCGACCGCTTTACGCAGGATCAGCATCAGCTTATCGAATTCGATCGGCTTGAGGAAATATTCGAAGCTCTGCAGCTCGATGGCTTTTTGCGCGTAGTTGAAATCGGCGTAATTGGTCAGGAAGATGGCCTGAACGGCATATTTCTCTTCGCGGATCCAAGCCAGCAGCTCCAGCCCGCTGCCCTGGGGCATCTCGATGTCGGAGATCAGGATTTGCACCGGGTACCGCTGCAGGATGTCGCGAGCCTGGGCGACGTTGTTTGCCGTGTAGACTTTCTCGATCCCCAACGCCGTCCAATCGATCTTCTTCTCCAAAGCGGCGACGACGTAGACATCGTCATCCACGACCAAAGCATTCATATGGCCACGCTCCTCCTGTTCATTCCGGCGTAGGCCGGGAGGGATAAGACTACGCATGCTCCGCCGTCCTCGCGGTTGGAGAACGATGCGGCTGCTTGACCGTCGTATAGGGATTCCAAACGCTGCAGCGTGTTCATGATCCCGATATGGGTCCCCGCCGATTGATCCAGGGGGTTCCCGTTTTGCAAATCCTCCAGAATAGCCGGCGGGAATCCGGGTCCGGTATCGGTGATCCGGATCGTGATGCGCTCCTCGCCGCCTTCCTGCCGCAGCCGGACCTCCAGTTCGATTTGCACCTGCGAGACGCGGGATACCGCGTATTTGACCGCGTTCTCCACGAAGGTCTGCAGGACGAGCGGCGGGATTTCGACGTCTGCCAGGGCACCTTCCTCATCGATGCGGTAGGCCAAAGCATCGGGATACCGATGTTTCTGGATATCGAGATAAATCCGCACATGCTCGATCTCGTCCCTCAGCTTGACGAAGTCGCCGTCGTTCTGGAAGATGTACCGGAAATACTTCGAGGTGGACAAGGCCATCTGCTCGATCTCCCGGTACAACTGCATTTGCGCCATGCTGTAAATGTTCGTCAGGCAATTCAGGAAGAAATGCGGCTTGATCTGCAGCTTCATGTAATCCAACTGGATGCGCTGCTTCTCCAACTCCCGCTCGTACAAGTCGATTTTGAATTTCTTGATCTGGCCGACCAGATTCATGAATTGCTTGTTGGCTTTCTCCAGCTCGATGATTTTGCTGCTTTCGAATTCCAGCGGCTCGCCTTCCTCCGTCCAAAACGCCAGGTTGTAGGAGAAGCTCTTGATCGGCCGCAGCACCGTGTTCCTGAAGTATAGCAAGATGAATCCGAGGCTGCAGGAGATGATGACGGCCAACAGGAGGATGAGGAGCTGGGCAATCATGATTTTTTCGAAGGCTCCGAACTGGATCACCAGCTTCACATGAAAAGAGGCGTTCGTGAACTCCCCGTTGACCGTCGTTCCGGCGCGGAACAGATCCGGTAACGAAGACGGCTGCGGATTCGCGTCCAGCAGCTTGCCGTTGTTGGAGATCGGGGTGGTTACGGCCATGCCGCGATCGTCGATGAGGGAGACAAACCCGTCTTTGCCGAGATTCAGCGCGCGCAAAGGTCGGATCAAATGATCTGCCGAAACCAAACTGATCATGTAGCTATCGTGGTAAGGCACGATATTCGTGATGTAATATTTGCCGTTAATCTGCACCGGCGTCCATTTGGAGTAAATTTTCTCGTACAAGTTTCGGTCCGCTTCCACGTTGGCGATCACTTGCTCCTTCAGCTCCAGATAATCCGCGTAAGGAATACTGATCGGCGCGCAGTTGAGGAAGAAATCCTGCTTCTTCAAATACACGAAAAAGTTGTATTCCTGCCCGTAGTTTTTCTGCAGCTCGTTAAAGCGCTTGTGCAGGTTTTCGTTCCCTTCGAAAAATTCCGCGCTGTTCATGGGGCTGTCGTTCATCGCTTTCAGGTTTTCATCGTTCGCCAGCGTCCAGCCCGTATAATGGTTGATATAGGCAAAATCGTGATTGATCCGATGGATGTACAAGTCGGCGGTGTCCTGCAAATAGCGTGTGGATTGCTGCTTGACGATCGATATCGCAGAAATGCTGATGGCGAAATCCAGGATCAGGACAACAAAGGAAATCAGAAACATGATATTGACGTAATGGCGGACCGGATACTGTTTGATTTTCGTCGACTTGGCCATAGCTTGCTAGCGCCGCATCCTTTCCCGCGCTTTAGGTTCATATGAATGCGCTTTAGTGAATTTTAATTCTATTATAAAACCTTTCATTAAAAAAAGAATAAGACATCCCTTCGGTTTCGCGGAAAGTCCGGAAAGTACATAAGAAGGTCTGAATAACGTTATCCAATATCCTCTGGTGACTTGAAGAGTGTGTGATAAAAAGTCCGGTTAGCGCCTGTTTCTGGTCCGGTAAACGCGCAAGGCCGGGCGCTATACTAAGGATGTTGCAGCAGACATCAAACAAACAGGAGACACACGGAAAGAGAAGGAGGGGATGTCATGAAATCCGGCGCATTTGGGAGTAGGCGCACATTCGGACAAATCAAGCGAAACGGCGGACTTTATTTGTTGCTGTTGCCCGCAGTGGTGCTGACGCTGCTGTTCGCGTATAAACCGATGTACGGCGTGCTGATTGCGTTCAAGGACTACAGTCCGGCGCTGGGCATTAACGGCAGTCCGTGGGTGGGGCTGAAGCATTTCGAGAAATTTTTCCATTCTTATCAATTTTCGACGACCATTAAGAACACCATCGTCATCAGCCTGTACAGCATCGCTACCTTTCCGATTCCGATCGCGCTGGCGTTGATGGTCAATCAGATGCGGGCGAACCGGTTCCGCCGGTTTTTCCAAACGATTTCGTACATGCCGCATTTTATTTCCACGGTCGTCATGGTCGGGTTGATGCTGATCCTGCTCTCCCCGAGCACCGGCCTAGTCGGCAATCTGTACAAACTGTTCGGAGGAGAGGCGCCCGATCTGATCGGCTCGGCGGGATGGTTCAGCAGCATTTACGTCTGGTCGGACGTGTGGCAGCATGTCGGATGGGACAGCATCATTTACATCGCCGCGTTGTCCACGGTCGATCCGAGCCTGTATGAGGCGGCGACGGTTGACGGGGCCAGCCGCTGGCACAAAATCCGCTACATCGATATCCCGATGCTGATGCCGACGGCGATTACGCTGCTGATTTTACGAGTTGGCGGGCTGCTGGGGGTTGGATTTGAAAAGGTCTATCTCATGCAAAACGACCTGAACATTCCCGCAAGCGAAATCTTGTCCACGTATATCTACAAAATCGGCTTATTGAGCAGTCAGTACAGCTTCTCCTCAGCCGTCAACCTGTTCAACACCGTTATTAACTTCCTGCTGTTGATTCTGGTGAACCAGATTTCGAAAAAATACAGCGAGAACAGCTTATGGTAGAGGAAAGGAGGAGATGGAGATGGACACAGCCAATTCGGTGGCGGGCACGACCCCGCAGCCGATCAACAACCGCTCGTCCGACAAAGTGATGGAAGTACTGCTTTATGTTTTTGCCGTCTTGTTTCTGATCGTCTTGATGTATCCGCTTTATTTTATCGTGATCGCTTCCTTCAGCGATCCGTCAGCGGTGGCGAACGGGCAGGTGTGGTTCGTTCCCAAGGGATTTACCCTGGACGGGTACAAGGAGCTGTTCAAGCACGAAAACATTTGGATCGGGTACCGAAACACGATAGGGTATACGGTAGCGGGCACGGCCATCGGCCTGGTTGTCAACGTGTCAGCGGCGTACGCGCTGTCGCGGAAGGATCTCGTCGGACGAAAGTTCCTTTCCTTGTTTTTCATCTTCACGATGTTTTTCAGCGGCGGGCTGATCCCGACCTTCTTGACGATTCGGGATTTCCATCTGTACGATACGTTTCTGGTCATGGTCCTGCCGTTTTCCGTGATCGTGTACGATATCATCGTCGCCCGGACGTTCTTCCAATCGAGCATTCCCGAGGACCTGTGGGAGGCGGCGCAACTCGACGGCTGCGGCAACCTCCGTTATTTCGCCCAAATCGTGCTGCCGCTGTCCAAGGCGATCATCGCGGTGCTGGGGCTTTGGATCGCCGTCGGTTATTGGAACTCTTATTTCAACGCTTTGATTTATTTGAAAAATCCGGACCTGCACCCCCTGCAGCTCGTCCTGCGCAACATTCTGATCACGAATCAAATGCAGTCGGGCATGGGTACCGGCGAAGCGGCGCAAATCGCGCTCCGGCTCGCCAATCTGATGCGGTATTCCGTCATTATCATCGCGACCGTTCCGATCATGTGCGTGTATCCCTTCCTGCAAAAATACTTCAATCAGGGGGTGATGATCGGCGCAGTAAAGAGCTAGTCCGTTACGTTGAAGCAGGGCAAAAACAATGAATGGGGGATCTTTCAATGAGCAAACAAGCCGGCAAATTCGCAGCGAAAAAATGGACGGCGCTGGTGCTTGCAGGCGCGCTCGCCTTCGGGCTGGCGGGCTGCGGCGGAGGCGATACTTCCGCGGGTTCGGGGAACCCAGCGCCAAGCGATACGAGCAATTTCAATCAGGAAGGGCTGCCGATCGTGAACGAACCGGTAACGCTCAAAGTCCTGACGATGCGTTGGGGGAATATGGGCGATACGTTTACCCAGAACCAATGGTTAAAGGATTTGGAGACGAACACGAACGTCAAAATCGAATGGCAGGTCGTATCGTCCAACGACTGGGGCGAGCAGAAATCGATCATGCTGGCCAGCGGCACGCTGCCGGACATCATCCTGGGCGACCAGACCTTTTCCGATTCCGATATCGTCAATAACTTAAGCTATTTCCGTCCGCTCGATGATTACATCGATCAATATATGCCGAACCTCAAAGCCGCCATGGCCGAGACGCCGGAGCTGAAGAAGATCAGCACGTTCCCGGACGGCAAAATCTACTCCTTGCCGACCCGGCTGCCGTCGCGTCCGAAAACGAAAAATCAGCCGGTCATCAACAAGGCATGGCTCGATCAACTGGGGCTTCAAGTCCCGGACACGATCGACGATCTTTATAACGTGCTGAAAGCGTTTAAGGAGCAAGATCCGAACGGCAACGGGAAACCGGACGAAATTCCGTATACCGAAACCGGACTGGCGCCGGATTTCCTGAACCCGTTCGGCATCACGGACATCAACGCTAATAACATGCTGGTGAAAGACGGGAAACCGGTGTACTATCCAATCAGCGAAGCGTACAAGGAAGGCTTGAAATTCGCCAATAAGCTGTATGCGGAAGGCCTGATCGACAAAGAGCTGTTCACTCAGGATGCGACGATGACGTCGGCCAAGCAGCAGAACGCGGACGCTCCGATCGTCGGGTTCACGAACCAATGGACGCCGGACGCCGTGTTCGGCAAATGGAGCGACCAATACGCCGCCATTCCGCCGATCGCAGGTCCCGACGGGAAGCGCTACAACCCGGGCAATCCGAACGGCATGAGCTTTAACCGCAACGAGCTGCTAATCACGACGTCTTGCAAATATCCGGAAGTGGCCGCTCGCTGGGCCGACCAGTTCTACACTAACGAAGCGAGCATTCAGAACTTCTGGGGTGCGATCGGCACGGTCATCCAGAAGAACGACGACGGCACCTATACGCTGATGGATCCGCCGGCCGGAACCAGCGCGGACGCCTGGTATTGGGAGCAGTCGCTGCGGGACTTTGGACCGAAATACGTCAGCCCTTCCTTCGAGAAAAGCATCGTGCTGAACCCGAAAGCCGGGGACGGCCTGAAGCTGGAGATCGACAAGATGGGCAGCGAATACGTGACAACGCCGTTCCCGAACGTCATGTATACGGCCGAGGAGTTCCAGGAGCTCCCGACCTTGACGACGGACATCGATACCTATGTGGCGACGATGCGCGCCCAGTGGGTAACCAAAGGCGGCATTGACGAAGGCTGGGACGCTTATGTGAAGAAGCTGAACGACATGGGCCTGGAGAAGCTGATGAAAATCCGCACCGACGCCTATGACCGTTATATGAGTGTGAAATAAACGGTTTAATTCCTATAGAATCGCTCTGCTAATCCAATTGCAGGGCGGTTTTTGTTTTGATAAGGTGTAGGGAAAGGCGGAAAGGCTTGGGGAATACTCACGAAGGGATGAAGGATATGAAGGTACTCATTGTTGATGATGAACCGAGACATTGCCGGGGAATGGCGGCTATGATTCAATCGACTCGTCCCCATGCGAAGCTGCTTATCGCCAAGGATGGGGTCCAGGCACTGGCTGCTATCCACGAAGAACGGCCAGAAATGATCTTAAGCGATATTCGCATGCCTAACATGGACGGGTTGACCCTGTTAAGCGAACTACAGAAGCTCCAGTACAAGCCAAAGGTGATCATGTTGAGCGCTTATAACTTGTTTGAATACGCTCAGAATGCTCTTCGATATGGTGCTTATGATTATATTTTGAAACCCGTCGACATCGAGAAGCTGGAGGACGTATTGACGCGTGCCGAAGCGGAATTGAGCAAGGAGGCCGCCGAGCGCAGGGAAGCCGAACGGATTCGGGAACGCTTGTCGATCACGACAAGCGCGCATCTCAAGCAGCTTGCGTTCGATTGGCTGGCTGGGAACTTATCGGCGTTAGGTCGGCGAGAGCTTGAATTGGCCGGATTCCCTATCGGCGAAGGCACCGTGATTTTCAGTGAATACCAACCCTATCCTGGAGCTCAAAGGGCAGTCAGTGCGGAGGAGGTGCAACGCGACCTTGAAGCCATAGGGTCCAGGTTTGGCCATGCCTTTGGAGTAGTCATTTCGGCACTTTGGCTTGAAAGGGCTTCCAACGATCGGTTGATGATCGCGACGATCCTTCAAACCTCACGAAATGTTCTGTTGAACGAGCGGATCGCAATCCGAGAGGCTTTCACTTCGCTGGGCAAGAAGTGGAGCGATGACGGCAGATGCACCCATGCCATCGGTCCCGCCTGCGATCATCTGGGCGAGGAGGCTCCGGAGGTATACAGAAAGGCCCGGAATGCGAGCAAGTATCTCTTCTATGACCGTTGGAACGGAGTGTTGTTTGCGGACGAGCTGATGGGCGGGCGCTCCTCTGCCCAACTGCATGAGGAAGCCTTAAACGCGGCTCTAAAGCAAGGGGATGCCGATGCCGCCTTCGCCCTTTGCCATACGGCTCTTCAGACATTCGCCGCAGGAGGGCTTACGGATCCGGATCTCCTCAGAGAGTTCACATCGCTTACGCTGATAAAGCTGAAGAACGGGATGAGTGAAGGGATCGGAACGGAAACGGGGATGAAGCTTACCGAAGCCACGACCCAACTGATCCCGTCCAGCCGGAAGTTCTCCGAACTCCTGTCGATCGTGGAGGCCTGTCTCCACGAAGTGGCGTCTTATTGGAGCCGGCTGAAGTCGGACAAGCGAGAGCTGGTGATCGATCATTGCGTCGCATTCCTTCGAGAGCATTACATGGAGGAGTTATCGCTGGAATCCGTGGCGGATCGGTATCATTTTAACGTTTCCTATTTCAGCACGCTCTTTAAGAATCGGACCGGCAAGAGTTTCTCGGACTTCCTCATTGAACTCCGAATGAAGCGGGCGAAGGAACTGCTGGCAGGCGGCGGTCTGAAAGTATATGAGATTGCCGCAGCCTGCGGATACAAAGATACGAAATACTTCTCCAGAGTGTTCAAGAAGCAAACGGGGATGTCTCCGGAGAGCTTCCGGCATTTATCCATATCTTCGGTTCAAGAGGGGGATGCTCCTTGAAGTTTCGTTCTCGTTTATTGGCCAGTTACCTCATCCTCATCGCGCTCCCGCTGTTTGCGTTAAGCCTGGTTTATTATCGCACCAGCCTGCATCTGATTACGGAACAAGCTCAGCAGAACGTGTACGAGATCGTCAAGAAAAGCAATGAGGTGATGGACACCAAACTGCGCAAAGTCGAGCAAGGCACATTGGCTTTGTTCGTGGACAAAGATTTGAATCGGATTTTTAATGAACTGGACCCTTCCGATTCCGCTCAATTGCTGGATGCCGATCGGCAGGTATCCGCGATCTTAAGCAAATTTTTCACCCAGGATGAAGATGTATACGCCTACCAATTGTGGACCTCCTATTACACGTTCGGAACGCAGCGTTCGCTTCCCCAGGGAGATCCTACCCGATCCCAAATCTATCAAGCCGCCAAGAAATCGGCAGGCAAGATCGTATGGTACCCGACCTACGACTTCACGTCGATGTTCGACCAGCCGTGGCTGACTTCGGGAGATATCGATTACCGTTATATGTTCTCGGCAACCAGACAGCTGAACTTTTCTTATGTAGAGAACTCCTCGCTGGTGGGGCTGAATCCCAACGTAGAACGACCGATTCTGAACATTAGCTTTAAAGCGGATATGTTCCGGTCCTTGTTTGATGACAGCATTCCTTCCGGCTCCACCTACTTGGTGATCGATCCGCAGAATCATGTCGTGGGCAGTTCCGACCCCGCCCAAATCACGCAAACTTATGGCGAGTCCTGGATTCGCGATTTGAGACAAGCGGGCACCGGGAAACGGCTGATGAACATTAACGGGGAGAAGCGGATCGTTTGCTTTGACCAGTCCGCCGTCACCGGCTGGATGTCGATCGTGATGACTCCGGAATCGGCGCTGGTCGGTCCCCTGGTTCAAACGATGCGGACTTCGACCCTGGTGCTTTCTGTTCTGCTCCTCGTGATTGCCGCAGGGTTTGCCTATATCATTCTTGGACGGATTACCGGACCCATCCATAAGCTGTTGGCCGCGATGAAATCGGTTGGCGAAGGGGATTTCGGGACGCGAGTCGAGGTTGGTACCAAAGACGAATTTGGCTTTCTCCTGCTGCGGTTTAATCGCATGAACCACCGGATTCAAATGCTGGTCCAAGAAAATTATGAAATTCAGCTAAAGGAAAAGGAAGCGGAGATCCAAGCTCTGAATATGCAGATGAGTCCCCATTTTCTATACAATACGCTGAATATCATGAACTGGATGGCGATCGAATCCGGCCAGAAGGAGCTCAGTAAAATGCTGGTCGCCCTGTCCAACATGCTTCATTACACCTCGCGCAAGGAGTGGCAAGCTGTCAATCTATCCGAGGAAATCGAATGGATGAAGAGTTACTTCTATATTATGATGACTCGTTTTGAGAACAAGTTTGAGGTTCGGTACGACATGGATCCGCTCCTGTTCGAGGCAAAGGTTCCGCGCCTTCTGTTTCAGCCGTTTATCGAAAATGCCATTCTGCACGGCTTCGATCAAATCGAATCGGGCGGGCATATTACGGTTTCCGGAAGGCTGGAAGGAGAAGCTCGGATATTTGAGGTAGCCGATAACGGTCGGGGCATGAGTCAAGAGATGATTGAGCAGATCCTTTATGAAAAGTCGACCTCGGTAGGGATTAAAAATACGATTGCACGTATCCAAATGACTTATGGTGAAGCGTACGGCGTGGAGATTTTCTCCGAACCCGGTCAAGGGACAACGGTCCGGATCCGACTTCCGCGATAATTCCCAATCAATGTCCACCATTCCAATGAGGTTCGGGTTTTGAAAACGCTATCTCGCTACTATAATGAGAAGCATCATAAGCTGCAGCTATGACGAGAAAGGTTCTGGGAGGGGTTCAGTTGGATATGAAACGACAATGGAAATCCATCTTTTCGTATATTACAATCCTGGCAATGACCGTGACGTTGTTGGCCGCTTGTACGAGGTCTGACACAGGTTCAACGCCGGTCACGAATAGCGGCAAAACAACCTCGGATTCAGGGAGCGCGTCCGGTGAGCCGATTACCCTGCACTTGACGTTGTGGGGGACACCTAACGAGGTAGCGGTGGACAAGAAGGCGATTGCCAACTTCGAGGCAACGCATCCGAACGTGAAGGTCGAGCTGCAATCGATTCCGACGGATTACGATACGAAGCTGACGACGATGGTGGCGGGCAACGACGAGCCGGACGTCGCGATGATGGAATCGGCGACGATCGCTTTTCCTTTGGCGGAAGAAGGGAAATTCCTGAACTTACAAACTTTTATGGATTCCGACCCTGATTTGAACACCGACAGCTTGGTGCCGAATATCATCTATTCCTCCGAAGTCGGCAACGTCATCGGCATTGCGCCGGGTCCGGAAACCTTTGCCCTTTTCTATAACGAAGATGTATTCAAAGAAGCCGGAATTCCTGTGCCGCCGGCCAAAGCGTCGGAAGCTTGGACCTGGGATGAATTCGTGGATGTCGCCAAGAAGCTAACCCTGGACAATAAAGGACGGAACGCCGCAGATCCGAATTTCGATCCGAAGAACATCAAGCAGTATGGCGTTAATGTCGGAACTTGGTGGGGGGCGTACAGCAATTTTATTTATTCCAATGGCGGCGATTTCATCTCTGCCGACGGCAAGAGCTTTGCGCTGAATCAGCCCGAAGCCGTAGAAGCGCTGCAAAAGCTTGCCGATTTGATCAACGTCCATCATGTGGCGCCTTCGCCGGTGCAAGCGAAAAACATCCCGGCTACCAACGTGGCGCTCCAAACGAAAAAGGTAGCGATGGTGGTGGACGGACAATGGAATACCAGCGCTCTGGCCGATTCCAACTTTAATTTCAACGTCGGCGTATTGCCGGTCATGAAGACACCGGTATCAACCGTCGTCTGCGCGATGTTCTCCGTCTTCAAGTCGACGGAACATCCGCAGGAATCTTGGGAACTTGTGAAAGCGCTTATCGATCCGGAGTCTTCGATTGATTTACTGCAGTACGGCACCTGGATGCCTTCCTTGAAGAGCTGGTATACCGAGCCTGAGCTGATCGCCAAATGGACAGAGAATCAGAAATCCCGACCTTCCGGTTACAAGGATGCTGTCATTGATGTCATGTTGAACCATACGCATCAAACCCCGACCGGCTACGTGAAGAATTTCAACAAGATCATGGATATCGTCACTCCTGCACTGGACAAAGTGTGGCTCGGACAGCAAACCGCCCAGGAAGCGATGGATGGCATCGCGGCGAAGGCGCAGGCCCAAGTTCAAGGACGCCGGGACACGAAATAAAGGAAGAGAGACGGCGTTCCATTGGTGAAACGCCGTCTTCCTTTCCTCTACCTCATCGAACAGGAGGATTCATTCATATGGAGACATCCGCGCAAGCTCGGCCGATCGGCGCACCGATGAAGCCTAGGGCAACCGGGCGGGAACGGAAGGCATTAGGGTACGGCTTATTGTTCACGGCTCCGGCCGTACTGGGCTTCATTTTGTTTACGGCCGGCCCGATGATCGCCAGTCTATTCCTGGGTCTGACCGATTATAGCGTATTCAAAGATCGGACTTCCTTCGTTGGTCTGGATCACTTTATCAAGATGTTTTCGGGGCAGGACGATTTCTTCTATAAGTCGCTCAGCGCAACGTTCTACTTCGTAATCCTGCGCGTCCCGGCCGTCATTCTCATCTCATTTCTCATTGCCCTGTTGCTCAATATGAACATTAAAGCGCGGGCGTTGTTCCGCACGATCATTTATTTGCCGAGTATCGTCCCGGCCGTCGCTTCGGCGATGATTTGGCTGTGGCTGCTCAACCCGGATCTGGGCCTCGTCAACACCGTTCTGCAATGGCTTCATCTGCCGACCAGCGCCTGGTTGTTCTCGGAACGGAGCGTCATTCCCTCGGTTGTGATTACGACGCTGTGGGGGATCGGGGGGACGGTTATCATCTTTTTGGCCGGGTTATCCGGCATTCCCAAGAGTTATTACGAAGCCATTGAAGTGGACGGGGGCGGTTGGTTCCGCAAGCTTCACAGCATCACGATTCCGATGTTGACGCCAACCATTTTCTTTAATACGGTCATGACCATTATCAGTTCCTTCCAAGTGTTCAACGAAGCCTACATTTTGACTCAGGGAGGACCCAACAATAAAAGTTTGTTCTTCGTGTTTTATTTATGGCGTACCGCCTTCAACGAGACCGAGATGGGGTATGCTTCCGCGCTCGCCTGGGTTCTTTTCATCATCATTCTTTTCTTCACGTTCTTGATCTTTAAATTTTCCAAGTCTTGGGTGTACTACGAGGGGGAAGAACGCTAATGAAAGACTCCAAACTGAAGCTGGCCGCCGGTTACTTCGCCCTGATCCTCATTTCCATTCTATTCATGACTCCGTTTGTGTGGTTGCTTCGCAGCGCACTGATGGATTTGTCGCAGATCTTCATCATGCCGCCGGAATGGATTCCGAAGCCGTTTCATTGGGATAACTTTAAAAGGGCGCTGACGATTTTGCCGTTCGGAAGATTCTTTGTCAACACGCTGATTATCGTCGTTTCCGTCCTGATCGGGACGGTGCTCTCGAGCACGATCTCGGCGTTTGGGTTCTCGCGAATTCAATGGAAGGGTCGGAACGTGGTGTTTGCGATTTTGCTGTCGAGCATGATGCTTCCGTCGGCGGTCACGATGATCCCGAGCTTTATCGGCTGGAAGTGGCTGGGCTTTTACGACACCTTTTATCCCTTGACGTTGCCTGCGTTCTTCGGCGGGGGCATGTTTAATATATTTCTATTACGCCAGTTTTACATGGGGATTCCCAAGGATTTCGATGAAGCGGCGGTGGTCGACGGCGCGAGTTACTTTCAAATCTATTATCGGATTATCTTACCGCTGAGCCGTTCGGCTGTAATAGTCGTCGCGTTATTTACGTTCTTGGGAGCTTGGAACGATTTTATGGGACCGTTAATCTATCTGAAGAGCGACAGCAACTATACGCTTGCACTAGGTCTGCAAATGTTCCAAGGCACTTACAGCGCGCAATGGGATTTGCTGATGGCCGCTTCGGCCGTCGTCGTATTGCCTTGCGTCATCGTATTTCTGGTAGGCCAGCGTTATTTCCTGGAAGGCATTACGTTGACCGGCCTAAAGGGATGATTGAATCAGGAAGAGGCAGGAGGGGAAGAAAGTGACGGAAACAAAACAAGAATTACGGCGCTGGCAGTCGGTTCCCTTTACGAAGGTCAAGATTGAGGATGACTTTTGGCGGCCGCGGCTGGAAGTGTTGCGGCAGGTCACGTTACCCGCTTGCTTGGATCAATGCGAGCGGACGGGCAGGATCGCGAATTTCGCCAAAGCGGGCGGTTTGATGGACGGCGGCTTTGAAGGGATCTATTTTAATGATTCGGATGTATACAAAGTACTTGAAGGCGCCGCCTATTCTCTGAGGGTCAAACGTGATCCGAACCTTGAACAAGACCTGGATCGAATCATCGAATGGATTGAAGCGGCGCAAGAGGACGATGGGTACCTGTGCACTTATTTTACGCTGGAAGCGCCTGAACGGAAATGGACCGACATGGAGAAACATGAAATGTACAATGGCGGCCATTTGATCGAAGCGGCGGTGGCCTATTACGAAGCGACCGGCAAGCGGAAGCTGCTTGACGTAGCCTGCCGGCTGGCCGACCATTACGACCGCCTGTTTGGTCCAGGCAAACGTCATTGGGTTGAAGGGCATGAAGAGATCGAACTTGCCCTTGTTAAACTGTACCTGGCCACGGGGGAAGAGCGATATTGGAAGCTTTCCCTCTGGCTCCTTGAGGAACGCGGCCATGGTTACGGCGTTGGGGAGATCTGGAACAAGGAGGAATGGGGGCCTGCTTATTGTCAAGACGATGTGCCGGTCAAGCAGATCGAGAAGGTGACCGGGCATGCGGTCCGCGCCATGTATTTGTATACGGCGATGGCCGATGTCATGCTGGCATCCGGCCAGCCGTCTTACGTTGAGGCGCTGCACCGGGTATGGTCCAGCACGGTGGAACGGAACATGTATATCACCGGAGGAATCGGCCCTTCCCGGCATAACGAGGGTTTTACGCACGACTTCGATCTGCCCAACGACACGGCCTACTGCGAGACCTGTGCTGCCATTGCGATGGCGTTCTGGAATCACCGCATGAATTTGTTATTTGGGGATGCCAGATATGCCGATGTGGTCGAAAGAGAAATGTACAATGGAGCGTTGGCGGGAATTTCGCTGTCGGGTGACAAGTTCTTCTATGTGAATCCTCTGGCATCCCGCGGGGAGCATCATCGAACCGAATGGTACGATACCTCTTGTTGTCCGACCAACTTGGTCCGTTTCCTTCCGTCGATCGGGCAATACGCCTATGCGGTAACGGAGGAAGGGATTGTGGTGAATCAATATATCAACGGGGAAGGGGAATTGCCGCTTCGCGGCAGCGGCGAAGCATCCGTCCGGATCCACCAGCGAACAAACTACCCTTGGGATGGTAGAATTGAATTGGAGATCCAGCCGGAAATAGCGGACGAGTTTTCCTTGAGGCTACGCATTCCGGGATGGTGCCGAAATTATCGGCTTTCGGTTGGAGGCGTCGAAATCGGGCAAGACGAGGCGTTGACCCGTCAAGGATATGTTGTTTTGTCCCGCAAGTGGGAGCCCGGACAAATCCTGGTGTTGGAGCTTGACATGCCGGTGGAAACGGTGCGTTCAAGACCCGAGGTGGAAGCCAATCGCGGGCATATTAGCTTTCAACGGGGTCCGATTGTATATTGCGCGGAAGCCGTGGATAACGCCGCACTCGCCTATGAATCGTTTGCCGTCGCCGCGGATCAATCGTTTTACATCCACCATCAACCCGAATTACTCGGGGGAGTAACTACCCTCTCGTGCCTGGAGGAGAATGGAAATCAAATTACGCTAATTCCGTATTATGCTTGGGACAATCGGGAACCCGATTTTATGCAGGTATGGATCCCCGAAGCGGAGAATTCTACATTGTATACGCGCTGATGCAAGAAGAAGAAGGAGGCACCCTATGAGCGAAGAGCGGAATCACAAATCCGGTAATCCCTTATTCTCGGGCTGGTATGCGGACCCGGAAGCGAGGATTTTTCAGGATCGGTATTGGATTTACCCAACGTATTCAGCACAATACGAGAAGCAAACGTTTTTTGATGCGTTCTATTCTACGGATTTGACGGAGTGGACGAAGGTGGAGCGCATCCTGAAGATGGAAGACATCACATGGGCGAGTAAAGCGTTATGGGCTCCGTCGCCGGTGGAGCGAAACGGGAAATTCTATTATTACTTTGCCGCGAACGACATCCAGAGCGACGACGAGCTTGGCGGGATCGGCGTGGCCGTTGCCGACCAGCCGGAAGGGCCGTTTCGAGACGCCATTGGCAAGCCGTTGATCGATCGGTTTCATTTTGGTGCACAGCCTATCGATCCCCATGTGTTTCTTGATGATGACGGGTGTGCCTACCTCTACTATGGGGGCTGGGGACATTGTAATGTGGCGAAATTATCCGAGGATATGGTGCATCTGGATACTTTTGCAGACGGAACTACGTTCAAGGAGATCACCCCGGAGCATTATATTGAAGGACCGTGCATGTTCAAGCGTCATGGCGTCTACTATTTCATGTGGTCCGAGGGAGGATGGACCGGGCCGGACTATTCCGTGGCCTATGCCATGTCGGATTCGCCGGTGGGACCGTTCCGGAGGGTCGGAAAGATTCTGCAACAGGATCCGGATATCGCCACCGGTGCCGGTCACCATGGATTCCTGCAAATTCCGGGCAGCGACGAGTGGTACATCGTTTACCATCGCCGGCCGCTAAGCGAAACGGATGCGAATCATCGCGTGGTTTGCATGGACCGGATGTTATTTGACGAGGACGGACGAATCCAGCCGGTGCAGATGACCCATGAAGGAGTGGCGGCCAGACCGCTGCGGAAATAGGCGAGTAAGCATACGAGTAGCGGGTTCCTCCGGATCGAACAGGGGAGAAAACACACCAATTGGGGTGTGTTTTCTTTTTGCCCTTGAAGGTAATGGCCGAAATGATCACGAATAAGATGAAAAGAAATTCATAGAGGTGCAGGCGAAACGATGCGACCCGTCCCAAGATCCAGGCTGCGGATATTCGCGGGAAAGCAATTTTTCACGTGTCGAAGATACCTGCAATGGCTGTTCGGTGGAATGAAATTCGCTAAAATCAAGTCGCAGGAACCGCTCGCCTGCATCTGAACAAAGCGATTCGCATTAAGCAGCGGATCCAAAAACAAGTTTTCATGGGGGGATTTAGTGGATAAGAAGAAGCTAGTCCGCATATTTGACAAGCAGGCCAATCAGTATGACCGCCGCACCGAAAGCCTGGCCCAAGGCCGGTGGCGTCAGCAATTGCTCCGCCATGCCCGGGGGAACGTGCTGGAGCTGGCGGTGGGGGCGGGCGCGAATTTCCCTTATTATCCGCCCGGCGTGCAGATCACGGCTATCGATTTCAGCCCGGCCATGCTGGATAAAGCCAAACGCAGGGCCGAGCATTTGCACGTGAATGCCGAATTCGTGTGCGCCGATATGGAGGAGGCGGATTTTGCCGAGCATTCTTTTGATGCGGTCATCTCGACCCTCTCGTTCTGCAGTTATCGGCAGCCTTTGGAACTCCTGCGAAAAATCCGCCGCTGGTGCAAGCCGGAGGGAGAGATCCTTCTGTTGGAGCATGGCATCAGTTCCAGCCTCTTTGTTTCCGTGCTGCAAAAGACGCTGGATCCGCTTTTTTATCGGGCATACGGCTGCCACCAGACGCGGAATATCCGGCAGTTGGCCGAGCAGGCCGGACTTGACGTGATCGCGGCGGAGGGCTACTGGATGGATATGGTCCAATTGCTTCGGGCGAAGCCCGGACTTCAGCCGTGAAGCGGCAGATTGTGAGGAAGGTGAAAAAAATGAGCTCCTATTGGGATCGGCGATTTGCTGCGGAAGGCATGATTTGGGGGGAGCTGCCGAGCAGGACGGTATACCATGCAAGTGATGTTTTTCAGCAAAACAACATCAATACCGTGCTTGTCCCCGGCTCGGGTTACGGTCGGAATACCAAAGCGCTATCGTCCCGCTTCCAAGTCGATGGCATAGAAATAACGCCAAACGCGATACGATTAGCCAGGGAGTGGGATACAAACTCTCATTTCATTGAGGGTTCGGTGCTGGATCCCCTGTCGTATCCCAAGGTATATGACGCGGTTTATTGTTTTGATGTGTTACACCTTTTTTTGGAGAAAGAGAGAAAACAGCTCATCCACCATTGTTATCAACATCTAAGAGCCGCAGGGTTAATGTATTTTACGTGCTTTTCGGACGAAGATCCCCATTGCGGAATAGGCCGGGTAATTGAAGAAAATACATATGAATATCTTGATGGGAAGTATGCTCATTTTTTCACGGCTCAGGATTTAGCGGATCATTTCGCGGGCATGGAAATCTATGAAACCGGCTCAGTTGTTGAAACCTTAACTTATGGCGACCAGCGAACGAAGAAGTATAGATTGCGATATATCATTGTAAAAAAAGACGGAAACCATTGATTTGGAGGCGGCGTGACGATGACGAACCGTTTCTTGGATATGACGTACTTGTTGGAAGGAAACGAACGTCAACGCAAAGCTTACGAGGCGATGGCGGAGCTTGGGATCGCCGACAAGCTGGCTCCGTATCATCCGGTATTGGCCGGGACGATTCCGCTGGGCATCGATTTGCCCGAAAGCGACCTGGACATTATCTGCGAGGTTCATGACGCCAATCGATTTGCCGCGGAGCTGCAGCTCCGTTTCGGGGCTTGCCGGGATTACGCCTGTTCCAGCAAAACCGTTGGCGGCCTCCTGCGTACGGTCGCGAACTTTACGCACCGCGGTTTTGCGTTCGAGGTATTTGGCCAGCCCAAGCCGGTGACGGAGCAAAACGCCTACAGACATATGGTAATTGAGCACCGAATGCTGGAGATGGGAGGGGCCGGAACTCGCGATGCCATCCGCAAGCTAAAGGCCGAGGGGCTGAAAACGGAACCGGCCTTCGGTAGGTTTTTTCGGCTGGAAGGCGACCCTTATGAGGCGCTGCTGGCCATGTACGATTGGGAGGATGCGCGGCTACGTCAGTTTATTGAAGAAAGGATCGGAACGAAATGATCAGCAAACAGAACGCAGAGCATTATGTTTGGGGCGGAAATTGCGATGGCTGGCGGTTGGTGGATCGCGGGGAATGCAGCATCATTCATGAGAAAATGCCCCCGGGTAGCCAGGAAGTCCGGCATTTTCACGAGAAGGCGGAGCAGTTTTTCTTCGTCTTGTCCGGCTGCCTGCATATCGAACTGGACGGGACCGGGCATGAGCTTCATTCGCATGAAGGGATCGAGATCCCGCCGAATATTCCGCACCAGGCCATGAACCGATCCAACGAAGCGGTGGAGTTTCTTGTCATATCCCGCCCGAATACGCGGGGGGACCGGGTGTTGGTTTGAATGGATGCACCCGACGGTTTTTTATCCAAGGAAGGGGAGAAGGGAAATGTACGCACATCATGCCGAGTCGATCGAGAAATTAAAGGCCAAGCTGGTAGCCCGGGAGGACATATTGGCCTTGCTGGTTTCCGGTTCGATTGCCCACGGATTCGCGAAACCGTCCTCGGATGTCGACGTGATGCTCGTGGTGTCCGAAGAGGACTATGCCCGGCGAGTAAGCACGGGGGAGACGACGTATTGGGAAAACGAATCGACGAATTATGAGTCCGGTTACGTGGACGGGAAATATATCTCTTGCGGGTTTATGAAGCAGGTGGCCGAGAAAGGGAGCGAGCCGGCGCGGTTTGCGTTCGAAGGGGCCGTTCTTGTCTATTCGAAAATCGCAGGATTGGAAGAGCTGCTGGCGAGTATCGTCCGGTACCCGGCAGAACGAAAGCGGGAGAATATCGCTCGTTTCCTGGCCCAGCTTGAAGCGTGGAAATGGTATTCCGCCGAAGCTTTCAAGCATGACAACCTCTACCTGCTGCGGCATGCCGTCAATAACTTGGTTTTGTTCGGCGGAAGATTGATCCTGGCGCATAATGAAATACTCTATCCTTATCACAAATGGTTTCTTAACGTCCTGGAAAAAGCGCCCGATCGGCCCGAAGACTTCCTGGATTTGATCGAACGAATGCTGCAAGAACCCACGGCCGGGCATATCGAAGCGTATTATCAGTCGGTTCGCACGTTCGCCGATTGGGGCGAGGACGGACGAAGCTGGCCGTCGCGTTTCATGGAAGACAGTGAACTGAACTGGCTGAACGGCTTTACTCCGGTGGGTGATATTTAACGGTACAACGGCCGCTTATTTTCCTGCCGCGATCCCGGATTCAAGTAAGGGTCTGCCAGTGAGGAAATCGTTAAGAAAGGCTTTTTTTGTTCCATTAATCCACGAATAATGACAGAAATAAATGTTTTTTAGGTTCTTTTTTGCGCTCGGCTTTGCTTTACAAAGAAGGGGGGAAAGCGTAATATTCGAGTCGTAAATGATTCGAATATAACATTCTGTATCGCTTAATTTCCGAGTAAGGAAAACGGGGGAACCGAAGACTGGCGCCGATGTGAGAGTCGGCGGAACGGTCCGGGGTGAATCCTTTGCGGCAGCCAATCCTGCCGCGAGGGTAGGGCGACTCTCACCGCCCGAATCCGACAGCTAACCTCGTCAGCGTAGGGAGAGAGGATGATGGACTTGTGATGGCGAGCCACAGGGATATCCTCTGTGGTTTTCTTATGCCCTTTAATGAAAATAACGAAAGTTTTACATTAACAATATTGATGAAATTTTACAATTTACTTGTCTTACACTGAATCCTTCATGACGAAGGAACGGGGGACCCAAGCGGGCGCAAATAGCGCCTATGGGGCGAATCCTTTGCGGTGGCCTATCCTGCCGCGAGGGTAGGGTGACTCTCGCGCCCGAGCCCGTCAGCTAACCTCGTAAGTGGGTTCGAGAGAGGAAACCTTAGAGCGCGATTCCCCAAGCATAAGCTGATATGCTGGAAGCCCGCGAAGATTCCCTCTTCCCAGGCTTCTTTTTTGATGCCTATTTTCGAAAAAACAGGAGGACAGTAAGAAATGGGGATGCAGGAATACGCGCTGGTGACCGTTCCAACTCCTTTAGCCGTTGATTTTGTTCGAACATTGAAATTTCTCGGCATTCCGTTTGCACTGATGGTCAACAATGACCGGAGCCGCCGCGAAGCCAAGGCCCGTGGGATTGAGCATGTCATTCTGGTAGATACGACAAAGCGCAAAAATAAAGTCGTACCCGAGATCCCGATTGGGCCGGTGTATATTTTCGAAGAGTCTTTGACGCTGACCTGCCGGTATTTGCAATTTTGCCGTTCCTGGACGACAAAGCCGGTCTATATCATTACGCAGAAAATGAACCCCAGTGCGGTGTATCGGGCGCTGGGAGCCAACGACGTCATTTATACGAATGGGAAGGATCTATCATCTGTGTTGCAAAAACAGAGCAAAGGAGGTTCAGATGTACGATGACGGATCTTCTGATGATCGGCTTGATCGTCGTAATGACCTTGATGATGGCGGGGCTGGCGTCTTGGGCTACCAAAGTGATTTCGGAGGGTGGAGATCAGCGATGATGTGGGGACTTGGCATCTTAATTATTGCAGTGTTTGTTTACTTGGCTTATGCGCTGCTGAATCCGGAGAAGTTCTAACCTATGCCGTTCGGAGGGATAAGATGTGACAATCTATAGTTGGATCGAGATTCTGGTCACTTTGGCTCTTGTGATTCTCCTCGCCCGACCAGCCGGACACTACTTAGCGAGAGCGTTCGATTACGATAGAAGCGGTCTGGACCGATGGTTTGGACCTGTTGAGAAATTGATTTTCAGCGTGAGCGGTATTCGTCAAGAGAACCAAAGCTGGAGGAAATATGCGGGATCCGCGGTGCTGAGCAATGCGGCGATCATGCTGATTGCCTATCTGATTTTTCGGCTGCAAGGGTTCCTGCCGTTAAATCCCGGCGGAGCTGCGAATATGGAGCCGACACTGGCTTTCAACACGGTGGTCTCCTTCATGACGAACACGGACTTGCAGCACTACAGCGGGGAGAGCGGACTGTCGTATCTTTCACAGATGATCGGGATCGTATTCCTGATGTTCACCTCGACGGCGACCGGAGTTGCCGCGGCCATGGCGTTTATGCGCGGGCTGGCCGGCAAGCCCATCGGCAATTTCTTTGTGGATCTGGTCCGGGCGATTACCCGTGTCTTGCTGCCGGTATCGTTCATCACCGCCCTGATCTTCGTCGCACTGGGGGTTCCTCAGACCTTGGCGCCTGCCGCCCTGGCCCACACTTTGCAAGGAGCCGAGCAAAATATCGCCAGAGGGCCGATGGCCTCGTTCCTGTCGATCAAGATGTTCGGGAATAACGGGGGCGGATTTATGGGGGTGAACTCGGCGCATCCGTTTGAAAATCCCGGCGGTTTCAGCAACCTGCTGCAAATTATGCTGATGATGCTGATCGGAACCTCCCTGCCTTTTGCCTATGGGAAAATAGTAGGGAATGCCAAGCAAGGACGCGTCTTGTTTGTCTCGATGTTGATGATGTTTATCGTTATGCTTGGCATATTGCTCTCGGCGGAAAGCGCCGGAAACCCGGCCTTGAATACGCTTGGCGTTGATCCTAGCCAGGGAAGCATGGAAGGAAAGGAAGTCCGTTTCGGCCTGGCCCAGTCGGCCTTGTTCGCGGCGGTCACAACGGCGACAGAGACGGGGGCCGTCAATACAATGCACGATACGCTGACGCCGATCGGCGGCTTGGTTCCGTTGGCCAATATGATGTTGAACACGATTTTCGGCGGGGCGGGCGTTGGCTTAATGAACGTCCTGATGTATGCGATGATTGCGGTGTTCCTGTCGGGACTCATGGTTGGCCGGACGCCGGAATTCCTGGGTAAGAAACTGGAAGCCAGGGAGATGAAGCTGATCGCCGTAAACCTGCTGGTCACTCCGTTTCTGATCCTGGCCCCCACCGCTCTGGCTCTGCTGGCTTATCCGGATACGATCTCCAATCCCGGGTTCCACGGCTTGACGCAGGCGATTTATGAATTTACGTCGTCCGCGAATAACAATGGTTCGGGGTTTGAAGGGCTTGGCGATAATACGGCATTCTGGAACATCGCGACCGGAATCGTCATGTTTCTGGGACGTTACTTCTCGATGGTCGCCTTGCTGGCGGTGGCAGGCTCCCTGGCTGCCAAGAAGCCTGTACCTGTTACAAGCGGGACCTTCCGCACGGATACGGCGCTGTTCGGTGGCGTCTTCCTCATCATCGTCCTCATCGTCGGCGCTTTGACCTATTTCCCGGCGCTGGTGCTGGGGCCGGTGGCCGAGCAGCTCACATTAATGCCATAGGTTGAGAGAAGGAGTGGAACGGGCATGAGTAACAAGAAAACGATGTTATCCGGTACGATCGTCAAAAATGCGGTCAAAGAGTCGTTCATTAAACTGGATCCAAGGGTGATGATTCGTAACCCGATCATGTTCGTGGTTGAAATTGGATTTCTGATCACCTTTGTTCTGATTTTTGCGCCCGATGCTTTCGGCGGAGGCGTATCCCGCGGCTTCAACTTGACGGTGGCGCTGATCCTGCTCGTGACCGTGTTGTTTGCGAATTTCGCGGAAGCTCTTGCAGAGGGGCGCGGCAAGGCCCAGGCGGACTCGTTGAAAAGAACGAAGAAGGACATCATGGCCAATAAGCTGGTTGGCCAGCAAATCAAGCAGGTTCCATCATCCGACCTGCGTAAAGGGGATCTTGTCGTCGTCTCCCAAGGCGAAATGATCCCGGGGGACGGCGAGGTGGTCGAGGGACTGGCTTCCGTCGACGAATCTGCGATCACCGGTGAATCCGCACCTGTGATCAAGGAAGCCGGCGGGGACTTCAGCTCGGTGACCGGCGGCACGAAAGTGATCAGCGACCAGATCAAGGTGAAGATCTCAAGCGATCCCGGCGAATCGTTCCTTGACCGAATGATTTCCTTGGTTGAAGGGGCGAAGCGCCAGAAGACGCCCAACGAAATCGCGCTGAATACCGTCTTGATCAGCTTGACGTTGATCTTCCTGATCGTGGTTGTCACGCTGCCGCTGTTCGGGAGCTACCTGGACGTTCGGATTGAGGTCCCGGTGTTGATTGCCTTATTAGTCTGCCTGATCCCAACAACGATCGGCGGGTTGCTGTCGGCGATCGGGATTGCCGGGATGGACCGGGTAACGCTATTTAATGTCCTGGCTATGTCCGGGAAAGCCGTTGAAGCGGCGGGGGATATCAACACGATCATTTTGGATAAGACCGGAACGATCACGTTTGGCAACCGGATGGCCAGTGAATTCGTGCCGGTTGGCGGGGCAACCCTGGCAGATGTTGCCGTCTGGGCGGCGATCAGTTCCGTCAAGGATGACACGCCGGAAGGGCGTTCCGTACTGGAATTGATGAGGAAAGAGGGCCTAGGCTATGATCCCTCCCTTGCAAACGGCGGAGAGTTCATTGCTTTCCAAGCGGAAACCCGCATGAGCGGGATCGATCTGCCGGACGGCCGGAAGGTCCGCAAAGGCGCGGTGGATGCCGTTAAGAAATGGGTCATTGCGCAGGATGGGCAAATTCCGGGTGATTTGGACTCCGGCAGCGATGCGATTGCCATCGCGGGCGGTACACCGCTCGCGGTAGCGGTCGACCGGCAGATCTACGGCTTGATTTATCTGAAGGATACCGTGAAGCCCGGGATGCGGGAACGGTTCGAACAGATGCGTCAAATGGGGATCAAAACGATCATGTGCACGGGGGATAACCCGCTGACGGCGGCAACGATTGCGCGGGAAGCTGGCGTGGACGACTATATCGCCGAGAGCAAGCCGGAGGATAAAATCGCCGTCATCCGCAAGGAGCAAGGCGAAGGCAAACTCGTAGCCATGACGGGGGACGGTACTAACGATGCGCCGGCGCTGGCCCAGGCGGATGTGGGAATCGCCATGAACAGCGGAACCGTAGCGGCGAAGGAAGCAGCCAATATGGTTGACCTGGATTCCGATCCTTCGAAGATCATTGAGGTCGTGTCGATCGGCAAGCAGCTGTTGATGACCCGCGGCGCCTTAACAACGTTCAGCATTGCCAATGACGTTGCCAAGTATTTTGCGATCATCCCGGCGATGTTTATGCTGGCGATCCCTGAAATGGGAGTTCTTAATGTCATGCGGCTTGGTTCCCCTGACTCGGCGATCATATCGGCACTAATCTTCAACGCGATCATTATCCCGCTGTTGATCCCGCTCGCCATGAGAGGAATTGCATACAAGCCGATGAGTTCTTCCAGGCTGCTTGCCCGCAACCTGTTGATCTACGGTATCGGCGGCGTGGTTGCTCCGTTCGTCGGAATTAAGCTCATCGACTTGTTTGTCCATTTGTGGATTTGAAATTTCCAGGAAGGATTGATGAAACTATGCGGACGATAGGGGTGACCCTTCGAGCCGGCCTTGTGTTGATGGCGGTTATCGCCCTGTATCAATTGGCTGTATGGGGGATCGCACAAGCTGCTATGCCGGAGAAAGCCAAT
The DNA here is from genome assembly GCF_900021165.1 of Paenibacillus phocaeensis. GTDB lineage: Bacteria > Bacillota > Bacilli > Paenibacillales > Paenibacillaceae > Fontibacillus > Fontibacillus phocaensis. The sequence continues at coordinate 26,002 of NZ_FCOQ01000009.1, read as the reverse complement.
GGAAGCCTGATTTATAATGAGAGTCACGAAGTGGTTGGCTCGCGGTTGATAGGTCAAAGTTTCTCGGAACCGTTCTTCTTCCACGGCCGCGTGTCCAGTATCGAGTATGATGCGGGGGCTTCAGGAACGCCGAACTATGCGCCTTCCAATGCTGATTTGCTGCAGCGGACGGCCGACGCAGTAGAAGCGTGGAAGCAAGATCATCCGAATGTACCGGTTAGCAAGCTGCCGATCGATCTGATTACGAACTCCGGTTCGGGCCTTGATCCGGAGATTAGTCCCGCAGCAGCTCGAACCCAAATTCCGAGGGTCAGCCAGGCGACAGGAATTCCTGCCAAAGAGCTGGAACGAATGGTGCGCGACCATACCCGGGGGCGGGATCTGGGGATTCTCGGCGAACCGGGAGTCAACGTTTTGGAGCTCAATCTCGACGTTCAACTGAGATCCGCGAAATAAACCATAGGAGGCATTGACGTTTTGCAGAGCTTCAAGCGAAAATCGCCGGAGGATATCCTCAAATCGATTTACGAGCTGCATCGGGGACGTCTTAAGGTGTATGTCGGGGCGGTTAACGGATCGGGAAAAACGTACCACATGCTGCGAGAAGGACAAATGCTGAAGGCGGAGGGCATCGACGTCGTTGTATGCGCCGTTTCAACGCAGCAAGGGCCGGAGACAGCAGAGCAGCTCGCCGGATTAGAAAGCCTCCCCGGTATCCATTGGAAACAGGATGGCGTGGAGAAGGAAGATTTGAATCTGGAGGCACTGGTTGCGCGCAATCCTGAAGTCGTGCTTGTCGACGGTCTGGCGCACAAGAACCGTGAAGGAGCTCGGTTCCCGACGCGTCTCGACGATATTCACGATTTGCTTGGCCACGGGATCAGCGTCATTACGACGGTGAACATTTATGAGCTTCGCGGGATGACGGAGCTGGTGCAGAAGCTCGTCGGCATGGAGGTCAAGGACACGGTGCCGGAAGGGACGCTGGAGTTGGCCGATGAAGTCCGGCTCATTGACGTGTCCCCGGAGACGCTGCTCCAGCGCCTGTCGGCGGGCCAACTCCGCAATATTCCGCACAAGGCGGTGTTCAACCGCGGGAATCTTGGGGTTCTGCGGGAGTTGGCGCTTCGCTGGATGGCCGAAGGCGTCAATGAAACGCTGGAGAAATATCGGGAGGAGCAGGGATTCATCGGAGCGGCGGGCGTAGCGGAGCGAATTCTGGTATCGGCTCAATATCATTGGAACGGATCGATTTACGTGCGGCGGGGACAGCAAATTGCCAAGCGGTTAAATGGCGATCTGCTCGTTGTGGCTTTCGCAAATCCGCGGCGCAAACGGTCTCCGGAGGCAACGGCGTTCAAACGTTCGCTGACTCAACTGGCAGAGAAGGTGGGTGCGGAATTTACCGAGCTCCCCCTCCCCTCGAGAAGGATGCTGGCGCCGGCTCTGGTTCACTATGCTCTGGAGAACCGAGTGACCCGCATTGTGTTGGGCCATTCCAAGCAAACCCGGATGCAGGAATTCTGGCAAGGCTCGATTGTGGGGGATATTCTGAAGCAGACGAGGAACGTGGATATCTTCGTCGTGGCCGACCGAGCCGAGGCCGAGGGGGAGCGCATTCTCCCGGCCAAAACCCGTGTGGAGCAAGGGGGCGCAGAGCCGTATCGGCGGTTGAGCGAAGCGGAGGTCAAGCGGCAAATCGGGCGGATTCGCCGCGGCCGGTTCAAAGTCTACATCGGCGCTGCTCCCGGCGTTGGCAAGACCTATACGATGCTTCGGGAAGGCAATGATCTGCGCAAGAAAGGAATTGATGTGCGTATCGGCCTCCTTGAGACTCATGGACGTTCGGAAACCGCTGCCCAAATGGGCCAGCTGCCCTTGATCCCTCGAGCTGTCCTCGATTATCGCGGGACGCAACTGGAAGAGATGGATACGGCGGCGATCTTGGCTGCGAATCCAGAGGCCGTGCTGGTCGATGAGCTGGCCCATACGAACATGCCCGGGAGCAAATACAAGAAGCGATACGAAGACGTATTGGAAATTCTGGAAGCCGGGATTTCCGTTATTTCGACGATGAACGTGCAGCATCTGGAGAGCTTGAATGACGCGGTGGCGCAAATCACCGGCGTTCGGGTTCGCGAGACCGTACCTGATTTCATCCTTCGCCAGGCCGATGAAGTCGAACTGATCGACGTTGCTCCCAAAGCCTTGCAGGGGCGGATGCGGGAAGGGAAAATCTATGCGATGGACAAAGTAGACCAAGCGCTGGGAAATTTCTTCAAAACCGGCAACCTGATCGCCTTGCGCGAGCTGGCGCTTCGGGAGCTTGCCGATGACGTGGATGAGCGGCTGGAATCGTGGCAGCGCCGCAGCCCGCTGCGAGGGGCCGCCAATCGAAACGAGGTGATCTTCGTAGGGGTTACGTTGAGTTCAGGCGCCGAGCGCCTCATCCGACGCGGTTTCCGAATCGCCTACCGGCTGAAGGCCAGCTGGCATGTATTCTACCGGCATACCGGGAGTGAACTCACTCCGCAGGAGCTTGAGCGGCTTCAAGCGATCGAGCGCTTGACTCGTCGTCTCGGCGGTGCGTTTGAGATGCAGACGGGACCTCGTACGCGTAAGCTTGGGGAAGTGCTAGTCCGCAGGGCGAACGAGCTCGGCAGCACACAGATCATCCTGGGTCAATCGGGGAGAAGCCTGTGGCAGCGGTTATGGCGGGGAGAGGTTATCCCTTCGTTGCTTCGGCGAGCTCGGCATATGGACATTCTGGTCGTCGCCAATTACGATCCTTCAGCGATGATAAGAAAATCAGAGGTTCCTGATTCTACTGAATAGGTTATCTATCGACAAGGCGACCCTTGATCAGGTATAAATGAATCAACAAGAAAGAAGCTGTTTATTCCTGATCAGGAGGCGAACCTAGTTATGGACCCGAGATACCCGATAGGCAAGTATGCATTCGAAGGCGAGATTACCGCGGCGCAGCGGGAGCAATGGATACATGAGATCGAGACGCTGCCGGCGCGTTTGAGGCAGGCGGTGGCCGGTTTAAGTGAAGATCAGCTGAATCTTCCCTACCGTGAAGGGGGATGGACTTTGCGTCAGGTCGTACACCATTTGCCCGACAGCCATCTCAATGCATATACCCGCTTTAAGCTGGCGCTGACCGAAGAGACGCCGACCATCCGTCCGTACTTCGAAGACCGCTGGGCGACGCTGGCAGACTACGAAGGGGATATTGAAGTTTCGCTGCTGCTCCTTGAAGCGCTGCACCGCCGCTGGACCCATCTGTTGAGATCGCTCAGCGACGCGGATTATGCTCGTGAGTTCCATCACCCCGAGACGGGGAAGTCAACCAGCTTGGCGTATAATCTCGGCAGTTACGCCTGGCACGGGAATCATCATCTTGCCCATATTACCGCCTTAAGAACAAAGTTAGACCTTTAGTTCAGATCTCATTTTCACCCTAACAGCCCGAAGTCCCTCGCCGGACATCGGGCTGTTTTTTTGCGTTCCCTCCCATCTTCCGAAATGGGGTCTCCTTGAAGGTGTCTCTGATTCTACTACAGCAACCAGGCTCCAACAGCTCCGGCTACGATCCCGAGAAGCACGACGGAGGCGAATACGAACCCCAGCACTTTGCGAGGGAAGGAACGCGACACCATCAACAGGGATGGCAGGCTAATGGACGGGAGCGTAAGCAGCAGAGCGGCAGCCGGGCCGGCGCCAAGTCCCAGCGCGGTAAACGATTGAATTATCGGAATTTCCGCGGCTGTCGGGATGACGAACAAGGTGCCGACGAGGGCGAACAACAGGATCGCCAGGATTCCGCCGCCGAGTTCTACCGGGAACAGGACACCCTGGAAAGCGCCCAGGAGCAGGACGGACAACAGGTACGCCGGAACGACATTCAGGATCATCATCCCAAGGCTCTTCAGCCAACGCAGGGCAAACGAGCCTTCGTTCTTGATCTCGGCCGCAGCCTCAGCTCGTTCCATTTCCGCCGGAGCGGGAACCTGCTGACCTTTGGCCAGACGATTGGCCAAATAACTGACCCCGAACGTCAGGACGATCCCGAAGACGAGGCGGAGCAGGGTGAATTTCCAGGACAACACGAAAGTCATGAAAATCAGCGTTGCCGGGTTCAGCACCGGATTGCCGATCCAGAAGGCCAGGCTGGCCCCAACGGAGACATTGCGTTTGCGCAAGCCGGCAGCAATCGGGGCGGCGCAGCAGGTGCACATCATCCCCGGTAAGGAGACGAGGCCGCCGAGGAAGGTACTCTTGAATCGGCTGCTGCCAAGGACTTTATAAAGCCACTGAGCCGGAAGCAGGACTTGAACCAGCGAGCCGAGCACAATGCCCAGAACGGCTGCCTTCCAGACCGATTTGAAATAGGCGGCGGCATAATCTAGTGCGGAGTTCCATGAGATCGCGCCGGAAGCGTCCGCGCCGAGGATTGAGGAGCCGATCGTATGCTCGGTGATCGCTTTGAACGCTTTTCCGTAATAAGGCCACCACTTGACATAACTTAAGCCGGCGATGGCTATGATGAGAAACAGAACGGCAAACCCCACCGTTCTGCGTTTATTGAAGCCGTGTGGTTGTTGAGGCGGGTAGTTGCTGCTTGATGAAGATGTAACCATACTTCTAGATTCCCTCCACGATCATTCAGATTTGATTAAACACACGAAATATAGTATACCATACGATGGCAAGTGAACTATATCAATTCCGTCCTAGCAGCAGCCAGCGGTTGCCTTTTATACCGCAACTGGAGTACGCTTGAATCTAGATGAAGTAGGGATTCCTATCAGAATGTAGGAAAGGATTGTGATCAATAATGTCTACTGCTGAACCTGTAAAATTGACATCCTTGTCCAGCAAAGGAGGCTGCGGCTGCAAAATCGGCCCGGCCGACCTGATGCAGGTGATTCGGAGTCTCCCGCCTACGGTGCCGAATCCGGATTTGCTGGTAGGTCTGGATACCAGTGATGATGCCGGGGTATACCGGTTAAATGATGAGTTGGCACTGGTACAGACGGTTGATTTCTTTACGCCGATCGTCGACGATCCGTATTCGTTCGGACAGATCGCCGCTGCCAATGCGCTTAGCGATATTTATGCGATGGGCGGCAAGCCGCTGACGGTACTGAATATCGTGGCGTTTCCAATATCCACATTGGATAAGAGCATTCTGGCCGATATCCTGCGCGGCGCAGGAGACAAGGTCAAAGAGGCGGGGGCAACGCTGGTAGGCGGTCATTCCATCGATGACAAGGAGCCCAAATTTGGCTTGGCGGTGACCGGTTTGGTCCACCCGGACAAAGTGAGAACGAATGCCGGCGCCAAGCCGGGGGACAAGCTGATCCTGACCAAGCCGATCGGCGTTGGAATCATGACGACCTCGATTAAGAAGGATCAGTTAAGCGCGGAGGAGACGTTGCGCGTCACCGCGGTCATGGCCACGCTGAACAAGACGGCCGCTGAAATCATGGAGCCGTACGACGTACACGCTTGTACAGATGTCACCGGCTTTGGCCTGATGGGCCATGCCCTGGAGATGGCTAAGGGCAGCGGCGCCGGGATCACCCTCTCGCACGGCAGCGTCCCTGTGCTTCCGCGCGTGCGGGAATTGGCGGAGCAAGGGTTTGTCCCTGGCGGGACCAAGAACAACTATGCCCACGTAGAGGCGGACATCACGTTCCCGGATTCGCTGGACCAGATCGACCGTTATATTTTGTGCGATGCGGTAACCTCGGGGGGCTTGCTGATTTCGGTGAACCCGCACCAAAGCGAACAACTGCTGGCCGACCTGCGTCAAGCCGGCGTCGAAGCCAGTCTTATCGGCACAGTTACTGCGGAGAACGCGGGCCATATCGTGGTGGAAGCGTAGGAAGGGGTTTGCAGCATTGGATATGTTTCAGGATTTGAGTCTGGAAGACTGGGTGGAACAACGGGAGCGCAAAGCGATTACGATGATCGACGTGAGATCGCCCTCGGAGTTCGCCGAATCCACGATTCCGGGCAGCTTGAATATTCCGCTGTTTGATGATCGGGAGCGGGCGGAAATCGGGACCTTATACAAACAAGTGAGCGTAGAAGCCGCCAAACAGCGCGGGCTTGAAGTCGTTTCGGCCAAGCTGCCGGACTTCGTGCGGAAATTTGCGGAAATCTCCGGACGCAAAGCGGTGTTTTGCTGGCGCGGCGGGATGCGAAGCCGTACGACAGCTACCCTTCTTAGCCTGATGGATATTCACACCTACCGGTTGAGCGGCGGGTACCGGGCTTATCGTCAGTGGGTTGTCAGCACGCTGGAGGGAATGGAATTCGCCCCCGATTTGACGGTGATTCACGGGAATACCGGAAGCGGCAAAACGCTGCTGCTCCGCAAGCTGCAGGACAAGGGTTATCCCGTCATGGACCTGGAAGGCATGGCCGGGCACAGGGGATCGGTATTTGGCCAAATCGGACTGCAAGCCCGCAACCAGAAGATGTTCGACTCCCTGCTGCTGGAGGACTTGCTGCGTTATCGCGAGGCCCCTTACGTGCTCATGGAAGCCGAGAGCAAACGGATCGGCAAGGCGGTCGTCCCCGATTTTCTCATGGCCAAGAAAGAGCAAGGCCGTCATATCCGGATCGACCTGCCGACGGACGCGCGCGTGCAGATTATTCTGGAGGATTACGAGCCTTGGAACCATCCGGAAGCCTGCCTGCAGGCCTTTCGGAGGATCAAGTCGAAGATTCACACGCCGATTGCAGCGGAAATTGAACAATGCTTGCTTGCCGGTCGTTACGATCGGGCGGTGGAGTTATTGCTGATTTCCTATTATGATCCGCGTTACGCTCATACGGAGGGTCAATACGAGGATGCGGAATTTACAGTGATTCGTGCGGGTTCGGTTGATGAGGCGGTCGCGGAGGCGGAACGGTTATTGCCTAAACCGGTTTAAATCGGCATGCTCCTAAAACAGCTCGCAGAGAGTTCTGCGGGTTGTTTTTTTGTCAAAACCGTTTTAGGGATGGAAAATACAGACAGTCCACTTTACAATAGAGAAGAAAATAAAGGGAAAAGTGGGAAGGTGAAGCGGTTGAAGCATCGGGTTCATAAATGGGGCAAGCCGGCAGGCAGGAAGCCGGCCGCCTCAATGGCATTTATCAGTTTGATTGCGCTTTCATTGGCGCTGCCGCAAGGTGCGGCATTGGCGAAGGAGGCGGGAATCTCCTCGTTATCCACGTCGACGGTGATCATAAGTTCAACTAACTTGGGGACCGGTCCGTCGAAATCGGGGGAGACGGCGGCCGATCCGTCCAATGCGAAAATCACAAAGGAGCAGGCGATCGCCAAGGTTCGGGAGTGGTTTCCGGTCCTGGCGGAGGCGTCGGTGTCCCAGGTCGAATATGGCGTTCATAACGTGTACCCCGCTCCGCGCAAGCAAGATGTATGGACGATCCATTGGCAGGTTGAAATCGGCAACGGCAGCTATGGCTTTGACAGCCAGGTTGATGCTTTGACCGGAGATCTGATGAATACATACATCAGTTTTCCGCAGCAGGGGAACCCGTCGTATTATCCCCCGAAGTTCACGAGAGAGCAGGCCTTGGAGAAGGCGAAAGCATTTATTGCCAAGGCGGTTCCCTCTCTATCAGCCGATGAAGTGAAAGAAAATGATTCGGTTTTTTTCACGGATTCCGAAGCTCTGCTAGGTCCCGTTCAGTACAACTTTGATTTTAGTATCCTCAAGAACGGATTGCCTTCCGGATTTGAATCGATTCATCTCACCGTAACCGGTGACGGCGAAGTCACGCAATTCAGCCGGCCCGGGGAGAAGATGGACTATCCTTCCTCCGTACCAACAGTGTCGCAAGCGGATGCGGAGAAGAAATTCCGGGAGGAATTCCAGGTTGAGCTTGGGTATGTCCCGCAGTATACTAACGGCGTCATCTCGAATTGGGTCTTGGCCTGGGGGCCTGCGTCCGAGGCTTCCCAAGCCATCAATGCGCTGACGGGGCATAAGATCAACAGTGAGGGCAATGAGGTCACCGCCACGAAGGCAACGTACAGTGAAGTTCCGGCGGGAACCAAGCTGTTCCAGCCGCGTACGTCCACTGTGGAATTGACGTCCGACGAAGCGGCCAAGCTGGTGGAACAGACGGTCTCTATTCCGGAAGGACGGAAGCTGGGATATCCGAATCTTGATAAGGATTACCGGGATCCGGAGCGCAAAACGTGGCGGTTAAGATGGGAAGAGGAGCGGCAAAACACCTCGGGCTCGATCTATTTTCCGGCGCAATCGTATGCATTGGTCGATGCCTTGAGCGGACAAATTTTAGAGTTCCAAATTGAGTCCTATAATTATGGAGAGCCGAGCAAACCGCTGGCAGCGCCTGCGGGAGTCTCCAAAATAAGCTACGATCAAGCGAAGCAGCGCGCCTTGGAATGGGTGAACCAGCTGTATCCGCAAGCCAGTCGGGACTTAAAGCTGCTGGATCGCGGGGAGTCTTGGAGCCGACTGTCGAACGGGGAGCAATACCGCTTCGAGCTTAATCGTTACGTGAACGACATTCCGGTGCTTGGCGGTGGGGTATCCATTACGATCGACGCCTATGGCCGATTGTTCTTCTATTCGGTAAATCACGGGGCGATTCCACCGGAGATCCCGGACGGCAAAGCCGTGACTGTAACTGCCGAGCAAGCGCTCAAATCCTATTTGGAGAATTACAAATTGGAATTGCAGTATGCCCAATTCGGCGGGTATATGATCAACAATTCCTACGTGGAACCCAAGGTGTACCTGGTTTATTCTCCGCAGTCCAAGGATCCGTCAAGGTCTTATCAGATCCTGGATGCGGTGACGGGGAAATGGGTAACCACCTTTGAGGAATTCCGTACGGAAGCGGCGGGGACATATGAAGAGCCTAAGGATCTGAAGGGCCATTGGGCAGCGGCGGATTTAAAGACGTTGATTCAATACCGCATTCTTCAACCCGACGAACAAGGGAACCTGAACCCGGACGAATCGATCACGGCGGGCGATTGGTTAACCTATGCCGTCAAGGCGGCCAATCCTCATTATACCGGTTACGTGCAGGTTTCCTCATCCGCGGCGAAGGCGGGCGTGCCGACAGACAACAAGTATTATCAGGCGGTGAGTTACGCCGCCGAGTTGGGTTGGATCGACACGATGGATCCTTCGCAACTGGATAAGGTGCTGACGCGGGAACAATTGGCCGTTCTGCTGACATCAATCGTCAAATACGATCGGTTAGCGTCTTTCTACGGGAAAGACGTCTTAGTCAACCCATTTAGCGACGCGGAGGAAATTACCCGGCCAGGCGATGTCGCCATCGCGGTACGACTGGGTTTGCTGCAAGGGCAAAACGGTAAATTCCACCCACAGCGTCCGGTCACTAAAGCCGAAGCCGCTTCCGTACTGATGCGGTTAGTGAAGCTTCAAGGCCAAACCGATCAGCCGATCGGCTTGAATTAACGCCGCGGGGTGAAGTCAGCAGGGAGAGGCCTCATGGCCTCTCTCTTTTTCATAAGCTTGGTTGGATTGTGAAAGGGTAAAATGGCAGTTGACTCTCCCCTTTGAGGAGGCCTTACGCTCAAGAAGCGGACGTCGGGAAGCCGATGTGGAACAACGGCGTGACCGCCAAAAATAAGGAGGAGATTCGATGTTATACACCGTCAAGGAGGTATCGGACCTGTCGGGGGTCACGATCAAAACGCTGCATCATTACCACAAGATCGGCCTGTTAGAGCCCCGGGAAATCAGCGAGGCAGGCTACCGGTTGTATGGGGAACGGGAACTGGAGCGGCTGCAGGAAATCCTGTTTTACCGGGAGCTCGAACTGCCGCTGGCGCAAATTCAGTCGCTTCTGAAAGAGCAGCGGCAACGCAGCGACATTTTGGCCGAGCAGCGGGAACTGCTTCACAGCCGAAAGCGGAGGTTGGAGGCCATTCTGCAAACGTTGGAGAAGTCACTGGAGAGTGCAACTGCAGGGGAAGAAATGGAGGGGAAGTCGTTGTTTGTAGGATTTGCCGATGAAGCCGAGTGGCGCGAAGCGCTGCGGGAGCAAGAGGAGTATTTAAGCCAGACCTACGGAGTGGAGATCCCCGGATCACAGCCCATTGACGTGCCGGAATTAAACGAGCAAGCCAAGGAGGCTATGGAATTTACAAACAACCTGGCGGAGGCCTTACGTTCCGGAATATCCCACCAGGATGAGGGAATCCGGCAAATCATCCAAGACCATCTGGCTTTTATGACGAAGCACGGCCATCCCGCTGCTCCTGCGGATTTCGCGGCGCAAGCTCGATTCTTCCTAACTGACGAATTCCATCGCACGATGCTGGAAGGACAACAAACCGGGCTGGCGTATTATTTGCTGGCTGCAGCCGAAGCTTATGCCGCCGATCCGCCGAAGGCGGACCGTATGGGCAGCTAACCCAATCAGATAAAATGACAAAGACGCTCCCGCGACAGGGATGTCCGGGGGCTTATTTTACATTCTGCGGGCTGAATTGGTCTGGCGGCTTATGGTAAAATCAGGTTACCGTGGTTTCTTTGGTGCGAGAACGTCCCTCCGGAAGAACTGCTGCGCAAGCGGGTAGGCGGGGTGGGGAGCATTCTGCAGACGTTGTTTCATATCGCCGATGTGGAATGGAGTTGGATCCGCGTCATCCAAGGGAAACCGGATTTTCAGGAAGATTTTAAGTCCTATATGACTTTGGAACGGGTGAGAAAACTTTCGGATTCATTTCACATCGAAGTGGAGGAATTCCTCCAGACCTGGACCCACGATATGGACGGTCTACTCGTCACCGATCCATGGGGTAGAGAGTTTACGCGAGGTGAAATTCTGCGACATGCCATCGCCCACGAAATTCATCTATCGGCCAGTTGTCCGTTTGGTCGCGGGAGTTGGGACTGGCGCCGGTTTCGCCTAATTTTATCGAACGGGGAATTCGTTAGCTTTTTTCGAAAAAAAGGGCATTCTACTCCATATATCCCTAATTATCGCATGTAGGAGGAAACGGCTTGAGACAGAACATTCAGGTGCCCTTTGGTTACGAGCCGCCGGCCCCGAGCCGCAAAGGGTCGCTGATTTATTATGATGCGTTCGAAAAGACTTCGGACGATGAGCTGCTTCGGGCTGCCGAGGAGGCGGAGAACCGCAAGTTTACGAAGCTGGTCCTCTATCCGCTGCATGAAGAAACGGTGAGACGGATGTCCAAAGATCCGGTCAGTCCTCTCTATCGCAGGGAGGATCGGCTTCATGCGTGGAAGCGGGAACAGGAGGGGACCCGGCTGGCCATCAGCGTGGAAGGCTGGGAAGGGAAGCGGAAAAAGTACACCCCTATCGACACGGCCCTTCGTCATTTGACGGAGGTTTATCCGGCTCCCCACTTCTTGTATGTGACGCCGGAGCTGGCCAACCAGTTTGCCTCCTTCTCTTCCTTTGAAGAGTGGATCGTCAAAATTCGGCTTGTGCTTGCGGCGGAGCCGGCCGATCCGCATCCGCGGCTGGTAAAGTTCAGTCATCGCTGGGACCTTGCCGGCGGGCGTTTAGATTCGCTGGATCACGTGTAATCCATACTCATCATACAGGAGGGAAGAGGATGAAATCGATCTGCGTGTTTGCCGGATCCAGGTTCGGCGAAGATGGGCAATACCGCGTAAAAGCGGAGCGGCTGGGGGAAGTCATGGCACAGCGGGGGTACCGCTTAATTTATGGGGGCTCAAGGCACGGGCTGATGGGCGCGGTGGCCGATGCGATCCTGACAGCCGGCGGCGAAGCGGTTGGCATCATGCCCTCCGGGTTGATTCACGGCGAGATGGCCCACCCCGGGCTGACGCAGTTTATCGAAGTCGAGGGCATGCACGCCCGCAAGGCGAAAATGAGTGAAATGGCGGACGGATTCATCGCTCTTCCCGGCGGATTCGGCACGCTGGAAGAGTTGTTTGAAGTGCTGTGCTGGCTGCAAATCGGCATTCATCAGAAGCCGGTTGGCGTTCTGAATGTACAGGGCTATTACGAGCCGCTGATGGAGTTGGTGCATTCCTGTGTCCGGTCGGGGTTTGTACATCCCGGGCACGAGGCTTTGATTAATCTGGCCGAGGAACCGGGGGAGTTGTTGTCCCGGATGGAACACTTCGTGCCGTCTATTGCGGAGAAGAAGTGGAAGCAGGAATGAGCCCATCCATCCTTGCCGGATAAAGGTTATCACGTTGAACACGGAGGCGATAGAATGGACGGGATACACACACAACATCGGAAAAGAAACCTTTGGATGATCGCCTGCCTGTTGCTGGCGCTCCTCTTGATCGGAGGGTGTTCCCCGAGGCAGGGGGCGGCGGAGCCTCCTTCACCTTCTGCAGGTGCAGGACACGGAACCGCCGGGAACGGGAACCCTCAGGGAGAAACCGCCCCTTCCGGCCCCGCTGCGCCGGAAGCGCCGGAGACACCGGAGGCACCGACCGATCCAACCGCAGAACTGCTGGCCCAAATGAGCACCGAAGAGAAAATCGGGCAGTTGGTTCTGGTGGGGATGGACGGTACTCAGCCGGACGACGCAACTCGCTCGCTGATTGAGGAGTATCACGTCGGGGGCTTTATTTTCTATAAGGATAATATCCAGGATGCCAAGCAGGCGCTTGAATTATTTAATGGCTTGAAAGCCGCCAACCATAACGAGAAGGTTCCGCTGTTTCTGAGCGTCGACGAGGAAGGCGGACGGGTGAGCCGCATGCCTGAAGAACTTGCGAAGCTTCCGGCCGCCCGCAAGATCGGCAATACCGGCAGCGAGGAGTTCGCCGGGCAAATTGGCGGCCTCCTTGGACGCGAGTTGGCCAGCTTTGGGCTCAATCTTGACTTTGCCCCGGTGCTTGATGTCAACAGCAACCCGGACAATCCGGTGATCGGGGATCGGGCATTCGGGACGAAGCCGGAGATCGTCAGTAAGATGGGCATCGCCGTCATGAAGGGGATTCGGGAGCAAGGCGTAATCCCGGTCGTGAAGCATTTTCCGGGGCATGGCGATACCTCGGTGGATTCGCATCTGGGGCTGCCGGTCGTTGAACATGACTTGACGCGGCTGCGGAAGCTGGAGCTGGTTCCCTTCAAACAGGCGATTCAAGAGGGGGCGGACGTCGTGATGATCGCTCATCTGCTAATGCCCAAGCTGGACCCTGATCACCCGGCCTCCTTCTCCAAGGCGGTCATTAACGATTTGTTGCGGCAGGAACTTGGGTATGAAGGCACGATCATTTCCGACGACATGACCATGGGGGCGGTTGTCGAACATTATGACATTCGCGATGCGGCCGTGAAGTTCGTTCAGGCTGGCGGGAATATCGTGCTGGTCGGCCATGATGAAGAGAAGGAAAAGCAGGTCCTTCAGGCGCTCCGCGATGCGGTCAGCTCCGGAGGGATTTCGGCGGAAATGCTGGATGAACGGGTTTATAACGTGTTGAAGTTGAAGGAGAAATATGCCCTTACCAACGAAGCGGCGCCAGGGCCCGATACGAAACGGTTGAATCGCGATATCGGCAATATCCTGAAGCCTTACGGGTTATGATCCTTCAAGCTCTCCGGGCGGTACTGGTACCGGTCCAAGTCAACACGACCGCCGGGGAGCACCTCCACCCCTTCCGCTTCCAGGTTCCACGTCTGTTCCTGTACAGCCGATTCCTCTTGCAGCGCAATTTCCCCCTTCCCATTGACGACACGGTGCCAGGGCAAGCCATATTTGCCGCTCATGCTATGAAGGATACGGACGACCTGTCTCGCGGCGCGGGGGCTCCCTGCAGCGGCGGCAATCTGTCCGTAGGTCATCACCTTACCTTGGGGGATGGCGGATATGATTTCAATCGTTCGTGCGGTAAACGGCTGCATGGCGTTAACTCCTTAATCCATACTAAGATATCTATACCGTTTTATACCATGTTGCCGCGACAAGTTCCAGCCTTTCGAATCCCGCGTCGCGTGGGGAGGGACTCGCGGCGACGGTAACTATCCGCCGGCCTGGAACGTATATTGGCCAAAGGCAGACGGGAGGGATGATCTCTTGCAGAAATGGGGGAAGCTTGGTTATCCGGAGAAATGGATCTTGTATGTCCTCTTGTTCATTTTTACGGTCATCGGGATGAAATATGTGATCGACACGCGGTTGCCGGGAGGCGGACGTCCGCCCTATTTGTTTCTGATCTGGAACGTGTTCCTGGCCTGGATTCCGCTGGGGTTGGCGGTTCTGCTTGATCTGATCAGCTTGTTAACCTCACGGACGGCTAGGCTTGGGTTAAGTGTGCCGGTGGGACTGCTGTGGCTGTTTTTTTATCCCAATGCCGCGTATTTAATTACCGATTTGCTGCACCCGTTTAACCGCTATCCAATTGCGGCGGGGACCCGGTTCTGGGAGGAAATGCCGTTCTGGGATCACCTCTTTACCTTGCTGTTCGCCGGATTGCTGGGCCTGGCGCTGGCGTCGATCTCCCTGGCGTCGGTGCATCAACTGGTGCGACAAGCGGGAGGCCGGCTAACCGGCTGGGCATTTGCCGTGATGGTGCTGCTGCTAAGCAGCTTCGGCATTTATCTCGGCCGCTTTATGCGCTGGAACAGTTGGGATCTGCTAAGACAACCGGGGGTTGTGCTCCGCGAAACGGCCCATTATTTTTCGGTTGCGGCGAATGTGGAGCATGCGCTGATCTTCTGCAAATGGATTTTTCTGATCACGTTCTTCTGTTATCTTATGCTTTATGGGGTTGCGAGCATTTTCCGCGCGTTGGAGCGGAACCGGGGGGAGCAAGCATGACGGAAATCAAGGAGCAACTGCGGCGGCGGTTTCCGGTGCTGGAGAGCGAACGGCTCACGCTGCGCCGGCTTCAGCCGAAGGATACGGCGGCGATGTTCCGCTGCATGTCTCATCCGGAGGTGCGTGCGTATACGGAGATCAACCCGGGCAAGCTGCTGTTTCCGGGCCGTTTATACCGCTATTTTGAGGAATCTTACCGATTTCTGCGGGATCTTCATTTTGCCGTGATCCGAAAAGAGGATGGAGATTGGATTGGGTTGTGCTCCCTGCAATATTGGGACGTGGAGGGCCAAAAAGCGCGGCTCGGCTATCTGATCTCTCCGGCGCATTGGAACCAGGGCTACGCAACCGAAGCTGCGGCAAGACTGCTCGATTTCGCTTTCGACACGCTGGGACTCGCCAGCGTAGAAGCGCGCTGCAGCCCGGATAATCCGGCCTCGGAGCGCGTTCTGAGGAAATGCGGCCTGCGGGAAGCCGGCACGATCTCCGCCGTCAGTCGAACGAGCCGGGGAGCGGGGCTGAAGAGGTATCTTGCGGAAAGGAAATCCCTTGAAATATAAGCGATCGCTTTTTGTTACACAAATGAAATATAGCTGTGATCAAACCCTAATAGAAAGGGGGTACACTTATTACATGACCCCCTTTTGAATATATATTTTCTCTTGGAACCCGGAGCGTGTGATGACGGGTTCTCTTTTTTTGTCTACAACGGAACGGTGACGCTCTGTTTGTTCTTGAAGTAGACCCATTCGTGAAAGCCGATCTCTTTGAGGCGCTGAGCGACTTCTTCCCATTCATCGCCAACCCGCGAGGGGGTGTGAGCGTCGGAACCAAAGGTCACGGAAACGCCGAAGTGGAGGGCCCGTTCGAGGATGGAATCGTCCGGGTACCAGCCTCCGCTTAGCTTCGTTTTGCCGGAGGTGTTGATCTCGATGGCAACCTTGTGCTCTGCGGCCGTTTTTAAGGTCTCGTCGATCGCCTGGGCCGCCGGAATGTCGGTAAATGCCGGGTAGTTGCCTTTCATTGCATCGATGTGTCCGAGAATCTGAAACATCCCGCTGCGTGCCGATTGGCGAATCAACGCGTAATAGGCCTCCTTGCTGGCTACCTTCTCCTCGCGGCTCAGCCCCTTCCAGCGGTTCTTATTGAAGATGCTCACCTCTCCAACGCTGTGCACCGAACCGATCACATAATCGAAAGGATACTGGTTTAGCGTATTCCGGTAAGCGCCCAAGTGTTCTGGGAAGAAATCGGATTCGATCCCAAGTAAAACATCGATGCGGCCAGCGTACTCCTGCTTCAGCTTCAGCACTTCCTCAACGTACCCGGCAAAAGCTTGTTTCCCCATGGCGATCCGGGGAAAAGGCTGATCCTCTTCGCGGCCGAAGTATGGCGTATGATCGCTGATTCCGATCACCGACAAACCGGCAGCCAGGCCGGCTTCGATATAATCGCGGATGTTCCCGTCGGCATGGCCGCAGCGAAAGTGATGGGTGTGAAGGTCGAATTTCATCGGGTAACTGCTCCTTTCTGGGATGGCGAGGGGCGCAATGGGGTGCCGATCTTCGCGTCCCGGGTTATTCCGAACTGATAAAGTGCGTTTCCGGCATGCCTTTGAGGTCGGCGAGAAACTGCTGCATCGCCGAATTGATGTAGCGGCTCGATTTGTAGATGACGCCAACCGGGTGCGTCACTTCGAGCTCCGGAATCGGAACCACCTTTAGCGTACCCTGTTTCAACTCGCGTAATATCGACTGCCGTGAAATGATCGCCGCGCCTAAATTGATCTCTACCATCCGTTTGACTTCTTCACTGCTGGAGAGCTCCATGACGATGTTCGGTTCGAGGTCGTGCTGTCGCAGGACCTCGTCGATAAACCGACGCCCGACCGTATCCGGGGATAACATGATAAGGGGAACGTCGCGCAGCGACTCGAGTGTGGGTGTAGGGTTGCCCGCCAAAGGGTGGCGCGGCGAAACGACGAATTCGAAGGTGTCGTAGTATAACACCGACGAGAGCACCTGGGGGTTATTTTCAATCAAATAGCCAATCCCGATGTCGACAAGCCCTTGCTCCACGTTTTGGTAAATCAAGCTGGAAGGCATGGATTGAATGGTCGTTTTGATCAGAGGGAACTGGTCTTGAAAGTACGACAAAATTCGCGGCAAAATTTGAATTGCGATGGATGTGGTGGTCCCTAACACGATATGGCCTTGCGGGGTATGTTCCATATCGGACAACTTCTGCTTAAGCTCTTCGACGATATCCAGAATTCGTTCGGCTTGCTCGAGGAATACCTGCCCCCGATCCGTCAGCGTGACCGGCTGGTTGCGGTCAACCAACACGGTGCGGAATTCATCCTCCAGACTTTTGATCTGGGCGGATACGGCAGGCTGGGTCAAGTTGAGCAACTCCCCGGCCTTTCGGAAGCTTTTCGTTTTGGATATGGTGATCAGCGTCTCCAATTGACTAATATTCACCAGAAGGCCTCCTTTCTTCCCGTCCTTGGGATCGCGCCGGTCCGGCGCTTTCCTCGTGATTTATTCATTATAGGGGAAGTTCCTTTGCTAAATCAACGTTACTGCAATTTACCAAGTTCGACAGAATCTCCCCCAGGGGGGCTGTTTAGGTCCTATCATTCGATTTTTAATGACTTATGTATAGGAATAAAGTATAATAAGATTTAACTAAAAGCTGGGTCTAATGTATCGTAAAGTTATTCTCCTAGTGAAAAGGGGCGCATAATTTTGAAAGCAGAAGTCATAAATCCTTTTCTTGAATCCGCGCGTTCGGTCATACAACAGGTTGTTCAAGTTTCTCCTTCCACCGGGAGTATGGGAGTCAAAGACGTAATGCCTGTACAGGATCATATATGGATTCAAATCGGGATGTCCGGCCACTTCAGTGGCATGGTTGTGTTCGGTTTGCAGGAAGCCGTAGCGCTTCGCATCGTATCCGCGATGATGGGCGGATTCGTCCTTACCGAAATGGATGAGATGGGACAAAGCGCGATATCGGAGTTGGGCAACATGATCAGCGGCAATGCCAGCACGATTTTGTCCAACCAGGGTTTCGCCGTGGACATCACGCCTCCTCAGGTCATCAAGACGGAGAATGCAACCGGGATGGGACCTCGCAAGGCGCTGTGCATTCCGTTATTGATGGACGGGATTGGCGAACTGGACATTCAGGTGATGATTTCTTAAGATATAGGCAGCAGGAAGCCAAGCGTAACGAGGCGGCAACAGCTTTTACCTTGAGCGTGAAATAAAGCAGTTGGAACATCGGGGAGTTGGGATGTAGCAGGGGGAGACGTCCGGTCCAGCAGGGTTTGCTGAGAGCAGGGGGAGACACCCGGTCCAGCAAGATCTGATGAGAGCAGGGTTTGCTGAAAGCAGGGTCTGGCTCGGGTTGGTTTAGGTTAGCATAGCTTGGCATAGCTTAGACTAGCTTGGTCGGGTTGGCTTGGCTTGGCTTCGCTTCGAGTTGCTGAATCAGCTAACGGAACGTATAGCCCTTATCTGTCCATTTCCTCACGATTTCCCGATTTAACGGAATCAGGAGCCCTTATTGGGCTCTATTCGTGGTTATACGGCCACTTATTTTATAAATAAGGGCGTCTCGTTCCGTTATACCGGGGGGTGCCCCGAAACTGTGGCAATAGCGTCTCTGAGTTCCGTTAGCAGCGGGAGCGTACGTTTGAGGGACGCGAGCGGGCGGAGGGACCGGGTGAGTTCAAGATTAGATGTCGAATCTACCGCATGGCCTGCTTCGTGATCCGAAGATGACGGTTTGAACAACCTTTTTTGAAGGGAAGTTAGGAGAGTATGTCGTTAGCGGGTAAAATCGTCGTCGTCACCGGCGCATCCAGCGGGATCGGCGCCCTTGCGGCACAAATGATGTCGGAGCGCGGGGCTGTAGTTGTCTTGGCTGCTCGAAACACGGACAAGTTGAAGCAGGTCGCAGCCAGAATGGCGGGGCCGTATCTAAGGCTTGAGATGGATGTCGGCAGCGATACTTCGGTCAACGAAGGCATCGCACGGGTGCTGACGGAGTTTGGAAGAGTGGATGTCCTCATCAACAATGCGGGATACGGCAAATTCGAGTATCTGGACCAGATGCCGGTGTCTGAATTTGTTGAGATGATGAACGTGAATTACATAGGGATGGTTCGATGCACCAAGGCGGTACTTCCTTCCATGAAGGCAGCCCGGTCCGGACGGATCGTCAATGTGGCCTCGATCGCCGGCAAGATCGGCACGGCCAAATCGACGGCTTATACCGCAACGAAGCATGCCGTCGTGGGCTTCGGCAGCGCGCTTCGCCAGGAGGTTCGGGAGTACGGGATTACGGTGTCAACCATCAATCCGGGCCCGATCGATACGCCATTTTTTGAAATTGCCGACCCCGGCGGCGGGTACGTCAAGAATGTGCGATGGATGATGTTGAAGCCTATGCGAGTTGCGAAAGCGATGGTGAAGGCGGCGGAAAAAGGCACGACCGAAACGAACCTGCCCTGGATCGCCGGAGTAGGGGCCAAATGGTACCAGATGTTCCCGAGCCTGGCGGATCGCTTAAGCTATCGGATATTGAATAAGAAATAGCCTGCCTGTGAAGGCGGGCTTTTTGTTTGCGGATCGAATCAGGCAGTTATGGAGGGTTGCGGAAGCGAGTCGCCCCCCTGGAGACGAGTTGGAAGGACTAATGTTGAAATTTAGACAACATTTTTGATGTGTTCCGATCCATTTTGGCCGAAATGTTGCAAAAAGTGCAGCATTTTAATCGTATCAGGTAAGTTTGAGCGTGAAATGTTGTACAAAATGCAAGATTTCGTGGGGGACAGCCCGTTATGCACTTAAAATGCTGTATAAATTGCAACATTTCGGAACGAGTGGGGCAATGTCCGCCTCCAGAACCCGGTAAATTGAAGCATTGATTTGTTGTGACTCATGCTTATCGCATATAATGAAAATATTGGCATGGGACAACAAGTAATATGAAAATAAAGGATGAAAATTCGAAATGACAAAACCGACATTTGCCGGGCTGGGGATCGGCGAACAGCTGACGGCCGCCTTGCTGGATTACGGAATATCGGAGCCGTCGCCGGTTCAGGCGGAGTGTATCCCCGCGGCACTGGAAGGCCGGGATATCCTGGCGCAGTCGCAGACGGGCACTGGAAAAACGCTGGCTTACTTGCTGCCGTTGCTGCAGCGAGTATCCCCTGCGGATAAATCGTTACAGGGGTTGATTCTGGCTCCGACGCAGGAGCTGGCGATGCAAATCCAGCGGGAAGCGGAGAAGTACGGCGAGCCGCTGGGGATCAAAACCCAGGCGCTCATCGGCGGCGCGGCCATCAAACGACAGCTGGAGAAGCTGAGGCTGCATCCTCAGCTTGTTGTGGGCACGCCGGGACGAATCCGCGAGATATTGGCGCTCCGCAAGCTGAAGCTGCATACGCTGCGCACCGTTGTCGTCGACGAGGTGGACCAGATGTTCCAGCTCGGCGGTACGGCGGACGTAGAACACATCTTGCGCGGGACGTTGCGGGACCGCCAGCTGATGTTCCTGTCAGCGACGATCAACCCGGACATTCGCTCGTTGGCGGCAAAAGAGATGAAGGAGCCGCTGGAGATCGGGATCGAACCGGAGCAACGAACGTCCAAAACCGTGGAGCATCTGTACTTCGTATGCGAAGCGCGGGACAAGATCGATATGCTGCGGCGGATTGTGCGCCACTTCGAACCGGAGCGGACGATTGCCTTTATTAATAATACCGATCAGATCGCCGAGGTCGAGGGGAAGATGAATTATGTCGGCCTCAGCGCCGGGGCCTTGTACGGGGATGCGGACAAGACACAGCGCAGTTTAACGCTGAAGCGATTCCGCGAAGGCAAGATTCGTGTGCTTGTGGCCAGCGATGTCGCAGCCCGCGGGTTGGACATTGAGGATCTGGCGCTGGTCGTCAACCTGGATCCGCCGATCGATGCCGAGCATTATGTACACCGGGCCGGCCGGACCGGCCGAATGGGGCGGAAAGGATTGGCCGTCTCGATCATTACACCGCAGGAGGAGTTCATCATGCGCAAGTTCTCCCGTGAGCTTGGCATTGAGATGAATCCTAGGGCGTTGTACGGGGGCAAGCTGGCGGACGCCGGAACGGATGCCCAAGGCGGCAACCCGGGTAAGCCCGGCAAGCCCGGCAAGCCTGGTAAGCGGACACGTCCGTCCGGCCTTGGCAAAGCGGGGGCAGAACCAACACCCCCTCGCCCGACCAGCTCGCAGGCCACAACGAGTCGTCTAGCCAGGGACGGGGACTGGGACGAGAACAGCAGACGGGCAGGCACGCCTGCGCAAATTTCCGGCCGGTCGGACAACCGGGCGGCTTCCGGCGGCGGCGGACAACGCAAGGCATCACCGCCCGCTGAACGGAAGAAGGAGCGTCTCCAGGACCGGAAGAATAAGGGCGCTCCGAAATGGTTGAAAAATAAGCCGCCGCGCAGTTAGGCGGATCGTGGGAGGCGTTACGTTTGAGTGGAAGTGAACTGCCCGTATTGCAGGTCGAGGAGCTGAGCGGAGGCTACAGCTTGGGGCGGCCTGTGCTTCACGACATCAGCTTCGAGGTGAAGCCGGGGGAATTGGTCGGGCTGATCGGGTTGAACGGGGCCGGCAAAAGCACGACCATGAAGCATATTCTTGGGCTTATGGCGCCGCATCGGGGCGAGATTCTGATCTCCGGCAACACCCGCAGCGAAGCGCCGGAGGCCTATCAGTCGCAGTTGGCCTTCGTTCCCGAATCGCCGCTGTTATACGAGGAACTAACGGTTCGGGAACATCTGGAGTTCGCGGCGCGAGCTTACGGCGTGGAGCCGGAGGCTTACCGGGAACGGGCGAACCGCTTGCTGAAGCTGTTCCACATGGAGGAGAAGGCGGACAGCCTGTCCGCCCATCTCTCCAAAGGGATGAAGCAGAAAGTCATGATTATGTGCGCATTTGTCGCCCGGCCGCCGCTGTATATTATCGATGAGCCTTTTCTCGGATTGGACCCGCTTGGCATCCGGTCGCTGCTGGATTTTATGCTGGAGATGAAGCAGAGCGGCGCATCGATTCTGTTAAGCTCGCATATTCTGTCGACGATCGAAAATTACTGCGATCGCTTTATCGTCCTGCACCGGGGGAGGGTGCTGGCCCAAGGGACGCTGGCCGACATCGGGAAGCAGGCGCAAGTCTCGGGAGCTTCGCTGGAGCAAATGTTCTACGCCTTAGTGAAGGACGGCGAGTAACGATGGAGCTTCGAACGCTGCGGAGCCGGCGGAAAGCAGCCTTCTGGGGCAAAGTGCTCCCGTATTTGCCCTATGTATTTCAAAGCGGCGTTGCCGTGCTGCTGCTCCTGCTCATCATCGCTTTTTCGGCCTGGTACACGGCCTTTCTGCAGAACATTCCGCCCGGCTTGCCGATTCGCTGGCTGATGCTGCTGCTCTGGGGCCCATTAACCGTGTATGCCGGTTTTCGAACCTATGCACAGCCGGCGGACGTCATTTTTCTGCTGCCGCAGGAGACGAAGATGTCTGCCTACCTCACCCCGGCCTATCGGAACGGACTGATCTATAAGCTGATTGGACTCTATCTCGTAGTCCTGTTGTCTTGGCCGCTATATCAGCGCAGCGGTGACGGCGGGGTCATCCAGCCCCTTTGGCTGATGCTCCTTGTCCTGCTGCTGCTTAAGACGTTAAGCGCCTACGGGGCCTGGCAGGAGCTGCGAATCACGACGTCCCGGGCCAGAGCCGGGTTTCGTTTGCTTCGCTGGTGCTTCCTGCTGTTGATGACCGCGGCCTGGATCTGGCAGCCCGCCTGGAAAAGCGCCTTGTTCACCGTGCTCGTCAGCCTCAATTATGCCCTGATTTTACGGTTCCCGATGAAGCATAAGCTCCCCTGGGACAACCTGATCGCCGCCGAACGTTCGGCAGCCGCCCGGGTGATGCTGATGCTCGGCTGGTTCGTGGATGTGCCGGCCGAAGGGCAGAAGGTCATTCGCCGCCGCTGGTTGTCCGGGGTCGGAAACGGAATACCGTGGCAGCCGTCGGAGGCTTACCGGTATTTACTGGTCAAGACGTTTGTCCGGAGTGAACTCCTAGGCATCGTCCTCCGTTTAACGCTTCTGGGCATGGTCCTCACAGGATGGAACGATACGTCCTGGCTGGGGCCGGTGATCCATTTGCTGTTTGTGTTCCTGGCAGGCACGCAGCTGGCCTCCTTGCGCCAGGTTCATCGGGATTCACCGGCCGCCTCCTTCTATCCGCTGCCTGCCGGCGCGCGGAAGGCAGCGGCACTGCGCCTCTGCTCCCGGCTGCTGCTTGCAATCACCGTGCTGTTATGGCTGCCGATGGCTGTCATTCCCGGCGGAGACGCCGTATTGACGTTCGGCTCCCTGGCTGCGGGCCTCTTGCTGGCATGGGGGCTGCGCTCCGCCTGGAGGCGCAGATGGCACGAAGAAGAGGATGACGAGGAATAACAAAACGGACCGCTTCCCTTAACGGGAACGGTCCGTTTTTGGATTGAATCACTGACTACAGGATGGAACGGCTAACGATAACCAACAGGATAAAGAGAACCAGGATTACCCCTGTGCTCGTGAACAGGCCGCCGTAGCCGCCTCTGACTTCCTCAACTCCGCTCATTTTCATTCCCCTTTCCCATTCGGCGTTGTGTGGTCGTACACCGTATTGTATGAGAGGGGGTGTCAGCGTGCGTGGGCCATCATGCCCTTCTTCTGCCGGTCAGACGCCTATTTGCCTTGAAGGTCTTGAACGCCTTGGTAAATCAGATCGAACAGTTCCTCCAGATTCTCCTCAGCGATGCAGGAGAAGGCGATCCGCAAGTCGGCGTCGCCGAGGGCGATCGTGCCGATGCCGTATTGCTGGATCAGATGCTGGCGGAGCGCTTCAGCTTCTACGGTCTTGAGTTTGAGGCACATAAAATAACCGGAATTAAACGGATAGTACGCCCAAACGTCTCCGTATTTGCCGCTGTCGAGCAAAGCCTTAACCTTGTTGGCTCGGCCTTTCATAACTTGGAATTTCGCTTCCTTTTGAGCCGCGAATTCCGGTGATTTCAACGCGTGCAGGACGAAGGTTTGCGACGGATGGGCACCGCTGGAGATGGTGGCCCGGATGATCCCCAGCGTTTTTTGCTCCAGAGCGGCCAGCAGCGCTGGATCCTCGGCGGCATAGGTGATAAACCCGACGCGGAATCCCCAGACGTATTCCTCCTTCGTTGCACCGTCAACCTTGATTGGCAAGATGCGCGGATGCAGGCCGGCCAGTTGACCGAATAAGGACTCTTTCAGCGAATCCTCGAAGAACAATCCGTAATAGGCGTCATCGGTGACGACAACCACGTTGATTCCTTCTTCGGCGGCTGCCTGAACCGCAGCAACGATCTCCCCGCCTTCCTTGGCACCCGGCGTATATCCGGTCGGATTGTTCGGGAAGTTCAAGATGACGATCGCCTTGCCTTTCCCTTTCTGGGCCAGCAGCGCTTCGCGCAGCCCGGCGCTGTTGAACTTCATGTCCTCGGTGAACAGCGGGAAATTGATAATGTCGGCATGGCGGCGGATGCCGAAAGTGAGCTCGTAATTCTCCCAGTTCTTGTCCGGATAAATGACGGCGTCACCTTCGTCGACGAACAGGTCGGCGACGATGCTGAGCCCGTGGGTCAGCGCGTTCGTCACGATCGGTTGGCCGAAGCTCTTGCCGGTGAGCGACGGGTTCTCCTGGACCATTTTTTCGCGCCAAACGCTGCGCAGCTCAGGTTTGCCGGCCGGCGGGGCATAAGGGTACAAATCCTGCGGTTTATAGGCGGATAACGTGTCTTGAATGGCTGCCAGATGCATCGGACCGCCGTCTTCGATGGCGATGCCGATCGTAGCGTTATATTTCTTGGCGTGGGCCGAAGCTTCGGCGGATTGGCTCAGGATGCCTTCCTTCGGGAAATAAATTTCCTTGCCCAGCGTTGACAGCATGTCATACACGTGCCTATTGCCAGATTTGACGCTCTCGTTTAACTGCTCCGCGAGTGGGTTCATCACATTCATCCTTCCAAATCGGTTTGATATTTTAGGACAGTACCGTCTTAAATTGCTTAAACTGCCTAACATTATATCATTTCGATCCGGGCACGTCACGGTGAAATAACGAGGTTCATGGCCTAATTTTCGCGGTGGGCCGGACAGTATTTCTTCATCAGAGCCAGCGTTTCCACATCCAGCTCGCCCCCTCGATGTTCCAAACCGGAAGTCACTGCGGACAACTTCGGTTCCTTCAGGTTTTGCCCGAATTTGAATTTGGCGCTGATCGCTTCGGGGACGATTCGACATAACGCTACCGCCTTCAGTTCTCCGGCATAATCGGGATCCTTCGGGGTGATTGCCGCATAGCCGCCCTCAGGCTGCAGCTTCTCCATAAACAAGGTGAACGCATGAGCTTTCTCTTCCAGATCCACCACTTTTTCGACCCGGCCGCGCACCATCACGCTTTTAAAATAGGCCGTAGCCGGGCAAGCCTGCTTGGGATCGGTGAAATACGACGGAATGATCGCATACTCCTTAGCCACGGTGAAGCTGACCCGGGGATCCCGGGCGAGATGCTTCATCTTCTCCCCTGCCAGGCTGCCGTGAAAATAGAAATGCTCACCGTCATATACAAAGTTCAGCGGTGTAACCCGGCTCCAACCGTCCTCGCCTACGGTTCCGAGAAACCCGAAGGTCATCTCCTGTAAAAACTCGCGAATTTCGGTTTCTTCTGTGACTTCAAATTCTTTTCTGCGCATTTCCGTTCCCCCCTCATTTCATTGACTCCCAGCTTACGCCGGAAATTGACAAGAAAAAAGAACCAATTTAGATTAATTTTATGGGTCCATTTAAAAAGATCGCCGATAGTGGCAGAAGTGGAGGGGCTTGGGGTGACGGACTTTACGATCCCGCTGGCTTCGTTCAGCGAGAAATACCGATACAAATATTTGGCCGTGTATCATGCGATTCGCGCGGCGATTCTCGACGGCACGCTGCCGGAGGGGACGCGGTTGCCAGCTACCCGGGAGCTGGCCGAATTGTACGGCCTGTCCCGGGGGAGCGTCTCGCAGGCGTACGACATGCTGCACGCCGACGGTTACGTGCGGACCGCGGTC
>NZ_FCOQ01000008.1 GCF_900021165.1 Paenibacillus phocaeensis | reverse complement strand
GAAGGCGCTCTACGAGCCGGTGCCGCCGGCGCGGCTGGAGCAGCGGGCGCTCGCCCGGTTTATGCGCACGGGCGGCTACGAGCGCCATCTGCGCCGGATGCGGCGTCACTACGGCGCCAAGCAGGAGGTGTTCCGCCGCTGCCTGGAACAGGAGCTGGGCGAATTGTTTCGCCTTCGCCCCGCCGACGCCGGGTTGCTGCTGTACGCCGAATGGCGCCGCACACCGGAGGAATACGGCGCTTTCCGCGAGGCTGCTGCTGCTCGCGGCGTCTCCTTTCGCGATGCTGCCGTCTACCGGATCGAGCCCGGGCCGCCGGCAGCCTGCTTTACCTATTCCCATTTGGATGAACAGACCTTGATTGAGGGTATAATTCGAATGAAAGCCGCCTGGAGAGATATTCAAACCCGCAGGCTTTAAAGTTATAATAGAAAAAAAGCTTGAACATTCATTTCAAGAAGAAAAACATGCAGGAATTTCCACGGATGAGACCGAACTGCTCACCGTATGGCATTGTTTATGGGAGGGAAGGACATGCTTCACGTTTCACCGTCTTCATTTGAATTGAAGCCGGCATTCGCCAAAATCGTTTGTGAGCCCGGATGGAAATGGCACAAGCGGGAGAAGCCGCTGCAGAACTACGACCTGTTCTATGTGTGGAGCGGAGAAGGTACGGTTGTCCTGAACGACCAGCCCATTCCGGTCAGCAAAGGCAGCTGCTTTCTGTTCCGCAAAGGGGATCACACGAGTGCAACGCATAATCCGCAGCGGCCGCTGGTGCTGACGTACATCCATTTTGACGTCCACGAGCCGGTGGCGGAGGTGCCGGGTTCTTACCGTGTGCTGGAGGATGCGTTGGATTTTGAATATATGCTGTCGCGTTATGTCCGGTTATTCCTGATGAAGGCTTATGCCGCCGAGGAGGAGGCGCAGCTGATTCTCAAGCAGCTCTTGATCTATTTGCTGCGCGAGGAACGGCAGATGCCGGTGGAGAAGAAGGTTAGCAATCAACTGCATGAAGTGATTCATGAAGTGGCCAATTACGTGCTGCAGCACCCGGGCTTGCCCCATAAGGTACAGGATCTGGCTAGTCGGGCAGGCTTGTCCCCGCGGTATTTCTCCATCAAATTCAAGGAGATCATCGGGATGTCGGTACAGTCCTACATCATCAAATCCAGAATCGACCGGGCCCAGCACCTGCTGCTGCATGCCGGCATGAATGTGACCGAGGTCGCTGACGCGCTGGGGTATCGGGACATCTTCTTCTTCAGCCGCCAGTTCAAACAATATACGGGAAAAAGCCCGTCGGAAATCCGTTAATCCGGGAGGGTTGCCGAGATTTCTGCCCACCGCCAAGCCTGAATGCTCCGGCGGTTTTTTGTTGTCATTAAACGCCTGTCTTTGGCGCAAAGGGGAGATTCTCCTTGACTAAAGTCCAGGATACGAACTGGTCCAGCGTCTGTAGGAGGTTGGAGAGGACCCCGGTATAATTCAAATAGGTGGAAATTTAAGGAGGAAATATATTCATGAAGCATACATCGCAAATCGCGTGGTTGGCGGCATCCGCTGTGCTGCTGGCCCTCGCCTCCGGCTGCGGCCCGGCGGAGAACCAATCGCTGCAGCAGCAATTGGAGCAGACGGTAAGCAATACCGTCGATTCGGTGAGTCAATCGATCAGTGAAACCGCGGCTTCGGTGCAGCAATCCGTAAACTTGGCCGCCGGGGAATGGAAGGACGACCTGACGTTCACCGGGCGCTCGCACGAGCTTTCGGCAACGGAGGAAATCGGTACCGCCAGCAAGCTGCAATTGGACAATGCCGTCGGCCGTCTGGAGCTGAAGGAAGGCTCGTCGGACCAGGTTGTGGTGAAGGCGACCATACAGGCTGCGGACCTGCCGGCTCGGCAGGCCAAGCTGGATCAATTGTTTAAACAAAGCGAGGTTTCCGTAATCCCTCAGGGAGATGCGATCCAGGTACGCGTGCATGCCAAAGGCGAGCCGGAGCAGAATCTATGGGATTGGGCACAGAAGGAGCTGCATTTTACCGAATTCCGCATTGACTATGTGGTAGAAGTTCCCGCAGGACTGCGGGAGTTCGAAGTGACAAACCATGTCGGTGAAATCACCGCAAGCGGATTGACAGGAACGTACCGGCTTGAGGGAGATGTGGGATCGATTCGGGTAGAGGACGCCCGTCTGTCGGGGGAATCCTCGATCCGTACGGCAACCGGCAGCTTGGATTTGAATCTCTTGGCGATGGACGCAGGCAGCCGGCTGCAGGCGAGTACCGATGTCGGCAGCGTGACGGCGGTGCTGGATCCGTCATTGGCCTGCGATTTGGAGACCTCGAGCGAGCTTGGGGAAGTCAGCGGGGCGCCGAAAGGAAGCAGCAAGCGGGGTGGCGGAGGGCCGCTGATCGCGCTGAAGACTTCCATCGGCAGCATTAAGGTCGAATAACGCGGGAAAGGCCGGCAAATTGCCGGCGGAGGGTCCAGATGTTTTAGCTTTTGCTTGGGGAGACAAAACGGCCCAACGCTTCGCCCATCCGTATTTTTCGGCCGGGCTCGAGCCCGGGCAACGGGGAGAAGGTGCCGTTCTGGGCAAGCAGGACGACGGTAGATCCGAATTCGAAATAAGCCAGGTCGTCGCCCTGCTCCCAGCTTTTGGCCGAGGGATCGGAGTATCGGATACTGCTGACGTTCATCGCTCCAACCTTAACGAGGGCGATCTCCCCGTAGGGGTGTGAAATATAAGTAATCAGGCGTTCGTTCCGGCACAACACCTTCTTCATATGGCGCATGCCGAAATCGTTGACCGGGTAGACCCGGCCTTTCACATGCTCGCTCTCCAGCTTCTTGCCCGTCACGGGGGCGTGAATCCGGTGATAATCCGTAGGACTTAAATAAAGGACAAAGGCGTAACCGTGTTTGTACGTTTCCACGCGGGGGGAGTGGGACAACAGCTCTTCCAGAGCGTAATCCTGACCTTTGACGTTCAGGATCGTGCCGGAACGCACCTCACCCATAAAGGTAATCCGCGCATCCACCGGACTGATCATCATGCCCGGCTCGGCGTGCAACGGGCGCATACCCGGCTTTAACTTGCGGGTGAAGAACTCGTTCAGCGTCCGGTATTCCCGAAGCTCCTTCTCCGCTTCATGCAGCGGAATCCCGTAGGATTTCGCGAAGAAAGGAATCATCAGTCGGCTCAAGCTTGAATGGGAAAATTTCCCCATCAACCGGGATAACCCTTTCCGGGAGGAGAGCTCCGTCATCCATTTCATCCATGTCGCGGCCAAATCGCATCCTCCTAGTCTGTCCATAAGTGCTGCGGTGGTTTGATGAATTCGTTGCCACTTCCGCTTATCTTGACACAGAATAAGGCCGAAATCAATACGGCAGCTTGTAACCCCGGTTTACAAATTTGTACAAAATTAAGCTTGATGCCGGGACCGGGTTGGTGTATGTTAATAACAATCGCATAGGGATACGGGGGCTTGAGCGAATCAGGCTGAGATAGCGGCATACGGCGCCGCGGACCGTTAATCTGATCTGGATAATGCCAGCGTAGAGAATCGATCGTCCGGGAGTGATTGTGCCCTTGCGCGTCCCCGTGACCTGACCGCCGTCTGAGCTGATTCAGACGGTTTTTTTGCGATGCGGGATCAATCAGACTTATAAATCAAGAGGAGAGATGAAGATGTCGGAGGTTATTCCAAAGAGAACGGGCCGCGGCCTGAAGCTGAGCGATTTGCTGGTAACGGTGCTTGTCTCGCTGGTGCTCGGGGTGGTGTACCACTTCTGGAGCTCGGTATACAATTTGTTCTCCCCCCTGTTCTTCCAGGCGGATGAGCTCGTGTACGGGATGTGGTTCATTGCCGCGACCTTGGTATTTCTGCTGATTCGGAAACCGGGAGTCGCGCTGATTGCTGAAGTCGCCGCAGCGCATGTGGAGATTCTGTTCGGCAGCGAGTGGGGCATTCAACTCGTGCTGTACAGCGTGCTGCAAGGCTTGGGAGCGGAGCTGGTATTCGCTGCATTCCGGTACCGGAAATTTTCCGGCTCCGTCGCCGCCTTGGCCGGGATTGGGGCTGCGGTCGGCTCAGTCCTCCCGGACTTCTTCTACGGGTATGTGCAGGATTACGAACCGTGGCTCTTGACCGCCAAATATGTCATGCGGGCGGTCAGCTCGGCCCTGATCTGCGGATATTTCGCTTATGCCGTAGTGAAGGCTGTGGAAGCAACAGGGGTCACTACGCTGCTGCGTCCGGTTGATCCGAAGGATTACGCAGCGCTGGACGACTGATGCGGAGGGGGACAACCGTCGCGGCAGAGGTTCGGGAGCTGCGACTGAAATTCCCGGGCGAGCACGAGTTTGTGTTCAAGGATTTGGATTTCTCGGTTCGGCGCGGGGAGCATGTGCTGCTGCTCGGCCCTAGCGGTTGCGGCAAGTCGACGCTGCTCCAGGTGTTGTCCGGGATCATCCCGAACTTGGTGGAAATCCCGATGCGTGCGTCCGCGCAGCTGTTGCCGGCGTCGTGGAGGTTCCTGTTCCAGGACCCGGATACCCAATTTTGCATGCCTTACGTGGATGAGGAGTTGGCTTTTGCATTGGAGAACCTCGGTGTGCCGCAGCCAGAGATGTCCGCGCGGATGGACGCCGCCTTGGCCAAGGTCGGCCTTGACCTCCCCGAGCTCCACGTGCCGATCGATTCGTTGTCTCAGGGGATGAAGCAGCGACTGGCGCTTGCCTCGGTGCTGCTAGGCGATCCAGAGGTACTGCTGCTCGATGAACCTTCTGCCCTGCTGGATCCGCAGGGTCGCGAGCAAATCTGGCAAGCCATTGCCAAGGTAGCCGAGGATCGCACCTTGATTATTGTGGAGCATCGGATCGAGGAACTGACGGCGCTTGGACTGGTCGACCGGGTCGTGTTGTTCGGACCGGATGGACGGGGGTTGGGCGAAGGATCACCGGATGAGGTCTTTCAAGCGTACCGGTTCGAGCTCGCGAAGTTCGGCATTTGGTACCCTGGGGTGTGGGAGGATTATGCCGCCACTGAGGCAGGACGCCGGTTGCTGGAACCCGTGGCGCACCCTCGGAAGGCCGAAGGACCGGCTGTGGTGGAATTAAGGGAGTTTTGCGGACTGCGGCAAGGTCGCCCGGTCATTAAAGTCGGGCAAGCCAGTGTGTATCCCGGCGATTGGGTGGCGATCACGGGGCCGAACGGCGCAGGGAAGAGCTCGCTGCTGCTCAGCCTGATTGGCCTGCTGCCCGCAGAAGGAGCGTACGTGCTGCAGGGAGAACCGACGGAGACCGGGAAGCTGCATCGCCGCGCCCGCAAACGGCTGCTGGAGAGAACTGCCCGCGAGATCGGCTTCGTGTTCCAGAATCCCGAGTTTCAGTTCGTCGCGGATCGGGTGGCGGACGAGGTGGCTTTCTCGCTGCGGGAGGACGGACTGGAGGCTGAGGCGCTCCATGAACGGGTGACGGAATATTTGATGCGGTTTGGACTCTCCGGACTGGAAGCGCGTCATCCTTACCAGCTGTCGCTGGGACAGAAGCGGCGCCTTAGCGTGGCTGCGGCTGCGGTGCGCGAGCAGCGGCTGCTGCTGCTCGATGAGCCGACCTTCGGCCAGGACGCGGCGAACACCTTCGCCATCCTGCAGCTATGCGAGGCGCTGCGCCGGCGCGACACGGCGATCCTCATGGTTACGCACGAGGAATGGATCGCCGAGCAAGTCGCCACCCAGCATTGGGAGGTGCGGGAGGGGCAACTGTCCTCGCAGCGGTTGACCGGGCGCTCGACGAACCTTAAGGCCGATTTGAGCTTAGCGTCCGGATCGATCGGGTTGTCTGAGCCGGATGCGGATTTCTCCGCGGAGAAGGAACGACCCGGGCATCCCGGTCCGGAGGCGGTGGCGACGAAATGAGGAAGTTCTTAACGCCGAAGCGGCAGACCTGGCTGCACCGGGCGAATCCGGCCGCCAAACTGGCGTTGATGATCCTGCTGTTTCTGCTGACGTTGTTTACTCATCGGCTCGATTTTATTTTCTACCAAGCCCTCTTGTTTACCATGCTGCTGTTCCTGTTCAGCGGATTTGAACCGTGGAAGGTCGCCCTGCTTGTCCTTCCCTTTGCCCTGATCTTCGCTTCTTCGGCGGCTACGATGATCTTGTTTGGCAAAGGCACGGAGATTTGGTGGGCTTGGGGATTGTTCCGGATTTCCGAGGAAAGCTTCTTTCGGGGCGTCCATATCGGGTTCAAGGCGGTGGCTTTTGCCGCGGAAGGGCTGCTGTTCGTGTTGACCACGCCGTCGGTATCCTTGTTCTACGCCCTGATGCAGCAGGCGAAGCTGCCGCCGAAATATGCCTACAGCTTTATGGCCTCGGTTCGGCTGCTTCCCATGGTATGGGAGGAACTGCTCGTCCGCCGCAATGCGCTGCTCATCCGCGGCGTTCGCCGGCCGCGCGGGCTGCGCGGTCTCGTCGCTCAAGCCAAGCTGTACGCGGTGCCGTTGCTGTCTCAGAGCATCCGCCGGGCACATCGCGTGGCCGTGGCCATGGAAGCGAAGGCCTTCGACGGGGACCGGCCCCGCACGTATTACTACCGCACTGCCTATTCGCGGTACGATGTGCTGGTGGTGTTGCTCATGGCCTTGGCCGCGGCGGCGGCTTATGCACTGGCGCTTCTGTACCCGCCGTTTAACATTGCGGATGTACGTTATCATTAACCCTCTTTAATCATGAATTTCACACGAAACAAGGGGCATGTTTCCGTCCGGACCTTTCTTTATCCGGATAGAAACGATGCCCCTTTCTCATGCGATCGCTCCGTTATTCGGAGGGATAGCTTGGCTCAAGGTGCCGCCGGGCGGGTTGCTCCAGCAAATAACGGGCGTAAGCCATAGGCTGGCGATAAGTATCCATCCATATTTCAGGCAACCCGGCTTTTCGGAAGCCGTAACGTTGGTCGCGCCCGTTGCATTCGATAAAGTAAGGCCGCCCGCTCTCGGTTAAGCCAATGTCCAGTCCGAGGTCGGCCAGGAGCGGCAGCCGATTGCCCAGGTGGCGGGAGATCTCCAGGGCCAGATTCTCGACGTGTGCGAGCGCCGAGGGAACGATCTGTTCCGGGAGAGCTTGGGCCAGCAGCTGTTCGGCAGGGAGAGCTTCGCCGCCTTTAGCGATGTTGCAGACGAAGCTCCCTGCGGCGGCGACTTTGGCAAAGCGCCCCGTGACCTTCCAATCCCCTCTGTGACCTCGCTGCACGGTGATCCGCAGGTCGATGGGACGCTGTTCATATTCCGCCAGCGGAATGCGTTCCTGCACCAGGTACGGGGTGTGGCGAAAGACGCGCCGGATCCAGGGCGGAACCTCTCCCCGATGCAGCCGGACGGTATTCCATTTCGATTTGCCCAGGGGCGAAGCATAGGTCAGTTCCCACCCGGAGGGTGTGTACCGCAATCGCATAACACCGTGGCCAACGGAGCCGCGAATCGGTTTTAAGATGAGGTCGGGATGGCGGGACATCATGGTCCGCAAATTCCCGGAGGTCAGCGGCATCGCGGATGGGAGGTACGCCCGCAAGTGGGGAGCGCTCCAGAGCAGGCGATGGACGAAGTCTTTTCCATACCGGTTGTTCGTGTTGAAGATCGTGATGCCCAGGGCGTTCAGAGATTGGAGTCTATGCTGGGCCGCGAGTTTGGGGTAGAGCGCCCGGTTGTGAATCACCGAGGGCAGAGGCAGCTGTTGTTCTACATATTCGATGCCGTTAAAGACATACGCAACGCAGCGGTCGCCCGCCGGGGCGATGCCTCCAAGACGCAAGAAAACGGGCGTTAATCCATACTCCCGTGCCGTTTCCTCATACCCTGCGATCCACTCCTGGCCGGTTCTGCGCGTGGGAATCCCCCGGTACATGCTGGAATTCAGCAAGATTCCGACAGTGTCCTGACTCAAGTGGGTATCCTCCTTCCCTTGCTTCTTCCTCCAATGTATGTTGTCCTGTGCAAAAAGAGTGGACGACTGTGCTGCGACAGCCGCCTGTTTTCGGGCGATCTGCGGGGAGCTGTGAACCTATGGCAAATTAGGCTCATCTTCTGGGAAGGTGTCACATTTGCCGGGCAGGTTTCGTATATTTAGGATAACGAATCCAAGCGAAACGGTAAGGAGGGAGACTTCACATGGATCGGGAAAAAGTCGCGGTCATCGCACCCGGCGCCCTCGCGGCGTCTTCAGGAAAGCACCGTCCGGCGGAGAAAGCGCTGGAACGGATGATCCCTCATGCGGCGGAACAGCTGCGCCTTCGCATCTTCGGCGTTGCCGACGGGCATTTGCCGTCGCAAGGCTGGATCGGCAGCGTTCCCTTTTACCGTCTGCCGGGAGGACGGCTCTTCCTGGAATCGCTGCTGCGCCATCTGCGCAAGTGGCGGCCGGAAACCGTGGACGTCCACGGCCGGCCGCTGTTGGCCTGCCAGTTGAAGAGCCGGCTCCCGTTGTCCCGCGTACTGTTGACCCTGCCCTCCGCTCCGGCTTTCTCCTCTGCCTGTTCTCCCAAGCTGTGCACCTCGCAGATCCTGGACAGCGTGGACGGCCTGATCGTCGGCAGTGAACGAGTCAAATCCGAGGTGCTGGCGCATTTTCCTTCTCTGCTCACCCCGATTTGGGTGAATCTGCCGGGGGCTCGTCTGGAAGAGCAGGGGCCCCCGCGCTGGACGCCGGACGGGGAGCGCCGGCGCAGGCAACGGCTGACGGAGCTCGGGTGGGCGGACCGCAAAATCGTTCTGCTCGCCGGAGGCTGGCCGCCGCCTGGGGAAGAAGAAGGCCGGATTATCTCGGCTCTCGCGGACGTCTTCACCCGCGTGCCGGAGGCGATGCTGGTGCTCCTGGGGACCGACTTTCCGCCTTCGCTGCGCGAACGGCTTGACCCTCGAGGGGATTACGGGAGCCCCGCCCGGGGCCCGGAACGGGCGGCGCACCTGCCCGCCCTTTCGGCGGATTCCCCCCTGGACGGATACACTTTGGCGGATTGTCTGGTTCTCTTGCCCGGCGATGAGACGGCGTCGATGCTCATGCGTATCGATGCGATGGCCGCAGGGGTGCCGACCCTGGACGCCACTACTCCCCGGGTGGCGGAATTTATGGTGGATGACCTGCTGTCAGGCGGGCCGGAGACGAGCCTGGCGGATCGGATCGTCCAACTGCTGCGGGATGAAGAGCTGCATCAGGTCATGGGTCGTGCTTGCCGGGAAATCGTTCGCCGCCATTATCGCTGGGAGCATGCCGCCGAGCGTTGGGTAAGCATCGTACGCGCGGGGAGCGTGCTCACCGCAAGCCGCCGCAGCGCCAAAAACTGAGGTTGGCCCGCAGGCCAATGAACGACCTATGGAAAACGCCGTAAGGCGTTTTTTTCTTGCTCTATAAGCGGTGCCCGGCGTCAGGGCCCCTGCCGCATTCAGGGGGACAACGGTACGTTTGCCGTTACCACCCCCCCGGCAAGACATACACTGTGGTATATGCTCCGGTATTATCACGTTTTGGGAGGAAGATGATGTGGTCAAAAAACGCAAGCCGCGATTCGGACTGAACCGCAAACCGATTCAGCGCAAGCCGGCGCTGCCGCGTTTGGTCAATCACCCCGATCCAACGGTATCCATCATTATCCCGGCGATGAATGAAAGAGCGACGCTGGCCGGCGTGTTGCGGGAAGCAGGTCGGGTGCATCCGCGCAGCGAAACGATCGTTGTCGCCAACGGATCGACCGACGGGACCGACGAGCTGGCCGAAGCCTGCGGTGCCCGCGTCATCCGTGTACCGGAGCCGCTGGGCCATGATGTCGGCCGGCGTGTCGGGGCGGAAGCCGCCCGAGGCCAGGTGCTGCTGTTCATCGACGCCGACATGGTGATCCCGGCTCGGGAGCTGCGTCCTTTTGTCCATGCGGCGTTATCCGGCGTCGATGTTGCGCTGAACGGATATTCGGGCCCGGCAGGCCGAAGGGAAGCCCATCCGGTCGTTCTGGCCAAACATGTCCTGAACGGGGTATTGCAGCGTCCCGATCTGCGGGGGGCTTCCCTGACCGCCGTCCCGCATGCAATCCGTCGGGCGGGGGCCGAGACCCTCGGTCTGGACGCCTTGGAAGTTCCGCCGCTGGCCCTGGCCAGAGCGGTGCGGCTGGGGTTAAACGTGCAGGCGGTCCATAACGTTCCCGTCGGCAAGCTGAACCCGGCCCGGGGGTGGATCCGGAATAAGGGAAGACGCGTGGATCCGCTGACCGCGCTGGTGGCGGGGGATCATCTGGAGGCGATCCACTGGCTGATCCATCAGCAGGGGCCGCGCGGAGGTTACAGCGATTTGGGCCGGCAGCGCGGCAAGGTGAGGTGAAGATGGAATGGAAACGAAACAATCGATAAAGCAGCGGCAAAAAAGGAAAAGCAAGCGCCTGGCCGGTCCGCGCGGCAGCGCTGGCCGGCCCCGGACGAAGAACGGCATCGCCCGCAAGGGCCGCCGTTTGGCGCGTACGTCCACAGGGAAGGGAGAGGCCCGAGGCCCGCTCCAGCGCCTTAAATCGAAGGCCCTGGCTGCAGGTGCCCGGGCGGCGGCTGCGCAGGATGAAGCGGAGACCGATTCTCCTCACATGCAGGCTTGTTTTCGGGAGTGGGCGCGAACGGAGCGGGTGGATCAGATGTCCTTCACGGCCATTCTGGCGGCTTCCCTCGCTTATCGCCGCGGTTATGCCGGCGCGGCCGGGCTTCGTGCGCCGTGGATTCCGCTGCCGCTCCACGGCAGCGCTTCGGCCATCGTGACGGCGAGCAATGAGGAGAAGACGCTGCCGCTCGTCATAGCGGAGCTTCGCAAGCTGCCCTTGCAAGAAATCATCGTGGTCCTGAACGGCTGTGACGACGGCAGCTTTGCCGCCGTGGATCGGGATCCGCGGATCATGCGGCTCAGCTTCCCCGAACGTCTGGGTCATGATGTAGGCCGAGCAATCGGGGCGGCGGCAGCCACCGGGGATATTCTGCTGTTCACCGACGGGGATCTGTGCGTCGCCGCAGAGGATTTAGCCGTTTTCCTGCTCGCGATCGATCGGGGAGATGACTTGGCTCTAAACGACTTGTCGCCGCATCTGCCGCCCTTTTCGCAGCAGGATGAGGTGACGCGCTGCAAGGCCTTCCTCAATCTGGCGCTGGGGCGTCCGGATCTGAAGGCGAACTCGCTGACAGCGGTGCCGAACGCCTTGTCAAGACACGCCTTGCGAACGGTGGGAACCGCGGCGCTCATCGTGCCTCCGAAGGCCCAGGCGATGGCTTTGGCCCGCGGTCTGAAGGCAGGTGCGCCGATTTCCGTGGATGTCATCCGCAAAAACCGCATTCGCACGAGCAACAGCGGGGCGGGGAACGCCGTTGCACAGATGATCATCGGCGACCATCTGGAGGCGCTTGGCGAGGTCATGCAAACGGAAGGCGTCCGGCTGCGTTTTAGTACGCTGGGACGCGGCGAATTGGCGAAAATGAGGAATGCCAGATGAGCGGAACCGGGGTTACCAGTATCATCATTCCTACCTACAACGGGCTGCACCTGCTTGCCCCATGCGTGGCGGCGATTCGCCAATATACGGAGACTCCCTATGAAATCATCGTGGTGGACAACGGCTCCGAAGATGACACCGCCGCATTCTGCCTGAAGGAGCGCCTGATCTTGGTGGCGATGCCGCGTAATGAGGGATTTCCCGCAGCCGTGAACCGGGGGTTGTCCGTGGCTTCGGGCGATCAACTCCTGCTCCTGAATAACGATGTCATCGTCTCCCCGCGGTGGCTGTCCAATTTGTTGCTGGCGCTGTACAGCGCCGCCGATGTCGGCCTTGTCGGTCCGGTGACCAATTATGCCAGCGGACGGCAGCAGGTGACGATCGACTGGGCGGAGGGGGAGAGCTTTGCCCAAGCGGCGGAGCGTCATAACCTTCCCGATTCTGCTAAATGGCAGGAGGTCCAGCGACTGGTCGGGATGTGCCTGCTGTTGAAGCGGGAGGTTTTGGAGCGGGTGGGTCTCCTGGACGAAGGCTATTCGCCCGGACATTATGAAGACGACGATTACTGCTACCGCGCACGGCAGCTGGGCTACCGCTTGCTCGTTTGCGGCGATACCCTGGTGTACCACGAAGGCAGCACCAGCTTTAAAGCCCGGCATCCGGAGGGCTGGAACGAGCTGCTGGAGCGGAACCGTTTGCGGTTTATCAACAAATGGGGAGTGGATCCCTGGCAATTCATTTAAGAGAATTCCCAATCTTGAGCACAAGGGAGGAGCGTTCATGAAAGGTGTGATTTTGGCGGGGGGCAGCGGCACGCGTCTATACCCGCTGACCCGATTGATCAACAAGCATCTGCTTCCGGTCGGGAACTATCCGATGGTCTGTTACGGCATAGAACGGCTGCGTCAAGCTGGAATCACCGACATCCTCATCGTCATCAGCAAGCAGTCGGCCGGGCTGTACGCCGATTTCCTTGGAAGCGGAGAGAACTTTGGAGTGAACCTGACGTACCGCGTTCAGGAGTCAGCCGGGGGGATCGCAGAGGCGCTTGAGCTGGCTGACGGATTCATCCCGCCCGGCGGAAAATTCGTTGTGCTGCTGGGCGACAACCTGTTTCTGGATGATTTGACGCCCTATGTAGAGAAATTCAAACAGCAGCCTGCCAGCAGCGCCCGGGTGATGCTGAAGCCGGTAGACGACCCGCGACGATACGGGGTGCCGGTGTTTGCTAAGGACGCCCCGGAGCAGATTGCCTTTATCGAGGAGAAGCCGAAGAAACCCAAATCCAAATTTTCGGTTACCGGCATTTACATGTACGATGACAGCGTGTTTGACATCATCCGCAGCATCGATCGCTCCGCGCGCGGGGAGCTGGAGATTACCGACGTAAACAACCGCTACGCGAAGGACGGCAAGCTGGAATTCGACGTTCTTCAGCTGTGGTGGGGGGNCCGACTGGGGCTTCGGCACGGGAGAAGCCGCCGGCGCAGCCGCAACGCCCCCGGCTGTCCCCCTGCCGCCGTTAGGGCCTGCGCCTGAGCCGGCTCCGCCCGACCCGGTCTCGATGGACGGCACGGAGACCGCCTGGTCCGCAGCCGAAGCGGAACGGGTCCGGGCTGCGGCCTACGAGGAAGGCTATCGCGAAGGTTTGTTTGAAGGCGGGGAAGCCAAGCTGGGACGGTTGATCCCCCGTTATATGCTGCTGCCGGAGGTCCGGGTTGACGACGTCATCGCTGCCGGATTCCCCGCCGTTGCCGGACGAATGCATCCGCTGCATCCCCCCGCTGGCGTCTTCGCCGCCGTCGATGCGGCGCTGCGGGGAGGCCGGCCGCTGTCCGTCGTCCGCCTCGGTGACGGGGAGCTGCTCACTCTGGCGCACGGTACGGTGATTTCTACCGAGGAGGCGCTCCGCTGGGGGGCTTTTTTGCCCTATGCGGGCGTACAGCTGCCGGATCCGGCCGCGCGGGAGGCATTGGCTTCCGCTGTAAAGGCTGCGGATATCATCGGGGTTCCGGAATCCAGGCATCCATCCTATCAAGGCCTGCTGTTCCCCGTGCTGCGGCATTATGGGTGGGATTACCGCACCCTTCGCTTGACTACTTCGACTGTAAATTACGAATTGAATGCCGGCGGTTATTTGACGAAACTGCTGCATGGGCGGCGCATCTTGTTGATCGGCAATCAATCGGAGGCGCTGGGGGGATTTCTTGGGCAGCGTGGCATGAACGTGGTTGGCTCGCTTGCCCCGGTTCATGGCGTGGCCGATGTTCCCGCGGTGATCCAACGCGTCCGGGAATTCCCCGATTTTGACCTGGCCCTGGTCGCGTCCGGCGTGGCCGCAGTGATCATCTGCGCGCGGTTGGCCGGGGAGCTGGGCAAGGTCGCGCTCGATCTGGGACATTTGGCTGATAAATTGATAAATGGCGAGGCGGTATTGCCGCAGCTCGGGGAGGTGCACAACGGTGCAAACGGAAGATAAAGGGAGCAATAGCCCGCAAGCGAGGCGCGCTTCGGGAACTTACGAACAAGGTTACGCTTCAGGTTATGGGTACGGAGTCCGCGAAGGCCTGCGGACGTTTGGAACCAGCCAGGAGCTTACGAGCATCATCATACCGACAACCAATCGCTTGGACCTGCTGATGCAGTGCTTGGATCATATTGATCGTCATACGGCCCCTCCGCATGAGGTCATCGTGGTCGACAACGGTTCGGTTGACGGTACGGCCGAAGCGGTCCGGCGGCGCAAAGGGGTGAGGCTGGCGGTGTATCCGCAGAATTTGGGTTTCGCCCGCGCCGTGAATACCGGCTTGATGATGGCCAAAGGGAAGACCATCGTCTTGTTGAATAACGATGTGCTGGTTACGGAGCGGTGGCTGGATCAACTGCACATGTGCCTGCGGGAGTATCCGGGGGCGGCTGCAGCCGGACCTGTCACGAATTACATCAGCGGCGAGCAGCAAATCGAGGTTCCTTATCAAGACGTAGCGGATATGCCGGCATTCGCCGCCGGGCATAATCACTCCGATTCCTTGAAATGGCAAGAAACCGATCGGTTGGTCGGGTTTTGCGTGGCTTTTCCGCGATCGACGCTGGATGAGGTTGGTTATTTTGACGAAGGGTATGAAATTGGCAATTTTGAGGATGAAGATTGGGTCGCCCGGATCCGACTGCAGGGGAAGAAGTTGGTGATCGCCAGGGACACCTTTGTCCATCATTACGGCAGCATGACGATGAAAAGTCTCGGTTCCGAAGGCTTCCAGGAAGTCAATACCCGCAATCACCAGTTTTTCAGTGAAAAATGGGGGGATCTGCAAGCGTTATATACGCGGATGCCGGCATGGCGCGGGGAGCGGACGTTAAGGGCTACGGATTTCTTCCCGACGCATGTGCGGGTTCGTGACGTCAACGGGGGCGTCCATTGGCTGGAGCATGGAGTTCGCTATCGTGTGCACTCGGCTGGTGCCCCGGTCACAGCGCCGGAGTCTGCAAGGCTCTCCGTGCTGGATTTGGTGCAGCTGCCGGCCGGCCCGGCCCTGGAACACCCGGTCGGCCCCCCGTCCGGGACCGAATTCTCGGACGGCACTGTGATCGCCAGCGGCGGGCGGTGGTATCAAATCGACCGGGGACAGCGCCGGGAGATTATCTCCGAGTATGCACTGCGCGCCTGGGGGCTCGCGCCCTTGAACGCCGCCTTTCCGGAAGACGCGGCCGCCGCTTATCCCGAGGGTCTGCCCATCCTGCCTCCGCCGCGTTTGGTTAGCGAGGATTTATAGGCTCCGATCGGGCTATTTCCCCAGGAACACGCTCATTCGTACCCGCATATGTTATTGCAGGGCACCTAAGGGGCCGGTGTCCGCTGGTTGATCGCGGAATGCCGGCCTTGATTGAGGAGGAGTCAGGGTGGAGCAAAAAATTTCGGAGATGATCCTACACATGGCCCACTCCCATCAGCAGATGGCGCGGGTGATAGATGCGGAACGCCAGGTAGCCGTACGCATGGCGCAGATCGTGCATGCGATTCCCGACGCCGAGCCGGCGTTCGAAGGAGCACCCGGCATTCTGGAGAATTCGGGCCGAATCAACAAAAGCGTGATCTCCTATCTAAATGCCATTGCGGATTTCCAGGAGGCCATGGCGGAAAATTTAGGTGTTGTCATGAAGCAGCTGAAAGGCCATGAGGAAGAGTGAGGATATGAAGCGGGGTATGATGTCATGAGCAGGGAACAGGCCTACCTGAACATCCTGGATGCAGCCGCCAAAATGCAGTGGAATGTTGCGATGATTTTAGAAGCCAAGGCGGTTGAATCCGAGAAGGTGCGCAATTGGATTTTGAATCATGTGCTGGAGAGCAGTTTCGAAGATCACGAGAAGCAGTTGGGAGATCCGCTGGACGTTCACGACCAGCTCGTAGAGGTCATCGAGGGCTTGACCAAGCTGCAAAACGGATTGTGCAGCAACTTAAAAACGATTCTGCCGTCCGAGGAAGAAGGCGGCGGAGACGGCGGCCTGGATGGCAGCTTTAGCGGTATGTTCGGCGGTGATTTTGATCTGGAGGATTCAAGCAAATGACAATCTTACCTCTTCAGGCCGGAGAAGAGGCCAAACTTCGGTTGATCGACGCGATCAGCCAGAGTCAGCTGGCGATGGCGCGGATTCTCGGCAGCCTTGCCGATGTGACGGAATTGTCCCCCGACGCCGCCAGGCATATTGCCGGCAATATCGATAGATTAACGAAATATCAGGAGGCGATGGCCCGCACGGTTTGCGGGTTAACTTTTCATCGCGTCAAAAATGGAACTCCTTCGTCGCCGTGGATCATCGAAGCTTGTTATGCCGCATACGACGCTACCCGAGGAGAACAGGAGGAAGAAGTATGCCAAAAACCAAACTTCGGCGCACCCGCCGTGTGAAGCCGCGCGCGCTGAGAAAAATTCGGCCCCGCAGGAAACGGAAGTTATCCCTGCGCCGGGGAAGCAAGTTGACCTATGCCCGCCGGAAGCGGCGCAAGGCGCAGCATAAGCTGCGTTCACGCCGCGGCAGAAGAAACATCAGACGCAAGCGCGCTGCTCTGCCCATCCCCGCCGCAGCGATTCCCGAGCCGGTCCCGGAACCGGTTGGCGCCCCGGAACCCGTCGCCGCTGCGCCGGCTACGCCCGAAGATGCGGCGGTATACGACCAGGAGTATAACGCGGCGTATCAGGAGGGATTTAACAACGGGTTTGCTCAGGGGTATGAAGACGGACATAAAATAGCCTATAAAAATCAAATCTAGCATAAAACCGCTGCCGGATCACCGGCAGCGGTTTTTTTTGTATGAGGTTCGGCGGCGGACGGCGGCATTCGCCAATTTCTCAGGCGGGCGGGTAGTCGTCCATGATGCACGTGTCCCCTCAGCATATATTTATTAAGACCCAGGAAACGCAAGATTAGAATTCCACGAAGATAGGATGAAGAACCTTGGAGAACGACAAGGAAAACCGGTACGGCGAGGCTTATCAGGCCGGATATCAAGAGGGGATCCGGTATGGCGGATGCCAGGCCGTACTCGAACGAATTCCGCCGGTTACCCGGCCGAAGGTCGATCTGCGGGTGTTGTATGTGCCCCAGGGGTTCGATGCGATCGATGAAGGGGTTAAGGCGGCGCTGACGGAGCTGACGCGCGAGTGTGCCGTTGCTTCTCCGGAAATGATGCTGCGAGAGACCGAGCGCCTTCGTCCGGATCTGGTGCTGGTCATGAACTCGCTGCACATCTTCCCGCCTAATCATGCCGCTCAAATGGAACAGATTCGGAGAATGGGCATTCGGACGGCCGTCTGGTTCGTTGATGACCCTTATTTCACCGACGATTCGATCGCGCTGGCTTTAAGCTACGACGTGGTGTTCACGCACGAAATCGAATGTGTTCCGCTCTATCGGTCCCTCGGCGTTCGCAGCGTTCACCATCTTCCGCTTGCCGCCAATCCGCACCAATTCCGGCCCGTTCCGGTACAACCGGAATATCGTTATGACGTGTGTTTCATCGGTAACGCTTTTTGGAACCGGGTCGCTTTGTTCGACCGCTTAAGTTCGTTCCTGCAGGATAAGCGGGTGCTGATTGCCGGGTATCATTGGGACCGGTTGCCCCGTTACGAACAGTTGTCGCGGTTCATCCGCCCCGGTTGGGTTCCCGTCGAAGAGACGGTTCGTTATTACAACGCCTCCAAAATCGTGCTCAATATCCATCGGCCGACGCAAGCCGGCCAGGATAACCGGAACGGACGCGATACGCCGGGAGGCTCCATCAACCCGCGGACCTATGAAATTGCCGGATGCGGCGCTTTCCAGCTTACGGATATTCGCAGTGATTTGGTCTCCTATTATCAACCCGGCTACGATATCGAGACGTTCCGGGATGAAGTGGAGCTGGAGGCGAAAATTCGCTATTACCTGGAGCATGAGGAGGAACGGCGTTTAATCGCTTGGCGTTCGTTGTGGACGACGACGGCTGCTCACACCTATTTGGATCGGCTGAGCCGC
The DNA here is from genome assembly GCF_900021165.1 of Paenibacillus phocaeensis. Taxonomy (GTDB): domain Bacteria; phylum Bacillota; class Bacilli; order Paenibacillales; family Paenibacillaceae; genus Fontibacillus; species Fontibacillus phocaensis. The sequence goes on along the minus strand of NZ_FCOQ01000008.1, from coordinate 163,264 downwards.
CTGCTGGCTGCCGTCGTCGAAAGCTAGTTCCAAGAACCAACTCAAAAAAAGGAGTGACATTATGTTCACAGAAGAAGCGGCTGACCAAACAATTCCAACCGTTTTAGGCCCGGCTGAAAGCGGAAGAACCAACGGACTCCGTGACGGCTACGCAGAGGGGTACCTGAGGGGGAGAGCCAGCTATATCGTGAGTCGACCGCGGCCGGTATTTCCGGTCCGCAAATTGAAAGTGCTGTACGTCGGTTCAGGGAAAGGATTCCCGTATTCTCCGCTTGACGAAGCGGTAACGTCTACGCTCCGCACCTTAACCACGGAGTTGATCGCCGCCGTACCGGGCGACCCGATTGCGGATTTGGCGGTGCAGCATAAGCCCGACCTGCTGCTCGCACTCGACGGGCTGGAGCTCCCCGTGGAGCATCTAAATGCCGTGCGGGCTATGGGCATTCCGACTGCCGTTTGGTTTACGGATGATCCGTACTACACCGATCTGACGATTCCGCTGAGCTCTAGCTACGATTATGTATTTACGCTCGAACGGAACTGTGTTGATCTCTATCGCGCAGCCGGCTGCAGCCAGGTTCATTATCTGCCGTTTGCCGCGTATCCGGATCATTACCGTCCAACGCTGATTCCCTCTCCGCATCGCCGTAATTTAAGCTTTATCGGCTCGGCTTACTGGAATCGGGTGGCCTATCTTCAACCGGTTCTTCCCGCACTGATGGAACAAGGCTTATTAATCAACGGCATCTGGTGGGATCGGATGCCCGAGTTCCCGACCTATGCGGATCGCATTGATTTGGGCAAGTGGATGGGACCGTTGGAGACCGCAGAAGTATACAGCGGGTCGAAAATCGTTCTGAATCTGCACCGTTCTCCGTTCGAGGAGGACGTCAACAACAATAAAGCCGGCATTCCGGCGGCATCGCCGAATCCCCGGACGTTCGAAATCTCGGCTTGCGCCACGCTTCAATTGGTGGATGCGCGCGACGACTTAACTTCGTTTTACCTGCCCGGGGAAGAAATCGTCACCTTCTCCTCCCCCGAGGAGCTGGTTGATAAAGTGCGTTATTACCTGACCCATGAGGAAGAAAGACGGGAGATCGCCCTGCGTGCACTGGATCGAACCTTGCGGGAGCATACGTATGCCAATCGGTTGGATCAGCTGCTGTCTGTGATTTTCGGGTGATTTCTGCAGATCAGCGGATGGGTCCGAGCGCCCGGGAAGAGCACAAGCAAAGGAGGGGCCGTCGTGTCGGAGAAGAAGAAACTGCTGCTGTTCTCCCATGTGTGCAATTCAAGAAACGTAACCGGTGCTGAGAAGCTACTGCTGTTTAACGCAAGGCGGCTTTCGGCGTATTACGATTGTACCTTGGTGGTTCCACGGCATGGCAGTTTGTCGGTATTGGCCAAACGTTACGGGATCCGAACCCTGCTGTGCGAGAACGGATTGCTCTACAGTATGTGTTCCCCGCATGCCGGCTTGCCCGGCGAGTTCCATGCCGTCGCCTGGGGCGAGCAGGTGCGGCGAACGGTGGAGCTGCTGAATGAGGAACGGCCGGATGCCGTGCTTGTGAATACCAGCGTGAACATCTCGCCGGCGATCGCTGCGAAACAGCTGGGGATCCCCGTCATTTGGCAGATCACGGAGGTGATTGCGACCAACGAGTCGACCCTCGAAGCGGTGAATTTGATCGACAGGTACAGCGATCTGATCATCGGGATTTCCGACTCCGTTCTGCTTCCTTTCCTCCGGACACAGGCGGCCAACAAAACCGCGCTGCTGTATCCTTCCTGGAATCCCGAGGATGTCCACCCCGAGATGTGGCCGGCACAGCGGTGGCATAAACGGGCGCAATGGAAGGTGAAGCCCTCGGAGGTACTGATCGGCTATATCTCCTCTTACCTGATTCCCGAGAAGGGGGCCGATCACTTCATTACAGCGGCGTTGGATCTTGCAGACCGGTTCCCGGAGGCCAAGTTCGTTGTCATTGGCGCGGAGATTCAACCTGAATATTACCGGGACTTAAAGCGAACGGTTCAGGGGTCGCTGCATCAACACCGCTTTATATTCGTCAGCTTTGAAGACCATGTGGAGTCCGCTTTTAGCGCAATGGACATCGTAGTTGTTCCCGGGATCCTGCCGGAGGGATTTGGATTAACCGCGCTGGAGGCAATGGTCTTCGGCAAACCGGTTGTCGCCTATGCTTCGGGCGGGTTGCGTGAAATTTTGGAGGCGGTCGGCAGCGGCGCTTACCTCGTGCCGGTGAGAGAGAACGGCGGAATTGTAGAGAAATGCGCGGAACTGTTGTCCTCGGGAGAACGGGTCCGCAGTCTGGGGGAGAACAATCGAGCCCAGGCAGAGGCCGTGTTTGGCCCGGCTGCTTATGAGCTGCGGCTGCAGGGGTTGGTGCAGCGCATGCAGGGGCTTCAAGGTTATGCGGTGCCTCGTCCCGAGCCGGTTCCGGGAGATCCCGCCCTTGTCGGGGCGGAATCCCGCGGGCTTGAATTCGAGGGGCCCGCGGCTGAGATGCCGCCGGCTGAACCTGCCAATCCCGCCGGGCGCCGCAGCAGGGTCCAACGGGGACGGGTTAAGCGGCTCCGCAGGAGAAGATCCGGCGGAGGAAGAAGCTCGTCCGCCCGACGAAGCGGAACCGGCCGCGTTCGCAAGCTGGCCCGGTACCGGCGCAAACCAGGTCGAAGAGCAGGAAGAACCCGTACGAAACGTGTACGTAAACGCCATAAGTCTGCAAGGAGATGAGACCGTGAAAATCATGACCATTTTGGGAACCCGGCCGGAAATCATCCGGCTCAGCCGGATTATCCCGCTGCTGGACCGGTGGGCTGACAAACATGTGCTGGTGCATACGGGGCAGAACTTTACGGCTAGTCTCAGCGATGTATTTTTCCAAGAGCTTGGCTTGAGACAGCCCGACTACATCTTTCAGGATCATCAAACGACGCTGGGCAGCCAGCTGTCAGCCATGTTTGGCCAGATGGAGCGGATCCTGGAGGCCGAGCGCCCGGACCGTGTGCTGCTGCTGGGCGATACGAACAGTGCGCTGTGCGCTGTTCTGGCCGAGCGGCTTGGGTACCCGGCGATCCATATGGAGGCGGGCAACCGCTGCTACGATCTGGAGGTTCCCGAGGAGAAGAACCGGAAAGTCATCGATGCGGTGTCGACCATCAATATGCCGTACACCCCGCAGAGCAAAGCTCATTTGCTCGCGGAAGGCGTACCGAGCCAGCGCATCGTGCTGACCGGCAATCCGATATATGAAGTGATGAAATATTACGAACCGCAGATCGATGCCAGCGATATTATGGAGCGGCTGGGGCTTCAGGCGGGAGAGTATTATCTGGTTACGGCTCATCGCGCCGAGAACGTCGATCGCCCCGCCTCTTTACACGCCATTATGGAAGGGTTGAACCGGGTGGCGGAGACTTCCTCCAAGCGGTTGATATGCAGTATCCATCCCCGCACGAGATCGCGGATCGAACGTGATCTGAAGCTGGAAATGCATCCATTGGTTGAATTTTATGAACCCTTTGGTTTCTTCGACTTCGTGAAGCTGGAGAAGCATGCCCTCTGTGCGTTGACGGACAGCGGCACCGTACAGGAGGAATGCTGCATCCTGCAGGTGCCGACGGTCACGATTCGCCGTACGACGGAGCGGCCGGAGACGGTCGATTGCGGCAGCAACGTCGTATCCGGCGTAGATGCCCGCAGAATCGCCGAAGCGGCGGAGATGATGGCCTTGATGGAGCGCTCCTGGTCTTGTCCCGAGGGGTATCTGGAGGAGAAGGTCTCGCAAAAAGTGGTCAAATTCGTGCTTGGAGGGAAGCTGAATGTTTAAAGATCAAGTCATTTTGGTCACCGGAGGAACGGGTTCATGGGGATACGAGCTGGTCCGCCAGCTCCTCCCGCTGGAGCCGAAGGAGATCATCGTTTACTCCCGGGGGGAAGCCGCCCAGGTCGCGATGAGCCGCACCTTTAACGACGAGCGTCTGACGTTCCGCATCGGGGATATCCGCGACAAGGAAGCGTTGTCCGCCGCCTGTCGGAATGTGGACATCGTGTACCATCTGGCCGCCTTGAAGCATGTGCCCATCTGCGAGGAACAGCCCGGCGAGGCGCTGAAGACGAATGTGGTCGGTACGCAAAATGTCATCGAAGCCGCCATCGAAAACAAAGTCAAGAAAGTTCTCTATATCTCTACCGACAAAGCCTCCAACCCGTCCAACTTCTACGGTATGACCAAAGCTATTGGCGAGAAACTGGTCGTATACGCCAATCTGCTCCAGGAGGAAACCCGGTTTGTCTGCATCCGGGGCGGGAATGTCCTTGGCACCAACGGCAGCGTGATCCATCTGTTCAAACAGCAAATTCGCGAGAAGAAGGAGGTTCGGATCACCGATTTGAATATGACCCGATTCTTCCTGACGATGCCGGAAGCGATCCAGCTTCTGTTCAAGGCGTCCCGGGAAAGCGTGGGCGGCGAAATCTTCGTCATGCTGATGCCGACCTGCCGGATCGTCGATCTGGCAGGGGTGCTGATCGAGGAATCGGGAGAATCCAACGTATCGATCGTGGAGTCGGGGATTCGGCCCGGGGAACGGATTCACGAGCTGCTGCTCAGCGAATACGAAAGCCGGACGACCGTGGTCTACGACAAGGAGTATCTGGTCATTATGCCTGCGCTGGAAATTGCCGGTTTGAAGGAGCGTTACGGTCATTTGCCGCTCGTCACCTTCGGCGAGCTGAGCTCGGAGCATGAGTTGATGAATAAGGAAGAGATTCGGGCCATGTTGGATAAAGGGGGATTTCTGTCATGAAAATGCTGATCCTCGGAGGCCACGGCATGGCCGGCGATGTCCTGGTGCGGCATTTCCGGGAACACGGAGGGCATCGGGTGTTTTATACGTCGCGCGATTCCGGCGATCCCGATTCGCTGATCTTGGATGCCGGCGATATCGTTGCCGTCGATCAAGCCGTACAGCTCGTTCGTCCGGACGTGATTATCAACGCAGTTGGGGTCCTGAACCAGTTTGCCGACCGCGACAAAATCATGGCCTACCACATCAACGGATTTCTCCCCCACCGGCTGCGGCATTTGGCGGACAAAATGAACGCGCGACTGATTCACATCAGTACGGATTGCGTCTTTCTCGGCGACCGCGGCGGCTACCGGGAGGACGATCAACCCGACGGCGTCACGACCTACGCCTTAACCAAGGCGCTCGGGGAAGTGCGCGACGAAGGGCATCTGACGATCCGCACCTCGATCATCGGGCCGGAAGTTCGCCGTCAGGGCATCGGGTTGTTCCATTGGTTCATGAGCCAAAAAGGTATGGTGTCCGGGTACAGCCGGGTCAAATGGAACGGCGTGACTACGGTGCAACTGGCCAAAACGATCGAATTATTGCTCGATCGTCCGGTGTCCGGATTGATCCATCTGGCGCATCCGGAAGTGGTCAGCAAATACGAGATGCTTCAGCTGTTTCGGGAAATCTGGGGGAGAGACGACATTGAGGTCGAAGAGGACGACGGCCCCGCGCTCGATCGGACCCTGGTGAACACCCGTCCGGAGGCGGCGGTTCCTCTTCCCCCCTTCCGGCAGATGCTGGAGGAAATGGCCGAATGGATGAGACGGCATGGGTGACGGGGCGGCGATCCTTATCACGGGAGCCGGCGGTTTTACCGGCCGCCACGCCAGCCGCCGTTTCGCCGCCAAGGGGTACCGGGTCTTTGCGGTGGTGCGAAGCGAAGCCGGGCTGCCCGCCATCCAAGGAGTCCAGTACATGGTCTGCGATTTGACGGACAAAGCGGCGGTCAGACGGACGATCGACCGGACCCGGCCGCGGTATGTTCTGCACCTCGGCGGCAAAAACTCGGTGCCGGATTCCTGGTCTGCGCCGCTGCTCTATATGGAAAGCAATCTCATGACGACCCTGTACCTGCTGGATGCCCTGCAGTCCTGCGGGTTGGGGGAGACCCGAATTCTCGTCGCCGGCTCCCGGCTTAAGTTCGGACTCGAGCGGCCGCTTCGTCCGACCCACCCTTACGGGCTCAGCAAATCCCTGCAGGAGGCCGCCGCGTTAGCGTGGGGGAAGCTGTTCCGCCTCGGTGTCCTGATCGCCGAACCGGGTAACTTGGTCGGCGCGGGGCCGTCGACGGGGATCTGCGCTTTGCTCGCCCGGCACATCGTTCGCTTGGAACGGGGGGAGGCCTCTCCTCCCTTCCGGTTGAGTTCGGCGGACGCCCGGCGAGATTTCCTTGACGTACGCGATGCGGTGGACGCTTATGAAATCCTGCTGCGCCAAGGGGAGATCGGCGAAGTTTATCCGGTTTGCTCGGGACGGGAGCGGAGCTTGGCCGAGTTGGTTGAGGATTTCGCCCAACTGACGGATGTCGGGGATTTGAACATACAGATCGGCCCTCCGGCTGGGGACGGGGCGGTGCCAAGTGCCGAGCCGCCGATTCCCGAGGCGCTCTGGGCTCTGGGATGGCGCGCGGGCGTGGCCTGGGAACGATCCCTGCAGGAGGTACTGGACTATTTTCGCAAGGAGGGAACCGCATCGTCATGAATCCACGCGTAAGCATCATTATTCCGTTTTACAATTGTCCGTATATCGAACAGGCGGTGCAAAGCGCGCTGAATCAAACGTACCCGCACACGGAGGTCATTGTCGTTGACGACGGCTCGACCGCTCATGCTGAGCGGCTTGCTCCTTATCGCGGGCATATTTATTATCTGGGCAAGGCCAACGGCGGAACGGCCTCCGCGCTAAACCACGGAATCCGTCATTCGTCCGGGGAATACGTCGCCTGGCTCAGCTCGGACGATCTGTTTATGCCCGAGAAAATCGCGCTTCAGTTGAATTTTATGCAGCAGCAAGGCGCGGAGATTTCTCATACCAATTTCCATTATATCGATGAATACGGCCGGGTTACTCAATATAATGCTGGCATGGTACCTCTCGGGATGCGGGAGTTGGCCAATACTTTGTACAGCGGGAATCCGATTAACGGCTGCACCGTGATGATTCGCCGCAGCCTGATCGAGCGCGTCGGTTTGTTTGATGAGGCTCTGCCTTATACTCACGATTACGATTTATGGCACCGGGTGCTGCTGTCCCGCGCCGCATTTCCTTATTTGCACGTGCCGTTGGTTTCCTATCGCCGCCATTCAGGGATGGGGACGCTGCGCCATCAGGCGGCCATTTCGGCGGAAATCGCGTTCATCCAGAACCGCTACCGGGACGCGCTGACTCACCTTATTGCTACTTCCTAACCATCGGGTGGATCTTGCCGATAGGCACTAAAATAAGCGGTTATCTTGAGCAAGTTGTCTATACCAAAACCGCTCTCTGATCATAACCTGTACTAGATTACAAGAAGGTGGTGATTAAGAGATGGGTGTCTTTCTTGATGCCAGAAGCTCCGTAAACTCCAACCAACCCGGTTTCCCGGGAACGCCGCTCACAGATACTCCCGCTTTGTTCGGGATCATCGGCCTGCAGACGCAAAATGTTCCGAATCCGATCGTCATACTGCAAGGGGTCATCGGCATTCTGGGGGATGTTGGCGATACGTATACAGTCGAAATCGTTCGCGGTGCGACGTATGCTCCCGCCAATGTCATCTTTACGCTCGATGGCGTCGTTAGCAACGCCACTTCGACGGAAGTCACGTCTTTCATAGCCGCCGACCTCCTGGCTCCGGCCGCTCCGGAAACCGTATATACGTCCTTTATTTCCGGGGCAACAACGGCAGTCCGCAACGGTCCCGAAGCTTTTACAGGCATTGCCCAACAGGGTTAGGTTAGGCCCAGAGAACCTGCCTCGGGGAGTCCCGGGCAGGTTTTCTGCTAAACGAATCTTTGATCTCCGACAGAAAAGGACTTGAAGGGATGAAGCGGCTTAAAATTTTGTTCGTGACGAAGGATTTCAGTCAATATTTGGAGCGGAATTTCCACTATATGCAATTGGAACTGCGAAAACACGCCGATTTGGCTTTGGATTATAAGGGCGGAGAGGTGCGGGCGATTCTCCGGAGGATTCCCTTTCAGCCCGATTTCGTTCTGTTTAACGACATGTTTCATGCCTCCTATTGCCCTAAAGTTCATGGGCTGGCCCAGTTGAAACTGCCTTGGGGCATGATCATGCATGATCTTCACGCCAAGCCCGAGCAGCGCCGGGAATTTCTGCGCCGGTTTCCGTCCGCGAACATCTTTACGATGTATCGGCAAGCGTTCGGTGAGCGTTATCCCGAGTTCAGGGGCCGCTTGTTCTGGCTCCCCCATTTCGTGGAACCCAGTGTGTTCAGGGATTATCGGCGCCGGAAAAATATCGATGTTCTGCTCATGGGCGCATCCAATCCGAAGGTATACCCGCTTCGCCATAAGATGAAGACGGCTTTGTCCGGGTATCCCGGCTTCGTATGCCATAGCCACCCCGGCTATGCGAATTTCGGCTCCGAGGCCCAGGCGCCTGTGGCGCGCGGGTTTGCCCTTGAAGTGAACCGGGCCAAGATTTTCTTGACCTGCGACTCGATATACCGCTATCCGCTGCGCAAATATTTTGAGGTGCCCGCCTGCAACACGCTGCTGCTCGCTCCCGACAACACCGATCTGCGGGAGCTTGGCTTCAGATCCGGCGTGCATTTTGCAGCCGTCACGGAGCGGGATTTTCTGGCCAAACTCCATTTCTATCTGCATCCGAACAACGAATCGCTGCGGGCCAAGATCAGCCGGCAAGGCTATGAGTTCGTCCGAGAGAAACATTCGACCTCCATCCGCACCCTGCAGCTACTCCAAATGATAGATTCGATCGTTGGTTGATTCCGTTACGGAAGAACAGCGATTGGATCGTCCATCGTCAAAAATCAAGCGAAAGGGGAGATGGATTTTGTCACGTATCATCGCCATCGTTGGTATGGGCTATGTCGGTCTGCCTTTGGCCGAAACTTACCTGGACCAAGGCTTTCGCGTCATCGGCCTCGACAAGGACGAGAATAAGTTGCGGCTTCTGCGAATGGGGCGCAGTTATATCGCGGACGTTCCGGAAGCGAAGATCCAACGTTATGTCGAAGCGCAGCAATTGACGGTAACTTCAGACTTCGGGGAGCTCGCGGGCGCCGAAGCGATCATTATATGCGTTCCGACCCCTTTGACGGACCAGCATGTACCGGACATGACTTACCTCATCGATGCTGCCGAAAGCATCGGGGAACATCTTCGGCCCGGGCAGTTGGTCGCATTGGAAAGCTCTACTTACCCCGGGACAACCCGGGAAGTTATTTTACCTCTCCTGCAAAAAAACGGGCTAAACCCGGGAACGGATTTCTTTGTCGGGTTTTCCCCGGAACGGGTGAATCCCGGAAGCCGCCGCTATCCGTTGCGGGACATCCCCAAGGTCGTCAGCGGGATAACCCCCGCTTGCACCGACCGGACGGAGGAACTGTATCGCGCGGCATTCCGAACTGTCGTCCGGGTGTCTTCGACGGAAACGGCGGAAATGGCCAAATTGCTGGAAAACACGTTCCGCTTCGTCAATATCTCGTTCATCAATGAGTTTGCCTTGCTCTGCGATCGCTTGGGGATCAATGTCTGGGAAGTGGTGGAGGCGGCCTCGTCGAAGCCGTTTGGCTTCAAAGCGTTCTACCCCGGCCCCGGCGTCGGGGGACACTGTATCCCGGTTGATCCGATCTATCTGCAATGGAAAGCGCAACAGGTGGGGGCGGCCAGCTCGTTTATCGAGATCAGCTCGCGGATTAACCGCGAGATGCCGGCCTACATCGTTTCCCGGCTGCAGGAGGAATTGAACGTCCCCTCTCTTGAAGGCCAGCGAATTCTGATTCTTGGCATTACGTTCAAGGAGAATGTTGCCGATATCCGCGAATCGAGCGTCATCGAATTGATCCGGCTGTTGATGGCCGAAGGCGCGGCGGTCGATTATCACGACCCGCTGATTCCGGAGGCGGAGATCGGAGGCGTCAAGCTGCGTTCGGTGGAGTTGACAGAGGAGCGATTGGCCTCTTCGGATGGCGTGGTGCTGGCGGTTCATCACAGCGGGTTGCCGCTGGAGGACGTCTTGGAGCACGCGCCGTTCGTGTTCGATACGCGAAATGCCGCCGCCGGGATTCAGGGCAAAGCGCGGATCGTTGCGCTAGGCGGCGGGAAATCGGGATCCGCAGGGCGAACAGCCGGCTCCTGACCGGAAATTCACGATGAATATAGTCACGAAAGGAAGGTTGAATTGATGTTCAAAGACAAGACGATTTTAATTACCGGGGGAACGGGGTCCTGGGGGAAAATGCTGACAAGAAGGCTGCTGCAGGAGGGGCCGCGGGAACTCCGGATTTTCTCGAGAAACGAATATGCGCAGGTTATGATGCAGCGGGAATTTGCCGGGCATGCCTCCTTGCGGTACCTGATCGGCGATGTTCGTGACTACGCAGCGGTAGAAGCGGCCTGCAAGGGAGTCGACTATGTCTTTCATCTGGCGGCGTTAAAGCATGTCCCGGTTTGCGAGTTTCAGCCGGAAGAAGCGCTCAAGACCAACGTGCTCGGAACGGAAAACATCATCCGGGCCAGCATCGCGCATCAGGTCATTAAAGTGATCGATGTCTCCACCGACAAAGCGGTAGATCCGACGAATACGTACGGCATGACCAAAGCGATCGGGGAAAAACTGATGATCCGCGCGAATGATTTAAGCGAGCATACTCGGTTTACCTGTATTCGCGGAGGCAACGTGCTTGGAACCAACGGCAGCGTCGTCCCGCTGTTTATCAACCAGCTGCGCGAGGGAAAAGCATTAACGCTTACGGTTCGGGAGATGACCCGGTTCTTCCTGACCTTGTCGCAGGCGATCGACCTGCTGCTCAAGGCGGCCACGACGGCGATCGGAGGCGAAACGTTCGTCATGAAAATGAAAGCCTGCCGAATCGTCGACATTGCCGAGGTGCTGTCGGAGCACTACCTTGGACGCCAGCTTCCCGTTCAGGAGATCGGCATCCGCCCCGGGGAGAAGCTGCATGAGGTGCTGGTCTCCCGTTACGAAGCTCCTAGTACGCTGAAATATAGCGACCAATATTTTGTCATCCTTCCTCCCGGCTCCAAGGAGCTTGACGCCCATTATTCCAGTCTGCCGCGCACGCTGTTCTCCGAATATCATTCCAATGCGTCTTTGCTCAATAAAACGGAGGTTGCCGAGCTGCTGAAGGAGGGAGGATTCTTAAACTGATTACCGTCAGCTTATGTATGATCGTCAAGAATGAAGAGGATACTCTTCCCGTATGCTTCCAATCGGTCGCGGATTTGGTGGATGAAATCGTTGTCGTCGATACCGGATCCACCGACCGGACCCCAGAGATCGCGGCGGCTTACGGGGCCAAAGTCTATGATTTTGCCTGGCGCGACGACTTTGCGGCCGCGCGAAATTACGCCTTTTCCTTAGCGACCTGTGAATATATTCTCTGGTTGGATGCCGACGATATTTTCACCGAGCCGAATCGCGCCAAGTTCCTTCAATTGAAGAAAGAATTAACTTCGGATGTCGATGCGGTACTGATGAATTATGTGCTTCGCGAGCAGGAGCAAACCGGAGCCCCCTTGGCCTTCACCCGGAGAAATCGTTTGGTCAAGCGAAGCCGAAACTATCGCTGGATCGGGATCGTGCACGAATATCTGGATGTCGCGGAGGGAAGACAGCTGCTGTCGGATATCGCCGTTACCCATCGCGGAGCCGGAGACCATTCCGGGCGGAATTTGAAGATCATCGAAAATTATTTGGCTGCCGGCGGTGTGCTGGAAGGGCGCCTGCGTTATCATTTGGCGTGCGAGTTGGCCGATTCCGGGCGGTTTGAAGAGGCGGCGGCGCATTTTACAGAATTTCTCCGCGATTCAAGGGCGAACCGGGATGACCTGGTACTCACCTGCACCCGGCTAGCCGATTGCTATGAGAAGTTGGGGCGCGAACCGGAGAAGCTGGAAGCTCTGCTGCAATCGCTCCGGTTCGATATCCCGCAGCCGGAAATCTGCTGTGCCATCGGAAAATGCATGGAAGACCGGCAGGAGTGGGCCATCGCCGCCTATTGGTATGTTCAGGCTCTGCAGAACGCAAATGGCGGCAGCTGGACGGCGATCGTTCACGCCGCGTCCCGGACCTGGCTGCCGCATAGCCGGCTTTGCCTGTGTTATGCCCGGCTTGGCCATTTGCCCAAAGCTTACGAGCATAATCGGGAGGCGCTTCGCTATTTGCCGGACGACCCCGGGCTTCTCGAAAACGAGAAAAAACTGAAGTTAGCTTTGGGGACGGCGTTTCCCCAATAGTATATGTATTTTTACAAAAAAATTGCCGAGCAAAAGAACCTCCGATCACCGGAGGTTCTTTTTTGACATCTTCATCCGTTTACCCCTAATTGCTGCAGCATTTGGCGGAACGAATCGGCATATTGCTGCGGCGACAACCACTGGTGAATATGCTTCTGCCCCAAGCTTCGGATCTTCTCCCGCTGCGCGTGATGATCCATCAGCTCCAGCGCCCCGGCAACCGCTTGGCCGACCTGAGGATAAGGGAAGAACTTGCCCGTTTCATTATGTTTGATAAACAAACGGACCCCTTCCGAATCGGTGGTGAGGACGGGACAGCGGCAAGCCAACGCCTCGGCGACGGCATAACCGAAGCCCTCCAGGATGGAAGTGGAGATCAGCAACCCTCCGGAATCGCCGACTCGCGACAAATAATAGGGCATCTCCCGGTTTGGCGTATTGGGGTACAGCTTCAGGCTGGATTGAAGCCCCAAACGGCTGACGTTTTGCCAAAACGCATTTTTGATTTCCTCGGATGGAAGCTGATAATCGAGAAACATCCATATCTCCGTCCGCGGACGCTGGCGGTGCAGTGCGGCGGCGATTTCCAGGAACAGTTCCCAGTTCTTGTTGGGCTCCAGCCGTCCGACCCAAGCGATAACCGGGACCGGGTTCTTCGGTTGAACCTTATAGTGGAAGTGCTGCGTGTCCAGCGGATTCGGAAATACGAACCGGGGCAGTGTCGGATAGCATGCAGCCGCCAGTTCCATTAAATGCGGCGTCGGCGGCATCAAGGAAGCTTGGCAATTGCGGAGGACTTCCTCCGTTCCTTCCCGCAGCGTTTGTTCCGCTTGTTCCCGCGTACCCAACCCCTGAATTTCAAATATGATCGGCTTCTGAAATCCGAGCCGGCGCAGTCTCCCCGGTATCCAGTAGTCCGAGGTAGCTACAACCGCATCGTATTGCGGCAGTCGATGAACCAATTCGGCATCCCCGGGCCCCACCATAACGGGAATGTTCGCCAACTGTGTGTTGATTAATCCGGAACCGGGGCGCAAATACATAATATGACCCTCGATATTCCGGGTTTTTAGCGCAGCGCAGCGCAAGCGGTTTAAGGTCTCCACCCCTCCGCTCGGAACATAGAACGTGAACAGCACTTTCATGGGCTAGCACCCCTTGAAGTTATTGAGCGTCTTACGATTAGTTTACGCGTGACGGGAATGGGAGGTGTGGGTGGATTGGCCGGGATTCGGACCACGGTCATTCAGGCGGGAGGTGGGTCGCGCGGTTATGTTTACCTGTATGACGATGACGGGATTTAGCGCATGATAAGTCCTGTTTCATACATTAATTATTACGGATGGAGGATGACTACATGCGAGGAGCGAAAGTCGTTAACCTATCGTTGTCCGCAGCGTTGCTTGCCGGGGTTGCATTGGTGGCGGGTTGTGGTGACGGTACCCACAACAATAATGTGCGTACGCAGAGCCTGCGGGGCAATCACCGCAACTATGATGTCAATTCCCTGAATCAGGGCAACCGTCTGTTCACCCGCAGTGCCGGCAACGGGCAGGACGAGCGGATCCGTTCCCTGCGTTACAGCCCCGCGCTGAGCAATAAGGTTGCACAACTTCGCGACGTCCAGACAGCCCATGTCGTTGTTACCGACCGTGATGCTTACGTTGGTGTCACGCTCCACGGCAATAATACTGCAGGCCGCACTACCGCATACGGCATGCAGCGCCCGAACGGCATCGGTCTCGGGACAACCAATGTTGGCGGGCCATACGGCGCGGATTATGGCACTCGAGGGGCCGGGGACAACGGATTCGCTCGCGGTACCGGCCGCACGGGCGGTCTGTTTGATCTCGGGCGCGGCGGTTTGTTCGGGGCGGACAATAACGTAAACCGCAGCGGTAACGGTTCGATGCTGGGCACCGGGACAACCGGCAATCGCTTCGGGTCGATGAATCCCGGCGGCAACATGGGCATGTCCAGTGTAAACCGCGGTGCGGGTACAGGGACTTCGGCTTATGGAACCGGTACGAATAACGGAATGATGAACAATACCCCTTCAGGCTTCACCACCGGGAATGGCGCTTTGGGGGCCGGTACCGATAACGTCTCCCAAGATGTCAAAAACCGGATCGAAGCCGCGGTTAAGCAAGCGGCACCTCATATTCGCAATGTCTATGTGTCCGGCGACTCCGACTTTGTCTCCCGCATCGGTGATTATGGCACGCAATCCCGCGGCGGCGGAACGCTGAACAATTACATCAGCGATTTCGAAACGATGATTAATCGAGTGTTTCCAGGTCGTACCGGAACGATGACCGGTCCTAACGGTTATGCGCCGACAGGTCCAAATGCCGGCATGGGCAACGGGATGGATAACATGGGCACAACCGGCACCGGCGCACGCGGTACGAATGCCGGATTCACCGGAGGAACTACCCGCTAAGCTGCAGCTCAAAGCGAGGATACCCAATAAGCGCGAGAAGCGGGATGTAGATCCATCCCTGCCGCTCGCGCTTTATTTTGTGACTGGCATGTTTTGTTTATTCGTTATCGCGGATGAAACGTCCCTTGACCCATACCCGCTGCAGTTCCAGCTCCCGATCGACCAGCAGCAAATCGGCTTGCTTGCCCGTCTCTACCGAGCCGGTTAAATGGTCGATGCGGATCAGCTTGGCCGGATTCCCGCTGGCGGCTTGCGATGCCCGTTCCACCGTCAGCCCGATCTCGCGTACGAGATGGCGGAAACCGCGGATCATCGTCAGGGTGCTTCCGGCCAGCGTCCCTTCGCTGTCGCGCAGCGTGCAGACATTATCTTTCACGACAACCGGCAGGTCGCCTAGCATGTAGTCTCCATCACCGAGGCCGGCAGCCGACATCGCGTCGGTGATGAGGACCAGGTTGCTTCCGGTTTTGACGCTGGCTAGCAGCCGGATCGCCGCATGATGGACGTGAACGCCGTCTGCGATGATTTCCGCGCTGATTCCCGGCGTGCTCAGGATGGCTCCTGCCGTGCCCGGTTTGCGGTGATGCAGCGGCGTCATCGCATTAAACATATGCACGGAGTGGTTCAACCCGACCTCATAAGCGGTCATGATTTCTTCATAAGTAGCATCGGTATGACCCGCCGCCGCTACGATTCCCCGTTTCCGCAAATAACGAATCAGCTCACGTGCACCCTCCCGTTCCGGTGCAAAGGTAACCTGCTTAATTAATCCCGGATATTGCCGGTCCCAGGCTTCAACCCATTCCCGGTTCGGCGGGACGATGTGCTCGGGATTTTGAGCGCCCGGCCATTTGGGGCTGATGAACGGCCCCTCCAGATGAACGCCAACCAATTGCGCGTACGGCATTTCTGCGGACATGTATTGATGGACTTCTGCCAACACATTTTCGATCATGGTTTTGGGCAGCGTCATGGTGGTTGCCAGCATCGAGGTAGTCCCTTGACTGCAATGAAGCTTGGTGATCGCGTCTAACCCTTGCTTGCTAGGTTTCGAGAAGTCCTCCAGCATTCCGCCGTGCACATGCACGTCGATAAAGCCGGGCAACACATAGCTGCCCGCTGCATCAATCGTCTCCGCATCCGCAGGAAGAGCTTCCGACCATCCGGCAGTAGACCCCACATAAGTGATGACGCCGTTCTCTACCGCAACGGCGCCGTCGTGCAGCGTCCCGTGGGGGGTAACCACTTCAGCATGAATGATGTTGAACGTGCGTGCCGTTCCGCTCATCACAGGAATCTCCCTGCCGCCTGGTCCACGACGACGACCACATTGGAATGGGTTTGCAATAAAGAAGCCGGACATTGGGTTGTAATCGGCCCCTTCAAGGCTTTGGCGATGATCTCTGCCTTGTCTTCGCCTTTGGCCATCAGCAGGATTTGCTTGGCTTGCAGAATCGACCCAATCCCCATCGTCAGCGCATGTGTAGGTACCTCATCAATGGAATTGAAGAAGCGTGCATTCGCCAGCCGGGTCCGTTCTTCCAACTTTACGACATGCGGCGGTCCGGTCAGCTCTTCGCCGGGTTCGTTAAAGCCGATATGCCCGTTATGACCGAGGCCCAGCAACTGCAAATCGATTTGACCGGCCTCATCCAGCAGCTTCGCGTAGTCCTTGGCGGCTTGCTCCGGATCCGCAGCGTTGCCGGATGGCACATGGGTATTTTCGGGCAAAATATCGATATGGTGAAACAGCTTCTCATCCATGAAACGGCGATAGCTCTCCGGATGGTCTGTTGGCAATCCGATATATTCGTCCAGGTTGTAACTGCTGGCTTGCTTGAAGCTGACGCTGCCGTTCTTGTAGAGCTCGATCAACTTCTCATACACCCCGACCGGCGTACTGCCTGTAGCCAGGCCCAGGATCGCCCGCGGGTTGGACTGAAGAAGGCTGGCGATGATGCCTGCCCCGGTTTCATTAAACTGCTGCTCGCTGCTGGTTTTGATCATATTCAGCATGAATGTTGCCCTCCTTGGATTTTACGGTAAATTTGTACGTTCTGGTACGAGCTTTCCAGCTTCGGAATGAAGTCCTGGAATTCCAGGCTGACCATGCCTGTGAACAAAATATCGATGACGTGCAACTGCGCAATCCGCGAGGCCATATCCCCCCGGCGCATCCCTTCCTCTAGCGAGGAGGAGAATAATGAAATATCCGCCAGCGAAGCCAGCGAGTTGCTGCTGTACTGCGTGAGCGATAGCGTGATCGCGCCGCTGTCCTTGGCGCAGCGCAGAGCGTCAATCGTTTCCGGCGTCTCGCCCGAATAGGAGATCGCCAGCGCTACGTCGCCTTCCCCCAGCGCGGAAGCCGAAGTGATCTGCATATGCGAGTCGGCGAAGGCGGTGCAGTTCTTGCCGATGCGCACCAGCTTCTGATAGAAGTCCTGGGCCACGATCGAGGAGGTCGCAACGCCGTACAGATCGATACGCTTGGCTCGGCATAACGCCTCGACCGCGCGGGACAGCTGATTCATGTCCAGCAGCCGGGTGGTGTCTGTAATGGAAGCCACATGGTTCGCTTCCATCGCCTCAACGATTCTCTGAAGGTCGTTGCCGGCGATGATGTCCTGGTAATGGTTCTCCGCGGGCTTATGGGCCAGCTCGGAGGCCAGCTTCATTTTGAAATCGGGGAAGCCTTTAAAGTGAAAGGTCTTGCAGAACCTCGTTACCGTCGAGGGGCTGATTCCGCAAGCGTTCGCCAGCTCCGTGATCCCTTGATGCACAACGGAGGCCGGCGCTTCCAAAATATATTCGCCCAGCTTGCGCTCCTGCGGCGGCAGCGTCTCCAGGTGGCTGGACACGGCATGCAATATGGGTGTCATCGATAGTCCTCCCTTGGGTAGTGCGGCCATTGAATCCATCGAAAATGAAAATTATTTCTATCCATAAACTATAAACCGTGAAAATAATTTTGATATCCGGTTTCATCATAAAGGATTTCTAAGCCGTTTTCAAGTAGGTTTGCCCGCCAAATGGCGACAGATTCCTTGAATTTTCGGAAGGCGCATAATAAACTAGTCAGTAGGTTATCTATCGGAGAGAGGAATGGTTGGGTTGTCCTTTGATCTCGACAATTACATAGATCGGATTGAATCCGTATGGTCCAGTTCGTTTCGCAAAATGAAAAGCGAACTCATGCACCATCATGAGCTGGGGCTGACCGGTCCACAGTTTCATATGCTGACCTTGATTGCCCGGAAGAAGACGTGTAATGTCAGCTACTTGGCCGACAAGCTGGAGGTCAAGCCCAGCGCGATCACGGTAATGATCGATCGCCTCGTCCAGAGCGGATACGTGGAGCGCCGACACGACGAGCAGGATCGGCGGGCCGTGTTGCTGTCGGTCACCGAACGCGGAGCCGAGGTGCTCGGGGAAGCCCGGAAGAAATCGCGGGAAGTGTTGAAAACGCATTTATCGGTACTCAGCCAGCAGGAGCGTGAAATGATCATTACGATCCTGGAGAAGTTGTCCAAGAGCTACAAGCCAGAAGGATAATGGACGCGGACAGCAAAGAACCAAGGGGAAGCTCCCGCGGTTCTTTCTTTATTTCTACCTTCTCGCCTTGCGAAGCGATAGCGTGCATGAGGCATGACGGGGCAAGATTAGGAATAGGAATGTAAGCGTTATTACTCCAACCGAAACGGGGGAAATACCATGGAGAAATACATCTTGGCCTTGGATCAAGGCACAACCAGCTCCCGGGCGATTTTATTTAATCGCCAAGGGGACATCGTCCATTCGGCACAGCGGGAATTTCCGCAATATTTTCCCGAACCCGGCTGGGTAGAGCAAAATCCGAACGAAATTTGGGGATCGATCCTGTCGGTCATCGCCTCCTGCTTGTCGGAAGCCGGCATCAAGCCGAGACAAATCGCCGGGATTGGCATTACGAACCAGCGGGAAACGACCGTTGTTTGGGAGAAAGACAGCGGCAGCCCGATC
Organism: Paenibacillus phocaeensis; assembly: GCF_900021165.1. Lineage (GTDB taxonomy): Bacteria > Bacillota > Bacilli > Paenibacillales > Paenibacillaceae > Fontibacillus > Fontibacillus phocaensis. Next base: position 144,487 of record NZ_FCOQ01000008.1, on the reverse strand, counting down.
TATCCGGCGATTGTCTGGCAATCGCGGCAAACGGCTTCCATCTGCGATGAGCTGCGCGATGCGGGGCATGACGCCCTGTTTCGGGCCAAAACCGGCCTGCTGCTCGACCCGTACTTCTCCGGGACCAAGGTCAAGTGGATTCTCGATCACGTCCAAGGGGCGCGGGAGCGGGCCGCAAACGGAGAATTGCTGTTTGGCACCATCGATACTTGGCTGATCTGGAAGCTGTCCGGCGGACGCTTGCATGTGACCGATTACTCCAACGCGTCGCGGACGTTAATGTACAACATTCACGAGCTCGCCTGGGATGATGAGCTGCTCGCGCTGCTGGACATCCCGAAGGCGATGCTGCCTGAAGTCAAATCCTCCTCCGAGGTATACGGCACGACGATTCCGTATCATTTCTTCGGAGAGGAGGTACCGATCGCGGGCGCGGCGGGAGATCAGCAAGCGGCGTTGTTCGGGCAGGCCTGCTTCCAGCCGGGGATGGTCAAGACGACCTATGGGACCGGCTGCTTCATGCTGATGAATACCGGCAGTACCCCTGTCGTGTCCGAGCACGGGCTGATCACCTCCTTGGCCTGGGGCTTCAACGGCAAGGTGGAATACGCGCTGGAGGGCAGCATCTTTGTGTCCGGCTCGGCCATCCAGTGGCTGCGCGACGGACTGCGACTATTCCGTGACGCCAAGGACAGCGCAACGTATGCTTCCCGCGTCGCTTCGACGGAAGGCGTCTATGTCGTCCCGGCTTTCGTTGGGCTCGGCAGCCCGTACTGGGACAGCGATGTGCGCGGGGCGGTGTTTGGCTTGACGCGAGGGACAACGAAGGAACATTTCATCCGGGCCACGCTGGAGGCGCTGGCTTATCAGACCAAAGACGTCCTTGGCGCGATGGAGCAGGACTCCGGCTATGCCGTTCGGTCCATGCAGGTGGACGGGGGAGCCGTGGCCAACGATTTCCTGATGCAATTCCAAAGCGATATCCTCGGGGTACCCGTAGAACGTCCGGCGATCGGCGAAACGACGGCGCTGGGGGCGGCTTTTTTGGCAGGGCTGGCCGTAGGTTACTGGAACCATCTGGATGAAATCACACAGTGCAAGCGGCTGGAGCGCCGGTTTGAACCGTCCATGCCGCAGCCTACGCGGGAATCGCTCTACCAGGGCTGGCTGAAAGCCATTCGCGCCGCGATGGCCTTTAAGTAAGAATCGCCCATTTCTTCACGGCATCGCACCATTAACCCTGTTCTTTCATAAGATGTGTTGACTGTATCCCTGAACCTTGTTAAACCACAAAACCCGAGCAAGGAGGGGTGACGCATTTTGAAGAGCAGCGATCGTAACAGCAAATTTCTGTTAACTCATCGTGAACGGGAGGTCTTTGAACTTCTCGTGCAGGATAAAACGACGCGCGACATTGCCGGGCAACTGTTTATTAGTGAGAAAACCGTCCGTAATCACATTTCCAACGTAATGTATTTTGAAACACACAAAATAAAATTGCTTTGATTTCTAGGAAAAAATTGAGAAAAAAAAGCGAAATCATTGTGAGTCACGGCGTTTTTAACGTGATAATCTTGTACCATGGAGAATCGAGAGAGGACACCACGGGGGCGTGAACGCCCTGGTCATTCGCCGGGCATTAGCCGGCAACCCGGCACACAATTTGAATGGTGAAAGCTCCAATCCGGATCTCCATCAAGGCTCACCCCGCATATGCACCGAATCGCAGTATATTGTGTGCAAACAAAACCTGCATTTGGCGGTGTAGGGTGTCCCATTTCTTCAGGCAGCGCCTTGGCGGTGGCGCGGTATAAATAACCGCCATAAAAGAAATGAAAGCCACGTCTTGATGAGACGTGGCTTATTTTAAGTGTGTTGATTATCCTCTCGGAGGATATGGGTCTCTCCCATGGCTGTCTTTAGATTGAATTTTGCCATCTTTACCATGAATCACTAGTTCGGTACCTTGGTTTTTCGCGATTTCTCGCCCAATTTTTACAGCTTCCTGTTTTGTATCGGTTACTTTAGTCGGCTTGTTACCACCTTCTGGTTTTACAGCCCAGCCGTCTTTGTGCGGTACTATATGCTGATTCGGCATGTTACTTCCACCTCCTTTCATAGGTAAAAAGTTCTACATAACAGGAGGAAAATCCTTCCTGTTGTCGAAGTATGATGCTGGGAGGTGGTAATGTATGGCGTCAAAAACGCTTCAAGTTATTCAACAAATATTGGAACACCTTGATAATTCGATGGATGGCGACGTCGTTGATATGACTGCAATTTCACCGGAAGCATTAGAGATTACTGAAGCTAGATGGCACAGGGTCATAGGTATGATGGTTGAGGAAGGTTTGATTGATGGTTTTGCGAAGGTAACAACTCTGCAAACACAATACAACCAGTACAAAGCGATAACCCCGGAAATTACCCTAAGGGGCCTACATTTCATGAACGAAAATAAAGACGCAGCAAAGTTATATAGAATCGCTAAAGAAATAAGAGATTGGATTAAATAAAGCACCCTAACCGGTGCTTTTTCTTTTGCATCTCCACCCCATAATTTGCTACACTAATCCTAGTGATATAAATGACACTAGGGGTGGAGCCATGAACGATAGAAGGCTTATCACATACAGTGAAAAGGGGGGCGAGGATTATACGAACATCCCTTGGGGAATCGAACGATTCGACCTTACGTTTAAGGAGTTTACGCTGTATTTCCTCCTGATTCAGAACATCAACCAGACGAACATGGCGGAGATCAGCTTTAATGAAATTGCCTCCAGGCTGCAAATCACGAGGAGAACGGCGATAAGAGCGATGGCAAGCCTAGAAAAAAACAGACTGGTCCGGAAGGTACATAATACGGACGAAAAAGGTTCTCGCCTGTCGAATGCATACGAGGTGTACCGCCCTTACCCTTATGAGTTGGAGGAGTAGTTTATGGAGTTCCCCAACGGGTATTTTAAAGGGCCGAATGATATTTTTGACTATGGGCTAGGGCCTTATCAGTTGATTGTCTATTTGTATCTAGTCCGCTGCGGCAACAATGACGCCGCTTCATTCCCTAGCTTAAGGACGATTGAAAAAAAGACCGGGATCAGCCGGCCGAAAGTCATTAAGACGCTGGACGAATTGGAGGCATTGGGTTTGATCGAGAAAAAGAAAAGAGCCGGCGGAGCAAAGAGCAATGTTTACAAAATAATCACCCCCGAGAGGTCGAAATTATGTCACTAGTCCCCCTAGTGACATACCCTAGTGACACGAATTAGGTGGTTAATCACGTTTACCACCGGTGGTTAACGACATTTACCACAGTGGTTAACCACGTTGACCATATAAAGAACTAAGATAAAGAACTATTTATAAAGAACCAATAAAGATATGCTCAAATCTCTTCAATATGAAAATTAGGTCACTCATAATAGAGTGGCCTTTTTATATTGCATAGAAAGGGTTGATTGTGATGAAATCTCCAATTTGGGAACGAGTGATATATGCGCTGATCGTATTGTTGTTGGTCATGATGATCGTCGAAAAGGCTTATGACATGTACAGGATCTACGAGGCAGATCAGATGCTACAGCAGATGAAGGAGCGGCTACCATGAACCAAGGAATGGATTGTGATCATGGGTTTGTGAATGCAAATGATGGGACAAGGGATAAGGTGTGTGTCTTATGTAAACGAAGAGCTATGCAAGCTGTGATGTCGATGCCCCCGAGTGCAGTGGGAAGGACAGAGCTTGTGTTGAATGCAGAGCAACATCGAGAGCAAGTCGCACCGCAGTCATTATCCTCAGCGCTTAGAAGCTTGGCGGATGAATTGGAGAATGCTTTGCCATTCTTAAAGAGGGATCATTTATGAAACTCGTAAATCTGGACAAAGAACGCAGTAAGCGCAAGGATATCCGTACTCCCTTCATGGTGGCCGAGAGCCTGTATGATGAGGCCATTAATAATAAAGACCTTGATGCAGTGCTGTACATCACCTTGGGCAAAGACGGGGAGATGACGATTTGCTACAGCGGGGATGATCGTTTGAAGATCATTGGGCTGCTGGAGATAGCAAAGCAAGAGCTGTGTCTGGATGGGATGGATTAGGAGAACGTCACCAGACGCACAGAATGGCACCGTAGAGCGTTTGTATGACTCGGGAATATAAATCTTCATGCGAGGTATAAAAAGGGCAAAATAGGGCGATTTTGGCGGTCACGGGTCCTTCTGGAGGTCGAAGATGACTGCGGATGCTCGCGAGCCCGAAAAGGGGTTAGTTTTTATGTTTTGAAAATTGCTTTCATTTTCACTGTGGGGTTAAGGCAAAGTGGTGAAAACGAAAAATCGCTACCAAATGATGGGCTTGATTTTACCCGGATAAAGTCGTGTACAAAGAATGAAAGTAGGTGATGCGGCGATGGTTGAACAAAATAAGAAAGTAAAGCCGGCCGACATGATCATCTCTACAGGGGATTTAGCCGAGATCATCGGGAAAACCAAGCAATGGGTAATCAATCTGAATAATAACGGAATATTGCATAAAGTAGAACGGGGGAAATATATTTTGGGGGCCTCGGTCCGCGCCTATATTGAATACGTTACGTCCAGCTCGCAAGAAGATAATGGGAAGGCGAAGCAGGTGAATGAGAAAGCGGAATTAACGCGCCTGCAGAAAGAGAAAGCACAGCTGGAACTCGAAAAAATGCGCGGGGAACTATATCGAGCCGATGAAATAGATATGATGTTTACCAACATGATCCTAACGATAAAGGCGAAACTGCAAGCTTTGCCTGTCCGAACCTCTCCGATGTTAGAGGGAGAAAGTAGGAAAGAAATCGAACGGATTTTGCGAGAGGAAGTTGACGCGATTTTAATCTCAATGGCGAATCACGATCCGGGAGGACAAGGGAGTTAGATCGAATGATATCCGATCGGGCTGTGGAATATGTAAAGTCGCTGTTTAAAAATTGGATGCCGCGACCGCCATTGACTGTATCTGAATGGGCAGATAAAAATCGCGTACTTACCACGAAAACAAGCTCTGAACCCGGACTTTGGAGAACTGATCGGGTCCCGTACATGCGCGAGATAATGGACTGTGCGAGCGATCCGAATGTAGAGGAAATCGTCATAATGGCCTCATCGCAGGTGTCGAAAACCGAGTTTCTTCTGAACATTGCCGGTTATCATATGGATTATGATCCGACGTCAATCATGTATGTGCAGCCGGACATTGATACTGCAGAAGATTTCTCCAAAAACCGCGTGCAGGAAATGATCGATGCCTCCCCGACTTTGAGAAAAATCGTGACGAAGGCGAAGGGGCGAGCCAGCGGCAACACGATCAAGCTAAAAGAATATCCGGGAGGATATATCCGGATTGTCGGGGCTAACTCGCCGGATGATCTGGCATCCAACCCGATCCGGGTCTTGTTGATGGACGAGATCGACCGCTACCCTGCGTCAGCCGGTAAAGAGGGCGACCCGGTATCCCTCGCTGAAAAGCGTACAACGACATTCTGGAACCGAAAGATCGTCTACTGCTCCACGCCAACAATAAAGGGATCATCTCGGATTGAGGAATTGTATAATGACAGCACGATGGAAGTATATGCTTTACGATGTCCTGGTTGTGGGGAATATCAACAGATAACGTTTGAAAACATCAAGTTCCAATACCATATGGGCGGCAATGAGTTTGTGGTTACAGAGGTTAATCATAGATGCGAATATTGCGGGTTTTCTAGTGGCGAACGGGATTGGAAGCGTGGTGGCGGGAAGTGGATCGCTCGTAAGCCGCATAGCCGGCGCAGAGGGTTTCACTTGAACCAGTTCGTCTCGCCGTGGTCTTCCTGGCCGGAGATTGTTAGAAAATTCCTCGAAGCAAATCGCGATGGAAAAGAAAAACTCAAAACCTGGACCAATACCGTAATCGGTGAGACTTGGGAAGAAGAAGGGGAAAAGCTAGAAGCCCAATCTCTGATGAGTCGCTGCGAGGATTATGGGGCAGAAGTGCCGGATGGAGTAAAGATTCTGACGGCTGCCGTCGACGTCCAGGACGATCGTTTTGAGATCGAAGTCATGGGTTGGGGCATACGAAAGGAATCATGGGGGATTGAGAAGCATGTCATTTATGGAGACTTGAAGGGAGATCGGATCTGGAATGAGTTGGACGAATATTTGTCTCGTACCTGGACGAATCAGGAAGGTCGTAACTTCCCCATAGCAATTACTTGCATCGATTCTGGTGGTCACTTCACAACAAAAGTTTATCGTTTTTGCAGACAGCGAGAGGCCCGGAGAATTTTTGCTATCAAGGGTCAGGGTACCGAAAACGGGGAATACATTCCCTTGCTAAATGGACACAGAAGGACGCAGCGCGAGCATGCGGTCCTTTTTATTTTGGGCGTTGATGAGGGAAAGAACCAAGTTTTTGATTATCTCAAGTCTAAGCCCGGGCAAGTAGGGTACTGCCATTTTCCCGATGGCCGCGGTTACAACGAAAGCTATTTCCTCGGACTAACCGCGGAAAAGAAAGAACTCCGAAAGAAGAAAGGCCGCGATTATTACGTATGGGTACAGATACGCAAGCGGAATGAACCATTTGACCTGCGCGTGTACAACCTGGCCGCGCTTGAGATTTTGAATCCGAAACTGGATACCTTGGACGAAAAGTCGTCGATTCCGGCAGAAGCCCCCAAACAACCAAGGAAAACAATCAGAAAGTATGTCAAACGATCAAATATCTGGTAGGTGATGATTCATGAATAAGGCTAAGATCCGAGCTCGACTCGAGGAGGTCAATCGAAGATTGCAGCTCTACTATGAGGCGGAAACTGCGATATTGGCAGGAGCACAGTCCTACCAGATCGGCAGCCGGAACATTACGCGAGCAACTCTCGCAACTGTGCGTGACGAGATTGGTGTGCTTGAAAACAAGAAGGCTGAGCTCGAAAATATGCTCTCCGGCGCTGGTCGTCGAGCGACTTTTCGCGTGATTCCGCGCGACTTATGAAGGAGGTGATCTGATTTGTGATGATTGGTAATTACATTGATCGTGCCATTGAAGTTCTAGCTCCTCAATGGGCAGTGAAACGAGCGAGGGCCCGGCTTACGATGGAGGTGTCCAGAAGATTTACGAACTCAGGCTACTCACACAGCGGCGCCAGTACAGCCAAGAAATCCATGCGCGGTTGGATATCCGACAGCCGCAGCCCGCAGGAGGACATCGGGAATAACCTTGCAAAACTGCGGGAGCGCAGCAGGGACCTGTACATGTCCGGCGGACTCGCGACATCAGCGATCAACAAAAACAAGTCCAACGTGCTCGGATCGGGCTTGGCTTTGAAGTCACAGCTTAATCACCGCGCACTTGGTCTTACACCAGAGCAGGCGAAAGAGTGGGAAGCTAAGACCGAAGCGGAGTTTCAGTTATGGGCGTTGAGCAAGATCGACAACACAGGGCTCAATGATTTTTATGACGCACAGCGGATCGCGCTGCAGGGATGGCTGATGAATGGCGACTCTCTGGCTGTAATCAAGTATGCAGACCGAGGGGAGATTCTTAATCCTTATCGCTTGCGATTACATTTGGTCGAAGCGGATCGACTGAGTACGCCTGGGGAGGTATCGCAAGTCGCCATCGGCTTTGATACCTTATCGATGGATTATGTCGAGCTGCCAGACGGTCGCCGTATTCAAAACGGAGTTGAGACAGACCCGATGGGTCGGGTTATCGCCTATCACATCTGCAACCGGTACCCAAACAGCATGCTGCCGGCACGTACCCCTATCTCATGGCAACGAGTTGATGCGTATAACTCGGTCACAGGATTGCCCAACGTTGTTTTTATCATGGATCCGGAGCGTGCTGAGCAGTATCGCGGCGTGCCTTACCTGACACCGGTCATTGAGCAGTTAAAGCAAATGACCCGGTATACAGAGGCCGAGATCACGGCAGCTATCATCAACAGCTTTTTCACTGCGTTCATTACAACTGAAGATGTGAAGAACGACATCCCGCTGGGCGAGAGTATCGAGGAGGATGAGCAACTCGATTTGACCCCAGAAGAGCGACTTAAAAGCTATGAGATGGGGCCGGGCACGTTAAACGTACTCGGACCTGGCGAAGATGTGAAGTTTGGTGAGCCGAAGCATCCTGTGACCGGGTTTGACGCGTTCATGAAGTCGATGGCACAACTTGTTGGTGCGTCGCTTGACCTGCCTTACGAAATGCTACTTGGCGTATTCAATTCTTCCTATTCCGCCAGCCGGGCGGCGCTCCTGCAGGCATGGCGTCCGTTCCGCGATCGGCGCGATTGGTTCGCGCATGATTTCTGTCAGCCCATATACGAAACGTGGCTCTTTGAAGCCGTAGCAACCGGACGCATACAGGCGCCCGGTTTTTTTGCGGACCCGATGCGCAGAAAGCTATGGAGCGAAGCCCTTTGGATCGGCCCGAGCCCGGGGCAAATCGATCCAGTTAAGGAGGTTCAGGCGGCAGCGATGCGAATCGCCAACAAATTCAGCACTCACGAAAAGGAAACGATGGAATTGACGGGAATGGACTACGACAATAACGTTGAAGTGCTGCGTCGTGAATATGAGGCGGCCAAGGACCTGCCGAGTGGATCATCAAAGCCGGCTAACGTTTCCGGCGAAGGAGGTGAAAACAGAAATGGCCAAGAGGATTAATATCAAGGGTGACATTATCCCTAACGATTACCAGTGGATCTATGACTGGCTCGAATGGGATGCAACGTCTCCGAAAGTTATCGAATCTGCCCTTAATGATGCGAGTGGTGATGATCTCGAAGTCATTATTAACTCGCCGGGTGGCGATGTATTTTCCGGATCCGAAATCTACTCCCTACTCAATGACTATAAGGGAAATGTCACCATCAAAGTGGTGGGGGTCGCAGCAAGCGCCGCGTCGGTCATTGCAATGGCAGGCGACAAAGTGCTGATCAGTCCGACGGCTCAAATCATGATCCACAATGTGTCGGCGGTGAGCGCTGGTGATTATCGGGATCATGCACACGAGTCGGACGTCCTCAGAAACTGGAACAAGTCCATCGCCAATGCCTATGCGCTGAAAAGCGGACTGCCGGAGTCCGAGCTTTTGGCGATGATGAACAAGGAAACATGGTTAAATGCGCAGCAAGCCATTGAAAAAGGCTTTGCTGATGAAATCATGTTTGACGACACTGGATCGCTCAAATTGACAGCGTCTGCGTCCGGAATCTTACCGCCTCAAATTGTCAATAAAATCCGAAATGAATTAATCAAGTTGAAAGGACGTGAAGAAGAAATGAAAATTGACAAAAACCTGCAAACGGAACCACAGAATCACCATCAACAACCGACTCCTGCGCCGCAAAATACAGTTGAGCATCAGCCTCAAGCGTTTGGAGCTGACCAAGCGGAACAAGAGCGCAAACGCCTGCAGGAAATCGACGCCATCGCAGCAAATATCGATCCTGCATTAGTTAACGAAGCCAAGTACGGCACGAACCGCATGACAGCCCAGGAACTCGCATTCAAGGCGATGCAGGAAGGCAAAATGATCCAAGCTGGCGTGTTCAGCGCTGCGGTTCAGGCAAATGCGGCATCTGGTGCCCCGGGGGTGGGAGCTGCTCCGCAACCGCAGAATACGGAACCAGAATATGATCTTGCAAATTTATCCGATGTCAACAAGGTTTTCCGCGCATTTGATGCAGCAAATGAACAAAGATGGTATCAACGTCAACCAATGATGGGGGGTAGAATCTAATGCCAAATATTGATATGGAGTTTGGTTCTGTGCAGCCAAGAACGATTTTTGCTGGGACGGAAATCCCTGCGCTGACAACTTCGATCACCATTGCATCCGGTGAAGGAAAACTTGATGTAGGTGCATTGATTGGCGTGGTCGAAGCTGACGGAAAAGGGAAGTTGGTTGATAAAGAAGCTACTGATGGCAGCAAAGTAGCAAAGTATGTATTGGCTGAACCTGCCGATGCGACAAGCGCTGACGTTGTGGCGTTGGTGTGGAAGACAGGCATCTTTAATTATGACATTTTGGCTGTGGCCGAAGGCGACACAGTAGAAAATCATGCGGATGAGTTGCGCGAAGTAGGCATTCACTATCGCAAGGACTATTAATTTAATGGAGGCATGAAACCTTATGAAGATCAAAGCGAGTGCAATTCGATCGTTTTTTAATGGGCCAACGGCATCCCAAGTGGCTGGGGGCGATATCAGCATCTACCAACCTCAGACGATGTTTCCGGCGTACAACAAACGGATGCCCGTAACTACATTCTTGTTGGACACCTTCTTTCCCGGCTTCTCGACTTTTGAGACCAAGCACGTATTGATGGATTTTAAGAAGAACCGTCAACGCGTAGCCCCTTTTGTTATTGAAGGTAGTAACCCGATCAACATCAAAAAGGACGGCTATCGTACACAGATGTATGAAGCGCCGTATATCAATCTCTCCGATCTATATGACGTGAGCATGCTGCAATCTCGCCTCCCTGGAGAGGCGGTGTTCGGTGGCCAATCCCCTGACCAGCGTACTCTCTACCATATGCAGGAAGGCTATAACGAAATGGATGACATGATCATTCGTCGTGAGGAGCTTATGGTCGCGGAGTTGATCCAAACGGGTCAAGTGGTCATCAAAGGATACGTGGATGACTCGGCGACGCAGATCCGGACAGACACGCTTGACTATGACTTTGACAACGTGATCAACTGCACAGGTACAGATCAGTGGAATACGAGCACATCTAAAAAATACGAGAACCTTCTCGAAGCTGTTACTCGTGTAAGACAGGCCGGATATAATCCTACCCGCGCGATTCTTGGCAGCCGTGCATGGGAAAACTTGCGCTCCGACAAGGATTTTATGTCTAAATACATGGATATCCGTTATGCATATTTCGGGGAAATCAATCCGCAGCTCAACATCGAGAATGGGAATGGATATATGTATGTTGGACGCCTAACTGAGCTTGGACTGGATCTGTTCGTTTACATGGCATGGTACTATGACGATACGACCCAATCCCTCAAGCCGTATATTAACGAGGATACAGTTATTGTCGGTACTCCTGGTCTTGGAGAAATGCTGTACGGAGCAAATACGATCATTCCGGAGGGCTCGATCGATTTCACAACGGTACGCGGCCGGCGCTGCACGAAAGTTACCGTGAATCGCGAGACGGACACAAAGAAACTCATCATGAAGTCCCGTCCGGTACCAAAGCCGTTTGATGTATCGGCTTGGTCCGTCATCAATACAATGGCCGGGAACTGAGGTGATCCGAAATGAAATTTAAAGTTATAAGGGGCGTTTTGCTGAGAAACGGAGCTCGTTATGTTAAGGGCTCCGTTTTTGATGCGGAAGAATCCGAAGTTGCTTGGCTGATTTCTCAAAAATACGTTGTACCGGATCTTTATCACCCGGTGGAAAACACTCCACTTACTGTTTCCGGAAATCAAACGGGTGATCAAATTAGCAACGGTGATGACAGCGAAATGGTCGAAGCGCCTACTATCGAGGAATTTTCCGAGTTGAAGGCGGAGGAGCAAAAGGCCATTTTAGCTGACCTCGGGTTTGAACCGGGTTCAAACAAGGAGGAGCGCATCGTTCAATACGAGGACTGGTATGCGCAACAACTTCCGGCTGATGATCTAAATGTCCAGCTTTAAGATGGGAAGCAGGTGAAAGGCGATGACCAGGTATAAAGTCGTTCGTGGCTATACGATCCGGAACGGGGTCATCCATCGGGAGGGCTCCTTTTTTGATGCCGACCCCGCTGAGGTGAAAACCGAACTGCGCAAGGGGATCATTCTTGCAGCTGCCCCGGGTGAAGGGGAAGAGCCGATAAGGAGAAAAACTAAGTCATGAATTTCAAGGACTATATAGCACTTGATATCGATGGAGTTTTTTTCAATCCTGACGAATTTGCTGATGAGGTGCTGATTAACGGCGAACGGAAAATTGTTACCATTGATGATGAGCAGCTAAAAAAACGTGCTGAAAAGGAGTATTTCGGTGTAACTACCGGAATGCTCCTTTATTTTATTCCTGTCGCTTCCTTACCTGAGAAACCTGAGGTGGGACAAACGCAGTTTTTTAACAAGAAGCTGTACTACATCGACGATGTGAAGGAAGCAGGCGGCGTATACGAGATTGTTTTGAATCAGAACCGTGGTGAATGACATGACCAGTCAAATCAAAATCGATACTTCGCAGCTTAACAATATCGTTGGGGGGCTGAAAGATCTGGAGAAGCAAATGCCAAAGGCGTTTGTCTCCGCACTAAACCGGACGCTTGACCGTGTCCATTCCCGCACGGGGCGCTATGTAACGCAACAATATAGCGTCAAAGTGTCGGAGATCAAGGAAGCTATGACGAAAAACAAAGCGTCATACGGACGACCTCGGGCGTTTATCCGCATTCGTAGTAAACGGTACACTCTCGGGCGATTTTTGCCAGGAGGGCTCAAATCGAAGTCTAAGAAAGCACGGGTCAAGATTAAAAAGTCAGCGGGGCGCAAGCCAGTGTTAGGCAACCCGCAGGCATTCGTCCAGAAGTCTTCAGACGGGAATACGCACATTTTCCGGCGGACAGGTGATAAACGATATCCGATCGAGCTGCTCCGGACGATATCACCGACGCAGATGGTTGAAAACTTGCAGGTAATGGAAGCCATCCAGAAAGAGGCGAATGAGTACCTCGGCCAACGGATTGAACATGAAATCCAATATCGGCTAAAGAAGGTGAAAGGCGATGGTTGATAACGTAATCCTTGAGGCGATCCAATCTTTTTGCCAGGAGCACGTTGCCCCGAAAATCAAACTGATGGCGCCGAATGATGACGACGCGACAGAGTACCGTCTGATGCATCCAAACGTCTTCATCGGCTGGCTGCCGCCCCCAAATCAGTTGGAAGACGTTCCCGCGCAACTCCCTGACGGGGTCAAGAAAGCCATCCCAGCGATCGTCGTCGGTATGGACGAGGGTGAGGATGACGGGAGCGATGCGGGGATTAATATTCGATTGACCTTCATCGTCTATAACCCAGGCCTGTACCCGGAGCCTGGGGTGATCATCCCGAACTACAAAGGGTATCAGGACCTGCTCAACCTGATCACGATATGCCGGCGGGAACTATCATCTCAGTACCTCATTGACGGGGGCAAAACGGCCGCACAGAAGCCGTTTCGCTGGGGGATGTACCTACAACAGCCGGTCGGTTATTGGGTCGGCTGGATGACCTTCCGGGCTGGGGGCGCTCCTTTGCCATACATGAATTATGAGAATCTTTTGGATTAAGAAAGGACGTGAGCATTTTGGCGTATAAACACGGTGTTTACGGCACTCTTGAGCCCAGCACGGACTCGCTGCCGCCTTCTGGGGTGGGGACGCTGCCGATCTACATTGGTACGGCGCCGGTGCAGCAGTTGGCTAACCCTGCAGCAGCGGTCAATGTCCCGATCACGCTTAACAACTATGATGATGCGGTAAGTAAAATCGGTTACTCCGACGACTGGGAAACCTTCACCCTATCCGAAGTCGTGTATGCCCATTTTAAAAACCGGATTCAGCCGATCGGCCCGATTATTGTCATTAACGTGATGGACCCAACGGTACATTCCAGCCCTGAGACCAAGAATGTAGCAATCGTCAACGGCGTCGGATATATCGATGAACCGGTTGTTTTGGAGTCGATTGAGATCGAGGACAAAGTCCGCGGAACAGATTATGAGGCAACATACGTAAGCGGTGGCCGGGTGAAAATCTCTGCACTGCCGGGCAAGACGCTCGATAACCCAACGTCAGTGACGTACAACAAGATGGACGTATCTACGGTGCAGACGAGCGATATTATTGGCGGCAATACTAATGGAGTGCGCACTGGGCTGGCCGTGGTCGATCTGATCTACCAAAAACTAAACCAAGTCCCTACCATCCTTGCCGCGCCGGGTTGGTCTCAAATTAAAGACATCAAAGAGGCTATGGTCACCAAAGCCCAGAAAATTAATGGGCACTGGGATGCTGTTGTCCTTGCTGATCTGGACGTTAGTGCCGCAACTGCGACAATCGCTCAGGCGATTAGTTGGAAGGAAACTAACGGGTATACGGATGTGCCGCTTAAGGTCGGCTGGCCGAAAGCGAGTGTCGCAGGTCATACCTTCTGGGCGTCAACAATTATGGGCGTCCGGATGCAGCAGACGGACTTTGCCAACGATAACGTACCTTCCGAGTCACCTTCCAATAAGAGGGTTGATGTCACTTCAACAGTGATGGGGGACGGAACAGAAATTTCTTTCGATGAATTGCAGGCGAACGAGTTGAATGCCGCGGGCATTACTACCTTCAATTTCCGCGACGGCATTTGGGTGCTCTGGGGGCCGCATAACGCGAACTACAAATACGGCACCGAGGTCAAGCCGGAGGATACCTTTGACGCATCGATCCGGATGGCAAGATACCTGACCAACACGTTCCAGCGACGCTATGGTGCGGAAGTGGATGGCCCGCTGAATCGCAGTAAGGTCGATACGATCCTCAATGATGCCGGGGTCTGGCTCAATGGGTTAGTTGCGGATGGGCATTTGCTCTCTGCCTCGATCAATTTCAATGAGACGAGCAACCCCGTTAGTTCGATGGTCGAAGGGGATTTTGTATTTGATGTCCTGAACACCAATACTCCAGTTGCCAAGTCCCTGACCTTCCGCGTTCGGTACACAACAGAGGGCTTATCTACTCTCTTTGGGGGTGAAAGCTAATGCAAATCAATAACAAGACCATACAATATCGGCTGAAGGCGACGGACACTTCTGGCAACCTCGTAAATATCGACGATAGCGCCAGCCTCACGCTGCCAAGCATCGAAAAAATGACTGACACCATTAACGGTGCAGGGATCATGGGGGAGATCGATATGCCTACCTTCGGGCAGATCGGCTCTATGGTCTTCACCGTTAACAATCGGGCGGATAACGCCCAGTATGCAATGCTCTCTCGGCCAGGGGAGATCAAGTTTGAAGTGGTGTGGATTGTAGATTTGTTTGATACTGCCGGAGCAAAGATTGGCATCAAGCAACACAAAGTGTTTATGTCTGGAGTTAACAAAACGTATAACGCTGGGAACGTCGAGGTAAACTCCGGTGCCGATGGATCAAGCGAGTTTGAAATCTATTACTACCGCAAAATCGTTGACGGGAAAGAAGTATTATTGATCGACAAATTTAATTTTAAATATGTGGTCAACGGTGTGGACTACATGGCAAACATCCGAACAGCTCTCCAGTAAAGGAGGGCTGTTTCATTTTGAGGGGGGCTAAAGATGCCAGTTTTTAAGCTAAGTAAAGCGATCCATATCAACGGTGAGTCCGTGAATGAGCTGACATACAACTTGGAAGACATGACCGCAAAGGACAAGGCTGACGCCACCAGAGCATTTAAAAAGGCCGGCAATATGGTGATGGTCCAAGAATTGGACTCCGATTATCACCTGTACCTATTTGCGGCAGCCGTGAAGAAGGAAAACGCATCGATCGAGCCAGAGGATGTGCTTCGGATGAGCGCCAAAGATGCGGTAAAGGCGGAGGCGCTGGTCCGAGATTTTTTCTTTCTCGATTCGGAGGGATCGTCACAGACGAATACCTCAGAGGATGCATAACTCAATTAACCTTCAACCATTTTGCAACCCGCTCCGAATGCATGGAGATGAGCATCGTCGAGCTGATTGAGTTTCACGAGGCTCTGGCAGATGAAGCGGAGCGCCAGAGGAAGGAGGTAGAGCGAATCCGTGGCAAATAAACGAGAACTCGAGGCACTAATCGTCTTGGCCGGGAAAATTGATCCTAGCCTCCGGAAGGCCATGGTGGAAGCGCAACAGAAGACGGAGAGGCTGAATAAAGAAACCGGATTGATAGGCAAGGTGGCTCAAAAATCCTTCGGGATAATGAAAACTGCGGTCGCTGGCGGCATGGTCGCTCTCGGTGCCGGGATGGCATACGTCGGTAAGCTGGGCATTGACCTGGCCTCCGATCTGACAGAGGTCCAGAACGTGGTTGATGTGACATTTGGTCAGGGGGCAGAGCAAATTAACGAATTCGCCAAATCTGCTCTGAAAAATTTTGGCCTATCTGAGTTGTCCGCCAAGCAATTTGCCGGAACATTGGGGGCTCTGATGAAGAGCTCAGGTGTATCGAGCAAACACCTAATTTCGATGTCTGAGAACTTGACAGCCCTAGCCGGGGATTTCGCTTCCTTCTACAACCTTGATCCTGCTGAAGCTTTTGAAAAGATCAAATCAGGTATCTCGGGTGAAACCGAGCCGCTTAAAGCCCTTGGTATCAATATGAGTGTCGCAAACATGGAGGCTTTCGCACTTTCGAAGGGAATCAAAACGTCCTACGCCAAAATGGACCAAGCCAGCCAGACACTCCTCCGGTACAACTACCTCATGGAAATGAGTAAGGATGCTCAGGGGGACTTTGCGCGAACGCAAGATAGCTTTGCTAACCAGCAGAAACTGTTTAGCGAAAGCTTCAAGAACTTGGCGGGCAAGATCATGAGTGCCGCGTTACCGGCGTTTACGAAGCTGTACGAGAAAGGGAATCAGCTTATTGACTCGTTCGCCGGTAGCCCTGAGAAGGTGGAACGGCTGCAAAGCGTGATCGGCAAGGCTGCCGATACGGTCATCGGCGCTATTCCTAAGATTGTTGACGGCGCGGGAAAAGTGATGAATGTAGCCGGTAGAATTTACTCATTTATTAAGAATAACTGGTCGATCATTGAACCGACGATACTCGGTATTGTTGCCGCAATGGTTGCCTGGAAAGCAATCACCATAGGGATGACAGTATACCAAGGAATCATGGCTGGAATCAGAGCCGGTACTGTTGCAGCTGCCATCGCTCAATGGGGGCTGAATGCCGCTGTCCTAGCAAACCCCATGACTTGGGTCGTCGTTGGAGTCGCAGCCGCGATCGGCGTGCTGGTTGCTGGCATATGGGCCCTGTGGAAGAACTGGGATCAGGTATCCTCTTGGATTGTGGGTCTGTGGCAAAACGAAGTAATGCCATTCTTCGATAGACTTGGCTCGTGGTTTAATAGCATCTGGGATGGAGCAATATCAGGCTTTCAAGGCTTTTTGAATTTAATCATCAATGGGATAAATAAGATGATTTCCGGCCTAAACAACGTTCATTTTAAGCTGCCTGATTTTCTAGGAGGCGGGGAGTTTGGCATAAATATCCCGACAATCCCCACTTTTGCAAAGGGCGGCTTCGCGAATCAGCCCTCTATTTTTGGTGAGGCAGGGCCAGAAGCAGCCATCCCCCTGAAGCGTACGCCGCGTAGTTTAAGTTTGCTTAACAAAACGGCCCAGATCCTTGGGGTAGATGGCGGCAGCGGAGGCGGAAAACCGACATTCGTCTTTGCTCCGGTTCTCCACGGCGGAGATGCTGCGAGTGTAATGAGCGAGTTGGAAGGAGCTGCGGACGACTTCTTTGACCGCGCCGATCGATGGTGGGAATCGAAACGGAGGGAGAGCTTTGGCTGAGTTAACGACTGGTTATAAATATACCGCGATGGCCGGGGATACGTTCGATAGCATCTCCCTCGATTTTTATGACGACGAACGGTATGCATCCACAATCATTCAGGCCAACTTGAAATATCGCAAGGTGATCACTTTTTCCGGCGGAGAAGTCTTGTTTATCCCGATTATCGACGATCAACCACCGGCTACATTACCCCCATGGAAGCGTGGTGAGTAGATGCAGATCATCTACAATGGCACCGACATTACAGACTATGTCCACCCTACTCAAGTAATAGTATCTGATCAATCAGGAGGCAAGCCAGACAGCATCGTCCTCCAATTTTCAGATACCGAGGGGTTGTGGAGCCAATGGAAGCCTGCAAAGGGAGACACGTTGCAGGTCAGAGAGGAGGGGCTCGATTCCGGAGTGATGTTTATTGACGAGATCAGCCAGCGAGCCGGGAGTTTCGGCCTGGCCGCATTATCCATCCCTCAGGCAAGCAAAACAGCTCGCTCGCAAGGGTGGGAAGCAGTCCGATTTATGGAGATCGCGACACAGATCGCAGCTAGGTACGGATTCTCGCTGAAAACATACGGCGTTACAAACCACCTGTATGACCGAGTTGACCAGATCGAGGAGCCGGATTTTGCCTTTCTGGCCGGGCTGTGCAGTCTCGAAGGTTACGCGCTTAAAATCAATGACCGATCAGTCGTGATCTACGATGAAGCGGAGCAGGAAAAAACAGCCCCCGATCCGCAACTAGCATTGATCCAGGAATCCGGAATAAACGGAAATTTTGAGTTTGTGAACAAATCAGTGGACATATACGGTAAGTGCATCGTGCGCGGGCAGACGATGAGCGAATACATCGAAGGCGAGTTTACTGCTGCCGATATCACAGGCCCAACATTGGTCAGAAGGCTGTACGTCAGCAATAAGGCTGAGGCTAACCGATGGGCGAAGGGCATTTTGCGGAGCACAAACAAGTACATGATCACCGGAACGATGTCCATCAACCTTAACACCAATTACGCTGCGGGGACAACGATACAGGTTGCGGATACAGGCATGTTCGACGGCGTTTACTTTATCGACTCGCTGGTGCATGACCTTATCAACAACCGCACAAAGCTGAAGCTACGGAAGCCACTGGAGGGATACTGATGATTCGGAAGGGAAAAATCACATCCATTGATGAGGCCGCCCGGAAAGCCAGGGTCACGTTTACGGATCGGGATAACGTCGTGACGGCCGAGATTCCTTATGCCGATCATGTTAATCCCCAAATCAACGCTGTGGCGGTGGTTGCCCTTTTTTCGGGCGTCCTGGTTGATGCCATGATCATAGCAGCCCGTAGGGAGGTGTGAGTGTGCCAATCGCTACGTTTAAAAATAAAATATTTGCAGTGAGTGCAAGCAAGATTTACACATTAACAGGCATGGAATGGTCCGGAGCACTCGATACAGAGGCGCAGGAAAAGCTCAAGAGTAAGCCCAGCACATACATCAAAGGACAAACGCTTGGGACGATGAGCTTCGAAATCCCGCTCATTGCTGGCAAATATATCGATGTTCGTGCGCAAATCGAAGATTGGGAAAAGATCCGGGATAAAGCAACCCCGGATTATTTTATTTTGGGGAAAAAGCCACTCGGGAAGTATAAATGGCTCCTGAAATCCGTGGCCGTTAGCGATACACAGATTGATGGCAAAGGTAACATTCTCCGAGCTAAGCTGAAACTCGAATTCGAAGAATACGTTCGGGCCGGATCTGCTCAGGCATCCAAGAAAAATAAAAAGGCCAAGACCTCAGACAAAACCCCAGTTCATCTCGATATCGTGCCGACCAGTTACATTGATAAAACCGAGGCTAAGCGTTCAAATGTCAATGCAACGACAGCGCGCACGAGCACGGTTGAGGCGCGGCTCAACTCGATGGGGGTGTAACCATGCAGGTGACGATAATTAGCTCCGAATCCCCTGATTTTGACTGGGTAGCCACGGGAGTAGATGAAGTTGTCCAGAATGTATTTACTCTACTCAATACCAACATCTATGAGGTTGCTTATGAACGCACGATGGGGCTTCCCGGGAATCTGGCGGATATGCCTCTGGATGAAGCTATCCCTGCAACTATATCCAGGATCTATTCATTAATCGAGGAATTCGAGCCACGGGCAGAAGTTATCAGCGTGAACTTCTTGGGAGTGTCTGAGGAGGACGGAAGTTTGATTTTTGAGGTGGTGATTGACGTATGACAGATTTTAAACCGGTGCAGTTTGTCGATACGGATGCGCAGCGTATCGAACAGGAAATGCTCGTATCCTTCCAGCAGGCGGCTGGACAGCAGCTTTACCCCGGCGATCCGCGGCGCATATTTCTGCTCCAGCTCTTGCCGATTATTGTGGGACTCCGGAACGATATCAATTTCACGGGCAATTCTAACCTGCTGCCTTTTGCATATGAGGAGGTGCTCGATTACCTTGGCTTGCGCGTCGGTGTTACGAGGTTGCCCGCAAAGCCGGCCCAAACCACAATCCGGTTTATTCTCTCCAATGTCCAAGTGGACGCTATCACTATCCCGCAGGGGACGCGAGTGACTCCGGACGGGAACGTCTATTTCGCAACGACGGACCCGGCCACAATACCAGCCGGAAGCTTATATGTAGATGTGGAGGCCGAGTCGACAGAGGGAGGAGAAAAATATAACGGATACGCTCCGGGGCAGATCAATTTGCTAGTCGATCCAATCCCCTATGTATCCAGTGTGCAAAACATCGACACCAGCTCCGGCGGTTCGGATGAGGAAACCGATGATGCATTCCGAGAGCGTCAACTCCTGGCGCCCGCCTCCTTTAGCGTGGCCGGTCCGGAGGATGCTTACCGCTTTTTTGCCAAATCAGCTGATGTAAATATCATCGACGTGGCTGTTATCTCACCAGCCCCCAACGAGATCGAAATTTATCCACTAATGCGAGGGGGAGAGCTGCCGGATCAGGACGTACTCGATAAGGTCATGGCTGAGGTGAGTCCGAAAGATCGCCGTCCACTAAATGACCTTGTCAGTGTCCTGGCACCGACGGAGGTGACATACACAATCGATCTGACGTATTACATTTCCAAGGATCGCTCAGCCGAGGAGGCGGCAATACGCGCGGCTGTGGAGGGAGCGGGCGGGGCTGCTGATGCTTATGAAGCTTGGCAGTGCAGCGAGCTTGGCAGGGCAATTACGCCGGACGATCTCATATCGCGTATTTACGCAGCAGGGGCCTATAGAGTAGTCACTACGGCGCCGGTCTATACGGAGATTGACGAGAATGAGGTCGCTAAAAGGACTGGGACGCGCAATCTGGTTTATGGGGGCTTGATCTAATGGATCTTCTAAATTTAGATTTGCTGAAGCTCCAAACGAAGTTCATGCGTCAGGACAAGACGGTAGTAGGATACTCGGCGGCGGTTGGTGATCAACTCAAGAAAATCGCCGAGGAAACCGATAAGGCCCTGATTTATAGCCGAATCGACGGGCTCCCCGGTGAAGTTTGCGACATCCTCGCCTGGCAGTTTGGGGCGGATTGGTATGATGCGACCGCGGACATTGAGGTCAAACGAGAGGCGATCAAGGATGTCCTCTATCTGGCGAAGATCCGGGGGACTCCGGCGGCTGTGCAGCGCGTGGTCGAGATCTATTTTGGAGACGGACGGGTTGAGGAATGGTTTGAGTATGGCGGCGATCCTGGGTATTTCCGGGTGCTGACCAGCAACCCGGAGGCTACGAACGAAAAGGCGCAGCAGTTTACCAAGGCAGTCGAATCGGTGAAGCGTAAAAGCCAATGGCTTGAAGCGGTCATCCTGGAGGAAACCATCGAGGCACGCGACATGTACATTGGCGGTATGTTGCACATCGGCGAGTTTATCACAATAGGGTAGGTGATTTTTTATGAGCTCTTGGAGCTATGCATTAACCAATAAGGGGCGTCAACTGCAGGCAAAAGCGCAGGCTGGCGCTCATCTAGTTTATACAAGGATGGCGGTAGGGAGCGGTACGCTGAGCGGGCAATCTTTGGAGAGTATGACCGCGCTGATCGCCCCGGTCAAGGACCTGAACATTACCCGCCTCAAACGTCCGGCCGGGGCAACGCGGGCGCTCATCGGGGCGACATTGACCAACCAGGACGTTACGACCGGGTTTTATTTGCGGGAGATCGGCATATTTGCCACCGATCCGGATGACGGCGAGATACTATACATGTACGCCAACGCCGGGGCGACGGCCGACTATATTACACCGCAAGGAGATGGGGTGATTGAGAAGGCGATCAACATGAACGTCTTTGTTGGATCCGCGGCTAACATCACGGCCAACATCGATGAGTCGTTGGTGTACGTCACGCAGCAGGAGTTGGCGGATGCTATTGCCGGAATACAGATCAACGATGCCACCACGACACAAAAAGGTATCGTCCAGCTCTCCAATGCCACCAATAGCACCGCCGAAGACAGGGCGGCCACGCCCAAGGCCGTCAAATCGGCATATGATGCAGCTGTAGCGGCGCAAACGACGGCAAACGCCGCAAACTTGGCCGCAGCTGCGGCCCAAGCTAAAGCAGATGCAGCAGAAACACCGTCAGGGGCGCAGGCCAAAGTAAATGCCGCCGTGGGCAATCTCGCAAGCTTACAGACAACGGCCAAAGGCAATACGGTTGCCGCGATCAACGAGCTTTTTACATCTGCCAGTAACGGTAAAAATGCGGTCGCTGCCGCGATTACTGGCAAAGGCGTACCGGCATCAGGCAGCGATACGTTTGCGGTGTTGGCGGGGAAGATTGGGCAGATAAAGCCAAGTCTAGCGGGCTCGACTGCGGTGAATGCGTCTATAGGGCCACCTGTTCCTAACCCGTACTCCGGCAGAGTGCCGGTTTTGAACATTCCTGCAGGCTGCCGGTTTTTTAGTTTTAAGGCAAATTCTCTATTGGATAGCTTTATGAGATATCTTGGGGGTACAAGATACTCTTATGTATACATTCGGAATATAGATACAGGAGAAACGTGGAGTTACTACGAAAATGCAACAGTTTTTTATCTTTCGTTTATGGCCTTTGACCTAGTAAATAGAACTGCGATAATTCGGGACGTGACTCTTGGTGTTTATCGTGCCTCGAATTTACCTCCGTTTATTGATCATCCTCTTGAGTTCGGGATAGGTGCTTTATACGAGTATGGCACACCTTTTGACGATACAATTGCGGCAATAATAGGCACAATAAACTACGCATAAAAAAGATAAGAAGGGTGTTGACAATGATCAGAATGTTTAGATCGAACGATTACGTCGAAGCAGTAGAGCTTAAAGATTTCGCGTCGATACAGGAGATAATCCAACTTACGGGCATGGGGGTGACCGTTATTTTTACGCCGACAGGTAATTTGCAATCGGTGACCTTTAAAGACGGATCAAAAACGATCACCGCGCTCCCCGGGCAATTTGTTTACAAGAACAACACCGGCACCGTGGGAGTT
The DNA here is from genome assembly GCF_900021165.1 of Paenibacillus phocaeensis. Classification (GTDB taxonomy): domain Bacteria; phylum Bacillota; class Bacilli; order Paenibacillales; family Paenibacillaceae; genus Fontibacillus; species Fontibacillus phocaensis. The sequence continues at coordinate 121,422 of NZ_FCOQ01000008.1, read as the reverse complement.
TGTGATTACGAATATCTGGCCGAAAATTACGAAGAAGTCACCGAACAACCGGAAGAAGAAACCAATCAAACCGAACAAACCACAGAAGCGCCGTAGGGCGTATTTTTTATTCCTTCGGAGCCTATTCGGGGGAGAGATTAAGGAAAGGGTGGACGTATGGATCTTACAGTGATTACAGCAATCATATCAGCCGCAGCCGCGCTTAGTGGCATTGTACTGGGGTGGGCGGGCCGGGCGAGGACCGTTAAAAAAGAGGTAGCAGAGGAGTCAGCTAATTCGGCCGTACAGCGTGCTGATTTAGAGTACATTAAGCGTGGAGTGGACGACATGAAGGTCGAACAAAAACTGCAAGGACAACGTTTTGAAGCAATCTCCGAACGGCTCACACGGGTCGAGGAATCGGCAAAACAAGCACATAAGCGGATCGACCGCCTAGAAGAAGATGGGAGGGGCTAACCTTGGACAAAACCAAATACACGATCGAGCGCCGGTACATTACCAAGCGCTCCAACACGCGGCCAGGTACCCGGCTCAAAACCGGAACGCCGGCCTTTTTTGTTGCGCATGACACAGGCAACCCGGGGGCGACGGCGGACAACCATTACAAATACTTTAACAGCCTGACCGACCGCTCCGCATCGGCCCATGTATTCATTGACGACACAAAGATACTGGAGATCATCCCGACAGGTACCGGGGCGGATCCGGCGGAGAAAGCCTGGCACGTGCTGTATAACGTCACGACCGACAACGACCTATTTGGCTATGATGCCAACGACGCGGCGCTTGGGATAGAGTTGTGTTACGGCGGTCGGATCACCTTTTCGGAAGCCTACAAGCGGTTTGTGTGGTACCTGGCATACTGCTGCGACCGCTGGAGCAAGAATCCATCCACGCACATCGCAAGCCATAAGCAGTTGGACCCGGCACGTAAAGCGGACTGCGAGCAGGCGCTGAAGGCGGGAGGTAAGACGCTCAAGGATCTGATCACCGACGTCGCCACAGAGCTGGCCGCGCCGATTGCACCGCCGGATTTTGTTCCGCTGCCGGCCGGGATCGCCCAGGCATTGATCGACAACTACGTCTCCCCAGCATGGTTTGCATCGCAAAAAGCAGGGGACCAGGTGGGCAAGACTCATTTCCACAACTTGGCCAACAATCTCCGGATGGCCGCAGGCATCCCGCTAGAAGCGGGCAAAGCTGCGCTGCCATTGACCAAACTCCACAAGAGCAACGCTCAGGAGATCATCATCCGCTGGCTCTCCCCGGCGTGGTTTAAGGCACGGGACGAGGGGGACATGCTGCGGGCCCAGCACTTTAACAATTTGGCGAATTACCTGCGCCGGGCCGCGGGTATCCCGGAAGAATAAGAGAGGAGAACTGATAATTATGGAAGTACTGAATAATGTAATGGCCTTCGCCTCGGTGCTGGCCGTGTTTGTATTGGCGTTGGTGCAGTTGGTAAAGACAACAATTAACCTGCCGAAAAACATCGTCCCGCTGATCGGGGTGGTGATCGGCATCCTGGTCGGTGCAGCCGCATCCCCCTTTACGGACTTGGATTTGGTGCTTCGTCTATGGGCCGGCGGCCTAGCCGGACTGTCGGCTACGGGACTGTTTGAACTGGGTAACAAACGGGATGGCGGAACGAAAGAATAGGTATTTACAGATTGCACCAAATAACCTATAATCAAATTGCGCGGTACAGAAGCACCGAACGCGCTTGTCGTCCGCGTCTAGCGGACGTGGATTGAAAAAATAATAAGTATGTCAAACATAACAAAAACGCCTGCGGACGTGATCCGTCAGGCGTTTTGTCCTTTATATCGGCTCGCGAAGTAGTCCTGGCAAGCTGCGCAGTAGTGAGGTTTTGATCCAGTATTGCTGGCCCGTGGCTCTCTCCACGGCTTTCCGCACTTTGGACAGATTTTTATGGGGGACTTTGCTAAACGCCGCCTCCGATAATCATAGGTTTTGTGCGTCGGAGTGCAATAGGCTTGATGCTGCCAGTCCGTTTTAAATTCCACCCCACAATAGCGACATGTTTTTAAATATTTCCCGCTACCAATCACTTATTAACCTCTCCTTGATCAGCTGTCTTTAACTCTGCCACGGATGATAAGACGCGCGGAAGCGCATCGAACCGTTTTATCCCATCAGCTTTGAGCCAACCTAGAGTACGCACCAACAGGTCATAGTCCTCCTCTCGGATCGCACGCTCAAAGTTACGTACATGCTTTTCGTACTCCGCCTGCCATTCCGCAGCCCAATCCAAAGCTATTTTTTGCTTTACCTCCGGAGCTTTGGCCTTGCGCAAGCGTTGGCTAATTGATAATCTCCCCATGTTAACATCCGCCTTTTTTAGATTCTAACACCTACAATATCAAAAAAATATTTTTAAATCCACGGAGTAGAGTATAAATTCTTGGAGTTGGTTACGCGAGGCTCTTGACATAATCAAATAATTTTTGGTCGTCCTCCTTGGAAAACCATCCCCAATCTGACCCATTGAGATGGTAGCGGTCAATTGTTACACTTGCTATACCATGGCTTCCCATCCCCCATTTACCGCATTCCTCGGACTCTTTCGTTATCCAGTTGATTAGGTCTTTCTTTGTCATCTCTTTTTCTGTTACACTTCCGTATCTGGGGTCGTGCGTGTCCATGTAACCGATCACGACTTTATAAATTTGTGTTACTTTAAGCGCCGTATCAGCAATCTGTAAACGTTGTTTAAGTGCATCACCGGACAAATCGCCATCTGTAGCCGCGTTGTAACCCGCTACGCTTGCAGACGTAAACGCGCCGGCGGCAGCTACCAAAAACGGCGGTAGTACACCAATTACATGTTTACCGGCCACATCCTCTGGCGTAAGATTGCGCGTCGTACCGTCGGCATTACGCTGAGAGATAATCTCCGCGTCCGGGTACAACTCGGCCAACACGTCTAGGGTAGCTTGGTGCTGTGTAGTAATCGCTTTTGGCATGCCAGCGGTATCTACCGTCTCGATCCGGTATTTTTTAACCTCCGGATCGGATTTAATAATGTCCTCGGCGGTGTTAAACGTAGTGCCGCGAGGGAGGACAAGGCTATAGTACTCTGTAATGCCTTGGCTATGCAATACGGCTGCCGGGAGAGAGGAGAGAACCACAGGGGTAGAACCCTTGCTGTGCTCCCCAAGCGCAGCTATTGCCGGAAAACCGGAAGATAAAACGTTGCAATCGTTGAGTAATTTGGACAATTTCATAATGCATTATCTCCTTTCGCACTGCCTCCCGTATGGGTGAGGTCTTACGCGCCAGTTAATAGGTTTGAGAGGGGCCGTAGCCCCTATATCATTTTCAGATGCTGATCGTGTTCCCCATGCCGTCTTCCCAGCCGTTTACGTCATGGCCGGCGTCGAGATCGGCGATGATGGACTCCATATCTTCGATCGATCCAGGTGTTATAACTGCCACCGTTTCGTTATCCTTAACGACTGCAAACTCATGCAGTGCAAAATCAAAAGGCATCTCCTTTACCAAGTAACCATCTCGTTCCCAAGTTCTCATTCAATACCCCTCCAAATTTGGTATAATGGAGGGCGGGAAGGCCGTCGAAAGTTTTCCCGCCCGGCCGCTTGATGCTCCAACATCAGGCGGCTTTTTTAAAATGACGAATCTGCTACCGCGACTTGCATCTCTTGCATGGTCATCTCAAAGTACTCACCGTCAACGACTTTAAAAAGCTGCCGCCGCTTACCGTTAAACGACTCATAGTATCCATCGCTGAGTTTAAATACTTTGCGGCCGTACTCGGTTTCCCCATCTTGCATCAAGAATTTACGATCCAGTTTGTAAACTGGATGAGTACCTACGATTTTAGCTAGCCAAGTGCGGCACTTCTTGGTGTCCGCGTCGAGAATGACCTCGTAACGTTGCATTATAGCTTTCACCTCCTTCCACGCCTGGGCAAGAGCCTGGGCAAAGTATTCTTTAACCTTTCCACCAAACTTTGCAACAGCGTCTCTTGCGATCTCCCAAGCTCTTACCATTACGTATCTCATAATTTAATACCTCCGTTTGACTTATTATCAACTTCCTGATATAAATATAGCGCATGTTAATATATAAAGTCAACAAAAATTATTAGCAAGTTGATAAAAAATTATTCTTAGTGTATAGTTGTTGTCAGGAGGTGTTAAGCATGGTCATTAATCACCTTAGTGAGATCATGGGGCGCAAGCGCCTAAAAATATCCGATGTAGTAGCTGGAACCGGATTGGCAATCAATACAGTCTCCGGATTGTATCATGATAAGGTCAAACGAGTGGACTTAGAGACGCTTGATAAATTGTGTGACTTTTTGGAGGTAGGGATCGGCGACATCCTGGAGCATGTAAAGGAGGGGGCCTGATGCGGGAAATCGAGTATAAGGCCCACGGCAATTTGCTGATCCCATTTGTCTATGTCGATATGGATAGCTTGATGGATAATTACGACTGGTTTATGATTGGGGTTAAGCAAGTGCGGCGTAAGAAAAAGAAAAGAGGAGCCTAATTCCTCGGCTCCTCTTCCGCGCTTACTTGCTGTTGCGCTTGCCTTTCATTCGGAGGTACAGGTTGTATGCCCGTTGTTCTCCGAGAGTGAGGCGATACCGGTCAAGTATCTGCGCCTCACGTTTTCTGAACTCCTCCTCGGTAATACGTCCCAACTGCATCTGGTGACGTGCTACCCGCAGGAGGTGTTCGCGTTTTTGGAGCTTTTCAAAAGCTTCCATAAGTTTCTTTTCCATGTTGTTTCTCACCTCCTCAGGAAGTCGTTTCTATCAACTTCCTGATATAAATATAGCACATATTGATATAATAAGTCAATAAAAATATCAATTAGTTGATATTTTTGTATATCATGTTTGCATAAAGTCCATCAGGATACATCTCCGGGTGGGCTTTTACTTTTTCGTTTTCTCAGCGTATAATACAAACAAACGTTCGTAAAAATGGGGTGATCAATTGTTGAACGATTTGGAGCGTAAACTGCTCCGGGTCTTGTTTAATTTCTCAAAGCAAACGCACCGGATGCCGACGCTTAAAGAACTTGAGATAAAAACGGGTAGGAGCAAGCAAGACATTTACGCGGGGCTGCGTGTCCTAGTAGAGCAGAGATACATCTTTTGGCCAGATAATCCACGGCTGGATACAATCGTCATCCTAGAGGCGTGGGATAGGGACCAACCACAGCAACATCCTAAAATAGCGACCACAACAACTGGCAGCAATATCGATTACTGGACTAAGTATTAAACAGGTAATGGATTAATAGTGGCATAACTTAACCCGGGTAACTCCGGGATTTTTTATTGATTTAGATTATACTTTTCAAACCCTAAAGCCTATGATACAATTTGAATAAGATAATCTAAATCAAAGGTGATGAGTATGGATCGAAAAGAATTGATGGGCGTGATTGGGGAAAATCAACGTCGAGTAGAGCGCCTGCTCTCGGCTGTACGGATGGATGCCCGGGAAGGCGTGAGGGCATTTGAAAGTCGGGCTAATGATCTGGCAGAAGCGCTTTTTATGCTGCAAGAGAGACGCGATTTGAAACTCGTCAGTCTGCGGGCTCAGGCAAATAAACTAATTAAACAGGCATCTCAGCTGATCGCCGATTACATGGAGTTTGATAAAGACCCGGACAAATACTTGCAGGAGCAGATCAAGCAAGCCGAAAAGGTCGAAAAGCGCGGCGGTAAACGAGTTGGATCAGGGCGCCCGTCACTCGGCGTTAAAAAACCGGTCATGATTACTCTGCCGCAAGAGGAGTGGCATATGATCGATGCCCTGATCGCGGCGGGGGAATATAAAGGATACGCTGATTATTTCAGATCTTTACATAGCAAAGCCCACTAACTAATACAGTCGGTGGGCTTAACTCTTTACTCTAAATTATCAATCGCGTACTGCGCTTCTTCCTTCGTAAATTTCTCCCCATGCTCTGATATCAACTGGTCGTAAATATCGGCATCGGACATGCTCATGAGTTCCGCATATTCTTGCGCCTTTTTCAGCGCATTTTCTTTCCAATTGACCTCAAGGTTATCAATGGCATATTGAGCAGCATCTGCCGGGAATTGTTCGCCATACTCAGATGTCAGCTGATCGTAAATGCCTGCCTTTGACATGTGCATAGTATCAGCATATAACTGCGCTTTTGTTAACGCAGCTCTATACTCCCTTGGCACAGTTTCCTCTTTTTTCTCCGACTCCTCTTTTGCCGGTTCTTGTACTGCATCCTGTTCTTTCGCTGGTTCCTTCGCTTCTTGCTTTGCAGCCTCTGCGTTCTCATTGTTAGCCTGATCATCCTTAGCTGTATCATCTGTGGCCGTATTTGTGGTAGTTTCAGTAGCGGCCTGATCGGCTACATTGTCTGCTGGCGTACTAGGATTAGGATCGGCAGCAAAGGCGATGATTAACACTACGAACAATGCTCCCCCAATGATAAATTTCTTCTTTGCGGTTCCATTCTTTTTGACAGCTGAGATGATGCCCAGAACCATAAAAACAATGAAGCCAATGAAAGATAATACACCAATAAAAGCCCACACGGTAATACAACCCCTCCTGGTAATTTTATGGTTTTAGTCTACCAGACCTAGGAAATTATTTCTAGGCTTTCTCCTAATACTTTACAAACTTCGAGAGATTAGAATTAAAAGTTGTTAATTCGACGATTTGCGACAGTGAGGTGTCGAGGGAAGGCTTAAAATAGGATCACGAGATGTTAAGCATTACTTAACAATATGCTCGGGGGAGAGTAGATAATCTACTCCTTCCTGTCGTTGGACCATTTCAATACATAAAGATCAGTCACACGGCAATTGAGAAAGTGGGCGGCGTTGATTGCGAATTCGAGAGACATTTTGGACTTCCCGGAGATCAGCTGGCTTACGTAAGAACGGGAACATTTCATGTGTCGAGCGAACTCTGCCGGCGTAATCCCTTTCTCATTCAATCGGTCCAACAGCAGGCATTCCCCGAGCAGGAACGCCATTGGAAACTCCTTTCCAAACTATGTTAAAATTACGAACGTTTGTTCTGGAATCGGTTCGTATTATGTGGTATGCTCGTCTTAACATCTCACTCGGAAAAATATTACATCTAGGGGGTATGACCTATCAAACCAATTTATACTATCCGCACTGAAGAACTCTTAGAGCGATTAAAACAAAGAGGTCTTGATGTCTCCGAAGCCGAAAAGTTTTTGAATGAACTTTCTAGTCAAGAAGATCAGCAGCCGACTGAATTAACTGAGCAAGTTTCTTCTTCTGTTCCTCAGTGAGCGGTTTGCCTTTTCTTGTTAAGTTGTGATTGGCTAATTCCTCAATAGGTATTTCGTCAAGCTCTTTTCCAGTCAAATATGGAGGGGAGCTTTCTCTTATTTGATCATCCTGATAATCAATGTTATGACGCAGGCAAAAATCTACAAGTTCATCCCAGAAATCATCAAGCGTTTTGTTTATGATTATGAATCTGTCCAAAGACTCAATACCTTGCTTAATAGTTCGATAATTATAGTATTTGTTAAACTCCTCAATAGCCCATTCCTCATCTACAGACTTGTCTTCTTCATCCCGTTTTAAGTAATCAGAATACCACTTGTCAAAAGAATTTATATCCCCAAATGATGAGCGTTCGTATACCTCTTTATCTGAAGCATATCCACCAAAAATTTTGAAAATGTCCTCGTGGTATCGAGATGGGAAGAGGTTTTCGTCATTAGCAATTTTCTTTAATAAAGCAGTTATTTTTTTCTCCATCTTACGTTCTTCAGAATAAATCTCAGATAACATCTCGTTTTCCGGGTCGTCTTTATCCCAGTATCCGGCCAGAACCATAAGTTCAGCATAGGATGTGTCAAGGGCTTTAGACAATTTTTTAAGGATTTCAGGGGAAACCTTAAGCGGTTTGTTCGTACCTCTCCGGTAACCATTCTCAATATCTGAGATGTATGTATGTGAAAGTCCAGTCAGATCAGCAATATCTCTTAAAGATCGTTTTCCTCTGAGTTGTCTCAAAAAATTCCCGAGTTCATTACTCATGTGAGTGAAAACCCCCCTTTTTCAAAATGTAAACAAAGCACAACAAATAATGTAAAACAAAACTTACAAAAAGTCAATTGTACCATAAAAAAAAGTTGTTGCACAGACTATACATTGACGCCAAACGGATGTAAACTGTGTACAACAGAAAGTGAGGTGAACAAACGATATGAAAAATATAGTTAGATATTTGCGAAGAAGTCAGGAATTTGATTGGACACAAGATGAGCTAGCCGAAAAGGTTGGCGTATCACGCGCAACGATTTCTGCAATCGAGAATGGGGCCAGCACCTCAGTAGAGGTATCTATTAGGATTGCCAAAGTTTTCAATCGTGATGTACGGGAAATTTTTTTTGACACCGATGTTGCACAGAATTTACAAGATAATCGCAAAGAATGTTCTGATTCGGTAAGCAAGAACGCGCAAACAAATGTATATGCACCTTAGAGGCAAAGCGAGAAAGGGGATGGGAGCAAATGAACAAACCGCAAATTTTCAATTTCAACGGCGCACAGATTCGAACAATTGAGAAAAACGGCGAACCATGGTTCGTACTGAAAGATGTATGCCAGGTTCTTGAATTGAGCAATCCGCGCATGGTAAAGGATCGACTGCCAGAGGATGTAAGTTCAACTTACCCCCTTCAAACAGCAGGAGGCGTACAACAAACCACCATCATCAACGAAGACGGCCTGTACGACGTGATTCTTGAAAGTCGCAAACCGGAAGCACGTGCGTTTCGAAAATGGGTCACGTCGGAAGTACTCCCAGCGATCAGACAGCATGGCGCCTACATGACGCCTGCAAAAATCGAGGAGGTACTCCTTAATCCAGACACAATCATCGATTTGGCTCAACGCCTCAAGCAAGCAAATGAGGAGCGGGATAAGTTGGTCCAAAAAGTCGAATCTGACCGACCGCTAGTACTCTTTGCAAAATCGGTGACAGCAAGTAAGAACAGTATTCTTGTTGGGGAGCTCGCCAAACTGATCAAACAAAACGGTGTTGATATGGGGCAGAACAGATTATTCGCTTGGATGAGAGAAAACGGCTATTTGATCAGCCGACGCGGTACAGATTACAACATGCCCACACAGCGGTCGATGGAGTTGGGGTTGTTCGAGATCAAAGAAACCTGTATCAGCCATTCTGACGGCCATGTGACAGTGAACAAGACGCCGAAGGTAACTGGCAAAGGGCAACTGTATTTCATCAATAAATTTCTTTCACAGCCTGTACAGCAAGTGTAAGGGGGAGGAGTGATTATGAGCGAAAAGTCGCAAGTTATCCCGCTGCTGGAAGCATTACAAGCACTGAAACCTGGTTCTCTGGCAACGCAAGCAGACGTAGACAGATTCAAAAAGATCGTTACCGACTTTGTTGAGCATCAGAACAGAATCTTGACTAATTTGTCTCGGCGGCTCGAAGTGGTTGAGGGCGATATGGAGGACATATACGCCGACGACATCGCCAAAATGGCAGGTCTCATGTTTATCGAGCACAAAGGTCTGGAAGAGGAATTCTTGGACTTTCTAGAGGCGAAAACGATTGAAATATCCAGAGACGGACTCGTTCAGTGATTCTCTTTGCTCTTTGAAAACTGAAAACGAATCAAAACCAAACGAAAGGGCGTGACCACATGCCAATTATGATCCACCCGGTGCACCGCCGGATGGCTGAATTGTTTAGAAAAATGCAGGATGGGACGTTGAACGTTTTTGAGGCAAGCGAGATGATGCATTGCTTACGGATAAACACCGATTTGGTCCACAAGATCGACGGCTACAAAGAAGCGGCATACGCGGGGCAGGTCGTTGGCAACATGGACTTGGTCCAGCACTTTGCCGCGAAGCTCGACGAGATGGAGGCGAAGTACACGTGAAAACCCAGCAGCAGTTGCGTGAGCTAATGGCCTTCTTTCTGGATTTGGAGTCACGTATGAAGGTTTGCGGCAGGCCGCTTATCGCCTTACACGCTCGCGGGCAGTATCGGAGGTATCGTCGGCTACTGACCGGCTCATGGGGGGAGGATGTAGCACATGCCGGATGATCCAGTGGAAAAGCTTGGCGTCTACTTCGAGTATTTCAAAATCCATGTACGCTACGGCATCACGTTTGAGGATTTCGTGGGCCGGGTGCAGCGTGGGGTGTGGGTCCCATGGCTGGCGTAGACCTTGACCGTTTCTCTCAGCAGCTATATGGCGAGCAGGGGCGCCGTACGCCGCAGGAGGACGAACTGGCCGCCTACAAGCGGGAGCGCGACGAGCAGCTTGAGCAGGACTTGAAAGGAGGTGAGGAAGGCGATGGGAGAAGCTGCTGAAATGGTGCTTGATGGTCTGCTTTGTGAGTGCTGCGGGATGATGATCGACGGCGAAGAGCTGGGTTATCCACGACTCTGCGAGGACTGCGAAAATGACTGATTTTCGCTAAGCCTATTTATTTTTTTGCCCAAATCGGGTTTTCGAGCCTGAAAATCAAGCGAAAGCGAGGGAAAGGCATGGATGATCAAACGCTGCAATACATGGGTGAGCGGGTTGATAAAGCCCGGGAATTGAAGGGGAAAATCAAGGAATTGAAGCACTTCCTTGAATATAGCGAAGGCAAGTCGTCTTACATCCAAATTTGCAACCACCATCACAACGGCCCTCAGATTAGTAGTCAGGTCCATCAGCGACTCTTTGAAAAGGCAAAGGCAGCAATCCTGAAAGAAATCGAAGAAGAGATCAAGCTGCTCGAACAAGAGCTCGCGGAGTTGTAGGAGGATGCCGATGCTCGAAACACCACAAATACCAACCGCTCTCATAAAGAGCATTTACGAGCGGCAGCCGACTGTTGTCCGGATTGACCTTAACAACTACCTATTCGTTCTGGACTGGTTGCAAACCGAGGAAAACCCGGAGATCCGGGCACACCTGATCAGCGAGCTGGAAAAGCTCGAACAAAAATACGGCGTAAAGGTAGACAGAAAAAAAGCCGCCCTGTAGGAGCGGATCAATAAGAAAATACCCAAGACCAATATATCACGGAAAGCGAGGATAGCAAATGGCAAAGCAAATTAGATTCATCCGGCTTGAACTTCAAAACTTCGCCGGGATCCGGGAGCTGAAAGAACAATATGGCGATATCACTCGGCTGTCCGGTAAAAACGGTGAAGGCAAGACGACCTTCGGGGAAGCTCCAGCTTGGATCTTCTTCGGCACTGATATCTGGGGGAATCGGTTTAATCCAGCCCCAACCACCTATGAGTTTAACCGAGTATATGCGGAGTTGAATCTAACAGTGGACGGTGTCGAAATGACAATCGCCCGGGAGATCAACGAGAAGGGCACCAATCATTTTTACATTAACGATGTCCCGACTAAGGCAAAAGAGTTCGAGGCTGCAGTGGCCGATTTGTTTGAAAAAGAAACGTTCCTATCACTTTATAACCCGGGTTATTTTTTCACCCAGCACTGGACTAAACAACGGGAACAAATTCTCAAGTATTCTACTCCGCCGGCAAAGTCCGAAGTATTGGCCGAAATGAGCCGGACGAATCTGGAACAGAAGCAGAAGGACATCCCACTCAACCCAGCCGCGGCGAAACTGGACGAGCTGACAAAAAAACACTCGCTTGACGATCTCCAAAAAATCCATGGTGGCACCGGCGGCTTGAAATCAAAGCTCGAAAAGCAACTTATCGCCGATCAGAGCCGTACCAAAACGCTTCGCGAACAACTTGACCGCCTGCCGGAGGCGCCGGATGACATTGAGGCCGCAAATACTGAATCAAAATCGCTGCTAGATCAAATTCAGCAGATTAACAAGCAGATCGAAGGAGCGAAGGGGATCAATGACAAACGTGCTGAGCTTCAGGCAGAACTTATGGCGGCCCAGAAGGAAGTAGAATCTGCAAAAGACCGTTATATGAAAGTTTATAACGAGCCGATCAATGAAGCTTGCCCGACTTGTCGGCGTCCGTTTGATGACGTAGCCCGCCAAGCGGCAACCGACGCCAAGGAGAAACGCAAAGAAGAACTGCGAGCTGAGCATGCGGAACTGGTCGCTAAACGTAAGGAACTTGAGGGACAGTTGGTCGCCATCGAACCGGTTGACGTCTCCGAACTATGGGAGAGTATGCGTGAGCTTGAACGGAAGCGGGATGCTCTGGAGGATATGATCCGCGCAGACAAATCCCGACAAGGTCTCAAGGCAGAAGTCGAAGCAGCGAAGAAGGCCGAGGACGAAACACTGGCAGCCCTCAAGGAATCCATCTTTATCCTGGACGCGATCAAGGCGTACCGGGCCAAGGAGGCCGAACTACAAGCTGAGAAAGTTCAGTCTCTATTCGATCGGCTAAAAATTCGGCTTTTCAAATATGTCAAAACCACGGGCGAGTACGAGCCGGACTTTTCGATCCAAATGGACGGCAAGGATTACGCAACTCTCTCAACCGGTGAGAAGATCGCTGCTGGTCTGGAGCTCACGGAAGTGTTGTACAAGCAATCCGGTCTGATTGTTCCGACCTTCATTGATGGAATCGGGGAGTACACCGGCAGAGTGGCTGTATACGGGCAACTTATCACGGCCCGTGCGGTTGAAAATCAAAATCTCACAATCGAAACGGAGGACCTATCCCATGATGAATAAATCCATTGAAAAGCAAATTACAGCAGCTAGACTGCATGTGCAGCAAAAAGTGTTTCGTCAGTTCAAACAGGAGGCGAAGCGGGATAAGGCGTACAAGCCCGGTAGCTTAGGCCCGTCGGTTGCCGCAACTGCTATCAAAGAAGAGTTCCATGGGCCGATCCTTTCCCGGCGCGAACGTAAGGACCTGGCAAAGGCGAACGGAACACCTGTTAAAAAGTTCTACTCGCAGGGGTGAACACCATGAAGAATGGAAAGAACCCAACCAGGCGCCAGAAAATAATCATTAGAGAAGCAGGTTTTAATCCCGATAACTGGCTCGTTTTCAAGGCACTCGATGATCGGCTTGAGCTGGTCCACCGTTTCACGAATACAACTAAAACTCTTTTCCTTTAGGAGGACGAAACCATATGGCAGGTACCAATCAATTAGCAACCGTCGGAAACTGGAGCGTTGAAGACATTGAAACGATGAAGAACACCCTCGCGGTAGGGACTACTGATTCACAGTTCCAGTTGTTCTTACGAACAGCATATGCTTCTGGACTCAATCCGTTTTTAAACCATATTTACGCCATCGTTTACCAAGGCAAGATGTCGCTCCAGATCGGAATCGAGGGTGTTGCTTACCTCGCTAAACAGCACGAAGGATACGGTGGGTATGACGCCCAGGTAGTATGCGAGAACGACACGTTCAAAGCCAAAAAGTCCACGGTATATAACGAAAAAACAGGCGAGCGTGAAGATGAATGGACCATCGTGGAACATGAAATAGGTTTTCCGCGCGGGAAAATTATCGGGGCATATGCGATCGCGTACCGTAAAGGTTTCCCTCCATTCACCGTGCTGATGGACTGGAGCGAAGTCGAACACTTCTTAAATAGCCCAATTCAGAACCAAAAGACGATGTGGACCAAGTACACGGCCGACATGTTCAAAAAGCACGTAGCGAAGCGGGCTTTGAAGGGTCAATTTGGAATTGACATCAACGAGGATGAAGTTCCCGGAAATGGTTCCACGTTGAATGAATCGGAACCACAGCGCCGCGATATCACCGCTGAAGCGAACGCTACTGCAGCAGTCACTAAAACGCCGCCTCCCGCTGAACCAGAGAATGCGGCGAATCCAGACGATGAAGCTGAACTGAAAAAATGCAAGGTCCAGATGAAAAAGAACTTTGTCGCATTGGGGATCACAACGCCTGAAGCTATGCAAGAATACACCGACCAGTACGGCAAATTCAAAAGCGAAACGCCGACGCTTGAAGAAGTGAAGGCTCTCCTGAAGGTGATGGACCTCCATATTGCCGAGAAGCTGCAGGCTGAGCAAGATGAACTCCCGCTGTGAGGTTGAACAACTAGACCTATTTGGCGGTGCTGATCTTAATGCGTCTCCTGATCCGGCCGGGGAAGTGCTGAACGGAGTGTATTACGAGGCCGAAACTGATCTGTTTGTCTCCTTTGTGCTGGGCCGCAGGTATTACGAATGGCCGGCAAAGGGATGCGAATTTGACCGAAGCTGGCAGGAACGAATCAAGAGGGGGAGAGCGATATGAAAGTCGAGATCCTCGCGACAGGGTCATCAGGCAACTGCATTCACCTTCAAAGCGGCGGAACCGGCATCCTGATCGACGCTGGCAAATGGAAGCGAGACCTGGAAAAGCGGCTACTGGCCCGGGGTATCAACGCCGCGACGGATATTCAGGCCGTCTTTATCACCCACGCTCACGGCGATCATATCCGCGGACTGACACTGGCTAAGAAGTACCGCATCCCGGTCTGGGCCACGGATGGCGAATGGAAAGGTATCTCCGGTGTGGATGATGAGCTGCGCCGGGTGCTGGAAACGCGCTGGGGCAAGTACGAGCCCGTTCGGATTGGTGAACTGACGGTCCGCCCCTTTCGGACCTATCACAACACCTACGAGCCGGTCGGGTACGCGGTGGAGGACGACATTGGGAACCGCGCGTGCGTGGTATTTGATACAGGTCACATCGATGACGACATGCTGGAGATGATGGAAGGCAACATCTACATCATCGAGGCAAACCATGACTCTGACATGCTGCTTAATGGTCCTTATGATGATTACCTCAAGGACCGGATCGCCGACCCGCACCGAGGTCACCTGAGCAACGAGCAAACGGCGGCAGCGCTGCAGAAGCTGGTCAAAGGCAGCGGAGAACGGATTTACCTGACCCATTTGAGCAGCACGAACAACACGCCGGAGCTTGCATCGCAGGCAGTACGAATGGCGTTATTCGAGAAAGGATTTATCAATAAACGAGATTATTTTCTGGAGGTGGTTTAGCGTGGTGAAAATCAAAATTGTTAAGACAGGTTCAGGATTTCCACCTGTAGGTAGCATTCATGGGGCTAGGAGACTTAATCGGGATGGCGCTCTCCTTGATTTATATCCGGATTTTCAGATCATTGGTGGAGGTTACTCCGGGACTATAATTCCCTTCAAATGCGCGTTTGTTTTACCTGAGGAGCGCACCTACACCGAAGCCGAGTACACCGAGATCCTGAAGCAACGAGATAAGGCTATCGATGATCTGGCCAAGTACGCCCAGAATATCGTGGATTTGCAAAATGAATTGAACCAGATGCGGAGGAAGATTGAAGTGCCGCGTCGTGTAGCTAACGCCATTGAAACCCTGAGCAAGATGGGATGGACAGCAGCAGATATGTACGAAAGCACAATGGACCCGGATAGAGGGGAGTTTCCTAATCAGTTAGTGGAATTCGCATCCGTGCGAGGCAGGCAGGTGCTTTTGGAGGTTTTGGTCAATGGCTACACCATTGAGAAAACGGCGGAGGATCGTCTGAAGGAAAAGGTCGCGGCTTTAATTGATGAGTGGTACAACTCATCTGAAACTGATGCCGGTTACGAAGCGGAAATCCAACAGCTCGCCGACCGGATCGTTGAGCATGCAAAGCAATTAACCTGAACGTTGGTGAGGAGGTATGGCAAACCCGCAACTTGAGGATGGTTACACTCAGCTTGCGAATGAATTGTTAGAACAAGCTGCACTACACAAATTCAACGGAACTCAATATGCAATCATCCTGGTTATATGGCGGTACACCTACGGATTCAAACGGAAAGAACATCAACTGGCAACTGGATTTATCGCAAAAGCTGTCGGTGCTGATCTATCCGGAGTGAAGGAAGAATTGAACAAGCTGATTGAGAGGAGAGTCGTTCTTGTTACCAAAGAAGGGAAGGGGCCAAGACCACGGTCCCTCTCCTTCAACAAGAATTATGAGGAGTGGCTACCGGTAGACAATTCTCCACCATTAAGTAAAAAAGCTAGTGGTGGACAATCCTCCACCATAATGGTAGACAATTCTCCCCCAATAGTGGTAGACAATTCTCCCCCCAAGAAAGAAAAAAGAAAATATATAAAGAAAGGAGATATATATATGTCTGAATCTCCAAAAAAACTTAAATTTCACGATACCGTATTTCTTACTCTCGAGCAATACGAGAAGCTGTGTGCAGAATTTGGAAAGCAGCGAGTGGATGATACCATCGAAGCACTCGATGAATGGCAATCCAACAAAAAGCCATCTCAGCATAAGAAGGACCACTACAAAACCCTACGCGTTTGGATCAAGAAAGACATGGAGAGATCCAAGGCGCGTTTTAAACCAATGGCTCAGCGGAATAAAGAAGAGCTCGACATCCTAAATCAGTTCTATGAGGAGGGGGCGGCTCGTGAAGCAAACGGATGCGGCGAAGTTTCTTATGATGATCAAGACCGCTTATCCCTTCTTTGAGGTTACGGAGGCCGGCACCCGGCTGTGGCACACGATGTTACAGGATATCGATTACACCACTGCCCAGCAGCGACTGGCTCATCACATCCGGACGAGTAAATATGCTCCCACGATCTCAGAGATTGTTCAGGATCCGGAAGAGGAACGTTCATATTACGACCTAGTGCGGCTCGAAGAACAACAAGAACAGCTTGCCCTTCAAGCTTACATCGAACAGGCTGTGCCCATGCCGGATCATATCCGCGAACGGCTCGAGCGCCTTGTGAAGAAACGGAGGGTGAACGGCAATGAGTCTTGATGCAGAACAGGCGGTGTTGGGGGCGCTCCTCAAGAAGTCCGAGCTGATGGACGATTGTTACTTGTCACCGGATGATTTTGATCCGGAAGGGCCAAACGGGACCGTAATGAATGCCCTTCGCTGGGCGTACGAAAATCTAGCAGAAAGGCCGGGCGTGAAAGACCCGTTCGATCCGTTGGTTCTGGCGGAGCATTGGGGAAAGAACCTTGAAAAAATCGGGGGAGTCTCGTACTTAATGCGTCTGAGAAACTCTGTCCCGAGTACAGCGAATTTCGACCAGTACCAGCGGATTGTGCGTGAGGCAAGCATCCAACGGCAAGCGGCGGCAGCTCTGCAAGCGGCTCTGTCAGGCGGTGACGTTGATCTGAGTCGGATCAAGGAGCAGATGGAACGTCTGCAGGAGCTCAAAAATCAGGGAACAGTGGACGGAATGAAGTGGATTCCAGATGTTTTGGAAGGCCACCACAAGGAGATTATGGCCCGCGGATCCAGAAGCGGAATGAACGGGGCTAGGACGACGAGTGTCGAGCTGAATGAGATGGGGGGCGGTCATCAGAAACAGGACCTTACCATCATAGGAGCGCGGCCAAGTATCGGTAAAACAGCATTCGTGGTCAATGATTCGAAATCGGCAGCAATGTCCGGTTGGACAACAGTGTTGTTCTCCGGCGAGATGCCGGCAAAGGATGTGGCTGAGCGATACATTTGCGATATCAGCGGCATCGACGCGAAGAAGGTTCAGAAGGGGCGCTTAACTGAGAACGATTGGGACAGTTACAGCAAAGCGCTTGAAATACTAGATCAACTTCCCATCTACATCGACGATACGCCCGGAATGACCGTCGAATACATCTGGCGCCAAACGAAAGCGATGAAGAAGAAGCATGCCAACTTGATCGTCTATATCGATTACCTGCAGCTGATCGAAACAGAGAAGAAGTTCAGCCAGACCGCCGATCGGGTGAATTACGTCTCCAAACAGCTGAAGAAGATGGCTCGCACCTTTGACATCCCGGTAGTCGCAATCAGCTCGGTTGGCCGCAAATGCGAAGAACGAAACGACAAGCGCCCGATGATGTCCGACCTCCGGGAATCTGGGAACATCGAATTTGATGCTGACGTGATCATCTTCCTGTATCGAGATGACTACTATTACCCGGATACCCCTTGGAAAGGCATAATCGAGCTGATAGTAGCGAAGGGCCGGAAGATTGGGACAGGAATGATTCAGATGTTTTTCAACCGGAAGAACGGGCGGTTTACGAATCTTAGCGAGGATGATAAAGCAAGGCTGCGGGAGAAGGTGCAGGAGTATGAGCAGACGAGAAATCGAAAACGATGAGGTATTTCGCAAGGCCGAATACGAAAAATTCAAGCTTGCGGCCGAATTGGATGACCCACTTAGTGGAATGACACCGGAGGAACGTAAGCGGAAAATGGCGATCTACGACCGCACATGTGAACTGATTGAGCGTTACCGGCGTGGCAGGATGGTACAAAAATACCCGGGACTGCGCGAGCAATTCCGCATACTCGGATGGGAGTTTCAGGAGTTTGAAGGTGAGTATGATCCGGCTCATGATTTCCTCGAGACCGATCCGCCTCCAACATCACCGCCTGAAACCGCACCCGCGGCGGAAACGGCGGCGAAACCTCCTGTAGCAGCCTCGCCAAGTGAGCCGGAACCGCGAAAAACAGGCATCTCGGCTTGGCTGGATGATGACGATTGAGAAAGGAAGGTGTGAAATGTACAACGTTGAAGCGATCGTAAAATTCAATGACGGAATTGCTTATGTTCTGGACAAACCTGTCAAATTCAAATATTACAAGCACGGCAAACTGATCATAGGTTTAGACGACTCATGTACATTCGTGCAGTGCTATCACTACGATTGGCCAACTCCAGGATTTTACGCCTTTGGAGGCCATAAGTTTGATCTTCAACTAGAAAACGGTGAGATAGAACACTGTTACGGGCAATGGTGGGACGGAGGATATGGTGAGGCAGAACAACTGCTTGGGGAAGAATTTATCCATGTTACCTATAACACTGTCGATAATCTCCGAAATTGCTATGTGTTCTACGGTTGTTGCGCTATCAAAAGCTATTTGGACGATCTCTGGAGCAGCTATTCTGGAAAGATTCACGGCTACCGGGAATATGAAGCAATCTTAAAAGGATGGGAGGCACCGCTCAGATGAAGATCACAATCTCAAAGCAAGAGCTTCATGAGGCCCTGCAGCATGTGTCTAAGGCGATCAGTGGCAGGGCCACTGTACCGATCCTAACAGGCGTAAAACTGGACGTTTATCAGACAGAGGGTGTCAAGCTCACGGCCAGCGACATAGACACCACAATCCGAGCAGAGATCCCGGCGGAGGATGGGGCTGTGACGGTGCTCGAAGCTGGTAGCGTTGTCCTCCCGGCCAAGTTCTTCGTCGAGATCATCAAGAAGTTGCCAAAGGAGACGGTGGACATCGAGGTTCAACCAGGATTCGCCACGCTGATCACTTCAGGTAAAACGAAGCTGAATCTGGTCGGAATGGATCCGGAGGAGTTCCCGGCGACACCGATTGGGGACGAGGACCCGACGTTATCGCTGCAAGGAGACGAGCTCAAGGAACTGATCAGGTCAACAACGTTCGCGGTTTCCACCAACGAAACCTCCCCAATTCTGACCGGGGTCCTTTGGGAGTTATCTGATGGCCGGCTGCAGCTGACCGCGACAGATCGACACCGGCTGGCCCGCGTTGCAGTTGATGGAGCTGCTGACCAGGAGATCAGTTTCCACAACGTGGTCATTACGGCCCGGACGCTGAATGATCTTACCAAGATCATTAGCGACGATGAAGAGGTGCAAATCTCTGTTGGCAGCAGTCAAGTGTTGTTCCGCGCTGGACGGGTTAGCTTCTTCTCCCGCCTGCTCGATGGTAGCTACCCGGATACGTCGAAGATCATTCCGACCACGTATCAAGCTGAGTTAGAAGTTAGCGCGAAAGCATTCGCGGACTCGATCGACCGGGCGCACCTGCTGGCCCGGGAAGTAAAGACCAACATCGTCCGGTTGGAGGTTGATGCGGAGGGAACGGTGCGGATTGAGTCAACATCTGATGGGGTCGGCAAGGTGGTCGAGCAGATTGACGCTGACAAATTTACCGGCGACCCGATCCGGATCGCGTTCAACTCGAAATACATGCTGGATGCGCTGAAGGCCACGGACAGCGATCATCTACACATCGGATTTACGGGACCTATGAGCCCAATCATCATCCGGCCACAGGGGGGCGGCAGCATTGACAAACTCAATTTGATCCTGCCGTATCGAACGGGTGTATGACGCGGTTTGTAGGAATCGACCCGGCGACGAATACCGGCTTTGTCGCCCTTGACGAAAAGGGAAACATTCTTCGGGCGAAGGAATTAACCGGTGTAAAATCGGACACTCCGCACATGATCCGTACCTTGCATGATGAGATTTGGCGGCATCTATATCAGGATGATCTAGTGGCTATTGAGGGCTTCGCGTTAGATGCCCAGGACACGAACAAAGTTTCCAGCGGATGCAACTGGGCGGCCCGGATGGCGACTGACAGGAAAGTTGGAGCATTCATCTCCCCACGGCCGATCCAACTTAAGAAATTCGTGGATGTTTCCGAGTGGGAGCCTGATCCGGATAGGCCAGGTAAGAAGCGGCGACTTACCGGGAAAGCAGTCAAAAAGCTGGTCATGGAACAGGTTGAGCTGCGATGGGGATACAAGCCACCAACCGACAACATAGCCGACGCCTATGTCTTGGCGAAGATAGCCGAGGCCGTGCACGATGTTAAATGCATCGAGGAGAATCTCGGCGATTACCCGCCATACCAGCAGGAAGTCATAATGGCGATCATCGACCCGAGCACGGTCAAGAAGCCCAAGAAAACCAAACCCAAAACGAACAAACGGCGCGGGAAGCCTGCGGCGGCGGACGGTCACATCCATTTAGCAGAACAACAGTTCTTATTTTGAAGGAGGGGGAGCATGCAAGAGCTCATTGTTGATAATTTTGCCGGTGGAGGCGGCGCCTCAACGGGGATCGAGTTGGCAATCGGCCGCAGCGTAGATATCGCGATCAATCATGACCCTGCAGCGATCGCCATGCACCGAGCGAATCACCCGGAGACGGAGCACTACTGCGAATCAGTTTGGGATGTTGATCCCCGGGAGGTGACCAGTGGGAGACCAGTGGGGCTGGCGTGGTTTTCTCCGGATTGCAAGCACTTTTCGAAAGCTAAGGGCGGAAAGCCCGTTGAAAAGAAGATCCGGGGTCTTGCGTGGATCGTTCTCAAATGGGCCGGTAAGGTTCGCCCCCGGGTTATCATCCTTGAAAATGTGGAGGAGTTCAAGACTTGGGGCCCTGTGAGAAAGGGCCGCCCGGTAAAGAGCAAGAAAGGCCAGACCTACGAACAATGGAAATCACAGCTTGAGAGCCTTGGATACATCGTGGAAAGTCGGGAGCTGCGGGCCTGCGACTACGGCGCGCCTACCATCCGTAAGCGTCTATTTATTGTTGCTCGCTGCGACGGCCGCCCGATCGTATGGCCGAAACCAACGCATGGAGATCCAGAGAGCGAGGAGGTCAAGGCTGGCAAGCTTAAACCTTGGCGGACGGCAGCGGAGATCATCGACTGGTCAATCCCGTGTCCGAGTATTTTTGAGCGGAAGAAGCCGCTGGCGGAGAATACGATGCGCCGGATCGCCCGAGGCATTCAGCGGTACGTGATTGACAACCCTAAGCCATTCATCATTAAGGTAAATCACCTCGGCGAGCAATTTCGTGGCCAAGTGCTGGACGAACCTCTCCAGACCGTGACAGCGAAAAATGGATGGGGAATAGTGACTCCTGTCCTTGGGGTCAATACTACGAGGCACCCGGGCAGCTCACCAAATGCCCCACTGAGGACGGTGACGACAGGCGGCCACCATATGCTAATTACCCCCCATATTACGAAATTCCGAGGGGGAGCGACGGGGCACGGTGTCGATGAACCATTACACACGGTAACATCCGGCGCGGGCGCGAGCCGCCCTGCAGGAGCCGCCCACGCGCTGGGTATGGTTGCAGCATTTTTGACGCAATACCACTCCTATGACGACAGCGCCCGGGGGCAAACGATGAAACGTCCGTTGTTGACCCAAGACACTAGCAACAGGTACGGGCTGGTTACCTCGCACTTGGTCAAACTGCGCGGAACCTGCCAGGACGGCCAGCCGGTCACTGAACCGATGCCAACGATCACAGCCGGCGGTATGCATGTCGGGGAGGTCAGAGCATTCTTGCTCAAGTATTACGGGTCGGCCGACAACGGACATCAACTGGATGAGCCACTGCACACGATCACTACAAAGGATCGATTTGGTCTAGTTACCATCGAGGGAGTCGACTACCAGATCGTTGACATCGGTATGCGGATGCTGGAGCCTCATGAGCTGTTTGCGGCTCAGGGATTTCCGCTAAACTACATCATCGATGTGGATGCCGACGGCGTGCGGTATCCGAAGAGCGCGCAGGTCGCCCGCTGCGGGAATGCAGTACCGCCGCCATTCGCGGAGGCGCTGGTCCGGGCGAATCTTCCGGAATTGTGTACCGGATCTGGACGGCAGCTCACATTCGAACGGTACAAGCCGGCCGTAGGACAGCTGCAGTTGTCATTATGAGGAGGCAAAGATGATGCAGATCCTCACCCACGACGAATGTATGACGCTGCTGGCTGGTATCCAGGCAGCTCCGCCCGGTGACTGGACGCACGATTTGATCACCATACTTGATGGTCCGGCCCGCTTCATCACCCGAGCCGTGATCCCGGATGGGCAGGAGGTAGTGTACTTCCGACATCCGGACGGGGCCGGGGCATGGCCGGCGGCGAATTGGGATCGCTTCGCGTTGGCGCGGGTGCCGCAGCAGGTGGAGCAGATGACGTTGTTTTGATGTTTTATCAACACATTTAGAGCAATTAGGGAGGGAAGGGAGCAATGAAAGGTAAACCGGAGTTTGCAGTATATAAGGGCGATGATTTGCTGGCTATGGGAACGGCAGAAGAATGCGCGGCAAAGCTCGGGGTTACTCCAAAATACATTTACTGGCTCACGATGCCAACGGCTAAACGCCGGCTTGAAGCACGAAAACATCCAGAGAAATGTACGGTTGGGGTCCGTTTGGATGATGATGTGGAGGAGGAATAAAACCGTGGAAAAGACCAATAACGCGTCAGCTCTAATCGTACGTCCTGGCGAAAGCTATACGTTCCAGTTTCTCAATAATCTGCCGATCACATGGATCGTCGATGTGATCAACGAGCAGGAGGACCGGATCTACATCCATAAAAGCGACGGAACGAGCAAGATGGTAAGCTTCAGACATTTCGTCGATCTGTATCGGCGTTACGGCGTAAGTGCCGTGTAGACCCATATAGCGCAGGAAGGGTGGATGATGAAATGACTATTGAAGCATACCCTCTTCATTGGCCAGAAGGATGGCCGAGAACGAGGAGTCCAAAATCATCGAGGTTTGATACAAACATGGCTTCGGCTCGGGATGGTTTGATTGACGAGATCCGCCTTTTAGGCGGTAAGCAAGTGATTCTCTCGACAAATATTCCCCTACGTCAAGATGGGCTTCCCTATGCACGTTATAGAAGCCCAGATGATAAAGGAGTAGCCGTATATTTTCAGTTGAATGGTCATCCGCAAGTGTTCGCTTGTGATCGATGGGATCGGATCGAAGACAACATGCAAGCGATTCGGAAAACCATAGAGGCAATAAGAGGCATCGAACGTTGGGGCAGCAGTGAAATGATGAATCGAATATATCAAGGCTTTCAAGCGCTTCCCGAACAGGCTGGTGCATCATCGGGAGACCAATGGTGGATGGTACTTGGCGTAGACCCTTCGGATGATTTGCCATCGATTGAACGGGCGTATAGAAGTGCAGCTAAAAAGGCTCATCCAGATAGTCCAGGAGGAAACGAACGTACGATGACACGATTAAATCAAGCTATCGCGCTGGCTCGGAAGGAAAAGTCGTAACTGCACATTTCGAAAATATAGCGCCGGAAGGTGAGCGAAATGAAAAAGTGCAAGAGGTGTAACGGTTTGGGATATATGTTGGGGTCCAGCATCTATATACCAGGGATTGGATACATCCAAGATAAAGAAATGTGTAAAAAGTGTTTCGGAAAGGGATTTGTGGCATATCGAAAAAACAGCGTAGAGGGGTGATACCGGTGGAAAGAGTTTCAATCATAACTCCAAAAGGTCGGCAAGAGGCTCTGTTGGTTGGGGTTTTCCAAAGATCAACGGTAATAGAACCATCAGTAAGAATGGGTGGTCATAGTGGAGGTGTCGTAGCTTTCCCTGTAGCTGTTGTGAAAGTCGGGGGCAAATTGAAAGAAGTTATGGTGTCTGATGTGGAATTTGAACAGGCCGATTCGAAATTATAGGTCGCGAAAGGGTTGATAGAAATGCTTACGATTAAACAAATGTACGAAATGCAAAAGCAACTCGATGCCCGGATTATCAAGGAGAAAGGGCTGGAAGGTCAGGACTTGCTGCCGAACACGGTACTGGCCTTGCAGGTAGAGATCGGAGAGCTAGCGAACGAATGGCGTGGGTTTAAGCATTGGAGTAATGATCGGGAGCCGAGATACGAAAAACGGACCATTGCTTTTCGGGATAAGGAGGACGGAACGGGTGACGCGTTTGAGCATGTAAAATATCCGCTGCTTGAAGAATACGTCGATTGCCTGCACTTCTTCCTGAGCATCGCGCGGCAGCTCGATCTTCCAGCGGATGATCTTTACATCCCGGACGATACGATCGAAGGGGAAACAACAGTTTTGTTTACTGAGCTTTTGCACAATGTCGGGATGATCATGGGACACGAATTTTTATATGAGTGGCCTGAGGACTTCAAAAAGCAGCAAAGAAATTTTTTCCGCGGAGCCCTGGCAGTCTTCTATTCGCTCGGTGAACAACGTCTTGGTTTTACATTCGAACAGATCGCCGACGCCTACGCCGCCAAGAACGCCGTCAACCATGAGCGGCAGTCTAATGGGTATTGAGGTGATCAGCCATGAGTGCTTTAGCTGAGGTTTGGGAATGCCCGGTGTGCGGATTTGCATTCGCTGCAGATCATCAGGACATAGATCCTACGACAGGTGAGGGGAGCGGCAATCACTCCTGTCCGATGTGTGAGCTTGCCGAAAAAGAGGAGCTGATCGCCTCTCTGCAGGGACAGCTTAGTCAGGCCATTGATTGTGCAGCGCGTTGGGCATGTCGATATCATTCCGAGGAGACGCGGTTCCAACGGAACAAGCAGGAGATCGGACAACTGATAGCCTATCGAGCACAACTAATATCGAACTTAGAAAGTCGCATTAGCGATCAACTTCGCTGGGGTGGGAACGAAATAGCGCGTGAGCTTAGATCGATTGTGAATGAGATCAAGGTAGGTGATCCGTATGCTGGACAAGGGTGTTAAGCGGGAGTTTTGGACGCCGGAGCAGATCGCGGAGCACTGCAAGAAGATTGGAGCGGACGGGCCGCCTCCTAAGAAGATCATTGAAAGTCAGCTTAACACCACAGCTCCGCAGCTATCCTCTAAGTCCCGGAAGTACCGGAAACGGGGAGGCGAGTATTAAGGTGATCATCTTTTTATCCATTATCGCCGGTATATCTTTTTTCGGTGTAATCGCCGAGGGAGACCGTAATAAATCGTTCGCGCAAAACCTGGCCATGATCTGCTGTGCGGCGATCGTAGCAATCGCAATTATCATTACGAATTCATAGAGAGGGGAAATTAGAATGTCTATCACAATCAAAGCATGCTTCAACAAACAAACGAAGGATTCGAAAAAGGAGCAAGTGCAATTTTACATTAAGGGTGACGATGAGCACAAGCCAGAGCTTACCGAGATGACACGATCTGTGGTCATTCTGAGCATCGAGGGGGTTGAGCAGCAGCTTACTGCTGAGTTCAAGAAATCCTCCAAAGATGCCAAAAAGACAGTCCTCGACTTCGAGGTAAAGGGCGATTCGTCGGCGGAGAAATCATTTGAATTTTACAAAAAAGCTGGTCATGATGTCGTGTTGACGATCACCGAATCGGATGAAACGCTGGAAGAGTTCGAAGAACATCAGAAGAAGTATCGCGAAGGTTTGAGAGGGAAAATCAACCCGGACGGAACGGTTGAGGTGGATGATCCTAACCAGGCAAAACTTGATTTCGGCGAAGAAGATGACCCTATGGCTGGAGTTGATTCCGAATCGGATGTTTTGCCGTATTGATTGCCCGCCCCGGCTTCGGCCGGGGTATCCCCTACGATGGAGGTGAGCGCGTTTGGAGCAATTAAGCTTTCTCCCGGAAATCGATCGAAGCAAGACGCAGGAGGCCGTGGAGCGCGCGCTGGAACAATACAGATATTATAAATTTCTCACGGAAGATGAGGAGGAGCGGGAGGCGAGCACGACGGCAAGCTACAGCTTATCTCCCCGAGGTTACACAGGTACTACCAGCGACCAGACAGGGGATATTGCTGTCCACAACGTAGATAAGCAGATTCAACGGAGAAAGTATTGCGAGCGGATCGAGAGAGTTGTCCGCCGGATGCCCCGGATGGAACGGTTTCTGATCGAGGAACGATATTTGACCAAGGAACACGACTACATCACCGATCAGCACGTGTACAATTTTGTGTTCCAGCCGCCGATCAGCTCCGGAAAGTATGACAAGATTCGCTGGAAAGCCTTCTTCAAGTTAGCCTCCAATCTGGATTTGATAGTGGAGAAAACGGGGAACGAGAAATGAGAAGGGGCAAGTTAACCAAGCCCCTTCTCATACCCTAATAGTGGGTGATGCAAACATGGGGAAAAGCAAAAAATCCTTCACGATTAGGTATCACAAGGTGTGTGATCAGGAAAAATCAGATGAAATCATTCGAGCCTTTGCCAAAAGAGCGATCATGAAAGCACTAGAAAATAACGGGGCTGTAGCGTACAATGTGGATGATGTTTTGCATAAATACATTTCGGGGGAAATGCGTAATGGTCATGAAAGATGATAGAGCATATGTCCGTGTATCCACGTTAAAAGATTCGCAGAAGGATAGCCCAGAGCACCAAGAAGCTTTCATTCGTGAGCGTGCAAGTCGGGAGAATATAACAATTTCAAAAGTGTACGAAGATCGAGACACAGCGACAAGCATTGTGGCTCGGGAAGATGTACAGAAAATGATAGCCGATGCGAAAAGAGGCGAAATCAGATCAATCTGGTTCGCCTCTCTCTCGCGTTTTAGCCGGGATGCTCTGGATGCCATCTCGCTTAAACGGATTCTTGTCAATGCTTTGAAAATCAGAGTTGTGTCCATTGAGGACGGCTACGATTCGGCCGTGAAGGACGACGAGCTGCTGTTTGGGATCAAGTCAGTTGTCAACCAAAATACAAGTGGCGATATTAGCCAATCGTCGCGAAGAGGAATCCGGCAATCAGCGGCCAAGGGGAATTACATAGGATCTATTCCTCCTTACGGTTATCGAAAAGTGGTTGTTGATGGCAGAAAGACGCTGGAGGTCATTCCAGAGCAGGCGGAGATCGTGAAGAAGATTTTTGAACTTTACCTCAATGGGAATGGCGAGAAGAACATCGTAAATTACCTGAACGGAGATAACGAGAAGAACACCCCAATCCCGTCATATCGTGGCGGTGTCTGGGGATTAACTTCAGTGCAACGCATTCTCCAAAACGAGAATTATACCGGATACACTGTCTATGGCCGTCATACAACAGAGGTAGCATACAATGACTTGTCTGACCTCATGGACAGAGGGAAGAAACTCGTAATGAAACCTAAATCAGAATGGCAAAAGACTCCTTTCCAAACGCATGAAGCAATCATCTCAAAGGAGGTATTTGACCGCGCCCAGGAGATTCGTTTACTTAGAGGCGGAGGGACCCGCGGTGGGAGAAGATCCTTTGTTAATGTCTTTTCAAAATTCATCTTCTGCGCAGAGTGCGGTACGGCCATGGTTTCGATGGGGTCCAAAACCAAAAATAAGAACGGTAAAGATTATCGGTACCTGATGTGTTCGCGGCGACGTAGAACTGGAGAAATTGGATGTTCCAACGGAAAATGGCTCCCGTATTATGAATTTCGGGACGAGCTAATTAAGGACATTTTGGAGAGGGTCCGGGAATCAATTCGAGTGTTGGAGGAAGAGGGCGCTTCTGAAATAAATTCGCAGTTGCCTGAAAGCAACACGGAGAAGGACAAGCGAAAGCTTGAAAAACGGATTGAGGAAAACCGGAAACTTTTGTTTGAGGTACGACGCCAGCATATGTTGGGCGAAATTGACGATGCTCAGTATGAGTTCGAAAAAGGCCAATATGAAAAAGATATCTCGGATTCGGAGCATCGCTTGGCTATCATTGAGGCGAACGAACGCAGGAGCCTCGATCGCGAGAAAGTCATTCGAGAAACTAAACAGTATCTAAAAGAGCTGACTGAAATGAAAACATACGATGATGTTGAGAAAACACGCATGTTGCTTATGCAAATGGTCAAGAGAATCGAAGTTAATAAGGATGGAGAGGTAGACGTCCAGACATACGTTTAACTGTGCGTGCTTGAAAACACATCACGAACGTCATGCAAAAGTTGAATGTCAAAGGTCGCGCGCAGGCGGTTGTCGAGCTGATCAAGCTTGGGGAGCTGAAAATCTGACGGTGGACTGCGCACGCGCAGAAAGCCGCAAGCCTTCTTTTTCATCCCGTAAGGGGGAGAGAGGAGGTTTTTTTGTTTTGAATGCTCCGTCGCGCGAAATCAGGGGGAACAACCTCCGGGCTGCCCTCAGGCAGCTGCGGAGGTCAAGCATCCAGGTGAACCTGGCTCTGATCCGAAACGGCCGCAGGGACGGACTGGAAGGGGGTGCGGAGTTCGGATAACTCCCCATCAAGCTGTCGAAGCCCAGGGAGGAGCAGCATGACGCAAGAGCTGAAGATCGGGAGCAATCCTGCCGCCAGAAACATCATCTGCACGCCATAATGCTCGGCGACGATACTCCCGGCGAATGTCCCGACAGGATACAAGGCGCCGCCGATCAGGAACCGATTCGCATTGACGCGCCCTTGCAAGCGGCCGGGAACGAGCTTGCCGTGCAGCGAAGAACTCAGCGAACCGAAGAAGGGGCCGAAAATGCCCGAGGCAAACAGTGCGACGAGAGCCACGGGATAGCTCTGGGTCAAGCCGAGGATGGCGTTGAAGCCCCCTATCGCGGCCAGACTCAAGACCATGACCCGCCGTCGCTGGCGGATATCCCCCAGCCAGGAAATCAGGGCAAGCCCCGCCAGGGACCCCAATGCAGTAGCTGTCGTGAAGGTCCCCATGGTCGCCGCGTCACGTTGCAGGATCTCGCTGACGAACGGAACCATCATCGTCCAGATGGCACCTTGACACATGTTGCTGATCGAAACCATCACCATGACGGCGAACATAGCCGGGACTTGCCTGTAAAACGAAAAGCCTTCGCCGATTTCTCGCAAGTAAGCCGCGATGGAAGCGGACGGAGCTTCATTTCGGTGCGTACTCTTCGGCAATAACAGCAGCATAGCGATCGCCGCCAGGTAACACGCCGCGTTGATCCCCAGCGCGGGGAGCGATCCAAACCCGGCTACGACGCCGCCTGCGATCGCCGGACCGGCCAAGGCCGCCGCGTTCCGGCAACCGTCAATCATAGCGAAAGCACGGGTTAATTTGCGCGAACCGGCGGCTTCCGGCACGAGAGCCATGGCGGTTGGCATGAACAGGGCCGAGCACGAGCCGCTAAGCCCGGCAGCCAGGAATAACTGCCATAACTGCAGATGCCCGGTCATGCCGGCTAACCAAGGCAGAAGGATGGCGATCAATCGTACGCTGGCGAGACCAGCCATCAGGCGATTGCGGGGCAGTCTGTCGGAGAGCGGCGAACCGAGCAGCCGAATCACCAGCTCCGGGATGCCGGAAGAGAGAGCGAGTGCTCCCATCGCCAGTTTTGAGCCGGTGATTTCGTACACCAACCACTCCATCGCAAGCAAGCCAAACGCATCCCCAAAGCCGCTCAAGGCAATCGTGGACAGGAGCCCGTAATAAGCGCGACGTTTCGAGGCAGCCATCCCCTTATTCCCCCAGGTTGACGCCGGAAGGCGCAGCGCTCTCGAAGTAGCTGTCCATTTGGCTGTTCAAGCCGTTTAACGCTTCGCGGCGCAGGCTGTATTCGACCGACTTAAACTCAGACCCTTTCCCCCGGTAATGCACGATTACGAGTCCTGCCGCCCGAAGCGCGATCAGATGGTAATGGATCGTACTTTTGGATATGGCGATGTCGCGGGCGATTTCGGTAAACGTCATCTGCTTCCCGGCCAGCAGGCGGAGAATGCGCAGCCGGGTTTCATCCGACAGCGCCCGGGTTAAGCGAAGCAATCCGGGGGCGGGGTACCCGGGAGTCGGCGGAAACAGGTCGCAGGAATAATGGGTGAAGATCATCGTCTCGAAGATGCTGGAAGTGACTAAGGGACGAGCATGATATTGGGGAATAAGCACGACCCGGTTTAAGGTGTCCCCTGGGTACAATCGCATCCCGTTCGTAGCCATTTCATAAATCTCCATGCTGCTCCGTTCGGCCAATCGGGCTCTCAGGGCGCACGCCTCCTGCTGCAAACCCTCGAGGATCCAGGGATCGATCCGGGAGAAGTACCGCAGGTTCCATTCCTGCAAAACTTCACAAGCCGCATCGCGGAGCTCCGTGAGATTGGCGGGGACGGATTGACTGCAGGCCGCTGATATTTCGTACAGCTCCCCTGTCGACAACCCGGCGAACCATTCCACAAAATCGGCGAC
This sequence comes from Paenibacillus phocaeensis, assembly GCF_900021165.1. GTDB lineage: Bacteria > Bacillota > Bacilli > Paenibacillales > Paenibacillaceae > Fontibacillus > Fontibacillus phocaensis. Next base: position 90,729 of record NZ_FCOQ01000008.1, on the reverse strand, counting down.
ATCACGCGAACCCGGACAATTCCAGATGTACGGGGACAGGCTGAAATCATCCAACTGTTTGAGAGAGGCCCGCATGTTCTGCAGCGTCGCGGGGGCAAATAACTCCTGAACTTCTTTAACCCACCATTTCCCGGCATCCATGGCGCCATGATTTTGTTTCGCGAAAAAAGCCGTTAGGCTGGCCACACATTCGTAAACGGGTGCAAAATCCACTTCAAGTTGATAGTCCATTGCGCTTTCACGTTCCTCTCCTAATAGACGGACTGAGCTCCGAATATTATAAGTTCTATAAATATAGAACAACATTACTGTTCTATATTATTCGAATTTATGGAGGAATGCAATAAAAAAACCGCCCTAGGGGCGGGTTTTGGCAGAATGTATTCGAAATTTCATACATATTAGGGGAGTGTACGGGCAACGCGCGCAATTATGTATGAAAAATCGAATATATTACGGTACTTTGGGTCCTTCAAGACAATTTGGATTTGAAAAATCGAATACATTCGGGTGATTTCGGCGACATTGGCGGAATGTATTCGAAATTTCATACAAATTAGGGGTAGGCAATAAGCTCTACAGCGACTTCAAATAATGAACGATCGTCAGCAGCCCTTTATCGAAGTTCTCCAGGTTGAAATGCTCATTAGGTGCGTGCAGGTTCTCGTCCGGCAGTCCAAAACCCATCATCACGGCCGGGGCCGACAAGACGCGGGACAAGGTTTCGACGATCGGAATCGAACCGCCGTCCTTGGTGAACAGCGCCCGGGTGCCGTACACGGCTTCATAGGCGTCGGCCGCCTTTTGCAGCATCGGATCTTCCGGATTGCACGTGAAGGCCCGAGCTTTCTCGGTTGCTTTGACTTTGAGCGTCGCTCCTGGCTGCAGGTGCTGGCGCAGATGACGCTCAATGCGGTCGATCGTGGCTTGCGGGTCCTGGTCGCCGACGAGGCGGCAGGTGATTTTGGCGTGGGCTTCCTTCGGCAATACCGTCTTGGTCCCTTCCCCTTGGAATCCGCCGTAGACCCCGTTCAATTCCAGCGTTGGCCGGGCTCCTGTGCGTTCGACGAAGGAGTAACCCGCTTCGCCGTACAGCTCGCTCAAGCCGAGATCGCGCTTCAGCTTCTCCTCGTCGAATTGCTGCTTGACGAACTCCTCACGCTCCAGCGCGGACAGCTGATGAACGCCTTCGTAGAAGCCTTCCACCGTTACCCGTCCCTGTTCGTCATGCAGGGAAGCGAGCAGTGCAACAAGCGCGTGCAGCGCGTTAGGCACGCCGCCGCCATACGTTCCGGAGTGCAGATCGGTGTTGGCGGTGTAGACCGAGACCTCCATGGCGCACAAGCCGCGAAGACCGATGCAGATCGCCGGCTTGCCCGGCGCCATCAACGCGGTGTCGGAGATCAGAATCACGTCTGCGGCCAGCTTCTCCTGATTGGCTTCCAGGAAGGAAGGCAGGTTCGGACTGGTCACTTCCTCTTCCCCTTCGATGCAGAACTTGATATTTATCGGCAGTTCTTTCTCCTGCTTCAAAATCGCTTCAACGGCCTTAATATGCATAAATACTTGGCCCTTATCGTCCGTCGCCCCGCGGGCGTACAGCTTACCGTCCCGAATGGACGGCTCGAAAGGCGGCGTGTCCCACAGATTCAGCGGATCCACCGGTTGGACGTCGTAATGACCGTAAACCAATACCGTCGGTTTGCCTGGAGCATGCAAATGTTCGGCATAAACGACCGGGTGCCCGGCGGTTGGATGAACCTCCACCGATTCCATGCCGGCCCGGCGCAAGGCTTCGGCGATCCATTCGGCCGCCTTCAGCACGTCGCCTTTGTGTTCAGACAAGGCGGAAACGCTGGGAATTCGCAGCAATTCGCCAAGTTCATTTAAGTGTTGTTCGCGGTTTGTAGAAAAATAGGCTTGATAATCCATCGTCGAATCGTTCCTCCCGAACTAGTTTTACCCGTATATTCTACACCTTTTTTGCCGAGAACACGAATGACGGGGTTCGCATGTTGCCAGCGGGTCCTCGCGTTTCCTTAAATTCATCTTAAATTCAGCAACGCTTTTTTTAGGAATATTTAAGGTAAGGACCTGCGATTTCTGGTAAAGTCAAGAAAGTACGGTTGAATTAAAAATGAATGCTGCAGAAGAAGGGAGTCGCAACGACTTATGGAAGACAAAGAAAAAAAAGAGCTGGAGGCCGCCGGGACCGAAACCGGTGCCGCTGAGGAGGAGACGCGGACCTCGGAAGGACAAGCCGTAACGGCGGAAGCTGGCGCGGGCGAGTCGAAAGAGGAGAAATACGATCCGGCAGACGATGCGGATTTTATCGCCCAAGACGCCGGGGCCGACGAGGATGCGACGCCGGTCATGGTCTCCCAGAATGGGGAGCCCGAAGCCGCAGCGGTTCAAACCTCCAAATCCGGCAGTAAAGTTTGGCCCATCGTATCGCTGATTCTGGCCGTCTTGCTGATTATCGTATTGATCAAACCGCCGTTTGTCTCGACCAAAGCGGAGGCGGTGGCTACGGTCAACGGCGTGGAGATTACGAAGGATCGGCTGTATGATGAGCTGGCAGCCAACGGCGGTGAACAGGCACTGACGAACCTGATCAACCAGGAGCTCGTGAACCAGGAGGCCGCCAAGAAGAATATTACGATAACCGATGCCGACATCGACGCTGAAATTGAAAGCTATAAGACCCAGTTTGGCTCGGAAGAGGCGCTGAGTCAGGCTTTGGTGCAGTACGGTATGACGATGGACGATTTGCGCAAGCAGGTCGTGATGGAGCTGAAGCTGACCAAGCTGCTGGAGCCGCAGATCAAGGTGACGGACGAGCAGATCAAGCAAACGTTCGAGTCTTACAAAGACTCCTTTAATACACCGGAGCAAGTTCGGACCTCCGTTATTCTGGTTGCCACGGAGCAGGAAGCGAAGGATATCGTGAAGCAGTTAGACGAAGGCGCGGACTTCGCAGAGCTGGCGAAGAGCAAGTCGCTGGATCCGGCGACGAAGGAACAAGGCGGAGACACCGATTTCTTCGCTCGCGGCGAGAAGGAGGAAGCGGTGGAGACGGCGGCCTTTAAGCTGGCAAAAGGCGAGGTCAGCGAACCTGTGAAGACCAGCGAAGGCTACCAGGTCATCAAAGTCACTGACAAGAAGGAAGCTCACACCGCTACGCTGGAGGAGAAGAAGGACGAGATCCGCAAAGGCCTGGTCTCCCAACAGGTCTCCAGCCTGTCGGGAACGTGGCTGGAAGATGTGCGCAGCAAAGCGAAGATTACCAATACGTTAACGGATGCAACTAAAGCCGAGTAAGGCGGAATTAACTCCAGCCGCAATTGGACCGTCGGGGCAGCAGCCCCGGCGGTTTTTCGTATACGGGGGGAGCCTCAACGAAGACTTTGTGTTTCCGGGAGCCTGGCGGTACAATGAGGATAAAATGAAGGGTTCGTGACAGATCTGGCAGCAATGGCAGGTATGGAGGCAGGAGAAGATGGCGGAATGGTATGAGCTCAGTTTTGGTGAAGACTACTTGCTGGTGTATAAGCACCGCGATGCGCAGGGTGCGAAACATGAAGTGCAGCGGATGATCCGCTGGCTGCATCTGGCTTCCGGAGCGAAGGTGCTGGACTTATGCTGCGGCATGGGACGCCATTCTCTGGCGTTGGCCGAAGCCGGCTACAAGGTGACCGGTGTGGATCTGTCGGAGGTGCTGCTTCGCGAGGCAAGACGCCTTGACTCGGAGAGACGAGTCACCTGGCACCAGGCCGATATGCGCCGGCTGCCCCTTCTGGACCAGACGTTTGATGCGGCGGTGAACCTGTTTACATCGTTCGGCTATTTTAGGGAGGATGCGGAGCAAATCAAGGTGCTGAAGGAAGTTGCCCGCGTGCTGAAGCCGGGCGGAAGTTTCCTCCTCGATTATTTGAATCCCGCTGATGTGAAGGCCCGCCTTGTACCGCAATCGGAACGGGAGGATCACGGGGAGCGAATTGTAGAGCGGCGGCGAATCGAAGACGGGTATGTCTTCAAAGACATCGCCATTACCGCTCCCGGCGGAGTACCGAGGCATTACATGGAGCGGATCAAGCTGTACGGGTTGGAGGATTTTCGTCGCATGCTGAAGGAGGCTGGATTGGAATTGCAGAACGTACATGGAGATTATAACGAAGAGCGCTACGACCCGGATACGTCCCGGCGCATGATCCTGGTGGGGGTGCGCCTATGACGCTGCTGCCGGACATCCAGCTATGGGATCGGGAACTCGTTGCCCGTGTCCCCATTTCGATGGCCCCTCCCCTGCGCCAGGTGAACAGCTACGTGCTGCGCGGAGATGAGGGGATTACCATCCTTGACCCGGGTCCGCGGACGGAGGAGACGATACGGGAGTGGCAGGCGGCTTGGCAGGACCTCCGGATTTCCCCTCGCGACGTAACTCAAATTGTCCTGACCCATCATCATCCCGATCATTATGGCTTGGCGGGATACCTGCAGGAGGTCACCGGGGCGGCCGTATTCATGTCCCCGCGGGCTTACGAGGAGACGCGGTTGATGTGGGGAGAAGACAGCCGTATGCACGAAGCGCTGCCCGAATTGTTCCGGCGGCACGGGATGCCGCAGTCTTGGCATGGCCAGCTGCCGAGTCATCTGCACGGCTTTGTCAACCAGGTGACCCCTGCTCCCGAGGTGACGTTCCTCCGCGAGGGAGAACCGATCCGGATGGGGGGACGAGCCTGGCGGCCAATTGAAACGGCAGGACATGCCCCGGGGCATCTGTCGTTTTATGATCCCGAGCGGAAGCTGTTGTTTTGCGGGGATGCGGTGCTGCCGCAAATCTCCCCTAATGTCAGCTTCCTGCCCGGCAGCGACCCGCAGCCGCTGCAGTCGTTCCTCGATTCGCTCGTGAAACTGAGCGCTTATGAAGTTGCGACCGCTTACCCGGGACATCGCCGACCGTTTGATTATTTTGCGGAGCGGGTGCGACTGCTGCTTCAGCATCACGAGGAGCGGCTTCTGCGCATCGAAGGCTTGCTGCGGGAGCGGCCGCAGACCGCTTTCGAGGTCTGCGCCGCCTTGTTCGGCACCGAGCTGGGCATACACCAAATGCGCTTTGCGATGTCGGAGACGCTGGCGCACTTGGTGGAACTGGTTCGGCAAGGGAGAGCCGAAGAGCAGGCGCCAGGAGATGGCGAAGATGAAGTCATCTGTTTCGCACGGGGATCTTGAATGGACAAGAAGGGCGGCATCGTTTGCCGCCCTTCTTGTTTTGCGGATTGTTTACCGTTCGGAATCCAGCGTCTCCTCGCCGCGTTCCTTTTCCCGTTCCGCTTGTTTGCGGTGCGCGATCCGGCTGCTGGCCGAGGCTGCGATGGCGCCGACGATATCGTCCAGGAAGGTGTTGCACGGCCCCAGCGACTTGTCGTTCAACTGCTCCAATATACCGGGTTTCAGCTTGTCGACATAGCCGTAGTTGGTGAAGCCGATGCTTCCGTATACGTTAACGATCGAGAAAGCCAATATTTCATCAACCCCATACAATCCTTCGTCATTGGCGATCATGTCCTGCAGTTCGGGGATCAGCATCCCCTGCTCCGCCAGAATATCAAGCTGAATGCCGGTCAGCACCGCATTTTGCACCTCGCGTTTCGTCAGCACCTGCTCCACGTTATGAATGCACTCTTCCATCGTCAGGTTCGGGTAGTATTTCTGCTGCAGAAACAGAACGAGTTCGGCGATTTGCTCCGTAGTGACGCCGCGTTTATGCAGCCACTCCTTGGTGGCGTCGGCAACTTTCTTACTGTTCAGACTATAAGGCACTTTGGCTTTCGGTTGTTCCATCCCCATACGCTCTACTCCTCTTGATTTAGTTGAATCGACAAGATATGAAGCAGTTTGTCCAGTTCCCGGAAAAATATAGTTATTTTTCAGGACAGGTCTCGTATATATAGTAATACAAACCTTAGCTAAATGAAAAACTCAGGGAGGCACGAGCTAAAATGAAATGGAACCGCCGAATGCGAAATACCGCTGCCGCCGGAGCAATCTCGCTCCCGCTGCTGCTGTCGGGCTGCGGCATGTTTGGGGGAAGCGCCGCCCAAATCGATCCTCCGCCTACCGATATGGAAACCCGGATGCTGGAGGGACTTGACGCTGTAGAACAGACAAGCTTTAACCCGGAGGAAGCCCTGTCTACGGTGTATTTGGTGAACGAGCAAGGCAAGTTGGCCCCGGTTGCCCTGCATTTGCCCGAAGGCGAGGCCTCGCTGAAGCTGAACCGAATGCTGGAGATGCTGGTGAAGGACGGCAAGTATGCCGGCATGCTCCCGGCCGGGTTCAGCGGGATTCTTCCGGCGGGCAGCGAGGTGAAGGCGGTCACGGTCAAACAAGACGAGAAGCTGGCCGTCGTCGAGTTCAATAAGGCATTCGCCGGCTACGAAGCTGCAGACGAACGCAAAATCCTCGAGGCATTGACCTGGACGCTCACGGAAACGCCGGATGTGGAGAAGGTTCAACTCTGGGTGGACGGGGAGAAGCTGAACGAGATGCCGGTGAACGGCACGCCGCTGGATCGGCCGCTCAGCCGCAGCTTTGGCATCAATCTCGAGTTGAAAGGGGAATCCGGCTTGTCCCAACTGAGCCCGGTGATCGTCTATTTCTCGGCGGCGACCCCGGATGGCGTTCAGTACTTCGTGCCGGTGACCCGGTTCGTGCCGGCTGACGGCGATCGCGTGAAATCGGCGATTGGCGAGCTGCTCAAGGGACCCCAGCAGGGCGATGGGCTGGAGCGCGTTGTGACCGACAACACCAAGCTGGACAGCGTCGAGGTCTCGAAAGACGGGGTTGTTACCGTCGCGCTGACCGACGATATGTTCGAAGCCGGGGAGAAGCTGCCGGCGCAAATGCTGCAATCGCTGGTGCTGACAGTCACGGAGAACCAGGATGACAGCAAGGTACGCATTTGGCTGAACGGGCAAAAGGAAGTTGTTGGCCTGGACAACCAGACCTACAGCGAACCGGTGATGCGGCCCGAGACCATCAACGAAATTCCACTGTAACGGTGTATCTCCGCGACATGCTGAACCGCCGAACAACCGAGAACCCTGCGAGGTGCAGGGTTCTTTTTTTGGCCGAATGGAAAGATGCTTTTGTGCCCACACTTTGGTAGAATAGGAAAAGCATACAGACAGCAAGAAATCGTAGGAGGCAGTGAGGATGAGAAGCAACGGACGTCAGGCGGACGAGCGCCGGCCGATGAATTTAAGCGTAAATATTAATAAATATGCGGAGGGTTCCGTATATATTGAGGTTGGAGATACGAAGGTAATGTGTACGGCAACCGTCGAGGAGAAGGTTCCGATGTTTATGAAAGGCCAGGGCAAGGGCTGGGTGACGGCCGAATATGCGATGCTCCCTCGCGCGACCCAAACGCGCAACCAGCGGGAATCGGCCCGCGGCAAGCTAAGCGGCCGGACGATGGAAATTCAGCGTCTGATCGGCCGCGCGCTGCGTTCGGTCGTCGACCTGCAGGCGTTGGGCGAACGCTCGATCACGATCGACTGCGATGTGCTGCAGGCGGACGGCGGAACGCGGACCACGTCGATTACCGGAGCGTTCGTGGCCATGGCCCTGGCGATGCACAAGATCGCCCAGAAGCATGCGTTGCCGAAGTTTCCGATCACCGATTTCCTGGCCTCCGTCAGCGTAGGGATCGTCGGGGAGGATACGCTGCTGGATCTCAATTATGAGGAGGATTCCAAAGCCAAGGTGGACATGAACGTTGTGATGACCGGCCGGGGCCAATTCGTTGAGGTTCAGGGGACCGGCGAGGAGAATCCGTTCTCTCGCACGGAGTTGGACGGCTTATTGGCGATCGCCGAGAAAGGGATCCGGGAGATGATCGAACAGCAGCGTGAGGCGCTTGGCCCCATCGCGCTGCAGATCGGCAGCAGGCAGTCCGGATCGGCGGTGTAAGCATGATCGAAGGACCGGTGATCATCGTTGCGACCCGCAATGCCGGGAAGGTACGGGAGTTCGCCCATGCTTTGGCGCCGCTGGGCAAGGAAGTCCGGAGCCTGGCCGACTATCCGGATGTCCCGGAGGTTGTGGAGGATGGGACGACGTTTGCGGAGAACGCCCGAAAAAAAGCCAAAACCGTCGGTGACGCCCTTGGCCGGCCCGTGCTGGCTGACGATTCGGGACTTTGCGTCGATCAGCTGGACGGTGCGCCGGGCGTCTATTCGGCACGTTATGCCGGCGAAGTCGCCAGTGACGAGGACAATAATGAGAAGCTGCTCGTCGAGCTGGAGAAACGGCGGCTGGGTGAGGATACGGAGCAGCCGCTGCTGAGCACGGCGCGGTTTGTCTGCCATTTGGCCTTGTACGAACCGGCGAAGGGGGAGTTTATCGAAGCCTCCGGCGAGGTCGAAGGCTGGATCACCTCCGATCCGGCGGGGGGCGGCGGATTCGGGTACGACCCGTTGTTCTATCTGCCGGCTTACGACAAGACGTTCGCCGAGCTCACGATGGAAGAGAAGCAGGCCGTCAGCCATCGCGGCGCGGCGCTGCGGGCGCTCGCGGACAAGCTCAGCGGGACGGCCGCAGGGAAGTAGTCCGGCCGGATATACGGAGAAATAACGGAAAAACCTGCAGCTCATCAAAATTAGCGGCAGGTTTTTCTGTAGGATTATTGAATTTTGACGTTATACGTACTTAACCAGAAGTTTACTTGCGACAAATAAGCAAACAGCTGCGGGCCGCTCATCAGTTGGCCGAACCAGGGCAGGTTGGAAGACGATTCCTTGGATGCGGCAATGGCGCGAATTTTGCCGGCATCGATCAACGGCAAGATCGGCGAGGTCGGATCGTCGAGTATTTTTACCATCTGATCGCGGACCGCGGTAAGATAGTTCGGATTATGTGTTTTGGGGTAAGGGCTTTTTTTGCGATACAGCACATCCTCGGGCAGAATGCCTTCAAGCGCCTTGCGTAAAATCCCCTTCTCCCGGTTCCCCGTCGTTTTGATCTCCCACGGGATGTTCCAGACGTATTGCACCAGACGATGGTCGCAGTAAGGAACGCGGACTTCGAGCCCCGCAGCCATGCTCATGCGGTCCTTGCGGTCGAGCAGCGTGGGCATAAATCGAGTGATGTTCAGGTACGACATCACCCGCATTCGGGCCCGTTCCCCCGTCTCTCCTTCCAGCTTCGGCGTCTCCCCTACCGCTTCGCTGTAACGATCGGCAATATACTGCTCCGGTTTGATCCATTCGCGGATTTCCGGAGACAGTAAATCGGCGCGAAGCCCGGTCGCCACCGACCATGGGAACGTTCCCGAGTTAAGCAGCTCCTCGCGGTGGAACCACGGGTATCCGCCGAAGACTTCATCCGCAGCTTCTCCGGAGATGGCGACGGTGGCCCCCTTTTTAATTTCCCGGCAAAAGAGCAGCAGCGAAGCGTCAACGTCCGCCATCCCCGGCAGGTCGCGGGCGATCGTGGAATCCGGCAGCGCTGAGACCAGCTCGGGAGTATCGAACTGAATCGCGTGATGATCCGTCTTCAATTCCTCGACCATGCGCTGAATCCATGGACCGTCCGCGCCGGGTTGGTAGCTGTGGGCTTGGAAATGCTTGTCGTTATCGACGTAATCGATGGAATACGTATGGACTTGCCCCTGGCCGGTCCGCTTGTAGTAATCGACGGCCAGCGCTGTCAGGGCGCTGGAGTCCAGACCGCCGGACAGCAGGGTGCATACCGGCACATCGGAAATAAGCTGACGATCCATCGTATCCTGCAGCAGCTTGCGAATGGTTGCCGCCGTTTCCTCCACATTGTCCGTATGGGGCTCGGCTTCCAGCTTCCAATATGCGTATTTGCGAAGTCCGCTGCGGCTGAAGATCATCACATGGCCCGGGCGGAGCTCCTTTACGTCCTTGTATACGCCATGGCCCGGCGTTCGCGCCGGACCGATCACGAAGATCTCGGCGAGGCCTTCGGGCCCAACGACGGGTTCGACTTTGGGATGACGCAGAATCGCTTTCGGCTCGGAGCCGAAGATCAAGGTGCCGTCGATCTCGCTGTAGAACAACGGTTTTACTCCGAGGCGGTCCCGGGCGAAGAAGACATGCTCCCGAACGCTGTCCCAAATCGCGAAGGCAAAAATGCCGTTCAGCCGGTACACGCAATCCGGCCCCCACTCGATATACGATTGCAACAGCACCTCCGTATCGCAGTTGGTGCGAAACGTGCGGCCCCTCCGCTGCAGTTCAGCCTTCAGCTCCGGAGCGTTATAAATTTCCCCATTATATACAATCGTGAACACCGCATCGTCTTCATGGATGATCATCGGCTGCGCCCCATTTTCGGGGTCCATGACGCTAAGGCGCCGATGTCCGAAAGCACACGGGCCAGAAATCCATGTTCCCTGGGCATCGGGTCCCCGTTTTTCCAGACAGGACGTCATGGATAACACGAGTTCCGATTCTTGAGTCAAATCCCGGTTCCATTCGATAAAGCCGGTTATTCCGCACATTATGGCTATCTCCTCTCCGCATTGCTTTTACAGTCCCGCTTGCCGACCGGGTGAAAAGTATTAACAAATTATGCCGAACCAGGGCATAAAATGTCTGTCCATTATGGAAAACTATGGCTTGAACGCGGCAAAGCGCGAGGTGAAGCAAGCGATTGGAAGGAGGGATGGACATGGAAAAGAAGCCTTACTACATCTCGGTTCAAGGGCGTTCGCTGCTGGATAATCCCGGGGCGGCGGCGTACGAATGGGAGGTTGAGGCAACGCGGCAGGAGGCGGATACGCTAAGCCAGATGCTTGAGCAGTTGGGAGAGAAGGAGGAAAGCGGCTTTCTCGCTTATACGTACCCTTGGCCGGATACGCCGGAGGGGGACGTAAACCGCAGCTACGAGAGCCATCTGAATGCATTGTACCGTGAAATCTACCGGCTCGGCACGGCGGAGACCCGGGAGCAAATGGAGCGCTCGGGATTAGTAGCGCAGCTGTAACGGCCCGGTCCGGGAATCCATCGAGAGGAGCATGGCCTGTGACATATTATATCAAGGACGCTGAATACCGGCGGATGGACGAATATCAAGAGCGGCCCTGTGCGGTCATCCAGGTATATCCGGGCGCGGTGGGCGACCCCGATCTATTTGTTTACATCGCCCGCAAGCAAGACGGGAACGGGTATGAGATCATTCGGATGGTCCGCAGCGATGCCGATTTGGAAATCGACTGGTACGACAATAGTATGCATCAAGCGTTCGCCGAGGTGGCGGAGGACCAGTTCGGGGATCGGGGCTGGCCAGAACCGGAGGCCCAGCGGAAGGCGTTCCTGCAAAATCTGCTCGCTAAGGAGCAGATTGCCGCCCGGTTGGAGCAACTGCCTCATTGAGAAGGCAAAACGCCGATTTTGTGCCAAAAAGCGCTTTGAAAAATAAAAAAGGATGCGCTATAATAATTAACGCATCCTTTTTTTTCATATTTGAGATGTCCCAGTAGCTCAGCTGGATAGAGCAACGGCCTTCTAAGCCGTCGGTCGGGGGTTCGAATCCCTCCTGGGACGTAGCGGGAAACACTCTCCTGATGGAGGGTGTTTTTGTCATAGACCGGATCCGACCACGGCGGCGATGGCCGGGATTGTAAGCACGGATACCAATGTCGTAATAAAAATAAGCTGCGCCGCCAAATACGAATCGGCTTTGTATTGCTCCGTCAGTATCGTCAGATTGGGCGGAGTCGGCATCGCGGCGATAATAACAGGAATGGCGAGAACCAGTCCGCCGAAACCCAATATTTTAAGCAAAACAAAGAACAGCAGGGGCAGGGCCAGCAAGCGCAGGCCGGCGAACACAAATGCTTTCGGATTGGTAAACACCTTTTTCAGGCTAAATGCGGCCAGCATCATCCCTGCCACCGCCATCGCCAACGGCGTGGTCGTCGCCGACATCAAATCGATGACGCCGGAGAAAATTCCGGGGATTTTCACGGAAAACAAAAAGAGCAGGATGCCGATTAAAGTGGCGATGTTCGGCGGAGTCAACAAAATACGCCAGCTCATCGTTCCTTTGTCGCCGTTGATTTTGGAAAAGATGAGGCCGCCAAGGATATAAAACACGATGTTAATCGGGATCGCAAAAATGGCCGAATAGAACATGCCATCATCGCCGAACAGGGCGTAACACACCGGCCAGCCCATGAAGCCGTAATTGGTGATGACGAAAGTGAATTCATAAACCGTTTTGCGCCTGACATCCGTTTCGCCAAGGAGCTTTAACCCGAACCAGCGGAGCGCATATCCGAAAACGAGGAAGGCTGCGCTCATGCCGACCATGATCAGCACGTCATGCAGTTTGTCCTGTGAAAATTCCTGGTTCATCGAGCGGATCATCGTGCACGGGATGCTGACGTAAAAAAGAAAATTGCTTAAATCGCTGCGGAAGGTATCCGTTACGATTTTGTATTTGATCACGGCAAAGCCGATCAACATGATGAAAAATAAGGTAATAATCTCATTGTAGGCTGAAATTAAGCTCATAACTGGCTCCTTCTGAATATCCGATTAACGGAAACGGGCCCCGGTAGTTCATACACCATCGGCTCATGAAGTGATTCTTTTTAAAAACTGTTTGGTGCGCTCTTCCCGCGGATTCGTGAGAATCTCTTCCGTTCCTCCTTCTTCGATGATATTGCCGCCGTCCATGAACACGACGCGGGAGGCGACCTCGCGAGCGAACGAAATTTCATGGGTCACGACGATCATCGTAATTCCCGTGCTCGCGACCGCCTTGATCGTCGCAAGCACTTCTCCCACGAGTTCCGGATCCAAAGCGGACGTTGGTTCATCGAACAATATTACGTCCGGGTTTAGAATTAGCGCCCGCGCGATACCGGCGCGCTGCTGCTGTCCGCCGGAAATTTGCGTCGGGTAAAAGTCCGCCTTTTCCTTGAGGCCAACCTTCTCCAGTACGTCCCGGCTCTGGGCTTCCGCTTCTTCGCGCTTCATTTTTTTTACGGTGACCAGCGCCTCCATGACGTTTTCCAGCACCGTTTTGTTTTGAAACAAATTGTAATTCTGGAACACCATCGCTGTTTTGCGGCGCAAAGTGAGCACATCCCTTTTGTGGGGATGGTGGCATTTCACGGTAAAACCGTTGACCGTAACGCTGCCCTCGTCGGCGTTTTCCAGGAAGTTAATGGTGCGGAGCAGGGTAGTTTTGCCCGATCCGCTGGGACCGAGGATAACCACGACCTCTCCCTTGCCGACATTCAAGTTTACCCCCTTCAAAATATGAAGCGCGCCAAAAGATTTGTGGATGTTGCTCAGCTGCACCATTGGCTCTGTCGTCATAATGGCCCTCCTCTTTCTCCAACAGGTAATCGTTATTCCCAGTCCAAAAACAGCTTTGCATATTCCAAGGTGGCTAATGTCCCTTTGATGAGACAGGATTCATCCAGGTCGTATTTTCGCGTGTAGCCGTCCGCCCCTGTGCCGAGCTTCGGATTATCGATCCCCAATAACACAAACACGCCGGAGAACTCGTCGATATAAGTCCCGAACGTGTCCGAACGCATTTGCGGCGGTAAACTGTAGTTGCTTTTGGCTTCCGGCACCACTTTGAGGATCGCTTCCCGGGCCCGCGCGGCATCCTCGGGACGGTTGACCACGGGCATGCCGCGTCCGAAATAGTCGATGCTGATCTGACAGCGGTGAGCGGTGACGATATGCTCGACCCAGCGCCCGAACGAGTTTTGCAGATGCAAACCGACATTCCGGTCAAAAAAACGCATCGTTCCCGACATCGAGCAGGTATCAGGAATCATGTTGGATGTGCTTCCGCCTTCGATTTTGCCGAAGGACAGAACCACATTCTCGTAAGGATTGATTTCTCGCGCGATCATGCCTTGGATGTCGCCCACGATTTGCGCACAGCAATCGATCGGGTTGACCGTTTTGTCTGGACGTGAACCGTGCCCGCCTTCGCCGGTAACCGTGATCTGAAACCCGATGGCGCCGGCCAGCCGTGCGCCTGCTTCCACCGCAAAGCCGCCGGACGGCAGGGAAGACTCGAGGTATATCCCCCAGGCGCCGTCGACCTTCTCTCCCGCGAGCGCGTCCATCATCGCCTGCAGCCCGATCACCTTCTCCGCGCCTTCCTCAAAGCAGAACAAGATCCGTCCTTTGATCCGGTTCTTCCGCTGCGACAGAAGCCTGGCCGCGCCAAGCAGCATCGCCATATGCCCGTCGTGTCCGCAGAGATGGGCGACGCCTTCGCGTTCGGAAATTACGAGTTTCTCCCGCAGCAGATTGAAGGAGCTTTCCTGAACGGGGATGGCGTCCATGTCGCTGCGCAGAACGAGCGTTTTGCCTGGAAGCGCGCCCGTCAGTTCGCCGATGAGGCCGGCGTGGCCGACCCGGCGAACACGAATCCCCATTTGCTCCAGCTCGCCGGCGATTTTCGCGCAGGTTTCTTTTTCTTGTCCCCCCAGCTCCGGGAAGCGGTGAAAGTGGCGGCGCAGACCGATTAAGTATTTTTCGCATTGTTTTAGTTCATCGTCATCCCAAATATCAGGCAACATAACGCATCTCCTTTTCCGGTGATTAACGCAGTGATTTTCGGAAATGCCCCATCCGTTTCTCCATTCTGGCAAACAACTGTTCAAAGGCAATGCACATGCCCCAGTAGATCAGCGAGACGATCGCATAGATTTCCATGAACCTATAGGAGTCGGTCGCCTCGATATTGGCCATGTTCATCATTTCGACCACGGCCACCACTGATGCGAGCGAAGACCCTTTGACTCCCCCGAGAAATAAGTTGCCCAAATTCGGTATCGCCACGACGAACGCCTGGGGGAACACAACCCGAAGATAGGCTTCGCTCGTCGTCATGCCGACGGAATAGGCCGCTTCCATCTGCCCCTTCGGCACGGATAGCAGGGCGGACCGAATCGCTTCGGTCAGATAGGCCGAACGTTCAAGACTTAGCGCAATGATCGCGAAGACGATCGGGTGTACTCCGTTCACCGAGAGCGGAAGCCCCGTCGCTTCGGCTATCGCGTCGACGAGCTTCGGAATGCCGTAATAGGCGATGAACAGATGAACCAACAGCGGCGTCCCCCGCATGACCGATAAATACAAGGTCACCCATCTTCGGATCACCGGTATTTTGTAAATCAGCACAAGCGCGCAAAACATAGCGATAATCATGCCGAAAAACATGGCGGTGACACTGAGCAGCAGTGTAATCGGCGCTGCCGACAACAACTTCCAAAATTGCTCCAGGTAAAAGTCCATTTGCATTTCACTTCCCTTTCGTCCGGGTCAGCTATACGGACAGCCCCATCTTGCGTTTGTAACGTTTCTCCAACAGGCCCGTTCCGTACTCCAGTATCATGCAGGAAATCCAGTAGACGAACGCTGCAGCGACGAATACTTCCAAGTTTTTGGCTCCGTATCCCGCCGCGCTGATCAGCTTCGCTTTGCCTAACAGTTCTACGATGCCGATGCTGAAGACCAGGGAGGAATCCTTAAAAACGATCAGCAAGCTGTTTCCGAGATTGGGAATCGCTACCGCGAGCGCCTGCGGCAAAATAATTCGGCGAAACGACTGGAACCCTGTCATTCCGACGCTTTGCGCTGCTTCATGCTGCCCCGCCGGAACGGCCAAATAAGCGGAACGCATCGTTTCGGACAGATAAGCGGCGTTGCTTAAAGTAAAAGCAATAATTGCAAAAACTAATTTATCCCAGCTGCTAACATTAAGCCCTAATTGCGCCAGCAGGTTCGGCAATCCGTAATAAATCAAAAACAGCTGAACGAGAGGAGGGGTTCCCCTCATAAATGAGACGTAAACCCCCGTTGCCGTTTGCAGCGACCGATGGCCCTTTAATTTCATCCAAGTCAGCAGACCGCCTAACAACAAGCCGAAAATCATGCACAGTACCAGCAGTAAAAGGGTGACGGGGAGCGCCTCGATCACTTTGGGAATAGAGCGCAGCATAAATTCAACGTCGAAAAACTTTTCCATGAAGCCCCTCCTTACCGGCGCGGATCTCTCCGGTGCGCCGCTTCAAGATTTACCCGCCAAAGGATTGGTTGGATGACGATTGGCCGCTTGTGAACGATTCGTATTCGGCAAAGTTGTCCAGCCCGTACCATTTTTTCGACAACTCGGAAAGCGTGCCGTCTTCACGCAATTCTTTCAGCGCCCCGTCGATGGCTTCCTTGATGTCCGGGCGGTCTTTGGGGAGGATCTGATACACCGGATACGCATCGATGGTGCCGCCTAAACGGGTATCCAACTGCAGTTCCTCATTCAGCTTATTGTAAGTGCCGGCGAGAGCCAGGGTGCCGTCGATACGGCCCGATTCGACCATTTTCATCGCATCCGCCACGGGCAAGCTGTCGACCGTTTGTACGTCGATTTTTTGGCCCGGATGTTCTTCGTTAAACTTCTTCAGGTAGGTGTAAAAGCTGGACGTCGGCATTTGCGCCATCTTCTTTCCCGCCATATCTTCGAGTGTATTGAGTTCCAGGTTGTCTTTACGGGTGATGAGCTTGAGTACACCGATATCGTAGGGCTCGTCCGGGTAGAGGAATTTCTCTTCCCGCTCCGCCGTTTTGCCGAACTGCCAGTCGGCGATTTGAATCTTGCCGGATTCTAGGGCGACTAAAGTTGCCGCCAGCTCAAGCTGCTCGTATTTGAATTCAAATTGCGGCAGCTTTTCATCGATCTTTTGCAGAACTTCATGATCGTAACCGGTAAGCTCGCCGTTTTCGTCGACGTAAAATTGCGGAGGAATGACGTTTCCGATCCCGACCGTCAAGACTTCGACCTCCTGGCCGGAATCTGCCGGCGCGGGGCCGGATTCGTTGCCCGAACCGGAGGAGCAGCCGGCCAAGCCGATAACGATGGCCATGCCCGCCAACCATAATGAAACGCGACTTCCTTTTTTTTCATTCGCTTTTTGTCTGGTCATTTCTCATCCCACTCCTCAAATCTCATTTTTTCCACTGATTGATTAAAGCTTCCGAATCCACCACAAGCCCAAAGTACCTGGAAATAATCTGCAAGGCCGATTGTTCCAACTCGAGATATCCTCGGCATAAATCCTGCGGAACGACGACTCGGAAATCCCGGTTTGCTCCATCGCACGCTGTGTTCAAGACGCAGCAGTCGGTCAGGGCCCCGGTCAAGACGATCGTTTCCTTTCGGAGGTTGCGCAACAGCAGCTCAAGATCCGTAGAATAAAAAGCGCTTAGCCGCTTTTTACTATCCACGGTGTAATCCTCTTCCTCCACCTGCACCGAGAAGCGCGTCCACTTGGTTCCTTCCAGTGCGTGATGGTCCGCGAACGGCAGCGGTTGATCGCGCATTTCCGATAAGATCCGCCACGCGCTTTTATATCCGCGAATGTCGTCCGAGCCGTCCTTGCGCAGCACGGAACGCACGTGGATAACGGGGATGTTCAGCGTCCGGCACACTTCGGTGAAGCGATTGATCGGCTCGATAATTTCCCTTCCCCGCGGCGCCGGCGACGGGCACTCCGGGTCGTCGGCCAGATGGCCGTCATGCATGTCAATGGTAATTACAGCCGTTTTGGTTGGATCGAGAAAAAGATCATGAAAAATGCCGTCCTTCAACGTTTTTGGAACCCCATCAAAATAAGCCTGCATTGTTAGATTACCTCACTTATGATGTTTTATTTTATCTACTTGAATAGAAAGGTTTCCTTACATAACTAGTATATTGGACGGTGAGGCATCTAATCATCATACGGATTGCACAGAATGTTCGGGGAGTTATCGTTCACCTTGCACATTTATAAAGCGATAGAGCAATATAGAGAAGAAGAGCGATTGATATGCTGTGGTATCGTCCGGTTTTTTGCCGATCAGTTCTTCAATTTTTTTGAACCGGTACATTAGCGAATTGCGATGGATGAACAGTTCCTTGGCGGTTTGATTCAGGTTTAGCTTGCATTCGTAATAGGTCTGGAGCGTCTTCACTAGTTCGCCGTTGTTGACGTGGTCGTATTGCAGCAAAGGTCCTAGTTGAGACTGGACATACTCATCCAACACGGAGATATCGGGAAATTTGTATAAAACCCGAAACATGCCCAAGTCCTCGAATTTTGTTACGATTCGGGTGTTTTCCGTGTTCACGGCGATTTGCAACGCCTGCTCCGCTTCTTTCAGACTTTTTCTGCATTCCCATACCACTTCCGAGACGCCGCCTATTCCGGCTTTGACTTTTAGGCCGATAAACATGTTCATGATGTGCTCGCAAAAATTTTCCATTTGCTTCATTCGCATTTTTTCATCGTGGTTTTGTTTGAGTGGAATCAACAGGACCGCTTCGTTGCCGCCTTTCGGTATAGCCATGACGTTCTGGATGTATTGCGCGGCAGCGTTTAATGCGACTTGATTGAAATAGCTTTTGAATTCAGCCCGCGCATCGTCTTCCACATACCCGGAGCTTAAGGCGACGTGCTCGAAGTTGATTGCCCGGATCACGCAAACCTGATGCGCCGAGCTCAAATCATATCCGAAAAACGCCGCCTGTCTCTCGACAGCTGCGACGTTGGCGTGCGCTCCGTATAAAATTTCATAAATCATATCGTAGAGATGCCGGCGTTCATTTTGTTGCTTTACAATGACGTCGCCGATTTCCCTCATGATTTCGGTTGGTTTTATGTTCCCGGACAGCTCCAGAAGGGGGAAGTCTAATTTGTCCGCCAATTGCGCCAGTTCGGTCTTGACTGAGATGTTATCCGGCGGATGAAGCAGAATCAACCCGGCCAGGTTTCTGGAGGCGCAATCGGCCAGCAATTTTCGCAATCCACTGGATTCCTCGCGGCCCCCGGCGTTTATGAGAAACAGTATTTCGCCGCCGCGCGTCCACTCTAGCGAGAAGTCCTCGCCGCCAATGTACGGCCACGTCACTACCCGGTTCAGTCCTTTTTTGCCTCCCAGCAGCTTCATATTTCTTAGCAACGGCAGCTGGAGCAATTCCGAAGTTTGTATGGCCATACGCATCCCCTCCTGATGTAATGAAAATTTTGCAAAAGTATGTTTTATGTAACTTATAGTAACACATATCGTTAAAATATGTACCGCAATAACGATTTCTGAAATTTTCAGACGGGTTCATTTAAGTTTTTGAGGAAGCAAGGGGGTGGATGGGGGAAATGAGGTCCATAGGGGGGGATAGTGAACAAATCGAGCGCGGAATCATACAACGAGGTCATCTGCAGCGGCGGATTGGCCGGGGGGCGTGGCGGCGGTGGCGGCCAAGTTTGGGGCGAGTGTATATAACATTCAGGGTCGCCTGGTATTTGGTGAAAGGGCTCCAAAACACGAGATGATCTGCGCGGTGAAGACTTGGGCAAGATCTAAATAGGTCCGGGATTCTCGGCAGTTCGGCTTCCGAATAAATCAAAAAAACCCTTTGTCAACAAAGGGTTGGGAGGTTAAAAATGGTTATGGAGCGGGTGAAGGGAATCGAACCCTCGCCTCAAGCTTGGGAAGCTGGCGTTCTACCATTGAACTACACCCGCGAAAGCTAAGCAAGAAATATTATAACGCCAACCCGAATAAGAATCAAGCCCCGCCAAGAATTACCTGGTCGGGGCTTGATTCTATTATTTGACGATGATTTTTCGGGCTGCCGCCATTCCTCTCAGCTCGATGTTCAGGTTCTCCTTCTCCTGGTCGGTAAGTTCCAGATGGACACCGTAATGATGATACGAGGGCTCCGATTCCCCTTGCCAGCGGATTTCCCCGGGATAGGTGTGAATCTCTTCGGTCAAGCGCACATGCAGAAGGATGCGGATCGCGTGAGAGGCCGCATGTAAATTCAGCTCGGTACGAATCTGGCAACCGGATTTGTTGATATCCATCACGTCGATTTGAGCAGGCTTGCAGGACAGCACCTGCCCGTCGATGGACAGGATTTCGATCGATGCTTCGATCGGAGGTTGCGGGTGTAACGGAATGGCTCGGTTCTTCTTGTCGTTGTCATAAGTCAGATTATAGCGGAAGTTGTCGAAAAGATCACGGGTTCCGTCCCTCTGCAGCGAATTTTTTTAAGAGATGCTTCCACCCGCAGTGGACAAAGCAAAAAGCCGCAGGGAGACCTAAGCCCCTTGCGGCTTAATTGCGGTATGCACTTTAGCGACCCGGTGCAGCGCTCTCCAGCAGTTCGCGAATATCCGCCTCGATCTCCGCAGGTTCAGTGCGGGCGCTGTATCTTTTGACGATGGTACCTTCCCGATCCACGAGGAATTTCACGAAGTTCCATTCGATATCCCCGGTGTCGTAAGGAGATGGCGTGTGCTCCCGCAAGTACCGGTATAACGGATGGGCGTTCTCCCCGTTTACGTCGATTTTGGCGAACAGGGGGAAGGTGACTTGATAATTCGTTTCGCAAAACGCCTGGATCTCCGCCTCAGTCCCGGGCTCCTGCTCGGCGAACTGATTGCAGGGAAAGCCAAGGACAGCGAAGCCCTGCTCTTTGTATTCACTGTACAGGCGCTGCAAACCTGCATAATGCGGAGTCAACCCGCAGGCGCTGGCCGTATTGACAAGGAGCAGCACCTGGCCGCGGTAAGGCGCAAGTGTCGTCGTTTCGCCTGTAATGGTACGGACTTCGATATCGTAGATGCCTTTAAGCTCAGAACTCATAACATCACCTCTCACCCTAAATTTGATCACGATTACTTCCATTCTACTCCATATGCTCGCCCAATCTCAAACTGACATCATCCGCACCCGGAATAGCTTTCATAGACCTGACATGAATAAAATTTCTATTGTCTATCCGGTAAAAATGCTGTAAAGTAACTTATCAAACAACCCATTTTGTTTTTGGTGTCAGTTAAACTAACACTTCAATTGACCATAGTTCGAATAATCGTCAAATTTTAGTGAAAAATCGACAGAAAAATGTGATCTATCCTACATCGTTTAAACCATCCTTCCGTTTAAGTTCACACTTTAATTGGTTGCAGTAAGGAAGCGGCAATATACATTTGTCCGTATTGAAGAGATGAATTATAGAGTTTAATTACAACACATCGCTTTAGCAAATCACAGCAAGATAGCGTGGCTGTACATATGTCTACTATTGACGGACATTGTCGAACGGTCGGTTGGAAGCAAGCGATTCGCCCAATGCGGCGAGATTCCATTTTTTCAGGAAAAGAGGCTGTAACATGATTCAACCCATTTTGCAGATTAAGGATTTGCATACCCACTTTTTTACGGATCGAGGCGAAATCCCTGCGGTGGACGGCGTGAACCTGTATGTCAATCCCGGAGAGGTGCTTGGGGTCGTTGGGGAATCGGGCTGCGGCAAGAGCGTAACCTCCTTGTCGATCTTGAAGCTTGTTCCGCAGCCTCCCGGTAAAATCACGGGCGGTTCGATTTTATTTAAGGGTCAGGACATCGTCCCGATGAAGGAACGGGAAATGCGATCGATCCGCGGCAACTCCATCTCGATGATTTTTCAGGAGCCAATGACGTCATTGAATCCATTGTTTACTGTTGGCCAACAGATCGGGGAAACGGTTCGGCTGCACCGAGGGCTTAGCAAGAAGGAAGCGCGGGAGCATACGATCGACATGCTGAAGAAAGTGGGCATCCCTAGGCCCGAAGCTATCATCGATGAACATCCGCACCAATTGTCCGGAGGGATGCGGCAGCGGGTGATGATCGCTATGGCGATCTCCTGCAACCCAGAGCTGTTGATTGCCGATGAACCGACTACGGCACTCGACGTAACGATCCAGGCGCAGATTCTGGACCTGATCCGGCGCTTGAACGAAGAGAACGGCACTGCCGTGATGATGATTACGCACGACCTTGGTGTTGTTGCCGAGATGTGTCATCGGGTTGCGGTGATGTATGCCGGTAAAGTCGTAGAGGAAGGCAGCGTGCGGGATATCTTCAAGAATCCGATGCACCCGTACACGCAAGGGTTAATCCAATCGGTGCCGCGAATGGACGAAGAACGCAAGCGCTTGTTCTCCATTCCGGGCAATGTGCCCATCCTGAACACGGAGATGAAAGGCTGCCGATTTGCCGAACGGTGTTCGTACGCGCTGCCGATCTGTCGGGAACAACTGCCCGAGCTCAGGGAATATGAAGCGGCGCATAGCTGCCGGTGCTGGCTCCATGAAACACCACGGGAGGAAGTCGTATGAATGAACCCTTACTGCAAGTCGAACATCTGACAAAATATTACCCTATCGGAGGCGGATGGTTCGGCCAGTCTCAGCAATTTGTCAAAGCGGTGGATGACATCTCGTTTACGGTACGCAAAGGCGAAACGTTTGGCTTGGTAGGGGAAAGCGGCTGCGGGAAATCAACCACCGGCCGTTCCTTGCTCCGGCTGATCGAGCCAACCGGCGGAAAGGTGTTGTTCGAGGGGGAGGATATTACCGCCTTGTCCCCCGAAGCGCTGCGCCGGAAGCGCAGGGATATGCAGATTGTATTTCAGGATCCGTTCTCCTCGCTGGATCCGCGGCATACCGTGCAGCGAATTCTCGAGGAACCGCTGATCGTGCACGGCGTGGGCAATGCGAAGGAACGCCGGGCGATGATCGATCGGCTGATCGATGTCGTTGGCTTGACGCAAAGCCATCTGCAGCGTTATCCGCATCAATTCTCCGGCGGGCAGCGCCAGCGGATCGGCATCGCCAGGGCGCTCTCGCTCCAGCCGAAGCTGATCGTCGCCGACGAGCCGGTCTCGGCGCTCGACGTGTCCATCCAGTCGCAGGTCATTAACCTACTGCAGGATCTGCAGGAGGAATTCGGCTTGACGTACATTTTTATCGCCCATGATTTGAGTGTGGTGAAGCATATCTGCGACCGGGTCGCCGTGATGTACCTCGGGCGGATCGTTGAGATCGCCGACAAGCACACGCTGTACTCCGCACCGCAGCATCCGTACACGCAGGCGTTGCTGTCCGCTGTCCCGGAGCCTGATCCGGACAAGAAGGCGGAGCGGATCATCCTGCAGGGCGAAGTGCCCAGCCCGGCCAATGCGCCGGTCGGCTGCGCGTTTCACACGCGGTGTCCGATGGCGATGGACGTCTGCCGGACGCATCGCCCTGAGCTGGCCGAGACCGATGCGGGCCATTTGACGGCCTGCCATCTGTTTACGGACGCGAAAGCCGCAGGAAGCGCGAGCTTGTCCTCGTGATCGTGATCGGAAGATCGCGGTTTGAACGGCCTCTTAAGGTTTATAGCTCGGGTTATGTGCCCGGCTTCAAATAAACAAGGAATTATATATCGTGATTCAGAAGGGAGCCAGAAAATGAAAACAAAAAGATGGAGCAGTGTCGTTTTAGTCACGATGCTTAGTGCGGCCGTTGCTCTTACGGGCTGCGGAGGCAACAACAATGCCGGCGGCAGCAACTCCGACGGAACCAATGCGGGAACCAACACGGAGGCGAGCGCTCCGGCCGGATCTTCCCAAGATACTCTGATCGTTGGCCGCGGCGGGGACTCTGCATCGCTGGATCCGGCGATCGTCACGGACGGTGAATCGCTGAAAATCGCACACCAAGTGTTCGATTCTTTGCTGGAGTACAAGGAAGGAACCACAGAGGTTCAGGGCTCGCTGGCTGAGAGCTGGACGGTATCCGACGACGGGTTGACATACACGTTCAAGCTGCGTCAAGGCGTGAAGTTCCATGACGGCACCGATTTCAATGCCGACGCGGTCGCATTTAACTTCAACCGCTGGAACGATCCCAGCAGCGAATTCAAATTCGAAGGCGATTCCTTCGATTACTACGATTCCATGTTTGGTCCGGACGGCAAACGCGTCATTAAAGAAGTAAAAGCCGTTGATCCAAGCACCGTACAATTTACGCTGAACCAACCGCAAGCTCCTTTCTTGCAAAACCTGGCCATGACCTCTTTCGGGATCGCATCCCCAACGGCCATTCAGGAGAAGAAAGAGAACTTCAAGAACGAACCGGTTGGCACAGGTCCATTCGTGTTCAAAGAGTGGAAACGCAACGACTCCATCACGCTGGAGAAAAATGCGAACTACTGGAAGGAAGGTCTTCCGAAGCTGAACAAGGTGATTGTCCGTTCCATTCCTGACAACTCCGCGCGATTTAACGCTTTGCAAAGCGGGGAGATCGATTTGATGGAAGATTTGAGCCCGGATGATCTGGCGACGCTGGAAGCGAATACGGATCTGCAAAAGATCGAGCGTCCTTCCAACAACGTCGGCTACGTTGGCTTCAACACAAAGAAAGAACCGTTTAACAACGTGAAAGTGAGACAAGCGCTGAACTATGCGGTCGACAAGCAAGCGATCATCGACGCTTTCTTCGCAGGGCAGGCAGAACCGGCCAAGAACCCGATGCCGCCGTCCCTGTGGGGCTACAATGACAGCATCAGCGATTACGAGTTTGATCCTGAGAAGGCGAAGGCGCTGCTGGCGGAAGCGGGTTATCCGAACGGCTTGCCGGGTGAATATGTCTTCTATGCGATGCCGGTATCCCGTCCTTATATGCCGGATGGCAAGAAGGTCGCCGAGGTTATTCAACAGAACTTTGAAGCGGTTGGCGTGAAGGTGGTCATCCAGTCTCCGGAGTGGGCTACTTATCTGGATGATGCGCAAGCCGGCGAGAAAGACGATCTGTATATGCTTGGCTGGACCGGCGATAATGGGGACCCTGACAACTTCCTGTACACGCTGCTGGACAAAGACGCGATTCCGTCCAACAACTACAGCTACTATGCGAATGACGAACTGCATGAACTGTTGATTGCGGCGCAAAAAGAAACCGATCAGCCGAAACGCGAAGAGTTGTATAAACAAGCTCAAGAGATCATCAAAGCCGACGCCCCATGGATCCCGCTCGTGCACACGACCCCGCTTCTGGCAGCTAAGGCAAACTTGAAGGGTTATGTTCCGGCGCCGACGGGGACGGAGTACTATAGCAACATCTATTTCGAATAACAGGCGGTATCTTTAACGCCTCTGGCAGGTGAACCTCATCTTGAAAGCTTATATTTTGAAACGAATACTCATCATGGTTCCTGTCCTGATCGGCATGACGATTATCGTGTTTTCCATTATTCATGCGATTCCCGGTGATCCTGCGGAAACGATTCTGGGGCAGAAAGCGACGGAGCAGTCCAAAGAGGCGCTTCGCGAGCAACTCGGCCTGAACAATCCGTGGTATCAGCAGTATTTCACGTACATGGGGGATTTGCTGAAAGGTGATTTGGGGCAATCGATCCGCACGAGAGTGCCGATTGCCCAGGAAATCACTCCGTATCTGGCGGCAACGGCGGAACTCACCGTGGCGGCCATGGCATTTGCGATTTTCTTCGGCGTGAACGCCGGGATTATCAGCGCCTGGAAGCAAAACTCTTGGTTCGATTATATCTGCATGCTCATCGCGCTCATCGGGGTGTCGATGCCGATCTTCTGGCTTGGCCTTATGGAGCAGTGGATTTTCTCGCTTAAACTCCATTGGCTGCCTTCGATCGGGCGGATGAATCAGCGGGATCCGGTAGAAGCGGTCACCAACCTGTATCTGATCGACAGCCTCATCGCGGGCCGATGGGATCAGTTGTGGACGGTGTGCAAGCATTTGATCTTGCCAAGCGTGGCGCTGGGCACGATTCCGATGGCGGTCATCGCCCGGATGACGCGCTCCAGCATGCTTGAGGTCATGAACTCGGATTTCGTCCGGACCGCGAAGGCCAAGGGACTATCGCAATTCATCGTCGTGTATAAGCACGCGCTGAAGAATGCGTTCATCCCGGTGCTGACGGTGATCGGTCTGCAAACGGGCGCGTTGCTTGGCGGCGCGGTCCTGACTGAAACGATCTTCGCCTGGCCTGGCGTGGGACGGTACATTTACGAGGCGATCAGCTCGCGCGATTATCCGGTCATTCAATCCGGAATTCTGATCATTGCTTTCCTGTTCGTCCTCATCAATCTGATCGTGGATTTGCTGTACGCAGCGGTAGATCCGCGCATTCGTTACCGGTAAAGGAGGGAAACCATGGCACAAGCTACGACGGCAACATCAAACGGAAGTACCTCCATCCCGGCCGAGAAGGTTTCCGGACCTTGGCGGGATGCGTGGAGAGCGTTCCGCAAAAATAAAATCGCGATGGTCGGCCTCGTCATGATCGGCTTCTTCATTCTGATCGCGCTGCTGGCTCCGGTCATCGCTCCATATGAATACGACACACAGGTCTTGCGTGACCGGTTGAAAGCTCCGTCCTCGTCCCATTGGTTTGGAACCGACGATCTCGGACGCGACCTGTTTACCCGCGTGCTGTACGGGGCCCGCATCTCCTTGTGGGTCGGTACTTTTTCCGTTGTGGGATCGATCATCCTGGGCACGCTGTTGGGGATTTTGGCGGGGTTTTACGGCAAATGGATCGATATGGTGATCTCGCGCCTGTTCGATATTCTGCTGGCGTTCCCGAGCATTCTGCTGGCGATTGCGATCGTAGCTATCCTCGGGCCTTCCCTGCAGAACGCACTGCTCGCCATCGCTATCGTCAATATTCCGACGTATGGACGGCTGGTTCGGGCGAAGGTGCTGAGTCTGAAGAACGAGGAGTATATCACCGCGGCCCGGGCGATCGGGATGAAGAACAGCGCGATTCTGCTGCGGCACATCCTCCCCAACAGCTTGACGCCGATTATCGTACAAGGTACGCTTGGGATCGCTACGGCGATCATCGAAGCGGCCGCGCTCGGCTTCCTCGGTCTGGGCGCACAGCCGCCAACGCCGGAATGGGGCAAGATGCTGTCTGACTCACGGCAGTTTATCGCCACCGCACCGTGGACGGTCGTCTTCCCGGGGATCTCGATTATGCTTACCGTTCTGGCCTTCAATCTGATGGGCGACGGTTTGCGCGATGCGCTGGACCCGCGGATGAAGAGCTAGTTGATTCGACCATCAACAGCTACCCGCATCCTGAACTCTTTTCAAAGGAGTGTTTAGGAGGCGGGTATTTTTTTCTGCGATCGAGTTGTTGAGATTTTTTCAGAAGCATATTCAACTTACCGTGGGACTCGTATTAATAAGTCGATAACAACTCGTACTGCCGGCTAACCTCGGCCCTCCTTTTGTGTGCTGTCCCTAATATGCGGGTTTGCGGTTTGCGGATATAATTTAGGCGTAGGATATAGAGAACGGCAAGGATGAGGAGGCGGCGGAATGGCCAAAAAGGCAAGAAAGGTGACGATCGTCGGGTCCGGGTTGGTAGGCACGGCTTGCGCTTATTCGATGATCAACCAATCGATCTGCGATGAGATTATGATGATTGACCGGACATATGACCGTGCGATGGCGCATGCGTTGGATTTATCGCACTGCATGGATTTTACGCCAACTCGTACGAAGGTTTCGGCCGGCCGGCTGGAGGATTGCGGCGACATGGACGTGGTTGTGCTGACGGCGGGAGCTAACCCGAAGCCGGGACAAACGCGGCTGGATGTGCTGGAAGAGGCGGAGAAAATCACGCGTGACATCGTCAGCCGTATCGTTGGGGGAGGATTTGACGGCGTCTTCGTTGTGGCTGCCAATCCGGTGGATCTGGTGACGTACATCGTACGCGAGGTATCGGGGTTTCCGCGGAACCGCGTGATCGGTACGGGGACATCCATCGATTCGGCGCGGCTAAAAACGCTGCTGTCAGAGGTGTTTTCGATTGATCCCCGCAGTGTGAACGGGTACGCGATGGGCGAGCATGGTGAATCGCAGTTTGTCGCCTGGTCGCATGTCACGATCGGCGGGAAGCCGCTTCTGCACATTTTGGAGCAGCATAAGGAACGTTTCCGCCACGTGAATTTGGATGAAATCGCACAGAAGACCAAGGACGCGGGTTGGGAGATTTTTACGCGAAAAGGCAACACGCAGTTTGGGATCGGCAATGCGCTGGCTTATATCGTGCGCTCCATCCTGAACGATGAGCATAAAATCATCGCCGTCTCCGCCGTGTTGGAGGGCGAATACGGGCAGACGGGCGTCTGCGCCGGGGTGCCTGCCATCATCGGCGATCGGGGGATTGAAGAGGTCCTGGAGTTGAATTTAACGTGGGAGGAGCAACGCCAATTTGCACATTCCTGTGAAATCCTGAAATCGGCGATTGCCAATCTTCAATATTAATATGTTGCTGCCAACAGGGATTGGCGGTTGCGGGAGCATCGGTCCAGCGGGATCGGTGCTCTGTTTTGTCTAAATCCGTTCCGGGAAGTAGCGTCACTTCATCCTCCAGAAGGTTCTACAGGCATGCCTCCCCATTATATAGTAGAAAAAAACGTAGGAGGCTCGGAATTGATGGGGGACTTCGTGATATCGAACTTAGCGGAGCTGGGGGACGAGGAAGTCAGGCAGGCGGCCGATATTTTTGTGGAGGGTTTTTACGACTCTCTGCGCTATTTCTCTGCGGACCCTAGTAAGCTGGCGAAGGCGCTGATGCATGCGATGGTCAAGGAACAGTTTTTCGTTGCGCTGGAAAAGGGGGCGGTGCTGGGCATCTTCGCTTATTCCGCGGGACGGAAACGTGCTTTTCGGTTTAACCGGGCGGTGCTCCGGCGCGAGCTTGGTTGGCTTAGGGGGACCTTGTTTTATGGCTTAGTTCGGCAAGAGTTGGAGAGGCCGCTGGATCTGGCCGATCGGCAGTGTTATTTCGAGGCGGTCGCCACAGCGAAGGAGGCCCAGGGGCGTGGGGTGGCCAGCCGGTTGAACGACGAGCTTGTATCCCATTTGGGATATGAGGACTATATTCTGGAAGTCGTCGACACCAATGTCGCTGCGATTCGGCTGTACGAGAAGTTGGGTTACGTCGAATTTCGGCGAAAGCCGCAGCGCTGGTTCCGAAAGCAGGCCGGATTCAACGCCCGGATCTATATGAAATGGATGAAAGCAAAGGATGACCCGAGTGGATAAAAATGGGGATTTAGGTCTATGCAAGAACATGCATTCGGTTTATGGTGGAAGGAGAAGAAGCAAAAGGAGAGTGGGATGGAATGCCTTATTGCAAAGTTAGCCAAGCGGAGTTGTATTATGAAGAGATCGGTTCGGGGCGGCCGATCGTGCTGATTCACGGGTTTACACCCGATCATCGGTTGATGAGCGGTTGTATGGAGCCGATATTTGAGGAGCGGGCGGGTTGGCGGCGAATCTACCTGGATTTGCCGGGGATGGGCTGCTCTCGCGATTATGCGGATATCGAGAGTACGGACGGGATGCTGGAGGCGGTATTGGAGTTAATCGATAAGCTGGTTCCGGAATCGCGGTTTGCGGTAGCCGGTGAGTCGTATGGCGGATACTTGACGAGGGGAATCATTGCACGTAAGCCCGAACGGGTGGAGGGAGCCGCGTTCATTTGTCCGATGATCGTGCCGGAGAATGACCGGCGGGAACTGCCGATGCATCAAGTCATGTACGAGGACCCCGCATTAGTTTTTCAGCTACAGCCTGAGGAATACGAAGATTTTCGCGCGATGGGAGTGGTTTTGGATCCACGTACCTGGACGCGGTATGCCAAGGAGATTGTGTCTGGTTGTCGTCTGGCGGATGCGGTTTTCTTGGACAAGATTCGGTCGCGGTACGGGTTTTCTTTCCCGATTGACCGGGAGGAGTTCGGTGCCCCTTCGCTATTCCTGCTCGGCCGACAGGACGCTACGGTGGGCTATGCGGATGCGCTTCGCCTGTTGGAGCTGTATCCGCGGGGGACGTTTGCCGTCCTGGATCGGGCGGGGCATAATTTACAGATTGAACAAGAAGCCGCGTTTAACACGTTAATACACGAATGGCTGAGACGGGTTGAAGAAGCCAGGGAGATGGAGTAAATGAGTTCAGGTAGGCTTGCAGAGGCTTGCTTATGCCAGAAGCTACAGGGTGCAGAGTTGAACAAGTTGAAGGAGGTCGCGGAATGTATGAGTTGAAGACGAAAGAAAACGATCGCAGTGTCATCGAGTTCATTGAAGGGGTGGCCGTTGCCAAGAAGAAGGAAGATGCCTACCGGCTGCTGGATCTCTTTACGGAAACGACCGGGTATCCGGCAAAAATGTGGGGCACCAGCATCATCGGATTCGGCTCCTACCATTATAAATACACCTCCGGTCATGAGGGGGATGCGCCGTTGGTGGGATTTTCGCCTCGGAAGGCGAAGTTCAGCTTATATCTCGCACCGGACGATCCAGATCGTGAGTCCTTGCTCGAATCCCTTGGGAAGCACTCCCAAGGGAAGGGGTGTGTGTATATCCATCAAGTTGCCGACATAGAGGTGGACGTGCTGCGTAAGTTGATCCGGCAGTCGGTTGAGCTTCTTCAGAGATTATACCCGGACAATGGTGAATAGCTGCCGGTAGCTGGGATATGTACTTAACTAAGGTAAATAAACGGTAGGGTAACGGGGGAGGCAGGGGAGTGGACGGAAGGGGTGTCGTTCGAAATTATATGCGAAAAACCAAATAGAATTTGCGGATTACGGTACGATTGGCGGAATGTATATGAAATTTCATACATATTAGGCCTTTTGGAGGCTGTAGGTCCATAATCTATATGAAATATCGAATAGAATTTACGAAATACGGTATTGTAGCTTGAATATAGACGAAATTTCGAATAGATTTCGTCCGTACGCTTCACATCGAGGGCATGTCGCAAACCTCTCGGAGGAGCTGCTTTCCCTACTAGGGGTACGCTCGCAGCTCGAGCTCCCGCCCCTCCGCGCCATGGCGCGAGCGGCTTCGCTTCGTCGCTGCCGCAACCGGGGTCCGTCGCCCCCCCTGCAAACGCAAAAAACACTCTCCAGATGGAGAGTGTTTTCTAGTTACGTCCCAGGAGGGATTCGAACCCCCGACCGACGGCTTAGAAGGCCGTTGCTCTATCCAGCTGAGCTACTGGGACACCTCAAATATGAAAAACACAAGCAAAAAATATTATATCATAGGAGGCCGGAGGGATCAATAACCTGCAAGATAATTTTGGCAGGAGCGCTTGGAAGCCATTCTCTGCACGGAGGATCGGCCTTCCGAACCGAGGTTTTTGCCTTCACGGAGGACTATGCTATAATCTCAATTAATTGCTACTCGGAGAAAAGGAGGTGCCCTTATCAGCAGTTTACGACCCGATGACAAAGACAACATTGTCTTGTTTCCTAAGACGCTTGACTATTATCAAATCGAACTGACCCGCATGCTCGAGACGGAAAGATACGCCGAGGCCGTGGAACTTCTGCAATTCCTGCTGCAGTGCCAGGGCGAGGATCCCCGGCATTACGAGGAATGGCAGGCTTTGCTGGACTGGCTGATCGGCGCATTTCCCGCGCTGAAGGACGGTGCGGCGAACCGGCAAGACTTCGAGGATGAGGAGGAGACCGAGGAGATGCTGGCCCGCCGGCTCGCGGAAGCTAAACTGGCCGAAGATGCAGGTTATGCGGATAAACTCTTACATACCGTAAGGAACAAACCGTTGTCGGAGCAGACATTCCTGGCTCTGGAACAGCTGGCTTACCTGGATCGCCCTGAAATCGACGATGCGCTGATCGGATGGATCACCCGGGAGGAACTGCATCCGTTGCTTCAATACCGGGTGCTGCAAACGCTGCGACGCCGCGGGACAACAGGGACTCTGGTCTTTACCCGCGGAGGGGAGCGGATCGAGGTGGAGATTGAAAGCGTCCCGCTGAAACCAGAGGATTTCCCTCCGGCGATTCAAGCGGTCCTTGATCGCGTCGGTGATCAGACTCAGGTGCATGATCCAACGCTCTTTTATTTTGCTCAGGAGTTATGGTCGCAGTTTGTGATGGCCTTATACGGAACGGTGGATTACCGCTCGCTGTTAGGCGAAGAGGATGCGGTGATCGATATCTGGGCGGCGGCGCTGCACCAAATGGTAGCGGACAGCTTGTCCGGGAGTCAAACCGATGAGGAGATTCGCGCCATGTACGGAATTACCGACGGGCTGCGGCTGCGATATGAACAGATCTGCCGAACACTCGGTAAATTCGTTGCGTCGGGAAGCGTGCACGGCATGTAGAAGGTACCTGGCTGCGGATCGGCTCTTGTAAAAAGATTGTTTGTTGTTTATAATATAATGGTTATTCTGATCGTGTTCATAGAGACAGCTATACTGGAACCCAAGTGCAAGACACCTCGAAATAGCTGCTTTAGTCGCGATTCGGTTTCAGTATTTAAAGTATATGTGAAATTTGGAGGGGAAGGCATAAAATGAAAGCAACTTGGGAAAAAATAGAGAAGAACCTCGGCGTTCTCGAGGTTGAAGTGGAGGCGGAACGTGTCGCCGCCGCACTGGATAAAGCTTTTCAAAAAGTAGCGAAGAGAGCCAACGTACCTGGTTTCCGTAAAGGTAAAGTGCCTCGGCCGATTTTTGAAGCGCGTTTTGGCGTGGAAAGCTTGTATCAGGATGCCATCGACATCTTGCTGCCTGAAGTGTACAGCGAAGCTGTCGACCAAACGGATATTTTCCCGGTGGATCGCCCTGAAGTGGACGTTGAGCAATTCGCTAAAGGACAACCTTTCAAGTTCAAAGCCAGAATTACGGTGAAGCCTGAAGTGAAGCTTGGCGATTACAAAGGCGTAGAAGTTCCTGCCGTTAGCGTCGAGGTTAGCGAAGAAGAACTGAACAGCGAACTGGAGCGTCTGCAACAGCGTCATGCAGAGCTTGTCGTTGTTGACGAAGAGCCGGCTCAGAACGGAGATACGGTTGTCATCGACTTTGACGGTTCCGTAGACGGCGTGCCTTTCGAAGGCGGGCAAGCAGAACGTTATTCTCTGGAACTTGGAAGCAACTCGTTTATTCCAGGTTTCGAGGATCAAGTTGTAGGAATGGCTACCGGCGATTTCAAAGACGTTACGGTCACTTTCCCGGATACGTACCATGCGGAAGAACTGGCTGGCAAAGAAGCCGTATTCAAAGTGAAAGTTCATGAAATCAAACGCAAACAACTGCCTGAACTGGACGACGAGTTCGCGAAGGATGTCAGCGAATTCGATACGCTTGCCGAGTTCAAGGAAGATCTGAAGAAGCAGCTTAGCGCCCGCAAGGAGCAAGAAGCCAAAGCGGCCCGCGAAGGTGCGCTCGTCGATAAAATCGGCGAAAACGCAGAAGTTGAAATTCCAGAAGCGATGATTAACAGCGAAGTGGAGAACATGGTTCGCGACTTCGACAACCGTCTTCGCTCGCAAGGCATGAACCTGGACATGTTCCTGGGCTTCTCCGGTCAAACGGTAGACGACCTCAGAGGACAAATGCAGGGAGATGCAGAGAAACGCGTTCGCAACAACCTGGTGCTTGAGTCGATCGCCAAAGCCGAGAAGATCGAAGTCACCCAGGACGAGATTAACAAAGAGCTGAACGATATGGCGGAAGCTTACAAGCGCACGCCGGAAGAGATCCGCAACATTTTGGCGGCGAACGGTTCTTTGGGCAGCTTGAACGAGGAAATCCTGATCCGTAAGACGATCGAGTTCCTGCTGGAGAACAGCAAGGAAGTTCCAGCCGAGCAAGCCGAAGATAAATCCAAGGAATCCAAACCGGCCGCAAAGAAAACGACAAAAAAATCGACGAAAGCAGAATCGAAAGCCGACGCCGACAAAACCGAAGCCGAAGAAGCCCAAGACGAAGAGTAATTCGCTCCAGCCTTGAATCCCGCTTCTTTGTATACATCAGGATAAAAGTTAGGGCACGTATGATAAAATGCGTGCCTTAATTTTTCATCTTCGCACGATACATTTATTTCCATCGGGCACGGGACAAGCCTAAGGTTATATAATGTGTAAAAGCCAACATAAACTGTACTGGGCGAAAAATGACATGGGGCTTCGAACATGATAGAATGTTTTACGTAAGCGCAAGGGAAATTGAAAAGGAAAAGAGGTTGGTCGGCATGAGTCTGGTACCTATGGTCGTAGAACAAACGAATCGAGGAGAACGGTCGTACGACATCTATTCGAGACTCCTGAAAGATCGAATTATTTTTCTCAGCAACGCGATTGATGATGAAGTTGCCAATCTCGTGATTGCCCAACTGTTGTTTCTGGCGGCTGAAGATCCTGAGAAAGATATTCACCTGTACATCAATTCTCCGGGTGGTTCCGTTACCGCGGGGATGGGTATATATGATACGATGCAATATATCAAACCCGATGTGTCCACGATCTGCGTGGGGATGGCGGCTAGCATGGGATCGCTGCTGCTGACGGCGGGGGCCCCCGGCAAACGGTTTGCGCTTCCGAACAGCGAAGTGATGATTCACCAGCCGCTTGGCGGCGTTCGCGGTCAGGCAACGGATATCAAGATCCATGCCGATTGGATCATCAAAACGAGAGAGAAGCTGAACCAGATCTATGTAGATCGGACGGGTCAACCCCTTGAAAAAATCGAGCGCGATACGGACCGCGATTTTTTCATGAGCGCGGAAGAGGCCAAGGCCTACGGGATTATCGACCAGGTTATCTCCAAGCCCACTAATCTATAAAGGGGTGTTTACATGTTTAAGTTTAACGATGAAAAAGGACAACTGAAATGCTCGTTCTGCGGCAAATCGCAAGAGCAGGTACGCAAGCTTGTTGCCGGACCCGGCGTTTATATATGCGACGAATGCATTGAGCTGTGCACGGAAATCGTGGAGGAGGAGCTGGGCCACGAGGAAGAGCTGGATCTGAAGGAAATTCCGAAGCCGAAGGAAATCCGCGATATTTTGGACCAGTACGTCATCGGTCAGGAGCAAGCGAAGAAATCGCTGTCCGTTGCGGTTTACAATCACTACAAGCGGGTAAACACGCAAAGCAAGATTGAGGACGTCGAACTGCAGAAGAGTAATATCTTGCTGCTGGGCCCTACAGGCTCAGGGAAAACGCTCCTCGCGCAAACGATGGCTAAAATCCTGAACGTGCCGTTTGCGATCGCTGATGCAACTTCCCTAACGGAAGCCGGCTATGTCGGTGAAGACGTGGAGAATATTTTGCTGAAGCTGATTCAAGCTGCCGATTATGACGTGGAAAAAGCGGAACGCGGTATCATTTACATCGACGAAATCGATAAAGTGGCACGCAAATCGGAGAATCCTTCGATTACCCGCGACGTCTCCGGCGAAGGCGTACAGCAAGCGCTGCTGAAAATCCTGGAGGGCACGGTCGCTTCCGTTCCTCCGCAAGGCGGACGCAAACATCCGCATCAAGAATTCATCCAAATCGATACGACGAACATTTTGTTCATTTGCGGCGGGGCATTTGACGGTCTGGAGCAAATGATCAAACGCCGGATCGGCAAGAAAGTCATCGGCTTTAACGCAGGCAGCGACGGGCAAAAAGAACTCAAACCTGGCGAATACCTGTCGATGGTCTTGCCGGAAGACCTGCTGAAATTCGGGTTGATCCCGGAATTCGTCGGCCGCTTGCCGGTCATCTCGACCCTCGAGCCGCTGGATGAGAAAACGCTGGTGCGTATTTTGTCCGAACCGAAGAACGCTTTGGTGAAGCAATATCAGAAGCTGCTTGAGCTGGATAATGTCAATCTGCAGTTCGAACCGAAGGCGCTGGAAGCCATCGCTAAAGAAGCGATCAAGCGCAATACCGGAGCCCGCGGACTTCGTGCGATTATTGAAGGCATCATGCTTGACGTAATGTACGAAGTGCCGTCTCGCGACGATATTTCGGACTGCGTCATTACCGAGAAGGTCGTTCAGGAGAAGACGGTTCCTGAATTGGCCGCCAAGCCGAACAAGAAACAAGAAGAAAGCGCGTAAGGCGGGAAGCCGCTTCTTCGCGGTAAAATAAAGGTCAAGGTTCTCCACCTTTGCGTTGTCGCCCCCTTCAATAAGGCGCGTGCCCGCGGGGGTGGAGCTTTGATCGTTATGGGAGAGACCAGACATGACATTCTTGAGACAAGATACGCGGCCGGTCAAAGTGGGGAATTTGACGATCGGCGGCAGCAACGAAGTGATCATCCAAAGCATGTGTACGACGAAGACGGCAGATGTCGAAGCAACGGTGGCGGAGATCCTCCGATTGGAGGAAGCAGGCTGCCAACTGGTACGTGTGACGGTGAACAATGAGGAAGCGGCTGCGGCGATCAAGGAAATCAAGAAACGGATTCATATTCCGCTGGTCGCTGAC
Source organism: Paenibacillus phocaeensis (assembly GCF_900021165.1). Taxonomy (GTDB): domain Bacteria; phylum Bacillota; class Bacilli; order Paenibacillales; family Paenibacillaceae; genus Fontibacillus; species Fontibacillus phocaensis. The sequence goes on along the minus strand of NZ_FCOQ01000008.1, from coordinate 54,564 downwards.
ATTCACTTCAACTATAAGCTGGCGCTGCTGGCGATCGAAAACGGCATCGATAAAGTCCGGATCAACCCGGGGAATATCGGGCGCCGGGAGAAGGTTGAAGCGGTTGTGAAGGCTTGTAAGGAGCGCGGCATCCCGATCCGGATCGGAGTGAATGCCGGCTCGCTGGAGAACCATTTGCTGGAGAAATACGGCTATCCGACGCCGGAAGCGATGGTGGAAAGCGCCCTGTACCATATCGGCATTCTGGAGGAGCTCGACTTCCATGACATCATCGTGTCATTGAAGGCATCGGACGTCCCGATGGCGATTGCGGCTTACTCCAAAGCGGCGGAGGTCATTCCGTATCCGCTGCATTTGGGAATTACGGAAGCCGGAACGTTGTTCTCCGGCACGGTCAAGAGTGCAGCCGGCATCGGCGCCCTCTTGTCGATGGGCATCGGCTCGACGGTCCGGATCTCGCTGAGCGCGGATCCGGTCGAGGAAGTGAAGGTGGCACGCGAGCTGTTGAAGACGTTTGGCTTGATCACCAACGCAGCGACGCTCGTCTCCTGCCCGACCTGCGGCCGGCTCGATATCGACCTGTTCTCCATCGCCAATGAGGTAGAGGCTTACATTGCAAACCTGAAGGTGCCGATCAAGGTATCCGTATTGGGTTGCGCCGTCAATGGACCGGGGGAAGCGCGCGAAGCCGACATTGGGATCGCCGGCGCTCGCGGCGAGGGGCTGCTGTTCCGCTATGGGGAAATGATTCGCAAAGTCCCGGAAGCCGAACTGCTGAACGAATTGAAGAAAGAGATCGACCATATCGTGGAGGTGTACGAAGCGACCGGCGAGATCCCGGGACGCAAGGAGCACCGTGCCCACGCGCAGTCTTGATTGGATTTGATCAGAGCCGCAACCTGCTCCATGCAGGGTGCGGCTTTTTTTGGTCCGGCACGCGAGGTGAACGAAGGATAAATGTACAACAATATCCCCACTTGAAACTCCTTGTTTTACCTTGGAGCGAAAAGGCTATACTACCAAGTATCAGATAATGAGGCTGTTCAGGCCGTCGACTAATCCCGGCGGTTTGAACACGCAGTCTAAGTGTGGGAGGCGTAACGCGTATGGATTTGAATGTTATCCTGATGGCGGTCCAAATGTTTTTTGCCGTGGTCATCGGGCTTTATTTCTGGAATCAGCTGCGCAGTCAGAAAGGGAACCGGCTGGCGGTGGATCGGGAATCGCGCAAGGAAATGGAGAAGCTCCGCAAGCTGCGGGCCGTCTCGCTTACCAAGCCGCTTGCGGAGCGGACCCGTCCGGCCTCGATGAACGACATTGTCGGGCAGAAGGACGGGCTGCGCGCGCTCAAAGCAGCGCTTTGCAGCGCCAACCCGCAGCATGTGATCATTTACGGACCGCCGGGCGTAGGCAAAACGGCGGCAGCGCGCGTCGTGATGGAGGAAGCGAAGAAAAACCCGGTATCCCCGTTTAAATCCGACGCCAAATTTATGGAAATTGACGCGACCATCGCCCGTTTTGACGAACGCGGTATCGCCGACCCGCTGATCGGTTCGGTACATGATCCGATCTATCAAGGCGCGGGGGCTATGGGCGTTGCCGGTATCCCGCAGCCCAAGCCCGGCGCCGTCACGAAGGCGCATGGCGGGATTCTGTTTATCGATGAGATCGGGGAATTGCATTCGATTCAAATGAATAAACTGTTGAAGGTCCTGGAGGACCGCAAGGTATTCCTGGAGAGTGCGTATTATAACTCAGAGGATTCCAACACGCCGGCGTATATCCATGACATTTTCCAGAACGGTCTGCCTGCGGATTTCCGTCTGGTCGGCGCGACGACCCGTTCGCCGCAAGAGATTCCTGCCGCTTTGCGTTCGCGGTGTATGGAGATTTATTTCCGGCCGCTGCTGCCGGAGGAAATTGCCCAAATCGCGGAAGATGCGGTGAAACGAATCGGCTTCCAGCCTTGCCCGGAAGCGGTAGAGGTGATCAAGAAATATGCAACCAACGGCCGCGAAGCTGTAAATATGGTTCAGTTGGCCGCCGGACTTGCCCTTACCGAGAAACGCGATCATCTGCTGGCTTCGGATCTGGAGTGGGTGGCGACGAGCAGCCAGCTTGCACCTCGTCCGGATCGTAAAATTCCGGCTCAGCCTGCGGTTGGCGTCGTCAACGGCCTGGCCGTGTACGGCGCGAACATGGGTACGCTGCTGGAGATTGAAGCGACGGCCGTTCCGGCTGAGAAAGGCAAAGGCACCTACAACATTACCGGCGTTGTGGATGAAGAGGAGATCGGCGGGGGCAGCCGTACGCTGCGCCGCAAGAGCATGGCCAAAGGGTCGGTGGAGAACGTCCTGACCGTTCTGCAGCGGATCGGTCTGAACCCGTCGAACTATCACCTTCATATTAATTTCCCGGGCGGAACTCCGATCGACGGTCCTTCCGCCGGGCTGGCCATCGCTACTGCGATTGCGTCGGCGATCAAGCAAGTGCCGGTGAATCATCAGATCGCCATGACCGGCGAGTTGGGGATTCACGGCAAAGTCAAGCCGGTCGGCGGCGTTGTAGCTAAGGTGGAGGCGGCGTTCCAGGCAGGGGCAACGACGGTGTTGATTCCGAAGGATAACTGGCAAACGTTATTCGAAGGTCTGGAGGGGCTGCGGGTCATTGCCGTTGAAACGTTAGGCGATGTGTTCCGGCACGTCTTTGGGCCCGAAGCCGAGAAGAACCTGGAGCTGCCGATCGGCGGCGAGTTGTTTGCGCCGGCAACGGCTCCTGCGCCTTTCCTGCACGCAGAGTCTCCTACGCAAGGCGGGGCGATGTAGCCGGAACAGAACAAGGTTACCCATGCGCCCTGCTCGTTTGCTTTCCGGGGGGCGGCTGCCTGAAGCAGCCGCTCCTCGTTGGTGTTTTTATGTAACATTTGCTAAAATAGCAATGATATCAACAGAGAACGTTTGGAGGTGCATAAGCGATGGGACCCCATAAATCCAAAGGCCGGCGTTTCCCGCTGCTGCCGCTGCGCGGTCTGCTCGTCTATCCAAGCATGGTGCTGCACTTGGACGTGGGACGGGAGAAATCCGTGAAGGCGCTGGAGAAAGCCATGGTCGAAGATAATCTGATTCTCCTCTGTTCTCAATCGGAAGTGAACATAGAAGAACCGACCCAGGAAGATATCTTTCGTATCGGCACTGTCGCGAAGGTGCGCCAGATGCTGAAGCTGCCCAACGGCACTATCCGCGTGCTGGTAGAAGGCATGGAACGAGCGGAAATTATCGAATATTTGGATAATGACGAATATTATGAGGTTATGGCCATGGAGCGCCCGGAGGAAGAAACGGTTGATCCGGAAGTTGATGCGCTGATGCGTACGGTGTTAACCCAATTCGAACATTATATCAATTTATCCAAGAAGGTCACGCCGGAGACGCTGGCGGCGGTATCGGACATCGAAGAAGCCGGACGTCTGGCCGATGTGATTACCAGCCACCTGTCTTTGAAGATCAAGGATAAACAGGAGATTCTGGAAACGATCGATGTCCGCAAGCGGCTGGAGAAGCTGCTCGACATCTTGAATAACGAGCGCGAAGTGCTCGAGCTGGAACGCAAAATCAACCAACGCGTCAAGAAACAGATGGAGAAGACGCAGAAGGAATATTATTTGCGCGAGCAAATGAAAGCGATCCAGAAGGAGCTGGGCGAGAAGGAAGGACGGGCCGGGGAGGCGGATGAGCTGCGAGCCCAGCTCGAGGAGAAGGGGCTGCCGGAGAACGTTCGGGAGAAAGTGGAGAAGGAAATCGATCGCCTGGAGAAAATGCCGGCCAGCTCGGCGGAAGGCGGCGTTATCCGCAACTACGTGGATTGGCTGCTCAGCTTGCCGTGGAGCAACAAAACCGAAGACGACCTTGATCTGGCCAAGGCAGAACAGGTGTTGAATGACGACCATTACGGCTTGGATAAACCGAAGGAGCGGGTCCTGGAATATTTGGCGGTGCAGAAGCTGGTCAAGAAACTGAAAGGGCCGATTCTGTGCCTGGTTGGACCGCCGGGGGTTGGGAAAACGTCGCTGGCCCGCTCGATTGCCCGTTCGTTGGGACGCGAGTTCGTTCGCATCTCGCTGGGCGGCGTACGGGATGAAGCAGAGATCCGCGGACACCGCCGCACCTATGTCGGCGCCATGCCGGGTCGGGTCATTCAAGGCATGAAGACGGCAGGCACGCTGAATCCCGTATTCCTGCTGGATGAAATCGACAAGATGGCTTCCGATTTTCGCGGCGATCCTTCCTCGGCGCTGCTGGAGGTGCTGGATCCGGAGCAAAACAATACGTTCTCCGATCATTTTATCGAAGTTCCGTTCGATCTCTCCAACGTCATGTTTATTACGACCGCCAACGCGGTGCACAATATTCCGCGGCCGCTGCTTGACCGGATGGAGACGTTGTTTATTCCCGGATACACCGAGCTGGAGAAGCTGCAAATCGCCAATCGTTACTTGCTGCCGAAGCAAAAACGCGAGCACGGGCTGGAACCGGAGCAACTGGCGATCGGCGAAGACGTGTTGCTGAAGGTCGTCCGCGAGTATACCCGCGAATCCGGCGTCCGCAATCTGGAGCAGCAAGTGGCCGCGCTCTGCCGTAAAGCCGCGAAGCAGATCGTGTCCGAAGACAAGGAGCAGATTACCATCACACCGGACACGCTGAAGGATTTCCTTGGCGCGGCGAAATTCCGCTACGGCCTGGCCGAGCTGGAGGATCAGATCGGGACCGTGACCGGGCTGGCCTGGACGGAGGTCGGCGGAGAGACGCTGGTGATTGAGGTCACCGTTGTGCCGGGAACCGGAAAGCTGACGCTGACGGGCAAGCTGGGCGACGTCATGAAGGAATCGGCGCAGGCCGCCTTCAGTTACACCCGCTCTAAGGCTGCTGAGCTTGGGATTCCGCTTGATTTTCATGAGAAGAACGATATTCACATCCATATCCCCGAAGGGGCGATCCCGAAAGACGGTCCATCGGCGGGGATTACGATCGCTACGGCGTTGATTTCTGCGTTAACCAATCGCCACGTCTCCAAGGACGTGGCGATGACCGGCGAGATTACGCTGCGCGGGCGCGTGTTGCCGATCGGCGGGTTGAAGGAGAAATCGCTTGCCGCGCATCGGGCAGGCTACCGCAAGGTCCTGATGCCGAAGGACAATGAGCGCGACCTGCGCGATATTCCGGACAGCGTCAAGGAAGACCTGGAATTCGTGCCGGTGTCCCATATGGACCAGGTGCTTGAGCATGCGCTCGTGGAGCATCCTGAACTGCATTAGCATGAAAGGTGAGGCGCGGGTCCGCGCCATCGCCAAGAGAGGAATTGAATGATGAAGGTAACCAAGGCTGAATTTATCATCAGCGCCGTCGGTCCCAACCAATATCCTGAGGACGCCTTGCCGGAGATCGCTCTGGCAGGGCGTTCCAATGTGGGCAAATCGTCGTTGATCAATCGGATGATTAACCGCAAGAACCTGGCGCGTACCAGCTCGACCCCCGGCAAAACCCAGCACCTCAACTACTACCGGATCAATGACAAGCTGTATTTCGTGGACGTGCCCGGGTACGGATATGCCAAGGTGTCCAAGTCGCAGCGGGAAGTCTGGGGGAAAATGATCGAGAAATACTTGCAGGAGCGGGAGACCCTCAAGCTGGTCCTGCAGATTATCGATCTACGGCATCCGCCAACCAAAGACGACGAGCTCATGTACGATTGGCTGAAGGCGTATGATTTGCCCGTTTGCGTGGTCGCCACCAAGGCCGACAAGATTCCGAAATCGCGCTGGCAGAAGCATCTCAAGATCATTAAGGAAGGTCTGGTGCTGCGGGCGGGCGATCCGCTGATTCTCTTTTCCGCGGAAGAGGGGATTGGGAAGGACGAGTTATGGGCGCAAATTGCGCGTTATGCGGAGCTTGCGGAGGAGACCCCGACTGGAAGTCCCGATGTCACTGAAACAGAAAATGGAAAAAGTTAAGAATTCGATGGATGCAGAAGGGATTTGAAGCAGTTTTAGCAGGAAAGTGAGCATGCAGCGGGATTGTTCAGGTTAAAAACGGCTTAATGCCGTTTTTTCTGGAAAATGGCAAGAATTCACGTTTTGGCCGCTGAGCGTACGACGGGAATCGTAGTGTATAATTATGATAAAGCGATGAAGAATTGAGGAGATTTGTATGGCTCAGCGGTTAGCCACAGAGTATGTCAATGCCCGTATGCGTTTAACGGAAGTCCAGATGTCGCAGTTTGTTCATAAAGTATACGATCCTCACGTGCGCCAGCGAGTCAAGGTGCTTGACAATGGCGGGCAAGAGGTCGTACTGGAGGATGACGGCGGGGAGGAAGTCCATCTGCCGTTTGAACGTATGGACGGTTCTTATGTCTGCGAAATGTCTTTCCGCTTGGAGAAGCCCCATTTGACGAATGTGATGAGACTGTTGTTCGCAGCGTTTAAAGGATCCGGAATGGTTACCCGAATTTATAACGGATTCATGATGATGTATTATTACGAGAATGGCAGAGTGCGTAAGATCGTCGAGTATTCGAGAGAATCGTACAAATTAGTATTCGAGCTCAAGGATACCCTTGCTGAACTTCAGAGCATATATCGCAATGAAGCCGTTGAGCAGGAAATCGAGTCGATCCATACCCGGATCAATCAGCTTCTGGATCAGCGGTTTGTAGCAAGCCAGCCGACAGTCCTTGGCCAGATTGACGACGAGCTTCGGAATTGCTCGCGCCGGCTCTTTGCACTTGAAGCTTAACCGGTACAGTTATTCAGCGTAAAGATTCTTCAGGGAGATCCTTGAAGGATCTTTTTTTGCTGTAACTACTGTTAAAGTTGAATCGAGGATCGATTGAGGCAGCCGGATTGACGGATGTAGTCCAAATAACCTACAATAATTTGAAAAGTAGGGGTACATAAGGATAACATGACTGAACGGCAGGATGATTGGAGGCGAATCATGAGTCGATGGTGGTTCAAAAAGCAGATACTTTCGTATCTGCCGTTGTTATTGTTCATCATCTTTGTGCTGTTAGGCGCGACCATCCTGTCGACGGTCCAGCAATCCAAACAAGATGTTGTTCGTGCCAATGGGGTATTTGCAGAGCATGTGCAGCAGATCATTGATTTCAATCTCAAGGCAGTTGAGACGCAGGTGTTGAATGCGGCGCTGCAGAATGAGAAGCTCGCGGCTTATTTTTATGAGAAGGAACTGGGCGAACGATATTTCTATAAATATGAAATCTCTAGAGAACTGGATAAGATCAAGCTATCATTACCGTTAATTGATTCGATTTATCTGTATCGCTCCGCGGATGACACCGTGTTGTCGGATACGATGAATTTACCGCTGGAGAAGCATGGCGATCAGGCGTTTATTCGAAATTGGCTGGAACACAGCGAGCGGGATCACAAATGGTCGAATGCACGCTCCCCTTATAACAAATATTCGGACCAGTTTGGAGATGTGGTTTCTTTAGTAAGCGCTTACCCTCCTCCCAAAGGGGAGAGCGGACTTATTGTTGTCAATGTGAAAGTATCCAAGCTGCAGCAATTGATTGCAGAAATGAACCAGGCGGCGGATATTAGCAGCGCCAGATTAATTGGCAGCAATGGTGAGGAAATCTTCAAATCTTCGCTCCCGGACAAGATGGAGGAATTGCATCGCATTGTATCGGACTATACAGGCTGGACGATTGCCACGGGCATCCAGGATGGCTCGGTGTATACCTTCACCTCGGGGCTGTTCACCTTGATGATTGGGATATCCGTGATTTTGTTGATATTAGGCATTGCCTGGATCGTCTATACCGCACGCAATCAATACAAGCCCATTCATACGATCATGCAGCGGATTATTTACTTTCACTCCGCTCAGCATGAGATCTTTCAGCCGCAGTCGCAGCCGACCAAAGATGAGCTGAAAATTATCGAAGAGGCCTTCCAGTATCTCACTGCACAGGTACTCGAATATGAGCGTGAACAGGAAGAAAGCTTGATCTTCAAGCGTCGGCATAAGCTGCGTGAGTTGGTAGCCGGCACCGAAATCTGGAATCGGGATGAATGGAAGAAGGAAGCTGCCAAGCTGAAAGTATGTGATTTTTCCACACAGCTGTCGGTGGGGATTGTTGAGATCGACCATTATGGGGAATTCGCCGATCGTTATTCTACACGGGATCAGTTTCTATTTCAGTTTGTTATGAACAGTGTAGTACGAGAACTCTCGGGTCAACATGCGGTGAATATTTGGGCGGAGTGGCTGGAGGGTCCAAGGCTGACGATTTTGCTGGTCGACACGGACGGTACCGAGCGACTAGCCGAAGAGGATTCGTTGGATAGGAAGGAACGAGAAGGGCTCCAGGAGAAGGTCCATGCGATTGCGGCTCAGCTGTCAGACTGGGTCAGAAGCAATCTTGATTTCACGGTCTCGATTGGACTCGGCAGGGTGATCTCGGATCCGGAGCAGCTGTATCTGATTCACGCGGAAGCTCAGGAGGCTCTGAATGACAAGTTCATTCAGGGCAGCGGACGTGTGATAGCTTATGAAGAACTGCAGGTTGAGAGTCAGCGAGAGGTCTATAGACTGATTCCCAAGATTCGTTCTCTTACTCACGCCTATCGGATCGGCGAAGAACGCTGGAAAGACGAGCTTCATCTGTTGTTCCAGGAACTGAGCGCCGGCGGCTTTGCCAAGAGCGATGTATACTATCTGATTAATCAGATGACCCGAATGCTGCGCAGAGAATTGATGGAGCTCTCGGATGGGGGGCAATCGCTATGGAATCATGATTTGTACCCGGTTTTGGAACGTATGTTGCAGGGGATGGAGACGATTGAAGAGACCCGGCAGCAACTCACAGCTCTCTTGACCGAGATGGACGGCCGGCTCGCGGAATACCGCGAGTCGCGCAAGCATCATAGCCGAATGAAAGAGGTGCGGCAATATATTGAGCAGCACTATGCGAATCCGGACCTTTCATTGAGCATGCTGGAGGAGCAATTTGGGATCAGCGGCAAATATATGAGCGCCTTGTTTCGTGAAGAAATCGGTGATAAATTTGTTGACTTCCTGGCCAAGATTCGCTTGAACCATGCGGAGCGTCTGCTGCTGGAGACGAGTGAAGCGATTCAGCAGATTGCGCTGCAAGTAGGGTATACGAACCCGATGACCTTTATTCGCAGCTTCAAGAAGCATTATGGCATGACGCCCGGTGATTATCGCAAGCAGGAAAATCAATCGCTTTGAGCCTGTTCAGTTATCCGATTTGGATGACGGATACAGGCCTTTTTTTCGCGAGTCTGCCGTTTTTCGTAAAAACGTCGATCATCTGGATTTAACGCAATGATAAATTGGGTCAATATTCTACCAAATGGAGATCAGCAGAAACTTGACGATTGCCCCTCTAGAAGCCGCTGACCTATAGTCGAGGTATGGGTGGTACCACATCATAAGCAAAATGGTTATTCATTCTTTGATTGATTAAGGATTGAAGGAGGTTGCCTGTGGCAGACTCAACTGGCGGTGCACTGGAGTTGCGTAAGGGTCAGCGCCGACGTGAGGCCAAGCGGAGATTCAGAGAAAACCTGCCGTTGCTCTCATTATTTGTGCCTGTACTCCTATTCTACTTGATCTTCAAGTATGTACCGATGTTCGGCGCAATTATGGCGTTCAAGAACTACAATTTTACAGACGGCATTCTTCATAGTCCTTGGATCGGGTTGGACAACTTCAAGATTCTTTTCAGCAACCCGCAGACAATTAACATTATTCGTAATACGCTGGTGCTTAGCGTCTTGAATATTGTTGTCGGCTTCCCGATCCCGATCCTGCTCGCTATTCTGCTGAATGAAGTACGCAGACAATGGTTCAAGAAATGGGTGCAGACCCTCGTTTATCTCCCGCATTTCTTCTCATGGGTCATCGTTGGCGGGATCGTAGTGACGATGTTTGCCGAGCAACACGGGATTATCAATGCCGTTCTGGAGCGGATGACGGGCAATACCTTTCCCTTCCTCTACGATGAGGGATCCTGGATTGCCATTTTCCTCGGAGCGGGGATTTGGAAAGAGGCCGGATTTAGCACGATTATTTTCCTGGCTGCGATCACAAGCATCGACCCTTCCCTCTATGAGGCGGCGAGTATGGATGGTGCCAGCAAATGGCGGCAGATCCTCAATATCACCTTGCCCGGCATTAGCGCTACAATCGTTCTGCTGCTGATTTTACAGATGGGCAATGTGATGAGTGTAGGCTTCGATCCTGTGTATGTCCTGCAGAATTCCGGGGTGTACAACGTATCGGAGGTTATCAGTACTTATATCTACAAGGTAGGTATTCAAGGTGGACAGTTCAGCTTAACCTCGGCTATGGGCTTGTTCGAATCCATTGTGGGCTTTGTGCTGGTGTTCAGCGCCAATCTGGTTGCTCGGAGATTCGGCAACGGCCTGTGGTAAACAAGACCCTATGCAATCAGAAAGCTGCTGATACAGAGGGAGGAAGAGTGGGGCCATGAGAACAACACGAGGTGAGAGATGGTTTTATGCATTTAACTACGTGATACTGACATTGGCTGGACTTAGTTGCTTGCTGCCGCTGATTCATCTGATGGCTGTATCCTTGAGTGATAATCATGCGATCCTGTCCGGGATTGTTACGCTGTGGCCGGTGGGCTGGAGCTTCGAGACTTATCGTTCGCTGTTTGTGGGTACGCGAATCTTGGAAGCGTTTACGAACAGTGTCACCCTCACCGTTGTTGGGGTAAGTCTAAGTATGCTCTTTACGGTGATGGCGGCCTATCCGTTATCGAGGCGGCATTTCTATGCACGGAGAACCTTTACGTTGATTATTGTCTTCACTATGCTATTCGGCGGCGGAACGATCCCGACCTTTCTCGTCCTGAAGGCATTGGGGCTGATCAACAGCTATTGGTCATTGTGGCTGACGGGGCTGGTCAGCACGTACAACATGCTGGTCATGCGAACCTTCTTCGAGGGCATCCCTGACGAGGTGCTTGAGTCGGCCAAGATCGATGGTTGCGGAGAGTACAGACAGCTGCTGCGAATCGTATTGCCATTATCCATGCCGGTCATTGCAACCTTAACGCTGTTCTATGCGGTCGGTTATTGGAATTCCTTCTACAGTGTGATGATTTATATTCACGATACGACCAAATATAATCTTGCAGTGATGGTTCAACAGATGGTGCAGAGCCAGACGATGCTGCAGGAGATGAATAATCTCCAATCGGAGAGCGTGCAGCAGATGACCCCGGAATCCATCAAGGCCGCTGCGTTGTTCGTGATGCTCATTCCGATGCTGGTCGTATATCCTTTTCTGCAGAAGTATTTCGTTAAGGGTGTCATGATTGGTGCGGTCAAGGGTTAGAGGCAGGAATTGTCTTGCTGTTGTTACGGTAAAGCCTATTAATTAAATGGGGGTTGTAAGATGAAGATGAGGAACAAAAGTGCGCTGCTGATTGCAACGACTATGCTGATCACCCTGGTGCTTGCGGCATGCGGAACAGGGAATGAGAAATCGGCTGCAGGAGATAAGTCTGCGAATGGGGACAAATCAGCTGCGGATCGCAGCACAATTACCGTGACTTTGTATGATCGTGGGAATGTGCCGCCAGCAGCAGGTACGGTGGACAATAACATCTGGTCCAAATGGATTAATGAACATAGTCCTGTAGGCGTTGATTTCATTCCATTCCCGCGCTCAGAGCAGGTGCAGAAGCTGAATCTGTTGTTTGCATCGGGAGATGCGCCGGATCTGATTCTGGAGTATGACGGCAACTTCCTCAATCAGCTGTATGGGCAGAAGCAACTGCTCAAGCTTGATGACCTGATTGCTAATCACAGCACCACCTACAAGAAGATGACGGAGGAATACCCGCAGTTGCTCACGCTTGGAAAGATGGATGATGGCGGTACCTATTTAGTCGGCCGAATCCTGGGGATGAAGACGAATGACTACATGCTGATTCGCAAGGATTGGCTGGATAAGCTGAAGTTGGAAATGCCGACCACGACGGAGGAACTCTATGAGGTGGCTAAGGCATTCCGGGAGCAAGATCCGGATGGGAACGGAGAGAAAGACACATTCGGGATGAACATGGGCGGCAATAATGCAGAATCGGTCATCAATGCGATGTTCAATAATGGCAGCCGTTTTGTACAGGACGGTCAACTGGTTAATCCAACGGTAGGCGAGCAGGCTAAGGCGGCAGCGGATTTCCAGAAGCGCTTGTTTGAAGAAGGTATCGTGGATAAGGATTTCCTGACGGACAAGACGGGCGAAGTTGCCAAGCAAACCTGGGTAAGCGGAAAGCTGGGCATTTATCTGTCGAGCAGCGGGATTGACAATGCCTTGCTGCTGGAAGCGTACAAATCCTTGTTGAAGAATGATCCCGGAGCGGTGATTGAGCCGGTTCCACTGCCAGAAAGCCAATTTGGCGCATTTAATCCCAAATATAAATCACCGGTTCAGATGACGGGCGCTATCAATGCCAATGCCAAGGATCCGGAAGCGGTTATGAAATATATTGATTTCCTGGTTGATCAAGACACGGCCATGACGCTTAAGAACGGGATTGAGGGTGTTCACTATAACAAGGATGCAGACGGTGTTGCGATCCCGATTGATGCGGAGAAGAATAAGGCTGAACTCGTAGGCATGCTGGATTTCAATATGCTGAGCTTTATCGGGACATTGCCGGAGAAGGAGCAGGCTGAGGTCAAGCTGAACTTGGATCTCCCGGAAGAGAAGGCGTTTAGTGAACTGATTGATGCTGCACATGCCGCTTTTCTTAATCCGAATCGACCATACGCACATCCGATTATCAACTGGCCAGGATTGCCGTCCGATCTGCAAGTGATTGCCAAAAATACGGAAACCATCGGTGATATTTGGAGAAAGTCGATTGTCAGCGGGGATAAATATACGACCGATCAGGCGCTCGCTGATGTACAGGCGCTGTGGAACAATGCGGGCGGGACCAAAATTGATGAATACTTCAGCAATTGGCTTAAGGAGAAGGCGGACAATGTGCTTTATATCAGCGATTTTCAGCAGTAAACTGCCATGCAGGCAGCTTAGTGATGAGGGGAGAAGGGGAGAAACCGATGCAAGCCAATCTTGGATTTCCAATCGAATCGAGCAAGCTCATTTATCGCCATCCAGCTAATCCGGTCCTTGCCCCCAAGGATGTGCCTTATCATCCGGCAATGGTCTTCAATGCGGGGGTTGCCAAATTTCAGGGCAAGTATGTGATGGTATTCCGCAATGACTATGGCAATGAACAGGGAGAACAGGTATACCCGAGCCATACTACGAATCTGGGGCTGGCTTTCAGTGAGGACGGGGTAAACTGGACGGTCGAGCCGACTCCATGCTGGAGCTGGCATGATGAGGAGGTTCAGCGAGTATACGATCCGCGGCTTACCGTGATTGAGGGTCGCTGCTATCTTTGCTTTGCAGTAGATACCAAGCATGGTATACGTGGCGGAATTGCCGTTACGGATGATTTCCACTCGTTCGAGGTACTTAGTCTGTCCGTGCCGGATAATCGAAATATGGTCCTGTTTCCGGAGAGGATTGGCGGTCAGTATGTACGTTTGGAGCGCCCGTTCACGGTATATAGCCGGGGCGGCAGGGATCGGTTCGATATGTGGTTGAGCCGCTCGAACGATCTACGCTATTGGGGGGATGCAGAGCTGCTTCTGACCGTGGAGCAGGTCCCCTTTGCGAATGACAAGATCGGCCCAGGGGCTCCTCCGATCAAGACGGAGCAAGGCTGGCTTACCACGTTCCATGCGGTTGATCTGGACCCGACACGCGGCAAGAACGGCTGGGAGCCTTCTTGGAAGAAGCGCTATACAGCAGGGATCATGCTGCTGGAGCTTGACAATCCGAGCCGCGTGCGCGGGATTTACAAGTCACCGCTCCTCGTACCCGAGGTAGACTATGAGGTCTCAGGCGGTTTCCGCAATAATGTCATCTTCCCTGGGGGCATGCTGCTCGAAGATTCCGGCGAGGTGAAGATTTACTACGGTGCTGCCGATACGGTGGAATGTCTTGCTACAGCAGATGTGGATGATTTGATTCGGCTCTGTTTGGAGCCTCAGAGCGCGGAGTAATTTTGCTTGAACGGGAATAGCGCAGGGTGATCGGCACAATAACTTTGCAGAATGTTGGCACTGTGGACGCGTTAGGATATACTATCGCTCCTCAGTGCCTGATTTTCTTATATCCAAATTGCAGAGCCGTGAATAGGATAGGACCGGGATAAAAAGTAAAAAAGTATTGCATTTGTACGGGATAGATGTTACTTTTAATCACGTTGAAAAGAATATAGGAACCAGGATTCACTCAGGACATGGAGATGTTGCGAGAGAGTTTTCCCTCGGGAAGTGAATGACGTAGGTCCTAGCGGATGAAATTTGTTCAAACATTTTGTTCCTAGGAAGGGGGAGCCGGAAGATGGAATATTCAACTTTCGGAAGACACGTTGCGGTTGATGCTTGGGGAGTCGACTATGAGGTGCTGAACAACGCCGGGTTGTTGGAAGCCCACTTGGTAGAAGCGGCGGAAGCTTGCGGAGCTACCATTCTGTCCATTCAGTCCAGGCAATTCGAACCGCAGGGAGCCACTGTGCTTGTGATGTTGTCGGAGAGCCATCTCTCGATTCACACGTATCCTGAGAGAGGGTTTGCTGCCATTGATTGCTATACCTGCGGGGAGATGGTGGATCCGCAGCTGGCGATCGATTACCTGGTGTCCGTCTTGAATCCGGAGAAAACGTATGCGAAGAAGCTGATTCGGGGGATGGGCGAACTGGAAGTCGCCGAACCGGGCTCGAATCAAGCGGAATTCGTTTAGACAGGGATAGATTTTTTGAAAAATTGGGCAAAATAGGATAACCATGGGGCTTCCATGGTTATTTGTTTTGAATGATTGAATTTCATAAATAATTCATAAAAAACTCATATAAATCCCCGGGGAGCCGGGGGTGACTGTGATATAATTAACACAGTTTATTTGCGATAAATGTTATCGACATCTATTCAAGGCAGGTGAACTTGCAATGCACATCGTCGTAGTTGGGTTAAACTATCGGACGGCGCCTGTGGAAGTCAGGGAACGTTTTTCTTTTACAGACAAGGACATGCCGCAAGCGCTGCAGGAGCTCTTACGCACCAAGAGTGTATTGGAAGGCGTGATTATCGCCACCTGCAATCGTACGGAAATTTACGTCGTTGTCGATCGTCTGCACATGTGCGGGGCTTTCGTTCGCAGCTTTATGGAACGCTGGTTTGGGGTTCCGCGCGAAGAATTTACCCGCCATTTATATATGTATGAGGATGAACAAGCCATTCGCCATCTATTCCGAGTGGCTGCAGGCTTGGATTCCATGGTGCTGGGGGAAACGCAAATCCTCGGTCAGGTCAAGAATGCGTTCTTGCTGTCGCAAAGCGAGAAAGGCACCGGAACTTGGTTTAATATGCTGTTCAAGCAAGCGGTAACGCTGGGCAAACGGGCTCATTCCGAGACGGCGATCGGCGAAAGCGCCGTATCGGTCAGCTACGCTGCCGTTGAATTGGGGAAACGCATTTTCGGCAGTTTCGAAGGAAAACGCGTGTTGATCCTGGGCGCCGGCAAAATGAGCGAGCTGACGGCGAAGCATCTGAGCGGCGGCGGCGCGGAAGAAGTGCTGGTGGCCAATCGGACGTATGCCCGCGCCCAAGAGCTCGCCGCGAAATGCGGCGGTGTCCCTTGCACGATGCAGGAAGCGATGGAACGCCTGGAAGAGGTCGACATCCTGATCAGCTCAACCGGAGCGGAGGGGTATGTCATCACTTCGGCCCAGGTTGCACGGAGCATGAAAGGGCGGCCGAACCGCCCGTTGTTTATGATCGATATCGCCGTGCCGCGGGACATCGAGCCGGCCATCGGCGAGCTGGAACAGGTATTCCTGTATGATATTGACGATCTGGAAGGGATCGTCGAGAGCAATATGGAGATGCGCCGCGCGGAAGCGGTCAAGATCGAAGCGATGATCGAAGAGGAAATGGCCGCCTTCGCAACGTGGCTGCAAACCCTTGGCGTGAAGCCGGTCATTCGAGCGCTGCAGGAGAAGGCATCCGATATTCACGAGAGCACGCTGGACAGTCTCTTCAACAAGCTGCCGGAGCTGGATGACCGGCAGCGCAAGGTGATCCGCCGCTTGACCAAGAGCATTCTGAACCAAATGATGCATGACCCGATTAATCGAATCAAGGAGCTGGCCGGTGAAGGCCAAGGCACGGAAGCTTTGCAGCTGTTTACGCAGATCTTTGCGCTCGAGGATCGTCTGAATGCTGACAAAGAGGTGTCTTCCGGAGAGGAGGCGGCCTCCTCCTCGGAATCCCAAGCGATGCTGCCGCCCCGGGAATCATCCGATGACGTACCGGATCTCCCGGATGTGGTTCAAAGCCGGGCCTCTTTTGATCCGGAGCCTTCGCTCCCGCTGGCCAAGGTGTCCGTATAAACTTTATAAGCCAGGCCTCAAGAACGCCCTGAGCCCTCTGCCGGATGCACCCGAATCGCATGGCTGATTCGATGCTGAAGCCGAGGGGGAAGGGCTTTTTTTGAGGGGATGAGACATGGAAAAATGCGGCAGGGTAGGGTATGCTATTAACAGTTGAAATAAGGGTTTGGGAGGGAACGCCATGCCTTATTACGTGCCCGTCCTGCTGAATTTGGCCGGCCGGCGCTGCGTTGTGATCGGTGGCGGGCCGGTAGCTGAGCGGAAGGCGACGATGTTAATCCAAGCGGGCGCGCATACCGTCGTGGTCAGTCCTGTGCTTGCCGAAGGCCTGGAGCGCCTCCATCGTGAGCGGCGTCTGGTCGATTGGATGCAACGCGAATACCGGCAGGGGGATCTTGCCGGAGCGTTCCTTGCCTTCGCCGCGACGGATCGGCCGGAGGTCAATGCGGCGGTTACCGCCGAAGCTGAAGCGTTGGGCATTCCCGTAAATGATGCGGGAGACGGCGCGCGCGGCAGCATGATTACGCCCGGCGTATGGCGTCGCGGCGGACTGGTGGTGGCCGTTTCGACATCGGGAGCAGGACCTGCGGCAACGCGGGAGCTGATTCGGGAGATGGACGAACATTTTGGCGAGGATTATGAACAGTATATCGATTATTTGAGCGCTGCACGGGCTTATATCAAAGAGCAGATCAGCGATCCCGACAAGCGGAAGCACCTGCTCAGAAGATTGGCCGAGACCGATATTTTGACCTCGATTCGGGAAGGGAGCTTCCGCCCGTGGAGCGAAGCGGCGATGGCGGCCTGGATCCAGGAACAGACGGAGGAATAAGCATGACGAAACGAACGATCGTGGTGGGGACGAGACAAAGCCAGTTGGCTTTAACGCAAACGGGACAGGTCATCGACGATTTGAAGGCGCTTTGCCGGGAGCATCAGCTGCCGTTTGATTTTGAAATCCGCAAGATTGTGACCAAGGGAGATCGAATCCTGGATGTGACGTTATCCAAGGTGGGCGGCAAAGGGTTGTTCGTCAAGGAAATCGAGCAAGCGATGTTGGATAAGGAAATCGACTTGGCGGTACATAGTATGAAGGATATGCCGTCCGTACTGCCGGACGGGCTAATCAACGGCGCGGTGCCACGGCGGGTAGACCCGCGGGATGCGCTGATATCGAGAAGCGGTCTGAGCCTCGATGAGCTGCCGCAAGGCGCCAAGGTCGGGACCAGCAGCCTGCGCCGAGCCAGCCAACTGAAGGCCTATCGTCCAGATCTCGTACTGGAGCCGATCCGCGGCAATATTGATTCCCGCTTGCGCAAGCTGGAGGAGGAAGGTTTCGATGCGATTATTTTGGCCGCGGCCGGGTTATACCGGATGGGCTGGGAGCATCGAATTACGGCTTTTCTTCCTGCGGAGGTCTGTCTGCCTGCGGTTGGCCAAGGGGCGCTTGGTATCGAATGCCGCGAAGAAGATGCCGAGGTGCGCCGGCTTCTATCCTTATATAATGACCCGGACACCGCGGTGACGGTTGCGGCGGAGCGCCGATTCCTCGGCGTTCTGAACGGGGGCTGCCAGGTGCCGATTGGAGCCTACGCAACTCTGCTGCCGGAGGAAGGCGGATCTGAATCTAGCGGTCAACCGCGTCTGCAATTGACGGGAATGGTTGGTTCGCCGGACGGGGGAACGATTTTGAAGGAAAGTGCTGAGGGGACGGATCCGGTCGAGCTGGGAGAGCAGGTTGCCGGACGGCTGATCTCCCTGGGAGCGGCTGCCTTATTACAAGAAACCGGGGAGTGATGGAGAGAATGGCCGGTAAAGTTTATCTGGTTGGCGCAGGCCCCGGGGATGCGCGATTGATTACGCTGAAAGGGCTTGATTGCCTGATGAAAGGCGATGTCATCGTCTACGATCGACTTGCCAACCCCAGCCTGTTGCGAAGAGCGAAAGCCGGGGCGGAGAAAATTTATGTCGGCAAACGTACGGACCGCCACACGATGAAGCAGGAGCATATCAATCAGCTGCTGGTCGATTTGGCGCTCGCGGGCAAGACGGTCGTTCGCTTGAAGGGCGGGGACCCGACGATATTCGGCCGCGTCGGCGAAGAAGCTGAATTGCTGCGCAAGCACGGTATTCCTTATGAAATTGTGCCGGGAATTACGGCTGCCATCTCCGTGCCGGCTTATGCCGGGATTCCCGTCACCCACCGGGACATGGCGTCATCCGTGTCGATTATTACGGGCCATGAGAGCCCGGACAAGCTCGACGAGTCCATCAACTGGGAGAAGGTGACCAACGCGACCGGCACGCTGGTGTTCATGATGGGCGTGGCCAACATTGGGCACATCAGCAGGCAGCTAATGCATTACGGAAGGCCGCCTGAAACGCCGGTTGCGCTCATCCGCTGGGGAACGAGAGCCGAGCAAGAGACGCTGATCGGTACGCTTGCGGACATTGAGCAGAAGGTGCGCGAGGCGGATTTCAAGCCGCCGGCCGTCACGGTTGTCGGCGAAGTGGTGAGCCAGCGAGAGCAGCTCCAGTGGTCGGAATCGCTGCCGCTGTTCGGCAAGCGGATTCTCGTGACCCGCTCCCGTTCGCAGGCCAGCGAATTGGTACGCGGCATCGAAGATCTCGGCGGGGAGCCGTATGAGTTCCCCGTGATCGACATCGTGATGCCGGAGGGTCGCGTGATGGCGGAGACCGACGATGCACTGGCACAGCTCGAACGGTACGATTGGGTGTTCTTCACGAGCGTGAACGGCGTGGAGTATTTCTTCTCGCACCTGGAGAGACTGGGGAAAGATGTGCGGGCATTGCACAAGGCGAGGATCGCCGCCGTAGGGCCGGCAACGCAGGCCGCGCTGCGCCAGCGCGGCATCGCAGCGGAAGGCTTGCCGGGCAAGTTCCAGGCCGAGGGCCTGATGGAAACGTACGGCGGCGAGCTGCAGCCGGGACAGCAGGTGCTGCTGCCCCGCGGCGATCTCGCCCGGGCCTGGCTGCCCGCCGCCTTGCGTGAGCAGGGGCTGACCGTCACCGAGGCGGTCATGTACCGGACGGTGCCGGCAGAGGAAGCGGACGACGAGCTGCTGAAGCTGCTCGAGAAGGGCCGCATCCACGCCGTGACCTTTACCAGCTCGTCGACGGTGACGAATTTGCTGGCTGCGTTGGCCGGGATGGGCGTAGCCGATCCGGCCGCTGCGCTCCGGGGCGTGGCGATCGCCTGTATCGGCCCGGTCACGGCAAAAACGGCGGAAGAAGCCGGCCTGAATGTGTCAATTCTTGCGGAAGAGGCGACGATTGAGAGCTTGATTCAAGCGTTGTGCGCCTGGAAAGCGCGGACGGCTTCGGTGGACGGAAGTTTTTTTAACACGGAGGCTTGACCCCGTGCTTGCATACTTAGGAGGGAATCAATCATGAATTTTCCGATTGTAAGACATCGCCGGCTGCGTCAGTCGGCTGCGATTCGCGGGATGGTGCGTGAAACCGTCCTGACGGTGGACGACTTCATCCAACCGATCTTCGTAACCTACGGGAGCGGCGTCAAAAATGAAATTTCGTCGATGCCCGGCGTGTTTCATTTCTCGCTGGATACGCTGGAGGAGGAAGTGAAGGAGATCGTTGATCTGGGCATACCAGCGGTATTGCTGTTCGGGATTCCGGAAACGAAAGACAGTGTGGGCACCTCGGGTTTTGCGGAGGACGGCATCGTGCAGGAAGCGACGCGGGTCATTAAGTCGCGGTATCCGGATTTGCTGGTTGTTGCCGACACCTGCTTATGCGAATTTACCGACCATGGCCACTGCGGCATGGTGCATACCTTTGAACGCGACGGGCAGGTGTGCGGCGATGTGATGAATGACGAGTCGCTGGAGCTGCTGGTGAAAACAGCGGTCTCTCAAGCGCGCGCAGGCGCCGACATCATCGCCCCGTCCAATATGATGGATGGATTCGTGCAAGCGATCCGTTCCGGGCTTGATGAAGCCGGCTTCAGCCATGTGCCGATCATGTCGTATTCCGTGAAATATGCCTCCGCTTTCTACGGGCCTTTCCGTGAGGCGGCTGACTCGGCGCCGCAGTTCGGCGACCGGAAGACGTACCAAATGGACCCGGCGAACGTCCGGGAGGCCTTGCGGGAAGCGGAATCCGATGTGATGGAAGGCGCGGATATGCTGATGGTTAAGCCGGCGCTGGCCTTCATGGACATCCTGCGCCTGCTGCGGGATCAATTTGATCTGCCGTTAGTCGCTTATAACGTGAGCGGGGAATATTCGATGGTTAAAGCGGCTGCACAGCAAGGCTGGATCAACGAGCGGGCGATCGTCACCGAAATGCTGCTTGGTATGAAGCGGGCAGGTGCGGATATCATCATTACGTATTTCGCCAAGGATATGGCTCGTTGGCTGCGCGAGCAATCGTAAGCTCAGCAGGGGATCGGAAAATCAATACACATACGGGTCGGACGCTTTACACGATTATCCCTTTTGATCAGAGAGCCAGGTTACGGGAGAAGAGCTCGCCTCAATCCGGTCCCAGCTCCCCTTAATCAAAGGGATAATCGTGCGAAGGGCGACCTTGAGGGACATCAGAGGAGGGGTATCGATGAGCAATAACACGATTGGCCGGCGCAGCGAGGAACAATCGCGGCAGGCTTTCGAGGAAGCAAAGCGGGTTCTGCCCGGCGGGGTCAACAGCCCGGTGCGGGCGTTTAAATCCGTAGGCTTAACGCCAATGTACATCGAGCACGGGAGCGGTTCCCGGATTTATGATATCGACGGCAACAGCTTTATCGATTATGTGGGTTCCTGGGGCCCGCTGATTATGGGGCATGCTCATCCGGAAGTGGTTCGTGCCCTGCAGGAGACGGCCGCCAAAGGGACAAGCTTCGGAGCGCCCACGCTGCTGGAGACGCAAATGGCCCAACTGGTCGCAGAGCGGGTTCCATCGATCGATGTCGTGCGAATGGTCAACTCGGGAACGGAAGCGACGATGAGCGCGATTCGCTTGGCGCGGGGATATACCGGCCGCAGTAAAATTATGAAATTCGAAGGTTCCTATCACGGCCATGCCGACAGTCTGCTGATCAAGGCGGGTTCCGGTGTCGCTACGCTAGGGCTGCCGGACAGCCCCGGGGTGCCGGAGGGCGTCGCCGCGAATACGATTGCGGTACCGTATAACGATTTGGCCTCTGTCGAATTGGCATTTGAGCGTTTCGGCGAGGAGATCGCCGGCGTCATCGTTGAGCCGGTGGCCGGGAACATGGGCGTTGTCCCTCCGCTGCCGGGATTCCTGGAAGGACTTCGCCGTATTACCGAGCAATATGGCAGTTTGCTGATTTTCGACGAAGTGATGACGGGCTTCCGCGTTCATTTGAACTGTGCGCAAGGACGCTTCGGGATTACGCCGGATTTGACCTGCCTCGGCAAAGTCATCGGCGGCGGGCTGCCCGTTGGAGCGTACGGCGGGAAACGCGAAATCATGGAGCAAATCGCGCCGAACGGGCCGATTTATCAAGCCGGGACGCTGAGCGGGAACCCGCTGGCGATGGTTGCCGGTTATACGACGCTGTCGCTGCTCACGCCGGAGGTGTACGATCGGCTGGAGCGCCTTTCAGCGAAACTTGAAGAAGGGTTGGCACGCAACGCCAAAGAACGGGGGATTCCGTGCACGATCAATCGTGTGGGTTCGATGGTTTGTCCGTTTTTTACCGAGGAGAAAGTTATCAACTATGATACGGCCAAAACGAGTGACCTCGACCTGTTCCGCCGTTACTTCGCGGCATTGGTTGAACAGGGGATCAACGTGGCGCCATCGCAGTTCGAGGGGATGTTCGTCTCCGGCGTGCATACGGACGAAGATATCGAATTAACCGTCGAAGCGCATCGCTTGGCGCTGCAAAAGCTGTGAGCGCCAAGCTGACCTGGATGCGGCGCGGCGAATGGCTCGAGCTGATGCCCGGCAAGCTGTCTGTGCGCGAAGGGCAAGACCGCCTGGATGCAGCGGCAGCTTGGCTGGGGGAGGGGCTGCAGGCTCCTCCCAAGCTCATACGCAAGCTGCTCGCGGAAGGCGGGATCAAGCTTGCCGGGGACCGCTTGCGATTGCGGGCCTTTCCGCCCAGAGCTTCGCAGTATGCTCCGCATGAGGCGGAGCTTCAACTGTTATACGAGGATGATTTTTGCCTTGTCGTGCACAAGCCGGCAGGGCTAAAAGTCCATCCGGACGGCGGCGAGAATGCGAGGGGAGCTGCCCGCGAGACAGCGGCTTCGTCGGACACGCTTGCCAACCGCGTAGCCGGATGGTATGCCAACCTTGGCGAGCCGATCGCCGCAGCCCATATTCACCGGCTTGATGAATATACGTCCGGGCCTGTGCTGTTCGCCAAAAATGAATACGCTCAGTTGAAGCTGGACGAAGCGATGAGCCGCAAGGAAATCGGCCGCACCTACATCGCGTTCGTGCAGGGCATCGTCAGCCCTCGGCTTAAGGTTATCGACCAGCCGATCGGCCGGGACCGGCATCATCCCCAGCGGCGCCGGGTATCCCCCGGCGGCAAGCCGGCGATCACGCACGTGGAGCTGCTGGAGGTCTATCCGCGGCACGAAATCAGCCTCGTGAGGCTGACTCTGGAGACCGGCCGGACCCATCAAATTCGCGTCCATCTAAGCGCGGCGGGTCACCCGCTTGCAGGCGATTCGCTATATGGCGGAAGCGCGAAATGGCTGCCGCGCCAAGCGCTGCATGGCGAGCGGCTGTTGTTCCCGCATCCGCTCTCCGGAGAAACGGTAGAGATCGACGATCCCTGGCCCCCGGATCTGATTCGTTTGCGTGAGCGCCTCCGTTAACGGGCGTGCCGGTAGAACAGTGCAGTGTGATCGCCGCGGAGGCAAAAAGCAGGCATGCACTCCTTTTTAAAGCATATAGATTAAACGAGGATGATTTCGATCATGATCCATCGATTTTTAATCAGGTCTGGATATGCTGAAAGGAGGTAACGTGTTGGCTGATCAATCCTATGGTCTCAGGTTTGATATTTACGAGCGCATCCATCTTTCTGAAGATGTGATCGGCATTGAAGAGTTGGAGGAAATTGAGCTTTATCCGAAAATCCAGGTGATTCCCGGGGAGGAGTATGCCGCGCTGCGCGGCCATTTGCTGTTGTCGGGGCAGTACCGGGGAGAAGGGGAGACGAGGGAGCTTGCGCATTATATTCCCGTTGAAATTACGATACCGCTTAGCCGGGTGAACCGGTTGGAGGATATCACCGTGGAAATCGAAAATTTCGACGTCGACCTGCTCAGCTCGCGCAGTCTAAACATTACGGGGGTCTTGTCGCTTCAGGGCGTGGAAACGTCCTCCCTGCTGTCCGAGCAAGAGGCTTGGAAGGATCGGGAGTTCACAACGGCACATGTCGTATCCGCAATCCGGGGAGACGAACCGGAATCGGAAACGGATTTAGCCGCTTCGGAGCCGGAAGACTTTGATCCCGTTGAATCGACGACGGCGACACCCTTGCTCGCGGACGAAATCCGTCACGAGCCGGTATTTTCCTGGAACTCGTTAACCCGCGAAGCTGAAGAAGCAGAAGGAGCCAAGCCCGAGGCGGTATCGGAACTGGAACCGCAGGAAGAAGGGGTTCCGCAAGTTCCTCAATTCGCTTCCTGGCAGGCGTTTCCGGAGGATGTGCTCAACGCACAAAAACGAAATGCGGACGAGCCGCAGGAGGTTCTGGCCTGGACGGAGGATGTCTCCGCCTTCCAGGAGTCCAATCCATGGGCGGACAAGGAATCCGCTGCCGACTTTGGCGCCGCGGTGGAAACTTTTGCCGATTCCGCAGAGGCGTCAGACGCGGATATATGGTTTAAGGAAGAGGTCCGCCCTTCGAACGACTTCGAGCTGAATGAACGTGCCAGCGAAGCTTTAGGGGTCGAGGCGGCGGAGCTGGAACCCGCTTCGAATGAAGCGAACGAAGAAGCGGCTGCTGCACCAAATGAAGCGGTAGGCGAAGCGGATGCCGAGACGGTAGTGGTCTCTGAAGCCGATCAAGGGCCGAATGCCCAGCCTGAAGAGAAGAAGGAAATGAAGATCGCATTGGGTGCCAAAAAGGGCGACGAGAGCGGAAGAGAGAGCTTCGGCCTGACGAAGCTGATCTCCTCCTCCTCGCGGGTAACCGAGGGGACGCCGGACGAAACCTCGGAGCTGCTTGGCTTGAGCGCAAGCGGAGAACAAGGAGAAGGAGAAGAACTTCGATGGAAGAACCTGTTCATCAGCAGCGAAGATCAAACTCCATTCCGCAAAGTCCGGTTGGTCATCGTGCAGCGCGAAGAAACGCTGGACGACATCGCCCAACGCTACCACTTGAGCTCACGGGAGCTGCAGCTGTATAACCGACTGCCTGAGCACCAGGTGAATGAGGGGCAAATTTTGTACATTCCTTAACGCTTAACCCGCGAAAAAAGGCGGATTGTTGACTCCCGTTCCTTTCCAAGTTATGATAATATAGATTAAAGTAATAAGATCTATGGCAAAGACTTGGAACGGGAAGAGTAGACAGCATACCCTTCAGAGAGCGGAACCCATGGCTGAGAGATTCCGCAGGATATGTAGCTGGCCGAAGTCGCCCGGGAGTTGTCCGTTTGAGCCGCATGGCATATGGGGTTAGAACGGATCGGCAGCAACCGTTATCTGCATGAGTGTCGCATATTTTGGATCGGTTGCCTGATAGGCCGAATGCCGATGTGCGAAACAAAGGTGGTACCGCGAAAGCAAAGCCTTTCGTCCTTTGGACGAAGGGCTTTTTTTGTTTTTCTAATGCTGCAGGTAAAAGGCGTTAGGCTTGGGCTCCGAAGGGGCTAAGGCGATGGCGCCAGACGGCGATCTTGGGATCGCCAAGGCTATGCTTATTTGTAACGGAGGTTGAAGAGGATGACAGAAAATCAAGGTCAACAACCCTCGTCGGCGGAGATGCCGACGACATACGATCCGAAAGCGGCGGAGCAGAAATGGTACCGCTATTGGCTGGAGAGCGGCTTCTTTAAGGCCGGACAACGCCCGGATGCCAAACCCTATACGATCGTCATTCCGCCGCCCAACGTAACCGGAATGCTGCATATCGGGCATGCGCTCGATTTGACGCTGCAGGATATTTTGACCCGTACCAAGCGGATGCAGGGTTATGATGCCTTGTGGCTGCCCGGAATGGACCATGCCGGAATCGCCACCCAAACGAGAGTGGAACAGCGGCTTAGAGAGCAGGGCGTGTCGCGGTACGACCTCGGGCGCGAGAAGTTCCTCGAACAAGTATGGGCCTGGAAAGACCAGTATGCGGAAACGATACATGAGCAGTGGGCCAAGATGGGCGCTTCACTCGACTATTCGCGCGAGCGGTTTACGTTGGACGAGGGATTGTCTCAGGCGGTTCGCGAGGTGTTCGTCAAGCTCTATGAGAAGGGTTTGATTTACCGCGGCAAATATATTATCAACTGGGATCCTGCGGCGCGTACCGCGCTTTCTGACATCGAAGTGGAGTACAAAGAGGTCAATGGGCATCTGTACCATCTTCAGTATCCGTTGAGCGACGGAAGCGGCCACATCACCGTGGCGACAACACGTCCCGAAACGATGCTTGGCGATACCGCTGTCGCCGTTCATCCGGAGGATGAACGTTACCGTCATCTGGTGGGCAAGACGCTCCGTCTGCCGATCGTAGACCGCGAAATCCCGATTATTGCGGATGAGTATGTTGAGAAAGAGTTCGGCAGCGGCGCCGTTAAGATTACACCGGCACACGACCCGAACGACTTTGAAGTCGGCTTGCGCCATAATCTGCCGCAGATCAACGTCATGGATGAGACCGGGACGATGAATAGCGAAGCCGGCAAATATCAAGGCCTGGATCGCAGCGAATGCCGCAAGCAAATCGTCAAGGACCTGCAGGAGATGGGCGTGCTGATCAAAATCGAGGATCACGTGCATCAAGTCGGCCATAGTGAGCGAACCGGCGTGGTGGTTGAGCCTTATTTGTCGACCCAATGGTTCGTGAAGATGAAGCCGCTCGCCGAGAAGGCGATTGAAGCCCAAAAATCGGGGAACGGCGTGAATTTCGTGCCGGATCGGTTTGAGAAAATTTATTTGAACTGGATCGAGAACATACGCGACTGGTGCGTCTCCCGTCAATTATGGTGGGGACATCGCATTCCGGCCTGGTATTGCGACGAGACCGGTGAAATGGTGGTCGCCCGCAGTGAGGAAGAAGCGCGGGCCAAGCTGGGTCGCGACGATCTGAGACAAGATGAAGACGTGCTGGATACGTGGTTCAGCTCTGCGCTTTGGCCGTTCTCCACACTCGGCTGGCCGGATGAGAACAGCGCGGATCTCAAGCGTTATTTCCCGACGTCAGTGCTTTCGACCGGTTACGACATCATTTACTTCTGGGTGGCCCGGATGATCTTTACTTCGCTGGAATTTACCGGCGAGGTACCGTTCAAGGACGTGCTGATGCACGGTCTAGTTCGCGACAGCGAAGGGCGCAAAATGTCCAAGTCGCTGGGCAATGGCGTTGATCCATTGGAGGTTATTGAGAAATACGGCACGGATGCGATGCGCTACATGCTGTCTACCAGCAATACGCCGGGTCAGGATTTGCGTTTCCGCTGGGAGCGTGTTGAGCAAGCGCGTAATTTCGCCAACAAAATTTGGAATGCTTCCCGCTTCGCCCTGATGAACCTGGAAGGCGTTGCGTTTGAGGATATCGATATCAGCGGTAATCTGTCGACGGCCGACCGTTGGATTTTGCACCGGATGAACGAGACCGCCAAGGAAATCACCCGCCTGATCGATGCTTACGAATTCGGAGAAACCGGCCGGCTGCTGTACAACTTCATTTGGGACGATCTGTGCGACTGGTATATCGAATTCGCCAAGCTGTCTCTGTACGGGGAAGATGCGGCGGCCAAGAAGAAAACCCAATCGGTTCTTGCCTATGTGCTCGATCGGACGTTGCGCATGATCCACCCGTTTATGCCGTTTATTTCCGAGGAAATATGGCAGCATTTGCCGCATGACGGCGAGACGATTATGCTGGCAGCTTGGCCGGAATACGAGCCTTCGCTGGAAGCGCCGGACGCTGTTCAAGAAATGAACCTGCTGATCGACGTCATCCGCGCCGTGCGGAATATCCGCGCGGAAGTGAACGTGCCCATGAGCAAAAAGATCGAGCTGGTGATTAAGCCGGGCAGCGCGGAAGTGCTGGAGGTGTTGGCACGCAACGAGCATTACGTTCGCCGGTTCTGCAACACCTCGGAGTATGAGGCAGCGCTGAATGCGGCGGTTCCGGATAAGGCAATGACGGCTGTCGTGACCGGGGCCGAGTTGTTCCTGCCGCTGTCGGGCCTGATTGACATCAGCCAGGAAATCGAACGGCTGACGAAAGAGCTCGACAACCTGAACAAGGAAGTGGAACGCGTTGAGAAGAAGCTGGCCAACGAAGGCTTTGTGGCCAAAGCGCCGGCCAAGGTAATCGAGGAAGAACGAGCCAAGATGGCCGATTATTCCGAGAAACGCGACAAGGTGCTGGCCCGGATCGCGGAGCTGAAGGGTTGAGTAAATGATGAAGGTGACAGACATGGGGGATCGTACAGACGAAGGAATACGGCCGCTGCCGTTGAACAGCTACGCTGAAGCGGTCGATTGGATTAACGGGCTGCTGCCGTTTGGCATTCGGCCGGGATTGGAACGGATCGAACGGATGATGGACAAATTGGGCCATCCCGAGCGGAGGCTGAAGTTTATTCACGTAGCGGGGACGAATGGCAAAGGTTCCTCTTGCGCTTTTTTGACCCGGACGTTGCGTGAATGCGGCTATCAGGTGGGGACGTATACGTCCCCTTACATCACGAAGTTCACCAACCGATTCCAGTATAACGAGGAGGATATTCCCGAGACCGCGCTGCTGGAGCTGGCGAATCGTGTGGCCCCGCTGGTGGAGGAAATCGCCGGGACCGAACTGGGATCTCCAACCATGTTCGAAGTGAGCACGGCGATCGCGATTTTGTATTTTGCGGAAATGTGTTACCCCGATGTTGTAGTATGGGAGACCGGTCTTGGGGGAAGGATGGATGTGACCAATATCGTGACTCCGATCGTCTCTTTGATTACGAATATCGGCTACGATCACATGGATGTCCTTGGCGATACAATTGAACAAATTGCCCGTGAGAAGGCGGGCATTATCAAGGCGGGTGTGCCGGTAATCAGCTGCGTCGAGCAGCCCGAGGCGGTCGCTGTGCTGAAGGAAACGGCCGCATCCAAGCATTCAACCCTCTATTTGATGGGCGAGCAGTTTGGGTACGAGCGGCTTGCAGTAGATGCCAGGGAACAGCAATTGCATTTCAAGGGTCCCTTCCGGGACGTGAATTTGACGATCCGTATGCTTGGAGAACATCAATGCAAGAACGCCGCGGGCGTGATGATGGTGCTGGAAGTGCTGCGTCAATATATGGCGTTCCTCCTTGAGGATGAGCAGGTGCAGGACGGGTTTCGCACTGCTTTTTGGGCAGGACGGCTGGAAGTGGTGCGGGAAGAGCCGCGTCTGGTACTGGACGGTGCGCATAATCCGGAAGGTGCCGCTTCGCTGGCGCAAAGCCTGCCGGAGGCCTTTCAATACCGGAAGCTGCATTTGATGATGGGGATGCTGGCCAATAAGCATCATCACGGCTACTTGAAGCATATATTACCAATAGTGGATACGCTTATTCTCACCGAGCCCGATTTTCGCCGGAAAATGGACGCCGATGCATTATACGAACTCGTGGCCGAACTACAGGGGACGGAAGCAAAGGCGGATTTGGAAATCATCGTGGAACGTGACTGGAGAAAAGCCCTTACGCTTTTGGAGTCACGGACGGAACGGGACGATCTTGGGGTGGTAACCGGCACGTTGTATCTGATCTCGGACGTGCGGGCGACCCTTTTGCATCAAACCGATTCTGAAAAAGGCTGGTGACCATTTTGTTGAATACGACCGAACAGCATGTACATTTTATCGGTATCGGCGGTTATGGCATGAGCGCCATTGCCCGCGTGATGCTGGAAATGGGTTATACCGTCACGGGATCGGACGTTGCCTCCCAAGAGTTGACGGAGAAGCTCGCTGCGAAGGGGGCGAAAATTTACATTGGCCATACCGCTGAACACGTTCATGGAGCAGACCTCGTCGTATATTCGACGGCGCTGCCGAAGGACAACGTAGAGCGGTTGGAGGCTCAAGAGCAAGGCATTCCGGTGCTGCACCGCTCGCAGATGCTCGCCCGGCTATTAAATGAACGGACGGGGGTTGCGGTGGCCGGAGCCCATGGGAAAACGACGACCTCATCGATGATCGCGCTGGTTATGGAACATTGCGGAACCGATCCGACTTACATTATCGGCGGGGAAATTATGGACATGGGCACCAATGCCAAAGCCGGGCAAGGAAAATGCGTGGTTGCGGAGGCCGACGAAAGCGATGGTTCCTTCCTGCAGTACTACCCATCGCTGGGGGTAGTGACCAACATCGAGGCGGACCATCTGGAGAACTACGGCGGGGATTTCAGTCGGCTGAAGGAAGCCTACGTGCAGTTCCTGAACCAGATTAAACCGGACGGCAAAGCCGTGGTTTGCGGCGACGATCACAATGTACGGGAATTATTGCCGCAGGTTCGGAGCCGGGTCATTACGTACGGCATCGAATCGGGATGTGACTACACGGCCCATGAGATCGATCTTGGCGACCGCTGCGTCATCTTCAAAATGAAGCAGGGTGACTTGGAGCTTGGTACGGTGGAACTGTCGGTGCCGGGCCGCCATAATGTCTACAACGCGATGGCCACGGTCATCGTCTGTATGGAAGCAGGCATTCCTTTCGATGAGATCGCGGTGGCGTTGCGTCACTTCCATGGAGCGAAGCGCCGCTTCCAGGTGCTTGGGGAACAGAACGGCATCCTGATTATCGACGACTATGCTCACCATCCGACGGAAATCCAGGCGACGATCGCAGCGGCCAAAGCGACGGGCAAGCGAATCATCGCCGTATTCCAGCCGCAGCGCTACACGCGGACCTTCTTCCTGCTCGATGCGTTCAGCCGGGCATTTGGAGAAGCCGATGAAGTGATCATCACGGATATTTATTCGCCGGCGGGCGAGAAGGCCATTGAAGGCGTGAATTCCTCCAAGCTGGTCGAATTGATCAAGGAGAACAGCAATGCCGGCGCTCGTTATTTGCCATCGAAGCAGGAGGTGCTTGCCGATTTGCAGCATCGGCTCAAACCTGGCGACCTTGTGCTGACGATGGGCGCAGGCGACATCTATAAAGTGGGATATGAGCTGACCAAAGGGTTGTCCAGTTAAATCCTGCAGATGAAATCGAAGCGGATGAAGCGGTCTTTTCCGGGTATTGGTACCCGGGAGGGCCGTTTTTGCCGTTGCTTCATGAACTTTGCTTGCTGACCTGCAGGCTTGGCATATCAGGCGGTTCGCGCTCATATGGATAGGGTAGAAGAATGGACAAGGAGCGTGCGGACCGTGAACAAAGCGAAAATGACATTCCGGTTTGACGGGGAAGGCCGGGAAATCCAACCGGAGCTGCCGCAGGAAATCGATAAGACGCCCAGACGGGAGACGACAACCCGATATCGAGCGGTCGAAACGTTGGAGGAATGGGGCGATCCTTTTACGGATCACACGGGAATGGGACTGACCGTATTCCCGGGCGGGATGGACCGCAACCATCGGAAACCGGATGCGCTAGAGATTTACCCGGCGGATCGAGATTTGAACCCTACTGCGGAAGATGCCGGCCCTGCTGCCGACGACTGGGAGGAAATCTACGGCAAAGACCCGTGGCAAACCGAATATTTGGAGGAAACTCCGCCCCACTATTCCCGCCCGCACCGAACCTCGTGGTGGAAGGTCGCCGGCTCCTTGACCGGAGCCATTGTTACGGGCGCACTGTTCGGATTCGTCGTGCTTTCCTTATTTAATCAGGAAGTCAAACTCCCTCTTCCGGGGATCGGCGGGGCGCAGCAAGCCGACAGCGGAGAAGCGGCAAGCCTGCCGGCCATGGGTGAGATTGAAGAGGCGGTAACCGAACCGGAAGAGAACCTCCCGCTCATCCGTGTTGCGCTGCCGGAGCAAACGTATTATTTCCTGCAATATGGCGTGTTCAGCACGGCGCAAGGCGTGCAGTTGGCGCAGGAGGAGCTGCAGGCCTCGGGCATTGCCGCCGCCCGGGATACCGTCGATGAGAAACGGGTGTACGCAGGGGTCTCGCCGGACCGCGAACAGTCAAAACTGTTGAGCGGCCAACTCAAGGCCGCGGGCGTTAACCTCATCTTGCATGAGATCTCCTTCCCGGAAGAAGCCAACGTTGAATTTGCCGGGGAGCCAGAGGCCTTAGAGGGATTTATGGCGCAAAGCGCGGAGCTGGTTCGTCTGCTTAGCACCGCATCTGCAGCACTGCTCACTGAAGCGCAGCCGCAGCAACATGCGGAACTGGAACAGTTGGGCGCCAAACATCAGGCTTGGACGGAAAGCGCTTCGGCCATTCGCGGGAAATGGTCATCGGCGGGAGCGCCGCTGGCCGGCGAAATGGAGAAAGCGATCAACGGGGCGGTCGAGGCGATGGGCGAATTCCAAAAAAGCGGCGCAAAAACGCTGCTCTGGGAAGTCCAAAACGAGATGATGCGGTTCATCATGGCAGAGCAGTCGCTGGTTGATACCGGAGCCTGAGAATCAGACTCTTCGAAGTAAAGCAGGGCAGGGGACTGGTAAAAGTTCCCCCTGTCTTTTTTGTGTTTGCGCCCGGGGCCATAATAATCTTATAATAGGTTAGTGTCAAAAAATGGCGGGGATGACAGCAATCCGCTGTCGAATTCCTATCCATTTTTTACTAATCTAGGCTAGTAACCATTCAGGACATGAAATCGTCTTTTACAAAGGAGAGTTCCGCATTGGATACCGCACATTTGCGCCGGATTATCCTAGCCTCGACTTCACCTCGCAGGCGTGAATTAATCGCATCTCTGGCGGTTCCGTTTGAGGTGGTACCCAGCCATTCGGACGAGTCTTACGAAGCGTCATTATCGCCGGAGCAAATCGTGATGGAGCTTGCCGGGCGCAAGGCGGATGCTGTACACCGTGGGCTGGATCCGGCAGCAGACCGCAATGCGGTGATTGTCGGGAGCGATACCATCGTAGTCCGAGACGGCGATGTCTTGGGCAAACCGCGGGATGTGCAAGAGGCGGCGGACATGCTGCGCAGCCTGCAAGGACGAGAGCACAAGGTGTATACCGGCGTGGCTTGCGTAGACGCCTTAACCGGCCGACGCCATGTAGATTACCGGGCGACCATCGTCACGATGAAGGCGTTGTCCGAAGCCCAAATCCAGGCCTATGCCCGCAGTGGTGAAGGGTTGGATAAGGCCGGGGCGTATGCGATCCAGGGACTGGGCGCTACGATTGTAACCGGGATCGAGGGCTGTTATTTTACTGTCGTAGGCTTGCCTTTGTCGCTGCTCGTGGACATCCTGAGCGATTTCGATATTCAGGTGCTCTAGACGGGATGCAAGGCCTGCTAGCGATGGCAGTTCATCACATTGGGAAGTGATAAAGCATATCCTTCCGAACTTAGGACGGTCGGCCGGAAGCTCCGGACACGGCCCTAATATTATTCGGAAGCGGGGGATAACGATGGAACAGACTCCCTATATGCTGCGCGATCTTCCCTCTGAGGAGCGGCCAAGGGAACGAATGATCAAATATGGAGCAGGTGCGCTCAGCCACGCCGAGTTGCTGGCCATTCTGCTTCGCACGGGTACGCGCCAGGAGTCAGCGGTTCATATGGCGCAGCGGCTGCTCGCGGGCTTGGGTGGTCTTCGCGGGCTGGTTGATGTCAGCCTGGACGAAATGATCAAGCTAAGAGGCATCGGCCCGGCCAAAGCGATCCAACTGAAGGCGGGGATCGAGCTGGGGCAGCGGCTGGCCAAGACACGGCTGCCGGAGCAAGGCATCATCCGCAGTCCTCAGGATGCGGCCGAACTGTTGATGGAACAAATGCGGTATTTGCAGAAGGAGCATTTTGTTTGTCTTTTTTTGAATACGAAGAATCATATTATAGCCCAGGAGACCCTTTCCATCGGGAGCCTGAACGCCTCGATCGTTCATCCGCGCGAGGTGTTCCGCGCCGCGATCAAATGCAGCAGCGCTTCCGTCGTGTGTGCCCACAATCATCCGAGCGGCGATCCCACGCCAAGTCCGGAGGACATCCGGATGACGCGAAGGCTGTGCGAAGCGGGGGATATCGTAGGCATCGACGTGCTCGATCATATCGTCATCGGGGATGGAAAGTTCGTCAGCTTGAAGGAGCGGGATTTGATGTAGCCCCGGCTGAATTCAAGATTCGCCGCCGCATTCGCTTCACTGATGAAACTTCGTGATCGGAAGATGACTTTTTGAACAACCGTTTCAATGAAGGTTCAACAAGTCAGGTTTCGAGCACCAAGAAGATTGGATGAAGCTAGGGGGTGAGTAGCGGAGCGTAGACGGATCTACGTGAGCAACGGAAGCTCCGGCTGAATTCAAGATTCGCCGCCGCATTCGCTTCACTGATGAAACTTCGTGATCGGAAGATGACTTTTTGAACAACCTCTAATATAATGGGTTAGATACAGAAGGAAAGGAAGAAGCAGCATGTTAGGTGGCTTTACAAAAGACTTGGGAATTGACTTAGGAACGGCAAATACGCTGGTATACACGAGAGGCAAGGGCATTATCGTCCGCGAACCCTCGGTCGTAGCGATTCATACCGATACAAAGAACATTGTGGCCGTCGGCGAATCCGCCAAGAAAATGATCGGGAGAACTCCCGGCAACATCCGGGCGATTCGTCCGATGAAGGACGGCGTGATCGCGGATTTCGATACCACAGCAACGATGATTAAATACTTCATCAGTCAGGCACAAAAGCAGCGTTCGCTGTTTCAGCGCCACCCGAACGTAATGGTTTGCGTTCCGTCGGGGATTACGGCCGTTGAGCAGCGGGCCGTGGAAGACGCGACGAAGCAAGCGGGCGCACGTGAAGCTTATACGATCGAGGAGCCCTTCGCCGCAGCGATTGGCGCAGATCTGCCCGTCTGGGAACCGACCGGCAGTATGGTCGTAGACATCGGCGGCGGGACGACGGAAGTTGCGGTCATCTCCCTTGGCGGGATCGTCACCAGCAAATCCGTCCGTGTGGCGGGCGACGAAATGGATGAGGCGATCATTCAATACATCAAACGCCAATATAATCTGATGATCGGCGAGAGAACTTCCGAGCAGCTCAAAATGGATATCGGCTCCGCGCTTGCGCTCGAGAAGGTCGAAACGATGGAAATCCGCGGACGCGATCTCGTGACGGGGCTGCCGAAGACGATTACGATTACCTCCGACGAAATTTCCGATGCGTTAAGCGATACGGTCGGCGCTATCGTTGACGCCGTGAAGGTGACCTTGGAGAAATGTCCGCCGGAGTTGGCCGCGGATATTATGGACCGGGGAATCGTGTTGACCGGCGGCGGCGCGTTGCTGCGCAACCTGGATAAGCTGCTGGCCAGCGAAACCGGGATGCCGGTCATCGTGGCGGAGAATCCGCTGGATTGCGTGGCGATCGGCACAGGCCGGGCCTTGGATAATATTCATTTATTCAAATCGAAAAGTAGTTCAGCCCTTCGTTCCAGACGATAATTTCGCGCGGGAGAAGGCACCCCTGATATTAAAGCGGCGCCGTCCTGAAATGGACGGCCTAAGCCGTTTTTCCAAGAAAAATGTATGGTTGGAGGGTGCGAAAACTGTTTAAGCTGCTTGGCAACAAAAGATTATTTATTTTGTTGATGGGACTTATTTTGTTTATTGCGGTGATGGGGTTTACGCTGGGGCCAAGAACCAACTTGTCCTGGCCGGAGAAATTCATCAAGGACACGGTTGGCTTCGTGCAATACGTGTTTTACAAGCCCGCTAGCTATGTAGCGGGCTTGTTTGAAGATATTTCGAACCTCCGCGCGCTGCAGGAGGAGAACGAACAGCTCAAGATCGCGCTGGCGCACTATACTCGGGACAAGGCGACTTATAACTGGATCGCTCAAGAAAATGCACGGTTGCAGGATAAGCTTGATTTTACGGAAGCCCAGAAAAGGATCTACGATTACACCTGGAAGATCGCCCAAGTGGTCAGCGTCAATGATGACCCCGTCAATCGCACGATCGTCGTCAACCTTGGGGCACGGGAAGGCGTCAAGGAGGGGATGGCAGTCTCTTCCGAAAAAGGTTTGGTTGGCGTGATCAGCCATGTCAGCAACTTTACGTCTACCGTCCGGCTCGCTACCTCAATGGACGCCAAGGACCCGAACTCCAACGGCATCGCTGTTACGGCCCAGGGGAAGGAGAACGACGTTTTCGGCATGATCGAGACGTTTGATCGCGAGCAGGGGATGTTCCTCATGACGCGCATCGAAGACGCCACGCCGTTGAAGGCGGGGGATCTGATCGTTTCTTCCGGAATCGGCGGTGTTTTCCCTCGCGGAATGGTGATCGGCACCGTGAAAGAGATCCAGGTTGGCGAATACGGATTGACGTATACCGCTACAGTGGAACCGGCCGCTAACTTTACCGACTGGAAGGAACTATTTATCGTGTTTACCCCGGAAGGTGATGGCGAGTGAACAGACGCAAAATAATTCTGTTCCTGCTGATGTTCCTGTTGTTCATTCTGGAGGGGACGCTGGTTCCCTGGCTGGTTCCATCGGCTTGGCAGTCGCGGATCGCTCCGCATTTGGTTTACGTAGTTATTCTGTATTTCTCCGTTTATGAGAATCGGCACACAGGGCTTATCCTTGGCCTGGTGTTTGGGATGCTGCACGATATCGTTTTTTACGGCGCACTGATTGGAACCTATTCCTTCGCCATGGGATTGTCCGGTTATCTGCTCGGGCTCCTGTCCCGCAACCAGCGGGCACCTCTGCCGCTGATGATGATCGTCGTGCTGCTCGGCAGCCTGCTGCTGGATTCGATTCTGTTCGGCACCTATTCACTGTTTGAATTGATTCATCAGCCGTATACATGGGCGTTGAAAAATCACATTATCCCGAACGTGTTCGTCCAGTTCGTATTTGCCCTGGCGATTTACGTGCCGCTGCGGCGACAGCTCGAAAGGATCACCCGCCGTCGCTCTCCCGAGGAGAATGCTTGACTTCCCGCTTATTTTGCTTGCCGGAAGCAGGAACTTTCCCGCTCCGGCGCGAATTGATTAGGGGGGAGGGACAGGCTAATGACAGTGAAATCCAACCACGTGACGATTAAAGGCGTAAAAGATGGCCTGGTTTTCCTGCTGGACGACAAGTGCGACTTTTCGAGTCTTCTGGAGGAATTGAAGTATAAATTGGAGTTTAGCCATCAACATATTTTGACCGGGCCGATCATCCACGTCGACGTGAAGCTCGGGATGCGGCTCGTCACCGAGGATCAGAAAGAAATGATTCTTGATATATTGAAGCAAAAAGGCAATCTACTTGTCCGCTCCTTCGAGATGCCGGAAATCGTACGCGCGGATGCGCCCGGGTCGCTAACAACGATGGCGGGGATTGTCCGCTCGGGGCAGGTGCTGCATCATGAAGGCAATCTGCTCTTTATCGGGGACGTGAATCCCGGGGGAACGATTCGCTGTACCGGCGATATTCTCATTCTTGGTGCACTGCGGGGCATCGCCCATGCGGGGTTTGAGGGGAACGAGAATTCGATTATTGCGGCCTCGTATCTGTCTCCAACGCAGCTGCGAATAGCGGAAACGATCAGCCGGCCTCCGGATGAATGGGAGAACCGGGAAACGAGCATGGAGTTCGCTTTTCTACGGGAAGGAAAGATGCAGATCGACAAAATCATTCATATGACCCGGGTAAGACCGGACCTTAACGTGTTTAAAGGGGTGTGAATCATGGGACAAGCTATCGTAATTACGTCCGGCAAAGGCGGGGTCGGCAAAACGACCACCTCGGCCAATATCGGAACGGCGCTTGCGCTGCTGGGGAAAAAAGTCTGTTTAGTGGATACGGATATCGGTTTGCGAAATTTGGATGTGGTCATGGGGCTCGAGAATCGAATCATTTATGATTTGATTGATGTTGCCGAAGGCCGCTGCCGTTTGAATCAAGCGCTGGTGAAGGATAAACGGTTCGATGAGCTGTATATGCTGCCGGCCGCGCAGACGAAAGACAAAAACGCGATATCGCCAGAGCAGGTCAAGGACATCATCCTGGAGCTGAAGAAGGAGTTTGAATTCGTCATTATCGACTGCCCGGCTGGGATCGAGCAAGGTTTCAAGAACGCCATTGCCGGAGCTGACCAGGCGATCGTCGTTACGACGCCGGAGCATGCCGCCGTACGTGATGCGGACCGGATTATCGGCCTGTTGGAGAACTCGCATATCGATTCGCCGAAGCTGGTTGTGAACCGGATCAAGATCAACATGATGAAGGCCGGGGATATGCTGGATATCGAAGGGATCCTGCAGGTCTTGAACATCGATCTGATCGGGATTGTGCCGGACGACGAACAGGTCATCAAAGCGGCCAACAGCGGTGAACCGACGGTGATGAATCCCGAGTCTTCGGCAGCGATCGCCTACCGCAACATTGCGCGGCGGATCTTGGGGGATACCGTGCCGCTGATGCTGCTGGATCAGAAGAAGGGCGTATTTACGCGCTTCAAGAAGTTTTTTGGAATGGGTGGATAACCGTTGTTCTTCAAACTTAGAAAAGTGGACTGGCTGATGGTAGGGATCCTCGCTTTGTTTATGCTGTTCAGTACCCTCCTGGTGCACAGTGCCATCGCTCCCTATGAGACGGAATTCCAGGGGTATGATGTCAAGACGATCCTATTTTATTTGCTGGGGTTTGTGGTTGTGTTCGGCATGGCTATCGTGGACTATCGTACCCTGCTTCGTTACAGCTGGTTTGCTTACGGGGCAGGCTGCGTGCTGCTGGTACTGGTGTACCTGTTTGCCCCCGAAATCAACGGGGCGCGCAGCTGGTTCCGGATCGGCGGGCTGCAATTTCAGCCGGCTGAACTGGTCAAAGTGATCCTGATCCTGACAACGGGATATCTCCTAGGCAAAAGAATGGGCCAACCGCTTCAATTCCGGCGCGACATCATCCCGATTACGCTGGTGACGCTGCTGCCGTTTTTTTTGGTACTGATTCAACCGGACTTGGGAAATGCGATCATTTATTTGGTGGTACTGGTTGGCATGCTCTGGATCGGCAATGCCCGGTACAGCCATGTTCTGATTGCATTGACCGCTGCGGTGGCGGCATTGATCCTGTTCGTCACGTTGTTTAACACCTATAATACGCAGATTCAGGACTACTTAGGGAAACATCAGAAGCTGCATTGGTATCAGCGGATCAATACGTTTATCAACCCGGATCAAGCTTCGAGTGACGACAAACACCAATCGAACTACGCCAAGATCGCGATCGGCTCCGGGGGACTGCTCGGCGACGGCTACATGAAAGGCGAGTTGAAGAATAAGAAATTCGTGCCTTATCCGTATTCGGACTCGATCTTTGTTGTCGTTGGCGAGGAGTTTGGGTTCATTGGGGCTTCGGTGCTGCTGCTGCTCTATTTCTTATTTATCTATAGGATGATCTTAATCGCGCTGCATTGCATTGATAAACGGGGAGCTTACATCATCGTCGGGATCGTGGCGATGTTCCTGTTTCAAATCTTCGAGAACGTCGGGATGATGATCGGCCTGATGCCGATCACCGGGATTACGCTCCCGTTCATCAGCTACGGGGGAACCTCGCTCCTGATCAATATGGTATGTATCGGACTGGTGTTCAGCATCAAGCTGCATCAGGAGAAATATAAGGTGGAATAGGATTAACCGGTGCCGGAGGGCATCGGTTTTTTTGGTCGGCGTTGCGGAAGGCGTTGTCCAACCAATAGAGGTGAAAAATCACCGCTATTTTCTTCAAGAGCTCGGGAGTGGTTGAGTCATGCGTGGACAATGTTTAGACTGAGCCGAAGCCGTTCGCGGCAGGAGCTTGTTCATATTCCATCCTTCTGGTTCATAAGTATGAAGTACAAGCCAAGGACAAACCGTGGATCGGACCGGAGGGATGAGAAAATGGACGTGAAATCAAATGTCAAGAAACGGAGAGCCGAGCGGATCCGCCAGTTGACCCTGGAAGATGCTGCGGGCCCGGGGCCGCGGCGGACGGAACATGGATGGGAATCGGTACCAGGCCATGCGGCGATTCCGCACAGGGATCAAGCGGGACGGAAGGTGAAGGGAGAACGTGCGGACATCACCTTATCCGAACCCGACCCCGAGCTGTTGTGGAAACGCGGACAAGGCCGCTGGGAAGATCCCTACGGGAACGCCTATGGAAGCCGGAATGAAGAACCCGGCGTTCCCGGGCCGAAGAGACGGTCTACGTTCTGGTCTGCGATGTTCGTCCGACTGGTCATCAGCGCGCTTCTATTTGCGGCAATCTGGGGGATCAATCGCTATGAGCCTTCCTGGTCAACGCCGATCCGTGCCTTTATAGCCAAGTCGCTGACCGTGGAGATGGATTTTCAGGCCGCCCAGGCTTGGTATGAGCGTTATTTCGGCGGGGCCCCGTCGTTTATTCCGATATTCCAAACGAAGGAAGATCAGGGCCTCCGGGTCGGAGGGGCGGCCGGCTTCTCTCCACCGATTTCCGGAAGTTTGGCCAGCCCTTTTGCGCTCAGCTTGAAGGGGGTGGAAATTATCCCCGATGCGGGAAGCTCGCAGGTGAAAGCCATTGAAACCGGACGGGTGCTTCGCATCGCTCGGGATGCCGTCACCGGCCAGACCGTTACGGTCCAACACGCTGGCGGTTACGTCTCGGTGTATGGACATTTGGAGCAGATTTCCGTCGAAAAAGGGGACTGGCTGGAAGGAGGCGATGTTCTGGGCAGCCTTCCGCCGCGAACGCAATCGCCCTTGCCTACGCTTTATTTTGCGATGAAAAAAGATGACCGGTATATCGATCCGGCGGATGTGATTCCGTTTGATTAAATGGCGCGGCATCGCGATTTCCTTCCACCCTTTCTTTGTTATCATCATGCTGATGTCGGTGCTGACCGGTCACTTTCTGGAGCTGCTAGCCTTGTTCGCGATCGTATTCATTCATGAAATGGGCCATGTGTTCGCCGCCCGCATGTACGGCATTAAGGTCCTGTCCGTGCAAATGCTTCCCTTCGGCGGGGTAGCGGTCATGGAGGACGCAGGGGATCTGACGGCCGGAAGGGAAATCGCCATCGCTTTGGCGGGGCCGCTGCAGAACGTTCTACTGATCGGCGCTTCGCTGCTGCTCCATGCTGCCGGATTATGGGACGGGCCGTTTTTGGACTATTTTATCCAGAGCAACCTGCTCATTGCCTTATTTAACCTGCTCCCCATTCTGCCGCTCGACGGCGGGAAAATTTCACAGGCGATATGCAGTTTGGCCTTGCCTTATTACGCCACGCTGACTTGGTCTTATCGCATCAGTCTGCTGTTCAGCCTCATGCTTCTCGGTTATTCCTGCTTGCCGCTGCTGCTCGGGCTCGGGGGAATGCAGTTAAACCTGCTGATGATCGGCCTGTTTCTGTTCTATTCCAACCTGATGGATTATCGGAACATTCCCTATCGTTTTTTGCGTTTTCTGGTGAACCGGGACCGCAGCTTCTCCAGACATCTGCTTAATGGCTCCTTAGCCCTGCCGATCATTGCCGAGAAAACGAAACCTTTGGATCATATTTTGCGTCTATTTAAAAGAGAAAAATACCATTTCGTTTATGTGATGAACCACCAGGGGAACATTGTGGCGGTCGTGCCGGAACAGCGGGTGATTTCCTCTTTCTTACAGGGGAGTTCCGGGGCTTGAAGCGCAAAAGTCGTGATATAATGGAACGGGCATGTTACTTGATAATGCGAGTTCATGATCATGGAATGACGAACGTATGAAGGGTGAGATCATGAAGAGGATGATTGTTCACTGCGGACCCGGCTCTACCGAGATCGCGCTTCTGGAAAACGGCAAACTGGTGGAGTATGCGGCAGAGCGTTCACAGAGCAGAGGACTGGTTGGCAGTTTTATTAAAGGCAAGGTGGTCAATGTCATTCCGGGCATGCAGGCCGCCTTTGTGGATATCGGACAAAAAAAGAACGCTTTTCTTTATATCGACGACGTGTTGCACCCCCATTTGGAGAAGCAGCCGAAGCAGAAGCCGTCGATCGCCGAGCTTCTGAAGCCAGGCCAAGAGCTTGTTGTGCAGGTTGTAAAGGAAGCGATCGGAAATAAAGGAGCGCGGGTGACGACCCACTACTCCTTGCCGGGACGCTGGATTGTTTACATGCCGACGGCCGGTTATGTTGCCGTTTCCAAGAAGATCGGGCGGGAGGAGGAGAAATACCGCCTGAAGCAGCTTGGAGAGGAACTGCGCAGTGAAGAGGAAGGGCTGATCTTGCGGACGGTCGCCGAAGAAGAGGACGGCGAAGCGATCGCGGAAGATCTCGAGCTGCTGCGAAGGCAGTGGGCCGCCATTCTGGAGAAGGCGAAATTTGCTGCGGCGCCGGTTGTATTGCACCAGGACCTGAGCATGATCCAGCGACTGATGCGGGACGTGTACAGCCCGGAAACGGACGAGCTGATTATGGATGGTCCAGAACAGGCTGAGGAGGCGCTTGCCTTCCTGCAGGCGATGCTGCCGGGAGAGAACCCGCGTATCATCGTACATGAGGGCGCCGTGCCTTTGTTTGATCATTATGATGTAAAGCCGCAGCTGGAGAAGGATTTTCAGCGGAAAATCTGGCTGCCGGGCGGCGGCTATCTGGTGTGGGATACGACAGAGGCGCTGACGGTTATCGATGTGAATACCGGCAAGTTCACCGGGGGAGACAGCCTGGAGGACACGGTATTTCGCACGAATCTGGAGGCTGCGCAAGAGATGGCTCGGTTGATCCGGCTGCGGGACACCGGCGGCATTATTATCGTCGATTTCATCGACATGGCCAGCGACGAGCACCGATCCGCCGTCTGCGAACGGCTGGAGCAGGCGATGTCCGGCGATCGGACGCAGCATCATATCTTGGGCTGGACCAAGCTTGGATTGCTGGAAATGACACGAAAAAGAATGCGGGAAGAGAACACGGTAATCAGTTGATTTTTTGCAGGGCCCATGATAGTATATTAGGGTATGTGTCATAAGTTAGCTTGTGCACATGCTGCAACCGCTCCGATCGGGTTGACAAGTCCGTTGGACCTTGGCGTCTACCGGCACCTGAATCAGGCGAGTCTGAGACATGAGGAGGTGCAAGCAAATGTACGCAATTATCGAAACCGGCGGTAAACAATACCGTGTTCAAGAAGGCGATGTGCTTTACATCGAGAAATTGAACGCAGAAGACGGTGCAAGCGTAACGTTCGACCGTGTGTTGGCAGTATCGAAAGGTGATGGATTGGTAACGGGAGCTCCATTGGTATCCGGCGCTAGTGTAACGGCGAAAGTCGAGAAGCACGGCAAAGGCCAAAAAGTGATCGTATACAAATACAAACCGAAGAAGAACTACCACAAGAAGCAAGGTCATCGTCAACCTTACACGAAAGTAACGATCGAGAAAATCCAAGCGTAAGAAGGTGCGATAATTTGATTATCGTCTCCATATTGCGTCGGAAGGATAACGGCATCGCAGGTTTTGAGGTGGAAGGCCATGCGGGTTATGCCAAGGCTGGTGAGGACATCGTCTGTGCGGGCGTATCGACCGTGACCGTAGGAACGGTCAATTCGATCGAAGCGTTGACGGGCATTGTGATGGACTCCAGGATGAAGAACGGCTTTCTCAGCGCGAATCTTCCTGCTGTGACCCGGGCGGAAGCCGAAGAACAAGCGCAATTGCTGCTTGCCTCGCTTGTCGTTATGCTGAAGAGTATCGAAGAATCATACGGGAAGTATATTCAGATACAGGACGTCATTATTTGAAGAAGGAGGTAGACTACAATGTTGAAATTGGATCTCCAGTTATTCGCTTCCAAGAAGGGCGTAGGCTCCACGAAGAACGGACGCGACAGCATCGCGAAGCGCCTTGGCGTAAAGCGGGCTGACGGTCAAGTTGTAACGGGCGGAAGCATTCTCGTTCGTCAACGCGGAACGAAAATTCACCCAGGCACGAACGTAGGCATCGGTTCGGACGACACGCTGTTTGCCAAAGTGGACGGCGTTGTGAAATTCGAACGTTGGGGTCGCGATCGCAAAAAAGTGAGCGTCTACCCTGTGGAAACCGCTCCTGTAGCGGCTACAGTCGAAGCTTAAGAGTGTATAAGCAAGAGCCCTGGCACGTTAGTGTCAGGGCTTGTCTTTTTTTTACATATTTAACGAGAGCGAACTTGGGTTGGGTATGTTATACTGGGTAATGATGCCAGGGTGGGAGCTTGGGTCCGCCCAATTTGTTAGAGGAACGGGGAAAATATGAAACATCGGTTCATGGTGAGGGCAATGTTCGTGCTGCTGGCGGCCGTTAGCCTGACACTTGCTTATTTCCTGAAATCGCCGATCGGACAGGTTCTGCTGTGCGGAGCTCTTTTCGCGTTGTTTTGGGGTTATGTTCGGCATCTTCGGAAGACGGCCGAAACCGAGCGGAAGCACTTGCTGGAATCGGTCCAACGCACAGCCACCGCCACGCTGGGCCATCATCGCCACGATTGGATGAACGATCTGCAGATCTTGTACGGATATATCCAACTGCGGAAAATTGATAAACTGGCCGATTGCGTGGAAAGAATAAAAGCAAGAATGGCCGTAGAGAGCAAGATTGCCAGGCTTGGCATTCCCGCATTGGTCTTCTATCTGCAATCGTTCCGTGAGGTGAACAGGTCGATACAGCTGGAGGTTGAGATTGAAGATGAACTGCAGCTGGACAGCTTGCTTACGTTGGAAGAGGCGGAAGAACTGACGCAAGCCATCGTTGAGACGGTACGGGTGTTTCAGTTTAACGGACGTTCTTCCTGGGGAGAGACGTTGCAATTAAAAATGTCGATGTGCCGCGAAGACAGCGAAGTGCTGGTACGATTTGAGCAGGTTGGTTCCGTAGGGAATCCGGAGGCACTCGCCCGGCATATCGATGAAGGGATTACGGGAATTCGGGTACGAGCGGACCGGGGCGACGCGGAGAGCGGTTCGCTGCGACTTCGGGTGCCTTGCGGAAAAATAAACGAGGTGAACGCATGTTTGTAGATAAAGCGAAAATTTACGTTAAGGGAGGCGACGGCGGAGACGGGCTCGTGGCCTTTCGCCGGGAGAAGTACGTGCCTGAGGG
This sequence comes from Paenibacillus phocaeensis, assembly GCF_900021165.1. Taxonomy (GTDB): domain Bacteria; phylum Bacillota; class Bacilli; order Paenibacillales; family Paenibacillaceae; genus Fontibacillus; species Fontibacillus phocaensis. The sequence goes on along the minus strand of NZ_FCOQ01000008.1, from coordinate 9,620 downwards.
CGGCCCGGCCGGCGGCGACGGCGGTAAAGGCGGCGACGTGATCTTCCGCGTCGACGAGGGCCTGAGAACGCTGATGGACTTCCGCTACCAGCGGCATTTCAAGGCGCAGCGCGGGGAGAAGGGCCGGAACAAAAGCCAGCATGGGGCGAATGCGGAGAATATGATCGTGCGAGTTCCCCCGGGAACCGTTGTGATTGACGATGACACCCAGGAGGTGCTCGCCGATTTGACGCGTCACGGACAGCAGATTGTTGTGGCCCGCGGCGGTCGCGGAGGGCGGGGCAACATCCGGTTCGCCACGCCTAACAACCCGGCGCCCGAGTTAGCAGAACATGGGGAAGAAGGCCAGGAGCGCTGGGTTGTGCTGGAGCTGAAGGTCATGGCCGATGTTGGACTGGTCGGGTTCCCGAGCGTTGGGAAATCGACGTTGCTGTCGGTCGTATCGGCAGCCAAGCCGAAAATTGGCGCCTATCATTTCACGACCATCACCCCAAATCTTGGGGTTGTTGATGTGGGCGACGGGCGCAGCTTCGTGATGGCCGATCTGCCCGGACTGATTGAAGGCGCTCATGAAGGCGTTGGCCTGGGGCATGAGTTCTTGCGGCACGTGGAGCGGACACGGTTGATCGTTCATGTCGTCGATATGGCCGGTTCGGAAGGTCGGGATCCGTTTGACGATTGGCAGAAGATCAACGATGAGTTGCGGCAATACAATGCGGATCTGGAGAAACGCCCGCAGATCGTAGCGGCCAATAAGATGGATATGCCCGAAGCGGCGGAGCATTTGGAGAAATTCCGCGAGGAGGTCGCCAAGGTGCGCGGAGATCTGGAAATCATGCCGATATCCTCGTTAACCCGTCAGGGCATTCAGGAGCTGTTGTACCGGGTATCCGATTTGCTGGAGCAAATCCCGGAAGCGCCGGCCATCGAAGAAGTGACCGAGCTGACAGAGCGCAAAATTTTCAAATTGGACAACACGGAGGACGAAGGCTTTACGATCCGCCGCGAAAATGAGACGTTTGTGGTGGAAAGTGTGAAAATCGAGCGGATGATGAAACGAATGCAGTTGAATTCCCATGATGCGATTCTGAAGCTTGCCCGCACGCTGCGGCATATGGGCGTCGACGAGGAGCTGCGCAAGCGGGGCGCCACGGACGGCACACCGGTTCGCATCGGAGACTTCGAGTTTGAATTCGTGGAAGGCAGCAGCTATTACTATTAAGGGAAAAGAGCACCTTTCGGGTGCTTTTTTTTCTATCGAGCGGGACAAAAAAACATTGCCACCCTGCCGCATTTCCGTTATAATGTCCACTATACGAAAACAAGAGTCTCTAAGGAGAGGACGTTCGTGAAGGAACACTACTATTTGGTTCGTGAAGATATTTTGCCTGAAGCGGTAGTTAAGACCTTGCAGGTGAAGCAGCTGCTTGCCTCCGGCGACGCGAAGACGGTTCACGAGGCCGTTGCTCAGGTGGGGTTGAGCCGCAGCGCTTTTTATAAATACAAGGACGGCATTCATCAATTAAATCAAATCGAACGGGAAAGCATTGTGACCATCTCCTTTGATCTGGAGCATCGGTCGGGAATTTTGTCGAAGGTGCTCGCGCTGATCGCCGGTTCCGGCGGCAACGTCCTGACGATTAATCAGAGCATTCCGCTGCAGGGCAAAGCCAATGTGGTGATCTCTGTAGAAACCTCGCGATTAACCGAGGAGCTGGATGAAATACTGAACTCGCTGCAAGGCATCCCGGGGGTCAGAAGAACTCAGATCGTTGGGCAAGGATAAGAGAAGAAGCCAAACGGGAACACCCGCTATTGGATAACAGGAGGGGACGGCTGTGAAGCCTGTGAAGGTAGGACTGCTCGGACTCGGCACGGTAGGGACCGGCGTCGTCCGAATCTTGGAAGGACATCAGGAGGATCTCAGCAGTCAGGTTGGGTCACCGATCGTCATCGAGAAAATCGCCGTTAAGACGTTAGCCAAACCGCGCAGCATCGAGGTTGATCCGCGCAAGCTGACGGAGGATCCCTGGTCGGTGATCCGCGATCCGGAGATCGACGTCATCGTGGAAGTGATGGGCGGTGTGGATCAGACCAAAGCCTATATCTTGGAGGCGCTCGAGCGCGGCAAGCATATCGTGACCGCCAACAAGGACTTGATGGCGTTGTACGGCTCGGAGATTCTGGACAAGGCGATGGAGCATCAATGCGACGTATTTTACGAAGCCAGTGTGGCCGGCGGGATTCCGATCATCCGCACATTGATTGAAGGCTTCTCTTCCGACCGGATTATGAAAATCATGGGGATCGTCAACGGAACGACCAATTATATTTTGAGCAAAATGAGCCAGGAAGGCGCCTCCTACGAGGATGTGCTGAAGGAAGCGCAGCAGTTGGGTTATGCGGAGTCCGACCCGACCTCCGACGTAGAGGGACTGGATGCGGCCCGCAAGATGACCATTCTTGGGACCTTGGGCTTCCGCACGAACGTAGAGCTGGCCGATGTGCATGTCCGAGGGATTTCTTCGGTATCGAGGGAAGATATTTTATATGCCAAGCGCCTCGGATACGAGATGAAGCTGCTCGGCATCGCCGAACGGCAGGATGACGAATTCAGCATTACGGTACAGCCGACGATGGTGAAGAAGACACACCCGATCGCGGCCGTTAACGGCGTTTACAACGCGGTGTACGTGCACGGGGAAGCGGTTGGCGAGACGATGTTCTATGGTGCGGGCGCCGGGGAGATGCCAACGGCAACCTCCGTAGTCGCGGACCTGGTCGCCGTGGTCAAGAACCTCAAGCTTGGCGTCAACGGCTTGAAGGCGATCGTTCCCTATAAGCCGAAGAAGCTGAAGACGGATGAACAAATCGCCTTCAAAAACTTCCTGTTGCTTCACGTCGATGATAAAGCCGGTGTTCTGGCCCAAATCACCCAGGTATTCGCCGAATACGAGGTCAGCCTGGAATCGGTTGTGCAGTCACCGAACACCAGCCTGGACGGCGCAGAGATCATGATCGTGACGCACAACGCCAGCAAAGCCAGCATGAACAAGGTCCTGGCCCATTTCGAATCGCTGGACGTCATTCATCGCATCAAAAGCGTGTACCGCGTAGAGGGATAAAACCTAAATCAGATAAAAGGAGTCATTTTTGCATGAGATATCTCGGATTGCTGGAAACGTACAAGGAATATTTGCCGGTCAACGATAAGACGCCGAAACTGACGCTGCAGGAAGGAAATACCCCGCTGGTTCGCGCAGAGAACCTGTCGAAGGAGCTGGGCCTGGACCTGTATTTCAAATATGAAGGGTTAAATCCCACCGGTTCGTTTAAGGACCGCGGGATGGTTATGGCCGTCGCCAAAGCGGTCGAGGAAGGCAGCCGGACGATCATGTGCGCTTCCACAGGGAATACTTCAGCGGCAGCAGCGGCATATGCCGCCCGGGCAGGGATCGACTGCATCGTGCTGATTCCGAACAACAACATCGCCCTCGGCAAGCTGGCCCAGGCGATGATCTACGGCGCGAAGGTGATCGCCATCGAAGGGAACTTCGACCGCGCGCTTGAAATCGTGCGCGACATTACCGCCAAACATCCGATCACGCTGGTGAATTCGGTGAACCCGTACCGCATCGAGGGCCAGAAAACGGCGGCGTTCGAGGTCTGCGATCAGTTGGGTAAGGCGCCTGATGTGTTGGCTATTCCGGTCGGCAATGCCGGCAATATCTCGGCTTATTGGAAAGGCTTCAAGGAGTATCACGAGCGCGGCAAATCAGCTTCCCTTCCGCGGATGGTCGGGTTTGAAGCCGAAGGCGCGATGGCGATTGTGAAAGGCGAGCCCATCCTGGAGCCGGAGACGATTGCGACCGCGATTCGAATCGGGAATCCGGCCAGTTGGAAGACGGCCGTCGCGGCAGCGGAGGAGTCTGGCGGGCAGATCAACTATGTCACGGACGAGGAGATCCTTGACGCGTATCGCACTATCGCTGCGAAGGAAGGTATTTTTGCGGAGCCGGCTTCGGCTGCTTCCATCGCCGGTGTATATAAATTGCATCGTGAAGGCTATTTCAAAGGCGGCGAGTCGGTCGTCTGCGTATTGACCGGGCACGGTCTGAAGGACCCGAACATCGCCATCAAGAGTATTGGCGGCGAGCCGCTCGTCGTGCAAGACACGGAAGAAGCGGTACTGGATGCGATCGCTAAGCTGCAAGGAGCGCGGGCATGATTCGCCGGGAAGGGGTTCGGGTTAAGGTACCGGCAAGCACGGCGAATTTAGGGCCCGGCTTCGACACCCTCGGCATGGCGCTGAATCTCTATTGCTGGATTGAAATGAAACCGGCCGCTTCCACGGTTTTCCGCCTGCACGGCGGGAACTTGGAAGGGCTGCCGCTTGATAAAAGCAATCTGGTGTACCAAGTCGCGCAATCGGTGTTTGAAGAAGCCGGCGTGACCTTGCCGGAGCTGGAAATCTCGATGAAATCGGAGATTCCGCTGACCCGGGGGCTAGGCAGCAGCGCTTCGGCGATCGTCGGGGCGCTGTTTGCCGCCAATCTGCTGATCGGCTCGCCCTTGAGCCAGGCGAAGCTGTTCGACATGGCCACGGCGCTGGAGAAGCATCCCGACAACGTTGGCGCTTCCCTGTTCGGCGGAATTATCTCCGCCGTCTGGGACGGACTGCATGCGGATGTCCTCCGCATTGAGCCGCCGGCGGACCTGGAGGTGCTTGTGGCGATCCCCGACTTTCAGCTGTCTACGTCGAAGGCGCGCGAGGCGCTGCCCAAGCAGATTAGCTTGCAGGATGCGGTGTACAACGTCAGCCGCGCATCCCTGCTCACGGCGGCGCTGGCCGCCGGGCGGCTGGACTTGATCCCGGCCGCCATGCGCGATCGGCTGCATCAGCCCTACCGGGCTTCGCTTGTGCCGGGCATGACGCGGATCCTGGAGGAAGCGACGGCTCACGGAGCGTTAGGCGCCGCCTTAAGCGGGGCCGGGCCGACGCTGCTCTGCCTGACGGATCGCCGCCAGGGAGCGAACGATCGGCTTGAGGCATTCTTGTTGGAGGTGCTGGGGGAGCAAGGCATTCCTGCACAAACGATGCGGCTGCAACCTTGCACAACGGGGGCTGTGGAGCTTACTATGGAGAATGAAGGTTCATTTTTGGATTCCATTCAGGCTTAACGGATTTGGAGCACACGAGAAGGTTGGATGAAGCTGGGGAGTGAATAGCATAAAGATGAAACGAATAGCATTGTTGCCGGAAGGCTCGGTATCCCATGAAGCGGCGCTGCACCTGTTCGGTGACGAGCCGGTAGAGTTGCTCCATTTCAAGCAGATTTCCGATGTGTTTCTGGCTACGGCCAGCGGCCACAGCGATTACAGCGTGATCCCGATGGAGAATACGATCGAAGGCTCCGTCAGCCTGCATATGGATTGGCTAGTTCATGAGGTGGATATTCCGATGCAGATGGAATGGGTGTACCCGTCCATCCAGAATTTAATCGGCAAGCGGGAGGAGTTTCAATCGGCGGACCAACCGGGAGAACTCGATTACGCCAAAGTGACGAAGGTATTGTCCCATCCGGTCGCGATGGCCCAATGCCTCCAATTTATCCGCACGCGTATGCCGAAGGCGGAATTGGAGCATACGGGCAGCACTTCGGAAGCGGTAGAATGGGTGAAGAAGAATCCGGGACAAGGCTGGACCGCGATCGGCACGGCCCTCGGCGCCAAGCAGCACGGGTTGGATGTCTTGGCTCGCCAAGTGACGGACCACGACAACAACTACACACGGTTTGTTCTGATCGGCCCTTCGCCGCTTGACCCGGCGATCCCGGCTTCCCAGCGCAAAACGAGCCTGCTGGTGACGCTGCCGGAGGATTTCCCGGGGGCTTTGCATCAGGTATTGTCGGCGTTTGCGTGGCGCAAACTGAACTTGTCGCGCATCGAGTCGCGCCCCACCAAGAAACGGCTCGGCAATTACTATTTTATTATGGATGTGCTTGAATCCATTGACGCGGTGCTGCTTAGCTCAGCGATTGGAGAGATCGAGGCGTTGGGATGTCAAGTACGCGTGCTGGGGAGTTATCCCAGCCTATCGTTTGGAGAACATAAAGCGGAGGTGCCTAAATAATGGCAGAGCAATGGATTTATTTAGATGGACAATTCGTAACTAAAGATCAAGCAAAAGTTTCCGTATATGATCATGGTTTTTTGTACGGGGACGGTATTTTTGAGGGCATCCGCATTTATAACGGGAATATCTTTAAATGTAAGGAGCATTTGGACCGTCTGTACGATTCGGCTAAATCGATCATGCTGAACATTCCGCTGACGTATCAGGAAATGGAGGATGCGCTTGTCGAGACGCTCCGCCGCAATGAACTGCGCAACGGTTACATCCGTCTGATTGTTTCCCGCGGTGCCGGCAACTTAGGCTTAGATCCGAACCGCTGTCCGAAGGCCTCGGTCATTATTATTGTGGAGCAACTGGCGATCTATTCGGAAGAAGCCTACAAGACCGGGTTGAAAACCGTTTCGGTATCGACGCGCCGTAACATCCCCGACGCCTTGAATCCGAAAATTAAATCGCTGAACTATTTGAACAACATTTTGGTGAAAATCCAGTCGAACTTGTCCGGAGCGGGCGAAGCGATCATGTTGAACGCCCAAGGGTACGTGACCGAAGGCTCGGGCGACAATATTTTCATCGTCAAAAATGGGATGATCACCACCCCGCCATGTTATTTGGGGGCTTTGGACGGGATTACCCGTCAGGCGATTATCGAGATTTGCCGCAAAAAAGGCTATTCCATCCAGGAACAGCCGTTTACGCTGCATGATGTTTATGTCGCTGACGAAGTGTTCCTGACGGGAACCGCTGCTGAGGTTATCGCCGTACGCGAAGTCGACGGCCGTATCATTGGCGAAGGACATGCCGGCCCGATCACGCTGAAGCTGTTGGAGGAGTTCCGTGCGATCGTGGATCAGGACGGATTGAAAGTTTGGTAAAACATCGGATAGACGCAAGTATGAATCCTATTTTCCTCGATCTTGGAGGGAGATAGGATTTTTTCTTTTCCAGGATGTCAAAAACCGGGCTTCTGCATAGGATGTAATAAATGGGCCCCGGGCGATCATCACGTACCGGAGAAGAAACCTAGGAGGTCTTTATCGCGTGAAAATCCATATTGTGAAAAGTGGCGATACTTTGTTTGAGCTCTCAAAAAAGTATAACGTGCCTCTGGAAAAATTGATCGAAGCCAATCCGCAGATCGCGAATCCGGATCAGTTGAACGTCGGCGACAAGGTGAAGATTCCGGCCATGGCCGTACCGATCGGCGGCGAACCGGGCAACATCTACAAGCACGTCGTCAAGCAGGGGGATACGTTGTGGAAGCTGTCCAAAGCTTGGGGGTTGCCTTTGCAGACCCTGATCTCGGCCAATCCCCAGCTTAGCGATCCGAACCAATTGAAGGTGGGGGATATCGTGAATATTCCCACGGGTTCAGGAGCGCCGGCGGATGGAGGCGAGAATCCGTCGGCGGGGAATACCGGGCTGTCGCCGGCACAAACCGGCAAGAAAAACACGGCACCTATTGCAGGCACAGGAACGAAAGCCCCTACGGGCGTCAAGCCGGAGATGACTGCGCCGAAGCCACCGAATGTGGAGATGCCGAATGTAGAGCCGATTCAAACGAAGAAACCTAAGGAAGAACCGAAGAAAGTGGAACCTGTCAAGCCGGAGCCGCCGAAGCAGCAACCCGTGCACGTGGAGCCGCCAAAGACGGTGCCGATGGAGATCAAAGTCGAAGTGGAGCAAATCCAATACGAAACCACCAAGCTCCAGCCGATTCATTACGAACCGCAAAAGCATGAACCGATGAAGGTAGGACCTTATCACTATGAACCGGTAAATCTCGCCCCTGCGAATTACGGACCGCCGAACGTCAGCCCGGCTGCGAATGTGCCGATGAAAGGTGAATCGATGGGAGTCAGCCCCTACGGGTATGAGCCGATGAAAGGCGAACCGATGGGAGTCAGCCCCTACGGGTATGAGCCGATGAAAGGCGAACCGATGGGAGTCAGCCCCTACGGGTATGAGCCGATGAAAGGCGAACCGACGGGAGTCAGCCCCTACGGGTATGAGCCGATGAAAGGTGAACCGACGGGAGTCAGCCCCTATGGTTATGAGCCAATGAAAGGTGAACCGACGGGAGTCAGTCCTTACGGATATGAGCCAATGAAAGGTGAACCGACGGGAGTCAGTCCTTACGCTTTTGGGCCAAATGTACAGCCAAACTTGCATGCCCAGCCTTCCTATCCAAGCCATGTGATGCCGCAGTTCCATCAAACGCAGCAATCTCCGTCTATACTTCCCGCCATGGGCTACACTCCGTCGCCTTGCGGATGCTCGGGGCCGTCCCCGTATCCATATGCGATGCCAGAGGCCTATCCTCCATTTTATCAATACCCGATTGCAGCTGAACCCGTATCGGCTTATCACGACAATACCTTTATTCCACAACAGCCAACCGCAGTATCGCCGACCGAAGGGGAGTACCCGGGAATTTCGAACGTAAACGCGCCGATCTCGCAGATGCCTAATTTGGGTGGTATGCCCAATGCAGGATATCAACCGTACGGGACTTTCCCGCAGGGGGGATCCCCGGAATCGTATGGCAACACATTCTATCCTCAGACGATGGATTGGGGGCATCCTGGACCGATCCCCGGGTCTCCGAACGGAGTAATGCCGGCTTCTTATTCTGTTTCAATGATGCCAGGGTATCCCTCCTATTCACAGGCCATCAACCAAGCTCCAATTGCGAATGAGCCATTGAAGGGTGAGGTTGGCGGGCTCGAAAACATGAAGGGACATTTTGATCGCGAAGCACAGGCTGCAGTTGCCGGTGAGGGGACGGAAGAGATCGGCCTCCAAAAAACGGAACCCCAATCAAAAACGCCAGCTTCTTCAAAAAAAAACGTAAAAATATCGGGCAGCCTTGACTCGCCATCAACCTCGAAAAAGCAAAGCAAATCCGGAACGGGAACGGCCGCACCAAAGAAACGGGCACGTTCCAGCAAAACGAATGGACGGCGGAATCCGTGGATTAACGCATAAAAGCTTCGAGGCAGGGGGAGAGTAGCTCCCCCTGTTCTGCATTTTTGTAAACTCACCAGGTGAAGGGACTTGAGCCCGGATAGTGATCTGTGGTATATTAAATGTCCCCAAAACTACTAGAAGTTTTAGGAGGAATCACTGAGAAAGAGATGCAGGTCACCTTGGAATAATGCTTAATAAAAAAGTGCTTGCTATTCTTTTCTCAACGTGTTATATTATTTGAGTCGCCGCTGAAACGCAGCGACGAACGAAAGAACGAAGTTGATCTTTGAAAACTGAACAACGAGTGAGTAATAAACTGAGATTTTAAATCTCGTCAGTTTGTTTAAATGAGCAAGTCAAACACCTTAGATGGAAGACCTCGGCGCCTTCGGGTTCGAGATTCCTTCCATCCTTTATTGGAGAGTTTGATCCTGGCTCAGGACGAACGCTGGCGGCGTGCCTAATACATGCAAGTCGAGCGGAGTTAATTAGGAGCTTGCTCTTGATTAACTTA
>NZ_FCOQ01000007.1 GCF_900021165.1 Paenibacillus phocaeensis | reverse complement strand
CCGCTTTTATAAAAAAAGTAGGTGTTATTATCCCCGCCTGCAACGGCGGTTGCATGCTGAATCCCTTTGATTTGGGTAGGTTGTGAGTGAATCCCCCAGGACCAAACTGCACCGTCCTGAGTGACCGCAAGATAATCACTTCCATAACCAAAATCGATTACGGATTCTGGAAGGTCATGCTTAATCTGGCGTTGAAAAGGATTATCCATGTCCCAAATCCATACATCTCCGCGAGCATCGACCGCCATGTTTCGCTTCAAGGAATGAATATCTTTCATTTGTAATAACTGTGTGGGGCTATAGCTATGATTATTAAACGTCCCCCAACCCCAAACGGTACCGTCATTCTTCAAAGCAAACGATCCCCATGAAATTGCCGTAATCGATTTGATATTATTCACTTCAGTAATTTCTACAGGTTCTGCATAGATTTTTTTTTGCAATCCAGGACTGAGTTGTCCATGTTCGTTAGATCCCCAGCCCCATAGCTTACCTGTGGAGTCCAGAGCTAAATAATGTTCTTCTCCAACAGCAATATCTATCACGTTGCTTAGGGATGAGACTTTACGCGGGGTCGTCGAATCTGCATACCTACTTCCCCAGGTATAAACCGAACCTTCTTGAGTAAGGGCGATGGAATGAAAAGTATCTGTACGAACTTCCGAGAACTTTGCACCCTCAATGTTCAGTAATGTTGGAACGTATAAGTTTACTTTATGGCTTATTCCTAATCTACCATCCTGATTAAATCCCCAAGTCCAAATCTGTCCTTCCGAGTTAATTGCATATGAATTGCTATTATAGCTTTCTATAAATACAATTTCATTTAATGCCGTTCTAGGTTGGCTAGATTCAGCGAACACGGAATGATTACATTGCATGACGCCTAGAATTATAGATGCGAAGACAAGAACAAATGCGGATTTCTTGTTCATATGTATCCTCCTCATTCTAGATTGATTGAATTACCGTACCCTTTAATAATGGGAGCAAATTAATAAAATGTAAATAAATGAGCTGTATTCACTCCATATTCGCAAAAGAGAAACAGGAGGTAGTCAGAAAAGTGGCTTTATGGACAGTTTATTCATTTAATCCCCCCTCCCTAAAACACCCTCAAAACCACCCACAACCCCAGCAACGTCGCGAACAAAATCGGAATCGTCAGGACGATGCCGACTTTGAAATACGTTCCCCAGGAGATGCGGACGCCCTTCTTGGCGAGGACGTGGAGCCAGACCAAGGTGGCCAGCGAGCCGATCGGCGTAATCTTCGGGCCGAGGTCGGCGCCGATGACGTTGGCGTAGATCAGCGACTCGCGGATCGGGCCGGAGGTCGAGGTTTCGGCGATGCCGAGCACACCGGTCATAACGGCCGGCAGGTTGTTCATGATCGACGACAGGAATGCCGAGATATAACCCATGGCCATCGTGGATACGAACAGGCCTTGATCTGCTGCTCCCTGGATGAGGTCGGCCAAGACCTCCGTCAGCCCGGCATTGCCGAGGCCATACACCACCAGGTACATCCCAATCGAGAAAACAACGATGTTCCACGGCGCGCCTTTCATGACGGCCTTCGTGTCAACCGCTTGGCTTCGGCGGGCGATCGCCCAGAAGATCAGGGCCACCGCGTCGGCAAGCAAGGATACCGGGAGGTGAAGAAACTCGGACGTCAGGTATCCGATCAGCAGAATCCCCATCACCACCCAAGATAAGCGGAATAGGCGCGGGTCTTTGATGGCTTCAGCCGGGGCTTTGAGCTTGGACGGGTCATAGGTCCGAGGGATGCTTTTGCGAAAATAGAGCAGCAGCACAGCAATCGTCGCCCCAAGCGAGAACAGATTCGGGATCATCATCCGGGCGGCATACTGCGCGAAGCCAATCCCGAAATAGTCCGCCGATACGATATTCACCAGGTTGCTGACGACGAGGGGCAACGAGGTGGTGTCGGCGATAAATCCGCTCGCCATGATGAACGGGAAGATCATTTTCTCCTCAAAATTCAAATGCCGGACCATCGCCAGCACGATCGGCGTGAGGATCAAGGCCGCCCCGTCATTGGCAAAAAACGCCGAAACCACCGCCCCCAGCAAGCTGACGTAGATGAACATGCGGATGCCGCTGCGTTGTGCCGCCCGGGCCATATGCAGCGCTGCCCATTCGAACAGGCCGATCTCGTCCAAGATCAGCGAAATGATAATGATCGCGATAAACGTTAAGGTGGCGTTCCACGTAATTCGCACGACTTCCCCCACGTCGCTGAATCCGACGACGCCGGCCAGCAGGGCCAGCACCGCACCGCCGCAAGCGGACCACCCGATATTCAGCCCCTTCGGCTGCCAAATGACTAAGGTCAAGGTAACTCCAAAAATAAGCGATGCTGCCAAGATGTCCAATTCCATCGGTTTCTCTTCTTCCCCCAAATGTGTACTCTATCTATCTCTCTATCAATAAGCCGTTAATCATTGTCTCACTGCTTTCTTTTTTTGTACATAGATTTCAAATATTCCTTTACAGGAATATTCCCTACAGTGTATATTGTTATGGAGTAAGACTATATCTCTAATCCCGATGAGGAGGATTTGTCGATGTCGAATCAAACGATGGTTCACCGCGTGGAAAATGAATCGGTACTGGTGCTGGAACGGGTGTTTAACGCACCGAAGGAGCTCGTGTTCTCCATGTTCAAAGAAGCGGAGCACCTGAAACACTGGTGGGGGCCAAGGGGATTTGAGGTTACGGTCTGCACGGTCGACTTCCGGCCTGGCGGCGTTTGGCATTACTGTATGAAATGTATGGACCCGCAGATGGGGGATTTTTACGGAACGGAGTCCTGGGGCAAAGCGGTATATAAGGAAATCGACGAACCGGACGGGTTCGTGTATACGGACTACTTCTCGGATGCGGAAGGGAAGGTGGACGATTCGCTGCCATCCACCGTGGTTAAGATGGAGTTCATCGATTTGGGCGGCGGTCAAACGAAGCTGGTCAGCCGCGGGGAATACGTCTCCTCGGAATCCCTCAAAACCGTTATGGATATGGGCATGCTGCAAGGCATCACGGAAACGTGGGATCGCCTGGAAGAGCGCCTGAACGAAGTGAAATAAGGAAATGCAGGAACAGCCGCGCGGACTGGGGGACCGGACCGACGGCTGTTTTTTTAGAATGGCTCTAAGGCCTCATTCCGGGTCCAGGGTGCTATTTTAACCCCTGTTGTGAGAAAAAGCATGGGAAGACAAGAAATTTCATGCCTATAATTCTTAAGGTAAGCGAATTTGCTCCGGCAATATTCGTGAATTTTTTCACTAATATTGTGAAAAAAATTACAATTCAACGAAAGAGGGAACGGAAAGACATGAGGAGTTTGAATTACAGGTATGTAAGAACCGGATTTTTGGCGGCACTCGTAGTTATTTTGATCATGGGGCTGATCGGATGCAGCGGCAGTAACAAGGAAGCAACGCCTGCAGCGGATACCCAAGGGCTTTACACACCGGGGACATACACAGGGGAAGCACAAGGCTTACATAGCGTGATTAAAGTAGAAGTAACGGTAGATGCCAATACCATCAAATCGGTGAAAGTGCTGGAGCAGAAGGACACCGAGGGCGTAAGCGATGCGGTATTTGAGACCATTCCTCAGAAGGTTGTCGAGGGGCAGAGCTTGAAGGTGGATATCGTATCGGGGGCCTCCGTATCTAGCAACGGCCTGATTGACGCGATCGCGGACGCTTTGGCGAAGGCTGGGGCGGATATCGACGCATTGAGAAATAAGGAACCGCTTAAGGCGGCCGCTAAAGAGGCCATTACCAAGGAGACGGAAGTCGTGGTTGTCGGCGGGGGCGGAGCGGGTCTGGCCGCTGCGGTATCAGCTGCTGAGAACGGGGCAAAGGTGATTTTGATCGAAAAATCGCCATCGCTTGGCGGGAACACGATTCGTTCCGGGGGCGAATTCAATTCCTATGATCCGGTTCGACAGCCTAAAGTGGCTATGACGAAAGCGCTCATCAATGAGTTGAAAGAGATTCTGACTTACGATGAGAAAGAATTCGGCGATTATGCCGAGACCCTCAAGACGCTCAAAGGTCAAATCAAGGAATACCTGGCTAATGGGGATACCACCAAGCTGTTTGATTCACCTGAATTGCATATGATTCACACGTATATCGGCGGGAAGCGGACGGATCTGGATGGCAACGTAATTTCCGGCAAGTTCGAACTGGTCAAGACGCTGGCGACTAACAGCTACGGCACGATTCAATGGCTGGAGAGCCACGGAGCCAAGTTCCAAGATGGGATCGGGACCGTGCTTGGCGCCTTGTGGCCTAGAACTCATCATAATGTTGAGCCGCTCGGAACCGGGTATATTAATACGATGGAAAAAAGCGCCAAAGAGTTAGGCGCAGAAATTATGATGAATACGAAGGCCACGAAGCTGATCGTCGAGAATGGCCGCATTGTTGGCGTTACCGCCGAACAGTCTGACGGCACTCCGGTCACCTTGAAGGCTTCCAAAGGGGTAGTCATGGCTACCGGCGGTTTCGGAGCCAACCCTGAAATGGTCGTTGAATACAATAACTACTGGCCTGCTTTGGACGCCGACATCAAGACCACCAACACGACGAATGCGACCGGCGACGGGATTGTGATGGGGAAGGAAGTTGGCGCGAATCTGTGGGGCATGGGCTTCATCCAACTGATGCCGAGCGGGCAGCCGGGAACGGGGGCTTTGTCCGGCGGTGTATGGGGGAGCGCGGAAACGCAAATTTTCGTAAATAAGGAAGGCAAGCGGTATGTGAACGAGTACGCCGAAAGAGACGTTCTGGCGGCTGCCGCTCTGGAGCAGACGGATAAGACCTTCTTCATCATCAGTGATATGACCTCGCTGGGCAACCCGGATCTGAACGGGAAAAGCGTATGGGGCGACAATTATCAGGATCTGATCGCCAACAAAAATATTTACATGGCGGATACGCTGGAAGAACTGGCTAAGCAAATGGGCGTACCGGCCGATGTTTTTGTGGCGGAAATGAAGAAATATAACACGTACGTAGAAAATCAGCTTGATCCTGAGTTCGGCAAGAAAAACTTTGGCGCCAAACTCGAAACGCCTCCGTTCTTTGCTACGCCAAGAACCCCATCCGTGCATCATACGATGGGCGGGCTGGAAATTAACGCAAAAGCTCAAGTCTTGAACACCGAAGGTAAACCGATCGACGGCTTGTTCGCGGCCGGCGAGGTTGCCGGTGGAGTTCATGCGGGCAACCGGTTGGGCGGCAATGCGATCACAGACATTTTCACATTTGGTCGGATTGCCGGAGCTAGCGCGGCCGGCAAGTAATCTCGGGCAACTGCAAACCCAAAGCTCCTGCTTCTCCCCGCTGTCCAGGCGGTGGGGGAGCAGGGGCTTTTTGTTTTTTGCGGGCCCGTAACTAAGCGAGGGTTCCTTTCCCGGCGATATTCTACCATGCGGATATACGGTCGTTAAGAAGTGTGGACGGGATTCCATGAATTGAATGGCATGAAATCAGCGAAATAATGGCTCAGGTGCAGTTAAATTCCCCGGATTCACCTCTTATGGGCTAAATAGCTCCGCAGGTGCAGTTATTTTCTGTGATTTTGAGAAAATCGGCCTTTTCCTTGGAAAATAACTGCATCCTCGCAGCTATTTCCGGAAAAAACCGAGAATGGGTGAAAATAGCTGCACTCCTGCAATTATTCCCACCAGCCGGCCCCCAAACATTGCCGTTTAGGGCGATATGGCAACCGAGGGAATGCTGCCGAAGCTCGCTGTGTCATTCCGTCAGCGCGATCCCGTCACAGGAATAGCCAGGCGACCAACGGCGCCAACACGGAGCCGAACACGGCGCTAAAGGTCAGGGCTACCGTGCTGGTGGAGACGACGGCGGGTCCAAACTCCGCGGCTTTGCTCGTGCCGAGCGCGTGGGAAGCGGCCCCAAAGCCAATGCCTTGCCCGTTGTCATTGGTGATCCGAAAGCATTTGAAGATCATAGGACCGAGGATGACCCCCGTAAGGCCCGCAATCATCACAAGCGCAGAGGTAATGGAGGCGTTGCCGCCCAAGCTGCTGGAGATTTCCATCGCCACCGGCGTAGTAATCGATTTGGGCAGGAGGGACACGATCAGTTGACGGGGATAACCGGCCCATAGGGCCAACCCGATGCCGCTGATCATCCCGGCTACAATGCCGACGATCGTGCCGGCGAGGACCGCTCGCCATTCTTTAAGCAACGCGTCGAGCTCTTTGTACATCGGGTAGGCGAGCGCTACGACGGCGGGGCCAAGACCGTACTGCAGCCATCGACCGCCTCTCATGAACTCTCCGTAAGTGGCCCTCGTCGACATCAGCAAGCCGATGATCAGGATGGAACAGGTTAGCACCGGAACGAGAATGGCCCATTTTAGCTTGCGATACAGCCCAGTCATCAGGAGGTACAAGAGGACAACGCCCAGCACTATGCCTGTTTCGTAAAGGACTTCACGCATGGGGCCGCCTCCTCTTGCGATTTCGGGGTCCGTTGGGCGGCCCATTGCGTCGTCCATCCCGCCAGAATCAGGGTGAGGAGTGTGCTGAGCACAACAATCACAATCAGCCATTGTCCGCCTGAGGTGAACACGTGGAAATAGTCCATGACGCCGACCGTGGCCGGCACGAGGAATAAGGGGATCAGCTTCTGCATCACCCCGGCCCCTTGATCAATCCACTTCGCAGGAACCAACCGCAGTTTAAGAGCCAGAAACAACAGCACCAGCCCGAAGATGCTCCCGGGAATCGGCGCTTTGCTCAGTGTCTGAACCAACATCCCCGCTCCGTAAAAAACCGTGAGCAGGGCAATCTGAAACAAGAAATGTATGACTTTCATAGATGATGAAGAGAGAAGAGAGCCCCTTCATTGCGCCTCCTTGCTGCTGAAAAATATCAAAGCTATCTTATCCCTTCCGAAGCGGATTTTACAAGGGCAAATTACCGAACAAAAATGTAAGCGCTAAGCAGGATACGCCGGGTGAGGGCAGATGCAATAAGGGTAAAAAAGGGCCTTATTTCCTCCAAGGATCGAGTTTGGCGTGAAATAGCGGACATTTGTACCCTTATTTCAGAAAAGTAGGCTGGAAAAGGCGGGTTTGGGCGGGGATCCGGCAAAATAACGCCATAAAATTCCCCTATTTAACGCACCACGAGTTCAAACGTCCCAATAAGACCATANCCTCCAAGGATCGAGTTTGGCGTGAAATAGCGGACATTTGTACCCTTATTTCAGAAAAGTAGGCTGGAAAAGGCGGGTTTGGGCGGGGATCCGGCAAAATAACGCCATAAAATTCCCCTATTTAACGCACCACGAGTTCAAACGTCCCAATAAGACCATAAATGTCCCTTATTCCGCCAAGCCGACTGCCCCTGCCATGCTCCGATCCGACCTTCTCGCCTCCCAACCCATCAGATCCAATCCCTTCCATTCCCATCCGTACTTCCGCCCCCCTCCCCCCCCCGATTTAATAAACTTCACCATTTCCATTAATCCAGCGCAAACAGTCAAAACCTATACTCTACTTGGGTTGAAATCAACAGAAATATATAGCGAACCCACAATAATCCACAGGGAGTGCATGAAAACCATGAAATTCGGGTTAAAGAAGGAATTAGCGTTGGGTTTGGTTTTATCCTTGTTCGTATTGATGCTTGCCGCCTGCGGTGCGGGAGGCAACGGAAGCAACGGGAGTAACGTAGCCGCAACGGACACAAGCGGTGCGGCGCAGGCCGAGGAGCTCTCGTTGGCTGATCTGGAAGCAAAGGCGAAAGAGGAAGGCACCGTCGTGAGCGTCGGCATGCCGGATACGTGGGCGAACTGGAAAGATACATGGGCGGATCTGAAAACCAAGTATGGGCTGGAGCACACGGATACGGATATGTCGAGCGCCGATGAAATCGCCAAATTCGAGGCGGAGAAGGACAAGCCGACGGCAGACATCGGTGACGTGGGCATCGCGTTTGGCCCGGTCGCGCTGGATAAAGGCGTCACCCAACCGTACAAAACCTCGTATTGGGACGAGATTCCGGATTGGGCCAAGGACAAGGACGGTCACTGGGTCGTAGGTTACCAAGGTTCCATCGCGTTCTTCACGAACACAGACTTGGTTCAAACGCCGCCGCAAAGCTGGGAAGACCTGAAGAACGGCGACTATAAGCTCATCGTTGGCGACGTGACCAAAGCCGCGCAAGCGCAAATGGCCGTCCTGGCGGCCGCCATCGCTTACGGCGGGGACGAAACGAACATCGAGCCGGGGATTGCTTACTTTGAAGACCTCGCGAAAAAAGGCCGCTTGTCCAGCGCGGAAGCTTCGCTGGCCAACATCGAGAAAGGCGAAGTCCAAGTCACCTTGTTCTGGGACTTCAATGCCCTGAATTACCGCGATCAGTTGGGCGGCCCGGAGAAGTTCAACGTGGCGATTCCGAAGGAAGGCAGCGTGGTCAGCGGTTACGCCACGATCATCAATAAATACGCGCCGCATCCGCATGCTGCTAAATTGGCGCGCGAGTACATCTTGAGCGATGCTGGGCAAATCAATCTGGCGAAAGGGTATGCCCGTCCGATCCGCGAAAGCGTTCAGCTGCCGGAGGACGTAGCCGCCAAGCTGCTGCCGGCCGAAGCGTATGCCAACGTCAAGCCGGTCGGCGACTACAAGGCCTGGGAAGAGACGGCCAAGAAGCTGCCGCAGCTCTGGCAGGAGCGCGTGCTCGTTCATATGAACTAATGGGACGAATCCCTAAGTCCAAGTTCAATAAGTTGAAGCGGTGCGTCAAACGTCTTGTCCTGGACGGAGGGCGCCCCTTTTTCCCATGAGGAGGGTATAGCGTGAAACGAAAAAATCGCTGGGTTTTGCTTGGGCTGGTTCCTTTCGTCGTCATGGTGGCCCTGTTCCAGTTGGTGCCGATCGTGTCGATGATCACGGGGAGCGTCCGCCCGGAGGACGGTACCGGAATCACGTTAGAGTATTTCGCGCGAATCTTCCAAAGCGATTATTATCTCAAAGCGATTCAGAACAGCTTGCTGATTTCGGTCTTCTCGAGCTTGATCGGGATCATCGTTGGACTGGCGTGCGCCTATGCCGTGACGCGGCTCACGCCGAGGATGCGGGACCGTCTGATCATGGTGTCCAATATGACCTCGAATTTCGCGGGGGTGCCGCTGGCCTTCGCGTACATTATCTTGCTGGGGAGCAACGGGGTTTTTACCTTGCTCTTTAAGCAGTGGGGCTGGGACGTGTTCGCCGGTTTTAACCTATATAGTTGGTCGGGGCTGGTGCTGGTATATGTGTATTTCCAGGTGCCGCTGGCTTTGTTGCTGTTGTACCCTTCTTTTTACGGGATTCGGGAGCAGTGGAAGGAAGCGGCGTCGCTGCTGGGTGCGAGCCAGTGGCAGTTCTGGAGAACGATCGGGATTCCGGTGCTGATGCCGGCGGTGTTCGGGACGCTCGGGATCTTGTTCGCCAATTCGATGGGGGCTTACGCAACGGCTTATGCCCTCGTCGGCAGCAATTTCAACTTGCTTGCCGTGCGGATCGGCAATCTGGTCTCGGGCGACGTCGTGACCGAGCCGCAGTTGGGGAATGCGTTGGCGGTCATCCTAGGCCTGTCGACGCTGCTGGCCGTGTACTTGAATCATAAGATGACTCAGCGGCTGCACCGATTCCACCCTGGCTCGGCGGAGGAGCGGAAGGTCCGCCGCCGGCGGAGAGGGCTGAAGCTGAAGCCGCCCGCGCTGAAGGAGGAATTGTGATGCAGACGCCAACCAAGCGAGCGGGCTGGGCCCCGCGTTCCCTGATGCTGCTCGTCATGATTTACCTGCTGCTTCCCCTGCTGGCGACGATGATTTACGCGTTCGCGAAGGAGTGGCAAGCGACCCTCCTGCCGGAGAGCTGGACGTTGGAATGGTTCAGCGGGATGTTTCAGGATGCGCGGTTTCTGGACGCGCTGTGGGAATCGCTGTACCTCTGCGCGATCAGTATCGCGCTTAGCCTGGCCGTCATGCTGCCGGCCGTGTTCATCATCACCGTCTATTTGCCCCGGCTGGAGAGCTTCATGAAGGGAATCGTCGTGCTCCCTTATGCCGTACCGGGCGTCGTTGCCGCAGTGGGACTGATTCGTGCGTATTCCTCCGGCCCGATCCCTATTTCGGGCACGGCTTATATTTTGATCGGCGCGTATTTCATTATCGTCCTGCCTTATATGTATCAGGGCATCCGCAACAGCCTGTTGACCGTCTCGGCACCGGAGCTGCTGAATGCCGCGGAGATGCTGGGCGCGGGCCGCATGCGGGCGTTCGTGACCGTGATTTTGCCGAACATCTGGCCAGGGGTGGTGACGTCGACGCTGCTGTCTTTTTCCGTCCTGTTCGGTGAATTTGTCATGACCAACATGCTGGTAGGGGGACACATTCAGACCATCCAGGTCTACCTGTCCCGTCGCATGAATGAAAGCGGGCATCTAGCCAGCGCGATAGCGATCTCGTATTTCTTGTTGATCCTGGCGTTGTCCATGGTTCTTATGAAACTCGGCAAAAAAGTAAACAGGGGGATTTCAGAATGAAGCCATATCTGAAGCTGGAAGGGATCCGCAAGCGGTTCGGAACGACGATGGTGCTGAACCAGGTGAATTTGGAGATCCGCGAGGGGGAACTGGTCACGCTGCTAGGGCCTTCGGGTTGCGGAAAAAGCACGCTCCTGCGCTGCATCGCCGGCCTGACGGAGATCGACGAGGGACAGATTTGGCTCGATGACAAGGATATCGTGAATCTGCCGCCCCGCAGCCGGGAGATCGGCATGGTGTTCCAATCGTACGCCTTGTTCCCGAATCTGACGGTCCGCGAAAATATCGAATACGGGATGCGGATGCGCGGGGTGGCCAAGGAAACCCGCCGTCAGAGATCCGGCGAACTGCTGGAGCTCATCGATCTGGCCAACAAGCGGGACGCTTATCCCGCACAGCTGTCGGGGGGACAGCAGCAGCGGGTGGCGCTCGCCCGTTCCCTGGCCGTCCGCCCGAAGGTGCTGCTGCTGGATGAGCCGCTGAGCGCGCTGGATGCCAAGATCCGCAAAAATCTGCGCACGGAAATCCGCGAGATCCAGAAGCAATTCAACATGACCACGATCTTCGTCACGCACGATCAGGAAGAAGCGTTAACCTTATCCGATCGGGTCTGTCTGATGAACCAAGGGAATATCGTACAACAAGGGACGCCGGAGGAATTGTACGCTAAGCCCTTCACGGAGTTCGTCGCCCGGTTCATGGGCAGCTATAACGTGCTTACGCGGGCCGAGGCGCTGCGGCTGTTCGGTGCGGTCCCCGGCGACGGGGAGAGCTATGCTATCCGGCCGGAGGCGCTCGCGCTTGTTGAAGGACGGGGGCAAGAGATTGACCCGGCCCATGCGGGCAAACCCGTCGTGGAGGGGATCGTCCATTCGGCGTCGATCCTCGGCAACGTGATCCGTTACGCCATCGATGCCGCCGGCGTTCGCCTGACGGTAGACGCGCTGAACGATGGGCGGTCCCTACGTCTGGAGGAGAACCGTCCCGTCGCCCTCGCTTTGGATCACGCGCAGCTGCTGCAGTTGGAGAAGGAAGGGGCATAAGCAAGTTGTCGATTTCATCCGAGGAACGCAAACGCGTCATCATGGAGCAGTTGAAGCAGGAAGGGCAGGTGAAGGTTCCCGAGCTGTCGCATCGGTTTACCGTATCGGAGGAGACCGTTCGCCGCGACTTGATCCTGCTGGAGAAGGAAGGCTTGGCCAAAAGAGTGTACGGCGGCGCGGTCCTGACCAAGCTGACCAGCTACGAACCGCCGTATTTGCAGCGCCAGAAGGTGAAGGCGGAGGAGAAGGAGCGGATTGGCTGCGCGGCCGCCGAGCTGATCGAATCGGGCGATACGATCGCCATCGATATCGGCACGACGACGCTGGAGATGGCCAAGGCGATTGCGGGCCGGGAGCGGCTCACGATTCTGACGAACTCGCTGGCCGTGGCCTATCACTTAATGGAGTCGCTGAACGGCGGGAGGTTTTCCGGGAAGATTTTCGTGGTGGGCGGGGAACTAAATCCGGAGCAGCAGTCCATGTCAGGGACGATCGGCGAAAGCATCCTGTCGCAGTTCCGGGTCGACAAAGCGTTTATCTCCATCGGGGGGATCTCCTTGGAACGGGGGATCAGCGATTACGATGTCGATGAAACCGGGATGTCGCGGCGGATGATTGAGGCGGCCTCCCGGACGATCGTGTTGGCCGACGCCTCCAAGCTGGGCAAGGAAGCGTTCGTGGAGATTGCGCCGCTGAGCCAGGTTCACGCCATCGTCAGCGACGTTGCCGCGCCGAAAGAATGGCTGCAGGCGCTTCGCATCCATCGCATCCAATGGATTGAAGCCACCAATTACAAGGGGGAGAAATGAATGTCATCAGCAGAAGCAGAAGCCAAGAAGCTCGTCGTCGTTGTACTTGACGGGTTAAGATATGATGCCGCCCGCAAGTATCTCGGGTATATGGAGCATCTCATGGAGCAGGGAGAGGTGGCCTGCTACCCAGTGCAGTCGCAGCTTCCGAGCCTGTCGCGCCCGCTCTATGAAGTGTTGCTGACCGGGACGCCGGTAGCCAGAAACGGCATCACGGCGAATCATATCGCCCGGCTCAGCCGGGAGCAAAGCGTGTTCCATCTGGCTGCCGCCGCCGGATTAAGAACGGCTGCCGCCGCGTATCACTGGGTCAGCGAGCTGTACAACCGCGCGCCGTTTCATCCGGTGAACGACCGGCATCAGCATGACGAGAGCCAGCCGATTCAGCATGGAATTTTTTATTTCGAGGACCACTATCCGGATAGCCACCTGTTCCTCGATGCGGAGCATTTGCGCACGGCGTACAACCCGAACTTCCTCTATATCCATTCGATGAACATCGATGATATGGGGCATAAGCACGGCGGAGAGAGCAAGCAATATGAAGGCGCCGTCCGGGCGGCGGATGGGATTCTCGCCACGCTGGTGCCGCTTTGGCGATCGCAAGGGTATGAGATTATCGTGACATCCGATCACGGGATGAACGCGGAGGGTCAGCACGGAGGGACTGAGCCGGAGGAGCGGAACGTCCCGCTGTACGTATTTGGCGAGCTGCCGATTCCGTCGCCGAAGCTCCAGGGCGATCAAGGGTTGTCCCAGCTCCATTTAGCTCCGCTGATGTGTCATTATCTAGGGATCAAGCCTTCCGAGGCCATGGTGAAATGGGAGTAGGAGTAGACAAGGAGGAGTTTGCGGGTGAAGGTTGACATGCATTTTCATCTCGAAGAAGGCCCGTATTCTTTGCGCTGGCTATCGCGTACTTTGCAAGGGCTGGCTGCGACCGAGCCGGGACCGGATCCGGCGCTGGGACACCATACGGTCGAGTATGCCGAGGAAATGGCGAAGCTGTTGTCCCGGCGGATGGAGCAAGGAGCTTACAGCGAAGAATGGCTGGATCGATATTTGATCCGGGGGCGCGAGCGGGGCATCCAGGAGTTTGGCGTGGTCGACCATTTGTACCGCTTCCGGGAGTGTCGTCCGTATTACGAGAAGCACATGCTGCTGGACGACAGCCGGGTTGGCAAGCTGCAGTCGGCCTGGTTAGATCAGGTGTGCGTGGCTTCGATCACGGATTTCGTCGGCTTCGTTACGGAGGCCAAGAAGACGCGGCCGGATTTGGCTCTCGGCATCGAAGCGGATTTCTTCCCTGGGTGCGAAGCGGAACTGGGCGAAATCCTGGCAGGCTACGACTGGGATTACGTGATCGGCTCGGTGCATTTCCTCGAAGGTTGGGGGTTCGACAATCCGGAAGCGAAGGCCGGTTTCGACGGCCGGGATCCCGTGCAGACCTACGCGGATTATTACGAATTGTTGCGGGAAGCCTGCGTTTCGGGCCTGTTCCAGATCATCGCCCATCCCGACAACCTGAAGGTGTTTGGCTTCCGGCCGGCCGACGAGAAGAAGCTGCTGCCGTATTACCGGAGCATCGCCAAGGAAATGGTGCGCAGCGGCGTTATTACCGAGATCAATACCGGACTCGCTTATCGTTATCCCATTGCGGAGAGCTGTCCGAGCCCCTTGTTCCTGTCCGTATTGGCCGATTACGGGGTTCCGCTAACCTTATCCTCGGACGCCCATTTCCCGGACGATATCGGTACGCTGCTTGATACGGCGTTGGCCGACGCGATCAGACTTGGCTACAAGGAGTTGGCGGTGTTCCGGGACGGGAAGCGGCGGATGGTGCCGATCTTCGCGCGTAACGCGGCGGCCAAGTAGTTCGTTCTAGCCCACCTCGCCTGTATAGAACCCTGTCTTTCCGTGCACGTTACCTAGAAAAATAGGAAGGAGCGTGCATCGTGCAGCAGGATTACGAATTCACGGATCTTAAAGACCAGGAGCCACTAGTTGAGGAGATTCGGAAACTGGAGGAGAAGCTCGAACAATCCATCGGGGAGAAAGTCAACCTGATCGCATACTCCGAGAAAAGAAAGGAACCAAACTAGAACGAAATTTCATGTCGGTAGGATCAGGTTGATCCCGCATGGATCATGCAGTCCGCGATAGCGCCATTCCTGGCGAACGCCCTCAAGGGCGTTCTTTTTTTGCCATGCCTTCGTTGGTGACAATGAAACCAATGGGTTGGTTTTGATGTATTATTAAGTAAATGAATGATCTGAGGGAGGGACGAAAAGTGGGAATCTTGTCGAGGTTTCGAGATGTGATGCGGTCCAATCTATCCGCCATGCTGGAGCGTTCCCAGGACCCGGCGGCGACGGTGGATGCCTACCTGCGTCAATTGAGGCTGGACATCGGGCAGGTCCATGCGGAGATGGCGGCGGTGCAGGCGGATGAGGACCGGGCGAAGCGCACGAGGGATGAATGCGCCGAGGAGGTCCGGAAGCTGCAGCGGTATGCAGAGAAAGCGGTGGAATCGGGCGACGAATCCGCCGCGTTGAAATTTCTGGAGCGGAAGGCGAAGCAGGCAGAACGGCTGCATGGGTTGCAGACGGCTTACGAGCAGGCGGCTGAGCATACTTTGAAAATGAAGCAGATGCAGGAGAAGCTCAGCTCCGATCTGCAGAAGCTGGAGGCGCGGCAAGTCGCGCTGAAGGGTAAGTTGGCAGAGGCCGATGCGCTGAACCGGGCGCAAGCTTCCGGCGGAACGGAAGCGGCGCTTCGTGAGCTGGAGGCCAAGGCGGATCAAGCGCTGAACGAAGCGCTGGCTCTTGCCGAGCTTCGAGCCGGTGCGCAGGAAGACGATCTGGACGCCGTCTTCGCGGAGCTTGAGAAGGGCAACGCGGCGGGGATAACTCCAGGGGCACCCCCGGTATCGGCTCCTGAAGACGAACTGGCGGCGCTCAAAGCGAAAATAAACAAACAAGATTCTTGAACTCTTATACGGATGGATCGAGGTGGATGAATTGCCGGTAATTGAATACAAATGTCCGAGCTGCGGCAGCGGCATGACCTTTGACAGTACGACGGGGAAGTTGTCCTGCCCCAGCTGCGGCCGCAAGGACAATATCGAGCAAATTCCCGACCCGCTGAAGCAGCAAATGTTCGCGGAGGACGAGGTCTTGGAATACCACTGCGAAAGCTGCGGCGCGGTGATCATGACGGAACCGGAGACCAGCGCAACAACCTGCAGCTTCTGCGGCTCCGCCGTGGTGCTCAGCGATCGCCTGACCGGGAAGCTGGCCCCGCAACAGGTGATTCCGTTTGCGATCAGCAAGGAAGAGGCGATGGCGGCTTTCAAGAAGTGGTGCCGGAAGGGGCTGCTCACCCCCCGCGGCTTCATGACTGCGGACCGCATCCAGAACATCACCGGGATGTACGTGCCGTTCTGGTTGTATGATTTGCTGAATAATGTCGATGTCCGCGGACAAGGGACCCAGGTGAGAAGTTACAGAAGCGGCGATTATCAATACACGGAGACGGATTACTACGAGTTTTACCGGAGAATTCGGATTAATTATGTGCGGCTGCCGCTCGATGCATCGGCGAAAATGGACGATCAACTCATGGATAAGCTGGAGCCTTTTCCTTACGAACAAATAAAGACGTTTAAGACGCCTTACCTAGCTGGATACATCGCCGAGAAGTACAACTATACCAGCGAGCAGCTCACTCCGAGAGCCCGGGAAAAAGTAATGCCTTATATCGAATCCTACATTTCTTCGACCGTTTCCGAGTACTCTACGGTAAGCTATGGCGACAAGGAGATCGACACGACCGTCAAAAGGGCCAACTACACGCTGTTGCCGGTGTGGATGGTTTATTACAACTACAAAGGAAAGCAATACACCTTTGCCATGAACGGCCAGACCGGTAAAGTGGTCGGGAAGCCGCCGCTGAGCAAAGGGAAAATGGCGGCATGGTTCGGTGGGGTTTCGGCACTCTCTTTCCTGGGGCTGAAAATCGTGGCCTGGCTGTGGGGAGGCGTATTCCTATGAACAAGCGATGGATCACCACGTATTTGTTGCTAATGCTGATCGCACTATGGATGCTGACTCCGCTGTCGGCTCGGGCAGAACAAGCTCCAACCGACAAGAAGCTGATTTACGACGAAGCCGATATCCTGTATCTGGAATCTGTCGAATCGTTAAATGCCTTGGCGAATGAATATGGGCCAAAGAGGGAGACGGACATCATCGTTTTTACGACCGATAATCCCGAGGATGAGGATGTCGTGAAGCTGACCGAGGATTTCTATGACGAGCGGGCTCCGGGTTACGACAGGCCCCATGGCAATGCCGTGATTTTGACGTTGGATATGCGCAACCGGGAGTTATATCTGGCTGGATTCTACAAAGGTGAGGAATATCTGGACGACGGCCGCCTGGACAAAATTCGCAACAAGATCGCCCCGCAGCTAACCGCAGGCGATTATCAGGGTGCATTCGAGGAATACATACGCACCTCCTACCGATATATGGGGTACCGGCCAGGAGTCAATCCGGATAACCCCCTGTTTAATACCGACACCCAGCTGCTGATCGGACTGGTCATTGGAGGGCTGGTCGTTGGCGTGATGGCGTTCCGGAGCGGCGGCAGGATGACGGTGAACAGCCGTACCTATGAGGACTCTGGCGACTCCGGCGTCATATGGCGGCAAGACAACTATCTCCGTACGACCGTAACGAAAAGGAAGATCGAGAGCAGCAGCAGTGGAGGCGGCGGTGGCAGCAGTAGCGGAGGTGGAGGCGGCGGAACGACCAGCGGCGGACACTCGCATAGCGGAAGCCGGGGATCATTTTAACGGAAGGGGCCGGGGAGCCTATGAGTTTTTTCAAAAGCCAATTTGCCAATGTCGTGGAATGGGAAGAATTCCGGGACGACATGATTTTCTGGAAATGGAATAACCGCGAGATTAAAAAAGGGAGTAAATTAATCATTCGCTCGGGGCAGGACGCTGTCTTTATCAACAACGGGAAAATCGAGGGGATCTTCAAAGAAGAAGGCGAATACAACATCGCCTCGGAGATCGTGCCGTTCCTGTCCACGCTGAAGGGATTCAAGTTCGGCTTCAACAGCGGGATGCGGGTTGAGGTGTTGTTCGTGAACACGAAGGAGTTTACCGTCCGGTGGGGCACGCAAAATCCCGTGTTGATCCCTACGCCTCAACTGCCCGGCGGGATGCCGATCCGTGCGAACGGCACGTTCAATTTCAAGGTGAACGACTATGTGACCTTAATCGATAAAGTGGCGGGGATCAAGCAAAGCTATTTGGTGGAGGACGTCAGACTTCGCATTACCTCCGTGCTTGACCAGTTGCTGATGAAATGGATCAGCCGAGAGGGCCAAGACATGTTCAATCTACAGGCGAACGCCGTGGATATCGCGCGGGGCATTCAGGAGGACCTGGATATGCAAGTGATGGACGACGGGCTGGCGATTACGGGATTCCAGGTCATGAGCTTCAGTTATCCGAAGGAAATCCAGGATATGATCACCAAGACGGCGTCGCATGAAATGATCGGCAACCTGCCGAAGTATCAGCAGGTCAGCATGACCGACGGCCTCGCCTCAGGCAAGGTGCAAGGCGGCGGGGCGGCATCGGACATGGCCGGCATGATGATGGGGATGAACCTGGCCAAGGAAATGATGAAGAACCTGAATCAAGAACCGGGTCAGGAGAAGGCGGACCCCCAGTCGCCGCCGCAACCCCCGCAAGCGAGCCAGCCGCCGCAACCTGCAGCGCCTTCCGCTAGCGAAGCCGGTTCCAAGCGGCCTAACTTCTGCCCGAACTGCGGGGCCAAGAATGAAGGCGCGAATTTCTGCCCGAATTGCGGGCAGAAGCTGGGACCATCGGCCGGGTGACTCCCTCATAAAGCTCCAAGCCTCATACGACGAGGCCGGCGCAACGCTCCAGTTGCACTCGGGCTCGTCGTATGGGTGGAAAGCAGCGTCACTTCTCTTCCAACGCTCTTTGTTTTAGCAAATCGCGAATTTCGGCCAGGAGTTCCTCTTCTTTGGAAGGGGCGGGAGGTGTTTCGAGCTTCGGCTCCTCCTTCTCTTTGCGTCTGAGCTTGTTGATCCCCTTGACGAACAGGAAAATAGAGAAGGAGACGATAAAGAAGTCGATGACGGTTTGGAGGAAAGCGCCGTATTTCAGCACCGTGTCCCCATATTGAAACTGCATCTCTTTCAAATTGATCCCGCCCACCAGCAGGCCGACGACCGGCATCAGAATGTCGTTGACCAGAGAGGTCACGATGCTCCCGAAGGCAGCGCCGATAATGACCCCGATGGCCAGGTCAAGCACATTTCCCTTCAGCGCAAAGGCTCTGAACTCTTTCCACATATGGTGTACCTCGCTTTCAGCATATTATTTGCAGTATACCATGAGCGGAGCGGGGGTAGTCCATAGCGTGGAAAATCTAAGAGGGGTCTAACGGAACCCAGAGGCGCTAAATGAGGGCAATCGGGTGTTTTCGGAACGTAACGGATCGAGAGGGCGTTATTTCCGGAAAATCATCAAGAATAGCAGTTCCCTAAGCCGAATAAGGGCTGTGGAGTCCGTTACGCTGGGAAATATGCGAAAAATGGGCGAATAAGGGCATTACGATCCGTTAGAGCGCAGGGTCCTGCATACGGAGGGGCGCCCGGCTTGACGGGGGCAGGGACATTGCCCAGCTCATAAGCCGGGCACGTCACTGTGCCCGCCACTCGCTCCGCACTTGGATCGTTGCCGCCTGCCACTCGCCCAGCACCGGGTTCAACGCTCTGCCCGCCATTCGCTCCGCCCCGTGCTCAGCGCTCTGCCCGTTACTCGCGCCGCTCCGGCTCGCTCCCCCGCTTGTCCCGGGCTCGCCACTACGCTCCAGCCCGTCGCCCGGCCTGCCACTCAACCCGCCTTATCCGCGGCTCTCCCTACAGCTCGTCCGCCAGGCCGAGTAGCGCGATTCCCGCCAGCACGAGCACAACGACGGCGTACTGCCGCCGACTGAGCCGTTCCTTGAGGAACAGGCGGGACAGAATCACCGAGAATACGCTGTACGAAGCGATCAGCGGCGCGGCCACGATGGCATTGCTGGCCATGGCAAATACGTAGAAGAACTGGCCCGCCGTCTCGAAGATGGCAGCATAACCTTTGACGCGTTCCCCCCAGAAATTGAACCGCTGCTTTTTGACCGCAACCAAGTAGAAATAGACCACCGCAGCGCACAGGAAAAAGGTGAACTCGTAAGCCAGAAGCGCGGCATCCTCGCCGATCAGCTTCAGCTCATCCAGATAGATGCCGTCGGCAAACGTGCCTAGTCCGTCAAGCAGGCAGTACAGCAGCGGGAAGGTGATCGCCATGACCCCGATTTGGTATTTGGCATCCACGCGCTTCGATCCCGATCTCAGAGCAACCCGTTCCCCTTGCTTCTCCAGAACCGCCAGTCCCACCACGCCGATAGTGATGATCGCCACCCCCGCAATTTCAACCCAGCCAAGATCATGGGGGAAGAAGAGATACAGCAGGATCGCCGTCACCGCTCCGGACGAGTTCTGCACCGGCGAAGCAATCGAGAGCTCGATGTACCGAAGCCCAAAATAACCGATCGCCATCGACAGGATATACAGCGCCGATACCGGCAAATAACGAATCATATCCATCGGATCGAACGAAAGCCCCTGGATCAGCAGATACGCCGTACCGTGAATCCCCATCACGAGACCCACCATGACGACGATTTTCAAATGACTGTACCGGTCCTGGCTGTCGCTGCCTTTTTTGTAGAACAGATCGGCGCCGCCCCAAGCCAAAGACGTCAATAAAGCAAATAGAAACCACATAGATGTAAATCCTCCCGTTTATGTAGAACCCCTATGATTATAAAAAACGGACCGCCGGGAGTGTCTATGATAAAGTTTACCGGAAGGAACCCCTTGCCCTATCAGCAAAAATGCAAACGCTCTCTATTTATGCTAAAATCTTTCTAACATGAAATCATAGGATTTTAGAGGGGCGGGAGTATCGCTGAATGAGAGGATTTAACTTGTGGCGTCCGATATTTCTAATTTTGATCGCGCTGCTGACCAGGAGCTTGGTTACGAATCTTTGCATCTTGTTTGGAATGTCACCCGAAGCTGCCGGGAATATCGGGTTTGTGGCGATGATGCTCGCAGCTTTGATCGTGTATACCCGATTTACGAAGAATCGCCGCAAGTAAGGGGAGAAGAGACGCGTCCGGCGTCTCTTTTTTTGTCCCTACGCCGTTCACAGCAAGGGTTCCCGAATCAACGGCAGCGTACAGCAGTGAATGCCGCCGCCCATCTTGGCGATCTCGGAGATCTCGACGGGAATCACCTCGACGCCTTGGCTGGAGAGTAGGTCGATGGTGTGCTTCCCGTCCGCAGAGAACAGGACTTTGCCCGGGGCCAGGGCCAGGCCGTTGATGGTTAATGTCGGATCCCGGGGATCGACATGGAGCAGCTCAACCCCCCGCCGATGCAGCTCGTCCAGGAACCAATACGGGAGCAACGCGATATTTACCAGCGCCTTGCGGCGGTCCACCACCAGGAACGCTTCGTCCAGATGAATGATGGAGGCGGGCAAATCGACGACGATCAGGTCGATTTGCTGCAACGACAGAAGATGGCGCACCTGCTCGATTCCGTCCGGATTCACCCGTTCCGACCGGCCAACAACCGCCGTATGCCGATCCAGCATGATGAAGCTGCCGCCCTCGGCAAAGCCGCTGCCCTGAATCATGCCGAGGATCGGTACCCCGGCTGCACCAAGGGTGCGGGCGGCCAGCGCGGTTTCCCCGTACCGGACGTACAGCGCCAGGCGGGATAAAATAACGCCCCCAGGGATCACCATCCCCAAATCGCGGGTATACATCGTTTCCGGCCAAGGCTGCTCCGGCTTGTCCAGCCAAAGGATGCGAACGCCTTCCTTCTCCAGAGCCGCGGCTAAGGCCTGGTGCTGGGCTTGCAATCGCTTGAGCTTGGGCGGGGAAGTGCCGTTATGCTTGCTTTGCTTTCCCCGGATATGCTGCAGCAGAACAGGGCCGGACTCGATCGCGCCGGCGGGATCATGCAGCTGCAGCACCTCCTCTCCCGGTGCATGCATCAGCACCAGGCGAATCGGGCCGATGGGATTCTCGGTGCCCCAGCGCTGTCCCCAGACTGCCTCCAGCAGCTCCGGATCATGAAATGGCGCATGAACAAGGTTTCGTGATAAATAGGGATACGAAGACGACATCTGCTGCTCCTTTCCAGGTCTAGGGATGAAGGGATCATCCCGAAATGGCTTCTATTCCTATCGTTCCCACTTGGGCCTTGCGGCAAAACAGGCAGCCGCCTGGGAAGGACGACTGCCTCAGATTACACCATCAAAGCCTTGATGCCGTTAAACAGGGGGATGATCGATTTGATGGCGTTATAGCCCATCTTCATCAACGGCATGTATTTCTGCACCTTTTGCACCATGCCGAAGATTCCTGCGCGGCGGGGTCTTCCGGGGTCTTCGCCACCCGCGCTCGGCTCCTGCGCTCCGCCGCCGGGCTCCCCGCCGGCCCCATTGCCCAAGCCGCTAAATCCGGGTCTTCTCCCCGGTCCTTGGCTTCCTGTGAAGCCATATCCTCCGGGTCTTCCCGGCCCCCCGCTGAAGCCGTAGCCCCATCCGGGGCCGACGCTGTAGCCCCATCCGGCACCCGGCCGGATCCCGACGCCGCTTGGGCCAGCGCCGATGCCAGCGCCGCCAGCACCGCCAGCGCCGGGACTCCCCGGCAAGCCGCCGCCGAATAAAGGCTGGAAGGCCGAGACCCGGGCCTTGTTCCTGCGGGCGGTCGACTTCTTCTTCGATTTCTTCTTGCCGCGCGGAGGCACAGAGAGGAGCAGACCGCTCGGGTCCAGCCCGGCGATCCATCCGATATAAGAACGCCCGTCGTGCAGAACAATGCGAACGGGCTGGCCCTTCAGCTGCTTCGCGCGTTTGCGAATGTTTGCCGAACTTGCCATGCAAGGATCACCTCAATGCTTGAGATTTTGTATCGGTAGACGTTTTGCTCGATATATCTTACTCCGAAATTGGTGCGATGCCTGTGCTTGTTCCTCAGTTTTCCGGTCCATTCGTGATATTTGCCTGAACTTGCATAAATTTTGGGCAAGATGGAAATGTATCTAATGAATATAAATTTTCGACCGAGGAGTTGGCCCGGAATGAAAACATTGAACGTGATAGCGCTCGCGCTTCTGATTGTGGGCGGATTAAACTGGCTGTTGGTGGGGCTCTTTCAATACGATTTGGTGGCAAATCTTTTCGGCGGTCAAGACGCGGCTCTGTCGCGGGTGATCTATACCATCGTCGGCATTAGCGCGATCTACGCCTTTAAGTTCTTCAACGATGTGAGAGAAGACGAAGTCGCCAGATAAGCCGCCGCCGTTCCCCCAAACAACAACAAGAATGCACAAAAGCTCGGTCTTCTGAACCCCGAGCTTTTTGTGTTGTGCTGGAGGCACTGTACCGTGTACGGGCATGAACAAGAAAACCGTACTTCCAACCTGTGGGCTGGGCGTACGGTTTTCTCGGGGTAGCGATTATGAAGTTTTGCGGACAACGCCTCGAAGGAACAAGTATTCTTCTCGTCCCGGATCAACAGCTCGTCGAAGAAAAATGGCCCATTAACGGCCGTTCTGCTTCTTCTTCGAAGAAACCTTCGATTGGGGAAATAGAACAGGTCCAAGCCCGTTCGCGATGACCCGGTGTCCCCGGTCGTTCGGATGAATCGGCATCGTTCCGCCGAGGATGTCCTCCACCTGGCCCTCCCGGTACCCGTCAATCAGTTCGGCTTGCTTGCCTTCGAACCACTTGTGCGCCGGTGCGATTTTGGCGCCGTACACGGCAGCGATGCCTTGGGTCGTCTGGTTCAGGCGGCCGATCCACTCGACCGCGATCGAGCTGTTCGGGAACGGATTGTATTGCGTGCAGCAGACGATCCGGGCCGAACTCGTTTTGCGGATATGCCCGAGGATGGCGCTCAGATTTCGGCGGAACTGCACGAGCTGCTCCATATTCGGAAACGGCCCGCCCTGCACCAGCGGAGTAATCGCCGCATTTGCCAAATCGACGCCGCCGATCCAGACCGATACGACCGAGGAGCGTTTGATCATTTCCGAGCCTTGCCACAGCACGGCATCCAGCAGATTGCCGCTGGTCCAGCCGGACCGGGCCAATACATAACCTTTTATGATACGAGGGTTCGAACGATTGTAAGCCGATACGGTTAAATGAGGATAGGACAGCCTCGGCGAGGAGGCGTTGTCGCCATACGTAATGGAATCCCCAATCGCGGTGTAAATCATTTGCCGGTCACCCACCCAAGTTAGACTTTACAAGTATAGTATTCGAACGAGGTGGGGAGGTGCGGCTTAATGCAAAAGGGCTGGACCCGATGAGAGATCGGTCCAGCCCTTGCGAGGGGTTAGCGCCGCTGCGCCAGGTGCTGTAGTTCTGTGCGGCCTTGCCGGGAGTGGCGCACCAGTTCCGCATAGTAGCCGCCGCGGGCCAGGAGCGATTCGTGCGTGCCCTGCTCGGCGATGCGGCCGTCCTGGATCACGAGGATGCGGTCGGCATGCTGAACGGTGGACAGCCGGTGCGCGATGACCAGCGTCGTCCGGCCGGCGGACACCACGTTCAGCGCGTTCTGGATCAGCTGCTCCGTCTGCGAATCCAGGTTGGCCGTCGCTTCATCGAGGATGAGGATGCTCGGCTGGAATACCAGGATCCGCGCGAAGGAGATCAGCTGCCGCTCCCCCGCGGACAGCCCGCTGCCCCGGTTGGACAGCCGGGTGTCGTAGCCGTCCTTCAGCCGCGCGATCATTGGGCCAGCGCCGATGCGCCGGCAGGCCCGGATCACCTCTTCGCGGGGGATGTCTTCGTGGAAGAGGCGGACATTGTCGATGATGGACCCGGCGAACAGGAACGGGTCCTGCTGCACTAATCCGACGATGCGATGCAGCGAGGCCTGCGGCAGACGGCGGATGTCGGTGCCGTCGATTTCAACGCGGCCGTCATCCACGTCATAGAACCGCGTAAGCAGGTTCATCAGGGAGCTCTTGCCCGCGCCGGTTGTGCCGACGATGCCGATGAACTCGCCCTCCCGCACGTGAAGGTCAAGGCCGTGCAGTACCTCCTGTCCTTCCGTGTACGAGAAGCGGATGCGATTGAAATCGATCCGTCCGCGGACGGCATGGGCGGGCAGCGTCTTGGCCTCTTCCGGCGCAGGGTCCTGGACTTCCGGTTCGGCGGCGAAGATCCGCCACAGCCGATCCACGGACACGATCGTCGATTGCAGCGTGTTCCACTGCTGGGTAATCTGGTTGATCGGCTGGAAGAATTGACGGATGTAGCTGATGAACGCATACAGCACGCCGAACTCCATGCGTTGGCCCAGCACCGCGAGGCCGCCGATCCAAACCACGAAGGCTACCGACAAATTGCCGAGGATATCGAAGGATCGGTTGAACAGCACGGTTGCCCGCACTTCCCGCAGATTGGCCCGCAGATACGCGGTGTTCCGTTCCGCGAAGCGGGAAGCCTGCTCGCCTTCCTGATGGAACGATTGAATCAGGCTCATCCCGCTGAGGTTCTCGGCCGTAAACGCGATCAGTCTGGACAGCAGGGAGCGGGCCCGCTGGTAACTGGTGCGCAAGTATTTCCGGAAAGCGACAGCAATGATCGTAATGATGGGAAAGAGGATCAAACAAGCTAAGGCCAGCTGGACGTCCAGTGCAAACATAAATACGACGACCAGGATTAGCGATAATCCGTCGCGCACCAGGCTCAGCAGTACCTGGGTAAAAAACTGGTTGATCGTCTCCGTGTCGCTGGACTCGTTCGTCACGAGGCCGCCGGCTGAGTTGCGGTCGAAGAAGGACATCGACTGCCGCGTAATCTGCTTGAACAGATCCTTGCGCAGCAAAGCGACGATGCTCTGCCCGGCTCGCTGCAGCAGGTTGGCCTGCCAGTAGGAGAAGAAGCCGCTGATCGCCTCGAGCAAGAGGTAGGCGACGGCCAAGCCCAGCAAGATGCTCGGACCTTGAGCACCGAACAACACCTTCTCGTCGATCGCGTACTTCATCAGGAACGGCTGCAGCAAGTCGGCGGAAATCGCCAGGAACGCGAAGCCGAATACGGCGAGAAATGCCTTCCGATGCGGTCTCGCATAAGCGAGCAGAGCCGCAAACGCCTTCCGCCGCTGCGCCGGAGTCATCTCGTACTTCTTGCGGGCATCTGCGCTTTCCGGGTTAGACGGCATCGCTGTCGCCTCCTTCCTGGAGATGATGCAGATTCGCGTACAAGCCTCCGGCTTGCAGCAACTGCTCGTGCGTTCCTTGCTCGGCGATCCGTCCGTCGTCCAGCACAAGGATCCGGTCGGCGTGTTTCACCGCACTGATGCGGTGGGCAATGATCAAGGTGGTTTTCCCCTTTCGGGCCTCCCGCAGATGCGATAGGATTCGCGTCTCCGTCACGGCATCCACTGCACTTACGCTGTCGTCCAGCAGCAGAAGGGGAGCGTTCTTGATCAGGCCACGGGCCAAGCTGGTCCGCTGGCGTTGTCCGCCGGACAACGTCAGACCGCGTTCGCCAAGCTCGGTGTCGAATCGGTTGGGGAAGCCGTCGACGTTATCATAGAGGTCGGCGAGCTTGGCCGCCTCTTCGACCGCGCCCAGCTCCGACGTACGGTCGAAGAAGGCGATATTGTCGCGAAGCGTCGTGCTGAACAGGAAGCCGTCCTGCGGCACGTAAGCGATGCGGGTCCGCAGGCTCTCCAGCGTAATGTCCCGGACATCGCGGCCGCCGATGAAGATCGTGCCGCGGGGCGGATCGTATACCCGCAGCAGCAGCTTGACAAGCGTGGTCTTGCCGCTGCCGGTTCGGCCCACCACCCCCAGCGTTTCCCCGGGTTCCAGCCGGAGATGAAGGTTCTGCAGCGAGGCCCGCCCGGCGTCGGGATAGGTGAAGGTTAAGCCGCGGATGTCAATGCCGAAGCTATTCGGATCCTCCGGCAGCGGCAGCGCGCCGTCTTCGTCCCGGATGTCCGGCTTCACGGCCAGCAGGCGGTTCAGCCGGTCCAGCGAGGCCTTCGAGCGCTGCATGAAATTGATGACGTTGCCGATGAGCCGAAGCGGGTTCATGATCATTCGCAGGTACAGGGTCAGGGCGACGAAATTGCCGAGCGACAGTTCGCCGCGCGCGACGAGCAGGCCGCCATAGGCGATGGCCACGGCCATCGATATCGCGCCGGTAAACGGCAGCAGCACCTGGAACAGCGAGCTCATCCGCACCAGCGCCAGCTGGCTGCCCAAGATGCGGTCGACCGTTTGCCCGAACCGGGCGCGGGCGATCTCCTCGACCGCGAAGCTTTTCGTCACTTTGATCCCCTCAAATTGCTCCTCCGCAGCTTCGGTCATCGCCGCCAGCGACTCCTGCACCTTTCGCGAATTGTCGCGGATTTTGGGGCCGAACCCGATCACGATCAACGGGATGGCGAGCAGCGGCAGTACGCAAACCACGATCAAAAGCGCCGGAATATCGCTCACCGTCATCATCGTAATGACGGAGATCAACAACACCGACGCATTGGTCATCTGGTTCAACCCGTTCGCGATCGACTCCCGCACGCCGGTGACATCATTCATCACATAGCTGAGCAGCTTGCCGATCCCGTGTTTCGAGAAGAACGCCTCGCTTAATTGAGTAAAATGCCGGAACAGTTGGCTCCGGGCGCGAAATTCAAACATTCGGCCCAAGCGATGGTTGATGTACTGCCCGATTCCGAAGCACAGGCCGTAGATGACGGCGATCGCCGTCAGCGTCAGCGCGTACCGGCCAACCCCGCCTCTCGTTAACCCGCTTTGCTGGAGGTGGTCCGTGAACTCTCCCAGTACCTTCGGAAAATACGAATACGTCACATTGGCGGCCGTCAGGCATAGCACCGCCGTCAAATACAGCGGCAGATGCGACTTGATGTGGCCAAGCAGCAAGGTTTTTCCCCGCATCGAGCATCCCGTCCTCTCCCAGAAAAGTTAGCCGTTTCTTTCCACCCCTCCTTGTATCCGTTCTCAACATGGTTAATCATACTGCGAATCGCTGGATCCATCAAACCGTTGGACACGTTATTTTGCATATTTATACAGTTTGAGACCGGGAAAACCCGCGAAAATAAAAAAACACCTGCAAAAGTGCAGGTGTTATTGCGGTGAAGGCGCCTCCTAAGCTTTGAATCCGCCGGATAAGTGCTTCTCCGTCAGGATGGTCAGCATTTGAATGCCCACTTCGTTATGCCCGCCTTCGGGGATAATGAGGTCGGCGTATTTTTTGGACGGCTCGATAAAGGCTTCATGCATCGGCTTCACCGTCGCGAGATACTGCTGATGGATGGAATGGATCGAACGGCCGCGTTCCTCCATGTCGCGCAGCACGCGCCGGAGAATGCGCACGTCGGAATCGGTGTCCACGAATACCTTGATGTCAAGCATCTCCCGGAGCTTCTCGTCGTACAGGACGAACAGCCCTTCGACGATAATGATGTTGTTCGGCAGCAGCTTGACCGTCTTCTCGGAACGGGTGTGGATCGTGAAATCGTAAACCGGCGCATAGGCGGCTTGTCCATTCTTGAGTTGAGTCAGGTGTTCCACCATCAGCTCGTTATCGAAGGCAAAGGGGTGATCGTAGTTCGTCTTCTCCCGTTCGGTCATGCTGAGATGCGACTGGTCTTTATAGTAGTTGTCCTGCGAGATAAACGTGACTTTATCCGTGTCCAGCTGACCGATGACCGAGCGGGCGACCGTCGTTTTTCCGGACCCGGTACCGCCGGCGATACCTATAATTAACATGAAATGAAATACCCTCCTAGAAATACATCCCTCTAAACGTTCCCGTTTAACATTCCAGTATTGTAGCATAGCCCGGGCATTTTTTCATCTTGTGGAGCCCAAACGGGAACCCTCATATTATGGCAAATTTGTGGCGGGATATCAGGGGGCGCGGGCGTCCCTTTTTTCTCATAATTTCCCGTGGTTCTGGTTTACAATAGTGGTAGGTCCTTGCCTGTCAAATCTGAGTAAAGAGGTGCTGCTGTATGTGGCATACCCAAACCCGGGAAGACGTTCTGCAGGAGCTGCAAGTAGATCCTGCAGCCGGGCTGTCCTCGGGGGAAGCCGGGAGCCGGCTGTCGAAGTACGGTCCGAACCAAATCAAAGGCAAGCCGAAACCCGGCATATGGGCGCTTTTCTTCGCCCAACTGAAGGATATGCTGATCTACGTGCTGCTCGGTGCCGCCATCGTTACGCTGATCGTCGGCGAATACATGGATGCCGTCATCATCTTGGCTGTTGTTTTGTTGAATGCGTTCATCGGCGTCATTCAGGAACAGAAAGCGGAGAAAGCTATTGAGGCGCTGCAGCAAATGACCACCCCCAAATCGCTGGTGAGGCGTGACGGCGAGGTGAAGGAGATGGATTCCGGGGAACTTGTTCCCGGCGATATCGTGATTCTGGATGCGGGGCGCTTCATCCCGGCGGACCTGCGGCTGCTCGAAACCGCCAACCTGCAAATTGAGGAATCTGCCTTAACCGGGGAATCCGTGCCTTCCGACAAAAATGCCGAAGACCTGCACAGCGAGCCCCAGACCCCGATCGGCGATCAGAGCAACATGGCCTTCATGTCCACGCTCGTGACTTATGGGCGCGGCGAAGGGGTTGTGGTCGGGACGGCGATGAACACGGAAATGGGCAAAATCGCCAAAATTTTGGATGAGGATACGCATGAGCTGACCCCGTTGCAAAAAAAGCTCGAAGAGCTCGGCAAAATGCTGGGTTATATCGCTATCGGGATCTGCGTGGTGATCTTCGTCATCGGCTTGATCCAGGGACGCGATCTGTTCGAGCTGTTCCTGACCGCGATCAGCCTTGCGGTTGCTGCCATCCCGGAGGGGCTGCCGGCGATCGTGGCGATCGTACTTGCGCTTGGCGTCACGCGTATGTCGCGTATTCACGCGATCGTCAAGAAGCTGCCGGCGGTCGAAACGCTGGGTTCCGTTAATATTATCTGCTCGGACAAAACCGGAACCCTCACGCAGAACAAAATGACGGTCGTCAAGCATTTTACGGCGGAGCCGCTGGGAGACGAGGCGCCGATCGAAATGATCAAGACGTTGGTCCTCTGCTCTGATGCCACTTACGAGAACGGTCAGGGTACCGGGGATCCGACGGAAATTGCCCTTGTGGCTTATGGCGAGCAGCAGCAGTTGCTCAAAAAATCGCTGGAGGCGGAATACAAGCGGGTGTCGGAGAAGCCGTTTGATTCGGACCGCAAGCTGATGTCCACGCTGAACCAGACGCGGGAGGGCTATCGCGTCCATACCAAAGGGGCAATCGATCAACTGCTGCGCATTTCGAACTCCGCCGTCGTGAACGGAGAGGTCGTACCGCTGACGGAGGAGCTGAAGCAGCGCTATATCCGGGCGGCCGAAGCGATGTCGGACGATGCGCTCCGGGTGCTCGGGGCCGCCTATAAGGATACCGACCGCATCCTGCCGCCGGAAGAAATGGAGCAGGGGTTGACCCTCCTCGGCTTCGTCGGGATGATCGATCCGCCGCGGGTCGAAGTGAAGGACTCGATTCGCGAGGCGAAGCGGGCGGGGATTACGCCGGTCATGATTACGGGCGACCATCGGAACACCGCGGTAGCGATCGCCAAGGAGCTGGAGATTGCAAGCTCCCTCGAGCAGAGCATGACCGGGGCGGAAATCGATGAGCTTTCGGACGAGGCGTTTGCCGAGAGAATCCACAATATCCGCGTATTCGCACGCGTCTCGCCGGAGCACAAGGTGAAGATTGTGAAAGCCTTCAAGGCGCAAGGGAACATCGTTTCGATGACCGGAGACGGGGTGAACGACGCCCCTTCGCTGAAGACCGCGGACATCGGCGTAGCGATGGGCATTACCGGCACCGACGTCTCGAAGGGCGCCAGCGACATGATCCTGACGGACGACAATTTTACGACGATCGTTCAGGCAATTCGGGAAGGGAGGAACATCTACGCCAATATCCGCAAGACGGTGACGTTCCTGCTGGCGTGCAATTTTGGGGAGATCGTGGCGATTCTCGCTTCGATTCTGTTCTTCTGGCCTTTGCCGCTGCTGGCAACCCAGATCCTCTGGATCAATCTGGTCACCGACACGCTGCCGGCCATTGCGCTCGGCGTTGATCCGGGCGAGAAGGACGTCATGAAGCGCAAACCGCGTGATCCGAAGGAGAGCTTCTTTGCCGGGGGGGCTGCGATCCAGGCGGTGCTAGGCGGTTTGTTGATCGGGGCGCTGACGCTGGTTGCCTTCTACGTAGGGCTTCGCGAGCATGGTTATGGCTTGCGCTCGGCCGACATTCCGGAGGATGTGATGACCTATGCGCGCACGATGGCTTTCGTTGTGCTGGCGGCGTCGCAGTTGTTCTATTCTTTCGCCAAGCGCAGTGCGACCAAGTCGATTTTTACGATCGGTGTGTTCTCCAATCTGCTGTTGGTGGGGGCGGTTGTGGCCGGATTGCTGCTGCAGTACCTTTCGATCTCCATCCCGTTCCTGGCCGCCGCATTTAAAGTGCAAAACCTCAGCCTGGCCGACTGGGGGCTCGTGATCCTGCTGGCGTTGATTCCGCTCCTCCTGAACGAGCTCGCCAAGATCTTCCTGCGGTCCGGGAAGGCGAAGC
This sequence comes from Paenibacillus phocaeensis, assembly GCF_900021165.1. Taxonomy (GTDB): domain Bacteria; phylum Bacillota; class Bacilli; order Paenibacillales; family Paenibacillaceae; genus Fontibacillus; species Fontibacillus phocaensis. The sequence continues at coordinate 112,659 of NZ_FCOQ01000007.1, read as the reverse complement.
AGGCGGCGTAACTTCCATGCAAGCAGCGATGCGGATGCCAGAGAGGTGAGAATTTTAATAGAACAGAGGAGAATTTTGAATTCCCCTCCTGCTGCGGTTGGTAGATGATACAAGTGAATAAACAGAAGGAGCATCGGCCGCGGATCCCAAGTCTGGCGGCCCTTGTTCGTTAGAACCAACCAAGGGGGGATTATAAATGAAGAATCAGGAGAAATCCCGGAGAAGGGGGAACGGGGGACATGCATTTTCACTCGGGCGGAAGCTGACGGCGGCTTTTATCACGGTATCGCTGCTGGTTGGCGTCATTGCCGGGGTCGCTTACGTGTTCTTGAACCGGCTGGACGAGAACTATTCCGAACTGCTTCGGCAAAATACAGCGGCTCTGGATCAAGTGGCCAAGCTGGAGATCGAGACGCAGCGTCAAAACAGCCTCCTGTTCGGGTATATCGTAGAGCCGTCGGCTGAGAAGGAGCAACCGCTAACGGAGGCCAATGAGCAGCTCAGCGCGTTGATCAATGAAATCGTAAGCGCTTCCGCAGGGAAAGCGCAAGAGCCGGCAGCGTCCTCATTATCGGAGTCTAACGCAACATTCGCCCGCCTGTTGGGAAAGGTTCGGGAATACGTTCAATCCGGCAAGCCGGATCTGGCGAAAGCGGAAGCCCTCATGTGGGCTATACCGACGTCGGACACGATGATTCAGGGGGCAAGTGAGCTGCGAACCCTGCAGGAGAACGAACTGCAGGCGAAGCTGAGCGAATTCCAGAAGGAATCGGCGTTGACCTTGTGGATACTCGCGTTATGCGGCGGGGGCGCGATCCTGTTCGCCGTCTTGACCGGGGTGATGTTGTCCCGGCAAATCGTGAAGCCGATGAGGGTGATGGTGAAAGGCGCCCGCGATTTGGCGGACGGCGATTTGACGCTGGCGGAGGCGGCGGTGAGAAACCGCGATGAAATCGGTGAACTAGCCGATGCCTTCAACTATATGAGACGCAGCTGGCAGGAGATGATCGGCAATCTGGGGCGGCATGCCGGGCGTGTCACTTCGTCGGCCGACCAGCTGCGCCGCCAGTCGGAGCAGTTCCGGACCTCCTCCGAGGAAATTTCGGAAATTATGGGCGGCATTTCGGCCGGGAGTGAGGAGCAGGTGCAAAGCGTCGAGCTTGGCGTAGCCCAAGTCGCGGAAATGGCCGCCGGAGCCCGGGAAATGGCGGGGCTTGCGGACGATGCCCGCCTGCAATCGGAGTCGGCGGTGAAAGAAACCCGGGCCGGCGAGGAGATCGTGGCTTCGGCTGCAGCCCAAATGGCGACGATCCGCCGGCAGATGGACGAGCTGCGCGCGTTCATCGAACGGTTGGGCGTCCGCTCCGGTCAGATCGCGGAAGCCGCCGAGCTGATCAGCGGCATCGCCAAGCAGACGCAGATGCTGTCGCTGAATGCCTCGATTGAAGCGGCACGGGCCGGTGAAGCCGGCAAAGGATTTGCCGTAGTTGCCGGGGAGGTGCGGAAGCTGTCGGCGGAGACCGGGGCAGCGGCCGCCGGCGTGGCCGAGATGGTCGAAGGCGTGCGCAGCGAGATGGAGCGGGTAATCGAGGCGGCGCACGCGGGTTCGCAAGAAGTAGCCGCCGGCATAACCACGGTTCGGCAGGCGGGCGAGGTATTCACCAGCATCCGGCAGGCGGTCGAGCAGGTGGCCGGACGGATTGGCCGGGTGGCCGGGCAGGTCGAGCAGTTGTCCTCGCAATCCGATGCCGTGGTTCAGGCGATCTCGACCATCGACCGGGTGGCTCAGCAGACCGCCGCCGGCTCCCGGGAAGTCTACGCGCATACCGAGGAACAATACGCGGGAGTACAAGAGATGATGGCTTCCATGGAGGCGCTCAGTCAGTTGTCCGAGGAATTGCAGGCGATGATCGGGAAGTTCAAAGTGTAAGCGAGAGCCAGGTTCCGGCGGACAGCAAGGCTGACGTGATCAGCATCGCTAGAAGCGGCCGGAGCGCTTTGGAACGGAGCTCCCGCAGGTTCACGTTCAGCCCCAGGCCCACCATGGCCATCGTCAGCAGAAAGCCGGTCAGGGTGGAGAGATTCTGGAGCGCCGTATCCGGCACGGGAATCCAGGTGCCAAACCCATAGGTGCCGATGACGCTGGCAGCGATAAAGCCGAGCAGGAACCAGGGAAACGGAACGGCGGCTCGCGGCTCAGATACGTTTCCGGCTGCCGATCTCCCGGCGTTCGACTTTAGCGCTGCTTTCCTCCGGGCTCGCTGCATGCCATACATCAGCAGGAAACTAAGCGGTATCAGCAGAAATACGCGGCCTAATTTGGCCAATAAAGCAAGGGCGAGAGCATCCGGGCCGGCGGGTTCCGCGGCGAGCACGACATGAGCAATTTCGTGCAGGCTGACCCCGCTCCAAGCCCCATATTGAAGGGCGGACATCGGAAGCAACGGACGAAGAAATGTGTAGGCCACGGAGAACAGCGTGCCGACGATAGCGACCAGGCCAACGCCGACGGCGGTATCGTCTTCTTTGCTGTTGAGGAGGGGGGAGACGGCGGCGATCGCCGCTGCTCCGCACACCCCGGTGCCGATGCCCAGCAGCAGGGAGAGGGAGAAATCTGCCTTCAACCCTTTGCCAATCAGCAGCGTGGCGATGATGCTGAAGGCGATCGTTGCGACATCCCGCGCGAGCAGCGGTAGACCCTGCTGGAACACGACCTCCAGGTTTAGCTTCAGCCCAAACAGAACGATGGCCAGACGAAGCAGCCGTTGAGAAGCGAACTGGATGCCCGGACGCAGGGCCTCTGGGTATCCGACGAGCTGACGGTAAAGGACAGCCAGGAAGAGCGAACAGGCAAGCTGTCCGATCCGGTTGAAGCCCGGCATTTGAGCGAGTCCGAAGCCAAGCATAGCGATAACCAGCGTAAAGCCGATGCCTCCGATCAGGAGATCGGCTTTTTTCGCAGTTTGAGGGGTTGTGAGCCCGGTTTTAAATGGGAATAGGGAAGCTGCCATGCGAATCCACCTCCGTTGAGTTGCTTCATAAGCATAATTCGGTTTTAATGATAAGTAAAATAAATCATACGAATCATTATGATAAGTAATTACTTATGTAATGCATAGAGGGAGGAAACGGGATGGATCCGGCGCTTGAAGTGTTTATTACCGTCGCGGAGAAGCAAAGCTTTACCCGGGCCGCCGAAATGCTGCACATGACACAGCCGGCGGTCAGCCAATATGTCCGTTCGCTGGAGCAGACGCTGGGAACGAAGCTGCTGGACCGCAGCAATAAATACGTGCGCTTGAACCCGGCGGGAGAGATCGTCTATCATCACGCTCGGGAAATCTCCGGATTGTACGCACGAATGCAGTATCTCATCGATGATATGAAACACGCAGCGCGGGGGGAATTGTCTATCGGTGCTAGTTACACCTATGGCGAATATGTCCTGCCACATCTTTTGGCGAGGCTTATGGAGGAGTACCCCGAAATCAAACCTACGATTACGATCGGAAATTCCAAGGAGATCGCGGAGCTCGTAGGAAGCCGCCGCCTGGATGTGGGGATGATCGAAGGAGAGCTTCAGGATGAGCGCTTTCGGATCGAGCCGATCGCAGAGGATGCGATGTACATCGTTGCCCCGGCGGGACACCGTTTCGCGGAGCGGAAGGGTCTTCGTCTGTCCGATTTGCAGGAGGAGACCTGGATCGTGCGGGAGGCCGGCTCCGGGACACGCGAAGCGGCGGATCATTTATTTGCCCGTCATCAGTTTCAACCGGGGCGGCACATGGAATTTGGCAGTACGCAAATCATCAAGGAGTCGGTCGAAGCGGGGCTTGGGATCAGCCTGTTGTCTAAAGCGGCGGTGCGTAAGGAAATGGTACTTGGAACGCTGCATTTGTTGGATGTGGAAGGTTTGCCGTACCACCGTCAGTTTTCCCTGGTCACACAGGCATCGCCTTTTTACACCAAAGCAATGGAAGTGTTCATGGAACTCGCGCGGGAGCAACGGTCTTTTTAGACAATCTGCGATACCTAATGGTATAATGGCACTTTATTTTTAAGGAGGTGCTATACCGATGAACGATGGGGGAAGATTCTCGGACTTGTTCAGTCAGCTTGGATGGATGAATATAGGGATTGCCATCGGAATCGTGGCCATATTTGCCGTGTTGAGCAAAGGGTTCGTGAAGTTGGCGTTCTCCCTGCTGGACCGCAACAAGTCCGCGGCGACTGACCGGGGAGCGTTATGGAGACAAGTGCTTGAACGGCCTTTTCGGTGGTTGTTCATTCTGATAGGTCTTGAATTGGGGCTCAAATATTTGTTGCCGCGCAGTTGGGAAATCGCGATAGGTTTGGATCCTTTATTCCGCAGCGGCGTCATCGCTTTGATCGGTTGGGGGATGTATATTCTATCCGCTCAATCCTCGGTGATGCTGGAGGGACTTAGCCGTAAAATTAGATTAGACGATGGAAGCATGCTCATTCCATTCTTGTCGAAAGTCCTGCGTATTATTGTCGTTCTATTAACCGTGACCTTAATTGGGGCGGAGTGGGGATTCAGCATCAACGGCCTGGTGGCCGGCATGGGGTTGGGCAGCTTAGCCGTCGCCTTGGCGGCCAAAGACACGTTAGGGAACATCATCGGAGGCATTGTGATCATTCTGGAGAAGCCTTTCGCGAAAGGCGACTGGATTCTGACGCCAACCGCTGAAGGCGTGGTGGAGGACATTACCTTTCGCAGCACCAAAATCCGCACGTTCGCCGATGCGGTGATTACCGTGCCCAACGCTTCGCTTGCGGATCAGCCGATCACGAACTGGAGCCAAATGGGCAAACGAAGGGTCAGCTTTACACTTGGCGTCGCTTTAGACTCCGACCGGGAACGACTGTCGGTTGCCATCGCCCGAATCGAACAGCTGCTCCGCAACCACGAAGAGATCGATCCGGGTACGATTCTGGTCAAGTTTACGGATTTCAACGAGAGCAGTCTAGGCATCTTCATCTATTACTTCACCCGCTCAACGGTGTGGGCCGAGTACTTAACGGCACGTCAGAAGATGAATCTCGCCTTTATGCAGGTGCTGGAGGAGGAGGGGATCAAGCTGGCCTATCCGGCGCATCGCGTAATGCTCGAAGCGGCACCGGGAATGGCTGGTGAGAGGGACGCTGCCGGAATAAGGGGATATGAAGCATGAATTCCAGGCATCGATAGTATGTTTACCATCACTTGAGCTTCGTTTGCACTGATTTGACTGTAGTGAAATGGAACTATATAATGAACAACACATGTAATTTTTGGAACCTAAGGCCTATCTCGCAACTAGGAGGAGATGCCTGGATTCTTTCAAATTTTACTAGAGGGACTTTTCATTTTTACTACTACGAACAAGTCAGGTGATGCTAAGATGAATCGAATTCACAACATTTCTATTCGGACTCGGATCATGGTGCTCGTTTTTTTGGCCATGTTCGTCTCGAATACCGCACTCGTCGTCACGTTATCTTACAGCCAGCATCATGATTTCTTTAAGCTCATCACGCCCTCTTTAGGGTTCAAGGCTTTGATCATTTTTGTCATTTTCGAGGTGTTTGCCGCTCTGATCTCCGAATTATTGCTGGTCCGTCCGCTCAAGCAAGGCGTGAAGCTGGCGAATTCAATCGCCGAAAATGACTTGTCCTTTGAGATCCGGACGACGCAGCAAGGCGAAGCGGGTCAGATGGTTCAGTCGCTCGAGAAGGCCAGAGATAACCTGAAACAGTTGATCGCAACGATCCAATCTTCCTCCGAACGGGTGACGTTATCATCGGAAGAGCTGAACGGAATCATCGAGCAGGCCAATGGGCAGGTGCATGAAATCAATGAGGGTGTCAAGCATTTGCTGGGCGTGTTCACCCAAAATGCGGCCAGCATGAAGCAAACGGCCGTTGCCATCTCCGAGATTACGAACCATTCGCAGACGACGGCGGAACTGTCTAACCAAATCGCGGAGCAGGCTCAATCGGTGATGCATTCCGCGGAAGGCGGGAAGCAATCGGTGGAGTCGATCGTCGAGGCGATCAATGAGCTGGCGGCAAATACGAAGCACGTCAGCAGCGAAGTGCTTGGACTAGAGGAGCAGAGCCAGAAAATTACCGAGGTTGTCAGCATTATCAAACAAATTTCCGAACAGACGCACCTGCTAGCCCTCAATGCGGCGATAGAAGCCGCCCGGGCGGGGGAAGAGGGAAGAGGGTTTGCCGTGGTCGCCGGACAAATCCGGAAACTGGCCGAGGATACGAATCAATCCCTGCAGGAAATCGGCAGCTTGGTTGAGGACATGACCGTTCGGACCGGCAGCGTTGTGGCTGCAGTCGCCCAGACGGAGGAGAAGGTCCAACAAGGGGTAACGCAATCGGAGAATGTGAAGACCAATATCGAGCACATCATCGATAATGTCGAGAACACCTTTGCGATGCTGACCGAAATCTCCGACGGGGTCACCACGCAGGCGGCCTCCCTGGAAGAAATGACCGCCACGCTGGAAGACGTAAACGGCACCATCGAATCAGGGCTGCAGGTTTCCGGCGAGATCCAGGGACAGCTGGGCACGCAGGAGAAAATTTTTGGCAATATCGAGAAGACCTCCACTCAGCTGGTGGAGTTGTCCGAGAATATGAACGGGCTAACCAACGTGTTTAAACTTTAAATCAACTCCCCTGATAAGGATGTGGAAGGACGCTTGCATGGAGCAGGCGTTCTTTTTTTCATCATCTATTGCCCATGTCAGCATCGATTCCCGCTCCGAATCGAGCTATAATGAAGCAGGAACTCACAGTTTATACAGACAGCATGGAGAGGGGCGACGAGGATCGATGTATGGACACGCAGGAACACCGGATAAGAAGACATTGAAAGCGGCTTTCGATCGAACGGTTTATCAAGTAGGGGGCCATGGAAAACGGAATGTGGAGGTCCTGAAGCAGGCTTTGGCCGCCATTGACGGAGAGATGGACAGCGATATGTACGGTGCGGGCCGAGCCCTGGAGGCCTTCGAGACGAAGATGGCCGGCGTGCTTGGCAAGGCTTCGGCGGTGTTTTTTCCCAGCGGTACAATGGCGCAGCAAATTGCCCTGCGGATCTGGTGCGACCGGCAAGGGTCGAAGCGCGTAGCGTATCATCCCTTATGCCATCTCGAGATTCACGAGGAAGACGGCCTGAAGGAGCTGCACGGACTTGAGCCGATCCTCCTCGCGGACAAGGACCGGCTTATCGATCTGAAGGACGTTCAGCAACTGCCCGCAAATGTCTCGTGCCTGTTGCTGGAGCTGCCGCAGCGTGAGATCGGCGGCCAACTGCCGCCTTTCGACGAGCTGGTTGCGATCTCCGACTACTGCCGGGAGAAGGGCGTCAAGCTGCATTTGGACGGCGCGCGGCTGTTCGAAATCCTTCCCTTCTATCAAAAAACAGCGGCCGACGTCTGCGCCCTGTTCGACAGCGTCTATATTTCCTTCTACAAAGGCATCGGCGGAATCGCTGGGGCGATCTTGGCCGGCGAACCGGAATTTACGAAGCAATCCAAGGTATGGAAAAGACGTCACGGCGGTGATTTGATCAGTTTGTACCCGTATTTTTTGAGTGCGGATTACTATTATGAGCAGCGCATCGGAAAAATGGACTTATATTACCGGCAGGCCCAGGAACTTTCCGAACTGTACAACCGGTGCCATCATCTGAAGACTGTGCCGGTTGTCCCGGTATCCAACATGTTCCATGTCCATTCGGAAGTGTCCAAGGAGCAGTTGGAACCCATCCTGATTGAGGTGTATCGGGAAACCGGAGTCGGCTTAACGCCTGTGGTTAAGGAGAAGGTTGAGGGGGGAAGCCACTTCGAGGTAAACATCGGTGACCGCTACAGCGATATGCCGAAGGATCGGCTGCGGCTGACCTTTGAGCTGCTGGATCAGAAGCTGAGAAGCCTTTCGCCAGCTTAATATTTGTAAACCCAAACCCCGTAAGGAGGCGGCTGCTCCTTACGGGGTTTTCATCATGTTAGCCTGTGAAGGGGACGTTTCCGAGTTCTGGATCTCCTGCAGGTATTCGTCCAGCCGGTCAAACCGCCCTTCCCACAAATTTCGGAACGAAGCGATCCACGCATCGAGCTCCTGCAGAGGCTCCGGGCGAAGCCGGTAAATCCGGCGGTTCGCAACAGGCTCAACCTCTACGATGCGGGCTTCATTCAGCACCTTCAAATGTTTCGACACCTGCGGCTGCCGGACTTGGAGTCGATCTGCGATCTCTCCCACCGTCAGGGGACCGGAGCGCAGCAATTCGACCATCTCCAAACGGCGAGGTTCGGCAAGCGCACTTAAAGTTGCAGGATTCATCGTTCTCACTTCCTTCCCTTGAGTATACCTTATTGAACTGGGAATATTCCATAAGAGGAATATAAAAGTTTTCGCCAACCGCCACCCGATGCATCTACACCGCGCAATTTCAAGCCCGACGGAAAGAATCAACGCCTGAGGATGATGTATACGCTTACCTGATTGCCGCCGAGTCCTTTTCCCCGCCAATTTGCCTTAAACTCATCTTTACACTTTTTGTGGCCAGGAGTATGATTCATCAGTGGCAATTTGATATGACAAATACCTGATCGCTGAATTCTTTATTCGGTAAAGAAACGGGGGAACCAATCGAAACCAGCCTGACAGCCGGTTTCCGGGGTGAATCGCTTCATTGGGCCATCTTGGCCGGAGAGCGTAGGGCTGCTTTCGTGCCCGAATCCGTCAGCTAACTCCGTAAGCGTCCGAAAGAGGGAATTGTCGCGGTTTTCGCTTGGAAATTTTTGAAGCGGCCGTGGGAAGGTCCAACTTTCCTGCGGCTTTTTTGTGTTGTTCTCCGCAGGATGGGGGACTCTATAGGACTACGAATGGGTAAAAACAGAAGAATTTTTGAGGATGAAGAGAGGAATCATCATGGTGAACAAAATTAAGCGTGTACTGATCGGAAGACCGATGAAAAGTACCGAAATTGAAGGGGAAAAGCTCAGCAAGCTTAAGGCGCTGGCCGTATTGTCCTCGGATGCCTTGTCGTCCGTGGCTTACGGAACGGAGCAAATCCTGATCGTTCTGATGGCGGCGGGATTTTCAGCCGTCTGGTATTCGATCCCGATCTCGTTTGCGGTGCTTGGGTTGTTGCTGATCCTGATCTTGTCGTATCGGCAGACGATCTTCTCCTACCCGAGCGGGGGCGGGGCGTATATCGTCGCGATGGATAACCTGGGGCGCCCCACAGGACTCTTGGCCGGCGGCTCGCTGCTGGTCGATTATGTTCTGACGGTGGCGGTCAGCTCGTCGGCGGGCACCGACGCCATAACATCTGCTTTTCCCATGCTGCATGATCACAGGGTGTTGATTGCGCTTCTGATGATCACGCTGTTGACCCTGATGAACCTCAGGGGGGTTACGGAGTCGGCCTCCGTTCTGGCGGTTCCGGTCTATCTGTTCGTCGCGTCGATCTTCGTCCTGATCCTGTCGGGGCTCTTCAAATACATGACCGGCGGCATTCACGCCAGCGTGCCGGAGATGGGGACCGCCGTCTCGGATATCAGCTTGTTTCTGTTGCTCAAGGCTTTCAGTTCAGGCTGTTCGGCCTTAACCGGGGTGGAGGCGGTATCGAATGCCATTCCGAACTTCAAGCAGCCGGCGGAACGCAATGCCGCAACTACCCTAGTGATGATGGGCGTCATTCTCTGCACCATGTTTATCGGAATCAGTACGCTGGCCTATTGGTACGGCATCACTCCCGATCCCAAGGCGACCGTAGTTTCGCAAATCGCCGAATCCACCTTTGGCCGCGGGGTGATGTACTACATTATTCAAGCTATTACGGCACTGATCTTGTTTCTGGCTGCCAATACCGCTTATTCGGCTTTTCCGCTCCTGGCGTTTATGCTGGCCAAAGATAAATACATGCCACATGCGTTTATGGTCAGAGGGGACCGGCTCGGATTCTCGAACGGAATCATCTTTCTCGGCGTGGCTTCGGCTTTGCTGGTTCTCGCCTTCCATGGCAGCACGGAGAGTTTGATTCCGCTGTATGCGGTTGGTGTATTTATTCCGTTTACCTTATCGCAGCTTGGCATGATGGTTCGGTGGTTGAAGCACAAGCCGCAGGGATGGGTATTCCGGTTCGTGATCAATACGATCGGGATGCTGACGACGCTGGGAATTACGCTGATCTTCATCATCACCAAGTTTTCGCATATCTGGGTCGTATTTATCTTCCTGCCGCTGGTAATGTTTATCTTTTACCAAATTCACCGCCATTATTTAAATATTGCCGACCAGCTTCGCATCGATATGGGAAGGGAAAAGCCGTGCATTAAAGGCAGCACGATCGTCGTACCGGTCGCCGGGGTCACCCGCGTCGTGATGAACTCGTTAAGCTACGCCAAATCGCTGACCGATAACGTTGTTGCCGTGTATGTCGGGTTTGACGACGAGGATATTGACCGCATGGAGAAAAAGTGGGAGGAATGGAATCCGGGAGTCCGTTTAATCACGCTTCGTTCCAGCTTCCGCAGCATCATCCGGCCGATTATGAAGTTCATTGATACGGTGGAATGGAAAACGGCGGAGACCGATCACATCACCGTCCTGATTCCGCAGTTTATTCCCCGGCACTGGTGGCAGCATATTTTGCATAATCAATCCAGCCTTTTGCTTAGAGCTTATTTATTTAATAAAAAGGACATCGTCATCGCAACCGTTCCTTACCATCTGCAAAAATAATTCGTTTTTCGCGGCTTGACGCATACTAAGCGAAACGGAATTGAAGGAGGTCCCACGGTGCTGCGGACAAAGATCATTTGTACGTTAGGCCCCGCCTGCGACTCGGTCTCCGTGTTGAAGGAGATGATTCAGGGCGGGATGACAGTTGGCCGACTGAATATGGCCCACGGGGAGTTGGAGGAGCATGTGGCCCGCATTCAGCGGGTGCGTCAAGCCGCGCAAGAATTGCATACGTTCGTTCCGATCATGATGGACATTAAAGGGCCGGAGGTCCGCATCGGCAAATTGCGGGAACCCTCCTGCGAGCTGATCGCCGGAGAGGAGATCGTGCTTACAACGGAACCCCTGCCCGGAGACGCCGCGAAGCTCTCGGTCAACTATTCCGAGTTGCCCCAGGTGGTTAAGGCCGACGATCGAATCCTGATCGATGACGGATTAATTGAGCTGCGCGTCCTATCGGCCGAAGGGGATGAGGTTCGTTGCCGTATCGTCAGCGGCGGGAAGCTGAAACCGAACAAGGGCGTGAATCTTCCGGGAATCCAAACGACGTTGCCCGGTGTGACCGAACGTGATATCCGGCATATTCATTTCGGTCTGGAGAACGGGATTGAGATGATCGCCGTCTCGTTTGTTCGTAAAGGCGACGATATTCGTGAGGTTCGGCGGATTCTGCAGGAGAATCACGGCGGCCATGTGCAAATTATCTCCAAGATCGAAAATGATGAAGGCGTTCGCGATCTGGAGGACATCATTGAAGCTTCGGATGGCATCATGGTCGCACGCGGCGATCTCGGGGTGGAAATTCCGGTTGAGGAAGTGCCGATGCTGCAGAAGGAAATGATCGACAAATGTAACGCAGCCGGCAAGCCGGTAATTGTCGCCACGCATATGTTAGAGTCGATGCAGCTTCATCCGCGGCCGACACGTGCAGAAGTCAGCGATGTATATAATGCCGTGATGCAGGGAGCCGACGTTGTGATGTTGTCCGGGGAATCGGCCGCCGGGAAGTATCCGGTTGAAGCGGTGCGGACTATGGCTGCCGTGGCGCGGAAGGCCGAATCCATGATCGATTACGGGGAGTCGTTCAACCGGCGTAGAAGGCTGCACGGCACCGATATCACGGAAGTCATCAGCCAAGGAGCGGTCAGCGCGTCCCTGGAACTGAACGCCAAAGTGATTATCACCTCGACCGAAAGCGGCTTTACGGCCAGAATGGTCTCGAAATACCGGCCGAAGGCGCCAATTCTGGCGATTGCCCACCACCCGCATGTCGTGACCAAACTCATCTTGTTGTCCGGCGTATTCCCTTATTTGGGCGGTCCGGTTACGACGACGGACGAAATGCTGGCCGCGGCGATCGACAGCGCTCGCCGCACGGGCTACGTTCAGGAAGGCGATATCGTGGTCTTCTCGGCGGGATTGCCGCTGGGGCAGGCAGGAACGACGAATCTGATTCAAATCCAACAGGTGTGAATACTGCGAAAAGCGTCCCCCAAGCCAATGGATACGGCTTGGGGGTGTTTGCGTCTGCGTCTGGATTTTCTGGAAAAGGCAGATTGAATGCGGCCGGGCGGGCACCAATTCGGGCTTCCGCACGTACACTAACCTAGATTCATCCGACAAAACCTAAGGAGGGAAATAGGCTTGATCCTTCTGCCGCCAAAAGATAAAAGACAGTTATCTCAAATGATGTTGCCGCCGCTGCAAAGAGAAATCGTGCAGGCCCAAGAGAGGAGCCCCGTGCCCTATCGTTACGGCTCTTTGGAAGAGCTGTTGTTTGAACTGAGCCTGCGAAATTCAATCGTTGATTCGGCCCTGGCGCTTCAAGCGAGCGGTGTCCAATTTGCCGTCTACCGCAGGTCCAGATGCAATGAAATGTATTGGAGCCGCACGGAGGAAGGAGGATTCCGACTAAGAAACGCCGTGCCGCCGGCTGAGGCGATCCAGGATATTTATCGCAACGGGCCGCTTTACGGCTTTGAGTGCTCCATGGCGATGATGATCGTGATGTATAAAGCCGTGTTGGATCAAATCGGCAGCCGGGCGTTTAATACGTATTTTACCAACTTGTTTCTATACGATTGGCAGTATGACAGCGATCTGGGATTTCGTCAGGGCAGCCTGCGGCTGGGTCCATATCCCGGGGATATTCTCTATTTCAAGAATCCGGATCATAATCCCGAAACCCCGGAATGGCAAGGGGAGAACGTGATCATGCTGGGCGAAGACCGCTATTATGGCCACGGCATCGGCATTCGCTCTTCTTCGGGGATCATTGAGGCGCTGAACCGGCGCAGGAAACCCGGCAGCCAAAGATCGGCGTATCTGATGGATACGATGATCTACCCCAACTACGAGCATATCCGATCCCTGAGGGGAGTGTTTGCCCGGATCGGCAACACGGTTTACCGACATCGCGCGCCGCAAGGCAGGGATTTCGGCCAGGTTTAATTAAGCAGACGAGGCCTCCTGCTGATGGCAGGAGGCCTTGTTGCTGGCTGGTTTCTCTTTTTTAGAAGAAATAAGGGAAGAACAATCTTCTGAAGAAGAAAAACGGGTAAGGCCGCCGAATAAAGCGGCGGAAGCGGCGCGGGTAACCGAAGCCGTAACCAAAGCCTCCGCCAAAGGGATAACCGCCATAAGGGAATCCGAATCCCCGCTCCTCCATATCCCCGACCGGAACGAGAAGATAGACGTGTTCGTCGTCCATTCCGTCGATAATCCCTTCATACATTCTGCCGTCGGAACCTTCCATTTGCATCAGATGGTGGTGATATTTTTTACACATCTCGGCCATCTGTTTCTTGTGGTCGTACCCCATCGGCTCCTGGCTCATTGGACTTACTTGGTTTGGCATGCCGCCATAAGGCGAATACATATTAGGCATTCGAATCCATTCCTCCTTTGTTCTTGCTGCAGTATATTCGCGGAGATGGGCATTTGTGCCGTAGGTTCTTGACCCGATTTTGCCACAGCGACTTGTACCGGAATCCTTCTGAATATGCTAGAATGGGGGTGCATTAGCCATGTGCTCACCACGGCATTTCCGGAGGAGCGACCGCACCTGGACAAACAACCGTTGGGTACCCGGGCGATTACGCAAATCGGAATGATCTCGTCAGGGGGCGGCGAATCCGTATCGCAGAACGGATCAAACCGGATGAGCATTCGAGCACTTGGCGGGACTTCCTGGAGGAGAGAATTCAACTGCTCGAAGGGCGCGTCATGACGCTGATGCCAAAAGGGGAATACCCGGGCGGGCGCGATGCCGATCTGGATGACACGCGGGATCTGAAGCGGTGGATCGAGCGGCTGGAGAACGACAAGTAGGCGGTTTACACTTCGGCAAAATGTAAACGGATTCAAACGGGGAATGGGTAAGTTATGGACCCTAGAGGAGGTAAGGTAGGAAGATGAAACTGATCGTGACGGGAGCAGGAAAGGGGCTTGGCCTGGAAATCGTAGGGGAAGCGCTGCGGCGCGGACATGAGGTGGCCGCCGGCATTCGCTCGTTGGATACCAACGTGGAAGCGTTGGAAGAACGGCAGGCGGGCGCGCCGGGGAAGCTGATGCTGCTGGAGCTGGATGTGGACGAAGAGGCTTCGATTGCCGAGGCGCAAAAGGCGATCGCGGCCAGATGGGGAGCGGTTGATGCGTTGATCAACAATGCCGGAATTTTGCTGGCGCGGGAACAGTCGATCGAGCGATTGGAATTCGCCGCGGTGGAGAATACGTTCCGCACCAATCTCTACGGCCCGATGAAGATGGTCAAGCATTTCCTGCCGCTCCTCAGAGCCGGCCGCCAGCCGTTCATCCTGAACGTATCCTCGGAAGCGGGGGGCTTGGCCGGGGCGTACGGCGGGGATTATCCGTACGCGTTGTCCAAGGCGGCGCTGAACTATTTTACCGCCCAGCTGCGCAAGGAGCTGGTGCCGCAGGAGTTCCGCGTGTTCGCCATGCACCCGGGCTGGATGCGCACGCCGATGGGCGGCCGCCAGGCGCCGGGCGACCCGCTGGATTCGGCGAGGTCGATCCTCGACCTGGCCGAGGGCAAGCTGGCGGCGGACACCGGCGCCGTGATGATCGGCATCGACGGGAAGGCGATGCCGCTGTAGGGATCCCGCGGGACGTGGGCCGCGGGACGCGGGAGGGGACGGCGGAGGCCGGACACCGGACACCGGACACCGGGAATGCGGGGTGGTTTTCCCACCCCGCATTCCCGATCCGTCGTCCGGTGAGGGTGTTGACGCCGTCCCCTCGGGCGGCTCCCATCCGGGTGGAGGGCACCGCCGCAGGCGGTCCGCCGTCACCCGGAGGGAGGAAGCACCTGAAGCGCGACGCGTAATAACCGTCATCTTGGTGTGAGTGTGTGGTGAGTGGTGTATGGTATGTGGTGTATGGTATGGTGTGGTGCATGGTGCGGCTCCTCTGTCTGTCGCTCGCGATAGCGGTATTTTATGGCCTTATTTCAACCGAAAGGGCCTTTTTGCGATAAATAAGGGAACTTTTTACCGCTATTCAGTGGCAGGAGCCCCATTCTAGTTGGTTTTACCTTGGTTTTGCGTAAATAAGGCCCTTTTGGGGTCTTATTTTTATGGAATTAGCCTTAGGAGGAGTAATAAGGCCCTTTTTTACCGCTATGTTCGCCGTCCTCTAAACTCTGCCACTTCGCACCTCTATACTCTAGCCCCCACCCCACACACTTTACATCCCCGTACACAACTTCCACGCACACCTTCCATACAAAATTTCCGTACCCACTCCTCATACACCCCCCACCGAGTACCTCTCACCGTTCGCTCCCTCACTATACACACCATCCCCACCTACCGACTGCCCCCCAGCTATCATATGGAATAATATGGGTATTATGTGGGGCGTGGCGCTTTTCCCCGCTTGTCTGTCATGCTATAGTTACACCAAATACCATGCGAGCAGTAAGGAGGAAGGAACGTGTATCAGAAGCTGGTTGCCTATGGTTTGTCCAAAAAAGGGGCCGTCCTGGAATATCCGTTTGGTCCGGAAACGGCGGTTATGAAGGTCGGAGGGAAAATGTTTGCATTACTCCCGGTAACATCCGACGATGCGGCAGCGAGCATCTCCCTGAAATGCGATCCCGTGATTGCAGCGAATCTTCGGGAGCAGCATGCTTGCGTAAAGCCCGGATATCACCTCAATAAGAAGCACTGGAATACGGTCACGGTGGACGGCAGCTTGCCGCTGGACGATGTGCGGGCGATGATTGACCATTCTTATGATCTGGTACTCGGCGGTCTGACGAAAGCGGCTCGCGAGGCAGTCCTGATGCGGATCGGCGGATAATGTCCGTGGCTCGGGCAGGAGGCCTGCCTCGCGGTTAAGCAAGTAGGCGAGACGCTGCTTCGACAGCCCGGCCTGCTCCGCCAATTCGGGGAGCGTGACGCTCTCCGTCAGCCGCCCGGCCAGGTAGCGGAACCGCCTCGTCAAAATGGCCGATCCGCATCTGGAGCAGTACCGTCATGCTACGTTTGAGATGGAGGCGTACGTGCTACCTGGAGGGATTGAAGCACGATACCGGCGACATCCGCATTAACGTCGCTTACGGGACGCTGCTGCTGCGCCGGGGCGGATCGCCGAAGCGGAAGCGCATTTCCGCACGGCGGTGAAGTCGCTGACCTGGCGCAACCGGAACGGGTGGACTTGGTATCCCGCTGACCTTAGCGACTGCGGATGCAACCGCAACCGAGAATGCAACTGCAATAGCGAATCAAATTGCAACCCCGAGTGGTGCTGGCTATCCGCTAACGCTTGCCACAACCCTTATTTGCCCTCTATAGCCGCATTTTCATTTCTAACGCTGATCAGCAATCTTATGGGGGCAGATAAGCCCCCTTTTGATCTTAAAATACACAAATAAGGCGACTGGCAAGCGTTAGATCCAGCAGACCCCCGTTTTTGCCCAAATAGCGCCGCTCACAAGCGTTAGACAATCCTGACTTCAACATATCACCTTGTGGCTATCCAGTTGGAGGAGGAGGGTATGCGAATGCTACAGTGTACCGCGGCATCTGAACGTGAGCATGCTTTAATTCAGAAGAATCCCGTCTGGCACGGCTCACCTTGATGCGACTCGGCCTGCCGTTGACAATGGCCGGCGATTACGCCAGCCGGTTTGTGTACTTGCGGCGGTTATAAGGAAGCTTACCTGTGACCTAAATTACGTCCCTTGCCGGGGGCCATACGCTAGAATGGGGACGAAATGATTCCATATGGAGGTAGGATGGCGGATGGTCCAGAACAAAGGGAACAAGCGGAACGGCAGCGGGAAATCGACCCTGAACAACAAGACGGCATACAACAGGACAACAAAGAGCAAGAAGAATGCCGGTAGGGGGACCGCAGGCAAAGCTGCGGGCGGAAAAAGGGCAGACCGCGGGTTCGCGAGATCCAATCTGGTTTTTGTAATATCATTGATATTGATCGGGATTTTGGTGATCACCCTGGCTTTCGTGTTCTTGAGAGATTCGGATTCCGCCGAACTGCGGGCCCTCCCGAATTACACGGAAATCAAAGGCGATTACACCGCCGAAGGTTTGAAGTACGAGAAGCAGCCGCATTTGGGCGATCCAAGCGCCAAGGTGAAGGTGATCGAATTCGCCGATTTCAAATGCCCGGCCTGCAAGAATTGGGAAGAAACCTACATGCCTCAGCTTCAAAAGGACTTCATCGATACCGGCAAAATCGAGTTATTCTTCACCAACTACGCGTTTATTGACCGGGATTCGATCATGGCGGCCAGCGCGGGCGAGGCGATCGCGGCGCAGAGCAATGAGAAGTTCTGGGAGTTCAAGAGCAAGCTATACGCGCACCAAGGCGACGAGACGAAAATTTGGGCGACGCCTGAATTTTTGCTGGACTTCGTGAAGAAAAACATCGACGGCATCGATTACGACCGGTTTGCGAGCGATTTGAAGAGCCATGCCTACATGCTGCCGGTCAAAGAAGACTTTAAAACCGCCGGCTATTACGGCGTGAACGGCACGCCGCAGTTTATGGTGAACGGCGAATTGCTGCCCAGCTCCTCCTACGAAGACTTGGCGGCGGCGATCGAAGCGCAACTGGCAGGGGCCGGAGGGCAATAAGATAATTTCGGACGCTTTGCACGATTATCCCCTTGGATCAGTGGATCAGATCGCCGAGAACTGGAGAGGTGCTGGCGGCATGATGGGCGGTCAAGCCACATGCACTCGCTTCTCCGGGTCCCTGGCCTTCCTGAAGGAAAGGGATAATCGTGCAAAGGCAGCCATAGAGACATCAAGGCGCGCCGGCCAGAGGAGAGAGGACGATTTAAGGTCAAATAAGGTCAAATTCGCAGATTGCGGCATTAAGGACAAAGAAATCAAGCGAAATCGCCCGACACGGGGTTATTTGGCCGCAGATCGCTTTTGTCACTCTCGCCTCGGAGGCATATAATGGGGCTGTAAGGTCAAATAAGGTCAAAGAAAGGGGAATGCATGATGTTTGATTTGATTCCTTTTGGCAGACATCGAGAAGATGCGTTTCGTCAGCTGGCGAAGACGTTCAACGATGTGTTCCAAGATGACTTTTTTGCACCGCTGAACAGTTCGCCGTTATCCTTTAGAACCGATATTCGAGAGACGGAGCAAGCTTATCTGGTTGAAGCGGAATTGCCGGGGTTTCGCAAAGAAGACATCCAGATTGACTATGCCGCTCCCTACCTGACGATCCAAGCGGCTCGCGACGAGGATCATAGTATGGAGGATACGAAGCAGCAAATCGTTCGCAAGGAACGCCGGTACGGCGAATACGTGCGAAGATTTTATGTGCAGGACATTCAGGAAGAAGCCATCCGCGCCTCCTTGAAGGATGGCGTCTTGAAGCTGGAGGTGCCGAAACGGCAGCCAACCCGCTCCAAGCGCATCCAAATTCAAGACGGCGATTAATATACAAGGGGCTATTTCCCCAGCGGTGTTACGCTGGAGGAATAGCTCCTTTTTACTGTGCTTTTCCCAGCATAAACATGACGTCAATGGCCTGCCTTCTTGCTCGAAATCCTGTTGCGCAACAGGTGAATTCCTCCCAGGACCAGTGGAAGAAGCAGTCCGACCGTGAGGATGTAGGGCGTCCAAGTCTCCGTATCCCAAGTCTGTTTGAAGGCTTGGTTCGGGTAGACGATCAAGGAGATTGCGACCAGCAGCATGCCAAGCGGCAGCGTCAGAGGCCGGTAATCCTTGAAATGGAATACTTGCGCGAGCGAAGACACAACGGCAAGCATGTACAACGTGATTCGGAAGTAGAGCGAAATGAACCAAATGGCGGCCATAAGCACCTCGATGCGTTGGAGGAAATGGGCAATATCGATCTTTTTGGCCAACGAGTAGCTGGGGTACAAACTTCGCGCTGTGATCTCCGGCCCCAGTACGAGAATGGACAAGACGATGACGATCACGAGCATCATGCCGCCGATGAGGCTGCCGAGGAGCATCTGGCCGGCCAACCGCTGGGGCCGGTTCGCGGCGGGCGGGAGAAACAGCAGCAGCGCGAAATGGGGAAGAAGGACAATGCCCATAAAGGAGACCGCTGCCGGCCAAAGGGGAGAGAACCCCTTTTCCAGGACGGGGGTGATGTGTTGCGGTTCAATCCGGGACGAGACGAGCACGACCAGGGATACGTACAGGATCGTAAACCAAGGGAATAGAAGCTCCGCAGAGCGGGCCAACACTTCGACGCCGGCGCGCAAGCCCATCAGTACGACGATCGTAAACAAGATGATCAAGGCTTGAATCGGGGTTTCCGGCATCATTTGGGTTGTCATGAACTCGCCGATGTCGTGCAGCACCGTCGCCGGCCCGGCCAGAAATAAGCTGGCTGTCAGCAGCAATGCTACGGTTTTGCCGATCCATTTGCCAAGCAGCGCTTCCAGAACGCCAACGAGGGTCATCTGCGGATAAGCGCGGATCAGCGACGCCATCAGCCAGACGACGATCAATCCGCCCCCGAGTCCGATCAAGGCGGCGATCCAGGCATCTTGCTTCGCGATGGCCGCCATGCTCGACGGGACGATCAGAATGGCGCTGCCAACGGTAAAGAGCAGGGTCAAAATGGCCAATTGGCGCATGGAAATTTTCATATCGTTCCGCATCGCGCACACCTCCCCTCCTTAAATTGTTTTCCTGCCTTTGGCTTTGCGGATCAGGTGAACGACGGCCAGCAGAATAGGAAGCAAGAACCCTACCGTTATTGCGTAGGGGATCCAGGTTTTCGTATCCCAGGTTTGTTGAAACGGGACGTTCGGATAATTGACAATGGAGAGAACAACGGTGATCATCCCCAGCGGCAGAACGAGAGGCCGGCCATCTTTTAATCGCAAAATCTCGGCAAGCGCCGACGTGACTCCATACAGGTACAAAGTTTCTCGAAAATAAAGCGTGATGAACCAGAGGATGGCCATAAACGCCTCGATGCGCTGCAAAAAGTTGCCGATGTTGATCTTCTTGGCCAGCGAATAGCTGGGGTAGATGCTTCTCGCGGTAATCTCCGGCCCCAGAACGAGGATGGATAAAGTGACGATGACGGCGATCATCATTCCGCCCGTCAAGCTGCCGAACAGCATCCCTTTTCGGCCTTCCCGTGAACGGTTCATCGCGGGCGGCAGAAATAGAAGCAAGGACAACTGGGGAATGAATACCGTGCAGACGAAACCCAATGCGGCCGATCCGATCGGCCACGGTCCGGATTCCATGACCGGCGACGCTTTACTCGGCTCGATTTGCGTCATCACGAGAACCACAAGGGCAATATAAAGCAGCATACACCAAGGGAATAGCAGCTCCGCCGTACGGGCGATCGTTTCGATTCCCGCGCGCACCCCCATGACAACAATAAGGATAAACAACACGTTTACCGCGATCATCGGGGTCTCCGGCAGAATCTGGGTTGCCAGGAAATTGCCTAAATAGTAGAGCGTCGCCCCGGGAGTAATTACGACCCAGGTCATCACAAACGCCAGGGATACCGCTCTTCCCAGCCACTTGCCCAGCACTTGCTCCATCATCCCGATCAGGGTCGACTGCGGATACCAGCGCGATAGGGCGTTGTACAAGGCCACCAGCAGAAGCCCGCCGGCGATGCCGGCAAGCGCGGCGATCCAGGCGTCTTGCTTGGCGCTGGAAGCCATGCCGGAGGGGATGATCAGAATGGCGCTGCCCACTGTAAACAGAGTAGTCAAGATCGTGGTCTGCCTGGCGGAAATCAGGGAAAGCTTCGGCATTCGGGCCACCTCCTTCTATGACGGGATCAGACCGATCGCGGACAGCAGCTCGCTGAACGGTTTGAAGACGAAGGTGATCGCGAGAAGCGGGCTTGGAACGTGGGGCGAAAACACAGGGGGCAGGCTCGCCAAGACAGCAAGCAGCAGCAAAATGGCAAACACCCACAACTCTTTATATTGTTTTCGCTTTAACATGGACGGAAGCTCGATCCAGGCGATGCTTCCCGCAATCGCTAAAATTCCCGCAATCCCTAACATGACGGTCTACTCCTTCGTTTGATTTAGGAACGAGTCGGAAATCGTTCCGATGCGGCGAATCACGAGATCCACATGAATGTCTACCGGCAAATGGGTAAAATACTCCTCGTCCCAATTCTTCTTCATCGTCTTCCAAGCCCCGGGATCTGCACGGCGAATGGCTTCGCCAAACCCGAAAATATCGATTCCATACTCTTTCTGCACTTTTTCAACGGTCGTATCCATAATATCGACCAGCTTCGTTTCAACTCTTTTTTCCAGTTCGGCGATTGTGGCCGTGTCGGTGAGATCCAGGTTTCTGCAGCCGACGGCTGCGATATTGGCCTCAACCTGAACCTTGATCTCGATCCGCGGGTCCCCTTGAGCGACCTTGCCTTTGACGTTCGTTTTGCTGCGAATGGTTTCGACGACGATCTTGCCGCTGTCGGGGCAAGGGATATACAACACGGAGCTCTTCACGCCGCCGTGGATATGATGGTATCCCCGGCTTTCCTGCTCGTTCAGCCAGCCGATCAATTTTGTTTTTTTGAAAACGGCCAGTCCTGAATACTGCAGTTGGGTAGGGGTGTAGATATTGGCGATATTTTTTTTCTCTTGCCCGACTTCCGGGTCTCCCAGGATTTGCAGGCCGGTCATGACGGGATGTTTGCCTTCGCAGGTCAAATCGTTGATCAGTTCGTCCAGCGTGACCGCTATCGTAGGCGACCAGTTTTTCTCCGAGCTTTCCAGGGAAGCAAACAGCTTATTGGCCGGGAGCGGTTCCAACGGGGTCATGATTTTCAAAGTATCCATCGCGCTGGCTCCTTTGGTGACGACAAGATAGAAATCAGTGCGGATTTCATGGTCGCGGGACAACAGGTCAAGCACTTGTCCGATCCCTTCCTCGGCTAACGATTCGCCGATCAAATATAGACGGAGATGCGACAGGTAAATTTTCCGCGGACTGATTTGCGTAATTCTCCGTGCGGCTTCAAGAATGGTATCGCCCTCGCTCGTATATAACGTGGCCGAGGCGCCTCCGTTAGCCCCCTTTTTCGCCGTAACCTGGCCGGGATCGACCACCTGCACGGTCAGCCGGTAACGGTCGCCTATCTTGTCAACGCCGGCGGCGACGGCAATGCCAAGCTCGTTGAGCTCCCGGCGGTTCCAACACCCGGCGAGCAGCGCGGCAACGATACATAACCACATGAGGACAGCCGCTTTTCTGATCACGTTTCCATCTCCTTATTCGCGCGATTTCTTCGGCGGCGTGCTGATTCGGCGCGTGACGTTTTTCTGGCTGACGAGACGGGCGCGGCTAAGCAGCATCCAATGGGGGAGCCGGATGATCGAATCTTTGTTGTCCACCGGAATCAGCGGAGCAAACGGCGCCATGTAAGGAATCCCAAAGGATCGCAGGCCGCATAGGTGCAGCACCAGGGCGATAATCCCCACGAAAATGCCGAACAGGCCGAAGGAAGCGGCCAATGCCATGTAAGGGAAGCGCAGCAGGCGAAAGGCGATCGACATGTTGAAAGCCGGCAGGATGAAACTGGAGATCGCCGTGATTGCAACGACGATCACCATGGCAGCCGACACGATGCCCGCCTGAACGGCGGCTTGCCCGATGACCAAAGTGCCGACGATGGAGATGGCCGAGCCGATATTTTTGGGCATGCGGATGCTGGCTTCCCGTAATATTTCGAAGGTCAGCTCCATGAGAACGGCTTCGATGAAGGCGGGGAACGGAACTTGCTCCCGCTGCGCTGCCAGGCTGATCAAGAGTTGCGTAGGCAACATTTCTTGATGAAACGTTGTGATTGCGACATATAAAGAGGGTCCGAAGAGGGAGATGATAATCCCTAGATAACGCAACAACCGAATAAAGCTGGCAATATCGGCGCGCTGATAGTAGTCCTCCGAGGCGTGAAGGAACGAAGCGAATGTTGCCGGAACGGCTAGTACGTTCGGGGTTCCGTCCACCAGGATGGCCACTTTGCCTTCCAATAATTCGGCGGCGATGACATCCGGACGTTCGGTATTGAATAGGGTCGGAAAGGGAGTGAAGGTTTCGTCTTGAATCGATTCCTCGATGTACCCGCTCTCCAGAACGCTGCTGAAGTCGATCCGGTTCAGCCGGTCCCGCACTTCCTGCACGATTTTGTCGTTCGCGATGCCTTTGATGTACATGATAGCGACGTCGGTTCGGGTGATCCGGCCGATCTGCATGGTTTCCAGCCAGAGATGAGGGTCTTTGATTTTTCGCCGGATCAGCGCTGTGTTGGTACGCAGCGACTCAACGAAGCTCTCCCGGGGGCCGCGCACGGAGTTTTCCGCGGATGGCTCGCTTACCCCGCGGTCTTTCCAACCTCGTGTGCTGCACACGACGCCGTGGTCTTGGCCATCGACGAGGATTACCGTATCTCCGGACAACACGGCTTGATAGAGGGCGTCGAAATCGGACAAATCCCGAACGTCGCCGATCGTCAGGGCATAGCTTTTCAAGGCCAGCACAACGTCGGAAGGAGGGGTGACGGTTCGGTCGGTCTGCTCGAAAATATCAATGTCCAGCATGACCGATTTCATGATGAAATCGGTAATGATATTCTGGTCGGCCAACCCGTCGGTATACAGCAGGGCGATCGATTGATCGCCTTTACGGCCGATCGGCAGTTCCCGGATAATCATGTCAGTGCTGTTCCCAAGCGTCTCGCGAATCGCGTGCAGATTGGTTTCCAGATCCGCACTCAAGGGCTGCGGTTCGCCGGGCGCCGCGGTATGGCTTGCCGTCAACGGGGCGTGAATCGGGATTCGGGTGGATTTGCGCTTGATTCTTCGCCGGTAAGGCATGGGTGTTCTCCCTCTCGCGGGTGTTTTTAGCCCCATTATTTCCGAAGATAGCTCCATCCAAACCCAATCGGCGTTACAATAGAATCATTAGTCCAATATCTTGCTAAGAATTGAGAAAATGAGGGATCCGCTTTGTGTGAAATCGAACATTCGAACCGAGCTCCAGTCGAGATGCCGCCCGCCGGACGAACCGTTGCGGAAGCCGTTCGCGCCCAGCAGCAATTCGTCCGGTCCGGCGCCACGCGCCCGGTGGAGTTCAGGCTGCGCCAACTGGAGCGCCTGAAGACGGCGATTTTCCGTTATGAGTCACGGATTCTGGAAGCGCTGCACCGGGATTTGCGCAAGCCCGAGCTCGAGGGTTACAGCACGGAAGTCGGTTATGTCTACGATAGTATCGGGTACGTGATGAAGTGTCTGAAGCGTTGGGCCAAGCCGGAGCGGGTCCGAACGCCGCTAACCCTTATCGGCTCCAGCAGT
Organism: Paenibacillus phocaeensis; assembly: GCF_900021165.1. Taxonomy (GTDB): domain Bacteria; phylum Bacillota; class Bacilli; order Paenibacillales; family Paenibacillaceae; genus Fontibacillus; species Fontibacillus phocaensis. Next base: position 88,052 of record NZ_FCOQ01000007.1, on the reverse strand, counting down.
TTCATTTACCGGGAGCCGTATGGGTCCACCTTGATTGTCGGCCCATTCAATTATCCGTTTATGCTGGTGATCGATCCGTTAATCGGGGCGATCTCTGCGGGGAATGCCGCGATCGTTAAGCCGTCGGAATATACGCCTCACGTTTCCAGGGTGATTGCCGAGATACTTGGCGAATATTTTGATCCCGAGTACATCCGGGTGATGGAGGGTGGGCAGGAGGTCACCTCCGCGCTGATTCATGCCCCGCTCGATTTTATTTTCTTTACCGGAAGCATTCAGGTGGGGAAAATCGTGATGGCCGCTGCTGCGGAACAACTGGTGCCGGTCGTGCTGGAGCTGGGCGGGAAGAGCCCCTGCATCGTCGATCGGGAAGCGGATCTTGATCTGGCCGCTCAGCGGATCGTCTGGGGGAAGTTCCTGAATACGGGCCAGACTTGCGTGGCTCCAGACTACGTGCTCGTTCATGACTCGGTGAAAGCGGCGCTGATGGCCAAAATGAAGGCGCAGATCACGGCCTTCTATGGAGACGATCCCCGGCAAAGCCCTGACTACGGACGGATCGTGAATGAACGGCACTGGAGCCGGCTAATGGGGCTGCTAGATCCTTCAAAGGTGGCGTTCGGCGGGGTTGGAGAACGGGAGGATCTGTACCTGGCGCCGACGATAATGGAGGATGTGAATTGGGATGACCCGGTGATGCAGGAGGAGATTTTTGGGCCGATTTTACCGGTGCTGGGATATCACGATCTGGACGCGGCGCTCCGGGACATTAGCGAACGGCCGAAGCCGCTGGCGTTGTATCTGTTTACGAGCAGCACGGCGACCGAGCGCAAGGTGATGGAGTCTGTTTCATTCGGCGGGGGCTGCGTTAATGATACGGTAATGCATCTGGTTAGCCCGCACCTGCCCTTTGGCGGTGTTGGTTCCTCCGGTATGGGGGCTTATCACGGACGCCACAGCTTTGAAACCTTCTCTCATCGAAAAAGCGTGCTGAAAAAGTCGACGCGGGTAAACCTGAGTTTCATCTATCCGCCTTATACCGCCGGCAAGCTGAAGCTGATCCGACGTTTCATGAAGTAAGAGCACCTGCAGGTGCCATAGGGAATGAGTTATTCATGGGAGGGGTAAGATCATGGAAATAAGTTCAAGCCGGAAATTTGCCTGGACCTGGAGCGTGAAGGAGGATCAGCTGGAGGCGTATGTGGCCATGCATTTGAACCCGTGGCCGGAGGTGCTGGAGGAGCATAGTCGGGCCGGCATTCGCAATTATTCGATCTTTCAGCAGGGGAATCAGTTCTTCTACTGCTTCGAATGCGATGATCCGGACGCGGCGTTCAAGTATATCGCGGAGAGCGAGGTATGCCAGCGGTGGAATGCGATTACGTCGGGCATGGTGGAAGGTTCGTTTGACTTTAACGAGCCGCAGCCGATTGTGCCGATGCGCGAGGTATTTTATTTGAAATAATCAGATCACTTCAGGAGGTTTGGACAATGAAATATCGGAGATTAGGGAAGACCGGACTGAATGTTTCGGTGGTTGGGATCGGGACCTGGCAATTCGGCGGGGAGTGGGGCTTGAATTATACGCAGGCTCAAGTGGATGCGATATTGGATCGGGGCCGGGAGCTTGGCATCAATCTGATCGATACGGCGGAGTGCTACGGCGATCATTTGTCCGAAGCGTTCATCGGGGATTACCTTAGCCGGCGGAACCGGGAGGATTGGCTGGTGGCTACGAAGTTCGGGCATCAGTTTCACGAGCGGTTTACGCGGACGGACCGCTTTGATGCCGATGCGGTATTGCAGCAACTGGACGCCTCGTTAAAGGCGCTGAAGACGGACTATATTGATTTGTACCAGTTCCATTCCGGGCCGGATGCGGCATTCGACAATGATAAGCTGTGGACGTTGTTGGATAAGCAGAAGCAGGCGGGGAAAATCCTTCATCTCGGCACATCGATCGGCAGCAACGACAACTTGCATCAGACAGAGGCTTCGACCAAGGTGGGTTCGGAGGCGATCCAAGTGGTATATAACCGGCTGGATCGCGTGCCGGAGAATCGGGTATTCCCGTCCTGCGAAGCCCAGGATTTGGGCGTGCTGGCCCGCGTGCCGCTGGCGAGCGGTTACCTCAGCGGCAAATATAAGCCGGGCGCCGTGTTTGGCGAGACGGATGTACGTCATCGTCATGACCCGGACAGCACTCGCCGCAAGCTCGAAGAGGTGGAGGAAATCCGTCGGAACGAAGTGCCGGAGGGCATGGATATGGCCCAGTGGGCTTTGGCCTGGTGTCTGAAGAACCCTGTCGTCAGCACGGTGATCCCGGGCTGCAAGAATCCCGCGCAGGTAGAGGCGAATGCAGCTGCCGCGGAGCTGGAAATCTAGGAAATTACAAATAGACCGATAAGCAGACAAATTTGTTGCTTATCGGTCTTTTTTCTTATTGACGATTGTCAAATTAAGGATTATTATGTAAACATAAATTGGGATTTTTGAAGTATATGGTGTTGCTTGATGTCATTGGATGTCGTTTGGTTGCTCTACCGGTCGAGAGTCATTCGACTCGTAGAAGGAAGCGGAATTGGGGGGCGATAATTTTTTGATATCCACAACCACGATTCGCGCAGAACTGGAAGACCACATCAAGAGCGAAGGGACAACCCTGCATCGTTTTTCGGAATCCGCCGGGGTTAACGTCGGAACGTTAAGCGGAATTATTAACGGGAACCGGCCGATTGCCATCAGTCAACTGGACCGGATTACGGCGGCAATGGGGTTGCCTGAAGGACACTTCTATGATCTCTACGCAGATGAATGTTTTACTTCAACTGCTCCGCATTGGAGAAGGCTGCGGCCGTTCCTGCTAAGATGCGCCGAACTGCAACGCCATGACTGCATCAAGCAGGTATTAAACCGACTGCTGGAGGATTTGAAGCAGATTGCGGGGATTTTCGAGACTGCGGAACAAATGTTTGAGCAGGGATTGAAGGAAGCCGCCGTTATTCTGTACGAAGCCGTGATCGAAAGCGAGCGATCCAGTCATTCCGAACGTTTGGCAATGAGTTATTACCGGATATTTCAAATCTACCAAAGAGATAGTCGCAGGGGCTTCAAAGCGGCTTTGCAATTTCTACCTTATCGATACCGATTGCCTGAAGAACTGGCGCTTGACGGGTTGCTAATGCTTATTCAAGTTTATGCTTTTAGATTCAACTGGATAGAAGTTGAAACTTATGCGGACGAACTAAGTAAACTGGCCTGGACTTTCTATGAACGGAAGATTTGGAAGCAGTCGGACTTTAAGCCGAATAAACCTCTCGTATTTTACTATGGCAGAGCCTTTTTGTTTAAATCTGGTAGCTATGAATACCGCGGGATGTATGAAGAATCGAAGAGATGGATTGCGGAATATACGGATTTAAGCTGGTTTGAGGGTATGGATGACGAAGCGAGAGAAGAAGTCGAGCAATTAAAGATGTTTGCTAGTGCCAATTATCTGTGTGTAGATGTCAAGGCAGGCAACCATTTGAGGATTCCTGAATATGTCGCTTTCCTAGAGGCTCATCCGGATGAAATTGTCGAAGGCCTGATCACTTTAGCCGAATCCGCTAATAGACACAATTTTTATATTGATGAGGTATTTGATCGATTTGCCGATGAAATCGAAAAATACAGGAAATTCGGTAGAGATAACTGGCTGGCAAATGGTGTAACGAATATTAATTACTCCAAAGATCCTCCCTATGTATTCCGTTATTCTTCGTTTTTTCAGAACTACGCGATTTATCACCTCCGTAGAAAGTCATACGAGGAAGGATTAAATAACATCTTGGACAGCATGAAAATGTCTCTTCAAGTTAGTGGCAGGGATCTCCTTATAAATACGGCAATGGCTATTTTTGAGTTGCATCGGCAGTACGCTTCGGAAGAGCAAATTCAAGAATTTAATAAATTGTGTAGAAGGGTGTGGGAAAATGAAAAACAAAATGTCTTGGGTGGCTTCGGGTATACTAATGCTTAGTTTTGCGGTGGTTAGTAATGGCCTGTTTATTACATTTATGCATGGCTGGAGCTAAATCTCTATACATAGAGAAATGAATATATTTAAAGGTCAGCTTATGCTGATCTTTTTTATTTCCATTTCAAAAATGAAATTTTTTTTGTTTCTTGCAGTAGGTTTCATTATGCAATATTTGGCAACCTCTTCTAATATGTTCCTAGGGTGATAGCTATGAACAATTCTGAAAAAATCAGATTTCGGATTGAAATGGAAAGACAAGAATTAAATCGACTAGCGCAAAGATATGGCTTGCGGCATGCACGGGTTCTCCATCAGTCGGTTGTTCTTGACCGGTTGTTAAATAAATATAGCAGTGTCAAATACTCCGATTACCGAAGAAAAAAGCCCATCGCATAGATGAGGCTTCTTTATCCTCTGGTCAATTTGTCTAGTTCTTTATTTTGTTGATTTCTTCGATGGGCAATTGGGTGGTGTCAGCGACTTCCTTCGGAGAGAAGCCTTTGGATAACAGCCTCCGCGCGATATGTTGGCGTTCAATTAGGGAACCTTTCTCCATGCCTTCTTCCAAGCCCTTCTCATACCCTTGACGCATCCATGCGGGCATTAATTCCATGATCACTTCACTCTCCTTCTCATCTTGTTTTGCCAGCTCCCGAAGCATTTCTTCATCCTGTTGGGGATCTGGTTCAAAATACAAGTCGGCGATGGACATCACCAGCGCCAGACGGGCGTTATCCAGTCTTTGACTGAGCTGCAGCAACATGCGCAGATAGGCAAAACGGAGCTCCCGTTCCTCCCCTTTATTGTAGCCCATTTTGGCTAGTAATGCAGCAGCCACGGGGTTGCCCGAATCGATAAACTTACGCCAGGGTTGATTGATAAGCTCGATTTTCAAGAACCGAAAATGAAGAATGTCTTCTCCCGGAATCGACATGCTCAAGGAATTTCGCTCATTTTTGCTCTCGGCAGACGTAAAGATGGCGATAGGGATGATGAGTTGATGTTCTTTCCGGTGCCGCTCAAAGAGCCGGCTGAAATAGATAAACATTCGCTCATGGAAGTCTGCCTGACGATACGACTGGGGCTCCAGATGGATAAGGATGAAAGCATCCGTTTCGATGTACTTCGTCTCTAGCAGAAGATCGAGTGTTCTCGCTTCTTCCCCCACCACATCGACGAGTTGTTCTTGCATGAGAAATCGGGTTTGACTGAAGTCCAGTTGCTGCTCTAATTCGGGGAAAAATAAAGCGATAAACTCAGCGAAAAACGTATGCAGCAGTTTTTTGAACGCTTCGTCGTGGGGGAGGCCTCTTCTCCCGTAGTTGCCGCTATGCGGCTCCTCTCCGACTTGTTGGATCCGGGATACTCCTGTTGTCATGGACGGCGACACTTCCTTTCTGAACACACAAAAAAGCACACTACGCACGCCACAGGGGTGGCAGATGCGCAAGTGTGCTTCACTTTGCTTATTTTGAGATTTGGTTACGTCTAGCTTACCGGAAACGGGTCATTTTGGCAATTGGCCTTTCGCTTTGGGATCTTCAGCGAAATGAGGTGACCAGGCCCTGCAGCAGCGTACGCACGTCGTACTGGTATTGGTTGATCGGCGCAATCGGCTTATCCAGACCTAGCAGTCCGTACACCGCCATGCGGGCTGCGCGCACGGAATACTCTTCAGTAAATACGACATCGTCCGGAATTTCGCAGAATTGACTGATAAACGCCAGGTTGGTGGAGCCGTCCGGAATGACCTTCGGCCGATCGTCGATTGCCCGGGGCATGAACTGTGCGGTGATGAACGGCATCATGCATGGAATACAGTTGGCGGTGGAGAGGATCGCCTCCATGTCCTGCTCGAAGTGGAGATGGTGCAGCAGCTCGGTTAGAATTTCCTCGCCGGTGCATTCGGACATTTTCTTCGGAACGTAATCTCCGATGCGATCCGGGAATAATCCGTATCCCCAGAAGACCTTAACCTGCTCAGGCTGATTGCGGAAATGCGGCTGGTGGGCCAGCACGATGGACATGAACCAGCTTGAATCCTTAAAGGTGACCAGCGCGCCGGTGCCGGCCTTATTCCGCGAGAAAGCCTCCATAAGATCAAAAAACCGCGAGTCCTGGCACGTGACCGTAAAAGACTCCCATTTGGAGCCGTCGATATGATCGTCGAAGGAGGAAGGGTTGCCTAACCCCGTCTTTTTGGCGGCAATGCGGTCCCACAGCTGCCAGGAGCTGCCTTTGCCGTTCAATTTCGGAGCGGTTGTCATGGAACCGAGGCTGTAACCTTCCGTCATGGAACCGTTGGTGATGATCACCAGGTCGCCCTCCGCCAGATCGAGCACTCCGGCGACGCCGTCCTTGATATAATGCATGCGCGAGACGGTAATCCCGTCGCCTTCCTTGAAGTCCAGATCGGTGACCGTACATTTCAGCGAGAAGTCCACACCGTACTTCTCCAGATATTTTTGCAGCGGCAGAATGATGGAGTCGTACTGGTTGTAAGGCGTGCGGGTGACCCCCTCCAACGTATGGATCCGCGGGAATTCATGCATGAAGCGGATCATGTATCTTTTCAATTCGACGGCGCTGTGCCAAGGCTGAAAGGCGAAGGTCGTCGCCCACATATACCAGAAATTCGTTTCGAAAAAATGCGCTCCAAACCAGTCATTGATCCGCATTTTGCCCATTTTCTCTTCCGGGGTCATGATCAGCTTCATCATAGCCAGTCGGTCCGCCATATCAAACCCCATCGAGGTGACGTCCTCCACCTGGCCCTCGCGGTTCACTAACCGGGCGTTGGAATGCGTCGGGTGAGCGGTATCGAAGGCTATAATCTCATCCCGCACCGAAAGTCCGGGCTGGTCTATGGAAGGAATGGAGCGCAGCAGGTCCCAGGTGTTTTCATAAGTCTCATCATTCAGCATTCGGCCGCCGCGAATCACATATCCCTGCTTGCCGTCTCCAGCCCCGTCGTTGCTGCCGCCCAGCACCTTCATTTCCTCCAGCACATGAATATTCCGGCCGGGGAAATCGCAATCGCGGATCAGGAAAGCGGCTCCCGCCAGCGAAGCAATCCCTCCACCCACAAAATAGACCTGTCTCGTGTTATGTTCTGCTGACATTGATCTTTCGCCTCCAAAGAATGTGATGAATGGAACAATCCCAATGTATTCCCTCTTTGGAGCAAACAAAATCAACAATCAAGCCCGGCTGTATAAAAAAACGACACTCCTCAAGGAGTGTCTAGGATTTCGACGCAAATAGCGATGTTTCGAGTGGCGGGCCGGCTTATCCTCAACGAGAGGTAGGGGGCCTGCTGGCTTTTTGCTCGTACCGCTGCAGGGCTCGCTCGAAATGGCCGTCAGCCAATTCGCTTAACTGGTCAATGATCTGTTCCGGCCGTTCCTTCATGCCGTCTTGCATCCATCTGACGACCAGCCCGGTGAAAGCCAGGGTATAGAAGTTCGCCAGAAACCGTTGATCCGCCTCGTCTACCTGCATTCCAGAGGACACCTCTTCTACGACCCCCATAACCAGCTGGTTCGTGACGGTATAAAGATATGAATCCAGGTGGCTGCGTGCCAGAGAGTTCAGCGTGTTCAGGCAAAACGCTCGGTTGTCTTCAATATATTTGAATATTTTCAGAAAACCGCTGGTCCAGTTGCGATACCCGCGCTCTCCGGCGATGGCATCCACCGCTTCGGTCTGGTAAATCCAGCCGAGTAGCTCGTAGATATCCTGGAAATGATAATAGAACGTTTGCCGGTTTAAGCCGCAATCGTCCACGAGATGCTTGACGGTGATTTTATTCAAGGGGGCATAGGCCATCCTTTGTTTCAACGAGGCGGCGAGCGCCTTCTTGGTAAGATGGGAGCTGGACAAGGAAATCACCTGCTTCAACATGATCCGCATTGAATGGATAACTCCATTATACGCGGGTTTCGAGGCCTTCACAAAAGCGGTATGAGTTCAATGTGTAAGAGGCGCATCGGGAGTTGCGGCTCGGACGTGCAAAAAAACAGTCCCTTTCCATACTTGGAGAGGGACTGTTTTATAAGTGCAGAGCGTATTAATTGATCAATCCTTGCTCCATCGCCTTCACGGCCTCGTTGGCCATGAAAGTCTGCAAGCGGGTCAGATCGAGTGCCAACTGCTGCTGCGTTAGAGTAAAGCTGTATTTGTTAAAATCATAACGCGATACAAATCCGTTCTTATAGCGGGCTTCCATGTTGGTGTAATCCTCTTCCGCGTCCGCCAAATCCTGGGTAGCGCTTTGATAGGCTTTGTAGGCCGTATCGGCGCCGCTGTAGGTTTTGCTGATTTTTTTGCTTAATTCCACACGCGTTTGCTCCGCCTGCTGGTCGGCGATACGGGTCATCGTGTCCAGGTAATCTTCCTCGTGTTCATTCGCGGGCGTCGTATGGCTTTCCTGTTTGTTGGCCTGTACGACCGCGTTCCACTGCTGTTTCATGTCGTACGAATTTTGCAGCAGACCTTCCGTATCCTTGCGCGTGATCGGCTCCGGTGTATAAGCGATATCCTCCAAGGTGATTTCCGGATCGTACACCAGCCCAAGATCAAAGCATAATTGAATCAAGGCGAGCTGGTAGTTGTCTTTTAACGTGTCCAATTGCTCTTCCTGTTCGCGAACCTGTCGCTGGGCCAGAATGACGGCTTCCGCAGTTCCCATCGCCTGCTTCTTCAAGGTCACGGCCCGATTGTGGTCCGCTTTCAAGATATCCAAATACTTTTCGGCCAATACGACTTGTTTGTTCAAAGACAACAGTTGCACGTATTGCGAAGTGATCTGCAGCTTCGCCCCGGTTTTGGCCTTTTCCAGATCGAGCAGCGTGTTTGATTGCTCCGTGTTGAGCTGTTCCAATGCCAGCTCCAATTGCTCGCGCTGGCTGGCGATTTGCTTGTTCAGCGCAGCGGCGATAGCGCCTACGCCATTCAAAACTTGATTCACAGCCTCGTTGGTCGCAGCGGCCGAATACATCCACAATTCAGGCTGAGTGGCTCCACCAGGAATGTTGTATGTCTCCAAGACTTCCTCCGGCGTGCTGGGCAGCGAGCCTGAACCGATTACAATCGTGGCGCCCCCCAGATCCTCTTGCTGTTTTTTCAGGTTGTCCTTGTTTTGGCTCAGCGCGGTAAGCTTCATTTGCAATAGCGATAAATTATAGGAATTATCCACCGCCCGTTTTAATACTGTATCAAGGTCTAAGTGCTTTAACGGCAACAGGCTCCCTGAATCAACAAATGAACTCTTCAGGTTCTCGCCCGTTCTTGCGTGTTGTCCCGATCCGGTGGTGTTGTCGTCGCTTGCGGCAAATGCGGAAATCGGAGCGCCGATCAGCAGTATAAGCGACAAAACGAGCCCAGCGGCTTGCTTCCCCATGGCTATTCCTCCCATCCTGATGTTCCCTTTGGTCCCCATGCTATCACATCATCCGGGGCGAAATCAAACATCTTTATCTCGCTTGACAGCCGCATCACGACTGGGTTACTGTGGAGTTAAAAAAAATACTGGTGAGTATTTTGGGAGGGGAATAATTCTGATGAAAGGACGCTTCTTAGGGCTGGGATTGGCAGCATTGCTCACGATCTCTTTAGCCGCATGTTCTTCGGGAAATGATGGGGAGACCGCCGCTGAGAAAACCGATACGACAACCGTGGAGGTCATGCAGGTCAAAAGCGAGCCTTTGAAAACGGAATACAATCTGTCGGGTACGCTCCAATCGGCCGATTCGACGGCCGTTTCGTTCCAGGCATCCGGTGAAGTCAAACAGACGCTGGTTGAAGTAGGCGATCAGGTCAAGGAAGGGGACGTCTTGGCGATTTTGGACGATGAACCCGCCCGGCTTCAATTGAAACAAGCCCAAAGCGGTGTCGCTCAAGCCGAAGGTCAGGTGAGTGCCGCCAAGGCGGGGCTCGCTACGGCGGAAGCGCAAATCCGCAGTGCCGAAGCCAATTTGGCCGCAGTAGAGAAGGGAGCGTCCGAGGAGCAGATAGCCATGGCGCAAAATCAGGTGAAGCAAGCCGAGGACGGTTATTTCAAAGTCAAGGCCGATGCCGAGCGGTATTCGAATTTATATACCGAGGGCTTAATCTCCCTCGATGATTATGAGAAAACGCAAATTCAATTGAAAAATGCGGAGAATTCATTGGACAGCGCCAAGCAGCAGCTTGCGGAAGTGACCAAAGGTGCGACGAAGGAGCAGCGCGAGGCCGCGGCAGCCGGACTCGAACAAGCGCGGTCCGGCAAGCAATCGGCCCTGGCCGCCAAATCGCAGGCGGAGGCCGGATATAAGAACGCGCAGGCCGCGCGGGAACAAGCGGAGTTGGCTTTGTCCAAAGCGAAGCTGACGGCCACCGTATCCGGCACGGTGCTGGAAAAGATGGTTGTCGCCGGCCAGGCCGCCGGCGCCGGAAACCCGGCTTTTGTCATCGGTTCCACCACCCAATTGAAAGTGCTGCTTCCGGTTCCGGACAGCGAAATTTCCGCTTGGAAGGCGGGGCAGAAGGTCGATTTGGCGCTGGCGGGCGAAACCCGTACCGGAACCGTCAAACGGGTGTACCCGCAAACCAATGCCGGGACGGGCACGATTTCGGTGGAGGTGAGCGTTCCTAACCCGAATAAAGATTGGTTCCCGGGTCAAGTCGTGAAGGCGGGACTTCAAGTTTCCGGGGAACAAGGAATCCTGATCCCGGCCGAAGCGGTTATCAGCAACGGCCAAGAGCCGTACGTGTTCCGTAATGTTAACGGTAAAGCGGTGAAAACTCCCGTCAAACTGGGGGACGAAATTGTTGAGAACCGCTTCCGGATCCTGTCCGGTTTGCAGGTCGGCGATGTCATTGTGAGCGCCGGGGCTGACGGGCTGTTTGACGGTTTCGCCATCGCGACGGCGGAGGACGCGCATGATGATTAACTTCCTGGTCAAGAAACGAAAAATCACCCTATTGTTTTTCATCATGCTTATCATGATCGGTGTATACAGCTTCACCGGATTGGCCCGCCAGGAGATGCCGGATGCGGTTGTGAAGACCGCAATGGTAACGACGGTTTACCCGGGAGCAATGCCGGAGAAGGTGGAGCAATCCGTCACCAAGGTGCTGGAGCAGGCGATCAAGAAGGTGGACAGCGTCGAAAACATCCTCTCCACATCGGGAAGCGGGTATTCGAGCATCGTGGTAGAGGCTTATGCGAATGCAGACGCCGAAGCGACCTGGGACGAACTGCGCAAGAATGTCCAGGACGCCGCCACCAATTTGCCGGCCGACGTGATACAGCCCGTCGTCAACGATAATCTGACCGCCTCTTTTGTCGGCTCCTATGTGGTTTATGCGGAAACACGGGAAGAACTGTACGCGTTGAAGGATACGATGATCGGCTGGCGCGATCAGCTTCAGACGGTAAAAGGCGTAGCCGGCGTGGAAATCCAAGGGATTCCCGATCAGGAAGTCTCCGTGCAAATCGATACGCAGAAATTGCAGCAATACGGAATTCCGTGGGAAATGGTCGTTCAGACCGTGCAAAAAATGAACGAACGGGTTCCGCTGGGGGATCTGAGTTACGATCATCGCAATTATCAGCTGTTGGTCAAAAGTCTGGACGATATCAAGAAATTGAATGAGGTTCAGATCATGACGACGCGAAACGGGTTCCCCGTTTATTTAAAAGACATCGGCGAAGCCAAGCTGACGTATAGCGATCCGGAATATTTGCCGTATTATAACGGGAAGCCCGCGATCCTGGTCAACGTCAATGCGCAGACGGGTTCGGACGTGCCTTCCATGAACAAGGTCATTTCGGAGAAACTTAGCGATTTGGCCGAAGGTCTGCCCAATAACGTAACGTTCAAGACCGCATTTGCCCAGTTGGAAGTCGTGAACAAAATGTTTAACGAGTTAACCCGGGAGATGCTGATTGCGATCGTAGCCGTCATCATCGTTTGTATGCTTGGCTTGAATATGCTGACGGCCGCTTTCGTCGCCTTGGCCATTCCGATCTCCATCGCGCTGGGGCTGATCGCCTTGCCGTTGACCGGAGTCACTTTGAATGAAATTACGATCGTAGGTTTGATCATCGTGCTGGGGATCCTGGTGGATGACGCCGTGGTCGTCAACGATAACATCGAGCGACGGCTCAGCGACCTTGGGGAAGACCCGTCCGATGCTTCTGTAAAAGGAGCGAATGAGGTTTCCGTTTCGATCCTGACAGCGACGTTGTCGACGATCTTCGCTTTTATGCCGCTGCTGTTTCTGACCGGGGACATCGGCTCTTTCATCAAGCCGCTTCCGATCGTGATTTCCGCCTCCATGTTGGCGTCCATGCTGATGTCGCTGACGATCATTCCGATTTTCCGCGAATGGCATGAGAGACGAAGAGTCCGGCGTCATTCGAAAAAAGACGGGATGAAGCCGCCCGGCTTGCTGGGCAAGCAAATCCAAACCGCTACGCGGTGGTATTCCGGGACGATCATTCCGAAGGTGCTGAAGCGGCCGCTGCTTACCGCATTGACCGGGCTATTGATCGGTACGGCCTCGTTCGGCTTTGCGCTGCTGACACCGATCGATCTGTTTCCGCAGGCGGAAGATCCGCATGTCAACATCAATGTGGAGATGCCCATCGGAACGTCGTTTAAGGAAACCGATCGCATGGTGTCGAGCATCGCCGATTGGGTGAAGAAGCAGCCGGAAGCCGAGCTCGTCAGCTATGGGTCGGGGGGGAAAGCGCCGGCGATCTATTCCGACTTCACCAATGTCGTAAGCTCTTCGCCTACCATCGGTCAAATCGCGGTTGTTGGCAAAGAAGGCAAATACAATTGGGAGAAAACGGTGGACACCTGGCGGGAGAAATTGAAGAAACAATATCCCGGGGCCACCATTACAACGAATATTCCGCGGCTGGGGATTCCGGTCGGAGCGGCCGTGTCCGTGCGGATTTCCGGCGAGGATTTGGATGAACTCCAAACCTTGTCCCAGCAAGTGAAGGAGAAAATCGCCCAGGTGGACGGCACCTCGGGAATCAAAGATGATTTCGGCAACCAAAGCTATACGCTAGAGTTTGCCGTTAACGAAGAGGCCATGAAGCAGCATCAGGTGAGTTACCAGACATTGACTCAAACGCTCCGCTTGATGGGCGATGGTCTGGATATCGGCGATTTTGATACGGGCAAGCAAATCATTGATATCAATTTATACATGAACAACAAGAACGGGAACCCAAGCGAACTGTTCCAGCAAATTAACGTGACCAATGACCAAGGGGTGCTGGTGCCGTTATCGCAATTAGCGGAGCTGAAGCCGTCGTTCTCCATCCAGAAGATTCAGCACTACAACCTGGTGCGAACCGTTACGGTAGAGGCCGACGCAGCAGGCGGCAAAACCGCGACCGAGCTTAATGCGCAAGTCAAGGCATTGCTGAACGACATCCATTTTCCGGAAGGATACACTTGGACGCTAGGCGGCGAAACGTCGGACCAGGCGGAGATCTTTTCGGATTTGGGCAGCTTGTTCGTCATCGTCATATTCTTGATTCTGCTGTTGATTACGGTACAGTTCTACTCGCTGTCGACGCCGGTCATCATTATGACGACGGTATACCTGGCTGCGGCGGGAGGCGTCATCGGCATCTTTATCTCCGGCTCGTCGATCGGCTTCATGAGCATCATGGGGATTATCTCTCTGGCGGGGATCGTCGTGCGGAACGGCATCGTGCTGATCGAATTTATCGAGGACGCGCGGCGCGAGGGAGTCGAACTCAAGGAAGCGATTATCGGTGCAACTTCGGCCCGTTTCCGGCCGATTATATTGACCTCGCTGACCGCGATCATCGGCTTGCTGCCGCTGGCCATTTCGGGGAGCATTTTGTTCCGGCCGATGGCGTATACGATCATTTTCGGGTTGATGTTCTCCACGTTGTTAACTTTGATCGTGGTTCCGTCTTTATATATGGTCATGGCTTTGTATAAAGAAAGACGCAAAGAGCGTAAAGCGGACCGGGATGCCGGATCGAAGGGACCTACGCCCCGTTTGCCGGAAGGTCCGAACCCTCCGCTCTCCATGTAGGATTTTGAAATGCCCGGTCGTTTGCGGATGAATTTTTGTAGAAAGGATCATGGGGTGTGAGCAAAAAGAATGCGATTATGGAGGCAGCGCTTTGTCTCTTTGAACAGAAGGGCTATGCCCTAACGACGATCGATGAAATCGCCAAGGCAAGCGGAATGACCAAGCCGTCGTTTTATAAATATTTTCCCGGGAAAGAGGATCTGCTGCTTGAAGTGTTGAAGCAGTTTAGCGAAGATTTGGAGGGTAAGGTTTACCGGCTTTACCGGACCGCGGAAATATCCAAAAACGATCGCATTATCGAGCTGGTCATGATTTATCTGGAAGATATTTTTAAGCACCGCGCCTATATGAACTTCTTTACGGAGCTCTCGCAGCCTTTTTATGAGAATGAACAAATTCAAAATGCCGCAATGACGATCGAACGTAAAATATTTACATGGCTTCAGGAGAGCATCGTCGACTTGTATGGGGAGAAAATGGAAGGCTTCTCCGTGGACGTGACCTTTATCGCCACAAGCGTCCTGATGGACTATACTCGGGTGGCCGGACCAAGCCTGTCTCACGATCATTGCCGAAGAATCGCCGTTTACATCGAATATTTGATCGGTGTGCTCGTGGAAGGGTTGAAGACCAATAGGCCGAACATGCCGTTATTGTTTGAGACGCCTTCCTGGATCTTGAATTATTGGCCGGAGGAAATTACTCCGATTCTAAGATCGCGTCAGTTGCAGCAGTTGTTTCGCCGGATGGAATCGATTGTGAAGAAGCAAGCGTCTTTGTCCGAGGCCGAGCGAAAGGATTATCTTCAGGCCATCGGCGAGATCAGGAAAGAAACCAAGGATTCCTTGCTGCAAAACGTGATCACCAAATCGCTGATGTACTACCTGGAGCGGGTGGATGCACTTCGTGACGAATGCGCTCAGCTAAGGCTGATTTTGGAGCCGGAGGGAAACTCGGTGTAACCTTGAGTACGTACTTTTGAGGTTCCTCCTGCTGTCTTTCCGCGATCTGATCCAAGGGGATAATCGCGCAAACGGGCAGCATGGGTTGATCTTCGAAAGTCCGGCATCGCAAAAAAAAGGGACGGGGCTATCATGCCCCGTCCCTTCGTGTAGGTGCGCTTATCAATTCGTCTTCGACTTATTGTAAATATCGAAGGCGACGGCGAGCAGCAGGACAAGGCCTTTGATCCCCTGCTGCCAATCGACGCCAAGCCCGATCAGCGACATGCCGTTGTTCATCACGCCCATGACAAGGCCGCCGATGATCGCGCCGATCACGGTGCCGATGCCGCCGGAAGCGGAGGCGCCGCCGATGAAGCAGGCCGCGATCGCGTCGAGCTCGAAGTTCGTCCCGGCTTTTGGCGTTGCGGAGTTGAGGCGGGCGGCGAAGATCAGGCCGGACAACGCGGCCAAAGCGCCCATGTTGACGAACACCCAGAACGTCACCTTTTTCGTTTTGACGCCGGAGAGTTTGGCGGCTTTCTCGTTGCCTCCCAGCGCGTAAATATGGCGTCCGGCCACCATGCGGTTCATGACGAACGAGTAGAGGACGATCAGGAAGAACAAAATGATCAGGATATTCGGCAGCCCGTTGTAGGTTGCCAATACAAAGGTAAACACGTTGATGACGGCAACAAGCAAGACGAGCTTCGTCACGAACATCCAGAATGGCGCCACCTCAAACTGGTATTTGAGCTGGGTCCGCCGCTCCTTCCATTCCTGCCAGATTAGGAGGAGGGAGAGGAGCAGTCCCAGCAGAACCGTCAGGGTATGGAGGCTGCCGCCGCCGAACCAGTCGGGAATGAAGCCGGAGCTGATCCGCTGGAACGATTTCGGGAACGGTGCGATCGACTGGCCGCCGAGCACGATCATCGTCAAGCCCCGGAACAGTAGCATCCCCGCTAACGTGACGATGAAGGCCGGTATTTTTACATAAGCGACCCAAAATCCCTGCCAAGCCCCAATCAATCCGCCGATCACCAAAGAAATAATAATAGCAAGGAACGTTGGCATTTGGAGATCCACCATCATGATGGCGGCCAAGGCCCCGATGAAGGCGGCGATGGAGCCGACCGAGAGATCGATGTGGCCGGTGATAATGACCAGAACCATACCGATCGCCAAGACGAGAATATAACTGTTCTGCAGAATCAGATTCGTAATATTCAGCGGCTTCAGCAAGATGCCGCCCGTCAAAATTTGAAACAACACCGTGATGAAGATCAAGGCGATAATCATGCCGTACTGGCGTATGTTTTTTCTAAAAAGTTCGCTAACCGCTTGCATCGGTTTTACCCCCTGCCTCGAGTCATGGATTTCATCAACACTTCCTGGGTGGCGTCCTCGCGCAGGACCTCCCCGGTGATCCGGCCTTCGCTCATGACGTAGATGCGGTCGCACATCCCGAGAATCTCCGGCAGCTCCGAAGAGATGAACAAGATGCCTTTGCCTTCGTCCGCCAGCTGGTTGACGATGGAATAAATTTCGTATTTGGCTCCGACATCGATGCCGCGCGTTGGCTCATCCAGAATTAGAATCTCCGGCTGCGCGTAGATCCACTTGCTCAGGACGACCTTCTGTTGATTGCCTCCGCTCAGGTTGACTGTTTTCTGCAAAATGCTCGGCGTTTTAATGTTCAGCTTGCTTCGATATTCCTCGGCGACCAGCACTTCCTCCCGTTCGTTGATGACGCCGCGGCGGGACAACTTCCTTAACGAAGCCAGCGAAATGTTGCGCTTGATATCGTCGATCAGAACCAAGCCGTACTGCTTGCGGTCTTCGGTAACATAAGCGACGCCATGCCGGATCGCTTGGCTGATATCGTTGAACCGCACTTCTTGGCCGTGCAGGAACATTTGGCCCCTGATATGCCGGCCGTAAGATCGCCCAAACAGGCTCATCGCCAGCTCGGTTCGGCCTGCGCCCATCAAGCCGGCGATCCCGACGATCTCTCCGCGGCGGATGTTCAGGTTAATCCCGTCCAGCACTTTACGATCCTCTTGCTGCGGGTGGGTCGCCTCCCAGTTACGCACTTCGAAGATCACCTCGCCGATCCGGGGAACCCGTTCCGGATAGCGGTGGGTGAGATCGCGTCCAACCATGCCCTTGATGATCAGATCCTCGGTGACCTGATCGGCTTTCATATCCAAAGTTTGAATCGTCCGACCATCGCGCAGGATCGTGATCGAATCGGCGACTTTGCTGATTTCGTTTAATTTGTGCGAAATGATAATGGAGGTGATGCCTTGCTTCTTCAGCTCCAGGATTAATTCCAGCAAATTTTCGCTGTCGTTCTCATTCAGGGCCGCTGTCGGTTCATCCAGAATCAGCAGTTTAACCTGCTTGGACAAGGCTTTGGCGATTTCCACCAGCTGCTGCTTGCCGACGCCCAGTTCCAACACGCGCGTGGCCGGCGATTCGTTTAAACCTACCCGCTTCAGCAGCGTTTTCGTTTTGACCGTCGTTTCGTTCCAATCGATCAGCCCGCGCCGGCTTTGTTCGTTGCCGAGAAATAGGTTCTCCGCGATCGAGAGATAAGGAATCAGCGCGAGCTCCTGGTGAATAATGACGATGCCCAGCTGTTCGCTTCCCTTAATATCTTTAAATTCGCACACTTTGCTTTCAAACAGAATTTCGCCTTCATACGAACCGTGCGGATATACCCCGCTCAGCACCTTCATCAATGTCGATTTACCCGCCCCGTTCTCCCCGCACAAGGCATGGATTTCCCCGGCCGTGACCTTGAAGTTGACATGGCTCAGCGCTTTGACGCCCGGGAAAGTCTTCGTAATGCCCCTCATTTCCAAAATCGTATTGCTCACTTGCGCCACCTGGCCTTTCCCTCGTGGTCATGGCATAGCGGCGACCGCCCGAATCCGCGTCCGCCGCTATGCCGCTCACTGTAAGTGGTTGTTAGAGTCCCAGTTCCTCTTTGGAATAGTAGCCGGTGTCGACGAGCGTCGGTTGAACATTGTCCTTGTCGACCGAAACCGGCTCGAGCAGATAAGAAGGAACGACCTTGACGCCGTTATCATAGGTCTTCGTGTCGTTGACTTCCGCCTCTGTGCCTTCCAAAATGCTCTGAACCATGGAGACCGCCTTTTTCGCCAGCTCGCGCGTATCCTTGAAGACGGTTTGCGTCTGTTCGCCGGCCAGAATCGACTTGACCGAAGCCAGCTCGGCGTCCTGGCCGGTTACGATCGGCATCGGTTTGCTTCCGGAGCCGTATCCGACGCCTTTCAGCGAGGAAAGGATGCCGATGCTGATTCCGTCATAAGGGGAGAGCACTGCGTCGATGTTCTCTGTACTGTAGTGGGCGCTCAGCAAGTTGTCCATGCGGGCTTGAGCGGTGGCGCCGTCCCAGCGCAGCGTAGCGATTTGCTCCATTTTCGTTTGTCCGCTGCGCACCGCCAGCTTGCCGGAATCGATATAAGGCTGTAGTACGGACATCGCGCCGTCATAGAAGAAGTAGGCGTTATTGTCATCCGGCGAACCACCGAACAGCTCGATGTTGAACGGGCCTTTGCCGTCCTTCAGACCCAGCTTCTCTTCAATGTACGAAGCTTGCTGCACGCCGACCTTGAAGTTGTCGAAGGTGGCATAGTAGTCGACGTATTCGCTGTTCATGATCAGCCGGTCATAAGCGACGACCTGAATGCCCTGGTCATGGGCCTTTTGCAGCACATCGGTCAGGGCGCCGCCGTCAATGGCAGCGATCACGAGGACTTTCACGCCTTTGGTGATCATATTTTCAATTTGCGATACCTGGTTCTCAATGACATCCTCCCCGTATTGCAGGTCGGTACCATAGCCGAGTGCCTTGAATTCCTTGACCATGTTGTTCCCGTCGTTCACCCAGCGTTCGGACGATTTCGTCGGCATGGCGATGCCGATCGTTCCCTTTGCGCTGTTGCCCGAATCGCTGCCACTGCCGCTTTCTCCGTTGTTGCAAGCCGCGAGGACGATGACCATCGTGAGTGCCAATAAAATGGCGGTGACCTTCTTCAAAGCCAATTCCCCCTATACTTGAAATGAATGCGTTTACAGTAGGGAGTATAGCAAGCGGGGAGGGAGGGCGTATTTACAGTGAATTGACTCTTTTTATAAAAATCGGACCTTTGTGCGGATGTTTCTGCGGGGTTGCTTTACACGATTATCCCTTTCGTTAAGGAGGAGGAGAGGGGGGCATACCTGTTCCCGCCCCCACTTGTTCTTCTCTTGAAGGGGCCGGTTCGCTGTAGTCTGATCAAACGGGATAATCGTGCAAAGCGTGTGGACAATACGTATGGGCTCATCTCCAATCCGGAGATTCACTCGGCATCGGCGTCCTCGCCGACAAACGCGCCTTTGCGGTATTGCAGCGGGGAAAGCCCCGTCGCGCGTTTAAACGCCGTACTGAAATAGTGCTGTGTTTCGTAGCCGACTTGCTCGGCGATCTCTGCGATGGTCTGCTCCGTTGCATTTAACAGCCGGGTCGCCCGGCGGATGCGGAGCTGGGTCAAATAACTGTTGAACGTCGTCCCCAGCTCCTGCTTGATCATGCGGCTTAAATAAGCGGGGGAGGACTGCAATTCCTGGGCCATCGCTTCCAGCGTTAGTCCGCTGTCGCCGAAATGCTCCAGCATGTATTGCTTGGCCCGGCGCACCAGCGGGGAAACGGCGTTTTCCTTCATCACGGCCGACTTGGCCTTCCGGTAAACAGCCGGAAGCCCCAGCACGTCGCCGGTGCCTTCGGTCAAGTGGACCTCGGCGGCAATTTTCAAGTGAGTGCGCACCAAGGTGTCGATGCGGTGGAAATCCGCCTCGGCTTCCAAGCTCCAGAGCAGGATGACGATCAGGCCGAAGGGATCGCGGAAGATTGCCTTGGGGTAAGGGGCAAGCACCTCGGCGGCGATATTTTCGACCGCATATCCGTATAGCTGACGCTCGTCCTCCTTGAGAACCGCGGCAGAACCTGCGGTCTCGGGCAAGCGGATAACGCCCAGCCAATCGGGGCAAGCATCCGGCAGCCTGAGGAATTGCAGCTGCTCGGAGATTTCCGCAGCCGTCATGCCCCCGTCCAGCCACTGCTGGCAAAATCGTTCCCTCAGGAGCGGATAGCTGCGGGTGATTTGGCGCGAGGCGGCTTGCCACTGCTGCTGCTTGGCCATCTCCTCGTCCAGTTCCCCGCGCACTTGACGGAGAACCTTCTCCAGTTGCGCCGGATTGGCCGGCTTCAGGATGTAGTCTTTCGCCTGAAGCCGGATCGCCTTTTGCGCATAGGCAAACTCATCGTGGCCCGTGATGACGACGATTTTGCAGTCCGGCAACTGCTCGCGGACCCGCTTCATCAATTCGATACCGTCCATAATCGGCATGTTGAGATCGACGAGCAGAATATGGACGCCGTGCCGGACGGCCAGCTCGAGTGCTTCCTCGCCGTCCTCTGCTTCGGCGGCCACCGTCAGGCGTAATTCTTCCCAATCCACACTGTCGCGGATCCCTTCGCGGATAATGCGCTCATCATCAGCAATCAATACCTTCCAGCGGAAATTGGATAATGTTTCGCTCATGATTCCATCCTCTCCCCTCGCATGGGTTCTTCCCGGATGATCGGGTGCGTGACGGTAACGACCGTTCCCCGGCCTTCTTCGCTTTGGATCGACAGCCCGTACCGGGCCCCGAAGGTCAACGCGATCCGGGCCTGAACGTTCAGCATCCCGTAACCATGACCTCCCTCACCGGTGCCGGAGGACACCCCCGCCGATTCCGGGCCCGGCTCCCGGCCATCTGCAGGAGCCGCAGCCTGCAGCTTCTTGTGTAATTGCACCAGCTGATCCGGCGGGATGCCTTTCCCATCGTCCCGGATGGTGATCACCAGCAGGCCGCCGTCTTCGGCAGCTTCGATGACAACGCGGCCCGGACCGCGGCGTTCCTTGATCCCGTGATAAATGGCATTCTCTACGATCGGCTGCAAGATCAGCTTCAGCACATAGAACTCGCGAATCTCCGGGGCGATGTGCAGCGAATAATCGAGTTTATTCTGATAACGGACATGTTGGATCTGCAAATAACTGCGGACATGTTCGATTTCATCGTTCAGAGGGATGATGTCATTCCCCTTGCTGAGGCCGATCCGGAACAGCTTCGACAAGGACTCTGCCATTTCCGCGATATCCTCCGCACCTTTGCGGCGGGCCATCCAGTGAATGGTATCCAGCGTGTTGTATAGAAAATGCGGCTTGATATGCGCCTGCAGGCTGCGCAGCTCCGCTTCGCGTTTCTGCCGCTCTTGCAGTTCAGTCAGCGTGAGCAATCGATGGATCTGCTGCAGCATGGCGTTGAAGCGGCGGCCAAGCAAGCCGATTTCGTCCGTGCGGTCGCCCCAGTGGCGAATCGTCAGATCGCCGGATTGCGCCTTCTGCATGAAAGAGGCCAATTGTCCAATCGGCCTGGATATCGTATGGGCCAAGTAGAAGGAGGCCGTCATCCCCAGCAGGCAGACGACAAAAACAAAGCTGACCACGTAGAAGCGAATTTCCCGCATCTCCGCAGCGGACTCCGCCATGGAAAATACGCCGACGGTCGTCCAGTTCGTAAATGGCGAATGGCGGTAAATGAACTGCAAGTCGCGTCCGCCCAGCCGTTCTGCGTACGTCCCCGAACCATCCTGGCCCAGCCGCTCCAGAGGAACGCGGTCGATATAGGGATCCGGCGGGGCGTAGATCAGTTCGCCGTTACCGTCCACCACCGTTAAATACCCCGTCTTCCCCAAGCGGACGTCCTGGGCGGTTTCGGCGATCACCCGCAGCTTGAGGTCGATTAACACGACACCTTTGACTTGCTGGGTTTCGGGGTCGAGAATCGCCCTCACGGCCGAGACGACCTCGCTATCCTTGTAATTGACATGCGTCGTCACGTTGCGGGCCCGCGGATGGCCGATGATTTTGAAAATCCCTTTATTGCGAACAGCCTCCTGGTACCAATTTTCCTGCGTCAGGTTGTCTGAGGTTCTGGCATACATTTCATTGCTTATGTACTCGCCTTGGCTGTTGACGATCAGAATGCCCGCAACCTCCGAATACAAGGTTGTAAACCCTTGCAGAAACTTGCGGATTTCGTAATGGTCGGGATCGGTTTCCGCCAAGATTGCGGTGGATTCCGAGGCATCCGCTACGTCTTTCAGGCTGGTATTCACACCTTCGGCAGGAGTAGAACCCTCAGTTGATGCCTCAGGTGAGCCGCCCGTTTGCAGATTGGCGCCGCTCTCGAGAAATTCCAGCACCTCCGGGTTAAAGGAGATGAAGAACGTCATGTTCTGCAAATTTTCCACATACGTCTCCAGCGACCGGTTCACCTTGCCGATGAGTTGCAGCGTATTGTCCGTGATCTGGCGCTCGATAATGCGATCAACCGTCCAGTTCGTCAGCACGCCGAGACCGATGGAAGGAAGGATGCTGATCAGCATAAAGTGAACGATAAGTTTATAGCGGATCGGCAGGTTGTTGAGCGAGAAATCGCGGATTTCCCAGGATCGTTTTCCGTATCTATTTCGCATAGTAATCATTCACATTCTGCCGGGTGACGACGGTGATTCCCGTATCCAGGCGCTGGGGAACGCGGGGACCGGGATGCAGTGATCCGTCCGAGTCGTGCTTCAATGAGAAGAGCAGTTGCAGCGACCAATACCCCATGTTCCAGGTTCCCTGGGCCATCGTGGCGGCGATATCCCCGCTTTTGACTAGGTCCAGGGTGCCCTTATCGGTATCGAAGCTGATAATCTTGGGGCTGGAGGAGGCCGAGCCAAACTCACGAACGGCTTCCGCAACGCCGATGCCGCCGTTCGCTTCGGTGGTGAAGATGCCGGCGATCTCCGGGAAATCCCGCAGGATCTCTTCCGCCGATTGCCGGGAGAAGAGCTCATCGCCTCTTCCGTTCTTGATACCGGCAACGCGCATATCGGGATACTCTTTGGCGATGGTATCCGTAAATCCTTCCGTACGCTCTTGGTGGTTTTGCTGATCCGGCACGGTCACGATCGCCACCTCGCCGCGTCTGCCGGTGAGTTCGGCCATTTTCCGCGCAGCCTCGACCCCGGCTAAATAATTGTCGGTGCCGAGGAAGGAGAAGGCGCGGCTGCCCGGGGCGTTGGAATCAAACAAAACGACCGGGATACCGGCGTCAACCGCCTTGTTGATCGTGGCGGTAAGCTCGGTGGGATGGATGGCGGAGATCGCGATCCCGGCCGGTTTTTTGGCGATGGCTTGCTCCAGCACGGTGATTTGCTCATGAATGTCGCGTTGGGTGGAGCCGCGGTATTCCACGGAGACGTTCAGCGCCTGGGCAGCGTCCTCAAACCCCTTCAGCCCGCTTTTCCAATAATCGATCCCCAATTGAAACGTCACCATCACGTATTTCTCATCGATGGACCCCTGCAGGCCTCCCGAATTCCACTGGTCGTTCAGCCGGCTCTGGGAGCGATAATCCAGCACGTATAACGCAAAGCAGGCCACTAACAACAAATAAACGATCCATATCTTTTTCATATGAAACCCCTTTCATATGGCGGTGCCCAAAAAAGAGATCAACTTCGAAATCATCATACTATGATTCGCCATAAAAGATAATCTCAGATTTAGAAGATCCCTTGGATTTTGATTCGCAGGGCGGTGCAGAGCCGTTCGCTGCAGGAGACCCGGGCAAGCTGACCGTACGCTCCATGGCGGATTTCGTGTGAGTTCGACTCTGGATTTTACCGTGCTATAATAAACAGATAGAAAATCGCGTGTTATGTAAATGGACGCGGAACAATCCGGAGAAAAGAGATGGGGATCATACGTAACTCAAACCGCATGTATTTCGTTCTAACGTTCGTGCTGATGGGCGCGAAGTTGTTATTGCTGCGTTATTTTTTCTATGGAAGTCTTGCGGCACAGGGGTTGCCCGGCGAGTGGTTGTCGGTGCTGGCGCTGCTGTGCTTGATTGAATTGCTGACGCCGGCCAAAGGCAAATGGGGGGTGTACCTGGGGGTTAACACCGTCATCTCCTTGATCCTGTTTGCCGCAACGGTATACAATGCCTATTTCGGGACCGTCCCGACTTATGCGGTGCTTAGCGGACTTAACCAGGTTCCTGAAGTCAAAGCAAGCGTAGCTTCGCTCTTGCGGCCCGAGCAATTTCTGTATTTCGTCGACCTGCCGGTGTGGATTACGGTGCGCCTGGTCCGAGCCGTGCGTCGACGCCGGGCTTCGCGAGGGTACCGCCTGGCGGGGAGCCTCAACTTCCGTTCGGACCGGCCACGCGCAGGATTGACGTGGAAAGTGGGCGTGGCTTTCGTCCTGATCGTCAGTCTGATGTTGTCCGGCCTTTATATTCGTTCGGGAAAGAGCATTGATAACGAGCTGGTGCGGGCCCAAAGCGTAGGTTTCTTTAACTTCCAGGTCGATGCGGCCATCCGCAACCAGAAGGAAGAGCGGGCGATTGCGGAAGGGAATCTGCAGGAGACGGCGGCCAAAGTCCGGCAGCTCCAGAGCAGCTACCCTTACCAAGCGCCTGCGTCAACAGACGATCCGGCAGCCTTCGGCGCCGCCCGAGGGATGAATCTGATTATTGTACAGATGGAGTCTTTCCAAAACTTCCCGATTCACCTGAAACTGAACGGGCAAGAGATCACGCCGGTTTTGAACGGTTTAGCGAAGGAAGGCTACTACTTCCCGCAGGTGTTCCAGCAAATCGGACCCGGCAATACGTCCGACGCCGAGTTTATGTCGAATACGTCGATTTATCCGACGGCTGCGGAGGCGATGTCCACCGGATACGGCGACCGGCAGCTCCCAAGCCTGCCGCGCTTGCTGCAAAGCCGTGGATATACGGCGAATACGTTTCACATCAATAAAGTGACGTTTTGGGATCGCCACAAAATGTATCCGGCGCTGAACTTCGATAAATATTACGACAAGCCGTATTATACGAACGATCACTTTAACGATTTCGGGGCGTCCGACGAGGAGATGTACCGGGTTGGCGTGGAAAAGCTGACCGAGCTCAAGGCGCAAGGCAAGCCGTTTTACGCCCAGTTCGTCACCACCTCGAGCCATAATCCGTTCGTGGTGCCGAAGGACCGCCGACATATCGAACTGCCGGCGGATCTGGAAGGCACGATGCTTGGGAATTACATCGCGGCGGCCAACTATACCGATTATGCGATCGGCAAGCTGATCGACCGCTTGAAGCAAGCAGGCATGTGGGATAACACGATGCTGGTGTTATACGGGGATCACTTCGGCCTCCAGGAGAAGGACGTTCCTGCCAAGGAAATCAGCGAGAAGCTGGGGATTGCGTACGACGAGCGAATCAGTCGGTTTAACATTCCGCTGATCATTCACCTTCCAGGCCGGCAGCAGGGTCAAGTGGTGGAACACACCGGCGGCCAAGTCGACATTCTGCCCACCATTGCTAATCTCCTTGGCATTTCGCTCGAGGATGAGGGATATACCGCGTTTGGACAAGACCTCCTGAACCTTGATCGCAACGTAGTGGGAATGCGGTATTATCTCCCGACCGGCTCCTTCTTTAATGATGAGGTCATGTTCGTGCCGGGCGCCGGCTTTGACGACGGCGCGGCTATCTCGCTGGACACGCTGCAGCCGGTTGCCGAGATCGCGGCGTATCGCAGCGACTATGACTACATTACACAGTTGATGAAGCTCTCTGATGAATACGTCAAGCTGCTCCCGAAGCGGGGGCGGTAAACCAAGAAGGCCCTGCCGGATCCCGCAAACGTGGATCTGTCAGGGCCTTCTCTTATCTTCTGGTCATGGTCATGTCAACCGAGAATCGTATACGGGGTTCGAGCGCTGTCAGATATGAGATCCGGCAGTTCTTGCAGTTGAAGCTCATAGGCTTCAGGGGTGAGGCTGCCTTCATTCAAGCGTTTCTGCAACTGCTCTTGCAACTGGGCGATTTGCAACTGGATTACCCGATCCGGGTCTTGGCCATTCCGCTCGGCGATGTCCACCAGGGATTGGCCTTCCAGCAAGGCGTCGTAGACCTCCTGGTCGGAGGAAGCGCCGAGCAAGCGGTTCAGCTCGTCCTCCGGACGCTGCGCGTCATTGCTGAGGCTCGATTGCCTGGACGGGTAAGAGGCATAGGCCAAGCTGGTCAAGTAACTGGAGAAGCTGGGGTTTATCGTAATAACGAGGGCCATCGTACCGAGGATGACCACTTTCTTAAGTTTAAATTTCATAAATTTAGGTTCCTCTCTGATCATGGGTAGGTGCAGCAAGAAGGAATGACTTCTAGTAGTAATACGGATCAGGCGCCCAGGAAGTTTCAAGTGCGCCGGCACCTTTACGAATTCAGGGTGGTGTCGGGCGAGGTCCTCTCGTATAATGAAATTTATCTTATGCTGGATTCGGGACGGAGGAGCGTGCAAGACGAGATGGCGGAACAAATGGCGATCCGGTCGCTTAATGTAAGCAAACCGGTCGAGGTTGAGCATCAAGGCAAAACAGTACGTACCGGGATATTCAAGAAGCCGGTGGCGGATGCGCGGTATCTATCGACGGTAAATTTTGCCGGGGATGAGCAAGCGGATCTCAGATTTCACGGAGGGCCGGACAAGGCGGTTTGCGTGTATCCGTTTGAGCGCTATGCCTATTGGGAGAAGAAGCTCGGGATCACCTTGGATCTTGGGGCTTTCGGCGAGAATCTCACGACCGAAGGCATGCTTGAGGAGGAGATCTGCATCGGCGACCGGTTTCGCTTGGGCGAAGCCGTTGTTCAGGTCAGCCAGCCCCGGCAGCCCTGCTTCAAGCTGGGCGTCAAGCACGGTCTGCCGGAACTGCCGCTGGAGATCCAGCGAACAGGGTATACGGGCTATTATTTCCGAGTTCTCCAGGAGGGGGCAGTTCAACCTAGCGATCAGCTGGAGCGGATCGACAAGCACCCCGCAGGGGTTACGTTGGCATTCGCCAACCGCGTCATGCACGGAGACAAGGAGGATGCCGAGGGGATCCGGCGCGTGTTGGCCGTGGAGGAATTGTCAGCCAGCTGGCGCGAGACATTAACGGCCCGATTAAATCGAATAATGGGCGAATAGGCCGCCCTGCTCCGGGATCAGCCGCTTCCTTAGGTGGGAGGCGGCTTTTTTGCGTCTTTCGGCCCAGACAGAGAGGCGGCGGCACCCAGACTCCCGGGGGTTTCCGGTTCAAGGTAGGCATTCAGGGTTAAAATTTTTTTACAGCCGGAAAACATAGAAACTTTTACCTGAGATCATACGTCAAAAGGGAAGAGTAATTTTTCTAGCTCTGTTTATGAGTATGGGGAGGATGAGATATTTGAAAAAATTATGGGCTTCGCTCTTAGCCGCATTACTAATCATACCAATGTTTCTACAAACGACGGCGCAAGCGGCTACGCCGATCAGTATCTACGTTGACGGCAGCCGGCTGGCGACCGATCAGGCGCCGGTAGTCATCAGCGGGCGGGTGATGCTGCCGCTTCGGGCGATCTTTGAAGCGCTCGATGCTACGGTCAACTATAACCAGACGCTGCAAACCGTCACGGCCCACAAAGACGGCACGACCATCGTGCTGAAGCTGAAGTCGCGTTCGGCAACCATCAACAATGAGGCGGTGCTGCTTGATGTGCCGGCGCAAAGCATCAAGGGCAGAACGATGGTCCCCGTCCGCTTCGTCAGCGAGGCGTTAGGCCAGCAAGTCGGGTGGAACAACTCCACCAAGATCGTCACGATTAACTCCGGCTCGGGTTCGGGCAGTCCGGGTGGCGGGAGCTTGGATCCTAGCCCGGTAGCCTACGTATTCGCCCGCGATGTGGGGAATAACGGGGACGGCCGCGATTTGGAGGTCAGCTTCTCGAAATCCTCGAACGAATCGCGCGTTGAGCAGTACCGTGTGATGATCGTGAAAGCTTCGAATGCTTCCGTCTTTAATCTGACGGCAGCGCAAAGGGTCTCGTCATCGAACTACACGTCGTTGTCGCCGTCGGGAAGCGACCCGGTCGTGACCTTGTCGGCAAGTGCGCGGGATGTGGATGGATCCGCCATTCGCGAGAATCAATCCTACGTCGCTTATGTGTTGGTGATCGGCAAAGGCAACAGCGCCAATTCTTTGTCGAATCCGTCTCCGGCTGTTACGTTGTCCAACGGGGCAGCAGTAGCCGCTCCGACGAATGTGAAAGTCAGCGACGTGAGCGATTACAGCGACGGCCGCGATTTGCATGTCACCTTTACAAGAGCTCAAAACGAAAGCAACATCGCCAACTACCGTGTGTTCGTCGTCAAAACGAAGGACGCGGGCAGCTTTACGCTGAATACGGCGAACAATGTGCCGAGCTCGTATTCTACGGTCGTGTCCAAATCGGGCAGCGGTTCGACCTTAAGCGGTCAACTGACTTCTTCCGCCCGGGATACGTCCGGCGATTTGATCAAGAACGGCGTATCCTACACGGTTTTTGTGCAATCGGTCAGCAATCACTCGGGATATGCCAACAAATTATCGTCGGCTTCCTCCGCCATCACGCTCGCAACCGGTTCGGTAATTTCACCGGTCATTACGAAGGTCGAAGACTGGAACGACTACGGCGACGGCCGGGACCTGCGAGTCAGCTTCAATCGGATCTCGGACGAATCGCGGATCAGCTCTTACCGCATTTTCGTAGTCAAGGCCAGCGATTATGCCAACTTCAGCCTGTCTAAAGCGAATGGGGTATCCAGTGCGAATTATACACAGGTCAACAAGACCGGCTCGAATATCACGTCGTATGCCTTGTCCTCCAGTGCGCGGGATGTGGACGGAGCAACGATTCGCAACGGCGTCAGCTACCGGGTATTCGTTATGGCCGTGGGCACCGGATTTTATGCAGGGACGAATACGTTATCCTCCGCTTCGAGCGCCATTACGCTGACAAACGGCAACACGGTGGATACGGTATCGAACGTGACCGTTGAAGATGTGAGCGATTATAATGATGGCCGGGACCTGCGGGTGACCTTCACCCGGGCTTCGAACGAAACGTATATCAGCCATTATCGGATCATGGTGGTCAAAACCTCGGATGCGGGGAACTTTACGTTAGCCAAAGCCAACAATGTCGGCAGCTCGAACTACACCTATGTAAGCAAAAATGGCTACACCCTCTCCACGGTTCTGAACGCGGGGGCAAGGGACGTTGACGGAGCGACCATCCGGAATGGAGTAAGTTACCGGGTATTTGTCCTCTCGGTAGCCAGCAACGGTTATAATCTGAGCAACGCGTTGTCCTATTACTCCTCGCCGATTACGCTGTCGGGGAACGCAGTGGGGGCAGCTTCAAATGTAACTGCCAACGATGTAAATGATCAAGGGGACGGCCGCGATCTGCGAGTGACCTTCAATCGAGCTTCGAATGAAACCTATGTCAGCCAATACCGGGTATTCGTGGTGAAGGCGTCGAAATACGGAAGCTTTAATTTGAATGCAGCCAACTCGTCTGGTTTCTTCACGCCTGTCAATAGAAATGGGTTCACCTTGACCGTTGACCTCGGGGCAGGGGCGCGAGATACCGATGGAGAGCTTATCCGCAACGGCGTGGCTTACCGGGTTTATGTCTTGTCGGTTGCCGCAAACGGCGGCGGATCGAATACATTGTCAGGGGTTTCGAATGAAGTGACGTTGAGTGACAACAGTTCCGCCGGGGCTGTTTCCGGTTTGTATGCTCAGTTGAACTCGAATTTCAATGGTACATTTAGCAATATCGTGGTTGGCTTTAATAAGTTGGCCAACGAAAGTAACGTGGTAGAGTATCGGATTCTGGCAGTGCCGGCAGCGAACGCCGGGAGCTTTAAGCTTTCCGATGCCAACGCGGTAACCCAGCCCGACCGCTACACCTCGGTAGGAGTTCCGAATGCGGGCAACATTACGAAAACATTGGATAAACCCAATGATGTTTACGGTAACCCGATCAACAAAGATACCTCCTATCAATTCTTTGTCTTGACGGTTGCACGCAGCGGTGCCAATAATTTGTCTGCGGCTTCCAATGCCGTTCAGCCTATTCTCAAGGCGGATAATATTGCTGTTGCACCGGTAACTCGAGTGAGCGCGGTAGCTAATGCTGCCTCCATAACGGTAGAATTTGATTCGCCTAGTGACAGTCGGATTAGCTCGTATCGGATTCTTGTCGTTACCGAAGGCCAGACCCTTAACGTAGATGCGGCGATCGGTCTCAAGGATAAAGGCATACAAGTAGGTGCTAATGGTCCGCTTACGGGTACGGTTAACACAGATATTTATGATTCTCCGATTACTTCTCAGGGCTACAGAGTTTATATTCTGTCGGAACCGGATATGGTGAATGCCAAGGGATATGCGCTTTCCAACCCCGTTCTGGTCACTGTAGTTCCACCTGCAGCGCCAACGGGTACGGACGCACCTCCAGCCACAGTACCTACGCCGTAACCCGGATTTCATCAACCCAATACTGTCCCAAAGAGCGGTGCGCCTTATGGCGCCGCTCTTTTTTTCGCCCGTTGCCGGCTGCATCTCAGACGGCAGATTGACAATCTTTTCAAAATTTATGTACGATTAAGGTCAAACAAGGGAGCGGGAAGGAAGCTAAGATGCGGAGTTTGGGCGAAGCGGTAACTGCGGACGGTACGCTGGACGAGAACCGAATATGGCGACGAGAACCGATGTACCAAGGCATGAATGGGCGATGGGTGGAGCGGTTTTATACCGATCCCGGGCACAGCTATATCTTTAAGCCGCTGACGAACGGCGAATCGGTGGACCGAGAAGCATGGGTGAACGGAAACGTGCTGGCACAGCTTCCTGAGATCGCGGTACCGCAACTGCTGGCGGCCTCGCCGGAAGGGCGAGGAACCGAAGGCTGGACGATCTTCGAGGATCTGGGGCCGCTGCGCCACACCTACCGGCTGGAGTACGCCGAGGCGGCGGCCCGCCAGTTGGCCCGCTTGCATGCCGCTCCGGCGGAACGATGGCCCGGCTTGACGGCGCAAGGCCCCAAGCCGGGCATCGAGACCATCGCCGCGGATTTACTGCGGCGGCGGGACGAGGCGCGGGTGCTTCTGGCCGCGCACGGATTGCCGGTACAATGGCTCGACTCTGACAAGATGGCAGCGATACAGAAGGGGGGCGGCTTCAGCGACAAGCGCCGGGTGTTGTCACATGGCGACCTGCATCTGGGCAACTACGCCGTGACGAAGGCAGGCCGCGTGGTTCTGCTTGATTGGGAGCACGCGCATCGGAATCTCCCTTATTGGGATTTGTACCATCTGATCGATATGTCGCATCCGCGTTTTCCGAAGGCGATGCCGTCGGAAGATCGGATGAAGCTGTTAGACACTTATCTGGAGGAGGCGGACAAGCAAGGCACGACCTGGGTAAGGGAGGGACTGGCCCGGGAGTACGCCTGGTTTGCGGCGGTCTTTTCCTTATGGATGCTGCTGCTGATCGAGGGGGATTTGCGGCGAGGCGGCGGCGTTTGGACGATAGAGGGGTTGCTGCGGCAGCAGGAGGAGACGGCGGATGGCTTGGCCGGATGCTTAGAATTGTTGGAGGCTTATCTCTAGCAACGAACCGGAGTGACCTTATCCGCTCCTTTCCCGGCTCTGGCCCCCGTTAGCGGCGGACGTAACAAGAACGACGAAGCAGGACATTCACTACAATATCAACTAGAGGCGGGATCCAATGAAGAAAGTCGGTTTAGTCATGCGAAAAATCCAGTTTGCGGAGGCCCAAGGCCCGCGCGTGTTTGCGGAGCGGCTGCGAGACATCGGCCGAGAGCTTGGCGTAGAGATCGTATTTATCGCTCCGGAGCGCCATGTCAGCGGACATGACTGGCTTCCCGGCTACGAGCACGAGAAGGGAGATCTGGTCAATTACGACATCGTGCTGGATCAAATCCATGCACAGAAGATCGAGCATGTGATTTATACGGTATCCGGGTTTACTTTTCTAAAAATGTTCCTCCCCAAGAGCGTATTGTTCCCGCATAGCTTCCCTGATCCGGCCTTGACCGGGTATGAAATGATGAAGCCGTTCTACGGGATCGTGGACAAGGCGATCGTACAGACGGAGTTCTTGCGGCGGCAATTGAACGACGTGTTTGGTGTGACGGATGTAGACGTGATCCCGATCGGATTTAACGAAACGTTGGCGGAGCGGCATTATGACCCCGCCTCGATCGTCGATAATCGGGTGTTGTGGATCGGACGCGACGAGGAGAACCGGCGGCCGGATCTGGTGCTGGAGTATGCCAGACAGAATCCCGACAAGGATGTCGTGATGGTGTTCGGCGGGGAGCGTTACAAGGAAAGTATGAAAAAATACGACATCCCGCTTAATGTCACCTTACAGTTCGCATTAAGCCAGGACGAGGTGTTTGTATTGATGAACTCAGCGAAGGTATATTGGAGCTGCTCCAAGTTCGACACCTTTGCCATGCCGCTGACCGAGGCGCTGGCCATGGGCAAAATCGTCGTCAAGCCGGAGCATCCCTGCTACGGGCATATCAGCTCCCGCCATGCCTTTGCCGGCAATGAGAAGAACTGGTTCGAGCTCGTCAACATGGCGGCGGCCTCGCCGCAGAAGTATTCCGCGGACAATCGGGAATACGCTTTTGCGAATTTCTCGGCGACGGTGATGAAGCGGGGATATGAGCGCTTCTTCGGGGAGTGGTTGAAATGAGCGGGCAGCGGGTTCGGTCGGAAGGGGCCGGGAAGATCGAGCAATTGGCCGCGAGCGGTTGGCCTCCAAGCGAGGTGAAATCGCTGGGGGCGTGGAAGCTGCGGGTTAACAGCGGCGTCACGACCCGAGCGAACAGTGTGCTGGCGGCGGGGCCGTTTCCGGAGGGCGATTGGCTGGACGAAATCGAGCATTTCTACCGGGAACGCGGACTGCCGCCGTGCTTTCACATTAGTGAATCTTCGCCGCCAGAACTGGACGGGCGATTAGCGGCTTCGGGTTACGAAGTCTCGATGAATTGTCTGCTCCTGGCGGCCGACATCCGAGAGGTGCTTCAGGCATCCGCTGATTACGGAATCGGCGAAGCCAAAGTACGCTTGGCCGCCCAGCCGGAGGGGCATTGGATGGAGGAATTCCTGCGGATGGAAGGATTTCCGGAGGAACGGCGGGCCGGGTATTTGGCGATCTTCATGGCGATGCCGGCCCCTAAGGCGTTTGCCGTTATCGATGAGGCGGGAGAGCCAATGGGGGTGGCCACCGTGGTCATCGAGGAGGGCTGGGCCGGAATCAGCAACGTCGTGGTTGACCCGCGTCACCGCCGGAAGGGCGTCGCCGGCCGTCTGCTGCATGCCCTGGCGTTATGGGCCGCCGAGAACGGGGCGGAAGGCATGTATCTGCAAGTGCTGGCAGCGAATGCGCCCGCGCTGGAGCTTTACGACAAACTGGGTTTTGCGGCCATCTCGAGCTACCATTACAGGGTTCGCAAATAGCAGGAATTGCTGGGGCGGTCAGACAAGGGTCGCCTTTTTTTGCGTAGGAAGGAATAATCTGGGGAGAAGGCGAAAATTACATACGAGGGAACTAGAGTCCGGGTTTCTTACATAAACATGGAGTAGATCCATCGGTTGAGGAAGGATTTGGAATGCATGGCACAAACGCTGTTGTATCAGTACGGGCCTTACAATGAGGAGCCGCCTGCGCCGGAATGGGAAGAACGGAGGGGAATGATCTATCGCGATCCCAACCCGGTGTATGTCGGATTCTGGAGAAGGGTGCTCGCTTATCTCATGGATGCCTTGATTTTGACGGTGGTGGATTGGATCCTTCCTCTCCCCGAATTCACCCAAAGGCTGCTCGATTTGCTGTACTTCGTGATCCTGCCGGCCACTTCCTGGCAAGGGACGATCGGGAAGCTGGCGGTAGGGGCAAAGATCGTGGACGGGGAAGGGGAGCGGATCTCCATTTTGCGGTCGCTGGGGCGGTATTTTGCCCAAGTTCTATCCGGTTTGCTCTTATTTATTGGATTTATCATGATTGCTTTCAGCGCAGAGAAGCGCGGGCTACATGACTGGATTTGCAATACGTTTGTCCTGAATCGGGAATCGGAGCTGTATCCTTAATATGTGCGGAAACGGAGGAGAATCCAGATGACATTGGCAGAGCGATTAGGGTATGGGCGGGACGCCAAATTGTTAATCGTCAATGCGGACGATTTTGGGATGTGCCATGCGGAGAACGCCGCGATTATCCAGTTGCTGCAAGAAGGGGCGATCTCCTCGGCCACCGTGATGGTCCCTTGCGCCTGGGCCAAGGAGGCTGCGGCCTGGAGCGTCGCGAATCCCGAATATGACGTAGGGGTGCATTTGACGTTCACCAGCGAATGGAGCGGTTATAAATGGGGGCCGGTTACGCGCGACGGAGATGTGCGGACGCTGGTTACGGAGGAAGGTTACTTCCCCGGAGACGTGACTCGCTTCGAATTGCAGGCCAGCCGTCCGCAGGTGCGTCTGGAGATGATCAACCAGGTAGAGACCGCCTTGGCATTAGGTCTGGCGCCTACGCATCTTGACAACCACATGGGCAGCTTGTACGGCTTGGTCACTGGCAACCATTTCCTCGACGTGGCGTTTGAGATCTGTGCGGACTACGGCTTGCCGTTCCGCTTGCCGCGTTCGCTGCCGCAGGTAGGCAAGCTGCCGCCAGAAGCCGCCGCTCTGGCCCGGCAGGTCACCGAACTGGCCGACCGGATGGGCGTCATTCTCCTCGATGAGCTTATCGGGCTGCCTTTCGGGAAACAGCCGGGCGAAACCTATGAAAGCTACAAACGAGAAATGATTTCCGTCCTGAAGGCGCTGCGGCCCGGCGTCTCCGAGATCATCCTTCATCCCGCTCTGGCGACAGAGGAGTTGAAGGCCATTCATCACGAGTGGGAAAAAAGACAATGGGATGATCAGCTCTTCCGCGATCCGGAGATCAAGGCGGTGATGGAGGAGGAAGGCATCGAGATGATCCGCTGGAAGGATCTTCAGGGCCTGCAGCAGTTGCGGCAGAGACCCTGAAGGAATGGACTCTCGAATTAAGGAGGCGGGGCGGAGACTGGAAGTCAGCGGTTATGACGCCAGCCGCGAGATAATTAACTGGACTTCAGTAATCCCTCTACCGCTTCCGCGTTTAACGGGCGACTGTAATAATAACCTTGAATCTGGTCACAGCCGTTTTGCTGCAGGAATTCGAACTGAGCTTGGGTCTCAACGCCTTCGGCGAGGACGGTCATGCCCAGGGATTTCCCCAACTGGATGATGGATCGCAGCAAGGAGTTATCGCGCTCGGAGCGCGGCGTCTCCTGCACGAAGGTGCGGTCGATTTTCAGCACCTGAACCGGGAGGGATTTCAAGTAATGAATCGAGGAGTAACCCGTCCCAAAATCGTCCACGGACAGTAAGATGCCCCGTTGCTGCAAAGCGGTTAACGTATCCTTGATCATCATATGGTCGTTGAGCAGCGATTCGGTCACCTCAAGCTCCAGATAGCGGGGGGCAAGACCGGTTTCGGTCAGCACTTGTTCGACCATGCGCAGGAAGTGGGGATGCCTGAATTGCACCGCCGAGACGTTCACGGACATCGGGAGCTTCGGAAATCCGGCTTCCTGCCAGTGCTTGTTCGCTTTACAGGCTTCTCGCAGGACCCATTTGCCCAATTCGACGATAAACCCGTTATTCTCGGCGACCGGGATGAAGGATCCCGGCGGAATGTATCCCTGCACGGGATCGTTCCAGCGGAGCAACGCTTCAAAGCCGCTTAATTCCTCGGTGGCAGCATCGATCTTGGGCTGAAAGTGCAGCTCGAATTGCCCGGCTGCCAGCGCCCGTGCCATCTTCTTCTCCAGCGTCAACTGGGTCATCAAGCGATCCATTAAGTAATAATCATAATAATGCGGGCCCTCCAGCGCTTCCTTCTTCGCTTCCTTCATGGCCATTTCGGCATGCTGCAGCAATTGGTTCACATCGGACCCGTCGTCCGGGAACAAGCTGATTCCGATTCCGAAGCTAACTTGGAACATTTCGCCGGAAAGGAGATAAGGCTCTTTTAACGCATCATTCAAATCAAGTGCAAGGGTATGTATATATAAGGGGTCAGACATGTTCGATACCAGTATGAAAAATTCGTCCGCAAAGTTGCGGCATATCGGCGTTCCCTCGGGAAAGGAGCGGAGCAGCCTTTCGGCGACCTGCCGCAGCAGCTCATTGCCGTCGCTCTCGCCGTAGCTTTCGTTGATGTGCCGAAATCGGTTCAGATTGATGCACATCACCGCCGCCGTGGTGTTCCCGGCCTGGGCTGAGCGCAGCTCGGCGCACATCAGTTCCTTAAAGTAGTTGTAATTCAGAAGACGGGTCACCGGATCGAAACGGGACAGTTGGCGAAGCCGTTCGTTAGAAGCCTGTTGCTGTTCCACTTCCTGCGTCACGTCGAACTGAAGCCCGATGAAATAGAGAGGTTGTCCCTTCGAATCCAGAATGGGGCTGATGACGAACTGGTTCCAGTAGGTGCTGCCGTCCTTCTTGTAGTTCTTGATCGTGACGGTGGCGGATCCACCCTCTTTAATTGCTTTCCGAATGACATCGAGATGTTCCTTGTTGGTCTCCTCTCCTTGCAGAAAACGAAGATTCCGCTTCAGAACCTCCTCGCGTCTGTATCCGGTTAACTGCTCAAATCCTTGATTAACATAGACCAACGGGTTATCCGCAAGATTCGGATCCGTAATGGCCAAGCCGACGCCCATTCGGTCAATGGCGCGAAGCAGGGCTGATGCGGTGAGCATGGATTCCGGTCGGAATAGGGAGCTTGCCTGGTCGTCTTCCACAATAAAGCCTCCTCGAAATGAACCGCTGAAGATGTAGTTAACCGACGATGTCCGTCATACGGGAGCGTCCGATCAAAGCCGAAGCTTATAATCCCATCATACATGCGGCATGATACGCTGGCAATCGCTTTTTCCGAAAAGGGCGACAATAGTCGCGAGCCTTTCTACCTAGTGGTGGAGCCGCCTGTTTTCTTGATGTGTCGCGTAGGAGAGAAAGGAAGGGGACTAGGCAAATGGGATAAACGATTCTCCCGAAGAGGACGAAGCCATCACTTAATCCATCAACAGCTTGAGCAGCTGTGTCCGGTTGCTGGCGCCGACTTTTTGAAAAATAGAACGCATATGTTTCTTAATGGTAACTTCGCTCAGAAAGAGGCGGGAGGCGATGTCCCGGTTGGTAAGTCCCTCGGCAGCGAGAGTCGCCACCTCCTTCTCGCGACGGGTCAAGTCCGTTCGGGCGTAGATTGCTGCCTCCGCATTCGACTTCGTCGTCTTCTCGGTGGATAAACCAAAGACAGCCGCCTCGCGGCGTCGGAGGTTCCTCCCGTCGTTACGCAGACTGGAAGGGACGGGTTGTCCGTCGCTATGCCTGCCCTGCAATGACGAGAGCTTTAAAGGCAAGCCATCCGTCTGCTTCCAAATGCGATACACCTGCTCCGTCTCAGCGATTCCGATCCCTCGAAGGTAAGCTACAACGCTGTTGAAATCGAGGTTCGTGAGCGGCATTCGGTAGATGGTGCGCTTCCAGAGCGGGCATCCCGTCCACTTGCTGGACAGCGGGTTGCGGCCGGAAATAACGCAGAGGCAGCGATCCTTGATTTGCAGAATAAAAAAGTCCCGAAGCCAATCCTCCATCGGCTCCAGCAATTCATAGGTATCGATAAATAAAATCGCAGGTCCAAGTAGGGCGCGTTTATTGATCGTCTCGATGGCGGCTCTGATGATGAAGTCGGGATCGGATGAGGAGGGGAGGGTGTTCAATAAACCAAGCTGGGACAGGATTTGCCGGCAGAAATCTTCGGGTGAGGTTTTCATTCTCGCTGCATCAAGCGCAATGACGGCGGCGCCTTGCCTGGTTGCTTGTTTTTGAAATTCCTCGGCCAGCGAGCTTTTCCCTACCCCGGCGGATCCGTAGATGTTGATGATTCGTTCCATGCTTGAATAGTGCTTAAGATATAACAAGAAAACTTCCAGCTCCCACTCCCGGCCTATTATCCAGGACTTCAGATCTAAGGATTGACGCTCGTGCGATGGTAAACTCCTCATTTTTTTATCCCCCCTCACAAATTCAAATTTCAGCTATTCCTATTTAGGATATCGTTGAACTGAAAGATAGAAAAGTAACTTTTTGTATAGAAATGTCGAAAAAACCCTATACAAAGTATACTTTGGGGTAATGTCCCAATTCCTGTTGTCATGATAAATTTGTTTTTGTCGAACAGGAAATTTCTGTGGTCTGGACTATATTTCTTGAATTATTATAGGGAGATAGGAAACTGAAAAGTAGGAAGATAGACTTAGAATCGGGATTAGGCCAAAAGGCATGGTGAATAAAAAGGTGGACATACCAGCGCAGGCGTTCTTCCTTGCCAGCTGATTTCAAATAAGGATGTGGTGATGTCATGAGACAGGTTCATGTCAGAATGCTCGAACCAGGCGACGTTTTGGCCGAGCCTATAATTAATCAACACGGAATGACGATGCTTGGGGCGGGGACTGCCCTAACGGAGAACCATATTATCCGGCTAAAGAAGCTGGGGGTTCAAACGGCCATAATCGTCCCAAAGGAGCCGGCAGGTTCCTTCCGCGAAGACGATTTGAAAGGGTTCAGCCCGATCATGAAGTTTCAGGATCGCAAGGAGAAAGCCGAGGCGCGGCAGGATATCCGGCAAATGCTGGTGCGTCTCGCGGATTCCGACCTTGGCTTTGGGCGCCCGTCCACCCCGCAGCTGGATGAACAGTTTCGCCGGATGTTCCGCAACATCCTCTATGAAATCACCAGTCATGAGCAGGTACTGGACGGCTTGATCCGTCTTCAGCAAAGC
This sequence comes from Paenibacillus phocaeensis, assembly GCF_900021165.1. Taxonomy (GTDB): domain Bacteria; phylum Bacillota; class Bacilli; order Paenibacillales; family Paenibacillaceae; genus Fontibacillus; species Fontibacillus phocaensis. The sequence continues at coordinate 49,086 of NZ_FCOQ01000007.1, read as the reverse complement.
GATCCCTACCTGCTGGAGCATTCCTTTCATGTGACGGCGTATTCGGCGATTCTTGGGATTGCGGGCCAATACTCCGGAGCGGAAATGATTGACCTGTGTGTTGGCGCATTGTTGTTCGATATCGGAATGACGGAACTGCCCTCCCACACGCTTAGGCGGAACGGCAGCTTGACCGGAGCCGACCGTGAAGCGCTGCGTCGCCATCCGGAGGCGGGCTTTCAAATCATCTGTGATATGGAGGGCGTGTCGAGGCGTTCCGCCCTGTGTGCGCTGCAGCACCATGAACGATATAACGGGACAGGGTATCCTTCCCGGCTAAAGCATCATGAAATCGATGAATACGCCCAAATTGTCGCTATCGCCGACACCTATCACGCCTTGATCTCGCGCCGGAACTACCGTCTGGCCTATACGCCCGGCGAAGCGATTGAATATTTGCTGGCAGCCGGAGATCGCTATTTCAGCCTCGGACTGATTCAAAAGTACCTGCGTAATATCAGCATTTATCCTCTGTCCTCCGTTGTTAAGCTAAGCAGCGGTCAGTTAGGCATCGTATCCTCCTTGGATTCCAACCTCGTACACCGGCCTATGGTCAAGATCATTCGCGAAGCGGACGGTTCGAACGTAAGATCGCCGTACGAAGTGGACCTCATGCGCAAAACAGACCTGGTGATTACCGAAATTTTGGAGAACAACGGGGAAGGGATGCAGCTGTCCGCAAGGATCTAAACGAAAATTTGTTCGGACAACGGCTCGTGGATGTAAGGAGCAGGATGCAAAAAGCGCGAGCTTGGGAGGTTATCCCTGGGCTCGCGCTCATTTTATCTAAAAAAAACCTCTATGATCTGACGTCGGTTAGTTCAGACTGCATCATTTCCAACTTGCGGATAATCTCCTTCTGCCACTGGCGGTCACCCAAGTGGGCGGCAAGATTGAGCAAATCCAAATAGTCATCGATGTTCAGCCTTGTCTTTCTGCGGGCGGACAGCAATCTCATGGGCGTTCGTCTCCTCTTCGGCATTTTTTCGGTAGATCAACCGAGCTTATCCCAAAAACAATAATGATAATCATTATCAAATGATCTTTTTTTTATTATGCACAATTCCGCGCCCCTTGTAAATAGCAGCAAGACCGTTTAATCTAAAATTTAAATGAATGGGGCAATGCCGGGATGGCGAGCGCTAACACCGGTTAATCTAACGAAATAATATTAAAAAAAAGACATGGAGATACGGGGGGCGTTATGGAGACAGAATCACTGTTAAAAGTCGAAGAGCTGGCAATCAAGAAGTATAAAATATTTAAGCAGAGCCATCTCCGATATATTGCCAGGGCGATGCTGGCGAGCATGTTTATCGGTTTTGGGGTGATCGTTGCGTTCAAGAGCGGGAACTATTTCTATATGGAGCAGTCGCCGCTGACTTATCCGATGGCCGCGATTACCTTTGGGGCCGCTATCATACTTATCGCCTACGGCGGCGGAGATTTGTTCACCGGAAATACGTTTTATTATACATACGCGGCTCTAAGGAAACGGCTGAAATGGCAGGATGTCACGAAGTTATGGGTGTTCAGTTATTTTGGCAACATCCTGGGTGCAGGGGCCTTTGCCTTATTGATTTACCTGACCGGCTTATTTGCCGATGCCTCGGTGAATAGTTTCCTGCTGAGCGTCGTCGAGCATAAAATGGCTACCCCTGTTACGGAGTTATTCTTCCGCGCGATTCTTTGCAACTGGCTGGTATGTCTGGCCTTCTTCATTCCAATGGCACTGCAGGGAGACGGGGCTAAGATGTTCGCGATGATGCTGTTCGTCTTCTGCTTCTTTATTTCGGGTTACGAACACAGCATCGCCAATATGTGCACCTTTGCCATCGCTTTGGTGCTGGATCATCCCGGTACGATTTCGTTCGGCGGGGTGATTCACAACCTCATCCCGGTGACGCTTGGCAATTTGGTTGGCGGGGTGCTGTTGATGGGTTTCATGTATTATTTCGCCAATAAACCGTATTTGGATGCGGAGGATGCTTCCGAGCAGCTGCATAAATAAGCTTAATTTCAAGTCAGGCACCTCCGCGTTCGAGGTGTCTATTTTTCTTGTTCAGGCGGGGAATTTAGCCTATGGGTTCCTGTACAACTGTGATAAGATGAAACAAAATATGCTAATTCTCGCGACTCGATGGGGTAACCCCACTCCTATCCTAACGTAAAGGGTGTATCGCTTATGAAGCGGATCCGAAGGTTGATAGCAGGTATGCTCGTGTTTTCGATGATGGCGGGGTTAGGCGCGACAAAGGTTGAAGCGGAACGGAGGGCGGTTCAACCTCTGGTCTATTCTGCCTCGGATTGGAAGGAGGCTTACCCGGCTTTGGCTGACGGCTCAGCGGATACAGTCGGGTTGATGGCCGTTCTTATTCTGGCAGGCGGACTGCTGCTCGGAGGCGTGGCGCTGGTCTATTGGCTCATCCGAGCTTATATCATCCGTCTGCGCCGGACGATTCATGGAGAACGAGGATTTGCCAAGGAAGTGCTGGATCACACCAACCTGTTTATCTGGGCGGTACAGAGCGACCGGATCACGGTGCGTTTCAACCGATACGCGGAGTCGGTTACGGGCATCAGGGAAGGGGAAGCCGTCGGGCGGCCTTATACGGACCACCCCCTGTTGCAGCATGCATGTCGGGAACTCATTCCGCTGCTGGACCAGGCGCTGTCCCATCGCTTTGTGGACAACCGCGAGCTGAATCTGTTCTGCGCGTCCCAGGGGAAAGCCAAGGCTTTCTTGTTCCGTACGGCGGTGATTCCCGGATTGCAGGGAGACCCGGATGTGTTCCTTATGACCGGTGTGGATATTGAGGAACGCAAGCAATTTGAGAACAAGCTGCATCAAAGCTATCAGGAACTGGAAGCCGCCAATCTGGAGCTCACCGCGACGCAAGAGGAATTAAGGGAGAACTACGATATGCTGCTGGAGAACCAGGAGAGGTTAAGACGCAGCGAGGAACGCTATCGCCTGGTCGCCGAAGCGTCGAACGGCGGGATCTGGGAGTTGGATCTGGAGCGGAATCGGCGATACTACTCGCCGAGGTGGTTCGAACTGCTGGGTTACCGTTCGGAGGACCCGATTACCAGTGAAATGCTCCGACAGGTGATTCATCCGGAAGACGAGCCGAAGATCCGGCAGAAAATCAACGCCTTGCAGGCAGGGGACAAAGAGGTGTTCGAGTGCGAATACCGGCTGCGTTGTAAAGACGGAGAGTACCGATGGTTCCTGGGCCGGGGGAAAGCCCTGTTTAATGAGCAAGGGCGAGCCTATCGAATGGTGGGCTCAAATATAGAGGTACATCAATTGAAGATGTATCAGGAGCGGATGCGGCATCTCGCTTATTACGATGCGTTGATCGACTTGCCGAACCGGCTGTATTTGCTTGAGGAAATGGAGGTGCTCGTCTCCAGGGAAGATGCCAAAGCGGCCTTATTTTTCGTAGATACCGACAACTTTAAATTCATCAACGATACGCTGGGCCATAAATTCGGCGACCGTCTGCTGATGCAGGCAAGCTCCCGGTTAACTTCTCTGATCGGAGAGGCGGGAATGTTATTTCGGTTAGGCGGTGACGAATTCGTCGTCCTGATCCGGGATGTGGAGGAGGAACAGGCGACAGCCCTGGCCGACAAGCTGCTGAAGGGGTTCAGGGAACCGTTCCGAATCGATGACAGCGATCTGTTCGTGTCGATCAGCATCGGCATTTCGTTCTACCCGAAAGACGGGCGCACCCCGGAGGAAATTCTCAAGAACGCGGATGTGGCGATGTACGCGGCGAAGCAAGCGGGGAAAGGCAGATACGTTGTCTTCGAGCCCCTTTTTTTGAAAGCGTTTAATGATCGGGTGCAGCTGGAGAAAAACTTGCGGCAAGCGCTGGAACGAGGTGAGTTCACCCTCCATTATCAACCTCAAATCAAGGTGCGCGACGGCCGAATTTGCGGCTTCGAGGCGCTGATTCGTTGGAACAGCCCGGAGCTCGGATTCGTATCGCCTTTATCATTCATTAGAATTGCCGAGGACAGCCGGCTGATCGTACCGATTGGCGAATGGGTGTTGGGAGAGTCCTGCGCCTTTGCCAAGCGGCTGGAAGTTGAGGGCTTCGGTATCTACAAAATCGCTGTTAACATCTCCGTCGTTCAACTGCTGGAGGAGGACTTCGTCGGCAGGGTTCTGCGTATCCTGCAGCAGACGGGCTTGTCGCCCGATTGCCTGGAGCTGGAGATCACCGAGTCGATGATTATGGAATCGGTGGACTCACTGGTGCCTAAGCTGGTCGAACTGAAAGCCCATGGCATTCAAATCGCACTAGATGATTTCGGAACCGGCTATTCATCGCTGGGATCGTTGAAGCAGATGCCGATTACGACGCTGAAGGTGGACAAGTCGTTTATTGAGCATTTGCCGGACCAGGACGACAGCCGCTCTCTTGCCAAAGCGATTGTACTGATCGGACGCAAAATGGGGCTGCAGGTTGTCGCCGAGGGAGTGGAGACCGAACAGCAGATGCAGCATGTTCGCCGCGCCAAATGTGATATTATTCAGGGATATTACGTCAGCAGGCCGCTTCCGGAATCCGGGATCCGTGAGCTGCTGCGAAGCTAGCCCTGAAATCAGAAGGGAATCAACCTAAACCAATCACCCGCAGGATGGTGTATTGGATACACGATGCTGCGGGTGATTGGTGTAAAATTATAGCCCGGCGGAGGTGCTGCCTTCCTGTACAGGAGCCGGGTCGGGTTCGCTGAGGAACGCAGTGATTGGCATTGAGGCTGCGCCCAGTGCTGTAGACCGGATCCCCAGATTCGCGAAGGCGACCCCGCTTTTCTTCCGGTGATAGGATAAACTGCGGTTCTCGATCGTACGCAGCATTGCCTCCTGAAGCAGGTCGCCGGCAAGCGACAGCCGGTTGCCGATCACGATCAGCTCCGGATTCAGGATGTTGACCAGGTTGGCCAACCCCACACCAAGCTGAGCGCCGATCTCGTTCAGGAGCTCAGTCGCTCGAGGTTCGCCGCCGCGGGCCATGCGGATAAGCTCTTCCAGATCCGGAGCCGAGTTGCCCCACAGCTTGGCGGCCCGGTCAAGCAGCGCCTTCTCCGAGGCGAGCGTCTCCCAGCAGCCGCGGTTGCCGCAGCGGCAGAGCGGGCCATTCTCGGCAACGGTCATATGTCCGACCTCGCCGGAGAAATTCGACGTGCCGCGGTACAACTCGCCGCCGACGATGATGCCGGAGCCGATCCCGATCCCGATACTGAGGTAGATCAGATTCCGGGCTTCGCGGCCGGCGCCGTATAGCTTCTCGCCAATCGCACCGGCATTGGCCTCGTTATCAATATGAAGATTGGCCCCGAACTCGGAGGCCAGCGATTCATACAGATCGACCTGGTTCCAGTCCAGGTTCGGAGCGGAGATCACCCGGCTCTGGTCGTCGACGAGCCCGGGGACGCCAATCCCGATCCCGACGATTCCGTACGGGGATTCGGGCACTTTTTTGCGAAACTGGCGGATCGTCTTACGGATCTGTTCTAGCACGTGGTCCGGGGTGAAGTCGGTGAGCGGGACTAATTTTTCCTGAAGCACATGCCCCTCCAGGTCGACGAGCACAGCCAGTAAATCTTTGACGCGTATATCGATGCCGACGGCATATCCGGCGCTGCGATTGAAGAGGAGCAGGGTTGGCTTACGTCCGCCGCTGGATTCACCGGGGCCGATCTCGGTAACCAAATGACTGTCGATCAGCTCGGAGACGAGGGACGATACGGTTGCCTTGTTCAAGCCAATGGCAGCGGAGATATCCGCGCGGGATAAGGGCTGACGCTGACGGATCGTATCCAGGACGATGGTTTTATTCATTTTTTTGATGAGCTGCTGGTCGCCTGTGATTTTCATATAAACTCCCTCGGTATGCCCATGCCTTCCGGCATGGCGAATTTAGGTCTATACGCATCATAACATAAATGTCCCGGGTGAAATCAATAACTTTGTTAGTTCGCTAGACAAACTAAGTTGAACGTGATACGATCTAGGTGTAAGCATGCTGCCCTGATTCAGGGGGCATGCTACTCATAATCGACAGGATGTAAAGGCTTACTTAAATTTAATCTCTGGCTGGGAGGAATTAGTGGTGAGTTATTTCAAGAACATTAGCAAAATTCAGTATGAAGGTGCAGGCTCCAACAATCCGCTGGCATTTAAACATTATAACGAGAATGAAGTCGTCCTTGGCAAACCAATGAAAGAACACCTGCGTTTTGCGGTTGCTTACTGGCACACGCTGACGATGAACGGCAGCGATCCGTTTGGTCAAGGCAACATGATTCGCCCTTGGGAAACGGTAAGCGGTCTGGATCTGGCCAAAGCTCGCGTTGAGGTGAATTTCGAATTCCTGGAGAAGCTCGGCGCTCCGTATTTCTGCTTCCATGACGTTGACGTTGCTCCGGAAGGCGCTACGCTGAAAGAATCGAACGAGAATCTTGACGTGATTGTGGCTAAAATCAAAGAAGGCATGAAGCAAACCGGCGTTAAGCTGCTCTGGAACACGGCGAATATGTTCTCCAATCCGCGTTACGTGCATGGCGCAGCAACTACTTCCAATGCCGATGTATTTGCCTATGCTGCAGCCCAAGTGAAGAAAGGTCTGGAAACGGCGCTTGAGCTGGGCGCTGAAAACTATGTGTTCTGGGGCGGCCGCGAAGGTTACGAGTCTCTGTTGAATACCGATATGGCGCTGGAGCTCGACAACCTGGCGAGATTCTTCCAAATGGCCATCGACTATGCGAAGGAAATCGGCTTCAAAGGCCAATTCCTGATCGAGCCGAAACCGAAAGAACCAACCAAACACCAATATGATTTCGATGCAGCGACAACCATTGCGTTCCTGCAAAGATACGGTTTGCAAGACCACTTCAAGCTTAACCTGGAAGCGAACCATGCGACGCTGGCTGGCCATACGTTTGAACATGAGCTGCGCGTAGCCCGCATCAACAACATGCTTGGTTCGATCGACGCCAACCAAGGCGACATGCTGCTCGGCTGGGATACCGACGAATTCCCAACAGACTTGTATGCCGTAACGCTGGCGATGTATGAAATCCTGCAAAACGGCGGTCTGGGCTCCGGCGGCGTTAACTTCGACGCCAAAGTAAGACGCAGCTCCTTCGAGCCGGAAGACTTGTTCTATGCTCATATCGCGGGTATGGATACGTTCGCAAAAGGCTTGAAAGTAGCCGGCAAGATGATCGAAGACAAATTCATCGAGAACCTGCTGGACGAACGTTATGCCAGCTTCAAATCCGGCATCGGCGCCGACATCGTATCCGGCAAAGCCAACTTCAAAACGCTGGAAGCCTATGCTTTGGAGCATAGCCATATCGTGAACAAATCAAACCACCTCGAGCTGGTAAAAGCCCGTTTGAACGAATACATCTTCGGTACGAAATAAGAAGAGACGAGTTTTTGAACCGCCATTCCAAAAGGGGACGCCTGCCGTCCCTTTTTGTGGTATAAGGCCCCTTAGGGGATCATGCGAAGGGAGAGTATCACAATGAAGTATGTGATTGGCATCGATCTGGGGACCAGCTCGGTTAAGACGCTGCTCGTGAACCAGAACGGGGAGATCGCCGGGGAAGCGTCGGCTTCCTATCCGCTCATTCAGGAGCGTCCTGGATTCAGCGAGCAAAATCCTGAGGAATGGGTGAAGGGAACGCTGGCCTGCCTGAAGCAGCTGCTGAAGGAGAGCGGCGTAGCGGCTGCAGACGTAGAGGGCGTGTCCTTCTCGGGCCAAATGCACGGCCTGGTGCTGCTGGATGAGCAGAACAACGTACTGCGCAACGCGATCTTGTGGAACGATACCCGGACCACCCCGCAATGTCGCGACATTGAAGCGAAGCTGGGCGGCAAGCTGCTCGACATTACGCGCAACGCGGCGCTGGAAGGCTTTACGCTGCCGAAAATCCTTTGGGTGCAGGAGCATGAGCCGGAGCTGTTCGCCAAAGCTGCACGGTTCGTCCTGCCGAAGGATTATCTGCGTTACCGCATGACCGGTCAAGTGCAGATGGAAATCTCCGATGCGGCGGGAACACTGCTGCTCAACGTGCCGGAGGGCCGCTGGAGCGAGGAGATCGCCGAAGCGTTTGGACTTCCGGCCGGTTTCTGCCCGCCGCTTGTGGGCAGCACCGAGAGCACCGGCAAGCTGCTGCCGGAATTTGCCGCCGAGTCCGGTCTGTCGGCCGGCACGAAGGTGTTCGGCGGCGGCGCCGATAACGCCTGCGGCGCCGTGGGCGCGGGCATCGTTCGCAAGGGCGACGCGCTGTGCAGCGTCGGGACGTCCGGCGTTGTCTTGACGTATGAAGAAGACAAAAGCAAGGATTTCGCGGGCAAGGTGCATTTCTTTAACCATGCCCATCCGGGGGCTTTCTACGCCATGGGCGTCACGCTGGCCGCAGGCTATTCCTTGAGTTGGTTCAAGGAATCGCTGGCGCCGGAGCTGAGCTTTGACGAGTTGCTGAAGCCGGTGGGCGACATTGCGCCGGGGTCGGAAGGGCTGCTGTTCACCCCGTATCTGGTCGGGGAACGCACGCCGCATGCGGACAGCGTGATCCGCGGCAGCTTCATCGGCTTGTCCGGCACGCATCGCCGGGAGCATCTCGCTCGCGCGGTGATGGAAGGCATCACCTTCTCGCTGCAGGAGTCGTTTGACCTGTTCCGCGCGGCCGGCATCGAGGTCGAGCGCGTCATCTCCATCGGCGGCGGCGCGAAGAATCCGGTCTGGCTGCAGATGCAGGCCGACATCTTCGGCAAGCCGGTCGTGGCGCTGAAGAACGAGCAAGGGCCGGCGATGGGGGCGGCGATGATGGCCGCCGTCGGCAGCGGCTGGTTCGGCAGCCTGAAAGAATGCGCCGACGCCTTTATCGGCTACGCCAAAACGTATGAGCCGATCCCGGCCAACGTGGAGAAATACGCTCGCCTCTTCCAGCTGTACCAGCAAGTCTACGCGGCAACCCGCTCGCTGAACGAAGGGCTGCAGGAGTTCCGCGGGTAAGCCTAAGCCGACTTTCGAACTGAATGTGATAGCGCCTGTTCCGTTAAAGGAGCAGGCGCTTTATTTTTATTAGGGCAAATTCCAATTACTGAATATCCGACTATAATTGAGGACGATTGTATCAGCCCCCTCCGTTTATAATGGAGAAAAGACCATGCTTTCCGGGAGGGTTCCATTCATGTACAAATTGATCATTGTGGACGATGAATATTCAACCCGTAACGGGCTTAAAGTGTGCATCAACTGGCTTGAATACGGGATTGAAGTGGTCGGCGAGGCCGAGAACGGGATCAAGGGATTGGCGCTGGCCCAAAGCTGCCGGCCTGATATCGTACTAACGGATGTCAAGATGTCCGGGATGGACGGCATTGAAATGGTCAGACAGCTGAGGGAAGTCATGCCCGAAATCAAGATCGTCTATATCAGCGGCTACGACGACATCGCTTACCTCAAGTCGGCAATAAAGATGGACGCAGTGGATTACATCTTGAAACCAGTCGATCTGGATGAACTGACGGCCGTTGTCGAGAAAATCATGGACAGGTCCAAGCGCGAAGAGAAAGCCAATGACCTGCTGCAGCGGATGAGCACCAAGCTGCAACAGAGCATCCCGCTGTTGAAAGAGAAGTTCCTGATCCAGCTGATCCGAGACGGGAATCCGGACCGCGCCCAGATCGAGAGGCGAATCGACTTCCTGGAGCTGCGTCTGTCGTACGATGCTTCTTATTGCGCGCTCATCATTCGTATCGACAACGCCATTACCGTGTTTGAAGCGATGTCGGAGCAGAACACGCAACTGATCTCGTTTGCGATCCAGAACATTTGCCAGGAGCTGGTCGATCAGCGGACGTCGGGTTATGCGTTCGAAAATCGCCGCGGCGAATACGTGCTTATCATCGCTTTACCGGAGACGTTGGAAGAAGATATCCTTCTTCCGTTCGTCGAGGAATTGACGAGCAGCCTGCACGGGTTCCTAAAACGGCTGGCGGAGATCAACCTGACGATCGGCATCGGCGGCACCGCCGCGCACTTGGGCCAACTGACCGATAGTTACCAGACGGCTGCGGAAGCGATCGAACGCAAGTTATTCCTCGGTCGGAACCAGGCCGTCATGTATGACGCAATGGCGGCCCGCAAAGACGTGGATTACCGGCGCATCAACGAGTTGCTGGCGGCGATCGCATCCGTGCTCAAGACGGGCGACGCGGAACAGGTCGAGCAGTTGCTGGAGGCGATATTTCGAGAACTGATCCTCAGCCGCGGGATCGGCTATAAGGATTGTCAGCGGATTTGCTTGCAGGTGTTGCTCGTCGCCTCGCAATTTCTATCTGAATTCGGCCTTCGCACCGGCCTCCAGAACGGTGAAGAATCCGAAGTGTGGGAGCAACTGCTTAAGTTGGAGACGCTGGACGAGATGAGCCGTCATTTAAAGCATTATTTGTTTTCAATCTGCCGCCAGGTGGAGACCAAGTCGTTCAAGAAGGCCCGTGACGACGTCATCGGGAGGATCATCCGAATCATCGGCGAGCGTTATGCGGAGAACTTGACGATTTCGGATATCGCACAGCGGGTTTATCTGGCCAAGACGTATATCTGTCTGCTCTTCAAGCAGGAGACGGGGGAGACCATCAATGAATATATCACGAGAGTTCGGATGGAGAAGGCGAAGGAAATGCTCAAGGAGACGGACAAGAAGCTGGCGGACATCAGTCAGGCTATCGGCTATGTAGAACCGAGCTATTTCACGAAGCAATTTCGCAAATACACGGGCATGACGCCAAGTGATTACAGGGACATTCATCGGAGGTAATGATCATGAGAGAACGTTGGCGGGGCAAAAGCTGGGCTACGCTCGGCGACAGTATTACTGCTGCAAACGGCTATCAGCCGCTGGTTTCGCAAGCGCTTGCATTCGAGCGAGTCGGCAATTATGGCAAGAGCGGCTGTCCGATGACGGCGGGCAGCGACAGGGACGAAGGGGCGACGGTTTATATGGGCGAGCGCCTGGAAAGGACCTACGACTGCGTCACTATCTTCGCAGGCACGAACGACTACCGTCTGAGTATGCCTCTCGGCGACCTTCGCCCGGTCGGTCAGGCGCCCTTTGATATCCGTACCTTTTGCGGCGCCTATCAGACGCTTGTCGAAGGTGTGCTGGCGCGCAATCCTTTCTGTCGTCTGAACCTTTGGACCCCGCTGCAGCGGGACAAGGATGGCTTTGACAGCGAGCGGCGCAACGGCCAAGATGCCTTGCTGGCGGATTACGCCGATGCCATTATCCTGCTAGGGAAAGCGTACGCTTTGCCCGTGCTGGATTTACACACCCAAAGCGGTTTCAATAAGCTGACGCTGGACGTGCTGACTAGCGATCGGCTGCACCCAAACGAGGCGGGTCACCGGCGGATCGCCGAACTGGCCATCCCATTCCTGGCGGCGCTTTGATATCGGAAGAGAGGAGGTGCACCAGCGATGGGCGTGGTTCGCAAATTCCGTCTGCTATGGGCGGAGTGCAGAAGGACAATTATCCTCTATTTGCTTATTGTATTACTGCCGGCCGGCGTGCTGTTGCATTACTACTTCCAACGATCCGAGGACATTTTTGAGCGGCAAGTTACGATGTCGATTCTGAACTCGATCCGGCAGGTTAAGATCAACTTAGATTACCGCTTGTCCAAAGTCGACGAGATTTCCGACGCGCTGATCTTGAACACGGATCTGTACGCCTTGTTGGTTAGCGATCCGCTGGCAGGCACGCATTACAGCCAGGTTCAGGAAGAGGCCAAGCTGGGCAATCTGGTTCGCAGTCTGCAGGGCAGTGACATTCGCAAGATCAAGCTGTACGTCAATCCCGACAAAATGTACGCGCGCGAGCACGTCAACTTTTTTAGCCTCGACGAAGCCAAGGAGGAGCCATGGTACGGGCAGGTGATGAGGAGCAATGGCGGCGTGTACTGGATTCCCACGCGAACGGTCTCCTACCTTGGATCGCCGAGCTCGGTTCGGGTTGTCTCTTCCGCCCGCATCATCCGGGATCCAGGCAATTACGCTCGAATTGTCGGCCTTCTGGAACTGGACGTACCGGAGGCCAACCTGTCGGCTATTCTCGCGCAGGCGGAGTATCCGAAGTCGAATCGCACGATGTATATCGTCGATGGCAACGGCCTCATTATATCCCAAACGCAGGAGGATCAGATCGGAACGCGGCTGCTGCAGCTGGATATGTTCAATGCGGTGCGGGATCAGGCCTCGGGTATTCGGCGCATGACGATTGACGACGAGGCCTATTATATGATTTTCGACACGTTGGATGAGAACGGATGGAAAGTCGTCTCGCTGTTGCCCGTTCGCCTGATCAACCGGACGAATGCGGACTTTAACGTCGGCTTTTCCATTGTTCTGAGTTTGTCTCTGATGCTGCTGGTCATCTTGGGCGCGTTCCTCGTATTTGCCAATGTCAACCGCAGCATGATTGCGAGACTGCGGCAAATCACCGAACAGTTGAAGGAGCGGGGCGCGGTGGTGATCGAGGAGGGACTTCCCCGGAGCCGCGGCGTGGTCATTCAGTTGGAGAAAAGCGTGACCCGTATGCTGAGCACGCTGCAGCAGTTGCTGGAGGACAACTATCAGACAAAGGAAAAGGAGAAGGAAGCGCGGATGCGGGTGCTGCAGGCGCAAATCAACCCCCACTTCCTCTATAATGCGCTCGATACGATCAACTGGATGGCGCTGACGAAAGGGGCAAAGGACATCAGCCGGATGCTGCAAATGCTCGCGCAGTATTTCCGGCTAAGCCTGAGTAAGGGCAAGGATATCGTCACGCTGGAGGAGGAAATGAACCTCGCGAAGGCATATCTCGAGATCCAGAAGCAGCGGTTCCACAGTTTCGAATACGAGCTGATGTATCCTGATTCGCTAGCCGGACGGTTACTGCCGAAGCTGATCGTGCAGCCGATCATCGAGAACGCGATTATACATGGTATACAGAACGAGGGAGGCCATCATGGCTGCATCCGGCTGGAAGTTTTCGAGCAGGGAGGCGGCTTCGTGATCCGCATCGCCGACAACGGCGCGGGCATGAGCGAGGATAAGGTGCGTGAACTGTTCGCAAGTTTCTCGTCGCTTCCGTCCTCGACGTCCAACTATGGATTGTCCAGCTATGGATTGTACAATGTCTGGGAACGGCTGCGTCTGTATAGCGGAGGTGCAGGTTGCTTGAACGTGACGTCCAAGCCTGGCGAAGGAACGACGGTCAGCCTGACGTTTCCGGACGGGCCCCCGCCGCCGCATAGAGTGCAGTGATTTGAACCGTTCTCTCCGAGAACTCACTCGGGGAATACGGTTTTTTTTGTTGTATGCCGCAGATGATACCTGAAGATTCGACCAGCGCAGCAGAATGCTGTACCTCACGCGCCGCAATTTCATTCGGCTACAATGAAAGCGTTACCTGCATTGGAAAGGAGGAGGAGAAGGATGAAAGGCCGAGCGGATTGGCTTTCCCAAATTCGTCGCAATTATGATTTGTATCTGCTGTTAATACCGGGCCTCGTCTTTTTGGTGATTTTCAAATACACACCGATCTACGGTCTAGTCATCGCCTTCCAGAATTTCAACATCTTCAAGGGGATCGGGGGCAGCGAGTGGGTTGGACTTCAGCAATTTGCGCGCTTGTTTCATTCTGCGGATTTTGGCCTTATTATGGCAAATACACTGCTCATCAGCTTGTACAAAATCGTCTTCCTGTTCCCGATCCCGATCATCATCGCGGTGCTACTGAACGAAGTCGGCAGAATGTGGTTCAAGCGGTCGATTCAGACGATTATCTATCTGCCGCATTTCCTGTCCTGGGTCGTAATCGCGGGGCTGTTCGTCAACATCCTGTCACCGTCCACCGGGATCGTCAATAGTATCATCGGCTGGTTCGGCGGGGAGCCCGTGAACTTCTTCATGGACAACCATTACTTTCGCAGTCTTCTCGTCGCTACGGCAGGGTGGAAGGAAACGGGGTGGAACGCCATCATCTTCATCGCGGCCATTGCCGGCCTCGATCCCGAGCTGTACGAGGCGGCCAAGCTCGACGGCGCCAGCCGCGTGCGTCAGATGTTCCACATCACGCTGCCCGGCATCTCCACGACGATCGTCCTTATGCTCATCCTTCGCATCGGCGGCGTGCTGGAAGCGGGAACCGAGCAAATCCTGCTGATGTATAACCCAACTGTATACGACACGGGGGACGTCATCGGTACTTACATTTACCGAATGGGGTTGACTTCCATGGAATACAGCTTCTCCACCGCGGTCGGGTTGTTCGAGTCGGTGATCGGCTTCATCCTGGTCGTCGGCGGCAATCAGCTGTCTAAGCGGATTACAGGCAAGAGCATCTGGTGACAAAAGGAGGTGTAAAAAAGATGGCCCCATCGCGCAAACGGCCTTTTTCCGAAGTCGTCTACGTCTCGATCGTCTACGTCATCTTGGGCGTTATCGGCATTCTCTGCCTCTTCCCATTCGTCAATGTGCTGGCCAAATCGCTTAGCGCTAACTGGGCGATTGTCTCCGGGAAGGTCGGGCTCTGGCCGGTCGACTTCAACCTGAAGAACATCGGATTCGTCATCTATGACAATATGTTCCAGCGAGGGTTTCTGATCTCGGTCTGCCTGACCGTCGTCGGTACGTTGGCTGCAGTCGTCTTGACGGCGGTTTCCGCTTATCCTTTATCAAAGAAGCATTTGCCGGGCATCAAGTTTGTACTGCTGCTATACATCTTCACGATGTTGTTCAATGGGGGACTCGTCCCTAATTACCTGCTTATTAAAAACTTAGGATTGATGAACAATCTGATGTCGCTTGTGCTGCCGGCGCTGATCAATGTCTTTAATCTGTTGCTGATGAAAAATTACTACGAAAGTCTGCCGGAGAGCCTGGAAGAGTCGGCCAAACTGGACGGCGCCAGCAACCTTCGCATTGTACTGCGCATCATCATCCCGCTCTCGGCGCCCGTGTTTGCCACAATCAGCTTGTTCTATGCCGTCTCCTTCTGGGGCGACTGGTTCCATCCCATGCTATATTTGAATGATCCGGCCTTGAAGCCGCTGCAGCTTTACATGCGGGATGTCGTGCTCCAAGCATCGAATGAGAACCTGCTGAACCAAGACAACGACTTGCTGCTGAATGTGTCGCCCGAAGGCATTCGCAACGCAACAATTATCGTATCAACGATCCCAATTCTGCTTGTTTATCCGTTCTTGCAAAAGCACTTCATCAAAGGGATTCTCATCGGCTCTGTCAAAGGGTAATCGGCCTTAACGGCTCAAAGACGGAATAATCTCTTGGCGGGCTGACCTCATTCCCGGAACGGCAAGGGTTATTTATAATTACTTACAATATGGAGGGGTTCAAATGTCGAGGAAAAAAGGGTTCGCTGCGGCTGTCATGCTGCTGCTGGTTTTCTCCGTTCTCCTGGCCGGATGCGGAGGCGGAGGCGGGGGAGGAGGCAATAACGAAGGCGGGAACGCTGCGGCAGAGGATAAACCGACGTTGAAACTGCTGCGTACTTACATGGCCGACGATTACAACTCGTATCCGGTCAATCAATTCCTGGAGGAGGCGACCGGCTACAAGCTGCAGAACGATATGCTGCCCCAGGAGAATCCGGACGACAAGCTGAACCTAATCATGGCTTCCAACTCGGATTATGATCTGGTGGATGCCATGAACAAGCAGGTATACTTCAACTTCGCCCAGAATGGCGCACTGACGGACTTGACGCCGCTTATCGACCAATACGGGCCAAACATCAAGAAGGCAATCTCACCGAAGAGCTTCGCGGGCGTAACGGTCGACGGGAAAATTTACGGAATTCCGACGCTGAACGTCTCCTACGTTCGCGCTGGCTTATTGATCCGCACCGACTGGCTTGAGAAGGTCGGCAAGCAGATGCCGACGACGCTGGACGAATTCGTCGATGTTTTGAAAGCGTTTAAGGACCAGGATCCGGGCGGAAACGGCGCGAACAACATTCCGATGACGATTGATGCCATCGGAATGCTGGACAACCTGACGGGCGCTTATGGGATCTTCGGATCATGGACCGATGTGGACGGGAAGCTGGTGAACGTTGTCGATCACCCTGGGCTCAAGGACTATATAACTTTCATCCGGGATCTATACGATCAAGGATTGATAGACAAGGAATTCGCCACAAACAAATCGGCTACTGCCGCGGAGAAGTTCACCAGCGGCCGGGCTGGCATCTATCTGACTATCTGGTCGTCGATTCCCAGTTTTGACGAAGCGCTTCAAAAGAACGTGCCGGGCGCAACCTACCAATTCATTCCTCCTCTAAAGGGGCCTAACGGACAAAGCGGATTTACCGAGATCGGCGGCTTTAATAAGATTACGTTCGTCCCCAAGTCGGCCAAACACCCGGAGGATGCGATTAAGCTGGTCAATGCCATGCTGGATCCGAATACGTTCAAGGAAATGTTTATTGGCAAAGAGGGCGAGACGTATACGATGGAGAACGGCAATTACATGCCGATCGATCCCGCGTTCTTCGAGGATCGCGCGCAATCCAACGGCTTCGTCATCGGGATGGATGAAGCGAACTTTGTCCAATACTGGCAGGCACGCCTGCAGAAGAGCAAGCCGATGTTCGACAACTACAAGATCATTAACTCGGTTCCCCGGGATCAGATTCATATGGACCCGCTCGCCTTCGTGTCGTACTTGCCGAAATACTCGGCGAACAGCGTCAAGCTGGATACACTCGTCAACGACGGCCTGATTAAAATGATCGTGGACGGTGTGTCCGACAATGCGATCGCCGATCTGCAGAAGGCATGGAGGGACGCAGGCGGTCAGGATGTACAGAAGGAAGTGAACGACTGGTACGCTAGTCAACAATAAGAAAGATCCGGGGCTTCGCCTTGACGGCGAGGCCTCGCCTTTCAAGAGAGAGGGAGCTGACCGATGTTTATGGAATCTTCAATGGACCCGCTGCGTTCGGCGCCGGTCGTCCGGCGCTATGCCGGTAATCCGGTGCTAGCGCCCCATCAGGTACCCTATGGTCCCGCCATGGTGTTCAATGCCGGAGTGGCCAAATATGAAGGCCGCTATGTGATGGTGTTCCGCAACGATTACGGCGATGCTTCGATCGAGCAGGTTGCACCCGGTCATACGACCAATCTGGGCCTGGCGTTCAGCCGAGACGGCATTCATTGGGACGTACAGCCGAAGCCTTGCTGGCAATGGCATGACGAAGAAACCGTTCGCGTGTACGACCCCAGGTTGACTGTCATCGACGGCAAGGTTTACGTTTGCTTTGCCGTGGATACCCGCCACGGCTTGCGCGGAGGCATCGCGTCGACGGAAGACTTCGAGACGTTTGACGTACTTTCTTTGAGTGTGCCTGACAATCGCAACATGGTGCTGTTCCCCGAAAAGGTGAACGGCCGCTACGTCCGATTGGAGCGGCCGATGCCCGTCTACTCGCGTGGCGGGCGCGACCGGTTCGACATCTGGCTGTCGTCGTCCCCGGACTTGATCTACTGGGGACAATCTTCCCTGGTACTTGGCGTTGAGGATGTCGGCTTCGCCAATGACAAGATCGGGCCGGGAGCCCCGCCCATCCGCACGCAACATGGCTGGCTGACGACGTTCCATGCGGTCGACATCGATCCGCAGCGGGGCAAGAACGGCTGGGAGGCAGCCTGGACCAAGCGGTACAGCGCCGGCCTCATGCTGCTCGACGCGGACGATCCGAGCCGGGTTGTCGGGAGGTACGACGGGCCGCTGCTGGCGCCCGAAGCGCCTTACGAGACGGCGGGCGGCTTTCGCAATGATGTGATTTTCCCGGGCGGCATGATCTTGGAAGACAATGGCGAAGTCAAGATTTATTATGGCGCGGCCGACACCGTGGAATGCTTGGCTACCGCACATGTAGACGATTTGGTCCGGCTTTGTCTGGAAGGCAGCAAGCAAGCCGAAGCCGGGAGCGAAAGGAGGCCGATAGAGCGATGATTTATGACCTGGTGATATACGGCGGCACTGCGGCAGGCCTGGCCGCCGCAGTTCAAGCTCGCCGCATGGGAATGAACCCGATTGTCCTGGAGCCGTCCCGCAGGTTGGGAGGCTTAAGCAGCGGCGGGCTGGGGGATACGGACTTCGGCGACAAGTCGGTGATCGGCGGCCTGTCACTGGAGTTCTACAAGCGCGTCGGCCGGAAGTATGGTTCGGACGAAGCGGTCTGGATGTTTGAGCCGAAGACGGCGCTGTCCGTCTTCGAGGATTGGGTGGCGGAATACGGCATTGAGGTTCGGTACGGTGAAAGGCTCGATCCGGCGGATCCCGTCGTGAAGCGCGGCAATCGGATCGAATCGATCCGGTCGGAGTCCGGGCATACGTATGCCGGCAGAATGTTCATGGATGCTGGATATGAGGGCGACCTGATGAAAGCGGCGGACGTCTCGTATGCATTAGGCAGAGAGCCGAACAGTCGGTACGGGGAAACGTACAACGGCATTCAGACTGCGGTTGCCGTCAAGAACCAGTTGCCCCGGGGCATCGATCCGTATGTGGTGCCGGGTGACCCGGCGAGCGGGTTGCTGCCCGGCGTCAATCCCGGACCCGGGGGGCTCGACGGCGAAGGTGACGACAAGGTTCAGGCGTACTGCTACAGGATGTGCCTGACGGACGCGCCGGACAACCGAGTCTTCGTGGAACAGCCGGCAGGCTACGACGAACGGGACTACGAGCTGCTGTTCCGCGCCATCGAACGGGGCGAGGACGTATTCTTCAAACTGCGAATGGTGCCAAACCGGAAGACGGACTCCAATAATCACAGGGGATTCTCGACGGACTTCATCGGCTGGAACTATGCCTATCCGGAAGCCTCTTATGCGGATCGGGAGGCAATTGCCGCCGCTCACGAGCGCTATCAGCGCGGCTTGATTTGGACGCTGCAGCATCACCCTCGCGTGCCGGAAGCCATTCGTGAATTTTATAAGCCGTGGGGGTTGCCGCTCGACGAGTTCACGGAGAACGGTTGCTGGACCCCGCAGTTGTACGTCCGGGAAGCCAGGCGGATGGTGAGCGGTCTGGTTATGAACGAAAATCATATTTTCCTGCGTTCTCCCATCGCCGATCCCGTCGGTCTCGGCTCCTACACGATGGATTCTCACAATGTGCAGCGGCATGTCGGTCCGGAAGGAGACGTTCGGAACGAGGGGGATGTGCAGATCAAGCTGAATTCACCTTACCCGATCAGCTACCGATCGATCGTACCGGAGGAAGAGCAATGCGCAAACTTGCTTGTCCCCGTCTGCCTGTCGGCCTCGCATATTGCGTACGGCTCCATTCGGATGGAGCCGGTGTTTATGGTGCTGGCCCAATCCGCGGCGACCGCTGCGGTGCTGGCGCTCGAGGCCGACATCGCGGTGCAGGCGATGCCGTATGACAAGCTGCGTGAGCGATTGCTGCTGGACCATCAGGTAATCGGCTAAACGTTTACAGTCTTTGTAAAACCCCGTATTGTATCGGGATGACGCAAGCAGCATTCATAAACTTGGCTGCCCGGAAGCGTTGACCTATCTGCTGACAGAAGAGCGGGACGCAGTCGTCGAGTTCACATTGGTCGGCTGATGCGATCCCGAATACGCTCCAAAAGGGTGTTCCAAAGTTTACTTTTGGGACACCCTTTTTTTCATTCGGGAATGTTGACCTTTATGCAACATTTCAGGATCAAAGGAGCAGGCACGAGCGCAAATGTTGCATATTGTGCAGCATTTTTGAGCATTCTCGGCCATAATAGCCTGAAATGCTGCCGAAAGTGCAACATTCTAGCCAATTTGGAGCGATTTAGCTCGAAAAAGTTGCACTTTTTGCATCATTTCGGCACATGCAGAGCATTCGAGCATAAGAAAGTTGCACTTGTTATACCTTGATGCAACATTTCAGGATCAAAGGAGCAGGCACGAGCGCAAATGTTGCATATTGTGCAGCATTTTTGAGCATTCTCGGCCGTAATAGCCTGAAATGCTGCCGAAAGTGCAACATTCTAGCCAATTTGGAGCAATTTAGCTCGAAAAAGTTGCACTTTTTGCATCATTTCGGCACATGTAGAGCATTCGAGCATAAGAAAGTTGCACTTTTTACAACATTCTCATCTGCCAGCTGCCGCTAACGCGAGACGCCAACCCAGGCTGCTGCGCCAAGGTGCGGGAAGGGCTCGGCTCCGATTGCCGGCCGCTGCTAGTGCAGACCCAGTCACCCGGAGCCAGTCGCCGCTAACGCGAGACGGTCAACCCAGGCTGCTGCGCCAAGGTGCGGAAGGAGTTCCGCTCCTGATTT
The DNA here is from genome assembly GCF_900021165.1 of Paenibacillus phocaeensis. Taxonomy (GTDB): domain Bacteria; phylum Bacillota; class Bacilli; order Paenibacillales; family Paenibacillaceae; genus Fontibacillus; species Fontibacillus phocaensis. The sequence continues at coordinate 28,657 of NZ_FCOQ01000007.1, read as the reverse complement.
TTGCCAGCCGCCATCCAGCAAGAACTGCAAATCCATCTAGCCCGAAAGGCATGGTATAATTGACCTTGCACGAGGAGGGAGGACATGTTCATTCGGAACATTTACCGGAATTACTTCAAGAACAATTTGTTCATGCGGATCATCTTGCTTTTCTCGGTGATCACGATCGTGACGATCATTACGTTTTCGTATTTAATGTTCATGTTTATGTCCGAGTCCGCAGTGCAGGGACAGCTGGATATCCAGAAGCGGGCGATTGAAAGCGTGAGCAGTTATATCGGCGGCAAATACGACTCCGTGCAAACCATGGTACGGGATATTTATCGCGATGAGGAGCTGTCCTCGAACACGTCTTTTTTTCTGGAACATCCCTATCAAGATTACGTGAACTACCGCCTGGACCGGTTTTATATGGAAAATAGTTCGTCCACGGACACCGTGCTGTATTTCCGTAACGTGGTTGACGACGACCCGGACATTCGCAGCTTGATGTTATATAGCGCTGATTTGCAACAGCTGTATGCTTTTGGCAGCGATAAGCAGTTTAAGATTATATCCACCAATCAGGCCCGATCCTTCGTACCTGACGTGATGTATCAGCAGGAAGGGATGAATGTGGGAACGGCGAATATCTGGGTACGCAAAACAGTAGGTTTGCCCGACATCCCGATGTATTCGGTTCGCATCCCGATCAACAATAAGATGTCGCTCCGTAACATTGGGCAATTGGACGTCTATTTCGATACCGCGAAGATCTGGGGCAGTCTGGCGATGTACGAGGAGGAACTGAAGGGTTCGATCCTGGTCTTGTCCGCAGATGGCAGCGTGTTATTCGATTCCTCCGGAATCTATTATGGCCGGACATACCCGTATACAGAACAAATCAACTCCATGTACGATACCGGGGTGCTCGGCGACGGGCTGATCGCCACCAAGCTGACGCAAAGCCAGGCGGGGTTTACGGTGCTCAGTACGGTGCCCAAAGAGGAACTGGCCAAAACCTACCATGGACTGCGCAACACGATCCTTACGATCAGTTTGATCTGCATCTTGTTCGCCATTCTGATCCCGGCGTTGTTCATCAGCAATTTCGCCAAACGAACGAACGGGATTATCCGGTTTACCCGGAGGGTCAAGAACGGCGACCTCGCCGCGCGGATCGCTGATGTGCGGGAGGACGAGCTGGGGCAAATCTCCAAGAGCTTCAACGATATGCTGGACGAGCTGAATTTGTATATCGACCGGGTGTACAAAGCGGAGATCAAGCAGCAGCAAACCGAACTTGTTGCGCTGCAGGCGCGGATCAACCCGCATTTCCTGTACAATACGCTGGAGGCTATCCGCATGCGGGCCATTTCCCAAGGGGCCAAAGATGTGGGCGAGATGATCTACAGCCTGTCCGTTCTATTCAAAAGCATGGTGCAGCAAAAGAAAAACTACACGCTGAAGGACGAGCTGGAAGCCTGCCGATTGTATCTGGAACTGTTCCGCATTCGTTACAGGGACCGCTTCACTTATGAGATCCAGGCGGATCCGGCGATTTATGGCAAAGCGCTAGTCAGATTGTCCCTGCAGCCGATCGTGGAGAATTACATCGTTCACGGGATTCAAACGGACCATAATGACAACCGGATCACCATCGAGGTGCGAGAAGACGGGGATAGGCTGGTGGCCGTGGTAAATGATAACGGAAAAGGCATCGAACCGGACCGGCTGGCGGAAATCCGCCGGGAGCTGGAGCGGGAGGAAGAAACCGGGCAAATGTTCGGGCTGCGCAGCGTTCATACGCGGCTGCGTCTCCTGTACGGCCCGGCTTACGGGATTGAGATTGACAGCGCGCCCGGTGTGGGGACGACCATCACGGTTTGCTATCCCAACCGGGAAGGAATGGAGGGCGAGGATGTATAAAGTGTTTATCGTCGATGACGAGCCGTTTATCATCGAAGGTTTATACGATATCGTGGACTGGCCGCAGTTTGGCCTGGAGATCGTCGGGCATGCGGAGAACGGACGGCAGGCGCTGGACGCCCTCGGCTCCAAGCCCGTGGATGTCCTGATCACGGACATCTCTATGCCGGTCATGAACGGGTTAACGCTGATCTCCGAGGCTAGGAAGCTTCACCAGGAACTGAAAGTGATTATTTTAAGCGGATTCAACGAGTTCGATTACCTCAAAGAAGGCATGAAGTTAGGCATCGAAAACTACTTGCTGAAGCCGATCAACCTGGAAGAATTGGAATCGACGCTGCGCAATACCGTACAGAAGCTGGACAGCGTGCAGTCCGAAAGGCTGTATGACGCCTATGATATCCAGATTCTGAAGGATAACACGCTCTACCGCTGGCTGAATGGACAGATTGCCGCCGCCGAGTTCGAGGAGCGGACCGAGCTGTTGGGTTTGCATTTGCAGGGACCCTATATCGCAGTTGCGTTGCTGCGAACCGAAGGCAATGCTGCTGAAGTATTCGAACGCGCCGAACGTTATCTTCAGGAGTGGCGGGGAGTCACCTTATTCCGCGACGTTGACGGGGACATCGGGATTGTGGGTTCGCTCCCCGAAGGGGCGGAGGAGAAGAGGACGTTTGCCGAGCTGATGGAGAACCTGTCTTTGGAGCTGTCCATTATGGATCGGACGATCCAAATCGGCGTCGGCAACGCGGGCCGGCTTCCCGAAGCGGCTTCCCTCAGTTATAAGGAAGCCAAGCGCGCCCTGGAATATTACCTGATTTATCCGGAACGGCGTACGATCGAATACAAGCTGCTGGAAGGCGACCGCCTCGGCAGCGATATGCTGGAGAGCGGGTATCCACTTACATGGGACGAGTATGTCAAGCTGATTTTAGCCAAAGATCAGGAAGGTTTGGTCGAGTGCATCCGGCGTGACTTCGAGCAGATGAAGCAGCGGGAGGGCATTCGTCCCGAGGATATGCAGAACGCCGCATTGGAGCTGGTGATTCGCTTTAAAATGGAGCTGCAGCACATTAAATATACGGAAGAGACGGATTTATTCAAGAAGGCGCTTGAACGTGTACAGCGCTGCGACTCTTTTCAGGGACTGCTCGAGATCCTGGAGGATCTGGCTGAGGAGACGGTCCGCTCCCTGTTGCAGGACGCTAAAAACCCGGTCGTTCATCAAGTGTTAACTTACATCGAGTCGCATTATGCCGATGAGCTGTCCCTCAAAACGCTGGGGGGACAATATCACATCCACCCGGTTTATCTGGGTCAGTTATTTCATAAAGAGACGGGCATGTCCTTTGCCGAATACATGAACAAATACCGAATCGAGAAGGCGAAGCAGCAACTGAAGAATACCAATCTGAAAGTGCATGAAATCGCGCGAAGTGTGGGATATTGGGAAATCGGCTATTTCTACAAGCAGTTCCGGAAATACGTGGGCATTTCGCCCACTGACTTTAAGGCGCTGCATTAGATAACAAGGGGATGGGGACCCTGGATCAAGGAGATGGATTCCTGCCGATAACGGGCAGATTTTCCTTGTTTCCGGGGCTCTGTCCTTTTCTTTAATTTGTACCTCGATTTTTTAAATTTATCTTCTTTTTGTAACGGCTTTCATCCGGTAAGGTTAAGGTAGTTAAACAAACAATAGAGTTTCAAAAGGGAGGATCTGCATGAGTAAAAACAAGAGAAGTTTTTCTTTCGTACTTGCCACGCTTATGGCCTTGGTGCTTGTACTAAGCGCGTGCGGCGGCAGCAAGAACGCTGACAACAGCAGTTCTGCAGGTGGCAATTCGGAAAAACCGGTCAACCTGATTTGGTACACGATCGGGACGCCGCAAAAAGACGTTGACCGCGTGATGGAAGAAGTCAGCAAATACACCAAAGAGAAAATCAACGCAACCATTACTATGAAAATGATCGACTGGGGCGACTATTCGCAAAAAATGCAAGTTAACGTCGCTTCCGGCGAGCCGATGGACATCATCTTCACCTCGGCCGGTGGTTTCGACTACGTGCAAAACGCCAGAAAAGGCGCATTCATGGAGCTGGACGAACTGCTTGAGAAATACGGACAAGATCTGAAGAACACCATCGATCCGGCCTTCCTGGAAGGTTCCAAGGTGGATGGCCATAACTACGGCATCCCTGCCAACAAAGAATTGCCTCAACAAGAAGTATGGCGCTTCAACAAAACGTTGGCTGACAAATATAACTTGGACATCACCAACGTTCGTTCCTTGGATAGCATCGAGCCGTTGCTGAAAACGATCAAGGAAAACGAACCGGGCATAACGCCGTTCGCAATGAATAAAGAATACGTTCCTTACGTGCCTTATGACTACATCATCCAGAACCTGCCGATGGCCGTGAAATTGGACACGAGCGATTATAAAATCGTAAACGTCCTGGAAACGCCAGAAATGAAAGCCGCTTTGGATCTGATGCACAAATACTATCAAGCGGGTTATATCGCTCCTGAAGCCGCGACGACCGGTTCCACCAACGACCTGATGACTTCCGGTCAATGGTTCATGGACCGTGCGCAAACCCAGCCGCTGGCGGATAACCTGTGGTCTGCAAGCTATGGCTATCCGGTTGTTTCCACGCCGGCAAGTGACGCGATCATCACGAACACTTCCGTACAAGGTTCGATTATGGCGATCTCCGCAAACTCCGAGAATCCGGAGAAAGCGATGGAATTCCTGAACCTGCTGAACACCGATCCGGTGCTGCGCAACATGGTTGACTCTGGGATCGAAGGCGTTCACTACAAAAAGCTTGACGATACTCACTATGAAAACTTGGCAGAATCGAAAAACTACGACATGCCGTCGTACTCTTTGGGCAACAACATGCTCCTTTATCTGAATGCTAACGATCCGGATGACAAATGGGAGCAATTCAAGAAGTTTAACGCAGAAGGCATCAACTCGCCGATCCTGAGCTTCAACTTCGACAGCACGAAAGTGGCTACCGAAATGGCAGCTGTACAAAACGTGAAAGAACAATTCTGGTCCTCGTTGATGACGGGTACGGTTGATCCGGCAGATTACTTGCCGAAAGCCATCGAGAAGTTCAAAGAGGCCGGCCTGGATAAGGTCATTGCTGAAGCCCAAGCTCAGCTCGACGCCTGGAGAGCTGCGAACAACAAGTAACAATTAAAGAAACAGTAGAGGATCGGGCGGGTGAAAGTGGCGCCCGATCCTTTTTCATTATTTTTCGACAGGAGGGGAACATCATGGCTGCATTTTTCAAGAACCTGCTTAAGAACAAAGTCATGTTATTTATGGTGTTGCCGGGAGCCATCTGGTTTTTCTTTTTCTCATACCTTCCGTTGGTCGGTACGGTTACGGCATTTAAGCAATACCGCTTCAATCGTGACGGCTTCTGGGCAAGTATTGCGAAGAGCGAGTGGGTAGGCTGGGACAACTTCAAGTTCTTGTTCAGCACCAACGATGCATTTACCATTACCCGCAACACGTTGTTATACAATCTGGCTTTTATTTTCATCGGACTCGTCCTTTCCGTTGCGATGGCGATCCTGCTGTCCGAATTGGTCGGCAAGACGATGGCCAAAGTCTATCAAACCGGGATGTTCCTGCCGTATTTCCTATCCTGGGTTATCGTAGGTTACTTCGCGTTCAGCTTCCTGAGCATGGACCGCGGGATGCTCAACCAGATTCTCGACTGGTTTGGACTGGAACGGATAAATTGGTATTCGGAGCCGAAGTATTGGCCGTATATCCTGGTTTTCGTCAATCTATGGAAAACGATCGGCTACAACAGCGTTGTCTATCTGGCTTCGATCATGGGGATCGACAAATCGCTGTATGAAGCGGCAATGATCGACGGGGCCACCAAATGGCAGCAAATCAAGAACATTACGGTTCCCCTGCTCTCCCCCATCATTATTATCATGACGCTGCTTGCGGTAGGGCGGATCTTCTATGCGGACTTCGGCTTGTTCTACCAAGTGCCGAGAGATTCGGGTACGCTCTATCAAGTTACGAACGTCATCGACACTTACGTATACCGCGGTCTGAAAACAACCGGGGAAATCGGCATGAGTACGGCGGCCGGCCTTTATCAATCGGTGGTGGGCTTCATTCTCGTCATGGTTTCCAACTACGTGGTGCGCAAAATTGATAAGGACAGCGCCCTATTTTAAAACAGCTGAAAGGAGTGTCAGAGTATGGCGGAGCTGGCTAGAAAAACGAAGGATTTTCACAACGTCTCCCGCGGCTGGAACGCCGTGTTGCACCTGATCGCAGGCATCTTCTCTTTCTTGTGCGTGTTCCCTTTTATCTTCGTCGTCATTATTTCCTTTACGGATGAAAAAACGCTGGCAACAGACGGTTACCGGCTGATTCCTGCCAAATGGAGTCTGGAAGCTTACCGCTTCGTGTTTGAGAGCGGCGATTCGCTGCTTCGTTCCTACGGGGTAACGATTCTGGTTACGCTGGTGGGTACGGTGATCAGCTTGATCATGATCTCGTTGTACGCTTACGCCATTTCGCGGAAGAGCTTCCGTTACCGGAGATTCTTCTCCGTCTTTGCGATCGTGACGATGCTCTTTAACGGCGGGATGATTCCGACCTATATGGTGGTCTCTCAATTGATGGGATTAAAAGACTCGTTGTGGGCGCTGATTTTGCCGCTCGCGATGAATGCATTTTATATCATGATCTTACGTACGTTCTATAGTACAAGCGTTCCGGAAGCGGTCATTGAATCGGCGCGGATTGACGGTGCCGGCGATTTCTATATCTTCCTGCGCATCGTCTTGCCGCTGTCGCTGCCGGGCCTCGCGACCATCGGCTTGTTCAGCACCTTGGGATACTGGAACGACTGGTTCAACGCGCTGCTGTATATCGATAATCCGAATTTGGTGCCGCTGCAGTCGATGCTGATGCGGATCGAATCGAGTATCGCGTTCATTCAGCAGAACTCGCAGAACAGCTCGCTGAGCTTGCAAGCTTTGTCTTCGATTCCGCAGGATACCTCGCGGATGGCGATGGTTGTGCTTGCGACGTTGCCAATTATTTTTGCATATCCGTTCTTTCAACGGTATTTTGTACAAGGACTTACGGTAGGCGCTGTCAAAGAATAATATAGAAGAAATTCTTCTCGGTGCTGAAAAGTCAATTTTTGAACGTCTATTTAAACTTTATCAAAACCTGAGTTACTCCCTTTTGAACTCTTATGGAAAAGTAATTAATTAAGGAGCGAGGTGGAGACGTTGTTATACAAAGACAGTTCGAAACCCGTCCCGGAACGAGTGGAGCATTTGCTCGGACTGATGACATTGGAAGAAAAGGCCGGCCAGCTGGTCCAGCCTTTCGGCTGGCAGACCTATGAGCATAAAGACGGGGAGATCCGGCTGACCGAAGCGTTTAAAGCGCAGGTGCAGAGCGGAGGGATCGGCTCGCTGTACGGCGTATTGCGCGCCGACCCGTGGACGGGCGTTACGCTCGAAACCGGGTTGTCGCCGCGCGAAGGCGCGGAGGCGGTCAACGCGATCCAGCGTTACGCGATCGAGAACTCCCGGCTCGGGATCCCGATCCTGATCGGGGAAGAATGCTCACACGGCCATATGGCGATCGGCGCAACGGTCTTTCCGGTGCCGCTGTCGCTCGGCAGCACCTGGAACGTGGAGCTGTACCGCGAGATGTGCCGAGCGGTGGCCCGGGAGACGCGCGCGCAAGGCGGCGCGGTCACCTATTCCCCGGTCCTCGACGTCGTGCGTGATCCCCGCTGGGGCCGGACCGAAGAGTGTTTTGGCGAAGACGCCTATTTGATCGGCGAAATGGCCGTCGCTTCGGTCGAAGGCTTGCAAGGGGATCGTCTGGACGGAGAGGACAGCGTGGCGGCCACGCTGAAGCACTTCGTCGGTTACGGCAGCTCCGAGGGCGGCCGCAATGCCGGCCCGGTTCATATGGGCCGGCGCGAGCTGCTGGAGGTCGACCTGCTGCCGTTCCGCAAGGCGGTGGAAGCCGGTGCGGCTTCGATCATGCCGGCCTACAACGAGATCGACGGCGTTCCTTGTACGACCAACGAGGAACTGTTGGACGGCATCCTTCGCGGCGAGTGGGGGTTTGACGGCATGGTCATCACCGACTGCGGCGCGATCGACATGCTTGCCTCCGGCCACGATGTGGCGGAGGACGGACGGGACGCGACGATTCAAGCGATCCGTGCGGGCATCGACATGGAGATGTCCGGCGTGATGTTCGGTAAGCATCTGGTGGAGGCGGTACGGTCGGGACAGCTGGAGGAGGAAGTGCTCGATCGCGCGGTGCGCCGCGTATTGACGCTGAAATTCCGCCTCGGGCTGTTCGAGCGGCCGTACGCCGACCCGGCGCGGGCCGAGCGGGTGATCGGCAGCACGAAACATGTGGAGCTGGCCCGGCAATTGGCCAGCGAAGGCATCGTGCTGCTGAAGAACGAAGGCGGCGTGCTGCCGCTGTCGGCGGACGCCGGCACTATCGCCGTCATCGGACCCAACGCCGATGTAGGCTACAACCAGTTGGGCGATTACACGTCGCCGCAGCCGCGCTCCAAGGTGACGACCGTGCTGGGCGGAATCCGCACCAAGCTGGCCGCAGCGCCGGAGCGGGTGCTGTACGCGCCGGGCTGCCGAATTAACGGCGACTCCCGGGAGGGATTCGACGCGGCCTTGTCCTGCGCGAAGCAGGCGGACACGGTGGTCATGGTTGTCGGCGGCTCCAGCGCGCGGGACTTCGGCGAAGGCACGATCGACCTTCGAACCGGCGCTTCCAAAGTAACCGGCAATGCGGAGAGCGACATGGATTGCGGCGAAGGCATTGACCGGATGAATCTCAGCTTGTCCGGTGTACAGCTGGAGCTGATTCAAGAAGTTCATAAGCTCGGTAAACCGCTGGTCGTGGTCTATATCAACGGACGGCCGATCGCCGAGCCGTGGATCGACGAGCACGCCGATGCGATTCTGGAAGCCTGGTATCCGGGCCAAGAAGGCGGGCATGCGATCGCCGATATTTTGTTCGGCGACGTGAATCCGTCCGGACGCCTGACGGTCTCCGTTCCGAAGCATGTCGGACAGCTTCCGGTTTACTATCACGGCAAACGTTCGCGGGGCAAACGCTATCTGGAAGACGATTCGCAGCCGCGGTATCCGTTTGGATACGGGCTGAGCTACACCGAGTTCACCTATGGCAACTTCAGCGTGGAGTCCGATACGATCGATGCGGACGGGACAACGAAGGTGACGGTGGAAGTCACGAATGTGGGTGACCGGGCCGGCGCGGAAGTGGTACAACTCTACATCACCGACGTCGCAAGCACCGTAACCCGGCCGGCGAAGGAGTTGAAGGGCTTCCGCAAGGTTTTTTTACAGCCGGGCGAGATGCAGACGGTGGAGTTCGAGGTCGGTCCGGAGCACCTGCAGTATATCGGACGGAACTATGAGCCGGTGGTGGAGCCGGGAGAATTCCGGGTTCATGTCGGCAAGAACGTAAAGGATACGCTAAGCGCCAATCTCTTTGTGCGGGAGGGTTAATCGATATGGAACGCATCAGACGTTTTATCCGGGAGCTGTCAGAGGCTCAGTGGCTTGATCAGGTCGAACTGCGCGGGTGGGAGATTACATCTTCCGTGTACCAGGTTCCCGGGAGTTACACGAAGGAAGCAGAATATTCGGAGGGGCAAGCTTTCGAGCGGTTTCCGAGCACGCAGGGAACAACGTATTTCTTCCGCACCCGGCTGGAGATCCCGGAAGGATGGCGCGGCGGACAAGCGGGTCTCATCTTTGCTTCCGGCGGCGAAGGACTGTTAAGAATCAACGGCAAATCGGCCCAGGGCCTGGACCGGAACCATACGTTCGTAACGCTGCCGCAGGAGCAGGGACAAGGCCCGATCTCGCTGGAGATCGAGCTGTATGATCCGATCCCCGAGCCGGTGGATCCGCTGAACCAACAAGCGGTCATCCAGCCGCCGATTACGCGGATCGACAGCCGTCTGGTGCTGGTGAACCGGCCGGTGCAAAGTCTGATGTATACGGCGACGGTTGTCCGCGATTCCGCGGTGCTGCTGCCGGAGCAGGATTTTCGCCGTACCCGGCTGATCGAGGCGCTGTATGCCGCCATGGATGGATTCGTGGCGCTGGACGCGGAAGCAATTCGCGATGGCAGCGCGATTGCCGGGTTGGAGCAGCAGCTCTCTGAGCGGGTGAAGGCGATTGGCGGCAACGCCGAAGGCCTGATCCATATGGTCGGCCAGTCGCATATCGACATCGCCTGGCTGTGGCCGGCGCGGGAGACGGTGCGCAAGACGAGCCGGACGTTCTCTACGGTTGACGCGCTGATGCGCGAGTATCCGGAATACCGCTACACGCAAAGCCAGCCGTTGCTGTTCGCCTATTTGAAGGACAATGATCCCGAGCTGTATGAGCGAGTGAAGGCACGGATCAAGGAGGGACGCTGGGAACTGGTCGGCGGCATGTGGGTAGAACCGGATTTGAACCTGCCTAGCGGCGAATCCTTGATGCGGCAGATGCTGTACGGACAGCGGTTCTATCAAGAAGAGTTCGGCTTCACCTCCGAGATCGAATGGCTGCCGGATACGTTTGGTTACTGTGCGTCGCTGCCGCAGATCCTGAAGCATGGCGGGATTCGTTATTTCATGACAACCAAGCTGGGGTGGAACGACACCAACGTATTCCCGTATGATCTGTTCCATTGGGTCGGCATCGACGGTACGCCGATGCTGTCGTACCTGAATCATGGCGTAAACGAAAATACACTGCCGAAGGACGTGCATGAACACTGGCAGTCCTTCCGGGAGAAGGCCGTCCATCCGGAGCAAATGCTGCTCTACGGACATGGCGACGGCGGCGGCGGGGTTACTCGCGAAATGCTGGAGTACTTGAACCGCGCCGAGCTGATGGTAGGTCAGCCGGCGAGCGAATATAGCACGGCGACGGAATTCTTCGCCGGAATCGAAGCGGCGCAGCCGAAGCTGCCGGCTTGGCACGGCGATCTGTATTTGGAGCTGCACCGGGGGACGTATACGACCCACGGGCGCAACAAGCGCAGCAACCGGAAAGCGGAGATTCTGTACCGCGAGGCCGAGCTGTGGAACGCGCTGGCCGCTCCGGTCATACCGCAGGATCAGCAGCGCGAGGCGCAGAGCACGCTGCAGGCAGGCTGGAAGCTGATCCTGCTGAATCAGTTCCACGACATTATTCCGGGTTCGGCAATTACCGAAGCGTACGAGACGTCGACGAAGGAATATATCGAGATTTTTGACAAGGGCAACGCTGGTTTGAATCTTGGCCTAACGGCTCTGGCTGAGCAGGTCAAGACTTCCGGCGAAGGGACGCCCTACGTCATCTTCAACAGCCTGGGCTGGACGCGCGATATGGTCGCAGCGCTCCCCGATCAAGCTTATCGAAGCGGTGCAGCCGCTTATGATGAGCACGGAACACGGCTTGAACTGGACGTCCGGACAGGTCTTGACGGAGAATCGGCGGCTTGGGTCCGCGTGCCGGAAGTTCCGGCGCTGGGTTACAAGACGATTTGGCTGCGATCCGAGGCGGAAGCAGTTGCCGGAACAACAGCGGCAGCGGGAGCGCGAGCGAATTCCCAAGCTGGAAGCAAAGGGTTCCAAGGCGAGTGGGAAACGGAGTTCTACCGCCTGAAATTTAACGACCGCGGCGAAATCGTCAGCCTGTGGGATAAGGAAGCCGGTCGGGAAATCGTGAAGACGGGCGAAAGCGCGAACCGTTTCCACTTCTACCACGACCGTCCCACATTGTGGGATGCGTGGGACATCGACCCGCGTTATGAACAGCAGCCGGCCGGTGAGGCCGTATTGCTGGAGAGCGGTCTGGTTGCAAGCGGCGCAGTTCAAGACGTGCTGCGGTTCCGCTGGAGTCTTGGTCAATCGGAAATCACGCAGGATCTGATCCTGTATCATCATGACAAGCGGATCGATTTTCAAACGAAGGTGAATTGGAACGAAGCCCACAAGCTGCTGAAAGTCGGGTTCCCCATCGACGTCGTCACGGATAAGGCAACTTACGAAATTCCGTTTGGTGCCTTGGAACGTCCGACGCATCGCAATACGAGCTGGGAGCAGGCGCAATTCGAAGTGTGCGGGCATCGGTTCGCCGATGTATCCGAACGCGGCTACGGCGTCAGCCTCCTGAACGATTGCAAATACGGCTACGACATCCAGGGCAGCACCATTCGCTTGTCGCTGCTGCGGGCGCCGAAATGGCCGGACGTCACCGCCGATCTGGGAGAACACGAATTTACGTATTCGCTGTATCCGCATCAAGGCGACTGGCAGACCGCTCACACCGTGCGCGCCGCTGCCGCGCTGAACCACGCACCGGTGGTGCTGGCAGCCGCAGCGCATGAAGGAACGCGGCCTTCCACGGGGACGCTGCTTGGCTTTACGGGCGAGCACGTTGTGCTCGACACGGTGAAACCGGCCGAGGACGGCGACGGCGTGATCCTGCGCCTGTACGAATCGGCGGGCGGCCGCGAGCGCGTGACGTTGAATTGGAGCGAGCCAGTTTCGGGCGCATTCCGGTCCGACGCGCTGGAGCGGGAGCTGGAACCGATCGCGATGGCGGACGGCGGGCGGATCGAGCTTGATTTTGCCCCGTATGAGATCAAGACGCTGAAGCTGAAATAACGAGCCAAGCACGAATTCATTTCCCATAAAAAAGGAGCGAGAAGACAAGTTCATGGAACAATTTAGACTCCCGAAAATACCGATGCCGCAGCTGGAATTGCCGCAGGCCGTCAAGGACGTGCTGGCCGAAGCCGAGACAAAACTGGCGCATCGCCCGAAATTGCTGCAACTGTTCAAGAATTGTTTTCCGAATACGCTGGAGACTACGACCAAGCTGATGGACGATGGAACGACCTTCGTCATCACCGGTGACATTCCGGCTTCCTGGCTGCGAGATTCCGTGGAGCAGGTGATCCACTATGTACCGTTCGCCAAGAACGATCCCGATTTGCAGCGGATCATCAGCGGACTGATCAAGCGCCACATCAACTATGTGCATATCGATCCTTACGCCAACGCGTTTAACGAATCGGCTAACGATTGGCACTGGAACACGACCGACGTGACCGAAATGTCCCCTTGGGTATGGGAGCGTAAATTCGAAATCGACTCCTTGTGTTTCGTGGTCCGCTTGGCTTATACGTATTGGAAGGAAACCGAACGGACGGATATTTTTGACGCCGGCTTCAAGGCTGCGATGCGGAAAATCTACGAGCTGTTCAAAACCGAGCAGCATCACTTCGAGCAATCGCCTTACCGGTTTACCCGCAACAATGGAATCCCCACCGATTCCTTGCGGAACAACGGGTTGGGCATGCCGGTGAACTATACGGGGATGATCTGGTCGGGCTTCCGTTCCAGCGACGATGCCTGTGACTTCCACTACAACATTCCGGGCAATATGTTTGCGGTCGTGGCGCTGCGTCAAATGCAGGAATTCGCCGAATGGGTCTTCCGCGACATGGAATTCCTGGCCGAGCTGAAGGAGCTGGAGTTCGAGGTTGACCACGGCATTAAGCTGTACGGCATCTACCGCCATCCGGAGTTCGGTCCGATTTACGCTTACGAAACCGACGGCTTCGGCAACTACTGCCTGATGGACGATGCCGGTACGCCGGGCCTCATGTCCATTCCGTATCTGGGCTACGTTGGCGCGGACGATCCGATTTATCAAAATACGCGGCGTTTTGCCCTAAGCAAGGAAAATCCGTTCTACTTCGAAGGCAAAGCCGCCAAAGGCATCGGCAGCCCGCATACGCCGGAGAACTACATCTGGCATATGGCCTTGTCGATGCAGGGCATCACGGCGCAAACGAAGGAAGAGAAGCTGGAAATGATTGCCATGCTGGAAGCCACCGATGCAGGCACCGGCTATATGCATGAAGGCTTCCACGCCGACGATCCGAACACGTTTACGCGCAAATGGTTCGCTTGGTCGAACAGCTTGTTCTCGCAGCTGGTGTACCGCGCGATGCAAGAAGGCATTCTGTAAACTCTGCTCTGCAATCTGCAAGGGTGCCCTGGTATCCCGTTTGGAATGCTAAGGCACTCCCCAATTTTAAATTCGAAGGAGACTCGACCATGAGCAAAATTATCGGCGAAGCCTTGAAAAATATCCCTTGGCAAGACAAACCTGCCGGTTTGAACGCACCGGTTTGGCGTTATTCCCAGAACCCGATCATCGAGCGCCACGCGATCCCGAACTCCAACAGCGTATTTAACTCCGCGGTCGTGCCTTTTGAAGGCGGATTTGCCGGCGTATTCCGCTGCGATTCCCGTTCGGTCAGCATGGATATCTTCGCGGGCTTCAGCGACGACGGCGTGAATTGGAAAATCAACCACGAGCCGATTCAATTCGAAGGCGACGAGGAGATCACCAAGCGTGAATACCGTTACGACCCGCGCGTCTGCAAAATCGGCGACCGTTACTACATTACCTGGTGTAACGGCTACCACGGCCCAACGATCGGGATTGCTTACACGACGGACTTCAAAACGTTCCATCAGCTGGAAAACGCCTTTTTGCCGTATAACCGCAACGGCGTCCTGTTCCCGCGCAAAATCGGCGAACGTTACGCGATGCTCAGCCGCCCGAGCGATACGGGGCACACACCGTTCGGCGATATTTTCTACAGCGAAAGCCCGGACCTGACGTTCTGGGGCAAACACCGCTACGTCATGGGCACGATTAACGGCGACGCTTCCGCATGGCAATCGAAAAAAATCGGCCCGGGACCGGTTCCGATCGAAACCGACCAAGGTTGGCTGCTGATCTACCATGGCGTCATCAATACCTGCAACGGCTTCGTGTACCGCATGGGCTGCGCCCTGCTGGACATCGACAAGCCTTGGATCGTCAAAGCGCGTTCGCGCAACTACATCCTCGGCCCGGAAGAACTGTACGAATTGGTTGGCGACGTGCCGAACGTGACCTTCCCTTGCGCAGCGCTGACGGACGCCGAAACCGGCCGGATCGCCATCTACTATGGCTGCGCCGATACGGTCACCGGCCTGGCGTTCACCACCGTGGACGAGCTGCTAAAGTACATGGAAGAATACCCGCTGGAGACGGAAGCGTAAGCCGTCTTTGAGGATGACAAACCGCGGAGAAAGTGGGGGGCTTAGACAAATGAGCAAGCAGAGAACGGCCCATATCATATCCCATACGCACTGGGACCGGGAATGGTATTTGCCATACGAGAAGCATCACGTTCGCCTGGTTGAGCTGGTGGACGCGCTGCTGGACAAACTGGACGGCGATTCGGCGTTCCGCAGCTTTTACCTCGACGGTCAAACGATCATTCTGGAGGACTACCTGCAGGTGCGGCCGGAGAACAAGGATCGCCTGGAAAAATACATCCGCGAAGGCCGTATCCTGATCGGGCCTTGGTACATTCTGCAGGATGCGTTCCTGACGAGCGGGGAAGCGAATGTCCGCAACATGCAAATCGGTCATCAGGACGCGAAGAAATACGGCGCTCCGGCGAAAATCGGCTATTTCCCCGATACCTTCGGCCTGGTCGGGCAAATCCCGCAGCTGATGCAGCAATCCGGCATCGGGAACGCCTTTTTTGGCCGCGGCGTCAAGCCGACCGGCTTCAACAATACCGTATCCGACGGCGGGTACGAGTCCTCCTTCTCGGAGCTCATCTGGGAAGGTCCGGACGGCTCCAAAGTGCTGGGTATCCTGTTCGCCAACTGGTATTCCAACGGCAATGAAGTGCCGGTGGACGAAGCGGAAGCAAAAGCGTTCTGGGATCGCAAGCTGGCCGATGCGGAGAAATACGCAGCTACCGGCGAGCTGTTGTTCATGAACGGCTGCGACCACCAGCCGTTGCAGTTGGACTTGCCGGAAGCGATTCGTACAGCCGAGAAGCTGTACCCGGACACGAAGTTCGTTCATTCGAACTTCCCGGACTATTTGAACGAGCTGGAGACTGCACTGGAAGGCCGCGAGCTGTCCACGGTGAAGGGCGAGCTGCGCAGCCAACGCACCGATGGCTGGGGGACGCTGGTGAACACGGCCTCCGCGCGCGTGTATCTGAAGCAGATGAACCAGGAAGGCCAGGCCTTGCTGGAAAAAGTCGCCGAGCCGCTCGCCTCGATGGCGAACCTGCTCGGGAAGGATTACCCGCATCACCTGTTTACCTATGCGTGGAAAACCTTGATGCAGAACCATCCGCATGACAGCATTTGCGGATGCAGCGTAGACGAGGTTCACCGTGAGATGGTCACCCGCTTCGCGAAGAGCCGCCACGTTGCCGAGGCGCTCATCGACGACAGCAAGCGAGTGATCGCAGATGCGGTGAACACCTCCGTCTTCGCCGGGTATGGCGAAGACCCGTTGCCGCTGGTCGTGTTCAACACGACCGGCTGGAGCCGCACGGGCACGGTGTCCATCGAGCTGGACGCCGCCCGCTTGTATTTGCGCGACGGCCTTGGCCTCGAGGAGACCGGCCGCCGTATGAAGGCGGTGGACCTGTCGGGCCGCGAGCTCGTCGACGAGCAGGGGAACACGGTGCCTTGCACGGTGGAGGACCTCGGGCTGCTGTTCGGCTACGACTTGCCGGACGACAAGTTCCGCCAGCCGTACATGTGCCGCCGCGTGAAGCTGACGTTCCAGGCGGCGGATGTGGCCGCGCTGGGTCTGCGCACTTACGCGTGGGTACGCCGGACCTCGGCAGCGGCTGCTTCTAAGCCGACTTCGTTGTTCACCGGCCGCCGGGTCATGGAGAATGCGAACCTGAAGGTGGAAATTGCGGAAGACGGCTCCTTTGTGATGACCGACAAAGCGACCGGTCAAGTGTACCGTGATCTGGGCGTGTATGAGAATACCGGCGATATCGGCAACGAATATATGTACAAACAGCCGGAGGGCGAGAAAGCGTTGACCACGAAAGGGTTGGCGGCGCAAATCCGTGTGCTGGAGGACGCTCCATACCGCGCTTCGGTGGAGATATGTCATGATTGGGAGATTCCGGCGTCCGCCGACGAGAAGCTGGACGAGGAAATGCGTGAGCTGGTGTATTATCCGCACCGCAAAGCGCAGCGCAGCAGTAGGCTGACAACGCTGAAGCTTCGCACGGTGATTTCGCTGGAAGCCGCCGGCAAGGGCGTTCATATGGAAACGACGATCGATAACACGGCGAAGGATCATCGTATCCGCGCGTTGTTCCCAACCGATCTGAACGCATCGATGCATCAGGTGGACTCGATGTTTGAAATCGCGGAACGCAGCATCGAACCGGCACCGGAATGGGAAAATCCAAGCAACACCCAACACCAGCAAGCGTTCGTGGACGTCAGCGGCGAGGGGGCTGGCTTGACCGTGGCCAACCTCGGCTTGAACGAATACGAAGTGCTGCGCGACGGAAGGAACACGATCGCGGTTACGCTGCTTCGCTCTGTGGGCGAGCTCGGCGACTGGGGCCTGTTCCCGACGCCGGAGGCGCAATGCCTGGGCGTACACACTGCCCGGATGGAACTGATTCCGCATCACGGCGACGGCATCACATCCGGCGCATTTACGGAGGCCTACCAGTTCCAGATTCCGTGGACGGTCAGCCAAACGGAAATGCATGAGGGACCGCTGTCCCCGGCGTACGCGCTATTCCAATGGGAAGGCCAGGAGCTGGCGTTCTCCTCGCTCAAAATGAATGAAGCGACCGGCGATCTGCTGATGCGTTGGTACAACATGAGCAAGCAGCCTTCGGAGCTGACGCTCAGCTTGAACATTCCGTATGCGCATTTCTATAAAACAACGATTCTCGAGGAAAACGCGCCGCCACTAGCCAAGAACGCGGCAGGTTGCCTGTCGCTGCCGGCCGGCCCCTGCGAGATCGTGACGATCGGGATTCGCCGTTAAATCGGGGAACCCCTGCTGAACCCGAACCGGGAAAAAAGGATTGAAGGTTATCCTGCCATTACTTGTAATGGGCGGGATAACCTTTTTGTTTGGTCTTTGAGAGCTCTTTGCACGATCATCCCTTTTGCTCAGGAACCTGACTTCACCTGTCTCAAGGGGATAATCGTCGTGTAAAAACTCCCGGACAGTTAGTCTATTGGAGCCCCCTTTGCGTGATTATCCCGTTTGCTCAGGATGAGGAGAGGAGGGGGAAGGAAGAAGAGGGGGGGGCTAGGGCTAGGAGGAGGGGGGATTAGAGCTCAGAGGTAGAGCTCTGAGGTAGAGCTCTGAGGTAGAAATCTGCATTGCATGCTGCTGACTCCACCTGAATCAAGGGGATAATCGTGCAAAGCTCCCGGACAGCAAGGGATGTCCCAGCCGACAACCGATACAACCGATACAACTGATACATAAATGAGGTATACCGAAATATACCTCATTAGAGAATTAGAGATGGATTTGATTTGAGTTGAGTTAGATCTCGTTCCAGATGCGGCGCACGTTGTCGAAGGCGATGCGGGTGCCTTGGCGGCAGTCCTCCATGCCTTCGTATTCGATGGAGAGGTAACCGTCGTAGCCGGACGCCTTCACAATGCGCAGGATCTCCCACAGGTCGAGATCGCCCTGGCCGGCGATGGCGCCGCGCAGATACTGGCCGCCTGCGCTGCGGAACCAGCCGGCGCCGGGGTCGCGGCCTTCGGGCCGGATATAGAAATCTTTGATGTGAACCATCGAGGCGTAGCCGATGTTCTTCTTCACGGCAACGACGGGGTTCTCGTCGACGCAAACGAAGTTGCCGACGTCGAGCGTCGTCTTGTAGTTTGGCCGATTGACGGCATGGATCACCGCCTGCACCCGGTCGCTGGCCTGCACGTAGTAGCCGTGGTTCTCCAGGCTGGTCGTGATCCCGTACTGTGCCGCGTAATCGGCGATCTGCCGGCAGGCGTCCGCGATCTGCGGCAGGTCCTCCTGGAACCGGATGATCGAGGTATCCGGCCGGGAGGCGACATCGTGCCGCATCAGCTTGACGCCGAGCGCATGGGCGTGGTCGACTTCGCGTTTGACGCGGGCGATCTCCGCCTCGTAAGCCTCCTCCGAATCCACGGCGAAATTGGCGCCGATCGCGTAGTTGGATACAGCGATTCCAACCTGGGCCGCGCGCTCGCGGATTTGCTCGATGAGAGCCGGATCGTCGTTAAAGTTAAACCCCAGCGGCACGATTTCAATATGCTCGCCGCCGATGTCGGCAACCCAATCGATGACCTCAAGCAGGGTCATCGATCCGGCTTGCATCGCTTGATAGAGACTATAAGAACTGACTCCCAGTTTCATGTAAGGCCCATCTCCTTTTGTGGTAGTTCCTGGCTAACGGACTCCAGAAACGTTATTTGCCGGTATAAGAGCAATTCGCTTAGTTAACGGACCGAGGAGACCTTATTTCGGATAGGGGGAGTTAAAATACTAAAACTAAAGCCTAATAAGGTCGCTGGAGTCCGTTACGGCGGGAAATCGCCGGGGAATAATCAAATAAGGTCATCGGAGTCCGTTACGTCCGATGGAAGAGATCAATCGATCTCTGGCGGACACCGTTCAATGTGTGATCCGACGCAACTCGTAGGGTGGTTGTGCTCTGGGAGGCGAAGGTAGAGTATTCGCAAAGCCCAATCCGCAATCCGCACAACCGGTCCTCACTTCACTTGGAACCGGCCTGCTTCCATAGTCGGGCGTCCCGCACGGCTCCCTTGAGAGTGGACCTATCCCCGGAACGAACGGATAAAGCCAACCGCCTGGCGGATATCCTCCTCCGGGTTGTCGCCGACTTCACGCTCGATCGTCAGGTAGCCCGTATAGCCGATTTCCTGCAGGGCGTCGAAATAGGCCGGGAAGTCGACGCTGCCCGCGCCGAGCGGCACTTCCTCGAAGCCCGCGCCGGAGGCGGCCATATCGGCGATTTTCTCGTGGCTCATCGCCTCGTAGCCGAGGAAGCCGTACACGTCCCGCGGATCGATCGGGCGGCGACGAATGCCGTCTTTGACATGCGTATGGACGATATAATCCCGAAGCGTCTTAACGCCTTGGACTGGGTCATCCCCCGTGACCATGACCATGTTGGCCGGGTCGAAATTGACGGAGACGCCGTTGGTGCTGAGGGTGTCCAGGAAGCTTTTGAGATGGGCGGCGGGTTCAGGTCCGGTCTCGATGGCAAAATAAGCGTTCAGGCTCTTGGCATACACGCCCAGCTCTTCGCACGCCTGCTGCATGGCCGCATAAATCGGACCGTTCGTATCCTCCGGTACGATGCCGATATGCGTCGTTACCACGTTCGTGCCCAGCTCAACCGCCAGGTCGAGAATTCGCTTCGACTTTTCGATTTTGGCCGGATTGGCTTCGGCGTCCTGGAACCCGTGGCCGGCGAGGTCTCCGCACAGGGCGGAGATCTCCAGCCCCAGGCTGTCGATGTAATCGCGAAGTTCCTTGCGCTTGGAACCTGTCAGCACCGCCGGATCCATCTCGCCGGAAACGGCATAAATCTGTACGCCTTCGGCTCCGGCTGCCTTCGCCTTCTTCAAGCCTTCCTTAACGCCTACGCCAAAGCTGTCGACGATAATTCCGATTTTGTTGTTCAGCTTCATTCCGTTCGCGCCTCCTTGGGCTTCAAATTTAGAAATGAATTTCCCGGCCTTCCGCGGCCGATTCGTAAATCGCGTTCAGGATTTTGATCATTTCCACGCCGTCCTCCACCGGACTGATTGGCGGAACGCCGTCCAGGCAACTGGCGACGAAATGATCGATTTCGTTCTGGAAGCCGCCTTGAAAGTCGAACCCCGGCGAACTGATTTGCGGATCGATGTTCAGGATGGTGTTATGGCGCTCGGTCACGATCGACAACGCCGGTTCAATTTCGGCGCCGCCCTTGTCGCCATAAATGTTGACCAACGCCGAATTTTGCTTGGCATGGAGGGAGAAGCTGACGTCGACCATCAACGAAGCGCCGTTCTCGAAACGGATCAGGGCGTTGGCCATATCTTCGACCGTGTTGAAAGAAGCGTCGTAGTCTGCCGCTTGATAAAAGGTGTAGTTCTCGATATTCGATCGGTTGCCCAGTCTCGCGTAGATGTTGCCGCTCACGGACTTCACCTTCGGCCGGCCCATCAGGTACCAGCAGAGGTCGATGACGTGCACGCCGATGTCGATCAGCGGACCGCCGCCGGAGCGCGCCTTGTCGGCAAACCAGCCGCCGGGATTGCCAAGCCGCCGGATCAGGCTCGCCTTGGCGAAATAGATCTCGCCAAGGTCGCCGGCGTCGATGAATTTCTTAAGTACTGCGATGTTGGAGGCATGCCTGCGCACGTAACCGACCTGCAGCAGGTTGCCGGTCCGTTCGACCGCCTGCTGCATCTGCAGCGCTTCGTCTACGGTGATGCAGAGCGGTTTTTCGCAGAGGACTTGTTTCCCCGCTTCCAGGGCGTCAATGCTGATTGCGGCATGGGAGTTGTTCCAGGTGCAGACGCTGACCGCCTGAACTTCCGGGTTCGCTAACAGGTCACGATAATCCGTGTAAACGTGGGGGATATCGTATTTGCCCGCCATGTTGCGGGCCCGTTCTTCATTAATGTCGCAGATCGCCCACAGCTTGGTTCGCGGGTTGGCGCGGTAAGCCTGAAGATGGGACCCGGAAATCGAACCGCTGCCGATCAGACCGATGTTCAGTTCACTCATTTTTCGTATGTGCACCCTTTCGTTCTCCGCACGAGTTTGCTACAATGAGAGCATTCATTCGCTAGGATATGTTTTATTTATTCAAAGTTATGTTTAGGCACCCCTAATTTAGCACAGGTACTTTCAAGGGAGAATGTTCAGGATGACAAAATATCTGGATTATATGATCAGTCCTGAGCCGATCCGACTGTTCAACCCCGCAGTGGATGCCAGCCGGCGCAAAATCCAATCGTTGGCTGTCGTTAACGCCGGTCATCTGCCCGGGCGCACGATGCAGCGCGCCGATGCGAAATTCCGGTACTGGGCGTTTGTGGTGATCACGGGCGGGAGCGGGTATTACCAGGCCGGCAGCGCAGACCGGCAGGAGGTTGCGGCCGGCTCGTGGTTTTGCTTGTTCCCGGGCGAAACGTTTCATTACGGTCCGCACACGGAAGGGCACTGGGACGAATATTACTTCACAGTGGAGGGAGCCCGGGTTGAGGAGTGGCTCGGGAGCTGGTTGCAGCACCCCGATCAAGTCAAGAAGGCGACGATCGACGACTCCATGATTAACCGGATGGAGCTGATGTTCATGTTGATCGACAGCGGTGTGCCGAGCAATCTGGACCGGGCTTCGCTGATGCTGGAGTCTTTCCTGTACGAGCTGGTGTCGCAGGCGGATCAGGCGGAGGCCGGGAACCGGGGGCGGTTCGTGCTGAAGGTGATCGAGGACATCTCCGCTTCGCTGTACGCGAACCCGGAGCCGGAGGAGCTGGCGGCAAGGCATCATATTTCGGTGTCAACGCTGCGGCGGATTGTGCACGAATATTCGGGTTATCCGCTGAATGAATTCATTCACCGGCTGAAGGCGGCCGAAGCCAAAAACGTCCTGCTCAACACGGAAAAAAGCGTCAAGGAAATCGGCGAGGCGCTGGGGTATCAGGATACGTTTTATTTTTCGCGCGTGTTCAAGCGAATCACCGGCTATTCGCCGCGGAGCTATCGGAGCCGGGGCGGACAATAAAGGTCTGGGCGCAGGGGTTTACACAATAGAGGAGGTTCACGGGATGAAGCTTTATTTTCAAGGAATGGAAGAGGAATTGGTTCATGGCGTAAAAGAGTTGGAGGCTCAGCTCGGATTCCGGACAGACCCGGCGGGACTGGTGGTAGAAGTCGTGCGGTTGCCGCAGGATGCCGGGCAATTGCGGGTGTTGCTTGGCGGCGGAAAAGGCCGGATTGAGTATGTGGAGAAGATTCATTTTTTCCGTGCGCTGGGGTTGTTGGTGGAGCGGGCCAAAACGTCGGAGGCGTTTGATCTCACGGAACGTCCGAGCTTCGATTACAATGGGGCGATGCTGGATGCGTCTCGCAATGCGGTGATGCGGGTGGACGCGATTAAGCAGATGCTGCGGTATATGGCGGTCATGGGGTTGAACGGCCTGATGATGTATACCGAGGATACGTATGAGGTGCCGGAACTGCCCTACTTCGGCTATATGCGGGGGCGGTACACGGCGGAGGAACTGCGGGAGTGCGACGATTACGCCGCGTTGTTTGGGATTGAGATGATCCCGTGCATTCAAACGCTGGGACATTTGTTTCATGCGCTGAAATGGCTCTATGCCGAGCCGCTGCGGGACCATCCCGACATCGTGCTGCCGGGTACGCCGGCCACCTACGAATTCCTGGAGCAAACGATTCGGGCAGCCGCCGCGCCGTTCCGGTCGAAGCGCATCCATATCGGCATGGACGAGGCGTTCCAGGTCGGACTGGGCCGCTATTTGCGGGACAACGGCTTCCGCGACCGGTTCGAGGTGATGAACGAGCATGTCGGGAGGGTTATGGAGATCACCGGGAAGCTGGGGCTGGAACCGATGATCTGGAGCGACATGTATTTCAACCTGCTGTCGAACGACGTGCAGGGCGGGTTATACAACATGGAAGCGGATTTTTCCGCGGAAAATATGGCGAAGATCCCGGACGGCCTCCGG
This sequence comes from Paenibacillus phocaeensis, assembly GCF_900021165.1. Classification (GTDB taxonomy): domain Bacteria; phylum Bacillota; class Bacilli; order Paenibacillales; family Paenibacillaceae; genus Fontibacillus; species Fontibacillus phocaensis. The sequence goes on along the minus strand of NZ_FCOQ01000007.1, from coordinate 5,041 downwards.
TTCGTCTACTGGAACTACTGGGGGACGGACGAGGACGCGTACAAAGAGGTGTTTGACAAGCACCGGCTGCTCGGGTCGGAGCCGATCTTTGCGGGGGGCGTCCATATGTGGAACCTGATGGCCCCAAACCACGGCAAAACCTGGTCGTCCATGCACCCGGCGCTGCGGGCGGCGAAGCGGAGCGGACTGCGGGAGGTTTTTGCCACCGCCTGGGGCGATAACGGGAACGAGGCGAATCACTTCGTGATTCTGCCGGGGCTGCAGCTGTTTGCGGAGTATGGGTACCATGACGGCGAGGTGACGGATGAGCATCTGCAGAAGCGGCTGGCCGCCTGCACAGGGCTCGATTTGTTCGGGCCGCTGGAGGCGCTGAAGGGGATGGACGAGGTGCCGGAGGTCCACGAAGGGAACTATTACGGGGCAAATCCGTCGAAGTTCCTGCTCTGGCAAGACCCGCTGATCGGCCTGTTCGACAAGCATGTGGATGGCATGGAAGGGACGCTGCCGGACTATTATGTCGGGCTCGCCGAGAAATGGCGGGGTTACCTTGAAGGGGAAGGAAGCGGATGGACGGAGCCGTTTATCGCGATGTTTGCCTTCTACGAAAAGCTTGCCGCCGCGCTGTCCATGAAGTCAACGCTGGGCGTGACGATCAAGCGCTTGTACGACGCCGGAGACCGGGACGGGCTGCGGCGGATCGCCGACGAGACGCTGCCCGAGCTGCGCCGCCGGGTCGAGGAGCTGCGGGTGGCGCACCGGGAACTGTGGCTCGGAACGTACAAGCCGTTCGGCTGGGAAGTGCTCGACATCCGCTATGGCGGAGTGCTGAGCCGCGCTGCATCGGCCCGCGACCGTCTGCTGGATTATGTGAACGGCCGCGTCTCGCAGTTGGAAGAGCTGGAGGCGGAGCGGTTGGAGTTCAACCAGAACAACGTCTTCGGCAAGCTCGACGTGAACGGCTTGTACCACCAGATCGCGACGGCGGGTTCGCTGTCGATGTAATCGCCTACGAATACTTCTCCAGCAGCTCGTTCAACGTCTGCTTGATCGAGCCCAACAGCTCCGGCGGCTCAAGAACGGTGGCGTTCTGGCCGAGCCCGATGAAGAAAGCCGCCAGGTACGGAAGCTCGCTAGCCGGGATCGTGCCTTCCAGCCGGCCGGAACCATCCTCGCGAACCTGCAGTTGCAGGCGATGGATAAGCTGGCTTTCGCAAGCCTCGACGCCCAGCCGGGTGAGCTCGACTGCGCAGTTCAGCAGCGCCGACTTGCGGCTGCGGTGCTCCTCCCAGTTGCCAAGGTGCACATGGCGCAGGTCAAGCGGCTCCGGAGCATCGAGCCCTTGAACTGTCTCGGCTGCGGCGATGCGGTCGCAGCGGAACAGGCGGAAATCGCGGCGCTCGAAGCAGTAGGCGGGGCAATACCATAAGCCGCCGCTGGCGAAGATGCCGACCGGCTGGATGTGGCGGCAGGTAGTGACGCCGCGGCGCGATTCGTAGTGGATGCGAAGGACTTGCTGCCGAATGGCCCCTTCCAGCAGCAGGCCTAGATAAGGAAACGCCGATTGCCGCGACGGGGTGACGAAATCGACCCGGTTTTTCATTTGATCGATGCGGTCTCGCACGTCGCCGGACATATAGTGATAGAACTTGCCCAGCGCCGAGGAGGCTTCCGTCTCGAACGGGAGGAACTCGTAGTGGCGCAAAGCGTGGCTGGCGAAGAAAATCGACACCGCCTCTTCCTCGGTAAAGGCGATGGGAGGAAGCACGCGCTCGTTCAGCACCTGGTAGCCGCCATGCGGCCCCACCTCGGAATACAAGGGAACTCCAAGCTCGCTGAGCTCCTGCAAGTCTCGGAGAATCGTGCGGGAGGAGACGCCGAACTCCTCGGCCAACTCCTTGACGGTAAACTTCCGTTTACGGTTGACGGTCATCATCAGCTCCATGAGCCGTTTCGATTTGGACATGACTTTGAAGCTCCGTTCATGAATTTTTATATTTATGACAATAGTTGTCACTATTATGAGCTACACTGACTACAAAGTCCAGCGAATGGACTTGGACCGGCGCAGCAGCGTGCAGGAAGGCAGCCAAGAAGGACGTATGGCCGCACGTCATTAGATGGCCTGCGCGCCTGCCGCCGGATCGAATTTAAAGGAGCGGATCAAGGATGATTTTATTAGCAAGCCCGTTAATTGCGATGAATGGAGAAGCGGCGGAGGCGATCGCTTTCTATGAACAAGCGCTGGAGGCGAAGGTGGTCTTCAAGCAGACCTTCGGCGAAATGCCGGAGCCCAAGGAGTCGATGAGCGAAGAGATGCAAAAACGCATCAACCACTCGGTACTGAAGCTGGGAGACGCCGAGATGTACGTATCGGACAAGTTGCCAGGCGACCCGCACAGCATCGGCAACCAGGTGACTGTGTGCCTCACGGTGGACACGACGGAGCATGCGCAGCGGCTGTTCGACGCCCTGAAGCAAGGGGGGAAAGTACACCTGCCGCTGCAGCCGATTTTTTTCAGCCCGGCGTACGGCATCATCACCGACAAGTTTGGCGTCACCTTCTACGTGTTCACCAAACGCCCGGCGTAAGCCGGAATCCCTGCGGCCTTTTCGCTTTTTGGCGAAAGGGCCGTTTTCCTATGCTATGATAGGGGGAGGAGTACGAACAAGGAGGTGGAGGCCTATGCCCCTGCGTGAAATCACCGAGCAGGAATGGCTGACGCAAACGGAGAAGAAGGTGGAGACCGCGCATGCGGAGAAGACAAGCGGCAGGGAGGCTTTATTTTTCGTAACCGCGCTCTGCGGGACTTGCCAATTGGCGGAGAAAATGCTGGAGATCGTCCTGGCATCCGGCCCCTGCATTCCGGTATCCAAGTTGAATATCAATTACACCCCGAAGCTGCGGGAGCGGTGGCAGATCGCCAGCGTTCCTTGCCTGATTGTGCTGCAAGACGGTGAGCCGGTCCGGCAGGAATACGCGATGCGGTCGGTGGTGGACTTAAGCGAATGGCTTCGGGCCTGATCGCTTTCGCCAATAGCAAATGGAAAGCGGTAACATGGGACTCATAAATTTGCGATGAAGGTGGTTTTATCTATGGAACTGCGGGAAGCGACAGAGATCATCGGGCGAATCCGCCGCAATATCGGCGAGGTGGTGGTGGGGAAGGAGGAAGTGGTCGATCTGCTGCTCGCCGCCTTGCTCGGGAACGGGCATGTGTTGCTGGAGGACGTGCCGGGTACGGGGAAAACACTGCTGGCCAAAGCGCTGGCCAAGTCGCTTGGCGGCGATTTTAAACGTATCCAGTTCACGCCGGACCTGCTGCCGTCGGACCTCAGCGGCATTAACTTCTATAATCAAAAGACCGGCGAATTCGAATTCCGTTCCGGACCGGTGTTCACCCACGTGCTGCTCGCCGACGAGATTAACCGGGCGACGCCGCGGACGCAGTCCAGCCTGCTGGAGTGCATGGAGGAGCGGCAGGTAACGATCGACGGGGTGACGCATGAGCTCGAGACGCCGTTTTTGGTCATGGCCACGCAAAATCCCGTCGATCAACAGGGGACGTTCCCGCTGCCGGAGGCGCAATTGGACCGCTTCCTGATGCGGATCGCCATGGGATACCCGACGTCCGGCGAGGGCGTGTCCATTCTTCGGCGCTTTAAGGAACGCCAGCCGCTGGCTGAGCTGGGGCCGGCCGCCTCTGCCGCGGAAGTGGCGGAAGCGCAGCGGTTCGCGCAGTCCGTCCGCGTGGAGGAGGACCTGCTCGCCTATATCGTAGCGATGACCGAGGCGACCCGCAAGCATCCGGAGGTGAAGCTGGGGGCGAGCCCGCGGGCGAGCATGAGCCTGCTTCGCGCCTCGCAGGGGTATGCGCTGGTTCGCGGCCGCGATTACGTAACGCCGGACGACATCAAGGCGGTGGCCGCACCGGTGCTGGCGCATCGGCTGCTCCTGCGCCATGGGTTGCGCGGTGCAGAACAGCCGGGCGCGGAGGTGGTCCGCCAGGTGCTCGAGCAGGTGGAGGTGCCGGCGGAGACGGTGCTGTCTGCGAAGGGGAAGCAGGGGGACTAACCGATGTCGATGCAGTTGCCATGGCTCATTGTCAGCACGGTGCTGATCCTCGTGACGCTGGCGATAGTTTACCGTTGGCGGGCGTTGAAGGGAATTCGCTATCAGCGTTATTTCACCGAACGGGCGGTGTATGAAGGCGATACCGTCGAAATGGTCGAGGTCATCGCCAACGCCAAGCTACTGCCGCTGCCGTGGCTGCGGCTGGAGTCGAGCATCGCCGCCGGCCTGACGTTCGGGCTGCAGAGCAATTTGAATATCCACGCCGGGGAGATTTATCAGAACCACAGCAGCTTGTTTTACTTGCGGTCGTACCGGCAAATTACCCGACGCCACCAGGTGGTCTGCTCGCGCAGGGGGCAATACCGGCTGGAATCCGCTACGATGACGACGGGCGACCCGCTCGGGATGAATACCGAGGTCAAACGGTTCCCCCTGGATCTCGAGCTGCTGGTATACCCGCGGATTCTGGAGCTGCAGGAACTGCCGCTGCCGAATCACAGCTGGCTGGGCGAGCTGGCCGTTCGGCGCTGGATCGTAGAGGATCCGTTCCTGACGGCAGGCATCCGCGAATACCGACCCGGCGATCCGCTCGGCAACATCAACTGGAAAGCAACGGCTCGTACCGGGGAGCTGCAGGTCCATAAGCGGGATTATACGGCCGACCACCGGCTGATGATCTGCCTGAACCTGGAGACCAGCGATTCGATGTGGAAGACGGTCGTCGAGCCGGAGCGCATCGAGCTCGGGATCCAATATGCAGCGACCGTCGCCGAACATGCGCTGCGCAGCGGGTTGGCGGCGGGGTTTGCCTGCAACGCCCGGTTGGCGGACGGGCCAAGGGAGCCCATCCGGATGGAGCCGGATGCTTCTTCCGACCAGTTCACCTTACTGCTGGAGACCCTGGCTCGAATGGTGCTGGACAAAACCGCCTCTATGATTCGTTTGCTGGAGCTCGAGCTGGAGGCGGGG
>NZ_FCOQ01000006.1 GCF_900021165.1 Paenibacillus phocaeensis | reverse complement strand
GCTGGAGCCCCTGGCTCGAGTGTTGCTGAAAAAAACCGCCTCTATGATTCGTTTGCTGGAGCTCGAGCTGGAGGCGGGGACAACCGATACCGACTACCTGATCATTTCCTGCCACCGGGGCGAGAAGTTGGCGGAAACCGCAGAGCTGCTGCGGCAGAAGGGCAACGGCGTGGAATGGATGGAGATTCCTGCGGTTTAAATCGCCAGACATTGAAGAAGCGCCGGTCAAGAGTCCGGCGCTTCTTCATCGATTAATTTGGCTGTTAGCAGCAATCGTTCCGGGGCGGGACCGACATAGGTGAAAGGGTAGCAGGTAATCAACGTCAGCAGCGGCTCGGCGGAGGCCTGGACGGCATCGGCGTCGTCCTCGTCAACGATTCTCCGGCCCGTCACCTCATAAGTGAAGCGCCCTGAAGCCGTCTCCACCTCAATCCGATCGCCTGCCTTCAGCTGGCCAAGGCTGCGGAAGACGGTGTCCCGGTGTCCGGCGAGCACGCTGTTGCCGTCTTCGCCTGGAAGCGGGCTGCCGGCATAATGCCCGGCCCCTAATTTCAGGGGGCCGTTCCCGGTCCCCTCTACGATCGCATAGCGCTGATCGAGGGAAGGGAAGGCGATCTCGCCGAGAAGCTCGCCATTCGCCGCCGTTCGAGCAGGCGAAGCCGAACGGTCGTCGCCGCCCGTCAGCCGAAGCTTTCCGGCTAACGCCGGGGACAGTGGACTTTCGTCTGCTGCCCGTGCTGCGCGGTCGCCTTCCGCTTCCCGCTTCAGCTCATCCCATTGCCGCAGGGCTTGCTGCGCCTTCAGCGGAGCGCGGATCGCCTGGAAAGTGGAGAAGGCCAACACAACCAGGGAGCTGGAAAACACCACCCATGCCGCCATTCGCAGTAACGAACGTTTCCGCCTCATCGTTTATTCCCGCCCGGATTTGCGGAGGAACATGCCGGTTCCCACCGTGGCAAGCAGGCTGATCAGAATCAAGTTAAACCACGGATTCGCCGTTTGCGGCAGCTCCTCCATCATCCCGGATCCGCCGATGCCCGGGCCGGGTCCTGGCCCGGGTCCCGGATCCGCCGGCTGCGGTTGTCCCTGTTGCGGCGGAAGAGCGGGCTCCTCCGGTTGTTCCGGTGCAGAGGAATCAGGCTCCTCCCCGGAAGGGTTGCCCGGAGGTTGCCCGCCCGGCTGGCCCGGTCCCGTTCCGGGGTTCCCCGGTGGATGGCCGCCATTCACCGGAGTCGGAGTCGGATCATTCGGCTGGGAAGGTCCATTGCCCGGCGGATTGGAGCCACCGCCGCCGCCGTTTGAAGGCTCCTCGGCGGAGGCGGTGAAGGCGAACGCGATCGTCGCCGTTTTGCCTTGATACTCGTTGCCGGCTTCCTCGGGAAATACCACGCTTAAATCCAGCTCATTCTCCCCGCCCGCCGCAAGGCGTCCCAAAGCGATGTCCTGCTGTTCCAAATGCAACGCTCCGTCATAGATGACGGTGTCCCCGTCCTTCACCGTCAATTGCAGGACGTCGTAGAACTCGGTGTCCCCTGCGACAAAGCGCGTCCGCACCTTGTAATCAACAGCAACGGTGCTGTCATTCGCAACGGTAAACGTCCGTTCTACCCGGTCTCCGGGTTTTAAATTGCTCATCGGCAGCTCGCTGCTGAACTCCGTCCCGATCCGCAGCTTGATCGGGTCTGCGGCGCTGGCCTGTCCTGCATGCCATACGACACCTGCCAGGATTGAAGCGGCGTACACCGCCGCGGCGTATTTGCGGTAGCCCCGATTCCTCACTCTACTCAATCGTCTCCATCCTTTCCCTTCCTTGCGATTCGGCCCACTCTGGCTGCTGTAGGTGATCATTCTCTTCCGGAGGGCAGCGACATTCGCTAGAATGTTCGTTATAACGAACTAATGCTTAGATCTATTATATCTAATTTTTACTAAATGGGAAGGGGGGAAAATCAGGCGAACGGTAGGCGATCAAGAGTGCCGCGAATGCCGAACAAATTGCACCCAATCGCGTCCCGCCCGAAGGATCTCCTTCATTCCAGGAGGCCGGACGAGATAGTACGGGGTGACTCGGCCGCCCCAGTTGGTCTTGGAATAGGCGACCGTCGGGAGGTTGGCTCCGGCGAAATCGAATTCGGCGAAGCCGAGGTCCGATAAGTCCTGCAGGGCGAAGCTTTGCGATTGCTGAACCACGCCGCGGGGGAGATGTTCCGTCTTGCTGGCAGCGATCCACCCGAAGGCGCGCTGACGATCCAACGCTACTACGACGCTGGCGCTGACCGGTTCGCCGCTGGGCGCGTAACAGACATAGGCGCGAAAAGCTTGTTCCCCGAGCAACTCCTGAGCCAGCTCCAGATCCTGCAGCGTAAGCTGGTGGCTGAAGCCTTGCCGCGACTCCGTCCCCTGCAGGCATTGATGCACTTCCGCCATATCCCGCGATATCGCCGTGCGGTAACCGGCCGCTGCCGCCTTTTTTATTTTCGCGCGGATTTCCGTGCTGGCCTGATCGAGGGTGTAGGGAAGACTCACGACGTAGGTGTACTTCACCTCCGCTTTCAACCCGCTCCATAACAACGGACGAATATCCGCGATTTCTGGCGGAAATACGAAGCTTGCGCTGCGCTGGGACTTCAGCAAATCCGGGATCATTGCTTGGGCCGTCTCATGCCATTGCCGGGTCAGCTTATAAGGTTTATCCGTCGGCGTCGGGTGGAAGACGAAGGGGTGATAAGGATTCAATGGCGGCAAATACAAGTGGCCTCTCCGGTTGAAGAAAAACAACCCTTCCCCCCATGCCGCCGAATTAGGGGCTTGCCAACGGATCAGGCGTGCCTGGCAGCCCCATTTTCGAGTGTGGAATTCCGCCCATTTTTCCCATAATTCACGATTGTTCATAGGATTACCTCGAGTCTCTTTTTAAAGGCATGCCGTGCCTTATTGCCAGCTTATGTTCTTGTCCATGCGAATATGCGAGCGGGGCGGGTCTGTTGGAAACCAAGGCAAATGCCGCTCCCTCCGGGGAGACTCGGCATTATATATAATCAACCATCGCATAGGAGGGAAGTCCAATGATATCGGTAACGAGTTTCGGAGCGAAGGGCAATGGAGTTACGGACGACACCGCAGCCATTCAGAAAGCGTTCAACCAGGCGGCGGCAAGGGGAGATACCGTTTATTTCCCTAAGGGAATTTATCTGGTCAATCCGGCCCAAACGCTGAGGGTTGGCGGCAATACCACGGTTCAAGGGGAAGGGCGGGCTTCGATCCTCCGTGCGGCTTCCAGCCGCTTTGGTTGGGAGTTGATGCGGGTGACAGGGTCCGACGTCCAGTTGAACGGCCTCGTGCTTGACGGCAACCGGCGAGTGAACCGGGTCCTGACGATCGCCGGGGGAAGTGCGCGGGTGACGGTTCAAGGGCTGCTCGTTCAAGGAGCTACCCATCACAGCGACAAGCGCAGCGAATATTACGCGGGGGTCGTGTCCGGCATTGTGGTGCTTGGAAATACGGAATCGATTGCCATCCAGGGGACAGAGGTCGCTGATGTAATCGCTCGAAATGGGGGCGAGACCGGTCTTGTCGCCCGGGGGATTTACGTAACGACGACCTGGGGAAGCAGGGAACGTGCCGCGAAGAAGGTATCCATCACCGGCTGTTCCATTCACCATATCGGGCCGGCGGATGACGGGGATGGCATTTACTATGAAGACCCGGCTATGGAGGAGAACCGCGGTACGGGGGTCGGCAGTCTGATTGCCGGCAACCGCTTCGATTATTGCGCCAAACGGGCGATTAAGGTGTTTGCAAAAGGCGTCACGATTCAAGGGAATACGGTCAATAATCCGTATCTGAGCAATAACTTCTATATGGGTGCGGACAAGGGCCGTCTGGCGCCGGACATGTACGCGGCGATTAGCATTTATGGCGGGGATAGCGTCGTAGAAGGGAACCAAATCGCCGGTAGCGGCAGCTTCTATGCGGCGATCGAGGTCGGGGCCGGGGCCTATGTCGAAAACGTGACCCTGCAAGGGAATTCCATTGTCATGGGCAGCCAAAGCGAGATCAAGGGCACGACGGCGATCCGTCTCGGAAATATCCGCGAGTTCGTCATTAGGGGCAATGAGCTGCAAAACGGCGAACGCGGGATCTGGACCTGGCAGAACGCCGAGAAGGGGCAAATCGAAAACAACGTCATCCGAATGCCGAAGGGCGGCGGGATTGACTTGACGACCTATCTGCGCGGGTATGCGCAAAAAAACATCCTCTGCACCGGCAATCGAATCACAGCGGCGGCTTACAAAGTAAAAAGTTCCTCGGCGACCAGCCTAAACGTCGTGGTTCGGCAATAAGCGGGATGAATTTTTCAAATTCAGACTACTAAATCAGCAGGCAACTGAATATAAAACTATATAGCAATCAACTTGGTAGACGGTAGAAGCTGCGGCTTGGCCCGAAGTGAGGTGAGGAAAAGTGGGGGAAAAAGCGGGCATCCTGGTCGTTTCGCTCGACTTCGAGCTGTATTGGGGAGTTCGGGATCTTTATACCAAGTCGGAGTACGGTGCGAAATGGTTGGGAGAGAGAGAATGGATTCCCGCAATACTAGAGTTGTTTCAGGAGGCAGGCGTTCACGCAACCTGGGCGACGGTGGGGCTGCTGTTTTTTGCGGACAGGCGGGAAATGCTGGCCGGTCTGCCGGCGCTTAAACCCGGTTACGCTGATCCCCGACTTTCGCCTTACGCCGAGATCGAAGCCGGAGCGGTCGGAGACGGGGAGGCGGAGGATCCTTATCTCTACGCCCCAACGTTGATTGAGCAAATCCGCCAAACCCCGGGTCAAGCGATCGGCTCGCATACGTTCTCGCATTTTTATTGCACGGAGAAGGGCCAAACCGTAGACGAGTTTTACAGCGATTTGCAAGCGGCCGTAGCCGCCGCGGAAAAAAGGGGGATCCCCCTGCAAAGCCTGGTGCTCCCTCGGAACCAGCTGCGTCGCCAGTATATGCGCAGACTGCCGGAGCTCGGCTTCAAGACCTACCGGGGGAATCCCCGTCACGCTTTATACCGCGGCGGTTATTCCGCTTCCGACCCCTTCCTGCGCCGAGCGCTGAGATTAGCCGACAGCTATATCAACCTGACGGGGCATCATACGTATTCGGTGGATTCCATTTCGCCCCGTCTGCCGATCGATCTTCCGGCCAGCTTCTTCTTCCGGTCCCCGCCCGAACCGCTCAGGCGGCTGGAGCGACTTCGGATCAAGAGGATCAAGAACGGCATGACCCAGGCTGCGCGGCAGGGGCAGGTGTATCATCTCTGGCTCCACCCGTATAATGCGGCCGATGAGGCGGCGTTCCGATCCCTGGATAACATAATCCGCCACTTCCGCCTCTTAGCAGAGCAATATGGCATGGTCAGCATGAATATGGAGGAATTGGGGGAGCGAATTCTGGCGGGAGTCGGGGAATCGGAAGCGGAGGCGGAGGCGGAAATCGCGGCTGAATCTGCGGCGGATGATGCAGAGAACCGAAGCTTGCAGGCATTAATCGAATGAGGTGAACGACGATGGACATGGTGGCCGTATGGAACGCTGTCCGGCGGCATTATCTCGCATTCTTGCTCGTCCTGGCGGCTTGTGTCGGACTGGCTGTGCTTCTGAACGAAGTGGTAAACCCCTCCTACCGGGCCAATGTGAGTCTGGTGGCCAATATCGCCTCGAATCCGGAATCGAGCACGTACAATGAGTTTTTAGCCAGCCAGATGCTGACCAAAACCTATGAGGATACGATCCAAAGCCGTTATATCGCGGCCGAGGTCAAGAAGAAGGTATCCACTCCCGATACCGTCGTTAAAATGCTGAAGAAAATCAAGGTCCGCACGGACCCGGGGACGCTGGTGATCTTGCTGTCTTACACGGGAGACGATCCGAAGCAAGCGGTCGCCATCGCCAACGCCTTTGCCGAAACTTTCATCGCCAAGTCCAAAGAGATCGTGGCGGGTGCCAACGTTTCAATTCTCGATTCCGCCAGTTTGGAGGAGACCCAAACGCCGGTCAGCCCGCGCAAAGCGCTGAATCTCGCGCTCGCCGGCTTCGTGGGGTTGTTCGCCGGGCTGAGCCTTGCCTTGATCCTTGATGCCCGGCAGCTTCGCAGCAGGAAGAACCGGCAGGCACGCCGGCACTTGCCGGAGGATTATTCGGAGCTTGGCGACGCCTTGATTCGGATCGAGAAGAAATATAAAGGGAGGGCCGCCAAATGATGAATTTCGCTATCGCCGGCTGCGGTCATATTGCCAACAAGCATATCGATGCGATTGAAAAAACGGAAGGCGCCCGCCTAGTGGCCGTATGCGATCCGAATCCGGACCGGTTGGCGGAACTCCGGGCGATCACACCGGCCGCCTCCTATCCGGATCTCGGCACAATGTTGGCGCAGCAGCCCGATATTGACGCGGTGTGCATCTGCGCTCCGAGCGGGCTGCATGCAAGATTGGCAATGGAGGCGCTCCGAGCGGGCAAACATCTCGTGCTGGAGAAGCCGGTGACGCTGGACTTGGCAGAGGCGGAGCAACTGCGGCAAGCCGTTCGCTTTAGCGGCGTCAAAGCGACGGTTGTCCACCCGAATCGGTACCGTCCGGCCATGCGGGCCCTCCAAGCGGCGCTTGCGGAGCAGCGATTCGGCAAGCTGAGCCATGTCAATATCACCCTTCGCTGGAACCGCAGCCAAGCCTATTACGACCAGGCGGCGTGGCGGGGAACGAAGGCGATGGACGGCGGGGTACTGCTCAATCAGGCGATCCACGGGCTGGACTTGCTGCAATGGCTGTTCGGTCCGGTTGCGGAGGTCAAGTCGCTGACGGCAACCCGGCTGAAGCAGATTGAAGCGGAGGATGTAGCGATCGCGGCGATCCGGCTGGCCAGCGGTGCGCTGGGCGTGATCGAAGCGGCGACCACGGTGTACGGGCATAACCTTGAGGAGAGCATCTCCGTGTTCGGGGAAGAGGGATACGCCGTCATTGGGGGCCAGACGGCCAATTGGATCCGGCACTGGGTGTGCGCTTCCATGTCGCGGGAAGCGACGGAGGCGTTGATCCGCGGTGTGGACGAGGATCCTTACGGTGTGCCGGGCCACCAATGCATCATTGCCGATCTGGTTCGGGCCGTCCAAGAGGACCGGGAACCGGAAATCACAGTGGAGGACGGCATTCGTGCGGTGAAGCTGGCGCTGGATATGACCGGCGGGGGCAGCAGCGAACCTGCCCATACTCTCGGATAGGAAGGAGGCGATTGTCATGCATAGCGGAGTGCCTAGCAGATGGATGGAGGACATGAGGAGTCCCGGGAGCAACGGGAGCGATGACGGGAACGAGAATGAGAGCGGGATTGGGAATGGGAACGATGCTGAGATCGAGAATGGGAACTTGATTGTGAACGAGAATGATGACGGGAACGAGATCGAGAACGGTTTTGGGTACGGTCATGGGTACGGTTACGGGATTGGGAACGGGCAGGTGCAAGCGGAGCTGCTGCGTAAGCTGAAGGACAAGACGGCGGTCATCGGCGTGATCGGGCTGGGATATGTCGGCTTGCCGTTGGCGGTCGAGAAAGCGAAGGCCGGCTACCGGGTTATCGGCTTTGATGTGCAGAGCCACAAGATCGAAATGCTGAACCGGGGTCACAATTACATAGGTGACGTGGTGGATGAGGATTTGCGCGGAATAGTGGGGGACGGGCGGCTGCGGGCCACCGCGGAGTACGCGTTTTTGCGCGAGGTGGACGCTGTGGCGATCTGCGTTCCGACGCCGCTCGATATTTATCAGCAGCCGGATACGAGCTATGTGGAGAATTCTACGCGGGAAATCGCCCGGTTCCTGCACCCGGGGATGCTGGTTGTGCTGGAGAGCACTACATATCCGGGGACGACGGAGGAGCTGGTGCGGCCGATCCTTGAGGCGACGGGGCTGCGGTGCGGCGTTGATTTTTTTCTGGCGTATTCTCCGGAACGGGTGGACCCCGGCAACAAAACCTACAACACGAAAAATACGCCTAAAGTCGTCGGCGGCGTCACCCCGGCGTGCTCGGAGGTGGCTGAGTCGTTGTATCGCGAAGTGCTGAACGGCGATGTACACGTCGTATCCAGTCCGGCCGTGGCGGAGATGGAGAAGATTTACGAGAATACGTTCCGCCATATCAACATCGCTCTGGCTAATGAGATGGCGGTTCTCTGCAGTCGGATGGGGATCAATGTGTGGGAAGTGATCGAAGCGGCGAAGTCCAAGCCTTACGGCTTTATGGCCTTTTATCCGGGGCCAGGGCTTGGCGGGCATTGCATTCCTGTCGATCCGTTTTACTTGACCTGGAAGGCTCGGGAGTACGGGTACCACACCCGGCTGATCGAGTTGGCGGGGGAGATCAACAATGCCATGCCCGAGTTCGTAGTGCGCCGGATCGGTGATATTTTGAACGGCGACCGCAAATCGCTAAACGGCTCGACCGTCTATCTGCTGGGCGTGGCGTACAAAAAGGACATCGACGATTACCGGGAATCGCCGGTGCTGAAAATGATCGGGCTGCTGGAGGAGCGGGGCGCTGCCGTATGGACCAGCGACACGCATATCGCGGAGTTCAAGCATCGGGGCCGCACCTATGCCTGCGAGGAATTGACCGAGCAGCGGTTGCGGGAGGCGGACATTACGGTGATCACGACCGACCATTCGGGCTTCGATTACGAGCTGATTAGCCGTGCCAGTCGCTGTCTGCTCGACACCCGCAACGCCATGAAAGATCGGCTCAAGCCGGAGCGGTACCACTTGCTGTAGAAGCCGGCCCCGCTTGCCGGTGCTGCAGCAACCAAGCTAGGGCAGGATGGCGAGCAGCAAGCCAGGCGACGGCTGATTGGGCGAGGTGGCGAGTGGGAGCGGTGAGAGGTAATGAGTAGGTGGGTGGGCGAGTAGGAGCGTTAAGAGGTGATGAGTCGGTGAGTGGGTGAGTGAGAGAGTGTTGAGAAGCGACAAGTGGGTGCGGTGACAAGTGAGGGTGGTTGAGAGGTGACAGGTCGGTGAGCCTGCGAGTGGGGAAGTCATGAGTTTGTAAATACGTGTTTAGCAAGTGCGGCGTGATAAGTAGGTAAGCGATAAGTAGGTAAGCGATAAGTAGGTTCATAAGCCGATGAGTTGTTGAGTTGCTGAGACCGAAGCTGAGTAAGTCCATGAACCGGTGAGTGCGGAAGTCCGAACTTTAGTAGGTCCATGAGCAGCGATTGTTGAGTTGCTAAGTCCGAGGCTGAGTAAGTCCATAGTCGGTGAGTGGATAAGTCCGTGAATTAGTGAGATGAGCCGGCTGGTTTGTGAGTTGAGTTGGCGAACTAGCGGTTCGGTTGTAGGTCCGTGAGTTGGGCCGGGGAATCCGCAGGGGGGGCGCTGAAATGATGCAAGATGTGCAACATTTTGGTCCCGGCGGCGGGAGAGTAGCTGAAATGTTGTAATTTGTGCAACATTTATGGTCCGAATGGTGAGGGAACGCCCCGAATGTTGCATTTCTGCAACATTTACGCGCTAAACGGGGGGATAGTAGCCAAAATGTTGTAGTTAGTGCAACACTTCTGGTCTGAGCGGTGGGGAAACCGCCGAAATGATGCAAGATGTGCAACATTTTGGTCCCAGCGGCGGGAGAGTAGCTGAAATGTTGTAATTTGTGCAACATTTATGGTCCGAATGGTGAGGGAACGCCCCGAATGTTGCATTATCTGCAACATTTACGCGCTAAACGGGGGGATAGTAGCCAAAATGTTGTAGTTAGTGCAACACTTCTGGTCTGAGCGGTGGGGAAACCGCTGAAATGATGCAAGATGTGCAACATTTTGGTCCCGGCGGCGGGAGAGTAGCTGAAATGTTGTAATTTGTGCAACATTTATGGTCCGAATGGTGAGGGAACGCCCCGAATGTTGCATTGCCCGGCATTGCCTGCAACATTTTAGCCCAAAGTTAGTCTGGGGCAGCGAGGAAATGCTGTACTTCATCCAACAATCCAACAATGCAACATACGCACTCACACCTCCATCCCGCTCTACATAACAGGTCATTACCCATTAACCTTATGAGGAGTTAATAACATGAACGGAACTGGATATATTCATGAAACGGCGGTTGTTGATCCGGGGGCGCAGGTCGGAGAGGGGACGAAAATATGGCATTTCGCCCATGTCTCGTCCGGGGCAGTCATCGGCAGCGGGTGCAGCCTGGGGCAGAACGTCTACGTCGCGGATCGCGTCCGCATCGGCAACGGGGTGAAAATCCAAAATAACGTCTCCGTCTATGAGGGCGTTATTTTGGAGGACGAGGTGTTTTGCGGGCCAAGCATGGTTTTCACCAATGTGCGGACCCCGCGCGCAGCGTTCCCGCGCAATCGCAGCGAGGATTACCTCAAGACGCGGGTCGGGCGCGGCGCTTCGATTGGGGCGAACGCCACCATCGTCTGCGGAGTTACGGTTGGCGAGTGGGCCTTGATCGCCGCAGGGGCGGTCGTAACCCGCGATGCTCAGCCCTATGCGCTGATCGCCGGGGTGCCCGGCCGGCGCATCGGCTGGGTGTGCCGCTGCGGAAAGACGCTGGGCTTTAGCGGCGGGGCTGGACGATGCGGCGACTGCGGCCGGGAATACCGGCTGGAACAAGACGCGGTAGTGATCACTAAGGAAGGGTGAGCGGGCATGGAGCCATTACGGATTAGAGGACAACAAACGCACAGCGCAGCCGGGAATTCACCGGAGTCGGGAACCGCGACGGTAGCTGGACAACAGCTGCCCATCCCGCTGCTGGATCTGAAGCGGGAGATTGCGGAGCTGAAGCCGCAGCTGATGCAGGCAATCGAAGGCGTGCTGGACGAAGCGGCGTTTATAATGGGCAGCCAGGTCAAGCGATTGGAGCAAGAAGCTGCCGAATATTTGGGAACCAAACATGCGATTGCGCTGAATTCGGGTACGGATGCGCTGGTGATCGCTTTGCTGGCAGCCGGAATCGGACCGGGGGACGAGGTGGTCACGACCCCGTTTACGTTCTTCGCCACAGCGGAAGCGATCAGCCGCGTGGGGGCGGAGCCGGTATTCGCCGATGTGGATCCGCTGACGTATAACCTGGATCTGGACAGCCTTGAGGCCGCGATCACGCCAAGGACAAAGGCGATCCTCCCGGTGCATCTGTTCGGCCGTCCGCTGGACATGGGACGGCTGATGGAGCTGGCGAGCCGGCATGGACTGCTCGTTATTGAGGATGCGGCCCAGGCTTTCGGCGCCGAGGCGGGGGGACGCAAGGCGGGCACGATTGGGGAGCTGGGGTGTTACTCCTTTTTCCCGTCGAAGAACTTGGGAGCCTACGGAGATGGCGGCCTGCTGGTCACGGACGATCCCGGGCTGGCCGAAGCGGCGGCGATGCTCCGGACGCATGGCTCGAAGCGCAAATACTATAACGAGCGGATTGGCTTCAATTCCCGGCTCGATGAGATCCAAGCGGCGATTCTGCGGGTGAAGCTGCCCTATATTGACGGCTGGAACGAAGCCCGCCGCCAGGCCGCGGCGCGCTACCGCGAACTGCTGCGAGACATCCCCGGACTGCAGCTGCCGGACGACGTTCCGGCCGGCGACACGCAGGTGTTCCACCAATACACGGTGCGGGTGTTGAACGGCCGGCGGGACGCGCTCCAGGCGGGGCTCGCCGAAGCGGGCATCAGCAGCATCGTGTATTACCCGCTGCCGGTGCATCGGCTGCCGGTCTATGCCGAACGCGGCCTGATCTTCCCGCTGGCGGAGCGGCTGTCGCAGGAGGTGCTGTCGCTGCCGATTTGGCCGCAGATCAGCGCAGAGGTGCAGGAACGCATCGCCGGGCAGGTTCGCAGGCTGATGGGCTAATTTATTTTTTCAAAGGACGATTATGCCAAACATGATGAGAAAATTCTCCTCCCAATTGATCCGCGATCTCAGGCAACTTAAGGAGTTGCTGCGGCTCCGAAGCCTGCACGATTTGCTGCGGAAGCTCAAGAACGACGGGTTCCTGCGGAATGTTGCCGTGTTGGCCAGCGGAACGGTGATCAGCCAGTTGATCGTGATGGCGACGCTGCCAATTTTGACGCGTCTCTACTCGCCAACCGAATATGGGACGTATTCCATGTACCTGTCGATTATCGGGATCTTGCTGATGGTGATTTCCTTCTCCTATGAAAATGCCATCACGCTGCCGGAGGATGACCGCACCGCCTCTAACGTGCTGAGCTTATCCCTTCGCATCTGCATTGGGGTCAGCATTGCCAGCGGGATCGGGATTCATATCCTGGAGGAGCCGCTGTCGGCTTGGCTGCACGAGTCTTATTTGACGCACTATTACTTGTTCTTTATCGTCAGCTTGTTCGGTGCCGGGTTCTACCAAATCCTGAACTACTGGTCTATTCGCAAAAAATACTTCAAACCGCTCGCCCGGACGAAATATACGCAAAGTCTCAGCCAGGTGTCCTCGCAAATCGGGCTTAGCTTGTTCAACCTGGGCCCCTTGGGGCTGATTATCGGCGATATTATAGGCCGGTTCGGCGGGTTGCTGCCGCAGTGGAGGCTTTGGCGCCGGGACGTCAAAAGCCAGGCCATCACTTCGGATTGGGCTGACTTGAAGGAGAGCGCCTACCGCTATCGGCGTTTTCCGTTCCTCTCGATGGCTGCCGGTCTGCTGAACAGCGTTGTGCTGTACGTGCCAACCATCCTGCTCGCATCGTTCTACGGCCCGCAGGTCGCGGGGTGGTTCGCACTCTGCCAGCGGATACTCGGATCTCCGATGACGCTGATTATGACCTCTGTCCGCAACGTCTACCTGGCGGAATCCGCCGACTCCATGATCAACCAACCCCACAGGCTGTATCCCTTATTTTGCAAAACGGTTCGCAACGTTTTTCTGTTCGGCGCTTTAGTCATTTTTGCCATCGTTGCGGTGGGTCCCTACATGTTCTCCTTCCTATTCGGCGAGGAGTGGGCCCGCTCCGGCAGCTTCATCCGCATCTTGTCGATCATGTATCTGAGCCAGTTTGTGGCGAATTCCGTGGGTTCTACGATCGATGTGATGGAGCGCCAGGACCTGCATCTGTACCGGGAGATCATTCGGTCGGTGCTCATTCTGGGCTCCCTGTATTTCGCCTGGCATACGCAGCAATCAGCGGAGGTCGCCATCGGGTTGTTCAGCGCGGCGTCCACGGTCGGGTATGCGCTGCATCTCGGACTGTCGTGGCTTTCCGTGCGAAAGTACAAGGGGGCAGTCAACGAGGGCGAAGCCTCCCTGGAAACCTCTGAAGTCGCTTCTGCAGAAGCTTCCGCAGAGAGATCACTACTGGGCAAGGAGCGAGGATAACGGGATGTTGAAGATTTATTCACCTCCAGCAAGGGCCGCCGAACGAGAGTACATCTACCGCGTCATCCTAGGCGAGTTCCTTGGGTTGGACTACACCATCACATACAGGGATGGAGAACATGTCGAAATAACATTAGCAACGGCAGCGGAGACCCTCCAGGAGCGGGAGAGTTCCCCGGCCCGCAGGCTCTGCATGCCGGACGTGTTGCTGCAGACGCCCGATTCGTTGTGGCTTACCCGCGCTTCCCTGCCGAAGCTGCCGTTAGATCGTTTTGTGCCGCCGGCGAGAGGGCCGGAGGAGGAACCCCTGCCCGTCATCTATGGTCAAAAGGGCCGCGCCGGCCGTTACGTCGAGACGCTTAACGAGTCGGGTGAGGAAGGCTTCTACCTGGGAGTAGACGTGTTTGGCAGCTGCTTGTTTATGTTGACAAGGTATGAAGAGGTGGCCCACCGGGAGCGGGATCGGCACGACCGGTTTCCGGGACGCCGTTCGCTGGCCTGGCGCGAGTCCTTCCTGCACCGTCCGATCGTCAATGAATATGTGGAGCTGTTATGGGAGCTGCTGCGCAAGCTCTGGCCGGAATTGACGCGAAGAAAGCGGGAGGGGGGCGTCTTCCTCAGCCATGATGTGGATTATCCGTTCTACGTTTACGGCCGCAGCCGGCTGCGCATGGTCCGCGATATTCTCATGGATGCCGTTCGTCGCCGCGATTTCGAATCCGTCCGCCAAAAAGCAGGCATGCTCCTCCGATCCCGGCGCACGCTGGATCGGGATCCGTACAACACGTTTGCCTGGATGATGGAGTTAAGCGAACAAGCCGGGCTGCGCAGCGCTTTTTATTTCATTACCGAGGAGCAGCGGGCGAAGTCCGGTTTGGACGGCAATTATTCCATCGGTGATCCCGCGATCCAGCGCCTTCTGCGGGACATCCATGCGCGGGGGCATGAGATCGGGCTGCACCCGGGTTATCATACGTTTCTGAACCCTGCGCGCATCCGCCGGCAATACGAGAAGCTGCGGGAGGTCGCCGAAGCCAACGGGATTAGCCAGACGGTATGGGGCGGACGGCAGCATTATTTACGCTGGCGAGCGCCGGATACTTGGCAATTCTGGGAGGACGCCGGCCTGGATTACGACAGTACGCTCAGCTATGCGGACCAGGCTGGCTTCCGCAGCGGCGTTTGCTATGAATATCCGGTGTTTAACCTGAAGACCCGGCGGGAGCTGAAGCTGCGCGAGCGTCCGTTAATCGTCATGGACCAGACGGTCCTTCATCCGGAATATATGGGGCTCAGCCCCGAACAAGCCTACGAAACGATCCGCCGGCTGTACCTGCAATGCCGGAAGCATCACGGCGACTTCACGATGCTGTGGCATAACAGCCAGCTCGTGAAAGCATCGGACCGGTCCTTATACCGCAAGCTGGTGCTGGAGCTGCTGGGACCACTCAGCCGGAAGGGGGAGAATGTGTGAAAATCGCCTATCTGATCCACTGGAATGAAGGGCCGGAGAGCGGTGTGTTCAAAAAAATCATCAGCCAAGCGCGAACCTGGCAAGCGTTGGGCCATGAGCCGGCCCTGTTCCTGTTCAGCCGCGGGACTGCCGCCATATGGACGGAGGCGGAAACCGGCGGGCTGCCCGTCTACCGTGAGACGTATCGCGGCCGGTTGGGCCGGACTCCCCGCTTTCAAGCGCTGACTGCTCAGGTGCGGGCTTGGGAGCCGGACGTCATTTACCACCGCTTCGATTTGTATTATCCTTCCCTGCCCCGCCTGCTCCGCGATTACCCGTCCGTGCTGGAGATCAACACAAACGACGTGGCGGAGCTGGCTCTGGAAGGGGGGCGACTCAGGCTTCGCCGCATTTACCACCTGTTGACGCGACGCCGGGTTCTGCAAGCTGCCGGAGGTTACGTGTTCGTCAGCGGCGAACTGGCGGAAGCGGAGAGTTTCCGACGGTATGCCAAGAGCGGCGTGGTCATTGGCAACGGTATCCCGTTGGATCAGTTTGTGGCGGGATACGAAGGGAGAGAGGGGGCGGCGGCCCGTGAGGGGGCCGAACCGGGGGGAGCCTCGGCTTCAGCTTCGGTAGCGTCAGCGTCCGTATCAGCGACAGCGCCGCCGGTCGCTAGGGATGCGAAGGCTTCGTCTGTTTCGGCGGCTTTGGCCGCTATGGCTCCGCCTAGGGACGAAGAGGCGGTCCGCTTCGTGTTTATCAGCTCGCCGGGCCAGGCCTGGCAGGGTCTCGATGAGATCGCCCGACTGGCCGCGGTGAAGCCGGATTGGCGGTTTGACCTCATCGGGCCGGAGCGCGGCGAGCTGGCGGCGTTCGGACTGCAAGCGCCGGCAAACATGGCTTTTCACGGCCAGTTGACGCGTGATCGATATCAGCCGCTGCTCGACCGGGCCGATATCGCCATCGGCACGCTGGCGCTGTATCGAAAGGGCATGGAAGAGGCTTCGCCGCTGAAGGTGCGCGAGTATTTGGCCAACGGCTTGCCGGTCATCGCCGCTTACCGCGAGACGGATTTTCCGGAGCCGGTCCCGTTCTTCCTCCAACTTCCGCCTGAACCTGGGAACACGGTACGCCATCTCTCCGCAATCGAGCGTTTTGCCCGCGAGTGGCGAGGGCGGCGGGTGAAGCGGGAGCAGGTCCGTCACTTGGACGTAACCGTTAAGGAGGCGGCGAGGGTGGCTTACATGCAGCAGGTTGCCGGGTTGCGGGATAGAGGGAACGGATGATGGCGGAGATCTCCCTGCTGTGGATGGCGTTGCTCGCCGCGGCTGTCATATTTTTTATGCTCCAATGCTTGTGGTCCTTCAAAATGAAGGTGGATGCCGCCTACCTGTTTGCGTTTTGCATCTACTTCGATTTCTTTGCTTATTTCTATAAATTAGTCGTTCCCGGTGAATCGTTAATCCTGTTAATCGGTGTGCCGCTGATGCCCGTGGGCGTTGCTTTGCTGCTTAAGCCGTCGATCGTTCTGGAGACGCTGCGGGACCAGGGAATCTGGTTATGGGGGGCATTTCTCGTTTATGTCTTGATTTCGCTGACCTGGGCCCCTGCCGAATCAAACGGGCTCATGAAAGAAATGATTTTGTTGGCCCACGGAGTTGTTCCGGCGCTTTATGTCTACCTTGTTTATCGAAAATACGGCCGATTTTCCTGGACCGTAGTAGCTTGGGCGGGCTTGGCCTACGCGGTGCTGCATCTGTTGATGGGCGAGTATAACCAGGAATATCCGGGCCGGTTGACGCTGCCTGGCGGGAACCCGATCTTTAACGCCCGGACCTCGCTGATTACGGCAACGATCTGTCTATGGGCTCCGCGGATTCCGCTGCCGGTTCGGCTTCTGTCGCTGGGAGCCGCGCTGGCTTCGGCTTTGGCTACGCAATCGCGCGGGCCGCTGGCGGCCTTTTTGCTCGCCAATGCGCTTTATTTCGGCATCTGGTTGATCCGCAAATTCCGAGAGCGGAAGCTGGGGAGGCTGTCGCGCCTGGCTGTGCCCCTGCTGTTCCTGGGGATTATTGCAGGCGGGGTTGTATCGGCTTATGCGGAGCGGCTGGCGGAATGGGTGGAGAGCAGCCGGTTCATGGTCCTGTTCGACCGAAACCAGTTGCAGGGCGACGATAACTACATCGGTCGATTGGACCTGCAGACGAGGGCTCTGGAGAAGCTGGAATCCGCTCCCTTTCTCGGCGCCGGGCTAGGCAGCGTCACCCCGCCCTTGGCCCGGGATTTTCCGCATAATTTGGTGTTGGAGATTGCCGCGGAAGGAGGATTTGCAGGGTTGACGTTATGGTCCTTCGCCGTGCTGTTCTCCTTATGGGCCGCATACCAGAGGACACCGGTGCTGGCCATTCTGCTGGTGCAGTCGATCGGATACGCCCTGGTCAGCGGGGACTTCGGCTACAACTATGAGTATGTGGTGATGGCGATGACCGCATTGGCGCTGCTGCCGGTAAAGCAACGGGAAGGAGTGGAGATTCGACGTGAAGCTCTTGTTTTTGATCACCGGATTTGATTACGCGGGGGCGGAAAACCAGGTTCTGCTGCTGTGCCGCGAGCTGAGGGCGAGAAACTGCGAGGTCGCTTTGGCGACGATGATCCCGCCTGTTGCCTATTTGGAGGAGCTTAAGGAGCTGGGAGTCGACGTGGTTAGCCTTGGCATGAAAAAAGGCGTGCCGGATCCCCGGGCGATTGTTCGCCTGGCCGGCCTGATTCGGCGGATGCGGCCCGATGTGGTTCACAGCCATCTGGTGCATGCGAATATTTTGGCTCGCATCACGCGGTTGTTTGTGCGCATCCCCTACTTGGTCTGCACCGCCCACAACGTCAACGAGGGAGGCTGGCGGCGAGAGATGCTGTACCGGCTAACCGATCCGCTTGGAGACCTGCTGACCAACGTCAGCCGGGAAGCGGTGCGCAGATATACCGAGCGCAGGATTGCTCCTGCCCGTAAAATCCGGTTGATGGAGAACGGAATAGATCTTGGCCGCTTTGGCGGAGATGGGCAGGGGCGCAGGCAGCTGCGGGCCGAACTGGGAGCTGGAGGAGATGGAGGAGCCGGGAGCGAGCGAGAGGGATGCGACGCCGGGGGCGAAGTGGAAGGCGAAGGGCACAACGCGGAGACGGAACACTGCACGGGTTCAAAGACGGCGGCAAAAGAAGCGTTGGTTCCGAGGCAGGAGCCATTCGTTTGGCTGGCTGCGGGTCGTTTCGTCCCGGAGAAGGATTACCCTGCCATGCTGCTCGCTTTTGCCGAAGCGCGGCAGAGCTTCCCGGACAGCATGTTGTGGATCGCCGGCATCGGGCCGGAACGGTCGCAGATCGAGCGGCAAGCGGAAGAGCTGAGGTTGTCGGGTAGCATACGCTTCCTCGGCATCCGCACGGATATGCCGGCACTGCTTCACGCTGCAGACGGGTTTGTGCTCTCCTCAAAATGGGAAGGTTTGCCGATCGTGCTGCTCGAGGCCTGCGCCGGCCGGCTGCCGATCGTCGCAACCGCAGTGGGCGGCAATGCCGAAGTTGTCCTGGACGGCGTGAATGGTTACCTCGTGCCGGCAGAGGAACCGGCCGCGCTGGCCCGCGCCATGGAGCGGGTGATGGCCCTGCCGCCCGAGGAACGACGGGCCATGGGGCAGTGCGGGCGGGAGCATGCCGCGGCGAACTATGCCATTTCCCGCGTTGCCGGGAAGTGGATTGAGCTCTACGAGCAGGCGTCCGGCTGCAAGCTGCCGCCCGCACGAGCGCTGATCAAGGAGGCGCATGAGGGATGAAGCGAAAAGCAGCCTATATCGCCACCGTCTATGCCCATTTAGCGGCGTTCCATTTGCCCTTTATGAGCGACCTGCGGGACGCCGGGTTTGCGGTCCATGCCTACGCCGCCCCGGATCGCGGCCGGGAGGAGGTGGACGCCGCCGGGTTCGAATGCCGGGACCTGCCGTTTAGCCGCAATCCGCTGGCGCCGGGCAATCTTCGGGCCCTGCGGGAACTGGTCGGCTGGCTGAAGCGGGAGCGGTATGACCTGATTCATGTCCATACGCCGAATGCCAGCGTAGTCTCGCGGCTGGCTGCCCGACTGGCGGGTCGACCGTATCCTAAAGTAGTATATACCGCGCACGGGTTCCATTTTTACACCGGAGCGCCTTGGCTTAACTGGTTGTTGTATTATCCGCTGGAGCGGCTGGTTTCGCGGTGGACCGATGTGCTTGTCACGATCAACCGGGAGGATGAACGGCGGGCGGCTGCTTTTCCGGGGCGTGGTCGATCGGTTTATGTCCCGGGGGTTGGCGTCGATCTGCCCTTGCATGCGGGTCACGAGGATGTAGCATGCCAGCGACTGCGCCGCGATCTGAGCTTGGCTCCGGACGACCTTGCCGTGCTTTGCATCGCTGAGCTGAACCGCAATAAAAATCAAGCGCAACTGATACGGGCAATCGGCGAGCTGCGCCGCCGGGGCGTTCCTGCCGTGCTGCTGCTGGCCGGGGCCGGGCCGGAGGAAACGCGTTGCCGGCAATTGGCCGCGGAGCACGGAATAGCTCAGGCCGTGCGCTTTCTCGGTTACCGCCGCGATGTGCCGCAACTGCTGCAGGCCGTCGACGTCGTGGCGCTCCTGTCCCGGCGGGAGGGCTTGCCGAAGGCGCTGCTGGAGGGGCTGGCGGCCGGCAAGCCGCTGCTGGCTACGGCGGTGCGGGGCAGCCGTGACCTGGTTGTCCCCGGACGTAACGGGTACCTCGTTCCGGTCGGGGACGTGCCGGCCGCCGCCGCCGCGCTAGAGCGCCTGCACCAGGACGCCGGGCTGCGGCAGCGCATGGGCGAATACAGCCGCAAATTGGCGGGGCTGTACGATTTGGACCGGATTCGCCGTGATGTGTCGGCGATCTACGCGGATTTGGGATTGTTCGAGCGCACGGAGGCTCGGAAGGATCAACCGCACCTGAAGGGTGCGGAAGGGGGAGGAGCTTATGATCAAGCTGTACCGAAATAACGGAATGAAGGCGGTCCTTCTTCTGCTTGATCTGCTGATCATTTATACCAGCTACCGGTTCGCAGCCGGGCTGCTGCAGGGGAGCTGGAGCTCGCCTGCCTTGCTGGGGGATGCTCCGTTACGCAGCGCTCCGTGGCTGGGGCTGTTTACGGTGATGACCTATTACTTTTTTAACCTGTACGATTTGGCCGGACGGCGGAAGCCGGCGCAATTTCTGTGGAATTTGCTGCTGGCGCAGCTGTTCGTTGCAGCCGAGCTCATCGTGTTCGGTTATGCAAGCAAGCAGTTTAGCTTGACCCCGAGGCTGCTGCTTCTTGCTTTTGCGGCCCAACTGATGCTGTCGTTCGCACTCCGTCTATTGTTGTTTTTTATCCAGAGCAAGGGGTTCAGCCGCAAAAGAACGTTAGCCGTCATCAACGGTGAAGCGCCCGGCGACGAAGCGCTGCACAGCCTGCTGGAGCAAGGCCAGCCGTGGTTTCGCGTCGAGCGAATTGTACGGGTGGACCGCTGTCAGGCAGGCGAAACGTTGCCGGATCAGGTCTGGGATGGGATGGAGACGCTGCTCATCGGGCCGGGGCTAGCTCCCGGGACGAAAGCGGAGTGGGCCCGGGCCGCCGGGCGGAGGAATATCGAGGTGGTCATGGTCCCTGACTTTTACGAGCTGTATCTGGCCGACGCCGAGCCGCAGCAAATTGGCGATTTGCTTGTTTACTCGCTTATGCCGCCGCAGTTGACGCTGCCGGAGCGCCTGTTCAAGCGTCTCTTTGACCTTGCGGTATCTTCGGTTTTGCTGCTAGCGGCATCCCCTGTGATGTTGGCGATGTTCCTCGTGATCCCGTTGACGTCCCGGGGGAAGGCATTGTACGTCCAGGAACGCATCGGTTTGCAAGAAAAACCGTTCCCGCTGTACAAGTTCCGCAGTATGGTGAACGAAGCTGAAGCGGGGACCGGGCCAGTTCTGGCCGGACGCAATGATGTGCGGGTGACCCGGCTGGGGCAGTGGATTCGCGCCACCCGCATCGATGAGCTTCCGCAGTTGTTCAACGTGCTGTTTGGACAGATGAGCCTGGTGGGGCCGCGTCCGGAGCGAGCGTTCTTTATTAACCGCTTCAAGGAGGAGCTGCCGCATTACACCTACCGGCTGATGGTGAAGCCGGGGTTAACCGGGTATGCTCAAGTGATGGCCGGGTATGCGACCACACCCTCCGACAAGCTCCGATACGACTTGATGTACATCAAAAGGTACTCCCTGCTCCTCGACCTGAAAATCCTGTTCCAGACGATCCGGGTCGTGATTCAACGCGAGCAAGCTAAAGGTGTCGAAGTTGCCGGAGGGACGAATGGGGGATTGACTGCTGTAGCGGCAGAGGGGATGGCGGCAACCGCAGCTGCAGCGACGTCCGTAGCGGTACCAGCAGCAGCGCCGCCAGTAGTGACAACAGATGTAGCAACGTCTGTAGCGGCAACAGAGAAAGTAACAGAAGCAGTAACAACAGAGAGAGTAACTGAAGCAGTAACAACAGCATCAGCAACGGTAACGGCAACGGGAATGCAGTAACAGCAACAGGTAACAGCACCTTAGCCGCGCGCTTTAGCCGAAAATGTTGCATTTTGGGCAGCATTTTCTTGCATTTAGGAGATGATTAACCGAAATGTTGCAAAAAGTACAACAAATTTAGAGTGCTGTAGGCAAAAAGCCCCGAAATGTTGCAGGTATTGCAGCATTTCGGGGTTTTTGAGCGGAATAGTGTCTGAAGTGTTGTAGAAAATGCAACATTTTTGAAAATAAGGTGTGCCCATCCATCGTTTATTATAACAGTCCCTTCTCCAGGGCAAATTACACCCAACTCGCATATGGCACGCCTCCACCCGCCCCTCTCACGCACGCAGCTCGCCCCAACACAACACACCTCCAGCACACACTCAACACACACTCAACACACACTCAACACACACAATATGCGCCAAATACACACTCCACTCGCCCCCGTTGCACACCCCAAAACACACGGCACACACGCAGCTCGCCCCAACATCCACCAACACGCATCCAGCACGAACCCAACACACAGTACGCACGCATCACCCCCAACCCGCCCCCTAAAGTAACCTAGAACAAGCACGCTGCAAAAACTAATCAATCCCTTACTCCACCGCATTGTCCGTCAGTGTCCCTGCTCCGGAGGCCAGCGCTGCCCGGGCTTCGTCCGACAAGCGGATCGGCGTTTCGGCGCCGCCGATGGTGTTTCCGGTAATTTGGAAGCCGCCAATTTGACCGAGGCGGATCCCGCTCGAATTAGGAAAGGGCGGGCTCCCGCCGCTTTCGATGACGTTATGCTCGATGACGACGCCGTCTGCGGCACCGACATCGGCTTCAATCGCGGCATAGTAGCTGCCGGCCCCCCCGACGATGTTGCCGGACACGGTCACATCGCCGGCATAAACGGATATGGCGGCGTACATGTCCTGGGGCAGCGGGTCTTTGGGCGTAACGAGATAGCGGTTATTCCCGAAAAAGGAATTGAGGATCCGGTTGTTCTTCACGACGATGCCGGGAGCGGAGATTTTGATGCCGCGTTTGGCGGCATGGTGGATGACGTTGCCTGAGATGACCGAATCCGATAGCGGCAAGGAATCCGGCGGCTGATCAAAATAGATACCGTCCGCATCCTCCCGCGGTGAAATATAAGAAATGAGGTTGCCCGTGATATTGACCCGGCGGGCGATCGTCCGACCGGGTTCGCTCCAGGCCATAATTCCCCGGGCGACCGGCGCAGCCTCTCGCGCGGAGATCCGGGTGAGCGTGCAGCCGAGGATCTGAACGTCCCTGGTGTCGCCGTAGATCATAATGCCGGCAACAACCGTGGCGGACAACGGGTGCTTGGGCTCTAACGGCTGGCTTAAATCCTGGATTGTACTGTTTACGATCTGTACGTCTGTTGAACCGCTATGGATGCCGATGCCGCGGGTCAGACGTGCGCCGCCGTCTATCACGACGCCGTCGATGCGGATCTTGCGCCCCTGGACCGAAACGGCCTCAAACCCGTAACGGGCGCTGGTGATTGCCCGGAACTTCAAAATCGGACGGCCCAGACCGCGGACAGTTACGCCGCTGCGAACGGGCAGCGGCTCGTCCAAGCTGAGCAAGTAAGTGCCGGGGGGAACAATGACGGTTGTGCTGCGGCCGGTGGCTGCCGCTTGGCGAAGCACGCGCATAAAGACAGCGGTATCGTCCGTGATCCCGTCTCCCTTGGCACCGGCATCTTTCACATTGAAGCTGGGAGAAGGGAAAGGAGGGGAAGGCCCCCATCGCAGCAGCAAACCCCAGCTCAATCCCACAATAAGCAGAATGGCAACCAGCCCCTGGAGCTGAGGCCGGCGAGGCTTCCCGCCGCCGGGGCGAAGCCGGTCGGCCGTACGAGGCAGGAGCGATCTACTCATCGGACGCATCCCCCAGGACGCGACGGGATAGCTCGGACCAGGCCATCATATCCGGGAGCCAGTAATAGAGCTCGGCGTCGACGAGCGGGTCATGGGCTTTGCCGCTGCTCCCCGGAAACTGGACAAAGTACATCTCCTCGGGGTCGATCCCGCGGACCATCCAAGCCAGACTAAGCATATCGCCATCGGTGAGGTTCGTATCCAAAATATCCTCCTTCACTTGCCGGATCAGCTCAGGCAGCCGGGCGAGGTTGTCCGGGGTGAGCAGCTTACGGGCCATCGCCTGAACGACCAATGCCTGATTTCGCTGCCGGGCATTGTCGCCGTCTTCCAGCGATTTGCGCTCTCGCACGAAATCGAGGGTGGTCTCGCCGTTCCAATGCTGTTCACCGGCAGGCAAGGTCCGATAATTATAGGTCAGCTTGACGGGAGCATCCAGCTTAACGTCCAAGCCGCCGATCGTATCGACGAAATGCTCGAATCCGTCAAAGTTGGTTTTGACGTAATAGTTAATGGAGCAGCGGCATAAATTGCTGACAGCCTGGATCGCGGCGAGGGTACCGGCATGGCCGCCTTTACCGCCTGCTTCCGCCATCGCGTGAGCATGGTTGATCTTGGTCAAACCGATGCCGGGAAGGTGGACCCGGGTGTCGCGGGGGATGGATACGAGGCTGACCGTATTTTGCTCCGGATTGACGTGAGCCAGCATCAATACGTCCGTGCGTGAGGCTTCGTCCGCCCGGGCATCGGTGGCCAGCAGCAGCAGGTTAAAGCTGCCCCGGGCTCCGCGGATCTCCTCGGCCGATGAAGGATCTGCCGCCGCAGCCTCTCCAGCCGTGCCCGTGCGGTCAGCGCCGGGTTGACCGGCTCCTTTCGTTTCCTTGCCGAATCCCTTCGCAGTTCGATCCGAAGCCTCCGATTCACCGGCCGACTCCGGCGTGGCCAATACCGGGATGTCCGTGCTGCGGAAATGCCGGGACGGCTCGTATTTGAAATAAGCGGTCAGCAGACCGCCAGCCAGAAGCAGAAGAAGGATCAAAGGGATGGCTACAGCTTTGCGTATTTTTATTTTCATTCGTTTCCACTCCGTCTCTAGCGAATTAGGCGAGATCTCGTTAAAGGAATTCATAGCAGTATATTAAGGGAATCGAGATTCTATACGCGGAATGGGATACCGCCGCCCTTCTCCCGAATGAGCGAAAACGTGCCACCATGATGAAATGCCGGCATTTTTTTCAGTCTATTCCGGACTAGACCTTCATAAGGTGGTTGAAACGGGGCAAACGCCGATATTTTTTGGGAATAGGGGAGTCGAGACGATGAAGGTGCTGGTCACGGGTGGAGCGGGGTTTATCGGCCGTCACACGGTCAAGCGGCTGTTGGACGAGGGGGAGCAAGTGGTGGTAGTCGATATCGCAACGATCGGGAATGTGCAGAAAAAGGACGAACGGGTCACTTCCTATACGGCGGACATTGTGTCGGAGGAGCTGGAAGCGATTTTTGCCGAGGAACGCCCGGATGCGGTCATCCACCTTGCGGCTCAAACGAGCGTACGCCGGTCCTTGCAGAACCCTACGGCTGACGCAGAGACGAACATCCTGGGGACGATCCAAGTGTTGAAGCAATGCGTCCGTTTCGGGGTGCAGCGGATCGTATTCGCTTCATCGGCAGCAGTGTACGGGGATCCGGACGAACTGCCGATCCAGGAGTCGGACGGAACAGAGCCTTTGTCTTTTTACGGCGTATCCAAACGGGTCTCGGAGATGTATATCCAATCGTTCAGCGACCGCTACGGGCTCAGTTACGCCATTTTGCGATATGCCAATGTGTACGGGATTCGGGAACGGCGCTCCGGTGAGGACGGGGTGCTGACGGCGTTCGTGGAGCGGATGATCGCGGGACTTCCCCTGGAGGTGTACGGGGACGGCCTTCAGACACGGGATTTCGTGTATGTCAAAGATATTGCGGAGGCGAACGTGCAGGCGCTGCGATGTGCGGGCAATCAAGTCCTCAATGTGAGCAGTGGACGCGGCATCTCACTCCTGGAGGCGCTGGGGATGCTGAAAGAGATCACCGGCCGCAATGTGCAGCCGCAGTTTCGGCCCGCCCAGTCGGGAGATATCGAACAAAGCGTGCTGGATAACGGCAAAGCTCGGGACATTCTCTGGTGGGAACCCCGGTATTCACTGTACGACGGGCTGCTGGAGATGACGGAATTCGAAACGGAAGCGCGAAAAAAACCCCTGCTTGTTCAGCGAACCAGCTACAGCGAAACATCGGCGATCTAGAATGGTTCCTATCCTCCCCGTCTCTTGCTTGAAGAGCGGGGTTTCTCGGTTTGCGTTGTTGCCCGGAGCTCACGGCGCCGCATCCGCAGGGCTCTCCTCTGTGGTATGATGAAGCTAGTGATAGAAGAGCTTCCGTACGATCGGAAGACGGCCGATGCAAGCGGAGGGAACACGGGAGGGATGACGTTATGGACGACAGGAGCGAATATAGGGATCAGAACCTCAAGCTCCAGGGGAAGGGAGGAGACGCCGACGAACCCCTAAGGGACGGTAAAAATGAATCCGCTTCCCTTGTGCATATACTGCGATTTTGGCTGACTTGCCTTATGGAATACGTGCTGCTGCTGCCGGCTTGGATTTTGTTCGCGGTGTTCCTTCGGCCGCCGGAATTCCCGGCAGCGGGGCTCGCTTTGCTCCCGCTGCTGTCGCTGGCCGGCGTCCTGCTCGGGACGCGTCTCCGCAAGCTGTGGCAGCGCGGGGCGGCCGCCCTTACGCTCGGCGTGGCCTATGCCGCGGCCGCCTTCGCTTGGGCCGGGGGCGCGGGAGCGCTAGGCTTCGGGAGCGCGCCAACCGCTGGAACGGCCCCTGTCGTCCAACTGCTGCAAACCGCCGCGCTGCTGGCCGCCGGTGTGTTCTGCTCGCTGCAGGGGATGACGGTCCAAAATCGCCAGGGCAGCTTCCGGCTGTATTGGGCCGGGCTAGGCCTCTATTTCCTGGCGGGAATCCTGTATCCGCGAATCGAGGAGCTCCAAAGGAGCGCTCCGTTGATCACCTGGGCCGGCGTGTTCTGCTTGGCCACCGCGCTGTTTGTGACCAACCACCAGTATTTGCGCTACAGCTCGCAAACCGGTGAAACGGGCGAACGACTGCCCGCCGGGCTACGCCGCCATAACCGCCTGTTCGTCGGCGTCATCATCGCGATCGCGCTGCTGCTTGCCGCCGGCGTTGGCCGCTGGATCGGCGGCCTGCTGTGGGGAATGCTCAAAGCGGTCGTGCGCTGGTTAACCCGCCCGCAGGAGCCCGCGCCTCCGCCGTTAGAAGAGCCTGAAGCGGGAATTCTGCCGCCTGAACCGATGCTGTCGGTGGAATCCCAGGATTCGGATTTGCTGGCGCGGATCTTAAATTATGCGTTCTATATTTCCGGCGGCCTGCTCATTGCCGCACTGCTGGGTTTCGCCCTGTATTGGCTCTACAGGAACGCCGGCGGAATCTGGCGCAAAGCGATCGACCGCCTGCTGTCCCTGCTGCGTCGGGAAAGCGCCGCACCAGAAGAAGCCGCCTTCCGCGATGAGGAGACAAGCCTGTTCACTTGGGAGTCCGCGCTGCAAGGGTGGCGCCGGTTCGGCTCCCGCTTGCGGCGTGCCGGGAAACCTCCGGAACGTTGGGAGGAAATGAAGGATAACCGGGAAAGAGTCCGTTATTTATACTGCTTGTTTTTGCGGGAGAAGCAGGGGCAGGGGTATTCGATAAAGCCCTATCTGACGCCGCAGGAAACGGTAGATGAACTGAGACGGGCAACCGGCGATCGGCAGGCTGACATCACCAAAGCAGCCAGATCCGGGAGACGGCGCTTCCTTATTGGCGGGGAGACTTCGGAAAGGGAGAAGAGCCGGGTTCGAGAGGGCGCGGATGACGCTATAAACCCGTTGCTTCGACTGTATTATCGGGTGCGGTACGGCGAGGAGATGCCGCAAGACGAGGAAGTGAAGGAGCTGCGGCGGCGCTGGCCGATGTAGAACGTCCTGCTCATACCCCCAGGACCAAAATCTAAAAAAGCGCGAGCCGCAGAGATTTCCTCTGCGTTCGCGCTTTCCCTATTGCCTGTCTTAAGCATTAAGCATCGTGCTTGACGATTTCGAGCTTCTTGAAACGGTGGGGCTCCTTCTCCAACAGCTTGAAGGTTAAATTCTCATGCTCCAGCGTATCCCCGACATCCAGCGAAGGGTTCATCCCGTAGAGCCAGCCGCCGATCGTATCTACTTCTTCCGTACTCAGTTCGGTCAACAGCACGTCGTTGATCTGGTTCACCGTCACCGTACCGAGGGCGACCACATGGGACTCGTCTAGCTGGACGATCGGATCTTCCTCTTCCTTATCAAATTCGTCGCGGATTTCCCCGACGAGTTCCTCAAGAATGTCCTCAAGCGCCACCAAGCCAGCCGTTCCCCCGTATTCGTCGATCAGGATCGCCATATGGGTGCCTTCCTGCTGCATTTTCTTCAGCAGCTCATTCACCGGAGTGACCTCTGACACGGTCATCGCCGGCTGCAGCAAAGCGGCGAAATCCACGTTCGGGTTGCCTTCATAGGCCAGGAAAAATTGCTTCGTATTCACGATGCCGATGACGTTGTCTTTGCTGCCTTCAACCACGGGAAACCGGGTATATTGCTGCTCCCGGATGATCTCTAGGTTCTCCTGCCGCGTCTTGTCCTTATATAAACACACCATGTCAGTGCGCGGTACCATAATTTCCTTGGCGAGCAAATTATCAAATGCGAAAATCCGGTTCACATAGCCGAATTCGCTTTGATTAATTTTGCCGCTCTCGAAGCTTTCGTTAATGATAATCTGCAGCTCTTCCTCCGAGTGGGCTTCTTCATGCTCGGAAGCTGGCTTCACGCCGAACAGGCGCACCAGTTGGTTGGCCGAGCCGTTCAAGGCCCAAATGAAAGGGCGCATGACCTTCGTAAATAGAATCAGCGGTTTCGCCGTAAGAATGGCGATGTCCTCAGCTTTGCGGATGGCCAGCGTCTTGGGGGCCAATTCGCCTACAACAACGTGGAAATACGTGATGACCACAAACGCGATTACAAACGAAAGTGCGCTGCCGACCGCATCGGGTACCTCCAAGCTATGAAACAACGGATGCAGCATGCGCTCCACCGTAGGTTCTCCAAGCCATCCAAGCCCCAGCGCGGTGATCGTGATCCCGAGCTGACACGCGGATAAAAATCCGTCCAGATTAGAGGTGACCTGTTTGACGGCGACGGCACCTTTCCGTCCCTCCGCAATCAACTGATCAACCCGGCTGCCCCGGACGCGAACGATCGCAAATTCTACCGCTACGAAAAACGCCGTGAGCGCGATCAGAATCACGACCAAAAATAAATTTAATACCAATTGCCTGTCACTGTCCATTCGATACATCTACTCCTCAATTTTTAAATATAAAGATATGAAGCTAGGTCTATTATATAATACAACCTCTCCTAAACGCGAATCTCCACGGGAGGCAAAACGCTTGTATCTTTTGCTAGAATGTTCGTGTTTTGCACAATGTATGCCCGTATTTTTGTTTTTTTATCTTTCCCATCGGTTAAAATACGAATATTTTTTAAATTTCGAATTGACTTATCCGTTTATTCCGCGTATACTCAGGTTGTTCAAATCATAACTGATCCATCAGCCAAACAATCAAATTCGTATATCCTCAGTAATATGGATTGAGGGTCTCTACAAGGAACCATAAATTCCTGACTACGAATAGGGTGCATTCGCATACCTATGAGGGGTCGGGATTTTTTTTGTTGATTACACGAATTCATATAACTTCAGGAGGATACAGATGAGCAAATACGATGTCATTGTGGTGGGGGCGGGCCCTGCCGGGATTTTCGCCTGTTATGAGCTTACTCGTAAAGCGCCGCATTGGAAGGTGCTTCTGGTGGACAAGGGGCATGATATTTATCGCCGGCGTTGTCCGATTTTGGAGGAGAAGATTACGCTTTGCCCGCCTGCGGCCGGGCGTAAGGAATTCGCCGGTTGCCTTCCGGCCTGCTCGATTACCGCCGGGTTTGGCGGGGCTGGGGCGTACAGCGACGGGAAGTTTAATATCACAACGGAATTTGGCGGCTGGCTGAGCGATTATATCGCGCCGTCCAAGGTGCTGGACTTGATCCAATACGTTGATGCCATCAATTTGGAGCATGGAGCGACAACCGCCATCACCGACCCGATGACCGATGCCGTCCGGGAGATCGAACAACGCGGATATGCGGCGGGACTCAAGCTGCTGCGGGCACAGGTTCGGCATTTGGGGACCGAGCAGAATCTGGAGATCCTGAAGTCCATTTACGAATATTTGAAGACCCGCATCGATATGCTGTTCAAGGCCGAAGTTGAAGACCTCCTGACGGAGAAAATAGATGGAAGCCACCAGGTACGGGGCATCACGCTCAAGAATGGCGAGACCTATGAAGCCGACCTGGTGATGGTCGCGCCGGGCCGGGACGGCTCGGCTTGGCTGACCGACATCTTGAAGAAACGCCGGTTGAAGATGACGAACAATCAGGTGGATGTCGGGGTCCGCGTAGAAACCTCCGACGTGGTCATGCGGGAGATCAACGAACATTTGTATGAAGGGAAATTTATTTATAACACTTCCGTTGGCACGCGAGTCCGTACGTTCTGCAGCAATCCTTCCGGACATGTAGTGGTGGAGAACCACAGCGGCGTCATGGCGGCCAACGGCCATTCCTACAAGGACCCGGCGCTGGGCTCGCAGAATACGAACTTCGCGCTGCTCGTTTCGCACCGGTTCACCGAACCGTTCGACAAGCCCAATGAGTATGCGCGCGAAATTTGCCAGCGGGCGAACGACCTGTCGAGCGGCGGGGTGATCGTGCAAAAGTATGGCGACATCCTGCGCGGACGCCGTTCCACGGCCGCTCGCATTGCCGAAGGCTTCCTGGAGCCTACGCTCAAGGAAGCGGTGCCGGGTGACCTTGGCCTGGTGCTGCCGTACAATACGATGAAAAGCCTGATCGAGATGGTCGAGGCGCTCGACAAGGTGACGCCGGGGATCGCCTCGGAGCATACGTTGTTCTACGGCGTGGAGGCGAAGTTCTACTCGGCCCGGCCGAAGCTCAGCGAATCGCTGGAGACTGAAATCGGCGGCCTGTTCTGCGGCGGCGACGGCGCGGGGATCACGCGCGGCTTGGCTCAGGCCGGGGCGGCCGGCGTATGGATCGCCCGCGGGATGATGGAGAAAGCGGGAGCTGTATAAGAGATGCACCAAAGGCACGGACCTTCGTCGAAGGAGCCGTGCCTTTTTTTGCACTTGTTGATAGAGAAATTACGGGCAAATTATAATTTTACATTATTTTTACAACGAGGAAATAATCTGCAATTTTAAAATAAATATGATGAGGAGGTAGTCCAAAAAAGCGCATGGGGAGGTATCTAGGATTGATGAGTAAGGGGAACGCGAACGCTTGGCGCAATAAATGGCTTGGTCTGCTATTGGCCGGTGCATTGGTCGTAACCGGTTTGCCGGGATGGGCACCTCAGGCGGCAGCGCAGCCTGCGGATTCCCAGGTGGCGGCAGAGGCATCCGATCATGCGGTCGAGGATGCGGGGAATTCGCCGCTGATGTCGGATGGGCCGGTACAAGGGATCGATGTACCGGCCTACGCACCGGAGGCGGAAGCCCCGCAGATGGGGGAAGCCGCGGAGCCTGCGGCAGGACCGGCGAGCAACGGGTCATCCCTTCAGGCGGCTTCCGCTTCACTCAGCGTTGCTGAAGCGGTCTCCAGGGGGAACAACGGGGAAACGGTAGAAGTGACGGGGACCATCGTTGGCCATGCGACGGGATTGCTTACCGCGGATTTCGAAGCTCCCTTCGGCAATGATTTCAACTTTCTGATTGCCGATACGGCCGGGGAACGGGATAAGGCCAAGCTGATCGACGTGCAGGTCCCTGCCGGCTTAAGAGCTGCGTTTGGCCTGCAAAGCAACCCGGATTTGATCGGGCAGTCGGTGGTCGTAGCGGGGTCCCTGGCAGCGTACAACAATTTTACCGGGTTAAAAAGCGTAACCGCCATTTCCTTATCGCAGAACCAACCGGAAGAACCCGGGGAAGATCCGGGAGAGGAGCCCGGGGAGGATCCCGGCGGGGATCCCGGTCAAGGTCCGGATCCAGGCGAAGTTCCGCAGCTCCCGGACGGCACCGGCAAGAAGGTGCTCTTTGACAACGCCCATGGTCAAACGGCCGGTGCAGCGGATTGGGTTATCGACGGCGCGTTTTCCGATTTTGCCGCAGGGCTGCGAGCAGCCGGCTTTACGGTAGAGTCGCTGGACCGCCCGCTGCCGTACACATTTGGGGAAACGGCGATTACCTATGGAGCGCTGCAGCCGTATGACGTCTTTGTCATCCCCGAGGCGAATATTCCGTTTAAGGCCGCCGAGCAGGAAGCGCTGGTGCAATACGTGGAAAACGGCGGCGCGGTCTTTTTCATCTCCGATCATTATAATGCCGACCGCAACAAAAACCGCTGGGATGCCTCGGAGGTATTTAACGGCTATCGCCGCGGGGCTTATGAAAACCCAGCTAAAGGCATGTCGGCCGAAGAAGCAAGCTCCCCGGCGATGCAAGAGGTGAGCAGCTCGGACTGGTTAGCCGACAACTTTGGCGTTCGTTTCCGTTACAATGCCCTGGGCGATGTTAACGCCACGGATATTGTCCATCCGTCGCAGTCGTTTGGCATCACCGCCGGGGTGGAAGCGGTCGCGATGCATGCCGGGTCAACGGTGGCGATCCTCGATCCGCAGAAGGCCAAAGGACTTGTCTATGTCCCGACCGGCGTACCGGCGTGGGGCAATGCGGTTGATGAAGGCGTCTATGACGGCGGTGGCCGGGCAGAGGGCCCTTATGCGGCTATCGCCAAGCGGGGTCTCGGGAAAGCCGCCTTTATCGGCGATTCCTCGCCGGTGGAGGATGCGACACCCCAATACGTGCGGGAGGAGAATGGGCAAAAGAAAACGACCTATGACGGATTTCAGGAAGTCGACGATGGTTTGTTCCTGGTGCAAACGGTGAAATGGCTGGCGCACGACGAGAACTACACCTCCTTCAGCGAGGTGCCGGGCCTTGCGCTGGACGCGCCGACTCTTCTGGGCGCGGACGAGGAACCGGCGGCTACAACCGAGCCGCAGCCGGAGCCGTGGTCGCAGCCGGCCCCCGGGTATAAATGGTATGATCCGGCAACCTTCAAGCCGGGTTCATACGGTTCGTTGCAAGCGCCGGATAAGGAGCCGGTCTTTGCCTTCGTACATCAAGCGCAGTTGCCTAGTCAGCAGGAATTCCAGATCCGCGTGACCGCGGACGACATGACGCCGGGGCAGACAGTGTCCGATTTACGCGTGGGCATCTATTTGGCCGGCGGCGAGCAGATTGCACGGTTCCTGAATACGGACGGCAACTGGTCGGATTATAATTACAGCCCGGCTTTTTCCTTGACGGGCGATACGCAAGGGCATGCGTCCAAGGAGCTGACCGTACAGCTGAAGCCGGGGATAACGGCAACAAGCGCCAATTTGCGCTTGAAGCGGGGCAGTGCCAATGAGATCACGAAACCGGTGGAAATCGCAAACGTGGATGCCGAGCCGTTGCCCGGCGACCACCCGCCGGTGCCGCAGCCAAGCACGATTGCCGAGGTTCGCGGGGCGGCGGAAGGAGCGGTCGTTACGACCCAGGGGGTCATCACCTCCGAGCCGGGCATTTTCGGCGGCCAGGGCTTTTATTTGCAGGACGAGACAGCGGGTATTTATGTCTTTCAAACGGCGGAGGGATACCATGTCGGCGATCTGATCCGCATCAGCGCAACCCGAACGTTGTATAACGGGGAAGTCGAGCTGGAGAATCCGGTGTTGATCGAGAAGCTGGGGACGGCCCCGCTGCCGCAGCCGCAGGTTCAGGATGCCGTGTCGGACACCAACCAAGGGCAATTCATCACCTTAACCCAGGTAGAGGTACGGGATGTCGTTGCCGCGACACCGGCCGGTTCCTTTGAATTTTATGCCGTCCGTGATGACGGCAGCTTGACCCGGGTCCGCTTCGACGGCAGAACCGGGGTGACGATGGATTCCT
Organism: Paenibacillus phocaeensis; assembly: GCF_900021165.1. Taxonomy (GTDB): domain Bacteria; phylum Bacillota; class Bacilli; order Paenibacillales; family Paenibacillaceae; genus Fontibacillus; species Fontibacillus phocaensis. Next base: position 182,698 of record NZ_FCOQ01000006.1, on the reverse strand, counting down.
TTGCGGCGTTGTATCCGGCGGGGACGCGCGTGGATATCAGCGGAATCGCTTCGGTATTCCGGGGAACGTTCCAACTGAAGCCGCTCGCCCTGGCCCATGTCGTGCCCAGTAAAGCGGAAGCGGACTTGACAGCTCCGGTGACATCAAGCGATGTGGCCGGAGTTGAAGGGGCGGACGTATATAATCAGACGGAAGTCACGGTCTCTTTTTACGCAAAGGATGAAGGCGGCAGCGGTCTGGAACGGACCGAATACCGGGTGAACGGAGGGGAGTGGGTTCGCTATGCCGAACCGCTGGTGCTGGCGGCTGACGGGAAATATTCGGTCGAATACCGCTCCGTGGATCAGGCGGGAAATCAGGAAACCTCCCAAATCCTCTACATCAATGTGGATCGTCAGGCCCCGGAAGTGACGTTCGCCGGAGACAACCAGGTATTGCAAGTCGCTTCCAGCGTCCCCTTCGCCATCGCCGTAAACGACGCGGTCAGCGGGGCAAAATCCACGGCGTACCGGCTTGACGGCCGGGCGATCCCGGGGGTTGCGGAGATCGTTCCGTTCTCGCTCGCGGTCGGCACGCACAAGCTGACGGTTCAAGCAACGGATGCTGCGGGACATACCGCGTTGGTGGATTTTACGTTCCAGGTTACGATCGACATTGCGCATCTGGATGAGCTGGTGGATTTGGGCAAGGCACATGGCTATTTCAAAACCAAAGGCACGGCAACCAGCCTGCAAGCCCATGTGGCTTCCCTGCAAAAAGCGAAAACCAAGCTGGAGCGTGAGATCAAGCTGAAGGCGTTGAAGCTCACCCTCCATGTCCAGAGCGGATTAACCATCAAGGAGAGCTTCGCGAAGCTGATGATGGAGGATTTGGAGTATATCGGGGGAAAGGCGGCGTAATACGCAGGTGAAAAAGCGGAGTCGGTCAGGGGAACCTGATCGACTTTTTTTAATTAAGAGCCAGTGCTGGATCGTCCTAATCTCGGTAAAAATAACTATACGAGGCGGTCAGGTACGTCTCAGTGGGCGTACCCCTCCCTTTTTGTGCAAACGATTGACCTAGTCTTGGCAACGGTGATATAATCCTGCTCATACGGGAAAGTAAACGTTTACTATGGAGAAAGAGGACCTAGCTGCATTGAATGCTGCTCGCGTCTCCAGAAAAGTGGAAGGAGAGAGCTTGGCTTATGAATACGAAGCTTACGATAGACGAAAATGCGGAGAATTATACCGGGCGCACAGCGCTCGCCAACAACCGGGCCTACGTGCTGGGACGCAGCGCTTGGCGGACGATAGAGGAAGGGAATGAACGCGAGTGGCTCATCGGCAACGGCATCGGCGGGTATGCCAACCATTCCGTAACGGGCGGCGGTTACCGCATGTCGCATGGCTACTTGGTGGCTTCCGCGAAGGCGCCGGTGAACCGGATGCTGGTCTTTACGCGCTCGCAGGAGCAGGTGGACATCGGCGGCCGCAGTTATGATCTGACTTCTCAACAATATATCAATTGGCAAAAAAACGGCCAACACTATCTGCGCCGCTTCAAGCTGGACACGGTGCCGGAATACGATTACCAGGTTGAAGACGTGCGGATCGTCAAGACGATTGCGCTGGAGTACGGCCATAATACGGTGGCGGTTTGTTATGACATCACCGGAGGCAAAGAGCCGGCGCGGATCAAGCTGGTTCCCCTGTTTAATTACCGCTCGCCGGGAGACGTATCGGAGAAGGGGGATTTGCGGTTCAAGAAGCGGCTGGACGGGCGGTTGCTGCAACTGGTACCCGAACGGGAGCCGGGAGTTACCATTTCATTCCTCGCTTCGGAAGGGGAATTCCAGGATCGTTCCACGCTGCCGGTCACGATGGCGACGCCGAACTATTTGATAGAAGAAGGGCATTATTATCCGTTTGAGAACCGGAACGGTTTTTTGGGCATCGATAATCACTATACCCCTTACGAAATTCATGTGCATGTGGAGCCTTACGAACGCAAACGAATCTATCTGAAGTGCTCCACCGAGGCGTTGACGCCGGACAGCAAAGACGGCTTTACCCTCGTGCGGGAATATCGCGATCGGATGGCCCAACTTGTGCAAACGGCCGGATATGGCGATCGGCTGGCCGACCGGCTGGTGGAGGCTGCGGATCATTTTATCGTGGATCGGGCGTCTACCGGACTCAAAACCGTGCTGGCGGGATACCCCTGGTTCACCGATTGGGGCCGGGATACGATGATTGCATTCCAGGGGGTGGCGCTGGCCACCAAGCGGTTTGCCGAGGCCCGGGAGATTTTGGAGTCGTTCGCCCATTACGTGCGGGGCGGACTGATTCCCAATATGTTCCCGGACGACGGACAGGAGCCGCTGTACAACACGGTAGATGCGTCATTATGGTATGTACACGCGGTCTATGAATATTTGAAACATACCGGTGGGGAAGATGATTACAGGTTCATCCGCGACAAAATTTATCCGAAGCTGAAGGAAATCATCGCCGCTTATCAAGGCGGCACCGATTTCTCCATCGGGATGGATGAGGACGGCCTGATCCGTGCCGGCGGGGGCCTCGATCAAGTCACCTGGATGGACGTGCGGGTTGGCGAATGGGTCGTCACGCCGCGGCACGGCAAACCGGTGGAGATCAATGCGCTGTGGTACAACGCGCTGCGGATCATGGCACAGCTGGCGGAACATTTTGACGAAAAGCTACCATATGATGAATTAGCACAGAAAGTGCGGGAATCATTCTGCAATCGCTTCTGGAATGGGGCGGATCAATGCCTGTACGATGTGGTGGATGTGCCGCAAGACGGCGGCGGCTTGGAGGATGACCCTTCGATCCGGCCCAATCAGATTTGGGCGGTATCGCTGCCGTTTACGATGCTGCCTCCGGAACAGGAGAAGGCGGTGGTGGGTACGGTGTATCAGCATTTATACACGCCTTACGGACTTCGTTCGTTGTCCAATCGGGACCCCCGCTTCCAGCGGAGCTACATCGGGAAGCTGATCGACCGGGATGGCGCCTATCATATGGGAACGACGTGGGCTTTTCCGCTTGGCGGGTTCATCACCGCTTATTGCAAAGTGAATGGCTACAGCCGGGAAGCTGTACTTACGGCAAAGGACATGTGCCTCGTGTTTGAGGATCATCTGCATGACGGCGGTATTGGCGGTATTGCCGAGATTTTTGACGGGGAACATGCCTTAACCGGGCGGGGTTGCTTCACGCAGGCTTGGAGCGTGGGCGAAATCCTTCGCGCTTATACGGAGGACGTGCTGCCGAATTTGACGGGATTGGAGTGAGGACGTTGTCCGTACAAAAAGAATACCAAGGCACCATCGATTACGGAGATTTGGCGGTCACCGACGGGATTTCGGTGTTTGACCCTGCGTTTGATGCGAGGTTTGTCTATGAGGGGGATGATTTGGGAGCGGTTTATTCGCCGGAGCACACGCGCTTTCGCCTATGGGCGCCAACCGCTTCCGAAGCGAAGGTTGTGATGTATGAGACTTGGGATGGCACGGCGGTCAACGAGCTGCCGATGCAGCGGGATGTACAGGGAACATGGACGCTGACGGTAGAGGAAGATTGCCGGGGGGTATTTTATACGTATCGGGTTAAGGTTGGCGAGCAGTGGAATGAAGCGGTGGATCCTTACGCTAAAGCGGTAGGCGTTAACGGGGAGAAGGCAGCGATCCTCGATTTACGAAGCACCGATCCGCAAGGCTGGGAGCAGGATGTGAAGCCGCCGCTCGAATCGCCGGTGGACGCGGTCATTTATGAGCTGCATCTCCGCGATCTGTCGATTCACCCTCGCAGCGGCATCCGGGAGAGGAGCAAGTTCCTGGGCTTGGCAGAGGAAGGAACCCGGGGGCCGGACGGCATTCCGACGGGTCTTGATCATATCGCCGGGCTGGGCGTGACGCATGTGCAGCTGCTGCCGGTGTTTGATTACTCCCGGGAGAGCGTGGATGAAAGCTGCCTGGATGAACCCCATTACAATTGGGGATACGATCCGCAGAACTATAACGTGCCGGAAGGCTCCTACGCCACGAACCCGTATGATCCGGCCGCACGGATCGCCGAGCTGAAACGCCTTGTCCAGACGCTGCATGCCCGCGGGCTCCGGGTCATTATGGACGTGGTATATAACCATGTGTACGACGGGTATCTGATCCATTTCACCAGGCTGGTGCCGGGATATTATTTGCGGTACACCGCGGACGGGACGCTTTCGGACGGGGCGTTCTGCGGGAATGAGTGCGCTACGGAACGGCCGATGATGACGAAATATATCGTGGAGTCGATCCTCCATTGGGTGCGGGAATACCATATTGACGGGTTCCGCTTCGACTTAATGGGCCTGATCGATCTCGAGACGATGAATGAAATCCGCCGCCGTCTGGACGAGATTGACCCTTCGATCCTGATGATTGGCGAAGGCTGGAGGATGGAGACGGTGCTTCCCGAGGAGCGCCGCGCCAACCAGGACAACGCCGGGAAGCTGCCGGGGATCGGCATGTTCAATGACGGGCTGCGGGATGCGGTCAAAGGCGATATTTTTATTTTTGAAAAGAAAGGCTTCATCAGCGGCGGCGACGGCTTTGAGGACGGCGTGAAGCGCGGCGTAGTCGGGGGGATTGACTATGATGGGGCGGAGCTCCGGCAATTTTCCGTAGAGCCGATCCAGTCGGTGAACTTTGTGGAATGCCATGATAACCATACGTTATGGGATAAAATCGAGCTGTCCACGCCGGGCGCCTCGGAGGAAGAGCGCCGGGCTATGCACCGGCTCGCCTCGGCGATCGTGCTGACGAGCCAAGGCCTTCCGTTCCTCCACGCCGGGCAGGAATTTATGCGCACGAAGGGCGGCGTGGAGAACAGCTACAAATCGCCGATCGAGATCAACTGGCTCGATTGGGAGCGCTGCGCTGCGCACCAGGACGATGTGTCCTACCTGCGCAGCCTGATCGCGTTGCGCCGGGCGCATCCCGCGTTCCGCCTGCGGACGGCGGACGAGATCCGCGCGCACTTGCGCTTTGAGGCAGCGCCGCCCCACGCGGTGGCGTACACGCTGCGCGACCACGCCGGTGGCGACCCGGACCGCCACCTGTACGTGCTCTACAACGCGCAGCCCGGCGCGTTGTCGCTGGAACTGCCCGCCCTCGGACCGTGGGAGGTCCGGTTCGGCGGCGAGCANCCTGCTGCAGCGGGCGCGTCTCCAGCCGGCGGAGCACGGCTGGAGGTTCGCGGGGTCGGCGTCGTAGTTCTCGCCGTCCCGCGGTAACCGCGCAAGGGCCAGGGGCGGGAGCCCCGTGGCCCTTGGTTTTGCGCCCGGCCGGGGCACCGGCCGAGCGGTAGCGCGCGGGCTTGCGGGCAGCGTGGGCTGCCCCCTGCTCCGCGCGCGCTTGCGCTCCGGGCATCTCCCTGCCCGGCCGCGGTTTTTTCGCAGAAATAAGGGTATTTTTTACCCTTATTTCCGCGAAAAAGCCCCTTTTGAACAAAATAGCGGTATTTTATGGCCTTATTTTTCCGCAGGAGCCCCAAATGGGGCGACTTTGCTCCTGCCGGACTGAAATAAGGCCATTTTTTACCTCTATTTGTTCAAAAACCGCTAAATCACCGGAAATAAGGTGATTTTTTACCGCTATTTCCCCGAGGCGGGGCCGTCCGCGCGGCCCGCCCATCCAGAGCGCGCTTCTCGCCGCCTCCGCTGTGGCACGCTTAGGCCAACGCTCGCGCTCCGCCCAACAAATACCTCGGCTCGCGCTCCGCCTGCCACCCCGCGCCAGGTCTCGCCGCCCAGGCCCCGCGGTTACCGCCTCACCGCACACAACGCGGCACATCAAAAAACCAGCCCCCCGCCGCTAAGCGGGGAGGGCTGGTTCTACTTGCGTTTATGCCGTTGTCTGCCTTTATACACTTGGCTCAGGGCGTGGGCCAAGAGCTGCCCTTGCCCTTGGCACAGGGCCCACGGGCCCGGTGTGCCCCTTGCGCTTAGCTCAGCGCGGAAGGCTTCGAGCGCTGGGGCTTGCACCTGGCACAGGGCCCACGCCCCCGAACGCTGCTCTTGCCTTTGGCACAGAGCCCACGGGCCCGGTGTGCCCCTTGCGCTTAGCACAGCGCGAAAGCCCAAGCGCAGCTCTTGCACTCACGCCCCCGAGCGCCGCCCTTGCGCTTAGCTCAGCGCGGAAGGCTTCGAGCGCTGGGGCTTGCACCTGGTTCAGGGGCCCACGCCCCCGAACGCTGCTCTTGCCTTTGGCACAGGGCCCACGGGCCCGGTGTGCCCCTTGCGCTTAGCACAGCGTGAAGGCCCAAGCGCAGCTCTTGCACTCACGCCCCCGAGCGCCGCCCTTGCGCTTAGCTCAGCGCGGAAGGCTCCGAGCGTTGGGCTTGCACCTGGCTTTTTGCGCCGACCGTGTAGCTTTGGTCGTAGATGCGGATGGCCGCCGGCGTATCGGATTCGTTCGTCACGATAATGCTGTTCGCGGTGGCGTTCACTTGCAGCAGGGTGCCGCGGAACATCACCTTGAACGAGAACGACGTCCAGTGGGACGGGATGAACGGACGCAGCACCAGCTCGCCTTCGCGGACGCGCAGGCCGCCGAAGCCCTGCACGATGGCCATCCACGTGCCGGCCATGCTGGTCGTATGACAGCCGTCCTCGGTGTCATTGTTGTAGTTGTCGAGATCCAGACGCGCGGTGCGCAGGTACATCTCGTACGCCTTCTCCTGATACCCGAGCTCGCAAGCGAGGATCGCGTGCACGCAAGGGGAGAGGGAGGACTCGTGAACGGTCATCGGCTCGTAGAAGTCGAAGTTGCGTTTCTTCGTGTCCAGGTCATACCGGTCGCCGAGGAAGAACAAACCTTGCAGCACATCGGCCTGCTTGATGAAGCACGAACGCAGGATGCGGTCCCACGACCAGTTTTGGTTGATCGGCAGATGCTTCGGATCCAGGTCCTTGACGGCCATCAGCTCTTTGTCGAGGAAGCCGTCCTGCTGCAGGAACACGCCGCGCTCTTCATCGTACGGGTAGTACATGTTGTCGATGATGTGCTGCCATTGCTTCGTTTCCGTCTCTTCAAGGCCCAGCTTCTCTACCAGTTCCGCATAGTGCGCGGCATCCTGCGCTTTGAGTTCGCCCAGCACTTCCAGCGTGTACTCCAACGTCCAGACCGCGATCCGGTTGGTGTACCAGTTGTTGTTGACGTTGTTCTCGTATTCGTTCGGTCCGGTGACGCCCAGCATCACGTATTTGTTCTTCGCCTGCGAGAAGTTGACGCGCTGCTCCCAGAAGCGGGAAATTTCCACGAGGACCTCGAGGCCGTATTCGCCTAGGTATGATTTATCGCCTGTATAATTTACATAGTTAAAAATCGCGTAAGCGATCGCCCCGTTCCGATGGATCTCCTCGAACGTGATTTCCCATTCGTTATGGCATTCCTCGCCGTTCATCGTCACCATCGGATACAGCGCGCCTTTCGTGAAGCCCAGCTTGCGGGCGTTCTCCTTCGCTTTCTCCAAATGCTTATAACGGTAGATCAGCAAGTTGCGAGCGATATCGGATTCCGCGGTGCTCAGATAGAACGGCAGGCAATACGCTTCCGTATCCCAGTAGGTGCTGCCGCCGTATTTTTCCCCGGTGAAGCCCTTAGGTCCGATATTCAGACGGTCGTCCTCGCCGCTGTAGGTTTGATTCAATTGGAAAATATTAAAGCGGATCGCCTGCTGCGCCGACACGTCGCCGTCGATGATGATATCGCTCATTTCCCATTTCTTCGCCCAGGCTTCAGCCTGCTCGCGCCGCAGCGCATCGAATCCGGCTTGCTTCGCGGAGCGCAGCGCTTCCGTTCCGGCTTTCACCAGATCGCCTAACCCGTGATCGCGGGAGGTCACATTCGCTACGTATTTGAACAACGTAACCGTTTCGTTCGCAGACGCGTTAACCGCAACTTCGGCGGAAACGAATTTCTCCTGCTCATGGAACGCAGGCGTCAGCTCCAGACGTTTCCCGCCTTGCTCCACATCAAAGGCCATCACCGACGTGACGTGGAAGTCGAGCTTCTTCGTCTTCACGGTCAAGTAGGAGATCTCCGCACCGGCGGCTTTCTCAACCTCCAGCCAGAATTTCTCCTCATAGTTGGAGTCCTTGTTCTTCACATCGCTGTCGAGGTAAGGCGCAAAACGCAGCTCTCCGCTGAAATTCAGCGGCGTTACCGCATAGCGGATCGCCCCGATCTCATGGCGCACGATGCTGACGAACCGTACCGCTTCCACCGCCAGCTCCTTGCCGTCCTTCATGACGGCAGTAAAACGGCGGGAGAGGTAACCTTCCTTCATATTCAGTTCGCGGATGAAGTCCTTCACCTCGCACTCGGCCAAATCCAGCGCCACGCCGTCTACGAACACGTTAATACCGATCCAGTTGGTGCTGTTCAATACTTTGGCGAAGTATTCGGGATAGCCGTTCTTCCACCAGCCCACCCGCGTTTTGTCCGGGTAATAGACGCCGGCCATATAGCTGCCTTGCAGGGAAGGACCGCTATACTGTTCCTCGAAATTCGCGCGTTGGCCCATATATCCGTTGCCGATACTGAAAATGCTCTCGGAAATTTCATGATTCGTCGGATCAAAGGATTCCTCCAGGATGGACCAAGGATCCACCTTTAAATACTGTTTCACGCTAACCGCTCCTTTAGTCTTTTCTACTAGATTATTTATGCAATAAAAGAACGAGAGCTATTCGCCGCCGTCGGCTCGCCTGAATTTCGAGGAATGGCGAACCGCGCCATGCGAAGCTGCCCCGGGCTTCCCGCGTTTATTCCGCGGCCAGTTGTTGCAGCAGAGCGACGGAGACATCGCCCAGCGAAGAGACGACCCGGTCGGCTTCGCCAAGGGTATCCGGCGAACCGATGCCGATGCAGCGCATGCCGGCCCGGCGGGCAGCCTCGATCCCGGCTTCCGCGTCCTCGAACACGACGCACGCCTCCGGGGCAACGCCTACTTCCGCGGCGCCGAGCAGGAACACTTCAGGGTCCGGCTTGGCGCTGGAGGTGCGGGTGCCGTCGATGATCGCATCGAAGTAGGGCGTCAGCCCGGTGTTCTGTAAAATGATCGGCGCGTTCTTGCTGGCCGAGCCCAGCGCCGTCTTCAGCCCGTTCTCGCGGCATTGCTGGAGGAACTCCAGCGCTCCCGGCAGAATTTCCGATGCATCCATTCGGGAGATGTATTCGACGTACCAATTGTTTTTGCGTTCAGCCAGTTCCAGCTTGACGTTGTCTTCCAGCTGAAGACCGCCTACAGAGAGCAAAATATCGAGCGAAGCCATGCGGCTTACGCCTTTCAGCTTCTCATTATCCCGTTCGGTGAAGGCGAAGCCCAGTTCCTCGGCCAAGCGCTTCCAGGCCAGATAATGGTACTTCGCGGTATCGACAAGCACGCCGTCGAGATCGAATAAACAAGCTTGAATCGGATTCATAATTAACCTCCTGTTATGACCCAAATTAGCGCAAACGTTTGAACAAACGGTGAAAAATAAAGGAAGCTTCAGCTTCCGTTTATTTTCCTAACCCGCCTATGCGTCCCTTATGATTTCTTAGGGACGGAATACATCGACGAATCGCGGACGATCAGGCGATGCGGAATAATCTGCCGCTTCGGATAGACCTTGTCCCCGCTGCTTTGTATCGATTGAATCAACACCTGCGAGGCGGTGTAACCCAAATTGTAGATCCCGATATCCACGCTGCTGAGCGGCGGTGTTGAGAGTTCCGACAGCGGAATATTGTTGAAGCTGACCAGGCACAAATCCTCAGGCACTTTGTATTTCAGCTCGTGCAGGCCGCGAAGCACGCCAAACGCTACAACGTCGTCGATCATGACCAGGGCCGTCGGACGGTCCGGAAGATTCATGAAGAACGACATCGCCCGATAGCCGCTGTCCTGTAAAAACTCACCTTCGACAATCCATTCGGGCCGGCACTCCAGGCCTGAATCTTTGAGCGCATCCTGATAGCCCTTCAACCGGTCTTTGGAGACGACGAGCTCCGGAGGTCCGCTGACGAACCCGATCCGTTCATGTCCCAACGCGATCAAATGTTTCGTGGCGTCGTACGACGCCTGGATATTATCATTATCCACCGTTAAAATATCAGGATATTTCTCGCTGCGTCCGATCAGTACGAACGGGTGACCGCCTTCATGGAGAAAATCGATCACAGGATCGTTCTGCCGTGAATACAGCAAAATAACCCCGTCCACCCGGCGTCCGTTCAACAGCCTGGAGACGCTTTCGACTTCTTCCTTCTCATTGGCTCCGGAGCTGATGAGGACGTCGTAACCAAGACGGCTGGCCTGGGTTACAATGCCGCGAATCAATTCCATAAAGAAGAAATTGGAGAATAACTCCTCGGCGGACTTCGGCAGCATGATGCAAATGCTGTTTGTCGTTTTGGAGACCAGACTCTTGGCCATAATGTTCGGATGATAACCAAGCTGGTCCATAATGAGCTTCACTTTGCGCGAAGTTTCCGCGCTGATTCTGGGGTGATTGGACAGCACCCGGGACACGGTAGAGGGCGATACTCCGGCCTTTTTGGCGACATCCTTAATGGTGACGGCCATAAAAAACCTCCTCTGTGGAACCGTTTGCTTTACACTGTAATATTAATCGAAAGAAAAAGGAAAGTAAATAGAGAATCTGGGGATAAGCCGCATACATTCGCCTTTGGTTCGGGATCATCCCCACGGAAATCGACAGTAAAGGGAATAATTAACTGCCCCTATTGCGCAAACGTTTTACTATTAAAAAGAACCGCGGCCGGCCTTTTCATTTCCGAATAAGGCCGGCCGCAGGGAGCTTGCGAGATCAGGGCGGATCTAACTTACGCTTGCGTCAGTACGGCATAGCCGTAAGCCGGCAGCCTAACGGCGAGCTTGCCTTCGGTGGTGCTGTAGGTTTGACCGCTAAAGGCATCGCGCCAAGCTTGACCTGCCGCAGGAACCTCGAGGGTCTGCCCGGCATCGTAGTTGTTCAGCAAGACCAGCACTTTTTCACCGTTTAGTATGCGCTCATAAGCCAGTTTCGAACCTTCTTTTTCCGCGAGCAGGAATTTCAGGCTGCCGGTACGCAGCGGAGCCAGCTGCTTGCGAACGGCGATGAGTTTCTGATAGAACGCGAACAGGTCGCGGTCCTGACGTTTTGGATCCCATTCCATGCACTTGCGGCAATCCGGATCTTGACCGCCGTCAAGGCCGACCTCGTCCCCGTAGTAAATGCAAGGCGTTCCGCTGTATGTAAACTGGAACAGGGCCGCCAGTTTCATTTGCGCTTTATTGCCTTCGCATAACGTCAGGAGGCGTGGAGTATCGTGGCTGTCCAACAGGTTAAACGCCACTTCGCTGGCTTGGAGCGGATACCGGGACAACTGTTTGCCGATCGCATTCGCGAAGCCCTCGGCATCCAGCGTGCCGCGAACGACAAAATCAAGCACGGCTTCGGTGAACGGATAGTTCATGACGGCGTCGAATTGATCCCCTTGCAGCCAACCGGACGACTCATGCCAGATTTCGCCCAAGATGTAGGCGTCCGGATTCGCGGCTTTTACGGTCTTGCGGAAATCGCGCCAGAAGGCATGGTCCACTTCATTTGCGACGTCCAGCCGCCAGCCGTCAATCCCCACTTCCTTGATCCAGAATTCAGCGACTTTAAGCAAGTATTCTTTGACTTCCGGATTTTCCGTGTTCAGCTTCGGCATCAGCGGCTCGAACGCAAACGTGTCGTACGTCGGCACGCCGTTCTTCACTTGCAGCGGATATTCGCGCACATAGAACCAGTCCTTGTAGCGGGATTTGTCGCCCTTTTCCATCACATCGACGAAGGGAGCAAACGTCTTGCCCGAATGGTTGAATACCGCATCGAACAACACCTTGATTCCCCGCTCATGGCAGGCTTGAACCAGCTTCTTGACCGTGGCGATATCGCCGAAATGCGGGTCGATCTTCATATAATCGGCCGTATCGTATTTATGGTTCGTTGTAGCTTCGAACAATGGGGTGAAATAGATGCCCGTTATCCCGAGCCCGCTGAGATGATCGAGATGATCGATGACCCCTTGCAGATCCCCGCCGAAGAAGTTGTCGCGTTCCGGCTTGCCGCCCCAAGGCAACACGCCCTTCGGATCGTTGCTCAGGTCGCCGTTCGCGAACCGTTCCGGGAAGATTTGATAGAAGATCGCGTCCTTCACCCATGCCGGCGGCGTGAACACGTCGATCGGATTAATGAACGGGAATTCGAACAGCCGTTCCGGGCCGGCCGGGCGCTCCTTCGTAAATTCGTTTTCCGTCATCCAGATTTGCTCATCGCCGGACTTCAGCAGGAAGCCGTATCTCGTCCGGCGCAGCGGCGGCTGGTATGCGCATTCCCAGTAATCGAACATCTCGTCACTGATCATCAAGGTCATCGGAATCAGCTCTTTGCTCTGATCCCACATGTATTTGTCCCCGACAAAAGCGTAAACCTCGGTGAGATCCTTTTTCTTGGCGCGCAGGCGCAGATGAAGTGTTTGGTTGTCGTAGGCATAAGTCCAGTTAAGCTTGGGACGGTGATACACCGCTTCGAGTAACATAAGAAATCCCTCCTGAATAGTTAGTGACCGCTTGTGTCCGCCTGGCCCCCCGTTCCGCCTAAGCTTTGGAAGCAAAAAAAGCACATCCAAGCCGGAAACGGGCCGAGGATGTACCTTTCGATAACAGCGCCTTCAAATTATGGAACCGAGCGGCAAAGCTAGTATTGCTCTCATTGATCCGGATTATAACATTGTTCAAACCATTGCACAAGACGATAAAGATCGGGAGGTTATCCCGTTGAAAACAATAGGGGGGAAGGACCAAGCAACGTTAAATATCGCTCGATACATCGAGAAAAAACGCACAAACATGCAACATAGGCATTCCTATGGCAAGTTCAAGATAATACAAAAAATGCGAATTCCAGAGTAAATCAAAGAATTGGAGAGTATTGAAATGATTTTCCCCAGTTTTTCTACTGTGCAAACGTTTTTACAACTCTTCTGGCATGATGTATGATGTGATACATGGATAAAGCGCTTTCGGGCGGGAAATACTAAACTATCGCAAAAGAAAGTCCATAAGGCCGAATAGTTTCAGGTATTTTCTGAAAACGTTTGCGCAACAAATGTCTACATCATTTAGGAGGGGTTATGGTTATGAAGTTCAAAAAGGCTTTGACCTTGGTTGCGGCAGTGTCCTTGGTTATTTCGATCACAGCATGCGGATCAAATAACGGCGGCAATAATGGAAACGCCAATGCGCCGGCCAACCAAACTGAAAATGCAGGAAATGCGGGCACAGGCGATAATGTTCCGGCTGACTCGATCGTGCCTGAAGACGGCGCGGAGCTGGTGATTTGGGAAAGTAAAGAAGAGAAAGTATTTACCGAGGAAATCGCCAAGCAATTCACGGAAAAATACGGCGTAAACGTAAAAATCGAAGAAGTGGCTCCAACCGACCAAATCGGTAAATTGACGCAGGACGGTCCTTCCGGGCTGGCTGCCGACGTCCTGATCGTCCCTCACGATCACTTGGGTAATGCGGCAACCTCCGGCTTGATTTTGCCAAACGACGTGTTTGCGGATGAGACTACGAAGAACAATACGGAAGCCTCGATCCAAGGCGCAACTTACGACGGCATGCTGTACGGTTATCCGAGAGCAGCCGAAACGATGGCTCTGTATTACAATAAATCGCTTCTTCCCGAAGCGCCGAAGGACTTCAAAGACGTGCTGGAATTCAGCAAAACGTTTACCGACAAATCCAAAAACAAATACGGGATCATGTGGGAAGTCGGGAACATGTACTTCAACTATCCGTTCATTGCCAGCACCGGCGGTTACCTGTTTGGCGATAACGGCACGAACCCGGACGACATCGGTCTGGCTAACGAAGGCGCACTTGAAAGCTTGAAAGTGTTCCAAAGCTTGAAGGAAGTTCTGCCGATCAACAGCGGCGACATCAACCCGGACATCAAACGCAGCTTGTTTAATGAAGGCGACGTAGCGATGGACATCAACGGCCCTTGGGAACTGGCTGGTTACAAAGCCGCTCTCGGCGACAACCTGGGTCTTGCCCTGTATCCATCTGTCAATGGCAAGACGGCGATCACTTTCTCCGGCATTAAAATTTGGGTCGTGAACTCCTTTACGAAATATCCGAATGCAGCCAAACTGTTCGCGCATTTCGCTTCTACGAAAGAGGCTCAACTGCTGCTGAACGAAAAAGTAGGCGCGGTTCCGACGAACCTCGAAGCGCTGGAAACCGACCAAATCAAAAACGATCCATACGTATCCGTATTTGCTGAGCAAGCGAAGAACTCTCAACCGATGCCTTCGATTCCGGAAATGGCGAACGTTTGGTCTCCGGTAAACGCAGCGCTCCCGGAAATCTGGAATAATAATGCGGATCCGAAACAAGCTATGGAAAGTGCTGTGAAACAAATTAAGGAATTGAACAGCGGGGCAGCTGAGTAAGTCAGAACTTACTTTCACCCAATGTGGATAGGTTGAGCCCGCCGCTTATAGCGGCGGGTCATCCTTAATTTCCCAAGGGAGAGGAGAAGGAAGGGAAATGGACCGACACCAACATCGGAACCGGGCGACGATTCTGTCGATACTGTGCATGGGCCTTGGACAACTCTATAACCGGCAATGGGTTAAAGGGTTGCTGCTCGTCCTTTTTGAAGCATTCAGCATCATTTATCTCGTTCGAAACTTAGGGTATGCGATTTGGGGGATCATTACGCTCGGGGAGACACCAAGAACCGGCGCGAATATGAACGGAAACTGGGATCACTCGATCTTCATCATGATCCAAAGTTTGATCACGCTGCTGTTTGTGGCTATTTTGATCATCGTATATATCATGAACGTCAAGGATGCCCGCAAAATCGGGCTGGAACGGGACAAAGGCAAGAAGCCGAATAACTTTAAGCAAACGGTGCGTTACGTACTGGATTACAAATTCGCTGTCGCTTTTTTAAGCATTCCCGCCATCGGGATTTTATTTTTTACCGTGATGCCGATCATTTTCATGATCTTGCTTGCGTTTACCAACTATTCGGCGCCCAAACACATTCCGCCGGCGATGCTGGTCGATTGGGTCGGATTCGGTACGTTTAAGAATCTGGTGGCGCTCAAAACCTGGAGCCATACCTTTTACGGCGTTTTGACCTGGACGATTATCTGGGCGATCTTGTCGACGGTGACGACCTATTTCGGGGGTCTGCTCGTGGCTTTGCTCATCAATCAACAGGGCATCCGCTTTAAAGGGCTGTGGAGAACGATTTTAATTCTTCCTTATGCCATTCCGCAGCTGATCTCGCTGCTTGTGATGCGAAATATGTTTAACGGCCAGTTCGGCCCGATTAACCAGTACCTCGGGTATTTCGGACTCGGCGGCCTGCCGTGGCTGACTGATCCGTTCTGGGCGAAGGTTACGGTTATCGTTGTCAACATGTGGGTCGGGATTCCGGTCTCCATGCTGCTGATCCTGGGCGTATTGACGACGATCCCAAAGGACTTGTACGAAGCGGCTGAAGTGGACGGTGCCACCGGGTACCAGAAGTTCAGAATCGTGACGTTGCCGATGGTTCTGTTCACAACGGCCCCCACGCTGATTACCCAGTTCGCCGGCAACATCAACAACTTTAACGCCATCTTCCTGTTGACGGGCGGCGATCCGGTGAAGGGGGATTATCAGTATGCCGGGGCCACCGACCTTCTGGTTACGTGGTTGTATAAGCTGACGCTGAACCAGAACAAATACAACATGGCCTCTGCTATCGGGATCATCATTTTCATCATTATCGCTTCGTTCTCGATTTACAACTACCGCAGAACCAAGTCGTTTAAAGAGGAGGATATGATCCAATGAGCGGACGGAAAATACGAAACGCGATTCGGTTGGGCGCCAGCTACATTGTGCTGGTACTGCTGTGCATAGCCGCCGTCTACCCTGTGCTTTGGGTCGTCTTCGGTTCTTTGCGGCCGGGCAAATCGCTTTATAGCAAAACGCTGATTCCGGAGAAGTTTACGTTTGACCATTATATCGAACTGTTTACGTCCAAAACTTATTTGTTTGGCACCTGGTACTTGAATACGCTGAAAATCGCCGTTTGCTCCATGATCCTCGGCGTGCTGCTGACGCTGCTCACCAGCTACGCGGTATCCCGGTTCCGGTTCCGCGGACGCAAAACAGCGCTATCAGGACTGCTCGTCCTGGGCATGTTCCCGGGCTTCATGAGCATGATCGCCATTTACCTGTTGCTGCGGGAGCTGCAACTGCTGGATACGCATTTGGCGCTCATTATCGTCTATGCGGCCGGGGCGCCGCTCGGCGGCACGTTTATCGCCAAGGGCTTCCTCGATACGATCCCGCGATCGCTCGATGAGGCGGCAAGGATCGACGGGGCCAGCAACTTCCTGATTTTCCGGCGTATTATTCTCCCGCTGTCCAAGCCGATGCTGACGTATATGGCGTTAACCCAGTTTGTCGGTCCCTGGGTTGACTTCATCTTCGCGCGGCTCGTGCTGCGGACGAAGGAGAACTGGACGCTGGCCGTCGGGATGTGGGACATGGTCAGCAGCAACCAGAACAGTAACTTTACTTTATTCGCCGCAGGGGCGGTTCTGATCGCTCTCCCGATCACGATCCTGTTCATGTTCCTGCAGCGCCTGCTTGTCGACGGGTTGACTTCGGGCGCCAGCAAAGGATAATGCAGCAAGCGGTTAGAGACACCTGGGTATAGCCACAGTCATGCTGGGCTATACCCTTTTTTTATACATATGATAAAAAGGGGATGCGGGGTATGAAGAAGCTTCGCGGTGGGTGGCGTTGGAACTCCGTGGGCTTGAAAATGTTTGTGATCGTAGTTGCGGCGGTCGTCGCCTTGTCGGCGGTACTGGGATTCAGCTCCTACCGGGCGTCGCGGGAAATTATTCGGGAGCAGGTGGCGGCGGCTTCGGCCCAAGCGGTGGAGCAGGCGGCGGACAAGCTCGATTTTCTGCTTGACCAGTATGAGGCTACCTCGCGGCAGCTTGCCGTGGACCAGACGCTGCGGAGTGACCTTGAAACGGTGAATCAGCCGGATATCGGAACGGTCGCGAGGACACAAGCCGAGGACCGGATCCGCAAGAAGCTGGATGCGCTGAAGGGCGCCGACGAGCGCCTGCAAGGGCTGCGCTTGGTCGCCAAGAGCCTGGAAGATGTGAAGTCGTACAAATCGTCGGGGGTCAGCGGGGTGCGTACGCATGAAGCGGTGGAGGACCGCGTGCAGGCGGTGCTGGAGGCGGAGGGCGATCCCGTGTGGTTCCCGGCGCTGCAGAAAGGCTTCTTTAATGCCTATACCGAGCCGACGGTGACGATGGCCCGGTTGCTGCGGAACATGAATCATCCCGAGGCGGAGTACATTCTGTTGTTCGAGATCAAAGCGCAGGCGCTGGGGGGAATTCTCGGCAACCTGCAAATCGGGAAAACCGGTCAGGTGCGGGTGCTGACCGCCGATAACCACATTGTCCATGCGGCGGATCCGGCCCTCCTGGAGACGGAATCCGTGATCAAAGTCAACCCAGAACTAGCCAAATCGGGGGAGAGCTCGTTCCGGGCGGCCGACGAGCAAGGAGTTCAGCAACTGGTGGTATATCGGCCGCTGAAAACCGCCGACTGGCGGATCGTCGGGTTTGCTCCGGAAAGCGACTTCCTGAGCGCAGCAGATCGGCTGCTGGTTGTGACATTGTTTGTTCTTCTGGGCGCGGTGGTGGTCGCGGCTATGATCGGGTATTTACTGGTGCGCATGGTCGGACGGCCATTGGAGAAGCTGGTCCGGCTCATGGAGGAAGGCGAACGCGGGAATCTGCAGGTGCGTACGCACTTTAAGGGACGCGATGAAATCGGAAGACTGGGGCATAGCTTCAACCGAATGCTGGAGCAAATCTCCAGATTAGTGGAGCGAACCAGCGAGTCGGCAGTCGAATTGCTGGCAACTGCGGAGAATTTGACGAAGGCTTCCCGGGACACCTCCCAGACTGCGGCAGAAATTGCACAGGCGACTGGGGAAATTGCAGCCGGAGCGGAGACCCTGGCTGCGGAGGCGGAGAAAGGAACCGAGACGGCCGAACAGATCGGCGGCCAAATGGGCCAAGTGGCCCGCCTCAATGCGGCGATGGACGAATCGGCCGTCCGCGTCATCGAGGTCAGCCACAAAGGGGAAGCCTATATGGAACAATTGGTGGAGAAGACGGAGTCGGTGTCGCGCATGACCGTCCTGCTGGAGGAAAATTCGGACAAGCTGAGCCGAAGCACCCGCTCAATCCGGTCGATCCTGGTCCCTATGGTGGAAATGACGAAGCAAACGAATATTTTGTCGCTGAACGCTTCGATCGAAGCCTCTCGCGCCGGGGCGGCCGGCAAGGGGTTTAGGGTCATCGCCGGGGAAATTCGCGAACTGGCCGCGGCTTCCGGCGAATCGATCCAAACGGTGTCGGCGATCACCGAGGAGATTCAGGAGGCGATCAGGCAAACCGTCGAGGTGCTGACGGGCATTTCGCCGCTGTTCGCGGCGCAGACGGAAGCCGTGAAAGAGGCGGCAGGCATCTTCCAGAACGTCAAAGCGGAAATGGAGCGGTTTGTGACGGAAATCCGGAATTCATCCGCATCCGTACAAGCCCTGCTGCATTCGCAGTCGATCCTGCAGGATTTTGTGGACACGGTCAGCTCGGTCGTGGAGCAAACCAACGCCTCTACAGAGGAGGTGGCTTCCATGTCCCAAGAGCAGCACCGGGTCAGCGCGGGATTGGTGAATCTGTCGGCACGCTTGGAAGAGCTGGCGGCACACCTGCAACGCTCGCTAAGCGCGTTCCAGGGAGAAGGCGCCGCGGATTCATAACGGAAAAACGCTTCGGCGGAAGGAAGCCTGCGCTTTCCTTCGACGCCGTAGCGTTTTATTTTGATGGAGCCTTATTCCAAGATTGCCGTCGAGTAGGCGGGGATCGTCAGCGTGTTCCCGCTAAGGCCTGTTCCTTCGCCCGTTTCCGCAAGCACTTGGGTAAAGCTCTTGCCGTCCGCTTGACTCGGATTTAAGGAGAGGGTAAGTTTGCTGCTGGTCAAGTTGTGAGCAACCAGCACGGCCTGCTCCTCCGTCATGCGTGTATAAGCTGTAATTCCCGGCTGGTTCGTCGCATACTCCTGGATCGCGCCGTCTTTGAGCGCGGGAATCCTGCTGCGCATCCGAATCAGCTTGCGGTAATGCGACAGGAGGGAGGCGGAGTCGCCGGTTTGCTCGCTGACACTAAGGCCTTTTTTGCCGGTATTGTTCTCTGCAACCTCCCAGGTCGTTTGCCCTTGGCTGTCGTCCGGCGTCCAGCGCATCGGCTCGCGGATCAGCTCGTCGGGTTTCGCGCCTAACATCCCGATTTCTTCGCCGTAATAAATAAACGGATTGCCGGGCAGCGTCAGCAGCAGGCTCGCCGCCACTTTAGCATGTGGTAAATCGCCTTCCAGTTGAGTCATGACCCGGTTCTGATCATGGTTGGTCAGAAACGTAGCATCGACGAAGTTGCCGCCGGATTTCTCGCCGTAGAGCTTATACGATCGCTCCAGCGTGAAAGGGATATTCGCATCCTTCTCATTCTTGACGCTGCTGAGGATCGTTTCGGCCAGGCTAAAGTTAAACCCGGAATCCAAGGCCCCGTCCAGATAGGAGGAGATCAAAGCCGCCGAAGGATCCCATACCTCTCCGACGAGGTAGGCTTCCGGATTCACCTCATTTAATCCGCTGCGGAATTCCTGCCACCAGGCCACATTTTTGTTGGTGGTTCCTTGGCTTTTGTCCGTCTGTAGGTCTTCGTAGATGTGCTTCGCAGCGTCGAGGCGGAACCCGTCCAGACCTTGCTCCAGCCAAAATTTTCCCGTATCGATCATCTCTTTCCTTACATCCGGGTTATCGAAATTGAGATCGGGCATTCCGTCCCAGAAAATCCCCAGGTAATGATCGCCGCGCAAGCTATGCCAAGGGTTGCCGCTGCCTGCGGCACTGGTTCCGGACGTGGCCCGACCGCTGTCCTCGGCCCAGACGTACCAGTCCCGGTAGGCGCTGTTTTTATCGGTGGCCGATTGGGTGAACCAGGGATGCTCCTTGCTGGTGTGGTTGACGACCAGGTCCATGATGACTTTAATCCCGCGTTTGTGCGCTTCGTTCAGAAACTCGCGGAAGTCGTCCAGCGTACCATAATCCGGATTGATGTCGCGGTAATCCGTGACGTCATAGCCATGGTAGCTCGGCGAAGGGTTGATCGGCATCAGCCAGATGCCGCCAATTCCGAGATCGGTGTCCGTATCCGGGTTCCCGTCATTCAAATAGTCTAGCTTCTGGGTTAAGCCGCGAAGATCCCCGATCCCGTCGCCATTCGAGTCGGCAAAAGACCGAACAAACACTTCATAGAATACCGTGGATGGCTGGGGGTCCACCGTCCCGGAAGCAGCGGTTGTTCCGCCCCCGGCTGTGTTCTGACTTGAATCTGCAACGGTTCCGGTATTGCTCTCCTTCGGTTCTGTGGCAGCGCTGTGACTGCCCGGCGTTCCGGTGCAGCCTGCGAGCAGCAGCAGGATCAGGACAGCGCTTCCAAACTGCCGCAGCCTGTTACGCCGGAGAAGGCCTGTGGTTGGCATCCCTCATCTTCCTTTCACTAATCATCCGTTATTCCACCATCATAACCGACCTAAAGACAAAGGTAAAACGTTTGCACAAGCGAAATTACGCAAAATTTAGAGCTACAGTGATTTGTTCGGATATTAACTAGAGAAATCTAACGTTTGCTTCTATTTTCTCTTGGAATCCGGTGACTTTATGCTGCTTTATTCAAGACGCCGGAGTCTTTTTAATTTGTTGACAGGCCTTGTTAAAATTAATCCTATCAAAATACTCGTATATGTGTTATCATACGATTTGTAAATTGCATCTGGGCGTTAACCCACCTTGGTGCGAGGACGAATTTATGTATTATTTTTCAGGGGGAGATCTGATTATGGATACCTTGCGTATCATCATTAATGTAGCCGTCATGGTGGTGCTGATTGGCGTTCTGGTTTGGATGCAGAAGAAGCACGTTTCTTTTACAAAACGGGTATTTACCGGACTGGGTCTTGGCCTGGTGTTCGGGGTTATCCTGCAAGTGTCCTACGGGGCAAGCTCCGAGGTGATTGCGAAATCAACCGACTGGTTTAATTTGGCCGGCCGAGGTTACGTCGGACTGCTGCAAATGGTCGTGATTCCGCTGATCATGGTATCGATCATCTCAGCCATTATGAACCTCAAGGGCAAGCAGAATTTGGGCAAAATGAGCGGCTTGATCATCGCAGTGCTGCTGATTACGACAGCTATCGCTGCGAGCGTCAGCATCGTGACGAGCTTGAGCTTCGATCTCAAGGCGATCGAAATCCAGGCGGGCGATCGGGAGCAGGCGCGCGGGACGGCGCTGGAAGAACGGCTGGGCTCGGTGGAAGACAAGACGATTCCGCAGCAAGTTCTGGACTTCATCCCAACTAATCCTTTTGCCGATATGACGGGGGCACGGAGCACCTCGACCTTGGCGGTCGTGATTTTCTCGGCGTTCATCGGGGTTGCCGTGCTTGGCTTGGATAAGAAGAAGCCGGAGCAAGCGGACACGTTCCGCAAAGTGGTTGAAGCGGTTTACGCCGTCGTGATGCGGATCGTTACGCTGGTGCTGCGTCTGACGCCTTACGGCATCCTGGCGCTGATCACAAACGTTGCGGCCACGACTAATGCCGAAGAGATTCTGAAACTGATCAAGTTCGTGGGTGCTTCCTACGTGGCCTTGATCGTGATGTTCATCATTCACTTGATTTTGTTGGCCGCATTCGGCTACAATCCGATTCAATATGTGCGTAAAGTGTTCCCAACGCTGGTGTTTGCGTTCACCTCGCGTTCGAGTGCAGCAACGATTCCGTTGAATGTCGAAACTCAAACGAAACGTCTGGGCGTACCGGAAGGGATTGCCAACTTGTCCGCTTCGTTTGGTGCAACGATCGGGCAGAACGGCTGCGCCGGGATTTATCCGGCGATGCTGGCTGTGATGATCGCCCCAACGGTGGGCATCAATCCGATGAGCTGGGATTTCATCCTGACGCTGATCCTGGTCGTAACCATCAGTTCGTTTGGCGTTGCCGGCGTTGGCGGCGGAGCGACGTTTGCTTCGCTGATCGTCCTGTCGACGATGAATCTGCCGGTTGCATTGGCGGGTCTCTTGATCTCCGTTGAACCGTTGATCGATATGGGCCGGACTGCTCTGAACGTCAACGACTCGATCACCGCCGGCGTAATCACCGGCAAGATCCTCGGCGAGAACGATATCGAAGCCTTCAAACGCGATGTAGATTTGGACGTCGTGACGGCCTAATAAAAGCATAGAGATTGCGAAGAGGAACCGCTGGGGGTAGGCCCGGCGGTTTTTTGGCATGATCGCGTACCTGGAACTGTGTGCGTGCAACTGTTTGCCTGTAACTGTGTACCCTCAACTGTCTGCACTCAACTGGCGGACTCTTTGCACGATTATCCCCTTTGATCAGATGGCGGGAATGGAGAAATCCTCCCTCTTTGATCAAGTGGCCGAGAATGAAGAAGTTCTTGCCTTACCTCTGGAACTCTGAACTCTGAACTCTGAACTCTGGATTCTGGATTCTGGATTCTGGATTCTGGATTCTGGACTCTGAAACTCTGGATTCTGAACTCTGAACCTCTGAACTCTGAACCTTGAACCCCGGACTCTGGTTCTGCCCCCTGGCAAGGCCCCTTCTCCCGGAACTCTGAATGAAAGGGATAATCCTGCAAAGGGGGCACGAGAGAAATCAAAGGCGGCGTGTAATGAATTCCGCACCTGAAACGTATTAACATACGGATGACTTGGAGGCGGCATCCTGCCGCGCGGAGGAAGCGGCCCCGAGAAATCCGTTCCTTGGAGAAAGGAGGGGGAGGAAATGCTGCAGCAGCGCGCGCTGTTTCCGACGGTGAAGGAGCAGGACAAGCAGGATCAGGAAGAGCGGACAGCCGGATCGGTCGAAACGGAGTTTGACGCGATTTTTGAAACTTACTATAGCCGAATTTTCAAATATATACGTTTTCGGGTGGACTGCGAATATGCGGCAGAGGACTTGACCAGCCAGGTTTTTGAGAAAGTGCTGACCCGATATCGCACCTTCCGGGCCGACCGTTCCCCGCTTGAGGTATGGCTGATCGCCATAGCCCGCAACACGGTAAACGATTATTACCGCAGACAGAAGAGACGGAAACTGTTCTCCCTGGATCTGTTCAAAGAGTCGGCATCTCAGGAGCAAGGGCCGGAGGATCGGACCCTCATCCGGGAAGCGGAAACCGAATTGAATCGAGCCTTGCAATTGCTTAAGCCCCAGGAGCGGCATCTTCTTGCGCTCAAATTCGGGGCAGGACTGAAAAATGTCCAAATCGCTGAATTCACAGGTCTGAGTGAAAGCCATGTCGGCGTAATGATGTTTCGCGCCATGAAGAAATTGAAGCTTGAATTGGAAAGGAAGGATGAAAGGTGAACCATCAGGAACAACACCGTCGGTTTGAGGCAGACGTGGACGCTTTGCTGGACGGATGCGTGGGTTCCGCAGAGCCGGTCGGGGCGCATTCGGATCTGCTAGCCATCGGCAGAACGCTGGCCGCCGCCGACTTTGGCGCGGCCGATCATAAAGGGGCGGTTAAGCGCCGGATTGCGCAGAGAAACGCCGCCGCCGGAGCCTTGCGTGGGAGAGTCGGCTGGAAGTTCGCCGGAATCGCGGCGATCGCTGCCGCATCCGCTATCGTGGTTGGGGTGGCGTTTACCCAGCCGACGTTTGCAAGCACGATGCTGAGCCGGATCATTTCCACCATTTCGTTGGGCCATATTACTGCAATTCAAGTTGAGCCTCCTTCGGAGAATTTGTCCTATCCGATTCCTAAAGACATGCGCGGTCAAATATTTACAAAGGAAGGCAAACCCGTAGACGAGGTGACAGCCCAGACGGGACCGTTGTATACGGCTGACGGGCAGGAGATTTATGACTTTACGAACGGGCGAATCGTAACCAAAGCCGAAGCGGAAGCGCAGGAAAAAGAAGGGGTACGGATTTTGACCGATCCGGACACGTTAAGCGCGCACACCAGTTTCAAGGTGAAATGGCCGGATTATTTACCGGAAGGATATACTTTTAACCGGGCTGAACAGTTTGTCGATGAGCAGGGGGAGGTTAGCCCCAAATATATCAAGTTGTATTTTAGCAAGGGTGACACGGGGAAAGAAATTAAAGTCATGGAAGCGTATGCCGACGAAGAAGCCGCATATATCTGGTCCACGGACGGCACGATCGAACAGGCGAAAGTTAACGGAACGGATGCCGTCATAATTAATGAACACACGCTCGACTGGGAGGCGGACGGATTATATCTCACGGTGCATACGAAAGGCATGGGCGAAAAGATTGAAAAAAGCGAACTGATCCGGATCGCCGAGTCTCTGAAGTAACAAGTCTGCTCTCCGAGCGTCAACAAACAAAGAACAAACCGGCTTGCCATAGCGAGTCGGTTTGTTCGTGCGCTGGGGGGATGGCTGATAGGATGCCGTGGTGGCCCGTGCCGAGCGTCACTCTTACGGATCTGAGAGACCTTATTTGTCCCCAATGGGGCAGGTTCAAATTGTAACGGATCGTAGAGCCTTTATTTGGCCGATAAAGGGGGTCAGATTGCTCCAAAACGCCAAATAAGGTCTTTGTGTTCCGTTACAATGCTGGGAACGCTGTTTTCTCCGAAATAACGGCTCTGGAATCCGTTAGAGTTAGCTGAACTGCACTGAAGCTGTTCGGGAAGCTGTTCAGTTCAGTTAATCACGAGGTTTTTTTCCTCAAACAAGATCTCCGAAGGTTTCTCGGGTGCGGTGGGCAGAGTGGCGGTGCCGTTGATGGTAACTTTATCGTTCCCGTTGATGGTGAGCGCACCGTTCGTATAGACATTGCCGGATAAGGTAGCCGGAGAGTTTCCGTTGTTGAGGTTGATCGAACCTGCCGCGAACAAGTTAAATTGATTATCCCCGTTTAGGCTGCTGTTCGATGCGCCTGTAATATAGATGTTTTTTGCCGTCAGCGTACCGCTTATGTTTAGTGTGTTTCCGTAAAAATCCCCGGTCAGCGTTACTTTGGGCTCACTGTTAAAGTTAGTACTTCCGTTTACTTTGATTAGGTTCGCTTGCAGTTTCGTATTGCTGCCGCCGTTTATTATCAGATCTCCGCTAATGTAGATGATTCCGCTGGTAATGATCGACGAATTGGCTTCCAGGGTAACACCGCCTTTGATCCAAAGGTCGCCATCCACGGTTAATGAAACATTGGACATCAGCTTGATCGAATCCAATACAGTAGATTTTGTGAATGGGGTGTTGTTTTTGACCTCGAAATCCAACTGTGTTGCCCGGGTCGAGAAGAGGGCTGAGTGGGTCGTTTTAATCTCCTGATCGACTTGATCAACAATGGACGTGATCTCCACCCGGTTAGGCGGGGGGAGATCTGGCCCTGCCGGTAATGTCGGGGATACCAGAACCCCGTTGATTTTGGACGGGTTGTAGGTGACGGCGCCCGCTGAGTAGACGTTGCCATTGATGATAGCCCCATTCAGGCTTATAGCCCCAAAGCTGACCACCGCATACCCGCCCGTTCCGGTTCCCGGAGAGGGATTGCCGGGAGTGAAGGAAAGCGTAATCTCCACCTTGCGGCGGAAGGTTTGCGTGATCTTGTCTGATATTCCATCGGCTTTGACGATCGCCACGTATCGCTGGTTCTCCTTGTCCAAGGTTACAGTGCCCGGTTCCACGAATGGAGCGGCGGCAGCCTCGACATCCTCCAGGGTCACTTTGTCCTTCTCCTTCAACGCCATCACAGCCGCTCGCAGATCGGCAAGCTTAATGAGCAGCTTCGTTTCGCCGTCGGCTTGGGCGGAGACGATATCTTCGGAGATGTTCACCATGCCTTGGGAGTTCGTCACCGACTGCATAAGCAGCGTCCCGACGATGAGCAGGATGGCCACCAGAAGCAGCACAGAGACCAAGGCATAACCTTGCTCTTGGCGGAAAGCGGTTTGTCCTCTTCTTTTCATCCCTACACTCCTCACGAGATCAGTTTAATCGAAACGAACAAATAGATCGGCTCCACCTCCGGCCTATTCCTCAGCGCCACTTGCAGGTTTACCTGCAGATCGTTCGGTCCCTTGGAAAAGGTCGTACCGGTTAAATCCAGCGTGTCCTCGCTGAGACGGACGCCATTGAGGAGAAGCCGCCCCCCGTCAAGCTGGACGCGAATCGTCCGGGAAGTCTCCGAGAGTGCATCGGTGACCACCTCCGCCTGAAATTGAGTAAAGCGGCTGCCGGAGCTTGTGACGGTCACGGCGTTTCTCAGCTTGGCTTGGAGTGCGGAGCTTAGCGTAATCGCCTCATTCCGAAGCTGCGTCTCGTCGTTAACCCGTCCAAAAGCGAACAGAGAGGTGGTCAGCACCGTCGACACCAACACGATCAGCAGACCGGAGAGAGCCAAGGCGGCCAGCAGCTCCACCAGGGTTATTCCGTCTTCTCGGCGAAGCCGCCGGATAAGTTCTCTCATGGTAAACTCCCTCCTCCGGCGGTGGCGTAGTTTTTCTTCACCGCGCCGGTGATCGAGACCTTATGTCTATACTTGCCGGCTCCCTGGGACGGGTCGGGCTGCCAGTACGCCGTTACGGTAATGTACAGGATGTCGGGGTGGGCAGCATAGGCAGGGCTGTGATCGCTGACCTCGGCTTTTATCAGATAGATCCCACGGGTTGTATCGGGCAGCGCTCCCGGAGGCCGGCTGGCCAGGGCCTGCAGCTCTGAGAATTTCATAGACTGAACCTCATGCAGCCGAGCGTTGGCCAAATGGGTCGCGGAGAGACGCTGATTCGTAAGCTTGCTGTGCGAAGCGCTGTTCGAAAAGTAGGAGAGAAAATATAAGCTGACAATAGAGAGAATGACCAGAGCCAGGGCCACTTCAAGAAGCGTCAGGCCTTCTTCTTGCGCGAACGTCTGGCGAAGGAGCCGCCTTTTTTGACATAAATTAGATTTCATGACCACCCACTCGCTTTCAAACGGCAGTAAAATGTTGAGTCTTGTTTAACGATGGAGAGTCCTGTCGAGCTTTGTAATCTAGGTATATTTTACTATAAAAATGATAGCATCGTTTTGGCGAAAGGTATATAATCAGTATTAAATTACTACTGTTTAATTTTTCCTCGTTTTATTCCGGTTTGATAGATTAGGCCTCTGGAACTATAATTGGTTCGAAAGACTTCAGCTCATGAATATTTCAATTTCATAATAAATCCAACAGGGATGAGGTGAACCATGTACACGATCAAAAAAAGGTTGGGCGAACTTCTGCTGGAATCCGGAATCATCACGGATCAGCAGTTGCAGGCCGCTTTGGAGGATCAGCAGCGCACCAGAAAGAAACTCGGCGACGTGCTGTTGGCGCAAGGCGTCTTGACGGAGCACCAGCTCATCGAGGTGTTGGAATTTCAGCTTGGTATTCCTCATGTCACATTATCCAGGTATCAAATCGATGCGAAGTTAAGCCAGGTCATCCCAGAGCAGATGGCCAAGCGTTATCAAGTGCTCCCGATTCGTGTAGACGGGCGGAAGCTTATGGTCGCGATGGCCGATCCTTTGGATTTATTCGTCATCGATGATCTTCGAATGAGCACCGGCTTCACGATCGAACCCGCGATTATTTCGAGGGGCGAGCTGCAGCGGGGGATGGCGCGCCTCTATGGGCTGCAGGACTCCATGAACGAGATGATCAAAGATCTTGGGACCGGCAACGCTCAAATCGATGTCGAAGATTCGGTGATCCTGGGCGAAGATTCCCCCGTGGTTCGGCTGGTGCAGCAGATGATCGAGCAGGCGGTGCGGCTCGGTGCCAGCGACATCCACGTTGATCCGATGGAGACGCAACTGGCGATCCGCTACCGAATGGACGGGCTGCTTCGCAGCGAACGGACCGTTCCGAAGTCGATGCAAGGCGTCATCATCGCTAGGCTGAAAATTATGGGCAACTTGAACATCGCGGAACGGCGGCTGCCGCAGGACGGCCGCATCAAGCTGGTTGTGGACGGCAAGCCCATTGATATCCGGTTGTCCTCCTTGCCTACGGTGCATGGGGAGAAGATCGTCATGCGGCTGCTCGACCTCACTGAGGGCGTGAAGGGCTTGGACAAGCTGGGCATGACGGAGGCGACGTTAACCCTGTTCCGCAGCATGATCGAGAAGCAGCATGGCATGGTGCTGCTGACCGGGCCGACGGGGAGCGGGAAGACGACAACCCTGTATTCGGCATTGCAGCATTTGAACCGCGAAGATACGAATATTATTACGATCGAGGATCCGGTGGAATATATGCTGGACGGCGTGAACCAAATGCAGGTTCATCCGGCGGCGGGCTTGACGTTTGCCAGAGGGCTGCGCTCCATTCTGCGGCAGGACCCTAACATTATCATGGTGGGGGAAATCCGCGACCTGGAGACGGCGGAAATCGCGATTCGCGCCTCCTTAACCGGCCACCTTGTTTTTTCAACCTTACATACTAATGATGCGGTGAGTACCGTCGTTCGCCTGCGCGATATGGGTATCGAACCGTATCTGATCGCTTCATCGCTGATCGGGATTGTGGCCCAGCGATTGGTGCGCTGCATCTGCCCGGACTGTAAAACCGCCTATCCGCCGGAAAGTCAGGAAACCATCTATCTGGAGCGGCTTGGTTTCCATACGGACAAGCTGTACCGAGGCACCGGCTGCGGCACCTGCGGCAAATCAGGCTACCGCGGCCGGATGGCGGTGCATGAAGCCCTGCTGATCAGCGACGATTTGCGGTCGGCAATTGTGGAGGGCGCCTCCGTTCATGAGCTGCGCCAAATGGCGAAGGCTCAAGGGATGACGACGCTGTTCGCGGACGGAATTCAGAAGGTGCTGGAGGGGCGAACCACCCTGCAGGAAATGATCCGCGAAGTGGAAGAGGAAGAGCGATGATGAATCAGGATTATACCGTAACGGACGAGACGTTTAACGGATTGCTGAAACAGGCCTTTGACGCCGGCGCATCCGATTTGCATGTGACGGTGAATTCGCCGCCGGTGCTGCGCATCGACGGTACGCTTCAGGCGCTGGGCGAGGAGCTGTTGTCGCCGTCTTCGCTGGAGCGGATCGTACAAGAGCTGATGAGCCCGGCCCAGTATCAGAAATTCACGGAGCAGGGAGAACTGGATTTCTCATATGGTGTACCGGGAATCTCCAGGTTCCGTATCAACGTCTTTCGGCAGCGGGGGTCGATCAGCATCGCAGCACGGGTCATTTCGCCTTCGGTCCCGGCGTTCGAGACGCTCCATCTGCCGCCCGTGTTGTTGAAGCTGGCCCAGAAGCCGCAAGGTTTATTTCTCGTCACCGGCCCGACCGGCAGCGGGAAGTCGACGACCCTGGCATCGCTAATCGATCACATCAACCATACGGAGCGCAAGCATATCGTTACATTGGAGGACCCGATCGAATATCTGCACCGCCACGACAAGTCGATCATCAATCAGCGGGAAGTGGGACTCGATACGTTATCCTTTGATAACGGCCTCCGGGCGGCGCTTCGCCAAGACCCGGACATTATTCTGGTTGGCGAGATGCGCGATCCCGAAACGATTCGAACGGCGATTACGGCGGCCGAAACCGGCCATCTCGTCTTCGCTACTTTACATACCGCCGATGCGCCGCAGACGATCGATCGAATCATCGACGCTTTTCCGCCGGCCCAGCAGGGGCAGATCCGGATTCAGTTGGCCTCGGTGCTGCTGGCGATCTTGTCCCAGCGGCTGCTGCCGTCTCGCAGCGGGAAAGGACGGGTGTGTGCAACGGAGTTGCTGCTGAATCCGCCGGCGGTGGGCAACCTGATCCGTTCGGAGAAAGTTCATCAGATCAAAAGCGTGATGCAAACGAACTTCCAGCTTGGGATGCACACGCTGGAAATGAGCTTGCGCGAGCTGCTGCGGCAGGGCGTAGTTCATGAAGCTTCGGCCCGGCCGTATTTGACGGAAAGCCCTCTCGGATAGGTTGAGGGCGGAGACAGACGTGAGAAGCGGAAGGACAGATGCTTAAATGCCCCAATATGTGTATCAAGGCAGGGACAGGGTGGGGAAACAACGCAAAGGGGCTTTGCAAGCCCCGGACCGATCCGCCGCGCTTGCCGAACTCAAGAGGCAACAAATCGTTGCAACCGGTCTGCGCGAGAAGCGCGAGACGATATGGAACAAAGAATTTTATCTGGGCAGTCCGGTCAAAAATGAGCAATTCGTCGTGTTTTGCCGGCAATTTGCCACGATGATCCAGGCGGGCATTTCGATCGTTGAGGCGACCGCCATCCTGGCGGAGCAATCCGAAAGCAAGCCGCTGAAGAAGACGCTGGCTGAAGTGACGGCGGAGCTGCGCAAGGGCCATACGTTTTCCGGTGCGATTGCGGCTTACCCGCGGATTTTTCCGGCGATCTTCGTGCACATGATCCGCGCGGGGGAAGAGGCGGGCAGCATGGAGGAGACGCTGGAGCGGTTGGCAGTATATTTTGAAAAAGCGCATGTCACCCGGGAAAAAGTAAAGTCCGCAATGACGTATCCGCTCATCGTCAGCGTGATGGCCGTGTTTGTCATTATCTTTTTGCTAAAATTTATGATCCCGCGGTTTCAGGTTATGTTCACTCAACTCGGAGGGGATTTGCCCGCGATCACGAAGTTTACGCTTTCGCTAAGCCGCAGCTTGGAGCAGCATTGGATCATATGGCTGTTGATCGCCACGGCGGCGTTTGCTGCGGTGTATCTGCTCCTGAGGTGGGAGCGCGGGGCGTATGCCTGGGACTACTTCAAGCTTAAGGCCCCCGTATTTGGGATTCTGAATCGGAAAAGCGCGATCGCCCAATTGACTCGGACGTTATCCTCGCTGTTCGCCAGTGCGGTGCCGGTGCTGCAGGCCTTGGCCATCGTGGAGAAGGCGGTCGGCAACCGAGTGATCGGGGCCACGCTGCGGGAATGTCAGACGTCGCTGCGCCAAGGACGGCCGTTGTCCGAGCCGCTGCGCCAATCGTGGGTGTTTCCGCCGCTGGTGACCCAGATGATCCGGGTTGGCGAGGAGACCGGTTCGATCGATGCGATGCTGGCCAAGGTCGCCGATTTCTACGAACGTGACGTGGAGAACACTGTGGACAAGCTCAAGCAACTGATCGAGCCGGTATTGATCCTGTTGCTAGCCGGTGTAGTGGGGTTCATTATCGCTTCGGTGATGATCCCGATGCTCAGTTTATATCGAAACATCAGTTGAACCGAGTTTAGATTCAAACGAATTACTATTTTAGGAGGTTCATTATCATGACAGCACTCATCGAACGGATTCAACGTTTGCGGAAGGAAGAGAAGGGGATTACGCTAGTCGAACTGCTGGCCGTTATTGTCATTATCGGCGTTATCGCCGCGATCGCGGTGCCGATGATTACGGGATTGCTGAATGATACGAAAGTGAATGCGAGATCCGCAACGGCGAACCAGCTGTACGAGGCGGCAAGATTGAGATCGATTGCGAAGAATAATGGGGAGATTAAAGGGACGCATACGCTCAAAAACTTGGTGGACGACAATTACATGCCTAAAGGCCTAACGGATCCGAAAACCGGAACAACCTTAAGTGACAATACCTCTGTAAATCTGGACAAGGTGAATACGACTGAAGCCATAGTGACACTGATTATCGGCAGTGAAACCATAACGTTCACNTGCGCCGGGCCGGAGACCTCGCCGCCGCCCTCGCGACGGCGGCGCTGTTCGCGCTGATGCACCTGCGGTTCGGTGCATCAGGCGCATGGGCGGTCGGCCTGCTGCTGACCGCCCTGGCCGTGATGTGCGCGGTCACGGACTGGACCGCGCACATCATCCCCAACGGCGCCGTGCTGGGGTTCGGCGCCGTGCTGCTCGTCGCCGCCCCGCTGGCGGGCGGCGTACCGCTGTGGAGCCAAGCGCTGGGCGCGCTTGGCGGCGGCGGTCTGCTGCTGCTGATCGCCCTCCTCACCTCCGGGAAGGGGATGGGGATGGGCGACGTGAAGCTGCTGACCGTCTTCGGCTGGGTCGTCGGCTTCCCCGGCGTGCTCCTAGCCTTGTTCCTGGCCAGTACAGCCGGCGCCGCCGCCGGCCTGTTCCAGTTGGCGCGGGGCCGCAGAAGCCGCGGCCAGACGCTGGCGTTTGGTCCCTTTTTGGCAATCGGCACCCTTGTGGTTTACATGTATGGAAAGGAGATCATCCATTGGTATCTGCAAAACGTCCTTCCTCATTACTGAACCGGCGGCCGGCCCACATCGGGATTACGATCGATGAGGACGGCATCCGTTACGTCAAATACAACTCCAAACAGGGGATCGTGGAACGCGCCGGCTTGCTGCCGGTCGATGCTGAGTTGAACGAAGACGGCGTCCCCGATGTCAGCGGGTTCACCGACATGGTGAAGCGCTGGGTGAACCGCCGGGGGCTTGCGGGCAAGAAGGTCCGTTTGGCGGCCCCCACCTCCCAGTCTTTTATCCGCTTGCTCTCCGTTCCTAAGGTCAAGCGCAGACAGCAGCGCCGCGTAACCGAGCTGGAGATCGAGGGCAGCATCCGCCTGCCGTTCGAGGACCCGGTGATCGATTATCATTGGATGGAGGACCGCGAGCAGGAGGAAGCCTTGTTGACCTTCGTCGCGGCTGTACCGCGTCCGGTGATTCAGGAGCTGGTGTCGTCGCTGGAACAGGCCGGACTTCGTCTGGAAGCGGTCGATTTGGCCGCGATCGCGCTCTCGCGAATTCTTCGGCAGCAGCGCCTGCTTGGCGAGTCCGGCAATGTGATGGCGATCAACTTCAAGGCCAAAGAAGCTGAGATCTACACGTATCATCACGGGCTGCCCGACTTCGTACGGACATTTCCCCTGGAGCCGATGACCGGGGACAAGCTGAATACGTGGCGGTATGGGGAGATCGTCTCCTCAGTGACCCGGATGATGAATTTCTACGAATACACGCTGCATGAAGGCAATGAACGGGTGCAGAGCATCGTGATCGCCGGCGCGGCGCCGGACAAGCCGGAGATCGCCCGGCAGTTAACGGCGGCTTTTGACCAAGTGAGCGTGTCCGAGGTGGATCTGTCACCGTATTTTGCCGGACATGAAATGGCGGACCAAGGCAGCTATGCTATTGCCCTGGGGTTAGCCATGAAGGGAGCGGACCTCCGATGATCGACATCAACTTGCTCCCTCCCAAACCGCGTCCGGCCTCGGCCGCCGTGATTCTCCCGATCCTGCTGCTGCTTGCCGGGCTTGGCCTCGGCGGCTACCTTGGCTACGAGTATTGGGGGGCGCGGGAAGAGGCGGCAGCCTTGAAAATCTCCATCGCCGAGACCGAACGGCAGCAAGCCGAGCTGCAAAGCGAATTGCAAAGCTTGGGGGCCTCCGGATTCGGGGCTGCGGGAATTGAGCTGATCGACAAACTGAGCGAGCAGCGGCCGGATCTTCGGACGCTGGTCGGCACCCTGGAGGCCCCGCTGCCCGCCGGCAGTAAGCTGGAGACCGTTCGGTTTGGCGAAGCCGGCTTGGCGTGGACCTGCGAGTTCACCAGCTTAAGTCAAGCCAGCGCTTATTCGTCTGCACTCCGCGAGCAATCGGAGCTTGGCGGCGAGTTGATTCAATCGGTGAAGCAACTGCCGGGGCGGGGATATATCGGTACATTCGAATTGTTGCCAGGGACAGGAACGACGGAACAGGCAGGTGACGGAGAATGAAGACGGAACATTCGTCCGGATCGGCCGGAGCCCGCTGGATGATGGTGGCCGCGTTGGTCATGCTGGCGGCGGGAGCATTTTATTTCTTGGGTTATCGGCCAGCGGTGGAGACATCCGTGAACCTAGAAGCCGACCACGAAGAGAAACGGCTGTTTCTGCAAAAGACCCAGACGATCCTGGATGCCAAAAGGGCGGATTTGGCGGCAGAGGGGGCCTCGGCCGACAACGCCAAACGGGAGGCGGCGGTACCGGGTGAACCTGACCGGGAAGGGATCTTGCTGGACCTCGAGCAAGCGGCTAAGTCCTCCGGCGTACGGATCCAGGAAGTGGTCTTCGCGGTACCGGGGCTCGGCGGCCAAGCGGCGGCTGTCGAGGCTCGGCTAGCGGGCGACTCCGCTCCCTCGTCTTCTGTCGAAAGCCCGGCGAGCGGCCAAGACAGCCCGCTCGCCAGCCAGGCTCCCATGGGCGGCTCCTTATCCGGGGCGGGAAATCCCGGTCTGCTGATGGAAGCGGATTTCAGCTCGGCCGGGTTCACCGCGACGTCCCTTCGGCTTACCCTCAGGGGGACGCTGGCGGAAGTCAAAAACTTCGCGGCAGCCCTGCAGCATGACGAGCGGTTGTATGTTGTCCAGTCCTTCGAGTATGGGAACGAGGAAGCGATGGACAGCCAGGCGGCGGTGTTCCGGCTGGTGACTTTCCACCGATAACTTAGCCAATCCCAAGGCTTCTTTGGGTTAACCCAAGCATTCCAGCTGTACACGCTGGGGTGCTTTTTTTGCAAAACCATATCATTCCTTGATACTTTTTGATATGTTCACCGTATAAATAATTATAATGCTGAAAGGTGGTGCAACAGGGGGATGGAAATGTGGGCAATTTGGCTCATCGTCGCCGGAATCTTATTAGTGCTTGAGATGATGACGATGACTTTTTACCTGCTATGGCTCTGCATCGGTTCGCTGGTGGCGGCAGCCGTGGCTTTGGTGGCCCCCGAAGCTTATTTCTGGCAGGTTGTTGCGGGCTGTCTGGTCGCTTTGGTCCTGACGGTATTTACGAAACCGCTCTCCAGAAAATTTCGTGCAGCAAAAGGATTTAAGGATATCGGTACCGAACTGGTAGGGAAGCAAGGCATCGTTGTGGAACCGATTGAACCCGGGCAATACGGCATCGTGAAGGTTGGGGGAGATTCGTGGAGCGCTACGGCGACCGTCCCGATCGGCAGGGACGAGAAGGTTCGGGTGCTGGAGCGAAGCAGTACAATTATCGAAGTAGAACGATGGGAGGAAATTTCTTAATGCAATGGGCAATTATTGCGGTCATTGTTGTCGTTGTCGTCGTCTTTATCTCGCTGACGGTCAAAATCGTACCGCAGCAACGGGTGGGGGTCGTCGAACGGCTCGGTAAATTCAACCGCTTGCTGACGCCGGGCCTTAACGTGCTGATCCCGGTTATCGACCAGGTGCGGACGTATCATGATTTGCGGATTCAGCAGACCAATGTGCCTCCGCAAACCGTCATTACCAAGGATAATGTTCAGGTCCAGATTGACACGATCATTTTCTATCAGGTAGTGAATCCAGAGCAAGCGACTTATGGCATTTCCGATTTTGTCTACGGGGTGCGGAACATTACAACGGCCACGCTGCGTCAGATCATCGGTAAGATGGAGCTGGACGAAACGTTGTCCGGTCGGGAGAAGATCTCAACGGATATCCGGACCGCGCTGGATGAAGCAACGGAGAAATGGGGCGTACGGATCGAACGGGTGGAAGTGCTCGACATTCGCCCGCCGGTAGATATTCAGGAAGCGATGGACAAACAAATGAAGGCCGAGCGGAACAAACGGGCGATCGTGCTCGAGGCCGAAGCCGCCAAGCAGGATATGATTTTGCGTGCGGAAGGGGATAAGCAAAGTAAGATTCTGAAGGCGGAGGGCGATAAGGAAGCACGGATTCGTGAAGCCGAAGGCTTCCGTCAAGCCCAGGAGCTTGAGGCGCTCGGGGAAGCGAAGGCGATCGAGTCGGTTGCCGCCGCTGAAAAAGCGCGGATCGAAATGCTGCGCGACGCTGCCTTGAACGAAGCCGTCTTGGCATACCAGTCTTTCGAGGCTTTGAAAGAAGTAGCCAAGGGACCGGCGAACAAGGTGTTTATCCCGTCCAATGCGATCGAAACGCTGGGGAGCCTCGGCGCCATCAGCGAAGTGTTCAAAGCCGGCAAGGACGGCAAATAAACGATCTCCTACAAAGATCCCGGCAAGAGGACGTTCTTGCCGGGATTTTTTTGCATCTATACCGTTCTTAGCTCTCTCGCCCGATATTGTCCCGGAGTGAATCCCGTCCATTTCTTGAAGGCATTGTGGAAGGCGCTGGTTCGGATAATGCAGTAAAATAGGCAATGTCACTGATCCGCAATATTTTTACACGATGGATCATTTCGCCGCCTGGATGTTCGCCTTATGCTAAAGATCCCATTCTTCGCAAGTTGAGAACACCGGAAGCTTTAAATTTAAGGAGGAGATCGCCATGAATATTTTAGTCATCAACGGCCACCCCGACCCCGAGGCTTTTTGCGCCGCTTTGGCGGAGGCGTACCGGAATGCCGCGGCATCCCAGGCCGGTGCAAAGGTACGGGAAATCGACCTAAGCCAAATCGTTTTCGATCCGAATTTAAAATACGGGTATCGCCAAAGAACGGAGCTGGAGGAGGAGCTCAGGGAAGCGCAGGAGATGATTCGTTGGGCGGACCATCTGGTTCTGGTGTATCCGACGTGGTGGGGGACGATGCCGGCGGTTCTGAAGGGGTTTATCGACCGCGTCTTCTTGCCCGGGTTCGCCTACCAACATCAACCGAACTCTTTGCTTTGGGATAAACTCCTCAAGGGGAAAACCGCCCATCTGATCGTGACCATGGATACGCCGTCCTGGTATAACCGCTGGTTCTATAAACGGGCGGGGCACCGGGTGATGAGAAGCAATATCTTGGGATATTGCGGCATCAAGACGGTACGCATTACGGAGTTTCACATGGTTTCGTCCTCTCTGGAATCGACGCGTTTGAAATGGTTGGAGAAAGTAAAGAAGCTGGGCGCTGCGATGGCCTAAACCAAAACCGCCCGATGGGATTCATCGGGCGGTTTCGCTATATCAACGGCTCAGGCATGCCGGTTCGACAATTGCTCCTTCAAGCGTTCCAGTTCTTCGTTGACGGCGGTGGATTGGGTTCCGCCCGCATCTGCGATGCCGGACGTTCTCCCGTAACTGGTCGAGACTTCCTGCTGTGCTTCCCAGCTTAGAATCTTCTCCTCCATCCGCTCGAACCCTCGCGCGGCTGCGCCGCTTTCGATGCCGCGGCTGAAGTTCGGCCGCTCGGCCTCGGCTTTCACCTGGGCCTTGCGGGCACGGGCTGCCAGTTCATTCCGTTTCTCTTTCAAGCGGGCAAACTCCGCTTTCCCTTCCGCGAGGCGAATTTCCAGTTCCGCTACGCGATCGCGAGCTTCCTGCGCTTCTTTGGCGTGCTGCTGCGCTTGTTCCTCGTAACGGATTTTCTCTGCGGCGGCATGGCGCGCGGTCACCTCATCACCTTGCTCCAGGGCGGTTAATGCCCGAATTTCACTTTGTTTGGCAAGATGGGCGATGTCGGCGCTTTTCCGCTCTTGGACAGTGGCGGTCATCTGCTGCTCCTTGATCATTTTCTCCGCGGCGGCGATGTCGTCCTCCAGGTTGCGCAAGTATTGGCCGGTCATCAACACCGGGTCTTCCAGTTTGTTTAATACCTCGTGAATCGAAGCCTTCGCCAGATTGGCAATGCGGTCAAATACGCTGCTCATTTAAAATCTCTCCTTTGAGTTCAATTGGGTTTGCGATAGGTTTACCGATCAAAACGGGGAAAACGGATCATCGTAGCTGTAGCTGCCAATCGGCTCCTTCGGCACGATCAGGCTCGCGATCAGGTACAAGGCGACGACCGACCCGAAGCTGAAAAATACCGCGATGACGGCGATCAACCGCACCACCGTGGAGTCTACGCCAAGCCACTGGGCAATCCCCCCGCACAGGCCGCTTAATTGCTTATCCGTTGCCGAACGATATAGTT
Organism: Paenibacillus phocaeensis; assembly: GCF_900021165.1. Lineage (GTDB taxonomy): Bacteria > Bacillota > Bacilli > Paenibacillales > Paenibacillaceae > Fontibacillus > Fontibacillus phocaensis. The sequence continues at coordinate 144,643 of NZ_FCOQ01000006.1, read as the reverse complement.
TTCTCATCATTAACCACGCTCACTTTCATGTATTTTCAAGTTCTGGATTCATGGGGGCAAAGTTTCAATTTAACGAAGGATTCTTCGCTGTTCATGTCTTCATTTTACCGGGAATCGCAGCGGGACATAACGGGCTGGGGACGGTTTGTGAACTGGACCTTGGTCGGGTCGGCTCCTCGTCTGGAAGTCGGGGCAGGGACTTGAACTCCGGACAGCTCCGGGCGGGTTGAATGAGAAAAAGCTTGATTTCATGCTTATGTAAGCGCTTATTGCTGGAATTGGCAAATTCTTTGTATTCGTAGACAACCCTCTGCACGTTTCGCGGAAAAACGCCATAAACTTTTTTTGATTGGCATAAAATGGGGTGCCTGTCGTATAACATAAGTAGGCGTAATTTCGGAAAAGTTTCGCTTGAGACCTCAGAAAGGGAGTGCAGGGAATGCGCATCGCAGTTATTCAGGGAAGTGCAAGAAATGGAGGGAACACGGAGGAGCTGACGCGGCTGGTATTAGAGGGGATCCCCTATACGAATATCGTTTTGCGCGAGAAAGAGATCAAGCCGATTCACGATCAACGGCATGACGAAGGCGGCTTTGATCCGGTGGACGACGATTACGACGATCTGATCCTGCAGGTGCTGGAGCATGATATTTTGATCTTTGCCACGCCGGTGTATTGGTACGGGCCGTCCGGTTTAATGAAAAATTTCATCGATCGCTGGTCGCAAAGCCTTCGCGACGTCCGCTTCAATTTCAAGGAGCGGATGGCGGCCAAAACCGCGTATGCTATCGTGGTCGGCGGCGACAACCCGCGGATCAAGGCGCTGCCGCTCATTCAGCAGCTGCAGTACACGTTTGATTTCGTCGGCCTGCCGTTTGCCGGGTATGTGATCGGGAAGGCCAGCAAGCCGGGTGAGGTGTTGCAGGACGCCCGTGCGGTACGCGACGCCGCGACGCTGAATGCCGAGCTGCGAAAAGCTGAACCGGTGGCAGTGAACCGTTCCTGACTGGGACGAAGATAGACTATGGAGTTTCGCTCGTGAACGGCATCAAGACCAACCTGCGAACGACGTGCGGCTGCATTTGCAGCGGCACGTTTTTTTATTTTGGGGAGGAGGACACCTGGGTATCAGCCTCTTTTGATGATTATCCCGTTCCATCAGGTAGTGAAGAAGAAGCACAAATCGCGGATGCGTCAAGATAACGAAACACTTGAGAAATGCAGGAGAAGGGAGCATTTTCGATTATGCCGCAACTGCAAGGGGCGGGCTCTGGTGGCGTGCGATCAGTTGACGGTAAGAGATCGCCGGAATAGCCACACATCTGTGCAGCAATTCCTCGCGCATCGTCTCTTCGGAACCGGACATGCGCAAGTGACGGCGTACGGTGTATTCGTTCAAATACGCCTGTAAATGCTTCAAGCCCAAGGCGACATAAGTTCCCTTGAGAGATTTCCAAGCCGCTCTGACTTCTCTCCATAAGGGCAAATACAGCCGAAAGGTCAACGGGAATGGCTGCATGGTTGAGCTGTGGACGTCTATATTCCTTTTTACAAACGTGTCGAGTTCGAGCCGGCCTGCCCGTATTCCGTCTCCTCTCTTTTGCGAAACCACATGAATCTTAACCCGCTCCGGCTCGCCAGTCTCCGTTACCGTGCATCCGGCTACGACCGCTGTGGCATAAGGGTGAGACCGCAGAGGATCCACCCCGTATTGATCGCTGCTCACCCTCACGTCTCCGCTCAAAAGCTCCCTGGCATCGGTTTCCCCGAGGGTATGGCGGATCTTGTGCAGCATCAACCATGCGGTCTTGTAAGTGACCCGGATCACCTGACTCAGACGCAACGCCGAGATGCCGTCGGGAAGCAGGAACAGTTCCAGGGCTTGAAACCACTTCAACAAGGGCAGATGGGTTCTTTCAAAAATGGTGCCCACCAAAGGGGAGGCTTGATAGGCGCATCTTCCGCATTCGAATAATGGAAGACGACGGGAAGACAGACGGGTACACGCGGTATTAGCGCAACGCGGACAGACGAAGCCGTTCGGCCACTTCTTGGCGATTAACATCTCTATGCAGTCCGCCTCACTGCGAAAACGGCTGCTAAGAGGAGGTAGATCCATGTTCGCGCTTAAATCCACATTCATCCCCCCCAGGACAATAAAATAAGAACGTATGTTCGCTTTTTTTCTTATTATATCAAACATATGTTCCCTTGGCAAGCAGAAAATACCAGCAAACACCGTCTTATCTTAAAATAAATTTAGCACGCCCAACTCTCCGGTAACCACATGTCGAGCCCCCGTTTCTGAACGAAAGGGATAATCGTGTAAAGAGCCGTGAAGCACCATTGATTGCGCGAAATTATTCTGAGTTTTCGGAGGGAGACATAGCCTTACTTCGACTTGGCCTTTTATACAACTCTAACAATGCAGGATTATAGTGAAGGGATGGATAATATTATTTTTAAATAAATCCCTAGGAGGATGATCCTTTTGAGCGATATTATCAATTTTGCGCATCGCGGGGCGGCGGGGCATTACCCGGAGAACACGATGCTGGCTTTTGCCAAAGCTCTGGAGTTAGGGGCGACCGGCATCGAGACGGACGTGCAGATGACGCGCGACGGGCAGCTGGTTCTCATTCACGACGAGACGCTGCAGCGGACGGCTGGAACGCCGGAGTGGGTAAAGGATTTGACGCTGGCCGAAATCAAGCAGCAGGAGGCGGGCTCCTGGTTCCATGAAGACTTCGCGGGCGAACGCATCCCGACGCTGGAGGAATTGCTGGACCTGGTACGCGGCACGGACACGATCGTGAATCTGGAGCTAAAGACCGGCGTCGTGTTGTACCCCGGCATCGAGCAGAAGGTGTTGGATGCGGTGCGCCGCTATGACTTAAGCGAACGGATCATCATCTCCAGCTTTAACCACTACTCCCTGGTGGAATGCAAAAAATTAGCTCCGGACATCCGTACCGGCATTCTGTATATGGAAGGCTTGTACGAGCCGTGGGATTACGCGAAACGAGTTGGCGCGGAGGCGCTTCATGCTTACCAATACGCGCTGACGCCGGAGCTGGTAGCACTCGCCAAAGCCAACGGAGTGGTTTACCATCCGTTTACCGTAAACGATCCGAGGCTGATGCAGATGCTGATCGCTGCAGGCGTAGCCGGTATTATTACCGATTACCCCGACCGCTTGGCAGAACTGCTGGCCAAACCAGGAGTGTGAGCGGATGAAAAAAACATGGCTGCTGGGACTGGGTTTTTTCAGCATTAGCTTGACCTGGGCGCTGTATAATGCGTTTGTTCCGCTGTTTTTGGACGACTATTTAAAAAGCGCCGCCATGATCGGGTTCATGATGACGATCGATAATTACTTCGCCATTATTTTGCAGCCATGGATTGGACATCGCAGTGATAAAACGAATACCCGGTACGGCCGCCGGATGCCTTACCTGCTCATCGGCATGCCGCTGGGCGCGGTGTTTGCAACGCTGATTCCGTGGCATACCGGATTCGTGACTCTGGTATTGTTTATGGTATTAATGAATTTGGCGATGAGCTTGTTCCGGGCGCCAACGGTCGCGCTCATGCCCGACATCACACCGGAACCGCAGCGCACCAAAGCGAACGGCGTCATTAACTTCATGGGCGGGATCGGCTCGGTGCTGGCTTTTGGCATCGGTTCACAGCTCTACGGGATCGGTTCGTATATGCCGTTTCTGTTTGCCGGGGTCGTCATGCTGATTTGCCTGCTGGTGCTCAAGGCGGTCATCCGCGAACCCGTCGCTCTGGAGCAGGGCTTGATTGGTACCGCTGCAGCGGGGCAGCAGCCGAAGCCGCAAATCCGGATCAAAGACCAATTGGATAAGACGACGGTGTTGATATTAGCGGCGATTTACTTCTGGTTCGTGGCCTATCAAGGCGTTGAAGCGTTGTTTACGTTGTATGGCACCAAGCAGGTCGGGATGAGCGATGCCGAAGCTTCGTTCTCATTGACGTTTTTCTCGCTGGCATTTTTGCTGTTTGCGTTGCCAAGCGGCTGGCTGGGAGCCCGTTATGGAAAAAAAGCAATCATTTCAACCGGGGTTGCCGGACTGTTTATCGTATTCGGCGCAATGATCTTCGTCGATTCCGTCTTGTGGCTGCGGGTGCTGTTGATCGTGGGGGGCGTCTTCTGGGCCTGCATCAACATCAACTCCTACCCGTGGGTGGTTGCCACCGGGCGGGAGGAGAGCATCGGGACACGCACGGGGATTTACTATTTCGTATCGTCCCTGGCTGCGATTACGTCGCCGCCGCTGCTCGGTTGGCTGATCGACGTATTTGGCTACCCGGCGTTGTTCATCAGCGCGTCGATCGGGATGCTGCTCGCACTGGGCTGCCTGTTCGCCATTCCCCGGGAACGGCAGCGGGTAGATCGTGATCCGTTCGACCAGGCGCCTGTCAGCACGAGATGAATCGATATTAGCTTCAGCTATGCAAAAAAAGCAGCGGGATCTCTGAACGCATCGAAGCGTCCGGGAGAACCGCTGCTTTTTGAATTACGCCGACTTGCGTCTGGCGCGCAGTGCCAGCCCTAAGGCGATGAGCGAGACGAGCAAGGCGCAAGCCGAAAGCACGATGGCCGCAGTCCCCGCTGGGGAATTGCCGCTTGGGGAAGCGGAGGTTTCGGCGTCTGGAACGTTGGCTTCCGCTGTGTCGGCTGTTGCAGACGTATTTGCGCTGTCGTGATCATGCCCGGCTTGTGCCCCGTCGGTCTGTCCATCGATCTGCCCGGCGTTCTCCGCAGCGCTTATGACCGTCAGGGAATGCGGCCGATCGGCGCCTTCCGCTCCGGTCCATTCCACCACGCTGCCGTCGCTGTAATACTGGAAGGCGTCCCAAGCCAGTTCCGTGTCCTCGCCGGGGTTCTGTGCGACAAACTCAAATTGCTGGAACTCGCCAGCTCCGATCCCGTCACCTTCAGTGGTCCAGGTCACGGCAGTGACCGCCCCGTTATCGGCCGTTGTCAACTCCACGTTCCATTCCGGCACCGGACGGTACTGTTTGAAGGCGAGGCCTTCCGGGATTTTTAATGCGACTTTTACGGTGTTGATCTCCTTCTCGACGGGCACCTTCAGAATGTAGGTTTCCCAGGCGCCCGGGGTGGACTGGCTTGGCATCACGGTAACGTGTGCGCTGGCCATTCCGGTGAACAAGGTGAATGTGAGAATCCAAACCATTGCGGAGCCGGCGGCGTAACGCCAAAACCGGTTTCCGAGAGAACGAGTTGTTTTGAACATGGCTATAATCTCCTTTATTATGGGTCTGTTCCCTTTATGGACTTCCTACCGCCAGCTCGGCATCATAGTCGTAACTATCCAGCGATTTCGTCAAAATATGGACACGAACGTTCCAACGGCCGCCCATCGTGATCAGCTCGCGAACCTCCGGCGGTGAACTGCCGGGGAAGACGATTTCCGTAGTACCCATATCCATTTCCTTCGAGGTTAGCGTAAGCGTCACTTGCTCCACATCGCTGCGGGGTTGTCCGTCCGTCCCTTGTACGTTGACTTGAAAGATGTTAGCGCCCACGGCGTTTGGAGTGATGTGAATCGTTACCTTTGTTCCGTCATCCAATTGTTGTGTCAATGCAGCAGGGCCGGGCAAGGCCGAAGCGGTCGGCAAATTCGCCAGGATAGCGGCGAGTACCAGCACGACCAGGCCGGCTCCGAATTCGGTCCATACTCCGGCGTTCAACGGCTTCCCAGCCCGACGTCCGCGCAGGAAGGACCATCCACCGAGCAGCAGGCAGATCAGGGTCAAGGCAATTTTCGCCAGCAGTACGCGTCCGTATGTCGTATGCGTAAGCGAATACAGCGTCGGAACATGCAGCAGGCTGCTATAGACGCCGGTTCCCAGCAGGATGGCCACCATGAAGAAGGCGAGCATCGAGAAACGCCGGACGGTATGCCAATACAGCTGCTTGTGCGGCGGCTCGCTCGGTCGAGTCCTGTCTTCAGCGGACTGCGGAGCTGCCGCTGCCGGCAGCAAGAACGCTATAGCGCCAACGCCGCCGAGCCAGATCAATGATGCGGCCAGGTGCAGAAAATCCGCAGTAACGGCGAAACCTTGCGGTTCGGCGGTCGCGGCATGTCCGATAAAGGCTTTGGAGAGCAGCAGGCCCAGTCCAAAGAGCATCGCACCGATCAGCGGCAGCAGACGTGGGCGGGTTAACCGGCTGGCGCGGAGAAGAAACAACGTCGACAAGAGCCAACCGCCCAGCAGCAGGAGCTGAATCTTCCAAATCCCCCCGAAGGTCGTATACACTAACGTTTGCCGCCAAAGGCCGGGGTCGAACGCTTCTCTCCATCCTCCGCCAGCATCGCTCGCCGTTTGTTGCGGCAAACTAAGCAGAATGCCGAAGGAGACGGCGATAAATCCGGCAAGCCACACGCTTCGGCTGCGCCGCTTCAGACGGCTCGACCAGCCGTTATCCGGGCGGGGAAGAAGCCAGCCGTGAAATACGACCGCTCCGAGATAGCCCGCCATTCCGCCATAGAACAGCCAGCGGACCAGCAGCAGACTCCAGTCCGGGAAGGAGCTGCCACCATCCGGCGTCGGATGGACCGGGAGGCCGCTGTTGGCCGCGCTCTGTCCGATCTGGAACGGGATTGTTCCAGAGATGGCATGTCCGTCCCCGGATACAATGTTCCATTTTGCCGTGTACAGCCCGTCCGGTAAGTTTGACTGCAAGGCGACGGTCAATCGGGAGGGTCTATCCGGGTCGATGCTGGTTTCCCCGTCCGCCACGTCATCCCCGTTGGGCCCGATGACGGCAATCTTATGGAAGCCGGCCTCAACGGGCTCGTTAAATTCAATCACAAATTCAACAGGGGAAGCGGCCAACACTTCATTCGCCGCTGGATTCGAAGCGACAACATAAGCATGGGCGAAAGCGGATGCAGGAGTCAGAACTAGAAGAACGGCGCATACCGCCGCGAATAAAGCCCACTTGGATCGCAGCAATTTCAATTCGGTTCAGCCCCAATTCCAATTAGTCTATGAACTACCTCACAATGGTTACCATTTTACAATGATTAAATAGGGGCGGGTATGACTAGAATGGGCTATATCGTACCCCAATCTCGATTATTTGTGTCTGATTTGTGAAGTATCGAAACACTATGATTTGCATAAAACTACAGTTTGATTTGCACAAAAGCGCATAATTTTTAAACTAAAACACTAACTTTACATGTTAACTATTTAAAAAGTGATGAGGGTAAATTACAATGGAGCTTAGTCAGTCCATAGGTTGAGACGAGTTTGACCATGTTGAAGGAGGATATCAAGTGGCAACGATAAAAGTAGGCATCGTAGGATACGGGAATCTGGGGCGCGGCGTGGAGATGGCCTTGAAGCAAAACCCTGATTTCCAACTGAAAGCAATTTTCTCACGCAGACAACCGGATGAGGTGGCGTCGGCAAGCGGCGTGGTTCACATCTCAGAGATTGAAAAATATAAGGGAGACATCGACGTACTGCTTCTGTGCGGCGGGTCGGCTACGGATCTGCCGGAGCAAGGACCGCAGCTTGCCGCGATGTTCAATACGGTCGATAGCTTTGATACGCATGCGAAAATTCCGGAATACTTCGCGAAGGTGAACGAGGTTGCCGAGAAAGCAGGAACAGTCAGCATCATCTCGACGGGATGGGATCCCGGCTTGTTTTCGCTGAATCGGCTGCTGGCCGAGTCGGTATTGCCGGAAGGGAAAGATTACACGTTCTGGGGAAAAGGCGTCAGCCAAGGGCACTCCGACGCTATTCGCCGCGTGGCGGGCGTGAAGAACGGCGTTCAGTATACGATTCCGGTAGAAGCGGCGGTCGAGCGGGTGCGGCAAGGCGAAAATCCAGAGTTGTCCACGCGCGAGAAACACCTGCGTGAATGCTTCGTGGTTGCGGAGGAAGGCGCAGATCTGGCGAAGATTGAGCAAGAGATCAAGACGATGCCGAACTATTTCTCGGACTACGATACGACGGTGCATTTTATCCGCGAAGAAGAGTTGAAAGCGAATCACTCTACGATGCCGCATGGTGGTATGGTGCTCCGCAGCGGTCGGACCGGCGAGAACAGTACGCAGCTGATCGAGTTCAAATTGAAGCTGGACAGCAATCCGGAATTTACAGCCAGCGTGCTGGTCGCTTACGCTCGTGCGGCCTACAAGCTGTCGCAAGCCGGCCAGTTCGGAGCGAAGACGGTCTTTGATATTCCGTTTGGTTTGCTGTCGCCAAAATCGCCGGAGCAATTGCGGAAAGAGCTGCTGTAAGTTGCCGTAATGTAATCCTACGCTCATATAAATAAGATGAAGAGGTTGTCCCGAGGCAGGCAAAGTTTGCTTCGTTGGGACAACCTCTTGTTTTTTTGCCTTTTCTCAAATGTCATAAAAATTTCGCAATTACCAGTGGTGCAAAAAGGAGTGAGAAGATCTTGAAATAAACAATAACTAATAAAGTTGTGAACAAAATCACAAAAAGAGGATTTTATATGACAATTCTGCGAACTATGATAGGCGAGAGCCGCATTGTGAACAATTATCAAAATCGCCGAATTCGCCGGATTTTGACCTGAAATCGCCGCTAATCAACATTGACTGTGTTGCATAGGACAAAAATCACAATATTAGATGTAATAATTTAACATATATAACAATCTCTATGAATTGTTATTCAATCGCCCCTTTCCTAACATAAAAGTAGCTGATCGAACGAAGCCATCCCTATGCACGAAAGATGGCGTTCACAATGAAGAAAGGGGTATCGGTATCCTATGAAAAGGAAAGGGTTGCTGCTCGCTTTATTTTCAGCCCTTCTTGTCCTCCTGACCGGATGTAACCAGTTGACGGTGTTGAATCCGAAAGGTCCGGTGGCCAAGACCCAATCGCAAGTCATCATTTTTTCCATTTTAACGATGGCCGTCATTTTATTGGTCGTTTACACGCTGTACATTTACATGTTGACGAAATATCGCGCCTCCAAAGCGGCTCCGGATTATGAACCGCCGCATGTGGAAGGCAGCAAATGGCTGGAAATCACCTGGATTACGATTCCGGTCATCATTGTGGCGGTGCTGTCGGTCGTGACCGTACGCAGTACGTCGGCCGTGGAGAAGGTGCCTGAAGGCTACGAGGACCAAAAGCCACTTGTGATTTACGCCTCCTCCTCCAACTGGAAATGGCATTTCAGCTATCCGGAGGAAGGCATTGAGACCGTGAACTATGTAAACTTCCCGACAAATCGTCCGATTGAATTCCGGCTGTATTCGTTTGGTCCGATTACGAGCTTCTGGGTCCCGCAGTTGGCAGGTCAGAAATATGCGATGAGCGATATGGTCAATAAGCTCAACATCGTTGCCGAGCATGAGGGCTCGTACATGGGCAAGAACTCCAACTTCTCGGGTGAAGGTTTTGCGCATATGGAATTCGAAGCGCTGGCGATGTCACCGTCCGAATATGACAAATGGGTCCAAGAAGTGAAGGACACGGCACCTGAACTGACGGAGGCGGATTTCGACAAATTGCTGGAGACGGCTTTTGTCGGCCGCCAAACGTATACTTCGACCCACCTGGCTTTCCGGCCTGCACCGGAAGGGGAGAATGCCGGTCATAACCATGGCGGAGAGAGCGGAACGGAAGAGATGGACCATTCTGAAATGAATAATTCTGAAATGGATCACTCTGAAATGGATCCATCCACGATGGATCATTCCAATATGGACATGACGGAAACTAGCGAACACGAGATGCATAACTAATCAACGGGAAGGGAGTACCTGACATGAAATGGGACGAATTTTTCGTCACGGGGGAGCCGATGATCTACGGCGCGATGGTCAGCATCGTAGTTGTGTCGCTGGCGATCGTCATCGGACTAACCTATTTTAAAAAATGGGGCTGGCTGTGGCGCGAATGGTTAACGACCGTTGACCACAAGCGAATCGGCATCATGTATATTATCGCGGCGCTGCTGATGCTCTTCCGCGGCGGCGTGGATGCGCTGCTCATGCGGGCTCAGTTGGCGGTACCGGAGAATGGACTGCTGGACGCGCAGCACTATAACGAGATTTTTACAACGCACGGGGTCATTATGATCCTGTTTATGGCGATGCCGTTTATCATCGGTTTGATGAACGTAGTCATTCCGCTGCAGATCGGCGCGCGCGACGTCGCATTTCCGCGGCTGAACGCCGTCAGCTTCTGGCTGTTCTTCGCCGGAGCTATGCTGTTTAACATCTCCTTCGTCATCGGGGGCTCCCCGGATGCCGGATGGACGGCGTATTTCCCGCTGGCTAGCATCGAGTTCAGCCCGACGGTGGGCAACAACTATTACTCGATTGCGATCCAGATCGCGGGGATCGGGACGCTGATGACGTCGGTCAACTTCCTGGTGACCATTCTGAAAATGCGTGCGCCGGGCATGAAGCTGATGAAAATGCCGATGTTTACCTGGTCGGTGCTGATCACCAACGTCATTATTCTGTTCGCGTTCCCGGTATTAACCGTGGCGCTGGCGCTGATGATGTTCGACCGGTTGTTCGGCACGCAGTTCTTTACGATGGCCAACGGCGGGATGGATATGCTCTGGGCTAACCTGTTCTGGGTATGGGGCCATCCGGAGGTTTACATCGTGATTTTGCCGGCCTTCGGGATTTACAGTGAAATCATTTCGACTTTCTCACGCAAAAACCTGTACGGCTATAAATCCATGGTCTGGAGTATGGTCGTCATTTCCCTGCTGTCGTTCGTCGTATGGGCGCATCACTTCTATACGATGGGACACGGCGTGATGGTCAACGGGATCTTCTCGGTTACCACGATGGCGATTGCCGTTCCGACCGGGGTCAAAATATTCAACTGGCTGTTTACGCTGCATAAAGGGCGCATCGAGTTTACGACGCCGATGCTGTACTCCCTCGCTTTTATTCCGATCTTTACGATCGGCGGGGTAACCGGGGTCATGCTGGCTATGGCGAGTGCCGACTATCAATATCATAATACGATGTTCCTGGTCGCTCACTTCCACTATGTCCTGATTCCGGGGACGGTCTTCGCGGTCATCGCCGGGTTCTACTATTGGTTCCCGAAACTGTTTGGCTTCCGGCTCAATGAGCGCCAGGGCAAACTGGCTTTCTGGATTATCGCGATCAGCTTTAATGTTACGTTCTTGCCGCTGTTCTTCCTGGGTTTGAAAGGGATGACCCGGCGGATGTACACCTATTCGGAAAGCACGGGCTTTGGTCCGCTGAACTTGATCGCTTCGATCGGGGCGGTGGGACTCGCCATCGGGTTTATCGTTCTGGTGTACAACATTTACTGGAGCTTCCGCTATGCGGAGCGGGATAAAACCGGCGACCCTTGGAATGCGCGTACGCTGGAATGGAGCACGCATTCTCCGGTTCCGGAATATAACTTCGCGGTCGTGCCGAAGGTGGATTCGCTGGATCCGTTCTGGGAAGCGAAGAAAAGCGGCAAACCGTTGTTCACGGACAAAATCGAAGAGATTCATATGCCGAACAACAGCGGTCAACCGTTTATACTGGGCATGATTTTCATGTTCTTCGGATTCTTCATGGTCTTCAGTTGGTGGGTACCGGCGATAATCGCCGGCCTGGGGATTCTTGTTATGCTGGCGGTACGTTCGTTCGAACGCGACCACGGCCGGCACATTCCGGTCAATGAAATTATCAAAACCGAGAAGGCTTTGGCCAATCGGATGGATGCAGATGCGGGATTGCGGGGTGAACACGCATGAAGGTAGATCACACATTGCCTCTGGAATATCAAACGGAAGAGAACAGCAACCGGGTTCTGGGGTTCTGGCTGTTCCTGGGCGCAGAAATCGTGCTCTTCGCCACGCTGTTCTCGGTTTATCTGACCTTGTGGAACCGGACGGGGAACGGGCCAAGCGGCGCGGAGATCTTCGAAATCGGACCGGTTCTGGGCGAAACGTTCCTGCTGTTGACCAGCAGCTTCACCTGCGGTCTGGCCGTCCACAGCATGCGTCTGGGGTTGAAGAAACCGTTTATGGTCTTCTTCGCCATCACGCTGCTGCTGGGCCTTGGGTTCCTCGGCATCGAAATTACCGAGTTCGTCACCTATGTGCATGAAGGGGCGACGATGCAAACGAGCGCCTTCTTGTCGAGCTTGTTCGTCCTGCTTGGGACACACGGTGCCCACGTAACGCTTGGTTTGCTGTGGGGCAGCGGGCTGATGATTCAGGTGAAACGCGAAGGATTCACGCATGATACAGCGAACAAATCGTTTATTTTCTCGCTGTACTGGCACTTCCTCGACGTGGTCTGGATCTTCATCTTCAGCTTTGTATACTTGAAAGGACTGATGTGACATGAAAAAACTGTTCCCGATTCAGCACGTCATGGGATATGTGTTCTCACTGATCCTTTCTGCCGTAGCGCTGTCGGTGGTTTTCTGGGATATGTCGTTCGGCGTCGGCATGACGATCCTGCTGGTCTGCGCGGCAATCCAGATGTCGGTTCAGCTGTTCATGTTCATGCACATCGGCGAGAACCGCAGCAAAGGCGCGTTGTATGCCAACCTCGTGTATGCGTTGTTCGTCGGGCTGGTTACCGTGTTCGGCACCTTGCTGACGATGATCTGGGGTTATCGGTAAGCGCATAGCCGGTTGTTATGAAAAAGAAACCCGTTGTCACGGATTCGTGGCAGCGGGTTTTTGTATGTCAGCCGGTTCGCCGAGGTGGCGGATAGGACAGCCCTTCGATCCGAGCAAGGAGGGCCTGCTCAAAGGAATAGGCGCCACGGAGCCGGAGCGATGGTTCCGGCAGGCTTCAAGCTTGGGCCTAGTATTTGAGCTTGAACTCACTATTCGAGCTTGAACTCACTATTCGAGCTTGAACTTGCTATTTGAGCTTGGACTCACTATTTGAGCTTGGACTCACTATTCGTAGCCTGAACTCTTTAGCGGAACCTAGTGACCTTATTTGCTCATTTCCCGGCGATTTCCCGCTGTAACGAATCCCAGCGACCTTATTGGGCTCATTTCACGAAAGTTTAGCCTCGTTTGCCCCAAATAAGGTCTCCTGTTTCCGCTAGACGGCGGCGCACCCGCACCCCCCACCAATAGCGGCTCTGAGTTCCGTTAGAAGGCCGAAATTTGCGAGAAGGTTCGACGTCATAACTTACCGCGTACTCCCGCTGGGGACACATTTGCTACTTCACCACTCGCCTACAGCTAGCGCAGCACGAACTTACCATTGATGGCTGGATTCGCTGGCTGGGTTGACTGGTTGGGTTCTGCTGATTGGGTACTGCTGATTGGGTTCGCTGATTGGGTCCAAAGGTTGGTCTCGCACGCACTGGCTAGGTTACTGATGGTGGAGTCACTCCGCCGCTCTAACGGAACCTAGTGACCTTATTTGCTCATTTCCCGGCGATTTCCCGCTGTAACGGATCCCAGCGACCTTATTGGGCTCATTTCACGAAAGTTTAGCCTCGTTTGCCCCAAATAAGGTCTCCTGGTTCCGTTAGACGGCGGCGCACCCGCAAACCCCACCAATAGCGGCTCTGAGTTCCGTTAGAAAGCCGAAATTAGCGAGAAGGTTCGACGTCATAACTTACCGCGTACTCCCGCTGGAACCACATTTGCTACTTCACCACTCGCCTACAGCAAGCGCAACACGAACTTACCATTGACGGCTGGATTCCCAGGCTGGATTCGCTGGTTGGGTACTGCTGATTGGGTCCAAAGGTTGGTCTCGCACGCACTGGCCAGGTTACTGATGAAGGGTCACTCCGCCGCTCTAACGGAACCTAGTGACCTTATTTACTCATTTCCCGGCGATTTCCCGCTGTAACGGATCCCAGCGACCTTATTGGGCTCATTTCGCAATGATTTAGCCTCGTTTGCCCCAGATAAGGTCTCCTGGTTCCGTTAGACGGCGGCGCACCCGCAAACCCCACCAATAGCGGCTCTGAGTTCCGTTAGAAGGCCGAAGTTAGCGAGAAGGTTCGACGTCATAACTTACCGCGTACTCCCGCTGGAACCACATTTGCTACTTCACCACTCGCCTACAGCAAGCGCAACACGAACTTACCATTGACGGCTGGATTCCCAGGCTGGATTCGCTGGTTGGATTCGCTGATTGGATTCGCTGATTGGATTCGCTGAATGGTCCACTGGTTGGTCTCGCACGCACTGGCTAGGTTACTGATGGTGGAGTCACTCCGCCGCTCTAACGGAACCTAGTGACCTTATTTACTCATTTCCCGGCGATTTCCCGCTGTAACGGATCCCAGCGACCTTATTGGGCTCATTTCGCGAAAGTTTAGCCTCGTTTGCCCCAAATAAGGTCTCCTGGTTCCGTTAGACGGCGGCGCACCCGCAACCCCCACCAATAGCGGCTCTGAGTTCCGTTAGAAAGCCGAAATTTTCCAGAAGGTTCGCTGTCATAACTTACCGCGAACTCCCGCTGGGGACACAAGTTGCTACTCCATCACTCGACTCCAGCAAGCGCAGCACGAATTTGCCATTGTGGCTGGGTTCGCTGGTTGGGTTCCTTGGCTGGCCTCGCTGGTTGGGTACACACTTACTAGGTTGCTAGCGGAGTGTCACTCCAAAGCTACATGCTCCGCCGCTTTGCGGCTCTCCCCCTAAATGGACAGCAGGGCCGCTCAGGTTTTGTGGGAGCTGTAGGGCTGCTTGTCCGGCATCGCCTCGATGATCGCTTGGGCGATCCCGCCGGGCAGAGGAATAGTGCAGTTGCACCAAGAGCAAAGCGCAAAGCTGAACCCTTTGAACTGCTCCGTAAATGGATGGGAGGCGCGGTCGAAGAGCAAAATAAGCAGAGTGGGAGTGGCTAGCAAGCACGCTGCCGAATCTTCTGAAGCCGTCCACGACCACTTGCGGGCGGGTCTCCGTCTTAGCGAGGGGAGAAGCACATCGTTCCGACGAATCGACTGCCAGCTGCGGTTGGTACAGAAGGAGAGGGAACGCCCGGTGAACCGTTGCCGGAACGGACCCACGATCAATTTTTCCGGCTTCAGCCTAAGGAGACGTCGACAAGTAGGTGTCCAGACTCATCAAGGATCACGTATCTAGTTTAAAAGAGAACGGATCGCTGGACAGGCCTCGGATCGAATCTATTTTGAATGAGCGAGAAAATAACACTTTACATACCCTGTGGGGGTATATTATAATGAGTTTACCACAGCAAACCACGCGGGTTTGGAGAGGAGAGACGTATGGCGAAGATGGAGAAGCAGGAACATCCGACGTCCGCGCACTGCGGGGAGCATTGCGAAGGACCTGACGCGACGGAGAATGGCAAGATGGTACGACACAGCCACCATTCCGAAGCGATGAAGAATAATCTGACCAGCCGCTTGAACCGGATTGAAGGGCAAATCCGCGGTATCAAAGGGCTGATCGAAAGGGATACTTACTGTGACGATGTGCTGAACCAGATCGCCGCCGTGCAATCCGCGCTGAACAGTGTGGGCCGGCTGCTGCTGGAGGGACATATGAAGAGCTGCGTGATCGAGCGGATTCAGGCTGGGGAGACGGAAGTGCTCGACGAACTGTTAGTCACGGTCAACAAGCTCATGAAATAACGGCGGAACCCCACGGGGGTACGCGGCAAGGTTGGATTTTATTTTATATTATGGGAGGAATTTGATATGCAACAGATTACATTAAACGTGGAAGGCATGTCCTGCAATCATTGTGTGAAGTCGGTCGAGGGTGCGGTTGCCGGGCTTGGTGCGGAAGGTAAAGTCGATCTGGCTGCGAAAAAGGTAGATGTGACTTTCGACGAAACGAAAGTAACGTTAGAGCAAATCAAGGAAGCGATCGAGGATCAAGGCTACGACGTAGTCTGATTCCGGTGCGAGGCGGTGTCGGGGGTTCGGAGCCCGAAGCTTGCGGTATCGGCGGCGGGCGCTTTGATCCCCCGAAAATTCGGGGATACCGGGGAAGCCGGACTCCCGGGGGTGAAGGATTCGCTCGTCTGGAATATACCCCCATGGGGTATTAAACTTTGTGGGTTTTGAGATGGAGGAATAGTTATGGATAAAGCATTGCCGATGAGCAGCGCGGATCACGATCAAACGACGCTGCAAATTACCGGGATGACCTGTGCCGCCTGTGCGGCCCGGATCGAGAAGGGATTGAACCGGCTGCCTGGCGTAGAGCAGGCCAACGTCAATCTGGCGCTGGAAACCGCGCAAGTGCGGTATGAGCCGAGCGCTGTCTCGCTGGAGCAGATCATTGATAAGGTGAGTCAACTGGGTTATGGCGCGGTATTGAAGCCGTCCGAGCAGGAGTCCGAGGATATCCGCTCGCGGGAAATCCGCAAGCAGAGAAATAAGCTGGTAGTCTCGGCGGTACTGGCGTTCCCGCTGCTGTGGGCGATGGCCGGACATTTCTCCTTCACCTCTTGGATCTGGACGCCGGAACTGTTCATGAACCCGTGGTTCCAACTCGTGCTGGCAACGCCAGTGCAGTTCGTCATTGGGCGCGGGTTTTACGTCGGGGCTTACAAGGCGCTGCGCAGCCGCAGCGCAAATATGGACGTCTTAGTGGCGCTTGGGACGTCGGCGGCTTATTTTTACAGTTTGTATCTGAGCCTGGAGTCATTATCCATGCCGCATGGGCATACCCCCCAGCTGTATTATGAAACGAGTTCGGTCCTGATTACGCTGATCCTGCTCGGCAAATGGTTCGAGGCGTTGGCCAAAGGCCGCTCCTCGCAGGCGATTAAAACGCTGATGGGGCTGCAGGCGAAAACGGCGCTTGTTCTTAAAGACGGCGTTGAGACCGAGGTGCCGATCGAGGCGGTTGTCCCGGGGGATGTGTTAATCGTGAAGCCGGGCGAGAAAATTCCGGTCGACGGGTTGGTGGTCGGCGGCGCTTCGTCGGTGGATGAATCGATGCTGACCGGGGAGAGCATCCCGGTGGAGAAGAAGGAAGGCGATGCAGTGATCGGCGCGACCGTCAACAAACACGGCGTGCTGCGCGTGCAGGCCGCCAAGGTCGGCAGCGAAACCGCGCTGGCGCAGATCATTCGCGTCGTGGAAGAGGCGCAAGGCTCGAAGGCGCCGATTCAGCGGGTGGCGGACGTGATTTCCGGGATTTTTGTCCCGATCGTAGTTGGGATTGCTGTGGTTACGTTCCTGGTGTGGTTCTTCTTCGTGACGCCGGGCAGCTTCGCCGAGGCGCTGGAAAAGGCGATCGCCGTGCTGGTCATCGCGTGCCCTTGCGCGCTGGGGCTGGCGACGCCAACGTCGATTATGGCCGGGTCCGGGCGGGCCGCGGAGTACGGCATCTTGTTTAAGGGCGGCGAGCATCTCGAGGCCGCCCAGNGGCACGCGCCGCCTGATGGCGCGTGAAGGCGTCGACGTCGCCGCCGCGGAGGCCGGTATGGCCGCGCTGGAGGCGGCCGGCCAAACCGTGCTGCTCGTGGCGGTGGACGGCGTCTATGCCGGCATGGTCGCCGTGAGCGACACCGTGAAGGAGACGTCCAAAGCCGCGGTGGCGCGGCTGAAGGAGATGGGCCTTCACGTAGTCATGATCACCGGCGACAACGAGCGCACCGCCAAAGCGATCGCCGCCGAGGTCGGGATCGACGAGGTGCTGGCCGAGGTGCTGCCGGAAGGCAAAGCCGCCGAAGTGAAAAAGCTGCAGGCCCGCGGCCTGAAGACGGCGATGGTGGGCGACGGCATCAACGATGCGCCGGCGCTGGCCGTGGCCGACGTAGGCATCGCCATCGGCACGGGCACCGACGTGGCCATGGAGGCCGCCGATGTGACGTTGATGCGCGGCGACCTGGAAGGCGTACCGGATGCCATCGCCATGAGCAAGCGCACGATGGGCAACATCAAGCAGAACCTGTTCTGGGCGCTCGCGTACAACACGATCGGCATCCCGGTGGCGGCCGCGGGCTTCCTGGCTCCGTGGCTGGCCGGTGCGGCGATGGCGCTCAGCTCGGTATCGGTCGTGCTGAACGCGCTGCGCTTGCAGCGGGTGAAGCTGTAAAACACAAAACCAGCCCTCATGGGCAAAGCTCCGGGTGCGTCCCGGCTTTGGGCTTTGCATCTTGAGGGCTGGTTTATTTGCGTTATTGGATCGGATGAGAGGGAGAATCGCCGATAATTCCTAGCTCCTCCAGGGCAAGGATCATCGTTCTCGTAAGCTCGACAGCTGCCGCAATGGCGGGGATGTCGGGCTTTTTGAACTTTTCCGTACAGGTTAATGTGGCCCGCCCACTCTGAATTCGCAGCCGGAAATGAACGTGAGGATGGACATCCAACAGCTTCTCGAGCCTTTCATATTTCAAGGCCGACCGCAGCAGGCTGGGGTGGGAAGCCTTGGCCCGAAACCGCTTGTTCATAGCGGAGTTCGGGAGCGATGTATCCCGGAGCCCGCCGACAAACCACGCTAGAACATGCCGCTTGGCCGAAAATAAAACGAACTCCAGCTTGCGGCGCGGCCGGTAGCTGTATTTGACGGTGATCACGTACGCGTTGCCGGATGAGTCGTTGTTCGGGTCGGTGACCATCACCTCGCAGCTTCCGAAACGATGGGGGAGCGGTACCCGTACATGCTGTCCCTTGTACTTCCAGCCCCGGATCTTTCCGGCGGTGTAAGCTCCCCCGGAGCTTTTGGCATATTCCTTCAGCAGGGCCGTCGACTTTGGCTCCCACCACGTCTTACGAATTGCTTTCGTCTGTATCATGCTTCTCCTCCTCCTTGCCCGGCACCCGGGTGGAAGGCAATCTCCCCTCGCGGCGCAAAGCTTCTCGCAGCAGGTATTCGATATGCCCATTCACGCTTCGGAATTCGTCTGCCGCCCAGCGTTCCAAAGCCTGATAGAGAGTCGGGTCAAGGCGAAGCGGGAAGCTCTTCTTGCTGGCCATCGTGAATGGATACCCCTCAATTAATACAAGGTGCTGGTGTTGATGACCGGCTGGGCGGAACGGTCGGATACGACGGCGACGAGCAGGTTGTTGATCATCGCGGCCTTGCGTTCGTCATCCAGCTCGACGACCTGGCCGGCCTGGAGTCGTTCGATGGCCATTTGCACCATGGTGACGGCGCCGTCGACGATTTTCTCACGTGCAGCGATAATCGCTTCCGCTTGTTGGCGTTGCAGCATCGCGCTGGCGATTTCGGTCGAGTAGGCCAGGTGCGTCAGGCGAGATTCGATCACCTTCACCCCTGCGATGGCCAGGCGGTTTTGCAGTTCGCCGGTCAACTCCAGCGCAATCTCTTCCGTATTGGCGCGCAAGGAGAAGCCGGAGTCGTCTAACTGGTCGTACGGATATTTGCTGGCCACATGGCGCAGTGCGGCTTCGCTTTGGATTTCAACGAAGGTTTCGTATTCGTCCACTTCAAACAACGCTTTGGCGGAGTCGACCACCGAGAACACGACCACGGTGGCGATTTCGATCGGGTTCCCGTTCACGTCGTTAACTTTCAGCTTGGCGCTGTTGAAATTGCGAACGCGCAGCGACACTTTCTTGCGGGTCGAAAACGGGAGGGCCAGATAAAAGCCGCTCTTGCGGATCACGCCAAGGTAACGGCCGAAGAAGGTCACAACCGCCGATTGGTTGGGTTGGACGATCGTCAGCCCGGTCAAAAGCACAAAGGCGATAACGATGGAGAATGCGCCGCCGATGATAGAGACGACCTCGAGCAGCGTGATGAGGTAAGCCCCCAAGGCTAAGAATCCAAAAATGAACAACAGGGCGACAAAACCGTTCAGGTACGAAATTTCTTTTTCTTTCATCCTAGATGACACTCCTTCAATTGCATATTGAATTGATACTGTTATGATATCACTTTTGCAATAAAATGTAAATCTAGATTCGGGGAGATCGTGGCTCGACCGGGTGGGCGGCTTGTCGAAGGAGGGATGAAGTGGGGGGCAGCTATTGGAGCAGAGCTTTTTTTAAGCGATGGTGCAGAAGGCGATCGTGACCTAAAGGAACTGAGGGGACATGCTGCATTTGCTGCAACATTTTGCTCGAGTTGTAGGGTGAAGTCACTGGAATGTTGCAAAACCTACAACATTATTTTGTGTTTGGCGCGGACACGGGCAAAAATGCTGCACTTTTTACAACATTTTCATCCAGGGGACGGAGTTTAGCCTCAAAATGCTGCATGAAATGCAACATTTTGGGTGGGCTTAGGTAGATCAGATGTTGCCTCCCTGTTCTTCGGTAAGAGTTTAGTAAGGATGCTTGGATGGAGTGGTGAGTTAGGAGGCCCGTAGGGTGCATATAAGAGGGTGTCTATGGAGATGAGTGGATCCTCTGGATGATGCGGGTGGAGTGGAAGTAATTACTAAATTGCTGGATGGGGCGAGAGTACAGAGGTTGGGGGCTATGTGAAAATGCGGCTGGGAAGGGGGGGATGACTAATTAATAAGTGTGTGGTGTAGGGGCGGTAATTGGGTGCGTGTTGCGAGTTGATGGTGCGGGAGGTAAGGTGGTCGTGACCTGGAGGAACTGGAGATAAAATGTTGCAAAACCTGCAGCATTTTGCTCGAGTTGTAAAGTAGAGGAACCGAAATGATGCAAAACCTGCAACATTTTTTCGCATTTAGCGCGAATTTAGGCGAAAATGCTGCACTTTTTACAACATTTTCGTCCAGGGGATGGGGTTTGGCCTCAAAATGCNCGGCCACGGCTCGCCCCCCGTGGCCGGGTCGGCCCTCTGCCCAGCCGTCACGCGCCTCTGGCCGCCACAGGCCGCGGCCTTCGCCTTAGCTGATCCAGGTCATCTCGGAGTCGGACAGCTTCCAGGCGCCCTGCTCGAGCTTCAGGGTGATTTTGGCGCCGACCGCGCCGGTGCCGGAGCGGTATTTGGAGCCCTCGATCCGCGCGGAGTCTTCGTTAATTTCGACCTTGTCGACGCGCAGCAAGACTCCTTTTAGCGCCGCGTTGTCCGACTCGGGTTGCTCTTCCTCAATCAATTGCTCCAGTGTGCGGTCGCGGATTTCGGTGTCGAAACTTTGCAAATACTCAATAATATAGGCTTTATCGTCTTCCGTAAGCTGCGTCATTTCGCTCAGGTCGACGGCGATATAGTTCATTTCGCGATTCAACGCTTCGTCCAGCTTCAGCATGGCCTCAAACGTCATGGCGTAGAGCTGTCCGGCCGAACCGTCCATGTCCCCGTCCGCAATCCCAGGTTCCTCGTTGCCGTTCGCGGCTTCCTCCGGGTCAGGCACATTGCCCGTTTCCACTTCCGGCTTCCCCGTCTCGCCGGGCGATGGGTCTTGCTCCGGAGCGGGCTGTTCAACTGCCGGCGGAGTGGTCGATGGGTCCTCTTTGCCGCTTAAAGTGCAGGCGGCGGCCATGATCGATATGGACACAGCGGCCAGACAGGCCAGGCATAATCGCAGCCCCTTTTGCATACGCATGCGGATTCCCCCTTCGTGTATATAAACGCCTTCAAGCGGCAAATAGTTTCCTGGCCTGGCTAAACCAAGGTGCGCACAATGGGGCTCAAGCGGGCGAGGCCTTCGCTTAGTTCCTCGGCCTTGGCATAGGCGTAAGAGAGACGTAAGCAGCCGTCCGCCTCGCGGTCGTACAAATGCCCCGGATTGACCAGGAGGCCGGCTTTCAGCGCAACATCAAAAACTTTGCGAGGGGAGGGGGAGCCGTGCAGCTTCAGCCACACATAAAAACCTCCCCTCGGCACCTCCCAGTCGGCGATGTCACGGAAATGCCGCTCCAAAGCGCCCAGCATCGCCTCGCGCCGCAGGCGGAGCGCAGCCCGCAGCCGCTCCAGATGGAGGTCGTACCGACCGCTCTCCAGCCATTCCGCCGCCATCTGCTGCGATAGAGCGCTGGAGCCGTAATCGCTTTGCATCTTGATGTCCGCCAGCCGTTCGATGACGGGCTGAGGGCCGGCGACCCAACCAATGCGCAGCCCGGGGCTCAGCGATTTGGACAAGCTGCCCAAATACAGCACGCTTCCGCT
Source organism: Paenibacillus phocaeensis (assembly GCF_900021165.1). Classification (GTDB taxonomy): domain Bacteria; phylum Bacillota; class Bacilli; order Paenibacillales; family Paenibacillaceae; genus Fontibacillus; species Fontibacillus phocaensis. Next base: position 122,638 of record NZ_FCOQ01000006.1, on the reverse strand, counting down.
GGTGTCATAGGCTTTTAGCGGAAGCGGCGGCAGATCGTCCAGCCATAGCTCGCGGTAGACGTCGTCTTCGACCAAAGGTAAGCGGGCCGCCTCGCAGACCTCCAGTAGTTGACGCCGCCGGGATTCGCTCATGACCCGTCCGCTCGGATTATGGAAGGTCGGGATGGTATACAGCAAGGAGCCGGAATATTGCTTGGCGTATACCGCAACCAGATCGGCGCGCAGCCCCTGTTCATCCATCGGTACGCCCCGCAGCTTCATCCCGGCACTCTGAAACACGGGCACTGAATACAGATACGACGGGCGTTCCGTCAGCACGGTCTGTCCCCGGTGAAGCAGGCCGACGGCTATGAGCTGAAGCGCCTGCAGAGCACCGGACACGATCAGCAGTGACGCCGGCGACACGGTGATGCCCTGCAGACTCAGCCTGGCGGCGATCGCCTCACGCAGCCGCAGATCCCCGTTGGGTTCGCCATAACCGAGGGACGGGGCATTTGCGGCCATTCGCGTCAGCAGTTCGGCCATTTCGGCTTGAGGCAGCAAGTCAGGCCCGATTTCGCCGGTGCCGAGCCGCAGGATGCCGGGTCGGAACTCAGCCCGGTTGATCTCCTGCACGGCCGGCAGATTGGGGACCTGCACACCGGCGCTGACGTATTCGTTCCAGTCCGGCGGCGGGGAAGCGGTCAGTACTCCCCAGGTCCGGTTGACGACGCGGGTGCCGCCGCCCCGGCTGCCCTGGAGCAACCCGGCGGCGATCAGCTCGTCCAGCGCAGCGACCACGGTACTGCGGTTGACGCCGAAGCGGACGGCAAGCTCCCGCTGGGAAGGGATGCGCGTGCCAACCGGCCATTCGCCGCCGGCGATCAGGTCGCGTATATGCTCCATGATCTGGCGATGGAGCGGGATCGGCGAATTTCGGCTGGGACGCCAAGTCGAATCGTTCATGTTTGCCAGCCCCCCTTATCTGCAGGATTGTAACGGTATTGCGCGAACGACGTTATTTTCCCTATTATATCGTTTGGTTGGTTTGAGTTCCATCCAAATGGATGGAGCCAAATGGAGAGCGGCCGGGTACAATTAGGTTCGGGTTAGAGATCAAAGGGGGAGAGCGTATGTTAGGTGCGGCTATTCATGGAATTTTACTGGCGTTTGGCCTGATTTTGCCGTTAGGAGTGCAGAACGTGTTCGTGTTTAATCAGGGGGCAGCCGGACGTAAACTGCGCCGGGCGATGCCAGCTGTACTGACAGCCGCAGCGGGCGATACAATACTGATCTTGCTGGCCGTTTTGGGGGTCTCGGTGCTGGTGTTATCGTGGTCCTGGTTGAAAATCGCACTCTTTGCGGCCGGGGCTGCCTTTATGCTGTACATCGGCTGGACGATCTGGAGAGACGCATCTGCGCCGGCCTCTGCCGGACCCTCCGGGCTGCCGGCCAAGAAGCAGGTGGTCTTCGCATTGTCGGTGACGTTTCTGAATCCGCATGCGATTCTGGATACGGTTGGCGTCATCGGGACAAGCTCGCTGGGGTATACCGGCGGCCCGAAATGGGCGTTTACGCTGGCGACGATCCTGGTGTCTTGGCTTTGGTTTATCGGTTTGGCGATGGCGGGTAAAATCGTCGGAAGCCTGGACCGGGGAGGTGCCCTGCTGCGAGGCATTAACCGGGCGTCTGCGCTGATTGTCTGGGGGATGGCGATCTATCTGCTGTACACCGGGTTCTTCGTCTAATAGAGTTGAAGCTTTTGCAATAAGTCTCGGGCGACTGCGCGGCCTGCTTCATGAAAGGGAGGCGCCTTGCTTCCAATGGTGGAAAGTTCCATAATAAAACTAACCATATGCAGGGAACAGGAGTGTAAAAAAGATGAACGAGACGATATCCCAAATGATGGCGCATCGCTCGATACGTAAATACAGCGACCGCCCGGTGACCCGGGAGCGGGTCGAACAAATCGTGTCCGCGGCGCAAATGGCTTCCAGCTCCAGCAATGTGCAGGCTTATAGCGTGATTGCGGTGACGGATGCGGATCGAAAATCCAAGCTGGCCGAGCTCTGCGGACATCAGGCGTATGTGGCCGAATGTCCGGTATTCCTAGTCTGGTGCGCCAACCTGTCGAGATTAAAACGGGCGGCGGAGCAGCATATTCCTTCGCAAACGACTTATGAAGGCTCGACGGAGAACTTTATTGTAGCCACGGTCGATACGGCGCTGGCGGCGCAAAATGCCGCGATTGCTGCGGAGTCATTAGGACTTGGCATCGTGTATATCGGCGGAATCCGAAATCGAAGCGAAGAAGTGGCGACATGCCTTGGCCTTCCGCGGCTGGCGTACCCCGTCTTCGGGATGTGCCTTGGATACCCGGATCAGGATCCGGGACTGCGGCCGCGGCTCCCGTTGTCGGCCGTGCTGCACTGGGACAGCTACGACACCGATGGGCAGGAAGAACAGGTGGCCCAATATGACGAGGTGATGTCCAAGTATCTGCGGGAACGAACCGGCGGGACGAAGGATACGCCCTGGTCGGAGCTGATGGCTGAGAAGTTGGCTCAGCCGGCGCGATTGCATATGCGCGAATTTTTGGCAAAACGCGGTTTTGAATTGAACTAAACGCAGAGAAGCTGTCCCTCGGGTCATCATGGCCTGGGGGACAGCTTCTTTGCATGCGGGTTAGAGAGATTCGTTCGTCACAATCCATAGAAACGCTGCGCATTCCGATATAATGTCGCCGCAGCCTCCTCAGGGGTCAGAGCCTGAAGATTCGCCCAAGCCATAGCGACGTGACTGATCATGCGCGGGTGGGTGATTTGTCCGGCAAACGGTCCTTCGAACGGCCAGGGGCCGTCGGTTTCGGCCATGACCTGATCGGGCGGATAACGTCGGGCCAAGTCCTGAATTTCCGATTCGTAGACGATGTCCGGCGTAAACGAGATCGCATAGCCGCGCTCCGCCATACGCCGCACCGTGGGTTCGGCACCTTTGAACCAGTGGAAATGAGCCTTCGTAATGCCATGCCGATCCAGCAAGTCGCAGACAAGGTCGGCGTCCTCGTAGACTGCATGCAGCACAACCGGCTTATCGATCGACTTGGCGAGGGCCAAGAACTTCTCCAGCAGGTCGACGTAGGGTTCAAGATCAAAGGATTTTCCTTGCTCCAGCGCTTCTTGCCTAGCATAATAAGGGAGTCCGATCTCACCTACGGCAACCATATCCCCGACATGGTGCCTGATCCAATCCAACAGCAGCTCGATTTCCCCGTCCGCGGGGATCGGCTGCTCGGGGTGAAATCCAAATGCCGGGTGCACCAGGCTCGGATGGCGTTCCGCCAACGCGCGGTTCAGCTTGCAGGAAGCCAGATGCATCGAAACGGCAACCACGGATTCCACCCCGCAACCCGGCAGCTCTTGCAGCAGGCGTTCCCGAGTGACCTCATCGTAAAGGTCCAAATGAATATGGGCGTCGACCAACGGGACTTGGACTTCCAAAGGCAAACCATGAAGAACGCAGGACATCTCACCAGACCCTTTCCAGAAACAGGTTAACAGCATGTCTTTATTATATCTGTTTTTTGTGTAATGCGGTTCGGCGGATTTCGAAGCTTACCTCATTTTGTAGAGTGAACACACATCCAGAGAAAGGTTTATTTATCACAGCCAAATAGACCATGTCGTACAATATCAATTATGCGACAAAATTAACGTCAACAGGAGGTCCACTTCAAATATGAGTACTAATTATTTGTCTGCTGTAGCTCAGCAATATCCGTTTCATTTACCCGTCGCTCAAGAGTATCAGGACGAGCAGATCATTCAGATGTTTCTGACGGCGTGCGCCAAAGCGCCAAATACCCGCAGAAACTACTTCCGGGCTTTGGAACAATTTAGACAATTCCTCTCAGGGGTCCCATTTCGGGAGGTCACCTGGCGGGAAATTGAAGCCTATAAAATCTACCTTACGAAGGGATTCTACCGCGATGCCCAAAAACCGTTGGCTCCGGCCAGTGTCGCCGCCTTTATCGCGCCGCTGAAGTCGTTCTATAAATGGGGCAGCGACCGCGGCATCGGCTTTTTCGATCATAATCCAGCGCAGAACATCCGCATTCCGGCCATTGCCGTTACCAGCCGCAGGCATTATCTCACCCGCAATGAAGTCGGCAAACTGCTGGAGACGCTGCGGTGCCAAAGCTTGCGAAACTACTTGATCGGGCTGTCCCTGGTGCTGTTAGGGCTTCGCGTATCCGAGCTGTGCGGGATCAAATGGAAGGACTTTAACACCGATTTACTTGAAACATCCGTATGGTTGACCGTAACCCATGCGAAACGTGGAAAAACGCGCGAAGTCAAAATTCCGCGCGAGCTCTGGAGCATGTACCAGGAGCACGCGCAAAGATTGGCGAAATCCCCCGAACCAGATCCGGAAATGAAGCTGTTTCCCATTACATCGCGTCAAATTGAACGAATCATTAAGCAAGCGGGCATCGCCAGCGGAATTCAGAAGCAGCCCACTCCCCACTGGCTGAGACATACGAACGCGACTCTGGCCTTGCTGCAAGGCGCCTCGCTGCAACAGGTTCAGGAAACTCTGGGGCACTCTCATATTAACACGACACAGCGTTATCTACATACCGTCGAGCAGATGAAAAAGGCCGCCCCGGACTTCGTACAGGACTGTTTGAAGGAATTTATGTAATTTTGACAAATATTTTAGTGCTTTTTGTCTATTTTTTTGCTGAAAATAATGCAAAAATCGCTCTTTTGTCCTATAATGTAACAAGAGTTAATTACAAACCTTGCCATATTTTGACCATTTTTTACCTAGACATGTCGCATAATTGATATTGTACGACATGGTCTTGTTGATCATCCGTTTGCTCTGAATCATCATCGGGTAAAAGGCATAAAAATTTAACTCGATTCTAGCAGAAATTTCTTTTTTTCTTGCGAAAAAAAAAGAGGATCGGCTCCAGAACGGGAAAGGCAAATGAAGACACAGGTTTTAGGGGGCAGAACGGTTGACTGTTTTTAATGAGTTCATAGACGATCTGTATATGGAGAATAGCCCGGATGCAGTGAAATGGTTTAATCTGCTCGTGCGCAAACATCCAGAAACCTATCACCATAGTATTCGGGTGGCTATGCTGGCAGAGAAAATCGCGGAACCGCTCGAGATCAGCGGCTCGGAGAAGGACATGCTCGTCCGCGGATGCTTTATGCATGACATCGGCAAAACCATGATCCCCCGTGAGATCATTGAGCAGCGGGAGCCGCTGACGGAAACGCAGTGGAGGATTATTAAGCTGCACCCTGTCATCGGGGCGGAACTGGTTGAAGCGGATCCGGCGTTTGGCCCGGGGATTGCGGATATCGTCCGATGGCACCACGAACGTTGGGACGGGGCCGGATATCCGGATGGGCTGAAGGGGGAGCAAATTCCCTATAAAGCAAGGATTTGCGCGGTGGTTGACGCCTTCGATTCGATGACGTCGGACAGGCATTACCGGGAGCGGAAGCTGACAATGGCGGAGGCCAAGCTGGAACTGCAACGGCATCGGGAAACCCAGTTCGATCCGGAGATTGTGGATGCGTTAATGCAGCTATCCGATGAAATGTTGAATATTTATTCGATTATGTAATCATCATCGCAGAGATCAGGGGAGGGTGGACATGGATAAAGGCTCCTGGAACCATCTTGTATCTCCGGCAGAGTTGGAGCATGTGAACCAGGCGGGGAGGAAATTACTGTCCCTTCGCGTCACCTTACTTCCCGATTGTGAACAAAGGTTGATGCGCTTCCGGCTGATCGACGCCAAACTATGCGCCTATGAGCAAGTGCTGGCCCGAATCCCCGAACTCACAGATCCGGCGGAGTCGCAAGCATCCATAGAGTCCGTGACCTGGCTGCTCGCTGTCGCAGGGGAGAGCGAGCATCTGCGCAGATGGGTTCAACTGATGTTGGATGTGGATCAAGTGGACGTCGCCGAAATGAATATCTAATCGCAGGAGGAGTCGGTTTAGACTCCTCCTGCTGCCATTTTGCGCTGTTCTTCGGTCATCCGGGCGGCGATCTCCCGCTTCAATCGGACAAACTCGGGATCCTCCGTGATGGCTTCACGCCTCGGGCGGGGGAAGGGAACTTGGATGAGATGCAGCACGCTGGCCGGCCGATTCGAGAATAACACAATCGTGTCGGAGAGCAGCAGCGCTTCTTCGATGCTGTGCGTAATCATCAGGACGGAGCGCTTGTTTTCCTCCCAAATCTCCAGCAGCCAGCGCTGCATTTCGCTGCGCGTCAGCGCATCGAGGGCGCTGAACGGCTCATCGAGGCACATCACTTCCTGAGGGGCAAGCAGCCCCCGGAGGAAAGAAGCCCGCTGCTGCATGCCGCCGGATAACATGTGGGGGTAAGCCCGTTCGAACCCGCGGAGTCCCGCTTTTTCAAGCCAGTGGCGAAGATCCTCGCGCGAGCTCCGGCTATGGGTTCCGGCGATTTCCTGCGCCAGCATCACGTTGTCCTCAATCGTCCGCCAGGGGAACAGCGCAGGCTGCTGCGGCACGTAACTGATATGTCCGCGCTGCCCGGTGACCCGGTGTCCCTGAAGGAGCACCTCTCCTTGATCCGGATCGGTCAAACCGCCGATGACATGGAACAGCGTGCTCTTGCCGCAGCCGGACGGACCGATGATCGACACGAATTCCCCGGCCGGCACCTGCAGCGAGATCTCCTGCAGCACCGGCACTTCCCGGCGACGGTCGCGGAATGTTTTATGAACCTGTCGGACCTCGAGCGCGGGTACGGACGGCTCCTTTTCTATTGACTCCTCGCGCATGAACGAACCCTCCTTTTTCTTAAGCTGTCTTCGTGTCTTATCTCCGGTCGTTCACCGGTTTATAGCGGATTAACCATTTTTCCAATAAGGCGACGCCGGCGAACATGGCCAGGCTGATCGCCACGATGATGGCGATGGCGACGAAGATCTTGTCCGTGCGGAACGAAGCCTTCTGCAGCATCATATAGTAGCCGATCCCCTTGTCCGCGCCGATCCATTCGGCAATGACCGCCCCCATGACGCTGTAGGTTGCGGCGATTTTGACGCCGGACATGAGGGAAGGGATGGCGTAAGGCACCTCCAGCTTGCGGAAGATATCCGCTTTGGATGCGCCGATCATCCGCATATAATCCAGCATCGCCCGATCCGTACGGCTCAGTCCGTCCATGGCGGCCACCGCAACGGGGAAGAAGCAGACGAGCGTGATGACGATGATCTTCGGCAGGATTCCGAAGCCGAACCAGATCATCAGCAGCGGGGCCAGCGCGATGGTCGGCACGTTTTGGCTCAAGATGATCAGCGGATACAGCGACGCCTTGAGAAACGGGACGTAATGGAGCACAAACGCTACCAGCAGGCCCACAAACGTTCCGATGGCAAAGCCGATCAGCATGAGCTTAAGCGTTGCGAGCGTGTGCTCCCCTAAGCCGGCCGCACCGGCGGCCGCTTCGCGCCCGATATCAACCGGGCTGGGGAGGATCCATTTTTCGATGTGAAACCAGGCGGTAGCGCCCTGCCATATGAATAAAAAGAAGAGGACCGCCACAAGGGGCGGCCAAATGCTGTGCCAAAGACTGCGGAGATTCATGGCCGATATTTTTCGATCAGCTTATCCATGCTGACGCCTTTGGGATTGTACGAGATTTTAATTTGCGAGATTATGCCGGGGCTGCCGTATTCGATGACGGCCTCGTTCATTTGCTTCACAATGGCCAGCAGCTCATCCAGGTCCCCCTCCATGGTCGTCTCCAGGGGATTCACCTGATATTTAACGCCGGAAGCCTGAATGACTTCAATGGCCCGGTCAACATAGGGAATGACGTCTTCGCCGTTCGGTGTTTTCGGAATGATCTGAATGCTTAAAAGTGCGTTTGGCATCGGTTGTTCATCCTTTCAAAATCGGAATGTGGAAAGTTATTCGCTTGGCAAAAATTCATTGGTAAATGCGGCATCGACGTCCAGCGGTTTCTCCAGCAAGCCGCGTTCGTGCATCCAATCGGAGTAGTTCTGCCACACTTCTCGTTTCTGCTCGCCCCAACGCGCTGCGTCGTCTTGATATTTCGGGCTCAGCCACTTCTGGCTGGCGACGACCAGGTCCTTGTCCAGCTCCGGCACGGCCTTCAGGAGGATTTGTGCCGCCTCGTCCGGGTGATCGATCGAATATTGATAACCTTTGGATACGGCCCGCATGAACGCCTTCACCAGCTCCGGATCCTCCTTGATCGTCTTCTCGTTGGTCACGAGAACCGGAGTGTAGTAATCCAGCTGTTCGGAGAAATCCTTGACATACAGCATATCGAGCGGCTCGCCCCGCAGCTCGGCCTCGACCCCGGTCCAGGCATAGAAGATCCAGGCGAAATCGATGTCCCGCTTCACGGCTGTAAAATAATCGGCATCCCCGATATTGAGGAACTTCACTTTGTCGACATCGGCGCCCTGCAGGTCCATGATCGATTGAATCACCGCTTTTTCGACCGGGGAACCCCAACCGCCGTACGCTTTGCCCTCAAAATCCTTAGGCGACTTGATGTTCTTGGCTACAGGCGCAGCAAAGCCGGAGGTGTTATGCTGAATGACCGCGGCGATGGAGACGAGCGGTACGCCCTGAAGCCGGCTTTGCGTCACGTTCTCCTGGACGCTGACCCCAAACGGCACCTCACCAGAGGCCACCATGGCTTCGGCTCCTCCAGAACCGGGGAGGAGGATCTCCGCATCCAGCCCTTCTTCGGCGAAAAATCCCTGTTCCCGGGCGACGTACAGTCCGGTATGATTCGTGTTGGGACTCCAGTCGAGTACAATCTTGACCTTCTGCAGCTCCGGGCTTTCCGTTTGATTTGGGGCAGCCGCCTCGGTGTTCTGTCCGCCGTCGTTCCCGGCAGCCGCCTTGCCGGCGCTGTTCCCGTTCGTTCCGCCGCAGGCGGACAGCAACAGCAGCGTGCAGCCAAGGAACATTGTCAGTGCAGCACGTCGTTGAACTTTCACGACACATCCTCTCCTTCGTGGGTATGAATTTCCGCAGCTTGTTCTTGGTATAACCCTGGAAGTGCGTCCTTAAGCGTAATTCCAAACGTCCGGATACAAAAAAACGTCCCGGATCCGGGACGCGATAGGCAATGGAAATGAAAATAATACAGGTTCATATCCATGGTATGGCTCCCTACGCTGGCATTATCCAGATCAGGTTAAAGGGTCAGTATCTTTGAGGGATACACTCTCAGCCGGCCGATTCCAGCACCCCTGAACAGTATGACTGCAGATTACATCTGTCATTATAGTTTTCCTCACTCGGGTTTGTCCAGTCTTTCCCGGACGGGCTTGCAAAAACAGGGGATTTGCTTTTTATCTGGCAAAAGGCTATAATGAGTTCATCTCGTGTTTTTGGAAGAAGATATTCATTCATGTATTGAAAAGAGTGTCACTTTTTAAAAACTGGAACTTTTTTCAATATGTGAATTTTTTTTATACAAGTGGTGCATGTTCAATAAAGGTCAGCCTTTTTGAGCGACTTCTGTTAAAAAAATGAATCATGTTAATCTTTAAAACAGGAGGTATTCCCCATGGAAACCGGAACAGTAAAATGGTTCAACGCTGAGAAAGGTTTTGGCTTTATCGAAGTGGAAGGCGGAAATGACGTATTCGTTCATTTCAGCGCAATCACTGGCGAAGGCTTCAAAACCCTCGACGAAGGCCAGCGCGTACAATTCAACGTGGTTCAAGGCAACCGCGGCCCACAAGCCGAGAACGTTGTAAAACTGTAAGCCAGCCAGAAACTGCTCTTAATGCGTTCTTGCATTAAGGGCAGTTTTTCTACGCTAAGATCATTCATGCGGTTAACTTTCAGAAGCCTGCTTCTGATGGTACATATAGCACTCTAAACGAACCATATCGATGCATCCGGTTGAAATGCTCACCTTGAAGGAGGGGGAATTATGAACTACCGTAAAAAAACGTTAGAAGAAATTCCTGAGGAAAATACGCCGGTATGGACCTGCACGAGCGATGACTGCAACGGATGGATGCGGGACAATTTCACGTTTGATTACAGCCCCGTTTGTCCGCTGTGCTCGTCCGAGATGGTCCAGGGAATGCGCATGCTTCCCCAACTGAGCAATCCGAGCTCCGATCAAAAGTCGTCGGCCAAGAAGGCATAGGCGAGTCTGCCGCCGGATTTGGTGATGCAGCCAGCAACTACAGCCGTATTCGCATAATTGCGAATGCGGCTGTTTTTTTTCATTCAGAATATCCATAAAAGGATTGCATCTATATTAAAAATTTAATATGTTTGAGGTACTACACTGATGTGGACATCCAGAAGGGAGAACCCGCGCACCGATGCACGGAAATTATAAAGTAGCCTCTCATGTATTTGACATTCCCTCCAGCGGCAAGCAAAGGAAGCTGGCCGCCTTCCTCGGTTTTCTCATTGTTGCGGTATCGCTCGCGGCATTGCCGTTCGGGATGATAACGCTTCCCGCCAACGAATCTATCCTGTCCGCCTCGATCGGCTGGCTGATATTTGGCGATCTGCTGACGGCCTTTATCCTATACAGTCAATATCGAGCCTCCGGCCTTCCGGCACTGCTCGTGTTGTCCTGCACTTATTTATTCAGCGGGTTAATGACGGCCTTGCATATTCTGACGTTTCCCAACCGTTTAGGCGGATTAGGGGAGTTCATCGGGGCTGGCGGGCAGACCTCCACATGGCTTTGGGTGGTTTGGCACGGGGGATTTTCGCTTGGCATCCTGCTATACGCCTGGGTGAGCCGGAGGTGGTCCAAGCCGATAAGCTCGAAGGAGCAGATCTTCAACTTCGGATCGGCTGGCGTCACGCTGACGCTGTTGACCGCATTTGGCGTATTTGAGCTCACCACGTTAGGAGATCGATGGATCCCGGACATCATTGAGCAAGAGGATTACCGAAAATTGAATGCCTCGGGGATCGGACCGGTTTTGTGGATATTGAATCTTCTGGCCTTGGCGGTGGTGTGGAGAAGAGTGAAGGGCTGGTCTATGCTGCATTTATGGCTGGCGGTAGCCCTGCTTGCCTTCCTGATGGATGCGACGCTGACGTTGTTTGCCGGCATGCGGTTTACATTGGGGTGGTATGTAGCCAAGTTCAATTCTGTCGTCGCTTCCACCGTTGTGATTTGTGCGGTGGTGAATGAGGTGAACCGATTGTTTATCCGGTTGTCGGAGCAGCATCGGCAACTGACGGAATCAGGGCTGCAGCTCGAACATGCAAACGAGCAGCTGATTCGCCTGACCAATCTTGACGGGTTGACGGAAATCCCCAACCGCCGGCGTTTTGATGAGATTTTAGCCTGGGAAATGGTTGCCCCGGAGGAGCGGAATACGGCACTTTCCCTGCTTATCATAGATATCGATTGTTTTAAAGCCTATAATGATTATTATGGACACCAAGGCGGGGACTACGTCCTGAAGGAGATCGCCAGGACGATCTATACTTCGGCGAAGCAGGAGCAAGGTTTTGCGGCTAGATACGGCGGGGAGGAGTTCGTGGTTGTCCTGTCCGGGCTAAAGGCGCAGGAGACCTTGGCGTTTGCCGAACGGCTGCGACAAGCGGTCGCCGACCTGGCGATTGAGCATAAGCGCTCCGCCGCGGAGCCGTACGTGACAATTAGCGTTGGCGGGTACCGCCTCGCCCCGTTCGATCCGATGGAGGCGGAGGAGTTGATCCAACGAGCGGATCGTTGCCTCTACCAAGCCAAGGAAGAAGGGCGCAACCGTTCGATTGTCGAGGGATGATGCTTTGGCCTCAATGTGTACGATGGACTCAGGATGCAGCGGCATTTTCGGTCATCGCCCGGTATTGCTTGAACATAAACAAGCGCCAGCGAATAATCATGCCGTAAGCGAGCAGGAAGAACAGGGCTCCCGTTTGCATTACGGAGACAAATTGTTCCACGGCTTCATGCAGCAGGAGACGAACGACCACAAGGCCGATCAGGATCAGGATAAAACTGCGCGAACGTTCCGCATAAATGTCGCCGTTGATCTTCTCAAACTTGGTTGTCCGAATCAACGGATAGGAGAAGAGGAGCCAGCCGCAGGCGAAAGCGATCACGCCCCACAGGAGAGGAATATGCGTCTCCGGGACGATAAACATCATGAAGCCGGTCGTCATCCCAAGCGGCGGAATCACAATTTTCTTCACCGTGACGGGCTTGCGGCTGGCTTTCAAACGGATAAATAGAACAGCGACGGCCATGGCCATCGCACCGAAGGTAAAGGCGATTTGCAGATAAGAGGGATTCATCAGATTCATGGAAATTCCCTTTCTGTGTAGGTTGTAGGTGATAGTCAGCAACAGCGATTCGCGAGAACATTATATCATACTCGCCTGTCTTTGTTTCAAATCGGAAAGGGAAAGGGGTACGAAGATGAACAGCGAACTGACGGTCGCCGTCCATTGCTTGTTGTTTCTGGATTCCAGGGAGGATCGGATGGCCAACAGCGAACAAATCGCCTGCAGCGTGGCAACTCATCCGGCACGTGTACGTAAAGTGCTTAGCCTGCTTCGCCGTCAAGACCTCGTGACGACCAAGGAGGGGGCACATGGCGGTTATTTGCTGAAAACCGAGCTGTCGTCGGTCTCTCTCGGCGACTTGTACCGGATGTTCGCCCAAGGCTCCTTGCGTCCAAGCTGGTGTTCCGGCAGCGAGCATTCCGCCTGCACCATTTCCTCGAACATCCCTTCCGTGATGAACCAAATTTATGGCGGGGCAGAACGGCAGCTGGAGCTGTATTTTGACCGGCTGCCTTTGTCCGAAGTAAAGCGGATGCTGGATGAATTTGACCAAGGGAAGGAAGAACGTTCGATGAGTGAAGTTCACCAAGGGGTTTGGCGCTTCTATGTCGGTTCCTATGCCGAGAGCGGCGAACCGGGAATTTATCTCTGCGAGCTGCAGCGGGACACCGGGGAGTTACGAGTCATCCACACCACCTCGGGTCTGGTGAATCCGTCCTTTTTGACGATCGATGCCGAGGGGCTGCGGTTATATGCGGTAAGCGAACAAACCGAGGGGCGGGTCGCCGGATTTGCTCTGAATCCGAAGGACGGCAAGCTGGAGATGCTGAACGGTGAGCTGGCAACGCAGGGGGCGGATCCCTGCCATCTTGCTCTGCAGTTCGGGCCGGATCGGAGGTTGCTGGTTGCCAATTATTCCAGCGGGCAGGTCAATGTGTTTGCCCTTGAACCGGATGGTGCGCTGGGTGAAATGACCGCCTGTATCCGCCATGAGGGAAGCAGCGTGAATCCGGAGCGCCAGGAATCGGCTCACGCCCACAGCATCGTGCCAAGCCGGGACGGACGGTTCGCGTTCGTCTCCGATTTGGGAACCGACCAGATCGTGATTTATCGTCTGGAGTGCGGACGGCTCGTCAGGCACGGGGCGGTGGATCTGCCGCCGGGAGCGGGGCCGCGGCATTTCGTGATCCATCCGTCGGAACGGTTCGCCTACGGTATGAACGAGTTGAACAACACGATGACGGCGTACGCGTTCGACCCGGAAGAGGGGCGGCTTGAAGCGATCCAGCATGCCAGCTCGCTGCCGGAGGATTATCAGGGGGAGAATTACCCTGCCGATATCCATTTCTCACCGGACGGCCGGTACGTATACGGCTCTAACCGCGGGCATGACAGCATCGTCCGTTTCCGCCTCGATCCGCAGACCGGGCGTCTGGTTGATCCGGCATGGACGAGTGCGGGAGGGAGCTGGCCGCGTAATTTCGCCGTACTGGAAGACTACGTGCTGGTGGCGAATCAATACAGCGGCGATATCGCCGCCTTGCGCCGCGATCCTGAGAGCGGCCGCCTGATGCTGGCGGAGCACAGCTTAAAGATCGCCAAGCCGTCCTGCATCGAACCGCTTCCCGCGCACTTGACAGCGGGGATGTTGAAATAGTATTCACGTTTTTATTCAGTGACAGGAACCCAGCCGCCCAGAACAGCATATCTTTAGGAGTAGGGATAACGCGGGGCAGCCGGCAGATACCAAGTGAGAAGAAGCCTCCTATCAATTGAAGAAGGCGAAAGATTTGATCTTTACACCCGAAGGCCTGCATTATGCCGGCTTTCGGGTTTTTTTGATTAACGGAAGGAGGCATCGATCGCCCCACCCCTAGCCTGTATCGACTATAAGGGGAGCTTATAAATAATTTGCTGATTTTGCATAAAAAGGTTTGACATTTTTAGGCTGCCGCATATAAAATAACACCATAGCATACTAAACAGGTAGGAATAATTAAAAATGTTCTCACCGTACGGACGGAGGAACGCTCTACTTGCCTTGGCAGACACGGGTAGTGGCTCGGTTTGACCGTAGGGGGTGGGGCGTTTCTCCGTTTTCCTTTGTCGGATGTTGGTTGCGGTAGATGCCTGCCCTGCCCTAGTAAAGCGAGTAAAGTGAGTATGGGGAGTGATACGAGTGAACAGAAGGTTGAAGCAAGGGGTTCTGATGAGTCTGGCATGGATATTGGTTGGGGTCCTGGCGGCTTGCTCGGCGAACCAAAGCGGGGGCAACGAGGCGGCCAGCGCGGCAGCCGGAAACTCCGGCGGCGGGGAGAAGGCCAAAGCGGTGGAGTTGCTGAACGTATCCTACGACCCGACCCGGGAATTATACGAGAATTATAACAAGGCCTTTGCGGCTTATTGGGAGAAAGAAAAAGGACAAAAGGTCACCATTAAACAGTCGCATGGCGGATCGGGCAAGCAAAGCCGGGCGGTCATCGACGGTCTGAAGGCTGACGTGGTCACCTTGGCGCTGGGGTACGACATTGACGCCATTTCGGACAGCGGCTTGATCGGTGAGGGTTGGCAGCAAAAATTCGAGCATAACAGCTCGCCATATACGTCAACCATCGTATTTCTCGTTCGTAAAGGCAATCCCAAAGAGATCAAGGATTGGAACGATTTGATCAAGGACGGCGTCGAGGTGATCACGCCGAATCCGCAAACTTCCGGCGGGGCGCGGTGGAATTACCTGGCGGCATGGGGGTATGCGCTGCATCATAACAATAACGATGAAGCGAAAGCGCAGGAGTTCGTCCAAGAGCTGTTCAAGCATGTTCCCGTTCTCGACAGCGGGGCGCGCGGCGCAACCACAACGTTCGTAGAGCGTGGACTGGGCGACGTGCTGCTGGCTTGGGAGAACGAGGCCTGGTTATCCGTGCAGGAGCTGGGGCCGGATAAATTCGATATCGTCTATCCGTCGGAGAGCATTCTCGCCGAACCGCCGGTTGCCGTGGTCGACAAAAATGTCGATGCCAACGGCAAGCGCGAAGTCGCCGAAGCCTATTTGAAGTACCTGTATTCGGAAGAAGGTCAGAAGATCGCCGCGGAGAATTATTACCGTCCGACGCTGGACAGTGTCAAGACGCAATATGCCGACAAATTCCCGGAAATCAAGCTGTTTACGATCGAGGAATTCGGCGGCTGGGCCGAAGCCCAGGCGAAGCACTTTAATGACGGCGGCGTCTTCAGCCAAATTTATGTACCGCAATAATATGTACCGACCGTAACGAATCGGAGGCGAAAAATATGCACAGTGGCACCACAAAGCGCGGCGTTCTGCCCGGCTTCGGGCTGACGATGGGATTTAGCGTGCTGTATCTCAGCTTGGTCGTACTGATCCCGCTATCCGCCTTGCTGCTGAATTCTACAGGACTAACCTGGGAGAAGTTTTGGGATATCGCGACCGACCCGCGCGTGCTTGCCTCCTACAGGGTGAGCTTTGTAACCGCGGCGGTGGCCGGACTGATCGATGCTGTACTGGGGCTGCTCTTAGCCTGGGTGCTGGTCCGGTACGATTTTCCCGGTAAAAACGTGTTTGACGCCATGATCGACCTTCCTTTTGCCTTGCCTACGGCGGTGGCTGGCGTTTCGTTGACCGCGATCTATTCGGCGAACGGCTGGATCGGTTCCTTGTTCGAACCGCTCGGGATCCGCATCGCGTTTACGCCAGCCGGCATCACGCTTGCCTTGATGTTCATCGGCATCCCGTTCGTCGTGCGCACCGTACAGCCGGTGCTGCAGGACCTGGATGCCGAGGTGGAAGAGGCGGCGGCCACGCTCGGCGCGAGCCGCTTCCGCACCTTCCGCCAGGTGGTGCTGCCGGAGCTGCTGCCCCCGCTCTTGACGGGGTTTGCGCTCGCGTTCGCCCGCGGCATCGGGGAATATGGGTCCGTCGTCTTCATCTCCGGCAACATGCCGATGAAGACGGAGATCGCCCCGCTGCTCATTATGTCGAAGCTGGAGCAATTCGACTACGCCGGGGCGACGGCGGTCGCGCTGATGCTGCTGCTGATCTCGTTCGTGTTGTTGCTGCTCATCAATACGCTGCAACGCCGATTTCGCAAGACCACGCGGTAAGCGGGAAGATGAGGTGACGATTTACCGCGAGCGGTCGGGAAAGGCAAGCTTGGGGAATGCAATCGATAGGGAGGGGAGATTATGGCCGGTTCTGTGCCATTAGCGGCGAGCAGGCCAACGGCTCCGCGTAAGCATGCGGGGCAGGGGTCCGGGGCTGTGAAATGGGTGTTGATCACGGCGGCCGCGCTGGTCTTGCTGTGGCTGATCGTGTTGCCGCTTGCCGTCGTACTGACGGAAGCGCTCAAGAAAGGATGGGGCGTGTACGTCGCGGCGATCCGGGATCCCGATGCGTTGTCCGCCTTGCGGCTGACGCTGCTCGTCGCTTTGATTACCGTACCGCTCAATACGATCTTCGGGGTGGCCGCCGCTTGGGCCGTCACCAAGTTCAAGTTCCGCGGCAAGCAGGTGCTGGTCACTTTGATCGACCTGCCCTTTGCCGTATCGCCGGTGATTGGCGGTCTGATCTACGTGCTGGTCTACGGCTCGCACGGCTGGTTCGGACCGTGGCTGGATGAACATCACATCTCGATTATCTTCGCTTTGCCAGGCATTATCCTGGCGACGTTATTTGTAACCTTCCCGTTTGTTGCCCGCGAGCTCATCCCGCTGATGGAAGATCAAGGGCAGCAGGAGGAAGAGGCCGCCGTAACGCTGGGAGCTCGCGGCTTCCGCATCTTCTGGAAGGTTACGCTCCCGAATATCAAATGGGGTCTATTGTACGGAATTGTGCTTTGCAACGCACGAGCGATGGGGGAATTCGGCGCGGTCTCCGTCGTTTCGGGCCATATCCGGGGAGAAACAAACACGTTGCCGCTGCACGTGGAGATTCTGTATAACGAATACCAATTTTCCGCGTCGTTTGCCGTGGCTTCCCTCTTGCTGCTGCTGGCGCTCGTAACCCTGCTTCTCAAGGGCTGGTTTACGCGCCAAAGCCGTCATTAGGGGAATGATCCCAAGCTCCGCTCCGCCACCGAGTTGCTTAATGGGGTTAAACAACTCGGCGTTGGGGAATAGAATGCGGAAGTGCCGGGGCCCGGGGGCGTGCATCAGGTGCTGCCGGGCGGTGTGTAGGGTGTAGTTGAATTGTGTAGTAGTAGTGTGGTTCGTTGTGCGAGGTGTGGAGGGGGTGAAGCGCCGCGCGTCCTGCCGCATGCGGTGGTGGGAACGGGGATGGGGCTGTGAATGGTGAAGGTGAAGGATGAGCGGTGGAAGTGAACGGTGAACAGTGAATGGTGGACTGGGAGCTGGAAGGTGAAAGTGAATGGTGAGCAGTGAGCAGTGAATAGTGGAAGGTTCCAGTGCACGGTGGACAGTGAACAGTGAGCAGTGAACAGTGGACAGTGAACAGTGGAAGGTCCCAGTGAACGGTGAACTAAACAGTAAACGGTGAACAGCCAAAGGTGAACTATGAACGGGTGCAGCGAAAGTGAACTGTGAGTGGTGGACGGGGAGCTGGAAGGTGAACAGTAAACGCCGAACCAACAGTAGAGCTGGACTGCGTATGGGGTGGCCAACTTCTAACGGAACGTAGCGCCGCTATTCGCTCATTTCCCAACTATTTCCCGCTGTAACGGAACTCAGAGACCTTATTTGACTCATATCGCGGAAAATTAGCTGCATCTATCCCCAATAAGGTCTCCTGGTTCCGTTAGAACTCAGACTATTCGCGAAGAGGACCATTAACGGCTCTGGGTTCCGTTAAAATGCGGGTGGAGTCACATTAGTGGGCGTGGGGGAGTTAGCTGAGTCGCGTATTGAAGAAAAGTAGGGAGTAATGAAAAGTGAGTGTGAGTAGCTGGCAACTTGTGTCTGTGTTTGGTGATGGAAACGGTGGGCTGGGAGTTGGAAGGTGAACGGCGAACGCCGAACGCCGAACTAACAGTAGAGCTGGACTGCGTATGGGGTGGCCAACTTCTAACGGAACGTAGCGCCGCTATTCGCTCATTTCCCGACTATTTCCTGCTGTAACGGAACTCAGATGCTTTATTTGACTCATATCGCGGAAAATTAGCTGCAACTATCCCCAATAAGGTCTCCTGGTTCCGTTAGAACTCAGACTATTCGCGAAGAGGACCATTAACGGCTCTGGGTTCCGTTAAAATGCGGGTGGAGTCACATTAGTAGGCGTGGGGGAGTTAGTTGAGTCGCGTATTGAAGAAAAGTAGGGAGTAATGAAAAGTGAGTGTGAGTAGCTGGCAACTTGTGTCTGTGTTTGGTGATGGAAACGGTGGACTGGGAGTTGGAAGGGAACGGCGAACGCCGAACTGGGAATTGGAAGGTGAACGGCAAACGGCGAACGCCGAACTAACAGTAGAGCTGGACTGCGTATGGGGTGGCCAACTTCTAACGGAACGTAGCGCCGCTATTGGCTCATTTCCCGACTATTTCCCGCTGTAACGGAACTCAGAAACCTTATTTGACTCATATCGCGGAAAATTAGCTGCATCTATCCCCAATAAGGTCTCCTGGTTCCGTTAGAACTCAGACTATTCGCGAAGAGGACCATTAACGGCTCTGGGTTCCGTTAAAATGCGGGAAGTTAGTTGGAGAGCAGCGGAGTTAACGCGGAGTGAGCAGCAATAAGGTGCAGCGTAGTTAGTAGTTAGTAGTTAGTAAGTAGTAGTTAGGAGTAGTTAGGAGTAGTTAGTAGTTAGTAGTTTGGAGTGTAACCGGTTGAGTGAAGTTTGGCGACGAGAAGGTACGAAGGTTGGATGAAGCTAGAGACAGAGCAGCGGAGCGTAGCCGGAGGTTACGTGAGCAGCGGAAGGCTCGGGTGAATTTATAAGGGGAGGGGTAGGGGGATGGCGAAACCATTGAAAGTCGATGAAATCTGGCTGGAGCGGATCGCGGAACTGTTGGGCGGCATGGAATTCGGTTCGCTGAACATCGTTGTCCATGAAGGCCAAATTGTACAAATGGAACGCACGGAACGCAAACGTTACGAGTTGAATCCGGGCAGCGCCTCCAGGGCTTCCGGCGCTTCCCGTCAAACAGCCAAACCTTTGCGCGAATCCGGACAGCGGTAACCCAAGAAACGATGCCCTGCATAACGAGGACAACCCCGATTCCGAGCGGGTCAGGCAGTAATGCCTGAACCACCTCAAGGAATCGGGGTTGTTTTTCGCTTATTGCGGCGTTTCGCCTTCCCCTGGTCGGCCTGGCGTTGTTACGGCTTCAGGAGCGGCGGCTTCCGCAGCCTCCGTTGCCAACGGCAGCGGATCATGGCCAACGTAAGGGCGCGCCTTCCGAGGTTTGCGGCGGTTCAAGCGAAATCCGGCGAGAAGCAGAAGCAACTGCGCCCCCAAGATATAAGGGGCCAGCCAACTGCCGGCTGCCAGATGGCCCGCGGCCAACACCGCGATCAGGAAGGCCAGGAGCCGGGCGGGGATCGCGTTAACATGCTGGTTCCGCCCGCTCAGGATGGCCAGGTAAAGGAAGAGTAGAGCCAACCAGCACGAGGCCAATTGCATCCAGTCGGCTGCCAGCGCCCAGACGAGTCCGGTGTCCGCCTGACCGGGGAAGCTTTCTCCCAGCAGGCGCCACAATCGGAGCAACGACAAGAAGAAGGCGAAAGCGAACAATACCGGCAATCCGGGCCGAAAAACGCGCCAAATCCAGCTTCCCCATCCGGGTCGCTCCGTCCGGCGCAGCAGCTTGTCCCGCTCGGCGATCAGCGCTTCCCCCTCCCGCTCAATGGTTCTCAGCAACAGGGGCAAGCGGGAGCAATCGCCATCCTCGGCGAAAGCCGCGATTTGGGCCAGCAAATTTTCACTGCTATAAGGCGCGGCTCGACAAGCCAACAGCTTACCCCTCAGGAGGTCCAGCTCCGGGGAAGTCTGTGATGGCAGATCCAAGGCGGACATTAACGAACCGGCAGCGGCGGCATAACGATCCAAGGTGGAGTTGATGTAATCGAGATGGCGTTGCTCGTCCCGAACCATTTTGCCGCGTGCCGCACCGTAGAGTGCGAGGAACGCAGACAACGCCAGGAAGGCGGCTAGCACGGAATGCTCAGGTGTCTGCAGCCAGGTTATCCATTCCGACAGTGACACGGCGATCACCCTTTCCATATTCCTCCTTTCACTATTGCATACGTGCCGTTCGGATTCAAGCTTGGTTCAAGAGATTCGGAAATGTGGTATACTTGGAGACTGATGAAAACTTGTGAAAAATCAACGGCCAGCGGAGGGAACAACCTGAATGAACAACATCAATGAACAACCCCCCGGCGCGGGGGTGAAACTCATTCGCGAAGCGCCCGAGGTTAACGATTATCTAAAGCTTCGCGCGCTGGCCGGAATGAGTCCGCGCAGCGCCGAAGGAGCAGCGGTCGGCCTGGCTCACTCTTTATTCGCGGTCTCTTTGTATGATGAGAAGGGACTGGCGGGAATGGGGAGAATCGTCGGGGATGGCGGCTGCTTCATGCAGGTTGTCGACATCGCGGTGCGTCCGGAACTTCAGGGGAGGGGACTCGGCACAACGATCATGGGCGAGATCATGGGATATCTGGAGCGGCACACGCCGCCGTTCACCTATGTCAGCTTGATCGCGGATGTGCCGGCGGATAAGCTGTATCGGCGTTTTGGCTTCGAGTATACCGCTCCCGGCGGCCTCGGAATGGTTTGGAGCAAGCATGAACATGGGGTGACCGTAGCGGGTCAAGCATGTGAGTAAAAGGCAAAGGAGATGCCAGCGGATTGACTTCCACAGTGATTGAAATTTTTATGATCGCCATCTTAGCGGGGATCGTGGGCTCGGTTCTCGGATTAGGCGGAGGAATTATCGTTACACCGGCGCTGACCTTATTGTTTGGCGTTGATATTAACCATGCGATTGGGGCGAGCATTATCTCTGTCATCGCCACGTCGAGCGGCTCGGCGGTGGCATATATTCGCGACCGGATCACCAATTTGCGGGTCGGCATGTTTCTGGAGATCGCCACGACCGTCGGGGCGATTACCGGCGCGTTTATCGGGGCACTGATCGCCCCGCGGTTTTTGTATATTATTTTCGCGTTGCTGCTGCTGTACTCAGCGTATGCCATGATCAAAAAGGGCAAGCAGGAAATTCCGGAGAACGTTCCGCTGCACCCGATGGCCCAAAAGCTCGGATTGCAAGGCGAGTATTACGACAAGGCGCTCGGCAAGACCGTTGCTTATAACGTGGACCGTGTGTACGAGGGCTTCGGGGTGATGTATGGCGCGGGGGTGATTTCCGGGCTGCTGGGCATCGGCAGCGGGAGCTTCAAGGTTATGGCCATGGATGTGTTTATGAAAATGCCGCTCAAGGTGTCGTCCGCCACCAGCAATTTCATGATGGGGGTTACGGCAGCGGCCAGTGCGGGCATCTATTTGCTTCGCGGGGACATTATTCCGATCATTTCGGCCCCCGTTGCGCTGGGGGTATTGATCGGAGCGACCGCAGGGTCGCGCTTGATGCAGCGGATGAAGAGCAAGACGATCCGCAAGCTTTTTATCCCGGTGATGATATATGTCGCGTTTCAAATGATCTACCAAGGATGGAGGGGTTGAGATGGACGACCATAACAATGGAGTGCAGGCCCGCACCTTCGAAATTGAGACGGCTATCAGCAAAATGCTGCGAGTGGGCGTCCTGCTTGCTGCGGTCGTCATTATAGTCGGACTTGTCCAGTACTTGGTCACCGGGGACAGCGGGTATCCGGGGGACACGTATCCAACCAGCTTCGGCGCCATCATGTCCGGCTTATTGGCCTTCAAGGCGGCGGCGGTGATTCAGACCGGCCTGTTGCTGCTTATTCTGACGCCGGTATTCCGCGTTTTCGTCTCGCTGTTTCTGTTTTGGGCGGAGCGGGATTACCGGTATGTGCTGATTACCGCGGTTGTGTTTGTGATCTTGATCCTGAGCTTTGCGTTAGGGAAAGCAGGATAACGGTGTGTGTTGCGCATGTGCGCTTGTACGCTTGTACGGGGGGATTCGGAACGATGAAAGAGCCGCCAAGCCATCGCCGAATTGTTGCAAAAAAGGCAACATCTCCATACCTCCCGAGCTCGTTTAGGTGAAAGTGCTGCAAAAGGTGCAACATTTCCGCGCACATCCGACCAATTTAGGCCGAAAATGTTGCAACAATGACAACATAATAGATCCATCTCAGCAAAGACCGGTGAAAATGTTGAACAAATGTCAACAAAGGAGTCACCGGCGGGCGATATAGGGTTTCTCTGGCTGCGTGGCAGCGTGGCAGCGGGGAAGCCCTGTTTTCATTTGGACTTGCCGAGGCGGGACGATTATAATGAAAACAGCAAACTTGGGAATGCTATCCAACTGCGAAGAGACAACCCGCATGCATAGAGCGAACTGCGAGGAAAGGGCGAGACGATAGATGAAAATCGTATTATTTGGCGCGACGGGCACCATTGGACAAAGAATTGCGGAGGAAGCGCTGCGGCGCGGACATGAAGTGACGGCAGTGGTCAGAGATCAGGCGCGAGCTGTCGAGATGGGGTTGCCCGATCTCGTCCCGGCGGGTACCCCAAAGGCCGGGCATCTCGTCCTGAAGGAAGGGGATATCCTGATCCCCGATGCAATCGCCCAGCTGGTCCAGGGACAGGACCTCGTGATCAGCGCGTACGGGCCGCGCTTCGGGGAAGAGGACGAGCTGCAGGAAGCGACGCGTTCGCTGATCGAAGGCGTCAAGCGCGGCGGGGTTCGGCGGCTGATCGCCGTCGGCGGAGCGGGCGGCCTTGAGGCTTCCCCGGGCGTCCGGCTGATGGATACGCCGGAGTTCCCGGAGGAAGTGCGGCCGCTCGCCCGAGCTCATGAAGAGGCGCTGAGCATCTACCGGGCGTCGGACCTGGAGTGGACGGTGCTGAGTCCGCCGGCGCTCATCGAGCCGGGGAAACGCACGGGCGTGTTCCGTCTTGGCCTGGATCGTCTCGTCGTTGATGAGCGGGACAACAGCCGGATTACCGCAGAGGATTACGCGGCAGCCCTGATTGATGAGGCGGAGGACCCGTATTATCTCGGTGCCCGGTTCACCGTAGGGTATTAGGCAAGAACAGGGGGAGGAGACCCAATGAAATTTGTGACGTCGGAGCAAATGCGCGCCATTGACCGCCACGCCATCGAGCAGATCGGGATCCCGACGGTCGCCTTGATGGAGAACGCCGGTCGGGCGATTGCCGAGGAGGTGCTGGCCTTGTGCCGGCTGCGGCGGGAAGGCCGGCTGCCGGAGTACCCCGAGGAGAGAATTCGCGAGCGTCATGCCGCGGCAATTGGCAGGGGGCGGGACTCGGACCCGGACTCGGACTCGGAGGAGAAGGAGAAAGAGAANGCCTGGCGCGGCGCTTCGCGATGCAGCACGGCGTGACGCTCGTGCTGAAGGGCGCGCGCACCGTGGTGGCGGCCCCGGACGGCCGCGTGTTCGTCAACGTCACCGGGCACCCCGGCATGGCGACCGGGGGCTCCGGGGACGTGTTGACCGGCCTGATCGCCGGGCTGCTGGCTCAGAGCCTGGACGCCGTGCAAGCGGCGGCGTTCGGCGTCTATCTGCACGGCCGGGCCGGCGAACGCGCGGCCGCCGCCCGCACGGGCAATCCGGCATCGCTGCTCGCCGGGGATCTCATTGAAGCGTTGTAACCATCGAGGCGTTGTATCTCGCCTCAGGCGAAGCCAGCCTTGTTGTCAATCGGGGCCCCGACGTTGACGCCCCGTCCGCATTGACTTTTCATGCAAATCTTGATAGCATCGTTTTAAAATTTAGGGAATTCGTCAGGGATGCGAGGGAAGGCGAACGTCCGAATGAGACAAGGGGAGACTCCATATGAAAGTTACGGTAATTAACGGCAATCCGACGCTGGGATCCCGGCTGGGGGCGGTGATCGCGCTGACCGAGGAGCTGCTGCGCGGCGAAGGCTTCGAAGTCAGCCATTTGAACGTGGGGGAGCTGCCGCCGGAGGATTTGATCCATACGAAATTCGAAAGCGAAGCGATTGTGAAAGCGAACGCGCTGGTGGCCGGAGCGGACGCGGTGATTGTGGCCAGCCCGGTCTATCAAGCGTCGTATACCGGCGTGTTGAAGACGTTCCTGGATCTGGTGCCGCAAAAAGGTCTGGCCGGGAAAGTGGTCCTGCCGCTCTTTATCGGGGGCAGTCTCGCGCACCTGCTGACGATCGAGTACGCGTTGAAGCCGGTCCTGTCCGTGCTGGGCGCCCGTTATATTTTGGGCGGCGTGTATGCGGTGGACACCCAGGTGGCCCGTACCGAAGCCGGCGGGTTTGATATCGCCGAGGAGCTGCGCAGCCGGCTTGAGGACAACGTCAAGGAGCTTGTTCGGGAGACGCGGCTGCGGCAGCAGCAATCCTGAAGCCAGCGCGGCGGCGCGTGGAACAGGGGCTTCAATCGCCGGTTTCCGGGAACTCCCGGGCCGGTTTTTCTTTTGTCTCAAGATCAGGCAGGACAACGGCGCAAACCGGCGAAAAATGGTACAATAGGACAATATACATAACGGCTTGCAATGCCGAAGGAGGATACGAAGACATCATGCAGAAATTGGTCTTTTTCGTAGGAGTCGCCGGAACGGGGAAAACGACGGTGGCCCGCAAGCTGGCAGGACGGATGCCTGCCGCTTTTTTGGACCGCGATACGGTTGGGGGACGCTTTGTGGAGAAAATTCTGGAGATGAACGGTCTGGACGTGAACGACCGCGACTCCGATTTTTACAAGCAGCACCTGCGCGACCTTGAATACGATACGACGCGGGACATCTGCATCGAAAATTTGGCGGCCGGCCAAAACGTATTTATGATTTCCCCGTTTACCGCGGAGCTGAAGAGCAAAGACTGGATGGAGACGCTCCTTCAAGAAGCCAGGTTGTCCAAAAGAGAAGTGGACGTTAAGGTCGTCGTCGTCACGCTGAAGGACATGGAGACCCAAAAGGAACGCATCATCGACCGGTGCACCGACCGCGATACGTGGAAGCTGGAGCATTGGGACGACTTCAAGCACCGCGTGCAGTTCGTGCCGGAGGTGAACTGGGATATCCCGGCTTCCTCGATCCTCGAATTCGATAACAGCGGCGAGCTGACGGAGGAGAAGGTGGAGGAAGTTTACCGCTTTGTCCTGGGGGGAGAAGGACAAGCTTAATCCACGAAGGGAAGCCCTTCCGCGGTTGAACCGCCGGAAGGGCTTTGTGTCGTCTCCTCTCATTTCTTCGGGAGGGACGTCAGCCCCTCGGGGGAGCCGTCGATCACCATTCGGCCGGTGTCGGTGAAGTCCGGAACCGGCTCGCCCCGGGCCAGCCGAAGCAGTTGACCGACCAGCAGCCTGCCCCAGCCCGCCTCGTTTTGCGAAAGCACGGAGGTGATCTGACCGTTGCGCAAGCCTTCCTTCATCTCCGGCGTCAGATGAAACGCGACGGCATACCGGCTTAATCCCATCGCTTTCCAGACAAGCACCGAAGCGGAGCCGGAGGTGAGATCGGTGGAGATGAAGGCGTCGAAGTGGGGATGGGCGTCGATCATCGCCTCCAGATCGGCCAGCGCCTTGCCGTCGTCTCCTTCGTTGGAGCGGACCTCCAGCACCTGGATATGCGTATCGTCATGCAGGAAGTCCAGCAGCCCTTGCAGCCGGTCCCGGTTCTGACTCATGGACGAAACGCCGGATGCAACGAGGACCATCCCTTTATCCTTCATCCGTTTCTGGATCACACGGCCCAATTCCGCTCCGGCCTTCACGTTGTCCGTCCCCATGTAAGCTGAACGCCGGCTGTCCGGGGCATCGGATTCGAAGCAGACGACGGGGATTCCGGCATCCGCCGCTTTGTTGATCACCGGGGTGAGCGCGGCGGAGTCGATCGGCGAAATCGCGATGCCGTCGACCTGCTGCTGAATCATCGTCTCCATCATATGGATTTGCTGCTCCACGCTTACCGTTTCGGGGGCTTTGACGACAAGCCTCACGTTCTCGGGGGCCCCCGCCTCTTCCGCAAGCCGGGTGATTTCCTCATAAAAAGGATGCGCCATCGGATAGATGATGCCGAAGATATACCTCGGCGCTTGAAGCTGAGGCGAAGTGGAAGAAGGCAAGACGGCGGCGGGGGCGGCAGTCGAGACGATGGGGGCAACCCCGCCATCTTCCGTCTCGGCCGACGGCCCCCCTTGGCAACCCGTGAGCACCAACACTACACCCAACATCACACCTAACCCCACCCCCCACACGCGCAATTCGGCTCGCCTGCTCCCCGGCCGGTTCCTCCGGGCGACTGCGGTCCAGCGTTTAGTCCATCGACCCTGAAACGGCGCGATCATGCGGCTCCTCCTTGGCGAGGCGGACGTTGGTCCGATTGGAGGACCAAGCGCCATGCTTGCGGAATTCGGTGGTCGTCATCCCGGTTACCCGCTTGAACAAGTTCGAGAAATAATGCGCATCGCTGTACCCGACCTGACAAGCGATTTCATACGTTTTGCTCTGCGTTGACTGCAGCAGCTCCATCGCTTTACGGATCCTTGTTTCCGTCAGAAACTCGATAAACGTTTGACCGGTTTCCTGGCTGAATATTTTGCTTAGGTGGCTCGGGCTCATATTGACCTGCTCGGCGGCTTGCTGCAGCGAAATATCCCCTTTGTCATAATGGGCGGTGATATATTCCTTCACCCGATGAAGTAATTCAGCGTAACGGTCGGCCGACCTGGCGCGCCACAGCCAAAATTGTTCTACCAGGTGAGTTAAATAAGCGCAGGCCTCCTCCCAGCAGCTAACCGCTTCGATCCGCGTCTGAAACGCCCGGAGGCTCTGGCCGGAGTCGCCCGGCCCGCGAATGGACTCTTCGGCCGCCTTGAACACCTCCAGCGTCAGGTCGTTCAGGATGTAGTATCCGGTCAGTGAAGCCTTCCAATCGATCGGCTGAAGCACGGCGGCAAATTCAAGGATAAAGGAGGACAATTGCCGGGAGGTCCCGATTTTGAGAAACCGGATGAAGGCTTGCCGGTCCAGCAAAATATTGTGCTGAATGGAGCTGCGCGTCGCCTCCAGCAGGTTTTGCCGGTTTTGGCGCGTGAGCCGCTGCCAATGAAGCGATTCCTCGGCTTCGAGAAAAGAGAGGTGGATACCTTGAATGCGCTCATGCCCCGAGCCGATCCCAAGGAACAGCGGGAAGCGGCAAGCCGGCTCTTCCAGGGCTGCCAGCATTCGGCGAAAAGGCTCCAGCGCTTGCTTGACGGTTCCCTCCGTATCCCCCTTAACGATGCAGACCTGCTTTGTCCGACTGGCCGGATACTGCAGCATTTGGCCGCGGTCGCAGGCTTTGCGGATGTGCTCTTGCAGATCGATCCACTCCGGGCCGCCGGTCTCCTCCATTTCTTCGTTTGCCGGCTCCGCCGGACGTTGATCGACAATCGCTGCGGCATACCAGCGGGCGACCAGCGGAACCGACAACAGTTCGGCCGTTTGAATGGCCTCAGGCGCCGACAACAGTCCCCCGCATAAATCGCTTAACAGCTTGTGCCGCGAATTCCCGGCTTTCTCCCGCTCACGCCGCATCAAACCCTCCAGCCGTTCTTTTTCGCTGCGCTCCTTATCGATTTTATCGCTGACCTCGCGAAGCAGCCCGATGAGATCCGAGGCGCTGATCGGTTTCAGGCAATACTCCTCAACGCCAAGGCTGAGCGCCTCTCGGGCATAATCGAATTCCCCGTGACCGCTTAAAATAATCACCTTGATCTGAGGATATTTGGCGCGCACCACCTGGCATAACTCCAGGCCGTTCATAAACGGCATTTTGATGTCGGTGATGAGGATATCGGGCTGCAGTTGCTCGATCATCGGCAGAGCGACCTCCCCGTCAGAGGCATCGCCGAGGTATTGGAACCCTTCCCGTTCCCACGGGATGCAGTCCCGAATGTTCTCCCTGACGAGAATTTCATCATCTACAAGCAGCACTTTCTTCATCGGTCATTCCTCCTTGCCCTTTGGAATGGTTAGGGTCACTGTCGTTCCTTCTCCGGCCACACTGTCGATCCGAACCCCGTAAGGCTCTCCGTAAAAAAGCCTGATCCGCTGATGAACGTTATGAAGGCCAAAGCCGCCCGATACTTCTTCGCCGGTTTCCACCGGCAGGCGTCCGTTCAACAAATCGCGGCGCAGCCGTTCAAGCTTGCCTGGAGGCATGCCGCACCCGTTGTCCTGTACGGACAGCCGGAGCTCGTGCTGTTCGGTCTCCTCCGCGGATACCGTGATCATTCCTTTGCCTCGCTTGTTCTTGATGCCGTGATACAACGCGTTTTCCACGATCGGCTGGAGCGTCATTTTGAGAACGGAACAGGGGAGGAGCTGCGGCTCCACCTCGATCCGGTACTCCAAAATATCGCGATACCTCATCTGCTGAATAATCAGGTAACTGTGAACGTGCTCGATTTCCTTCTCCAGAGGAATCCAGTCGCGCCCGCGGTTTAAGCTGATGCGGAACAACCGGGAGAGCGATTGGACCAGCGTGATGACCCGGTCGTTTTTCCCCGCCTCCGCCATCCACAAGATCGAATCGAGCGTATTGTACAGGAAGTGAGGGTTGATCTGGGCTTGCAGCGCGCGCAATTCCGCCTTCTTGATCTCTTCCTGCTCCCGAATGCTTTGCTCGAGCAGGGTTTTGATTTTCCCCAGCATAATGTTGTAACTGCGTCCGAGCTCTGCGACTTCATCGTTGCCTGCAGGCGTAACCTTCGACTCCAGAAAGCCGGAGGCGGCAAGCTTCATCTTGTTCTTCAACAGCTTGAGCGGGCGCGTGAGCCGGGAGGTGATGAAAAAGTGCAAAGAAACGGCAAAGCACAGACTCAGCGCTACGCTGACGATGATCAATTGCCGTATCGAATCGGCTTCCTTGACGATTTCGCGCAGTTGAACCTGGCCGATGATTTTCCAGCCTGCGGCCCGGGGGGAGGAGGCGAAGATGAACTTCGGCCCGCCGTCCGATTTATCGACATAGCTGGTCAAAGTGCCGGTCGCCATTCGGGCCAGGATATCCCGCTCCGGCAGGACCTGATCCGGGACAAGCCCCGAGGGCATGAAGATCGGACGTCCGCTGGCGTCGACGATATAGAAGAACCCGGTTTCGCCCACCTTGACCTCGTCGCAGAACTTGCTGACCGCCGAAGCGTCCACATCGATGACGATGAAGCCGATCGTTTCATGCGTAATTCGCTGTTTGACGGCGGCCATGATCGAAATGGCGGGCTTCTCCTGAAGCCCGTCGGGATGGTCCAGCGTCAGGGCGTCCAGCGGAGGGACGGTGAGCACGACATCGGGGTTGTTGAGCAAATAGGCGAAATGAGGGTTGCGCAGCGGGTTTTTATCCAGCACAAATACCCCGCGCCGCTCGCTGATGCCCCTTCCGTACAAGTTGATCATGGTGATATTCAGGACGCTTTCGTATTTGTAGGTTTGACGGTAGGAATCGATCGTGCGCAGGATCTCTTTGGCATCTTCATACGTGTCGGTTTGCGAGTAGAGAAAATGCAGCACCTGCGAATGCTTGCCAAGCTCAAGCAATTTGCTGCTGTCGGTGAACAGCGTTCCCAGGCTTCGCGCCAGTTGATCCGCTGTGAGCACTGCGCTGGCTTTGCTGTTCTCGTAGACCGTGTTGTACGACTTCTGATAAGCGACCAACCCGATGGCGATGAGCGGAAGGACCGTCAGGAACAGGAACATCAGGAGGAGCTTCGCGCGCAGGCTGGAGGAGATCCAATTGATCAGCTTCATGGGGAGGCCTGCCTTTCAAGAAGGGCTCTATTGATCCCATATTATGAAGCAACCCCTTTGAAAACGCAATCATTCACAAGAAATCAAAGGAACGCCGCAAAAAAACAAACTGGACCGCCCCCTCGAAGCAGAGAAGCGAAAGAAAACGCAAACGTGGGCGATGAAACTCCGTATCTCGAGGAATTGAAAGCGTTTTATAATCAAGTCACGCCAGACCTTGGTGACCAAAAAAGGGGAGGAATTGGACTATGGTATCGATCAAAAAAACCGGACTGATTGCGGCGGCGTCCTTGCTGCTGCTCTTGGCGTCCGCTTGCGGCGGCAGCGGTTCGGGCGGGAACGCCCAGGAGCCGGCGAATAACGGCGGCAGCCAAGCCGCGCAATCCAGTACAACCGACACCCAGACAACGGACAATACGACAGACCCAACCGCGGAAGATCCCAAAATCGTGCTTGGATTTTCACAGGTTGGGGCGGAGAGCGGCTGGCGAACGGCGAACACGACCTCGATTCAGGATTCGGCCAAGGAAGCCGGCATTGAGCTCAAATTCTCCGATGCCCAGCAGAAACAGGAGAACCAGATCAAAGCGATTCGTACCTTCATCCAGCAGAAAGTGGATGTCATCGCCTTTTCGCCGGTGGTGGAATCGGGCTGGGATACGGTGTTGAAGGAAGCGAAGGATGCCGGGATCCCGGTGATTCTGACCGACCGGGCTGTCGATTCGCCGGATGATTCGCTCTACAAGACGTTTATCGGTTCCGATTTCGTGGAGGAGGGACGCCGGGCCGGACAATGGCTGGTGGATCAATTCAAGGACTCGACCGAGGAGATCAATATCGTAGAGCTGCAGGGAACGACGGGTTCCGCACCGGCGATCGACCGCCAGAAGGGCTTCGCGGAGGTCATTGCATCGAATCCGAAGCTGAAGGTGATCGCCTCGCAAACCGGTGACTTCACCCGGGCGAAGGGGAAAGAAGTGATGCAGTCTTTCCTGAAGGCGAATAAGAAGATCGATGTGCTGTACGCCCACAACGACGATATGGGGCTTGGGGCCATCCAGGCCATTGAAGCGGCCGGTTTGAAGCCGGGCGAAGATATCCTCATTATCACGGTGGACGGGGTTAAAGACGGATTCGTCGCGGCCAGTGAAGGCAAAATCAATTTTATCGTGGAGTGCAACCCGCTGCTCGGACCTCAGTTGATGCAAGCCGTAAAGGATGTCGTTGCCGGCAAGGACATCGAGAAGCGGATCGTGACCGAGGAGGGCGTGTTTACGTCCGAAGACGCGAAGCGCGAGCTGCCTAACCGGAAGTATTAAGCGAGATGACGGATATGCAACCGATTCTGCATCTGTCGGGGATTCATAAAACGTTCCCCGGCGTAAAAGCATTGAAAAACGTGAATTTCCGGCTGTTCCCCGGTGAGGTGCATGCGCTGATGGGCGAGAACGGCGCCGGCAAATCGACCTTGATCAAGGTGCTGACCGGAGTTTACGCCGCCGATCAAGGCCTTGTGGAGATGGAAGGGAAGCCGGTCCGGGTGCATAGTCCTCAGGAGGCGCAGCTTGCCGGCATCAGCACCGTGTATCAGGAGATCAACCTCTGTCCGAACTTGTCCGTGGCGGAAAATATGTATATCGGCCACGAGCCTTACCGGTTCGGCCGGGTTCGTTGGAAGGAGATGAACCGGAACGCGGAGCGTCTGCTGAAGGAACGGCTGCATCTGGACATCGATGTGACCCTTCCGCTCGATTCTTATTCGGTTGCGGTTCAGCAGTTGATTGCCATTGCGCGGGCGCTCAGCATTTCCGCCAAAGTGTTGATCCTGGATGAACCCACCTCCAGCTTGGATCATGGCGAGGTTCAGCAGCTGTTTGCGATTATGCGGAAGCTGAAGAAGGAAGGGCTGGCGATTTTGTTCGTCACGCATTTTCTGGATCAAGTCTACGAGATATCCGACCGCATTACGATCCTGCGCGGCGGGGAGTTCATAGGGGAATATCTGGTGAAGGAGCTTCCCCGGATCGAACTGGTGTCGAAGATGATCGGCAAAGAGCTGGAGCTGCTGGAGGGGTTCTCCAGCTCGGCGGAGGACGGCGGCAAGCCGGCGGGGGAACTGCTGCTGAGTGCGGAGGGATTAGGGAAGCAAGGGGCGATCGAGCCCTTTGATCTGCAGATTCACCGAGGGGAGATCGTGGGTCTAGCTGGATTGCTTGGCTCCGGACGGACCGAAATGGCCCGCCTGCTCTTCGGGGCGGACCGGCATGATCAAGGGAGCCTGCACATGGCCGACAGCGGAGGGAGAGGTGGCATTCACTCCCCCCGTCAGGCCATCGACGAAGGCATCGCCTTTTGCTCCGAGAACCGGAAGAAGGAAGGCATTATCGACGATTTGACGGTTCGGGAAAATATCGTATTGGCGCTTCAGGCGGCAAAGGGATGGTTCCGCGCGATTCCGCGCAAACGCCAGGAGGAAATTGCGGAGGCGTATATTCGCCTCTTGAATATTCATCCGCCCGATTCGGAGCAATTGATCCGCAATCTGAGCGGCGGCAATCAGCAGAAGGTTCTGCTGGCCCGCTGGCTGGTGACCGAACCGAAGCTGCTCATTCTGGATGAGCCGACCCGCGGGATCGACATCGGCGCCAAGATGGAAATTCAGAAGCTGGTATTGACGCTGGCGGAGAAGGGGATGAGCGTGTTGTTCATCTCCTCCGAGCTGGAGGAGGTGCTGCGGGTCAGCGATCGGATCGCCGTACTCCGCGACCGCCGGAAGGTGAAGGAAATGAGACGCGCCGAAATGAATCAGCAGCAGGTGATGCAGGTGATCGCGGGAGGGGAGAAGGGATGAAGAAACATCGTTTGCTGTGGCCTTTGCTCGTGCTCGCCTTGTTGCTCCTGTTCAATTTGATCTATTCGCCGGATTTCTTCTCGATCAAAATGCGGGACGGTCATCTCTACGGCAGTCTGATCGACATTCTGAATTTTGGCTCCCCGCTGATTCTCGTTGCGATCGGAATGACGCTGGTGATCGCAACCGGGGGGATCGACCTGTCCGTAGGTTCGGTTGTAGCGATTGCGGGGGCGATGGCCTGCTTGCAGATCAGCCGGGCCGCGGATCAGAACGGCTGGTTGACCGTGCTGTCCGCCGCCGTCCTCGCGCTGGTTCTGTCCGCCGCGCTGGGCCTCTGGAACGGATTTCTCGTCTCCCGGATCGGCATTCAGCCGATCATCGCCACCTTGGTGCTGATGGTGGCCGGGCGAGGAATCGCACAACTGATTACGAACGGGCAGATCATCACGGTGCAGAGCCCGAAATATCAGTACCTGGGGGCGGGGTTTTGGCTTTCGCTGCCGTTTTCCATCTTTGTGGTTGCGATCCTGTTTACGGCGGCGTCCTTGCTGACCCGTAAAACCGCACTCGGCCTCTTCATCGAGGCGGTCGGGTGCAAGCCTACCGCCAGCCGGCTGGCCGGCGTCCGGTCGCGGACGGTGACCTTGGCCGTCTATTCGTTCTGCGGCTTATGCGCGGGGATCGCAGGTTTGCTGCTCAGCTCCAACGTATCCAGCGCGGACGGGAACAATGCCGGACAATGGTACGAGCTGGACGCGATTTTAGCCGTGGTTGTCGGCGGGACCTCCTTGAACGGGGGGCGCTTTCATTTGACGGGAACGCTGGTGGGGGCGCTGATTATTCAGACGTTGACGACAACGATTTACATGGTGGGCGTACCGCCGGAAATCACGCTGGTCGTGAAAGCGGTAGTTGTCCTTGCGGTGTGTTTCATTCAATCCGAACAATTCCGGGCCGCCCTGAGCGGAAGACGGAAACCGGGCACGCCGGCCGCAGCGAAACCGGGGGTGAAGCCGCATGCTTAAGCGCAATTATATTCCGTTAGGAGTTACGATCGGCCTCTTTCTGCTGATGTTTATCGCCGGTTCGTTCCGGTATACGGGATTTTTCTCCGGTCAGGTGCTGCTAAATCTGCTGATCGACAACGCCTTTCTGCTGATTTCCGCGGTGGGCATGACGTTCGTGATCGTGTCCGGCGGGATCGATTTGTCCGTCGGCTCGATGATCGCTCTGACGACGATGGTGTCCGCGAGCTTGCTGCAGCAGGGGTGGCCGCCCGCGCTTGTGATTTTACTCGTTCTGATCCTGGGGACGGGATTCGGAACCGCAATGGGCGCGGCGATCCATTATTTCCACATCCAGCCGTTTATCGTTACGCTGGCGGGGATGTTCCTGGCCCGCGGTCTGTGTTACGTCATCAGCATTAACACGATTACGATCGACAACGCTTTCTATACGGCAGCGGCCCAAACGAAGATCAAGCTGCCGGGCGATCACTTCGTGTCCATTAGCGTGATCATCGCTTTGGCGGTGGTTGCCCTTGGGATTTACTTGGCCCACTACACGAAGTTCGGCCGCAACACGTATGCCATCGGGGGGAGCGAGGCGTCCTCCCTGCTGATGGGGCTGCCGGTCGCCCGCACGAAATTAATGGTGTACGGCTTCAGCGGGTTGTGCTCCGCGCTGGCGGGCGTCGTGTTCACGTTCTATATGCTGTCCGGTTACGGGCTCCATGCGAACGGGATGGAGCTGGACGTAATCGCTGCGGTAGTGATCGGCGGAACGCTGCTGACCGGCGGTGTGGGGTATGTCGTTGGCACCTTCTTTGGGGTCATGATTCAGGGCGTAATTCAGACGATCATCAGCTTTGAAGGCACCCTTAGCTCTTGGTGGACGCGGATTGTGATCGGCGTACTGCTTCTGCTGTTTATCTTGCTGCAGAGGCTGCTGGGGGAGCGGCAGCTGGCTGAGCGAGGGTAGGGGAAACCCACGGGGATATTCACGAAAAGAACCTGAGGCGACGAGACGCCCAGGTTTTTTTCGCTCTTTTCCGATGAAAGCGCTTGTGATAAGCTTCCGGATAATGGGAGATCACGAAATAGGGGGAGACGAGTTATGCATAGGCACCATCGTTCCATTTTAACCAAACCGATGTCTTTACTGGCCCTGCTTGCGTTTCTGTTGATCTTCTCCGGCTGCCAGACCGGCACCGCAGAAGAAGCTTCGGTCCGCATCGAGACGGATCCGGCGACGACCTATGTGACCTCAAGTCCGGAGCTTGCGTCCGCAGAGCCGGCCGCGGCGAAACACCGAACCCAGCTGGGGTTCTCCCAGTTGGGCTCGGAGAGCGACTGGCGGAACGCGAACAGCCAATCGATCAAGACGGCGGCCAAAGAGGCAGGCATTGAGCTGTTGTTCGAAAATGCCGAGCAATCGCAGGAGAAGCAGTTTGAGGCGGTCCGCAGCTTTATCTCGCGCAAGGTTGATGTGATTGCGATCGCTCCGGTCATCCAGACCGGATGGGGACCGATTCTGAACGAAGCCGAGCAGGCCGGAATCCCGGTCATTATCGTCGACAGGGCGGTGGATGCTTCCAATTATGTGACCCTAATTGGCTCGGATTTGTACGAAGAAGGGAAGAAGGCGGGCAAATTTCTGCTGGACAAAATGGTCGGTCACCCCGGGCCGATCCAAATCGTGGAACTCAAAGGGACAGAAGGATCGACACCGTCCATTGATCGCGGCCGGGGATTCGCGGATATGGTTCTCGGCGATGAGCGATTCGAGGTGCTGGAGAGCGAGCATGCTGATTTTACGCGGGAGCAGGGGGAGGAGGTTATGCGCTCTTTCTTGCAGCGTCATGGCGGGGAGATCGATGTGCTGTACGCGCATAATGACGACATGGCGCTGGGCGCTATCGAAGCCATCGAGGCTTACGGGCTCAAGCCGGGGAAAGATATCGTGATCCTATCCGTCGACGGAACGCGCAGGGCGCTGACAAGCATGGCCGAGGGCAAAATCAACGCGGTGGTGGAATGCAACCCGCTGCTCGGGCCGAATCTGATGCAGGCGGTAAGAGAACTGATGGAAGGGCGGACGCTGCCCAAAAGGATCGTCACCCCCGAAACCGTCTTTACCGAAGTGACCGCCGAATTGGAGGTGGATAACCGAAAATATTAGAGCGAGGCCTCCATCTGTTTTATAATAAAACAGAATAGTTTACCAACTTGGCGATTCTTACGGAATCACCCGGACTGGAGGAATCAGGATGTCCGTTATGACCGCTATTTTCAAGAAATACCGGATCGCCGCCATCTCGGCGGTCGTCATGCTGCTGATCGAGCTGGCGGTGGAACTGGTTCAGCCGCTGATCATCTCGCGGATCATCGACCACGGGATTCGGCAGCACGACGTGACCGTCGCCTGGATTTGGGGCGGGGTGCTGATGGCGAGCGCTTTGGCAGCGTTCCTGGCCGGGATTGCCAGCTCCTTCTTCGCCTCGCATGTGAGCCAAGGCTTCGGTTACGATCTGCGCGATCGGCTGTACGAGAAGGTACAGTCTTTTTCGTATGCGGTGTTTAACCGTTTCGCCGCTTCATCGTTAATTACCCGGCTGACCGGGGATATTACTGTGCTGCAGGACGTTATCTTCATGTGCTTGCGCTTTGCCTCGCGGGTGCCGCTGGTTGTGATTGGCAGCGTCGGGATGGCTCTGGTCGTGCATGTGAAGCTGGGGCTGCTGCTGACCGTCACCGTTCCTGTTCTGCTGGGGTTCGTGTTGTGGATGATCCGCAGAGCGTCCGCTTTATTTCGTACGGTGCAGCGGCGCACGGACAGCGTTAACGGGCTGATTCAGGAAAATCTGACCGGCATGCGGCTCATTCGCGTATTCGTCCGGATGTCGCATGAGATCGGGCGTTTTGAGCAGCGCAACCGGGATTTGCGCCAGGGTACGGTCGCCGCGTTGAAGCTGACGGAGACGACGATGCCGTTCCTGCTGTTCATCATGAACGCCGGGATCATTGCGGTGTTGTGGTTCGGAC
This sequence comes from Paenibacillus phocaeensis, assembly GCF_900021165.1. Taxonomy (GTDB): domain Bacteria; phylum Bacillota; class Bacilli; order Paenibacillales; family Paenibacillaceae; genus Fontibacillus; species Fontibacillus phocaensis. The sequence goes on along the minus strand of NZ_FCOQ01000006.1, from coordinate 85,583 downwards.
GGATTGAAATCGCGGACGGCGGCGCCAGCGTGGGTGAAGTGGTCGCCGTCATCAACTATTCGCTGCGGACGATCGGCGCGCTCTCCGCGTTGTCCTGGATCATGAGCTCCCTGTCGCGGGGAGCGGCGTCCGCCGGGCGGGTGCGCGAGGTGCTGGAGGAGGACGATCCGGCCGGCGAGCGGGAAGGCCGCGTGGCGGAGGCGGTTGGTGCGGAGACGGAGGGAGAGCTGGGGGCAACGGCTGGGAAGGTAGCGGCGGCGGAGGAGGCGGTGGCGCCGATCCAGGGCCGCATCGAGTTTAGCAAGGTTTCCTTCCGCTATCCGGGCCGCGAAGAGATGGCGTTGGAGCGGGTCTCGTTTGCGGCGGAACCGGGGCAGCGGATAGCCATCATGGGCGCGACCGGATCGGGAAAATCGTCGCTGGTACAGTTGATCCCCGGCATGTACGAGCCAACGGAAGGGACAATTCGCATCGACGGGATCGACATCCGCGAGTGGGACCGGAAGCGGCTGCGCCGCGCCATCGGTTATGTGCCGCAGGAGGTCATGTTATTCTCCGGAACGATCCGGGAGAATATCGCCTGGGGCCGCGAGGAGGCGACGCCGGAGCAAATCCGGGCTGCCGCCCGGCAGGCGCAGATCCACGACACGATCGAGCGCCAGCCGCACGGCTACGAGACGCGGCTCGGCCAGCGCGGCGTCAATCTGTCCGGCGGACAGAAGCAGCGCTTGTCGATCGCCCGGGCGCTGGTGCGGCAGCCGGCCATCCTCATCCTGGACGACAGCACGAGCGCGCTGGACGTCCGCACGGAGGCGGCTTTGCTGGAGGAAGTCTCGCGCCTCTCCTGTACAACGCTGCTGATTACGCAGAAGATCAGCTCCACGGTAGCGGCCGATCTGATTTTGCTGCTGGATGACGGGCGGCTGATCGCCAGCGGCAAGCATGAGGAATTGCTGCAGCGTTCGGAATTGTACCGGCGGATTTGTGAATCCCAGCAAGGAAAGGAGGCGGAGACCCATGCCGTTCAAGACCTTCACTGAACCGTTTCGCCATCCGTACCCGAAGCCGGGGCTGGGGCCATCCTCGCAGGCCCCGCAGGGCGGAGGAGCGCGTCAGGATCTACAGGCAGCGGCGGCATCTGGGCCGCGGCGGCCCGGCCACGGGGGCGGACCCGGCGGCGTAAGACCCAAGGTGCGGGCTAAGAACTGGTCCGGCACGCTGGGCCGGATCTGGAGCTACCTGTCTGCCCATAAAGCCCGGTTGGCCGCCGTTCTGCTGATGGTCGTCTTCAGCTCGGGGCTGGCGCTGCTGGGCCCGTACCTGGTCGGGATGGCGGTGGACGATTACCTGGAGGCGGGCGGAGGTCGGCCTTGGGTGATGTTCCTTATCGGACTGACGTTGGTATTTGCCGGCTCTTCGCTCACCTCCTGGCTGCAAAACATCTGGATGATCGGAATCGCCCAGGAGACGGTGTATCGCATGCGCTCCGAGCTGTTTGCCCAGTTGCACCGGCTGCCGATTCCGTATTACGGCAAACGCCAGCAAGGCGAGATCATGAGCCGGCTGACCAACGATATGGACAATGTCAGCTCGACGCTGAACAGCTCGGCGATCCAGATCTTCTCCAGCGTGCTGACGCTGGCCGGTACGGTCGCCGTGATGTTGTATCTCAGCCCGCTGCTGACGTTGCTGACGTTCCTTGTGGTGCCGCTGATGATGGCCGGGATGCGCTGGATCACGAAGCGGACAGGGCCGCTGTACAAGCAGCGTCAGCAGGAACTCGGCAGCCTGAACGGCTACATTGAGGAGACGTTGTCGGGGCAGCGGATCATTAAGGCGTTCTCCCAAGAGCAGCGAGTGCTTCAAGGCTTCCGCGAACGGAATGAGGCGATTCGCAGCTCCAGCTTCTGGGCGCAGACGATCTCCGGCTTCATCCCGAAGCTGATGAACGGGCTGAACAACCTGAGCTTCGCCATCGTGGCCGGGATCGGTGGGGTGCTGGCCGTGCGCGGCAGTGCCGGAGTGACGGTTGGGGTGATCGTCGTATTCGTCGAGTATGCGCGGCAATTTACCCGGCCGCTGAATGACCTGGCGAACCAGTGGAACACGCTGTTGTCGGCGATCGCCGGCGCGGAGCGGGTGTTCGAGGTGCTGGACGAGGAGATCGAAGCTGGCGACGAAGAAGAGGCGGCGGAGCTGTCGTTGGTGCGGGGCGAGGTGGTCTTTTCGGGCGTCTACTTCTCCTATGAGGAAAATGAAAACGACGACGGCGATACGTTGGAGGCGATCAGCTTTACGGCGAACCCGGGAGAGACGGTCGCCTTGGTCGGACCGACGGGGGCCGGCAAAACGACGCTGATCCAGTTGCTCTCGCGCTTCTACGAGCCGTCCCGGGGGACGATCACGGTTGACGGCTGCGATATCCGGACGCTCCGGCGCGACAGCTTGCGCTCGCAGATGGCGTTTGTGCTGCAGGATTCGTTCCTCTTCCAGGGCACGATCCGGGAGAACATTCGCTTCGGGCGGCTGGATGCGACCGATGCGGAGGTGGAGGAAGCCGCCAAGCTGGCGAATGCGCATTCCTTCATCGTGCGGATGCCCGGCGGCTACGATAAGGTGCTTGGCGCGGACGGCGGCGGCATCAGCCAAGGGCAGCGTCAATTGCTGGCCATCGCGCGGGCGATTCTGGCCGATCCGGCAATCCTCGTGCTGGACGAGGCGACGAGCAGCATCGATACTGTGACGGAGATCAAAATCCAGGAGGGCCTGCAGCGGCTCATGCAAGGAAGAACGAGCTTCGTGATCGCCCACCGGTTGAATACGATCCGCCAGGCCGACAAAATTCTCGTCTTGAAGGAAGGCCGTCTGGCTGAACAGGGCCCGCACGAGGAGCTGCTGCGTCAGCGCGGATTCTATCATAGCTTGTACCACGGCGGGCTGGATGCGGAAAGGGGCGGCGCCTGATGGAGTTAAGTGCCTATTTGCGGGGAATCACGCTGCAGCGGCAGGAGGTGCCGACGTTTGCCGAATATCCCTTCCATCTGCCGGCGGTCTCGTCGCTGGAACGACTGGACTTCCATCCGAAGGTTACCTACATCGTCGGCGAAAACGGCATGGGCAAATCCACGCTCCTGGAGGGCATCGCCGTCGCCCTGGGGTTCAACCCGGAAGGCGGCACAATGAATTTCAGCTTCGCGACGGCTGAGACCCACTCCGAGCTGCATCGCTATCTGCGCACCGTGCGGGGGCCGATACGGCCGCGGGACGGGTTCTTTTTCCGGGCGGAGAGTTATTATAACCTGGCGACGGAGATCGATAAGTTGGATCGGGAAAATCAAGCGGGGGTGTCCCAGCCTCGCATCGTCGACTCCTACGGGGGGAAATCGCTGCATACGATGTCGCATGGGGAATCGTTTTTCGCCGCATTTATGAACCGCTTCAGCGGGCGCGGCCTGTACATCTTGGACGAACCGGAGGCGGCGTTGTCTCCGTATCGGCAGATGGCGATGCTGGCGCGGATTCACGAGTTGGTCGGACGGCACTCCCAGTTCATTATCTCCACGCACTCGCCGATCCTGATGGCGTATCCGGACAGCCTTATGTATCAGCTTACGCCGGACGGGATCAAGAAGACCACGCTGGAAGAGACCGATCACTACATAATCATGAAGGAGTTCGTCAATCATCGAGAGGGAATGCTAAGGGAACTGCTGCGCGAAGAGAATTGACTTCCTATATCGTTGTAACTATAATGGTTACAAGTGAATGGTGACTTTATGGCAACTTATTTGATAAGGAGGATTCCAGGATGAAGATTTTAGTGACAGGGGCAACGGGTCAGCTCGGGGCCAAGGTGGTGGACGCGCTGCTCGCAAAGGTGCCGACCGAGCAGTTGGCGGTTAGCGTGCGCGATCCGGAGAAAGCCAGCGCGCTCCGCGCCCGGGGCGTGGACGTGCGGCGGGGGGACTTCGAGGATCCCGCTTCGTTGGATACGGCTTTTGCCGGGGTGGAACGGCTCTTGATCGTATCGACGCAAGGCGATAACGATGCGCGGGTCCGCCAGCATTTGGCGGCCGTTGCGGCAGCGCAGCGGGCAGGGGTTCAACTCATCGCTTATACGAGCGTGGTGAACGCTACGGATAATTCGCTGGAGCTGGCGCCCGTTCATAAAGCGACCGAGGAAGCGATCGCGAAGACGGGAATTCCTTATGTGTTCCTGCGCAACAACTGGTACATCGAGAATGAGACCGGCACGATCCAGGGAATTCTGGCTGGCGCGCCGCTCGTGACGTCCGCCGGAGAGGGCAAGGTCGGCTGGGCCACGCGCGAGGACTATGCGCAAGCCGCAGCGGCAGTGTTGACTGGCAACGGCCATGAGAACAAGGCCTATGAGCTGTCAGGCACGCCGATTACGCATGCCGAGCTGGCCCGGATCATCGGCGAGGCCTTGGGCCGCGAGGTGCTCGTACAGCACGTCGACGATGCTGGATACACTGAAGCGATGCGCGGTGCGGGCGTACCGGAACCGGTGGTGCCGTTCCTCGTGTCCATCCAGCGCTCGATCCGCGAAGGCGCGCTGGACGTTCCGAGCGGCGACCTGGAAGCGCTGCTGGGCCGGCCGGCCACGCCGCTCGTTGACGCAGTCCGCAGCATCGTGAAAGAACTGCAAGCATAAACCGCGAAAAGCCCTGTTCCGATGGTAGGGTGGGAACAGGGCTTTTTGCGGTTCTGGGCTCAGGGCTCAGGGCTGGTCTTTCCCCGCCAGGGCCACAAGCCAACTGCAAAAGTGCAGCTGATTTTCCGCAAATTTCGCTTCCAAAGCGGACGAAGTGCAAAAGTGCATTTGATTCGGGGACGAATCCGAGAGAGTCGGCGATTTGCCGGAAATCGCCTGCACTTTTACATTTGACCGCCCGAATTGGCGCGAAATGGCGGAAACGAGCTGCACTTTTGCATTTCGTGCGAGCCGCTGCCATCGACTCCCTCCGCAAAGCGGAAAGCAGGAAGCAGGAAGGCCGGGAGCGGCCTACTTGATGCCCTTTCCGCCAACCGGGCGGAGCGGAATCGACTCCACGCCGGGCGATCAGCGGCATGGCGCGTTGAATCATCGCCCGCGTGGCTTCATCTTGCAGCGAGGCGGCATGAGCTTCCGCGCTGCTCCATACCTCTGTGACCCACACGGTATCGGGCTCCGTCTCCGAGACGTTGACTACATACAGCTCGCAGTCCGGTACAGCTCCGGCCCCCGCGGCTGCTTCCAGCAAAATGTCAACCAACTGGTCGCGCGCTCCGGGTTTTGTCGTGAATTTGGCGTACATGCCGAATTTGTCCACGTTCATCCTCCTCATTTGTGCATCAGAAGCTTCAACTCAACTTAGGAGCATTATCGCCTAACTTCGTCCTTCACACAACTCCCGATTTTGGAACCCTCGAGTTTGGAAAAAATCACCCTTCCGCCCATGGTATAATGAACAAAATGTCAAAGCGAAGGAGCGGATCACATGTCGAAGGTCGTATTGGCAGGAGGTACGGGGTTTGTCGGACAGGCGTTTGCGCGGCGGTTTAAGGAACAGGGAGCTGAGGTTAAGGTCATTTCCAGACAAGCTCCCCATATCCCTTGGGAGGATCAGAACGCCATCGTGGAGGCGTTGGAAGGGGCGGACCTGCTGATCAATCTGGCAGGCCGATCTGTGAATTGCCGCTACACCCCGGAGAACCGACGACTCATCCTGGATTCCCGGACGGAGACGACGCGCTTGCTTGGGGAAAACCTCCTCGCCTGCCAGCGCCCGCCGGCGTTATGGATCAACTCCAGTACGGCGACGATTTACCGGCATGCGGAGGACCGCCCGATGACGGAGGAGCGCGGGGAGATCGGCACGGGTTTTTCGGTTGACGTTGCCAAAGCGTGGGAGGAAGCGTTCTTTTCTTTTGAACTCCCAGCTACGCGGCAAATTGCACTGCGCATCGCCATCGTGTTGGATCACGGCGGAGTGATGGGCCCCTTGCGCAACCTGGTCCGCTTCGGGCTGGGTGGGGCCCAAGGGTCCGGGCGTCAGCAGTTTAGTTGGATTCACATGGAGGACCTGTTCCGCATCGTCAGGTTTCTGCAGGAACGTCCCGAGCTGGACGGCGTATTTAACGCTTCCGCTCCGAACCCGGTCACGAATCGGGAGCTGATGGCCAGCCTGCGCCGGGCGATGGGCGTTCCGATGGGACTGCCTGCCCCGCGCTGGATGCTGGAGTTCGGCGCTCGCCTCATCCGCACGGAAACCGAGCTGGTGCTGAAGAGTCGCTGGGTTTTGCCGGAAAGGCTGCAGCAGGCGGGCTTCTCCTTCCATTACGATACGCTGGAGAAGGCGTTGCAGGAAATTGTCGCGCGGAACTAGGACGGGGAGAGTGGTTGGATTGGAACGAAGTGAACTGAAGAAGTTGTGGGAAGCGGAGGAAGCCAAGGGTTTTCAAGGCTGGGACTTTTCCGCACTGAACGGACGGCTGGAGGAAGAGGAACTGCCTTGGGATTATAGGGCCATGGTCCAGCAGCACCTGCATCAAGAGACGGTCATGCTCGATATGGGAACCGGCGGAGGCGAGTTTCTGTTGTCCTTGTCCCCTCCGCCGGGCCGCACCTATGCGACGGAAGCTTATCAACCCAACTATGAGCTGTGCCAGGCCAAGCTGCCTGCGTATGGAATTGAAGTCGCTAAGGTGGAGGAGGATGACCGGCTGCCGTATCAAGATGAATTTTTCGATCTGGTCATTAATCGCCATGAATCGTTTTCGGCCAGGGAGGTCTACCGGATTCTAAAACCGGGCGGGGTGTTTATTACCCAACAGGTCGGAGGTCAGAATAACCGGGAGCTGTCGCGGTATTTGCTCGGCGAGGGAGCGATGGAGACGCCGGCTAATTTCGATTTGGCCCACACGGTTCGCGATTTGACCGAAGCGGGGTACACCGTCGAAGTGCAGCAGGAGTTTTTTCCCGAGGTGAGGTTTAGGGAGATCGGCGCGCTCGTTTATTATGCCAAAATCATCGAATGGGAATTTGCCGGTTTCTCCGTGGAACGTTGTTTCGAGAAGTTATGCGAGTTGCAGGACCAATTGGAGCAAACCGGATATGTGTCCAGCCGGGAGCATCGGTTTATGATCCTCGCGCGGCGAGGGTGATCCTGATGAGCCCTGGCGGGAGCGCTCACGTTCCGTTACGCTCGCGGGGGCTCCGCCCCGCGGGGCTGCACCGCCGCGCGGCTCACGTAACGGAACGAGCAGACCTTATTGGGGCGAAAAACGCCGGACTCCCGAACTAACGGAACGGAAAGACGCTATTTAGCAGTTTTGGGCCTGAATCCAGGCCCAGTAGCCCCAATAGCGTCCCCCAGTTCCGTTAGATTGGGAAGGCGTCCGCTATACGCCCCATAAGTGCGCTACGTTCCGTTACGCTCGCGGGGGCCAAGCCCCGCGGGGCTGCACCGCCGCGCGGCTCACGTAACGGAACGAGCAGACCTTATTGGGGCGAAAAACGCCGGACTCCCGAACTAACGGAACGGAAAGACGCTATTTGGCGGTTTTGGGCCTGAATCCAGGCCCAGTCGCCCCAATAGCGTCCCTCAGTTCCGTTAGATTGGGAAGGCGTCCGCTATGCGCCCCAATAAGCGCGCTATGTTCCGTTACGCTCGCGGGAGCCAAGCCCCGCGGGGGGCCGCCGCCGCGCGGCTCACGTAACGGAACGAGCAGACCTTATTGGGGCGGAAAACGCCGGACTCCTGATCTAACGGAACGGAAAGACGCTATTTGGCGGTTTTGGGCCTGATTCCAGGCCAACCTGCCCCAATAGCGTCCCTCAGTTCCGTTAGATTGGGAAGGTGTCCGCTATACGCCCCATAAGTGCGCTACGTTCCGTTACGCTCGCGGGAGCCAAGCCCCGCGGGGGGCCGCCGCCGCGCGGCTCGCGAAACGGAACGAGCAGACCTTATTTGGGCGAAAAACGCCGGACTCCCGATCTAACGGAGCGGAAAGACGCTATTTGGCGGTTTTGGGCCTGATTCCAGGCCCACCCGCCCCAATAGCGTCCCCCAGTTCCGTTAGATTGGGAAGGCGTCCGCTATACGCCCCAATAAGCGCGCTACGTTCCGTTACGCTCGCGGGGGCTCCGCCCAAGCGCGTTGGATGCGCCGCCGCCGCGCGGCTCGCGAAACGGAACGAGCAGACCTTATTGGGGCGGAAAACGCCGGACTCCCGATCTAACGGAACGGAAAGACGCTATTTGGCGGTTTTGGGCCTGAATCCAGGCCCAGTCGCCCCAATAGCGTCCCTCAGTTCCGTTAGATTGGGAAGGCGTCCGCTATACGCCCCAATAAGCGCGCTACGTTCCGTTACGCTCGCGGGGGCTCCGCCCAAGCGCGTTGGATGCGCCACCGCCGCGCGGCTCGCGAAACGGAACGAGCAGACCTTATTTGGGCGAAAAACGCCGGACTCCCGATCTAACGGAACGGAAAGACGCTATTTGGCGGTTTTGGGCCTGAATCCAGGCCCAGTCGCCCCAATAGCGTCCCTCAGTTCCGTTAGATTGGGAAGGCGTCCGCTATACGCCCCCATAAGCGCGCTACGTTCCGTTACGCTCGCGGGGGCCAAGCCCGCGAGGCCCCGCAGTACTCCCCCCGTACCCCGTACCCCGCACTCCCGCTTCGCCCCCGCCCTTACGCCCAAAAGGCGGACCCGCATCCGTTTCGGGAGGCGGGTCCGCCTTTTGCACTTGCTCTACTCCTCGTGCTCGTAGAGGGTGAGGCTTTCGATCTGGTTGATCGTTCGGCGCAGCTCCCGGGCTTGTTCCCGGCTAATGTCGCCGTTTTCGAACATGCGGCTGATCTCTGCGCGTTCGGCGTCCATTACCAGCAGCCGCAGTTCTTCCTTCTGCGCTTCCGTTTTCTCATTGAATGGATCCTCGTTGCCTTTCAATCGAGCGATCACACGCTTGTAATCCAGGATGACAAATTGGACCAGGTTGTCCGATTCGTTCCCTTTCTTCAGCCCTTGCAAGTGTTCAAGTGCAGCTTGCAGCGCTTGAATTTGGATGGTTCTTCCTTCGGCCTTCATGGCATATCCCTTGGATTTGCGTTTGGCGCGCTGGAAATCCCGTACCGCACTGCTGACCAGAAAGAAGAAGCGGGCACGGCCGCTTTGCGACAGCTTCTCTTCCCGATGTTCCAGGGCTTTCTCGAAGGCCTCGAACATGTCTTTGTCCATGCCTCCGTCCGACATCACCTGCTGAATATAGCTGCGCTCCACCTTCAGTGCGGACCGGTGCAGCTCGGTGATTTTTCCCAACATGACCGGTCGGTCCAGACGCCCCGCTCCCCCCTGAGCAAAGGCCGGATGAAGCAGCCGACTATACTCGTCTATGAGCTGATAAGCCGCAGCCTTGTTGTCCTCGTTCATCTCCTCTTTGATCTTGTTCAGCGCCACCCGCCGCACGCGGGTACGGGCTTCATTCATATCGAGGAACTCGTCGGCCTCCACGCCGGGTACGCCCCCCTTGCTAAGCAACGGCAAAAAGATCGTGGCCACAATCAAAGTAAACAAGATGACACCTGCCGCCAAGAACAAAATCAACGACCGTTCCGGAAACGGACCGCCGCTGGCGACCACATAGGGAATCGACAGGACCCCGGCCATCGTAACCGCCCCGCGTACCCCGGTCAGGGTCAGCAGCAGGCTGGATTTTACCGTAGGTTTGTCAACCTCGCCCCCTTTAGCCTTCCGGTATTCATAAATCGCAAATAAATGCGACCAGATGAAACGAATCGCCAAAATCCCGACCCCAACGACGAGCACATAACCGATCGCCAGCACATTGTTGATGTTCGGGTTATCCACGGTAGCCTGCATCGACGACGGGATGTTCAACCCAAGCAGCAGGAAAACGATCCCGTTCAGGATGAACAGCACGGTGGACCAGATATTTTCCGTTAATACCTGTTCTTCCGCCAGCATCGTCTCCGTCCGCTCCCGCAGCAGCGAGTGCACGATACCGCCCACCACAACGGCAATTACACCGGAGGCATGGAGGAAATCCTCCGTAATGATAAAGATCAGGAACGGCGTCAGAATCTGCAGCAGCGAATGCAGCGTAGCATCCTTAATCCCTTGTTTGAGCAAGGAGAAGCGGATCCAGGTCATGATCAAGCTGAGCACGAGCCCCAGTAAGGCCCCGGTTACGAACATGTAAGAGAAATCGAACACGGCTTCCCGCAGCGAAAAATAACCCGTAACAACCGCAGCAACCGCGTAGTTAAAAGCGACCAAGCCCGAGGCATCGTTGATCAACGATTCGCCCCGGACCAGATTAAGCACCTTCTCCGGGAGATGAATCCGCTTGGCAATCCCGTTCACGGCCACCGGATCGGTAGGGGAGAGGATCGCTGCCAACGCAAAAGCCGCAACCAGCGGAATACCGGGGATCACCGCATGAATGAGGTACCCGCCTCCCAGCGTGGTTAAGACCACCAGAATGATCGCGTTCCCGAGAATCGCCCCGCGCATATTCCAGAGTTGATCGCGGGGGAAATACCGGCCGTCGTTGTACAACAGGGGCGCAACGAACAGCAGCAGGAACCACTCGGTCTCCAGTTCCAGCGAAAACCCGTTGAAGGCCAGCGCAATGAGGATCCCGAGAGCGATTTGCGTCAGCGCAGTAGGGATGAGCGGGATATAGTGGCTAATGATATTGGAAGCCACAAGACAAATGAGGAGCAGAATAACGGTAATCAGCAAGTCCATAAATGCAAACGTCCTTCCAATCGTTCAGGCGCTGGGCCAATTTGGTAGATGATCTTAGCATATCCTGTTTTTTTAAACTGAAGTTAAATGGGACGAATTTTTTTGCAAAAAAATGCTCTTCCGCATTGAGAGCGAAAGAGCCTCCTTACTAGAGCAGCGTCGTCCTTACAGGTCGTCGAACCCGTTGTCGTCGCCAACTTTGCCGTAGTTGCGGGATTTCGCCTCGAAAAAGTCCGTTTTCGTCGCATTCAGCGCCTCATCGGAGAACGGCTTGATCCACGGCATGCAGTTGATATCAACGCCTTGGTACGCTTTGTCCAGTCCCATCAGCGTCAATCGTTTATTCGCGATGTACTTGATGTAATCGGACAATTCGTTCAAGTCGATGCCTTTTACATTTTTTAGCGTGTAGTGTGCCCAGTTCGTCTCCAGCTCCACAGCCCGGTCGATCGTGCGGTAGGCATAATCGATGTTTTCCTTCGTGTTCAGCTCCGGGTAATCGATCAGCAACTGCTTGAACACCTCGGCGAAGAAGTAACAATGCTGGTTCTCATCCCGCTGGATGTACGAAATCATTTGGCTGGTGCCCATCATTTTCTGATCGCGCGCCAAGTTATAGAAGAACGCAAACGTGCTGTAGAAGAAAATCCCTTCAAGAATAAGATCAGCGACTAGCGACTCAAAAAACGACTGCGGCGTCGGTTCGTTGCGGAAATTTTGATAGATGTCGGAGATGAACTTGTTGCGGTCCAGCAGCACCGGATCATGTTTCCAATATTCGAAAATCTCTTTCTGCTCCTGTTCGGACACGATCGAAGAGAGTACATAAGAATACGATTGATTGTGGACCACTTCCTGCTGCCCGATGATCGCCGAAATCGCCTCCAGCGAGGAGTCGGTGAAGTAACGCTTCACATCGCCGACGAACATCGTTTGCATCGAGTCGAGCACCGCCAGCAAGGAGATGTTGATCTTGAACGTGCGCTGTTCTTCCGGATCGAGCAGGGCGAATTGCTGCGCATCTTTGGCCATCGGGATCTCGTCGGCGATCCAGTGGTTGAGCAGCAGCACTTTGTACAGCTTATACATATGCGGCATGCGGATGTCGTTCCAGTTCAGGATACCCGAGCATTCGCCGCCGATGATCCGCGTCGATTTATTCGGCGCTTCGGTGTTGAAAATCGTTTGAAGTTGCATGGGATTTTCGCTCCTTAAATATGTGATGGCGTAAGTTAAACGATGGCTGGGAAATGCAGTTTATGGGCTGCCGGGTTGAAATGTTCTTACGATCGCTGTTGCTCACGGATCCCTCTGACCCATTCCCCGCATGTTTATTTACATAGCCGTGAGCGCATCCCCGCAGGGGACAGCGCCTCCGAGCACGCAGTGCATTTAAAAAACAGCGCCTCTGCTGCTCTGTTGTTCTGTAAAGTAAGTGCATCCCCGCAGGGGACAGCGTCTCTTAGCACGCAGTGGCATTTCAACCGCCCCTGCCGCTCAATCGTCTCTTAACTAACTAATCTTTGATCCTGAAGCAAGTGCATCCCCGAAGGGGACAACGCCTCCCAGCACACAGTGGCACTACTAAGCGCCTTTGCTACTCCTTCGTCCTTTAACTAACTAATCTTTGCACCTGAAGCAAGTGCATCCCCGAAGGGGACAACGCCTCCCAGCACACAGTGGCACTACTAAGCGCCTTTGCTACTCCTTCGTCCTTTAACTAACTAATCTTTGCACCAGTAGTCAGTGCATCCCCGAAGGGGACAACGAGAGTTACGCACGCTGCAGCACCATTTACCGCCACAGTCGCAGTCCCCGCCCCGCAGGAGCGCCGCAGTAGAGCGGGCCCGAAGGGCGAGAAGCGCTCCCGGCGCCCACGTCCCCCGGGTGCCTCGAAAGCAGCAGTCATGAGCAGCACGGTTTCCCAGGTGACCCGGGTGCGCCCAAAGTAAGACGTACCCGAAGGGGGAAAAGCGTTCCACGAGCCAACCTAAGCGTATCCCCGCAGGGGAGAGCGTGCAGGAGCGCCTCAGTCACTCCCACGTTCCCCCCGTTTGCGGGAGACCAGAGGGCAGCGGGCCCTCGGGCGCCCTCCCTTACGGTAAGGGAGGGGTGGGGAGGGTTGAGATCACGATGCACACGATTCGCACTCCTCAATCGTCAACGCCCGGCTCCGTACATAATACGTCGACTTCAGCCCGGCTTTCCAGGCGTGCAGGTGCAGCTCCAGGAACTCGGTGGCCTTGATGTCCGGCCGCACGTACAGGTTGAAGCTTTGCCCCTGGTCAACGTGGCGCTGGCGGGCGCCCGCCATGTCGATCGACCAGTGCTGATCGATCAGGAACGCCGTCTTGTAGTACCAGATCGTTTTTTCGGACAGGTCCGGCGCCGGGTTGGCGATCTTGTACGTCGTCTTCTCCTCATAGGAGAGTAGCTCGTACAGCGGATCGATGCTGGCGGTGGAGCCGGCGATGATCGAGGTCGATCCGTTAGGTGCGATCGCGAACATCCAGGCGTTGCGCACGCCGTTCTCGCGGACTTCCTTCTGCAGCTCGCGCCATTGCTCGGTCGTCACATATTTGCCTTCGCGTGTGCCGTCCGTGTAGTTCCGGGCTTCGAAGTAATGCCCCGTCTCCCAGTCGGAGCCGGCGAACTTCGGATATTTGCCTTTTTCCTTGGCCAATTCCATGCTGGATTTGACCAGCAGGTAGTTGATTTTCTCATAGAGCGCATCGTTGTACGCCACGGCTTCCTTGGACTCCCAGCGGATGCCTTCGAGCGCGAGCAGGTGATGCAGACCAAACGTGCCGAGCCCGATCGCCCGATATTGGCTGTTCGTGTATTGCGCCTGCAGCACTTCGATATTGTTGATGTCGATGACGTTGTCCAGCATCCGCGTCTGGATCGGCACCAGCCGTTCCAGCACGCCGGCCGGCACCGCGCGCGCCAGGTGGATCGAGTTCAGGTTGCAGACGACGAAGTCGCCCGGGATTTTGGATACGACGATCCGGGTTTGCCCGTCCTTCGTCACCAGTTCCTCTTGCTCGACGACGGTCGGCGATTGGTTCTGCATAATTTCCGTACACAGGTTGGACGAATACACCATCCCATGCGCGCGGTTCGGATTGGCGCGGTTCACCGTGTCGCGGTAGAACATGTACGGCGTACCGGTCTCCAGCTGCGATTTTAGAATGCGCTTCATGATATCGATCGCCGGCATCGTGATGCGCGAGAGGGTAGGGTGGGCGACGGCCTCGGCGTATTTTTCGCGGAAGCTGCCTTTCCCGAACTCCTCATCGTAGAAGTCCTCCAGACCCAGCGGACGTCCATTTTCATCCTTCCAGCCCATCGTTTTCTTCACTTCATGCGGGCAGAACAGATTCCATTCGCCGCGGGCTTCCACCGCCTCCATGAACAGGTCGGGCAGGCAGACGCCGTGGAAAACGTCATGCGCGCGCATCCGCTCATCCCCGTTGTTCAGCTTCAGGTCAAGGAAGGCGAGAATATCTTTATGAAAAACGTCCAGATAAACCGCGATCGCGCCTTTCCGCGTTCCGAGCTGGTCGACGCTGACGGCGGTGTTGTTCAGCTGGCGAATCCAAGGGATAACGCCGGAGCTGGTGTTCTTGTGGCCGCGGATATCGGAGCCGCGGGCGCGGACCTTGCCTAGGTAGACGCCGATGCCGCCGCCCATTTTGCTCAAACGGGCTACGTCCGTATTGGAGTCGAAGATGCCCTCAAGGGAGTCGTCGACGGTATCGATGAAGCAACTGGACAGCTGGCCGGCGACCTTTTTACCGGCATTGGACATCGTTGGGGTTGCGGCGGTCATATAAATGTTGCTCATCGCCCAATATGCTTCCTTCACCAGTTCCAGACGTTTCTCTTCCGGCTCTTTGTGCATCAGATACATGGCGATGACCATGTAGCGCTCCTGCGGCAGCTCCATCGTCCGTCCGTCGAAGTCGGTGGCGAGGTAACGTTCGGTGAGCGTCAGCAGGCCGATATAGTCGAACAGCAAATCGCAGGACGGGTCGATCGTGCGGCCCAGCTCTTCGATTTGTTCCTTCGTATAGCACTCGAGTAGTTCCTCGCGGTAGATGCCCAGCTTGCACAGCTCGGCGATCAAATGGTAGAACGAGCCGTACGGCTCCTCGGGATAAGCTTTGTAACGGCGGTTGACCGCCGCTTTTTTATATAGGGAAGTCAGCAGGGAGCGGGCGGCCGCGAATTTCCAATCCGGTTCGTCTTTGGTGACGAGCTCCAGGGCGGACATCGTAAACGCGTTGCTGATCTCTTCCCCGGTCACTTCATCCCGGCGGAGCTTCGCATTCACGCCGCGCAGCAGGCGTTCCTTATCGAGGTTATGTAAGCCTTGCAGAACACGGTCGGCATAGACGCCAAGGCGCTCGCCGTCAAACGCTAGCTGTCGGTTGTTGGGTTTCGTCACTAGAGTGGGCATGAGATGAATCCTCGCTTTCGTGAAATAAGTAGAATGATTGCTGCAAATGCTGGCGTTACCGCAAATCTTGAATGTTTAAATTGCAGATAACAGGTGAAAAAAGGGGGCGCCCATCTGCTTGCGCTCCGTGATGAAGTTTGTCGGGCTGTGACGAAGGTCACAGGCTTTTAATTATACCAGAAACTCCTGTCGTTCGTGTTCAAAAAATCAGCTTTTATCTCTATAGTTAGAAAGAGAATATGGACTCCCATAAGACGGCTTGTCCCTGCCGGAGGCTTTGCTGAATGTCGATCAGCCGCTGGTTGGAGCTCCCGCGATAGAGCAGGGAAGGGTCGCGAAGCTCTTCGACGAACCTTCCGTCAACCAGCACCTCGCAGCGCCGCAGCAGCTCATATTCGGGCGAGCCGGGATGTTCTATTAATTCTTCGTAGGTATAGCCGCTGTAAATCCAGATCGATACCGGCCCCGTTTCGGCAACCAGCCGGTCGATAAACCCGCTGACCTCGGCGGCGGAGAAGAAAGGGTCCCCGCCAAGGATCGATAGGCCGCTCAGCAGGGGATTATTTTTAATGTCATGAATGATTTCGGTTTCGCGCTCCAAGGTGAACGGTTCGCCGTAATCGAAGTTCCAGGTCTTCGGGCTGAAGCAGCCCTTGCAATAATGACGGCAGCCGCTGATGAAAATCGCCGCCCTCAAGCCTTCGCCTTCATTAATGGATTCCGGGTAATAGCCGCAAAGCTTCATACGTCGTGTTTGACCCGGTCGCGGACTTCCGCTTGCTTGGCGGCGTTAAACCGCGTTTGGAAGTCGCCGGTCAAGTACCCGGTCACCCGGCGCAGCCGGCGGATGTGCACGTCGTTCTCATGGCTGCCGCAGGAAGGGCAGGTTGCGCCGATGATCCCTTCGAAACCGCAGGCCGAGCAACGGTCGATTGGATGGTTGATGCTGAAATAGCTGACCTGCTGCTGCAGGGCGTACTGCACGATTTTCAGGAACGCCGCCGGGTTGCTGCGGGCATTGCCGTTCAGCTCGATGTAAGAGATCGCTCCCGCGTTGCACAGCCCGTGGAACTTGGCTTCCAGCTCGATTTTACGCGCGGCGCTGATGTTATAGTAGACCGGAATATGGAACGAATTCGTGTAATATTCGCGATCCACAACGCCGGGAACCGGACCGTAAACCGCGCGGTCGCGCTTGGTGAACTTGCCGGACAGCCCCTCCGCCGGAGTGGCGAACAAGGTGATGTTCAGGTTATGGATATCGCTTTGACGGTCGCAATAATCGCGCATGTAAGCGATCAGATCGTACGCCTTGCGGTACACGGCTTCGTCTTCGCCATGGTGCTTCCCGTACATCGCCTTCATGCATTCGGCCAGCCCGATGAACCCGATGGACAAGCTGCCGTGCTTCAGCAGGTCGCCGACCGTGTCTTCCGGCGCCAGCTTCTCGCCGCCTTCCCAGACGCCTTCGCGCATCATGAAGTCGGAAGCCTTCGCTTTCTGCGAGGCCTGGATGTTGAAGCGGTGCAGCAGTCCTTCCAGGGCGATGTCCATATAATGCGTCAACTCGCGGTAGAAACCGCGTTCGTCGGCTTCCTTCCGTTGCCCCAGTACAATGCCATGCTCCAAACCCAACTTGACGAGATTCAGCGTATTAAAGGAAAGATTGCCTTTGCCGGACAGATGATTCCGTCCGAACCGGTCGGCCAGCACGCGGGTGCGGCAGCCCATGGTGGCGAATTCCGTATCCGGATTCGACGGATCGTAATACATCAGATTGAGCGGGGCGTCCAGGTTGGCAAAGTTCGGATACAGCCGTTTGGCCGAGCATTCCGCCGCCTTCAGGAACAGGGAGTAGTTCGGCTCTCCCGGGTTCTGGTTAATGCCTTGCTTGCATTTGAAGATCTGGATCGGAAAAATCGGTGTTTCCCCGCTGCCCAGCCCGCGCATCGTTGCGGTAAGCAGGGAGCTGATGACCAGTTGCCCTTCCGGTGAGGTGCACGTGCCGTAGTTGATGCTGGTGAACGGGATTTGCCCGCCGGCCCGGCTCGACATCGTGTTCAGATTATGGATCAGGCTCTCCGCGGCCTGCAGGGTTTCGCTTTCGGTTTCCTTCAGCGCATATTTAAAAGTTCTCGGATATTGCTCACGCAGATCGCTGCGGCTCATCGTGATGTCGCCCAGCTCGGCGCTTGCGATGCCTTCCTCGAAGTAATCCAGCCCTTTGCGGAAATACTTTGCGAACGATTTGGCAACGTACGGGGCGAGATCGAAGTCCAATTTGTTTGCGGATACGCCGCCGTATTGGGAGTTTTGCTGGGACTGGAAAATAATCGCCACCAGCGCCATCGCCGTCATGATCGAGGTAGGCGGGCGTACGCTGCCGTTTCCAGTATTGAAGCCTTCGCGAAGCAGCTTATCGAAAGGGATAAAGATGCAATTGGTTGTACCGATGGCGTATTGGTCCAGGTCGTGAACGTAGACGATATTGTCCTGGATCGCTTGCACCAAACGGGCTGGCATCACGAAATGGTTTGCGTACCATTTGGCATACTCGCTTCCGAATTTACTCATCTTGCCGGAGAAGCTCTCTCCGTTCAAATTGGCGTTCTCGCGCAGCACCTCGAGATTGCGGCTGTGCACGATTTCCTCACCTAATTGAATGACTTCATCCAGCAAGGTGTCCCGGTCGGTATACGTTTGGTTTAGCAATGCCATAACAAAGTTCTCCTCCCCATAAACTGAGCTTTTATTTCATATAAAAAGCATGTCCAACCCGACGAGGGTGGACATGCCCGAATGCGCTGCATACGTCGATAGATGGGCAGAACAACAACAGCCCTAGGGTTCAGCGGCAAGCGGACACCATCCCTGTTCCTCGCAGGTTTTCCGTCGGTGTCTTCCAAACGGGCAGGTCTCCTGGCTTTCGGGGCGTTGCTGACGCCTTCCCGCAGCTGATGAATCAAGCCGCAGTGGCATAGAAGTCAGTCGAACGGCTGGGCCTAAAAGACGACACGATGGAACTCTTCGCCTCTAGCGCCTAGCTACCGATTACAGTGGCGGGACCGCAGCGGACTTGCACCGCACTTCCCTTTTAAGGTCCGGCGGCTTGTCCGCCGGATCACCCGTTCACACTATATTTTGTTGCGATGATCTAAGAATAGCCCAAGATGTTGTGTTTGTAAACGGTGGATTTGTGTTGAAAAAGGACTGAAAACCACATGAAAATCTCCGGTCCGCGTAGTGATGCGGAGAGCGGGGGACGGAGGCCAATTGTGAACATTTTTAAATGGGGCTGAGGAACTAGGAAGATCGATATGGAGGTTGCGTCTGGACAAACGGCATGGTTTAACGGAACCTCAAGCCGCTATTTGTTCGTATTGGGGCTGTCTTGATTTCTAACGGAACCAGGGGACCTTATTCCGGGGAAAAGCAGCCGGATCTCCGCCAAAAGGGGCCAATAGGGTCTCTGAGTTCCGTTACAGTGGGAAATCGCCGGGAAACGAGTGAATAAGGGCGCTGTGTTCCGTTAGAAGCCAGGCCTCTGCAACAAACTCCATGACGCGGTTGGTGGTTGATCTTCAAGAGCAAGGACGGGTAGAATACGTATAGGAGGAAAACCAAGTCTATGGGGTTTATCCTAATCCAAATCCATATCAGGAAAGAAGGGACCAATATGGCTATCGCCGAAGTGACCGTCATTCCGATCGGAACGGGAAGCACCAGCCTGAGCGCTTATGTCGCCGAATTGCATCGGGTGCTGGAGAAGCAGCCGGGCATCACCTTTACCCTCACCTCGATGAGCACGATTCTCGAAGGGCCGCTGGACGACGTGTTCGCCGCCATTCGCGCCATCCACGAAGCGCCGTTCCAATCGGGCACCGGCCGCGTATCGACGTCGATCAAGATCGATGACCGCCGGGACAAAGCGAGCTCCTCCGAGCAGAAGCTGCGCTCCGTTCGCGAGAAATTATGATCCTCCGATTTCCCCGACATTTACGCTTGCATTATTTTGAAATCGGGGTATAATAAATTTTGTTCGCTAAAAACGAACCTGCTGGTGTAGCTCAGCTGGTAGAGCAACGCATTCGTAATGCGTAGGTCGGGGGTTCGAATCCCTTCACCAGCATCTTAATAAGGCAAGCGTAACGTGGTCTCCGAGGATTTCGGGGGCCGCGTTTTTTTGTTTAGAAGCAGGGAACCTCCCCAGCGTCGGAGGTGCAGAACGCCTGAATCCCCCTCCGGCTGCCGGAGGGGGATTTGCTTTTTCCTGGATTAATTAAATCCACCATTGACGCGGAGGGTCTGTCCCGTAATCCAACGGGCTTTGTCGCTAACAAGGAGCTCGATCGCGTTCGCGATATCTTCCGGTTCACCCAAGCGTCCGAAGGCATTCATACGGCGATAAGAGTCAATCAAATCCTCCGATTTCCCGTTTAGGAACAGCTCGGTAGCCACTTGCCCGGGCGCGATGCAGTTAATGATGATATCCCGTGGACCGAATTCTTTGGCCAATTGGCGCGTGAGCTGCTCTACCGCACCCTTGGTTGCGGCGTAAACGCTGTACGTTGGCAGCATGGCGCCCGAGACGGAAGTAGATAGATTGACGATGGTTCCTCCGGCAGCCATATACTTCATCGCTTGTTGACAAGCAAAATAGGTCCCCTTGACATTAATGGCAAAATGTCGATCGAACAACTCCTCCGTTACGTCTTGAATCGCGGTATATTCCAGGATACCGGCATTGTTGACCAGAATGTCCACACGCCCGAAGAGTTCAAGGGTCTCGGCAAATAAAGCTTCGACTTCGCTGACCTTGCTGACATCCGCGCGGATGGACGCGGCCGTGCCGCCGGCTTGTTCGATTGTCTTGACCACTTCATCGGCTTTCTCCCGATTCGAGGTGTAATTAACGACTACTTTGGCTCCGCTCTGCGCCAATTGAACGGCGATTTGTCGGCCGATCCCCCGCGATGCTCCGGTAACAATAGCAACCTTTTCAACTAAATTCATATTTGTTCGCTCCTTAGGTCCGAGATTTGGCTGATCTTGAGGATCTTGCTCAGCCTTGCTTCTTCATCATAAGGGAGGACCGGTTCAGTCCGTTAGAACGGAACTGTTTAATTCTTGCCTAATTCTCTTCGGCCTGGTTATGATAAAGGGAATACTGTAGTGATGCGAGAGGGAGAGATGCCCAATGAACGAAACGGGGAAGTTGGAACCGTCCCTGCAGCAATTGGCCGGGCTCATCCGGCGTCATGCCCCGGCCGACGGCTTGTATTCGACAGCCGTTCCCGCCTTAACCTTGCGGCATGCAACGAAGGCTTCGGAACCGTTGGAATCGGTGCAACAGCCGTCGATTTGCATTGTGGCCCAAGGGGCAAAGACGACCACTTTGGCGGATGATATTTATCGGTATGATCCCTCGACCTACCTGGTCGTTTCCGTTGAACTGCCGATGATCGGCCGTATTGTCGAGGCATCGCCGGAGGTGCCCTACCTGGCGTTAAAGCTCAGCTTCGACACGGATGTCGTTCTGGACATCGTCAAAGAGATGGAAGAACCTCAGCGGCCGGAGAGGGCAGAAGCGAGCAGAGGGATCGCGGTCAATCCGTTATCGCCGGCGTTGCTCCAAGCCGTTGTGAGGCTCCTGGAGCTCTTGGATACGCCTGAGGATATTCCGGTTCTTTCGCCGCTTGTGATTCGTGAAATCCTGTATCGCGTGCTTCAAGGCGAACAAGGCGCATTAGTCCGTCAATTTGCGAGAATAGGAAGCCATGCCCAAAGGATCGCCAAAGCGATTCAACAAATCAATCGGGAATACGACAGCCCGCTGGCCGTTGATCAACTGGCGGAGTCTGTTCATATGAGCACCTCGGCATTTCATAAACACTTTAAACGCGTCACCTCCCTGAGCCCGTTGCAATATCAGAAAACCGTGCGCTTGCAGGAAGCGCGCCGGTTCATGCTGACGGAAGGGATGCTGGCCGCCGATGCGGCTTTTCGCGTCGGTTACGAGAGCCCTTCCCAATTCAGCAGGGAATACGCTCGGATGTACGGGCGGTCTCCCATGCTGGATATTCGAGAGCTTCGCGAGACGATCGCTGAAGCGCATCGCTGACCATCCTCTGCATATTTCCGCTCGAAGATAATGAATTTAACCCCATTTTTGTTGGAGGCAGATCAGAGGAATGTAAAAAAACCCGGAGCATGCGCCCCGGGTCGTCCGTCTCCCAAACGGAAGCTATCGGTGCTCGATCAAGTCAATGGTGCCCAGTACGATATGGGCTAACCCGAAACCCAGCACGCCGGTAGCGGCAAGCTTATACTTGCTTCCAAGCAGTGATGCGGCCGAAGCGGATACTACAGCTCCAAGAACGGTAGGAATCAAACCTTCGCGCATTTTACACACCCCTTTGGTTTTGTTTGGAAAGACAATATTAGTGTAAGCAAAACAGGCATCGGCTATTCGCGCCAATGCCCGCTTCGTATTGTTATCCAAGCCTTCATGTACACGTGAAGACTGGCCGGTGTTCCTGCTTCGACTACAACATACTGCCTGTTTCTAAAACAACAAAAGCCCTACCTCTCATTTGTCCTTGCGGCTCCGATGACCGCGCCAGTGTGAATCAGAAAATCGTCAAAATTCTTACTTTTATTGGGTCATTCAAATAGGAATTTCATACCGGAATGGTATAAGGAGAGTTATAATCTTTTGAGGAACTGCAACGTGGTTATAACAACTAATTTTTAATTATACTTTGAATAATTTAAAAATGCAATACTTATCCATAAAATCCCTTTCAAAGTGATGATTTTGTGAAAACCAGGGAAAGGACATGGGGGTGAGATATTTGTCACACTGAAGTTCGGGAGGCACCATGTATAATGAGTTCATCTAAGATTTATATAATCAAAAAATAAGGGAGTTTGCCATGAAACGCGGAGATATCCTGTTGATCGGCTTAATCGTTGCCGTCGCTTTAGTGTTCTTGGTTCCGAGATGGCTTGACGATTCAAGTGAAAACAATCACAACAATGGAGAACGGGTAGCGAGAATCACGGTTGACGGGAAGCTGTTCAAAACGGTTCAGTTGACCGGGGAGGAACAGACTGTGGACATCGAAACGGAGTACGGCAGCAATATTTTGAAGGTGCATGATTACGGTATTGAGATGATCGACGCCGATTGCCCGGACAAAGTGTGCCTGACCTTCGGATTCATCGACCGAAACGGCGGGACGATCGTCTGCCTTCCACATAAATTGATGGTCGAAGTGGTATCTACGGGAGGAGGAGAGGATGTCGATGCGCTCGTTAAATGAATCGTCTAATTTAATGTTGAAGAGAACGGTGATCGTGGCGATATTTGCCGCGGTAGCGGTGGTGCTTAGTCTGGTGGAATCCGCGATTCCGGTGAACATGAGCGTACCTGGGGCGAAGCTGGGGCTAGCCAATATTATGGTGCTGACCTGTCTCTATTTTTTGCGGGCCCGCGATGCCTTGATGATGGTGGTACTGAAAACGTTGCTGACCGCATTTATCTTCGGGACTTTTTCTAGCTTCCTCTTCAGTATTATGGGGGCATTGTTCAGCTTTGCAGCGATGTGGTTCTTGCTTCTGATTGGCCGGAAGCGGCTCAGCGTGATCGGGATCAGCATCGTTGGGGGGATTGCCCACAATATCGGGCAGTTGACGGCGGCTGCGCTGTATTTCAATACGACGAATATCTTCTATTATTTGCCGATGCTGTTGATTATGGGGGTTCTGACCGGGATCGCGGTTGGGATTGCTGTAAAGTATTTGATCCCCGCATTGTCAAAGCTGTCTTTATTTGAAGGTTTCTTGGCGGAAGCGGCTTAAGCCGGAGGGCCTCGTACTTCGCATTCCTTAAGGGGGAGAGAGAAATGGGTGAAACCGGATTGGCTTACGAACTTCAGAAGGTGTCCTTCGCGTATCACCCGGCGCATCCCGTGCTTCACGAGATCACGCTGAGCATCCCTTCGGGTAGCTGGGTATCGCTGGTTGGGCCAAACGGCTGCGGTAAATCCACGCTGGCGAAGCTGCTGGGCGGTCTGATGGCTGTAAACGGCGGTGCGATTTACGTGGAAGGAACTCCGCTTGACCGGAGCACCGTTCAGCGGCTGCGTCCGCGGATCGGGATGGTGTTCCAAAACCCGGACAATCAATTTATCGGCGCCACCGTGGAGGAGGATATCGCCTTTGGCCTGGAGGGGCGGAATCTGCCAAGGGAGGAAATGGTGCATCGCGTGCGGGAGTACGCGGATAAACTGCAAATCGGCCATCTGCTGTCCAAATCCCCCTCCGAGCTGTCGGGGGGGCAGAAACAGCGGGTGGCCGTCGCTTCGATATTGGCGATGGAACCGGGCATCGTGATCTTCGACGAGGCTTCTTCGATGCTGGATGAGAAAGCGCGCGGCGAGCTGCTCGCCATTCTGCGGGAAATGAAGCAAAGCGGTCGCTACACGATGGTGTCGATCACGCATGATGCCGATGAGATCCTGGCGTCTGACCGGGCCATCGTGCTGGGCGGCGGGACGGTAGCCGCCGACCTGACGCCGGGCGAGCTGTTTCGCGACGAGGCGCGGCTTGCCGCTTGCCGGTTAATCGCTCCGTACCGAATCCGGCTGCAGCAGGAGTTGGAGCGGCGGGGAGTGCCCGTTCCTGCGGGCTGGGGAATGGACGGCAAAGGGGAGGTGGATCTCTGATGGCCATTCAATTCGAGCGGGTCAGCTTTGCTTATGATGAGCGCAGCTTATGGCGCCAGCCCGCGCTGGAGGAGGTCGACCTATACCTGGCGGACGGGGTGTTCGCCGGGATCGCCGGAGCTTCCGGATCGGGTAAATCGACGTTAATGCAGCATTTTAACGGCATCTTGAAGCCGACGGGCGGCAAGGTGCGTGTTCTGGAGATGACGATGCAGGCGGGCGACAAGATGCCGCCGATGCGCGAGCTTCGGCGCCGCGTCGGACTCGTCTTCCAGTTCCCCGAGCAACAGTTGTTTGAGGATACGGTGGAGAAGGATCTTTGCTTCGGGCCGCTTAATTTCGGCTGCACCTTAGCCGAAGCGAAGGAGCGAGCCCGCCGCGCATTGGCGCAGGTCGGCCTGGACGATTCGGTTCTCGCCCGCAACCCGTTTCACCTCAGCGGCGGTCAGATGCGTAAAGTAGCGATCGCCTCGGTGCTGGCGATGGAGCCGGACGTCCTCGCCCTCGACGAACCGACGGCTACGCTGGACCCGCAAAGCCGGGCCGAATTGGCGGAAATGCTGTCGCGGCTGCATCGCGAAGCGGGAAAGACGGTAATTGTGGTTACGCACCGGATGGAGGAAATCCTTCCGTATGCTGAGCAGTGGATCGTGATGAAGGAGGGGCGCAAGTCGTTCCAGGGCAACGCAGCGGAACTGGTAAGGGAGGCCGCGCGGCTGGAGGCGGAAGGGCTGGCGATCCCGGCCTGCATCCGTTACTGGAACCGGGCGGCGTCGCAATACGGATTGACCGGCGAGCCGCCGTGCTTGACGGCGGAGGCGTTGGCTGAGCGGCTGGCGCGGGAGATGCAGAAGCGGACGGAGGCGTCGAAGCGAGAGCCGTTGGAGGAGCGGACGGAGGCGTCGAAGTGGGAGCCGTTGCAGGAACGGACGAAGGAGTCGATGCAGGAGCAGATGCAAGAACGGACGAAGGAGTCGATGGAGGAACCCACAGAGGCGTCGAGCCGGAAGTCGATGCAGGAGCGAACGAAAAAGTCGGTGCAGGAGCCGTTGGAGGAGCCAACGGAGGCATCGTTGCGGGAGTCGATGCAGGAGCGTCCCGAGCCAGTGCCGCAGGAAGAAGCGGTCTCGGCGGGCCCTCCCCGGGGAGGAGGCGGTGAACATGCGCAATAAACTGCTGTTCGGACGCAGCATTGACACCGGCTCCTGGGTGCACGCCGTTGACCCGCGGGCGAAGTTGACCGGAATGGTGTTGTATCTGGTCGCTATCGTAGCCGTAGGCTCCTGGCCTGCGTTGGCCCTGGCCGCCGCGTTCTCAGTCGCCTACATGCTGTCGACCAGAATCCCGTTGAGATATTACCTGAAGGCGGCTAAACCGCTCTGGGTCCTGATGGTATTTATCTTCGTCGTCCAATGCTTGACGGTCGAGTCGGGAGCGGTGCTCTGGCGCATCGGCTCCTGGGCGCTGTACAGCGGAGGAGTGAGTAGCGGGCTGATCGCCGCCTTCCGCATGGGGCTGCTGGTGTCCTTCACCGCGATCCTGACGTTTACGACAACGCCGGGGCTGCTGAACCAAGGCCTTAGCGGCGTGTTGAAGCCGCTGAGGCGGGTCGGCATCTCGTCCGAGCGGCTGACGCTGATGATGAGCATTGCGCTGCGCTTCATCCCGACGATCCTGGACGAGACGCACAAAATCCTCAAAGCGCAAGCCGCCCGCGGTGCGGACCTGAAGGAGCTGCCCTGGAGGGAGAAGGGACGCATGCTCGTCTCGCTGCTCGTTCCGGTTACGGTCAGCGCCTTCCGCCGGGCGGAGGAGCTCGTCTTGTCCATGGAGTCCCGGGGGTATACGATCGGCGCGCCCCGCTCGGAATACCACCTGCTGGCCTGGAGAAGCAGGGACACCTGGTTCGTGGTGTCCTATGTCCTGCTGGCGGCTGCGGCCGTGGGCTATCGCTTGCTTTGAATCGAGGCGCAGTGCCCCGGCGCGCACACTTGCGTAACTGCGCTAAGCTTTGCGATGTGCAAGGCCTCGCAACGTTGGGCTTTGCGCTGACGCGCAGCAACATGCGTTACAACGCTGCCTCCCGCCGTTGTAAGGGGACCATGCGTCATAACGCTGCCGTTGCGATCTGGCGGACCTTCTCTCCAGCGGAATGTTGCACTTTCTGCAACTTTTTGGGAGGGTAGGCGAGGGAAAGGGGAGGAATGTTGCATTTTCTGCAGCATTTTTACGTGAAATGTTCAGATAGGCGCTGAAATGTTGAAGTTTATGCAACATTCTTGGGTGGAACGCTCGGATGGTCCCCGGAATGCTGCAGTTTTTGCAACATTTGGCCTCCGTCCACCGGAAGAGTCGCGGGAAGGTTGCCTCAAATGCAGGTTTCGCAGTAGGTAGTAGAGTGATGCAGACAAATTTGGATGGGATGTAGGATAGGATAGATCGCTAGTTGATAGGTTGGCGATTGAATCATGTGAGGGGGAAACGACTGTGGCACGTTTTTTTAATGGGAGAGAAGTCGAGCTGCTTGCGCCCACGGGAACGTTCGAAATTTTCAAGCAAGTTATTGGAGAGAACTGCGATGCGGTGTATTTCGGGGGACCCAGCCTGAATATGCGCTTGATGCGCAAAGGGTTCAATTTTAGCTTGGAGGAAATGACGGAGGCGGTCCGGATTGCGCACGGTCTCGGCAAAAAAGTCTACGTCACCGTCAACAATCTGCTGAATGAAGGTGAGCTGGACGAGGCGAAGGCGTATTTACGATTTTTGGAATCGGCGGGTCCCGATGCGATCATCGTTCAGGATTTCGCCGTTCTGTCGCTGATCCGGGAAATGGGGCTTAACCTCAAGGTACATTCCTCAGTCATGATGAACGTGCATAACGTGGAAATGGTTCGTGCCTTGCAAGAGCTGGGGGTGACCCGGGTCGTTACGTCGCGCGAGATGGACCTGATGACAACCCGGTATCTGCAGCAAGCGACCGGCATGGAGCTGGAGTATTTTGTGCATGGAGATATGTGTTCGGTGCATGGAGCTAACTGTTACTTCAGCTCTATGGTTTTCGGCATGAGCAGCAACCGAGGGAAATGCCTGAAGCCGTGCCGCTGGGATTACCGTGTGAAAAAAGACGGCAATGTCTATCCGGCGGAATACCCGCTGGCTGTTAAAGACATGTTCATGTACGAGCATATCCCGGAGCTGATCCACGGCGGCATCACCTCCTTCAAGATCGAAGGGCGCATGCGCGACGCCGCATTCGTGGTCATGCTCGTGAAGGCTTACGGCGATGCGATTGATCGCTATATCGACGATCCGGTTGGCTTTGACCGAAGCCGTGACACGAAGCTGCTGTATGAAAACCGCAAACGCGATTTCTCAACCGGGTACGCGTTTGGCCGGCCGGGGTTGTCCAACATCAACCGGCGGTATGAGGGGACGGGCAAATTCTATAGCACGGGCAAAGTGTTCAGCACGCCGACAGAGGAGCGGGAGCTTGGCGAGAAGCGCGTGGAGGCGATCCGGGAGGCGCTCGCTGTCGTCGCCGGTCAAGAGAAGGGGAACCCGCAGGGAAGTGGCATGAACGCCGGTGTTTCCGTGCATGTGAACAATATGGCGCAAGCCAGAGCCGCATTGGCAGCAGGAGCCGACCATCTCTACCTGTCCGGCGACGTTTTCGAGCCGGATCGGCCGTTTACGAAGGCTGACCTCAAGGAACTGGCGGCAATGAAAGGCGAAGCCAAGCTGTATCTCGGTTTGCCTCGGATGATGACGGAGCAGCATTTTGATCTCTATGAAGGATTGCTGCACGGCGAGCGGCTGCCGATCGACGGCTTGTTGGTCACCAATCTGGGGGCGATCCGCAGGTTTGCCGGGGCAGGTTACCCCATGGTGGGCGACTTCAACCTGAACGTATATAATCCGTTGTCGGCGGATTTTTACCGCGGGCTGGGAGTGGGCCGATTAACGGCATCGATGGAGCTGCCGCTGAAGGATCTGGCCGGGATGCTGGCCCATGCGCCGGGACCGTTGGAGGCGATCGTGCATGGCTCACCGACGATTATGTACATGGAGCACGACCTGTACGAGAATGCGGAGGTGTACCAGGCGATTGCTGAGGAGGATAACCATTACGTCGATAACAGCATTCTGGTGCTGAAAACGGATAAAGGCGAGAACCCCGTCTATCGGGATGTGCATGGCCGCAATCATCTGATGATGGCTAAGGAATTGTGCCTGATGCCGGTCGTGAAAGAGCTGCTGGCGGCGGGCTTGTCCGTGTTCCGCATCGAAGGCGCAACCTACAAGCCGGAGCAGTTGGCCGAGATCATACGCGCCTACAAGGCGGCACTGGCTCATCCGGACACCGCCGGGGAGCAGTTTGCCCGCATGACGCCGGTGTATGCCGGATATACGCTGGGCGCACTGCAGTTTGACGGCGGCAGCGCCAGCGGGGCAGCCGGTGCCGGGGCGGAAACCTCGGTTGTTGATGAGGGAGGCCTGGCAACTGAAGATGCAGCTAGTGAATCTGCTGGGGAGACGTCTGCCCGCACGCAGGCGGAAGTCGCGGCAAGCCAAGCCTAACGGCGGAAAAGGAGCGAAGGGATATGCAAAGCTATATCGGACCGGAAGAAGTGTTGAAGAAGCGTGGACAGTATTTTTACCCTTGCACCAGTCACTTTTATCGGAATCCGCCGCAGTTGGTGAAGGGGGAAATGCAATATTTGTATGGGCATGACGGGAAGCGGTATACCGACTTTTTTGCCGGCGTGTCGGTGGTGGCGAGCGGCCATTGCAACCCGGAAATCGCCGAGCGAACAGCCGAGCAGCTGCGGACGTTGCAGCATACGTGCACGATTTATTTAACGCAGCCTAACGTAGATTTGGCGGAGCGGTTGGCTGGCGTGCTGCCGGGCGACCTGCGCCGGACCTTCTTCGTGAACAGCGGCTCGGAGGCGAATGAAGGCGCCCTGCTGCTGGCCCGCATGCATACGGGGCGGCGGGGATTCCTGGCGCTGGAGCAAGGGCTGCACGGCCGGACCTATCTGACGATGAGCGTGACCGGGCTCCAGATGTGGCGGACCGATCCACAGCTGGCCCACGACGCCGACGTCACGTTTATTCCCCGGCCGTACGAGCGGGGGCTAAGCGCCGATGAGGCGGCTCGCCGCTCCCTCGCGGCGTTGGAGGCGGCGCTGGCGGAGAAAGGCGATACCATCGCCGCGATGATCGCCGAGCCGATCCAGGGCAACGCCGGCATCGTCGCGCCGGCGGACTGGTATTTTGCTGAAGTGAAGCGGCTGCTTACGCAGCACGGCGTGCTGCTGATCGCCGATGAGATTCAGACCGGGTTCGGCCGGACGGGCCGGATGTTCGCCATGGACCGGTACGGCGTCACGCCGGACATCCTGACGATGGCCAAAGCGCTGGGCAGCGGCATCCCGGTGGCGGGCTTCGCCACCACCGATGAGATCGCGGCCAGCCTGAACCGGCCATCCGCCTCCACGTTCGGCGGCAACCCCGTCTCGTCCGTGACCGCGCTCGCGGTCCTGGACTACATCGAGGCGCATCGCCTGCCCGAGCGGGCCGAGCGCCTCGGCGAGCTGCTGCGCGGCGGCTTGACGCGCCTCGCCGCGCGGTTCCCACAGCACGTCTCCGAGGTGCGCGGCGCGGGGCTGATGCTCGGCGCGGAGCTTTGCGCCGAGGAGCCTGAGCGCGGCGCGCGACTCACCGACGACGTGCTGGAGGCGATGCTGGACCGCGGCTATATCATCGGCAAGAACGGCGTAAACCGCAACGTTCTGGCCTTCCAGCCGCCGCTGGTCATCGCCGAGGACGACGTGCGCGGCATGCTGGACGCGCTCGAGGCCGTGCTGGCGGCGCTGGCGTAGCGTCAGCCGCCGAGCAGCCGTAACCGCTGGCGCGGCGGGTCGCCGCCACCGCAACGGGGCCCGGCTGAGCCGCTCGCTGAACCGGCCATCCAGCCGGCCCCGTAACCGCCAACGGCCGCCGGGGTGCCTGCCCCGCGTGCCGCGAGCGCTTGGCCGTCGGTTACGAGGCGGTGCAACGGCTGCTTGGCCGGCCCCCCAAGTCCAATAGCGGTAAATCATTCCCTTATTTCGCTTGCTCCCGCCCTCGGCTCCCTAAATAGCGGTACAAAGTACCTCTATTTGCGGTCAAAGCCCGATGAAAACGCGGAGGAAGGCGAAATAGGAGTATAAAATACCGCTATTTCAGCCAAACCGGCGGTTTCCCGGCAAATAGCAGTATTTTTTACCGCTATTTTGGATCTGGCGGCGTGTGGGCGCCTATTAGGCCGGGGTGCCATGGCGCCGCAGCGCTGCGGCGCCATGCAGAATGCTTTGGAAGGAGAGTGACCATCCCATGGAAGTAGCCCGTAAAATCGGCACCAAAATCCGGTTGTACAGCGAATTGGTGATGTTTTCGCATACTTTGTTTTCGCTGCCCTTCGCGATCATCTCCATGATTTGGGCGGCGGAGGGATTCCCGTCGTGGCGCGTGATGCTGTGGGGGCTGATCGCCCTGATCGGCGCCCGCAACGGGGCGAACGCCTTTAACCGCGTGGTCGACCGCGTCTTTGATGCGCAGAACCCGCGCACCGCGCATCGCCACTTGCCGCGGAAGCTGTTGGAGTCGAAGGAGGTGCTGGTGTTCGTTGCGGTCAACTACGCGATCTTTATTTTTGCTGCGGGGATGTTGAATCCGTTGTGCCTGATCCTGTCGCCGGTCGCCATCTTCCTGATCTCGTCCTATTCATACACCAAGCGGTTTACGTATCTCAGCCACTTGTACCTGGGCTTTACGATCGCTTCCGCTCCAATCGGCGCCTGGTTCGCGGTCACCGGACAGTTTGCATTTACGCCTTTTATTCTCGGCACGATCGTCATGTTGTGGATTGCCGGGTTCGACATTATCTACGGTTCGCAGGATATCGAGTTTGACCGCAGCCACGGCCTCTGGTCGATCCCCAGTGCGTTTGGTCTAAAGAACGGCCTGCGCATCGCAGCCGGCCTGCATTTCATCATGGTCGTGCTTCTGATCGCGTTAATCCCGATCCGCCACCTGGGGGGATTGTATATCGCGGGAATCCTCCTGGCCATCCTGCTGTTGATGACGGAGCACAAAATCATCAAGCCGTCGAACCGGAAACGCATGAACGTGGCCTCCTACAATTTGAATCAGGTGATCAGCATGGTGATCCTGTTTTTTACCCTTGGAGATTATTTCCTACGGTGAACAGATCTCTTCCAGCCGATCTATGCATATGTCAAAAACCCCGCCCTAACCCAAGGAGCGGGGTTTTGCTTCAAGGCCGATCCGATCAACTAGAAGCGGATGTCAATATGTTGGGAATAGTCCACTTCAAACGAGTCAAACACCTTTGAAACCGGCAGGAGGGAACGATCCAGTTCCTCAATTTCCTCCTGCCATTGTTGCGAGTGACGATCCCCTGCGTTGCCGCGTGGGGAGGAGACGATCCCGGCTTTTTGTTCAAGCTGCGTCTTATAGTCGGACAGTTCCGTAACGGTGCGCCCGTACAACTCGCCGATCTCGGCAGCGCTTTGCTCCGACAGATGACTCCATCCCAACGCTTGGGCGGACAGAGATTCGTATCCCGGCGGCAGCAGGGGAGCCTGCTGATTCAGACGACTTACGCTGAGATAGAATTTGCCATAAAAATCAGTCATCAGGTTCACCTGATCCTGGATGCGTAATTTGACCACACTCACACGTTGTTCGAGCATTTCCAGTTCTTCCGCGCTCGCTTGCGGGTTGTTTCGGGCTTCCTGCAAAGCTTGCTCACGCTTATCCAGCACCGCGATATACTTCTCGACCGGCTCCAGTCCGTTTAATAAGTGATCGTAGGTGGAGATCGCCCGGTGTAAATCAGAGGCACCTACACTTACCGTTCCTCCTGTCGGGCTGTTTTGCTTCGGCTCGGCCTTTGTCGCCTCGGCCAATGCCCGTTTCCTGGTGAGCAGTTCCTGCTCGGTACCGCGGTCGTTCTGCTGCATCCGTTCATTCAGCAGGGAAACCACTTGATGCAGCGTATTGGAATTTCTTAGGTTCTGACTCATAGGTGTTATTCGCATAGAAACGTAACCCCCTGTCCGATATATTCCTAATCGATTTATCGGAAAATCATGGAAATTTGTTTAGTTTTTCTTGACTTCTTCCGATCGCAAAAATCAATAATCCCTTCGCACGACCAGGTCGGCAAGGGATCTGGAGATTCGGGGAAATGGCGCGAATGTCCGCAACGCTAAGCAACGCAAAGCTCCTTTACCCGTTATACGCCGGAGCAGGCGAACGGACAGTATAGGGGCGGACAACCTGCAAGATACTTTCGGACGAGCGCTGGCGCGGGTGACCGTAACCCTGTCGGCTTGGCCTGCCGCCAATGGGCGTGTTTACGATCATCCTGGCTTTGGCCTATGTCAGCGTCGGGTTCTACCTCCAGTTTCCAGCTCTACCGGATGTCTTCCGGAGCCTGAGCCTGGTTATAGACGCAAAAAAAAGCGTGAATCTCCAGGGCGTCAGGCCCCTGAGGTTCGCGCTTTTCGTTCTTCTTTACTTCTCCCGCCCGCCAAAATACTCCAGCAGCGCCTGCAGATCGCGATGCGCCGGGTAATGGCTCAGCCGGTTGATGATATCTTGCGCTTCGCCAAGATACCGGCGGCTGAGCGCTTCGGTTTGCTCCAGCGCGCCGCTCGCTTGGATCGCCGCTACGACGGCGTCGACCTTCGCAGCGGGGCTGTCCGCCGCAATCGCCCGGATCGACGGTGCCAGCGCCTCGTCCTGCAGGGCGAACAGGACAGGGAGCGTCACTTGGCCGCCGCGCAGGTCGCTGCCGGCCGGCTTGCCCAGCTTCTCCGCCGATTGGGTAAAATCGAGCACGTCGTCGCGGATTTGGAACGACATGCCGAGCTTCTCGCCGAAGGCGTACAGCAGTTCGGCCGTTTCCGCGTCCGCGCCGGCGGCCTTCGCGCCGATTTGCAGGCAGGTCGCCATCAACTGCGCCGTTTTGTTCTTCGACTTCTCCAAGTATTCGGCGATCGTGACGTCGTAGTCGAACAGGTGAGCCAACTGCTGGTACTCCCCTAGACAGAGCTTCGTTGTAGCCAGAGAGGAGAGATCGTATACGAATTTCTCCCGTTCCGCGGAGTACACGGAGATCAACTCGATGACCCGGGCGGACATATAATTGCCAATATGCAGCGCGCCGCTGACGCCCAGCTTGATATGCATTGCGGTCTGGCCGCGCCTCATGGGGGAATCGTCGATGATGTCGTCATGGATCAGGGAGGCCGCGTGGATGAATTCCGCGGCTGCGGCAAGCCGCCATACCTTCTTCGCATCAGGAGCGGGGCCAAAGCGGCTGCCCACGATGACCATCAGGGGACGAACCCGCTTGCCGCCCGAACGAACCAATTCCACAATGCTCTTGGCAAGCTGGGAGGAGCGGGGGACGTCACGGTCGTATTTCACCATGTTCTCAATTTCCCGATCGACCGTCTTTAACGAGATGTTCAGCGATTCTTCAAGCTTCATGGCGATCCCTCCCTGGATGTGAGTTGGCGGCTTTACGTATTCGACGCTTGCGGTATGTCGGCGGTAGACAGCCGCGCGCGCCCCTTACATCGCCTTGGTGGCGGTGCTGCGGGTATTCTCGAGCTGCAGGAACCATTCCCAGGCTTTGAGCAAGCGATCGTCCTCGGAGCGCCCCTCGGCGCGTTGGATCTGCAGTTGCTTAATCATCGGGGCAAGGTGTGCAAGCAGGTCATATTCTTCCCATTTCAAGCAAAGTTCGACATAAAGGCTGTATAGATAGTCGCCGTCCAACACCTTGCGGGTCAACGTCTCGCCGGGGGCGAGGGCGCTGCATTCGCCGTGGCGCTGAAGAGCGAGCTTGATTGCGATGTAAATGGATAACTGTTGGCACTGGCGTAGGGGCGTCATGTCGTATGGCTCCAGTATAGATGCCAGCTTCGTTGCTTCTTCATAGGGCAAGTCGATCTTGATGCCGGACTCGGGCGACAGTTCGCTCTGCAATAAGCGGTAAGCGTCATGGATGAGCTTAGGATGATGCATAAGGACAACACTCCTTAACGAGGTAGTTCAAAAAAAGTCATCTCTCGATCACGAAGCAAGAACGCAAAACCTGACTTTTTGAACTTGCACCTAAAAGCAGGCAGGCTTGCAGGGACCCTGACACCGATTTCGGCATAAGGAGAAAAAGGAGAGTAATGTGCGCCGGGCGCACATTACTCCGGTTCAAGGTTCATAAAGAGCAGTTGTTTATTCCGTGTAGAGATACCATCTTCGCACCAGCGGGATTCGTTTCCATTGTTTCTTGAGCCAAGGAAGTACGTAGTAATCCAGGCCAAACGTGCTGCCGGATCCGCCGATCAGCGCGACGCCTGCAGTCATGTACCACAGCATTTCCGACGAAGCCATGCTGGAGGACCAGATCATAACGCCCAGCGCCACGGTGGCTGCCGAAGCAACCGCGGTGAAGAGGCCAACAATGATCATGACGCCAAGCGCGATTTCCGCGAAGACCATGAAGAATTGGAACACGGTAGCCAGAGCGGTGTATCCGCCGTCGGAAGTGTAGAAGAACACATCCATGAACCAGCCAACGATCGATTTGATAAATCCGGGCACCGGCAAGGCGGTAACCGCCGTCGAGGCGCTTTCTACAGCCGAGGCTGCCGCTTGGGCATCCACGGTTTTCGCCACTTCGCCAGCGGCTTCACTGGCTGCCGAGACAACGTCGGCATTCGGAGAAGCCGGGATCAAGAAGATGTTCGAAGGATTCTTCCAAACTTTCGGCAGCTTGTCGAGGCCTTCTTCCAGCCATTTGTAGCCGACGAAGATCCGAAGCGGCAGGAGCCAGAAGTTCGGCGAGCGCTTCGCGAAATGACCGCCAACGAAGCTTCTGCGATTGTTCACATGGAAGAACTCGTGCATCATATAAGTCCAGACTTTGGCGAAACCAGCCACGGTGAACAGGTAGTACATATTGATCAAGTGCTTGCTGAACATGGCCAGGAAGCCGCTCAGCATAAACATTTTGTTCGGCAGACCGACATTCGCTACCCCGTAGCGGCTGCCGATACATACCATGGTTCCGTGGAAGCCCGGTTTATAAGACTTCTTCGGTTTGCCGTGAATGTCCGCATGAATGTTGTGCGCGATCAGCGGACCGGCTTGCTCGGCATTTTCAACCATCTGCGGTACCGGACGGGTCTCGCCTTCCGGAATGAAGAAGATGTTGTCGCCGACGACATAGACGTCATCGTGATCGATGCTTTGCAGCTTATCGTTGGTGACGATCCGTTTGCGGCCTTCCTGCTTCACATCAAGCTTGCCGACGAGCTCGGAGCCTTCAACGCCCGCCGTCCAGACGATCGTGTCGGCTTCCAGCTCTTGGCCTTCGCCGAGCTGGACGCTGGTTGGCGTTACGCCGGTGATCTTGGCGCTCGTAATGATCTCTACGTTCATCTTGTGCAGGCGTTTTGCTGCCTTCCCGATCAGTTTATCCGGCAGGATCGGCAGGATCTTCGGAGCCATATCGGCAACAACCAGCCGAACCTCGCTCGGATCGATAAAGAACTCTTTGCACAGCTCGTCGCGGAATTCGGCCAATTCGCCAACCAATTCCACGCCGGTAAAGCCGGCGCCTACAACGACGAAGGACAGCATTTTGCGGCGTTTGGCCGGATTTCGAACCTTGGCCGCTTCGCTGAATTTGCCGCGAACCTGCTCCTTCAAACGCACCGCATCTTCATAGGACCAGAGCGTCAGCGCATGCTCCTCCGCGCCCGGGATCCCGAAGAACGTCGGTTTACAGCCGGTACCGATTACGAGGTAATCGTATTTATAGGTTGATTGCTCGGAACGAAGCTCTTTGGCGGTAAAATCAATATGATCGATGGAATCTAATACCACGTCGACTTTTTGTCCGGCAAAAATCTTCTTCAGTTCGATCTTGACCGAATCTTCCGGCGCCCGGTTAGCCGCGACCTCATGCAGCTCGGTCAGCAGGGTGTGGTAGGGGTTCCGGTCAATCAGTTGGATCTCCACGTCCTTGTCTTTCTTAAACAGTTTGGCCAGATGCTTGGAAGTCACAACACCGCCATAACCGCCGCCCAAAACTACGATTTTCTTCAAGAGATTCACCTTCTCATTTTAGGGTGGGTGGTAATCAGCGATTATTTCGCTTGTTCAAGTGCCTTAGCAACCAGTTCGAAATGTGGCTTCAAGGTAATCGTTGCACCGGCGATCGCGTCGGTTTTGCCTTCATCATTAAACGTTACGGCTGCCGGATCTTGCTTCTCAACGAGGTAAGCTTCGGCTTTAGCGGCTTCTTCGTGCCATTCAGCTTGCGCGCCGCCGGCTTTCATGCCGTATTTGCCGTCGATCGAAGCTTGTTTCTTGTCTTCGCCTTTGTCGTTGACGCCGCTGAAGTTCACTTTGACGATTTTGCCTGCCGCTACAACGACATCAACGGTATCCTTCCAACCCGAATGCTCGTCGAAGGCTGCTCCTTCGGCATGATAAGTGCCGTCTTTGTAAGGGCCCGCTTCAACCGGTCCGGCAGCAAGCGCTTGATCCGCCAAGTTAAAGAATTCACTTACATGGACAGAGACACCGGCAATTGCATCGGTTTTGCCCTCATCATTCAAAGTTACGGCTTTAGGATCCTGTTTCTCGATCAGGAATTGCTCAACTTTCTCCGCTTGCTCATGCCATTCGGAAGAAGCGCCGCCGGCTTTCATGCCGTATTTGCCCTCTTTGGAATAAGTCACTTTGTCGACCGGTGCTTTCTCGCTCAGCGCGTTCCACTTGGCATCCGTAATCTTGCCGCCGGAAACCGTCAACGTCACGTAAGATTGCCAACCGGACTCCTTATCCACTTCCCCTTGGGCATAGTACACGCCGTCTTGATATTTGCCTTGTTCGGCTGCGGCGTTGTTGCTGCCGGTGTTCGTTTCGTTGGTTGCTGCCGCATTGTTTGCCGGTTCCGTCTTGTTTGCGCTATTGGCGTCGTTGCTCGACCCGCAGCCGGCCAATACACCAAGCAGCAGGGCACTGCTAAGAATAATTGAAGCTTTTTTCATGATAGAGACCTCCAGTGTGAAATATATATTAAAATGTGAAGACATTTTAATAACGGAAATCAGGTGGGAGAAACCTTAGGAAATGCTGGTTTTATAAGGGATCGGGAGTCCCAAAACCTTTGTTCGATCGAATTTTAGCATATAAAAATAGGTGTTAATGTGAAATTAATCACATAATGTGTGACATAAAACAACTCCCCAAAACGTCAGAATCGGCTCCCCGCAAGGGTTTGACGACTTGAAAGCGATTGCTTAATTTTTGAAATATTTATTTTTTAAGATGGGTCTGATGAGAGGGGGGCGAATTTCCTGCTCGCGCACAGGTTTCATCTCCCGGATTTCAGAGGTTATCGGCTGCTTCACCCTCCGAAAGAGGGGCCAATCAACAGGAAGTTCCAAACGCCTTATGAAAATCGTCATGTTATTTACCGATATAGATAGGAGCGGGCATGCCCGAAAATATCGCGAGACGGAAAGAAGGCATCCTCCTTGACGGTGTACAGGACGTTTATTTCTCGCCTATTATTGAATTACGCTGCCGGTTCCTTGTTTGCGGTTGTTGCCCTCGCAAGTCTCATCGCCGCTGCGCCATTACATATATCCTCCTCGGAGTATGCCTGGTTGATCGGGATCCTGCTCCTGTCGCTCTGCTGTATGCTGGGGCTGGAATGGTTTGTATTCGCCCGGCAGATCAAGCCGATTCGCAGCGTATTTATGGAGGAAGTCGGCAGTTACCAAACGCTTCAAAATGTATACATACGCACGCATCGTTTGCCTTCGCTGGCCGTCAAACGGATTCTCGGACCGCATTTGTTTGGTCTGATGGTTCCCGGTGCGGGTCTCACGCTGGGCTTGATTCATGCCGGACGCCTGTCGATCCCGTCTTATTACGTATTGCTCGCTGCCTTGGGCGGGATGCTGGTCAGCTGCATGCATGCTTTGATCGAATATTACTTAACCTCCTATGCGATCCGGCCGGTTCTCGAGGAGCTGATCGCCTGGAGCCGCAAGATGTTCGGCAAGGAATTATCGCTTCACGGAAGGGTAATTGTCCCTGTATCTCGAAAGTTAATATGGAGTTTCTTCTTAATGAGCATGGCGCCTTTGCTGCTGTATAGCCTGTCGATGCAGTTTCGGCTTGAGGACTTTGACCATGGGGCCTACGCCTATTGGCAGTGGGCCGGCTATATTATGGCCGTGAGCATTGTGTTTGCGTTTATGGGTTCCCGGTTGCTGGCCCGCGAAATTATGATGCCTATCCAGCACTTATACGAGCGGATGGCGGAGGTGAAGTCCGGGCGCATTCGGACAGGAGCCAGCGATTTATTTTCCGATGAGTTTTCCCGTCTGGTTACGGGATTTAATCATATGCTGAGGGGGCTGCAAACCCAGGCCGCTCTAAACAACCAATTAGTAGACAGCTATTTCGCGACGCTGGCGGCAGCGCTGGACGCCCGCGATCCTTATACAGCCGGCCATTCGCTTCGGGTCGCGGAATACGCGGTCAAGATCGGCGAGTTGGCCCGGTTGTCCGAGGAGCGTATCGATGAGCTGCGCAAGTCGGCGTTGCTCCATGATATCGGTAAAATTGGCATTCGGGATGCGGTGCTGCTGAAGGAAGGCCGGTTAACCGATGAGGAGTGGGAGCAGGTGAAGCAGCACCCGGTGCTGGGTGAGGCGATTTTAAAGCAGGTGGAGCCTGCGGACGCGATGGCCCCTTATTTACCGGGGGTCCGGTCGCATCATGAACGTTACGATGGCGGGGGCTACCCGGACGGGTTAGCCGGGGAGGAAATCCCGCTGTTTGGGCGTATTATCGCTGTAGCGGATGCCTTCGACGCCATGACCTCGGATCGTCCTTACCGAAAAGGCTTGGAGAGAGCCCAGGCGATCGAGATTCTGGAACAAGGCCGGGGAACCCAGTGGGATCCATATTTTGCCGAGCTGTTCGTCCAGTATTATCAGCGGGATAACCAAAGCAAGGAATCCGGCTGATCTGTGACAGGCCAGCCGATTCGGCATTCAGGAGTGGGGATATGGGGATCGGAAATGCCTTTGTGCTAAATCTATGCTTGTTGATTACCGTGGCCTATACGGCCAATATCCTATATAAATACGGGTTGCGCAGAATACCGCAGAACGTACTCTACGTCCTGTCCGTCCTGCTGATGATCCTCGCAGGCTGGATCTGTATGAGATTTGGCTTGCGGCTTAAAGAAGATGTTCTATTCGACCTTCGATTGGTGCCGCTGATGATAGCGGCTTTTGTCTATTCCAGCCCGTTGACGATGGTTGTGATCGGGGTCGGCATTGGCCTGGCCCGACTTACGTTCGGCTACAGCGATGCCGCCTTGGTTGGCTTGCTGAACCTGACGCTGCTCGGATTCGTGTGTGCCGGCTTGAATTACTGGATGCGGCGCACCCGTCATCGCTTTGCTGTCAAAGGTTTGGTCACGATTCTAGTCGTGAATGTGGCGAACTGCATCAACATCGCTCTCTTTGGCGTTGTGCCGATGCGGTACTATTTATTGGAGATTATGCCGGTTGCCTTGCCGCTGAGCTTATTGCTCAGTCTGGTATTTGCCCTGATCCTTCGCGACTTCCAGCTTGGGGCAAGGCAAAATCTAGAGCTGAAGTACGCCAACGAACTGCTTCGCAAGCAGACCGATGAGCTGCACAAGGCGAAGATTGGGCTGGAGGACCGGGCCAAGCAGTTGGCGCAGGCATCCAGCTATAAATCGGAGTTCCTGGCGACGATGTCGCACGAGCTGCGGACGCCGCTGAACAGCATCATCAATTTCGCGGAAATGATCAGCGAATCGGAGGAAGCGGAGGAGGAGATCGCGGGGTACGGCCGCATTATCCATAAATCCGGTCAGGAGCTGTTGCAGATCATCAACGATATCCTGGATTTGTCCAAGGTAGAGGCCGGTCGGCTGGAGATTATGAACGAGGAAGTGGTGCTGGCCGAGCTTCCTGTCTGGATGCAGACCCAGTTCGAGCGGATCGCCGCCCAGAAGAAGATTGAGTTCTATACCCGGTTGGAGAGAGGCTTGCCCGATTCGATTATCTCCGACCCGCAGCGGATCGTACAAATCCTGCGAAATCTGTTAGCCAATGCATTTAAATTTACACATGAGGGGCATGTTGAGCTGGACATCTGCCGGGCCTCAGCGGACGACACGCCGGAAGGAGATTGGCTGGTCTTCACTGTGTCGGACACGGGCATTGGCGTTGCGGAGGACAAGCAGTTGGCCGTATTTGAGGCGTTTCAGCAAGCGGACGGTTCGATCAGTCGGCGATACGGCGGAACCGGTCTGGGGCTGTCGATCAGCAGCAACCTGGCCCGCCTGTTGGGAGGATTCATCCGCATGAGCAGCAAGGAAGGTCAGGGCAGCGTGTTTTCTTTCTATTTGCCCTTAAAGCCGGCTCGAGAACGTGATGAAGGAATCTGCTCGTAGTTCAAGTTGCCGTGACGGACGGGTTGTCGTTAAAATGAGGAGTAGAAAGGATGGGATGACAGGTTATGATGAAACAAGTGATTTCTACAACCGCTGCGCCGGGGGCGATCGGCCCGTATTCGCAGGGGATTCAGCTCGGGGATCTGATCTTTACTTCCGGGCAACTGGGGCTGGTGCCGGAAACCGGACAGCTGGCCGATGGGGTCGAGGCCCAGGCCGCACAGGCTTTGCGAAATGTTCAGGCCGTGCTGGCTGCAGCCGGGAGCGGGTTGGAGAAGGTGATCAAGACAACCGTATTTCTTAAGGACATGAATGATTTTGCCAAGGTGAACGAAGTTTACGGTTCGTTTTTT
Source organism: Paenibacillus phocaeensis (assembly GCF_900021165.1). Classification (GTDB taxonomy): domain Bacteria; phylum Bacillota; class Bacilli; order Paenibacillales; family Paenibacillaceae; genus Fontibacillus; species Fontibacillus phocaensis. Next base: position 44,660 of record NZ_FCOQ01000006.1, on the reverse strand, counting down.
GCCGAACCTTATCCGGCGCGCAGTGCCGTCGAAGTGGCGCGTCTGCCGAAGGATGGACGGGTTGAGATCGAAGTGATCGCGGTGAAATAAGAGGAACGGCCTGGCCAGGCTCGAAGAGCCGGGCGAGCAAGCTGCCGGAGGCGAAAGCCCTACGGCGGCTTTTTTTAGTCCCGCTCGGAGGATCGCAGGAAGGAGAGCCAAAGCGCGTAGACGGTCAGGGCCAGAGCTCCGGCGCCGGAGGCGAAGGCCACGGCGCGGTGCAGCTGAGGCTCGGCTGCAATGGCGCCATACCCCCAAGCGAACGTGAGCGGAACGAGGGCGTCTCGCCATCGGAATCCGACCCGACAGGCGGTGAGGAGCCCGAACGCAAGGAGCAGCAGCGGGAGTCCGGGCTGCCAGGGGCTGTCGACAAGCGGGCTGCCGAGAAGATGACTATCGGCAAGGAAGGTGTCGATGCTGGCAAGCGTAGTTACGCTGACCCACCCGAAATATAAGCTGAACGGCAGGCGAACCAACCCGATTTCCGCGGCGGTTGGCCGGACGATGTGCCGGGTGGTTCGGTACATGGAGGCAACTGCGCTCACCAGCAGAAGCAATGCCGCCAATGAAAGCAAGGGATGCCGGTCATCCAGCGTCACCCAGGCGATCGAGAGCAGGCAAGAGAGCAGAAAGCGGATCGGCATCGGCGGAGCGGAGAACAGTCCTCTAGCAGGCCGCAGCAGCGGATAAAGCACCCACCCGGCCAATAAACCGTAAATAAGCAGCCAAATCGAGAGGGTATAACCCGCCGGCGTCAGGAGCGCGTGAAGGCCGTGCGAGCTCTCGCGGGACGGGCGGTTGCCGAACGGAAGCGACGCTGTTGCCAGGTTGGCCGCTAGCAACGCAGCAAACGAGGCAAGATTGCACCAATACCCGGCCCGTCCGCGCAACAGCAACATGGGAAACCTCCTCCTTCGAAGTTCTTGGTACTAGAAATATTCCCCACTTTTCCTGAAAAGATAAGGGGATGGGAGAAGGAAGAGGGCCGGATGGGAAGCAAGGCGGTTTTATAAGCGGCGGTTTTCGTATAAGATGTTAGTAATGAATTTGGGCAGGAATCAGGATAACCGACGGGAGATCACCATGAATCAACGTCTTTATGGAATATGGTTGGGCGATGTATTGTTTTGCTTCTCCGGGGAGGTATCGGAGTCGAAGGTGGATGCCTGGACCGCCGTGCTTCGGCGCAAGGAGCTGGAGCCGGGAGTTCGGCCGTTTCAGCATGCCGTGCTGCGGTTGGCTGAGGTGAGGTATCCGGTTTCTTCCGTACGGAGTTCCTATAAGGGCGGGGAGCGGCGCAGTTTAATCGGCCGTTCCCTGGAGGGATTGGCTTTGCCTGTCCCCGAGGCGTGGCGCTTGCTGCTGCACTGGGACGAATCGGTATGGGAGGAGCAGGGGATCAAGCCGGGAGCGGAAATGAGCTATTGGAGCAAGGCGGCCAGGTTTGCCCTGGAGCTGCTGCTGCGCGGCCGGATAGCGCCTTCCATACGTCCAGTGGCTGCCGCCGGACGGCGCCGCGGAACGCAAGGGCAAATGCGTGCGGCCTGGGGGCCGCTGCTGACTGAGCCGGAGGATGCAGCGCGATTCCGGCGGCTGGCCGGGGCGATGCCGCCGATCGGTCTGGCTGCAGTGCAAACGGGGGCGGGAACCGCTTCCGAGGACGAAGGGCAGCTGGAGGACCGGCAAATGGCGGTGCTGCATTCCTTTCTGACCGCCATGATCGATCACGAAACGCGCGGGGCCGTTCAGGATCTGGGGCGGAAGCTGAACCCCGCTCGGGCGGACTACCATCGGGGGTCGTCGCCGCTCGCCGAGCTGTGGTGGAACGGCCTTCTGACGGGCGGGCAGCCTCCGGATATTCAGGGCGCTGCGGCGGAGTTGGAGCAGTTGAGCGCGGATGTCGCCGCTGCCGGAGGCGGCCGTCCAAGGGCGGAAGAACCCGAAGAGGGCAGCCTGACAACGGGAAGCTTGCGCCTCTGCTTGCGTGTGGAGCCGGTTCAGGAGAGCAGCGAGGAGAATAGGGGCAGCGGAGCGGCGGCTCCGGTCTGGCGACTGAGCTTCTGGGCGGAGGGCGCGGAGGATACCGGCATGCTGCTGCCGGCCGGACTCATTTGGAGCTACCCCGAGCCGGATATGGAAATCCGCGGTCTTCTATACCGGAACGTACAGGAAAGCTTCTTGCTGCGGCTCAGCAAGGCGGCGGACATCTCCCGGGAAGTGGCCGCCGCGTTGGAGAACCCGCGCCCGCGGGAGCTGCTATTGGAGCCGGAGGACGTGTTTGCCTTCTTAAGCAAGTCCGTGCCCGCGTTGCGCAAGCATGGGGTCACCGTGCAGATGCCCAGCCGCTGGACCCGGGAGGGGCGGCGCTCCGCCAGCATCCGCATTAAAACCCGGGGGTTCGCGAACGGATTGCCGGACGGCGGGACAGCCGGAATGCCGAAGCTGGGGGTGGATCAGTTGGTCGCCTATGATGCAGAGGTGCTGCTTGGCGGCCGCGAGCTTACCCGGGAAGAGCTGGCCGAGTTGGCGTCGGCGAAGCTGCCGCTGGTTTTTTTTCGCGGTGAATGGATTGAAGTGGATGTGAAGGAGATCCGTCAGGTGCTGAAGTTCATGAAGCGGCATGAGAACGGCACCCTGACTTTTCGGGAATTGATGCACCTGGCTTCCGGCGAGGAAGAGGTGCAGTTGGAAGGCGTAGAAGTGACCGGCATCGAAACGACGGGAATGCTGTCCCTGCTGGTGAGCGGCGGGGCGGTTCGTCAACCGCAGGCGCGGCCCGTGCCTTCCAGTCTGATCGGAACGCTGCGGCCTTACCAGGAACGGGGGTACCAGTGGCTGTCCGCGATGCGCGAGCTGGGGTTCGGCGCTCTGCTGGCCGATGATATGGGACTGGGAAAAACCGTACAGGTCATCTCTGTGCTGCTGGACGGCGTCCGGGAAAACGCAGGGAAAAGCCTGATCATCTGCCCGACCTCCCTGCTCGGCAACTGGCAGCGCGAATTCTCCCGCTTTGCTCCAAGCCTGCGTCTATATGTGCACCATGGGAGCGATCGTTCTCATGGAGAACGGTTTCTGGAGGAGTACCAGGCGTGCGACGTCGTTCTGACAACCTATCAACTGGCGGGCCGCGACGCCAAGGAACTGCGATCGGCGGACTGGACAACGGTGGTATTGGACGAAGCCCAATATATCAAAAATTACGGAACCAAGCAGGCGCAAAGCGTGATGAAGCTCAGCGCGCCGCACCGGATCGCGATGACGGGTACCCCGGTGGAGAACCGGCTGAGCGAGCTGTGGTCGATCTTTCAATTCCTCAATCCCGGATACCTGGGGACTCATGCTTCGTTTCGAGCCCATTATACCGGGGCCGCCGGGGAGCAGCAGGGACCCGAGCTGCAGAAGCTGCGGAAGCTGGTCGCGCCGTTCCTGCTGCGCCGTCTCAAGAGCGATCCGGATATCCGCAAGGATTTGCCGGAGAAAATCGAGCTGAAATCTTACTGTTCATTGACGGTTGAACAGGCCCGTCTGTATCAAGCGGTCACCGCGGAGCTGCTTGGCCGGATCGGCAGCCAGAACGGCATTGCCCGCAAGGGATTGGTGTTGTCTTCGCTGACCCGGCTGAAGCAAATCTGCGATCATCCCGAGCTGGTGCAGGGGACGCGGCCGCCGGAGCCGGGCGCCTTCGGCCGTTCGGGCAAGATGGAACGGCTCGGCGAGCTGCTCGACCTGATTATGGACAGTGGGGAAGCAACGCTGATCTTCACCCAATACGTGCGGATGGGCGAGCTGCTGCAGGAGCGATTGACGGAGCGGTACGGGGTTCGTCCGTTTTTCCTCCACGGAGGGGTGCCGAAGGCGGATCGCGATAGGATGGTCCGGGCGTTTCAGGACGGCGAGGGCTCGCCGATCTTTGTGTTATCGCTGAAAGCGGGCGGTGTCGGCCTCAATCTGACCCGGGCCAACCATGTCGTTCATTATGATCGGTGGTGGAACCCGGCAGTGGAGAACCAGGCGACCGACCGGGTGTTCCGAATCGGACAGCAGAAGAACGTCGAAGTGCACAAGTTGATCTGCCAAGGAACGCTGGAGGAGCGGATCGATGAGTTGATTGAGCGAAAAAGATCGCTGTCCGAGCAAGTGGTTGGCTCCGGGGAGCAGTGGCTGACGGAAATGAGCGATGAGGAGCTGCGCAGTCTGATCGAGCTGCAGGAAAAAGGGCTGTTCCCGGAGGGGGCGTTCGGCTGAACGCCCCCAGGCTGAAGCGAGCAAGGGAGTCCGGGAGCAGTTAAGATAAGCGAGCCGTGTTCGTCCGGCAGCTTGAGTACATTTTGTTGAGTAAATACCGCTTGCGGTGAGGAGGAGGTTCGCATGACCAGGCCAAAAACGAGAGCATCCCAAGACGCCCTGCCCAGTGTCCGCTATGAAGCGGACGAGCTGCAGGTCGAACTGGAACCGGATCATGCGGTGCAGATCCCTTTGNGCCGTAAGCCGCGCTGACCTGCCTCGCGCGGTCAGCGCGGTCAGCGCGGCCGCCCCGGCTGCAAGATCGGGTGCCGCCGCCCTCCACCCCCATGCGCCTTACGCGCCGTGGCAATTTCCCGTTCGACTAACGATCCCTCCGCATCAAGCCCTACTTCCGTGGCACGAAGGATGCCTCCACGCACCAGAGACGCCAGACCGCTCCCGCATCCCACACACTGCACACACTGTTTAAGGATTTCTCCGCTAAGCTGCGCCCTTCGCCCCAACGGCGCTTACTCACCACAATAGATCTCATGTTCTTCAACGATCTTCCCTGAACCTGATTGCATCCTATGCAAGCCCGTTTTTGCGGTATTTTCCCTAACTCTGCTTTGAGCGGCGAACAGTACACATCTGAGCCTGGGCCTATCGCCGCGCACCGGTGTTGCATTTTCCACAATATTTCCCGTACTAGCCCGGTGTCCTTCGGTCATATGTTGTACTAATTGCCGCATGTTGTCCCGGACGATAAGCTGAAATCCGCCAAGGAGGGCGATAATCGCGATCTCCGGCGTGCACGGAAAACCGGGGAAGCCGCGTCCTGAGTCGCAAGGCGGTTTCACGGGGGTGCAAAATCTGGTATGATAATGAATATTTCGCGGGGAGGAATCATCCATGAATATTTTACAACGGTTAAAAGACGGTGCGGGCAAGGTGACCGATCGCGCGCAAAATGTCGTAGAGATCGGGAAACTGAACACCCAAATTTCAAATATCGAACGTGAGCTTGGTTTATATTTTCAAAAAATGGGTGAAGTGTTTTACGAAGCCTACCGGAGAAAGGATATGGCTGCAGCGGAGAAGGAGATGCTCGAGTTGGCCAAGACCTGCGATCTGCTGACGGAAGAGCGGGATGAGATCCGGTTGAAAATCGCCGAGCTCAAAAATGAACGCCTGTGCGGCGCCTGCGGCCGGAACGTGGCGGAAGATGCTTTGTTCTGCCAGTACTGCGGCCAGAAGCTGGTCAAAGCCAAGCCGTCTGTTCCGACGGAGCTGCTGAAGCCCGCTGCGGAACCGGAGAAACCGCCGGTTCCGGTTGCGAGCGAGACGGCGGTCAGCTCCGAGCCGCCGGTCATGAAGCCGGCAGCGATCGGCGAGATGGATACGCTGGAGCTCGCCGCTTCCCTGGTTCGCGAGAAGTTGGAGACGCGGGAGCCGGCACCGGCACCTGAAGCGGCGGAGCCGGTCGAACCCGAGGACGAGGATCGCCGCCAGCGCGAGCTGGAGCGGGAGCGCAGACGTCAGGAGGAGCTGGATCGCCGCATTCGCAGCTGGTCGCAGAATGCCGCCGCGCCGCAGCCGGAGAGCCCGGAAGTCGAAGTGATGATCGGCGGCGTAGCCACCGTCAAATGCCAAATTTGTTCCTCTACGCTGGTGAAAGGCACAAAATGGTGTCCGCATTGCGGCTCGGAACAGATTTAGAGCTCTGGCAGAGCTGCCTATCTGAAAGTTCATCAGGTTGTCATAAAGTGAACTGCCGCGGCAGCAAACTCATTCGTAGTAATAGATAAGCATGCGGTATACGCCGGTACGGCGGCCAGGGGCCAGGCGATCGAAGTTGCCCCGCAGCTGCTGCGCCGGCTTCGCTTTTTTACAGCCAAGGCCTCAGGCGATGCTCCGCTTCAGCGGATGCTCCCGCCTGCAGCGGGGGATGCTATACCGCATAAATCAGTGAACAGGAGCGTGCAGCATATGGAATGCATCGTACATTTTGACGTCGTACATAAGGATGAAGTGAAGAACTTGCGCGGGCTGATTTTTCTCGATCCCGGGAAATCTCCGACCGAAGCGGACTATCTGCAGATGTTCGACGAAATGGGGTATAAATTGCGCCTGGAGGATCGCCAGAACCTGATATTCAAACCGACGGAAGCCGGTGCGGACTATAGTGAGATCCGCGTGCGCCAATTGGACACCGGCGAGAAGACCTATAAGGAAGACGGCGAGCTGAAGTCGCTGCTGAACAACCTTTTGCCGCGGGAGCCCAAACCGCTATAAGCTGATCTTGCTGCGGTTAACCCGCAGGTCAATGAAACGCAGTTTTTGCAAAATTTTCACGAATCCCTCGAAATTCCTCTTTCTCTTCCCGGGCGGGATGCGTTATACTTCTAGCATTGTGTATAGATGAATCTATGAATGTTCCGTATAAGTGCAGGAATCGGCCTGCATGTCTCTACCTGATCACCGGAATGATCGGACTACGGAAAGTAACGCTGTGCATAAGCCCGGAAGGCGGAGGTTTCAGGCTTCGATCAGGTTGGTTATCGCCTGATTGCCTGCTTGCGCTGTTTTCTTTGGGTTCACATCGAGTGCTTTCTGTCTACAGGTCCATTTCCGCTGAGGAGATGGGCTTTTTTGGCGTTGAGTTGTTGGGATGGATCTGCGAATAGGAAAGGGGAACACGGGAATGAAGTTGCTGAAGGACAAAGTGATGGCGGAAGGAATCGTGCTGGGGAACCAGGTGTTGAAGGTCGATTCGTTTCTCAATCACCAAATGGATCCGGTGCTGATGAAGGAAATGGGGGACGAGTTCGCCCGGCGGTTTGCCGGTGAAGGCATCACGAAGGTGCTGACGATCGAATCCTCGGGGATCGCCCCGGCGATCATGACGGCGTTAGCGTTGAACGTCCCGATGATCTTCGCGCGCAAGCATCAGTCGCTGACGTTGAAGGACAACATTTATGTGGAAAAAGTCTACTCGTTCACCAAAAAGGAAACGAACGAAATCACGGTGTCGAAAAAGTTTCTGCGTGCGGACGATCAGGTGCTGATTGTGGACGACTTCTTGGCAAACGGCGAGGCCGCCTTTGGATTGGCTCGTATCGTGGAGAAAGCCGGGGCCGTTGTCGCCGGCATCGGGATCGTGATCGAGAAGTCGTTCCAGCCGGGGGCGCGGCTGCTTACGGAAGCGGGATACCGCGTCGAGTCGCTCGTTCGCGTTGCTTCGCTGGAAGACGGCGCGGTTGCTTTTGTAGAGGATACCCCTGTTCATTCATGTGATTAATTATCGCCTAGGGAGGAAGTTAAACGAAATGGAACGCGAACGTATTTTTCAGAAACACCGTCATCCGATGAAAACCTTCTCGCTGGGCCTGCAGCATGTGCTGGCGATGTATGCCGGGGCGGTTATCGTGCCGCTGATCGTCGGGGGAGCGCTGGATTTCACCCCGCAGCAATTGACCTATCTGATTGCGATTGACCTGCTGGCTTGCGGCGTTGCCACGCTGCTTCAGGTGTGGGGGAACCGTTTGTTCGGCATCGGTCTCCCAGTCATGCTGGGCTGCGCTTTTCAAGCCGTGTCGCCGATGATCGCCATCGGACTAACGGACGGCGCCGGGGTCTCCGCCATTTATGGCGCGATCATCGCCTCCGGTCTGTTCGTCTTCTTGTTCGCCGGCTTGTTCGGGAAGCTGATCGCCTTGTTTCCGCCGGTTGTCACCGGTTCTGTCGTCACGATTATCGGGGTCACCCTGATCCCTGTGGCGATCTCCGATCTCGGCGGGGGCAGCCCGGGGGAGAACCCCGACTTCGGAAGTCCGCTCAATCTTGCGCTTGGGTTTGGCGTGTTGCTGTTCGTCATTCTGATGAACCGCTTTGCCAAAGGTTTTTCGCGCTCGATCTCCGTACTGCTGGGATTAATCGTCGGGACGCTGGTGGCGGCGCTCGCCGGCAAAGTAGACCTGACGCCCCTCAAGGAAGCCAGCTGGTTTCATGCGGTACAGCCGTTTTATTTCGGCACACCGACGTTTCACGCCTCCGCGATCCTAACGATGATTCTGGTGGCGATCGTGAGCGTCGCCGAGTCAACGGGCGTCTTTATGGCGCTTGGCAAAATCGTGGGTAAAGAAATAACCGACAAGGACTTGACGCGGGGGTACCGGGCAGAAGGGCTCGCGATTATGCTCGGGGGGATTTTCAACTCGTTCCCGTATACGACGTATTCGCAAAATGTCGGGCTTGTCCAGATGAGCCGGGTGAAAACCCGTGATGTTATCGTCGTGGCCGGCGGACTTTTGATCTTGATCGGCTTCGTGCCGAAGATCGCCGCCCTGACCCAACTGGTGCCGACGTCGGTGCTCGGCGGAGCGATGATCGCGTTATTCGGTCTCGTCTTGTCCTCCGGCATCCGGATGTTGGGTGACCAGGTGGATTTGAACCGGCACGAGAACCTGCTGATCATCGCTTGTTCCGTCGGCATGGGACTCGGGGTTACCGTGATGCCCGAGCTGTTCGATCGACTGCCGGCTGCCCTGCGGATTCTCGTGGACAACGGGATTGTGGCGGGCAGTTTTACGGCAATTGTCATGAATTTGCTGTTTAACGGTTTGGGGAGTAAACGTAAAATCTCCACGGCTGAAATCGAAGCCGAAGCCAGCGAAACCGCCCAAGCAACGGCTTAATCCTCGGCAACTCACTCACGGTCGGGGGCCGTCAGGTCAAGTTACATCCGTTGTAACTGCCTTTCTGCCAATTCGCCGATCCAGGGCAGCTTTAGCCATTTGCCTTGAAGCGTGGCGAGCATCAGTACGATCCAAAGGGTTACGCCCAGCAGGGTCAGCAGCAGATTGACGGCGATGCCAATGACCGGGAGGAAGCCGGATAAGGCATGGGCCAGCATCAAGCCGCCAAACAGCATAACCGATTGCAGGGCATGGAACAGCACGAAGCGGCTGCGCCGCTCCAGTGCGAGAAAGGCGACGCCGCCGACAAAAGCGAACAGGTAACACAGGAAGCCGGCGACGTTCTCATACAGGCCGGTGGATGATTTGAAAGGAGACATCAGGGCATGACCTTCTTTCGGAAAGGATTGTCTTACCCTAAATGTATGACGAGCCCTCTCACGTAAGAACCAGCTCCGCCCGTTCGGGCGCGAACCACTTCTGTAATAGATCCTCTGCAATGACCTCCGCGGCTTCGGGCCGGCGGAGGTTTTCGATTTTCCGGCGCAGCTCGGTTAGTCGGGGTTCGTCCTCGAAGAGCGCGTCGATTTCTTCCGTCAGCTCCGCGGGGGTGCGGGTGATGCGAGCTACGCCCTTTTGGGCGAGGTACCGCGCGTTGTTCAGCTCCTGCCCGGGAACGGGGCGGTACACAAAGACCGGCAGCCGGCAGGCCAATGCCTCGGATAAGGTAATTCCCCCCGGCTTGGTCACGATACAGTCGCAATTCCGCATCAGCTCGGCCACCTGCTCGACGTACCCCAGGAGGCACACGTCGGGATGGGGGCGGATCTGTTCTTGGAGCGCGCGGTGAAGTTCGCGGTTTCGCCCGCACACAGCGATGACCCGGTAACGCTCCAGAGCTATTAACCGCTCGATCACCTCACGAACCCCTTGCATTGAACCGTACGCTCCCGCCATCAGCAATACGGTGATTTTACCGGGGCGGTTCTCCCGAATATCCCTTGGAAGGAGATCGGGGCGTATCCCGGCGGCTGGGATATAGGGGGTGGCGGGGCTGGGCTTGGGACTGGCAAATTCCGGCTTGACCGGAATGCCGCTCACCCGGATCCGTTCTTCAGGGATGCCGCGGTTCAACATTTCCGCCTTCAGATCCTCGGTCGCTACGTAATAGCGGTCGACTTCGGAGTGGATCCACCGTCCGTGCAGGTCGAAGTCAGTGATGATATTGGCGAGCGGCAGTGATTGCCCGGTCCGTTTCAACAATCGAGGCATGGCGAGTTGGGGGAAGGTATGGATGATCAGATCCGGACGGGTTTGCCTTAACGTTTGCTGCAGCTTCCCGATGCCAAACGAATTAATGACCTCGAGCAGGGGCGCTTCCTGCGGCATTTCCTTAGTGGCGTTATAGACCCAGCCGTAGAGGCCGGGAATCGTTTTGAAACTTTGCATGTACACGAACTTCGTCAGTCCGTTAATCAGCGGATGTGCTTCGGCCATCAAATCCAGCAGCGTGACATCGTTTACGCCGCGGCTTCGCAGACTGGCCTCGACTGCTTTGGAGGCTTGGTAATGTCCGTCCCCGTAGCTGGCATATAATATGATGATTTTTGGCGTCCGGGAAATCATGGCGTATCCCTCCTCTTCAAGTCCAGACGTTTGACATAAGTTGCTTGTAGTTTGCCCCTTTATCCCGTTTATAAATAAGATGAGTGAATCGGATAAAAAATGTACGAATGGAAGAAAGCTGAAACCTGATTCTGAATATGTTACAATAAGGGAATAGGAGGTCATTCCATACAACTGAATAGCCGGCACGACTTCATGAATGTGAACCTGCACTTTTCGGCGTCGCAAAATCGGAGCATTTACCTTAAGCGTTCTGGGAGGGAATCAGTATGGCAACGAAAGGTCATGACGAAGTGAAAGAAAGTTTACGGGAAATGACCCGAATCTTCAAACCGAAGGATCCGAAGAAGTTCGTGAAAGAATATGTCCGCAAATATCGTATTATGGGCGGCTATGAAGAGGAATTGACCCACCTGGTTGAGCATGAGCTCGGGAAATTGGATTCGTCCGTTTCCTGAAATCATTTGATGTAAGCATATCGCCGTTCCGGCGCCTTGGGCGTTCGGGACGGTTTTTTTCGTACGTTCCCACATATATTAAGGTAAATGAGGCGGGAGCATCACGAAATTAATCGTCGCACGGCAGCGGGAGGAGAATCAGGACGTGAAGGTACGTTTGAAAACCAAAGAGGAAATCGAGCGAATCCATGAGGCGGGGCGGATCTTGGCCGAATGCCATCGTGAAATCGCCAAAATGATCGGGCCGGGAATAACCACATTGGAGATTGACGCTTTTGTAGAGACGTTTTTGGAGAAGAGGGGGGCCACTGCTGAGCAGAAGGGATACAACGGCTTTCCGTATGCGACCTGTGCGTCGATTAATGACGTGGTCTGCCACGGGTTCCCGGGGAAGCAGAAGCTGGCTCCGGGGGATATCGTCACGATCGACATCGTCGTAGGCAAAAACGGCTGGATGGCTGACTCCGGTTGGTCTTACCGGATCGGGCAGGTGAGCGATGAAGCGGAGAAGCTGCTGACGACCACCGAGCGAGCTTTGTTGGCCGGAATCGCTGAAGCGGTTCCCGGCAAGAAGATCGGCGATATCGGGTATGCAGTGCAGCGCGTGGCGCAGGCCGCCCGCATCGGCATTGTGAAGCCGCTGATCGGTCACGGCATCGGCCGGGCGATGCACGAGGCGCCGGACGTGCCGAACTTCGGCCGGCCGCGCAGCGGAGTGACGCTGCAGCCGGGCATGGTCATCACGATCGAGCCGATCTTTACCGGCGGGGACACCGGCGCCGTGTTGTGGGAGGATGACGGGTGGACGATCCGCACGGCGGACGGCAGCCTGGGAGCGCATTATGAGCATACGCTGGCGATCACGGAGGACGGACCGCTGGTGCTGACGGATGGCAAATAGAATGGAAAAGAGGCCCTTCCAACCAGAATGGCCTCTTGTTGTTTCTGTCGGAGCAGGGCAGACCGTTATTGGTGATCGAGATTGGTGATCGAGCCTTTCCACGACCGTCGGCTTTTTGTCGGAACTCAGAACCGCTACTGGTGGTCGAACCTTCCGCGGACGTCGGCTTCTAACGGAACCGAGATGCTATTGGTGGTCACGCCTTCTCGGCGACCGTCGGCTTTCTAACGGAACCTAGAGCCGCTATTGGTAAGGGTTGCGGGTGTGTCGCCGTCTAACGGAACCAGGAGACCTTATTTGGGGCAAACGAGGCTAAACCTTCGCGAAATGAGCCAAATAAGGTCGCTGGGATCCGTTACAGCGGGAAATCACCGGGAAATGAGCAAATAAGGTCATTAGGTTCCGTTAGAGCGGTGGAGTGACTTCGCCATCAGTAACCCAGCCAGTGCGTGCGAAACCAACCTTTGGACCCAATCAGCGAACCCAATCAGCAGAACCAACCAGTCAACCCAATCTGGGAATCCAACCAGGAAATCCAGCAGCGAACCCAATCAGTAGAACCCAACCCGCAGAACCAAATCAGCAGAACCCAACCCGCGAATCCAATCTGGGAATCCAACCAGCGATTCCAGCCATCAATGGTAAGTTCGTGCTGCGCTAGCTGTAGGCGAGTGGTGAAGTAGCAAATGTGGTTCCAGCGGGAGTTCGCGGCAAGTTATGACGTCGAACCTTCTGGCAAACTTCGGCTTTCTAACGGAACCTAGAGCCGCTATTGGTAAGGGCTGCGGATGTGTCGCCGTCTAACGGAACCAGGAGACCTTATTTGGGGCAAACGAGGCTAAACCTTCGCGAAATGAGCCCAATAAGGTCGCTGGGATCCGTTACAGCGGGAAATATCCGGGAAATGAGCAAATAAGGTCACTAGGTTCCGTTAGAGCGGTGGAGTGACTCCTCCGGCGCAAGATATTAGCGAAACTTACTTCTCCATGGCATTCCATCTTGTTATGGCACCCCGCACCACGTCGCCCTCGTCAACACCTCGCACCACCACGCCACTCGCAGCACCTCGCACTCTCCAGCAAGACGCTGCCCTAGACACTACGCCCCCCTCGGTATGCCCTCTATCGGAACACCACACTCGTATCCACACTACGCTTCCTTTGGCACTCTGCCCTCAGCACCACACTCGCCTCCCACACCACGTCGCCCTCGTCAACACACCAACTTCACCCGCATTAGGCCACTCGCCCCACCTTGCACACTCCCGCACCACGTCAACCTCGGCACCACGCCGCCCTGGCACCTCGCATCTCCCGGCACCCATCCCACCCCCATCCCGCACCCTCATCCCTCAAGACTTAGTCATACCTTGGTCCGCGTACCGATCTCCCGGGCCTCCCAACACTCTCTCCGCATTGATCTACCCCCTGGCTGCCGCGCCCTTAGTAATTCCCCAATGAAGACCGGATCCCGGGCTATAAAACGCAAATTTCTTCAATCAAAATGAAATAAAGTTTGAAGAAATGTCAAAAATGAAGCAGAGCAAGAAAACGTCATAATTCGCCGATAAATGTTCAAAATTGGCAGCCTTTTCAGTCGGTGTCGAATGGGAGAAAACGTTAACAAAACCTTTTGTGGTGCGGCTTCTCGGATTTTTGAACAATTTGTGAACTGCCCCTGAATCATTGACAAACGAGGGGTTCGATCATATATTTAATAGGTGATTGTTTTAATTGACAGGAATGTAGTTTCCGTGATAGACAGGTAGATTTTTGAGCTGCTACAGGCTGGAAATCTCTGTGATGCTGCGGAAGAAAACGTAAGAAGTGGGGTAGATCAATGATGAAACCGTGGAAGGCTGTTAAGCGGCTGGCACCTATGTTTGCCATGCTGGCGTTCCTCTTGTCCGCATGCGGCCGCGAAGACCTGTCCGTGCTTAGACCGCAGGGTCCGGTGGCCGAGGGGCAGCTCGGACTAATTAAACTGTCGATTACGATCATGGTAGTGGTCATGCTGATCGTATTCGGAATCGCGGCATACGTGTGGGTCAAGTACCGCCGCAAGCCGGGACAAACGGATATTCCGAAGCAAGTTGAAGGCAATCATAAGCTGGAGATCATCTGGACGGCGATTCCGCTGGTTCTGGTGCTGATCCTGGCGGTTGCTACGGTGCAGAAGGTATTTGCTTTTGGCGAGGATTATTCGAAGGATGCAAATGCAGTGAAGGTCAAAGTGACCTCGCATTTATTCTGGTGGGAATTCACTTATCCGGAATACGGAATTACAACGGCCCAGGACTTGATTATTCCTACGGGCAAGAAGATCGCGCTTGAGCTGAAGACGGCGGACGTGCTGCACTCCTTCTGGGTGCCTTCGCTCGGCGGCAAAACGGATACGAATACGGACGGAACAATTAACAAAGCTTGGCTGGAAGCCACGAACGAAGGGGTTTACCTCGGGAAGTGCGCCGAGCTATGCGGGAAATCCCATGCCTTCATGGAGTTCAAAGTCAAGGCGGTGAGCCAGGAATCTTTCGACCGTTGGGTTGATGCGATGAAGGCGCCGGTACAGACGATTCAAGACCCGGCTGTGGCCGAAGTATTTAAGACGCAATGCTTGAGCTGCCACGCCGTAGGCGACCAAGGCGGACCCATCGGGCCTAACCTGACAGGGATCGGCAGCAGAGAGACGGTAGCGAGCATTTTACATAATGCGGAAGCGTCCGGCAAACCGATCGATGGCAAACCGGTCAAGGATAATTTGGTGGAATGGCTGACAGATCCGCAGAAGGTGAAACCGGGCAACAAAATGCCAAATCCGAAAGAAGATCTCGGATTGACGGATGCGGAAATCGAAGCGATCGCCGACTACTTGGCAAACAGCAAATTATCTTATTAATCTTGCGTGCCTCTATGGACGGCATGGATGGATAGGAATTAAAAGAGGGGGTACAAACCTTGGCTCATGCTCACACTGTCAAGCGGCACAAGGGGTTAATGGACTGGTTGACGACGGTCGATCACAAGAAAATCGCCATTTTGTATTTGGTGGCGGGCGGTTTCTTCTTTGGGATTGGCGGTATCGAGGCATTGCTGATCCGCGTGCAGCTGGCGAAACCGATGAACGACTTTGTAACGGCGCAGCAATTTAACGAACTAATTACAATGCACGGCACGACGATGATTTTCCTCGGCGTGATGCCGGTGATTTTCGCCCTGATGAATGCGGTCATCCCGCTGCAAATCGGGGCCCGGGACGTGGCGTTTCCATTCTTGAACGCCCTCGGGTTTTGGACTTTCCTGTTCGGCGGCTTGCTGCTGAACCTCAGCTGGATCATGGGCGGTGCGCCGGATGCCGGCTGGACTTCGTACACGCCGCTGTCCTCATCGGCGTACAGCTTGACGCACGGGGTCGATTTCTATACCATCGGCCTACAGATCGCCGGTCTTGGGACTTTGATCGGCGGTATTAACTTCCTGGCAACGATCATTACGATGCGTGCGCCAGGGATGTCCTTTATGCGGATGCCGATGTTTACCTGGACCTCGTTCGTGACATCGGCAATGATCCTGTTCGCTTTTCCGGCGATCACGGTAGGTCTGGTTCTGCTTACGTTCGACCGGATTCTCGGCGCTAACTTCTTTAATGTGGAGAGCGGCGGCAACCCGGTGTTGTGGCAGCATATTTTCTGGATCTTCGGTCACCCCGAAGTTTACATTTTGATTTTGCCGGCGTTCGGGGTAATCTCCGAGGTCGTAAGTACATTCTCGCGCAAGCGGCTGTTCGGTTATAGCTCGATGGTATTCGCTACGATCCTGATTGCCTTCCTCGGCTTCATGGTTTGGGCGCACCATATGTTTACGACAGGGATGGGGCCGGTGGCCAACGCGCTGTTCTCCATCGCCACGATGCTGATCGCCGTTCCGACGGGGATCAAAATCTTCAACTGGCTGTTCACGATGTGGGGCGGGCAAATCCGCTTTACGACGGCGAACCTGTTTGCTTCCGGATTTATCCCGACGTTCGTAATGGGCGGCGTTACGGGGGTCATGCTGGCTTCGGCGCCGGCGGACTACCAGTATCATGACACTTATTTCGTAGTCGCGCATTTCCACTACGTTATCGTCGGCGGTCTGGTGCTTGGATTGTTTGCCGGTCTGCATTACTGGTGGCCGAAGATGTTTGGCCGCATCCTGGATGAAAGACTGGGTAAATGGGAGTTTTGGTTCTTCATTATCGGCTTCCATATGACGTTCTTCGTGCAGCATTTCCTCGGATTGATCGGGATGCAGCGCCGCGTCTTTACGTATTTGCCAAATCAGGGCTTCGATCTGATGAACCTGGTCAGTACGATCGGTGCGTTCCTGATGGGCGTTGGGGTGATTTTGTTCCTGGTGAATATCGCGATCACGACGAGAAAACCGAAAGGCGTCGCGGGCGACGCCTGGGAAGACGGACGTACATTGGAATGGGCGATCCCGTCGCCGCCGGAAGAATACAACTTCAAGCAAATTCCATTGGTACGCGGCATCGATGCGTTCTGGAAAGAGAAGATGGCAGGCAATAAGGAAATGACACCGGCTGAGCCGGTTGGGCCGATCCACATGCCGTCGCCAACGATTCTTCCTTTTGTGATGTCGGTGGGCTTGTTCATCGCCGGGTTGGGCTTCATGTTCACCAACGATGATTTCGGCAACAGCCTGATGAATTTCCTGTTCAACAACTATATCGTTGTCGGCATCGGTTTAGCGATCACGTTCCTGTGCATGCTGCTTCGCTCCTTGTATGACGATCACGGCTGGCACATCGAACCGGAAGAACTGAAGGGGAAGGGGGTCGAAGCATGAGTACACCAAACACATCGCAGGTCACAGGCACATTGCCGCACGAACCGGAGAAGGCGACGCTGGAAGGCCGCAATAAAATTTTGGGCTTCTGGTTGTTTCTCGGGGGAGAGGCCGTCCTGTTCGGTACTTTGTTCGCGACCTTCCTGGCCTTGCGCAACCAAATCGCAGACGGCCCGTCGGCGAGCGAGTTGTTTAACTTGCCGATGACGGCGGCTGCAACCTTTATCCTCTTGGTCAGCAGTTTAACGAGCGTATTCGCCATTCAGGCGATGCATCGCGGCGACAAGGGAAAGCTGGCAGGCTGGTTAGGTGTCACCGTATTGCTTGGCCTCGCCTTCCTGGTGCTGGAGATTTACGAGTTTGCCGAATACGTGCTGCATGAGGAATACGGCATGACGACAAGCGCGTTCAGTTCGGCGTTCTATACGCTGGTCGGTTTCCACGGAGCGCACGTCTTGTTCGGGATTTTGTGGATTTCACTGCTTATCGGGCAACTCTTTAAAAAGGGCTTGACCGTCGTCACGGCGCCGAAGATTTACGTCTCGGCCATTTACTGGCATTTCATCGACGTTGTCTGGGTGTTCATCTTCACGGTTGTCTACCTGCTCGGAAAGGTGGTCTAACGGATGGTCAATCAAGAATCGAACGGTTCACCGGCGGTAAAACACCGTCAGCGTCATGAAGGTCCGGAGAAACATATTATCGCGTTTATATTCTCCATCGTGTTGACCTTGATCGCCTTTGCGGCAGTAGCGGCCGGCGGAGTTAATACCGCCTTCACGGTCATATTGCTGCTGGTGATGGCCGTGCTGCAGGTGCTGGTTCAACTGGGCTACTGGATGCACATGAAGGATAAGGGGCATTTGATCCCGATCGTCTTCATGGCCGGCGGATTTTTTGTCGCGTTTACTGCGATTATTGCCGCTTTGTACTGGATGTGGTGGTAACAGGTTCATCTGTAAGATAATGATAAGTAAGGCGCAAAAACGGTACCGTCCCAGGGGGGCGCTGTCACCGTTTTTGTCGTATATGAGGCCTTGTTCACAATTTGGACAGAACTGACGGCGCTGCGGAAGGAGGGTTTGCCGTGCTGGGATTAGAATATTTTAGTTTTACAGCCGTATGGAGCCCGGTATTTCTGGCTTTGATGCTGCTGGTGACAGCCGGATATTTCGTGCTGATTGGGCCGGGCGGTGAGAAATGGGCAGAGGGCGAATCCCGTGTTCCGGTTGGACGGAAGCTGTTATTCATTACCGGAATGCTGCTGCTCTATCTGGCTCAAGGCGGTCCGGTGGAACTGCTGGGCCATATGATGTTCAGCTTCCACATGCTCAGCATGGCGTTGTCCTATCTGTTGGCGCCGCCGCTCTTGATGCTGGGGCTGCCGCCGTGGGTCTGGCGCAAGGTGACCGCTTATCTTGCTGCAAGCCCGCTCAGGAAGCTGAAAGTGTTCGCCCGCCCGGTCGTCGCGGCTGTGGTTTTTAACGGGTTGTTTTCGTTTTACCATCTGCCGGTGGTTCATGACTATGTTATGCTGCACTTTGGGGTGCACCGCCTGTATTACATTATCTTGTTTATTGCGGCAGGACTGATGTGGTGGACGCTGGTCAATCCGCTGCCGGAGCGTGCGGGGGTGCAGGGACTCAAGAAGATGGGCTTCATCTTCCTCAACATGGTGCTGTTGACGCCGGCCTGCGGCTTGATTATCTTCGCTGACGAGCCGCTTTACGCGACGTACAGCGATCCTGCGGTTTGGGCGCGGGCGATGGGCTATTGCGTGGCGGGGGATCCGGCGATGCTGCTCCGCCAGTTCGGCGGTCCGCAGTTCTTTGGTTACCTGCAGCCCGATATCGATCAACAGGTGGGTGGAATCCTGATGAAGTTCATTCAGGAATTTATCTTTGCGTCGATGCTGGCCTATGTTTTCTTCCAGTGGTACAAGCAAGAGAACCGGGAGAACGCCGAGGAAGAAGAGACGATAGGAACGGGATTGCCTGAGGCCCCGCTGAATCCACCCCCGCCTCAGACCGGATCTTAGGATCGGGAGAAGGATCCCTCACAAAACGTTTAGGAGGATGCAAATTGGATCTGTTTACGTTATTTCCAACGCTAAGCACATCGTTTATCGTGATTAGTGCCGTGTTGGTAGCGATCGGTTGGGGGCTGATCATCAAGGGGAAACGGGAAGCCCACAAAAAGACGATGATCGCTGCGGCTGTGGCTGCGCTGTTGTTCTTCGTGATCTACATGTCGCGAACCGTATTTATCGGCAACACGTCTTGGGGAGGACCGGACAATCTCAAAGGGTATTATCAAACCTTCCTCATCTTTCATATCATCCTGGCGACCGTTGCAGCTGTTTTTGGCATTACCACCCTGGTGCTGGGCTTCAAGGCGAAATACGCCAAACACCGGAAATGGGGCCGGGTGACCTCGGTGATCTGGTTCTGCACCGCCGTTACCGGAGTGGCTGTTTACGTACTGCTGTACCTGATGTATCCGGGCGGCCATACCAAGCCGGTGTGGGAAGTCATCCTGGGGGCGTAGCTCCTCAGCGGACCGGATCGAAGTATATACAGGGACGGAAAAATAGCTTTAGATCCCGAAATATCTATAACGCCAATGGCGGATTCCTTGGAATCGCGCGGTTGGCGTTTTTCTTTTTTTTGCGCGGCATAAGGAAGAGGTTGACATGGATATGTACACTGATTATACTGTGTATAAAGATATAAACAGTAAGCACAGTGATCATCAAACCCATCGGCGAAGGGGTTGAAAAGAGGTTGATAGATTTGGACAGTTGGAAAGACGCTTGGGTGATTGTCAAAAAGGATTTGCGAAACGATCGGCTGTTTCTGATCTGGAACGTCATCTTCACGCTGTACATTACCTTGATGCTCGGCAGCCTGGTCGGGGCTCGGGAAGAGACCCGCTTGATGGATCCGATGAGCGATTTCCTGATGCTGATCATGGTTCCGTTAACGGGTTTTCTATATAACCGGCGATCATTTAACTACATTAAGGATGATTCATATACCGAAATGCTCCGTTATTACCGCGTGTTGCCGATTCCTCTGAAAACGGTGATTCGAAGCAGACTGATCCATTTGGGAGTGGCGACATTGCTGAACGGCATTTTGTTCTACGGCGGGTTCTATCTCGTAACGTACCTGATGAATGGCAATGCCATCGGGGCGGGGCCCTTTCTCGCGTTCAGCTTCACCTGGATTGGTTACGGCCTGCTGATCAACGGGGTGTTCATCTACTATGAGCTTCTAAAGAAAGGCAGCGTTTATTTAGGGTTAACGTTTCTGTTCATGCTGGGGCTTGGCGGGGTCGCTGTTGTTACGAATTGGTTTGGAGGCAACCTGCTAACCTTCATACTGGAGAACTCCCGGCGTTACGTCCTCTTGTCGCCTTTGATGTGGGGATCCTTAGTTGGAGGGGCTCTGGGATTGACCCTGCTGTGCTCGGTGACGCTACGAAAACTGACGAATCGGGATTTGGCTAAATGAAGAACGGAAATCGGGAGTAAGGCGGAGGTGAGCAAGAAAGGTGTGGATTCCCATTCAAATAAACGAAAATAGCGCCGCGCCGATGTATCATCAAATCGAGTCGCAGCTTAGATCCCTGATCGTCAGCGGGCAAATTGAAGAAGGGACGCTGCTGCCATCCATCCGGGAGTTCGCCGGTGCTCTAAACTGCAGCGTGATTACGGTCCGCCGGGTCTATCAGGATTTGGAGACGGAGGGATTGCTTCGAACCAGGCAGGGTACCGGCACCTTCGTCGCTAAAGTGAGTGCGGGGGAACGCGATGAATACCGCACCGCTGTCGTGAAAGAAGCGATTGAGAAGGCCGTCGATACCGGAAAATCGCTGCAGTATGGGGCGGAGGAGCTGAAGCAGCTGTTTTTGCAAATCGTTAAGCAGAAATATGATTCGGCGCCCAGCGAGGGGGGAACGGACTAATGGAACAAGCCATGGCAATTGAGCTGGTCGGAGCGCTTAAACAAGGGCGGCGCAAGACGATTGGACCGCTGCATCTGCAGGTGCCGAAGGGGTATATCGTAGCTCTGGTCGGTCCTAACGGTTCGGGAAAAAGCACGATCATGCAAATGATCCAGCAGACGCTCAGACCGGATGCGGGGGAGATCCGCTGGTTCGGGCAAACTATTGCTGGAGTAATGCCAATTGAGCTGCGCCAACAAATCGGGTATGTTCCCGAAGCGCCGGAGGCGGAAGAACATTATATGACGGCGGAGCGGGCGGCTCAGTTCAGGTCCCATTGGTACCCGTCCTGGGACGAGAAGCTCTTTGAAACCTTGATGGATCGATTTCAGATCCCAAGACAGGAGCGATTAAACCGGATATCCAAAGGGGAGCGGCGAAAATTCGAAATCGCAGCGGCCCTGGCGGCCCGGCCGAAGGTGCTGCTGCTCGATGAGCCTTCCTCCGGATTGGATCCGTTTGCCTGGAAGAGCATGATCGACGAGCTCCGGGATTTCATGGCCGGCGAGGAGATGACGATATTGATCGCAACTCATGTCGCGGAGGAAGTGAAGCGCCTGGCGGACTACATCGCATTGGTGCACCAGGGACAGGTGCTGGGGATGGCCGAGAAAGACCAGCTGTTCAGCAGTTGGAAGGAAATCTGGATCCGCAGCGGTGGATGTTCGCCGGGGGATTTGCCGGAAGGCACCATTCTCTGCGTGGATGGTCCGTCGGTGACTAAGCTGGTCGTTCAGGAGCAGCATGAAGGGGAGCTGCAGCGGAGCCTTGCGGCCAAAGGCTTGCAGGTGATGCAGACCCGCAGCCTGGAGTTGGATGAAATCCTCCAGCTGTGGATTCAAGGGCATCCGCCGGTCAATCCGGCACAGGAAGCGGCGAGGGTTGAACCGCAATAATCTCATTTAGAAGAAGGAGAGGAAATATGGCGAATCCATTGGTTTTAGATAATGTAATGAAGCAGTTTGGAGAGAAGACGGCCGTTAATCACATCTCACTGCAGGTCGAGGAAGGGGAGATTTACGGGCTGCTCGGGGCAAACGGCGCCGGCAAGACGACAACGATGCGTATGGTCCTGGGGTTGATCTATCCGGATGGCGGACAAATCCTCTACAACGGCAAGCCTTATGGCCGCGAGATGCAGTCGCAAATGGGTTATCTGCCGGAAGAGCGCGGCCTATATCCGAAGGTGAAAGTCAGCGATCAGATCATTTACCTGGCCCGCCTGCGGGGGATGTCTTCGACAGAAGCCGACAAGAGTCTGAAATATTGGCTTGATCGGTTCGAGGTACCGGAATATTACGATAAGAGGATCGAAGAGCTGTCCAAGGGGAATCAGCAAAAAATGGGCTTCATCGCTGCGGTTGTCCATAAACCGAAAATCGTGATTATGGATGAAGCGTTCAGCGGACTGGACCCGGTAAACGTTGAGCTGTTGAAGGCGACGGTAAAGGAGCTGCGGGACCAAGGCACCAGCATCCTGTTCTCGACCCACCGGATGGAGCATGTGGAGGAGTTGTGCCGCAACATCACCATTCTGCACCGCTCGAACACCGTGCTGCAGGGGAATCTGCAGGAAATCAAAAAACGTTATCCCCGCGAAGAGGTCCTGCTGCATACCACCGGAGAGGTGGCCGGGCTTGAGCATATTGCAGGCGTAGAGAAGGTTGAACGGAAAGAGCGCGGTTACCTGGTACGCATCTCGCAGGTATCGGCGGCGCAGGAGATTTTGCGCAAAGCGATGGAAGTCAGTGAAGTGGAGCATTTCGAGATCAAGGAACCCACGCTGAACCAAATCTTTATCAAAGAGGTAGGTGAGTCGAATGAATAAAATGGGAACGGTTGTCGGCTTTACTTTCATGAATAAGGTTAGAACCAAGTCATTTCTTATTACTACGCTTGTGTTAGCTCTGCTAGTGACCATCGCGCTGCATTTGCCTTATTTGATCGACAAGTTCACCGGCGGAGATGATCAACCTGCGAAGATCGGCCTTGTGTACGAAGGTCAGCCGGAGCTGGCGAAGTCGCTTGCAGCCTATACGGAGAAGCAGCCGGCAGCCGGCTACACGCTGGTACCTTATGAACAGGCGGATCAGAAGGCACTGGAAGCGGCATTGGATGCGGGGGATATCGACGGATA
Organism: Paenibacillus phocaeensis; assembly: GCF_900021165.1. Lineage (GTDB taxonomy): Bacteria > Bacillota > Bacilli > Paenibacillales > Paenibacillaceae > Fontibacillus > Fontibacillus phocaensis. Next base: position 21,723 of record NZ_FCOQ01000006.1, on the reverse strand, counting down.
TCTGCAATTCGCCAATGCAGGGGATGGGGTATTCCCGGCCGTTATGTATACCTCGAAGAAAGATAGCTTGGGGATGGGACTGCAAACGGCGCTGCAGGCCGCACTGCAGAACGTCAAGGCGGAGTATCTGACGAAGGGCATGCTGACCGATGAGCAGATTGCTGCGTTGAGCGCACCGGTCCAAATCGATGCGGTGAAGGCTTCCGCGGAAGCGGGGGCAACCAAGTCCGGAGGTCAAGCGGATGCCGGCCCCATTAATTATGTGCTTGTGTATGTGCTGATCATCTTATTCTTTATGACGATTATGATGACGGGCAATATGATCTCGGCTGAGGTAACTGCAGAGAAGAGCTCGCGCATCATGGAAATTCTCATCACCAGCGTCTCGCCGCTTGCGCAAATGTTCGGCAAAATTCTGGGCATGTTCCTGATCGGCTTACTGCAGATCGCCGTCTTCGCAATAGTCATCGCGGTCAACCTTTCGCTGCCTTACAATCAGCCGGTGCTGGCGAATTTAGATCTGAATCTGTCCGACATCCGTGTAGAAGTATTGGTGCTGGGTCTGGTCTTCTACGTTTTGGGCTATTTCCTGTATGCGACCTTGTTCGCTGCAATCGGATCGCTGGTTAGCCGGACTGAGGAATTGGGGCAGGCGGTCATGCCGATTACGATGTTGTCCCTGGCGGCGTTCTATATCGGGATCTTCAGCTTGAGCACGCCGAACTCCCTGCTCATGAAGGTAAGTTCCTTCATCCCGTTCGTCTCGCCGGTATCGATGATCGTGCGGGTTGGCATCGGCGAGCCGCCGGTATGGGAAATCGCCGTTTCGCTGGTCGTCCTGGCCGTCGCGATCTTCCTGTTCGGCTGGTTGTCCGCGAAGATTTACCGCACCGGCGTCCTGCTGTACGGCAAACGTCCTACCTTCAAGGAGCTGCGCAAAGCGATGAAGGCGTATAAGATTTAAGGAAGGGCTGCCCATGACGAAAGAGAGAATGCAAGGGCTGCAACTAAGACCACGAACAGCGCCTCATAAGAGGGAGACAGAGGTTTTTCGCGATCAATCCGCGGAAGGCCTCTTTTTTTCTTGTTCACCCCAAGTTCACACGGCGGACACATCGCTTCGTTATACTTGATTTGGCAAGGAGAACGGGAGGTGTCGCCCGAATTCATACAAGTGGAGTAGGAAGGCCAGAATACGAGCATAGGTGATGCCGGAATGAAACGAAGCATATTGCTGGTGGAAGACGATGCGCTGATGCGCGAGTTTATCACGGACTATTTTAAAAAAGAACAATGGGAAGTGCATGAAGCGGAGAACGGCCGGATCGCGCTGGAGATGTTCGAGCAAACCGCCGTCGATCTGGTCGTGCTGGACATCATGATGCCCGAGATGGACGGTTGGTCTGTGTGCCGGCGAATTCGCGGCAAATCGGATGTGCCGATCATCATCATGACAGCCCGGTCCGAAGACGACGATCAGCTTCTCGGATTCGAGCTGGGCGCTGACGAATATGTCACGAAACCGCTGAGTCCCAGAGTGCTCGTTGCACGGGCCACCGCGCTGATGAAGAGGAGAGAAGGCACGGTTGGCCGGGACAGCAAGTTGCAAGTCTTCGGCGATCTGTCGATCCAGCGGGAAGCTCATGTCGTGACGGCAAAGGGCGAACCGGTAAATTTGACGCCCAAGGAATATGAACTGCTAATCTTCCTGGTTAAGCATGCCGGCAAGGTGCTGAGCCGCGAGGCTATCTTGGATGCGGTGTGGGGGTATGATTATTTGGGAGATTCGCGGACGGTGGATACCCATATCAAGAAATTAAGAGCCAAGCTGGGAGACGAAGGGCGTTACATCGTGACCGTGATCCGATCGGGCTATAAATGGGATACGAATCTATGAAGCGGCATAGCGTTGTTTTTAAGTTGTTCGTCGTGACTGCGGTGATGGTTCTGCTTGCTTTCGGGGTGGTGATGGCGGCGGAAGGGTTGTTCTTCGAACGGTTTTACCGGGGTACCCAAATCAACCGGCTGGCCGGGAGCATGGAGAGCTTTGCCAAGCAGTACGCTGAGCATCCGGACGACGACCTGCGGATCTCCCGGCTGCTGGGGGAATACATGAACCGGCATGACGCCAGCATCGCGATTCTGAATCGGGAATTTGCCCAGCTCCGTTATGAACCTTATTTCATCGATTTGCGGACAGGGGAAGGGAAATCGGTCAAGGTTGTGATACCGACAGAAGGGACGACAAGCGAGGCGATTCCCCAGGTGATCCTCGGCGAGCGGCTGACGGTCGACGGGATGTTTATGGATGAACGGGACACGATTCTGAATCCCGTAGACATCCGGCTGTCGAAAGAGGCGGGCCGTGAGCCCGATCCGGGGCTGGTGCGGGTGGAAGGAGAGGTCACGGATCTGCTGCTGCCGGAGCTGAATTCCCGCTCTTACAATCCTTATTACCAGGATGCGCTCATCGATGATGCGCTCCAAGCTTGGCGGGCCCAATCCGGCGCGGCTGCTGCCGAGACCCGGCTGCGCTCCGGGGAGGCGGTTCGATTCGAATGGCGCGATGCGTGGAGCGGCGTCGAGTACGCCGTGCTGCTGCAGCCGCTCACGCACGAGGGCAAGGCGGGGCCCCGCTATATGGTGGCCTTAACCTCTTTGCAGCCGGTCGGTGAGGCGGTGGACATTCTCCAGCGATATGTCATCGTGTTGGCTCCGCTTATCGTCGTGTTGGTGGTGCTGCTGTCCCTGATCTTCTCGCGGTTCGTTTCCCGTCCGCTGCTCGCTCTGAATCGCGCGGCGGCCCGGCTGGCGGAGCTGGATTTCTCCGCGGTGCCGGAGGTCCGGTCAAAGGATGAGTTCGGCGAGTTGTCCCGTCATCTGGCGCGGTTGTCGCGCAATTTGGATCAGGCGTTGAAGGAGCTGACCCGTGCAAACCGTCAATTGCAGCAAGACGTGGAGGAGAAGCGGAAAGCGGAAGAGCTGCGCAAAGAGCTGATCGCCAATATTTCGCATGAGCTGAAGACGCCGCTAGGCATCGTCAAGGGGTTTGCGGAAGGCCTTCAGGATGGCGTGGCGGACGACAAGAAGGAGCGTTATCTGGCCTTGATCGTCAGCGAAACCGACCGCATGAACGCCCTGATTATGGATATGCTGGAGTTGTCCAAATTTGAGGTGAAGAAGGTGCAGCTGTCCCCCCGTAGTTTCTCCCTGACCGGCCTCGTTCAGCGGGTAAGCGAGTCCTTCAACCCGCAGTTGGAAGCGAAGGGGCTTCGAATCGAACTGACGCAGAGCAGCGGGGAAGGCGAACTGCACTATGGTCAGAGCGAGGTTACGGCTTGGGCCGATCCGCGGCGGATCGAGCAGGTGCTCCTGAATTTATTAAGCAACGCCGTTCGCCATGCCCGGGAGCAGAGTACGATTCGCATCGCACTGCACCGGGACGATGGGGGAACAATTACAACAACGATTGAAAATGCCGGCCCATCCATTGCCGAGGCGGATCTGGCCCGGATTTGGGACCATTTCTACCGGGCGGAACGTTCGCGGGACCGCAAGTCCGGCGGGACCGGGCTGGGGCTGGCAATCGTCAAGCATATCCTGGAGCTGCATGGCAGTGAATATGGAGCGTTGAATACCAAGCAAGGTGTAGCTTTCTATTTTACCTTATCAGATAAAGAAACCTTTAACGGAGGAGAAACTCATGATGAAACGTAAAACAAGGATACTTTTGACGTCAGCCCTGGCGGCGGTGCTGATGCTGAGCGCCTGCGGCAATGAATCTGCGGGGCAGAACCAGAATGCGCCATCGAATACGGCTGGGGTCAACGCCCCAACTCCGGCCAAACCCGATTCGGGGGATAACTCGGCAACTTCGGGCAATGAGACGGCTACGGACAACAATCAAGGGGAAACGAACGATAACCCAACCGATGCAAACGGGGCTGCTAACGGGGACATCCTGATCGTCATCGACCAGACGCCTAAACCGCTTGCGGAAGGGGGCGGCTTCGACTTCTCCGTCAAAAAAGCGCCGGAGGGCTATATGCTGAAGGAGATCCATTGGACCTCCGAGACAAATAATATCGTGAATACGCTGGAAGAAGCGATCCAGCATGGGCAAGACGGCGGGGACGGATTTTACATCAGCGGGGACGGACAATTTATGGGCTTTCTGTATCCCGATGAAATGAAAGGCGAGAAGGGCAAGGTGACCTTCGTATTCGGCAATGAGCAAGGCCAGGAGTTAACCTGGGAGAAGGACATTACGCTGCAATAAAAAGCAATCAACCTATCGCAATAGACCCGAGGGCGGACAACCAGCTTGGTTCCGCCCTCTCCTTATTGGAGGCAGGGCAGGTTGACTCTGCGGGGATATTCAATTACAATCTATACCCGTGGGGGTATAGAGAGAGGTGTCAGGCACGATGAATGGAAAGGAGTGCGGGACATGACTGACGACTATCATTATGCGGAAGAAGTCAAACGCAGATTGAAACGAATAGAAGGCCAGGTTCGCGGCGTGCTTCGGATGATGGACGAAGGGAAGCCCTGCAAGGAGGTCGTGAGCCAATTGTCCGCGGTGCGGAGCGCGGCGGATAAAGCGATGGCGCAGATTGTAGCGGATAACCTGCAGCAGTGCATCTTGGAGGAACAGGCCAAGGGGGGCGACACCGAACATTTGGTGAAGGAAGCCGTCGAGCTGCTGGTCAAGAGTCGTTAATATAAAGAAGGAGACGATACACATGGCGTTTCAGCCAGAGAAGGAAATCACCCCGGCCGAATTGGCCGCCCGGATCAAACGAGGCGAGCCGGTTCATGTGCTGGATGTACGCGAGCCGCTCGAATGGGCCGAAGGCCATATTCCCGGGGCGAAGCATATCCCGCTGGGTCAGCTGCCGGAGCGGCACGCAGAGCTGGATCCAGACGCAGAGCTGATCGTCGTCTGCCGCAGCGGCGGACGCAGCAGCCTGGCCTGTGAACTGCTCGGTGAAAGAGGCTACAACGTGGTCAACATGATCGGCGGGATGCTGGCCTGGGAGGATGATGTAGAGTGACCGCGGCATTGGCCATGACTGGAGGAATCTTGCTTGGCGCAGCCGTGAGCGGATATCTGCTGCGGGTGATGTGGCCTGTCCCGGGCCTGACGTTCGTTAAGGCCGCAGCGCTATGCGGAACCGGGCTTCCGCCGCAGACGAAGAAGCTGGATGTCCGGGATGCGTCGTATTATGAAGAATGCCATTTGGATGGAACAGTCAACATTTCGCTGGGGCGGCTGCCGTTCGTATGGAATAAAGAGCTGTCGCCGGAGGACCCGGTTCTCATTTTGGCGGATCGCCGTTTGGCGGTCATGAAGGCTGCCCGGATCTTGAGAAGGCGGGGATTTAAGCAACTGTACGCCCTGCGTGGGGAAGTATGTCAGGTAAGAGCTACGCTGAAGCCGTGCTTCGAGAAGAAACCCGCCTGCTGATGCAGGCGGGTTTTTAGGTGGGTTACGATAGAAAATGCTGCCAACCTCGCCTTCACCGCCGTGAAGATCTGGTGGTCGCTGTGATGAGGAGAAGGCCTGCGGTCGCTGCATTGGTGCGATCGCAGGCCTTCTTTAAGGCGATGAAACTTTCGGACTAGAATGAACGTTAAATGTACAGCTAGCTATCTTAGAGAGCAAGGGAGAGACAAGCATCATGCCAACGCCTACACTACCCAGCCGTGCGTCGGTGAAGAGGGGAACGGGTGCGAAGAAACGCACGTCCGTGAAGAAACGGCGGAAACGTGGATTTTTCTTTCTATTATCCCGGTTTATCATTGCGATGATGCTGATCGGAACGGCCGCCTTGATCTGGCTGTTCTTCACCCCGTCCGGCAACAATATGCGGTATTTGATGGCCGATACGCTGATTACGACGCAGCATCGCCATTGGGCGAAATATATTATTGGACAAGCTGAACTGGACAAGCGAGTCGCCGCCTACCAGGCTCGATTCGAGCAGATGGGGACGGAGAAAGACACGCATACGATTGATTTGCCGAACGTCGACAAAGAAGACGTGAAGACGGAGAAGCCGCTCGTCGAGATCGAGGAGGTCTCGGGTAACAGCTACCACGGTTATGTGATGACCGTAAATGACCCGACCAAAATTCGTTTAGGCGTGCCGGCCAAACGAGGCAAAGGGGAGAAGGTCTCTAGCATGGTGGAGCGGACCGGAGCTCTCGCCGGCGTGAATGGCGGCGGCTTTGCCGACCCGAACTGGAAGGGCAACGGCTTCAAGCCGATCGGCGTAGTCATTTCGCAAGGGAAGCTGTATTACAACGGGATCAGTTCGGGCGCGGCGACGCAAATCGTCGGTCTGGATAAGCAGGGCAAGATGATCGCCGGCAAATATACGCTGGAAGAACTGAACAAGTTGGGGATCCAGGAAGCGGTAACGTTCCAGCCGAGAATCATCGTGAATGGCAAAGGGCAGATCCGCAGTCAAAAAGAAGGCTGGGGCATCGCGCCGCGGACGGCCATGGGGCAGCGCGAAGACGGTGCGATCCTGTTCGTCGTCATTGACGGACGCCAGCCGGGATACAGCATCGGCGCCAGCCTGTACGATGTCCAGCAGATCATGCTGGAACACGGCGCGGTGATCGCCGCCAACCTGGACGGCGGATCGTCCACTGTTCTGGTGAAGGAAGGCGGGAATATCGTCAACAAGCCTTCGTCCGAATATGGGGAGCGCTATTTGCCAACGGCTTTTCTCGTCTTCGAAGATCCGTCCAAGGCGAACATCCCGAATATTTGGGAGGGGCTCCGTCCCCAGGATATCGACCCCGGGAAGAAATGATCGCTTCGGATATTTTGAACACGATGAGCGCCGCAGGATGCGAAAAAGGCCGGGCAACGGGAGAATCCTCCCAATGTCCGGCCTTGTTTTCATTTGATAAATACCCCGCCAAAGGGAAGCGCCTCGCGCAGAAAACGGCGCACGATGCCGTCCTCCTCTTGCAGGTCCCGCTCCAGCTCCTGGCTCCCGGCGCCGCCTGATTGAATAAGGACGGACCCGTTCCCTGTGATTTTCCATTGATAGCGCATATGCTGGCTGGCCAAGTGGTTGCCGTAAACCGACAGTTCCAGCTTGGCGTGCTCGGGATAGGCCAACACCCGCCCGGCATCGACGTAAAGCGGTTCTTCCGGATGGAGCGGCAGCTCCAGCACTTGTCCCTGGGTCAGCACGCCGATCTGCCCCTGCCCGGAAAATTTGACCTTCACCGCATCGCGCGTAATCATCATGTTCTTCATGCTGAGTATCCGCGTCTCCATCCGTATGCCTTCCGTATAAAAAAAGAGCTGTCGAAAGTCATACAGCCAATCACTCTCCTCCGTCAGCGTCAGCGTCTTCAAACCGACCGAGGGAGGAAATGCGGCGACCAGGCGGCAAGGCCCGCTGTAATCGGAGCGGATCAGCTTGCGTTTGCGGTAAATTCCTTTGGCGTCCATCAGCTTGTCGCTGCGCTGCGCGGCGGAACCGCGATAGGCGATCACTTGACCGGGATGCAGGATATGCAGCAATTCTCCGGGGGCCAGGTCAAAAGAAACGGCCTGACCGCCCAGCGTGGAAGGCTCGTGATGCTCAAATATGTCCATGGGGTTCACCTCCTGCCCGGGAGCCGAGCCTATCGAAATTCAAATCAACGGCGAAGGGCTAGACGAATAAGCCGCAGCACGATAAAATATCCGGCAAACAGCCCGGCAGCCGTAAACAACATAACGCGTATTTTGCGCGCATGAGCATCGCGGGTTTGCTGCGCTTCGGTCAAGGCGGCCACGGTAGCGGTAAGCTCCCGGTTGCGTTCGATCAGCTCTTCGTTTTGCTGCCGGAACGCGTCCAGTGTGCTTTGGGTTTCCTCCAGCGTCCCCCGGGCTTCTTCAAGCTTGTCCACCGTCGCCGCGTAATCGGCTTTCAGTTCATTCACTTCGGCGGGGAGCTGCGACAATTCCTTCACGCCGTTGACCCAATCATTCCAAACTCCCGCATTGGCCCGATTGGCGCTGCCGAAGCATAACGCGTCCAGCGTCAGCAATAAGGCGGTCGCCAGCAATGCTATCCGGCCCATCCGATAAAGTCTCATGTTCCCCACCTCCTAACCCTTATTACGTTTGACGAGACGTAATGGTTTCCATACGGAATAAGCCCCTTCACCGGTAAGGTTCTGGCTGGCGAAAGGGCCTGTTCCGTTTGATTGATATGGGAGATCAATTCGGCTTACAAGGCGTAATTCGGTTGTCGAAGATACATGATGGCGACCGTTCGCGGGCCGCAGTGGCAGGAGATGGCGCACCCGCCTTCAATAATGGCGACTTCCTTCACATCCGTCTTTTCGAGGAGGGTGTTCCTGATGAAGCCGGCGGCTTTCTCAGCCAGCGTCTGCGCGACGATAATGAGCTCCCGATCGACCTTGTGGACGTTGTTGATGAAGTTATGAAGCATTCGTTCGACGGCTTTCTCGGTTTTGCCGCGGTACTTGTCGGCGGAGATGACCAGGCCATCCTTGACTTTCAGCACGGGCCGGATTTTGAGCAGGCTCCCGATCATATACTGAACGCTGGAAGCGCGGCCCCCCTTGTGCAGGTAGTCGAGATTGTCCACCAGCACCTCGATTTCGACCCGGTTCCGCATTTCCTCCAGCATGCCGACCAGTTCGGAAGGGCTAGCCCCCTGCTTGGCAGCGATGGCGGCTTTCACCACCAGCAACGCTATACCGCCGGAAACATTCAGGGAGTCCACGACATGCACGCGTCCATCGGGAAATTCGGCTGCGGCGATCAACGCATTCCGGTAAGTGGACGAGAGCTTGGATGACATGCTGATGTACACGATCGTATGCCCTTGCTCAATCCAAGGCGCGAAAGCGGCGATGAAATCGGCCGGGGCAGGAGCGGCTGTTCCGGGCAGGACTCCGTCCTCGTCGACCCGGCGGTAAATGTCGGAGGTGGTAATCTCCAGCTTATCTTTGTAGGCGGTCTCGCCGAAAACGACATAAAGCGGAACAATGCCGATATCGTATGCGGCGGCCCAGGTTTCCGGCAAATCCGAAATGCTGTCGGCGAATATTTTCACGAGTGTCAATACATTTCCCCCAGTTGGTTTAAGGATCAAATCAAAGCGGTTGCTTTCTTTGAATTATAGAGAAGTCCCGACCGAGAAGCAAAAAAGTCGGTCTTGGGGGATCGCGGAACGGGCCGCCTTATTCCTGGTTCCAAGTAAATCGCTGGCGGTATTTCCGCGGGGATAAACCTTCCGTTTTGCTGAAGCAGGCCGTGAAATACGCGGCTTGGTTGAAGCCGACCTCTTCGGCAATCCGCTCGATCGTCAGATCGGTTTGAAGGAGCAGCAGTTTGGCTTGTTCGATCCGCAGACGCTGCAGATAAACGGCGGGCGAACAGCCGAACACCTTCTGCATGCAGCGCGCGATGTAGACCGGGTGAAAATTGATGCTCTCTCCGAGTTTTTGCGCGGAAAAAGGTTCATCGTAATGCTCGCGCAGATAGGAGGCCGCCTTCTCGGCACAAGCCGACTGCGGAGGGAGCCCGGCATTAGTGGACGAGGTGGACAACTCTACGATCACGTCCTGAAAAAGGGCCTGCTGGCGCAGCCGTACGCTGTCCAAATGGAGGTTCCGGTTCAATTCGAACAGATCATTCAGCAGGGTGATGATTTTTTGCGGCTTGGCCAACTTCGCATATTGGGGCAGGGGGACCGTGTACGACGTTGCGGTGAACGGAGGCAGGGAGATCGCTCCGGGGATGTCCTTATCCGTCATACTGCACCCGCAATGCCGATATTCCTCCTCCTCCACGACCCGCCAATCGCCCAGGAGTTGAAAATGCAGCCAATGGTGCAGCGTATCCTCCCGGCAGCCTTCCAGCGCATAATGGTAGCAATCCGGGCGGAGAATCAGCGCTTGTCCTGCCGTTACTTCGTAGTCGCGCCCTTCCTCGCCGATGAATAATCGTCCATGCTCAACGACCAGGAGATCGAAGGCACCGATATTTTGCCGGCTGGGATGCTTGCCTCCCGCCGGGATCACCGCCGAGCCGCTGACGATGTAATGGGGCAGAGGGGGCGCAGTAAATTCGATAATCGGAGGCAAAGGGTACCAGCTCCTCTGAGGTTGGAATATTGAAAGATTGAGTTGATTCTATGATACATCAAAATGACTTTAGCAACTATAATGTGTTTCATGCTAACACGATGACAGGGAATCCGTAGGGTTCTCCGATAACCAGGAGGTTGTAATAATGAAGAAAATCAAGAGCGTCGAGAAGGATAAATTTTCCCTCTGGCTGCTCGCTTGGCCGATATTTATCGAGTTGTTCCTGCAGATCCTGCTGGGCACCGTCGACACGTTGATGGTCAGCCGCATCTCCGACAACGCCGTGGCGGTCGTTGGGTTTTCCAATCAGCTGTTTAATGCGCTGACCACGTTGTTCGCCACGGTCGCAAGCGGTGCGGGGATCGTCATTGCTCAGAAGATCGGCTCGGGCCGCGAAGAGGATGCCCGGACCGTAGCGATTATCGCTTTCAAGGTAACCGCAGCGATCGGGATCTTCCTCAGCCTGCTGCTGATCGCCGTTCCCGGGCCGATCGCTACGATGCTGCAACTGCCGGATGAACTGCTGCCGCTGGCCAAAATCTATATATCGATCGTTGGCGGCGGGATGATTCTGACCGCGATGATCTCCATGCTGGGGACCGCGATCCGCAATACCGGGAATACGAAAGGGCCGATGTATACAGCGGTCGGCATGAACGTCATTCATATCTTCATGAACTATTGCTTTATTTTCGGTGCCTTTGGATTTCCGCAGTGGGGGTTGACCGGGGTAGCGATTTCAACGGTAATCAGCCGTCTCATCGCCACGATTGTGCTGCTGTTTATTTTCCTCGGCACCTTCCAGCGGCGTATCGGGTTGAGAGATATACCGGTATTTGACCGGAAGCTGTTCAAGGAGGTTCTCGTCATTGGCTGGCCGCTCGGGGTCAATTCGGCGAGTTGGGTATTCTCTCAGCTGGCGATCTTCTCGTTCCTCGCGGTGCTAGGTTCCACCGAGCTGGCGGCTCGAACCTATATGAATACATTGGAGTCCTTTTGCTTCATGCTTGGCTTCTCACTGGCGATGGCGGCGCAAATCCAGATCGCCCATCTCTACGGTGCGGGCAAGACCAAGGAAGCCTACCGTGCAGTATACCGCGTGTTAGCCTTCGGGCTGCCGTTGGTCATCGTCAATGCGTTTATCCTGGTACTGTTTGGTCCTAAGCTGCTGGGGCTGTTTACGCAAGACGCCGATATTCTGACCCTTTGCGCGGCGCTACTGTGGCTGAACCTGTTGCTGCAACCGGGAAAAATGATCAACATGGCGCTCGGGAACTCATTGAATGCGGTAGGGGATACCCGGTACACGATGATCATTTCCTTGATCTTTATGTCGGTGGTGGCGACCGGCTGCTCGTATTGGTTTGGCGTGTCGCTCGGCTGGGGAATCATTGCGATTTACGCGAGCATGATCAGTGACGAATATATCCGCGGCGTGTTCTCCTTCTTCCGCTGGAGAGGCCGCAAGCATCTGCGCATGAAAGAGCAAGAATTGCTTCGAGAACGCGGAGTCAGCCAAGAAGTTCCGGGGCCGTTCCAAGAGAACAAGGCGCTGGACGGAGCAGCTACTCCTGCCTTGTAAATATCATCGGTGTAAAAAAAGAGCCGCAGGCGATCCCAAGAGGGAGGCCTGCGGCTTTTGTTAGGCAAATCGCTTATTATTCCTTGTTCTCCTTCACCCGGTCAGGCAACTGCTGTACATAGCTGTCGCTGAGGCGGAGCAGCTCCAGGGCCCGGTTGTATTCACTCTCGGTAGTCAGCGCTTGATCTACGCCGTCCTTGGCCAGCGGGTACTTCGTGCCGTCATCGTACCAAACCCCCGGGATAAACAAAGCCTGGTCGTTCAGGAACGATCCGGAAGGCAGATAGTATCGCTGCGGCAGCAGGTTGTAAGACGTCTGGTTCAGAAGATCCTCGCCGAAGTGAATATGGTTCTCGAGGTTAATGCCGAACAGGTTAGCTACCGTTGGCAGGATGTCGACCTGACCGCCGACATTGTCCATGACCGAAGGCGTCTCGGTGCCGGGGACATGCAGGAGCAGCGGGATGTTGATCATATCGATATAGCTGTAATCCCGGCCGTAGATTTCTTTCATCAGCTCGAGCCCATGTTTGTCCAGGGAATACATCGGCAAGCCGAGATGGTCCCCGTAAATGACCACTACGCTGTTATCCCAAATGCCTCTTTGCTTCAGATTCTGGATGAACTGGCCCAACGCATAGTCCGCATAGCTTTGCGCCCGCAGATAATCGCCGACCATATTGTCCTGATAACGTTCCGGAAGCTGGATTTTATCCTTCTCATGCGGCGTCGTAAACGGATGATGCGCCGTCATTGAAATCACCTGAGTATAGAACGGCTGTCCGGTCTGCTGCATGCGATCCAGCTCATCGCCAGTCTTCTTATAGAGCACTTCATCCGAAGGGCCAAAGAAGACGGTATCTTCGGTGCCAAACCATTTCTGGTCATAATAGCGGTTAAAGCCAATCGCGTTGTACAACTCGCCGCGGTTCCAGAAATCGACGACATTGGTATGGAACGTCGCAGTATCGTAACCCTGATCCCGCATAAGCTTCGGCAAGCTTGGCAGGTCCTTGTTCGGGTAGTTTTGCGTGGCCGCCTCATTATATGGAATGTAGAACGAGGTATTGACGACAAACTCGGCATCGGACGTATTGCCTTGGCCTACCATTTGATAGAAATGCTTGAAGTAGGTGTTCTCCTTCACCAGCTTGTTCATATTCGGCGTCACTTCCTGACCGTCGACCTTCAGATTGATCAGGAAATTCTGGAACGATTCCAATTGAATGATGATCAGGTTCTTGCCTTTGGCAGCGCCAAAATACTTCGGCTCGGCCGGTTGGGTAATGCCCTTGAGCTTATCGATCTTGGCCTGCGAGATCTGGTTCTTGTCGACCAGTTCTTCCTTCTTGGTGCTGGAGAAGATCGTGTAAGTCTCATAGTTCAGGATGCCCATTTTCTCGGCTTGCTTGATTTCGTTCATGCTGGCGCGGTTCGGCCAGATGTTAAAGATGCACAGCAGCAGCGAGAAGGCGAAAATCCCCGTGATGACGCCGGTGCTGGCTTTTTTCAGATTAAAGAAAGCTCTGAGCTTCTCGGCGCGCTTCTTGCGCAGCAGCCAGAAGCCGATCACGATAATGTCCAAAAAGATCAGCAGATAATAAGGGGCCAGCAAAGAGAATACGCTGTTCTTCACCGCGGTGACCTGGTTGACTTGCTGCAGGGCCGTGTAGTTTACGATCACCCCATAATATTTATGATACATAATCGCAGCGAAAAATATCGCGGTAACAATCAAATTTACAGTGAGATAAAGGCCGATCTTACGTTTGGAGGAGAACCATTCAATCAGGCAGAACAAAATCCAGATAAACGGAATTTCCTTCAGCAAAGGCCCCCAAGCGGGAACTCCATCAAAAATGGACGTCCAGACGAGATAAATCTTCAAGATCATAATGACGGAGAAAAAGACAAACGGCTGGATGTTGGCGAGCCGGATGCGATTGAATTGTGACACTTTGTTTCCTTCCTTTCCGCAAAAGCTCCTTTTGTTGACTTGAATTTAACGCCGAGTTAACAAATTAACATCCCATATATAATACATGAAATGATCGCAAGAATAAAATTAATCAATTCACTCAATTAGCAAGATATTCCACTTAAACCGGGATGTAGTGTGCCGAAACCCGAATTCTTGACGAATAGCGCCTCTTTTTGGTAAATTGGAGATATTCCTTCTTTCCTTAAGCGAAAGATGACTTTTTGAACAACCTAGTTACAATGAAGTTCAAAAAGGCAGGTTTGGAGCACCGAGAAGGTTGAATGAAGCTAGGGACTGAGTAGCGGAGCGTAGTGGAACCTACGTGAGCAACGGAGGGCCCGGGTGAATTCAAGATTCGATGTCGAGATCGCTTCCTGGAATGCTTCGTGATCGAAAGATGACTTTTTGAACAACCTCTAAAGAGGAGAGATTTTGATGTCGGTGAAGGTTCTTAACTAGCAACTTCATAAAGACAGTTACATTGGGTACAGGAACGTGCCGCTTGGAGACTAAGCGTGCCCGTATTTTCCCGTACGCTTGTTTCGGTCTATGAATTAGTTAAGAACACACGCGGGACATCTTGCAGCTACTCCCAGCTGCCGTCATGATGGAAATGATGAAGCCGTGCTGTTTTCAGCACGGTTTTTTTGATTTTCTCAGGGGCAGAAACGGGAGAGGTATAGGCAAAGGATGGCATACGTGCGGTCCTTTGCCTTTTTTTATGCCGGAAAGAAGGAATCCCAAACCATACCTTGAGGAGGTTATCGCTTGATTACATTTTCGCGAAGTACGTTGGAATATGAAAGCATCAAACAGGATTTGTTGAGTTACGCGGTATCTTATGCCGGCCGGCAGCGGATTGAAGAGCTTGCGCCGATGACGGAGAAACGGGCGATCGAACGGGCGATTGCAGAAACGGCCGAAGCGCTTGCCTTATACGGGAAAGGGGCCAGCGTACCGCTGCCCTCCCTGGAAGGGATCGAGCTGGTCGTCTCCCTGCTGGGCACCGGTTATCTGTTCACCGAACAGGATTTGATGGCCGTGCAGACGTTTCTGCATAGCTGCGGGCAGCTCAAGAAATATATGACTTCCAAAGGGGAGCTGGCCTGGCGAATCGGGGTTTATGCCAACGAGCTGCAGGATTTGCCGTCGCTGCAGCAGGAAATTCTCCGCTGCATCCGGTTCGGAGTAATCACGGATGAAGCGAGCCGGGAGCTGGAGAAAACGCGGAAGAAAATCGGCATCGTCAAAGAGCGGATCCAGAAGCGCCTTCAGTCGGTCATGGCCCGTCACGCCTCCATTTTGCAGGAGAATCTTGTCAGCGTACGCGGCGGCAGATACGTCATTCCGGTCAAAAAAGATTACTACAAGCAAGTCAACGGACGGATGCTGGACCAATCCACCAGCGGGCAGACCGTGTTCATTGAACCGCAGGAGGTTGCAGCCTTGCAGGGGGAGCTGGAGCTGCTTCTAGGGGAAGAGGCACGGGAGGAGGCCAAAATTCTGGGTTACCTCGCCGGTTTGGTCGAACGGGAAGCGGCCGACCTGATGCGGAACATTGAGATTACGGGAACGTACGACTTTATTTTTGCCAAAGCGAAGTACGCTGCTGCGATCGGCGGAACTGCGGTGCAGCTCAGTGACACCGGCTACACGGTGATTCGCGGGGCCAAACATCCGAAATTGCTGCAAACGATGGTGCCTCTGGATATGGCGATCGGGGCGGATTACCGGACGCTGATCATCACCGGACCCAATACCGGCGGGAAAACAGTGGTCCTAAAAACGTTTGGCCTGCTGTCCTTAATGGTGCAATCCGGCTTGCTGGTGCCGGTGGCGCAAGACAGCCGGTTTGCCGTGTACCAGGGGATCCGCGCGGTGATCGGGGACGGGCAGAATTTGGAGCAGTCGCTCAGCACGTTCTCTGCCCAAATCGGAGCGTTAGTGCAGATCCTGAAGGAAGCGGGTCCTGCCACCCTGGTGCTGATCGACGAACTGGCTGCGGGCACTGACCCGGGCGAAGGGATCGCCTTGTCGATTGCAATTCTGGAGGAGTTCGCCCGTAAAGGGGCAACCGTAATGGTCACGACCCATTTCAACGAGCTCAAGACCTTTGCCTCCCGAGCGGAAGGGTTCGAGAACGCGCGGATGGAATTCGACGCCGAGACGCTGCGTCCGCTGTACCGGTTGACCATTGGGCAATCCGGCCGCAGCTATGCGATCGAAATCGCCCGCAAGCTGGGGATGTCCGGCGGGGTGATCGAACGCTCGCAGCACATCGTCAGCCGCCAGCAATCCGCCGATGATTCCGGAGGCGGAGGGCTGCGCTGGGACGAGATCGTACCGGCGAAGGTGGCCCCGTCCCCGTCCCCGGCGATGGCAGCGGCTCGAAGCGGCAGAACCCCCGGCGGCAGCGGGGGGAAGCGGGCCGGAGCAGCAGCGGAGACAGAGCGTGAGGAAAGTGGCCGCGGCGGCGAGGAAGTCGATGGGGCGTCCGGCGAAGCCGGGGCAGCGGCGGCAGGAGGGGCTGGGGAAGCGACCGGGGACGCGACCAGGGACGCGATGGCGGGGGCGGTTCCCCCTTCCCGCAGGTTTGAGGTTGGCGACGCCGTTCTCGTGACTTCCATCGGCAAGATCGGCATCGTCGTTGAACCGTCGGATCGTTGGGGGATGGTCATGGTGCAGGTCCAGAAGCAGAAAATCAAAATCAATCATAAGCGCTTGAAGCCTTACTTGAAGAGCGAGTCGCTCTATCCGGAGGACTACGATCTCGATATCGTCTTTGATTCGAAGGAGAACCGGAAGAAACGCAAGCTGATGGGCAAGCGGCATGTGGAGGGTTTGGTCATCATCAAGAAGCCGGGGGAAGAGGAAGCGGGATCCGGCGAACGAAAGGCCAACCCGCGAAAATAAACGAAGAAGAGAGCGCAAGGTTCGGGGATGCCCGAGGCTTGCGTTTTTTTTGCCGCCCACAGGGGGCAGGAAATCCCGCTTAACCCCGGATTGTATACGAAAATTCGTGCATAATTGGGCAAGATTGCGCCCAAACCGAGATTATACTCGAAAAATCATATAAAACGGGCAGCGGGAAGGGTTGACTGCAGGATTTTATATGAAAAATCATATAAAGCGAGGACAAACAGGGCAGAGGCATCACAATATACTTGAAAAATCGTATATAAATCCGTATCAAAGGTGGGGGGGCAACTGCACAACTAGAAACGGGAGGTTGCAAGGGGGAGCCCCGAGCTCAGCACCTGGCTCAGCCCCAAGTTCAGCCCCAAGCTCAGCTCAAGTTCAGCCCCAAGTTCAGCCCCAAGCTCAGCTCAAGTTCAGCCTCAAGCTCAGCCCCAAGCTCTCCGAACAAAATTGAAGCCCCTGTGCGTTAAACGCACAGAGGCTTTGGAGTTCGCTGAAACGAGCCTCATTCGACTCAACCCTCCATTCGTTAGGCGGGAACCGGCAATTGCTTGACCAGCGTCGCCACAAACTTCTCCAGAAACGCTTGGTCTTCGGCGTCAAAACGCCCTTTGAGCGGGCTGTCGATGTCCAGTACGCCGAGCAGCTGCCCCTCCTTGACGAGCGGAACGACGATCTCGCTGTTGGAAGCGGCGTCGCAGGCGATGTGCCCTGGAAAAGCGTGAACGTCTTCGATTCGCATCGTCTCGCGGCGTTCCGCGCTGGTGCCGCATACGCCTTTGCCGAGCGGGATCCGAATGCAGGCCGGAAGCCCCTGAAACGGGCCGAGCACCAGCTCTTGACCGTCAAATAAATAAAAGCCAACCCAATTGATATCATCTAAGAAAAAGTTCAACAATGCGGCAGCATTGGCTAAATTGGCGACCGGGTTGCTTTCCTCGAAAATTAGCGCCTGAAGCTGCGACAAGACGGCATTCTGCCGTTCTTCGCGGGAGCCGCTGTACTCGTTGGCATGAAACATGTGTGATTCCCTCCTTGTAGCTGCGGGCCGGGCAAGACCGCCGCGCCGGCGCAGCGATATATCTATTATAAGGTAGAGTTTTGTCGAGGAATAGCATAATGCGCAAAAGGCAGTTGTTCTTTTCTTACAAAGTCCGACATGGAGTGCTATTTTTTATCAAATTTGCAAAATATGTTTTTTGGCATCATGAGGTAAAATAGGGACAAGATTAATGAAAAGGTGATTTTTATGGTACCCCAAACACTACGAGGCGCAAGCCGTACCAATAACAAAATCAGCAGCGATCTGAAGGCAACCATCGAGCACCTGCGTCTGGAGTTAATGAATGCCGCTACCCAAGATAACTTCAGCAGCGGCACCATTCTGGAATTAAGCCAGCGCCTCGATCAGTATATCGTTATGGCCCAAAGTCAGATGCTCGGCAAATAAGCGGCGGCCGGTTCTTCCTGGCCTAACGCCTTCTCGATGAAGGACTGAACCTCCTCGGCATACCGCTTCGGATTTATGCCGTAAGCATTGGCATGGACGGCGCCCTCCACAAGCAGCAGCTCCTTGGGCTCGGGCTTGTGACGGTACATCTCCCGGCTCATATAAGTCGGGACGTAATTGTCTTCCGTGCCATGGATGAACAAGACCGGCAAGGTGCTGTTTTCGACGGCTTTCATCGGGCTGACCTGGTCCAGACGAAAGCCGGCCTTACGCTGCAGCAGCTTGTTGACCAGCGGCAGGAGCGGCTTGGCCGGCAGCTTGTTCAGCTTGGAAATCTGATGCCGCATAAGCTCGGTTAAGTCCGAATAAGGGCAGTCAGCGATGACGAACTTCACATTCGGATGAGCGATGGAGAGATACTCCAGAACCGTTCCACCCCCCAGGGATTGGCCATGCAGGCCGATCACGCTGCTCTCCCCGTAATTCTCCAATATCCAGTGCACCCATGTTTGGACATCGTATTTCTCCTGATAACCATAAGTGGTGTAGCTGCCTTCACTGCCTCCGTGCCGACGCTGGTCCACCAGCAGAATATTAAATCCCGCTTTCTGGAACATGTCGATATATTGCGTGGAGGCATGCAGCGAAACCGTATAGCCGTGCACGATGATGATCCAGCGGTGGCTTTCGGGAAACAGCTCCAGCACAAATCCGCCCAGCTTCAGCCCGTCGCGGGACATCACTTGTACAGGTCGTTTAGGCAACTGCTCGAATTGTTCGCGGGTGTATACCCCGGTTCGTTCCAAATATTCGTAAATGCTCTCCTCCGGCTGCAGACGCATCTGGGTGATTTGGCGCACCGCAAAACGCGGCAAGCCGCTTACGAATACCAGCACGACCAGCAGTACAACCAGAATGACGATCGTGAATACCATGTGCGCAGGTTCCTCCTTGCGAGCCTATCCGTAAAGCTCTCTATGTCTATAATAGTATCACCGAAAAGTTGGAAGGAAAATCGCCTGTACGGAAAATTTGCCGCCCCCCTTTGACGAGCTTGATCCGATATGATTAGCTATTAAAGGGTGTCGGTTCAGTCGGGAGAAGTTCACTCGGGGTCACAATCGGCAAGGTTAGAACGGAAACAGCAAGGGGGCTGGGCAATCGTGTATAAATGCGGCGGGGACATCCCCGTGCTGGAAAGCGAAAGGCTGCGTTTGCGGCGGATGGGGAGAAGCGATGCGGAGGTCATGTTTCGTTATTGGAGCGATCCTGTAGTCACGAAGTATATGAATGTTCCGCCGTTTGCTTCCGTGGAGGAAGCCTGGGAAATGATTAACCTGCTTAACGGTTTATCCGAGAGCGAAGACGCGCTCCGTTTTGGCATCGAACTCAAAGAGGAGAAGACGCTGATCGGCAGCTGCGGGTTTAACGTCTGGGAACTCGCGGGGGCTTATCGCGGTGAAATCGGCTATGACCTGGGCCGGGAGTACTGGGGGCACGGATATATGTCGGAAGCGCTGCGGATGCTGCTCGCCTACGGGTATGAAACGATGGGGTTAAACCGGATTGAAGCGCTGGTGGATCCGCGCAACGACGCCTCTCGCAAGCTGCTGAAGGCGTTTGGGTTCGCGGAGGAAGGACTGCTGCGTCAGTATCAACGCACGGCGAGCGGGTTCGTCGATTTGCTGATGTATTCTTTGCTGAAGAAAGAACATTATGCGGGAGGATAACTTAACGATGGGGCTTACGAAAAAGAACCTCGGGGCGTTGCACCGTCTTGATCCGCTTAGCAAATGGGTTGCGTTAGTTTGTCTGGCCGTGCTCGCCATGCACTGGGAAGACCCGCGCCAGCAGGCCGTTCTGCTGCTGGCGCTGATCGCGGCAGCCCGGCTTGGGGCCGGGATGAGCTGGCGGCGGTTGCTGCGGCGCATCGCCTGGATTGTAGGCTTTGGCCTGCCGTTATTCGTCGTGACCGCGTTGGCCGTGCAAATGCGCGAAGGTGGATTCGGGGAATTGCTGCCGGTTTCGGCTGCTGCGTTTAGCGATGCCGCGGTGGTAACCTTGCGGATGGTCAGCTTGTTCTTATCCTCGCTGACTTATATCGAGTCAACCGATCCCAAGGACTTCGTCATAATGATGACGACCCGGCTGAAGCTGCCGTATCGGTTTGTGTTTGGCATCTCGATGGCGCTGACGTTTCTGCCGTTGCTGGCGGAAGAAGCAAGACAGGAGGCAGCCGCTCGCAAGCTCCGGATGGGGCGCCGGCCGCGGGGATTGACCGAACGGTTGGAACAATGGCGGGGGCAACTGGTTACCGTATTTACCGGTGCGATCCGTCGGGTGGAACAAACCGCCGGGGCCATGGACGCCAAAGGATTTGGCGCGTACCGGGAGCGTACGTTTTTGCGGGACGTGCCACTAACAGCGGTTGGCGTGTGGACGATCGCGTTAAGTTTGGTGGGGACGGCAGGCCTGTGGATGTTGTAATGCGAAAAAAATGACCCGAAGGCCGGAACAATCCGATAACCATGCGCTTCAAGAGCCGGTTCAAACGGGTGCAGATGGCGAGACTTCGGAAAAAAGGACTTGACGCCGCCTTATTGTTAACCTAAATTAACAGTTATGGTTAACAATTAAGTTGAAAACGGATGAGAGGGTGGTTCAAGTGAAAGAAGCAAGTTCCGCCAAGGCGTTTCAACGCTTTACTACGCTGGATATCGTGCTGATGGCGATGCTGGCGGCGGCGAATGCCGTGCTGACGGTTTTCCTGTCGCCATTAAATCAGGCGCTGAACGGGTTGGGGGGACCTATCCTCACCTCCACGATCACCGGGTTGTATATGATCTACGGATTGCTGGCGTATTATATTATCCGCAAACCGGGAACGGCTCTGATTACTTACGGTATCGGTGCGGTGGTCCAAGCCTTTATGGGATCGGCGTACGGGATCTTGTCCTGCTTCGTGGCTGCGGCCTGTTATCTGGTCATTGTTGAGGTGGCGTTTGCCCTTGTGCGCTATCAAAAATGGAGTTGGCTGATGCTGACGGTTACCGGGGGCGCGATGGTGCCGTTGTGGTTCTTCTTCGCCGCCGAGATGTTCGGGTATACGAAATGGGGGACGGACGTCCTGCTCCTCGCATTGGTCGTCCGGGTGCTGAGCGGGATGATCCTGTGCGGCCTGTTGGTCAAGCTGCTCGGCGATGCCCTGGCCGGCAGCGGGCTCCTTCGCCGCTTTGCGGCCGGGCGCCGGATGGAAGCGTAACATGGCGCGGCCAGCTTTGGAGATGCTGGGCGTCAGCTACGCCTTTGAGCCCGGCGGGGTCCCGGCGGTGCAGGACGTCACGCTCACCGTGGAACGCGGGGAGTGGGTGGCGCTCGTCGGGGCGAGCGGCAGCGGCAAATCGGCCCTGGCGCAGCTGATCAGCGGGTATCTCCCCCGCGCCGGGGGAGGAAGCCGTACGGGCCGAGTGTGCGTGGACGGCGTCGATCCCGCGGAAGCGGAGATCGGCGAGGTGGCCCGGCGCGTCGGGGTCGTGTTCCAGGACCCCGACGCGCAGCTTGTGCAGGGCCGGGTCGAAGACGAAGTCGCCTTCGGCCCGGAGAACCTGCGCGTGCCCGCCGCCGAGCTGGAGCGGCGGGTCGCGGACGCGCTGG
>NZ_FCOQ01000005.1 GCF_900021165.1 Paenibacillus phocaeensis | reverse complement strand
GCCCCGGCGGCGTCCCCCGCGCCCCTGCTCGAGGTGCGCGGGCTCAGCTACGCCTTCGCCCGCAGAACCGAGCCGGTGCTGCGGGATGTCCGCCTGACGCTGTACCCCGGCGAATGGCGGCTGCTCTGCGGGGACAACGGCTCCGGCAAAACAACGTTGTCCCGCCTGCTCATCGGCCTCCTGCCCCCGCCCAAGGGGACGGTATTCTGGCAGGGCCGGGATACCGCCCGCCGGACGCTGTATGATCTGGCGTCCGAGATCGGTTACGTATTCCAGCAGCCGGAGCATCAGTTCGTGGCCTCGACCGTGTGGGACGAGCTGTTGTACAGCCCGCGCGCCGAGCTGGGGCTGCGACCGCAGGACCCGGTGCCGGAGGAATTGCGGCAGCGCGCGGAACGCATGCTGGAGGCGATCGGCTTAAGCGGCAAAACTGGCGAATCCCCCTATGGATTAAGCGGGGGGGAGAAGCGGCTGCTGAGTGCGGCTTCCGTGATGATCTGCCGGAAGTCGCTGTACATCCTGGATGAGCCAACGGCGGGCATCGATTATGGCGGGGTTCGCTTGCTGACGGCTTTGTGCCGTGAGGCGGTGCAACAGGGGGCGGCGCTGATCATGATTACCCATGAGCCGGAGCTGTTTGAAGGCGAGCCGGTCAAGCGCTGGCGCATGGCGGAAGGTCAGCTGGTTCTCGAGGATTCGGAATAAACGGAGCCGATGCGCCGATACGATCAAGCTAACGGACGGCAGGCCGGGTGACGCACCCGTGCTTGCCGTCCGTCTTTCTTTTTTCGGGGGATTCTACTATAATGAAAGCTTATGGAATCGTTGACCGGAGGGTAGAGAAAGGAAGTATCGTTAATCATGAATCCAAGTAAACTGAAACGCAGCTATATCTTGACCGGATTGATGTTGTCCACGTTTTTGGCCGCGATCGAAGGGACCGTCATCGGTCCGGCGGGCCCGCGAATCGTTGGCGATCTGGGGGGAGCCCGGCTGCTCAGTTGGGTGTTTACCGCCTATCTGTTGACCATGTCCGTCACCACGCCGATTTTCGGCAAAATCAGCGACCTGTACGGCCGTAAGCCGGTGTTTGTGATCAGCTCCCTGCTGTTCCTCGCCGGCTCGATTCTGTCCGGAACGGCCCACAGCATGGGGCAGTTGATCGGATTCCGTGCCCTGCAGGGAATCGGGGCCGGCGGCTTGCTGCCGGTCACCTTTACGATCATCGGCGACATTTATTCCATCGAGGAACGTTCCAGGATCCAGGGCTGGATCAGCTCCGTTTGGGGCATCTCTTCCTTGATCGGGCCGCTGCTCGGCGGTTATGTCGTAGATTCGCTGAATTGGCGCTGGGCCTTCTACTTTAACGTCCCGTTTGGTCTGCTGTCACTGGTATTCATCATCGTTTATCTGCAGGAACGGATCGAGAAACGGAAAGTGAAGGTGGATGTGCTGGGGGCAGTCACCTTTACGATCGGCGTATCCGCTTTGCTGATCGGGCTGGCGACGGGCGGGCAGCAGTTGGGCTGGAACTCGCCGTGGTTAATGGGGATCTTTGCCGTAGCGGCCTGCTTCCTGGTGTTGTTTTTCATTGCCGAACAGCGGGCGGAGGAGCCATTGGTGCCGCTGAAGCTGTTCCGAATCCGCGATATTGCATTCTCCAATATCACCAGCCTCCTGGCAAGCGCCTTGCTGATCGGCTTAACCTCATACCTGCCGCTGTGGATTCAAGGGGTGCTTGGGCAAAATGCCACGATTTCCGGGTTAGCGCTGGCCCCGATGTCCATCGGCTGGATGCTGGGTTCGGTGCTCGGCGGCCGTTGGCTCATTTCCCGAGGCTCCCGCTACACCTCGTTGATCGGTATGGTGATTATCGCCTTGGGGGCGGCCGGGCTGGCCACAATCCACGAGGGAACGCCGATCTGGCCGATGCTGATTTATAATGCGCTATACGGGATTGGGTTCGGCTTCTCGTTTACCGTATTTACGATTATTGCGCAATCTTCCGTCGGTTACAGCTTGCGCGGGGCATCCACGGCGCTGAATTCCTTCGTCAAGTCCATCGGACAGACCATCGGCGTTGCCGCTTTCGGAACCTTGATCAACCTGCACATTGCAGCCCAGACGAAAAATGGTACCGCAGCAGGGGTCCCGATTTCGCAAGATGATATCGACCAGCTGTTGTCCCCCGAGAAGGTCCATCTGCTGGCGCCTGAACTTTGGGGAGAACTGAAGCAGGTATTGGCGCAAAGCTTGCATACGCTGTTTATTGTCATGGCGGTGATTGCGGTCGCCGGTATCCTCTGCGCGATCGGGCTGCGCAATCGGACGCCGGGGCTGGAGGAGGAAGGCCAAGGCGGCGAAGGCGAGGCTGGAGAACCTGCCGCAGGCAAAGTCTAGAGAGTTGTGAGTTTTTTCTTTAACCGCATCGGGCTGCCGACTCCTGTTGAACCGGGACGGCGGCCTGTTTTTCTTTGACCGGTATAAAAACGCCCATCTCTCCGCACCTTAACGGGAAAGGGGAGGTGTAGCCAATGAACAAGGAAATGAAGATTGATCAACATGCGCTGGTGAACGCCTGGCAGAAGCAACTGCCGGAATACCTGAATCCGGGAGATTCCGCGCAGGTGCAAGCCGATGCGGCAGATCCCCAAGCGCTGCGGATTCATATCAATGCGGCGGGGCATCAGTTTTATTCCTTTGATTTTCAATGCGCTTATATGGACCCGCGCGAGGTTCGCGTCGAGCTGGTGGATGTGGAGCAGGACGGGCAGACGATCGCGGAGAACAGCGAGCAGATTCAGGAATTGACCGGGGATTACGTCCGTCACATCCATGAATGTGCTCAAGCGCTGTCGCCGCTGACGAACCCTTAATCGAGAAAGCGAGGACAAATGCGATGTCACGAAGTAAATCGGGAATCGATAAGAACTTGACGAACGTGGTGGAGGATTTGGACCGGACACCGGTGAACGCTCACCAGGCCCAGCAAATGCAGCAGCAGGTGAACGACCGCCGTCATCGGGATATCAACAACCGCGACAACAACAAGGATATGGATCCGTCCCATTAGGGAGAGTTCCATGATTGGCCCTAAAAAAGGCTGCACCCGGACCCTCGTAACGATGAGTTCGGGTGCAGCCTTCTTGATGTCTTATTTCCGCAGCAACGGGGCAAGCTTCTCAGCTTCGCGGCCCATTTTCTTCAACAATTCGATCATGATCTGTTTCTCTTGGTCGTTCAGCCCGCTTAACGCGTGGTCAATGCGGTCGGCAAATTCCGGATACAGCTGATCCATCAGCTCTTTGCCCTTTGGCGTCAGCTCGGCATAAATAACGCGCCGGTCGCGCGGACAAGGCGTCCGATGCAGCAAGCCTGCCGCCTCAAGCTTATCGATCACGTAAGTGACGTTGCCGCTTTGGAGCAGCAGCTTGGCGCCGATTTGCTGAATCGGCTGCGAACCTTTGTAATAAAGGACCTCCAGAACGGCAAAAGCCGTCGGGTTAAATCCCTGGATTTTACTTCCCATCACCGCATGCTCGTTGACGCTCTTGAAGGATTTGGCAAAAACACGGTACAAATGCAGCGACAAATCCGTTCCGCGTTCTTCGGTTGTCATCATGTGCATCCCGCCCTTATTGTATATTTGTGAATCTTTGAACATGACTGAATTATTGTTATCTTAAAACACGGTGTAATTAAAAAAAATATAATTTATCACAATTTTCGCTTTTTTTAATGGAAATAATTGTTTACTTCAACTTCCGGTCCGAGAACAATTTCATCCTGAGGCACAGGAGGGGAATCCGCCTCCGGACGGATGGATTCCGCTTCCCAATTCATTAAGATTACTTCATAAATTGCTGTGGAGTAGGGGATGAAGACAGGATGTTGGGAATGGGGAACAAATCACGCCGGGAGAAGTCCGGTTTGCTGCAAAATCGCGCTTATATGGCGCTGCTCTCGGCACAGCTCGTGTCCAATATCGGCGACTGGCTGTATCTGCTTGCCTTGCTGACCATGGTTGGCCTGAAGTGGCAGGCTACGCCTTGGGAAATTACGATGGTCTCGTTGTTTATGGTGCTGCCGGTCCTTTTGGGCGGACCGTTGGCCGGGATGCTGGCGGACCGGGTCGAGCGCAAGAAGCTGATGGTGTATTCCGATCTTATGCGGTTTGTGGTGCTGCTGGGCTTCGTATTCGTAACGGCGATCTGGCAGGTCTACCTCTTGTTGATCGCCAAGGGGATTTTGGACGTCGTATTCTCGCCGGCGAAGAACGGTAAAATCAAGGAGATCGTGCCGCATGAACAGCTCGATCAGGCCGTTTCCTACAGCGCGATCATCGAGCAGGGCACCAAAATTATCGGGCCCGCCCTGGGCGGGATGCTGACTGCCGCCTTTAGCGTCACGGTGTGCTTTGTTGTTGACGCGGGAACCTTCCTCGTATCGGCGCTCTTGTTAACCAAGGTTCCGGGCAGAATGCGGAGCGACGCCGAGCAGTTGATGACAGCCGAGGGAGAAGCGGGGGATCCGGCTACTGCCGCGACCAAACAGAGCTTCTGGGCGGAGATGGCAGCCGGTGCCAAAATCATCGGGGGAATCCCGCTGCTCGCCTTCGGCACCTTGATCCTGTGCGCCACATTGTTGGTGCTGCAAATCGCCGACTCGCAGGCGGTCGTTCTATTTCGGGAGATCCCTGGCGTGTCTGACGATCTGCTGGGTTGGTGCATTACATGCAGCGGAATCGGCACGCTGACGGCAGCCTGGTTCACGCGGCGGCTGCGCATCACTCCGCTGTTCAAAATGGGCATCGGCGGGGCCATGCTGGGGTTCGTGTTTGCGGCAGCCGGTTTTATCGTCAGCCAGCTGTCTTGGACCGATGGAGTGACAGCGTTGCTGTTGACGTTGTTTGCACTTGCCGGGATGGGGGCCGGCATGACGTTTATTCCGTTCCAGGTTATGCTGCAGCAGAGAACTCCCGAAGCTGTGACCGGACGTGTATTCGGAACGGTATCCAGTTTGACCTCGACGGCAACCTTGATCGGGCCGTTGTTTGGCGGTTCGTTGGTCACCGCTTTCGGGCCGGAACCCGCCTTTATTTTGTCGGGTTGTCTGATGGCTGCCATCGGTTGCCTGCTGCTGCTGTTTGCCCCGGCGATCATGAAGCGGGACCGCGGAGCAGTTGAGCCGGCTCTGGGAGCCTGACCTGCAGTGAGGGACGCATAACCTGCACAACGGCGTTGCATGATTTATAATGGAAGAAATGATAGACGGAGTTGAGGGGATTTGTGGTGGAACAAGAGCAAGCATGGCTGGAAGTGAATATTCATCAGGCGGGATACGAGACGGGGAAGGCCGCGGTCGAACAGATCTCGCTTGCCGTCAAGCCCGGTGTGCTTACCGGGCTGATCGGGCCGAACGGAGCGGGGAAGAGCACGACGCTGAAGGCGATCCTTGGCCTGCTTCCCTATACGGAAGCGGAAGTGGAATTTCGCGGTCAGGCCCACCACTATGCTTATATCCCGGAGCAACCGGTGTTCTATGACACGTTGACGTTATGGGAGCACTTGGGATTAGCCGCTGCCGTCTACGGGATGGACGAGCCCGAATTCGAGCGGGAGGCCCGGGCGCTGCTCGAGAAATTCCGCATGACCGAATCCCGGGACCTGCTGCCGGGCGGCTTCTCGAAGGGGATGCGGCAGAAAATGATGCTGATGATCGGGTTCCTTGGCCGGCCGGATGTGTATATCGTCGATGAGCCGTTTATCGGTCTGGATCCGCGGGCGACCAAGGATTTCCTCGGCTTGCTGGAAGAGGAGTGCCGTCGCGGCGCCGGCGTGCTGATGTCCACGCATGTGCTGGATACGGCGGAGCGGATCTGCGACGACTTCGTCCTCATCTCGGATGGCCGGGTGAAGGCGAGGGGGGCGCTGGACGATATTCGTGCGGCTGCGGCCTTGCCGGGAGCGTCTTTGTTCGATTGCTTCGACGCATTAACATGAGGGCGGATGTCGATCCACAACGTAGAGCATAGAGAGAGGGAGTGGAGCGATGAAGCGCAAGGCATCGATGACCTCGATGACGGCTCGGCGTCTGTTCGTTCGGCGCTGGCGGGACCGGTTCCGGGAGAAGCTGGGGATCTTGAAGTTTACGTTTGATTGGACGATTGTCCTGTATCTTGGCATTCCCGGCTTGTTGTTAGGCGGTCGAGCTTATTATGGACTGTGGCGGGAGGAGCTGCCTGCCTTGCTGGTTGGGCTGCCCTATCCGGTCGTCCCGATCCTGCTCTTGCTGCTCCTGTATAGCAGCGGCGGGATTTCCTTCTATATCGAAGCCGCAGATGTATTGTTCCTGCGACAGCGCCCGCGGTGGATCACGGGATTGATGCTGCGCGGGCTGGCCGCGTCCGCCGCCGTTCAAGCTGCGGTGCTGGCCGCCGCGATCGCGGTGTTAAGTCCGCTGCTGGTGCGCGTCTACGGGATGGACTGGACGGCGATTGCCGACTTCTATGCGGTAACGTATGCCGCCAAAATCGTTCAGATGCTCATCCAGCAGTTGCTTGGCGTCCTAACCACCGGTTGGCGCCATCTCTTGCTGCGTTCGCTGGCTTATTCGGCGCTGGCGGCGGGGTTCGGGGCGTGGGCGGCCGGGGCTGCTGCGGCGGATGCCGGGCAGCTCGCGTCCGGCCCGTCCACTGCGGTTGCCTTGTCCGTCCTGGCGCTGCTGGCCGGTGCGCTCGGATGGCTCCGCTTCCGCCTGCGGGGCCGCTTTGACGCCGAAGTGCGCGAGGAGGAGCGGCAGCGCACGAGGCTGACCGCATTGCTGCTCGCTTCGGCCATCGAGCGGCCCAAGGTGCCCCGCCCCGGCGGCTCCAGGCCTTGGCTGTTCCGCCGCCTGCGCCGTCTGACGCGCTCGCGGCAGCCGGAAGCCCGCGTTGCCGAGGCGCTGGTCAAGGCTTTCTTCCGCGGGAGCGAGTGGAAGCTGTACACCCAGATGACGCTGTCCGGGCTGGCCGCTATCGTGCTGCCGCCGTACCCCGCTGTCAATCTGATCGTTTATGCCGCGCTGCTTCTGCTGCTGCTCTATTGGCTGGGCGGCCACCGAAGAGCCTTCTTCGAGCGCGAGCTGATGTCGATCCTTCCGCTGGAGGCGTCGATGGAATACCGCAGCACGGCTCCGGCAATGACCCTGCTCTTGCTGCCTGCGCTCGTCATTTTGACGGGGGCGCTTGGCGCCAAGCTGTTTCCGCCGCTGTGGGGCTTGCCGGCTGGCGCGGTTGGCGGCGCGGTAATCGCCTGGTGGCTGGGCGGCTTATCCCGCGGGCTCGGGGGGGCGATGGGACGGCGCCGTTTATGATCTGGAGGTTTGCGCTGCGCTACTGCCTGCGGTATAACCCGTCGTGAAGGCGGCGGTGATGTTATATCCGCCTGTATAGCCGTGGACATCCAGGATTTCGCCGCAGAAATAAAGTCCCGGCATCAGCTTCGATTGCATCGTTCTGGGGTCGATTTCCTTGAGATTCACGCCGCCGCCCGTCACGAAAGCCTCCTCAAGGGACAGCGTGCCGTAGACCCGAATCGGGAAGCGTTTAAGGAGCTCGGCGAGTTGCATCCACCGTTGCTTTGGAATGTGATCGTACGTCAACTGAGGATCCAATTCTGCTTTCTGAAGAAGCAGCGGAATGATTTTCTCCGGCAAACCGGCTTTTAATCCATTCTTAATCGACTTCTTGGCTTCTTGCTCAACCAGCTTCAAGGTCTCATGATAAACCTCGTCTTTGCTTTTATCGGGGGCAAAATCGATGGAAACCTCTATATTGCCCGTACCGAACTGTTTCAAAGCCTTTACGACGAACTGGCTGCACCTTAAAGCAATCGGACCCGAAATCCCGAAATGCGTGAACAACATGTCGCCTTGATGCTCAACTAACTTTTTCCCCTTGGGACTCCATACGGAGAGAGAGACATTTCTCAAGGAGAGTCCTTGCAGTTCCTTGCTTTGAATGAAGGGCTCATTCGACGTCAAAGGAACCTCCGTCGGGAAGAGTTCCGTGATCGTATGTCCGGCGCGTTCTGCCCAAGCGTACCCGTCCCCCGTTGAACCGGTATGAGGTACGGATTTGCCCCCAACTGCGACGATTACCGTACGGCTCTCGATCACTTCTCCTGACTTCAGTCGAACCCCGATGGTTCGCCCCTTGTCGTAGAGCACCTCTTCAACGGGGCTGTTTACTCTGATTTGGACGCCTTGGGAGCGCACTTGGTTGATCAGCGCATCCACCACCGTCTTGGCTTTATCGGACACGGGGAACATCCGCCCGTTATCCTCTTCTTTGAGCTTGATGCCAAGCCCCTCAAAGAACGCGATAATATCCTTATTGCTGAAATTCGCTAAAGCGCTGTAAAGGAAACGCCCATTCCCCGGAATAAACGCAATCAGCTCATCGAGCTCCTTGGCATTGGTCACATTACATCTTCCGCCGCCGGAGATGCCCAGTTTACGCCCCAGCTTGTCTCCTTTGTCGAGTAGGAGAACCTTCGCCCCCTGCCCGCTGGCCGAGATGCATGCCATCAGCCCGGAGGGGCCGCCCCCAATCACGATGACGTCGACTTTTTTCATGTCCATATCTCCTCTATTTGTACTATCTTACTATTTTCTAAACTATGCATTATTGTAAAACTTTGTCGGCTGTGATTTAATCGAAACTAGAGTTGTATTCTTGTATTCTTCCGCCTGAGGAGGGAGAACGTGGATGTTGTTAAAGAGATCATGCTCCAAATGTTGATCGCCAGTTTGCCGGCGTTTCTGTTTCCGTTGACGTATGAGAAAAGAAATCGCTACTGGCAGCACAGCAAACGTAAAGCCGAAGGGCGTCCCTTCGCCATTGGCTTAGCGTATACCTGCTTTACCAGCACGCTGCTTTGCGACATCTTTGCCTCGCGGTTGTGGGACGTTATCCCTTTGAATTTTGCGATTTTACCCCTGTTTGCCCTAATGTTGTACGGCAGGATTCGGGACGGGGTCGCTCTGGCTCTGATGCAAATCATCCTCTATCCTCTGTTTGCAGTAAATTACACCCTTGTGGGGTTTGTCATGGAAACGGGAATTCTCCTGTACCCCTTTGTTCTGCTCACTTCCCGCTATTTCAAAAGAACCGGCCGCCAAGGTAAAGTGGCCATTCTCTCCCTCTTCTTCATGGGGGGAGAGATGATGATCGGCTTGTCTCCATTTTTGGCCGGCAACATGTCGTTGTATTCCGACCTAAGCACGTTATCGAACGGGTTCATCAACGTGCTCGTGACGATGCTGGCCGGCAGCCTATTCGTCTACATGATCGAGAGCACGCTGGAGAAGGAGAAGCTGCGCGGCCAAGTGCTGCAGCTGTCGCGCGAATATTTCCGCGAAGCGGAGAAGCTGCAGCAGATGATGGACGCTGCTCCGCTGGGCATCATCTTGTTGGATCAACAAGGCTATATTATATCGGTTAACGATACATTTCTCCAATTATACCGGGTGTACCGCGAGGAACCGGCCGATTTGCGGCGCGAGGACTTGCTGCTGCGCCGGTTGGACGACGTGCTTCGCGGCGTGCCGATGGAGTCGATCTCCGCTCAGGTCGAGCAGTCGCTCAAGGGACAGGCGAAGATGACCGAACTGATCAAAGCGAATGATCATATTTATTTTACCAGTACATCGCCGATTCAAAAAAGTCATTCCAAGGAAGTGATCGGCGCGGTCGCCATCGTCCAGGATATCACCGAACTGGAGACGCTGCGCATGGAGCTGAACCATGTGGAGCGGCTCAGCCTGGTCGGCCAGATGGCCGCCGGCATTACGCATGAGATCCGCAATCCGATGGCGGTGGTTCGGGGCTTCCTGCAGCTGATGCGGGAGAAAAGCCCGCCGACGCTTGACCATTACTACCGGATTGTCATGGAGGAACTCGATCGGGCCAACGGCATTATCAACGATTTCCTCTCCCTGGCGCAGAATCGCCCGGTCGAAAGCGAGCAATGCCATCTCCACGACATTATCAAGGAATTGACGCCGCTGCTTTGGGCGGACGCCAATCTGCGCGGCCAGACGATCGAGGTGATCCTGGACGATTCCATGCCGCCGCTGCTGCTGAACGCCAAGGAGATCAAGCAGTTGATCTTGAATCTGTCGCGCAACGCAATGGAGGCGATGGAAGAGAAGGGACAGCTTACGCTGGAGACGAGAGTGGCCGATCAAGGTGGATTGCTGCTGGTTAGTGATACGGGACCCGGAATTCCTCCCGGGCAGCGGGAGAAGCTGTTCGAGCCCTTCTTCACTACGAAAGCGAAAGGGACGGGGCTGGGGTTGGCCTTATGCCTCAGCATTGTTGAACGCCACGGCGGCAAAATCAGCGTCGATTCGGAAGAGGGTCAAGGCACAACGTTTACGGTGATATTCCCGCTCCCCTGAGCCTCATCCAGCCGGGGAACGACGACGGGGACAGTTGCTTTCCTTCCTTATGAATGTATAATAAAATTAATCTGGCTAAAGAGCGGCGCGGGTGCGTGTGCTCGATAGGGGCCATTTTTATTATGCATAAGGAGTGATGGGTAATGTCGATGTCATTTGACCAATATATGAGAGACATGGTTCAACCGATGAGAGACGAATTGACCGTGCTGGGCATTCAAGAGCTGCGCTCGCCGGAGGAAGTTGAAGAGAAGCTGCCAGGCGCACAGGGGACGGCCTTAGTCGTCGTTAACTCCGTTTGCGGCTGCGCGGCAGGACAATGCCGTCCGGGCGTAGCGAAGGCGCTGCAGCATGACCTGACGCCGGACCACTTGTTCACAGTGTTCGCCGGACAAGACAAGGAAGCGACGGCGAAGGCCCGCGAATATTTCGCGCCGTATCCGCCATCTTCGCCTTCGATCGCTTTGATGAAGGACGGAGAGCTCGTTCATTTCATCGAGCGTCACCAAATTGAAGACCGTTCGGCCGAGGAAATCGCCGCCGATCTGACCCAGGCGTTCGACCGGTTCTGCCGGTAAGACAAGAGCGGCGGCGGATCTGGCTGCCGCTTCGCCCCGCCATCCGGATTGGCCCGGATGGCCGGGGCGTTTTTAGATTTAGGGCATACTGCTTACATAAGGTGTAATATTTTGGATGTGGAGGGATCGAGATGAGTTTGCAGGAGGAAATCATCAAACGGTTAGGCGTTAAACCGGTTATCGACGTGGATGAGGAAATCCGCCGTCGCGTCGACTTCTTGAAGGAGCAGGTCAAAGCCTCGCACACAACCGGCCTGTTGATCGCCATCAGCGGCGGGATCGACAGCGCCGTAGCCACCGGTTTATGCAAGCGGGCAACGGATGAGCTGACGCAGGAAACCGGGCAGCCGTATATGACGCTGGGCGTGTTCCAGCCTTACGGGAGCCAGGAGGACATCGATCACAGCTACGAGGTGGCTAAAGCGTTTGGTCTTGAGCATACGGCGGAGACTAATATTGAAGAAGCCGTGGATGAGATCGCCCTTGAAGTTGAGCACGGCTTGAAGAATATCGGAAAGCCCCGTCACCTAAGTCCGCAAGGCAAGGGCAACATCAAAGCGCGGACACGGATGGTAATGCAGTATGCGCTGGCTTTCGAGCTGGGACTGCTCGTCGTCGGCACCGATCACGCGTCCGAAGCGATTACCGGCTTCTATACGAAGTGGGGGGACGGAGCGGTGGATGTGACCCCGCTCAGCTCGCTGAACAAACGTCAGGTTCGCCAGCTTGCCGCTCGCCTTGGCGTGCCGCAAAGCGTGATCGACAAGGCGCCGACCGCCGGCCTGTGGGAAGGGCAGACGGATGAGAAGGAGCTTGGGATCAGCTACGAAGCTAACAGCGATTATCTTGAAGGCAAGTCCATCGACCCGGCGGCCCAGGAGCGGCTGGAGTCGTTCTACCGGAAGACGGAGCACAAGCGCAGCCCCATTCCGGGTATTTAAGATTAGCCAGGCGCCGGCCGCAGCAGGCCGGCTGCCGGCATCGGGGGTTCCTGACACGGGCCCGGGCGAAATGCCCGGAGCTCGTTTTTTTATGCCGCTTGGCTTGGACTTAAGTCTAGGAGCCATCCTGGACCGGGGCCAGTGGCGGGAACGGGAGAAAAAGATATAATGCAGGGAGAGCAAATCGGACGAGGATAGTCCCTGAAAACCGCATTCGCGGGTAGTTGGCGGATCGGTGCTTGAATCTCTTTGCAACTTTGTCCGTATATATTACATGATCCATGTTATAGCTTTTATATAGCAGGGAGGTAGGATGGAGTTAGGTTGGAAGATTTGAGGAGGGGTTTCTTTGAAAAATGTATTTACGATTTTTACCGCACCGGAGGAGACGTTCAAGCGGGTGCGGGAGAGCAAGACCGCCTGGCTGATTGTGCTTGCGGTGTTGCTGGTAGTATCCGCCGTTGTCATTTACATGCAGATGCCGGCGATGGAGAAGGAACTTCAACGGCAGTTCCAAAGCCAGCAGGTGGATGCCGGAATGCGGGATACGTATTTGGCTGCAGCCAAGACCTCCGCTTATGTCATGGGGATGATTCTGCCGGTCATCATGTTGTTTATTACGGGCCTGCTGCTGATGCTGCTCAATCTGGTGGTGCGCGGGGAAGGCAAGTACATGCAGTTTGTATCCATCGCCGCTTTTGCCGCTCTGCCGGGCCTTGTGGGCAGCTTGATTACGGGGATCATGGTCATGACGATGGATGTGCAGTCGGTGACGGATGTGTCGCTTAGCTTGGGGGCTTTTGTCGCCGATAAGTCCAGCCAGATGTACCGCTTATTGTCTCTGATCAATCCTTTCTCCATTTGGAGCCTCGTTCTGTACATCATCGGCTCCTCGGTGATCATGAACCGGCCGCGCAAAACGGTGGCCACCTGGATTATTGCAGCTTGGCTCGTCATTTCGCTGGGTTCGCTGTTGCTGGCTTAAGTCCGGAATTATACATAATAATTAGGATAGGTGATGGACTTGTTCAAGAAAAAATGGTTTTGGGGCGCCCTCGTCGGGCTGGTTGTCATCGTGCTGGTGGCCGCCAACCTGGCGGGGCTGGGTCGAGCGGCTGAAGTGAGAACCGCTGAGGTGAACATGGGCAAAATCGTCGAGCAGATCTTTACCAACGGCAAGCTGGAGCCGGGGCAGACGACTACCGTATATGCGCCTGTCAGCGGCGTGGTGGAAGCGGTGAAGGTGAAGCAAGGCGATACCGTCAAGAAGGGGCAGGTTTTGCTTACGCTGAGCATGGAACAGGTGAAGGATCAGTTGGAGAAGGAACGGATTAATCTGCAAATGACCGAAGCGGAGCGGCTTGCGGCCAAGAAGCAGCATTTTGAAAGCTTCAAGCAAGCGCAACTCGAGAACCCGGACCAGGAGCCGAAAGAACTGGATCTCACCTCCTATGACCTGCGGATCCGCTCCAGTCAGTTGACGATCAAATCCCTGGAGAAACAGCTCGTGAACCAACAGGTGCTGGCCGCAGCGGACGGGGTTGTCACCTCGCTGACGGCGAATGCAGGCCAGATGCTGGCTGAAGGCGTTGAAATCGCGAAGATTGCCGATGTGAGCCGGCTTCGGGTGACGGCCCTCCTGAACGAGCTGGATGCGGGCAAGGCAACGCAAGGCATGAAGGCTGTTGTGACCGGCGAAGCCTTCGCGGACAGCTATGACGGCACCATCTCGTATCTGGCCCCAACGGCAGGCGTATCCGACACGACCTCCAAGGATACGTCGGTGGAGATGAAAGTCGACCTGAACCAGGTATCGCCGGAACTTCGGCCGGGATATAACGTGACGGTGGAGATGGAGATTCCCGATCAAGAGCGGCTGCTCGCGCCGATCGACGCGGTTCAATACGACGGGGAACAGGCTTACGTCTTTAAGGTTCAGGACGGAATTGCCGTCAAGGTGCTAGTCACTACCGGCAAGGAAGGCGAAGACCAGATCGAGTTGGTGTCAGGGGCGGCCGCTGGCGATCAAGTCGTGGTGGAAGGCGGCGACAAGCTGCAGGACGGCGCTAAGGTGAAAGTGAAATGATTACGCTGACGGGCATCACCAAGGTTTATAAAAACGGACCTCTCGAGGTGCAGGCCTTGATGCCGCTCGACCTGCATATCGAGAAAGGCGAGTTCGTCGCGATCATGGGCTCGTCGGGATCCGGGAAATCGACGCTCATGAACATTATCGGGTGCCTGGACATTCCGACCTCCGGCAGCTATGAGTTGGACGGAGATCAGGTGCAAGCCCTGAGCGAGGAAGAGTTGTCCAAAGTGCGGAATCGCAAAATCGGCTTCGTTTTCCAAAGTTTTAATCTGCTTGGCCGACAGACCGTCTTGCAAAATGTCACGCTGCCGATGATGTATGCCGGGATCTCCCGGGAGAAACGCAATGAACGGGCGCTTGAACTGCTGGGCAGGGTTGGGCTGGCCGAACGGGTCAAGCACCGCCCGAACGAACTCTCCGGCGGACAGAAGCAGCGGGTAGCGATCGCCCGGGCGCTGACGATGAACGCGCCGATTCTGCTGGCCGATGAACCGACCGGGAATCTGGATACGAAATCCTCTTATGAAATCATGGCATTGTTCAAGCAGATCCACGCGGAAGGTACAACGATTGTGCTCGTCACCCACGAGCCGGATATCGCCGAGCATGCCGACCGGATCATCACGTTTGGGGACGGCCGGATCCTGAGCGACAAGCGTAAAGGAAGGGGTAGCCTATGAGCATTTGGGAGAGTATCCTCGTAGCCCTGGACAATCTCCGAATGAACAAGCTGCGTTCCTTCCTGACGATGATCGGCATCGTCTTCGGCGTCGCGGCGGTGGTCACGGTTGTCTCGATTGGGCAGGCCGGACAAAGCTCGATCATGTCCGAAATGTCGAATTATCAAGAGGGGTATTTTGTCATTTATCCAAGCTCGAACAACGGAGATATTGACGACAACGTCTATTTCCGGCAACGGGAATTAGCCGAGATCCGGAAGCTTCCGGGAGTGCGTTATGTTTCGGCATCAACTACTTACGGGATGACGGGCAAGCTCAAGAAGGAAGATTTGCGATTCAGCATTACCGGGACGACTTCGGAAGCGCCCAAGCTGCAGAAAATCGACATGGTAGCAGGCCGGTTCTTTAATTCGCAAGAGGAGCGGGCACGCCAGAAGACGATTGTGGTTGAAGCCAAATACGCCAATAAGGCGTTTGGGACACCGCAAGGGGCGATCGGTCGGAAGGTTCAACTGTCCGGCGGGCTGTTCCGGATCGTCGGCGTGTACAAGGTGCAGGAAAGCATGATGAGCGGCATGGGAGGAGAACGTTATTCCGCCTATGCGCCGATTACCGCGATGCCTGCGGACGGGGATGGGCAAAGCGATCTCTTGAGCATGATCGAGGTGCTACCCACGTCGTTTGAGAAAATGGATGAGACGGTGGAGACGATCAAATCGTGGCTGTCGGACCGGAAGAACGTAAGCAAGGATGCCTATGTTTCGGAATCGGCCAAAGATGCCGAGCAGATGATTAAGAGCACCTTCTCCATCCTGCAGACGATCATCGGCTCGATCGCCGGCATTTCCCTGCTTGTCGGGGGGATCGGGGTCATGAACATCATGCTTGTCTCCGTGACGGAGCGGACCCGGGAGATCGGGATTCGCAAAGCGATCGGGGCAACCCCGGGGACGATTATGCTCCAGTTTATGATCGAAGCGGTGATTCTCTCGTTTATCGGGGGAACGCTGGGGGCGCTGCTGGGGTTATTGGCGGCCTGGGTGTTTGCTTTGATTTCGGGCATGCCGTTTGTCATCTCGCTTGGGGCGATGGTGCTCGCCTTCAGTTTTTCGGCCGCGGTTGGTATCTTCTTCGGCCTGTATCCGGCGAACAAAGCTTCAAAGTTGCATCCGATCGAATCGCTGCGTTACGAATAATACGCAGATGGATCGACAAACAACCCGGTTCCTCCGTTAGGAGGAACCGGGTTGTTTCATGTGCGAGGCTGCTGTAGCCGAAATCAGGCCTTCGCTCCGGCCCGCTGCACCGGGATGTATATGTCGATTTGCTTGCCTTCCTTCGGCCAGCAGCGTTCGTCATACCACTCGAAATCGGGCGCGGCCATCTGCTCGTACTCGGATGCGGGGAACCAGCTTGTGAAGATCTCGTCCCAGGTTTGCTGGATGGACGAGGTGAAGTCAGCCTCCCCGGCCGGCGGAGTGGTGAAGATCGCATAGGTTGCCGGTGCGATGCGGTACTCCGTCATGCCTTCCAGAACTTCGGCCGCTTCATCCACTTCAAAGCCGATAATGTAGCGGAACGTTCCGTCCTCGTCAAGGGTAGTGCATACGCCGAGCTCAACGTTCGGGTGGAGTTTGCCGGGCACGCGGGGGCCCCATTGCTCGCGCATGTATTTTTGCCAGAAAGCCGGGATGTCTTGGTTGTTCTGACCTTCCACTGTTGTCGTTTGAATCGAGAACCCCAGGATACGCATGGATGGAATTTGTTCGATACGGGATTGCATAACGTAATCTCCCCAATCATAAGAAATTTGGGCAACGAAGTCTCGAAGCGGGTTGGCCTTGGGCACAAGGTAAGGCGGGCAGCCGCGGCGGCGGCATTCCGTCGGCAGAATTCCGTACATTTTCCGGAAGGCCCGGGTGAAGGCCTCATGGGAGCTGAAGCCGCAGTGCAGCGCAATATCAAGCACCCTCAGGTCGGTGTGCGTCAGCAGCTCCGCCGCTCGGGACAGTCTCCGTTTCCGGACATAGGACGTCATCGTATCCCCGACGAAATACAGGAACGTGCGATGAAAATGGTACTCGGAGTAAAACATCGCCTTGGCTACCCCGGCCAACGTAAGCTCTTCGCCAAGCCGTTCTTCGATAAAATCGATGCTTTGTTGAATGGTGTTGATAGGATTCATAACTTCCTCCAGACCGGTCTATGGCTTAAGTATAGCGGACCGATGAACGGGCTTCTTGATCATTCTTGCGGTTGGGGAGAAATGGGTAAATTCAGTATAGCATAGGGTTGGAGGGGAGGGATGAGCGCCCGGTTCCCATTTCGGCGGCGGCCGTCGGACAATCCCTTTGGCAGGACTCGCACCTCCACGGGTTCCCTGTTACAATGGGGGGAGCGACCGTTTGCGGGCTGGGTCCGGGACGGAGGCGAGATGTGAAAGAGATGAATGCGAGAAGAAGAAGGAAGAATGTAGGAAGAGGGGCTGCCTGTTGATTTTCGGAATCGGACATGACATTGTCGAAATCCAGCGGATGGAGCGCTTGTTGAACAAGTCGATCGGCGAACGGTTTCGGCGGCGGATCTTGACTGCGGCGGAACTGGAATTGCCGGGACAATCGGCTCGTCCGGCGGAGTTTCTGGCGGGGCGGTTCGCGGCCAAGGAAGCGGTCAGCAAGGCGTTTGGCTGCGGGATCGGACAGGTGCTCAGCTTTACCGACATGGAGATCCTTCCCGATGCGGGCGGGAAACCGTCGGTTGCTTTGACGCCGGAAGCCTGGGAACGGCTTGGGTTATCTGCTGCCGGACGGCGTCCGGAAGGCGGCGGATATGCCATACATCTTAGCATTACGCATGAGCGGCAGCTGGCTTCGGCTTTTGCTGTGGTGGAACGCGTGGAATAGAAGGAGAACAGCATGCGGGGAAACAGGGATTCACGGATCTATTTCAGTACGGAGCTGCTCGGCTGGTACGAGCGGTCCAAGCGGGACCTGCCTTGGCGCAGGCACCGCGATCCTTATTTTATTTGGGTGTCGGAGATCATGCTGCAGCAGACGCGCGTGGATACGGTCATCCCTTATTTTCAGCGGTTTATCGAGCGGTTCCCGACGATTCGGGACCTGGCGGAGGCTCCGGAGGAAGAGGTGCTGAAATGCTGGGAGGGGCTTGGCTATTATTCGCGGGCCCGCAATCTGCAAGCGGCGGCCCGGCAGGTGATGGAGCGGCACGGCGGGATCGTGCCGAACACCAAGGCGGAGGTGTCCGCCTTGAAGGGAGTTGGCCCGTATACGACCGGGGCGATCCTGAGCATCGCCTTTAACCGCCCGGAGCCGGCGGTGGACGGCAATGTCATGCGGGTGCTGTCGCGCTTCTTCCTGATCGAGGAAGATGTCGCCAAAGTCGGGACGCGCACCCTCATGGAGGAATTGGCCGCGGAGCTGATCCCGGAAGGGCGGGCCTCCGATTTCAATCAGGCTTTGATGGAGTTGGGCGCGCTCGTCTGCACGCCCAAGTCGCCGCAATNCGGCCGTGGCCGAGACCGCCGCGGCGTATGACGCGGCGGGGGGCGCAGCCGGCTTGGCGGCGGCCCAGCCCCCGGTTAACGCCGGGGCCGCCTCCAAGGACACAGCCGCCGCTGTCACCGCCTTCGCCTCCGCCGAAGATGCAGCCGAGTACCGTTGGATCACTCGGGAAGACATGGACAACCTGGCGTTCCCGAACGTGTTCCTGCGCATTCTGAACGGATACTTTGGCTCGTAACGTGCTGAAGTGCCGAAGATGGCCGGGAACTGAGCACGTGATAAGCGTTAGGTTAAGAAAAAGGGAAGCCGAGGAGTATAGAGTAAGAGTCCAGCAGTTGACGGGTATGAGGCACCCTGATTGGGCTGCCAATCTGGCGGACTGGTGTAGAGAGGTCACGGATTATGAGTGGATCGGGTGGACTGGTGTAGAGCATGACCACGAATCTGGTGCTCTGGTGCTCCCGTGTGGGGCATGGCCGTAGAAAGTTGGTTTGGAGCGCTAAAAGAACTAGGCAGCACTGTGTAACAAGGGCGAGGGACTAATTAGAGGTTAGAAGTTAGAAGTAACAGGTTAGATTAAGTGGTAGTAAAACTTCACCTTATTTTCCAACCGTTCGGCGCAAATGAGAGGGAAGTGCAAGATTGCCCGACATGCCTGCGTCCCAGCAGAAACAATAGCGGTAAATTATACCGCTATTATCGCTGAGATCACCAGTTTGGAGCGGATAGCGGTAAAAAGTGGCCTTATTGCGGGCATTTTGGCCTCCAGGGACTGTGAAACGGCCCAATAAGGCCATAAATGACCGCTATTTGCGGCGAAGCTGATCGCTGGAGTCGAATAGCGGTATTTTTTACCGCTATTCGACGGCCCGGGAGCCTTGGTTGCACGACGATTGCGATAGGGAGTAGCATAACATTATAAGATCATCCTATTTGGCCCGAAACCCTGGTTTTGGGCCAAATAGCGTTAAAACTTCACCTTATTTTCCAACCGTTCGGCGCAAATGAGAGGGAAGTGCAAGTTTGCCCGACATGCCTGCGTCTCAGTAGAAACAATAGCGGTAAATTATACCGCTATTATCACTGAGATCACCAGTTTGGAGCGGATAGCGGTAAAAAGTGGCCTTATTGCGGGCATTTTGGCCTCCAGGGGCCGTGAACCGGCCCAATAAGGCCATAAATGACCGCTATTTGCGGCGAAGCTGATCGCGTGAGTCGAATAGCGGTATTTTTTACCGCTATTCGGCGGCCCGGGAGCCTTGGTTGCACGACGATTGCGATAGGGAGCAGCATAACATTATAAGATCATCCTATTTGGCCCGAAACTCCGGTTTTGGGCCAAATAGCGTTAAAACTTCACCTTATTTTCCAAAACGTTTGGCGCAAATCAGAGGAAAGTGTGAGTTTGCCCGATATGCCTGCGTCTCAGCACAAATAATAGCGGTAAATTATACCGCTATTATCACTGACNCTCCCGCGCCTTCCCTTCCTGCCGTTGCCGGGGGCTTGCCCCCGACAACGCGGTTTACATCATCCGGTTTTCCACGGATTTCATATGGTTTTGCGTGTCCGGCTCGCGGTGCTCCTCGCCCTCGACTTGGCCGAGATCGGGCGTTGCTCCGCCGCCGGTTACGCTGTGGGCAAAATTCGTGAACTGCTGCTTATGCGCATCCTCCGCATGTTTGGCGGCGAGAAGCTCCTCCGGGTCATTCGTCAATTTACGCTTTTGCTCTTGCTCTGCCATAGCTGTACCCTCCTTGGTGTGTAATGAACGCAGCGTAGCGTTATTTCTTCGCGGCTTCGTAACGGCGGTTCACTTCATCCCAGTTGATCACGTTCCAGAACGCCGCGATGTAATCCGGCCGTTTATTTTGATATTTCAGATAATAGGCATGCTCCCACACGTCGAGGCCGAGGATCGGCGTCAAGCCTTCGGAGAGCGGGTTGTCCTGGTTTGGCGTGCTGGTGACGGCAAGCTTGCCGTCCTTCCCGACAACGAGCCAGGCCCATCCGCTGCCGAACCGGGTCGTTGCCGCTTTGGTGAATTCCTCTTTGAACTTATCGAAGCCGCCCAGATCGCTGTCAATGGCGGACGCAACGGCACCGGTGGGTGCGCCTCCGCCGCCGGGGCCGATCACCTTCCAGAACAAGCTGTGGTTGGCGTGGCCACCGCCGTTGTTGCGCACGGCCGTACGGATATTTTCCGGAACGGCATTCAGATTGGAGATCAGTTCCTCTACGCTCTTGTTCTGCAGATCCGGCGCGCTCTCCAAAGCTGCGTTCAGGTTGGTCACATACGTGTTATGGTGCCGGTCATGGTGGATATTCATCGTTTGTTCATCAATATGAGGTTCCAATGCGTTTGCCGGATAAGGCAACGCAGGCAATTCATGTGCCATCGTCCATCTTACCTCCCGTTTGAATTGGCTCCAGCCTCGTTATCCGAATGTAAAATAAGCGGGGCAAGCCCCTCTCTTTAACAACCGCATAACAATCCTATTATTGGCAACGCATAAAAATATATGCATAACTGTGAGACAGATAAGGAGATTCTGTAAAAGTTCATAATTGTAAACGCTTAATCTGAAGCGCTTTCAGAAGAAAAATGATGTATTTGGGAGATATCTATGGTTTAATGGACAAGGAAGCAGTTTTTTTCTCGTTTTTTGTCTGGAATCAAATATTCGGTTGATGTAAAGACAGGGGGTCTTTTTTTACATCGACCTATCTTGCGTGAAGAAAAGGGAGATCATAGCATGCTTATTCGTTCCTTTCAGTTGAGCGATGTAAATCAAGTGATGGAGCTATTGCAGGTGGCCTTATCGGAAGATTGCTACGAAGACACCAAGTGCGCGTTTGCCAGACAACTTTCCTGGGATTCCGAACTGATTATGGTTGCGGAAGTCGAGGAAGAGATTAAGGGGGTATTGATCGGCACGATCGATCAGAATACGGGATGCATTTACCGCATGGCCGTACACCCTGAGTACCGTCGGCGCGGCGTTGGCCGCAGCCTCGTATCCGCGATGGAACAACGGTTCCAGCAGCGGAATGTCCGTCGGATTATGGTCGCTGGAGACGAACACAATAAAGCGATCATGCCGCTGTACGAAGCGATGGGTTATGGAGCCAGCAAGTTTTTGGAGGCATTTCAGAAGCTTGGCATCGCGGCAGCCCGGACGTTAACGGGATCTAATTGATGAAACTTCCCAAGGCAGAATTGGGAAATGTTGAAGCATATCTTCCATCCGTTGCAAATGGGTGAAGGATATGCTTTTCTATTATATAGATGCTTTAAATTTGATGAGGTGCAGAATGGAACCGGTGATGGATTCGGAAAGCAAGACCCAGGCAGCTCCCGAGGGTCCCGCTGGCAAGCCGCGGGCGGACGCCCCGCAAAGCCGTTGGGCTGCAGAGCTGTGGGAGATGCTGAAGACGATTGTGATCGCCTTCGCCATTATGCTGCTGTTGAATGTATTCGTATTTAACTTATCCCTGGTCAAGGGGCAATCGATGGAGCCAACCTTGGAAGAGCAGGAGCGGCTGTTCGTGGACAAGCTGGTGTATCGGTTGGGCCATCCCAAGCGCGGCGAGGTTGTCGTGCTGAAGGATCCCAGCGTGGATGCCGATCGCAAGCCGTATCTGGTCAAGCGGGTGGTCGCCGTGCCCGGAGATACAGTCGAGGTACGAAGCGGAGAACTGCTCGTCAATGGAATTCCCCAGAATGAGCCGTACACCGATTCGCGGATTGAGGACGGCAACATGGCGGAGGTTCAGCTCGGTGCAGGGGATTATTTTGTGATGGGCGATAACCGCCATGCCGGACGGAGCAAAGATAGCCGTTACTTTGGCAGCGTCAAGGAGAAATGGATCGTAGGCCGCGCCGAGTTCGTCTTTTGGCCGATTGCCAAGATCCGTGATTTATAAGCCGTTGGCTTGGGAGGATGAACAGTGAAGGAAGTTACCATTTATACAGACGGGGCCTGCTCCGGGAACCCGGGACCGGGAGGATGGGGCGCGGTGCTGCTGTTTAACGGGCATCGTAAAGACC
This sequence comes from Paenibacillus phocaeensis, assembly GCF_900021165.1. Classification (GTDB taxonomy): domain Bacteria; phylum Bacillota; class Bacilli; order Paenibacillales; family Paenibacillaceae; genus Fontibacillus; species Fontibacillus phocaensis. The sequence continues at coordinate 54,077 of NZ_FCOQ01000005.1, read as the reverse complement.
TGTCCGGCGGCGAAAAAATGACCACCAACAACCGCATGGAAATTCAAGCGGTCATCTCAGCGCTCAGCCAATTGAAGGAGCCTTGCCAGGTGAAGGTGTACAGCGACTCGGCCTACGTGGTCAACTGCTTCCAGCAGAACTGGATTCGCGGGTGGCTGAAGAACGGCTGGAAGAACAGCAAGAACCAGCCCGTCGAGAATCGCGATCTTTGGGAAGAACTGTGGCGGCTAATGGGTATCCACAAGGTGGAGTACGTCAAAGTGAAGGGACATAGCGATAACGAGCTCAACAATCATTGCGACCTGTTGGCACGGGAAGCGATCAAACGCTTGTCTTCCTAAAAAATAAAGGCGGATTGCCCTAGCGGCAACAGGAGCTGCCACATCAACTGCGAGAGGAGGGCGCACACATGTCAATGGCGGAAACCGGCTTGAGCCGTTTGCCGGCAGGGGATCCCCGCTGGGCCGAGCTGAAGCGGGAGATCCAGGAAGCAGCGTCGGAGCTCGGCATCGACGATATCGGCTTTGCCAGCGCCGATCCGTTTCTGTCGCTGAAGGCGATCTTGCAGGATCGGCGCGACAAAGGGTACGAATCGGGCTTCGAGGAGCCGGATCTGGATAAGCGGGTCTACCCGGAATTGTCGTTAACCCAACCGGCCTCCCTGATCTCGATCGCAGTCGCGTATCCGTCGAAGATGGAGAATCCCCCGAAGTCAGCCCCCGGAGAGCGGCGGGGGATTTTGGCCCGATCGGCCTGGGGGAGGGATTATCATCAGGTGCTCCGCGAAGCGATGGAGAAGCTTGAGAGCTTCATTCGCGAACGGGTGCCCGAAGCTCGGATCGAGAGCATGGTAGACACCGGGGCTTTGGTGGACCGGGCCGTGGCGGAGCGCGCAGGGATCGGCTTCAAAGGCAAGAACTGCGCGATTATCTCCCCCAAATGGGGATCATGGATTTACCTTGGCGAGCTGATCACCAACGTTCCCTTTCCTCCGGACACCCCGGTAACGGAGGATTGCGGGGAATGCACCAAATGCATCGACGCGTGCCCGACGGGAGCGTTAGTTGGCCCGGGTGAATTGAACGCGCAGCGGTGCATTTCTTTTTTGACGCAAACCAAGGGGTTTCTGGAAGAAGAATTTATGGTAAAAATCGGCAACCGCCTCTATGGCTGCGATACATGCCAGGTCGTCTGCCCGAAGAACAAAGGCAAGTCCTGGAACCACCGGCCGGAGCTGGCGCCTGATCCCGAGAAGGTCAAGCCGTTGCTGCTGCCGCTGCTGGACTTAAGCAACCGTGAGTTTAAGGAACGCTTCGGAGACAGCGCTGCAGCCTGGAGAGGCAAGAAACCGATTCAACGCAATGCGGTCATTGCGCTCGGCAACTTCAAAGATCCGACCTCCGTGCCGAAATTAATAGATATACTGCTTCATGATCCGCGGCCGGAGCTAAGGGGAACCGCAGCCTGGGCGCTAAGTCAAATCGGGGGCACAGAGGCTGAGCAGGCAATCCGCCAGGCCCTTGACGCGGAGCAGGATGAAGAAGTACGGGTTCGGCTTCGGGCCGCCAAGCAGAAGTTGCAGGCTTCCATCGGGGACTGATATCCGGCAAGGGGGATAAAACGATTATGCGTTACATCAGTATTGAGGATATCGAACCGGGGCAATTATTGGGCAAAACCGTGTATTCCGCAAATGGAACCGTGCTGTTATCGGCGGGGGTTCAGCTTACGGTTTTTATGATCAATACGCTGAAGCGGATCGGCGTGACGATGTTATATATCAAGGATCCGGATTTTGAGGATATCAAAATCGAGGATGTACTCAGCGAGTCAACCAAACAAGCGGTGTTCCGGGAAATGTCCGAAACGCTGCAGGCGATCCGTTCCGGCAAGGACTGGAGCACGCGCAAGATCAGTGCCAGCGTCGATTCCCTGTTGACCGATGTGCTGAATAACAAGGAAGTGCTGCTGCAGCTCACCGACATTCGAACGGTGGACAATGCCTCTTATCTTCACGCGGTTAATGTCAGCCTGATCTCCTCGATGATTGGATTGAATCTGGGGTTGGGGTATTCCCAGCTTAAGGATTTGGCGATTGGCGCGCTGCTGCACGATATCGGCAAATCGCTGGAACTGCCGGAAGGAGCCAATCCGGAAGATCCCAAAAACCATCACACATGGCGGGGATACGAGCTGCTGCGCCATAAGCGCGAGTTCAATCTGTTGATTGCCCACACGGCGCTGCAGCATCATGAACGCCCGGATGGAGGCGGTATCCCGCGGGGGATCGCGGGAGACGAAATCCATCTGTTCCCGCGGATCGTCGCCGTCGCCAATATGTATGACAATCTGATCAGCGGCGGGGGCAAGGACGGGCGGGTCTTACTGCCGCATGAGGCCTGCGAGCATTTGCTGGCCGGCTCGGAACAGGAGCTGGACCACGAGGTGCTGGTGGAATTTATGCGCATCATCTCCGTTTATCCGAATGGAACCTCCGTTCGGCTCGGGACCAAGGAGATCGGTGTGGTAGTCAGGCAGCACCGGGGGCTACCGGGCCGGCCGGTCATCCGGATCGTGCGGGGCACCGGCGATGAACTGGACGTAAACGAGGTTGACCTGGCAACGGAAACCACGTTGTTTATCGAGGCGGTTTTGGCTTGAATTCTTGAATCGCGTCAGGCGGGATGCTATGATATTTGAAGTGCGCCGGCCTTAGGGCAGGGGCAGCACGATTATAACCCAGGGGTGGCTGAAACATGGATATCGTTATTCCAATCATTACTTTAATCGTCGGTCTGGTCGGCGGCTTCGCGATCGGGGTCTTTTACCTCCGCAGACAGCTTACGAAGATGCAGAACGACCCGCAAATGCTGCAGAAGATGGCGAAGCAGATGGGGTATAACCTCAACAGCAAGCAGATGCAACGCGCGCAGCAAATGATGAAGAACCAAGGCGGACAAGCGCCGGGAGCGGGACATCCGACGAAGAAGAGAAAATAAAGTAAGTTTCGCCATACTTTATTGAAAGGAGGAGGCGCTGAAGATGGCTGGATTGAAGGATTACGTGAATAAGCAAGTAGGCGACAACCGGGAGCAGATCGAACATCATGTTCGGGAAATCCTGAAATTGATCGGGGAAGACGTGGAACGCGAAGGACTGCTCGAAACGCCGGCCCGGGTGACCCGGATGTATGAAGAGATTTTTGCCGGGTATGAAGTGGATCCGCGGGACGTGCTGGGCGTGACCTTTGAGGAGAACCACGAGGAGCTTGTTATCGTGAAGGACATCGTCTACTACAGTCAATGCGAGCATCATATGGCGCCTTTCTTCGGTAAAGCCCATATCGGCTATATTCCGAGCGGCCGGATCGCCGGGCTCAGCAAGCTGGCCCGTCTGGTTGAGGCGGTAACCCGTCGTCTGCAGGTGCAGGAGCGGATTACTTCGCAAATTGCGGACATTATGGATGAGGTGCTGAAGCCCAAAGGCGTGATGGTTGTCGTCGAAGGCGAGCATCTGTGCATGTGCTCCCGCGGCGTCAAGAAGCCGGGCAGCAAAACCGTGACCTCCGCCGTACGCGGAAGCTTCCGCAAGGATGCGGCTTCCCGGGCAGAGTTCTTGTCTTTGCTGAAGGAATAGAGTCCACTTGTCGAAAAAAATGGCAGCCGTTTAAAACGGTTGCCATTTTAATTTTCTCGCGGCTTCGTAACGTTTGGCGACCGCCGGCCAATATACGACGTTCCACCATGCTTTAATGTAGTCGGCACGCACGTTTTGATGCTTCAGGTAATACGCATGCTCCCAAACGTCCAGCGGAAGCAGCGGGACAATGTCCCATTGCGACAGGTTCTGGTGCTTCTCGGCGGTGAGGATCTCCAGCCGATGGCTGCGCGGGCTCCACACGAGGATCGCCCAGCCGCCGCCTTCAACCTTCGCGGCCGCCTCGGAGAATTGTTTATGGAACGCGTCGTAGCTGCCGAAATCCCGTTTGATTTGCTGAAGCAGCTCGCCTTCCGGTTTGCCGCCCCCCTGCGGATTCATAATGTCCCAGAAAATCGTATGAAGGTAATGCCCCGCTCCGTTAAACGCCAGCTCCCGCTCCCAATGCTTCACTAAATCGAAGTTGCCGGATTTGCGAGCATCCTGCAGCTTAAGCTCCGCTTTGTTCAAATCGTCGACATACGTCTTATGGTGTTTGTCGTGGTGAATGCGCATCGTCTGCTCATCGATGTGGGGCTCCAGCGCGTTATACGGGTAGGGCAGGGGCGGCAGCGTATGACCGCCAATCGGGACGGGGCGTTCCGGTACGAGCGCTGCGTCCGCTGCGGCGGCGTTCTCGACAGCCGCCGGCTCCCGGCGAAGGGAGGGTTCTTCCGGCGCGGCTTCCAGCCCGTCATTGGCGGTGTCATTCGCCGCATCGCTCCCCCCGACTGCGTCTGCACGGTTTAACACGTCGGAAATGGCGGCCGCCGTTGGCGCTTTCAAGACCGGCGGCTCAGGCGTCGCCGTCGTCTCTTGTTCATCCCGATTATAAGGCAACGGTGCTCCGGGTACCGGGGGAGAAGGATAGGTTGGCGTCCCGGCCATACTGCCGGCAATTTCCCCCGGCCGGTTCAGCCGCTCGAGCACCTCGAGGAAATACGCCGATTCGCGAATAATGTGCAGCAAGACGACGGGGGCAAGCGGTACCTGTTTGACAGCAGGACTATGCTTCAGCATGAACTCGAGCTGGCGGATGAATTCCCGCGACTGCTGAAATGAAGCCTGCAGAAGCCGTTCCGTCTGCCGGATGACCTCCGGGCTCGAGGGGCCGTGAGGGGTGGCTAAGGCATAACGCAGCAGCCTGTCGGCCGCCGCCTCCGTCCCCGCAAAGATCGGCTTCCATTCTTCCAGCAGCCGGACGTAATTGGCCTCCAGGCCGGGGACAATGGCCTGAATCACCTCCGTATGCTCCGCCTCTTGCTGCTTCCAGAAGCGGATTTCCTCCAAAATGCGTACAGGCAAAAAAGGCCCGTATACGAACAACATCGGCCTACCTCCTCAGGATTAAGAAGTCATTATTACCAGCTTATGGGCGAGGAGGGTTGGCTTATGCTATTCAGATACGGACCCGGTAGGTACATTTGTATGATCGGATGTCAGCTTGATCTGACCGAGGAACAGCGACACCTTGCGTAAATACTCTTTAGGATGCTCGCGAAAAATCATCTCATGATGGGCGCCGTCCACGATCCACACGCCGGAATTCGGGTTGGTCTGGTTCGCCGCCAGCTTTTCGGCGATCGGGTAGGGCGCTTTTTCATCCTCGGTGCCGTGAATGAACAAGGTCGGAAAGGGATAATCCTCCGTTTTGACCTGGGCGTACGGAATTTGCCGCAGGCTGGTCCCGTTGAGCACCGGAAGCAGCATGCCGATGATCTCCAGCGACGGATGGCGGGGCAGTCCGATATGCTGACGGAGGTTATGGTACATCGTATCCGGCTCTAAAAGGAAGGTGCTGTCGAGGATCATGCCGTCGATGTCCGGGCTTTTCAAAGCGGCTTGCAAGGCGGTTCCGGCTCCCATGGAGAAGCCCCAGACGATGATCTCCTGACCCCCTCGCTGCTTGGCAACCTGAATCGCTCCGAGCAGCTGCTGCGCTTCCTTCTTGCCCCCGGTGGCGACTTCTTTGCTGTTCTGGGCGGCAAAGCCGTAATCAAACATCAGGACATTGAAGTTCAACCGATGGGCGAAATTGGCCAGATCATACATCGGAATCCAGGATTCCTCGCGATTGGCCCCATATCCATGGCTAAACACGATCGTTTTGACGGAATCCTCCGCGGGGATATACCACCCTTGCATTATTCGGCTCCCGTCGGCCGCGGGAAAAGCGATGTCCTCGTATTCGAGGTTGATGGACAGCTTTGGATTGGAATATAGCGGTGCCACCTTCGGGTTGGACAACACCCAGGCGATATAGCCGTGCAGGGAGACGAAACAGAAGATCAGGAAAAACAGCACGGACAGCAAAAGCGCTACGAGGATATTCTTGACACGGATGCGCCGGGCGACGGCCACGGGAGCATCGCCGGTAACGTAAGCCGAAGAAGGCAAGGGAAGGTCATTTCGGCCGGTGTGGCTCATACGCTTCCCTCCCATTACTAGATTATATGATGGCGTTCTGGACAGTTTCCCATTAGAAAAACGTTTTGATTAGCAGATAAATCCGAGGAATTGTCGAAATAACACGATTCTCCTGAATTTAATCGTAAGTCGATCCTTTATCAATGTCAATGGCATGTCGATGGAAGGTGTTTCATTGACGGAAATTCGCTTCTTTCATATAATTTATGTAACTGAGTTTCATATGGTGAAACCTAAGGGGGATGCCGGATGGAAGACCGGAAGCTGACGGTGCGCGCGGTTGAGCGGGCGTTGGATATATTGGGTTGCTTCACGAAAGCAAGCGATTTGGGGTTGACGGAGATTGCCGCCGAAATCAGTCTGCATAAAAGCACGGTCCACCGCTTGTTAACCACGCTGGAGGAACGGGGGTTTGTCGTTCGCGATCCAGCGACGGAGAAATACCGCCTGGGTCTCAAGGTGTGGGAACTGTCGACGCATATGTCCCACAGCGACGATCCGGCCGTGCTGTTGCTGCCGCAGATGGAGCGGCTGCGCGACCGGCTCGGCGAGACGGTCAGCCTGTATTTGCGCGATGGCATCGAGCGGCTGCGAATCCAGGCGGTGCAGAGCAACCAGGCGATCCGCCGGGTCGCGCCGGTCGGGGCACGGCTGCCGCTGTACGTGGGCGCGTCCAGCAAGGTGCTCGTCGCCTACTCGGGCGACGAGGTGCTCCAGGCGGTGCTGGACAGCCCGGATTGGCCGCCGGCGGTTGACCGGGCGGCTTACGTGGCGCAGCTGGAGGAGATCCGTGAACACGGATATGCCACCAGCTACGAGGAGCGGGAGCCGGGGGCGTCCGCCGTCTCCGCGCCGATCTTCGACCGGACGGGGAAGCTGGCTGCGGCCCTGTCCGTGTCGGGGCCGGTCAGCCGCTTGACGCTGCAGCGGCTGGAGGAATACGGGCCGATCCTGGTGGAAGCGGCCCGGGAGATGGGAATGATGATGTAGCCGGTGACATCCGATGGGGAAATAAGGTGATTTGTTCACCTTATTTTTTTGTGCCTGCTCCTGGCTGCGGCAGGCTGCATCCGGAGCACACCCAAGCCGCGATATCGTCGATGATCTCCTTGGAGACGTTGGACGGCTGGGCGTATTCGGCGCCGGTAGAGAGGCTGTTCACCTTGGCCAGCAGGTGATTGACCTGCGGGTACGACTTGAACGTGACGTCGTTGCGGTTCTGAAGCGCTGCTTTCCAGCTCTCGAATTGCTTCATCGTCACCTGCCAGTCGTTTTCACCTTGCAGGATCAGCATCGGTCCGGACTGCTGCTTGGCGAGCTCGGCCGGGACGTAATTCTTCTGCTCAAACCACCAATATGCGGGTTGGGCGGGGAACTGCTCCGGCATATGGTCGACCGTATACTGCGGATCGTTGACCATCGCGGCGATCGACGTATAGACAGCGGCTTGCTGCTCGTACGGCGCCGGGTCCAGTCCCAACTGCTTCACGCGGCTGACGAGTTCGGCTTGCTGCTCGGTTAATACGTCGGCGAATTTGCCGCTGGGCCCGGACAGCAAGATCGTTCCGGCGATGTCGCCGTTCGCATCGCCGGCGGTGATCAGCGGCATTGCGTAGCCGCCCTGGCTGTGGCCGGCCACGAAGATGCGGGAAGCATCGACTTCCGGCGTCCGCTTCAGTAACTCGACGGCCTTCAAGGCATCGTCGACGGTTTCTTTTTTCAGCGTGAACTTTGAATCGGCGGCCACTTTAAACGTATGTTCGTACGTGACTTTGTCGTATCGCAGCACGGCGATCCCTTGTGCGGCCAGGCCAACCGCGAGGTCGCGGAACGGCTTGGCGCTGCCGATCGTCTCGTCGCGGTCGTTCGTGCCGGAGCCGTGTACCAGCACGATCGCCGGGAACGGGCCGTCGCCCGCCGGCAGCGTCAATGTGCCCGGCAGAGCCATGGCCCCTTCGCCAATGGTCACTTCCCGCTCGATGTAGGCGGCAGCGTCTTCGTAGGCGGGCTTTTGATACGCCGAGTTGGCCTGGGCCGCGATATACATATCATCGATCTCCCCGGCGGCGTTGAGCCGCAGGGTCAGGTTCACCGGAACCGCGGAGGTTTGGAAGGTATACGTTACGTTGCGATGAACCTGATTAACGGTTTCGCTCTTGGAGGGTGCGCCGACCGCTTTGCCGAACACCGCCTCATAGTTCGCCCACAACGAGTCCAGCATGGCGGCGGGGAGAGCGTACGCCGACGAAGCGCTGACGTATTTCGCCGCTTCAGCCCCGTTTCCGGCCAGCAGCGCCTCCAGGAACAAGTCGGCGTGATCGCGGGCCTCAGCGGTTTCCGTCTGCGCAGAATCCTTCACCTTAAATGCTTCGGCCAGGAATTCAGCGTCGACAAGCGCGCGCCCCTCGGCAATACGTACCGGCTCCTCTAAAGCAACGTGCTTCCCGTCCAGCAAGGCCTCCGCCGAACCCAGGGTCAGCACCAACTTATGGCCGTCCTTCGTCACAAGAATTGTAGCGCTGCTGGATTCCCAGTGAACCTGCGCGCCGAAGCTCTCGGCGGTTTCTCGAAGCGGGACCAGCGCTGTGGCGCTTTGCTTCGCCGCGAGGACGGAAGCCGAAGGCAAGGCCAGGCTGAGTGCCAGCGTGGCGGCAGCCGCATTTTTAAACCATGGGGATCGTTGGGTCATAGGAAATTCCTCCTTAAGGTAAGATCTATTTGGCAAACCAGGCAGAACAGGCGATAACGACCAGAATGCCCAGCAGGGTGAGCCAGGAAATCGGGTTGGCGAAGTTCAGGGTCCAGCCGATCCCGGATCTTTTCTCCACAAACAGGGAGGGGTCTTGAGGATTGAAATAAATGGATCCCAGCTTCCAGTAACGGTCATCCTTAACCGGCGCGGTGCCCGAGCGCACAGCGGACGGCCTGCGGCCGATCCGGCTGCCGCCTTGTCCTGTCGTGAAGGACAACACCAGGGCAAACAGCACGATAAACATGGGGACGGCCAGACTGACCAATGAAACGATGCCTATATCCATGGGACGAATCATATTGATTTGCATGAACGAAAACATCAGGACCATCGCCAGGGACGAGCTCAGCGTAAATACGGACCATCTGCGGCGGAACGCGGCGTTTTGGCGAAGCGAGCGCTCCGGATCAGCAGCTTGAAGCTGCTGCTTGCTATGATGGATCGACCAGTTCACAAACCAGAATAGAAGGGTCATGATCAACTGCATCACGTTAGGAAATAACACGACGCGGTACGATTTGGCGGCACTGCTGACCACTTGACCCGTAAAATCAAACTTCATCGCGACCGGATCGGGAATGTCTGCGTAATGACTTATAGTCAGGGCGATACTTGCGAGAATGAGAACCACGTGAATCAGAAACCATTTTCCGGATAACGCCAGCTTTTGCCGGCGGAAGCTCGTGTCCACCGCAATCAGGGCAGGAGCGGACGGGACTGCGGGCAGGGTTGCACGCATTTTTTTCATCCGAAAGTAAAAGCCCAGATGAATTCCCATGGAAAGGACCACCGTTAATCCGATGTATAGGCCAAGCAACGCGCCTTGTTCATTCGTATCCTTGTTCCAAAGGCTAACTACGCAGGCGAGCAGCAGGAGCGTATAGATGGTGCCGCTAGTAAAAGCAAACTGCCGTCGCAGCCGTCGCACCGCAGGGCTCCAGTATTGCTCCTCGCTGACGGATACGCCGAAACTTACCGTCTCCCGGGTCAAATAAGGCATAAAGGCCAGGGCTGCTAACAAGGGCAGAAACATAAGCAACAATAGAAACGTAGATATCAGCTGCATATTGCTTTACTCCTCTCGGGTAATGTCTTGATGAATTTGCTCCACGATCCGCAGCAGTTCGTCCTTGTCCATCCCGCGGCAGATGGCTTCGGCCACGATCGGGCGCAGTTCAAGCCGCTGCTTCTCCCGAAATTCCGGCGTGATCGGCGGCATGGAGACCGGATCGACGACAACGCCTTTTTGGCGGTGGATCTGGATGTAGCCTTCCTGCTTCAGGAGCGTATAGGCTTTGTTCACCGTATGCAGGTTGACCCCAATATCGGAAGCCAGGCTGCGGACCGACGGGAGGGGTTCTCCCAATTGAAGCCGCCCGCTGGCAATCCCTTCGATAATTTGGTTGACCAGCTGTGTATAGATCGGGATGTCCGATTGTAAATCCAGCTGAATAATCACAGTTGGCATCTCCTTCGTTATATCTGTTATACATATAATATAACAGATGGTTAATATAGTGTAAAGCCGGACTCAAATGATAAACGGTTCTTAATCCCAGCCCGTATACTATCCACAGGGGGAATTTATAGAGTGGCCTACCTAACCATTGAGAAATTATCGGATTTTACATCGTCTTCTCTGGACCCCATCCGAAGTCTGGAACAGTTGTGCCGACAAGCGGACGGATCGAAGCTGAACGTTGGTCTGGACCATTTGAGACAAGAAAGCGGAGATCAGGCCTTCCTTTGCCTGGTTGAAGGGAGTTTGGTCGGCTTCTTAAGCTGGTATACCGCAGATGGGGGCGAGGCGAACGTTAACGCCATGGTTCATCCGGAGTGGCGTCGCCGGGGCGTGTTTCGGCGTTTGCTTGAGGCCGCAGCGGGGGAAATGGGCGAGCAGGGGATCCAAGCCCGGCGATTTAAGGTCCCCGCCGATTCCGCGCCTGGCCTTCGCTGTGCGGAGCACCTGGGCGCACGGTTTGATGGCTCGCAATTTGCTATGGAGCTTACCGCTTTGCAGGAGGGGGGCGCGCCCGAACCTTCGAACCTGACGCTTCGGCCGGAGGAGCTTGAGGATTTTGGCTTTATGGTACGCTGCATGTCCCAGGCGTTCGGCGATACCGAGGAATGGACCCTCCAATATTTAGGTCATACCCGAGAGCCCAGCCGCCGCAACTACATTGGCTTCCATGGGGAGGAGCGGATCGGCTTGATCCGCGTGAATCTTCTCGGGAGCGAGACGGCGGTGATCCATGATTTTTGCGTGCTGCCGACCTGCCAAGGACGCGGGTACGGGCGAGAGATCTTGGCCCGGACGGTGCGGCTCCTTCTGGCACAAGGCCGTACACGGATTCGGCTCAGCGTAGCCGCCGAGAATCGCAGCGCATTGGAGTTGTACAGGAAGGCCGGGTTCGCCCTCGTATCGGAATCGCGTTATTACATCAGCCCATAAAAAAGAGGGTGTCCCAAAAGTAAACTCTGGGACACCCTCAGCAGCCAAATTGGATGGGATTCATAAAAAACCAAGGAGCTAGGCGGTCTGTTCTCGCTTAGCTCCTTGGTTTTTGGCGTCCACCGCTGCTTTCTTGAGCAGATTGTGGGCAAGGGAAAGCCACCCCACCTCCAAACTTACTTTGGGTAAGCCTCGAAGCAGGAACCTTTTAAAGCCTCGGTTGTTCTTTACATGGCCAAACACAGGCTCCGGCTCGATCATGCGCCTTACGGCTAGGGCATGACCTTCTTCACTGCGGAGCTTTTGCCTGGCCTGGTTCTTTAGCCGCCAATACTTCATACTCACCTTGATCTCGCGATCACCTTGGGCTTGGGTACACTGCGGTTTTAGCGGACAACCCTCACAGCCGGCGCTTCGGTAATGTCGGTATTCGATTTCATACCCGCTTTCCGTTTTCTCCTTACTCCCTCTTCGAAAATGGAGCGTTTGTCCGGCCGCACATGTCCATGTATCTTGTTCACTGTTATAGGTCCAGTTGTCGATCTTGCTGATGTCTTTTTGCCAGGCCTTGCTCTTTTCGCGGTGATACGTGTTGTACTTCACCATGGCTTCGACTTCATTTCGCTCCAAGTAGTCGTAATTTTCTTCACCGCCATAGCCTGCATCGGCGATGACTTTTTTTGGCAGCTTGCCGAACTGCGATTTTATCTTCTCAAAATGCGGGATGAGGCAGCGCGTATCGGTTGGCCGCTGGTGCAAACTGTAACCGATAATGAATTGATTTTCAGTGCCAATCTGAACATTATAGGCTGGCTTTAGCTGGCCGTTTCGCATGTGGTCTTCTTTCATCCGCATAAACGTGGCGTCCGGGTCTGTTTTACTGTAGCTGTTTCTCGTGCCTAAAATCGCTTCCTGCGTCTCATACTTCTGAAGGCGAGGAAGCAAGTCTTTGCGGAGCGTGCGCATCGCCTTCTTGAGCGGCTTGTCCTTTGGTTTCTCCTGCAGACGCTCCTCTAATTGTTTGACGGCTTGCTCCAGCTTTTCACCGGTGAGGGCAGAGGACTCGCCCAGTTCAAGAAGATCCTGGCCCCCGTGAGCACGTTCTTCTTGTTTCTCAGCTTCCTCAATGGCGGCGAACAAGGTTTGGACTTTTTCTTGGAGCTTGGCTTTATGCTTCACTACCGCCTTCCCCCATACAAACGTATATCGGTTGGCATTCGCTTCGATCTTCGTGCCGTCCAAAAATAATGCTCAAGCTGCACGTAGTTTTCCTCGGCCAGAAACTGAAGAACGGCGGTAAACACCGTCTCCAGTACGTTTTTCATTCGCTCTGAACGAAACCGGTTGATGGTGCGGAAATCCGGCTTTTGCCTGGCCGCGATCCACATGAACATGATGTTTTCACGGATCGCTTTGGCGATCTGGCGAGAGGAGTAGATACGCTGCGTGTAGGCGTAAATGATGACTTTGGTGAGCATTTTAGGGTGGTAGCTGTCTCGTCCGCCTCCAGGGTAAGCTGCGTCGAAGATGGCTTCGTCGAGACGATTAACGGCGGCGTTGACCACACGAACGAGGTGATTGGCGGGGATATCTTCTTCTAAATCCATTGGTAAGCAGAGTTGATCCATGGTATATTGAATGTACAAAGAAACCGTCTCCTTTTGGTTTATGGTTGGGTGGTACCTCCATTTTACCAAAGAGTGGTTTCTTTTTGTTTGACGAAATGAAAAAGAGGGTCGCCCCTAGTCATCTATGATGACTTTTGGGACACCCTCTTTTTCAAATAGAATCTTGGGTTTAGGCGTTGGATGCGATCATTTGACGCAATACGGTTTGCAGGATTCCGCCGTTGTGATAGTAATCGACGTCGACCATGCTGTCGAGACGGGCGATGACCGGGAACTGGAACGTAGTCCCGTCCGCACGGGTTGCCGTTACCGTCAATTCTTGCCCCGGCTTCACGTCATTGCTCAAGCCTTCGATATCAAACGTTTCTGTGCCGTCGATGGCCAGCGTATTCCAGCTGACACCGTCCTGGAACTGCAGTGGGAGGACGCCCATGCCAACCAGGTTGCTGCGGTGGATCCGTTCGAAGCTCTCGGCGATCACCGCTTTGACGCCGAGCAGATACGTGCCTTTCGCCGCCCAGTCGCGGGAGCTGCCGGTGCCGTATTCCTTGCCGGCGATGACGACGAGGTTCTGACCTTCCGCTTGATATTTCATCGAAGCGTCGTAGATGGACACGACTTCATCCGTCGGCAGGTATTTGGTCACGCCGCCTTCTGTGCCCGGGGCTACCTGATTGCGGATGCGGATGTTCGCGAACGTCCCGCGCATCATCACCTCGTGGTTGCCGCGGCGGGAACCGTAGGAGTTGAAGTCCTTGCGTTCGACGCCATGCTCGGTCAGGTATTTGCCAGCCGGGCTGCTCGGCGAGATGTTGCCTGCCGGGGAGATGTGGTCCGTCGTGACCGAATCGCCAAGCAAGGCCAGTACGCGAGCGCCGCGGATGTCGGCGATGTCGGACAACCCTTCGCCAATCTTCTCGAAGAACGGCGGGTTCTGGATGTAAGTCGACTTCGCATCCCATTCGTACAGCTCGCCTTGCGGAACGGGAATCGAGTTCCAGCGTTCGTTCTGCGTGAAGACGTGCTCGTATTTGCTGCGGAACATCTCCGGGCTCACCGATTGGCCGATCGCTTCCTTGATTTCCGCCGAAGATGGCCAGATGTCCTTCAGGTATACCGGCTGATTATCGCGATCATAGCCGATCGGATCGTTCTGCAGGTCGATATTGACCGTGCCGGCCAGTGCGTAAGCGACGACAAGCGGCGGGGAAGCCAGGTAGTTGGCTTTCACTTGCGCATGGACGCGGCCTTCAAAGTTCCGGTTGCCCGAGAGCACCGCTGCAACGGTCAGATCGTTATCGGCGATCGCCGTGCTGACTTCGTCCGGCAATGGACCGGAGTTCCCGATACAAGTTGCGCAGCCGTAACCGGCAACGTGGAAGCCGAGCGCTTCCAGCGGCTCGATCAGGCCAGCCTTTTGCAGGTACTCGGTGACCACGAGGGAGCCTGGCGTCAAGCTGCTCTTCACGTAACCCGGCTTGGTCAGGCCGCGTTCCACGGCTTTCTTCGCCAGAAGGCCCGCGCCAACCATAACGCTGGGGTTGGATGTGTTCGTGCAGCTCGTAATCGCCGCGATCACAACCGCCCCGGCTTTAAGTTCGCTGGTCGAGCCGTCCGGATGCTTTACCGGTACGGATTGTTCGATCTTCTCTTCGCTGAGGCCGTAGCCGCCTTTCTCAACCGGCGTGCGGATGATCGTGTTGAAGCTTTCCTTCATCGCGGTGAGTTCGATGCGGTCCTGCGGCCGTTTCGGTCCAGCCAAGCTTGGCACAACGGAGCTAAGATCCAGCTCGATCAGATCGGAGAATTCCGGATCCGGCGTATCGTTCGTACGGAACATGCCTTGCGCCTTGTAATACGCTTCAACCAGAGCGATCTGCTCTTCGGAGCGTCCCGTGCTGCGCAGGTAAGCGAGCGTTTCGGTATCCACCGGGAAGTAACCGATCGTTGCGCCGTATTCCGGGGCCATGTTCGCCACGGTCGCGCGATCGGCCAGGCTGATGTTGGCCAGACCCGGGCCGTAGAATTCCACGAATTTGCCGACAACGCCTTTCTTACGCAGTATTTGCGTTACGGTCAAAGCCAGGTCGGTTGCCGTAGCGCCTTCGGCCAGACTGCCGGTCAACTTAAACCCGATAACTTCCGGCGCGACAAAATAAAGCGGCTGCCCCAGCATGCCGGCTTCGGCTTCGATCCCGCCGACGCCCCAACCCACGACGCCAAGGCCGTTGATCATCGTCGTATGGGAGTCGGTGCCCACGAGGGAATCCGGGTAAACCACCGTTTCGCCGTTTACGGTCTTCGTTGCGGCTACGGAAGCCAGGTACTCCAGGTTGACCTGGTGAACGATCCCTGTAGCCGGGGGCACAGCACGGAAGTTATTGAAGGCGGTTTGCGCCCAGCGCAGGAAGCGATAGCGTTCCTCGTTGCGCTCGAACTCGACCTTCATGTTGTACTCCAGCGCGTCCGGGGAACCAAACGCGTCAACCATGACGGAGTGGTCGATCACGAGATCAACCGGCACGAGAGGGTTGATCTGTTTCGGATCGCCGCCGGCTTTCTTCACGGTATCGCGCATGGCGGCAAGGTCGACGACGACCGGCACGCCGGTGAAATCCTGTAATACGATGCGAGCGGGGATAAACGGAATCTCTTTGTTCTCATCGCGGCCCTCGCTCCAACCGGCGATTTGCTTCACATGCTCCTGAGTGATGGCTCTGCCGTCGTATTGACGGACAGCGGCTTCAAGCAGCACTTTAATGGAGAAGGGCAGTTTGGAGATGCTGCCGAGCCCTTGCTGTTCGAGTGCCTGCAGGTCATAGTAGCGGTAGCTCTTGCCGCCGACCTCCAGCGTACGGGCAGAGGAGAAAAAATCGTTCGCTGACATGAATGTACCTCCTTGATTGGTTTCACCTGATGAAACATAATTTCAAATTTCTTTGATTTAAGTATACCTTCCCTCACGTGGCGAGTAAAGAACTTTTTGCACCCAAATCTTAGCTTGTCGAGGCTGTTCCGGCGCGGATGTACAGGCTTTCAAGCCGATGCGGGACAGGTGCAAAACATACTCCCTCCGGGGTGCTCATATAATGGCTAATAGCGAAAAGGAGGCGTGGATGTATGACGGATGAATGGAAGAAGACATTATCGGTTTACGTGAACGAACAGAACCAGGACGAAGTGGACTATCGCACGCCTAGCGGAGGCACGGTCGTAACCGATGTGGATTATTTGCTGCGGCGGGGCGAACGGAAGCGCAGACTGGAGAGCTGGTATCGCCACCGGGGGGCTGCGCCGCTTCGCTGCGAGACCCGGGCTAAGCTGGTACGTGAGATTGAAAACCGGGAAGGCGAGATCGAGGTCGATTTGCAGCTGTCGCGGAAAATTTATTACGAAAAAGGAGGCGCCCGCCACCAGGAGGAGCGGATCGAGAAGCAGCGTCTCACTTTGGCGCGTGACGGCTCGGGCTGGATCGTCATCAAGGTAGAGCAGCCGATTCCAGAGCGGCATCCGGCGATGGTACTTCCCGTTGAGGAGGAGAGGGAAGAGATGGGCCGCATGAGCGCTTTGCCGCGGCCTTTTCTGAACCGCGAGCTCCTTGGGGAGGGCGGTGCCCGCAGCATCGCTTACCGTCGAGAGGATGCGGTGATTTATGCCGACCGTTGGTGGGATGGCTTTAATCCGGAATTCTCCGCTTTCGAGGTCGACTGCACGAACTATATCTCCCAGTGCCTCTTTGCAGGCGGAGCCCCGATAAACTATACTGGAAAAAGAGAATCGGGCTGGTGGTACAAAGGTTATGTCGGCGGCCGGGAGTTGTGGAGCTACAGCTGGTCGGTGGCCAATGCGCTGGAGCGTCACCTCGGCCAGAGCCGAACCGGACTTCGCGCCGAATTGCTCGAGCGTCCGGAACAGCTTCAACTCGGCGATGTCATCGCCTACGATTGGGACGGGAACGGTACGTTTCAGCACAGCACCATCGTGACCGCGTTTGATGCCGGCGGCATGCCGCTGGTTAACGCGCATACGACGCCAAGCAAGCACCGCTATTGGGACTACCGGGATTCCTACGCCTGGACCGACAATACGGTGTATCGTTTTTTTCATATCGCGGACCGGTTCTAGATGAAGGAAAAGAGGTTAACAATGGGACAGGACAGAATCACCGTAGCTCTCATCTACGGGGGCAAGTCGGGAGAGCATGAAGTTTCGCTGCAGACGGCTTTTGCCGTATCTAAGGCGTTTAACTATGACAAATACGAACTGCTTCCTTTTTATATCGACAAGCAGGGCAAATGGAAGGTTGGCGATAAGCTGAACGCGCCGTTTGCGGCGCTGGAGGAGCTGAAGCTTGCGCAAAGCGCGGGCGGTACATCTGCCGCGATGGAACTTTTGTTCAGCAAGCTTTCGGCGGGTCAATCCGAAATTGATGTGGTGTTCCCTCTGCTGCACGGCACGAATGGTGAAGACGGCACGATTCAGGGGTTGTTCGAGATGGCCGACTTGCCCTACGTCGGTGCCGGAGTGCTGGCTTCCGCAGCCGGCATGGATAAGGTTATCATGAAGAAGCTGTTTGCCGAGGCGGGACTTGAGCAATGCGCCTACTGCTACTTCACCGCATCCGAGTGGGAGCGTGCCAGCCATACGCTGGTTCAGGGCGTCGAAGAGAAGCTCGGCTACCCGTGCTTCGTCAAGCCGGCGAACCTGGGCTCCAGCGTTGGCATCTCCAAAGCAAGAAATCGTGAGGAGCTGTTGGCTTCGGTGGCGCTGGCCTTCCGCTACGACATGAAGGTGATCGTTGAGGAGTTCGTCGACGCCCGTGAGGTGGAGGTCGGAGTGCTCGGCAACGACGAACCGCTGGCTTCCGTGCCGGGCGAAATCGTCTCCTCCGGAGAATACTACGATTACCAGGCCAAATACTTGGACGGCAAATCGCAGATGCTGATTCCCGCCCCAGTCGATACCGAGATGGCTGAGCAGATCCGCGAGCTGGCGGTTAAGGCGTTTAAAGCGATCGCCGGCAGCGGATTGTGCCGAGCCGATTTTTTTGTGCGGAAGTCGGATCTCAAGATCTGGATCAACGAAGTGAATACGATGCCGGGCTTCACGCCCTTCAGCATGTACCCGCTGCTGTGGCGGGAAACCGGGGTGGCTTATGAGGTGCTGCTCGATCGCTTGATCGAGCTGGCTCTGGAGCGCTACGCAGCCCGGCAAGCTCTCGAATTCGAAAGCGGCGTGTAACGGCGGCGGACATCGCCGCCCGAACGACCGGTAAGGGAAAGGAAGGGATGACGGTGGGATTTCAAACGGAATTCAACTCGGTCTGTAAATTCAAGAAAGAGCAGGAGCTTTATGAACTGATGGAATACGGCCGCGGCAAAATGCTCAAAGAAGGGCTGCGCGTATTTCCTACTGGACAGAAGGTCATTGCTTATTCGCCCGATAACCAGGCGGTAGCGATCGTGAAGATCACCGCCTGCGTTGCCGAAATCAACTTCAATGGAGAGGAAGTCACCTCGGTTGAACTGGAGCTGATCCGTCCGCTGACGGATGAGGAGTCTGCCGTACAGACCGCACTGGCGCACGAAATGTTCTTTGGCGATCCTGCTAGAAAATGATTGTGCGCGCATCAGGCCTTAGGTTGAGGACAAGCTGTCGCTTGGCTCCGTCTCTCTTGAAAAATGCAGGGAAATAAGGTAAGTTGTACAAAATGACGGTGTATTTTAGAGGAGGATTTTCATGGGTGATTTGTTAGCGGGGAAAAATGTGATCGTAATGGGGGTCGCCAATGAGCGCAGCATCGCGTGGGCGATCGCGCAGAGCTTGGCGGAGCAAGGCGCCCGTTTGGCGTTTACATATGAGAGCGAACGCGTGGAAGGCCGGGTACGCAAGCTGGCCGAAACGATCCCGGGTTCGCTGATCCTGCCGTGCAACGTGGCGGTGGATGAGGAGATCGACAAGCTGGCCGATACGCTGCGCGGTGAGTTTGGCGTGCTGCATGGTCTCGTGCACAGCATCGCGTTCGCGAAAGGCGAGGACTTGGCTGGTGAATTCGTGGATACGTCCCGCGAAGGCTTCGCGTTGGCTAACGACATCAGCGTCTATTCGCTGGTTGCCGTGTCCAAGCGTCTTGCCCCGCTCATGACGGAAGGCGGCAGCATCATGACAATGACGTACATGGGATCGGAGCGTGTGATGCGCAACTACAATGTGATGGGCGTGGCCAAAGCCGGACTGGAAGCTTCGGTTCGCTATCTGGCGAACGACCTTGGACCGAAGAACATTCGCGTCAACGCGGTATCGGCCGGCCCGATCCGTACGCTGGCTGCCAAGGGCATCAGCGATTTTAACTCGATCCTCAAGCAGGTCGAAGAGAAAGCTCCGCTGCGCAGAACGACAGAAACCGCGGAAGTCGGCGACACCGCGATGTTCCTGATCAGCCACCTGTCGCGCGGGATTACCGGTGAGGTTATTTTCGTAGACGGCGGGTACAATATCGTAGGTGCATAACGAGGAGACCGCAAGCGGTCAGTCAGCAGAAAGTTCGTTTCCGGCGGGGCCAAGCCCCGCTTTTGGACACGGACTTTTTGCATATAAAGTAACGCGGCTTTCGCTTGTATTCCATGGCAAGCAGGCGAAAGGACGCAACTTTGCGATATCACGGACGTATAGTTTTTAGTGAGTAGATTATTAGTTTAAGATGAAAGTAGAGTGAATCGATTGGAATCCAATCCGAAAGTTCCATATGTGGTAGGCAGCAAAAGTCCGATGGCCGTTGCGATTAACTGCGCCGCGAAGGCGGGAGAATGGATTAAGAGCCGGCTTGGGGACTACCGGGATCTAAATACGAAGCAATCGCCGCAGGATTTGGTAACGGACGTGGATAAAGGGGCGGAGGCGATGATCCGCAAGCTGATTCTGACGCATTTTCCGGACCATGATATCCTCGGGGAAGAAAGCGTAGCGCCGGGAGCGGCAGCATCAGCGGCAGCGCTGAAGCAGGCCAGCGAATCGGAGTATTTGTGGATCGTCGACCCTGTAGACGGAACGACCAATTTTGTGCACGGGTTTCCGTTTTTTTGCGTATCGATAGCGCTGGCTTATAAAGGCGAAGTGATCATCGGCGTCATCTATGACCCGATCCGTGATGAAATGTTTGTGGCGGAGAAAGGCAAGGGCGCTTATATCCACGGTCAGCCATCGAGGGTGTCTGCCGATGCGTCTTTGTCCGGCAGCATTATCGCGGTGGGTTTTAACCCGGATCGGGAGTTTGCGCTGCCGGTAAACATGCGTGGACTGAACGCGTTGTCCGGTGAAGTGCGCAGTCTGCGCGCCGCCGGGTCGGCAGCCCTGCATCTGGCCTATGTGGCTGCCGGGCGGCTAAGCGGCTATTACGAGGTGGGGTTGAATGCTTGGGACGTTGCCGCAGGGGCGCTGATCGTGAAAGAATCGGGAGGAATAGTGACCGATACTACAGGCAACCCTTATCACATCGGCGTACGCCATTTAATTGCCAGCAATGGTAAAATCCATGAGGAGCTGCTTGGCGTGATCCGAGCTGCAGATGCGACCGGGCTTTAAGGGCAGCTTAATGACAGGACGCCGGCGCGGAGGTTATGGAAGGAATGAGCGCAATCGGACGTACGCTTAATCCAGAATACCGGAAGGAGTGTCAAGAGTGAGCGATAACAAGGAATTGGAACGCGAGCTCAGCGAGATGCTGACCGAAGGGGAATACGGCAGTGAGGAAGAACGCCGCGAGGAGGAGCGCAGAAGATTGTCACCGAAATACGAAATTCGCATCCAGACAACGTTAGACCCGATCGTAGAGGAGACGCTGAATTACCGGAAGATGGCTAAGGAAATCGATGGCCGTTATGATCAATATTTGAACAAAACCAAGCGCGCGCAGGAGAAGCCGGAATAACGGCGAGAAACGCCCGCGCCCAAACAGCATTAACGGGACCTGAGGACGCTATCCCTAACCTCAGGTCTTTCGCAATTTTATAAGAGGAGTTGAAAAGCTTGAAGGATTCTCGCTTGAACAAAGCTTCCATCTTGGCGGGGGCGCTCGCACTCATTCTATTGTGGTTCAGCGGCCTCGCCGCAAAACCAATCCAAGCCGCCGAGTCTGCCCAAGCTGACGGCTACCTTATTGTGGCGCTGGGCGATTCGATCACCGCCGGGTATGAGCCGGGCATGACGGATACGAGCGTTCCGTACGGCTTCGTTGATCGCCTGAAGGAACAAGGGCTGTTCCACGGGCCTGCCTCCGCAGTTAATTACGGCATCCTCGGTTTGACCAGCGAAGGTTTGAAAAACTACGTGACGGCAATTCTGGCGGGTTCACCGGTTGGCGTTGCGGACATTCAAGCCAATGTGCCGGATCCGAGGATTGCATCCTTCGGCTCCGGCATTGCTCAGGCACAAGCCGACTTGCAGAAGGCCGATCTGATCACAATCACGATTGGCGGGAACGACTTGTTAAAACTGCTGCCGGATGTGAAGAACATCTCGCTGGAGCAGCTCCGCGCTCAAAGCGATGAGGTACTGAAGGCTTATGGAGACAATCTCCGCGAGGTCGTCCGTATCCTGACAGAGCTTAATCCATCGGCGCAAATCGTAATTGCCGACCAATATCAGCCTGTGCCGAAGCTGGCGGGCGCCTCCATTTATGAGGAGCTGCAGCAGATTGCCGGTAAGTTCACCGCGATCGTGGATGGGGTTGTTGCCAATCATGCGACCCAAGCGAAGCCGGTGAAGGCGGCTCATGTGGCAGCAGCTTTCACGGGACGGGAAATTTCGCTGACGCATATTTTTTCCGACACCGATATCCATCCGAATCAAGCCGGGTATGAAGAAATCGCGAAAATTTTTACCGAATCGGTTTGGGGCAGCTACCGGACAACTACGGCAAAGACCGGCGGAGCGCCGATATCCGTTGTCGTTAAAGGCCAAGAGCTGAACACGCCGTACCCGCCGATCTTGAAGAACGGGCAAACGTTCGTGGCAATCAAAGACATAACCGATGCGGTTGGGGCGCAAAGCAAATGGGATTCCCGCAAGGCCACCGCCACCGTTACTTATGGCAGCCGGACGGTGGTGATTCCGGTGGGTTCGAAGCAGATTCAGGTGGACGGCACGCCAGCTGCCACCGCTACACCGGCTTTTCTGCAGAAGGTCGGAAAGGAGAACAAAACCTATGTACCATTGGCCCTGCTCGTACAAGGACTGGGCCTTGATGTTCAATACAGCGGTAAAATGAAGACGGTATTTATCAACGTATTGTAATTTGGGGTAGCCGGAGCGCGGGGGCGTTTCGGTTTTTGTAATTGGGGAGGGGGGGCTGTTGCTGTTTCAGGGGCCTTTGCAAGATTATCCCGTTTGATCAGGTCGCAGCGAAAACGGTAACCCAGGAGTTGGCCGGCCGATCAACAAGTGACAGAGAGACTCAAATTAAAGGTAAATAGGGGAAACGGGTAAGGGAGCCATGATGTAAGTGATGTAAGTGGTGATGTAAGTGATGTAGGCTATGGTTTCTGCGTAAAGATCAGGATCTTTCCTTTCCCTGTTAGCAGCATAATCAGGCTGCAGGAGCGAGAGGGGGATTCGCTTGGTTCGCAATGAGCTGGCGATAAGAAATGCTCTGACTAGCCATACAGATCTGCAGCAGTTTCTGACGCATCGTATTGATCGCTCTGGGCAAGCGAAGTTGGCGTCGAACGGTGAACTCGTTCAGGTACGCCTGCAGATACTTCATTCCTAAAGCCACGTAAGTACATTTTAGCGATTTCCATGCCTCTCGGACCACTTTCCACAAGGGCGTATAAAGCCGAAAAGCCAGGGGGAACAGCTGTACCTCCGACGAACCAACAAGCACATCATTGGTGACAAATGCGGTGAGCTCGCGGCGGTCTGCTCTTTGGCCGTACCCTCTCTTATGGGGTAAAAGACGGATTTTGACCTGCTCCGGTTCTCCCGAATCCGCTACTGTACATCCGGCTACGACCGCCGTCACACCGGACTGAGGAAGCTGGCTCCGTAACGGATCTCGTCTATACTGATCACTGTTTACCTTCACATTCCCGCTCAGCAACTCCCTGGCATCGAATTCCCCAATGGCATGACGAATTTTGTGCAGCATCAACCAGGCTGTCTTGTAGGTGACCCGAATCACCTGGCACAGCCGCATCGCCGAGATACCATCTGGGAGCAAAAATAACTCCAGAGCCTGAAACCACTTTAACAAAGGCAGATGAGTTCCTTCAAAAATCGTACCGACCAATGGGGATGTCTGATGTCTACAACTTCCGCATTCGAACAAGGGGATACGTCGGGAAGTCAGCCGGCTGCATTGGGGATGCGCACAGCGCGGGCATACAAAGCCGGTTGGCCATTTCATCGCAATCAACGCCTCTACGCAATCCTGCTCGTTCGTAAAACGGCTACTGAAGGTTTGCAGATCCATTTCCGTTCCATTCTCCATCTCGTCCACCCCTTATCGTCTCAGAATACGTACATGTGTTCTCTTTTTTTAATTATACCAAACATATGATCCCCAATCAAGAAAAAAATACCAACCTTATTGTCGTGCTTTTCCTGCTCCAAACTCCCAAACTCCATTTCACATCTTGATTAACGAATTCCCCTTTCTCCGGATTCGCCTGACGACCGCCCTGAATGAAAGGGATAATCTTGCAAAGAGGCGGGCGAGAAGGGAACGGGGGCGAAAAGCAGCGAGGGACTTCAACTCCGTATAAACGCACATAAGCTTCTTACTCCTGGACATTTGGCGGCGGCGAACGTTCCGTTAATCTGGATGGGGAGCGGTCTTGTTGGCTACGAAGACAGATCGCAAGCGTGTCAAACACATAGAAGGAGAGGGCGGAGCATGCCGAAAATCGCAGACAAATATTTGCAGGTCGACCCCTGGAAGGTCGTGGAGGAAGGCTTTGATCCGGGACGCAATCGGGTCAGCGAGTCGATTTTTTCGTTGGGGAATGAATATATGGGGGTCAGAGGTTATCCGGAGGAAGGGTATGGCGGGGACACGCTGCTGGGCAGCTATTTCAACGGGTTGTTCGAGGAGAGTCCGGTTACGGCTCACTATAAAGGAATCATCAAACGTTTACGATTCATGGTGAACGCAGTAGACTGGCTGCATACGCGGATCATGTTGGACGGGGAGATGCTGGATTTGGCGGCGAGCCGGTTTAGCGGCTTTCGGCGGGAACTGGATTTGCGCACGGGGGTCTACACCCGGGAGTTCGTGTGGCATACCGCCAGCGGAAAAGACGTCCAGCTCACGTTCGAGCGCTTCGTCAGCATGAAGGTGTCGCATCTCGGGGCGCAGCGGATCACGTTCATGCCGCTGAATTTCTCCGGTTCGATTCAGGTGCGGACCGGACTGAACCTAGCGGTGATCCATGAGGATCAGCAGCGCTGTTATTGGAACCCACTGAAGCAAGGGGAAGAAGCAACAGCTGATGGTTCCAGGATCGCGGGGATGTTGGGAGGAACGGTGAACACGGGGAACCGGCTGTTTTCCGGATTCCGCGTTATTGCACCGGACGCCGTGAACAATCAGCTGGTGCAGGAGGGAAGCTACATCGGCCGAGACCTGACCTTGGAGCTGAAACAGGGGCAGCGCAGCAAACTGGATAAGCTCGTCGTTAACGTAGCGGAGAAAGACCGCTCGATCGGGGACAACGACCTTTGGACGCGGGGGATCGAGCTGTCGGCGCGCTATACACACGCAGGGTACGATGCGGCGGCGGCCGAGCAGCGGGCGTACTGGGCCGAGGTATGGGCGGAATCGGATATCGCAATCGATGGGGATCCGGAGAATCAGCAGGGGATTCGCTTTTGCATTTTTCAGCTATATCAGACTTACCACGGGGATAATCCCGGATTCAATATCGGAGCGAAAGGGTTGACCGGCGAGGCGTACCGGGGACTGGCCTTCTGGGACACGGAATCGTATTGCCTGCCATTCTATATCTTCAACAATCCGAAGGCGGCGCGAAGCTTGCTTGAGTTCCGCTACCAATCGCTTCCCGAAGCTCTAGAACGGGCTAAAGAGCTGGATTGCGAAGGGGCGTTTTATCCGATTGCCACGATCGACGGGACGGAAAGCTGCGACCTGTGGCAGCACTCGAACCTGCAGCTGCATGTAGGCACGGCGGTGGCATACGGGCTTCGCCATTATGTGAACATCACAGGCGACAAGGCGTTCTTGCATGAAAAAGGCGCGGAAATGCTGATTCAAATCAGCCGATTTTACGCGACCCGGGGGCAATGGGGGCAACAGTCGGGGAAATACGGCTATTTCGGCGTAATGGGTCCCGATGAGTTTCAACTCATGGTGAACAACAACTGCTATATCAATCTAATGGCGAAAAAGCTGTTCGAATATACGCTGGAGGTGCTGGAGGCGATGCGGGGTGAAGCCCCGGCGGCATACGGCGAGCTGGCCGCGCGGCTTGGCCTGACCGAGGAAGAACAGAACGATTGGCGTAATAAAGCCCGTCACATGAAAATACCCCGGGACGAACGGACAGGGGTTTTCGAGGAGCATGACGGCTTTTTTGACCTGCCGCATCTGGACATTCACGCGATTCCGGTGACGGAATTTCCGCTGTATTCGCACTGGTCCTATGATCGACTGTACCGGTACGACATGATCAAGCAGCCGGATGTACTGATGTTCATGTTCCTGTACAGCAGCGAATATTCGCTGGAGGAGAAACGCGCCAACTATGATTACTATGAGCCGCGCTGCATCCACGAATCCTCGCTGTCTCCGTCGATTCATTCCATTTTGGCGGCGGAAATCGGGCGAGCGGAGGAGGCGTATAAGTTCTTCGAGTTTGCGACCCGGCTGGATCTCGACAATTATAACCGCAACACGCGGGAAGGCCTGCATACGACCTCGATCGCCGCGGCCTGGATGAACATTGTGTACGGATTCGGCGGGATGCGTTCGGACGGAGACCAGCTCATGCTAAATCCGAGCATTCCTGAACGTTGGAAGAGCTACTCGTTCAGGGTCACCTACCAAGGGGTGAAGATCCTGGTGGAAGTGGATCAAGACCAAGCCTGCATTCGCGCTACATCGGGCGGCGAAGCGGAAGTTTCCGTGTATGGGAGCCCGGTCACCGTCGGTGAAGCGGGGATTCGTGTGCCGCTGCGAAAGGCGGTCATTCAATGAGCTGGATGATTAAGGAAAGCGGGTTCGACCGGGAGCGAATCGCACACCACGGCAATAAGTTCATGATTGGAAATGGGGTGCTGGGCTACCGGGGAACGTTGGAGGAGTTCGGCAAGAATGAGCTGACCGCTACGATCATCGCCGGGTTGTACGACAAGGTCGGGAACAAGTGGCGCGAGCCGGTGAACGCGCCGAATGGCCTGGCGACGGCGGTCCAATGGGACGGGGTGCCGTTAAGCGTGCTAGACGCCGGGAGCCAGACTGAAGCCGGGGGCCAGGGCAAAGCCAGCGGAGGAAACGGCGCAGGGAATGGCAGAGAGAATGGCAGAGGGAATGGCAGAGAGAATGGCGGAGGGGACGCCAGTCCGCAGTTGGCGGCCCATGAGCAGGCGTTGGACCTGCGGCATGCGGTGCACCGCCGCCGATCTGTATTCCGCACCGCGGACGGTGCGGAGGTGTCGATGATGTCGGAGCGGTTTTGCAGCGCGGTGCGCTCTGAGCTGATCGTGAGCCGCTTGACCGTAGAGAGCAGCCTGGACGGCACGCTGACGATCGTCACCGGCATTGACGGGGATGTCTGGGACATCAACGGCCCGCATCTTGAGCGCATAGAGAGCGGCGCGGACGAGGCTGGAGAGGTCTTGCGGGTAACCGCACAGACGCAGGAGCTGGGCGTACCGGTAACGGTCGCGGAAGCCGTGGAGGTGCAGGGCGGCGAAGAGGAGCAGCTTCTCCGCGGGGACCTCTCGATCCGCCGCCGGATCCAATTGCGCTGCCGGGCTGGCGAACCGGTTGAGCTCGTCAAATACGTCGCTGTAGTTACCGGTCAGGACGGGGCACTGGCAGGCGATGTACAGACGGCGGCGGAACAGGCCGCCCGAGAGGCGCGGCAGCTCGGATACGATGTGCTGCTGCGCGAGCACGCCGAGCGCTGGGAGCGCAAGTGGGACGCCTCCGACATCACGGTCGAAGGCGACGAAGAAGCCCAGCTGGCGCTGCGCTACAGCATGTACCAGCTGCACATCATCGCGCCGGACCGCTCGGAACGCGTGTCCATCCCCGCTCGCGGCTTGTCCGGTCAGGTGTACAAAGGCGCGGTTTTCTGGGACACGGAAATGTTTATGCTGCCTTTTTTCCTGCATACGGAGCCGGAGGTGGCGCGCAATCTGATGATGTACCGGGTCCATACGCTGGAAGGCGCGAAGCGCAAAGCGGCGGAATACGGTTATGACGGGGCCTTCTATGCTTGGGAAAGCCAGGAGACGGGGGACGATGCTTGCACGCTTTTT
The DNA here is from genome assembly GCF_900021165.1 of Paenibacillus phocaeensis. Classification (GTDB taxonomy): domain Bacteria; phylum Bacillota; class Bacilli; order Paenibacillales; family Paenibacillaceae; genus Fontibacillus; species Fontibacillus phocaensis. The sequence continues at coordinate 26,623 of NZ_FCOQ01000005.1, read as the reverse complement.
AACGTAAACGATGTGTTTACGGGTCGCCCGATGCGTACTTACTTTCGGGATAAGCAGGTGCATATCAGCGCGGATGTGGCTTACGGGATATGGCAGTATTATACGTTTACCGGAGACGAGAGCCTGCTTCTGGACGGTGGGGCCGAGGTTGTGTGGGAGTGTGCCAAATTCTTTTACTCGTATGGGTACTTCAATTCGCGAAAGCAGCGGTTCGAAATCCTTGACGTCACCGGGCCGGATGAATACCATGAGCGAGTGAACAACAACGCGTTTACTAACCGGATGGTTAAGGAATGCCTCCGCATCGCTTTGAATGCGATGGACCTCCTGCGAAGCCGCGACCTCAAACGATACGAAACGCTGCTTGAGGGCAGCAGCGTGCAGTTGGAGCAAATTCGCGATATGCACGACCGATTGTATGTTCCCCAGCCGGATGCCGAGACGGGACGAATCGAACAATTCGACCGATATGATAAATTGGAAGATGTGACGCTGCAGGAATTAAAGGCGCGGATGCTTCATCCTCACGAATATCTCGGCGGGGGAAACGGTCTTGCGACGACGACGCAAATCCTGAAGCAGGCCGATGTGGTGCTGATGCTGCACCTGTTCAAGAGCGATTATGCACTGGCCGTCAAACAGGCAAACTGGGCTTATTACGAACCGCGCACGGAGCATGGATCAAGCCTCAGCGCTTGTATTTATGCCCTGGTGGCAGCGGATACGGGCTCGCCGGATTGGGGATATCCTTACTTTATGCGAACGGCAAGAATTGACTTAACCGGGGAATCGAAGCAATATGTTGGAGATCTCTATATCGGCGGCACGCATCCTGCAGCGAATGGCGGGGCATGGATGGCAGCTATTTTGGGATTCGCGGGCTTGCGATATGATGGAGACAAGGCGGAGCTTCGGCCGGCATTCCCCTCCGTCTGGCAGGCAATCGAGTTCCCGGTCCACCTTCGAGGGGGATCTTACCGGGTACGTGTCAGTCGGGAAGAGGTCACGGTTATCGCTCAGGCCGGGAACCCGGAACCGATGCGGCTTGTCGTGGAGGATCGGGAGCTGTTGGTGGCGCCGGGCCAGGAGTTTCGCGTCCCCTATGATTCTGCCGGGAGGCTTGGACAGTCTGCTCGGCCAAGTTAAGCTAAACTAAGGGCTGGTGGCGGGTGCCGGCGATATATATACGAAAAATCATATAGAATTCGTTGTTTCCCACGTATTCTGGCAGAATATATATGAAATTTCATGCTTAATTGGGCCTTTGGGTGACGGTAGCCGAGAATCTATCTGAAATATCGAATAGAATTCGCCATTTATGTCGTTTGTGACGAATTGTATTCGAAATATCGAATTCAATTGTTAGAGTGCCTGGCCGGAAGCCGGAAAAGCTGCACATTTAAAATGATCAAAGGAGAATCACAGCATGCTGGAAACGATGAAAGGGGCCATCTTCGACCTTGACGGTGTAATCGTCGATACGGCCAAGTACCACTATCTCGCATGGCGGTCGCTGGCGCATCGGTTGGGCTTCGAGTTTACGGAAGCTCATAACGAACGGCTCAAGGGCGTCAGCCGCATGGAGTCACTGCGTATTTTGCTGGAGGTCGGCGGCGTAGAGGCGACGGAGGAGGAACGCCTGCAGATGGCCGCGGACAAGAACCGGGAATACGTCGAATTTATTTCCAAGCTGGAGCCGTCGGAAATTTTGCCGGGAGCAAAGGCGTATTTGCTGCAACTGCGCGAGCGCGGGGTGAAGATCGCCCTCGGCTCAGCGAGCAAGAACGCCGCGTTTATCTTGGAGCGGCTTGGCATCGCCGAGCTGTTCGACGCCGTCATCGACGGCACCAAGGTGTCCAAGGCGAAGCCGGATCCCGAGGTGTTCCTCGCCGCCAGCGCAGCGCTGGCGTTGCCGCCGTCCGACTGCGTCGTGTTTGAGGACGCGAAGGCGGGGGTGCAAGCGGGCAAAGCCGCCGGCTGCCGCGTCGTTGGCATCGGCAGCCCGGATATTCTGGGCGAGGCCGACCTTGTCGTCGGCGGGCTGGATGAGCTGGTGGTTTAACAGACAACCGCCCAGGCACATCGCCTTATGACAAAGCAAGGCGTCTCCTATTTAGTCCGAAAACCAAATAGGAGACGCCCCCAACGATTAATAATGAATTATGCTAGCGAGACATGTTGAACTCGGGCAATCCGATGGAAGTAAACCATTGACGGACCTGCTCGGGATTGTCGGAGAAAGTGAGTCCGAGCTGCAGCAGAATGCGCGCTTTCTGCGGCAAGAGGTCGGCTCCACCGATAATTCCGGGCGTTTTCGCGTCATAGACGGCTCCCGAGCCGGTCCGGGTAGTGGTAACAAAAACAACGCCTTTCTCAACACCTTCCGCACGGGCCGCCTGCTGCTCTACCGAAATTCCTCCTGCCCCGTGTCCGGCGGTGACGATCCCGTCCACTCCTGCGTCTACCAATGCTTTTATCGGTAAACCGCTGGCTTCGGTATAGCTGTACACGATTTCCACCTTGGCGATATCCTCAGCCTTGATGGTGGACAGATCAAATGGTGTTTTCCAGCCGTTCTTGCCGCATTCCAATACTCTTGCAGGTGCTCTGACGGAGCGGATGCGGTCTTCATCAACGGTACCCAGTGCTCCGTAACGTCCTCCATCGAAAGTATCCAGACGGACGGCGTCCGTTTTCGTGACTTCACGAGCGGCGAAAAATTCATCGTTCATCATTAGAACGGTACCGTAACAGGCCGTCTCTTGGCTGGCCGCCAGACGGATCGCGTTGAACAGGTTCGCCTCCCCGTCAAAAGAGAAGGTGTTGGACTGTCTCATGGAGCCGGTAAATACAACGGGCTTGGGGCTGCGTACGGTCAGATCTGCAAAGTAAGCCAACTCCTCCATAATGTTGGTACCTGCAGTCACGACAACCGCATCGGTATTTTGATCGGCCAGCACCTCGTCAATAATCAAGCTTAGATTGTAAAGATGTTCCGTTGTCGTTTGGGCAGACCCGATGTTCTCAAGCTCCTTGATGCTGACGTTTGCAACCTTGGAAATTTCGGGTTCAAGACGGTCGAGAATACTTTGGATTGAAACTCTTTCAGAGCCATAAGATTGAAACATCTCCCGCCCGACCGCCGTACTAGTAATCGTGCCTCCCATTGCGACAATCGTTACGTTCGGCACAGAACTCTCGGCGGAGCCGGATGCCGACTCTGAAAAGGTGCTCGGAACGCTCGTAAAGAACAACACCCCGACAAGCAAACACAACGTAAACCACCTTTTAATTTTCATAGCTGCCTCCCTATCATTGTGTTAAGTAAATTAACACAATAGTACTGTTTAAAATGAAAAATAGCAATATATATGTCAGGTATTGTTTCCTCAAAATCTAAAATTTTATATGATTATCTAAAACAAGAAACATATATAGTTACTAATGACATATTCTATTACATAGAATGTTATAATAAATGTTGCCCTGAATTTTGCTATTGGAAGACACTTTCCGATTCTTTTGGTTCCAACGAGAGTCTAAATTTGTAGCTGGCAAAACGCGGAAAATGCTCTAAACTATGAGCAGTGGCAGTAGAAAGGCAGGGTTGCCAATGAATCAGCGATCCGCGAATCTTGGGAAACGCCACGATATCCGTAGAAATGCGCATACCTTGCGGGGTTTCAAGCTTGCTATAGTTAAATGAGGCTTCCAAAAAGCCGGTGCTTTTTGGAACTCGTACTTAAAGTGACCGGAGGTGCATGACAGGTGAAATCGGGATTCAAGAATCCGTTGACACAGATCGGTTTAAAGCAGCAGTTGATCCTGGTTTTTCTGGTGCTGGTCGTCCCTCTGTTTATTTTGAATTCGTACGGAAACTATCGGGCGGATCAAATTTTGAAACGGAATGTCACCAATGCCTACATCGAGCTGAACAATCAAAATTTCCGGCTGATCAACCGGGATATCGAATCGATCAACAAGGTGGCGTCGACGGTGTTTCAGCATCCGCTGGTCCAGCAGTTAAACCCGGCCGAGGACAACACGACGACGGAGCGGGTGAAAAACTACGAGAAGCTGGAAAATCTGTTGAACAGTTATTCCAATGAGACCGGCCAGCATGAGCCGCTTTATTATTCGCTGTTCGTGTACGACCCGTCGAACTCGTATTCTTTTGCGCCGTATTATCCGGAGTCCAAGAAAGCCGGGGTTTATTTTTTTCTTGAACGGGAAAAGCCGGAATGGTTTGATGAAGCCGTCGCCAAGAAAGGGAACGGCTATTTGCGCTTAATTGAGCACTTGTCGCCCCCGGCCCAAGGGCAACAAAATCAGCGGACCCTCGCCTACGTCCGGGCGATCAACAACATCGACAAGGGCGGAACGATCGGCGTGCTGGTTGTCTCCAATGTCGACGGCCGCATCGGCGAATCGCTGCAAACCGTCTCGATCCCGGAAGGGGAGCTGTACTTCACGGATTGGGACAATCGTATTCTGACCTCGACGCCAACCGAGGCCGCTTCGACCGGATCGCTGCTTGAATTGCCCTCGGAGGCTGATCTGGGGGATTCCAGGGATTCCCTGATCGGGGTGAAGGACGTCATTACCGATAAATTTATTTATGTCATTAATTATAACTATGTCCTGCAGCAGAAGCTGGTGTACAAGGTGCCTGTCAAAGCGCTGCTGCAGCAGCAAAACGAAATCAAACGGATCATTCAGCTCATCTCCATCGCCTATTTCGCGGTGGGGCTGGCGCTGATCTTGTATTTCTGGCGGTCGCTGATGACTCCAATCCAGAAGCTGGTCTATTTCGTCCGCCGCTATGAGCCGGGAAATGTGGTGCCGGAGACGCCGCACCGGGATCGCAGCGATGAGGTCAGCGTGCTGATCTCCACGATCTACGCGATGGCGCGCCGTTTGAACGGGCTGGTGCATTACAAATATCAGATGGATATCAAGCAGAAGGAGGCCCAGCTGCAAATCCTGTACCAGCAAATCAACCCGCATCTGCTGTACAACACGCTGGAGAGTATCTATTGGAAAAGCACCATGGAGGGGAACAACGCCTCCGCAGAGATGATCAAGGAGTTGTCCAAGCTGATGAAGATCAGCCTTAGCCGCGGCCGGGAGCTGATCACGCTGGAGGAGGAGCTGGAGCACGCTTCCGCTTACATTAAGTTGCAGGAGCATCGGTACGAGTACGGATTCCGGGTAACCTGGGACGTTCCGTCCGAGCTGCATGCCATCATCATCCCGAAAATCACGCTCCAGCCGCTTATCGAAAACGCGATCTTTCATGGCGTGAAATATATGGGCGAGGACGGTGAAATCGCCATTCGCGCCGAAGCGGACGAGGCGCAGGGCCTGGTCCGCATTAGGATCACCGACAATGGATATAAGCCGGTGGATTTTGAGGCGATCGACAGACTGCTTAACGATGAGACGCCAAGCCCGTCGTTTGGTTACGGAATCCGCAATATTCATCAGCGGCTCCGGCTGCATTTTGGGCCGGAGTACGGCCTCAAATACGCGAGCCTGCCAGAAGGCGGTACCGCCGTCACCATTACCCTGCCTATCGCAGCCGAACGGAATGAATAACAAACAGGGGGAACAAGCGTATGTATAACATTTTGGTCGTGGACGACGAACCGCTGATTTGCCGAGGGTTATCCGGATTGCTGACCGCTTCGGGACTGGATATCGGGCAGATTTTCACCGCGTATAACGGGCATGAAGCGCTGGACTATGTGCGGATGGAGGATATTGATCTGCTGGTCACCGACATCCAGATGGGGGAAATGAACGGGATCGAGCTGATGCAGCAGGCGAAGCTGATCAAGCCTTGGGTGCAGACGATTATTATCTCCGCGCATGAAACGTTCCAATACGCTCAAATGGCGATTCGGCTCGGCGCCAAAGACTATCTGATCAAGCCGCTGAACAGCGAACAGTTCCTCGATTCGGTGCGCAATGCGCTGCTGAAGATGGATAAGCCGGTCCCGCAAGCCGAGGAGTGGCTGTCCGGGGGAGCGGAGCGCTTCCGCATGGTGGAACCGCTCCCGGAATCCGGCGAACGGTTGAACCGCTTGTTGACGGACACCGCCGAGGGAGATCAGGAGGAACGGTTCGCCGAAGCCGAGCGGCTTGGGCTGACCGGGCCGTATTTTTCCGTGATCAAAATCAAGCTGGCCATTCCCGCCGAGAAGGAACCATCCCAGGACCAAGAGGAGCACCCCCGCCTGTTCCGCTATGCGGCGCTGAATATCGTTAATGAACTGCTGCATCAGGAGTGGCGGGCGGCGGCTTTTTATACTCAGAGCCTGGAAATGGCCCTTATTCTGCAATGGAATGAAACGGAGTACGCCGAACCGAATCTGAACAAAATCAACCAGCTTGAAATGCTGGGCCGCAGCCTGCACCACCATATTCACAAGTATCTCGGCCTTCTGTGCATGGTGGGGATCAGCCAAATTCTCAAGGGCGTGGGGTTCCTGGGCGTGCTAAGCCGACAGGCGGACAAAGCGATGTTATGGGGCGGGGGACACGGGGATTATCACGTGTTTTATTATGGCGATTTCAATTGGCACAACTATGCCCAGGATCCTTCCACCGAGGAATTGACGACGCAAAGCAACCGAATCGTAGAGAGTGCCAAGAAGTATATTGAGGAGAATTACCGGCAGAAAGGGTTAACTATCCACGAGGTGGCCCGCAGCAACCACGTCAGCCCGAATTATTTGAGCTACCTGTTCAAGAAAAACACCGGGTATAACCTTTGGGAATACGTCATCAAGCTGCGGATGGAGGAAAGCAAAGCGTTGATCCTGAACACGGATCTGCGCCGTTACGAGATCGCCGAACGCGTGGGTTATGAGTCGCCCGAGCATTTCAGCAAGATTTTCAAGAAGTATTTTGGCGTCAGCCCCACCGAACTGAAGAAATAACGATGAAGTAAGAACGACCATAGTTCACATAGTTTTAGACATGTTCGCCGGAAGAGCCCTTTTCTACAATGGATAGAGACACTACGTAGAAAAGAGGGAGAAAGATGGGGGAACCCGTGATTTCACCGGGGAACATGCAGCAGAACACGGTTAAGAAGGCGGCCGCCTCACGGGCGCCGCGGCGGGGATCGAACTGGAAGAAGTATATGTGGGGGTATCTGTTTCTGGTTCCGGCAATCGCCATATTTATCGTGTTCCTATGGGTCCCGATCATCAAAGGGATGGTTTACAGCTTTTATAACATCGATTTCGTCAAAGGCAACACGTTTGTCGGACTGGACAATTATGTGAAGGTGTTTCATAACCCCGACGTGCTTCTATCGGTTCGCAACACCTTGTATTATATGCTTCTATGCTTGGTGATGGGCTTTTGGGTGCCGATCGCCGCATCGATTGCCATTTCCGAATTGCGCTGGTTCCAGGGCTTTGCGCGCATTGCGGCTTACCTGCCGTTTGTCGTGCCGGGTGTCGTCCTGTACGGGATGTGGCGCTGGATGTACGATCCGGTCGGGCCGATCAACGCGCTGCTCGGATGGTTCGGGGCCGATCCGGTTTCGTTCGTCTCCGACGGGAGGTGGTCGATGGTCTCGATCGTCTTCATGGAGACGTGGCAGCAGTTTGGTTCGGCGATGCTGATTTATTTGGCCGGGGTGCTGAGCATTCCGCGGGACTGGTATGAAGCGGCGGAAATCGATGGAGCCGGCGTCTGGGCCCGGATCAAGTACATCACGTTGCCGTCGATGCGGAACCTGATCGTGCTGATGTTGATTTTGCAGCTGATCGGCACTTCCCAGGCGTACCAATCCCAGCTGGCTTTGCTGGACGGCGGGCCGAACAAGGCCACGTTGACGTATGCGCTCCTGACGGTCAAGTATGCTTTCACTCAGCTCGACTACGGGGCGGGGACCGCGCTGGGCGTCTTGATGTTCCTCGTGCTGAGCGTGCTTGGCGTGCTGCAATACAAGCTGAACAAGGAGGAGTACTGATATGAAAGAAAGAGGCATCCTGTCGCCCTCCGATCTGCAGAAGCCGCTCAATAAGGTGGTTTACGGGTTTATGGTGCTGTGCATCGCGGTCATGGCTTTTACGATGTTGTATCCGATCGCGATGACGATGTTCAACGGGCTCAAAAGCAATCAGGAGGTCAACTCGTTCCCGCCGCGATTTTTCCCGCAGGAATGGCATTGGGACAACTTTCCGAAAGCCTGGAATTATATCGATTTGCCGATGTTCTTGAAAAATACGCTGCTGATCTTCGGCGGCAACCTGCTGATGACCATCCTGGTGCTGGGGCTGGCCTCGTTCAGTATTTCGCGTATCCGCGTGCCGTACAGCCGGGCGATTTACTTCTTTATCCTGCTGACGTTGTTTATTCCGGCCTCAAGCTACATGATCCCGAACTTCGTGAACCTGAAGGAGCTGGGGCTGCTGAATTCCTATTGGGCTTTCTGGCTGCCGGCCGGGGCGAATGCGTATTATTTTCTGCTGATGAAAAATTTCTTCGACGGAATCCATCCGGAGATCTTTGAAGCGGCCCGGATCGACGGGGCTTCGGAATGGACCAGTTACCTGCGGATTGCGGTGCCACTGTCGGTGCCGATTTTCGCTACGCTGGCGATCTTTATTTTTTCCACGGCATGGAACGACTGGTTCTGGCCTTCCCTGGTCATGCATACGGAAGACAAGTACACGCTGGCGACGGCGATATACAAATACGTCATCAACGCGCGGAACATGGACAGCAGCATCAAGTTCAGCATTTTGTTCATGGTCATGATCCCGCCGATCTTCGTGTTCCTCGGCTTCCAGAAGTTTATCATGCGCAGCGTCAATTTGTCCGCAGTCAAAGGATAGGTAGCGTTTACAGGATCGTAGGCCTGCACATGAAAGTCATAAGATCACACATCGATTGCTACCGGGTTCTCTTTTATGATGAACATGCAAGATATACTAACTTTAAGAAAAGGGGAGTTTCAATGCGCAAGTTTTCAGCGGTGTTGATGTGCCTGATGCTGTTCGGTTCGCTGCTCGCGGCCTGCGGCGGAGGAGGAAACAAGGAAACTCAAAATAACGTCGGCGGGAATACGGCGGCTACGGGCAACAACGGGGGAGACAATGCCACGTCGGCTGCGGGAGAAGCCGATGACATTACGCAGCGCAAGGTTACGATTAAAATCCACTATCCGCTGCCGGACGAAACGACGCTCCGCCAGCAGGAAGACGATAAAATCGCCCGCTTCCAGGCCAAGTATCCCAACGTAACGATCGTGAAGGACGACTGGCAATACAGCGTCAATGAAATCGGCGTAAAAATGGCGTCCAACGAAGCGCCGACTTTCTACAATACGTGGGCGACGGAAGCGCAGTTCCTGGTCGAACGCGGCTGGGTCGCCGATATCACGGAGCTGTGGAACAACTGGGAGTACAAGGACGAGATTAACCCGGTATTGCAAAACCAATTTATCGTTGACGGCAAGGTGTACGGAATTACGCAAAACGGCTACGTGACTTCAACCGTGGTCAACAAGAAGTTGCTTGACGACAAAGGCGTCGCCGCGCCGTCGCTGGACTGGACCTGGGACGACATGTACAACGTTGCCAAGGGGGTCGCCGATCCGAAGAAGGGCATTTCCGGGATCGCACCGATGGGCAAAGGGAATGAAGCGGGCTGGAACTGGACCAACTTCCTGTTCGAAGCCGGCGGCGACATCGAAACGAACGATAACGGCAAAGTAACCGCCGTATTCAACTCTGACGCCGGGGTGAAGGCGTTGGATTTCTACAAGAAGCTGAGATGGGAAGCCAACGCGATTCCGCAGGACTGGGCGCTGGGCTGGGGCGATGCGATCAGTTCCTTCCAGCAAGGCCGGACGGCTATGGTGATCGCCGGGGCGTTTGACGTCATCCAGGCGGCGCTGAACGAAGGCGGCATGAAGCCGGAGGATGTCGTGGCCTATCCGATGCCTGCCGCGGAAGCGGGCGGCAAGCATTACGGGATTCTGGGCGGCAACTATCTCGTCATCAATCCGAACGCCACGAAAGACGAACAGGAAATGGCGTTCCGCTATATCACGTTCGACTATTTCACTGACGACGCTTTGAAATCGGTTGAGGACACGATCAAAGCCCGTCAAGCTGAAGGCAAATACTTTGTACCGACGCCGCTGGAGTATTTCAGCGAGGATTCCGAATACGCCGGCAAAGTGAAAGCGATTTACGACAAGTACGACAACGTATACAAGTACGACCCGCAGCTCTTCAGCTTGCTGGAAGGCAAGCCGGAGGCGCAATTCGGCACGCAGGACTACTATGCGGCGATGTCCAACGTCGTACAGGAATCGTTCTCGAAGAAAGGCACTGATTCCAAGCAGCAGCTGGATGTCGCGGCCAAATACGTGCAGGAGAATTTCTTCGATAAAATTCAACAGCAGCAATAAGCGAGAAGTTGCCAAGGCGCCTCCCCTGATGTCCGGTTTGGACTGGGGGAGGCCTTTTTGCGTTGGATGCGGCTGGGTGGCGAGCGGTGAAGGGAAAGATGTGGGCTGGTGGCGAGCGGACGAAGCGAAGGACGCGGGTTGGCGACGAGAGGTGAATCGAAGGATGTGGCAGGGTGGCGAGCGGCGAAGGGAAAGATGTGGCTGGTGGTGAGCGGTGAGGCGCAAGTAGCCATGGCGGAGTAGAGAGGCGGGGAAGGAATGAAGGTGCGGCGGATGTGCGGGGTGCGGTGTTTCAGTACCGCTAACGGAACTCAGAGACCTTACTTGAGGCTGCTGCGTCCTTCTAGAGATTTAACGGAACTGAGAGACGTTATTCCGGGGCTTGGGCGCTGTTCAGCGCTTGTTTAGGCCAAATAACGTCAACTGATTCCGTTAGGCTGGGAAATAACCGGGAAATGAACGGATAACGTCATCTGGTTCCGTTAGAAGGGAGCGGCGGAGAGCGCTTGGCACGTTAGTGCGGGTGAACAAGCAGTGTCGAACGCGACCAATCACCAATCACGCCGCCGTCGCCGTGTTGTCCTTCTGCTGGCGTGCACGGGCTTGTCGTTCCAGCACCAGGCCAACAAGGGAGGCCATCATCTGCTGGAACACCATGCCCAGCACGACCGGCACGGCGACCGGGGCGGGGAAATAGGTGACGGCCAGCACCGCGCCGGCGCTGATGTTGCGCATGCCGCCGTTGAAGACAAGCGCCACCTTGTCGGCTTCGTTCAGGCCGATCAGCCGGGACAAGCCGAAGCCAAGCAGGTAGCCGATCGCCGCGAGCGTGACGATGATCGCGGCGAGGCCCAGCAGCCGCGGGCGGAAGTCGGTCAAGTAAGGCGCGACCACCGCGCCGTTGATCGCCACAACAGAAGCCATCGCGAGCTTCGAGACCGGGTTCATCCACGGTCCCCAGGAAGCGATCACGCGGCCTTTGCTCCATTGGTTCAGCAGCATGCCGAGCAGCGACGGGACGACGATCATCCAGAACAGGCTGGCCATCATCGCCGCCGCATCAAGCCGGACGCTGGTGCCGACCAGCAGCGACAGGATGCCGGGAACGACAAACGGGGCCAGCAGCGTATCGATCAGGATAATCGACAGGGTTAAGGCGATGTTGCCCTTATAGATGCTCACCCAGACAAAGCTGCTAACTCCGGTTGGGATCGCCGCAGCGAGAATGAAGCCGGTAATCGTATAGAAATCCCCCGGAAATGCCAGATGCCCCATCCCCATAGCGATCAGCGGCATGGCCAAATGGAGGATGAACAGGCAGAGTAGGAGGGGGAGCGGTTTTTTGAGTACATTCAGGAAATCCCTGAAGCTGAGGCTGATGCTCCCGGCAAAGGTCATGAAGGCAAACAGCCACGGGGACAGGTACGTATAGGGGGCCAGACGACTCCCGAAAAGGACGCCAATCAAGATGCTGGCAGGCGTGATCAAAGGCATCCATCTGTTCAGTTGTCGATTCAACGTTTGCAGCATAGGCATAGTCACGACATCCTTTAGTATTTAAGCTTCTTGTAGTATAGAACGTTCCCGCAGAATCGTAAATGGGACGAAACCAGGGGAACCTCTGATCGAAAAAAAAGTCTGTCAGGATCGTATCCAACGAACCGGGCAGACTTTGTTATTTTATCGGGCGATTTCTTTGAACGAAGCCTCGGCGGCTTCCAACGTGAAGTCGATATCGGCTTCCGTGTGCGCTGTCGTCAGGAACCAGGCTTCGTATTTGGACGGAGCGAGGTTGACGCCGCGGTTCAGCATGGCGCGGAAGAAGGCGGCGAACGCTTCGCCGTCGGTGTCTTGCGCCTCGTCGTAATTCGTGACCGGGTGGTCGCAGAAATGCGTCGAGAACGAGCCGCGGATCCGGTTGATCGTCAGCGGCACCCCGTGGCGACGGGCCGACTCGGCCAGGCCGTCGGTCAGCTTCACGGCGAGGCGGTCCATCTCGTCGTAGACCCCGGCGCCCTGCAGCACCTCGAGGCAGGCGATGCCGGCGGAGATGGACGCAGGGTTCCCCGCCATCGTTCCGGCCTGATAGGCCGGACCCAGCGGCGCCACCTGCTCCATGATCTCCTTGCTGCCGCCGTACGCGCCGATCGGCAGCCCGCCGCCGATGATTTTGCCGAGGGCGGTCAGGTCTGGCCGGATCGCTTCGTGATTCGAGAGGCCGGCGTAGGTTTGCGCCGAGCCGTAGTGGAAGCGGAAGGCTGTAATGACCTCGTCGTAGATGACGAGGGCGCCGTACTGCCGCGCGAGCCGGCAGAGCTCTTCCAAGAACCCGGGCTTCGGCATCACCATGCCGAAGTTCCCGACGATCGGCTCGACCATGACGGCGGCGACGTCGTCGCCCCAACGGTCGAGCGCCTCTTGCAGCGCCGAAGCATCGTTAAACGGCACGGTGATCACCTCGTGCGCGATGCTGGTCGGAATGCCGGCGCTGTCGGGGATGCCCAGCGTGGACGGGCCGGAGCCGGCGGCCACGAGCACGAGATCAGAATGGCCGTGGTAGCACCCGGCGAATTTGATGATCTTGTTCCGCTTCGTATAGGCGCGGGCGACACGGATTGTGGTCATGACCGCTTCCGTGCCGGAGTTGACGAAGCGCACCTTATCCATCGAGGGGATCGCTTCCTTGAGCATGACGGCCAAGCGAATCTCCAACTCGGTTGGCGTGCCGTACAACGTGCCGTTCGCCGCTGCCTCCTGGATCGCTTTCGTGATGTGCGGATGGGCATGTCCGGTAATGATCGGGCCGTATGCTGCCAGATAATCGACGTAACGGTTCCCGTCCACGTCCCAAAAGTACGCGCCCTCGGCTTTTTTCATAAAAACAGGCGCCCCGCCGCCAACCGCCTTGAATGAGCGGGAGGGGCTGTTGACGCCACCTACGATATGCTGCAACGCTTCTTCGTACAATCGTTCCGATTGCGATCGATTCATCTTTCTATACTTCCTTTCTGGTTAAATCGCCGTTATGATGAGCTAAACTTGAATCATGGTGCGACCCAACTGCAAAAGTGCATCTGATTTTCCGCGAAATCGGCATTTTCGAGCGGTGAGATGCAAAAGTGCATCTCATCTAGCGTCATGCGTCCCCAAAATTCCTTTATGGCGAAAATGAACTGCACTTTTGCATCCGACGGGTGGGATGGAGCCTAATTAGCGAAAATGAACTGCACTTTTGCATCTGGTTGCGGTTGGGGGACGATTCGCGGCAGTTAGGTGCTCACCGCCAACGGCCGCCGAGCGCCGCGGCTCAATGCGATCGCTGTTGATCAGCGCGCCGACGGATGCCAAGGGCCACGGCCCACCATGGTCGTCGTCGATCAGCGCAGCCAACGGCCATGAGGGCACGGCCCACTGTGTGCCAACGGCCGCCGAGCCCGCGGCTCAATGCGATCGATGTTGATCTGCGCAGCCAACGGATGCCAAGGGCCACGGCCCACCATGGTCGTCGTCGATCAGCGCAGCCAACGGCCGTGAGGGTACGGCCCACTGTGCGCCAACGGGTGCCGAGCGCCGCGGCTCAATGCGATCGCCGTCGATCAGCACAGCCAACGGATACCGAGTGCCGCAGGCCAGCACCGACCGGCCAAGACCGCCGCCAACGGCCGCCATAGAGAGGCGACCTTCTCTCTGTGGCGGCCCCAGCGCTACGGGCTCGTCGCTCGCCTCGAGCAAAGTCTCGCCCGGCCTGACCGGAGCGAGCTTCCTGGCCAACTCCGGCCAACGCCCCCTATGGAGTAGGCTTCCCCAGCCCTAACCGGCCGGCGCTCCTCTCCGCAGAAGGCTCCCCCAGCCTCAAGGGCTGGAGGACGAAGCCTCCAGGTTCCCGTCGCTTCCGGCGTTCGCCCCCGTTCGGCCGGTGCCACCACCACCGTCACCGGCATCGCGGCCACTGTCGCTGCCCTCGGCTCCGCCAGCCCCGCTGCCGTTTTCGGACCCATCGCCGGTGCCTGTTTCTTCGACTTTATTAAATACGTCCTGCACGTATTGCTTCAATTCCTCTTCACTGCGAACGCCGAGCACGGACGAACCGCCAACGGTTTTCTCGACCAGCAGGTCCATCGGCGGGATCTGCTCGCTGGCGCTCATTTGCGCGTCATACCCGACGGTAGCCAGCTTCCACATATCCTGAACCGACAGGTTCGTGTCGATGTAAGGATTGATTTTCTCGAGAATCGAAGGCAGCTTCATGATCGAAGTCGTCGATTTCAATTTATCCGCGACCGCCTTCAGGAAGTTGCGCTGCCGCTCGGTCCGGGTGTAGTCGGACAGGGCATCGTGCCGGAAGCGGACGTATTGCAGCGCCGTTTTACCGTCGAGGTGCTGCTGTCCTTTTTTCAGATCGATGTCGTATTCATGGTTATCCGCTTTGCTGGTGTAGTGCATATCTTTTTCCACGTAAAAATCCACCCCGCCAACCGCATCCACCAGCTCGATGAATCCTTGGAAGTCGGTATACACATAATATTGGATCGGGATGCCCAGCAGATCGGAGACCGCCTGCATCGCCGTATTCGGGCCGTGGGTGATCGCCGTGTTGATCCGGTCCGAGCCGTGTTCCGGAATTTTCGTGTACGTATCGCGCAGGATCGAGAAGAGGTAAGCCTTCTTGCCTACCGGATCCAGAGAAGCGACCAGCATCGTGTCGGAGCGGGGGATTTCCCCCTTCTTCAAGCCGCGCGCATCCACGCCCATCAACAGGATGTTTACGCGTTCCGTACCCTCCCATTTAGGCGGCTCCGGCACCTTCGTTTCGGTGGGCTGCACGTTATAGAAAGGAGACTGCTCCCCTTCTTTTTGAAAATGGTCTACCTGGTTGTAGATGGCGGTAAAATAGTAGGCGGCAAGGGCGGCCAGAACGACAACTACGCCGATCACCGACCAGAGAATCGCCCGTTTTGTGCGTTTGGTCATTGGGTTCGTTCCTTTCAGATCGTACGATAAATTCGGTTGCTATTACAGATACTGATACTACTATAGATACTACATGCATCTTTACATTATAATTTTTTTTGTAAATACAATCAATTTCAGGGTTGGATAGGCCAGAGGAGGAGTTAAGATGTCGAAACAACTGCAGCAAGTGCAAATCGGCAAGCCCGTTCCCGATATTCGTCTGCCCGCAGACAACGGGGAGGAAATCACGCTATCGCAATTTCGCGGCCGCAAGGTCGTTCTTTATTTTTATCCCAAGGATTCAACTCCGGCTTGCACTCAGGAAGCTTGCGATTTCCGCGATCTCGCCCAGGCGTATGGCGAATACGGGGCCGTGGTGCTTGGCATCAGCGGGGATTCGGTGAAATCGCACGGAAGGTTCGCCCAGAAGCAGGGGCTTAACTTCCCGCTTCTCTCGGACGAGTCCCATGAAGTGTGCCGGAGCTTTGGCGTGTGGCAGTTGAAAAAAATGTACGGCCGCGAATTCGAAGGCATCGTCCGCTCCACGTTCCTCCTCGATGAGGAGGGCAAGCTGCTCCGCGAATGGCGCGGGGTCCGAGTGAAAGGGCATGCCGAACAGGTGTTGGAGGCCCTTCGGGAGACGGAGACAAGCTAACCGTCCGAACGAACTGACATCTATTAACCTAACGCTCCATCTTGCGCTTTGGGCAGGAGGGGGCGTTTTTTTTCATGTACTCAACTCGATGAGCTGCGGTTGGAGAAAATGAAGCATCGGCGGATGTTCGGAACAATTTTAATGGAGGAAGGAAGTCTATATTATTCTCTGCCTTCATACAATCTACCAGATAGCCAACGGATTCATAGAAAAGAATTTGATCCTAGCTGCGGAGGTAGAAAGTAGATGAAACCCAAACGAATTTCCGGACTTATGCTGGTTCGTATGCTGCTGCTTACTTTGGTATTGATCGCTGCGGTCGGTGCACCGCTGGGCTTCCAGCCGCAAGGCATGCCCGAGCTGAAGGCCCATGCCATGAAGGAGCAAACTGCGGGCCGAACCGCAACAAATAAAGGGAATAGCGCTGCAATTTCACCTGTAATTGCACCTGCAACTACAACTGTCTCTGCTGCATCCCGGAAAGTGCAAACCATAACTATGCCGGTTACAGGCAGGGCGGCAGCGCCGGGGGCTTTGGCAGGGGTGAAGCCCAACAAAGCGGATGTCCCAAAGGCAACGAAGCAGGAAGCGCAAGGCAAGACGGTCTATTTGACGTTTGACGACGGGCCAAGCCCGCATACGGACGAGGTACTCGAGATTTTGAAAAAAGAAGAGATCACTGCCACCTTCTTCGTACTTGGCGAACAGGTCAAACGGTATCCGGAGGTGATCCGGCGGATCGTCGACGGCGGCCATACCTTGGGGAATCACACCTATAACCATGATTATGCCTCGCTGTACGACAGCTTTGGCCATTTCTGGAAGCAGGTCAAGGCGACAGAAGAGGCGCTGCGGGAAATTACGGGGGAACGCACGCCGCTGGTGCGTGCGCCGGGCGGCACCTACGGGCATTTTGACAAGACGTATTTCAACCTGTTGGAGCAAGGCGGATATAAAGTGTTCGACTGGAATGTGGATAGCGGCGATTCTAAACGCAAGGGCGTTCCGGCGAATGAAATCTTAAACAACGTCAAGAAGGAGAAACCTCAGGACCAGGTCATCGTGCTGATGCATGACGGCGGAGGACACGCGGAGACGGTCAAGGCGCTGCCGGAGATCATCCGTTACTATAAGAAGCTGGGTTACGAGTTTCGTGCACTGTCAGCGGAACAACAGCCCGTTCAATTCAGGCTGGATCCCGGGACAGGCAAGAAAAACCGCCCAACCCCGTCGGCCGAATGGATCGCGTCCAATGTCGTTCCGAATGCGGCTTGGTTTAAACCGGAGCTGCCGTTAACAGTAGAGGCGGGCGGCGTGCAAATGCGCCTTGCGGCCGGGGAATACGAGATGCAGGACGGCCAGTATCTGGCGCCTGTTCGCACGGTGATGGAACGGCTGGGCGCCGAGGTTTACTGGAGCGGAGCCACGCAAAGTGCGTTTATCGTCTGGGGGGACACTTCGGTCATTGCCGATACGCGGCGCGGGGTGCTGACCGCCGAACACAAGGACGGGGCTGCCTCCGAATGGAGTGTGACGTTTGATCGCAAAGCGCAGGCGTTATGGATTCCGCTTCGCCCGCTGCTGGAGGCGTTGAACCATCCGATCGTCGAAGCGGTCTCTACTGCAGAGGAACGGCGGGTCACAGCTTCATAGTCAGGGCAGACGGAACCCTTCTCTCTTCCATGTCTATTTCCTCTAGTTTCTGGAGAAACTGGTTGATAGATTACGACCATGGTTTGAGAAATGGAGGGGGAAATCTCGATGAATCACGATCAAGCACAGGCGCTGTTGGAGCGGCTTGTTCATAAGGTAGATCGGGTAATTGTTGGAAAAAAAGCGGAGATCGAGCTCGCGGTGGTGGCAATGCTGAGCGGCGGACATATTTTGCTGGAGGATGTGCCCGGCGTGGGCAAAACGATGCTGGTACGCACGCTGGCAGCCTGTATCGGCGGATCGTTCGGACGCATCCAGTTTACGTCGGATCTGCTGCCTTCGGATGTGACGGGAGTCACGGTGTACCATGCGCAGAGCGGCCAGTTTGAGTTTCGGCCCGGCCCGGTGTTTGCCAATGTCGTGCTGGCCGATGAGATCAATCGGGCGGCGCCGCGGACACAATCGGCTTTATTGGAAGCGATGGAAGAGCGGAAAGTGACCATTGACGGAGTGACGCGGGCATTGCCGAAGCCGTTTTTGCTCCTGGCTACGCAAAATCCGCTGGAGTACGAAGGAACCTACCGCCTGCCGGAGGCGCAGCTGGATCGGTTCTTGATGCGCCTGACGCTGGGTTACCCGAAGCCGGAGCAAGAGGTGGATATGCTCGGCCGGATGCAGGATCCGCCGAACCTTGCTGAATTGAAGCCGGTACTGCTGCCGGAGGAAATGGCCGCTATGCAGCGTCAAGTGCGCGGCGTAATAGTAGACGAGGTGATCAAGCGCTACATGGTTGGAGCCGCGGACATCTCCCGACGCCATCCGCAAATCGCGCTAGGTTTAAGTCCCCGGGCAACGCTCGCTTGGATGGGGGCAGCGCAGGCGATGGCGTATTTCAAAGGACGTTCATTCGTCACGCCGGACGATGTGAAGACGGTCGCCCCCGCGGTGTTGACGCATCGAATCGTGCTTCGAACGGAAGCGAAGCTCGCCGGAATCGGAGGGGAGCAAGCGCTGGCCGAGGTGTTGGCCAAGGTGAGTGTGCCGATTTTTGCGCGGGCATCGGGGGCCTCCTCATGAAGAGGGCAGGATGGGGATGGACAATCGCGATCCTGTTTGCTGGGGCGCTTTGGGGGTGGTACGCTTGGCGCGGCGGGGCATCGGCTTTATTTTTGCTGGTGCTGGCCGGGTTGATCCTGCTGCAAGGCGCATTGGCGCAAGCCTTTGGCCCGCGACGATTTAAGGTCGAGCGGGCGTGGCAGCCGGCCTTCCCGGTTGCCGGCGAACCGGTCGATATCACGCTGACGGTCCGCTGCGAAGGAGGCCTGCCGCCGATTTGGCTGCAGATTGAGGATGAGCTTACAGAGGCTGACGCCGCAGCAGGAGCAGGAACCAACCGCCCGGGAGTCCGGGGCGGCAGTTTGTTTTTTAACGGATTTCGCCGCGATTACCGGGTGACCTACACGATTCAGGGATTGCCTCGAGGGGTTTACAAAGACACGTTCGTTCAACTGACCTGGGGAGATTCGTTCGGCTGGTTCAGACGCAGCCGCCGGGCAGTTGCATCCGAGGTGGTGGTCATTCATCCCCTGCCTTTGGCGGCTGATCCGCCGGAGATGGAGGAGCGGGGTGAACAGGAGGGCGGCGGGGCTTGGCGGCCTCAGCTCGTCATGTCTTCGCCGGCTCCCGGCCGATTGAGACCTTATACTCCAGGGGACCCTCTGCGGCGAATTCATTGGAAATACTCTGCGAAAAAAGGGGAGCTGCTCTCGCGTATCCCCGAGGAGCAAGGCGTCATGCCAAAGTATTTGCTGCTAAGCGCGCAGCAAGGAGACTATGCCACTCCCGCCGGGTTTGAACTGGCGGTTTCGGCGGCTGCAACTTGGCTCGCGCGCGAGGCGGGAGACGCCGCTTCCGGCGAGCTTCGGTTTAGTCACGGCGCGATGGCCGGGGCTTGCCGGGTTGCCGGCCGCGAAGGCATGCTGGGCGGCCTGGAGCAGCTCGCCGGCCTTCGCTTGGGGAGCGGCTTGTCCGCCGGAGAATTGTTGCGGCGAGATTGGTCCGAGCTGCTCTCCCAAGGGCAAAGCCTCACCGTCGTCACAGGTGCCCTTACGCCTGAATTGGCGGGGGACTTGCTGCATTTGGCCGAGCTGGGCGTGGCTGCGGAGGTGTGGTGCGCCGGCGGGCTTGGCGGATCGGCGCCATCGTCACAGTTGGCTGCCCGGCTGCGAGAGCGGGGCCTCCCGGTGGCGGATTTAACCTCCTTTCGGACGCAGTCCAAGTGGAAGGAGGCGAGCGGACATGTCAGCGCCTAAGCATGTAGAGCTTACGGCCAGCGGCCCATTGGCCGCGGCAACTGCGCCTCACCGAGGCGGTTCCTCGGCACCTTCCGTCGGCTTGCGTATGGTCATCACGTTGTTGTTATTTGGCATGTTCGGGGAATGGTTATATCCCCTGCACGCCATGATGCCGGACGGGCGAACGGAACTGATCCCGTTGTTTTTTACTTTGACCGGGATGCTCCTGCTGTTTGGCTGCCTCAGGCTGCCGTCCAGTGTATTTGCCCCACTGCCGCCGCTTCTGATCGCCGGTGCGATGTTGTATCTGTTCGGGCGGGAGGAAGGGGTGTCGTGGTTTGCCGAGTACGCGCAGACGATTGCCGCCGATCTGGAGGTGTTTCTGGGGACGGGCCGACTGTACGCGATCAGCATGGAGACACGGGCGCTGCTGCTCCTGATCGGCTGGACGTTGCTGGTCGTGTCCGTACAGATGCTGGCGCTGTCCCGTCAGAGCATTTTGCTGTTCTTGACGGCCACGGTGATCTATTTGCTCGTGTTGGAAGCCGCCGCCAGCCTGGAACTGTATCTGGGCGTCATCCGCTCGGCGGCGCTGGGCTTAGCGCTGCAAGCGGCAGCGTTCCATCGCGGCGAGTCCGGGCCGGGCGGGCCGAGCCGGGGGACCGGGAGCGTGGCCGGCGGGGGCGTCGTGCTCGTCTGCGTGGCTGGTGCGGCGCTGCTCAGCTCGCTGCTGCCGCTGCAGCCGGTGCGGGCGATCTCCTGGGAGCAGGTGGCCCGCAGCTTGTCGGACTGGAGCGGAGCCGAGTTGACCGGCAAGCCGGGCAGCGCCGCGGCGATCAGCGTATCCGGCTACGGCCGGGACGACTCCAAGCTGGGCGCGCCGCTGCGCCTGCGCCATGACCCGTATTTTACGGCGTTGTCGCCGTATAATACGTACTGGCGCGGCGAAAGCAAAAGCGTGTACACCGGCCGGGGCTGGATTCAACCGGCCGGGGAAGGTGCGCCCACGATCGCCGGGACAGAGCGCTCCGGCGATCTCACGGGCGAAACGGCCGCGGGCGAAACCTCCGTTGCCGCCGTCGCCGGCGTCGATACGAGCCGGGAGTTGATCCGGCAGACGGTCACGTTCGAAGCGCCGTTGACGGGCCGGGTGGCGCTGCTGTCGGGCGGGCTCCCGGTTCAGGCGGAACGGATTCTCGCCGGTGACCGGGATGAGCCGGTGCAGGTGGAACCCCGGTTCGACGCCTGGGCCGATGCCTTGATCGTCGACTACGCCGCTCCGGCGGAGCAGATTTACGGCTATGAGCTGACATCGGCGGTGCCGACGGCGTCTGCCGCCGAGCTGCGTCAGGAGGAGGGGCCGGACCCCGTGGAGATCCGGAACCGTTTTCTGCAGCTGCCGGATACGTTGCCGGAGCGGGTGCGGAAGCTGGGCGAACAGCTTGCCGCCGGAGCAAGCAGCCGCTACGATGTCGCTGCTGCCGTCGAGAGCTACCTGAAGCACCGTTACACTTATAGCCTGGATTCCCGCCAGCCGCCGGAAGATGCCGATTTCGTCGACCGCTTTCTGTTCGTTGACCGCATCGGCTACTGCGACCATTTCTCGACAGCCATGGTGATCTTGCTTCGCAGCAGCGGAATCCCGGCTCGTTGGGTGAAGGGCTTTGCTCCGGGAGACCCTGCGCCTTCCGCCGCTACGGCTGCTGCCGAAGCGGCCAGCGGAGTTGTCCCCGCTTCCGCAGCCGCTGGCGGCACAGGTTCGACAGAGCTGCATCGGTATACCGTAACTTATGCCGATGCGCATTCGTGGGTGGAGGTGTATTTTCCCGAGACCGGCTGGGTGCCCTTTGATCCAACCCCGGGGTTTGGCGAATCCTTGACTTTAAGCGTCAGCGCCCTGACGGATCCGGGGCCTGGCAGCACAACTGCTGAGGGGGCCTTTCCGCTGTTGGCCAAAGCAACCGAAGTAGTCAAGCTCTTGCAGCCGCGGCTGACCGAGCTGGCCTCGGAACAGCTGGCCGGGATGAATCCCCGCCTGCGTCTGTTCGATTGGACTGCCCTGACGTTGGGTGTTGGTTTCGTCTTGCTGCTGGCCAGGGAAGTGAAGCAGCGCATCCACTTGTTGCAGCTCGTGCTTGGACGGTTGGCTCTGCGAAGGACCTTCCCCGGCCGCCGGGAGCTGCTGGTTTCGGCGGATCGGGTATGGCGCGAGCTGGCGTTCGTCTATGGACCGAAACCTGCGGCCATGACAGCGCGGGAATATATGGAGGCCGCTTTTCAGGGGGATCCGGCACAGGCGGAGTCGGCTGAGCAGTTCGTCCGGACCTGGGAGATGATCTATTACGGGGGCCTGCGTCCGGAGCGTAAGGAAAGTGTGAAGTTCCTGGAACAATGCCGGAAGTTGGCCTTTCACCGCCGCTGAATTTGGCGTCCGGGCTTCCTTGACGACCTCTTTTGTCGTTTCGTATAATAGGTGTCATAATTTGAGGGAGGCTCGGTCATGAATAAGCCAAATGAAATGATTGTGGTCCTTGATTTCGGAGGACAATACAATCAGTTAATTGCAAGAAGGATCCGCGACTTGGGCGTGTACAGCGAACTGCTGCCGTTTAATACGCCGGTGGAGCGCCTGCGGGAAATCGCGCCGAAAGGCATCGTCTTTTCGGGTGGACCGTCCAGCGTTTACGCGGAAGAGGCGCCGCATATCGACCCGGCCGTGTACGATCTCGGCGTGCCGATCTTCGGCATCTGCTA
The DNA here is from genome assembly GCF_900021165.1 of Paenibacillus phocaeensis. GTDB lineage: Bacteria > Bacillota > Bacilli > Paenibacillales > Paenibacillaceae > Fontibacillus > Fontibacillus phocaensis. The sequence continues at coordinate 3,873 of NZ_FCOQ01000005.1, read as the reverse complement.
CGGTATGCAACTGATGGCGCATCAACTTGGCGGCAAAGTGGAACGTGCGGAGAAACGCGAATACGGCAAAGCGGACGTTGATTTTGCCGAACATTCGGCTTTGACCCGCGGACTGGATGCGAAGCAGACGGTATGGATGAGCCACGGCGATCACGTGACCCAGCTTCCGAACGGCTTCGTGGTCGACGCTTCAACGGAACATGCGCCGATTGCCGGGTTCGCGAACCCGGACCGCAAGATGTACGGCGTGCAATTCCATCCGGAAGTCCGGCATTCCGTGCACGGGAACGAGATGATTCGCAACTTCCTGTATGAGATCTGTGGCTGTGAAGGCAACTGGAGCATGGAGACGTTTATCGAAGATGCCGTGCGCGATATTCGCGACCAGGTTGGAGACGGCAAGGTGCTGTGCGCTTTGAGCGGCGGCGTTGATTCTTCGGTCGTAGCCATGCTGATTCATAAAGCGATCGGCGATCAGCTGACCTGCATGTTCATCGACCACGGACTGCTGCGCAAGGGGGAAGCGGAGAGCGTGATGGAGACCTTCGTCGGCAAGTTCGACATGAAGGTCGTCAAGATCGATGCGCGCGAACGTTTCCTCACGAAGCTGGCCGGCGTAGATGATCCGGAGCGGAAGCGGAAAATCATCGGCAACGAATTTATCTACGTATTTGATGAAGAGTCGGCCAAATTCGACGACTTCAAGTTCCTGGCCCAAGGAACGTTATATACGGACATCGTCGAGAGCGGCACTGCGACGGCTCAAACGATCAAATCCCATCACAATGTGGGCGGGCTGCCGGAGGATATGAAGTTCAAGCTGATCGAGCCGCTGAACACGCTGTTCAAGGATGAAGTTCGCAAGGTCGGCGAAGAGCTGGGATTGCCACGGGAAATCGTGTGGAGACAACCGTTCCCGGGACCGGGGCTGGCCATCCGCGTCTTGGGCGAAGTCACCGAGGAGAAATTGAAGATCGTTCGGGATTCCGATTATATCCTGCGTGATGAAATCGCCAAAGCCGGACTGGATCGCGAGATTTGGCAATACTTTACGGCGCTGCCGAACATGCGCAGCGTAGGGGTTATGGGCGATGCCCGCACCTACTCCTACACCGTCGGCATCCGCGCCGTAACGTCCATCGACGGCATGACCGCCGACTGGGCGCGCATCCCGTGGGATGTACTGGAGAAGATTTCCGTGCGGATCGTCAACGAAGTCGACAACGTCAACCGCGTGGTATACGACATTACGTCGAAGCCGCCGGCGACGATTGAATGGGAATAGGTGCTTTGATCAAGACTGCTTGCTCCTTTTAAGGGACGAGCGGTCTTTTTTCATTTTTGGCCGAACAAATGGCGATGCTGCCCGAGAAAGTAAATGATTAGTAAACTTTTCACGATTTATTCAAATGGCGAACAATATAAGCTAGATCATTATCGAATATTCGTTTTTTCTGTTGACAAGATGGGGGCCTCGGCCTAGAATAAATCATGTGATAAGCCCTCGTCACGGGGCTTGTCAGGATATCGACAAAATCACATAGTCCTTTTCGTATAATTCCGGGAATGGGCCCGGAAGTCTCTACGAGGTCACCGTAAATGATCTGGCTACGAAAGGAAGAAACGGATTTTGAAGCATCCTAGGCAGCGGTTCGGGGGCACCCGGGCTTGGCCGCCGGCTTGCTTCGCTGAGAGCCTTAGGTTTCTCGGAACGAATAGGTTTCTTCCGGATGTACGGTACCCGAGGGATGTTGCCTCGGGCTTTTTGTCGTTTTCCGAAGGGAATGCAGGCAAAGTGGTGCTGTAATGCCAGCTTTTTGAACCTGGATTGTCATATTCTAAGGGGGAGTAATTTTATCATGGATCGGTTCTTTAAACTGAAACAGAACGGTTCGACGGTACGTACGGAAATTATGGCAGGCCTGACCACGTTTATGGCGATGGCTTACATCCTTACGGTCAACCCGAACACGCTGACGGCTTTTGGTCAGATCGAGATGGGTTGGTATTCCGTATTTTTGGCGACGGCACTATCCGCCGGGATTTTCACGATCGCCATGGGCCTGTTCATTAATTTTCCTGTAGCGCTTGCGCCGGGTATGGGTCTTAACGCATACTTTGCTTCCGTTGTTCTCTCGTCGGCAACAACAGATCATCCGTTTACTTGGGAAATGGGCTTGACCGCCGTATTCATTTCCGGTCTGATCTTTATTTTATTGACCTTAACTAAGGTGCGCCAAATGCTGCTGGACGCGGTTCCGGACTCGCTGAAGCATGCGATCACGGTTGGGATCGGGTTGTTCATCACCATTATCGGTCTGAAAAACAGCGGCCTGATGACGATCGGCGTGGAGGCCGGCAACGATATTGCCGCTCACACCTACACCGATGTGTTATCCTTCGAAACGGTCATTCACTTGGGCAGCCTAGGAAATACCGATGTCCAGCTTGCTTTGATCGGCTTGTTGCTGATCGGAATCTTGATGGTCCTGCAGGTTCGCGGTGCGATCTTGCTCGGGATTCTGGGAACTACGGTCGTTGCTTTGTTGATGGGGGTAGTGGATTTCGGCACCTTGTCCGATCCGCAAACGCCTTGGGTTCCGGACTTTACGCAGATCAACTTCGCGCGGTTTGACTGGGATGGCATTCTGCATACTGGGATTATCTCCGCTATTGCGACCTTTACTTTCGTGGAATTGTTTGATACCTTCGGTACTTTGGTAGGTACGGCTTCTCGCGCCGGGATCATGAAGAATCCGGAAGAAGGCAAGAAACGCGTCGGCAAAGCCATGCTGGTTGACGCAGCGGCTGTTACTGGCGGCGCTCTGCTCGGGACTTCCACAACGACGGCATATGTAGAAAGTGCAGCGGGCGTTGCAGAAGGCGGACGTACCGGACTTACCGCCGTTACGACTGGTCTTTGCTTCCTGGCGGCGCTGTTCCTCGCTCCGATCGCGGCCTTGATTCCAGGCTCCGCTACGGCGGCCGCTTTGATTATCGTCGGCGTATTGATGGTTCAATCGATTCGCGAGATCGATTTTACGGATATGGTCGTAGCGATTCCTGCTTTCTTGACAATAACCATGATGCCTTTCACCTATAATATTGCGAACGGGATTTCGTTTGGTGTTGTATTCTATGTGGTGCTGGCTTGCGCAGCCAATTTGCTCGGCAAAAAGAAATACAGCATCCACTGGCTGATGTGGGTATTGTTCGTACTTATTATTCTTCGCTACATTTTCCTTGGCAGCCAAGGATAAGGATTTTAACGAAGGCCTCTCAAGCCTGTAGTCCCTTAGGGATTGCAGGCTTCTTTTTATATAGTAGATTCTCGTTTCGTTCGGGAACTTCCAGGTATTGCATTTGTGTTTGTTCTTAAGGTTTGGTATATTATAAAAGTCGCTCGCAGCGATGAGGGGTTTGCAAAAAAGATAGAACTTGCTGTTGAAAAAAAGTTCTTGCAATTGAGCGGACATCCTGATATACTATAAAAGTTGTCGCCGATAAGACGATGACGAAGTTGATCTTTGAAAACTGAACAACGAGTGAGTAATAAACTGAGATTTAAATCTCGTCAGTTTGTTTAAATGAGCAAGTCAAACACCTTAGATGGAAGACCTCGGCGCCTTCGGGTTCGAGATTCCTTCCATCCTTTATTGGAGAGTTTGATCCTGGCTCAGGACGAACGCTGGCGGCGTGCCTAATACATGCAAGTCGAGCGGACTAATAGGTTCTTCGGAACCTGTTGGTTAGCGGCGGACGGGTGAGTAACACGTAGGCAACCTGCCCGTAAGACTGGGATAACTACCGGAAACGGTAGCTAATACCGGATACGCAAGTTCCTCGCATGGGGGATTTGGGAAAGGCGGAGCA
>NZ_FCOQ01000004.1 GCF_900021165.1 Paenibacillus phocaeensis | reverse complement strand
CTAATTTCTCCTAATTCGCCATTTTTGGGGAAATAACGCCCAGAGTGCATCTAATTTAGTCAAATTCCTTGGTTTTTGCGATATCGAGCCGAATTAACTGCATCTCTGCAACTAATTGCCAAGAACCCGCCGAATTCCCGAAAATAACTGCATTGTAGCCCTTATTATCATGCCGGCGGTATAATTCCGACACAATGACCGCTAGCCGCCGACAATCGCCGGCTAAATCCCAGTCGCTGCTAACGTCAGCCCGTGGATCCTGCCCGCCACCGACACTGCCCGCTAATATCGACCACCACCGATAACTGGCCGCAAGATTCCGATCGCCCGCCGACAATGCCTACTAAATCCCAGTCGCCACCAGCGTCAGTCTGCTAGATCTCTGCCACCGACTGGCGGATCATCAGCGTCGTTGGAACGAACAGGGTCTCGTTGGCCGGTTCCTGAGGCGGTTCCCCATCGGCTTGGATCGGCCCCGGCTGCTGCATTAGCTCGATCAGTCTGCGGGTCCCCCGCTCGCTGATCTCAGCGACGGGCTTGCGGATCGTCGTCAGAGCCGGGTTCGTATAGCTGGCGAATACGATATCGTCGAACCCGATCAACGATACTTGATTTGGCACGGTTATGCCGCGGGCGAAGCAGGCGTTCATCGCTCCGATTGCCATATCGTCGTTCGCGCAGAACACCAGCGTAGGCGGCTTGGGAAGTTCCAGCAGCGCATTCATCATCCGGTAGCCGCTGTCGATGCTGTAATCGCCGGCCGCCTGATATTCGGCAGGGAGGGAGAGGCCATGGGCAAGCAAGCTTTCCAGGAACCCTTGCTTCCGCTCGGCCGCCGAGCGGAAGCCTGCTTTGCCTTCTAGGATCGCCAGCCGGCGATGGCCTCGGCCAATCGCATAATCGATTGCTTCCCGCACGCCTTCCCGGTCGTTAGCTACGACGTTCACGATGCCGGGATCGTCCAGATGGCGGTTCAGAACGACGAGCGGAATCCCCGCCTTCTTCACATGGTAAATAAACGCATTGTCCGCATCGCTTTGGCTCATGACGAGGATACCGTCGAAGCGGTGCGGCGATATGCCCTCCAAATGCCGGATACTGTCGATCCCGTGTACGGTCAGGCTGTAGTTCTCGTCCAGCGCATGGTGGATGCCCTTGATCGCGTCAACGAGGAAGCTGGAGGACGTTCCTTGATCGATGCTGGAGAAAAACAGTCCGATCGTATACGTCTTCTTCATCACCAGACTTTTGGCGCTGACATTGGGAACATAGTTCATTTCGGCGGCGATTTTTTCGATCTTGTCCCGCGTCTCCGGCTTGATCAGCGGGCTGCCGTTCAGCGCCCGGGAGACCGTGGTATGGGACACGCCCGCAACGCGGGCGATGTCTTTGATCGTAATCATAGAATCTCTACTTTCGCAGGAAGTTGCTTGTTATTTTCACGTTTTCATTTTATTCCTAAATACTCCAAAAAGTCAAGAAAAATGGTCATTGCACACGTGAAAATAAAAACCGCCTTCCCCAAATTGTAAACGCTACAATAACAGGTGAAATGATCCGAAGGGAAGCGAATATGCATGTGTAGCGGAGTTCAAAATTGTGGGAAATGCTTGGGGAACTACCGAACGCCGAAAGCCCGAAACTCCAAAACTCCAAAACTCCAAAACTCCAAAACTCCAAAACTCCGAAACTCCGAAACTCCAAAACTCAGAAACTCCAAAACTCAGAAACTCCAAAACTCCAAAACTCAGAAACTCCGAAAATAGGAAAGCCCAAAAATCCGAATATCCCAATAT
>NZ_FCOQ01000003.1 GCF_900021165.1 Paenibacillus phocaeensis | reverse complement strand
GGGTGACAAGGAGTGACTGACGAAGCATCGCAAGAAGGGCTATGGAAGTTACGGGTTGCGAGTTACGAGCTACGGGTTAGGAAATACGGTTTGTGGTTTGTGGTTTGTGGTTTGTGGTTTGTGGTTTGTGGTTTGTGGTTTGTGGTTTGTGGTTTACGAGTTACGGGGTTACAGTTTACGGTTTACGGTTTACGGTGTTACGGCTTACTAAGGTTGTCCGAGGATAGTTGGGAGAGAGTCTGGCCGGCCCGCATTGATCGGGATGGAGTCATGTCTCATATTGGCTTGGTCGCGTTGAGTCGCGTGGTTCGCATTGAATCGGGCTAGTAGCGTTAAATCGGGTTGATTCGAGTCGGGTTGGTTGGTTCAGTTTGGCGGCTAACGGAACTCAGAGACGTTATTTGCTCCAACAGTGGGAACACGAATTTGTAACGGAACCAGGAGACCTTATTTGCCCCAAAATGACCGCAGACACCCACTTTAAGCTGAATAACGCCCTCTTGTTCCGTTAGAGCGGGAAATATCCGGGAAATGGGCAAATAACGTCGTTCAGTTCCGTTAGAGTCTTTTACCTCGGGACCAACCCGTCTTGGGCTCCTTTCGAAAAAAGTTCGCAAACGTGTAAATTTTATTTTGATTGTGATACAATGAAAGTACTTATTAAGGAGCCGTGCTTGCAGGCACAGCCCCGGGCAATAGCCGCTTTTAAGGGCGGTAGGCTTTTATTGGAATGGCAGCAAATAGACCGATTCCTTGGCCGAGGGCGGTCTATTTGTGTTTATGGAAGGAAAGTATCAGGACCATTAAAGTCGCGAATGAGATCATTAGTTGCTTGTCTACTATTATACTATACTTGTTAAGTAATGGTATTTTCATAGATTACAACAAAAAGGGAGCCCCTGCGGTATAACTACCGCGAACCCCGGGGGCTCCCTTCCTTATTTATTTCACCAGCTGCCCGCGCGTAACGCCGAGCTGGTTGGTGGCTTTGAGGGTCTTCCACACCTGCGTGCCGCTGATTTCCCCGCGCAATGCCTTGTTGTAGAGGTCGATCACCTCATGCACCTGCTCCGGCGTTTCCTCGAGAAACTCGACGCGGTATTTCGACACGCCCAGCTCGAGAAAATGGCTCAGATACTCTGCGCCCGACTGCTCGATGGCGTTGTACACCGTGTTGCGGCAGCCTTCGTCCACGCGCACGGGGTGGGACATGCCAATGCGGTCCTGCAGCGAGGCGCGGTGCTCTTCGCACGGACGACCGCAGTTGGTGTAGTCCGTACCTTCGCTGAGGAAGGTGCAATACACGCAGTGCTCGGTATGAAACATCGGCAGATGCTGATGGATCACGATCTCCATGTCGGCCGTCGGGCTGACCCGGAGCAGATCGACCATCTGCTGGATGTTCAGGTCGTAGGACGGTGTCACCACGTCGCAGCCGACCTCCAGGAACAGCTCGGCCGTCTTATGGTTGGCGATGTTCAGCGAGAAATCGCCGATCAACCGCGGATGCACGGCCGACGGGTTCTCTTGCCGGTGGCGCAGGTAGTAATACAGCGCCCCGGTGTTGCGCACCAGCACCGCGTCGGGCTGGAGGCGCAGGATGTTGTTGTGATAGCCGTTTTCGCCCGGCATATGGATGCGCGGCGTCGCCAGCGCGATCCAGGCTCCGGCTGCGCGAACGGCGTCCACTGCTGCCGGGAACTGCTTGATAAACTCGAAGTCGGCGTAGATGTAGGATACGCCGGCTTCCAGCGCAGCCTGCACCTGCGGCAGGCTGCGGCACAACGCGGCGAGCTGCGCC
>NZ_FCOQ01000002.1 GCF_900021165.1 Paenibacillus phocaeensis | reverse complement strand
AACCTACCAAAATCAAAGGGATTCAGCATGCAACCGCCGTTGCAGGCGGGTATAATACGACCTACTTTTTAGATAAGAGCGGTATCATTTACAGCTTGGGTGATAATCAATTTGGCCAGCTAGCGATCAACAAAGTTGATGTAAAAAAGACTCAAATCCCTTTAGTAGTTCAAAGACCGATACGAGTTCAAGTTAACGGCAAAGACATACAAATGAATGTCTCCCCTCAAATCATTGATAATTCCGTCTATGTATCGATTCGGGGGGTTTTTGAAGCTTTAGGGGCTGAAGTAAAGTGGGAACCCAGTAAAAGAAACGAAGTTCTTATTACTAAGGGCAACTTGAGTATAAGACTAACAGCCGGCGAATCCTTTGCCGTAGTCAATGGCTCCAAAATAAAAATTGACACTCCTGCAAAATTTCTAAATGAAAGCATCATCGTTCCACTGCGCCTTATTTCTGAAACGATAGGTGCAAAAGTGGAATGGGATCAATCAAGCTATGTAGTGAAAGTAACAGTTAACTGAGTTGCTGAAAAAAAGCGTATGGCATTGGAGCCTTACGCTTTTTTGCTAAAGTTGCTTCACACCTTGACCAGCCCATATCCCGTCATGATCTCAACCATCAGCCCCGATCCTAACTTAAATCCATAAGCAAATGCCGCCGCCATCTCCATTCCCTGAATTTGCTGCTGAAGGTCGATCAATGTCTCTAGTTCGTTAAAATCTTCAACAGAAAGCTTCTCCCTCCAAGCTATCATGGCTTCGGACAGTTCTCTGCTGAGCCGGCGGTATTGCGGATCTTTGGGGACAACCTGCTCTTCGGGGAGAAGGTTGCCGTAGTAGATAGAGTCTAGAATGGATGGCATGGGGCTCCTCCTTTTCGCCAAATCAATTATTGGAATAGCAAATCAATACCAATTTTCTAAATAAAACGATGAAATAAAATGATTGTACGCATTTGCGTACCACTAATAACCGTATTATACGTTACGCTTTTGCGTATAGTCAAGTAACCTCTATCCGGTTTGGAGTGAATTGGAATGGCTAAACGAGTTATTGTAAAAATTAAGGAACTTACGAAAGAGCATAATATCTCATTACGGGAGTTATCCCGATTATCTGATGTTAGGCACGCCGCACTGAGCGAGCTAGCTAATGGTAAACGGGAAAGTATCAGTTTTAGCCATATAGAGAAAATTGCTGAAGCTTTGAAAATTAGTGATATCAGAGAAATCCTTGAAATAATAGATGAATAAACAAACCGTGAGATTTAAGAACGAATTGATTTCGTGTGAATTTCTCAAGTTACTCAATCCTCATACACAGGTTGACGATTTTAATCCACGCTCTCCACAGAGAGCGAAATAAGCGGCTACCACATGAGCTTAACCGCACGATAGGCTTTCAATTCACGCTCTCCACAGAGAGCGAAATCTCAGTCGACAGATTTGCCAGCTTCACCTCGGGAATCTTTCAATCCCGCTCTCCACAGAGAGCGAAATTCTCTCGCAATGCTATCTCGTCAATATAATGACCTTTCAATCCACGCTCTCCACAGAGAGCGAAATGCCAGGCGGTCGTAGACCGGCGCCGGAGTAGTTCTTTCAATACACGCTCTCACATGGAGAGCGACAAGTATATGCAAAACAGCTAATGGAGATTATTCAAGCTTTCAATCCACGCTCTCGCATGGAGAGCGACTCAACGCACCCGCGAGTGCTACACCTAAAGCAATCTTTCAATCCACGCTCTCACATGGAGAGCGACCATATTGCCTCTGATTTTGCTATCCTTTTGGTACTTTCAATCCACGCTCTCACATGGAGAGCGACGTAACTTTTGCAATGCCTTATAAGGAATACGAACTTTCAATCCACGCTCTCACATGGAGAGCGACGAAAGCAAAACCGGCTTAAGACTCAGCCTCAATCCTTTCAATCCACGCTCTCCACAGAGAGCGAAATTCGGAAGTTCGTAAACTTATGCAAAGTTCTGGAGTCTTTCAATCCACGCTCTCCACAGAGAGCGAAATCTTTTGCGAAATTTTGATTATGATCTACTTTTTCTTTCAATCCACGCTCTCCACAGAGAGCGAAATTTGTACAGGTCGATCTTTGGCACCGAAATAATCCACTTTCAATCCACGCTCTCCACAGAGAGCGAAATGCATAATTATCTAACCCATATTCATCCTTGAGTACTTTCAATCCACGCTCTCCACAGAGAGCGAAATTATATAGCGACTACCACCAATGGCATGAGTTTATACTTTCAATCCACGCTCTCCACAGAGAGCGAAATAGCCACATATTGGCGTTAACCGGGCACTCTACGCCTTTCAATCCACGCTCTCCACAGAGAGCGAAATCGTATCGACGCGGCAGTCCGCGAGTGTTACGGACTTTCAATCCACGCTCTCCACAGAGAGCGAAATCTCGCCCTCGATGCGCAGTTCGGCCTCTTCGTCACTTTCAATCCACACTCTCCACAGAGAGCGAAATAGGAGGGGAATCCTAATGATCCCTCGGGAGATTCTTTCAATCCACGCTCTCCACAGAGAGCGAAATCATGATTGGTATGACTACGCCGGAAAGCTTATCCTTTCAATCCACGCTCTCCACAGAGAGCGAAATCGCTTGATGTGTCTTAGGTACTTCAATCCAGTTCGCTTTCAATCCACGCTCTCCACAGAGAGCGAAATTAACTCGACCATCGCTTTGTTTCTCAAACCGAGCTTTCAATCCACGCTCTCCACAGAGAGCGAAATATTCTTTAGTCATTTGATCACCTCATGGAATTATTCTTTCAATCCACGCTCTCCACAGAGAGCGAAATGCCGCCGAGGGTCTAACCCACCTGACGGACCGGACCTTTCAATCCACGCTCTCCACAGAGAGCGAAATGTAACATTGCAGATAAGATTCTGCAGCAGCAGATCCTTTCAATCCACGCTCTCCACAGAGAGCGAAATGTTGGCTTCCGATCCCGGTATTCGTGACTATTAATCTTTCAATCCACGCTCTCCACAGAGAGCGAAATCCAGATGCAGCACAAGGCGATTAACCCGCCGGGACTTTCAATCCACGCTCTCCACAGAGAGCGAAATGTTGGCGGAAAAAGCGTCCCTAACTGATTTGCAGGCTTTCAATCCACGCTCTCCACAGAGAGCGAAATGTTTCAAGGTCTTAACCTGGGTTCGGCCGCACGTCTTTCAATCCACGCTCTCCACAGAGAGCGAAATCTCTCGGCTGCGCCTATGCCGTCTACAGTACACGCTTTCAATCCACGCTCTCCACAGAGAGCGAAATTTTAAATGGCTGTCGGAGCTGGAGCAGAAGGCAAATCCTTTCAATCCACGCTCTCCACAGAGAGCGAAATCCGGCATGGCCGATGCTCGTATTCCGGCGCTAACTCTTTCAATCCACACTCTCCACAGAGAGCGAAATCAAAGCTGCTGGTTTCGTAACGCCATTTTATATCTTTCAATCCACGCTCTCCACAGAGAGCGAAATCATTCGCCTTATTGGTCCGGTCGGATAGTTCGAGCTTTCAATCCACGCTCTCCACAGAGAGCGAAATGGTAATCGTGTACAGCAATGTTGCGAAACCCAAACTTTCAATCCACGCTCTCCACAGAGAGCGAAATAGGGGACAAAGAGCGGGAAGTCCCTCTATCCTATCTTTCAATCCACGCTCTCCACAGAGAGCGAAATCCGGATCGGTGGCAAAAATACCGACCTCCCGGAGATCTTTCAATCCACGCTCTCCACAGAGAGCGAAATCTGTGCCGATCGCCACTGGCAGCGTAAAGTTTTGCTCTTTCAATCCACGCTCTCCACAGAGAGCGAAATATTTAGTGAGGAGTCGTAGAAATTGTCTTTAGGTCTTTCAATCCACGCTCTCCACAGAGAGCGAAATATTTAACTGATGGGCGGGAAACCGCCCTCAATTTAATCTTTCAATCCACGCTCTCCACAGAGAGCGAAATAGTTGAATTGGCGCTCAAACAGTACCGTGAGATGAAACTTTCAATCCACGCTCTCCACAGAGAGCGAAATCAGGGGGGCGGAAAAGTAAATATCATTCGCATGTTCTTTCAATCCACGCTCTCCACAGAGAGCGAAATTGGCGAGCAAGGGCGCCGTACGCTGCAGGAGGATCTTTCAATCCACGCTCTCCACAGAGAGCGAAATACTTGTCCATCACCAAAGTAGATTTCGACCACGCGCTCTTTCAATCCACGCTCTCCACAGAGAGCGAAATCCCGGATAAGCGGCCCATGTTGTCGGACCTGCGGCTTTCAATCCACGCTCTCCACAGAGAGCGAAATCTTGGAATATGCCGTCTTTATGCCCTTGGATAGAGCCTTTCAATCCACGCTCTCCACAGAGAGCGAAATTAAGCTCAACTGCTTCAACGTAATCATTTGACTTCTTTCAATCCACGCTCTCCACAGAGAGCGAAATCAGTCAGCCACGAAATCCTTATAAAGGCGCGTTCTTTCAATCCACGCTCTCCACAGAGAGCGAAATACTGAGACAAAAATATTCTCCTCGGATCACCCGCTTTCAATCCACGCTCTCCACAGAGAGCGAAATGTCTCCGGCTTCTTCAGAGTCAAACCGCAGTTGGGCTTTCAATCCACGCTCTCCACAGAGAGCGAAATAGCGGGCCCAGTGAGGCCATAAGCCACAAGGCCTCACAGCCCTAGAAGTGCGAACCCATTTTGCGAGAGCGAAATTTCACCTTTGATTTCAACCAAAATCAAGACAAACCCTTTAATGACGCGGGGTGCGAACCTCCCAGGGATTTGATGTGCGCTTGGGGTTCGCACCATGAGCCATTAGAAGATTAAGGGGTCTTCTAAATCCAATGAGGGTTTAGCGCCCATATGCTCTACCTTGGTCTTGTAGTTATTGCCCAAGCGATAAAAGCGCAAGCTATCTTGTTCTTCATCAATTAACTGAGCCAGCTCTAATTTCAAAGCAGTAAATTGGGCCGCATCCACAATGCATTCAAACACGGAATTCTGCACCCGCTGCCCGTAGTTCTGACATGCCTTGGACACTTTGCGCAGCCTTGCGGCACCTCCCGCCCCTGACGTTTGAACATCATAAGTAATGAGTACAAGCATTAGGGCTCACCTACTTCCACAAAAATGGCGGATACTCATCTAGATCACCGCGCAAGAAACGGGCCAATAATAAGGCTTGAGCGTAAGGGACCAGCCCCCAAGAGATCTTCTCACCCAAATAGGGGTGTGTCATACTCTCTTGCTTTTTGGTTTGCCATGCTTTGAGGAACGTTTTGCGGGCTTCGTCCGTCATCAGCACAGCTCCATTTTCCTTGGTAACAAAGTCGCTTGCGGTCACTTCTTTACGGTTGATCAGCGAAAGCACAAACCGGTCTGCATAGATTCCTCGCAACTCTTCCATGAGATCCAAAGCCAAGGAGGCCCGGCCGGGACGGTCTTGGTGCATAAAGCCGACGTAAGCATCGAGGCCCACGGTTTCCAGAGCCGCAGCCATATCTTTAGCCAAAAGTGTGTAGGCGAGCGACAGCATCGCATTTACGTTGTCTTTTGGGGGTCTTCTCGATCTTCCGTGAAAGAAGAAATGGTCCTTTTGCTGCAAAATCATCTGATCAAACACACGGTTATAGTAAGCTGCCGCTTGACCTTCCCAGCCTCGCAAGCTCTCCAGGTTATGACTGTTACGGACTTCGCGCAAAATATCCGACAGCAAGCTCGATACGGATTTGAATTGTTCAACATCCATGCGCAGCGGATAGTCTCGCGTCATACGCTCCAGGATCCATTTGTGGTTATAGATTTTTCCTGTAATAAAGTTCCTGGCGATCTTCGTAGCTTCCTCTTCATTCTCGGAAATCCGGTACTGCGTCTTTCGCAAAACGACATTTCCCCGGCTTTCGCCGATCACTCTGGCCAAGAATCTCCCGCTTTGCGTCAAGAAGGTGATGGATATATTGCGATCCGCACAATACCCCATTAACGCAGGACTAGCCCCCGTGTATCCAAAGCTGACGATGGCCTCCAGATTATGAAGCGGCAACCGGCCAAGCTTCTCCTCATCCTTGAGCAATAACACATTGTCGCCATCAAGCGCCAAGTACGTATCCGGCTGAGTCACATATAACGTGTTTAACAGCTTCCTCATTCACTCAGCCTCCCCTCGATGTAGCTTTGGACAGAGCGTTTGTGCATCAGATTGGGCATACAGATATGCTGTAATGAGCAATTTTTACAAAATGGCCCCGTCTTTACCTTCGGCGGATGACGTCTATCGTAATAATGATGCATTTCAGTAGCCATTTGTCTTACCTGATCACGCAGCAGGTCACTCATCGAAACTTCGATGCGATGCTTGATTTCGTTGTAGAATAGGTACCCTGTGTCTACCCGGCACAACATCATCTCTTCCAGGCACATCGCTTGGGCTGCTAGCTGAATGACGTCTTCGTCGCCTTTTTTCGGCTTTCCCCGCTTATACTCAACCGGGTAGACCTTATAAGTCCCTTCCCTTCCCGCCAATTCTACTCCATCCGGGTCCTGGACAAATTCAACCACATCACAGATTCCGCTTAACCGCAGTTCCGTGGATTGAATCGGCATCGCGCGAACGACCAGCTTGTCTCCACGCTTCTCCTTGATAAACGGTTGATCCGCTTTTTGATGTAAATGCTGACCTTCGATGGTTCTGACATTTTCCTCCCATTGCTGTTCAATATGAATCAGGGCCCACTGACGTTTGCAAAATTGGAAATGCTGGAGCCCCGACAACATCAAATAACGGTCCTCGTCATTAACGACCATTAATAACCTCGACATTCAAACCATCGAGTTCCTCTAGTTCAATTGTATAGTCGTCAAAACTTTTCGGCTCCGTAGAGGTCGAACGAACTTTTAAGGAACGATGCACTTTGGCCGACGAATATTGCTTAGGCCCGTCGGTTGCCGCAACTGCTATCAAACTTTTAAGGAACGATGCACTTTGGCCGACGAATATTGTCCCAGCTTGGAAGAATGGTTCCACCAGTAAACCTTATGGACTTCCATACTGCCTTCCGGGCGGGCGGAGGAGCTGTCATTCTCAAACAGCGTGATCAGCGCTTGTTTAATTTTCTCCGCATCTTCTTCCGTAAAACCTGTCTTCTCCGCAAGTTGGGTGTTAATGCTGCCCTTGAACACGTACACGCCAAAATCCACACGATGCTTCATGCCCATCGTATCGGAGCTGCGCTTGTCTCCCGTCACGGAGTTGACGCTTTTGGTAATCTGGGTGCTGACAATATCGATCGGGTCAACGCTTGTTGCGGTATGGATGGACACAGGACCACGGACGCCAACAGACAGCTCGGAACCTTTGAAAGCAAATACTTGTCCAAAACTACGCACATCGATCCATTCCTGACAAGCCAGCTTGGCAAATTCATCCGTCGAGGCATTTTTCCCCTTCAGCATCTTCGCCAACTCCGGATGGGCGTCCGCACGTTCACGCAAACTTTTGAATTCATCCGCTTTTCTATCATCCGACTGGACAAAAACCTTCTCTCCCATATCCAGCAAGCGATTGCGGATTTTACGCTTGATCGCAACATCAGAGATTTCACCGCGTCCGTCATAATTTTGGCGAGGGCGATTCCCGTTCAGGGGGTCTCCGTTCGGATTGGCTTTTGTAACCGATAGGATAACTGCAAAATCGATTTTATGACCAAGAGTGCTCATTCGTTTGTATCCTCCTCTTTTTTCTTATAAAGTTCACGGCGCTGACTATAGAATCCCAGCAAATATTGCTCTGTTAAAGGAGCATTATTAAAGTCGCCATCCTTAAATTGATCGGCGATTTCATCAATCATCTTGGATAAATAAGTAGCTTTCGTTCCCAGCTTGGCCTGATAAGGCTGCAGGCTAGCTTGAATGGTTTTCCAGGTACGGCCCGGATTTTGGGCAAAAGAGTTCATATAACGAATCGCGTTGGTGGATCTCGTCTCGTCTTTGCCCAGCGCTCCTCGTTCAAGCACATCCGCCACAGCCAGCAAACGGCCAAACAGATAACTCCGATCCTTGGACTCGGTGTTTAGCGGCACATTCCATTCCTCCCCTTCTTCTTTTTCCAACAGCCCTTTCCGAATCAGTGCGCATGCAATACTTAGCGTCTTCTCCCATTCCCACCGTTCCATCGAAACCGGATTCGACGCCCGGTGAAAGGCACTTCTAACAATGTCTCGGGGGACCGCGCGTCCATCCACGATGCAAGGAATGATCCGTTCCATCAAACCTTTGACGATCTTCTCACTCGCCCTTGGGCCGTAAGCAGCAAAAGCAATATCCTTGGTCGCCGGCGCTCCATAAAATGAGATAAACTGCTCTTCATCCTTGCGATACCGATGCTCCCAGGCACAAGACTTATGCCATTCTTCCAATCGGTTCAAATACAGCTCTTTATTCAGATGACGGTAGTAAAGCACGGCCATCCGGCCTGTCGTTGCCGAGTCCAGAACGAGAATATTCACCTCTGCCTGGTAGGTCAGGTCATTCCGGTAGCCGTCAATCGCTCGTTTGACCTGATCGGCGTACGGCTTGTCCGTATCCGGTTCTCGTTCGATCTCCCGGCCTGAATGCTGCATCATGTCTACGATATCCTCATCGGTATTGGGAACCGGATTGTTATCGTTGCCCCATACCAGAAAGACACGTTCATCAATCGTTTTCCCCTGGCGGTGAATCAGCCATTTCAAGGCGTTATGCGCTTTCTGCGACACCTCATAACTGATTGCTACCGCTTCCTTGCTTGTTTTGAATCGTCCGCGAAAGGTGAAGCCAGAATTGTCATTCGCAGAAATTAACTTTGCTTTGTCTGCCGCATGGCGAATTTTGTTCGCATGCCGCTCCGTACTCGGACGAGTGTCTCCGGTAACGAAACAAACGTCCTGTTCCCCCAGCTTCTGATTGTAAAAGGCAATAAACGAATCAAACATCGCTTTGTCTTTCCATACATCCTCCGGTGAATCAGGGGTAAACGCATTAAATCTAATAAAAGCGCTGGATGTCTCCGCAGCTCCGCTGGAGAAAATAGGCGGCTTTTCCCCGAGCTTGGCCGTGTATTTATCATCCCATTTCTCTATCAATTGCTGGTTTTCGTCGAGTTTGATTATTTGGGCAGCAACCAGGTCCTCGATTAACCGCCCCTTGCGCAAATACGTATAAATCCATTTCAGTTTCTCCGTCGCATAGGGCGAATTGGCCCATTCCTCCAAATTACGGATATACTTCTCAAAAGGGATTTCTTCCGGATTTTTGATCTGACCGCCATACTTGACGAAGTCGCCAGCGACATAACTTAATTTGTCATGTAACGGGTATGGAGCAACCTTGGAACCTGACCGACTTGCTGATTCTTCAGTACAGGGGATTAAGGTACTCTCTTTATCCAACACCCTGGCCTCCAGAAAATCACCGTCTTCATCGATCGTCACTTCAATATGTGCATTCTGGGTCGTATGCGAAACCGGCAGCAGCGTGTATTCCCGGTCACTCCTTTTTTTCACCGTTTTCCCGACTTGATCCAAATTAGCCTCATACGTCTCATATAGGTGGAGCAGCCAACTCATCTCATTCACCTCCTAAATCACGAAGCAGTTGTTCCGCAGACTCGATGTCATCCGAATGGAATAATTTGGGTTCCATCTCTCGAACGGAACGAACAATCGTGCACTCCTCCGGCTTTCGAAACCGGATATACCCTTGTTCCATCTCAACAGGCCATAGCCTTACCGAAAGCTCATTCACCCCTGTTTCATCCGGATAATTGAACCCATGAACCATCGTTCCTAAATACTGCGTTCTTTCATCCGTATCGTAAAAACCCTCTCCGCTGCCAAATTCACAAGGCTGAACATATCCCTGACATTCTCTAGTACCCAGGAAAATATCTCTGCGTCCACCCGCCTTCAACGAACGCTGAAGGATGCTGTAATGCTTCCCTTCATTGCGGTCAAAGGCGAGATCCGGCCGGTGTTCGTTAAAGACAAAATGGGCCTTCACTTGATAATGGACATCCTTAAGATACGTATAATTAGCCAGCGTGTTCCCGCCCCCGTAATCCATCGGACGCACGCCTTTCGATTCCATCTGGATCGGATTCATTACACGTAGTTCGTCGATGATATACATGATAGTCGGCTTCCAGTAGATGGACTCTAGTATGCCTTTAATTGCCTGGTAGGTAGGCACACTGTAAGATAGCTTCTCACCTCCAATTTTGGTTAGAGGATCGGTGAATAAAGCGTAGTCGCCGAAAACTTCGAACTGGACTTCATTTCTCATGGTTTGGATCACCTCCTTTACTCCCTTATCGATAACATAGAGTCGGGAACCTATCGGCAATTCGATAGGTTCGATTCTTCTAAACTTAAAAACCCATAAAGTCCATTCCCCCCTCCCCCTTCAAGTCCACCCCATACTCATCGCTATACCAGTTCTCTTTCAACTCATAAATCATGCCGTCCAAGTGTTCTACAATGGCGTTATCCCGTCTTAATTGCTCCAGCTCTTGCGAATACAAATTCACCGTATACTGCTGGGCTTGTTTCAAAAACTTGCTTATATCTTCAAGCCAGGCTCCGCTATTCAATTGAGCAATGAGTTCTTTGCCTCCTCCATAAGGCACGAGAACGGACGTCGTGTTTTGATCAATGACCTTAAAGTGCTCTGCTGCCGTTTTGTAGCTGCCATTTAAAATTAAAGGAAATCTTGTCCCATTTTTCTTTTGGTAGTGGGTCACATAATCATTTTCCTGAGAAAGAGACATCAAAAGCTTGGTCATCTCTTTATCTAATTTCTTAACGTTATAGTTTAAATTGACCTCCATTCTATTGTAGTAATAGCGGAAATATTCACTCATCGCCTGTGGCAAAAGCAGGTTACCTTCATATTTATCAGGTTTTTTCTTAAACTTGGCTAGTACATGACGGGACACATCTTTCCCGACTTTAATCTCCTTCAGCTTCGAAATTGCTTCATCCGCATGATCAATAATGTATACGTTCTGCGATTCGTCTTCTCCGTGCCGATTGCATCGCCCGGCTGCCTGGGCAATCGAGTCCAGTCCAGCTAACGAGCGGATCACACATTTAAAGCTGACATCGACACCGGCTTCTATCAATTGGGTGGTTACGCAGATCAAGGGGACTTGTTGATTGAGCCTATCTCGGATTTCTTTGAGCTGCTCTTTCCGGTGTGCCGCACACATCGAGGTGCTCAGATGATAGACCGGCACGGGGGCATCTTTTAACTTTTCATATAAGTCCTTAACCACCCTTTTCGTATTCAGGATGATGAGGGTGCTGCCCCATCCGTCGATTTCCGACTTCACCCAATCGGCCAGCGTCTCATTCGTCATAGGATTTTCCGTTTTATCAATAAGCTCTACCCGTTTAAAAGCCTTCGCAACTTCAGAAAGGTTCTGCACGATCTCCCCATCCCGGTCCTTCAAAAGGCTGTGCTTTACTCCTTCCAGAGTAGGTTGAGTAGCCGTGCAGAGAAGAATGCTGCAATGGGCCTCCTGTTTCAAGAAATTCAACGCCTCATTAAATAGAGAAATACAGTGAATAGGGACTTTCTGCACTTCGTCAAAGACAATCACCGAATGACTCAGATTATGCATACGACGGGTATTGCGGTTTCCTTTGGCATAAAAAACATCGAGGAATTGGACAAGGGTAGTAAAAATGATCGGGCTGTCCCAATTGTCGCGAGCCAGCTTAAGTTTCTCTTTGTTCGTAATAAGCCCGTCATCCGCTTCATCCCCATCTTCTATGCCATTCGGATCGTCCTCAATAATATTGGAGTGATGTTCTAAAATATGTTCGCTATCCTTCAATACCTTCCTGACCTCATCCGCGTTTTGCTCGATGATTGTGGTATAGGGGACAACATAAATGATCCGCTGCTTTTTGTACTTGCCGGCATGTCTGAGCGCATAACGAAGACTGGCAAGTGTTTTGCCACCACCCGTGGGGATGGATAACGTATAAATGCCGGACGAACGTTCGGCAGCGAACTCATCGCACTGTTCCGACATTTGGGCTCTCAGCACATTGATCGGTTCGCTTGCATCGCTTTTTTCTTTAAGAGTGGCCAGATGATCTATTAAACGACGGTAGTAGGTGTCAAATAAAAGAAGATGATCGGTGGACTCTTCTGTTTCAATCTGTTCTTCGAAGCATCGTGTGTTGGTCCGATCCGCATCAACTAAGCAACTGAAGATATACTTGGTAAGGAAAAAACTTTGCTCCGGCGTGCGATTAGTAAATTTCTCCAATTCATCTACGGCAGTATGAATATAATGGATAAGTTCTTCCTCGGACATCGTATCCTGATAAAAACGTTCAACAGCCAATTCGTATTCAGGAAGATTCGTATCTTGTACTCGTCTTAGATAATCGGATTTGATCTCAGGTGAGAGATAATCTTGGAGGTTGGAGTGATGAGAGAGGATGGCATTGCCGACGATTTCGGCCAGAAGCTTTTCACAGAAGGTACTTTCCTTATGATGGAGCAGCGAAAACAGTAATCTGCCTCCAGCTGTAGAGTGATCAACCTCACCGCGCTTCGGCTGGGGCCATTCAGGGTGAAAGGCAACAACGTCTATATATTGTTGGAACTTATCGCTATATTTCCCCAGATCGTGAAGCACCCCAGCTAACCCGGCAACATGTTTCAGGCCCAGCTTTTCTCCGAACCGTTCCGCTAGTCGTTGTACTCCAAGCAAGTGCGCGTTTACCGGTTGAATTTCTCTATCGAGTTCTCGTACATGGGCAATATACACAAGCACATCTCCTCGCGTATGATCCTAGATAACCTAGTTCTATTTTACCGCAAGATTTGTCATATTTCACCAATATGCAGGTAAAAAGTCTCATTGAACGAGAACGACTTGTATTTTCAATCTGATTTGGATACGCTCATGATAGGGTACTTATTTGATTTAACGAATGGACGGTGTCCAATGCCTAATCCGGAACTTGAACCCCAACAAAAATCAGCCATCATGGATTATTTGAGCAAGCGATTCAAGGCGCATACCGTGATTTTATTTGGATCGGCGGCTAGGGGAGAAATGCACCCAGACAGCGACGTGGATATTGCTTTTATATCCGAACTCCCGGCTCCCTCTGCTTATGAACTATTTATGGCCGCATCGGAACTAGCCGATCTTGTCCATCGAGAGGTCGATCTGATTTATTTTCCACAAGCCACCCCCGTCTTCAAAGCACAGATTATTGGAAGCGGCGAAGTCCTGCAGGATTTCGAGCCTTATGTGCGGCAGACTGCATTTATGCAAGCTTTGAAGGAGTATGCCCTGCTCAATGACGAACGTAAAGAAATCATGGAGAATTATCGAAGAGGGTGAAGGAATTGAACCGCGATATCGTGACGAACAAATCGGAAACGATCCACCGTTGTCTGAAACGGATCCAGGAAGAGTATGAAGGAAAGCGGGAGAACCTCTTAAATTACACCAAGCAGGATTCCATTATTCTTAATTTACAGCGCGCCTGCGAAGCATGTATCGATCTGGCCATGCATTTGGTCTCGGAAAATAAATGGGGGATCCCTCAAAGCAGCCGGGATGCTTTTGATTTGCTGATGGACAATGGAGTGATTGACGAGTCGCTCAACCGCAATCTAAAGGCTATGGTTGGGTTTCGCAACATTGCTGTACACGATTACCGAAGCATTCAGGTCGAAATTGTCCAGGCGATTATTGAGCACCATATTGATGATTTCGTTCTTTTTGCAACAAAAGTCAGAGATTTCGATGCATAACCCTTAACATTCCTCTTCCCCCCTATTCTCGGACCCCCGAACGGCACATCGGCTAGATGGAACTCTTACTGCGGATACAAGGAGTGCGCGCGGACACGTTCGATTGCACCAATTACGCGCGGCGGATCATCATTTCTATCCACGCACTCATGTGGAGTGCGACTCGAGGTGCTGTACGCGACTGGCTGCCGGCTATCTATTTCAATCCACGCACTCACGTAGAGTGCGACCTACTGCCCAGCTCCAGCTTCGCGATCTTGGATAATATTTCAATCCACGCACTCACGTAGAGTGCGACGCGCGGTCCGCCAGCATCGTCGCGACCTGTTGCGCTATTTCAATCCACGCACTCACATAGAGTGCGACGTGATCCCGGTGATGCCGCTGTCCCCGCCACCGAATGATTTCAATCCACGCACTCACATAGAGTGCGACCGTCCAGTTCCCGGGCCAAATGCTTCAGCATCCGGATTTCAATCCACGCACTCACATAGAGTGCGACGCATACTCCGACCGTACCTGTGTTGTTCTTGTAGACATTTCAATCCACGCACTCACATAGAGTGCGACAACGGACAGATATCGGACAAACCACCACCTTTCAGAATTTCAATCCACGCACTCACGTAGAGTGCGACACGAATACCGGGATCGGCAGCCAACGAAAAAAATATTTCAATCCACGCACTCACGTAGAGTGCGACTTTTGAAGGAACTGTTTGATATGGATGCTAACCTATTTCAATCCACGCACTCACGTAGAGTGCGACCCCACGTACTCGTAAGAATAACCCGCTTGACCAATTTCAATCCACGCACTCACGTAGAGTGCGACCCTTTACATTTTCAAGGAAATTGACTCTTGGATATTTCAATCCACGCACTCACGTAGAGTGCGACTGAACCTATCCCGTGAGGTTAACCGGAAGATGCTAATTTCAATCCACGCACTCACGTAGAGTGCGACAGGACGAAGGCGTCCCTCACGACAGCCTCTGTCCATTTCAATCCACGCACTCACATAGAGTGCGACCTGCTTTCATTAAAACATCATCCAGGTATTCGCATTTCAATCCACGCACTCACATAGAGTGCGACGTTATGGTTGCGTCCTTCTCGGTAAGTTCAGCCTATTTCAATCCACGCACTCACATAGAGTGCGACATTACCGTCTTTGGTGATTGCACAAGCCTGTTTGATTTCAATCCACGCACTCACATAGAGTGCGACCAGCTAAGTCCCGTGGAGCTTTACGAGCTGTTTATTTCAATCCACGCACTCACATAGAGTGCGACGGCTGTACGGAGTGAATATCGACGATATAAGTTTTATTTCAATCCACGCACTCACATAGAGTGCGACGGTCTGGATCGGCTACACTTAGTTGGACAAGAAAAATAAGGGCTTGTAGAATAAACCTATTATGTTAAGGAGCGGATCTCTACAATGCCAAAACAACAACGGCGTACCTTCACCTCAGAATTTAAAAAGCAAATGGTGCAACTCTATGAAAACGGAAAATCCCGGGCTGCGATTGTGGAGGAATACGGCCTCACAGCTTCAGCTTTAGACCGATGGATCAAGCAAGCTCAAACGACGGGTTCGTTCAAAGAGAAGGACAATCGTTCACCTGAAGAAAATGAACTCATCGCTTTGCGTAAAGAACTCCAACGCTTGAGGATGGAGAACGATATTTTAAAGCAAGCCGCGCTGATCATGGGACGAAAGTAGCTATCATCCAGAACAACTGTGATAAATACTCGGTATCAGCAATGTGTGACGTCCTGCAAATCGCAAGAAGCACCTTTTACTATGAAGTGAAGGAACAACCGAACGAAGACGAGATCACTAAAGCGATTGTGGAGATTTTCCACAAAAATCGAAGAGCTTACGGTACACGAAAGATCAAAGTCAAGCTCCAGGAACAAGGCATTGTCGTGTCCAGACGTCGAATTGGCCGGATTATGAAAGAACAAGGACTGGTTTCTACGTACACGGTGGCGCAGTATAAGCCGCATAAAGCCGCATGCAACGAAGAAGCCATAGCCAACATCCTGAATCGTGAATTTGACCAAACCGAGACCAAGCGCTTCGTCGTCAGCGACCTGACCTATGTGAAGGTTCAGAACCAGTGGCACTACATTTGTCTACTCGTTGACTTGTTCAATCGAGAGATTATCGGTCATAGTGCAGGTCCGAACAAGGACGCTGCTCTGGTTTCTCGTGCCTTTGCCACAGTGCAGGGCGATCTGCATCAAATTCAGTGGTTTCATACAGACCGTGGCAGTGAATTTAAAAATGAAAAGATGGACGAGCTTCTGGAAACCTTTGAGATCGGTCGTTCTCTGAGCATGAAGGGCTGTCCCTATGACAATGCCGTAGCAGAAGCCACCTACAAGGTCTGAAAACCGAGTTCATCAACCAGATGGAATTTCAAAGCCTTCGCCATTTGGAGATTGAACTATACGATTACGTCAACTGGTTTAATAAGCATCGCATTCACGGAACACTGGGATACATGACACCTGTTCAGTACCGCCAAGAGGCCCTTAAAAAAGCTGTCTGATTTACTGTTGACAATCCAGTCATGATGACCGAATGGCTGGAAGAGGTCTACGAATTTCAATCCACGCACTCACATAGAGTGCGACTACTAGCTTTGCATTATCGCCCCAAATGCGTTCGATTTCAATCCACGCACTCACATAGAGTGCGACTTGTAGCAACCCACTTCCTAGCGCTTGAGACATCTATTTCAATCCACGCACTCACATAGAGTGCGACCGGTAGTAGTTTCCGAACGCTTTAGAGACAAAGAGGATTTCAATCCACGCACTCACATAGAGTGCGACAATGGCAGGCAATATTTCATCAGCTACTTTGGCCTGATTTCAATCCACGCACTCACATAGAGTGCGACGATAACTTTACGATTCACATCCGCAAGCGCATCGATTTCAATCCACGCACTCACATAGAGTGCGACCGTCAACTTCGACGATGCTGCCGGCGGTCGTGCATTTCAATCCACGCACTCACATAGAGTGCGACGTCAGGGGGATATGAAAAGGTTAACGAGTTAATCCATTTCAATCCACGCACTCACATAGAGTGCGACACCTGCTGCAACTCGTTCTAGCAGCTTATCATAAAATCATTTCAATCCACGCACTCACATAGAGTGCGACTGTTCGGTCGGGAACACTCTAAACCTAAAACATTTATTTCAATCCACGCACTCACATAGAGTGCGACGATGCCTTGTAAGACGCTTTGCACAGTAAACCCAAATTTCAATCCACGCACTCACATAGAGTGCGACTTGTTTAACTGCCTTGTAGCAGCGCCTTGCAAGTAAATTTCAATCCACGCACTCACATAGAGTGCGACTACGGTATTTCAATTTCACCCACCTCACACATAATATTTCAATCCACGCACTCACATAGAGTGCGACCCCTCACCCCTCACCATACATTGATTGCAAAGTCATTTCAATCCACGCACTCACATAGAGTGCGACCGTCTATTCATTGATCGTGAGTACCGGGGCAAAGAATTTCAATCCACGCACTCACATAGAGTGCGACTTTGTTGCTTGGCAGACCGTCCCCGATGGACAATTATTTCAATCCACGCACTCACATAGAGTGCGACTTGGTATCCCAACACTAGAAAATAGACAATTTAACATTTCAATCCACGCACTCACATAGAGTGCGACTTTAACAGAGTGTTCATTCATCAGATTTAGGAGAATTTCAATCCACGCACTCACATAGAGTGCGACGTCGAGGTTACTGACCAAATCGAGCCCGAGCAAGAGATTTCAATCCACGCACTCACATAGAGTGCGACGCCACCTACTTTTGTTGCTGTCCGTCCCCTTTCTTTTATTTCAATCCACGCACTCACATAGAGTGCGACAGCCAGTAACGGAACTCCTGCTGGCGCAACAAGGCATTTCAATCCACGCACTCACATAGAGTGCGACCGGACCCAAAAGGGGATTCGCGGAGAGGCAACTTTATTTCAATCCACGCACTCACATAGAGTGCGACCGACAGCGGGCCATGTGAAGCCTTGAGCCACAAGGCCTTATCTCCCGAGAAGTGCGAACCTATTTTGTGAGCGCGATTTTTTTCTTTGATTTCAACCAAAATCTTCACAAACCCATTAATAACGCGGGGTGCGAACCTCCCGGGGATTTGATGTGCGCTTGGGGTTCGCACCGCTAGAAGATCAGCGGCTCCACTAAATGTATCAACGATGATCCAACCCGGAGTCCCGCTTTAGATCAAGAAGGGGATCGAACTATTTCGATCAGCTTTTACCCTAGTTCTATTTTATCGCAAAATTTATCATCCTCCACCAAAAAAAGGAGAACAGCTTCATAATAAGTAGAAAAAAAATCTCAACCAGCCAAATGCCTGCCGAGATGATTGGGGAGTTACGTTTATCTTCAGTGTACTCCCCCCGGTTGTAATAGTATAATTTAACCATACTTGGCAACCGTCATGAATGGAGGGATTCATTTGACCCCAATACTGAAAAAGAAAGGGTTCCTTCAAGGATTAGCCCTCCTTTTGCTTTTCTCACTATTGGCCTTGATTCACTTCGCTCAAAGGGACTCTTACAGCAAAATTTCCGATCTCCATATTCAACAGCTAAGTGAAAAAGAACACATTGAAATCCTCGATGTCGCGATGAGAAACGACCTGGACAAGCCTTTTGCCTACGTATATTACAAGCGGGGAGTGAAAGTAGGGGCGTATCATATAAGCGTCATCAACGACAAGCTGGTTTACGGCATGGACTTGATGCTTAACGAGGATCCGGACAGCCCTGTCCAAATTTTTGGAATTCGAACAGGGTATCCCTATCTCATGATTCAAATTAACGAGGATCGACTTCTCCAAGAGGGCAACCAGATTTACGCCACATTCAATCAAACCAAGTGGCATCGGTTAGACATCGATCATACAAAAAGGAACTATATGATTACCGGCGACTACGACGAGGCGTCGAATGGAAGGTCATCCGTTCAAATCTACAATGCCAAGAGGGAATTGATATTTGAATAAGTTCCCCCTCTGGCTTCTTGAAAAATAGCAAACAGCCCGAACTCATCGGGCTGTTTGTTTCAATGTTCCCCCATCCCCGTCTCCTCCGCCGTCAAATGCAACTCCCGATACTTCCCCGGCGTAATTCCTTCCTTCTTGCGGAAGGTGGCCACGAAGTGGCTAACGTCGTTGAAGCCGGTTTGCTCGGCGACCTCGCGCAGGGCGCGTTCGGGGTGCTGCAGCATGATCTTCTTGGCCTCGCGCAGGCGCAATTGGATGAAGTACGAGTAGGGGCTCATATCAAAAGCCTGCTGAAACAACTCGTGCAGCGCGTTCATGCCGATATGGGCGTGCTCCACGATTTCCGGTAGGCCGATGTTATCGGCCAAATGCTGCTCCATCCAGTTTACGATGGGCTGGAGCTTGCGGTAATATTGCGACAGCGACGGGCCGTTGTTCAGCATGCCGAATTGGCGCAACTGCATCAAAAAATAATAGAGATCGGTGGACACCTCGATCTCGGAGTGAGATTCCGCCTGGTCGATGCGCCGAAACAGGTCGTTGAACAGCGCGCCAAAGGACCGGTCGTCCCCCTCCTCGTAGAAGGTCGAGGCATTCATGTTCAAGGATTCCATAATCGACGCCGCAGACGCGCCGCCAAACGTAATGTAAATGGTCGACCAGCGATCCGACGCCGGATAATAGCTATGTGGCGTAAACGGCTTCAGCAGCACGCCTTGTCCCTGGGTCAGCCTGACGGATTCGCCGTGCAGCTCGAAGCGTCCTTCGCCCTCCAGCGTGTGCAGCCAATGATAATACGGATAGCCTTCGGGACGCTGAAAGATCCGTTCCCACGCGCTGTATCCGATGGATTCCAAAAATAACGGCAGCGAGCGTTCTATCGAAGAAAACACGTAGCGAATATTCTCATTTCCCCAATCCAAGAGCTATCACCACCCGAGTGTTGATAACTCTATTATGAACGATGGTTTGCAGGCCTTTCAACGCCGTTCTTTTTGAATTCTCACTTTTAGGCTACTTATCCAAAAACGCATCCAAAGAGCTCAGCTTGTTACCGTCATAATCAAACAGCGTCAAGTTCGACCAGTTGTTCTCGTGCCCGACCGACCAGGCCGACTTGGACGGGATCCAGCACGGTTCCCAATAATAGAGACCCAGGCCAAGGCCGTCCGGCACCTGCCTGATGCGCCGCATCAGCTCCTCCAACCACCTCTTCTGCCCCTCCACCGTCGGCGGAAAGCCCGGATACACCCACTCCTCTTTATTGAAGATCAGCGGCTGCTCATCCGGCGGCGTCATCGTCCATGGGTAGGCCGCCTCCACCACCACGATCGGCTTACGGTAGCGGCCGGCCAAATCGTGCAGATTGTCCGTCAATTCCTCCAAGGTGCCGTGCCACCACGAATAATAGGAGAGACCGATGATATCATAATCGATGCCAAATGCGGCCAGCTTGTCAAAAAAGAACCGGCTGCCCTCATGATCGCCGCCGCGGTCGATATGGATCATCACGGGGATCGGCTTGCCTTCATTGGAGACGTACCGAACGCCGCGAACGCCGGCGGCGATCAGCGCGGCCAGTTTCTCCCACTGCTGCGGCGTATTATGCTCGCCATCGACGCGTCCCGCTTCCCAGATCATGCCGTTCGTTATTTCATTGCCCACCTGCACCATATCCGGTAAAGCGCCCTCCGCCTCCAGCTCTTTTAGAAATAAAACCGTAAATTCCTCAACCCGCTCCGCCAGTTGCGGAAAGCTCAAGCCTTCCCAAGCCTTCGGCATATGCTGCTTGGACGGGTCCGCCCAATAATCGGAATAATGGAAGTCCAGCAGGAAATGCAGCCCTTTCTCCTTGATCCGCTTGGCCATCTTGATCGTTTTCCGCGGATTGCAGTAGTCGAATGTAGGGTTGTTCCACAGGCGCAAGCGGGCCGAGTTGACTCCGCTGTCTTTCAAGATATCCAGCACATCGCGCTCCCGGCCCTGCTCATAAAACGCGCCGCCCTCGCTTTCGATTTCGTCCACGAACGAAATGTCCGCGCCTTTAATAAATTCAATGCTCATTTTGTTGTCCACTCCTTTAACGGGCCGTTAGCCTTTGGTACCGCCGGCTGCAAGTCCCGAGATGAAATATTTTTGCAAGAACAAGTAAATCCCGGCGATCGGGACGGCGATCAGAATCGCTCCGGCCGTAAACACCGTGAAGTTGTTGGCATATTTTTCGGTGACAAAATGATACAAGCCGACTGCCAACGTATATTTGCTTTTGTCATGCAAAATGATCGAAGGCAAGATAAAATCGAAAATCGGCAGCATAAAATTGGTCAAGGCCACAATCGCCAGGATCGGCGTAATCAAGGGCAGCAAAATGCGGATGAACAAGCGAATCGGTCCGGCCCCGTCGATCTTCGCCGCATCGTCCAGCTCGCGGGAGATCGTATCCAGGTACCCCTTGACCAGCCACGCGTTAAAAGGAATCTGCCCGCCGACATAGATCAAGATCAGTCCGATCAAAGTATTCAGCAAGCCGATCAGATTCAAAAAGATATAGATCGCCACCATCGCCATCATGACCGGAAACATCTGCAGCAGCAGGAATGCGTACATGCCGCTTTTTCGGCCGATAAACTGGAATCTCGACAGCGCGTACGCCGTCATGGAGGTAAACAGGATCGACAGCAGGCTGGCCGCCGCCGAAACATACAGCGTATTTTTGTACCAAGTCAGATAATTGCTTTCCGGGCTGGTGAACAGCCAGCGGTAATGCTCCAGCGTCGGCTCCTTGGGAATCATGCTGGACGTGTACAGGCTGGTGCCTGAATTAAAGGACAAACCAACCGCCCATGCGAGCGGATAACAGATTACGACCGTCATCAGCCCGATAATCAGATAGATCCCTGCGACTTCAAGCCTGGATTTCAAACGCCCGCCCATTTATTGACCCCCCTCCTCTTTGAACGACTTGGTCCGCCGGAATTGAAAGAAGGCAAAGGCAATCACAATCACCCCGATAATCAGGGAAATGGCCGCCGCCATATTGTAGTTGTTCGTCGTAAAGGTGAGCTGATACACCCAGGAAATCAAAATGTCCGTCCCGCCGGCCGTCTGCCCGCGCACCGCAGGTCCCCCTCCGTTGAACAAATAGATGATATTGAAATTGTTAAAGTTGGCCGTATATTGAATAATCAGCAGCGGTGCGGTGGCGAACAGCACGTGCGGCAGTGTAATATAGCGGAATTTCTGCCAACGCGTCCCGCCGTCCACATCGGCCGCTTCATAGGCGTCATGGGAGATGCTTTGCAACACGCCGGTGAACAGGGCGAACAAGAACGGAAAGCCCAGCCACACCTGAATGCCGATCAGCGCGATCTTCGTGAACATCGGATCGGTCAGCCAAGGGATCGGAGCCAGATGGAACCAATCTCGCAGCGTACGATTGATGGCCCCGAACTGATCGTTGAACAGCGCGGAAAAAATCAGGATCGTCACGAAATTTGGAATCGCCCACGGTAAAATCAGAATCGTGCGGATCAGACGTTTGAAGCGAACACGCTTGTCATTTACCAGTACCGCCAACAGCAGCCCCAGGCCAATCTGCAGCGTCGTTGATACAATCGTCCAGACCAGGGTCCAGGACAGGACTTTCACGAACGACTGGTTCCAGACCGGGACCGTCACGAGGCTGACAAAGTTGTCAAATCCAACCCAATCGACCAGATGGCGCGGCGGGGAATGATACAGATCGTAGTTAGTAAACGCCAGCGACACCGCAAACAGCAGCGGAAAAACAACGACAAAGATCAGAAGAATAAAACCGGGCACCGATAAAATATACGGAACGCTGGCCATATACGCCTGCTTCATCGCCTCCCGCAACTTCGGGCGTCGCCAGCCGGCGGCGATTTGCTCCGCCTGTTTTTTAGCGTCCCGGATGTTGAAAATGTAGATCACCGCAGCCATCGCCAGCATAATCAGCGACAACAGCCCGTACACCAGCAAAAAGATCGAATGGTCCAACTTCGGAATCGTCCCCAGCGTGGCGATCCCCCACAGGCCCAGCCCGATAAAGTCGGCGAAAGTGACAATAAAGGCAAGCTCGATGATCATCAGAACGATGCCTTTGATATAGCTGCGATTGTACAACTGCCCCAAACCCGCGAACAGGATGGACAACCCCATCGCCAGCCAGGGCCGATGCCCCCGGGGTGTCCGAGGCGCTCTAGGCGTCCGACCGTGCAGTCCTACTGCGTTAGGTTCCTCCATGATGAATTCCTCCTGGTACGATATGGCAAGCCGTCACTGGCCGGACGCCTTGATTTGGGCGGCAATCTGCGCCGTTGTTTCATCCAGGACGGACTTCGGGTCCTCCCCTTGCACGATAAAATCAACCGCGTCGTCCATCGCCCAAACGGCGCTCATCTCCGGAATATTCGGCATCGGGACGCCGTTCTCAAGCTGCCGCACAAAGCCGTCGTACAGCGGATCGCTGATGTTCTGCTGCGCATCCGGCGAAGCCGGGATTTCCCCCGTTTGCTCGTAATACACCTTCGAGCTGGCGGCGTTGGTCAAGTAGAGCGCAAGCCGCTTCGCCCAAGACGGATGCTCGGAATAGGCTGAAACAAACCACGACTTCACACCGACAAAGGATGGCGCGGACTTGCCGTTCACCGTCGGAAGCGGCGCCGTCCCAAGCTGTTCGCCCAGCTTATCGGCGTAAGGCTTCATCGCCCACAGCCCGTTCACGGCCATGCCCACCTTACCTTCCAGGAACAACGTATCCATCACATCGGTGGTCATCGTGACCGGAATGCCCGTGCCCTTGACGAAGTCGGCATAGGCGGTCATCCCTTGAACTGCGCCCTCATTGTTCAAGCCTAGATCGGAAGGGTCATACTTGCCGTCCTGCTGGCCGAAAATATAACCGCCATAGTTCGAAATAAACGGCATCGCATAGTAAAAATCCGGCACCATCAGGAAGGCATAGCGGTCCTTACCGGCATCCGTCAGCGCGGCGGACAGCTTGGCCGCATCCTCCAACGCGGCGGGCACCTGATCGACAAGAGCTTTATTGTAGTACACCGCATAGGTTTCGATCGAAATCGGGAACCCATACGTTTGCCCCTCATACTGCACCGCGTTCAGGGCCGCTGCGCTGTACTGCGCAAGCTCCTGCTCCGACAGCTCCACCGGATCGGCCAATCCCTGCACGGCGAGATCGCCCAGACGATCCTGCGGCTGGTAGAACAGATCGGGACCGTTGCCCGCGGGAGCGGCCAAGGACAGCTTTTGCACCTGTTCGGAGCCGCTGACCGGCATGATCTCCACCTGCACCCCGGTTTCTGCTGTAAATTCGCCTGCCAACTGTTCCACCGCTTTCAAATGCTTGGCATCGTCATTTGACCATACAATCAGCTTGTCCGGCTGTTCGCCATCCCCGCCGCCCGGCTCCTGCTCCTGTACGACAGTGCCGTTATTGCCGTTTGAGTCATTCCCTGCATTACCGTTCAACTGCCCCGTCCGGTCGGGCGCACACGCCGCAAGCGCGAATACAAGCAGACAGACACAAACCATGAACATCGTTTTTCTCATCTCAATCCCCCCTCATCAACTGGCTCATCAGCCGTCACCCTTAATATAAAACGCTTCCAATTTCGTTGATATATAAAATAACTTTAGCGCGCGTATAATATTTTTCCCTCTCCAAACCCAAAAAGCAGCCCCGGCAAGGCAATTGCCTGCTGAGACTGCTTGATTGGCGGTTAACGTTAGTTGGTTTTGTACAGCTTGACGTGGTCCAGATTCATCCAGTTGTTTGCATTGGCATCGGAATAGACGCCGATTTCGATTTGTCCGTTGGTCACGGGGATGTTCTCGATTTTTACTTTTACCCATTTCGCTTCGCTGACCGGCAATTGCGCATTGCGCTCTGCGCCGCCATAGTTTTTGGCGTACAGTTGCACCGTATTTTGTCCACCGCTGTTGAGCACCCAGGCCGATAACGTATAAGTGCCGTTGCTAAGCCCGGTAATGTTCTGATACGTGGACGCTTCATATGCGGCGTCGCTCCAGTGCGTCAGCTTGAAGCTGCCGGTAACGCCGTTGTTCTCTACCTTAATGGCATTATAAGACGCGGTGTCGGCCGCCCAGCGATTCCAGGCCGTAGGCGTCGTCGTCCAACCATCCGCTTCAAAGCTCGGATTGGATACGAGATTAACCGGCGCGCTCTCGGTAAATACGGAGACTGTCGACAGCAGATTGCCGCCAAAATCGAACAGCGTCTGGTTGTCCCAGGGATTAGACAGCAGTCCGGTATCGTTGTTGTACAGCTTGCCGGCCTCGCTTCCCCAATGGGCCCCTTCCACTGGCAGCCACGCCGGCTCCCACCAGAAAATCCCGCGGCCGTGGCCATTCGGCACGTCCTGTACTATTTCTTTCAGATCCCGCAAATAAGCCGTCTGACCCGCGACCGACGCCGGATAGCCGCCGATGCTTTCTTCCGCCGTATAAAAAGAATTCCCCAGACCGTCGCCATCGTCCAGCGTAAAACCGTACGCCGTTTCGACGATCATGACATCTTTATTGTAGCGGTTGCTTATGGCATTCAAATTGTAGGCCAGTTCGCCCATCGTCCCGTGCCAGAACGGATAATAGGTCAAGCCGATAATATCGTAATCCACATTCTCGGCTTCGATCTTATCAAACCACCAGGTATACAAATTGTTGTCGCCGCCATGGTCCAAATGCAACACAATCTCGACGTCCTCGCCCGGCGACAGAGCGGCATGAATCCCGTTAATGGCCGAGCTCATCAGCTCGCCGAGCTGGGTAAAGTCGTCGATGCCACCGCCAACCTTGCCGTCATTCCACAGCATTCCGCTGCTGGTCTCATTGCCGACCTGTACCATATCCGGCATCGCTCCTGCAGCCTTCATCTGAACGATGACGCTATTCGTGTAGTTGTAGACGGTAGTGAGTAATTGACTGTAGGTAAGGCCTTGCCATGCTTTCGGCTTAGTTTGCTTTCCCGGATCGGCCCAGAAATCGCTGAAATGGAAGTTAAGCAGCACGTCCATGCCTTGCGCCTTCGCCCGTTGGGCGAGCGAGATGGTCGTAGCGAGATCATTCGTTCCGCCGCCGTACGGATTGCCCGCACTGTCATAAGGATCGACCCAAAGCCGCAGGCGAACCGCGTTCATGCCATGATCGCCCAGAATCTCCAGCGCATCCTGCTCTACGCCCTGATCATAGAACTTGCCTCCCCGCTGCTCCACCTCATGAAGCATGGACATATCTCCGCCCATGATAAAGCTGCCTGCAGCCTTGGCCTCCGGCACCGGAGCCATCGCCGGCGTCATCAGCGCAATAGCAAAGGCAAACGCACTCACCTTCAACCATTTCCTCATTACCTTTCAACTCCTTTTTTATATAATTATGGATATACCCAAATTATAAAGCGCTTTCATTTCGGGTCATATATAATAATCCTTTTAGAGTCATATAAAAATTTTCATCCAACAGAAAATGAAAATATATCATTCTTCAAATTACTTACAAAAAGACTTGACTCCCCCCTTAGGGGTTAGCTTAATTTTGTTTTGAGGTGATCAAATGCTTATAAATGAAGCCTGCAAAAAAAGTAATCTTACGAAAAAGGCAATGGAATATTACGAGGCCAAAGGGTTGATTTCTCCTGAAATTCTTGAAAATGGTTATCGGGACTACAGCGAAGCCGACATCCTTACGCTCAAAGAAATATCTGTGTTGAGAAAGTGCGGAATAAGTGTTACGGATATTAAAAATATTTTGTGCAGCAACCATAAATCCGCTGCGTTGGCTAAATGCAGGTATGTTACAGAAATTAGGCTGCAACGGCTTCAAACGATTCAGCAATGTATGGATAATCTGATTCGCAGTTACGATGTTGAAAGAGCGTTTGACGATTTGCAAGATCACGATGAACATTTGCTCACGATAAAAGAAAGACTTGCCTTGGCTTTTCCCGGTAACTATGGACTCTTCTTGTCTATGCATTTCGGCAGATTCTTGGACGGAATGATCGATACCGATGAAAAGCGCAAAGCCTACAATGAAATCATCAACTATCTTGATCATGTGGAATTGCATTTGCCTCCGGAATTATCCGAGTACTTGGAAGAAATGTTCACGTTGAACGAAGGGCTTCATGTCGTCCAACTTGAGAACACAACCAATCAAGCTATGGCTGAAATGCTAAATGATACAGAAAATTATTTAGCCCAACACCATCAGGATATAGAAGAATATCTTGCTTATCTGAAGTCGGACGAATATTTAAGTTCTCCCATAGCAATCATGCAACAAAAGATGCGAGACTTTCAGAAACAGAGCGGTTATTATGAACGGTTAGTCAATAATATGAAAATGCTCAGTCCAAATTATGCAGAATATCTTGCAAAGTTAGAAACTGCAAACAAGCAATTTTATCGTGCGTTCCCACAATCCAAAGATACGTGATTGACCGCTTGAATACGGTAAAAGCCAGCTTCGGAGTTTAGTCCCGCCAGGGTCGATTTTCTAAGTTCTATCTCTGTTAGCCCGTTATTCACGGGCTTATGTTAGGATTTCACAGGCACATCCAGTTTCTCGCGGAATTCTCGGACCTGTTGATCATTGATTTGCTGCTTGCTGTAGGCCACGGAGGTGCCGAGCACAAAGACGTTAGCTCCATATTCCCGACATAGCTGCGCGCTGTCCATGCTGATGTTGCCATCGACCATGATATCCTTGTCCGGTCCGATCAGCTCGCGGATTTGCTTTATTTTGTCGGCCGTATGCTCCAGAAATTTCTGTCCGGCAAAACCGGGCTCCACCGTCATAACCAATGCATAATCGAGTGGCGTATGGGTGGCTTCGATATGGAACCGACGGTTACGGCAATTATAATCTGATGGATGACGCCAATGTTCCCAGCTTGCTGGCCATGCCTTATCTGGGCTATTGCAGCTATGATGATCCCAAGTACCTGCGCACACGACAATTCGTACTCAGCGAAGACAACCCCTACTACTACAAGGGACGTTACGCTGCAGGGGTAGGCAGTCCGCATACCCCGCCAGGTTATGTGTGGCATATCGGGCAGCCGGAGCAGTTTACACGCGAATGGTTTGGCTGGGCCAACAGCCTGGTGGGACAGTTCATCCTACAATGGCTGGAGTCCCACCCAATGGACAGTCAAAGATAGAGTGGTAACCAAGATCAATCGGCTAAAGCCTTCGTTTCATTAGAAACGGGGGCTTGATTCGATCATCGATCCATTGATTTTAGAACACGCATTCCGTAGCAATCGTCGGGCGCTTAAGCAATTCCCAGCCGGTCTTGGCGCTGATGAAGGAGGCCAGCTCCAGGCCCATCCGGTAATGCGTCTGATAGCCGGGATGATACCGGCCCCCCCATCCTTCCACCTCGGGATGAATCAATCCCAGGTCCACCACAAATACTTTCGCGTTTCCGTTCTGATTGAAATGAGACACCACCTGATTCACGCTGGCCAGATAGTTGTTATTCATCGTTCCGACGCAGCAAAAGACATAAGGGTCGTTATACTTCTCCAGGATCGCCTCGATAAATCCGATATAAGCCGCAATATACTCTTCATCCCGAATGGGCGTAGAATAATCGTTTTGGCCCAAATTAATGACGACACCTTCGGGAGTATAACGGGAAAAGTCCCACGTCGCCGTCCCTTTCCCGAGCGTCCCGTCAAAATGCTCCGGCAAACCTTGCTGATTCCCTATCGCATCCTGCCAAACGCCAATTCCGCAAATGGCCATCGTATGATATTCCGCGTTCAACATTCTAGCGCTGATCCCGACATAGGACATATATCCGTCGTCCAGATGCGGAGCTTCCGCCAGCTCATGCGGATGCCCGATTCCCGCTCCATCCGTAATGGAATCGCCGAAGTACTCCAACCGAAGCGGTTTGGCCGGAGGTGGGGGAAGGAAGCTTCCGCCGTCCGGCAGAGAAAAATCGTGAAAAACAATACTTCCGGTCAGAATCCCAGTCCGCTTATGGATCTCTAAAGTATGTTCGCCTTCCGGCAGCCCCTGTTCAATGACGTAGTCATGGACCCCTTTCTTCAGAGGGATCCAATTCCGGGCAACGCCGTCCACTACGATTTCTACGTAATCCTGGCCATCTGAATCTTCAGCCGTCATCGAGATGGCCGTCCCGCGAAAAGCAACAAAAACAGCGCTGTTGACCCATCCGCATTTCGGTTTCTCTTTCTCGGCGAGGTCAAATCTCCCCATCAGCCTGGCATTTTCGGTAAAGCTAAACTCCAAAGCAATTCCCCCTTCGGTCCAACATGGATTTATCAAATCGCATTTTTT
>NZ_FCOQ01000001.1 GCF_900021165.1 Paenibacillus phocaeensis | reverse complement strand
TGGTACTTGGACCGAAGGGTCCTGGGAGAGTAGGACGCCGCCAAGCAATGTTCCCTGATAGCTCAGTCGGTAGAGCACTCGACTGTTAATCGAGTTGTCACAGGTTCGAGTCCTGTTCGGGGAGTCCATTCTGGAAGGGAGCATTTATGCAATGCATATTTGCTTCCCTTCTGGGAAAACCAACTCATATGGAGAGGTGTCCGAGTTGGCCGAAGGAGCACGATTGGAAATCGTGTAGGCGTCACAAGCGTCTCGAGGGTTCGAATCCCTCTCTCTCCGCCAGCAAGGACTTTACTTGTGGCCCGTTGGTCAAGGGGTTAAGACACCTCCCTTTCACGGAGGTAACAGGGGTTCGAATCCCCTACGGGTCATTCTTTACCTTCCCAGATTTGGAGGCTTAGCTCAGCTGGGAGAGCATCTGCCTTACAAGCAGAGGGTCGGGGGTTCGATCCCCTCAGCCTCCACCATAATAATTTTTATTACTGACGCGGGGTGGAGCAGCCCGGTAGCTCGTCGGGCTCATAACCCGAAGGCCGCAGGTTCAAATCCTGCCCCCGCAATTATCCTCAATCCGAGGATGCAATGATCTAAGTGTGGAGCCGTGGTGTAGAGGCCTAACATGCCTGCCTGTCACGCAGGAGACCGCGGGTTCGAATCCCGTCGGCTCCGCCATTTATTCTCATCGTTCTGATTGTACGAGCCATTAGCTCAGTTGGTAGAGCACCTGACTTTTAATCAGGGTGTCGAAGGTTCGAGTCCTTCATGGCTCACCAGTTTCATATTGTTCATGCGGACGTGGCTCAGCGGTAGAGCATCGCCTTGCCAAGGCGAGGGTCGCGGGTTCGATTCCCGTCGTCCGCTCCATCTTCATACGCGCCCTTAGCTCAGCTGGATAGAGCGTTTGACTACGA